>CAVVSF010000001.1:0-14685 GCA_963750915.1 uncultured Acidobacteriota bacterium
GAGTCAGCAAGCGCCTACTTCCGAATCGAGCCATTGGCTCCGCCTTACATCCTAAAGGCTGCCCCCAGGCGAACGAGCGCAGCGAGTGAGCCCACGCGAACGGAGCGAGCGTGGCGAAGCAGCGAGCGAGAGCCCGCCTTCGCTCTTCGAGCTGCGGCGAGGTCTCGCCGTAGCGCTTTGCGCGGAGGCGGAAGCGTGTCGGGGAGTTCGAGGGGCGAAGCCCCTCGATAAAAAGTGGTGCACCCGGCAGGGCTCGAACCTGCAACCTTCGGCTCCGGAGGCCGACGCTCTATCCAATTGAGCTACGGGTGCAATGCGGGAGGAGACTGGTTCGAGCGGGCCTTCCGGCCGGCTCGACCGTCTGCACAAACTCCAATCGTAGCACACGCGCCAGCCTCGCCTGGCGACCGATCACGAATGGCTCAAGGGCCAGTGAGGATCGTCCTGAGCCCTGCGCCCTCGCCATTGATACCCCCATCAACCGTACTACTGCTGACGTGGCCGCAAGTCGGGATAGGCTGTGCCAGAGGAGAACCTCTCCAGTATGAACGCGCTTCGCCGACTGCTGCCACCGGTGTCCCTGCTCGTTGTCTCGCTGGCCTTCAGCGCCGCGGCACAAGAGCAACCTGTCCCGACGGAGTTGACGCCGCTGCTCGCCGCGCCGGCGAGCGAGATGCGGATGGTGGTCCAGCGCTACACGCTCGACCGCAATACGCTCTCCGGCAACTATGCCAACGGCTCGATGGGACGCGGCGGCGGCCGCGGACGCGGTGCCGCAGCGGCGACGGCAGCGCCACCGCCGCCGCTCGTGCCGCTGTCGCCCGGGCGGCTGGCGCGCCTCAAGCGCTTCGACGTGAACTGGCAGGCGGCGCTCGACCGCCTTCCCGCGGCGAAACTGACGACAGCGGCGCAGGCGGAGCTCGCCACACTGAAAGAGACCGTCAAGGCGAATCAACAGCGGCTGGACGAAGACGCGCGGACGCGCGCCCAGGCGCTGCTGAGCGTGCCGTTCGCGCCGAAGCTGGTGCAGATCGTCGAGGCTCGCATCCGCGTCCAGGACGTCAACTCGCAGCAGGCCGCGGGCGTCCTCACCGACATCACGAAGGAGCTGCAGCAGCTGACGATGACCCCGCCGCGCGTGAGCAAGGAGCAGGCGCAGCTCGGCGCGACGGCCGTCGACCAGCTGCGCACCATCACTCGCGAGTGGTTCACGTTCTACAACGGCTACGACCCGCTCTTCACGTGGTGGATGGAGCTGCCCTACCGGAAGCTCGACGAATCGCTCACGGCCTATGCCACGCTGCTGCGTGACAAGGTCGCGGCCGAGAGCCTGCCGGCGGCAACCGTCGCGGCGGTGGCGCCGGTCGAACCGGCGACGCAGCTGAAGTACACCGACATCCCCGATCTCGCCGCCATCATCGCCCTTCCCCAGGACGAAATGCGCGACATCGTCGTGCGCTTCTCCGGGAATCCCGGCGGCGGCCGCGGTGGCGGCGGCAACACGCCGCAGCGCGGCGAGTCCTACTACGCGGCGTGGCTCGAGGCACTGAAAACCGTCGACTTCGACAGGCTGACCCGCAACGCGAAAGTCGACTACCTGTTCATACGTCGGACCGCGGAGACGCAGATTGCTCGGGCGCGGGCCAAGCTCGATCCCAACCCGCCGCGCAAGCCGGACTCGAGCGGCATTCCCGGCCCGGCGCGTGGCCGCGACGGGCTGATCCAGGACCTGACCGAGGCGATGATTCCGTACACGCCCGAAGAGTTGATCGCACTCGCAGAGAAGGAGTTCGAGTGGTGCGACCGCGAGATGCTGAAGGCGTCGCGCGACATGGGCTTCGGCAACGACTGGAAGAAGGCGATCGAGAAGACCAAGGACACGGCCGTGCCGCCGGGCGGCCAGCCGGCGATGATTCGCGATCTCCTCTACGAGGCGGTCGACTACCTGCGCGCCAACGACCTGATCACGGTGCCGCAGGTCGCCGCCGAGTCGCTCCACATGATCATGATGACGCCCGAGCGTCAGCTGGTGAACCCGTTCTTCACCGGCGGCGGCCAGATCAGCGTCTCCTATCCGACCAACACCATGGAGTACGAGGCGCGGCTGCAGAGCATGCGCGGCAACAACCCCGGCTTCTCCCACGCGACGGCGCACCACGAGATGATCCCGGGCCACAACCTGGTCGGGTTCCTCGGCACCCGCTTCAACGACTACCGCGCCAACCTGCCGGGCGGCGGCGCATTCTTCGGCGAGGGCTGGCCGCTCTACTGGGAGCTGACGCTCTGGGACATGGGCTTCAACAAGACGCCCGAGCAGCGCGTCGGCGCGCTGTTCTGGCGCATGCACCGCTGCGCCCGCATCATCTTCTCGCTCAAGTTCCACATGGGCCAGTGGTCGCCGCAGGAAGCGATTGACTTCCTCGTCGACCGCGTCGGCCACGAGCGTGAAAACGCGATCGCGGAAGTCCGCCGCTCGTTCGATCCGGCGGCCGGCTACAACGCGCTCTACCAGGCGGCGTATCTCCTCGGCGGCCTGCAGCTGCGCGGGCTGCGGCGCGAACTGGTCGACTCGAAGATCATGACCAACGCCCAGTTCCACGACGAAATCATGCGCCAGGGCAGCATGCCGATCTCGCTGCTGCGCCTCGCCGTGCATCCGAAGCTGCCGCTGACGCGGGATATGGCGGTGGACTGGAAGTTCTACGGGGAGTTGAAGCCTTAGGAGCCGGGGTTCGCGGTTCGGGGCTCGGGGCTCGGGGCTCGGGCTCAGGGCTCAGGGCTCAGGGCTCAGGATCTCTTCACGGTTTCTCAGCGACGGGTCACGACACGCCACGCCTTTCTCTCTATCGTGGTCGTCCATGAGAGCGGCGTGCGTTGTGTTCGCGATCACGTCGGTAATCCCATCGGCCGCGCTGGCGCAGGCCCGCGGTGCGTGCGAGCAGCGGCCGGCAATCGGCGCCGCGGCCGCGCTCTGGATGACCCGGGCCCAGGTCGATCCGACGCTCGCGAACGGCGGAACCAACGGGCTGGCCAGAACCGGGCGCCTGGGGCCGCAGTTCGCGGTGCACGCCTTCGTGCCGGTCAGCACACGCTGGAACGTCACGCCGGAGTTCAGCGCCGGCGGCAGCGAGGTGGCGGTGTATCGCGATGCCGCGGGTAACTACCTCCCGGACACCCCGGCCGGGCGGCTCTCGACGCAGCGGCTGACCGTTGGACTCGTGCGGCGAGCACCTGCACACCGCACCGCCTGCCTCTACGCCGGCTTCCGGGTTGGGGTCTACCGGTTCAGCTACCAGGACGTCACCACAACCGGCCCCGGCCTTTCCCTCACCATCGGCGGCGACATCCCGATCGCGGCACGAATCGTGTTGTTCGTCGACGTCGACCTCGACATCGCGCTCACGAAAACCGAGTCGCCGGCGATCGACGCGGCCGTCGCCGGACCCCGGCCAATCGTCGGCCTGCGCTACCGGTTCTAATTGCACGTACCGCGTCTCCCCGCGGCCCGGCGGCAAGACCATCGGCGGCTCGCCGGCGTCAGAAAGGCACACACGCCACATCTGGAGGAGTGATGACCAGTGCCCTCGCCGCGATCGCGTCCCTGACCGTCGTCGCTGTCGTCTCGTCGCTTCCCCCTTCGGCGCCGGCGCAGCTGTCCGCCGAGGCAGCCATCACCAAGGCCGAAACGGTGTTGACGAACCTGCAGGCCGGGAAGTCCGCCGACATCGTGAAGGAGCTCGACGCCAAGTTGACCGAGGCGCTGCCCGAGCAAAAGCTGCGCGGCGCGTGGACGGAGCTCACGAGTCAGTTCGGCGCGTTCAAGAACATCAACGAGCGGCGTGAAGGACCGTTTCAGGGCCGCCAGGCCGTCGAGCTGATTCTCGCCTTCGAGAAGGAGACCATCGTCATGCGGACGGTGTTCAACAGCGACGGCAAGATCGGCGGCCTCGCGTTTCGACCGCTCGCCAACGCGCAGCTGCCGCCGAAGAAGTGAGGCCCGTCGCGGAGAACCGCAAGCGCGCGGCCTCTGGAACGCGAACGGAGGGAGCCGACGCCTTCGACTTCGCTCAGGGCGTGGTGAGCGCAGTTGAACCACGAAGCGGCGAGCGAGAGCCCGCCTTCGCTCTTCGAGCTCCGGCGAGGTCTCGCCGTAGCGCTTGCGCGGAGGCGGAAGCGTGGGGAGTTCGAGGGGCGAAGCCCCTCGACTAAGTATGCGCCCGGGGGCGCGCTCGAAAGGTTGCACGATCCCGTTCAACGGAATCGCTGCTTGATCTTATGAGCCTGACTTGCGGCTCACCTCGTTGGGGTGCTGATTGATCGGCGTCGGAGACGCCAACGACCATCATCCCATTACCAGACGTAGACCGTGCCGACGTTCCAAGCTAGAACGATGCCCACCACCGTGAGCCCTATCCACAACAGTCGCTTGTCAGAACTATCCCATTTGACTTGGATCTCCATGGTCACCTCGTCCTGACCCTTAGACACCGCCGTGCGTCATCTGACTCGGGCGCTCGAAAGGTTGCACGATCCGTTTTCAGCGGATCGCTCTTGATCCTACCTCGACCGCGCATCCGGCATTCAGAGATGCCGTCGGAGCCACGGCAGCAGAACGGCCCAAAGCATCAATCCGGCCGGAAGCAGACCGAAGAGTATGAACTGCCAGACCGCACGCATCTTGAACGTTGCCATTTGATCTCTCAAGCGAACGAGCGCAGCGAGTGAGCCACGCGACCGGAGCGCGCCGTCGAAGCGGCGCGCGAGAGAGCGTGCAGGGGAGTTCGAGGGGCGAAGCCCCTCGATTGAGTATGCGCCCGGCAGGATTCGAACCTGCGACCTACGGCTTCGAAGGCCGGCGCTCTATCCAGCTGAGCTACGGGCGCGCGAACGGCCATCGTAGCACACGGTTTCGACGCAACGCGGCGCGTCAGCGTGCCTGCTCGACCCACGTCAGCGCGAACGACGCCGCGTCCTCCCACTCCGGCTCGTTGTGCAGCTCGTGATACCAGCCGTCCCAGATTCGCAGCGTCGCCCGGCCGCCCGCGGCGGCGACGAACTCGCGCGACGCCTCGATGCTCGTGATCCGATCGGCGCTGCCGTGCATGACGAGGGTCGGCAGTCGCAGCGCGCCGGCTTGCGCCAGCGCGAAGCCGCCCGCGTCGCGGACGGCGGTGAAGAGCCCGGCGCTGATGCGATCGTGGACGAGCGGATCCGACTCGACGCGCTCCCCCACTGCGGGATCGCGCGACAGCGCCGCGACTGCGAGGCCGGTGCGCTGGACGAACGACGGCGCCGCGCGGCGAAGCAGCCGGGCGGCGGCAATCTTCCAGGCCGGCGGCGCAAACGCGAGCCGGAGATAGGGCGACGTTGCCACCACGGCGACAACAGCGGCAACCGGCGGCTGCCGCCGGATCGCGTAGTTCAACACCAGGTTGCCGCCCAGGCTGTGGCCGTAGAGCACGACCGGGCGATCAGGCCAGCGCTGGGCGACGGCGTCGAGAAGCACCCCGATGTCGTCGAGCAGTTGGTCGTAGGAAGGCGCGTGCCCGCGCGGTCCGTCGGAGCGCCCGTGGCCGCGGTGATCGAAGCCGGCCGACGCGTAGCCGCGCTGCCGCCAGAACTCGCTCAGATGATCGTAGCGCCGGCTGTGCTCGCCCATGCCGTGCGCGAGGGCAATGACCCCGCGCGGTTCACTGGCGGGCTCTCTCGTCCACGCATACAGCCGCGTGTCGTCGCTGGCGCGGAGAAATGTGTCGCAATGCACGCGGTGTGTGCGTTGAGGGCCGACGTACGCCGCGGCCTACCTACAAAGCCTGAGCAGCCTGAGCCCTGAGCCCTGAGTCCTTAGCCCTGAGCCTATTTTTTAGCGCGAACGGCCTTGAACGGCGTCGTCGTGCCGCCGATGGCCATCGTCCCCGTGATGGTGTCGCCGACGACGCGCCCCTCGATCTGCGCACCGGTGGCGCTGGTGAACTGAATCCGCTCGCCGCGCAGGCGGCCGTTGGCGATCGGCTGGCCGTCCAGCGAGCCGCTCAGCATCTGGAACTCCTGCTTCAGCGTCAGCTCCCCTTGCGGCAGCGTCCACGTGCCCTCGGCCTTCGCCGGGACGATCCAGAGCTGCGACGTGCACCAGTTGGTGCAGTCGTTCTCGACCTTCTCGCTCTCGTCCGGCGTCCACCCCGAAATGCCGAAGGTGTTGACGACGATGCGCGTGCCGGGTTTCATGGCGAGGAACTTGTCGACCATCTTGTCCATGTTCTCGGTGAGCAGGAACAGCGCCAGCACGGTCGCCTTCGAGACGTCGGCCGCGTACATGTCGCCCTGGACGAACTTGGCGAGATGGCCGACGCCTTCCTTCTCCGCGGCGCGGTTCGAGAGCGTCACGAGATCGGCGTTCCATTCGACGCCGACGCCGCGGGCGCCGCGCTTGGCCGCGGCGATGATGTTGCGGCCGTCGCCCGAACCGAGATCCATCACGAAGTCGTTCTTCGTCACCTTGGCCATGTCGAGCATCTTCTCGACCAGCGCCGGCGACGTCGGCACCCACACGGCGTCCTTGCCCGGCTGCCCGACGGTCGGCTTGTACTGATCGGGAGCAGTTGCCTGAGTTTGCGCCTGTGCCTGCGCCTGCGCCGCCGACAGCAGGCACAGCGCCACCGCTGCACACACGACAGCCACCAGCCGCGCCGTCTGCTTCCACACGTCGTGTCGTGCGTTCATCACCCCTACCTCCCGATCACTCGCCCGCGCTGTGCTTGGGCAGGAAATAGACCTCTTCCTTCATCGCCTCCTTCGTCCAGCCGCGGCGGCGAAGGATCGACTTGCCATGCTCGACCATGTCGGGATGACCGCACAAATAAGCCGTGGTGTCGTGGCCGTTGAGCGACCAGCGATCGGTGTACTTGCGGATCAGGTCGTCGACGCGCCCGACTTCGCGCGTCCACTCCGGGTCGTCCCACGGCCGGCTGACTGTCGGCACGTAGGTCAGCCACGGCACCTCGTCCGCGATACGCTCGAGCTCCTCGCGATAGCCGAACTCGCGCGACTTGCTGGCGCCGTGCACGACGAAGAGATGATGGGTGCCGTCGAAGCGGCCTTCCTTCCAGTCGCTGAGCAGCGTTCGTGCGTAGCTGACGAACGGCGCGACGCCGGTGACCGTGCACAGCAGGAGGTGGCGCGTCCGGCCACTCGTCAGATCGAGCGTGAAGCGCCCCTTGGGGGCTTTGCGCGCCGTGACGTCCGCGCCGACGCCGAGCTTGAAGAGGAGCGGCGTGAGCTCGCCCTGCGGCACGAGCTCGAAGAAGAACTCCAGCTCGCGCTCGTAAGGCGAGGAGACGATCGAATACGCGCGCTCGATCAGCCCCTTCTCCCCCGGCGCACCGAGCGTCGCGTACTGCCCGGCCGTGAACTTGAACTCCGCCCCGGGATCGACTCGAACCATCCACAGGTCGTCCGCGAACTCGACCCGCTCGGTGATGCGCGCCTGGAAGAACTTGTCAGGGCTCTGGGGCATTCGGTGATCCTTGTCGGCTCAGGGCTCAGGGCTTAGGGTTTAGGGTTCAGGGTTGGGAGTTCGGGCTCCGAGGAAGATATCAGGGATTCAGGCCGAAACCCGCGCCTCCATGCCCCGGTCCCGGATATGATTTTGCTCGTGCCGGCCCCCATCCTCGAGCTCCACAGCGCCACGGTCCTGAAGGACGACCGCCCCGTTCTCGACGCGCTCGACCTGACGATTCATCAAGGCGAACACACGGCGATTCTCGGGCCGAACGGCGCCGGCAAGTCGCTGCTCGTCAGCCTGCTGACGCATTACGAGCGGCCGGTGGCGCGGACGGAGGGGATTCCGCCGGTCCGCGTCTTCGGCAAGGACGACTGGAACGTCGCCGAGCTCCGACTTCAGCTCGGCATCGTCTCCTCGGATCTGCACCTGCATTTCGTCGCCGGCAACAGCGAAGGGCGAATCAGGGGCGAGGCCGCGGTGCTGTCAGCGTTCCTGTCGTCGCACGGCATCCTCCGCTACGGCACGATCACCGACGACATGCGGGTGCGGGCGCGGCAGGCGCTCGACAACGTCGGCGCGGCGCACCTGGCGCGGCGCTGGATGGATCAGATGTCGAGCGGCGAGGCTCGCCGTGTCATGCTGGCGCGCGTGCTGGTAACGGCGCCGCTGGCGCTCATCCTCGACGAGCCGACGACGGGGCTCGATCTCGGGGCCCGCCACGCCTTCATGGAGCAGGTCCGCGCCGTGGCCCGCCGCGGCACGACGATCATCCTCATCACTCACCACCTCGAAGAGATCATCCCGGAGATCGATCGCGTCGTGCTGCTGCAGCAGGGGCGGCTCGCCGGCCAGGGCGCGAAGCGGACGATGCTGTCGGCGGCGGCGCTCGCCGAGCTCTTCGGTGTCCCGGTCGCGGTCGAAGAGGTTGACGGCTACTATTATGCGAGGCCTGCGGCAACCGCCGGGCAGGCGCATGGCGTCGGCTCGGCCTGATCGTCTCCACACCTCATGCGGCTAAACGCGCATCCTCTCGCGGCGGCGATCGCGGCGGCCTCGGCCGGCTGGATCGTGGCGATGTCGGCGCAGCAGGCACGCCCGGCCGGACCCGCGCGCGTCGACTTCGAGCGCCACGTGCGGCCGATCCTCGCCGCCAGCTGTCTCGAGTGCCACAGCCAGGACAAGCGCAAGGGCGGGTTGTCGCTCGCGACCTACGAGGACATCCTCGAAGGCGGAAAGGACGGCGCCGTCGTCCGCCCGGGCAATGGCGCCAACAGCCTGCTCATCCATCGCATCACCGGCGAGATCGAGCCGCAGATGCCGAAGGACGAGCTCGCACTGTCGGACGGCGAGACCGCGACGATCCGCCGCTGGATCGACGAAGGCGCGCGGCGAACCCCGACCGCGCCGGCGGCGCCGGCGCCGTGGGAAGCGCCGATGGCGCTGACCCGGCCTGTGGTCCCCGACGCGATCTGGCCGTCCTGGGACACGCCGGTCGATCGCATCGTCGCGTCCTACCTGAGCCCGCGCACGAAGCGCGAGCCCGCGCTCGTCAGCGATGCGCTCTTCGCGCGCCGCGTCCACCTCGACATCTGGGGGCTGCTGCCGGCGCCGGAAGCGCTGCAGCGGTTCGTCGCCGATCGCGCGCCGAACAAACGCGAAGCGCTGGTGACGCAGCTGCTCGTCGACGGCGAGAAGTACGCCGACCACTGGGTATCGTTCTGGAACGACCTGCTGCGCAACGAGGACGGCGTCAGCTACTTCTCCGAGACCGCCGGGCGCAAGAGCATCACCGAATGGCTGGTGCCGGCGCTGCAGTCGAACCTGCGCTACGACGAGTTCGTCGGACGCCTGATCAACCCGGCGGCGCCGGGCGATCCCGAGGGCTTCCTCACCGGCGTCAACTGGCGCGGCGAAACCAGCGCCGCCGTGACGCCGTGGATGCAGGCGTCGCAGAACACCGCCCAGGTCTTCCTCGGCGTCAATCTCAAATGCACGTCGTGCCACGACAGCTTCGTCAACCGCTGGAAGCTGAAGGACGCCTACGGCCTCGCCGCCTACTTCTCGCCGGAACCGCGGCTGCAGATGTATCGCTGCGACGTCGCCCAGGACAAGTACGCCGAGCCGGGCTTCATCTTCCCGGAACTCTCGCGCGCGCCGGCGTCCGCCGCGCTCGCTGATCGCCGCGCCGCCGCTGCCGCCATCTTCACCGACCCGCGGCTCGGGCGGATGCCGCGGACCTTTGTCAACCGCGTCTGGCAGCGCCTCCTCGGCCACGGCCTCGTCGCCAACGTCGACGAGATGGACGGCGAGCCGTGGAGCCCGGCCCTGCTCGACTGGCTGGCGAGCGACTTCGTCGACAACGGCTACGACATCCGCCGCCTGATCAAGACCATCGCGCTGTCGCGCGCGTATCAGCTGCCGTCGGTGCCGCGGGCGAAAGAGATCGACCCGCGACGCTACGTCTTCGCCGGCCCGGAAGTCCGGCGCATGACCGCCGAGCAGTTCGCCGACACCATCGGCGCGATCACCGGCGAGTGGGGCGTGGCGCCGGTCAAGGCGGCGCCCGCGCCGCCGGCGCCGCCGCCAGTCAAGGGCGTGCCGCAGATTCCGCCGTCGCAGCCGCGCCAGGCCGGCATGTTCGCGCGCGAGTGGCGCGTCGCCTCGAGCTCACTGACGCGCGCGCTCGGGCGGCCGATCCGGGATCAGATCAATTCGACGCGGGCGGCGGACGCGACGACGCTCCAGGCCCTGGAGCTGACCAACGGCGAGATCCTGTCGACCTGGCTGTCGCGCGGCGCGCGGCGGATGCTCGGCGAGCTGCCGCCCGATCCGGTCAGCCTCTACAACCGCGCCGTCGCCGGCCGCAACGCGACGTCGAGCGCGTTCGACGTCGACATCACCGGCGTGCGCACGCTGTGGCTGGTGGTGCAGGACACAGGCTCGAACGTGCCGGAAGCCATCACGCCGGCGTGGGCGCGGGCAGAGCTCGTCGGGCCATCGGGGCCAGTGCCCTTGACCTCGCTCACGCCCGCCGACCCGGCCGGCCTGCGCCAGGCGTCGGGACCGCTTCGAGTGCCCGACGGCGAGGGTGAGGGCCTCCGCGTCGCGAATCCATCGGTGCTCTCGTTCGACATCGCCGGCAAGGGCTACACGCGCTTCCGCGGCGTCATCGGCCTCGAGAACAGCCGCCAGGAGATCGGCAGCACGCTGAACCCCGCGACGCGGTTCTTCGTCTTCGACACGGCGCCCGATCTCGGCCGCTTGATTCCACCGCTGCCCGGCGCCCCGCTCGACGCGCAGCCGCCGGTCACGACCATCGCCGCGGCAGTCGATCGCGTGTTCCAGCAGGCGCTCGGACGACCGCCCACCGCCGCCGAGCGCACGATTGCAACTGCCGCGCTCCGCGATCCGGCGCGCGGCGACAGGCCGTCGCCGCACGGGCTCGCCGACCTGCTGTGGGCTGTCTTGATGAAGCCGGAAGTGCAGCTCATCAGGTAGCTGGGCGCTGCAATTTTCGATTGCAGACTGCAGATTGCAGATTGCGAATTGTCGATTTTAGATTTTAGATTTTAGATTTCCAGGGACCATGACCAACGACTTACGGCACCTTCACTCCAGGCTGACGCGGCGCGGCTTCATGGGCGTGACCGCCGCCGGCACGCTGGCGTCGCTGGTCGGGCGCGCACCGGCGCTCGTGCACGGCGCGCAGACGCCGAAAGCGACCGCCGACGCCGTCATCGTGCTGTGGATGGCCGGCGGCATGGCCCAGACCGAGACCTTCGATCCCAAGCGCTACACGCCGTTCGAGAAAGGCGTCCGGATCGAGAACGTCCTGAGCACCTTCCCCACCATCGACACCGTCGTCGACGACATCAAGTTCACGCAGGGGCTCGAGCAGGTCGGCACCGTCATGGACCGCGGCGCCGTCATCCGCTCGTTCATGGCCGCCAATCTCGGCTTCATCCTCCACTCGCGGCACCAGTATCACTGGCACACGGGTTACATCCCGCCGCAGCCGATGGCGATGCCGCATCTCGGCTCGGTGGTCTCGCGGACGCTCGGGCCGCGTCATCCCGACATGCCGGCATTCGTCGCCATCGGCCAGACGGTCGAGGGCGCCGGCGAGATCGGGACGCTGAAGGCGTTCCACACCGCCGGGTTCCTCGGCGCCGAGCACGGACCGTTCCTGATCGTCGACCCGCAGGACGCCGCGGCTTCAGTACGGCCGCCGAAGGAACTGACGCCGGCGCGATTCCAGAGCCGGCGGCAGCTGTTCGAGAAGCTGCTGGCGCAGGAGCCAGGCTTCGCCGCCGCCGGCGATTTCCAGCGCGATTCGCTCGTCCGCTCGCTCGACGCCGCCAACCGGCTGCTCAACTCGCCCTCGGCGAAGTCGTTCGATCTCTCGCTCGAACCGAGGCGCACGCTCGACGCGTATGGGTCTTCGCGCTTCGGCCAGGGCTGCCTCCTGGCGCGGCGGCTGATCGAGGGCGGCGCCCGCTACGTCGAGGTGACCTCCGAGTACATCCCGTTCGTCTACTGGGACACGCACGAGCACGGCCACGAGCGGGCGGCGGCGATGAAGCGGATCATCGACGCGCCCATCGCTCAGCTGGTCCGCGATCTCGACGAGCGCGGCCTGCTCGACCGCACGCTCGTCGTCCTCGCCAGCGAGTTCGGCCGCGACGCGATCACGGAGGGCAAGGTCGGGAAGGAAGTGAAGGATCAGGCGATCAACATCCCCGACGTCATGACCGACATCCGTCACTACGGCATGCACCGCCACTTCACCGCGGCGGGCTCGCTGCTGATGTTCGGCGGCGGGATCAAGCGGGGGTTCGTCTACGGCAAAACGGCGCCGGAACGGCCGTGCACGACGATCGAATCGCCAATCGTCATGGAAGACCTGCACGCGACGATCTACCACGCGCTGGGGATCGCGCCGGATACGTCGTACATCGCCGAGAAGCGGCCGATCTACGTCACCCGGGACGGTGTCGGCAAGCCGCATCTGGGCTTGTTTCGCTGATTGAGATCAACGGCCAGATCCGCGTCCCGTCACGAGTCCAAATCGCATCTAAGTAGCAGCCGGCGTCCGAACATCGAGGCCGGTGAACCGCTCGACGTTGCGGTAGCAGACATCCGAGATCATCCCGCCGACCAGCGCCTCGTCGTCCGGGAGCTCGCCGCGTTCCATCTCGCGGCCGAGCAGGTTGCAGAGCACGCGGCGGAAGTACTCGTGGCGCGGGAACGACATGAACGAGCGCGAATCGGTGAGCATGCCGATGAAGTTGGCGAGCAGGCCGACGTTCGACAGCGCGTTCAGCTGCCACTCGATCCCTTCCTTCTGATCGAGGAACCACCAGGAGCTGCCGAACTGCATCCGGCCGGCGATCTTGCCGCCCTGGAAGTTGCCGATCATCGTCGCGAAGACGAAGTTGTCGGCCGGGTTGTTGTTGTAGATGACCATCTTCGGCAGCGCGTCCTCGGCCTCGAGGTGATCGAGGTAGGCGCCGAGCGCAGCGGCCTGCGGCCAGTCGCCGATCGAGTCGTAGCCCATGTTGCGGCCGTAGCGCTGCATCGCCCGGCTGTTGACGTCGCGCAGGGCGCCGAGGTGCAGCTGCTTGGTCCAGCCGGCGTCGGCGTCGAGATGGCCGAAGAAGACCATCATGAACGAGGCGAAGCGCTCGTATCTTCAGCGGTCGCGGCCGTGCCGGCCCGCGCCTTGTCGAAGATCGCGGCGGCGTCGCGCTCGCTGCACGGCGCCGCGTAACAGTGGCTGAGGCCGTGGTCGGACAGGCGGGCGCCGAGATCGTGGAAGTCCTGGTGCCGCCGGCGCAGCGCGTCGAGGAAGTGCTGGAAGCGGCCGACGTCGACGTTCGCGGCGCGGCCGAGGCGGCCGGTCCAGTCGTTGAAGGCGGCCGGATCGTCGACGTCGAGGCCGCGGTCGGGGCGAGATGCCGGGTAGACGCGGGTCTCGAGCGCCGACGCGTCTTCACTACCGCCAGTACGGACGACCGAGTTGGCCCGGCGGGTGCTCGTTCGAGGACGTGTGGCACCTCATGTTCGAAGGACACCTGCCGTCGGCGTCGGACGCGATCGCGTTCGTCGCCGAGAGCGGCGTCGCTCAGGCACCTGCCGCGGCCGTCGCCGGCACGCTGCCGGGCTGTGGCCGCGTGCGGCGACCCGCAATCGGCGCTCGCCGAGCTCGCTGGCGGTGGTGTCCATGGTCGGCGGCCGCCGACGGTGCCCGGCCCGTGCTCGACCTCACCCCTGCGGAAGGGCGGGGCACCGACACGCTGCGGATCAGCGCGCTGACACCCGACGGTGCTGTGTTGCGCTGCACCGGCTGCGACTCGGACTGGCCCGTGCTCGAACCCCGGGCCGGGCTCGGCCATGCCGCGAACTACCTGTGGATGCTGAGCGGCGGAGATCCCGGAGTCCGGCCACGGCACGGGCAGTGGAGACCTACCTGATCCTGGACCGTCGACCATGGCTTCAACGCCTCGACGTTCACCGCTCGTGTGATCACCTCGACCGGCGGCGAGCGTCTCCGGCCGCGCTCGCCGGTGCCCTGGGCGCGCTGTCGGGTCCCCTGCACGGCGGGGCGCCGTCCCGAGCGCTGGACCGCGCTGGACGAGATCGGGATCAGCCGACCGGATCGAGGAGGGGGTCCGCGGGCGAGATCTGAGGCGGCGACAAGATGATGGGATCGGGCACGCGGTGTACCGGCCAGGAATCCGAGGTCGGGCGCTGCGGTGTCGCGAGCTGGCGGCGTCGCGCGGGAGGGGCACTTCATCAAGTTCACGAACGAGATCGAAGACCGCGGTCATCTCGATGCTCAACGACGCTGAAGCCGGGCCGCGAGCTGCACAGCCAACGTCGAGTTCTACGCCGGGGTCGTGATGGAGCTTGCGGTGTGCCCGCGATCGATGTTCACGCCGACGTTCGCCGTGAGCCGCGTCGTCGGGTGGTGCACGAACGTGCTCGAACAGGCCGCCGACGGCAAGATCATCGCCCCCGTCGCGCCAGATACGTCGGAACGCCGCCACCACGGCCGATCCCCTGACGCCGCCACCTCACGACCGCCGGTCCGCCAGACCCGGGCAGCAGGCCGCCCAGCGATTGCACGCCCAGTTGCGCCATGCGCCCAACGCCGGTCCCGCCGCCGTCGCCCGTCGAACACG
>CAVVSF010000002.1:0-793571 GCA_963750915.1 uncultured Acidobacteriota bacterium
CGGGATGATAGCGGTCCAGGAATGGAAGAACGTCGTCCTGCCGGACTACCTCACGCCCGAGGAGATGGAACGCGCACGGACGCTGTGGCGCGAACTAAAGGACTCGGGCTGCTTCGCTGCCGAGGTCGAGCGGGAGATCATCACGCCGAACATCGCGCGCATCAACGCGATGCTTGGTCAGGAGAACGACGCCCGGTTGTTGGCGGACAGCGTCGAGTTCGCGTTCGATGAAGCCGAGGCTTCCTCTCCCGGCTATCTGTGGGAGTGGAGCGAGGACGTGTGCCGTGTGTGCGGAGCCACCGTCGGTCACGGGCTGCGGTTCATGCACCAGGGGTTGTGCGGCACATGTGCGAACGGGCCGACACACTGAAAAATTCGGCGAGGCGTCGACGTAATGGCGGAGCTACACCTGTAGTCGCGGTAGCGCTCTCTGATGCCAATCGACGACGTTCCGGATAAGCAACGGTCTCACCAAACTGCACGGGCAAAAATCGGCCCGGAACGAAACGCTCGATTCGCGGACGGCTCTCTCCTGCCGGTATCAGCGCTGAGTCGATCCAGGCGGCAAGAACCAGTCCGCAGTTTCTATTGCGGTGTTTACGTGTTCGTGAAAACGATACGTGACCTGGTCGCTGCCGCATCCGTAGATGAAGCCCAGGACGGCAAAATCCTGGATGTCGCGTTCTGTCAGGGGTTCCTGCGACGTGATCTTATCGGCCACCGCGAGCGCCCGATCGAGCGCCGCCATCGCGCGTCGCATACGTAGTTCATCCACGGGATCTCCTCCGCTTTCGTTGCGATTTTCATCATTGCCATTTTGCGCACTGGCCGCCTCTGCCTCCGCAGATCTTGTTCTCGGCTCGTTGTGAAGGGCCGGGCACGGACGGCGATGCGGCACTGTGCACACCCTGAGAGTAGCGAACCCCCGGCGGTGTCGCGATAACCTCGGGAGCCAGATTCCGCTTCCTGTGGCGCGAGGAGTCAATCGAGGTGCGCTGGAAACGGATCTCTTTCCGCTCCAGGGTGGTCCGGTGACAGCGGTCAAAGGCTTCCCGGAACGCTTGCGGCGTGCGACAGTTCACCGACCGCCAGCGGCGGACGATCGGCGCGTCCCGTGAGCGGTGGACCTCGGTAAAACACCGCGCTGCACCGTCACGGTGAAGGGTCATCGCTGGAGAACGGCTTGCGATTATTCGGCCTCGGTTCGGGACGTCCGGTTCGGAACATTCTTGACTTCCGCGTGATCGTCGAGGATCTGCGGGTGCTTTCTTCCTGAACACCAGCCCTATCGCACGGTCACCCTTACGACCTTCGCGGGCACGAAGCCGCCGGAGACGTTGCTCGCACGGGAACACCGCCAAGTCGTAGCTTCCCGGCGGCAGGCCCTGAATGTTGAGCCCAAAGCCTGAGGCGCGGAACTGATCGCCGTGCACCGCGGCGACATCCGGCCGCACCCCGCCATACGTCGCGACACCCAGGAAGGTCGCCGATCCGCCCGACAGCGGATACGCCCAAGACGTGCAGCGTGTCAATGCCGGTGCTCTGGGCCGCGGCATCCAGGTCCGCGGCCCACCCCGGCTTTATGGTCAACGGCTGATTGACTTCGTCGCCTGCGCGCCCGGCGAATCAATCTCGACCTGCGCGCCGATGTGCCCGCTGCCTTTTGGCGCCAAGATGATCCGCACCTCGTGGCGCGTCCCGGCCGGCGTGTCTGCCGAGCGCACGAACACGAGATCGTATGCCCCGACGAATCCTGCGCCATGGGCGCCCAGGTGAACCAGCCCTGTGGTCGCGTCCAGCTGCGAGCCGGCCGGCAGCGGCGTCAACGTCTCGCCCACACGTTAGATATCCCGTGTAGGACGCAGCGTCCTGCTCGCCGAGCCACAGCTCGAACCGATTGACCTCTTCCCCGTGAATCACCGCCCTGCCCGCTGCGGCCGACAGCGTAGGACCGCCATGGCCCCTCGAGGATCCCATCCTCGGCGCGCGAGCACCGGGGCTGTCGTCAAGGGGCGGCCGCCGCGGTCAGCTTCCCCGTCACTCGGTCCCAAACCAGTGTCGTTCGCGACTTCCCGGTGCCACGCTGCGGCATTTTGACGGTGCCCGACGCCGTTCGACACGTTGAAGAAACGACTGCCGATCCCATCAGTGAGACCTTGCGTTATCGGTCACAACCCACGAGATCGTGTGCAGTCCGTCCGTCAAGCGTTGTCGTATCGAGAAGGATCTTGAAGCCCAACGAGAGGGCTCAATCCACGGTGTTGGGCATAGCCTAGGAAGAGTCTTCTCTGAAGCCGGCTCGCGCATGGTTGTAGTCGGCTTTGCCTTGACGGCCATCGCCATCCACCAGCACGGTGATTGTCGACCCGTTCAAACGGGATGGCCTTGGGCTGTTGCGTCAGCACCCACCCGAAGTTCACGAAGCTTCATCCCGGCTGCCAGCTCCACCCTGCGTCGGCGTATCGATTGAAGCCAAACGGCTTGGTCGCGTGAAGGGTTTGTTCGGGTCCCATCGTCCGAGTCCCCGAGCAGCACGACTCGACCCGTCCGCTATCTAGAACGCCCGCATGTAGAACCTGAACGTGCCGTTACCCTGGTTCGGGCAGCATGTTCGTCAGCACCATGAAGCCCCAGCCTGCTCGACTGCTCCGGGGAGATGTCGGAAACGCTTGCCGGACATCGGGCCGCGCTTTGTCGATGAACACGGCGTCGCCGACGTAGATCTCCTCCGCACCAGCGCAATTGTCCCTGTTCGACGGGAGCCACCGCGTGGTCGCATCGATCACCCCCCGGCAGACCGTCACCCGCGTCACTTCGATGTCGTCCAGTGCCCATCCCGTGAACGGCACTGCGCCTGCGTCACGCCTACCGCGTTGTCAGTCGGCGTGTCCACCAAGCCGAACGGTTGGAGCGACGTGTCAGCGTCGACAAGAGTCAGGCTCACGTCGATTGGCCCCGGTGCGTTTCTTGCGCCAACAAATGTCAATGTGATTGCGGCATTGACGGTCCCGCTCGGCGGCAGTCCATTGGAGCCGAGAACACTGACCGTCAGGCTCGCCGGCCAGCTGCCCGCGGTCGGGTGCAGCGCAGCCACGGCTGATTCGGCGTCGCGGTCCAGGTCACGGTGCCCGCGCCGCTCTGCGTCAATCGGACCTGTTGCGCGGCCGTCTGAGATGTGAAGTTGGCGCCCGTTGTGACGGCCCCGAACCTCAGTGACGTTTTGTCTAGCGCCATTGTCGCGGTCGGTGCACCCGCCTGATCAATCGTAACGACGTGACCTGCAATCGTGACTGTTCCTGACCGCAAGCTTGATCCGTTGGCGGCCACCTTAAGTGTGACTGTTCCCGTCCCGATGCCAACCGGACCACCCATGACGGTGATGAATCCTGCGTTGCTGACGGCGCTCCACGCGCAGGTTGGGTGAGTCGTAACGGTCACACTTGCGCCGAGCAGCACGCTGCTTGGAACGTTCATGCTCGCGGTGCTCAGGGTGTAGGCACACCCTTCGGATTCACCGACAGCTAACGTCAGGAGCGGTGAGCCGACGTTGACGGACGGCAGGACGAGAAAAGGTGCCTGATTCCCCAGGGGCATTGAAGGCGGAGCAATTTTCGCCGAACTGGTAGTAGATTTTCGTCGGCGTCGAAGGCGCGTTGAACGAAATCGAGTAGCTGTAGTCGTCACCGACCTTGTTGATGAGGCTACCCGAACGCTGAGCACCGATGACGTTGCTCGCGGGCGCTGTCCCCTCTGACGACCACATCCTCATGGAGCCAGGGCCGTCCAAGAACTGCGCCGGGTCATGATTCGTCCACCTCAACGTGACTGGGAATCCAGGCTGTATCGTGACAGGGTTCGCAGGATCAGGCGTTAGAGTGGGAGCCGTCAGCCCCACATTGACCGACGTCAATTGCCCGCCCCCAACCGGCACGCCAAGAAGTTCTCCCCCGCCGACGACGGACGGAAAGGTGCCACTACCAGTGGTTGCAACGACTCGGACTCGATAGCCGGTGAAAGTCGGATCCGTTTGAGGCAGTCCGAGCGACCACTGTCGTTGTTGGAGTGCCAGGGGTAATGGACTGTGCCACCCGATAGGTGGACTTGCCGTCAAACACGACAATCAGTTGATTGGCGGTCGCAGGAATGTTGCCGACTGTAACCGCGATGCTCTGGGTCCTGCGCACCGACAGCTAACGTCAGGAGCGGTGAGCCGACGTTGACGGACGGCAGGACGAGAAAAGGTGCCGATTCCCCGCAGGGGCATTGAAGGCGGAGGACTTTGCTGAACTGGTAGTAGATTTTCGTCGGCGTCGAAGGCGCGTTGAACGAAATCGAGTAGCTGTAGTCGTCACCGACCTTGTTGATGAGGCTACCCGAACGCTGAGCACCGATGACGTTGCTCGCGGGCGCTGTCCCCTCTGACGACCACATCCTCATGGAGCCAGGGCCGTCCAAGAACTGCGCCGGGTCATGAATCGTCCACCTCAACGTGACTGGGAATCCAGGCTGTATCGTGACAGGGTTCGCAGGATCAGGCGTTAGAGTGGGAGCCGTCAGCCCCACATTGACCGACGTCAATTGCCCGCCCCCAACCGGCACGCCAAGAGCTTTCCCCCCGCCGTCGACGGACGGAAAGGTGCCACTACCAGTGGTTGCAACGACTCGGACTGATAGCCGGTGAAAGTCGGATCCGTTTGAGGCAGTCCAGCGACCACTGTCGTCGTTGGAGTGCCAGGGGTAATGGACTGTGCCACCCGATAGGTGGACTTGCCGTCAAACACGACAATCAGTTGATCTGGCGGTTGCAGGAATGTTGCCGACTGTAACCGCGATACCTTGATCCTGCGCAAGAACGGCGTATGGGTAACAGGATGCCAAGCATCGCGAGCAGAGCGGCGCGTTTCATTCGGGACTCCATCGCAGGCAATAGAGCAGTGCCGTTGCTGTCAGGTAGGCGCGGCTCGGGACCACAGACGTTACCAGTGTGGCAACAACGACAAGGGTAGCGAACTCCCAGGGATCCAGCGGTAGCCGGGCAGGCCAGATCAGCTCCGTCTGGCGCGCGGAGTCAGTGGAAGGGCCGCGGAGCGATCGCTCCGCACTCTGGCGGCGGTGGGTGAGAGCGGTCAGGCTTCCCTGAACGCTTGCGGCGTGCGACCGGTCCACCGCCGGAACGATCGGTGGAACGCCGCAGGTTCCGAATACTGGAGAAAGAACGCGATGTCGCCGATGCTCAGGCTGCGATCCTGAAGCAAGGCGCGCGCGAAATCACGTCGCACGTCATCGAGAATCTGGCGGAATGACGCGCGTTCCTCGGCCAGGCGGCGGGTCAGCGTCCGCCGGCTGACCGCGAGCGTCGTGGCGACGGCGTCAAGCGTCAGGACCGACTGCCCGAGACGCTCGACCAGGATGCGCCGGACGCGTGTGCTCATGACGCCGGCACTCGACCGGTCTCGATCGCCGAGCGCGTTCTCGAGCCGGCGGCGGATGATCCCCGCGAGCGCCGCATCGGCTTCGCGCATCGGACGTGCCGCATCGGCCGCGCTGAGGCTCATCGAGCTCGAGCCGGCGCCAAACCGGACACTGCCGTGAAAGAACCGCCGATGCTCCGCAGTGTCGTCCGGTGCGGGATGAGCGAAGCAGACGCGGACCGGTGTGATGTCCGCTCCCGTCGCGTCACGCGCCAGCTTGAGCGCCATCGCCAGTGCGAACTCTGTCCGTGCCGGGTGCAGCGGCGTGGTGGCGGTGTCGTGGACCAGAAACAGGAGGCTCTTCTCCTGGCGGTGTGTCCGCGCCGCGACGCGATCGCTCAGCAGTCGCCCATAACGCGCCAGGCGATCGAGCCCTTTCTCGAGAGAAGGGCTGGATCGGAGGGCGTACTCGATGAGGTCGAGCGCGCCGCGGGGCAGCGACTCGGCGAGATGGATGCCGAGCGCTTCGTCGCAGGTGAGGGTCGCGGCCAGGCGCCACGCCGTGTCGGTCACCGCCTCGGGGACGCGAGTATTAGGATCGTCGAGCCTCGTCCGACCGAAGAGCCGGCGAATAGGCGCGGCGTTGACGTTGCGGCCCTCGACCCACGCGATCAGGTGCGGCAGTACCCAACCCTGGACGGATGACGCGATGACCGCGCGGCTGTGCACCGTGCCCATGACGTCAGACTGTCCCGCTGCTGTCGTGGAAGGCTCCCGCAGCACCATCCCCGACGACCCGACGTCCGTGACGCCATCGACACCGAGCAAGCGCGACCAGTGGTGTGGCCATGGGGCGTAAGGATACCCCAGCCGCCCAATAGCCCGTCACCTCCCACCCTACTGACTCACGGGCCAGAGAAGCCCGATCTGGCCTCCCTGGTTACCGGGAAACCGGCCGGAACTCGCTACCGTTGTCGGTGCCCACTTGAAACACGGGCGGTTCCAGGAGATCTGAATGCTTCAACGCTCGTCGCGGCGGCTGATTCTGGCCGTCGTGTTGTTCACCGTCGGCGTCAGTGCGGCGTTCGCGCAGGCCGAGAAGGTCTACGTCACGCGCGCGGGCGAGAAACAGGGACAGTTCAGCGGAGAAGTGGTCGGCGTGTCGGACGGCGACACCATCTCCGTGATGCAGAACGGCCGCGCCGTTCGAGTGCGGCTGGACGGTATCGACTGTCCTGAACAGGCTCAGGACTTCGGTCAGCGAGCCAAGCAATTCACTTCGAGCCGGGTATTCGGGAAGAAGGTAGTCGTGGATGTGCGCGACGTCGATCGGTATGGCCGCCTTGTCGCGCGAGTCTACACCGACGGTGAAGACGTGAGTCTCGCGCTGGTGAGGGCGGGGTTCGCCTGGCACTACAAGCAATACTCGAGCGATCGAATGCTGGCGGACGCAGAGAATGAAGCGCGGGCGAGCCGTATTGGACTCTGGAGTCAAGGCACTCCGGTTGCACCCTGGCAGTTTCGGCATCCTGCCGCGACGGCAACGCCGCGTGGAGCCGGCTGCAGCCTCCGTGGATGCGCCGTTTCACGGCAACCTCCGCAGCAGGGTCTTTCACCGGCCAGGGTGTGCCAACTATGGTTGCAAGAACTGCACGCGCGAGTTCAAGACGCGCGAGGATGCGCTCGCAGCTGGATTCCGGCCGGCAGGCGACTGTTTGAACTAGCCCGGACGACTCGCTTTCACGCCCAGCACGAGGCAGGTGTCAGCCAGGCGTCCCGCGTTCGAGACTGTTGCAGGCGGGGTAGTGCTTCCCTGAGAATGCGTCGATGTCCGAGAGCCGAGCGCAGCGAGCAGTCCGACGACTCGAGTGGCCGATGGTCTGCCTCGCCCTCCTGGTGATCCCGGTGCTGGTGATGGAGGACCGCGCCACGACGCCGGAGCTGCGCCAGGGAGCAATGATCGTCAACTGGATCATCTGGCTCGCCTTCGTGGTGGAATTTGCCTTCAAGTGGGCGGCGGACCGCACCCTGGGTTACCCGCGCCGCGCCTGGTTCGATCTTCTGCTCATCATCGTGACGCCGCCGTTCGGCGTCCCGGACGCGATGCAGGGAATCCGAAGTCTGAGGCTCCTGCGCCTGCTCCGGCTGCTGCGCGCGTTTGGCGTGGCGGCAATGGGCTTCAGGCTGGCGCAGCGGCATTTCGGCCAGAAGAAGTTCCACTACGTGCTGATGGTGGCTTGTGCGACGGTCGTCCTGGGGAGCGGTCGCCATGTTCGCCCTGGAGGCGGACGAGAACAAGGGCATCCGGCATTTCGGCGACGCGCTCTGGTGGGCGATCACCACGGTCACGACTGTCGGCTACGGCGACGTCACACCCGTAACGCCTGAAGGGCGACTCGTGGCGGTGGTGTTGATGCTCGCCGGGATTGGTGTGATTGGCGTGTTCACCGCCACCGTCGCCAGCCTGCTGTTCGAGGAGCAACAGACGCAGAACCCCGAGACCGACGAGATCCTTGCTCGCCTCGAGCGGATCGAGAAGGCCCTCGAATCCCTCCAGCGCCGCTGAATGTTTGGGTGTGAAACTGGAGCCGGCGCTCGGACTTGAACCGAGGACCTGCTGATTACGAAAAAGCGTCCGAATCGCCACAACGCTCAGCAAAACGGGGGATTCCCGTTAGATCTTGAGCGCGAGAATCGCGTCGCACGGTTGCCCCACACAGGCACGAATGATGTTGGCGAGCTGGACATCGGTCGCGCCCTGTTCAATCTAGTCAGCGTCGATGTCCAGCACGTGTGTCACTCGTGCTCTTCAAGGCCTTCATGGCTCCTGATGTACTGGCGAACGGGCTCCGTGACCGTTGAGGGCGAAATGCGACGCTCGCGGCAATATGGCGATTGAAACCAGTCCAAGATCCGCTTGTCGCCTCGGCTTGAGTTACAGCTCCCACAGCACATCGCGATGGTATTCGGGTTGTCCCACGGTGGCCGATGATTCAGGTGCTCGATGGTAGCCCAATCTCCTCGAGGGGTATTCGGGCTGGGTGGCATCATTACTTTGTGGCAATAAACGCATGTCCTGTCTCTCTCCCTGACAAGCGCCACTGCGGGTTCGGGGAGCCCATACCTGTTTCTCACGCGCGTCCACCATCTGCTGTGGTTCCGTTGATAGACACCACGGACTGACTCGCCAGCGGCAAAATTCGCTCCGCGCTATCTTGGGCCGCGGCGACCGCCGGAAGCGCAGCGGTCATGAGCGCCGCTGAAACGAAAGCCCGCTGCCGGTCGGCAATACCCATGATGATCCTTCGACACGGCTTCGTTGCACTCATTGAGGTCCTTCCAGTCACAAGCACCCTTAAGAGTAGCGAACTCCCCCAGATGTAGTCATACCCAGGCAGGCCGGATCGGGCTCCGTCTGGCGCCTGGAGTCAATGTGAGAGGACTGCGGCACATCGCTCCGAAACAGCGGCAAGCCGCCGCCGATTCCTGAGCGATTGACTCCACCTTCCTTGGTAACAGCCCTCCGCACGGGCCAGACGAGCCAGATTTGGCCCGCCCGGGTATCCGCTCGATCCGCGGGAGTTCGGTAGCCTTATCGCGCCGCCAATCGTCAATACAGCACGAGATCGGCAATTCGAGACATCGGAAGGAAGTAGCTACAGATGGTCATTAGAGCGATTAGTAGGGCGGTGGCGGTGGTCGTGGTGTGTTCGACCGCAGTGAGCGCACAGACCCTGTCCACCAACGTCAAGGACGTAAAGGGCTGGCGCACGACCGAGTGGGGCATGACGGTTGAGCAGGTGCGGACGGCGAGTGGCCTCGCCTTGGCAACTCTTGAGGCACCAAACAAGGAACGCCCCAGCACGAAGTGTTACCGCGACGCCGATGTGTCCGTTGGTGATCAGAAGGTGTCGGTGATCTTCTGCTTCGATGGCGAGCTGCAGGGGTTGATGGGGACCTCTCTTAGCATTCCCGCAGGGGAGCGTGCCGAGACACAGACCTGGGAAGGGGTGCGTGATGAATTGGTGAGCAAGTATGGCGAGCCAGTTTCTGTGCTTGTTGGCACCGGCCCGGTTATCGAACACGTTCGCCGGGGAAGGTGGCTCCTGCCCAGCACAGAGATATGGGCCAGAGTACGACGGAAACGATGGCTCACCTGTGTTTGTGACCTACACCCCGCGTAAGGCAGACGCGTTCTGAACAGGTACATCTGCAGTGCAGCCTGACGCCGATGAGGCATGTCGACCAACGCACTAAAACAGGCGTCATGGTTCGGGGTGCCTACGCCGCGTCGGGGAGCAAAGCGGAACTCAGGTCGGCCAGCACCGCGGACGCCACGTACTGAAACCGCCAGCGCGTCCCACGCCGAGTCGTCGCGCCGTCGCTGTTCAGGGCCGCCGCAATACCCCGCCACGACACGCCCGCCGCCCGGAGGTCCCGCATCCGGTCGAGCAGGTGCTGTTCCGCCGGATCGGCCTTGAGGTGCACGCCATCGGCCGCGATCCGCTGATCCGTAGGGGACCGTCCCCACGCGTTCGCCCTTGCGCTGTTTCAGGTGCAGCGCGTCGCGTGTCCGTTCGCCGATGGCTTCGCGTTCCCACTGCGCCACACTGGTCATGACATTCAACACCAACCGCCCGGCCGCGGTCTGCGTGTCGAGCGAATCCGCGACACTCACCAGCGAGACGCCGCGCCGCTTGAACTGTTTCAGCAACTCGGAGAGGTCGGCGACGGAGCGGGTCAGCCGATCCAGCTTCGCAATAATGACGACATCGACGGCGCGGCGGTCCACCAGGGCGAGTAACCGCGTCATGCCGGGCCGCTGGAGGCCCTTGGCGCTCTCGCCGGCATCAACGATGACCTCGAGCGGCGATCCGCGCCGGCAGGACGGCAACATGCGCCGTGTCTTTGACGCGATGATGACGACGCTGGCGCTGCCCCGCCACACGCCGCACCACTTCCGCGACACGTTCGCCTCCACGCATCTGACCCAGCACTGGGGGAAGCTCGGGTGGGTCAGCCGACAGCTCGGTCACGAGTCCACGCGGACGACGGAAGAGCACTACTACGCCTTCCAGCCGACCGCGGATACCGAGCGGTACGCGGATCAGATCGCGACCGGGCGGTGCCCGGAAGTGCTCGGCACAGGTGACCGTCAACTGGTAGCAACTGAAGAGGGTCGCGACTGTAAGTGGTTGATGTGATTGGAGCCGGCGCTCGGACTTGAACCGAGGACCTGCTGATTACGAATCAGCTGCTCTACCAACTGAGCTACGCCGGCTTTGGCGGGAAAAGAACCTTGCAAGTTTAGCACAGCCGGCTCGCCGGCCCCGTGCTACCGTCCCTCGCCATGGTTGTCACGTCCGTCCACAAGGTCAGCACGAAAGGGCAGGGCGACGCCCACGACATCACATCGGCGGTCGCGGCGGCGGTCGAGAGATCGGGCTGTCGTGACGGCATCATCACAGCCTTCGTCGTCGGATCGACGGCAGGCGTGACGACGATCGAATTCGAACCGGGGGCGGTGGCGGATCTGAACCGTCTCTTCGAGGACCTCGCGCCGCGCCGCGGCGACTACCAGCATCACCTTCGCTGGGGCGACGACAACGGCTCGAGCCACGTCCGCGCCGCGCTCCTCGGCCCGTCCGTCACCGTGCCGTTCTCCGACGCCGCGCTCCGTCTCGGTACATGGCAGCAGGTCATGCTAATCGAGTTCGACACCAGCCCGCGCCAGCGCGAAGTCGTGCTCCAGATCATCGGCGAGTAGCCCGATAGCCGGACGACCGCACGACCGCACGACCGGACTACCGGACTACCGCACAACCGGCGAGAAATTCACCAATGCGTGAGCGACCCGTCGGGCCTCCGGAACACGTTCCGTCGTCCCGGCTCGGTCACCTCGCCGATCGGTTTGATCTTGGTCATGTCCATCGTCACGCCGAGCCCGGGACGCTGGTTGGCGAACGCCTTGCCGTCCTTGAACTCGAGGCACTCGGGCAGGTAGTCGATCGGCCGGCCGCCGAAGTTGTATTCGAGCATCACGGGCCCGGAGAACGTCGACAGGCAGTTGACGAGCGCGGCGGTGGCGATCGGGCCGGTGAAGTGCGGGACGATGCCGACGGCGTGGGTCTCGCAGATCGCGGCGATCTTCATCATCTCGGTGATGCCGCCGACGTTCGGCAGCGTCGCGCGGATGTAGTCGATGTCGTGGTTCTCGACCAGCTTGTTGAAGTCCCAGCGGTGGCCCCACTCTTCGCCGTGCGTCAGCGGCACGGTCGTCATCTGCCGCAGCCTGGGGAGATCCTGCAACGCATGCTCGTCGCGTACGGGGTCCTCGACGAAATACGGTTCGTACTCCTCGATCGCGCGGCAGGCGCGGAGCGCGTCGTTGTAGTCGAAGCGCTGATGGAAGTCGATGCACCAGTCACCGTTCGCGCCGACGCCCTCGCGCACTTCCTGGCACTCGCGCGCGACGCGCCGCACCATCTCACGGGTGTTGTAGACGTCGCCGATCGGCACGTCGGCGGCGCCCATGCGGAAGGCGCGATAGCCGGCGTCCATCGCCGCCCGGGCGCGGTCGCGCAGCGGGACCGGTCCGGCGCCGGCGCCCGGCGGCCGGACCCCCGAGGTGCCGTAGCACTCGCAGTGATTGCGGACGCTCCCGCCGAGCAACTCGTGCACCGGCAGGCCGAGCGCCTTGCCCTTGATGTCCCAGAGCGCAAGATCCATCGCGCCGACGGCGTGAACTTTCTCGCGCCCGGGCGGATAGAACCAGGCGATGAACATCTCCTGCCAGATCGCCTCGATCTTGAACGGATCCTTACCGATGAGCGTGCCGGCACACTGCTCGAGCGTGTCCTTCGAGCCGCCTTCACCGATCCCGGTGATGCCGAAATCGGTCTCGACGGTGCAGATCATGTTGCTCTGGTTGAAGAGCCGATTCGGAACCGGCGGTTCGTAGATCCGAACCCGGGTGATCTTGCCCGCCGGCAGTCCACGCGAGGGCTTCGCGCTCGCGGCCGGCTTCTGAGGCTGCGGCTGCGGCGTCTGCGATGCCTGACTGGCCACCACACCGGCCGGCGCCGCCATGAGCGACGAGAGGAAGGATCTGCGGTTCATGGCGCGCAGTATAAGGGAAAGTCCCGAACCCCGAGCCCCGAACCCCGGAACTAGTCGAGTGTCTTCAGCAAACCTTCTGCGTAGAGATAATCCATCGTCTCGCGTCCTTCCGTGAACCAGGCAACGACGGGGGCGAGGATGGCGCCGGCCTCGGCGCCGCGGCGCCGTTCCACCAGGAAATGCGCGTAGCCGCGCGCGGCGCGGAGCTCGAGCCAGCGGGCGCCCTGCTGGCGGGCGGTGGCGAGCGCCTGAGTGAACATCGGTTCGGCGCGCGTGTCATCGCCGCCCAGCACGTGGATCTCGGCCTGGATGCGCGCGTGCTCGGCGAGGTAGGCATGTTGTCCGGTGGCGTCGGCGACGGCGGTCGACTCGTCGAGCGCATCCTGGGCCTTACCGAGCAAGCCGGCACGCAGCAGGGCGCCGGCGAGCAGCACGAAGTAGTAGGGGCGGAGCAGTCCCGATCGCGACCGCGTATGCGCGACGACGCCCTCCTGCAAGACCCGCAGTCCGCGGTTCAGATCGCCCATCTCGATGAAGGCGCGGCCGACGAGCGGCGCCGCCCAGTGCATCTCCTGCGCGATCCCGTGCGAGTGGCAGATGATGGCCAGCTGCTCGTAGGTGCGCTGGACTTCGCGCGGCTCGCGGCGGGCGATGCGGACGAGGATCTCGAACAGCAGCGCGAACGCGAGCGGCTGCGGGTGGTCGAGCGCGCGCGCCGCGCTGACGGCGTCGCGGACGGCCAGCAGCCCGCGATCGGGATAGCCACGCAGCGTCAGCGTTCGCGCCAGCTCGCAGCGGCAGAAAATGCCGGGCTCGATCCCCGTCTGCCAGACGCGGGCGCCGTGAAACGCCGGATCGTAGAGCTCCAGCGACCGTTCGAGGTGCCCATGCGCTTCTTCGACTTCGCCGAGGTGGAAGAGGGCGGCGCCGAGCGACCACTCGCCGATCATCTGCAGGTGCTGATCGCCGATGCGCTCGAAAAGCGTCATCATCTCGACCGCCAGTCCATGGGCGGTGCGGATCTCGCCAGCGACGATGTGATGCGCCGACATTCCGATCAGGATGGGGATGACGCGTGACGGATCGTCGACCTGGCGCGCCAGCTCGCGAGCCCGCTCGTAGGCGCGGCCGACCTCGGCGACGGCGTAGCCCTGGCCGGTCTTGACCGCGAGTCCGTACGTCATCTGCAGCGAGAGCTCGGCCGCGTCGCGGGCCGGGCTCGCCGGCTCGTTCTTCAGCAGCCGGAGGCCGCGCTGCGCCAGCCGCGCCGACTCGTCGTGGGCGTAGAGCCGGCCGGCCGCCTGCGCCGCCAGGTTCCAGAACTCGGCGGCGCGCACGTGATCGCGCGCCACCTCGAACAGCACCGCGATCTCCGACAGGCAGTCGCATGGCTGGTCGCCGTAGCGCTCGACCAGCCGTTCGGCGATCGCGCGGCCGAACGCCGCCTTGCGCGTCGCGCGCAGCGACTCGAAGCAGACGTTCTGGTACATGTGGTGCGCGAAGCGATACTGCAGCGTCAGCCGCCGGTTCGGGGTCTCGACTTCGCGAACGAACCGGACCATGGCCTGCTCGCGTTCGAGCCGCTCGAGCCGCGTCTCGACATCCTCCTCGTCCAACTGCAGCGCGCCGGCGACGAGGGCGGAGTCGAAGTCCATTCCCTGTACGCTCGCGACGCTGAGCAGCCGGCGGTCGGTCCCGTCGAGCCCGTCGAGCTTGCGCTGAATCAGGCTGCGCACCGACTCCGGGAGTTCGCCGGCCACGGCGTCGAGCGGCTCGTTCATGGTCCAGCGGCCGTCCTTCTGCGCGATCACCTGGCGCCGGCGCAGATCCCGCAGCACGTCGGCCATGAAGAGCGGATTGCCCTCGGTACGGCGGTGAATCAGGCGGGCGAATCCCGGCGGAAACGAGTGCTCGGGGAACTGCAGCGTGATGTACCGATCGATCGCCGGTTCATCCAGGTAGGCCGGGGTGATCTCGTGGCACAGCCCGCGCGCGACGAGATCGAGCTTCAGCGATTGGAATGGATGCCTCGACTGGGTCAGCTCCGAGGTTCTCGCCGTCACGACGATGAGCAGCCGCGTCGTATCGAGGCGGCGGGCGAGATAGCCGATCAGATCGGTCGTCGACGGGTCGGCCCAATGGACGTCGTCGAACCAGAGGACGACCGGCTGGAGGCGGCCAATCTCCTCGAGCAGCGCGGCAATTTCCCGCTTCAACCGCTCCTGTGAGCCGCCCGCCGTCTCGGCCGCGAGCCGTGCCGCAGAAGAATCGTTGTCGGACGGCGGTATCAGCTGCGCGTACCAGCTCGGTGCCAGCGCGCGAATCAGCCGCGACAGGCTGCCGAGATGCTCGTTGCGCTGCAGGCTGTCGAGCGCCTCCAGCACTGGCAGGTAGGCCTCGCTGCCGGCGAGCCGTTCCGAGCAGCGGCCGCGGCCGATGCGTACCGGGTCGCCGCGATCGTCGAGCTGCTGCGCGAACGCCTCGACCAGCGTCGTCTTGCCGACCCCGACCTCGCCCGAGACGAAGACGAGCCGGGCGTTGCCGCGCTCTGCCCGCTCGAATTCATGCTGCAGCGCGTCGAGCTCGTGATCGCGGCCGACGACGTTGGCGGCCGCCGGGGCGCGCCGGGACACGGTTACCGCCGACAGCGCCGTGGCGATGTTCGAATCGTGCACCAGCGCGAGCCGGTACATCACCTCGGTCGCGCCGGGCCTCAGCCGCTGGTCCTTCTGCAGCATTTCGAGGATCAGCTGATCCAGGGCGCGCGGCAGCTCAGGATTGATCACCGCCGGCGGTTCCGGCGTCTCCCACAGCAAGGCGTGCAGCGTGCCGAGCTGCGACGCGGCCATGAACGGGTGCCGTCCGGTGACGAGCTCGTAGAGCACGATGCCGAGAGAGAAGATGTCGGCCTCGCCGGCGACCGTTTCGCCACGGGCCTGTTCCGGCGCCATGTAGCCGACAGTGCCGAGCAGCAGGCCGGCGTCGGTGCGCACGCCGGTCGGCGCCTGCGGGTCGGTCGCCGCCCCCTGCAACGTCGGGCCGGCGCCGAACCGATCGGGCTGGACGCGGGCAAGGCCGAAATCGAGCAGCTTGACGTAGCCGTCGGGCCGGACCATGACGTTGTCCAGCTTGATGTCGCGATGGATGATCTGCGCCGCGTGGGCGACGGCCAGCGCCTCGGCCGCCTGGCGCGCGATGCCGACGATGCGCGATAACGCCAGGCCCTGCGCCGCCAGCTGCCGCAGCGTCGCGCCGTCGATGAGCTCCATCGCGATGTAGCGCTCGCGCGCAACGATGCCGGTTTCGTAGATCGTGACGATGTTCGGATGGTTCAGCGCCGACGCGAGCGTCGCCTCGCGCAGCAGCCGATCGAGCAGGACCTCGTCATCGCTCGACAGCCGGCGGATGACCTTGAGCGCGATTTCGCGACCGAGGCGGGAATCGAAGGCCCGGTAGACCTGTCCCATGCCGCCCGAGCCGAGCGGCGCGCGGATTTCGTAGGGACCAAACGTCGCGCCGATGGGCAGACTTGTCCCGGTCTCCCCGAGGGGCGTCGGTTCCGTGGGCATCGAGCGGTGTCCGAATATTCTACCCGATGCGAATCGTCGCGATCAGCGGCCAGTGGTCCGAACCGTAGCGATGCGCGCCGCGCTCGACGCGCGCCGTCCATCCGCGCGGCAGGCGGACGAAGAGATGATCGAGGCGCAGGAGATTCAGGAAGGTAGGCCGGCGGTCGCTCGTGTCGGTGTCGGGAAACGCCTCGAACCCTGCTCCGAATGCTGGCTCGGCGAATCCGAGCCAGGTGTTTAAGTCGCCGCCGACGACTGCCGCGTGCCGGCCGTCAACGTGCTCGACAATCGCACTCATTTGCCGCTTTCGCGCGAACAAGGCGCCGGCAAGCCAGAGACGTCGCGGCCCGAGCATGTTGTCGAGGTGGACCGAGACAAGACGCAGCGGAAACGCCGCGCCGCCCGGCGAGGTGACCACCACCGTCGCCGCGACGGCGACCCGCCGCTGACGCTCGTAGGGGAGCTCGATCGCCGTCAGCTCGTCGAGGGGCAGCGTCGACAGGATCGCGTTGCCGCGATCTTCATCCGTCGCCGTTGGCGCGCCGTTCCGCATCGACGGCACGTAGTAAAGGTTGAGGCCGCAGAGCCGGGCGATGGTTTCGATGTCGTCACGGATCTCGCCGCTGCCCAGCCGGCCCGCGAAGCGCCCGGGGAGGCTCCCGCCGAACGGCACGTCCGGGCCGTCGCGAAACGCCTCCTGAATCAGCAGCGCGAACGCTGCGCCCGGATGCATCGCCCTCACGTCCCGCACGAGAGCGACGATGTCGCCGTCGCCGACGGCCGTGTTCCAGGACACGAGCACCAGCGAGTCGGTCGGCGTGCCGCCGCCCGATGCGTCATGGACGACGATTGCCGGACCGACGACGGCGGCCCAGCTGTTCAGGGCGGAGCGATCGTCGTCGCGTGCGGGGCCATACCACGTGGTCCCGGCAGGATCGACGATGGGGCGCCGGACGACCGTGGAGTTGCCGGCGCAGCCGGCAAGGACGAAGGCGGCGACGACTGGCAGGCCAATCCTCGCGCGCGCTACGGCTCGAGGTCGCGGACGCGAATCTGTTCGATGCGCCACTCGCTGGCGATCTTGCGCAGGTTGAAAGTCCACTGTCGATCGGCAGTCTGCTGGGAGCCGCCTTCCCGGTTCTGCCAGCGCGCCTTCCCGATGCAGCTCGCGCCGCCGATGTCACCGATCACAGTGATATCACACAGCCCGAGCGAGACGCGCTGCGAGTTGAGGCCGCTGAACGCCTGGTTGAGCGCGGCCTGGCCGGCGCCCGGCCAGATCGACAGCGCCGCGTTGGCGTCGAGCCGGTTGTAGGCGTTCTCGTAGCTCAACAGGATGGCGCGGATGCGCCCTGCTTCGAGCCGCCGCGCTTCCTCTGGTTTAACCGGCTTATTTGACACTGGCGAGGAACCGATCCCGGTGTCCGGCGGGCGCGCGACGCCAGCCGTCGTCCCAGCCTCGGGGGCGCTGAACGACAAGGTCGTCGGCAGTGGCACGGGCTCCATCCCCGAGGTCCCAGGGCTCGCCCCCTCGGACGAGCTCGCACTCTCCGCTCTGGAGTCAGCGGGTCGCGACTCCAGGGGTTGCGCGGGGGGGTGCGCGGGGGGTTGCGCTGGCGGCGCGACGGGCTGCCTCCACCGCCACGGTCTCGGCGCCGGGACGATCTGAGGGTTCGCCGTCCTCGCGGCGTCGTCGCCGGGGGGCTCGTTTGGCCGGCGCGGTGCCGGGGTCGTAACTGCGGTCGGCGCTGATGACGGCCCCGTCGACGTAACAGGCGCGCTCGGGGTCCCCGCCACCGACTCGGATCGCGGCGTCGGCGACAGAGCAGTGGGTGGGGAAGTAGCGGTAGAGGATGTCGCAGAATCGGAAGGGACTGTCGCAGAATCGGCAACTTTCGACCGTTGGCTGGCCGGCTCCAGGGCGCCCGTCAAATCCGCGCCCGGTCGCGGCTCCGCGACTTTCGCGGCCGGTACCTCCTGACGCGCGCCAGTCAGTTCACGCGCCCCAATCAGCTGCTGTGCTGGCCCGGTGAAGTAGAGCTGAACGAGTCCAAACCCGATCAGCGAGAAGAGCAGCACGAGCGCCGTCATCGCGCCGGCGACCCCGAGCCAGCCCGGGCCGCGCTCGAGTTCCTGAGGATCGACGGCGACCGCTGGGATTCCCCGATAGACGGCAACCTTACGGATTTCCGGATCGACGGCAAACCTGGGAGTTTTTACCGATTCTACTGCCGCGACGTTGGCCTCCGCGTCGATAGGCGCCGTCAGTTGACCGGTCTTCGCCGCAAAATTTTCGCGGACTTCCACGGATTCTGCTGCCGCGACGTTGGCCTCCACGTCGATGGGCGCCGTCAGCTGACCGGTCGTCGGCGCAAAATTTTCGCGGATCTTCACCGATTCTGGTGCTGGAACGTTGGCCCCCACGTCGATCGGCGCCGTCAGCCGCGCGGCCTTCGGCGCAAGATTTTCGCGGGTTTTCAGCGATTCTGCTGCCGCGGCCTTGGGCTCCGCGTCGGTACGAGCCTCCAGCTGACCGGTCTCTGACGGAAATTCTTCGAGAGATCCTGAATCGTCCGGTTCATCGTACGAAGTCATGGCGCAACGCTATATGCAAATTCTGCGCTGAGCTAAGACCTATCGGATGAGCTAAACCAAACCTCGTCGCTGGGGCGGTACTAGGCGGGCGATCCCGTCGGGCTGAACAGTGACTCGGTATTCTTGCTGAACAGCACCCACAGGCCGTAGGCGCCGAGGAGGGTCACCCATGGAAACCCGAGCAGGGCGATCGCAGAGAGGACGATGCCGAGGATGCGCGCCCACGGCCGGAAATACAGCAGACCGATACCGGTGACGATCGACGGGAGAGAGAAGGCAAAGAGGATGGTGACGAGTGCCGTGCCGACGATGGAGAGGATAGGGATCGCCATCGCCGCTTCATCGGCGTCGGCTGAGGCGGAGATGATGCCCGCTGCGCCGCCCAGGCCGATCATCGCGAACGCCGCGATGATGACGCCGATGGCGCCGATGGCGATGTAGAGGACGCCGAGGACGCGAACGTGGGTGTCCATGACTGCTGTTCGCGCTCCCGGCTCCTCGCGTTAGGTCTCGTCGTCCTCGGCTACGTCGTCGCCCGGGTCGCCCGGGACGGTGTCGGCCGCGGCGCTGGTCGCGACGTCGTCGATCTCGACCTCTTCGTCCGACGCGCGCCAGTCTTCGTCCGCGTCGTAGAGGCGGCCGACGGGGCGCTCCTTGATCGGGCCGCGCGGGCCGCGATCGGAATCCTTCCGCGGCGGCTTGCGCTTGTTCTTGGGCGGCGCATCCGGGCCGAAGTTACGGCTGCGGGGGCCGCCGGCGGCGCCCCCCTCGCTCGGACGCGGGCTAAACCCGCCCGGCCGCGGGCCGCCGAAGCCGGACGAGGGTGGCCCCCCCGGACGTGGACCACTGAATCCACCCGGCCGCGGGCCCGCCGGGCGGTCCTCCCGTGGGCGTGCCTCGCTGACCGCGAGCGGACGTCCCTTGAAGGGCTGCTGGTTGAACCGGCGGATGGCTTCTTCAGCGACCGCGCGGTCCGTGTAATCGACGAACGCGAAACCCCGGGGACGTCCGGTCTCGCGGTCGGTCGGAAGCACGATTTGACTTGGGGCGCCGACGCCGGACAGATGCTCGCGTAAATCTGCCTCCGTCGCCGTGTAAGGCAGGTTGCCGATGAACAGACGGACTGACACAACTCCCTCGTTAACGAAACTCGTGACCGTCGGTCAGGGACTGATTATCCCGATACCGCGGCCGGCCTAGGCTCCAACAAAATAGCATGGACCCCGCGCCACGGCCAGAAATCCATTCCCGGGCCCTCCCGGAGGATGGCGGGTGCTGCACCCGAGGTTGATGAGCGCCGCCGATGGCGCTACTATGGACTGTTCAGCAATTCACAAAAGAGCACACCGTAGATGCCCGAGACCCCTGAGAAGACTGAGCCCCGCGCGCGACGGAATCAGATTACGGTCCGGGGTGCGCGTACTCATAACCTCAAGAACGTCGACATCACCCTGCCGCAGCGGTCGCTCGTGGTCATGACAGGCGTCAGCGGCTCAGGCAAGTCGTCGCTCGCCTTCGACACGATCTACGCCGAAGGGCAGCGCCGCTACGTCGAATCGCTCTCTGCCTATGCCCGGCAGTTCCTCGAGCGGATGGAAAAGCCGGACGTCGATTCGATCGAGGGGATCTGTCCGGCAATCGCCATTCGTCAGAAGAACAGCATTCGCAACCCGCGCTCAACGGTCGGCACGACGACCGAGATCCACGATTACCTCCGGCTGCTGTTCGCGCGAGTCGGCCGCACCTACTGCCGGTCGTGCGGGAAGGACGTAATCCGCGAAACGGCCGAGGTGGTGTCCTCGCAGCTCGGTACGCTCGCACCGGGGACGCGGCTGCTCGTCGGGTTCGACATGCCTGTCGTCACGACCGCAACGCTCCCCGCCGAGCAGGACGTCGAGAACGACGTCGACCAGGAAGAAACGAATCCGGAGGGGATGGCGGAGGAGGACTCATCGCAGCCGGCGCTGCCGGGGCTGATGGACTCGGTCGCCGAGACGCTTGCCGCGCTGCGGCGGAAGGGCTTCGGCCGACTCTACATCGACGGCCAGACGGTCGCGCTGGAGGACGTCGATCCGGCGGTCCTCAAGGATCGGCCGCTCATCCAGGTCATCGTCGATCGCCTGAAGGTCGACGGCGACTTGCGGGCGCGGCTGACGGACTCGATCGAGACTGCGTACACCGAAGGCGGCGGTGCCGGCTTCGCGATCGAGCTGGTGGAGACAGCAGGCGGAGCACCGGTCGTGCACCGGTTCAGCGAGCGCTTCGAATGCCGTACCTGCGGCATCCAGTACCGAGGTGCCGCAGCCGCGGTTGTTCTCGTTCAACAACCCGTTCGGCGCCTGCGGCATCTGTCACGGCTTCGGCAACATCATCGAGCTCGACATGGGGCTGGTCGTGCCGGATCCGACGAAGTCGATCCAGCAGAATGCGATCGAGCCGTGGAGCAAGCCGCACTACCGCGCCCAGCTGACCGAGCTCAAGCGCGCGGCCAAGGCGGCGCGGCTCCGGCTCGAGGTGCCCTGGTCCGAGCTGTCCGACGAGGAGAAGCGGTTCGTAATCGAGGGCAACGGCGCCGACTACGAAGGCATCAAGGGCTTCTTCCGCTGGCTCGAGCGCAAGAAGTACAAGGTCCACGTCCGCGTCTTCCTCAGCCGCTATCGCGGCTACCTGACCTGCCCCGAGTGCGGCGGCGCGCGGCTTCGCCGCGAGGCCCGGGACGTCAGGGTCGGCGGCGAGACCATCGACAAGGTGTGCGGCCTGACGGTACGCGAGGCGGAGCGTTTCTTTGACGCGCTGTCGTTGTCCGAGAAGGATGCGGCCGTCGCCGACAAGGTGCTGCGCGAGATCAGGAAGCGCCTGGGGTTCCTGCGCGACGTCGGCCTGGACTATCTGACGCTCGACCGCCTGTCGTCGACGCTCTCGGGCGGCGAATCACAGCGCATCAACCTTGCGACGTCGCTGGGATCGGCGCTTGTCGATACGCTCTACGTCCTCGACGAGCCGTCGATCGGGCTGCACTCGCGCGACAACGAGCGGCTGATTGCCATCCTGCGGCAGCTGCGGGATCAAGGCAACACCGTCCTCGTCGTCGAGCACGATGCCGACATGATCCGCGTTGCTGACACCGTCGTCGATATGGGCCTCGGTGCCGGCGAGCAGGGCGGCCGCGTCGTCTTCTCCGGGACGCTGCAGGCGCTGCTCCAGGAACCGCGCTCGCTGACGGCCAAGTACCTGCGTGACGAGCTGGCGATCCCGGTGCCGGCGGTGCGGCGCAAGCCGACCAGCCAGCGGCTGAAGATTCTCGGCGCCGCCGAGCACAACCTGAAGGGCATCGACGTCGAGATTCCGCTTGGCCTGTTCGTCGCCGTGACCGGCGTCAGCGGCTCGGGCAAGAGCACGCTCGTGCACGATGTCCTCTACGCCGCTCTGAAGCGGGCGAAGGGTGAGTGGGACCGCCGCGTCGGCACCCACCGCAAGCTCGAAGGCACCGAGTTCGTGACCGACGTCGTCCTCGTCGACCAGGCGCCGATCGGCCGCACGCCGCGCTCGAACCCGGTCACCTACCTGAAGGCCTTCGACCCGATCCGCGAGCTGTTCGCGGCGACCAAGGACGCGCGCTCACGCGGCCTGACCGCCAGCCACTTTTCCTTCAACGTCCCCGGCGGCCGCTGCGAGGCGTGCGAAGGCGAGGGCGAGGTCAAGGTCGAGATGCAGTTTCTCGCCGACGTCTTCGTGCCGTGCGAGCAGTGCGACGGCAAGCGCTTCAAGCCGCAGGTGCTCGAGGTCAAGTATCGGGGCCGCGGCGTCGACCAGGTCCTCGACATGACCGTGCGCGAGGCGCTGACCTTCTTCAGCACGTCGCCGAAAGTGCTGCGCCGGCTGCAGGTGCTCGACGAGATCGGCCTGGGTTATCTGCGGCTGGGCCAGCCGGCGACGACGTTGTCGGGCGGTGAGGCGCAGCGGATCAAGATCGCGGCGCACCTGTCGTCGCATTCCGGCGATCGGATCCTCTACATCCTCGACGAGCCGACGACCGGGCTGCACTTCGACGACATCGCCAAGCTGCTCGCGGCGTGCAAGAAACTGATCCAGGCCGGGCACAGCCTGCTCGTCATCGAGCACAACCTCGACGTCATCAAGACGGCGGACTGGATCATCGATCTCGGGCCGGAGGGTGGGGAAGAGGGCGGTCAATTGATCGCGGCCGGGACGCCCGAGCAGATCGCGCAGAACGAGGCCTCGCACACGGGCCGCTACCTGCGGGATGTGCTCGCGGTCGGGCGCGCGAACGCGTACGGCGCGTCGCGGCACTGAAGGCCCTTCACCGTGGCGCGGAGCTTCAGCTCCGCGCCCGTCCGACGATCAGCGCCAGCACGCCCTCATGGCTGCCCGACGCGGGTTCGTTTGTGCTCCAGCGCGTCGAACCGTTCGGCGGCGATCTCGAGCAGTTCGGCGCGGTCGATCTGAAGGTGATGAGCGTGGATGACGACGTCCTCGATCATTTCGGCGAGCAGCTTCCGGCGGAAATCCTTGCGGAAGGGGGAGGCGCTCAGCTCGCGGACGAAGCAGCCCTTGCCGGCGACGTTGTCGATGACACCCTGGTTCTCGAGCTCAGTGTAGGCTTTGGCGACGGTATTGCGGTTGACGCGCAGCTCCTCCGCGAGCGGGCGGATGCCGGGCAGGGCGTCGCCGGATCGCAGCGTGCCGGACGCGGCAGCGAGCCGGATCTGGTCGACGAGCTGGAGGTAGACGGCCTTGCCGGACTTGAAATTGAGCTGGAACTTCATACCACTGTCATATGACAGTATGACAGTTGAGCGCGGTACGCAAGCAGAACCTGGCGGCCGTGCACGTGGCTGCACGAATCAGCAGCAGCCGGGAATCAGCCGTACTCGTTTACAATGAACTGCCCCCCGGAAGAGTTCGCGATGTCCAGACTCGTACGCCTGATGCTCTTCGTTCCGGCGATGATCTCGGCGGCCTCAGCGGTGTATTCGCAGCAGGCCAGCTTCGAAGACGTCGTCCGCAACCTGCGCAATCCCGATCAGAAGATCCGTATCAACGCCGTTCGCCTGCTGCGCGAGTCAGGCTACTCGGAAGCCATCGTGCCGATGGCACCGCTCGTAAACGATCCCGTCAACGACATCCAGCTCGAGGCGCTGGCCGCCGAGCTGGCGTTCTACCTCGTCGAGCCGATGTCGGCGAAGAAGCACGTCGCCCTCGTGGTCGAGGTCCGGGCAGACAGCCTGGCCCCGATGGCGTTCGCCGCCGGTCCCCTTGCAGTGTGGCCGAGAGTGGCGCCGCCTGAATTGATCGACGCGCTGCTGACCGCGATCGACGACGAAAACAAGAAGGTCAGGCTGGAAGCGATCTACACCCTCGGCACCGTCGCCGCTGCGGCCGGGAAGCCGCTCCCGCCGGCCTCCATCGAGCGGTTGCTTAAGGCGCTCGACCACTACGACCCGGCGGTTCGCGCCGGCGCGGCGCAGGTGATCGGCCGTCTGCGCATCGCCTCGGCGAGCGACGCCCTCATCAAGGCGGTGAACGACTCGACCTCGACGGTTCGGTTCGCCGCGATCCGCGCTCTCGGCCAGATCAAGGACGAGCGCTCGATCGACGCCCTCGGCAAGCAGCTGCTGTACTACGAGAAGGGCGACGGGGCGCTCGCCGCCCTCCACGCGCTCGCGCTCATCGGGCATCCGTCGAGCGTGCCGATGTTCCAGGGCTACCTCATGAACAAGGATTCCAGGCTGCGGATGACGGCAGCCGAGGGTCTCGCGCGCGCCGGCAGCAGGGAGCTCGTCGAGCCGTTCGTGCTGAGCGCGAACCAGGACGAGTCCGAGGCGGTCCGCGCCGCGATGATCTTTGCGCTGCACAAGCAGGGCTACGCCAACTACCTCGCCCGCCTCGTCGACTTCATGGACAACGACGACTCGGCGATGCAGATCCAGGGTTACTTGCTGGAGCTCGGCCCTGGCATCGTCGCCGGCGTCGTGCCGCGCCTGCAGGAGCCGGACGAAGGGGTGCGGGAACACCTTGCGGCAGTGCTCGGCGCGCTCGGCGATCAGTCGACTGTGCCCGTGCTCACGCGTCTCAAGAACGATCCGGACGGCGACGTCGCGCGCGCCGCGACGCACGCGATCGAGCGGATCGGGATGACGCAGAAGTAGCGGCGGTGATCCTGCGGCGCGGGTTCTACGCGCGCCCGACGCTCGAGGTGGCGGCCGATCTGATCGGCAAGGTGCTCGTACACGAGATCGCCGGCGCGCGAACCGCCGGCGTGATCGTCGAAGTCGAGGCCTACATCGGAGAATCCGATCCTGCCTGCCATGCCGCGCCGGGTCCGACCGCGCGCAATGCGCCGCTTTATGGTCCGCCCGGCGTCGCCTACGTCTATCTCAATTACGGGATTCACTATCTCGTCAACGCGGTGACGGAGCCGAAGGGGAGCCCGGCAGCGATCCTGATCCGCGCCCTGGAGCCCGTCGATGGCGAGTCGCTGATGCGCCGCCGGCGGGCGCGCGACGCTGGCCGCAGGCCGGAGACCTTCGCCGGCGCCGATCTCTGCCGCGGGCCCGGCAATCTCACCCGCGCGCTCGGCATCACGCTGCGCGAGAACACTCGGGATCTGACACAGGGGCCCCTCCGGATCGAGGATCGCGGGCTGCCGCCGCGGCCGCTCGCCTGGAGCCGCCGCATCGGGATCACGGTTGGAGTCGAAGCCGAATGGCGCGTCTATGCCGCCGACAGCGCCGCGGTGTCGGGACCTCAGCGCCGGCGGCTGCGTACGCCGCCGGTCGACTGAACCACCGGCAGCCTGGCAGAGAGCGTTTTGCCGCTGCGCAGCAGCCCCAGCGTCACCGTGCCGCCGATCTGGGAGTCGGCCAGCATGCGCATGAAATGCGTCGCGTCCTCGACCGGCGTGTTGTTGAAGCTGACGATGATGTCGTAGCGCCGGACGCCGGCGGCATACGCCGCGGAATCCTGCGAGAGGTTCGACACGATCACGCCCTTGGCGTTCGGCGCGTTGAACTCCTGCGCCAGCCGGGTGTTCATCGGATAGAGCTCGATCCCGGTAATCGTGCCGCGGCGCACTACTTGGTAGGTAATCAGCTCGTTCATGACGTGCTTGGCCAGATTGCTCGGCACGGCAAAACCGACGCCCTGCGACCCGCCCGACTCACTGAAGATCGCGGTATTGATCCCCACCAGTTCGCCGCGCGCGTTGACCAGCGCGCCGCCCGAGTTGCCGCGGTTGATGGCGGCGTCGGTCTGGATGAAGTCGACGTAGCTCTCGAGGCTGCCCTGCAGGTTGCGCCCGGTGGCGCTGACGATGCCGAGCGTGACCGTCTGGCTGAGCACCCCGAACGGATTGCCGACCGCCAGGACCCACTCGGCGACCTTGAGCTTCGATGAATCGCCCCAGGCCAGCGCCGGCAGGTTGCGGGCATCGATCTTGAGCACCGCCAGGTCCGTCGCCTCGTCGATGCCGATGATCTTCGCCGGCAGTTCGCGCTTGTCCGACAGCGTCACCGAGACTTCGGCGCCGGCGCCCCCGACGACGTGGCTGTTGGTGAGGACGTAGCCGTCGGCGGAAACGACCACGCCGGAGCCGAGGCTCTGCTGCAACCGATCGCGATAACCGAACGGGCTCTGGCCGCCGAAGAACTCGAAGAACGGATCGTTCAGGAACGGCGAGTTCGGGGTGCGCACGATCTGCTGCGACGAGATGTTGGGAACGCTCGGGATGGCGATCTGCGCCGCCTGGGTGAGGTCGGGCAGCCCGGCTGCGCTGGTCTGCGCGCGTGACGGCGCGGCCGCTGCCGCCCGCCCCTGCTCCGCGGCTTCGGGCTGCGCCGCCGCCTCGCCGGCGCTGCGCAGCCGGCCGGTCAGGACCAGACCGGCGGCGAAACCGATGAGTACGAACAGCGTGACGAGGGACAGACGTCTGATGAGAGTCAGCATCGGTGGTACCCGGTTGAAGGCTACGAAATTTCGATGCGGCGCGAGGGCGCAGGCGGCATCTTTGGCAGCGTGACCGTCAGGATGCCGTTAGCCAGGTCCGCGACCACCTGCTCGACGTCGATTCGGTCGGCGAACTCGAACGTGCGGCTGAAGGCGCCGTAGCTGCGTTCGATCTGGTGAAAGTGGGCGGCGCCGTCTGCGACCGGCGGCTCGACCCGCTGGCCGCGCAGCGTCAGCCTCGAGGCCTCGAGCCCGAGCTCGATCTGCTCCCGCGTCACGCCCGGCACTTCCGCGGTCACGACGTAGGCGGCGGCGGTTTCGTAGATGTCGATTGCCGGCGCCCACGTCTCGGCCGTCTGAATCGAAAGCTGCTCGAAGCGGCCGTGCCACGCCCGCATGTCCCAAGGCATTTCAGGATCGTAGCACTTCCCGTCGCCAGCCCTCCGCGTTCCGCCGTCCGCGACCGCCGTCGGCGGGCCGGGGTGACGGGCGACCGCTGCTTCTGCTACGATCGTCAGGATCTGGCCACAATATGAGCTCAATTCAAGCGACACGTCTCAAACGCGGAATGCTGATCAAGATGGGCACGGACCTCTGCCGCGTCCTCGAGCTGCAGCATTTCACTCCCGGCAACAAGCGCGGGTTCGTCCAGGCGAAGCTGCGCAACATCCGGACGTCGAGCCTCGGCGACCACAAGTTCCGCTCGGAGGACGACGTCGAGCGTGCGATCCTCGACGAGCGGCAGATGCAGTACCTCTACAAGGACGGCGGCTCGTTCCATTTCATGGACACGAGCAACTACGAGCAGCTGCACATCGACGCCGAGGTGCTCGGGGACTCGGTGAACTACCTGATCGCGGACGCGGTCATCAGCGTCGAGTTCTACGGCGACGAGCCGGTGGGGATCGAGCTGCCGCCGGCGGTCGACCTCAAGGTCGAGGACACGGCGCCGGGAATCAAGGGGGCCACGGCGAGCGCCCAGGTGAAGCCAGCCCGACTCGAGACCGGCCTGGTCGTCCAGGTGCCGCCGTTCGTCAATCCCGGCGACACGATCCGCGTCAACACCGAAACCGGCGAGTACCTCGGGCGGTCGTGACGGCGAGCGCCTGAAGCAGCGATGGAAACGCGTCCCCTCACATCGGGCGGCTGGATCGAGGTCATTACCGGCAGCATGTTCAGCGGCAAGAGTGAAGAGCTCATCCGCCGGCTGCGGCGTGCCCAGATCGCGCGGCAGAAGGTCCAGATCTTCAAGCCGAAGATCGACAACCGCTACGGCGACGACCACATCACCTCGCACAGCGAGATGCGAATCGCCTCCGCCAACACCTCGTCCTCGCGCGAACTGCTGGCCGATGTCGAGGTCGACACGGAGGTCGTCGGCATCGACGAGGGGCAGTTTTTCGACATCGAGCTGCCGGCCGTCTGCAACGCGCTCGCCGACCAGGGCAAGCGCGTCATCGTCGCCGGCCTCGACCAGGACTACCTCGGTAAGCCGTTCGAGCCGATGCCGCAGCTCCTCGCCATCGCCGAGTACATCACCAAGACGCTGGCGATCTGCATGGTCTGCGGCGCTCCCGCCAATCACACTCAGCGCCTCGTCGCCAGCAGCGAGCGCGTCCTCGTCGGCGCGCAGGGCACGTACGAAGCCCGGTGCCGGCGCTGCTTCGATCCGCGCCTCGGCCAGTAGTACAATTTCCGCAGCATCGACCGCGAAGTGAATTCTGGCGATACGCCCGGGTTCTAACCGTGAGGGATCGGTCCCTTCTCAACGATGGACACGCTGTCGCGCTTTCTGCTCCTGCTCGGCGTCGGCTTTCTCATCGCCAACCTGCGGCTCCTGATGCAGTTCGTCGCGTTCCTGAAACTGCGTTCCTCGGCGCTGCTGACGTGGCCGGGCCGGAAACCGCCGTTCTATCGCCTGCTGCTCGCCATCGGCGCGGTGCTGGCGCTGCTGATCGTCTACAAGCTGACGCTGTTGAGGCAGCATCCGATCCATGTCTTCGGCGAGTCGATGATGCTCGTCTATTACGGCTACGCCCTGCCGCTCAGCTTGCGGATCGGCCACGGGTTCTACGAGGAAGGCATCTGGGCCGACGGCGGCTTCATCCCCTACTCCGCGATCGGCGGACTGCGCTGGCGTGAAGAGGAGCAGATTACGCTGGTGATGGTCTTCCGGATGCGGGCGCTGGCGCGCCGTCTGGTCGTCCCCGCGAGCTGCTACGGCGCAGCCCGCCGGCTGCTGCGCGACAAGATCGCCGCCCACGACATCGAGCTGTCCGGCAAGGCCCTCGACCTCGGCGCCGACGACCGCGTTGATGTGTGAGAGGAGTTCAACTTCGAACTTCGAAATTCGAAGTTCGAAGTTGCCGACAGCTCACCGAAGTTGTTCGAGGATCCAGCCGATCGGCCCGCTCCCGCCCGCCATGGGATCGCCCAGCCACGACGGCGGCGTCAGCCAGACGAAAGCGAGGATGGCGATGACCATGAGGTCGTACTGCCAGGTGGCGCGTTCGTAGGTCCAGAAGAACGCGTTCCAGAGGATGCGCAGCGGCAGCGGCGTGTTCTGGCTCACGCGGCGACCTGCGGCTCGCGGAGCTCGCGGTAGGTGTAGATGATGCGGTCGGCGACGGTGAAGACCGACAGCACGAGGATGACCCACAGCACCGCCGCCATGCGGTTGGTGAAAGCGCCGATCATGAACAGCACGATGCGCTCGGGCCGCTCCATGAAGCCGACCTTGCATTTCTTGATCAGCGACTCGGCGCGGGCGCGGGTGTAGCTCGTCATGATCGCGAACATCATCGCCAGCGCCGCGACGATGACGTAGTCGGTGCGGTGCATCGAGGAGTAGAGGTAGATCAGGCCGATGAAGAGCGACAGGTCCGAGAACCGGTCGATCACTGAGTCCCAGAACCCGCCGAAGGCGCTGACCGCGTTCAGCTCGTTCGCGACTTTGCCGTCGATGTAGTCGAAGATGTTGGCGACGATCATGATGCCGCCGGCGAGGACGAAGGCGCCGACGGCGAGGGCCCAGGCGGCGGCGACGTTGATCAGCACGCCGACGAAGGTCAGGATGTTGGGGTGGATCTTGAGCGCGACCGACGTCTTGATGATCAGCTCGAGCGGAAAGAGGCAGATCCGCCCGATGAGTCCGGTAAATGTCATGAATCGTAGGGACGCGTTCTGTGGCGCACAGGGTACAATGTACGGTTACCGCACGCGTCGAAACGTGCAGTCTATCGCATGCCGATCCGTGATCTCAAGGCCCAGATTGCCCGTCTTCCCGAGCAACCCGGGGTCTATGTCTTCGAGAACGCCGCCGGCGACACGCTTTACGTCGGCAAGGCCCGGGTGCTGCGCGACCGCGTCCGCAGCTATCTCGGCGCCCACGGTATCAGTCCGCGCATCGACGCCCTGCTCGACGACGCCCAGCGGCTCTCCTTCATCGTCACCGACTCGGTCATGGAGGCGCTGGCGCTCGAAAACAACCTGATCAAGGCGCGGGCGCCGCGCTACAACATCCTCCTCCGCGACGACAAGAACTACCCCTATCTCCAGCTGACGACCGGCGAGTCGTTCCCGCGCGTGCTCGTCGCCCGCCGCGTCGAGCGCGACGACCACTACTACGCCGGGCCGTTCCTGCCGGCGTCGCTCGGGCGGCGCACCATGGCGCTGACGCACCGCCTGTTCGGGATCCGCTCCTGCAATGAAGTAATCACCGGCGAGCGCGGCCGGCCCTGCCTCGAGTACGACATCAAGCGCTGCATCGCGCCCTGCGTCCGCGAGCTCTGCTCGCCGGAGCAGTACCATCTGGCGGTCGAAGACACCAAGCTCTTTCTCGAAGGGCGCAACGAGGAGCTGATCGAGACGCTGCGGCTGCGGATGGCGGAAGCGGCCGAGGACGAGCGGTTCGAACAGGCGGCGCAGCTGCGCGACGCCCTGCGCACGATCGAGACCGTCGGCACGCGGCAGCAGAAGATGGCCAGCGTCGAGCTCGGCGACCGCGACGCGTTCGGCTTGAAGACCGGGCCCGCCGGTGCCTCGGTGCAGGTCTTCCAGATGCGCCGCGGCCGCGTCGTCGAGCGGATCGAGCTGGTGACCGAGGTCGTCGACACGCCGGAGCACGCAGGTGGCAGCCCCGACCAGACCGCCACGCGCGAGCGCGACGTGCTGCAGGCGGCGGTGCAGCAGTTCTACGTCGACCGGGTGCCGCCGCCGGAGATTCACCTGCCGCTGGCGCTCGAGAGCGGCGACGTGACGATGCTCGAGGAGTGGCTGTCAGCGAGAGCAGCGCGGCGGGTCCGCCTGATCGTGCCCAGGCGCGGCGAGAAGCGCGGCCTGCTCGAGCTGGCGGGCCGCAACGCCGCGGTCGCCTACGAGCAGCGGTTCAACGAGAACATCGCCGCCCACTACGACGCGCTCGAGACGCTTCGCGCGGTGCTCGGCCTGCCGACGGTGCCGCGGCGGATCGAGTGCTTCGACATTTCGACCATCCAGGGCAGCGACACCGTCGCCGCGATGGTCGTCTGCGAGGACGGCCGGATGCGGAAAGGGGAGTATCGGAAGTTTCGCATTCGCGGCTCGGGGCTCGGGGTTCGGGGCTCGGGGCTCGCACCGGCCGGCCTTCTGGCCGAGACGGCGACTTCGGGAGAGGCCCAGGTTGGGGCGAGCCTGGCCGACGCCGGGCGAGTGCCGGCGACCTCGATCGCCATGAACAACGACTTCGCCGCCATGCGCGAGGTGGTGCTGCGCCGCTACCGCCGCATGTTGGAGGGCGGCGGCCCCTTCCCCGATCTGATCCTGATCGACGGCGGCAAGGGGCAGCTCTCGGCCGCCTACGACGCGCTCGAGGAGCTCGGCCTCGGCCGGCTCATCGCCGTCGGCATTGCCAAGAAGGAAGAAGTGCTGTTCCTGCGCGACCGCGCAGAACCGGTGGCACTGCCCACCGACAGCCCGGCGCTCTTGCTGATCCGGAGGATCCGCGACGAAGCGCATCGCTTCGCCGTGACGTTCCATCGGCAGCGGCGGGCGACTCGAACGATTCGATCCGACCTCGACGCCATCGCCAGCATCGGCCCGCGACGCCGCAAGGTGCTGCTGACTACGTTCGGCAGCGTCGCGGGGGTCCGCCGCGCTACGCGCGAAGAACTCAGCCGCGTCGTTGGTGCGAAGATGGCCGACCGGATCCTGGCCCACTTCGCCGGCGGCCGCTAGGCAGCGGCGGCGGAGGCAGAGCGTCGGATCCAGCAAGTCCTTGATAACCCGGCAGTTTTGCCGTACGCTTGAGTCGATCCTCCCGTTCGAATGCCGCAGTCACCCGATCTTTTCTCCATCGCAGTACCGATCCTCATCGTGCTGCTTTCGCTGACGGTGCATGAGGCGGCCCACGCATGGAGCGCCGACAAGCTCGGCGATCCGACGGCGCGCCTGCTTGGGCGGATCTCCCTCAATCCGATCGTCCACATCGACGTCATCGGCACGATCGTGCTGCCGCTGATGGCCGCGATCAGCAACTTTCCCATCATCGGCTGGGCGAAACCCGTGCCGGTCAACATCAGCCGGCTGCGGCGCCACCGTCAGGACTTCATGCTGGTCGCGGCGGCGGGCCCCGCGAGCAACATCCTGATCGCGATCGTTGCCGCGATCCTGATGCGCGTTGTGCCGCAGGTCAGCTTTGGTGATTCGCCCTACCTGGACACGCACGAAGTGCTGTTCCACGCCGGAGCGATTAACATCTTCCTCGCGGTGTTCAATCTGATCCCGATTCCGCCGCTCGACGGCGGCAACGTTCTGGCCGGTCTGCTCCCGGCGTCTGCGGCAGCGGCGCTCGACAGCGTCCGGCCGTTCGGGTTCATCCTGCTGTATGTGCTGATGTTCTCCGGCATCCTGAGCGAACTGATCGTGCCGCCCGCGCACTACCTGATAAGGCTGTTGTTCCTGTGAAACCGCGCGTTGTTTCGGGCATGCGCCCGACCGGAAAGCTTCATCTCGGCCATCTCGTCGGCGCCCTGAACAACTGGGCGAGCCTGCAGAACCAGTACGACTGCCACTATTTCGTCGCCGACTGGCACGCGCTGACCAGCGACTACGCCGACACGTCCGAGATCGTCGCCAACGCCTACGACATGGTGGCCGACTGGATCGCGGCCGGGCTCGATCCTGAGCGCAGCACGCTGTTCATCCAATCGCTCGTGCCCGAGCATGCCGAACTGCACCTGCTGCTCTCGATGACAGTGCCGATCCCGTGGCTGGAGCGCGTCCCGACCTACAAGGAGCAGATGGAGCAGCTGTCGGAGAAGGACCTCTCGACGCTGGGCTTCCTCGGCTACCCGCTGCTTCAGACGGCCGACATCATCATCTACAATGCGCGCTATGTTCCGGTCGGCGAGGACCAGGTCGCGCACCTCGAACTCAGTCGCGAGATCGTCCGCCGTTTTCACAACTTCTTCGGCGAGCTCTTCGTCGAGCCGCAGCCGCTCCTGACGACGTTCCCTCGGCTGCCCGGGCTCGACAACCGCAAGATGTCGAAGAGCTACGGCAATACGATCAACCTGTCCGACGACGCCGAAACGGTGACGAAGAAGGTGCGGCAGATGTACACCGACCCCAAGCGGGTGCGGGCCGACGTGCCGGGGACCGTCGAAGGAAACCCGGTCTTCATGTACCATGACGCGTTCAATCCGGATACGGCCGAGGTCGAGGATCTGAAGGCGCGGTACCGCGCCGGCAAGGTCGGCGACGTCGAGGTCAAGACCAAGCTGGCGAAAGCGCTGAACGCGCACCTCGAGCCGATTCGCGCCCGTCGCGCCGACTTGATTGCCTCGCCGGCGGCGCTGCGCGACATCCTGTACGAGGGCTCGCGCAAGGCGCGCGGGATCGCGCAGGAAACGATGTCGCGGGTGCGCGACGCCGTTCGACTGAACTACCGGTGATCGCCGGGCTGCGAGCTGACCGCTGAAAGCTGTGCATGGAACACGCTGAATTCGAATCGATCCTCGAGGCGTATCCGGTCAGGCTCGAGAACTTCGAAGGGCCGCTCGACCTGCTGCTGCACCTGATCAAGCGGCACGAGCTCGACATCTACGACATCCCGATCGCAATCGTCACGCAGCAGTACCTCGTCTACATCGACCTGATGCAGGAGATGAACCTCGACGTCGCCGGGGAGTTCCTGGTGATGGCGGCGACGCTCATCCACATCAAGTCACGGATGCTGCTGCCGCGTCCCGACCCGACGCAGGAAGATCCGGACGAGGACCCGCGCGAAGCGCTGGTGCGCCGCCTGCTCGAGCACCAGAAGTTCAAGGCGGCGGCGGAACTGCTGCACGAGCGCGAGACGCTGCGCAGCGCCCAGTGGACGCGTCCCGACGGGCCGATCACCGAGATCGCCGGCGAGGCGCCGGAACCCGAAGTCGAAGTCGATCTCTTCAGCCTGATCAGCGCCTTCCGCGCCGTCGTCGAGCGCGCGAAGCAGCGGCCGAAGGTCTACCTGCCTGGCGAGCAGATGCCGATCGAAGATCGCATCGAGCAGCTGCTGGCCAAGCTGTCGGAGACGGAAGCGTGCGGCTTCGAGGATCTCTTCGCCGATGTCGAGAGCCGGGCCGGGCTGATCGTGACGTTCCTGGCGATGCTGGAGATGATTCGTCTCAAGCTGGTGCGGGTCTTCCAGACCGGCGCGATGGGGCCGATTCGCGTCTACAAGCGGGCGCGTCCGGCCGACGCCCCCAAGCCGATCCTGGATCCCGGGCAGCGCCATGCCGACATCGAAGCGGCCGCGACGGCGCTCGCAGCCGACGCTCCCGACGTGCCGAAGAACGAAGGTTGAAGCCGGAAGCCTGAAAGAGGAACGCCGTGTCAGATCACCTGAAACCGATCGTTGAAGCCATGATCTTCGCGTCGCCCGAGCCGCTGACGAAGAAGGCGCTGTACAAGCTGCTGGACGCGGAGCCGAAGGAGGACGTCGACGCGGCGCTCACCGCCGTCATCGCCGACTACGACCGGCCCGGCGGCCTGCAGATCGTCGAAGTCGCCGGCGGCTACCAGATCGTGACGCGTGCCGAGCTGCACGAGTGGGTGCGCAAGCTGTTTCACGAGCGCACGACGCAGAAGCTGTCGGTGCAGTCGCTCGAAACCCTCGCCGTCATCGCCTACAAGCAGCCGATCACGGCGCCCGAGATCGCCGAGATCCGCGGCGTGTCGAGCAGCGGCGGCGTGCTCTCGACCCTGATCGAGCGCAAGCTGGTCAAGACCGTCGGTCGCAAGCAGGTCGTCGGCCGGCCGTTCATGTACGCGACGACACGGGAGTTCCTCGAACGCTTCGGCCTGAACGACCTCGCCGACCTGCCGAAGGTGGAGGAGATGTCGGACGCGCTCGGTTTCGAGCTGCCGAGCGGCCTGCTCGAGCCGACCACCGAGCCGTCGGCTCTGCCGTTCGAAGAAGCCGAAGCAACGGACGTAGTGCACTAGGAAGAAAGGTCGAAGTTCGAAGTTCGAAGTTCGAAGTTGCGACGTTCGAACTTCTTCGACCTCGGCCCTTGGACCTTGGCCCTTGAACTTCGAATTCGAACTTCGAACTTCGACCTTTCTTCCAAAATGCCGATTCGCCTGCAGAAGCTGCTCTCCGCCGCCGGCGTCGCGTCGCGGCGCACGGCCGAGACCCTGATCGTGCAGGGCCGCGTCACCGTCAACGGCGTCACGGTCAGTGAGCTCGGCAGCAAGGCCGAACCCTCGGATGACGTCCGCGTCGACGGCCGCCGGGTCAAGCCGCCGAAATCGACGCGCTACATCCTCCTCAACAAGCCGCGCGGCTACATCACGACGGTCTCGGATCCGCAGCACCGGCCGACCGTCATCGACCTGCTCGCCAAGGGCGGCGTACGCGACTACGTCTACCCGGTCGGCCGGCTGGACTACGACTCGGAAGGGCTGCTGCTCCTGACCAACGACGGCGACCTCGCGGCACGGCTTACGCATCCGCGCCACGGCGTCGCGCGCGAGTACGAGGTCCGCGTCCGCGGCGTGCCAGAGCCGCGGCTGCTCGATCGGCTCGAGCGCGGCGTGACGATTGACGGCCGGCGAACGGCGCCGGCGGAGGCGAGGCTGATGCGTGTGATCGAAGCGACCGCGGGCGAGCAGGCGCTGCTGTCGCTCGTGATCCACGAGGGCCGCAATCGGCAGGTGCGGAAGATGTGCGACGCGATCGGCCACCCCGTCGTCCGGCTGCGCCGGGTGCGCATCGGCCCGATCGCCGACGATCGGCTCCCGCCCGGCAAGTTCAGGGAACTCACCAGGCGCGAGGTCGAGAGCCTGCAGAAGGCGCCGGCGCCGGAATCTTCCCGGCCCGCCCGCCGGCGGCCTGGTTGACGCTGTCGGGCTCTGCCGCAACGCCAGCGAATCACGTCCTGAGGACTTCGGTGAAGAAGAGAATCAGGCGCCACACCTCTCGCACCCTTGCGCCACGATCGACCTCCGCGTGGGTGATGAGCGGTGTGGCGAGGACGTGCACAGGATTGCCCTGGCGAACCAGCGCCTGTCCGAGAAGGACAGACTCGGCGGCGGGAATTACATTATCGTCAGCGCCGTGCAGCAGAAAGACCGGCGTTCGCGGCATGATCGCGCGTTCGGGTGACAGGCCGGGCGCCTCGGCCGCCGGTATGAGCGGAAGCAGGAACGATCCGAGCGCCGTGACGTCGCGGCGGTTGACGTATCCCATCAACCCGCGCGATGGCTCCGGCAGTGATTGTTCCAGCGCCCGCGCCCGTTCGAACGTCGCCGCCGACTGCGCCTTGTCGATCAGATCCAGGCGCGATGCTTCGAGAAACGTCAGCAGCGACTCCCGCAGCCCGACGACTTGATCGGCCGGCACGGCGCGATCGAGCAGGCTGAGCAGGATGATGACGACCCCGTAGTCGTGCGGCGGCCGCATCGTTCCATCAGGTTCGCGGCCAGTGCACAGGTAGCGCAGCGTCCGCGCGAGATCGCCGTGGCCGCCGAGTGAGACGACCGAAGCGACCTTGCCGGCCAGTGCTGGACGTCCGGCGGCGACGATCGAGAGGCCGCCGGCGAAGCTGATGCCCATCATCGTGATCCGCCCGTCCGCCGCCAGATCTCGCTGCGACGCGAGCCAGTTCGCCGCGTCCTCGATCGCATCGGTAGTGTCCGGCGACACCCGGTACTGCGCCAGGCCCGGCGGGCCGATTGTCACGACGACGTGCCCCATCGCGGCCAGGTCGGTCGCAAAACCGACGAGGCGCGGCTCGTCGACGCCGGACGCGTGCACGCCGGGCGCCAGCAGGAACGTCCTCCCGCTCCTTCGCGCCGGCGTGTACCGACCGCGCCGGCAATCGACCCTGGCGCCATGCGATCTCGGTCCTCGCAACCGTCACCGCAACCGACTGCCAGTCCGCGAGCGTTCGCGCCACACCCTGCATCCCGGCCGCCTTGACAACGAAGGCGCTGCCGCGGACGTAGTCGTGGAACGCGACGTAAACGACGAGGAAGAGAACGAGCGGCGTGAGGAGGACGGCGATCGCGAGGCGCCGGCGGGGCCGCATCGCGAGGATAATAGCAGTCGTGAGCGACCACACGCCCATGACCGAACGACCCTCTCGCCGCCTCATCATCGCCATCGACGGCCCGTCCGGCGCCGGCAAGGGCACCGTCGCCCGCGCCGTCGCGAGGGCGCTCGGCTATCAGCACGTCGACACTGGCGCGATGTACCGCGCCATCGCCTGGAAGGCGCTGCGGGAAGGCGTCGACCTCGGCGACGAACAAGCGGCAGCGGGAGTAGCGCGACAGGCTGCCCTGCAGGTTGGCGACGGCATGGTCCTGGTCGATGGCCAGGACGTCTCAGCTGAGATTCGCACGCCTGAGATCGATGCGGCAGCGGCAGCAGTGGCGCGGCAGCCGAAGGTGCGCGAAGTCCTGATCGCGCAGCAGCGCACGATGGGTCAGCCCGGCGGCATCGTCATGGAGGGGCGCGACATCGGCACGGTCGTCTTTCCTGACGCCGACGTCAAGCTGTACCTCGATGCGTCGCCCGACGAACGCGCGCGCCGCCGCGCCAGCGATCCAGCGCACGCCGCCGGCCGCGCCGGTGCCGCCGTTCACGACGTCGCCACCGCCCTCGAGGCCCGCGATCGCAGCGATCGCACGCGGCCAACGTCGCCGTTGACGCGCGCGGCCGATGCCCTCGAGATTGACACGACCGGTGTCGCCATTGACGACGTCATTGCCCGTGTGCTGACGCTCGTCGAACGCGTCCGCTCGTAGCGGCGTCGGCGGCGCGGCTGTCCCGCGAACGGCGAAAGGGCGCATGTCCGACTTGAATCCACCACGGCTCTGGGTGCGCACACCGTGGGCCGGACCGTGGCGGTCGTTTCACCGGCCCGAAGCGGTGTTCTCGGCCACCACCGTTGCCGATGTCAGCCGTTGCCTCGCCGAGGTGGACGAAGCAGTTCGACGTACCGGCCACACCGCCGCGGGCTTCGTCAGCTACGAAGCGGCGGCTGCGTTCGGACTTCCCGTCAGGGCGTTTTCGCCGGACGCGCCTCCGCTCGTCTGGTTCGGGCTGTTCGCACCGGCGCACGTCGCCACGCACGAACACCTCGAGCCCGGCGACGGCTACCACGTCGGCCCCTGGCAGGCGTCGATCGATCGGCGCCGCTATCTCGACGACGTCCGCCGCCTGCGCGAAGAGATCGCCGCCGGCAACACGTATCAGGTGAACTACACCCTGCGCCTGACGTCACCCTGGAGCGGCGACCCGCGCTCGCTCGCGGCCGACCTCGACGCGGCGCAGGGTGGCCGTTGGAGCGCCCTCATCGATACCGGTCGACACGTCATTGCCTCGGCGTCACCGGAGTTGTTCTTTCTCCAGGAAGGCGAGCGTGTCCTGTGCCGGCCGATGAAGGGGACGGCGCGGCGCGGGTTGTCAGCGGCCGGGGACGAAGCCCTGGCGTCGAGCCTTGCGGGATCGGCGAAGAACCGCGCCGAGAACGTGATGGTCGTCGACATGACCCGCAACGATCTCGGTCGCATTGCCCGCGTTGGCAGCGTCATCGCCACCGACCTCTACGAGATCGAGCGCTACCCGGCGCAGTGGCAGATGGTCTCGAGCGTCGCCGCTGAAGTCGAGGAGCCGACGCTGCCGCGCCTGTTCAACGCCCTGTTTCCGTCGGGGTCGGTGACCGGCGCGCCGAAGCACAGCTCGATGCAGATCATTCGCGCCATCGAGCCAGGACCGCGGGGCGTCTACACCGGCGCCATCGGCCTGGTCGAACCGGACCGCGCCCACTTCAACGTCGCGATCCGCACGGTCGCGATCGATCGCGACAAGGACACGGCCGAGTTCGGTGTCGGCAGCGGCATCGTCTGGGACTCCGTCGATCGCGACGAGTACGACGAGTGCCTGGTCAAGGCGTCAATCCTCGTCCATCGCGAGCCGGCGTTCGAACTTCTCGAGACGATCGGCTGGACCCCCGTCGCCGGATTCGCGCTGCTCGATGGCCACCTCGCGCGGCTGCGGTCGTCGGCCCGCTACTTCGACGTCCCGCTGCCCGGGGACGATGCGCTTCGGGCGGCGCTCGGGGATGCGACCCGCGACCGCTCGACTGCGTCCCGCGTGCGCCTGCTCGTGGATCGCCGCGGCCGCCTCCGCTGCGAGGCCACCGACCTTCTTGCCGCCGCGCCGGCGGTGCTGCGGGCGGTGCTGGCGAACGAGCCGGTCGACCTGCGGGACGTTTTTCTCTACCACAAGACAACGCGGCGGGCCGTCTACGAAGAAGCACGACGACGGCGGCCTGACGCGGACGCCGTGATCCTGTGGAATCGGGACAGGGAAGTGACGGAAGGAACCGAGGCGAACATCATCGCCGAGATCGACGGCCGGCGTGTCACCCCGCCGGTCGAGTGCGGACTGCTTCCGGGAGTGATGCGGGCAGCGCTGCTGGCGTCGGGCGACGTGGTGGAGCAGCGCGTGTCGATCGACCAGCTTCAGCGGGCCGGGCGCGTCTGGCTGATCAACTCGGTGCGGGGATGGATGAACGTCGAGCTGGCATCGTAGTGGAACCAGGCGGGGCCGACGCCCCGCCTCGGTTGAGACTAGTCGCGGTCCCGATAATCTTCCGACGACGCCGGGTCGAGCTCCCAGCGATGCTTGTCGCGATCGGAGATCTTCTCGGACGCCTTGAGCTCTTCGTTGTCCTGGTACTCGACTCCGAGGGCGCGGCCGATATCGTCGACGCGATCCTGGTCCGGGGTCGGATTGTCGCCGCCCGGGGCTTCGTCGCCGACGGCGTAGGCATCTTCCCAGCTCGCGTCGACGTCTCCGCCCGTGAGCTCGGGGCCGGTCTCGTTGTGCTCCAGGATCGACTCGCGCATCTCCTGGCGGCCTGAACGTGCCGCGGATGGCGTGCGATCGAGATCCAGCGACGAGGGCGGCGTCGGCACGTTGTCTTCGATTTCGGGCAGATGCCTGCGGCTACGGTTGAGCGAGGGCGCCGTGCGCTGACGCGAGGGACGCGACACCCGCGGGGCCGCGACCTTCTTCACTGCCTTGGCCGTAGTCTTTGCCGCCGTCGCGGCCTTCATCGCGCTCTTGGGTGGAGTCGCCTTTGCGACTTTCTTTGCCGGTGTCGCCTTCTTCGCGGCGCTGCGTCGGCCGGCCGCGGCCGGCTTCGCCTTAGGGCGGGATGCCTGGCGCGTCGGCTGCGCTGTTCTTGGAGCTTTCCGGGCTTTCAGGGATTTCGATGATTTCGCGCGGGCGGCGCCGGGCTTCTGACTGCGTCGGGCGGCCTTGCTGGGCCGGTTCGTCGCTCGTGCCGCGCTCGAGGTTCGTCGTCGTGCCTGTTTTTTGGCCATGCCGGTTTGACTCCGTGCCCCTAAGTGATGTATCTTCTACTGCTTATCGCAAATCACAGCGATGCATCCTACAGCCCGCCCGAGCTGAGATCCGGGCAAGTACGATCGAGGAGGACCCGTTTAGATGGCAACTGACAAGACGCAACACATTACTCCCAGAGGAGGTGCGCTCGAAGAGCATATCGATCGGCAGGAATACGAAGCCCTGCTGAACCTTTACGATAGCAGCTTCCGCAATATCGCGGAAGGCGAAGTCGTGAAGGGCACCGTCCTGAAAGTGACCCCTTCCGAAGTCATCGTCGACGTCGGCTACAAGTCCGAAGGCATCATCGCGATCGACGAGTTCGTGGATGAGACCGGCCAGATTGCAGTGCAGCCTGGCGACATCGTCGACGTCCTCCTCGAGCGAACCGAAGATCGCGACGGTTACGTCGTCCTCTCGCGCGAGAAGGCCGAGAAGATGAAGATCTGGGACGACGTCGAGAAGGCGTATGCCGAGCGGAAGGTCGTCATCGGCCGAGTCATCGAGCGAATCAAGGGTGGACTGGCGGTCGACATCGGCGTCCGCGCGTTCCTCCCCGGCTCGCAGATCGACGTCCGGCCTGTGCGCAACCTCGACGCCCTGCGCGGCCAGGAACTGCGCATGCGCGTCATCAAGGTCAACAAGAAGCGCGGCAACATCGTGCTGTCGAGGAAGGTCCTCCTCGAAGAAGAGAACGCCGAGAAGAAGAAGCACACGCTCGACACGCTGGCCGAGGGCAAGGTTCTCACCGGCGTCGTCAAGAACATCACCGACTACGGCGCGTTCATCGATCTCGGCGGCATCGACGGCCTGCTCCACATCACCGACATGTCGTGGGGCCGGGTCTCGCACCCGTCAGAGCTGTTCAAGGTCAACGACGAGATCGACGTCACCGTCCTGAAGTACGACCCGGCGACCGAGCGCGTCTCGCTCGGCCACAAGCAGCTGAAGAACGACCCGTGGTCGAACGTCATCGAGCGTTACCCGGTCGGAGCGCGCATGAGCGGCAAGGTCGTCAGCCTCACCGATTACGGCGCATTCGTCGAGCTCGAGCCGGGCGTCGAGGGGCTGATCCACGTCTCGGAGATGTCCTGGAGCAAGCGGGTCAAGCACCCGTCGAAGATCCTCAACGTCGGCGACAGCGTCGAGGCGATGGTCCTCGGGGTCGACCCCGGCGCGCGGCGGATCTCGCTCGGCCTGAAGCAGGTCGAGAGCAACCCCTGGCACGAGCTGACCGAGAAGTACCCGATCGGCACGACGATCACCGGCAAGGTCCGCAACCTGACCGAGTTCGGCGCCTTCGTCGAGGTCGAGGAGGGCATCGACGGGCTGATCCACATCTCGGACATGTCGTGGAGCAAGCGCCTGAAGCACCCGTCGGAGGTGCTGAAGAAGGGCGACACCGTCGAAGCGATGGTGCTCAACATCGACGCCGAGAACCAGCGCCTGTCGCTCGGCCTCAAGCAGCTGCAGACGGATGTGTGGGACGAGTTCTTCACCCAGCATCACGTCGGCGATGTGGTCGAAGGGAAGGTCGTTCGCGTGACCAACTTCGGCGCCTTCGTCGAGCTGGCCGAGGGCATCGAAGGCCTGATCCACGTCTCGGAGTTCGACGACTCGCAGCACGCCGGCAAGGACGAGAAGCTCGAGCTGAAGGTGGGTGAGCCCTACCAGATGAAGATCATCAAGCTCATCCCGGCCGAGCGGAAGATCGGGCTCAGCATCCGCGCGCTGAAGAGCGACGAGTTCCGGGCCGACTGGGAGGCATACTCCGAGACGACCGGACGTCCTGAAGTGACGCTCGGCGATCACTTCAAGCATCAGCAGTAGCAGCAGCCTTCAGCTGTCAGCTGTCAGCCTCAGCCATGCGCTGATGGCTGATAGCTGTGGCTGGGAGCTGGGGGTGACTTTATGAACACCGGCAGCATGACCAAGGCGGAGCTCGTCGAGGAGGTCTCCAGGGTCTCCGACCTGACCAAGAAGCACTCCGAGGTCATCGTCGACACTGTCTTCAAGAGCATCATCGACGCGCTCCATCGCGGCGAGAAGATCGAGTTGCGCGGGTTCGGCAGTTTCCGCCTCCGCCGGCGCGAGCCGCGGAAGGGCCGGAACCCGAAAACCGGCGACAAGGTCGACGTGCCGCCGAAGAAGGTGCCGTACTTCAAGCCCGGCAAAGAGCTCAAGGAACTGATCAATCGCGAAGCGGAGGCGATGACGTCGTCCGAGCCGCCGCCGGCGCCGGCGACGCCAGATGCACCGCCGGCCGGCCCGGAATCGCAGGATTCGTTTCCCGAGCGCTGAGCCACCCGGTCGGCGCCGGCTGCCGTCGAGCGTCGTCCATCGTTCACTTCCGTGGAACAACTCTGGTCGCCCTGGAGGCTGTCATACGTGACCGGTGCCGCGCGCTCGTCGGCGTGCGTGTTCTGCGACGCGCGCGACGGCGTGGATGAGTCGCTCGTCGTCTTTCGCGGCACGCTGGCCTACGTCATCCTCAATCGCTTTCCGTACAACAACGGCCACCTGATGGTCGTGCCCAATCGCCACATCGCCTGGCTGACCGAGGCGGCCGGCGACGAGCTCACCGAGATCATGCAGCTCGCCGCGCGCGCCGAACGGGCGATCCGTGAGGCCTACGCCCCGAACGGCCTCAACATGGGGCTCAACCTCGGCCAGTCGGCGGGCGCCGGCATTCTCGATCACCTGCACCTGCACGTCGTCCCGCGCTGGACCGGCGACACCAACTTCATGACCGTCGTCGGCGAGACGCGGGTGCTGCCCGAAGAACTGACGGTCAGCGCCGCGAGGCTGCGGCCGATCTTCGAGCAGCTGGCGACGTAGGCTGCCGTCCGTGGCGCGGAGCTTCAGCTCCGCGTCGGCGAAGCTAAAGCGTCACCCTCCGACGTAGCGCGGAGCTTCATCTCTGCGCGTCAGCTCCTGTGATAGCGTCGTGAGCAGCTTATGGACCTCTCGCTGACCGATGATCAGAAGGCGTTTCAGGAGCGCGTGGCGCGCTTCGCGCGCGAGCGGGTCGCGCCGCGGGCGGCGGCGATCGACCAGCAGGGCGCGTTTCCGCGTGATCTCGTCACCGAGGCCGCGGCGCTCGGCCTGATGGGGGTCACGATTCCCGGCGCTGACGGCGGTGCCGGCCGCGACTACGTCAGCTACACACTCGCGCTCGAGGAGCTCGCCAAGGCGAGCGCGACGGTGGCGGTGATTGCCGCCGTCAACAACTCACTGGTCGCCGAACCGCTGCTGGCGTTCGGCTCCGACGCCCAGAAGCAGACGTGGCTGACGCGGCTGGCGAGCGGCGCCAGCCTCGGCGCGTTCGCGTTGTCGGAGGAAGACGCCGGGTCCGACGCCGCCAACCAGCAGACGGTCGCCCGGCTCGACGACCGCGGCTACGTGCTCAACGGCCGCAAGGTCTGGGTTGCCAACGCCGAAGCGGCCGATCTGGCCATCGTCTTCGCCGCGACGCAGCCCGGACTGCGCGGCCGCGGCGTCAGCGCCTTCCTCGTGCCGATGGACAGTCCGGGCATCACCCGGGTGGCCGCCTCGGATTCGCTCGGCGTGCGCGGCCTCGGCTGCATGGATCTCGAGCTGCGCGACGTTCGCATCGGCGCCGACTGCCTGCTCGGTGGACTCGGTGAAGGCTTCAAGCTGGCGATGTGGGCGCTCGAGGGCGGGCGTGTCGCGATCGCAGCGCAGGCGCTGGGCGTTGGCGAGGCGTCGCTCGCCGAGGCGGTCGCGCATGCCCGCACCCGGTCCGCGTTCGGCCAGCCGATTGGCAACTACCAGGCAATCCAGTGGATGCTCGCCGACATGACGACCGAGCTCGATGCGGCGCGGATGTTGACGTTGAAGGCGGCCGATCAGATCGATCGCGCGCCGCGCGGCGCGACGCCGCACGCGTCGATGGCGAAGCTCGCCGCGTCGGAAGCGGCGCATCGCGCCGCGGACAAGGCGATGCAGATCCTGGCATCGAAGGGGTATCGTCACGGCTCGGTCGTGGAGCGCCTGTTCCGCGACGTCCGGGCGACGGAGATTTATCAGGGCACGTCGGAAGTCCAGCGGATGGTCATCGCCGAGCACCTGCTGCGCGACTGAGCATGGTGTTCTTCTTGCAGCCTTGATCCTCGTGAGGGAGGTTTCATGGCAGAGAACACTCGAGATGCCAACATTGGGAACGAGCTGACCGACGCCCGCCGCGCGGCGAAGCAGGTCGACCTCGTCGAGACGGTCGAGGTGGTTGAGGTCGATGCCGATCGTAAGTCCGACGGCGGTGATGTCAGCCCGCATCTGGGCAAGCGGGCTCAGCCCGGAGATATCCTGGGGATCGAAACCGGTGGCGAGACCACCGGGCTTGGCGATACAGCCGAGGACGAGAACGAGCGGCGCCGCGATACCAGCAAGACGTAGAACCGGACAGCAAGACGTAGAACCGGACAGCAAGACGCAGAACCAGATCGCGACCCCATCGGCCGTCCGTCATCCGTTCAAACCGCCCGGGCACGTCCACGACGCCGATCGCGCGTTGTGCGAAGGGGTGGCGGAAGACGGGCGGCTTCAGCTCAGGATCTGCCTGGCGATGGTCTGGAGCTGGAGGTTGGACGTGCCTTCGTAGATCTGGCCGATTTTCGCGTCGCGATACAGCTTCTCGACCGGATATTCCTTGACGAACCCGTTGCCGCCGAAAAGGTTGACGGCGAGCGACGCGACGCGCTCGGCGACCTCCGATGACAGGATTTTGCAGATGGCGGCTTCGGTCAGGAATGGCCGCCCGGCATCGCGCAGTCGCGCGGCGTTGTAGACAGTGAGCCGTGCCGCCTCGAGCTCTGCGGCGGCTCGCGCCAGCTGGAACTGAACCCCCTGGAACTCGGCGACAGCCTTCCCGAACTGCTTCCGTTCCTTCGTATAGGCGATCGCGTGATCGAGCGCGCCGCGGGCGAGCCCGATCATCTGCGCGCCGATTCCGATGCGCCCTTCGTTGAGCGTTTCAATCGCGGTCTTGTAGCCCTTGCCGACCTCGCCGAGCACATGGGACTTCGGCACCCGGCACTCGTCGAGGATCAGCTCGCAGGTACTGCTGGCGCGAATCCCGAGCTTGTCTTCCTTCTTGCCGATCGTGAAGCCGGCGGCGCCGCGCTCGACCAGGAACGCGGTGATGCCCTTGTAGCCGGCCTCCGGGTTGACCGTCGCGAAGATGATGAAGAGGTCGGCTTCGTTGCCGTTGGTGATCCACAGCTTGCGGCCGTTGAGCACGTAGGCGTCGCCGTCTTCCCGCGCTTTCGATGTCAGCGCGAAGGCGTCGCTGCCGGAACCGGCTTCTGACAGCGCGTAGGCGCCGACCGTGCCGGATGCCAGCCTGGGGAGCCAGCGGCGCTTGATGTCGTCGTTGCCGAAGCGCAGCAGCGCGTTGATGGCGAGAGTGTTCTGGACGTCGACCAGCACGCCGATCGAGGGATCGACGCGGGAGATCTCCTCGACCGCGAGCACGGAGTGGAAGAAGCGGCCGGCAGCCCCGCCGAAGGCCTCGGGAATCTCGATGCCCATGACGCCGAGATCGAACAGCTTGTCGATCAGCGCCCGCGGAATCTTCGCCTGCTCGTCCATTTCGCGCACGAGCGGACGAATCTGCGCCTCGGCGAACTCGCGGACGCTGGCGCGAAACAACTGCTCGTCTTCGGCCAGGATCGAGAGCGGCTGGATGATGTCGGCGACGTCCTCGGTCACGCGCGTGACTCCCTGGAGAATGGACGAAAGCGATGGGACGAAAGAATGGGGCCGCAGCTCCGGCCGGGCTCAGGCCCAATGCTATCATTCCCGGAGACGCGGCCTGTCTCGAGATCGCGGGAGTATTCATGCGAACCTCAGCCCTGATTGGCGCCGGACTGGTGCTGACGCTGACCATCGTCGCCCATCCCTCGGCGCGTCAATCGAGCCAGCCGCAGCCGCCGGCGGCACAAGAGAAGCCGCCGCCGGCAGCCCAGGAAAAGCCGCCGCCGCAGGATCCGCCGCCGCAGCAGCCGCCGGTCATCCGCAGCGGCATCAACTTCGTCCGCGTCGACGTCATCGTCACCGATCGCAAGGGCAACCCGGTACTCGACCTCAAGCCCGAGGAGTTCCGCGTCAAGGAAGACGGCAAGCCGCAGGCGATCGAATCGTTCTCCATCGTCAAGGTCGACGACGGCAAGAACATCGACGCGCCGATGCCGACCGAGATCAAGTCGCTCTATGACGAGCAGCGCGAAGCGGCGCGGCCGGACGTGCGGCTCTTCGTCCTCTTCCTCGACGACTATCACGTCCGCCGCGGCAACGACATGGTCGTGCGCAAGCCGCTGATCGACTTCGTCCAGAACCAGCTCGGGCCGCTCGACATGGTCGCGATCATGTATCCGCTGACCTCGATCCACGAGCTCTCGTTCACGCGCAACCGCCAGAGCCTGATCAGCGCCATCGAGAAGTTCGAGGGACGACGCTTCAATTATCTGCCGCGCAACGAGTTCGAGGAGAAGTACGCCTACTACCCGGCGTCGACCGTCGAACGCGTCCGCAACCAGGTGGTGATGACGGCGATCAAGGGAGCGGCGATCAAGCTCGGTGGCTTGCGCGAGGGGCGCAAGTCGATCATCTTCGTCAGCGAAGGATTCTCCAACACGCTGCCGCCGCAGCTCGACGATCCGGTCGCGGCGATGCCCGGCGTCGGCAATCCGGCCAGGAACAATCCCAGCCTGGCCGCAAGCGATCGCACCGAGTTCCTCAACATGGCCGACATGATGTCGGACCTGACGCTGATCTTCGCCGAGGCCAACCGCAACAACACGTCGATCTACGCCGTCGATCCCCGCGGCCTGGCGCCATTCGAGTACGACATCAACCAGGGCATCGGGCTGCAGGTCGACAAGATGCACCTCGACAACGCGCTCGACAACCTGCGGGCGCTGGCCGAGAACACCGACGGCCGCGCCATCATCAACCGCAACGATCTCGCGACCGGGATGCAGCAGATCATCCGCGACTCGAGCGGTTACTACCTCCTCGGCTACAACTCGACCCAGGCGCCAACCGACGGCCGCTTCCATCGCATCGAGGTCGAGGTGACGCGGCGCGGCGTCGACGTGCGGGCGCGGAAAGGCTACTGGGCTTACACCGCTGAAGCTGCGGCGCGGGCGACGGCGCCGACGAGAGCGGAGGCGCCGCCGGCGGTTGCCAAGGCATTGACCGGGCTCGTCGACACGGCGCGCGGCCGTCCGGCGCGCTTCTGGATCGGGACAGCCCGCGGCGAAGCGGGGAAGTCCCGCGTCACCTTCGCCTGGGAGCCGATCGCTGCGGCGCCGGGTGAAGCGCGCCGCACCGGCGACGCCGGCGCCACCCACGTGACGCTCACGGCCCTGGCGCCGGACGGACGCCCGATCTTCCGCGGCCGGGTGCCCGATCAGCCGCCGGCCACGTCCGCGCCGGGCGGGGCCGCGGCGGCGGCGTCGTTCGACGCGCCGCCCGGACAGCTGCAGCTGCGCATGGTCGTGCAGACGGCTGATAACCAGGTCATGGATTCGTCGACGCAGGAGATCTCGGTGCCCGACTACACCAAGGTCCAGGTGTCGATCGGCACGCCCCGTGTCTTCCGCGCCCGCACCCCGCGCGAGCTCCAGGCGCTGCTGGCGAATCCCGACGCCGTCCCCGTCGCCGACCGCGTCTTCTCGCGCACCGAGCGGATCGGGCTCCGCGCCGAGGCCTACGCGCCGGGCGGCACTGCGCCGACCGTCACCGCCCGCCTGCTGAATCGCAATGGCGACGCCATGTCCGAAGTCCCGGTGCGCATGTCGGGATCGATGGTGGAGCTCGACCTCGCGCTGGCGCAGCTCGCCGCCGGAGATTACCTGGTCGAATTGAACGCGAAGTCGGACGGCAGTTCGGCGCAGGAAGTGCTGGCCTTCAGGCTGGGACGCTGACGGAAGACTCAGGGCTCAGGGCTCACGGCTCAGGACGGCTCAGGGCCGAAGGCGGCCCATGAGCCCCCTGAGCCCTGAGCCTTGAGCCCTGAGCCATTTTTTGCGAAGCCCTACGCGTACATGCCGCGCATCCGCGTCACGGTCGCGACGCGGTTGATGGCGACGATGTAGGCGGCGGTGCGAAGGTCGGTCTTGTACTTCAGCGACGTCTGCAGCACGTCCTCGAACGCTTCCACCATCTTCGCCTCCAGCCGCTTGTTCACTTCCTCTTCTTCCCAGAAGTAGCCGTGACGATCCTGGACCCATTCGAAGTACGAGGTCGTGACGCCGCCGGCGTTGGCGAGGATGTCGGGAATCACGAACACGCCGCGCTCGTGCAGGATGCGATGCGCGTCCGGCGTCGTCGGGCCGTTCGCGCCCTCGGCGATGATCTTGGCCTTGATCGACGGCGCGTTCTCGTCCGTGATCTGATTCTCGAGCGCCGCCGGGACGAGGACGTCGACGTCGAGCGAGAAGAGCTGCTCGTTCTCGAGCGGCTCGCCGCCGGGGAAGCCGTCGATCGTCTTGTGCTGACGGGAGTAGTCGAGCATCTTCGAGATGTCGAGCCCGGCGGCGTTGTAGACGCCGCCCTTCCAGTCCGTGACGGCCACGATCTTCGCGCCGATCTTCGCCAGCAGATCGGCTGAAACCGAGCCGACGTTGCCGAACCCCTGGACGGCGACGGTCGCGCCTTTGATGTCGAGGCCGAGATGTTTCGCCGCCTCGCGCGTCACGATCATGACGCCGCGGCCGGTGGCTTCGCGGCGGCCGAGCGAGCCGCCCATCTCGATCGGCTTGCCGGTCACGACCGCCGTCTCGGTGTGGCCGACGTGCATGCTGTAGGTGTCCATGATCCACGCCATCACCTGGTCGTTGGTGTTGACGTCGGGCGCGGGCACGTCCTTTTCCGGGCCGATGGCATCGATGATCTCTGCGACATAGCGGCGCGTCAGCGCCTCGAGCTCGCGCCGCGACATCCGGGTCGGATCGCAGATGATGCCGCCCTTGCCGCCGCCGAACGGGACGTGGGCGACGGCACATTTCCAGGTCATCCAGGCCGCGAGCGCCGTGACCTCGTCGAGCGTGACGTCGGGGTGATAGCGGATGCCGCCCTTGGCCGGACCGAGCGTGATGTTGTACTGCACGCGATAGCCGGTGAAGACTTCGATCTCGCCGTTGTCCATCTGGATCGGGCACGAGACGCAGATCTGTCGCTTCGGATTGGTCAGGATCTTCCAGATGCCCGGATCGAGCCCGAGCAGGCGCGCGGCGCCGTCGAACTCCTGGAGCATTGCGTTGAAAATGCTGCCTTCGCCTTCCATATCGCTCCTTCGCGCCACGGCCGCGCACGGACCGCTCGCCGTCAAAAACGCAAACGGACCAAGCTAAACGTTTGCGACCGGGCAAGTCAAGGGACGGCCTCCGGCAGCGCCGGGAGTCGCGCCGCTGGCATCCGCACGAGGTCGTTTTAGTGAGTGCTGTGTGCCAGGACGCAACACTTTTGAGTAGGACGCGGCGATTTCACGCCTGTAATTGCGCCGCCAACGTTCGGCGGCTCAGGCGGTTACATACGGCAGAGTTCGCTGGTCCTCGCCTTGCTCATCCGTGGGGCACGGGGGAGGAGTGGTCATGCAGACTGTGAATCGTGGACTCGTGGCTGTGGCGATGGTGCTCTCGAGTGCCGTTGGCGCCGCGGCGCAAGGGGCCGGTCAGGGACAGGAAGGACGCGTCGAGGATCGCTTCTTCAACTTCGACTTCGACAAGTGGAAGCCGCTCGTCGTCACGGCGGCGTTCGTCGACGTCGCGAACGAGACCGTCACGCTGAAGGGATCGAACTTCGGCAAGAAGCCGACGGTGTTCTGCGAGACGCAGCAGATGAAGGTGCTGCGCGCGAGCAATACCGAAATCGTGGTGCAGTTCCCTGACGAGGTGAAGGAAGGGACGTACCTGTTTACCGTGGCACGCGGCAATCATGATGTCGAGCGCGGCGTGTTCTTCGTCTCGAAGACGCTCGCCGGCGGCGGCAGCGGCACGCCAGGCCCGGCGGGCCCGGCCGGGCCGCAGGGTCCCGCGGGACCGGCGGGGGTGGCGGGCGCGGAGGTCCGGCGGGACCGGCAGGGCCGGCAGGCCCGGCGGGCCGGTTGGGCCGGCAGGCCGGCGGGTGCGGCGGGTGCGACGGGTGCGACGGGCGCGGCGGGCGGTGGGACCTGCGGGTCCGGCCGGTGCGCCGGGCGCAATGGGACCGGCGGGGCCTGCGGGACCGCGGGACCGGCCGGCGCGATGGGATTGCCGGGCGGCGTCGGGCCGGTGGGGCCGCAGGGGCCGGCTGGAGCGCCGGGCGGGCTGACCGGCTACGAGACGGTCGCGGCGAACAGCGAGGTCTACAACCCGGCGAGTCTGCACATCATGACCGCGTCGGTGGCCTGTTCAACGGGCAAGTCGCCGCTCGGCGGCGGCTTCGAGCCGCTGATTCCAGGTGCTCCCGGCGAGGAGCCGACGCCCGGGGCGGGTGTTGCCGTGCAGATGAGCCTGGTCGCGTCAGCGCCCACCACTAACGGCTGGTTGGTGTCGCTGCGGAACGGGTCCAGCGGCCGCAGCAACGTCCAGTTCCGCGTCTGGGCGATCTGCGCCAACCAGCAGTAGTTCGACAATCGGGTCGTTGCTAGACGTTGCCGCGAGAGGCCGGGCTCCCCAGCCTCTCGCGGCATTCGTCTTTCTGGCCGGCGGTTGCGTGCCGGGCTGCGCAAGTCCTTGAGCAGTCGCGGGCTATAATGAGGCCGTCCCTATGAAAGGTGCGACGGTCGAGACCGCGAAGCAGCGCTGGGAGCGCGAGACGCTCGCGCCGGCGCTGAAGAAAGCGCCCGAGCGTCGCGCGGAGTTCACCACCATCTCCGGCCGCCCGATCGAGCGCCTCTACGCCGGCGACGATCTGCCCGAGCCGGGCGATACCAGCGCGCCGGGCGAGTTTCCCTACACGCGCGGCATCCATCCCACCGGCTACCGCGGCAAGCTCTGGACGATGCGCCAGTTTGCCGGGTTCGGGACGCCGGAAGAAACCAACGCGCGATACAAGGCGCTGCTCCAGGCGGGCGGCACCGGCCTCAGCGTCGCCTTCGATCTGCCGACCCTGATGGGCCGCGACCCGGACCACGAGCTCTCGCTCGGCGAGGTCGGAAAATGCGGCGTCAGCATCGTCTCGCTCGCCGACATGGAGCGGCTGTTCGACGGCATCGCGCTCGCCGACATCACGACGTCGATGACGATCAACTCGCCGGCCTCGATGGTCTTCGCGATGTACCTCGTCGTCGCCGAGCAGCAGGGCGCGGACTGGAAGCAGCTGTCGGGCACGATCCAGAACGACATCCTGAAAGAGTTCATCGCCCAGAAGGAATTCATCTACCCGCCTCGCGACTCGATGCGGCTGATCACCGACGTCTTCGCGTTCTGCGCCAACGAGGTGCCGCGCTGGAACACGGTCTCGGTCAGCGGCTACCACATTCGCGAAGCCGGCTCGACGGCGCTGCAGGAGCTGGCGTTCACGCTCCGCGACGGCATCGAGTACGTGCAGTACGGCGTCGACCGCGGCCTCGACGTCGACGATTTTGCGCCGCGCATCTCGTTCTTCTTCAACTCGCACAGCGATTTCTTCGAGGAGATCGCCAAGTTTCGCGCCGCCCGCAAGCTCTGGGCGGAAGTGATGCGCGACCGTTTCAAGGCGCGAAACGAGCGCTCCTGGAAGCTGCGCTTCCACACCCAGACCGCCGGCGTCTCGCTGACGGCGCAGCAGCCGTACAACAATGTCGTCCGCACCGCCCTGCAGGCGCTGGCGGCGGTGCTCGGCGGCACCAATTCGCTGCACACGAACTCGCTCGATGAGGCGCTGGCGCTGCCGACTGAGGCGGCAGCGACACTGGCGCTGCGGACGCAGCAGGTCATCGCCTACGAGAGCGGCGTCGCCGGCGTCGTCGATCCGCTCGGCGGCTCGTACTTCGTCGAGCGGCTGACGCTCGACATGGAGCGCGGCGCCCGGGAGTACTTCGATGCCATCGACCGCTTCGGCGGCATGGTCGAGGCGATCGAGGAAGGCTTCCCGCAGAGGGAGATTGCCGAAGCGTCGTACCGCTTCCAGCAGGGCGTCGAGTCCGGCGACAAGGTCATCGTCGGCGTCAACGACTTCGTCCAGCCGGACGAGAAGCCGGTACCGATTCTCTACATCGACGAGCGCACCGCCGAGACCCAGCTGGCGCGCCTGGAAACGCTGCGCCAGAGCCGCGACAACATCAGGGTGCGGCAGACGCTCGATGCCCTGCGGGAAACGGCGCGCGGCGACGGCAACACGATGTACCCGCTGCTCGACTGCGTCCGCGCCTACGCGACGATCGGCGAAATGTGCGACGCGCTGCGTGAGGTGTGGGGCGAGTGGGAAGAAGTGCCGCTCATTTGAAGAAAGTTCGAAGGTCGAAGGTCGAAGTTCGAAGTAAAAGTGGAAGTTCGAAGTCGGAAGTTCAAGCGAAGTTCGAAGTCGGAAGTCGGAAGGGCAGCTCCGTTCGACGGGGAAGTTCACAGTCTCAACAACATGGCCAAGATCCGCGTTGTCATCGCCAAGCCGGGACTCGACGGCCACGACCGTGGCGCGAAGGTGATCGCGCGGGCGCTGCGTGATGCCGGCATGGAAGTGATCTATACCGGCCTGCGGCAGACGCCCGAGCAGATTGTCTCGGCGGCGCTGCAGGAGGATGCCGACGTGATCGGCCTCTCGATCCTGTCCGGCGCCCACATGCACATCTGTCCGCGCGTGATGGAGCTCCTGCGCGACAGGGGCATGGCGGACGTCCTGGTCGTGATTGGCGGGATCATCCCGGACGTCGACATTCCGAAGCTCGAGGCGATGGGCGTCAAGGGGATCTTTCTGCCGGGAACGCCGATGCAGCACATCATCGACTTCATCAACGGTAACGTGCGGGCGCGGGCGGAGCAGGCATAGTGGCACCGAAGCTTCTGCTTGCCGACGACAGCGTGACGATTCAGCGCGTCATCGAGCTGACGTTCGCCGACGAGGACATCACGGTCACGGCAGTGGGCGACGGCCAGCAGGCGATCGCGCGGGTCCAGGCAGAGCCGCCCGATATCGTCCTGGCCGACGTCGGCATGCCGGAACGCGACGGCTACGAGGTGGCCGCCTTCATCAAGGGCGACCCGAAGCTGGCGCACATCCCGGTGCTGCTCCTGACCGGCGCCTTCGAGCCGGTCGACGAAGTCCGCGCCCGCGCCGTCGGCTGCGACGGCGTCCTGGTCAAGCCGTTCGAGCCGCAGATGGTCATCAGTCGCGTCCGCGAGCTGCTGGCGGGCAAGCGGGAGCCGCAGACCGAGGCCAGGCCATTGGCCGCGGCCGCGAGACCGGACAACAAACCCGAGACGGCGGCGCACTCGCTCGAGGATTACTTCGATCGGCTCGACGCGGCGCTGGCCAGCAAGGCCTCGCAGCAGCAGCCGCCGTCCGAGCCGATGGTGCCGGTGGCCGGTGCCCGCGTCAAGGGCAGCGCGCCGCCTGCCGAGCCACCGTCGTCGCACTCGCACGGACCCAGCGGCGGGACCGGTCGGCCGCAGCCGGCGGCCGCCGCGCCGGCGGGGCCGAAGCCGTGCCAGCGCCCGCGCCCTTCGGCGCCGCCCGCGCCGCCGTCGGCCGGCGACTCGTTCCGCGAGGTCGAACTGCAGGATGCCTTTGCCGCGCTGCTCGCGGCGGAGCATGCGCCGGCCCCGGCCCGCGTCGATATCGCGGCGCTTCCAGCCGAGATCATCGACGAGATCGCCCGCCGCGTCATCGCCCGGCTGGGTGACGACAGCATGCGAGCGGCGGTTCTCGATGCCGCCGAGCGGCTCGTTCGCGAGGAGATCTCCCGCATCAAGGCGCAGAACTGAAGTCCTCGTGCCCCTCCGCCAACAAACGGTAGAATCGTCAGGATATGCCCGCGGGCTTCGACCTGAATCATCCCATCGCCGTTCCCGACAAGCCGGCGCTCGAAGGTCTCGAACAGAAATGGACCGAGCGCTGGGACGCTGACGCAATCTACCGGTTCGATCGGACGCGATCGCGCGCCGATGTGTATTCGATCGACACGCCGCCGCCGACCGTCAGCGGTTCGCTGCACGTCGGCCACGTGTTTTCGTACACCCACACCGACGTCGTCGCCCGCTTTCAGCGGATGCGCGGCAAGGCCGTGTTCTACCCGATGGGGTGGGACGACAACGGCCTGCCAACCGAACGCCGGGTGCAGAACTACTTCGGCGTCCGCTGCGACCCGTCGCTGCCCTACGATCCGGCGTTCGTGCCGCCCGACAAGCCGGGGAAGCAGCCGATCCCGATCTCGCGGCCGAACTTCATCGAGCTCTGCACGCGGCTGACGGCTGAAGACGAGAAGGTCTTCGAGCAGCTCTGGCGGCATCTCGGCCTGTCGGTCGACTGGTCGACGACCTACGCGACGATTGGCCGCCGGGCCCAGCGGCTGTCGCAGCTTTCGTTTCTGCGACTGCTCGCGCGTGGCCAGGCGTATCAGCTCGAGGCGCCGACCCTCTGGGACGTCGACTTCCGCACCGCCGTCGCCCAGGCCGAGCTCGAGGATCGGGAACAGCCGGGCGCCTACCATCGCGTCCGCTTCGCCAGGGAGGCGGGCGGCTACGTCGAGATCGACACGACCAGGCCCGAGCTGCTTCCGTCCTGCGTCGCGCTCGTCGCCCATCCCGACGATCCCCGCTACCAGCCGCTCTTCGGCACCCACGTCGTCACGCCGCTCTTCGGCGTCCGCGTGCCGGTGAAGCCGCACCCGCTCGCCGATCCCGAGAAGGGCAGCGGCGTCGCGATGATTTGTACGTTCGGCGACGTGACCGACGTCGTCTGGTGGCGCGAGCTCAGCCTGCCGGTGCGGGCGGTGATTCAGGCCAACGGCACGTTCAAGCCGGTGACCTGGGGCGAGCCGGGATGGGAGTCGACCGCTCCCGCCGTGGCCCAGTCGCTCTACGATCAGGTCGCCGGCCTGTCCGCCGCCAAGGCGCGCGTCCGAGTCGTCGAGCAGTTGAAGGAGAGCGGCGACCTGCTCGGCGACCCGCGTCCGATTACCCACGCGGTGAAGTTCTACGAGAAGGGCGATCGTCCGCTCGAGATCGTCTCGAGCCGCCAGTGGTTCATCAAGACGATGGAGTTCCGCGAAGCGCTGCTCGCGCGCGGGCGTGAGCTCCACTGGCATCCCTCCTACATGCAGGCGCGGCTCGAGAACTGGATCAACGGCCTCGCCGGCGACTGGGGCATCAGCCGGCAGCGGTTCTTCGGCGTCCCGTTCCCGGTCTGGTATCGAATCCGCGAGGATGGCGTCGTCGACTACGACGCGCGGCTGGTGCCGACCGAGGCCGAGCTGCCGATCGATCCGTCGACGGACGTGCCGGCCGGCTACACCGCGGCTCAGCGCGGTCAGCCAGGTGGCTTTGCCGGCGATCCGGACATCATGGACACCTGGGCGACGTCGTCGATCTCGCCGCAGATCGCCGGCGGCTGGATCGACGATCCCGACCTCTTCGCCCGCGTCTTCCCGATGGACGTCAGGCCGCAGGCGCACGACATCATCCGCACCTGGCTCTTCTCGACGATGCTGCGATCGGAGCTGGAGCACAGCTCGCTGCCGTGGACCAACGCCGCGATCTCGGGCTGGGTCCTCGATCCCGATCGCAAGAAGATGTCGAAGTCGAAGGGCAACGTCGTGACGCCGCAGGCGCTGCTCGACGAGCACGGCTCGGACGGCGTCCGCTACTGGGCGGCGAGCGGCCGGCCGGGCGCCGACACGGCATTCGATGCCGGCCAGATGCGGGTCGGCCGCCGTCTCGCGATCAAGCTGCTCAACGCGTCGAAGTTCGTCCTGTCGCGTCCCGAGCCGGTCGGCACCGTCACCGAGCTCGTCGACCGCGGCCTGCTGACCAACCTGGCGCGCCTGGTTCGAGAATCGACCGACGATCTCGAGCGCTACCAGTACACCCGCGTCCTCGAGCGGACCGAGACCTTCTTCTGGTTCTTCTGCGACAACTACCTCGAGCTGGTGAAATCGCGCCGCTACGGCGATCGCGGCGCCGAGCTCGCCGCCTCCGCGAACACGGCGCTTCTGACCTCGCTATCGGTGTTCCTCCGGCTGTTGGCGCCGTTCCTGCCGTTTGCGGCGGAAGAAGTCTGGTCGTGGTGGCGGCCGGGTTCGATTCACACCGCGGCATGGCCGACGGAAGAAGAATTGCTCGGCGCCGCCGGCGGCGCCGACGATCGCGGCGCCCAGGCGCTGCAGCTCGCGGCGCAGGTGCTCGGCGAGATTCGCAGGAAGAAGTCGGAGGGTCAGCGGCCGCTCAAGACCGCCGTTGCCCGGATCGCGATTCGGGCGCCGGAGGACCGACTGGCCCTGCTGCCGGACATCGAGCAGGACTTGCGAGCCTCGGGCTTGATTCAGCAGATCGACACGCTCGTCTCGGAGGCGCTGCAGGTCGACGTCGAACTGGCGCCGGCCGAAGGGGCACCGGTGCGGGCAGAGTGATTACGATCGGCGCGCGCGACTGAGCATGAAGAGCATCCCGTTCGAACCGCTCGATCCGTCGGTCTATCGGGGCATCGTGCGGCGCGCCCTGGCGGAAGATCTCGGCTGGGGCGACGTCACGACCGAGGCCACGGTTGACGCCGCGCGGCGCGGCCGCGGCGAGATCGTCGTCAAGTCGACGTGCGTGCTCGCCGGGCTGGACGTCGCCGCGGAGACGTTTCGCCAGCTCGATCCGGCGGTGCAGATTGCCGTCGTCTACGAGGACGGCACCCGCTGTCAGGCGGGGACGGTCGTCGCCAGCGTCCGCGGCTCGGCGGCGCTGATGCTCACGGCCGAGCGAACCGCTCTCAACTTCCTGCAGCGCCTGTCGGGAATCGCGACCCTGACCCGCCGCTACGTCGACGCCGCCAACGGCGGCATCATCGTCCTCGATACCCGCAAGACGACGCCGACGCTGCGCGCGCTGGAGAAGTACGCCGTCCGCGCCGGCGGCGGCAGTAACCATCGCGGCGGCCTGGACGACGGCATCCTCATCAAGGACAACCACATCCGCCTTGCCGGTGGCGTCGCGGTGGCGCTCGAGCGGATGAAAGCCGCCGGCCAGGAGATGCCGATCGAGATCGAAGCGCAGAGCCTCGAACAGGTCGACGCGGCGATCGCCGCCGGCGTCGACGTCATCCTCCTCGACAACCTGTCACTCGAGGACACGCGCCAGGCCGTGGCGCGAATCGCCGGCCGGGCCAAGATCGAGGTGTCCGGTGGCGTGACCCTCGAACGCATGCCGGAGTTGTCCCGGACGGGCGCCGACTATGTCTCGATCGGGGCGCTGACCCATTCGGCGCCGGCCGCTGATCTGAGCCTCGAAATCGAGCTGGATGTCTGACACCCTCCCTGCCGATCTGGCGGCAGCGCTGGACGCGACCACGGTTCGCCGCGGCCATCTCGGCGATTCCGTGCACTACTTTGCGGAAACCACCTCGACCAACGATCGCGCCGCCGCCTGTGCCAGTCATGGCGCGCCGGAAGGCACGATGGTCGTGGCGGCATCGCAGACCGCCGGCCGCGGCCGGCTCGGACGCTCGTGGTACTCGCCGCCGGGCGCCGGGCTCTACGCGTCGCTCGTGTTCCGCTCGCGCCGGGCGGCGCCGTTTCTGACCCTGCTCGCCGGCGTGGCCGTCGCCGATGGCATCCGCCACGCGACCGGGCTGGGGCTCGAGATCAAATGGCCGAACGACGTCGTCACGCCGCGCGGGCCGGGGGCGCCGCCTCGCAAGATCGCCGGCATCCTCGCCGAGGCATCCTCGTCGGCGGACGGACTGGATTACGTAGTGCTCGGTTTCGGCATCAACATTCGGCCGGTGGCGTACCCGCCGGAACTGGCGAACCGGGCGTCGTCGCTCGAAACCGAGCTGGGCCGCGCCGTCGACACTGGTGCCGTCCTGGCGCAGGTGCTGGTCGAGTTCGCCGCAGGTTTGCCGTCAATCGAGGCAGGCGATCCCGCGCCGCTGCTCGCGCGCTGGCGTGCGCTGGCGCCCTCCGTGCGCGGCACGGCGGTCGAATGCGACTCTGCCGGCGGGCGGATTCGCGGCGTGGCGGCCGGCGTCGCCGACGACGGAGCGCTGCTGGTTCGCGTTGACGGCCGGACCGAACGGGTGGTAGCCGGTGAGGTGACCTGGACATGATGCTGCTCGCGATCGACGTCGGCAACACCAACATCGTGCTCGGCGTCTTCGAAGACGACCAGCTGACGCAAAGCTGGCGGCTGCAGACCCTGCGCGAACGGACGGCTGACGAGATCGGCATCCTCGTCACCCACCTGTTCGGCGAGCGCGGGGTCGAGAAGTCGCGCGTCGACGGCATCATCATCTCGTCGGTCGTGCCGCCGCTGACCGGGACGATGGAGGAGATGGCCGAGCGCTACTTCGGGAAGCTGCCGCTGACCGTCGACCCTGCGACCAACACCGGGATGAAGATTCTCTACACGCCGCAGTCTGACGTCGGCGCGGACCGCATTGTCAACGCCGTCGCGGCTTACGAGATGTTCGGCCGGGCGACGAAGACCCCGGTGATTGCCGTCGACTTCGGCACGGCGACGACCTTCGACGTCATCTCCGCCGCCGGCGAGTACGTCGGCGGCGTCATCTGTCCAGGCATCGGCATCTCGGCCGACGCGCTCTTCCAGCGCGCCGCGCGGCTGCCGCGCGTCGACGTCCGCAAGCCGCCGTCGATCATCGGCCAGACCACCGTGACGTCGATGCAGGCGGGGCTGTTCTTCGGCTACGTCTCGATGGTCGACGGCATCGTCCAGCGCATCCGCGCCGAGCTGCCCGACGGCGACCGCGCGACCTGCATCGCCACCGGCGGGATGGCCACCGTGCTCGCAAACGAAACCGCGGTCATCGAGCGCGTCGAGCCGGATCTCACGCTGCAGGGGCTGCGCCTGATCTGGGGACGGGCACGGCACTAACCGCGAGGTGCTTGGTGCGTAGTGCCTGGTGCCTGGGGCTCGAGGGTGCGAGGGTGCCAGGTGCGACGTGCGAAGGTGCGACGTGCGAAGGTGCGAGTGCCGTGCGAAGGTGCGGCGTGCGAAGGTGCGGCGTGCGAAGGTGCGACAGGGCACCGAGCAGCAGCGCGCGCCGTCGCATGACGCCCGTCGCACTTCCGCACCTTGCACTTCCGCACCTCGCACCCTCTGGCACCCTCGCACCCTCGCACCCTCGCACGCTCGCACTTCGAGCACCAGGCACCAGGCACTCCGCACCAGGCACTGCAACTTTTAGAACACCGCTATCATTGGAACCATCGTGAACGACTACGGCGAGTACTGCCGCCAGCTCGAGACCTACCTTTGTCAGAAGAACGGCGGCCACCTCGTGCGCATCGTCGGTCCGGCGTTCGAGCTCGTCTGCGGCTGGGCGCAGCAGGGCGTGCCGTTGAAGGTTGCCTGCAGCGGCGTCGACCGATACTGCGAACGTCAGGCAGCGAAGGGGGGGCGTCGCCGGCCGGTCCGGGTCGAGTTCTGCGAGGCCGACGTGCTCACGGCGTTCGACGAATGGCGGCGCGCCGTCGGCATCGTTCACGCCATGGGCGAACGCCAGGAGTCGGCGCCGCGCAAGCCCTCGCTGGCGTCGCATCTCGAACGCGCCGTCGCGCGGTTGACGGCGCGGCGCACGGCGAGGTCCGCGGCCTTCGAGCAGGCAGTGGAGCAGCTGCTCGCCGAGCTGGACCGGGTCGGGGCCGAAGCGGCGAACGCGCGCGGTCAGTCGCGGACCACGGCGATCGAACGCCTCGACGAGCTCGATCGACAGTTGATGCGGGCAGCCCTGGCCGATCTGGCGGCGGATGAATCGTCGGTCCTTCGCCGTGAGGCGGAGGAGGAGCTGAGCGGCCTCGGCGGCCGGATGTCAGCGGATGCCCGCGCCCGGGCAGTGGAGGCGGCGTACCAGCGCCTCGTGCGAGAGACACTCGCGCTGCCGACGCTGACCTATGCCTGAATCATGCTGAAGAGCGGCCAGGAGATCGAGCTCGTCGTCGAGAAGGCGGCGGCCGGTGGCCGCATGATTGCGCGCCATGACGGGCAGGTCGTCCTGGTCGGCGGAACGCTGCCCGGCGAACGAGTCCGTGCCCGCGTCGAGCGCGCCGACAAGCGGCTCGCTTTCGCCTCGACAACCGCCGTGATCGAGCCAGCGGCCGATCGCCGCCCCGGCATCAGCGACGACAGGTGCGGCGGCTGCCTGTTCTCGCACATCGCCTACCCGCGCCAGACCGCGCTCAAGTCCGAGATTGTTCACGACGCGTTCCTCAGAATCGGCCGCATTCCGTTGCCCGACCCCGTGCGGATCGCCGCTTCACCTGAGCAGGGCTACCGGATGCGGGCGCGGTTTCACGTCGACGGCGGCCGCGCCGGGTTCTATCGCGAGGGCAGCCACGAATGGTGCGACGCCGCAGCTACCGGGCAGCTCACGATGCAGGCGCTCGACGTCGTGCACGCCGCGGTGGGCGCGCTGGCAGCCGCCGGCGCCCAGGTGCTGTCGATTGAGCTCATCGAGAACGTTTCCGCCAGCGAACGCGCGCTCGCGATCGAGGTCGATCGCATCCCGTCCGGGTTCGACGTGTTCGAGGTGCTCGACATGAGTGACGCCGCGCTGCGTGCAATCGACGCCGGCGGCACGCTGCGCGGACAGGTCGTCCGCGATCGTGGCGGACGTCGCGCGAGCGCTGGCGACCCGGTGGTCAGCGATTCGCTGAGCACACTGACAGACGGCCGCGTCGACGGCGGCATTCTCGCGCGCCACCCCGAAGCTTTCTTTCAGGCCAATCGCTTTCTTCTGGCGTCGCTGGTCAACGCCGTGCTCGACGCCATACCGGCCTCGTCACCAGTACTCGATCTTTACGCCGGGGTCGGGTTGTTCGCCGTCGCCGTGGCGTCGGCCGGTGGCACCGCGGTCGTTGCCGTCGAGGGCGATCGGACCAGCGGCGTCGACCTGGCGCGAAACGCCGCGCCGTTCAAGGAATCGCTGACGGTGAAACTGGAGGCAGTCGAAGAGGCGTTGCCGTCACTGCCGCGCGGCAGGTACGGCGATCGTCGACCCGCCCCGCACGGGAATGTCGCCACAGGCGATGGCTGCCATGCTCTCGCGCGAGCCGGCGCGGATCGTTTACGTCTCCTGCGATCCGGCGACGCTGGCGCGGGATGCACGAAAGCTGCTCGACGGCGGCTACGTCCTGGAGTCCCTGCGCGGCTTCGACTTCTTTCCCAACACCCCGCACGTCGAGAGCCTGGGCGTCTTTACGAAGGGGTAGGCGGCGCGAGGCGGCGCATTCTCGTCCTCGCGGCCGTGACGAAGGATTCGAACAGCGGCGCGAATTCCCCGGTCTGCCAGAAGTTTTCGGGGTGCCACTGAACGCCGATGCAGTAGCCGTCCGCGGCCGACTCGATCGCCTCGACGATGCCGTCGGGCGCCGATGCGGCCTGGCGCAGGCCGGCGCCGAGGCGGCCGACGGATTGATGATGCCGGCTGTTGACCGGGACCGTGCCCGTCGCGGCACGCTCGCCGAGAGCGCGTTCGAGCTTCGTTCCCGGCCCGACACTGATCTCGTGCGCGACCGCGTGCTTCGGTTCCTTGAGGCGGTGCGGCACATCCGTCTTCAGCGCCGACGGGATGTCCTGGATCAGCGTCCCGCCGGCGGCGACATTGAGGACCTGCGCGCCGCGGCAGATCGCCAGCAGCGGCAGCGACGCGTTCATCGAGCGCCGCGCCAGATCGATCTCGAACTCATCCCGGCCCGGCTCGGCGTCGTCGACGTCGGGGTGGCGGTCTTCGCCGTAGAACGCTGGATCGATGTCGCCGCCGCCAGTCAGCAGCAGGCCGTCGAGCTGTTCAACGAGCGCCCGCGGGCTCTCGCCGATCTCGAGCACGCGCGCCCGACCGCCGGCCCGTTCGACGGACGCAACGTAGTCGTCCAGACGGCTGCAGCGGGTGATGCCGATGACCGGCGCCGGGCCGGTGGTCGTTGCCATCGGTCCTCGACTCACATCTTGGCCGGCACGGTTGCGCCGACCAGCTCCAGAGCTCGCGTCAGCTGCTTCCGGTAGTACGCGACCGCCGCCGCGCGCCACAGCTTTGTCTCCCGGCGCTCTTCGTTGACGATGGAGTAGCGGTGGTAGAAGGCGTTGAACGCCTGCGCCAGGCCGAACGCGTACTTCGCGAGCACGGACAACTCGAGGGTGCGAATCGCCTGTTCCACGACGTCGTCGAGCCGTGCCGCTTCGAGGACCAGCGCCCAGAGCTCGAGCGCTTCCTCGCTGTCGCTCTTCAGCAGGTCTCCCGGTGACGACGACAGCGCGGCCAGGACGGCCGCTTCGTCGAGGCCCTCGCGCTCCTTGAGCTTGTTGAAGATGTTGTTGGCGCGGACGACGGCGTACTGCAGGTAGGGGCCGCTCTCGCCTTCGAAGCTCAAAGCCTCGTCGATATCGAAGATGATCACCTTGCCGCGCGAGAACTTGACCATGAAGTAGCGAAGGGCGGCAATCGCGATCGCCTCGGCCGTCTGGCGGATCTGATCGGCGGCGAGGTCGGCATTGCGCTTGGCGACTTCTCCGGACGCCTTGTCGATCAGCCGATCGATCAGATCGTCGGCCTTGACGCCGAGGCCCTTGCGGCCCGACACCTCGACGAACGGCCGATCGCTGTCGGCTTCCAGCCGGTAGCCGAGCTCGCGCGCCGTGGCGTGCGAGAGCGCGACCATCTCATAGGCGTAGTGCACCGAGTGCGCTGCCTGCGCGTGGTAACCGAGTGCGCCGAGCGCCTGCTTCAGCAGCTTCTGCAGGTAGGACTGGCGTGTGTCGATGACGTTGCACACCCAGGAGGCGCGTCCGAACGACGGCGGGTCTGGTGTCTGCGCCGAATCGTGAGACGTCGTCGACCACAGGCGCGTACCGTGCCCCTCTTCGAACACGCGGTACTTGAAGTCCTTGCCGAGAAGGCCGAACTTCCAGAGCTGATACGCCATGTCCTTGCCGACGTAGGTGACGGTGCCGTCGGACCGGACGATGACCTTCTCGCGCGGCTCGTCTTCAGCCTTGGGGTCGGCGTCGGGCGCGGCGGCGTCGCCGGCCTCGGCATCGTCCTCGATCTTCATGACCCAGCAGCCGGCCAGCTTGCCCTCGGTCTGAAGGAACACGGCGCCCGTCTTCTTGAGGAACTCGAAGGCATGCGCCCAGAAATGGAGCCTGAGGATGTCGCCTTCCCATGTCAGCAGGTCGTAGCTGATGTTCAGCCGCCGCATCGTTTCCAGGTGGCAGCGGACGATGCGATCGGCGATGAACGCCGCGAGCTCCGCGGTGGCGTTGCCGCCATGCTCGATGTCGTGCAGCGCGGCGCTCCGGATCTTGAGCCGCGCCTTGTCCGCTTCGTACCATTCGGTGACCTTGGCGTAAAGGTCCCAGCAGTAGAAGTCGAACCGCGTCGAGTCGGCCAGGGCCCGAACGGCGGCCAGGTCGAGGTTTTCGAGCTCCCGGAACCCGACGGCGACGTCCGCGACCTGGACGCCGGTGTCGTCGATGTAGTTCTGAATCTCGACCTCGCTGCCGAGGAAGCGCAGCAGGCGGCCGAACGCGTCGCCGAGCGCGGCGTTACGCAGGTGCCCGATGTGCGCCGCCTTGTTCGGATTGATGGCGGTGTGCTCGACAATGGTCTTCCGCGGCCCGTCAGTGGCCGCCGCCGGCGCCGTGCCGGCGAGCCAGGCGAGTGTCTGCGCCTGGCGATCGAGGAAGAAATTGACGTAGCCGTTCGGCGCCGCCTCGATGCGCGTGAAGCCGTCGAGGGTCCCGAGGACGCCGACGATCTCCTGGGCGATGGCCCGCGGCGCCTTGCGCAGCCGGCGCGCCAGCTCGAACGCGAGCGGCACCGAGAGATCGCCGAGGGCGCGGCGCGGCGGGATCTCGACGGGAATCGCCGCGAGGATCGGATCGTCGGCGGGGAGGTTATAAAGGCGGCGGACGGCGTCCGCCATGTGATGTCGTACTGCTGCCTGTGTCGGAAGAATCATGGACCAAGTTCATCCATGATACGATCACGCGGCGGTTTCGCGAGCGTCCCTGACAATTCTCTGGCGCGTGCGTAGTCATGCGGTGTGTTGACGTTGAGGAACAGCAGCCCCTCGGGATCGTACGGTTCGAGCGCGTCAGGACCGACCTCTACGATTTTCACTCCCTCCGGCAGCGCCGAGGCGGCAAGCGCCCTGCGCTCCAGCCGTTCCCGGATCGACGTCGCACAAGCTCGCGCGTAGACAGCGCAGAGCGGCTCGTAGCCGCGCACCGTCCGTGGAATGACGAGATCTCCTTCGAGTCCGGCGAGGTGTTGCAGCAGCCGCGCATCCAGGAACGGCATGTCACACGCCACCACCAGCGTGCGATCGCAGGGCGACGTCATGATCGCGGTGTAGATGCCGCCGAGGGCGCCATGATCGGGAAACAGGTCCGCGACGACGTCGATGTCGAGAGCCTCTGGCGCCGCGCCCGAGCCGACCGCGAAGACGTGTGGCGTAACGGCGCGCAGCGCCGCCAGCTGCCGTTCGAGGATCGACATCCCGCCGACCTCGAGCCCGGCCTTACGCTGGCCGCCCATCCGGCGGCCTCGCCCGCCGGTCAGGATAGCCGCCGCCAGGGAGGCGTAGGCCTGCATCCCGCGACGATATCAGAGCTGATGCCGGAGTGCCGGAGGACATCGGGACAATGAGCGGAACCGAACCTCGGATTGGCCGCGTCCTCGTCGCCAGCCTGCACCAGGCGATTGCCGAAACGCTGCCCGATCGACTCGAGTTCTACGAGAACTGGCTGAATGCTCCAGGTCTGCGCGAGGGCACGATCGGGCTGGCGCCGCTCTCCGCCGTGGTCAGCTTTCTCCGCCTCGAAGGAGAGGCGTACAATCGAACGACGACGCTCGCCGGCCAGTACGCGGCGGACTGGACGATCGCCAGCATGTCGGCGATCGAGCGGCGGGTGATCCAGAAGCTGCCGACGCCGCTGCGAACCCGCGGCGCGCTGCGCGCCGCCGCCGCGCTCGTCCGGACGACGTACCGCGGATCCCGGACCATCGTTCGGGTCCGCCGGGGCGTCGCCTCGATCGATCTGCGCGGGTCGCTGTTCTGTGAAGTGCGAGAAGCCGTTTCCGCGCCCCTCTGCGGCTTCTACGCTGCCGCAATCGGGCGCACGCTGACGAAGTTCGATCTCCAGGGGGACGTGCAGGTGCACGAGTGCCGCGCCGCGAGCCGAGGCAAAGGCTGTTTGATGATGGTGGAGGTTCACCGCGCCAGCGCCGGTGCGCCGGCGGCGGCGTGATCGGAAATCCCGGACTCATGCCACGAACCCTCCTCGTCTGTCTGATGGCGTGCGCCGTGGCGCTGCCATCGCTGGCGCAGACGCCGGCCCCACCGCCACCGCCGTCCGCGGCCGCGCCAGCGCGCCTCCTGGTGGTTCCCTTCGAGAACGCCAAAGGCGAGCCGCGCTACCAATGGTTAAGTGAGGCCGCGGCGGTGCTCGTGACCGACGGGCTGCGGCGGCCCGACCCGGGCGTCATCAGCCGGGACGAGCGCGTCCGCGCCTTCGAGCGGCTCTACCTGCCGGTCAACAGCACCCTCAGCCGCGCGACGATCATCAAGGTCGGACAGCTGGTCGGCGCCGGCGAAGTCGTGATGGGCGCGTTCAGGGTCGAGGGGACGACGCTGTCGGTCACCGCCCGCAGCATTCGGCTCGATGCCGGCAGGCTGCAGCCCGAAGTGACCGAGAGCGGCCAGCTCACCGACCTGTTCGCCATCTTCGACCGCCTGGCTGCCAGGGTTGCGAAGCGACCGCCGTCGTCGCCGCCCGCCGTCCACCCGCCGCTCGGCGCTTTCGAGAACTACATCAAGGGGCTGGTCGCTGAGAGCCCGGTCGCGCAGGCCGAGTTCCTCGAATCGGCGCTGCGGGATCAACCCGGCTTCGACCTGGCGCGGCTGGCGTTGTGGGACGTCCGCACGGAGGAAGCCGATCATGCCGGCGCGCTCGAAGCGGTGCGGTCGGTGGCGCCGACGTCGCCGCGCAGCTTCAGCGCCCGCTTCGCCTCCGCGATCTCGCTCATCGAGCTGAAGCGCTACGACGAGGCGCAGTCGATCCTGAAGACGCTGCTCGAGGGCGCGCTCGACGCCCCGGCCGGCGCTGCCGTCCTCAACAACTTCGGCGTCCTGGTGCTGCGCCGCGGTTCGACGCCGCAGACCGGGTCGCCGACCTACTACCTGACGAAGGCGACCGACGCTGACGCCGATCCCGACTACCTGTTCAACCTTGGTTACGCCTACGCGACCGACAAGAACTACCAGGGTGCGCAGTACTGGCTGCGTGAGGCGCTGCGCCGCGATCCGGCCGACGTCGACGCCCACTATCTCCTCGCCGTGGTGCTGCAGGCGACGGGCAATACCGTCGAAGCCGGGCGCGAGCGCGATCTGTCCCGGCAGCTGTCGTCGCGGTACGAGGAGCTCGATCGGCGCGCCGCCGAGAATCGCACCGCGGTTCCGCCCGGGCTCGAACGCCTTCGCCTCGAGCACGACATCGTGCGGGGGATGCGGGCCGACCGTACGATCGTCTCGTCGGCCCAGCGCGAGCAGCGCGAGCTGGCTTCGTTCCACCTCGAGCAGGGTCGCCGCTTCTTCGACCGCGAACAGGATGGCGAAGCGCTCGCCGAGCTGCGTCGGGCCGTCTACCTGTCGCCGTACGAGGCGCGGGCGCACCTGCTGATCGGCCGGATCCATCTCCGCGCCGGCCGTCCCGCCGACGCCATCGACGCCTTCAAGATCTCGATCTGGAGCGAAGACCAGGCGCCCGCCCATGTCTACCTCGCCGAGGCATACCTCAAGACGGGCGACAAGAACAACGCCCGCGCCGAAGCCCAGCGCGCCCTGGTCCTCGACCCAGCGTCGGCGGACGCCAAGCGAGTGTTGTCGGAAATCAAGTAGCTACAGCCTGGAGGCAAGCATGCGCCTCGCCTGTGTCGGCCTGATGCTCGTCGCGGCCGCAGCGATCGGCGGGGAAGCCGTTCCCGCCCCGCAGGCGCCGCCGACGGTCTACCGCATGGAGCTCGACGGGATCATTCATCCCGTGGCCACTGCCTACGTCAGGAAAGCAATCGCGCAGGCCGACGCCGCGGCGGCGTCGCTGCTCGTGATCGTCCTGCGGACGCCCGGCGGTCTCGTCGATTCCACCCGCGACATCAACAGCGCCATCATCGAAGCGAAGACGCCGGTCGCGGTGTTCGTCGCGCCAGCCGGCAGCCGCGCCGCGTCGGCCGGCTTCCTCATCACCATCGCCGCCGACGTCGCGGCGATGGCTCCAGGGACGCACATCGGCGCCGCCCATCCGGTTTCCGGCGACGGCCAGAAGGTCGACGACACCATGGCCCGGAAGATGGCGTCGGACGTCGCCGGCTACGCCCGCACCATCGCCCAGCAGCGGCACCGCAACGTCAGCCTCGTCGAGCTCGCCGTCACCGAGAGCCGGACCTTCACCGAACAGGAGGCGCTGGCCTCGTCGCCGCCGCTGATCGATCTCGTGGCCACCGATGTTCCCGACCTGCTGAAGAAGCTCGACGGACGGGCCATTGCACGGTTCGACGGCCGGCGGACCGTGCTTCGAACCGCCGGTGCGGTCGAGCGAACGGTCGCGATGAGCTGGGCGCAGCGCGTCCTGTCCGCGGTGGCGCACCCGCAGATCGCATATCTCCTGCTGATGCTGGGGACGCTGGGGCTGACGGTCGAGATGTGGAGCCCTGGCGCGATCTTCCCCGGCGTCGTCGGCGGCATCAGCCTGCTGCTCGCGTTCTTCGCCTTTCAGGTGCTGCCGGTGAACTCGGTCGGCATCCTGCTGATTCTGTTCGGCCTGTTCCTGCTGATCCTCGAGATCAAGGTCACCAGTTTCGGTCTCCTCGGGGCCGGCGGCGTGCTGAGCCTCTTCTTCGGCTCCATCCTGCTGGTCGATTCACCGCTGCCGGAGCTGCAGCTCGGTCTCCGCTGGATCCTGCCGGTGACGCTCTCTTTTTCCGCGATCCTGTTGTTCCTCGTGCGCCTGGCGGTCAAAGCGCAGCAGATTCAGCCAGTTACGGGCCAGGAAGGCATGACCGGCGAAGCCGCGACGGCGCTGACGGCGCTGGCGCCGGGCGTCGCCGGCCGGGTCAGAACCCGCGGCGAGATCTGGTCCGCGACGGCGTCCGAGCCGATAAATGCCGGGGAGCCCCTGCGCGTCGTCGAGGTGCGGGGCTTGCAGCTGGTGGTGGCGCCGGACCGGTCCGGGTCCCGCCCCGCTGACAAAGGGTGACGACGATGCTGACCACCATGTCGCCGATGCTGCTCGTCCTCTTCTTCGTCGCCCTGTACATCCTCAGCGCGATCAAGGTGCTGAACGAGTACGAGCGGGGCGTCGTGTTCCGCCTCGGCAAGCTGCTGCCGCAGCCGAAGGGCCCGGGCGTCGTTCTCGTCTTCGCGCCGATCGACCGCATGGTCCGCGTCAGCCTCCGCACGATCGTGCTGGACGTGCCGCCGCAGGACGTGATCACGCGCGACAACGTCTCGGTCAAGGTGAACGCGGTCGTCTATTTCCGGGTCATGGATCCGCGTCGCGCCATCGTCGAAGTCGAGAGCTATCACTACGCGACGTCGCAGCTGGCGCAGACGACGCTGCGCAGCGTGCTCGGCCAGGTCGAACTCGACGACCTGTTGTCGCAGCGCGAGAAGCTGAATCAGGACCTGCAGCAGATCCTCGACCAGCACACCGATCCGTGGGGCATCAAGGTGTCGGCGGTCGAGGTCAAACACGTCGATCTGCCGCCAGATATGCAGCGCGCGATGGCGCGGCAGGCGGAAGCCGAGCGCGAGAAGCGTGCTAAGATCATTCACGCGTCCGGCGAGCTCGAGGCCTCGGAAAAGCTCAGTCAGGCCGCAGTCGTCATCGCGCGGGAGCCCGTCACGATCACGCTGCGATACTTGCAGACGCTCACCGAGATCGCGTCGGAGAAGAACTCCACGATCATCTTTCCGTTGCCAATCGAACTGCTCAACATGCTGGGCACGCGCTCGCCGCGCTGACAGCGAGGGACGACACGCGCGGCGGACGGCCGCGACACGAGGACAGAGCCGTGACAGAGCTTTCACACGACGACGACGGATTTCACGAGATTCAGCTGAGCGGAAAGCAGCTCGTGTTTCTCTTCATGGCGACGACCGTCGTCTCCGTCGTCATCTTCCTGTGCGGCGTGCTCGTCGGCCGCGGCGTGAAGGGTGACACGGTGAGCGCGGCAGAGAATACAACCGCCGCCGCGGCGTCACCCGGGCCGCTTGCGACGGCGCCGCCCGCGGCGACCGAAGCGCCGGCGCCCGCCGCCGAGACTCCCCTCACATATCCCGACGTTCTCGACGGCGACAAGCGACCCAGCGAGCCGTTGAAGGCGGAGCCCAAGCCGACGCCGCCGCCCGCGCCCGTTGCGACCGACCCGAAACCAGCGGCGCCTGCTCGGGCTGAAACCGCTGCGAAACCCGCACCGCCCCCGCCGGCTGCTGCTCCGACCGGATCGCCGGCGCCTGGTACGTGGGCCGTGCAGGTCGTCGCGCTCTCGAACCGGACTGCCGCGGCCGCCGTCGTCCGCCGGCTCGAAGGCAAAGGCTACTCGGCGTTCATGGTGGAGCCGCAGCCCGGCGCGCCGGTGCAGAGCTACAAGGTGCAGGTCGGACGCTTCAGCGATCGTGCGGAAGCGGAGAAGACAAAGCTGCGTCTCAAGAGGGAAGAACAGTTCGAGCCTATCGTTTTGCGCTAGCGGCCCTCTCGGGCGGCTTGCTCGCGCTCAGCTTTCCAAAGTTCGGCCACCCGGCGCTTGCCTGGGTGGCCCTCACCCCGCTCATCGTCGCCGTGGTTCAGCCATCGGCTGAAGCGGGCGCAACCCGCCGCGCCTTCTTCCTCGGCCTGACTACCGGCGGCCTCTACTTCGCCGGCACGCTTTATTGGCTGGTCGAGACGATGACGACGTTCGGCGGACTGCCGACGGCGGTCGCGCTGTTCGCGGCGGCGGCGCTCGTGGCTTACCTCTCGCTGTTTCCGGCGGCGTTTGCCGTTGTGCTCGCGCGGCTGCGTTCTCGCGGTGGCTTCCGGCTCGCGTTGTGGTGCGCGGCGCCGGCGTGGATGGCGAGCGAGCTCGGCCGCCAGTATGTGTGGGATGGCTTTCCCTGGGCGCTTCTTGGCTACAGCCAGGTCACGAATCTGCCCGTGGCGCAGCTCGCCAGCGTCACCGGCGTTTACGGGCTGTCGGGGCTGCTGGCGCTGACGTCGGCCGCCGCCGCGTTCGCGATCGTGGGCCGCGGGCGCGAGCGGTGGAGCGTCGTCGCGGGAGCGGTGGCGATCGTTGCCGTCATTGCCGGCTGGGGCGGCGTCCGCATGGCGGGGGATACGCTGACGCAGGCCGGCGCGCCGGTCCGCGTCGCGGTGCTCCAAGGCAATATCGCCCAGGACGACAAGTGGGACCCGGCGCTTCGAGATGCCATCATCGGCCGCTACATCGGCCAGACCCGCGATGCTATCGCGCGCGGCGCCACCTTCATTCTCTGGCCCGAGTCGTCGCTGCCCGTGTACTTCGAGGACGACACGCTGCGCAGCACCGTCATTCGCAAGCTGGCCCAGGATGCCGGCGTGACACTGCTGATCGGCAGCGATCAGCTGGAGCGGCCGACCCCGACTACTCCGTACGAGTCGCCCGACAATCGCCTCTACAACGCGGCGTTCCTCGTCAGGCCCGACGGGACGACAGCCGCGGTGTATCGCAAGATGCAGCTGGTGCCGTTCGGCGAGTACGTGCCGCTGCAGCGGCTGCTGTTCTTCGTCGGCCCGATCGTCGAGTCCGTGTCCAACTTCGCCCCGGGCACCGAGGCGGCGGTGCTGCCAGTCGGCGCGCATCGCGCCAGCACCGCGATCTGCTACGAGGTGATCTACGGCAGCCTGATCCGCCGCTTCGTCGAGAACGGCAGCGAGCTCCTCACCACGATCACCAACGACGCCTGGTACGGCCGGTCGTCTGCCGCCTACCAGCACTGGGATCAGGCGACGATGCGCGCGATTGAGAATGGGCGCTATCTGGCGAGGTCCGCGAATACCGGCGTCAGCGGCTTCGTCGACCCGTACGGTCGAGTCCTGCAGAAGTCGGCCTTGTTCGAGCAGGCGACACTCGTCGGCGACATCCGCTTCATCCAGGAGCGGACGCTCTATTCGCGTGCCGGCGACCTCATCGCCTGGCTGTCGCTCGCGTTCACGACCGCAGCCCTGCTCGCGGCCAGGCGGTCGGCCGGCATGCCGCCAAAGCCGCAGCCGTCGGATGCGTCTACAATAGAAGGCTGACCCGACGCGCCCGCCGCTCACCGAGTGAAGCGGGCCACCACAGGAGTTTTGGCCTTTGCAACTCGACGAGCAGCTTCGCAGGCACGAGGATCTGGCGCGCCGCGCCAGCGACCTGCGGAGCCATCTTTGACGCCGCCCGCCCTGAAATCGAGCTCGCGAGAATAGAAGAACGCGTCGGCGCCCCTGATTTCTGGAAGGATCAGGCTGGTGCCCAGAAGGTGCTGCAGCGCCGTCGCCGCCTCGAAGAGGACCGCGAACTGAGCCAGTCGCTCGCCCGCCGCATCGAGGATCTCCATGTCCTCGTCGAGTGGGCGGAGGCGGGGGAGCCGGTGGCCGACGATCTCGGCCGCGCCCTCGATGAGCTCTCGGCCCTCGTCGACGCCGGCGAGACCAAGAAGATGCTCGGCGGCGAGCACGATCGCAAGAACGCGATCGTGACGATCCATCCCGGCGCCGGCGGTACCGAGTCGCAGGACTGGGCCGAGATGCTGCTGCGCATGTACCTGCGCTGGATCGAGCGCCGCGGCTTCAAGCGCGAAGTCATCGACTTCCAGCCCGGCGACGAGGCCGGGCATCAAGAGCGCGACGCTGACGATCGTCGGCGACTACGCCTACGGGCTGCTGCTCGCCGAGGCCGGCGTGCACCGCCTCGTCCGCATCTCGCCGTTCGATCAGGCGTCGCGGCGGCACACCTCGTTCGCGTCGCTGCACGTCTGGCCCGAGCTGCCCGACGACGTCGAGATCGACATCGAGGAAAAGGACCTGCGGATCGATACCTATCGCTCGAGCGGCGCCGGCGGTCAGCACGTCAACGTCACCGACTCCGCGGTTCGCATCACCCACCTGCCCTCCGGCATCGTCGTGTCATGTCAGAACGAGCGATCGCAGCACAAGAACCGGGCGCAGGCGATGAAGGTCCTGCAGGCGCGGCTCTATGATTTGAAGATGAAGGAACAGCAGGCCAGGCTCGATCAGCTCGGCGGCGAGAAGAAGGACATCGCCTTCGGCAGCCAGATTCGGAGCTACGTGCTGCATCCCTACCAGCTGATCAAGGACCATCGGACGAAGGAAGAGGTTGGCGACGTCAACCGCGTCCTCGACGGCGACCTCGACGGTTTCATCAAGTCCTACCTCATGAAGAAGGCCTCGGGCACGCTCGGTCAGCCTGCAGCCGACGAAGACTGACACCTCCGGTCGAGTCGGTTCCGGATTCATGGCCCGCACGTTGCACTTCGAGTGCAGTGTGGGAAACGCGCGGCACACAACTCACCGCTGAGTTCTGATTGCCGCTAGAGATCTGGAATCAACTTAGCAATCAGGAGGTATACACGTGTTCAAGAAATATCTGTTCGCAGCCTCGTTCGCGATGGCAGCGTCGGGTGTCGCGATTGGCGCGCAGGCTCCGGCCGCTCAGGCCCAGGACGCGGCGAAGCCAGCTACCACCATCACCGGCTGCGTCTACAACGAGAAGGATGTGCCCGGCCGTGCGCCGAACGTCGCCGAAAAAGCAGGCGTCATGGAGGACTACATCCTCGCTGCTGTGAGCGCCGCCCCGGCGGCGGGTTCGCCCACCGGCACCGCGGGTGCGACCGGAACTTCCGGCATGGCGAGCAAGTCGATGTACAAGCTCGAGTTCGTCGATGACGAGCAGCTGAAGGCGCTCGTCGGCAAGCGGGTCGAGGTCACTGGCCGGATCGACCGCGAGGCGGGAGACGCGCCGCGCGCGACCAGCGCGACGCCGCCGACCACCTCGACGGACAAGGCCATCGGCCGCGATCACGTCAACCTCGCCGAGTTCGAGGTGACGTCGATCAAGGCAGTCGAGGGCACCTGCCCGGCGAAGCCCGGGCAGTAACGAATCGGTGAAGCGGCTTCGCAAGAAGCCGTCTCGCAATCGATATCGGCCGGTCACCACGCGGTGGCCGGCCGTTTTTATTGTTTGAAGCCGGAGCCCGGCTGGGTGCCGGCAATGAACGATTCGGTGATGGCGCCGGGTGCGTCTTCGGCGGTGGCCGCGCCGGAGGCCCGGTCTACCGCCATGAAGACAATGTTGCCGGGCGCCTCGAACTGCGGCGCGTCCTTCCTCGTCCCGATCCACGCCTTCATCACCTCCATCCAGATCGGCACCGCCGCATCCGAGCCGGTACCGCCGGGACCCATCGTGCGCTTCTGATCGAAGCCGATCCAGACCCCGATTGTGATGTCGGGGTCGAAGCCAATGAACCAGGCATCGGTGTAGTCATCCGTGGTGCCGGTCTTGCCGCCGATTGGCCAGTTGAGCGACGCGACGCGCGCCGCCGTGCCGCGCTGAACGACACCACGCAGGAGGCTGGTCATGACGTAGGCGGTGTCGGCGCGGATCGCGTCCTTCGGCTCCGGCCGGTTCTCCTCCAGGACGTTGCCTTCGCGGTCGCTGACCTTGAGCACGGAGTAGGGCCGCATCCTGACGCCCTGATTTGGATACACCGAGTAGGCGCTCGTCATCTCCATCAGGGTCGCTTCCGCGGCGCCGAGGGCGACGGCCAGATACGGCGGCAGCGGCGATTCGAGTCCCAGCCGCCGCGCGTAGGTGATCACCTGCGCCGGCCCGAGTTGATCCATGACCCGCACTGCCGGGACGTTGCGCGACTGTTCCAGGGCCCGGCGCAGCGTGATCGGCCCCTCGAACGTGCGGTCGTAGTTGAGCGGCGTGTACGGCGGCTGGCCGCCGAAGCTGACCGGCGTGTCCATCAGCTGCGTCGTCGGCGTGTAGCCGCTGTCGATCGCCGAGGTGTAGACGAACGGCTTGAAAGCCGAACCGACCTGGCGATAGGCCTGGGTGGCGCGATTGAACTTGCTGCGATCGAAGCTGAACCCGCCGGTCATGGCCATGACCTGCCCGGTGCGATTGTCGAGCGCGAGGATCGCGCCCTCGATCTCCGGCGCCTGCTCGAGCGTGCCGGTGGCTTTGCCGTTCTCCACCGCAATCAGCCGCGTCTCGATCAGATCGCCGCGCGACACCAGCTGCGTCGCCGCCGGCTTGTTGGTCCAGGCATAGCCTTTCTTGTCGATGACGATCTCGAGGCTGCCGGCGCGCAGGCTGATCGACGCGGCGTCCGCGCCGATCACCACGGCCGAGACGATCTGGCCGGCACTCATCGGCCGTTCCCAGCGCGGCTGCTTGAAGCTTTCGACCGTGTGGCCCTCGGCGACGATGTTGCGGCGCGGCTTGCGGAATCCACGCCGCTTGTCGAGCCGCCGCAGGCCGTCGTCGAGCGCGCGGGCGGCAGCCTCCTGCAGCCGCAGATCGAGCGCCGGTCTGAATCGAGAGGCCGTTCTCGTAGAGCTGTTTCGCGCCGTAGCGGCTCTCGAGCTCGCGCCTGACTTCCTCGAGAAAGTATGGAGCGGCCGACTGCGACTGGCCCGGCGGATCGGGCCGCGTCACGATCGGCTTCTTTTTGGCTTCCTCGGCCTCCGCCGCGGTGATGAAGCCGACGTCGGCCATTCGTCCCAGCGTGTAATTCCGCCGCCGCATCGCCGCGTCCCGGTTGACGTACGGGCTCTGCCGGACGTTGCCCTGCAGGATCCCGGCGATCATGGCGGCTTCCTCGAGCGTGACGTCCTTTGCCGATTTTCCGAAGTAGAGGCGCGCGGCGGCTTCGACGCCGTAAACGCCGTGGCCGAAATACATCTGGTTGCAATACAGCGTGAAGATCTCCCGCTTGGTGTAGCGCTTCTCGATCTGGATCGCGAGGATCGCCTCGCGGATCTTCCGCTCCCAGGTCTTGTCGTCGGTGAGGAACAGCTTGCGGGCGAGCTGCTGCGTCAGCGTGCTGGCGCCGTGCAGGCGGCGCTCGATGATGTCCTTGACCAGGGTGACGACGATGCGCGGGATGCTGAGGCCGATGTGCTGGTAGAACTCGTGATCCTCGGCGGCGAGGATCGCCTGCTCGAGCCTGGGCGAAATGGCCTCGTAGGGAATGATCTCGCGGCGCTCGATCGCGAACTCGCCGACGACGTCGCCGCGGGTGCCGTAGACGCGGGAGATCGTGCTTGGCGCGTAGTCGTCGAGGGCGGAGATTTTCGGCAGGTCGTCGTCGTAGGCGAAGAACACGCCGGTGGCGGTGCCGAGAACTGCCGCGAGCACGAACAGGAGGAAGATGCCGGCGCGGCGGAGGAGGTTCTGATAGTTCATTCTCAGGTTCCCGGGACCCCGGGGCACCGGGGTACCCCGGGAACCCGCGAGCGTGTTCTCAGTCGCCGCCGCGGCTGCGTGCCCGGCCCGTCGTCTGCGCCCCGCCGCTGCTGCGCGAACCGGAGCCCTCGCCAGCGCGAGAGGGTGGCGCCGACGATCGTTCGGGCGCCCGCGAAGGCTCGGCTGCGCGCGGCGCAGGCGCTGCCGCCGGGCGATCCATTCCCTGGGGACGCGACATCCCCGGCGCCTCGCGACGATACGAAGGCGTCCGCTCCGCTGGACTGGACGGCGGCACGGAGGACTCGCGGCGCGGCGCGTAGACGCTGTTGTCGGGCCGCTCGCCGCGCGGGACGGCTCGCGGATAGCTGCTGACAGGGTCGCTTGCCGGTGACCGCGACGCCGGCGATTCCGCCGTGCCGCGATACTCGCGGGTGCGGCGGCCGAACGCCGAGAGGTCGGGAGTCGAGGGCTGGACCGGGACGGGCGCGGCCGCAGACGGTGCCGGCGCCGAACGTGGAACGGCCCGGCGTTCGGCCTGGCTCGGCGCGGCCGATGGTGCGACGTCGGAAACGCGCGAACGGGAGGCGCCGCTTTCGCGCGTCGGTACGGCAGTCGACGGCGCCCGCGACATGGCCGGCGCACTCACCTCGCCGGTGCGCGCGCGGGAGGCGGCCCCGGCGCGATCGGGTACCGGCACGCCGGCGTTGCGAGGCACCGCCTGAGGCTGCTCGCGCCGGCGCGGGGTACCCCGGCCCTTGCAGCGAGCCGCCGCTCGACCGCCGGCTGCGGAACGTCGCGGCCGCGTCGGCTCCTGCGGCAGGCGCCGCGGCGACACTGCCGCTGCGCGAGTAGCTGCGGACGGCCGCACTGTTGCCGAACGTGCTCGATCGGCTGACGGCCGTGCGAATCGGCGCTTCCGAACGCGGCACCGCATAACCACGATAATCCGGCGCCGAGTTGCGGACGACGAACGCGTCTCGCGTGCGCACGTCGAACCGGCTCGCATTGACGACGTTGACGTGGACGTCGCCGCGGCCGAAGCCGCGGTGCGGCACCACCGTCCACGCGTTCCACGGATTGTAGTACCGCCCGTACCCACCGCGATATCCGAACTGCACAACGGGGTAGTTGTTCCAGCCGAGGGGGCACCAGCTCACGTAGCCGGGCGCGTAGGCCCAGGAGACGTAGGCGGGGCCCCACGTGCGGCCGGGAATCCAGAACCACGAGCCGGCCGAGAAGCCCCAGCGGCCGTAGTGATGCGTCGGCCACGCCCACGGGTCGTAGCCAATCCAGGTCCAGCCCCACGGCTTGAGCGTCGTCCATCGGCCGCGATAGTAGGGCCGCCAGCCGACGCTGACGCGCGGATACCAGACATAGCCGTAGGTGTCGACGCTGCGCCACGTGCCGTACTCGTTGAACGTCGAGGCGTATGGCTGGACCGTTTCGGGGAGATAGTCCGCTGACACGCCGAGGCGCGCGTCGCGCCGCGCTTCGGACCAGCGATCGAAGCTGTCCCATGCCGCCGAGTTGAACACGTATGCAGACGAGGGGCGTGCGCCGGTGCGGGCAAACGCACGTTCGCCGGCGCGGATGCTCGTGCGGCCGTCTTCGTTGATCAGGTCAGCCGCGCCGCGCAGCACGGCGAGCTCGACTTCGCTGCCGTCGCCGACCACGACGCGGTACTCGCCGGCGGTTGCGAGGTCGACCCAGGCGGCCGGCGCGTCGATGCGGTAGGCGACGCTCCGCGTCGCGCCGACGATGCTGAGGCGAACGCGCCCGTTCAGCAGCCGGATGACCGCATCCGATTGAAAGTCGACGAGGGTATTGGCGTCGAGATGAAGGGTGCTGCCGTCGCCGTAAAGCACTTCGACGCGGCCGCCCTGGGTGCGAATCCTGTCGCCCGCGAGGAGGGGCATCGACGCCGCGGCGGTCTCACTCCCTCCGTCGCGTTCGAGGAGGGCGCCGCCATCGACGAACGAGACATGTGCCGGAGGAGCATCCTGGACCTCCTGGGCAGACGCCCACGTCGGCAGCAGGGAGAGCCCGGCAAAAAGGGCGACGCGAAAGATCAAGGATGCAGCCAGGCGGGGCATATGGACCTCGAACGGCTGGCAAGTGCTGGCAAGGGCAAGTATATCATTCACTTAGCCGGGGTCAATCGACACTACTTGACATTAACGCGCTAAGATAATATATTGTCATCGTTGTTAGCGTTCAGCCTCGCGCCGCCCATGAGACGTGGGCCACTACAGCGCTGTGGCGGGAGATGTGAGGAACTCAGGACATGAGCAAGATTATTGGGATCGACCTCGGCACGACCAACTCCGTGGTGGCAGTGATGGAAGGTGGCGAGCCGGTCGTCATCACGAATCCGGAAGGGAGCCGCATCACCCCGTCCGTCGTCGGGTTCACCAAGTCGAACGAGCGGCTGGTCGGGCAGGTAGCGAAGCGTCAGGCGGTCACGAACCCCGAGAACACCGTCTTCTCGATCAAGCGCTTCATGGGCCGCAAGTACGACGAGGTCTCTGAAGAAATGAAGATGGTGCCGTACTCCGTGGTGCGCGCCAGCAACGGCGACGTCCGCGTCAAGGCGGGCGGCAAGGATTATCCGCCGCCGGAAATCTCCGCGATGATCCTGCAGAAGTTGAAGCAGGCGGCGGAGGAGTATCTCGGCCAGCCGGTGACGAAAGCGGTCATCACCGTCCCGGCGTACTTCAACGACGCGCAGCGGCAGGCGACCAAGGATGCCGGCCAGATCGCCGGCCTGGAGGTCGCGCGCATCGTCAACGAGCCGACCGCGGCGGCGCTCGCCTACGGCCTCGACAAGAAGAAGGACGAGACCATCGCTGTCTATGACTTCGGCGGCGGCACGTTCGACATCTCGATCCTCGAAGTCGGCGAGGGCGTCGTCGAGGTCAAGGCGACCAACGGCGATACGCACCTCGGCGGCGACAATCTCGATCAGCGGATCATCGAGTGGATCATTGCCGAGTTCAAGAAGGACGAAGGCATCGATCTCGGCAAGGACCGGATGGCGTTGCAGCGCCTGAAGGAAGCGGCGGAGAAGGCCAAGATGGAGCTCTCGACCGTGATGGAGACCGAGATCAACCTGCCGTTCATCACGGCGGACGCGACCGGTCCCAAGCACATGGTCAAGAAGCTGACGCGGGCGCGGTTCGAGCAGCTCGTCGACGACCTGCTGGAGCGGACCGTCGGGCCGACGAAGCAGGCGATCGCCGATGCCGGCATCGACGCGCGGAAGATCGACGAGGTCGTCCTGGTCGGCGGCTCGACGCGCATCCCGCGGGTGCAGCAGATCGTCAAGGATCTCTTCGGCAAGGAACCGCACAAGGGCGTCAATCCCGACGAAGTCGTGGCGATCGGCGCCGCGGTGCAGGCCGGCGTGCTCGCCGGCGAGGTCAAGGACCTGCTGCTCCTCGACGTCACGCCGCTCTCGCTCGGCATCGAGACGCTCGGCGGCGTCATGACGACGCTGATCCCGCGCAACACGACGATTCCGACGAAGAAGGGCGAAGTCTTCTCGACCGCTGCCGACAGCCAGACCAGCGTCGAGGTGCACGTGCTCCAGGGCGAGCGGCCGATGGCGCGCGACAACCGGACGCTCGGCAAGTTCCACCTCACCGGGCTGCCGCCGGCGCCGCGCGGCGTGCCTCAGATCGAGGTCACGTTCGACATCGACGCCAACGGCATCGTCAACGTGATGGCGACCGACAAGGCGACCGGCAAGGAGCAGAAGATCACGATCACCGCGTCGAGCGGCCTCAGCAAGGACGAGGTCGATCGCATGATGCGCGAAGCCGAGTCGCATGCTGACGAGGACAAGAAGCGCAAGGAAGAGATCGAGACGCGCAACCAGGCCGACCAGGCGGTCTACCAGGCGGAGCGGCTGGTCAAGGATGCCGGCGACAAGCTGCAGGCAGCCGACCGTCAGCCGATCGAAACCGCGATCGAGGATCTGAAGAAGGCGATCGAGAAGAACGACGCCGCCGAGATCAAGTCGCGGCTCGATGCACTGCTCGCGGCCCAGCACAAGGCGGCCGAGGCAATGTATCGCTCGGCGAGCGGTCCCGGTGCTGCTCCCGGCGAGGGTGCCGGCGAGCCGGGCGCGGGCGACGCCGGTGGCGGCAGCCGCAACAGCGGCGACGTCATCGACGCGGAAGTCGTAGAGGAAGAAAAGAAGTAATGGCTCAGGGCTCAGGGCTCAGGGCAGGCCCTGAGCCCCTGAGCCCCTGAGCCCCCTGAGCCTTGAGCCCTGAGCCCTGAGCCTTTTGATGAACTTCTACCTCCTGTTGGGCGTGATGCCTGACGCGAGTACGGCGGAGATCAAGCGGGCGTACACGCGCCTGGCGCGGCGGTATCACCCCGGGATCAACCCGGGGGACCGGGCCGCCGAAGCCATGTTTCAGCGGGTGTCCGAAGCCTACGAGACGTTGAGCGACCCGGGACGGCGGCAGCAGTACGACCGTTCGGGCCCGCCCGGCACCGTCGAGCAGCCGGCCTCGACGTTCACGTTCGCGGAGTTCGATTTCTCGATCGCGCGGCAGGGCCCGCAGGCGTCGACGTTCACCGAACTCTTTGCCGAGGTTCTTCATCCGGTCGCGGCCGCGAACGACCACCGGCCCGAGGCCGGCAGCGATCTGCACGCGGCAGTGACCGTAACGTTCGCCGATGCAATGAAGGGCGCCGAGCGGCAGGTGATCGTGACGCGCCAGGTGCCGTGCAGCGCGTGCGGCGCGCGCGGGCACGTGCCGGTCCAGGAAGCGAGGTGCCGGACGTGCCACGGCACGGGCCAGGTCCGCTGGGCGCGGGGGCACATGGTGCTGTCGAAGGCCTGTGGGACGTGCGCCGGCGCCGGTCGGCAGGCCTCGCTGGCATGCGCCGTCTGCGGCGGCCAGGGGCGGACGGTTCGCAGTGAGTCGCTGACCGTGCCGGTGCCCGCGGGTGTCGCCGATGGGAGCCGGCTGCGTCTGCGCGGGCTCGGCCACGCCGGGCGTTACGGCGGCCAGGCCGGCGACCTCTTCGTGGCCGTGCACGTGCAGCCGCACCCGATCTTCCGCCGAGAAGGGGACGACCTCGTCTGCGATCTTCCGGTGGCGGTACACGAGGCAGTCCTGGGAGCGCGCATCGAAGTGCCCTCGCTCGACGGTTCGATGAAGCTGCGGATCCCGCCGGGTACCCAGGCGGGGCAGCGATTGACGGTGAAAGGCGTAGGCCTGCCGACGGTGTCCGGGACGCGCGGCGATCTCGTCTTCGACGTCAGGCTGGTACTGCCGCAGGGGCTCGACGAGCGGTCGAAAGAGCTGATGCGCGAGTTCGGCGAGCGCAACGGCGGCAACGTCCGCGGCGAACAGTGGACGGCGGACGCCTAGCGGACGATCGGCGCCGGCAGCGGACGACGGATGGTGGAACGACGGACGACGGACAGCAGCGGACGATCGATCTATGGCCAAACGCTCAGGCGGCAAGGCGTACTACATGATCAGCGCGGTGGCGCAGAAATACAGCATCCACCCGCAGACGCTCAGGTTGTACGAACGCGAAGGGTTGCTGAAGCCGTCGCGGACGGAAGGCAACACCCGGCTCTATTCCGAGGAAGACCTCGAGCGCCTCGACACCATCCTGTCGCTGACCCGCGATCTCGGCGTCAACCTCGCCGGCGTCGAGATCATCCTCAACATGCGCCGCAAGATCGAGGCGATGCAGCACGAAGTCAACGAGTTCATGGAGTACGTCAAGGGCGAGCTGTCGCGCGGCATCGGCGACTGGGAGCAGCGGCTCGGCACCGCGATGGTCAAGTCGTCGCCGACCGACCTCGTGCGGGCGGCAAGGCCGGCGCCGGTGACCGAACTCGACGACGAAGCCGGCGTCGACCCGGTTCCGGAAGAGCCGCGACGAAAGGCGTGAGCCTCGCTCGCAACTGAGATACAATCCGCGCGAGAGCCGAGCCCGATTCCGTCAGCGCCTTCAGTTCTAATTTCGACCATGTGCGCCGTCTGCGACGATACCGGTTGGAAGCCCGTCACGGTCGAAGGCGTGCGGCGCGTTGTCCGCTGCGATTGCTGGCAGAGTGAGCATACCCGCCGCCTGGTCGAGGAAGCCCGCATCCCGCCGCGCTACCGCCGCTGCGACTTCGACACGTTCCTTGTCTACCGCGAGAACGAGAAGCTCACCAACGCGGTGCTCGCGGTCAAGCGCTTCGCCAACAGCTTTCCCAACGTCAGCAAGGGCCTCTGCCTCATCGGTCCACACGGGATCGGCAAGACTCACCTCGCCGTCGCGGCGATGCGGACGGTGCTCGCCAACGGCAACCAGGCGATGTTCTACGAAGTCTCCGATTTGCTGCGCCTGATCCGCAGCACCTACAACCCGGTGACGAAGACCGCCGAGATGCAGATCCTGCAGCCGCTGCTGACGACGCAGCTGCTGGTCCTCGACGACGTCGGCAAGGAGAAGACCTCCGAGTGGGTCGAGGAGACGATGACCTTCATCGTCAATACGCGCTACAACCACCGGTTGACGACCATCTTCACGTCGAATTACGAGGACAATCCCGACGCGGAAGCGCTCGATTCGCTGCGCGTGCGGGTCGGCTCGCGCATGTACTCGCGCATCCACGAGATGTGCGACTTCGTCGAGTACGGCGGTGCCGACTACCGCCTGCTGCCGCCCAACGGCAGCGTCGACGACCTGCTGACGATGTGGAAGGTCACCGGCGAGCAGCGCAGCCGCCTGCCCAATCGCACCAAGGGCATGGTGCGCGCCCAGCTCAGGAACCCCGGCGGCAAGGCAGACTTGGGGTGGACGGGGGGGAAGGCGGGGAGTTGACTTGAAGATTGAAGATTGAAGACTGAAGATTGCGAATTGAAGATTGCAGACTGCAGATTGGGACTCGTCGATTCCAGATCTGATTGCGGATTGCTGACAACCCGCAATCCACCGTCACCAATCCCAATCGAAAATCAACAATCAACAATCCGCCCTTCAATCTTCAATCTGCAATCTCCAATCTGCAATGTTAGGCCTCTACCTCCACCTCCCTTTCTGCTCCTCCATCTGCAGCTATTGCAACTTCAACCGCGGGCTGTTCGACGCCTCCTTGCAGCGCCGCTACGTCGACGCGCTGGAACGCGAGATCCTCGCGTCGGGGCGGGGTGAGCCCGCCGACACGATCTTCTTCGGCGGCGGGACACCGTCGCTTCTCGACCCGCCAGACGTCGCGCGCCTGATCGATGCCTGCCGGTCTGCGTTCACCCTGGCGGCGGCGACCGAAGTCACGCTCGAAACCAATCCCGAAACCTCGAGCGCCGCCCGGATGACGGGCTTTCGCGCCGCCGGCGTCAACCGGGTCAGTTTCGGTGTCCAATCCTTCAGGGACGAGGAACTCGTGCGCCTCGGCCGCGTCCACTCGAGCGCCCGTGCCGTCGACGCCTTCGCCGAGGCGCGCGGGGCGGGGTTCGACAACATCAGCATGGACCTGATGATGTGGCTGCCGCAGCAGTCGCCGGCGCAGTGGCTGGAGAACGTCGCGCGGATGTCGGAGGTCGGGCCGGACCACGTTTCGCTCTACTTGCTGGAGGTCTATCCGAACTCGCCGCTGCGCGACGAAATGGCTCGCGCTGGCTGGTCGCTGGCGCCTGACGATGACGCGGCGGAGATGTACGTGGCGGGCCTCGCGGCGTTCGACGCGGCGGGGTACCGCCAGTACCGAGATCTCGAACGTTGCCCGGGGCGGTCGCGAGTCGCGCCACAATCTGAAGTACTGGACCGACGGCGAGTGGCTTGGCTTCGGCTGCGGCGCTCATTCGACACGCGGCGGACGTCGATGGAAGAACGTGTCCTCGACCGCCGATTACATTGCGCGCGTCGCCGCCCGTCAGCCGACGGAGGTCGAGCGTCGCGATATGACCGCGCGGGAACGCCTGGAGGACGCGCTTTTCACCGGCCTGCGGCTGACGGCTGGCGTCGACATCGAGGCGACGGGCGCGCGCTACGGCGTCGCGGTCTGGGACGAATTTGGCCCCAGGCTGACGCCCTTCGTCGAGGCGGGTGTGCTCCGGCGCGAAGGCAGCAGGCTCCGGCTGACCCGCGAGGGTATGCTTGTTGCAAACGAGATCATGCAGGTGTTCGTGTAACGGACATCCAAGGTGCAAAGAGAGACCGACGTCGGTAAAAAGCGCCATGTCGTGGTCAAGATCGCCACGGCTGACCTCTAGCCCGCGTCAGGTCTGGTACGGTAGAGTGTCGCCTTTGCATGCCGTGGCCGCCGGGAGCCGTCCGACATCGTGTTCGGCAGTGGTGGTTTCGAGACGATCGTGGTTCGAGGGATGAAGGAGGAGTGTGAATGCGTCGCCCCCTGAAGAAAATGATGATCACAACGAGTTGTGCACTTGCGGTCGCGCTCGCCCCGGCAGCGCTGTTCGCTCAGAATCCGCCGACCGGCCAGCCGCCCGCCACGCCCGCGCAGCAGGCGCCGGCCCCTCCCCAGCCCGCCGGACCCGCGAAGCTGGCGTTCACGACCGACGCCGGTTTGCTGCTCATCCAGATCAAGCCGGATCAAACGGCCGCCTTCGAGGAGCTCGTCGCCAAGCTCAGCGCCAGCGTCGCTAAGTCGACCGACGAGACCGTGAAAAAGCAGATGGGCAGCTTCAAGGTCTACAAGTCCTCTGAACCGATGGCCGGCAACGCGCTTTACGTCGTTGTCGTCGATCCCGCGGTGAAGGATGCCGAGTACCAGCTCTTCGCCGTGCTGCAGAAGGTCCTGACGCCGGAAGAGCTCCGGGACCAGACGGTGATCGACATGTCGAAGCGCGCCGCTAGCGCCTTCGCCCAGGGGTACAACAAGCTGAACCTGACGCGCGTCGGCGGCGGGATGTAACGACATGGCTGCCCGGTGGCTCGGTCGTTCGCGGCTCGAACGATCGAACCACCGGGTAACTGTTCCCGCCCGGGCATCACCAGTTCCGTCCTCGCGTTCCCCTGCTCAGAACTTCAAATTCAAACCCGCATAGAAGCGCTGCGGCTTCGAATGCCGCGGCTCGCCCTGCAGCGTGAATATCCGGTAGTCGAGGCGAAGCCGCAGCGGCCCCGCGAGATTGACCTTGACGCCGCCGCCGACGTTGATCCCGACGTTGGTTTCAGAGTCTTCGTCGAGCGATTCGCGATAGACGCCGCCACCGGCCGTGCCGTAGAACTGCATGCCGGCAATCGGAATCGGTGTCTGCAGCAGGCCGTTGAACATGAACGTCCGCAGGCTCGGCGCGAGCTCGTCGAGGTTGTCCCGGGTGTGGCCGTACTCGAATTCGAAGCCAACGATCACGAGGCCGAATCCGACGCCGAACCCCGTGGTGACGCGATTGACCGGCGTCGGGTTGGTGCCGAGAAAGGCAGTAATGTCAGCTGACGCCGTCGACGGCAGCAGGACGAGCGCGGCAGTGAGAACCAGCGGGACGCGTTTCGACATGCTTCAGGATACTTGACGGTCGGGGCCCGAACCCCGAAACCCGAGCTCCGAGCCCCGAGATTGGCCCCGTGCTACATTCGTACAGCCGACCATGGATTTCCGCCTGACCGAAGAGCAGGAGCTGCTGCGGCGCACGGTTCGCGAGTTCGCGGAAGCCGAGATGCGGCCCCACGTCTCGGCCTGGGACGAGGCGCAGCAGTTTCCGATGGACCTGCTGCCGAAGCTCGCCGACCTCGGGCTGACCGGGATCCAGTTTCCGGAGCAATACGGGGGTGCCGCGCTCTCAGCGGTCGACTACTGCATCTGCATCGAGGAGCTCGCGCGCGTCTGTCCGGCGATTGCGCTGTCGGTGGCGGCGCACAACGGCCTCTGTTCCTCGCACATCTCGATGTTCGGCAGCGAGGCGCAGAAGCAGCGATACCTCCCCAGGCTGATTCGCGGCGAGGTGCTGGGCGCCTGGGGTCTGACCGAGGCAGGCGCCGGCAGTGACGCCGCCGGTATGCGGACGACTGCCGTGCGCGACGGCGATGGCTGGATCGTTAACGGCGCCAAGACGTTCATCACGCACGGGCGCATCGGCGGGGTGATGGTCGTCATCGCCGTCACCGATCGCGGCAGGGGCCATCGCGGCATCTCGGCGTTCGTCGTCGAGCACGGCACGCCGGGGATGTCGGCCGGCAAGAAAGAGAACAAGCTCGGGATGCGCGCCAGCGACACGAGCGAGGTGATCTTCGACCACTGCCGCGTCGCCTCGGACCAGCTGCTCGGGGAGGAAGGGCAGGGGTTCATCAATACGCTGCAGGTGCTCGACGCCGGACGGATCGGCATCGCCGCGTTGTCGGTGGGCCTGGCGCAGGGCGCCTACGACGCGGCGCTGGCCTACGCGAGGGAGCGGCGCCAGTTCGGCCAGCCGATCGCCGGTTTTCAGGCGATCCAATGGAAGCTCGCCGACAACGCGACCCGCATCGAGGCGGCACGGCTGCTGACGTGGCGCGCGGCGGCACTGCGCGACAGCGGCGCCCGGACAACCCGTGAGTCCTCCGTCGCCAAGCTCTACGCCAGCGAAATCGCGGTCAAGGCGGCGGATGACGGCGTCCAGATTCACGGCGGCTACGGCTTCGTGAAGGACTACCCGGCCGAGAAGTATTTCCGCGACGTGAAGCTGCTGACGATCGGCGAAGGCACGAGCGAGATCCAGCGGCTCGTGATCGCCAGGCAACTCCTCGGCCTGTGACCCATTCACCTCTACGAGACCGTGTGCTCGCGGGCGATCCCCGCGCCATCGCCAGGGCGATCACGCTGATCGAAAACGAAGCGCCCTCGAGCATGGCGCTGCTGCGCGATCTGTTTCCCCATACCGGCCGCTCCTATCTGGTCGGCGTCACCGGTCCCCCCGGCGCGGGCAAGAGCACGCTCACCGACCGGTTGACGACGGCCATCCGCGCCACCGGGCGGACGGTCGGCATCGTCGCCGTCGACCCGACCAGCCCGTTTACCGGCGGCGCCATTCTCGGCGACCGGGTCCGGATGCAGGCGCACGCTGGCGACGACGGCGTCTTCATTCGCAGCATGGCGACGCGTGGCCACCTCGGCGGCCTGGCCCGCGCCACGAGTGAAGTTGCGCTGGTCTTCGACGCCGCGGGCAAAGAAGTCGTCCTGATTGAAACCGTCGGCGTCGGACAGGACGAGGTCGACATCGTTCGTTCCGCCGACGTGTCGATTGTGACAGTGGTGCCGGGAGCGGGCGACGACGTCCAGGCGTTGAAGGCCGGGATCATGGAGATCGCCGACATCTTCGTCGTCAACAAGGCGGATCGCGAGGGCGCCGATCGGACGGTCGCGTCGATCGAGGCACTGCTCTCGCTGCAGCATTACGGCGCCGACGAATGGCGGCCGCCGATCGTCAAGACCGAGGCGACCACCGGCAAGGGGGTCGACGAACTGATGGCCGCGATCGAGCGGTTTCGCTCGCATCCGGCCGGCGGCGGCGTCGCGCGCCGCCGGGCGCGCGCCGAGTGGCGCGTCCGTGAACTGCTGTCGCAGCGCTTTCAACAGCACGTCGAGCGCGCGGTGCTCGCACCGGGCGAGCTCGAGCGGCTGCTGGATCGCATCGCCGACCGCGAAATCGACCCGTATTCAGCGATCGACGACGTCCTGGCGAGAGCGTTGTCCGGGAGCTCGGGGCGGCCGGCGGCAATGCGGCTCGATCACATCGGCATCGCGGTCGCCGACGTCGGCGCCGCCCTCGCGTTCTACCGCGACGCGCTCGGCCTGGCGTGCGACGCGCCGGAAGACGTGGCGACGCAGCGGGTGAGGGCGCATTTCATTCCCGCGGGCGAAGCGGCGCTCGAGCTGCTGGAGGCAACGGCCGAGGATTCTCCGATCGCCAAATACGTCGCGAAGCGCGGCCCCGGCCTCCATCACGTCACGCTGCGCGTGCCGGATCTGCGGGCGGCGCTCGAGCGCCTGAAGGCGCGCGGCGTCCGGCTGATCGACGACGCGCCGCGGCCCGGTGCGCACGGGTCGCTCGTTGCCTTCGTGCACCCGTCGAGTGCGCACGGCGTCCTGGTCGAGCTCAAGGAGAGCACGTGAGGTTCGGCGATCTCGAACTGCTGCCGCTCACGGACGGCACCTTTCGCCTCGACGGCGGCGCGATGTTCGGCGTCGTGCCCAAGCCGTTGTGGCAGAAGCGGGCGCCGGCCGACGATCGGAACCGGATTCGCCTCGGCCTCCGCCCGCTCGTCGTCCGCGGCGAGCGGACCCTTCTCATCGACGCCGGCATCGGCGGCAAGATGGACGAGAAGAGCATCGAGATCTACGCCATCGATCGCAGCCGGCATCTCGATCACGCCCTGGCGGACGCCGGCGTTCGTCGCGAAGACATCGACATCGTGCTGGCTTCGCACCTGCATTTCGATCATGCCGGCGGCTTCACGACGCGGGACGACCGCGGCCGGCTGGTGCCGGCGTTTCCGCGCGCGCGTTACGTGGTGCGGACCGCGGAGTGGGAGGATGCGATGCATCCGCACGAGCGCAATCGCGCCAGTTACCTGGCGGAGAACTTCGCGCCGCTGGCGGAGGCCGGCGCGCTCGACCTGGTCGACGGCGACGACGCGATCATGCCCGGCGTTCGCGTCGTCCGCACCGGCGGCCACACGATGCACCATCAGATCGTGATGATCGAGTCAGGCGGACGGACGGCGGTGTTCGCTGCCGACCTGATGCCGACGGCGGCGCACGTCGACGAGCCCTGGATCATGGGCTACGACCTCTATCCGATGGATACCCTGGCATTCAAGCGTGGCTTCGTGCGAGAGGCGATCGCGGGACACTATCTGATATTCTTCGAGCATGACCCTGATATCGCGGCCGGCTACATCCGCGACGAGGGCGGACGGAAGCGGATAGAACCACTGCCGGTGTGAGAGCCCCCCGAACCCCGAGCCCCGAGCCCCGACAGAGCTACTGATATATATGACGACCATCGGCATCATTGGCGGCAGCGGTCTGTACGACATGGCGGAGTTGACCGACCGCGAGGAACGCACGATCACGACGCCGTTCGGCGAGCCTTCGGCCTCCTACGTGACCGGCTCGCTGCGAGGCAAGCGTGTCGCCTTTCTCGCCCGGCACGGCGCCGGCCATCGCCTGCTGCCGACGGAGCTGAACTTCCGCGCCAACATCTACGGCTTCAAGACGCTCGGCGTCGACTACATCCTTTCGGCCAGCGCGGTCGGCAGCCTGAAGCAGGAGTACAAGCCGATGGACCTGGTCATTCCCGATCAGTTCCTCGATCGCACGCGCGGCCGGATCTCGACCTTCTTCGGCGACGGCATGGTCGCGCACGTCGGGTTCGCGCACCCGTTCTGTGCCCGCACTGAGCGACATCGCCTACCGCTCGGCGCAGTCAGCCGGCGCCACCGTCCACAAGGGCGGCACCTACGTCTGCATGGAAGGGCCGCAGTTCTCGACGCTGGCGGAGTCGAACCTGTACCGCAGCTGGGGCATGGACATCATCGGCATGACCAACCTCCAGGAAGCGAAGCTGGCGCGCGAAGCGGAGATTTGTTACACGACGATCGCGCTGGTCACCGACTACGACTGCTGGCATCCGGAACACGACCAGGTGACCGTCGAGATGATCATCGGCAACCTGGTGCAGAACGCGAAGACGGCGCAGCAGGTCATCGCCGGCGCCGTCGACGCGCTGCCGTTCGAGCGCACGTGCGACTGCGCGACGGCGCTGAAGCACGCGATCATCACCAGACCCGAGGCGGTGCCGGCCGCCGTCAAACGCGATCTCGCGCCGATCGTAGGGAAGTACCTGGCGTAAGAGTTCTCGGGGCTCGGGGCTCGGGGCTCGGGGTTCGAGGTTCGGCGTTCGGGATTTAGCCGTCGTAGGGCGGGCGCTTCACCGCCGCCTCGCAGACAGGAACAAACACTCAACCATGTCCATCATCGTCACCGGTTCGATCGCCTACGACTACCTGATGTCGTTTCCCGGCAAGTTCACCGAGCATTTCCTGCCGGAGCACATGACGCGGGTGAGCCTCAGCTTCCTCGTCGACTCGATGGACAAGCGGCGGGGCGGCTGCGCGCCGAACATCGCCTACACGCTCGCGCTCCTCGGCGAGCGGCCGCTCCTGATGGCGACGGCGGGTCAGGATTTCGACGACTACCGGCGCTGGCTGGACGCGGCGGGCGTCGACACTTCGCTCGTCCGCGATGTCGCCGGGAAGTTCACGGCGTCGTTCTTCTGCAGCACCGACGTCGACAACAACCAGATCGCGTCGTTCTATACCGGGGCGATGGCCAACGCCGCGGAGCTGTCGTTTCGCAATGCGCTCCGGCGCCTCGCTGGCGATCATCTCGCCGAACGATCCGCAGGCGATGGTGCAGTACGCGGAAGAGTGCCGGACGATCGGGCTGCCGTTCATCTGGGACCCGGGACAGCAGTGCGCCCGCATGGACGGCGCCGACCTCGCCGCCGGCCTGAGCGGTTCGGGGATCGTCATCTGCAACGACTACGAGTTCGAGCTGATCCGGCAGAAGACCGGGATCGGCGAGGCTGAGATCCTGTCGCACACCGGCGCGCTCGTCATCACGCGCGGTGAGGCGGGATGCTCGATCTATACGGCTGAGGGCCGCGTCGATGCGCCGGCGGTGCCACCGGAAAAGATCGTCGACCCGACGGGGGTCGGCGACGCCTTCCGCAGCGGCTTCATGAAAGGGCTGGCGCATCGCGCCGACTACGTCGTGTGCGCCCGGCTTGGCGCCGTCGCCGCGACCTACGCCCTCGAGCATCTCGGCGGCCAGAGCCACAGCTTCACGTGGGGCGAGTTCGCGGCCCGTTATGAGGACCACTTCGGCCGGCTCTCGCTCGATCAGCGCTCCTGACCGTCGTCCGGACCCGCCGGCGGCGTCAGGCGGCGGCCGTCTCGCCGCCGCGCTGACGCTGGTGTCGCTGCTCTGGACCGCGCTCATTGTCGCTGCCCCGGCGGCTGCGACGCCGACGCGCTCGCCGCTGCTTTCGGCGCTGACCTATCACGCCGGCTCCTACATCTGTCATCAGCGGCCGGACCGCTCGTTCCACGTCGACGGCCGCCGCTTCGCTGTCTGCGCCCGCTGCACCGGTCTTTACGCCGGCGGCGCGCTCGGGCTCCTGCTGGCCGTGGGGCTGCGCCGCCGATGGTCGACCGGCGGTACCCGTATCGCGCTCGCCGTCGCGCTGATGCCGATCGCAGCGACGATCGCGCTCGAGTGGCTGGGTCTGCTCAACACCTCGAATCTGGCCCGGTTCGCCACCGGTTTCCCGGCCGGTCTCGTCGCCGGCATCGTGATCAATGCGATGTTGTTGGCCCCGAGCCCGCGAACCTTCTGGACTGGGCCTGTCGAAGACGGACCCCGATCTCGATTCCCTTGATATGATCCAGAGATAGATGCCATCGAAGATCACCACGGCCGAGACCGCTCGCGCGTCGGCTGAACCGGGAGTGCTGGCGCTGGTGTGCGTTGCCGCCTGGCTCGTGCCAGGCGCCGGGCATCTGTATCTCGGGCGGCGACAGAAGGCGATCGTGTTTTTCGTTGCGCTGCTGACGATGTTCGGGTTCGGACTGCTGCTCGAGGGCCGGATCTTTCCGTTCGAACTGTCGGAGCCGCTCGTCGCCCTGGCCGCCATCGCCGATCTCGGGCTCGGGCTGCCGTGGGTCGTGGCCCGTCTCGCCGGCGCCGGCGCCGGGACGGTGACGGCCGTGACCCACGAGTACGGAAATACCTTCCTCATCGTCGCGGGTCTCCTCAACTTCCTCGTCATCCTCGACGCCTTCGACGTCGCGATGGGCCGCAAATGAACGCCGCCATCGTCGCTGCCGGGATCGGTTCGTGACCAGTCACCTCGGGCTCCTGGCGGTGTTCGCGTTCCTGGTTGCGACGGTGTTCGCGGCGCTGATGCGCGACGATCCGCGCGAGCAGCTGCGGAGCGGCGGGCTGATGTTCGGCGGGTTCCTCGCCGTCGCGATCGTCCTGTCCTGGCTGATGTACCCGCTGCCGCTCTGACGTTCCGGTGAGACGCCTTCTCCTCTGGGGGCCTGCCGCCGCGCAGATGCTCCTCATCTTCATCGCATCGTCGGTGCCAGGCGATCAGTTGCCGGGGACGATCTCCGACAAGCTGGCCCATCTTCTCGTCTACGCCGTGCTCGGCGCCGGTTTCATGCTGCCGCTGTCCGGCGGTCGCCTCGCCGGCATGACGACGATGAACGCCGCGTGGGCCCTGGCACTGTCGATCGCTTACGGCATCACCGACGAGATCCACCAGAGCTTCACGCGCGGCCGTACGCCCGACGTCAAAGACCTCGTCGCGGACGGCATCGGCGCCGCGATCGGCATCCTCGGGGTGCTGACGATCGCGGCAATCGCGGCCCGATTCCGGCCGACGCCGCGCCGGTGACGCGAACCTGCGAGGTATACTTTCGAGCCCCTTTGTGTATCCTGAGTCCTGCATGAGCCTCGAGCCGCCCACATTCGCCAACCTGCTCGTCGAGCGCGACGACGCGGTGGCGATCGTGACCGTCAACCGGCCGAAAGTCATGAACGCCCTGAACGTGCAGACGCTGGGCGAGCTGGAGCGCGTCATGACGACTCTGGCGGAAGACGACACCATCCGCACAATCGTCGTCACGGGCGCGGGAGAGAAGGCGTTCGTCGCCGGGGCTGACATCGGCGAGCTCGCCGCGTTGACGCCGGCGGCGGCTCGCGATCATGCCGCGAAAGGGCAGCAGGTCTTCGCGCTGATTGAGCAGCTCGGCAAGCCAGTTGTCGCCGCGATCAACGGCTACGCCCTCGGTGGCGGCTGCGAGCTGGCGATGGCCTGCACGATTCGTATCGCCGCGGCGACGGCCAGGCTCGGGCAGCCGGAGATCAACCTCGGGCTCATTCCCGGCTTTGCCGGCACGCAACGGCTGCCGCGCCTGGTTGGCGCCGGCCGCGCGCTCGAACTGCTCCTTCTCGGCGATCCGATCGGCGCCGAAGAGGCGTTGCGGATCGGGCTGGTCAACAAGGTGGTGCCGCCGGCGGACCTGATGGACGAAGCGCGCCGCCTGGCGACGGCGCTGGCGGGGAAGGCGCCGATCGCGGTCGGTTACATCCTCGACGCGGTCTACGCGGGCGCACAAATGTCGCTGGCGGAAGGACAGGCGCACGAAGCGGCGCTCTTCGGCCTGGCAGCGGCGACCGACGACATGCGCGAGGGCACGCGCGCCTTTCTCGAGAAACGCAAACCAGAGTTCAAGGGGCACTGAGCGCGTGCGACACGACCAGCCCGCAACGGCGCAGCCGCTGACCGGCGCCGGCGGCTTCCGCTTCGCCATCGTCTATTCCCGCTTCAACGAAGCGATTACCGCGAGCTTGCGCGATGGCGCGCAGGCGGCGCTCGTCGAGGCCGGCGCGGCGGCGGATGCGGTCGCGATCGAAAGCGTCCCCGGCGCGTTCGAGCTGCCGCAGGCAGCGCGCTGCCTGGCGGACACCGGGCGTTTCGACGCGATTGTGTGCCTCGGCTGTGTGATTCGCGGGGCGACGCCGCATTTCGAGTACATCGCGGCGTCGGTCGCGCACGCGACACAGCAGGCCGCCGGCGACACCGGCGTGCCGATGGCCTTCGGCGTGTTGACGACCGACACCTGGGAGCAGGCCGAAGAGCGCGCCCGGCCCGGACGCGACAACAAGGGATTCGAAGCGGCGGCGGCGGCGATCGAGATGGCGCAGCTCTTCCGCCGGTGGCATCCGGTGCGACCATGAGCCGCGTCGATCCGACGGCGCGGCGAAAGGCGAGGGAAGCGGCGCTGCAGATGCTGTACCAAGCGGAAGTCGGCCGGACCGGGCCGCAGGAGACGATCGTCACGTTCTGGGCCGCGAACGACCCCGGCACGGCGATCGACGACGAGTCGCGGGCGTTTGCCAATACGCTGGTCAAGGACACGCTGGCCAGGCTCGAAGAGATCGACCGGCTGCTCGGCACGCACACGAAGCACTGGCGGGTCGAACGCATGGCCGTCATCGATCGCATCGTGCTGCGGCTGGCCGTAACCGAGCTGATGACGCAGCCGGCGACGCCGGCCAAGGTCGTGATCAACGAGGCGATCGAGCTGGCGCGCACGTTCAGCGGCGACGAGGCCGTGCCGTTCGTCAACGGCGTGCTGGATGCCGTCAGGAAGAACCTGAACCCTGAGTCTTGAGCCAGAGAATGAGCGACGAGAAAGAGTCCGATCAGATCGTGCAGCGCCGCGCCAACTTCGAGGCGCTGGCGCAGCTTGGCGTCGACACTTATCCCCACAGGTTCGACTCGACGCACACCGTCAGCGAGATCGTGGCGGCCTATGGCGATCGCAGCGGCGAGGTCCTGACCGCCGAGCGCGTCGACGTCCGGGCCGCCGGCCGCATTCTGGCGATCCGCAGCTTCGGCAAGGCGAATTTTCTCGCCATTTCCGACGGCCAGTCCCGGGTGCAGGTCTACATCCGGCAGGACGCGCTCAGCGAGCGCGACTTCAACCTCTTCAAGCTGCTCGACCTCGGCGATTTCGTCGGTGTCGAAGGCTACATGTTCCGGACCCGGACCAACGAGCTGACGATTCACGCCACCAGGCTCGACTTTCTGGCGAAGTGCTTCCTGCCGCTGCCTGAAAAATGGCACGGGCTGACCGACATCGAGATTCGGTATCGGCAGCGGTATCTCGACCTGATCGTCAACCCGGATTCGCGGCGCGTCTTCGAGGTGCGGAGCCGGGCGCTGGCTTCGATCCGGCAGTTCCTCAACGCCCGCGGCTATCTCGAGGTCGAGACGCCGATGATGCAGCCGATTGCCGGCGGTGCCCTGGCCCGACCCTTCGTGACCCATCACAACACGCTCGACATGCAGCTGTTCCTGCGCGTTGCGCCGGAGCTCTATCTCAAGCGGCTGAGCGTCGGCGGCATCGAACGGGTCTACGAGATCAACCGTAACTTCAGGAACGAGGGGATTTCGACGCAGCACAATCCCGAGTTCACGATGCTGGAGTTCTACCAGGCCTACAGCGACTACCAGGCGCTGATGACGATGACCGAGGAGATGATCTCGACGGTCGCGCGCGACGCGGCCGGTACCGATCAGGTGAAGTTCGGCGAGCACACGATCTCCCTGGCGGCGCCATACAAGCGCGTCTCGCTGCGCCAGGGGGCCTGCGGCGCCGCGAGCGAACGGCTCGGCCTGTCGGTCGCCGACGCCGACCTGCGCAACCGCGAGACGGCGGCGGCGCTGGCGGGGCGCCTGCGTGTCGATGTACAGGGTTCGTGGGGCGCAGGGCGGATTGCGACCGAGATCTTCGAGCGGCTGCACGACGGCCAGCTGATCCAGCCGACCTTTGTCTACGACTTCCCGACCGAAGTATCGCCGCTGTCGAAGCAGAAGCCGGACGACCCCGACACGGTCGAGCGGTTTGAGCTCTACATCGGCGGCTTCGAAGTCGCGAACGCGTTCAGCGAGCTCAACGATCCGGCTGAACAGCGGCGGCGCTTCGAGGCGCAGCTGAGCGGCCGCGCTGCCGGCGATCTCGAGGCCCACGTCATGGACGAGGATTACATCCGCGCTCTCGAGTACGGTCTGCCGCCGACCGCCGGTGAAGGCGTCGGCATCGACCGCCTGGTGATGCTGCTGACCGACAGCCTGTCGATCCGCGACGTCATCCTGTTCCCGCTGATGCGGCCAAGATGAACCGCCTGCCGTTCGAGCTCTTCATCGCGCTGCGCTACCTGCGGGCCCGCCGTAAGCAGGCCTTCATCTCGCTGATCTCGATCATCTCGGGGATTGGGGTCGCAGTTGGCGTCACCGCGCTGCTCATCGTGCTCGCGCTGATGACCGGCCTGCAGAGCGAGCTGCGCGATCGTCTGGTCGGCGCCCAGGCGCACGTCTTCGTCCGCAAGAGCGGCGGTTTCGGTCCGATCGAGAACGAAATAAAAGCGCTGCGGGCGGTGCCGCACGTCATCGGCGCGGCACCGACGGTCCAGGGCTACGGCATCATCCGCAGTGCCGGCGCCGAAGCCTTCCTCAGCATCAAGGGCATCGATCCGGCCCTCGAAGGCGACGTCACCAACGTGTCGACGACGATGGTGAAAGGGAGCCTCGCGGCGATCGTGCAGCAGCCGGGACAGATGGCCGGGGTCGTCATCGGCAAGGAACTGGCCGAGAAGCTGGGGGTAACCACCGAAGACACGGTCGAGATCATGACGCCCGAGGGTCCGCTGACGCCCTACGGCGTGTTGCCCCAGTCGCGCCCGTTCAAGATCGTCGGGGTCTTCAGCCTCGGCATCTACGAGTACGATTCCGCCTTCGGCTACATCGACATGCCGACGGCCGAGCGGATGCTCGCGAAGACGCGGCCCGATTACATCGAGCTGCGGGTCGACGACATGTTCCGTGCCCGGCAGGTGGTCGAGGAAATCCCCGATCGCGTCGGCCCCGAATACCTCGCCGAGGACTGGGCCGAGACCAACGGCTCGCTGTTCCAGGCGCTGTGGCTGGAGAAGATGGCGATGTCGATCACGATCGGCCTGATCGTGATGGTCGCTGCGCTCAACATCATCGCCTCGCTGATTCTGCTGGTGATGGAGAAGACGCGCGACATCGCGATCCTGAAGACGATGGGGACATCGTCGGCCAGCATCCGGCGAATTTTCATGCTGCAGGGGCTGATCATCGGCCTGCTCGGCACGCTGTCCGGCGCAATCCTCGGCTCGACGCTGATCTTCGTCCTCGACCGCTACAAGCTGATCACGATTCCGCTCGACGTCTACCAGATCTCGCACGTCCCGTTCCGCCTCGAAGCGCTCGACTTTGTCGTCGTCGTCGTCGTCGCCGTGCTGATCTGCTTCGTCGCCACGATCTATCCGTCGCGTCAGGCGTCGAAGCTCGATCCGGCCGAGGGGCTGCGCTACCAGTGACGCCGCCGCCATCAGGACGCTGAGCGCTCCATCATGCCGTTCATCCACGTCGCCGGACTGGTCAAGAGCTACGAGGTCGCCGGGCGCCGCCTGGCGGTGCTCAAGGATCTCGATCTGCAGGTCGAACGCGGCGAGATGGTCGCGATCGTCGGCGCCTCGGGCGTAGGCAAGAGCACGCTGCTGCACGTCCTCGGCGGCCTCGACAAGCCGGACACCGGGGAGCTGCGGATCGGCGACGCCGACCTGCAACGCTTGTCGGCGAGCGAGCTCGTGACGTTTCGCAACCGCAACGTCGGCTTCGTCTTCCAGTTCCATCACCTGCTGCCGGAGTTCACGGCGCTCGAGAACGCGGAGATGCCGACGCGGATCGCGCGGTTCGACTTCGGCGAAGGCCGCGCCCGCGCCGCGGCGCTGCTCGAGAACGTCGGGCTCGCCGGACGCCTCGACCATACCCCCGGCATGCTCTCTGGCGGCGAACAGCAGCGGGTCGCGATCGCGCGGGCGCTGGTGATGCGGCCGGCGCTGCTGCTGGCGGACGAGCCGACAGGCGATCTCGACGAACACACTGCCGATGCGCTGCACGCCCTCGTCCGCGAGATGCACCGCGGCAGCAACCTGACGTCGATCATCGCGACGCACAATCCCCGCCTTGCCGCCGCCTGCGACCGCGTCCTGCGGCTGGAAGAGGGGCAGCTCAAGCCGGTCTGACTCGGCGGCGCGAGTTCCAGAGGATGCGAGGAGCGCACCATGGCGAGCGAACGACGAAACATCTCGAGCGGGACGAAATGGGAGCCGGTGGTCGGCTATTCACGGGCCGTTCGGGTAGGGCAGATCGTGCACGTCTCCGGCACCACCGCCACCGATGAGGCGGGAGCGATCATTGGCAAGGGGGATGCCCGAGCGCAGACGATCCAGGCGCTGGACAACATCAGGCGGGCGCTCGAGCGTGCCGGGGCCTCGCTCGCCGACGTCGTCCGCACCCGCATCTACGTCACGAACATCGTCCGTGACTGGGAGGCCGTCGGTCGCGCTCACGGCGAGATCTTCGGCGCGATCCGCCCGGCGACCTCGATGGTCGAGGTCAGCCGCCTGATCGATCCCGACATGCTCGTCGAAATCGAGGCTGAGGCGGTGGCGGGTTCGTGAGGGCTGCAATTGGTCAAAAGCCCGATGCGATCACCCTACGTCGACCCTTCCGCTTGAGACTGCGTCCTATCAAATAGACACGGCGGCTGGGATGGCGAAGCGGTTCCCTCTATCGGCGCGAGCCCCCTTCCGCAGGGAAGATGTCTGCGGTCGCTGCGGCCATTGACGCGGCCGGCGTCGTACCCGAACGGTGTAAATTTTGCCGCGTCGGCGGCAGGTACCGGCCCACTAACTGCCGTATTGGGACTCACTTAGCCGTATCAGATCGATGTAACGCTGTCGTATAATGACGACAGCAGAACTCCCGATAGATCATAGGGAAACCCGGATGTTCGAACGATATACGGAACGGGCTCGGCGGGTGCTTTTCTTCGCCCGGTATGAGGCCAGTCAGCTCGGCAGCATCTCGATTGAGACCGAGCATCTGCTCCTCGGCCTGATTCGCGAAGGCAAAGGACTGACCAGCCGCATCTTTGCCCGCTCCCACCTCTCTCTCGAAAGTATTCGCAAGGAAATCGAAGGCCGGACGGTGTTCGGCGAGAAGGTTTCGACGTCGGTCGAGATCCCCTTCAGCGCCGAGACGAAGCGGGTGCTGCAGTACGCCGCCGAAGAGGCCGATCGCCTCCTGCACAACTACATCGGGACCGAGCACCTGCTGCTCGGCATCCTGCGTGAAGAGCGTTCCGTCGCCGCCACCATCCTCATGGAGAAGGGGATGCGGCTCAACACGGTACGCGAGGACATCGTCGCGCTGCTGAACGAGAAGACGACGCTGACGCGGGTGAAGGAAACGCCGCTGCTGGCGGAGTTCAGCCGCGACCTGACCGATGCCGCGATGAAGAACCAGCTCGATCCGCTGGTCGGCCGCCACATCGAAGTCGAGCGCGTGCAGCAGGTGCTCTGCCGCCGCACCAAGAACAACGCCGTGCTGATCGGCGAGCCGGGCGTCGGCAAGACCGCCATCGTCGAAGGCCTGTCGCAGAAGATCGTCTACGGCGACGTGCCGCATTTCCTCGCGGACAAGCGCATCCTCGCCCTCGACATCTCGCTGATCGTCGCCGGCACCAAGTATCGCGGCCAGTTCGAAGAGCGCCTCAAGGCGATCATGAAGGAGCTGACCGAGAACCCGAACATCATCGTGTTCATCGACGAGCTGCACACGCTCGTCGGCGCCGGGTCGGCCGAAGGATCGCTCGACGCCGCCAACATCCTCAAGCCGGCGCTCTCGCGCGGCGAGATTCGCTGCATCGGCGCGACGACGCCGGCCGAGTATCGCAAGTACATCGAGAAGGATCGCTCGCTCGAGCGCCGCTTCCAGGCGATCAAGGTCGATCCGCCGAGCGAGCGCGAGACGATCGAGGTCCTGCTCGGCGTCAAGGACCGCTACGAGTCGTTTCATCACGTCGAGTACACGCAGGAGGCGATCGAGGCGGCGGTCTATCAGTCGAGCCGCTACATCACCGACCGGTTCCTGCCCGACAAGGCGATCGATCTCGTCGACGAGGCCGGCGCCCGCGCCAAGCTGCGCGAGGCGGGCTACAGCGAGGAGTTCGGCGAAATCAACAAGAGCATCCGCGTCGCCGTCGAACAGATGGAGAACGCGGTCTCGGAGAAGAACTTCGAGAAGGCGCAGTACTACCGCGACGAGGAAGTCCAGGCGCGGGAGAAGCTGCAGTTCGTCCGCGAGAAGTTCGACGTCAAGTCGAGCACCCGCCGCGTCATCGTCGGCAAGGCCGAGATCGACGAAGTCGTGTCGAAGTGGACCGGCGTGCCGATGACGTCGATCAACCAGGACGAAGGCGACAAGCTGCTGCACATGGAGGATGCGCTGCACAAGCGCGTCATCTCGCAGGAGAAGGCGATCTCGGCGGTCTCGCGCGCCATCCGCCGCTCGCGCGCCGGCCTCAAGAACCCGAACCGGCCGGTCGGCAGCTTCGTGTTCCTCGGCCCGACCGGCGTCGGCAAGACCGAGCTGGCGCGGGCGCTCGCCAACTTCCTGTTCGGCAGCGACCACGCGCTCATCCGCTTCGACATGTCCGAGTACATGGAGAAGCATTCGGTTTCGAAGCTGATTGGCTCGCCGCCCGGATACGTCGGCCACGAGGAGGGCGGCCAGCTGACCGAGAAGGTCAAGCGCAATCCCTACTCGGTCGTCCTGCTCGACGAAATCGAGAAGGCGCACCCGGACCTCTTCAACATCCTGCTGCAGGTGTTCGAAGACGGCCATCTCACCGACGGCCTCGGCAACCGGGTCAACTTCAAGAACACGATCATCATCATGACGTCGAACATCGGCGCCCGCTTCATCCAGAAGAAGGCGTCGATGGGCTTCCAGGCGTCGGATACCGGCGTCATCAACCGCAGCGTCAACGATATGGTGCTCGGCGAGGTCCGCAAGACCTTCAACCCCGAGTTCATCAACCGCATCGACGAGATCATCGTCTTCGAGGCGCTGTCGGACGACGACCTGCGCACGATCATGCGGCTGCTCGTGCAGCAGCTGAACGACAACCTGGTCGACCGGAAGATCCGGCTCGACCTCGCGCCGGAAGTCATCGACTGGATCATCGAGCAGACCTGCAAGGACCGCTCGGTACGGCGCCCGGCCACTCCGCCGCGCGATTCAGCGCTACATCGAAGACCCGCTCTCGGAGGAACTGATCCGGGGCCACCTCAAGGGTGGCGAGATCGAGGTCTATCTCGACGGGGGAGCGCTTGCGTATCGCCCCGTGGGCGAGGCCCTCACGGGCGGCCGCCGGCTCGCGTGAGCCGGACGGTATCCTGTCTCGCATCAGCGGCGCAGCGCCAGCAGCGCCTCGCCGTAGCGGCGCTGCCGCAGGGCCGCCGCGCCGAAGCGGCCAGGCGTCAGCCTGCTGCGAAGGCGGGGTCAGACTGACTGGTGGCCTGGCGCGTCTGATATCCAGTAGACTTGGTGGTTGTCTCCGGGCCGGCGTGCGCCGTCTGCCCGGCCCACTCCCGGCCGCCGGCGCGGCCGACTCCAGATAACGTTGTGGCGTAACGCCTGAACTATGCGTCTTTTAGCGTTCTTTGTCGCGGCGCTGTCCGCGGCGGTCAGCCTCGAGGCCCAGACTCCGGCTCCCGGCACAACGGCCGCGGCCCCCGCCGCGCCGGTCGCGCAGGTGGCTCAAGGCACCGTCACCGTCTGCGGTCAGGCGGTCGCGCCCCCCTCGAACGTTCCGCCGGCAGGTTCCGGACCGGTGATCTTCCGGATCGTCCTCTGCTTCGAGAAGCAGGGCGGCTATCCGATGGTCGAGGCCAACACCTACCTGTATTACATCCAGCTCAGGCCGTCGGTCTCGGGCAAGTGGATTCCTTACGACGACGCGGCGGAGCAGACGATTCGCGAGGACTTCAAGCGGCTCTGGGCCACGACCTTCCTCGACGACCTGGCGATTCGGGTCGAGGATTACCGCTTCCCGAACGGCGTCATCGGCAAGATGGTCGTCTACGACATGGAAGAGCGCGAGCGGGTCAAGATCGTCGACTACGAGGGCCTGGGCAAGGTCGACCAGTCGAAGATCGAGGAGGCGCTCAAGGAGAAGAGCATCACCATCCGCCTCGACTCCTTCATCGATCCCGGCAAGATCCGCAGCGTCGTCGGCGTCGTCCGCGAGCTCTATGCCGCCGAGGGCTATCAGTTCGTCGAGATCCGGCCGGAGATCAAGCCGGTGGAGGGCGGGCCGAAGCTGGTGCACGTGACGTTTCACGTCACTGAAGGCCCCAAGGTGAAGATTCGCGAGGTCGACTTCGTCGGCAACTCGGCCGTCACCGACGGCTCGCTCAACCGGAAGATGAAGGAGAACAAGGAGAAAGGGTTCCTTGGCTTGATCACCGGCGGCGGCACCTACAAGGAAGACAAGTTCGCCGAGGACGCGCAGCTCGTCACCGACTACTACCGCGACGAGGGCTACATCATGGCCCAGATCGGTCAGCCGCAGCTGAAGACGCTGGAGGATTCGGAGGACGGCAAGACCCGCTGGATTCAGCTGCAGATTCCCGTCACCGAGGGGAAGAAGGTACTCGGTCGGCGAGTTCACGTTCGAAGGCAACACCGTCGTCAACTCGGAAGCGCTGCGGCCGCTGTTCAAGATCGAGAAGGGCGAGACCTACAGCCAGAAGAAGATCAAGAAGGGGCTCGAGAAGGCGCAAGAGGTTTACGGCTCCGGCGGCTATTTCGAGTTCACCGCCTTCCCCGACCTCAAGCCGCGCGACCAGCCGGACGCCGGCGCCGCCGATGGATTCCGCCGGGCCGCCGTCTCCTGCGGGTCCGCCCGCGCCGGTGGCCGCGACCAACGGCAAGGATGGGCCGCCGGTCGTCGACGTGACGATGCGCGTCGACGAAGGCAAGCAGTACTTCATCAACCGCATCACGTTCCTCGGCAACACGACGACGCGGGACAACGTCATCCGCCGCGAGCTGCGCGTGCTGGAGTCCGGCGTGTTCAACACGCAGGCCTTGAAGGACAGCGTCCGCCGGCTCAATCAGCTCGGCTACTTCAAGCCGCTCGAGGGCGAGGCCGTCGACGTCCAGAAGACGCCCAACGCCGACAACAAGGTCGACATCCAGCTCAAGTTCGAAGAGCAGAACCGCAACCAGCTGACGTTCGGCGCCGGCGTCTCGCAGTTCGACGGCTTCTTCGGCCAGCTGTCGTTCCAGACCTCGAACTTCCTCGGCCGCGGCGAGACGTTCACTGCCACGGCGCAGCAGGGCAATCGCGCCAAGAACTACCAGCTCGCGTTCACCGAGCCGTTCCTGTTCGATCGGCCGATGACCGCCGGCATCGACATCTACGCCCGCGAGATCAAATACGAAGGCCAGTTCACGCAGTCGTCGATCGGCGGCAACGTCGTGTTCGGCTTCCAGGTCGCGAACTACGCCCGGATGTTCGTCAACTACAGCCTGGAACAGGTCAAGGTCGACGAACTGAACCCGCTCTATCAGAATCCGCTGATTCTCCAGGGCAACCCGTTTCTCTACGATTCGCTGCTGCTCGGCCAGGGCGGCCGGCGGACGATCAGCAAGATCGGCCCGAGCTACGTCTACAACACCGTCGACCACCCGATCTTTCCGACCAGCGGCAGGCGCTTCTCGCTGTCGATGGACTTCGCCGGTATCGGCGGCAACACCAACTTCTGGAATCCGCGCGGCGAAGGCATCTGGTACATGCCGATCGGCGCCCGCCGCCGGACGTCGCTCGGGTTCCGCGCCCAGGCCGAGTACATCTCGCCATACGGCAGCACGATCGAGCTGCCGATCTTCGAGAAGCTGTTCCTGGGCGGCGAGTACAGCATGCGAGGATTCGACCTGCGCACGGTCGGCCCGCGCGACGAGGTGACCGGGCTCGTGACCGGCGGCAACAAGAGCCTGCTGTTCAACGTGGAGTACCTGATCACGATTGCCGGGCCGGTGCGGCTGGTGCTGTTCTACGACGCCGGCCAGGTCCGCGATCGTGGCGAATCGTTCGGCTGGAAGGAGCCGGTCACTCAGTCGACGGTACCCGGCGCGTTGCTGCCGTTCCCGGGCGACTTCTACTCCGTTTCCGACCCGTTCCTGAGCCGCTTCCAGCCGGTGACCGAAGTCGTTGGCGAGCGCAGCGCGTTCAAAACCTCGACCGGCGCCGAGATCCGGTTCTTCATGCCGGTGCTCAACGTGCCGTTCCGCCTGATCTTCGCCGCCAACCCCTCGCGCGGCGGCGTGTTGGACAACAACCTCCAGCCCGAAAAGAAGTGGAAGTTCCGCTTCGCGGTCGGGTCGACGTTCTGACGTCTCATTGACGTGAGCGGCGGGCCTGAAACGGCCAGGCGGGGCTGAAGCCCCAGCCTACGAGGATTGGCGTAGCGCGGAGCTTTAGCTCCGCGACGGCGGGCGGACGCCAACCCGTCGAACGAAAGTCGCGCTTGCGGCTACGGCTGAGGCTGTGGGCTAGAATAGTGGGTCAGGTGGACTGGGAGGAGCGCGTCAGACGCGGGCTTCCGCCGTGCCAGGTCGGGCGGCCGGAGGCTGGGGATTCATCTTTGAAAGGGACTTTGTACATGAGAGTGTTGAAGACAATGTTCGTCGCCGGATTGGTCGCCACCCTGGCGGCGCCGGCGCTGGCTCAGACGACGCCACCGGCGCAGCCGCCGGCGCAGCCGCCGTCGAAGCCCACCGCGCCGCCGACCACGCCGGCGCCGGCTCCGCCGGCCGCGCAGGCCGAGGCGCCGCGGCCCTATCCCGAGGGCGCCAAGATCGCCTACATCGACATCCAGGCCGTCGCCTCGAACTCATCTGACGGCAAGGCCGCGACCGGCAGGCTGCAGGAGCTCGAGAAGAAGAAGATTGGCGAGATCCAGGCCAAGACCAAGCAACTGGAAGACGCCAAGACCAAGCAGCAGACGAGCTCGACCATCATCAACGACGCGGCGCGGCTGTCGCTCGAGAAGGAAATCGACAAACTGACGCGCGAAGTGCAGTTCCTGCAGCAGGAAGCGCAGTCGGAGCGCAACGCGCTGCAGACCGAACTGCAGGTCGAGTTCCAGCGCAAGCTGAACCCGGTCCTCGAGCAGATCGGCAAGGAAAAGAACCTGCACATGCTCGTCGACATCCAGAACTCGGGCGCCGTCTGGGTCGACACCGGCCTCGACCTGACGCAGGAAGTCATCAAGCGCCTCGACGCCAACAAAGGCACCGCTCCGGCCGCTCCGGTCAAGAAGTAGGCTCCGGGCCCCGGCTGTCGGCGGGTGCCGGCAGCCGGGCGTCACCTGATACACTCCTTCCCGTGTCCGTGAACATCCCCCACGCCATCGATCGCCTCTGCTATCGCTTCCCGTCGGCGCTCGTCGATGCGGTCGCCGAGCACCAGCCAGGCAAGCGCATGGTCGCGGTCAAGAACGTGACCGTCGGCGAAGACTATTTCCAGGGACATTTTCCCGGCACGCCGGTGATGCCGGGCGTGTTGATGATCGAGACCCTGGCGCAGGTCGCGGCGCTGCTGCTCGGTGAAGGCGCCGACGGCCGCGTCTATCCGCGCACCTTCCTCCGCGGCGTCGACAACGCCAAGTTCCGGCGCCAGGTCATCCCGGGCGATCAGCTGCGACTCGAGGTCACGCTTGGCGCCCGCCGCGCCCGCCTGGCGCGGGCGCATGCCGTCGCCAGGATCGACGACGCGGTGGTGTTCGAGGCGCAACTGGTGATGGCAGTCGTGCCGGAGACCGGCAACGGCTCCCGCACCGGCGTCACGATCGACGCGACCGCGACCGTGCACCCGAAGGCCCGCATCGGCGAGGGCAGCGTCATCGGTCCGCACGCGATCATCGGCGAGAACGTCGTGCTCGGCAGGGACTGCCGGGTGGGGGCGTCGAGCATCATCGACGGCTGGACCGAGCTCGGCGACGGCAACGAGATCTTCCCGTTCGCGTCGATCGGCTTGATCCCGCAGGATCTCAAGTTCAAGGGCGAGAAGACCCGCCTCGTCATCGGCCACCGCAACGTCGTCCGCGAGTTCGTGACGATTCATCGCGGCACCGCCGGCGGCGGCGGCGTGACCGAGATCGGCGATCACAACGTGTTCATGGCCTACGCCCACGTCGCGCACGACTGCCACGTCGGCCACCACACGATCTTCGGCAACGCGGCGACGCTCGGCGGCCACGTCACCGTCGAGGACTATGCCGCGATCAGCGCGTTCTCGGGCGTGCACCAGTTCTGCCGCGTCGGCCGCTACGCGTTCGTTGGCGGCTACTCGGTCGTGACGAAGGATGCGTTGCCGTTCGCCAAGACGGTCGGCAACCGCGCCAGGATTTACGGCCTGAACACGATCGGCCTCGAGCGCCGCAAGTTCTCGCGCGACGCGATCAGCAAGTTGAAGCGGGCGTTCCGCTACCTCCTGCACTCCAACACCAGCCGGGCGCTGGCCCAGATCGATCGCGACCCGTCGCTGCATTGCGAGGAAGTCGCCTACCTGCTCGACTTCATCCGCTCGTCGAGCCGCGGCGTCGGCCTTCGCCGCCCCAGCCGCCGGCTGGAAGAACTCGTAGAAGAGTAGGGTACGGAGGGCGGAACTTTAGTTCCGCCTCAGTTCGGCGACTCGCGGAGCTGAAGCTCCGCGCTACGTACTTACGGGTGGCTGACGGTGAGGGTGTATGAAACCGACCCGCTCGTCAGGAGGCCGTTCGGGTCGTGCAGCCGCGCGCAGAGGCTGGCGGTGCTCTGGGTGAACGCGGTGTGGGCGCTCTGGAGCGTCGCGACGTCGTTGGAGAGCACGATCGTGCAGACGTTGGCGGCGGCGTTCCAGGTCCCGATCTGGAAGCCGAGAATCGAGGTGCTCGGCTCGAGTGCCGTGATCGTCGCGGTCACGGTGCCGGCGCCGCCGGCATCGAAACTGTGGGTGACCCCCCCGTTCAGGTTCACCGAGCCGGTGAACGTTTCGACGGTCGGAGTGGGGATCGGACCCGGGTCGAGATCGGGACCGTTGTCGCAGCCGGCGGCCAGCAGGGCCGACATTACACAACCTAGCACTACAGTCGATCGACGCATCTTCTCTCCAGAAAACTCCAACGGGCGCAGGCGAACCCTCCTATTGTATCCGCATCCCCGGGGATGGCGAGTCGCCGCGTTCGGTCTGATAGACTGACGAAGGAGACGCCGTTTCGGTCTGGCGTCTGCGGTTCATGACCAGGATAGGCCTCATCGCCGGCAATGGCCGGTTCCCGTTTCTCGCCCTGCAGGGGGCGCGCAGCCTCGGTCACGACGTCACCGTCGTCGCGATCAAGGAGGAGGCGTTCAAGGATCTCGAAGAGGCCGCCACACGCCGCCGGCGCCGACCTGCACTGGGTGTCGGTCGGCCAGCTTGGCCGGTGCATCAAGATCCTCCAGGCGGCCGGCATCTCGCGCGCGGTCATGGCCGGACAGGTCAAGCACGTCAGGATCTTCGGCGGCATCGTGCCGGACCTCACGCTGCTGTCCGTTTTCCGTCGCCTGAAGGCCCGCAACACGGACGCGCTCATTTCCGCCGTCGCCGACGTCATGAAGGACGAGGGCATCGAGTTGCTCGAATCGACCGCGTTCCTGGAGCCGCTGCTGGCGCGCGAGGGGGTGCTGAGCGAGCGGCCGCCGACGCCGGAGGAGAACGCCGAGTTCGCCTTCGGCTACCGCATGGCGGACGGCATCGCCGCGCTCGACATCGGGCAGACGATCGCCGTCAAACACCAGGCGGTCGTCGCGGTCGAGGCGATGGAAGGGACCGACGAGGTCATCGGCCGGGCCGGTCACCTCGCCGGGCCCGGCGTCTGCATCATCAAGGTGGCGAAGCCGAATCAGGACATGCGCTTCGACGTGCCGGTGATCGGCCTGGCGACGATCCAGGCGATGCGGGCGGCCGGCGCGAGCGCGCTCTCCGTCGACGCCGGCCGGACGCTGGTGTTCGACCGCGAGCACCTCCTTCGCTCTGCCAACGAGGCGCAGATCGCCATCGTCGGACGGCCGAGGCCGTCGGCGTGACCGGCGGATCCTCGATCCCGGCGCTGCGCCTGGCGGTGATCGGCGTCGGCCATCTCGGCCGCCATCACGCCCGTATCCTCTCGGCGCTCGAGGGCGTCGATTTGTCGGCGGTCGTCGACGCGATCCCGGAACGGGCCGCCGACATCGCCGCGTCCGCCGGGACCAAGCCGCTGACCGACTATCGGGAACTCCTCGGTCAGGTTGACGCGGTGACAATCGCCGTGCCGACCGAGCTCCATCGCGAGATCGCGCTGCCGTTCCTCGAACGCGGCGTCTCGGTGCTGGTCGAGAAGCCGATGGCGCGATCGCTGGCGGAAGCCGACGAGATGATCGCCGCGGCCCGCGCGTCGGGCGCGACGCTGGCGGTGGGCCACACCGAGCGCTACAACCCGGCGGTGACGGCGGTGATGCCGCTGGTCACCTCGCCGCGGTTCATCGAAGTGCATCGCCTCGGCGTTTTTCCCGAGCGCAGCCTCGACATCGATGTCGTCTTCGATTTGATGATTCACGACCTCGACGTCATCCTCTCGCTGGTCCGCTCGGAGGTGGCGTCAGTCGAGGCCGTGGGGGTGCCGGTGCTGACGCCGCGCTTCGACATCGCCAACGCCCGGCTGCGGTTCGAATCGGGCTGCATCGCCAATGTCACCGCGAGCCGCATCAGCAAGGACCGGGTGCGGAAGATCCGCTTTTTTCAGCCTGATGCCTACATCTCGATCGACTACGCGGCGCAGGAAGTCGAAGGCTGGCGCCTGGTGAAGCACGACGGCGCCAAGCCGTCGATCCAGGGTGGCGCCCTCACGGTCGCGCGTGACGAGCCCCTGCGGATCGAGCTGGCCGACTTTGCCCGGGCGGTCCGCGATCGCGTGCCGCCGCGCGTCGACGGCGCCGCCGGCCGCCGCGCCCTGGCCCTGGCGACGGTGATCGCGGAGAAGATGGAAAGCGTCTGAAGAAAGGTCGAAGTTCGAAGTTCGAAGTTCGAAGTTGCGAGCGTTGAAGCATTGAAGACTGAAGATTGAAGGCCGAACGCTGATAGCTGATAGCTGAGAGCTAATGTTTAGAGACCTGAATCACTTCATCGACGCCCTCGACAAGGACCGCGAGCTGGCGCGCATCGCCGAGCCGGTCAGCCCGGATCTCGAGATCTGCGCCGTCACGGACCGTGCGTCGAAGTCGCCTGGCGGCGGGCCCGGTCTCCTGTTCGAGAATCCGACCGGCTATGACATGCCGGTCGCCATCAACCTGTTCGGGTCGCTCAAGCGCATGTGCATGGCGCTCGGCGTCCGCACTCTCGACGACCTGGCGCGCGAGATCGAGGAGTTGGCGACGCCGAAACTGCCGGCCGGCATGCTCGACGCGATCAAGATGCTGCCGATGGTCAACCGGCTGCGCGATCTGATGCCGAAGACGGTCAGCGACGCGCCGTGCCAGGAAGTCGTCAGGCGCGACGGAACTCTCGATGAGTTCCCGATTCTCAAGTGCTGGCCAGACGACGGCGGCCGCTACATCACGCTGCCGATGGTCTTCACGCGCGATCCTGAAACCCGTGCCCGCAACATCGGCACCTACCGCATGCAGGTCTTCGACGGCCGGTCGACCGGCATGCACTGGCAGCAGCACAAAGGCGGGGCGCAGCACTATCGCGTCGCCGAACGCCTCAAGCAGCGGCTGCCGGTGGCGGTCGCGCTCGGCCCGGATCCGGCGCTGGCTTACTCGGCGACGGCGCCGATGCCGGAAGGGCTGGACGAGCTCATGCTGGCAGGGTTCCTGCGGCGCCAGCGGGTCGAGCTCGTCAAGTGCGTCACCGTCGATCTCGAGGTGCCGGCGAACGCGCAGATCATCCTCGAAGGCTACGTCGAGCCCGGCGAGCGACGCCGCGAGGGTCCGTTCGGCGATCACACGGGCTTCTATTCGCATCCCGACGACTATCCGGTCTTCCACATCACCTGCATCACCAGCCGCAAGCGTCCCGTCTACCTGACGACGGTCGTCGGCATTCCGCCGATGGAGGACTACTACCTCGGCATGGCGAGCGAGCGGATCTTCCTGCCGCTGATCCGCAAGACCCTGCCCGAGATCGTCGACATGCACTTCCCGGCGGCCGGCATCTTCCACAACATCGTCATCATCTCGATCGACAAGCGCTACCCCGGGCACGCGCGCAAGATCATGAACGCGGTGTGGGGCCTGGGCCAGCTGATGTTCTCCAAGACGGTGATCGTCGTCGACCACGACGTCGACGTCCAGAACGAGATGGAAGTCGCCTGGATCGTCGGCACCCACTACGATCCCGAGCGCGACGTGCAGTTCACCCGCGGCCCGGTCGACGACCTGGAGGATGCGAGCGACCTCCATGCCTACGGCAGCAAGATGGGCATCGACGCGACGCGCAAGTGGCCGTCCGAAGGATTCAAGCGGCCATGGCCGAAGAAGATTGAGACCGCCGAAGGGACCGCGCGCACGGCCGACGAGATCTGGCGCCGCGTCAGCAAAGGGTGGAGACCGTAATGGCGGCGACGACTGAAGCGAGAGCGATGCTCTCGACGCCGGACCTCATCGCGGTCGGCGTGCAGGGAGACGACGTCCGACGGCGCATGCACGGGACGCGGACGACGTTCCTTCGCGTGTTCGAGGTCCACGTCGGGGCGCCGCCGGCGACTCTGCCGCCGCGGGTGAACGCCGGCGAGTTCCGCGTCGTCGGTAAGCCGGCGACGATCGAGGCGGCGCTGCAGGCCGTCGCAGCCACGTCGGCGCTGGCCGGCGGAGCGATCGTCACCGGCTTCTCGCTGGCGGACCTCTGGGCGCTGGCGTCAGGCACTGACGCACTCGGGGCACTCTGCGCAAGCCTCAAGGAGTCCGGCCTCGAAGCGGTCGCCGAGGTGCCCGTCGACGCCGACCTGATACCCGACGCGGTGTCGGCGGTGAAGGTCGCCCGCGCCTCGGGGCTCGCCGTCTCGCGATTGACGGTTCGGGCTCAGCCGCCGGGCGGAGCGGGAGAGATCGACGCCCGGTTCGCTCTCGTCGACCGGGCGAGGCAGCTCCAGGACGAGCTTGGCGGCTTCCGTGTCTTCGCGCCGCTGTCGCGAGTGACATCGGTGCAGATGCCGACGACCGGCTACGCTGACGTGCGCCAGATCGCGCTGGCGCGCGTGGTTGCCGGCGAACATCGAGTCGATCCAGGTCGACTGGCCGCTCTACGGCCCGAAGCTGGCCCAGGTCGCGCTCACCGTCGGCGCCGATGACATCGATGGGGTCGCCGCCGTGGATCCGGGCGTGCTCGGCACCCGGCGCAGCCCGATCGAGGAGATCAGGAACAATATTCGCGCCGCCGGCCTCGACGCCGTCGAGCGCGACGGTCGCTACCACACGCTCAGCTGATGCCCATCACCCGTCTCGGCGCGGTCGACTACCTGAACGCGCGCCCACTCGTCTTTGGTCTCGAGCTCCATAACGATCTTTTCGCGGTCCGGTTCGATCCGCCGTCCAAGTGCGCCGCGCTGCTGCACGAGGGGTCAATTGACGTCGGGATGATCCCCTCGATCGAGTTCCTGCGCGGTTCGGAGCCGTACGCAATGGTCCCGGGCATGGGCATCATCTCGCGCGGACCGGTCGCGTCGGTCGCGCTGTTCAGCGCCGTCCCCCCGGAGCGATTCGGTCGATCGCGGTCGACACCAGCTCCCGGACGTCGGCAGGCCTGCTGCAGGTGCTCTGTGCCGAGACGCTCGGCATCGATCCGGAGCTCGTGCCGATGCCGCCCGAAGCTGAAGCCGATGCTGGCGCGTTGCGACGCGGCACTGCTCATCGGCGACCCCGCGCTTTACCTGGATCATGCGGCGCGCGAGCTGCGGAAGATCGACCTCGGTGACGAGTGGACCAGGCTGACGGGGTTGCCCTTCGTCTGGGCGTTCTGGGCCGGACGGCCGCGGGCCTTGACGCCGCGAGGGAGTCGCGGCGCTGACCATCGCGCGGGATGCCGGCGTCGCGGCGTCCGATGCGATCGCCGACGCATATTGCGGCCCGGAGCGCGCCGCGCTCGGCCGGGCCTACTTGAGAGACAATATCCACTACACCCTCGACGAGCCGGCCGCAGCAGGCCTTCGCCGCTACTACGAGCTGGCAAAGGCGCACGGCATCGTCGATCGCGTGGATCCGCTGGCAACTTACTGAGGCGCGTGCCCGCGGCGGCACCGAGGGCATCGGGAGCGACGTGATTCAGCAACTGGCGGCGAAACTGCGGAGCGGCGGCCGACTCGACCGGGCCGAGGCGCTCGAGCTGTACCTCCACGCGCCCACGCCCCTCCTGGGCCAGCTGGCCGACGACATGCGGGCGCGAAAGCACCCCGACCGCACCGTAACCTACATCATCGACCGCAACGTCAACTACACCAACGTCTGCGTCGCCCGCTGCAACTTCTGTGCGTTCTACCGGCCGGTCGGATCGACTGAAGGCTACGTCCTTGGATTCGAGGAGATCTTCCGCAAGATCGACGAGACCATCGCGCTCGGCGGCGGGCAGCTGCTGCTGCAGGGCGGCCACAATCCCGATCTGCCGCTCGAGTGGTACGAGGACCTGTTTCGCGCCGTGAAGCAGCGCTACCCGTCGTTCCGGCTGCACGCGCTGTCACCGCCGGAAGTGCTGCACCTCTCGCGGATGTCGAAGTTGACCGTGCCGCAGGTCCTCGATCGCCTGGTTGACGTCGGGCTCGACAGCATCCCCGGCGGCGGCGCCGAGATTCTCGTCGACCGCGTACGCAAGCTGCTCAACTGCTACAGCAAGGCATCAGCCGACGAATGGCTCGGTGTCATGGCGCACGCCCATCGCCTCGGGCTGCGGACGACGGCGACGATGATGTACGGCACCGTCGAGACCGTCGACGAGCGGATCGAGCACCTGTTCCGGCTGCGCGAGGTGCAGGACGAGACCGGCGGCTTCACCGCGTTCATCACCTGGAGCTATCAGCCCGAGCACACCGAGCTCGGCGGCGACGAAGCCACCGGCATCGACTACCTGCGGACGCTGGCGATCGCGCGCCTCGTCCTCGACAGCTTCGAGAACGTGCAGGCGTCGTGGGTGACGCAGGGCGGCAAGGTCGGGCAGTTGAGCCTCGCCTTCGGCGCCAACGACATGGGCAGCGTGATGATCGAAGAGAACGTCGTCCGCGCGGCAGGCGCCAGCTACTGCATGGACGAGATCGAGATCGTCCGCAACATCGAAGACGCCGGCTTCGTCGCCAAGCGCCGCAATATGCACTACGAGATACTCGGCGACCCGATCTTCCGCGATCGCGCCGTGCCGCGCATGCTCGAGCTCGCCGTCGCCCGCGCCGACGGCGACACCAGCCGCGCGCCGGAGGTCGTCAACTATCCCGCGCGCAGCGCCGCCGAGAAGAAAGCCCGCCTGACCGGTCACTGATCGGCCGCATGCCTCGCGTCCATCGAGCGGCGTGGCTCCTGCCAATCGCCGGTCCGCCAATCCGCCACGGCTGGGTGGCCGTCGAGCGAGGCCGGATCGTCGATGTCGGCGCCGACCCTGGGGGTGCGGCGTCAGTCGGCGATTCGCTCGCCATCCTTCCCGGCCTGATCAACGCGCATACACACCTCGAGTTGTCCTGGCTGGCCGGGCGAGTGCCGCCGTCGACATCGATGGGGGAGTGGATCAGGGCGCTGATGGCGCAGCGCCGCGGCGCTTCACCGCCGGCGGACGTGCAGCGCCAGGCCGCGGCGGCAGCCATTGAAGATGCCCGGGCGCGCGGGACTGTGCGCGTTCGGAGACATCAGCAACACGCTGATGGCGGCAGACGTCCTCGCCGACGCCGGCGTGCCGGCGGTGCTCTTCCACGAGCTGATCGGCTTTGGTCCCGCCGATGTCGACGGCCGCGCGACCGAGGCGGCACGCAGCGTCATCGAGAAGGTCCGCCCGCCGGTGCTGCCGGGGCTCGCGCCGCACGCGCCGTATTCCGTGTCGCCGGATCTCTTTCGCGCGATCGCCCGCGTGGCGTCGGCGCAGTCGCTGCCGGCCTCCGTCCATCTGGGCGAATCACAGGACGAGGTCGAGTTCCTGGCGACGGGTGGGGGAGAGATAGCGGCAACACTGAAGCATCTCGGTGCGTGGAATCCGGAGTGGTTGCCGCCCGGCGTGGATCCCGCAGCGTACCTGGATTCGCTCGGCGTTCTCACTCCGGGGCTGCTCGTCGTGCATGCGACGCAGCTCGGGCCGTCCGCGCTGGCGCGACTCGCGGCCCGCGGCTGCGTCATCGTCAGCTGTCCGCGGAGCAATCGCTGGGTCGGCGCCGGCGATCCGCCGATCGACGATTTCTACGCCTCCGGCGCGGCGGTCGTGTTCGGGACCGACAGCCTGGCCAGTGCCCCCGATCTGGACATGTTCGCCGAGCTTGCCGCGGCGCGCCGGGTATCCAGCGTCTCCGCGGCAAGGCTGCTCGAGAGCGCCACCCTCGCGGCGTCGCGCGCTCTCGGCCTGGACGCCGATTTCGGGTCGGTTTCGCATTGGCAAGCGGGCGGAGCTGCTCGCAGTCCGGGTGCCGGCGGAGGTCGACGATGTGGAAGAATACCTGGTGAGCGGGATTGATTCGTCGACCGTCCAGTGGCTGAAGACGGAGCGAGCGAGTCCCGAATCCCGAACCCCGAAACGATCACCGAGAACCGTGAACCGCCTCCAGACCTACGCCTCGTTCGTTCGCTTCAGCCACAGCGTCTTCGCGCTGCCGTTTGCGCTGACCGGCGTGCTGCTGGCGCTGCATCGGACGGGGGAGTGGTCGCTCGACGTGCTGCGCTGGAAGCTGCTGTGGATCATCGTGGCGATGGTGGCGGCGCGCAGCGCCGCCATGGGGTTCAATCGTCTCGTCGACGCCCGCTACGACGCGCTCAACCCGCGCACGGCCAACCGCGAGCTGCCACGAGGCGCGATGACGATTGGCGAGGCCGTCGTGTTCGTTGTGCGTGTCGGCCGCCGCGTTCGTCTTCGCGGCGTGGAAGCTCGGGCCGCGTCTGCTTCGCGCTCTCGCCGGTGGCGCTGGCGATCGTGTTCTGGTACTCGCTGGCGAAGCGCGTCACGAGCTATACCCAGTTGTTCCTTGGCCTGGCGATGGCCGTCGCGCCGGTCGGCGGCTGGCTGGCGGCGGGCGGGCGCGGCGGCTGGGAGCCGTGGCTGCTCGGCCTCGCGATCGGCAGCTGGGTCGGCGGCTTCGACGTCCTCTACGCCTGCCAGGACCTCGACTTCGATCGGGCGCACGGCCTGCGGTCGATCCCGGTGCGGTTCGGTCTGCCGCGGGCCCTCCTCATTTCGCGCGGGCTCCACGTCGTGACGATCCTCGCGCTGGCGGCGCTGGCGGCGGTGACTGACCTGGGGTGGATCTATCTCGCCGGCGTCGCCGGGGTGGCGGCGCTGCTCGTCTGGGAGCAGTCGATGGTCAGCGAACACGATCTCTCTCAGGTCAAGCGCGCGTTCGACCTCAATGGCTACGTCGGTATCCTCTACCTCGTGACGACGGCAGTGGCGGTCTATGTCGGCTGACGCGACGCCGCCGACCCGCCGGGTGGTCGTCGCCATCACCGGCGCCAGCGGCGCGCTCTACGCGACTCGCACGCTCGCGGCGCTGCTCGAGCGCGGCTGCCACGTCGAGCTGATCGTCTCGGATTACGGCCGCCGGCTGCTGCGCGACGAGCTCGGCGATAACGCCGCCGTCGACAAGCTGATGGACTATCTCGCCGCGACTTACGGCGACGGCGTGCATCACGGCGCCTACACGCTGCACAGCAACAAGGATCTCGGCGCCAGGGTCGCGAGCGGCAGCCAGGATTGCGACGCCATGGTGATCGTGCCGTGCTCGATGAAGACCCTCGCCGGCGTCGCCCATGGCCTGTCGCGCAACCTCGTCGAGCGCGCCGCCGACGTCATGCTGAAGGAGCGCCGCAGCCTGATCATCGTCCCGCGCGAGACGCCGATGAGCCTGCCGCAGCTCCGCAACATGGTGCTGTGCGCCGAGGCCGGGGCGATGATCCTGCCGGCGATGCCGGCGTTCTACCAGATGCCGAAGACGCTCGATGACCTCGCCAGCTTCATGGCGGGGAAGATTCTCAGCGCGATGGGTTTCCGGCACGAGCTCTACCCGTCGTGGACCGGCTGATGCCCGACGCTCCAGACAAGACGCCGACGCGCATCGCCGGCATGTTCGATCGAATCGCGCCGCGCTACGACCTCCTGAACGCCGTGCTCAGCGTCGGCCTCGATCGGCGCTGGCGCAAGCGGGCGGTCGACGAGCTCGCCCTCGCGCCTGGCGCGCGCGTCGTCGATCTCTGTACCGGGACCGCGGACCTGGCGATGGCGACAGTGGGCGGCGTCGCCGGCGCGACGGTGCTTGGTGTCGACTTCTCCAGCGCGATGCTGAGGATCGGGCTTCAGAAAGTGAAGGCAGCGGGGCGGCAGTCCGTGATTCGCCTCGTTCGCGGTGACGCGACCCGCCTGCCGGTCGAGACGGCGTCGTGCGACGCGGCGACGATCGCCTTCGGCATCCGCAACGTGGCCGAGCCCGAGAAGGCGCTCGAGGAAGTCGCGCGCGTGCTGAGGCCGCGGGGCCGGCTCGCCATCCTCGAGTTCGGGCAGCCGAGCATTCCAGGTATCCGCACGCTCTACCTCTGGTACTTCAGGTATCTGCTACCAGCCGTGGGCAGAGTCGTCTCCAGGCACAACAGCGCGTATTCCTATCTGCCTGCATCGGTCCAGGCATTTCCGCCGCCGCCGGAATTCATGAAAATCATCGAGTCGCGCGGATTTTCACCTGTCCGCGCCGTCCCCCTGACGTTCGGCATCGTCTACCTCTACATCGCAGAGAAGATTTGAACGGGATGCCGAGTCTGAACGGACGAGGCAGGCAGGCGGCCGCCAAGTCTGAGGTCTCGTCCTGTTATAATCGGTAAGTCCCTGATGTACTTCAACTTCGACGACAATCGCCCGGATACGCCGAGGATCGTCCAACCGATCTCCAGGCGAGAGGTCGTCCTGCTCACGATCAACGTTTACGCGTTCATCGTCATCGCGATGCTGCTCGGGCCGCAGCTGCCGTGGGTGCGCGAAGCGATCGAGCGGCAGAAGCAGGAGGCGGCCGAACAGGCGCGCCAGGAGCTCGAGCAGGAGAGAAAGCGGCAGGAGGAGCAGGCCCGCTTCGTCTTCGTGCAGCCGCGCGTCGACATGACGGCGCGGAAGCCGCCGCAGCGCGCCGAGCTGTCCGACGTCGATCGTCAGTCGCGGACGGTCGAGCGCAGCGAACGCCCGAACAACCCCATGCCCTTCTCGCGCGGCAATACTACGGAGCGGATCGAGTCGGCGAAGCCGTCGCCCACGCCTGCGCCCAGTCCGGCGCCGGCGCCGCCGAACGGTGCGCCTGACCCGAGCACGAACGCAGTGCCGCGCGCCGAGACGCCGAACGCGCTGGAGCGCCCGTCCGAGTTGACCCGGCCGGCGGAGCCGCGTGGTCCCGCCGTGGGCGCGATCGCCGACGCGATCCGCAACGTCCGCAAGTACGCGCAGGACGAATCGTTCGCCAACCTGCGCGGCGGCCAGGATCAGACCGTCGGCGAGTCGATTCAGTTCGACACCAAGGGCGTCGAGTTCGGGCCGTGGCTGGCGCGGTTCGTGGCGCAGGTCCGCAGCAACTGGATGATCCCGCAGGCGGCGATGTCGATGCGCGGCCACGCGGTGATTACCTTCAACGTCCACCGGGACGGCCGGATTACCGACGTCACCGTCGCCAAGCCGTCGCACGTCGACGCGTTCACGCTGTCCGCCAGGAACGCCATCCTGACCACGAACCCGACGATTCCGCTGCCGCCGGAGTACCCCGATTCGAAGGCCTTTTTCACCGTCACGTTCTACTTCAACGAACAGCCGCCGGGCCGCTGAGATGACCTGGCCGACGCGGACCCAGCAGATCGGACTCCTGTTCGCGCTGACGGTGCTGGTCGCGCTCGCCTTTGCGCGCGCGCTGCTGCTGCCGTGAATCGCCCGCCGCTCGTCGCGGTGCTCGGCCCGACGGCGACGGGCAAGAGCGCGCTCGGCATCGCCCTCGCGCACCGTTTCGACGGCGAGATCGTCAGCTGCGACTCCACCGCCGTCTACCGCGGCTTCGACATCGGCACCGACAAGGTGCCTGTCGCGCAGCAGCAGGGCATCCCGCATCACCTCGTCGATATCGCCGGCCCGCTCGAGGATACTCGGCGGCGCGCTACGCCGCCGACGCCAGCCGTGTCATCCGCGAGATCACGGCGCGTGGCCGCCTGCCGATTGTCGTCGGCGGTACAGGCCTGTATTACCGGGCGCTGACGCGCGGGTTCTTCCCCGGCCCGGCCCGTGACACCGCGCTGCGGGCCCGGCTCGATCGGGTTGCCGGCCGCCGCGGTTCTGTCTGTCTCCACCGCTGGCTGCAGCGTGTCGATCCGGTCTCCGCAACGCGGATTCATCCCCTCGACCAGAAGCGGCTGGTGCGGGCGCTCGAGGTCTACCACCTGACCGGGCGGCCGCTCACCGCACACTTCGCCGACACCACCTCGCCGCTGCCCGAGTATCAGGTCATTCCCCTGGCGCTGCGCCTCCCGCCGGAGGCGACGGCCGTCCGCGTCGCCCGCCGCGTCGAGCAGCAGTTCGCGCAGGGCTTGATGGATGAGATTCGATCGCTCCTCGCGTCTGGTGTGCCGCCCACCGCCCACCCCTTCACCGGGCTCGTCTATCGCCAGGCCATCGAGTACCTCAACGGCATCCGCGGCGAGGCCGAGACCCGCGCGCTCATCGTGCGCGAGAACCGACGGTATGCCAGGCGGCAGTTGATCTGGTTCAGGAAAGAGCCTAATCTACTGTGGCTTTCGGCGGCCGGAGAGCTCGAGGCAACCGAAGAGCAGGCGGCCCGGTTCCTGGTGGACGCCGGCGTTCGACCGCGCGAGAACCCGAGCCCACGCAACAACGCCCACGCAGTAACGTTGGAGACGCCCGTTGATGGCTCAGACACGTGAGTCGAGACCTGCATCATCGCAGCCGAACATCCAGGACGTATTTCTCAATCACGCCCGGCGCGAGAAGCTGCCGGTGCAGATTCGGCTGATGGACGGTACCGACTTCGAAGGTCGCGTCAAGAATTTCGATCGCTTCGCGGTCATCGTCGAGAGCGGCGGCGCCGATCACATGATCTTCAAGCACGCCATCGCCGGCATCCGCTCGTCGCGTCCGATCAGTAACTACTATTCCAGCCACGAGGCCTGACGGCCTCAGATGTCGCCGCCGCAGGACCAGACGGCCGCCTCGACGCACCTCGACGATTCGCGCCCGGCGCGTGTCGTCCTGGTCGTCCTCGACAGCGTCGGTGTCGGCGAGCTGGCGGACGCCGATGCCTACGGCGATCGCGGCAGCGACACACTCGGCAACATTTCTCGTGCCGTTCCCTTGAAGCTGCCGACGCTGCGCAGCCTCGGGCTGTCGCGCGTCTCATCGGTCGCCGATGACGGCTCGGCCCGGACGCCGCTTGGCGCCTTCGGCCGGATGGCGGAGGCATCGCCAGGCAAGGACTCGGTCACCGGCCACTGGGAGATCGCCGGTCTCGTGATCGACCGGGCCTTTCCCGTGTTCCCCGACGGGTTTCCCGCGGCCGTCATGGAAGCGTTCGAGGCTCGCGCCGGGGTGCGCGCACTCGGCAACAAGGCCGCGTCCGGCACAGCGATCATCGATGAGCTCGGGCCCGAGCACCTGCGCACCGGCCGGCCGATCGTCTACACCTCCGCCGACAGCGTCTTTCAGATCGCGGCGCACGAAGCCGTCATCCCCGTGCCGCGGCTCTACGAGCTGTGCGAGATCGCGTTCGATCTCGTCGCAACCGGGCTCGGCGTCGGCCGTGTCATCGCCCGCCCCTTCGTTGGTCCGCCGGGCAGCTTCCAGCGGACGACGAACCGCCGCGACTTCGCGCTGACCCCGTTCGCGCCGACGCTGCTCGACGCGCTGACGGCGAAGGAGATTCCGGTGGTCGCCATCGGCAAGATCGAGGATCTCTTCGCCGGGCGTGGCATCAGCACCGCGATTCACACGAGGAGCGATGCCGACGGCATGGACGAAATCGAGCGCGCGCTCGCCACGACCGGTCGCGGCCTCATCTTCGCCAATCTCGTCGACTTCGACACCGTTTACGGCCATCGCAACGACCCGGCGGGCTACGCCGCCAACCTCGAACGCTTCGACGAGCGGCTGCGGGGGCTCCTGCCGCGCATCGGCCGCCGCGACCTGCTGATCATCACCGCCGATCACGGCAACGATCCGACGACCCCGAGTACCGATCACTCGCGCGAGCACGTGCCGCTGTTCGTTTACGGCCCGGCCGTCAAGCGCGGCCACGATCTCGGGGTCCGCCAGACCTTCGCCGACCTCGGGCAGACGGTCGCCGATCTGTTCGCCGCAGGTCCGCTGGCGCACGGCACCAGCTTTCTCCGGGACATACTTACGTAATGGCTCCCTTGATTCGTGAACAGCTCGAGGCTCGCGAGCGCGATATCCTCGCGCCCGAGGCGGCGAAGAGCGCGGACAGCCGCGGCCGCGTCCGTCCCGAGACCGAGGACCCGATCCGGCCGGCGTTCCAGCGTGACCGCGATCGCGTCATTCACTGCAAGGCGTTCCGCCGGCTCAAGCACAAGACGCAGGTCTTCTTCGCCCCGACTGGCGATCACTACCGGACCAGGCTGACGCACACCCTCGAGGTCTCGCAGATCGCGCGCAGCATCGCCAAGGTCCTGCGCCTCAACGAAGAGCTCACCGAAGCAATCGCGCTTGGCCACGATCTCGGGCACACGCCGTTCGGCCATGCCGGCGAGCGCGTCCTGAACACGCTCACCGGCGGCAACTTCAATCACTACGAGCAGAGTCTCCGCATCGTCGACGTGCTGGAGAACGATGGCCACGGGCTGAACCTGTCGTGGGAGGTGCGCGACGGGATCGCGCGGCACTCCAAGGGGAAGAGCGGGATGCCGGTCGGCGCCGATCCCGAGCACCGCGCCAGCACGATTGAAGGGCAGATTGCCCGCGTCGCGGACATCATCGCCTACGTCAATCACGACATCGATGACGCCGTCCGGGCCGGGATTCTGGACCCGGAGACGCTGCCGGCAGAACGCGTCGACGTGCTGGGGCGGTCGTCGTCGGAGCGAATTGGCCGGATGGTCACGGACGTCGTGATGGAGACGATCGCGGGCGGGATGACAGAGATCCGGATGAGCGACCGGATCCTGCAGGCCACCGTCGGCCTGCGCAGCTTCCTCTTCGAGGCCGTCTACGAGAACGACGTTGCGACGGCTGAGTTCAAGAAGGCGTCCGGGATTCTTGGCGGGCTCTGGGACCGCGTCAGGGAGAACCCGGACCAGTTCCTGGATCGCCGGACGATCGATGCCGAGGGGCTCGACGCCGCGGCGAGGGATTTCGTGGCGGGCATGACCGATCGCTACGCCGTCAACCTCTACGAACAGTTGTTCATTCCGAAGCCCTGGGTCTCGATGCGGGAATTGTGACGCCGCTGTAGCCGAACGCGCGGCGGGGCAGGAGCCTCGCCCCGAGCCCCGAGGCATTTTTGGGGTATAATTCAGGGTTGGCGCTATGCTGCTGGACCTCAATAAGCTGCACGGTCAGCGGGAGCACGTCGAGAGGACGCTGCCGCCCTCGGTCTTCGAACCGCACGACCCCGACTATCGGGTCGCATCGCCGGTCGAGGTTTTGCTGGACGTTGTGAAGTCGGGCGACGCCGCGTTCGCGGTAACCGGAACTGCCAGGACGCGCCTGGAGCTCGTGTGCGGCCGCTGCCTCGAGCCGTTCGAGCTGCCGGTCGATGCCGCGTTCGAGTTGCGTTACGTGCCCGAGCCCAGGCATGCACCGCCGGCTCAGGCCGCGGTCGCCCGCGCCGAGACGGCGGCGGATGATGACGACGGCCGGGAGCTGGCAGAAGACGACCTCGCGACCGCGTTCTACCGCGACGGGATGCTCGACGTTGTCGATCTCCTGCGCGAACAGTTTCAACTCACGCTGCCGATGAAGCCGCTGTGCAGCGAGGCATGCCGCGGCTTGTGCCCCGAGTGCGGGACCAACCGGAATCGAAATGAATGTGCGTGCGCACCCGCCTGGGAGGATCCCCGGCTTGCGCCGCTGAAGAATCTGCTGAGCAGATCGAAGGAGACGTAAGATGCCCAATCCCAAGCGCCGGCACTCGAAGACCCGCACGGCGAAGCGCCGCACCCACGATGCCCTGAAGACCGTGCCGGCTGGTCTGTGTCCGCAGTGCCAGGAAGCCAAGGCACCCCACCAGGTTTGCGCGCATTGCGGCTACTACAACGGCCGTCAGGTGCGCGCCGTCGACGAGTCGTAGCTCTCCGGTCCAGGATTCCCGCCGATACGTGTCATTACTGGGTGTCGGTCGCGCGAATGACCGGCGCGAGCCAGCGGGTGCTCGCGGCGCCGTTCGTGGTACCGCGAGTCGTTCACTGCCGATGCAGCCGGCCGCTTCGCGAGCATGAGCAAAGTCCTTCGCCTCGCGGTTGACGCGATGGGCGGCGATCACGCGCCGGAGGGGATCGTGTCCGGCGCGCTGATGGCAGCGCGTCGTCTGCAGATCGGCCTGCTGCTGGTGGGCGACAGGGCGCTGGTCGAGCGCGAGGTGGCGCGCCATCCCGGCGTTGAGGCGCTCGATGTCGAGATCCTGCACGCGCCGGAGCGCATCGAGATGGCGGAGCCGGCCGCGACGGCGTGGCGACGAAAGCCGCTGGCGTCGATTCGTCTCGCGGCTGAAGCCGTGCGCGACGGCCGCGCCGCGGCGCTCTTCAGCGCCGGTCACACCGGCGCCAGCGTGATGGCGGCGCATGCGGCGTTCGGCCGGCTGCCGGGCGTCGATCGTCCGGCGCTGGCGACGATCATCCCGACCCGCCGCAGTCCGGCGGTGCTGCTCGACACCGGGGCCACGGTCGAGTGCCGGCCGCAGCACCTGGTGCAGTTCGCGGTGATGGGGTCGGCATACGCCAGGGTGGCGCTCGGGTGCGCCGCGCCGCGGGTCGGGCTTTTGTCGGTAGGCGAGGAAGAAAGCAAGGGCAACGAGCTGACGCGCGAAGCGCATCAGCTGTTGAAGTCGGCGCCAATCACGTTCGTCGGCAACGTCGAGGGTCGCGACGTCTACTCGGGCGAGGCTGACGTCATCGTCTGCGACGGGTTCACCGGCAACGTGACGCTGAAGATCAGCGAGGGCCTGGTCGAGACCGTCGAGCGCCTGCTGCTCGATGAACTGTCGTCGAGCGTCGGCACGCGCGTGGGCTACCTGCTGTCGCGTGAAGCGTTCCGGCGGTTTCACAAGCGCGTCGACTACTCGGAATACGGCGGCGCGCCGCTGATTGGCCTGGACGGCCTGTGCGTCATCGGCCACGGCCGGTCGTCGGTGAAAGCCGTGCGCAACGCCGTGACGATGACCGCGAAGTACGTGACCGAGGGGCTGCTCGACAAGCTCGCCCGCGAGGTAGTGACGACGAGATGATCGCATTCGTGTTTCCGGGCCAGGGCGCTCAGAAGGTGGGCATGGGGAAGGCGCTCGCCGATGAGTTTGCGGTGTGCCGCGAAACGTTCGCCGAGGCTGATGCGGCCCTGGGCGAGCCGCTGAGTCAGCTGTGTTTCGAAGGGCCCGAAGACCGGCTGCTGCTGACGGAGAACACCCAGCCCTCGATCCTGGCCGTGAGCGTCGCCGCGGCGCGGCTCGCCACGTCGCGCGGCATCCGCGCGTCGTTCGCCGCCGGCCACAGCCTGGGCGAGTATTCCGCGCACGTCGCGGCCGGTACGCTATCCTTCGCGGACGCGCTCCGCACGGTGCGACGGCGCGGGCAGTTCATGCAGGAAGCCGTGCCGGTCGGCGCAGGGGCGATGGCCGCCATCATCGGGCTGGACGAAGCCGGTGTCGCCACTGCCTGCGAGGCGGCGCGGGCTGAGCTGGTCGGTCGGGTTGTCGCGCCGGCCAATCTCAATGCCCCGGGTCAGATTGTGATTGCCGGTCATGCCGATGCTGTCACCCGCGCCGGGGAACTCGCGAAAGCCGGCGGCGCCCGCCGCGTCATGCCGCTGGCAGTCAGCGCGCCGTTCCACTGCCCGCTGATGAAGCCGGCTGAAGATCGTCTCGAACCGCTCCTGCGCCGTCTCGAGGCCAGAGATCCTGCTGTCCCCGTCATCGCCAACGTCGACGCCGAACCGAAGCGCAGCGCCGGCGCCGCCATCGATGCGCTCGTACAGCAGGTTTCGTTGCCGGTGCGCTGGGAGGCGGTCGTGCAGCGGCTGATTCACGAAGGCGTGCGCACGTTCGTCGAGCTCGGCCCCGGCAACGTCCTCGCCGGGCTGATTAAGAAGATCGACCGCAGCGCGACGGTTGTCAGCGTGCAGGCTCCCGACGATCTCGCGGCATTGGAGTCGGTGGCGCGTGGCTGATTTCTGTTGGCGCGACGCGCTGCGGCCGGGCGCGGGCGTCGTTTACCCGCGGTGCGCCCTGCCGAGACGGCGGTTCCCGGGCGGGCTTTCTATCCTGGCCAGTCGGTAGCGAGCTATGATTGATCTTTCGGGCCGTGTGGCCCTGGTCACGGGGGCGTCGCGCGGCATCGGGCAAGCGATTGCAACGCGCCTGGCGCAGCGGGGCGCGGTCGTCCTCGCCGCCGCGCGAGGCGAGAACGCCCGCGGCACCGTCGAGGCGATTGCCGCTGCTGGCGGCACCGCCGAGGCCGTGTCGCTCGAGGTCACCGACGCGGCGTCGGGAGAAGCGGCGATCGCGGCGGCGGTCGAGCGCCACGGGCGGATCGACATCCTCGTGAACAACGCCGGCATCACGCGCGATCAGTTGATGTTGCGCCTGAAGCGCGACGACTGGGATGCGGTGTTGGCGACCAACCTGACATCGGCCTTCACGTTGACGCAGGCCGCCCTGAAGCCGATGATTCGGCAGCGCAGCGGCCGCATCATCTGTATCAGCTCCGTGGTCGGGCAGAGTGGCAACCCGGGGCAGGCGAACTACGCCGCCTCGAAGGCGGGTTTGATCGGCTTCGTGAAGTCGGTGGCGCTCGAGGTGGCGTCGCGGAACATCACGGTGAACGCCGTCGCGCCGGGAATGATCGTCACCGACATGACGGGGGCGCTGCCGGAAAAGACCCGCGAAGCGCTGATCGGGCGGATTCCGCTCGGCCGGCTCGGCGCACCGGAAGACGTTGCCGGCGCCGTCTGTTTTCTCGCCTCGGACGAGGCAGCGTATATTACGGGGCAGGTGCTGGCGGTCAACGGCGGGATGTACTTATAGATTCGGACCACTCGCGCGGACATCACGGCCGCGCGTATCGTGACGTGAAAGATTCCGGATGGAGGGAATGAATGGCGGTCGCTGACAAAGTGAAGGGCATCATCGTGGAGCAGTTGGGAGTTGACGAGGAGGAAGTGACGCCGGACGCGTCGTTCGTTGACGACCTCGGAGCGGATTCGCTCGACACGGTGGAGCTGGTCATGGCGTTCGAGGAAGAGTTCGGGATCGAGATTCCCGACGAGGATGCCGAGAAGATCACGCGCGTCAAGGAAGCGATCGAGTACATCGAGTCGCACAGCAAGAAGAAGTGACGTCGCGCGGGGCCGCGTCCGGCGCGAGCCGGACCGTCCACCGCCCGTCGCGTCGAGGCGCGCAGGCTGGGCCTGGGCGATCACCCGGCTGCCCGCGCCCGCAGAACGGAGGGGGTCTAGAATCTTGTCCAGGCGAGTCGTGGTGACCGGCGTCGGCCTCGTGTCGCCGCTCGGAATAGGGACGCAGGCGAACTGGGATGCGCTCTGCGCCGGATCGAAGACGGGCATCGGACCGATAACGCACTTCGACGCGAAGCAGTTCTCCGCGCGAATCGCCGGCGAGGTCAAGAATTTCGATCCCCTGAAATTCATCGAGAAGAAAGACGTCAAGAAGATGGACGTCTTCATCCAGTTCGCGATTGCCGCGTCGCAGTTCGCGATGGATGACGCCTCGCTGTCGGTGACCGAGGACATGGCGACCCGGGTTGGCGTCTTCATCGCCTCCGGCATCGGCGGGTTCGGCACCATCGAGCGCGAGCACCTGGCCTACATGCAGGGCGGGCCGCGCCGCATCTCGCCGTTCTTCATTCCCGCCGCCATCATCAACCTCGCCGCCGGCCAGGTTTCGATTCGGTTCGGCGCCAAGGGCCCGAACTCGGCGACCTGCACCGCCTGTTCGGCGTCGGCGCACGCGATCGGCGACGCTTTCGAGATCATCCGCCGCAACGACGCCGACGTGATGATCGCCGGCGGCTCGGAGGCGGCGATCACGCCGATGGGCGTCGGCGGTTTCGCGGCGATGCGAGCGCTCTCGACCCGCAACGACGAGCCGCAGCGGGCCAGTCGCCCGTTCGACAAGCAGCGCGATGGCTTCATCATGGGTGAGGGCGCCGGCGTCATCATCCTCGAGGAACTCGAGTTCGCGCGCCAGCGCGGCGCCTCGATCTACGCTGAGCTGGTCGGCTACGGCATGTCGGCCGATGCCTTCCACATCACAGCGCCGTCCGAGGACGGCGACGGCGGCCGCCGGGTCATGACGCTGGCGCTGGCGCAGGCAGGCGTCAGGCCGGAGCAGGTCGACTACATCAACGCCCACGGCACCTCGACGCCCTACAACGACAAGCTCGAGACCCTCGCCATCAAGCGGACGTTCGGCGACCACGCCGCCAAGTTGGCGATCTCGTCGACCAAGTCGATGACCGGCCACCTCCTCGGCGCCGCCGGCGGCCTCGAAGGCGGCATCACTTCGCTGGCGATCAAGCACCAGATGATCCCGCCGACCATCAACTACGAGAACCCCGACCCGGAGTGCGACCTCGACTACGTGCCGAACGTGAAGCGCGCCGGCAGGATCGAGTACGCGCTTTCCAATTCCTTCGGCTTCGGCGGCACCAACGGTGCGCTGTTGTTCAAGCGGTATGACGAGTAGGCTGCCAAATGGTGACGCCGGTCGCCAGTTTCCAGTTTTCAGTCTCGAGTTCGTGGAGCGGAGCCAAGGATCAGCCGGCAGAGCACACGTCGTGACAATGGATCGATGGGCGTGGATGTGCGTCGGTAGGGAGTGAGCGCAGCGGCCGAGCGGGTGAGGGGTTCGGGGAAGGCAGTACCCCGATGCCACGGCTGGGAGCCAGTGAGCGCAGCGAGCGAGCCACGCGAGCGGCACGGGGCATGGGGGCCCCGCAAGCGAGCGTGTAAGGGGGTTCGGGGGACGAAGTCCCCCGATTGATCATGAAAATTGCGGTTTGCATCAAGCAGGTCGTCACCCGTGAGTGGCAGCTGCGAGTCGCCGATGGCGGTACGTGGATTCGCGACAGCGACGCCAGCTTCGAGCTCAACGAGCCGGATGCCTATGCGCTCGAAGAGGCGCTGCGGCTCAAGGAGAAGAACGGTGGTGAGGTCGTCGTCTGCTCGGCCGGCCCCGCCCGCGTCGCCCAGGTGATTCGCGAGGCGCTGGCGCGCGGCGCCGATCGCGCCGTCCACGTCGAGTCGGATGCGCTGGCCGCCGCCGACGCCTTCGTCGTCGCTGATGCGCTCGCCGCGGCGATGGCGGACGAGAAGTTCGACCTCGTGCTGACCGGGCTGCAGTCCGACGACCAGGGCTTCGGCCAGGTCGGTGTCGTCCTCGCCGAGCGGCTCGGCATGCCGCACGCGACGATCATCATGGAAGTGGAGGCCGGTGCGGATGGCGTGCGCGTCAAGCGCGAGCTCGAAGGCGGCTGGTTTCAATGGCTGTCTCTGCCGCTGCCGGCGCTGCTGACGATTCAGAGTGGCATCAACCAGCTTCGCTACGCCACCCTCAAGGGCATCATGGCCGCCAAGAAGAAGGAGATCCGGAAGCTGACACCGGCGGCCGCGGTCGACGCGGCGCAGCGCTCGCTCAAGGTCTACTTCCCGGAGAAGGCCAAGACCACCCAGATGATCGCCGGCTCACCCGCCGAAGCGGCCAAAGCGCTGGTCGGGAAGCTGAAGGACGAGGCCCGCGTTCTCTGATCCCAGGGCCCCGATTACGCATTCATTCCTGAACGGGAGACCATGCTGCTTGTAATCGCCGAGCAACGCGAAGGCACGCTCAATCGCGCCACCTGGGAGACGATCGCTGCCGCCCAGACGACCGGCCAACCTGTCAGGGTCGTGGTGCTCGGCGCGGGCGCCGACGGTCCGGCGCGCGAGCTCGCCGCTGCCGACGTCGAGGAGATCCTGACCGTCGAGGCACCGGCCTTGGGGCAGTACACTGCCGACGGCTACGTCCTCGCGCTGGCGACGCTCATCAGCCAGGAGCAGCCGTCGCTGGTTTTCTTTCCGCACACGTATCAGACGCGCGACTTCGCGCCGGCGCTGGCGGCCCGCCTCGGTCGCGCCCTCCTGACCGACGTCACCGCTATTGCCAGGCGAGACGGCGGCGTCGTCTGGTCGCGGCCGGTGTTCCAGGGCAAGCTGACGGCGGATGTCGCCGCGGCTGGACCGGCGCCGCACCTGGTGACGTTCCAGATCGGCGCATTCCGCGGCGACGCTGCGGCGAAGAGGGCCTCGGGCGCGGCCGCGATCCGCGCTGTTCCGGTCGAGATCGACGCGGCCCGGATCCGGCAGAAGCCGGAGCCGCCGTTCAAGGAAGCGAAGCAGGCCGTCGACCTCTCCCAGGCCGAGCGCATCGTTGCCGTCGGCCGCGGCATCAAGGGGCAAGAACACCTGGCGCTGGCGCAGCAGCTGGCGCAGGCGATGGGCGCGGAAATCGCCGCGTCGCGACCGATTTGTGACTCGGGCTGGCTGCCGATGGACCGCCAGATCGGCAGCTCCGGCCAGACCGTCGCTCCCAAGCTGTATGTGGCGCTCGGCATCTCGGGCGCAATCCAGCACCTCGTCGGCATGAAGGGATCGCGAACGATCGTCGCCATCAACAAAGATCCGGAAGCCCCGATCTTCGAGATCGCCGACTACGGGATCACCGGCGATCTCTTCGAGGTCGTCCCCGCCCTCATCGCTGAACTGCAGAGGTAGCCTGATGGCCCGGGGACAGTCACGAGTGACAGTCCCCGCCGTGTGTGCAGCGCCGCCGCGCCGGGGACAGTCACTGGGGACAGTCACTGGTGACTGTCCCCGGGGCGGAACGCTGTAAGCTCAGAGCTGATGGCTGAACGAGAAACCCTCAACGTCGACGTCGTCATCGTTGGCGGCGGTCCGGCCGGCATGGCAGCGGCGCTGCGGTTGTCGCAGCTGCAGACACAACAGGGTGGCGAACCGCTCGCGATTGCGGTGCTCGAGAAGGCCCGTGAGGCCGGCGCCCACTCCCTGTCGGGGGCCGTCCTCGACCCGTCAGCGCTTCGCCTGCTGGTCCCGGACTTCAAGGAGCAGGGGGCGCCGCTCGCCGCCGACGTGCACGACGAGGCCGTGTACTTCCTCACCCGCACCGCCAAGCTTCGAGCTCCCATCATCCCGCCGCCCCTGCAGAATCACGGCAATTACATCATCTCGCTCAACCGCTTCGTCAAGTGGCTGGGCGGCCTCGTGGAAGCGGCATCGATCGACGTTTTCACAGGGTTTCCTGCGACCGAGCTCCTCTACGACGGCAACCAGGTCGTCGGCGTTCGCACCGGCGACCGCGGCATCGGCAGGCACGGCGAGAAGAGAGCCAACTTCGAGCCGGGCGTCGACGTTCGCGCGAAGGTCACAATCCTGGCCGACGGGGTCCGCGGTAACCTCACGAAAGCGCTGGTGAAGAAGCTCCACCTGGACGAAGGCCGGGCGCCGCAGCTCTTCGCGATCGGCATCAAGGAGCTGTGGGAGGTGCCGAAGGATCGCCTGGCGCCGGGCACGGTCGTTCACACGCTGGGGTATCCGCTGAAGACCGAGGAGTTCGGGGGCGGCTTCTTCTACGCGATGCCGGACGGCATGCTCTCGATTGGGCTGGTCACGGGCCTGAGCTACCGCGATCCGATGTTCGATCCGCACTTGGCGTTCCAGCGCCTCAAGCAGCATCCGTATGTCGCCTCGTTGCTGACGGGCGGACATCTCGTCCGCTATGGCGCCAAGGCCCTGCCCGAAGGCGGCTGGCACACGCGCCCGCGCGTCCATGCCGGCGGGGTGTTGATTGCTGGGGACGCCGGCGCCTTCGTGAACTCGGTGCGCTTGAAGGGGATTCACCTGGCGATGCGGACCGGGATGCTGGCCGCCGAGACTGCGTTCGCGGCCGTCCGCGCCAGCGAGGTTTCGGCGGCGGCGCTGTCGAACTACGAGCGTGCCATCGCCGAGGGCGACGTGCATCGGGAGCTCTATCCCGTTCGCAACGTCCATCAAAGCTTCGAGCACGGACTGGCGGCGGGCGTCGCGTTCTCGGGCCTGTCCCTCGTCACCGGCGGATGGTGGATCAAGGACCCGATGCCGTCCGAGCCCGGACACGAGCGGCCGAAAATGCTGAAGGATTACTACCCGGGTGCGCCGCCGAATCCAGACGTGCCGGTGTCGCCGGTGAAGATCGATCGTCAGCTGACGTTCGACCGTCTGACGAACGTCCACTATTCGGGCACGCGACACGCCGAGGATCAGCCGTCACACCTCATCGTCCACGACACCGACATCTGCCGCACGCGCTGCCGGGTCGAATACGGCAACCCGTGCACGCGGTTCTGTCCCGCGAACGTCTACGAGATGGTCGATGCCGGCGACGGCACCAAGCGGCTGCAGATCAACGCGTCGAACTGCGTCCACTGCAAGACCTGCGACATCATGGATCCGTACCAGATCATCGACTGGGTGCCGCCGGAAGGGGGAGGGGGGCCGGGTTATGAGGGTATGTAATTGCAGATTGCAGACTGCAGATTGATGATTTTTCGCCCTGACCGGCTTCGACTGACCGCTGGTTCCTGATCAGCCGTGCCCGAGTTTCGACTGACACGGTTTCAGCGCGCCAAAGCCTCGGCCATCGCCGCGGCGGCCTCGCCGCTCATTGGCGGGCTGGCTCGCACCATGAGTTGGAAGGTCGAAGGGGAGGAACACTATCGCGGCGTCGTCGCGGCGGGGCGCCAGCCGATCCTGGTCTTCTGGCACGGCCGCATCCTTACCGCCACCTACCATTTCCGCCATCGCAAAATCGTCGTCATCATCAGCCAGAACTTCGATGGGGAATGGATCGCCGGCGTCATTCGTCGCTTCGGCTTCGGCACCGCGCGCGGATCGACGTCGCGCGGCGGGGCCAGGGCGCTGGTGCAGATGCGCAAGGATCTGGCGCAGGGCCGGCCGGTCGGGTTCGCCCTCGACGGGCCTCGCGGCCCGGCGCGGGTGGCGCAGCCCGGGGCCGTGTTTCTCGCCGGCGCTACGGGTGCGCCGATCCTGCCGTTTCACATCGAGGTGGATCGGGCGTGGACGATGGGCAGCTGGGATCGGACGCAGATCCCTAAGCCCTTCAGTACCGCCGCTGTGGTCATTGGGGAGCCGCTGACCGTTCCCAGCACGGATAAGACGGTGGTGGAGGAGTCGCGGGAAAAATTGGCGCGCGCACTCGACATTTGCGAGGCGCGCGCGCGCAGGGTGCTCGCGGCTTCGCCGCGGGAGCCTTGAAGAGAGCCGTCAGACCTAGAGCACATTTCGATCCGCCAGAATCTGCGACTTTTGCTTCTTCAAATCGGGCAGCGTAACGTTCTGTTCGCTTTAACCGACGACAAAAGTCATCCATACCGTTGACTATCGACCTCGAGCGGTTAGCGGAAATTCGTGTAATTGCTGGAGATAACCGCGTTCTGCGGTTGGTATGGCGTTCGCGTGGCACGTCCCGACGTGTGAGCAGGTATGAAGACACAACAGGCGATGAACGCCGGCGAGCCGAACTCGAGCGCTCACCGCCGGCCCTTTCACGCGACCCTCACAGGAGGCAGCAACACACCGTGGCGATCATTCGCGCCCCCAAGGTATGGTCCGCCGCGCGGAGCGCCGCTGACGGAGCTTCGCCGACTCCGCCGCCCGTCGCGGCTGTCACCGCCGATTCCGCCGACAGCCTCGACGCGTTCGGAGCTGAGGTGCTGCCAACAACTGGCCGCGCCAGGACCGTCGCGGCCTTTCCGCCGCCGATGCCATTGCCGGAGCCCGCGGAGAAGGCCGAGGTTCCGAAGCCGCCCGTGAACTGGGGGCCCGCCATTGTCGTCCTGAAATGGACGACGGTCGTAGCACTCAGCGCGATCGCCGCGGTTGGCGCGCAGTGGGCGATACAGCGACGCCAGGCCGCCGCCGCAACCGGCTCGATCAGGATCGAGACGACTCCTGTCGGCGCCGAAGTCACTGTGGACGGCCAACCCTCCGGGGTGACGCCGTTGACGCTGACCCTGGCACCGGCAATCTATGCCGTCGAGGTCAAGGCTGGCGACCAGCAGCGGAGCCTACAGATCGAAGTTGCCTCTGGCACGTCGGTCGTTCAGCACCTCGAGATGCCGGGGCGCCGGCGGCGGTGGCGGCGGCGACGGGTTCGCTGCAAGTCCAGACTGAACCGGCCGGCCAGATGGTGTCCATTGGCGGCACCGAACGTGGCATCTCTCCGGTGACCATCGACAACCTGCCGCCCGGTCAGCACATCATCACGGTCCGCGGCCCGAAGGGCGGCATGCGCCGGACCGTCTCGGTCAAGGCAGGGGAAACGATGTCGCTGCTCGTCGCGGCTCCCGCCGCGGCGCCGGAGGCGCCGCTCGCCGGGTGGCTGAGCGTCCAGTCGCCGACCCGCCTCGAGCTGCGGGAGAGCGGCAAGCTGATCGGCACGACCGAAACCGAGAAGATCATGCTCCCCGCCGGCAGGCACCAGATCGAGATCGTCAACGACGCGGTTGGCTATCGCTCCACGCGCGAGATCGACGTCGTGTCGAACAAGACCAGCACGATTGCGGTGGAACTACCGTTCGGCGCGGTGAGCATCAACGCTCAGCCGTGGGCCGAGGTGTGGATCGGCGGTGAGCGGATCGGCGATACGCCGATCGCGAACCTGCAGGCGACGGGTCGGATCGCACGAGGTCGTCTTCCGTCATCCCCAGCTCGGCGAACGCCGCGAGACCATTCTGGTGACGCTGCGGCAGCCGGTTCGTCTTGGCGTCGACATGCGGAGCAAGTAAGACCATGAACAAGCCTCTCGCGACGAAGACCGCAGCCGGAATCCTTGCCGTCGCTTTGACGCTCGGCGCACCAGCCAGGGACGCGCACGCTCAGGACGCGCTGCAGCAGGTCAAGACGCTGTACGCGTCGGCGGCTTACGAAGACGCACTGACGATGGTGTCGCGAATCCAGCTCTCCGGCGTGAAGCCGGAAGTGGAGCAGTACCGCGTGTTCTGCCTCGTCGCCCTCGGACGCACCGCGGAAGCGGAGAAGGTGATCGCGGGCGTCGTCAAGGAAGACCCGGCGTTTCTCCCGGACGCGACCGAGACGTCGCCGCGGATCCACGAGATGTTCACGCGCGTGCGGCGGACGCTGGTGCCGGAGATCGCGCAGCAGATGTATCTCGAGGGACGGAGCGCGCTCGATCGCCGCGACCGCGAAGCCGCGATGGCGAAGTTCAGCGCCCTGGTCTCGCTGGTCGACACGACCTTCAAGGACAGTCCAGAGATGGAGCGCGAAGAGCCGATGCTCGGCGAGCTCAAGCTGCTGGCGTCGGGGTTTCTCGATCTGAGCCGCGCCGCCGCCGAAGCGAAGCCGAAGCCCGAGCGCGACTCCGACGTCGCCGAGTCGCACCGGCCGGGCGGGCGAGGGCGACGCCGCGGCCGCGACCGTGGCGCGCGCCCCGGTGCAGGTGACGCCGGCGGTGCCGATCCGGCAGGAGCTGCCGGCATGGCTGCCGCCCGATGTGTCGAACCGGCGCGAGTTCCGCGGCGCGATCCGCGTGTTCATCTCGGAAGCGGGGCGTGTCACGGGCGTCGAGCTGGCCCCCGGCATCCATCCCCTCTACGACCGCCAGCTGCTGGCCGCGGCGAAGACGTGGGAGTATCAGCCGGCGCTGAAGAACGGCGTCGCCGATCGCCTCGGAGAAGGTGATCGAAGTCGTGCTGAAACCGCGTTAAGTCGCTGCCTGCGCTGCCGTCCCCGCGACGGCAGCATAAAGTCTCCTCCTTCGCAACCTTTTGTCGGCGAAATAAGACCCGGACGCCTGCCGATCGCGCACGCGTTTGGCCGCGGCTCCCGCCACCCTCCGGAAAGCATAGAAAACAAAAGTCTTTTCCCGAGCTGAAATTTGTCGCCGGGCTGGCGGTGGCTTTGCACAATGCGGGAACGCGCCGTCGTTTTCGGAGCCAGTCAGTGACATCCAATGTTGTCACCAGGCGTTATCGAGATGCTCGACCAGGTGCGGTCGGAGTTCGGCGTCGACGTCGAAGTCGTCGATGCCAGCCTGGCCGGCGCCTGGACGCCCGAAGGCGCGCGACACCCGCGTGTCCTCGCCGGATCGGAGCTGCGCGCGCTCGGCCTGGGGGTGCTGCGCGAGGGCCGCCCGGCCTCCGTCAGGGTCGACGGACAGGACTACCGGCTCGTGCCGCTGCGGAACGGGCGGAATGGCGCCGACTGGCTTGCTGGCGATGCGGCTGACAAGCGACACTCCGGCGGTTCCTGCAGCCGATGTTCGTGAGCTCGCGCCGTCGTCGGACCGCGGGCGAGGCCAGCGGTCGCAGGAGGATCCGTGGGTCGAAGTGCTCCGCGGGGCGATCGAGGCGGACCTCTCGAACAGCGAGGAGATTGACGGCGAACGTCAGCAGGCCCGGGCCCTGCGCGGCGCCCTGCGCTTCCTCACCTATCTGGCCTCGGCGACGAACTCGCACGAAGTCGCGGAGGCCGCGATTCAGGCCGCCGCGATCTGGTTCGATGCCGATGCCCGCGTCTATCGGCGCCGTCCCGTAGGCATCGAGCATCGCTACGCTCTCGTGGCGTCGCTGCCTGGCGCAGAACGAGTGCCCGAGACCCGCGAGTTGCCGGATCTGATCGCGAACGTGGAGCCGCCCTTCGCGCGGCTGTCGTCGCTCCCCGGGGTCACGGGCGGGCGCGAGGCCGTGCTCGTGCCGTTGACGTCGCTGACGGGCGCGGGCGACCAGTCGGAGTGGCTGCTCGTGCTGCTCGGCACCGTGCCCGCCGAGGCTGATGTCACCCTTGAAGCGCTCGGCCGCGTGCTCGGCCTGCAGATGGAGCGCCTGGCGCTCGAGCGTGGCGCCGCGGCCCGGGTGCGGTTCGAGCAGGTGCTGGTTCGCGCCGAGCGGCCGGTGGAGTTGACGGCGCTCGACCTGCTGCGCGACCTGGTGGGACAGACGAAGGGGCAGCGGGCGGCGCTGTGGGTCCAGCACGGTCCCGAGCTCCGGCGCATGGCGGCGGTGGGGGCGTCATCGTCGCTGGCGTCGCCGCTGTCGGTGCTGCCCGATGAACATCGTTCGGACGGCGACTGTCAGGTGCGGACGCTTGCGCTCGGGCCACATCGCCGAGCCCGACTTGAGGTTGGCGCGCTCGACGTTGAAGGACAGGGCGAGCCCTTTGAAGCGGAGGTGTCGCTGGTCGTCGATGCCTGTGCATCGGTCCTGCGAAGCTGGCTGCCGGTGGCGGTGGGCCAGACGCCGTTCGGTTCGTCGCCGTCGTCGTCGGTGGTCACGGATTTCGCTCGACGCCTGGAAGAAGAGCTGGCGCGCGCCAAGCGTTTCGACCGCGACCTCGCGGTCCTCGTCGTCGAATCAGGGGTTCTGGCCTGGCCCCGGGAAACCGTTGATCGACTGGTCGACGTCCTGCGCGGCGAGCTGCGTGGTTCGGACGTGATGGGGCTGGTCGGCGAGCGGCGGGTCGTCGTGTTGCTGATCGAGACACACGAGAGCGGCATCGGGACCGTCGTTCAGCGGCTGCGCCGCCGTCTCAGCCAGGCGATTCCGGAGCTGAAGCTTTGCCGACGCTGGTGCTCGGGCAGGCCGCGTTCTCAACGCGATTGCGCGACCGCCGAAGCGCTGTTGTCGCGGGCGGTCTTCAACGCGGAAACCGATGCCGGTGATGAACCGGCGGCAGACGGATGGCCGAGGCGGTGGGCGGGATGACGTTGGCGGAGATGAGATAGCGGATGCGACGAGGGATGAGTGACCGTCGAATGATGCCGCGGTTCGACGTGGTGGGGCAGTTGGCGGGCACATTGGACGCGGCGGTGTCGATGGGCGTGCGGGACGTCGGCCGTGGCGGTGCCAAGGTCGAGTCGGTTTGCAGCCTGCCCACGGGATCGATGCACCGCGCGACGTTCTCCTGCGACGGCATCGAGGCGGCGGTGCAGGTCCGTGTTCGTCACGTCAAGCCGATGACCTCGAGCGCGGGAGAGCTGCGGTACCTGCTCGGCGTCGAGTTCGTCAGCCGTCGCCGGCGGTGAGTGAAATGATCGAGCGGTGGTTGCGGCTCCATGGCGATGGAGCGGCAGCGTCGGGAGATGCGAATTGAGTGACGTCGGTCAGGCGGGCATGGTCGGTCAGTCGGCGCATCGACCGTCGGCGTTCGCCGCGGGTGATGCTGCCTGAGGACGAGGAGTGCTGTCTGCAGTTGCGGACGCGCGTGCGGCTCTCGACATCAGCCTGACCGGGGCGCTGGTCGAGATCCGATCTGCCGCTGGCGGTGGGCGTCCGAGGACGGTTACGCTTCGCGCTTGCCGGCTCGTCGTTCGCGCCGACGGTGCAGATTCGGCGGCGGGCGGACGCCCCGACGCGTGCCGCGGCGCCGCAGGAGCAGAACTTCGGCGCGATGTTCACGTCGATGGATGACGCCAGTCGGCGGCGCCTGGAAGATTTTCTGAGGAAAGCCACTCCCTAGTGGGCGGTCCTCCCGGAGATTCGGTGGAGCCACAACAGCCGGGCATCGGGGACGCGGAATGCACATGAAACGTAACAGCAATGGCCAGTTGATCGGGACGAGCCAGGTCATCGTCGAGTTGACGCAGGAGATCGACCGGGTGTCGAAATCCGACGCCAAGGTGCTGATCACCGGCGAGAGCGGCGTCGGCAAGGAACTGGTCGCGCATGCGATCCACGCCCGCAGCGCGCGCGTCGCCCGGCCGATGGTCGCCGATGAACTGCGCCGGCCTGCCCGAGACCCTGCTCGAGTCGGAGCTGTTCGGACACGTCAAGGGCAGCTTCACCGGCGCCTACCGCGACAAGCCAGGCAAGCTCGAGATCGCCGACGGCGGCACGATGTTCCTCGACGAGGTCGGCGGAGATGACCCTGCGGATGCAGGGGCTGCTGCTGCGGTTCCTGGAGACCGGCGAGATCCAGAAGGTCGGCGCCGATCGCGCCGTCGGCCGCGTCAACGTCCGCGTGATCGCGGCGACCAACCGCAACCTGCGCGACATGATCGCCGAGGGCAGTTCCGCGAGGACCTGTTCTACCGCCTCAACGTCATCCACTTGACCGTGCCGCCGCTGCGCGAGCGCCGCGAGGACATCCCGCAGCTCATCGACTATTTCCTCGAGCGTTTCACGCGATCAACGGCAACGGGGTCGGCGCCGCGGCAGATCTCGCCCGACGCGACCAAGCTGCTGAGCGAGTACTCCTGGCCCGGCAACGTCCGCGAGCTCGAGAACGTCATCGAGCGGCTGGTCGTCACCGGCCGCAACGAGACTGTCGGGACCGACGACCTGCCGATGGAGATCCGCACCCATCAGGGTGTCGGCATCCGGCCGAAGCGCGAGCGGCGCCGAACCGTGGCCGACGAGCTCTACAAGAAGCTGGTCGAGGATCGCGAATCGTTCTGGACCGCGGTCTATCCGCTCTACATGCAGCGCGAGATCACGCGCGGCAACATGCGCGATCTGGTGCGCAAGGGCCTCGAGGAAGCGCGCGGCAACTACAAGATCGTCGCGCGGATGTTCAACATGGAATCGCGCGACTACAAGCGCTTCCTCAACTTTCTGCGCAAGCACGAGTGCCAGCTGCCGTTCAAGGAGTATCGCTGAGCCCTGGTCAGGCGGCGGATCAACCGATGTACGAAGCGTTCTACGGACTGCGAGGAGCGGCCGTTCGAGCTGGTGCCGAACCCGCGTTTCCTGTTTCTCACGTCCCGTCAGCGCGAGGCGCTGAGCAACCTGCAGTACGGGCTGACCGCCGCCCGCGGCTTGACGCTGCTCATTGGCGAAGCCGGCACCGGCAAGACGACGCTCCTGCAGGCGGCGCTGGCAGATCCGAAAGCGACGGGCGTCCGCGTCGTGCTGATGAGCAACCCGACGCTGACGCGGTCGGAGTTCTACGAGTTCCTGGCCGCCGCCTTCGGCCTGACCGACGCGGCGGGCGAGTCGAAGACGCGGTTTCTGTTCGAGCTGCGCCGCGAACTGCAGGAGCGCCACGACGGCGGGCGTGTTGAGCGCGCTGGTGGTTGACGAAGCGCAGAGCATCCCCTACGAGCTGCTCGAGGAGATTCGCCTGCTCAGCAACATCGAGACGACGACCACCAAGCTGGTGAACGTGATTCTGGCCGGCCAGCCGGAGCTGTCCGATCGACTGAACGATACCTCGTTGCGGCAGCTGAAGCAGCGGATTTCTCTGCGCTGCCAGTTGACGCCGATGGATCTCAACGAAACGGCATCCTATCATCGCCGGTCGCATCCGTATCGCCGGTGGTCGACCCGAGCAGGTGTTCACGCGCGAGGCCGTCGGTGCGATTTTCGCGGCTTCGGGAGGGTTACCGCGCACCGTCAACGTTGTAGCGATAACGCGCTGATCGGCGGTTTTGCCGCGCGGGTCAAGCCGATCAATGCGGCGTTCGTCGAGGAAGTGTGCCGTGACTTCGACATTCGCCGGACGGCCAGTTCGCCCGGTGAGGTTCCAGCGTTTACCGAACAGGATGAGCCGCCTGCGGCAGGAGAGAATCGCCCGCTCGGTGCGCCGCGGGTGCCGGCGGCGGCGAGCGGTGCGGCGCCGGCGCTCGAGAGCGACGTCACGCCGATATTCGGTCACGCCAGCCGGAAGCGACGGTTTTCGTTCTTTTGAGAGCAGGGGCTACGTTCATGCGCAAGTCAATCGTGCCGATCTCGTCACGGGGCGCCCAGCCGGTGCGGCTCGTCCTCATAACCGTCCTCCTCGTGGTCACGATGTTCGTGCTGCCCTCGGTCGCGCAGTCGACGACGGCGCCGGGTCAGGCGCCGCGGCCGAGCCTTCCTGCTGGCGCTCCAGCGGCGACCGGCCCGTCGGTTGACGTGCCGGCGGAATACGTGATCGGTCCGCAGGACGTGCTGGGGGTCATGTTCTGGCGCGATGCCGACATGACTGGTGACGTCACGGTGCGTCCCGACGGGCGGATCACGCTGCCGCTGATCGGCGATCTGCAGGCGGCTGGCCTGTCGCCGGAGGCGCTGAAGAAGAGCATTGAAACCGCCGCCGCTCCTCTCTTCAAGGATCAGCCGACGATCACGGTGGTCGTGCGGCAGATCAACAGCCGCAAGGTCTTCATCACCGGTCAAGTCACTAACCCCGGCGCGCACGTGCTCACCGGCCCGCTCACGGTGATGCAGCTGATCTCGATGGCTGGCGGGCTGACCGAGTTTGCCAAGAAGAAGGACATCACGGTGATGCGGACCGAGGCGAACGGCCAGCAGTCGGTGCTGCCGTTCAATTACTCCGACGTCGCCAAGGGCAAGAACGTGGCGCAGAACGTCGTCCTCAAGCCCGGCGACACGGTCGTGGTGCCGTAGCGATGCGCCCGGTTGTCCTGGCGACGGTCGTGTGCGCCTGCGCCGTGGCGGCGGATGCTTCCGCGCAGATGGTGCAGCGTCCGGCGCGGCCGTATCGCGGCTTGTTCGGCGGCGCTCCGACGACGGATCCCAATCGCACGCGTTCGGAGTTGACGTTTACCGGTAGCGTGCTCGTCGGCCACGACACCTGGCTCTCGCCCGCAGGCGCCGCCGGCGGCATCGACGCTACGACCGCGCCCCAGAGCGGAGGCACGCTCAATGGTGAAGCGGCGATCCGCTACCACCGCGGCCGGGCCCAGCGCTCGGTCACAGTCGACGCCCGTACGCTGACGCTCGGCTACTCGGGCATCGGCGTGGATCCCACGATCAACGGCCATGTTTCGATCGACGGCGAGACGAATCTCGGGCGCGTGGCGCAGCTGCGCCTCGCCCAGAGTTTCTCCTACGAACCGACGCTGGTGCTCGGCGGCACCGGTGCGAGCCTCGGCGACGCCGGCACCGCGCTGGCGCCTGAGGCAGACATTCCGATCGTCTCCTCGGTGACGTCGGGATATCTGGAGCAGCGTTCGTGGTCGTCGAACTCGAGCGCGTCCGTGGAACGCCGGTGGACGCCGCGCCAGACGACGGAGGTGAACGCTGGGTATTTGCGTTCGACGTTCCTCGACGAGCTGGGATTCGACACGCGCGCGGTTCGTGCCGACGCGTCGCACACGTGGCAGGTCACCCGGACGGCCAGCCTGCGCGGGCTCTACAGCTTCACCGACCTGCACTCGCAGGCCGCGGACGGCCTGACGACGCCGATGACGGACCAGCGGATCGACGGGGCGCTCGGCTACGCGCGGCGGTTGACGCCGACGCGGCACCTGAGCTTCAGCGTCGGCGGCGGCGCGACGCGCGTGAGCACGCTGAATTCGTCGAATCGCTCGCCGCTTGCCTACTGGATGCCCTCGGGCGAAGGATCGTTCGCCATCGACGTCGGCCGGAGCTGGTCGGTTGCGACCAACTACACGCGGTCCGTCAGCGTGCTGCAGGGCGTGTCGCTCACGACGTTTGCGACCGACTCGGCGAACGTCGCGGTCGACGGCCTGATCAGCTCACGCATCGAGACGTCAATTTCGGCCACCTACTCGAACGGGCACGCGGGCGGGTCGAACACGCAGGGCCGGTTTGAGCACTACACGGGGTCGCTCCAGTTCCGCTACGCGATCTCGCGATGCTGCGCTGCGGCGATCAACTACGACTACTACGTCTACACCTTTGCAGACGTGCCCGACCTGTCGCCGGCGTTCCTCTCGAATTTCGATCGACAGGCAATCAGGGTGGGCTTCACGGTGTGGCTGCCGCTCTACGGTCGCTACACGGACGGTGGCCCGCCGGCGCGCTCGCGATAACAGACAGGTATTTACCAGCATGCTCCCCAACAAGAAGTACACACCGGCGGATTTCATTCAGATCCTGAAGAACCGTGCGGCGCTGATCGTGGTGCCGGCGGTGGTCGGCCTGCTGCTCGCGCTGGTCGTGTCGTCGCAGTTGCCCGACGTCTTCGAGGCGGAATCGCTGATCCAGATCATCCCGCAGCGCGTACCCGATAGCTTCGTCCGGTCGACGGTGACGATCAAGACCGAGGATCGCCTCGATGCGATCGGCGCGCAGGTGAAGAGCCGGACCCAGCTCGAAAAGATGATCACCGAGCTGGATCTCTACAAAAAGCAGCGGGCCGTGGCGCCCATGCAGGACATCGTCGAGCTGATGCGCGCTGGCATTTCGACCGAGGTCATCCGGCCGCGGAACCCGATGGAGCCGGTGGATGCGTTCTATCTGCGATTCAAGTACCGAGGACGCGGTGATGGCGAGCCGTGTCACCGAGCGGCTCGGCATGCTCTACATCGACTACAACGCGCGTGAACGCGGCGCGCTGGCGCACGGCACCAACGAGTTTCTCGGCTCGGAGCTCGAAGAAGCCAAGCGGCGGCTCGACGAGGTCGGGGCGAAGCTCCAGGGGTTCCGCGAACGCAACTCGGGCAAGCTCCCGACCCAGCTGCAGTCGAACATCCAGATGATCCAGACCGTGCAATCGCAGCGTCAGTCGCTCGTCGACTCGCTGGCGCGCGATCGGGACCGCAAGTTGACGCTCGAGCAGCTCTACAGCGACGCCCTCAACGCTCCGGCCGCGGCGCTGCCGGTGACGGTCGGGCTCGGCACCAATCCGACGGCCGTGGCGACGATGTCGCCGCGCCAGCAGCTCGAGCTGCGCCAAGACTGGCGCTCACGCAGCTGGAGACGAAGCTCAGCGACAGTCATCCCGACGTCCGGATTGCGCGCCGGCGGGTTGCTGATCTCGAGAAGCAGGTGGCAGCGCTGCCCGATCCCGGCCCCGCGACCGCATCGGGACCGACCGGTGCCACGCCAGAGGAACTGCAGCGCCGCGATCGGCTCAGCACGATGCGCGCCGAGATCGAGAGCCTGGGTCGGCAGATCAAGAGCAAGGAAGCGCAGGAAGCGGCCCTCACTGCGACGATCGGGCAGTATCAGTCGCGGATCGAGGCGGTACCGGGCGTTGAGTCCGAGTACATCGTGCTGAACCGCGAATACGACTCGATGCAGGACGCGTACAAGGATCTCCTGGCCAAGAGCGAGAACGCCCGCGTCGCCGAGAACCTGGAAAACCGCCAGGTCGGCGAGCAATTCAGGGTGCTCGATGCGCCGCGCGTGCCGTTCCGGCCGATCAGTCCGCAGCGCGTCTTGTTCTCGGGCGGCGGCCTGATTGCCGGTCTGCTGGCAGGGCTGCTCCTCGCCGCGCTCCTCGAGGTCAGGGACGTCAGCCTGAAGACCGACGTCGACGTCGCAGAGATTCTGAAGCTCCCGGTGATCGCCAGAGTGCCGACGATACTGCTCGACGAAGACCGGCGCCGGATCGCGCGCCGGCGGCGGCTCCTGTCGAGCGTCGCCGCACTCGCCTGCGTCGGCGCGGCCTACACCGTGTGGGCGCTGAAGCTCTGGCACTTCGTCGCGTAACCCGGACCAAGCCGGAGTGAACAACCGAGAGGAAGGGATCTGAGTCATGGGTCGAATTGACGAAGCCTTGCGTCGGGCTAGCCAGTCTCCCCGCACGGACGCGACGTCCGGCAGTAACGCGACGGCGACAGCGGAAGCGTTCGTGTCTCCGTGGGCGTTTCGCGATGGAGCGGAGCCGGCTCCGACGCCAGCAAGCCTCCCGTCGAACCCATTGGCGGCGGCATTGAACGCTCCCTTGGTAGAGCAGCACGGCTTTGCCCGCTTCAGCGGCACCTGGCTGCCGCGCCTGGTGATCGCGAAAGACGCGAACCGGCTGCTGGTGGAGGAGTTTAGGCAGCTCGCGGCGACGCTGCACCAGACGCAGGTGACCAACCAGCTGTGCGTGGTGATGGTTACGAGCGCCGAACCAAACGAAGGCAAGTCAACGACGGCGTTGAACCTCGCGCTGACGCTTAGCGAGTCGTACAAGCGCAAGGTCCTGCTGATTGACGCCGACCTGCGCCGTCCGTCGCTGCACGAGATCACGCAGGTCCCGAACGCCAGCGGTCTCGGCGAGACCCTGAAGGCAGCCAGCGAGCAGAAGCTGCCGCTCTATCAGCTGTCGGACACCCTGATGCTGGCGCCGGCGGGGCGGCCCGATTCGAACCCGATGGGTGCGCTCACGTCGCCGCGCATGCGGGTGATGCTGGCCGAAGCCGCGATGCGGTTCGACTGGGTGATTCTCGACGCGCCGCCGATCGGATTGATTGCCGATGCGAGCCTGCTCTCGCCGCTCAGCGACGGGGTGCTGCTCGTCGTCCGGTCAGGGCGCACGTATTACGCCGCGGCGCAGAAGGCCGTGGAAGCGATCGGCCGCGAACGGGTCCTGGGGGTCGTTCTCAACTACGTCGACGTGAAGACGTCGCCCGCGTATCAGCGCTACTACCATGCTGACGTGCCGATGATCTAGGGGCGACCGGATCGTTACCAGAGTGATGCTGCAGTGAAGAAACTCTTCCTCGGCCGGCTCACCTTGCGCACGGCGACGCTCGTGCTGATCGAGCACGGGCTGATCGTGTTCGCGGTAATGCTTGCCGCCGCGATCCGCTTCGACTCGGGTGTCGTCGCCGCCGAGTTGAGTAGCGGCAGCCTGCTGTGGCGCGCTGCTCTGATCGCGGGTGTCCTGCAGGTGGCGCTCCATTACTGTGACCTCTACGACCTGCGCACGCTGGCCGATCGCCGCAATCTCGTCGTCGGGCTGATTCAGGCGCTCGGCGGAGCGTCGCTGATCCTGGCGGTCCTCTACTACTGGCTGCCACAGCTCATCATCGGCCGCGGCGTGTTCGTGATCGCCTCGGTCTTCGTCATCCTTCTGGTCGCGGGCTGGCGTCTCGCGTTCGAGTGGTTCGCGCTCCGCGTCGGTCCCGCGGAGCGGCTGCTCATCGTCGGCACGGGCGGCGCCGCGGTGGCGCTGGCGAAGGAGCTGTTCGATCGCCGCCAGGAGCTCGGCGTCGAGCTGGTCGGCTTCGTCGATGTCGATCCGAAGCTCGTCGGAACGTCGCTCATCAATCCTGGTGTCATCGGCACCATCGACGAGATTCCCACGATCGTCCGCGAGCGCAAGGTCGATCGCGTCGTCGTCAGCCTCGCCGACGCGCGCGGCAAGCTGCCGATGGACGGCCTGCTCAGCATGAAGCTGAACGACGGCGTGCAGTTCGACCACCTGGCGTCGGTCTACGAGGAGTACACCGGCAAGATCGCCGTCGAGAACCTGCGTCCGAGCTGGCTCATCTTCTCGCAGGGCTTCCGCAAGAGTCAGATCGTCGCGCTGACGAAGCGCGGCCTCGACGTAGCTGGCGGCGCTGATCGGTCTGGTGATCATGGCGCCGGTGCTGTGTCTCGTCGCGCTCGCGGTGCGGCTCACGTCGCCGGGGCCGGCGCTCTACAGCCAGCGGCGCGTCGGCAACAACGGCCGTGTCTTCGTCATCCACAAGTTCCGCTCGATGCGGCTCGACGCGGAAGCGACGACCGGCGCCGTGTGGTCGATCGAGGACGATCCGCGCGTGACGCGGCTCGGCCGCGTCCTGCGTCGGACGCGGCTCGACGAAGTGCCGCAGCTGTGGAACGTGCTCATCGGCGACATGAGCATCGTCGGACCGCGGCCCGAGCGGCCGGAGTTCGTGACCGACCTGACCGATCAGGATTCCGTTCTACGGCCAGCGCCACGTCGTCAGGCCGGGCCTGACCGGCTGGGCGCAGGTCCGCCACGGCTACGGATCGACGGTCGACGATGCGCTGCAGAAGCTGCAGTACGACCTGTTCTACATCAAGCACATGTCGATCGCATTCGACCTCTTCATCTGGCTCGAGACGATGAAGACCGTGCTGGTCCGCCGTGGATCGTAGGCCTCGCATGTCGACGTCCCTCTCCGTGCTGTCCCCCGGCGACGTGGTATTGCCGGGCGTCGGCGTCGCGTGCGCCGTTCGTCAACGCCATGACCGTCGACGTCGAGGACTATTTCCAGGTGTCGGCGTTCGACGCGGTCGTGCCGCGCTCGAGCTGGGAGTCAAGCGAGAGCCGGGTGTGCGGCAACACTGACCGCTTGATCGATCTATTCGCCGAGTCGAACCTCAAGTCGACGTTCTTCGTGCTCGGGTGGGTCGCGGACCGGTTCCCCAAACTCGTTCGCCGCATTGTCGCCGAGGGGCACGAGCTAGCCTCGCACGGCTACGAGCACCGTCTCGTGTATTCGCAGACCAGCCGGGAATTCCGCGACGATCTGCGAAACGCACAGTTCGCGCTCGAACAGGCCGGCGGCTGTCCCGTCTCAGGCTACCGTGCGCCGAGCTTCTCGATCGTCAGCAAGTCGCTCTGGGCGATCGACGTTCTGATCGAGGAAGGCTATCTCTACGACTCAAGCATTTATCCGATTCGTCACGATCGCTACGGGATTCCGGGCTGGAACCGCGGTGTCCACCGCATCGAGCGCGCCGGCGGATCGATCTGGGAGTTGCCCGGATCGACGCTGCGCCTGGGTAGCGCCAACCTGCCGATCGGCGGCGGGGGCTATTTCCGGCTCCTGCCGTACGGCTGGACCCGACACGGGATCGCCCGTCTCAACGCGGCGAGGGAGCCGGCCATCTTCTACCTGCATCCCTGGGAGATCGATCCCGACCAGCCGCGAATCGCGGCCGGACGGGTCTCGAGTTTCCGGCACTACCGAAACTTGGCCCAGACCGAGCCTCGTCTGCGCCGCCTGCTGCGGGAATTCCCTTTCGGGCGTATCAGCGACGTCTTGGCGGGTGCGCGGCTGTGCCAGGCGTGAGACGCCTCACCTCCGGGACGTCAGGCACCAACTAAAGAGCTCTATTTGAGCGACTTCTGGTCTTCGAATCGATGACTTTTTGCACCACCGGGCGGAGCGTCTGCCATATGTGGCAATAAGTCTCATTGGCAGAATAGTTTAGTGGTGACGACCGCCGGCGGCACGATAGGCAGGAGGCTTGCTCGGACAGGCATGAGGCCAGGGCCTGAGAGCCCCGATTTCTTCCAACGCCAGGACTTTTAGGGCATATCCCGATGAGCGACACGATCACGCTGGGCATCAAGAACTTCGTCGTTTCCAACTTCCTCTACGGTCAGGACGGGCAGAGCCTGGCGACCGATCAGTCGTTCCTCGAGAGCGGCATCATCGATTCGACCGGTGTCCTGGAGCTCGTAGCGTTCCTCGAGCAGCAGTTCAGCATCACGGTCGCCGACCGCGAGCTGCTTCCCGAGAATCTCGATTCAGTGCAGAACGCTGCGGCGTTCGTGTCGCGCAAGCTGTCGGCCCTGGGAGCGCAGGTTGCTGGTTGATCGACTGCTCGAGCGGGCCGCGACGCGGACACCCGATGCCGAGGCGCTGGTCTGCGCGGGCCAGCGACTGAGCTACGCGCAGCTCGAGGCGGAAGTGTGCCGCGTCGCCGCGGGGTTCGCGGCGCTCGGCGTTCGACGCGGCGATCGCGTCGCCATCCACCTCGAGAACAGCACCGACGCGGTGCTGGCGATTCTCGGCGCGCTCCGCGCCGGGGCGGTGTTCGTTCCCGTCAATCCGACGACCAAGGGTGAAAAACTCGGCTACGTGCTGCGCGACAGCGGCGCGTCGCTGCTGGTCGCGGATCGGCGAAACGCCGATGTGGTGGCGGATGCCCGGCAGGCCGCGCCGGCGTCGATGCCGATCGTGCTGACCGGCACGCGGCGCAGCGACGAGATTGCGTTTCCGTTCCTAACCTTCGAGCAGGCCGCCGCCGGCGGCGCCGGCATGCCCACCGCGACGCGACTCGACCTCGATCTGGCCGCGCTCATCTACACCTCAGGCTCGACCGGCCGCCCCAAGGGCGTGATGATGACCCACGCCAACGTGCTGGCGGCCACGTCCTCGATCAACGGCTATCTGCAGAACCGGGACGACGACACGATTCTCGATCTATTGCCGCTGTCGTTCGACTACGGCCTCTACCAGTTGTTCCTGGCCATGCAGTCGGGTGCCCGGGTGCTGCTCGAGCGATCGCTCGCGTTCCCGACGGTGATGCTCGATCTGATGGCGCGCGAGCGCGTCACCGCACTGCCGATCGTGCCGATGGTGGCGGCGCTGCTGCTCAAGCACGATCTCTCCGCCTACGACCTGAGGGCGCTGCGCTACATCACCAACACCGGGGCGGTGCTGCCGCCGGCGCACATTGCGGCGCTGCGCGAGCGGCTGCCGCACGTCCGCATCTTCTCGATGTACGGCCTGACCGAGTGCAAGCGCGTGTCGTTTCTCGCCCCCGAGGACCTCGACGAGCGGCCGACGTCCGTCGGCAAGCCGATGGACAACGTCGAGGTGTTCGTGCTCGACGAGGACGGCCGGCGCTGCACGCACGGCGTCGGCGAGCTCGTGGTGCGCGGCTCGAACGTCATGCAGGGCTACTGGAACGATCCCGAGGCGACCGGACGTACGCTGCGGCCGGGGCTCTTTCCCGGCGAGCGGCTGCTCTTCACCGGCGACCTGTTTCGCATCGACGCGGACGGGTTCATGCACTTCCTCAGCCGGACCGACGACGTGATCAAGTGCCGCGGGCAGAAGGTCAGTCCGCGCGAGGTCGAAAACGTACTGCACAGCGCGCGCGGCGTGTCCGAGGCGGTCGTCATCGGCGTCGCCGACGCGCTGATGGGCGAAGCGCTCGAGGCGTTCGTTACGCTGGCGCCCGGAGCCGCCACCGGCGAGCGCGAGATCCTCGCGCACTGCGCCAGGCACCTCGAAGATTTCATGATGCCGCGCAGCGTGTCGGTGGTCGACTCGCTGCCGCGGACCACGACCGGCAAACTGGCGCGGCGCGAGCTGACGCCGACCGCGCGCTAGAGCGAGCGTCAGGCGCACCTCCATGGCACTGGCCACCAAGCATCGAGAACCGATGGTCTCCGCCGCGGACGGGCACGGCCAGGCGTGGCTCGCGGCGCTGCCGCTCGCGCTCGTGGCAGCGGCGCTGGTCTTCGCCTATCGGGGCGCGCTCGCGGCGACGGTCAGCATGTGGGACAACAGCCCGATGTACTCCTACGGCTTCACGGTGCCGCTGGTCAGCGGCTACCTGTTGTGGAGCCGCCGCGAGGCGTGGCGCACGCTGACACCGCGGCCGTCCTGGGCCGCGGGCGCGGCGGTGCTCCTCGGGGCGATGGCGATGACGCTTGCGGCGCGTGCCGGCGGCATCCAAATCGTCGAGCAACTGGCGTTCCTCGTGGCGTTGACGGCGGCGGTGCTGCTGCTCTTCGGCACGGCTTACGTGCGCGCGGTGTGGGCGCCGCTCGCGTATCTGCTGTTGATGATTCCGATCTGGGACGGGTTGACCGAACGGCTGCACGAGCCGTTTCAACAACGCTCGGCCGCGATTGGCGTCTGGCTGCTGCACACGATCGGCGTTCCCGCGTTCAGAGAAGGCACTTTCATCACGCTGCCGAACATGCAGCTCGAAGTGGCGCGCGTCTGCAGCGGCGTCAACTATCTCGTTGCGGTCATCGCGCTGGGCCTGCCGCTCGGCTACGTGTTCCTTCGCAGCAACTGGCGCCGCGCGTTGCTGCTGGCGATGGCGGTGGTCGTGGCGGCGCTCTCGAACGGCTTGCGCGTCGCGTTGATCTGCACGCTGGCGTACTACGACGTGGGATCGCCGCTGCACGGTCCGTTTCACATGCTCCATGGGTTGTTCGTTGCCGGCGTCGGCTACGTCGTGCTCTTCGCCGGTTTGCGCCTGCTCGCGCCGCGCGCGCGCCGCGACACCGAGCCGATCTTGCCGGGCGCCCCGGCACCCGGCGTGAGTATGAACAGGAGGCGCGCCGTCTCGCTGATCCCCGCCGTGGTGCTTGGCGCCGTCTTCACCCTGATGGGCTCGAGCGCGATCGCTCGCGAATCGACGCCAGTGCCGGCGCACGCGGCCTTGCGGGTGTTTCCGGAGTCGCTCGGCCCGTGGACCGCCGATCCGCCGGTGGCCCGGTTGCCCGCGTCGACCCCGTCCGCGACCAGGCACGCGGCCGCCGAGGGCTTTCCCGGAGCGGATGTCGAGGTCGTTCGGCGCTTCCGCCGCGCCGATGGCGCCGTTGTCGATCTGTATCTCGGGTATTTCGCTGCGCAGCATCAGGGCAAGGAAATGGTGACGTATCGGAGCGACGATCTGCATCGCCGCGCGACCCTGCTCCAGGTTTCGGGCGGCGGTGGTGGAGCGTTCGACGTCAACCATGCCGCGGCCGGCAGTAGCGGCGTCGAGCAGGTGTTCTGGTACGTGATTGACGCCAGCACAGAAACCGATCGTTCGGTCGTGCAGGCGCGCACGTTGTGGAACGCGATCTGGTCGGCACGAAGCAACGGGACCGTCGTCCTGTTGAGCACGACGGTGGTACCGGGCGGCAGCGGACAGGCCGCGTTACGTGATCTTGCCGCCCATGTGCATGGCGCGCTGGCGGCACGGTGAGCAGCATGCAGATAGTGGATTGTGACGAGAGCATGGCCGTGGCCTGGAACGCCTACGTCGATCAGAGTCAGCGCGCCAGCCTGTATCACCGGTTCGAGTGGCGCGGCGTCAACGCGCTCGGCTTCGGGCATCAGTCCGCCTACCTCGCGGCCATGGACGAAGACCGCATCGTCGGCATCTTTCCCATCGTTCGCGTCAAGAGTCAGCTGTTCGGTAACATCGCGTGCTCGCTGCCGTTTGTGAACTACGGTGGACCGTGCGGCGACAGCGATGCGATCGAGCAAGCGCTCGTGACTGCCGCCCGCCCGATCGTCGATGGCTGGGGCGTGGACTACCTCGAGATCCGCACGCGCCGGCAGCTCGACGGTCTGCCGAGCTCCGAGCACAAAGTGAGCATGACGCTGGATCTGAATCCGGATCCCGACGTGCTGTTCAAGAAGTTCACGTCGGCGCACCGCCAGGACATCCGCGGCGGCTACAAGAAGGGCCTGACGGTGAAGATCGGCGGGCGCGAGCTGCTCGGTGACTTCTATGCGGTACTCTCCGAGAGCTGGCGCGACATGGGGACGCCGATCTACGCGCGCCGCTATCTCGATCTGGTTGCGGCGACGTTTCCCGAGTTCAGCCGGCTGTGCGTCGTCTATGCCGGCCAGGAACCGGCGGCCGCCTCGTTCGACATGCTGGCGGGCGAGACCGCGGAAGGGCTGTGGCTCGGGTCGCGCGCCAAGTTCCGGCGGCAGCACGCCGGCTACGTCCTCTACTGGGAGCTGATCAAGAACGCGTGCGAACGCGGACTGACGCGCTTCCATCTCGGACGATCGACGGTGCAGTCCGGCGGGGAAGTGTTCAAGAAGAAGTGGAACGCGTACGCGGTTCCGCTCTACTGGCAGTACGTGCTGCGGACGAGGCGTGACATCCCGCAGCTGAACGTCATGAACCCGAAGTATCAGCTGGCGATCAAAGCGTGGCAGAAGCTGCCGGTGCCGGTGACGCAGTTCATCGGGCCGATGATCGCGCGGAGCATACCCTGAGCCGGGCCGCGGTCGCCGGCGGGATTTGTTGAGCATCATGCGCATGCGGCATGTGGCGCCGGCCGGCGCCCCGATCCGGCTCGTCGACCTGCTCGCGGCGGCGCTCCGCTGCGCCGCAGGCGGTGACGTGTCGGCCGACCTCCGCGGCATCTTCCGTGAGCAGTTCGGTGTCCGCCACAGCGTGCTGACGTCGACCGGCCGCGCCGGCATGACGATGCTCATGCGCGCGCTGTCGCGGCTGGCTCCCGAACGGCGGGAAGTGGTCGTGCCGTCGTACACCTGCTACTCGGTGGCGGCGTCGATCGTTAAGGCAGGCCTGCGTCCGCGGATCGTCGACATCGATCCGGCGACGCTCGACTACGGCCTTGACGAACTGCGCGCCGTCGACTTCCGCCGCGTGCTGGCGATCGTCGCGACGAATCTCTACGGGCTGCCGAACGACTTGCCCGCGCTCGAGCGCGTGGCTCGCGAGCACGGGGTCTTCCTCGTTGACGATGCAGCGCAGGCGATGGGAGCCTCGATTTGCGGCCGGCTGTGCGGCACCTGGGGCGATGTCGGGCTCTTCAGCCTCGACAAGGGCAAGAACGTCTCGGCTATCGACGGCGGCGTCGTCATCGCCCACGACGACAGGATTGGGGCGGCGCTGGAGTCGGCGGCGGCGGAACTGTCCGCTCCCTCGGCGCGCGAGGCGATGGCCGATGTGGCGAAGGCGGCAGTCTATTCCGTGATGCTGCGGCCGTGGCTGTATTGGATACCGAACCGGATTCCGCAGTTGGGCCTCGGGCAGACGGAGTTCACGACCGAGTTCCCGATGCACCGGCCGAGCCGGCCACTGACGGCGCTTGCGTCCATCATGGTGCCGTGTCTCGATCGCTTGACGCGGGCGCGGGTGGAGAACGCGATGGCGCTGTTGGACGGGTTGCGGGCCGTGCCGGGCGTTTGCACGGTAGCGCCTCGCCCGGGATCGCTTCCGGTTTACCTGCGGCTGCCGGTCTTGGTGGAAGATGCGCCGGCCCGGCAGCGAACGATCGAGGCGCTGCGCGAGGCGGGAATTGGCGCGACAGCATCGTACCCGGCGTCGCTGGCCGACGTGCCCGGGCTGCAGCCGTATCTCGCCGAAGGAACGGTGCGAGCGAGCGGAGGGCGGATGGTGGCGCGGCAGATCGTGACGCTCCCCACGCACGCGTTCGTGACGCCGGCCGACCGGGCGAGAACGCTCGAAACGATTGCCGGTGCCGCGCCCGGGCCGACTGCGCCAGCGTACAGTGTCGTGCAGGCGCGATGAGGTGTCAGTGAAGCTCGCACAGTTGTCGGAAGACCAGGCCAAGCTGCAGGAGGCGGCGGTCGAGTTCGCGCGGACGTCGCTCGGCGCGGATATGATCCGCCGCGACCGCGAGGCGGAGTTCGATCGCGACGCCTGGCAGCAGTGCGCCGAGTTCGGCGTGCTCGGCATGCCGATTCCGGCGGAGTACGGCGGCCTCGGTCTCGGGTCTGCGGAACTGCTGGCGGTGATGGAGGGGCTCGGCCACGGCACGCGGGACCAGGGGCTGCTGTTCTCGCTCAACGCGCACCTGTGGACGAACTCGATTCCGATCCTGCTCTACGGCACCGACGAGCAGCGCCGGAAGTATCTGCCGCCGCTCTGCGATGGCACGCTCATCGGCGCCAACGCCGCCTCCGAGCCGGACGCCGGCTCGGACATCTTCAGCATGCGCACGCGCGCCACGCGCGACGGTGATCACTACGTGCTGAACGGCACCAAGATGTTCGTGACCAACGCGCCGGTCGCGGATCTGTTCGTGGCCTACGCGACGGTGAACCCGACGCTCGGCGCCATGGGCATCACCGGCTTCATCGTCGAGCGCGACACGCCCGGGCTGATCATCAGCCGCAAGCTCGAGAAGATGGGGTTGCGCACGTCGCCGATGGCGGAAGTGATCTTCGACAACTGCCGCATTCCGATGACGCAGCGGCTCGGCCGCGAGGGCCGCGGCGCGACCGTCTTCGAGTGCTCGATGGAATGGGAGCGCGGCTGCATTCTCGCCAGCTGCCTCGGGGTGATGCGCGCGTCAGCTCGAGGACTGCCTCGACACGCGCGGCAGCGCAAGCAGTTCGGCAAGCCGATCGGCAAGTTCCAGTCGGTGGCGAACCGGCTGGTCGACATGAAGGTGCGGCTCGATACCTGCCGTCCGCTCGTCTACCGGATCGGCATGCTGAAGGATGCGAAGCAGGATGCGACCACGGAGGCGGCGGTCGCCAAGCTGTACGTCTCGGATTGCTTCGTCAAGTCATGCCTCGACGCCGTGCAGGTGTTCGGCGGCTACGGCTACATGACGGAACAGCAGATCGAACGCGACCTGCGCGATTCGGTCGGCAGCACGCTCTACTCGGGCACGACCGAGATTCAGCGCAACATCATCGCGCGAGGGCTCGGGCTGTGAACACGACAACGGAAGTCATCGGCTCACCGGTCGGCGGCGGCGCCAGCCGCGTCGCCCAGACGACGGCGACGGTATACGTCCGGCAGGCGCTGCTGGTGGTCCAGCTGGCGCTGGCGCTGGCGGTCGCGAACGTCTACAGCATCGAAGGGACGCCGTTCCTGCGGATGTTCGCGCTCGCGTCGGCGGGGTTCGCCATCAACCTGGTGCTCCCGGCCGAGCTCCGCCTGCGCTTCTTCGTGCTGCTGTCGCTCGGCGGCGCGTTCCTGATCTTCTCGCCGGCCGATGCCGCCTGGCTGATCGCCGCCGGCCTCGCGCTGATCGGGCTGTGCCATCTGCCGATCGCGTTTCGGGCCCGTGTCGCCGTGGTCGCCGCCGTCGCCGTGCTCCTGGCCGTCTCGCGTGCCGGCGTGGTCGGCGCGCCGTGGTCGGGAGCAGTGTGGCCGATCCTCGGCTCGATGTTCATGTTCCGGCTCGTCATCTACATGATGGACGCTGCGCAAGCCGCAGCCGGCCCGCAGCCGGTGGGACGCGCTCGCGTACTTCTTCATGCTGCCCAACCTCGTGTTCCCGCTGTTCCCGGTCGTGGACTACCACGACGTTCAAGCGGACCTACTACGACCGCGAGGACCTGACGATCTACGAGCAGGGGCTGCTCTGGATCACGCGCGGCATCGTCCACCTGGTGCTCTACCGGTTCGTGTATCACAGCGTCCTGAACGATCCGCTCCGACGTCATTGCGCTCGAGCGATCTCGTGCAGCTACATGCTCGGGACTTTCCTCCTGTATCTCCGCGTCTCCGGCCAGTTCCACCTGATCGTCGGGCGTGCTGCACCTTTTCGGGTTCCGGCTGCCGGAGACGCACAAGCTCTACTACCTCGCCAGCAGCTTCACGGAGCTGTGGCGGCGCATCAACATCTACTGGACCGACTTCATGATGAAGTCGGTCTTCTATCCCACCTACTTCAAGGTGAAGCACCTCGGCCCGTCGCGCGCGCTGGCGCTCTCGACCACGGCCGTCTTCGTCGACGACCTGGATCCTGCATTCCTATCAGTGGTTCTGGCTGCGCGGCGGGATTCCCGATGACAGCGCAGGACGTGCTCTTCTGGGGCGTCCTCGGCGCGTTCGTCGTGACCGGTGCGCTGAAGGAGGCGAACGCGCCGAAGAAGCTCAAGGCGCGCGCCGCGGGCTGGAACTGGAGGCTGGGCGTCAAGGCCGCGACGACGTTCGCCTGCTTCTGCTTCCTGTGGTCGCTCTGGAGCGCCGAGTCGGTGGGGCAGTGGGTGTGGATGATCGGCGCCGCGGCCAACGTCGACGCGCTCGGCGTCGTGATGGTGGTCGTCGCCCTCGGCATCATCCTGGCCCTCGGCGGTCGCGACTGGGAGGCCGCGCGCAGCGACGGCGCCAGCGCGGGATGGCTGCGGTTCGCGCTGCATCCGGCTGTTCGCGTGGTCGCGCCGCTCGTCATCCTGCTCGCGCTGGCGCAGCCGAGATTCCAGGCGGCGATGCCGGAGACCGTCGCGGCCGGCGTGTCGGCCATGCGTTCGACCGGTCTCAACGCGCACGACGCGGCGGCGCAGCACCGCGGCTACTACGAGCAGCTCGACGTGCGCGCGCAGCTGAACGCCGACGTGGCAAACGTGCTCAACCGCAACGGCGAGCGGTGGGACGATCCCGCATCGGTCGGCATCATTCGCAAGCGCGCCGACCTGCTCGAGCGCGATCTGTATCCGTCGAAGCGCGTGCTCTGGAACGGCAACGTGTTCACGACCAACGCCGACGGAATGCGGGATCGCGAATACGCGAAGACCAAGGCGCCGGGGACGCTGCGGATCGCGCTGCTGGGCCCTTCGCATGTCATGGGCAACGGCGTCGCCGATGGGCAGACGTTCGAGTCGCTCGTCGAGGACCGTCTGAACCGCGAGTTCAAGCATGCCAAGTACACGACGTTCGAGATCCTGAACTTCGGCGTCGACGGCTACTGCACGCCGCAGCAGCTCGCGCTGCTCCAGGATCGCGTCTTCGCCTTCTCGCCCGACGTCGTGATCGCGACGCACTATCACCGCAATCGCGAGATGGTCGCGAGTTACCTCGCCAAGATGGTGTGGGGCGGCATCGACGTCCCCTACGAGCCGGTGCATCGGCTGATGGGTGATGCGGGGGTGCTGTCGATTGATCGCGGCAGGGTCCCGGTGCCGTTCGCCAGCGGCCGGGCGGTGGCGAAGTATCTGGGACTCGACGTCCGCATGCCCGCCGGCGAGGCCGACGCGCGGATCCGTCGCATCGCCGACCGCGTCCTGGATTGGTCGTTCGCGGCATTCGCGGAGACGACGCGGGCGCACGGCGCCAAACCGGCGCTGCTGGCGCTCAACGTCGTGCTCGACGATGCGCCGCCCCGGATGTCGAACGAGGCGGCGATCCGGCAGGCGGGCATGCCGGTCATCGACCTGTTCTCGATTTTCCCGGCCGAGGCGCGGCCGTCGCTGCGCGTCGCGCCCTGGGACGACCATCCGAACGTCCAGGGCCACCAGCTGATCGCCGGATCGACTGTACGCGGAGCTGGTCCGGCTCCTCGACGGCGGCGCGCTCGACCCGAGTGTGGGTTCGCGCGCAGCGCTGCACACATCGGACGGAGGACCCAGGCAATGAGCGACATGCGGGATACACTGCGCGCCTACATCCTCGAGAATTTCCTCCCGGGTGAGGACGCGAAGAACCTCAAGGACGATACAGAGCTGAAGGAAAGCGGGATTCTCGACTCGCTGTCGACGCTCAAGCTCGTGACGTTTCTCGAGGAAACCTTCGGGGTCGAGTTCGAGGCCGACGACCTCGAGGCCGGCAACCTCGCGACGATCGCGAGCATCGAGCGCCTGGTTCAGTCGAAGCAGGCTCGCACATGAGTACGGGCGACGGCCTCGCCGATCTGCTGATCGAATCGGCGAAGCGGACGCCGGATCGCGACGCCGTGGCCGTGCCCGGCGGCGCGACGCTGACCTACCGCCAGCTCGACGCGCTGTCCGACCGGATGCGCGATCGCCTCTGGCACATGGGCGTGCGTCCCGGCGATCGCGTCGGCATGCGCCTGCACAAGTCGATCGACGGCGTCGCCACGATCTTCGGAGCGTTGAAGCTCGGCGCGTCCTACGTGCCGGTCGATGCCGAGTCGCCCGCCGCGCGCGGCGCCTACATCCACAACGACTGCCAGGTGAAAGTCGTCGTCACCGAGAAGGCACTCGCCGACGACTACAGCCGCGAGCTCCAGCAGCTCGGCGCCACGCCGCAGATCATTGCCCTCGACGACGACAAGCGCGACACGGCGCTGGCAGCGCGGCTGGACGCGCTGCAGGCGAGCGACCCCGCGCCCGCGGCTCCGTCGGTGCCGGTTCAGCCCGACGACATCGCCTACATCCTCTACACGTCGGGCTCGACCGGCAAGCCCAAGGGCGTCGTGCTGTCGCATCGCAATGCGATGAGCTTCGTCGACTGGTGCTCGCAGGCGTTCGAGCCGGTCGCTGCCGATACGTTCTCGTCGCACGCGCCGTTTCATTTCGACCTGTCGATCCTCGACCTCTACGTTTCGATCAAGCACGGCGCGAAGCTGGTGCTGTTCGGTGAAGCGCTGGGGAAGGATCCGCTGAAGCTCGCCGCGACCATCGCGCAGGAGCAGATCAGCGTCTGGTACTCGACGCCCTCGATCCTCAACCTGATGGCGCAGTACGGAAAGCTCGACAAGAACGACTACCCGGCCCTCCGCGTCGTGCACTTCGCCGGCGAAGTGTTCCCCGTGCCGCAGTTCAAGGCAGTGCGCGCGATCTGGACGGCGCCGCGCTACTTCAACCTCTACGGGCCGACCGAGACCAACGTCTGCACGGCCTACGAGGTGCCGGCGGGCGACCCGCTCGACGGCATCAGCACGTTTCCGATCGGCGCGATCTGCGCGCCCAATCTCGGCCGCGTCGTCGACGAGAACGGCGTCGACGTTCCCCATGGCGAGCCGGGTGAGCTCGTCGTGCACGGGCCGAACGTGATGCGCGGCTACTGGAACCTGCCCGAGCAGAACGCGGCGGCGTTCCTGAAGGACGACCAGGGGCGGCTCTGGTATCACACCGGAGACATCGTCACCGAGAACGGCTCCGGCGAATACAAGTACATGGGCCGGCGCGACCGCATGGTCAAGCGCCGCGGCTACCGGGTCGAGCTGGGCGAGATCGAGGCCGCGCTGGCCCGTCACCCCGGCATCAAGGAAGCGGCGGTCGTGGCCGTGCCGACGACGGACTCCGGCCTCCGCATTGCCGCGTTCGTGGCGTGCAAGGCGGATCGCTTGAGCATCATCGCGCTCAAACAACATTCGTCGCAGAGCCTGCCGCCGTACATGGTGCCAGACGTGTTCCAGGTGGTCGAAGCGCTGCCGCGGACCTCCACCAGCAAGGTCGACCTGCAGGCGCTCCGCGCGCGTGCGTGAAGGACAGTGTCTGTCAAACGAAACGCGCGAGCGAAGCGAAGCAGCCCCTCGGCCATGAGGACGTTATGTGCGGTATAGCTGGAATCGTTTACTCGGACGCCTCTCGGCCGTGCGATCCCGCGGTCGTCACGGCCATGCGCGACGTGTTCCCCTATCGTGGACCGGATGACGCCGGCATCTTCGTCGATCGCAACGCCGGTCTGGGCCACCGCCGTCTGAGCATCATCGACCTCGGCGGCGGGCACCAGCCCATGTCCGAGGTCAGCGGCCATCTGTGGATCGTGTTCAACGGCGAGATCTACAACTATCGCCAGGCCCGCGAGGAGCTCGTCAACCGCGGCTACGCGTTCCAGACGCAGAGCGACACCGAGGTCATCCTGCAGGCCTACGCCGCGCTCGGCGAGCAGTGCGTCACGCTGCTGAACGGCATGTTCGCGTTCGCGATCTGGGACATGCGCGACCGGACGCTGTTTCTGGCGCGCGACCGCATGGGCGTCAAGCCGCTCTATTACTCGACTCCAGCGCGAGGCCTTCGTCTTCGCGTCGGAGATGAAGTCGCTGTTCGCCAGCGGTCTCGTGCAGCCGCGGGCGCGCGACGAGGCGTTCGCCGAATACCTGCTGTTCCGGCAGGTCGCCGGCAGCGACACCGTGTTTCAGGGGGTCAAGAGCCTGCCCCCCGGCTGCACGATGACCGTGCGCGACAGCGCGGCGACGATCTCGCGCTACTGGTCGCCGCGGCCTCCGGCCGAGCGCCCGGCCATCGGCTACGACGAGGCGAAGGAGCAGCTTGCGAGCCTGCTCGAGGATTCCGTTCGCCTGCGCCTGATCAGCGACGTGCCGGTGGGCACGTTCTGCAGCGGCGGCGTCGACTCGAGCCTGGTGACCGCGCTCGCCGCCAAGCTGAAGGCCGAACCCGTCAACACGTTCTCGGTCGGGTTCGACGAGGACGACTTCGACGAGAGCGCGTACGCGCGCCTGGTCTCCAGCCACCACCAGACCGTCCACCACGAGCTGCGGGTCGGCAACGTCCAGTACGACGAGCTGTTCCCGCGCATGGTGTGGCACAACGACGAGCCGCTCGACTTCGCCAACTCCGTTCACATCTTCGCGCTGAGCCAGCTCGCCAAGCGGCAGGTCACCGTCGTCCTCACCGGCGAGGGCTCGGACGAACTGTTCGCCGGCTATCCGCGCTACCGCATCCCCGACATGGCCAGGTCGTACCGGCTCGTGCCGGCTGCGATGCGGCGGGCCGTCGGCCTCCTCGTCCACGACCATCGTCTCGCCAAGCTCGATCGCTACGCGTCGGGGACGCCCGACCGAGGCGATGCTCTACAACTCGAGCTATCTGCGGCCGGCCGTGGTCCGCGAAGCGTATCCGCGCCTGAACGGCTATATGCTCGACTTCCGGACGGCCTGCCTCAACGCCCAGGAGGGGCTGAACCTGGATTCGGTCGGGCGGGTGTCGCTGCTCGATCAGGAGACGTTCCTGGTCTCGATCCTGAATCGCCAGGACAAGATGAGCATGGCCGCCGCGATCGAGTCGCGCGTGCCGTTCATGGACTATCGCATCGTCGAGTTCGCCAACCGGCTGCCGACCGCGCACAAGATCCGGAACGGCATCGGTAAGGCGATCGTCAAGGACGTGGCGCGCGGCTTCCTGCCGGCGGCGGTCGTCGATCGGCGGAAGTCCGGGTTCGGCGTGCCGCTGGCGCGGTGGTTCCGCGCCGACGACGGCCTGGGCGCGCGCATCCGCGCGCTGCCGGAGAGTCCGGTGGCGGATGTCTTCGACCGTGCCGTCCTGCGCCGGCTCATCGCCGAGCACCGGCCAGGGCAGCCACGATCACTCGGAACTGCTCTGGACGGCGCTCAATCTCGCGACCTGGCGCGAAATGTACCGCTGCTAGCGCCGAAACATGAACGAGCAACCCGCAATGCGCTCGGTATTCCTTCACACGACGCCGTCGGAGCAGCTGCCGTGGTGGTGGAAGGAGATTCGCCTCGACTCGAGTCTCTGCGACCTCGACGACGTTTCCTTGAATTCCGAGGTAAGCGAAGCAAGCAGATTACCGTCTTCTCGAAGTGTCGTTCTATCTACTGAAGCTGCTGAAGGAACTAGTAGCTCTGCGACGGAAGTACGATTACATTTACACGACCGAGTGCGACTTGAACGGCCTCGGGATCGCCCTCTGGCAGTCCCTGTTCCTGATGCGGCGGCCGCGGCACGTCATCTTGCAGTTCATCATGCGCGAGAAGACCAGGAGCTTCGGCTCCCGTCTGAAATGTGCGCTCATGACGTTCATGTTCCGCTTCGTCTAACGCGTCGTCTGTTCGTCTCGGACGGAGTCTCGGACGGAGGAAGAGTACTACCGGCCGCCGCCGCGAACGTGAGCCTGCGGCGCCAGTGTGGGGACAACGCTCGAAACCGGATGGCGAAGGGGCACATGCCGCACCACTATGCGGTGGGGATTCGGCGCGCCGTGCTGCAGCCCAGTCCGACGTCAGGCCGGCCGTTGTCGAGGACCGCTCCGTCGAGGCTGGGAAAGCGGGAGATGGACGACAGAGTGCGGTAGGAGATACGTTCGGGCGCGGGAGTGGCACGGACGAGGCTCACGCGCCGGAGCAGCAGCCCTAGGGCCGTTGGTTACGCAACAGAGGTGACTCGTGAGATCCCACAAGCTGGTTCAGGTACTCGTCGCGATTGCGTTGTTGGTGCTGACGTCGTCACCCGCCAGGGCCGATCTGGTGGTCGTGAACGCGTCCGACTATCCGCTCGGCACCGATCTCTCCACAGCGTTCACGGGCCTGACGATGTCGAGATTGCGGCAGTCGGGGAGCACGAGCTCGACCTACGACCCGACTGTGTCGCCGGTCGACACCGTGATCGATTACCCGATTTCCGTGCCATCGCTCGGGGGCGCCTTCGGCGTGTCGGAGTTCCTCGCCTGCAGCAATGCCACCGGGCCGTCGTTCAGCTGCCTGGCCGGGTTCAACGTCCTCGAGTTTCGCTTCGACGCGCCGACGAACTTCTTCGAGATCGACGGCTACTTCTTCACCGATCCGAACGTCCTCATCGCTTACAACGCGCAGGGCGACATCATCACCGATTTCCTGCGGACGTACTCGCCGGGGATCGATGGCACGACGAGATCGACACTCACCATCTCGCGCACCGAGCCGACCGACATCTCCCGCATCGTCTACGGCGGCGACAGCCACAGCACCGTGACCGCAACGCAGGTCCGATACAACGTTCCGGAGCCGGCGACGCTGGCGCTGGTCGGCCTTGGCGTTGCCGCGGCAATGCTCCGCCGTCGTCGCAGGTCGTGAGGTGGAGGCGGCGTCGAGTTCCTTCAGGAGGACTCGCCGGCGGGAGCGCCGGTTGCTAGCCGCGGCGACGATAGATTCGCCAGGCGTGCTCGTCGGGCCGTTGCTCCGGTCCGGATTCGACTAGGCCCGAGGCGACGATGACCGTGCGTGTTGCGCGGCCGTGATGCTCGCGGCGGCCGGAGCCCGCGAAAGCCGCTGCGCGATCCAGCCTACGCGCGCGCGATATCCCGCATCGTCTTGCGCACGTTGTCCCGCCAATGGGGCGGGGCAGTGCCCAGCGCGGCAACCGTCGCTTGCTTGGCCATTACGCCGTAGGCCGGCCGCGCCGCCACCATCGGATAGTCCGCAGTGGAAACCGGGATGACGGTCACCCCCTCGGGCAGCAGCCCCAGCGCCACACCCTCTTCGGCGATCGCCACGGCGAAATCGTACCAGCTCGCCACGCCGGCATCGGTCCAGTGGTGGAGTCCATTGATCGCCGGATTCAGTGCGACCTGCCACAGTACGGCGGCGATCGACTGCGCCGAGGTGGGAGTGCCGAGCTGATCGTCGACGACCCGGGCTGTGCCACGCTCCTTGAGGACCTTGAATATCGTTCGCAGGAAGCTGTTCCCGTGTGCCGCGTGCACCCACGACGTCCGCACGACCGTCGCACGCTCGCCGAGCGTCTGCAGCACCCCGGCCTCGCCGTCGCGCTTCGAGACCCCGTAGACGCTGACGGGCTCGGCCGGATCGCCGGGCTGGTACGGAACGCCCGATTTGCCATCGAAGACGTAGTTGGTCGAAAGGTGCAGCATGCGCGCCGTGCCTGGCCGCAACGCCTGCGCGAGGTGCCGCGGCCCATCGGCGTTGACGCGCATGCATTGATCGCGATCGCTCTCCGCCTTGTCGACCGCAAGATATCCGGCGGCGTTTACCACGACGTCGGGCCGGTAGTGGTCGATGGCGCGCTGTACAGCCGACGCATCGGTGATATCGAGCTCCGCGATGTCCAAGCCGATGACCTCGAACCGGTCGGGGGCCTGGGCCCGCAGAGCAGTGCCAATCAATCCCGCCGACCCTGGAATGAGCGCGCGCATCTGGAAGTCCTCCGAATCACGAGACAGCGCACGACTGCCGTTCTTCGCGCCGCGGCGCAGAACAGCCGTCGCCGCGGTTTTCCTGCTTAGTGTCCGATCTGCGGCGAGCGCTGCCAGTCGTGCTGCAACCAGGCGACGATCGAACCGTAGAGGCGCTCTTCCCCGCCCAGGGCGGTGGCGAGCCTGTAGCCGTTCTCCGCCACGCGCGATCGCAGCGCGTCGTCGGTGTAGACACGGCGGATTGCCTCCCGCAATGCCACCGGATCCTCGGGCGGGACGATGACCGCCTGGTCGTCGGAGAGATCCTCGTTGGTGGTTGGCCCGGCGGTGATCACGACGCACTTTCGCAAGGCCATCGCCAGGATGTAGACCCCGATGCCGACGCCACAGATGTCGGGCTTGATCGGTTGCACGACGAGCCGCGCCCCGGCCAGCAGCTCGATGAAGGGCTCGGCCCTGCCGTCGACCCGCACCGCTTCGATGTGGGCTGGCAGCGGACGCTCGGCGAGGTAGGAGCCATGCTGTGCGATGTCGTCGTTTGAGGTCGTGACGATCTTAACAGGATAGGGCAGCGGCGCGACCGCGGCGATGAACGTATCGAAATCGCGGCGTGTCTTGCCGCCACAGAAGATGTAGCCGGCGTCGGTCGGCACGGTGCGTTCGACCAGGTCGCGCCTGTTGATCTTGAAGGGAATGTAATCGAAGTGCTGCGCCGGCAGCCGCAAGTGAGCCTGCAGCGCGCCGGTGTCGCGATGATATTGAACGATCTTGTACGTGCCTCCCAGCAGCCAGGCGACCAGCCGGAACTTGGCGCGCTGCTGGCGGGTGACCGGCGCCATTACCAGCAGATTCAGCAGTACCAGGCGCGGTCGGTAGAAGGGGACCAGGCGCTTGAGCAGCGCGAGCATCAGGAAGTCGCGGTCCAGCGTGTCCCAGAAGACGTAGTCGCAGCTGAAGGAGCGCAACACGGTGCGCCTGCGCGCCGCCTTGCCCGCCGCGGGCTCCGGCCAGACCAGCCACTGGCGCCCGCCTTCGCACGTGAGCAGCCCACGCATATTCGTGAGTACGCGCGGCGGACGCCGCGGTGCCGAGGATTCGATTTCGCTCACGTGTATAGAAGGGTGGGGCGGCGATACGCGCAGACCGTCTGCACAACTGCCGCGGATTCTACTCTGTATCCGGCCGGGAACGGCAGCCGGACGCTACGCCGTCGAGGCGTTCCACGAGATGCCGACGCCGGCCGGCACCGGCCGGCCCTCGAGCACGGCCCCGTACACCTTGTGGATGCCGTCCATGTATTGCTGCATCGTGAACGATTCCAGCAGGCGCCGGTACCCGGCTTCTCCCATCGCTGCGGCGCGGGCGGGATCGTTCAGCAGTTCGATCAGCCGACGCGCCAGCTCCGCATGATCGCCGGGCGGGAAGGTGTATCCGGTTTCACCCTCCACGACCATTTCCACCACGCCGCCGCCGCGTGAGCCGATGATCGGCTTGCGCTGCGCCATCGCTTCGAGCACGACCATGCCGAACGGCTCCGGCCTGATCGACGCGTGCATGACGATCGACATCATGTTGACGAAGCTCGCCGGGTCGGCCTGGTAGCCGGTGAAGCGGACGTTCGCGGCGATGCCGGCCGCGGCGATGACCGCGTTCAGCTTCTCCTCGTACGGCTTGTCGTCCGGCGTCGAGGCGCCGACGATCAGGCACACGACATCGGGACGCGCTTTCACCACGTCGATCAGGGCACGAACGACGGTCTCCTGTCCCTTCCATGCCCGCACGTTGCCGACGATGCCGATGACCGGCTGATCGCTGCGGATGCCGTACTCCGCCCGCAGTGCCTCTGGCGTGCGGGCCGGTTTCACCCGCTCCGGGTCGAGGCCGTCGTAGAGCACGCGAACGTTGCCTGGCGCGACGCCTCCCTTGATCATGTAGTCCATGATCGACCGCGACATCGGGATGATCATCGCGATACGCCGCGCGATGGCGCGGTCGGCCCAGGAGAAATGCTCGTTGATCCCGCGCTCGTGGGCGATGCAGGGGACGCCAGCCAGCAGCGCCGCCAGCATCCAGTCGCGGTGCCCCTTGACCGAGTTGTTCTGGTGGACGAGCGCGATCTCGTGCTGCTTGAGGAACGACACGTAGCCGAACACCCGGTTCATGAACCGGAAGAAGTTGATGCCGCGGCGGAGCAAGACCACCGGCAGCCGCACCGGGCCCCGGGCGTTCGCCCCCCACAGGACCGGATTCGATTGCGGCAGGACCATCGTCTCCGCGATCGCCCGGAACCGTGGCACCAGCGCGTGGTCCTCGTAGAACACGACCAGCGGCGTGAACGCCCGGCGGTCGAGCTTCTCCAACAACCACAGCAGGCAATAATGCGACCCGCCGATGGTGCCGTCCACGTTGCTCTCGCAGTACAGCACCTTCCGCGGTTTGCTCGATGTCGATACCACGATTTCTCCTTAAGAACTTGCCAGGACGCGCCGCGGGCTCAGGCGGCTCACGACGCGGGCGAGATGCGCCCGCTCGCCCGGCGACAGCACGATCAACCAGACGGGAACCGCGTACGCCACGAAGCTGAGGGCGCCCCACGCGAAGAACACCGGCAGCGTCGCCGGCCGGACGATGGTCCGGATCGCCCACGTCGCCGCGGCGAACGGCACCGCGGCCAGCAACGTGCGGCCGTAGACGTCGTAGTAATAGGCGCGCAGGCTGAACGGGAACAAGCGCGGCAGCGTCCGCGGCAGCACCCAGCCGACGATCAGGACGTGCGGGACCGCCGTGCCGATGGCCACGCCGACGAGTCCGACGAGGTTCACGAGCACCACGCTCAGCGTCAGGTTGATCGCGCCTTCGACGACGCGGAGAATGGCGACGATGCGGTGCTGCCCGAGGCCGTACAGCACCCCAGAGATCGTGTAATAGGGCAGGCCGATGATGTAGCCGAGCGACAGCACCGTCATGATCCGGCCGGCGGTAGCGGCGTGAGCGTCCCCCATCCACAGCGCCACGAACTGCTCGCCCAGCATGATGAACCCGACGCAGAGCGGCAGGCCCACCGCCATCGCCGCCTTGGACCCGGTCTGCAGCACCCCCTGCACCACCCGCTCGTCGCCGGTCGCGCGCAGGCTGCTCGTGAGCGGATTGAAGACCGTCGCCATCGCCATCACCACCGAGCGCATGTGGTTGATGAGCGTCCCGCCGATAGCGTACGGCGTCAGCGCCGCAATCGGCAGGAACATGCCGATGACGATGGCATCGGTGGCGAACACGATCTTGTCGCCGATGTTCGACAGCAGGACGTACTTGCCGTAGTTGAAGAGGGTCATCACCTCTTCGCGGATCGGGCGGATCGGCCGGAACCGCACGTGCGGCAACAAGACACGGCAGTAGTAGAACGTCAGGCAGGCATTGGCGAGGCTCAGGACCAGATTGATCATCGCCAGGCCGACCAGGCCGTAGCCGGCGAGGAGCAGCACGTACGTCGCCGCGGCTCGGATCAACGAGAAGACGATACCCACCCTGGCGACGAGATAGATCCGCTGCAGGCCCATCAGTACGCCGACGAAGACGTTGCTGAGAAAGGCTTGCGCCACCGTCGCGCCGATGATGAAGGCGGCGGCGCGGGCCGTGGCCACGGTCCCTTCGGGGATGTTGAACAGGTACGGCAGCGCCGCGGTGATGCCGGCGACGGCGCCGAGCGCCGCGAGCGTGACCAGCGAGTAGACTGAGATCGCCGTCCGGACCGTCGTTTCCAGCTTTTCGTCTTCCCCCGACGCGTGGTACTGCGACACGTACTTGATCACCGACTCGCGCACGCCGAAGTCGAACAGCCACAGGTACCCCGTAAACTGGTTCAGCAGCGTCCAGATCCCGTAGTACACGCTCCCGAGCGTATTGACGACGATTGGCGCCAGCACGAACGAGATGATCGTGTTGACGAGCAGCGCCGCCCAGCCGGACGTGACGTTGCGGAGGATCGCCGGCGCCAGGCTCTGCGAGGCAGGCGGCGCCGTCGCCGGCGAGTTACGCGGGTGCATGTGCAGGTCTGGTCAGATGCGCGAGACGGCCGGCATCGGTACGGCGGCGCGCGGCTCGGCGAGATCCGCGACGAAATGGGTCTTCAGCCAGCGGGTCGAAACGTCCAGCATCTCGTCCTGCCACTCGCGCATCGAGAGCACGTGATTGGCGGACTCGACGACGTGCACGTCGGCGAGCGGCGGCAGTGTCGCCAGCCGCTCACGATGGCGGGCAAGGAACTTCTCCTGGTACTCCCAGTGCAGGCGATCGGCGCCGCCAAAGACGAACAGCATCGGTCGACGGGTCGAGAGCATGTGGAAGAACGCCGGCGGAAAAAGCGGGTTGGCGTTGTCCGCTTCCGCCTGCGGGGCGGCGGCGGGCGGCGCGGTGCGGCCGAGCGCCTTGCGCGCCCAGTGCGCGAGCATGCGCCCGATGAGACGGTTGTCCGCCCGGAACGTGAGCAGGCGGAACCACGCCTTCGGCTGCAGCAGCCGCCGCAGGTACATCTGTTGCGACTGTTCGACCTGACCGATCGTCATGTAGCGCGATGCGTCGGCGGCGCGCGACGCGAGTACCGGCGTGATGCCGAGGCCGAGCAGACCGGCCACGCGGCCGTCGCACCCGCCGGCGAGCAGTCCGGTGATCGCTCCGCCACACAGGCCCGACAGCAGGAAACGGCGGCTGCCGTACGTCTGCTGCATCCAGTTCATCGCGTCGACGGTGTCGTCGACGAACCGGCCGACCTCGATGTGGTTGTAGACGTCGCGCAGCTGTTCTTCCGGCAGCGTGCCGTCGGAGTCGCCGAGGCCGTGGAAGTCGAAGCGCAGGACGCTCAGCCCGAGGCTGAGGAGGCGCTCGGTCATGGTCATGTAGAGGCGCTGCGGTCCGACCCGCATCTTCACACCAGGGGAGAGCAGCAGCACGACGAGGTCCCCCGGAGACCGGCCGGGAGGGGTGTTCAGCACCGCGAAGAGCCGCAATCCCTTCCGGTTGCGGAAGACGACGGGAGTCTGGGTGCCGAGCGCCGATGCCATCGTTCGGACGCTCCGTTGAGGATCCTGCGAGTACCATCGTGTGATCAGCTCTCAGTGTGCCGCGCACCAGCGCGCGAGCTGATGCTCGCCGATATACTGGGCCAGCCCTTCGCCCATCACTCGCTGGCCGGCGGCCGTCCAGTGCGGATCGTGGTTGAAATACAGCACCTCGGAGCCATGATACCGCTGGAAGACGGGGAGCGCTTCGAACAACTGGATTCCGAGCGCCGCCGAATGCTCGCGGATCGTCTTCTGCGTCAGGTCCGTGGTCCGTTCCCCTTGTTTCATGAAGGAGTAGCGACCCGGTATCCATCCCGTCTCGCCCAGCTGGTGCGCCCACGGATACGTCGTCAGGAGGAAATCGGCGCGGATTGAATCCGCCAGCGCCTTGATCCGCCCGATCGAGTCGAACACGTCCCGCCACTGCGCGGTGCGGTCGACGTCCCCTTCGAGCGTGTGGGCGAAGTGCTCGCGGCCAGCCTCGTTCACGACCCGCCGGACGCTCAGCTGCCGATGGTCCATCGAGCGGTTGATGTAGACGAGGACGACGCGGGTGAGATACAAGTGGCGGGTCGTCCAGCTCAGGAACCGCTCGTAGTACGAGTCCTGCCAGACCTGCGGGACGGCGAGGATCGCGCCGTTCTCGCCGCGGACCGCCTGCTGGCGGTAGGCGGCTTCCTGCACGAGATCGCTGTGATCGAGGTTGAGGACGATCAGGTCGGGTCTCAGCCGCGTGAGATCGCGCTCGAGCTGCAGGTAGGAGAGGATCGGCGCGTAGCTGTCGACGCCGCCGTTCAGCACTTCCACCGACCCGCCGCGGCAGCTGGCCAACCGGGCCTGGAGCTGCGCCTCTGCGATGACCGCGAACGTCTCGTTGTCCTGGACGCCCTTGCCCATCGTGAACGAATCACCCAGCATCAGAATCCGCCGCGTCCCCGCAGGCTTCTCCACGGCCGTCTCGCGCCCGCGCAGGCCGAGCGCGTTGACCCGCTGGATATAGTCGAAATCCGGCTGCCGGATTTCGGCGTAGGAGTTCGGGACGAGCGCGTGATGCCTGACTGCGTCGGGCACGAGCGGCGGCGAGAGCGGGACGATCAGCAGCCAGCCGAGCACGACGTCGAGCACGGCGTAGGTGAGGACGGTCATCACGAACGCGAGCAGCACGTTGCCGACGACGGCCCGGTGCCGGGTCCCGGCCAGCCAGGTCATGACCGCGAGGACGAGCGTGATCAGTCCCAGCACCACGCTGCCGAACATCGCCGCCGGGCCGAATGCGCCTTCGACGACGGCCTGCCGGTAGACGAATCCGGCGAACGCCGAACCGGCGACGAGCGTGAGGATGAGCGTGAAGATTCTCATGCGCGCAAGCTACTTACTGGTGAAGATGACGTTGTCGTAGTAGCCGTCCAGCCCGACGTCGTCGAGGAACGCGCGGAACGCGACGATCGGGTATCGCGCGAAGTGCGTCCGCCGCTTCATCCAGAAGTACGGCCAGATCGAGGTGATGACGGAATTGAACTGGTCCAGCGTCATGCCGGCGCGCGCGATCCCGTAGGGCCAGATCTCCGACACCACCGGCACACCGCGAGCGAGCAGCTCGCGAGCGCCGCAGAAGACGTAGCCCTCGTAGCCCTGCACGTCGATCCAGACGACAGCCACGTCCTCGGTGAACCGCGTCGGGAGGCCAGCCATGATGTCGTCGAGCCGTTCGGCCGGCACGGTGATCACCTGCCGATCCGATTCGTGGAAGATGTCGCGCTCGACCCCGCCTCCCACCGCGGACAAGCGCACCCGGTGATCGCCGTAGTTCTTGTCGCTCAGCTCGAACGTGAGGCTGGACTTGCGGTCCGAGACCGCGCAGTTCATGCGCACGATCGCGTCGTCGAACCGGTTCAGCGCGACGTTCTCCTGCAGCCGCCTGAAGTTCGTCGGCTCCGGCTCGATCGCGATCGCTCCGTCGAGCTGTCCGGTGACGAGCATGCCGATCGAGATGACGCCGTTGTTCGCGCCGACGTCGACCACCGTCCCCGTGCCCTTGGCGCGGCCGGAGATCCGGCGAATGAGCTCCATGGCCTCCGTGATCAGATCGAGCTCGAACTCGCCGTTCAGAAACAGCTCGCGGCTGATCGGATCGTCCACGCCAATCGGCACACGGAACACCCCCTGCCGCGTGGTCAAGGTGGCGGGATTGTCGAAGCGGCGGAGATACTCGTATCGTATCCGCCGGGTCATTCGATACACCAAACTGGGCATCAGCGTCTCTCTTCTCCGTCGCCACGCGCTCCGCGGCGCCGGTCCGTGTCGATGACCTCGACGTTCAGGCCGAGGCCGGCATAGAGAAACGCAATCGGCTCGTCGTCGAATGCCTCCCCCGGGTGGGGCGGCGATAGCAGGCGCGCCCCCTTTGCCGTCAGCTCCGAGCAAGCCGTCTCGACGTTCGCGGCCTTGAAGCAGACGTGATGCAGGCCGCCGCCCTTCCGCACGAAGTCCCAGAGCGGCGACGCGTCGCTCGCCGGCTCGATCAGCTTCAAGGGCAGCGAGTCGTTCTTCTTCAAGAAGAGCACGCGGACGTCCTGGCGCGTGTTCGTGATCGTGTCCGTGTGGCGCGAGTAACCGAAAAGCGTGCACAGGCGATCGGCCGCCTGTTCGACGCTTCTGACCGCAATGGCCAGATGGTCAATTGTCATGTCGGATAGCTGTGCGCGGGAAACCGCCGGCCGGTAGTGCCAATTGTACCGGCGACGTTGTTCAGAGGAGCTGGCGAAACAGGTGCGTTGGTCCTGCCCGCGGTTGCGTGCCGCGGGCAGGGACCACAAACTGCTGGCGATCGTGCGCTGTTATCGGATCACGCGGACGTTGGTCGGGGCAGTCGGCCGCTGCACGCCCCCGCCGCCCCCCGAAACGCCGATGCGCTCGTTGTTGGTGACGAAGGCGCCGGCGCGAATCGTTTCGCTGGTATTGCCGTCGCCGTCCAGGTCGAAGATGTCCACCCCGATCGCGAGCGCCGCCGAGGGTCCGGTGCAATTCGAGGCGGGGCTGCCTGCGCCCGTGCAGATGCGGAAATCACCCTGAGACGCGTTCACGAAGAGCGGATTGGCCTCAACCGACAGCGGAGCATCCTCCTCCTGCGACGGGTGCGCGCTCCTGAAGGAGGACAGCGATCGGTTGCCGTCGGCACCGCTGTAGAACTGCCGGTGCCCGAAGTAGACGTTGTGCTCGAGATCGATCACCGAGGAGTTCGGCATGGAGCCACCCTCGAGGAGCACGGCGCGATCGGCATTGACGACGATGTTGTTCCAGAACCGGCCGCCGGAACCCATGATGGTGAGGTACAGGCCGGAATTCTCTATGTTGTAGAACGTGTTGTTGAAGATCCAGTCGTTGGACAACCCACCGCCGGTCGTGAACAGGCCGAAGCCGCTGTTCATGCAGACGTTCTGATAGACGTAGTTTCGATCTTCGCTGGTCATCGAGAATCGGATGCACTCGTTCACGCCGTCGATCTTGTTGTAGCGGGCGCGGATGTTCTGCTGCAGCAGCGTGTGCGCCTGGTCCTTGAAGTAGATGCCGGTATAGGTGTTGGTGGCGGAGTTGTTCTCGACGATCGTGTTCGGCGAGCCGTAGAGCGTGATCGCTGTTCCGTTCACGCCGTCCGAGAGCGTCCGGAAGTTCCGGATCGTGTTGTTTCGCACGGTGCAGGCGCTGCAGTTCTCCAGGCGGATGCCGTTCCAGTTGTCGTCGTAGTCGACCCGCGTGATGCCGTCGATGTCGGCCCCTTCGATCCAGCATCCCGTGCTGCCCTGGCAGACGACCGGCCCGGTATCCGGCGCGGTGTTGACCTGCGTCGCACTCGCCGAGCCGCTTTGGTTCCCGTACGCCGAGATCCGCCAGGAGTGCCCCTGCCCGATGTCGGCGAACCATTTGATGTAATTTCTGCCTTCCGCCCCGATGACCGGAGCATTCGCGCTCGGTGCGCCGAGGACGCAGTCGCCTGCGCAGATGAACGTGATCGGATTGGACGCTGTGCCCTGATTCACGGGGTTGTAGACCACGCCCCATCGATTGTTCACCGCGACCGAGGTCGTGTAGGTCCCCCCTGTAATCATGACGCGGTCGCCGGCCGCCGCTGCTTCGCCGGCGTTTGGTGCCGAGCGATTCGTACTGCCCCACGCCGCGCGTCCGATCGTGCGCCACGGCGAGGACGAGCTGTTATTGGCCTTCGAAACCGAGTCGTTCCCCGTGGACCCGTCTACGTACAACGTCGTCTGGGCGCCTGCCGGGGCCACGATGGCGAGCGTGAAAACGCACGCAAGAACTACACGCATATCCGTCATAATTGCTGTCCCTCGAACCAGCGCTCGACCAGCTCGTGAGCGAATGCTGCCCAATTCAAACTGGCGGTGCGCCTTTAGTGCTGCTGGAATGGCGCGTCGAAAGTCGATTCTGAGCGCCGTCGGCAGCTCTGCACAACCTATGCCGCTTCTGCGGTTGCCATCTGTCTGTCAGGAGCGCCCTGGGGCGGCCGAGGGACCTCTTCAGGAGTGTCGGGGGAGCACCAAAATTGTAGGCGAACGACGATCAGACATCGCCTCCCGCCGCTGTTTCGGGCGGTCTTTCCGTCGAAAAACCACTTCGGAGTTCACTTCGTGCCGGTCTGAGGCCGGGCCGTTTTACACGGAGCTCGCGCGGTGCTCGGACGAGACCGTGGCCTGATGTGCGGCGATCTGCGGGAGCTCGTCGAGAAGCGTCCGCAGGCACGATTCGAAGCGCCGATCCTGTGCTTCGTACCACGCACGTGCGTTACGGCCGAGCTCGGCGCGGCGCTCCGGCGTCATCGCAAAAGCTGCGGTCAGCTGCGCCTCGAGATCCGCGACGTCGATGTAGTTGCGCGTCGATCGGCTCATCGGCTCGGAGCGCTCGACGCGCACCAGCATGCCGCGGTCGCGCGTGACCAGCTCGTTCATTGGCGCCGCGTCGGTCGTGACGACGAGCGCGCCGCAGGCCATCGCCTCGCCGATGACGTGGCCGTAGGCTTCCGCCTGCGACGGGATGACGTGCACCTCGCACTCGTTCTGCAGCTCGCGGAGCCGCTCATCCGAGACGTAGTCGGTTTCATAGCGCACGTTGGGCAGCGCCGGCAATGGCGGCGCTGCGTCGCCGCCGTAGCGGCGGGCGCGGCGCACCACGATCAGCGCCGGCCACTCGGGATGCCGCGACCAGGCGTCGACGACGGCTTCGGATCCCTTGACGGCGCTCTGTCCCGCCAGGTGCAGGCACCGCAGCGGACCGCCGCGCACGAAGCCGGGGATGCGCTTGTCCGGGCTGGTGAAGTTCACGTTGCGGCACGCCGCCGGCAGGCCGCGGCACGCGTCGACGCCGCTCGGCGTCTTGGCGAGGATGAAGTCGATGCGCGGCAGATGGGCGAGGTTCTGATCGCGGAACCACTCCGGGTGCACGAAGAGGCAGTTCACGCGTGCCATCGGGATGTATTCGGGGAAGATCGTTTCGTCGAAGAAGTTCACATCGAACTGGGGCCGCCTCGTCGCCGCCGCCCACCGCTGCGACAGGACGACCCCGGCGGTGAGGAGCAGGCTGTGGGCTCGGCTCTGCGGCCGGCGCGCCATCTTGCCTTTGAACGTCACCTCGCAGCCGGCGCGGACGAGCGTCCGGGTCAACACGTCGATGTCGGTGGCCAGCCCGCCGCTGTCCCACGCGACGATGTTCGCCCGCACGGGGCTGCGTCGATCCATGGTCCTGTTGAAATCAATCATCGCTGCACCCGAGGCACGAGCTCGCGATAGACGCGCTCGTACGCCCGGGTCATGTGGCCGAGGGTGAAATGCTGCTCGAAGCGCACGCGCGCCGCGTTCCCGAGCGTGGGGCGCAGGCCCGCGTCCGCTGTCCGGAGCAGCGCCTGCGCCATAGACGCGATGTCGCCGGCGTTGACCAGCAGGCCGCTGACGCCGTCCTCGAGGACGTGGGCGTTGTCGCCGACGCGCGTCGCGACGATGGGCTTGGCGTTGGCCATCGCCTCGAGGATCGCGATCGACATCGCTTCCCACCGCGACGGCTGGAAGAACACGTCGAATGCCGGGAGCACGCGCGACGCGGCGTTCTGGATCCAACCCGTGATGACGACGGTGTCGTCGAGCCCGAGGTCGCGCCGCTGCTGCTCGAGGGCCGCTCGCAGCGGGCCGTCGCCGACGATGACGAACTGTATCCCGAGACCCGAGTCGCGGCAGTTCCGTGCGACCCTCATCAGGTCGTCGAGTCCCTTCTGCTCGATCAGCTTCGCGATGGTCCCGACCAGCAGGCGGTTGCCGGTCCCGAGCTGCGATCGAAAGGCCGGATCGGGGTCCGCGCCCTCGAACTTGAGGCCATTCCACACCGTGCAGATGCGTGCCTCCGGCAGCCGGTAGCACTGCTGGAGACGCTGGCGCTGATCGAATCCGACCGCAATCAGCCGATCCACCACCCGCGACGACATGCCTTCCATCAGATGATGGCGCCACGACTCGTATGGATAGTTCCCGTAGTGGAAGGTGTGAACGACCTTCAACCCCGGCATCGTCAGCTTGCAGGCGGCCGCGTCGAGCAGCGCCGGCGTGGCATGCGAGTGAACGACGTCGATTCGGCGCGCCTTCACCGCGCGGCGGAACTTCAACGGCGTCAGGTAGTCGACCCTGTCCTCGTTTCGCCCCGGGGCGACGAAGGCGTCGATGCCGTCGGCGACGAGCTGGCGGCCGATCGGGCCCAGCCCCTTCGTGCAGCAGATGCACACGTCGAACCAGGCCCTGTCGAGCGACAGGGCAAGGTCGCGGACGACCATCTCGGCGCCGCCGATCCCCATCCCGTCGATGGCGAGCATCAGTCGGATCCGGCGTGCCGGCGGGCCGGTCGGGACCGCCGTGACGACGTCGGCCGGCGGAAGGACGCGTGCGTCCGACTGCCTGGCAGTGTCGTGCAAGGCTCCTGTGCTCCGTGGCGGCGACAGCAGGGCTGTCATATGCCGAGCGGTACCTCCGAGACGACCCATTTGAATTTCCCGTTCCTGGCGTGCTCCAGTTCCTTCACGAGGCTCACCTCGATGCGGACGTCGTCACCGAGCCGGCTCTTGAACTCGCGAACCAGATGGTCGCTGAGCGAGGTGTCGTAGTCGGGGCCGGGAACGATCCGGATGATGACATGGTCCGGTGCCTTCTGGACGATCTGCGAGCCCTCGATGCTCTCGAGCGGCTTGAACGGGTGCGTCAGCACCGACGGCGAGATGAGGCGGCCGTCCTTCAGCGTCAGCACGTCCTCGGCCTTGGTCGCCACGTCGTCCATCAGTTCGAGGTGGCGGCCGCAGCTGCAGGTGCGCTCGACGAACGCCGTCAGGTCGTTGGTCACGTAGCGCAGCAGCGGCATCGCCCGGTTGTGCAGGGGCGTTCCGACGAGCCGTCCCGTGGCGCCACGGCTCGCCGGCAGACCCTGGTCGTCAACCACTTCGGCCAGTCCGTACTCCATCGCGATGTGGTGGCCTCCATGCCGATCGCACTCGTTCGAGAAGACGGCGCGCTCGGCGAGCGCGAAGTAGTCGAACACCCGGCACTCGAACGCCTGCTCGATCGCGGCGCGCTGAAAGTCGTACAGCGTCTCGGACGATGTCACGGCGGCGCGCAAGGGAAAGCGCTGACCGCGGCCGAGGAGGTACTTCGCCAGGATGTAAAGGGTCGATGGATAACCGTCGAGCGCCGCCGGCTGGAACTCCGTCAGCGCCTCGATATACAGCGGGAGGTTCGCCTTCGACAGGTGGAACGACGACAGCAGCAGCTGGCGCTGCCGCCGGTTGTGTCGCCAGAACGGCGCCTTCTTCTGCGCCGGCGGCACGATCACGTTGCCGCGCGCGACGGCGATGCGGTCGCCGTCGTGGCCCAGGCGGAGGCCTGCCCAGCGGTAGTGGCGATCGAACACCGCGTAGGTCATCCAGACCGTCGCGCGGTCGTAACCGACCGTGAGCGGCGTGCCGGTGGTGCCGCTGGTGTGACCGGTCCGCATCTCCCGCGGCGGCAACGCCGTCGAGCGCAGCGCGTCGAAGTTGGCGCGGATGTCGTCGCGCGTGAGCAGCGGCAGCTTCGGCAGATCGGCCCGGCCGCGGATGTCGGACGGCTTTAGCTTGTGCTCGTCGAAGCGCCGCCGGTAGAACGGCACGGTGTCGTAGGCGTGCGCGACGATCTCACGAAGCTGCTCGTCCTGATAGGCGACGAGATCGCTGGTCGACATCCACTCGGTCCGCCCGAGCAGGTCTCGGAACTCGGGGAACCGTCCACTGTAGCGTTCGCGCTCGAGCAGCGTCGCAAAGCCGGTGAGCACGAGGTTCTGGCACCACACGGGCGCGACGCGATACATCGCTGCGGCGTACGGATTCATAGGTGTCGGGGCTGCCAGGCCGGGGAAATGACGCCATGGGTGACTCGCGCCTCGACCGTCGCTCTGGCCAGCGGCGCCCCGTCCGTCGCGAATTGCGCGGCCATCTGCTGCCGGACGACGTAGCGCGTCGCCGAGCACAGGCCGGCAATCACATAGAGATGCGGATAATACGCGGCGCTCAGGAAGGCACCCGCAACCGCGAAGGCCACCATCGACGCGCTCGTGCAGGCGAGCAGGCTCGCCGCGGTGGCCGTCCGCTCGGGGTCGAACTCTTTCAGCTGACGCTGCAACCGTCCGTTCGCGAACAGGTTATAGAGGATCAGGAACAGCAGGACGCTGATACCCGGGAAGCCCAGCTCGCCGAGCAGCAGGAAGTAGATCGAGTGCGCCGTCATCCATCGGCCGCCGTTCCGTGCGCCGTAGGCGCTCGGGAAGTGGCCGGCTCCGGCCCCGAGCACCGGGTTGCTCGTCGCCATGGCGACGGCGGTGTGCCATGCGGTGATGCGGGCCTGCGCCGAGCTCTCCTCCGTATCGGTCATCGTCGACATGCGGTTGAAATACGAGGGTGGCGCGGCAGCGAAGATGACGAGGGCGGCGCCGAGCACACAGGCGGCCATCATGACCTTGCGGCGGCTCTTCCACCAGACGTGCAGCCCCATGATCACGAGCGCGATCGTCCCGCCGCGCGACTTGGTTGCGATGATGGCCATCACCAGCAGCCCGATAATGGCCAGCCAGCCGATCCGCCGCAGTTTCTTGCGCGATTCCTGGAGCAGGAACAGGCACATCGGCAGGCAGATGTTGACCGACAGCGCGAAGTCGTTGCCGTCGCCGAGAAACGCGCCCGCGGTCACGGATGCGCGTCCGCTCGAATCGGCGAAGATGCCGGGGCTGAGCGCGATTGCCAGCACGTGCACGCCCACGAGTACCGTGAACACACCCTTGATGCGATCGACGTCGCCCAGCTGTCGCACGAGCACGGCGTAAATCAGGATGTAGGAGAAGACGTTCTTCGTGATGTCGAACGCGTTCGAGGTGATCATCGCGAACAGCGTCGAGATACAGAGCAGGCCGAGAAACACGATCATCGCGATTGTGTTCGGCTGGGTCAGCAGATCGCGGTTCGGCACGGGACTCTTGCGGACGAACGTGCCGATGATCGCCGTGACCGGCACCAGGAGATTCAGCTTGAGGGCGTCGAAGCCCGGGATGAAGTTGCCCGGGCGGACGTACTCGACGATGAAGAAGAGGAGGAGCGCGTAGTAAGTCATACGGAGCCGGCCACTACCGACGGGACGGAGTCCACAATTCCTGGCGGTCGCCGAGACCGTAGCGGTACCACGCCGCCAGAATCGCGGCGTTGACCGACGAGAAATAGAGCGCGATGCGTCCCGGCAGCGACTGGTGCACGTTGGCCCATTCGGAGTAGGCCGCGGCGGCGCCAGCGTAGAACGCCAGCTGTGCCACGAGCGCGACGACGTAAAACGGGCGGTCGAGCAAGGCCAGTGGCGCCGCGAGCGCCGCCAGCAGGTTGAACGGCACTGTCCATCGCAGTAGCTTGTGCGACCACAATTCAAAGGCGAAGACCGGGAAGCGCAGCGGGTTGAGGAGCGTGTTGCAGGCAAAGAGCGCCGTCATGCCGCGCAGGAGCGTCCGCACCTTGCGGTCGAACTCCTGTTTCGCGCTCTTGACACTCGCCATCTCGCCGACGGCCGCCGGCTCGCTGATCGCCCTATAGCCCTGCGCCACCGTCCGCAGCACCGAGAGAAAATCGGGCGCCATGCCCTCGGTGAACGGCGTGCATAACGCCCGGCGCTGCGCGTAAAACGATCCGCTCGCGCCGACGATCGAGTGCACCTCGGACTCGAGCCGTCGCAGCAGCAGCTCGTAGCGTCCGTAGAGTCCTTCGCCGCCGGTGTCTGCGATCCGATCCTCACCCGAGACGCAGCCGACCCGCGGATCGACGAACGGTTTCACGAGCGCGCGCAGGGAGTCCGGCGCGAGCGCGATCGAGGCATCGGTGAAGACCACGATCTCCCCGTTGACGCGCGCCAGGCCGGCGTTGAGCGCCGCGGCTTTGCCGCCGCGCTCGGGCAGCTCGATCAGCGAGATGCGCGGATCATTCTTCGAGCGAATCAGCCGCACGGTGTCGTCGGTGGATCCGTCAGAGACGAAAACGACCTCGAGTCGCTCGGCCGGGTAGTCGAGCGCCAGGGTGTTCCCGAGCTTGCGCAGCAGGCGCGGCGCCTCGTTGTGCACCGGGATGATGATCGAGACGCTGGGCAACGGCGCCTCGCGCGATGGCCGCGGCTTCGCCGAAAACCGGCGCACAAGGAGCAACGCGAGGGGATAGCCGGCGTAGGGGTAGAAGACGCCGGCGACGGCAATCCAGAACACCCACACCGCCATCCAGTCGAGAGACGTACCGGTCAATGGGCCTTCACTTTGGTCACGGCGCGCCGGACCGCTGCCATCACCCCGCGGCGCGAGCGCTCGAACAGGGAGAGCGCCTGGTTCCGGAAAATCTGGACGTTGACGGTCGTCTTCCGCGTGGCGTGGGTGAAGCGCCGTTTGAACGGCTCGTCACCGATGGTGACGTCCAGTTCCCGGCGCCCGCCGTCGAGCGCGCGCGCGATCAGGTGGCGCACGAGTACCAGCCCGGGCGAACGGGCGGCGAGCGCCGGCTCGAATGAGGGTTTGTAATACAAAGCGTGCCGTGGACGATGCGACCTGCGCCCTTCGCTGTCATCAGCAGGTCGGTTCAGTGCGATGCGAGCCAGTCGGTGGTGACGGCGAACAGATTCTCCGCCTGCTGATAGAACCGCGCGATTTCCTTCCAGAACGCTTCCTCCTGCGCGAACGTTACGGTTGCCTGGGCATAGGACTCGCCCAGACGGGCCAGGTCCGAGGCGGGACGCGGCTGCCGATCGATCTGAACGATCAGGACGGGCCCGCCGAACACGTGCGACCCGGAGTCCGGCTTGTAGCCGCAGACGCTGGAGTAGAGCGGCCACGCCATCTCGTAACCGTCGACGTTGACGGTGCGCCCTTCCTGCATCTCGGTCACGAGTGCTGGCCGTTCCTGGCGAATTTCCTTGAACGTCGCCATCTGCGTCAAGAGGTTCACGCGCAACAGTTCCTGGAGGTATTTCTCACCCTCGGTCACGGGCGCCCATAACACCAGGTGCCGGATGTCCGGCACGTCGTCGGCCACCATCATCGCGACAGTGGCGCCGAGGCGAAGGCCGAGCAGGCTGACCGCCGTGGCTCCCGTCTGGCGGCGGACCTCCGCGATCGCCGCGCGGACGTCGTCGCAGAGGATTGTCATCGAGAGATCGCTGAAGTTGCCCTCGCTGTCCCCGTTCCCCGTCGCGTCGAACCGGAGGACCGGGTAGCCCGCGGCGGCGAGCTGCCGCGCGTAGGAGACGAAGACGCGGTGCGTCCACAGCTTCTCTTCCGCCAGCGGATGACAGAACACGAAGGCCGGCCGGGCTCCGGCACCGGCCGGCGGCCGGTGCAGCACCCCGAACAACGCTCGATCGCGACTCGGGAAGAAGAACGGTATTTCATCGAGGGCCTCCGTCATGGCTGCATCGCCGTGGTGCCCGATCCGCGCAGGCGGCCCGACAGGATCCGACGCGCGTACGCGGTCAAGGCTTCGTACCCCTGCGCCGAGATATGGCTGCCATCGTCGACGGCGTACTCGCGCTTGCGGCGGCCGCTCGCCTCCGCCAGCAACGGCTGCAGGTCTAGCACGAGGAGCCCTTCGCGCTGCGCAAGATCGCGCAGCGAGCGGTTCGTCTCGATGACATGCGCGTTGATCTGGTCCTGATAGACCACCTTGCCGAGCCACGGCGCGATCAGTGTAAACGCGGTCTGTGCCATCGACTTCGGCGGGCGGATCGTGATCTCCGTCGCCACGATCGCCTCGATGCCCCCCGCCCGCGCCCGCTTGATCATTTCGCTGTAGTGGTCGCGCACGCGCGCCGACACCGCGGTCATGTCGCTGGCGCGGAAGACGTCGTTGATGAAGCCCCAGAGCACGACGGCCCGCGGCTTCGCCGCGACCACGTCGGAGTCGAAGCGCGCCAGCATCTCGAACGACTGCTGTCCCGCCACGCCGGCGTTGACGACCGGCACCGCGTCGACCTCGGCGAGCCTCCAGCCGGCCGCGTACGACGCGCCGAGGATGACCACCGGCCGGCGATCGCTCGATCCCGATGTCTGCACTGGCACAGATTTCACGATTCCCTCGAGCCCAGCCTCAGCCGCGACTCGGGCTGCCGCCAATCCGTGGTCGGCGCCGCGCAATCCCGTCCATCCGCGAAGCCGGTAGTAGGTGAGCGCCGTGGCTTCCCGGATTCCCACTGACAGCATCGACACGTTGTCGATATGCCCCTCGTAAATCGGCACCGACACCGGCTCGACGATGAATCCGAGGCGCTGAAAGACGCCGGCCGCGCGCCGCATGTGGAGCCGATCCGTGACCAGCAGGATTCGTCTTGCACTCCGTTCGCGGAGGAGTGGCGCCGTCATCTCACCGTTCTCGAGCGTGTTCCGCGACCGCCGCTCGAGGATGAGCCGATCCGTGGGGACGCCCGACTCCCTCACCACCTGTGCCATCGCGTCGGCGACCGGGCAGCTACCCTTGGCCGCGCCGCCGGTGATCGCCAGGAGCGGCGCCCGCCCTTCGCGAAACAGGCGGGCCCCGAGCATCGCCCGCCGCATGCCGTTCAGGTTGGCGACGCAATCACCGATCACCCCCGCGCCGAGCACGACAATCGCGTCGCCACTCGCCGCCGAATCGTCGACCAGCATCGGTCCGACGAGGTGATCCGGGAACGAGCTCTCGTTGATCGCCAGCTGGGCCAGGAAGACCAGCGCGATGCCCGTGATCACGCCGGTCCAGAACGGACGATTGCGGAGTCGCGACAATCCGGGGAATGTCATCGGTCAATCGATCAGAAAATTCCGGCAAGCCGCGCCATGAACATCGGCGTCGAGCGCGTCATACCGTCGTGCATGTTGACGCGGCGCAACGTGAAGTGGTCGTCATCGCAGCTCACGTGGCCCTGATCGATCGTAAACGCAATTCGATAGCCTGCCGCTTTCACGGTTCGCGCGATGTCGGCATTGAACGCGCCGTTGGGGTAGGCGAAGGCATACACCGGCCTCGCGAGACGACCATCGAGGACCTTTTTGGACGTTTCGGCTTCGCACGCGGCAACCGCAGGCGTCACCTGCGTCAAAACCCGATGGTCGGCGCCATGCCCGCCGAAGGTGAACCCGTCGCGGCCGAGCGCGTCGACCTGTGCCCAGTCGATGAAGGCATCCAGATCGGAGAGCACGACGTCGGTCACGCCCAGCTCGGTCGAGAGCGCCGTGACCAGCGCCTCGAATTGCGGGCCGCCGGCGTAGCGGTGCGAACCAATCGCCGCCAGCGCCGCCGGCAGCGGATCCGGATCGGCGGCCTCGAGCACCCGGTCGAGACCGAGCGGCGATAGGTGCGCGCGCAACGCGTCGGTGCGCCAGGGTTCGCGGCGGACGAGTTCGACCGCGCGGACGACGAGGTGCGTCAGCGCTTCCCGCGTGAACAGGCGTCGACGGCCGATGAAATTGACGGGCAGGAACATCACCGCCGGCATCTTGTGCGATCGCAGCAACGGCAGTGCGTTCTCGAAGTTGTCGATCCACCCGTCGTCGAACGTAATCAAGCAGCTGGGGCCATCAAACGGCCGACGGCTGTCGAGGTGCCCGGTGAACTCGTCGAGCGTGAGGACCTTGAATTGGCGCGCCAGCAGAGCCAGATGCCGCGCAAAGGTCCGGTATTCGACGACCATGCCTTCCTGCGAGGCGGTTCTCGATCGCTGTTCCGGCATGAGCACCCGGTGATACGCGAGCACCACGACCTTTCGGCGCAGGCGGACCTTGACCGCGAGATGGAGCAGGCCCGAGTAGTAGAGCGCGTGTGAGATTGCCGTCCGGGCCGCATAGCTGATTCGTTCTTTTGCGGTCATGAATGCGATGTCAGCCCTGTGCAACCACGTCGGCCGCCCACCCGGGTGCCCGTTCGGACACGCTTCGCCCTCTCAGTCACAGAGTGGGCGCTGTTTTTGCTGAGTTGCCCACTGGTTCCAAGCGCCCAGGGTCATCAGCTTACGAGACAATTGATGCTTGGACACGGGCGCGGCTACCTGTCGCCCTCAACTTTGCAAGGAAAGCACCGCAGAAGATTCAGGCTGGCATGAGGGTATTAAAGCATTGATTACAAAGGACTAGTTTCGCTGGTGTCACGGGTGTAGCAGGCGTTCCTCAGCAGTCGCAGCGCTGCGAGCTAACTAAAGTCATTGGGCTAGCAGACTTTTCTCTGCCGGTCAGCCTGCCGAGGACAGCCAGCCACGCTCCGCCAAGCGGTTCCGAGCGTAGGTCGTGAGCTGGCCGACCAGGATCCTGGGCGGGAAGCGGTAGGCATTTCTGAGAAAGTATCGGTGCGACTGGGCGCGCGAGCGGCGATGGGCTGTATATGCTGCCGCCTCGTAATCAGCCATCGCTCCAGACTTTGCGACTTCGTTGCCGGCGCAGGCCAGGGCGCTGCCGAGCGCCGCCAGCCGCTGGTCGAGCCGGGCACTCGCTTCGCCCGCTAGCGGCACCGGCTGGCTATCGTCGTTGATGCGAACAGGAATGAGCTTCACCTGTTCGACTCCTGACGGGCTGAGCCGGCACTCGCAGACCGCGGTCTCGCGCAGTTCTTCTTCCCACAGCATGTCGCAGACGAAGTTGCCGAGGCTGTAGACGATCCATCCGCGTCCATGCCGCTCGACGCCCCTCAGTACGTGCGGATGGTGACCGATGATGAGGTCGGCACCGGCGTCGATCACATCGTGAGCCAGTTGCACGTCATCGGGCGACGGCCGGTCGATGAATTCGTCGCCCCAATGGAGCGACACGACCACGATATCCGCCGCGGCCCGGAGCGCGCGGACGTCGGCGGTTATGCTCTCCGACGAGCCTTCGGCGTAGAGCGGAGTCTCGGTGAAATACTGGCGCGGACGTAGCGAGTAGCCGAGAAACCCTATCCTCAGGCCCTTGACCGTCACGATCGCGGGTACACTCGTGTTCCCCTGTGCGACGCCGCAGACCGCTATGTTGGCGTTCTTCAGCAGCCGAAGCGTCTCTCTGAACGGTTCCTTGCCGTGCTGCATCGAGTGGTTATTGGCGTGGTTGAGCACCTCGAAGCCGGCGCCGGCGAGTCCCGCCAGGTAGCTTTCCTGTCCGCGCATCTGCACCGAGTGGTAGTCGTTCGGCTTCAGACCGCGCTCCGACAACGTGCACTCGAGATTGCCGAAGCGAAGGTCCGCGCCAGCGAGCAACGACTGTACGTGCGCGAACGGAAAGGTCGGCGGCTCCCGGCGCATGCGGCTGTGCGTGCCGAACCCCGTGCAGAGCGGATGGTCGCCCAAGGCGATGTCGCCGACGGCGTGAAGCGTGACGGTTCGCGACTCAGACATGACCGGGTCTCGTGTCGGCCGCCCTCCGGAACGCCGCTTGCATCTCTTGGCGGATAACCGGCCAGGCGAAGTGGCGCTCGACAAACGATCGACCGTTGCTATGAAGTGCGGTCCAGAGCGCTCGGTCGTTGACCACGCGCTCGATCTGCCGGACGAATGCCGCCGGCTCGTCGGCCACCAGCACGTCCTGCTCGGCGACGACGTCGATCCCTTCGAGCGCCATCTGCGTCGCCACAATCGGCACGCCCATGGCGAGCGCATCGAGAATCTTCAATCGCGTGCCACCGCCGTCACGCATCGGGCACAGATACACCTGTGCCCGCTCCATGTACGGTCGGACGTCGTCGACGAACCCGGTTGCGGTGACACGACGATCGCGGGCGGCGAGATCGAGAATCTGCTGTGGCGGGCTCGCGCCGACGATCGTCAGGCGGGCGTCGGGCAGCCGTCGGGAGAGCTCGGGCCAGACCGACTCCGCCATGTACAGCACCGCGTCGCGGTTCGGGAACCAGTTCATGCCGCTGACCATGATCAGGTGGCCGCGTTCGACGGCGGACAACGGTGACTGGCGGCGGAAGTAGTCGACGTCGACGCCGTTGGCGAGGACGGCGGTGCTGGCAGCCGGGCAGATGCCCTGCAATCGTTCACCATCGAGCCGGCTGACGACGAGGTTCGTGTTGAAGGTGCCGGCGACCGCGGCTTCGTAGTCACGCAGCTTGCGGCCTTCGAGCCTGAAATAGAAGCGCCGTAGCGCGCTCTTCTCGTAGTCGACGCGCCGCTCAAGGAGGTGCGATTCAATGTTGTGATGGTTGAGCGCGGTCGGCGATCCGTTTACCAGAACGCGGTACGGCGCCAGGCTGATGGTGTCGAAGAACACCATACCGTAGGGGCCGTTCGCGGCCGCCTTCGCAATGGCTTGTCGCAGTTCGGGTGCGAGGGCCCAGTTCGCGGTGAACGGCAGCTTCGTGAACAGGCTCTTGAACACGATCCACAGAAACAGCGCCTTCGACCGCTCGACAGGTAGGTGTACCCTCGTGACCGAGGCGCACAGCTTGCCGAGCTCACGAGCCGCCACCTGTTCGTCGAACGTCGGCAGGATGTCCTGCTTGACGATCGCGACCAGGTGCACTTCGGCAAACTCGCTCGCCTCGCGAATGAGATTGTAGTTGCGCTGCAACACGCCGGTCTTGGGCGGGTAGGGCAGGTTCTGCGAGATCCACAGGACCTTCACCGGACACCCGCCGTCGAACGCGTGAGCTGTCGTCCCTGGGCGGCGTGCGCGTTCATCATCTCGTCGTATGTCGCTTCCAGTTTGTTCGTCCGGATCTTGAAGTCGAACCTGGTTTCGACGACGCGGCGGGCCGGGTCGGTGAATCCCCGCCAGGTCGCCGGGTCGTCGAGAAAGCTGATGATCCCCGCCGCCAGGCGCTCGGGCGAACGCGCCGGCACGAGCCTGCCGGTCTCGCCGTCGGTAACGACTTCGGGCGTGCCGCCGACGCGTGTCGCGAGCACGGGCACGTGCATCGCGAAGGCTTCGAGCACGGCGTTGGGCAGACCCTCGGTGTGCGACGGCAGGACCATGAGGTCGGCCTCCTGCAGAAGACCCGCCGGCTGCGGCACGTAACCTGGAAGATGAATCCAGTCCTGCAGTCCTGCCGCCCGGATGCGGGCGGTGAGATCGGCGCGAGACGGACCATCGCCGGCGAACACCGCCGAGATCCGGCGCCCGGTCGCCGCGACTCTCGCGAGCGCATCGACCAGGTCGGCGTGTCCCTTCTCGGGGCTGAGCCGTCCGATGCTGACGAGCGTCGGCCGCGGCAGCGGACGTCCGACCATCGCCGCGAGGGTGCCCGCCTCGCCGGTACGGCGGTACTCTCGAGCACGATGGCGTTGTGCAGCAGCGTCACTTTTGCTTCCGGTACGCCCGCCGCAATCAGGTCGCGCTGCATCTTCTCCGAGACTGCAATCACCCGATCGAAGCCGCGCATCACGCGCTTGTCGAGCGCGACCATCAACCGCTGCTTGGCCGAGTTGCCGATGAAGCCATGCGCTGTCGTGATGATCGGCACGCGGTGAATCGCGCGCATCGCATACGTGACGATGTCGGAGCTGCCCTCGTGCGGGTGGACGATGTCGAATCCCTGCCCGCGGACCAGCGCGGCGAGACGGAAGACCAGCCGTGGGTCGTAGGGGCCGCGGGTCGGCACTTCGTGGATCGGCATCCCGATGGCGCGTGCGGCCGCGAGGAAGGGCGTTTCGCTGCGGTCGTCGGGTCCTCGAAGCAGCCCGAGGTGCACGTCGAAGCGCGAATGATCGATGGCCCGGAACGTTTCGAGAATAGTCTTGCCCGGCCCACCGATTTCGTGGGTGTCGCGCAGGTCGAGGATCTTGATGCGGCGCACGGTATCGTCGCTCCGGGAAGCCGTGATGTCAGGCGACGCGCGCTGCGGGCGGCACGGCGCTGTTCTTCGCTTTCGCGATGACCGCGGCGGCGATGTCCGGCTGATAGTGTTCGCTCGAGAACGCGGCATAGAGGTCAATCGGCTTGGAGGCGCCCATCAGCCAGCGCTGTGCGAGCTTGGCCGGGCCCGACAGCAGGCGCAGCAGCAGGGCCGGCAACCAGACGATCTTCAGATCCGGCCGCACGGTTCGCAGGCGCTCGACCAGTTCGCCGCGCGTCGGCGCCGGCGTCTGCACGAGGTTGACGAGATCCGGCGCGCCAGCGAAGTCATCGACGTAGGAACGGATCACGCGAGCGCCGGTAGACACGTCTAGCACGCTCAGCGGCGAACGCCGGCTGCCGATCGCCACGTACCATGGGCCGACTTCACGTCCCAGCCGCCCCGGTGCGTGAAAATCGTCGAAGTCCACGAGCGGGCCAGGGCGGACGATCTTGACCCGGACGCCGAGGTCGCGCCCGAGCTGCGCCGCGAGCACCTCGGATTCAGCCTTGCCCCACACGTACGGGCCGCGCTCCAGGTTGCCGGCGTCGACCGGCGTGCGTTCGTCGACCATGCGTCCGTTGCCGGGCTTGATCACTGCCAGGCTGCTGACGTGCACCACGGTCTTGACGCCCGCGGCCGCGCTGCGTTCAATCAGCAGCTTCGTCGCCGCGATCGAGTTGCGCTGCTGCTCGGACTTGCCACCGCTCGTTTCCGCCGCGCAGTGCACGATCGAGTCGACGCCGTCGAGCGCCTCCGGGGCGAGCCCGCGTGCGAGATCGCCGGTGACGTACTGGACACCCGGCACGCGCGCCGACGGGGCCGGCATGCGGCGCGCCACCGTCCGGACGGAGTAGCCGGCGTAGCGAAGCTCCTCGACGACACGCCGGCCGAGCAGCCCCGTGCCGCCGGTGACCAGCACGATACCGCGTCTCGTCGGCGCGGGCATTCTCGCGACCGCGCTGTCGAGCCGCGCCAGCGCCGCGGCTTGCGTCTGGTTCTCGACGCGATCGAGGGCGGCGCCAATCTGCTCGCAGATGTCGACGGTGTCGACGATCGACTGCGGCGTCATCGGCGGCGCGGTTCGCAACGTGATGCTCTCGTAGAAGCGGTTCACCAGCACGGAGAGACCGGGGTACGAACCGTGATGGCCGAGGACAATGTGGAACACGTTCTTCGTCGCGCCCTTGAACGTCTGCCACGCGCGGCGGAACGGCGTCAGCAGGATTCCCGGACCGGTGCCCGGCCCGAGCAGCGTCGTCACCGCGCCCGTGACGTAATCGGCGCGCATCATCCCGTTGCGGCCGACGATCGTCTGATACTGCTCGATCGGCCGGCCGCTCAGCGTCACCATCAACACGCCGGTGCAGTCGCCGAGCCGCAGCAGCGCGTAGACGTCGCCGGTCGTCTTGACGTCCATCCCGACGATCGAGATCGGCGCCTCATGCAGGCCGGTGCCGGCGCGCAGCTGATCGACGAGCGGATATACCGCGTGCGGCAGGATGTCCTTCGCCTGGTCGACCGGGGTGATCGTCCGGCGGACCTGACGGAACGAGAAGAAGCTCTCGATGTGTACGACCGCGCCAATCGTGCCGATCTGCTCGCGCGCGAGAATAGCCGGTGTCTCGAAGAGGTTCTGGTGACCCGACACCACCTGGACGCCATGGCGCGCGGCGAGTGCGAGGATTTCTGCCGCTTCTGCCTTCGACATCGCGAACGGCTTCTCGACGTAGACGTGGACGCCGGCCTCGATCAGCGTCCGCGCCAGTGCGCAGTGCGTGTGCGGCGGCGTGACGATGTGAACCACGTCCGGGCGTGCCTCTTGCAGCAGCGTGGTGACGTCGGGAACGAGGCGTGCGTCGGCCGGGATGAGGCCCTGCAACTCCGCGGCATCCGCCACCGGATCGGCGATGCCGACGACCGTGGCGCCGGGAACCTTGGCGATTGCCGACAGGTGGTGCAGTCCCATCTTGCCGCAGCCGATGAGTCCGACCCGAATCGTAGGTGTGTGTGCAGTCATCGTGCTACCGATTGGCTCCTATGGAAACTCAAACTGCGCCCGGGTCGGGCTGAAGCATGACCTTCAATACCGAGCGCGAACGGGCCAGCGACCACGCCTTCTCGAACTGGTCGAGCGGCAGGGACGCCTGCAGGAACGGCGTGGTGTCGATCGATGTAAGGGTGCGCAGCGCCTCCTCGAAATCAGCGCCGCTGCTGCCGACACTGCCGACGATCGTACGATCGAACGACACCACCGATTCGAAGCTGAACGGCTGCGGTCCGTAGGGAAGGCCCAAGAGCAGGACCGCGGCGCCGGTCGCCGACTTCTGCAGCACGGTCGAGAGCACGCTCACGCTGCCGGTCGCTTCGACGACCCAGTCGAACCGATCCAGGCCGTCGAGCGACTCGGCGGTGGAAACGATGTCGCCGAGGAGCGCCAGCCGCGACCGCTCGCGATCGATGACGTTGACCGAATGGCCGCGCAGCGCCAGTACGCGCGCCACGAGCTGGCCGATCGTCCCGGCGCCAATCACGGCGCATCGTCTCGGCCGTTCGTCCTGCGGTGTCGAACCGAGCCGGCGCAATCCCTTGATGACGACCGCCAGCGGTTCAGCGAGCGCCGCCTGCGCCATCGTCACTGCCGCGGGCACTTTGTGCACGTAGCGGGCGCGCGTCACGAGATAGGCGGCGTAGGCGCCGTCCTGTCCGATGACGCCGACCTCACGCCGCTCGGTGCAGCGGATCGCCTGATCTCGCTGGCAGTTATCGCACTCGCCGCAGCCCTGGATGCACTCCACGACGACGCGGTCACCCTCAGTGAGGTCCGAGACGCGCGGCCCGACCGCCGCGATCGTGCCGGAGGACTCGTGCCCGGGGACGATCGGGTACGAGGCCATGCCGGTCTTGTAGTAGGCAAGGCTGCCTTCGAGGATCTCGAGATCGGTGCCGCAGATGCCGACGAACGACACGCGGACCAGTACTTCGCCGGGCCGGAGGTTCGGGACGGTGCGCTCTTCGATTTGCGCCCGGTGCGTGCCGTGGACGACGACTGCGGGAAAGCCCTGCTGTGCCAAGAGCTCGGCGCGGCGCGCCGGGTTGCTCAGGCCGCGGCTGTCGACGATGCCCATGATGCTGCCGATCAGCTTCTCGTAGCGGAAGCGGAGAATCTGGCCAGCGAGTGTCGGCAGCAGGCCGTGGCGCGTCGCCAGCGCGACGTCCTTGCAGGTCCACCACACTTCGCGTCCGACCTCCGCCGGGATGTGACGAAGGATGCGCGTGCCGACCCATCGCGCTGCCATCCCTTCACGATGATAGCGGCGGCGGACCTGGCTCCACGACTCGGTGTGCACGTGGATGATGCACGCTCCGGGTTCGTACATCAGCTTGCGGCCCTGCTCCATCCAGTACTTCGCGAATTCGATGTCCTCGAGGCCCGGCAGCCCCTCGTCGAACGCGTGCTGCTCCCACATGTCGCGCCGGATGGCGGAGTTGGCGTTGTTTGCGAAGGGATTGTCGGGGTCGCAGACCTCATGTGGCTGGGTGGGGAACAGACGCTCGAAGTCGCGCGATTCGGAGAACTTCGAGACCTCGTGGCCGCGCTGTCCGCCGTAGACCATTGCGACTTCGTCGCGGCGCAACGGCGCAACCAGGCGCTCGAGCCAGTACTCGTTGGCCGGAATCGCGTGCGCGGACACGATGGCGATGAATCGTCCGTTCGCCTGGCGGACGCCGACGTTCAGCGAATAGCCGAAGGTGAAATCTTCCTTGCGCAGCCGTACGATGCGCGCGCCGCGTGCCGCGGCGATGTCACGCGTGCGGTCGACCGACCCCGAATCGACCAGCAGGATCTCGAAGTCGCGGTACCGCTGCCGCGCCAGTGCCTCGAAGACGTCGGGCAGCCATCGCTCCTCGTTGTAGGCGCGGATCAGGATGGTTGTCTCAGGGGTGGGAGTCATCGTCGTTGACGCGTCGGATCCCGCCAGCACAGGTGCGCCGGGCTTCATCGACGCCGTCCGTTCAGCATCTCGGTGACGAAGGATTTTCCGAAGACGAGGAGCGTCTCGATCGAGTACCGCCAGTCGTTGCGGTCGAGATCGAAGAACGCCAGCGGCGGCGTGAACGAGTGCCGCACGTCTTGCCAGGAGATCAGTCCCCGCCGCCAGTACGCCGCGAGCGTCTTGCCGTCGGAGCGCACGCAGACGTGACGAAAGTCACGGTTCGACGGCGCCACCGGCGCCACCCGCTGGCCGATCAGGTCGAGATAGTGGAGCCATGGCAGATCGATGCCGGCATACGGCGCTGCGTCGCCGCCGCCCGACAACCGCGGATTGGCTTCGATCAGCTTCACCCGCTTGTCGTACGAGTCCCACTTCATCTCGATCTCGCAGATGCCGACGTAGCCGATGCTGCGCAGGAAGGCGTCGCAGACCGCGTCGGTTTCCGGATCGTGCACCGGCTCGGACACGCTGGCCGGACCGAAGCCGACCGGATCGCAGCGCAGCTCGCGGAACATCGCGTGACCAACGCGCTTGCCGTGCGAGTCGTAGCACCCCAGGTACACCCGCTTGTCGGTATCCGCTCCCTCGATGATCTCCTGAAGGATTACGAGCGGGTTGACGCCGACCGCTAGCCGATACAGCTCGAGGAGATGATCGCGGTCGCGCGCGATCGCCACTTTCTCGAACGACAGCGGGTGACCGGCGGGGAAGCGGTGCCACTGACGGAAATGGGTCGGCTTCAGCAGGCAGGGGAATCGCGCGTCCCGGGCGAACGCGACGACATGGTCCTCCGACGTCGCGTACTCCGTGCGCGGCATCGGCATCCCGTGCTTCGCCGCGAGGTCGTACTGCGTCTGCTTGTCCGCGAGCAGCCCCTGTATCCCAGCGCCGGGCGAGAGAATGTAGCGGGCGCGGAGGGCGGCTTCGTGCGTCGCGATCGCCGTGACGAACTGATCGGAACTGGAGATGAGCGCCGGCCGGGCCGGCAGCGTTTCGGCCAGCTCAAGCATGAACTGCAGCCATTCCTGTGGCTGCCGATCCGGGTTCGGACAGAGGCGGGCAGGGCCGTAGACGGAGCGGAACCCGGCCTGCTGCGGGTTGGAGTCGAAGCACACCGCGCGGACGCCGCGCCGCACCAGGCTGCGGACACCCAGCACGCCGGTCTGGAAGGCACCGGCGACGACCGCCGGCGGCCATCCAGGCTCGGCCTTCGCAGGGTTGCCACCCGGGTGCCTGCGCTCAGCGACGGTCGTCGACTGGCCCGCTGCCGTCGCGCCCGTGGCGTTCACTATCATCGGTCTAAAAGATCGTGTAGATGAACGGCGCCAGCGCCGAGCCCTGCGCAAAGATCAGCAGCGTGCCGACGACCAGCAGCACCGCGATTACGGGCAGCAGCCACCACTTCTTCCGTTCCCTCATGAAGGCCCAGAGTTCACCGACGAGAGCCATTGCTACCTCCTTAGAATTGACGGGACATACTTGCCGAGCGCCGCGCGTTTTCCGGCCGCGTGCGCCAGTAACTCTGCTTGTCGAGCGCGTGCACGAGCGGGTTGCCGCTGAACGTGCGGCGAAGGAGCCCCACCGGCGTGATCACGACGAGGTACATCACGCCCATCACGATCGGCGACGTGACCTTCGAGATCGCATGGGCCAGCGCCATCCACGCGCGCTCGACCGGTCCGAGCATCGTCGGGATGACGAGGCCGGCGACGATCAGCAGGCCGCCGACCGATCCCAGCACCGTGAACGTGGTCGGGTGTCCGCGCCACGACGCGATGCCGGCGAAGATGGCGAACGCCGTGCCGACGGTCAGGCCGAAACGGCGCCCCTGCGCCGCGGTTAGTCGAGGACGAATTCGCTCTGCCACTGCTCGGTCTCCTTCCATGCCGGCTGCGTGGTCTTGTCGAGCAGGTACGGCCCCAGGACGAGGTAGTCGATGTTGGTGCGCATGAAGCACTGATAGGCGTCGGCGGGCGAGCAGACGATCGGCTCGCCGCGCACGTTGAACGACGTGTTCACCAGGACGCCGCAGCCGGTCTTCCTCTCGAACGCCTTGATCAGGTCGTAGTAGCCAGGGTTGGTGTCGCGCGTGACGGTCTGGACGCGGGCCGAGTAGTCGATGTGCGTCACCGCCGGAATATCCGATCGCGGAACGTTGAGCTTGTCGATGCCCCACAGCTGGTGCTGGTCGGCGGTCAGCGGGATGCGCCGCTCCTTCCGCACCGGCGCGACGAGCAGCATGTAGGGCGAATCGGTATCGAGCTCGAAGTAGTCGGAGACGCGCTCGCGCAGCACCGCGGGGGCGAACGGACGGAACCCTTCGCGGAACTTGATCTTGATGTTCATCTGCGCCTGCATCTGCGGGCTGCGCGCGTCGCCGAGGATGCTGCGGGCGCCGAGCGCGCGCGGCCCGAACTCCATGCGGCCGTCGAACCAGCCGACGATCTTCTCGTCCGCCAGGATCGCCGCCACGCGCTCGGAGAGGCACGCGCCTTCGAGCTTCTCGGCCGGGGCCCCGCTGGCCTGCAAGAAGGCCTCGATTTCCGGCGCCGAGAACGCCGGGCCGAGATACGAGCCCTTCATGGCGTCGGTCTTGTCGTCGGCGACGCGCGGCCACCTTGCAGTGACGGTGGGCGATGAGCTGCGCCACGCCGAGCGCGCCGCCGGCGTCGCCGGCCGCCGGCTGAATCCAGAGGTGCTTGAACGGGCCTTCGCGCAGCAGGCGGCCGTTGCCGACGCAGTTGAGCGCCACGCCGCCGGCGAGGCAGAGGTTGTCGAAGCCGGTCTTCTTGTGCGCCGTGCGCGCCATGCGCAGCATGATCTCCTCGCACACTTCCTGGACCGACCGCGCCAGGTCCATCTCGCGCTGTGTGAGCTTGCTCTCCGGCTGCGCGCGGCGGTCCGCCCATCAGCTTGTCGAACTCGCCGTTGGTCATCGTCAGCCCGGTGAGGTAATTGAAATACTTTTGATTCAGCCGGAACGAGCCGTCCTCGCGCAGGTCGATCAGCTCTTTGTAGATCAGGTCGACGTATTTCGGCTCGCCGTAGGGCGCGAGGCCCATCACCTTGTATTCGCCCGAGTTCACCTTGAAGCCGGTGTAGTACGTGAAGGCGGAGTAAAGCAGCCCGAGCGAGTCGGGCCAGTGCAGCTCCTCGATGATCTCGATGTCGTTGCCGCGGCCGATGCCGATCGATGCCGTGGCCCACTCGCCGACGCCGTCGATCGTCAGGATCGCGGCTTCCTCGAAGGGCGACGGGAAGAACGCGCTGGCGGCGTGCGACTCGTGGTGCTCCGCATAGAGCACGTCGCCGGCGTAGCCCAGCTCCTCCTTGATCTGGCGATCGATGTAGAGCTTGTCCTTGATCCAGAGCGGTCCTGCCATGAGAAACGATCTGAACCCGCGCGGCACCACGCCGAGGTAGGTCTCGAGGATGCGCTCGAACTTGAGCAGCGGCTTGTCGTAGAAGCCGACGAAGTCGAGGTCCGGCACCTTGATGCCGGCCTCGCGCAGACAGAAGTCGACGGCGTGATGCGGGAAACGCGCGTCACCCTTCTTGCGCGTGAAACGCTCCTCCTGACCGGCGGCGACGATGTCGCCATTGCGAAGCAGGCACGCGGCGCTGTCGTGATAGAAAGCGGAGATGCCGAGAATGTATCGATCTTTCATGATGGTTAGAGCGTTCCAGGGCTCGCTATTTCGTCAGAACGAAGCGATCGAGCATCAGCACGTCGAGGCCCGATCCGAAGAACACGCGCACGGCGTCGCGCGGCGTGCACACGATTGGCTCGTGGAAGCCGTTGAACGACGTATTGAGGAGACACGGGATGCCGGTGGCGTCGCCGAAGGCGTCGAGCAGCGCGCGAAAGCGCGGTGGACAATCGCCGGTCACGGTCTGCACACGCAGGTGCGAGGCCTCCGCCGGCATGACGTGGCGGAACCGGGCCGCGTCCTTCGGATGATAGTCGCACTCCATGAACGGCGCCTCGGTCGGGCCGGTGAAGTGTGCCAGCGCGGCCGCCGCCGTCGCGCTCAGCGCGTAGCCGCGCCACGCTTCGCGCCGCTTGAGAAAGCGGTTCAGATTCTCGAGCACGTAGGGCGAGAACGGATTGGCGAGGATCGCCCGCGCGCCGAGCGCCCGCGGTCCCCATTCCATCCGCCCCTCGAACCAGCCGACGAGGCGCCCCTGCTGCAGGTGGTGAATGGCGGTGGCAATCGCGGCGCCGTCGCCGAGCAGGTCGTAGCGCAGCTTGCAGTTGTCGAGCGTCGCCTTGATGTCGGTCTCGGCGTCGTAGGACGGCCCGAGGAACGCCGAGACGGGCGCCGGCTCGAGTTTCGCCACGTGCATTGCGGCGCCGACCGCGAGGCCGGCGTTGCCGGGATTCACCGGGATGAAGACGCGCTCGAACGCACTGCACCGCCGGGCGACGGTATTAATCGACGAGTGGTGGAACAGCCCGCCACCGAGGCACAGGTTCGGCGACGGCGCCGCCTGGCGGACCCGCTGCAGCACTGTCACCAGCATGTCGGCAATCTGCGCCTGCAGCGCGGCCGCGAGCCGCGCCTTCCGGCGGATGTCGGGCGCCGCACGGGCGAGGTCGACAACGCGGGCGCGCCACGTGTCCTGCTTCCTCACGCGATGACCATCGGTCGTGAAGAGCGCCGGCAGTGTCTCGTCTGGACTCGCCGCCATCATCCGCGCCAGCGACTCGAACCGCTGATCGCCGCCGGGCGGCGGAAATCCGAACAGGGTCGCGCTCTCGGTGTAGAGGTCGGCGAGATTCGCTCCATCCCACGGCCACTCGACGCGCTCGATCGTCGCGTCCCTGCCGCGCCAGACGCTGATGCCGGGATTCCCGTGATCGCAGATGACGATGGTCGCCTCGTCGTACGGCGATGTGAGATACGCGGCGCAGGCGTGCCCGTGATGATGCTCGAGCGTCGTACCCGACCACGGGCCGTCGACGTGGGCCGGCTCTGCGATCGCGTAGCGGGTGACATCTTCGCGCGACGCGCCGGCGAAGCCGACGATCGCGTCGATCGCTTCCTCGGGCAGGCCCGTGGGGTTGAAGCCGGCGCCGCGGACGCGCGTGACGCGCTCCTGCTCGCAGACGCCGAGGACTTGCCGCCCGTCGGCGATGGCGGCGCAGGCATGACGCATGACGCCGCCGAGGCCGAGAAACAGGGTGTTCCGCCGCGCGCCGTTCATGCCCGAAGCTCCGACGTCGTCGCAACCGCGGCCGCCTGCGATCGCGCGCGTCGCACCCCCGCGCTGGCGAGGTCGCGGCAGGCGTCGACCCTTCCGCGCGCCGACGGAGGCGCGGCAGATTCGACGTGATCCGCGGTGACAGTCGCCGATAGTAATCGTCCCACGCACCGCTGGTCCGAACGACGGCGTCGTCTCGCGCACGAACGAGATGGCGCGTCGCCTACTGAGGGCATCAGGCACAACGGCGATGCCGCCGAGGGCCGCTGCAGCACGAGTGGTTGGTTCAATTCGGACACGCGTTCGATCAACTCGGCCAGTCCGTCGTCGGAGGCGAAGAGCCAGCCGCCCGGCTCGTGCAGCACCATGGCGTTGAGGAGCAGCAGCCGGCGGCCGAAGGCGTCTCGCTTCTACGCCAATGGCGCGATGCCGGCCGCGCTGCCGTGACTCGGGGCGACAACCACGTGCAGCTCCTGTTCGCGATGGAACGTTTCAGCGCAGCCATTAGCCAGTCGTATTCCAGGAGCGGAGGGCCGGTGTCGTCGCCAGCGCGTCCGATGTCTCCCGCAACGAGCGCATCTGGTCGAGCGAACGAATGACGTCGACATCAAACCATGTCGAGCTCGAGCCAGATGGCTGTGGGGGGCAGGGCCGGAAGATCACGTATCAGCAGGTCGCTGATCGGCACCGATGGATGCCGGGTGTTCGAGGGCGTGCAAAGGCCGTCAGATGAACAATATCGCGGGCAGCGAATCGCACACGGCACGGCACACGAGGGCGAGCGCGACATGTCCGGAGGCGTCGAACGATTCGCGGACGCGGCGCTTCTTCAGAACATCCCGCCGCGCCGCGCGCAGCGCTTCCGGGATGAAAGTGGCAAAGGCACTATGCGCCAGCCGGCCGACGGCTTCGGCGGAGTTCATCGTCCACGTCCGCCAGTTCGAGCGCCGCAGCTCGCAGAGGACGGTCTCGCGCGACAACCGCGCCCACATGTCCTTGTAGGGAGCGCCGCCGCCCATGAAGTCGAATCCGCAAATGTGCGGAGCCTCGAAGCAGTCGCGGATCGAGAGCGCGAGCAGCGCCGTACCGAGATCGTCTTTCGCGAACGCCGGATTGATGCCCTTCTGGAAATAGTGCAACACGCCGTTGTCGAGAAAACCGATGAGGGCTGCCTCGATGCGACCCTCGATCGATATCGTCCACAGGCGAAGCTGGCCCTCGGCCAGACTCTTGCGCGCGGCCTGACGCAAGAACGCCTCGAACGAGTGATTGAAGGCGCCCGGTTCCCCCCGCGAGCGCCACCAGGCGCGGTGCAGGCTCACGAGCGCGTCCAGCGCCGGGTCGAGCTCCTGCGGCGTCGTCACCTGAGAGAAGCACGCGGTCGGGTAGGTCTTGAAGAGGCGCCGCGGGTAGTACTCGACGTTGCGCCGCATCGATCGGCCGAAGCCCTGCTTGAACGTCGTCCATCCGACTGATGTGTCGATGTACGGCGCGCGATCGCAGACGGTGATCGCGGCCGGACCGCCCAGTGCCTGCTGGAGGTGGGGCAGCACGCGCGACTGCGCCGGCACCTGCCACATCCACAGTCGATCCCAGTCCTGGGCGCCGAGGAGCACCGCAGCGACTTGCTGCGCGACCGCGCGCTCGTATCCGCGCCGTGCGATCACGTCCAGGTGCTCGCTCGTCTTCAGCTCGATCCCCATGCCGACGAAGAGGATCTCGCGAACATACGGCAGCAGAGCGATCCGGCGCTGGCGCCAGTAGAACGGCGCGAGTCCGACCAGCGTGCCATCGGCGTCACGACAGGTGATGAGATAAAGGTGGCTGCCGGCCGGTGCGAAATGGCTCCACCATAGCTGCGCCCAGTGCCAGCGCAGGAAGTAGGCTTGCTGTTCGCTCGCGGTGAGCAGATCGTCCCACTCGGCGCGCAGCCGTTCGAACGCGCTGGCATCCTGCAGCACTTCGGCAGTCAGCGTGCCCGGTTTGTTCGACCTTTCCAGGGACGTTACTAGTTCCAAACTGGCACCAGGAGTATCTGTCAGTGGATCTATCCGTTGCAGGAAGCGCTGCAAAGACTTGCACAGAAGCTCACGGAAGAGCAAGCGGTTGCCAGGCTATTTGCTCGCGACGCCCGATCCCGACGCGACGTTCGCCCTCCGGAACACGTCCCACCGCTCGTCGAGCCGAACGATGTCGACGGCGCGCGGCCCGAGGCGGTGTAAATCGCTTCCCACGCATCGCGGTCCGGCGAGAGATCCGGCGCTCTCGAGATGATATCGATTCCGATGCTCGACATGGAGTCTTTTCAGGCAGGCTGTGACGAGACGCCGCCGCGCGCGCGCGCATCGGCGCGCAGCTTTGCCTTGTCCACTTTGCCGACGGCGCCGAGCTTGGGCAGCTCCGGCAGCAGGATGAACCGCGCCGGAATCTTGTGCGACGCGAGGCGCGTCCGGCAGAACGCCTCGAGCAACTCCGGGCTGGCGGTGAAGCCGTCGCGCACCGAGACGAAGGCCACCGCCACTTCGCCCAGCAGGTCGTGCGGCGCGCCGACGACCGCCGCTTCGAGCACGGCGGGGCAGTCCTGCAGCACGTCCTCGATTTCCTTCGCGCCGACGCGGTGCGCGCCTAGCTTGAGCATGTCGTGTCGGCGTCCGACGATGAACAGATAGCCATCCTCGTCGGCGTATCCCAGGTCGCCGGTGCGGTAGCCGAAGCGGTCGAAGCGGCGTTCGGTCTCGATCGGATCGTTCCAATAGCCGAGCGAGATGTTGGCGCCCCTCGCGACCAGCTCGCCGACCTCGTTCGCGGCCGTCGTGCTGCCGTCCTCCTTGACGACGCGGATCTCGACATTGGGAATGGCCTTGCCGATCGATCCGAGCTTGTCGGCCAGGCGCGCCGGGTCGAGATAGGTCAGGCGCGCCGCGGCTTCAGTCGCGCCGTACATCACGTAGAAGGGCACCTTCGGACCGCGCGCGCACCACTCCTGAATCTTCGAGCTGGACATCGCGCCGCCGGCCTGGGTGACATAACGCAGCGACGGGCAGCTCCAGGTGTCGATGGCCGAACGGTGGAGCAGTAGCGCAAACGTCGACGGCACGCCCGCGAAGCCTGTCACTTCCTGTTCGTGCATCGCGCCCAGCACGACATTCGGGAAGACGAAGCGGTTGTCGATCACGACCGAACCGCCGACGGCGAGGTGAGTGTGCAGGAGCGACAGCGCATAGACGTAATAGAACGGAAGCACGCACATCACGCGATCGCTCGGGCCGAGCTCCAGGTAGCTGACGATCGACGACGCGTTGGTCGTGAAGTTGCGATGCGTGAGCATCACGCCGCGCGGCTCGCCCGTACTCCCCGACGTGTAGATGATCGCCGCGAGATCGAGATCGATCGGACGGACGCCGGTCGGCGCCGCCGGCGCCGCGGCCAATGCCGGTGCGAGCGGCGTGAACGAGGGTGGCAGTACCGTCCCCGGATTGAGCCGTCCGCTGACATAGACCCGGTTGACCGCGGCGAGCGCCTGGCCGGCTGCGTCTTCGGCGAGCATCGACGCATCGACGACGGCGGCAATCGGCGCGCAGCTCTGGATGGCGCCTGCGAGGCGATCGCTGCGCGGGCCGGCCGGCAGCGGCACGGCGACCGCACCGGCCTTCATCGTGCCGAGGTAGGCGCCGACCATGTCGATCGAGTTGTCGAGCGCGATGACGACGCGGTCGTGGCGCGCCACTCCGGCGTCGCGATAGAGATTGGCGAACCGGTTCGCGAGCAGATCGAGCTCGGCGTAGGTCACCCGGCGCTTGGCGTCGATGAGCGCGAGCGCGTCCGGCTGGCGGCCGGCAGAGTCCTCGAGCAGGCGATGAACGAGCATCAGAAGTTGAGCGGCGCGACACCGACGCGATCGACCACGGTCCCGATGGAGGCGGGGCGACGCGCCTCGGGCTGACGGCGGACGAAATGGTGGTGCACGAGCTGCGTCGACAGCACCCCGACCGCCGCCATGTTGTCGGCGTTCGAGAACTGGCCGCTGGCAGCGCGGGCGCGGCACTTGGCGATGCACGCTTGCGGCCGCCGCGGCGCTGAACACGCCGGCCTCCGTCAGGGCCCGCGTCGAGGCGACCTCGTCGATCCATTCGCGGGCCTCGTCGGAGGCGAACGACAGCGCGTCCGGCGCGCGATACGGCTGCTTCTTGCGCGCCAGGATCGACGCCGGAACCAGGGCCGCGGCCGCGCGCTTGAGGACGTGCTTCTCGTCGAGCACGCGCAGCTTGTACGCCGGCGGCAGCGACTCGGCGAGCGCGGCCACGTTGCGGTCGAGGAACGGGAACCGTCCTTCGACCGAGTTCGCCATCAGCATCCGGTCGCCCTGCGACGACAGCAGATAGCCGGACAGCAGCGTGTGCACTTCGAGGTACTGATCCTGCGCGAGCGGCGTCCAGCTGCCGAACGCCGCCGGCAGCGAGGCCTTGAGCAGCGACACGGCGTCGGTGCCGCGAATGCGCGGCGCTGGACGTCCGCCGAGAGCAGGCGCTTGAGCGCCGCGGCGCCCCGCCAGCGCGGCTCGTGGCCGAAGCCGGGCGCGTCGGCGCTGGTCGAGCTGCTGGCCGAAGAACTGCCGCGCCATCGCGCGCTGCGACACCGGCGATCGCTCGAGGTACGGATAGAGCCGCTCGAGCAGCCGCGGCCGCCACGCCGACTGCGGCTGACGCGCCCAGAAGCGGCGGACCTTGGCTTCGCGGAACAGGTCGTAGCCGGCGAACATCTCGTCGGCGCCCTTCGCCCGTGAGCACGACCTTGATGCCCGCGTCGTGCACGAGCCGCGACAGCAGGATAGAGCGGCGCCGGCGCGGTGCGCAGCACCGGCCGCTCGGTGTGCCGGATCACGTCGGGGAAACACGCGCGCGATGTCGTCGCGCGACACGAGCACCTCGTGGTGATCGCTGCCGAGGTAGCTCGGCCATCGCGCGCTGGTACTCGGTCTCGTCGTACTCGGCGTCGTCGAAGCGCAGCGAGAACGTCGAGAAGCTGCGCGCCCTTGGCGCGCAGGCCGAGCGCCGCGACGAGCGAGCTGTCGAGCCCGCCCGACAGGTAGCTGCCGACCGGCACGTCGGCGCGCAGCATGCGCAGGCTGGTCGCGTCGCTCGAGCGCCGCGCGCACCGCCTCGGCCGCCTCGTCGAGCGTGCCGCGGAACTGGCCGGCCGTCGGATCGCGGGAACGACGGCGTCGTAGCAGCGCGCCGAGCGCACGCCGTTCGCGCTGTAGACGCGCGTCGTGCCCGGCTCGCAGCTCCTCGATGCCCTCGAACACCGTGCTGCGGCGCGACCGTCGTCCAGAACGTGAAGATCTGGTCGAGGCCGCGCGGGATCGAGCGCGGCGCGGGATCGAGGCGTCGGCGGCGAAGATCGCCTTGACCTCGCTGGCGAAGTAGCAGCCGGCCGCCGTGCTTCGCGATGTAGAGCGGACGCACGCCGAAGGGATCGCGCGCCAGCACCAGCTCGCGCCGGTCGGCGTCCCACAGCGCGACCGCCCACTGCCCGTTGAAGCGGCGGAACGCGTCGTCGCCCCACTCCTCGTAGGCGTGAACGATCACTTCGGTGTCGCTGCGCGTCCTGAAGCGGTGGCCGCGCGCGCTCCAGCTCGTCGCGCAGCTCGAGGTAGTTGAAGATCTCGCCGTTGAAGACGATCCACAGCGTGCCGGTCTCGTTCGAGAGCGGCTGCTGGCCGGTCGCCAGGTCGATGATCGAGAGCCGCGCGTGCGCGAGCCCGGCGCGGCGATCGCGGTAGAGGCCGAACTCGTCGGGGCCGCGGTGGCTGAGCGCGCCGGCCATCCGCCCGAGCTGACTCGAGTCGAGGGCGGCGCGATCGTCGCCGCCCGTCGATGACGATCCCGGCGATGCCGCACATCAGGCGGTGATCTCCGAGACCGGTTCGACGAGGAGCGGCCGCGCGTGCAGGTAGTTCGTCGTGCGGCGCTTCTGATCGATGTCCTTGAACACGCGCTCGACCTGGTCGGGCGTCAGGCCCACCGCCGGCGCCACTTCCACGGCGGGGACACCGTGGTTGTGCGCGTAGAGGCAGAGGTCCATCTTGTCGTAGGGCAGCGCGAAGTAGAACTCCTCCTGCGTCTGCGGCAGCGAGAACGTGTCGGTCGTCGGCGGACGGCGGCGGATCTCCTCGGGCACGCCGAGGTACTCGGCGAGCGCGTAGACCTGCGACTTGTAGAGGTGCGCGATCGGCTTGACGTCGGCGGCGCCGTCGCCCTGCTTCACGAAGAAGCCCTGGTCGTACTCGAGGCGGTTCGGCGTGCCGGCGACGGCGTAGTTCAGCCGATCCGCGTGGTAGTACTCCATCATCTTGCGGACGCGCTGCTTGAAGTTCGTGGCCGCGATCATCTGCAGGTACGCCGCCGCGCGGCATGCGCGACGTCTTGCGCTCGCCGGCCGGCGATTCAATCGTCAGCTCGGACACGTTCAGGCGGTCGCTGTTCGAGGATCGACGGCAGCGTGATCTTGTAGCGGTAGCCGTCGCCGTACTCCGGGAACACGCTGCGGATGGCGTCGTCCTGGCGGCGGTAGCAGCCGGCGGCCGCGAGGATCGCGCGCATCTCCTCGAGCATCGTCGGCACGCCCAGCTGGTTCGCGAGCAGCCGGCCGAGCGTCGCGGACTCCGACGCGGAGTCCCGCTCGGGCATCAGCAGCACCAGCACGCGCTCGGGTCCGAAGGCGCGCGCCGCACAGGGCGGTCACGACCGAGCTGTCGATGCCGCCGGAGAGGCCGACGACGACGCCGCGGCGGCGAAGTGTATTCAGGACCTGGTTTCTAAGGGTTTCTTCGATGTGCGCCGCGACTTTGGCCGCGTCGATCTGCAAGACGTCTTTGGACAGCATGTCACTCCGAACGTAGCTTCGCCCCGTCAGTCACAGTGCGGACCAACCGGGACCGGGGATTATGGGCCCCGTGAGCCGACTGTTCGGGGGTCCATGAGCAAACCGCTCTCCGTCCCTCGACGTCGGCAGCGCATTGTCACGAGCTTTGTTTTCAATAATTTACAGCGATGACTCCGTTGCGGATGTGCCGGGCGCGACAAAAGGCACTCAGGACTCAGACTAAAGTTCGCCAAGGCGATAGCTCAGCAGATGTAATGCTATTTTGCGGGCGTCAACGCCCCCAACCTGCGCTCGGCGTCCGGGCCCCAGGGAGCCTTTCGGCCACCCAGCGACAGCGCAACGCCAAGCGAATGTTTGGCGTCCGCGGGCGAATCCCCAAGCAGTTGGGCCAGCCCGAGGTGGTAGTGGTACGTCGGGTTGTCCCCCGCGAGCGCGACCGCGTCCCGGAACGCCGCTATCGCCGGCTGGGCAGCCTGCCGCTTGTAGTACACCCACCCGAGCGTGTCATTGGCTTCTGGCGATTTCGGCACCGCCTGTACGGCGGCCTGCGCCAGTTGCAGCGCATAGTCGAGTCGTTCGCCCAGTTCGGCATACAGCCAGGCGAGGTTGTTCGCGGCGATGAAGGAACGCGGCTCGAGGTCGACGACGCGTTGGAAACAGTCCATCGCCTCCGCCGTATCGCCCTCCATCAGCGAAATGATCCCCAGCATCGTCAGGGCCGACACCGGCTTCGCATGCTTCTCGGCGAGCGCAGTGAATTCGCGCTTGGCATCCGCCGTCCGGCCCTGAGCGAGGTAGAGCTGACCGAGCATCGTGTACGCCTGGAGGAGGTCCGATCGGATCTCCAGCGCGCGCCGCAGCGACTGTTCGGCGGAGACGAGATCCTTCACGGCGCCGTAGATCCTCGCCGCGATCACGTGGAGCTCGGCGTTGTTCGGCTGCGCTTTGACGGCCGCGTCGACGCGCGCTTTCGCGCCCGCAGCGTCTCCTCCCGCCAGATCCGCAGTGGCGGCGCCGTTCAGGGCTTCGAGCAGGTTCGGATTCAGGTCGAGCGCATGGACGAACGCCTTCCGGGCGCCGGCGACATCTTTGTTCGCCCCGGCGATGTAGCCCTGCTGCACGTACAGCTGCGCCTCCCTGGGATTGGCTTCGAGCAGTGGCGCCAGAGCCGCCCTGGCGCCGACCAGGTCCTTCGAGGCGATCAAGCCGCGGATCAACGTGATCTGCGCCTGCAGGTTCGCCGGCTCATGGCTGATCGCCTCGCGCGCGAGCTGCACCGACGTGTGGACGCGTCCGCTCGCGAGATCGAGCCGCGCGAGTTCGACCTGGGCGGCCGCCGCCCGCGGATTGAGGCGCAGAACCTCGGAGTAGGCCTGACGCGCGCTCTCGGTATCGCCGCGCGCCGCGTGCGCGCGCCCGAGCTCGAATTGCAGCGGCGATGAATTGGGGTCGACCTGCGACGCGGCCTGCAGTTGCGCGAGCGCTTCCTCGCGCTTGCCCTGCTGCGCGAGAAGTTGGCCCTTGAGCAGCAGCGCCTGCGCGTCCTTTGCATCCTTCTGCAGCAGCTCTTCGACCACTCTGTTGGCCGAGTCATAGTCGCCGCGCATCGCGTAGGCCTGCGCAAGACGCCGGCCCGCCGCGCTCGCGGTCCGCTGGCTGCCCCTCAGCTGCTCGAGTTCGGTAATCGCGTTAGCCGGACGGTTGCGCAGCAGATAGAAGTCGGCGAGCGCAAACGGCGCGGTGCCCGACGCCGCGAGCTCCTTGATGAACGGTTCGGCTGCGTCCGGCTTGTTGGTCGCGATGTAGAACAGCGCCATCGCGCGATTGCTGGTGGCGTTCTTCGGTTCGAGGGCGAGCGCCGTCTTCATAGCCACCTCGGCGTCGGCGACCTTGCCCAGTGCCCAGAAGTGATTCGCGAGCGCGAGATGGCCCGGCACCCATTTCGGGTCCAGTTCCAACGTGCGCCGGAATGCGCGCTCCGCCGCGTCCGCGCGCCCACGCTCCATTTCGAGGATGCCCAGGTTCGCGTAGATCGGACCGCGGAGCGGATCGAGCTTGATCGCTTCTTCGATCTCGGTGATGGCCTGATCGATGTTGCGCAGCCCGGCGAGCGCATTCCCGAGGAGCACTTGCGCTTCGACGTTCTTCGGGTCCGCCGCCAGGACTCGCTCTGCGCGCGCCTTGGCGTCGTCGAAGCGCCGCGCGGCAAGAAGGTAGTTGCCGGCCGTGACCTGCACAGAGCGATCGTCGGGGAGCAGGTCGGCGGCCCGGACGTATTCGTGCAGGGCGCCGGAGTAGTCCCTAAGCTTCTCGAGGGAGCGGGCGAGGCCGAGACGCGCCGCGCTGGACAGCCCATCGATCTGGGCGGCGTTGCGGTACTCGATCACGGCTTCGCTGTACTTGCCATCTTTGAAGTACTGATCGCCGCTGGCAATGAAGCGCTGCTCGCGCGCTTCGGGACTCTGGGCACACGCGGCGGCGAGCGCCGCCGTTACGAGAAGGAGGGCGGCCCTCCGGCTGATTCGCATAGTCATGGTGACGATCGAGTCACCCAGCAAAGTCGTCTCCAGCCGTATGGTGCGGATCGGAGCGGGAATACCGCAGAAACTGCGACTTTTCGGGCGGGCTGCCCCTCTATGTCGAGAAGCCGCCGACATTAGTCAGCGTATCGGCAGACTGTTTCAAAGTAATTGGGGCCCGAGCGAGAAAAGCAGAACGACGCGCGCGGCTGCGCGCGGTAGAGACCTAAGTCGTCGTGGGAGCAAACTTGTTGGACGGTGGCCTCCGCGCAAACTCGACAGGAACCTGCAAAATGCGCTGTAAAGTTGCGATGTCGCGGCGGCGAGCTCAACTGGATTGCGAATTGCTTGATGACGGGATCGACTGCTTCTATCGGAAAGGACTTCTCCAGAATGGCCTGTCGCAAAGCGTGGATGGTAAAGGGTGCCCGAATGCTGGCGCTGTCTCTCGTTGTTGGTGGTGTTTCGGCGAGGACATGCCAGGCTGAGCTCATCGACCGCGGCGGTGGCGTCATCTACGACACCGTCCTGAACGTCAGCTGGCTTCAGAACGCGAACTTCTCCGAGAGCTTCGGTTTCACCAACGGCAGTATGACCTGGACCGACGCCGCGGCGTGGGTCGACAGCCTCGAGGTACTACGATTCGGTTCGCGGGGTGACCTTGGGCGATTGGCGCCTGCCGACCACGATCCCCGACGCGACGTCACTTGGCTTTGACACGACGGGCCAGAGCAGCGAGCTGGCGTACATGTACTACGTGAACCTCGGGTACGCCCCGAACCTGTTCATGGATCCGGCGGCACCGCCGCCCTCCTCGAGCAATTACAACCCGTTCCTCAACCTGATTTACCGCGGCTACTGGTCGTCCACCCCGGGGTTCCAGCCGGATAGTGCGTGGGGCTTCCACTTCCACTTCGGCGCTCAGATGCCGACGGCAACGAACGACCAGTCGCACGCGTGGGCGGTCATGGACGGCGACGTCGGCGCCGTTGTCCACAACGTGCCGGAGCCGGCGACGCTCGCTCTCCTCGGCCTTGGGATCACGGGCGCATTTGCGACCCGACGAAAGAAGACCCGCGACTAGCTCCCGACCCTGGTGACTTGAAAGGAAAGCGCCCCGGCTCGCGCCGGGGTGCTTTCTTTGTACGGAGGGACGTGTTCTTTGTACGAAGATCGGGGCGCGGAGGCATGAGCGCCTCGCGTTCGTCACGAATGCGGTTTCGTTGGGAGGAAGGCTTCCCGGTCCTGAGGGTGCCGCGAGCCTTAGGCGCGGCTCTCGGTCAGCGCTCGATCCTCGGCGCTGTACGGCCCGCCGGCCTGAATGTGGTGCGCCTGATTGTCCCTCAGGAGCGGTTTGGCCGCGATGAGCGACCGCACGCCGGCGCCCACCGCGAGCAGCCCGCATCCCCAGAAGACAAGTGCGAGCGACTCGGGCGGACTTGAGAACAGCAGTTGAGCGGTTTCCCGGACAGTCGTCAAGAGCGAAGCAATCATGGCAGCGTCCATCGAATTCCCGCACTTCTCTTCTCGCCCGTCGTTTGCGCGCGCGTCCGCGCTGCACAAGCGAGCTCCAACCTGCGCAGAGGCAGTTTCCGTTCCCGGATTTTCAGAAGGTTCAGAATCGACCTAAACGGCTGCTGACTTTGACCTTATCAGCTAAAAGGGCGGCACCCTTCAGCACCGGAAGTCCACCGGAGGCAGGTTTTCTGTCTGCCGGACGCGACTTTCGTCGGCCGCGCTTCAGGCAGCCTGGGCGCGGGCTCGCACGGGGGTGGGGGGCACGCTCGCAGCGCGCGGAGCGACGGTGGCATCCTGCCGGGCAGTGATCTTCAGGCGATGGCCGACCGCGAGCAGAGCGACGCCCCACACGAGGAGCAACGGGGTCTCGAGGTCGGCCCGAGTGAGGAGAATCGAACTCTGCGCACTGAAAGCAGCCGTGCCGGCGATCAGGAGACCAAGAACGGCGTATTTCATACGTGCCCCAAGGGAGCACACGGCGTACCAGGCGAAGTTGCGAGTAAATCGCGCAGTTATCGAAGGCAGCGCCGACTTAGTCTTCCGGCTGGATGCCTTTTGACAGCGATTCACCAACCTGGCCGACTCCGGCTGCGAGGAACGCCATCGGCACGTGCCGACTCGATTCCGCGCGACGCACGGGCGGGCCATTGAGGTTGATTGAGGAGGGGGTAGAGAAGCGCCGGGTAAGGTGGACCTGACAGCTATTGACCCCACTGAGACGAGGCCAGCTGCTCGGGCGTCAAGGCACCGCGCGATGCGGCCGCCGGACTCGTATGCTGAAAGACCTGCGCACCCAGCGTCTCGATGCGCAACGTGTACGCGATCGGCATCGAGTCCAGCAGCGCTGCTACTGCATTCATCAACGCCGGGGCCATCTGGCCTTCGTCGTCGGCCGTCAACGTTGATATGAATCGAATCTCCATCCGTTAATCCTCGCGTAAGGTCAGCACACCGAGTGGCGTGCAGCGCGCAACTTGTGCTGCAACGCGCATTCCCGTCAGGCGCCGCTGTTCAAAAACCCATAATTGTCGTTACAGGATTGTGAAAACCTCAGCTTTACGCCTCCCCGCAGGTTCGCGAATTTCTCCGCGGTACCGAACAAAAGTCTGCCTTGCCGCAACCGCTGTGCAGGGACGATCGCCGCGACGCGATTGATCTCCCGCGCCGAACCTCGCAGTCCTTCCGCGTAACTTCCTTGAAAACTGCCGCGCTGGTTCCCAGCCGCTGTCGTCTTGGTCACAGCTTTGCCGGCTACCTCATCTGGCACTCGGCATGCCTGTCCCTCATCGAATGCCGCAGGCGCCCAGGACGCAGTCCGAGAGCCGCGCGGAGCCGTCGGCCGCGCGCGCCGCCAGCCTCACTGTGGCCGCCGCGGGCCGCACGGTGACGGCACTCTTGTCAGAGCGACTGGGACTGCCGACGGCGCTGCTGTCCCAGAGCGACGGCGCTTGGCGCTTCGAGGCGGAAGGCTGGCCGGCGGGTCGTGAGATGACGGGCGCCGACGCCCTCGCGACGGTGCCATCGTCGATAGACGCGTTCCCGCACAACGAGTCGTCGGGGTGGACGGGCATCGCACTGGGTCAGTCGACGGAGGGCGGCGGCAGCAAATGGATGCTGCTGCTGCCAGGGCGTCCGGATGAGTGGGAGGGTACGTCTGTCGTGAGCCAGCTCGTGCCCGACATGGGAGCACTGTTGGAAGAGGCCGCCGAACGCGAGCTCGATGAAGAGAGGAGAGCCAGCGCGCGCCGCTACCATCGATTCTGTCTGAGACTGAATCGGATGCAGACCCCTGCCGGTTTGCAGCGGCTCATTCTCCGAACTGTCGCGGCCGAAGTTCGTGCTGACGTCGGCGCGCTTGCCCTCTTCTCCGAGGCCGAGCAGCGACTCGCCATAGTTGCGACGTTGGGGTATCCGCAGCAGTTGGTGGAACACGTTCGTATCGGCTCGGGCGAAGGCGTTCTCGGCACTGTGCATAAATCGGGGCGCCCGCTCCTCGAGGTCGGCGGTTCACTCGCCACGCCGAGGCGGCTGCGCTATCGCTCCGACTCTTACCTCGCCGTGCCGCTCGCGGGGCCGAGCGGTGTGCTCGGCGTGTTGACGCTGACGGATCGCCGTGATGGCCGCCCGTTCGCCGCCGACGATCTCGCCGCCGTGCGGCTCCTGGCCGGGCCGGCGGCGCTCGCCCTGACCACGCAGAAACTGCGTCAATCCGCTGATGAAGTGACGCGCCTGGCCTCGATTGACCCGCTGACGGGGCTGTTCAACCGCCGCTATTTCGACGCCCGGCTTGAGGCCGAACAGCAGCGCGCTCGTCGCCACGCTGAACCGCTGGCGCTGCTGATGGTTGACATCGACAACTTCAAGGCCATCAACGACGATCGTGGGCATGTCGTGGGGGATCAGCTGCTTCGCTGCGTGTCGGATCGTCTCCGCCGCGGCGTCCGCATCTTCGACGTCTGTGCCCGCTATGGTGGCGACGAGTTCGCGATCCTGATGCCATCGTCGAACGTCGACACCGCCGTGCTCGTTGCCGAACGCATCCGCAGCAGCGTCGGCAGCCACTGCGCCTATGATTCCTCGCACGTCACCGTGAGCATCGGCATCGCCCACGGATCCGAGCGGGACATCCTCTCGATCGCAGATCACGCCCTGCTGGCCGCGAAAGGCATGGGAAAGAACGCCGTGTGCGTGGCGCCCCCGTTCGCCGGCGGGGCGGCTCGCCAGGAAAATTCCTGACGCCGGGTGTGGACCCGTTCAGTGACGGACAGGACGTCCGGCTTGGATGAGCGAGCGGATGGCGTGCGCGAGCTGTCTTGGCTCGTGTCGAATCTTGCCGCGGTCGAGAAGCGCTTCACAGGCGAAGTCCATCTCGACCACTTCGGCGGCGCCGCTCCACGTCAGGCGGCCCTCGCAGTGGACGGGACGTGAGCCCTGCGCCTCATATCTGCTGACGATTGCATCCGGAAGCGGCTGCCGGTTGACGAGAATATAGTCGAACAGGTCGTGACCGGTGTGTTCCCGCAACACTCGCAAGTGATCGTCGAGCGAGAAACCATCGGTCTCGCCCGGTTCCGTCATCAGGTTGGCGATGTAGATTCGGACCGCGTTGACGCCGGAGATCGTCGATGCGATGCCCTCGACAAGCAAGTTCGGCAGCGTGCTGGTGTAGAGACTGCCGGGGCCGACGACGATCGCGTCCGCGTTCACGAGCGCACGCAGGACGTCGGGGAGAGGTCGCGGGCTGGGCGTCAGGGAGAGCCGACGGATGCCCAGGCGCTGCGCGACAATCTCGGTCTCCCCATACACCACCTGTCCCGAGGCCATCTCGGCCTGCAGGCGAACGTTCTCGACCGTCGTCGGCAGAACGCAGCCGCGCAGACCAACCATCTGGCTCAAACGATTTACCGCTTCTGAGAAGTCCCCGGTGATCTGGGTCAGGGCCGTGAGCAGCAGGTTGCCGATCGGATGGCCGTCGTGGCTGCCGACGCCATCGAAGCGATGCTGCAGCAAGGCCCTGAAGGGAGAGTCGGCAGGTGCGAGCGCCGCCAGGCAATTGCGCACGTCGCCTGGTGGCAATACTCCGAACTCCTGCCGCAATCGCCCGGAGCTGCCGCCGTCGTCGGTCACGGTGACGACCGCCGTGATCCTGTCCGAATCGCCCTCTTCTCCGGGAAGTGGGGCGGCCGCTGACTCCCGCAGCCCTTCGAGGACAGCCGGAAGACCCGTGCCGCCGCCGATAGCCACTATTCTCGGCTCGGGCCTCGGCTCCGCCATTGCCGTGCCGTTCAGAGTCGTCACCCGCGGCCTGATGAAGGGCGAAGCCGTGGCATCTGTCTGGGGGGCGAGACTGGCGACGCGCGGCATCACCGCCTCAATGAGCAACCGGCATGCCACTCGGTGGAAGAGTTCACGACACGTCATCGGTTCGTTCGCGACGGTCCGCAATTTGCGAACGAGGGATGTCGAGCGGGCAGGGTTCGGGCGCCAGGACGAGCGCGATCACGTCCGGGGCGAGCGCAGGTTCGAACAACGTGTGCCGCTAGGGCACACCAGCGGCGGTTGGCGTTGACAAAGTCACCAAAAGGGCGCTAGATTAGCGACTTCTGTTCACCTGTCAGTGGCCTTTTATGCAATCGACTACGCTTGTCGGAGCAAGTCCGGCAATTCGCACGCTTCAGGAAGAGATCCACTACGCCGCCAGGTGCGATGCCAAGGTACTCATCACCGGCGAGAGTGGGGCGGGCAAGGAAATTGTTGCGCGCCTTATTCACGCGGCGAGCCATCGTAGCCGGGCTTCGCTTGTTACGGTCAACTGCGCGGCCCTGACTGAAACGCTGCTCGAAACGGAGCTCTTCGGTCACGTTCGCGGCAGCTTCACCGGCGCCTACCGGGACCGGCTCGGCGCATTCGAGCAGGCTCACCGGGGAACCGTCTTCATGGACGAAATCGGAGAGACAAGTCCCCGCATGCAGGGTCTGTTGCTTCGGTTTCTCGAAACCGGCGAGATTCAACGGGTCGGCTCGGACCAGGTGCAGACGCGGGTGGACGTGCGCGTCATCGCCGCAACGAACCGAGTGCTGATGGACAGCGTGGCGAACAAGACGTTCCGCGAGGATCTGTACTACCGTCTCAACGTCATTCACCTCAGGGTGCCGGCCCTGCGAGAGCGAGTAGAAGACATCCCGCTCCTGCTGGCGTTTTTCATCGACCAGTTCGCCCGGCAGTACAACATGACCTGTCCGACGCTGTCCGCGGAGGCGCTCGAAACGCTGGCCCAGCACGCCTGGCCCGGGAACGTCCGTGAGCTCAAGAATGTCGTCGAGCGCCTGGTCATTCGCGGCCGGGAAGGAGAAATCCGCCGCGACGATCTGCCTTTGGAGGTGCTGCGATCGGCGTCGCCGGCGGTTGCAATGGTCGCGACGCCGTCGACGCGGCCGGCCGCCGACGTCCTGTTCGACCGCCTCGTCAACGGCGGGGAGTCGTTCTGGTCTTGTGTTTATGCCCCGTTCATGGCGCGCGACCTGACGCGCGATGACCTGCGCACCATCATCCGAAAAGGTCTGGAGCGGACGTCGGGGAACTACAAGGTGATGGTCGAGCTGTTCAACATGCCCGGGCGACGACTACAAGCGCTTTCTCGGGTTCCTGCGCAAGTATCAGTGCCACATGCCCTTCCAGCAATTTCGATCGGCCGCCCTCAGCAGGGAGCCCAAGCCAGTGGCCGAGCCGCCGGGCCCGGCCCGCATCGCCGCCTCTGCATAGCCGAACTGTTGCCGGAGTGGCGTCGCGAGGAAAGGCGACGCGGAGAATCAGTCGACGGTCGGAGGCACGAGCAGCTTCAGCAGTTCGGTGCTCGAGACCGGTTTCACCAGATAGGTCGCCCCAATCTGTTCCGCGTCCGTCCTCAGGACGGGATCGTCAAAGCCGGAGAACACAATCAGGCGCATGTCAGGGTGCATGTCGTGAGCCATGACCGCGAGCTGCAGGCCATTGAACGCACCGAGCCGCACGTCCGTGATCAGCGCGTCAAAGCTCTGATCCTTCAGCGTCTGCCTAGCCTTCTCAAATGAGTCGCACGCGACGACGGTGCGCATTGCGTCCCGGAGGGCGCGTTGCATCGCGTCGAGCAGACTCGGATCATCGTCGACGATGAGGAGTCTGACGTTCGTGATCGATGAGGGCGCCGGGTTCATGAGCATCTGACTTTCGCGCTATGCTACACAGTTTACACGCATTGGCAAAGTCGATGCTGATTGTCTCATCACCGCGATTCGCACTTCACGTTACGCCGCCGGGTCATCCCGAGCGGCCCGAGCGCGCGCGCACGCTCGATGCGGCCGCGCATGCAGGCGGACACACCGGCGTGGTGGTGCCGCCGCGCCCGGCAAGTCCTGATGAGCTGGCCCTGGTCCATACAGAACGCCACATCGAGTCGATCCGCAGCCTGGCGGGCCGCCCGGCGATGCTCGACGCCGACACGTTCACGTCGCCCGAGTCGTACGAGGTCGCGCTCCTCGCGGCCGGCGCGACGATTCAGGCCGCCGAGCACGCGGTCGACCATCGCGACGCCGCGTTTGCGCTCGTCCGTCCGCCGGGGCATCACGCCGAACGCGACCGCGCCATGGGGTTCTGTCTGTTCAACAACGTCGCGACCGCGGCGGCCGCGATGCTCCAGCGGGGCCTCGAACGCGTCGCGATCGTCGACATCGACGTCCACCACGGAAACGGCACGCAGGAGATCTTCTACGCCGATCGCCGCGTGCTCTACATCTCGACGCACCAGTTTCCCTTCTATCCCGGCACCGGCGCCACCGACGAGATCGGCACGAAGGACGGCCGCGGGTTTACCGTGAACATCCCGATGGAGGCTGGTTCGACTGACGCCGACTACGCTGTCGTGCACCGCGATGTCGTCGCTCCCGTCCTCGATGAGTTCGCGCCGCAGCTGACGCTGGTCTCGGCCGGCTACGACGCGCACGAGCGCGATCCGCTGGCGTCGATGCGAATGACCTCGGCCGGCTACGGCCAGGTTGTCGGTGGACTGACGCGACTGGCGGGCCGCCACGGCGGCGTCGCGTTCACGACCGAGGGCGGCTACGAGCTCGCGGCGCTTGCCGAGTGTCTCGCCGCCTCGTTTGCCGCGATTGCCGATCCGGCAGTGTCCGCGACGGCGCCGATCGGAGGTCCGACGGCGCGCGGCGAACGCGCCGTCAGCGCGGCCCGATCGGCCCTGAAGCCCTATTGGCGTGGACTATAATCGACTCAGAGTGCCCGACTACAAGCCCCAGACAATCGAGAAGAAGTGGCAGGAACGATGGCAGGCGGAGCGTGCCTTCGAGGTCGCTGAGGATCCGGCCAAACCCAAGTATTACTGCCTCGAGATGTTCGCGTACCCGTCGGGACACGCCCATGTCGGACATCTCCGCAACTACATGATCGGCGACGTGATCGCCCGCATGAAGCGCATGCGCGGCTTCAACGTCCTGCATCCGTTCGGCTGGGATGCGTTCGGGCTGCCGGCCGAGAACGCGGCGATCAAGAACAACACCCATCCCGAGACCTGGACCCTCGAGAACATCGCTCACATGAAGGGGCAGCTCCAGCGCATGGGCATCAGCTATGCGTGGGAGCGCGAGATCGCGACCTGCATGCCGGACTACTACCACTGGAACCAGTGGTTGTTCCTGAAGATGCTGGAGCGCGACCTCGCCTACAAGAAGCGGTCGAAGGTCAACTGGTGTCCGAGCTGCAACACGGTCCTCGCCAACGAGCAGGTCGTCGACGGCGCCTGCTGGCGCTGCGGCACCATCGTCGAGACGCGCGAACTGGAGCAGTGGTTCTTCCGGATCACGCAATACTCGGATGAGCTGCTCGACGCCGCGGAACGCATGACCGAGTGGCCGTCCAAGGTCCTGACGATGCAGCGCAACTGGATCGGCCGGTCCGAAGGCGCACGCGTGAGGTTTGAGCTGGCGGCACCGGACGGGGATCGGGAGAAGTCGAGCCCCGACGCGATCGAGGTCTTTACCACCCGGATCGACACGATCTACGGCGCCAACTTCATCATGCTCGCGCCCGAGCATCCGCTGGTACAGGCCTGGAGCGGGCAGCCGGGCGCCGACGCGTTCCGCGACACGCTGAACCGCTTCCTGGCCCAGGACCGCACCGCGCGTATGACCGGCGAGATCGAGAAGGAAGGGTTCGATACCGGGCGCACGGCGATCAACCCGTTCACGAAGGCAGCGGTGCCGATCTGGGTCGCCAACTTCGTCCTGGTCGAGTACGGCACCGGCGCCGTGATGGGCGTGCCGGGGCACGACCAGCGCGACTTCGAGTTCGCGCGCAAGCACAACCTGCCGATCACCGTCGTCATTCAGGCCGAAGGGGAAGTGCTTGATGCGGCGACGATGACGGCGGCGTACGACGGCCCGGGAAAAGTGGTGCGATCGGGGGAGTTCGACGGGCTGACGTCCGACGAAGCGCTCGCCCGGATGGCCGAAGCTGCCGAGGCCCGCGGGATTGGCGAGCGCACCACCCAGTATCGTTTGAAAGACTGGGGCATTTCGCGTCAGCGTTACTGGGGGACGCCGATCCCGGTGATCTACTGCGACAAGGACGGCATGGTACCGGTGCCCGCCGATGACCTGCCGGTGCTGCTGCCGAAGGTCGCGGAGCTCACCGGCCGCGGCGATTCGCCATTGGCCCACCTGCCGGAGTTCGTCAACGTCACCTGCCCGCAGTGCGGCGGGCCGGCGCGGCGGGAGACGGACACGATGGACACGTTCGTCGATTCGTCGTGGTACTTCTATCGCTTCTGCGATCCGAAGAACACGACGCTGCCGTTCGAGCCGGACGCGGTCGCCTACTGGGGACCGGTCGACTTCTACGTCGGCGGCGTCGAGCACGCGATCCTGCACCTGATCTACTCGCGCTTCTTCGCCCGCGTCTTCCGCGATCTGGGGATGACGGCGATCGACGAACCGTTCACGCGGTTGCTGACCCAGGGCATGGTCCTCAAGGACGGCCAGGTCATGTCGAAGTCGAAGGGCAATGTCGTCGATCCCGACGACATGATCCAGAAGTTCGGCGCCGACGCCATCCGCCTCTATGTCATGTTCGTGGCGCCGCCGGAGAAGGAAATCGAGTGGACGGACGCCGGCCTCGAGGGCAGCTTCCGTTTTCTCGCCCGCGTCTGGCGGCTGGTCGAACCGCTGGCGGAGCTGATTGGCGGTGAGGGCCTCCCCTCGCCGGTCGAGGTCGAGCTCGACGACGCCGAGCGGGCCCTGCGCCGCAAGACGCACGAGACGATCCGCCGCGTCTCGCAGGATCTCGACCCGCGCGTCCACCTGAACACCGCGGTCTCGGCGCTGATGGAGCTCGTCAACGAGCTCTACGCCTTTTGCAGCCGGACGGGTTGCATGCGGCCGGGTCGCGGCGCCGACGATCTGGAGACGGTCGGCACGGTCGAGCGGCCGGCGACGATTGCCGTCGTCAAGGAAGCGATCGAGGCGCTGGTGCTGATGCTGTCGCCGTTCACGCCGCACATGTGCGAAGAGCTCTGGGAGCATCTCGGGCATCGCGGTGGCGTGGTCGAGGCCGGATGGCCGACGTTCGACGAAGCCGTCGCCCGGGCCGCCGAGATCGTCGTGCCGGTGCAGGTCAACGGCAAGGTCAGAGCACGGATCACGGTCGCGGCCGACGTCACGGACGAGACGCTGAAGATCCTGGCGCTGGAGGACCCGGCAGTGGCCAAGCAGATTGAAGGGAAGACGGTGAAGAAGATCGTGGTCGCCGGCGGCGCGGCCAGCCGCATCGTCAGCGTGGTGGTCGCGTAGTCATGCCGCACACACTTCGCTCCATGGTCCGCGGCCTGGCGCTGTCATTCGTCCTGCTCGCGGCGACAATGTCGTCGGGGTGCGGGTATTCGCTCGCCGGCAGGGGCTCGTTCCTGCCCAGTTACATCCGCACGATCGGCGTGCCGATGTTCGTCAACAACACGCCGGTGTTCGACGTCGAGCGGACGATCACCGATCGCGTGCGCTCGGAGCTGATCGGCCGCGGCCGCTACAAGGTCGAAACCGAGCGGGTCGGCGTCGACGCGGTCCTGACCGGGGAGATTCTCAACATCGCGCTCGCCGCGTCCGCGTTCAACCAGCAGCAGCAGGCGACGCGCTACGCCATCACCATCGTCGCCAGGATCGAGTTCCGCGACGTCAAGGCCGACAAGGTGCTGTGGCAGAACCCGGCGATGGCGTTCACCGAGCAGTACGACGTAACGACCGTCGTCGCTCCCGACGCCGCCGCCTTCCTCGGCCAGAACACCAACGCGGTCGAGCGTCTCGCATCGGAGTTTGCGCGGACGATCGTCAGCGCCATCCTCGAAGCCTTCTAGCGTGCCGACGGCGACTCCGGCGGCGGTGCGAAAACAGGTTGCCGCCGGCCGTCCCGATCCGCTCTACCTCATCGTCGGCGACGACGAAGCCGAGATGTCGCGGCTGGTAGCCGAGCTCTCGGGCACGGTTGAAGACGAACTGCGCGCATTCAACCTCGAACGCCTCTACGCCAGCGACAAGTCAGTGACGGCGGCCGCCGTCGCCGAGGCCGCGCGTCTTCTGCCGATGATGGCGCCGCGGCGCGTCGTCGTCGTGCTTCGCGCCGAGAGGTTTCTCAAACCCAGGCGGAAGGGAAAGTCGGAGCGACGCCGTCGACGAGGACGGTCCGGCGAGCGCCGACGCCCTCGAAGACTACGTCAAGGCACCGGAACCGCAGACGACCCTGATCTTCGTCGCCGCCGACGTCGATCGCACCCGGCGGCTCTACAAGGCGCTGCAGAAGCAGGCGACGATTGTCGAGTGCTGGGGTCTCAAGGGGAGCAAGGATGCGAGGGTCGATTTGCGCCAGGTTGCGCGCCAGGCCGAGCAAATGGTTCGTCAGGCGGCCGCGGACGCAGGGCAGCAGATCGATCCGGCCGCGGCGCGCCTCGTCGCCGAACGGGCTGGTACTGACATCGCCCGGCTGCGGGGCGACGTCGACCGGCTGCTGCTTTACGCGGCGGGGAAGCCGCGGATCACCGTTGCCGACGCGCAGGAGATCGTCACCGCCGAAACCGCCCAGGACGACTGGGCCGTCACCAACGCGATTCAGCGAGGCGACGCCGCGACCGCGCTGCGGCAACTCGGGTTGTCGTTCGAGTCTGGCGCGGTTCCGTTCATGATTCTGGGGCAGCTTGCCTGGTTCGTGCGTGAGAAGCTGCCGATGCTCGACGCCCGGCGGGTGCGGCCGGCGATAGAGGCGCTGTTCCGCACCGACCTCGATCTGAAAAGTTCAGCCGGAGATCACCGCGTGCTGCTCGAGCGACTGGTGGTCGAGTTGTGCGGGAGGAAGTGAGCGGCCGGACTGCCGGTCCGGCCGGGAAGACGCAATCAGGCAGCGGCGGCGCGCTTGGCGACGCGGCCCGCAAGGCGCGACTTGTAGCGGCCGGCAGTGTTGCGATGGATCAGGCCCTTGGCGGCCATCTTGTCCACCATGGAAATCGTCGCCCGCAGCGCGTCCTTCACGCTGTCAGGATTCCCCGAGTCGATGGCGGCGCGGATGTCGCGCAGGGCGCCGCGCAGCCGCGTACGCAGCTGGCGATTGTGTTCACGGCGCTTGACGTTCTGGCGGTGCGCTTTGAGCGCGGAATCGTGACTGGCCACTGTTGGATCGATCCTTGTAAATCTGGGCGTTGGGCGCGGGACGCCTGACGCGAGTAAGTGCGCCGGTGCCGATGGGGCGCCGACCGTAACTCCTGATTCTAGCACACGAACCGCGTAACCGTGGCGAGATCTCGATGGACGCGCCAACTGTCGAGGTCTGAAAGAATTCCATCAGATCGTCGACTTTACGACAAATAGTTCGATGCCAGACCGCCAAGCAGATTCGAGAGCCGGCCGCAGACGCGCCCTGTGCGTGAAACTCGTCGACCAGATTCGACGCCGCGGCCAGTTGTCGGCCGAGGAACTCACCGAGTTCGCCGGCCGCCTCCTTGAGGGTTATACCAGGGATTTACTGCAGGAATTGCTGCCCGACGGCCCCGACGACGTGGTGCAGCACGATGCTTGGGTCAAACGGCAATTCCACGAGGGGCTGGATCGCGCTGGCGCGGCACTGCGCGAAGTGCTCCGCGAGTCGACCTACCGCCACGCCATCGCGCAGGTCCTGCAGCGCAAAATGTTCGAAGCCGAGGGCACGCTCAGGCAGGCGCTGACGGCCAAGGCCCTCGAGCACTCCGCCGCGACCTTGTCGTGACACTCAGTCGGTCAACTCCGCACCGCGGCTGACCACTCAGCGGCGCCACGAGTTACCGCCCAGCCTAGCTGCTAGGACTCGGCGCGCAATGGACGTCCGGCGTCCGCGGCCAGCACCGAGCGGCGATTGACTCGCGTTGCCGTTCTCAGTGCGATGCTCAGGCGCTCCGCCAGTTCCCCGAACGCCTGCGACGACCGCCGGAGCTGATCGTTCTCCACGCGCAACCGCGTCAGTTCGTCCTCGGTACTGCCGAAGCTGCTGCTTGAGATCACTTGCGTCGCCAATCGTTTCCATACGATTCCCATCTCCGCGGAGCCGCTCCGCGAATCGCTGCCCGGCGGCGCCCGGCACTGGTCACGGTAGGGACGCAATGGCTGAGCCGTTATTCGTAACGTATTGAATATATTGCAATTGCGGGATAACGCGTCGATGAAACTATGTGCGCGAAACCCAAAAGTGCGCCGAAATGCGACACAGCCATGACACATAAAGTCACAGAAGCGCGGATTATGGCCATTTTTCGAAGAGAAGTCAGAGTGTTCCGTCCGGGTACCGGATTCTCATATTGGAACACGCTGTGTGCGTGTTTCCGCACAAGGTGCGCGACAGCGCTAGAAATGCCGTTTCAGACGTTGCAGTGCCCGCCGTTCGCGCTTGTCTGGCGCCCCTGAGCCGGCCGGGCGAGTAAAGGGCCGGACCAGCCGGGCAAGACGACGAGCTTCGATTTCGTCCGCGGTAGGCGGGGGAGACGTGTCCTCGTAGAGCAAGCGGGCTTCAGCCTTGGCGACGTGCCGCTCAGTGAGACCGCGAACGATCAGCTGCTGCCGTCGACCGAGGGGCCGACTGATCTCGATCTCGTCCCCAGCCTTGATCTCTCGATGGGATTTGGCCGCCTGGCCGTTGACGTCGACCCGGCCGTTACGGCATGCCTTCTGCGCTTCCGACCGCGTCTTGAAAAGGCACGCGATATCGAGCCAGAGGTCCAGTCGCATTGAATCGAATCTACTCGATCTCCAGGTAGTCGCCAATGTCGGTAGCGGCGACCGCCGGGCTGTTCGCGCATAGCTCGATTGCGGCGAACGCGCTCCACGCCAGGGCCACTCGGCGCGGCGCCAATGCCCGCACTCGCTTGACGACCTGGCCGTTGCGGCGCGCAAACAGGACGTCGATGGCGAAGCGCATGCCGAACATGTGAATGGCATTTGATGGAGCGATGACCAGCGCCGTCCCCGCCGGCAGATGATCCCGGCCGAGCAGGCCTCGTCTTCGCGCCACCGAATCGCCCGCCAGTTCGATGGCGGTCGCGACGACGATCGACCGCGTCACGTTGACGAGTCGCCGTGGCTGATCATCAGCGACCAGCAACCGGCGCAGGAAATGGTCCGCCATCCGGGTCCGACTCAGACGGCCTCGAGCTTCCGTGGCCGCGCCGCCGGCGTGCCCTTTCGGAAGCTCCGGAAATCGACCTTGCAGCCGTGCGCCGCGAGGAAGTTGTGGAAGTGCGGATAGTCGCTCTCGACCATGCCGAAGAGGCGCAGCATTGTGCGATAGTTCCCGTGAGTCGCGGCCAGGCCGCGGCTGACCAGTTCGCGTACGTCGTGCCGTGTCAGGTCGCGGGCGAGGAACAGGGGATGGACGTGGTCCCAGAAGGTGAAGTTGCGCGCCAGTAAGCCTTCGAACAAGTCGTCGGCGAGCTGCCGTCGCCGTTCGTGACGACACACGAGATTCTGTGCGGCAGTCCGCACGACTTCGGGAAGGTCCGCCGGCATGATCGTGTCGCCGGTGGCGAGATAGACCACGTGCTCGACGACGTTCTGGAGCTCACGGACGTTGCCCGGCCAGCGATAGCCGTTCATCAGTTGCGCGGCCTCTGGCGAAACGCGCACCGCGTGCCCGCCCATGCCGAGGATGTGCTCGACGAGGGCGGGCAGGTCCTCGATGCGGTCCCGGAGGGGCGGCACGACGATGTTGATCACGCCGAGGCGGTACAGCAGATCCTCGCGGAATTCTCCCGAGGCGACGCGCTCCGGGAGGTTGCGATTGGTCGCCGCGATGACGCGGACGTTCACCTGCCGCGGAGCCTGCTGTCCGATCGTCTGGACTTCGCCGTTCTCCAGGAATCGGAGCAGCATCGCCTGCATTCGCAGGCTCATTTCGCCGATTTCGTCCAGGAACAGGGTGCCGCCGTCGGCTTCCTGGATCATCCCGCGGCGATCGCGGTAGGCGCCCGTAAAGCTGCCGCGCACGTGTCCGAACAGCTCTGATTCGAGCAGGCTCTCCGCCAGCCCGGCGCAGTTCACGGGCACGAACGGCGCCCGCGCGCGCCTGGATCGCGCATGGATCTCTCGCGCGACGAGGTCCTTGCCGACGCCGCTTTCGCCCGTTATGAGCGCCTTGGCGTCGCCCTGAGCGGCGCGCCACGCCAGGTCTCGCACGGCCGTGATTTGACGACTGTCGCCGATGAGCAGCGATGCCTGCGCCACGTCCCCTCCCTTCGTCCCTCCGGACGCACCGCCGCTCGCAATCAGGATGCCAACCTCGGCCATGGAGCCAGTAGGGGAGGGAATTCTGCCGATAAGCCGAACTACATAGGGAGGCGTGGCGCCGGCGCGGGTCTGCCGCAAGATTGTGATCGCCATAGTCCGCCATCTGTCGGATTTTCGTCGGCAGAAGGAGGGTCAAAACACCGCCGTCGCGCGAGTCGGCAATCGGGTCTTACGGGACGATGAACCGGAGCCGCTGCTTGTACTTCACCGGGTGGCCGTTTCGCCTTGCAGGGGCAAACAACCACGCCTTGGCGGCGCTGACGATCATGAAGTCGTTGACGGTTTTCGGTGCAGTGAGCAGACGGACGCTCTCGACATCCCCCGTGGTCGACACCACCAGTTCGAGCACCATGAGGCGGTCCGGCGCGTAACCGGCAGGCGGCTCCGACGGCAGGTGCGGACGAATGGCAACCGGGGGAACGACGTCGGGATTTCCCCGGGTGTAGACGAAGTCGGCGCTCGCGTCCGGGCCGGACGGTGCGCTCTCCTTCGGGTCGCGTCGGATGCAGAGTTACCGCCGGCGCTGCCGGCGGGCGCGAATCAGGCAGGTACGGCTCGATCTCGGTAGCGGACACAATCCACCCCGCCGCTGAACTGCCCGGCTCGGTCGCTGACACTGCCTTAGCGGTTCTCCGCCGGCGCCACCGTCCTGCCATCGCCGGTGTGCGGCGGAGGAAGGACCCGCTGCCCCGCCGAGCCCGTCTTCACCGCGGCAGATCTGGCGCCCGGCCGAGCGCTGGTGGTGGTTGTGGATTCCGGCGCCGATGTTGTCGCACCTGATGCGGCGTCGGTCTCGAGCCCCACGGGCATGAGACGGTCCCGCCCATAGGCCAGCAGCGCCCCGGATACGATCACAACTGCGCCTAGTGCGACGGCGGTCCATGCGTTCCGCCTTCGACGCGCCGGCTCATAGGCTGGAGCGCCCTGCAACCGGGCTCGCAGTGCGGCGGTATGTTCGTCCGCATCAGCCTCGCCCGGCGCCGCGGTAGGCGTGGCTGGGGCGTCCCGGCTGCCGCGTGAGCCGCCTTCCGGAAGAAAGTCCACGATGGTCGCCAGATTCAGCGGCGTTTCGCGAGCGACACCGGCCTGGGCCGCCGAGCGAAGGCAGAGCTGTCCAATCAGGGCCTGAGCGTCGGGACGCTCGAAATAGGCGAGCGCTGCGCTGAATTCCTCGATCGACGCGAATGCCGGCGGAGACGCAACCGCATCGGTGTGGATCTGGCCAAGCTTCGCGGGAACGTCGGCCTGCAGCATTTCACCGAGGAGACGCCCGGCTGCGAGCACCCCGGGGAAGCCCGACGGTCGGCGAATGAACGAAACCACGCCCTCGGCCGAGATCGAGACCTCCTCCGCCAACGGGAAACGTGCGTCACCGTTCGCTGCGTCCGTCAAGCCGCGGCAGATTGCCTGGACGACCGACACGCCCTCGTGCCAGGCGATGTCTGACTGACGTCGAAGAATCTCGTCGAGCCTCATACTGTGGACCTGCATAAACGCTGCTTTCTTCTGCCTTCGAGCCAGCCAACTAGAACAGGCGCGATACCAGGTCGGCGACGGCATCGAGCGCGGCTCGTGCCAGGTTGTTGAGCGAATACAGCAGTCCCGCCGTGCCGCCGCTGGCGAAGGAGGTGAAGATCACCAGCGCTCCGGCCGGAATCACCATCATCCACGCGTCGGAATGGCCGGTGCCCGAAGTCCTCATAGCCTTCCCTGTCTCAGCGCTCCGGCGCCGTGTATCCGCCGTTCGAGCGGACGACGGCGCCAGGAAGCGATTTGAGTCGAATCTGGACGCTGCGCCAGCTGCCGTCGTGCTGCACGTGCGTCGAGGTGTAGCTCACGAAGTAGCGCCGGCGGAGGTCCTCGACGACGCGCGCGAACTCGGCGCTCAGCTGCGATACGTCGCTCGGCAGCAGCGTACGGCCGCCCGACAGCTCGGCCAGCGTGTTCAGCGGACCGGCGTCGACCTTGGTACCGAGGCCGATCGCAAACACCGTCGTGCCGCTCTCCCTGAGGGTTGCGAGCACCTGATCGAAGCTCCGCGCGCTGCCGGGACCGTTTCCGGCGTTGTTCTCGTCGCGGCCGTCGGTCATGACGACCAGCACGCGCCGGCCCTCGGCGTGGTGCAGCCGGGTCAATGACTCGGCGATCGCGTCATACAGTGCGGTGCCGCCGGAAGCCCGATACTGCGCGATCGCCGCCTGCGCTGCATCCTTGTTCGGGCCCAGGTCATGCGCCAACGTCGATTCGTCGGCGAAGTGCAGGACGGCGACCCGGTCGTCGGGACGCAGCGCGGCGACGAACCCGCGGGCGCTCTCGACGACGTGGGCCTCGCGCTGCCGCATGCTGCCGCTGTTGTCGAGGGCGAGCACGATCGACAGCGGCTGCGTCGCCTCGTGGAAGACCTCGACTGTCTGAGGCACGCCGTTTTCGACGACCTCGATATCGTCGGCTGAAACCTCGAGGTACTTGCCCTCGGGGTCGATGGCGGTGAACTCGAGCTGCGGCCGGATCGGACCAGGCTTCGGGGCGAAATAGCCGGCGCGCGTTCTGACTTTCAGCTTCGGATCGCCGCAGTCGACATCGATGACGCGCCAGCTTCCGTCGTTCGCCTGGTTGCTCGGCGTGTAGGTGAGCAGGTAGCGATTCTGGACGTCCTCGACCAGCGCGGTGTGGACCGCGGCGAGTTGGCCGTCGGTAGCGGGGAAGAACGCTGTCCCGCCAGTCTCTTTCGCCAGGGTACGGAGCGCCCGCTCGCCCTTCAGCGAAATGCCGGCAACGCCGCCGATGGCGATGACGTAAACCGTGACCTGATTCTGTTTCGCGGCCGCGAGTGCCTGATCCATGGAGGTCGTGCTGTGCTCGTCGTAGCCGTCCGTGATCAGCACGACCGCCCGCCGCCCCTCGGCGGATGCCGAGCCGGCTCGACATCTCGGCCAGCGAGTTCAATATCGCCGTGCCGCCGCCGGGGCGGATGGCGGCGATGGCCTCGAGAATGGTCTGGCGATCGGCGGTCGGGCCTGTCACCGCCAGCAGCGACTTGGCGAAGGGCGCGATGACCATGCGATCGAGCGGCGACATGTAGTCGACGAGGGTCGCCGCCGTCTGCTGGACGAAGTCCATTCGCCGCGACATGCTCGCGCTCGCGTCGACGAGCAGTGAGAACGTCCCGCCGACCTCTTCCTGTCGGACCAGATCCAGCTTCTGCGGCACGCCGCCTTCCCGCAGCGAGAAGCGCGCCGAGCTCGATGCCTTTCACGAAGCGGCCCGCCTGATCCTGGACCGCGACTTCCAGCAGCACGCTGGTGACCTGCGATTCCTCGACGATATCGAACGGCTCCAGAACCACACGGTCGGTCGCGGCCCTGCCGTGACCGTCAGTGACCTCGACCGTGATTTCGCGGCGCTCGAACGGGTTTTCATCTTCCCACTCGACAACGTAGGGCGGGCCATCGCTGTCGGTCTTGAACAGCTGCTGATCGATCAGGAAGCGCACGGGTTGCACCGGCGCCGCATCGTCGCTGCGCACCTGGGCGACGATCCGGATCTTGCCGTGCGCACCGGAGCGCCCGAGCGGAGAGGTGATGCGCACGCTGATACCGCTCGCGCTCGTCGTCGTCGCGCTCGCCGGCACGGGGGCTCGCGCCGCCTCGATTGAGGTCTGCAGCACGGACGTCAGCAGCAGCACTAGGAAGGTCATCGTCGTCAGACGTAAACCGCCGGTTCTTCCCGGTCGTCGACGAAATAGCTGTTGCAGGCCGCGTCCACAAGGTCGGGCGTGAGATGCGGCGGCCGGTCGAGATACGAGGCGAGCGACAGCGCCTGCTTGATCAGATCACGCGGATGGCAGCCGCGGAGCGCAATCTTGCGCGGGCGGTAGTAGTCGTAGAGCAGGTGTTCGATCAGGCCCGCCTCGAACGTCGCGCCGAGGTCGCGGCAGTTGTTCTGGAAGATCCTGGTGAAATCGTCGATGGTCGGGCTTTCGGCAAAGATTTTGTACTGGATACGGCGGAGGAACGCCTCGTCGACCAGCTCCGCCGGCCGGATGTTGGTCGCGAAGACGACGAGGGTCATGAACGGCAGCTCGAACTTCTGTCCGGTCTGGAGCGTGAGGAAATCGACCCGGCTCTCGAGCGGGACGATCCAGCGGTTCAGGAGATCTCGCGGCGAGCACGTCTGGCGGCCGAAGTCGTCGATCACGAGCACGCCGCCGTTGGCGACCGCCTGGACGGGGGCGCGGTAGAAGCCGGTGGTCGGGCTGTAGCTGAGTTCGAGCGAGGCGAGCGTCAGCTCACCGCCGACCATCACCATCGGCCGTCGGCAGCGGATCCAGCGTCGATCGTGCGCCGACTCCGCGGTGATGCCCTGGTCGTCGCCGTCCTCGTCCACGACCTCGTGGTTCACCGGATCGAAGACGCGGATGATGTTGCCCTCGACCTCGAGGGCGTGCGGTATGGCCATGTCGCCGTCGAGGAGCGAGCGAATCGCCTGTGAGATGACCGTCTTGCCGTTTCCCGGCGGCCCGTAGACGAACATCGAATGGCCGGCATTGATCGCCGGTCCGAGCTGGTCGAGCACCTTGTCGCTGATGACGAGATGGCTGAAGGCGCGCGCGAATCCGCTCCTGCGTGGCATTGCCGGGCGCCGCGGCGCGAAAGGCGCGCATGTACTCGTAGGTACTGCGCCGAGCGGCACGGGCGCGGAGCCGACGTAGTGGCTGTTCTCGAGAAACAGCGCCGCACGGGTGCGGCCGGCGTCGGTGATGCGGTAGCGGTAGGAGGCGCCGCCGACGAAACCGCCGCCGACAATCATCAACTGTTGCTCCGTCTTCAGCAGATCAATCGCCGGAGACAGCACCCGGAACGCCAGGCCGATCCGCCGCGACAGCTCGGTTCCGGAGAGCTCGCCGGAGAAGTGCAGCATCTTGAGCACGAGCTGCAGCACCAGATCGAGCGAGAGACCGCTTTCTTCGAGCGTCTGCGGCGCGATCGGGTGGGGAATGACGTCTCGCGCCAGTAACAAGGAGTTGCTCACTTTTCGCCTCCGTCGTCCTGGACCGCGCCGATGCCGGCCGACGCGTGCATCAGCACGCGCGCCTGGAGGGCGCGCTCCCGGGCGAGATTGAACGTGGGCCTGGCGCGGCTCGCGGCGTCGAAGGCCGACGCGGCGCGGCGATAGTCGCGCCGGGCCAGGTGAAGGATGCCGAGGTTGAAGCTGGCTTCGGCGGCGTCGCCGCCCGCCGCGAGGCTTTCGGCCGCCAGGTCCATCCTGCCGGCACCGGCGTGGGCGAGCGCCAGGTTGTAGCGGGCGGCCTTGAGGGCCGGCTCGATCTCGACCGCGCGCTGACATTGCGCGACAGCCATGTCCATGCGGCCCTCGAGAAATGACAGGTAGCAGAGGTTATTGATGGCATACGTCGCGCGCGGTTCGAGCGCGACGGCGCGTTCGTACGCCTTCCGGGCGTCGTCCGCTTGGCCGAGCGCCTGGAGGATGGTACCCATCGTGTTCTGGACGCTGGCGGCCTTCGGCGCGTAGAAGCGCGCGCGCGCCGCATCGCCCATGGCGGCTCGCGCCACGCCCCAGTCACGCCAGGTCTTCGCCAGGCCCTCGTAGGCGTCGGCGTTCGCCGAATCGATCTTGACGGCGGCGGTGAAGTGCTTGTGCGCCGAGTCGAGGACGCCGCGGACGCGGTAGTGTTCGCCGACCGCGAGGTGCGCCGCAACCCCAGGTTCCGCCTGCAGGCGCCCCAGGGCCGCGGCGAGCTCGGGATCGCGACTCTCGAGTGTGGCGACGCCGTTCGCGGTGCTGAGCGTTCGCACGGCGGAGCTCAGGTGGCGAATCTTCTCGATGTACTCGCCGAGAGAGCCCTCGGGTGCCGTCGCCGCGGGGGCGGCGGCGTCCCGAGGGGCTGACGCGACTGGTCGACCGCGGGCCGCGCACCCTGCCAACCCGATGACGCCAACGAGCAGAAGCGTGTGCGCAGTCGATTGAAGCACCGATTAGTCCTCGCGGCCGAGGCGCGAGCGGCGGCGCGCCACGTAAAAGAGCAGCAGCAGTGCGCCGACCGCGACGAGCACCATTTGAGTTGTGTCCATGTGAATCTCCTGTTGAGTTGGTGTTAACGACCGACGGTAGTCTTGAAGACGTTGATGTACTGGATGACGGCCGGCCCGAGTATCACGACATAGAGGGCGGGGAACAGGAACAGCACGAGCGGGAAGACCAGCTTCACGCCGATCTTGGCGGCCCGCTCCTCCGCGCGCTGGCGCCGCTTGGTCCGCGACGTCTCGGCGTGGGTCCGCAGCGCCTGGGCGATGCTGGTGCCGAACTTGTCGGTCTGCACCAGGAGCGCCACCAGGCTTCGCACATCGTCGACGCCAGTGCGCGCGGCGAAGTTCTTGAAGGCCTCGAGGCGCGGCTTGCCGGCACGCATCTCGGTGTTGATCATCCGCAATTCTTCAGTCAGGGCCGGATAGGCGATCTCGAGCTCGTCGCTGGCCTTGACGATTGCCTGATCGAGCGCGCAGCCGGCTTCGACGCAGACGATGAGGAGGTCGAGCGCGTCCGGCAGTCCGTTCTCGATCTGGAGCTTGCGCTGCGCGATCTGACGCGCCAGTATCACGCCGGGCAGCAGCGCCCCGAGCGCCGTGAACAGGACGACGATGATGAAGCCCCTGTTGCCGACGACCAGCCAGGTGGCCAGCGCCAGCACGGCCGGGACGATCAACGTCGAGGCGCCATACACGGCGATCGCCGTCGGCGAGTGGTAGCCGGCGCGCGCGAGACGTTTGCGCAGCCGGTTCATGTCCTTCGGCGACTTCGGCAGGAGGCCGGGAATGCCCCGGAAGCGCGGGTCGATGCTGTCGACCAGGCTGACCGGGCCAATCGAGAGCTCACCCGCGCCGCCGGCGGTGGCGAACTGCTGCAGGCGCCGCCGCTCCGGTGACCTCGCCGAGAGCACCGCCGCCGCGCCCCAGCCGCCGATGAGCGCGACGGCGAGGAACACCGCCGCCAGTGTGACGATTAAGTCGAATGTCATGATGCGGCCTTAATACGGAATGTTGACGAGTTTACGGATGATGATCGTCCCGGTGATTTGCATCATGGCCGCGACCGCCACCATCTTGATCCCCAGCGGATCGGTGACGAGCAGCTTCATCTGCTCCGGAGCGATGAGGCAGAGCACGCCCGCCAGCGCCGGCGGCAAGCCCGCGAGAATCCAGCCCGTAATCCGTCCGTGTGCCGTGATGACGCGGACTTGACGCCGCACCTTGAACCGTTCGCGCATCACCGACGCGAGGTTGTCGAGCACCTCCGACAGGTTGCCCCCGGTTTCCCGTTGCGTCAGCACCGCGGTGACGAAGAAGCGGGCGTCGAGCACAGGCACGCGCTCCGCCATCCCCTTCAACGCCTCGCTCATCGGCATGCCGAAGTTCTGGCGGTCGTAAACCAGCTTGAACTCGCTGCCGACCGGCTCGGGCATTTCGTCGGCCACCATCTGTAGCCCGGTCGGGAAGGCATGACCGGCGCGCAGCGCGCGCGCAATCAGCTCGATCGATTCGGGAAACTGCTCCTCGAATTTTTCCAGCCGCGCCTTGCGGAAGTGGCGTACCACCATGAACGGGATCATGGCGCCGAAGGGCATCGCGGCCAGCCCGAGGTAGGTGTAGTAGGTGACGGACTTGACGATCAAGTAGGCGACCGAGGCGGTGAACGCCGCCGCCAGCACGAGCGTGCCGACCGTGATCTTCAACCCGGACTGGGTGACGAGCCGCTCGAGCGGTCCGGAGACGCCGGCGGCACGCTTCAGCAGCCCGTCGACGGCGCCGACGCCGCTCAGTTTCTGCGTCGGACGTTCGAGCGAGGTGGCGGCGGCGGCACGCGGCGTGTGGCCGAGCCGCCTGCGAAGCGCCCGCTCTTCCTTCCGCTCCGGCCCGAGGATGAACACGTAGTACGTGCCCAGCACGATCGACAGAATCAGCACGAATGTAAGCGCAACGATCAGCATGTTCTCGTCCTCGACTGGATCGAAAGCGACGTTCCCGGTTTACGCGATCATCTTTACGTGTTCGAACATTTCCATCGGCAGGTGCACACCCGACGAGGCGAGCCGTTCCGAGCACTTCGGGCGGATGCCGGTAGCGCGGAACCGGCCCCGCACGCGGCCGTCCGGCCCGAGGCCGGTTCGTTCGAACAGGAACAGGTCCTGCATCGTGATCACGTCACCTTCCATGCCGGTCAGCTCGGTGACGGCGATGACCTTGCGCGTGCCGTCCGCCATTCGCGAGATCTGGACGACGAGATTGACCGCCGACGAGATCTGCTGCCGCACCGCCCGCTCCGGGATGTTCAGGTTGGCCATCGCCACCATCGTGTCGAGGCGGTAGAGGGCGTCGCGCGGACTGTTGGCGTGGATCGTCGTCAAGCTGCCGTCGTGACCGGTGTTCATCGCCTGCAGCATGTCCAGCGCTTCTTCGCTGCGGACCTCGCCAACCACGATTCTGTCCGGCCGCATTCGCAGCGCGTTGACGACGAGGTCGCGCTGGCGGACGGCGCCCTTGCCTTCGATGTTCGGCGGCCGGGTCTCGAGCCGGACGACGTGGCGCTGTCGCAGCTTCAGCTCCGCCGCATCTTCGATCGTGACGACGCGCTCGGTGTCGGTGATGAAGCTGGACAGGATGTTGAGCAGCGTCGTCTTGCCGGCGCCGGTGCCGCCGGAGACAATGACGTTCAGGCGGCAGGCGACGGCCGCCTGCAGGAAGTCGCGCATCGGCTGCGTCCACGACTCGCGGCCGACGAGATCGTCGGCGCCGAGGCGATCGGTGCGGAAACGCCGGATTGAGAGCACCGAGCCGTCGAGAGCGAGCGGCGGAATGATGGCGTTGACGCGCGAGCCGTCCGCGAGTCGGGCGTCGACCATCGGGCTGGACTCGTCGATGCGGCGCCCGATCGAGCTGACGATTCGCTCGATGATCTGCTGCAGGTGCTTCTCGTCCTTGAACGTGACCTCGGTGGGCTCGAGCTTTCCGTTGCGTTCGACGTAGACCTGGTCGTAGCGGTTGACCAGGATGTCCGAGACCGCCGCGTCGGCGAGCAGGCCCTCGAGTGGTCCGAGTCCGAAGAGCTCGTGGAGAACATCGGTGACGAGCAATTCGCGCTCGAAGAGGCTGAGCGGTGTCTTCTCTCGATCGCGATCGAGGATGCCGCCGATCAGGGCGCGAATCTCGGGTTCGGCGGCGTCGCGGGTGACCCGCGTCAGCCGATCGAGGTTGAGCCGGTTGAGCAGCTCCTGGTGGATGCGGCCCTTCAGCTCCTGGTATCCTGCGCTCCGCGTATCCGCCTGGGCGGTCACTACCTTCATTCGCTTCTGCTCCCTGTGTCTACTGTCTGGACGCCGTTAGGTCTTGCGTGCCGGAAAGAGTCCCAGCAGGCCGCTCGACTTCTCAGCCTGCCGCTTCTCCGCCTTGATGCCGGCGAGCTCGTGCGCCAGGGCCTTGAACGACGCCGACAGATCGTTGTGATTGTCGAGCGCGAGCGGCCGTCCCTTGTTCATCGCGTGCAGGGCGCGGCGATAGTCGCTGGGAAACTGATGGGCGATGGCACCGCCCACCGCCCGCTCGATATCCTGCTGACCGATCTCGGCGCCGCGGTCGATGCGGTTGATAACCGTCATCACCTTGGCGGACTTGTAACGGCCGCGGAACGCCGCCGCCATCCGGCCGGCATTGCGAACCGTGGCGAGCTCCTGGTTCGCGACGACGACAATTGTCGAGGCGCGATCGAGGCTGTCCAGCACGCCGAGATCGGATCGAGGCACGTCGAGAACCGTGTAGGGAAACTGCGTCGCCGCGAAGTCGACGATCGTCGCCAGGCGGTGATGCTCGACCGGCTTCGTCAGTGGTCGGTCCGACGACGCCAGCAGATCGAGGCCGGACGGCGTGTGCGCCAGCAGGCTCTTGAAGAAGGCGCTGTCGAGCCGGTGCAGGTTCTCCATCGCGTCGACGACCGAGTAGCGCGTCTCGGCACCGAGGTAGACCGCGGCATCGCCGTACGCCAGATGCAGATCGATCAGGACCGCACCGTCGCTCGAGAGCTTCGCGAGTGAGGTGGCGACGTTCACCGCCGCAGTGGTCGCTCCGACCCCGCCCTTGGCGCCGACGAAGGCAAAGACCGGACCGGTCGGCTCCGCCGGCCGCTGGTCGACCAGTCGGGTAATCGCCGCGGACAGCTCCGATGCCACCAGCGGCTCGGCCAGGAACTCGCCCACGCCGGCGCGCATGCCGTCGAGCATCAGCCGGGGATCGAGCGTCGCCGCGAGCAGGATGACGTTCGTATTCGGATGCTGCTTCTTGAGCAGCGGCAGGTCTGCCGGTACTTGACCGGACCGTCTCAAATCGAGCAGCAACACCTGGCCCGGCGTTGCCGTCGGGACCAGCAGGGCTGCCAACTGCGGCACCCACGAGATCATCAGGGGCAGGTCGCAGGACCCAATCCATTGCTCGAGGTGTGCGTCACGCGAACCGACGATAGTAAGGGATACAGACACGGCAGCCTCGCTCAACGAACCAGGATGATCGACCGCAGGAAGGCGGCATTGTTCGGCAGCGACGAGGATCCGCGCGACATCGACGGGATGGTCATGATGCGCCCGATGACGTTGTCGCCGTTCGGGTTCAGCGTCATCGCACCGGTCACGGGATTCACGTCACCCATGCCCTCGACGAAGAATCCGTAGATGTTCACCAGGCGAATCACACCGTTGCTGCCGCTCGGGTCCTGCGAAAGGAACCAGTCGATGTCCATCACGCCGATCGGAACGACGCGCGGGCTCGACGTTGGCGGCGAGAAGGCGCTGCCGACGACGCCGCCGTTGCCCCATGACGCGCCGGTGTCGCGGCCGATGAGATCGTCGATGCCGTGGTCGGTGGGGCCGACCATGTTGCCGGGCTCGGTTTCGTAACAACCGCGCTCCGCCCAATACGCTCGCGTGTCGTTGCCGATACTGGTCGGACAGACAGTCGCGGGATCGGCAAAGCTGGAGGGCAGGCCGCCGCACGACGTGATGTTGTTTCGATAGACGTTGCCGCCGCTCTGGCCGTCGAGGCGCGGCAGACGAATGGCGCGGAACCAACCCGGCGAGACCGTCGCGTTCGTATTGGTTCCGACCTTGATGGCGAACTGGCGTCCTTCGTCCTGCGGCAGGCGGAAGCCCGTGCCGGTCACGCCGGCCTCCGGGCGGACGTAGCGATCGTTTTCCTGCGGCGGACTGCCGCCACGGCCGTCGGAATAGCGATCGAACGTCGATGCCGGCCCGAAGTCCGGATCGGGGTTGGGGTATTCCGACTCCGCGCCGTTGGTGGCGGTATCGTACTCGTCCCAGCGGTCGATGATGGCCCACGGCTTGAGGCAGTCGGTGGTGTCGCCGGTCACCATCTGTGCCGTCGCGGTCGCCCGCACACCCTGGTTCATGACGCCGACCAGTCGGCTGAAGTAGGTCGGCAGCGGATTGCCGCCCGCTCGCTGATTGCGATAGACGTCGACCTTGATGCACGTATCGGGGACGCCCGGCGCGCCGGGAGGGCAGGCCGGGAACGTCACATCGGCGCCCGTGACGTCGGGCTGCTGCGTCCACACCAGATTTCGCTGCGCCACCGCGATCGCCTTGGCGCGAGCCCCCGCCTGATCGGTGGAGTTGTCGAAGGCAAGGGCGATGGCGCCGGCGAGGGCGCCGGCGTCGGCGGAGGTCTGGGCCTGGCCGCGACTGACCCACATCACGCCGTAGTCGAAGACGAACGAGCAGAGCGCAAGCAGGGCGAGCAGGGCAATCGCGACCTGGATGATCACGGCGCCTCGTTCGTCGGCTGCGCCGTTTCGACGGCGGCATCGAGGAGTCATCGCTGTGACCCGCCCGCGTTATTGGACCGCTTCGGCGCGACGCCGTTCGCGGGAGCGTCTACCACTCCGCCGGAGCCTTCGAGCTGCTGCCCGATGTCGCCCTTCTTGATGAAGGGACGAATATTGGTCGGGAGCGGCGGCACTTCGTCCGGGTTCAGCGCCCGTACGAGCCGCGGCGTGATCAACACCATCAGCTCGGTCTGCTCCGCGCGCGTTGCCTTGCTCTTGAACAGATTGCCGATGATGGGCAGTTTGCTGATGAACGGAATCGCTGCCGCATCGTCCTGCGACGTGTTGTCGAGGAGGCCCGCGATCGCGAACGACTGGCCGTCCCGAAGCTCGACATCGGTCTCGGCCCGGCGAGTGGTCAGAGCCGGGATCCGGAAGCCTTCGAGCGTGATGCCGTTGGCGAAGTCGAGCGAGCTCACCTCCGGCCTGACCTTCAGCCGGATCACATCGCCGGCGATCGTCGGCGTGAAGTTCAACCGGATGCCGAACTCCTTGAAGATGATGGTGACGGCGTTGCTGCCCGATCCGGCCTGCACGACAGGAATCGGGATCTCGCCGCCCGCCAGGAAGCTGGCTTCCTGGCCGTTGTAGGCGATCAGGTTCGGTTCCGCCAGGCTCTGGAAACCGCCCTTCTGTTCGAGCGCGCGCAGGACCCCGCCGATGCCTTCCTGGAAGTCGAAGAAGAACAGGTTCAGGTAGTCGCTGAACACCAGTCCACCATCGTCGACGTCGAAGTCCGGGCCGCTGAACTGTTGCGTCGTCGACCGCGCTGCGAACCGCTCGCGAAGGGCGAAGAGCGACAGGCCGAGCTCGGTGAGCGTGCGGCGGTTCACCTCGGCGAACCTGACCTGCAGCATCACCTGCTGGCTCTCGCTGCCGCCCGGCACCTGCAGCAGGTTGATGACCTTGCTCTTGGATGCGGAGGCAAGGGCGATCTCACCTGCGCGCAGCATCACGTTCGTGCTCGAGACCTGCCCTGAAAGGACGATCGCCTCCTCGCTGACGCTGATCGCGATGTTCTCGCCGGGGAAGAGCGATTGCAGATGCTGCTCGAGCGTCGTGATCGCGGGCTCGACGACGATGTCGTACTGCTTGCGGCCGGCCGACGACCAGACGATCAGGCTGACCGTCCCCTGTTTCTTGCCGTCGACCAGGATCTCGCGCGGCTGCACGACGACGGCATCGGCGACGCTCGGATCCGTAATCGCGATCCTGGTGATGTCGAAGTCCGTCGGCACGACCGTCGAACGGCCAGCGGTGAGGCCGACCCGGTCGAATGCCGGGCGCTGGGTGCTTTCGGCGGGTGCGGCCGTCGGCGGCGCCGGCGGCGCCGGGACCTGCGCCATCATCGCTCCGGGCAGCGCCGCGAGGACGGCGACCAGGCCGGCCTTTGTTAGTAACGTGTTGAGAGTCATTTAACGATTTCCTCCGAGCGCTTCTGCCCGCGGAACGCCTCGACGACGTAGGGCTTGGGCGCGGGAACAGACGCCGGCGCTGGCTCCGCTTTGACGGGGGCGGCCTTCGCTCTCGGCATCACGGGTTTCGGGGCCGGCGGCGCCTGACCGAACAGGCCGCCGGTTCTGACACCGTTGGTCGCGACCAGGTTGGTGTCGAGCGGGTTGCGAAGGGCCAGCATGAGCTGTCCCTCGGACGCTGCCAGCGCGATACGCTCGCCGTCGTCCGGCGTGACGAGCAATGTCACGACGGTCGACGGAATCGGCGTCCCTTCCTTGGCCTTCTCCTGGTCGTAGCGCGTGCCCGCGGTCAGCACCTGCACGTTGGCGACGACGGTGCGCGTCAGGCTCTCCTGCTCGCGCTGGCGATTCGACAGCGTCACCATCACGTCGACGCGGGTGCCGGGGACCACGAAGCCGGCGACGCCGACGACTTCGTTGACCTTGACCGAGATCGCTCGCATGCCCGGCGGGATTGAAGGTGGCAGGCCGGCGCCCGCCTCGAGCGGCGCCAGCTTGCCTTCGGTCAGCGGCTCGTTCTCGGCGACGGTGGTGATCAGGCCGCGGTTGACCACGTCCTCGACCTTCGTGAACGCGCCCGGCACCGGGCTGGCGGCCGGCCAGGCGACGACCTTGACGTGGTCGGATGTCAGGCGCGTCCCGAGGCTCAGCGGGTGGGCCGCGACGACAGCGCTGACGGTTGTGATCTCGGCCTGCTTGACCGGCATGGCTGTCACGATGCGGTAGACGCCGAGGCTGGCGATGGCTGCCATCAGCACCGCCACGGCCAGGACGACGGCAGTTCGCTTGTTCCGATTCATCTCCGGACTCCTTCGCAGCTAGTTGCTCGGGTTCTCGACCCGCATTTCCGAAATCGCGCGCATCGGGAGCGCCGTGTAAGTCGCGCCGAACAGCCCCGCGATACCAACCAGGAACCTGTAGTTGTAGGTGTAGGTCACGGTGACCCGCTTGCACTGCATCGGCGTGATCCCGGCGCCGAGCGGAACGGTCGTGTCTTCGACGACGACGTTCGGCGCCGTCAGACCGGGCGCGCCGCCGGCATTCGTGTAGGCGATGACGCGGGCCTGCACGTCGACCGTCTGATATCCGGGCAGCACCGCCATCCTCGCCCCTTCACGCGCCGCGTTGGTGACGACCTCGTAGCGCATGAAGATGAAGCCGAACTCGGCGATGCCGAGGACGACGAACAGCAGCAGCGGCAACACGAGCGCGAACTCGATGAGCTCGGCACCCTGCTCCGACTTCAAGCTTCGCGACAGTTTCATTTCAGCCATAACGTCGCCACCGTGCCAATCGCGATCGGGATCGCATATGCGAGCCGCGGCGCCGGCCCTTCGAGCGAGAGCTCAGGCAGCGGCCGGACCCCCGCGACTCGCCAGAATCCAATTAATGCCGAGACATTCATTACTGCCGTGCGGTGGTACCCGTGCGCGGCAGCGACTGCCAGCCCGATGACGCCTCCCGCCAACGAGGTGTAGAGCGCGGCCCAGAACACCATCAGCGGCCCCAGCCACGCACCGACCGCGGCCATCAGCTTGACGTCCCCCGCACCCATCCCGCGGAGCGCGAAGAACGGGAAGAACAGGGCCGCGCCGACGAACCATCCCGCCACACTCGACAGCAGCCCGGACCCGCCGCCCGTGGCGCCGTGAAATACCACCGCCGCCAGCGCCGCGCCGAACGTCAGCGCGTTGGGAATACGCCGGGTGCGGACGTCGGGCACGCAGGCTGCGAGCACGACAACGATGGAAGCAATCTGGGCAACAGTCATGGGTTCAATCGAAAACGCGTGCATCCCGATTCGTCTAACAGCCGCCGCCGCCGGGATCCGGCGTGCAGCCGGAGATTGTCTGGATCGGCCCGGCCGCGCCAGTCCTGGCGCCGTAGAAGATGCGAACGTTGTCTTCCACCAATTGCCATGCCGCGATCGCGGTGATGCCGACGAGCGCCGCCAGCAGCGCGTACTCGATCACGTCCTGGCCGTCGTCCTCGCCGTAGAATCGTCGCAGCATGACGTTGTCCACCAAGTGTTAAAGGTGAGCACGCCGGGTCGGCCCAGCGTGCTCGGTCGAACTAGACTCCCGCAATCGCGGCGCTGATATCGCCAAACAGCGCGTTGATGTCCGTGCCGAGGGTCCGGAGAATGCCGATGCAGACGACCGAAATGAGCGCCGCCAGCAGCGAGTACTCGATCAGATCCTGGCCTTCTTCATCGCGAACGAAACGAGTCAACAGGTTCTTCATCTCTACCTCCGTAGATTCTGCAAATCGCGAGGGAGCCCCCCCCGCAGGGTTCGGAACGGCACGCGCTCGACAGGTGATGACCGTGCTCATGGCACGGGTTTTTCACCAAATGTGGTGAACGGCCTGTACGGGCGTGAGTCCTTGCGCAGTCCGACCGCGTCCCAGGGCAGTTGCGCCTCAGCCCCACGACGATGCCGCCGCCTCAGCGGCGGCACGTTCCGAGCTTCAGTCCGCCAACTTCGGACGAAGCGCCAACAACGAATCGCCAAGCCCCGCGCCAGCCGTCAAACCGGCGGCGTAGCGGCGAAGAGAGTCTTCCGCCGGCAGATGCAGCGACAGGAACTCCGCGCCAACTCGATGCGTATTTCCTGCGCCCGCAAGCAACTGGCAGCGAACGACCCGAACCTGATCCACGTAGACCATTCCGTCGACCTCGACCGACAGCGCGCCGAGGGTGCCGGCCGGGACGCTGCAACTGCTCTCCAGGAGGCAGCCGCCCCGGCTGATCTCGAGTAACCGCACGCCGATGTCTCGAGTCAGAATGCCGAGCATCGCCTGGCTCGACAGCCGTGCTTTCACGTTGATCATCGCCATGTTCCGTTCCGGCTCGTCACTGCGCGGTGTCGAGCATCAGCAGCCTGAGCCGATGGCGGACGAGGCCGTCAACGATCTGCGGGTTGCTATCGATCACTTTCACGCGGACGTCGATCCGACCCCCAGGCGCCAGCAGTCCGAGCGTAAACTCTTCATCGACAATCCCGGGTACGTCGCTCTCGACCGCGAGCTCGCCGCTGGCCTGGGCGTTCGCAATCGAGACATCGCGTCCGACTTGCATGCGGCCACTCCATGCCCCCAGCGTGCGAAACCTCGAATGACGCCGTCGACCTGACACGCGTAACCTCGCGCTTGCTCCGCACCCGATTCGATGGCGCGGCGGATGAGTGATAAATCAGGGCCGTCAGATGACGACTGTGGCTACTAGTCGCAACCGCGGTGCCGCTCCGCTGGCATCAGGTGCGTCGTGAAGTAAGTTGCAGCCAACGTGGCAGTTACGGTGCGGGGCCGGCGGCGGCGAGGATCGCGTGAGGTCGATGAGTTATGGTGCGGGGCATAACAAGGTCCGCCGCGGCGGGACCTTCGCGCCGAGACAGCGGGTGCAGCGCTGCCACCACAGATCCGAGAGCGTCAAAAAATGCAGAGCTGCGTTACGATAGCGTTTCAATCGTCAGGAGCTCATCGTGCGCATTGATCGTTCTGGGGACTCATCGCTCGAGCGCGGCGGGGATCAGTTTGGTAATCGAGACACGCGGAAGGAATCGGCGGCGGGGGATGTCTTCGCCCGGCGCGAAGCCGGGCGCGACGGCCGTCTGCCGGGCGACGCGCCCGATCCGCGGGACCGGGACGACGACGACCGGGACGGCAGGGAGGGCCCGGTGCGGGAGGGCCTCCCGAAGCGTTTCAGCATGAGACATACGCGCCATTACGTCGATGAGTTGCTCGGCGATGCGCCGTTACGCACGGTGCGCGAGCTCCCGATCTCCGAGATCGAGGCGCCCGTCGATGAGGCGCTGAACCTCGAGCCGCTCGAGGAATCGATTCGCGAGTTCGGTGTCATCGAGCCGCTGCTGGTGGCGCGCCGCGACGCCGATTACCGGGTGATTGCCGGCATGCGGCGGCTGCGCGCCGCCCGCACCGTCGGCTTGAGTACGGTCCCGTGTCTGGTCCAGGACGTCGACGACGAGGGCGTGCAGTCTCTACGCATGGCGGTGCTCGATCGCGTCACCGCGACGTCGCCGGTCATCGTCAGCCAGCTGGCCGATAGCGACGCGGCATTGGGAGCTTTTGCCCTTGAGGCGGACGTCGAGCCGCCGACGACGGGGCGGCGATGGCGATGTCGCGGCTGGGCTGCGGTCGATGGTGCTCGACGAGATCGCGTCGATCCAGAGCCTGCGGAGGCGCATCACCTGGTCAGCGTCCGACATCCTGTCCCGCCACGATCGCGGCGCGCGCGCGCCGGTATTCTTCCAGGATCTGATGGCGTCCGTCGTCGCCGCCGTCGCCGGCGAAGGCAGGCTGCGCGGCATCACCCTCGAGGCGGCGATGCCGGACGGCGAGGTCCGGCTGGCGCTCGACGCGCCGCATTGGACGACCGTGCTGACGGGATTGCTCCAGGCTCTGTTTGCGCGCGTCGATCGCCCCGGCGCCGTGTGCAGCGTCGTGGCCGCTGTGACGAAGGTGCGGCCGGCCTTGATCCTGACGTGCGGCGTCGCGAGTCCGTCCGTACCGACCGCTCGAGGATGCGGCGGTAGTCCGGTTCTTCGATCCCGGCTGGACGGCGCACCCGTGTGGATCGACGGGCGCGGTCGCGCTCGGCGCGCTGGCGAAGACCGCGCGCGCCCATGGCGGCCGGGTTCAGGTTCGGGAAAGTTGGGAAGTGCTGGTCGTCGTGCCGCTGCCGCTCGCGGAAGTGTAGCGGCCCGTCGTCGGGCTACTGTCGCGCCGTCGTGATCAGCTCGGCGCCGGGCGTTTCGACCGTCGAATATTCGGATCACTTCGCGGCCGTTGACGATCTCGACGGTACGGAAGATTCGCTTCGGTTTGGGCGCGACGTCGACCGCCTCTGTGATGCCTGGTGACGTAGTTCGCGGGTTTCCCGATACGGCGGCATCAGCGCCGTAGCTCTTCGACCGCCTTCGGCCCCGCATTATACGCGGCGAGCGCCAGCTCGACGTTGTGCTCGAACTTCCGCAGCAGCCCCTTCAGGTAGGTCACACCGCCGCGAATATTCTCCGAGGGATCGAAAGGGTCGCTGACCCCGAGCTCGGCGGCCGTCCCCGGCATCAGCTGCATCAGGCCCATCGCGCCCTTGTTCGACACCGCCCGCGGGTTGAACGCCGATTCCTGCTGGATGACCGCCCGCACGAGATGCGGGCTGACGCCGTGGGCGGCCGCGTTCTCGTTGATGATGGCGTCGAATGCGCCAGCCCGGTCAGACGTCGCGCCGCGCGTCGTCTTGAACGTCGGCGCCGCCGAGTTCTTCGACGGAGTAGTCCCGACCGAGAACGTCCTGGCGGAGGGATCCTTCGGCCGGTCGGACAGGACCATGTTGCCGGCCGCGTCTCTCCAGTAGTAGATCTGCGCCGCCGCGATCGCCGGAAAGGCGATCACCAGGACCAGACAGACGAACGTCACTCGCAGAGACAAAAGGAGCATCTGGAAACAGGCTTCCGTCAGCGCTGTTCGGCAATCCAGATGCCCACGAAGAATCAATGAGTTAGCGAGATCGGCCGGCCGACAGTGTGCCGAACCGAAACTCAGCCGTGCCAAATTTGTAACCGGGGACAGTCACTCGGGACAGTCACGAGTGACTGTCCCCGAGTACCGGATGCAGCCTCAGGCGCCGGCGACGAGGGAGCGCAGGACGTGCGGCGCCTGCTGGAGCAGTTCGTCGATCTTCGAGGGATCCTTGCCTCCGGCTTCGGCGAAGTCGGGCCGGCCGCCGCCGCCGCCGCCGACAATCGGCGCCAGCTCCTTGACGAGCCGCCCGGCCTGGACCTGCTTGGTCAGATCCTTCGAGACCGACACGACGAGCGAGACCTTGCCCTCGAGCTCAGAGGCCAGGACGACCACGCCGCTGCCGAGACGATCGCGCAGCGTATCGGCGATGCCGCGCAGCGCGCTCTTCTCGATCGACGACAGTCGCTTGGTCACCAGCTTCACGCCGGCGACGTCCTGCGGCACGTCTGCCGCGGCGCCGGTGCCGCCGCCGAGCGCGAGCTTCGTCTTGAGCTGTTCCGCCTCGCGGGTGAGCTTCTTGTTGTCGGCGAGCAGGCGCTGCACCGTATCGGCCGCCTGTGCCGGCGTCGCGTTCAGCGCTTCGAGCAAGCCGTCCAGCGTCGCACGCTCCGCCTGTATCCAGGCGACGGCGCCGCTGCCGGTCAGCGCTTCGATGCGCCGCACCCCGGCGGCGACGCCGGTTTCCTCGACGATGACGAACGTGCCGATGTCGCCGGTGGCGCGGACGTGCGTGCCGCCGCAGAGCTCGACGCTGAAGCCGGGAATCGTCACGACGCGCACGCGATCACCGTACTTCTCGCCGAACAGGGCCATCGCTCCCTGCGCGATCGCGTCTTCGGTGGCGCGGACCTCGGTGACGACCGGCGAGTTGCGGACGATCTGCTCGTTGACGATCTGTTCGATGCGGAGGATCTCGTCAGCCGTCACCGGCGACATGTGGACGAAGTCGAAGCGCAGCCGGTCGGGCGCGACGAGCGAGCCCGCCTGCTTGACGTGCGGGCCGAGCACACTGCGCAGCGCCGCATGCAGCAGGTGCGTCGCGGTGTGGTTTCGCCGCGTGCGATCGCGCAGCCCGGCGTCGACGCCGGCGGTGACGATCTGTCCGCGCCGGAACGATCCACGGTCGACGCGGACGAAGTGGAGCCGCGGCCGTGACGGGTTCGGCCGGGCCAGCTGTTCGACGCTGGCGGTGCTGCCGTCAGCAGCGGCGATCTGACCGCGGTCGGAGACCTGGCCGCCGGCTTCGAGGTAGAACGGCGTCTGCGACAGCGTCAGGTACCCGCGCCCGCCCTCCGCCAGCTCGTCGATCGACCGGCCGCCCTCGTCGAAGATCGCGACGATGGTGGCGCCGGTGACGTCGGTCGAATCGTAGCCGGCGAACTGATCGCCGGCCGCATCGAGCCCGGCCGCGACGTCGTCGGGCATCGTCAGCGCCAGCGCCTTTGCCGCGCGCTTGAAGGTGCTGCCGGCGCGCGCCTTCTCGCGCTGCCCCTCGATCGCGCGCTCGAAGCCTTCGCGATCGATCGCGATCTGCCGTTGGCCCGCGAGGTCCTCCATGAAGTCGAGGGGAACGCCGAGCGAATCGTAGAGCCGGAACGCATCCTCGCCGGCCATGACGCGATTCGTGAGGGCGGCGCGGTCGAGCGCCTCTTCGAGCCGCGGCAGCCCTGACGTCAGGACCGCGTCGAAACGCTCCTCTTCGCTGCGGATGACCTTGACGATGGCGTCTCGGCCCTGGCGCAGCTCGGGGTAGGCCTCGCCCATCTCCCCGACCAGGACGTCGACGAAGGTGTGGAGGAGCGGCTGGTCGAAGCCGAGCTTCTTCCCGTGCCGCATTGCCCGCCGCATGATCTTGCGGAGGACGTAGCCGCGCCATTCGTTCGAGGGCACGACGCCGTCGGCGATGAGAAACGTCATCGCCCGCAGGTGGTCGGCGATCACACGCATCGACACGTCCGCCGGCTCGTCGAGCGACGCGCCGTAGGCGTGGCCGGCGCGCTCGCCGATCGCGGCGAGGATGGGGGTGAAGAGGTCGGTGTCGTAGTTCGCCAGCTTGCCCTGAATCACCGCGGTGATTCGCTCGAGGCCCATGCCGGTGTCGATCGACGGCGCCGGCAGCGGGTTCAGCGTCCCGTCGGTCTGCCGATCGAACTCCATGAACACGTTGTTCCAGACCTCGACGAAGCGGTCGCACGAACAGTCGATGCCGCGGCACGCGCCGCCGCGCCGCTCCTCCTCGCAGGGCACGTCGGCGCCGCGATAGTAGTGAATCTCGGAACAGCGCCCGCACGGGCCGGTCTCGCCCATGGCCCAGAAGTTCTCGGCCAATCCGAGCTCGGTGATGCGGTCGCCGGGCACCAGCTTCTTCCAGATCGCGTGTGCCTCCGCATCGCGCGGAATCGCGCCTTCTCCCTTGAAAATCGTCGGAAACAGCCGCTCCGGCGACAGCTTCCACACCGTCGTCAGCAGTTCCCAGGCGAACGGGATCGCGTCCTGCTTGAAGTAGTCGCCGAACGAGAAGTTGCCGAGCATCTCGAAGAACGTGTGGTGACGCAGCGATGGCCCGACGTTGTCGAGGTCGTTGTGCTTGCCGCTCACCCGCATGCACTTCTGCGATGTCGTCGCCCGCGAGTAGGGTCGCTTCTCGCGGCCGAGGAACGCGTCCTTGAACTGGTTCATGCCGGCGTTCGTGAACAGCAGCGTCGGATCGTCGCCGGGGACGAGCGAGGAGCTGGAGACGATGGTGTGGCCGTTGCGCTGGAAGTACTCGAGGAAGCTGCTGCGGATCTCGCGGGAACGCATGATGTCTTTCATTGTAGTTCGTCGTCGGGCTCGAGGCGGGAGGCACCGCCGCCCTGGCGGCGCAGGCCGCGCAGGACGGAGACGATGACGGCGGGCGTGAATCCCTGCCGCATCAGGTATTGATACAGGCGCGCGTAGTCGGCCGGGCCGGCCGGCTGCGGTCTGCCGCGCAGCCGCTTCTTCAGCGCCTGCGACACCAGCGCGCGCTCGTCCTTGTCGCCGAAGAACTCACCGACCGCCTCGGCGGCGACGGTCTTGTCGACGCCGCGCGCCGCCAGCTCGCGCAGGATGCGCAGGCGGCCGCGTCCCTTGATGTCGCTCGCCGAGCGGGCGTACGACTCGGCCAGTCGCTGGTCGTCGAGGCCGCGATTCTCGAGGAGATGAGCGATCGCCGCCTCGACGTCGTCGGCGGCATGCTGGCGCTCGAGCAGCCGGGCCCGGCACTCCGCCACCGTCAGGGCGCGGCGGGCGAGCAGGTGCAGAGCGTCCAGATAGGCGGAGCGAGCCACCGTCGCCGGCTTCAGCTGCCGAAGCGGATGATGTCGGGTTGGACGACGCCGCGAGCCTGGGCCATCTCGTCGCGGGCGATCTCGGCGGTGGTCGAGATGCCCTGGACCTTGAGCTTGAATTCGTCGACGTTCGAGGCCCAGCGCAGCGCCTCGTCGAGGCTGACGAAGCCCTGCTGGTAGAGCCCGAAGATCGACTGGTCGAACGTCTGCATGCCGTACTGCGACGTCCCGGCGGCGAGCGCGTTGTGGATGTTGTTGGTCTTGTCCTTGTCGAGGATGCAGTCGCGCACGAACGGCGTCGCGACCAGGACCTCGACCGCCGGCACGCGCCCGAGACCGTCGAGGCGCGGAATCAGCCGCTGCGAGATCGCGGCGCGCAGCACCGTTGCCAGCTGGATTCGGATCTGGCGCTGCTGGTGCGGCGGAAACACCGAGATGATGCGGTTGATCGTCTCGGTCGCGTCGAGCGTGTGCAGCGTCGACAGCACGAGATGCCCGGTCTCGGCGGCGAGCAGCGCGGTTTCCACGGTCTCGTAGTCGCGCATCTCGCCGACGAGGATGACGTCCGGATCCTGGCGCAGGGCGCTGCGCAGCGCCTGCGAGAAGGAGGCGGTGTCGACCGCGACCTCGCGCTGGTTGACGATCGACTGGTAGTCGCGGTGCAGGTACTCGATCGGATCCTCGACCGTCATGATGTGGGTCGAGCGGGTCGAGTTGATGTGATCGATCATCGCCGCCAGCGTCGTGCTCTTGCCGCTGCCCGTCGTCCCGGTCACGAGGACGAGGCCGCGGGTCTCTTCCGCGATGCGCTTCAGGACCGGCGGCAGGCCGAGCTCGTCGATCGTGCGGATACGGGTCGGGATGACGCGGAGGACGATGCCGACCGTGCCGCGCTGCTGGAACACGTTGCAGCGGAAGCGACCGAGGCCGGCGACGCTGTAGGCGAGGTCGACCTCCTGCACCCGGCGGAACTTCTCCAGGTGCTCGGGCGTGAACAACACGCCGGCCATTGCCTCGGTATCGGTGCGGTCCAGTCGCTTCTCCTCCGAGGCGACCTGCAGCGCGCCGTTGACGCGCATCATCGGGTAGCTGCCGACCTTCAGGTGCAGGTCCGAAGCCCCCGCCGCCACCGCGATCCGCAGGAGATCGTTGAGATGCACGATGCCCTTAGCGGGCGACCTGTGACGCCTGGCCGGCGCCGACCGCCTGGCGCGGTTCGCCAGGATAGACGTAGGTGAGCCAGCCGTAGCGGTCGGGCTTCTCGCCGTTGATGATGTCGAAGAACCCGGTCTGGAGCGCCTCGGTCACCGGTCCCCGACGACCGGCCCCGACAACGATCTTGTCGACCGAGCGGATCGGCGTGACCTCGGCAGCGGTGCCGACGAAGAAGGCCTCGTCCGCGATGTAGAGCATCTCCCGCGGCATCACCTCTTCCTTGACCTGGAACCCGAGGTCGCGGGCGATGGTGACGATCGAATTGCGAGTGATCCCGGGCAGGACTGCCGAGCTGAGCGGCGGCGTGTAGATGACCTCGTCCCGGACCAGGAACAGGTTCTGGCCACTGCCTTCGCTGATGTAGCCGAACGAATCGAGCGCGATCCCTTCGCTGTAGCCCTGGACCACGGCTTCCATCTTGATCAGCTGCGAGTTGGCGTAGTTGGCCGAGGTCTTGGCCAGCGTCGGGAATGTGTTCGGTGCCGCCCTCGACCATGAGCTGACCTGGACGTCGACGCCCTTCTCCAGCGCCTCGGGCCCGAGATACGCGCCCCACTCCCACGTCAGCACCGCCGCGTCGACGGGGCAGGGGAACGGGTTGACGCCAAGCGCGTGGTAGCCGCGGTAGACGATCGGCCGGATATAGCAGGCCTTGTGCTCGTTGGCGCGGATGGTGTCGAGCACCGCCGCGGTCAGCGTCGCCTGATCGAACGACGAGTCCATCCGGTAGATCCTGGCCGAGTCCATCAGTCGGCGCATGTGGGCGTCGAGCTGGAAGCAGGCGGAGCCGCGCGGCGTCTCGTAGCAGCGGGCGCCTTCGAACACGGCGCTGCCGTAGTGCACGACGTGCGAGGCGATGTGAATCTTCGCGTCCGCCCACTCGACGAGCGACCCGTTCATCCAGATCTTCCCGGTGCCGGTGAAAGACATCAGCGCAACTCCCTGAAAACGTCGGAATACTTAGGAAAATCTTACCACACGGGCCGGGAACAGCCGGCAGGCCAATTGGGAATCGGCCCGGGCCTACTGGGTCTCGCCGCAGAACGGGCAGCGGTCGGTGCGGGCGTGCAGGGGCTTGCGGCATTGCCAGCAGAATTTGGCCGGCGTTGCCTCGCGCGCCCGACCACGCCCGAGGCCGGCGTCGTCGCGCAGGCTGCGGCCGCGACCGGCGTCGTCGGACGGCAGCGCGCCGGCCGCCGGGGTGTGGCGGCCCTTCGCCGTGCGGATGGCGAGGACGTCCTCCAGCAGGTCGGCGGCGCGCTGGTACCGCGCCGAGACGTTGGGCGCCATCGCGCGCATGATGATCTCGCTGACCGCCTTCGGGATCGACGGGTTCTTGAGCCGCGGCGCCGTCACCAGCTCGCCGGACATCAGCTTGTCGAGATCGCCGGGCGACGGCGCGTCGTACGGCATGTCGCCGACGAGCATCTGGTACATCGTCACGCCCAGCGAATAGATGTCCGAGGCGAACACCGCCTTGCCGTGAAACTGTTCCGGCGCCATGTAGGGCGGGCTGCCGATGATGGTCGTGCCGTGCGCCGCGATCTCGAGGAAGCGGGAGGTGCCGAAATCGGCGACCTTCAGCATGTCGTTCTCGGTGACGAGCACGTTGGCGGGGCGCAGGTCGCGATGAATCACGCCTTGCCGGTGCGCGTGGTCGACGGCGTTGCAGATCTGGCAGGTGAAGTCGAGCGCGCGATTCAGCTCGAGCGGTCCCTTGAGCGTGATGATGTTCTCGAGCGTCTCGCCCGGCACGTACTCCATCACGATGAAGAAGACGTTGTCCTGCTTCTCCGCGGTCGTGATCGCGACGATGTTGGGATGGCTGACGCTGGCGAGCAGCCGCGGCTCGCGCAGCAGCTCGCCGAAGTCGAGGCCCTGCCGGTGCGGCACCTTGATCGCGACCTTCTTGTCGATCCAGGTGTCGTGCGCGAGGTAGACAGTACCGAAGCCACCGCTGCCGAGCGGTGACGCGATTTTGTACTTCCCGAGTGTCTGGCCTCTGAAGAGCAAGGGATAAGGTCGACGTTGCTGGCCTTGAGTATAGCAGCGCCGCGCCTACAATGACTGACGATGACGCTGCCTCGCTTTCACGTACCCGACCTCGACCCCTCGCACGGCACCGTGACGCTGTCGCCGGAGGAGTCGCATCATCTCGCGCGCGTGCTGCGGCTGAGCGGCAGCGATCCGGTCGTGGTGTTCGATGGCCGCGGCCGGCAGTTTGCCGGCCGCGTCGATCGCGCCGATCGACATCGCGCCACCGTGACGCTCGTCAACGAGCTGGCGAACGCGCCGGATCACGCGACGCCGATCGCGCTCGTGCATGCGATCCTCAAGGGCGACAAGATGGACGAGGTCGTTCGCGACGCGACCATGGCAGGCGCGAGCCGCATCGTGCCGATCGTCGCCGAGCGATCGCAGGTGCGGTTGTCCTCGCTAATTCGCGGGCGGGTCGACGAGCGCTGGCGCCGGGTCGCGATTGCGTCCGCCAAGCAGTGCGGACAGTCGCGGCTGCCGGAGATCGATCCGCCGCGCAGCTTCGAGAGCTGGCTCGAGACGCCGACGCCAGGCGTCCGCCTGCTTCTCGTCGAGCCCGGCGGCGCCGATTCAGGCGCGTCGACGTTGCAGACGGTCCTCACGGGCGCCCGGCCGGCGCTCGTGTCGTGCGTGATCGGACCGGAAGGGGGCTGGTCGGGGGAGGAGCGTGAAAGGGCAGTGGCGGCGGGTTGCCGGGCCGTGACCCTCGGGCCGATGACGCTGCGCGCGGACGCCGCCGGGCTCGTCGCCCTGTCCGTCGTCAGCTACGCGCTGACGTGTCAGCCAGGCTGATGCCGCTGCGAAAGGGCGTATTCGATGACGACTTCTGGTTCAGCGACGATATTTTCAATCGAGATCGCCTATTGCTGCAATCCGGGGACGCGGCGGGCATGCCTCGCGACTGTTTTAACCTAAAGTGTTCCAGCATAACTAGTAATACTAGGGTCAGCCTCGCGATACTTCTGGCGTTCTTGTTGCTCAATCGGACTGCCCATGAGTTTCATCCGACTTCTCGCGAAAGCTCTCTTCGTGCTGCTGGGCGGCTGTTTATCGATGCCCGCACAAGCGTCGACGATCCTCTATCGCACGGATGCGCAACTCATCGCCGGATCCCATCGTGTCGTTCATGCCCGGGTCATCGGCAAACGCGCAACGCGGGGAGGTCCGAACCAGAGCATCTATACCGTCACCACCCTGCAGGTGATCGAGGACTTCACCGGCGTTGCCGGCGACATCATCGAGACCTGGGAGCTGGGCGGCGTTCTCGGCAACCAATTCCTCTACGTGGGCGGGTCGGTCGAGTACCAGGTCGGTCAGGAAGTCGTGGTTTGCCTCGAGCGCGGCTCGCTTGGCTATCGCAGCGTGGCGATGGGCTTCTCCAAGTTCGACGTCGAACCGGCGACCGGGGCGCTCCGCCGCAACGTCGGCGCAGCCGTGGTGGTTGGCGGCGCGCTTTCGCTGCGCGAGCGCAACTTCGCGGAGTTCCGCGAACTGGCGCGGCAGACGACCGGCCGTGAGCCGGTCGCAGGTGTTTTGTCAGCCGCCGCGCCCGTCGCGGTCGAGTCGGACCCGTTCACGCTTCTCGGTACGGGATGGCGCTGGCCTGTAGTCGACGCCGGCACGCCGATCAGGTGGTTCAAGAACACCACCGCCGCGCCGCCGATCACGACCGGCGATGGCGTCCCCGAGATCCTCGCGACCATGTCAGCCTGGACAACCCCCCCGACCGCGAGGATCACGCTGACTTACGGCGGCGCGACGTCGCAGACTCTGGCGAAGGGGCCGTTCACCGGCCTGCCCGTTGACAGCAGCGGCGTCATCACGTTCGAGGACCCGGGCAACGAGATTAGCGGGTTCACGATTGCCATCGGTGGCGGCGCCGGCTTCCTCGGCAGCGGCGCTACCGTGAACGGTCATACGTTCAACGAGTTCACGACCGGCTTCGTCATCTTCCAGAACTCGGCGGACCTCGCGGCTATCGACCCGCCGCTGCTCGACCCGGTCAACTTTGCCCGAATCCTCGAGCACGAAGTCGGCCACGCGATCGGCCTGGGACACACGCCGACCGACGGTTCGGTCACCAACGCCGACACGAACATCATGTTTCCGTTCTGCTGCGACACCACGACGCCGGTGCCGCCGGCGCTGGGCGCGAACGACGTCGCCGGCCTGACCTTCATCTATCCCGTGCCGGCGCCGCCCGCCTGCACCTATTCGCTCTCGCCACTGTCGTCGGAGCCAACTTCGGCGGCCGGAGGCGGAATTGCCAACGTGACGACCGGTTCCGGCTGCTCCTGGACCGCAGTGTCGAACTCGCCGTCGTTCCTGACGATCACGCTGGGCGGCGGGGGAAGCGGCCCTGGCGTCGTGAACTACGGTCTGACTCAGAACACGTCGTCGGTCCCGCGGACGGGGACGATGACCATCGCCGGGCAGATTTTTGTCGTGTATCAGGGCCCCAACGCGACGGCGCCGTGCACCTACGCCATCAATCCGACAGCGGCGACAGTCGGCGCGGCGGCCGGCGGCGGCGCGCTCACGGTGACCGCACGCGATGGCTGCGCGTGGACGACGACGAGCAACTCGAGCTTCCTGACCGTGACGACCGGCGCGGGTACGGGCACGGGGCCGGTTGTGTACGCCGTAACTGCCAACGGCGCTTTCACTCGGGCGGCGACGCTGACGATCGGGGGGCAGGTGTTCACCCTGACGCAGCTGGGAGCGGGCGCGAGCGTCTCGCTCGACAAGCCCTCGCTGAATTTCGCTGCGGCATTGAGCGGCCCGACGGTGACGGCGCAGACGTCGCCGCAGTCGATTCGCCTGTCGCAGAGCGCCGGGCCAGCCGTGAGCTGGACGGCGACGAGCAATCAACCCTGGCTCGTCGTGTCGCCGACGTCCGGAACCGGCGATCGGGACCTGACGGTCAGCGTCAACCCGGCCGGTTTCGCGATCCCGGCGCCGCTCACCGGCCAGATCAGCGTCACGCTGAACGGCGCGGCGCATACCGTTGAACCGGTCGCGGTGAATCTCAGCACCTACCATGCCGGTACGACGGTCAATCCGATCGGCCTCGTCGATACGCCGGCCGACCGCTCCACCGGCGTAACGGGGTCGATCGCGTTCACCGGCTGGGCTCTCGACGACATCGAGGTCGAGAACGTCTACATCTGCCGCGCCGCGGTCGCAAATGAACCGGCGCCGATCGATCAGAGGTGCGCCGGCAACGCCCAGATCTTCGTCGGCGGCGGCGTGTTCATCGAGGGTGCGCGGCCCGATGTCCAGACCGCGGCGCCGAGCTATCCCAGGAGCTACCAGGCCGGGTGGGGCTTCATGGTGCTCACGAACCTGCTGCCCAACCAGGGCAACGGCGTGTTCCTGTTTCACGTCTACGCCGTCGATCGTGAAGGACAGTTCCGGGTCCTGGGCTCGCGGACGCTGACGTGCGACAACGCCAACGGCATCGTGCCGTTCGGCACCATCGACACGCCCGGCCAGGGCGACACCGTCTCGGGCAATCAGTTCGTCAACTTCGGCTGGGCACTGGCCCCCAGGCCGTCGGATCCCATGATCCCGGTCGATGGCTCGACCATCAACGTGTTCGTCGACGGCGTCGCGCTTGGCACCGTCGATTACGGCCACGCGCGTAACGACATCATTACGCTGTTCCCCGGCTACCAGAATACCAACGGCGCCGTCGGCTTCCGCATCATCGACACGACGCTGCTCACGAACGGCCTGCATACGATCGTCTGGAACGCGACGGACGGCTTGGGACGCACCGGTGGCCTCGGCAGCCGGTTCTTCCGCGTCGCCAACAGCGGTGCGTCGCTGACGCACGCCGACGCACGGCTGACCGCCGTCTCGGCGGCCGAGATTGCGAAGCTGCCGCCGGCCGCGACGCCGATCGCGGTCAAGCGCGGCTGGGACGACATGGCGCCGTGGCGGTCGTTTGTCACGACGACGGGTCGCCCGGTGGTCCGCGGTGAAGAGCTCGATCGATTCGAGTTCGAGTTCGGGGGCTCGGCCGGCGACGCCTATGCCGGATTCCTTCGCGTCGGCTCCAAGTTCGCGCCGCTGCCTGTCGGGTCGCGCCTCGACGGCCGCCGCTTCATCTGGGCGCCGGGCCTGGGCTTCATCGGCGCCTATGACCTCGTCTTCGTGCGGTTGACCGGCAACGTCCCGGTGTCCCGCCAGGACGTGCAAGTGGTTCTGCACGCGAAGGGCAGCGGCCACACCGGGCCGCAGGTGGTCATCGACCTGCCGACGGCGCAGCAGGAGATTGATGGTTCGTTCGTGGTGGCTGGCTGGGGGCTCGACTTGGGCGCGGTTCAAGGCACGGGCGTCGAATTCCTCCAGGTGTGGGCCTATCCTCTCGGCAGCGAGGGCGCCTTCTTCATCGGTGCCCCGGCTTATGGCGGCCGTCGCCCCGATGTGGCGGCGGTTCACGGCGACCAGTTCGTCGAGTCGGGGTTCGGCCTGGCAGTGAGCGGACTGTTGCCAGGGACCTACGACCTTGCCGTGTTCGCCTGGAGCAACGTCGCTGATGACTATGTGCCCGCTCGCGTGGTCCGTGTAACGGTCAAGTGACGAGCTGGTGAGCGCGGAAGAGGTATTGCCGGAAGATAGGTCCTGCCGGGCGAATACTGCCGGGCGAGTCGAAGACCATCGCCGACCACGCGCCCTCGCGCTGGCGCTGCCTGACTCGCAGCGGTGCCAGCGCCGCCGCCACTGCCTGCTCATCGTCCTCCCCGAAACCGCTCGCAATCAGCACGCCGCCGGCCCGCCCCAGCCGGTGCAGCTCCGCCGCATGGCGGACGAGCACCGGCGCCGTCAGGTTGGCGACGACGACGTCAGCGGCGGCGAGTGCCAGGTCCGACAACTCCGATTCGACGACGTCGATCGCCTCGCCGCATCGATTCAGGACGAGGTTCTCGCGGGCGTTCCGCAGCGCTTCCGGGTCGTTGTCGACCGCGACGACCGCCGCCGCCCCGAGGCTGGCGGCTGCAATCGCCAGCACGCCGGAGCCGGTGCCGACGTCGATGACGCGGCGTCCGCGCAGATCGATCTGCTGCAGCGCCGCCAGGCACAGCCGCGTGGTTTCGTGGTGCCCGGTGCCGAAGCCGGTGGAGGGTTGGATGAGGATCGTGATCTCGGCGCTCACGGGCTGGTCCCACGGCGGCGCGACGACGACGCGGCCGACGCGGATTGCCTTGAGCTCCGCCTGGCTGCGTCTGGCCCACGCCTCGTCGGGGACGTCGATCGAGATTACGGTGAAGCTCTGGACTGCGGAAAAGCCACGCTCGATTTCGCGTCGCGCCTCGTCGCGCGACGCCGCGGTGCGGAAGAAGACGCGCCAGGTCTCGACGGTGCGCTCGGCCTCCGCAGCCTGCGCGTCGATCGCCAGCAGCTTGAAGTCGTCGAGGGCGGCGTAAAGAAGATCCGGGAGGTCGCTATTCTCCGGCGTCGCCGGCCATCGCAGCTCGAGGGCGGGGCTCCCGCTCACCCAAAGATGTCCTTGACCCGCTCGAAGAACGGCTTCTCGCTGCCGTCCTGGCTGTCGAAGTCGAGGTCCGCCGGCGGCAGCGTCTTCGACAGCTCTTCGAGGAGGTGCTTCTGCTCCTTCGAGAGTTTCTTCGGGACGGCGACGCCGGCAATGACGTAGAGATCGCCCTTGCCGCGACCGGAGACATTCGGCATCCCCTTGCCGCGCATCTTGAAGCGCTCGCCCGGCTGCGTCCCGGCCGGGATCGTCAGCTCCTCGCGGCCGTTCAGGGTCGGCACCTTTACCGCTCCGCCGAGCGTCAGCGTCGGGAACGCGATCGGCATCTCGCAATAGAGATCGTCGCCTTCCCGCTGGAAGAACGGGTGGTCGTGGACGTGCACGACGACGTAGAGGTCGCCAGGAGGGCCGCCGGCGCTTCCGTGCTCGCCTTCCTGCATCAGCCGCAGCCGCTGGCCGGTGGCGATGCCGGGCGGAATCTTGACGGTGAGCTTGCGATCACGTCCGACGCGGCCGACGCCGCGGCAGGTCTGGCACGGCTTGGCGATGGTCTTCCCCGTGCCGCGGCAGTTCGAGCAGGGGCGGGCGACGGTCAGGAAGCCCTGCTGATACCGCAGCTGGCCCGAGCCCTTGCACTGGGCGCAGGTCTCCGGCGAGGTCCCGGCCGCAGCGCCCGATCCCTTGCACGTGTCGCAGGTCTCCTCGCGCGGGATCTGGATGGTGGTCTCGGCGCCGGTGGCCGATTCCTCGAAGCTGATCTCGAGGTCGTAGCGGAGATCGGAGCCGCGCTGCGGCCCGCCGCGCCGCCGCCGGCCGCCGAACAGGTCGCCGAAACCGAAGGCGTCGCCGAGGTTGGCGAAGATGTCGGAGAAGTCGGCAAAGATCGTCGGATCGATGCCGCCGCCGCCACTGCTGCCGCTGACGCCGGCGTGGCCGAAGCGATCGTAGAGCGACCGCTTCTCCTGGTCGGCGAGAACGGCATAAGCCTCGGCTGCTTCCTTGAATTTCTCCTCCGCCTCGCGGTTGCCCGGGTTGCGGTCGGGATGATGCTGCAGCGCGAGCTTGCGGTAGGCGCTCTTTATCTGGACGACGGTCGACTCGCGCTCGACGCCGAGGACCTCGTAATAGTCACGTCTGCTCATCCCTTGGCCACCTTCACCATCGACGGTCGGATGAGACGATCGCCGAGCATGTAGCCGCGCCCGAACTCCTCGATGACCTCGCCGTCGCGGCGGCCCTCGGCCGGCTCGTACGACACCGCCTGATGAAAGTGCGGATCGAAATCGGCGCCGAGCGCCTCGATCGGGCGGACACCCCGCTTGCGAAGGACCTCGACGAGCTGCCGATGGATGAGCTCGACGCCGCGGCGGTAGGCCTCGGCTCCGTCGGCGCCGGGCTCGGCTCTCAACGCCCGCTCGAGATCATCGACGAGCGGCAGCAGGTCGCGGACGAGATCGGCTGCGGCCGACTCGGCCATCGCTTGCCGATCGCGCTCGACCCGCTTGCGGTAGTTGTCGAACTCGGCGGTCTTGCGCAGCAACCGCTCGTAGAAGTCATCGCGCTGCCGCTGAAGTTCGTCCTGGTCGGCGACCGCACCGGCCGCGGCGCCGCCGTCGGCTTCAATCTCGTTCGTGCGTTCGTTGTTGTCGTTCATGGTACCCGGTTGTATTCGTCTGGATTGATTCGGGAAGAGCCGCCGGCGCCGTCGTCGTCAGGATCTCGTCGCGACGACCCGGCCGACGATGCGCGAGAGGCTCTCGACGGCATTGATGGCACGCGAGTAGTGCATGCGCGTCGGTCCGATGACGCCGACGGCGCCCGTGCCGCGGCCGTCGGAATACGTCGAGATGACAATGCTGAAGCGGCGCAGCTCGGCCGAGCTGTGCTCCGAGCCGATCACGACGGTGACGTCGCCGCCGCCGAGATAGTCGTCCAGCAGGCGCACCAGTCGCGCCTTCTCTTCGATCATCAGCAGCAGCGTCCTCAGCGTCTCGATCGTGCCGTCCGGGTCGTCGGTTCCGAACTCGTCGACCATCAGCGACGTGCCCTGGAGGAAGACCGACGGCTCGGAGCCGATGTCTTCGAGCGAGGTGCTGGCGAGGCGCAGCGCCCGGGCCATCAAGGCGTCGTATAGCGTCCGCTCCTCGCGCAGCCGCTCGAGCACCGCCCGGCGGAGCTCGAGCAGCGTGCGACCGCGGAACTCGCTGTTCAGGTAATTCGCCGCCTGCTGCAGCTCGACGGCGTCGTACTGCTCGCTCGGCTCGATCACCTTGTGCGAGACGTGGCCGCCGGTCGCCACGACCACGACGAGCACCTTGCCGCCGTCGAGCGGCACGAAGTTGATGTGCTCGAGCGTCGTGGTATCGGAGGACGGCGCGATCGCGAACCCGACCTGGTGCGAGGCGCGCGACACTTCCTGCGTCACGTGCGACAGGAGATCGTCGACCGTGCTGGCGCGCCGGAGCCGCGCTTCGATGGTCGGCGCGGTCCGCGTCGCGCGGCGCTCGGAGAGCACGCCGTCGACGTAATTTCGGTAGCCAAGATCGGTCGGGACGCGGCCGGCGGAGGTGTGCGGCTGGCGTACGTAGCCCTGCTCTTCGAGCCGGGCGAGGACGTTTCGCAGCGTCGCCGAGGAGACGCCAATGCCGCCACGGGCGAGCCAGAGCGACGACACCGGTTCGCCCTGATCGATGTAGGCAGACACCACGGCCTCGAGGATTTGCCTATCTCGTTCCGGTAGTGAAGGATGCCGCATCATGAACGCTTAGCACTCGAAGTGTGAGACTGCTAAATCATTATAACAGCACGAATGGTCTTGAAGATAGCAGAGCTCGGAACTCATGCCCCGGCCCGGGCGGCAAGCTGACCGGCGGCTTCACGCGCCTCGGCAGCAATCTCTACCCCGTCCGCCACCGTGAGGCTGCCGTCGCGCGCCAGGATCTGCCCGTCGATCATCGTGAGCGTGACGTCCGTACCCCGGCAGGCGTAGACGAGCGTCGACCATGGGTCGGGGTCGGGGGCGACGTGAACCGGTTGCCGGGAGACGACAATCACGTCGGCCTTCTTGCCGTTTTCGATCGAGCCGATCTCTGCCTCGAGGCCGAGCGCCCGGGCGCCCTCGCGCGTGGCCATCCACAGTACCTCGCGCGCCGTCAGCGCGCCGGGTCCGATCCTGACCGCCTGCAGCGTTGCTGCCAGCCGCATCTCGTCGAACATGTCGAGGCGGTTGTTGCACGCGGCTCCGTCGGCGCCGAGCGATACGCTGATGCCGCGGCGGCGCATCTCGACGACCGGAGCCAGGCCGGAACCGAGCTTCAGATTCGAGCCGGGGCAGTGCATCACCTTGACGTCGCGCTCCGCCATCAGGGCCTGCTCGTCATCGGTCACCCACACGCAGTGCGCCGCGCACAGGCGCGAGCTGGCGAGCCCGGTCGCGGCGAGATACTCCAGGTTCGACTGCCCGCCGGACAGGCGGCGAACGACTTCCAGCTCCTCACGCGATTCGGAGGCGTGGGTGTGGACGAGCGCGCCGCTCTCGGCGGACAAGGCCCCGACAGCCTCGAGCAGATCACGCGAGCAGGAGACGGCAAACCGCGGCGCGAACGCGGCGCGGAGACGTCCGCCGGCGGCGCCGTCCCACCGACGCCGCAGCGCGACGCTGTCATCGATCGACTGTTTCGTCTCTTCCTGCAGCTGCCGCGGCACTTCGTCGTCGCCGTCCATCATGCATTTGCCGATGGTGGCGCGCAGCCCGATCGTCTCGAGCGCCTCGAAGACCGCCTCGGTGTCGTGGACGGTCTCCATCGTCAACGCGGTGGTAGTGCCCGAGAGCAGGAGCTCCGCGGCGCCGAGCCGCGCCGCGGCGCGCAGCGTCGCCGGGGTATGCGCGGCTTCCATCGGCCACACCCGGCGCTTCAGCCATTCGAGCAGCGGCATGTCGTCGGCGTAGCCGCGGAAGAGCGTCTGGCAGAGATGGATGTGCGTCTGGACGAAGCCGGGCAGCAGGTAGGCGCCGGCCGCATCGATGACCTGCGACCACGGGCCGGGCGGCTCCGGCCCGACCGAGACGATCCTGCCGCCGACAACGCCTACCGCGCCCTCGACGATGTCGAGGCGATCGTTCATCGTCAGGATGGTGGCGTTGCGGATGAGGGTGGACGTGGCGGGCGGCGCCGGCTCCGATGGAGCCGGGCTCAAGACTTGACCCCGAGCGATCGAATCTCGGTCACGCCGCGGCGGACTGCGATCAACTCGGCAAGGATGCTGACCGCGATCTCGGCCGGCGTGACGGCGCCGATATCGAGGCCAATCGGCGCGTGCACGCGGTCGAGGCACTCGACCGGCATCCCTTCGGCCAGCAGCATCGATCGGATCCGCGCGACCTTGGCGCGGCTGCCGATCAGCCCGAGGTAGCGGAAGTCGCGCGCCGCCAGCGCCCGCATCGCGTCGAGGTCGTTCTGGTGGCCGCGGGTGACGATGACGACGCAGGCCGAGGCCGGCAGCTCGGCGCGATGCAGCCACTCGGCAATCGGCTCGACGACGATCTCGTCGGCGGCGGGGAAGCGCTCCGCGTTGGCGAACTTCTCGCGGTCGTCGATGACGTGGAGGCGGAAGCCGCAGTCCGCGGCGGCACGGCCGAGATACCAGCCGACGTGGCCGGCGCCGATGATGTAGAGCCGCGGTGCGGGCACGAGCGGGTCGATGTGCACGTCCATCTGTCCACCGCAGATGAGGCCGTTCTCCTGGGCGAAATCGTCGTTGAGCTCGTAGTGCACCAGCGTCGACCTGCCGGTGTTGATCGCGTCGCGAGCCTTGAGGCAGGCGTCGTTCTCGTAGCAGCCGCCGCCGATGGTGCCGACGATGCGGCCGTCGGGAAAGACCAGCATCTTGGCGCCGGCCCGCTGCGGCGTCGAGCCGTTGGCGCGTACCACCGTCACCAGCGCGACCGCGTCGCCGCGCGTGAGGGCTGCCGCGGCGGCCGTCAGCACCTCTTCGTTCAGATCAGGACCTCGACCTTCGACTTCTGCCGAAGCTGGGCGATGAACTGCTGCGCTGCCTGCTGCTTCTTTTGCTGCGCCAGGCCCTGCTTCAGCTTGTCGTTGACCTCGGCCAGGGGCAGCAGCGACTCCGGCTTGCGGTCGGTCGTCTTGATGATGTGATAGCCGAACTGCGTCGTCACGACGTCGCTGATATCGCCGGTCTTCAGCTTGAACGCCACGTCGGAGAACGGCGCGACCATCTTCTCCCGCGGGAAGAAATCCAGATCGCCGCCGGTCGCTGCGCTGCCGTCCTGCGAGTTTTCCTTCGCGAGCGTCGCGAAGTCTTCGCCGGCCTTGGCGCGCTTCAGCACCGCGTCGATCTTGCTGCGCGCGTCCTTCTTGGCGGCCTCGCTGTCCTCCGGCTTGACCAGGATGAGGATGTGGCTGGCGCGGACCATCTCCGGCTGCTTGAAGCGGTCGGGATTCTTGTCGTAGAAATCCTTGGCGTCGGCGTCGGTCACCGTGGGAGCCGCGGCAAGTTCCGCGTCCATCATCTTGCCGATCGCGATCTGGGTGCGGGCGTCGTCGCGCAGCCGCGCCATCGTCATGTTCTGATCCTTGAGCGCCTTCTGAAACGCTTCTTCGTTCGGCGCGCTCTTCTTGATCATCTCGATCTGCGAGTTGACCTCGGCGTCTGTGGCCGTGACCTGGCGCGACTTCGCCTCCTGCTTCAGCACCGTGTAGGTGACGAGCTCGTCGAGGACGCGGCGCAGGATCTCATCGCGGCGATCGGCCGGCACCGGACCGTTGTTGGCGACGACGTTGCGGAGCAGCAGCTCGAAATCAGTGCGCGTGACGGCTTCGCTGTTGACCCGCGCCAGGACGGCGGGAAGCTTTTCCGGGACCGGCGCGGCCGGCGGCGCCGGCGGCTTTGCGGCGGCGTCGGGCGACGAGGGTGGCGGCGCAGGCGCCGCGGCTGAGCCAGGTGCGGCCGGGGCCGGGGCCGCGGTGCTGTTCTCGGCCGGGGTCGCGGCCTTGCGGCAGGCAGAACCAGTGACGAGCGCAGCGCTGAGGACGACGAGAGCGGGAATCTTGGACAAATCGTGTCGATTGTACCAGAACGGGGCCATCGCCAGGCTCAGGGCTCAGGGCTCACGGCTCAGGCCGGCTCAGGGTTCAGCGGCCTAGCGAACCTGCCTTACCTGAGCCCTGAGCCCTGAGCCCTGAGCCAGGCGCGATCCCATCAGTTCCCGTGCAGCCGGCAGATCTCGCGTGGCTCTGTGCCCGGGATGAACGCTTCCGAGAAGACGCGCGGGCAGGTCGGGCCGGCCAGGCTGCCGGTATCGCGGTCGATCTCGACGAACACGATGTCGTCGGGCGGCTGGAACGCAGGCGTTCTCGTGTCCAGCGAGTGCCCGCGTCATGAAGTTCGTCCAGATCGGCAGCGCCGCCTGCGTGCCGCTGAGGCCGAGCGGCTGGTTGTCGTCGAGGCCGACCCAGACCACCGTCAGCAGCTCCGGCGTGAAGCCGACGAACCAGGCGTCGCGCAGGTCGTTGGTGGTGCCGGATTTGCCGGCGGCGTCGAGCGTGAAGCCCTGCGCCCGCGCGCTGGCGCCGGTGCCCTCGTTGATGACGCTGCGCATCATGTTGGTGACGAGGAAGGTCGTGTCGCGCCGGGCGATGGTCTTCGGCGCCTGGTTCTTGATCTGGACGTCCCGGCCGCCGCTCACCATGCGCGTCATCGATTGCAGCGGCTTGATCGTGCCGCCGTTGGCGAAGACCGTGTACGCCGTCGCGATTTCGTACGGCGTCGCTTCGAAGACGCCGAGCGCGATCGCAGGGTAGGGCCGCGGCGCCGTGCCGGTGCCGACCTGGCGCCAGAGCGCCGCGACCTCGCTGTAGCCGGTCGTCTCGGCGACCTTGATCGTCGCGATGTTGCGTGACAGCGCCAGGGCGCGGCGCAGCGTCACCGGGCCGTCGTATTCACCTTCGTAGTTGCGCGGATCCCACGGCTGGTCGTTCGACATGAAGGTCGTCGGCTCGTCGATGACGATCGTCGCCGGCGTGAGGTCGGTGCGGCCGTGCGCCAGCGCCTGCTCGAAGGCGGCGAGGTAGACGAACGGCTTGAAGACAGAGCCTGGCTGGCGCCTGGCGTTGATCGCACGGTTGTACTGCGACTGGTTGTAGGACCGGCCGCCGACGAGCGCGAGGATCTCGCCGGTCCGCGGATCCACTGCGATGAGCGCGGCCTGCGCCGGCTGCCGGCGACGCTTGGCGAGGATCTCGTCGAGCCGCGTCAGCCCTTCGCGAACGGCGTCGTGCGCCAGCCGCTGCAGGTGCAGGTCGAGTGTCGTGTAGACGTCGACCGAGTTCGCGATCGCCGAGTACTTGTCCTGCAGCTCCTGGCTGATGAGATCGACGAAGTAGGGCGCTTCGGCCTCGAGCGCGCGGGCAACGATCTGCAACGGCTCCTTCGACGTGCGCTCCGCGACTTCGGCGGTGATGTAGCCGGCGTCGGCCATCGTCTGCAGCACGACGTTGCGGCGCTCCTTCGCGCGCTCGGGATGGACGAACGGCGAGTGCCGCGGCGGCGACTGGATCATGCCCGCCATCAGCGCCGCTTCGCTGAGCGAGACGTTGGAGATGTGCTTGGCGAAGAACAAGCGCGAGGCCTCGGCAACGCCGTGGACGGCGAAGGAGCCGCGCTGCCCGAGCCAGACGTCGTTCAGGTAGAGCTCGAGCACCTGGTCCTTGGTCAGCTTTCGCTCGAGGATGAGCGACATGAACTGATCCTGGACCTTGCGGATCGGGCTGCGGTCGCGCGTCAGGAACGTGTTGATCACCAGCTGCTGCGTCAGGGTGCTGCCGCCGCGCAGGTAGGTCTTGCGGCCGGAGACGTAGTCCCACACCGCCGACGCGATGCCGATTGGATCGACGCCGACGTGGTCGTAGAACCGGCGGTCTTCGATCGCGAGGACTGCCTGGACGACGTGCTGCGGGATGAGCTGGAGCGCAACGTCGCGGCGCTTCTCCCGGCCGGAGGCGACGAGCGCGGTGACGAGCGGCGCATCGAGCGTCAGCGTCGCGCTGCGCGTCTTGGTGCCAGGCACCTCGATGTGGGCGATCGCCGTCGTCTCCTTCGTCTTCGACGAGCGGGCGCCGAAGACGACGCGGACAGTCTGGTTCTTGAAGTCGCCTTCGCGCGGAACGATGACGATGGCGTCCCGGCCGATCGTGAACTCGCCCGGTTCGTGCGCCCGGGCGCGGTTGGCGTAGCCCAGCTCGTTCAGGCGGTCGACCAGCTGCCGCGGCGAGACCGTCTGGCCGGCCCGGACTTCGAACGGGCGCGCGAAGACACGCGGATCGACCCGCTGCATCTCGCCCTGCAGGCGGGCGTCGATCATGCGGGAGAACGTCAGGTAGTAGTAGCCAAAAACGGCGGCGAGGACGAGCATCGGGCCAGCCAGGGCGACGAGGGCGTACAGCTTCCAGCGGCGGGCGCGCACGCGCAGAAAGCGGCGGGGACCCTGCGCCGGGCGTTTGACAGAGGTGGCCACGATCGGTGTATCGGTTGAACCGGGTCGCCGGGTTACCGCGTTGTCCTGGGGGGAGCCAACCGGCATTGTATACTGCAAAGCTGGCGGTTTCACCCGGAGTTCCCGTCGATCGCCCGTGTTTCATCCCTCTTACATCCGCTTCGTCCTGGACCGTAACTTCGAGGACGCCAAGGCTTTGCTCCTCGAGCCGCTGCTGGCGATCCATCACGCCCATCTCGTCATGCTGACCGAGCAGGGCATCGTCACCAGCGCCGACGCGCGCGTGCTGCGCGAGGCGCTGCGGCGGGTGTCAGTCGACGAGGTACGGACGGTGCGCTACGACGGCACCTGCGAGGACCTGTTCTTCTTCGTCGATCGGCTGATCGCCGACTCCTGCGGGGCGGAGATTGCCGGCCGGCTGCACACCGCGCGCTCGCGCAACGACATCGACATGACGATGTACCGGATGCAGCAGCGGGTGATGATCCTGGGCGTGTTCGAGGCGGCGGCGGCCCTGCGCCGCGCCCTGCTCGATCAGGCGGCGCAGCACGCCGACACGATCTTCGCCGCGCACACGCACACGCAACCCGCCCAGCCGACGACCGTCGCGCACTACCTGCTCGCCGTCGTCGAGCAGCTCGAACGGGATGCCGTGCGGCTGCGCGCCGCGTACGCATCGACCAACCGCAATCCGCTCGGCGCCTGCGCCATCACCGGCACCGGGTTTGCGATCGACCGCGGCCGCACGACGTCGCTGCTCGGCTTCGAAACGGCGACCGGCAACACCTACGGCAGCATCGCGACCGTCGACTACCTGCTGGAGAGCGTTTCGGCGACGGCTGTCATGCTCACCGGCGTCGGACGAGTAGTCCAAGACCTGCTGCTCTGGTGCACAGCCGAAGTCGGCTACCTGCGCCTCGCGGACGGCTTCGTCCAGACGAGCAGCATCATGCCGCAGAAGCGCAACCCGGTCGCGCTCGAGCACGCGCGCAGCCTGGCCAGCCTGGCCGTCGGACAGACGCAGGCCATCATGGTCGCGGCCCACAACACGCCCTTCGGCGACATCGTCGATACGGAGGACGACCTGCAGCCGATCGTCGCGGCCATGTTCGCCGACGCGGCGCGGGCCGTCGGGCTGGTGGCGGCGGCAATGTCAGCCGCGACGTTCGATCGCGCGCGCATGGCGGCGCGCGCCGGCGCCGGCGGTGTCACCACCACCGAACTCGCTGATTCGCTGACGCGCCTGTTCGACGTGCCGTTCCGGACCAGCCATCACATCACGGCGTCGTTTCTCGGCGAACGCGAACGCCGGCCGGAGGCGCCTCAGGCCGCGCTGCTCTGTGAACTGGTCCTGGCGGCGACGGGCCGCACCATCGACATGACCGAAGAACGCCTGGCCGAAATTCTGAGTCCGAAGTATTTCGTCGAGGTGCGGCGGACGCCCGGCGGGCCGGCCCCCGAGGAGACGGCGCGTGCCGCCGCGGTCTCGCGCGAGCGGCTCGCGGCCGACGATGCGTGGTGCGAAGGTGCGTCGCGGGCGCTGCGCGATGCCGAGGCCGAGCTCAATCGCGCGGTCGCGGGGTTGTAGGAAATGCGGCGGGGCTGAAGCCCCGCCCTACGAGGGCAGGACGTAGTACGTAGCGCGGAGCTTCAGCGCCGCGAGTCGCGTCAGATCGTCAGGATCCAGTGCCGTCCGAGCTCGAGCGGCAGCTCCGCGAGGAGCCGGTCGATGCTGCCCGGCCCGTAGCGATTCAGGAAGTAGACAATGCCGAGCGTGCGTTCCTGCAGGTGGCCGAGCGGAAAGACCTGCGCCTGCGTCCGGGTGAACTGACGCCGCAGCGTCTCGTCGCGCCGTTTCGCGGCCTGAATCATCTTGCCGCGCAGCCCCTTGAGCTCGTGCTCCATTTTCGACTGCGTCGACCGGGCCGCGCCGGCGAGCGTCGGATCGACTGCCGGCAGCGCTTCAATCACCCTCGCCATGGTTTCCGCCAGCGCGGCTTCCGCGTCGCGCAGCGCGGTCTCGACCGACACGGGAATCTGCGCCTCGAGAAGCCGGTTCAGCGCCGATTCGTCCTGGCGCTGCAGGTCGTCGAACGGGATGTCGTAGCGGCCGAGGAACCGCGCTGTTGCCGAGTCGACGATCGTTGCCGTCGCCCGCGGATACATCAGCGGCATCGGGATGCCGAAGTTCTCGTAGACGCCGCGGAGCTGACCGAGGTAGGCGAGTTCGCTCGGTCCGGCGACGTAGGCGACGGTCGGGAAGAGGCGATCCTGCACGATCGGCCGCAGCAGCACGTTCGGGCTGAAATGCTGCGGCGAGGCCGTCGCTTCCGCGGCGAGGGCGTCGACCGTGAAGCGGTCGTCGCCGACCGCCAGGCCGTCGTCCTGCCTGCGAATCTGACGCCGGACGCCGTCGACGTGGAAGAGCGCCGCCGTATCGGCCTGCGGCGTCACCTGCGGCGCGTGGCCGAGCGCGGCGAGGGCGTCGCCCGCCGTCGCTGCCAGCGACGCTGTGCGGCCGGCGTCGCGGATCTCGCGCGCGAACAGGTCGGCGACAAACGGCTTGGCGGCCGGATCCGAGGCGTCGAAGACGACCAGTCCGTGCGGCCCGAGCAGCGAATCGAAGAGGCGGGCGAAGGCGTCGGCGACGCCGGTGCCGGGACGGTAGGCGGCGCGCAGCGCAGCCATGAGGTCAGCGGTGAACGCGGTCGCGCCGAGCGCGGCGCCCAGCGCGTCGAGCGACGGATCGATGCGTTCGTCGAGCGTCAGGGCGGCGACTGGTCGCTCGCCCGCGCCTTCAGGCTTCGGCAGGGTAACAGTCTGCGGCTGGAACGATGGGTCGAGCACCGTACAGCTCGCGATCTCCTCCCAGTCGTGATCCTCGGCGTCGACCCAGAAGACCGGCACGACGTCGGCCTGCTGCTCGCGCCCGATCTTCCGCGCGAGCTGAATGGCGGTGATGGCCTTGAGGAGGGTGTAGAGCGGGCCGCCGAACGCTCCAGCCTGCTGCCCGGTGACGATTGCGAAAGTGTTCGGCTGTGCCAGGCTGGCGGCAGCCTGCCGCGCCGGCGCCGGGGCACCGCGGCGCGCGAGCTGCGCGTCGAGCATCGCCGCGACTGCCTCGCGCGGGCGGCTGACGCCGCGGCGTCTGGCGATGATGTCGGTCCACGCCGCCGGCAGCGTCGGGTCGCCGGCGTAGAGCGCGGCGACTCGCGCGAAGTCGAACGCGTAGTCGCCGGCGAGCGGCCGCATTCCGCTCACCTGCCGGACGTCGAGCGATGAGACGGGACTTTCGGCGAGCGTGGTTTCTGCGGACACCGGCTCGTACTCTCTCAGAGCGTTCGGAAGCATGTCAAGAACGTCCCCCGCTCGCTTCGACGCTCGCCCTGGCGTTTCGGATCCGCGCCGTGGCACCACCGTCGAGCGTGTAAAAAGATGATCTGATGGGAAAAAGCGTGCTACATTTTTTCGATCCTCGAACGGATCGCATTAAAGGAGCACCCTCGCTGACCAGAGACGATCCGACTGGCTTCTCGGCCCCACCAGCGTTCGGCCCATTCCGGGTGCTGCATCAGATAGGCGTTGGGGCACTTGGCCCCGTGTTTCGCACCTACGAGCCCACCCGCGATCGTCTCGTCGCCGTCAAGGTGTTTCGCCTCGATCTCACTCCCGAACAGGCGGCGTCCCTGGCTGACGAGTTGAGTCGGGCGACGCAGGCCGGCCTCTTCCATCCCTCCATCGTCGAGCCCGTGGCCGCGGGAGTCGAGGGTACGGTCGCGTACCGAGCTGAAGAATACGTCGCCGCCGAGTCGCTCGACGTCGCCATGCGGCACTATGCGCCGGCAACGCTCGAGAAAGCGCTGCCGTTCATCACGCAGCTGGCGGCGGCAATCGATTTCGCCCGCGCCGCAGGGGTCGGTCATGGGGCCCTGCACCCGCGCGACATCTTCGTCACGCCGGATGAAGCCCGCGCCACAGGCTTCGGCGTCGTGGACGCACTCGAGCGGCTGGGGCAGCGCGCGCCGGTCCGACGCCCGTACAGTCCGCCGGAACGCATCGCCGGCAGCGAATGGGGCTCGCCCGCCGACGTCTTCTCGCTGGCGGTCATCGCGTTCGAGCTCCTGACCGGCCGCCGCCCGTCCGGCATCGGCGAGCAGATGGGGACGTTGTCGGGCGCCGCGCTCGGCGACCGCGCCGACGCCATCAAGGCCGTCCTCGCGAAGGCGATGGACGAATCGGCTGCCGCCCGCCATCAGAGCGCCGGAGCCTTTGCTGCCGCGCTGGCTGAAGCCGCGGGAAATCCGAGTCTTGCCGTCGGAGCTGCCGAAGTGGCAGCGGTGACCGGCGAGCCGCGGTTGCTGGCGAGCGATGACGCTGCGATCGAGCGCGACGAGATCGGGCGCGACCACACAGACGCGGAACTGCTCGACGACTTCGCTCCCGATGCGCCGTCGCTCGAGGCAGATGAATCGCCCCGCGAAGCCGCGCGCAAGGCGATCGCGGCCCGCAAGCGGCTGATGAAGGACAAGCCGGCGCCGGCCGCGCCGGTGCCGGCCGCTTCCTCCGAGATTCCGCCGCGGGTCGAAGTCGAGCGGCGACCCGCCGCCGATCGAGGCTCCGAGGCGGCGCCGCCGGTCGCTGATTCGCCGCTGCCGCTTTCCGCAGCGATGGAGCCCGGAGCCGCTGTCGATCTCGAGGCCTCGCCGATCGCCAGCAGCGGCGCCGGCGAGCCCGTATCGGTACCCGTCGAAGAGCCCCAGGCGCCCGCGCCGGTGATCGAGACGCCGGTCGCCAGCAGTCCCGTAAAGCCCAGGACCCGTGAGCCGCGCGCGAAAAAGCACGACCGCGAGCATCTTTTCAAGCCGCTCGAATTGCCCGTCGCGCCGCCGCTGCCCGATGTCGCGCCCGCGATCGACCGGCTGGCACCGGAAGCGGTGATGCCGCCGGTGGACGGCGAATCGATCGAGCCTCGCCGCGAAGAGCCTCGAATCGACGTGCCATTGCAGGTCGACGCGGAGCCGGTGACGGACACCGCGAAAGTCGCGAAAGAAGGCGCCGTCGCCGACGTCGACGAGCCGGTGCATCCGGGCCTCCTGGCCGGCGGCCTCGACGTCGCGCCCGCGAGCCCTGTCCGCGAAGTCGACCTCGCGGCGTACCCGTCTGAAGCCCCCGCTCACGTGGACGAGCCGCTCGTTCGCGCCAGGGGTGACGACGCGATGACGGACGCGCCCCTGCTGCGGGACGTCTCCGAGCGCGTCGTCGCGGTCGACGAATTCCGCGCCCGCGAAAGCGCCTCGCCGCGCGGGGATCGGGCCTGGCCGCGCCTCTCCGGGCGGCCGCCGCTCGATCGATCGCTGGCGTCGAATCCGTCGCCGATCGAGCCATCGGAGCCGGCAGAACAGCCGCCGATGTTCGGCGTCGAGGAGCCGCGCCGCGATCGTTCGCCGCGCGCGATGCTCCCATACGCCGTCCCGCTGATTGTCGGCCTGCTGCTCGGGTACATGGTCCGTGACTTCATCGGCGACCGGAACCAGGCCCGCGAAGCTGCAACCGTTTCCGACACGGGCACGCCGCCGAGCCAGACGCCAGGCATACCCGGGACGTCCGGCCAGTCGCCCGCGACGCCGGCGACCGAAACCGTCGTGACGCCGTCGACAGCGGCCCCGGCGTCGACGCCGCCGCCGGCGACAGGGGCGCCCGGAGCGGCACCGCCATCCACAACCGCGGCAGCGAAGGATACGCCGCGCCGCGACCCGCCATCGCCGGCGAAGCCGGCCGCGGCACCGCGGACCGGCACCATCGTCGTCAACTCGAACCCGTCGAAGGCCGGCGTGACGATCAACGGCCGGTGGATGGGACGGACTCCGCTGCGGCTTCGCGGGCGGCGGTTCGGCAAGTACTCGGTGCGGGTGGTCCAGCCTGGGTTCGAGGTCGAGCGTGAGGACTTCTCGCTGTCGGCCACTGCGGCGACGAAAACGATCGACGTGAACCTGAAACGGCAGCCGTCGAAGACGTCACCCAAACCGGCGGCGCCGGCCGCGGCGGCGACCCAGAAGCCGGGCGCGGCGCCGGCGGCGACGACGGGGGCGATTTTTGTCGATTCGCGGCCGCAGGGAGCGCGCGTCCTGATCGATGGACGCGAAGTAGGCGTGACGCCGTTCCGGCTGCCGGGCGTGCCCGTCGGCTCCTACGCGGTGCGGCTCGAGCTCGTCGATCACACCCCGTGGACGGCGACCGCCAAGGTCGCCGCCGGCGAGACCGCCCGCGTCACCGGTTCGCTCGACCGCATTCGCTGAGCGCGCCGCGCCCGCATCACGACCGACCAGACAAAACGAACGACGGAGAGAAATGAAGGCAACGCTCGCACTCGAGAATGGCAGCTGGTACGAAGGAGAATCGGCCGGCGCGCCGGGACAGGCCGGCGGGGAAGTCGTGTTCAACACCGCGATGACCGGCTACCAGGAAGTGCTGACCGATCCGTCCTACTCGGGACAGATCGTCACGATGACCGCACCCGAGATCGGCAACTACGGCGTCGCCGACGAGGATGCCGAGTCGCGCGGCCCGATGGTGGCCGGCTTCATCGTCCGCGACCATTCGCCGATGGCCAGCAACTGGCGGGCCGACAGCACGCTGCGCGAGTTCCTCGTCCGCAACAACATCGTCGCCATCTCGGACGTCGATACCCGGGCGCTGACGCGGGTGCTGCGGTCGTCGGGCGTCATGCGCGGCGTCATCGCCACCGGTGACGTCGATCCGCGCGCCCTGGTCGAGGCGGCGCGCGACCTGCCGAAGATGGAAGGATCGGATCTCGTGCGCGGCGTCACCTGCGCCACGCCGTTCGACTGGCAGCCAGGCGAGGATGCCGAGCACGAGTTCTCGCCGCAGCCGGAACGGCGCTCGCGCCGGCCGCTGCAGATCGCGGCCTACGACTACGGGATGAAGTGGAACATCCTGCGCCGGTTCACCGCGCACGGCTGCAACGTTCGCGTGTTCCCGGCGACGGCGCCGGCGAGCGAACTGCTGGCGGCCGATCCCGACGGCGTCTTTCTCAGCAACGGCCCGGGCGATCCCGCGGTGCTCGACTACGCCATCTCGAACGCGCGCGAGCTGGTGAAGTCCGACGTCCCGACGTTCGGCATCTGTCTGGGTCACCAGGTCCTGTCGCTGGCGATGGGGGCCCAGACCTACAAGCTCAAGTTCGGCCACCGCGGCGCCAATCACCCGGTCAAGGAGCTGCAGACCGGGAAGATCGAGATCACGTCGCAGAACCACGGCTTCGCCGTCGATCCCAAGTCGCTGCCGTCCGACGTGCGGGTCACGCACGAGAACCTCTACGACGGGACGATTGAAGGCCTGCGGCACGAAACCAGGCCCGTCTTCTGCGTGCAGTACCATCCCGAGGCGGCGCCGGGCCCGCACGATGCGGATTACCTGTTCCGGCAGTTCCTCGACGAGATGGAACGCAGAGCCTAAGCGACTCAAGGCTCAGGGCTCAAGGCTCAAGGCTCAGGCAAGACCTTTAAGATGTGGTCGCAACGCTCTTGCCTGAGCCCTGAGCCCTGAGGCCTGAGCCCGACGATTTCCATGCCTAAACGTACAGATATCAAGCGTGTGCTCGTGATCGGCTCCGGTCCGATCGTGATCGGTCAGGCCTGCGAGTTCGACTACTCCGGCACCCAGGCGTGCAAGGCGCTGCGCGACGAGGGCCTCGAGGTCATCCTTGTCAACAGCAACCCGGCGACGATCATGACCGATCCGGAGATCGCCGACCGCACCTACGTCGAGCCGCTGACGCCGGAAGTGCTCGCCGCCATCATCGAGCGCGAGCGTCCGGACGCGGTGCTGCCGACAGTCGGCGGCCAGACGGCGCTCAACCTCGCGGTCGCGCTGGGGGAGAACGGCACGCTCGAGAAGTACGGCGTCGAGCTGATTGGCGCCTCGGTCGGCGCGATCAAGGTGGCCGAGGACCGCCTCCTGTTCCGCGACGCCATGCGCGAGATCGGCGCCGACGTGCCCGAGAGCGTCTACGTCCGCAGCATCGAGGAAGCCATCGCCGCGGTCGACCAGCTGGGCTTTCCCGTGATCATCAGGCCGTCGTTCACGCTCGGCGGTGTCGGCGCCGGCATCGCCTACAACATCGAAGAGTTTCGCGAGCTCGCCGGCCGCGGCCTCGACTTCAGCCCGGTGCACGAAGTCCTGCTCGAGGAGTCAGTCATCGGCTGGAAGGAATACGAGCTCGAAGTCATGCGCGATCGCGCCGACAACTTCGTCGTCATCTGCTCGATCGAGAACGTCGACCCGATGGGCGTGCACACCGGCGACAGCATCACCGTCGCGCCGGCGTTGACGCTGACCGATCGCGAGTACCAGCGGATGCGCGATCTCGGCCGCCGCATCATCCGCCGCGTCGGCGTCGAGACCGGCGGCTCGAACATCCAGTTCGCGATCAACCCGGCCGACGGCCGCATCATCGTCATCGAGATGAACCCGCGCGTCTCGCGATCGTCGGCGCTGGCGTCGAAGGCCACCGGCTTCCCGATTGCGAAGATCGCCGCCAAGCTCGCGCTCGGCTACACCCTCGACGAGATCCCGAACGACATCACGCGGCTGACGCCAGCCTCGTTCGAGCCGACGATCGACTACGTCGTCGTCAAGGTGCCGCGCTGGGCGTTCGAGAAGTTCCCGCGCGCCGATCGAACCCTGACGACGCAGATGAAGTCGGTCGGGGAAGTGATGGCGATCGGACGGACCTTCAAGGAAGCGTTCATGAAGGCGTTCCGATCGCTGGAGCTGGGGGCGAGCGGCTCGCTGATCGAGCAGCCCGGCAGCCGCGCCAGCGACGATCCGGCGAGTGAAGAGGACGAGGGCGCGCTGCAGCGCGAGCTGAGCATCCCCACCGACCGCCGGATGTGGGCGGTGTTCCGCGCCCTCGATCGCGGCTGGAGCATCGAGCAGCTCTACGAGCTGACGAAGATCGATCGGTGGTTCCTGACCCAGTTCTCGCAGATCGTCGAGCTGTGCCGATCGGCGCAGCTCGTCGGCCTGCGCGGCATTTCGTTCGACCTGCTGCGCACGCTCAAGCGCGCCGGCATCGGCGACAAGGATCTCGGGTTCCTGCTCGGCGGAGACGAAGATGCCGTCCGCAGCCTGCGCCTCGAGCACGGGCTGACGCCGGCCTACAAGCGCATCGACACCTGCGCCGCCGAGTTCGAGTCGTTTACGCCCTATCTCTACGGCACCTACGAGAAAGAGTGCGAGGCCGACCCGACGCCGCGCCGCAAGGTCGTCATCCTCGGCAGCGGTCCGAACCGTATCGGCCAGGGACTCGAGTTCGACTACTGCTGCTGCCACGCCGCCTTCGCGATGCGCGACGAGGGGCTCGAGACCATCATGATCAACTGCAACCCGGAGACGGTGTCGACCGACTACGACACCGTCGACCGGTTGTACTTCGAGCCACTGACCTTCGAGGACGTCTCGGCGATCGTCGAGCGCGAGAAGCAGCGCGGCGGCGACGTCGCCTGCGTCGTCCAGTACGGCGGCCAGACCCCGCTCAAGCTGTCGCTGCAACTGCAGGATGCGGGCATCGCCATCCTCGGGACGTCGCCCGATTCGATCGACCTGGCCGAGGATCGCGAGCGGTTCGCGCAGCTGCTGTGGGATCTCGGGATCCCGCAGGCGCCGAGCGGTACCGCGACGAGCGTCGCCGAGGGGCGCGACGTCGCCGCCAAGATCGGCTTCCCGCTGGTCGTGCGCCCATCCTACGTCCTTGGCGGACGTGCGATGGCGATCGTCTATGACATGGGGACGCTCGATCGCTACATGACCAACGCCGTCGCCGCGTCGCCCGGCCATCCGATCCTGATCGATAAGTTCCTCGAGGATGCGTTCGAGCTCGACGTCGACGCCGTCGCCGACGCCACCGGCGCCGTCGTCATCGGCGGCATCATGGAGCACATCGAGGAAGCGGGCATCCACTCGGGCGACAGCTCGTGCGTGGTGCCGCCGTACCTCGTGTCGCCGCAGCACGTCGCCCAGATCCGCGACTACACCCGGCGCATTGCCCGGGCGCTCAAAGTCGTCGGCCTGATGAACGCGCAGTTTGCGATCAAGGACCAGACCGTCTACGTCCTCGAGGTCAATCCGCGGGCGTCGCGGACGGTGCCGTACCTGTCCAAGGCGACGGGCGTGCCGCTCGCCAAGGTCGCGGCGCGAGTGATGATCGGCCGCACCCTGGCGGAGCAGGGCCTGACCGAGGATCTCGACGTCTCCGGCGTCTTCGTGAAGACCCCCGTCTTCCCGTTCGTGCGCTTCCCGGGCGTCGATACCATCCTCGGGCCGGAGATGAAGTCGACGGGCGAGGTCATGGGCGGCGCGGCGACGTTCGGCATGGCCTTCGCCAAGGCGCAGCTGGCGGCCGGCAACCGGTTGCCGCGCGAGGGAGCGGCGTTCATCTCGGTCAACAACTACGACAAGCCTGGCGTCGTGCCGATCGCGCGCGATCTGCAGGCCGCGGGATTCAAGCTGATCGCGACGCGCGGCACCGCCAATTTTCTCCGCGCCCACGGTCTCGACGCCGAGATCGTCTTCAAGGTGAACGAGGGCCGGCCGCACGTCGGCGACGAGATCCTCAACAACCGCATCCAGCTGATCATCAACACACCGCTCGGCCGTGAGTCGTTCTTCGACGATCGCACCGTGCGCCGGATTGCGATGATGCACAACGTGCCGTGTATCACCACCCTGACCGGCGCCGCGGCCACCGTCAACGCCATCCGCGCGCTCCACACGGAGGGGCTGACGGTTCGGGCGCTGCAGGAGTACCACGCAGAAATCGCAACACGAAAGGCCTGAACGGCTCGCAGATTCTCTGTCCACGTTGCCCCAGACCGTGAGCTTGCCGCCGTCTTCTGCCCGCACCCGGCCTTGCATGAGCGCGCGCCATGCGCGCTCCGGCCGCGATCCTCGCCATACCCCTTCTCGTCGGTAGCGCCGCAGGTTTACTCGCTTACGAGGACACTCCCAGCTGGCTGTGCCTGACGACGGCCGCGGCCGGCCTACTGTCGCTGCTCGCCGCCGTCGCGTCGGTCGCCGACGAGGACACGCCGCTGGCGGTGGCAGCGATGGCGGTCAGCGCCGCGTGCGTGGGCGTGTCGTTGGGGATGTCCGCGGCGGCGACGGCCTACTCGCCGCCGCTGCTGCGCTGGTTCGACGGCGCCGGGACCGCGGGTCGTGCGAGCGTCAGCCTCACGGGCGTCTTGCGCGAAGACGCGGCCGTCACCCCGGCTGGCGTCACGCTCGCGATTGACGTCCACACCATAGACCGCGAAGTCACGTCCGGCGGGGTTCGGCTGTCGGTTGCGGGAACACTCGCCGGTCGGTCGCTTCATGAATGGCGCGCCGGCCGGCGGTTGCGGCTGACCGCATCCCTTCGGCGGCCGGCCGTGTACCGCAACCCCGGCGTTCCGGACGAGAGCCGGGCGCTGGCCCGCCGTGGAATCTCGCTCGTCGGCTCCGTCAAGAGCGCGGCCCTCGTCGAAGTGACGGCGCGGGGCGGGTGGCTCGATGAGCGGGCCGCGTCGCTGAGGGCGGCAGCGCGCCGCCGCCTTGCCGTCACCGTCGGCGCCTGGAGCCAGCGGTCGGCTGGCGTGGCGACGGCAATCCTGATCGGCGACCGCACCGGCCTCTCGCAGGACGACGAACGGCGGCTCCAGGACGCCGGCACGTATCACGTGATCGCAATCTCCGGCGGCAACATCGCCATCCTCACGGTCCTCCTGCTGGGCCTGTTCAGGCTGGGACGCGTGCCACCGAAATGGGCGGCGGCGACGTGCATCGCGCTGCTTCTCTTCTACGGCCGGGTCACCGGGCCAGCGCCCTCGGTCGACCGGGCGATCTTCGCCGCCGTCGTGTTCCTCTCGGCGCGACTTTTCGAGTTGCGCGGCTCCTCGCTCAACGTCCTCGCGACCGCGGCGCTCTGCGGCGTCGCCGTGTCGCCGACGGCCGTTCTCGACCCCGGGTTCATCCTGTCGTTCGGCGCCACGCTCGGGATTCTCACCGGCGTGTCGCGGCTCATGGCGACCCTGGATCGCGGCCGGCTCGCGCTGCGCCGCGTCGGACGCCCGCCCGCCATGCGGTGGCTGGTTCTGTCGGCGCGCGCCGCCATCGCCGTCGTGGCGGCGACCGTCTCCGCGGAGCTCGTGCTCGCGCCTGTCGCGGCGGCGATGTTCGGACGGGTGACTGCCGCCGGCCTGGTCCTGAACCTGGTGGCGATTCCAATGATGACCGTCGTCCAGGGCGGCGCACTGGCTGCGCTCGCAGGCGCTGACCTCGGCCCTGTCGCGGCCGGCTGCGGTTATGTCGTGCATCGTGCCGCTTCGTGGCTCATCGACTCGTCGCGGCTCGTCGAGGCCGTGCCCTGGGTCGCGCGCGACGTCGCGCCGCCGGCGTGGTGGCTGCTGGGTGCCTACTACGCCGCGCTGCTGCTGGCCGTCCTCGTCGCCGGTCATCCGAACATGAGACGCGCCGCATGCCTGTTGGCGGTGGTAACGGGCGCGACGATCGCCGCCGGCACGCATGCAGCATCGCGCGACGGCGTACCGTGGCCGGGGCAGGGCGCGCTGAGGGTTGCGATCCTGGACGTCGGCCAGGGCGATGCCACGCTCGTCCAGTTTCCTGACGGCCGGGCGCTGCTCGTTGACGCCGGCGGCCTGCCGGCCGGCGGCACATCCGAGATCGCCGACGGCCCGTCGTTCGATATCGGCGACCGCGTCGTCGCACGCGCGATTCGCGCCTTCGGCGTCCGGAGGCTCGACACCCTCGTCCTGACGCACGGCGATCCAGACCACATCGGCGGCGCGCCAGCCATCCTGCGCGGCTTTCGGCCGCGGGCAATCTGGGAGGGTGTACCGGTACCACCGCACTCCGCGCTCACCGCCTTGGCAGGCCGCGGCGAGCCTTCAGAACGTCGAATGGCGGACGACCGTCGTCGGCGACCGGATCCGCCTCGGCGACGTCGAGGTCGAGACGCTCCATCCGCCCCTGCCGGAATGGGAACGGCAGCGCGTCCGCAACGACGACTCCATCGTCCTCGCGATCCGCTATCGAGACGTGCAGATCGTTCTGCCGGGCGACATCGGCCGCGAAGGGGAGTCCGCCGCCGCCACCGCGGCGCGTCGATTGCCGCTCGCAATCCTGAAGGCCGCCCACCACGGCAGCGCGACCTCGACGACGCCGGAGTTCCTGTCGGCGGTCAGGCCGGATGTCGTCATCTTCAGCGCCGGCCGCGACAACCGCTTTGGCCACCCGGCCCCGGCCGTCGTCTCACGCCTGCGCGCGTCCAGGGTACAGCTCTTCTCGACGGCCGAAGACGGCGCCGTCGTCGTGGAGACGGACGGTCGTTCAGTGCAGATCCACGGGTGGGCGAGCGGGCGAGTGCTGAGACTGGATAGTCACCGTCCTCGGCGTCATGGCGAATGACCGACGTCGAGCCGGAATTCGTCGCGGAGATGCAGTGTCTGTTAGAAGACAAGCACCACACCGGCGCGGGCACGAGTGCACGATCACGACGGACACGAAGGGCGCGACGCCTTCATAAAGACGCGAGCGAGCGGGAGCGAGCGAACCACGCGAACGGAGTGCGCCGTCGAAGCGGCGCGCGAGAGAGCGTGTCGGGGAGTCCGAGGGGCAAAGCCCCTCGGTTGAGATCAGTCATGCTTGATCTCCTGCCACGCCGCTTCCATTTCGTCGAGCGTCGCATCGTGGACGGAGCGGCCGCTTGCTTCGAAGCGCCGTTCGAGGCGATGGAAGCGGCCGCTGAACTTGCGGTTGGCCTGTCGGAGCGCGGACTCGGGCTCGACGCCGAGCTTGCGGGCGAGGTTGGCGATGGCGAAGAGCAGATCGCCCATCTCTTCTTCGATCCTGGCAGGCCCTTCGCCGGTGACGGCTGCTTTCAACTCGGCGACTTCCTCTTCGATCTTGGCGAGGACGTCCTCGGCACGGGCCCAGTCGAAGCCGACCGCCGCAACGCGGGCCGAGATCTCGTGAGCGCCGAGAAGGGCAGGGAGCGCCTTCGGCATGCCGCGGAGCACGGACCTGGTGTGGCCGGCGTCGCCCTGTTCGCGCGACTTGATCTGTTCCCATTGCTCGACGACCTTGCCGGCGGTGGTGACGCCCTTGATCGTCCCGAACACGTGCGGGTGGCGCCGGATCAGCTTCTCGGTGATCGCGCGCAGCGAATCGGCAACGCTGAAGCGGCCATCGTCGTGCGCGATCTGCGCCAGGAAGACGCCCTCGAACAGGAAGTCGCCGATCTCGCCGCGCAGGTCGTCGTAGTCCTGGCGGTCGATGGCGTCGAGCACTTCGTAGGTCTCTTCGAGCACGAACGGTCGCAGCGTCGCCAGCGTCTGTTCGCGATCCCACGGGCAGCCATCGGCGCCGCGCAGCTGCTGCATGACGTCAACCAGGCGCTGAAACTCCTTCCCGGCGTCGCGCTGCGCCATCGCCGGCGACGGCCGCGTCGCTCGACGCCGGGCGCGCGGGCGCGACGCCGGCTTCGGCCGGGCAGCAGTGGATCGTGTGGGGCGCGGGGCAGGGGATCGTCGAGCCGGCTTCCGTCGGGCCATCAGGCGATTATGCTAGCATTCGGGAGTGGAAGACGCGGCCGCCTCCGACCTCACGTTCTCGGGTTTCATCCTCTCGCTCGCTACCACCGCGGCGGTGCATTTCGGTGACCTGGCGGATCCGAGCACCGGCCAGCGCGGCGAGACCGATCTCGACGGCGCGGCGCGCGTCATCGAACTGCTGACCATGCTGCAGCAGAAGACCAAGGGCAACCTGATCGAGCAGGAAGCGAAGCTCGTCGACGACCTCCTCTACGAGCTGCGGTTGCGCTACGTCCAGGCGCAGCAGCACGACAAACGGATCATCGAGCCCTGAAGATCACGTTCCTTGGCACCGGCACGTCGAGCGGTGTGCCGATGATCGGCTGCGACTGCGAGACCTGCCAGTCAGCCGACCCCAAAGATCAGCGGCTGCGACCGTCGATTTACATCGAGACGCCTCGCGCCTCGCTGCTGGTCGATGCCGGTCCCGACCTGCGCGTCCAGGCCCTTCGACATCGCATTCGGCGCATCGACGCCATCCTCTTCACCCACGGCCACGCCGACCACATCCTCGGCCTCGACGACATCCGCCGCTTCAACTACATGCACGGCCGGCCGATGGCGTGCTTCGGCGATGAGCGCACGATCGCGGACGTCCGGCAGGTGTTCGCCTACGCCTTCGATGCGAAGACCCAGCCCGGCGGCGGGCTGCCGCGGATCGCGACGTTCGTCATCGGCGGCGCGTTCTGCGTCGGCGGGGAAGAGGTCGTGCCGGTGCCGCTCTATCACGGCAAGCGGCCGATTCTCGGCTTTCGCCTCGGCCGGTTCGCCTATCTGACCGATTGCAACCGCATCCCGGACGAGGCCTGGCCGCTGCTCGAGGATCTCGACGTCGCCGTCATCGACGCGCTGCGGAAGACACCGCACCCGACGCATTTCACGCTCGAAGAGGCGATTGCCGCCGGCCAGCGTATCGGCGCGGCCCGCACGCTCTTCACGCACATGTGCCACGACCTGCCGCATGCGCCGACCACGGCAACGCTGCCGCCAGGGATCGAGCTGGCCTATGATGGCCTTGTGGTCGAAGCATGACGGTCGCGTTTCTGTCGGGGCTCGGGGCTCGGGGCTCGGAGCTCGTGGTTCAGGGCGGCGATGTTCGGCTGTGCCCGAATAGCGAACCCCGAACCCCGAGCCCCCAACCCCGACGCAGACCTCGACAGTGACGACCATCCATTTCCCCGATGTGCCGGCGACGCGATGGCATCAGCCCGTCGTGGCGCTGGGCAACTTCGATGGCCTGCACCGCGGCCACATGAAGATCATCGATCGCGTCCGGCGCCGCGCCGGTGAACGCGGCGGCACACCGGCGGCGATGACTTTCGAGCCGCATCCGTCGCGCGTCCTTCGTCCGGACAAGGCGCCGCCGCTGCTGATGACGACCGGGCAGAAGCTGGAGGCGCTGGGCCGGGCCGGGATGCAGGGAGTCGCCGTCGTCCGCTTCACGCACGAGCTGTCGCAGTGGGGACCGGAGCAATTCGTCCGCGCCGTGCTCGTCGAATGGCTGCACGTCGCCGAAGTGTGGGTTGGCGCCAACTTTCTCTTCGGCCACGATCGAGCCGGGACCTTTTCGGTGCTGCGGAGCCTCGGCGCCCGCTACGGCTTCCGCGCCGAGAAGATCGACCCGGTGCGCTACAAGGAGTTCGTCGTCAGCAGCACGCGGATTCGCCGGCTCGTGACCGAGGGACGCGTCGACGAGGCGGCGGCGCTGCTCGGCCATCATTACTTCATCGACGGCACCGTGTCGCGCGGAGCGGGCCGCGGCCGCGAGCTCGGTTTCCCGACAGCCAACCTGTGCACCGACAACGAACTGGTGCCGCCGAGCGGCGTCTACGCGACGCTGGTCACCATCGACGGCGTGGTTCGTCCCTCGATCACCAACGTCGGGCTGCGGCCGACGTTCGGCGACGTCGATCGCGTGACGATCGAGGCGCACGTCTTCGATTTCGACCGCGACCTCTACGACCAGCCGGTGCGACTGTCGTTCGTCCAGCGGCTGCGCGACGAGCGTGCGTTTCCCGACGTCGACGCGCTGCGGGCCCAGATCGAGGCCGACTGCCGCAGCGCGCAGCGGCTGTTCGGCCGGATTTCGCTGTAGAATCAACGTCATGGCTCAGACGTCCGGTGCGCCCACCATGGTGCTCCGTCTCACGGTTCCAACCGCCGGCGAGTTCTCGTCCGTTGCCGCCGACCTGGCCGTGAAGGTCGCGGAACACCTCGGGCAGACCGAGGCCAGCGCAAAGGCGACCGGCGAGGCGATTCACGAGCTGGTCGCCGACGTCGCGCCGGGCGGCGCCGACCAGGACGTCACCTTCGAGTTCCACCGCGTCGACGACACGCTGCGGATCGCGGCGGAGTGCGGCGGCCGGTCGGCTGAAGCCCGGCACCCCCTGCCGACGTCGTGACCGGGGCCCGGAACTGACCCGCGCGGCAGCCGCCGCCTCTTCCGCTAATCAGGAATTCAATGCGCCTGTTCAACACGTTGACTCGCCGCGAGGAGCCGTTTGCGCCGTCGCGGGACAACCTGGTGCGGATGTACAGCTGCGGCCTGACGACCTATGCCCGCGGCCACATCGGCAACTTCCGCACCTTCGTCGCCGTTGACGTCCTGCGGCGGACGCTGAAGTACATCGACGGCTTTGCGATGCGCCACGTCATGAACTTCACCGACGTCGACGATCGGACGATTCTCGAGTCGCAGAAGGCCGGGGTCCCGCTGCGCGAATACACCGACCGCTTTATCGAAGCCTACCGCGAGGATGCCGCGGCGCTCGGCATCGAGCCGGTCGAGGAGAGCCCGCGCGCCACCGATCCCGAGAACATCGAGGCGATGGGCCGCACCATCCTGGCGCTCGAGCAGCGCGGCCACACCTACCGCAGCGACGGCTCGATCTATTTCAAGATCGCGACCTTGCCCGACTATGGCAAGCTGGCGCGGCTCGATCACGACGGCATCAAGAGCGGCGCCAGGATCGACAGCGACAAGTACGACAAGGAGAACGCCCGCGACTTCGTGCTGTGGAAGGCGACCAAGCCCGATGAGCCGACGTGGGATCCCGGGATCGGCCCCGGCCGTCCCGGCTGGCACATCGAATGCTCATCGATGGCGCTGCGCCTGCTGTCGGAGCCGCCGCTCGATATCCACGCCGGCGGCGTCGACCTGATCTTTCCGCACCACGAGAACGAGATCGCGCAGAGCGAGGGCGCGACCGGGACGCCGTTCTCCCGCTTCTGGGTCCACGTCGAGCACCTGATGATCGAGGAGGCGAGCGGCCGGAGCGACAAGATGTCGAAGTCGCTCGGCAATGTCTTCAACCTGCAGGACATCGTCGAGCAGGGCTTCCGGCCGTCAGCGCTGCGGTTCCTCTACCTCGGCGTCCACTATCGCAAGCAACTGCGCTTCTCGTGGGCGGCGATGTCGCAGGCCGAGGAATCGATGCGGCGTCTGACCGACTTCCTCGCCAGGGTCGAGCGGATCGCGGCGCCGGCACCGCCGGTGCGGGATGAGATTGCGGCGAGGCTGGAGCGGGCGAAGGACGAGTTCGCCGAGTTCATGCGCGCCGACCTCAATACTTCCGGCGCCATCGCCGTCATCTTCGACCTGGTCCGCGAGATCAATGCCGCGATCGACGGCAACCAGCTCGGCGGCGGCGACGCCGAGGCGGTGCTCGACGCGTTCAGGCACTTCGACCAGGTGCTCGGCGTGCTCGCGCTCCGCCGCGCCGAGGACGAACAGCCGCCGGTCCCGATCGACGAGATCGACCAGCTGATCGAGGCCCGGCGCGCCGCCCGGCTGGCGCGCAACTTCGCCGAAGCCGACCGCATTCGCAGGGACCTCGACGCCCGCGGCATCGTGCTCGAGGACACGGGCAACACGACGCGCTGGAAGCGGAAATAGATCGCGTCTGCGATTCGCGGAGCTCAAGCTCCGCGCCACGTACCCGGAACGACGAGCACCCATGAACGCACCGGACATCAAGACCGCGCTGCCAGGCCCGAAGGCCAAGGCCATCATCGATCGCGATCGCAAGTTCGTATCGCCGTCGTACACCCGCGACTATCCGTTCGTCATCGCCCGCGGCGAGGGCGCCGTCGTCGAGGATGTGGATGGCAACCGCTTCCTCGATTGCGCCGCCGGCATCGCCGTCAACTCGACGGGCGTGTCGCACCCCGACGTCGTGCGCGCGATCACCGAGCAGGCGGGGAAGTTCATCCACATGTCGGGGACGGACTTCTACTACGAGCCGCAGGTGCGCCTGGCCGAGGAGCTCGCGGCGCTGGCGCCGATAAACGGCGACGTCCGCACGTTCTTTGCCAACTCGGGCACCGAGGCGACGGAAGCGGCGATCAAGCTGGCCCGCTACCACACGCGGCGCCAGGGCATCATCGCGTTCCTTGGCGCCTTCCACGGCCGTTCGATGGGATCGCTGTCGCTGACGGCAAGCAAGGCAATCCAGCGCCGCGGTTTCGGCCCGTTCGTTCCTGGCGTTTTCCACGCCCCCTATCCGGACAGCTATCGCGCCGCAAGCGCCGACGCGGCCGCGGCCCAGTGCCTCTCCTACATCGAAGATCAGCTCTTCACGCACCTGATCTCGCCGGACGAGGTCGCCGCGATTGTCGTCGAGCCGATCCAGGGCGAAGGCGGCTACCTCGTCGCGCCACCGGCGTTCCTCCACGGCCTGCGAGAGCTGACGACCAGGCACGGCATCATGCTGGTCGTCGACGAAGTCCAGTCAGGGATGGGCCGGACCGGCAGGATGTTCGCGTCGGATCACATCGGCCTCAAGGCGGACATCGTCACCATCGCCAAGGGCATTGCGTCGGGCCTCCCGCTCGGCGTGACGTGCGCCCGGGCGGACGTGATGACCTGGCCGCCGGGCGCTCACGCGAGCACCTTCGGCGGCAACCCGGTCGCCTGTGCGGCGGCGATCGCGACGATCGGCCTGCTGAAGTCGGAGCTGACTGCCAACGCGGCCGTCGTCGGCGAGCACATGATGGCCGGCGTGCGGGAACTGCAGCAGAAGCACCCGCTCATCGGCGACGTCCGCGGCCGCGGACTGATGATCGGGATCGAGCTGGTGAAGGATCGGGTGACGAAGGCGCGGGCGGTGGAGGAGCGCAACGCCGTCGTCCAGGGCGCGTTCTCGCGCGGCGTGCTGATCCTCGGTGCCGGCAGGAATGCCATCCGCCTGGCGCCGCCGCTGGTGTTCACGACGGCGCAGGCGGACAGCGTACTCGCGGTTCTCGATCAGGCGCTCACCGACGTGCGCGCCTGATGCGCATCGGTCAGGCCCCCTTCCCCTTGGCCTTGCGGCTCGGTTTCGTCCCCGAGCGGAGCGCCTTGCGCCGCTGATCGATCTCCGACAGGACTTCCGGCAGCACGTTGCGCGCCGCCATGATCTTGTAGAGCGTGTCCTGTGTCTCCGCGGCCTCGTCGGTGTTGCCCTGCGTCTCGAGCAAGTGCGTCAGCTCGTCGACGTAGACCTTGTAGTCGATGTGCCCGAGTGATTCGGCAGCGACGTCCGGCTTGGCCATCAGCGCCGCTTTCAGCTCGCTTTCGGCCCGCTGCGGCTGTGCCGCCTCGACCTTGATCGACTTGCGCGCCGAGGGGCCGCGCGCCGCCGCTTCGCTGGCGGCGACGGTCAGCACCTTGTTCGGTTCGGCTACCGACAAGCCCAGCGGCACACGTGCGTGTTTCGCGACGCGGCGATCGCCCAGCCGGTCGACGACGTCTCGCAGCACCTTGTTGGCCTCGCCGAGGACGCGGCTGCCATCGAACGCCAGCACGCGGCTCACGTCGTCGCTGAAGAAGTCCTGGGCGACGACCTCCTCCTCGAAACCGCGCGGCGGCGCGATGCGGAGGTTGAGCGGCCGCGACACGATGTCGCCGTCTGGCCGGTGCATCGCCGCCTGGAGCGTGTAGCGCCCGGGCTCGGCGATGTCGACACCGTTCAGGCCGGCCGTGACGTAGACCGAACCGTAGATTGCCTCGCCCGGCTGCAGCACCTTCGGCGCCGCCTTCATGCAGGTACTGCGCGAACGGCAGGAACTGCCGCGCCGGCGATCCCTGGCGTTTCAGCGCGATCGGTGATCCCGTCGAGCGTCGTCAGCGCCTGTTCGTCGACGATCTGCGGCTGCGCCGAGATGTTCTTCAGCTTCAGCTCGACGACCACCGGCTCGAGGAATTCGAAGACCGGCGTCGCGCGGTTGACGCGGATCTCGAGCCCGAGCGCCGGCGCCGCTTCGACGCGTGCCTGCTGGAAGCCGTGGTTGTCGAACCAGGCGGCGTCGCCCATGCGGACGAAGCGCTCGGGCGCGTGCCGCATGAACAGCAGCTCCTGGTTGGTGAAGCGGTACTCGAAGTCGGCGTAGAAGGCGGATTCGCCGCCGGCGACGCCGTAGGGATAGTTCATGAAGCTGCGCGCTTCCGGCTCGTCGGCGAGGGGAATCCATGGCGAGCCGAACGGAGCGCCGAGCGACTTCTGCCAGGAGTGCGCGAGGTTGAACGCGTGCCCCATTTCATGGACCGCGGTCCAGAAGCGGTTGCGGGCGATGTAAGCGTCGACGTTCGGATCGGCCGGCGGCGGCGGATCCGAGATGAACGAGTTGTAGAAGATCGCCGTGCCCTGGCGATGGTTGGGACCGATGTCGTCGAACATGATCCCGCCGAGGCCGGAGCCCATGTCGTGCTGGTCGGCGAAGAACGTCCACAGCGACCACTGCGGCAGGTTGGCGAAGCGCGACCAGAATACGGTCATCGCGTCGTGCATCTCCATGTCGCTCCAGGTGCCGCCGGGCGCGCCGGTCACCGCGCTCGCGTTCGGGCTGATCGCCGTGTCGAACCCCGAGCGCTGGAAGACCTGGCGGATCGTGAGCGTTTCGGCCGGCAAGGTCGGCGGGTGGTTCGGGTGCGCGGCGGTGTCGATCTGGAGCACCGGCAGGACCGGGCTCTCGGCGTCGTACTCGACTTCGATCTTGTGGAAGTACGGCGAGCGGAACTTGAAGAGCCGGATGCGGGGTTTGAGGCCGGGGCCGCGGAACACGACCTTCGCCTTGCGCCCGAGGATCAGCAGGCTCGAGACCTTGATGTCGACGGTGTTGTAGGCGAACGGCGTGCCGACCGGGTCGGTGTACCAGATGCCGCCCGTGTAGCTGTTGGCACCGGTCGGCGTCAGGCTGGCGATCCAGTGCAGCCGCTGCACCGGCGTCATCTGCAGCGACCCGCTCGCCGTCATCTGCGGGTAGCGGCCGTCGACGTCGAGGCGAAGCTCTTCATCGAGAGCCGGCAACAGGTCCGGTAGTTCGTTTTCGAGATCGAGATCGTCGGCGAGGTGTTCGACGAGGCCACTGCCGAGCTTCGTGTAGTAACCGCTGATCGGCTTGGACCGGCTGCGACATGCTGCAGGGCGTCGGGCGGGGAGCTGGAGTCGTGACTGGCGTTCGGATCTTCGGCTTTCATAGAACCTCCAAACCAACTCGGGTGGCGACAGCCTCACTGTCTACATGTACCTAAACGGCGTTGACGAGCTTTTATGAACAATCGTCTTCTCAGGAGAGACAGAGAGCGACACATAAAGGTCGCCGGAAACCGTCGCGCGAGCCGAGCCGGATGCCTCGCCGGCCGTGACGTCGATCGCGACCGGCCCCGAAGCGTGTTCCAGCTCGACCGAATCAGCGAGGCCGATCTGTGTGCGAGTTCGCACATCGTCCTTGCGATAGACCTCGCGTCCGTCGACAACGATGGTGACGGGAACGCCGGTGAATCCATTCTGGAGCGCGATGTGCAGACGGGGCATTTGCTGACCTGTGCTTCGGGCGAATACCGTTGACGTTCGTGAGGAGAGGCGACGGTTATATACCAGGACGGGAGCCTTGACTCGTGGGTTCTTCGCAACTCCTGACGTTGTTCTCGGGTCGACGGTGTCGACGGAAATGCGGCTGAGCCAGCGTCGCGCGGCGCTATACTCGGCCGTGGGACAGTGAGCGAGGGAGCGCAGGCGATGACGGATCAGGAGCGTCCGGACGCGTCGATGCCGGAGCCCGCTACCACTGCTTCAGACGACCGCCACGCCGCTGCCGGCGACTCCCTCGTCGACCTGCTGACGCGGAAAATCGTCGGCCAGCCGGCGGCCCTCCATTACATCGCTCCCTACGTGCAGATGTATCAGGCCGGCCTCGCGCCGCCCGATCGTCCCGCCGGCATCTTCCTCCTGCTAGGCCCCACCGGGACCGGCAAGACGCGCACGGTCGAAGCCCTCGCAGAAGTGCTGCACGGGTCCTCGAAAGCCGTGCTCAAGGTCGACTGCGGCGAGTTTCAATCCGACCACGAGGTCGCCAAGCTCATCGGCGCGCCCCCCGGTTATCTCGGGCACCGCGAGACCAAGCCGATGCTGACGCCGGAGCGTCTCGTCGGCGTGACGTCGAACGCGTGCGATCTGTCGCTTGTGCTGTTCGACGAAGTCGAGAAGGCGGCGCCCTCGCTGACGCTGCTGCTCCTCGGCATCCTCGACAAGGGTACGCTGACGCTCGGCGACAACACCGTCGTCAGCTTCGAACGGACGTTGATCTTCCTGACCAGCAACCTCGGCGCGCGCGAGATGTCGCGCGAGGTCCAGCCGGACATCGGCTTCAGCCCGGTTGATCGACGTTCGCCGGAGGAGATCGCCGGGCGCCTCGAGACGATCGGTCTCGGCGCCGTCCGCAAGCGCTTCTCTCCCGAGTTCGTCAACCGCATCGACGTCGTCATCACCTACCAGCCGCTCGACGCGGCGGCGATCGCGCGGATTCTCGACCATCACGTCGAGGAGCTGCAGCGGCACGTGCACACGCGCCTCGGCGATCGGTCGTTCGAGATCGAGGTCTCCGACGCAGCCCGTGCCGTGCTTCTCAGCCGCGGCGTCAGCGTCGAGTACGGCGCCCGCGAGTTGAAGCGCACCATCCATCGCCTGCTGACGCAGCCGCTCGCAGCGCTCGTGGCGTCCGGCCGGATCGCGCCCGGCACGCGCGTCATCGTCGACGCCGACCATGGCGGCGTCACGCTGACGCCGCTCGACATGCCGGCCGTCAACCTGCCGCCGCCCCGCAGCGAGCCGTGCGTCCTGCTGCTCGACGACCACCTCGCGCTCCTCGGCTGGCTCGAGACAGTGCTGCGCGGCGCCCGCCTCGAACCCCTCGGCGCGACGACGGCGGCGGAGGCGCGGGAGATTGTCGCGAACCGTCGTCCCGAGGTGGCGATGCTCGACGTCGTGCTGCCGGATGGCGACGGGCTGGCGCTGGCGCTCGAGTTGCGCAGCATGAACCCGGCGATGCAGGTGATCCTGATGACCGGCACCGAGCTCTCGTTCGAGGAGGCCGAGGAGTGCGAGCGCAGTGATTTTCCCGTCCTGCGTAAACCGTTTCTCGCCCAGGACGCGATCAACATGATTCAGGCGCGGCTCGTGCACGCCCGTGCGGCACGCATTGCCGGCGGCTGACCGCGTTTCGATTTCCAATCAGTTCAGCCCGGCCCCGCGCTTGCTGCGCCGATCGGGTCATGACCCTCGAGCGGCAGGCGAGCGGGAAATGCGGTGAGAATCTCGCCGTTGCCGAGCTCGAGCGCCGCGGGTACGCGATTCTTGCCCGCCGCTACCGCACCCGGCATGGCGAAATCGACATCGTGGCCCGCGACGGGCCAACGCTGGTCTTCGTCGAGGTCAAGGCGCGCGCGACGACGCGGTACGGGAGCGCGGCCGAGGCCGTGACCGGGCGCAAGCAGCGGCGTGTGATTGCGATGGCCGTCGACTATCTCGCCCGGCATCATCTCGAACACGCCGCCTGCCGATTCGATGTCGTCGCCATCGACGACACAGCGGCGTCGCCGACAGTGACCGTGGTGCAGGGTGCGTTTGACGCCGGCTGAGCGTGTCAGGAGGGGTGGAAGGGAAGCGGTGGAAGATGCCCGCCGACGCCGGTCGCGTCGAGGCTGGCTTGCCGGCCGCGAAGGGCGTGTGGTACGATAAGCGCTTCGGGCACGACCGTTGGCGCCGCCAGACCGCGCCGCGATGCGACCGGACGAGCGGGAATAACTCAGTGGTAGAGTGCGACCTTGCCAAGGTCGAAGTCGCGGGTTCGAATCCCGTTTCCCGCTCCAATTTTGAATCGGCGGGGTCCCCTGCACCCCGCCTGGCGGCCTTCACTCCGCCAGCGCTTCGCCGCTGGCTCCGTTCCGGCCGCTCGGTGATTCTGCCGGGCCGTCCTGCTTGCTCGTCCGCCGCGCTGATCGATCTGCGCGTATTGCCGTCGCGGTCAGCGCTAGACTCCGGCGGCATCCTGTAACACAATCTTCAGTCGGGCTTCCTGACGGCGCCGTCGCCAAGTGGTAAGGCAGAGGTCTGCAAAACCTCCATCCCCGGTTCAAATCCGGGCGGCGCCTCCAAATTCCTCTGTTCAATTCGATCGTTTGCGTCGCAGCTCCACAAGCGACGGCTCCGAATTGGACTACGGTGGACTACAAAAGTCGTAGTCCGTCGCATGGCTGCTGCCGTAAATCGCTGATCCGGAACGGTTGACTGGTTGGCATTTCGAAAAGGGAAGAGGTTCAGAGGACCTCCGCTCTCACCGATGGTCACGTTTTCGCATTCGCCTTTTTGCGCCGATGCCGCGGATGGCGCACTGCTGTCAGAGCAGTAGCGTTCGGTCCGGCTCTGTAGCACGCGAACCTTGAGCGTCAGCCACTCCTCCGTCGATGTTGCGTCCAGCGTCCCTAGGGCGAAGCCTCTGGCGCTTGGAGTGTCGCGAATCTTTGGACGTTCGTCAGTCGAGAGCTCAGCCCTTGCCTTTCTTCAGCGCCTCGATCTGGTCTGCGAGCTGATCGACCTTGGCCGACAGGCCAGAGAGCGCCTGGATCACCTGCTCGATTCGCGGGTCCGATGACGAAATCGGCTCGAAGACGCCGTCGAGCTCGAGCTTTTCGGCCTTCAGCTCCTTGATCTCGCGTTTCTCCTTTCCGTCCTTGAACTCCTTGTCCTTGTCTTTCACTTCTTTGCTTTCCTTGAGTTCCTTGTCATCCTTCAACTTGATCCCACCGTCGAAGTCATCCTTCTGCCAGTCCTTGCCGTCCACGAAGTCCTTGCCAGTGCCGAGCCTACCGAGAATTGTGGCGAGGTCCCGCACGGTGAGTTCGCTGAGAGGGGTGTCGGATTTGAGTCGCACCTCCGGACGGTCGCTCTGCGGTATGAAAGGCTTCTTGCCGGGCTTGTCGTCGTTCATGTCGGCCATGGTTGTGACTCCTTGGTTGAGCGAAATTGAAACGGGTAGATGTTAGGTGATGGGTTCGAGACGAACGAGGCTGTCGAGCGGTGCAGCAGTTCAGCGATCGCCGTGCTGATCGGCTGTCCGGTATGGCGCTCGTAGTAAAGAAAGCCAGGACAGGGGTTCACCTCGAAGCAGAAGAACTCCCCCTCGGGTGTCTCCTTGAGGTCGATACCGGCGAAGAGAAGATCGAACGTGCGCGCGAGCCGCAGGCACGCCGCCTCCACTGTCTTCGCCAGGGCGACCGGCTCGAGCCTGGCGGTCCGGCCGTCGAGATGCGCATAGCGGTAGTCCACCGCTTCAGATTCGATCCGCGTGGCGAAGATCTGGTCGCCGACGGTATGCACGCGGACGTTGCGGCCAGGGACGAAGGCCTGAAACTGCGCAGGGCCGTGGCAGAGGAGTTCGAGCCGTGCGAGCTGGTCGGGGCCGAGGCGACGAACGATCGACCGGACGCCGCTGGCCGACTTGTAGATCACCTCGCCGTACTTCGCGTGAAAGGCGCGGACCGCGGCGGGATCGCTAGTGACGAGCGTCGGTGGCACGCGCAAGCCGGCGCGGCTGATGACCAGCGCCTGATACGGCTTCGAGTTGTTGGAAAGCCCGCCGCACGATGCGATTGACGACGGGGCATTGGAGGTCCGCGAGGAGCGCCATCAGGCTCAGATCGCTTTCGGTTCGCAGCACCGCTGTGTCACCGCCACCGACACCGGGCAACGGCGGGCGATCCTCGGGGACCGAGGAAGCGGACGTAGACGCCGCTGATTGCGTCAAGATCGAGACGCCAGTCTGAGCCGGCAATCCAGCCCTCTGGGCCGCTGTCCGTCCATCGCCAGCAGACGCGGTAGTCCTCGGGGTAGCGGGCGAGATCAAGCAGCCGGTATGGATAGCCGCAGTCCTGCAACCGGGAACAAACGAGTTCTGTCACGCCGTCGGCAAGGCCGCCACAGACCAGGATCAAGATAGCACCCGCGGATCGGCGGCTGGGACCGTCCCTTCCTGTGTGAGTAGCGCGACGAGGGCATCGAGGATGCGTACGCGTGCGGCTAGGGCGAAGTGTTCGAGCCGCGGCAGCGGGTCGACCAGCACGACCGCGAGGCCGCGGCGGACCGAAGCGAGGGCGATCTCGACGAAAGCGAGGTTCGCCGTTGCGGCGAAGCGTGACAATGCCGGTTCGAGCACAACCGCCTCGGCGGGCGGCGAACTATCCCAGATCACCGAATTGCCGACGATGCAGGCGAGCGTGCTGGCGCCGTGCGGCTCGGTCAGGCAGACCGGCGCCCGTATCTGCAGGGCGGCGAGGCGATCCCAGGCGTCATCGTCGGCGAGAAGGTAGCCCGTGGTGTCGGTCAGCGGAGTGTAGACAGCGCCGTCAACGCCGCTCGCGGCGAGGCGGCGGCGGAATGCGCGGGCCTCCGCCGGATCGCTGGTCAGGACGATCTCAGGTAGCAGCAGCCCGAAGTGGCGGAGGAGTGCGCGCCAGGCGAGAAACGCGGGGCCCGCGCGATACCAAAGCGCCGCGTCGGGGCGGTTGATCACCGGGCAGGCAAGGCCCGCGAGCCAGGCGAGGGTCACGGCGTGAAACTCGGCCTGCATGTAGGCGTAGTCGGCGGCGTCCCATCCGCCAGGCTCAAGCCGGCCGATGTCACGCACGAGGACGCCGGTGATCGCCTCGTCGGGCCCGTGCGGACAGAGGTTGCTGCAGAGGCCGTCGACGTCCAGGCGCCACGTGAGCTGGGCGGGCGGGGCGAGGGGTGCCGCGACGACTCTCGCGGGCAGACCCATGGCCTTAAGGCGGGCGAAAACGCCAACACAGCAGGGATCCTCGGAGTGACCCAGTAACAGATGCATCGGACGATCCTCGGACGGCGGAGCTCGGTCGCTTGCGGTAGCCGCTGGGCGCGATGTTGTTCAGTCGGAGACGAGTCGCGCGGATCAATCTAACCCATGCTCGCGACACCGTTCCTCTACAGATGGGCGATTCTAGCTCCTCCTAGACGAATTGCGATAGGCGCTGGTTCGGGGCAGCAAATGCGGAAGCAGTCCTGTGCGCGCCCTGGACCTTGCGCCGGGAGATCGGGAACGCTCCCACTGCCGGCATCGAGAGGCGCCGGTTGACTCCGGCCGCACCCGCAATTGATCGGTGATTTTCGCGCCGGTACTGATCCGAGAGCTGGCGATCCACATCCGGCGCGCCGTAGCCCGGGGTCTGGACCTGGCCAACTACACGTTAGACCATACATTCTCGAAGCTGCTGTCCGGATTTCCGCTGCTCGCAGCACTTCACGGTTCGACGGCCTGCACACAGCAGCCGCAGCGAACGCACATGGGAGGGGACGCAGTCGTCACCGCTTGGCGCCTCGTTGCCCGTGCAGGACTCGTTGACGACAAGGCTGTAGCCGCCCGAGCGGTAAGGTCCAGAGCCCGACGACGATCGCGAGAGCGATCGCATGCAGCACTTCCGAGCGTCGGCGTTCCATTTACGGAGCACGCAAACAGCGGTTCAGGAGACCACACACAGGTGAGTGGCCGTGATTGGCTGTTGAGTGCTTACGTCAACGGACTGACGCTATGCGGAGCAGAGACGCCGGCAGCCGTAGTCCAACCGTAGTCCAATAAGGCCCTCATATGAGGCCAAACGGGGCAGCTTGACAGACCAAAGACCAGCACGAGACAACACGATTCACAACCCCGTTGAATCTGCAAAACCTCCATCCCCGGTTCAAATCCGGGCGGCGCCTCCAATCTTTACTAGGAAATTTGTAAGGCGAGAGTTGCGGTAGGGGTCTTGCTCGCTGAAGTGTGATCACTTTTGTGATCAGCGCACGCAGCGTCGAGTCGAGCAGCCGCGTCGATGAGATCCGTGCCGCTCACGATGTTGTAGCGCGCGAACACGCTCGGGGTCTTGTGCCCGGTCAACCGCATCGCGACCCGTTCCGGAATGCCGGCGCGGACCAGAGTGCGGACGGCCGTGCGTCTCAGGTCGTGCGGAATCCGCCCCGGACACCCCGCTGCGCGACACGCCGACTGCCACGCCTTCGTGAAGCTGCGGATTCGCCGCGGCTTCTTTTCGCCGCCACGTCCGTCCGCGACCTCCCGGAAGAAGAAGAACGGACAAAGGTGCCCGGCCTTCTTCAACCGGTCGCGTTCAGCCTCGCGCGCCTTCAGTAGCGCGCGCAGTTCCATCGTGAACGGGAACACCCGGCCGTCGCCGTTCTTGGTTGTATGCGCGTCGAGCCGCACCTCGCCAGCGGTCATGTCTACCCGCCGCCACTCCAGCGGCAGCACCTCGGACGCGATACGCCAGCCCGTGATCGCGGCGAACTCAATCATCGGCTGGATCTCCTCCGGCAGGTGAGCGAGCGCCGCGTCGAGCTGCTCCGGCTCAAAGAAGCCGACCCGCGTGTTGCGCTCCTGCAGCATCGGGATGTGCGGCTTCCGGGGTCAGCTTGTCGGCCTGCACGGCGAGGCTGAACATCCGCTTCCAGGTCGTCAGCTCGCGGTTGATCTCGGCGTTGGAGACGAGCTTCGTGGCCGCGGGGATCTCTTCGCAGCCGCCGTCGCCGTTATCCACGACCCGCGCCTTCCTGACGATGATCACGTCGGCCTGGCGTTTGGCGGTGTAGGCCCGAACGTCGCTCGGTTGATATTCGCGAGCAGTCGGCCCCTGAAGAACGGGGCGAGGTGCTTCTTCACCCGGCGCTCGCAGACCTTCAGCGATCGCTTGCCGGTGGTCCGGTAGTCGTTGAGCATGTCGTCGGCCGCGTCGTCGAACGTGATTCGATCGCGCGTCGGGACGATCGGGATCCCGTGCTCGACGTCGCCCTCGCGCGACCTCAACATGCGCTTCGCGACCCGCTCCTTCACGCTGCCGCTGGACTCCCGCATCAGCCTGCCGTGCTGTCGGTACTGCAGCCACCAGACTGCTCCGCGTCGATAGACACTACCCATTGCTGCTCCCTTCTCAATGCCTTAAAGGAATCGCTTGTTTCATGACGCCATCGCCTAAATGGTCTTGCTGATTTGAAGCAAGGTCTTGGCGACCGTGCTGTCCATCTCGACGCCCGCCGACGTGAGTCGTCCGGGCCAGGACGTGCCGCGCACCTTTAGTGCAAATTTCTCAAGCCATGAGTAGGCTGCGGCGAGCCGACCCGGAGTGAACGCTGGGTCGGCCGTCGCCGCCGCTGCCAACACCTGCTGCGTTGTTGCTACCGAACCAGATTGCGCCGCTTCCGCGACCCTCAGCGCGATTGCGCGCTGCACAGGCCTGAGATGTCGGAGCCAGTCAGTGAGTTGGACGTCCGTCCAGTCCGACTGCTTGAGGGGGGAGGCAGCGGCAGGCGCTCCACCGGGAGCACGCGCCGTTGATTTCAGGAGAAGAGCGGCCACCTCAAGGGCCAGCTGGCCATCAAGCTCGAGCGTAAAAGTCAAAGCGTCGGTGATGTCTCATCACGTGCTGTGCGTAGTTATCAAGGCCTGTGAAGTGGCTGAGTGCTGCCGGATTGGTAAGTCGCGCGGGTCTGGGCGCCCCCTCGGACGATAGGTCTTGATCCGCGACGCCTCGAGTCAAGCGCTCGCGCTTCGCGGCGCGGCGGTTCTGCAAACCTCTGCGTCTCGATTTCGAGCCGTAAACATCGGCTCCATTCCGTTCATTGTGATCACAACGCGCGCAGCATCTCGATGTTGGGAGCCCCCTCGTTACTGATTGCCGGGGATGCTGATGATGACGTGAAAGTGGAGTCGGCCGATCAGCCGACCGTTTCAACAGTGGCTGACGAACGGAATTGAGTGCCGGTTGATCACACGTCGGGCGCGAACAACGTGACTGGCGCGACGACCCCGCGCCCTCGAGCTCCTGTTCGGGGACAAGTACGACTTCGTGGTGACGAGCCTCATCGCGGGAACGACACCGATTCAGTACCACCGCTTCTCCGAAATGGCAGATGATGTCGTGGACGTGCGCGTTATCAGGCCATCCATTTCCGCCGAGCGGACGTAGTCGGACGAAGGAAGGGCAAGCGATCCGCCGACTGGGCGGTCAGTCACGTGCTGAAGCCGACTAATTAGGGAAAGGCGGGGCAGTGGATCGGGCTGCCCTTCCCGCCCTGCAGGCGTAAACATGAAGCTGGAGGACGGTATGGCAGGACAGCCAAAACTGAAGCTCTCGGCAGCGTCGGCATTGTTGCTGGTGCTGACGGCATGGATGGTGGGTTCGCCTCCGGCGGTGGCCGACGAGGCACAGGCCCGAACTCTCCTCAAAGCCATGACCGACTATGTCGGCGCGCAGCAGTCCATCGCGTTCGACTACGACGCAACCCTCGAAGTCGTCACCAAGGACCGGCAAAAGCTCCAGCTGGCCTCATCGGGAACGGTGTCGCTCGCGCGCCCCGACAAGATCCGCACCACGCGATCGGGCGGGTTCGTGGACATGGAGACCGTGTTCGATGGCAAGACGCTCACCTTGTTCGGCAAGAACAAGAACCTCTACACGCAAGTCGAGGTCCCCGGCTCGCTGGACAACCTGGTGAACGAACTGCAAAAGAAGTTCGACCGGCCCCTACCTGCTGCCGATCTGTTCATCACCCATTCCTACGACGAGATCACGGCCGCCGTCACGAACGTCAAGGACCTTGGCAGCGGGGTCGTCGGCGGCATCGAGTGCGACTACTTCGCCTTCCGCGCCAAAGAGGTGGACTGGCAGATCTGGGTGACGCAAGGCGCGAAACCACGTCCGTGCCGGTACGTCATCACGTCCACCAGAATCACCGGCGGGCCGCAGTACACCGTCCAGCTTCGGAACTGGAAGACCGGTAGCGAGGTCGGCACGCCGGACTTTACGTTCAAGCCACCGTCTGGTGCGAAGCAGATTGGCGTAGACGAGCTCAAGAAGGTGAAGGACATGGGCGAGTTACCGAGCAATTTCACCCTTGGAGGCAAGTGATGAGCACCACCAGAACACTACGCGCACTGCTGCTGCTCGTCATCGTCGCCTTGGGTGCCATCGAGCTGGGTGACCGGATGTCGATCCCGGTCCTCACAGGTCTCGCCACGATCGTCAAGGCTGAGGTCGGGCGTCCGCGGTCGCCCGTCAGCGTCGCCGGCGTCGCGCGTCGTTCGGCGCGCCGCGACTGATCGAACCGCCGATCGTCACCGTTGGCTCCGCGAGCGGCGCTAGTGTCGCTCGCGGTCTCAGCTTAAGCGCCGCTCGGGACGCGCACGTTCACGGTTGCCGTGACCTGTCGCGACGGGTCGGTCCCGGGGCTGTCATGACGCGCGCGATGGGGGTGAAGGGTGCCGCCTTCGCCGAGTTCGACGAAACGAGAGACGGTCCAGTCCGCAGGCTGAAGCTGGTCCGCGACCCGGCCTACACGCTACTCGTCTCGATCTTTATTCCCCACGGGCCCTGACCAACTGGGGCGCGGGGGAAAGCGCGAGGAGAAGCTGCCGCCGATGGACCTGCCCGCCGGCGCGCCTGGCCGACACATCGCGCTCGTCGCGCCGTTCGCGAAGTGCGCGGAGACCGCGCGCTGAACCGGTGTCACGGCGCGGCGCCGTCGGTGCGGCCGTTAGACCGCTGGGGTTGACCAGAACCCGAGGTGCACTTCGCGCGCCTCGTTCACTAACAGCGGTCCGGCGATGCTTACGTGCTCTATCGCCCTGCCGAACAACTCGGCGCAAGGCATCAGGAAATCTCGACCGGCAAGGGCCGCCAGTTCCTCGGCAGGAAGCGCGTACACCATCGACCTGATGCCGCCCCAGTACATCTTGCCTACGCACATGGCGCATGGTTCACAACTTGTATAGAGCACGCTGCGACGGATCTGCTCTGGCGAGAGATCCCTGATTGCCTGGGTCATCAGATTCGTCTCCGCGTGTGCGGTTGGATCACGATCCGTGAACACCGTGTTCTGCGCCGTCAAGGCGACCATGCCATCGACAACGAGAACTGCTCCGAATGGGTGGTTGCCCGCTACGCGAGCTTGGCGGGCCAATTCGATCGTCTGCCTCGCGAATTGTTCCTGCATGTGCATGTGGCGGACCCGGCGCATCGCCGCTGCGGTAAGCGGTCTACCCAGTCGTAGGCCGACCGGCGTCTCTCGGCCGGCTCCGCAACGCAGCATACCGCCAAACCGCTCGCGGGAAGGGCAGGCCAAGTTCCACGTCGCAGGGCCCTTGTTCAACGTGATGTCCTCGACAATGGCGGATTAGATCGATTCGTAGAGGCTACCTATGCGATAGTGGCCTGCTCCTGAAAGTTTCGACGGTTTCATGCCACGGAAAAAAGCGTCCCGCACTGACGATATTGAGCCCTGTCGGCCGGCGACCTCGATCGCGCCCAGCTTGATCCTGTCGAAATCTGGGCGTTCGGCTAAGCTGAGGGACCGTGCACCACGAAACACGTGAGCACACCTCACGGAAGGATCACATGGCTCGAGTATCCGTTCGGTATTGCGCCTTCTGAGTGTCGGGCCTGCATGCCGTCCGTGTGGCGGCACGGCTCCGTCGTGAGCTCGGAATCGAGGTGGAAACGATCCGTGGCCGCTACGGTGAGTACAAAGTTCTCGTCGATGGCGACACCGTCGTCGATGGCGGACGCCGGGTCACTCTTGGTGTGATGCCATCTGCCCCGAGGATCGTTGAGAAGGTAAGAGCGCACCTCGCCGGAGAGTGATGATTGGGACACCGCAGGAACTCCAACTTGACTCACCTGTGAGGACCGGGTTTGCCGGCTCGCGCTGACCAGGAAGAACAATGCGCGCCAAACAGTTGACGCGATGAGGAGGGTCCCATGCGAGCGCTGATGATCACTGCGGGCACGTTGATCTTCGCTGCCGGCTTCGTCGCCGGCGGCCGCCTGGAGCCCCCGGTCGGGGCGCAGGGATTCACGGTCGTCATGGACTGCGGCGCGTCATCCGCCCCGCAGCTCCGCACGACACTCTATTTCGGGCTCGCGCGACCGAAGGGCGCCGTGACCGAGCTCGAGTGGCAGCTATTCTTGCGCGACGAAGTGACTAGGCGGTTTCCCGACGGACTGACCGTGTGGGAGGCGGAGGGCCAGTGGCGGACGCCCGCTGGCAGCATCGATAACGAGCAGTCGAAGGTCCTGCTCCTGGTCCATCCCGATACGGCGGCGGCGCGGCAATCGGTCCTCGCCGTTATCGAGGCGTATCGCAAGACGTTCGAGCAGCAATCCGTTCTGTGGGAAAGCGCGCGCGTGTGTGGCGCGGCTTAGTGCTGGAGGTTTGCCGGTGGGCGCTCGCCGGCAATGCCGGCTCGCGCTGACCAGGAAGAGCACAACGAACCACTAACCGATCCGATCAGCGCCGTTTTCCAGTAATCCGTGGTTCGGAGAAAGCCGGCAGGTCAAAAGCCCTGACGCCTGACGCCGCGACAGCGCGTTGCGCGCCGGTCGATGGCGGCGAGAGCGATGGCCAGCCCGGCGAGGGGTCGACGAGCTACGACGTCGACGATGCGTAACCACGCACGGCGGCCGCGACGATCCTGTTTGCCGCCCTCGCGAAGCGCACCACAGCCGGCGGCTGAGGTATAGTCCCGAGCCAATGTCTCCACAAGATCGCATCGGCGCCGCCGGCTGGCGCATCGTCCTGCTCGCCAGCCTGGGTGGCACCCTCGAGTTTTACGACTTCGTCATCTTCGGCATCTTCGCGAAGGACATCGCGGATGCGGTGTTTCCCAGCGCCTCGCCCATTGCATCGCTGATGGCCTCGTTCGCGGCGTTTGCCGCCGGCTACCTGGCGCGGCCAATTGGCGGCATCGTCCTCAGCCACTACGGCGATCGCTACGGCCGCCGCAAGGTGTTCCTGTGGTCGGTGTTCGTGATGTCCGGCGCCACGCTCGGCATGGGCCTGGTGCCGTCGTACGCCCTGTGGGGCGTGGCGGCCAGCGGGTTGATGGTGCTGCTGCGTCTGGTTCAGGGCTTCTGTCTCGGCGGCGAGCTGCCCGGCGCGCTGACCTATGTCGTGGAGACGGCGCCCAGGATTGCGCCGTTGGTATGCGGGGTGGTCTTCGCGTGCGTGACGATGGGGGTGGCGGCGGCCACTGGAGTCAGCCTCTCGGTTCGCACCTTCCTCGATCCAGAGATGGTGCCGCTTTACGGGTGGCGCATCGCCTTCGTGCTGGGCGGCCTTGGCGGCGTGCTCAGCTTCGTGCTGCGGCGATCAATGGAGGAATCGCCGGAGTTTGCCCGCATGAAGGGGCTGGCCTCGCGCCAGCCGTTCGGTGACCTGCTGCGGACGCACACGAAGCAGGTGCTGGTGGGAAGCGCCGTGCTCGCCGGCACGGCCTGCTTCAACGGGTTGTACTTCTCCTATCTGCCCGCCTATCTGTCGGCAGTGCTGAAGTACGACCCCCGTCAGGCGATCTTCTCGCAGACGGCGGGCGTGCTGGCATTGGCTGGGGGCATCCTGCTGGTGGGGTGGCTGGGGGATCGCATTCCACCGCGCTACCTGCTCCGCAGCTGGTGTCCTGTTGCTGATTGGCTTCGCCCTGCCGTTCTATGGCGCGCTCGAATCACACTCGATGAACCTGACGTTCCTGTGCGTGGCGGCGGGCCTGTGCGCGGGCCTCACGAATGGTTCGTTCGCGGTGCTGCTGACGGATCTCTTTCCCATCCGCATCCGCTTCACTGGCGTGGCTCTCGTGTTCAACGTCAGCTTCACGCTGTTCAGCGGGATGGCGCCGCTCGCCGCCACGACGCTGATTCGCGAAACCGGCACGGTGGTGTCACCCGCGTATCTGATGATGGGCAGCGCCCTGCTCGCCCTGATCGGCAGCCTTTGGGTGGAACGGCTTGGAGGAAATGTTCTGGGCGCGACAGCCACTAGGGTGCGCAGAACCGTCCTGCAAACGCCTGGGTAGTCCCTGGAGTGCACGGCTGCCCTTATCCCGAAGTGTTCCCTCAGTTCCCGGCGCAGATTGGAGTGGCGGCGGCACCAGCGCTCGAAGTCGTTGGCCAGTGCCTCCACCAGCCGGGCTCTTTCGCCGAGGTGGACTGTGTCGCCGCTCGGCTGAAGAAGGACGCGCCGAGCTGGGCGTACCACCGGATGTTGTGCCGCCTTCGCACGCGCGCGTGCTCATCGTGCGCGACCTCCTGAAAGACACCAGAACGGGCTGTACGACGGCAAGGAGCAAGTTTCCATTGAATGGAAACCACGCGTGGCGGCGAGGCGAATAAGTCTTCCGAGACGAAGCAGGAGGTCGTAAACGGCGGAATGCGGTGGTGGGGCTGGTGACGATCTGGTGGCTTGAGCGGACGGACCGGCGATGACGTGGCTGGCGGCTGAAACGAACGGATCGGAGGGCAGTTGGGCAAGAGCGAGACGCGGGACGTCGAGCGCGCCGGGACGAGGACCAGAACGCAGTTGCGAATGCCTCCGCCCGCACGTACGCCTACCGGGGGATAGCAACCTGATCACCCGGCGCCGCCTCCAGGGCGAATCAGGTCCCACCGATCGCCGAATCGCGATGATCTTTCTGGCATACGGCGCGGACGCTCACCTTCCGCCCGTCAGCGCGTTCCACAACGAGCCGAGGCCGAAAGCCAGCAGGACCCAGAGAAGAAAAACGGTCCCCAGGATGAGCGCGACGGGTCCGGGCATCCGGCCGCCGCGGCGTGGGCCGTAGATCAGGAGCACGAAGATGACGACGAGGACGACTAGTTCCACCGGCTTCCGCAATATTCAGGACAATCCAGGCCGATGAATCGTCGCATGATATCGACAATCAATACGGCAGAAAGAATGGCAACGTCCCCAACCACGGTCAGGCACGCTTCGCGTGCGCTGCAACTATCCACTCTACGAAACGCACGGCATCCGGCATCGTCCGGACTCTATACCAATCCTCCTGCTTGGATGGCTCGAATCCGTCAGCGATGACCTCGTCTCGGTCGACACCGTAAATCCACGCCCACACATGCGCCGTGGTGGTTCTGAGATGAAGGGAACTGACCCCCAGGGTTGGCGTACTTCGGGCCGCGGCGGCCCGTCCGATTAACCAACCCAGACCGAGCGGCGCCGTCTCGTTGAAGTCGCGGGTCAATACTGAGCCGAGCATCGTGAACGCCTCCCACCTCGCCAATCGGCAGGCTGGGTAAGCAGGTTGGGGAGGCAGTGCCGAATCGAGAGTCCGCGGCAACCGGTGTCCTCATCCGGCAACGACCACTAGTGGAAGCCAGCGATCGTCCGAGCGAGGCTGGGCATGAGCCAAGCGTCCGTGGTGAAAGGTCCCGCGGTCGGGAAGGTGTCTGAAGTGCCGACGCGGTCAAGGCCGAAGACAGCTCACGGCGGCGCTGCTATCTCGGAGTGACCGTGCCAGCGGCCGGCCGGGAACGCAGGGAAAGCGGGGTAGCTCGAACTGCTCAAATGGAATTGTTACTTCGTCGAAGAGTGACACAACGTCGCTGGGCCACAGATCGTCGTGAAGGAAGGTCGGTATGCCACGTTGTTCGTAGACCGCACGTGCCTGAACAAATACTGAAGCCACTGTCTCTTCGCGCACCGAGACTCGCCCGTTCATATCCCTATCCGTTCCTTGAAAAGCCTGCTGGAGGCTGGATGAAGAATCGGCCCGCCGGCTCGCGGCCCCTCCTGCTCGAATCACTGAGCGCCCGGGCTTCGGGTGCAGTCTCGCCGTCGATGGTTCTGGTTCTGTCGCCGAGCAGCTCGAACGGAGCTGGAATTCTGGCGCCGTATCGCTCCGCACTCTGGCGGCGGGTGCTGAGGGCGCCCCAGGGCACCGCGTGCCGAGGCAAGACTCGCGCTGGTCACCGCGCCGCGAGAACAACCTCGTAGGTATCTACGACCCGTTCCAGCACCTTCGGGCGCTGAGGCTCATCAGGATTGCCCGGTCTGTAGACAAGGGCCCTGCTTTTATTTTGGAAATGGTTCCCGTACTGATCGTAGATTTGACTGAGAGGGGTTCCGCCGCCGATCGAGCCGTAATAACGCGTGATTGGGATGAGCTCGCTCGATTCCGAGAAACCGTTGTGATTGCGGTCGACCCAAATCTGGAGTAGGTCAAACGAGAACCCCGCCTGAGCCCGTCTTTTGGACGCCTCGGCCCCATTCTGCGGCGTCAGACAATAGAGTTCCGAGCCATCATCGACGACGCCGTTTCCGTTACGGTCTAGGACCAGAAAGCCGACGTCCACGTCGCGCTCAGTCCACGCGACGCGATCCACGCGTCCATCCGCATCAATATCGAACGCGACGCCGTTATCGGCATCAGTCAGGGCGCGCAGCAAGGGTTGATCTGTTCGGCTCACGTAGCCACCGACGGGAACCAGCGTCACCAGACGGTGTTGCGCCTCAAGCGGTCGCAGACCTCCGAGAAGAACGAGAAGCACGATGAACAACGTTCGTGAGCAGGGCATCCGGCCCGAATCCTACTCCCAACGACGTCTTCATACCGGAGCAGGCCGACAAATTCTGGAACATCCGAGGCGACACGGGGGTGAACGAGACGCTTCACGACACCACGTGGGACTGGGTGCCGCCGACAACGCCGTCTCCGATTCGAGACGTGTGGGCCGTGCGTGGCGACGGCGTCCAGCCCGGGTGGACTGTTCGCCACGTCGGCCTGGAGCCGCTTGCCTCCGGGCACGTCATCACCGTGACGGGTGGACCCGCGGAGCACGCATCCCTCATGGATCTGCCAGGCACGCTCGACGAGATCGCGGTGATTCTCGGCATTCCGGTGTGAAAGGACGAGGACATGGTCAAGAAACAGGGCGGGAGGACGCCGTCGCGAAAGGGTCAGTCGGAACCCAACGCGGCGCGACCGGAGGCCCCACAGACTACGTCGGAGGACGCATTGGAGTTCATTCGAAAGATGCAGAGGAGGTTTCTCAAGCCCCCAAAAACGAGAGCGCAGATGGTGGTCCTGCAGGAATACCTGGCTCAGTTCACCGACGCGCAGCTCAAAGCGGTCGGCAGGCGTGTCCAGAGCGATCTCATGTTGCGTCCGGCGCGAACCGTCAGGTCAGACGATTTTAAGACACGCCCACCGCGACAGTCAGGTTCGCGCAAGAAATCGAAAGGAACGACCGCTCGTCAGCGAAGGTAGTGAATTGCCGCTATGCGAGGAGTCTTTGGACCCTGCTGTCCGTGCGGGGCGCTTTCCGCCTCAGGGGCTCCTGCGAGCTGAGCGACGAGCACCTGCGGTCGCGCCTTTCCTTGAAGAGTGCAGAAGCGGCGGATGTCGTCACCAAACTGATCGAGCGCAGCGCCGTCGGTGATCTGCCCTGCTCCCCGCAGGTCGCCAAGTACCCAGACCGTGTGACACCGCGCGAGGACCGCACGGGCCGCAATGAGTTGATCGTCGAAAACGTGGCGAAGCTGATTGACTAAGTGTTCGTGTGTAGCCGCCGGCGACGTGAGCAGGGGACCGACATCGTCAATGATAACGACCTGTGCCTTGCTCCAGGGCCAATATGAAATGTTCGACGGCCCGATATCGTTGAAGAAATCTGGAGAGTTTTTCGATCGCGCCACGAATTCGAGCAGCGTCGAGAAGCTCAGATAGCGAACTGTCGCCTGCCGGAAAGCGAATTCGGTACCGATCGCCGCGGCGAACTCCGTACGACCGGAGCCGATGGGACCACCGATGACGATTGCACAAGGCTCCGTCGCAGGAGGCGGATTGATCTCGATCAGACGCTGGAGCTTTATTGCGTCATCACCATCCATTGTCGGTCGTGTATCAGAAAGACGGAACAAGTACGGCAGCCCTGCTTTCTGCCAAACAATCTTCTGGCGCAGCCACCCCAGGGCTAGGAGGACAGCAACAATCACCAGACCCAGAAAGCAGAGCAACCACGCGCGGGGAGTCACTGCAAAGAAGTGGTGCACCAGGGTCATCACCACGCCGATCAACATGTAGGCCGCGGCAACGACAGCATTGTTACGGAGCAGGGGGCGGTCGAGTGGAAACCGGCCCGTCGCGTTTTTCTCGGCGATGCGGTACGCCCGCCATTCCCACAACGAGACGCCGACCGCGGTAAGCAAGGAGCCAGCAACGACGTTCCAGGGAGATCGCAAGTGCCACGAATGCGGCAGGTTGAACCAGGAACCGGCCGCCCCGAGCGCGACGCCAAGGACACCCGCCAGGAGAATACCGAGACAGACGTGCCCGAGCTGGTTGGCGACCCAGCTGTGGGAGTAGGTTTCGACAGACTGTACTTCCTTGCCTTTGATGTCGACCTTGAACTGAGCCCAAATGTTCTTGATAGTGATGTGTGGTGCCTCGGGCCCACTGTGCGTTGTGTCGACTAGCCCCGCGCGAGCAACATCCGACATGGCGTCTCCTGAATAATCGTGGGGGTTTTCGAATCCGCCGTTGCGGTGCCGTAGGTTTACCTTCACCGCAAACTGGGCCGGCCGCGGGGCGGTCCGGCATGCTGGAATTGGCCGAATGTTGGCCACGGAGTGGTCGCATTGCAGATCAACAACGGAATCTTGGTCGAGTGAGTGAATGATGATGCATGGCCCCATGAGTTATAAACGTCTGGAAATGGATCCGCCTGTTGTTCAGAACTGCGTGGACTGGATGGCGTGTGTCACGAGAGCCCTGCCGCGTTGTGGTGCTGCCGCGACGCGCGCGGACGCCTGGTTTGATTAAACAACCACGTCGTTTGCACCCCTTCTTCTGGCAGCACGGTACATTCGCCGCAAGGTCACCGAATTTGCTTCGCTCTAAACGTCGAGGCGGCGCCACGCGACAGATTGAACGCGCCGCCTGATCGTCGCTGCCGCGGCCTTGGCATGCCTGATCGCCGCCGGCTACTTCGAGCCGACTGACTTCGTCGACCCCGGCGCGTGCATAGCGTGGAAGGTCAGCACGACAGTGCCGGCACGAATGGCATCTCCGTTCTCGAGTGTCGACGCCTTGATTCGTCTTTCGCCAACGACGGTGCCATTCCTGCTTCCAAGGTCCTCGATAGTCGCATCGTGACCCGTAATTCGGATGACAGCGTGGCGCCGCGAGACGCTCGGTGAATCGAGGTACACGTCAGCATCCGGATCGCGGCCGAGCACGAACTCCCCCTCTTGCAACGTGAGGCACTGGTCATCCCACATCAGTCGAAAGATGCGAGCGTTGCCGCGACCGGGCCTCTTGTGGCGATCCTCTACCCCGCGGCTATGCCGAAACGCGTACCCGATCCGGTGAGCGGTCCGGACGAAGCGCGGCTCGGAAGGATCGTCGCCCAGCGCGTCGCGTATCTCGGAGATGAGGTTCGCCAGATTCTTGTCGACGACGAACCTGTCTGGCCACAAACGCTCTTGCAGGTCGGTCTTGGTGACGACTCGCGGCCGGTTCGCGATCAGAATCGCGAGGAGCTCAAACGCTTTCGGCGTGAGAGCCACACCTCGACCCTCCCGAGAGAGCTCCCGTGTACCGGTGTCGAGCACGAAGTCATCAAACGTAACGCGCATCAGCAGCCGTCTCTCTGGCGCGGTGACACGCCCCACATCAGCGGTCCATCCGCGGCTTGACCCGCAGCGACCTTCGAACTGAACTCCTGTAGTAATCCTGAAGTAATGCTACCTCTCTCCTGCGACTTCCTGTCCGCCCGAGGTATACCTTCTCGTCAACGCCGTGCCGGCCACCAAAGACACAGCTCTTTGAGCGGCCGCGAATCGGCGGAAGGAGAAAACTATGCAGGCACGAACGCCCTTCAGAGCGGCCGCTGTGATGCTGGCCGTCCTCGCGGTTTCAACTCCAGCCCAGGCGCAAATTCACTTACGCGTTCCCGACGACGGTCAACCTCCTGTCTACGCAGTTCTGGCTCACGGGTTCTTGCCGCACACCGACGAGTGGGCCGTCGTGGTGTTCTATCGGTCGCCGGAGTGCATTCCGGACGACTTCAATCTTCTCGACTTCCTCGATTTCTCAGGTAGTCCCTTTCTGTGCGACCTGCACATCGAGGGTCGTACGACCTGGGTCAGTCTCGACGACCCGTATCCTGCGGCGCAGTTCTTCCGGGGAACCGGTTCAGTTCCTGTATGGTTCGTGCGGTGGCCGGAGCTGCAGGGCGCGGTCGCCGACGACGTGCTGACCATTGGCGAGCTGGCCGCCCTGCCATCGCTCATCGTCGGTTCCGCGTCGTTCTTTCTTGAGTCAATCCGGAACGACACTCGTGGGCAACGGGGCGGCAACGAGGCGCTGGTGGCCTCCGGCACACTGACCGATGGCCGAACCTTTTTCTTCGAGATGACCGAGAAGTTCCGGGATGGAGTTCATCTCTATCCTCACATCACCGTTCAATTCCGTTGAGGACACCTTACCTGAATTCGTCGACGACTAACAGGTTCGATAGAAGGCGCGCGTACTGGTAGCAGTAGGACGTGCCGTCTGGAGTAATCAGAATCCGCGCGATGTTGTCGATCCCGACAGGGTCCGCCGGAAACACGGTCCGCCACGTGCCTCGGACGCGAGTTGCGGTATCGATGCGATGGATTTCCGGCGGCCAGCTGTCGCGGCGGACGTACAGGTATCGGGCATCGGCGCTCCATTGCAAAGGGACGTCCCCCGCGGACACGAAGGGCGTCGACCGTGGGCTCCCTTCATCGACCGGATAAAGAGCGTGGCCAACGGCAGGCGACCGGCCCAAGACGAATCGTCCATCCGGTGTCGCCAGCGCGTTCGTAAAAACACCCTCCGGTGAGATGGGTCTCGGCAGGGATCCATCGTCAAGCCGCTGAACGTAGATGCGCGGCGGGCGGTCGCGCTCACCGCCACCGAAAACGATATGCCTGCCGTCGGGGAGGAAATTGGCCTCCCCGATCCTCTCGACCGGCCCCTGCGGCAACGATTTCGATGAGCCGGACCCGGTAGGTAGGAGAGCAAAGTGTGGCTTGCCTGCCCTGACACCCACGAGCACCCAGCTCCCGTCCGGTGACAGATCCTCTGGAAATCCCTCTCCAAGCCGGATCGCGTCACTCCCGTCGGTCTTGCGCAAGTAGGCTGTTCCGGGTGCACCGGCCGGCCGATCCCCAAAGACGACCGTGTTGCCATCGGCGGCGAGCGCCTCCGGCATCGAATAGTCCAACCACGCCAGCTCGCGTGGAGCCGTCTCTCCCGGTCGAATGCAACAGAAACCAAGTCTCCGCGCGTGGTTCGCGAGCAGCATGCGACCGTCGCGGAAGACGTCCTGGATGACGTGCGGCTCTGGATCCATCGGAATGAGAACTTTGGTCTCTCCTCCCATTGACATGGCCCACAGGACCTGAGACGCATACCCTCGCGTCGCGCCGATCCAGACCTCCCGTCCATTCGGCGACCACGCCAGATTTCCGACCTCGGTCCAGGTGCTCGACGCGATCGTCCTGCCCGATCGATCGAGGACGATGACGTCCTCTCGTCCGGCGCCAACAGCTTGGATCAGCCCCACCCGGTCGCCACCGGGTGCCACGCGCACCGCACGGACTCCTCCTATCGCTGGTTTGTAGAACTTCGTCCCTATCGGAAACTCGACCTGGCCGTCGCTACGCGCGACGACAAGTTGGTCGCTTCCCGGAATCCAGTCCGCGGCGACAACGTGGTCAAGAATGTCGCGAGGGCCACCGCCAGCGAGCGACACGCGAGCGAGAGTGCCACTGCCGGGACCGAAGAATCTGAGCGAGCTGTGGCTTCCACGAAGGAACGCCAGTTCGCCCGAAGCCGACACTCCGAGCAGCTTCGCGTTCGTGACGCCAAGAGGGCGCGACTCGGCGCTGCCCCTGTGCGACATGAATAACTGGTAGGGCTGCCCGTTCCAGGCTGCACTGTAGATGATCGTGTCGCCGTCGGGAGCGAACCGGGCAGAAGAGATCGTGCCCGCGCGAAAGGTCACCTGCGTGAAACGCGGGATCGGAGTATTGCGGCCGATGAGGCCGCTCGCGACCAAGCTCCACACCGCGACCGCGCCCACGATCAGTCCAGCGGCGGTGCTGCCAATGCCTGCAACCGCCAGGCGTCGATGCTGCTGCGGGTGGTCGCGCCGAGTTCCCCGGTCGTCACGACCGCGACCCTCGCTCTCGTCGGTGATCCACCGCAGCTCAGACGCGAGGTCACGAGCTGTCTGCCAACGCGCTTCGGGATCCTTCGCCAGGCACCGTTGCACAACCCGATCGAGCGCAGGTTGCACCGCTGGACAGAGACTCGACAGGCGGGGTGGCTCGCGCGTGAGGATCGCCGCAGCAAGTCCGGCACGCGTCGGCGCGTCGAATGGACGCGTTCCCGAGACCATCTCGTGCATCACCACGCCAAGCGCAAATATGTCCGCACGCGCATCTACATGGCCACCTGCGATCTGCTCCGGCGCCATGTATGGATACGTTCCGAGCACTGCGCCGTCTTCGGTGAGGAGCCCGCTTTGCGTAGAGGCGGGCACGTTTAGGTCCGCTTCGACGTGGCGCAGCTTCGCCAGCCCGAAATCGAGCAGCTTGACGCCGCTCGACGTCAGCATCACGTTGCTTGGCTTGAGATCGCGGTGAATGACGCCGGATGTGTGAGCCGCGTCGAGCGCCTCGGAGATCTGGATGGCAATCGAGAGCGCCTCGTTGAGCTGTAGTGCACCGCGTTCGAGTCGGCGCGCAAGCGTGTCTCCTTCGAGATACTCCATCACCAGGTAAGCAAGGCCGTCCTGATATCCGATGTCATGGAGCGCACAAATGTTCGGGTGGCTGACGCGAGAGATGGCGCGGGCCTCGCGCTCGAAGCGCGCGAGCCGGCGTGGGTCGGCGGCCGCAAGAATCTTGATCGCGACCATGCGCCCCAGGCGCGTATCCCGCGCGCGGTAGACTTCGCCCATGGCCCCCGCGCCCACCGGCACGAGGATCTCGTACGGACCAATTCGCGAGCCGAGCGTCAACGACATGAGAGGCGCGGAACAGTTTAGCTGAAAGGCGAAGGTGTCGGCCGGCGAGCCACGGCTTTATGACTGCGGCGAGCAGGGAGGGATCTGACCTTCAACCACCCCTCAATCGGCAGTAGAAAGCGGCAGCCAGGACGTCGGGCCAAATTTCGGGCCACTAACGCCCAACACCACCAAAAAACCGAGCATACCAGAGACCAGAACCAAGACGAATCAACAAGATAGAGGTCTCCAACACCTATCGCGAGGCCCATCCGGAGGAAGAGCCGCGAGCGGAAATGCGAGTGGCCAAGGTGTCGATCGCGACACGCGGTCGCGCCCGATCGAAGGTGAGTCTCGTCACGGCTGCGGCGCTCGTTGGGAGCCGCGCACGAGTCAGCGTACGGCGGCAAGTTCGCGCGCGAATGGGCGCCTCGGTGGGCGCCCGCGCAAGCTGGCCGCGGAGTAGCAGGCACGGCGTGCCGATCGCGCTCCGGACCCAGTCAGCCGCGGCGCGTCGCCACGTGGAGTTGTAGTCCAGATGTCGTCCATTGCGCCCAAACACGAGGTAAGAACGAGGTGCTGGACCGACCAGAGACCAGCACGAGACCACACGATTCACAACCCCGTTAAATCTGCAAAACCTCCATCCCCGGTTCAAATCCGGGCGGCGCCTCCAATTTTCCAGTTCCATTCGATCATTTTGTGCGGGGGTGGCACAACCGGACGCTTCGCAGATGGACTGCAGTGGACTACAGACCGTGCGTCGGCGATGCGTTCGCATTCCGTAATCTCCTGACTCCGAAGCCGTTGCCTGTTCGCGCGTCGAAAACGGGAGGAGATTTCCAGAACCTCCACTCCGTGACGGGTTACCCTCTCGTCTGATTCGCTGGCAGTGAGGTCCGGACGTCGCGCAGTCACAAGAGCTGCAGCGACGGAGCATGGCGGCGCGCCTCCCAGTAGCTCACGCCAGATGTCATCGTGCGATAGGAAGCGGCTAAGCCACGCCTTGAGTGTGTGAGCCACCACCAACTTGAAGTCGTCAGAAGAACGGCCTGTTCAAGGAGTTCAACGAGAAGATTGAAAGAAAAAGGGCGCGTGAGCCTTTCGGCCACGCGCCCCTGAGGCCGTCCAAGAACCCGGACCCTCAGTCGCCGAAGTCGCCCATCGAGACCGTTGCGCTTCTTTCACCGGCACCCGTCGTCGTGGTCACGACGAGGTTGTTGCCAGCCACATGGTCTTGGAGACCTGCTCGGTCGGCGCGCCGCCGCCGCGGCCGGCCACCATGTTCTTGCTCACCGACCCATCCAGCGGGTAGGTGAGCTTCACCGGCGCTGGCGCCTGGCCGCCGCCCCGTATTCAACAGTCATCGCGGCGGCGCCCTTCGTGATGGTCAGGTCGACCTCGGGAAGAACGACCTCTGGCCCTCGGCCCTCCGCGGACCACGTGCGCGTCCAGGGCGCCGTCGGTCGGCGTGAGGACGATTGCGTCGATGAGGCCGCGAACCGCTTCGGCTGCTTCGACTGCGTGTCGGGAACACCGCGACCTCCAGTGCCTGCGCATCGATCATGAGCCGCAAGTCCGGCCGGCCGTCGCGGTTTACGTCCTCGAGATCGGCCAAGGGGCCGCCATCTGCTTTGATAGTGAGGACGAGCATGCGCAAGGCGGTTTGCTTAATCCGCAGCACCTGGCATGACGCGGATCGTGCCCTGAAAACACGGCCCCGCGGGCTTGCCAGCGCAACTGCTGATGACCTCGAATTGCACGTGCACGCGCGCACCGACCAGCCACCCTTCTGTGACGACACCGTTGAGCACAGCCGTCGCGGTCTTGGTGTTCTGCTTGCCCTCGATCTCGGCTATGAACGAGTGCGCCCCCGCTACCACCTCATAACGCGCGAGCAGATCAACGATGACCCCGTTGTCGAACGGAGTTCGGCTGAGAACCTCGCCGACGAATGTGCCAGCCGCATCGCCGCCGGTGATACCAGCCATTGCTGGAAACGTGGTGACCCATTTTGTGAAGGTGACTTCAACCGGCGCGGCGCCCCTGCCGTTCTGCGTCTGGGTAGCCGTGGTCATAGCGGATGTCGACGGTGCGGTTGGCGCACCTGCTCGTTGGCCGTCACATGCCGCCGCGACCACACCCAAGCCAAGAATCATCAAATATCGCATCGCATCATCCTTTCATTGAGGCCCGGTACTTTTCATGAGCACCAGTGGTGGTCTGCCAAGCCGACAGCGAGCAGCGCTGGCGCCTGGCAGACGCGTCCTTTGGTCTCCCTTACCTGATGACGCGAAAACGGTCGACAACCGGGGCCAACGCGCTCAGGAGTGCGGAGAATTGGCTTGCTGACGCGCCGGACGGCATTTATCCTCGGGACCGATGGCCTGGACCCACCCGTGGCTGCCGTCTGAACCCGGGCGTACCGTCTCATCCGGTGCGGAGGGGAATCCAAGGTGGGCACGCGTCAAAGCCCTCTTTCTCGACGCCCTCGAGGTTCCGGAGGCTGAGCGTCCGGGCTTTCTCGCCGACGCGTGCGGCGGCGACGTGGACCTCCAACGCGAAGTGCTGTCCCTGCTCGAACACGACGTGGACGCGGGCAGCTTTTGCGAAACACCGGCGGCGGGCTTACTCGGGATGGGCGACGTCTCTGAACCTGCATCGTCGGTGCGGGTTCCGGTCGGCTCGCGTTTAGGCAACTACGAAATCACCGGCTTCATCGCCGCGGGTGGGATGGGTGAAGTCTACCGCGCGCGAGACACGCAATTGGGCCGCGAGGTCGCCATCAAACGCGTCAGCGGGGAGTTCGCGAATGCCCACTCAACCCCGAGGCTGATCCGCGAGGCGCGCCACGCCTCCAGCCTCAACCATCCGAATATCTGCACGATCCACGAGGTCGGCAAGGCCGACGGTCTCCCGTTCATCGTGATGGAATTCATTGATGGACGCCCGCTGAGCGAAATCGTGCGCGAGCACCGCCCACCCCTCCGCATCGCGCTTCGTTATGGGATCGAGATTGCCAATGCGGTCGACCATGCCCACGAGCGCGGCGTCGTGCACCGCGATCTCAAGAGCTCGAACATCGTCATCGATCGCAGGGATAGAGCGATCGTGCTTGATTTTGGTCTGGCGAAACGCCTGGTGAAAAGCGGCGAGCCCCACACACTGGAGTCGATGACCGATACGCAGCACACGCCTGCGGGAACATTGAGCCACATGGCGCCCGAGGTGCTGCTCGGAAGCCGCGCCGATGCGCGCAGCGACGTCTGGTCCATTGGTGTGCTGCTCTATGAGCTCATGACCGGCGAGCTCCCATTCAAGGGACGTACAGCATTCGAAACGAGCGCGGCGATTCTGGGTGAGCCGCCGAAGTCGATCGGGCGGCGCGTGCCGCGGGCCATGCGACTGGTCATCGAGCGCTGCCTCGACAAGAACCCAAACGAGCGATATCAGCGCGCTTCGGATGTGCGCGAGGCGCTCGAAGCGATTGCAGAGAACCGGAGCTGGTCAATTGTCGGGCGCCTCCTGGTGCGGCGCCGTCGAAGCGCGCTGCAGATCGCAGCAGGCATCACCCTGCTCGCTGTCTCATTGCTCGCTGTCGCAGCGCTGAGCCTCAACGGCCTGCGTCAGCATTTTGGTCCGCGTCCGCCCAACGTCTGGACGCTTGCTGTGCTGCCGCTCGCCAACGACGAAGGGAACAGCGGGGGCGGGATATTGGCGGCAGGCATGACGGACGCACTCAGCTCACAACTCGGCGCGACTGGGACGGTCCGCGTGATCTCACGCACGTCGACGACACACGCCATGGGTTCCGGCAAGGAAGTTCCTGCGATTGGGCGGGCGCTCGGCGCCGATGCGGTCCTGGGTGGTTCCGTGAGCCGATTGTCTGACCGTATCAGACTGAACCTCCATCTCACCGACGTTGCGACCGGCCGGGTGCTCTGGTCAGACGGCTTCGAGCGGAACGCGCGTGAGGTGCTCGTGCTGCAGGCCGATGCCGTCCGCGGCCTGGCCAGTGGGATTCGGGCAGACCTGCGGCCGGACGTGCGAGAACGCCTCACGACGGTGCGGGCGATCAGCCCCGACGTCTACGAGGCGTACTTGAAAGGCCTCTACGCGTCGAACCAGAAGACGCGCGACTCGATGCCGGTGGCGGTCAAGGAGTTCACGCGTGCGCTGGAGTTGGATCCAACGTACGCGCCGGCGCACGCGGCGCTCGCCGACTGCTACAACCACTTGGGCAGCGTGCTCATCGGCACCGGTTCTCCGCGCGAGTACCGGCCGAGGGCAGCCGCTGAAGCCATCAAGGCGCTGCAAATCGACCCGCATTCCGCTGAAGCGCACGCGGCATTGGGATTCGTGCGGCATTACGAGTGGCAATGGACGGAGGCAGAAAAAGAACTCTCCAGGGCGATCGAGCTGAATCCGAATTACGCGGTCGCCCGCCTGTACTACTCCAACCTGCTGATGTCATTGGGGCGCTACGACGAGTCAGTGCGACAGGCCTACGCCGCGAGGGATCTGGATCCGTTTTCGCTGGGTGCCAATACCAACCTCGGCTGGATGCTGACCGGCGCCGGACGATACGATGAAGCGATCGAGCATTTGACTCGCACCTTGGCGCTTGATCCCGAGTTCTCACTGGCACACACCCGCCTCGCCGAGGCCCTCATAGGGGTGGGCCGGTACGACGAAGCGCTTTCGCATGCCAGCGAAACGGTGCGGCTCACCAACCGCTCGCCCAACACCCTCGGGCAACTGGCGAAGACATACGCCAAACTTGGAAGAACGGCAGAAGCTCACCAGATTCTGGATGAGCTACTTGCCGTCGCGCGGCGTCAGTATGTGCCGCCGGCTTCGCTGTTCCTCGTGTACCAGGCGCTGGGGCAGACCGAAACGGCGCTCGATTGGCTGGAGCGCGCATACGACGAGGGCTCGAACTTCATGGCCTACCTCGAGCAGGAGCGGGAGCTGCGAGCGCATCCGCGGTTTCAATCGCTGCTGCGCCGCGTCGGCCTGAGCTGATTGACACTTCTTATCGTGGGATCTGCCGCGTTTCCGTCTTCATCGAATCTGACACAGCTGCTGGTCCGGTGGTCGGAAGGGGACTCCGCCGCGCTCGAGCAGCTGCTGCCCGTGGTTTACCGTGAACTGAGGCGGATTGCGACCCGCCAACTGCGACGCGAACGTGTCGATCACACGCTCGTTCCGACCGCTCTCGTTCACGAGCTCTACCTCCGCCTTGTGGATCAACGGCGGGCGACCTGGGAGAATCGCGCGCACTTCTTCGGACTCGCCGCGCAACTCATGCGCCGCATCCTGGTGGATCACGCCCGTGCACGCCACGCGGCCAAGCGCGGCGACTCCGCGGCGCGGGTCTCGATCGACGTGGCATTGGAAGAGGCTCACAATCCGGCGGGGCCCGAGGACGTGCTTGCGATCGATCGTGCGCTTGAGCGGCTGGCGACGCTCGATCCCGAGCAGGCACGCATCGTCGAGTTGCGCTTCTTCGCCGGCCTGACAGTGGAGGAGACCGCTCACGTCGTGAATCGCTCGCCTCGAACCATCAAACGCGAGTGGCGCCTGGCGCGTGCCTGGCTATTTCGGGAGCTGCGGCGATAGCGGAGCTGCCGGTGCCTCCTCTCAAAGCACGTTGTTACGAGGCGGGCGCCGTTGGATGTCTCATTGCCGTTCCGTTGACAGCTATTCCGCGCGCAGCGCTGTCCACGGGTCGATCCGTGCCGCGCGGCGCGCGGGCAGCCATGCCGCCATCAGTCCTACTGCCAACAGCAGCAGCGTGACGATCGTGAACACGATCGGATCGCTCGGCGTCACCCCGAACAGGAACGTCTGCAGCACGCGAGTCACGCCGGCGGCCCCGACGAGGCCGACGATCAGGCCGGCGACGACGATGCGGAGCACGCGCGTGAGCACGAGGCGGAGTACGTCGCGGCGGTCGGCGCCCAGCGCCATGCGCACGCCGATCTCGCGGCGGCGCTGCGTCACCGCGTAGGCCATCAATCCGTTATTTCGTGGCGACCAAATGATGTACTGGGATCCGGCTACGAATCGCTGGAGAACTCCTGTGCCTCGGACCCGGTCGAGCGGACGGGCTAAGCGGCACGATGGCGGGGCCATCAGTCAGGCGATAGTGCGCCTCCGAACGGAGAGTCGCCGAACGCGCCCAGTGAACGCCGCTCAACACGTCGAGCGCGCGCATCCATTCACAGTTCTTTTTCAGCAAGGCGTCGGAACGCGTCAGGGACCGAGCGCACACCTCGCATCGCTGACCCGTAATCGACGGCTTGTTCTCCGAAGCGACTGCGGATCGCATCGACCGCCCGGTCTGCACGCGATCGGGCCACGCCCTTTTTTCGTGCGGTGTCAGGGGACCGTGCCGACGCACCAACGAATCGAGGTTCACGCCTTCGAGCAATTCCATGACGAAGTACAGCGTCTGATCGTCCGTGACGCCAAAATCGTAGAGTTCGACGGTGTGCGGAGACCGCAGGCTCGCGGCGGTTTCGGCCTCGCGGCGGAAGCGTGTGACGGCGAGCTGCGCCGCTGCCGGATCGCTGCCGCCAATCACCTCGGGACGCCCCAGGTGGGGCCGTCCCCGACGACAACCGCTTCCAGCAGCAGCCAGGGAATCGCGCCCGGTTCCACGAAGCTTGGATCGGAGGAGGATCGGCTCACCTGGGCCTGTGGCCCGAAGTGTGTCCAGCTGAACACAGAATTGACCGCCACGCAGACATAGCCTTGCGTTCCGATGGCGTGAGCCGCGAGGTACGGCGTGAACTCCGGTGGCACCTGGATCGCGTCGGGCACGGGCGGTGGTCCGAAACCATCCGAGCGCTCGGCGTGGGCGCCTTGCGGCAGGACAATCGCGGAGGCGAGGATGAGAACGCTAACGTAGGTCTTCATTCAGTTTTCCTTTCACGGTCTTGTGATGGACTACGGGGTTACCGGCGGTTGTTGCGGATACAGATCTCCTGGGCTTTTTCGACGTCGATCACCATCGCGAATACCTCCATGGGTTCTTCTTTGGTGACCGCCTGTACTGAACCGGGCGGCGCTGTTGCCTTCGCCCCGCCCTGGAACGTGCACGGTCCGGCGGGGTACCCGCCACGCGAGGCGCCGTGGACGTTGCGGCCGCGATAGTCGGGTTGAAGCCGCCTTTAAAGCATCAGCGTGAGCGTGCCAGTCGCGACCAGCACAGCGGACCAGATCAGATCGAGGTTGAACCACGCGCGGCGCAGGATGCCGACGCCAAGCTTCTCGAACACCAGCACCGCGATAAAGGCGGTCATCGCCAGATAGCCCGCGGCGTGCAGACCGATGGCCAAGACCGCAGCTCCCGCGCCCGCCCCTGCGCCGGGCATGTGATGCGCGTGCTCCCCGGCTCCGGAGATCGACATGCCCACGAACACCGGCACCACCATGAGCCCGGCACCGTGAGCGGTCGCCATCAGGAACGACCACACCGTGAGCCGACCCATGCTCACGCGCATGCCGGCCCAGCGCGGGTGCCGATGACGAAAGAAGCGGAGCGCGCCAAGCGAGACGAGCACCCCGGCAATCGGCCAGCGTAGCCAGCCCAGAGGGATCACGAATCCAATCGCGAGCGCAGCGCCGACCGCGACGGAAACGGCAAGCGCATGCCCGGCACAGAGCGGCACCAGCGCCCGGAGCACCGCACCGCGACGACGCTCCTGCATCCCGAGCGCCACCGCAAACAGCCATCCCATCCCAGGATTGATGCCATGAAACACGCCGAGCCCTATCAGCATCGCCCACGACGTTGTCATCTCGTTCGGCATCACACACCTCTTCACGCGAAGCAGTAGGAATCGGAGCTCGCATCGCCACCCTCGAGGTGAACCTGGTGGGGACGCATGCCGTCGAACTCCACGAATCCGACGGTGTCGAGCTCGATGCCGCCGGTCGGGCTGACGTCCACCTTCGCCAACCAGCCCTTGACGCCGTCGGGATAGAACTGGTCGTCCCACGTCCGGTACAGCGAGTTGGTCACGTAGACGCGCCTGCCGTCGCGGCTGATCTCGACCATCTGCGGTGCGCCGTTCAACGGTTGGTCCGGACGCGACGGATGCGGCTGGCGACGAACCATCCCCCCGAGCTTTACCGAGCCGGTCTCGACCGGGTTGAAGGGATCGGACACGTCGAATTGCTTCAGCTCGCCCGTGCCAAAGCACGAGACATAGAGGAATCGATCATCGAGCGAGAGGTTGATGTCGGTGACGAGCGGAGGCGCGACACCGAAACCCCTGAAAATCGGCGGCAGATCGTCGGCGGCTGCCGGCTCGGCGGGAATCTCGATCGCCTTGTGAATGCGCCAGGTCCCACGGCCTTCTCGATGCCACATCCAGACCGACGCGGACAGGTCTTTCAGGCTGGTGACGACGCTGGCGAAGCCATAGGTCTCGTTGGGATTGTGCGCGGGGCGCAGCTCGAGCACCATTTGTTGCTCGGGGCCGAGCTCGAGTTTCTGCACGTGGCGACGACTGTTGAGATCCCACACATGCAGCGCGTTGCCGTACTTGCCGGCCAGGAGCAGCTCGGGATTCACGCCGCGCTCCACCATGTTCGGCGTGCCCCACTCGCTCGTGATCATCGTGTCGTGACCGAGGTGCCACCAGAAGTCGTAAGCCAGCTGCTGCGGTCCACGATCGTTCTCCCACCGCCCTTTGATCTCGAATGTTTCGGGGTCGAGAATGAAGATGCCGCCGGGGCCGTTGCCGTCTGCGTTGCCCAGCGCATTGACATAGACGCCATCCGGCCCGCAGTGCGAAGTATGGGGGCGGCTATAGCCGGTCTTCTTGATGATCTCGTCGGCTTCGATCACCTTGACGAGGCGTGGCTGCTGCGGGTTGGGCACGGTGTCAAGAATGTGGATTCGCGATGATCGCAGGCCGGGCACCACCAGATAGCGGCGCTGCATATGCGGGTGCGGCGAGTTCGGGCAGAGGCACGAGCTGCACGCGTTCCACCCGAAGTGATGCAGCTCGTCGCCTGCGCCGGGCATGTCGACACGCGCGATCTGAGCGCCGTAGCCTGGCGAGGCGGGATTGACGTCCAGCACCGCCACAGCGTCGTTGGCGGTCGGGTCGGGATTGAGCAGCGCCACGTAGGCAAGTGTCTCCGCCGGGGCCTGCATGGCCATCGTCGGCGACGGGTAGAAGCTCTGGTCGGGAAGCAGTTTCGGCATTGGTTTTACCTCCTCGCGGTTTCGGTCCGCGCGATCAAGAGACTAGAATCGGGTGGGCGCCGGCGTCCTTTGAGAACGCTGGCGTATTTCTGAAGCTTTCCTGAGGTGCGATTCATGGCCGACACTGCGGTCCGAGGCGCGTATCGATTCGGGCCGTTTCATCTCGACGTCCGAGAGCGTCGACTCTGGCGCGGCAGCGAGGTGATCCCGCTGCGTCTGAAGGTGTTCGAGACACTCCTGGTGCTGGTCGAGAATGCAGGGCGGCTGGTCACCAAGCAGGAGCTGCTCGACGCGGTGTGGCCGCAGATCGCGGTCGAGGAAAACAACCTGAATCACAACGTGTCGGTGCTGCGGAAAGCGCTGGGGGAGAAAGCGACGGGCCAGCAGTACATCGAGACTGTGCCACGCGTGGGCTATCGCTTCGCCGCGCCGGTCGACGCTGCCGTTCCACAGACGGGAGCCTCGGCAGCATCAGCCGTGAAGACGCGGCAGGAAATCCGGTACTGCACGACGAGCGACGGTGTCCGGCTCGCCTACGCCACCACCGGCAACGGACCGCCACTCGTGAAAGCGTCGAACTGGCTGACGCACCTCGACTTCGAATGGGGCAGCCCGATCTGGCGGCATTGGTACACCGCGCTCTCACTTCATCATCGACTCGTCCGCTACGACGAGCGCGGCAACGGCATGTCCCAGCGTGACGTGCTCGATGTGAGCTTCGACACGTGGATTCGCGATCTCGAAACGGTCGTTGACGCGGCCGGGCTGGACCGGTTTCCGCTCCTCGGTATCTCTCGTGGCGGCCCCATTGCCATCGCATACGCAGTGAGGCATCCGGAGCGGGTCACGCAACTCGTGCTCTACGGCGCATTTGCCGTCGGGGTGAACCATTACGGCACGCCAGAGCAGATTGAGGCTCGGCGCGCGTTCACGAGCCTGGTGCGCCTTGGATGGGGACTAGATAACCCGAAATTCTGCAAGACGTTTACGTGGCGATTCATTCCCGAGGCGACACCCGAGCACGAGAAGTGGTTCGATGAGCTTCAGCGTGTCTCCACCTCACCGGAAAACGCGGCACGACTGATGGAGCGCGACGGCAACATCGACGTGCGGCCGCTTTTGTCACAGGTGAGGACGCCAACGCTCGTCATCCACTGCGATCGCGATCACGCGGTAGTGCCTGAGAGGGGCCGGCTGCTCGCGGCCTCGATCCCAGGTGCGCGCTACGTCTCGCTGCCAAGCGCGAATCACCTGATGCTCGAGGAGGAGCCCGCCTGGTCTCTTTTCCTCGAGGAGCTCGGTGTGTTCCTGAACTGGTAGTGCTGCCGAAATGGCGTAGCCGTACTATTCGAAAACCAGAGGACCTCTCGAATCGCGTGCTCGCTCTCGATTCGATGACCGCGGTGACGGCTGCTCAGCTCGCCGCCGACCGCCAGCGGGCGGGCCGCGTCGCGGACCTGCGCGACGCGCTAATTGCCGGCATCGCACAGCGCGCCGCGCCACGATCGCCACACGCAGTACTAGACGCTTCGAGGGACTCGACGTGCCGGTCGTCGACCCGTGGCACTCGTGATCCAACAGGGAGGGACGCGTGCCAGTTCCGCGATGATCTCGCCGGTGACCTGGACTCCGCCGGCACGGCACATTCGTGCACTCATCGCCCTCGGGCAGGTGATCGGTGACGCACGCCACAATCGCGCCGAAGAAGATCGCCAACCTGAGGACGCGTTCCGGAATCGCCGATGGCAGGTCACCGGTTTCCTCGTCGAGGTAATGACGCATGTCGACGACCCAGCCGGTTTCCGGCAGATAGATCAGGATCGCCAGTTCAGTCGTGTCAAGCGAGTGCGCAAGCGCCCGCCCCATAGTTGCGCTGTCCGGGCGCCAAGGGTTACGCAGTCGCTGATCGCCTCCCACGGATCAGGGCGAGCGGCGTGAAAAAACGGCGCGAGACAAGCATCCCGCGCCGTTCATCCGCGCCCCGTATCTACTTGCTGTCGGGTTTTGCTCCAGCGACCCGATGGAATACGACGGTGTCTGTTGCCGTCTTGCCGTCCTGTGTCTTCGCCGTTATGACGTCCGTGAATGTATTGCCGTCTGCGGACGTGGTGACTCGAGAGTCAAATGTCCCTACGTTGGGAACCTCGACGTGACGAAGCATGAAGTCACCGTCTCTCTTCATGCTCTGCTTGCCGGGCACCTGACCATCGGCGGCCTTCATGTCTTGCATGCTACCGTCAAGGGGTCCACTCCACGACAACGTGGAGGACTTTCCTGCGGCGTCCACTTCCTCATAGCGCCAAGCCATTGCATCCGGTGTGTCTTTGAGGATGGTTAACGTGCCTGATTTCGGGGGCGCCTGGGAGCCGAATTTACTTTGCTTCACGTCCATTTTCCAAACGCCCACGGCCGATGGCTTCGCAGTCTTGGTCTGCGCGACCGCAAGCGATGCATGGAGGAGCACAACGAGAATAGTGGCCGTCTTGACGTTTTTTAGCATTCGTCGATCTCCGGTGAGAGCATGCGTGTTACCAACGACGGCATTTATAGCAGAGTATTGAGAGACCGAGCGAACAGAATGTTCCGTCGATCCTTGTCGCCCAGCCGCCTCAGATACGAGCTGGCCGGCCATGACGTGAGGACCGCTCCAGAGATGGGGTGGGCCAGCAAGTCGAACGGCGAGCTCCTCGGTTTGGCGGCTGCCGAGTTCGACGTTTGCCTCACTGTCGACCGGAACCTCCCCACGCCATCCCGTTCGGCCTGGTTACGAGCACTCCGCCGTGACAGTCCGGCGGAGGATGTGACGCAAATGCGCGGGCTGGGGCTGGGCCCCATTCTGCGGCGTCAAACAATAGAGTTCCGAGCCATCATCGACGACGCCGTTTCCGTTACGGTCTAGGACCAGAAAGCCGACGTCCACGTCGCGCTCAGTCCACGCGACGCGATCCACGCGTCCATCCGCATCAATATCGAACGCGACGCCGTTATCGGCATCAGTCAGGGCGCGCAGCAAGGGTTGATCTGTTCGGCTCACGTAGCCACCAACGGGAACCAGCGTCACCAGACAGGGTGCCCACCGTAGCCTTGGCGAAGGTAGGCTGTTTCTGTTTACCCGAGAGCTGCGGGTGGCAAGCCGAATTCCCCTCCCCTGCGGCATCTTGCGCGACCAACGCCCCGTCATCCTTTCTCGGCGTCAAACAATCAGCTTGCGGGCCTCCGCGTCCGGGTCGTCGACCGTGCGGCAATGGTTGTCGAACACCATCGTCTGGCAGCGATCAGGGGTAAACGCTGGCCACGGCAGCTCCGGCTGGCTCGGATTGCCCGTACGCAGCGAAGTTGGCCCAGGCGGTCGCCATCTTCTTCGCCAGCGCCTGTGCGTCTGGACCGTTGCCGGTTCCCTGCGAGCACCGGGCGGTGTTGTCGAAGCAGAAGGCGAGTTCCGCGGTGTGCCACGCGCCGGCGTCCTCGAGCATCGGTGATTGCCACGTGAAGTACCAGGCGAAGACCGGCGCGCCCTTCTGTTGGTGCTTCATCGTCGCCATCCGCGTGACGTTGTTCCGGAGGGCGAGGCTGTTCAAGCCGGGGCCGCTGCACATGTAAGAGAGCGTGCGGATGCTCTTGTTCGGATACGCGCGTTTCAACGCGGCCACGATCGCCGCGGCCTTGGCGTCGCCGTAGCTCTTCGTCAGCGTCGCGACCCATTCGGCCTCGGTGGGGCGGGACGACATGCGGTTGCCCTCCTCGCTCACCGAGCCGATCAGCATCGGCACGTCCCGCGAGATCGCGGGCGCCCCCTCGAAGAACGACCGCATCGCGACGACACGGCCGTCGACGGTCGGTCCCCAGGCGACGCGCGGTGCCGATCCCGGTGGCGGTATCGGGCCAGCCGACGCGTCCGGCGGTGGGTTCATGGCCGCGATCACGGCGTTGCCGGCGTCGTTCAGCCGGGCCCAGTCCATCTTCTGCAGCCCGGCCATGTCCTTGACGCCGAGCTCCACGATCAGCCGCCTGGTGACCTCGCGCGACTGCTCGGCCGAAGGCGGATTGCCGCCACCGCCCGACTGCGCCGACGCGCGATGGACCAGCCCCTGGGCCGACGGCATGCCGAGAAGCGTCGTGACCTTGGACCCACCACCCGACTGGCCGTAGATCATCACGCGGTCAGGGTCGCCGCCAAAATTCGCGATGTTGTGGCGGACCCACTGGAGCGCCGCGACCAGGTCAGTCATGCCGACGTTCGCCGAGTTGGCATAGGCCGGCCCGCCGAACTCGGACAGGTCGAGGAAGCCGAGGATGTTGAGGCGATGGTTGACCGTCACGGAGACGACATCGTGATGGCGCGCCATCTGCGCCCCATCCTGCGAGGCCAGCTCGTAGGCCGAGCCGAACGTGTAGCCGCCGCCGTGAATGTAGAACATCACGGGCCGCGAGCCGGTCAGGCTCGGCGTCCAGATGTTCACCTTGAGCATGTCCTCGCTCTGCCAGCCATCCGTCCACTGGTACAGGAAGGTCTGCTCGGGAACCCAGCTGTGCAGGCGCTGTGGACAGTTGGCCCCATAAATCAGCGCCGGGTATTCACCATCCCACGGCGCCGGCGGCTTCGCCGGCAGCCATCGGTTCTCGCCGCCAGTCGACGCGCCGTAGGGGACGCCCTTGAAGGTGAGCACGCCGTCCTCGACATAGCCGCGCACCTTGCCGTGCTGCGTCTTTGCGACCGCACTGCGAGGTGTGCTGCACACCCCGGGCGTGACCGTGGCTCCAGCGTCACGCCGTTGAGCCGCGCCAGCCGGGCGTGGCAGTGCCGCGCCGAATCCTGCTGCGGTCGAGAGCCGAAGCAGTTGTCGGCGATTCAGCGTCGAGCGTTTCCCGCGTGTCGCGTCGGACATGCAAATCTCCCTGAGTTTTGCGATGAGCGCTTACATCTCACCGCGCAACCAGCGGGCCGGCTGGCGCCGGCGCACCGTAAGCGTGCGCAGTGGAGTATAGATGGATCACGTTCGCGGATCGCAAAGTCGCGCTGGCGGTAGCACATCAACGAGGTCGTCCCTCATCGCGACCTGTTCAAGACCAGGGACACGACTGCTTTCGGTAAACGTAGGATCCCGCGCGACATCGTGTGGAAGATCGCACGGTGCACACGGGGAAACGGGCGATTGCGCATCGCCCGGCGCGAGATGATCCCCGCAGCGTCGGTGGTGACCGAGCCAGGCGTAGCTGCCCGGCATGGCCGCGGTTGCCGGATCTCGGTGGTGATTCGCGAGAGGCGGATGGCGTAGGTGCCGGGAAGCCGCAGTTGGAACGGACTTCGGCCAGGCCGAGCCGGCGCGGTTCGCCGCCAACGCGTTCGCGGCGAATGGATCGCCCGCCTACCTCTATCGTTTCTCCTACGTCGCAGTGCGCTGCGGGAGAAGATGCGCGCCGGTGCGCCGCACGGCGGCGAAATCTCGTATGTCTTCGGCACGCTGGCGGCGGGGCGCGGCGTGACGCCGTCGGCCGCGGATCTGGCGGTCTCGCGGATGGCGCAGAGCTATTGGGTCAACTTCGCCACATCTGGTGATCCGAACGGACCGGGTCTGCCAACGTGGCCGCGCCATGTTGCCGGCAAGGATCAAATCTTTGACTTCCGGCCCGATGGCAGCGCGGGCGCCGGGCCCGACTCCCGGAAAGCGCGGCTTGATGTGACAGAGAAGGCCACCGAGTCTGGCAAGCGAGACGATTCGAGTGTCGTTCGTCAGTGACCGATCACGCTTCTGGGAAACATGTCGATTGAGACCGTCGGAATCGAACGCGGCTTGTCGTCTGCTTCCAGGTACCCCTCGCATCGCTGACGAGAGGACCGCCGCATGACGCCGCTCTATTCCCTGAAGAGCAGCTGCGCGAAGTGGTAGAGGCTGTTGCTCATTTCGGCGGTGTCGTGCCCGTTGGTGTCCACCCGCCAGACGTGCCGCACGCGCTTTTCCTGCAGATAGTCGTGCATCCCTCTGCTGACGCGAAGCAGGTTGTCGTGGTTGCCGACGGAGAGCCAAAGCAGCTTCAGCTGCCCGAGGGCTGCCGGATCGGGTACGAGTTCGGCCGGCGGTCGTGTGTTGGGCGCCGCAGCGACGGCGGCGATCCAGGCAAACCGATCGAGATTGGTCAGGCCGATGTTCAGGGTCTGACCGCCACCCATCGACATTCCGGCGATCGCGCGATGCTGGCGATCGGCGTAGACGGAATAGCGCGACTCGACGAAGGGGATGATGTCCTCGAGCAGGTCCTGATGATAGGGCGTGCCGTAGGCTGCCTGGGTGCGGTCGCCCTGCTTTTCATCTCCCGGCACGGCGGTCGCATTCCCGCTCGGGAAGACGATGATGAACGGTTGAATCTTCTTGTCGGCCAGCAGATTGTCGATGATGATCGGCGCCCGCGCCCGCTGCGTCCACTCAGTGCTGGTGTTGCCCAGGCCGTGATGCAGATAGAGCACCGGATACCTGCGATCGGCACCGTAGTTCGGGGGCGTGTAGACGCGGAGCATTCGGCGCAAGCCGAGGGTCTTGGAGTCGTACTCGACGATGCTCACCTCGCCCTGCGGAATGCCTTCGCGGGCAACATTGAAGCCTTCCGGCGCCGCCGGGTAGGCGCCCAGGTTCTCCGTTTCGGCGAGCGGTGTGTCGGACGAGAGCGACATTCCCCCACGTCCGCCTCGTCCGCCGCCAGGGGCCTGCTGGCCACCCGGCACTCCCTGGCCGGCGGCAGGCGGAGGAGTCGTCTGCGCCTGGAGGAAAATCGTGGGCGTCAGGAGGCAGGCCGAGATAAAAAAAGACCTCAACGCGAGGCTCCAGCAACGCATGCGCGGCTCCTTCACGGGAATTCTAGGCCTGGACTGGCGTCATTACCGCGGCGCCATGATCGAGAAACTGATTTCTCGCGCAATCATGGTGCGGCCGATCGTCGTCTCGATGACAATGCGGTAGCGTCCCGCGCTGAGTGTTTGCGGCAGGTTCACACGATAGATCTTGCCGGCGGCGCCGGCATAGTCGCGGCCTGACGCGGTCGTGCGATCCAGCGTCAGCGTCTGGCCGTCGGCAGGCACGAGCGTCGCGGCAATCGTCATTTGATTTGCCGCTGCCCTCGACGACACGCGTATCGGCAGCTGCGCGGTCAGCGCCCCGCCCGGCGCGATCTCAGTGGCCGCAAGCGGCACCAACGCGAGGACGCCGCGCAGGCGGTCGGCTCCGGTAATCGCCGCGGCGCTGGGCGCGCCCAGCGACATTCCCCCAACCGCCAGCTCGGCGCCGAACTGCGGCACCGAGACTTCCGTGAAGACGCTGCCGCGCAGATCCCCGGCGCCGACCGCGGCGACGCGGATGTGATACTGGCCTGGCGGCACGTCGATCCGCGATCCCGTGCGCGTCCAGGCCGACGGCGTTCGCTCGGCCGCGGCGAAGTCGGTCGTGAACGTCACCCGCGCGCGGGTCTTTCCTTCGGCATCGATCGCCACAATCGCGAATTGCGTGCGTCCGGCGCGCACCGCGACGCTCGTCGGGATCTCGATGCCGACAAGCACCGCCGCCGACGGCTCGGTCGCGAGCGGCGCCGGGATCGCCACCACGCGCATCGTCAAGCCGCGCGCTTGCATGGCGGCGCCGGTCAGCATGTCGAGCGGCGCCGGGGACGGGCTCTTCGCCGGTTTCGACGGCGCATCGTAGCCCTCCCGCGCCCGCAGTTCGACGTTCGGCAGCCGCGTGCGTACGGTGATGCGATGGTGCTTGCCGTCGTTCGGCGGTGCCGGCGAGCTGTAGCCGAGCAGGTAGTAAGTTCCGTTCTCGGCCAGGATCCGATCGACGGATTCTTCGGGCCGGTTCACGTTGACGACCGCAAACCCGCCGGTCAGTTCCGCCATCGTCCGGAGGTTCTGCCGCGAGTCGCGCGTGCACCCGGCGTCGCTCTCGAGCCCGCACGGATCGACGGTGTAGACGGCGACGTTGTTGCGCTGCGCGTTCAGCATGAACTCACGGATCGACTCGAACGCTCTGCTCATCTGGGTATTCCTGATGATGTTGTCGAGCGACCCGGGAAACCCCTGGCTGATGAGCAGCACGCCCTTGCGGCGGTGCGGAATCGTTGCCAGCGCTCGCGCCGCCACGGTCAAGCCAGGCATCGCCAGCTGTGAGCCTCGTTCGGCGATCCGCCCGGCTTGCGGCCGGATGGCGTCAATCGAGGGCATCTCACTCGCGATCGACGGAAGGGCGTGGTCCGCTTGCGGTACGAACCTGTCAATGGCCGCCAGCAGTCGCGCCTTGTCGGACGTGAACTCGGCCTGACCGCCACGCCGTCCGCTGGTCGTGATGACGCCGGCCACATCCGCCGGCCCCAACCGCTCAACCGCGCGCCGGGCCACCGATTTCACGATCGCCATTCGTCCCGCCGTGAAGGTGCTCTGCACGTCGTCGAGCACGATGAGCACCAGTCGTCCGTCCGCGTCGCCCTCGTTCGAGGCGAACGATGAGCCGGAGCGCTCCGGCGGTGGCAGCGCGACCTCACGCGGCGCGGACGGCACGTCGACGGCCGAGAAGGTCGCAATCGCGACGGCTCGATCGTCTTCGGCGATCTCGAAATCCTCGGCGCGCAAGCCGCGAACCGGGTTGCCTGAGGACTTGTCGATGGCGACGACGTCAACTTCGACGAGCGTGACGCTCGACGAGAACTTCGGTGTGGGCAGTTGCGGCGATTGCTGCGCGGCAAGCAGCAGGAGTGCGAGCGAAACAAAGCTCTTGAACAACGTCCAGATTATATTGCGCCACTGCCGCGATCCCGGCCCCTGCGATATTCACAGCTCTTTTTCAGCAAGGCGTCGGAACTCGTCAGGGACGGAGCGCACACCCCGCATCGCTGACCCGCAATCGACTGCTCGTTCTCCGAAGCGACTGCGGATTGCATCGACGGCCCGGTCGGCACGCGATCGGGCCACGCCCTGTTTCGTGCCAGGACGGCATCCTTCGTCAGCAAGCCCAAGCGGCAGCTCCAGTTGCACGATCGCGTGCGCTTCGAGATGTGAGACGGAGATTGCCAGCAGCGACGGCCACAATCCGCCCTATTTGCTGCGGCGCGCCAATGGGGTTACGGAGATCATCGAGCTGCACGTCGGCGGGACGGTGCTCGGACTCTTCCCGGACATCGAGTTTCAGGAGGGGGACATCGAACTGCGCGCAGGCCCTCAGGTGGTCTACTTTCTGAGCGGCGCGCCCAGGCCGCATGAACCGAACTTGGGTCGTGGCAAATGGTATTGGGCCGGGCAGCGGAAATGCCATGAAACGCACATGGACGATTGTCGGCGTACGCGACGTACCCGGCAGCTTCAAATGGTATCAGTCGCTCTTCGGTCAGCCCGAGACGCCTCCGGCCCATGACCACTTTGGTCAGATCCTGGATACGGATGGAACCGTGTTGCTTTGCCTCCACCGGTGGGGCGCGCACGAGCACCCGTCCTTGATGAGCCCGGACGAGGCGTCACCTGGCAACGGGCTCCTCTTGTTCTTCCGCGTCGACGACTACGAGATGGCCCTGAAAAGAGCACGCGCTCTCGTCGACCGGTTCGAAGAGGAGCCCCATGTGAACCCGAACACTCAAACTCGCGAGTGCTCACTCCGAGATCCGGACGGATACTACGTGACGATCAGTGCGCTCTCTGCGCCCGAGCGAAGGGGACCCACGAGGCGGCGGCCTCATAAGCAATCGCGTCCGACGAATGCACGCGGCCGAACCAGGAAGTTACGGGAGCTACGTCCCCGCCTTCGCGGCTGAAGCCTGATCGCGCTTCCGGACGGCGAGCAGATTCCGTTTCAATCTGGCCGCCGGCGTACTTCCGCTCGACGTGGTCTGCACCCGCGATATTCCGCGCGGACGTTTGACCGCTTTGGCCCTGATCGTCGTTATGTACAGTCGACATCGGGCGCGTGAATCTCGAGCGTGTTTCGGCTTCGGCGTTATACCTGAAGCCCGCCGTGGGGCGGACGAAAGTCATTCGTAGCGCCGACTTATGAAAAACACTCTGGAAAGCGTCACGTATCCTGTTACGAAATTAGCTTTCATGGCTGGTACATGCCGGCTGGTCGGGCCTGACGCGGCTGCCAGGGCACTGCTCCGTCACTGGGTGCGCGCGCCCACGACTCCGCAACGTGTGGCGCAACGCAGTCGCATCGTTCTCCTCGCGCTCGACGGCGTCGGAGACGGCGAGATCGCGTCCCGCCTCGAGGTGTCGAGGCCCACCGTCAGGCTCTGGACGAAGCGCTTCGAACGGAGCGGCCCCGAGGCGCTGCTGCACGATGCCCCCGGTCGCGGCCGCCCCGCCTCCATGGCGTCCAGCGCGATGTTCGACCGGCTTCGCCAAGCCAACCTGCTGCGTCCCGATGGCTTACCGGTAAGCGTGCGACAGGCGGCTGCGTTCCTCGGTATCAGCGCCTCCTCGGTCTGGCGCGCGCTTCGTCGGGCCGCGAGCTGACGAAGTCCTCCCTCAGTCGCCAGTTAATTTCGAAACAGCTCCTGAAATCCGGCAAGGATCGCGTTGGCATCCTTGTTGTGCGCCTCTAGTCGCCCTCGACGCTTGTCGACGCGGGAAAACGCTGCGAGCGCCCGCGTGTTGCTTTTCAACATCCCCAAACGCGAGGGCCGGTCCCCGACGGACTCGGCGACCGGTCAACTTCCCAGGTTGGATGGTGGTTCTCGAACTCGTTCTGTCGGGGAAACAGAGCTGTTCGCAAACTGGAGGCTTGTATGCGGAGAACGTTAGTTGCATTCGTCGTCGCGCTCGGCTTCGTCGTCGCCGGTGCGGGCAGCGCGTCGGCCCAGAACCCGTTCATTATCAACGGCGTCGTGCCGGACGCTGGAGTTCCAACGCTACCGGATCCGGAGGGCAGCGCCAAGGAGCTAGGGCCGCTGAATGGGAATCCGACAAAAATCGGCGTGATCAACACCGCCGTCCCGCCGATGCTCGAATTCACCAATCCCAACGGCCAGGTCGACCTCGCTGAGGCCTATTTGCAGACCCGACAGGCCGTGAACGGTGACCAGTGGCTGTACTTTGGCTGGCTGCGCGATTCGAACAACGGCAGCGGGTTCATCTCCATTGAGTTCCAGCAAGCGGGGCTGTCCCCGACCTGCGTGTATACCACCCCCGGCATCGACTTCATCCTGCCGGAAAGTGCCGCGGAAACGAACCTGATCAATACCTGCAACCCGTGGAGGAACCGCCAGACCGGCGATTTCATCATCCTCTGGGACCAGAGCGGGAACGTGCTCGATCCATTAGAAGACATCAAGAAGCGAACATTCACGTGCACGGGGACCACACTCCCCTTCACGTGCGTCCTTGGTCCGATCGAGGACCTCGGGACGGTGGCAGCAGCCATAAGCGTGGATCGCTTCCGTGGTGAAATGGCCATCAACCTGACAACGGAAATCTTCGGCGAAGCCACGAGCTGCCTCAGCTTCAGCAACGTGATCCCAGGGACGGTTACCGGCAACTCCGACACAGCCGACTACAAGGACACTATATTCGCAGCGACCCCACCGGTTACCAACTGCGGCGTCCTCAAGGTCAGGAAGATCACGCTGGATCCGAATGGCAACCCGTTCACCGACACCAACAATCCAGTGTTCGGCTATACGGTGACGAAGAGTGGCGACCCGCTCCGCTTCGACGCCGATGCGGCCAACCATCCGGTGGATGGACCCGCGCCGCAGTCCACGATCGTACGTCCGAACACGAATGTGCCGCCGGGACCAGCTCTTCTGGCTGGCGCGGCCAATGAACACTCACACACCGATCTGAGGACCGGCGCCAACTACACACTCGTCGAAGCGACACCGCTTCCAACGCCCTATGTGTTGGTTTCGATCGTCTGCACCGACGACGTGGGCGCCAAGACCATAACTGCCGGCGGGACGTACAGGGTCAATGTTCCCAGTGGCGCCTACGAGTTCACCTTGTGCATTATCACGAACCAGTTCGTGAGAACGACTCCGTCGATGACGACGGCTCAGTCACTAGTTGTGCGGCTGTTCGACAGCGTGTCGATTACGGGTCTCACCGCGGGTGCCCCAGACGCGCCGATCTCAGCGACGTTCCGGCTGTTCAGCGACAACACGTGCACCACGCAGGTTGGCGGCGCTATCACAGGAACCCTGGTATACGCCGGAGGCGGCACGACAGCGACGGCCTCGACGCTCAGCGGCAGCGGGATTGTGGTGCCTGTGCCAGGAACGTACTTCTGGAGAGTCACCTATCCCGGAGATACGTTCAACAACGCTGTTACAACGGCGTGCGGGTTGGAGAGCACGGCCGTGTCGGCCGTGATCGTCGACTCGGGATCGCTTCCATAACGGACTCGTCTCGGCGTGAAGCAGTCGAGCCCCACCCGGAAACGCTCCGGGTGGGGCTCTTTGTCGTCATTATGATCGTGCGCGCGCACAGCTCAGCTGCAAGACTTTGCCTTCCTCAGGTTGACGCTCGGTAGCACGCGATGTTACCGTCTTAACCGCTCCCACGGTTGCACCCTGCAAAAAACGCAAGACGAACCGCCGCCTCGAGGCCGGCCGAGGTGGTGGACTGTCTTCAGAGGTACTGATGCACAAGTGCAAACCATACCAATGGGCGCTTCTCACCGCATTCGTTTTCACAATCTGCCCGCGAGCCGCGGCAGCCGCCAGCTGCAAAGGCGATAAGAAGCTCGACGTTCCGATGCAGTTCAGCGTGACGTTCCAGAGCGCTGGACGAGTTCATCTATCGGCGTTCGGCGGCTCGGACAGGAGTGGCTGGGTCATCCCGCTGGGGTTTGGAACCTGGCGGATCTACGATGCGTCGGGCCGGCAGGTCGACTTCTTCACGCGCGCCGACCTCGGCTTCGCCTCGAAGGACATGCTGAAGGAAGCGAACCTGGAGGGCCTGGTCCCTGGGGAGTCCTATACCATCGAGCTCACCAGTCAGGATTACTGCAACAACAAGGGAACGTTCCGGAACGTTGTGACAGTCCCCTCGGCTGCGGCAGAAACCAACGGTCCCACCGTGTCGACACCCACGATTGTGCAGGTTGGAGGAGTCGGGACGTTTAACCCGGCGTTGCAATTCTCTGCCACGGACGATACAGGGATCGCCCACGTCGCCATCTACTTCAACGGATCGCTGGTCAAAGAGTATCGATACTTCGACGGCGTCGGCTTCCGGTGGTGGTGCGACGTCTATCCGTTGGACAGCGTCCAGTCCTCACTCGAAGGTCCGAACTACTATTTCTCTTACCCGAGCCAGTTCCGTGGCGCCACAGCGGTGGTCGAAGTCGTCGTCGAAGACCTGCTCGGCAATCGATCGATGACCAACACGCTGATGAACTTGTAGGTGGCCTATTTTCGTCTGCCGCCCGACAGCGCGGCTGTCACGCTGTTGCTCAGAGCCGATCGGTTGCCGGCCGCATCGTAGGCCTCGACGGCATAGGTGTAGGTCTGCCCGGAGGTGACGGCGGCGTCGCTCCAGCCGGTTCCGACCGGAGATGCGACTACTGCTCCGTCCTTGAACACGCGATACCCTGCGACGCGAACGTTGTCGCTTGCCGCGCTCCAAGAGAGTCGAATCTGTTTCAGCTTTTGATTCGGGGTCGCGGCTAGTGACGACGGTGCAGTAGGCGCCGTTGTGTCGGCCGGCGGCGTCACGGCGAACGTTGCAGTGGCCGTGGAGGAGTGGGTTGGTTGCACGCCGTCGGTCAAGTGGAGGGCGACGGCGTACGAGCCCGAGGGCGCCGTCTGTGCGGAGGTTACCGTCAGCGTGGCCTGCGCAGTGGCGCCCGGTGCAATCGCCAGACTGCTTGGGGAAACCGCCCCTGTCCATCCCGCCGGAACCACGTTATTCAGCGCGAAGGCGCTCGTCGGACACGCCGCTCCGTCGCGGTTCGAGACCGCAACAGTGAAGCTCCGGCTGCTTCCAGCCGAACCGCTCTGCGAGTGGGGCGAAAAGCTCAATGAAGGCGTGGCGGCGGCGCATGCGAACGAGATCGAGGCGGTGGCGTGCGTGGCGCCATGGCTGATCATGGTGACGCTGATGCCATTGGCCTGATCCACCCAGGTTTGTCCGTCGGCAAGACCCGCAAGGCGATAGGTGCGCGCGCTGGAACCGTCTCCCCTGTATCGATGGACGCTCACCTTGTAGAAGAAACTTCCGTCGATCGATGCATCGAAGCCGATCGGCCATCGATACGACAGATAGTCAGTACTCGTTCGTATCCGGTTTCCTGATCATGAGAATCTGCGGCGCTGTCGCCACAGCAGGATCCAGCGCGAGGGGAGCCACATCGTCACCATCCTTCCTGCTCCACGAGCCTTACGCCCGCGGCGGCGTGCCACGCGAGCTGGTGACGATGAGGCGCGTTGAGGCCTGGCAGCATGCCCGTGGACATGGCCATCGGGTCGGTGGTGTCGTCGTACTCGGAGGTCGGCGTCGAGGCATGATCCATTCCCAGGTTGTGGCCCAGCTCGTGCGCGTACACGCCTCGGATGCCGCACTGAAAGACCCACGCGCTGCTCGGACTGCCGCCGACGGTCCCGTAGCCTGCCGCCCCGCACTGGCTGACCGGGAAAACATAGAACTTGTGCTGATAGGAAGTGAGGTCGACGCCAGCTGCCGTCGCCTGAGCATCCGCGGACATGGACCACGCGTTGAAGTTGCACGGATCGGTGCTTGCCGCGTCGAGTGCGTACGGGCCGACCACGTCACCCGACAACATGACCTGACCGAGCGAGCACTCTCTGTACAGCGCGGCCACGGATCGGCCGTTGGGGTCCGTGAACATCATGTCGGTGATCGACTGAACGGAGCAGGTGACGTTGGCGTCACGGAAGTTGGCGACGATCACAATCGTTCGCTGATTGCCTACAGTCGCCTGCGACACCGTTGTCGTAGCGCCCTGAATCGTCACGCCCGTTCCGTCGGCTGCGGCGACGTACAGCGTGGATTCGTGCACGCGTCCTCTAGCGGTAACTCGGGCGCCGGATCGCAGCTCTCCAGGCGTTCCTCTTTCGAAGCGGAGACCTAACATCGCGCCGGTCCGCTCGTCGCGGATGAAGTGATGAAGCTCGCTCTGCCTCCTGTCGAAGTGGTCGCCGACCACGGTCGTCAGCACGCCTGTGATACTGGCGGGGGTTCCGGCCTGCCATCCGCGACTGAACGTTGCTGGCCCTTGCGCGGCAGGATCCGTTGAGGCGAGGCTGACGAATGCGAGCGTGGCGAGCAGGCAGAGAACCGGCTGGTAGTGACGGGAGTTGCAATCCATCAGTCGAATCTCCTAGGCCGTCGATCCAGCCCACTCGGGGGAGCGCGGGCGCGCGTGGTGCGAAAGCCGATGGTTGCTTGGAGCGTGCGGTGTTCGGTGCCGGAGAAATCCGGAGGCGGACGACCACCGACGGCGACGTCCGCAAGAACGGGGCCGCCTCGCGATCACGCCTGTCACGAAGGAATGGCTTTAATCTCGAGGTCCTGAGAAGAGCGTTCGACTGCAGATCGGTGGGCGCAATTACCTTCTTGCAAGTCAGTCGAAGCCCCATGATTTCGTGGGGATAGAGTCACCCAACCGCATCAGTGCCCCGCCGTCGTGTCGATTCGCTTCAGCTGTGCACCGGGCAAGAACGCGTCCAGGGCGGCAAGGGAGTCTTCCATGCCGCGCTCCGGACCCCGGTCGCCTCGACATCTTCGCGATCGCATCGGACGGCATCGCGTACACACGAGGATGGAGCGCCGGCAAGGGCTGGGACGACTGGCATCCCCCGACCGCCAGCGGCCAGGGATTCATCGGCGCTCCGGGATCGAGCCCCGCCGTCGCGCATCGCGTGAACCGGCAGCTCGAGTTGTTCGCGCAGAGTCAGGATGGGAAGCTGCTGCGAGCCTGGTGGTCATGAGGCGCAGCCGCATCGCGATGGGACGCGACGCCAGCTTGCGGGTTCTTGATCGGTACGGCGCCGCCCCGTGGACGCCCTCCTGGCCGCCTGACTGACCTTTCGTCGCTAACCCGACCGCATTGTTCGGCGGGGCGCGTCACGCCGCGCCTGACGACATCAATTGGTCAAGGACACCGGTCCGCAATCACACCGGATCGGCCCGCGACACCTAAGAGCCTGTATCAGACATGGCTAGCAGTTCGGACCGAACGGATCATCGATCGCGGGGCAAGTGCTGCCTGAGTGATCTCGGCTCGTGGGCAGCACTAGAGCCGGCTCGGTCTGATGTAGGCCGAACGCGCCCAGTGAACCCCGCTCAGCACGTCGAGCGCCGCATCTATTCACAGCTCTTTTTCAGCAAGGCGTCGGAACTCGTCAGGGACGGAGCGCCCACCCCGCATCGCTGACCCGTAATCGACGGCTTGTTCTCCGAAGCGACTGCGGATCGCGTCGACGGCCCGGTCTGCACGCGATCGGGCCACGCCCTTTTTCGTGCCAGGACGGCATCCTTCGTCAGCAAGCCCAAGCGGCAGCTCCAGTTGCACGATCGCATGCGCTTCGAGGTGTGAGACGGAGATTGCCAGCAGCGAGATCGTCTTCTCATCACGGTGATCCGCAAGGACGCCGCGCACCAGGTCCTCGGCAATCTCAGCGAGAGCCCTCGTTGCAGAAATCGGCGCTGACAGCGTGAGCGAGCGCGTAACCGAGCGCAAATCGGCGAAGCGCACGCGGACCGTGATCGTCCGGCCGGCCAGGAACTTGGCGCGGAGCCGGGCGCCGATGCGGTCGGCGAGATGATGGAGCGTCGGTTGGAAGACGCGCTCGATCGCCGGCTGTCGTCCGAGCGCCGATTGTGCGCCGGCGGAGTGCGCGCGCCGCCGCGTTTCGATGGGCCGCGGATCGCGGTTCCACGCGAGTGCCGTCAACTTTCTTCCCACCGCGTGCCCGAGCAATCGCTCCACGGACGCAGCGAGAGCTCTCGGCCAATTGACCGATGGTGGTCACGCCGATCCTGGCGAGCCGCGCCTCGGTGGCGGGCCCCACGCCCCACATCAAAGCGACGGGCAGATCGTGAAGGAAACCGAGTTCAGTTTCTGGATCGACGACGACCAGTCCATCTGGCTTGGCGACCTGCGAGGCGATCTTCGCCAGGTGCTTGGTCCGCGCCACGCCGATTGACATCGGCAAGCCAAGCTCGGCGCGCACGCGAGCCCGAACCCTTGTTGCGATCTCTGCAGGCGAACCGAAGAGATGCGTGCACCCCGCCACGTCGGCGAAGGCCTCGTCGATGGAGATGCGCTCGATGGCAGGTGTGAAATCGCCCAGGACTCCGATCGCGGCGTCGCCGAGCCGTTGATATTCGTTGAAATGTCCGCCGACAAATACGAGGTCGGGACAGAGTTGCCGCGCGCGCCGTCCCGGCATGCCGCTTCGTACGCCGAAGGCCCGCGCTTCGTAGGAGGGCGCGAGCACGACGCCGCCGCCGACCGCAATCGGCTTGCCGCGTAGGCGAGGGTCAAGCAGCTGTTCGACCGACGCGTAAAAGGCGTCGAGGTCCGCGTGGAGAATGGTGGCGGCGGCTCCCATCTCGTTGACTCCTCGCATCTCGTTCACCGCAGCGGGTTCGACCTAGTATATTCGCTTTTTGTTCGCCTCGAATATTTCGCTGGATGACGGTGCGCCGGAAGTCGGTTCAAGGTCAACCCGCAGGCGGGTGCCGCTCTCTCCTGATGTAAACCCATCGCGGTGGGTTTCAAGGTCTCCGTCCACACTCGTTGCAGTCCACCACTGCCGGGCGTCAGCGTCGGTCCAGGGTTCGACGTCGATCGCTGAGAGGCGTCGCTCGAGTTCTGCGGCGCTGGTGGGCCGATCTTCTGGCTGCTTCGCCAGGCACTGGAGCACAAGTCGGTCGAGGTCGGGTGGCACCATGGACGGCGCCCGCTGCGACGGTGGCGTCGGGGCGGCTTGAAGATGTTGAGCGAGCACCTGCATCACGGTCTCGCCTTCGAAGACCTGCCGGCCGGTCAGGAGGTAATAGGCGACGCACCCGAGCGAATACAGATCGGCTCGACGGTCCACCGTCGGGCTCAGGGCGATCTCTGGAGCCATATAGCCGGGTGTCCCGACCACCAATCCGGCCTGAGTCGCGAATGAATCCTCACTGGCACGAACGGTGGCGGGCTTCACGAGACCGAAGTCGAGCACCTTGACGAAGTCGTGGACGAGTCCCAGGCGTCCGATATGGATGTTGGCAGGCTTGATGTCCCGATGGACCAGGCCTCGAACATGCGCCTCTTCGAGTGATGCGCACACCTGACGAAGAATGTGAACGACACGACCCGGTGTCAGGGGACCGTGCCGACGCACCAACGAATCGAGGTTCACGCCTTCGAGCAATTCCATGACGAAGTACAGCGTCTGATCGTCCGTGACGCCAAAATCGTAGAGTTCGACGGTGTGCGGAGACCGCAGGCTCGCGGCGGTTTCGGCCTCGCGGCGGAAGCGTGTGACGGCGAGCTGCGCCGCTGCCGGATCGCTGCCGCCAATCACCTCGGGACGAATCAGCTTGATTGCCGCCGGCCGTGCGAGCATGCGATGCGTCGCGTGATAGACCTCTCCCATCCCGCCGCGCCCCAGAAGCTCGCCGAGCTGATAGCTTCCCATCTCACGCGCTTTCGCAACCTGCTGCCCCAACCCGGTGACGACGTGTGAGATGACGACGGCGACGCCGACAAGCAGGTAGTCCGGATAGTGCATGAGCACGGCGTCGGTCCACGCGTCGAAGTGCCACAGTCCTCTCGCCCTGGCGATCCACATGGCGAACGGGTTCATCGATACGGCCAGGAGTCCGGCGAGCAACGTCTTGATCGGCGTGCTCGGCACAATCGCCGCGAACATCAGGACGACGGCACCGATCCATGAGATTTCTGGCGAGATGTTGTGGCTTGCCGGCACCGGCGCCCAGTGGAAGGTCAGACCGAGAGCGAACGCCGTGAGCACCATGTAGGCCAGGCCGAGATCCAGAACGCTCCTCGGATCCCGTTCACCCCTGCGGGTATAGACGTACAGCAGCACGGATGCGAGTACGCTCACGGCGGCAATCGCGTCCGGACCTCCCAGGTGAAGCCACTGGGGATCCCCGTGCGACATGGACCGCACAGCCAGATGACCGAGCATCGAGCCCAGCGTCCACAACCCACACGCCACGAGGGACATGATCCCCAACCGACGGGACGCATCTCTGAGGAGATCGGCAGGAAGGACCCGCCGCCGGCGTCCTGTCGGTGTCGTTTTTGCCGAGCTGGCGGGAACAGGTCCGATCAGGTGCCGGTCTGCCATAGCTCCTAAGTTTGGGCTCATTTGTGGTCGCCGGGCGAGGAGCGGGTCAGTTGACCTCCTCACGTGACCGGCGGACAATTCGGGTACCATAGGTCCACGTCAAACTGACCTGGATCGACTGGCGGGTGTCGGCCGGCTTGTCCCGCCAGCATTCCAGACGATACCAACGGAGCCGAGGGATCGGTTCGCGGAGAGCTCGAAGATGAAGTACACAGTCCTCGTCAATGGGGAGCGGCGTACCGTCGATGTGCCGGAGCGTATGCCCCTGCTCTGGGTGCTCCGGGATGCCATGGACCTGAAGGGCACCAAATACGGCTGCGGCGTCGCCCAGTGCGGCGCCTGTACGGTGCTGCTGGACGGTCAGCCCACCCCCTCGTGCATCACGCCGATCTCCTCGATCGGGACCAGGGCGGTCACGACCATCGAGAGCCTGCCGCGCGACGGGTCCCACCCGCTGCAGCGCGCCTGGCTGGAGCTCGACGTCCCGCAGTGCGGCTACTGTCAGGCGGGCCAGCTGATGGCGGCCTCGGCGCTGCTCAAGGCCACGCCGAACCCGACCGACCAGCAGATCGATACGGCGATGAGCGGCAACGTCTGCCGCTGCGGCACTTACCTTCGCATCAAGCAGGCCATCAAGTCGGCGGCGAGCGCCGGAAGGAAGGGCTAATCATGGCCGGAACCTTGAAGGATCCGAAACTCGACCGTCGTGCGTTTCTGCAGGTCTCAGCGGTGGCCGGCGGCGGCCTGCTGATTGGCCTTTACACACCGGACGTGCTGGCGCAGGGGCGGGGTGGCGGTCCGGGCGCTCCGGCGGCCTCGCTCGCGCCGAACACTTACATCACGATCAACCCCGACAACACCTTCACGATCATCGCGAAGAATCCGGAGACCGGACAAGGCGTCAAGACCGCGTTGCCGATGATCATCGCCGACGAGTTCGACGTCGACTGGGCGCAGGTCAAGATCCAGCAGGCCGACCTCGATCCGAAGTACGGCGCGCAGATCGAGGGTGGCAGCCGCGCCATCCCCTCCAACTACCAGAACCATCGTCTGGTGGGGGCCGGCGGCCGGCTCCTCATGCTGGCAGCGGCGGCGCAGCAGTGGACGGTGCCGCAGAGCGAGTTGAGCACGGCGGGCGGTGTCGTGACGCATGTCCCGAGCAAGCGCACGGCGACCTACGCCTCGTTGTCGTCAGCGGCGGCGAGCCTCCCCGTGCCGGAAACCGCCGCCATCGAGGCCGCGCTCAAGAACCCGCGGGACTTCAAGATCATCGGCAAGCGGATCCGCAGCGTCGACAACCTGGAGATCGTGACGGGTCGCCCGATCTACAGCATCGACGTGGCGTTTCCGAACATGCTCCATGCCGTGCTGGTGAAGTGCGACGTCTTCGGCGGCAAGGTCGTCAGCGCCAACCTGGACGAAATCAAGAAGCTGCCGGGCATCAAGCACGCGTTCATCATCGAGCCGGCGGGGCAGGGCAATAACTCTCTCGCCTCGGGCGTGGCGATCGTGGCCGACAGCTGGTGGGTCGCCAACGACGCGCGAAGCTCGCTGAAGGTCGTCTGGGACGAAGGCGCCGTTGCGTCGCAGAGCAGCGAGGCGTATCTGGTGCAGGCGCGCGACCTGGCGGCCAGGGCGGCTACGGCGCCTGTACCCGCGCCACCGCCACCACCGCCTCCGGCTCCCGGCGGGGGACGCGGCGGCCCGGGCGGCCCGCCCATGGCCGTGATTGGCGACGTCGAGGCGGCATTCCGCGCGGCCGCGAAGACCATCGAAGCCGAGTACTTCTTCCCGCTCCTGTCGCATGCGCCGCTCGAGCCGCAGAACTCCACCGCGCACTTCACCAAGGACGGCAAGCTGGAGATTCTGGTCGCCGAGCCAGATTCCGTCGAAGCAGCATCCGGCGCTCGGCGCCGGCATTCCGCCCGAGAACATCACGTTCCACCTCGTGCGCTCCGGCGGCGGGTTCGGCCGGCGGCTCGTGAGCGAGTACGACATCGAGGTGGCGCGCATCGCGCGGCTCGTCACCGAGGAGCGGGCGGCCGCGGGGCTACCGAGCGTTCCGGTCAAGCTGCTCTGGTCGCGCGAAGACGACATGGCGCACGACCAGTACCGCCCGACCGGATACCACTTCTTCAAGGCGGGCCTGGACGCGAGCGGCAAGCTCATCGCATACCGCGATTTCGTGCCCAGCACCAACTCCGTCGTCCCCGCGAACGAGTTCCCGCGCGGTTTCGTCGAGAACGTGCTGGTCAGGTCCGAGAACGTGACGCCGTTCGGCATCCCCGTCGGTGCGCTGCGCGCGCCGCCCACCAATGGCATCTCGTTCGTGAAGCAGGGCTTCATCGACGAGGTCGCCGTCGCCGCCGGCAAGGATCCGCTGCAGTACCGGATCGACCTGCTGAATAACCCGGTCGGCCCCGGCGCCACCGGCGGATTCAACCCGGCGCGCGCGCGCGGCGTGCTCGAGGCCGTGCGCGAGATGTCCGCGTGGGATCGCCGCAGTGCACTGCCCAAAGGCACGGGCAAGGGCGTCGCGTTCCAGTTCGCGCACGCCGGCTACGTGGCGTATGTTGTCGAGGTCTCGGTCGACGCGAAGAAGGCCATCAAGGTCAATCGCGCGTGGTGTGCCGTCGACATCGGCCGGCAGATCGTCAACCCAAGCACGTCGGAAAACCTGGTGCATGGCGGCTTCATCGAAGGCATGAGCCACCTGATGTCCTGGACGATCACGATCGACAAGGGACGCGTGGTCCAGAAGAACTTCCATCAGTACCAGCCGACGCGAATGATGCACGCCCCGGTCAGCATCGACGTCAAGTTCCTCGAGACGGACTTCGATCCGACAGGGCTCGGCGAGCCGTCCCTGCCGCCGGCCGTCCCCGCGATCACCAACGCCATCTTCGCGGCGACGGGCGTTCGCATCCGGTCGCTGCCGTTGGACGCGCAAGGGTACCGCTGGACGACGTAAGCCAGCGTGCCGGCGCGTCAGACTCGATACCCCGAACCGACCATCGAGGTCGGTTCGGGGTTTTTTTATACCCTCATGCCCATCGCACGACTGACCGCCATTGCCTTACTTGCCGGCCTCCTCGGCGTTCACGCGCAGTCGTCGCCGCAGGCGCGGACGCTCGTCGAGTTCGACTTCACGACGTCGGCCCAGGGATGGCTCGTCTCCGGTGACACTGGCTCGACTGAGCCCGTGTTGCAGCCGTCGGGTGGCAGCCGCGGAGGCCACATCTCGAATGTCGACGAAGCCCTTGGCGAGACCTGGTACTTCAGTGCGCCCGACAGCCTGTTGAAACAGTTGGCGTCGGCCGAAAACGGCACGCTGAGCTACAGCCTCAAGCAGTCCGCAGACATTCCGAGCGTCCTCGATGACGACGTGATCATCGTCGGACCCGCGGGCCGGCTCTCGTTCCGGTTCGGCACGTCGCCCGGCACCGGCTGGACGCCCTTCTCAGTGAAGCTCACAGCGGCGGCCGGATGGCGCTGGAATTGGAACGCGCGAGCGACCCAGGAACAGATCCGGAGCGTGCTCGCCAATCCGACGAGTCTTGAAATCCGCGGCGAGTACCACACTGGACCCGATGAGGGTGCGCTCGACACCGTCGTCCTCAGATCCGGCGGGTGAGTCGGTCTCGCGCCGGCGCTACCCCAGTCGTGCAGCGGACAGTCGGGCGTGCCGAGGCCGCGGTACGGGCGGTGTGATCGGACATGGCGATCGGCCGGCACTTGTATCGCCAAGGCCTGGTGCGGGCGCTCGTGATGGTACTGCTGCAGGAAGGCGTCGAAGCGCGCCCGATTGATGCAGTCAGCCACGTTCACCTCCAGCCCTCGGTTCTTGGAAATCAGATAGAGAGACGGCTGCCCGAGTCGGCCAGCAAACACCGGATAGCCTGGTTCGAGCCGATGACGACGCTCGGCGCGTCACCGCTATAATGCCGCTCTTGCCGCTGCGCCCTGGTACGTCTCTCGGTCCTGTACGTCATCGTCTCTGCTCTTGGAAAGGGTGGTATGGGTGAGGTCTACCTCGCCGCCGACCCACGACTCGGGCGCCAAGTCGCGATCAAGGTCCTCAATTCGCAGGCGGCGGCCGCCGGCAGCAGCCGTGAACGCTTCCTGAACGAAGCGCAGATGGCCGCCCGGCTCGATCATCCGAACATCTGGACTTTGTACGAGATCGGAACGGACGGGGACGTCGATTACCTGGTGATGCAGCGGATTCATGGCGAGACTCTCTCCGATCGCCTGGCCCGCGGCGAGCGCGAAGGCCATGCACTCGACCTCACCATCCAGCTAACGGAAGCGCTCGCGTACGCACACGCGCACGGTGTTATCCATCGTGACATCAAGCCGCAAAACGTCATGGTGACACCCGAGGGACGCGTCAAGTTGATGGACTTCGGTCTGGCCAAGGCGCCGGGCCGAATCGACGGCGCCGACGAGACGCGGGCAGCGCTCACGGCACCAGGCGCTTTCTTCGGCACGCTTCAGTACATGTCACCCGAGCAGCTAGAGGGCAGCGCCGCGGACCATCGCAGCGACATCTTCAGCCTCGGCATGGTCATCTATCAGTTGTTCGCCGTGAAGCACCCGTTTGCTGGGGTCACGACAGCAGCCACGATCACGGCGATCACTTCGCGGTCGGCGCCGCGATTGAGCGAGACCGCCCCGCACGCACCTCGCGGTCTCGACCGCGTTCTGGCGAAGGCGCTCGCACGGGTACCGGCGGAGCGGTATCAGTCCACGGCCGATCTGCTTGGCGACCTCCGCGACGTGCACCGTGACACGGTACAGGCGCGGGGGTACGCGTTGCCGGCCGCTTCCGGCGTCCGCGACTTCGGTCTCAGGAACCGCGCAATCGTGTCGGTCCTCGTCCTGACGGCTGCCGGTGCTGCCGCCCTCTACTGGTCGTGGCCCGTTGCTGCGCCACCCACGACATCGGTCGCCGCGCCAGCGGCGCCGGTCGCCCGGATGACGACCTGGCTCGAGGTCGAGCCGGTTCGGGCGGGCGTCCGGCAGGACACCTACGAGTCGGTCGGCGGCGAGACGCTCGCCGACGGATGGAGGTTCAGGGTCCATATGAGTCCCAGGGCCGCGGGCTACCTGACGGTGCTGAGCGACGAGACAGTGCACCGGAACAGCCTATCGACGCTCACGGTGCTGCATCCGTCGACCTTGAGCGGCCAGCGCAGCGTCACCGACTGGAATGTTATTGACGGCCAACCGGCGGACATCGCCATTTGGGTGATATGGTCTCCGACAGCGGTCGAGCTGCTGGACGGCCTCAAGGTCTACGAGAACCCACGGGATGCCGGGGTCGTGAGGGATCCGCAGGCCGCTGAGCGCCTCAGGAACTGGCTTGGGCCGAAAGCGTCGCTCGGGACGCGGTCGGCCACAGAAGGGGCGGCCCGGCTCACGGTGGAGGGCTCCGAGCCCCAGCTCGTACATCGGTTCGTCGTCAAACACTGAAGCTGGCGGGGGAACCAATGGTTCGCGAAGCACTCATTGCTGCTCTCGTCGTCGGTGCATCTCCGGCCCTCTCCGCGCAGGACGAGACGACCCGTTCCGTCACCCCTGCACGATTTCTGAAGGCGCGCCCCGCCGCGACGACCACGAAGAAGGCGCCGGGGGCGCCGACGTACCGCCGCGCGACCCGGGCGGACGGCGCTGTGAGTGACGCCGACACCGTTGACCTCGGTGTCACCATCTGGCGTCTGCGCGCCGCAAAGCCGGCCGACGTGGCGCGCCTGCTCGTCCAGGACCGCGATACGACGACGGAATGGACGCCCGAGCGGGTGGCCGTCGGCACGCCGCTCGTCCTTGGCGATCGCGTTCGGATCAGCGTCGAGTCTCCGCGCACCGGTTATCTCTACGTCATCGACCGCGAGCAGTACGCCGATGGCTCCGAAGGGGCGCCGCATCTGATCTTTCCGACGAAGCGGACCCTCGGCGGCGACAATCGCGTGACCGCCGGCCGCCTCGTCGAGATTCCGGCCCAGGATGACCGGCCGCCATTTTTCACGATGCGCCCGAGCCGGCCGGACCAGACGGGCGAGCGACTCACCATCCTCGTGACTGACAAACCGGTGAAAGAGATCGTGCTCAGCGACGACGCCGTACCGATGGCGGCGGCGCTGGCAGTCGATCTCGAGTCACGTGGCGCCGGGTCATTCGAGCGCCTCGAGCTCGTGGGTGGTGAAGGGCGTGCCTGGTCGCGCGCGGAACAACGGGCGGGCGCCGACGCCACGCGCCTCCTCCGTCAGGACGATCCGCCGCCGCAGACGCTGTTCCGGGTGTCGGTGAAACAGCCGGAGCTCATTGCCGTGAACCTCGTCCTCGCGCACGACAAGCGCAAGAGTCAGTAGCAAGGCAGTTCGGTGGCGACCGGCCGTCGCGACACCCGGTGATCAATCGGGTAAGGAGAGTCCAGATGCCGATGTACAAGCTGCTGTTCAGAACCAACGGTGTGCTCGGGAACACGAACGTCCAGCTGCAGGTGAACGGCACCAGCGCGACGACGCTCGACGTCCAGGCGCGCACCACCGGCACGCCTCCCGGGCCCTGGAGTACGGTCTCGGACGTCTACTTCACGAGCCAGAATGGCCAGAGTACGCCGAACAACCCGGCGAACGGCGACACGCTGTCGCTGCCGAGCCAGGTGTTGACCGTCAGCAACATCACTGGCATAGGGACGTTCACTCAGAACGGCGATGGCAGCAACGGGCCGGGCTATTACACCGATCAGGGACCGGAAGAGGAAGAAGGCGACTGGTGCGCCACCGCGGGGTAACGATGTCGCGAACACGATCGGCGGCGACAGGCGCATGGCTGGCGGTGATCACCGGTGTGGTGCTTGCGCAGTCGTCCGCCGCTCCTCCCGGCGCCAGGCAGACGCTCGGCGCCGGGAGCACGTCCGAGTCCGGCCTCCAGCGCGGCGAGCGGCACGTCTATCGCGTGCCGCTCGAGGCCGGACAGTTTCTCTACCTGACAGCGCAGCAACGCGCGCTCGACGTCGGTCTGCGATTGCTGGCACCCGATGGCGCGCTCCTGAGGTCGGCCGACACGATGAATGGCTCCTACGGGATCGAGCGCATCGCGATCGTCGCGGCGGCCGCCGGGGATTACTCGCTGGAAGTGTCGACCGGATCGGACAGACCCGCGGGCCGCTACGCGCTCACGGTCGTCGAGCTGCGAGCGGCGACGCCCGAAGATAGCCGGCATGCCGCGGCGGAGAAGACCTACGCCGACGCGGAAGCGCTGCGGCTCCAGAACACGGCGGACGCGCGGGCCGCGGCCATCGGAAAGTATCGTGAGGCTGCCGAGACCTTTCAGCCACTGGGTCTCCAATATGAGACGGCGATGGCGTTGTTCTCGACCGGAATTCTGCAGCTGACCGGCGGCGACGCCCGGGGCGCGGCCGTCACGCTTGCAGCCGCCCTGCCGCATGCCCGGGCCTTGAATGATCCGCTCGTGCCCAGCGTGACGAACGCCCAGGGCGGTGCCCTTGACATTCTCGGGGATCTCACTGCGGCGATGGCGCAGTACCGCGAGGCGCTGGCGGGTTTTCGGAGTCTCGGCAACCGTAACGGCGAGGCAAACGCTCTCAACAACATCGGGAAGATCCATGCCGACCTGGCCGACTGGCAGCAGGCTCTGGAGCACTACCGGATGGCGCTGCCCATCTGGCAGGAGGTCAAGGACGTGCGGCGTGAAGGGACCACGCTGAACAACATCGGGGTCACGCTGTCCAGCGCCGGCGATTTTCAGCGCGCTCTGGATTACTTCGCCCTCGCAATCGAGCGCCGGCGTGTCGCGAAGGACCAAGCCGGGGAAGCCGACACCCTCACCGCGATGGGGGGCATCGAATCCAGGCTGGGGCAGCACAGCAAGGCGCTCGCGCTCCTCGAGCAGGCATTGACGCTGCGGCGTACGGTCGGCGACAAGCGTTCCGAGGCGGTGACGATGGATAACCTCGGTGGGACACACCTCCGACCTCGGAGACGCACAGCGCGCGGCTGCCTACTTCGAGCAGGCAGTCGCGCTCTATCAGGGGACCGGCGACAAGCGAGGCGAAGCGCTCACGATCCGCGGTCTCGCCGCTGCCGAAGCCGCGCTGAAGCGCTACCCCGACGCATTCGAGCACGGGCGCCGCGCGCTTGCGAGCCTCCGCGAGATCGGCGACCGCAGCGCCACGGCCGGCACCCTCTACCTCCTCGCTCGAACTGCGCGCGACAGCGGCGACCTGACGGCGGCCGAGGGCTACGTGGCCGAGGCGCTGCGAACGATCGAAGAGGTCAGAGGCCGAGTCGCGAGCCGGCAGCTGCGCACCGCCTATTTCTCCAATCAGTACCGATGTCGCGCTGCTCCACGTCGACGTGCTGATGCGGCAGCACGCGAGCGATCCCACGGCCGGGCACGACGTGCGGGCGCTGGCCATCAGCGAACGGGCGCGGGCGCGCAGCCTCATCGATCTGCTCGCGGAAAGCGGTGGCCGCGATCTCCGGCGGGGAGCTGACCCGCAACTGCTCGCGCAGGAGCGTGAGGTCGGCGCCGCATTGGCCGGCAAGACGGCGCGGCTGCTCGACCTGGCCGCCCGCGGCATCCGGAACGCCGAAGCCGAGACGCTCGCCAGCGAGGTGCGGGCGCTCGAGGCCGAGTACGACGCGATCGACGTCAAACTGCGCTCGGCGAGCCCGGCCTGGGCGGCGATGGCGCCGGCGCCGCTTGACGTCGCCGCTATCCAGCGCAACCTCCTCGATCCGCGGACGACGCTAATCGAGTATGCGCTCGGGGAAGACGCGGGCTATGTCTGGATCGTCGACCGGAACCGAATCCGAAGCGCCAGGCTGCCCGCTCGCGATGTCGTCGACGCGGCGACCCGCGACGTCTACGACGCCGTCACCGCGCGCGGAAGGTCGGTCGCCGGTGAGACCGCCGCGACGCACCGCGCGCGGATCGCCGCGGCCGACGCCGCACTCCCTGAAGCGCTGGCGACGCTCTCGACGATGATCCTCAAACCGGTGCTGCCGATCGCCGCCAACGCGCGGCTGCTCGTCGTTGCCGACGGCGCTCTGCACTACCTGCCGTTCGGGATGCTGCCGCTGCCGGGGGCCGCCGCTTCGCCGCTCATCACCCGCGCCGAGATCGTGAATCTCCCTTCGGCATCGATGCTCGCCGTGCAACGCGGGCTGCTCGCGGGCCGGACGCGCGCCGCGAATACGCTGGCGATCCTCGCCGACCCGGTCTTCGACGCGACGGATCCCCGGGTCCCCCAGTCCAGTGCTGCTGCCTCGCTGACACCAGAGCCAGTGGACCGGTCGCGCCTGCTCCAGCACTTGGCGCCTTCGTCGGTCGAAGGCGCGCGCGCCGTCATCCCCCGCCTGCCCGCGACGGCCGCCGAGGCGCGCGCGATCACCGCCGCCGCTGGCGGCGCGGGTCTGGCGGTGACGGGCTTTGACGCGAGGAAGGGCGTGGTCACCGGTGACCAGTTGAAGGGCTACCGCTACGTCCACTTCGCAACGCACGGCTTCGTCGACAGTGTGAATCCCTCACTGTCGGCCATCGTGCTGTCGCTGGTAGACCGGGACGGCCGCCCACAGGACGGGTTCCTGCGTGCCGACGAGCTCTACGGCCTCGAACTCTCGGCGGACATGGTCGTCCTCAGCGCCTGTCAGACCGGCCTGGGAAAGGAAATCCGAGGTGAGGGATTGGTCGGGCTGACCCGTGGCCTGATGTATGCGGGCGCCGCCACCGTCGTCGTGAGCCTGTGGAGCGTCAGCGACAACGCGACCGCGGACCTCATGGCGCGGTTCTACAGGGAGCTGATCTCGGCCGGCCGGTCTCCTGCCGCGGCTCTCCGTGCCGCGCAACTGCGGCTGCTGAAGCAGACCCGATGGACCCATCCATACTACTGGTCCGCGTTCACGATCCAAGGGGAGTGATCAATCGATTCAGGCGAATTGCGGGACGAGCCATTTGCGAGAATCGTCCATGGCGGCGCGAGACGTAATAGCCCGCGCTCCACATGTTCGCAAGTCCATCGGATGGTATGTTAGCCGCGTTTTCCCACAGTTCGCCCTCGTCACAGCAATCGAAGAGAGGTGGCCAAAGTGACTTGTACTCTGGTCCTGACGATCGCGGCCGCACTCGGCATGGCGAGGCAAGAACCGGCGGCTCCGACCCGCACGCAACGCCTCGAGCCGGGCGCGACTGTCTCGCACCAGATTGCCCTTGGCGAGAAGCATTCGTACACCATTAGCGTGGCGCCCGGACAGTTCCTCCGCTTCATGATCGAGCCAGAGGGCGTGGACCTGGCGGTGGCGCTTGCGGCTCCGGATGGCCGCCCGCTCGTGACCATCGATGCCGCGCGATCCCGCGCGCCCGCGTCGATCTCCATCGAGGCGGACGCGGGCGGCGATTACACGCTCACCGCCCGCGCGGTCAAGGAAGTGCCGTCTGCCGGCACGTACGCCGTGCGAGTGGAAGTCCGGGCACCCACGGCGCACGACCGGTCTCGCGTCGAAGCCGAGCGACTGATGAGAGAAGCCGTGCCAGTGGCGACCGATGGGGCGAAGGCCGAACAGGCGATCGCGACGTTCGCGCAAGCGCTGGCCCTCTGGCGGGAAGTGGGCGACCGTTACGAGGAAGCGCAGGCGCTCTACTGGACTGGTCGCGCGCACCAGCGGTTGAGCCAACCGTCGAACGCGCTCGAGTTCTTCGAGCGCGCGCTCGCGATCGACCGTGAAATCGAGGCGCGCGCCCAGGAAGGTTCCGTGCTCAACACGATGGGCATGGCCTACAACGGACTGAGCCGTCACGAGAAGGCGATCGAGGTGCTCGACGAGGCGTTGGCGATCGGACGCGAACTGAACGATCGCGACGACCAGGCGATGGCGCTCAACAACATGGGTATTGCCTACACCAACCTCAGCCGGAACGACAAGGCGATTGAGGTGCTCGAACAGGCATTGGCGCTGAACCGCGCGCTGAAGAACCGTGCCCGCGAGGCCTCGGCGCTCAACGGCCTCGCCAACGCCAATCGGCAGATGAACCGCTACGACCGCGCGCTCGAGTACTACCTGCAGGCGGTCGCGCTTCACCGCGAGACCGGCAACCGATTCGACGAGGGGCAGACGCTAGCCAACGTGGCGATCGTCTACCACCAGACGGGGCGACACGACCGGGCGCTCACGTACTACGAGCAGGCGCTCGCGATTCACAAGGAGGTGAAGAACCGCACCGGCGAAGGCATCGTGCTGAACAACATGGGCATCGCGTTCATGGACATGGGTCGTGACGAGGCCGCGATCGAATCGCTCGAGCAGGCGCTCGCCATCGCGCGCGAGGTGAAGCGGCGCGGCGGCGAGGCCAACTCGCTGCAAAATCTCGGGAACGCCCATCGCAACCTGAAACGTTACGAGCCGGCGCTCGATACTACGGGCAGGCGCTCGCCATGCAGCGGGAGGTCAAGAACCGCATGGGCGAAGGCAGCCTGCTCAATAATCTGGGCGGCGTCGCGCACAGCCTGAAGCAGTACGACAAGGCGATCGAGTACTCGCAGCAGGCGCTGGCCATCGCCCGAGAGGTGAAGGAGCGGGCGGACGAAGCCGCCGCGCTCAGGAACCTGGCCAGGACCGAGCGCGATCGTGGCAACCTGGTTCGCGCGCGCAGTCTCCTGGAGCAGGATCTCGCGATCAATGAGGCGCTCCGTGCCGACATCTACAACCCGCTGTCGCGCGCGACCTACTTCGCCACGCAGCAGGGCGCGCTCGAAACCTATATCGACGTCCTCATGCGGCTCCACGCGGCAAGCCCCACGGAGCGCTTCGACGTCCTCGCATTCGAGTCGAGCGAACGGGCGCGCGCGCGCAGTCTGCTCGAGTTGCTCACTGAGGCCGGCGCCGGTATTCGACAGGGCGTGGATGTCGCCCTGCTTGATCGTGAGCGGGCGCTCGCACTGGAGGTGAACAGGAAAGGGGCCGAGCAGGCGCAGCTCCTCGCTCGAGCGCACACACGGGAGCAGGCGGCGGCAATGAACAAGGCCATCACCGAGCTCGAAACCGAGTACGAGCACACGCAAGCCCAGATCCGACGCACGAGCCCGCGCTACGCGGCGATCGCGCAGCCCGAGCCGCTCGCGCTTCGCGAGATTCAGGCGCAGGTGCTCGACCCCGCGACGCTCCTCCTGGAGTACGCGCTCGGAGAGGATCGCAGCTACATCTGGGCGGTCGGCACGGATCTGGTGTCGAGCCACGAGCTGCCGAACCGGGAAGAGATCCAGAAGGCGTCGCGAGAGCTGCTCGATCTGCTGACGACCCGCCGCGACCAGTCCGGGCTGTCGGAAGCCGCGCACCGCCTGAGCGAGATGGTGCTCCGTCCGGTCGCGTCCCGGCTGCCCGGCAAGCGTCTGCTCGTCGTCGCGGACGGCGCGCTGCAGTACGTGCCGTTTGCGATGCTCCCAATCCCGCGCGTGGCGGCCGGTGCGGCCGCAGCATCGACGCCGCTCGTTGTCGAGCACGAGATCGTCACGCTTCCGTCGGCATCGACGCTCTCCGTCATGCGGAAGGAGCTGGCATCGCGTAAGCCCGCAGCGCGTACGCTGGCACTCGTCGCCGATCCCGTCTTCTCGGCCGACGATAGACGTGTCAGCAGCGCTTCGCGCCTGCCGGCGCCGGCCAAGCCGGTCCTCGCGCCCGAAGCCGAGACCCGCATACTCGCGCATCTGGCCGCGAGCCCCACCGCAACGAGCGATGCTCCGCTGACGATTCCGCGGCTGCCGTTTACCAGGCAGGAAGCCGATCGCATCCGGGCCGTGGCATCGCAAACCGGAACCTTCCTCGCCACCGATTTCAAGGCGAGCAAGGGAACTGTTCTCGGCGCCGAGCTCGGGAGCTATCGCTATGTGCATTTCGCGACGCACGGCTACCTGGACAGCGAGCGGCCGGGCTTTTCAGCGCTCGTCCTGTCGATGGTGGACGAGCAAGGCAATCCGCAGGACGGTTTTCTCCGCGCCAACGAGGTCTTCAACCTCACGCTCCCAGCCGAGCTCGTCGTCCTCAGCGCGTGTCAGACCGGTCTCGGCAAAGAGATCAGAAGTGAAGGGTTGGTCGGGTTGACACGAGGGTTCATGTATGCCGGGGCGGCGCGGGTGGTAGTGAGCCTGTGGAGCGTAAGCGACAAAGCGACCTCCGAGCTGATGGCGAAATTTTACGAGAAGATGCTCAAGGAGCGGCAGCGCCCCGCTGCTGCCCTTCGAGCCGCGCAGGTCGAGATGTGGCGCCAGAAGCGATGGCAGGCGCCCTACTACTGGGCGGCGTTCACCCTTCAGGGAGAATGGCGGTAGCGTCCGCGATGACGCGAAAGGCGATGTGATGCGTGACCCGTCGAGCGCCCAAGAGTCCGTCGGTTTATTAAGATGGATCGTAACGCCGACTCACCCGCCGGATCTGAGCACGACGGTGTCGAGCGCCCCCTCATCGGGTCCGGTGTCCGGCGCGGCCTAGAAGCCATCTCATCAAAAGGGGCGAGCCACGCGAACGGAGCGCGCCGTCGAAGCGGCGCGCGAGAGAGCGTTAGGGGAGTCCGAGGGGCGAAGCCCCTCGGTTGAGACCGAGTCATGAAAGAGCGCGACAACGTCCGGATGGTCTATTCGAGCGCGGCGGGACAAATCTGCCGCGGGTGCGGACAACCTGAACGCGGGTGCCGCTGTGCTGCCGCCGCGAGCGAGCCGGTTCCCGCGCGCCCAACCGCGAAGCTTCGCATGGAGAAGAAGGGCCGTGGCGGCAAGACGGTCACCGTCGTCTTCGGGCTGCCGAACAATGCCTCGTTCCTCACCGATCTAAACCGGGCTCTCAAGCGCGCCTGCGGCGTCGGTGGCGCGGTGACAGACGACGGCATGACGCTGCAAGGCGACGTGCGCGAGAAGATTCGCGAGCTGCTGAGCGCCCGCGGATTTCTCGTCAAGGGCTGAACCGCGGGCGTGACTCACGGCTTTCGCTGGCGCGATGGGTGAGGGGTGCCGCTCGGCAGGTTGCTGTATGGGATCTCACGCACCTCGACCGGCGTCCGGCAGGCGATGACAGACTTGCGGCCCCACGCCAGCGCCTCGTCCATGTTGGCGGCTTCAATTATCGTAAGACCACCAACGTGCTCCTTGGCTTCCAGATACGGGCCGTCGGTGATGAGCACTTCGCCATTGGCCTGCAACCGCAGCGACTTCGCCAGGTTGGGTGCGCTGAGGCCGCCAGCGAAGTGTCTGGCGCCAGCAGCTTCCAACTCGTCGTTGAGCGCGTTGATATTGTGTACCGTCGCGTCGTCCATTGAAGATGGGTCGAAGTCGTCGGGGAGGATCCCCGAAACCAAATAATGCGGCATTGCTTCTCCTTGTTCCGGTCTTGGTCTTCAGGCGGGCCGGTCTGGCCTGCCTTCACAATGTCGACGAATGGCCCGACCCGAATTCTACAAAGGTCCCAGGATTTGTTTGAGTTTTCTCGACAGCAAATCCTGCTCGCGAATGTTGTCTGTCATCGCAAGGGCGCGTTGTAGCTCTTCGCGGGCTTCGGCATATCGTCCCAGCTTCACAAGCAGATCTCCCCTGACGCTCGGTAGCAGATGATAGTTGGCCAGCGCGGGCTCGGCCGCGAGAGCCTCCAGCGCATGGAGCCCGGCGGCCGGCCCCAGTGACATTCCGACGGCGACCGCGCGGTTCAGCCCGACGATGGGAGACGGGCTGATCTGAAGCAGGGCGTCATAGAGAAGCACGATCCTCTCCCAGTCGGTATCCGCTGCGGTGCGGGCTCGCGCATGACACGCGACGATCGCCGCCTGCAGGGCGTAGCTATTCGCGGCGCCCCCCAGCCGCTGCGCCCGCTCGAGTGCAGCCATGCCTCGCTGAATCTGCGCCTGGTCCCACAACGAACGGTCCTGCTCGGGCAGAAGAACGGCTTCTCCGGCTGGCCCGCTCCGCGCTGCGCTGCGCGACGCCTGCAACTCCATCAGCGCCAGCAGACCATGCACCTCGGGCTCCCCCGGCAGCAGCTGCGCCAGCATCCGTCCAAGGCGGAGCGCGTCCTCGCAGAGCGCTGCCCGCATCCACTCGTCGCCCGCGGTGGCGGTGTATCCCTCGTTGAAGATCAGGTAGACCACGGACAGCACGGATTCGAGCCGCTGTCTCAGCTCCTCGCCGCGCGGCGTCTCGAAGGGAACGCGAGCCTCGGACAGTGTCTTCTTGGCTCGAAAGATGCGCTGGCCCAGCGTCTTCTCAGGCACCAGGAAAGACCGGGCAATCTCGGCCGTGGTGAGGCCGCAGGCCAGGCGCAGGGTCAGTGCAATGCGCCCCTCGACGGCCAGCACCGGATGGCAGGCAGTGAAGATGAGGCGGAGGACATCATCGTCAATGACCTGGTCCAGAGCTTGATCCAGTGCTTCACCCAGCCGCTGCTGTTGGAATTCCAGTTCTCGCGCAATCTCTCCATGCTTTAAGTCCAGCATCGGGCCACGGCGCAGCGCGTCGATGGCGCGCCGCTTTGCCGCTGTCATCAGCCACGCGGCAGGCTTTTCCGGGATACCGTCCTCCGGCCATCGTTCGAGAGCTGCAACAAGCGCATCCTGAGCGAGTTCCTCCGCAATGCCGATGTCGCGGGTAACGCGGGCAATCCCGGCGATGAGTCGCGTGGACTCGATCTTCCACACGGCCTCGATCGCTTTATGTGTGTCGCTCATGCCTGAATGTCACTCGCGCCTGTGCCGCATGCTCACGGATCTCCAGCTTGTGAATGATGGTACAAGAGCGGCGGTCTGCACACCACGCAGAGCGACTGGCGGAGTTCGGCTGACAAACGGATGGCAATCGGCAGGCGTCTGGCGTGGATGAGCGAGTCGATGTCTCCGGGCGATCAGTTGAGATACCGAGCCGCGATTGTTTCACTCAGCGAGAACTCGCAGGCGATTTCCTCGATCGCGCACGGTCCTCGGCAGGCCTGCCTGCGAGCACACAGCGCCTCGCTCTGAATCGCAGATCGGCCATCGGATCAGCGGGAGGTCGCGGCGCTGACCGGCAACCCGACGCACGCCAGGAGCTCGGCGAAGCGCGGGTCCTGACGGATCGGGTCGACTCCCGCGGTGGAAGCCTATCGCCGTGAGGCGGGGTTCCCTCATATCGCAGCTCCGCCGAAGCCAGTCGAACGCGAGGTCGATATCGCCGAGCGCGACGCGCATCAAACCCAGCTCGAAGGCTGGAACGAACGTGGAACGCGCCCGCCGTTCGATTTCCGCCACGCGTCTTCGCGCTTCGCGAGCTTGTCCTGTCGCCGCGAGCGCGCCCACGACGGAGGACATCACCGGGACACTGTCCGGGGCCGCACGTTCCGCCTCGACGAACTCCTGCAGCGCCTCGTGGTGACGGCCAAGCTGCTCGAGCGCCTGCCCTCGGGCCAGGCGCGCCGCACCAGAATCGCGGATTGCGCTCGAGCGTCCGCTCGACTGCGTCAAGCGCTAGATCGGGCCGGCGCATGGCGTTGTGCAGCTCCGCGAGCCCCACGCTCAGCATCGGCGTCAGCGGATCGATTTCGAGCGCACGTCGTCGCTCGTCCAGCGCCTCGTCGAATCGTCCGAGGGTCATGAGGAAGAACGCATACCAGTGGTGACCGGTGGCGTAGTTGGGATCGAGCTCGAGTGCGCGGCGATACGCCGCCTCGGCGTCTCCCCAGCGCCGCTCGTGATAGGCCATGACCAACGCAAGACTGAGGTGCGCCTCGGCCAGGCCGCCGTCGAGCAGGAGCGCCTTTTCGCCAGCCGCGCGTTGGGCCGGTTCCGTTTCCCACGGCGGGGCAAAGCCGAGGTAGCTGAGCGGCGTGTAGGTGTTCGCGAGCCACGCGTAGGCGAGCGCGTAGCTCGGGTCGACTGGCCGTCGCCCGCTCGAAAGCCGCGACCGCGTCGCGCAGATCGCGGCTCGTCCGCCGCTCGAAGTGCAACCGTCCCCGCAGGAACCACTGATACGCGTCGAGGCTCTCCGTCATGTGGCGGGCGAGCGCCGCGCGCTCTCTCCCGCTCATCGGCACGTCGAGCGCCGTTCCGACCCGCTGGGCGATCTGCGATTCCAGCCACATCAGATCGCTGACGGGCACATCGACGACATCTTCCCAGAGCACGCGCTCGTCGTCGGTGGACACAAGACGCAGCGCGATCGCAAGCTGCTGCCCCGTTCGCGTCGCGACCCCGCTCAGTCGTGCGTCCACCCCCAGCTCGCGACTGAGTGCGCGCGGATCGGCGGTGGCGCCAGGCGGCCACGGTTTGACGGTGAGTGTTTGCAGGCGACCGAGTCGCCTGCCGATCGCCGCCGCCAGCTCGCTTCCCAGATTCGTGTGCATCCCCTCGGCTCGCATCTCGAAGGGCTGCACCGTGAGCGACCGCACGAGCGGCGCGTGAGATGGTGGCGCGAGGCCGGGAGAGAGCAGCCAGGCAGACAGAAGCGTCGCGGCCACGATCGCGAGTAATGCGGTCTTCTGTGCTCGACGGACGTCCGGCGGCGCCTGTCGAACTTCGATGTCCGACGGCGCCGAAGGAGCGGCGAGCGACTTCTCGCGCGGCGACGGCCGTTGACTCCGACCCGGGCTGGAGCCCCTGCACGTCGGCGAGAAAGCGGTAGCCACGCTTGGGAACGGTCTCGATGAAGCGGGGAGTGCTCGCGGAATCCCTGAGAGCGCGACGAATCTTGGTGATGGCGGCGTTCAGGCTGGCGTCGAATTCGACGAAGGTGTCGTCCGTCCACACCAGGTGCCGCAGCTCCTCCCGCGAGACTACTTCGCCCGGCCTGCTCAGCAGGAGGGTGAGAATGCGGGCCGGTTGCTCTTGAAGGGGCACGCGGCGGCCGTAGCGGGACAGGACGCCCTCATCGAGATCGAGCTCGAACGCGCCAAAGCGGACTAGACGACCGGCATCGGCCGTGGACATAAGCAGCCTATGGGAACGCAGATTCTAACATCACGCCGCGGGTCTGATCGCGCCGTAAACCTCGCCTCATCTGCGAATTGCCGGTTCAGGTTCGTTTCACTTCCATACCCGCGCGAACCGCGTATGTTCGAGCGTCTGATTCGGGTGCAGCACCAAGCCGCGCCTGGGTGCCACCTTTCTCCAAGGAGCAATGCAGATGCGCAAGACGATCATTGTTGGTGCGACGCTGGTAGTCGCCCTGACGGCCGCGGGACGCGACGTTGAAGCGACGCGTTCGTCCGCAGACGTCGTGCTGAAATGGAATCAGCTGCTTCAGAGCACGCTACCTCAGCCGGGCAATCCCCAGACACCCCGCTTCTACTCGATGATGCACATCGCGATGTTCGATGCGATCAACGCCATCGAGCGCGATTTCGAACCGTATCGGGTCCGATTGCGGCCGGGGTTGGGGGGATCGACCACGGCCGCGGCCGCGCAGGCTGCCCATGACGTGCTGGTGGATCTCAATCCGTCGGCGGTGCAGGCCTACGACGAGGCCCTTGCCGCCGATCTCGGTGATCATCCTTCCGGCTTCGTTCGCCGCGGCGCCGAGATTGGTGCCCACGTCGCCAGGGAGATCCTGGCGTGGCGGCAAGATGACGGCTGGATCGTTCCGGCCTTTCCGCCTTACGCCGAGCCGCTCCTTCCCGGGCGCTGGCAGCCGACGCCGCCGGCCAACGCCGCCGCCACGTTCACCCATCTCCAGCAGGCCGCGCCGATGGCGCTGCTTTCGGCGACCCACCTCCTGCCATCGCCGCCGCCGTCGCTCACGAGCGCACGATACGCCGCCGATGTCAACGAGGTGAAGCTCCTCGGCAAGTCCGACAGCGCCGTGCGGACCGAGGAACAGACGACGATTGCGCGGCTGTGGTCCGGCGTCGGTACGACCACGGGTTTCTTCTCGGTGTGGAACAACATGACTCGCGATGTCGTTCTCGCGCGCAATCTGTCGCTCGTCGAAACCGCGCGTGTGTTCGTGCTCGTGAACGTCTCGATCCACGATGCCCTCCAGACCACGCAGGCGAGCAAGTTCGTGTACGGCGTATGGCGCCCCGTGACCGCGATCCGCGCCGCCGACACGGATCTGAATCCCGATACCGATCCCGATTCGACCTGGCTGCCCTTGACCACGACGCCCCCGTATCCCTCGTACGCCGGCAATCTGGCGACGATCGGAGCCAGCGCGGCGCGCGCCCTCCAGCTCGTGTGCGGTACCAACGACGTACCCGTGGCCGTGACGTGGAGTCTGCCCGGCGGGCTGCCCGGCGTCACACGGCACTTCGACGGTTTCTGGCAGGCCGCTGAAGAAGAAGCCATGGCCCGCATTTATGGCGGCGTTCACTACCGGTTCGATCAGCAGGCCGGTCAGGAGGTCGGCCAGTCGGCCGCGGATTTCGTGTTCGCCAACTTCATGCGGCCGCGCGCTCGATGGTTCGACTGAAGGCCTCGGCGTCCTGATCCACCAATGGCAGTCGCGAGGCTTGGGTTCACCTGAGCCTCGCGAAACACTCTGGGAGAATCAGATGTCTATTCCTCGCACGCCGACAGCTCTTTTCGCGTTCATCCTGGGCTTCCTGTCTTTCATGCCCTCTTTTAGGGCCCAACAACCTCAGATTCCACCCGCCGCGAGCGGCACTCAAGTCGTCCTATTGGGAACAGGCACTCCTCCAGCGGATCCCGATCGCTCCGGACCCGCCACCGCCGTCGTCGTCAACGGCACGCCGTATGTCGTCGACATGGGAGCAGGGATTGTAAGAAGGGCGAAATCTGCTGTTGCAGATCGCGGCATCAGCGCTTTGGATCCGACAAACCTGCGCGTTGTGTTTGTGACTCACTTGCATTCGGATCACGTCGTTGGCTATCCGGATCTGATTCTGACTCCCTGGGTGCTCGGACGGCGTGTTCCGCTGGAGGTCTATGGCCCTCCCGGAATCAAGCACATGACTACACACATCCTCGAAGCTTACCGCGCGGACTTTGAAACGCGCACGAAGCACTATGAAGAGAAGTTCTATGCAGTGGGCTCATTTCCTGAGGGGCACAAAGTCAACGCGCACGAAATCAAACCCGGCGTGGTTTACAAGGATGCGAATGTCACGGTTACTGCGTTTCCGACAAAGCATGCCATGGATAGTTACGGATACCGGTTCGAGACAGCGGATCGCAGCATCGTCATCTCGGGCGATACAACCCCGACGCAGGCGACGATCGACGCCTGCAATGGCTGCGACGTTTTGATCCACGAAGTGTTGACCCACGACTGGCTGTCGCGACGGCCGGATTTCGTCAACTACGCCGCGAAGTTTCATACGACCACGAGCCAACTTGCCGAGCTGGCGACGAAGGCCAGACCGCGCTTACTCATTCTTTACCATGCGTCGATTGCGTGGCGGCCTGCGGTTGATAGTCAGCGGTCGCGACCAGAAGTGCTCTTGAGCGAAATCATGTCGAAGTATTCAGGACATGTTGTGGTGGGGCGAGATCTGGATGTGTACTGAGAGAAAAACCCGACGCGCCTCCAACTCCGTCGGTCTATTCGGGAGACATGGGTGACACGCGCCACTCAACGTGTCCAAAGAGTGGCTGAGCTGGCGTGCTGTCGAAGTGCCGGTGCGGTCCTTGCAGACAGGGGCTCATGGTCGAGCCTCGAACTCGTCTGTTGTTGTCCGCTCTTCTCCTGGCGCTTCTGGGACTGAGCGCGCTCATCGCCTATTCATCCGTGTCCCACCTGGAAGCGGGCGATCTCTCGGCCTGGCTCTCCGAAGACCGCTACGCCTGGTGGGCGCCGGCGCTCGTCAGCCTGGCGTTCGTCGCGTTCAGCGTCGTACCGGTGATGTTGCTGGTGTCGTTGACTGGCATCGTGTTCGGCCCGGTGCTCGGTCCGCTCTACGCGATGACTGGCTGTCTCGCCAGCGCTTCCGCGGCGTTCGCCCTCGGTCGATGGATCGGCCCGCGCCATCTGAACGCGTGGGAAGGGGAGCGAACGAGGCGACTGATTGGATTGTTGCGTCGCAACGGCACGCTCGCGGTCTTCCTGATCCGCAAGATCCCTCTGCCATTCGTCCTCGTCAACGTCATGCTCGGCGCGTCAGCCGTCGGCTATCGCGAGTTCTTGATCGGCACTGCGCTCGGCATGGCGGCCATGGTCGTCGGGTTGGCCGGCTTTGGATATCAACTCGCCGAGACGTGGCGACACCCGTCGGCGGAGAGCGTCATCCGCGCCCTCCTGTTTCTGTGCATTCCGTTGAGTCTGGCGTGGATGATCAATCGGTCCCTGCGCGCGAGGAGCGGCGATGCCTGGGTTGTCTGATCCGACATCTCTCGAGACGACGGCCGCGGCGCCAAAGATCCTTCGGCCGGACGACACCTGCTGGCGCGTCGATCGAGCCGAACGCTTCGCCTGCGTTCAGGACGCCGCCGACTATTTCCGCCTCGTCCGGCACGCGTTCCTGCACGCGCGCGAGACGATCTTCATTCTCGGCTGGGATATGCAGTCCACGCTCGATCTCGTTCCGGGCGGAGCATCCGATGGCGCCCCGACGCGCCTCGACGAGTTGCTGAAATGGGTGATCCGCCGCCGTCCACAGCTCACCTGCCACGTGCTCACGTGGGACTATGCGGAGCTGTACGCGCTCGAGCGCGAACCTCTGGCGACCTGGCGATGGGTGTGGCAGATGCCGAGGCAGGTGCACTTCGCGTTCGATGATCGTCATCCAGTCGGCGGGTCGCATCACCAGAAGGTCATTGTCGTCGACGATGTGCTGGCATTCTGCGGCGGCATCGATCTGACAGGGCACCGGTGGGACACGGCCGCGCACCGCGTCGAGGAGCCCTTGCGGGTCAACGCGTCCGGAACGCCCTATGAGCCGTATCACGAGGTACAGGCGATGGTGTCCGGGCCGGTGGCTGCCAGCCTAGGCACGCTCGTCCGTCGTCGATGGCAGGCGTTGGGCGAAACGCCGCCGCCGGTTGCCCCCGCCTCACTTGGCGGCTTGTGGCCCGATGCGGTCGAGCCAGACCTGACCGATGTCGACGTTGCCATTGCGCGCACCGTCCCGCCGTCCGAGCACGAGCCAGCCATTCGCGAGTGCGAACGGTTGTTCGTCGACTCAATTGCCGCGGCCCGGCAGTCGATCTACATCGAAAGCCAGTATTTCACCAACGATGCGCTCGCGCGTGCGCTTGCGGCGCGGCTGCAGGAGCCCGCGGGCCCGGAGATCATCGTGGTGATCCCGAAGGAGTGCCACGGCTGGGTCGAGCAGCAGACGATGGGAGCGCTGCGCGATGAGGCCCTTCGTGACTTGATCGCTGGCGATCGCTGGCGGCGGTTACGGGTCGTCTATCCCGCCGCTTCACGCGCTCGAGACGTCTGCACGTTCATACACTCGAAGGTGATGATCGTCGACGATCGATTCGTGCGGATCGGCTCCGCGAACTTCTCGCGCCGCTCCATGGGGGTCGATTCGGAGTGCGATCTCGCAATCGACGCCGGCCAGGATCCCGCGCATCGGGCCGGCGTGCAGCGCATTCGCGATCGCCTGCTCGCCGAACACCTCGGCGTGTCCGCGGCCGCGGTCACGAGTGAACTCGGGCGCGTCCGCTCGTTACGGGCGCTGGTCGACGCGCGCGCACATGCCGATCGCGCCCTCTACCGTGTCGATTTAGGCGCACCAGCGGAGCCGCCTTCCGAGGTCCTGAAAGCGGCCTCCGATCCGGACGAGCCGATCAGCTTCTTCGCCGACAGCCGCTATCGCCGGGCACGGAGGCGAGTGCGTTCGCTCGGGGCGGCCCTGCGCTCGCTGCTGCCGTTTCGCCTCTCGACGTCGTCCGGGCGACGACGTCGCCAGGATGCGGAGTTTGGCTGATGCCGCTGCGTAGCCCAAGCCTGAGAGTCGCGACGTATAACGTTCACGCGTGCGTCGGCACCGATGGTCGCCACGATCCCGATCGGGTAGCAGCGGTCGTCGGCGAGCTGGATGCGGACGTGGTCGCCCTGCAGGAGTTCACGTATCCGGCCAGCGTCGCCATCGAAAGCCGAGTCGCCGTCGAGCTCGTTGCGCTGGACCGCTATCAATGCGCGCTCGGCCCGACGCGACAAGTTGAGACAAGGTGCTTCGGCAACGCCTTGCTGGCCCGGCATCCGATCGTGGACGTGCACCGCATCGACCTGTCGATGGATCGTCGCGAGCCGCGCGGCGCGCTCGCCACCACGATCGACGTCGACGGCATACCGGTGCATTTACTGGCGACGCATCTCGGGCTTCGCGTCAGCGAACGGCGGTTTCAGGTCCGGCAACTGCTGTCGTATCTCGATTCCGTGCGGCACTCGCTGGTGATCGTCCTCGGTGACTTCAACGACTGGCTGCCGGGTCGGTCGGCCGCGCACGTGCTCGATCAGCGCCTGGGTGCATCGGCGCGGCTCCGCTCGTTTCCCTCGTCGCGCCCGGTACTGCCATTGGATCGCATCTGGATTCACCCGGTGAGTCTTCTGCGACGCATGTTCGTCCACACCAGCGCGCTGGCGCGGCGCGCGTCCGACCATCTGCCGGTTGCCGCCGATCTTGACCTGCAGGCCGTCCCCATCGCGAGCGACGCCTGATGAGCCGTGAACCGCAGTGCTGGCGGTCGACCCGCGTTAAGGGCTGAACCGCGGGGACGGCAAAGGTCGTCAGTACGGTAGACTCACGTCACGAATGTCCCAAACAAACGTACGAGTCGGGCGGAATGACCCATGCCCTTGCGGCTCGGGCCGCAAATACAAGCAGTGCTGCCTGGCGAAAGACGAGGCCGCGGCTGCCGCAGCTCGTGCCAAGGCTGCCGAGGAAGCTGCCGTTCCAGCACCTGAAGCCGAGCCCGTGACGACGACGTCTCCACGCGCCCCAAAGCCACGCACTGAGCAGCCGTGGCGCGCGAAGACCACGCGGGGCTTCGTCCCCCGCTCGCGCACGCCGCGCAAAGTCGGCGGGAGCTGACCCAGACAATCATCCGTTCGCGCTTCAGCCGCACCGCTCCCGCACCGGGAGCAGTTGGGGCACTCGTCAGGGTCTGGGATCAACAGAGGAAGAACATGACCACCATCAAAGCATACGGAGCCGCGTCGGCGACAGCGCCGATGGCTCCGATGTCCATCGAGCGTCGCCCACTGACGCCGAGCGACGTCAAGATCGAAATTCAATACTGCGGAATCTGCCATTCGGATCTGCACTACGCCAGGAACGAGTGGGCGGATGTGATGCCGACCATCTATCCGTGTGTACCAGGGCACGAGATCATCGGACGCGTCGTCGAGGTTGGTCCAGCGGTGTCACGGTTCAAGGTGGGCGACGTCGTGGGTGTCGGCTGCCTGGTGGATTCGGACCGCACCTGCCCGAACTGTCGTGAAGGGCTCGAGCAATATTGTCCTGATTTCACCCTGACCTACGGCACTCCCGACAAGCACGGCACCGCGCCAGGCACCTTCGGCGGCTACTCCGAGAGCATCGTCGTGGATGAGCACTTCGTGCTCCGAATCCCCGGGAACCTCGCCCTGGCGGCGGCGGCGCCGCTCCTCTGTGCCGGGATCACGACCTATTCGCCCTTGAAGCACTGGGAGGTCGGACCCGGCAAGAAGGTCGGCATCGTCGGCATCGGGGGACTCGGCCACATGGGCGTCAAGTTTGCCCATGCGTTGGGCGCTCACACGGTCGTGTTTACCACCTCACCGGGCAAAGCTGCGGATGCGGTCAAGCTGGGCGCCGACGAGGTGGTCGTGTCGACGGCGGCCGACGAGATGACGAAGCACGCCGGCAGCTTCGATTTCATCCTCGACTGCGTCGCGGCCCCGCACGACATCAATGCGTACATCGCGCTGCTCAAGCGGGACGGCAACATCACGATGGTCGGTGCGCCAGAGAAGCCGTTGCCGGTCGCGGTGTTCGGGCTGCTGTTCGGCCGCCGCAGCCTGTCGGGCTCCGCGATCGGCGGCATCGCCGAGACTCAGGAGATGCTCGATTTCTGCGGCACGCACAATATCGTTGCCGACGTCGAGGTCGTGGGCGTCCAGCAGATCAACGACGCGTATGCGCGCATGCTCAAGTCGGACGTTAAATATCGTTTCACGATTGACATGAAGACCTTGAAGGGCTGAGGGCGACTGAAACGCAGCGGCCCGCGGTGCAGCTCAGCGCGACGCCAAGGTCGCCACGTCCACGCTCTCGCCCAGGGTTAGACATCTCTCCCGGCGCACCGAGACCTTCCTGACCAACCGGCCCGAATAGCGCGCTGCGCTATTCGGCGTCGAAGCGGTGACTTTCGTGGTCACTCACTCGCGCGGCACCTGTCTTGCTTCAGCAAGGGCATGAACAAGACCACTCCAGAGACATACCGGGACCCCGCGGCAGGCGACCCGAACGACGAAGCGGACGGGCTGCGCGTCGGGGATGAAACCGACGACGCCGCAGATGTCAACGGCGACGATGACGACGATGAAGTAGACGACGACGACGACGACGACGACGACGACGACGACGACGAAGACGAAGACGATGAGCAGGAGCCTGCGGAGTAGTAACTTCTTTTGTCTGCTACCTGCCTGGCGCGCATGTTGCGGTAGTACCCGCTGGACAGGCGAATTGCGGGTGCTCGTTGCCAATAGCGAGTCGAGTTACCACTAGTAGGACGCGCAAGACCCCTCCGCGAGCACTTCACACCGGTCGAGCTCGCCGAACACCGCAGCAGTACACCCCGCAAAGGCTCAGCACGTGGGGTTGACGAACGGGAACAGAAAGTCGAGCCCAGCCGCACGAGCGGATTGAAGAGGACATCATGCATACAGGTCGTTTCACTCGAGCTATCGGTACGTTTCTCCTGACTGGCGCGTGCACGCTGATTGCGCTGCCCGCGGTCGCGCAGCAGACACCACCCGACAACACGAAAGTCAACAAAGCCGATCGAGAAAAGGGCGCCGTCACTGCGGACCAGCAGAATGAGAATCCTGCCGACCGCGACCTCGCCAAGAAGATTCGGCAAGCAGTCGTTGACGACAAGTCGCTGTCGACCTACGCACACAACGTGAAGATCGTGGCTCAGGATGGGCAGGTCACGCTGAAGGGACCGGTCCGTACCGAGGCAGAGAAGACGGCGGTCGTCGCCAAGGCAACAGAGATCGCCGGCGCCGGAAAAGTCAAGAACGAGATTACGGTCGCGCCCGCAGACGCGCCGAAGAAACCCAAGGGCTAACCGAGCGTGGTGACGCGATCTGTGCACCACGACCGTGCCCTTCAACACCAGGAGATTCACATGACAGACAAGAAAGTTGCAGCCTTCGGCATTTACTCTACCCTCACGCAGGCTGAGCAGGCCGTAGACGCCCTCGTGCGCGACCGCTTTTCGAACGATGACATCTCAGTGCTCGCACCCGACCGTCAGGGCACGAAGGACTTCGCGCACGAGAAGCACACCAAGGCGCCGGAAGGCGCGACGACTGGCGTGGCCGCCGGCGGCGCGCTGGGCGGGACGCTCGGACTGCTCGCGGGTGTTGGCGCGCTGGCGATTCCGGGCCTCGGGCCCTTCATCGCCGCGGGCCCAATCATGGGAGCGCTGGCCGGCCTCGGTGTCGGAGGCGCGGTCGGCGGGTTGGTCGGAGCGCTCGTCGGCATGGGCATTCCGGAGTACGAAGCCAAGCGCTACGAAGGTCGCGTGAAGGACGGCGGCGTGCTGCTCTCGGTTCACTGCGCGACGTCTGACGAGATCGCGCGCGCGAAGAGGATTCTCGAGCAGACTGGCGCCGAGGACATTTCCTCGTCTGGCGAAAAGGCCGGCGAGAGCTATGCCTCCGTCGCCACCGATCGCTCCAGGACCTAGTTGCTCTCAGCGGTGCAGGTGTCATGCCTGCACCGCTTTCCCACCCGATTCATCTTTCATCGGCCCGCCCCCCCTTCATCTCGAAGCTTCTCGCCTCGAAGCTTCTCGCCAGCCTCCGAGCGAGGAAAACCGTCGCCTGCGGGTTCTGATCCGGTGCACGCGTCCCGCAGTACGTGCACTGTTCGGCGCCAAATCGAAGCGAGCGGTCCGCAGACATTCGTTGTAGCATCGTCGCACTCTCGATCAAATGCATCTGACCGCAGGGACCCGCCTCGGCCCATACGAGATCGTCCGGCTGCTTGGCGCGGGCGGCATGGGTGAGGTCTATTGCGCCCGCGATCCCCGCATCGGCCGCGACGTCGCAGTGAAGGTCCTGCCGCAGGAATTCGCCGCCGACCCCGGCCGGTCGCAGCGGTTCGAGCAGGAGGCGCGCGCAATAGGCGCACTGAATCATCCAAATCTGCTGGCGTTGTACGACGTCGGTTCCTCGGACCTCGGGCCGTACCTCGTGTCGGAGCTTCTCGAAGGGGAGTCGCTGCGCGATCGATTGCTTCGCGGTCCGATTGCTCTCCGCGACGTTCTCGACTGGGGCACGCAGATCTCGCGCGGGCTCTCGGCGGCGCACGAGCGTGGCGTGGTGCATCGCGATCTGAAACCGGAGAACGTGTTTCTGCTGCGCGATGGACGCATCAAAATCCTCGATTTCGGCCTGGCCAAGCTTGACCGCGCGGTTGTGTCTCCTGAACTCGACACTGTCACCGGACCGGTCGCGACCGCCGTCGGGGTCACGCTCGGGACGGTGGGTTACATGGCGCCGGAGCAGATCCGCGGTGACAACGTCGGACCCGCGGCAGACATCTTCGCGCTCGGCGCGTTGTTGTATGAGCTCGTCACCGGACGCGCCGCATTCCGCAGAGAGACGACCATCGAGACGCTGAACGCGATTCTTCGGGAGCCGCCGCCGCGAATGTCATCCGCACCAGCGGCGGTTGAGCGCGTGATTGCGCGATGCCTCGAGAAGAATTCCGAGCAGCGATTCCAGACTGCGACGGACGTCGCGTTCGCGCTCGACGCGGTCGTGGATCGGGCGATGCCCTCGCGCCGACCGATGCATCGTGCAGTCGCGATCGCCACTGCTGGCGTGCTGTCGCTTGCGATCCTGGCGTGGTGGTTTGGATACGCCGGCCGCGCCGTGCCCTCGACCGAGCCGCCCCTGGCGGCGCCGCGGATGACGCCGTTCCTGTCGACCGACGCAATTGAGAAGCAGCCGGCCTGGAGCCCCACTGGCGATCTGATCGCTTACGTCTCCGATGCAAGCGGCAATGACGATATCTGGATCGCCGATCCGTCGGGGGCAAATCTCGTCAACCTCACACAGGCCTTCGCCGGCGTCGATGCATGGCCGGCGTGGTCCGCGGACGGGCGGAGCATCGCGTTCTATTCGGAACGAGACGGCGGCGGCATCTACACGATGACAGCACTGGGCGCCAACGTTCGTCGCGTCGTGCCGTTGAAGTCAGGCGTTCTCTACACCTTCAGTCTCACCTGGTCGCGCGACGCGTCGCTGGTCTACACCGCGTTCGATGCGGCCGGCATCAAGCGCGTGTATCGTGTTGCCGCCGCCGGCGGCGCACCGGTGTGCCTCACCTGTGCATGGCCGGACGCTCCGGATGGACGCGCGGGTGAGCTGTCGCCGTCTGGCGAGTACCTGGTGTTCCTTTCCAGTGAGGTTGGCCCGAGAGCGGATCTGTACATCGCACATCTGCCAACGGGCCGGGTACACAAGGCGACCAATCAAGCCGATTCGCCGCACTGGTCACGCGACGGCCGGCAGATCATTTTCGTCTCGAACCGCGATGGGCAGCCCGACCTCTGGCAATTGGCGATTGATCCTGCGGACGGCTCGACAGTGGGCGAGCCGCGCCGGCTCACATCGGCACTCGGCGCGACAACCTTCGCGTTGTCGCCAGATGGAAAGCAGATCCTCGCCGTGAAAGAGCAGAGCACGAGCCATCTCTGGAGTTATCCACTGGCTGACGAGACGCCGTCCGACCCGAACTCCGGATCTCAGCTGACATCGGGTAACGTCCGGGATGATCGCGGCCGTTGGTCCGCCGATGGACGCAGCATCTTCTTCCAGTCACGCCGACGAGGCAGCCTCGACATCTGGCGCATGGGCGACGTCAGCACGCAGCCGCTGCGCGTGACATCGGAAGAGGGCAGCGAGCATCGGCCACGGCCGTCTCCCGCGGATGACTGGGTCGCGGTCGATGTCGTCGACGCGAGGGGCGAATTCACCCATCTGATGCGAGCCGACGGCAGCCAGTTGCAGGCACTGGACGATCGCTGGTTTGGCACCTATGCGCAGGTGTGCTGCGCCGCCTGGTCGCCGGACGGGTCTCGGCTCACGCTGGTGGTGAGCACGCGGCAACCTGGTCCGACTGCCACGACGGCCGTCGCGTCCATCGATCGCGCCACGGGGCGGGCGACAGCGATGCGCCTGCTGACGATGCTTCCTGGCGGCTCACCGGGGTATGGCCGGTGGTCGCCAGAGGGGCGCTTCATCGCCTACGAGGCCTTGACGGAGGGCAGCTGGGATCTGTGGATGGTCGATCCCGACAAGCTGGTCCCGACGCGCCTCACGCAGTACGCCGGGAACGATCGCCAGCCGGTGTGGCAGTCAGAGCCACGGCGTCTGTATTTCATCCGAGATTCGCGCGAAGTGTGGCGCATCCCATTCGACGCGCACGGCGCACCAGCGGGTCCCGCGGTTCCGTGGTTGGTGCCTCAGGCGAGGCTGAGAGTTGCGGCCGACAGCCTCGACATCAATCCTTCTGGCGAGCGCATGCTGTTGACGCTCCTCGCAGAGGCGAGCGATATCTGGCTGATCGAACTCCGCTGAACCCCGGGAACGGCCTGGCGACGCCGAGCCCGTTACAATCCACCAGTGCACTTCGTCTACATCGTCCGATGCGCGGACGGCACGCTATACACCGGGTATGCGCGAAACCCGCTCGAGCGGGAACGGGCGCACAACAGCGGCCGCGGCGCGAAGTACACGGCGAGTCGGCGTCCGGTGCAGCTGGTTTATCAGGAAGCGTTCCGAACCGTGGGGAAGGCGCTGGCGCGCGAGTACGTGGTGAAGCAACTGACGCGAGCGCAGAAGGACGCGTTGGTCGCAGGCGGAAAACGGCGACCGCTGAAGCGGCGCCTCGAGAAGCCCTGAGCCCTTAGCCCTGAGCCCTGAGCCTCTGGATGTGCACTACTCCGTGGAGGCGGATACACGGAGCCGCGGCACATTGATGCCCAGCATACGAGTATCCGGGTTGAACTTCAGAGCAGCCGGCATGGCAGCATCGGGCAGCAGGAACGTGATCAGCAGTTGACGAGCCCCGTTCGCGACTGAGTGAGGGATCACGATGTGACGTTCTGTTGCTTGCTGACCGAACTGGAACTCCCAGCGACCGACCGGGTGGCCGTTGACCAGGACGTCGACGTTCTGCCTGGGATGCTGCGGTACGACGAAGGCTGAGACCGTCGCGGTGAGTGTGAGCGCGCCCCTGGCTGGAGATCCCAGCGTGAGGCGGATCGATGCCTCTTTCCCATCGGTCCAGCGCCAGGCCTCGCCCGGCTGTGAAAAACCCTGGAGTTGGACTCCCTCGGGCTCCGGGTCCGTCAGCGTGATGACGCGACCGAGGACGTAATCGCGGTGCCGCGTGACCTCACCGGTCGGCAGCGGTGGGGCGTGGGATGTATCGAGCGCGTATGCAGTCCTGCCGTCCTTGCTGACGGCATACACCTTGAGCTGAGACGGATCGGCAGGCCAATGCGGCGCTGAGACGAACAGCACCCAGCCACTGCGGCCAAGGGCGGGATTGCCGAGACGTGCCGCGACCTCGGCGGTTTCGCGAATCACCGCCCCATGTTTCAGGATCGATTGCTCTCGCACGAGAAGGATTTCCGACGCGGGTTCGTTGTGCTCGGGGTCGATCGCCCATCCCGAGAGGCGCACGCACGGCGGGCCCATGTCGGGCGGCTGCAACTCCACTGTGGCCTGCTCCACCTCACCGATCCTGCCGGCAGGCGATTCAATGATTCTGAGCTCGTCGAGCCGCGTTCGATCGAGGAATGAGAGCTGATGACGAGCGAAGATCGGAGATTGCGTCCGCAAGACGTGGGGTGGAACTGTGACCCGGCCGCCCGTGTCCCAGTTTCCCGAGCAAACATCAGGAACGTCGTACGACATCTGGATCATCGCTTCGCGCGGACCTCGCCAGACCCCGCTCGCAAAGTCATGTTGTCGAAGCTCCACTCCAAGCGCCGTCAGTACGCTGATCAGGAGCCAGGCACGCGATGATCGCGCGGCAGCCGGGGCGGCCAGCGGGCGCGCCAGGACCAACCAGAAAGCTGCGGCCGAGGAGATCCAGAAGAGCCTGGCGACGGTAACGTAGTAAGGCGTCACTGGCACGGATCCAAGTCGAGCCGCCGCAATCAGCATTCCGCTCGAGACCGACAGCGCCGCCAGCGCCAGCCATGGAACCAGCCGGACTCGATCGACGTGAGGCGATCGCCACAACCAGATGCCGACAATCGCCCAGAGCGCGATCCCGGCAACCCCGGGCCAGAGGAGCAGAGTGGCATCGTAACGAGGCTCGATCGGCACACCGAGAAACGTCAGTACGAAGCCGAAGAACTCGAGCGGGTGGGCGAGGACGTATCCCCACTTGGCAGTCGAGCCAGGATCCGAGGCGAGGTTTCGCAGGTAAAGCGAGCAGAAGACCACAGCGCCCGCCGACCAGCACAGCGTTGCCCGCAGTCGGGCCGGTGCCTGCGAGGCGGCAAGCCACAGCGTGGGTATTCCAAGGATCCAGGCGACCAGGCCAGCACCCACCGAGAAGGATGCGGCGGCCGCACAGAGGGCCGCCAGCGGGAGCCGCCACCAGCGGAATGGCGTTGCAGAAAGCAGGATCAGACAGAGCGTTGAACCGAGTACCACGACGTGCCACACGAGTCCCATGCCCCAGAGCAGGTTGATATCGGCGCATGAGAAAACAAAAGCGCCAATACCGACGGCAACCCATGGATCGACCTCTACGCCAAGCTCTCGGGCCGTGCGGCGATACAGGTACCAGCACGCGCCGAAGAGAGTCACGGTGCACAACGCCGTCAGGATCACTTGTGGATAGACGTTCCAGGCAGTAGGCAAGAGAGCCAGAAGGACCAGCCGCATCAGGGCGGGGCGGTGCCCATTGTAGGGCGCGACGAGCGTGCTCCAGGACAGGGATTGCGTGTCCAGTGCCTCGAGCAGGCCACTCCACACGTACCACTCGTCCATGTAGGGCATGTCGACGACGTTGGTGATCACGACCCAGAACAGCCTCAGGGCGAGCAGGGCCACCACCAGCGCGGGCAGCAACGGTCGCGGTGGGCGCGGCGGGCGAGAGTCACTCTTGGAGGCCGCAGGATCGAGGTTCGCCATCGCGCGCAGATTACCACCGAGCGGGAATGCAGGTTCCGGTACGCTCCAACGCACTCAGAGTCCGCACGCGCCTCGGGCGCTGCGGCTCGAATATGATGATGGGCCGCGGCCGCCGGGCGACGGATTTGACACCGACGGCGAAAGTCGCGCTGTTGCCCTCCGGTGTCAGGACGTCAGGAAGGGGAGACGATTCGTGAACGAGAACCAGAACAGCCCACCATCGGTAGAGTGCCCCGAGTGCGGCGCCGCGCTGAAACACGTCCAGACGGAGATGTCGTCCGGAGCGTTTCGTACACAAGCGGCGTCGATGCCGCAGATGCCGATCCATTACTACGATTGCCCTGCCTGCAACACCTGCTGGAAGCTTGGAACGAAGCTGCTGCCCGATCCGGTTCGACAGATCCTGAAATCCTGAGGACGACTGACCTCGATGCCGGCATCGCGTCAGCCTCCGGGAAATCTCCCGCACCGGTGTGGGAATTTCCGGCAGCCTTCGCGACCGTTACACATGGATCGCGCTCGAATGCCTTCTTTCGGCCCTCCAAGATATCCGAAACGGGGTTAGGGGGCTGGCATCTGGTGTGCGTGCGGGGAGGCATGCGATTCGTGCTCGCATTCTTCCTCCTCGCACACGGCGTCGCGCATCTCGTGGGCTTCGTCTCGTCGTGGAAGCTCGCGGCACTCGCCGAGCTCCCCTACAAGACCACTGTCTTGTCGGGTCACGTGGACGTGGGAGACGCGGGCATCCGGGTGGTGGGCATGCTGTGGCTGCTCGCCGCCGTAGTGTTTCTGGTCGCCGCGATTGCCGTGGCTACCGAGGCGGCCTGGGCCGTGCGGTTCACAGTTGCGGGTGTTATCGCGTCCCTGATGTTGTGCCTGGTCGGTTGGCCTGACGCGCGCGTTGGCGTGGCCGTCAACGTGGGTCTGGCACTGCTGCTCGCCATTGGCGCCGGTCTGAATCCGGCGCTGCTCACACGCTGAGCGCGTGTGCGGAGGACTTGGAACGGAGAACGACGATGTGGCCGCGATCGGTTCGCGTGACGCACCTGGCTGGAAGCCGTGAATGAGGACACCACGCGTCTTGTCGTGCGGGCTCGCGCCGCACGCGGGTATCACTTCTACGGTCTTCCGCCATCGATCGGGATGCCGTTCATCCGATTCTGTCATTTCATCATGCAGCGGAGGCAGCTCCTGGGCATCGCGTCCCGCGCCGAGTCTCGACACTCCACCCGCAGCAAGACGACAGGTTCGGAGGCGGCATGAGCCGAAGACAGGGTATCAGGGGCGTGATGCGCTGGACCGCCGGAGGCCTTGGCCTGATGGCGGTGGGGTACGCGACGGTCGTCGGAACGGCATGGAGCCGCTATGGCCGTGTCCCACCGGCCAACCCTGACGAGCGAGATACACTGCTCGATCAGTTCATGCCGCAGTGCGACGTGGCGGAGCGGCACCACGTGCGCGTCGCGGCGCCGGCCGCGATAACGCTTGCGGCCGCGGCAGAGACGGATCTCCAGCAGTCGATGATCGTTCGGGCCATCTTCAGCGCTCGAGCGTTGGTGCTCGGCGCCGAACCGGATGCCGAGGCGCGCCCGAAGGGGCTGGTCGCGCAGACAACATCTCTCGGGTGGCGCGTGCTGGCCGAGAATCCAGGACGCGAGATCGTCGTCGGTGCCGTTACTCAACCTTGGCTGCCAAACGTTGTTTTTCGCGGCCTTGCGCCGCAGGAGTTTCGCGCCTTTCAGGAACCGGGCTACGTGAAGATCGCCTGGACGCTGCGAGCGGACCCGATCGGCGAGTCTGAGTCGATCTTCCGCACCGAGACGCGTGTGACGACGACGGATCAGACGGCGCGCACGAAGTTCCGCTGGTACTGGGCGCGCTTCTCGCCCGGTATCATCTTGATTCGGCGCGTCATGCTCGGACTACTGAAAGCAGACGCTGAACGCCGCGCGCGTTAGAGGGAGACTAACCAGGTCGTGGAGCGGGTCGAGACGCAGCTACGACACCCACCACGAAGTTCAGCACCAGGATCAGCTGCACCCTGTCCAGGTCGCCGACCATCGCCCAGATGATCGCCAACACAGCCAGTATCAAGCCGATGTCGTACCAGCGCCGGATGACGTAATTCAACGGTTGTTCTCTGTCCTCCCTGTCATTGAAACGCGGCTCTCGTGAGAAGGTCCGCGTCGTTCCTCTCTGAATCAGCGTGAGGGACTCGGTAGGGCGCCGGGAGCCGCATGTCTCAGCGACGCGGGAAGCGCCAGCAACACTGTCGGCGTGAGACAGATCGTGCGGTACGCGATCGATCCCGGACCCTGCGAGCCTCCTGCTCCGCGCAGTCCCATGACGATCAGGCCGACGCCGCTGTTGGCGGCAAGCGCGGCAATCTCCTCGGCTGGCTGGCCACTCGAAACCAGGATTTCCGTGCGTGCGCCGCGCGGAAGCTCGGACCGCAGCGCGCTCAGGCGCGCGCGGACCGTGTCCACACTGAGACCTGTCGGAAGGCCGTGCTCGAGACCAAGAGCGGTCGGCAGGATCACATGTGCGAGCACCAGCGGCACGCCGAGGCTCTCGGCGATGCCTGCGGCAACGTGCGCGTCGCGGCTCGACAGCGGGCCGAAGTCGGACGGCGCCATCACCGCTGCGATGTCGCGGATCTCCAGGCGATTGTCGAACGAGTGGAGCGCCGATGCCGAGGCCGGGACGACGAGGACAGGAATGTCGGTGTAGTGAAGGACGTCTTCCGTCGTGGATCCGAGTGCAGTCCGGCGGTATCCGCTCATCCCGTGCGTGCCGACGACGAGTAGATCGGCACCTTCGCGACGCGCCATCCTCAGGATCGTCTCCGCCGTCGTGCCGGAATCCACCCTCAGCTCGTAGTCTGTCGTCCCCGGCAGCCCGGGCGGCAGTGCGGCGTGCACGAACGAGCGGAGCCTGGCGCGGAGGCAATCGAGGCGCGACGGATCGGCCTTCGCGTCCTGGCCCTCGGCGATTGCGGTCACGATCAGCCGGGCGCGGAAATGTTCGGATACCGCGGCAGCATGCCGCAGCGCCGCCCGCGAGTAGTCCGAGAGGTCCACGGCGCACAGAATCGATGGACGTGAGCTCATCACAAAGCCCCTTTGATGACGTCGACAATTACGTTGGCGTGCATGTCCCAGAGGATGAGATCTCGGTTCATGAACCGGTACTGGAGCTCCTCGGGCAGCGGAGGAAGAACCGCGAGCAGATGTGGCGGCATCGTCGGCAGCGGCGCCCCTTCCGGCCATCGCCCGTTGACCTCGGGCACGAGAAGGAAGTCCTGCCAGTCTTCCTCGTTCATGCGGGCGAGGACGTCCTCGATGTCGATGCCCTCGAGACAGTGGGTCAGCGTTCGTCGGAACGACCGCTCGATGTCCGGTGTGAAGACATCGCCCCGCCGCGCATCCGCGCGTGCAGTCCGAATCCTTCCGGCGAGGGCATCGTCCGCATCCCTGACGCTCGACCAGTCGCCGGGGACGACCTTCGGCGTCGTTGTCGCTTCAAGCTGTCGATGGAGCGCCGCGTAGCGCTCGACGCGCACCTGGAAGTCTGCGGCCACCTCGACATCGCTCCGCGACCGCGGCCTGGTGGGACGGTCCAGGGGCTCGTTCGGCAGTGCCACTTGTGCCAGCAGCATCGCCAGACCAACGCCGAGAATGATGTTGCGCATGGCGGCCTCTCCTTGGGTCTACCTGCCCTTCCCGCAATTGACATGCCATGGAATACGTCGACGATTCATCAGTTAAAAGCGCGTCGGCATGCGCGATGGTGAATTCGCTGGCTGTTGACGCCGGGGATTTTCCCCCGCGATTGCGAGAATTCTGCCGGCGACCGGACCGCGGAGCTGGCCTTGGAATACGGGCGGGTGACTCGCCCGCGGTGCGCCATCGTCAGGTTCCTGCCGGCGACAGGCCCAGGGTCGCCGGGCAGGCTCTTGACGCGAACGTTAGCACCTCCGTCGATCACGGGGCACGCCACTCGTGCGGGGTTGTCCCGCACTCTTCACGAAGTGCACGTCACGAAGCGACCGCCGATCGTCCGCCGGTGTCGCGGTCGCTACCTGCCGCGGCGATAGGTAAATCGCCCGACATGAAGCATCCAGGCCGCAGCCAGCGCCAGCAGGCCGCCGGCCAGCGTCAGCAGTGCACCAACCTTGAGCTCGGACAACACCGCCCCCGGACCGACCGACACGGTGGCGAAGAAGAGCGCCATGGTGAAGCCGATCGTAGCCAGGAATGCGACGACGACGACCTCGCGCCAGCCGACGTGGAAGGGCAGGTGCAGGCCCAGCGCCCGGGCGACGACGACGCCGGCAAGCAGGCCCAGTGGCTTGCCGACGAGCACGGCAGCCGGCAGCGCGAGCGTGCCGTAATCAAGGGCACCGACGAGCACGCCGCCGGTAACGAAGCCGAAGAGCAGCAGCGCCACCTGCGCCGGATGACGGCACCAGCGCTCGAACTCATTCAGCGTGTCGTGCTCAGTCGCCGGCGCGTCGACCAGGAATCCCGGGTCGCGTGCCGCGCGCGGCATGAAGGGCACGATCGGGACCAGCGCCAGCGCGGGATGGACGCCGCCAAGGATCAGCGCCAGCCATGACAGCCCGCCGCCGACGAGGACGTACGGCCAGAAGCTTTGCGTGCCGCGCCGCCGAAGCCCGAACGCGGCCGCCAGTGCCGCGGCCATGAGCACGACCAGGATGCCGGGCTGCAGCTGTTCCGCCATGGCCGTAGGCGCCAGGGCTGCGAACCCGAGCACGTTCGAAGCCAGCGCGATCAGCAGAAAGAACGGCACCACAGGATGGCGGCGAAAGATGACCAGCGCCAGGAAGTAGCCGAACGCGAGGTCGACCGCGATCGTCGCCGCCCACCCCTGCGCGACCATCGGCTCGCTGAACAATGGCGCCCACGTCCGCAGCAGGACGGCCGGGAGCAGCGCCGCCCCCAGCGCGGCGACGATTGGCAGCGCCGCGCGCCGCCATGGATGAAGCACGCCGCCGCGAGCCGTCGCTTCCACGATCTCCTTGGTCACAAGTCCGAAGACCAGGACCAGCGCGACGTCGGTGACGAAGAAGTCGAGCGCGAACGCCGTACGGAAATAGCTCTCCGGTCGGGTGTTGGCCCAGACGAACCCGGCGAGCGCCCCGAACGGCAGCAGCAGCAGATACTCCGACGCGAAATGCCAGAGCTCGGGGAGTCCGCGCCATCGTCGCGCGGCAATGCGGCTGGCTCCTGCGTCAGCGGGTCTCGACAGCACGTTGGTGTTGCTCATGACGCCCTCACATGGTCCCGTCGTGGCGGAGCGGCCGCGGAATCGTCCCGGCGTCGACGGTGGCGCCGGTCCGCGAAATGGTCTGGAAGAACAGCGAGTCCGCGTCGACCTCCGCGATCACGAACGCCTGCTCCCGGTCGAAGCCGGCCGCGGTCGACTCCGACGGCGCAAGACCGCCCTGGCGCAGCTTGCCGCCGGATCCAGTGACGAAGTAGTGCACGCCCTTCTGCGGCTTCAGCCGTTCGTAGACGTGATCGTGTCCGGAGAACACGACGGCGACGCCGTGCTTCAGGAGCAGCGGCTCGAGCAGGACCCGGACATCGACCGCGGAACCGTGGCGTTTCGCATTGCCGTAGAGGGGGTGATGGAAGTAGGCGATCTTCCAGGGTTCGCGCGACTCCTGCAGAACCGACTCGAACCACCGCAGCTGCGGCGCGTCCAGGATGTTCGTGTCGAGGACGAAGAACCGGACCTGTTGCCGGACGTAGGTGTAGTACCGCCGGCCGGCCATATTGAGCGGCGGATAGTTCACTGTCAACGGGTCATCATGGTTGCCGATCGCGGCGTGGAACGTCACGCCGCTTTCGAGCAAAGGACGGTACGGGACGTCGAACTTCTTCGCGAGTTCCAGCGGCGTCTGCGATCCGTAGAAGTTGTCGCCGACCATGATGACGAAGCCAAAGCTGAACAGCCGGTGCACGGCGGCCATCCGGTCCGCCAGTTCGTATTGACCCGAATCGCCGGATCCGCTGTCGCCGAGCACGGCGAACTTGAGTGTATTCGGCCGGTTGGGGAGCGTCAGCGTCGGCGCCGCGAACGGCTGCAGGCCGAGGGAGAGAAGGATGAGAAGGGTGCCGAGGATCTTGGACACGTTCTAGCCCCTCGAGGAAGGACGGAGACCGATCGCTGCCGGCCACTCAACCCATGCGTCGCAATGGAGGTGCCATGCGCGCATCCCGTGCGAGGCCAGTGCTGGTGCGAATCCGACCAAGCGACGCGGGGATTAGTTCGCAGGCGCGCGAGATTGTGCGCGGCGTCCGAGGCCCGGCCATGCCTTCCGAGAGTGATGCATCGGCCGTGAGAGATACCCGGGCTGCTCCATTCAGGGGAGAACGCTGTGAACTGGGCTTCGACGCGCGCCTTTCTCGAGAACCCCACCCTGTCGTTGACGCTGCCGGCGGCGCAGCGGCGGTTTGGCGCGGACGAAGTCACCTGCGCTGGCGTGCTCGGCGCGTTGGTCGACGCAGGGGTGCTAACCGAGCGTGAAGGCCGTCACCGGCCCTCTTCAGCGACGACGTTCAAGGCCTCGTGTCCTTGCTCGCGCACCCAGTCTGCTGCGGATGACAACACAGAGGCTGCCGGCACCGATGCGTCGAGTCGAGACCAGCGAATGTCGCCGGTGTCTTGATCGCGCTGCATGCGGACGACGCTGGCGTCCGCATCGGACGCATCGTCGCGGCGCCGGGTCGTCCGGTCGATCAGCAGGGGATCGGGCGCGTCGAGCCACAGCCCGACGAACGGCATCGAGGCAGCCTCGGCGACCTGTTCAATGACGCGCCGGTCTGCGGCCCGTGCATATACGGCATCGACGATGACGCTGTGGCCCGCACTGAGGACGAGTGCGGCCTGTTCGGCCAAGGTGGAGTACACGCGTTCGGAGATGTGTGACGAGTATCCTTCCGGACCGAGGCGCTGCAGGAGAGGCACCCCACACAGGCGCTTCCGCGTCTCGTCACTTCGCAACACGACCGCACCCGGAACGGCGCCGAGCGACGGTGCAAGACCGAGCGCGAGCGTCGACTTCCCGGAGCCTGAGAGACCTCCCACGGCAACCAGGCAGGGAGGAGGCGGCTGCAGGAGGTGTTCAGCCATGGCGAGGTATTCGCGGGCGAGTCGCTCGAGCTCGCCGCGGCGCAGGCTGTCGTGTTGAAGTTGTGCCGCCGTGGCGCTGGTCTTGGCGCGAACCGCCGCCCTGCAGGACAGGAACAGCGGCAGGAGAGAGACACCGCCGAAGTCTGTCGTCTCGACGAGGTAGCGGTTCAACACGATGCTGGCATGGCGCGGCAGCCTTCGCCGCCACAGATCCATGAGCAGAAACGCCAGATCGTAGAACACGTCCGTACACGAAATCTCCTCGTTGAACTCGACGCCGTCGAAGAGCGTCGGTCGTCCGTCCAGCAGCACGATGTTGCGCAGATGGAGATCGCCGTGGCCCTGCCGGACCAGACCGGATTGGCGCCGGCGTTCGAGCAACTCGGCACGTCGATCGAGCGCGCGGCACGAGCCGTCAATCACGCGGGCCGCGGCCGACGGATCGAGAGACGATCGCCCGAACTCCGCGAAGCCGGCCGCGTTTCCGTCAATGACCCAGGACATCCCCGCCTTGCCGCCGTGATCAGGGCGGGGGTCGGCGGCCCGGTGAAAGTCGGCGATGGTCGCCGCCAGCGGCGACATGAGCTCGATGCCAAGACCGCCGACAGAGGCGAGTCGATCGAACAAGGCCTCCTGCGGAAACCGGTTCATCTCCACGAGCCAGTCGACGGGCCTGCCCGTCCCCGCGAGAGCATACGATCCGTCACTCTGGCGGGTGACTGCGACGACTCCACGATAGAGTGTCGGCGCCGTCCGCCGGTTGAGGCGGACCTCCGCTTCACACAGCGTCTGTCGGCGCTCGGAGGTTGAGAAGTCGAGATAGTCGAAGTGCACCGCCCGCTTCAGTTTGTAGGCGCGTGCACCCGCGAGGAAGATGACGGATGCGTGGGTGTCAATTCGCTCGACCGTGGCGCCGGCGTGCGTGGATGCCGCAGCCAGGAAGTCGATGACGGGTGTCTGGTCTTCAGTGATCATGATCGCCAGCATTCTGGAGCAATTGGAGTGCCTGCGCACAAGCCTCGGCAACAGGCCTCGTCCGGGAACGACCGGGCCAACCGGCTGGGGACTTTTCCGCTGTGGCCGATGAAGCCGCAAGCGCCCCATACCCCTTGAGACCCAGCGGCGGTTGGGCTTGCACCGTTCGTTCGCATGCGAAGCTGGCGCGCGTGATGCAGGCCTGAGTGACAATTCGGGCCAGGAACACGAGGATACAAATGCGACTCGACGACATCATGAGCACCCATGTCGAATCCATTCGGGCAGGCGAAACGCTCGAACAGGCCGATAGACAGATGCGACTGACGGGGATCCATCACCTCGTTGTCGTGGACGGGCACAAGGTTGTCGGGTTGCTGGGTGCCGCGGCGCTGCAGACGTGCATCGCCGAGGGCGTCGGCAAGGTCGAGGACGCGATGTTTCGCCACGTGGCGACGGCCAAACCCGATATGACCGTAACCGAGGCTGCGAGGATGATGCGCGGACGTCCCGAGGGTGCTCTGCCGGTGTTGAGTGGCAAGCGTCTCGCAGGCATCGTCACGATCTCGGACCTGCTGGATGTTCTTGGCGGGCGTTCCAGGCGGTCGGTTCGGGCGCACCCAACGCCACGGCCGCGGCCTGCACGGGTCCGACGTGCTTGAGTGCAGGAAACGGGTGTTCGATAAGGCTCGCCGACAGCAGTGACAGCCAAGAGCTCATGGTTGTCCGACTGGCACTGCGGCAAGGTCAGGCGGCAGCAACCCTCGCGGCAATGTCGGCTCGAACGGTCAAGACCGGGCATGTCGCCTGCCGGACCACGGGTTCCGCGGTCGAACCAAACAGCATGCGATCGACCGGATTCCTGCCATGAATTCCGAGCACGATGAGATCGCTGCCGTGGTCGGCCGCCAGGCGCAGGATTTCACGATACGGCTTGCCCGACGTGACGATTTCCTCGACCTCGAATCTTGCCTGGGCTTCGCCAACTACCTTCCGCAGCCGCTCGCGCGCGGCTATCTCGGCCGCCAACCGATACCCCGTGAGATCGACTGCTGGACCTGCCAGGGGGTCGTAGCCGATGGGCGTCCATTCGATGACGTTGACGGCAATCAGCTGTGTGTCCGCCCGGTCCGCCAGGGAAACCGCGTAGCCCAGCGCGGCGATCGAGCATTCGGAGAAGTCGATGGCGCACAAGATCCGCTTGAAATCCGACGACGTGTCCTGCTCGCCGGCAGGGACGCCGACCGTCAGGACCGGTTGCCGCGCCGTTCGTAAGATCTTTTCGGTCACGGAGCCGAGGAACAGCCGCTGAAAACCTGTGCGGCCATGTGTGCCCATGACGATGAGATCGGCGCCCAGCCGTTCGGCTTGCGCGAGGATCTCTTCGTGAACCGTTTGCGCATCGACCACATCGGTCTCGATTGGGACGCACATCGAATGCAGAGGGGCTGCGAATTCAGTCAGCTCGCGCAGCAGGCGCTCACGTGCCGCCGGCGCCAGGCCGAGCGGCGGGGGTTCCGGCACTTCAGGAGGTGACAGATACACGGGCAGATGGATCGGCACGACGTGCAATGCCATCACCGAGGCGCCATCCGCCTTCGCTACTGCGACGGCGCGCGTCAACGCCTGGCGTGAGAACTCGGAGAAGTCAACCGGACATAGGATGCGTTTGATTGTAACCACGGCACTACTCCAGACAACTCCAACCAGCGGGCCTTCGGCATCGACATGGATGCGGCGCGCGTCGAATGCGTTCTGACTTCCGATCTTCGACAGAGCAACCACTGTGCCGCCGCAGTTCCCGCCTCAGCGAGTGATGGACCCCGGTTGGATCTGAGGCGTAGACGCACGATGCGGAAGTTCTCGCAGCGGGTGCGGAATTCCACCAGCACGGGTGCGTCTGTTGCCGGCGAGGGACGACTGTCGGGACAGCGGCCGCCGCGGCATCTGCACTACCGCCGAACCGTAACCGGAACGGCCAAACCCTCCGCCTCGCGAACGACTCGGACAACGTCGGCCAACTCGACGAGGTCCCGGAGTTGAAGCTGGTCGATCATTGCCAGCGCGCGCGACAACGGATTGGGCGAGCGATGATACCGGTCGGGGTGGACCTCGAGAAAGACATCCGTTCCGTCGAAGGCGACGAGAACGGGTTCATAGATGATCTGACCGTGTTCACCGACGCCGACGAACGGAAACAAGTCCTCGACATCATCGGGGTGCAATCTGATGCAGCCATGCGTTGCAAAGTGATAAATGCTCGAGGGCGCCGTGGTCCCATGTAAGCCCACGCTGCCAAGACTGAGGCCCATCCAGTAACCGCCGAGGGGATTAGCGGGGCCGGGAGCTACTCGCTTGACGACCGGCTTTCCCGCCCGTCGCATCTCCTCCTGAATCGAGAGCGGAACATCCCACGTCGGCTCGGTTTCCATGGCGACGATCGAGAACCGGCCCAGCGGTGTAGGCCAGTCAGGCTGGCCGACGGCGACGGGATAGTTCGCGCGCATGACGCCTTGCGCATAGTGAAACAGCATCCGCTGTGGCAGATTGATGAGCAGCCCCTCTTCCTCGAAGGCCGGCACGATGTGGCGGTTATCGATACCCAATACATCCCCCGGTGTCAGGGCGATGCCGACAGTCCGCGCATTCCGTCTGGCAAGGACCTCTGGATCGACACCGACGCGCGCGCCTATCGTCGTCCAGGATTCGCCGCTGCTGACGACGTGAATCCAGCGATCGCCCGTGATGACGCGGCAGTCGGCGCCAGGTTGCCGACCGGACGCGCAGAGTGCGGCCGACGCGAGAGCGATGGCCAGCGCGTGGAGGCCGACAGTGTGTGAACGGAGACTAATGCCATGCATCGTTGACTCCCGCGAGGATGGCCGTTCCAGTCAGGGCGGTCTGTTGCATTCCCGGTGCCGGCGCGATCGACGAAGTGAGCCGCGTCAACACGCTCCGTCGTCCGGTCACCGGGAATTCTGCGCAGGCCAGCGGAAAATCTCCCGGTCGGCCCTCGGTTCATGGCCGATCACGGCCAGAGGCGGGAATCGAGGGGGTACCGCGCTTGCACCGTGAGAGTTGACGCAGGTCCAGAGGCCGATATGACACTTCTTCCGATCACGCTCATCGCGGCGGGTCTCGTGGCGACAATGCTTGCGACCCAGGCTGAGTACAAGTCGTGGCCTGTCAGCCAGGCGCCGGCGGAGCTGCGCCCCGTGATCTCACGCGCCGATCTGGTGGTTGTCGCGATGCAGGGGGCGGTCTTACGGGAGCTGACGGACGCGCTGGCACGCCACGGTCCAGCCGGCGCCATCGGCTTCTGCCACCTGGATGCGACGGCCATCATTCAGGGCATTGGCAGGGAAGAGGGCATTGCCGCCGGCCGTACCAGCGATCGCCTGCGAAATCAGGCCAACGCGCCGAGGGCCTGGTCGGCACCGCTCGTCAGAGCGCACGCGGGCCGGCAGGCCAGGACGGTCGAAGGCTTCGCGGTGGATCTGGGCGACAAGGTGGGCCTGTTGCGACCGATTATCGAGCAACCGATGTGCGCGGGATGCCACGGCCCACCGGAGCGTTTGGCTCCCGGAATGAAGTTGATCCTCGACAACCGATATCCGGCGGATCGGGCGAGCGGCTTCACGGATGGAGAGATCCGCGGGTGGTTCTGGGTCGAGATGCCCAAACCCCGCTAGAGCCGCACCTCTGAAGGATCGACCGCGGCGCGGTCTCAGTATTCAACCCGCCGGCTTCGCGCCGGGGGATGGCCGTAGCCGACACGGATCCGTGCATCGGCGACGCACGCTCCTGCGGTGAGGACGATCACGGGGTTCAAGTCCAGCTCCTGGATCTCGGGCGCCACGTCCATCAACTCGGAGATTCGAAGCAGCACCTGCTGCAGCGACGCTTCGTCGGCCGGCGGTGCGCCTCGATAGCCTCCAAGCAGCCGCGATCCTCGAAGATTGCCAATCATTTCCCGCGCGTCCGCGCCAGTCAGCGGATGAAGCCGGAAGCTCGTGTCCGCCAGGACGTCGACGAGGATGCCGCCGGTTCCACAGGCAATCACCGGCCCGAACAGGGGATCGTGCAGCGCACCGACGATCATCTCAATGCCCTGGGGAACCATCTGCTGCACGAGCACGGCGGTCATGTCGGCGCCAAGCCGGTCTCTGAACCTCTCGTACGCGGCCTGAACGTCCCTGGCTGCGGTGAGATTCAGACTGACTGCGCCTTGTTCGGTCTTATGCAGCAACGCAGGCCCGAGCGCCTTGAGCGCAACGGGGTAGCCGATCGCCGCTGCGGCTTCCAGGGTATCGTCGAGGTCCGCGGTGACGCGTGAACGGGCAGTCGTGATGCCGGCAGCAGCGAGTATGCCTGCGACCTCTGTCGTCGTCGTCCAACCGCCGCCACGCAAAAGGACCTGGTCGATGATGGCGCGAATACCGGCACGATCGAACTTGTCGAGGCAAGGTCGCGGTTCCCGAGGCCTCGCGCGCCACTCTCCATACTTGACGACACGGGCCAGCGCGAGCGCCGCGGATTCCGGGAAGGCGTAGCAGGGAATCGGCGCAAGTGTCGGCGGTGCCCCCTCGGCTCGCATGAATACGCCGAGAACGGGCTTGTCGCCGGCGGTTCGGCCAGCCTCGGCAACCGCCGCGGCAACTTCGGCCGGGTCCGTCACGAGCGGCGGGATGAAGATTGTGATCACGCTGTCGATCTGTTCGTCGCGCAGAATCGCGGCAAGCGCCCGCCGATAGTGCTCGGCCGGCGCCGATGCGAGCATGTCGACGGGATTCCCGACGCTTGCGGCGGCGGGGAGGAACGAGCGAAGCTCGGCGCGCGTGGCCTCGCCAAGCACGGGAAGGATCAGCCCGTGCGCCTCACACGCGTCTGCAGCCAGGATGCCAGGTCCGCCGGCGTTGGTCAGAATCGCGACCCGCGCGCCACGCGGGACCGGCTGATTCGCGAGCAGCGCGGCAACGTCGAAGAGCTCTTCCAGTCTTTCCGTGCGGATCACGCCCGCCTGGTGGAACAGCGCGTCGACCACGATGTCGCTCGACGCGAGAGCCCCGGTGTGTGAGCCTGCGGCCCGCGAACCGGCCGAGGATCGGCCGGCCTTGACCGCGACGATCGGTTTCGTCCGCGCCACCCGCCGGGCGATGTCGCTGAACTTCCTGGGGTTGCCGAAGCTTTCCAGATACAGAAGGATGACCGAGGTTCGCGCATCCTCTCCCCAGTATTGAATCAGATCGTTACCGGACACATCCGGCTTGTTGCCGACCGAGACAAAGCTCGAGATGCCGATGTTGAGTCGCTTGGCGTAATCCAGGATGGCGAGGCCCAGCGCGCCGCTCTGCGTCAGCATCGCCACGCCGCCGGCCGGGGGCGAGACCGGAGAGAACGTCGCGTTCAGTCGCACGGCCGGATCCGTATTGAGCAGGCCCATGCAGTTGGGACCGATCAGCCGGCAGCCGGCGCGCCGGATTCGATCGACCAGCGCTGCTTCGCGCACCCGGCCATCCTCGCCGCACTCGCTGAAGCCGGCGCTGATCACGCAGATCGCGCGGACGTCCTTGGCGATGCACTCATCGACCGCTGCCAGCACGTGGAGTGCGGGGACCACGATCACGGCGAGGTCGACTGGTCCAGGAATGTCGCCGATTCGAGGATAGGCGCGGATCCCGTCGATCTGAGCGGCGCTCGGATGCACCGCCACGACTGTGCCCGTGAAGCCATACGTGGAGAGGTTGTGCAGAATCTCTGAGCCGATCTTGCCGCGCTCGCGATTGGCGCCGATGACGGCCACCGTGCGAGGCTCGAAGAACGCTTTCATCGACGCCGTCGCGGCGGCACGCGAGCGCGCCGCCGCCTTGTCCGCGAAGGCATCGGTCATCGACAGGGATAACGTCACCCGGCAGACGCCGCGCTCGACCGCGGTGGCGACGGCAAAGCCGGAGTCGCGAAACACGTCGAGCATGCGCCGATTGTCGCCGAGCACCTCCGCATCGAAGGTGTCGATGCCCTGCTCGCTCGCGATCGCAGCCAGCCGCTCCAGTAGCCGTGTGCCGATGCCGTGGCCCTGCAGGGCGTCAGAGACGACGAACGCCACTTCGGCGCGATTCAGATGCTTCGGGTCCCGGTAGAAGCCGGCGAACGCGACGATGCGACCCTGCGACTCGACCACGAGGGCCGTCCCCATGCGCGCATCCGCCGCGGCCAGCGCCCGCACCCGTGCGTCCGTGAGGGCCGGCAGGCCCATGAACCGGTGATAGAGGCTGTCGACCGAGAGCGTCCTCAGGAAGGTCTGAAGCGCGGGGACGTCAGACTCGGTGACGCGTCGCAGACAGACAGTCGATCCGTCGCGCACAACAACGTCAATCGTGGCCACATCGTTCGTCATACCGGAGCCTCAGAATGAAACTCAGTGGCGGGCGTCCTGGGTTACGGTCAGCCCGAATTTTTCGATCCGATACCGTATCTGGTCGCGGTTGAGGCCGAGCAGACCTCCGGCCCGCGTCTGGTTCCCGTGGCAGCGTCGAAGCGCCTGAATCAGGAGGCCCCGCTCGAGCTGCCCGAGGTCCACGCCCGTCGTCGGAAGCTCGAGCTCGCTTCCCGCGCTGGCGGCAATCGCCATGGCGGAAAAATCGCGGGCGTCGAGTCGATCGCCATCGGACAACAACATCGCTCGCTCGATCACATTGCGGAGCTCGCGCACGTTTCCCGGCCATCCGTAACTCCGGAGAAGGGTATAAGCGGCCGGCGTCGCCCCAAGCACGCGTTTCCTGAATTCGGTGTTGAAAATGTCGATGAAGTACTCCACGAGCAGGGGGATGTCCTCCGCATGCGCGCGGAGCGGGGGCATCGCGATCGGGAGCACATTGAGACGGTAGAGCAAGTCGGTCCGGAACCGATGTTTGTCAACTTCGGTTTCGAGCTCGCGGTTTGTCGCCGCGATGACGCGAACGTCCACTCGAATGTCCGAGGAGCCTCCGACCCGCCTGAAGCTCTTCTCTTCGAGGAACCGCAGCAGCATCGCCTGCAGGCCCGGCGTCAATTCCCCGATCTCGTCGAGAAAGACGGTGCCGCCGTCAGCTGTTTCCAGCAATCCCTTCTTCTGCACGCGGGCATCGGTAAAGGCACCGCGCTCGTGCCCGAACAGTTCGCTCTCGAGCAGCTGCTCCGGGAGCGCGGAGCACGTGATGTTCATGAACGGCTTCGACGATCGGTCGCTGGTGTAGTGAATGACGTTGGCGACGAGATCCTTGCCGGTGCCGCTCTCACCGGTGAGCAGGACCGTTGACGCCGGACTCATTGCGACACGGGCGACGAGATGACGGAGCGCGGTAATGGGGGAGGACCCGCCGACTAATCGCTGCAGGCTGTACGGCCGGGCAGCGTCGTTCCGCAACTGTCGCACCTCGCGACGCAGCCGGGTCGTTTCCAGCGCCCGGTCGACCGCAGCGGCGACCTCGTCCAGGTCGAACGGCTTGTTGGCAACGTGGTAGGCGCCGAGCTTCATCGCCTCGACGGCAGTCTCGACGCTGGCGTAGGCCGTGAGCAGGATGACGAGGATGTCCTGGTCGAACTCCTTCACCTTGCGAAGGACGGCGACGCCGTCGATATCGGGCAGCCGATAGTCGAGCAGAATCAGGTCGACGCCTTCAGTGAGTTTCTCCAGGGCGGAACGCCCGGTGTCGGCTTGGAGCACCGCGTATCCCTCGGACTTGAGGCGTTCGGTCAGTGACCAACGAATCAGCGGTTCGTCATCGACAACGAGAATCGTCGCTTTGGGCATGGTGTCGGTCCAGCGGCAGCTTTCGAGGTCTACGTGCAGCAGCGGTGCCGCTGCGGACCACCCAGTTCGGGCCAGATTCTGCGGCAAACAGGCGCGAAGTGGGGAATTGTCCGCGTTGGTGTGAGATTTATCCCCCCCGGCAGCGGCTCGTGCTTCGGCAAGGCAAGGTCGCTCGGTCTTGTGCGTGTGCGATCACGTGAATCTCCGAGAGCGCAGCAATACGATGCCAGGCGCGATCCGCTCGATGCGCGCCTGACACCTCGAATCGTCACAGGATTGCCGTGATCGGCTCCTCCTTCTGCCGCCGCGCCTTGGGGATACCCTGCGGATAGATCGCCACCTTCATCACGCCCTCGCGTTGATGGCTGAACACATCGTATGCATCCTTCAGATCCTCGAGGTCGAAGCGATGGGTGACGAGCGGTGTAAGATCGACCCGTCCGCTGGCGACCATCGTCAGCAGCCGGCGCATCCGCTCCTTGCCGCCGGGGCAGAGGGTCGTGACTATCCGCTGGTCGGCCAGCCCGGCGAAGATCGCCTCGTAGGGCGCGACGAGCTTGCCGGAATACACGCCCAGACTCGACAGCATGCCTCCGGGCCGCAGCGAACGCAGCGCTGCCTCGAATGTCTCCTGGCGGCCGAGCGCCTCGATCGCGACATCGACGCCGCGACCATCGGTGAGCCTTTTCAGCTCATCGACGACGTTGCCGGCGTTCGGGTCGATCGTTACCGATGCGCCGAATCGCCTCGCCATTGCCCGCCGTTCCGCCATCGGGTCGACGCCGACAATCAGGGACGCTCCACGCAGCCGGGCGCCAAGGGTGGCGCACAGCCCGATCGGGCCTTGCGCGAAGACGGCGACGGCGTCGCCGACCTTGACGCCACCGCTTTCAGCACCCGAGATGCCGGTCGACGCGATGTCCGGAAGCATCAGCACCTGCTCGTCGGTGAGTCCATCAGGAATGACCGCCAGGTTGGCGCGCGCGTCGGGCACGAGCAGGTATTCGGCCCAGGCGCCGTTGATCGTGTTCCCGAAGCGCCAGCCGCCCAGGGGGCCGTGACATTGCGAGTGCACGCCATTGAGGCAGTAGAAGCATTGGCCGCACGGTGTGATGGCTCCGACGATGACCCGCTGGCCGACGGCGTAGTCGTCTTCGAGGCCGCTTCCGAGCTCATCAATCACGCCGACGGGCTCGTGGCCAAGAATCAGCCCCTGCTTCACCGGGTACTCGCCCTTGACGATGTGGACGTCAGTTCCGCAAATCGTCGTCGCGGTGATGCGGATTACCGCTTCTCCCGGCTTCGGGCGCGGACGTGGCACCTCTTCCACCCGCACGTCGTCGACTCCGTGAAATACCGCCGCTCTCATTTTCTTCATGGCACCGGCTCCGATCCGCCGCAGTAGCTGCGCGTGCGCTCGATGCGGCTGTGGGGTAGGGGAGGCAATCGCAATGCCGGGCGCTGGCCCCACTCTCCACCGTGAAACTGGCGTGGATCGGCAGACGCCGAGGGGGATGACATGGGAATATTCGGCCGCGCGCGGACTATTCCGTAGGGTTGGGTTCAGCAGGCCGAGGACGTTCTAGAGTGGCAGCCGGACGATGACGGAGGTGCCGCCTCCGGCCGGACAGTCGATGGCAATCTGGCCGGCGTGCGCTTCGATCAGACGTCTGGCGGTCGGCAGGCCCAGGCCGGACCCTCGTGACTTGGTCGTGAAGAACGGGGTGAAGACTTTCTCGCGAATCTCCGTTGGCACGCCTGGTCCGCTATCGATGAACGCAATCCGACACGCCGAGTCGACGGCGTCGACAGCAACACGAATCCGCCCCTTGCCCTTCATGGCGTGGGCGCTGTTGATCAGCAGATTCTGAAACACGATTCTGAGCATGTCCGGATCCGCCGATACCATCGGCGCCGTTCCTTCGACGTGGACTTCCAGGTCCTTGAACGCCGGATCCCGGCTCAAGAGACTGGCCGTGGTTGTCACCAGCGGCACCAGATCTGTCGGAGAACGCCTCGGCTGTGGCGGTCGGGCAAACAGCAGCAGATCCTTCATCATCTGGTCGAGCGCATCGATCCGCGAGACGATTTCCTTCACTACCTGCTGTTTGGTGTCCCCAGCTGACATTTGACTGCCGAACACCTGCATCGCGCCGCGGATGCCGGCGAGCGGATTCTTGACCTCGTGGGCGATGACCGCGGCCATTTCCCCGAGCCTGGCCAGGGCTGCCTGTTCGCGCAGTTGGCCTTCCATCTGCGCCCGGCTGCTGAGGTCGTGCACGATGCCAGTGAACTTCCTGCTCCCGTCCACCGTGATCTGACCGACGGAGAGGTGGAGTGGAAATGTCGAGCCGTCCTTCCGGAGGCCCTGCACGTCTCGCCCGGTCCCGATGATCTTGGCTCGACCGGTGGCGAGATAGCGTGCCAGATAGGTGTCGTGCTCCTCGTGATACGGATGCGGCATCAGCATGTTGACGTTGCGGCCCATCACCTCCTGCGCCTGGTGGCCGAACAGCCGTTCCGCCGCAGGATTGAAGGCTTCGATGCGACCGTGGGCGTCGATCACGATGATGCCGTCGACGGCCGAATCGATGACGGCTCGCCATCGGGCCTCGCTCGAACCGAGCTCCTCCGTGAGTCGAACCCGTTCCGTCAGATCGTGCAGCAAGCCGGTGAATTTGCGTTGCCCGCCGACCATCATCTCGCCAACCGAAAGATGAAGCGGGAAGAGGGTCCCGTCACGCCGTCGGCCAGTGACCTCGCGGCCCTTGCCGATGATCCTGGCGTGGCCGGTGGTGAGGTAGCGCTTCAGATACCCGTCGTGCTCCTCGTGCTGCGGCGACGGCATCAGCAGGCTGACGTTTCTTCCGAGAACTTCAGATTCCGGATAGCCGAACAGACGCGTCGCGCCGAGATTGAACGCCTCGATGTTGCCATCGACGCCGATGACGATGATGCCGTCAATCGTCGTATTGAGAATCGCGTCGAGCCGCTCGGCGCGGGCAGTCGCCGTCGACGCAGCGACTCGTTGTGCCTCTTCGGCCTGGTGCAACCGGTGATTGAGCCAGGAGATCACGAGTCCGGTGGCGGCGAACACACCGAGTGACAGTTGGTCCGAGGCGTCGGCAACGGCGAGGCCGGTCGGCGGCAGGAAGAGATACATCGCCGCAACCGTCGAGAGACCGGTGCTGAGGGCGCCTGGACCAAGGCCGCCGTACCACGCGGCGACGATGATCGCCGGATAGAACTGCAGGTATGGAACCGTCAGGCCGAGCGCATCACGGACCACGTAACCAAAGAGGAGAGCAGCGGCGGGCGCTGCGACTGCGACGAGGTAACGCCACACATTAACGGAGGCGCGCGGCAGCGCCCATAGCCCAATGCGTCCGCCCGACCGGTCCGCTGAAAGCGTCATCGATACTGCTGCAGGTCTGTCGGATTGGCCAGAGCAAGGCTCAGCATACACCCAACGCCGACTGGAGATGAGCCAGCCTACGGGCCGTTATCTGGGACCTGTCACCGGCGTCGCCGGAGCAGCGGCGTCTGGCAGGCCGCCCTTTCGCAGGATCACCATCATCGGACACCAGTTGGTGAACGCGGACTGAAACAGGTTCACGCCGACGAACAGCGTGAACCACAGGAAACCAGCGTTCACGTAGATGCCGAGCAGCACACTGAGGGCCACTAACGCCCCTGCGATCAAACGCAGCGCACGTTCGACTGTCATGACGGACTCCCTTCGGCGATGACATCGGTTGATGGAACGAACGAACCGGATGCACACGGTCCCCGCAGCGACCTTCTCGACCGGGCTCATGACAGTGCTCCTGCCGGCGCTGGCACCACCGACGCTGCGGTGGTGTGCCGCTTCTTGTGACTCATGAAATACAGGACGGGCACGGTGACCCGCGACAGCAGCAACGACGCCACCTCGCCTGCCATCAAGGAGATCGCCAGGCCCTGGAAAATCGGGTCGAACAGGATTACCGCCGACCCGACGATCACCGCCGCTGCCGTGAGTGCCATCGGGCGGAAGCGGACCGCACCGGCGTCGACGACGGCGTCGGCCAGCGGCATGCCCTCCCGCAGCCGCATCTCGATGAAGTCCACCAGGATGATCGAGTTCCGGACGACGATACCGGCGCCGGCGATGAAACCAATCATCGACGTCGCCGTAAAGAAGGCGCCCATGGCGGCGTGCGCTGGCAGGATGCCGACCAGCGAGAACGGAATCGCCGCCATGATGGTCAGCGGCACGTCGAAGGCCTCGAACCACCAGACGACGAGGATGTAGATGAGAACCAGCACGGCGGCGAACGCGAGGCCGAGGTCGCGGAAGACCTCGTACGTGATGTGCCATTCGCCGTCCCACTTCATCGCGTACTTCGTCGTGTCGGACGGCTGACGCGTGCTGAAGATCTCGAATGAGTAGCCTTCCGGCAGCGTGATCTTCGAAATGACGCTGTTCATGCGCAGGATCGCGTAGACCGGGCTTTCGGCGGCGCCAGCCAGGTCGGCGGTCACGTAGGTCACGGGCAGCAGGTTCTTGTGGTACAGGCTGTCCGCCTCCGTGCGCCTCTCTTCGCGGGTCAGCTCTCCGACGGCGACGGAGTTCGGGCCCAGGCGCAGCTCGCGCACGGCGGCCAGGGATCCCTGAGCCGAGCGCGGCAGGCGCAGGACGATCGGGACATCCTCGCGCGCATTCGCATCGTGCAGGAGGCCGACGGTGTGGCCTTCGGTCGCCATCTGGACGGCAGCCGACACGTGTGAGGCCGTGACGGCGGCGGCACTGGCGCGCGTCTCCTCGACGACCAGTGACGTCTTCGCCTGCGGCGCCGCGACGTACCAATCCACGTCGACGACCCCTGACGTCTGCTCGAGCACGGATTTGACCTGGCCGGCAAGCTCCAGGCGGCGCGACGGCTCCGGACCGTAGATTTCGGCGACGAGCGTCTGCAGCACCGGTGGGCCCGGGGGCACCTCCGCTACCTGGATCGTGGCGTCGAACCGTCGGGCGATCGGTACGAGCCGATCGCGGACGCGCTTGGCGATGTCGTGGCTCTGCTCGCGGCGCCCGTCCTTCGAGGCGAGGTTCACCTGAAGGTCGGCGAGGTGGGGCCCCCGACGGAGAAAGTAGTGACGCACCAGGCCGTTGAAGTTGTAGGGAGCGGACAGGCCGACATAACTCTGCACGTTGACGACGCTCACGTCCCGCAGGACTTCAGCGGCGAGCTCCGAAGTGACCCGAGCCGTGCGCTCGAGCGGCGTCCCTTCCGGCATGTCCACCAGCACCTGGAACTCGCTCTTGTTGTCGAACGGCAGCATCTTGACGGTCACGAGCTTGAGCGGCACGAGCGCCGCCGAGGCGACGAGCAGGCAGGCGACGGCGGCCAGAAACGCGAGCCGCCGACGGCCGTTCCTGATGAGGCCGGTCATCGCGCCGCGATACAGCCGCGTCGCCGCGCCCTCGGACGCGTGGCCGCGGGCGCTCTCGGCGCGAAGCAGGCGCGCAGCGGCCCACGGCGTGACCATGAAGGCGGCCGCCAGGGAGAACAGCATCGCCGCGGACGCGCCGACCGGGATCGGCCGCATGTAGGGGCCCATCAGCCCGCCGACGAAGGCCATTGGCAGAATCGCGGCGACGACGGTGAGGGTCGCCAGAATCGTCGGATTGCCGACCTCATCGACGGCGCGGACCGCAATCGCGACGAGGCCGGACCCACCCTCCGCCCTCATGCGGGCGTGCCGGACAATGTTCTCGACGACGACGATCGCGTCGTCGACGAGGATGCCAATCGAGAAGATCAAGGCAAAGAGGGTGATCCGGTTCAGGGTGTAGCCATACGCCCAGAACGCGAACAACGTCAGGGCGAGCGTGACCGGAATCGCGGTCAGGACGACGAATGCCTCCTTGAGCCCGAGCGCCAGCGCAATGAGGACGGACACCGAGACGACAGCGAGGAACATGTGGTAGAGAAGCTCGTTCGATTTCTCTGCGGCCGTCTCCCCGTAGTTCCTCGTGACCGTGACATTGAGGGTGCCCGGCAGGAGCTGCGGCCGCACCGTCGCCAGCTTGGCTTCGACCTGATGGGCAACGGTAATGGCGTTCGCGCCCTTGCGCTTCGCCACGGCCAGCGTGACCGCGGGATGCGAGCCGTCGTCCCGCGAATGGAAGCGGACGTACGACGTCGGCGGGGCATCCGCATCGGTGACGCGTGCGACGTCGCTCAACCGGATCGAACGCAGGTTCTGCGCCGAGACCACGACGTCACGCACGGCGTCAATGGTGTCGAGATGGCGACCGCTCTCCAGACGCGTCACGTCACCGGCCGACAGCGGACCGGTGCCCGTCGCTCGTGCGTTGGCGGCTTCGAGGGTCCGCGACAGCTGCACGGGATCGATGGTGGCCGCAGCCAGTCTCGCCGGGTCCAGTTCGACGCCGATCTCGCGCCGGCGTCCCCCAAGCAGGGTCACTTCCGACACATCCGGCACTTCGGCCAGCGCTTCGCGCAGCTGCACGGCGAGGCTGCGGAGCACATCGTCCTCATAGCCGTGCCCCCACAACGTCACGGCGACAATCGGCACGTCATCGATCGAGCGTGCCTTCACGAGCGGCGACGACGCCCCGGGCGGGATGCGGTCGACGTTCGCCAGCAGTTTCTGGTTGAGACGCACGAGCGCCCGTTCCTCGTCTTCGCCGACCAGGAAACGCACGATCACCATGGACTGACCGGGACTCGAAGTGGAGTAGAGGTACTCCACCCCCGGCACTTCCCACAGCAGCTTCTCCATCGGGCGCGTGACGCGCTGTTCGACTTCCGCGGGCGACGATCCGGGCAGCGCCACGAAGACGTCGACCATCGGCACGATGATCTGCGGCTCCTCTTCGCGCGGGAGCGCCGCGATCGCGAACGCGCCGAGCGCCATCGATCCGACAATCAACAGCGGCGTCAGCTTTGACGGAATGAACGTGGCTGCGAGGCGTCCGGCAAGGCCAAGCCGCGTGCTCATGACCCGCCCCCGGGGCGAGCGGGCACATTCCCAACCGTGACGCGCACGCCGTCTGCCAGCCGCGTCAGTGGCGAGACGACAATCGATTCACCGGCGTCAAGGCCGGCCACCACCTCGACACCGTCTGCGGATGAGGCGCCGACGCGAATCAGGCGCAGCGTCGCCACGCCCTCCTGCACCACAAAGACCGATAACACCTGGCCGTGCCGCTGAATCGCGTGTGCCGGAACGAGCAGGGCACGCCGAGGCGCGCCGCTGAAGACGACGCGGGCAAAGCTGCCTGTGCGTGCCGTCACCGTTGATGGAAGGCTGACCTTGACGGTGAATGCCCGCTGGTCCGTACCGACGGCGCGCGCCACCTCGGTGACGACGCCTTCAAGTCCTGTGTCGTCCGCTCCCTGCTCGGCGGTGGCATCGATCAGGACGATTACCCGGCCGCCGGCAGTGACGTAAGCGGCGCGGGCCTCATCCACGCGGGTGACCACCTGCCGCGCACCGTCAGACTCAATCCTGAGCAGCGTGATTCCGGGCGCCGCCAGATTGCCCGGATCGGTGAGGCGCTCGGTCACCAGGCCGTCGAACGGTGCCCGTACGGTCGCGAACGATTCAGTCGCCGTCGCGGCACCGGCTGCCGCCCGGGCCGAGGCAAGATGCGCATCAGCGCCCTCGATGCCCGCCTGAGTGCCCGCGAGCCGCGCCGCCGCTCCCGAGAGACGGGCCTCGGCTTCGTCGCGTTCCTGATCCGTGGCCGAATTCCGTGCGTGCAGCATCGCAACGCGCTTCTGCCACGCCGAGGCCAGCCGGTGTTCGGACTCAGCTGCGCTCTGCTCCGCCCGGGCCTGCGTCAACGCCTTCTCCGCGGCTAGTGCACTGGCCCGCGCCTGCCCCGTATGCTCCGTGACATCTCTTGCGTCCAGCGTGATCAACACATCACCAGCGCGAACCCGGTCTCCGGGCTTGACGCGGATGCCGGAAATCGTGGCCACGATTCGGCTCGAGATGGACGCGGATTCCCGGGCGGCGACCACGCCACCCGCTTCGAGCCGCTCGGCCGTGTCGATCGTCGCCACACGAGCGACGGTGACCGGTACCGGCTCTGCTGCCTTCGCCTGGGCCTTCTCATCGCCGCTGCCGCAGGCGGACAGACCGCCCGCCACCACACCGAGGGCGACGATTCCAAGTAGTCGATTCATGACCATCACGTCCCTGGTTCCGAAGGGGTCCTTCCTAAAGCCGTCCGAGCGCGCGGTCGAGCGCCACGGTCTGGAGAACGACGTCCATTTCAGCGGTTGTGGCCCGCGACTCTGCCTCCAGCGCCGCTTCGGCGGCGCGCAGCACGTCGGTGACCGTGGACAGCCCGCCCTCGTACCGATCGCGGATGATGCGCTGCGACTCGCGCGCCTGTGTCAGGGCTGCGCGTCCGGCCTCTTCTCGCGCGCGCGCGGCGGCGAGTTGCGCCAGCGCGGCGCGCACGTCCACTTCGATGCGTCGCTCCACGCGTTCGCGCTCGGCGGTCGCGCGCGCCAGGGCGTGGCCCGCTTCGGTCATGCGCGCCGTGTCGGCAAACCCGCGGAAGACGTTCACGCGCACTTCCGCGGCAATCACCCAGCTCGATTGCTGGGCGCCGAATGTCTCGCCGTTGAACTCCCAGCCGCCCTGCGCGGCCACGGTCGGCAACAGCGCGGCACGAGCGGTACGCCGCCCGTTCTCGGCGAGCTGAAGATGGATAGTGGCCTGCAGAAGCTGCGGATGCCTGGTGAGCCCTTCCCGGACGAGGGCGTCACCGTCGGCGGGCGCCGGCCGCAAGGCGGGACGGACCGGCACAACCGAGGCGGTCAGCGGCAAGCCGACGGCTTCGGCGAGCTGTATGCGTCCAACCGCGAGGTTTCCGGCCGCCGCGATTTGCCGCTGGCGCATGTCCGCCAGGTGGACGTCGACCGCAAGGACATCCGCTTCCGTGACCAGGCCAGCCTCGCGGCGGGCACGAGCACGCTGGCGATCGCTCTCCGCCGCCGCCACGGCCGCGTCCGTGGCTCGTACCGTTGCCTCGAGCTGCAGCACGCGCACGAAAGCCTGGGCAGCCCGGAAGCCCAGTTCCTGCCGCGCTGCATCCCGGGCCGTCGTCGCCATGTCGCGCTCCAGCGTCGCCGCCTGCACTCCAAGCCGCGTCAAGCCAGCGTTGTAGACCGGTTGCTCGAACGTCACCGCCGTGCGTGTATTGGTGACAGGATCGGGATGATTGAGCGCCGCAATCGCGAAGTTGGCGGCGCTGAATCGACGCTGCGAGAGCAGAGAACTGAAGACGTAGACCGGGTGGTTGCCGCGCTGCACCGTCTCGGACAGGTCGACTCGCGGCCAGAATCCGGACTGCGCGCGCTGGATACGCGCCTGCGCCTCGTCGATCGACGACGCGAGCGCTCGTGCGTCGGCAGTGTCGCCCTGGGCGCGCGTAATAGCGTCCTCGAGGGTCAAGGGTGTCTGTGCCAAGGCAACATCCAGTCCCGAGGCGCCCATAAGCAGCACCGTCAGCGCGGCCCATATATGCAGGCGCACGGCCGTCACGATGTCATCTCCTCGCTCCACGTTCACGGTTGGTAAGAGCCCGCAGACGCGCAAAGGGTTCAGACAACATGTGTTCCCGCTCCGAACCGATCCGTGCCGCGAGTCGGGCAGCCCGATAAACAGCTGTGCGGGCGGGAGTTGTTGTGGCGTGTCAGGTCAGCGTGCGACGGGACCGCGACGGCCGGCGGGGCGGATCGTGTGAGAATTCACCCATGGGCGCGGATATTCCAGCCAGCCATGCGGCCGCATCGTCGAGCGACGATGAGCTCCTGGCGGCGGCGCGCCAAGGGGACCCTGCCGCGCTCGAGACATTGCTCGTGCGCTACCAGCCGCACCTGTATCGATTTGGCCTGAGGATGTGCGGCAACGTGGAGGATGCCGGCGACGTCGCGCAGGACAGCCTCATCTCGATGGCCCGCTCCGTCCGCGACTTCCGCGGCGATTCCTCAGTCTCCAGCTGGCTCTACACCATCGCGCGCCGGTTCTGCATCAAGAAGCGGCGCCGAAGCAAGTTCGCCCCGACGCGAGAAGAGTCGCTGGACGCGCCCGCAACCGATGTCGCCCAACGCCTCGCCGATCCGAGGCCGGACCCCGAGCAGACAGCGACCAACCGGGAACTGGCAACCGCTCTCATGCACGCCATCGACGGACTGGAGCCCTCCCAGCGCGAGGTGCTGGTGCTGCGCGACGTCGAAGGGTTAGCGGCGCCAGAAGTGGCCAGAATCCTGGGTCTCAGCGTCGAGGCCGTGAAGAGCCGGCTGCACCGGGCAAGGGTCGCCATCCGTGAGGAACTGGCGCCGGCGTTGGCACGGCCAGGAGTTCCGCCGGCACGCCGGGCGCTGTGCCCGGACGTGCTGACGATGTTCTCGCAGCATCTCGAAGGTGAGATCGATCCGAGCGTATGCGCGGCGATGGAGGCACATCTCGCACAGTGCCATGACTGCCGCGACGCCTGCGAGTCGCTGAAGCGGACGCTGGCGATCTGCCGGCAGTTGCCGACGCCGGACGTGCCCGCATCCCTGGCCGCGTCCGTCAAGGCTGCCATCCACGCGTTCCTCGACCAACGCTAACGAGCTGTCGCGCGCGGGATTGCCCACGCATGGGGGATTTTCCGCCCGCGCGGGGCGCCGTCCGGCCACGGACGTCGGGGTTCGGGTGCAATTCGGCCGATCTGCGTTCGGGGGCCGTCGGCTCACCAGTTGCACACGGTCCTCACCAGGCATCGCGAACCCTCTGAGGCGCGAGTGGCTCTTACAGGCAGGGAGCGCCGGGAGCAATCGGCGAACGCCCTTCAGTTCCGCTGTCGCGCGGAGGACCTCATGCTCGTTCGACAGATTGCCGACTCAAAGCTGGCACAGTTCGCGTACCTGATTGGCTGTCCGAGAACGGGCGAGGCGATCGTCATCGATCCCGAGCGCGACGTGGATCGCTACTTCGATCTGGCAGCTCGCCATAGACTGCGCATCGTCGCCGCCGCCGACACCCATATTCACGCCGACTACCTCTCGGGCCTGCGGGAGATGGCCGCGCGTGGCGTGTTCGTGTACGCGTCGAAAGAGGGCGGCCCCGAGTGGCAGTACCAGTGGCTGCTCCACAGCCAGTATCCGCATCGGCTGCTCGGTCACCGCGATCAGTTCTCGGTCGGGTACATCGAGTTCGTGGCGGTGCACACGCCCGGCCACACACCGGAGCACCTGAGCTACCTCGTTCGTGATGCCGGCGGCGGCGCAGAGGAAGTGATCGCGCTGGCCAGCGGCGACTTCGTCTTCGTCGGCGACGTCGGCAGACCGGATCTGCTGGAACGAGCGGCAGGAATGGTGGGCGTGATGGAGCCAGCGGCGCGGGCGCAATTTGCGTCGATCCAGCGGGAGTTCCGCAGGTTGCCGGAGTTCATCCAGGTCTGGCCCGGACACGGCGCGGGCAGCGCCTGTGGCAAGTCGCTCGGCGATGTGCCGACGTCGACCGTCGGCTACGAGCTGCGGACCAACCGCTCAATACAGGCGGCCGTGGACGAACAAACCTTCGTGGATTTCATTCTCGCCGGCCAGCCCGAACCGCCTCTGTACTTCGCCCGCATGAAATGCGACAACCGCCGCGGTCCCGAGCTGCTGTCTGCGTTGCCATCACCTCCGGGGCTGCAGGTTGCGGACCTGGCGCTCCTGGAGAACCGACGTGACATCGCCGTGCTGGACACGCGTTCTCGCGAGGCATTCTTCAAGGGCCATCTCGCCGGTTCGCTGCTGATCGAGCTCGACTATCAGTTCTGCTCGATCGCCGGTTCCTACGTATCCGAACGCACGCCGATCTACCTGGTCGTAAGCGAGACGCGGCTGGACGAAGCCATCCGCGCGCTGATCCGCGTCGGGCTGGATCGCGTCGTGGGCTACGTCACTCCTGAGACCCTGGCCGACTACGGGCAGCAGGGCGGACACCTTCGTCAGACAGCGACGATCGACATGGCCCAGTTCGAGCAACAGCGCGGGCTCGGGTGTGCCCACGTCGTCGACGTCCGCAGCGCCTCGGAGTTCGAAGCGGGTCACGTACCCGGGGCGCTCCATGTGCCCCACACGCGGATCGCGGTGAACGTGGACACCTTGCCGACCGACAAGCCGCTGCTCGTGTACTGCAACAGCGGGGCGCGGGCGGCGGCGGCGGTCTCGATGCTGCAACGCCTCGGCCTCAACGCGATCGACGTGAACGACAACTTTGCGAACTACCCACGCGCCGAACTTGGCGCGCGTGCCTGAGGACGGCCATGACACCCGAAGCAGCCGCGGCGGCGCCGATATCAGTGCCGACAACGAGGAACGAGCCCGCTGCGGCAACGCTGCCGACGATCGACGAGCGGACGCGAGCGATCGCAGAGGTGGCCGATGGGTGAACTCACGCATGCGCTCACGGAGACCGCGGCCGCGCCTGCAGCGCCGTCGGAGCTGCTCGGGTTGCTGAAGGCGCTCGCGAAGGTTTGACATTCAGCATCTACGGGTCTGCCTGCGAAGGAGGCGGTCATGACTAAACGGCTTCACACGGCATCTGTCATTCAGGTGCTGCTCATCGTTCTGATCACCGGCGCGCCCGCGCTCGGCCAGGGCGGGCGTGGAGGGCGAGGCATGATGGGCGATGCTGCACACGCGGCGGACATGCAGCTGTTTCACCAGCTGTTCGAGCACCGAACGGAAATCAACCGACAAGTCGTGGCCCGAGACGACGGCGTCGAAACCGTCACTGAGTCGAACAACCCCGAAGTCACCCGCCTGCTGCAGACCCACGTCGCGGCAATGCTGGCGAGGGTAAAGGAGGGCCGACCGATTCATCAGCGCGATCCGCTGTTCGCAGAGCTGTTCAAGAACGCGGACCGGATTGAAGCCAGGTACGAGCTGACGGCTGGCGGAGTACGGGTGGTCGAGACCTCGAAGGACGCGTACGTCGTGAAGCTGTTACTGGCGCATGCGGAGGTGGTCGGCGCGTTTCTTGCGAATGGTATGCCGGAGATGATGAAGAACCATCCGGTTCCGCCCCGCTAGGCGCTTCAGAGAGGTGTGACAATGGCAAAAGCGAGAACGAATCCCGATACGGCCGCAGCACCGACCGACAAGTCGCCGACGTCGCTGGCGGAAGCACCGACGACGACCAACGGCAGCGACATCGCCCGACGCGCGTACCGACCTGTACCTGGCGCGAGGGTGCGACCCTGGACACGAGGTGGAGGACTGGCTGCAGGCGGAGCGAGAACTGCGGGACACGGTGAGGTCTGCAGGCGCGTGACGACGCGGAGCGCCCCCAGGGGATGAGCGGCGTATGCCTTCTGCCGACGCGATCCTGGCGAGTGCGACCACGATCGCCAATGAATGGCGGACGGTAGCCGTCGCCTGGCACGGCGTTCTGCTGGTGCTGTGCACAGCGTGCGCCTGTGGCTGGCGCCCAACGACTCGCGTTGCCGCCTGCATCCTTTCGGCGCCGTTGCTGTCGGTGAGCGCCGCGGCGTGGGCGTGGGGCAACCCGTTCAACGGTACCGTGTTCGTCGCTCTGTTCCTCGTCGTCGTTCGACTGGCGAGTCGCCTTTCAACGGATCCCGTCAGCTTCGGCACCCCCATCCTCGTGACCGTTGGCGTCGTGCTGGTCGCGTTTGGCTCGGGATATCCGCACTTCCTGAAAACCGATCACTGGATGACGTACGCCTATGCGGCTCCGCTTGGGGTTCTTCCCTGTCCGACACTCTCCGTGGCGATCGGCGCGACACTGATATGTGGTCTGCTCGGCTCGGTGGCGTGGTCCGTCACCCTCGCCGCCGCCGGTTTCGTGTACGGCGCCATCGGAGTCTTCGTCCTCGGCGTGCAGCTCGACTACGCCCTGCTGGCGGGCGCGCTGGTGCTGGTTGGTGCCCTCAGGGGTTTTCCAGGCCGTTTCCGGCGCCGCCTGCGGAATAGTCCGCACCCGCGTGAAATTCTCAGCGCGCCCGGTCGACTGGGCCCGACCGGCTGACCACGCCGGGCGAAACCGCTCGATTCCGAGGCGATTCGGCGCGAGTGAGACGGGCACGGGCATTGCTCCCTGACAGGGTTCGGATGCGTGCCGTGGCGGCGACGCTGACTCCTCGAGCAGCGACCCACGTGGCTGCTCGGGATGACTCAAGTCGAACGTGGCCTGAAAAAGTAGGCCTCACATGCCGAGTAACTGGCTCGCGCTCGTGGCGGGGTTGTTCGTCGGGATGACGCTGACGGTCGTTGGTGGCGGCTCCTCGCACGAGCAAGCCGTGCCGGCATCGAAGCCACCGGAACCAGTGGTCACGGCGGTCGCAGGTCCCAGCTGGCTGAACCGCCTGGGTCTCACTTACGGCGACAGCACGCTGGGTCGCAGCGCGGCGACCTACGGTCCACCACCCACACCATCGGCGTCGCCCCAGCGACCACTGCAGCCGGGCGCGGCGTTGCCGATCGGACGTCCTATTCTGCTGAGCGGCGCTGATCTGTATCGGCTCAACTGTCAATCCTGCCATCGGGCCGAGGGCACGGGGTCACTCCCGGAGATCAAGTCTGTGCTTGGCCTGGTGCAGGGGTCGTCGGTCGAATTTGTCCGACAGCACCTGAAGCAGGAGGGGAAGGCGGCCGCGGGCTCGGCTGTCCGCACGCAGGCCGCTCGAGCGCGCGCCGACCTCTATCAGCGAATTCAGAAAGGCGGGCAACGGATGCCGGCGCTCGCGCACCTGCAGGAGGCCGAGATCGACGTGCTCTACGCCTACTTGACGGCGCTCGCCGGCGCCGCAGATGGTTCACCACAGTCGCGACGCACGACAAGCTGGGCACGGCTCGGCGAGCACGTCGTCAAGGGTACCTGCCACATCTGCCATGACGCCGTCGGTCCACGACCATCCGGACAGGCGCGCCTCATTCAAGGAACGATTCCGCCGTTGACGACGATCCTCGAGGACAAACCCGTCGCCGATTTCGTGACGAAGGTCCGCAGCGGCGCGCCGGTGATGACGGGAGATCCGGCGTTTCACTACCGCGGACGGATGCCGGTATTTTCCTACCTGCAGGACGTTGAAGTGGCGGCGGCCTACATGTTCCTCGTTGACTACCCCCCGCAAGCGGGAGATTCCAGGCGTCACTGAGCCAGGCAGGCGGTAGTGCCTGCCGCGGTCATGAAGATCGAGAGGGATGGCTGCAGCCATCCTTCTGACCGCCGCGGCACGCAACTGGCAACGGCACCGGCTCGCAGGCTCTCATTTGCGCGCCCACGGCCAGCAAAGCCGGCAGCGCTGCTGCAGAGCCCCCGGGCGCGACACGGGTATCGAGGAATTCTTCACATCGGCGCGAGATTTTTCGCTGAACGGGCTGAAGGCCTATGAACACCGCCCTCGATCGTCGGGACTTTTTCCGGACCGCAGCCGGAACGCTCGCGCTGCTGCTCAGCGAACGCGGCCTGACCGCGGCGCAGACGCCGGTTCAGGACGCCTCCGCCGGGCCGCCCGTGGTGTTCGGCGTCGTCGGCCTCGGCGCGCGGGGCCGCGAGATCCTCGCCACGCTCGGGCGCATGACCACGGCGCGCGCGGGGATGATCTGCGACACCTACGAGCCGTTCCTCAAGCGCAGCGCCGCGGCAGCGCCGACGGCAGCGAGCGTGACGGATTTCCGTCGCATCCTGGAATCATCCGAGATCGACGCGGTGGTCATCGCCACGCCGACGCCAACCCACAAGGACATCGTGCTCGCCAGCCTGGAGGCCGGGAAGCATGTCTACTGCGAAGCGCCCCTGGCCTCGACGATCGATGATGCGCGGGCGCTGGCGGCTGCGGCGCTCCGGACACCGAAGCAGGTATTCCAGGCTGGCCTCCAGGGCCGCGCGAACTCACTCTACCGGCACGTCTCGCAGTTCGTGAAAAGCGGCGTGCTGGGCGACGTGGCGCTGGTGAACGCGCAATGGAACAAGAAGGAGAGCTGGCGCCGCGCGGGCCCGACGCCCGAGCGGGAGCGCGAGCTCAACTGGCGCCTGCAGGATGGGTCGCCAGGTCTGATGGGAGAGGTGGGCATTCACCAGCTCGACCTGGCGGCGCAGTACCTCGGCGCCTATCCGAGCGCGATTACGGGTGCCGGATCGCTCGTCGCGTGGAAGGACGGTCGCGCGGTACCCGACACGGTGCTGTGCTTCATGGACGTGGGCCGGACGCGTCTCACTTATCGGGCGACGCTCGCGAGCTCGTTCGGCGGCGCCTACACGGTCTTCCAGGGCAGCAACAGCAGCCTTCTGATGAAGGAGAACCAGAGCTGGCTGGTCAAGGAGTCCGATTCGGCGCTCCTCGGCTGGGAAGTCTACGCCCGCAAGGAGACCGTGCACGATGAGACCGGGATCGCGATGGTCGCCGACGCCACGAAGCTGCTTCAGGCGGGCAAGGAGCCAGGCAAGGACGGTGCCCCTGGTCCCGAGAAGCCGGCGTTGCTGCTGGCGTTCGAGAGTTTCGTTGGCAGTGTCCGTGAAGGCCGGCCGTCCATCTGCGGCGCGCGCGAAGGATTTCGCGCGACGGTCGCAGCACACAAGGCCAACCAGGCCGTTGTGGCGGGCGGGCGCGTCGATGTGACGCCGGCCGAGTACCAGTTGGTCTGACTGCGTCTGCAGCGAAGAACAGGAAGGCGTCATGAGTGAGCACACTTCCGGCGGCGTCTCGCGGCGTGAGTTCATGAAAACCACCGTCGGAACGACGACGCTGGCGGTGGCCGGGTCGCTCACCACGGCGCGGGCGTTCCAGGGCGCGGCTGGCACCTCGCGGATCCTGGGCGCGAACGACCGTATTCATCTGGGCATCATCGGCGTCAACACGATGGGGGGCGGCCACCTGCGCAACCTGGTTGGCGATCAGATGACGGGCGACAACGTCGATGTGATCGCCGTCTGCGACGTGTGGGAGGCGGCCCGCCGCAAAGCCCAGGTGACTGCCGGCTGCCCGGAAAGCCAGGTCTATGTCGACTATCGCAAGCTGCTCGAGCTCAAGGACATCGACGCCGTCGTCGTCGCCACGCCCGATCACTGGCATGGCCTGATGGGTGTGGATGCTCTGATGGCGGGCAAACATCTCTACATCGAGAAGCCGATGACGCGGCGGCTCGACGAAGCGTTCGCGATTCAGGACGCGGCCAGGCGAGCCCAGCGCCTCGTCCAGGTCGGCGCCCATGGATGCAGCGATCCGCGGTGGCTGAAGGCCCGCGAGATCATCAGCGGCGGGTCGCTGGGCCGGCTGCTCTGGGCTCAGGGCAGCTACTGCCGGAACAACCCGAAAGGTGAATGGAACTACACGCTCAACCCGGAGGCGAACGAGCAAACGGTGGATTGGAAGACGTGGCTCGGTCCGTCCCCGAAACGCCCGTGGAGCGTCGAGCGGTTCTTCCGCTGGCGGAAGTACTGGGACTATGGCACCGGCATCATCGGCGACCTGTGGCCGCACCGGCTGTATCCGCTGATGCTTGCCATGGACCTCAAGGAGTTCCCCCGCTCCGTCAGTTGCATGGGCGGCGATCTCGGCAACACCGACGCCGGGCCTGGCCCGGACGGCAAGCCCTACGGCGAGCGGCGCGAGGTGGCGGATACGACGATGATGATGGTGGACTTTCCAAGCGGCGTGATGATCTACCTGGCCGGCGCCACGACCAACGAGCGCGGCATCGAAGACGTGATTCGCGGCCAGCATGGAAATCTGTCCATGGGTGGCTCTCGACTCGAGGTGACGCCGGAGCGGTTCTACGTCGACCAGCTCGAGGCCGGCGATCTCACGCCGCCGGACGCCGGGGAGACCCACGTCAAGCACATGCGCAACTTCCTGCAGAGCATCCGGAGCAACACGCCGCCCAATTGCAGCGAAGATCTCGGCGTGCGCGTCCAGGCGGTCGTGTCGATGGCCGAAGCCGCCTACCGGCAGAAGTCCCTGGTGCGGTTCGACGAGAAGAAGCGGAAGCTGTTGACGTAGCGTGGTCCTGAGCCTTCCATCCGCGCCCGTCCTGCTTGGCCTCGAGGCCATGGGCACGCGCTTCGAGCTCGTGCTGGGGCCCGGCGACCCGGTGCGGCTGCGCGCCGCCGGCGAAGAAGCGCTCGCCGAGATCGCGCGGCTCGACGGGCAATTGAGCGCCTATCGTCCGTCGAGCGACGTCTCATGGATCAACGCGCGGGCGAGCCAGGCGCCGGTCAAGATCGAGCCAGGACTTTTCGCATTGCTCGAACGATGTCGGGCTCTCTCGCGCGCCACCGAAGGAGCGTTCGACATCAGCGTCGGCCCCCTCATGCGGGCATGGGGTTTCGTCGATGGGGCCGGGGCTGTGCCCGGCGACGCGGTCCGTCAGGATGCGGAATCCTCTGTCGGGTGGCGGCATCTCCATCTCGATCCGGCGGCCAGCACGGTGCAGTTCGGACGGCCCGACATGCGCATCGATCTCGGCGCGGTTGGAAAAGGCTGCGCCGTGGACTCTGCGATCGAGATTCTTCGGGGCCACGGCATCACCTCGGCGCTGCTCCACGGTGGTACGAGCAGCGTTCACGCGCTGGGCGCGCCACCGGACTCGCCGGCCTGGCGCATCGGCTGGAAACCGCCGGCAGGCAGCCCGCGCGCATTTGACTTGCGAGACAGCGCGCTGTCGGTTTCAGCGGTGCACGGCAAGACCTTCGAATCGCAGGGGCGGGTCTATGGTCACGTGATGGACCCCCGCTCGGGCGCGCCGACGACCGCCGCTCGCGCGGTTGCGGTGCGCGGCCGCACCTCGCTCGAATGCGACGCACTGTCGACAGCGCTGCTGGTGCTCGGCGCCGACTGGCTGGGCGAGTTCGGTCGCCGCTTCCGGGACTTCGAAGCGGTCGTCGTTTAGGCCGGCTCCAGGCGGTGTCCCCTGCCGGCCTCACCCTTTCCGCGTCGCGCGGCCGCCGGCCAGCGGTCGCCGAGGCTGGAGTAGAGACGCCACCGCTCGTCGACGTCGTCCTGCGCCAGGTTGAGCAGCCGCGTTGCCTCGTCCGGGTTGGTGTACGCGAGCATCTTGTAGCGATTCTCGTTGTAGGCGTAGGCTTTCAGCGGAATTGACGGGGCCTGGGAATCGAGCACGAATTCCTGCCTGTTCCGGCCGCCTGCCGGCGGTTTGAATCGATAGAGCGGCCAGTGTCCGGATGCGACCGCCAGCTTCTGCTGCCGCATCCCGAACCGCATGTCGATGCCGTGCGCGATGCAGTGGCTGTAGGCGAGGACCAGCGATGGTCCGTCGTGGGCCTCGGCTTCGAGCATCGCGTCCATCGTCTGCTGTGAGGAGGCGCCCATGGCGACTTGCGCCACGTAGACGTTCCCGTAGGCCATCGCCATCAGGCCGAGATCCTTCTTGCGGCCCTGCTTGCCGCCAGCCGCAAACCTGGCCACTCCGCCGCGCGGCGTCGACTTCGAGGCCTGGCCGCCGGTATTCGAGTAGACCTCGGTGTCGAGGACGAGGATGTTGACGTTGCAGCCCGAGGCGAGGACGTGATCCAGGCCGCCATAGCCAATGTCGTAAGCCCACCCGTCGCCGCCGACAATCCAGACGCTCTTGCGCACCAGGTGCTTCGCGATCGTGCCCAGGCGGCGGGCAGTCGCATCGGCGAGCGGCGCCAACGCCTTCTCGAGGGCCGCGACGCGATCCCGCTGCGCGTCGACGTCCTGCTGGCTGATCTGCCGCGCCTCGAGCAGGTCGCGAACCTGCGCCGGCCCGAGATGCGGCGCCAGGCTCGCAAGCAGGCGCTCGGCCTCGGCGCGCTGCTTGTCGAGAGACAGCCGGAACCCGAGCCCGAACTCCGCGTTGTCCTCGAACAGCGAGTTTGCCCACGCCGGCCCGCGTCCCAGCTTGTTGACCGACCAGGGGGTCGTGGGCAGATTGCCGCCATAGATCGACGAACAGCCGGTGGCATTGGCCACGAGCAAACGGTCGCCGAAGAGTTGGGTGAGGAGGCGGAGATAGGGCGTTTCGCCACAGCCGGCACACGCGCCGGAGAACTCGAAGAGCGGCGTCAGGAACTGGGCGCCCCGTACCAGCTCTGCATCAAGTGAGGCCGGTGTGTTTTCGGGAAGCGTGTCGAAGAACTCGAGATTCCTCCGTTCCTGCTCCAGGATCGGCGCCTTCGCTGCCATGCGGATGGCGCGGCTCTCCGCAGCCCCAGGGCTTCGCACGGGGCACGCCTCGACGCAGAGCTCGCACCCGGTGCAGTCCTCGACCGCCACCTGAAGCGTGTAGCGCAGGTCGGGAAACCCGCGGCCCGCCAGGGGAGCCGACGCGAAGCCTTCGGGCGCGTTGACCAGCGACGGGAGGCCGTAAAAGCGCGCGCGAACCGCGGCATGCGGGCACACCATCACGCAGTTTCCGCACTGGATGCAGAGCTCGGGCTTCCAGACAGGGACGCTGTCGGAGATGTTCCGCTTCTCCCATCGGGCCGTCGCCGACGGGTAGGTGCCATCCGCAGGGAGAGCGCTGACCGGCAGCTCATTGCCGCGCCCCGCGATCATCATGGCGGTGACCCGCCTGACGAACTCGGGCGCGTGCGCGGGCACGAGCGGGCTCGGCATCCGTGTGCTGGTCGCCTCGGCCGGCACCGCGACTTCATGCAGGTGTTCGAGAGCGCGGTCGACAGCCGCGAAGTTGCTCTCGACCAGTTCCTGTCCCTTCCGCGCATAGGTCGACCGGATCGCGGTCTTGATGTGGGCGATCGCTTCGTCGCGAGGCAGCACGCCTGAGATCGCGAAGAAGCAGGTCTGCATGATGGTGTTGATCCGGCCGGGCATGCCCGCCTCGATCGCGACCCGATCCGCGTCGATGACGTAGAGCCGGATGTGTTTGCGGATGAGTTCCTGCTGCATCGTCCGGGGGAGCTCATCCCAGACATCAGCCGGGCCGAAGGGGCTGTTGAGCAGGAACACGGCGCCGTCGGTCGCCTCGTCGAGCATGCTGACGCGGTGGACGAACTGGAACTGATGACAGGCGATGAACTGCGCCCGCTGCAGGAGGTACGTCGATCGGATCGGCTGCGGTCCGAAGCGAAGGTGCGACGTCGTGCGCGACCCGGACTTCTTCGAGTCGTAGACGAAGAAGCCCTGGGCGTGACCAGGCGTCTGCTCACCGATGATCTTGATCGAGTTCTTGTTGGCTCCCACCGTCCCGTCGGCGCCGAGGCCATAGAAGAGACAGCCGACGACGCCGGCCCCTTCGGTGATGAACCCGGGGTCGTAATCCAGGCTGGTGCTCGAGATGTCGTCGGTGATGCCGATCGTGAAGTGGTTCCGCGGCGCGGCCGACCCGAGGTTGTCGAATACGCTCTTGACCATCGCCGGGGTGAACTCCTTGGAGGCGAGACCGTAACGCCCGCCGACAATCCGCGGCATTTCGAGGCGGCGCCCGTCGGCCATCGCTTCGGCGAAGGCCGTCACCACGTCCTGATAAAGGGGCTCGCCGGGCGCGCCGGGTTCCTTGGTCCGATCGAGGACTGCGATTGCCGTGGCGGAGCGGGGAAGCGCGTCCAGCAGATGACGCGCCGAGAACGGCCGGAACAGGTGCACTTGTACGACGCCAAGCTTCGCCCCTCGGCCATTCAGGTAATCGACGGTCTCCATGACAGTCTGAGCGCCTGAGCCCATGAGCACGACCACGTGCTCAGCGTCGGCGGCGCCGAAGTAGTCGAACAGGCGGTATCGGCGGCCGGTCAGCCGGGCGAGTCGATCCATCGCCGCCTCGACGATCGACGGGACCAGCGCCTGGTAGGCATTTGCCCGCTCGCGGCCCTGGAAGAAGACGTCCGGGTCCTGGGCGACGCCGCGCACGACGGGCCGGTCAGGGTCCAGCGCCCGGGCCCGGTGTGCGAACACCAGCTCCTCATCGATCATCGCTCTGACGTCGTCGTCGGAGAGGATTTCGATCTTGCTGACCTCGTGCGACGTGCGGAACCCGTCGAAGAAGTGCACGAACGGAACGCGCGACGCCAGCGTCGCGCCTTGCGCGACCAGCGCCAGGTCGTGCGCCTCCTGCACGGAGCCGGAACAGAGCATCGCCCAGCCGGTCATGCGGGCGGCCATGACGTCGGAGTGATCGCCGAAGATCGAGAGCGCGTGGGAGGCCAGCGCGCGTGCCGCAACATGAAATACCGCGGGCGTCAGCTCGCCGGCGATCTTGAACATGTTCGGGATCATCAACAGCAGGCCCTGGGAGGCGGTGAACGTGGTCGCCAGGGTCCCGGTCTGCAACGCTCCGTGCACCACCCCGGCGGCGCCTCCTTCACCCTGCATCTCGACGACGTGCGGCACCGCCCCCCAGACGTTGGTCCTGCCTTCCGATGCCCACTGGTCGGCCAACTCCCCCATGGCCGAGGAAGGAGTGATGGGATAAATCGCGCAGATCTCGTTCGCGCGGTAGGCAATCGAGGCTGCCGCCTCGTTACCGTCGAGAGTCTTGATGCTGTTCGTCATGACGTCGATCCCATCGGCCACCCTGAGGCCGGAGCCGGTCTACACGCTGGCCGCTGGCGTAGCGGCGGGTTCGGGGAGCATCGTGATCGCGCCACATGGGCACTGGGCGTAACAGATCGCGCAGCCCGTGCACTTGTCGAGGTCGTACTCGTATCGTCGGCCCGGGCCGAGCTTGATGACGGCTTGCTCGGGGCAGGCCGAGTAGCAGCCGTCGCACTCGAAGCAATTGCCGCAGGACAGGCAGCGTTGCGCCTCGTAACGCGCTCCGGTCGAATCGAGGCCGGCGACCACTTCGTCGAACGTGTGCCGCCTTCGCTCGACATCGATCGTGCCCTGGTCGCGTCTCTGTGCCTCTGTGTGGTACCAGAGCCGAAGCGCCTCGAACGTTGCGACCTCGTGCTTCGGCGGCTTCGTGCGCGCCTCGCGGCGAAGCCAGCCGTCGATTGCCTGCGCCGCCCGCTTTCCGTGCCCGACGGCGGTCGTGACCGTGCGCGCGTCCGGCACCATGTCGCCGCCCGCGAACACGCCCGCGCAGCCGGTCTGCATGTCGGTTCCGACGACCACCGTTCCGTCGTTCTTGAAGGCGATGCCAGGAACGGTTTTCAGAAACGTCGTGTCGGTGTCCTGTCCGAGGGCGAGAATCACGGAATCGGCTTCGAGCGTCTCGAACTCGCCGGTCGGCACCGGATACCTGTTCTCGTCGAGACGCATCACCTCGACGTGAAGCCTCGTACCGTCGATGTCCTTGATCGTGCGCAGCCAGTGGATCTTGACGCCTTCTTCGATTGCTTCGTCTGCCTCGAAGTCATGGGCGGGCATCTGCTCGCGCGTGCGACGGTAGATGATGAGCGGTTCAGCACCGAGTCTGGCGACAGTCCGCGCCGCGTCCATGGCGGTATTGCCGCCGCCGTAGATCGCCACCCGCCGGCCCAGGCGCGGCATCGGCTCGGTTTCGACCTCCTTGAGAAACTGCAGGGCGTCGTAGACCTTTCCGGCGTCACGCGTCGGGATGTCCTGGCGCTTGCTGAGGTGGGCGCCGACGGCGAGAAAGACAGCGTCGAACCGCCCGCTGGCCCTCTCGGCTGCGAGATCTGTCACTTTGTGATTCAGGATGATCTCGACGCCGATTCTACGGATGCGTTCAATCTCTCCGTCCAGCACCTGGCGCGGGAGGCGGTACTTCGGAATGCCGAAGTGCATCATGCCGCCCGCCATCGGCCCCGCCTCGTGGACGACGACGGTGTGGCCACGGCGAGCCAGGTGCCAGGCAGCCGAGAGGCCGCTTGGTCCGGCGCCGACGACCAGCACACGGTGATTCGATCGTGGTTCGTCCGGGGCGGCGGTCCACCCTTCACGGAGTGCCATGTCGCCGAGGAATCGCTCTACCGCATGGATGCTGACCGCAGCGTCGACGTCCTTACGGTTGCACGCGTCCTCGCATGGGTGATAACACACGCGCCCGTGAACGGCCGGCATTGGATTGTCGCGCAGGATGATGTCCCAGGCCTCGCGATAGCGGCCTGCTTGCGCCTCGGCGAGCCAGGCCTGGACGTTTTCGCCGGCCGGGCAGCCGTGGTTGCACGGCGGCAGGCGGTCGACGTAGACCGGGCGCATCGTACGGAGTGGCGGCAATCGAAACTCTCCTTCGTGTCGAAGAGAGAGCAACTGGCGAGCCACTGCACGTTCCAGGGAGAGCGGCGCCGGCGCGGTGCTTTCGCACGCCGCTCCGTTCGCCACTGCGGGGAATTCCTCCAACCCGGGAAAGAATCCGCTGCCGGCTGCGCTGCGCTGGCCTTTCGCGACGGCCCGCGATCGGGTTGGGAGTGTCCAGGCAAGTCCGCTTGGTACAGCCGTTGCTGTTCGAGCGTTCAGGTGCTTATGGCCATCACGTCGGCCTGGTGTTCCGTGCTTCAGGCGAATGTCCCGAGACTGACGACCCTCGAAGGCGAAGTCTCGACCGTCGTCTGTCCCGAGTTCGAGCCGGTAACGCGGACCTGTCGGTTGAAGAAGGCTGCCGGCCGTGGAGGCCCGCTTTCGCAACTGCTCGAGCGCGTGTCGGAACAGGCGCTCCGCAGTCCGGCGCCGCGATGCAATCTCGCGTGACGAGGGGACACATCTCCGCTTGCTAGTTTGCCGCGCGTTCCTGGATGCCCTGCAGGTACTTGACGATTGCGTCGACACGCCCCTTCCCGGCCTCGGAGGAGCGGCCCTCTCGAGGGTCCCTGAAGACGTCACCCCACACCGGCATGTCACGGTCGCCGTGAGACGGCACGTCGCGGCCGTCGATGATCCGCCGCAGGCGCTCGTCCGGAAACAGGCCGCCATTCCTCGCCGTGAACTTCGTCAGGTCCGGCGGCGTGCGCCGGAGTTGATCGGCGAGCGGTCCGTTGCCTCGGCCGTTCGCCCCGTGGCAGGTCGCACAGTGCGTCTTGAACAGCCTTGCGCCGAGGTCGTCCGCCCTGGCAGGCGGCTCCTGCAATGACTCGACGTGCGTGACGATGTTCTGAATGCGCAGCTTGACGCGGGGCTCTAAAGGATCTAGCCCGAGGAAGACCGGGCCCCATGGGGGCATGTCGCTGGAACCATGCGCGGCCACCGGGCGGCCGGCGCCAGTGACAACGGCGAGCACGCGATCCTTTGGAAACGAACCGCCGTTTCGCCGGGCCAGCGACGCCAGGTCTGTGGGGCGGGTCTTGAGGGCCGGCACGATCGGCCCGTCGCCTCGGCCTGCCGTGCCATGACATGGCGCGCAGTAGAACTTGAATGAGTCGGGTCCCGTGATCGAATCCAGCAGCAGCGGCGGCGGAGCCTGGCTCAGGCCCGTAATCGACGATTGCGCCAGCAGGCTCGTTGCGAAGGTCGTAGCTGCGAGCAGGATGACGGTGAACGGCGGTCGCTGGGCGGCCATGGATTGTGCCTCCGAAGGGGGACGGCCGGTTTGATGAGTCCGGGGACTCGCCATCCGAGTCGGCTCCTGCATGAACTTCAGGAATCTGCAAACGGATTGCCGGAGCCACGAGCGATGCGCCAGCGCGTGAACAAGCGCCGCCGGCCGACATCGGCGTGCGGTTCTCGAATTCGGCGGATGGCCCGTTCTGTGCTTCGGCAGCATGCAGGGCACGGCATCCGCGCCGTGCGGACCTGACGGATCGGGATCGTGACGAGAGCTCGAGGCGTGCGAGATGCGCCTGGGTGCGCACGAATCCGCAGACGCAGGTCCACCGGACCTGCTCGGATACCGTGCCCCATCTGCGTGTGTCCTGCCGGATTGCCAGAACGCCCGTCGGCCCGCCCTTCTCACAATCTGATCGAGCAACTCCACGGCTTCATGGATGACCCGCGGCGCGGGATTTTGCGACTCGATGGGGATTTGTCCGCACCCCATCGTGATGCCGACGAGCCGGGACGATGCGATGGACCTCGTGAATCGGCCGGGCGACGCCCGATTGCGAGCGTAGCCGTGAAAACCTCGTCTCAGGTGCCCTCGGTATCCGCTTTGCGAGACCTTTCTTCGTGCTCCATCTCGACCCGCGCGCGCCTGGCACGCCGCGGTTGCCCCATCGCCGGTTGGGCCCTCTGACCCAGCTCGTGGCCTCGGTTGCGCTGCATGTGACCCTCGCCGCTATCGTGGCCGCGATCACCTCGGCGCCAGGCATCAACGCTGGGCGAGCCGGACCGACCACCGACCAACGGAGAGCTGACGTTCGGCATCTTGTGTTTCTGGCGCCCGAACTGCAACCGACGGGGAAGGGCGGTGGCGGGGGAGGTAATCGGCAGCCGGAGCCAATCCGTCGCGCCCAGGGCGCAGGCGCGGATGCGGTGACCCTTCGGGTGCGAAAGGAGGCGCCAGCATTCCCGGTGGCGACGACTTCCACGCCTGCCGTCGAGGACGTGTCCTCGCTCCCATCGATCGTGCTCGACGCGAAGCCGCTGGCCTCGGGTCTTTTCGAGGAGGTTGGACTGCCGGCTGGCGGCGTGACGTCCGGTACGTCGAGAGGTCCAGGGTCAGGCGGTGGAGTTGGTACTGGAAGCGGGACCGGGATCGGTTCGGGACGTGGCCCCGGCCTCGGTCGCGGATCCGGCGGTGGAACTGGCGGTGGCGTCTACCGTGCTGGCGGCTCCGTGTCCGCGCCGCGGCTGATCCTCGAAGTAAAGCCCAGGTACACGAGCCAGGCGCTCCTGAACAAGATTCAAGGCAGGGTTGTGCTCGAAGCTATCGTCACCGGCGACGGATGCGCGTCGCAGATCCGTGTCGTCCGTTCACTGGATGCAGGGGGCCTCGATGAAGAAGCCGTGGCCGCCGTTGCCCAGTGGCGGTTCGAGCCCGGACGCCTTGGCGCCGTGCCGGTCAACGTCCTCGTGACGATCGAGCTCGATTTCTCAATTCGCTGAAATCCCAGGCGGCTTGATGGTCGGGTTTTATTGGAATGATTCATGCGTCTCGTAGTCGAGGTGGGAACTTCATCATGCTGAATGATCTGCAAGCCTCTGCCGCCGCCGGTCGGGTCGGCGAATCGTCCGCGGGCAATCCGGAAGGCGACCGCAAGGTCGTCTATTGGCATCGTGAGCTTCCACCGCTCGACGCCGAACCGATGGGCGAACACACCGTCGAAGCCGACAGCATGCGAGTGGCCGGCGGCCTGACCCACGGCGGCGAGCTGTGGGATCAGTGTTATCGCGACCTGATGAACCAGGCGGATCGCCGGCTGGGCCAGGAGGTGCACCGGCTTGGCGGTGACTACGCGCACGTCCTCGGAGAAACGATCGGCAGCAGGCATGACGACCGCAGCGGCGAGGTATGGCTGCGCGGCTGCATCAAGTACCTGTTGCTCCGGCGGCCGGGCGAGCGCTGATGTCGGGTGTTGTGTTTGCGGTCGTGAGAGTCAACGCAGATTCGGAAGCCGATCGTATGTGCTGTTCTGGTGGTAGTTCTTGCCGCGGGAGTAGTTATGGACGCCTTGATCACGAAGATTGTCGTCCCCGTCGATTTCAGCGAACCCTCCGAGAGAGCGGCGCACTATGCCGCGGCGCTGGCGGGACGGCTGGGAGCCTCGTTGCACCTCATTCATGCCCTCGAACCCTCGCCCGTCACGCGTGGCCCGGTCGAATCCTCCGAAAGCCTGTCGGCTGAACGTCTGGACGACACTTACTGGGCGGCCCGCACGCGTCTGGGCGCGCTCAGCGAGAAGCTTGCACTCGAAGGGCAGATCTCCAGGGAAGTCCGTCCCGGTTTCCCTTCCGAGGTCATCACGGCCGCCGCGACCGACCTCGGCGCGGATCTCGTCGTCATGTCGACGCATGGCCGGAGTGGCCTGTCGCACCTGCTGATGGGAAGCGTCGCCGAGCGGGTCATTCGGTCGGCCGCCTGTCCGGTCCTCGTCGTCCGGGACCGTGGCGAGGTGATCGTGGAAGGCCGGCCTGCCGTCGAATTGATCGCGGCTGTCGACATGGCGCGCGCCAGTTGCCACGGTTGTGCGCGCTGAGGCAGGCGAGACCCTGGCCAGCGGCTGCGCGTGCTACCTGGAGCCGGCCGCCGGCTCGAACCGCTTGAAGAAGCTCGACGCCTTCCATTGCGGCCGCGCCGCGCGGTTCGCGACGTCCGCCGACAGCGCGCCGACGAACTGCGTGAAAGTGATCGCCGCGCCCAGGTCGACCGGCTGCTGCAGGTCGTCCGACGGCTGGTGATAGCGCTCCTTCGTCCACTTCGCATCGATTGCGGCCTCTGGAGACCCCGGCTCGAAGCCGACCTTCATTGCCAATGACGGCACGCCCTGCCGGATGAAACTGTACTGATCGGAACGCGTGAAGCGGTTACGCTGCGGCTCGGAATCGCCGGCGACCGCGAGCCCGCTGGCCGCCGCCACTTCGCGCACGCGATCGCCGAGATCGGACTCTTCCAGCCCCAGCACCATTACCGACTTCATCGCGAAGAGCGGCAGGAACATGTCCATATTGATGTTGGCGACGATGCTGGCCTTCGGAACGGTCGGGTTGCCGGCGAAATAGCGCGAGCCGAGCAGGCCATGCTCCTCGGCCGTGACGGCCACGAACAACGTGGACCGCTTCGGCCGCGGCGTCGTCGCTGCCAGGTGCCGTGCCACTTCGATCAGCGTCGCGATCCCCGACGCATTGTCCATGGCGCCGTTGTAGATGCGATCGCCGTTGACCGCGGCGCCAACGCCAACGTGATCGAGGTGGGCGGTCAGGACGACATGCTCGGCTGCCAGCGCGGGATCGCTGCCCGGCAGCAGCGCGGCGACGTTGTCCGATTCAATTGGCGTCGATTCGAGCGTGACGCGGGCGCGCAACGTTGCCGGCAGCACAAACGTCGGCAGCGGCTGCCGCTCCCCGGCGAGCGCCAGCAGCTCCGCGAACGGGTGGCCGGATCCCGCGAACAGGCGCTCGGCGCTGGCCGGGTTGACGCTGGCGCTGAATTTCATCCCCGCGAGGTCGTTGAAGCGGGGATCGACGAGTGTCATCACCGGATTCAGGCGGCTCGGCGCCGTCCGTTCCCACGGCTGCTCCATGGTTTTCGGGTTGAGGATCGAGAGTGCGCCGATGGCGCCCGCGGCCTTCAGCGACGGCCAGCGAACGGACCAGTTCTGGTAGTGCGCCGCCGGCGCTCCGTTGATGCTCGACGGCGTGCCATTGATGAAGACGACGACCTTGCCCTTGAGATCGAGTCCTGCCAGATCGTCGTGTCCGGCGTCCGGCGCCGAAATTCCGTAGCCGGCGAACACCAGCGGCGCGTCCACGGTCGGCGCCAGCTCCGCGCGCAAGCTGATGGTCACGTCCTCACCAAACCGGAGCACGTCGTCCGTGCCGCCGCGCACGAGCGCGACCCGGGACTGCGCCTCGACGATGCTCCGGCGCATGAACTGCACGCTCTGCAGGTAGCCCTGCGTGCCGGCGGGTTTCAACCCGGCTCGCTGGAATTGTTCGGCCACGTACGACGCCGCCTTGCGATAGCCGTCAGTGCCGGTCTGCCGTCCTTCGAGGCTGTCGTCGGCAAGCGTCGTGACGTGAGCCCACCAGCGGGTCTGATCGGCGCCAGCCGGGGATGGGCCCTGGGCGCCGATGGGGACAGCCACTAGAACCGCCAACGCGACAAGGCCGAGCCAGCGCGTACTTCATACGCCGATCATAGCCTGCCGCCTTGGTTGCGGTAGCCGCAGGCCCAGACCCTGCAGCCGTCCAGCGGCTATCGCCCGGCTGTGCGCTCGGCGCCGACCTTCTCGAGCCCCGCGCGGGCCTTGTCGACGTACTCCATGTCGGCGGCGGCGAACGTGCCGGCATCCTGCAACTTCTTGTAAATCTCGAGAGCGCTCGTGTAGTCGCGTTCGGCGGCGGCCAGATCTGCGGCGCGCGAGGCGCCGCGCGCTGCCTGCGCGAACTCGAGGTACGCATCGCCGCGCCCGGCGTGCGCGATGCCCAGCGCGAAGCGCAGCTCGTAGTCGCTTGGATTGGCGGCGGTCAGCTCGCGGCTGATGTCGACCGCTCGCGAATGGTTGGCGAGCGACGGCTCGCGCATGCCGAGCTTCGCCTGGAGCGTGGCCTCCCGGTTGAGATCCGAGGCGAGCTCCTGCTTCATGTCGCTGCTCTGGGGATCGGCGGCGACGAGGCGGCGATGAATGTCCGTGGCGCGCTGTTGCTCGGCAAGCCCTTCGGCTGGCTTATCGATCGCCTCCAGCAGCTGCGCGATCTTGGAGTATCCGATCGCGAGATCGTTCTGCGCGGCGGCGTTGGTTGGATCGCCCTTCGCCTGCGCCTCGTAGACGGCGAGGCTGCGCCGCTCCCGCGCCAGTGCCTCGTCGACGCGCTTCATCGCGAAGAGGACGTCGGCGGAGTTGCTCTCGGCGACGGCGTGGTTCCGACGAAGCATCGCATTGCTGGGAAAGCGCGCCGACGCTGTGCGGAAGATCTCCGAGGATCGCTCGAGCGCCGCGAGGGCGCCGGCATGGTCCCCGATGTTCGGCGCGTTCGGGTTGCCGAGGGTATTTCCGAGCTTCTGGTAGGCGACGCCGAGTTGCCGGATGTTGGCGACATCGTCCGGGGCGGCGGCGATGACCGATTCCATGATCGCCAGCGCGGTTCGCCGGTGCTCGAGGGCGCCCGTCACGTTGCCAGTCGCGGCCAGCATGTCGCCGACGCGCGTGTAGCTGGCGACCAGCGCCCGGCGTGCGGCGGGCGTGTCCGTCGCATCGGACGACACTTCTCGCTCGATCGCCAGGCTCTTCTGCGCGAACGACAGCGAGGCGGCGGTGTCGCCCGCAGCCGTGAGCACGTCGCTGAGCCGCATGTAAGCCAGCGCCAGCTCCCGTCGCATCGCCTCGTCGCGAGCCGTCTCACCGCCAATCGATTCATAAAGCGAGACGGCCTTGCGATAGCTCGCGAGGGCGCCGGCCGTGTCGCCGAGGTTGGGCGTGAAGGGACGGCCCTGCACGTCGCCGACCTTGAGGTACGCCGCCGCGACCTCGCGGCGAAGATCGACGCGATCGCCGGCGTCGTTCGCGAGCCTGTCCAGGTACTCGAGCCCCTTGCTGACGATGAGCTTGCGCGCCGGCGTCGAGCCCTCGAGATCGGCGATCGAATCATGGAAGTCGAACAGGAATGCGTTGGCCAGCTGGCGGACGTCGCCGAATCGCTGCTCGGCGCGGGCGCGCGCCAGGCGCGCCTCGCGCGCCTGCCACGTCGTGCCGATGATGCCGGCGACGAGTACCGCGAACGTCGCGGCGACCGCGGCCACGACAGCGCGATTGCGTCGCACGAACTTGGTGGTGCGGTAACCCCACGTGTCCTTCCGCGCGATCACTGGCAGTCCCGCGAGGTGCCGACGCACGTCCTCGGAGAACTGATCGACCGAGGCATACCGCCGCGGCGGCTCCTTGCTCAGCGCCTTGAGGATGATGTTGTCGAGATCGCCGGCAAGCTGACGGCGCAGCCGGTCGACGTCGACCGTCAGGCGGCGGTCCCGCTTCGAAGCCGCCGTAGAGTCGTAGTGATGCGCGCTCTGCGTGACGGCATCGCCGGCCGGCTGCGGCTCGATGGTGGTGATTGCCGTGCTTGGACGCATCGGCTCCGCTTCGCAGACGATGCGGACGATGTCGGCCGGCGCCCGGCTGGTGAGGCGATAGGGCAGTCGGCCGGCGAGCAGCTCGTAGAGCAGCACGCCGAGCGAGTAGACATCCGTGGCCGTGGTCACCGGGTCGCCGCGTACCTGCTCGGGGCTGGCGTACTCCGGCGTCATCAGCTGCAGCCCGGGAGCGGTCGGCGCGAGCGTCTGGCCCGCGAGCTCGGGATTCAGCAGCTTGGCGATGCCGAAGTCCAGCAGCTTGGGTGTGCCATCGGCGATGACGAGCACGTTGGCCGGCTTGATGTCGCGGTGGATGATCAGGTTCTGGTGCGCGTACTGAACCGCGGTGCAGACGTGCCGGAAGAGCTTCAGGCGCGCGGCGGTGTCGAGCCGGTGCGTGTCGCAGTAGTCGACGACCGGCTGTCCTTCGACGTACTCCATGGCGAAGTACGGCCGGCCGTCCGGCGTGCTGCCGCCGTCGAGAAGGCTGGCGATGAACGGGTGCTCGAGGCTGGCGAGAATCTGACGTTCGTGCCGGAAGCGGCGGACGATGCTGTCGGTGTCCATGCCGCGCTTGAGCACCTTGATCGCGACGCGCTTCTGGAACGCGTCATCGTCGCGGACGCCAAGATACACGGTGCCCATGCCGCCGTGACCGATCTCCCGAATCAGGCGGTACGGGCCAAGACGTCCCTCCTGCCCGGCATCGGCCGGAACACCGGGCGTCGGGGTTGGTACGGGCGTCGGGGGGGAAGCTCACGGGCAGAAAGAATATACCGGCCGGGCGCACACCTCGACTGTTCGCTGCCTGCCGCAGGGTATACGATGCATCGTCATCGAATCGCCCAAGGGAGGCAAACATGCGGAGATGGTTGAATGCTGCAGTCGCCGTCGGCGTCGTCCTCGCGACGACCGTTCCTGGCCTGACCGTTACCAACGGCGTCCCGGACGGGAACCGGCACCCCTACGTCGGCATCGCGCTGCAAGCGGCTCCCGGCGGCGGATTCTTCGTCTGCTCGGGCGCCGCGCTGTCGCCGACGAAGTTCCTTACCGCGGCGCACTGCTTCGATCCGGACCTTCCCGCGCTCGTCTCGTATGCGTCGCAGCCGCCGTTCGCGGTCGTCCAGGGCACAGTGCACAACGATCCCGAGTGGTGTCCTGGCTGCGGTCCCGGGCTCCAGGGATTCGATACACACGACGTCGCGGTCATCACGCTCGACACTCCGGTGAATCCCGGCGCCTTCGCAGAGTTGCCGGCCCCGGGACTCGTAGACTCGCTCCCGATGCGCACCGAGGTGGACATCGTCGGCTACGGCGTGCAGGGCTTCATCCGCGGCGGCGGGCCGCCGGAGCAGGTCTTCACGGCGATCAGGTACTTCGCGCCCAGCCTGCTCGTTCAGAGCAATAACCTCTCGAGCCAGGAGTTCATCAAGCTGACCGCGAATCCCGCGCACGGCAAAGGCGGGGTGTGCTTCGGCGACTCGGGTGGCCCCGACATTCTGAGCGGCACCAACGTGGTCCTCGCGGTGAACTCGTACGTCACCAACGGGAACTGCGCCGGCGTGACTTACTCGAACCGCGTCGATCTCCCGGAGATCCTCAGCTTCATCAACAGCTTCTAGAACCAGGAACGCGCGCGTGACCCGGATGCTTGGGCTCGTCGTCATCGCGCTCGGACTGGTGTTGCTGCTGTTCTGGGGCTCTCAGCGCCGCATGATCTACCACCCGTTCGGGGCCGTGCCGCCGCCAGCGGCGGTCGGCCTCGAACGAGTCGAAACCGTCACGTTCCAGACCGAAGACGGTTTGACGTTGAACGGCTGGTTCGCGGCGCCGGCCGCGCCTGCGACCGGCGACACGGTCGTCGTGTTCAACGGCAACGCCGGGAACCGCTCCTTCCGGGCGGACCTCGCGCGCGGGCTGGTCTCGACCGGCGCCGCGGCGCTGATCTTCGACTATCGCGGCTATGGCGGTAACCCCGGTTCGCCCTCGGAGGCCGGCCTGGCGCGCGACGCGCGCGCCGCCCGGCGCTTTCTCGAGTCGCGGGCCGATGTCGACCCGCGGCGCATCATCTACTTCGGCGAATCGCTTGGCGCCGCGGTCGCTGTCGGCCTCGCGCTCGAGCAGCCGCCGCGCCTGCTGATTCTCCGATCCCCGTTCACGTCGCTCGCAGACGCGGCGCGGTATCACTTCCCCTATCTCCCGGTCGGCCTGCTGCTTCGCGATCGGTATCAGTCACTCGATCGAATCGGCGGTGCCGCGTGCCCGATCCTCGTGATCGCCGGAACGCGCGACAGCATCATCCCGGTAGAGCAGAGCAGAAGGCTGTTCGAGGCGGCACGCGAACCGAAACGGCTGGCGATCCTCGAGGGTGCGGATCATAACGATGAAGCCCTCAACGCCGGACCGGAATTGATGAGGGAAGTCTCCGGCTTCCTGCGCGACGGACGATGACCGTCGCATCGTGATTGAATCGGTGGAGGCATGAGCAAGGCATTCACAAGGGAATCAGACGGCGACGGTCCGGAGAACGACGAAGAGGACCAGATCGCCGAACAGGCGGAAGCCGCCGCGGTTCCGGCCGGCAGGAACTACATCACGCCGACCGGCCTGAAGCGGCTCAGAGATGAGCTGAGGTTTCTCCTCAGCCGGGAACGGCCGGCTGTGACCGAGGTGGTTGCCTGGGCTGCCGCCAACGGCGACCGCAGCGAGAACGCCGACTATCAATACGGGAAACGGCGCCTGCGCCAGATCGATCGTCGAATCCGCTTTCTCACGAAGCGCATCGACGCCGCGGAAGTGGTGGATCCCGAAACCGCGCGAGCCGGGCGGGCCCTGACGCACGTGTTCTTTGGAGCCACCGTACGCTTTGCCAACGCCGCTGGTACGGAGCGGGTCGTGAGCATCGTCGGCGCTGACGAGATCGATCTGGATCGCGGCTATATCAGCTGGGTGTCGCCGCTGGCGCGCGCGCTGATGAAGTCAGGGCCGGGCGACCAGGTGGTCCTGCATGCTCCGGGCGGCTCGGAGGAACTGGAGATCCTGGAGGTTCGTTATCAGCGCATCCCGCTGGATCCGTTCAGCGAACCGCCGGGCGCGGAGGCCGCGACGAAGAACCAATCCTCGCGTTAGCGGTCTTCTCGCTGTCTGCGGGAACCGGGCGGCGAGCGCCGTAACGACGCTCGCCGCCTCATTCAACCCTGCGCTAACGGCTTACCGATATCGTCGCGCGGTACTCGCCGGCGTTATCGGCGAAGTGGTCGTCGTTGACGGACAGATACAACCGGCCGCTCGCGGGCGCGACGAACGTGCGGCGATTGCCGACGAGCACGGGCGCGCCGTTGTTGATTCGCGCGATCAAGGCGCCGGCCGGGTCGTTGCGCAGCGGCGCTGAGTCGGCTCGGCGGCCGGTGCGCGAGCCGGCCGGTTCGGCGATGTCGTTGCCGTTGCCGCTGAGCGTCACGGTGCCGCTCGCGTCAATCGAGATACGATCCCCGCGACTGACAGTGATGCCGGTGTCTACCCAGCCGCGCGCGGCTTCGACGACGATCCCCCGGCCCGAGGTGCCTGCGGTGCCCACCGCACCGCCGCTCGCCCCCTGGAGCTCGGTGTTGGTCAGCTCACGCCGAGTGAGCCGGCCGTCGCCGTTCTGGTCCTGCTGCGCGAAGCTGCGGCGCGACCACTGCCACTCGTCCGTCGTGATCGCGTTGTCGTTGTTGTTGTCGAGGCCGCCGAAGAGATCGGACTGGTCGGCGTCGTCGCCGACAACTTCCGTCCGGCTGAGGACGCCGTCGTCGTTGCGGTCCAGCCACTCGAACGCGTCGCGGCTCGCGTGCCACTCCGACCGCTCGACGCGGCCGTTGTTGTTGGCGTCGAGGTATTCGAAACGATCTTCGCGATCCGCGTCGACGTCGGAGCCGAGAAACTCGGCGCGCGTCAGCACGCCGTCGTCGTCGACGTCGGCGCGGATGAAGCCTTCGCGGTCGTAGAACCACTCTGCCCGCTGAACCCGCCCGTCGCGGTTTCGATCGAGAGTGGTGAAGCCGCGCTCGGTCCAGTTGCGGAACTCGGGCCGGCGCGTCTGATCGAAGTCCTCCTCGACCGCTTGACGTGAAGCGCCCGGCCGGACCTCGTCGCCCGACAGGATGCCGTCGCCGTTCCAGTCATGCCGACGGAACGACTGGTCACTGCCGCGCCACTCTGCGCGTGCGATCCTGCCGTCGCGATTCGCGTCCATTCCCTCGAATCGCATCTGCGCCTGCTGCGGCTCGCCGGCGGCCGCCAGCGCCACGCCACTGAAGCCCATCCATATCGCCGTGACTATTAATCCTCGATGTTTCATGGCCACTGCCTCCCTCCGCTCCCAGGAGGGCAGAAACCATGCCGTCTCGGCAACGCTAAACAGGCCGTGTTTCGCGCGAATCGTCATGCGCTCGAGCTTGCGAGAGGCGCGGCCGTTCTCAATTTTGGTCAGCCGCTCGCCGATCGATTCCGATCGAGATCACCGGCCGACGGCTGGCACGAGACCACTGCCGGGCCTGGTTCTCATCTCGACAATACGCCGGCCTCGGCCGCCTGGTTCGCACGCTGCAGCGCGTCAGGCATGACGAACTCGTGTTCGGGGTGCCGCACGGTCAGTACCGGGCACGGCGCCTGCCGGATGACCTTGTCGGCGACGCTGCCCATCAGCACGCGGTCGAGGGCGCCGCGGCCAGTTGCGCCGACGACAATGATGTCAATCGCGGTCTCGCGGGCGTAATCCGCAATCTCTTTCGCCGTGCTGTGGCCCTCGCGCAGCACCGCGACTGCCTGCAGTTCCCGCCGGTCGTCCTCCCTGAGCGTGCTTTCGAGCTTTTCCCGGCCGGTCCGCGCGATCTCCTCGCGGAACGCGCTCGGGGGCAGGAGGCCGGCGCCTTCGGCGTAGCTGAAACGACTGAAGTCGTCGACGACGTGCACGAGATGCAACTGCGCGTCGAACGTCCGCGCCAGGGCGCGGCCGTAGATGAGCGCGGTCTCGGCAACAGGACTGAAATCGGTAGCGACGAGCACCTTCTGGATGTTGATCATGATGCCCTCACATGGCGCCGTTGACTGAGGCTGGCGGCCGCAGTCTGTCACCGCAACGTCCGTACCGCAAGAGACCGGCCTGCAGGGTGTGTTGAGTCGACCCGGCCGCCGGGATTTCTACGCACCGCCGCGCGAAAGTTCGCAGGCCCGGCCCCCCCGGTGCCGGCCGCGGCGGCCGACCACTTCGCAATAGCTGCGTCGCCGCGTCGCAGCACGCCGCGTGGCGAAGCAAGGCACGCGGATTGCACGACCTGGTGCGGAACCCATCCGGAGGCTGCCATGAATGTTCGACCCTCGATCCTGTGCCCAATCGATTTCTCGGAGGCCTCCTCAGGCGCGCTGCGCTACGCGGTTTCGATCGCGACCCACTTCGCGACCCGCCTCATCGTCATGGCGGTGGAGGATCCGCTGCTGACCGAAGGGCTTGATCTCGGCGCCGGCATCGTCTGGAAGCCGGAAGATACCCAGCGTGAGATGCGGCACTTTGCCGAGAAGACCTTCGGTGAAGACGCGCCGATCGCCGCGGCCCTGGAATACGAGGTCGCCGTCGGCAAACCGGCGCCCGAGATCCTCAGGGTCGCGCGCGAGCGCTCGTGCGACCTGATCGTGATCAGCTCGCACGGGCTCACGGGCGCGCGCAAGCTGTTCTTCGGGTCGACGACGGAACGCGTGCTGCGTGAAACGACGCGGCCGGTGCTGATCACGCCGCCGCACGACCCGGGCCCACTGACGGTCGCCGATGCGAAGCGAATTGTCGGCCGGCTGATTGCGCCGGTGGATCTCTCTCCCGCGTCGACACGTCAGACGCAGGTCGCCCGCGCCATCGCCGAGGGACTCTCGGTTCCGTTGATCCTCGTCCATGTCGTCGAGCCGCTGAAGACACGGCTGGCGGCCCGGCTGCACGGGTCGAGCGTCGAGCAGAATCGCCGGGCGGTGGCCGAGGACGGCCTGAACGAGCTGCTGGCGACGGTTCCGCGCCGGCTTCACGCCGAGGGCCTGGTAGCCTACGGCGATCCCGCCGAGGAAGTGGCAAAGGTGGCGCAGGATCGACGCGCCGGCATGATCGTGGTCGGACTGCACGGCTCACCGCTTCTCGGGCCGCGGATGGGCTCCGTCACTTACCGGCTGCTGTGCCTGGCGCACTCGCTGATCCTCGCCCTGCCGCCGACCGACCAGCCGCTGCCAGAGCCCCTGGCGATCGATGCTCTGGCCAGCGGCATCGTTTGACCTCTGACCGCCCTGTCGCCCCTCGTAGCGCGGAGCTTCAGCTCTGCGGCCGTGGCGGGGCTGAAGCCCCGCTCACGTCCCGCGGCAGTGGCTCTCAGCGGCGCTCAGAGTCCTCGCCTCGCGCCCGGGCGAGCGGCAGCGTCAGTTCCGCGATCGTGCCGCCGCCCGGACGATCGTGCAACGCGACGGTTCCCTCCTGGAGCTCAATCAACCGTCTGACAATCGCCAGGCCGAGACCGGTCCCCGCCGTGCGCGTCGTGAAGAACGGCTCGAACACCCGTTCGCGGATCTCCTCGCCGATGCCCGGGCCGCGATCCGCGATGGCGAGCCGGCAGACGCCGTTGTCCGGCGCGGCGCTGACGTCCACCGCCGTACCGCCGCCTGCCTGGCAGGCGTTCATCAACAGGTTGAGCAGCGCCGCGCGCAGCATTTCGGGGTCGGCCCGCACCACGAGTCCGGACGGTATCTGTACCTCGATCGACGGCACGATGTTGCCGGTCGCAGCACGCGCACTCGCGGCCGTCTCCCGGACCACGATCCCCAGCTCGATCGCCTGGAGGCGCGGCGCTTTCGGCCGGGCATAGAGCAGCAGATCGTCGAGCTTGTCATTCAGCCCGTCGATACGCTGGATCATCGCGCCGATGATCTCGCGATCGCGCGGCTCGGCGCGTCGCCCGTCGAGCACCTGCAGCGAGGCACGCACACCAGCCAGCGGATTGCGGACTTCGTGGGCGACGACGGCGGCGAGCTGGCCGAGGTGCGCCAGCGCCGCTTGCTCGCGCAGCTGTCCCTCGGCGACCTTGCGTTGTGTGATGTCGCTGCGGATGGACAGGTACTGGCGCGGCTTGCCGCCGCCGTCGAGGAACGGCACGATCGTGGTGTCGACCCAGTAGATCGATCCGTCCCTGGCGCGGTTGCGGAGCTCGCCGCGCCAGACCCGCCCACGGGCAATCGTCCGCCAGAGCTCGCGGATGAACGCCTTCGGGTGGTAGCCCGAGTTGATGATGCGATGGTCCTGGCCGATCAGCTCGGCGCGGGAGTACTTCGAGATCTGGCAGAACTTGTCGTTGACATAGGTGATCACGCCGCGGTGGTCCGTCGTTGCGACGATGGCGGCCTGGTCGAGGGCGTAGCGGATCTCGTCGAGGCTCTTGAGCGTCTCGGCCATCGCCTGCGTTGTCGCGGCCGCATTTCCGCGCGGCTCGGGTTCGCTAGTACTCAACGTGGCGTCCTGGGCCGGCCGCTGGTCGTGGTCGATACGAGCCGGGCGTCGTTCGTCATGCAGCGCCTCGAACCGGAATCAGTGGGGCTCCGGCGTCAGCGACAGCCCGAACTTCTCGATGCGATAGCGGATCTGGTCGCGATTGAGGCCGAGCAGCGCCCCGGCCCGCGTCTGGTTGCCACGGCAGCGCCGCAGTGCCTGCACGAGCAGGCTGCGCTCGAGCTGCTCGAGATCGACGCCGGCTGGCGGCAGCTCGAACTCGCTGTCGGCACTGATCGCCGTCGTCAACGCCGGGAAGTCGCGGGCCTCGAGGCGGTCACTGTCGGAGAGGAGCATGGCGCGCTCGATGAGGTTGCGCAACTCGCGAACGTTGCCAGGCCAGCCGTAGGACTGCAGCAACGCGTACGCCGCCGGGGTCGCTCCGAGGACGCGCTTCCGGAACTCGGTGTTGAACGCGTCGATGAAATACTCGGCCAGCAGCGGGATGTCCTCGGGGTGCTGCCGCAGCGGCGGCACGGCGATCGGCAGCACGTTCAAGCGGAAGAACAGGTCGGCGCGGAACGCATGACTGGCGACCTCCTTCGCCAGGTCGCGATTCGTCGCCGCAATCACCCTGACGTCGACGTGGATGTCGGCCGCGCCGCCGACGCGCTTGAAGCTCTTCTCCTCGAGGAAGCGCAGCAGCTTGGCCTGCAGCGCCGGCGTCATCTCGCCGATCTCGTCGAGGAAGACGGTACCGCCGTCGGCCGTCTCCAGCAGGCCTTTCTTCTGCACCCGCGCGTCGGTGAACGCGCCCCGCTCGTGGCCGAAGAGCTCGGCTTCGAGCAGTTGCTCCGGCAAGGCCGAGCACGTGATGTTCATGAATGGCGACGACGACCGATCGCTGGCGTAGTGAATGACCTTGGCGAGCAGGTCCTTGCCGGTGCCGCTCTCGCCCGTCAGGAGGACGGTCGAGGCCGGCGTCACGGCGACGCGGGCAACGAGGTGGCGAAGGGCGGTGATCGACGCCGACCCGCCGACGATCCGCTGCAGGCTGTAGGGGCGCGCCGCGTTCGAGCGAAACTGCCGGACTTCGCGCCGCAGCCGCGTCGTCTCGAGCGCCCGCGCCACCGTCGCCGCCACCTCGTCGAGATTGAACGGCTTGTTGGCGAAGTGATAGGCGCCGAGTTTCATCGCCTCGACGGCCGTCTCGACGCTCGCGAATGCCGTCAGGAGTATCACCAGGATGTCGTGGTCGAACTCCTTCATCTTGCGCAGGACGGTTACGCCGTCGGTGTCAGGCAGGCGGTAGTCGAGGAGGACGAGGTCGACGCCTCCGCTCAACTGTTCGATCGCCGCCTTTCCGGTTTCGGCCTCGAGCACGTCGTAGCCGTCGGCCTTGAGCCGCTCGCTCAGAGACCAGCGGATCAGCGCTTCGTCGTCGACAATCAGAATCGTGGCTTTTGGCATCGGTTAGACCCGGCTGAGGGAACGCCAGGCCAGACTGCAGCAGCAATGCCGACCGTCGCCTCTCATTTCTGGCCTGATTGTGACCGACGCCGCACCGGCGATGGGGAATATTTCGCGGCGGCGCGGAAATGTCCCCTTCAGCCGGAATGCTGGGGGTCAGGTCCTCATTTCCCGGCCGCCCGCGAATTGCGGGCCGCCGGGAAGGCGGTCGGGGCGCCGAGATCCAGAAACGCGGCGTGCTCCACCAGGCGACGGTAGAGGTGCCGGGTGTCAGGCGTCTCGACCGGTTCGCCGATTGACCCGCTGCTCGGGCGACGCCGGGCCGACGCCCTCCTGAACAGTCGGTCGTCCTGCTGCTGGTGACGCCGGCGGACGACGACGTAGTCGCGCGTCGCCCGCGCGAAGCGTGCGGCAGCCGACGCGACCCCGAGCTCCAGTGCGCCCAGCGCATCCTGCACCGCCGTGAGCGCCTGCCTGGCGGCGGCATGGTGGTCGAGGCAGGCCGACAAGGCGGGTTCGCCGTCATCCACCTGCGCCGCTTCGTATGCCGTGTCCTCCGCCAGCCGCAGGAAGACGACCGCGTCCCTCAGCATCGTCAGAGGCACGTGTTTGCGGGCGTCGAGGCGGTCGGCGGTCCGCTCGAGGATGTCCAGCACGTGATCGATCCGATCGCGCTCGTTCTCGAAGTCGTCGTTCGGCATGAGGCGCTCCTGCGGTGTCATTTGCTGTCGTCCAGGACGCGTGCAATCAATGCGCCGACGCGAGCCTGCGACAGGCGCCGCAAATGCTCCGACCGGCCGATCGGTCGCGCGAAAATTCGCGCCGGTGCGAATTCTTTCGCGAACGGTCGCCGGTTTGTTCGTTCGCGGGGCGCTGAAGGCGTGGCATCGACTGTGCTCGTCTCTGTGTGCAGCCGCTTTATCTGATGAAGGGAAGGGCATCATGTCTGCCGTACCGGTCTTCTATGCCACGACCGAAGGGCACACGCGGCGTATCGCTGAGACGATTGCCGGGATCTTGAGGGGCCAGGGCTTCGACAGCGAGGCGGTCCGGATCGCTGCGGGGATGCGACCGCCCGACTGGTCGACGATTGTCAGCGCCGTCGTCGGCGGCTCGCTGCATCGTGGAAAGCATCAATCGACGGTCGGCGCGTTTCTGCAGCGCGAGGCGGCTCACCTGAACCGGCTGCCGGCGTCGTTCTTTTCTGTCAGCTTGAGCGCAGGCTCCCGCAACCCGGCCGAAGTCGCTGCGGCGCGCGACATTGCCCTGGCGTGCGTCCGGTCGGCGCAGTGGACGCCGGCGAGGCTGGTGTGCTTTGCCGGCAAGCTCGCCTACACGCAGTACGGCGTCCTCACTCGCTGGCTGATGCGCCGCATCGCGGCCCGCGAAGGCGGCCCGACGGATACGAGCCGCGACCATGACCTCACGGACTGGGTCGCGGTGAGAGACTTCGCGCTGGCCGTTGCCGCTGATGCCCGACGGCTCGAGAGGTCGGTTCCTGCCGGCATGGAACCTGCTCTGTTCTGCGGCGAGGCCCTGTCATGACCTTCGACGAACAACGCCTGATCCTCGACCGGAGTTACGACGCCTCGCTGGACGCGGTTCTCGCCGCCCTCGTGCGCGAAGGCTTCGCCGTGAATCCGCTCGACGCCGGCGATCTCCATCGCCCGGGGTGCCCTGGTCCGGAACGCCGCTATGCCTCCCTCGATGCGGTCCTGCCTGAATTCGCGTTCCGCACCAGCCGCGTCGGCGACACGACAGGCGGGTTCGGGTGCCGCGTCTCGATCTTCGAGCTGACGGTGTGGTGCACGCTGGTCACGGTCGAGACACCGATGGCGCGGTATCCCGGTCTCTCGGCGTTGCTGCCGCGCGTGGCCGACCGCATCGAGCGTTTCGTGAACGCGCTCGTGCATGTCGGTGTCGTGACTGCCGCCTGAGGGCGCGGCCAGGGACGAGCGAGACGATTGCGATGTCGAATCTTGCGCGCGCATCCACCCATCGGGAGCCGGTCGGTGCCAGGGAGGTGGCGCAGCATTACCTGCGCGATCTCGTCTACGGCGCCAATGACGGCATCATCACGACGTTTGCCGTCGTCGCGGGGGTCGCCGGCGGGGCACTGAGCGGCCGCGCCGTACTGATCATCGGCTTCGCGAACCTGGTCGCCGACGGGCTCTCGATGGGGGTCGGCAACTACCTCGGGATTCGGGCGCAGGAGAGCGCGCTCATGGCGCGTGGCCTGCCGGAAGAGGAAGCGCTGCCTGGTACGTCACGGCATCGCCACCTTCGCCGCGTTCGTCGTCGCCGGCGCGGTGCCCTTGATGCCCTACGTCGTGACGGCGCGCCACGGCCTGCTGCTTTCCACCTTGTTCACGCTCCTGGCGCTCTTCACCGTCGGCAGCCTGCGGTCGCTCGTCACCGTCGATCGGTGGTGGGCGGCTGGTCTCGAGATGCTCGGCCTTGGTGTCACCGTCGCGGCGGCGGCCTACGGCGTCGGAGCCCTGGCTGGCGCGATCGCCGGATAGCGGAGGGACGGCATGGACCGGCGCCGACCCGACTGGCACGCGCTGCCGATGCAGGACGCGCTTGCGGCGGCCGGAACGAGCCCGGCTGGGCTCGCGGCCGTGGAAGCTGCGGCGCGCCTGCGCACGTACGGCCCGAACCAGTTGACGCCCCCGCCTCCCGTGTCCGCGCTCAAGATTCTTTGCGACCAGCTCGCGAGTGTCGTCGTCGTGCTGTTGTTCGCCGCCGCGATCATCTCGCTCGCGATGCGGGACGTCGTCGAGGCCGCGGCGATTGCGGCGGTGCTGGCCATCAACACGGCGATCGGGTTTCTCACCGAGTGGCGGGCGCGGCGTGCGATGGAAGCGTTACGACAGCTGGACGTGCCCCGCGCGTCGGTCGTCCGCGACGGCCACCTGCAGGTCGTCGAGGCGGCACGACTCGTCCCGGGCGACGTCGTCGAGGTCATCGCCGGCCACGCCGTGCCGGCGGACGCGCGATTGCTGACGACGACCGACCTTCGCGTCAACGAAGCCGCGCTTACGGGCGAGTCCCTTCCCGTATCGAAGGCGGCCGATGTCGTCCTGGAGGGATTGACCGATCTCGCGGAGCGCGTCAACATCGTCTACAAGGGCACGACGATCGCTGCGGGATTTGGACGTGGCTTCGTCTTCGCCACCGGCGCGGCAACCGAGGTCGGTCGCATCGGCGAGCTCACCAGGGGGCTCGAACCTGAACGGACGCCGCTCGAGCGGCGGCTCGACGCGCTCGGCCGGCGCCTGGTCTGGGTGACGCTCGCCGTCGCCGCGGTCGTCGCGCTGCTGGCGGCGGCGCAGGGCGCCGCGCTGTTCGTTGTCATCGAAACCTCCATCGCGCTGGCTGTTGCCGCCGTCCCTGAGGCCCTGCCGGCGGTAGTGACGATTGCGCTAGCTGTCGGCATGCGGCGCATGGCGCGGCGGCAGGCGCTCGTCCGCCGCCTGCCGGCGGTCGAGACGCTGGGTTCGACCACCGTAGTCTGTACCGACAAGACACGGACGCTGACGTCCGGAGATATGGTCGTGGTTCGCGTCTGGGCCGCCGGGCGCGTCTGGGACCCACTGGATCTGACCGGCCAGCCGGACCGCACCGCGACGAGCGTGCTGCGGGGGGCAGGCCTCGCCAGTCGCGCCCAGGTCAACGAGGAGGATGCGGGCCCGCTGCGTGACCCCGTGGACGCGGCGATCCTCCAGGCGCTCGCGCGGCTGCCGGCCCCGCAGCCTTCGGCGGTCGACTCACCACGGGTGGGGCTGATTCCGTTCACGAGCGACCGCAAGTGGATGGCGGGCTTCTATCGCGACGATGACGGCCTGCTCGCATACGTCAAGGGCGCGCCGCGAACGGTGATCGAGCGCAGCGCCGCGGTCGCGACTGCCGCCGGCACCATGTCGCTCGATGCGGCGGCCAGGGCCGATCTCATGCGCGTCAACGAAGACCTGGCTGGCGATGGACTTCGCGTGATCGCGGTCGCCTGCGGCCCGGTAGCGGAGTCGTCCGATGCGAGTGTCCGGGGATTGATGTTCCTCGGCTTCATAGGCCTGGCGGATCCGCCGGCGGCAGGTGTGAAGGAGACGATCACGCGGCTGCGCGCGGCCGGGCTGCGCACGGTCATGCTGACTGGAGATCAGCGCCTCACCGCCGCGGCGGTGGGCAGGACCGTCGGCCTGCTCGGGCCGTCCGATGCGAGCCTGGATGGCCGGGAACTCGATCACCTGGACGGGGCGGCGCGCGACGCGCTGATCGCCCGGACGTCCGCATTCAGCCGCGTCACCCCGGAGCACAAGCTGATTATCGTGCGGGCGTTGCAGGAGCGGGGCGAGATCGTCGCCATGCTCGGGGATGGAATCAACGATGCCGCAGCCCTGAAGCAGGCCGATGTTGGCGTCGCGATGGGGATCCGCGGCACCGACGTCGCGAAGGACGCCGCCGACATCGTGCTCCAGGACGACCGCCTCGAGACGATCGCGGCGGCAGTCGAGGAGGGGCGCGTCATCTTCGACAACATCCGGAAGTTCGTGTTCTATCTCTTCAGCTGTAACGTCGCCGAAGTTCTCGTGCTGCTGGTCGCCGGCCTCGCGGCCCTGCCGTTGCCGCTGCTGCCGTTGCAGTTGCTGTGGCTGAACATGGTGACCGACACGTTCCCGGCGCTGGCCCTTGCGCTCGAGCCTGGCGACAGCGACGTGATGCAGCGGCCGCCCAGCGACCCGCAAGAGGCGATCCTGTCGCGCCGGTTCCTCGGGAGTGTCCTGGTGTTTGCGATGCTCATCACCGCATCGACGATCGCCGCCTTCGCCTGGGGCCTGGCGCAAGCACCCGAGCGCGCCTCGACCTTCGCGTTCATGACGCTGGCGCTGGCACAGATCGCGCACCTCGGCAATGCCAGGAGCCGCGGCCCGGTCATAGGTTTTCGCCGCGCCGTCGCCAACCCGTATGCCCTCCTCGGTGTCGGCGTCGCGCTCGGGCTGCAGGCCGCGGCGGTCCTGATTGACCCTCTGGCGCGCCTCCTTCATGTGGTCCCGCTGTCGATGCTCGACTGGACAGTCGTCCTCGTCCTCGGCGCGCTTCCGGCGGTGCTGGGGCAGGCGTTCAAGACCTTGGTCCGGAATCCACGCGGGTCAGCGCCGCTAGCCGCCCCCACCCATGGCTGCTAGTCCCAACCGCGTGAAAGAACATCCAGCTGTCCAGTGCTCGACGGCATTCCCGGCTGCGGCATCCACCGACATCGGAACGGAGCGAATGGGACTCGACCCAAGAACCTCGAGCTCAACTCACTCCACCTTCCAGACCCGCACGACGACGTCGCTCGGGTGGCGCTCGCCGCTGGCGACGAAGATGGCGCGCGTCAGCCACTGCAGGTGGGGCGCCGCGGTCTCGAAGGTCGGCACGGTGCGGAAGTAGACGAGTGCCGGGTCGACGTCCTGGCCGGCGAGGAGCTTCTTGACGACTTCCGGCGGCGCGTGGCGGATGCCGGCGTTCTGGATATAGATGATGTCGCCGGCGTCGGTCCTGAGCGTGTAGCGCGTATCGAGCTCGGCGAGGCCGTCGGCGCGCACGATCTGCCAGTCGGCGCCGCCCGGCATCACGGTGCCGCGCAGCATCGGGCCTTCGAACGTGCCCCCCTCGATCGGAATGATCCGGCGCCGGCCTTGCGGCACATTGCCGACTTCGAGCGGCGCGCCGACTTTGACGCGCAGTTCCATTGCCAGCGTCAGGCGCGGCGGCGCGAGGGCGGCCACCGGCACTGGCGCCGCGGCCTGGGTTGGCGATGAGGGCTGCGCCTGCGCCGCGGCAATCACTGCCGCGCTCGCGACCGCCGCCAGCACCGACGAAGCTCTTCGCATCGCCACGATTCTCCTCCCGGCGCGCTACCGCTCCGGCGTGAACGCGCCGGTTCCCGTCGGCTCGAAGTACCTGCGCGCGCGTGGTTCGCTGCGCGCGCCAGGGAACGGTAATCGTCGGCTGGTTGGCCGGCGTCATTTTGACGCTGCCGTTGATCTCGTTGCCGGCAACCTTGCCGGTGAATTCATGCTGCGTCTGGCCGATGCTCTCGAGGGTAATCGTCAGCGAGAAGGCGATGTCCTCGCCGCGCAGCTTCGTCGACTGCAGGACCTCGCGTCGATCGCCGGCGCGGGCGACGCCTTCGAGCTTCTGGAACCGCTGCTCGAGCAGGACCGATTCCTGGAAGCGCCGCCCGGCGGCCTGCAGCTCCCATTCCCAGTTGCCGGCGACCCTGGCCGGCACGACCCAGAGATAGATGGGCGCCCCGTCGATGCTCTGCTGGTCCGGCTCCCAGGTGCCCAGATCCCACGTGCTCGTGAGCACGCGCGTGCCCGGGCGCGCCCGCTCGAGGATTACCGGCCGCAGCAGCCGCATCAGCTCGGGGAACAGCCACATCGTGACGACGGTCGCGTCGCCGAGCTCGGCGTCGAAGGCGTTCTGGTGCTCGAACCGGACCCGATCGCCGACGCCCTCGCTTTTTGCCCGTTCGTTCGACTGGGTCACGAGCTTCGCATCGATATCGACGCCGCGCCCGCGCAGCTTCGCGTTCATCTTCGCCGCGGTCAGCGGGATCAGGCCGTCACCGGAGCCGAGGTCGACCACGACGTCGTCGTCGCGCAGGGCGGCGAGCTTGAGCATGCGCTCGACGCTCTCGGGCGTGCTGGCCTGGAAGAACGAGAAACGTTCCTGGCCATGTCCGGGCAGGATGACGCAGAGGACGAACAGCGTGACGAGGGCGGCAACGCGATTCAGCATCGCAGTATTGTGTAGCAGAATCCGGGCATCCCAACGTTGCCAGACACGAGGCCGAGTGTTGTGGTTGGCTCGGCCGTTCTGCTGTCGTTCGCCCCAAGCGTACGTTGCCGATGACGGGGTCGCAGTGCCGGGAGTGTTGAGAGAAGAGCTGCGCCGCCGAGTTACGCCGGCAGAAAACAAACTTACACACGCGGAAATCGCCGCGACGCAGAGCTTGTGCGATAGTCCAGTCGTGGAAGTACTAGGCCGTTCGCGCTCCGGGGCGCTTCGGGGCGCAGTGCATGTCGTGCTCGTCCATCCCGAGATTCACTGGAACACCGGCAACGCCGGCCGGACGTGTTTGGCCGCCGGCGCCACCTTGCACCTGATCGAGCCGCTGGGCTTCTCTCTGGCGGAGCGGCAGGTCCGGCGCGCCGGGCTCGACTACTGGGACAACGTCGATCTGAGGGTCTGGCCGGACTGGCCGTCGTTCGAGCTGGCTCTGCCGCAGCTTGGCGAGCCGTTCTTCTTGTCCACGAAGGCGGAGCGCCCGTTATGGGAGGCGCCGCTCGGCGTCGTGGAGGACGTCGTCCTCGTCTTCGGTCGCGAAACGGCCGGCCTGCCGGCGGAGCTGCACGATCGGTATCGCGATCGCTTCGTCGGTCTGCCGATCCTGTCGCCGCACGTACGATCGCTGAACCTGTCGACCAGCGTCGGCATCGCCGTCTACGAAGTGCTCAGGCAGCGGCGCGGGCAGGAGCCGCGTCGGGACGTCTGATCGTCTTCGACGGAACATTTCCGGCCCCCGCGTCGTTGAGGTGTAACAGTCGTTCGTCCGTCTACCTCGCGCCCGCAGGAGGTCTCAATGTTGTTTGCGATTGCCAGCCTTTCGCTGGCGCTCCTGGTTGGAGCGCCGGCCGACGTCACGGGAACGTGGGAAGGAACGTTGACGGGGCAGCGTCCCGACGGGACGACCTCCGAGGACTCGGCCTACATGGTGCTCGAGCAGAAGGGCACGTCGGTCACGGGGACGGTTGGCGGTAACGTCAACGATCAGCATCCGATCACGAGCGGCTCGCTCGAAGGAGCGAAGTTGACGCTTCTCGCCAAGAACGCCAACAACGATCGTGAATACAAGATTGAGCTGACGCTCGACGGGGATGTGATGAAAGGCACGGTGACGACCGGCGAGCGCTCGGGCCAGGTCTCTCTGAAGCGATTGAAACAGTGAACGGAGAGTAACTTCGTGGGTGGGGGCTCAGGCCTCCGCCCTCGTCACTGGCGGTACGGTGCGAAATCCTGCCAGAGCTGGGCGACGATCTTCGGGTCCACCACCTGCGTGTCGGCCTTCGCCGGTTCCTTCTCGGAATACAACTCCAGCTTGACCACGCCGCAGTCGGGACTGAAGGCGGCAGCATCGAACGCGTACAGTCCCTCATAGACGGCCTCCGTCTCGGAGATGCGCTGCTCGATCTTGAAGGGGTGAACCGGCTTCACCTCGACGGCGCCGCAGTAGGCGCGGAGATGCAGGAAGCCCGGGGCCAGCCGCTTGAACGGCGGCAGCGCGACCCCCTGGGTGCGGGCGGCGTATCGTCCCACCCGGGTCCAGAACCCTTCGACGAATCGCGGCGTCACGCGCACGAGCAGGACCGGCGGGAAATCGCCGACGTAGTCGGTCCACACGCCGAAGTCGAGCAGTGATTGCAGCCGCTCCGGCGCCGGCGCGCTGGTGCCGCCGGCGAGACTGCGCTGGCCCCGCTGGTTCGCCTGCTCCTGCGCGGCGAACGTGAGCAGCGGAGTGATGAACGCAACCTCGAACGTCGGCGACGTCAGGGTCAGCGGCGTCAGGTTGCCGGCAAACCGCTTGGCCGCGTCTTTGAGCGCCGCGGCCGGGAACGGCCGTTCCGGGTCCACTGGCAGCAGCGCACCGTCCGGCGCGGCAATCGGCTTGGCCGCGTTCACGGCGGCGGCCACTGTCTCGCACACGTTGCCGCGGCGTATCAGCGGCACCGTCGAACGCCCGACGCGATCCTGACGCTCCACGATAGACGTGATGCCGACGATGTCGCCGCTCGAGTCGAAGACCGGCCCACCGGCCCCGCCGCGGGCGAGGATGAAGTCGGACCACAGGCCGTCGGCGTCGCTCCGCGTCACCATTCCCCGCGTCAACGTTGTCGCCCGCCGCATCGGGGCGCTGATGGTGTAGATGTCCTGGCCGTCGGTGAGCGGGGCTTTCGGGACCTGGCATGTGAGCGGCGCCGGGCGGAGCGCGGCAGCTACCTTGGCGTCGATGCGCAGGACGGCGACATCGCGGTCGCGATCCGAGACGAGAACCGCCGCCGCAACCTTGACGGCCGGCGTCAGCTGCACCTCCACCACGGTGGCCGTGCCGACGAGGCGCTGGCTCGTGACGATCAGCCCGCTGGCGTCCACCGCGAACCCGCTGCCTCGCGACGTCGGCGTCCAGATCGCAACGATGCTGTCCTTGTTGCGCGGCAGCAGGAAGCCGGGGTCGGAGGCGGGAGCGCCAGACGCATCGGCCGGCGCGGCCGCGGCGACTTCGGCGTTGTCGAGGGTCAGCTGGAGGATGGTGTCGCGGCCGGCAGCAATGTCGATATCCTGCCGCCACTCGTACGACTTTCCGTCCAGCGCGACCGGCTGGTCGGACTCCACCGTGTAGTTGCCCGGACGAAGCCTGACCGTCGCGGTGCCGTCGAGCGAGGTGACGACGCGCCGCGGCGGCGCGCTGGCCGGGTTGTCGCTGATGAGAAGGGCGTGCCTGGGCACCGGCGCCGGCTTGCGGTCCGCATCGACCAGCACCACCTTGATCTGCAGCACACCGACGTCCTGCCAGGACCCCGTGTGCACGGCGGCGACAAAGGCCGCCGCCACGATGACGATGCGCAGCATGGCTCATCGTCTCTGCGCGGCCCGCGGATGTCAACGCGCGATGAGCGCGAGCGGGAACGGCTACTTGCGTCCCGCCTGGCGGTAGGAGCGAATCAGCTGCAGATCCTGTTCTGCCGCCGGGTAGGAAGGCAGGCCTCGAGCCTTGGCGGCCTTGATCGCCGCGACGACGAAGAATTCGGCCGCCTCGAGCTCCCGCTCGAGAATCAAGACGCTGCCGAGGCCATTGAGCGCCGCCGGATCGGCCGGATCAATTGCCAGCGAGTCGAAGAAGCGGCGCTCCGCGTCGACGAGCAGCGGATCCGCGGGTGCGCGACCGGCCTGGATCGCATCCCAGTGCTTCAGCATGTAGGCGTTCTTCTGATGGTAGCCATCGAGGTTGACGACGACCGGATCGAACGGCCAGGCTCGCGTCGCTTTCGTCATCACGTCGTCGAGCAGTTGCTGCAGCTCCGAGGCTTTGTCGAGATCGCGCGCGAGCAGCGCGTCCGTCATGAGCTGCTGGCCGTTGGCGGTAGTCGCGATGGCTTCGGCCAGGTCGGCCGACTCGCTGCGCATCGGCGGGAGCACGTTGTTGCGCGCCGCCGGCGCCTCCCGTACCGCGCGCGTCACCCGCTCGAGGCTGGCGCGGCTGCCGCGGCCGAGCGGCATGTACACCGTCGACTGCAGGCACTGCGGCAACAACGTGTCGTCGAGCTTGCAGGGGACGATGAACTTGTCGAGGTGGTACGCCGTCAGCCATTCGGCATTGATCCAGCGCGACTGCGACGCCGGCTTCGACCAGAGCAGGACCACGGTTCGGGATCGGCCGATCTGCTTTTGCAGCTCGCTGCGAAGCAGGGCGCCGAGATTCAGGTCCGAATCGTCGAGCCAGGCCTCCAGGCCGGCGGTGGCCAGAGCCGCCTCGACCTTTCGTGCCAGGAGGCGGTTCTTCGAAGAGTGAGAGATGAATGCGTCCATGTCGGTGCTCCTGCCGATCTGCCGCTCCAGACCCGTACCTCGGCCGCCCGGGGCCGTCCCGTCGCCCTGTTTAACGCCATTGCCAGCCAGAGGGAGCCAGTCTCAGGAACTCCTAAGGAAGTGGTCACAACTGCGGGCGGCCCCGACGCGTAAAGTGAGGGCAGGCGCCGGGAAGCAGACATCCGCAGGAGGTTCGCCATGACGACCGTCACATTGAGCAAGGGATGCCAGGTGTTTGCACTGGGTATCGACAGCCTGAAGAAGCAGATTCGAGAGAAGGAGAGCCAGATTCGCCGGGACCAGGCCCTGATCGAAAAGCTTCAGAGCCTGCCCGATGCGGATCCGGAGATCATCGCGGAGCTGAGGAGCCGGATTGCCAGGCTCGAGGACGAGATCGAGAACTCCGACCGGCCGCAGCTGAACGCGTTCGAAGAAGAGTTCGCCGCCTCGTGCCGGTGAGGCGGCGAACCGCAGCCGTCTACTTCAGCAGGAATCGCTTCACATACTCGGCACTGTCAGCGACGCTCTGGAACGGGTCGTGGGTGAAGTTGCCGCCCTGCTCGACGAAGAAGTGCTTCAGGCCGGCGAGCTTGGCATCCGGCCAGATTTTCGTGAAGTCGATGCTGCCGTTTCCGAGCTCGGTGTAATCGCGGCTCACGCGGTGCATGTCCTTGACGTGCCACATCACGTAGCGGCCGGGCTGGCGCTTGAACCACTCATGGGGCGAGAGCTTCGAGCCGTGGGCGATCCAATACAGGTCCATCTGCAGTTTGACGAGCGACGCGTCGGTTTCCGACAGGATGATCTCGTAACCCGTCTGGCCGTTGTGGTCGACGAACTCGAAGTCGTGGTTATGGTAGGCGACCTGCATTCCGGCCTGCTTCGCCATCGTGCCCGCGACGTTCAAGCGTTCGGCGACGACCTTGAAGCGCTCGATCGTGCGCGAGTCCTCGTCGATGAGGGGCCATGTGATGTAGGTCTGACCGAGCAGCCGGGCCCCTTCGATGCACCGCTCGACGTATCGCTTCAGGTCGTCGACGCTGGTAGTGACGAAGCGATTGAGATCGTAGTGCCCGCTTGGCGTGGTGATGTTGTGGTCGCCCAGGCGTTGCGCGAACTCCTTGCCGGCGAGCCCGTAGAAGCGAAGCGCCTGGGGGTCGAAACCGTAGGTCTCGACCTCCTGGTAGCCGAGGCCGGCGATTCGCTTCAGCGTGCCGTCGACGTCGCGCGCCATCGCGGCGCGAAGCGTGTAGAGCTGAAGGCCCATCTTGTAGCGGGGCGCCTGGAGGGGCGGCCAGGCCATTGCCGCGGACGTCAGCGTCGCGGCCTGCTTGATGAACGCGCGGCGGGTGGTGCGCATTTCAGCTCCTGTCAGTCGCGTCTAATCGCGGATGAGATTGACGCACAGCATACCCCCAACCGCGCGCGACGCGAAGCTCGCGATAGCGCGCTCGGCTACATCGCCTCCAATACCGCGCTCGGCTAAATAGCCTCGAGGTCCCGCGCCAGCCTGCCGGCGATCGACCAGACCGCATCGGCCTGCTCGTCGCTGATGCCCACGCCCAGACTCGGCACCATCCCGCCCTGGCGCGCGTTCCTCGCGCCGACGATGACGCCAGTCAGTCCGGGCGTATGCAGGAGCGCACCGACGCAGAGCTGGGCGACGCTCAGGCCGCCGCGGGTTGCGACCGCGCGAACTTCGTCGACCGCCTGAAGGTGGCGCTGGAAGCGCGGCCCCGAGTAGTCCTTGTGCGCCGACCGGCCGTCGTCGTTCGGAAAGGTCTTGTCGCGTTCCCAGGTTCCGAAGAGCATGCCGCGAAAGAGCGGCGAATAGGAGATTGCGCCGACGTTGTTCGCAGCGCACCACGGCAGCACGTCGTGCTTCACCGCCGGCCGGAGGATGCTGTAAGGAGGCTGATCGGAGTGGAGCGGCACGCCGGTCGCACGCCACTCCTCGAGCTGGGCGACCGAAAAGTTCGAGACGCCGATCGCGGCAATCTTTCCTGCCTCGAGCAGGGCGCCGCAGGCGGCGGCGGTTTCCGCGATCGGCTGCGGCGCCGGCCAGTGGAGCTGGTAGAGATCGATCCGTTCGACGCCGAGCCGGCGCAGGCTGGCATCGCACTCCGCGGCGACGTCAGCGGCCGAGGCCGACCGATTCGGATTGTTGCTGTCGATGCCGAGGCCGAACTTGGTGAAGACGAGCGGCCGTCGTCCCGCCGGCAGCGCCTTCACGGCGCGGCCGACGACTTCCTCCGAGTGCCCGGATCCGTAGATCGGCGCAGTATCGATCCAGTTGACGCCGTGGTCCACCGCCGCGTGAATCGCGTCGGCGCTTTCCTTGTCGTCCTGGCCGCCCCACATGTGGCCGCCGACGGCCCACGTGCCCAAACCGATGGTCGAGATCTCGAGTCCGCTGCTGCCCAGGGTTCGTCGCTGCATGTACGCTCCTGCGCTCGATCATATTGCAGGGGAGTGGACCAGGCAGGAAGAAGAAAAGGTGGGGGAGAGGAAGACAGGAAAGAGTGCGGCCGGGGCGACGGCCCCGGCCGCATGCGACGACACAACGAGTCTTGGCTAGTTGCTGGCGATCTCTGCGAGATCCGATTTCGCCTCGGATCGGGCGCGCGCGACTTCGGCCTTCGCGTCGACGTCCGGCTTGTACTCCCCGATGGCGTCGGTCAGCGACCGTCCTTCGTTGAGCACCTGGTGCTTCAGCACCATGAACGGAACGCCGGTGTTGCGCGCGGCGTGCGCCACGGTCGCGAACTGCTCGGCGGACGTGAACCCTTCCGCCGCGATCTCCAGCTTGGCGCCGCGGTTCAGTACCGGCTTCAGGCGCGCATGCAGCCGCGGCTCACTCGCCGCGACCGCGCTGACCGGCGCGGATTCGCGCGGCGCTTCCGCCGCCACCGGCCGCACCGATCTGGCCCGCGCCGTACGCGCCGCTGGCTTCGCCGCCGCCGGCTCAGTCACGACCGCAGGCGCTTCGACGACTGACTCGCTTTTATCCGACATCCGATCCGTAATCGACGGACCGATTGCAACGCCGAGTGCGACGGCTCCGACGAACCCGGCCGTCAGCGCGAACGCTTTACCAACCGTCATGAGTTGTGCTCCCTCCGTCTGACTCAGCGGCCCTATTACCGCTCACCGTGAAGAGTGCAAGAAGCGTGACCACCAAGCTGGGCCGCGGACATTCGCCGACTATTCGATGAGCTCCAAGCCCAGGTGAAGGCTCAGGGCTCACGGCTCAAGGCTCAGGGGGCGCAAGGCTCAGGGCTAGAGCTGAAAGCTGACGGCTGAGAGCTGAAAGCTGACAGGCCTGTCGGCTTCTGCCGCCCGTTCTCGATCTGTAGAGACAAGCGAGTTTTTGGGAATGCCCGGGCAGCGCGAAGTCAATCGACGGCCGCGCCGGACCTGGGCTCGCGCGAGGAGCACACAAGCCATGCCGGACAAGAGGGAAAGCTATCAGCCGACGACGACCGCGATGGCGTCGGTCGCGGCGAACGACATGCCGAGCCAGAAGTCGATCGATCTGCTGATTCGACTGCTGCAGGAGTTCGATGCCCGCTCATCGTCAACGACATCGAACCTGCCGCCGGAGGTCGAGCGCGCGGTCGCCGAGGCCAACGCGGCATTCGATTCGATCAAGGCCAGCCTCCAGCTTCTCGAGAGCCCGGTGACGATCGCCGAGGTAGTGCCGAGTCGTGGCAGCAGGTCCGGCCAGACGCGCGTCAGGCTCATCGGGTCGCACTTCGTGTCTGGAGCGACGGTGCTGTTCGGCACGAAGCCGGCCACCGAGGTCTCGGTCGGCTTGACGGAGATCGTGGCAACCACGCCGGAGAACGACCCGTGCACCGTCGACGTCGTCGTCCACACGCTGGCCGGGGCGGCGATCAAGTCGGGGGGCTTCACGTATCACAGCTAGCGCTCGCCGCTGGCGACATACGTCAGGCCATTCAGGAGGCAACATGTTCCGTACGTTTGCGAAGGTTTCCGGCCTCGGCGCCCAGGGGCTCTTCCAGTTCCACCCGGCGGATCTGATCGCGCTGCTCGAGCTCGCGTGGGACCACCGCGCCGAGGGCGTCGGGCTGCCGCTGGGCCATCCGCTCCACCGCAGCGATCTGACGCGGTTCGAGGACAGCTGGTTCGGCCGGCGCGCGTTGCAGCCGCCGGCGCCAGCGCCGCCGCCGACGCGGCCGCTGCAGCCCAATCTCAACCTGCTCATCAACGCGATTGGCGGCCCCCCCGACTTCCCGCCACGGCACCACGTGCTCTGGGATCACCTCGTCTACGCCTACATGGTGGAGAACACGAGGATCGTCGAGATCTTCCGCCGCGTCGTCCACGAGCTGACGCATGGCGAGAAGCTCGGGGCGCCGAGCGTCGCGACACTGCACTGGCTGCGCAACACCGAGGAGCTGTTCTACCGCGACGGTCCGTCGTATTTCGCGCCGTCGCTCCACAGCTCGGCGCGGCCCGACAGCGAGGCGATGCGGCGCGCGACCTACCACCGCTTGCTCGGCATGGACCTCAATCACGGGACCGCCGACAACAAGCCGTATCCGTTCACTCGCGCCGAAGCGGCGAACAAGGAGTTCGTCAGCACCTTCGAGGAACTGCTGCGCGAGGTGTGGATCGGGATCATCAACGCCGGCAACAGCAGCGGTATCAAGTCGACCGACGATGCGAAGCTGGCCGAGTTGACGCAGACGCTGCAGGAGATGCTGCTCGCCAGGCGGCTGCAGGGCAGCCTGTCGCGAGAGGAATATGCCTGCGTCTCGATGATGTCGTGGTTCCACATGACGGTCGAGACCGACACCCCGGTCGTCATCGACCTGCGTGCCCAGGCGACCAGCGCCGAGCAGCGCCTCTACAAGATCGCGCAGCTCGTCGGCGTGCCGGCGCACGGCCTCGCCGGCAGCTACTTCGACATCGCGGACTCGATCTCGAAGGTGCTGCTCCTCGTCGAGACCGGCATCTTCACCCAGGTTCCCAAGGCGGTCACCGCCTTCTACACCCCCGCGTCGCCGCTCGAGACGGTGATGCGCACGATCATCACGCACTGGTCGGTGATCACCGGCCGCGACATGAAGGCCGGCAAGATCGCGCCGGCCGACGCGCCGCGGCGGCCCGTGCTGGCGATGCCGGCGGCCGAACGCGTCGGCTGAAGCCGGCCGAGCGAGTACCGAGCAGTCCAACTGCACTGAAGCCTGAAGCCCGAGGTGTGTATGTCGACGGCCAGCGCGCGAGCGCCAATCGTGCCGGGCGCGGATGCGCCCTATCTCCAGGGTGCCGACGCGCCCTTTCTGAACGTCCCCAGCTTCCGCCGCGAGGAGGGCGAGGCGCCGGCCGCAGCCCGACCGGCGCCGCCGTGGACGCCGTTCCTGTCGGTCTACGAATCGTCGAACGGCAATCACTACGAGGCCGAGCAGCCGCTCCGCGAGGAGTACGCGGCACTCGTGAACGACCTCTACGACGAGGAGTTCGACGAGGCGCTGTTCGAGCTGCAGACCAGCGCCCGCGGCCTGCACCAGGACTACCTCGCTTCGGGCCACAGCACCGCCGCCGCCGATCGCGTCATCACGCAGCACTTCGCGGAACTGATGCGCGAGTCGGAGGCGATGGTCGACGCCATGGCGCGGGAGCTTGGCGCCCGGCCGGGGGCTGTCGTCGAACAGGAGGTCGATCAGTTCGCCGAGGCCTACATGCCGTCGGGCTCGCTCGAGCCCGAGTTCCAGGACTTCCTCGGCAAGCTGGCGAAGAAGATCGGCCGAGGCGTCAAGGCCGTCGCGAAGAAGGCCGTCAAAACCGTGGCGACGCTCGGTCTGGCGCCGCTCCTGGCGAAGATCAAGGCCCTGGTGCGGCCGCTGCTCAACAATGTGCTGCAGAAGGCGATCGGCCGGCTGCCAGCGGAAATCCAGCCCGCGGCCAGGCGGCTGGCCGAGCGGCTCGGCTTCATCAAGCCGGCGCCGGCGACAGCGACGAACGCGGCCCAGTCCGCGACGCGGCGGCGACGCCGTGGCAGCGGCGGTGCAGGGAGCCGCGGATGCTGGCGAACCGGGTGCCGACGCGGGTTCGCCCGTGCAGGCGGCCGCCGGCGCGGACGCGTCGGAGATGCAGCTCGAGTTCGATCAGCTGGTCGCCGAGGCGATGCTCTCCGGCGACGAGGTCCAGATGGAGCTCGAGGTCGCCCGCCTCGCCTCATCGTCGACGGCCGCAGCGGCGCCGGTGTTCGGCGAGCTCGACGAGGCCCGGGCGCGGTTCGTCCAGGAGCTCGAAGGGCTGAAGGAGGGAGAGAGCGCGGCGCCGTACGTGGAGAACTTCCTGCCGGCGGTGCTGCCGGCGGTGCGGATCGCGATGCGGCTGATCGGTCGGCCGAAGATCGTCGGCTTCCTCGCCGGCATCCTCGGCAAGCTGATCTCGAACCTGGTCGGGCCGCAGCACGCGCCGGCGCTGTCGCGCGCCATCGTCGACGCCGGGCTGAAGCTGGTCAGCCTCGAGGCGGAGGATCAGGAACACCCGCGCATTGCGGCCTCGGCGGTCGCGGCGACGGTTGAAGAAACCCTCGTCCGCGTGTCGTCGCTTCCGGATCATGTGCTCGACAACCAGGAGCTGCTCGAGGGTTTCGCGCTCGAGGCCTTCGAGCAGGCCGCGGCGGCCAACCTGCCGGCGCTGTTTCCCGACGCGACCTATCGCAAGCGTCCGGATCTGCTCGAAGGCGGCGTCAACGCCGCGTGGGTGATGCTGCCGGCGCGCCGGCCGCGCTACAAGCGGTGTTCGCGGACGTTCAACGTCACGATCACGCCGCAGATGGCGGAAGCGATCGAGAGCTTCGAAGGGGCGCCGCTCTCGGAGTACCTCCAGGATCAGCTGGGAATGACGGAAGGGGAGTCGGTCGAGGCCGAGGTGCACCTTTACGAGGTCGTGGCAGGGGGCACCGCGGCGGACATCGCGCGCAGCGAAGCGGAAACGCCCGGGCTCGGTTCTGCCGACGAAGTCGCGATCTCGCAGCTGCAGCCGCTGACGCACGAAGCGGCCGCGGTCCTGCTCGGACGTCCCGGTCTCGGCCGCACGCTGCCTTCCGGCGCGCACGTGCGCCGGCTGGCGCCCGGCCAGCGCGTCTACCACATGGTGGTCGGCCGGCGGCCGCTGACCGTGCCCGGCCCGGGCGGCCGGCCGCGAGTGCGCCGGCTGGCGCGGCTCGACGTCGCCCTCGACAGTACCCGCGACGAGGCTCGCGTCCGCGTGTATTTCAGCGAAGTCAAGGCGCAGCGGCTGGCGGTGCGCCTTCGCCAGCAGTCGCATGCCGGCTCGCTCGCCGTCGCGTTCACCAGGATGCTCGCCCGGGCGCTGCCGCCGATTCTTCGCGGCACGCGGCCGCGCCGGTTCCGCCTCGTGCACCAGGGCGTGGCGCCAGGCGATCGCGCGGCGCTGTCGCAACTGCCGGCCGCCGTGCCGCCGGTGTTCGTCACGAAGATGCAGGAGTGGCTCGTGGCGGCGTTCGCCGAGTTCGCCAAGGCCGGGGCGCAGACGTTCCTCGCCGCGGCCGAGGATCCGGCCGACGGCGTCTCGCTGATCTTCACCATCGCGCAGCCGCCGGGGCTGAAGGCGATCGCGCAGGCGATCGCGCAGAAGGGTGGCGCGCCAGCGGACGTGGCCGAGGCGATCGGCAAGGCCGCGGCGCCGGCGGTTCGCGTCGAGGCGTTCGCAGGGTTGAAACGTGACTGACCCGTTCGAGGCGATCCGGGCGCAGACCGAGCGCCAGGTGGCGCACTGGTCGCTTGCCGCCGCGCGTCTGGCGCTCGACGACCTTGCCGCCCCGGAAGCGTGGAGCCGCCTCGAGCAGTACCTTGGCGTCGCGCTGCGGCGGCACCTGCAAGGGGTCATCGATCGCGTCCGCGGCTCGGCGGACGTGCTCGTCACCCTGAATCGGACGGCCCGGACGCCGAGCGAGCTGGTCGAGCTGCGGCGGCGGCTGCTCGCGTTCCGGCGTCAGTTCCTCCGCGCGGAAACCACGCTCGACTACTTCGCGGACGCGATTGCGACGCGAACCAGTACCGACGGGGCGGCGCTGCTGCGCGCCTGCGATTCGCTCGCCTACCGCAGCATGGCCCAGATCCTCGATCCGATCGGCAAGCCGTCGCCGGCGGTTCTCACCTACATCGACAAGGGTCTCGGCGCGTCGATCCTGAAGGCCGGCCTGCGGCTCTGGGACGCGGGTGACCTGAGCCCGGTCGCCGCCGTGAAGATCACGCGGCACAACATCCTGCGGCCGACGGCGCTCATCCACGAGGCCGGCCACCAGGTGGCGCACATCGCCGGGTGGAACCAGGAACTGGCGGCCGCGCTCTCGCAAGGGCTGGCGGCGACGTCGAGCGAGCTGGCCGGGATGTGGGCGGGATGGGCGTCGGAGATCGCCGCCGACGCCGTCGCCTTCGTCCACACCGGCTTCGCCAGCGTCGCCGCGCTCCACGACGTGCTCGCCGGCGAGACCTCGACGGTGTTCCGTCACACGCCAGGCGATCCACATCCGATCTGCTACCTGCGCGTGCTGCTCGGCGTCGAGATGTGCCGCCGCTTCTTCGGCAGCGGGCCCTGGGACGACCTCGCCCGTTCGTGGATGGTGCTGCACTCGCCGCGATCGGCGCCGCCCGGGCTGCGGCGTCTGCTCGACGAATCGATGCCGGCGCTGAAGACGGTCGTCAGGATCACGCTCGAGACGCCGATGCAGGCGTTCCGCGGCGCGCCGCTGCGCGCGATCGTCATGCCGGAGCGGGTCAGCCCGGCGGCGCTCGGCGAGATGGCCGATCGCATCGGCCCGGCGCTCTTCACCTCGTCGCACTGGCTGTGGACCGAATCGCTGCGAATTCTCGCGCTGACCGGCTGGCAGCTCGCGACGCGGCCGCAGGATCTGCGGCAGATTCTCGCCGTCCAGGAGCAGGCCATGCTCCGCCTCGGCGGCGCGCGCCAGGCCGCGTGACCGTCGTCACAAGTCTTCCGACGAACAGGAACCAAGATGCTGCGCACTGCATTTCTTCCGGCCAACGCTTTCGAGTCGCTCGAAACGCCGTTCCTCTCCGAGGCGATCGTCAGCCGCTCGCGCAATCCCGAGCCGCAGCCCGAAGGGGAAGGCGAAGCGCTCGAGGCCACAGAAACTGAAGAGGAAGGTGAAGCCGAGCGCCTGGCGGCCGCCGAGTCGTTTGCGATCGCCCCGGAGCCCTACGAGGAGGCGCTGGACTTCATCGAACGGCCGGAGAACGAGGTGGCGTCGTCGTTCGCGGCCGAGGCAGAAGCCTGGCCCGTCGATCGCGAGGCGGACCACGACGAAGCGCAGGTTCAGGACGAAGGGCGACAGGACGAATCGTTCGATGGCTGGGAGGCGGAAGCGGAGGCTCCAGACGTGACCGACGGGTTCGCGCCGGCCGACGTGTCGCACGAGCAGGACGCAACGGGCGCATGAGGCCGGAGGAGCCGGCGTCAGCGACGAGGCTGCCTGGGAGTCGTCGTCCTCGGAGGTCGACGTCGCGAGCGAAGACGAAGTCCTCGGCAATGAAGACCGCGTCGTGATCAAAGACGCGCTGGTGGTACCGAACCGATGGATATGTGCCCTGGACATCTGGGAGGCGAACCCGAAGTTCGGTTCGGGGACGAGCCAACCGCGCGAGACCCTGACCGCCAGAGGCACGGGCATCCTCATCGGTCCCCGGCATGTGCTGACGGCGCGGCACGTGATCGAGGGGTTCGTCGCCGGCGGGGCCGGCCGCATCAAGAAGATCACTGTCAGCGCCGGCCGCAGCGAGACCAACTCGTCGAATCCCTTCGGGCAGCGCCACGTCCTGACCGCGCACCAGTCACGACCGTTCCTGGTGGACCCGCGCAATCCGAGGAGCCTGGTTCGCGAGGACTGCGCGTTGCTCGTACTCGACAAGGATCTGGCCGGAGCCACGCACAAGCGGCTCAGCGTGCCTCTCGGGTTCTGGGGCGAGAACCAGAAAGTGGCGGTCATCGCGGCACTCGGCGACAACGTGCTGCACGGCGCGGACGTCAACGTCACGGGCTATCCGGGCGATTCGTGCGGGACGACGCTGATGAAGAGCAGGTCCACGTCAATGGCCAAGCTCATTGAGAACTGCCGGGCGCGCCCTGCCGACGTATGGGCGTCGACGCAGTTCGGCGCCCCGGGGGTTCTCGACGCACGCAATCACCCGCGGGTGATGTTCCACACCGCCGACACATTCAAGGGGCAGAGCGGCGCGCCGATCTGCCTCTTGCGTGACCGCGTTCTGCACCTGGTGGGCATTCACATCGACGGCGACAACCCGCAGCGAAACCAGGGGCAGCGGCTGACGCGGCGGTTGCTCGACGAAATCGCGGCCTGGATCAACCTGGATCCGGCGATTGCGACGGCGACGGTTCAGAACGACACGCTGACCGTCAGGCGCGCGGTGCCGGCGCCGGCCAGGGCCTCAGAAATGGAGCAGGGCGATGACCGCGAAATCTGAACCGCAGATCTTCGTCGTCGGTGCCGACTTGCGGCCGCTGGCGGATGGCCGCTTCGCGATGTCACCAGGGGACGGTCGTCGAGAAGGGGTCGCTCGGCAAGGACGGGCGCGCCGCCGTCGCCCGGATCGATCTCAAGCGGCCGTTCGTCTTCGAGGTCGAGGATCGCGCCTGTGCGATCCGCTCGGGTGCGTTTCTCAACCCGGACGATCCACGCCTCGAATATGGAGGCACCTGGTTCGACTGGACGCTGGTGCGGGACGGCCAGAACCCCGACAAGCGCTTCTGGCCGTACTACCAGAAGGAAATGGATACCGAGCCGCGCGCCGGCGTCGACTGCTTCATGCAGCACGAGCACATCACGCGCCGGCCGATCCAGCTGACGCAGCCGGTGCTGCTGCAGCACGGGAAGGTGATCATCCGCGCGACGCCGGTCCGGATCCGGGTCGGGCCGATGGTGCGCTACACGGATCACGAGCGCGCCGTGATCTGGATGGAGACCGTGACGCCGGCGATGGTGCGCGTACGCCGCGTCAAGACCGGCGTCGCCGACGAGAAGAGCGGCTACGCGCGTCACCGTGCGTGTCGGCGGCCGCTACTTCGCCGCGGTCGAGCTCGAAGGTCTGAGTGAAGATACGTTCTACAACTACACCGTGGAACTCGCGCCGCTGCCGGCGGCGGCCATTCCGCAGACCGTGGCCGAGATCGAGAAGGTGTTTCCGCCGCTGACCGGGGCCGTCCGGTCGTCGATCGAGACGCAGTGCACGGGGGCGTCGCTGGCGTCGGGCCCGTGGCTGACGTTTCGCACGTTGCGCCGGCGATTCGACACGCAGATGCGGTTTGCCTTCGGCTCGTGCCGCTGGTTTCCAGGCGACAAGAATCACGAGGGAAAGGACAAGGGGCCCGACATGCTCGAGGGCCTCGGCAACTGGCTGAAGAACACCCGCCGCGATCTCTGGCCGCGGTTCCTCTTCATGGGCGGCGACCAGATCTACTCGGACGAGATCGGTCTCGGGCACGGGAACAAGCTCGCGATCTCACGGTTCGCCGCGCGCGTGCCCGGCCCGCCCGATCCGCGGGGCCTCCGCGACAAGCTCGTCGACGGGGCATGGGGCGGACGCTTCGCGCACCGGTTCCAGGCATTCAAGGTGCCCGATGCGAAGTGGGTGGGGCACGTCAAGGACGGCATCCAGAAGCTCGACAAACTTCGCAAGGATCATCCGGATATCCAGGAGATCTACAAGAGCTATCCGGACGTCGATCGACGGAAGGCGCTCGAAACCCGGCACGCGACCTTGAAGACGCGGCGGAAGGACGTCCAGGGCGCGAAGATGAACGAGGCGGGAGACGAACGGCTGGCGCGCCTGGCAGTCAACGCGCTGTCCGCCGTCGAGACGTTCGAGCTCGCGTCCGAGCCGTTCCGGGCCGCGTGCGTCCACTGGGACGCCGCGGCGCAGGCGCCATGGCGCAATCCGATGTCGCTGGGTTTTCTTGCCCAGAACTTCGCGCTCTGGTCGATCCCCAACTTCGAGGCCGCGCTCCCGACGGTCCAGACGTCGCAGGGGTGGACCGTGGCGCGCGGCGCCGGCGGCCGGGCGCATCCGCCGGCGGAGCGCGGCCTGCACGCCGCCGACTTCGCCGAGTACGCCTACCTCTATCAGCGCGCCTGGACCAGCGCGCCGGCCGTCCGGTCGCTGCTCGCGCACCTGCCGACGTTCCTGATGTTCGACGACCACGAGGTCACCGACGACTGGAACTTCGACGCCGAGTGGGTGCGGATGCTGCACAACCCGAAGGACGAGCTCAAGATGTGGCCGAAGACGCTGACCGATGCGCTCGCGGCCTACTGGGTCTATCAGGGGTGGGGCAACAAGGCGCCGTCGCAATGGCCGGCCGCCGACCCGCGTGCCGCGGCGCTCAACGAGGCGCGGAAGAACGGCACTGACGCGCTGCCGCAGCTGCGGCGCGTGATCTACAGCGCCTGCTGGAGCCAGGTGCCGGCGAAGAATGCGCCGTCGTTTCAAGCCGGGCTCGGCCTCGACTGGCACTACCGCCTGCCGTTCGACCCGCCCTTCCTCGTTCCGGACTGCCGCACGCGCCGGCTCATGGTCGCGGCCGATGACGGCCTGCGCGTGATCGATCAGGACGACGCGAAGAAGGCGCCGATGTCGCAGACCATCGACGAGCGGCAGCTCGCCTGGATGCGCAGCATCCTCGTCGATCAGTGGCGCGGCGGCCGGGTGGCGTTCCTCGCCCCGTCGACGCCGCTGCTGCTGAAGAAGAAGTTCATGACCTTCATGCGCGAGCCGGAAGTCGCGGCCGGCATCTGGGCCCGCGGCGCCGACATCGCCGGCATCGTCTCGGTCGTGCTCGATTCGAAGTTCTGGGGTGTCGCCACCAACGCGATGCTGCGTATCTTCAGGCGCGGCCAGGATCTCGAGCACATGATCCGTGACCGGAGCTGGCGGGACCTGTGGTCGCTGATCGAGGACATGCGCAAGAAGGGGAGCGCCGTCCAGTCGCTGGTGCTCGTCTCCGGCGACGTGCATCACAGCTATTGCATGACTGCGAACCCGTCACGGACCGGCCGGGCGCGTCCCGAGGTCGTCCAGCTGACCTGTTCCGGCTTCCAGACCACAATCCGCGGCGACAAGAAGTCCTGGCTGGCGGAGCAGCTCTCGAGCCTGCCCTTCGACGTCGGCGCGCGGCGGATGGTGCCGGGCTTCACGATGAAGGACGGAAAGGGGCGACCCGACCTCGTGCTGTTCGAGAACGCGGCGGCGATCGTCGACGTCTCGATGGGACTCGAGACAGACATCGTGCTCACGTATCTCACGCGCGACAAGGAATTCAAGAAACAGGTTCAGCATGTATACCGATACACTTCCGCGCCCCGCTATCTCAAGAGCAACGGCGAAACAGCCGTTGCGCTGTAGGCCGACCGGACGCGGGTCGCTCGACGGCGCCGTGCGCGGCAGCGGCACAGTGTACGGAATGGATGAGATGGGCCGGGCGCTGCAATACTCGACCGTCGCTTCCGCGTTCGCGAGGGTCTACAATCTCGACGTTCGTCCTGGCGCCGCTTGGCGTTTACCTCAGTGTCGGACACTGTTGAACATGCACGGTAGCGTCAGCTCACTCATCACCGCCGTCGAGCGTGGCGATTCGTCATCGACGGAGGCGCTGTTCACGGCGCTGTACTCCGATCTCCGTCGCCTGGCGCGCCAGGAGCTGTCGCGTCGCGGCGCCGGCGTGACGCTGACGCCGACGGCGCTGCTGCACGAGGCGTATCTCGAGATCTCGAAGCGAGACGGCGCGATGTTCGTCGACCGCGCCCGCTTCATGGCCTATGCCTCGCGCGTGATGCGCGGCCTGATCATCGACTACGCGCGGGCGCGCCGGGCGCAGAAGCGCGGCGGCCAGTTCGAGATGACAACGCTCGATGCCGAGCCCGGCCGACGGCTGGTCGACGATCGCGAGCTCGTGGCGATCAGCGACGCGCTCGACGAGCTCGCCGCCGTCGATCAGGCGCTGGCGGAGGTCGTCGATCTCAAATTCTTCTGCGGCTTCTCGTTCGGCGAGATCGCCGGCATGCGCCAGGTGTCGGAACGTACCGTGCAGCGGCAGTGGGACAAGGCGCGCATCTACCTGCACGGCGCCCTCCGCGACGCCCGTCTCCTGGCGTGACCCCAGGTTTCGTTCACCGCCCGGAGCCGCGGATGTCAGGACTCGGCCGTCGACTCGACAACGATCGCTGGAAAGCGGTCAGCCCCTACCTCGATCGCGCCATGGACATGGAGCAGGGCGAGCGCTCCGCCTGGCTGGCGACGCTGCGCGAACAGCATCCGGCCGTCGCCGCCGATCTCGAACAACTGCTCGACGAACGCGACACGATTCTCGAGGAGGGGTTCCTCGAAGAGGAGTGCCCGCGCCCCGGCACGCCGATCGCGGGCGGCATGGAGGTCGGCGCCTACCGGCTGGTGTCGCCGCTCGGCCAAGGCGGCATGGGCACGGTGTGGCTGGCGGAACGCGCCGATGGCCGCTTCGAAGGGCGCGTCGCCGTCAAGCTGCTGAACCTGTCGCTGCTCGGTGCGCGCGCGTCGCGCGCTGAAGAACGGTTCAAGCGCGAGGGCAGCCTGCTCGCGCGGCTCACGCACCCGAACATCGCGCGTCTCATCGACGCCGGCGTCTCTCCCGACGGGCAGCCCTATCTCGTCCTCGAATACATCGACGGCGTGCCGATCGATCGCTACTGCGACGCGCGCGCGCTCGACATCGCGGCGCGCCTGCGCCTCTTCCTCGACGTCCTGGCGGCGGTGGCGCACGCGCACGCGAACCTGGTCGTCCACCGCGACGTCAAGCCGTCGAACGTGCTCGTCAGGGCCGACGGCGCCGACGGCCACGTCAAGCTTCTCGATTTCGGCATCGCCAAGCTGCTGCAGTCGGACGAACTGCCGGCGCTGACCCGCGAAGGCGGCGCGGCGCTGACGCCGGAGTTCGCGGCGCCGGAGCAGGTGACGGGCCACCAGGTGACGACGGCGACCGACGTCTACGCCCTGGGCGTGCTCCTGTATTTGCTGTTGTCCGGGCGCCACCCGGTGGATATCGGTTCCATGTCGCCGGCGGACCTGGTGAAGGCGATTGTCGATACCGACCCGCCGCGGCCGTCGGACGTCGTGACTCGGCACCTGTCGCGCCCGCCGTCGGTCGACGACACGACCACGACTGATTCGGCGGGCGAGGTGATGGAGCCGCTGCCGGCGATCGCCAGCAGGCGGGGTACGACGCCGGAGCGGCTCAGCCGCCTGCTGCGCGGCGACCTCGATACGATCGTCGCCAAGGCGCTGCGCAAGAGCCCGCAGGATCGCTATCCTTCGGTGACGGCGCTGGCGGACGACCTTCGTCGCTACCTGGCGCAGCAGCCGATCAGCGCCCGGCCGGACACGCTGGCCTATCGCACCGCCAAGTTCGCCCGCCGTCATCTCGGCGCCGTCATGATCGGATGCGGCGTCGTCGCGATCATCGCGCTGCTGATCGGTTTCTACACCGTGCGCCTGACCGCCGAACGCGATCGCGCCCGCATCGAGGCGCAGAAGGCCGCCAAGATCAGCGAGCTGATGACCGAGCTCCTGACCGGCGCCGATCCGTTCCGCGACAAGCCCGATCCGACGCTGCGCGAGCTGCTCGACGCCGGCGCCGCCAGGCTGCGGCAGGAGCTCGCCGGTGAGCCCGAGATTCTCTCCGAGATGCTGACGTCAATCGGCCGCGTCTATCAGCGGCTCGAGGTCAGCGACAGGGCACAGGCGATGCTCGAGCAGGCGCTCGCGCTCGGCCGCAGCGTACCCGGTGGGGAACACACGCGCGTCGCTGACACGATGAACGATCTCGGGGTGCTGCTGCGCATGAAAGGGGACGCCAAGGCGTCGGTCTCGATGCTCGACGACGCGCTTTCGATGCGGCGTCGGCTGCTCGGTCCGGTTCACAAGGATGTCGCCGTCACCATCTCGGAGCTCGGCCGCTCCTACGGCAGCCTGGGCCAGCCGGCGCGGGCCGAAACACTCGCGCGCGAGGCGCTGGCGATGCGCCGCGAGATCTTCGGCGAGCGGCACCGTGAGACGGCGACGACGATGGGCGACCTGGGGTTGCTCTTGTGGCAGCGCGGAGATTTCGCCGGCGCCGAACCGCTGCTGCGTCAGAGCCTGGAGATCAGCCGGGCCACCCTCGGCGGGCGCCACGCGAATGTCGGCTCGGCGCTCGCCAACCTGGCGCTGGTGGTCGCCGACCTCGGCAATCACGCCGAGGCGGAGACGCTCTTGCGCGAAGCGGTGGTCGTCCGGACCACGGCGCTGGGGCCGCGGCATCCATCGCTGGCGATCACCTGGAACAACCTCGCGTATCCGCTCCGCGAGCAACGCAAGTACCCGGAAGCGATCGCGGCGATGGACGAGGCGCTGGCGCTGGCGATCCCGGCGCGCGGCGACGACAGCCCGACGGTCGCGACCTACCGGATCAATCTCGCGAGGGTGCATGTCGCCAGCGGCGACGGCGCCGCGGCGGAGCCGCTGTTGCGGCGGGCGCTGGCGGTCCGCCGCCAGGCCTACGGCGACGATGATTGGCGGGTCGGGACGGCGCGGAGCCTGCTCGGCGCCGCCTTGACCTCACAGCGACAGTACGCTGACGCCGAGCGGCTGCTGCTCGATGCTCAGCGAGTCCTCAAGGACGAGCCCGGCGCCCAGGGGCGCGAGGCGAAGGCGAACCGTGTCCGACTCCAGGCGCTCTACGAGGCATGGACGCGGCCACGCGGGCCCGCCCTTGTCGGGCGCGTGACGCCTGTCAGGTTCTATTAGCCCGCCGACACCGCGCCAATTCCCTCCATCACTGCCTGGTGCGGACGACGAACGTCGCCCGGCTGCCGCCGGCGCACGGCGCCGCCGGCGAGACGACGACCGTGTAGCGACCCTCGGCGGGGTAGTTGTGACGAACGACCTCCGGCAGATCCGCGTTGCGGCCTTCGCTGTTGCCGTCGCCGTAGTCGAGCGTATACGCGCAGCGTCCGGCGCCCTCGACGCGGATCTCCCGCACGCCCGGACCGGCGCTGCGATCGAGATTGATGGTCACGCGATCGACGCGAGGAGCGACCGCGGCGCCGACGATGAGGAGGGCGGTGTGACGGCCGCCGCACGCAGTGATCGGATTCGCGACCACCGCGTACTTACCGGCGAGCGCATAGGTGTGGCGCGCCGTAAGCGGCAGCGCCCCATCGAGCTCCTGCGAGTTACCGTCGCCGAAGTCGAGGTTGACTCGGCATGCACCCTGGCCGGCGATCTTGATTTCAGCCGCGGTCTTCGGGGCAACCGTTGAGGGCGTCAGTTCGAGCCCGGTGATTCTCGGCGCCGAAGGCGCGGGCGGCGCTGGCGGCGCTGGCGGGGGCGGCGGCGGAGGTGGAGGAGGCCCGGCAATCTTGGCTTGCGTCGTCGCCTGGCCGGCACAGTTGCCCATCCCCTGCGCCCGCACGGTGTAGGTGCCGCCGTACTGGTAGACGTGGGACTGGGTGACCGGCAACGTCGAGGTTGCGTACGTAATCGCGGTGCCATCGCCCCAGTCGATATGAACGGCGCCGCACAAGCCGCTGCCCGTTGCCGTCGCGTTCGTCGGTGTGCCGGCGCGTCCATCTCCCGAGAGTTTGACGCCGACGATCGTGCTGTCCTGTGCCGAGGCCATTACCGGTACGCTCGTCGCGAGGGCCAGGGCCATCGCCGATGCGCCGACGAGCCCGTTCAGCTGCCACTGCATCATGCACCTCTGCCGCGACTAGCTGCAGAAGTTGTGCCGGCCCTTCTTATCCCGCCATAAGGATTCGCGATTCGCATGGCCGAGGCGGATCGTGCAGACTTGCTCCGCATGCGACGTACGCTCTTCTCTGCCTGGCAACAATGCTCAGTGCTGGTCTGCTGGCCCCGGCCGCTGACGAAGATTCCCGAAGCCGTTCCTGCGGCCGATCGCGAGCGCATCGTCCGCGACGGCACCGCGGCGATCCGCGAATCGGTGCTGCCCGCCTACCGCGAGTTCCTCGCGTTCATGTCGACAACCTATCTCCCGCGAGCTGCGGCGTCAGGCCGACGTGACGGCGTTCGTCGAGGGATGGGCACGATGCGGTGCTGAGCCAGGGCTCGGTATCGTTGGTCTTTCTCGACCGGCAGGTCGATCAATGGATTAGCACCGTCAAGGCCAAATCGCAGTAAAGGAGTGCGGGCGGCCGCGGGTTGACAGACCCGGCTCGGCAATACAAGATCCACCTAGAGTTCCCACATGAGCGCCCTCCCTTGCACGACCGGCGCGTCGGCCGCGATCGGCCGGCTGCCGGCGCGGCCGCTGGCACCCGGAACACCGGTCGCCGACGCCTTCATCTGGCGCGGCATCCCCGACTTCCGCGAGGCGTGCCGGTGGGTGGAGGCGCTGCCGTACGCCCACAATGCAACCGACGACCCGCTGATTCTTTTCGCGGACGGCTACGGGACCTGCTTCACGAAGCACGCCGTCGTCGCCCGCCTGGCCGCCGAAATCGGCGTGCCAGTGCAGAAGCACCTCGGGTTCTACAAGCTGACCGACGACATCGTGACCGGCGTCGGGGCCGTGCTGCGGCCGCACGGCCTGCCGTTCATCCCGCAGATGCACTGCTTCATCGGCTATGCGGGCCTGATTGTCGACCTCACTGCCGGCAATGCCACCGGCAGGAACCGTCCCGTCGAAGACTACGATTTCATCGTTCGCCTCCCGGGCGAACCGACGGCGCGGGACCTGCAGCGCCTGTACGGCGTGCATCTCGCGCGCTACGCCGCGGTCGAGCCGCGGCTGGCATCGTTGACTATCGCCGACGCCTCCCGAATCCTGGCTGACTGCGACGCGATCGCCCGATCGCGCTGCCGGCCCGCTCCCGTGTCACCGTGCTGAAGTGTGCCGGCAGGGAGACGGCGATGCATATGTCCAGAGCCCGGCGAGTCATGGCGGCCACAGCGGTGCTGGTGGCGGCGCTGGCCGCACCGTTCTAGTCTGTAAACGTCGTGGTCCGCATCGCACCGATCGCGCTCGAGGGGAACGGCGTGCGCCTCGAACCGCTTGCACCGGCCCATGCGGACGGCCTGCGTCAGGCGGCCAGCGACGGCGAGCTCTGGACGCTCTGGTACACGAGCGTTCCGGCGCCGGCGGAGGTCGAGACCTATATCGAGTCGGCGCTCGCCGGCCAGGCCGCGACGTCGATGCTGCCGTGGGCGGTGCGCGAGCTCGCGACCGGCGCCATCGTCGGCAGCACCCGCTATCACGACATCGTCGCCGCCATCGATCGAGTGGAGATCGGCTACACCTGGTACGCGAAGTCCTGGCAGCGCAGCCACGTCAACACTGCCTGCAAGCTGCTGCTCTTTGGCCACGCCTTCGACAGGCTCGGCTGCCGGGTCGTCGGGCTCCGCACGGACAACTTCAACTTCGCCTCGCAGCAGGCGATCGCCGGCCTCGGTGCGAAGCGCGACGGCATCATCCGCCACCATCAACCGCGTCGCGACGGCACTGTGCGTGACACCCACATGTTCAGCGTGCTGGCAGCCGAGTGGCCCGACGTGAAGCGCCACCTCACCGCCCGGATCGAACGGCACGGGAGTTCGCGCCTGTGAGCGACCCTCGCGCCGGCGCCGCCAGCGCAGCGACGGCGGCGACGCCCGCGGCGGCGGCCGCCGTCACCCGCATCATGTCGCTCGACGCCCTTCGCGGCCTCGTGATGTTCCTGATGCTGGCGGAGATGATGCGGCTCTGGACCGTCAGCGCGGCTTTTCCCGGCAGCCGGTTCTGGGCGCTGGTCGCGTACCACACGACCCACGTGCCGTGGCAGGGCTGCTCGCTCCACGATCTGATTCAGCCGGCGTTCTCGCTGCTGGTCGGGGCGGCGCTGCCGTTCTCGATCGCCAGCCGCGCCGCCCGCGGCCAGGGCTTCCAACGGATGCTGGGGCACGCGATCTGGCGCAGCCTGGCCCTGATCTTCCTCGGCATCCTGCTGCGATCGATCGGCCGGCCGCAGATCTACTGGACGTTCGAGGACACGCTGACGCAAATCGGCCTCGGCTACACGGCGCTGTTCCTGCTGGCGTTCGTTTCGCTCCGGGTACAGATCGCCACGTTCGTCCTCCTGCTCGTCGGCTTCTGGGCCGCGTTCGTGCTGTATCCGCTGCCGCCGCCGGATTTCGACTACAGCCGCGTTGGCGTGAAGCCGGGCTGGCCACACCTGTACAGCGGCTTCCTCGCGCACTTCAACAAGAACTCGAACCTGTCCTGGGCCTTCGACGTCTGGTTCCTCAATCTCTTCCCGCGGCAATCGCCATTCCGGTTCAACTCCGGCGGCTGGTCGACGCTCAGCTTCGTGCCGACGCTGGCGACGATGCTGATCGGCCTGTGGGTCGGCCGCTGGCTGCAGGGAAGTGTGGCGCCAGCTACGGGAGCGCATGCCGCGACACCCGGGGCGCGCCGATCGCCGATGGAGACATGGAAGGGACTGCTTGCAGGCGGCGTTGCGCTGACCATCGGCGGCCTGCTGTTCCAGTGGGCCGGCCTGTCCCCGATCGTCAAGCGCATCTGGACTTCGTCGTACACGCTCTACAGCGGCGGGCTGGTGTGCCTGATGCTGGCGGCTCTCTACTTCATCATCGACGTCAAGGGATGGAAACGGTGGACCTTCCCGCTGCTCGTGATCGGCGCCAACTCGATCGTTGTCTACGTCATGAGCGGGACGATCGAGCATCCGGTCGCTGAAGGGCTCGAGCGGACGATCGGCGTCGCTCCCTTCACGCTTCTTGGGGCGCCGTTCGTGCCCGTCCTGCGCGGCGCGGCCGTCCTGGCGATCTTCTGGCTCGTTCTCTACGGGATGTATCGCCGCCGTTGGTTCGTACGAATCTGACGTCAACGGCACCATCAGCCGCGACCCATCCTTGAACGACCGCGCCGGGCACCGGGTCAGGTCGTGTACTTGACGCGGACGCTCGCTGGAAGAACGCGCGTGCCCGCGAGTGTCACGCCCGGCAGGCTGTCGAGGTGCACTTCGCGCAGCCGCGGCATCGCCGCGAGGTGGACCAGGCCCGCGTCCGTGACGCCGTTGCACTCGTAGAGCTCAATCTGTTCGAGCGCCTGGATGCGGCCGAGGATCTCGAGGCTGGCGTCGGTGATGAGTGTCAACCCGGCATAGTAGTAGCGGATCTGCAGGCCGGCGATGTGACGAGTGGCGGCGTCGGTCGTGTCGCGGCAGTACATGCAGGTCAGGCGCTCGAGCCTGGCGCAGCCGCCGACATGGGCGAAGCCGGCATCGGCGACGTCGATGGGGGTCAGCTCCCTCAGCCCGGGAAAGTCTGGGAGCCGTGACAGGCCCTCATCAGTCACGTTCTTGCAGCTGACGCCGAGTCCCCGCAGCGATGCAAGGCGCGAGAGCGCCGCGAAGCCACGGTCGGTGAGGTTGATCGTGTCGCGGCCGGTCCACAGCGACTCCAGCGTCCGCGACCGGCTCAATGCCTCGAAGCCGTCATCAGTGGCGACGGTGGCCTGGGCGCGCAGCTTGCGCAGGCGCGGCATGGCTGCCATGTGCTCCATCGCCTGGTCGTCGCTGAGCCGGCCGTCGGCGCCGAGCATCATCAGGTTCGCGAGCCGTTGCAGGTGAGCGAAGCCGGCGGCGGTCACCCGGGGCACGTGCCAGAACAGGTCGAGGCCGGCGACGCCGTCGAGCCCGGCCAGGCCGGCGAGACCGTCGTCGGTGAACGGACCGTCGATGAGCAGCTCGGCGCCGCCGTCGTCGCCTTCCTTCGCGCCGTCCCGCGGCTGCCACTCCTTCAGCCGCGGGAACTCCTGGAGCAGCGGCAGGCCCGCATCGGTGACGAGCGCGCCGGTGCTGAAGTGGCGCAGCCGCGGCTTGCCGCGCAACGCGGCGATCGCGCCGTCGCCGGTCGGCGACCCCATGAGGTTGACTCGTTCGAGCTTGTCGCAGGCGGCGAGATGCGCGACCCCGGCGTCGCTGATGCCACGCTGCCATGTCATCTCGAAAGTCCGCAGGTTCGGCAGATGACGCAGGACCTGAAGGCCGCGATCGGTCAGCTTGCCGCCGGGGTACTCGCTGAGATCGAGAAGCTCGAGCTGCGGCATAGCCGCGAGCGCCTGGAGGCCGTCGTCGGTGAGCTCACGGGAACCTCCGAGGCGAAGCTCGGTGACGTCCGGCAGCCGGGCGACGCGCGAGAGGATCTCGTCGGTCATCAAGCCGCCGGCGTCGAGGCTCGTGACGCGGCGCTCTCGCATCACGGTGATCAGCCCGTCCCAGTCGCCGTCGCCAAGGTGCCGTCGTGGGGCGATCCGTCGTTCCGCTTCGTCGAGGTCGTATGGAGGGATCGGCGACTCGCCAGTGGCGACCGCCTCCAGCAGCGCCGGCCAGCTGCTGAAGCCGACGTCCTGCGCCAGCAGGATCCGCGCTTCGTCGAGCGCGAGGTAGTTCTTCGGCACGCGAGACGAGCGTTGACGATACCCGTAGACGCGCCGCCAGATCTCGGCCGCGACGTCGTCGGCCGTGAAGGTTCGGTGATAGTAGGCGTTCAGCCGGCCGATCGCGCCGGCGTCCTGCTCGTCGGATGCGCGCACCCAGTCTTCGGCAAGCGCTTCGTACTCCGCTGCCGTCCGCAGTGACGCATCGCCGGGCTGGCGCGCCGATTCGGTGAGGACGCGCTTGAGAGCGGCCCAATCGGTTGCCTCGTACTCGAGCGCCAGCGCGTGCTGCACGTCGCGGAGGGTGGGCTCGGCTGGCGTTTTCGGGTGAGCGACGTCAAAGCGCGTGCGGGCGTCGGCGTCGCCGGCGCGAAGCGCCTTCAACCAGCGTTTGGCTTCCTTGCGGAGGTTCTCGAGAGTGGTGGCGGACGTGATCGTACGCGGCATCGAAACCTTCCTTCCGTTGATGCCCGAGTCCGCTCAGTCAGGGCCGGAATGAAGGTTCGTCGAACGTGCGAACCGACGTGGGTGGGAGCACGCTCCCTTGCCGCGGACAGGTGGCGCCCCAATGCGCGCTGCCGCAGAGTCTGGCGCAGGCGGCCGGCGAGTGTCAACCGATGAAGGGCGGCGGCGGGATCTCACCCTCGACCACTTCCATGTCGACGCTGCCGCGATCGTCGGTGCGGAAGGTGGCGACAGCGCGGTCGTCGATGACGACAGAGAAGGTCTGGTTCGGCGGCAGGCCGCCGATGATGTCGACCTCGAGCTCCGGGCGCCGGTCGCTGCGCCCCGCGGCCGGAATCTCCACTTCCACTTCGCCGACGACGCGCCGCCCGCGCCGGTCGATGAGGGCCGCGTCCTTCTCGGTGTTGCCGAGGCCATCCACACGTGACCGGAACTCGCCTGACAGGACCGTCGCGCCGCTGGCGTCGTGAATCTCAACCATTGCCGCCTGGGACATGTCACCAAGGCGGATAGTGGGCGTGCTCGCGGCGGTAACTCTCAGAAACATGCCGCCGGCCGCCATCATGATCGCGCACATCGCGAGCAACGTGAGCAGCAGCCGCCACTCATCGGCAGAAGAACCGTTCGAATGCAGTGGTCGTCAGCCATGCGGGTGGCGATTCAAGTTTCGCGCCGGGCAGCTGCCGAGCTTCAACCAGCTCGACAGCGCGTGTTACTCTCGGCCCGGTGAACGCTCTCATCGCAGCACTGTGGGCCGCGATCGGTCGCCAGCCCGGCCTTGTTTGCGCGCTCGGCGTCGGGCTGACCTGCTCGGCGCTGGCGTCCTCGTGGGCGAACGCTCAGGTGCCGTTCAAAGTCCTCGCGTTCTACACGGGTGTGAACGACCGCGCTCACATCAGTTTTGTCGGCGAGGCCAACCGCTGGCTCCCGCAGACAGGCAAGACCGAGGGATTCACCTACGAGTCGACCACTGACTGGACCCGCCTGAACGAATCCGAGCTCTCGCGCCAGCAGGTCGTCGTGTTTCTCGACACCCGTCCCGAACGCCCCGAGCAGCGGGAAGCCTTTCGCAAATACATGGAGGGAGGCGGCGCGTGGATCGGATTCCACTTCGCCGGCTTCGCGCTGACGCCGTCCAGCTTTCCGCAGGACTGGGACTGGTATCACCAGCAGTTCCTCGGTGCCGGGTCGTACGTGAGCAACACCTGGCGGCCGACGCCGGCGACGCTCAAGGTCGAGGCCGCCGATCACCCGGTCACGGCCGGCCTGCCGCCGACGCTCGTGTCCGCACCAAACGAGTGGTACCGGTGGCAGAACGACCTGCGCACGAACCCCGACATCCGGATTCTGCTTTCGATCGATGCATCGAGCTTTCCCCTCGGCACCGGGCCCAAGCCGCACGAGATCTGGCATTCAGGCTATTACCCCGTGGTGTGGACCAACACGCGCTATCGCATGGTCTACATGAACGTGGGGCACAACGACATCGACTACGAGCACAAGACGAACCGCGAGTTGTCATCGACGTTCTCATCGCCACCGCAGAACGCCCTCATCGTCAACGCGCTGCGCTGGCTCGGCCGCCGCGTCCGCTGACGGGTGGTCAGAGCGCCGGCGCCAGGCGCCCGGCCGCGGCCGGGCGTTCGAACGTGCGCCGCCCGATGGTGAGGAAGGACAGCCCGGCGAGCACGCACAGGCCCGCCGCGATCCAGAACGCGATCCGATAGTCGCCGAGCGAAGTCCGGATGGCGCCGGCACCGAGGGCGGCGAGCGAGGCGCCGAGCTGGTGGCTCGCGCCGATCCATCCGTAGATGACGCCCGTGTTCTCGCGGCCGAACGCATCCCCGGTCAACCGTACCGTCGGCGGTACGGTTGCGATCCAGTCGAGGCCGTAGAAGACCGCGAACAGGCCGAGGCCGGCGGCGCCGCCGCCGAGCGTGAACGGCAGATAGAAGAGCGACAGCCCGCGCAGCGTGTAGTAGGCGAAAAGCAGATGCCGGCTCGAGTAGCGATCGGTCAGCCATCCCGATGCCGTCGTGCCGATGATGTCGAAGATGCCCATCAGCGCCAGGAGCTGCGCCGATCGCATCTGCGGGATGCCGTAGTCATGGCAGGCAGCGATCAGGTGCGTGCCGATCAGCCCGTTCGTGCTGGCGCCGCAGACGAAAAAGGTGCCGGCGAGCACCCAGAATGCGCGCGAGCGGACGGCGAGCTGCAGCGCCGCGAACGGCGAGAGTGCCGGTTTCCTCGCCAGTCCGGCTGCGTGTGCCGCCTGCCCGTACGGCCGCAGTCCTAGCTGTTCCGGACGGTCGCGCATGAACACCAGCACGATGACGAAGACGACGGCGGCCGCCGCACTGACGAGCCACGCCGCCGAGCGCCAGCCGCTCTGATCGACCAGGCCCGCCAGCAGCGGCAGGAAGAGCAGCTGGCCCGTGGCGTTGGCCGCCGACAATGCGCCGAGGACCAGACCGCGCCGCTCGTCGAACCACCGGGTGGCCACGATCGCCGCCAGCACCATCGACGTGACGCCGGTGCCTGTGCCGACGCAGATGCCCCACAGCAGCATCATCTGCCACGCCGACTGCATCCTCGTCGTCAGGGCCACGGACACGGCGAGGAGCGCCAGCGCCAGCAGGACGATCCGGCGCAGCCCCCAGCGATCGATGGCGGAAGCAGCGAAGGGGCCGATCAGGCCGAAGAGCGCGATGTTGATCGCGACCGCGCCCGAGATGACGGTCCGACTCCAGCCATACTCGCTTTCGAGCGGCACCATCAGTACGCCGGGTGTCGCACGAATGCCGGCGGTCACGAGCAGCACGACGAAGGTCGCGGCAGCGACGATCCAGGCGTAGTGAAGCGGGGAGGCAGTGCGGGGTTGCGCGTCGTTGGCCATGGGAAGTGTTTATCGACGTTGCGTCTAGAAAGCGTGCCGTTCCGCCATCATGACGACGTTAGGGACCTGCGGTGCAATCCAATCGCTCGGCGGGCCGTGTCGCCTCGCATGTAAAATCGACGCCATGCCAGCACCTTCTTCCCGCCGCGCGGTCCTGACTTTCGCTGCCGCGCTCGTGATCGCTGTTTCGTCCGGCCTCCTATCAGCCCCGTCGCCGTCAGACACGCCAACAGAGGTGTTTCTCGCCTATCGCAAGGCGCTTGCCGGCGCCAAGTCCTATGACGCGATCCTCCCCTACATGGATGCAAAAAGCCGCGGCATGGTCGAGAACATGACCGACGAGATGCGAGCGGGGGTGTTCGAACTGCTCAAGAAGTTCGAAGCCACCTACTCCGACGTCGCCGTCGCCGGCGAGGACGTGAAAGGCGAGACGGTGGTGCTGTCGCTCACCGGCAAGGACCTGAAAGGGCAGCCGGCAAAGGGAACGGTGCCGATGTCGAAGGAAGGCACCGGCTGGAAGGTCGGCCCGGAGAAGTGGTCGTCCAAGCCGCGCTGACGCGCGCTGGTCCGCCGCGGCGTCTCGGCGCGCGAGCGCGACTCTTGGACGTGACCACGTGACCGCGGGCATGACGACGTCGGGCCGGGGCGCCGACTTCGCGCCGTGGAAAACGGACCCTCCGCGGCGCGGCTCACGATGCGGCGGCGGCTTGGGGTTAGCCGCACGCCGGTAAAGCATCGGTTCGGCCACGAAGTACCTCGACCGCTTGGGACGAATCAGCGCCGCCGCCGATGGGACCCGCTGCGGGCCCGTTTTTCGACTGCGCCGTCACGACGCTCACACGGCGTCCCAACCCGACGTCGTCACACCCGCGGGTGCGCGCTCGACTCGCTCATCTCGCGCCCCGAGAGCCGCGGCGAGGCTGGCTGGCCAGGCCCGTGGAGCGAGCCGAGTCGCGGCGAAGCTGGAACGGCGGCGCAGCGATTCTTCGCGTCGTGTTCCGTTCGTGTGATCCGTGCCGCCGCTAGATAGCTGCGTCGGGCCGAGAGCGCTTGATCACTGTCGCGGCTGGACAGCTCCTACACGACGCGGCAGCGACAGGGTACGAGCGGAGGCGCCGTTCCCGGCGAGCGGAGTCGGGCCTGGCCAGCCAGCCTCGCTGCGGCGTCTCAGCGCGCGAGCGCGACTGTTGGACGTGACCACGTGACCGCGGGCATGACGACGTCGGGCCGGGGCGCCGACTTCGCGCCGTGGAAAACGGACCCTCCGCGGCGCGGCTCACGATGCGGCGGCGGCTTGGGGTTTGCCGCACGCCGGTAAAGCATCGGTTCGGCCACGAAGTACCTCGACCGCTTGGGACGAATCAGCGCCGCCGCCGATGGGACCCGCTGCGGGCCCGTTTTTCGACTGCGCTGTCACGACGCTCACACGGCGCCCCAACCCGAGGTCGTCACGCCCGCGGGTGCGCCGCTCGACGCGCTCAACTCGCGCCCCGAGAGCCGCGGCGAGGCTGGCTGGCCAGGCCCGTGGAGCGAGCCGAGGCGCGGCGAAGCTGGAACGGCGGCGCAGCGATTCTTCGCGTCGTGTTCCGTCCGTGTGATCCGTGCCGCCGCTAGATAGCTGCGTCGGGCCGAGAGCGCTTGATCACTGTCGCGGCTGGACAGCTCCTACACGACGCGGCAGCGACAGGGTACGAGCGGAGGTGCCGTTCCCGGCGAGCGGAGTCGGGCCTGGCCAGCCAGCGTCGTCGCGGCGTCTCCGCGCGAGGGCCGCGATCAGATTGTGAAACTACGGCTCCTCCGCGGTACCGTCGTATCACTTCCAGCCGGTGGACTTGCGGGTGAACCTGGCCGGGAGCGCGGGCTTGGCCGCGGGCGGCGGTTCGGGATCGTCGGACGCCGCGGCGATCTCACGTTCGAGATCGTCGTCGTTCGGCAGGCCCTGCAGTTGATCCACGAACATCAGCGAGTGCTGCGAGGGAATCTCGAATCTCTTGCCGCACGTCTTGCAGGCGACCTCGTCATCGAGGCGCAGCAGATAGTCGCGAAGCTTGGCGAACCGGGCGCGGTCGCCCTCGTCGGCGTTGGCCGGCGGGCGATCCTTCTTGGCTCGCCGGACCCAGCGGATGCTGTAGTCGCTCGTCCGGCGGCACTTCGGGCACTGGTAGCGTCCCTGCCGGGTTTCGGGTCTTTCGTTGAAGAATGCGCGTTCGTCGAGGGCCATGACCCTCATGTTAGCCCGACTTCGGTCCCCGCCTTCGCGCTTCGCGCTTCGGCGCGGCTATTCGTGGCTTAGCAGGGGGGACGAGTCCGGCAGGACGCTGACGCCGACGTGCAGCTTGTGCTCGGCGCCGCCGAGCAGCACGCCGCGCAGCGGGCTGACGTCGCCATAGTCGCGTCCCCACGCCACGGTGATGTGGCGCTCCGAGACGAGCGTGTTGTTGGTCGGATCGATGTCGATCCAGCCGTGTCCCGGGCAATAGAACGAGAGCCACGCATGCGAAGCGTCGGCGCCGACGAGGCGCGGCTGACCGGGCGGCGGATCGGTCAGGAGATAGCCGCTGACGTAGCGTGCCGGCAGCCCCAGCGAGCGGAAGCAGGCGATGGCGACGTGCGCGAAGTCCTGGCAGACGCCGCGTTCGTCCTCGATCACCCGCGTCAGCGGCGTCGTGACCACCGTCGCCTCCGGATCGAAGGTGAAGCGGCGGTGGATGCTGTGCGTGAGGTCGATCGCCGCCTCGACGATCGACCGCCGCGGCTGAAACGCGGCGCCGGCCAGGGCTTCGACGCCGGAGGCGGCAGGAACGTACGGCGACGGGTTCACGAACTGGACGACGTCGGAGGGAAGGCTGCCGCCGCGCCAGATCGTCGCCTCGCTGACCGCTTCCCACGGCGGCGCGTCCCGCAGGTCGTCGAGCGCCGGCCGATCGAGGACCTCGACCACGCCTTCCGAGACGACGGTCAGCGTCGTGTGCGGGCGGAGGATCTGGATATGGTCGGCGACATTGCCAAAGTAGTCGGTCCGGCTCGTCCACGTCGACGGCGTCGGGTCGACGCGGATGGCATGCGACCGCGCGTGCTGACAGGGCAGCTCGCGCGGCCGCAGGTAAGCCACGTGCTGCGAGGTGACGACCGGCGTCGAATAGGTATAACGCGTGACGTGCTCGACGCGGTAGCTGGCAGCCATCACAGCAGGGTCGAGTGCGCGGGCTCGTAGACGTGGCTGAAGTAGCGCAGCGTCAGGTGGTCCGACAGCGCCAGGACCTGCTCGCCCGTCTCCTGGAGGTAACCGAGGATCGCACCGGGCTCGGCGGCGACGTCCGGCGCTGCGGCGGCGGCGTCGAGGCGGGCGCTGAACCCGTCCGGATCGCCGCCCGGCAGCTGCGGCACGTGCTTCGCGAGCTTCAGCAGCTGGAACGCGGCTGACCGCGGGTTGCTGCGGTCGAACAGCAGCAGGTCGGCGACCGCGATCCATTCGGCGTGGCCCATGTAGCGGGCGCGATAAGTGATGATGCTGTCGGAGAGGTCGAGCAGCCACTCGAGCAGTGCCGGATCGTCCGGCATGTCCGACTGCGCCACCTCCGACGTCGTCGCGGTGACGTAGATCGCGCGCTCGAGGTGCCGCCCGAGGCTCATGAACCGCCAGCCTTCGTCGCGGGTCATGTGCGCCATCTCGAGGCCGCCGACCGCGACCAGCGAGATGATGGCGTGATCCAGCAGCTCGAGCGCGTCGGCGAGCGACAACGTCGAGAGCCGCCGGCCGTGCAGCGTCTGGGCCAGGCGGTTGAGGATGCGCCAGTTGTCCGACGACAGGCGGTCGCGAACGGTGCTCGCCGCGCGCAGCGTTTCGAGCACGTTGTAGGCCAGGCTGTGGGCGCCGTCGGCGCCGGCGATGCCGGCAATCAGCGCCCGCTCGTAGTCGTGCGCCGTCGCCTCGTCCTCGAAATCGAGCGGCAGCAGCTCGAGCCGGCGGCAGGTGGCGGCGACGGGCGGCGAGGTCGCCGACACGCTGGCGTCGCCCTGCGGCAGGCGGATGAGAATCGCGCGCAGCAGCCGCGCGGCGTTCTCGCTCCGCTCCGCGTAGCGGCCCATCCAGAACAGGTGCTCGGCGGCGCGGCTCGACACGGCGCGCTCGCTGCGGATGAGGTCGCCAAACCGCAGCCGTCCCGGCAGCAGCGAGACGTGTTCGACCGGCGCCTCCGACAGCACCCACGTGTCCTTGCTGCCGCCGCCGCGCGCGCCCGACACGACCTCGCGATCGGTGCCGCCGATGCGCGACAAGCCACCCGGCAGGACGGCGTAGTCCGCCGCGCCGTCGGACGTGAGAAACACGCGCATCATGAGCGCCCGGCTCTCGAGGCCGTGGTCCGACCACGCCGGAACGTGCGCCAGCGGCAGGAACTCGTCGAGGACGTACCGATCCGGACGCTCGGTGATCCGCGCCAGCCACTGTTCGCGCTCGACGCTCGACAGGTGCGCGCCGTAAACGATCTCCGACGCCTCGAGATCGGCCGCGGACTTGATGACGAACTGTTCGAGGCGGCGCACGGACAGGTCGGCGGGCAGCGCATTCCCGCACCAGAACGAGCCCGCCGACGGCATCGTCAGCGTTTCACTCAGGAGCTCGCGGGCGATGGCAGGCAGGAACGCCGGCAGCGCCGGCGACTCGAGGACGCCGCTCCCGAAGCCGTTGGCGATGAGCACCGTGCCCTGGCGCCAGGCCTGCACCAGGCCGGGCACCCCGAGCGCCGACTCCTGGCGCAGCTCCAGCGGATCGCAGAAGTCGTCGTCGACGCGTCGCAGGATGACGTGGACGCGGCGGAGGCCGCCGACCGTCTTCAGGTAGCAGACGTCGTTGCGGACGACGAGGTCGGCGCCCTCGGCAAGCGTGAAGCCGAGGTAGCGCGACAGGTAGGCATGCTCGAAATAGGTTTCGTTGTAGCGGCCGGGCGTCAGCAGGACGACGTGCGGCGTCGCGCCGTCCGCCGGAGCGTGCGTCAGCAGCGTGTCCTGCAGCGTGCGGAAGAACGGCGCCAGCAGCTGCACGCGCTGGTCGCGAAAGGCGTCAGGGAACAGCCGCGAGATCGTCAGCCGGTTCTCGAGCGCGTAACCCGCGCCGGAGGGCGCCTGGGTCCGCGTCGCCAGGACTCGCCACTGGCCGTCGGCGCCGCGGCCGAGATCGAACGCGATGAGATGGAGATGCCGCCCGCCCGCGGGCGCGACGCCGTGCGCCGCGCGCATGAAGCCACGATGGCCGAAGACGAGTGACGGCGGGAAGGTGCCGCGAGTCAGGAGGTGCTGCGGGCCGTAGAAGTCCGCCGCGACTGCTTCGAGCACGCGGGCGCGCTGGCGCAGGCCATCGGCAATCTGCTGCCATTCGGCGGCCGGCATGATGTGCGGCAGGACGTCGAGCGTCCACGCCCGCGGTGCGCTCCCCGCTGCCTGCACGTTGTAGGTGACGCCGTTGTCGTGCAGCTGGCGCGCGACGCTGCGTTGCGCGCCGGTGAGCTCGGTGGGACCGATGCCGGCGGTCGCGTCGGCAAACGCCTGCCACTGCGGCCGTACCGCGCCGCTCGCTTCCCGCACTTCGTCGTAGTGGCCGGCCGGCGCCGCGTACTGCCGGAGGACGTCGAGCATTCACCTCACCCGGAGGTCGAGCGTATAGGGGAACTCCAGCGACGGCGCTGGCTGCGCCACGCGCAGCGGACCGGGCGTATGGCCGAGCCGCGAGAATCGCGCCAGCCGGCGGCTCTCCGCCTCGTGGCTGTTGACCGGGAACCGCTCGTAGTTCCGTCCGCCCGGATGCATCACATGATACGCGCATCCCCCGAGCGATCGCTCCATCCAGGTGTCGACGATGTCGAAGACGAGCGGCGCGTGTACCGGGATCGTCGGGTGAAGCGCCGCCGCCGGCTGCCAGGCGCGGTAACGCACGCCGGCGACGTACTCCCCGTTGCGCCCTGTCGGCTGCAGCGGCACCGCGCGGCCGTTGCAGGTGATGACGTAGCGGTCGGGCGTCAGGCCGCGGACGCGGAGCTCGAGCCGTTCGACCGACGAGTCGACATAGCGGGCGGTGGCGCCGGCGACTCCTTCCTCACCCAGCACATGCCACGGTTCGAGCGCCTGCCTCAAGGCCAGCTCGATGCCCCGTACGGCGACGTCGCCGTAGCGCGGGAAGCGGAACGCGAAGTGTGGCGCGAACCAGCCGGCGTCGAGCGCGAAGCCCGCCCGCGCCAGTTCCTCGACGACGTCCTCGAAGTCGAGCTGGACGAAGTAGGGAAGCATGAAGCGATCGTGAAGCGCAGTCCCCCAGCGCGTCAGCCGCCTGTCGTAGGGCTCGCGCCAGAACCATGCGACGAGCGTGCGGAGCAGCAGTTGCTGGGCCAGGCTCATCCTCGCGTGCGGCGGCATCTCGAACGCACGCATCTCGAGCAGGCCGCGGCGTCCCGCCGATGCGTCCGGCGAGTAAAGCTTGTCGATGCAGAACTCGGCGCGATGCGTGTTGCCGGTAGCGTCCGTCAACAGGTGACGGTAAAGCCGATCGACGAGCCAGGGGGTAACGGAACCGCCGGCCGCCGGTGTCTGCCGGAAGGCGATCTCGAGCTCGTAGACGCTGTCGTGCCGGGCCTCGTCGACGCGCGGCGCCTGGCTGGTTGGGCCGATGAAGAGGCCGGACAGGAGATACGACAGCGACGGATGGTTGTGCCAGTACAACAACAGGCTGCGGAGAAGGTCCGGGCGCCTGAGGAAAGGGCTGTCCGGCGGCGTCTCGCCGCCGAGCACCAGGTGATTGCCGCCGCCGGTGCCGACGTGGCGGCCGTCGAGCATGAACTTGTCCGTCGTCAGCCGCGTCAGGCGCGCTTCCTCGTACAGCGTCGTCGTATGTTCGACGAGCTGATCCCACGAGGTCGCGGGCGGTACGTTGACCTCGATGACGCCCGGATCGGGGGTGATCTGGAACTGTTCGATTCGCGGATCGTCGGGCGGCGGGTAGCCTTCGAGCACGATCGGCATTCGCAGCGTCGCCGCCGTCGCTTCAATCGCCGCGGCCAGCTCGAGATAGTCTTCGGCCGCCGGCACCGGCGGCAGGAAGACGTAGAGCACGCCGTTGCGGACCTCGGCGCAGAGCGCAGTTCGCACGACGGACGACGCCGACTCGCCGCGCGCCGGCACGCGGTCGTCAGCCGGGCGCGGCGGCTGGGCCGCCCGACCGGCGCGCACGCGATCGTGGCCGGGCAGCGGCAGCCGCTGTTCCATCGGGTCGTGCTCGCGCAGGTAGGGATAGTCGCGCTCGGTGACCCACGGCAGCGACGCGAGCGGCAGGCGGTAACCCATCGCCGAGTCGCCGGGCAGGAGATACATGCGGCCGTCGCGCAGGTGCCAGGGCCCGGTGCGCCATTCACGCTCGCCGCTGGCGCGGGCGAGCGGCAGGGCGTAGCCGACGACAGCCTCGAGCCCGGTCGTGAAGATGCGGCGCAGCCGCTCGCGCTCGAGCTCGTCGTCGAGCTTCGAGTCGAGCGGGTCGACGTTCACCGGCAGTCGTCCCTCGCGCCACAGGTAATACCAGACGTCCTCGTATCCCGCGGCGATATGGCTGTCAGGCACGACGAGCGCCGTGGCGAGGAGGCGCAGGAAGGTTTCCGCGTCGGCGGCGGTGAAGCCGTAGTCGACCCGTTCGTCGGCAAACAAAGCGACGTCGCGCCACGCCGGCTCGCCGTCCTTGCGCCAGTAGCAGCCGAGCGCCCAGCGCGGCAGCTGTTCGCCCGGATACCACTTGCCCTGGCCGAAGTGGGCGACCCCGTTTGGCGCGTAGTGCCGCCGCAGGCGCCACAGCAGATCGGCTGCGAGCGTCCGCTTGGTGCGGCCGAGCGCGGCGGTATTCCACTCGGCCGAGTCGCGATCGTCGATCGAGACGAACGTCGGCTCGCCGCCCATCGTCAAGCGGACGTCCAGGCGCCGCAGCTCGCGGTCGACGCGATGCCCGAGGTCGGTAATCGACTGCCACTCGGCATCCGAGTACGGCTTGGTGACGCGCGGCGACTCGTAGACGCGCCGCACCTCCATGTGATGGTCGAACTCGACCGAACACTCGTCGACGCCGCCGGTAACCGGGGCGGCGCTGGCGGGCTCGGGCGTGCAGGAGAGCGGGATGTGTCCCTCGCCGGCGAGCAGGCCCGACGTCGGATCGAGGCCGACCCAGCCGGCGCCGGGGATGAAGACCTCGCACCACGCATGGAGATCGGTGAAGTCGGCCGTCGGGCCGCTCGGACCGTCGAGGGCGGGCGTGTCGGCCACGAGCTGGATCAAATATCCGGACACGAACCGGGCCGCCATCCCGAGGTGGCGCAGAAGCTGCACCAGCAGCCAGGTCGAGTCGCGGCACGACCCGCGGCCGAGCGTCAGCGTCTCTTCCGGTGGCTGCACGCCGGGGTCGAGGCGGATGACGTAGCCGATGTCGTCGCGCAGCCGCTGATTGAGATCGACGAGGAAGTCGACCGTGCGGACGCCGCCGGCTGGCGGGATCGAGTGGAGATATCTGGCGAAGCGCGGCGTCAGCGGATCGCGGCGGAGGAACGGCTGCAGTTCGATCAGCTGCGCCTCGGGGTAGACGAACGGCAGATGTTCCGCGGCTTCTTCGACGAAGAAGTCGAACGGGTTGTAGACTGCCATCTCGGCGACGAGATCGATCGTGATCTTCAGCTCGCGAACGAGCTCGGGGAAGGTCAGGCGGGCGACGTAGTTGCCCTGCGGGTCCTGCTGCCAGTGCACGAAGTGGCCGGTCGGCTCGACCCGCATCGTGTAGGACAGGATCGGGGTCCGGCAATGCGGCGCCGGGCGCAGGCGCACCAGCTGCGGCGACAGCGTGACCAGGCGATCGTAGCGGTAGTGGGTGAGATGCGTGAGCGCGACGTGGATCGACACCGCCCATATACTACCCGTCCTGCAGCGTCGGCTGGCGAGACGTTTGTGTCGCCGAGTTCAGGACCGACAGACATTTTTGTAGAACGGAGACCGTGAAGGCCTTTCATTGCGATCACTGCCGCCACCTCGTGTTCTTCGAGAACACCCGCTGCATCAGCTGCGAACACGTCCTGGCGTTCCTGCCCGATCTCATGCTCGTCGGCTCGCTGGATGCCGCCGGTGGCGATACGTGGACGTCGCCGCTGAGGGCGGCCGCCGGACGGACCTACCGCCTCTGCCGGAATTATCTCGAAACCCAGGTCTGCAACTGGGCGGTCGACGCGGGCGATGACAGCCCGCTGTGCCTCTCCTGCCGCCTGACGATCGTCATTCCCGACCTGTCGGTGCCCGGGAATCAGGCGGCCTGGTACCGGCTCGAGGTTGCGAAGCGGCGCCTGATCTACACCCTGCTCTCACTCGGTCTGCCGCTCGACGGCGGTCCGAACCCCGAGCATCCGCTCGTCTTCCAGTTCCTCGCCGACGGCGCCCCGGGCTCACCGGCGGTGCTCACCGGGCATTCGAGCGGCGTCATCACCGTCAACATCGCCGAAGCCGACGATGCGGAGAGGGAACGCAGGCGGAGCGCCCTGGGCGAACCGTACCGGACACTGCTCGGGCACATGCGTCACGAGGTCGGGCACTACTACTGGACGTTGCTGGTAGGGCAGAACGACTGGCGGCTCGCGCGCTGCCGCGAGCTCTTCGGCGACGACCGCGAAGACTACGCGGCCGCCCTGCAGCGGCACTATCAGGCCGGCCCGCCGCCCGACTGGCAGGATCGATTCGTGAGCGCCTACGCGAGCGCACATGCGTGGGAGGACTGGGCCGAGACCTGGGCGCACTACCTGCACATGACGGACACGCTCGAGACCGCCGCTGCCTGCGGGGTCTCCCTGCGTCCGCGCCGGGCCGATGAGCCGTCGCTGGCGCCGGTGCCGGCCGATGCCGTGCGCCCCGACGGCTCGTTCGATCGGCTGCTCGACAGCTGGTTTCCGATCACCTACCTGGTCAATACCCTCAATCGCGGTCTCGGCATGTCTGACGCTTATCCGTTCGTGCTGTCGACGCCGGCCATCGACAAGCTGCGGTTCGTGCACGAAACGGTGGGACGCTACCGACGCAGCGGTGACTGACCGCCACCCTGCTATTTCAGCGTAAAGGTCATTTCGACTTCGATTCGCACGGCCACGGGAGACCCATCCTTCGTGCCCGGGGTGAAGACCCACTTCTTGAGAGTACCGACCGCCTCGTCGTCGAGCCCGTGTTCCTTGTCGAGCGACTTGACGACCTTGACTTCGGTCACACGTCCGTCTGCTTCGACGACCGCTTCGAGCGTGACGCTGCCGTGCACTTTCGCGCTCATCGCTGCGCGTGTGTAGATCGGCTTGGATTCCTTGACCAGCTTGGGCAGCGTGACGTCCGTGCCCTTGCCCCCCTTGAACACTTCCCGCGTCGTGCCGGCGGTTTGGCCGGCGGCGCCGGCCTGGCTGGAGATCGCGCCGCGTCGCGGCTCCGCGACCCCGGCGGCCAGCGGAGCGCCGAGAACACACGCCGTCGCTGCGGCGACGCTGACACGCGCGAGCCATCTTGGCGGCCAAGACCGCGCCGGCGTCATGATCCGGATGATCCGCTGCGACAGGTCAGCGCTCCTGACGCCGGCAACGAAGGCTGATGACGGCTGCAGGCAGAAGCCGCACACCTTGAGAATCGCCTCAGCGTAGCTCCGCTCGTTGTTTCCCATCGTCACGACCTCCTCGTCACATGCCTTCTCGCGTTCCGAGACCAGGCGGCTGCCCAGCCACCACACGATCGGGTTGAACCAGAACAGGATCTCGACCGTCGTCTGCGCCAGCGCCGTCAGGTTGTCGCGGCGTTCGACGTGACAAAGTTCGTGCGTCAGGACCGCCTGCAACTCAGCGTCGGTCAACTGTTCCGAGAGATGCTGCGGCCACAGCAGGACCGGCGCGCCGATGCCGAACACGCCCGGCTCGACCTGCGACGAGGCCAGCACGATATGCAGTCTGGCAGCGGCGCGGCGCCAGCGCTCGGTCGGGAGCGAAGCGGCGACGCGGCGCAGCAGCTGTACCTCGCGGCCCATCACGAGCGGCGTCGCGCCGTGAACGATGGCGCGGACGCGCGTCCAGTCGCGCCACCGCCGCCGCGCCACGATCGCGGCGCCCGCCGCCCAGGCGGCCGTCAGCGCGATCGTCCAGAACCATGCGCCGGCGTCGGGAAGAATGGAGCGGGCGCTCGCGAGCGGTGCGCCCCACGCGAGCCAGGAGCGATCGAGCCAGCGGATCGCGATCGAGACCTCGCCGGCTTGGGCGCTGGCGGTGCGAGCCCCGATGTACTGGCCCACGGCCACGAGGAACGACAGCGGCAGGAGGAACTTCAAAGACGCCAGCAGCCAGATCGTGTGACGCGTCGTTGCCGGTGCCTGCGAAAGGGTGAGCGCCAGCAGCGCTGCGAGTCCGGCGCAAACCGAGGACTGGAGGACGTGGTCAGCGATGCCAGTCATTTCTTTCGCTCCTCCGACGCCAGGCGCTTCAGCGTCCGCTCGGCGTCACGCAGGTCGTCGAGGGTGAGGCGGCCGGTTTCGATGAGATGTGTCATCACCGGCTGGGCGCGGCCGCCGAAGAGACCAAGGAGGTCGTCGATGAGCCGCCGGTGCGCCGACGCCTGCGTCGTCACCGCCTCGAAGATGTGCGCGTTGCTGACCTTCTTGACCCGCCGGACGGCGCGCTTGGTTTCGAGGCGGTAGATCGTGGTCTGAACCGTCGTGTACGCGGGCCGGTCGCTCTCGGCGAACGCCTCTTGCACTTCGCGCACTGACGACGGGCCCTTCGCCCAGAGGACGTCCATGATGCGAAGCTCCAGCTTGCTCAATCGACGGGCCATGGGTTCTCCTACGAGCGTCCTTAGATCTACTACAAGTGTAGGTGTAAAGCAAGCGCGCCTGAGTTGATGGCTCAGCAGTGCATTCGCTCGCGCTGAGACGCTGCGACGAGGCGCTGTCGACGCCGCTCAGGGCAGGCTGGCTGGCCAGGCCCGACTCCGCTCGCCGGGAACGGCGCCTCCGCTCGTACCCTGTCGCTGCCGCGTCGTGTAGGAGCTATTAGCAGCGACGGTCGTCAGGCGCTCGCGGCCCGCCATAGCTATTCAGCAGCGGCACGGATCACGGGGACGGAACACGACGCGAGGAATCGCTGCGCCGCCGTTCCAGCTACGCCGCGCGTCGGCTCGCTCCACGGGCCTGACCAGCCAGCCTGCCCTGAGCGGCGTCGAAGGGGCTCGCCGCGGCTTCGTTGGCGACGATGATGGCGCTTGTCACGAGACGCGCACAGCGGGTGTGACGACGACGGGACGGGGCGCCGTGTGAGCGCCGTGACAGCGGCAGGCGGTAAAACGGGCCCGCAGCGGGTCCCATCGGCGGCGGCGCTGATTCGTCTCCAGCGGTCGAGTGACCTCGTGGCCGAACCGATGCTTTACCGGCGTGCGGCAGACCCCAAGCCGCCGCCGCATCGTGAGCCGCGCCGCGGAGGGTCCGTTTTCCACGGCGCGAAGTCGGCGCCCCGGCCCGACGTCGTCACGCCCGCGGTTCACGTGGTAACAATGTAATAGAGCCATCGCGCTGAGACGCCGCAAGCCCGACAAGTACAATTCCCCATGCCCTTGGCCTCGGCGCTGGCGCGCCTGCGCGCGATGAGCGCTCCGGTGCTGACTCGATTCGCGCCGGCGCCGACCGGCGATCTCCATCTTGGTCATGTCGTCAACGCCATCTTCGTCTGGGGGCTGGCGCGGGCGGCCGGCGGGGAAGTGCTGCTGCGGATCGAAGATCACGACCGGCAACGATCGCGGCCGGAGTTCGAAGTCCGCATCCTCGACGACCTCGATTGGCTCGGGTTCCAGGCGGACCGCCACCCGACGTCCGAGTACCGGGCGCCGGACTCTGCTGGCCGGCAGAGCGCGCGGGACGCCATCTACAGGACCGCGCTGGCGCCGCTCCTTGCGCGGGGCCTCATCTACGGGTGCAGGTGTTCGCGCGCGGACCTGACCGCGTCTGCCGACAGCGGCGCGGCGCAGCCTCGTGCCGAGCGGCGCTACCCGGGCACCTGCCGCGACCTGGGCATCGCTCCCGGCGACGGGGTCGCGTGGCGCCTGCGTTTCGATCCCGGCGAAGAGGCTTTCGACGATGCGCTGATGGGACCGCAGCGGCAGGATCCAGCCGCCCAGTGCGGGGATCTGCTGCTTCGCGACCGTCTCGGCAACTGGACCTATCAGTGCGTGGCGTCGATCGATGACACTGTCCAGGGGATCTCTGCGGCGATCCGCGGCGCCGACCTTCTTGAATCAACCGGGCGTCAGATCCGCCTGGCGCGGGTGATCGGACGGCCGCAGCCCGCGCTGTTCGCGCACCACCGACTGGTCATGAAGTCCTCGACGCAGAAGCTGAGCAAGTCGGATCGGGACAGCGGGATTCGTGACCTGCGCGCGGCCGGGTGGTCTCCCGACGCTGTCATCGGGCACGCCGCCAGGCTCGTCGGATTGCCTGCCCCGGAGAAAGGGACCGCGGCGAACGACGTCGCCCGCCTCTTTACCGTCGACACCTAGGCAACTACGTCTGGTAGTAGCACGATGCATCGAGTGGAATCGTCGCCATGCGAACTGCCGCTTGCGTGAACCTTCCGCGCTGGTCCGTGATCCTGTTTGCGCCCTGGCTGACGCTTGGCGCGGCGGAGGTGCTGACGGAGCAGGGCGAACGACGGCGCGCCGGCGTCATCGGCGTCGTCGGCAAGTGGACTGAGGAGACGCGCGACGGGGATGTGGTCATCGTCGGCGACGGGCCGGCCGGTGGCGAGACGACGAGCGCGGCCGTGAGCGCGGCGGCAACAACGCTCTTCGGCGCGCCGGACACCGCCTTCGTCGCCAATGCGACCTCCGCGTCGGCGTTCTCGCTCGCGGTACTACCGAACATCCGCGCGTTCAGCGAGGGAACGTTCCGGGCGAAGTTCAAGCTCGTATCGGGAAAGAGCGACCAGACGGCCGGACTGGTGTTCGACCTGAAACCGACAGGCGAGTACCTGTTCGTGCGCTACAACACGAAGGAAGGAAACATCGCGCTCTGGCGCTACAACGCCGGCGACCGCGCGGTCGTGGCCCGCGGCGAGCAGAAGGCGCAGCTGCCGCTCGGCAGCTGGTACGACCTGGCGCTCACCGTGGCCGGATCGCGCATCGTCGGTGCGGTCAACGGCGAACTGCGGCTCGAACACGATCTCGGGCGACCGGTGGCGGGCCGGGTCGGGTTCTGGACCAAGCGGGACTCCGTCACATTGTTCAAGGACGTCGCCATCGACGGCGGGAAGTAAGCGGGAAACGTAACCGGCGCGGCGGCGCGCGTCAGTCCGGGTCTCGCAGCGCGCGGCGCCCGGTCAGCTTCTCGAGCCGGATGCGATAGATGACGATGTGCTGCGGTTCGCGGCCAGCGACGCGCGCGGCCCCTGGGAACCACCACTCGCGCCGCTGCTGAAACAACTTCTCAGCCCTCGCCCTGGCGTCAGCCTCGTCCGGCGTCTGCTGGATTTCCTCGTAGAGCCCGAGCGCCAGGACCGTGGTCCAGTGGTCCTTGTCGGCGACGTCCTCGACCTCGAGGCAGACTTGCGGGTTCCCGCGCATCCACTCGACTTTCTGACCGACGCCTGAGAAGCTGTAGACGCAGCGCCGCTCGGCGTCGTACGAGAAGAGGACGGGAACGATGTATGGTTGGCCGTCGCGTGCGCAGCCGAGCCGGCCGAGGCTGACCCGACTGAGCACCTCGAGACACTGTTCTGTCGTCAGCTCGTGAATCTGCATCTGGTCGCAACCGGTTTCGGTCGCTGCTGCGGAGTATATCCGGCAAACCTTTTCCTGTCAGGTCTCGTCACATGCAGGAGCAACCCTGCCCGGACACTTACTGATGAATCTGAAACTCGCCTTTCGCCGGCTGTTCAAGACCCCCCTGGTGACCGCGGTTGCCGTGCTGTCGCTCGCTCTGGGCATTGGGGCCAACGCCGCGATCTTCTCGTTGTTCGACCAGGCGCTGCTCAGGCCGCTGCCGGTTCTCGAACCCGAGGAGCTGGTCAACTTCTCGTCGCCCGGGCCGAAGCCGGGATCGAACTCGTGCGGGCAGCCGGGACCTTGCGAGATGGTCTTCAGCTATCCGATGTTGCGCGACCTCGAGAAGGCGCAGTCTGTCTTCACCGGCATCGCGGGCCACGTCAGCATCGGCGTCAACCTCGCCTATCAGGGGCAGACCGAGAGCGGCGGCGGGCTGCTGGTGTCGGGCTCCTACTTTCCCGTGCTCGGCCTGCGTCCCGCGATCGGCCGGCTTCTCGATGTCAGCGACGATCAGACCATCGGCAACCACTTCGTCGTGGTGCTCAGCCACGGCTACTGGACGCGGCGCCTCGGCGGCAACCCGAACGTTCTCAACAGCACGCTGATGGTCAACGGCCAGGCGTTGACGGTCGTCGGCGTCGCCCCGCGCGGCTTCACCAGCACCACGCTCGGCCTCAACCCCGAAGTGTTCGTGCCGCTGACGATGCGGTCGCAGATGGTGCCGGGGTGGAAGGGTTTCGAGAACCGCCGCAGTTACTGGCTGTACATGTTCGCGCGGCTCAAGCCCGGCGTACCGATCGAGCAGGCGCACGCGGCGATGAACGGGGTCTACAAGCCGATCATCAACGACGTCGAGGCGCCGCTGCAGAAGGGCATGAGCGATCAGACGATGGTGCGGTTCAGGGCGAAGGAGTTGATCCTCGCCCCGGGGAAGCGCGGGCAGAGCCAGGTGCACGCCGAGGCGCGGACACCGCTGATCCTGCTGTTCTCGATCACCGGCATCGTCCTGCTGATTGCCTGCGCCAACATCGCCAACCTGCTGCTCGCCCGCGGCGCCGGCCGGGCAACGGAAATGGCGGTGCGGCTCTCGCTCGGCGCCAGCCGCCGCCAGCTGCTGACCCAGCTCCTGACGGAGTCGGTCGTCCTGGCCGCGCTCGGCGGCATCGCCGGCATCGTCGTGGCGCGGCTGACGCTGTCGTCCATCTCCTCGATGCTGCCGCCGGAGGCGGCGTCGACGCTGCAGTTCGAGCTGCAGCCGGCGGTGATCGCCTTCGCGGCGGTGCTGTCGATCGCGACCGGCATCCTCTTCGGCCTGTTCCCGGCGCTGCACAGCACGCGGCCTGATCTCGTCTCGACGATCAAGGCGCAGGCCGGCCAGCCGTCCGGGGCCAGGGCCGCCGCCCGGTTCCGCACCGTGCTGGTCACGGCGCAGATCGCGCTGTCGATGGCGCTGCTGATTGCGGCCGGCCTGTTCACGCGCAGCCTGATGAACGTCAGCCGGGTCGACCTCGGCATCAACATCGACAACGTCGTGACGTTCGCCGTATCGCCGCACCTGAGTGGCTACGACAACGCCCGTTCCCATGCATTCTTCAATCGGCTGGAGCAGGAGCTCGCGTCCGTGCCCGGCGTCACCAGCGTGGCGGCGTCGATGGTGCCGCTGCTCGGCGGCAGCAACTGGGGCAGCGGCGTCAGCGTCCAGGGCTTCCCGTCCGGGCCCGATACCGACACGCATTCGAACTTCAACCAGATCGGCCCCAACTTCTTCCGCACCCTCGGCGTCCCGCTGATGGCCGGACGCGAGTTCACCGACGCCGACACGGCGACATCGCAGAAGGTCGTGATCGTCAACGAGGCGTTCGCGAAGAAGTTCAACCTCGGACGCGAGGCGGTGGGCAAGCGGATGTCGACGTCGGGGAGCACCAACCTCGACATCGAGATCGTCGGCGTGGTGCAGAACGCCAAGTACAGCGAAGTGCGCGACGAGATTCCGCCGGTGTTCTTTACGCCCTATCGCCAGACCGAGCGGCTGGGCAGCATGTATTTCTACGCGCGCGCGGGTGGCGACCCGGCGCAGGCGCTCCGGGCAATGCCGCCGGTGATCGCCCGGCTCGATCCGAACCTGCCGGTCGAAGAGCTGAAGACCCTGCCGCAGCAGGTGCGCGAGAACGTCTTCATGGATCGCATGGTCAGCACGCTGTCGGCGTCATTCGCGGTGCTGGCGACGCTGCTGGCGGCGGTCGGGCTCTACGGGGTGCTGGCGTACACCGTCAGCCAGCGGACGCGTGAGATCGGCCTGCGGATGGCGCTTGGCGCCGACGCGGCGCGCATGCGGCGGATGATCATGAAGCAGGTCGGGTGGATGACGCTGATTGGCGGCAGCGTCGGCCTGATTGGCGGATGGCTGCTCGGCTGGACGGCCGCCTCGCGCCTCTTCGAGATGACGAGCTTCGATCCGATCGTCATGGCCGTCGCCGCGATCCTGCTCGTCATCGTCGCGTTCGGGGCCGGCTTCATCCCGGCCCACCGCGCGTCGCGCATCCATCCGATGCAGGCGCTCAGATACGAATAGGTTCTAACGATTGCCGGTCGTCCGGTTGTGCGGTGGTGCGGTTGTCCGTCGCTTCGCTGCTAGCCAGAGCTAAGCACCGCCGGACCACCGGACAACCGGACCACCGGACAACCGGAGACTATTTCCCCCCCACACTCCACACGCCGTTGCCGCGCGACGCGATGTAGAGGAAGAGAAAGCAGTAGAGCACCGCCAGTTCACCGCCGTTCTGGATCGGCCAGAGGTTGCGCGGCGCGTGAGCCTGGAAGTACGCGACCGCCATCTCGCCGCTGGCGATGAATGCCGCCAGACCGGCGAAGAAGCCGACCGCGATCATGAGGCCGCCCACGAGCTCGATCACGCCGGCGAGGCCGAACTGTGACATCAGCGGCGCCTGCTGGCCGCCGAGCACACCGAAGAGCTTCTGCGCGCCATGGCAGGCAAACAGCACGCCCGCAAAGAAGCGAAGCAGCGCGTAGCATTGCGGGGCAAAGCGGCCGAGAATCCGTTCCATGCGTGAGCTCCTTCTGCTGGGCTACAGATGTCTACCTTCAGGGTCTCGATCTCTCGAGCACGACCTGCTGGATTCTAGCCGTTTGAGGCGTATGTTCCGGGCCGGAATCGAGCCGGGGGCTCCGAGCCCGGAAAGCCGAACCGTCGGGCCGATGGATATGCTCAGCGTCCTGGAGGGGATGCATGGAGCGCAAGACAGCCAACGACTACGATCAGGATCTGCTGAATCTCTTCGACGCCTACGTCCACGGCGCGATCGATCGGAGGGGCTTTCTCGACAAGGCGCGCAAGTACGCAGTGGGCGGCGTGACCGCCGCGATGCTGCTCGAGTCACTGAACCCGAAGTTCGCCGAAGCGCAGCAGGTTGCGAAAGACGACTCGCGGCTGAAGGCGGAGTATCTCGAGTACGACTCGCCGAAGGGCACCGGCAAGATGCGCGGCTACTTCGCGCGTCCGGGGGCGGGGGCGGAGAAGCTGCCGGGCGTTCTCGTCGTGCACGAGAACCGCGGCTTGAACCCGCACATCGAGGACATCGCCCGCCGTCTGGCCCTCGACAAGTTCGTCGCGTTCGCCCCCGATGCGCTGACACCGCTCGGCGGCTATCCCGGCGAAGAGGACAAGGCGCGTGAGCTGTTCCAGAAGCTCGATCAAGCGAAGACGCGGGAGGATTTCGTCGCCGCCGTGGCCTTCCTGAAGGCCCGCCCCGAGTGCAGCGGCCGCATCGGCGTCGTCGGCTTCTGCTACGGCGGGGCGATGGCGAACACGCTGGCGACGCGGATCCCGGATCTTGGCGCCGCCGTCCCGTTCTACGGCACCCAGCCGCCGGCAGCGGACGTGCCGAACATCAAGGCGCCGCTGCTAATCCACTACGCCGCCACCGACGAGCGGGTGAATGCCGGCTGGCCCGCCTACGAGGCGGCGCTGAAGGCGAACAACATCAAGTACACGGCGCACATCTACCCGGGAACCCAGCACGGCTTCAACAACGACACCACGCCGCGCTACGACGAAGCCGCCGCCAAGCTCGCCTGGCAAAGGACGGTGGAGTTTTTCAATGCGACGCTTCGGTAGCGCATTGAAAAACTCCACCATTGCAGATTGTCGACTGCAGATTGCTGATTGACATTGTTGGATTGAAGAATGGAGATTGATGCGGATGGCGCGACGCGCCATCCGCCAAATCTTCAATCGCCAATCGACATTCCCAATCTTCAATCTACAGTCGGCAATCTGCAATTGACGATGTGCGAAGCTACCAATTCAACCTCCACACCAGCTGTCCAATCCGCCCGCCCGGATCGAACGTCGTGTTGATGTCGGTGTAGCCGCTCGTAATCTGGAACGCGGTGCTGCCGGCGGCCGGCGTGACGTCGAACGTCGGGATGAAATTGACGTTGTCGAAGGCGTTGAGCAGGTCCAGCTGCAGGTCGAAGCTGGCGCTGCGGCCGAACGGGAAGCGCTTCTTGAAGCTGAAGTCGAAGCGCGTGAACAGCGGGCCGCGGACGTAGATGTTGTGCGGCGTGCCGCAGTCGCTCTGGTAGACGGCGATGCAGCCGGGCGAGCTCGCCGGGGCGATGTAGCGGCCGGTCGGGATGCCGTCGGCGGAGTAGCCGGTCGCCGAGGTCGGGTCGGTGTTCCACGCCCGCCGCGTATTGTCGATGATGTCCTGCGGCAGGCTCCACACCAGCAGCTGGCCGCTGGCGTTGTTCACCTTCTCGACCGTGAACGCCGACTTGAGCTCGTCTTCGCTCATTCCCACCAGCCGCGACGCGTCCTCGAGGCGGAAGTCGCGGACCTGCAGCCGGCCGGTGCCTGAGAACTCCCAGTTGCCGATGATGCCGTTCAGCCACGGGTTGATGTCGCTGCCGAAGCGCTTGCCGCGGCCGACCGGGATCTCGCAGTACCACGTCGTCTTCAGCGCGTGCGGCACGCCGTCGTCATTCAGGATGAGGGCGCGGTCGCGGCGGACGGTGTCGAGATCGGTCTCGTAGCTCTTGGCGTAGGTGTAGTTGATCGACGCCGTCAGGCCGCGCGAGAGGCGGCGGCGGAAGTCGATCTGCAGCGCGTCGTACTTGGTCTGGGCCGCGTCGCGGGTGATGTTGGCCTGGTCGACGTCCGGGTTGAGGACGAAGAAGTTGGCCGGGAGCCCGGCGGCGAGGGCGTTGGCGCGCAGCGTGGCGTTGGCGTGCAGGTCGTTGCCGGCGTCGACCGGATCCGGTTCGTACTCGCCGAGGTGGCCGGTCCAGGCGCTGTTGCTGAATTGAGTGACGCCGTTGTAGGACGCCGGGTCGCTGGCGCGAGCCGCCGGGACGCGGGCGAAGTAGGCGAGATAGGTCGGCAGCGGCGAAGTGCCGGTGCCGGCGCCGCGATACGCAAACGAGCAGGGGTTATTGGCGGCGCCGCAGCCGGCGGCGACGTGGGCGCGCAGGTTGTTCTGCGCCAGCCTGAACTCGTCGAGGAAGCCGTTCTCGAAGACGTTGATCTCGTTCCAGTTCTCGGTGGTCCAGCCGTTGGCCAGCCGGGTGCCGACGTAGCGGATGTCCACCGCCATGTCGTCGGAGATCGAGCGCTGGAAGCCGACGCTCCACGACTTCGTGTAGGGCACGCGGATCGCCGGATCGAAGATGTTGATGTCGTCGCCGTTGACGAGCGACGGCGTCAGCGGATACGCCGGGCTGTCGGGGAAGGTCGGCGGCCCGAGACGGTCCGACTGGCTGAGCGTGACCGGCCAGCTCTCGCCCGCCAGCACCAGGTTCCCCTGGTTGCCGGTGCGGTTGGTGTTGATCGCCGCGCCGGGGTTGGCGCTGTAGAGGCCGGTGAAACGGTCCATGCGTTCGCGCACGAACGCGAGCGAGTAGCCGGCGCGCACCGTCGCCTGCTCGGGATCGCCGAGCAGGGTTCGCAGCCAGCCGCCCTGCACGTTCGGCCGCCACGCCGCGCCGACGTTCGGCGCGAAGTTGTTCCAGTCGGTGTCGTAGCCGGGGTTGCCGCTGTCGTACTGCACGTACTGCGGCACGGTGCCGTTGAGCGAGCCTGGCGCGAAGAAGTTGCAGCCGCGCCCGTCCGGGACCGTCGCCAAGACCCGAGCGGCCGCAGAGGTCGGCGAACGACGACATCGAGAAGGAGTCGTTGAGCGGCTGCATCGGCATCTGCAGCTCCCAGCGCAGGCCGTAGTTCAGGGTCAGCGTCGGGGTGAAGCGCCACGAATCCTGGGCGTAGACACCGACCTCGTTCAATCGTACCCGCTCGGTCCGCGGCCCGAGGTATTCGTAGCGGTTGGTCTCCTCGCTCAGCCGCGCCGTGCCGTTGATGGCCGTGACCCGGCCGGTCAGCAGGCCGTAGAGCCGCCGGGCATCGGTGAGGTTCGCGGTCGAGGCGCCGGGCAGGTTGGCGTTGCTGAACATCGCCGACGCCGGATCGAAGTTGGTGTCGGTGTCGAACTGAATCTGCGGCGCCGCGCTCCACACCGTCCGGACGTGGTTGACCTGCATGAAGGTGCCGCCGAGCGTCAGGCTGTGGTTGCCCTTGAGCCAGTTCAGGGTGTTGTCGATGTTCCAGTTGGTGGTGTTGCGATCCTCGATGCCGGTGAGGTTGCCCGGTGTCGTCAGGCCGAACATGATGTTGCCGCCGTTGCCGAAGTTCCAGCCGTAGCCGCCCTGCTGCGCGAACATGTCGCGGATGACGTTCGACGAGAAGTCGAGCGGCGACCACTGCCAGCCGCCGCGCAGCTCGTTGACGACCGTCGGCGAGAGCGTCGACCGCAGGCTGGTCGAGCCGACGGTGCGGTAGGACGGCGATTCACCGAAGACCGGGAAGCCAGGGAACGGCGCGTCGTTGTTGTTGAGGATGTCGGGGCTGGTCATCAGCCGCCCCCACGAGTACGAGCCGCTCAGGCGGTGGTTCGTCGACAGGTTGAAGTCGACGCGGCCAGTCGGCGCGTGCTGACGGCTGGTGCCGGCGCTCTGGTAGAAGTACTGCTGCGTCGTCGGGTTCGGCTGGTCAGTGATGGTGCCAGTGGTGCCGGCGGCGCGGCGGATGTTGGCGAGCATCCCCTGGGTGATCGAATCTGGCGCCGCCAGCTGGCCGTTCTGCGCCGCCAGCGTCAACAGGTTGACCTCGCGCACCTGCTGCACGCCGTCGACGGTGACGTTGTAGCGGAACCAGCCCTCCTGCGCCCGCGGGTGCAGGATCGTCCGCGTCCGCGACGCCTCGGTCGGCTGGTAGAACTCCTCCATGTTGAAGAAGAAGAACGCCTTGTTGCGGCCGTCGACGAGCCCCGGGATCACGATCGGGCCGCCGACGCGGCCGCCGTACTGGTGGACGATGACCTCGTTCTTCTCGAGGCCGCGAATCTCGTTGAAGTAGTAGTTCGAGTTGAGGTTCGGGTGGCGGAAGTAGTGGTAGATGCTGCCGTCGAACTTGTTGGTGCCGGAGCGGGTGACGAAGGCCACCTGCACCGCGCCGAGCGCCGCCTGGTCGGCGGTCGGCGTCGCGCCGGTGACCGTGACCTCCTCGACCGCGTCGAGCCGCGGCGTGACCATCGAGAAGAAGCCGTCGGTCGACTGGAAGTTGTTGTTCACGTTGACGCCGTCGTAGGTGACGCTGATCGTGTTCTGCGGCAGGCCGCTGATCGTCGACCCGCGCGGCCCGGCGGCCGTCTCGACGCCGGGCAGGAAGACGATGAAGTTGAGGGCGTTGCGCGAGACCAGCGGCAGGTTGGTGATCTGCTCGGTCGTGATCGTCGACGACACCGTCGAGGACATCGTCTGCACCAGCTCGGTGCCGCCCCTGACCTCGACCGTCTCGGCGAGGTTGCCGACTTCGAGCGTGGCGCGAATGCTGCCGGGCGTCGACGCCAGCAGGCGGACGTCGCTGATGACCGCGGTCTTGAAGCCGTCGAGCGCCACGGTGACGGTGTAGGTCCCGGGGTCGAGGGCCGGAATCGAGAATGCGCCGGCGGAGTTGCTGACCGACTCGAACGTGCTTCCGGTGGCGTTGTTCCTGACGGTCACTGTCGCGCCGGGGACGACCCCGCCGGCGCCATCGACGACGACACCGGTCAGGGACGAATTCGCGCCCCCCTGTGCCAGTGCCGGCGTACTCGACAACACGATCGCCGCGAGCGCGCAGCAGATACGCAACAACCTCATCGTCTTCTCCTCCCACACCACCGCGGCAGACTGACCAGCCGAGCCGGGGGGTGACCGTTGACGTTACGGCTGACGCGGCGCACTTTCAACGAAAGTGACACCAGCGGTGGGGGATTTGTGACGGGGGGCTGGAAAAGCGTGACGGAGTTGGCGGGCGGCGGAGGGCCGAAAGTGGTGCGCGCGGCGTTCGGGGCGCGGGACTCGGGGCCCGGGCTCGAGGCTCGAAAAGCCCTTTCGAGTCCCGAACCCCGAACCCCGAGCCCCGAGGTCAGTCTACCAATTCAACCGCCACACCAGCTGACCGATCCGGCCGCCCGGATCGAACGTGGTGTTGACGTCGGTGTAGGCCGAGGTCACTCGGAACGTGTCCGAGAGGTTGGTGGTGTTGAACGCGACCGAGTGGTTGAAGTTGATCGTGTCGAACACGTTCAGGACTTCCGCCATCAGCTCGAAGTTGACGCTGCCCTTGATCGGGAAGCGCTTCTTGACCCGCATGTCCCAGCGGGAGAACAGCGGCCCGTTCAGGTTGATGTCGGGCGTGTTGCAGTCGAAGCGGTAGATCGCGACGCAGTTCGCGTCGCTCGACGGCCGCAGGTAGCGGCCCGTCGGCACGCCGTTGCCGGTGCTGTAGCCGGTGGGCGAGGTCGGATCGACCTGGAACGCGCGGTAGGTGTTCAGCCGGATCTCCTCGGGGAACGAGAAGACCACGGTGTTGCCGGCGGCGTTCTTTTCGATCCGGATCTTGAACTCGTCCTGGACGTCGGCGGCGCTCATGCCTTCGGGCTTGACGCCAACCATGCGGTAGCGGTCCTGCTTGACCAGCGCATTGCCGGAGAACTGCCAGTTGCCGACGATCATGTCGAGCACCGGGTTCATGTCGCCGCCGAAGCGGCGGCCGCGGCCGATCGGCAGCTCGTAGTCCCAGTTCATCTTGAAGGCGTGCGGGGCGTTGCGGTCATCCGAGATGTCGACCTCGATCCTCGGGTAGGCCAGCGTCGGCTGGTTCGACGTCGTCTTGATGCCGTAGGTGTAGTTGGCGCCAATCAGCAGGCCCTTCGAGAGCCGTCGCCGCAGCTCGAGCTGCACGCTGTTGTACTTGGTCCAGTTCTCGTCGGCGAGGACGAACGTGCCACTGACCATCGGGTTCATGACGAACAGGTTGCGCGGCAGCCCGGCAGCGAGCGCGTTGGCGCGGAACGCTGCCGTGTCGATCGCCGCAGCCGCCCCGGCAACCTGCGGGTTGAGGGCGCTGAACCGATTGACGAACGCCACCTGGCTCCAGTTGGCCGAGGTGTACGACGCCGGGTTGTTGGCGTTGGCGTTGCCCGACTGCATGTAGGCGACGTGGATCGGCAGCGGCGCGGTACCCGGGGCGCCGGTATAGGCGAACGTGCTGCCACGGCCGTTGGCGACGTTGGCGGCGATGTTGGCCTGCGCGACCTTGAACTCGTTCATGAAGCCGCTGTTGAAGAGGCTCCGCTCGTTCCAGTTCTCTTCCGCCCAGGTGTTGAGGTTCTGGTTGCCGACGTAGCGAACCTCGAACGCCATGTCCGAGCCGAGCGAGCGCTGGAGGCCGACCGAGTAGGAGTGCACGCGCGGCGTCTTCAGGTGACGGTCCTGCGGGAAGATGTTGACGCTGTTCGCCGTCGTCGCCGCGATCGGATAGACCGGCTCGGTCGGATAGTTCGGCGGCGAGAGGCGGTTGCGCTGGCTGAAGAGCACCGGATAGCTCTCGCCCGGAAGCACGAGGGGGTAGCCGGTGCCGAGGTTGCGGTCGACGGTGACCGTGCCGCCGGGATTACTGCCCGAGTTGGCGGTGAACCGCTCGATCCGTTCCTGGTTGTAGCTCAGCGCGTAACCGGCTCGAACAGTCGTCTGCTCGGGATCGCCGAGGATCGTCCGGAGGAAGCCGCTCTGGACGTTCGGCCGCCAGGCGACGCCGACGTTCGGCGCGAAGTCGAGCCAGTTGGTCTTGTGCGCCGGCGTGCCCGGCTCGAAGCGATCGTATTCGGGGATGAGGACGCCGGACTGTGCCTTCGGGTCGAAAATGTTGCAGGCACGGCCTTCCGGACCGTTGCCGAGGCCGGAGATGCCGCAGACGTCCTCGATCGTCGCCAGCGACCAGCTGTTGTCGACCGGCGTGAACGGGTTGTGCAGGTCCCAGCGGATGCCGCCGTTGAGCGTCAGCGCCGGGGTCACCCGCCACTGATCGGCGAAGAAGGCGGAGAAGCTCGACTGCTTCGACTTGCGCGCCAGGTCACCGTTATAGACGTATTGACCCGACGCCTCATCGATGCGCGCCATGCCGGGGATGGCGCTCACGCGCCCCGTCAGGAGCGCGTAGAGGTTCCGCGCATCGGTCAGCTGCGCCGCCGTCGCCGATGGGAAGTTGGTGGCGTTGAAGAGCCCGGCCGCGGGATCGGTGTTGGTGTCGAACCCGAGCGTGACGCTGGGCACGACGTTATAGCTGTTCTGGCGGTTCAGGATGCCAGCGTAGCCGCCGCCCATCGAGAGGCTGTGCGAGCCGCGGAGCCAGTTGAGGGTGTTGTCGACGCTCCAGGTCGTGGTGTTGCGCGGTTGCGGATTGGTGTTGTAAGTCGGGCCGGTGCTGATCGGGAACCCGAGCGCATAGCCGTCCTGATTCTCGAACTGGCTCGCCGTCATGTTGGAGAAGAAGTCGTTCGGCGACCACTGCCAGCCGCCGCGCAGCTCGTTGACGACGTTCGACGAGAGCGTCGAGCGCAACGTCGAGTTACCGGTCGTGCGATACGAGTTCTGGGTGCCGTAGTTGGTCATGCCGGGGAAGCGCACCTCGGCGTTGTTCAGCAGGTCGGTCGTGCTGGTGAAACGCTGCCACCAGTAGGCGCCGCTCAGACGGTGCTTGTCCGAGAGATTGAAGTCGACGCGGCCGGTGGGCGCGTACTGGTTGCCGACCGACTCGGGCTGGAACACGTAGTCGAGCGTATTGCCGTTGCCGACGTCGTTGATCGTGCCCTGGCTCATCGCCCCGGAGCGGATCTGGGTCAGCAGGCTGGCGACGGTCGGATCGATGGCGCTGATCTGACCGTTGTTCCGCGCCAGGTCGAGGAGGTTGATCTCCCGCCGCGCCTGGCCCGCAGGCGTGTAGCCGAAGACACCGGTCTGGGCTTCGGGCCGCAGCAGCTGCCGCGTGCGCGTTGCGCTCGACGGCTGGTAGAGCCGCTCGTAGTTGAAGAAGAAGAATGCCTTGTTGCGCCCGTCGAACAGCCCGGGGATCACGATCGGGCCGCCCTGCCGGAAGCCGGTACTGGTGCGCGACGATGTCGTTCTTCGGCAGGTTGTTGATCTTGTTGAAGTAGTAGTTCGCGTTGAACTCCGGCTGCCGCCAGTAGTGATAGGCGCTGCCGTCGAAGCGGTTGCTGCCCGACCGCGTCGCGAACTGGATCTGCACCGAGCCGGGGCCGGCGCCCGATCCGGGCACGGCGCCGGTGACGGTGATTTCTTCAACCGCGTCGAGCCGCGGCGTCACCATCGAGAAGAAGCCGTCGGTCGACTGCAGCATGTTGCCGGTCGACACGCCGTCGATCGTGATGTTGACGGTGTTGTTGGGCAGGCCGTTGATGCCGGCGCCGCGCGGCCCGCCGCCGGATCCGGTACTGGACGCCGGGGAGCATGTTGAGCGCGTAGAGCGCGTTGCGCGAGCTGAGCGGCACTTCGTTCAGCTGCTCGGCGACGAGCGTCGAGGTGATCGCGGTGTTCAGGCCCTGAATCAGCTCGGCGCGCGAGCTCACTTCGACGGTTTCGTTGAGCGCGCCGATCTCCATGACGGCTTTGATGCTGGCAGCGGTGCCGGTGACGATGCGGACGTCGTTGACGACGGCCGTCTTAAAGCCGGCCAGCGTGACGGTGACGGAATAGGTACCAACCGCGATCCCGGGGATCGCGAACACGCCGGCATCGTTCGAGACGGCTTCGAAGGTTTCGCCCGACGCCAGGTTCTTCGCGGCGATCGTGGCGCCAGGGATTACACCGCCGCCGGCATCGACGACGGTGCCTGAAAGCCCGCTCCCCTGAGCGAGGGCGAGGGCACTACACACACAGACCATTGCGACTGCCATGAGCAGTCGTCGAGCACTGTTAAACATGCATCCTCCCAAATACACGGGCACAGGGCTTACAAGACGTCAAATTGCAGGTGAGGTAGTGAAATTTACCGGTCGGAGCCCGGGAATGCAAGAGCTCATCACTGATATTTGACTGTTCGTCCCTAAAACCTAGCGTTTGAACACAAGAGTCGGGCGCCGCGCTTATGAGGCCAAAGGCGTCGGGGCTCGGGGCTCGGGGCTCGGGCTTCGGGATTCGGGGTTAACTTCGAATTTCGAACTTCGAAGTTCGAAGTTTCTTCCAGCGGGCCTGGCGGCGGGGCGGCCGCCTCGTGTCGCATGGCACCGGCGCAGCCGATGGCAACCTGTCTGCCGGTGGTCGGCGCATTCTACCTGGTCCGCCTCACCCTTGCCGGGCCGACCGCGTCCGGCCGCGTCGTCCGCACCCTGCGGAAGCAGGGGTAACGGCTGAGCGCCAGAATTCTACATTTTTGTCGGGAGGCCCTGGTTCCTTGACAAGGATGGCCATAGCGGTCTAATTTGTCCGGACTTTGGGCAAATCTTCCACGGGTAACGCGGCAAAAAACGGCTCGTTGGCGGCTACTGAAATATCTGTAGCCGCCTGTTGACGCCGATTAGTCCTGAACTGAGACTAATGCGCAAGATCGACCCGGGCCGCTTTCAGATCGCGACGCAGGGGACCTCCCGCGAGATCAACCGGCAGATCGTGCTCAACCTGGTTCGAGCCAACCAGCCGATCTCGCGCGCCGACCTGGCCCGCACGATGGGCGTGCGCCGCGGCAGCGTCAGCCTGATCGTCAGCGACCTGCTCGAGAGCGGTCTGCTCGTCGAAGGCGCCACCGGCAAGTCCGACCGCGGCCGCAAGCCGACCTTCCTCTACATCGATTCGCGCCGCCGCACCGTCGTCGCCGTCGACGTTCGCGCGACGCAGACGTTCGTCATGGTCGCCGATCTCCTCGGCAAGCCGCTGACGGGCGTGACGCGATTCCCGACCGAGCGCGATCCGAAGCGGCTGATCGCGACCCTGACCGCGCGCATCCACGGCATGCTCGACGACCACGGCGGCGTCAGCGCGTGCGAGGGCGTCGGCGTCGCCATCCCCGGGATGATCGAGCAGGCGACGATGCGGGTGATGCACGCGCCGCAGCTCGGCTGGCGCAACGTCGACCTGCGCGAGCCGCTGGCTGCCGCCGTCGGCCTGCCGGTGCAGATTGAGAACTCCGGCCGCGCCTGCGCCCTGGCGCAGTTGTGGGCGATGCACACCGCGGCGCCGGGTCTCGGCAGCGGCGACCTCGTGTTCGTCACCGTCTCCGACGGCCTCGGTCTCGGCGTCATCGTCCACGGCGAGCTGCTGCGGGGGCGCCACAACGCCGCCGGCGAGTTCGGACACGTGCCGTTGACGATGGACGGGCCGCGCTGTTCGTGCGGCGCGACCGGCTGCTGGGAAGCCTATGTCTCGAACCGGGCGACGGTGGCGCGCTACTTCGGCCGCCCGGTCGAATCGGCCGACCCGGTGCCGGCGGCGGAGCAGGACTTCACCATCGAGGATCTGATCGCCCGCGCCCGCGGCGGCGACGCCGGCGCGCGCAGCGCGATCCAGGCGACCGGGCGCTACCTCGGCGCCGGACTGATCTCGGTCGTCAGCGTCTTCGATCCGGCGCGGGTCTACATCGGCGGCGAGATCACGGCGGCGTGGGATCTGATCGAGGGCGAGGTGCGGGCGGCGCTGGTTGGTCGCGCCCTGACGCCGGCGGCGGCGGCGATGGAGCTGCGGCCGGTCGCGGCATCCGAGTATCCGCGGCTGCAGGGCGCGGCAGCGCTCTTCAACGCCGCCAAGTTCGCGGCGCCAGTCGTCGCGTGACGTGAACCAGGCCAGACGAAGGCCGGGCTTTCTTGTGACTTGTGTAAGGGAGGAGGCAGCCATGAACACGATGTGCGCAGTGGGAGACAGCGAGAAGCGGCAAGCGATGGAGCAGGTGCTGGCGAGCACGACGTTCCTGCGCGCGAGCCAGGTGCGGAACTTTCTCCGCTACATCTGCGAGATGGAGCTGGCGGGCCGGGCGTCGGCGCTGCACGAGTACCTGATCGCGGTCGAAGCGATGGGGTTGCCGAGCTGGTACTCGACCGACGACGACTCCAGCGTGCGTCGTCGCGCCTACGCGCTGCGGCAGAAGCTGAGCAGCGTCTACCAGAACGAGCTGACGGAAGCCAAGGTGCGGATCGAGGTGCCGAAGGGCAGCTACGTGCCGCGCTTCGTTCAGGTCGGCTCCTAGCCGGCACGGCCGGCTCCTGCCGGCGGGCCGCAGTTACTTGAAGCGCTTCGGGTCGATGCTGTAGCGGCGGACCTTGTAGTTGAAGATGCGTTCGGTCGTGTCGAGCAGCCGGGCCGCATGCGCCCGGTTGCCGCGCGTCGTCTTGAGCGCGTCCTGGATCAGGTCGCGCTCGAAGGCGGCGACGCTCTCGGTCAGCGACTGGCGCGGTTCAGTATCCGACGCCTCGGCGGTCTGCAGCGTCGGCGGCAGGTGATGGCCGTGGATGACGCCGCCGTCGCAGACCAGGACCGAGCGCTCGATCGTGTTCTCGAGCTCGCGGACATTGCCGGGCCAGTGATAGGACGTCAGCATGTCGATCGCCGGCGTCGAGACCCGGCGGATGCGCTTGCCGTGCTCGCGCGCGTACTTCTCGACGAAGTGATCGGCGAGCAGCATGATGTCGGGCTTGCGCTCGCGCAGCGGCGGCGCGAAGATCGTGAAGACGGCAAGCCGGTAATAGAGGTCGGCGCGGAACCGGCCCTCCTCCATCAGGGTTTCGAGCGGCTGGTGCGTCGCCGCCAGCAGCCGGACGTTGATCTTGATCGACGTCGTGCCGCCGAGCCGCTCGATTTCCCGCTCCTGCAGCACCCGCAGCAGCTTGACCTGGGTCGACGGGTTGAGATCGCCGATCTCGTCGAGGAAGAGCGTCCCCCCCTCCGCCAGCTCGAAACGCCCCTTCTTGGTCGCCTGCGCCCCGGTGAACGCGCCGCGCTCGTAGCCGAACAGCTCCGACTCGATCAGCGATTCCGGCAGCGCCGCGGCGCTGACCTTGATGAACGGCTTCTTGGCCCGCGGCCGAGTTGTAGTGGATGGCGTGCGCGATCATCTCCTTGCCGGTGCCGGACTCGCCTCGGATCAGCACCGTGGTATTGGTCCGGGCGACCTGCGCCACCTGCTCGTAGACCTGCTGGATCGGCGCGCTGTTGCCGATGATGTTGCGGAAGGCGTAGCGCTCGCGCAACTCGTCGCGCAGGTGCTCGTTCTCTTCCGTCAGCCGGTGCCGGTCGGCCTCGACCATGCGGCTGACCTTGATCGCCTGCGCGATCATCGAAGCCACGACCTTGTAGAACTCGAGCGAGCGCTGGTAGTCGCGGTCCGACTTGAAGGGCAGGGCGACCTCGATGGTGCCCGTCGGCTTGCGGCCGAGAATGATCGGCACGGCGATGTAGGACAGCTCGCGCTCGCCGCGGCCCCGCTCGCTGGTCGACGCGAGGTGCGGCTCCTGGCTCACCCGCGGCACGACCACCGCCTTGCCCGAATCGATCACCCGCTCGGTCATGCCGCCGCTGTCGGTCTTGTGCCGGCTCGCGATGCCCTGGCAGCCGGGCGCCGCCGGCGGCCTCGACGTGGACCTCCTTGGTGTCCCGATCGACGAGAAGAACCGCACCGCCCGCCACCTGGTGCCGGCGCTCGAGGATGTCGAGCACCGAATGCAGCGCCGCCTTGAGGTTGAGCACGCCGGAGAGCGCCTGGCTGACTTCGAGCAGCGTCGCCAGACGACGGGTCTCGTTGGTGTGGTCTTTCGCCTGACTGACACTCGCGTGGGGCATCGTCCGCCAATCTTACATGATTGTAGCGATCAGTCATCGGTTGGCCCGGTTGTCCGGTTGTCCGGTTGTCAGGCGGTCGCGTCGGGCGGGCGGTCGTAGCGCGGAGCTTCAGCTCCGCGATTCGCGTTGCGTTGCGCCGGAGCTGAAGCTCCGGCCTACGACCGGACAACCGGACAACCGGACGACCGGACGACCGGCCTACCGGGTGATCGGCCACACTGAAGCAACGATGGGCGTCTCGCGCAGCTGCTTCGGGTCGACGACGACGTGGCGGACACGTTCGCGTTTCCAGGTGTAGGTGATGTGGACGAGGCCGTCGGCGGCCTGCATGACGGCGGGGTAGGAGTACTCCCCGGGCGCCTGCTCGAGCACCAGCGCCGCGGACCAGGCCTTGCCATCGCGCGACAGCGCGACGTTGAGCGGCGTGCGGCCCTTCGCCGTGTGGTTGTAGACGAGCAGGTGCCGGCCGTCCCGTAGCGTCACCGCGTCGGTGCCGGTGCTCGAGTTCGGCAGCGAAGTCAGCGTCAGCGGGCTCCACGTCTTGCCGCCGTCCTTCGACCACGTCTCGAACAGCAGCTGCGAGCGCGAGCGGCCGATCGCCTGCAGCGTCGCCGCGTCGTGAATCAGGATGCTGGGCTGGATAGCGTGCAGCTCGGGCGCGGCCGGCACGACTTCGGGTCGAACAACCGTCCAGGATTTGGCGCCGTCCGTCGAGCGTTCGAAGTGCACGCGCCACAGGCTGGGCTTCTCCGGCGATTCGGTGCTGCTCGGGCTGAGGATGGTGCCGTCAGCCAGGCGCACCGGTTTGTTCTTGATCGGGCCGAGGACGCCGTTCGGCAGCCGCTGCGCATCACTCCACGTCCGGCCGCCGTCGCGCGACGTTCGCACCATGCCCCACCACTCGCGCGGGTTGGGTCCGACTTTATAAAAGAGGGTGAGCTCGCCGCCGGGCATCTGAAACAGCACCGGGTTCCAGCACGGCAGCCGCGATCCATCCGGCTGGACGCCGGTGGCGACCTCCACCGGGGCCGTCCAGCCTTTGCCCTCCCGCCGCGACACCCAGATCCCGACGTCGTTCGCGCCTTCGCGCGTTCCGCCGAAGAACGCGGCGATCAGGCCGTCGCCCGTCTCGGCAATCGTCGACGCATGCACGCTCGGGAAGCTGGCCTTCTCGTAGATGAACTCCGACGACACCACCCCCGGCTCGTTCGCCGGCGCCTGCTGCGAGGCCAGCATGGTGAGTGACGCCGCGAGGATGAGGAGCTTCATGAGCTGTTCTCCAACTTCGAACTTCGAATTTCGAACTTCAAACTTTCTTCTTCAGGCCCACACTCCGCCGTCCGGGAAACGGTGCAGGGCGCGCGAGGCGGCCTTGATCTCTGTGCTGTAACCCGGCCGCGTCGGCGCCAAGTAGCGGGCGCGGCGGACCACGACTGGATCGACAAAGTGCTCGTGCAGATGATCGACGAATTCGGCGACGCGATGCTCCATCGTACCGCTGATCGCCAGGTAGTCGAACATCGCGAGATGCTGCACCATCTCGCACAGGCCGACGCCCCCGGCGTGCGGACAGACCGGGACGCCGAACTTGGCCGCCATCAGCATGACCGCCAGGTTCTCGTTGACGCCGCCGAGCCGGCAGCTGTCGATCTGGCAGAAGCTGATCGCCCCGGCCTGCAGCAACTGCTTGAAGATGACGCGGTTGGCGCAATGTTCGCCGGTGGCGACGCCGATCGGCGCCACAGCTTTTGCGATCGCGGCGTGGCCGAGCACGTCGTCCGGGCTGGTGGGTTCTTCGATCCACCACGGGTTGAATGGCGCGAGATCGCGCATGCGGGCGATGGCCTCGCCGACGTCCCAGCGCTGGTTGGCGTCCACCATCAGGACACGGTCCGGCCCGATCTCGCTGCGCACCATGCCGACGCGCCGGACGTCGTCGGCCGGGTTGCCGCCAACCTTCACCTTGAAGTGCGTCCAGCCGTCGGCGATCGCGTCGCGGCATGCGGCCCGCACCTTGTCGTCCGAGTAGCCCATCCAGCCGACCGAGGTCGTGTAAGCCGGATAGCCATTACGCAGCAGCTCGGCCTCACGCTCGGCCTTCGTCGGCGCGAGCCGATTGAGGATCTCGAAGGCCTCGAGCGGCGTCAGCGCATCGGTGATGTAGCGGAAGTCGATGCACGACACCAGCTGCTTCGGCGTCATGTCGGCCAGCAGCTTCCACAGCGGCTTGCCTTCGGACCTGGCGTAGAGATCCCACACCGCGTTGACGATCGCGGCCAGCGCCAGATGGATGACACCCTTCTCCGGCCCGAGCCAGCGCAACTGCGAGTCGTTCGCCAGCTGCCGCCAGAACCCGGCGAAGTCCTCGGTAATGCCGTTCAGGGTCCGGCCGACGACGAGATGGCGCAAGGCTTCGATCGCCGCGACACAGACTTCGTTGCCGCGGCCGATGGTAAACGCCAGGCCGTGCCCCTCGAGATCGGTGTCGGTGCCGAGCACGACATAGGCGGCGGAGTAGTCGGGGTCGGTGTGGACCGAGTCGCTGCCGTCCTGATCGCGCGACGTCGGGAAACGAATGTCGAAGCTTTTGAGATTAGTGATCAGCATGGCTCAGGGCTCAAGGCTCACGGGGCTCAGGACTCGGACTCAGGGCTCAGGGCTCAGGGCTCAGGGTTTGGCAGGGCACTTGAAACCCCTCACTAGCACACCATGAGTCGCGATCATCGAAAGCTCCGCGTCTTCGTGCTCGCGGACCGCTTGGTTCTGGACGTTTATGCCGCCACTGCACCGTTCCCCGCGAGCGAGCGATACGGGTTGCAGGCGCAGATCCGGCAGGCGGCAATCTCGGCGGCCGTCAACATCGTGGAAGGTTCTGCGCGTCGAAGCCTTCGCGAGTATCTCAATTTCTTCAACATCGCCGCCGGCTCGGCGGCTGAAGTCCGCTATCTCGCCAGCCTCAGCGCGCGGCTGGGGATGATTCCGCAGAACTCGGCGGCGCCACTGGAAGAAGGCTACCGCGAGCTGTGCGCCGGACTGAGCAAGCTGATCTCCTCCCTTGAGCCCTGAGCCTTGCGAGCCCTGAGCCCTGAGCCCTGAGCCTTGAGCCAAGAGTTAGTGCCCCCGCCACCGATCGAGCGCCACCGCCAGCACGATGATCGCACCGGTGACGATCTGCTGGACCCAGTTCGGCAGGCCGTACTGGGCGCAGCCGATCTGGATGCACGCCATCGTCGCGGCGCCGAGAATCGTGCCGGGAACGGTGCCGCGGCCGCCGGACAGGCTGCCGCCGCCGATGATGACGGCGGCGATCACGTCGAGCTCGAGCCCGTCCGCGACGGTCGGGTCGCCAACCGAGAGGCGTGAGAACTGCAGCACGCCGGCGATGCCGGCGAGGGTCGCGGTGATCGCGTAGACGGCGACCTTGGTCCGTTCGACGGCGACGCCGCAGAGGCGCGCCGTGCGTTCGTTCGATCCGATCGAGAAGAGATGCCGGCCGAAGCGCGTGTACTCGAGCGTCACGGCGACGACGATCGCGAGCGCGATTACCAGCCACAGGCCGGACGGGAGCAGGAATCCGCGACCGGGCTCGAGCGTTCGCAGCATGTCGTTGAGCCAGGTCGACGGCGCTTCCAGGCGCCGTTCGCCGGCCAGGCCTTTCGCCAGCCCGCGTACCAGGATCATCATGCCGAGCGTGACGATGAAAGGGACGACCCGGAGACGCGTGATCAGCACGCCGCTGACGATGCCGCAGGCGCCGCCCGCGGCGATGCCGGCGGCCGCGGCCGCGAGCGGGCCGGCGTCGGCGTTGAGCATCAGCGCGATCACGACCGTCGTCAGCGCGACGACGGAGCCGACGGAGAGGTCGATGCCACCGGCGACGATGACCATCGTCATGCCCAGCGACGCCGTGCAGACGATTGCCGTCTGGCGCGCGATCAACTCGAGGTTGGTGCCGCGGAAGAACTGCGGCCCGACGAGGAACCCGAAGACGATGGCGACGAAGGCGAGGCCGATGAGCGGGCCGGCCGACTCGAGCAGAGCACGCGCCTTCATGCGGCGTCTCCGGTGCCGGTGGCGGCGAGCATCAGCGTGTGTTCCGTCCACTCGCGCACGGGCCGGGGCACGCTGAGCGTGCCGCGGCACATCACCGCGATGCGGTCGCAGAGTCCGAGCAGCTCCGGCACGTAGCTGCTCACCATGATCACCGCGCGCGGCGGACGGCCGTCGCGGGGGGCGACCAGCGAGTCGACGAGCTCGTAGATCTGCGCCTTGCTGCCGACGTCGATGCCGCGCGTCGGCTCGTCGAGGATGTAGACGTCGACGTCGTGATGGAGCAGCCGCGCCATCGCCACCTTCTGCTGGTTGCCGCCCGACAGCTCGCCGATCGCCTGGCGCGGCGTGCGGGCGCGGATCTGCAGCCGCTCCATCCAGCGTCCGGCGGCCTCGTTCTGCCGCCGCGGCAGGACGAACGGTCCGGGGCCGAGGCCGTCGAGCCGGGTCAGCGTCAGGTTCTGCGCGATCGACAGCTGTGGGGCGAGCCCTTCCGCCTTGCGGTCCTCGCTGAGGAAGCCCATCCCGTGCTGCCAGGACTGCCGCGGCGTGCGCGCGCCGGAGAAGGCGCCGAGCTTGATTCTGCCGCTGCGCACCGGTTCGAGGCCGAAGAGCGACCGCAACAGCCGGGTCCGGCCGGCGCCGACCAGGCCGGCGATGCCGATGACTTCGCCGCGGTGGAGCGTGAAGGTCGCCTGCGACGGACCGAAGCCGGCAAGATCCAGCAACGGTTCGCCGGCGGCACGGGGCGACCGCGGATAGAGCGCCTCGACCGGGCGCCCGACCATCATCCGCACGATCTCCGCCGCCGGCAGCGCCGCGGCAGGTCCGCCGCCGACACTCCTGCCGTCTCGAATCACGACGACCCGGTCGGCCACCTCTTTCACTTCTTCGATGAAGTGCGAGATGTAGATGACCGCGTGCCCGGTCCGCTTGAGATCGCCAATCAGGTCGAACAGGCGTCGCGCGTCGGACTGCGAGAGGCTGCTGGTTGGTTCGTCGAGGACGAGGACGCGGCAGCCGACGGCGAGCGCGCGGCCAATCTCCACCAGCTGCTGGCCGGCGGGGGAGAGCGTGCCGGCGGGTGCGTCGACGGCGATTTCGGGATGGCCGAGGCGCGTGAGGACGTCGTGAGCGATGCGCCGCATCTCGTCGCGGCGCAGCAGCCCGAGCCGCGACGGTTCCATCCCGAGCAGGATGTTCTCGGCGACCGACAGGTGCGGCGCGATCGACAGTTCCTGGTAAATCATCGCGACGCCGGAGCGCCGGGCGTCGTGCGGGTTGGCGGGCCGGAACGGGGCGCCGTCGAGGGCCATGCTGCCGGCGTCGGGCTGGAGCGCGCCGGCGAGGATTCCCATCAGCGTGCTCTTGCCGGCGCCGTTCTGGCCGACCAGGGCGCACACCTCGCCGCCCACAACCGCGAGATCGATGCCGTCGACGGCGAGGGTCGCGCCGAACGCCTTGCGGATGCCGCGCATCTCCAGGCGCGGCGGCGCCGCCGCTACTGCTTCTTCAGCCATCGATCGAGGTCGGGCCTGATGAGTTCCCTGACCTCCGGCGTCTCCATGTCCGCTTTGCCGACGACGCGGACGCCGGTGTCGATCCGACGCTCGACTTTTTCACCCTTGATGGCGCTGACGACCGTTTTCACCCCGAGGTAGCCGATGTTGACCGGATCCTGCACGACCAGCCCGTCGACGTGGCCGTCAGCGAGCGCCTTGACGAGGCTCTCGGATGCGTCGAAGCCGACGAACCGTACCTTGCCGGCCCAGCCGTTGTCCTGCAGCACGCGCAGCACGCCGAAGCTGCTCGACTCGTTGGCGCAGAAGATCCCGTCGATGTCGAGGCTGCCATCCGGCCGCTTGTGCTGACTGAAGATCGCTTCCGCCTTCTTGTAGGCGCTCTCGACGTCGGCGCCGGCGTACTGATTGGAGCTCACCACCTGCAATCCGGGATTGGCGCGCATCGCGGTGAGGAAGCCCTCTTCGCGGCGGGTCGTGCTGTCGCTGCCTTCGGCGTAGCGCAGCAGGATGACCTTGCCCTTGCCGCCGAGCAGCTGCGCCAGCCGCTCGCCGCCGAGCCGGCCGCCCTCGTCGTTGTCGGTGGCGACGAAGCTGATGTAATCGTCACCCTTGAGGCCGGAGTCCATGACGACGACCGGGATCTTCTGGCGCATGGCCGCGCTCACCGGTCCGACCAGCGCCGCGTCGTCGAGCGGTGCGAGCACGATCCCGGAGACGCCGCGGCCGACTGCGTTCTCGACTTCGGCGACCTGCGAGTCGCGGTCGTCCTCGCGCAGCGGCCCGCGATAGGCGATGGTGACGCCGAGCTCTTCGCCCGCCTTGATCGCGCCGGCGTGGATGCTCTGCCAGAACACGTGCGACGTGCCTTTCGGGATCACGGCAATCGTCAGGCGATCGGGCGCGCCGCCGCGGGAGCAGGCGGCCGCCGTCAGCGCGACGAGCGCCAGGGCGCCGGCAATCCACGCGCGAGTCGAGCGGCTCGCGATCATTTCCATCGGACTCGGCATCAGGCCTCCGGGGCAGCGTCGAGAACGGGTTACCATACGCTCTCGAGGTACAGTCACAAAGACATCATGATATTCGACCTCAAAGGAAAGAGCGCGCTCGTGACGGGCGCCGGATCGGGCATCGGCGCGGCAATCGCGGAAGCATTCGCGCAGGCCGGGGCGCAGGTTTACGTTACCGACGTGCAGCTGGCGACGGCGACGGGCACGGCCGAGCGCATCCGCGCCGCCGGCGGCGCCGCGACGCCGCTCGCGCTCGATGTACGCGACGAAGAGAACTGCGCCGCGGTCGCGCGCGAAACCGGCATCGTCGACATCCTGGTCAACAATGCCGGCGTCGGCTGCGTCGGCACGGCGCTGACGACGAGCGGCGCGGAGCTGGACCGTTTGTACTCGGTCAACGTCCGCGGCATGCTCAACGTGACGAAGGCGTACCTGCCGGGAATGGTCGAACGCAAGGCCGGCGTCATCGTCAACATGGCGTCTGCGGCGGGGCTCGTCGGCATCAAGGATCGGCTGGCGTACTCGACGACGAAGTTCGCGGTCGTCGGGATGACGAAGAGCATGGCGCTCGATCACGCTGCCGACGGGATTCGCGTCAACTGCCTCTGTCCCGGCCGGGTCGAGACGCCCTGGGTGGCGGCGCGCGTCAAGGATATACCCGGATCCGGAGGCTGCCTACCGCGACATGGCCTCGACGCAGGCAATGGGCCGGATGGGGCGCCCTGAGGAGATTGCATCGGCGGCGCTCTATCTCGCCAGCGACGCCGCCTCGTTCGTCACCGGCTCCGCCTTCGCCATCGACGGCGGCTGGAAAGGCTAGGGAAGAAAGTTCGAAGTTCGAAGTTCGAAATTCGAACTTGAAGGGCGAAGGCATGTCTCTGGTTCGAGTCGCGTTGGTAGGTGGGCCGATGTACGACCCGCTCTACACCCTCATTCCGCGATTCACCGGCGAGACCGGCATTGCTGTCGAGGTCGTCGCGCACCTGCCGCACCCGGAGCTGAATCACTGGGTGGACGAAGCGTTCTCAAGGGGCGAGGCGCCGGTCGATTTGCTGTCGACCCACACCAAGTACGCTCCGTCGCAGGAGCAGTGGCTGTCATCGATCGAGGATGTCGTCCCGCCGGAGGACGTCGACGACCTGCTCGAGCGTCCGTTGACCTTGTCGCGTTTCGGCGGCCGGTTGCTTCAGGTGCCGCGCAACCTCGACGTTCGCCTGCTGCACTACCGCACCGATTTGATCGACGCACCGCCATCGACATGGGGCGACCTCGCCGAAGTGGCAGCCGCGGCGACTCGCGGGTCGGTTTCGGGCTTCCTGTTTCCGGGGCGCGACTCCGGCCTGTTCGGGACGTTCTACGAACTGCTCGTTGGCGAAGGCGGGGAGCTGTTCGACGAGCGGCTGCAGCCGGCCTTTCACTCGGCGGCGGGACTCGCCGCCATGCGGTACCTGCACGACCTGCACTCCGTTCGACGCGTCACGCCGCGGGAGCTGCCAGCGTGGCACTACGACGAGATCTCGATCGCCTTCAGGCAGGGGCGGGGGGCGATGGTGTGCGACTGGCCCGGCAGCTATCACCTGTACGTCAACCGGACGACCTGCGCTGTTGCCGATCGCGTCGGGCTGGCGGCGCTGCCGGCGGGGAGCACCGGTGCGCGGCCAGCGTATGCCGGCTGCCACTCGTTCGCGATTCCAACGACTGCTTCGAATCGCGAAGGCGCGGCGCGGCTGCTGCGATACCTCACTAGTTTCGAGGCGCAACTGCTCGAGGCGCGGCAGGGCGCGATTCCGTGCCGCGTGAGCGCGCTCGCCGCGATCCGCGATGAGCAGCGTCAGGCCGACGCCGCGGCACGCTGGCAGCTGCTCAGCGACGCCATCGACACCATGATTATTCCGCCGCGGTTCGCCGCCTACCCGAAGTGCGAGGACGCGATCTGGCATGCCGCCCAGGACGCGATGGTCGGCCGGGCGACGGCGGACGAGGCAATCGCTCGCGCCGCAGCCGACGTCGCGGCGCTGGTGAAAGAAGCATGAACGACAACAGGTTCGACGATCGCGTCGTCGTCGTCACGGGCGCGGCCCGGGGCATCGGCCGGGCAACGGCGGAACAGTTCGCCCGCGCCGGCGCGCGGGTCGGTCTGCTCGACATCGACGCCGCCGGGCTCGAGGCGGTGCGCGACGGCTTCGAAGCGCCCGACCGTCTGCTGCCGCTGCCGGCCAACATTGCCGACGCCGCCGAGGTCGATCGCGCCATGACGACGTGCGTGCGCGCGTTCGGCAGGCTCGACGTGCTCGTCAACAACGCCGCCGTCCACTTCGCGCGGCCGGTCGACGGCTACACGCTGCAGGAGATCGACCTCCTGCTCGGCGTCAATCTCAAGGGGGCGCTCTTTGCCGTGCGCTCGGCGCTGGCGGCGCTGCGCGCGACGAAGGGAACGATCGTCTCGGTCTCGTCGATGACCGGCCTGGTCGGGCAGGCAAACGGCGCCGTCTACGTGGCGACGAAAGGCGCGTTGATCTCGCTGACGAAAGCGCTGGCACTCGAGCTGGGGCCGGACGGGATCCGCGTCAACTGCGTCTGCCCGGCCGGCGTCGACACGGAGCTGATGCGCGGGTGGGCGGCGACGACCGCCGACCCGGAGGCGACGCTGCGGGGCCAGGGCGCGATGCACCTGACCAACCGCATGGCGACGCCGGAGGAGATCGCGTCCGCCATCCTCTTTCTGGCATCGCCCGCCGCGGCGTTCATCACCGGCGTGGCGCTGCCGGTCGAAGCCGGGGCGACCCTGGGGTACCGGAGAGGCTGACGTGCCTTGTGCGGGGTGCCTGGTGCCTGGTGCTCGATGTGCGAGGGGGCGACGTGCTTTGTGCGAGGGTGCAAGGGTGCGAGGGTGCGAGGCGAGAGGTGCGACGTGCGGACGAAGGTGCGACGTGCGGACGAAGGTGCGCGCACCCTCGCACTTCGCACTCTCGCACCTCGCACCTCGCACCTCGCACCTCGCACCGGGCACCGCGCACCTTCGCACATCGAGCACCAGGCACCAGGCACCATGCACCGAGCACGTCCAAAACTGTTACCGGCAGCGATTCTGTACCCGGATGGTGATCGTGGCACTGGACGGAGGGTTCTCGCCCAGCCCGAGCGTGTGCAGGACCTCGTGGATCACCAGCACGCTCAGATAGCCGCGGTCCTGCCGCGCCAGCCGCTCCAGCTGCCGGCCGCAGACGAACACCACCTTGCTGCCGGGCGTCGTGAACATGACCGTCGTCGGCTTCGCGCACGGCGGCGCGAGCGAGCCATCGCGGAAGCGCAGCCGCTCGAGGTAGGTGATCGCGTCGATCCCGAGCTCGGCGATCCTGTCACTCAGGAGGATCCCGGACTGGTCGCGAAACTCCTCGAGGACGCTGCGGCACCCCGGCTTCTCCAGCCACCCGGCGGCGGCGGCCAGCGCGAGACTCATCGTCGCGCGCGTCATCTGGTTGGAGATGTAGACGCCGGGCCACCGATCGTTGGCAGCGGCGCCGTGCGTAGCCAGCAGCAACGCGAGTAGGAGTGCGGCAAACGAACGCATAGCGGCTCCTCTCAGAAGCGAGCCGCCTGGCCAGGCGCGAGCTCAGAAACAGCTCGCGATAGTAATACTGCCGGGGAGGGGCGGGAGTCTTTCCCGAATTCTTACGAAATTGCTACATTCGCGGCGGGCGCCGCGTCACGGGCGGGGCTGCGGGTCCTCGTACCAGGCGTCGTGATCCGACCACACGCCGCACTTGATGCACTGCGTGCTCGACCAGAAGCGCTGGCAGCCGGGGCACTCGCCCCGGGTCTGGAACGTGTTGAACACTTCGTAGCAGCCGGGCGAGCAGCACCAGGTGTCGGTCCGCTTCGGCCGCCACTTGCACGACGGGCAGCGGACGCCGGAGTCGCCTCGATCCTGGTCGTCGTCGAGCTTGGGGACGAACCGGTTGCTGCCGCGGACGAAACCAACGACTACGAACGGCAGCGCGAGCGTGAGCACGTCGAGCAAACTGGCGGCGGACATGGGCGACTTACCTCGATTCGATTGTCGCACGCCGGCCGCCGCGGGCCGAAGCATAAATCGCTTCGACGACGGCGATGCTGCGGCGGCCTTCGCGGCCGTTGCAGATCGGTTCGCCGCCGGTGCGGATCGCCGCGATGAAGTCTTCGATGATGCGCCGGTGCGGCGTCGCATCGGATACCGTCGCCGAGGCGGCGTTCTGGGCCGACGGCGGCCGGCGGCGGCCGGCGCCACAACGTCGCCGGCGGCCGCCTGGCCTTCCGGCGTCAGGTCGACGGCGACCAGCGAATCGTGGTCGAGGATCATCGTGCCGTGCGAACCGGTGAGCTCGAGGCGGCGGGGATAGCCGGGGTAGACGGCGGTCGACGCTTCGAACACGCCGATCGCGCCGCTCGCGAACTGCAGCGTCGCCACGACGGTGTCCTCGACCTCGATCCTGTGCAACCGTGTCGCCGTCGTCGCCTCGACGCTCGCGATTGGACCGGCGAGGTGCAGCAGCAGGTCGACGGTGTGGATCGCCTGGTTGATGAGCGCGCCGCCGCCGTCGTAGGCAAAGGTCCCGCGCCAGCGCGAGTCACCGTAGTACTGCGTCGAGCGAAACCACTTGACGCGCCCCGAGGCGAGCACCGGGGTGCCGAGAGCGCCGGCGTCGACGAGCGCCTTCATCCGCACGACGTCGGGCTTCAGCCGGTCCTGGAAGAACAGGCCGAGCTTGACCCCCGCGCGATCGGCGGCGTCGATCAGGACATCGGCTCGGGCCGTGGTGATGTCGAGCGGCTTCTCGACCAGGACGTGAAGACCGCGGCTCGCGGCGGCGGCACCTTCGGCGGCGTGCAGCGACGACGGGCTGCCGATCGCGACGATGTCCATCGGCCGGTGATCGAGGAAGCGCTCGAGCGAGTCATACGCCGTGGCGCCGCAGCGCTCGGCCAGGGCCCTGGCCTTGTCGACGTTCTGGCCGTAGACGGCGGCGACCTCGACGCCAGGAATCGACTGCGCCGCGCGCGCGTGTGTATCGCTGATGCTGCCGGCGCCGAGAATACCGATACGAACGGGAGAGGTCATAGCGCTCCATTGTCTGGGTAAGGGTCACGCACGACCAAGCGAAAGGTAACAGCCGTGTCCGGCGGTGCCACCCGTGTCGCCTCCGGGTCTGTGTTAGCGTGGCGCCGGATCCGACCATACGCATGACCGCCGCGCCGTCTCAACCGGACGCCCAGACTCTCGCTCCCGAGGAGCGGGCCATCGTCGGGAAGGTGATTCGGCGGCTCATCCCGTTCATCTTTCTCTGCTACGTCGTCGCCTACATCGATCGCGTCAACATCGGCTTCGCCGCGGCGGAGCTGCGACGGGATCTGAACCTGAGTGACGCCGCCTACGGCCTTGGCGGCGGCCTGTTCTTCCTCGGCTACTGCCTGTTCGAGATACCGAGCAACCTGATCCTCGACCGCGTCGGCGCGCGCATCTGGATCGCGCGCATCATGATCGGCTGGGGGCTGGTCTCGATGGCGATGATGTTCGTCGTCGGGCAGTGGAGCTTTTACGCCATGCGCGTGCTGCTCGGCATCGCCGAGGCGGGGTTCTTCCCCGGCATGGTGCTCTACCTGACCTACTGGGTTCCGGCGGCCGAACGGGCGAGGACGGGCGCGCTCTTCATGACGGCCGCGCCGGTGGCGGTGATGGTTGGCGCGCCGGTGTCGGAGGCGCTGCTGGCGCTCGATGGCGCGCTCGGCCTGCGCGGCTGGCAGTGGCTCTTTCTCGTCGAGGGATTTCCGGCGGTGATTCTTGGCGTCATGGCGCTGTGGTACCTGACCGACCGGCCGGAACAGGCGACCTGGCTGCCGCCGCACGAGCGCGAGTGGCTGAGCACGACCATGGCGGCGGAGCGGCACGCCCGCGCGACCTTGCACGGCAGCGGGCACCTGCGGGCGCTGTTGAGCGGACGCGTGCTTCTCATCTGCTTCATCTACTTCCTGAACACGCTGGTCACGTACGGCGTCTTCCTCTGGCTCCCGGCGATCCTGCGCGAAGTATCAGGTTTCCGCGGCTGGCGCCTGAGCGCCATCACGGCCGTGCCGTTCGTCGTGGCTTTGGTCGGCATGGTGCTGATCGGCCGTCATTCGGACCGCACCGGCGAGCGCAAGGGCCATCTCGCGGCCTGCGCCCTGACCGGGGCCGTCGGCCTCGCGCTCGCCGCCGGGTTCCACGACACCGCCTGGATAGTCGTGCTGAGCTTCACCTTGTCGCAGCTTGGGCAGCGCTCAGTTCAGGGCGTGTTCTGGGCGATTCCGCCAATCTTTCTCGGCGGCACGGCGGCCGCCGCCGGTATTGCTCTCATCAACTCCGTCGGCAACCTCGGCGGGTTCGTCGGGCCGACGGTCATGGGCACGCTGCGCGGGCAGACCGGCGACTATGCCTCCGGGCTGACCGTCCTCGCGATCGCGCTCGTCATCGAGGCCGCGCTCGTCATGTCGCTGCGGCTGCCGAAGCGCGCGTGAGAGGCACGAGATGACGGCGTCCCGACTTGACTTCATCACGGGCGTTTGCGACGCTCGCCGCGGTCGACGATGGCTTTGACGCTCGCCGATGGCGCCTACTTCTCCGTCCGCGAGGAGATTCTGCGGGGCAGACTGCGGCCGGGGATGCCGCTGTCGCGCCGCCGCCTGGCGCAGCAGTTCGGGATGAGCGTGCTGCCAATCAGCGACGCGCTGCGGCGGCTCGAGGAAGACGGGCTGGTGGAGAGCCGGGCGCGCGCCGGCACGCGCGTACGAATACCGACGGAGACCGATGTCCGCGAGCTCTACGAGCTGCGCGAGGCGCTCGAATCGCAGACGGCGCGGCTGTTCGCCCAGCGCGCGACGCCGGCGCAGCGCCGGGAGATCCACCAGCGTGCGGATCAGGTCGACGACGACTTCGCGCGCCTGACGGCCGCGGACGGCGTCCCGGTCGAGCCGTTCGATGTTCACAGCCACCACGTGGATTTCCACATGCGCGTGGCAGAGTACGCCGGCAGCCGGCTCGTCACCCGCATGATCGAACGCAAGCACGTCCTCATCCTGAACTGGCTGTTCGATCTCGTCGGCCGGCGCACGCCGCTGCCGCCGGGCTTTCATGGCCGGCTCGCTGACGCGCTGGGGTCCGACGATCCCGACCGCGCCGACGCGGCGATGCGGGCGCATGTCCGCTTCGGGCTGCCGGAGGTCGCGGCACACATCGGCGCGCTCGGGGCGTCGGAATGGAGGGAGAAGCGGCATGTGGGGTGATTCCACGGGCATCGCGTCACGCTGCGTCGCGCGCGTCAGCCTCTTCGCGGTGCTCGTTGTCGTCAGCGTCGCCGGTGCGTCGGCGCAGTGGCCGCAGTTCCGCGGCCCCGACGGCCTTGGCACGTCGTCGGCGAAGCGCCTGCCGCTGACGTGGTCGGAAGCGCAGAACGTGCGCTGGAAGACGGCGATTCACGGCCGCGCCTGGTCGTCGCCCGTCATCCTCGACGACCAGGTCTGGCTGACGACGGCGACCGCGGATGGCCGCGAGCTGTCGGTCCTGACGCTCGACAAGGAGAGCGGGAAGATCCTGCGGGACGCGAAGCTGTTCCAGGTCGCGACGCCGCAGTACGCGCACCCGTTCAACACCTACGCGTCGCCGACGCCGGCGATGGAGCCGGGGCGCATCTACGTCACGTTCGGATCGCCGGGCACGGCGGCGATCGACACGCGTTCCGGCAAGGTGCTGTGGGAACGGCGCGATCTCGAGTGCAACCACTATCGCGGCGCCGGCTCGTCGCCGGTCATCTTCGAGAACCTGCTGCTGATGCACTTCGACGGCAGCGATCAGCAGTACGTCGTCGGCCTCGACAAGAACACCGGCAAGACCGTGTGGAAGACGCCGCGGTCGGTGGACTTTCAGGACGAGGGCCCGGACGGCAAGCCCCAGGCGGAAGGGGACTACCGCAAGGCGTTCTCGACGCCGCACGTGATCACCGTGGCGGGCCGGCCGGTGATGATCAGCATCGGCTCGAAAGCGACCTACGCCTACGATCCGCGCAGCGGCAAGGAACTGTGGAAGGTGATCGAGCGGGCGAGCCATTCCGCCAGCACCAGGCCGGTGGTCGGCCATGGCCTCGTCTACGTTCCAACCGGGTTTCAGTCCGCCCAGCTGCTCGCGATTCGGCCCGACGGCCAGGGTGACGTGACGGCGACCCACGTCGCGTGGCGGGTGTCGAAGGGTGTGCCGAACAAGCCGAGCGTGGTGCTCGTCGGCAGCACCATCTACATGATCAGCGACGCCGGCGTCCTCAACGCCGTCGACGCGAAGTCAGGCGAGATTGTCGGCCGCGGCCGGGTCGCCGGCACGTTCTCGGCCTCGCCGCTGGCGGCGCTCGAGCGCGTCTACGTGTTCAGCGAGGACGGAAAGACCACCGTCTTCGAAGCCAATCCACAGATGAAGGTCCTGGCGGAGAATCAGCTCGACGAGGGCTTCATGGCCTCACCGGCCGTCGACGGCGCCGCACTGTATCTGCGGACCCGCACCCACCTCTACCGCATCGAAGAGCCAAAGTAGCCGGGGTATCGGCGAGCTCGTTTACTTCGCTTATCGGCTGTAGTATCACCCTTCCGTCCAAATCGCCGCGGCCGCTCGCTCAGTCAGGGAGAAGACTCATGCGAAAGGTTCGATGCTTTGTCCGGACGTGCTCTCTTCTCGCCGCTGCCCTGATCGCCTGCCTGGCAGCGCCCGTTTCGGCCCAGGACTTCCGCGGCACCATCGCCGGGCGCGTCGCCGACGCGCAGGGCGGCCGGCTGCCGGGCGCTCTCGTCTCCGTCGTCAACACCGCGACGAACAGCGAGTCCACGACCACGACCGACAGTAACGGCGACTTCTCGATCCCGTACCTGACACCGGGGGCTTATCGCGTTACGGTCGAGCTTTCCGGCTTCAAGAAGATCGTGCGCGAAGGCGTCGAGGTCCGCATCGGTGACCGTCTCACGCTCGACATGGCGCTCGAGGTCGGTCAGCTGGAGGAAACGGTGACCGTCGCGGCGACGACGCCGCTCCTCGAGACGCGCAGCGGCTCGGCGGGGCAGGTGATCGACGAGAAGCGGATCGCGCTGATGCCGCTCTCCGACGGCAACCCCTTCGTGCTGGCGCGGCTGGCGCCCGGCGTCGCGTACCACGGCGACCTGAAGTTCTCGCGGCCGTTCGACAACGGCGGCACCTCGGACTTCACCGCCGACGGCGGTCCCGGCCGCAACGAGTTCACGCTCGACGGTTCGCCGAACATGGCCAACGGCCGCCGCGTCGCGTTCGTGCCGCCGGCGGGAGCGGTCCAGGAGTTCAAGGTCGAGACGGCGACCTTCGACGCGCAGCAGGGGCACACCGCGGGCGCGACGGTCAACGTCACGCTGAAGAGCGGGTCGAACACGTTCAAGGGGGACGGCTACTACCACTATCGCGACGAAGTGCTGTCGGGGAACGACTTCTTCCTCGAGCGGGCCGGCCGGCCCAAGGACGACACCGGCTACAAGCGCTACGGCTTCACCGCCGGCGGACCGGCGATCAAGAACCGCACCTTCTTCTTCGGCGCGTTCGAGTGGCTCTACGACACGTTCCCGGAGCCGGGGCAGTTCACGGTGCCGACCGATGCCCAGCGCCGCGGCGACTTCTCGGCGTTGCTGCCGAACGTCGTCATCTACGACCCGCTGACCGCGGTGCGCCGCGCCGACGGCCGCGTCGAACGGCAGCCGTTTCCCGGCAACATCATTCCGCAGCACCGCCTCGATCCAATTGCGCTCGAAACCCTCAAGTACTTCCCGCAGCCGAACCAGCCCGGCACCGCCCAGGGCGTCAACAACTACATCAGCACCAACTCGCGGGGCGACGACTTCTACTCGATGAACTACCGCGTCGATCACACGCTGACCGACCGCCAGCGGTTCTTCGTGCGCTACTCGCGCAACAACCGCGTCGAGAACCGCGGCAACTGGACCGGGGAGCTGAACGGCGTCCGGCCGGTCGGCAACTTCCTCTTCCGGATCAACGACGCCCTGAACGCCGACCACGTCTGGACCATGACGCCGACGACGCTGCTCAACCTGCGCGGGAGCTGGTCGCGGTTCCAGGAGCCCAGCATCCGCCAGAACCAGGGCATCTTCGACCCGGCGTCGCTCGGCTTTCCGAACAGCGCGACGCAGTATTTCGGCAGCAACCTCTACTTCCCGCGCTTCGAGTTCGACGACAACACCTTCGCCGATCTCGGCGACTCGTTCGCCGGCGGCGTCAACGCGACGATCTATTCGTTCCAGCCGACGATGACGCTGATGCGCGGCAAGCACAGCTTCCGGCTCGGCTCCGACGTCCGCGTGTATCGCGAGGAGTCGTTTCCGAACGTGCACTCGGCCGGCCAGTACGCGTTCGCGCGCAATGCGGTGCTGACGCGGCAGCTCGACAACTCGCCGGCGGCCGCGATTGGGCAGGATCTGGCGGCGATGCTGCTCGGCAATCCGTCGGGCGGCACCATCGACCGGAGCTCCGACCGCTTCAACCAGGTGATCTACGGCGGCGTCTTCGTCCAGGACGACTGGAAAATCAGCAGCAAGCTGACCGTCAACCTCGGGCTGCGCTGGGAGTACGAAGGGGCGCCGACCGAGCGGGAGAACCGGAACGTCCGCGGCTTCGATCCCGACGCGATGCTGAACATCACCGCGGCGGCGGAGGCGGCGTACGCGGCCAACCCGATCCCGCAGGTTCCGCCCAGTGCCTTCCGCGTCCGCGGCGGGATGCTGTTCCTCTCCGACGATCAGCGCGGGACCTACGACGCGGACATCAACAACTTCCAGCCGCGCGTCGGCTTCGCCTACCAGCTGAACGACAAGACGGTCGTGCGCGGCGGCTGGGCGGTCTATGCCGTGCCGGCGCTGTTCGACATCAGCGGCATCTACCAGCCCGGCTTCTCCCAGGGCACGGGCATCGTGCCGTCGCTCGACACCGGCGTGACCGTCCGCGCGACGCTCAGCAACCCGTGGCCGGACGGCGTCGCGACGCCGCCGGGCGCGTCCAATGGGCCCAACACCTTCCTCGGCCGGACCATCGGCCGCTTCAACGACGATCTCGACTACGTCAGCGGCCAGTCCATGCGGTGGGTAATGAGCGTCCAGCGCGAGCTGCCGGGACAGTTCGTCGTCGAGGGCGCTTACGTCGCGTCGCGCAGCTACGATCTGACGACCGACTTCAATCGCAACCCGGTGCCGCGCGAATACCTGTCGACGAGCAACGTCCGCGACACCGCGACGATCAATTTCCTGACCGCCACCGTGCCCAACCCGTTCGCCGGGCTGCTGCCGGGGGAGACGCTCAACGGCACGGCCCAGCGGCAGCAGCTGCTCCGGCCCTTCCCGCAGTTCCAGAGCATCGACGTCCGCCGCTACGACGGGTCGAGCCGCTTCGATTCAGTGCAGGGGCAGCTGCGCCGGCGCTTCGCCGGCGGCTACATGTTCGAGACCAGCTACACCTGGTCGAACTTCAAGGAGAAGGTCACCCGCCTGAACGAGACCGATCCCGACTACGAGGAGCGGTTCAACGACACGCACCTGCCGCACCGCCTGGTCGTGAACGGCATCTGGGAGCTGCCGTTCGGCCGCGGCCGGAGGTGGGGAAGCGACGCCAACCCGATCGTCCACGGCCTGATCGGCAACTGGAGCGTCTCGGCGGTGTGGAACTGGCAGTCGGGCCGGCCGAACCTGACCATGGGCAACGTCTACTATGACGGCGACATCACCCAGCTGAAGACGAACTACACCGACGATCCCGACGTCCCGGTCTTCGACACCCGCGGGTTCTATTTCCATGACGCCGCGGTCCAGACCAACGGCGTCGACGACCCGGCCAAACAGCGCGCGGATCAGCGAATCCAGCTGGGGAGCAACATCAGGACGATCCCCTCGCGCTGGGACGGCCTGCGCGGTCCGCGGTATACCAACTGGGACATGTCGTTCGTGAAGGGCCTCGAGCTCGGACGCGTCCGCGCCCAGATCCACATCGAGCTGTACAACGCGTTCAACGACGTGTTCTACAACAACCCGAACCTGACGCCGAACAGCCCCGAGTTCGGCAAGGTGACGAGCCAGAACAATCTGCCGCGCAACATCCAGATCGGGATGAAGCTCGTTTACTGAGTCTCTGTCGGGGCTCGGGGCTCGGGGTTCGGGGTTCGAAGATCTTTCAGTCAACCCGTCGGGTCGCTTGGGGCACAATGCTCTTCGGGCCTGAGCCCTGAGCCCTGAGCCCGAATCGAGCCCGACGCTCTTCCATGTCCCCACCCCCCTACGTCACTCGCGATCTGCCCGAACCGCCGCGTCGCCTGTGGCGCATCGTCGGCCCCGGGATGGTGGCGGCCGGCGTCGGCTTGTCGTCGGGCGAGTTCATCCTCTGGCCGTTCATCGCCTCCCAGGCCGGGCTCGTGTTCCTCTGGGGCGCGGTCCTCGGGGTCGTGACGCAGTTCTTCATCAACATGGAGATCGAGCGCTACACGCTGGCGACGGGAGAGACGGTGCTGACTGGCTTCAACCGGTCGTGGAAGCACTGGGGACTGGTCCTGGCAGTCATGGTCTACTTCGCCAATCTCTGGCCGGGGTGGGCGTTGAGCGCGGCGACGCTCGCGACCTACATCTTCGGCGGCGACGCCCGGACGATCGCAGCCGTCGCGCTGCTGGTGATCGGAGCGGCGTTGACGCTGGCGCCCGTCGTCTACGTCGCGCTCGAGCGCTTGATCTTCTTCAAGGTCGCGGCCGTCGGCGTCGTCGTGGCGCTGGCGGTGATCTTCGTGATCGAGGGAGCGACATGGAGGGCGCTGCCGGCCGGGCTGCTCGGCATCGGCAGCGTGCCGCTCGAGCTCGGCTTCGCGCTGCTGCTTGGCGCCGTCGCCTTTGCCGGCGCCGGCGGCGGCCAGAATCTCTGCCAGAGCAACTGGATCCGCGACAAGGGCTTCGGCATGGGCGCCCTCGTGCCGCGGCTGGTCAGCGCCGTGACGGCTTCGAAGCAGGACCACTCGCAGCCGTCCGTCGCCTACATCTTCGAGACGACGCCTGCGAACATGGAGCGCTGGCGCCGCTGGTGGCGCTTTGCCAACATCGAGCAGTTCCTGACCTTCGTTCTCGTGACGGTCGTGACCATCTGCCTGACGTCGATGATCGCGCACTCGACGCTCTACGGGCGCCCCGGCCTGCCGCAGACGGTCGCGTTCCTGCAGCTGGAAGGGCAGCGCCTCCAGGAGGTTGTCGGCCGCTGGTTCGGCCTGCTGTTCTGGGCGACGGGGTCGTTCTCGCTCTTCGCCTCGTCGATGGGCATCATCGACTACACCAGCCGTCTCGCCGCCGACATCCTGAAGTCGACGTACCTGCGCTCGGCATCGATCTCGGAGAGCCGGCTCTATTTCTGGCTGGTGTGGGGGCTCGTCGGCCTGGGCGTGGCGATCCTCTTCAGCGGACTCGATCAGCCGCTGGTCCTGCTGGTGATCTCCGCCTCGGTCGGCGGCGCGATGATGTGCCTGTATTCCGCGCTGCTGCTGATGCTGAATCGCAGGCGGCTGCCGGACGCCATCCGGGTACGGTCGTATCGCGCCGCGATCCTGGTGTGGTCGGTCGGGTTCTTCGGGCTGTTGACGGCCCTGACATTCCGGCAGCAGCTCGAGCGCCTGCTGGCGCGGTAGCGAACCGGGGTCAGACCCTGGTCTGACCCCAACCCGCTATATTGGGGTCGGACCGGCTCTTACCCCATCGCTTGTATTGGGGTCAGACCATGGTCTGACCCCATCTAGAGCGGATGAAGAGGTACTTGCCGCGGTCGCGCGTTTTGGCCCCCTGCGCCGGGCGCCGGTTGAGCGAGTACGATCCCGACTCGTAGGCGAGCGTGCCATGGCCGCGCAGGTCCTTGGTCTCGACCTCGAGCTCGGTCGCGCCCTGGGCGTAGAGCTCGCCATAGAACTGCTTGATTGGCTCCTTGCCGCGAACCGTCGGCGCGTTCGGCGGCATCAGCACGCTCTCGGGCGTGTGGTAGGACGTCAGCGAGTCCGCCTCCTTCTTGTTGAAGGCGCCCTCGAAAGCCTGTGTCTTTTCGCGGATCGTTTTCGCTTCCGCCTGAGTGAATCCCGGTTCCGTCTTGCCGCCGCACGCCGCCGCGAGCACGGCCGGCACGAGCAGTGCGGCGCCGAGGAGTTGCCGCGTGAGCGTAGTTACACTGGTCGCCTGCTTCATTCTCCGCCCCGTCGAGTTGTTGGTATGGATGCCGCGCGCGATTGATCGCGGGAGCCTGCTCGACAGTTTAATCGCCAGCGCGGCGAGGCTGTCAGGACCGTCGCATATAATTTTCGTCAATCGCCCCATTCGGCCCACCAACCAGCGGCGAACAACCGGGGTCAGATCTTGTATTTCAGCATCGTGTTTGAACGGGGTCAGGTCTGACCCCGGGGATTCCGAGAAAGGACAGCAGACGTGCGGATTCAATTCACCGGGCGGGTCGGCATCGCGGCGGTGGCAGCGGCCGTCGGGATGGCGGCCGCCGCGACGGGGACGCTGGCCCAGAAGCCGCCCCCGACCGCCGGCGCTGACGCGATCAAGATCCCGTTCGAGACCTACACCCTCCCGAACGGCCTCACCGTGATTACCTCGATCGACCGGACGACGCCGACGGTGGCAGTCAACGTCTGGTACCACGTCGGCTCGAAGAACGAAGCGCCGGGGCGGACCGGTTTCGCCCACCTCTTCGAGCACGTCATGTTCACGGGCTCCGGCAACGTGCCCTACGGCACCCACGATCGCCTCACCGAGGGCGTCGGCGGCAGCAACAACGGCACGACCTCCAACGATCGCACGACCTACTACGAGACCGTGCCCACGAACTATCTCGAGTCGGCGTTGTGGCTCGAGGCCGATCGCATGGGCTTCCTCCTCGACGCGCTCGACCTCGCCAAGCTCAACGCCCAGCGCGATATCGTCAAGAACGAGCGGCGGCAGAGCGTGGACAACCAGCCCTACGGCCGCGCCGGCGAGATCCTGTCGAGTGCGACGTATCCGACGACGCATCCGTACTCCTGGAGCGTAATCGGCAGCATGACCGATCTGTCGGCAGCGACTGAAGAGGACGTCAAGAGCTTCTTCCGCCTCTACTACGCGCCCAACAACGCCTACCTCGCGATCGTCGGCGACTTCGATCCGGCGCAAGCCAGGAGCTGGGTCCAGAAGTACTTCGGTGATGTCCCGCGCGGCGCCCCGATTGACAGGCCGAAGGTGGCGCCGGTGACGCTGTCGGCGTCGCAACGGCTCGTTTTCGAAGACAAGGTCCAGATTCCGCGCCTCTACATCCAGTGGCCGACAGTGGGCGAGAAGCACCCCGACCGCTTCGCGCTCGAAGTGCTCGGACAGATCCTGTCCGGAGCGCGGACGGCACGGCTCACCAAGGCGCTCGTCTACGACAAGCAGTCAGCGGCCGCCGTGTCCGCGTTTCAAGGGTCGAACGAAGACGTGGGGGAGTTCCTGATCATGGTGACGCCGCGTCCGGGGAACAGCCTGACCGATCTCGAGCAGGCGGTGGACGGGATTGTCGAGACCCTGAAACAGCAGGGACCGACCACCGAAGAGTTGCAGAAGGCCAAGGCAGGCGAGGAACTGGGCTTCATCCGCGGCCTCGAGTCGAACCTGGGCAAGGCGATGCGGCTGGCGAACGGCGCGGGATTCCACGACGATCCCGGCTACTTCCGCACCGAGTACACCAGCAGCCAGGGCGTCTCGGCCGACGACGTCAAGCGCGTCGCCGCCAAGTACCTGACCGGCGGGCGCGTTGTCCTCAGCATCGTGCCCGAGGGCAAGGCCGACCAGGCTGCCAAGCCGAACGAGAGCAAGAAAGTGACGAATGAGTCGTCCAAAGGCGCGGAGGTGCGTCGATGATCCGCCGCCCGTTGATTGCGGCCATGACCGCGCTGGCCGTCATCCTGCCGGCCGGAATCGACGCCCAGAAAGCGTTCGATCGCAAGGACGTGCCAGCACCGGGGAAGACGCCGGAGCTGCGGGTTCCGACCTGGACGAAGGCGACGCTCGCGAATGGCGCCGACCTCATCGTCTCCGAGAAGCACGACCTGCCGCTGGTCTCCTTCAGCGTCACGTTTCTCGGCGGCTCCAACCAGTTCGAGCCGGCCGACCGGGCCGGTCTTGCCAGCCTGACGGCCGCGATGATGAGCGAAGGGACGACGACCCGCGATGGCGAGGCGCTTTCGAACGCGCTGCAGCTGCTGGGGACGTCGGTCTCGACCTCGATCGCCGCGGAAGGCGGATCGATGGCCTTCGTCTCGACGACGGCAAAGTTCTCGCCGACGCTCGACGTGCTGGCCGACATGCTCCTGAACCCGGTGTTCCCGGCCGACGCGCTGGAGCGGATTCGCGGCCAGCGCCTCGTGGCGTTGACGCAGGCCCGGGCGCAGCCCGGCGCCATCGCCGGCCGCGTGTTCCCGCGCGTCCTCTACGGCCCAATTCATCCATACGGGCGGACGACGACGGAAGCGTCGCTGAAGGCGGTTAGCCGCGACGAGATCGCCAGGTTTCACGGCGAGTATTTCCAGCCCGGGCGCGCGCTCATCACCGTCGTCGGCGACGTGACGATGGCGACGGCGAGGCCGGCAGTGGAGAAGGCGCTCGCCGGATGGGCGAAGGCCGGCAGCAAGCCGTCATTCACCTATCCGGACGTTTCGCCGCGTGAGCGGACGACGATCTACCTCGTCGATCGTCCGGGAGCGGCGCAGTCGACCGTGGCGATCGGCCTGCCCGGGCCGCCGCGCAGCACGCCCGACTACTACGCGATCCAGGTCATGAACACGATGCTCGGCGGGATGTTCCAGTCGCGGCTCAACGCCAACATCCGCGAGGAGAAAGGCTACAGCTACGGCGTCAGCTCGGGCTTCAGCTTTGGCAAGGGGCCCGGCGCCTTCCGCACCGGCGGCGACATCGTCGGCGACAAGACCGACGCGGCGATGATCGAGTTCATGAAGGAGCTGCGCGGCATCCTCGGCGCCAGGCCGGTCACCGAGGACGAGCTGCGGACGGCAAAGGAATCGCTGATTCAGCGCCTGCCGGCGACGTTCGCGTCGGTCGCGGCGATCAACGGCGCCTTGACGTCGCTGTGGTCGCAGGCCCTGCCCGACGACTACTACCAGCAGTACAGCAAGGCGATTGCCGCCGTCACCAGGGACGATGTCGCGCGGGTGGCGAAGAAGTACGTCAACATCGACCAGATGGCGATCGTCATCGTCGGCGATCGCAAGTCGATAGAGGCGCCGCTCGCGGCAGCGAAGATTGCGCCGATCGAGTATCTCGACATCGAGGGCGCCGCCGCGAAGCAGCCATGAGCGATCATTTCGCTGCGCTCGGCGACGCCGTCCGCAGCGGTGACGTCGCCAAAACGCGGCGCCTGCTGGCGGCCGTCCCGGCGCTGCGGCAGCGCCTGGACGAGCCACGCCGCGACCTGCCGTTCGACTCGACGCTGCTGTTGAACGCCGTCTCCCAGGCGAACCGCGAACTGATCGACGTGCTGCTCGCCGCCGGCGCTGACATCAATCGGCGCAGCGGCTGGTGGGCAGGCGGCTTCGGCGTCCTCGACAGCTGCGACCGTGGCCTGGCCATGGAGTTGATCGCGCGCGGCGCGACGGTCGGTCCGTACCAAGCGGCGCGGCTGGGCATGATCGACGAGCTTCGGGCGATGCTGGCGCGCGATCGCTCACTGGCGATGGCGCGCGGCGGCGACGGCCAGACGCCGCTGCATGTCGCTGCCAGCGTCGCGATCGCGCGGTTGCTGGTCGAGAACGGTGCGGACGTCGACGCGCTCGACGTCGATCACGAGTCCACGCCGTGCCAGTACCTGATCCGGGAGCACCAGGACGTCGTGCGCTACCTGCTGTCGGCGGGCGCGCGCAGCGACCTCCTGATGGCGGCGGCGCTCGGCGACGTGTCGTTGATCGAGGCGCATCTCGATCGCGACCCGGCGTCGATCCGGACCCGGGTATCGGCGCGCTGGTTTCCGATGCGCAACTGCCACGCCGGCGGCACGATCTACACCTGGACGCTCGGCGGCGACAAGACGGCGCACGCCGTGGCCCGCGACTTCGGCCATGACGCCGCGCTCATGCTGCTGAACCGCCGCAGCCCGATCGACCTGCAGTTGGTCGTCGCCTGCGCTGCCGGCGATGGCGCCGCGGCCCGCGATCTGCTGCGAGACAATCCCGGACTGCTGGCGTCCCTGCCGCCGGACGCCCTCGCGGCGCTGCCGACCGCGGCCCGCGACAACGCTGCCGATGCGGTCCGAAGCATGCTCGAGGTCGGCTGGCCCGTGAACTCGATCGGTCCGGAGCGCGCCACGGCGCTGCACTGGGCCGCATTTCACGGCAACCTCGACATCACGCGCGAGGTGCTGCGGGCGAAGCCGGACGTCAACCTGCAGGAGCCGACGCACAACGGCACGGCGCTCGGATGGGCGATCTTCGGCTCGCGCCACGGGTGGTATTGCCGCACCGGCGACTACGGCGGCGTCGTCAGCGCGCTGCTCGAGGCCGGTGCCGTCGCTCCCGAGATCTCGTCCGTCGACGCCACTGACGCCGTCCTCGCGGCGCTGCGCCGCTAGCCGCTTCACTCCACCTTCGTCGAGATCCACCAGGTCGTGCCGCCGGCATCCTTGACGCCGCCGCGCTTGTCCTCGTCGTCCTTCTTCACCGGTTTCTGCACCGAGGTTGCGCCTGCCGCGAGCGCGCGGGCGTAGGTCGCGTCGACGTCCGGCACGTAGACGTGGACGTTGGCCGCGATCGGCGGCCATTCGTCCGTGGAGTCCGCCAGCATCACGACGCTGTCGTCGATGCGGACTTCCGCGTGCATGAAGCGGCCGTCGGGACCGGGGAAGGCGCGCAGTCGGACGGCGCCGAGGACATCCTCGAGGAAGGCAATCGTTCGCGCCGCGTCGGTGACGACGAGGTAAGGCGAGACGCTCGAGTAACCCTGTGGCTTGTGCGTCGGAATCATCGGTCGGCTCCTAGTTCTAACCGAGGGGCTTCGCCCCTCGGACTCCCCGACACGCTCTCTCGCGCACCGCTTCGACGGCGCGCTCCGTTCGCGTGGCTCGCTCGCTTCGCTCGCTCGCGCTCGGTCAGCTCCTGGCGTGACGGTCCGACTCCCGGGGTGTGGCGCGGTCCAGGGACGCAGGCGCGGAAGGATCCGGTGCACGTGCCGGCAGTGATGCTCGCGGAGCTAGCGCTCCGCCAACGATCGCCATTCGCGTCATCGCGCCACACGTCTTCGGGATCATATCCCGGCGGCGGAGACATCGCGTGGTAACATGCGCGGCGCTAAAAACTGAAAGGTCGAGACACATGAGCGGACACGACGCCGGCGTTCGAGTGACGAGACGACGACTGATTCAGGGGGCGGGCGCCCTCGCCGGCGCCGCGGTGCTGACGCCCTGGCGGCTCGCCGCGCAGGCGCCGCAGATCGCGCCGGCCAGCACGGTGACGAATCCACCGCGTGACTTCGGCCCGAACGCGCCGCCCACGACCTACTTCACCGACCCGGACATCCTTGCCGTCGATCCGGCCTTCAACGGCCTGGTTCAGCACAACACCCCGATCAAACGACTGTGGACCGGCGCCCTGTGGGCCGAGGGGCCGGCGTGGAACAGCGTCGGCCGCTACCTGATCTGGAGCGACATCCCGAGCAACGTGCAGCTCCGGTGGCTCGAAGACGACGGCCGCGTCACTGTCTTCCGAAACCCCGCGAACAACAGCAACGGCAACACGTTCGACTTTCAGGGACGGCAGCTCTCGTGCGAGCACCTGACGCGCCGCGTCGTCCGCTACGAGCACGACGGCTCGGTGACGGTGATTGCCGAGACGTTCGACGGCAAGCGGCTGAACTCGCCGAACGACGTCGTCGCGCATCCGGATGGCAGCTACTGGTTCACCGACCCGCCGTACGGCGGTCAGCTCTACGAAGGGCAGCCGGACGTCGCCGGCGGGCCGACGAACGCGGCGGGGCGCCTGAATCCGCGGCTCGGGCAGCCGGCGGAGGCGGGGCGCATGAAGCGCGAGCTGCCGACGGCCGTGTATCGCGTCGACCCTTCAGGCAAGGTTACCCAGGTCGCCACCGAGGGGCAGGCGCCAGACCCCAACGGCCTCGCGTTCTCGCCCGACTACAAGCGCCTCTACGTCGCGAGCACGGGCAAGGGTCCGGGCGACACGGGCGCCGGCGGCCGCGGCGACATGTTCGTCTTCGAGGTGACCGCGGCCAACGCGCTGGCCAACGGCCGGCGGTTCTCCGACTTCATGATCGATGGCGTCCGCTGCGGTCCTGACGGCGTGCGGTGCGACGTTGAGGGCAACGTCTGGTGCTCGAGCAATGCCGGCCGGGCAGTGGGCTACAGCGGCGTCACCGTCTGGAACCCGGATGGCAAGTTGATCGGCCGTATCCGCCTGCCGGAAGTCTGCGGCAACATCTGCTTCGGCGGACCGAAGCGAAACCGGCTGTTCATGGCCGCGAGCCAGTCGCTGTACGCCGTCTACGTCAACACCCAGGGCGCGGGGCCCGCGTAGCGTCACGACCGGCCGGGCATTAATGTTCGTTATGAGGCGATAGCGCCTCGCCCCGATATGATGCGCTCACCCGTCCCCGGAGTGAGCACATCCCATGATTCATGTCGTCCGTCTGCTGGTTCTCGTCGTCGGCGTTGCCCTCTCGATCCTGACGATCGCATGTCAGAATTCGCAACCCTCGCAGAAACTGCGCCCCGGGGACAGTCACTCGGGACAGTCACCAGTGACTGTCCCCAGGGTTGCCCCGCCTGAGGAGCACGAGGACGAAGAGGAAGAGAAGGGGCGGCAGCAGGCGAATGCTGCCATCGTTCCGCCGACGATGACGGTGCCGGCGGGAGCAGCCGCAGTCGAGCAGACGACGGCCGGTTCGAAGCCGCCGGCCCGCATCGTCGCCAGCTTCGACGGGCTCGGCGTCGGCTTCGAGGGACCGCAAGGGACGGCGACGCTGCGCAACCCGTCCGACAACACGCTCGCCGTGGGACCGGATCACATCGTCCAGATCGTCAACACCCGCACGGCCATCTTCACGAAGAAGGGAAAGAAGTTCAGCGAGACGGGGAAGGTCCTCTATGGGCCGGTCGAGACCGCGAACTTCTTCAAGGGCTTCGGCGGCCAGTGCGAGGCGACCAACAACGGCGACGCGGTGGTCCGCTACGACCAGTTCGCGAAGCGCTGGCTGATCGTGATGCCGCTCTTCAGGCGCGGCCCGGTGCGGCCCGATCAGCCGGGTGAATGGAAGGCCGGCGCGAACGCGTACGTGAGTCCGCCCGGACGGCCGAACCAGCCGGGCCCTGCGGCGCCGCTCTTTCAGCCGCCGGCACCGCCGCCCGCGCCGCCGACGCCGCCCGGACAGCGCGGCCGCGGCGGGCAACCGGGCCCGCAAGGGCCGTACTCGATGTGCTACGCGATCAGCACCAGCGACGACCCAATGGGCTCGTACTACCGCTACGAGTTCCTGCGGCCGCTATTTCCCGACTACCCGCGGCCGGCGATCTGGCGCGACGGCTACTACGTGCCGACCAGCACCGGTGATGACGTCATCCAGAAGCACGCCTGCGTCGTCGATCGCGAGCGGATGCTGAAGGGTCAGCCGGCGACGGAGCAGTGCGTCATCATCGACGACGTCAACTTTCTCAACAACGCGGACGTCGACGGCACGAACATGCCGCCCGCCGGGGCGCCGAACGTCATGATCGCGACCGGCGGCACCCAGTTGAAGAAGGTCGTGGAGGACGACGGCGTTTACGCCTGGAAGTTCTTCGTCGACTGGAGGGACGCGACGAAGACCCGCGTGATCGGGCCGGACAAGATCGCCGTCGCCCCGTATCGCTACCTCTGCGACGGCCAGTTGTCGCATTGCGTCCCGCAGCCGGGCACCGAGCGCCGGCTCGACGCCCAGGGCGACAAGATCATGGCGCGCCTCGTCTATCGCCGCATCGGCAACCGCGAATCGATAGTCGGCGTGCACTCGGTCAATACCAGCGCCGGCGGCGGCGGCGTTCGCTGGTACGAGTTCCTCGTCGGCCGCGATCGTTCCGTCACGCTGCATCAGCAGGGCACCTACGCGCCTGAGGGCTTCTACCGCTGGATGGCGAGCCCGGCGATCGATCGCTACGGCAACATCGCGATTGGCTACTCGTTCGGCGGCACACCGCACTTCGCCGGCCAGCGGCTCGCCGGGCGTCAACCGAACGATCCGCTGGGGACGCTGCCGCTGCGCGAAGCGGTGCTCGTCGAAGGTGAAGACGCGCAGACGATCATGCGGTGGGAGGACTACACGCAGACCGCGGTCGACCCCGACGATGACTGCACGATCTGGTACGTCGGCGACTACGTGAAGAAAGGCGCGCCCAATTACTCGAGCCGGATCGGCGCGTTCAAGCTGCCCGGCTGCCGCTGAAGCGTTTATGGCGGGGCTGAAGCCGCGCCCTACGAGTTCGCCGACAGACGCAACGCCGTGATCCGCGCCTGTTCGGCTGCCGCGATGCGAATCTCGACGTCGGGCGGGTTTCGCAGGCGGCTGTCTATCATGGCCAGCATCTCGACCGCGCTCAGCCCCGTCGCGCAGACGATGAAGATGTAGCCGAAGCGCTCGACGTACTCGTCGTTGCGGGTGGCAAGCACGTCGAGAACATCGCGCGGCGCTTCGGCGACGCCGGCCTGCTCGCGCTCCGACAACGCATGGGTTGACGGAAAACGGCGAGCGAGCGCCTCGCGGTCGCCGATGCGCGGATGCTGCGCGAACGCCTCGCGCCAGTCGTCTTCGTTCAAGCCGAACCAGATATCGCGAGCGTCGTCGAGCAGCCGGTCGTCGCTGCCGAACGGGCGTCGCGCCAGCATCGCGTCGACCCAGCGGGCCGAGCCGCAGGCGGCGTGGAGGATCCCGCGCGCCTCGTCGAGGCTCGCGTGATCAATCCGCCGTGACGCGGCCATAAACACGCAGGCGGCTGACGCCGCCGTCCGGATGGATGTTGAGCCGGACGTGCGACACGGGACCGATCCGATCACGGCCAACCGTGAAGTGGTGACGATGATGCGGGCGCAGCTTCGTCCCGGGAAGGATCTCCCGCCACTGGGCGGCCAGCGCCGGCTCGAGCGCAGCGCCGGGCGCAAGGCAGCCTTCGATCGAGGCGCTGTCGGGGAAGTTGCCCTTGAAGTGGTTGGTGTCGATCTCGATGCGCGCGACCGTGCCGGGCGCGCCGAGCCGAACGACCGCCCAGTCGAAGCCAGGGCCGCGCCGGCGCCGGGTCTCCCAGCCGTCACCCATGTTGGCGGCCCGGCCGGGCATGATGATGTTGTCGCGCGCGCCGAAGTGCATGTCGCTGGCGCCGAGAACCAGCCCGCCGTTGCGGATTGACGCGAGATCGACGACGCGGCCGCGCCTGGCGACGGCGCGCCAGTCGATCGCGGCGGTACCGAACACCCGCAGCCTGGCGACGCCGCCGTCCGGATGGATGTTGAGTCGCAAGTGCGTCCACGGCCGGTCGTCAACGACGGCGAAGAAGTGGTGCGAGCTCGGCGCCAGCGGCGACTCCTCCAGGATACGCGCCCACGGCGCGCCTTCACGCCGCCAGAGAGCGGTCGTCGCCCGGCCCGCGAGATCGAGCGCATCAATCGTGCAGAACGACGGCTGGTTGCCGGAGAAGTGGCTGGTATCGACGTCGACGCCGGCGACGCTGCCGCGGATCCCGAGCGCAACGACGCACCAGTCGTGGCCGGGCGTCCGCTTGCGTCGGGACTCCCACCCGTCCATCCACTTGCCCCGGGACGTGAATCGACCCGGGACGAAGATCGCGGGTGCGGCCTTGACGAGGTTCGCCATCGGCGCGAAGAAGTCATCGCTGCAGGCAATGGCGCGGCCGCCGACGCGGGCCGAGGCCAGATCGGCGAGGGCGGTAAAGGCCGCGGTGCTATGATCGGCGCCCACTCGAAATGTGTCCTTTCCCGGGAGTCGGTTGCGGCATGCTGGCTGAAAGCGGTTACGGCAAGTCGAGCGTCAGGCTCGTCAAGGTTACCCGTCACGGCGACCGTCACGATCTGAAGGATCTCAGCGTCGCGATTCGCTTCGAGGGCGACTACGCAGCATCCTACATCGAGGGCGACAACAGCGGCGTGCTGCCGACCGACACGATGAAGAATACGGTCTACGCCCTCGCCGCCTCCCACCCGGTCGACGAGCCGGAGCCGTTCGCGCTGACGCTGGCGAGCCATTTCCTCGACCGCAACCCGCGGCTGGCGAATGTGCGCATCGACGTCACCGAGCACGCCTGGAACCGGCTGACGATTGGCGACCGCCCGCACGGCCAGGCGTTCCGGCGTCACGGCAGCGAGAGCCGCTCGGCGACCGTCGGCGCCGGCCGCAGCGGCATCCGCGTCGGCGCCGGGGTGCACGATCTCGTCATCCTCAAGTCGTCGCACTCGGCCTTCGCCGGCTTCGCCCGCGACGAGTTCACCACGCTTCCACCGACTACCGATCGACTGCTGGCGACGTCGATGACCGCGACCTGGCAGTATCGCGATCAGGACGTCGAATATGGATTGGTGTGGAGCGCCGTCCGCACGACGCTGCTCGAGGCCTTCGCTGAGCACGACAGCAAGTCGGTGCAGCATACGCTCTATGCGATGGGGCAGGCCGTGCTCGACAGCCTCGAACAGGTGTCGGCGATCCGGCTGGTGATGCCGAACAAGCACCACCTGCCGGTCGATCTGTCGAGGCTTGGGCTCGAGAACCGCAACGAGATATTCGTGCCTACTGACGAGCCTTACGGGTTGATCGAGGCGACGTTGACGCGTGTTGCGGATTGAAGACTGAAGACTGAAGACTGCAGATTGGAGACTGCAGATTGGAGACTGCAGATGTGCCGATTGCCGATTGTAGATTTGAGCCTTGGGAGTTGCGATTGAGGGCTGGGAAGTGCGATGGTGACGATTCTCAATCTTAAATCTTCACTCTCCAATCCCCCAATCTCCAATCTCCAATCGACAATTCCAATCAACAATCTGCAGTCTTCAATCTTCAATCCGACCCGCTCTCCTTACGTTTAGGCAATGTCACCTTTGGTTATTCGCAGTGACCGTGTTGTGCTGCCGGACGGCGTCAGGCCCGCCGCGATACATATCCGCGACGGCCTCGTCGACGCGGTTCGCCCTCACGGAGACGTGCCTGCCGGCGTGGAGCTCCTCGACGCCGGCCCTCTCGTCGTGCTGCCGGGCCTCGTCGATTCGCACGTCCACATCAACGATCCGGGGCGCGCGGAGTGGGAAGGCATCGACACCGCGACGCGCGCGGCGGCTGCCGGTGGTGTGACCACGCTGATCGACATGCCGCTCAACTCCATCCCGTCGACCACAACCGTGGCGGCGCTGGCGGCCAAGCGTGACGCGATCCGCGGGCGATGCCATGTCGATGTCGGATGCTGGGGTGGTGTGGTCCCCGGCAACGAGGGCGATCTCGAGCCGCTGGCGCGAGCCGGCGTGCGCGGCTTCAAGTGCTTTCTCTGTCCGGCGGGCGTCGACGAGTTCGCGCACGTCTCCGAAGGGGATCTGCGGAAGGCGCTGCCGGTCCTGGGCCGGCTCGGCCTGCCGCTGCTGGCGCACGCCGAGGATCCGGGAAGCCTGCAGGCGCCGGACGCGGCGGCCGACCCGCGCCGTTACTCGACGTGGCTCCTCAGCCGGCCGGCAGCCAGCGAGCAGCGTGCGATCGACTTGCTGATCCGGCTCGCCGCGGAGTTCGCCGCGCGGGTTCATATTGTGCACCTGTCGGCAGCGCCGGCGCTCGAAGCGCTGCGTGCCGGCCGGCGGCGCGGCGTACCCGTCACGGTCGAAACCTGTCCCCATTACCTGACGTTCGACTCAGAGACCATCGCCGAGGTTCCGGAGGCGACCAGGTTCAAGTGCGCGCCGCCGATTCGCACGGCGGCGAATCGCGAACGGCTCTGGCGCGGCCTCGTGGACGGCGATATCGATCTGGTGGCCACGGACCACTCGCCCGCGCCCGCGGCGCTGAAGGGACTCGCCGACGGTGACTTCCTGACCGCGTGGGGCGGAATCGCGTCGCTGCAGGTGGGCCTGCCGGCGGTCTGGACCGAGGCCGCCAGGCGAGGCGTGCCGCTCGAACGGGTCGTTGCGTGGATGTCGACGGCTCCAGCTCGCTTGGCGGGACTCAAGCGCAGCAAGGGTGAAATCGCCGAAGGGCACGACGCCGACCTCGTCATCTTCGATCCGGACAGCACATGGACTGTCGCAGCCAGCACGCTCTTCCATCGTCATCCCGTCAGTGCCTACGACGGCCGCACGCTGCGAGGCCGCGTGATGAAGACACTGCTGCGCGGCGACGTAATCTTCTCGGATGGCAAAATGGTTGGCCAGAGCCGCGGCCGGCTACTGTGAGGAGTTGTAGGTAGGCCGGAGCTTCAGCCGGACAACCGGACAACCGGACAACCGGACGACCGCACAACCGGACGACCGCACAACCGCGCGACCGGATTGGAATGATAAAGTCCGACTCATGAGCGGCATCACGACTCACGTGCTCGACACGGCGCTCGGTAGACCCGCCGCGGGCGTGCCGGTCGTGCTCGAGGTCCGCGACGAGACCGGCGAGTGGCGTCGCGTCGCCGAGGGCACAACCGACGAAGATGGGCGCTTGCGCACCCTCCTGCCGCCTGACGCCGCGGTCGTGTCGGGGATCTACCGTCTCGTGTTCGATTCGGCCCGCTACTTCGCGAACGGCGGCGTCACCGGGTTCTTTCCGTCGGTGACGATCGAGTTCATTGCCGCGGCGGACGGTCACTATCACGTGCCGCTCCTGTTGAGTCCCTACGGATACTCGACTTATCGCGGCTCCTAGCCGACAGATGAGATGAAAAAGAAACCGAATTCGGCTTCCGCGACAACGTTGACGGCGGCGCGCATGAGACCGATCGCGCGGCCGCTTGCGGCTGCCAACCGCCGTGTCTCGCAGACGTATCCGGGAGAAGCGGCGTCGCGGCAGCCCGTGCACACCGTTTACGGCGGCGCGCACCTGTTCAAGGCCGACACCGCGCCGCGGCTCGGCGCCATGGCGCGCGCGGCGCTCGACGACTACGCGCCCGACGGCGCGACGTTGGCTCGCGCGCTGGGGCTCACCGCGCACGGGCACGAGCCGGCCTTCGTCGACACGATCCGCAGCCGGGTTGCCGCCAAGCTGGCGCGTGAGCCGATCGAGGACTTCCGCATCGACTTCGAGGACGGCTTTGGAATCCGGCCCGACGCGGAAGAGGACGACTGCGCCCGCGCCGCCGCCATGGAGGTCGCGCGCGGCCGCAAAGAGGAGATCCTGCCGCCGTTCATCGGCATCCGCATAAAGTCGCTGTCGCCGGAGTTGCACGCCCGCAGCCTGCGCACGCTCGACCTGTTCGTGACGACGCTGGCGGCCGAAACCGCAGGACACCTGCCGTCGCCCCTCATCGTCACGATCCCGAAGCTGATGGCGCCGGCGCATGTCGAGGCGGTCGCCCGGGCGTGCGACGTCCTCGAGCGGGCGTTGAAGCTTCGCCGCGGCGCGCTCGCCCTCGAACTGATGATTGAAACGCCGCAGTCGATCGTCGGGCCTGACGGGCGGTCACCGCTGCGCGCCCTGGTGGCCGCCGGCAAGGGGCGGGTGACCGGCGCGCATTTCGGCACCTACGACTACACCGCGCTCTGCGGCATCACCGCCTCGTGGCAGCACATGCGGCACATGGCGTGCGATTTCGCCAAGCACATGATGCAGGTGGCGCTGGCGCAGAGCGGCGTGCGGCTGTCCGATGGCGCGACGAACATCATGCCGGTTCCGCCGCATCGCGCCGCCCCGGGCGTGGCCTTGACGGCGGCCCAGCGGCTGACCAACGCAGACGTCGTCCACCGCGCGTGGAAGCACCACTTCGACGACATCCGTCACTCGCTCGTCAACGGGTTCTATCAAGGGTGGGACCTGCACCCGGCGCAGCTGCCGACGCGCTACGCCGCGGTTTACGCGTTCTTCCTGGAAGCGCGGGTGGCGGCGACGGCTCGTTTGCGCAACTTCGTCGACAAGGCCGCGCGCGCGACCCTCGTCGGCGACGTCTTCGACGATGCAGCAACGGGGCAGGGACTGCTGAACTTCTTCGTCCGCGGTCTGAGCTCGGGCGCCCTCACGCTCGACGAGGCGCGGGAAACGGGCCTGACCGAGGACGAGCTGCAAAGCCGGTCGTTCTTGGCGATCCTCGAGTCGCGGCGCGAGCGGGGGAGGGAGGCGTAGCGCGTCGCCGGCACCTAATGAATCTCCGGCTCGCCAATTGCCGCGGTGCCCTCGAGGAAATCGAAGTCGCAGCCGCGGTTCGCCTGCGTGATGTGCTCGGCGTACATGCGGCCGAACCCGCGCGGATAGGCGACCTGCCGCGGCGTCCACCCGGCGCGCCGCTTCGCCAGCTCATCATCAGTAACCCGGAGCGACAGCCGGCGTTCGGGCACGTTGAGCTCGATGATGTCGCCGTCGCGCACGAAGGCGAGCGGACCGCCTGCAAACGATTCCGGCGCGACGTGCAGGACGCAGGCGCCGTAGCTCGTGCCGCTCATCCGCGCGTCGGAGATGCGCACCATGTCGCGGACGCCCTGCGCCAGGAGCTTCTTCGGGATCGGCAGCATGCCCCATTCAGGCATGCCGGGCGCGCCGAGCGGACCGGCGTCCTGCAGGACCAGCACCGAGTCGGCGGTGACCGGCAGTGCGGGATCATCGATGCGCGCTTCGAGGTCGTTGTAGTTCCGGAATACCACCGCAGGTCCCGCGTGCTCGAGCAGCCGGCGATCGGCGGCGGTGTGCTTGATCACGGCTCCGTCGGGCGCCAGGTTGCCGCGCAGGACGGCGACGCCGCCCTCGGGGCCGAGCGGATTCGCCGTGGTACGAATCACGTCGTCATTGGTGACGAGCGCGCCCTCGATGTTCTCGCCCAGCGTCCGGCCGTTGACCGTCACGCAGCCGGTGTGCAGCAGGTCGCGCAGGCGCTCGAGCGCGCCCCGCATCCCGCCGGCGTAGAAGAAGTCCTCCATCAGGAAGGTGCCCGACGGACGGATGTTGGCGATGAACGGCGTGCGTCGCGACAACGCGTCGAAGCGGTCGAGATCGAGCGCCGCGCCGGCGCGGCCAGCCATCGCGATCAGGTGGATGATGGCGTTCGTCGAGCCGCCGAGCGCCATCGCGGCGGTGACGGCGTTCTCGAACGCTTCGGTCGTCAACAGCTGCCGCGGCGTCAGATCTTCCCACACCATCTCGACGACGCGGCGGCCGGCGGCCGAGGCCATGCGCGGGTGGCTGGAGTCGGCGGCGGGAATCGACGACGCGCCCGGGAGCGTCATGCCAAGCGCTTCGGCCGCGGCCGCCATCGTCGACGCCGTGCCCATCGTCATGCACGTGCCGTAGGAGCGGGCGATTCCCTCTTCCATCTCGCGCCAGGTGCATTCGTCGATGGTGCCGGCGCGCCGCTCGGCCCAGTACTTCCAGACGTCGGTGCCAGAGCCGAGGAACTGGCCGCGCCAGTTGCCGCGCAGCATCGGCCCGGCGGGGACGAAGATGGTCGGGATGTTGGCGCTGGTCGCGCCCATGATCAGCGCCGGGACGGTCTTGTCGCAGCCGCCGAGCAGGACGGCGCCGTCGGCCGGGTAGGCGCGGAGCGCTTCCTCCGCCTCCATCGCCAGCAGGTTGCGATAGAGCATCGTCGTCGGCTTCATGAAGGTCTCGCCGAGCGTCAGCAGCGGGATCTCCATCGGAAAGCCGCCCGCCTGCCACACGCCGCGCTTGACGTCGTCGGCGCGCTGGCGGAAGTGAGTGTGGCAGGGATTGGCGTCGCTCCAGGTGTTGAGGATGGCGATGACGGGCTTGCCCGTCATGTCGTCGGCGCTGAAGCCTGCCTGGCGCGCCCGCGAGCGATGACCGGACGAACGCAGATCGTCCTTGCCGAACCAGCGATGGCTGCGGAGGTCGGTCGGTGATTTCCGCGCGCTCACGCGTTCAGATCCTTCAGGCGCCGCGCGACGGGCGCCAGCTCATCGAGCTGGGCCGGGGCGAGGGCGGAGATGAACGGCGGGATCGGCCCGGCAGACGCCAGGCCGGACAGCTCGGTCGCGTGGTGGAGGACGCGCGCGGGGCCCCAGGCGTCGCGCAGGTCCTCGAGCGGCATGAACTGCGCGCGGATGGCCTCGGCCGTCGTCCAGTCGGCGGCGTCGCAGGCGTCGAGCAGCGCGCTGCAGCGCCGCGGCGCGATGCAGCCCGATCCCGTGGTCAGGCCGCCGAGGGTGAAGTCCCTGAAGTGGGCGATCGCCGGACGCTCGCCCATGCCGCTGACGACGCGGCGGCGGTCGACGCGGCGGAGCAGCCCCTCGAGGTACGGATCCGCCGGCGGGGTCGTCGCGGACGACGGCGTACTTGATGGAGACGCAGACGCCGGAGTCGACGAGGCGCGCGACGGCGTCCAGGCCGGCGTCGAGATCCGAGCCGAAGCCGTCCTCGGACTTCAGGTAGACGATGAGGGGAACGCCGGCGGCGCTGGCGATTTCGCGGATGCCGGCCTCGAGGCCCTCCGCGTCGCGGGGATCGCCGCAGGGCAGCATCATCGCGCACGAAAAGGAATGGCGGCGAATCATGCGGGCCTGATCGATCGCCCGGCCGAACGACGGTCCGAGACTCGGGATCGGGACCCGGCCAGCCGGAAACGCGTCGAGCCAGCCAAGCAGGTCCTCGTACTCGTCGAGCGTGACGTGATAGATGAAGGCGTTGCCGCCATAGAGAAACCGGCTGATGCCGCCGTCGGCGATGTGCCGGGCCAGCGTTTCCGCGGCGTCGAAGTCGAGGCTGCGGCCGCTGTCGGACTGGCGCGGCAGCGGCGGCACGGCGTAGATGCCGCGGACGTCCTCGAGCGTGTAGGCGTCGCGGGTCATCGCTGGATCCGGGCCGAGCCCCCCCTGGCGAACGCCCGCACGTGCTCGACGGTCGCCATCGTGGTGTCGCCGGGGAACGTCGTCATCAGCGCGCCGTGCGCCCATCCCAGCTTGACGGCTTCGTCCGGCGCCTCGCCGTTCATGAGGCCGTAGAAGACGCCCGACGCGAAGCCGTCGCCGCCGCCGACGCGATCGTGAACGTCGAGGTCGCAGCAGGGGGTGGTGTAGGCCTTGCCGTCGATCCAGGCGACGGCGCCCCAGGTGTGCCGGTTGGTCGAGTGGACCTCGCGCAGCGTCGTCGCCACGACCTTGATCTGCGGGTAGCGCTCGAGCACCTTGTCGATCATGGCGATGAAGACGCTGGGATCGAGCGTCGACTTGGCGGTGACGTCGGGCCCGGCCATGCCGAGACCTTTCTGGAGATCTTCCTCGTTGCCGACCAGGACGTCGACCAGGGCGACGATCCGGCTGAGCACGTCGGCGGCGCGGTCCTTGCCGCCCGACGCCGACCACAGCTTCTCGCGGTAGTTGAGATCGAAGGAGACGACGGCGCCGTGCTTTCGCGCCGCCTCCATGCCTTCGATGATCAGTTCGGCGGTCGTCGGCGACAGCGCCGCGAAGATGCCGCCGCTGTGAAACCAGCGGACGCCGGCGCCGAAGATCGCGTTCCAGTCGAAGTCGCCGGGCTTGAGCAGGGCGGCGGCCTCGTTGGCGCGGTTGTAGAAGACGACCGGGCCGCGGACGCCGTAGCCCTGGTCGCTGTAGACCGTCGCCATGTTCGGACCGCGGGCGCCGTCGTGGGCGAAGCGCTTGTAGAACGGCTTGACGCCCATGGCGCGGACGCGCTCGGCGATGAGATCGCCAATCGGGTAGTCGACGATGGCGCTGGCGATTCCCGTGCGCATGCCGAAGCAATCGGCGAGGTTGGCGGCGGTGTTGAATTCGCCGCCGCTGACGTGGATGGCGCAGGTCGTCGCCTTGCGGAACGGCACGACGCCGGGGTCGAGCCGGTGAATCAGCGCGCCGAGCGAGAGAAAGTCGAGGCCTGTATCCCTGGCGGGTGGAATCTTCAAACCGGTCTCCATCGTTGCAGTGTGCTCGGTCTCATTTGGTTTCCCACTCGGTGTGGAAGACGCCGTCACGATCGATGCGGCGATAGGTGTGAGCGCCAAAAAAGTCGCGCTGCCCCTGCGTCAGGTTGGCTGGCAGCCGGGCGGTGCGGTACGAGTCGTAGTAAGCCAGCGAGGCGCTCATCGCCGGTACCGGGATGCCGAGTTGGACCGCGGTCGCGACGGTCGTGCGCAGGGCCTGATGCCGTGCCGCCATGTCGTCGCGGAACGCCTGGTCGAGCAGGAGGTTGACGAGGTTGGGATCGCGGCGGAACGCGTCGCGGATATCGCCGAGCAGCGCAGCGCGAATGATGCAGCCGGCGCGCCAGACGCGGGCGACTTCGCCCGGGTCGATCTCGTAGCCGTACTCCTTCGACGCCAGACGCAGCAGCGACATGCCCTGCGCGTACGAGGTGACCTTGCTGGCGTAGAGCGCGTGGCCGACGGCCTCAATCAGCGCCTGCCGGTCGCCGGCGTAGCGCTCGGACGGGCCGGCCAGCGACTTGCTCGCGACGACGCGTTCCGCCTTGAGCGACGACAGCAGCCGCGCCTCGACCGCGGCGTTGACGGTTGGAATCGGCGCGCCGACGTCGAAGGCGTTCTGGCTGGTCCACTTGCCGGTGCCCTTCTGCTGCGCCTCGTCGAGGATCACGTCGACCAGCGGCTGCCCGGTGTCGGGATCGACGCGGGCGAGCACTTCGGCGGTGATCTCGATCAGGTACGACTTGAGATCGCCGGCGTTCCATGCCTTGAAGATCGCGGACAGGTCGACGGCGTTGAGGCCGAGGCCGCGGTGCAGGATGTCGTAGGCCTCGGCGATGAGCTGCATGTCGCCGTACTCGATGCCGTTGTGCACCATCTTGACGTAGTGCCCGGCGCCGCGCGGCCCCATGTAGCCGACGCAGGGATCGCCGTCGTCGGCCTTGGCGGCGATCGCGCGCAGGATCGGCGCCAGCGCGTCCCAGGCGGCAGTCGAACCGCCGGGCATGATCGAGGGGCCGTGCAGGGCGCCTTCCTCGCCGCCGGAAACGCCGGCGCCGACGAAGTGAAAGCCGGCGGCCGCGAGATCGTTCGAGCGGCGATCGGTATCGAGGAAGTGCGAATTGCCGCCGTCGATGAGGATGTCGCCGGCTTCGAGGTGCGGCTTCAGGAGATCGATGACGCTGTCGACCGGCTTGCCGGCGGGGACCATCATCAGGATCCGCCGCGGCTTCTCGAGCGCTGCCATCAGGGCGGTCGGGCTGTCGACCGTGATGACCGTGGCGCCGCGGCGTGATTCGTCGACGAAGGCCTTGCGCTTGCCCTGATCGAGGTCGTAGCCAGCGACGGGGAAGCCCTTGCTCTCGATGTTGCGTCCCAGATTGGCTCCCATCACGCCGAGTCCGACCACGCCCATGCTGTACTTCACGATGCTGCCTCCGACGACTGTGGGGGAGTGCCGACCCGGAACAGGAACTCGCCGGCGCGCGGCACGACGCAGTGCGGCTGGCGGTAGTCGTCCGCCCATTCCGCGACGTTCACGGACTCCGGGTCCTGGTAGTCGAGCGACAGGTGCTGGCAGTGCTCCCGGCTTATCGATGTCGCCAGCGTGACGCGGATGCGGGGCGACTCGAGGCCGCGCTCCGCGTCGTAGGTGCCCCGGCCCTTGACGTGCGTCGAGTGCGCGAGAATGCCGCCCGGATACTTGCCGAACCGTTCCCACTGCTTGAGGAAATAGTCGCGGCAGTGGTAGCCGACCTCGTCGAGGACACGGCCGTGAACGTGGCTGGCCTCCTTGACGTGCGGGGCGAAGACGATGACCTCGCCGCCGTCGGCGACCGCGGGTTCGGTCTTGTAGACGCCCTTTGCCGCCGTCCACAGGTCCTCGTACATCGGCGGCATGACCGTGAGCACGCGATCGAACGGGCGCTCGAGCCAGACGACGTGGCGGCGTGCGGAGAGGAGCGCCGCCTGACGCCAGGCGTCGTGACTGCCGCCGACGTCGCCGCAGAAGACGCCGGCGACGCCATGGTGCGTGACCACCGGTGCCACCAGCGTCATCGGCGTCGCGAGGAGCGAGGCCGCCTTGTTGATCACGGCGCGCACCGGGGTCTCGACCGTGCCGAGGACGTCCGAGCTCGTGATCAGGGCGCCGAGCCAGTGCGTGAAATGGATGATCGGCGGCGCCGCGATGCCGGGAAACAGGTATTTCGTGCCGCCCGAGAACCCGACGACTTCGTGCGGAAAGACCGGCCCGCAGATGATCACGTGCTCGTACTCGACCACCAGGCGGTTCAGGGCGACCGGCACCGGTTGATCGAGGCGGCCTTCCGACAGGGCGGCGATGTCGGACCCCGGAATCGTGCCGAGGTCGACGAACGTCGCGGGATCGTCCCAGCGATGGTTGAAGATGCGGCGCTCGCCGGCGCGGCCGTCGACGACCGGCCGGCCGACGTGGCGGGAGAGGGCCTCGTCGCTCATCGGCGTATGCGTGCCGAGCGCGACGAGGAAATCGAGGGCCGCGACCCGCGACGCCATCGCGGTCTCGAGCAGCCCGAACATCATCGCCATCGGCATCGTTCTCGTGCCGTCGGGGATGATCACGAGCACGCGCTTGCCGTCGATCGGCATCTTCGCGAGCCCGTCCTGCACGAGCGCCGACACCTCTTCCGCGGTGAGATAGCCCTCGAGGACGCCGCGCCCGACTGTATCCATGACCCCTGGCGCGACTATTTCGCCGACGACGCCGTCGCCGAGAACGTGCGGTACTCGCGCTCGATCGCGTCGGCCGCAGCCGTGCCGCCCGTGACGAGGACACGATATCGATAGGTGACCGACTTGCCAGGCTCGAGCGTCAGGACGAGCTCGGTCTGTGACTTGTCAAACACCTGGCGGCCGAGCCCGTTGGCGGCGAAGAGGCCGTAGCCGCGCGCGTGCCAGTACGTCGGCGCGTTCGGGTTGCCCGGGTGATCGAGGATCGCGACCGTCACCGGCTCGACGCCCACCGTGCCGGTCAGGATGCACCACCGGCCGCGCGTGCCCCAGACGGCGTCGCCCTTGAGGCCCTCGCTGCTCAGGTATTGTCCGGCGACGCCGGTGTTGTCGACGTCCGGCGTCTTCTTCGGCTTGCCGTTCGCGTCGGTGTAGAGCTCCGGCTTGTCGACCGGCTGCTCGAGCGTCCGCGCGACGCGGAGCCCGATCAAGCCCTCCTTGTTGTCGCGGAACGTCACCGGCTTGTCGAGCGCGGTGAGCGTGGTGATGCGGTCGATCGAGCGGTTGTTGCCGGAGCCGCGGAACAGGTAGCGCGCCTGCTCGCGCAGCAACGCAACGCCGTTCGGGTCGACCCACTCCATCTCGACCGCGAGATCGCCGCCGTCCGCGCCGCCGCGCGCATGGACGATGCGGGTGTGACGGATGGTCCCCATCTTCGCCGCCCGCGCCGCGGAAAGGCTCTTGTCGTTGTTCCAGAAGTCAAGGCCGTTGACGTCGCCGTGGTTGAACCACAGGCCGATATGGTGCGGGTGATCGACGCGCTCACCGGCACGCGGCGCCAGCGGGTAGCCGCGCGTGACCGGCGTGCCCTTCGCCGTGTTGATCGGGAAGAGCACCGGCTTCTTCTGATCTTCCGGATAGATGTACGAGGTGAACGGCTCGCCGTCGATGCTGATGTCGACGCGCCGTGCCGCTTCGTTGGCGACAACCTCGGTGCCGGTCTTCGGCGTCGCCGCCAGCCGCTTGATCTTGACGTTGCGGTACCAGACGCGGTCGCCGTGATCCTGGAGCAGGATGTTGCCGTTCTGCAGCTTGCCGAAGCGGGCGACGTCCTTGAACTTGCTCTTGGCGATCGCGGCGCGCAGCTCGGGCGAATCGAGCTCGTATTCGAGGACGCGGACGTCGTTCAGGTCGTGATAGACGCGCGTCCCGCCTGGAACGACACGGCTCGGCGCGACGCGGACGCGGCTGGTGTTCCATTCGCCGGCCGGCTTGATCGGCCGCGGCTGCTGCGCCGCGAGCACGTCGTAGAACGCCGACGTCTGGCGGTGCGGCCCGATCTTCGCGTCGGCGTGGCGCTCGTCGTCGATCATCTGGTACTCGTGGCCGATCGCGGAGGGCAGGTCTTCGAGGATGAAGTACTTCAGGCCGCTGTTGCCGCCCTCGGAGACGCGCCATTCCCATGTCAGGTCGAAACGGTCGTAGGTGTCGGCGCTGATGATGTCGAGCGCGCCGCGGGTGTCCTTGCCGTCGGCGGGATCGATCGTCAGCATGCCGCTCTCGACCTTCCAGCGCGTGCCGTCGGCGTCCTTCTGCTTGTAACCGCGCCAGCCCTTGAGGGAAGTGCCGTCGAAGAGGAGCGTCCAGCCGTCCTTCTTCTCGGCATCGGTCAGCGTGTTGAGCGCGGGAGCGGCCGCAGCTTGCTGAGGCGGTGGCTCGCTGATGGTCACGGACGCGAGCGAGGCGGCGGTGGCGACCGCCGCGATCGCCGGGGTCAGATACTGGCTGAAGTTGGCCATTGGAGTCCTCTTGCCCTGGGGTCAGACCATGGTCTGACCCCACCGTTAAACCGAGGGGGTCAGACCATGGTCTGACCCCAGCCCCACCGCTTGTGGCCCCGTCGTTCCGGGCGCTACCAGCTGTGCAGGGTCCCGTCCTCGAGCCGGGCGACCGGCAGGTAGGCGCGTTGGTAAGGATACGACGCGGCGAGCGTTTCATCGATGGTGACCCCGTGACCCGGGGTGTCCCCTGGATGCATCACCCCATCGCTGAACGAATAGGCATGCGGGAACACCCGATCGGTCTCGTCCGTGTGCGGCATGTGTTCCTGAATGCCGAAGTTGTGGACGCTCAGATCGAAGTGCAGCGCCGCGCCCATCGCGATCGGGCTGAGGTCGGTCGCGCCGTGGCAGCCGGTCCGGACGTGATAGAGCTCGGCCAGCGCCGCCATCTTGCGCAGCGGCGTCAGCCCGCCGCCGTGGACCACCGTCGCCCGCAGGTAGTCGATCAGCTGCTCCTGGATCAGCCGGTAACAGTCGTAAATGCTGTCGAAGATCTCGCCAACCGCAATCGGCGTCGTCGTCTGCTGCCGGATCGTCCTGAACCCTTCCTGCAGTTCGGCCGGCACCGGGTCTTCCATCCAGAAGAGGTGGTACGGTTCGAGGCTGCGGCCGAGCCGCGCCGCTTCAATCGGGCGGAGACGGTGATGGACGTCGTGGAGCAGCGGCATCTCCGGTCCGAACTCGCGGCGAATGCGCTCGAACAGCGTCGGCGTGAACTGGAGATAAGGCTCGGTCGTCCACGCCGTCTCGCGCGGCAGTCCGCGCTCGGCCGGCTCGTAACGGGCACTGCCTTTCGGGACGCCGTACGCATCAGGCTGCCCCGGCGTCGCGCACTGCGCCCGGATGGCCCGGTAGCCGAGCTTGACGTGGGCGGCGATGGACTCGAGGGTGCCTTCAACGGTCGACCCGTTGGCGTGGCAGTAGGTAAGGACGTATTCTCGCGAAGCTCCTCCGAACAGCTGGTAGAGGGGCTTGTTCGCCGCCTTGGCCGCGATGTCCCACAGCGCGATGTCCACTGCGGCGATCGCGGTCATCGTGACGGATCCGCGGCGCCAGTAGACGCCTTTATAGAGGTAGTGCCACGTATCCTCGATCCGCCGGGCGTCGCGGCCGATGAGCAGCGGGATGACGTGCTCGGTCAGATAGGCGGCAACGGCCAGTTCACGGCCGTTCAACGTCGCGTCGCCGAGCCCGACGATGCCATCCTCGGTCACGAGCTTGAGGGTGACGAAGTTGCGGCCGGGGCTGCAGACGATGACCTGGGCGTCCGTGATTCGCATGACGGCCCAGTATTATCCGTCAGGGTTGGAAAACACGGGGAGACTGGCCGGGCGATCGAGTTTTTTCGCCGCTGCAGCCCTCATCCCCGGCGCCAGTCGCGCCGATATCCGCGAGCGAGGCTGAGATGATCTGGTTCTTCACGAGGGGCGCGGCGCAGATCGACGTCGAGGTGCATCGGGGCACGGAGCCGGGCGCGTACATGCTGGCGGTCACGTATCCCGATGGCGCGGAACGCGTCGAACGCTTCGATACGGCGGCCCGCCTCGTGACCCGGGCGCTGACGATCCAGCAGCGACTGATCGACGAGGGCTGGATGCCGTGCAGCCCGGCGACTGGCAAGCACATGCCGCCGCGCCGATCGCAGAGGGGACGCGCCCGCTTCATCGCCACGGCTGCCCGACACGCCCGCCGGGCCCGTTATACGCTCGCCCAGGCGCGCCAGCGCATCTCGAGACGCTTCCAGTCGGTATTCGGCCTGTAGCGCCGCCAGTTGGGCCTCAGCCGCCGGCTGACGGCCGTGTTACGATCAACCTCCCCGGCAGCGATTCTCCAGGAGACCCGATTTGACGTCACTGGATCTCCGTCCGCTCACGCTCGGTGAGCTGCTCGACCGCTCATTTCGGCTGTACCGCCAGCACTTCTGGCTCTTCGTCGGCATCATGGCGGTGCCATCGGCCCTCGCCCTCGCGCTGGCGCTCGTCGTCGCGATGATAAATCCTGATCAGGCCGCGCGGCCGGCCCCGGATCAGATGGGCAGGGACGAAGCCATCGCCACCATGATCTGGTTCCTCGGCATGATGGTCGTCATGGTCGTGATGACGGTGGTGTACCTCATTGCCTATGCCGTCGCGCTCGGCGCCACGACGGTTGCCGTCTCCGAGCTTTACATGGGCCGCCCGGTCACGATCAAGGGCGCCTACGCGCCGCTCCGCGGCAGGATTGGCCGGCTGATCCTGGTCCTGATGCTGCTCGGCCTGCGGTTCGCCGGCCTCGTCTTCCTGTTGCTGTTCCTGGTCGGCTTCGCCGGGGGCCTCGGCACGCGGTATCCGATCGTCGCGGGCCTGCTGCTGGCCATCGGGCTGCTCGGCCTGCTTGCGCTGTGGATCTGGATGGCGCTGCGCTATCCGGTCGCGATTCCGGTTATGGTGCTCGAGGATCGGAAGGCGAGAGCCTCCATCCTGCGCAGCATCGAGCTGACGCGCGGCAGCGCGTTTCGCGTCTTCGTCCTCCTGCTCTTCACCGCGATTGTCACTTACGCCGTGCTCGCCATCGTCCAGGGGCCGTTCCTGGTCGCGATCATGATGGCCGGCCCGGAATCGTCGACCGCCTTCGTGCTCAACCTGATCGGAACCGTCGCCGGCTCGGTCGGCAGCGCGCTGACCGCGCCGCTCATGATCGTGGCCTTCGCCGTCCTGTATTACGATTTGCGCGTGCGCCGCGAGGGACTCGACCTGCAGATCATGATCGGCAACCTCGGCGCGGCGGTGCCGCCAGCGCCGCCGGCGCCGGCGGCGGCACCCTCGCCACTACTTCCAGGCTGACGCTTCGCGCTTGAGCCGCTGCTTCTATTTCTGCGCCATCGTTGCCGCACTGTGGCTGCACGGCGGCAGTCTGAGGGCGGCGCCTCCGTCCGCTGTGCAGGCAGACGCGATCTCACAGGACGCGTTTGCCGCCGAGCTCGGGCGCGCCCATACCCGCATCGGCGCCGCGCCCACCGCCGCCGAAGCCTCGCCCGAGGCGCTCGGCTTACCGGCCCGCTGGCGGGTCCAGACCGCGGACGGCACCGTCGACGTTCCTGCCGACTGGCTGCACCTCGCGTTGCGACAGGCGGCAAAGGACGAGAAGGCGTGGCCGGCAAGGCGTGGCGCATTGCAGCGCCGGCTCGAAGCGATGCGTTCGTTCGTAATCGATCGTGTCGAGACAGGATCGCCGGCCGCGGCCGCCGAGGCGCGGGCGGTGCTGGCGTCAGTGCTGTCGCAGAGCGAGTTCCAGCGCGGCGCGTTCGCGCGCCTGCGCGACGACCTCCAGGCACGGATCGGCGAGTGGATCGAGCGGTTGTGGTCGCGGCTGGGCGGCGGACCAGGCGCCGGACGGAGGGCCGCGACGGCGCTGGCCTGGGCGGCCGGCATTGCGGCGCTGGCAGGTCTCGGCGTGTTCCTGGTCCGCACGATCGTGTCGCGGTCGCAGGCATCGAGCCTCGCCCTTGCGTCGGCGCCGCTGGCGCGCCGCGCCCGCGACCTCGCGCTGCTCGCTGCGCGGGCGATCGAGGCCGGCAACCTGCGCGACGCGGTCCGCTGGGGCTACGGCGCCGCGCTCGCCCGGCTCGAAGAAGAAGGCGCCTGGCAAGTCGATCCGGCGCGCACTCCGCGCGAGTACCTGATGATGCTCGAGCCGACCGACACGCGCCGCGGCCTGATGCTCGATCTCACCCGCCGCTTCGAGCGGATCTGGTACGGCAACCGTCCACCCGCGCCTGACGACGGCGCGCGCGTGGTTCAGCACCTGGAGGTACTGGGATGCCTGCGTCCTGGCGAGCGAGCGATCTGACGATCCTCTTCGCCGCGGCAGCGGGTACGGTCCTGCTGACGGCGGCGTCGTTTCTGGCGGCGCCGCCCGAAGTGTTTCCGGCCAACAACGGTTCGAGCTACGCCGCCCATCCGCGCGGCGGACGCGCCACCTACCTGGCGCTGCAGCGCCTGGAATATCCGATCACGCGGTCGTTCGAGCCGCTGACATCGCTGGCCGCGCGCGATCCGCGCACTACGGTGCTCGTCCTCGCCGATCCATCGCAGCCGCCGTCGAACCTCGACGCCAAGGCGCTCGCCGCCTTCATCCACGCGGGCGGCTACGTCCTCGCGGCCGGCCGTGAGGTGGCGCCGTTCCTCCCGGGCGGGCTTCGCCGGCCAACCGAAGGCCCCATCGAGATGCAGCCGGCGTCGCTGCCGTCACCGCTTGCTGCTGGCGTCGCCGCCGTCGAGATGCCGGCGTCAGATCAGGCCTTGCCCGTTGCGTCGCCGTACGTGCCGGTGTTCGGCACGTTCGAAGCGCCGGCGGTCGCCGTGGCGCGCTTCGGCGAAGGCCGCGTCGTCTGGTGGGCGAGCAGTCGCCCGCTGACCAACGATGCCATCCAGCTGCACGATCATGTCGGGCTGCTGCTCAACGCGCTCGGCGACGCGCCGGCGCGGACGGTCGTGTGGGACGAGTACTACCATGGCCACGCGCGATCGTTGTGGTCGTACATCGCCGCGACGCCGCTGCCCGCCGCGCTGATCCAGCTGGCGTTGATCGCGACGCTGGCGCTCTTCGCGTTTGCGCGGCGGCGGGCGCCGATCCGGTCGCCGGCCGTCGAGGCGCGAACCTCGCCGCTCGAGTTCATCGATACGATGGGCGGACTCTACGAACGGGCCGGCGCTGCCGCCGCCGCAGTGTCGACGATCGCCGGCCGGGTGCGGCGGCGCCTGCTCGATGCGGCCGGCCTGCCGGCCGCGTCAGATGACGCGCGGCTGTCGCGCGTCGCCGCGGAGCGCCTCGGCCTGGGCGACGGCGTCGCTGCGACGCTGGCCCGCGCCAGAGAAGCAGCGGCCGATCCGGCGCTGACGCCGGCCCGCGCCGTCACGGTGGCGGCCGAACTCCAGACCCTGGCGGCGCAGGCGCGCGCCGCGCAACGCCAAAGACAGAGATCCCCCTGATGTCCACCAGTCTCGATCGTGTCACGAGTCACGCCCGCGGCGAGCTCGCCAAGGTCATCGTCGGGCAGGCCGAGATGATCGACCTGCTGCTCCTCACGGTTGTCTGCAACGGCCATGCGCTGCTCGAGGGCGTGCCGGGCCTGGCCAAGACGCTCGCCGTGCGCGCCCTGGCGCGGTTGATGCGGCTCCAGTTCCAGCGCGTGCAGTGCACGCCAGACCTGATGCCCGCCGACATAATCGGCGGCAACGTTTTCAACCTCTCGACGAGCGCGTTCACGCTGCACCAGGGCCCGGTCTTCACCGACCTGCTGCTGGTCGACGAGATCAACCGCATGCCGCCCCGCACGCAGGCGGCGCTGCTCGAGGCGATGGAGGAGCGGCAGGTGACGATCGACGGCACCAGCCACCGCCTGTCGCACGAGTTCACGACGTTCGCGACCCAGAACCCGATCGAGTTCGAAGGCACGTATCCGCTGCCGGAAGCGGAGCTGGACCGGTTCCTCGTGAAGATTCGCCTCGGCTACCCGCGCGCCGATAACGCCGAGGAGGAAGCGATCCTGGAACGCCATCACCGCGGCTTCGACATGCGCGCCATCGACGACCTCGCGCTCGAACCGCTGGCCGCCGACGACATCGTCCAGGCGCGGCGCGACGTCCAGGCGGTCGGCGTCGAGGCGCCGCTCTTCACCTACATCGCCGGCATCATTCGGCGTACGCGCGAGTGGCCGTCGCTGACCCTCGGCGTCAGCCCGCGGGGAGGGGTGCACTTGATGCAGATGGCGAAAGCGATGGCGGCGATGGACGGGCGCGACTATCTCCTGCCGGACGACGTCAAGCGCGCCGCCGTACCGGTTTTCCGCCATCGCCTGATCCTGAAGCCCGACGCCGATCTCGAGGGGCTGACGGCCGACCAGGTGACGGCCGACGTCCTCGCCGCGGTCGACGTGCCGAAGTGAGCGCCGCCCGCCTCGCGCCCGCCACCGCCGCAGCAGCCGGCCGCGCCACCGGACGCGCCGCCTTTGCCCTGACGCCGCGGACGATGGCGCTGCTCGCGGCCGGGCTGCTCTTCATCATCCCGGCGTGGATCGATCGGCGGGCGCTGCTGCTGCTGGTGTTGTGGGACGGCGCCGTGCTGGCGGCGGCGTGGGCCAATCTCCGGCGGTTGCCGGCGGCGTCCGAGCTGACGACGACGCGCGCCTGGCACGCCGCGCTGACGATTGGCGAGCCGTCGGCAATCAGGATCAGCGTCGCCAGCCGCGGCGCGGTGCCGATTCGCGTCACCGTGCAGGACTACGTCCCGCCAGCGTTCCGGCGCGACCTCGCATCGTGCGAGCTCGACGTTCCGGCCGGGGGAACCGCGGCCGCAAGTTACGCGATTCGGCCGCGGGAGCGCGGCGACGCCACGGTGGGCGCGGCGGCCCTGCGCTGGCGGGACGCGTGGGGGCTGACGGAGCGATGGGCGGTGGCGCCGGTCGAGCAGACCGTGCGCGTCTATCCAAGCCTGCAGGAAGGGCGCGAGCAGGCGATGTTTCTCGTGCGCAGCCGCCAGGTTGCGGTCGAGAAGCGGCGGGCGAAGCGTTTCGGCGGCGGCCGTGAGTTCGAGAGCCTGCGCGACTATCGCGTCGGCGACGAGCGCCGGGACGTGTCGTGGACGGCATCCGCGCGTCGCGGCCGGCTGGTGACGAAGGTCTATCAGCCGGAGCGCAGCCAGACGGTCTGGCTCCTCGTCGACGCCGGGCGGTTGCTCCGAGCACGTGTCGAGCAGGAAACGATGCTCGACCGCACGGCGACGGCGGCGCTGACGCTGGCGCAGGTGGCGATGGCCTCGGGCGACCGGGTCGGGCTGCTGGCCTACGGCCGCCGGCTGCAGCATCGCGTCGCGCCCGGACGGGGCCCACGCCATCTGCGCGAGATCGTCGAAGCGCTGGCGGTCGTGCGCGCCGACGCGGTCGAAGCCGATCACGGCGCTGCGGCCGCGGCGGTGCTCGCGGCCCAGAAGCGCCGCTCGCTGATCGTCTGGCTGACGGACGTCGCCGAGACCGCGGGCGTTCCTGACGTCATCGAGCACGCGCTGCGGATGTCGCCGGCGCACGTCGTCATTTTCGCGGTCATGCGTCAGCCGGAAGTGGCGGCGCTGGCGGAAACGGCGCCGGCGTCGGCGGCGGCGATGTTCCGGGTGATGTCGGCGCAGGAGACGCTCGGGCGGCGCGAAGCGCTGCTGCATGGCCTGCGCCAGCACGGCGCGCTCGTCGTCGAGGTGTCGCCGCAGGACCTGTCCGGCGGCGTCGTCGATCGCTATCTCGAGGTCAAGGAACGGGGTTTGTTGTAGTCGCGGTCGCGCGGCCGGCGCCGAGCAGGTACAGGCAGAGCAGCGTGAACATCGCGGCGCCGACGACGAACTTCGTCGCGGCGGGAATCGGCACCGGTGACACGAAGCCTTCGATGCCGCCGGCGATCAGGAGGAGCGGAACGACGCCGAGGAGGAGGCGGATCGACAAGCCGCCGGCCTGCGCCAGCGCCTCGCGCCGCGGCAGCAGTCCCGGGTCGATCACCGCGCGGCCGAGAATGAGGCCGGCGCCGCCGGCGATGAAGATGGCCGGCAGCTCCAGCGCGCCGTGCGGCGAGACGAAGCTCCACAACGAGACGCCGAGGCCGGCGCGATGGCAGGCGACGCCGATGGTCCCGATCAGCACGCCGTTCAGCAGCATCAGCCAGCTGGTGCCGATGCCGGCGGTAATGCCGAGGGCGAAGGCGGCGAAGGAGACGCTGAGATTGTTGGTCGCGATCGCGCTCGAGGCGAGCGGCTTGACGGCGAGGATGCCGTGCGTCCACATTTCGCGGCGCTCGATCGTGTCCATCATGTCGCCGCCGAGGAGAAAGCGCTGGAAGCCGGAATCGGCGAGGGCCAGCGCGCCGCCGGCGACGGCGCCGAGCACGAAGATGGCCGTCGCCGCCGCCGTGTATCGCCAGGTCTGTCGGAAGACCTGCGGGAACGTGGCGGTGAAGAACGGGAGGATGCCGCGCGACTTCGGACCGACGCCGGAGTAGACGAGGTTGTGGGCGCGGCCGAGCAGCTGATTCAGGTAGGCGGCAAGCTGCGCGTCGACGCGACGGTCGCGCGCGTTCGACAGGTCGGCGGCGGTCTGACGGTACAATAGCGCCAGCTCGCGGAGCTCGTCGTGCGACAGTTCCGACACGCCGCGCTGCGCGGTCGACAGCAGCGCCTCGAGCCGGGCCCAGTGGGGCCGGCGCTTCTCAATCCAGCGCGAGGAGAGTGCCGGTGCCGTCACCGGAAAAGCTTACCATCGAGACTCCGGAACAGATTTCGCTGGAGTTCACGCTCGCCGGCGCCGGCAGCCGATTCCTCGCGATCGCGATCGATACGCTGATCCAGATCGCGATCTTCCTCGCTCTCGTACTCGTCGGCATCGGCGCGCTGTGGCTGGCAAGTAGCGGCTTCAACCGGGCCGCGAGCTGGGTCGCTGCCGTCCTGGTGTTTGCCGCGTTCCTGCTGGACTACGGCTACTTCGCCGCGTTCGAAGCGCTGTGGGGAGGCCAGACCCCCGGCAAGCGGGCGCTGGGCATCCGGGTGATCCGCGTCTCCGGGCAGCCGATCACGGCGTTTGACGCCCTGGTCCGCAACCTGCTTCGGATCGTCGACCAGTTGCCGGGAATCTACGCCGTCGGCGTCCTCACGGTGTTCTTCACGAGCCGGAACCAGCGCCTTGGCGACCTCGCGGCGGGCACCGTGGTGGTGATGGAGGAGGAAGGACAGCCAGCCGCCGCTGCGCTGCCATCGCGCGCCGGCGTGCGGTTCGGTGCGGCGCGGCTGATGCCGGCCGAGATCGAGGTGCTGCAGCTCTTCCTGCGTCGGCGGGACGAGCTGCCGGAAGCGACGCGGCTGAACTCGGCGGCGCAGCTGGCGGCGCGGATCCGGGAGCGGTTGAACGTGCCGGTGACCGCCGGCGGCAGCGACGAGGAGCTGATCGAGGCGGTCGCCGCGGAGTACCGCCGCGCGTGAGCGATCACGTGCGAGGCCTGGCGACTACCACCATGAACCACCGCTGCGCGCCCGACTCGGAAGCGACGGCCTCGAAGCCGGCCTCCCTGAGCTCGCGCGACACCGTGTCGGCCGTGACGCCGTGCATGCCATCCTTGCCGCGGTCGGCCGGGCACGACGCCTCGGCGCCGGGGGGCGAGAAATCGACGATGGCGAGGCGGGCTCCGGGCTTGAGCGCGGCGGCAATCGCGAGGTTCATCTCCGACGGCGTCAGGAAATGGTGATACACGTTCCGCATGAACAGCGCGTCGCACGAGGCCTCGGCGAAGTTCGTGCGGCTGGCATCGCCGTCGACGACGGTGATCTGCGGCTGCTTGGCAGACTCGACGCGGGTCCGGAGCTGCTGCAGCCGCCCCTCGCCGAGCTCGCTGGTGAAGACTCGCCCCTGTGGCCCGACGGCTTTCGCCGCCGCGATGCTCAGTTCACCGTCGCCGGCGCCGATCTCGCAGACGGTCGCGCCTTCGCGGACGCCGATCGCTGCGAAGATCTTCGCGGTATCGATGGCGGCCTGCGCCGAGACCGCAGCCGGGATGACCGGGATGAGCAGTGTGACCAGCAGCGCAGGTAAGACGCGAAGTGAAGAAGTCATGTCTGCCACAGTAGACGACGGCCGGGCGGAAGCGGTCGTGCTGATCCGGGTCCCGGACGAAGAATCTTTCATCAACCGCCCGTCCCACGCGTCTCTGCGCGGTGCGGGCGCATAGCGGGGGAGACCAGAGATGAGGAGTCGCGCGCTCGCAGCGATCGGCGTCGCCGTCCTGTCGGTTGTCGTCTACGGCCAGTCCCCGTACGTGCCGAAACAGAGCGACCGTCCTTCCACCCTCGCCGGCGACGAACCCGGGTTCGCGTCGATCTTCAACGGGGCCTCGCTCGAGGGGTGGGAAGGGGACCCGACGTACTGGCGGGTGCAGGACGGCGCGCTCGTCGGCGAGATCACGCCGGAGACCGTCGTCAAGAGCAACACGTTCGTGATCTGGCGTGGCGGCCGGCCGGGGGACTTCGAGCTCAAGCTCGATTACCGGATCACCGCCGGCGGCAACAGCGGCATCAACTATCGCAGCGCCAGTGTGCCGGACCCGGTGACCCCGGGCAACAAGTTCGCCTTGAAGGGCTATCAGTTCGACATCGACGGCGCCAGGCGATACGTCGGCAACAACTACGAGGAAAAGGGGCGGCTGTTCCTGGCGGTCCGCGGCCAGGTGTCGCACGTCGTCGGCGGGCGGCCGCCGATCGTCGTTTCGACGTTCGACGAGGACGCGAGTCTGGCAGCGGTGGCGACAGACGGCTGGAACGGCGTCCATCTGATCGTGCGCGGCAACACGCTCACCCACATGCTGAACGGCAGGCTGATGAGCGTGACGATCGACGACGATCAGCCGAACAGGCCCGCAGATGGTCTGCTCGGCATGCAGGTCCACGTCGGTCCGCCGATGAAGGTCGAGTACCGCAACCTCCGGCTGAAGACCTGGTAGCTCAGTTGGAGTAGGCGAGCACGAGCAGATAGAACACGCCGAGGGCGGCACCGGCGCCGGCAGCCGCGCCGACAGCGACGGCGCGCCCGACGTTGTTGCCTTCCTTTTCACGCTCGATCGAGACCACCCGATCCAGCGTGATCTCGACGATTGGCTCGGCGACGCGGCCGCGCGGCTGGACATAGAGGGCGGTGTCCGTCGACTTGAGCAGCGTCCCGCGCACGCTGACGCGGTCGATGGTCGTCAGCCGGACGCGGGTGCCAGCCGACAGGCTGCGCGCGTAGTCGACGACGACCTGGCGGCCGGTGGGAGAGGTCTGCAGCACACCAGAGACCTGCGCACTCGGACTGCTGCGCATGGTGGCGCAGCCGGGCGCGACGAGGGCGATCGAGAGAGCAACTGCGAGGAAACGACGCATTGGAGGCTCCTTTCAGAAGTCGACGCCGAAGCCGAACCGGGTCAGGACCTCGTCGGCGCCGCCGCGGATGACGACCTTGAGGTCGGTGCGGAAGAAGGCGCGCGGCGTCATGTAGGCCTTGAAGCCCAGTCCGACGAACGGCCGCACGTGCGTTTCGGTGCGGCGGGGAAACGGCTGCGGACTACCGGGCGGGACACCGCCGACATAGGACAGCTGCCGCTGATCGATTCGCTCCCAGGTCGCGTCGACGCCGGCGCCGAGGTAGGGATGGAAGCCGGCGTTGCGGCCGAACTGGTAGATCTGGCCCAGCGCGAACCGGCTGGTGGCCACGTCGGTCTCCAGTTCCCGGTGGATCACGGCGCTGCCGATCTGCTGAACCGGAATGTAGCTGCGGCGCTGGTCGGTCGCGCTCCATCCCGCCTCGATCTCGGTCTTGAGGTGGTTGGTCCAGTACCAGCCCGCGGTCAACCCGGCGTAGCCGCTCGATGTACCAGTCGTCGTAGCGAGTCTCTTCAGCGATCTCGGCCGCAAGCCAGCCGACGTTGCCGGCGACATCGATTCGACTGATCGGTTCGCGCAGCGCCTGCACCGTCTGGGCTGAGCAGGGGACCCCCAGCAGAACTGTGAGCGCCGAAGTGGCGATGGCCCGTTGGAGCATCATGCCCATGAAGGCGCAGGATGCCGGCGACCGGGCTCAGGGGGGACGAAAGGAACCGGAAGAGGAGGTGTCGGCGGCGGCCGAGGTCGGGCCGTCAGCCGGCGGTCAGCGCGAGTAGTGGGCCCGCAATTCGCGCCGGACTTCGTCGATCAGCGCTTCCGGATCGAGCAGGTCGTCGGCCAGCAGCACGATGGGCAGGTCGGCGGCGGTAGCCCGGCGCAGCGTCGCGGCATCGGCGACGCGGGCGATGATGATGTCAGGGCGCAGCGCATCCATCACCCGGCTGGCCTCGTCGACGGTCCTGGTCGGGGCGACGGCGAAGTGCAGCTTGGCGAGGATGGCCTCGCACCGCGCGTTGCTGTCTTCATTGTCGTCGACGAGCAGTACCAGCGGGGCATAGCCAGCCTTGTCACCTTCCCGTCGTCCGCCGCGGCGCGTGCTCCGGCGATCCGGTCCGCGCCGGTGCTCGTGCGGGTCGTGCGGATCGTGCATCCGCGGAAACGCGATGACGTTGCCCATAGGTGCAATCAGTCGGCAGTCGCCGGAAGTCGAACGAGGACCATTCTTGCCGGGGCGCACACTGTCGTCAAGTCGGGCGCCTTCTGGCCGCGGCCGTCGTCGGCGTCATGAGCCGCGGATCTGCTTGATCTTGGCGTCGCGATCGGTCGCGAAGCGCTCGAGGTCGCGGCGAAACTCGAGCTCGCGCTCTTCGATCGCCGCCGGGTCGAACGTCGAGATCATCGCCGACTGGTGCATGATGCGCCGTTCCGCGACGCGGGCGTCATAGACGCTGCGCGCCTCGGCAATGGCTTCTCGCTGCGCCTCGGAGAGCGGAGTCTCCTCGATGCCCGCTTCGGCGTCCTTCTTCCTGAGCTTTTCCATCGCCAGCTCGTACGAGCTCTTGGGCGCGTTGGACATGATCCTTATGATATGGCGAAAGGAGCGGGCGGTATGAGACGACGCGAGATGTTGAGCCTGGCGCTCGCTGCCGGCATCGGGCGGCCGGCGGCCGCGGCGGCGGTGCCAGGACAGCCCGGCTCCGGCCGGTCGCACGACGCCCGATCAACGCCGGCGGCGCTGCAGGCGGCGGACGGCGAGCTCGTCTACGTCGGGCGCGATCCCGTGCTGATCAAGCTTAGCCCGGAAAGCGGCCATGGATCGACAGTACGGCATCCGCTATCGCGGCTGACCGCGTGCGCCGGCGCCGGCCGCGCCGCTACGGCACCTGGGGCCGCGGCATCTTCTCGGCGGGCATCGCCGCCTGATACGCGAACGATGCCATGACGATGGCCGCCTGCCGAAGGTCCTCGTCCTTGACGCGCTCGTAGCTGTCGACGTTCGTGTGGTGAGTGCGCACGTCGTAGTCGACGTAGCTCTGGATCGGGTTGAAGCCTGGCAGGCCGATGGCCGTGAAGCTGAGGTGATCGGTGTTGCCGATGCTCTGCGGCACGTTCCGGCGCGCCTGCAGTGCCTTCATCGGCTCCAGCCAGGCGTCCATGCTCGCCGCCGCGTTGCCCTGGCCCTGGAGATACCAGCCGTAGATCGGGCCACTCCCCGGGTCGATGTTGAAGTACACCGAGAAACGTTCGCGAGCGGCTGCGTTGTCGTCGCCGGCGAGGTGGCGGCGCACGTACTCGCGCGAGCCGTGCAGACCCTGTTCTTCGCCGCCCCAGAGGGCGACGCGAATCGTCCGGCGCGGTCTGGCGCCGGCGGCCGACAGGATGCGCATGGCTTCGAGCACCACCGCGGAGCCGTCGGCGTTGTCCGTCGCACCCGGCGCGGAATGCCATGAGTCGAGGTGCGCGCCAATCATGACGACCTCGTCCTTCAGCGCCGGATCCGTCCCGGGCAGTTCCGCGAGCACGTTGTAGCCGCTGCGATCGTCGTCGAGATACCTGGTCTTGACGTTGACGCGGAGCTTGACGGGAATCCCGGCCTGCAGCATCCGGACGATCATGTTGTAGTGCTCGCTGGCGACGACGACTGACGGCAGCGCGTTGTCACCTTGATCGCGGCCGAGCACGAACATCGTGCCGTGCTCTCCCGCGCTCGTGCGGAGTACGACGGCGGGCGCGGCCTCGCGGAGCACCTGCTGGACGCTCTGGCCGCGGCCACCGCCGCGGGCGCCACCCTGACCGCGGCCCGTCGCCGGCGGCGGGGGGACGTAGTTCGCGTCGGTCGGCTGTCCACGGTCGGTCCGGATGAAGAATGGCTGCGCCGGCTGGGTGAGAAGGATGGCGCCCGCCAGGCTGGACTTCATCGCCGCGAGCTCCTCGGCCGTCTTGCCGGCGACGAGCAACGGCGCGGCGGTGATCTCTGCCGGCATCGATGCCGACCATCCTTCGGGGTAGCCCATCAACGGCATGTAGCGCGGCTCGACCATCTCGAGCGTGAACTTCTCGAGCTGCCAGCCGCGGCCGAACTCCCACGACTCGAGGCGGGCGTTGGCGAGCCCCCACTCGGTGAGCCGATCGCGCGACCACTCCGCCGCCGCCTTGTAGGCAGGCGTCGCCGTCAGCCGCGGGCCGACGACGTCGACGAAATGCGCGAACGTTGCCATCGCCTGCGATCGGCCCAGCCCTTCGACCTTGATCTTCTCGAGCATCGCCCGCTCGCTGGCGTCCTGCGTCTGCGGCGCGGCGGCGAGGAGCAAACCGGAAACAGAGAGGAAGGCCGCAGAGGCAAGAACGGGGCGAAGAACGCTCGGCATGGTCGGCATTATCGATCAAGCCGGCTCGGCGGCGTCGCCTTACTCTCCGCAGGCCGCGAGCCGGCGCAGCAGGAACCGGCGCTCCGGCTCGGTGCACGGCTCGGCGAGGGCGCGACGATACGCCTCGGCGGCGCCTTGCAAGTCGCCCACTTCCGCCAGCAACCGCGCCTTGACGGCCGGCAACAGGCTGTAGTGCGCGAGCGCCGGCTCGCGTTCGATGTCAGCCAGCGCCGCCAGCGCCGGCGCCGGTCCTTCGACTTTCGACAGCGCGACGACGCGATTGAGGCGGACGACCGGCGAGGGGTTGAGCGCGACGAGGTCGTCGTAGAGCGCGAGGATCGCCGGCCAGCGCGTCTCGCCCGGCGTCGCCGCGCCAGCATGTACCGCCGCGATGGACGCCTGGACGTGATACGTCGACATCTCGTCCCCGTCGGCGCTGCGCTCGAGATGAGCGAAGCCGCGGGCGACGAGGCCATGGTCCCACCTGGCGCGGTCCTGGTCCTCGAGCAACACGAGCTCGCCGTTCTCGTCCACCCGCGCCGGCAGCCGCGCCGCCTGGAAAGACATCAGCGCGTTCAGCGCGTGCGCCACTGGCGCGCGCGTCCGCGCCAGGTGCGCCGACCGCGTGACGATCTGACCGAGGCGCATCGCCTCCCCGCAGAGGTCCTGCCGCACCGCCTGGTCGCCGGCGTTCGCGCTGTAACCCTCGTTGAAGAGGAGGTAGATGACCGCGAGAACCGAGTCCAGGCGCTGCGCCAGCTCCTGCCCGGCCGGCAGCTCCAGGCCGACCTTGTTGTCGCGCAGCGCCCGCTTGGCCCGGACGAGCCGCTGCGCGATCGCGGCATCGGTCGTCAGGAACGCCGAGGCGATCTCGGCGACGCTGAATCCGCCGACGGTCTTGAGGCTCAGGGCGATCCGCGCGTCCGGCGGCAGGGACGGATGGCAGCACATGAAGATCATGCGCAGCTCGTCGTCCTCGATCGTGGAGTCCTCGTCGGTGCCCTTTGTTGCGCGTTCGAGCTCGCGGGCGATCTCGTGCGCCCGGCCGGCAAACGACGCGTTGCGGCGCAGGACGTCGAGGGCGCCGTTGCGCGCCACAGTCAGCAGCCAGCCCGAGGGATTGTCCGGGATGCCGCTGTACGGCCACTGCTGGAGCGCCTTGACGAGCGCATCCTGGACGACTTCCTCCGCGAGATCGAGATGCGCCGGGCCGAAGACGCGCGCCAGCCAGGCGACCATCTGTCCCGCGCGGTTGCGGAACAGATGGTCGACGAGGTGGTGCGGCGTGCCCGGCCCGCTCGTGCCCTGATCGCCCATCGGCTTACATGCTATCGATCTGCCGGACTTCGATGGTGCCGCCGTATTCGAGTTGCGGGCAATCGCGGGCGTGGTCGACCGCAGCGGCGTAGGTGGGCGCCTCGATCAGGTAGTAGCCGCCGAGCACTTCCTTCGTCTCGCTGTATGGGCCGTCGGTGACCCGGACCTGACTGTCACCGGCGCGCATGACCTTGCCGGGTTCGTCGGAGAGCTTCTCGCCGCCCTTGACGACGCCCATCTCACGCAGCTTGTTGCCCCAGCGGACGTACTTTTCGATCACCTTCTGCATCTGCTCCGGGCTGACGTTGGCGAAGGCGCTGACGTTGTCGTGGAGCAGCAGGATGTACTTTGGCACGTGTTGTCTCTCCTTGGCGGCCGCGGCCGCTCGTTCGTGGAAACAGGCACCGGTCGTCCGTCGGTAACGGGACGGTCAGGCTATTTCATCTACAGACGAACGGGCTTGGACGGAATCGACACGGTCCGGCTGGCCTGGGCTCGCGGCGTGTTTTTCGTGGGCGCCCGCGTTCTGCTCACGACCTGTCACGGCCGCAGGAACCATTTACGCCCCTGGGATACGATTGCCCGTCATGACCTGTCTGCTCGCCATCGCGCTGTGCGTCCAGGCGCAGACTCCGCCGGCGCCACCGCAGCCGAGTCCGCCGCCCGACACCGAGATCTACCTGGCGGCGCTGACGGAGATCGACGGCAAGGTGACGCTCGGACCGCCATCGAACGTTTCGGACAGCCCCGGCTACGACAACCAGCCGTCGTTTACGCCGGACGGTCAGGGGATTCTCTTCACGTCCGTCCGGGGCGGCCGCAGACCGGACCCGCAGAACAGCGCCGCGAGCGGCAGCGACATCTATCGATACGACATAAAGGCCCGCCGGATCGAGCAGGTGACCGACACGGCGGAGAGCGAGTACTCGCCGACGGTAACGCCGGATGGTCGCCACGTCTCGGTCATCCGGGTCGAGGCTGACGGAACACAGCGGCTGTGGCAGTTCACGATGTCAGGGCAATCGCCCGAACTGGTCCTGAGTGAGATCAAGCCCGTGGGATATCACGTGTGGGCAGGGGAGGACACCCTTGTTCTATTCGTTCTCGGCCAGCCCGCCACGCTTCAGGTCGCGGACAGAACGAGCGGAAACGCCGAGGCAGTCGTCCGCGGCATCGGCCGATCGATTCAGCGAATGCCCGACGGCGGTATCAGCTTCGTGCGGCGGCAAACTACGGCCGGGCCGGTTGCGGGCGACACGCCACTGACTCGCCTGGTTGTCGAGCGCCTGGATCCGACGACGCGCACGACGACCGTTCTCGTCGCAGTACCCGGACGGCTCTACCGAAGCCGACCTCGTGTGGACGCGGGGAGGTACGTTGCTGATGGCCCACAAAGGCCAACTGCTGGGGTGGCGCCGCGGCGATTCAGGATTCCACCCAGTTGCCGACCTCGAGGCGCTCGGCCTGAAAGGCGTCAGCCGGATGGCCGTCAGCCCGAACGGCGCGCTGATCGCGATCGTCGCGCAGAAACCGTAGCGCGGGGTATACGGCTTGCAGTGGTTCCTCAGGTTTGAGGAGGTGTTATGGGTTTGAGAGATACGTACGCCTACGCCATCCAGACGGCGAAAGGCAAGTTTGACGGCAGTGCGCAGGAGAAGGATGGCAAGCTGCACTTCGTTGGCACGGTGAAGTCGGATGCGGAGGCGAACGAGATCTGGAACGCCATCAAGACGATTCCGAGCTGGCGCGAAGATGTCATTGCCGACATCAAGGTCGTGGCCCCGGCCGGTGGCGCCGCGTCGGCGGCCGCGGCGGCGAAGACCTACACCGTCAAGGCGGGCGACACGTTGAGCGGCATTGCCAAGGCGCAGCTGGGGAGTGCCGGCGATTACATGAAGATCTTCGAAGCCAACAAGGATCAGCTGGGCGACCCGGACAAGATCAAACCGGGCCAGGTCCTGAAGATTCCGTGAGGTAGGTCGTCGTTTCCGGGCTCACGGCACCGGTGTCGTGAGCCCGGCCTGTGCCCTGTATACTGTCGGCGGCCCAACTGCGTACCGGCCACAGGACCCTCGGGGCATGTCACACGACATCGGTCGTCCGCTGCTGCTTCTCGTCGAAGACCACGCAGATACCAGAGAGATGTACGCCGAGTTCCTCGGCCCGTCCTTCGACATCGTCGAAGCGGCGGATGGGGAGCAGGCGATCGCCGCGATGCGCCAGCGCGTTCCAGCGCTGGTGATCACCGATTACTCGCTGCCGGGCATCGACGGTTTCGAGTTGATCCGGCAGATGCGCCGCAGCGAGACGACGCGCGACGTGCCCGTCATCTGTCTCAGTGGCTACAGCGGCAACGTGCATCAGCGCGAAGCGCTGGCGGTCGGCTGCGATCTGGTCCTGGAGAAGCCCTGTCAGCCCGACGCCCTCGCGCGCGCGGCGGAAACGCTGGCGGCCGAAGGACGCCGGCCATCCTGAAGGTTCTGTTCTACGCCGGCGACGATGTCGCCCTGGCCGCGCGATAGTAGCGCGACGGCAGCGGGTGCCCGACCAGCGGCTCGATCCGCGCCGACGCTTCGACGACCGCAGCCAGGTCGATTCCAGTCGTAATCCCGAGCCCGTCGAGCAGGTAGACCAGGTCCTCGGTGGCGAGATTACCGGTGGCGCCGGGCGCATACGGACAGCCTCCGAGACCGCCGGCCGACGCGTCGAACGTCGTCACTCCGCAATCGAGCGCGGCGAGGACGTTGGCCGACGCCATGCCACGGGTGTCGTGGAAGTGCAGCGCGATGCGCTCGCGCGCGACGCGGGCGGCGACCGCCTCGACGACCGGGCCCACTCGCCCCGGGTGAGCGATGCCGATCGTGTCGCTGACGGCGACTTGATGGCACCCCATCTCGACGAGCGCGGCGCAGACGTCGGCGACGCGCGCGGCTGGAACGTCCCCTTCGAACGGACAGCCGAACGCGGTGGAGACGTAGCCCCGCACGCGCATTCCCAGCCCGAGCGCCTTGTCGCAGACGCCGCGGTACTCGCGCAGCGAGTCGTCGACCGACTTGTTGATGTTGCGCGTGCTGAAGGATTCGGACGCGGCGGCGAACACCGCCACGTCGGTCACGCCGGCGGCGTGGGCGCGATCGAGCCCGGCGAGGTTCGGGACGAGCGCGGCATAGCGTACGCCGGGCCGTCGCGCGATGGCGGCGAAGACCTCGCCGGCGTCGGCCATCTGCGGCACCCATTTCGAGCTCACGAACGCCGAAACCTCGATCTGGGGCAGGCCGGCGCGCGACAGCGCGTCGACGAACTGCACCTTGTCGGCCGTCGCGATCGCCGCCTTCTCGTTCTGAAGGCCGTCGCGCGGGCCGACCTCCACGACCGTGACGTGCGACGGCCTGGTCATGGCGACGGCGCCGCCGCGATTTCGACGAGCGCGACCCCGGGCTGAACCAGCTCCCCCTCGCGGCAGGCCAGGGCCTTGACCGTTCCGGCGACGCCGGCCCGGATCGGCAGCTCCATCTTCATGGCTTCGAGCACGATCAGCGTGTCGCCGGCGTTGACGACGTCGCCGACTGCGACGTTGATGCGGCGCACCGTCGCCGGCATCGGCGCCATCAGCGCGTCCTGGCTGGCTCCGCGCTTGCGCCTCGCCGCCTGCGCCTCGGCGACCTCGTAGACGACGCCGTCGAGGAAGACCCAGCGCGTCTCGGCGTCGGCAGCGGTCCAGGCGACGCGCGCCGGCCCGGGCGGCTGCCCGTCGGCGCTATCGCGGGTGATCGCGACGCTGCCGTCGCCGTGCGATCGGACACGATAGGTCGTGCCGTTGACCCGCGTCCGTTCGGCATCGACGATGTCGACGGGGAACTGCTCGTCGCCGTAGGCAAAGACGATCGGCATGAATCAGCGTCCCCACGCGCCGAGCGCGTGCCAGGGATCGTCCGCAACGGGTTCGGCCCCGGCCGGCGCCGTCGTGCCGCGCGCGGCGCGGGACGTCATCGCGGCCGCGACCAGGACCTCTCCCGGCATTGGCGGCGTCGCGGACAGCTCCTGCGCCAGGGTATCGACGAGGCCGGTGTGGAGCGCGCCCGACCGGAACGCGTCGTGCGCGAGGAGACGGGCGAGGAAGCCGACGTTCGTGCGGATGCCGAGGATTGGATACGCTCGCAGCGCGGCGACCGCGCGTGCCACGGCTTCGTCGCGGGTCTCGCCGGCGACCACGAGCTTGGCGAGAAGCGGGTCGTAATTGACGCCGATGCGGTCGCCTTCGCGAACGCCGCTGTCGACCCGGATGCCGGGGCCGGACGGCTCGCGGTAGAGCAGCAGCGGTCCGGCCTGCGGCAGGAAGCCGCTGGCGGGATCCTCGGCATAGATCCGGCACTCGATGGCGTGACCGCGCTGCGTCAGCTGCTCCTGACGCCACGGCAGCGGCTCGCCGCCGGCAATCCGCAGCTGCGCCAGGACCAGATCGATGCCGGTCACGGCTTCGGTGACCGGATGCTCGACCTGAAGCCGCGTGTTCATCTCGAGAAAATAGAAGCGCGCCGCCTCGCCTTGGCCCTCGACCAGGAACTCGATCGTGCCGGCGTTGCGATAGCCGGCGGCGCGGGCGGCGGCGACGGCGGCGTCTCCCATCCGGGCGCGGAGCCCGGCCGATACGGCGACCGAAGGACTCTCTTCCACGATCTTCTGGTGCCGCCGCTGGATCGAGCACTCGCGTTCGAACAGGTGGACGACGTTGCCGTGCGCGTCGGCCAGGATCTGAATCTCGATGTGCCGCGGCCGGTCGATCAGCCGCTCGACGTAGAGCGTGCCGTCACCGAACGCTGCGGCCGCCTCTCGCCGAGCGGCCGCGATCGCCTCGACCGCAGCCTCGTCGCTGTCGACGCGGCGCATCCCCTTGCCGCCGCCGCCCGCCGAGGCCTTGACGAGGACTGGATATCCCAGCCGCCGCGCCGCGGCGTGCACGCCCGCGTCGGACTGGTCGTCAGGAGTGTCGCCGGGAACGATCGGCACGTTGGCCGCCCGCATCAATTCGCGCGCGCCGATCTTCGAGCCCATCCGCTCGATCGCGTCGGCCGGCGGGCCGATGAAAGTCACTCCGGCCTCGTCGCAGGCGCGCGCCAGCGCCGCGCGCTCAGAGAGGAAGCCGTAGCCTGGATGCAGCGCATCCGCGCCGGTTGCGCGGGCCGCCGCCAGCAGCGCGGGAATGGACAGATAGCTTTCGGCCGGTGAGTCCGGCCCGATGCGGACCGCGACGTCCGCGGCGCGGACGTGCAGGGCATCAGCGTCGGCGTCCGAGTACACCGCCACCGTCTCGATGCCGGCGGCGCGGCAGGCCTTCGCGATGCGGACGGCAATCTCACCGCGGTTGGCGATGAGCACGCGGCGCAACGTCACCTCTTGACCCAGTAGGGCTTGCGCTTCTCGAGGAACGCCCGCATGCCTTCCTGACCGTCGGTCGACGTCCGCTGATCGGCGATCATCCCCGTCGTGACGCCGATGACGTCATCGGGGCGGCGGCCGCAGACCTCTCGAATCAGCTTCTTTGCCGCGGCGATCGAGCTGGGCGACGACGTGAGCAGCTCCTTGAGATATCGGTCGACAGCGGCATCGAGATCTGTCTCCGGGACGACGGAATGGACGAGCCCGATCTCTTTCGCCCGCTGCGCCGTGAAGCGCGCCCCGGTCACGAACAACTCCCGCGCCGCCGACACGCCAATCTTGCCGAGGACGTAGGGCGAGATGACGGCCGGAATGATGCCGAGCTTGGCCTCGCTGAAGGCGAACACTGTCGTTTCGGTGGCGATGACGACGTCGCACACAGCCGCGAGGCCGACGCCGCCGCCGAGCGCGGCGCCGTGGACTCGGCCGATGAGCGGCACCGGCAGCGAATCGAGCAGCTCGAGCATCCGCGCCAGGTCCTCGGCGTCGCGCAGGTTGTCCTGCCGCGTGTAGCCGACCGCCTTCATCATCCATGCGAGGTCGGCGCCGGCGCAGAACGCCGGGCCCTCGCCGGCCAGGACGATGGCGCGCAGCGACGCGTCCTGCGCTGCCTGCCGCGCGATCGCCGTCAGCTCGGCAATGGCCTCCTCGTCGAAGGCGTTGCGGACGTCCGGACGCGACAGGATGATGCGCAGCACGCCAGGCTCGTGATCGTGCCGTACGGTCGAGATGGCGGCCATGGGGCGGGATCCTACATGCGAAAGATGCCGAACTTCGCGTCCGGCACCGGAGCGTTGAACGCGGCCGACAGACCGAGCGCGAGCGCTTGCCGGGTCTCGATCGGATCGAGGATGCCATCGTCCCACAGCCTGGCCGTGGAGTAGTAGGGCGATCCTTCGCGCTCGTATTTTTCGAGCAGCGGGCCGCGAATGGCCTGTTCCTCCTCGCTCGACAGCGACCGGCCGTCGCGCGCCAGCTGATCCCGTTTCACCGTCGTCAGCACCGACGCCGCCTGCTCGCCGCCCATGACCGAGATGCGCGCGTTCGGCCACATCCACAGCAGCTGCGGATCGTAGGCCCGGCCGCACATGCCGTAGTTGCCGGCGCCGAACGAGCCGCCGATGATCGCCGTGAACTTGGGCACGACCGAGTTGGCCACGGCGTGGACCATCTTGGCTCCGTCCTTGGCGATGCCCGCCCGCTCGTACTGGCGGCCGACGATGAAGCCGGTGATGTTCTGCAGGAAGACGAGCGGCACGCCGCGCAGGTTGCACAGCTCGATGAAGTGCGTCGCCTTGAGCGCCGACTCCGAGAACAGCACGCCGTTGTTCGCGACGATGCCGACGAGGAAGCCATGCAGGCGCGCGAAGCCGGTGACGAGGGTGGTGCCGTAGCGTTCCTTGAACTCGTCGAAGCGCGAGCCGTCGACGATGCGGGCGACGATCTCGCGGACGTCGTAGGGCTTGCGCGTGTCGGCGTTGACGATGCCGTAGATCTCGCGCGGATCGTAGGCTGGTTCTTCCGTAGCAGTCATGTCCGCCGGCAGGTGCTTCACTGAGTTCAGCGTTCCGACCACCGTTCGCGCCAGGTGCAGCGCGTGCTCGTCGTCTTCCGCGAAGTAGTCGGCGACGCCCGACAGCCGCGTGTGGACGTCGGCGCCGCCGAGATCCTCGGCGGTGACGTCCTCGCCCGTGGCGGCTTTGACGAGCGGCGGACCACCGAGAAAGATCGTGCCCGTGCCCTTGACGATGATGGTTTCGTCCGACATCGCCGGCACGTAGGCGCCGCCCGCCGTGCACGAGCCCATGACGACGGCGATCTGCGCGATGCGCTCGGCCGACATTCGCGCCTGGTTGAAGAAGATGCGCCCGAAGTGATCGCGATCGGGAAAGACCTCGGCCTGGAGCGGCAGGAACGCGCCGCCCGAATCGACGAGGTAGACGCACGGCAGGCGGTTCTGCATCGCGATCTCCTGCGCCCGCACGTGCTTCTTCACCGTGATGGGGTAGTAGGTGCCGCCCTTCACCGTCGCGTCGTTGGCGACGATGACGACCTCGCGGCCGGCGACGCGGCCGATGCCCGTGACGACACCGCCGGCGGGCGTCTCGTCCTCCTGCAGCTCCCAGCCGGCAAGCGGCGACAGCTCGAGGAACGGCGTCCCCGGGTCGAGGAGCTTGTCGATGCGTTCGCGAACAGGCAGTTTGCCCTGCTCGCGATGGCGCTGCACGTAGCGCGCGCCGCCGCCCTCGCGGACGCGCGCCCGCCGCTCCCGAAGCTCGGCCACGAGCGACGCCATCCTGGCGCTGTTCGACTTGAAGAGCTCGGACGAAGGGTCGGCGTGGGTTTCTAACCGGTCCATGGAGGGGCCCGCCGAATCACCAGCCGCAGCAGTCGGTCTTGAAGCGGCACTGCGGGCAACGCCAGACCGCGTGCATCCGGAACATCTCGGCGCCGCAGCGTTCGCAGAGGACTTTCTCGTCCCCGGCGCCGACCCGGCACTCGCCGGACGACCCGATCGGCCTGGCCGGTTGATTCGCGGGTAACTTGGCGCCTGGCGAGGGGTTAACGGGGTCGGCCATCGGCAGGGATTATACGGGTAGCCCGCGCGGGGCGAACAGGGGAGCGGCGACCGAGTCGGCGGCCGGGCAGAAATGTTCGGTATTTGGACGCCTCGGCGGCTAAATGTATACTTTTCTCATCCGGTTTGTGCCGCCGCCTGTATGGCTCGACGGCACGAACGCCAACCTCTGCATGAGCCTCCCACGATGAACATCAAGAAGAAGAGTCGCGTCCTCGCCATTGATGATGAGCCGTCGATGATCGAGTGGCTGAAGATTCTGCTCGAGCATGAGGGGTATGAAGTCCGGACCGCGATGATTGGGACCCGCGGCGAAGAGATCTTCAGGACCTGGAAGCCCGACGTCGTCGTTACCGACATGATGCTGCCGGATGCCGACGGGCTCGAGCTGCTGCGCAAGTTCAAGCAGATCTACCCGGATGCGGAAGTCATCGTCGTGACGGGCCACGGCAGCGTGCCGAAGGCGGTCGAGGCGATGAAAGCCGGTGCCCACAGCTTCGTCGAGAAGCCGATCGAGCCCGACACGCTGCTGGCGATGCTGGAGCGGGCCATCGAGCGCCGCGATCTCGTCGGCGAGAACCTGCTCCTGAAACAGAAGCTGGAGGGGCAGTTCCGCTTCGGCAGCATCGTCGGCAAGAGCAAGAAGATGCACGAACTGCTGGAACTGGTGGAAAGCGTCGCCGGCAGCGACGCCAACATCCTGATCCAGGGAGAGAACGGCACTGGCAAGGAGCTGATCGCCAACGCGCTGCACTACAACAGCAAGCGGTCGAAGGGGCCGTTCATCAAGATCAACTGCGCAGCGATTCCGAAGGACCTGATCGAGTCGGAGCTCTTCGGCTACAAGAAGGGGGCCTTCACCGGCGCCCAGAACGACAAGGAAGGCCTGTTCGAGATGGCCGAGGGCGGCTCGCTGCTGCTCGACGAGATCGGCGAGATGCCCGCCTACCTGCAGACGAAGCTGCTGCGGGTCCTGCAGGAGCGTGAGTACCGGCCGATCGGCAGCGACCGGATCGTCCGCGTCGACTTCCGGCTGATCTGCGCCACCAACGTCGATCTCGACGCCGCGCTGCGCGAGGGCAAGCTGCGCGAGGACCTCTACTTCCGCATCAACACCATCACGCTGCGGGTTCCACCCCTGCGGGAGAAGACGGAGGACATCCCGCTGCTCTGTGAACACTTCCTGGAGAAATACCGCCAGCGGCATCAGCGCAACATCAAGTCGATCGCGCCGGCGACGTATCACCTGCTGATCCGCCACCGCTGGCCGGGGAACGTGCGGGAGCTCGAGAACGTCATCGAACGTGGTGTGCTCGTCGCCAAGGGCTCCGAGATCACCGTGAACGACCTCCCGGAGGCGATGCGCACCGAAACGACGCGGCCGGCCGACTTCGTCGTGCCGCCGCACCGCACCCTGGCCGAGATCGAGCGCATGGCGATCCTCCAGACGCTGCAGCGCACGAACTGGAACAAACAGGAGGCGGCGCAGATTCTCGGGCTCTACCGGCCGACGTTGTACAGCAAGATGAAGAAGCACGATATCCAAGACGGCGGCAAGCACGCCCGGCGCCCGATCAGCATCGACAGCTGAGGCGGCTCGGCCGGCCGATCGCTGGCACGGCATTTGATGCACTATTCCCGGACGGACGTGTTCATCCGTCGCGGGTGGACAAAGGAGGCGGATGTGGACGAGCGCTCACGAGTGTTGGCAGCAACGTGCCTCGGCGCGGTGGCTGGTGGGGTGTGGGGATGGCTCTACCTGACGGAGAGCGGCCGGCGCCTCAGGGATCAGATCGAGCCGCGCCTCGACGACCTCGTCAGCGAGATCACGCGCGTTCGTGGCACCGTCGAGAAGGCGCGCAGCGCCGCCAACGAAGGCTGGCGATCGCTGAGTGACATCACGAGCGGCGGACAGGGTGGCCGCTGGTCGGCCTAGGAGGCAGATGTGGTGAACCTGGAGACGACGAACTGGATTCTGGCGGTGATGGCGGTCGGCAGCGTTGTGCAGACGGTGCTCATCATCGGGCTCGCTGTCGTCGCCTGGCGTTTCTACACGCAGGCGACCCGGACCATGAACGAGCTCGAAGCCAGGCACATCGCGCCGCTGCGGCAGCAGGTAGACACGATCCTGGTAGAGGTGCAAAAAGTGGCGTCGCGCGTCAGCACTCAGACCGAGCGGGTCGACAACGCGATCACCGGGACGATCGATCGCGTCGACGAGACCGCTGAGCGGGTGCGCGACAGCGTGCGCGAGCAGGTCTCACGCGCGACGGGTTTCGTGCGCGGCGTCCGCGCCGTGATCATGTCGATCCTCACGTCCGACTCGCCGTCGTCCGCCAAGCCGTCCGCGGAAGCGGCGGGACGGCTCTGATCATTCACACAGGAGGAATCAATGGCCTACGAATACGATCGTATAGAGCGCGAAGATGGAGGCGGCTCGTTCCTGATGGGGCTGCTGGCAGGCACGGTGCTGGGCGCCGGTCTCGGCATGCTGTTCGCTCCGAAGGCGGGCGCCGACACGCGGCGTCAGCTGTCCGAGCAGGCGACCCGGCTGCGGAGCACCGCGAACGAGACCTACCACCAGGCGTCGGACAAGGTGCACCAGACGCTCAACCAGGCGTCGGAGAAGGCTGGCCAGGTGGGCGACAAGGTCAGTCAGATCGTCGACCGCGGCCGTGAGGCCTACGATCGCTCGAAGAACACGGCGCCGATCGCGACCGGTACGTCGGGCTTCCCGGCGTCCACGAATCGTCCGTAGCTGCGAGGGGGACGGGCGCGCTGGCGCCTGTCCCGCCATCACCGAATGACCGAACAATCAGCCCGGCATGTAGCCAACGCGCTCATGGGCGCGGCCGCGATTGGCGTCGCCGTGACCATCCTGCGCAAGCCGGCCCTGCGGCGGATGGCGACGGGCCTCATCGTCGCCGCCGTTACCAGCGGGATCCCGACGTGGCTCGGTCGCGAAGTCAGGCATGCATGGTATGCCACCGGAGACCATCCCGGCACCCGCGGCGGGCTATGATCGTGGCGTGAATCAGCCGGTGACTCGCAGCGACCGGCGCCTGCGCCGGGCGCTGGCGCGGATACGCGCGGAAATTCGACTCACCGGTCTTGCCGTCTGGCGTGGCATCGTCGGCGTCTACAACAGCGACGACATGACGTTCGCCGCGTCGATCGCCTACTATTCGCTGCTCTCGCTGTTCCCGTTCTTCCTCCTCGCGTTCTCCGTCGTCGCCGGCGTGACCAGCAGCGATGCCGATCGCGACACGCTGATGCGGTTCGTTGTCCGTTACTTTCCCAGACAGTTCGGCTTTGTCGAAGACCAGGTGCGGGCGCTGCAGGCCTCGCGCGAGCCGCTCAGTATCGCCGGCAGCATCCTGATGACCTGGGCGGCGATGGGCGTGTTTGGCGCCATCACGTCTGCCGTCAACCACGCGTGGGGCGTCGAGAAGCAACCGAGCTACTTCAAGCACAAGCTGATCTCGTTCCTGATGCTGGTCGTCTCCGGCCTGCTGATGCTCGTCGCCCTCGCGGCGGTGAGCGCCATCAACGTCGTCGAGGCGACGTGGTTCGCCTCCGTCATCGAGGGCATGCCGCAGCTGATGGTGCTTCAGAGCCTCGCGGTGCGGTGGGGGACGACGATCCTCTTCATCATCGTCGTCGGCCTGGTGTTCTATTTCGTGCCCAACGCCAAGGTCCGGTTTCGCGACGTGTGGGTCGGGGCGGTGCTTACCGGGTTGATGTGGCGGGGCGCCTTCTGGGGATTCTCGTTCTACGTCCGCGACCTCTCGCGCTTCAACGTCCACGGCGTGATTGCCGCCGTCGTCGTCTTCCTGTTGTGGGTGTACATCTCCGCCTTCATTCTGCTGTTCGGGGCCGAGGTGACGGCCGCCTACGCCCGCCTGCGCCGCCATCGGCCGGAGGAAATGCCGGCCGCACCTGCGCCTCGATGACACGTTCACGACAGCGATGGCCGACGTTGCTGTGGCTGGTGTTCGCGTGCACCGCGGCGACGGCGGCGCAGTCGCTGATCTCGGTCAACCAGGAGATCGAGCTCGGACGTCAGACCCAGCGGGAGGTCAAGGCGAAGGTACCGGAGGTGACCGACACTCGGGTCGTCTCCTACGTGCAGTCGCTGGGCAGGCGGCTCGCCGCCAACGCCGGTGGCCCGAAGTATCCCTACAGCTACTCGATCGCGAACTACCGCGAGATCAACGCCTTCGCACTGCCCGGCGGGCCGGTGTGGCTGCATCGTGGCACCCTGACGGCGGCGCAGAACGAAGCGCAGCTGGTGAGCGTCCTCGCTCACGAGATTGCCCACATCGCACAGCGCCACGCCGCCGATCAGCTGACCAAGCAGCTGCTGGCCAACGGGCTGCTCGGACTGCTCGGCGCCGTCCTCGGGAACGACCGCGGCGCGCAAACGGCCCAGATCGCCGCCCAGGTTCTCGCCAACGGCTACATGCTCAAGTTCAGCCGCGATGACGAGCGCGAGGCGGATCGCGTCGGCGCGTCCATCATGCGGAAGGCAGGGTGGGACGCGCGCGAGATGATCGCGTTCATGGAGATCCTGCGGCGCCAGCAGGGACGCGATCCCGGATCGGTCGAGGTCTTCCTGTCGTCGCATCCGGGCCCTGGCGAGCGCGCCGAGCTCCTGCGCGGACAGCTCCGCAACGTCTCGGGCGGGCGCAGGAGTACGGCACAGTTCGCGCAAATCCGATCCCGCCTCAGCCGCATGCCGCCCGCGCTGTCGATGCGCTGACTCTGGACGAGCCGCCACACAGTGTGTTGACCGCTACCTAACATCGACGGCCAACCGTCGGCAGAAGGGTAGCTGTTGCTCCAACTGTTCCTTGGTTCAGGCCAGATATCACCTGAAATCACTGGCATATCGGTTGCTCCCTTCACCGGCGTCGGGACGCCTCAGGGCATCCCGGCCCGCCGCCCCGGCGTTCCGCTGGGGCACACCACCACGCCACAACCTCCTGCCAAGGGGCAGCAGGGAGAATCTTCGGATTTCTCCCTGCCCCTGTCATTCTTGTCTTCTCTTGTCTTCGACGTCGGCTGGTTGTTTCGCCCGTGTACGTCTTGCGGCAATCGGGGGGATCGGCTGTGCTGCGCCCGTGCGTCTTCGGTAATCGGGGGTCGGCTGGTTGCTTCGTCGTGTACGTCTTGCGGCAATCGGGGGGACGGCTGGTTGCTTCTGCGCCTCGCTGCTGCGATCGTGCTCGCCGCGTTCGTAGCGCGGAGCTTCAGCTCCGCGACGACGGGGGTAAGGCCAGGCGGATCAGCTGAGTGGCGTGCCCGGGTCCCTGGGTTCGCGGAGGGTGGGGGGGCGCGGTTCGAAGCTCTTAGGCGCCGGGGTTGGCCGCGGATCGCTGGCGAGCATGCGGGCATTGATGAAGAAGGCGGCGCCGATGACGGCGAATGCGCCACCCAGGCCGATACCGACGCTCGGACGCTCGCCGGTGAGGGAGATCAGCACCGCCAGGGCGAAGCCGATGCCGATCATCATGATCCCGGCGGTGCGGGAGCGGACGCTGCTGGCGCTGGCTTCGGTCCGGCCGCCCATGCGCTCCTCGAAAGCGGCTGGATCGAGCTCAGGCGATGGCACGAGGCCGCGCTCGATCATCGCCATTTTCTCGCGATGCTCCATTTCGCGCACCTGGCGCCGGCTCTGGATCCCCATCCATATCACGGCCAGGCCGGACACCAGCACCACGGCGAACACGGTCACGACCATCTCACCTTCGCTCACGATTGCCTCCCATGGCGACTGGGGGCATTAGACTGGGCCGCCGTCCGGATTGTTTCAGGCCGGCGGTGAAACAATTTGCCCGGCCGCGGGTTCTAATTGCGTCGGGACCTCGCGGCGGGTGGAAGAGGAAAGGGCGGGTGGGTGTCGGAGGAACTCGACGAGCGCGCGCTGATCGAGCGCTGCCGGACCGGCGACGACGCGGCGTTCGAAGAGCTCGTCGACCGCTACAAGAACCTGGTCTACGGGCTGGTGTACCGACTGGTGTCGGATCGCACCGGGGTCGACGACCTCGCGCAGGACGTGTTCCTGAAGATCTACCGGGGCCTGCCGTACTTCCGTGGTGACGCCAGGCTGTCGACGTGGATCTATCGCGTCGTCCAGAACGTCTGTTTCGAGACGCGGCCGCGGCGGCAGCTGGTATCGCTCGACGACGACCGCGAGGGCCGGCGGCGCATCGATCCAGGCCGCGCCGATGCCGCGTTTGCCGACATGGAGCTCCGCGACCGGCTCGAGAAGGCCATCGCCCAGCTGCCGGAGCAGTATCGCGTGCTGATCGCCGCGCACTATCTCGAAGGCGTGCAGTACGAAGCGCTGGCCGAGGCGATGAATCTGCCGCTCGGGACGGTAAAAACTCATCTCTATCGGGCGAAGCGACGGCTCAGGGAGCTACTCAACCCGTGACTTGCGATGACGTGCTGCATCTCGTCGAGGCGATAGCCGCCGAGGATCTCGAAGTCGCCGACGCCGTGCGCGCGCATTTCGAAACCTGCCCGCGCTGCGCCGCCGCGCTTGCTGCCGCCCGCCGCGTCGAGCTGCTGCTGCAGTCGCGCCCGGTCGGGGCGCCGCCGCCGCGTTTCACCGCGACGGTGGTGTCGCGGATCCGCAACGATCGCTGGCAGGTGGAGCAGCGGGTCGACCGTTTCTTCAACTTCGCGATCGTCGCTGCCGTCGTCGTCGTTGTCGGCGCCGTTGCCGCCATGATCAACCTGGGCGTGGTGATCGATGCCGCGTCATGGACGTGGGAGTCGTTGACGACAGCCTCACGCCATCTCGCCGACGAGGCGGTACCGATGCTCGTCACCTATGTCGCCGCAGCGCTGGTTTTGATGTCGGCGCTGGGCATGTGGTGGTGGGCCGACCGGCGTTTGTCACTCTAGCCTTAACCGAGGGGCGTCGCCCCTCGGACTCCCCGACACGCTCTCTCGCGCGCCGCGTTCGCGGTTCGACTACGCTCACCACGCCCTGAGCGAAGTCGAAGGGCGCCGGCGCGCTTCCGCCTTCGCTGAAGCTACGGCGGACCTCGCCGGAGCCTCGGCGGCGGCGGGCCGTTCGCGTGGCTCGCTCGCTGCCGCTCGCTCGTTCGTTCGTCCATGAAATGGCTTGACGACCGGCGGTTGTCGCTTCAGAAGCCATCTCAATTACCGCGGCTTCGCCACCATGATGAGGTTCTCCCGCCGGCTTTCGACCAGCCCTGCGACGGCGTTCAGGAGGACTCTCGCGAGCACCAGCGCAGCGGCGCACCACAGCGCCATCAGGAACGGCGCCAGCACCGGCCGGTCGAGGATCGCGGTGCACAGGAGAACGATGAAGAGGGCCGGGAGCGCCGACACGACAGTGAGCACCAGGCCGAGCAGGGCGGCAAGCCCGTGCGCGTTGCTGCCGCGGCCGATGCTGTTCAAATCGACGCTGCGCGGGAACAGCGCCGACAGCGCCGCCGCGCCCGGGGACCCGATCGCGATTGTCGCGATCATGGCGGTCGGCAGGCTCAGCCAGAGCGCCAGCGGCCAGTCTCGGAAGTAAAGTCCCGCCATCAGGGTACAAATCATCGCCGGCAGGAACGCGATGGCGCCCGTGCCGACGGCCTTGCCGATCAGGAGCTCCCGCAGCGAGATCGGCGCCAGCATGACGAGAGTCAGCCCGGCCCGATCGACAGCGAACTGATTCACCGAGAACGGCAGGATCGACAGCAGGCAGATCATCGAGCCGAACGCCGCCAGGCCGAAGCCGCCGGCAATCGTCGTCACGCCGACATCGAATCGATCGGTGTTGCGCGACGCCACGAACATCATCATGAGAAACACGAGGAGCGGCGACAGCATCGTTGATTTTCCCCGCGTCGTACGCAGCGCGAGCCGCAGCTGGGCGATCGCGACGGCGCTGCTCGTGCGGGACAGGCCGGGAAGACGGGATGTCGACCTGCCGCTGTCGTCGGACGCCTTCTGACGCGTGCCGCCGCTCGGCACCTCCAGCAGCCGGCTGAAGACCGCGAGGCCGAGACCGTGGACAAGGAGGGCGAACGTCATGAGACCGGCGAGCGGCATCGCGCTGTGGGTCAGATCGCCGCTCGAGGCCGAGCGGACAGCCGTGGTGTAGAGCTCGCTCGGCAGGAAGCGGAGCGCCGCCTGCCCGGTGCTCCACGCGCGGTCGGTGAAGGTCGTCTCGCCGCGGGCGCGCCGCTCCGCCGCCGCGGCCCGTTCGGCGCCGCGCTCGTCGCGGCTGCCGCCCGAGTTCAACAGTCCCGGCATCATCAGCAGCGCCGGCACGAGAACGAAGAGCAGCGCCGCCATCTCGGCGCGCCGTCGATCGCGAACGATGAGGTTCAGCAGGAAGCTGGCGAGCGCCGACAGGCCGATGAGGACGGTGCCGAGGATCAGGCCGGCCGCAAGGGCGACCACCGCTGCCGCCGCCGCGCCGCCGAGGACGAGGCCGAGCGGCAGCCCGAGCACGAGCGGCAGCGCGAGGATGACCCACGGGTCACTCAGCGCGCTGCCGGCCTGGGCCGCGTACAGCGTCCCACGACGGATCGGCAGGAGCAGCAGGCGCACGGCGCTGGTCCGTTCCATCGCCGGCATCACCAGCGGACCGACCAGGCAGAAGCCGGAGCCGATCAGCAGCAGGAAGCGCACGACGTCGAAGGTGACGACGCGCGCGGTGCCGGGGAGCCAGTAGCCGGCGTAGCCGGCGAGCCCCGCCAGCGCCAGCGCCGACGGCACCAGCATCGCCATGGCCAGCAGCGGCGCGACCTGCTCGACGGCGAGCGAGAACCGCTCGATGACGTCGCGCGAACCGGCGCGATCGAGGGCGTTCACCAGGATGCGCCAGCGCATCCACGTGAAGGCGCGCAGCGTCCGCCAGGTGGTGGCCCCGCCGTTCGCGTTCAGATCCAATCGAGCGCCACCGTCTCGCGCCGGTCGCCGCCGACGAGCGTGATGAAGAGCTCCTCGAGGGTCGCGCTGCCGGCGGCGCCTGCCCGCATCTCGTCGATCGGCCCCTGGGTCACCAGCCGGCCGTCGACGATGACGCCGATGTGCGTGCACAGCCGTTCGACGATCTCGAGGATGTGAGAGGTCAGGAAGATCGTGCCGCCGCGGGCGACGAACGACTGCAGCAGATCCTTGATCTGGCGTGACGCGACCGCGTCGATGCCCTCGAACGGCTCGTCGAGGAACAGCAGCCGCGGTCCCGGCAGCAGCGCGGCGGCGAGCGACAGCTTCTTGCGCATGCCGTGCGAGTAGTCGGTGACCAGCGTCGAGCCGGCGCGGGTCAGGTCCATCAGCGTCAACAGGTCGCGGGCGCGATCGCGCGCCACGGCCTCGTCGACGCCATGGACCTCGGCGACGAAGCGCAGGGTCTCGCTGCCGGTGAGGCGGTCGAACAGCGCCAGGTCTTCCGGCACCACGCCGATCCGCCGCTTGACCGTCACCGGATCAGCCAGCGGGTCGATGCCGAGGATGCGGATGGTGCCCGCGGTCGGACGCAGCAGCCCGGTCAGGCATTTGATCGTCGTCGACTTGCCGGCGCCGTTCGGGCCGAGAAAGCCGAAGAAGCTGCCCGCCGGTACGGCGAGATCGATGCCGTTGACGGCGCGCAGCGCCCCGAAGTTACGGCTCAGGCCGCGCGTTTCTACCGCCAGTTCCATCGCGTGATTGTAGCTGTTCTGCGGCGGCTGCCGTTTGCGCTTCTCTGTTGCGTCCTTTCCCCGTACGATCGAAGGCGATGAACAGGCTGGCGCGCGAACAGAGTCCCTACCTGCGGCAGCACGCCGGCAACCCGGTCGACTGGTACCCGTGGGGAGAAGAGGCGTTCGCGAAAGCGCGGAGCGAGGACAAGCCGATCTTCCTGTCGATCGGCTACTCGACGTGCCACTGGTGCCACGTCATGGAGCACGAGTCGTTCGAACAGCCGCAGATCGCGTCGCTGTTGAACGCGGACTTCGTGTCGATCAAGGTCGATCGCGAGGAGCGGCCCGACGTCGATCGCGTCTACATGGCGTTCGTGCAATCCACCACCGGACAGGGCGGCTGGCCGATGACGGTCTTCCTGACCCCCGACCTCAAGCCGTTCTTCGGCGGCACCTACTTTCCACCGACGTCGCGCCGGGGCCGGCCGGGTCTCCCCGATCTGCTGGGCGAGCTGGCGCGCGTGTGGAAGCACGATCGCGCCCGCGTCGAGCATGCGGCGGGCGAGCTGTTGGAGCGTTTGCGGGCCGTCACCGGCGCCGACGGACGGACGCCAGGCGAAGCGACGCTCGCCGGCGTCGACGCGCTCGACGACGCCGTCGCCCGGTCGGCGGCGGTGTTCGACGCTGCGAACGGCGGCTTCGGCGACGCTCCGAAGTTCCCGCGTCCCTCCGAACTGTTGTTCCTGTTGCGCGAGCACGCCCGCCGCGCCGCGGTCGGCCGCCACGATTCCAGCCTCCTGGCCATGGTGACCAGGACGCTGCGCGGCATGGCGCTCGGCGGCATGCGCGACCTCGTCGGCGGCGGCTTTCATCGCTACTCGGTCGACGCCGAATGGCGCGTGCCGCACTTCGAGAAGATGCTGTACGACCAGGCGCAGCTCGTCCTCGCCTACGTCGAGACGGCGCAGGCGACCGGGGACGGCTTCTACATGGCGGTAGCGGAGGACACACTCGAGTACGTGCTGCGCGATCTGAGCCATCCGAAGGGCGGCTTCTACTCGGCAGAAGACGCCGACAGCGTGCCACCGGAGCACGCGGCCGATCCGGGCGCGAGAAAGATGGAGGGAGCGTTCTACATCTGGACCGATGACGAGATCGAGACGGCGCTCGGCAGCGACGCCGGGATCGCCCGGCGTCGATATGGGATTCGCCCGGGTGGCAACGCGCCGCAGGATCCGCAGGGGGAGTTTCGCGGCAAGAACATCCTCTACGTTGCCGCGACCGAGCAGGAGCTCTCGGCGGGCATGACCGTCGAGGCGCTGAACGCGGCCCTGGCGCGCATCCGGGCCGGCCTTTCCGCCGCGCGCGCATCCCGTCCGCGCCCGCATCTCGACGACAAGATCCTGACGGCATGGAACGGCCTGATGATTGCCGCGTTCGCGCGCACCGCGCGGGCGCTCGCCGGGCGTCCGGCGGCCGCGCGGTATCGCGCCGCGGCGCAGCAGGCGGCGAGGTTCCTGCGGACGCACCTGTGGGACGCGGGCAGCGGCAGCCTGCGCCGCCGCTATCGCGGCGGCGACGCCGCGATAGATGGCTACGCCGAGGACTATGCCTGCCTGATCTTCGGACTGCTCGAGCTGTTTCAGGCCGACGGTGATCCGGAGTGGCTGGAGTGGGCGGAGGCGCTGCAGGCGCGGCAGGACGAGCTCTTCTGGGATGCCGGGCAGGCCGGCTGGTTCAGCACGACCGGCCGCGATGCGTCGGTGCTGCTGCGCCTGAAGGAAGAGTACGACGGCGCAGAACCGGCGGCCGGTTCGGTGTCGGTGTCGAACCTGATCACCGTCGGCCACCTGGTCGGCGACGCCGGCGCGCTCGAGAAGGCGGAGCGCACGCTGGCGCGATTCGGACCGCGCATCGGATCCGCGGCCCGCGTCATCCCGATGATGCTCGCGGGGCTCTCGGCATGGCATGCCGATCACACGCAGATCGTGATCGTCGGCGAGCCCGACAGCGCCGCGACCCAGGCGCTCGCCGAAGTCGTGGCCCGGCGATACCTGCCGTTCGCGGCGGTCGTCCCGCTGCCCGAAGGCGCTGCCCGCGCTCGCCTCGCGACGCGGTTGCCGTACGTCGCGTCGATGGCTGAACGCGACGGGCGCGCCGCGGCGTACGTCTGCCGGGCGTTCGTCTGCCAGGAGCCAGTCTCCGACCCGCTCCGGCTGGACGCCGCGCTGCAGGTGCCCGCGCCCTAGAGCCTCGGCACGCGGAGCGTGGCTATATACTGAAACCAGTCGATCAAGGTGGTGGCGTGCAGGCGGCGCGGGGCCGCGGGATCACGCGGATCGCGCGCGCTTCGCGCGGGAAATCAGGACCAATGCTGTTCAACGTGGAAGTAGTGTTGCGGGAGCGCGACTACGCCGTCACCGAGCAGGTGCATCACGTCGGCAACGAACCGGCGGGCTGGACCGAGTTCGACGTCGAGGAGATCCTCAAGGGGATGCTGCTGGCAATCGATCGGGTGAAGAACCCCGAGGCCGATTCCCGCTACGTGAGCTTGCGCGGCTTCAGCTGGATCGTCGAGCCGACGAACGGCGGGGTCGTGATCGCGATGGAGATTCCGAGCGGCGCCGCCGTCGCCGGGCCGTTCGACATTGCCCAGCCCAGGCTCGACGGCATGATTACCAAGGTGCTGGCCGACGCGCGCGGCCCGAAGCCCGTGGTTCACTGACGGCCGGCCGTGGCACTGACGGCCGGCGCCGACGGCGGCGCAGTGACTGTTCAGGCCGACAGGCGATCCACGATCTCGCGCCAGGTGTGGGCCGCGGCAGTCGTGTCCGGTGACAGCGCTGCGCCGCAGAGCACCGCGCCCGCCGCCGCCGACGACCACACCGGCTCGACGACGAGATGCAGGCCGATGCCTGAGACTTCCACGTCGAAGCTCGAAGGCAGCGGGCCTGAGTTCGAGATCTGAAGACACAGCCCGCCATACGACACGTCGACGACCGCGGCCGGCCGTCCCGCGGCGGTGACCCGGAAACCTCCCGCCACGCGCGTCCGCGGCCAGCGCCGCTGCCGCCGCGCCGTCTGCATGCTTCGCCGCACGGCATCGAACAGGATCGCCGCCGTGATCGGCTTCTTGATCAGCACGGCGCTGTAGCGGCCCGCCTCGAGCTCGAGCAGCGGCTCGTCGTAGCCGGTCATGATGACGATCGCGGTTTCGGGAAACTCCTTGCGGACCTTCATCACGAGATGCAGGCCGTTGAAGCTGCGAACGTGGACGTCGGTGATGAACAGGTCGTACACGCCGAGCGCCAGCTGCTTCTTTGCCTCGTCGTAAGCGGACGCCGGCGTTACGTCGCAGCCGCTCTCCGAGAGCAGCTCGACGACACCTGCGAGAGCGTGGGCATCGTCCTCCAGCACGAGGACGCGGTAGCGAAGCTTCATGGACCCCTGTGCCCGCCGGCGGATAGACCTCGGGCGTATGACTGCTCCCGGCAACCTCGGTGCCGTCGCGAGTCGGCCGGAAACATTGGTGATTCCACGAAATGGCGCGCTGGCCCAGCAGCATTTTCGTAACCGGGTTGTTGATTCTGTCCGAACCGCCTGCGCCGCCGCGCGTCGGGCGCGAAGGGTGGCTGCCGCCGGCATGCTACGCTGTGAACCCCATGTGGCGCCGAGCCTGTGCCTTTCTGCTGCTCCTCGGACTGGGCCTCGGCGAGCCTCGAGCCGCGACGCAGGCGCAGCCGCCGTCGGAGTTCGCGCTCGACGAAGCGACGCTGCCGCAGCTCCAGGCGTGGATGCAGTCCGGACGGTACACGTCCCGGCAGCTCGTCGAGCTCTACCTCGATCGCATCGAGCGGCTCGATCGTTCCGGGCCCGCCCTCAATTCCATCATCGAGATCAATCCCGAGGCGCGCGCGATCGCCGACGGGCTCGACGCTGAGCGCAAGGAGAAGGGGCCGCGCGGCCCGCTGCATGGCATCCCGGTCGTCATCAAGGACAACATCGATACCGCCGACCGGATGATGACCACGGCAGGGTCGCTCGCGCTCGAAGGCTCGATCGCGCCGCGCGATGCGTTCGTCGTCGAGCGGCTGCGGGCCGCGGGGGCGGTCATTCTCGCCAAGACCAACCTCAGCGAGTGGGCCAACTTCCGCTCGACGAAGTCGACGAGCGGATGGAGCGGCCGCGGTGGCCAGACGAGAAACCCCTACGTGCTCGATCGCAACCCGTGCGGGTCGAGCTCCGGCACCGGGACGGCGGTCGCCGCCAATCTCGCGGCGATCGGCGTCGGGACCGAGACCGACGGTTCGATCGTCTGCCCGGCATCCGTGTCCGGGCTCGTCGGCATCAAGCCAACGATTGGCCTCGTCAGCCGCAGCGGCATCATCCCGATCGCGCAGTCGCAGGACACGGCCGGACCGATGGCGCGCACCGTGGCAGACGCCGCGGTGCTGCTCGGCGTGCTGGCCGGCACCGACCCGCGCGATCCGTCGACGGCGAAGCCGCGGCGCAGCCTGAAGGATCTGGCGGCCGTGCTCGATGCGGGCGCCTTGAAAGGCGCGCGCATCGGGGTCGCGCGGCGGCGGTTCTTTGGCTACAGCGCAGCCGCCGATCGCGTCATCGAGGCCGCGGTCACCGCGATGAAGTCCGCGGGCGCGGTGATCGTCGATCCGGCGGACGTTCCCGGCGCCGGCACCCTCGACGACTGCGAGCTCGAGGTCCTGCTCTACGAGTTCAAGGCCGGGCTGAACGCCTACCTGGCCGGCCTCGGCCCGAGCGCGAAGGTTCGCTCGCTCGCGGATGTCATCGCGTTCAACGAGCGCGAGCGCGCCCGCGAGATGCCTTTCTTCGGCCAGGAGATCCTCGTGATGGCCCAGGCGAAGGGGCCGCTGACGACGCCGGCGTACCGGCGGGCGCTGGCGAGCTGCCGGGCCCGGGCGCGCGCGCGCGGGCTTGACGCCGTCCTCGACCGGTTGAAGCTCGACGCGCTCGTGGCGCCGACCGGCAGCCCGGCCTGGCCGATCGATCTGATCAACGGCGATCACTTTCTCGGCGCCAGCTCGACACCGGCCGCCGTCGCCGGCTATCCGAACGTCACCGTCCCGGCCGGCGAAGTCAGCGGGCTGCCGGTCGGCATGTCGTTCATCGGGCGCGCCTGGAGCGATGCCCGCCTGATCGGCCTGGCCTATGCGTTCGAGCAGGCGACGCGGCATCGCCAGCCACCCAGGTTCATTCCTACCGTCAGCATTCCCTGAGGCCGCGACAGCCGCCATCTTGAGAGGAACATCGGTCCAGTGAAGAACACAGTCACACATCTCGTCCTGCTCGCCTGTGCCGCGATCGCGATCACGCCAGGTGTCGCCGGCGCGCAGGAAGTCGGGTTCGGGGTCAAGGGCGGCTTCAACCTGTCCACCATCGCCTTCGATCCCTCGGATGTCGAGTGGGGGACGCATTTCGGCGTCGTGGCCGGCGGCTTCGTCGCGCTGCCGCTCAACTCGCGCCTGACGATTCAACCGGAAGGACTGTTCAGCCAGAAGGGCGGGACCGCGGAGATCGACGACATCGAGGCGTCGATTCGCCTGACCTACCTCGAAGTGCCGGTGCTCGCGACGTACGCCGTCTGGACTGGCGGTGGCCGGTCGTTCTCTCTGTTCGGCGGTCCATCGCTGGGGTTCAACCTTTCTTCCGAGACGTCGGCGACGGTGGGTGGGGAAGAGGTCGACGTCGACATCGACGAGGACGTCGAGACTCTTCGATTTCGGCCTCGCCGCCGGCCTGGAGTACGCGATCGGCCGCTTCTCGATCGATGCCCGCTACACTTTCGGGCTCACCAACCTCAACGCCGCTGAGGACGACGACACGAGCCTGAAGAACCGCGCGCTGTCGGTAATGGCAGGCTGGAGGTTCTAGGCCTGTCGCGGCGGCAGTGCGGCTCCGAGTCGCTCGAGGCCGCCGCGCAGGATCTCCGGCGTCGTTCCCAGACCGATCCGAATGTGCGCCGGCGCCTCGAAGAAACGTCCGGGAACGACCGCCGTGTCGAACTCCGTCTGCAGTCGTCTGGCGAACGCCGCCGTGTCGTCCTCGCCGCGCAGGCGCGGGAAGAGCACGGTGCTCGTCTCCGGCACGACTGCCTCGACGTCGGGCGCGGCCGTGCAGGAACTCGCGGACGATCGCGGCGTTGGTCGCGAGGAGTGCGGCGCCCCGCGCCGCCAGCGCGTCCAGGTGTTCGAACGCGACCACGGCGAGGCGCTCGGCGACGATCGCGCCGGCGCCGTCGATCACGTCGCGGGTGCGTCGGATGCGCTCGGCGAGCGCCGGTGACGACAGCGTCCAGCCGCACCGCAGGCTCGAGAGCCCGTACGACTTCGTCAGGCTGCTGGTCGAGATGAACGTCGGCCCGAGCGTTGCCGCTGCGCGCGCAGCGGCGCGCCCGGCATCAAGGTAGACCTCGTCCACCAGGACGTGCGCGCCGGCTGCCGCCGCGATCCGCCCGACCTCTTCCATCGCGTCGTCGTCGGCCGGCACCCCTGACGGATTGTGCGGCGTCGTGACCACGATCAGGCGCGTCCGCGGCGTCATCGCCGCGCGCACCGCATCGGGATCGAGCGCGTAGCCGTCCTCGAACCGGCGATCGAAGCGGACGATGTTCGCGCCCAGCAGCTGCGGCGCGCCGAGCAGCGGGTCGTAAGCCGGGCCGTTCGACGAGGACGTCGTCACCCGGCGAGAGCAGCGCGGCGAATGCCTGGAAGTTGGCGCCCGCCGCCCCGGTGGCCGTCGTCACCTGGCCGGCGTGAACGCCGTAGCGATCGGCGATGGCCTCGAGCAGCGGCGGATAGCCGTTGTCGTTGCGGCCGCTCAGCGCCAGCGCCTCGCGCGCGCCGGGAAGGTCGTCGAGCGAACACGCCAGCACGTTGCTGCCGGCGAGATCGAATGCCGCCGCCGGCCGCGACTTCGCCCACTCCAGGTACGGCGCGTGAAACCTCATCCCGCGATCCTACCTGATAGACTCTGCCGCGTGAGCTTCCGCCGCGCGCTGGGGCCCTTCGATGCAACGATGGTCGTCATCGGCGGCATCATCGGTTCCGGCATCTTCATCAATCCCTACATCGTCGCGCAGCGTCTCGATTCCAGCCTGCTCGTGCTCGCGGCGTGGGCGGCGGGCGGGCTCATCGCGCTCGCGGGCGCTTACGCGTATGCCGAGCTCGGGTCGCTGTTTCCGAAGGCCGGCGGGCAGTACGTCTACCTGCGCGACGGACTGCATCCGCTCGCCGGCTTTCTCTATGGCTGGGCGCTCCTGCTGCTGATCGAGAGCGGCGCGATCGCCGCCGTGGCGATCACGTTTGCGACCTACACGCTGCGCCTCACCGGCCGCGGCGACGCCGCGGCTGTGCCGCTCGCGGTCGCGGCGATTGCGGTGCTGTCGATCGTCAACTACTACGGCGTCAAGCCCGGCAGCCGCCTCTTGAACGTACTCGTCGTGCTCAAGGTCGCGGCGCTGGCGACGCTCATCGGCGCTGGCGCGCTGGCGCCCGCGTCGCCGGGCTGGTGGGATGCCGTCCGCGAGCCTGCCGCCGCGTCGTCGTCGACGCTGATCGCGTTCGGGTCGGCGCTCGTGCCGATCCTGTTCGCATACGGCGGCTGGCAGAACGCGAACTACGTTGCCGAGGAGATCGAGAACCCGCGCCGCAACCTGCCGATCAGCCTGCTCGCCGGCACCCTCGCGGTGGTGCTGATCTACGTCACCGTCAATGTCGTCTACGTCCGCGCCCTCGGCCTCGACGGCCTAGCCGGAACCACGACGCCGGCGTCGAGCGCGGCAGGGTTGATGTTCGGCCCGCTCGGCGACAGGTTCGTGACCGCGGCGATCGCGATCTCGACCTTCGGGTTTCTCGACCTCGCGATCCTCGCGCCGACGCGTGTCTACTACGCGATGGCAGCTGACCGCGTGTTCCTGCCGGCGCTCGCCACGCTGCATCCCGTCTATCGCACGCCGTGGGTGGCGATCCTCATCCAGTCGACGTGGTCGTGCGTGCTGGCGCTCACCGGCAGGTACGAACAGCTGCTGAACTATGTCGTGTTCGCGGACTGGATCTTCTTCGGCCTGACGGTCGCGACGCTGATCGTCTTCAGGCGGACGCATCCAGCTGGCGGCGCGCCCCGCCGGCGCGTTTCGCGCGCCCGGATATCCAGTGGTGCCGGTGGCGTTCGTGCTCATCGCCGCGGCGGTAGTGGCAAGCGTGGTCCTGGCGGATCCATCGAGCGCGTTCCGCGGCGCGCTGCTCCTCGCGGCCGGCGTCCCGGTGTTTCTCTGGTTCCGCCGCAGCCGGGCTTAAGGAAACAATCGCTCGATGGTCCAGCCGACGCCGTCCCGGGTGTAGACGACGCGATCGTGCAGGCGATCCTGACGCCCGGTCCAGAACTCGACGCGCTCGTGCCGGAGGCGGAACCCGCCCCAGAACGGCGGCCGCGGCACAGGCTGACCCTCGAACCTGGCCTCGGTGTCGCGGATGTAGCGCTCGAGCGTCTCGCGTCCGTCCATCACCTGGCTCTGCGGCGATGACCAGGCGCCGAGCTGGCTCCCGCGCGGCCGCCCGGCGAAGTACGCATCCGACTCGTCGGCCGGCAGCCGCTCGACCGGACCCTCGATGCGGATCTGCTCATCGAGCGTCGGCCAATGAAAGCACAGCGCCGCGTGCGGGTTCTCGTCGAGCTCGCGTCCCTTGCGGCTCGCGTAGTTGGTGTGGAACACGAAGCCGCGGTCGTCGACGCCGCGGAGCAGCACCATGCGAACAGACGGCCGGCCGCGGTTGTCGGCGGTCGCCAGCGCGACCGGCGTCGTATCGATGTTGTGGCTCTGCGCGCGTTCGACAGCCTTGAGGAACTCGATGATTGGATTCGGATGCGCCACGTCGCCCGATTATAGCGTTCGCCGCCGGGCCGTTTCGCGGCCATGTCAGGCTTGGACTTTTCCCGCCGAGGTCGCCGCTCCAGCGATGCGATACAATCACCAACCGATGTTCAAGGGAATCGTGCTCGCGGGAGGGTCCGGCTCGCGTCTGCATCCGCTGACGCGCAGCATCAGCAAGCAGCTTCTGCCGGTCTACAACAAGCCGATGGTGTATTACCCGCTGTCGTCGCTGATGCTGGCGGGTATTCGCGACATCCTCGTCATCACGACGCCGCAGGATCAGGAGAGCTTCCGCCGCCTGCTTGGCGACGGCGGCGACTTCGGCGTCTCGATCTCCTACGCGGCGCAGCCCAGCCCGGATGGGCTGGCGCAGGCGTTCATCATCGGCCGTGAGTTCATCGGCGACAGCCAGGTCGCGCTGGCGCTCGGCGACAACATCTTCTACGGCGCCGGCTTCTCGGAGGCGCTCCGCAGTGCCGCCGCCCACACCGAGGGTGCGACGGTGTTCGGGTATCAGGTGCGCGACCCGGAACGCTACGGCGTCGTCGAGTTCGACACCGGTGGACGCGCAATCGGACTGGAAGAGAAGCCCGCACAGCCGAAGTCGTCGTATGCCGTGACCGGCCTGTACTTCTACGACAACGAGGTCGTCGACATCGCCCGCGCCCTGAAGCCGTCGCCGCGCGGCGAGCTCGAGATCACCGATGTCAACCGCGAGTACCTGTCGCGCGGGCAGCTGCGCGTCGAGCGGCTCGGCCGTGGCATCGCCTGGCTCGACACCGGGACGCACGAATCACTGGTGCAGGCTTCCAACTTCATCCAGGCGGTGGAGGAGCGCCAGGGGCTGCTCGTCGGGTGCCTCGAAGAGATCGCCTATCGCATGCACTACATCGACGCCGATCGGCTGGCCCGCCTGGCGGGCGCGATGAAGGGCAGCACCTACGGACAGTACCTCCTGCACCTGCTGCAGGAAGAAGCCTGATCGTTTCCGACGCGCATGCCGTTCACATTCGAGCCGACCGAGATTCCCGACGTCCTGATCGTCTCGCCGAAGGTGTTCGCCGACGCCCGCGGCTACTTCATGGAAGCCTTCAAGCAATCCGAGTTCGAGGCGGCGGGGCTCGGGCTGCCCTTCGTCCAGGAGAACCAGTCGCGCTCGACGGCGGGCACGCTCCGCGGCCTGCACTATCAGCGCGAGCCGCGGCCGCAGGGAAAGCTCGTGCGCGTCACCCTCGGCGAGATCTTCGATGTCGCCGTCGACATCCGGCCGGACAGCCCGACCTTCGCCCGCTGGGTCGGCGTGACCCTGTCGGCGGAGAACCGCAAGGCGATCTATGTCCCGCCCGGTTTCGCGCACGGCTTCTGCGTCATCAGTCCCGAGGCCGAGGTGATCTACAAGACGACGGAGGAGTACGCGCCGGCGCTCGAGCACGGGATCGCGTGGAACGATCCGGCGATCGGCATCACGTGGCCGGTGCGCGAGCCGATCCTGTCGACCCGGGATGAACACTGGCCGCCGTTCGCGAGATAGTTGTTCCCGGAACGGCACATTGTTGCCGCCTGAAGTCGCTGCTGCGAAACCCTGCTACACTATTCCTACCCCAGCTTTAAAAATTCCCTGCGGAGGTTCATTTGCGCGCAGCAGCACGTACAGCAGCATTCACCCTGGCGGTGGCGGGAGTCTTCCTGGCCACCGTGGCCGGTCGCGCCGCCGAACAGAGCACGCGGCCGTCGATTGCCGTCCTCGGTTTCGAATACGGCACCATCGAGAGATGGTGGAGCGGCACACAGGACATCGGAGAAGGCATCTCCGACATGCTCGTTGACGAGCTCGTCAACGACGGCAGCTTCCGCGTCATCGAGCGGAAGCGCCTCGATGCCGTGCTGGCCGAGCAGAACTTTGCGAACAGCGAGCGCACGGACCCGAGCGCAAAGACGCTGGCGCAGCTCGGGAAGGTGCTGGGCGTGCAGTACCTGGTCGTCGGGTCGATCACCAAGTTCGGCACCGAGAAGAGCAATAAGAGCTTCAGCGGCGGCGGCTGGGGCAGCGCCTACGGCGTCGGGTCGGTCGGGACGTCGAAGGGCAAGGCGAACGTGGCGATCACGGCCCGCATCATCGACACGACGACGGCCGAGATCATGGCCAGCGCCAAGGGCGATGGCACCTCCAAGCGCAGCGGCCTGCTCCTCGGCGGCGCCGGTGGCGGCGGCGGTGGCGGCGGCATGGGCGGCATCGACTTCGGCGCCTCTGAGTTCCGCGAGACGATCCTCGGCGAGGCGACCGAGATGGCGGTCAAGGCGACGGCGAGCAAGCTGATCGCCGCCAAGAGCCGCCTCGAGTAGCTCAGTTTCGTCAAACGCAGTTCAGGGCGGGTGGCCTCCGGGTCACCCGCCTTTTTCTTTTTCCGATCGAAACGCTCGATGTGAGGACGCGTGAACGCGGGCGCGTCGCGTCGGGCCGCGGCGCCGACTTCGCGCCGTGGAAAACGGACCCTCCGCGGCGTGCCTCACGATGCGGCGGCGGCTTGGGGTTTGCCGCACGCCGGTAAAGCATCGGTTCGGCCACGAGGTCGCTCGACCGCCGGAGACGAATCAGCGCCGCCGCCGATGGGACCCGCTGCGGGCCCGTTTTTCGCCTGCGCTGTCACGGCGCTCACACGTCGCCCCGTCCCGACGCGCCGCACCCGCGGGAGCGCGTCAGGCGGTTCGATCGCGTGAGGACGAAGCCGCGGCGAGGCCCTTCGACGCCGCTCAGGGCAGGCTGGCTGGTCAGGCCCGTGGAAATACTCCGGGCCGGTCCATGTCGACGACCCGCCAGATGCATCTGCCGGGCTTGCCGCCTAGAATGAGGGGGAGCCGGGGTGGCGGAACTGGCAGACGCTCAGGACTTAAAATCCTGTGACCCCACAAGGTCGTCCGGGTTCGATGCCCGGCCCCGGCACTAAACCCCTGCGCGATGACCGCGAGCGTGCCCGCAGCCCCGCCAATCAAACCGCCAAGCCGTAGCAATCCTGGCCACCGCGCGAGACGACGTACACGACCGGCTCCCGAGAGCTGCCGACCTCGTCTCTCGTGATGAGCTGACGCGGAGGCGTCACAGAGGATCCGCAGCCCCGCGTCGTCACCCAACCTGGGCTCGCCTCCGTGAGGACGAAACGTACAGACGAGCCCGCAACTCTCCTCCAACCAGACTCTTAGCCGCTCACCCGAACGGGCATCCAAAACCCACCTCCTGCCCATGGCGCCGGTTCCTCGCTATCCATAACCTTGCCCGCAACACCGCGCAGCCGAAGTCGCTCCTTGCCGGCGCCGCGTTCGGGCGGCCCAGGACCGAATTCCAGGCGCACACGTCCCACGGAGGCAGAAATGAAGAGGCTTTCCATCATCGGTCTGTTCTGTCTGATTTCGGCAGGGCCCGCTCGCGCAGATGTCGTGGTCGATTGGAACGTGGTCACTGCCCAGGCGATCGCCGCCGCTGCGCGGCCAAGCCCTGCGAACGTATTCGACTACACCATGGTCCACTTGGCGATGCACGACGCCATCCAGGCAATTGAAGGACGGTTCCACAGGTACTGCGCTGCCGTTCCGAACGGCTCAGGTTCCCCGGTCGCGGCTGCGGCCACGGCTGCGCATCATGTGCTCGTCAGCCTTTTTCCAGCTCAGACGGAGACCCTCGACCAAGCCTATGACACCTACCTCGCCGACCTCAGCCTCACGGGCGATCTTGGTGTGCTTTCAGGCCACCAGGCCGCCGCTTGTATCCTCAGGCTGCGAGAAAATGACGGACGCTACCCTTCCAACCCTGAAGCCTTCTATGGCGGCACCGAGCCGGGCGAATGGCGTCCGACGTCCTTCCTTCCCGGAACGCCTCCGGTACCTGTACCGATGGTGACTCCGTGGGTGGCCACGGTGACGCCTTTCGCCCTCAAAGACCCTGCGCAGTTCCGTGCCTCCCCACCGCCGCCGCATCTGACGAGCGGCAAATACGCGAAGGACTACAACGAAGTCAAAGCGCTGGGGAGTCTGGTCAATAGCGCCCGCTCCCCTGAGCAGACCGACGTTGCCTATTTCTTTGCCGACAACTCGATCCTGTTGTGGACGCGGCTCCTGCGGTCCCTGACGGGTTCGCATCTGAGCAACAGCGGCGACAGTGGCCGACTGTTTGCGCTGGTTTACATGGCAGTTGCCGATGCATACATAACGGCCTGGGACAGCAAGCGGCACTGGAACTTCTGGCGGCCGATTACGGCAATCCACGAAGGCGACCATGATGGCAACGCTCATACGGCGGGCGACCCCGCCTGGCAGTCGCTTATCACCACACCGAGCTATCCGGATTACACGTCGGGCGCGAACAATAATTCGGGCGCAGTAACCACCATGCTCGCAAACTTCTTCGGGACTGACGAGATGATTTTCTCGATGACGAGTAACACGCCTCAGGTGGTCCAGAAGACGCGAACGTACAGCAGGTTCTCGGACGCGGCAGCTGAGGTCGTCGACGCTCGCGTCTATCTGGGCATCCACTTTCGCTTCGCAGATACCGTGGCGCGCAGACAGGGGTCGCACGTGGCCAACTGGGCCTTCAGCCACTTCCTGCAGCCCATCAGTCAGGATTGAGGGTTGAATGACGGGAGCCGTTTGTGCTGCGGTTCCGTCTCGCCATGATAAACGCACCATGAACGACAGGACTAATGGAGTCGTCTCGTTCGCGTAACGCCGTTCTCGGTCTGTCGAAGGGGAGCTGACTAGGGACCGAGAACGCGCGTTATGCTGATCGCGAAATGGGATCTCTAAGCGCGCGGCAACGTCGGCCGTGGTGACCCGGGCCTGCCGATGTTCTTGCTGACGCGCCCGTCGCCGGCCGCGATCGCGCAGTTCATCGAGCGCTCCCGCGACCTGCCTTTGAGCTATGCGCCGGTAGGGATCTCCGCGACTGGCGCTCCAGGCTTCGATGCTGACGAGATCGTCGCGGTGATCGGCAAGGGCGAAGCCGCCTACGCCCGCGCCCGGCGCGCCCTGTTTCGCTGGGCGCACTTCGACGTCGGCTGGGTCGAAGTCCATTCAACTCTCGCGGCGATCGCGCCAGGGGCGAACTTCGCCGTTCTCATCCGCCACTTCGGCTTCTGGTCCTTGAACGGCTGCCGCGTCGTCTCGCTCGCCGACGATCCTGCGGACCTGACCGCGGGATTCGCCTACGGCACGCTCGGCACACATGCGGAGTGCGGGGAAGAGCAGTTCATGGTGACGCTCGAGGCGGCGACCGGCGACGTCTCTTACCGGCTGCGAGCGGCGTCGCGGCCGCGCGCCCTCGCCAGGGCGGGGTATCCGATTGCGCGCCTGCTGCAAGCCCGATTCAGGCGCGATTCCGCCGCTGCCATCGCCCGGGCCGTCAGCGACGCGAACACCCGTCAGCACTCCGCTTGAGGCAGAATAGGGACAGTGTTCGTATCGGCCGTCAGGACGCCTATGCAGGAAACCATCGCCGATCTGATTCGTGGCGTCGGATGCGCGTTCCTGTGGGCGGTGAGGCTGGGAAGTTACAGGCCGTCCGACCAGGCGAGCGAAGGCGCGATCGGCCTCGCGATCGTTCTCGGCGTGATGGCCGTCGCCTATTGGTGGAGCGCGTAGCCCCGATGTCAGCACCGTCACCCGCTTCGTTCGACGACGACGATCAGGGGTCTGCCGGCGGACCGCGGCTTCGCGTCAGCGCGCTCGTCATCCGCATTGCCGTCGTCCTGGCGCTCGCGTCCTGCATCGGCTGCGACCGCGTCACCAAGCACGTCGCCGCGACGACGCTCGCCGGCGAGGCCGGGCGATCGTTTCTTGCCGATACGGTGCGTTTCCAGTACGTCGAGAACGCGGGCGGCTTCCTCGGCCTCGGATCGGATCTGCCGCCGGCCGTCCGCACCGGCATCTTCACCGTCGGTGTCGGGTTGATGCTGATCGTCGTCGGCGTCGCGGCGGTCAGGATGCAGTTGACCCGGCTGCAGCGCTTCGGTCTCCTTCTCTTCGTCACCGGCGGCGCCTCGAACTGGATCGATCGCGTCGTTCACGGCAGCGTCATCGACTTCATGAACGTCGGTCTCGGACCGCTGCGGACGGGCATCTTCAACGTCGCCGACATTTCGATCACGCTTGGCGCCGTGCTGGTCGTACTCGCGGAGCTGCGCCCGCTCGAACGCATCAGCGACGCGCCGGGCGCGCCGCCGGCCGATGATTCCGGGCGCGGATAGTCGGGACTTACTCGGACGCGGGAGGGCCCGGCGGCGAAGGCGGATGATTCCCGCGCTTGCGGACCGTCGACCAGCCGGCAAGCCCCAGCGCCAGCATGAAGAGTCCGCCGAGGAGCGGCGTCGCTTCGATCCGGCCCGTACGCATCGCCGTCATCAGGACGGCGGACAAGCTGAACGCCGCCGCTACGAAGGCAAGCGCAACCGCAATCCTCTGGGTGCGAAGCTGTTCTGGCGTCACGGACGCAGCCTAGCACAGCCCGGTTTCGCGATTCCTGCGGGGCATTGCCGGTGTCACCGGCATAGAGTCTGCAGCTCGAAGGGTACTCAGGAGGTAGGTATGTTCAGGGCACTCTTCAAGCTCATCCTGATGCTGATCATTCTCGTGGCGGTCGGCGGGTTCTTCCTCGGCTGGTGGCATGGCGGCGTGCCCCAGTCCGAACGCGATGCCCTCGCCACCGCCGGGAGGGAAGGCGCCGCACGGGCGCGCGAGGCTGGCGCCGATCTCTCGGCGAAAGCCGCGGTCGTCGCGAAGGACACCAAGGAGGCGCTGGGCGACGGCGCGCTCACCGCGAAGATCAAAGCCAAGATGGCGCTGGACGACACCGTCAAGGCGCTCGATCTCAACGTCGACACCACCAACGGGATCGTGACCGTGACCGGCAAGGTTCGTTCGGCCGCCGAGCGCGAGCGGGCGCTGACGCTGGCGCGGGAGACGGAAGGCGTTCGTCAGGTCGTCGACAAGACGACGCTGGACGGGGGGCGGTAGGGGAATGGCACGGCCGGCCGCTCAGGCGCGCCCGGCTGTCTGGGGCTGGCCGACGGGGCCGGACCAGCCGGTCGCGTTGAGCCGCTGTTCGAGGGCGAGCCAGAGCCGATGAGCATCGTTCGAGCACTTGGCATAGTGCGTCTGCACGCGCCCGTCGGAGTCGGTCAGCACGATGGCGTAAGTGCCGGCGACGGTCGTGCGTCGGATTTCACACTGTAGCAACGCCGCGTGCTTCTCGTAGAAGTACAGCACGATCCAACTCTCGGCTGAGCCGGCCCACCCCTGTAGGCGCGCCTCGAACCCTGGTCGCAGCGACGAGTTCCAAGCCTGCAGCCATTCGGGGGATGGTCCGATACGTCACCACAGAATGGCCAGCTACTGGATCGTGGTCACACGCGAGAACACCGAGCTTTTCGACCTGTTGTCGGTCGCCTTTCGAGGCCGCCGCGATTTCAGCGTCATCGTTGATCGGCGGGGCGCCGCGAGGGAGGCGGAACGCGTCGGCAAGCCCGGCCGTGCCCCGGCGCTCGGCCCCGACGAGTTCGTCGTCGCCGAACGCCTCGAGCCGATCGGCCACGCGGCTGATTCGAGTGGGGAAGGGAATCGGGGGAGGACCGCCGGCGTGCTGGTGCGGCGCCGGCGCGTGCCGCCAGGGTCGCGGCGCAAGTCGCCGCGCGGCAGCGGCGGCGGTTCCCCTCGAACCCCGGCGCCGCTCGCTGCCGCGCGCTGAGCCTACTTCTTGACTGAATAGCCGGCCGGCACTTCGAAGGTCGAGTCCGGGATGGCGTCGGTCGTGATCGACACGACCTCGGTCGTGATCGTGCTGCTCATTTTCTTCATCATCTCGGCCATCGGTCCGCTGCCGTCCATGGCGACGGTGGTCTCCGCCGCCAGCGGGATGCCGAGCTCCGACATCTGCCGCTGCATGTCGGCCATCGCCTTCGCCAGCGCCGGCTGCGCCTTGGCCTGCGCCGGGTCGAAGAACATCCCGCCCTGCGACGCCGCCTTGTAGAACGCGACGAAGTCGGCCATGCCCGGGGCGTTCTTGGCCAGGCACTGCGGCCCGCTCATCACCATCGTGATGCCGGCGCCCTGCATCGGCACGGCGACCTTCACGTCGTAGACCGTGCAGGACATGCCGGCAACGGTACGGGTCTGCGTCGTCGGATTGATGGCGACGCTGAGGTCGCCGGCGCTCACCTTGCTCAGCGCTTCGCCCATCGTCGCCATGTCGAGGATCTGTGCCTGCTTCTTCTCGTGGTCGATCACCATCATTCGCCGCCCGACGGCGTCGATGATGGTCGTGGTCGAGCGCCCGGCGCCGGTCGCCTGATCCATGCGCATCTTCCCGCCCTTGAGGTACTGGGTCATGTCGCCGACGGCGCCGCCGACCATGCCCTTGCCAGAGCCCTTCGTCTTGACCGTGACGTCGGCCAACGCCGGTGACGCCAGGGCGGTACACAGCACGGCCACCAGACCAGGAACGAGAAGACGCGTCGATCTCATGAAGTAACTCCTGAAGGGGAGCGGAGCGCCGGGGAGGCCCAGCCATTGTAGCGCGGCCCGGCACGGCCGTCACACCGCCTGCGCGGTTCTGCACCGGGTGTCGTCGTATACGATCCGCGGATGGCGTGGCTTCTCCTGCTTCTGGCGGCGGCGTTCGAGGTTGGCTGGGCGATCGGCCTCAAGCATACGCACGGCTTCACTCGTTTGTGGCCGAGCATCTGGACGGGACTCGCGATGGCGATCAGCATGGGGCTGCTGGCGTGGGCGGCGCGAACGCTGCCGATCGGTACCGCCTACGCCGTGTGGACCGGCATCGGCGCCGCCGGCACCGCGGTGCTCGGTGTGTACCTCTTCGGCGAGCCGGCGTCCGGGCCGCGCGTTTTCGGTATTCTGCTGATCGTCGCTGGCGTCGTCCTGCTCAAGGCCGGCAGCTGAGGCTCGAGATCGCACAAAGCGAGCGAGCGGCAGCGAGCGAGCCACGCGAGCGGAGCGCGCCGTCGCAGCGGCGCGCGAGGGAGCGTGTCGGGGAGTCCGAGGGGCGAAGCCCCTCGGCTAAGACTAGGCGTCGACCCGGAGCGCCATTGTCGTGGCGTCGTCGAGCGGCTCGGCGCGGCCGCGAAAGGCGCGGACCGCGGTGTCGACGCGCTGCAGTACGACCTCGATGCCTTCGGCGTGCTCGGCGGCGAGCAGGGCCTGGAGCCGCTCGGCGCCGTACATGTCGCCCAGCTCGTTCTCGGTCTCGACGAGACCGTCGGTGTAGAAGAAGAGCAGATCACCGGCCGAGACATCGACCACCGCCTCCTGGTAGCCATGGCCGGCGTAGAGCGCGATCGGCATCCCGGTCGACGACAGCGCCTCGATGCCGCCGTGGCGGCGGAGCAGGAACTGCGGGTTGTGGCCGGCGTTGACGTAGCGCAGCTGCGACCGCTCGACGTCGAGAATGGCGAGGAACAGGGTGACGTAGACGCTGTGCGGCGTGTTCTGGTCGACGTCGCGGTCGAGGCCGTCGGCGAGGCGGGCGAGGTCGGTCTCGAGCGGCAGCCGCGCGCGCAGCGTCGCCTGCACGTTCGCCATCAGCAGCGCCGCGCTGACGCCCTTGCCCGAGACGTCGCCGACGAGCAGCGCGAGCCGGCCGTCGGGCAGGGGAAAGTAGTTGAAGAAGTCGCCGCCGACTTCGCGCGCCGGAATCGACAGCCCGATGATCTCCGCCGCGCCGAGCCGCAGCGGCTTGCGCGGCAGCATCTCGGTCTGGATCAAGCGTGACAGCTCGAGCTCGCGGCGCAGCCGCTCCTGCTCGACGACCAGCGCCTGGTTGCGTTCGAGGTCCTCGGCCATCTTGTTGAACGCCGCCGCGAGCGTGCCGAACTCGTCGCTCGACCTGACCGGCACGCGGGCCTTGAAGTCGCCGCTCGCGAGCTGACGCACGCCGTCGCTCAGCGACGACACGTGCTTCGTCATGCGATGCGAGATCGGCACGATGCCGATGCAGGCCAGGGCGATGATGGCAAGCCCGAGCGAGAGGTTGCGCCACGACAGCCGGCGTATCTCGCGCAGGGAACCGCCGAGCGGACGGGCGATGCCGAACACGAGGCCGCCCGGTTCCCGCTGCGTCACCAGCAGCCAGTCGCCGACGCGCTTGGCCGACCCATCCGCAGTCACCGTTCCGGGACCAGTGACGCCGAGCGTCGCGAGCGTCTCGCGCCCGCGCGGCGCCGGCGTGTAGAGCTGTCCCTGCAGGTCGAACGCAAAGGGAATCTCGCCCTGCTCGCGGCGCGCCAGCGACAGCACCGAGTGCAGCGTCCGGTCCATGTTCAAGGTCGCGTTGGCCTTGCCGACGACCTTGCCGTTCTTCATGACCGGCACTTCGATGCGGCGGCCCTTGACCTCCATCTTCGGTCTCTGCGCCGCGACCGCCGCGACGGCTTCTCGGGCAATGGCTTCGTTCACAGCCGCGACGCCCGCTTCGACGGCGGGGGCGGTTTGCCTGAGAGCCTGCGCGACCAGGCCGCGGACGTCGACGCCGGCGACGTTGGGTGCGCCGCCCGCCTTGCTCTGCGCTTCTATCTGTGCCGCCGCGGCGCGCTGCGCCTCGGCGATGACCTTGCCGATCTCGACGACGATCGCCGGCGGCGGACCGGGGGGCGGACCAGGCGGGGGGGGTGGCGGCGGCAAGTCGGGCCGCCGCGGCGGTCCGCCGCGGCGAGCGAACGTCCGGTGGTCGCCGGCCGCCGGCGGCAGGGGTGGTCGCGGCGGCATCTCGTTGGGGTGGAATTCGAGGCGATCGACCAGCGCGGCGCTGTCGCCGAGCATCGGCGCGATCCGCTCCTGGACCTTGCCGCTGCCCTCGGTGGCGGTGGCCTCGACCGCCTCCTCGAACATCCGGTCCATGCGGCGGCCGACGCTGGCAGTCACCATGTCCATGCGCCGGCCGATGTCCTTCGCCGCTTCCGCCGCCTCGCGTTCGGCGACGTGTTCGAACGTCCGCACCGACGAGATGTACCAGATCGACGTCACCGCCGTCAGCGGCACGATCGACAGGACGAGAAAGGCAATGATGAGGCGGGTGCGCAGGGACATGCCGTTCCTTGCAGTCTAGCTGATTCGCGAGGTGTCGAGGCGCTCCGTGCCTGGCCCGCCCCGGCCGACGGCGCAACCTCGGCCGATCATGCTACTGTGGTGAGATGCACCCGTGGCACGATTGTTATGTCGACGATGCCCTCGTCGAAGGTGGGTTCCCCGTCATCATCGAGGTCCCGAACGGCAGTACCAACAAATACGAGCTGGACAAGGAGACGGGTTTACTCCGGCTCGATCGGGTCCTCTACAGCGCCGTCCACTACCCCGCCGACTACGGCTTCATCCCGCGTACGTTCTGCGACGACGGCGACCCGCTCGACGCGCTGGTGCTCGGACAGGAGCCGGTCCACCCCCTGACCATCGTCGAAGCGCGGGCAATCGGCGTGATGCGGATGCGCGACGAGAAGGGCATCGACGACAAGATCCTGGCGGTCAGCGTGCGCGACCCGGCGTTCGCGCACTACGCCGACAAGAGCCAGCTGCCGCCGCACATGTTCCTGCAGATTCGCCGGTTCTTCGAAGACTACAAGGTGCTCGAGCACAAGCAGGTCGTCGTCGAGGACCTGCTCGGGTTCAGCGACGCCGTCCGCATCATCCGCGAAGCCCTCGACCTCTACCGCCAGCTCCGCCGCGGCGAGCTCGCGCGCAAACCGATCGCGATCTGACGCCGTCGTCAAACGAAACCTCCCGCAGTCTCGTCCAACCCCCTGACCGCACGCCGTGCGGCACGAGGAGGTTTCCGAGTGAAGCACGATCTGCTCTACGCGCTGCGCAACCTGCGACGGAGCCCCGGCTACGCGCTGGTGACTGTGCTGACCCTGGCGCTCGGCATCGGCGCCAACACGGCGATCTTCAGCGTCGTCAACGGCGTGATCCTGAAGCCGCTGCCGTACCCGCAGTCGGAGCGTCTGGTCTTCATCACGAGTCAGTTTCCCAGTCTCGGCTTCGATCAGTTCTGGATGTCGGCGCCCGAGGTCATCGAATTCGCGGAGAACAACCGGGCGTTTCAGCAGGTAGGGGCCTACCGCGCCGGCGCCGTCAATCTTGGCACCCAGGATCAGCCGCGCCGCGTCAACTCCGGCCTGGTGACCTGGGAGCTGATGCCCGTGCTCGGCGTGCCGGCGCTCCGCGGCCGCCAGTTCACGCGCGAAGACTCGCTGCCGGGCGCCGAGGATGTCGCGATTCTCGCTGACGACGTATGGTCGTCGGCGTTCGGCCGTGACGAAAGCATCATCGGCCGCACCATTCCGATTGACGGTGCGCCGACGCGCATCGTCGGGGTGATGCCGCCGGGGTACGACGTCCACGACGCCCGGGTCCAGGTCTGGCTGCCGCTGACGATCGACCCGGCGAATCCCGGCGGCCGCGGCAGCCACTTCCTGCACGCGGTCGGTCGTCTCCGCGACGGGGTCACGCTTGAGCAGGCGAAAGTCGACGCCGAGCGGCTGCTGCAGCAATGGCCGCGGCGCACCCAGGGCGGGCACGCGCCGAACACCGGCAACCATCGTCTTCGCTTCGATGGACTGAAGGAAGACCTCGTCGGCAGCCTGCGGCTCTCGCTCTGGGTGCTGCAGGGCGCGGTCGGGTTCGTCCTGCTGATCGCGTGCGCCAACCTCGCCAACCTGCTGCTCGCCCGGGCTGAATCGCGACAGCGCGAGTTCGCGATTCGCTCGGCGCTCGGCGCCGGGCGCGGCCGCCTGCTGCGGCAGTTCCTGACGGAAGGCCTGGTCCTGGCGGCCATCGGCGGTACGCTCGGCGCTGCCCTCGGCTTCGCCGGCCTGCAGGCGCTGCTCGCCGCCAACCCCGACAGCCTGCCGCGCTCCGGCGAGGTGGCGCTCGATCCGGTCGTGCTCGGGTTCACGGTGCTGGTGTCGCTGCTCACCGGTGTCGTCTTCGGAATGGCGCCGCTGGTGCAACTGCGCGAGCGAGCCGTGAACAGCGCCCTGCGGGAATCCGGACAGCGCTCCACCGCCAGCGCGACTCGCACCTGGATCCGTCGCGGACTGGTGATGGCCGAAGTCGCGCTCGCCGTCGTCCTGGTGATTGGCGCCGGGCTGCTGCTGCGCAGCTTCTGGAACCTGATGACGTTCGACGCCGGCTTCAACCGCAGCCGCCTCGTCACCTTCGGGCTGGTGCTGCCGAACGCCACCTACCGCGAGCCGCAGAGCGTTGTCGACTTCTTCTCCCGGCTCGAATCCGAGCTGCGGGCGCTGCCGGGCGTGCAGGGGGCGGCACTGATGCAGGGCCTGCCGCCGCAGCGCAGCGTCAACGCCAACGACACCGACATCGAGAACTACACGTCGACGCCGGAGACGCCGCCGGAGAACATCGACTACTACCAGAACGTCACGCCGGCGTATCTGCAGACGATGGGCATCCCGGTGGTGGACGGGCGCGACTTCAACGAGGGCGACGTCGGCGGGACGCCGGTGGCGCTCGTCAACGAGACCCTGGCACGCGCCTACTTTCCGCAGAACGGCGCCGTCGGGCGGCGGCTGAAGCCCGGGTTCGATCCCAAGCTGCCGTGGTTCACGATTGTCGGCGTCGTGCGTGACGTCAAGCAGGGCGGCGTCGACCAGAAGACCGGCACCGAAGTCTATTTCCTGGCCAACCAGGGGCCGCGCCTCGTCGCCTTCGCGCCGCGAAGCATGAACGTCGTCATCCGGTCGACGCTGCCGCTCGAGTCGCTGGCCCCCAACATCCGCCGCATCGTCGCCGGCATGGACGGGACGCTGCCCATCGTCAGGCTGCGGACGATGGACGACGTGTTCGCGGACACGGTGGCGCGGCCGCGATTCCTGGCGCAGCTGCTCGGGATCTTCGCGGCGCTGGCGCTCGCCCTGGCGGCGATCGGCACCTACGGCATCCTCTGGTACGCGGTCAGCGAGCGGCGGAAGGAGATCGGGATCCACATGGCGATGGGCGCCTCCCGCGGCCGCGTCCTGGGGATGATCATGCGTCAGGGGATGTGGCTGTGCGGCGCCGGGATGGTCGTCGGGGTGGCCGCCTCATTCGCGTTGACACGCCTGCTCCAGACGCAGCTTTTCAACGTCAAGCCGAGCGATCCCGTGACGGTCGTCGGCGTGGTCGCCTTCATCGGCGCGGTGGCGCTGCTGGCGTGCTACATCCCGGCGAACCGGGCGACGCGGGTTGATCCGATGATCGTCCTGCGCGACGAGTAGGGGGGCGCTGGAGCGGGCCGCCGGGACGCGGTAGGATCGGCCGCATGGCCGACACCGACGACATCGAACGCCTGATTCACGAGCTCCACTCGTCGGTCCAGCCGTCGCCGCCGCCGGCGCTCGGCGAGAGCGTCCGGCTCGAGCGCTGGCTCGGCCTGCTGGCCGAGCGGGCCGGCAGCGACCTGCTGCTCATCGCCGGCGCGCCGCCGTCGATACGCATCGACGGCAAGGTCGTGCCGCTCGCCGAAGGGCCGCTCGACGGTCTCGACATCGAAGAAGCGGTCCTGCCCGCCCTGGCCCCGCACGCGCGGCGCCTCTATCGCGACGCGCGCATCGCCGACGCCTCGTTCAGGCTGCCGGGGGTCGGCCGGTTCCGCATCAACCTGCATCGCGAGCGCGGCCGCGCCGCGGCGGCGATCCGCCTGCTTCCGAGCCGGGTCCCGCGACTGGCGACGCTCGGCCTGCCGCCCTCAGTCGAGGCGCTGGCAAGCCTGCCGCGCGGGCTGGTCCTCATCGGCGGCCCGACCGGTTCGGGCAAGACGACGACGCTCGCGGCGATCGTCGAGGAGATCAACCGGCGCGACGCCCGACACATCGTGACCATCGAGGATCCGATCGAGTACGAGCACCAGCATCACGGCTCGGTGATCGAGCAGGTCGAGATCGGGGTCGACGCGCCGGATTTTCCCACCGCGCTTCGCGCCGCGGTGCGGCAGGCGCCGGACGTCATCGTCGTCGGGGAGATGCGCGATCCCGAGACGATGCGGATCGCGCTGGCGGCGGCCGAGACCGGTCACCTGGTGCTGTCGACGCTGCACACGACCGACGTCGCCTCGACCGTGTCGCGGGTCGCCGATTCGTTTCCCGCCGAGCGGCAGAACACGGTCCGGCAGGAGCTGGCGATGGCGGCGGCCGCGTTCATGACCCAGACGCTGCTGCCGCGGCAGGGCGGCGGGCTCGTCGCGGCGGCGGAGCTGCTGATGGTTGGCTACGGCGCCCGGCAGCACATCCGCAAGAACGCGCTTCAGCACCTGCATCAGGAGATCACGATTACACGGCGCCACGGATCCTTCACGCTGGAGGAATCGCTCGCCAGGCTCGTCAAGGATGGCCAGGTCGAGTGGCGGGACGCGCACGCGCGCGCGGCGCACGCAGAGGAGTTCGAGACGCTGGCGGGATCGGCCTAGCAGGCTGCTGACACACGCGGCCTGCTAGGCCGAAGGGAGAAGGCCGAAGGGAGAAGGCAGAAGGGAGAAGGTAGAAAGTCCGTTCTTTCTGCCTTCTCCCTTCTGCCTTCTGCCTTGCAGGCCGCGTGTGTCAACAGCCTGCTAGAGCGATCGCCCGATCCGTTCCTGCAGCTTCTCGCGATAGCCGCGGCTCAATGTCAGCCGCGCGCCGCTGCGCAGGAACACCACGTACTCGCCGTTGAACCACGGCTGCAGTTCCTTCACCCGCTCGATGTTGACGATATGCGAGCGATGGATGCGGTAGAACGTGTCGGGATCGAGACGGGTCTCGAGCGCGGCCATGGTCTCGCGAAACAGGTGCGCCTCGCCGCCGACGTGCAGCTTGACGTAATTGCCGGCAGCTTCGATCCAGTCGATCTCGTCGGCCCGGACGAAGAAGACGCGGCCGCCGGACCTGACGACGAACCGTTCGAGGCGGTGCGTCGGCTTGAGATCCTCGACCAGCGCAATCAGGCGTCGCTCGAACTCGCCGTCCGGCTTGCGCTCGAGCTGTTGCCGCGCCCGCTCGAGCGCGATCTGGAAGCGTTCGCGATCGAACGGCTTGAGCAGGTAGTCGAGGGCGTGGACGTCGAAGGCGCGCAGGGCGTAGCGATCGAAGGCGGTGACGAAGATCACCGGCGGCATCCGCGCCGCACCGATCGCCTCGATGACCTCGAAGCCAGACGCACCCGGCATCTGGACGTCGAGGAAGACGAGGTCGGGCTGAATCGTTTCGATCGCTGCAATCGCCTCGGTGCCGCTCGGGCATTCGGCGACAATCTCCAGCCAGTCCTCCGCCGCCAGCAGGGTTCGCAGCCGCTCGCGGGCGAGCGGCTCGTCGTCGGCGACGAGGACGCGAACACCGGCGGCCGTCATGCTACCTGAAAGGCCGCCTCGCCGCCGAGCGGCACCACGGCGTGGAAGGGTATCTCGAGCCGGACGGCGAGGCCGGCGCGGTCGTCCGAGAACTCGATCTGGTGCGCGCTGCCGTACATGCACTCGAGTCGGTCGCGGGTGTTGGCGAGGCCGATCCCGTTGCGCAGGCGGGTGCGGGCCCCGGCGCTGAGGCCGACGCCGTTGTCGCTGACCTCGATCCAGAGCCGCTCGTCGTGTCGGCGCGACACGATGGTGACGAGCCCCGGGCCCTGCTTGGGCGAGACGCCGTGCTTGATCGCGTTTTCGACGATCGGCTGGAGGATGAGTCGCGGAACTTCGGCGTCGAGCGTCTCGGCGTCGACGTCGAAATGAACCGACAGCCGGTCCTGGAAGCGAGTCTGTTCGATCTCGAGGTATTTCTGGAGGAACTCGAGCTCCTCCTGCAGCGAGATGCGGGCCGAGCCGGCTCGATCGAAAGTGATTCGCAGCAGATCGCTCAACCGGCTGATCATTCGATCGGCGGAATCGGGATTGGTGTGCACCAGCGACGAGATCGCGTGCAGCGTGTTGAACAGGAAATGCGGCTGCAGCTCGGCCTCGAGCGTCCGCAGCCGGGCCTCGACCAGGCGGGTTTCGAGCTGCGCTTCCTTCACCGCGCGCGCCTGCGACTCGCGGTAATAGGCGAGGGCGTAGCTCAGGCCGAGAACCGACGAGTAGACCATCAGGGTCCAGTCCAGGTTCTCGAGGAAGCGGCGCTGCACGAACATCGTCCAGGGCACGGTCGGATACTTGCCCGCGTTCTCGATCAGCAGCAGGCGGGTGCCGAGCATGCAGGCGCAGTGCAGCACCGAGAAGCCGCAGGCGAAGAGCGCGTGCAGGGCCAGCGCCCGCAGCCAGCGCCCGCCGTCGAGCCTGAACCGCGCGCCAAGACGGAAGATCGCGGGCGTCAGCAGCGCCGGGACGTACCAGTAGACGGAGTTGAGGATCGCGAGCCTGAGCAGCGACGTCTCAGAGGGTGGACGGATGACGAGCGAGTCGAGACGGTAAGCCTGGAGCGTCGAGAACAGGACGAATGGCGTCGCCGCGACGAACACCCACCGGAGCGGCGGGGTCCAGGCTGGTTGCATTGTTAACAACTATCTGAGCTGTCACGCGCTTCGTCAAGGGATGAAAGCCGGGATGGAGCAGGATCCGATTGCCGGCCAGCGGGTCAATCAGCGGCTTGGTACCCGAGACTGCGCCAATGGTCCCTGAGTTAAGGCCATTCGTCACAGCGACTGTCGAATTGTGAAAATCATTCGATCGCGACCACAATCAGCGTCGCGTCGTCCTGGAACCGGCCGTTGGAGAAATCCGCCACCGCTTCGGCCAGCCGGGATTGCAGCACCGGCGCGCTGCAGCTGCGATTCGAGACGACGAGGTCGATGACCCGGCACTCGCCGAACTCCTGTTCCTCGGCGTTCAGCGCGTCTGTGATCCCATCGGTGTAGAGCACGAGGCGGTCGCCGCGATAGAGCGCCACCTCTCCCTGCTCGTAGATTCCATCCGGAAAGACGCCCAGCACGGCGCCGCCGGTCCCCAGCCGCTCGACGCAGCCGTTGGCGCGGGCCAGGACCGGAGGGTAGTGGCCGGCATTGGAGTAGCGCAGCGTGCCCTCGTTCTCGTCGAGCAGGCAGTAGAAGAACGAGATGAACCGGCCTTCGGCGATGTGGCCGCAGAGGATGCGGTTGACCTGCTGGCAGACGTCGCTCGGCTCGGCGGCGTCGGTGGCGAACGCCCTGAGCGCCGCCTGCAGGTTCGACATCAGCAGCGCCGCGGGAATGCCCTTGCCGACGACGTCGGCAATGGCCAGTCCGAACCGTGACGGGCCGAAAGCGATCGCGTCGTAGCAGTCGCCGCCGACGCCGGCCGCCGGCTGCCACGACGCCGCGATCTCGCAGCCGTCGACCTGCGGCATGCTTCGCGGCAGCAGTGACTGCTGAATCCGACGCGCTTCGTCGAGCTCGCGCCGTTCGAGCGCGACGCGCCGCCGGCGGACCCGGCCGTCCTCGATCTCGGTGCGCAGCGTCTGCAGCAGCTGCGCGTTGTCCCACGGCTTCTGGACGAAGTCCTTGACGCCGCGCCGCATCGACTCGACCGCGAGGTCGACCGACCCCCAGCCGGTCATCACCACCACGGGCAGCAGGCCGTCCAGCGCCTGGACGCGAGACAGGAGGTCGATGCCCTCGCGCCCGGAGGTCGTATCGCCGGTGTAGTTCAGGTCCATCAACAGGAGGTCGAACGAGCCGGCGGCGATGGCGGCCAGGGCTGCATCGGGAGAGCCGACGGCGTTGACTTCAATCCCGTCGCTCTTGAGCAGCAGGCGCAGGGCGTCGATGAGATCGGGCTGGTCGTCGGCGACGAGGACGCGCGGCGGATTGGCGCAGACTGAAGCCATAGGACGCCCGGGCCGAGTCCAAAGCCCATGCCACGCCGCGCTGCGTGGGCTTCAGGGGTGGATACTGCGATTTCAGACCGGATCAGCGCTTGACGCCGTCCGCTGGCTGTTCACTTCCGGACAATGGCGTCCCGAAACCGTCGCCCGGCTGCTCGAGCTTGCCCTTCTCTTTGTCTTTCGGGCCCTTGCCTCCTGGCGTCGGGACCGTACCGGGACGACGAAGACGAATCGTTCCGCCGAAGCTTTGGAGCTCGACGTCGGCGCCGCCATCGCCGAGCGTATAGATCGTGCGGCGGCCGCGCCTCGGTTCGCCGACGGTCTTGGTGGGCAGGTTGCTGTGGAAGTCGCCGCTGTGCGTCCGCACCGTGAACGTCGCGCCGGTCGTTTCCGGCAGGATCATGGTGATATCGCCGTTGTGGGTCTCGACGCGCACCTTCGCGCCGGCCGGCAGCGTCGTCTCCGCCCGGACGTCGCCGTTGACGGTCGAGACGTCAATCATGCCGGAGCCGATCCGTTCCAGGACGATGTCGCCGTTGGTCGTCTCGGCAACGATCTCACCGGTGGTACCGGCAATCCGGATTCCTTCGTTCACCGTCGTCGCGCTGACCCGGCCCCTCGCGTCCTCGATGATGATCTCGCCGTGAATCGACTTGGCGGTCACCGACCCGGATCCGCCCTTGATGACGATGTCCCCGCGCACCGTCTCCGCGGAGACCTCGTTCTGCGAACCTTCGACGCCGATGTAAGGGAACTGGCCGCTCACCTTGATCGGCAGCCAAGCCGGCGCCGTGATCTCGTAATCCACCGTCGCCCGGCCCTGCGTCGCGCGCGAGCGGATGCTGATGATGCTGGCGGTGTTCTGGATGTCGACCGAGACACGATCCGAGTGCGACGCGCGCACTCGCAGCGATTCCTGATTCCAGGTCTTGATCACGACCTCGCCGGCGTCGTTCGACACCGTCAGCCGCGATCCCTTGGCGACGGGGAGTGTCTTGTCCGTTGTGGCTCCGGGCCCGGCGGCGGCCGGCGTCTGCGCAAAGGCGCTGGCGGCGCAGAGGAGAACAACCGTCAACGCTGGCAGTACCTGCCGTGGGCGGCCAGGCGCCGCCCTCTCACCATTGGGACTCATGATCTCAACTCTCGCCATAACACTCCGTGCTGTCATCCTGTCGCGGCCTCAGCCGCCGATATTGCCGTCGCCGAGGGCCAGCGCGGTTGCACGCCGCAGCAGCGCCAGCTTGCGGTTGCGCGAGGCGGCGAAATGGTTGTTCAGGTATACGTTGGCCGGGTCGGCCTTCAGCGCCTTGCGCGATTGCTCGATGGCCTCGTCGATCGAGCGCAGGCTGGCTTCGATGACGCGGATCGTCTCCGGGTCGAGACGGTCCCGGCCCTTCGCCAGCGCCTGTTCCAGGTCCGCAACCGCATCGTCGTACTGCGCGTCGGCGAAGGTCACCGGCACCATCGGTTCGCTGTCGGCCGATTCCTCGAGCGCGACGACCGGCGGCAGGCTGGCGCGCGGATCGCCCGACCGCGCGACCCACACGAGGCCGCCCGAGAGCACCATCAGCGCGAGGCTGGCGGCGACGAGCTGCGGCAGGGTGAACGAGAACCGCCGCGTCTGACGCTGCGGCATCTTCAGGACGGCGGGTGGTTCGATGCGGGCGGCGATGCCGCTCCAGAGCTCGGCTGCGGGGGCGTGGTCGGTCAGCGCCGCGGCGCGCGTGACGACGGCGCGGAGCTCGTCGAGAGCGAAGCGGCATTCGCCGCAGGCGGCGAGGTGTGCGTCGAGCGCCGCCCGCTGCTCCGGCGTCAGGCCGTCGTCGTCGAGATAATCGGAGAGCCGGTCGGTGACGTGGTCCGTGTGATTCATTTGAGATGCCGCCTGAGCATCATCCGCGCGCGGTGCAGTTGTGCCTTGGACGTGCCGCTCGAAATCTGGAGCAGCGTGCCGATCTCGTGATGCTTGTAGCCCTCGACATCGTGCAGGACGAAAATCTCACGGGCGCCATCGGGGAGCCGCTCGAGCGCGGATTCGAAATCCATCCGGACGTCGCCCGACCGCAGCGGCGACGCCAGGGTGTCGAAGATCTCGTCGCCGTCATGGAGCCGCTGGCGGCGCGTCGCGTCCTGCCGGAAGCGCTCGATCACGACGTTGACCGCGAGGCGATGCAGCCACGTGCCGAACGCGGAATCGCCACGAAAGCTGCCGAGCTTCTGCCAGACTCGGACGAAGACGTCCTGGGTCAGTTCGTCCGTATCGCGCCCGCCCGCCATCCGCCGCACGAGGCTGTGGACGCGCGGCACGTGCGTTTCGTAGAGGCGCTCGAACGCGCGGACGTCTCCCGCCGCGGCGCGGGCCACATAGTCGTCCAGCTCTGCGCCCGTGCCCGCCGGTGGGCGGCCGCTCGATGCGACCCCTGCCGGCTTCGGGGCGCGCTCCTGGCGCTCAGACCGCAGCGAAATGGCTCTCCTGCAGACGGGGGATGCCGCGATATCAGGCAGCAACCCCGTCGCGTGCGTTGCTGTCACCGCTCGCAAGCTCCTCTCCTGCAGAAGCTTGGACGGTCAGAGTGCCACGAAAGGTTTAGAAGGGAAATGACCCGTCAGCGCAGGACTTCGAAGGGGTCGATGGGGGTGCCTTCCCACCAGCGTTTTTCGGCCGTCAGCCTGAAGATGGCAAAGTGCAGATGGGGCGTGTCTTTCGGGGCATTGCCCGAAGTTCCGACGTAGCCGAGAGTCTGGCCCCGCTTGACCTTCTGTCCTTCGCGGAGGCCCTCAGCGTAGCGCTCGAGGTGGGCGTAGTAATACGTGTAGGTGCCGGTCGGGTCGAATTGATAGACGGTAATGCCGCCAGTCTTGCTGAGAAACAGCCGGGCAATGGTGCCATCCTCGACAGCCAGCACCGGCGTATTCCTTGGCGCGAGGATATCCAGCGCCTCGTGCTTCCGGGTGCCGCCGCGCGTGTCGCCGAACTGCGACACCTTCAGGGCGTCCGGGTCGACGCCCTGGACGGGAATGAGGAGGTCTCGACGATCGAGCTCGACGTGACTGGTGACGTCGGGGCCGATCACCGCCGCTGCCGGCGTCGTCGCCGGAGAGCTGGTGGCCGCCGGCGCCGGCGGGCTCGACCCCATCGTCGAGGACGGTCGGGCCCCCGCCGCCGGTTCGATCACGGCTTCCGACGGCTCGTGCACGGCGGCCCTTGCGGACCACGGCGGCACGATCCATCCGTACTGCCAGAGCAGCATCGTCACGAGCAGGGTTCCGCCGAGGAAGCCGCAGCCAGCCCCGGCGGAGAAGTTCCGCAGGTCGCGGCGCCAGTCGGCCGGCGGGATCCACCAGCGTGTGCGCTTCATTCCGTGAACACCACCTGGGTGCCGGGCCGGACCAGCGCGGCCAGCCGCATCGCGTCCCAGTTCGTCAGGCGCACGCAGCCGTGCGACTCCGAGCGCCCGATCTGCGACGGCTCGGGCGATCCGTGCAGGCCGTAGTGCTCCTTCGAGATGTCGATCCAGACGACGCCTACCGGGCCGTTCGGTCCGGGCGGAATCTTCGCCTTGGTGTGGGCCGGGTTGGCGTCCCAGAAGAGCTCCGGGTTGTAGCGGAACGTCGGATTGTACTGGACGCCGTTCACTTTCCACTCGCCGATCGGCAGGGGGTCGTGCTCGCTGCCCATTGTCACTGGCGCGAAGAGCAGGATCTTCCCGTCGGTCGACGTCGCGGTCAACGAGCCGCTCGCGCGGCTGACGCGGACGACGACCTGTGGTCCGGCGTCCGGGAGCGGCTTCGCGGGAGCTTCACCCGTGGTGCCGACCGCGGTCGTCTCGCCCGGCGGTGGCGTCGGGTTGATCGCCATCGGCTCGACGTTCGGGACCTTGATGGTCTCGCCGGCCGCGAATGTCGCCGCCGCGTTCAATGCTTTGAGCGTCTGGGGCGTCGTGTGGAAGCGCTCCGCCAGCATCTCGTCGACACCGCGATAGCTCAGTGCCGGCAACTTCGACTGTTCGAGCAGATCGCTCGGCAGGTTCTCGACGAATGGCCCGGCCGCGTCTTCCGGCGTGACGACATAGTCGATCAACGGATCGCCGGCGAGGTCCGGCTCGCGATTGTTCTGAGCCTTGAACGCATCGAGCGCGCGCGTCGTGTTGGCGCCGCTCCGGCCGTCGATGACGCCAGCGGAGAAACCCGCGCGGTCGAGCGCCACCTGCAGCCGCATGACCTCCGGATCGACGGCCGCGGGCGTCGCCGGCTTCGGCTGCGCGTGCACGGCCGCCGTCAGCAGGAAGTACGCCGCAAGCGTCAGACTCAGACGGTTCATCGGTTCACCTCGTTCGGCTGTGGTTGTGGCGACGGTCGCAGGTCGACGTCGAACATCCGGAACGGCTGTTCCGGTGTCCGCTCGCGCATGAGCGCGATCGACACGTTGTAGACGGGGACCCCGGTTCGCGTCTTTCCTTCAGGTTGCCCGTGATGGGCGTGGCCGTGGAACACCGCGTTGACCGGATAACGTGTGAGCGGCTCCTCGAGGCGGCTGCAGCCGAGGAAGGGATAGATCTCCTTCGGCTCGCCTTCGACCGTCGCTTCGATCGGTGAGTAGTGGACGATGGCGATTCGCCTGTTGGTGCGGAGCCGGGCGAGCGCCGTCTCGAGCTTGATCGCTTCGTCGATCGCCTCGTGCACAAACGTCTTGATGAGGGGCTCGCCCCACGCTCCGAGCGCGCGCTGGCCGAAGCCGCCGGCGAATCCCTTGATCCCGGCGAAGCCGATGCCGTGGATCTCCGTGGTCTCGCCGTCGAGCGTCACGATCCCGGCGTCGCCAAGGATCGTGCGGACCTCGCCGGACTGGTTCGATTCGTAGTCGTGATTGCCGAGGACGCCGACCGCCGGGATCTTGAGCGACGCCGTGATCTCCCGGGCGAGCGCGCGCGCTTCGTCGGGAAGACCGAAATCGGTCAAGTCGCCGGCAATGATGAGTATGTCGGCGATGTCGGAAATCTGGGCGAACAGGGGCTGATAGGTGCCGTGGGCAGTCGTTCGCCCATAGTGGAGGTCAGCTACTGCGGCGACACGGACGATATCCCTTGGAGTTGCCATCCCATCGGTAAGTCAGCAAGAGATGTGCCCGCAAAAGACGGCGAAAAGGGTGATTCAGCTGCGGTTGAGCTGCTCGAGTTCGTGGTCGATCGCCGCGAGCGTCTGCTCGAGCATGCGCCTGTGCTGCGGGGCGCGGGCGCGGCTGAGGTCGGCCGCCGCACGGGCCCGCGTCAACTCGAGGGTCGTCCGGCGTTCGGCAGTCGCGCGCTGCGCCGGCGTGAGCGCCGGCTTCGTCGGCCGGTCACGCGCCGCTTCTTCCTGCTGCGACTCGATCGATTTCGATTCCCATCCTCGCGCCATCGTGTGCCTGGATCGATCCTACTTGATCAAATAGAACGTCGTCTGACGCCCGTCGATCCAGTCCCAGCCGCCGGCGAGCAGCGCCGCATCTTCCTCGAGCGCGAACATCACCGGCTGGTTGTTCCACTCCGGCACCGGGTAGCGCACGTTCAACTCAATCGAATGCCACGTCTCCGGACGGAAGACGTACTCGCCGCGGACGGGCACGCCACCCTGATAGTCGGTCATGCCGATCGGCGGTCCGGCAGCGTGGCCGTGGTAGCCGACTGGATGGCAGTAGATCGCCGGCACGAGTCCTTCGGACTTCGCGTCGCGGAGCGCGGCGGCGAGCGCGGCATTGCCGGTTGCGCCGGCGACCGCATATTTCATCGTCAGGTCCTGGAGGCGATTGGCGGCCTTGAGCCCGGCCTTGAGGCCGGCCGGCGCGTCGGTCTCGCCTGGAAGCAGGACGTAGGCGTTGTGCTGCGTGTCGGTCGAGAACCCGAGGTAGGTGAGGCCGAAGTCGGTGTGCAGCATGTCGCCGCGCTGGATTACGCGCGCGTCGGCTGGCATCCCCGGCGGCAGCCCGCCCTTCCGGTGGATCGTCACCGAGGGATGAAACCACTGTCCGAGGCCCTTCTCCGCGACGCGCTGCCGCATCCACCAGACGACGTCTTCCGACGTCGTGACACCCGGCTTGACGACGGCGCTCGAGAATGCCTCGGCGATGATGCCGTGCGCGACCTTCATCGCGTGGCGGTAGGCCTCCGTCTCTTCCGGCAGCTTCGCTTCGAGCCAGCCGACCGCGAGCATCTCGGCCGAGCGCGTGCGGGCGGCGAACGTCGGACCGAGCGCCTTGAGCAGCTGCTCCTTCTCGTTCGCGGTGAGGCCGTCGGCGTGGTTCCACGCCTCGGAGGTGTTGATCCCGATGCTCTGCGGGTTCCGCTCCTCGACCAGCGCGCGGAGGCCGGCCCACTGGCCGTCGTTCGCCGTCGGCACGACCTTGTAGAGGCCGTCGTAGTCGAAGCGGCCGATCGACAACGCCTCGACCTTGCCGCCGCGTTCGTGGAAGACGAGGATCGTGCGGCGCCGCGACGAGTAGGTCGTCAGCGGCGCCATCGAACGGAATACGGGGTCGTCGTTGTACTCCCGCGAGACGACGATCCACATGTCGAACTTCTCGCGCTGCATCAGCGCCGGCAGCAGCGTCTCGAACCGCTTCTGGATCCAGCCCTTGACGAGCGGCGCCTGCTCGCGGTGGGTGAGCACGCGATCGGACGGCCACGCCGCCGGCGGCCGGCCCTGTGGCGTTACCAGGCTGATTGTCAGCGCGAGCAGCGCGGCAGCGCGAATCATCTCAGGGTGCCTCCGGGAACTGAACCGCAGTCAGGACGGTCTATATAATAGCGATACTCCCGCATGCTCGGACTTCACCTCCGCTCCGTCATCGTCCTGAGTACCTGCCTCGTTGTGGCGGCGTGCACGCCGTCGTCATGCGGCTTCGGCACTGAGCCCGACCGCAACGCGACGACGCGGAGCGGCGCGCCGGTCGATCCGGCCTCGCCGCCGGCGCGCCCGAGGATCGTCGCCCTTGGGGACAGCCTGACGATCGGCCTGGGGCTGCTCGAGGCGCAATCGTACCCGTCGCTCCTGCAGCAGAAGATCGACGTCGACGGCTATAACTTCGAGATGGTCAACGCCGGCGTCTCCGGCGACACCTCGGCCGGCGGCCTCCGCCGGCTCGACTGGGCGCTCGAAGGGGATGTTCGGGTCCTCATCCTCGCGCTGGGGGCCAACGACGGGCTGCGCGGCCTCTCGGTCGCGGAGATGCAGCAGAACCTCACGACGATCATCCAGCGCGCGCGAGAGAAGAACATCGTCATCATCCTCGCCGGCATGGAGGCGCCGCCGAACTACGGACCCGAGTATGTCCAGTCGTACCGGACGGCGTTCCGGGCCGTCGCGGCAAAGGAGCGGGTGCTGTTCATTCCGTTCCTTCTCGACAACGTCGCCGGCGTGAGCACGCTGAACCAGCCCGACGGCATTCACCCGAACGCCGAGGGGGCGCAGATCGTCGCCGAGACGGTGTGGACCGTGCTGCGGTCCGTGCTCGACCAGATGGCGGCAGCGCAGTGATCCAACTGCGCGGCGTGTCGCGAACGGTGCCGAGCGGCGCCGGGTCGTTGACCATCCTGCATCCCCTCGACCTCATCGTGCCGCGCGGCCGGGTGCTGGCCATCGTCGGCGCTTCCGGCAGCGGCAAGTCGACGCTGCTCGGCCTGATTGCCGGGCTCGACGCCCCGACGACAGGCGCCATCCTGATCGACGGCGTCGACATCACGACCCTGGGCGAGGACGCGCTGGCGAAGTTGCGCGGCTCACGCATCGGGTTCGTGTTCCAGTCGTTCCACCTGCTGCCGTCGCTGACGGCGTTCGAGAACGTCCTCGTGCCGATCGAGATCGCCGGCGGCAAGGATCCGGCGGGTCGGGCCAGGGCCCTGCTCGCGGAGGTCGGGCTCACGGACCGCGGCCATCACTATCCATCGCAGCTCTCGGGCGGCGAGCAGCAGCGGGTGGCAATCGCGCGCGCGCTGGCGAATTCGCCGCCGATCCTCCTCGCCGACGAGCCGACCGGCAATCTCGACAGCACGACCGGCCGCCAGGTGATCGATCTGCTGCTGTCGATTCATCGCGCCCGGCAGACGACGCTGGTGCTGGTGACGCACGACCCGGAGATTGCCGCCATCGCGGACGTCATCGTCACGCTCCGGGACGGCCGCATCGTTCGAACCTCGGACGCCGCGCCGGCCCTGGCCCCGGCGGCGGCGACGGACTGACGCGATGTCGTTCGTGCTGCGCATGTCCGTACGCGAGTTCAGGGCATCGTGGCGCCGCCTGCTGTTTTTCTTTCTGTGCGTCGCCGTCGGCGTCGGCGCGATCGTCGGGCTGCGCTCGGTGATCCAGAGCCTGCGCCTGGGGCTCGTCAGCGAGGCGAGGTCGATGATTGCCTCCGACGTCATCGTCCAGACCAACCGCGCATGGACGCCGGAGGTCAGGTCGCGCCTCGAAACGATTCTGGCGAGCGGCGGCGTCGTCGCCCGAACCGAGTCGATCGAGACGCCGACGATGGTGCGCGCCGACCGCGGCGCGGCGGCCGCCCGGATGGTCGAGCTCCGGGCCGTGGAAGCGGCCTTCCCGTTCTACGGTACGCTCGCGCTGGCCGATGGCCGGCCCTACGCGCATGCGATGCTGGCGGGCCGCGGCACGCTGGTCGGCCCGGAGCTGCTGGCGCAGCTCGGCGTCGGCGTCGGCGACGCGCTGGTCATCGCCGGCCAGCCGTTCGAGATTCGCGGCGTCATCGCCAGCGAACCCGGCCGGCGCATCGGCGCCTTCTCGCTCGGCGCCCGGGTCATCGTCGATCGCGCCGACCTCGATCGTACGGGCCTGCTCGGGTTCGGCAGCCGCGCCAGCTTTCAGCTGCTGCTGAAGGTTGAGGAGGGGGACGTCGATCGGCTGACACGCCGCGTCCGCCAGGAGCTGCGCGACTCGTTCGTCGTCGCCCGCTCGTACCGGGCGCTCGAAGACGACATCGGCGAGGATCTCGAACGGGCCGAGAACTATCTCAGCCTGGTCGGCTTCGTCATCGTCGTGCTCGGCGGCATCGGCGTCTGGAGCGTCACGCGCGTCTTCGTGCGGCAGAAGATCAAGAGCGTCGCGATTCTCAAGTGTCTCGGCGCGACGACGGCGCAGGTGCTGGCGACCTACGTCGCGCAGATCGCGCTGCTTGGTCTTGCCGGCGGCTTGGTCGGCGTCCTCATCGCCGAGGCCGCCATGCGATCGATCCCGGCGTCGCTCGTGGCCGCGTTCGGCGGCGTCAGCTACGGCCTCACCACGTCGGCGATCGTGCAGGGAGTCGCCGTCGGCCTGCTCGTGTCGCTGCTGTTTGCCCTCGTCCCGCTGCTCGAAGTTCGCCGCGTCAAGCCGCTGCTGTTGCTGCGCGGGCAGGACATCGCCCTGGCGAACGTGCCGTGGCTCGCCCGCGTCGACTGGCTGCAGGTGGCGACGGCGGTGCTGGTAACGGCCGGGCTCGTCGCCGTCGCAGCCTGGCAGGCGGGCTCGCTCCGCGCCGGCGCGCTGGTGTCCGGTGGTTTCGCCGTCGTCGCGCTGGTGCTGTACGGGGCGGCGTGGCTGCTCCTGAAAGTGACCGCGCCGCTGGCGCGAGTGCGCTGGTTTCCGCTGCGCCACGCCGTTCTCGGGCTGCGCCGGCCGGGCAACCAGACGCGTGTCATCCTGCTGTCGGTCGGTCTCGGCTGCTTCTTCGTGCTCGGCGTGCGGGCGCTGCAGCAGAACCTGATCGACGAAGCGGTGATCGACGTCCGGCAGGGCAGCGCCGACCTCTTCGTCATCGACATCCAGACCGATCAGGTCGATGGCGTCCGCGGCGTGCTGCAGTCGTGGCAGGGGAGCGGTAGCCCGGCGCGCGTCGTGCCGACGTTGCGGGCGCGGGTCACGGGCGTGCGCGGCCGCGAGCTGAATCTCGACGGCTACGCCGACGTTCGCGGCCGCGGCTCGCTCGGCCGGGAGTACACGGTCACCTATCGTGCCGGCGTCGAGGAGAACGAGCGGCTCGTCGACGGTACTTTCTGGGACGGGCCGCTCCCGGCCGGCAGCAGCGACCTCGAAGTGTCAATCGAGGAGAGCATCCACGAGCGCTTCAGCATCAACGTCGGCGACCAGATGCGGTTCGACATCGCCGGCCGATCGTTCGACGCAAAAGTGACCAGCGTCCGCCACGTCGAGTGGGAGGATGCGCGCAGCGGCGGGTTCATGTTCGTCTTTCGTCCCGGCGTCCTCGAGCGGGCGCCGCACACTTTCGTGGCTTTCGTCCGCGGCCCCGAGGCGGCGGCCGATCGCGCCAAGCTGCAGTTCGATCTCGTCTCCCGCTTCCCGAACATCACGGCGATCGACGCCAGGGAAGTGCTGACGCGGCTGCGCACCATCGTCGACAACGTCGTCCTCGCGATCTCGGTGGTCGGCGGGATCGCGCTCGGCAGCGGCGTCCTGATCCTGATCGGCGCGGTGGCGATGACGCGCTTCCAGCGCACCTACGAGGCGGCGATCCTGCGCACGCTCGGCGCCAGCACGCGGCTGCTCGGCACGATGATCGCCCTGGAGTACTCGGCGCTCGGCCTGCTGGCCGGGCTGATCGGCGCGGCGGGCGCCCTCGGCCTGAGTTGGGCGGTGACGAGGTTCCTCTTCGACATCGTCTGGCGGCCGGCGCCGTGGCTGCTGTCTGCCGGCGTCCTGCTGACCGTGGTGCTCGTCAGCGTGGTCGGCGTCGCGGCGAGCCTCGACGTCCTGCGGCGCAAACCGCTCGGCGCGCTGCGCACCGAGTAGGCGCGGCGCCACCGGGCGGGGAGGCCAGTCGCGGGCGCCGGAACGAAGCGGGAATCTGATAAAATCATGTTTTCCCGGGGGAGGCGAGAGAGGCGCCTGTGGAGAGAACCATGGATCAGACCCAGTCCCCTTACAAGGAAGCCAAGGACGCCCTGTTGCGCAAGCGAGGCGAGATCCTGGCGGCCGGCGGCGGCGTCAAGCCGCTGACGACCTCGGCGGAGAACAACTCCCGCCAGGGCGATCTGGCCGATCAGGCGAGCGGCAACAACGAAGTCCACATCCAGCTCAAACTCAAACAGACGGACGCGAAAATCCTGCAGGCGATCGAGGAGGCGCTCTATCGGATGGAGAAGGGGACCTACGGCGTCTGCCGCGACTGCGGCGAGCCGATCGCCCCGGCGCGTCTCAACGCCATTCCCTGGACCCGCGTCTGCATCACCTGCAAGGAAAAACAAAGCACGTGAAAGCCACAGAGCTCCTCGACCTGCTGCGCCAGTTCCACAAGCACAAGCTGACGATGGTTCGTCGGCACGAGGCGGCGGCCCGCCACGTCAGCGACTACGAGTTCAACAACACGTATCAGTACGTGATCGCGCGTGAAGACGTGCACGTGCGCTGGCTCGTCGACGCCATCACCGACATCGCATCGGGGATCGGCAAGACCGACCTCACGGGATTGATCGAGGAGGTGGCGGAGCCGACGCTCTCGGTCAGCGGCAAGGCGGCCGCGGCCCAGGCCGGCGTCATCGGCCAGGACCGCGACGCGGCGCAGGCGTTCGTCGACCACTGGCGGCCGCTCGTCGACGGCATGAACCACGCCCGCCATCGCACGATGCTCAACGTCATCCTCGGCGAGACGCTCGAGCACAAGCGCTTCTTCGAACAGGCGATTGCCGGCCGCACCGACCTCCTCGGCCGCCGCGCCGACGGCGCCGGCACCGGCGGCGGAGTCCTGCCGATTCGGTGGATCGAACAGTAGACCCGCAGCCCCGCCCGACGCCGGTCGCGATTGCGATCGGCAGCAACCTCGGTGACAGGCGGGCGGCAATCGACTTCGCGATTGCCCGCCTGTCCCGCGAGTTCACCAGCCTCACGGTCTCGGATGCCGTCGAGACCGATCCTGAAGACGCTGACGGCGCGGCCATTCCCGACCATCCGCTCTACCTCAACGCCGTCGCCACCGGCGTGACGACGCTGACGCCGCGCGAAGTGCTGGACACACTGCTCGCGATCGAGCGCGACTTCGGTCGCGAGCGACCATTCGCCGGCGCGCCCCGCACGCTCGATCTCGATCTCATCCTGCAGGGCGACGCCATCCTCGACGAGCCGGGCCTGCGGCTGCCGCATCCGCGATTCCGTCAACGCTTCTTCGTCCTTGGACCGCTCGCCGAGATTGCGCCGGAGATGGTCGATCCGGTGAGTGGATTGCGGGTGGGGGAGCTGCTGCGGGATTTGCTTCGCAGTCGGTGACAAAAAAAGAGGCCCGGGATTGCTCCCGAGCCTCTCTCTGAGTGTCGACTGGACCTAGGTGGTCTTCTTGTAAACGGTCTTGCTCGGCCCGCGGCCGCCGGTCGACTCGACCGTGAGTGCGCCGCCGGTCACCGACCAGGTCTGCATCGTCTCGACGGGGGTGCCATCCTGGCCCGGACGCTTGCTGGTGATGACCAGCTTCGCGCCGTCCCACTTCGCGACCGAAGTGATCTCGACCGTGCCACCGCGCCCCTGCTGGGTGTTCTTCGACTCGGTGCCATCCAGCTTGTAGTTCTGGACGACCTTGTTCTCACCGAGCGTCCGCTCAACGGTCAGCGTGTCCGCCGTCTGCTTGATGGTCATCGGGCCGGCCATCATGCCGCGGCCGCCGCCACCGCCGCCGGCCGGCGCTGCCGCCGCCGGATCCGCTTCCGGCGCCCAGCTGCCGGAGAAGTCCGTCTTCGCCTGCGCGAATGCCATGGTCGCCACCGCGAGAACTGCGGTTGCGATGATTCCAGTACGTGCCCGCTTCATGCTGACTCCTTTGATGAATGAGAATAGGGATCCCGTCGTGCTTCCGTCACCGCTGCAATGATGTCGTTGTCCTGCCACCAGCCTTGTGGCAATGCAAAACCGGCGCCTATTCGAACCGTAGCGCTTCGATAGGGTCGAGGCGCGCGGCCTTGCGCGCCGGGTAGAAGCCGAAGAAGACGCCAGTGGCGGCCGCGACGCCGAAGGCAATCGCGATCCAGTCGGCAGGAATCGACGTCGGCCACTGCCATATCCGCTCGATGCTCAGGGACAAGCCGAAGCCCATGGCTATGCCGATCAGCCCGCCGAAAAGGCTGATGACGATGGATTCGACGAGGAACTGCAGCAGGACGTCGCCGCCGCGGGCGCCGATCGCCATGCGCAGGCCGATCTCCCGTGTCCGCTCCGTGACGGAGACGAGCATGATGTTCATGATCCCGATGCCGCCGACGACGAGCGAGACGCCGGCGATGGCGGCCAGCAGCACCGTCATGGTCTTGGTCGTCTCGGTGCGGAGGCTGGCGATTTCCTCCTGGGTGCGAACCGTGAAGTCGTCAGGGTCGCCGGCCGCCAGCTTGTGGCGGATGCGGAGCGCCTCGCTGATGGCGAGGGCGACCGGCGCCGTTTCCGCGGTCTCGGACGAGACCGTGATGCTGTTGATGTGCTGGATGCCCTGCAGCTTCTTCTGCACCGTCGTGTAGGGCGCGAAAATCGTGTCGTCCTGGTCCTGGCCGAAGGCGCCCTGGCCCTTGGAAATCATCACGCCAATGACCTTGAACGGCTGGTTGCGGATGCGGATGATCTCGCCGGTCGGATCGACGTCCGGCCCGAAGAGCGTCTCGGCGACGAACGTGCCGAGCACGGCGACCTTGGCGGCGCTGCTGACGTCCTGCGGCGTGAAGAAATTGCCGTACTTGGTCGGCCAGCTGCGAATCTGCTGGAAGTCGACGTCGACGCCCTGGACCTGCGTCGACCAGTTCTGGTTGCCGGCAATAACCTGCCCGCGCGAGTTGACGCCGGCCGAGACGTACTGAATGCCCGGCACCTGCCGCATCGCCGTGGCGTCTTCGGCCGTCAGCGAGCTGGACATCCCCTGGCCCTGGCGCACCCCGCCCTGCGTGAAGTTGCCGGCGTTGATGTTGATGGTGTTGGTGCCGGCCGACTTCACCTGTTCTTCGATCGTCGCCTGGGCGCCGCGGCCGAGGGCGACCATCGTGATGACGGCGCCGACGCCGATGATCATCCCGAGCATGGTGAGGACGGTGCGCATCTTGTTCCGGTTGAGCGCCTTGAGCGCGATCCGGAAGGTCATGAGAATGGACATGATGTTTTCCTAGACGACTCCGCCGTGATCCACGGCTGCGGCTTCAGCTGCGACCGGCGCGCGCTCGTCGATCTCGTCCGGCGGCGGCAGCGCCGCCAGCTCCTCGGCCGCATTGCGCCGCGTGGTGACTTTCTGATCGATCTGAATCTTGCCGTCGCGGAAGCGGATGAACCGCGTCCCGTGCTCGGCGATGTCCATCTCGTGCGTGATCAGGATGATCGTGATGCCGCGCTCCTCATTCAGCTTCTGGAAGATGTCCATGACCTCGATGCTGGTCCGCGTGTCGAGGTTGCCGGTCGGCTCGTCGGCGAGGATGATCGACGGCTGCGTGATCAGCGATCGGGCGATGGCGACGCGCTGCTGCTGACCGCCCGACAGCTGATTGGGAAAATGGTGGTAGCGGTCGGCCAGACCGACAATCTTCAGTGCGTCCATTGCCCGCTGGTGCCGTTCCGCCGCCTTCATCTTGCTGCCGGCGCTGTAGAGCAGCGGCAGCTCGACGTTGTCGAGCGCGGTGGTCCGCGACAGCAGGTTGAAGCCCTGGAACACGAAACCGATCTTCTGGTTGCGGACCAGCGCGAGCTCGTCCTTCGACATGCGCGAGACGTCGTTGCCGTCGAGGATGTACTGGCCGCTGGTCGGCCGATCGAGGCAGCCAAGGATGTGCATGAGCGTCGACTTGCCGGAGCCCGACGGCCCGGTGATGGCGACGAACTCACCCTTCTCGACGTCCATGTCGGCGCCGCGCAGGGCGCGCACCGTCACTTCGCCGACGGTGTACGTCTTGACGAGATTACGAACGGAGATGACAGGCATCTTTGTAACTTCGCTGTGAACGTCGAACTTCGAACTTCGAAGTTCGAACTTTCTTCTAGAAGCCTCGGCCGCCGCCCCCGCCGCGGTTGCCGCCGCCGCCCGGGCCGCCGCCGCGCTGCGGACCCATCAGCGGGTTGCCGGCGCCCTGCTGGCCGGGCCGGTTCAAGGGCTCGAGGCCGGTCACGAAGTTGACGACGATTTCCTGCCCTTCCTTGATGTCGCCTTCGATTAGCTCGGTGTTGGTGCCATCGGTGACGCCGAGGCGGACCGGCACCGAGCGCAGCTGCTTGTTCTCGAAGATCCAGGCGCGGCCGCGGGTCTCGACGGTCTGCAGCGGCGCGAACAGCGAGTCGATGGTCGTCGCGCCGCTGTTGACGCTGTCGCCGGCGGTGACGTTGCCCGTGATGCCTCGCCGCATGTCGCGGCCGACGAGCTGGCCCTGGCCCGGCGCGCCCGGTCCGCCCGGTGCCTGACCCGCCTGCCCCTGATTGCGGCCGCCGCCGTCCCGGCCCTGGCCGCCCGGCCCGCCGCGGCCGCCGCCCTGGGCCATGCGCTCCTCAAAGCGGGCGCGCTCTTCCGGCGTCATCGACGCCATGCGCTCTTCCATCCGCTTGCGGCGCTCTTCCGGCGTCATGTTCGGATCGAAGCCGCCGCGACCGCCGCCGCGGCCGCCTTCACCGCGGGCCGTCGCTTCACCGTTGCCGCGATCGCCGCCGCCGCGCGCTTCCGCGCCCTCGGGACGTCCCTGCGGCCGCGCCTGCGCTGACGGTGCCGGCGCAGGCGCCGCGCCTGCCGGCGCGCCCGCCGCGCGGAGCCGCGCCCGGCTGCGCGCCGCCCGGCTGCGCCGCACCCGGCTGTCCGCCGCCGGCGCCCTCGCGCCCGCGTCCGCCGCCCTCGCGGCCGCCCGCCATGCCGCGGCCTGCGCCGCGCTGCGCTTCCGGCGGCACCGGCTGGTTCAACACCTGGAACATCTGCTCGGTCGGACGGAACCGCACCGCCGCCGACGGCAGGCGCAGCACGTTGTTGCGCCGCGCCACCTCGATGTTGACGTTTGCCGTCATGCCCGGCTTCAGTTTCAGCTGCGGGTTCGGCACCTGGATGACGGTCGAGTAGACGACGACGTTCTGCACCACCGTCGGCTGCAGCCGGACCTGTTCGACCGTGCCGGGGAAGACGTCGCTCGGGAAGGCGTCGACGCGGAACGTGACGTGCTGTCCCGGGCGCATCCGGCCGACGTCCGACTCGTCGATGTTCGCCAGCACCTGCATCTTCGTCAGGTCCGCCGCGAGCGAGTAGAGCACCGGCGCGTTCATGCTCGAGGCGACGGTCTGGCCCGGCTCGACATTGCGCGAGATGATGATGCCGTCGATCGGCGCCTTGATCACGGTGTAGCCGAGGTTGACACGGGCCTGGTTGAGCGCCGCCTGCGACTGCTTGAGGCTCGCCTCCGACGACCGGATCTGCGCTTCCGCGCTCTTGACCGCGATCTCGGTGGCTTCGAGCTCGGTTCGCGGCACCAGCTCCTTCGCGAACATCTGCTTGGCGCGGTCGAACTTCTGCGCCGCGTCGACCAGCCCCACCTTCAGCCGCTCGAGATCCGCCTGCGCCCGGACGACATTCGCTTCCTGGGATTCGATCTGGACCTGCAGGATCGAGGGATCGAGGCGGGCGAGGATCTGGTCCTTGCGCACGATCTGGTTGAAGTCGGCGTAGAGATCCTGGATGACGCCCGACACCTGCGTGCCGACGTCGACCTTGGTCACGGCCTCGAGCGTTCCGGTCGCCTGGACGAGCTCCACTACGTCGCCGCGGCTCACGGGCAGCGACGTCACCGTCGGTTCAGGACGATTGTTCCTGGCATAGTACGCCCAGCCCGCGGTCCCGAGCGCGGCGACAATGACAACGAAGGCGATGAATTTTTTCATGATGTCGAGTCCGTTTCGATCCCTGACCTGCCAGCCGGCTCCGCCGGCGTCTGCGCCCTGTTATGAATGCTGGGGCTCGTGCCCCGAGCGAAGTCCCTTCCAGCCCTCTTCGAAGATCGTGTAGACCACCGGCACGACGACCAGCGTGATCAGCGTCGAGGCGAGCAGTCCGCCGATGACGACGCGTGCCAGCGGCGCCTGCAGTTCCGCGCCCTCGCCGATGCCCATCGCCATCGGCACCAGGCCGAGCATCGTCGCCAGCGACGTCATCAGGATCGGGCGCAGCCGGGTCCGGCCGGCGAGGGCGACCGCCTCGCGCAGCGGCACGTGATCGCGGCGGCGCAGGATGTTGGTGTAGTCGACGAGCAGGATGGCGTTGCTGACGACGATGCCGGCGAGCATGATGACGCCGATATACGCCTGGAGGCTGAACGTCGTGCCGGTCAGCTTCAGCGCCAGCACGACGCCGATCGCGGCGAGCGGCACCGAGAACATGATGATGAACGGATCGCGCAGCGACTGGTACTGCGACGCCATGACGGCGTAGACGAGGATGATGGCGAGGACCAGCATCAACTGCAGCTGTGAGAACGCCCGCGCCTGTTCTTCCGCCTCGGCGCCGAAGCCGACGGCGAAGTCGGGCGGCACGGTCACTTCCGACAGCCGCGCCTGGACGGCGCCGATTGCCTCGCTCAGCGTCACTTCCGGTTCGGCGGTGACGCGGATGATGCGCTCCTGGTTCTTGCGCTGAATCTCGGTCGGCCCGGCCTGGTTGCGGACCGTCATCAGGTTCTTGGCCTCGACGACCTGGCCCTGCGCCGTGCTCAGCAGGATGTCGCTGATGTCCTCGACCCGGCCGCGGTCTTCCTCGCGCAGCCGGACGATGATCGGATACTCGTTGCCGGCCTCGCGGAAGAACGCCGCCTGCGTGCCGCCGACGTTGGTGCGAATCGAGTTGGCGATGCCGGTCACCGAGAGGCCGAGCAGCGCCGCCTTCGGCCGATCGACCTGGATCGCGAGCTCCGGGCGGCCGTCGTCGCGGCCGACGCGGGCATTGCGAATCTCGGGCACGCGGTCCATGACCGCCTTGGCGTTCTGGGCGACCCGCTGTGAGATCTGGAGGTCGTCACCAGTAATCTCGAGCGAGATGCGGGAGTCGCCGCCGCCGAACAGCCGGTTCTGCTGCTGGTTGCCGCCGGTCGCCTGGGTCTGGATGATCACGCCCGGGATGATGCCCGGGAGCTGCCGGTACAGATCGCGCGCGACCTGCTCGCTCGAGCGCGTGCGCTCGTCCTTCGGCGTCAGGCGGACGTTGAGGTTGACGCGGCTGCCGCCGCCGCCCATGAACCCGCCGCCGCCGGCCTGCGACACGAAGTCCACGGCCTCGGGCACGTATTCCTTGGCCAGCTGCTCGAGGCGGATCGCCACTTCCTCGGAACGCTCGGCGCGGGTGCCGACCGGCAGCTCCGCCGTGACCCGGACCTCGCCTTCGTCGGTCTGCGGCATCAGCTCGAAGCCGATCGTCGGCAGGATCATCACCGCCGCGACGACGCAGGCGGTGCCGACGCCGACGACGGTCGGACGATGGTGCAGCGCGATGTCGATGATGCGCTTGTAGCGGTCGTCCATGCCGTCGAGAAATTTTTCGCTCGCGGTGTAGAGGCGGCCGGTGAGACCGCGCCGTTCCGACGGCGACGGCGGCAGCTTCAGTAACCGCGAGCAGAGCACCGGGACGATCGTCACCGCCACGAACAGCGACATCGTCAGCGAGAACATGACCACGACCGACAGCTGCTTGAACATGATGCTCGAGACGCCGGTCAGGAAGAGCAGCGGCACGAAGACCGCGATGTGGGTCAGGGTCGAGGCCAGGATCGCGGACCAGACTTCTTCGCTGGCCTCGATCGACGCCGTCATCCGGTCCTTGCCGTGCTCCATGTGCCGGAAGGTGTTCTCGAGCACGACAATCGAGGCGTCGACGATCATGCCGATGCCGAGCGCCAGGCCGCCGAACGTCATCGTGTTCAGGGTGTAGCCGTTGAAGTAGAGCAGCGCGAAGGTGCCGATCACCGAGATCGGAATCGAGGTGAAGACGATGAACGTCGCCCGCAGGTCGCGCAGGAAGACGAAGATGATCGCCATGACGAGGAAGCCGCCGACGAAGGCGTGCTCCTGGACGGCGTGGATCGAGCGCTTGATGAAGATCGAGCTGTCGTCGAGCACCGTCAGGTTGACGCTCGGCATGTCGCGGTTGACGCGCGCGACCTCGACGCGGACGGCGTCGGCGATCTCCACGGTGTTGGTGCCCGACTGCTTGGTGATGCGCAGGCGGACGCCGGGGGTGCCGTTGATGCGGGTGAACGAGCGGAAGTCCTCGGTCGCATCCTTGACGACCGCGATATCCCGCATGTAGACCGGCACGCCGGCGCGGGTCATGACGACGAGGTCGTTGATCTCGTTCAGGTTCTCGAACTGGCCCTGGCTGCGGACGAGGTAGGTGCGGTCGCCCTCGTCAATCTCGCCGAGCGGGATGTTCTGGTTCTCGGTGCGGAGCAGGTTGACGACCCGATCGACGGGGAGGTCGAGGGCGCGAATCTTCTCCTTCGACAGCTCGACGTGAATCTGCCGGCGCAGGCCGCCTTCGACCGTCACCGCCGCGACGCCGGGCACGCGCTCCAGGCGCTGCGACAGGTCGTGCTCGGCGATCTCGCGCAGGCGGACGCGGTCGTAGTCCCCCTCGACGCCGACGCCCATGATCGGCTGCGCCGTCGAGTCGAACTTGAACATGACCGGCGCGTCCGCTTCCTCCGGCAGGCGGCCGCGGACGCGATCGAGACGGTTGCGGATGTCGTCGGCCGCCTCGTTCAGGTCCGTGCCCCACGCCAGGTTCAAGCGTCACGCGCGAGGAGCCTTCCGACGACGTCGACTCGAGCCGCTCGAGGCCGGCGACGGCGCTGAGCGCCTGCTCGATCGGCCGGGTGACGAGCTCTTCCATCTCGAGCGGCCCGACGCCGGCATAACCGACGCGGACGGTGATGCTCGGGAAGGAGACGTCCGGCATCAGGTCGACCGGCAGCCGCGCCAGCGACAGCCCGCCGATCAGCATCACGACGGCCGACAACATGAACATCGTGATCGGGCGCTCGATTGCCAGCCGCGGAATGCTCATTTACCGCTCCCTTGTCCTGAGCCAGTCGAAGGACCTGTCCTGAACCCGAAGACGGACCGGCGCCGCTCGTCGACGTCGGCTTGCGATCGGCGTTGGCGGCGACGATGCGGTCGCCGTCCTTGAGCGCCGACGCGCCCGTCGTGATGACGCGCGTGCCGTCGTCGACGCCGGTGACCTCGATGTACTCGCCGTCGCGGATGCCGACGGTGACGGGCACGAACTTCGCGACCAGTGCCGCCGCCTGACCGGCGGTCGGGGCCGGCTTGGCGCCATCGCCGCTCGGCGCCTGCGCCATGAAGACGCCGGTCTTGCCCTGCAGCTCGACGAGCGCGTTGCGCGGGATCGTCAGCGCGTTGGCGCGCGTGTCGATCGTCAGGTTGACGCGGGAATACATGCCGGGCTTGAGGCGGTAGTCGACGTTCGCGACCTCGATCTCGATCTCGGCGGTGCGCGTCGCCGGGTCGAAAATCGGGGCGATGCGGCTGACGCGGCCCTTGAACTTCTCGCCCGGGTAGGCGTCGACTTCGACGTTCGCGGTCGTGCCCGCTGGCACCCGGCGCATGTCGCGCTCGACCAGGTTGGCGACCATGCGCACGGTGCGGATGTCGACCACCGACGCCACCGGCGCGTTGGTGCTGGCGAACGCTCCCGGATCGAGGAAGCGCTTGCCGATGAAGCCATCGACCGGCGCGACGATCTGCGTGTTCGACAGCGTGATCTTGAGCTCGTCGAGGCGGGAGCGAGTGGCCTCGAACTGCGCCCGCGCCAGGTCGAGCTGCGCCAGCGCCGCCTGGTGCCGCGCGTCGACGTCGTCGAACGTCTGCTGCGGCAGCAGCTGGCGCTCGTAGAGGTTGCGCGACCGGTCGAGGTTGTTCTTGGCCAGCTTCAGGTCGGCTTCGCGCTGGCGAATCGAGGCCTCGCTGACGCGGTAGGTCGCTTCCGCCTGCCGCACCTGCTCGCGAATCTCCAGGTCTTCGACGCGGGCGATGATCTGGCCCTGCTTGACCGAGTCGCCGAGCTTGACATTCACGGACTGCAGCCGGCCGTTGACGCGCGGCACGACGTCGACGGTCGCGGCGCCAATCAGGTTGCCGACGAGGAGGATCTGCTCGCTGACCGGCGCCTTCTTGACGTTCGCGAACTCGACTGGCATCGGCGGCCGGGACATGCCGCGGCCGCCGCCGGGCGCACCCGCAGCGGCGCCGGGATCGGCGGCGTTGCCGCTCCGGTTGTAGAGCAGGAAACCGCCGACACCGACGACGGCGACGATGACGATCGCGATTGTTCTTCGCATGGCTTGAAGGCCGCTGTCGGCTGTCCGCTGCCGGCGGTCAGGTGATGGCTGACTGCCGGCGGCAGAGGCGTCGAGCTGTTACCGCGGGCTGATCTGGACGCGCTGGAAATCGACCAGGGCGCGACGATAGTTGAGGTGCTCGCGCAGTTCGCGGTTGCGCGCGTCGGCGAGGTCGCGCTGCGCCTGGACGACTTCGAAGTTGGTCGCCATGCCGACTTCGAGCTTGCTCTGCGCCGCCTTGGCGCGCTCGTCGGACAGTTCCCGAGCCACCCGCGCCGCCTGGATCGCTTCCAGCGAGTTGCGGATCGCGATCGCCGCCGCCGTCACCTCGGTGGCGATCTGCAGCTCGGTCGCCTTGATGTTGGTCTGGGTCTGCCGAACGATGATTTCCTGCCGGGCCTTGTTGGCCTCCGCCTGGCTCCTGCCAATCGGATAGGCGAAGTCGAGCCGCACCGTCCAGGTCGGAGCGTCGATGTTCCCGATGCCGCCGAGCGCGTCCCACCAGTTGGAGGGCGGGATTCCCGGCTCACTGGGCCGTCCGCCGCGTCCGTCCAGCCGGTACGTTCCCACCAGGTTCAACGTCGGCAGAGACTGGTTCGAGAAGCTGCGCAGGTTGATGTTGGCCGTATCGACGTTCTTCTTCTGGGTCAGGAGATCGGTGCGGTTGGTCAGCGCGTTCCGCACCGCCGCTTCGAGGTCGATCGCTTCGGTGCCGGGCGTGGGTCGATCGGTGGCGTTGATGGAAGAGGTCCAGACCGGATCGTCGGTGCCGTTGACGATCAACCGCTTGAGCGAGAGCTCGTTGTTCTGCAGCGTCGCTTCGGCGTTGACGAGGGTCTGACGGCGCGTCGCTTCCTCAGCCTGGGCCTGGACGACGTCAATCGGCGCCATGGTGCCGATCTCGACGCGTGCCCTGTTGTCCGACACCAGCTTCGCGGCGAGATCCAGCGAGATTCGCTGGTTCTCGAGGTTCATGACCGCGAACACCAGTTCCCAGTAGGCGTGGCGAACCTGCGCGATCGTGCTCGCTACCGTCGCCTGCAGATCGAGATCCGCCACGTCCTGCTGGATGGCCGTCGTCAGGAGCGTAATGCGGTTGTTGTCGGTTTTCAGGTTCGAGAGCAGGGGCTGGGTGACCTGAGCCTGGAACCCGGTTGTATAGGCAGTCAGGAACTGCGCCGTCGTCTGGGTCGTCACCTGGCGGTTGTTCGTCCAGTTCACCTGGTAGTTACCGCCGTACCACGGCAAGTTCTGCGTGATCCCGGCGTTCCAGCCCGCGGTGTCCTGGTTGGTCTTGAGGCCGCCGTCGGTCGTCAGCCGGCCGAGCACTGTTTGCGAGTTGTTGCTCACCTGAGACGTGACGTTCGGCCGGTAGAACGCGCGCGTCGCTGCGAGCGCGTAGTCGAAGGTCTGCGGCGTCAGGCGCTGCGAGGCGAGCGCAACGTTGCGCTCGAGCGCCCGGCCGACGGCGTCATCGACCGACATGTCAACCCGCGGCCCGGCGGTCGCCGCTTTCGCCTGGTCCTGCGTCGCGCCCGCCGACGTGTTCAGGCGGACCATCGCCTGATCGATGAGCGACTTGACCTGGCTGTCGGTCGGCGGCTGCGCGCTGCCAGACTGCGCGGCGAGCGGCGCGGCGAGCGCCAGCGACATCGCGGTCGCGCTGAGAAGAAGTGCGGACTTGCTCACGAATTGCCTCCAGAAGAATGAAAACGACGTTCGACCTACCGCGCGAGCGTCAGCGATTGTCCTTGCCCTGTCGCTTGCGCTCCTCGTCCTGCCGCTTGCGATCGGCATCGGCCTTGGCGCGCATCGCGTCGACTTTGACGCGCTGTTCGGGGGTGAGGAGGAGGTGCATGCGGTAGATCATCACCGTCCGCATCGCTGTGTGCTCGGCGCGAAGCTTCTCGACCTTCTCGACCTGCTGAGAGACGACAGAAACGTCCGCCGTGTTCTCTTTGATCAATTTGTCGAGGATTTCCTGCTGCTTCTCGAGCTCCTGCCAGGTCGCGCGCAGCTTCGGCGCGGTACCTTCCCAGATCTCGTCGATCTTCTTCGACTGATGATCGGTCAGGCTGAGCTCGCGGCGGCTGTCGGCGTGCTTCCACCACTTCCACCGTGGCGTTTCATCCGCCTGCGTCCCCGGCTTGTCTTTCGAGTCCCCGCCACGCTGCGGCTGCTGCTGCAACTCGCAGTCGGAAGCGGCGGCGGGACGCGCCGGGGCGAGGAGCGCCAGCGCAAGAAGGAGCGGAAGATATCTGGCCATTCGGTCGTGCTCTCCGAAGTTGTCTGATTACAGGCCGTATTACGACCCTTTCGCCCCGGACGTTTACGGTTTGCCCCTGCGCACGACCGCCGCGACGCGGCGCCGGTGCCGCTGCAAATAGTTGAAAACAAACCGGAAAATCAGCTGGCCGCGACCTTGCTTCTCGACGCGAGCGGGCGGGAGAGTTTAGACAAAACTGTGGCAGGCGGAAAGGGGGTCAATTTCCACCGGGTCCGACGGCAAATCCCCCCAGTTTCTCGATCACCTGGCCGACGATGTTGTTGGGGGTCGAGGCGCCGGCCGTGAGGCCGACGGTGAGCTGGCCGCTCGACGGCAGCCAGCCGCGGGTCGTCTCCTCGCGGGTCAGCTTGGTCGACGGGGCGCCGACGGGACGGTGCCGAACCTCATCCGCCGAGATCAGGCAGGAGGGATCGGCGATGTGATACGTCGGCACCCGCTCGGCGCAGATTCGCGCGAGATTACAGGTGTTGCTGCTGTTGTAGCCGCCGACGACGAGCATCAGGTCGAGCTGCTCTCCGGCGAGCAGCGCGTTGACGGCATCCTGGCGCTCCTGGGTCGCGCTGCAGATCGTGTCGAAGGCGCGGAAGTGCTGCGGCAGCGCCGCATCGCCATGCTTCTCCCGCATCGCCTCGCGCAGCATTTCGCCAATCTCGAGCGACTCGGACATCAGCATCGTCGTCTGGTTGGCGCAGCCGATGCGGAGGAGGTCCTGGCTCGGATCGAAGCCGGGCGAGACCGCCTCACCGAACCGGGCGAGGAACTGCTCCGGGCTGCCGCCCTGCCTGATGTAGTCGCAGACGATCCCGGCCTCGGCGCGATCGAGCACCACGAGAAACCGGCCGCGCGGGTACTTCAGCGCCTGCGACGCCGTCGCCCGCGTTTCCTCGTGCTTGACCTTGCCGTGGATGATCGCGGTGAAGCCGTCCTGGGCGTAGCGAACGACGTTCTTCCAGACGTTCAGCACCGAGCCGCAGGTCGTGTCGACGAGCGTGCAGCCCTGCTCGACGAGCCGCGCCATGTCGCCGACCGTCACGCCGAAAGCCGGCAGGATAACGACGTCCTCCGCCCCCAGCGTGTCCCAGGACTCGCCCGGATCGCTCAGGAACCTGATGCCGGCGTCGCGCAGCTGGTCGTTGACGTGCGGGTTGTGGATGATCTCGCCGGTGAGGAAGACATTGCGGTCCGGAAACCGCCGCCGCGCCTGGTAGGCGTAGTCGACGGCGCGATCGACGCCGTAGCAGAAGCCGAACTCGCGGGCGAGGTGGACGGTGAGCCGGCCAGCGTCGTAGCGGAAGTCGCGGGCGCGGACGTCGTCGACGATACGGCTGTGGTAGGCCGCCGCCAGCTCTCCCGCGACGGCCTCCTTCATGTCGAGGCCCTTGCGGAAGATGAGGGGCTGGGGAGTAGCCACTCGCGCTAGCGGACCTGGTCCAGATCCCGGGCCCGCGGGGTGATGTCGTCCATCGTCTGCAGCGTCGAATACTGGCCGCTGCGGACGCCGTCGCCGAAGAAGATGGCCTCGTCGGAGAGGGAGGTCGCGCTGACGGGCGTCACGGCAGGCGTCGAGCCGATCGCGCGCGGGTTCTGGGTCGCGCGCGCCGACTGGGTCACCGAGCCGAGCTCGGGCCCGCCGAACGCGTCGCGAATGTCGACGAACTGGCCGGCCGCAAGGCCGATGATCAGGCCGGCCGCGGCCGCCGTGGCGACCCAGCGCTGGACGTTACGCTGCGGGCTGGCGACTGGACCGGGGAGCTTCGGGAAGGCGATCACGCGGGCCGGACGCTCGAGCGCCTCGAGCCGGCGCATCACCTGCGACTGCTGCGCCGCCAGCCGATCGGTCGTGAAGATCACGTCAGCTTCGTCGTGCGCCTCGTTGCGCAGGCCGTCCATCCAGGCGGTGAACTCGGCGTATCGCGCCTGGCAGTCTGCGCAGGTGGTGAGATGCGGATCGGTCGGCGGCTGACCGGCGTCGAGCGATGCCGTCCAGACTTCCGTCAAGGCCACCTCGGTGAGGTGGCCGTTCAAACTCGTTCTCCTGATCCGATCAAGAAGTGGCACGACGTCGTTCCCTTTCCAGGCCAAGTCCCGGTGAATCCGCGAGCAGCGTCCGCAGGCGTCGAATTGCCCTGAAGAGGTGCACGCGAACCGTCGACTCGTTCAGCCCCGTGAGCGCGCTGACCTCACGTGAGGTGCAGCCCTCGTAGTGGCTCAGCATGAACACCGACCGCTGACGCTCCGGCAGCCGCGACAGCGCCGCTGCCAGCTTCTGCCGCCGCTCCCGGCCGAGCACCTGATCCTCCGGCGATGGTCCGTTGCCGGCGACGCGCTCGGCGAAGTCGCGCTGGCCGGTCGGCGACTCCGGCATCGGCACCAGCCAGCGTTCCCGCCGCGTCCGCGCCTTGATGCGATCCAGGCAGCCGTTAATCAGGATCCGGGTGAACCAGACCTCGAACGGCAGCTCCTCGCGGAACGACGAGAGGTGCGAGTAGGCCTTGACCAGCGCGTCCTGCACCGCCTCGTCCGCTTCGGCGGCGTCGCGCAGGTAATGAAACGCGATTCGCGCGGCGCGCCGCTGATGACGGGCGACGAGCTCGGCATATCGCTCACGAGCTTCGGCGTGGCGGCCTTCGGCCTGCATCGCCTTGACGGCGGAAGCGGCCACGCTGTCGGCTTCGCGGCTGGGGAGGCTCGCGGCCTGAGCACCTGTCATCTGATTACGCTTCCCGGCGGTCACTGTTTACCGTGAACTCGGCTCCGCGTCCATTATAGCGGACAGTCGAGCGATTCGCCGCGATTCGATCGGGTGGGGAACATGGCGGGCCCGACACCCCGGACGAGGCACCGCGACGGCATCCCTCGCGGGCAACCGCGCCATCGGATTGAATAGAATCGCGGCATGGGTCTGGTCCAGGGGAAACCGCGCGCTTCGGAGTTCGTCTTCGCCCGACTTCGCTACGAGTCTGGCGACTGGGACTATAACCCGAAGGTGGCGGCCAACATCCTCAACTCGATCGTCGAGTACACGACCATCCCGGTATACCCCGAGGAAGTGGTGATCACGGCTTCGTCCGAGGAGCTGCTGGCGTTTCCCTTCCTCTTCATGACCGGCCACAAGCTGGTGCGGTTCAGCCGCGACGAGCGCGAGCGGCTCAAGCGCTTCGTCGAGCACGGCGGATTGCTCTTCTCCGACGACTGCAACCACGACATCAAGGGGCTTTACGCCCGCAGCTTCGAGGAAGAGATGAAGGCGATCTTCCCGGCGTCTGCGATGCCCAGGCTTCCGAACCGGCATTCGATCTACCGCAGCTTCTTCACGTTCGACGACGGCCCGCCGACGACCTCGCACGAACTGAACGGGTGGGGTGACGAGATCGTGCACGACTACCTGCGCGCGGTCGAGCACGAGAAGCGCGTCGGCGTGCTCTACAGCAACAAGGACTACGGCTGCGAGTGGGACTACGACTGGCGCAACAAGCGGTTCCAGCGCGACGACAACACCAAGTTCGGCGTCAACGTCGTCGTCTATACGATGACAGGCTGATTAAGAAAGTTCGAAGTTCGAACTTCGAAGTTCGAACTTTCTTCAGGGGCTTACGGGAGATGCAGCAGACGGGTGCCGGGATAGTAGAAGCGGAGAACGTCGGCCGGGGTCGTGCCGGCGGCGACGCGGGCGAACGCGCCGGCCTGGCAGAGCCCGACGCCGTGACCGAAGCCGCGGCCCGAGAAGACCAGCCACGCGCCGTCGCGGTGAAGGTCGAACAGGGTGCTGCGAATCGCGCGTGCCCCGAAGGTGTTCGCCAGGATCTGGCGCACGACATCGCCGCGGACGATGGTCTCGTTGACGCCGGGACGATCGGCCGTCGGCCGTCCACGAACGGCGATGCGCAGCGCGCGTCCGGCGCTGTCCCGCTCGACGACCTCGATTGACACGATCGGCCCGGCGACGCGGGTGCGGGGGTCGCTGTTGAGGGCGATCGCCGCGGCGTCGGCCGAGGCGCGGTACGTCCAGGTGCTGTGCGCGGCATCGGCGGCGTCTTCGTCGGAATGCGCTACCAGGTAGGCGGGCGATGCGCCGCCCCAGACGTCGGCGGCGCCGCTGGTGCGGCCGCCGCAGTCGGCGTGGAAGATCGCCTGCGCCGGGCGTCCGTCGAACGCGATGACGACGCCGGCCGTCCGCCCGACGGCGGCGGCGGCCGACGGCGCCCACCGCGAGGTGGCGAGGCGGCCGGGCTCGAACAGCTGGCAATGCGTCGTCGCGCACAAGTCGAAGCCGTCACGCTGGTGCCGGCCGCGGTTGAACGCCGCGTAGGTGCGGCTGACGATGGCCTGGACTTCGAGCATGCGCTCGACCGTCTCGGGTCTCCCGGCTGCCGGGGCGAACTCGCTGATGATCGTGCCGCGCACGTAGTCCTCGAGGGCGACGTCACGGACGACGGTCTCGCCGCGTTCGACGAACCGGACCCGTACCGCCGGCGTCACCGTCGCCGGGCGCGGCAGGTCTGCCGGCGCCGGAGCCGGCGCTGGAGGCGGCGGCGGGACGGCGGCCGACTTCGGTGGCGCAACCGATCGGCCGGCGCACCCCGCGACGAACAGGCAGACGAGAGCAGCGACAGCGCGCCTCACCCTCCGTCTATCGGTGAATCCGGATGCTACAGTTAGGGCCACATGGCGCGTCTCCTGGTCATAGACGATGATGAGGGCGTGCGCGAGAGCATCACCCGGATGCTGCGCGCCGCAGGCTACACCGTGCAGACGGCAACCAGCGGGGAAGAGGGGTTCGAGCTCGCCCGCGGCGATGCTTTCGACGTCATCCTCTCCGACCTGCGCATGTCGGGGCTGTCGGGCATCGAGGTGCTCAAGCAGCTGCGCGACGTCCGCGTCGACGCGTCGTTCATCATCATGACCGGCTTCGGCACCGTCGACACCGCGGTCGAAGCGATGAAGCTTGGCGCGGTCGATTTCGTGCAGAAGCCGTTCTTCCGCGACGAGCTCCTGATGCGCGTGAAGTCGGCGGCGGAGAGGCGGCAGCTGGCGCGCCAGGTGGACCTGCTGCAGCGCCAGAACCAGCCGCACCCCTCGCTCGCGGCGCTGGTCGGCGAGAGCAAGGCGATGGCGCGGGTCAAGGACCTGATTCATCGCGCCGCCGACGCGCCCGGCACGGTGCTGATCACGGGCGAGACCGGCACCGGCAAGGAGCTGGCGGCGCGGGCGATTCACGCCGGCAGCGGCCGTGCCGCCAAGGCCTTCGTCGCCGTGAACTGCGCGGCGCTGACGGAGTCGCTGCTCGAGGCCGAACTGTTCGGCCATGCGAAAGGCGCGTTCACGGGCGCCGCCAGCGCGCGCGAGGGCCTGATCGAGCACGCGGAAGGCGGGACGCTCTTCCTCGACGAGATCGGGACGCTGTCGAACGCCCTCCAGGCGAAGCTCCTGCGGGCGCTCGAGTCGGGAGAGATTCGCCGCATCGGCGAGAATGCCAGCCGCCACGTCGACGTCCGGTTCCTCACCGCGACCAACATCGATCTCAAGGCCGCGACCACGACCGGCGAGTTCAGGACCGACCTCTATTACCGCATTCACGTCCACCACGTGCATCTGCCGCCGCTGCGTGAGCGCACCGGCGACATCCCGCTGCTCGTCGCGCACTTTCTCGCCCGCAACGGCCCGGCGCGCGGCGTCAGCGGCTGCGCGCCCGAGGCGATGGCGATCCTGACTGCGTACACGTATCCCGGCAACGTCCGCCAGCTCGAACACATCATCCAGCGCGCCATCGCCATCGCCCGCCCGCCCGATCTGACCCCGGACGACATGCCCGAGGAACTGCTCGCCGAACCGGACGCGCCAGCCCCGGACGGCGGCGTGGCGGCGGCGCGGGAAAAGGCGGAACGCGAGATGGTGGTGGCGGCGCTGGCGCGCCACCATGGCGAGATCGGTGCCACCGCCCGCGATCTGCAGGTCAGCCGCACCACGATGTGGCGTCTGATGAAGAAGCACGGCATCGAAAGCTGACGTCCCGCCGGCGGCATGTTTCACCGCTGCAACCTCCGGGTATTTCAGCTGTGAAACATCGCCGGTGCACACCGGCTGATCCTGCGCCGCCCCTGTTCCCGCAACTGGTTCTCCTGACAGCCCCTGGCGTCGACTGCCGCGCCGTGTGCGCGTGCGGCCCGGCTCTTGCCACCGTGATCGGCGCCCGTGTGCCGATGGCGGCACGCGCGCCTTTTCATCATGTCGATTCGAACGCCAGGCGTCGCTCCTCGTCGACCAGATGACGGTCGACAACCGGCGGCTGCTGTGGGAACTCCAGACCATCAACGAGATCGCCGACGGCATCGGCCAGTCGCTCGAGCTCGATGAGGTCCTGACCGGGGCGCTGCAGCGCATCGTCAAAGCCTTCGACGCGGTCGGCGCGTCGATTCGGCTGCGCGACGAGCGTACCGGCCGCTACGAAGTCGCCGCCCTCGTCGGCCCGCCGCGCCTGCAGGCGTTCTGGGATGCCTCGGATGCCTGGCTGAGCGATCAGGTGATCGCGACGCGCACCGCCGTCGTCATCGAAGACCTCAAGCTGCAGAAGCCGACGACCATGCGCACGGACCTGGCGCTTCGCAGCGGCATCAGCCTGCCGCTCGTCGCCGGCAGCGCGCTCGTCGGCGTTCTCAGTCTCGGCTCGTCGAGTCCGCGCCGCTTCGACCTCGCCGACGAGCGTCTGCTGGCGCTGATTGCCGGTCAGATCGTCGTCGCGGTGCAGAACGCGCGGCTGCACGACTCGGTCCGCCGCGGCAAGCAGGAGTGGGAGCGGACGTTCGACGCGATCAGCGATCCGATCGCGGTCTTCGACGAACGCGGCAAGCTGCTGCGCGGCAACACCGCGCTGGCGGCGCTGCTGGAACGTCCGGTCACGGAACTGCCGGGCATTCCGTGCCACGAGGTCGGGCTCTGCGGCGGCGGCTGCCCGTCGTGCGCGGTCGGCCGGGCGCTGCTGCAGGAAGGCGCGGAACGCGCCGAGATTACGCTGGCCAGCCAGCAGATCCTCAGCGTGACGACGTTCCCGGCCGACGGGCTGACGGAAGGCGCGTCGGTCGTCCAGGTCGCCAAGAACGTGACCGAGGAGACGCGCAGCGCGCGGCGGCTGCAGGCCCTGAGCGACGAGCTCGCGAAGGCGAACGGCCAGCTGACCGCGACCCTCGAGCGGTTGAAGTCGACGCAGGCGCAGCTGCTCCAGGCGGAGAAGCTGTCGGCGATCGGTCAACTCGTCGCCGGCGTCGCGCACGAGCTCAACAACCCGCTGACCAGCGTCATCGGCTTCGCGCAGCTGCTCGAGAGCGAATGGCGGTCGGGCGACGTGTCCCGCTCGAGCGACGCCGTCGGCCAGGATCTCCGGCGCATCGCCGAGGAGTCCGGACGCGCTGCCAGCATCGTCCGCAACCTGCTGGCGTTCGCGCGGCGCCAGACGGCGGCGCGCGTGCCGCAGGACGTCGCCGATCTTGTCGGACGCGTGCTCTCGCTGCGGACCTACGAGTTCCGCCTGAACAGCATCGAGCTCGTGACCGAGTTCGACGCCGACCTCCCGCCCGTGCTCGTCGACGGCGGCCAGCTGCAGCAGGCGCTCCTCAACCTCGTGCTGAACGCCGAGCAGGCGATGCGCGGACGGTCACTGCGTCGTCTCACGGTCGCGGCCCGGCTCGATCGGCGTGCGGGGGCCGTCGAGCTCTCGGTTGCCGACACCGGCCACGGCATCGACCATTCGAACCTGACGCGGATCTTCGATCCGTTCTTCACTACCCGTGACGTCGGTGAAGGCACCGGGCTGGGCCTCAGCATCTGTTACGGCATCATCCGCGACCACGGCGGGCACATCTCGGTCGCGAGCCGCGTTGGCGTCGGCACGACGTTCACCATCCTGCTGCCGGCGCGGCAGGGCGGCGCCGCCGCGGATCGCGGCACGCTGCTCGTCGCCCATCCCGACCAGGGTGAGCGCGACTTCATGACCGCGGCGCTCGCGGCCTGGGGCTACGCCGTCGCGCCCGCCGCCAGTGCCACCGACGCGCTCGAGCGCTACCGCCTCGGCGGCTGCGCGGCGGCGTTCGTCGATCGCGGCATCCTTGCCGCCGACCTTCCCGGCTGGCGCGCCGCCCACGCGGCGGCACCGCAGCCGCTCATCGTCGTCTCGACCGCCGCCGACGACGGCGAGGTGGAGCAGTTCGGCCGCGAGCAGGGATGCGCCGTCCTGATGCCACCGTTCCAGCTGCGCGCGATGCGCGCGGCACTGCTCGCGCTGATCCCAGGAGAGGACGCATGACCGGCCAGAAGCCGTTACTCATCATCGTCGACGACGAACAAGGCATTCTCGATCTGATCTCCCGCTTCGCCGAGCGCCTCGGGTTCGAGGTTGCGACCTGTTCGCGCGGCCGCGATGCCATCGCCCTGATTCAGGCGCGGCGGCCCGACCTCGTCATGGTCGATCTGCGGATGCCGGAGGTCGGCGGGCTCGACATCCTGCGCGCGATCCGCGACGTCGACGCGCACTGTCAGGCCGTCCTGATGACCGGCTTCGCCTCGGTCGACACCGCGGTCGAAGCGGTGAAGCTCGGCGCGATGGACTACCTCACGAAGCCGTTCGACTTCGGCCGGCTCGAGCAGTTGCTCGCCAGCGTCCGTGACGAGATCGAACGGCGGCAGAGCGTGCTCTCGATCGAAGGCGAGCTCGCGCGCCGCCTCGAGTTCTGCGGCATGATCGGCCGCGCGCCGCGGATGCAGGATCTCTTCGGCATGATTCGGCGGCTGGCGCCGCACGTCCGGCTGGCCCTGATCACGGGCGAGACTGGGACGGGCAAGGAGCTGGTCGCCCGCGCCCTCTACAGCCTCGGGCCGCGGCGCGAGCGGCGGTTCATCGCGGTCAACTGCTCGGCGGTCAACGACACGGCGTTCGAGAGCGAGCTGTTCGGCCACGTCCGCGGCGGCTTCCTCGGCGCCAGCGACAGCAAGCCCGGCCTCTTCGAGCTCGCCGACGGCGGCACGCTGTTCCTCGACGAGATTGGCGGCCTGCCGCCAACGGCGCAGGCGAAGCTGCTGCGCGTGCTCGAGCTCGGCGAGGTGACGCGGGTCGGAGCTCTCGACGCGCGGCGCGTCGACGTCCACGTGCTCGCCGCCACCAACAAGGACCTGCGCGCGGAGGTCGCGGCCGGACGCTTCCGCGGCGATCTCTTCTACCGCCTCAACGTCGTCGAGGTGAAGCTGCCGCCGCTGCGCGAGCGGCGCGAGGACATTCCCTACCTGACCGCGGCGTTCGTCCGGGAGATCGGCGAGCGGCTGCAGAAGCCGCTGCGCGGGCTGACGCCCGGCGCCGAACGTCTGCTGACCGAGTCGTTGTGGGAAGGCAACGTCCGTGAGCTGCGCAACGTCATCGAGCGCGCCTGCATCCTCGCCGACGGCGAGTTCGTCACCGAGCGCGAGCTCGTCGTCTGCCTGCCGCCGGCCGTCACCATGACGACGCGCGAGAGCGTGCCGGTGGGCGCGGCGGCGGCCGAAACCGATACCGATTTGCTCGTCAACGTCGAGCGCGATCACATCCAGCGCGCCCTGGTGCGCACCGGCGGCAACAAGAAGGCGGCAGCCCAGATGCTCGGCCTGAGCCGGCGGGCACTGTACCGCCGGCTCGAACGGCTCGACCTCTCCGCCACCATCTCGCGCCGGCGGCACTCGGCCTATCTCGGGGCCTGATCGCGATGGATGTTCGTGTCGCCCCCCGTCGCAGCCCCGACGCCGCCTGCGTCGAACAGGAGCGCTCGGTCCTGGTCGTCGACGACGAGCCGAGCGTGCGCAACGTCATGCGGCGCTGGCTCGAGTCGCGCGGCTACGCCGTGACCGTCGCCGGTGATGCCGACGAGGCGCTGCAGCGCCTGGCGCAGGCACCGGCAGCAGTGGTGGTGTGCGATCTGCGCATGCCGGGCCAGGGCGGGCTATGGCTCACCGACCTGCTGCGCCGCGAGTTTCCCGACATCGCCGTCGTCATTGCAACCGGCGTCAACGACGTCGCCGCGGCGGTCGAAGGCCTGCGCCAGGGGGTCGTCGACTACCTGACGAAGCCGTTCGATCGCGAACGGCTGTTCGACGCGGTGGCGCGCGCCGTCGACTGGCACCGCACTGCCGCCGATGTCCGAGTCTGGCGCGAGTCGCTGGAGGCGGAGATGCGCGGCCGGGAGTCGCAGCTGGCGGCAGTGCTCGAAGCCTGGCACGTCGACTCCGACAGGACGCTGGACGGCCTGCTCGCGACGCTGACGGCGGCGACGCCCGACGGCTACGGACACGCGTACCGTGTCGCGGCCCTGGCGGCGAGCCTGGCGCACGCGCTCGACCTGCCGCCGGCCGACGTCGCCGTCGTCGAGCGGGGCGCGCTGCTGCACGACATCGGCAAGCTGGCGATGCCGGAAGCGGTGCTGCGCAAGCCGGCGCCGCTGACCGCGGAAGAACGGCGGATCATCCGGTCGCATCCGGCAGTCGGGGCGCGGTTGATCCAGCAGATGCCGTACCTGGCGCCGGCCGCGGACATCGTCCGCGATTTCCAGGAGCGGCCCGACGGTCTCGGCTATCCCGCCGGCCTGCGCGGCGACGACGTGTCGCTGCCGGCGCGAATCGTCTGCGTTGCCGACGCCTACGACACGATGACCCACGCCCGGGTCTTCCGCGACGCCTGTTCGCCGGAGGCGGCGATCGCCGAGTTGACGCGGCACCGCGGCAGCCAGTTCGACGCCCGCGTCGTCGACGCTTTAACCGCCCTCATCGGCACCTGATCGGCCGGGCGCCGCCGTCGATGCGACTGGCGGCGCCGGCGCGTCGTGCCAGGCACGGCAGTCTCCGCCACGCCCTGCAATTGACTCCAGTCACCGCTCTCAGTACGATCACTCTCTTTCGGCGCCCGCAAAGTTCCGGTGCGGCGCGGGTTATGGGCCCAGAAGCATCAGCGTGGTCAGGCAGCGCGCCAGCGGATCGATAGAGGAGAGGATGGCACAGTCGCAGCAGGCGAGTGGACTCGAGCTACACGGCATCACCAATGTGGCGCGGGTCTACTGGAATCTCAGTGTTCCCGCGCTCTACGAGGAGGCAGTGCAGCGCCGTGAGGCGCTGATCTCGGCGCAGGGGCCGCTCGTGTGCCGGACCGGTCAGCATACCGGTCGATCGCCGAACGACAAGTTCATCGTCCAGGAGCCGTCGAGCGCCGACCGTGTGTGGTGGAGCAAGGTCAATCGGCCGATCGAAGCGCGCCATTTCGACGCCATCCACCAGCGGCTGCTGAATTACGTCGAAGGGCGCGAGCTGTTCGTGCAGGACTGCTACGCCGGCGCCGACCCGCGCTACCGGCTGAAGGTTCGCATCATCACCGAGCAGGCCTGGCACAGCCTGTTCGCGCGGCACATGTTCATCGATGTGCCGGACACGATTGGCATGCAGGGGGCAACGCCGGACTTCACGGTGATCGATACGCCCGGGCTGCACGCCGAACCGGCCGTCCACGGCACCAACTCCGAGGTCTTCATCCTGCTCAACTTCGCCAAGCGGCTGGTGCTGATTGGCGGCTCGAGCTACGCCGGCGAGATCAAGAAGTCGATCTTCACCGTGATGAACTATCTGCTGCCGCTCCGCGACGTCCTCTCGATGCACTGCTCGGCGAACGTCGGCAGCGCCGGCGACGTGGCGCTGTTCTTCGGCCTCTCGGGCACCGGCAAGACGACGCTTTCGAGCGATCCCGATCGCAACCTGATTGGCGACGACGAGCACGGCTGGGGCGACGATGGCGTCTTCAACATCGAAGGCGGCTGCTACGCCAAGATGATCCGCCTGTCGGAAGAGGCCGAACCGCAGATCTACTCGACGACGCGCCGGTTCGGCACCGTGCTCGAGAACGTCAAGATGGATGCGGTCACCCGCGTCCTCGACCTCGACGACGACACGCTGACCGAGAACACCCGCGGCGCCTATCCGCTCGCGTACATCGACAACTGGGTGCCGTCGGGCCAGGCCGGGCACCCGCGCAACATCGTGATGCTGACCGCCGACGCGTTCGGCGTCCTGCCGCCGATCGCCCGGCTGTCGCCGGCCGGCGCGATGTATCACTTCCTGTCCGGCTACACCGCCAAGGTGGCGGGCACGGAGAAGGGCGTCACCGAGCCGAAGGCGACCTTCAGCACCTGCTTCGGCGCGCCGTTCATGGTGCTGCACCCGACCGTCTACGCTCGGTTCCTCGGCGAGAGGATCGCGCGGCACGACGTCAAGGTCTGGCTCGTCAACACGGGCTGGACCGGCGGCCCGTACGGCACCGGCAGCCGCATGAAGATCGCGCACACGCGGGCGATGATTCGCGCCGCGCTGGCCGGCGAGCTCGACTCGGTCCCGTACGAAACCGACACCCGGTTCAACCTGTCGGTGCCGACGACGGTGCCGGGGGTGCCGGCGGAAGTCCTGAAGCCACGCAATACCTGGAAGGATGCCGCCGCCTACGACGAGCAGGCCCGCCGCCTCGCCAGCATGTTCGTCGAGAACTTCAAAGCCTTCGAGGCGGACGCGACACCGGACGTCCGCGCTGCCGGGCCGCAGCGAGCCTAGTCGTGACCGACTACGCGCCGGTCATCGGGCTCGAGATTCACGCCCAGCTGCTGACCCGGACCAAGATTTTCTGCGGCTGCAGCACGTTGTTCGGTGCGCCGCCGAACACCAATGTCTGCGCCGTCTGCCTCGGCCTGCCGGGGGCGCTGCCGGTACTTAACCGGCGGGCGGTCGAGCTCGCGATTCGCGCCGGGCTGGCGTTGAACTGCGAGATTCAGCCGGTCTCGATCTTCGCGCGCAAGAACTACTTCTATCCCGACCTGCCGAAGGGCTACCAGATCTCGCAGTACGAGAAGCCGATTGCCCTCACCGGACACGTCGAGTACCAGAACGCCGGCCAGGCGCGGCGCGTCGGCATCACCCGGGCGCATCTCGAAGAGGACGCCGGCAAGTCGCTGCACGAGGGCTTCGCCGACTCGGACGACCGGACGTGCCTCGACTTCAATCGCAGCGGCGTGCCGCTGCTCGAGATCGTTACGGAGCCGGACATCCGGTCGGCGGCGGATGCGGCCGAGTTCTTCAGCCGGCTGCGCGCGATCCTCGTCGCCATCGGCGTCAACGACGGCAACATGGAAGAGGGCAGCCTGCGCTGTGATGCCAACGTGTCGGTGCGACCGTCTGGCCAGACGGAGTTCGGCACCAAGGCGGAGATCAAGAACCTGAACTCGTTCCGGCACGTGCAGAAGGCGCTGGAGTTCGAGATCGAGCGGCAGATTGCGCTCGTCAGCAGCGGCGGCCGGGTCGAGCAGGAAACGCGGCTCTGGGACGCGGCGGCCGGCCGCACGCTTTCGATGCGGAGCAAGGAAGAGGCGCACGACTACCGGTATTTCCCCGAGCCGGATCTGCCCGCGCTCGAAGTCGCCGCTGCCTGGGTCGAGGAGATCGGCCGCACCCTGCCGGAGCTGCCGGACGCGCGCCGCCGCCGCTTCGTCGCCGACTACGCCATCCCTGACTACGACGCCGCCATCCTCACCCAGTCGCGGGCTCTCGGCGACTATTTCGAGGCCACGGCCGCGGCCGCCGGTAACGCCAAGGCCGCCAGCAACTGGATCATGGGCGAGTTGACGCGCAAGATGAACGAGCTCGGCGTCGACGTCGAGGCCGTGCCGCTGACCCCCGCCGCACTGGCGGGCTTGATTCGCCTCGTCGAGTCGGGCACGATTACCGGGCCGATAGCGAAGGACGTGTTCGAGAAGATGTACGGGTCGGGCCGGGCCGCGGCCGACATCGTCGAGGCCGAAGGCCTGGCGAGCATCAACGACGACGCGGCGCTGGCCGCCGCCGTCCGCGACGTGATCGCCGCCAACCAGTCGGCGGTGGTCCAGTATCGCGCCGGCAAGCAGCAGACCTTCGGGTTCCTGGTGGGGCAGGTGATGAAGGCGACGCGCGGCAAGGCCAACCCCGCGATGGTAAACGCGCTGATGAAGAAGATGCTCGAGTCTTGATCGAGGCGCACAACCTTTCGAAGCTGTACGGCCGGGGCGTCTACGCGCTGCGCGACCTGTCGCTGCGTGTCGACAAGGGCGAGTTCGTCTTCCTCACCGGCCCGAGCGGCGCCGGCAAGTCGACGCTGCTCCGGCTGCTGCTCCGGCGCGACGTGCCGACCGACGGTCACCTCGTCGTCGGCGGCCGCGATCTGGCGACCCTCACGTCGGCCGAAGTCCAGGCCTACCGCCGCTCGCTCGGGTTTGTCTTCCAGGATTTCAAGCTGCTGCCGACGAAGACGGTGCTGGAGAACGTCGCATTCGTGCCGCACGTCCTCGGCATGGCCGTGACGCAGCAGCAGCGCCGGACGTTCCAGGTGCTCAAGTGGGTCGGGCTCCAGCATCGGATGAACGCCTACCCGATGGAGCTGTCGGGCGGGGAGCAGCAGCGGATCGCGATTGCCCGCGCCCTGGTCAACGATCCGCAGATCATCCTCGCCGATGAGCCCACCGGCAACCTCGACCCCGACCTCTCCCTCGAGATCATGAACCTCTTCCGCGAGATCAACGCGCGCGGTACGACCGTCCTCGTCGCGACGCACGACCGCGAGCTGATTCGCCGCGTCGGCCGGCGCGCCCTGACGCTCGACCACGGCCGCATCGTCGAGGTCAACTGAGGCATGCGCGCACTCAAGTACTTTCTGACCGAAGCGGGCGCCAGCCTGCTGCGCAGCTGGCGTTCGGCGGCGCTCGCCATCCTCACCATCGCGGCGGGCCTCTTCGTGCTCGGGTTCTTCCTGATGGTCAACGGCAACCTGCAGCAGGTCATCGGCCGGTGGAGCGAGTCGGCGGAGATGTCAGTGTTCCTGAGCGACAACGCTTCCGACGAGCAGTTGAAGGCGATCGATGGGGCGATCGCTCAGAGCGGTGTGGCACGCGACCGCACGCAGATGTCGAAGGCCGACGCCATCGCCCGCTTTCGCCAGGATTTTCCCGACCTCTCGGCGGCCGCCGACAAGCTGTCGCGCAACCCGTTTCCGGCGTCGATCGAGGTCCGGCTGACGCCAGCGGCCCAGGCCTCGGCCGCGACCGTCGATGAGCTCGCAACGAAGCTCGGGGCAATGGCGGGCGTCGCGGACGTTCGCTACGACAGGCGCTGGCTCAGCCGGCTCGGCTCAGCCGTACAGTTTCTGCGCACGATCGGACTTGTGATCGTGGCGCTGCTCGCCGTCGCCGCGGCGCTCACGGTCGCGAACGTCGTGCGGCTCGCCGCCTACGCGCGCCGCGACGAGATCGAGATTATGCAGCTCGTGGGGGCGCCGTTCGCGTTCATCCGCGGGCCGTTTGTCGCCGAAGGCGTCCTGCAGGGCGGTATCGGTGCGCTCGTCGCCATCGTCTCGCTGTGGGTTGTCTTCATGGTGGGGAAGGGCTGGTACGGGCGGATGGCCCTCGAGGGCCTCGGCCTGAGCGCCCTGGTGTTCCTGCCGGCTACCGTGATAATCGCCTTGCTTGTCGGGGGCATGCTGCTTGGCTGCGTCGGCGGCCTCATCGTCGCCCGGACGGTCCGATGAGCTCGGCTGGGAGCAATAACAAATTCGGTCGGTTGACAGGGATTTAGAAGCACGCTTACACTGGATTTTGCCCGTCGCAGTCAATGTCCCAGGCAAGGAGTCGCATGGCACGCGTAGTTGTCAATCCGGCCAGGGTCCCCAGCTCGCCTTCGATTCCGACCCCTACTGATTTCTACCGCGCCGAGTTCACGCGGCATCGCGAGTGTCTAGAGGCCTTGCGGGAGTACTTCTCGGAAAGCGCCATTACCGACGCCGACGCCGCCCTCGCCAAGGTCATCTCACAACTCGAACAACTCTGCGCCAAGGACGATGCCGAGCAACTGCTCGCCGGTCTCCTGCGCAAGTTCAACGCCATTACCGGCCTCTCCGGCTGGTCCGATCCCAAGCAGCTTCACTGACCGATTCTCTCGCACGACTCCGGGCTCACGCCGACGCCATTCTTCGCGCCGCCGTGCGCGCAATCGATCCCGCGCGCGCGGTCGCGCGCGCACTCGAGACCGATGCCGCCCGCCAGGCGGTAGCCGGCTTGCCGGAGTCCGTGAGCGTCGTCGCTGCGGGCAAGGCCGCGTGGCCGATGGCCCGCGCGTTCGCGGCGGCGCGGCCCGCGGGCGTGCGCGCCGGCCTGATCGCCGGCCCGCGAATCGACGGCGGCACGCCTCCGGCCGGGTTCGCGTCGATGAATCCCGGGCACCCTCTGCCGACCATGGAAAGCGTCGCGGCCGGGCGGCGCGCGCTCGAGATCGCGCGTGATTCCGCCGGCGCCGACGGGACGCTGGTGGTTCTGCTGTCGGGCGGCGCATCCGCGATGCTGGTCGCGCCCGCGCCGGAGATCAGGCTCGAGGACAAGATCGCGACCGCGCGTTCGCTGATGCTGGCCGGGGAACCCATCGATCGCCTGAACTGCGTCCGCAAGCATCTGTCGAGCCTCAAGGGCGGAGGGCTTGCGGCCGCCGCGGCGCGGACGGTCACGCTCGCCATCTCCGACGTGCATGGCCCGGTCGCAGACGATCCGGCGGTCATCGGCTCCGGACCCACGGTTGGCGACCCGACGACGTTCGCCGAGGCTCTCGCCATCGCCGAGCCGGTGCCGGGTGTTCCGCCGCGAGTGCTCGAGCGGCTGCGCCGCGGCGGCCGCGGCGAGGTGGAGGAGACGATCAAGCCCGGCGACCCGCGCCTCGCGGGCAACGTCTACGAGGTCGTCGGGAACTGCCGCATCGCGCTGGACGGCGCGCGACGGGAGGCGGAAGGGCTGGGCTACCGCGTGTTCGAGCTTGCTGAACCCGTCACGGGCGAGGCGCGAGAGGCGTCCCGCGCCTTCGTAGCCCGTGCGGCGGCGGTGGCCCGGGGCGCAGGCGCGCCCTGCTGCGTTCTTGCCGCCGGAGAAACGACCGTTACGGTTCGCGGCGGCGGCCTCGGCGGGCGCAACCAGGAGTTCGCGCTGGCGGCGGCGCCGGTCGTTGCCGCTCTGCCCGGCCTCGCCGTGCTGGCGAGCGTCGGCACCGACGGTGTCGACGGGCCGACGCCGGCCGGCGGCGCCATCGTCGATTCGAGTACGATTGCCCGGGCGGTCGCGTCCGGCCTCGGCTGGGAGTCGACGCTCGCGGCCAATGACGCGTATCATTTCTTCGCGCCGCTGGGTGACCTTATCGCCTGGGGCCCGACCGGCACGAACGTCGGTGACGTGCAGATGCTGCTGATGGTGGATCAGGTATGACTCGAACCAGGATCGTCATCGCGGCAGTCGTCGCGCTCATTGTCGCCTTTGCCGCCGGTTATGGCTTCGGTGGCGCGGGACGTTTCCAGTTGCAGAACGCGCTGGACGACTCGCGGACCCGGCTCGACGTCGCCGAGGCGCGAGGCCAGGTGCTCGACGGCCGCGTCAGCCTCTACAACGTCAACTTCGGCGACGCCAGCCGCCATTTCGAGGAAGCGAAGGCGCCGCTGCGGCGGGTGCGGGAGCGCTATCAGAACGTCGGCAAGAACGCCGCCGCCGGCAGCATCGGCGCCGCCCTCGCCCACGTCGAAGAGGCGCAGCGCCTGGCCGCCAAGCTCGATCAGTCGGCCAACGCGAAAGCCAACGAGGCCCTCGAGGCGATTCGCGTCGCGGTGTCGCAGTAACGCTACTTCACCAGGGCTGCCTTCATCTCCACTCGCACCTTGCGATCGGTTGCCGGATCCGCCGACTGCGTGATCAGCATCGACTTGCCATCCTCGAGAATCACGCTGAACTGTTCCACCAGGCCGCCGGGCTGCGCGTCTTCCGGCGGACCGGACTCGGCGTTGTGGGCGCGGTACTCGAGGCTGACCTGCACCCGGATCCGGCCGTCGCGGAGAATCTCCGGCTGCGCGTCGACGTTGAGGGTGATCGGCTGGAAGCCCGCGCCGACCTTCACGTTGCCGGAGGTGCGGACGCGGCCGTTGAACCGGTCGGCGAGCAGCATGCTCACGGTCTTGGCCGCCGCCGGCGCCGTGCCGCGCTGGTCGGTGATCGTCAGCTCGACCCTGACGTTCGCGAGCTGTGCCGGCGGGCGCTGCGGGTTTGGCGGCAGCAGGTCGAGAGCCGTTGGGTCCGGCGCCGCTGCGGGGCCGGGGCCGGCGCCGGCTTCGGTTTCGTGCCGGGTTGCGCCGCCGGTGCAGGGGGCTGGTTTTGAGTGGCGCCAGCGCCGACGTTCGCCGTCAGGGTGGCCAGGGCCAGGGCAACGGCGATCACACGCGACATGCGAATCTCCTCGGGTCGGTTAGCGTCCGCCGAACGGCAGCGGCTCGAGCACGATTTCTTTGATCACGATGGGGGGCAACGCGATCTCCGACAGCCGGACGGCGTCCGGCATTGCAGGCCCCGCTGCCGACGTCGGCGCTGTCGTCCCGCTCGCCTGGCTCGCCACGTCGTCGACGAGCGCGGTTTCGATCGAGGCCGCTTCGACTATTCGCGGCCCGTTGGCGTCGCGGTCCGCGACGCGAAGATCGACTTGTGAGGCGCGTCGCCGGGTCGTCGCCGGCGTGACTGGCACAGGGGACTGGGAAGCCGATGAATCGGACGATGCCGTTGACGGGCGCGGCGCTGCCGGAAGCGGCGCGACGGCCGGCGGTGTTGCCGCGAGGGTTGTCGATACTGGTGCTGGCGCCGGCGCGCGCCGCATCCAGAGAATCGCGGCAAACGCCAGCACGACCACCGCCGCGGCGACAGCGAGCTGCGGCAGCCACGGCCGGCGGGCGGCACCAGAATCCGCCACGATGCGCGCCAGTACCCGCTGCCGGAAGGCCGGGCCGGGATCAGCGCTCATGATTTCGCGCACGGCGCGATCGATGGCGACGTCCGCAATGCGATCGCGGTCGCGGTCCAGGGGCGTCTCACTCACTGGCGTACCCCACGGCGGCGAGCTTCAGTTTCAGCACGCGTCTTGCCTCCGAGACGCGCCATTTGACCGTCCCGACGGGAACCCCGAGCATCTGGCTGATCTGTTCGTAGGTGTACTCGCCCGAGCCGGCGAGGAGCAGCGAATCGCGCAGCTTGCGGGGCAGCGTCCGGATGAGGCTCTTGACCTTCTGCTGGAGCTGCGTCGCAGCGAGGTCTTCTTCCTGCGACCGGGTCATTGCGGGCATGTGTTCGATCCAGTTGCTGAGGTCGCCGTCCGATTCGCTCGGGGTGACGGTTATCTTGAGCCAGCGCGTCAGGCTCTTTCGCCGATCGAGCGCTTTGCGCCAGGCGATCGCCAGGAGCCAGGTCCGGAAGGCCGCTTCGCCCCGGAAGGTGCCGATCTTGCGATAGGCCATGACGAACGCGTCCTGCGCGACGTCGTCGGCCTCGGCCGGGGAGCCGAGCGCAGCGAGGGCGGCCCTGAAGACAGCCGTCCGGTTCCGCTCGACCAGGGTGCCAAAGGCCTGGGCATCCCCGGCCTGCGCAAGACGGACGAGATCCTGGTCGCAAACCTCGGCAGGTTCGGTCGCGGTCACACAGTCAGTAGACTCAGCCACGGCAGGTCGGGTTGGAAATTCTGCCCACTGTATCCCGGGGGCATGGCCTGGCCGCCCCGATTACAAACGCCGAAGGGTCAAACCCCGGCGAACAAATACTCCCGGTGGGATTTCCCGCGGGGCGGCAGGGTTCCCGCAAGAGCGGACCCGCTAAGATGACAGAGAGATACATATGTTGAACCACGAACAGCTGCTACGGCTGCTTCGCGAAAAGATTGAACACCCCGCCACGCCGCGCGAGATGCTGCAGCGCCTGCGGATCCCCCGCGACGAACGCCCGTCGCTCAAGCGGCTCCTGAAGGATCTGGTCGCCTCCGGCGACCTGATCGAGACACGAGGCAACCGCTACGGCCTGCCGGACCGCATGAACCTGATCGTCGGCCGGATCACCACGAATCCTCGCGGGTTCGGCTTCGTCGTCCCGGATCGGCCGGTCGAGAATGTCCAGGGCGACATCTATATCGCCGGCAGCAACCTGAACCAGGCGATGCACGGCGACCGCGTCGTTACCCGCATCGAACGCGTCACAGACCGTGGCGCCGAGGGCCGCATCCTCCGCATCCTCGAACGCGGCGCGTCGACGATCGTCGGACGCTTCGAAGGGGACGGATCGGGTCCCGGCTTCGTCGTTCCGTTCGATCGCCGGCTGATCATGGACGTCCAGATTCCGCACGAGGAGCAGGCCGGGGCGGCGTCGGGCGACATGGTGACGGTCGAGATCACGCGATGGCCGACCGCCGCGCGCGGTCCGGTCGGCCGCGTCGTCGAAGTGCTCGGCGGCATCGACGAGCCCGGCGTCGACATCGAGATCATCATCCGCAAGTACAGCCTTCCCGACGAGCATGGCCCCGAGGCTGTCGAAGAAGCGCGGCGCCTCGGGACCGAGGTCCGGCCGCAGGACATCGCCGGCCGCACCGACTTCCGTCCGGTGGTGACGGTGACGATCGACGGCGAGCACGCCCGCGATTTCGACGATGCGATTACCATCGAGCGGCTCGAGAACGGCAACTACTGGCTCGGCGTCCATATTGCGGACGTCGCTCATTACGTCGCCGAGGGCGGCGCCCTCGACGAGGAAGCCTACGAGCGGGCGACCTCGGTCTATTTTCCCGAACGCGCAGTGCACATGTTCCCGGGCGATCTGTCGACAGGATTGTGCAGCCTCAATCCCGACGTCGACCGGCTGGTGCAGTCGTGCCTGATGGAGATCGACCCGCGGGGCTCGATCGTCCGCTACGAGCTGCACGACGGCGTGATTCACAGCAACGCGCGCATGACCTACACCGCGGTCGACGCGATCCTGACCGCTCGCGATCCGGCGACGATCGCTCAGTATCGCGACCTGTTGCCGATGTTCGAGTTGATGCGCGAGCTCTTCGAGATCCTGAACCGCCGCCGGCGGCGGCGGGGCTCCATCGATTTCGACCTGAAGGAGCCCGAGATCGTCCTCGACGACGAGGGTATGGTGGAGGAGATCATCGCCGCCGAGCGCAACATCGCCCACCGGCTGATCGAGGAGTTCATGCTGGCTGCCAACGAGACCGTCGCCGCCCATCTCGACGGACACGACGTGCCGACGCTTTACCGCATCCACGAAGAACCGGATCCGCTGAAGATCGACGAGTTCGAGGAATTCATCTCGACCCTCGGCTACAGCCTCGGCAAGTCGAGCTCAGCGGTCAGCCCGCGTGATTTCCAGAAGCTGGTCGAGCGCATGCGCGGTACCGCGGAAGAGAAGCCGATCGCGTTCCTGATGCTGCGCACGATGCAGAAGGCCCGCTACGACCCGTCGAACCTCGGCCACTTCGGTCTCGCCGCCGACAGCTACACGCACTTCACCTCGCCGATTCGCCGCTATCCCGACCTCGTCGTCCACCGGACGCTGCGCGAGGCGCGTCACGGCCGCATGACCGACGAGCGGCGCGCCGAGCTGATCGAAGACCTGCCGGACATGGCGCGCCACACGTCCGAACGCGAGCGCCGGGCCGACGATGCGGAGCGGGAGCTGGTGCAGTGGAAGAAGGTCCGGTTCATGGCCGACAAGGTCGGCGATGAGTTCGACGGCTACGTCACCGGCGTGACCGCGTTCGGTCTCTACATCGAACTGGTCGAGCACTTCGTCGAAGGACTGATCCACGTCTCGACGATGGCCGACGACTACTACCGCTTCGTCGAGCGGGCCCACATCCTGCGCGGCGAGAATAAGCGCAAGGTCTACCGGCTCGGCGACAGGGTGCGCGTCCAGGTGATCAAGGTCGACATGGAACGGCGCCAGGTCGACCTCGGGCTGGTCGAGATTCTCGACGCCGTGCGCAAGTCCGAGCTCAATCGCGGGCCGCGCCGCAGCCAGGCGGAGCCGGCGCGCGCGTCCGGCCGGGCGGCCGGGAGCCGGGCGGCGCGTCCCAGGACGCAGCGTCCCGGCAAGAAGGAACGCGCCGGTCGCAAGCAGCGGTGAGCGTCGTGCGGGCAGTGGTCATCGGCACCGCCGGTCACATCGACCACGGCAAGAGCGCGCTAGTGCGCGCCCTCACGGGCACCGATCCCGACCGTCTCAAAGAAGAGCAGGCGCGCGGCATCACCATCGACCTCGGCTTCGCCCACCTCCTCGCCGGGGACGTCAGCCTCGCGTTCGTCGATGTGCCGGGCCACGAGCGGTTCGTCAAGAACATGCTCGCCGGCGCCGGCGGCACCGACCTCGTGATGCTGGTGGTGGCAGCGGACGAATCGGTGAAACCGCAGACGCGGGAGCACTTCGAAATCTGTCGGCTGCTGCAGGTACCGGCCGGGCTGGTCGTCCTGACGAAGGCCGATCTGGTCGACCAGGAGATGCTGGACCTGGTGGCGCTCGACGTCCGCGAGCTCGTCGCCGGCTCGTTCCTCGCGGCGGCGCCGATCGTTCCGGTCTCGGCACGTTCAGGGCAGGGGCTCGCGGCGCTGCGCTCGGCGCTGGTCTCGCTGGCTGCGATCTGCCGGCCGCGCCGCGAAGACGGTCCGCCGCGACTGCCGATCGATCGCGTCTTCTCGATGCGTGGCTTCGGGACGGTCGCGACGGGCACCCTGGTTTCGGGCACGATCCGGCAGGACCACGAGCTGACAGTGCTCCCGCGCGGAACCCGCGTCAAGGTGCGCGGGTTGCAGCAGCACGGTGTCCGCGTCGAGTCGGCGGCCGCGGGAACCCGCGTCGCGGTCAACCTGGGCGGCATCGAGGTGGGGGAGCTCGCCCGCGGAGACACGCTGACTGAACCAGGCGGCTGCGAGCCGACACGCCGTCTCGACGCGAGACTCGAGATGCTGCCCGGCGTCGCCGTCAAGCAGGGGATGCGGATTCGCTTCCACCACGGCACGAGCGAACTGCTCGGTCGGGTCGCGGTAGCGACGAGTGAACCCGGCGACGCCGCGGTCGCGCGGATCCGGCTCGAATCACCCGCGGTCGTGACCCGCGGCGATCGATTCATCCTGCGCGCCTATTCGCCGCCGGCGACGATCGGCGGCGGCGTCGTTCTCGACCCGCAGCCGCCGCGCGGCGCAATTCGAACCGCCGCCGGCCGGGCGCGCCTGGCGCGTCTCGACGGCGACGACGGCGATGCGGTGCTGCAGTTCGTCGAGGAGCGCGGCGCCGCCGGACTGCCGCGGTCGACGCTCGTCGCCAGGGCCGGGCTGTCGCCTTCCGCCGCCGCCCGCGTCAGCGAAACCCTGGTGCGCGACCGTCGGGTGACGCCGGTCGACGATCTGCTCGTCGCGGCCGCAGAGATCGAGAGGCTCGAGGCCAGGCTGGTCGACGAATTGAAGCGCCACCATGCCTCGCAGCCGCTGTCGGAGGGCATGCCGCGCGAGGAAGCGCGAGGCCGGACGTCGCGGCGCGCGTCGCCTGCGGTGTTCGATCTGGTCCTGGACCGGCTCACGAAGGCCGGCCGGATCGTCGCCCGCGAACGACTCGCGCTGCGCGAGCATCAGGTGTCGCTGTCGGACGAGGAAACGAGCGCCCGCGTCGCCATCGAGCGCGTCTATCGCGAGGCGAAGCTCACGCCGCCCGAAATCGGTGCCGCCGCCTCGGCAGCAGGCGTCGATACGGCGCTGGCCGGGCGTGTGGCGACGCTGCTGGTGCGGTCGCGGACACTGGTGAAGCTCGATGGCCTGCTGTATCACCAGGCAGCGCTCGACGAGCTCAAAGCCGAGATTCGTGCGTTGAAGGCGCGCGATGCCAATGCGAAGCTCGACGTCGCATCGTTCAAGGTGCGCTACGGCGTCAGCAGGAAGTATGCGATTCCGTTGCTGGAGTACCTGGACCGGGAGCGGGTGACCCGGCGGGTCGGGGAGTCGCGGGTCGTACTCTGAAGGTCTAGCGGTCGTCGCCGCTGCGGTTGGCTTCCTTGAAGTTCTTGATGCCCTTGCCGATGCCGCGCCCGATTTCAGGCAGCCGGCTGGCACCGAAGATCAGAATGATGAGGAAGAGAATGACGATTAGTTCGGGAATTCCAAGTCCCATGGCGGCTCCTTCGTGGGAAACCGTTCCAGTCTATCACCGACCAAACAACCCCACCATCAGCTTCCACTCGAGGGTTGCGAGCAGCCGGCGGCGCAGCCCCCGATAGGACTGCCGCCCGGCCACGAGGTCCGCCATAACCCTCCGGACGCGGGCGCTGCTCTGGAGTGCCGTGACGAGCAGCGACATGAAGCTGGGCTGGAAGAATCGGGCCTTCAGCCTGGCAGCACGGGTGAGCTCGGCGTAGAGCTCGCGCCGAACAGCGGCGGCGTACTGGACCGACGGGGCGACGCCGGCCAGGAGGGCCGAGGCGGCGAGGTCCGCGGAGCACAGGGCGAAGAAGATACCCTCGCGGGTGATCGGATCGACCAGCCCCGCCGCGTCGCCGACCAGCATCCAGCCGGCGCCGGCCGGAGCTTCGGCGGCGAGCGCGCCGGCGGTCAGCGACGGAATAGGCCAGCTGTAGCGTTCGAGGGCGGCATGGCGCGGCGCGTGGTCGTCAATCCACCGGCGGGCGCGGCCGAGGAGCGTGGGAGCGTTCGACACATCCGCCTGCGCGCACATCCCGACCGCGAGATGATCCGGCCGCGGAAACGACCAGAGGTAGCCGGCCGGCTGGTTCTCGAACGCGATGTCGATGGTGTCCGACGAGACGCCGTGGACGAAATAACCGGTGGCAATCGACAGGTCGGCGCGTGAGAACGGCCGCGCCACATGCCGGCGGACGAGGCTGTTGGTCCCGTCGGCGCCGATGATCCAGTCAGCCTCGATCGCGCCGCGCCTGGTTTCTAATGCCCAGCGGCCCCCGGTCCGCTTGAGACCGGTGACACGTTCGGGCCGGTGCTCGGCCCCGGCGCCTATGGCCGCCGCCAGGAGGGCAGCGTCCAGATCCCGCCGGCCAGTCACGACCAGCGGGATGTCCCGCGGGCCGTCCCCCGGCGCGCAGATGTGCAGCGGCACTGCGGCGCGGCGTTCCCCGTACTCGAAGACGGCTCCGCCAATTGCGACCGAGGGGAGCGGCTGTCGCAGCGCCGGGGCGACGAGCGCCAGGGCCCGGCCGGTGACTCCGCCGCCGCAGGGTTTTTCGCGCGGATGGCTGGGATCGTAGATTGCGACCCGCGCGCCAGCGCTGGCCAGCCGGTAGGCGAGCCACGAACCTGCCGGGCCGGCGCCAACCACGATCACGTCGAGCGCATCCATCATCCGACCTCGTGACATTCTCCAGCACGAGCAACCGAACCAGCGTTGGAATCGTAAGACAGGTGTCCGCCGATTGGGACAGTGATGAGCTCGGAGGAGAGGGACGACAAGGCAGGCCGGGGGTGGAAACGGGGCATTTGTCTTGCAACTTGCGGATCCTGCAAACGTCAGCCACAATGGCAGTAGCTAGTCCACCGACGCGGCTATCCGAAATGTCCGAGTCTTACCAGGGCTCCAGCCCTAATGCGCGCTTGCTCGCGGGAGCGCTTCCGACCTCCCCGAAAGAAGCGGCGCGCCTCGGGAACGCCTTCAGCGTTTCGGCGATCACCCACGTCGTCGCGTTTCTGCTCATCCTCTTCGTCGTCACGCTGCCGGGTTCACCGATCCCTTCGAGCCCCGAGTTCCAGGCGCTCAAGAACATCGTCTGGACCGCGGACCCGGGCCCGGGCGGCGGTGGTGGCGGCGGCGGCGATCGCACGCCGGAGCCGCCGCGAAAGGCGGAACTTCCGGACAAGAACAAGATCACGGTGCCCGTCGCCAAGCCACCGAAGCTGGAAGCGCCCGAGCCGCCCAAGCCGGAACCGGTGCAGCAGATGAACATCCCGGCGCAGCCGATTGCGCAGGGCGTGGAAGCCCTGCCGGGAGCGGTGACCAGTGCCATCAGTCCTGGTGCGGCGCTCGGCGCGGGCTCCGGCGGCGGCGCGGGCACCGGCACCGGCACTGGCAGCGGTTCAGGCCAGGGTTCCGGCCTCGGCCCCGGCACCGGCGGCGGTTTCGGCGGCGGCGCGTATCGGCCGGGCAACGGCGTGACGCTGCCGCGCCTGATTCGCGAGGTCAAGCCGAACTACACGCCCGAGGCGATGCGCGCCAAGATCCAGGGCATCGTGTTCCTGGAAGCGGTGGTGATGGAGAACGGATCGGTCGGGCAGGTGCGTGTCCTGCGCTCGCTCGACTCCACATTCGGACTCGATCTCGAAGCCGAGCGCACCGTCAAGAAATGGGTGTTCGCTCCCGGCACCAGGCTGGGGCAGCCTGTTCCGGTCGTGATCGAGATCGAGATGTCGTTCACGCTGCGGTAAGCAGCCGGCACGATCTCAATCTTCAATCTGCAATCCGCAATCTACAATCTGCAGTCTGCAATCTGCAATGGAGCTGGAGGCCCAGCCGACAGCCAGGCCTCCGACTCCCCGTCCGCTACCTCCTGCCCCGAATCGCGTAATCAACCCAGCATGCCTCCGGATCGACGTTGACGTCCGGGACCTCCGCGACGTCGCTGAGGGCGGTGGTGCCGCGGCCGCCGCCGGCGGCCGACGCTTCGTAGACCGTGTGATCCAGGGCCCTGGCGATCTGGTTGCGGATGTCGTCGATGTGCAGGCGGCTGGTGCGATCGCCGGCGCGCGCGATGGCGGCGTCCAGGTCGGCATCGAGCGCCTTCAATTCACCGCGGAAGAACGCCCGTGTGTCGTCGACCGCCGCAAGGCGGCCGTTGACGCGGTCGGCCAGCGTTTCGACGTAGGCGCGCTGGAGGTTGCGGCGGTACGGGTCGACCTTGACCGGTGCGGTGCCGTAGACCTCGCTCCAGACGCCCTTGCGCACGTCGGTGAGGAAGTCGAGGGCGCGGTAGGCGGCGGCGCCGTCGAGCGCTTCCTGTTCGACCAGCCGCATGATGCGGGCGCTGCTGAGCAGCGAGTTCATCACGCGCTGCTGGCCGGTGCGCACGCGATCGAGAACGCCGACCGGTTCGATTCGCCGGAGGATGTCCGGGTTGATCGCCCACGTCGGCGTCTGGAACGCGTTGTCGTTGAGAAACTGGACGGCTCCGGCCTGCTTCTCCCGCGCAATCGGCTGGAAGATGACGCCCTGCTGGCCGGCGTGCTTCTGCTGCGAGGAGAAGCCGCCGACGATCGCCGCGACGTGGTTCATCTCCGTCGCCCACTGGCCGAGCAGGCGGGCGTAGACCTCCTCGAGGTCGTCGAACGGCTCGCCGGGCTTCGTCGTCGTCGCCGGGATCAGCATCGCCGCGACCCGCTTGAGGTTCTTGAGGCCAAGGGTCGTCGAGGAGACGGCATCCTCGTCGCCGACTGCTTCGGTCAACTCGCCGGGATCGGTTCCCGCCGAGCCGGCGGTGGAGAAGCGGAGGTGGGGCGTCGTGTCCTGCTGGCGCGCCCACTCGTCGAGCGTCTTCTTCTCCTCGTCCGGCGTGCGCGCGCCGGGGATCGGCTTGTAGCCCCACATCGTCGCCCAGATGTCGTAGGGGCCGATGCCGGGCACGAGATCGGCGACGTCGATGTTGTCTTCGGGCTGGGCGACGTAGTTGAAGCGCGAGTAGTCCATCAGCGTCGGGGTGTGGCCCATCTTCTTGATCCACTCGCGGTCGCGCAGCCTGGCGGCGCTGTACATCGAGCTCGCCTTCATGTTGTGCTGGAACCCTAGGGTATGGCCGACCTCGTGGGCGGCGACGTACTCGATCAGCCGGCCCATCAGGTCGTCGGGAAGCGGCAGCGTTTTCGCCCGCGGATCGAGCGGTCCGACCTGGACGAAGTACCAGTTGCGGGCGAGGTTCATCACGTTGTGATGGAACTGGATGTCGGTCTCGATGATCTCGCCGCTGCGCGGGTCGTTGATGTGCGGGCCCGAGGCGTTCTCCGTCGTCGACGGCAGCCAGCGGATGACCGAGTAGCGGGCGTCCTCTGGGCTCCAGTCCGGATCCTGCTCCGGCGACGGCGCCTCCTTCGCGAGGACGGCGTTCTTGAAGCCGGCGGCCTCGAACGCCTTCTGCCAGCTCTCGACGCCGCGCTTCATGTAGGGCACCCACTTGGCGGGCGTTGCCGGGTCGATCCAGTAGACGATCGGCTTCACCGGCTCCGACAGCGCCGCCGCCGGCTCCTTCTTCTCCAGCCGCCACCGCGTCACGAAGCGGCGCTGCGGCGAGCGATGGTCGTCGCGGCCGTAGTCGAGTTGTCGCACCGAGAAGTAGCCGACGCGCTCGTCGAACAGGCGCGCCATCATCGGTTTCTCCGGCAGCAGCACCATGCTGTAGTGCATCAGCACGCTGTGCGTGCCGGTGCGCAGCGGCACCGCGCCGCGTCCGCCCGGCGCCGGCGCCGGCGCGCCGCGGCCGCCGGCGGCCGCCTGCTCCGGCGGGTTGTTGTAGGTGTGGGTCGCCTCGATCTCGACGTTCTCGGGGAATGACACCGCCCGCTCAACAAACGATCGGCTGGCGTCGAAGGCGCGCGCGCCAACCCTGGTCCGGCCGCTGAACTCTGGCACGTCCGTCGTGAAGAGGCGGGTCACGTCGATGACGGCGGCGTCCTCCTTGCCGAGCGCTTCGATGTTGAACGCCATCACGATCGGGCTGTAGTTCGAGGCCTCGACCGCCCTCGCGATTGGCGCCGACGACTCGGCGACGACGTCGTAGGAGACGGCGCGCAGGAAGATGCGATCGCCTCGCCGCTCCCACCTGACGACGCGGTTGCCGGCGGCCTGGCCGCCGTAGCCGGCGCCGAGCGTCGTGCGGGCAATCTGGCTGACCCACAGGAACTCGCGCCCGAGCCGGTCCTTCGGGATCTCGTAGTAGACGCGGTCACGGATGCGATGGACGGTAAAGACACCGTCGTCGGACTTGGCGTCCTTGGTGATGACTCGATCGTAGGGCCGAATCTCGGGTTCCGGGGCGCGGCCGCCGCGGCCGCCGCCCGCCTGCGGCGTTTCCTGCGCCGGCGGGTCCTGCGCGAAGGCGCTCGTGGCCGACAGCAGTGCTGCCAGCCCCAGCGTCAGCAATCTCACGCTCATGTCGCTCCTCCCAGTCGAACAGCCTATGCCAATCGGCAAAGATGGTAACTCATCCCATCAGGGGCGGGATTCGTCCCTGGCGGCGGGCGTGCGATACTCCGCTGCCATGAGAGCCACTACGCTCGCGATGGCGTGCGTCCTGCTCGCCGCGGCTGCCGCGACTGAGGCACGTGCCCAGTCCTATCCCGCTCCGGTCGAAGCGGACTTCGTCGTCAAGAACTACCGGTTCGAGAGCGGGGAGGTCCTGCCCGAAGTGCGGATGCACTACCGGACGATCGGCACGCCGCGGAAGGATGCCGACGGCGCGGTTCGCAACGCGGTGCTGGTACTGCACGGTACCGGCGGCAGCGGCCGCGGCTTCCTGACGGATGGGTATGCGGGGCAGCTTTTCGGCAAGGGCCAGCTGCTCGACGCCGAGCGCTACTTCATCATCCTGCTCGACAACGTCGGACACGGCCAGTCGAGCAAGCCGAGCGACGGCCTGCGGATGAAGTTTCCGAAGTACCGCTACACCGACATGGTGCGTCTGCAGCAGAAGGTCGTGACCGAAGGGCTCGGCGTGTCACGCCTGAGGCTGATCATCGGGACATCGATGGGGGCGATGCACACGTGGATGTGGGGCTATATGTATCCGGCCTCTGCCGACGGCCTCGTGCCCCTCGCGAGCAACCCCGTCGAGATCGCCGGACGCAACCGCGTCTGGCGCAAGGCCCTGGTCGACGCGATCGTGACCGATCCGACGTGGCAGGAGGGCAACTACACCGAGCAGCCGCGCGGCATGTCGAGCGCGATCGGGTTTCTCCTGATGGCGACGAGTGTGCCGCTGCAGTGGCAGAAGCAGTTCCCGACCAGGGAGGCGACGGACAAGTGGATGGCGGCGCAGGTCGCCTCGCGCACCAAGGCGTCGGACGCGAACGACATGATCTACTACTTCCGCGCCTCGGAAGACTACGACCCGTCGCCGCACCTGGAGAAAATCACGGCCCCGCTCCTCGCGATCAACTCCGCCGATGATTTTGCCAATCCCCCGGAGCTGCCGATGATGCGCGAGCTGATTGGCAAGGTGAAGCGGGGCCGCTTCGTCCTGATTCCAATCTCGGACGCCACCCGCGGCCACGGATCCCATTCGGTGCCCGCCCTGTGGACCACCGAGCTGGAACGTTTTCTGGCAGACCTGAAATAAAAAAGGGCCGGCGGAGAATCCGCCGGCCCCAAATCTACAATCTACAATCTGCAGTCTGCAGTCTTTAATCTGCAGTCTGCAATCTGCAGTCTGCAATCTGCAGTTGCGTTAGTACATGCCGCCCATGCCGCCGCCGCCACCGGGCATCGGCGATTCCTTCTTGTCCTCGGGAATCTCGGAGACGAGCGCTTCCGTGGTCAGGAGCAGCGACGCGATCGAGGACGAGTTCTGGAGCGCCGTGCGCACGACCTTGACCGGGTCGATGACACCCGCCGTCACCAGGTTCTCGTACTTGTCGCTGCCGGCGTTGTAGCCGTCGTCACCCTTCGCTTCCTTGACCTTCTGGACGACGATCGAGCCTTCCTGGCCGGCGTTCGTGGCAATCCAGCGCAGCGGCTCTTCGATCGCCTTGCGGATGATGTCGACGCCAACCTTCTGGTCGCCCTCGAGCTTCAGGCTGTCGAGCGCCTTTCCGGCGCGGATCAGCGCGACGCCGCCGCCGGGAACGATGCCCTCTTCGACCGCCGCCTTGGTGGCGTGCATCGCGTCTTCGACGCGGGCCTTCTTCTCCTTCATCTCGGTCTCAGTCGCAGCGCCGACCTTGATCACCGCGACGCCGCCGACGAGCTTCGCCAGGCGCTCCTGGAGCTTCTCGCGGTCGTAGTCGGAGGTGGTCTCTTCGACCTGGGTGCGGATCTGCTTGACCCGGCCCTCGATCGCCTGCTGGCTGCCGGCGCCCTCGACGAGGGTCGTGTTGTCCTTGTCGATCGTGACCTTCTTGGCCTTGCCGAGGTCATCGAGCTTGATGTTCTCGAGCTTGAGCCCGAGGTCTTCGGTGATCGCGCGCCCGCCCGTGAGCACAGCGATATCCTCGAGCATCATCTTGCGGCGATCGCCGAAGCCCGGGGCCTTGACGGCCGCGGCCTGGAGCGTGCCACGCAGCTTGTTGACGACCAGGGTCGCCAGGGCCTCACCGTCGACGTCCTCGGCGATGATGAGGAGCGGACGGCCGGCGCGCGCCACCTGTTCGAGCAGCGGCAGCAGGTCCTTCATCGAGCTGATCTTCTTCTCGTGGATCAGGATGACCGGGTTCTCGAGCACGACTTCCATCCGCTCGGGATCGGTGACGAAGTAGGCCGAGAGGTAGCCGCGATCGAACTGCATGCCCTCGACGACTTCGAGCGAGGTCTCCATCGACTTCGCTTCTTCGACGGTGATGACGCCGTCACGACCGACCTTGTCCATCGCTTCCGCGATGATCTTGCCGATGGTCTCGTCGTTGTTCGCCGAGATGGTGCCGACCTGGGCAACCGCACCGGGCTTGTCCTCGATCGTCTTCGCCTGCTTCTTCAGCTCGGCGACGATGACCTCGACCGCCTTCTCGATACCGCGCTTCAGCTCCATCGGGTTGGCGCCGGCGACGACGTTCTTCGCGCCCTCGCGGAAGATGGCCTGGGCCAGCACGGTCGCGGTGGTGGTGCCGTCACCCGCGATGTCCGACGTCTTGCTCGCCACCTCGCGCACCATCTGGGCGCCCATGTTCTCGAGCGGATCCTTGAGGTCGATTTCCTTGGCGACGGTCACGCCGTCCTTGGTGATGGTGGGGGAGCCGAACTTCTTGTCGAGGACGACGTTGCGACCCTTGGGGCCGAGCGTCACTTTCACTGCGTTGGCGAGGGCGTTCACGCCGCGCAGGATGGCCTGCCGCGACTCCTCGCCGTAGATAATCTGCTTTGCCATGATGCTCTTGATCTCCGTAAATCAGCTGTCAGCCCGTGGCTGCCAGCAAAACCAGTTCTTCCAGATGCGATGTGCCTGAACCTGCCGCCAGCTACTGAATGACGCCGAGGATCTCTTCCTCGCGCATGATCAGGTACTCCTCGCCGTGGAGCTTGATCTCCTGGCCGGAGTACTTGCCGAAGAGAATCGTGTCGCCTTCCTTGACGTCGAGCGGCGTGATCTTGCCATCCTTCTCGGTCTTGCCCTTGCCGACCGCGACCACCTTGCCCTGCTGGGGCTTCTCCTTGGCGGTGTCGGGGATGATGATGCCGCCGACCTTCTGTTCGCCCTCTTCGAGGCGCTGCACGATGACGCGATCGCCCAGGGGACGGATGCCGACTTTCGTCTGTGTAGCCATGACGCTTCTAACTCCGGAATTGTGAGGTTGCGATGATGGTGACTGTAAATCTCTTGTAAATCTGGTGCGGGGCCCCTGTCGCTTAGCAGTCAGCGGGCCCGACTGCCAATTCTAGGCAAGTCGGAGGGGGTTGTCAAGCAGTCGGCGGGCGAGAGTGCTAATGCCGGGTTGGGCCGGGACGGGCCCACGATGACGCGAACCGATCAGCTGCGCCGCTTGATCCGGTACTCCGTCATCTTCCGCGCCACCGTGTTGCGATGGAGGCCGAGCAGCTCGGAGGCGTCGCCGACACTGCCGCTGGCGCGCTGCAGCGCCCGGGTGATGAACACCTTCTCGAACTCGCGCCGCGCGTCCTCGTACAGGATGCCGCGGTCGAGCATCTCCTGTACGAGTTTCTCGAGCTGATCGCGCACGGCCCTACTGCAGCTCTCGATCCGACAGCAGCCGATAGGCTTCGACGTACTTCTCCCGCGTCTTGCCGATCACTTCGTCCGGCAGCGAGGGCACCGGCGGCTGCTTGTTCCAGCGGATCTCCTCGAGATAGTCCCGCACGAACTGCTTGTCGAAGCTCGGTTGTCCGTGACCCGGCTCGTACGACGTTCGCGGCCAGAAGCGCGAGGAGTCCGGCGTCAGCACTTCGTCGATGAGGACGACGTCGGTCGCGGGATCGCCCTTCCCGACCAGGCCGAACTCGAACTTGGTATCAGCGACGATGATGCCCTTCGACTCGGCGTGCGCCGCGCCGCGGCGGTAGATCTCGAGCGTCAGCGCCTTGAGCCGGGCAATCAGCGGCGCGCCGACGATCCTGCCGGCTTCCTGCTCGCTGATGTTGACGTCGTGGCCGCTCTCCGCCTTCGTCGCCGGCGTGAAAATCGGTTCCGGCAGGCGGTCGGATTCCCGCAGGCCGGTCGGCAGCGTGATGCCGCAGACGGCCCCCGTCTGCTGGTACTCCTTCCACCCCGAGCCCGACAGGTAGCCGCGCGCGACGCACTCGACCGGCACCGGATCGGTCCGGCGCACGAGCATCGAGCGCCCGTGCAGCATGGCGCGGTGCTTGCGCAGCAGCTCGGGAAACTCGTCGACATCAATCGAGAGCAGGTGATGCGGCACCAGGTCGCCCATGCGCTCGAACCAGAACGCCGACAGCTGGGTCAGGACCTTGCCCTTGTCGGGAATGCCTGAGCCGAGCACGTAGTCGAACGCCGAGATGCGATCGGTGGTGACGATGAGCAGGTCATCGCCGACCTCGTAGACGTCGCGGACCTTGCCGCGGCGGTGAAGTGTGAGATCGGCGAGCGATGAGTCGAGCAACGGGACGGTGGGCAAGAGGAAGACCTCGTGGCGAAGAACGGTGAAGGGTATAGAAACGGGCAGGCGCGAGTCAAGCGCGACGAAGGACGGCTTACGTTCTCGGTGGCTTCGGCGCTTCCTCCGGCTTCTCGTTCTCATTTTCTTTCACGACAATCGGGCCGCGCGAGGAGCGCAGGGTGATCGTCGGGCCGCCGGCGCCGACCGGCCCGGTAGCGCGCTGTTCAGTGTCGGTCGCCTTGACTTCGGGCAACCCGGCCGGCAGGGTCAGCTGGCTCTGCACGGCGAGGGCGTCGAGCGTGAAGCCCCCCGGCGGGAGGATGACGTTCATCGCCTCCTCGCCTTCGGTATAGATCGAAATCGACGCCGGCCGCGCGATCGCGACGTCGACGTCGGTGTCGCGGGCGTCGAGGCGCAGCTCGCTGCGCACCCCGGCGAGCGAGACCGATCCACCGACGGTGTTCAGGCGGATGTTGGCGTCGGTGGCCTGCAGGTCTTCGAGCACAATCTTGGTGTTGTTGCCGTCGATTTCGAGCGGTCCGCGCAGGCCGACGCCGCGGACTTCTCCGGACTGGGCCAGGACCGAGATGTTGCCGCTGACGTTCTTCAGCGTGACGACGCCGCCGCGCATGTTGAGCTTGATGGCCTCCGCCGACTCGATCGTCAGCGGCCCGCCGCGATGCACCGCGGTCACGCGGCCGGCAACCTCGCCGACGTTGACGTCGCCCCTGACCTCGACGAGATCGACGCCGGCAACGCCGCGAATCTGGAGCTTGCCGCGGTTGGGCTGAACCCGAACCGTCAGCCGCTTCGGCACGCGCACGACGAGCGTCGAGCGCTGCTCGGCCGGGCGGGGATAGTCGATCTCGACGATGAGCGTGTCGCCCGCCACTGTTGCTTTCAGCTTTGTTTCCTGCGCGTACTTACGCGCCTCGGGCTCCTCGTAGCCGCTGGACCAGACCTTCAGCTCGCTCGCCACGTCGGTCCGGTCTTCGCCGACGACGCTCAGTGAGATTGTCCGCGCTTCGACGCGCAGCTCACGCACGTTCGGCCCGATGGCGGTGGTGGTGGTCGAGTCGACCTCGGCGGAGGCGTGATTCCCGCGAATCTCGCGGCGTGCTTCGCTGATCACTTTGCCGATCGAGAAGCCGTTGCCGGCGGCGGGTCCGTCGGGGGCGGTCAGTGAATAGACCACGACGCCCATCAGGATGAAGCCGCCGATCAGCATTAACTCGCGTTTTCCCATAGACTTGGCGTGGTTCCTGTGGTACTGTTCCGCGGGTGGCCGGCCCGGCTGGTCACGCTCCTGACATCAGGCAACCACTGAGACTTCGGTACCCCGAATTCTAATCCCGACTGAATTATTGCCCGGCGCATGCAGCCACGAGTCCGGAACGCCCTCATTTTCCTGCTGACCCTCGGGTTGCTGGGCGTCTTTCTCCGCAGTGTCGACGTGTCGAACGTGTGGACGGAGACCCGCCGTGCCAATCCGTGGCCGCTGGTGCTCGCGGTCGCGTTCACCGGCGTGACCTACGTGATCCGGGCCCTGCGCTGGCAGTATCTCCTGGCGCCAATCGGCCGCACCCACTTCATGACGGCGTTCCGGATGACGGTCATCGGCTTCGCGGCCTCGTTCCTGCTGCCCGCCCGGGCCGGTGAAGTCCTGCGTCCGTATCTCCTCGCCCGCCGCGAGAACCTGAACGCGACCGCCGCGTTTGCCACGATCATCCTCGAACGCCTGCTCGACCTCATCGCAGTCCTGCTGTTGTTCGCGTTCTTCGTGCTGACGGCCGGGCCGGGCGCCGTCGGCGGCGACCCGTCCCTGTTCGCGCGGGTCAAGGTTGGCGGCCTCGTGGCCGCCGCGGCCGCGATCGCGGGCAGCGGCGTCCTGTTCGCGCTGGCCGGACATCCCGAGCGCATCGGCCGGCTCGTCCTGGGCATCGAGCGGGTGCTGCCGCAGAAGATCGCGCGCGTGCTGGCGACGTTCGTGGAAACGTTTGCGCAGGGACTCGCGGTGATGCGCCAGCCCGGGCGGATGCTCGTCTCGCTCGCGCTCTCCGTGCCGCTGTGGCTGGCGATTGCGGCAGGCATCTGGCTGACGTCTCAGGCATTCCATATTACGTTCCCGTACCTGGCTTCGTTCCTCGTCATGACCATCCTCGTCGTCGGCGTCGCGGTGCCGACGCCGGGTGCGGTCGGCGGGTTCCACCTCGCGTATCAGATTGCGGTCGAAGTCTTCTTCGGCGCGCCGACCGATCGCGCCGTCGGCGCCGCGATTGTGCTGCATGCGATCTCGTTCGTCCCGGTGACGATTCTCGGCATCATCTTCATGGCGCGCGAGGGCCTGACGCTCGGCGGGGCGAGGAAGCTCGCCGCCGAGCGTTCGGAAGCCGTCCACGGTGGCCCGGGGGCGCCGCTCGATCGTCAGGAGCTCGACCGTCAGGCGATCGAGGCCGAGGGCCGCGCCCGATGAAGTGTCCGGTACTGCGGTCACCTCGGCGACAAGGTCGTGGACTCGCGGGAAAGCCGCGAGGGCGACGTCATCCGCCGCCGGCGGCAGTGCCTCGATTGCGGCAAACGGTTCACCAGCCGGGAGCGGATTGAGGAGATCGAGTATCGTGTGGTCAAGAAAGACGGCAACCGGGAGCCGTTTCAGCGCCAGAAGCTGATTGCCGGGCTGCTGCGCGCCTGCGAGAAACGGCCGGTCAGCGTCCAGGAGCTGGAGGGGATTGCCGACCGGATTGAGGCCGATTTGCAGGACCGGCCCGATCGGGAGCTGACGACGGAGGAAATTGGTGCGAGACTGATGCAGGAACTCAAGCAGCTCGACCATGTCGCCTACGTCCGGTTCGCGTCCGTCTACCGCCAGTTCCGCGACGTCGGCCAGTTCAAGCGCGAAGTCGACGAGCTGCAGAAATCGAAATGAGCGACACGCTTCAGTGAGAACGATCGCCAGACTGCTCATCGCCGTGTGGGTGCTCGCGACCGCCGCCATCTGCCAGGCGCAGGCGGTGCACGTGACGCCGCTCGCGAAAGACGAACGCATCCTCGTCACGTTGCGGATGACCGACGTCTTCACCGACGAAGTGCGCGCCGCGATGCACAGCGGCTTGCGCATCACCTTCGTCTACGAGGTCGATCTCAAGCGCGGCACGGCGCTCTGGCTCGACCGGACCCTGGCGAGCGCGACCGTCACGGCATCGATCGAGTACGACATCCTGACCCGGCGGTATCTCGCCACTCGTCGTGAGGACGGGCGAATGGAGAGCGTCGAGACCATCGAGAGCGAAGAGGCGGCCCGCGCCTGGCTCACCGAGTTCGACAAGCTGCCGCTCTTCCGCACGCGCTCGCTCGAAGGCAACGCCGAATACTACCTGCGGGTCCGCGCTCACACGATGCCGCGCAATGCCTCGTTCGTGTGGCCATGGGAAGGTGGCATCGCCGGCCTCGCCAAGTTCACGTATCTCAGATAGCCCGCCGGCGGGCTGGCGATTCCCGCATCCGATCAACATGAGCGGCATCAGCACGACCCGCGAGGCGACCCGCCCGACGCTGCCGGCCAGGCCAGACACCGCCGCCGCCGAACGCCGCCCGTTCCGCGACAATCCGCGGCTCATCCTCGTCGGCATCCTGCTCCTCATCGTCGCCCTCGTGGCGATGGTCCGCCTCGCCGATCGGTCGACCGAGATCAATCCCGACTTCCTCGGCGAGGTCGTGCTCTACGCCCTCTCGGCCGCCGACCTGACGATGCTGGTGGCGCTGGTGTTCGTGCTCGCCCGCAACATCGTCAAGCTGGTGGTCGAGCGGCGCCGCGGCCTGCCGTTCTCGAGGTTTCGCGCCAAGCTCGTGCTGGCGCTGCTCGGGCTGACCGTCGTGCCATGCGTGCTGGTGCTGATCGTCGGCAGCGAGCTGATTCGCAGCAGCACGGAGAAGTGGTTCAGCCAGCCGATCGACGACGTCCTGACCGCGGCGACGCGCATCGCCCAGGACTATTACCGCGATCGCGAGGCGAACGTTGCCGGTCACGCGACGCGGCTGGCGCGGGAGATCCCGGTCGCGGCCGTCGAATCCGCCGATCTCGACGGGGTGCGGAAAGCGATCGAGGCCGAGGTCGCGCAGGGCCGCGTTGGCCTGGTCGAGGTTTATCGCGTCCGGCAGCAGACCGGGGTGCCGCCGGCCGTGAGCCCGCTGCTCGCAGTGGAGTCGCCCGGGCTGCCGCCCGGCGATCGACTGCGCGGCTCCGCCGATCGCATGGCCTCCCTCGTCGCCGCAGGGACGACCGAGTTCCAGGCCCCGGAGCCGCTCGAAGGGGGTGGGGAGCTGGTCCGCGCCGGCGCCGCGATTCGCGATCCCGGAGGCCGGCTCGTCGGCGTCGTTCTCGCCAGCGACTATCTGTCCGGCGAGTCGGCGCGCCACGCCCGGCAGGTCATCGAGGCTTTCCGCAATCGCAGCCAGCTGTCGGCGATGCGGCGGCCGCTGCAGGGCGTCTACCTCACGCTCTTCGTGATGATGACGCTGATGATTCTCGTCAGCGCGACGTGGACCGGGCTCTATCTCGCTAAGCGCATCACGCGGCCGGTCCAACGGCTCGCGGCCGGGGCGCGGGAGATTGGCGCCGGTCATCTCGACCACCGTATCGAACCGGAGACGCGCGACGAATTCGGTCAGCTCGTCGAGGCGTTCAACACGATGGCGGGGGAGCTGGCCAACAGCCAGCGCAAGCTCGAGCGCTCGCGCGTCGATCTCGAACGGAAGAACGTGCAGCTCGACGAGCGGCGCCAGTACATCGAGACCGTCCTCGAGCGGATCGCGACCGGCGTCGTCTCGCTCGGACCCGAGGGACAGATCGAGACCATCAATTCGGCGGCGCTGCGCTTGCTCGAAGTCGATCGCTCGGTGATTGGCGTCCGCGCCGAGGAAGTCTGCCAGCGCGAGGATCTGAAGCCGCTCGAGGTGCTGCTGCGTCAGAGCCGGATCGGCGCCTCGGCGCCCGCGGCGCAGGAGATTGCCCTCCTGCGGGAAGGCCGGGAGCTGCATCTCGCCGCGGCGGCGACGCCGCTCTTGCGCGACGACGGCTCGCTTGGCGGCGCCGTCCTGGTCTTCGACGACGTCACGCCGCTGATCAGGACGCAGCGGGTGGCGGCGTGGCGCGACGTCGCCCGCCGGCTGGCGCACGAGATCAAGAACCCGCTGACGCCGATTCAGCTCTGCGCCGAACGGATGCGCCGGCATTTCAGCGCCGCGCCGCCGAACTCGAAGGCGCTGGTCGAAGAGTGCACGTCGACGATCGTCGGCGAGGTCGAATCGCTGAAGGACCTGGTCGACGAGTTCGCGCAGTTCGCGCGGATGCCGGCGCCGAAGGCGGTGCCGGCGGACCTCAATGCCGTCCTCAACGAGACGCTGTCGCTCTACGACGGGCTGTTCAAGGCGATTCGCATCGAGCGCGCGCTGGCCCCCGATCTGCCGGCGGTGCGCGTCGACCCCGAACAGATTCGCCGCGTCGTGATCAACCTCGTCGACAACGCCGTCGAAGTGCTCGGCGGCAGCACGGCGCCGCCCCGTCCGGACGGACGGACGCCGACGATCGTGGTCGAGACGAAGCACGACCCGGGCAACGGCGTCGCCCGGATCCTCGTCGCGGACAACGGCCCAGGAATCTCGGCCGCCGATCGCGACAAGCTGTTCATGCCGTATTACTCGACCAAGCGCCGCGGCAGCGGCCTCGGCCTGGCGATCGTCCGCCGGATCGTCGCCGAGCACGGCGGGTCGATCGAAGTCGCCGGCAACGTCCCGGCCGGTACCGTCTTCACCATCGACCTTCCCGTGTGAGGCCGCTCGCCGGCGAGGGTCAGCGAGCGCGCGACTGCAGATGCGAACCACAGTATTGATTGTCGATGACGAAGCCGGCGTGCGCAGCGCCCTGAGCGGCGTCCTGCGCGACGAAGGCTACGTCGTCGACGCCGTCGAGAGCGGGGAAGCCTGCCTCGACCGCGTCGTCCGGGCGCCGTACGACGTCATCGTGCTCGACATCTGGCTGCCTGGAATGGACGGCCTGGCGACGCTGGCGAAGCTGCGCGAGCGGCGCGTCGATTCGCCGGTGGTCATGATCTCGGGGCACGGCAACATCGAGTCGGCGGTCAAGGCGATCAAGCTCGGCGCCTTCGACTTCGTCGAGAAGCCGCTGTCGCTGGAGAAGACGGTGCTCGTCATCGGCAACGCGGTGCGCCAGAGCCGCCTCGAGGCCGAGAATCGCGCGCTGCGGGCCCACGTCGACAGGCGCCTGACGATGGTGGGCGAGAGCTACGTCATGACCCAGCTGCGCGAGCAGGTGGCGATGGCGGCGCCGACCAACGGCCGGGTCCTCATCTACGGCGAGAACGGCACCGGCAAGGAGCTCGTGGCGCGGACGGTGCACGCGCTGAGCCGCCGGCGCGGCGGGCCGTTCGTCGAGGTCAACTGCGCCGCCATTCCCGAAGAGCTGATCGAGAGCGAGCTGTTCGGTCACGTCAAGGGCGCGTTCACCGGCGCGATGCTGGATCGCCGCGGCAAGTTCGAGCTCGCGGACGGCGGCACGTTGTTCCTCGACGAGATTGGCGACATGAGCCTGAAGACGCAGGCCAAGGTGCTGCGGGCGCTGCAGGAGCAGGTCGTCGAGCCGGTCGGCGGCGCGAGCAGCGTCCGCGTCGACGTCCGCGTCCTCGCCGCGACGAACAAGGACCTGACGGCGGAAATCAAGGCGGCGCGGTTTCGTGAAGACCTCTATTTCCGCCTCAGCGTCATCCCGATCTTCGTGCCGCCGCTGCGCGATCGCGTCGAGGACATCCCGCGGCTGGCCGAGTACTTCATGTCCGAGCTGGCGAAGGAGTACGGCCGGCGGCGCAAGACGTTCGACCCGGCGGCGCTGCTGGTGCTGCAGCGCTACCCGTGGCCCGGGAATGTCCGCGAGATGCGCAACGTGCTCGAGCGGCTGATGATCATGGTGCCGGGCGACACGATCGCGATCCCGGACCTGTCGTTCCTCGACGGCGCCGTCGCGGTACAGGCATCGGCGGAAGGGGTGACGGTGCCGCTGCACGAAGCGCGCGACGCGTTCGAGCGCGACTACATCCTGCGCGCGCTCGCGGCGCAGCAGGGCAACATCTCGCGCACCGCCGAGATTCTCGGGGTCGAGCGCAGCAACCTCTATCGCAAGATGCGCGGCTTCGGCATCGCCCCGACGCGGCGTGTCGAGGAAGAGGAGTTGCGGGAGTCGAGCTCCGAACCGGCGGGCTCCTGACGCTCTACGCCATCTCCTTGCGGAGACGGTTCTCGAGCACCTGATCGTCGTTGAACTGCCCAATCTGCAGGTAGAACTCGGCGCTGCGTGTCAGCGCCGCCGCCGGCACGAGCCCGACGATCTCGCTCTCGAGAATGCTGACGCCGTAGCGCTCGGCTTCACGCTTCACCATCTCGAAGACGCGGAACACCGGCGTCTTCTCGTAGTTCGTCAGGTTCATCGACACCTGCGCCACCTGCCGGTCATCGAGCAATAGTCCCATCGCCTTGACGAAGCGGAGACCACCGCTGCTGTGGCGGACCGCCGCGGCGATCTTCTTCGCGACGTCGACGCGATCGGTCGCGAGGTTGATGTTGTAGGCGATGAGCGGCATCCGTGCGCCGACGACCGTGGCGCCGGCGGAGGGATGCGGCGTCGACGGGCCGTAATCCGGCGTCCAGCCGTCGCTTGCCATCCTCGCGGTGAGCCCTTCGAACTCGCCGCGGCGGATGTCCTCGAGGTTCTTCCGGTGGGCACGTGCCGAGGCCTCCTCGTAGAGGTAGACCGGAATGGCGAAGCGCGAAGCGATGGCGGCGCCGACCCGTTTGGCGAGCTCGACGCAGTCGGCCATCGTCACGCCTTCGATTGGGACGAACGGCACGACGTCGACGGCGCCGAGGCGCGGGTGCGCACCCTGGTGTTGCCGCAAATCGATCGCCCCGGCCGCGACCTCGACCAGCGCGAGGATCGCCGCCTCGACGCCGGCGGCGTCGCCGGCGAGGGTGAAGACCGAGCGATTGTGCGAGGCGTCGGCTGAATGGTCGAGCAGGCGGGCGCCGGCCGTACGCCGCACGGCGTCGGCCAGCGCCGCGATCACGTCGGCGCGCCGGCCTTCGCTGACGTTCGGGATCGACTCGATGATCGGCATGCGGATCTTGTAGCACAGGCGTTCGTCACAGGCGCTGCGCCGAGGTTTTTGTTTGACGGCCGGCGGCCGGCGGTTCCATAATCCTTTCGACCCGCTTCCCAAGATTGCACGACTGTCGATGACCGACCCGCTTCGTTCCGACCCGCTCCCCGAAGCGGGAGAAGTGCCGGAACGCGACAGAGATGCGCGGATTGAGAGCCTTCTGCTCGCCGGCCTCGATCATTACTTCCTCGGCCAGTACGACCGTGCGATCAGCGTGTGGACGCGCGTGCTCTTCCTCGATCGCGGCCACGCCCGCGCCAAGGCGTACATCGATCGCGCGCGCAGCGCCGTCGCCGAACGGCAGCGGGAAGGGGACGAACTGCTGCATACCGGTGCCGCCGCCGTCGACCGCGGCGACGCCAGCGCGGCACGCACGCTGCTGACGTCGGCGGTCGAGCGCGGCGCGTCCACCGAGGATGCGCTCGTCCTGTTCGAGCGGCTGAACCGGCTCGAGCACGCCAGCGCCGGCGCGGGCGTCGCGCCCTCGACCCTGCCGCGGCCCGCCGCCAGCGTCACGGAATCGGCTGCCGTCACCGGCCCGGATCGCGCCGGCTCGTCGCGAGCGACCTGGCTGGCGATGGGCGTCATCGCCGGACTCGCCGCTGCCGGCGTCGTCGCCTGGGTGGCGCTGGCGCGTCCAGACTGGCTGCCGGTGCCGCCCGCCAATCGCGGTCCGGGCGCGGTGCTGGCGAGTGAGCCGCTGCCGATACCGGTCGCGGCGGAGATGGCGCTGACACGTGCCCGCCGGCTCTACGAGGACGGTCGTTTGCGCGATGCCCTCGGAGCCCTGCGCGGCGATCGGCCATGGCAATCCCCTTCGCCCCCAGGCCGACGAGCTCACCGCGATGATTCAGCGCCGGCTGCTCGAGACCGCCAGAATCACGACGGCCGGCGCTCCGAGCGGCGGGCTGCCCGCGGTAGCACCTCCCAAATGAGGTGTCCGAAGTGCCACTACATCAGCTTTGGCAGCACTGAGCGCTGCCGCAACTGCGGCTACGAGTTGTCGCTCGTCGCCGAAGCCCCGCCCGTCGATCTTCCAATCCAGGATGCGGACGCGCCCGTCGGACCGATGCGCGACCTCGAGCTTGTCGAGCGGCCCGCGCCAGCCTCGACGCCGACCTCCGACCGCCGATCGGCCACGGGCGGCCGCCTCGACCTGCCGCTCTTCCAGGGACGCGATCCGGTCGACGATGCGCCGCTGATTACGATGCCGGCCGCGCCGCGCGCGCCGCTCGCGGTGCGACGGGCCCAGGCCACCGCGCCGAAGCCGCGACCCGAGCGCGCGACCGAGAGTCCCGAGCTGCCGGCGATGGAGCCGGACCCGGTCGTCGACGCCGAGCGCCAGGCCCGGCGCGCGGCGCGACGCGAAGCCGCGGCGGCGCGAGCCGCCGAACAGGAGCCGGCGCCAATCGTGGTCGCCTCGATTGGCGCCCGTCTCGCCGCCGGCGTCATCGACGTCGCCATCATCGCCGCCATCGATGCCATCGTGCTGTATTCGACGCTGCGCGTGCTCGAGCTGCCGCCGTCGGAGCTCCGCGTCCTGCCGATTCCGCCGCTGGCGGTGTTCCTGCTGCTGCTCAACGGCGGCTACCTTGCGGCGTTTACCGCCGCCGGCGGGCAGACGATCGGCAAGATGATCGCCGGCATTCGTGTCGTCGCCGATCACGGCGCCACCGTCGGCCCCGTCACGCTCGGCGCCGCGGTGCTGCGCGCGTCGGCGTATCTCGTATCGCTGCTGCCCGCCGGGCTCGGCTTCGCCGCGATTCTTCTCGACACGGAGGGACGCGCCCTGCACGATCGCCTGGCCGATACGCGCGTCGTTCAGGCGTGACGCAGCTCGCCGTCTTCATCTCGACCGCCGCGTATTCCGGCTACTTTCCGATCGCGCCCGGCACGGTTGGCTCGGCCGTCGGCCTGCTCGTCTACGGGCTGGTGTGGTGGACCGGCTCGCCGCTGGTCGAAGTCCTGCTGATCGTGTCGCTGTTCGCCGCCGGTGTCTGGGCCGCGACCCGCACCGAGCAGTACTTCGGTTCGATCGATCCGGGGCCGATCGTGCTCGACGAGGTCGTCGGCATGCTGATCACGCTGGCGTTCATTCCCGGTCGGCTGGAGCGCGGCGCTCGCCGGGTTCGTCCTGTTTCGCATCTTCGACGTCATCAAGCCCTATCCCGCCTCGAAGCTCGAGATGCTGCACGGCGGGCTTGGCGTCATGGCGGATGACGCGATGGCGGCGATTTACGCCAACCTCACGCTGCGAGTCCTGATGTGGCTGCTGCCGGCCTGGATCGTGTGACTGCCGACGCCAGGCGACCGCTTCGCACCGCCGAGGTGCTGGCGATCGGCAGCGAGCTCCTCGGCTCGACCCGGCTCGACACCAACTCCCTCTTCATTGCCGACCAGCTGTCGTCGATTGGCATCGAGCTGCGGGCCAAGGCCGTCGTCGGCGACAACCGTCGCGAGGTGTCCGAGCTCCTGCGCGGCGCGCTGTCCCGCGTCGATGTCGTGGTCGTCTCCGGCGGTCTTGGTCCGACCGACGACGATGTGACACGGGATGCCGTCGCGGACGTCTTCAACGTGCGCCTGATCGAGGACCCGGCGATTACCGAGTCGCTGCGGCAGCGCTTCGAGCGTCGCGGCCTCACCATGCCAGAGGTGAATCGCCGGCAGGCGATGGTGCTCGACGGCGGCGTGGTGCTCGCCAATCCGAACGGCACGGCGCCGGGGCAGATGTTCGAGCGCAATGGCCAGCTTGTCTTTCTCTTGCCCGGCCCCCCGCGCGAGCTGAAGCCGATGCTCGAGGCAGTGCTGGCGACAGTGCTGACGCCGCGCGTCGGCGCAGAGCGGTTGTACCGCCGGACGCTGTTCGTCACCGGCCGCGGCGAGTCGCACGTCGAGGAGATTGCGCAGCCGATCTACTCGCGCTGGCTCGCGTCCACGCCGCCGATCGAGACGACCATCCTGGCGTCGCCGGGACAGATCGAGCTGCACCTGGTGATGCGGTCCGCCGACGCCGCGGCCGCCGCCGTCACGCTGGACCGCGCCCGTGACGATCTCGCCGCGGCACTTGGTCCCGACGTCTTCAGCCTCGACGGCCGGTCAATGGAGGAGATACTCGGCGAGCTGCTGCGCGAGCGCGGGCTGACGATCGCCGCCGCCGAATCCTGCACCGGCGGGCTGATGATGTCGCGGCTGACCGACGTGCCCGGGAGCTCCGACTACGTCGCCGGCGGCGTCGTCGTCTACAGCAACGAGCTCAAGACAGCGCTCGCGGGTGTCGACGCCGGCCTGATCGCGGCGCACGGCGCGGTCAGCGAGCCGGTGGCGGTCGCGCTCGCCGAAGGCATCAGGTCGCGGACCGGCGCTTCGATCGGCGTCGGCATTACGGGCATCGCCGGGCCCACCGGCGGCACGCCGCAGAAGCCGGTCGGGACGGTGTGCATCGCTGCGGTGATGCCCGGCGGCGCGGCTCAGGTCCGGACGTTCTCGTTGTTCGGCAACCGCGCAATGATCAAGTTCTGGTCGGCGCAGTATGCGATGAACATGGTGCGGCGGCTGCTGGCGCCTGCCGCCGGCTGAGGCCAGCAAGGCCCACCGCACCACGTCATTCCGGGACGCGGCTTCAGCCTTGGGGGAATGGCGTCTGACAGACGTGATTCAGGCAGATGTAGTCGTCCGGGCACTCGTTGTCGTCGTCACAGGCGCCATAGGCGCTGGTCGTCGCCCGCGCCGGCGCGCGCAGCGCCGCAGCGGCCTGCGGCAGCTTCTTCTTCTTCGCAACGTCGTCCAGTTCCGCCGCCAGATCCTTGATCTTCGTGATGACGGCCCAGTAACTGGCGTTCGCCTCTCCCGACGTGACGTAGCCCCCGACGGCTGTGCACGCCTTGTCGGCCGACTGGTGGAGCTTCGTGATCCACAGCGCGAGCGCCGCCTTCTTGACGACCTTTTTGTCCTGTTTCCTGGTTCGTGGATTCTTCACGCGCGGCATTGACACTCTCCATGGGGCACCGGCCGATCGGTGTGTTGCCTGTCGCGCCGCCTGGCCGGCATCGCGAGAGCGACAGGTGAGACGTTCACGGACGGGACGCGCCGCGTGGCCGCGGGCGAGCGTCCAGGACGTGGATATCGCTCGTGAGCTCGTGCCGGATGCCGACAGCCGCGTCACCCTGCAGTGGCGCCACGCCACCGAACGTCACGTCACGCAACCCGTTGTCAGTGAGCTGCCGAGTCCGGCCGGTAATGATCGAGTAGGCCATCAGGTTCTCCACGCCCTTCGTGGCGCGCGAGTAGAACAGCTCGCCTCGGGCCTGGTCGAACTGGGAAAGGCTTCGCACCCGATCGACCTTGCCGATATTGCGAACCTCGGCGTCGGGCGACAGCGCCAGCAGCGAGAAAGTCCACGTCCGGTCTCGAGAGTCGAAGAGCTCCGAGCTGGCGACGATGACATCCCGATTCGAAAGCCAGCCGCGGAGGTGAATCCTCTGGGCGGGCCGCACCTCGCCAACGCTGCGATCCGCTCCGGAGAGCAGGTCGAACACGCGCACTTCGTAGCGGGCGGGAGCGGCCGCCGGGGTCGTTGTCGTTCCCACCAGGTACGCGGCGCGATTGCCCTCCTCGGACGGCGCGATGTCCAGCAACCTGCCGGACGTCGCGTGAAGCTCAATCGTACCGGCCCCCGGCCGGTGCCGCTTCAGGCGCCAGGCCGGTGCGGCTGTGCTCAACTCGACAAAGAGGAGGTCGTTCGACGCCGTCCATGCGAACGTGCGTGACAGCCAGTCGGCGGGGAAGTCATCGACCATCGGCAGCGGGACCGCCGAGGAGATCTCGAGGACCTCCGCGTTGAGCATGCGTCTCGCCATCAGCCGGCCCAGCGCGGGAGTATTTCTGCCGCGCTGCAGGTAGGCGAGCCATTGACCGTCGGGCGAGAGTTGCGGCGCCAGTCCGGTTGCGAGTCTTCGAGCCGGTTCGAGGCGCGTGGCCTCGCGGGTGAAAGAGGCGCCGAAGATGTCGGTGTCCATCTGCAGGAAGCCTTCGACTGGTGAGGGAAGGCTGCGCTGGAAGGCGAGTTGGATTGGCGCTGCTTTCGAGACGCTGGGGGCGAGCTCGCTGAGGCCGCCTTCTGTGACCTGAGTGCCGCGGCCGTCGCGTCCGGTCCAGAGCCACAGGGCCGCTTTCTCAATCGTGAGCGCGTAGCTGATGGAGCCGATGCTGGACGTGCTCTCCGGCCGCTCGATTCCCGGGTCCGACGTTCGCTGGATCGAGGCGCCGGTCTTGAGATCCAGTTCCCAGAGGTCGACCTGGCCGCCGCGGTTCGACTGAAAGACCACGCCGGTGCCGCGGCCGTTCCATCGCGGCGATCGCTTCCGCGAGTCGTCGTCGCGGGTGACCTGCCGCGCCGTTCCCGCCGCACGGCTTGCCACCCAGAGAGCGTCATGGCGGGTTTCCGGATGCGCTGCCGACCAGAGGATCTGCGTTCCATCCTCGCTGACGTCGAACTCGCGTCCGCGCTGCTCGGTCCAGCGCCCGGTCACCACATCAATCGTCCCGCGATCGAGGTTCACCTGCCGGAGCACGGCCGATGAACCGCCTTCTTGCGCTTCCATGTAAACGTTCGGTCCGACCCAGCGGATCAACCGTGCGTTCCGCACGGTCGCGGGCAGGGCGACCGTGGTGAGCGGCGTGTCGCGGCCGGTGAATGCCGGCACGACCTGGACCGACAGTCCGCCCGCCTGCCGCATCAGGCATGCGTAGAGCTTCTGGTCCGGCGACCAGACGTGGCTTTGGAGCTGGCCCGGCGGGAGAACGACGCGCAGCCGCTCGGTCGCATCGATGTGCTGCGCGAACAGGCCGCGCTCGTCGTTCTCCATTGCGATGAACGACACCCAGGTGCCGTCGGGCGAGAAGCGGCTGCCGACCTCCTCGCCCGGCGTCGTCGTGAAGCGGCGAAGTTGCGCCACCACGTCACCGCCTGCATCGGGCCACCTGGAGATGACCAGCCACAGCGCCAGCCCAATGGCGACCGCGGCAACGCCGACGGCGAGCGCGGCGGCCGGCCGCGTCCGGGACTTCTGACGCGTGGCGGATCCGGGTGTGTCGAGCCGATCGAGCTCGTCGATCAGCGCCGCGGCCGAACCGATTCGTGTCGACGGATCGCCGTCGAGGCAGCGCGCGACGAGCTCCTGCAACGGCTCCGGCGTGTCAGGCCGCAGGGCCGCGAGACTCTTGCGCTTGTCGGCAAGCAGCGCCCGCAGGTAGTCGTGGCGCCTCGCGCCTTCAAACGGCAGTTCACCCGCCAGGCACTCGAACAGGACGACGCCGAGCGAGAAGATGTCGGCCGTCGGCCCGAGCGGCTGGCCTGTGGCCTGTTCGGGCGCCATGTAACGCGGCGTTCCGATCAGCAGCCCCGGCTCGGTCGCGTCGGCGGTCGCCGCTTCGGCGGCTTCAGCGTGAGCCGGCCGCGCGAGACCGAAGTCGACGACTTTGATCGATCCGGTCGCCGAGATCACGATGTTCGAGGGCTTGATGTCGCGATGGATGATGTCTTTCGCATGCGCCGCGGCGAGCGCATCCGCGACGGCGCGCGCCACTCGAATCGCTTCGTCGACCGGCAGGCGTCCGCGGGTGAGCCTGGTCGCCAGCGTCTCACCATCGACCAGTTCCATCACCAGGTAGTCGACGTCGTCCTGCCGGCCGACGTCGTAGAGCGTGCAGATATGGGGATGGCTCAGGCCGGCGATGGCGCGGGCCTCGCGCTTGAAACGCAGCAGCTGGTGGGGGCTTGACGTGAACCGCTTCGGCAGGAGCTTGATCGCCACGGTACGATCGAGCCGGGTGTCGAGGGCGCGATAGACCTCGCCCATCCCGCCGGCGCCGAGCAGTGACTGGATCTGGTACGGGCCCAGCTCCGCCCCGACGTCCAGGCGGTGGCCGGTGCCCGACGTCGTGTCGCGGAGGTCAGGCTCAGGCGCGGCGCCCGGCTCTGGCAGCGCCGCGAGCAGCGAGTCGACGTCTTCCCGCAGCGTGGAATCGCCACCGCAGGCGTCGCGAAGGTAGTCCTCGCGCACCAGCGCGTCACTGATTCCCGCGGCGGAGTGAAACACAGACGTGACCTGCCGCCAGCGTTCAGGCGTCATGCGTTGCGGCCCCTGCCGTGACGCGGGTCGTGATGGAGTGACCCGGGGTCCGGATCGCACACCTCTCACACAGACCGCGTGCGATGGCTGAATCTTACGCCCGTCTCAGGTCAAAGTTTTGACGGTTTCCTACCGCTTTCCTGAATGCTGGCTCCCCGGGCGTCCAGCGTGCCGCCGGCCTCGCGGCGGCACGCGACGTGGGTGGATACGCCGCGCGGCGGGCGCTGGGTTTACACGCGCTTCGCACTTTCAAAAACGTTGCTGGGACCGGTACAATCGTGCCGATGTCCATGCGGCTGTTCATCGGCATCGAGCTGTCAGGAATTCTCCGGGACCCGGCGGCCGCCGCCGCCAGCCGGCTTCGGCGAGCGGTCGAAGTCGCGGTGCCGCGCGCCTCCATCCGCTGGGTCCCTCCCGCCAATCTGCACATCACGGTCTGGTTCCTCGGTGGCGTCGACGACGAACCGGTTGGGCGGCTTTTCGAGCGCTTGCGGCCCAGCCTCGAGACGCCCGGCTTTGGGATCACGCTCGCCGGCGCCGGAGCCTTCCCGTCGTCGGGCCGGCCCCGTGCCCTGTGGCTCGGGGTTGCGGCGGGCGGCGACTCTCTTCGTGCGATTCACCGGGAGCTGGCGGACCGGCTTCAGCCGCTCGGCTTCGAGCCGGAGCGCCGGCCGTATGCCCCGCACCTGACCGTTGCGCGTGTGAAGGACGTCGGCCGGGCCGACGCGCTGGCGCTGCGGCGGGCCCTGGAGGACCTCGACGTCGCGCCGGCGGCGGCCAACATCGGCCACGTCACGCTGTTTCGCAGCGAGCCGTCGGCCGGCGGTCAGCGGTATACGTCCGTCTTGCGAGTACCATTGAGCTGATGGGCCTCTGGAGCATCCTCGCGGGCTACCTGGCCGGCTCGGTGCCGTTCGCGTTCCTCCTGGCGCGGCGTGCCGGGATCGACGTCCGGCGCGCCGGCAGCGGCAACGTCGGCGCCGCCAACGTTCTGCGGACGACCGGTGTCTGGCGCGGGGTCCTCGTGATGGCGCTCGACGTTGCCAAGGGCGCGGCCGCGGTGGCCCTGGCCTACGTGACGAGCGGCGGGAGCGGCGTCGCGGCGCTGAGCGGCACCGCCGCCGTTGTCGGCCACATCTATCCGATCTGGCTTCGCTTCCACGGGGGCAAGGGCGTTGCGGTGGCAGCCGGCGCGTTCGCGATGCTGAGCCCGGTCGCGACCGCGATTGCGATGACACTGTTCCTGGTGATCGTCTGGACCACGCGCTACGTTTCGCTGGGCTCCCTGGCGGCGACGGTGGCGCTGCCGCCGGCGGCGTGGCTCACCGGCGCCCCGGGCGCGGTGGTCGGCGCCGCCGCCGGGACCGCCGGCCTCATCCTCTTCCGGCATCGCGCCAACTTCCGGCGCCTGCGCAGCGGAACCGAACGTCGACTGTGATGGATTCAATCGCGATTCTGGGAGCGGGCGGGTGGGGCACCGCGCTCGCCATACACCTCGCGCGCGTCGGGCACGACGTGCGGCTCTGGGCGCGCGACGACAAGCTGGTCGAGGAGATGCGGGCCCGGCGCATCAATTCCCGCTACCTGCCGGGTCTCGAGCTTCCGGACCGCGTCACGCCGGAGTCGCGGTACGACGCAGCGCTCGATGGCGCAAAGGTCGTCGTGTTCGCGGTCCCGTCGCATGGGCTTCGCGCCATCGCCGGCGCCGCGGCCGGCGCCATCCCGCGGGATGCGGTCGTCGTCAGCGCTACCAAGGGACTCGAGAACGAGACGCTGCGGCGTATGTCGACGGTGCTCGAGGAGGAGATCGGATCGCGGATTCCGGTGGTCGTCCTCTCGGGCCCGAGCTTTGCCGCCGAGGTGGGACGTTCGCTGCCGACGGCCGTGCTGTCGGCGTCGCGTTCGCCGTCGGCGGCTGCCTACGTGCAGGACCGCTTCAAGGGGCCGGCGTTTCGCATCTACGTCAGCGACGACGTGGCCGGCGTCGAAATCGGCGGCGCGACCAAGAACGTGATTGCGATCGCGGCTGGCACTGTCGAGGGGCTTGGACTCGGACACAACGCCATGGCCGCGCTCATGACGCGCGGCCTGGCCGAGATCTCCAGGCTGGCCGAGGCCGAGGGCGGACGCCGCGAAACCGTCGCCGGGCTCAGCGGGCTGGGCGATCTCGTGCTGACCTCGACCGGTCACTTGAGCCGCAACCGCCACGTCGGCTGCGAACTCGGACGCGGCCGGTCGCTGAATGACATTCTGGGTTCGATGCGCATGGTCGCTGAGGGCGTGCGTACCGACCGCCGCGGCGCTCGCCCTCGGGCAGCGTCATGGCATCGAGCTGCCGATAACCGCCGAGATGGCCGCCGTGCTCGAAGGCCGCCGGCAGCCGGCAGAAGCCGTCGACGCCCTGATGGGCCGCCGGCAGAGGGCTGAAAAGGACTGATGGGATTTTTCGACCGTATCAAGCAGTCGCTCACGCGCACGACGCAGCAGTTCATTGGTCGCTTCGACGAGGCCGTCAAGAACGCCGATACGCCCGAGCAGCGGACCCGTCCCGTCGACATCGAGACGGTCGAGGCGCTGGAGGAGGCACTGATCTCCGCCGACGTCGGCGTTGCCGCCACCGATCGCATTGTCGGCGCGATCAAGACCCGCGATCGACGCACCGCGTCGATGCGGGATCTGGTGAAGCAGGAGATTCTCGCCATCCTCAACGGCGCCGCCAGCGTGCCGGACACATCGACGCGGCCGCACGTCATCATGCTCGTCGGCGTCAACGGCACCGGCAAGACGACGACGGTAGGGAAGCTGGCGCGCTTGATCAAGGACGAAGGCAAGGCGCCGCTCGTCTGTGCCGCGGACACGTTTCGCGCCGCGGCGGTCGAGCAGCTCGAGGTCTGGGCGACGCGGGCCGGCGTCGACTTCATCAAGGCGCGCTCCGGCGCGGATCCGGCCGCGGTGGTGTTCGACGCGATCGCGGCGGGGAAGGCGCGCAACCGCGACATCGTCCTGGTCGACACTGCCGGCCGCCTGCACACGCGCGTCAACCTCATGACCGAGCTGGACAAGATTCGGCGCGTCGCAGCCCGCGAGGTGACCGGGGCGCCGCACGAAGTGCTGCTCGTCCTCGACGCGACCGTCGGGCAGAACGGTCTGGCGCAGGCGAAGGAGTTCATGGCCGTTGCCGGCGTGAACGGCATCGTCCTCACCAAGCTGGACGGGACCGCCAAGGGCGGCATTGCCGTCGCCATCGCCAACGACCTGAAGATCCCGATCCGCTACGTCGGCATCGGTGAGGGCATCGACGATCTGATTCCGTTTGCGCCGGAGGAGTACGTAAATGCGCTCTTCCAGGAGAAGTGGTAGGCGGGACGGGTGACGCGGACCGACGCGGACTTCATGGCCATCGCGCTGCAACTGGCCGAACGCGGCCGCGGCAGCACCAGTCCGAACCCGATGGTCGGGGCCGTCGTCGTCGATGTCGAGGGTGTGATCGTCGGCCGGGGCGCGCACCGGCGGGCTGGCGGCCCTCACGCCGAGGTGTTCGCGCTCGACGACGCCGGGGCGCGGGCGCGGGGCGCGACGCTGTATTGCACGCTGGAGCCCTGTTCGCACACAGGCCGCACCGGCCCATGCGCGCCGCGCGTCGCCGATGCCGGCGTTCGCCGCGTCGTCGTCGCCGGCCAGGACCCGAACCCGCAGGTTGCCGGGCGCGGCCTCGACCTCCTGCGGCGCCGCGGCATCGAAGTCAGCGTCGGCGTGCTGCAGCGCGAGGCGGAGCATCTCAATCGCGCGTTCTTCTCCGTCATGCGCCGCGGCCGGCCGTATGTGACGCTGAAGGCAGGTCTCAGCCTCGACGCGCGAGTGGCGGGCGGCAGAGGCCGCAGGACCACGGTGACGGGCGCCGAAAGCTTCATCGCCGTGCATCGCGAACGCGCCGAGATCGACGCCGTCGCGGTCGGCTCGGAGACGGTGCTGGTCGATGACCCGGAGCTGACGGCCCGCGTCGCGTATCGCGATCGGCCGCTCGTTCGCGTGGTGTTCGACCGGCGGCTGCGGATGACGCCGGCGGCGCGACTGCTGCAGACGCTGAGCGCCGGCCCCGTCATCCTGTTCACCGAAGCCGAGTCACGCGTGAGCAGGAAGCGGCGGGACGAGTTGAGCGAAGCTGGCGTCCAGATTGAGCACGTCGACTCGGCCCGCGTCTCGGAGGTGTTCCTGCGCGCATCGCTGACGCGGTTGGCTGAGATCGGGGTGACATCGCTTGTCGTCGAAGGCGGACCAACGCTGCACCAGGCTTTCTTCGCCGCGTCACTGGTCGATCGCGTCGAGCTTTTCGTCTCGCCACACCCGCTTGGCCCGGATGGTGTCAACTGGATGAACGTGCCGCAGTCCGTCGTCGCCGTCCTCGCGGACAGGACCGCGACGCCGCTCGGCGACGACGTCCTTATCGAGGGATATGTTCACCGGACTGATTGAAGCGACCGGGAGCGTCGCGCGCCTCGAACGCACCGCGACCGGCATCAAGGTGGTGGTGGCGAGCTCCCTCGCCGAAGGGCTGACGCTCGGCGAGAGCATCGCCGTCAACGGCGTCTGCCTCACCGTCGTCGCGCGGGACGAACGGACGATGACGGCGGACATCTCGCCGGAGACGGCGCGCGTCACGACGCTGGACGAGCTGAGCGTTGGCGCGCCGGTCAATCTCGAACGGTCGCTGCAGGTTGGGGCCCGCCTGGGCGGGCACTTCGTCCTCGGACATGTGGACGGGATCGCAACCGTCGCCGCCATCGTCCAAGAGGGAGAGTCCTATCGCGTGAGCTTCGAGTATCCGCCGGCGCTGCGGCCATACCTCGTGGCGAAGGGATCGATCACGGTCGACGGCGTCAGCCTGACTGTCGCGGCGCTGGCGGTGGACCGGTTCGACGTCCAGATCATCCCCTTCACACGGATGCACACGACGTTCGCCGGGTATCGGCCGGGAACGACGGTCAACCTCGAGTGCGATATCCTCGGGAAGTACGCGGTCGGGGCGATGCAGGCCCTGGCCGCGGCCGTACCCTCGACGCCGGACGCGTCCCAGAGCAAGCCGGGATCACAGGATGCCTGACCAACGCCGCCGCCGGAAACCGGCGAAATCGCCCTTCGCGCCGATCGACGACGCGGTGGCGGCGATTCGCGACGGCAGGATGATCATCGTCGTCGACGACGAAGACCGGGAGAACGAGGGCGACCTGACGATCGCGGCCGAGAAGATCACCCCGGAAGCGATCAACTTCATGGCGAGGTACGGCCGCGGGCTGATCTGCATGCCGTTGACAGAGGAGCGGCTCGACGAGCTCGATCTGCCGCAGATGGTGCCGCAGAACACCTCGAGCTTCGGTACCGCGTTCTCGGTCTCGATCGAAGCCAAGGCCGTCACCAGCACCGGCATCTCTGCCGGCGATCGCGCGGCGACGATCCTGACGGCGATCGATCCCAAGACTCGGCCGGCGGACCTCGCCCGCCCTGGCCACATGTTCCCGCTCGCGGCGCGCACGGGCGGCGTTCTCGTGCGTGCCGGCCAGACCGAAGCGGCGGTCGACCTCGCGCGCATCGCCGGCCTGTATCCCGCCGGCGTCATCTGCGAGATCATGAACGACGACGGCACGATGGCGCGGGTGCCGGAGCTGGCCGTGTTCGCCAGGCGGCACAAGCTGCTGATGGTCACGATCTCGGACCTGATTCAGCACCGGATGCGGACGGAAGCCCTGGTTCGCCGCGTCGCTGCCGCCGACCTGCCGACCGAGCACGGCGACTTCCGCGTCATTGCCTTCGAGAGCATCATCGACCGCGAAACGCACGTTGCGCTCGTCAAGGGCGACATCAGCGACGGGGAGCAGGTCCTGGTGCGGGTGCACTCGCGGTGCCTCACCGGCGACGTCTTCCACTCGGCGCGCTGCGACTGCGGTCTCCAGCTCGAGGCGGCCCTGACGAAGATCGCCGAGGCCGGCCGCGGCGTCCTGCTGTACCTGAACCAGGAAGGCCGCGGCATCGGGTTGTCGAACAAGATCCGCGCCTACGAGCTCCAGGATCAGGGGTTCGACACTGTCGAGGCCAACGAGCGGCTCGGTTTCAAGGCCGACCAGCGCGACTACGGCATCGGGGTGCAGATCCTGAAGGATCTCGGCGTCCGGTCGATGCGGCTGCTCTCGAACAACCCGCGCAAGCTGGTCGGGATAGAGGGCTACAGGCTCTCGGTCGTCGAGTGGATTCCGCTGGAGATCCCGGCGTCCGACCATTCCCGCAACTATTTGCGGACAAAGAAGGAAAAGCTCGGGCATCGTCTGAACGGCGTCTGAGCCGCCCCCCAAGCCCGGGTTTCGCCTCCAGTACCGTCCCGGTTGTCATTCCGGGGCCTCGTCTGTTACCATAAACGTTTGCGCTTGAGCCGGTTAGGTCGTTAGAGACGGTTCGAAGCGGCCCGGCACGTTGCCGGGGCACGCGCTCGTGCGCCTTGGTTCGCCATGTTCGATTCACTCAGCACACGCCTCCAGGACGTCTTCAAGTCTCTCAAGGGTGAGGTCCGCCTCACGGAGGAGACCGTCGAGATCGCGCTGCGCGAGATCCGCATGGCGCTGCTCGAGGCGGACGTCAACTTCAAGGTCGTGAAGGCGTTCATCGATCGCGTCCGCGACAAGGCGGTCGACCAGGCAGTCCTGCGCAGCCTGACGCCGGCGCAGCAGGTCGTGCGCATCGTCCGCGACGAGATGCTGGCGCTGTTCGGCGACTCGCAGGGCGGCCTGCCGGCGTCGCAGGTGCGGCCGCGCGTCATCCTGCTGCTCGGTCTCCAGGGCTCGGGCAAGACGACCACGACCGGCAAGCTGGCGTACTGGCTCGCCAAGCAGGGGCGGCATCCGCTGCTGGTCTCGACCGACGTGCGCCGTCCGGCCGCGATCGAGCAGTTGTCGGTCGTCGCGAAGCAGGCGGGCGTGAAGGTTCACAATCCCGCCGGCGAGATGGACCCGGTGAAGCGCGCCAGCGGCGCGCTGACCGAGGCGCGGAACGCCGGCTTCGACGTCGTCATCGTCGATACCGCGGGTCGTCTCCACATCGACGACGACCTGATGGTCGAACTGCAGGCGATCAAGGAGGCGACGCAGCCGACCGACCTGCTCTACGTCGCTGATGCGATGACCGGGCAGGACGCGATCAAGAGCGCCGGCGAGTTCAACCGGCGGATGGGCGTCACCGGCGTCGTCCTCAGCAAGATGGACGGCGACGCGCGCGGCGGCGCGGCGTTGTCGGTCGTCGGCGTCGTCGGCGTGCCGATCGCATTTGCCGGCAGCGGCGAGCGGCTGCAGGATCTCGAACCGTTCCACCCCGATCGCGTCGTTTCACGCGTCCTCGGCATGGGCGACGTGCTGTCGCTCATCGAGAAGGCGGAAGAGGTCGTTTCGGTCGAGGACGCCGAGCAGCTGGAAGAGAAGCTGCGGCGCAACGAGTTCACGCTCGAGGATTTTCGCGATCAGCTCCGGACGATCAAGAAGATGGGGCCGCTCGAACAGATTCTCGGGATGATCCCCGGGATGGGCAATCTCAAGCAGCTGACCGCCAATCGGGATGCGCTCGACGGCAAGCAGCTCGAGCACATCGAAGCGATGATCAACTCGATGACGCCGCAGGAGCGGCACAACCATCAGGTGATCAACGGCAGCCGGCGGAAGCGGATCGCGCGGGGCAGCGGCAGGTCGGTGGAAGAGGTCAACCGGCTGCTGAAGCAGTTCGTGCAGATGAAGAAGATGCTGAAGCAGCTCGGCGGCATGGCCGGCCTCGGCAAGAAGCGCGGCGGCCTCGGCATGATGCGGTCGTTGATGCGGTGAACGGTGGCTCAGCGCCGTTGGCGAGCGAGCGCCGCGAGCGAGGCCACGCGAACGGCCCGCCGCCGCCAAGGCTCCGGCGAGGTCCGCCGTAGCTTCAGCGAAGGCGGAAGCGCGCCGACGAAGCGGCGCGCGAGAGAGCGTGTAGGGGAGTCCGAGGGGCGAAGCCCCTCGGTAATGAAAGGATGACATGTTAGCGATTCGTTTGCGGCGGACGGGTTCGAAGAAGCGGGCGTATTTCCGCGTGGTGGTCACCGACTCGCGCACAGCGCGCGACAGCAGCTTCGTGGAGGTGCTCGGGCACTACAACCCGCGGACCAAGCCGGAGACGCTGAAGCTCGATCGCGAGCGCCTGGCGCACTGGGTCAAGGCCGGCGCGCAGCCGTCCGACTCGGTTCGGACGCTGGTGAAGCGCATGCCGCCGGCGGTGGCGGTGGAACAGCCCGCGTCGTGAGCCGGGCGCGGGAAGTCGTCGAGGTCGTGGCGCGGACGCTTGCGGATCATCCGGACGCGGTCCGGGTGACGGAGCGCGATCAGCGCGGTCAGACCCTGCTCGAACTGTTCATGGCGCCGGGCGATCTCGGACGCGTGATCGGACGCCAGGGACGGACGGCGCAGGCTATCCGCACGCTGGTCGCCGCGACTGCCGAGCTCGAAGGCATCAAGGCGACGCTCGAGTTCCGGGACCAGTAGCGCGGTTCGTCCGCGCCGACTCTGATGGCCGACGATCTCCTGCTCGTGGGACGGGTGGCGCGGCCGCACGGCATTCGCGGTCAGGTCATCGTCAATCCCGAGACCGATTTCGCCGGGGAACGCTTCACGCCGGGCCAGACGCTGCTGGTCGGGCCGCCCGGGCACACCGTGGCCCGCCGCATCGTCGAGGCGCGGTTCCACAAGGGCCGGCCGATCGTGACGTTCGAGGACGTGGCGACGATGAACGACGCCGAAGCGCTGGCCGGGGCCGAGTTGTGGATGCCGCAGGCGGACATGGCGCCGCTGCCGGCCGGGACCTTCTATCGCCACGACCTCGTCGGCTGCGAGGTTCGCGATCGCGCCGGCACGGTGATCGGCGAAGTGAGGGCCGTCGAAGGCACGCTGGAACGCAGCTATTTGATCGTCAAGGGAACGCACGGCGACGTGATGATCCCGATGATCGACGAGATTTGCGTCACGGTGTCGCCGACGGAGCGGCTGATCGTAGTGGCGCCGCCGGACGGGCTGCTCGAGGTCAATCGCCGCGGCGGGGGCGCGTCGGCGCAGGAATAGCCGGGCATGTTGAAGCTGGACATCGTCAGCATCTTTCCCGGCATGGTGCGCGGCGGCTTGAGCGAGGGCATCGTCGGGCGCGCCGTCGCCAGCGGGCTCGTCGACCTCGGCGTGCACGACTTGCGGGATTTCACGACCGATCGGCACCGCGTCGTCGACGACATGCCCTTCGGGGGCGGTCCCGGCATGGTGATGAAGCCGGAGCCGTTCTTCGCCGCCGTCGATCGCATTCGTCAGGACCGCGGTGCGCCGGCGGCGATCGTGCTGACGACGCCGGATGGGAAGCGCTTCACGCATCGCGAGGCGGAGCGGTTGAGCGCGCTGCCGCACGTCGTGTTCCTGTGCGGCCGCTACGAAGGCGTCGACGATCGCATCCGCCGGCATCTCGCGACCGAGGAGCTGTCGATCGGGGACTACGTGGTGTCGGGCGGCGAACTGCCGGCACTCGTGATGGTCGACGCGATGGCGCGGCTGGTGCCGGGCGTCGTCGGCGACGAAGAGTCAGTGCGGCGTGACACGTTCTTCAGCGGGACGCTCGATTTTCCGCAGTACACGCGGCCGGCGACCTTCAGGGGATGGGAAGTGCCGCCGGTGCTGCTGTCGGGCCATCACGCGGAGATCGCCCGCTGGCGGCGGCAGGCGGCGCTGGCGCGCACGTTGGCGTGCCGGCCGGAATTGCTGGAGACGGCGTCGCTCGACGACGAAGATCGCGCGACGCTCGACCGGCTGCGGAATGTTGGATTGTCAGGTGAGAAGGGAGCTTTGTGATGACTGCGGTAGAGACCGTCGAGCACGGACAACTGGTCCAGCGCCCGGCGATTAAGCCCGGCGACACCGTCAAGGTGCACGTCAAGGTGCGCGAAGGCGACAAGGAGCGCATCCAGGTGTTCGAGGGCATGGTGATCGGGATGCATCGCGGCGGCGCCCGGGCGACGTTCACGGTGCGCAAGGTGTCGTTCGGCCAGGGTGTCGAGCGCATCTTCCCGCTGCACTCGCCGGTCATCGACCGCATCGAGGTGCTGCGGTCGGCGCGCGTGCGCCGGGCCAAGCTCTACTTCCTGCGCGACCTGAAGGGTAAGGCCGCGCGCATGAAGGAACAGAAGAAGGCCTGAGCCCGGCGGCGTCCCGCGTCATGGCCAAGGTCCGGGCATTTCGCACCATCGAGAACGCCATCCGCCGGATGGGGTTCAACGCGGTCGCAGGTGTGGACGAGGTCGGGCGCGGGTGCCTCGCGGGCCCGGTCGTGGCCGCAGCCGTCGTGCTCGATCCGGATCGCTACGTCGCCCGGATCGGCGACTCGAAGACGGTCACGGCGCTCGAGCGCGAGCGCCTCTACGACAAGATCACGAGCCGCGCCAGGGCCTGGGCGGTCGCGGCCTGTGAGTGCGACGAGATCGATCGCATCAACATTCATCAGGCGTCACTGCGGGCGATGCAGAAGGCGGTGCTGGCGCTGGTGCCGTATCCGGACTTCGTGCTCGTCGACGCGTTCCGGATCCCCGAACTGCGAATGGCGCAGCGGCCGGTCATCCACGGCGACGCCCGGTGCACGGCGATCGCGGCGGCGTCGATCGTCGCCAAGGTGAGCCGGGATCGGCTGATGATGGCGCTGCACGCCCGCGATCCGCGCTACGGGTTCGATCGGCACAAGGGCTATGCGACACGCGAGCACCTCGACGCGGTCGCGAAGTTCGGATACTCGGACGTGCACCGGCGGTCGTTTCGGCCGCCATCCCTGTTTGATACGATGGACTGAAGCTCGACTGGCGGCGGTGAAGCGGCGCCGTCGCGATGGTCACTCCCGCGGTGGAGATTCCTGTTGGCGCTCGACCGTGATGCCACGCTGAAGAAAGGCGAGAAGTTCGTTCGCCAGGGTCGCCTCGACCTGGCGATCCCGGAATACGTTCGCGTCGTCGAGGACAATCCTGGCGACTGGAGCACCGCCATCACCCTCGGTGACCTCTACGTCAAGGGCGGGGAGCCGGCGCAGGCCGTCGGCCAGTACACGCGCATCGCCGAGCTTTTCGTCGACCAGGGCTTTTACCCCAAGGCCGCGGCCCTCTACCGCAAAATACTGAAGATCGTCCCCAACGACGAGGATACCCAGATCCAGCTCGCCGACGTCTCGGCGCGTCAGGGCCTGCTCGCCGACGCCAAGGCGCACCTGAACTCGATCGCGGCGAAGCGGCGGGCCCGCGGCGATCGCCGCGGCACGGCGGAGATCATCGTTCGCCTGGGCACCATCGACCCCGCGGATCTCGACGCCCGGCTGGCGGCCGCGAAGACGCTGGAGGAGATGGGTGAAGAGGAGGAAGCCAGCACCCGCTTCAAGGCGCTTTATCACGACCTGCTCGGGAAGGATCGGCCTGCCGAGGCCCAGGACGCGCTGAAGGCGTTTGTCGGCCTCAACCCGCTCGACAGCGACGCGCGGGCGATTCTGGCGCGGGCGGCGCTGGCCGCGGGCGACGTCGACGGCGCCCGCGAGTTCCTCGACGAGCACAGCGCCGGCACGGATTCGACGCTGCTGCTTCCGCTCGCCGAGATCGAGCTGCGGGCCGGAGAGGTGACGCTGGCGCGGACTCTCATCGAGCGCCTGCTCGTCGCCGATCCCGGGCAGCGCCCCGCGGTCTACGCGCTCGGCGCCTCCTGCCTCGATGAGTTCCCGGAGACGGCGTTCGCGTGCATCGAAGCCGGTGTCGACTCGGCGGTGAGCGCGACGGAGTTCGACGAGGGCGCGGCGCGCCTGCAGTACTTCATCGACCGCGTGCCCGGCCACATCCCCGCGCTGCTGAAGCTCGTCGAGGTCTGCGTCGACGGCGGCCTCGAGTCGGCGATGTACGAGGCGCAGGAGAAGCTCACTGACGCGTATCTCGCCGCCGGTCAGGCGGCGGAGGCCAGGGTGATCGCCGAAGATCTGGTCGCCCGCGAACCGTGGGAATCCGTCCACATCGATCGATTCCGCAAGGCCCTGGTCATGCTGCGGGTTTCGGATCCGGATACGTTGATCGCGGAACGATTGAGCGGACAGGCGCCGTTCATGGCGCGGGACCCGTTCTTCGACCCGCCGCCGGACGCCGTGCCGGCCGCAGATACTGCCGACCTCACTGACGACGAAGCCGCGCCTCCTGAACCGGTGGACGAAGCGCCGCCCGTCGATGTCACGGCCGAGGAGACGCCCGTCGAATCCGCGCCCGTGGCGGAACCGGCCGCGGCGGCCGAGCCGACCGCGGCCACCGCCAGCGCGAGCGGCGATGAAATCGACCTGACCGGCGCGCTCGGGAACCTCGACAGCCCGGCTGAGGCGCCGCCCCGGCTCGATCAGGTGTTCTCGGATATTCGCGCCGAAGCCGCCGATGCGGGCGACGATACCGCGTCGCAGCACATGACGCTGGCGCGCACGTATCTCGAGATTGGCATGCTCGACGAAGCGCAGGCGTCGCTCGAGACGGCGGTCCGCTCGCCGCGACAGCGCTTCGAGGCGGCGGCCGCGCTCGGACGCCTGCAGCAGCGTCGCGGCGACAACCCTGCCGCCATCGAATGGCTGGAGCGCGCCGCCGAAGCGCCGGCACCCACACCCGACGAGGGCCACCGTCTGCTCTATGACCTCGGCGTGATGCTCGAGGCCGAGAACGAAACGTCACGCGCGCTCGCGGTGTTCCTCGAGCTGCAGTCCGACGCCGGTGACTATCTCGATGTCCCCTCGCGGATCGATCGGCTCGCCCGCGTGCAGACCGGAGGCTGACATCTCGTTCTTCACGCGGATCCTTTTTGCGGCCTACTTTCTCGAGGCGGGAGTGATCCTGATCGTCGCGCCTTGGTCCAGCTTCTGGGATCGGAACCTGTTCGTAGCGCTGATGCCGTCGCTGGCACCAGTCTTCGACAGCGCGTTCCTGCGCGGCGGCGTCTCCGGCGTCGGCGTGATGACGGTCCTCGCCGGCCTCGCGGAACTGACCGGCGTTCTGGCCCAGCGCCACCGGCGCCAGGAGCCGCCGCCGGCGGAGTCGTAGATGGCGGCGGCATCGGTCCCGACTGGACGCAGCCTCGTGCGCCGGCCGCTGATCATGCTGGTGACCGACCGCCGGCGTGGCGGCGAGGCGGCGATGCTGGCATCGGTGCGGGCCGCATCGGCGGCCGGCGTCGACCTGATTCAGGTCCGCGAGCGCGGGCTCGAGGACCTCGACCTGCTCGATCTCACGGTTCGCATCAGGGATGTCGCGGCCGGCCGGGCGCGTCTCCTGGTCAACGATCGCGTCGACGTCGCGTTCGCGGCCGGCGCCGCCGGCGTCCACCTTCCCGGGCGCGCCGTGGCGGCCGCGAGGATCCGGCCGATCGCACCAACTTCATTCCTCCTCGGCCGCTCGGTGCATTCGATCGACGACGCGCGTCAGGCTGAGAGCAGCGGCGGTTGCGACTACCTCGTGTTCGGCACGGTATTCGAGACCGCGAGCAAGCCGGCGGCGCACGAGCCTGCCGGCCTGGAGCAGTTGTCGCGAGTCTGTGCCGCGGTCGCGCTGCCGGTGCTGGCGATTGGCGGGGTGACGGTCGACCGTATCGCCGAGATCGCCCGGGCCGGGGCCGCCGGCGTCGCCGCGATCGGCCTTTTCACCCAGCCAGAACGCGTCGCCGTCGACGTCGCCGCCATCCGCGAGATCTTCGGCCGCAGCGCCGCCTGGCCCCGTCCGCTGTACTCATGACTGCAGAGTTCCGATCACCCCTCGTCGATCACTTTCGCCGGGGCGACGCGCCGCGCGACGCCAGGCTGCTCGCTGCGCGCGGGCTGCTGACCCGCCAGACCCACGAGCAACTGGTGCTCCTGGCGCTGCTGGTCGACGACCCCGACCCCGACGTGAAGGCGCTGGCCAACGCCACTATCGATCGACTGCCACGGGAGTCCCTCGTCGTGTTCCTTGCCGGCGCGGACGTCGAGCCAGGGCTGCGCGCTTTCTACGCCAACCGGCGAGCGCTCGATGTCCATACGGCGGCCGCGGCCGTATCGGATGTCGCGACCACGCCGGCGGGGGAGCCCGAAGCCGCTGAAGTCGGCAGCGACAACGGAGGAGAGGAGTCGTCGGCTGAAGCAGAAGAGTCGTCCGAATCCGAGGATCCCGATGCGCCGAAGGTCCTCGCGAACCTTCCCGTGGGCGACAAGTTGAAGCTGGCGGTCAAGGGGACGCGGGAACAGCGCGCGCAGCTCATTCGCGATTCCAACAAGCTGGTGGCGACGGCCGTGCTGACCAGTCCGAAGCTGACCGAAGCCGAGGTGGAGGCTTTCGTCAAGATGGGCAACGTCTCCGAAGACGTGCTGCGGATCATCGGCACCAACCGTACCTGGGTCAAGAACTACGGCGTCATCCTCGGCCTGGCGCGCAACCCCAAGACCCCGCCGGCGATGTCGATGCAGATGCTCAACCGGCTCTCGCCCAAGGACGTCAAGATGCTGGCGGTCGATCGCAACGTCCCCGAGTCGCTGCGGCTGGCGGCGCGTCGGCTCGCGGCCAAGTCGCGCCTGCAGTAGCGTCACCCCTCCGTCTTCTTGCCACCCTTGCCGAGACCGAACTCCTTGCGCATCTCGGCCAGGCCCTGCATGTAGACTGTCGCCCGCTCACGGTCGTCTTCGCTCTCCATCGATTTGATCAGGTCGATGGCGCGATCGAAGTCGCGCAGGATGGTGGAGCGCTGGGTCTTGAAATAGAGGCGGCGGATCTCGGCGAGCTTGTCCGTCGGATCGGCGGTCATCGCGTCCTGGTCCTGTTGCGGCGCAGCGCCGCCTTGAAGGCCTCGAGCGGCAGTGTATTGAGCACGTCCCCCGGCTCGATCCAGGCTCGCCGCGCCGTCATGATGCTCCAGCGCGTGTTGGCCAGTGCCGCCGGAGAATGCGCGTCGGAGTCGAGCATCAGCTTCACGCCCTTGTCGCGCGCCAGCCGGGCGTGATGTTCGTCGAGGTCGCGGCGGTCGGCCTGGCCGTTGATCTCCAGGGCGACGCCGGCCGCGGCGGCGGCAGCGACGATCCGTTCGAAGGTCAGCTGGTAGCCCTCGCGCTTCAGGATCAATCGGCCGGTCGGATGGGCGATGACGTCCACCCACGGGCATTCGATCGCGCGCAGGACGCGGTCGGTCATCTGCGCCTCTCCCTGGGTGAACGCCGAGTGCACCGACGCGATGACGATGTCGAGCTCGGCGAGGCAGTCGTCGGCGAGATCCATGGTGCCGTCGGGCCGGATGTCGCATTCGATGCCGGCGAGGACGGTGATGCCTTCGAGCCGGTCGTTGAGGGCGCGCACCCGCCGGGCGTGGGCGAGCGCGGCCTGCTCGTCGAGGCCGTTGGCCATGGCGAGCGACTGGCTGTGGTCGGTGATCGCGATGTACGACAGGCCCGCGGCGCGAGCCGCGATTGCCATGGTTTCGGCATCGGCGCGGCCGTCGGTCGCCGTCGTGTGCATGTGGACGTCGCCGCGGAGATCGGCGGCGGTGATGAGCCGGGGCAGGGCCTTGCGCTCGGCGGCCTCGACTTCACCGCGGTTCTCGCGCAGCTCCGCCGGCACCGGCTCGAGGTCCAGCGCGGCGTAGATGTCCTCCTCGCTGGCGCCCGCGATCCGCTGCTCGTCCTCGATGCGATAGAGCCCGTACTCGTTCAGCTTCAGGCCGCGCCGCAGGGCGCGGTCGCGCAGCGCGATGTTGTGCGCCTTCGACCCGGTGAAGTACTGCATCGCCGCCCCCAGGCTGTCGCCTGGCACCAGCCGCAGGTCGGTCTGGAATCCGCCCCGGAGCAGCACGCTGGACTTCGACTCGCCGTGCGCGAGGACGCGTTCCACCAGCATGTAGCTGGTGAAGCTATCCATCAGCGACGCCGGCGCGCCGGCGGCGAGGATGTCGATGTCGCCGCAGGTGTCGCAGCCCCGGCGCAGGCTGCCGACGACGTCAATCGGAACGCCGGGAGCGTGCGCCCGGAGGACGTCGACGAGGGCGCGCGCGGTCTCGTGCGCCTCGCTCGCCAGTCGGCGGCCGCCGAGATTCGCCCGCTCCTCGAGGGCCTTCAGGATGAAGGCCTCCTTCTTCGTCCCCATGCCCTTGATCTGGCGCAGCCGGCCGTCGCGCGCCGCCGCTTCGAGCTGTTCGAGCGAGCCGATGCCGAGCTCCCGGTAGAGAAGCGCCACGGTCTTCGGGCCGACGCCCTGCAGGTAGAGCAGGTCGAGGATGGTCGGCGGGAACTGCCGCAGCAGTTCCTGGTGGTACGGCATGCTGCCGGTCTCGACCAGTTCCCCGATGCGCGCGTTGAGGTCCTTGCCGATTCCCGGGATCGCGAGCCGTTCGGATGGCGGCAGGTCGGCGATACGTACTGCCGAGTGCGCGATCGTCTCCGAGGCGTTGCGATACGCGCGGATCTTGAACGGGTTCTCGGCCTTGATCTCGAGCAGGTCGCCAATCTCGGCGAGGATGCGCGCGATGGCGAGGTTCTCGAGGCTCACAGCGATGCTCCGACGTCAGCCGCGGTTCCGGCCGTCAGGCGGTGACGCGGGTTTCGACGCGCAGCCCTTCGGTCTCGATGCGGAAATCGAGGATCCGGCCGCCCGCGCCGGCAACCGCCTGGCGGATCGCGGGCACCCGGTCCGGTTCACCGAGGCAGAACAGGCAACCCCCGCCGCCGGCGCCGCAGACTTTGCCGCCGTAGGCGCCAGCCGCCGCTGCCGCGGCGAGGATACGGTTGATCTCGGGCGTGGCCACGCCAGGTGCCAGGCCCTTGCGGTTCTCCCACTCGTCGGCGATGTGCCCGCCCACCGCTTTCCAGTCGCCGTGTTCGAGCGCTGTCCGCATCTCGCCGGCGATGTCGCGGATTCGCGCGAACCGCCGCTGGACCTCGCGGTCGCCGTCGATGTGGCGCTTGGTGACTTCCCAGTTGTTGATGCCGGAGTTCCTGGTTGCTCCCGTATAGGCGAGGACGAGCCGTGACTCGAGCTCCGGCGCGGCGACCGGCAGGGCGACGCGGCGGATGCCGGCGACGCCGAGCTCGACCGCGGAGATCCCGCCGTAGAGCGCCGGCCGGTAGTCCTGGACGCCGGTCGGCACGTCAATCGCCTGCGCCTCGACGTTCATCGCAATCTGCAGGAGCTCGCTGTCTGGAACCGTCCGTCCGGTCCAGGCGAGAAGAGCGCCGCAGACGGCGATATTGAGCGCCGACGAGCCGGCGATGCCGGCTCCCACCGGCGACTCCGAACGCGTGTGGAGCTCGAGGCCTTCTGCCTGGAAGTGGTGGAGCAGCCGGCCGAGCAGCCGCAGCTCGTGATTGTCGCGGAGCTCGCTCCAGTGCGCGACGTCGACCCTGTGCCCGGTATCGTCGGAAACGATCGTCAGCCCGCGGTCCGAACGGGGCTGCAGCGAGCACCTCGCGCGCAGGCTGATGGCGGCGTTCAGCGTCTGGGCCTGCTCGTGAAAGAGATAGAGCGGCCAGATGTCGAGGGTGCCGCCGGCGAGGTCGATGCGCGTGGGCGCGGAGGACTCGATGTACACCGACGAATTATATGTCCGGTCGTCCGGTCGGTCCCGCCGCCGCGGCTGCGGTCGCGCCGTTATCTCGTCGTCCGCAGGCCGTTCGCGCGCGACGGGCCGATTCCGGCTCGCGCGTGACGGCTATAATTGGCGGAATGCGTGAATTGCGGAAACACGTGGGGCAAATCGCGATCGCGGGCTTCGCCGGCGACTCGATTCCCGCCGACCTGCGCCTGCTGGCGCGCGAGTTCGACCTTGGCGGCGTCATTCTCTTCGCTCGCAACGTCGTTGCGCCTGAACAGGTCGCGGACATCGCGCGCGAGGTCAGGGAACTGACGCAGGAGCTGCCCCTGTGGGTGAGCGTCGACCAGGAAGGCGGACGCGTTGCCCGCCTGAAGGCGCCATTCACCGTCTGGCCGCCGATGCAGACGCTCGGCCGCAGCGGCGATGAGAAGCTGGCGCACCGATTTGCCCGCGCCCTTGCCGCCGAGCTGAAGGCGGTCGGCATCACGCTCGACTACACGCCCGTCCTCGACATCAACACCAACCCGAAGAACCCCGTGATCGGCGACCGCGCGCTCGCCGAGCGCGCCGACGATGTCGCCAGGCTTGGCCGGGCGATCATCACCACCCTGCAGCAGGAAGGGATCGCGGCCTGCGGCAAGCACTTTCCGGGTCACGGCGATACCAGCACGGATTCGCATCACGAGCTGCCGCTGGTCGAGCATCCGCCGGATCGCCTCGACGCCGTGGAACTGGTGCCGTTTCGCGCCGCGATCGAGGCCGACGTCGCGTCGATCATGACCGCCCACGTCCTGATTCCGGCGCTCGACGCAGAGCGGCCGGCGACGCTGTCGCCGACGGTCGTCGAGGGCCTGCTGCGGCGGAAGCTCGGGTATCGCGGCCTCGTCGTGAGCGACGACCTGGAGATGAAGGCGATCAGCAGCCGCTACGGCCTCCCGGACGCGACGGTCGCGGCGATCGCTGCCGGCTGCGACACGGTGCTGATGTGCGGTACCTCGCAGGAACCACAAATGGCGGCGCTCGAAGCGGTCATCAAGGCGACGGAGAGCGGCACGCTGCCGGTCAAGCGCCTCGAGGATGCGCTGGCGCGTCACCGCCGGGTCAAGGAGCGCTTCCTGGGCCGTCCCCGTCCGTTACCGCTCAGCGGTGCAGCGCTGCGCGCCGCGCTCGGCCGCGACGAGCACCTTGCGGTGGCCGACGAGATGGCGAGGTTCGGCTAGTCGATGCGCAAACCACGCGCGCTCAGGTCGGGCGATCGCGTCGCGATCGTCGCGCCAGCGAGCCCGTTCAAGCGTGAGGAGTTCGCCGCCGGCGTCGAGGAGCTGTCGCGTCTCGGCTTCGAACCGGTCTACCAGGAGAGCGTGTTCGACCGCCACGGCTACGTCGCGGGGGCTGCCGCCAGCCGGGCGCGCGCCTTCATCGATGCCTGGCAGGATCCGGGCATCGCCGCGGTGGTCGCGGCCCGCGGCGGCTACGGCAGCGCCCAGCTGCTGCCGTTCCTCGATCCCGCCGTCCTCGGGCGCGAGCAGAAGGCATTCATCGGCTACAGCGACAACACCGCGATCCTGACCTGGCTCGCCCAGGACCTCGACCTGGTCGCGTTTCACGGCCCGATGATCGAAGGGCGGCTGGCGAAGGGGCAGGCCGGCTACGACCGGGACACCTTCGAGCGCTGTCTCTGTCGTGCCGAACCGCCGGGAGCGATCGTTCACCCGAACGTGGAGGTCCTCAACTCCGGCGAGGCCGCTGGGACTCTGCTCGGCGGTACGCTGACGCAGCTCACGGCGTCGCTCGGGACGCCTTACGCGTTCTCGCCGCCGCCGGGGACCGTGCTCTTCCTCGATGAAGTGGGCGAACGGCCGTACCGGATCGATCGGATGCTGACGCAGCTCCGGTTCAGCGGGCTGATGTCGAGGGTCTCGGCCGTCGTGTTCGGCGAGCTGCCCAACTGCGACGAGGCGGGCGGCAGCCCGATCGTGCGCGAGGTCGTCGCCGAACTGATGCGCGACTTCGCCGGCCCCGTGCTCTTCGGCTTGCCGTCGGGGCACACCAAGGGCCCGACGATGACGCTGCCGTTCGGGGTCCGCGCCCGGGTCGTCACCACGCCTTCGCCCGCGCTCGTCATCGAAGAAGCGGCGGTCTCCTGAAACGTTCGTCTTTCCGAGTGAATCCTCTGCATGGCTCAGACTCGTGTTCATCTCATCGGCGTATGCGGTACAGCGATGGCGACGCTGGCGGCACTGTTGAAGAGCAAGGGCTTCGACGTCCGCGGCTCCGACGAGAACGTCTACCCGCCGATGAGCGACTTCCTGGTGCAGCAGGGCATCACGCTGCTGCAGGGCTACGATCCAGCGCACATCTCGTCCGACCTCGATCTCGTGGTCGTCGGCAACGCGATCTCGCGCGGCAACCCGGAGCTCGAGGAAGTGCTCGATCGCAAGATCCGCTACTGTTCGCTGCCTGAAGCGATTCGCGATCACTTCCTGTGGCGGTCGAGGGCCGTCGTCATCGCCGGCACCCACGGCAAGACCACGACGACGGCGCTGACGGGATGGCTGCTGGCCGACGGCGGCGCGGATCCGAGCGTGCTGATTGGCGGCATCGCCGAGAATTTCGACGGCAGCTTTCGCGTCGGCGGCGGCCGCGAGTTCGTCATCGAGGGCGACGAGTACGACAGCGCGTTCTTCGACAAGACGGCGAAGTTCCTCAAGTACCTGCCCGACATCGCTGTCGTCGGCAACATCGAGTTCGACCACGCCGACATCTATCCCGACCTCGACGCGATCCGCCTTGCATTCCAGCGCTTCGTCAACCTGGTCCCGCGGCGCGGCCTGCTGCTGCTCGGCGCCGACAACGACGAGGCGCTGGCGCTGCGGTCGCGGGCGAAGTGCAAGGTCGAGACCTTCGGGCTCGCCGACGGCGCCGACTGGCAGGCGCACGACCTGCGGGTGTCCGAGACCTCGACGCGGTTCAGCGTCAGGCGCCGGGGTTCCGGCGTCGGGGCGTTCGAGCTGCCGCTTCTTGGCGCCTACAACGTGCGCAACGCGCTGGCGGCGATTGCGGTTGGCGCCGCGGTTGGCCTCGACACGGACGCGATGGCGGGCTCGCTGCGGCGCTTCAAGGGCGTTCGCCGCCGGCTGGAGCTCCGCGGCACCGTCCGCGGCGTTTCGGTGTTCGACGACTTCGCGCACCATCCGACCGCGATTGCCGAGACGCTGGCCGGCGTCCGCTCGGCCCATCCCGGCCGCCGCATCTGGGCGATCTTCGAGCCGCGATCCGCGACCTCGTGCCGCCGCGTGTTTCAGGGAGACTTCGCCAGGGCGCTGGCGCGCGCCGATCGCGTCGTATTGCCGCAGGTCTTCCGCGCCAGCCTGCCGGACGCGGACCGCCTGTCGCCGGAAGAGCTCGTCGCGGAGCTGAACGCCAAGGGCACGAACGCCGAGTACGTGCCCAGGACCGACGACATCGTCGCGCACGTCGCGCGCGAGGCCCGCGACGGGGACCTCGTCGTCGTCATGTCGAACGGCGGCTTCGACGACATCCACCAGAAGCTGCTGCGCGCGCTCGAGAGGTAAGTGTGCTGCCGTACCAGGTTCGTCCAGCCGGCGACGCCGCGCTGGTAGTCCAGCTGCCCGAGCGCATCGACCCTTTGCTGAACGCGTGGTGCGTGGCGCTGGCGCGTGCGGCGGAACGGCGCCTGGGGACCGTGTTGCTGGATGCGGTGGTCGGCTACTGCTCTGTAACCTTCTATTTCGATCCGCTGCACGTCGAGGCGGCGTGGCTGGAGGATGAGATCGATGCCGCCGCCGAAGGGCTCGACGTCGACGACAACCCGGCGCCGCTGACAGGTGTGGTCGACGTTCCCGTCTGCTACGGCGGCGTCCACGGGCCGGACCTGGCCGACGTGGCGGCGTTCGCATCCTGTTCGGAAGAGGAAGTCGTCGCCCGGCATCTCGCGCGCGAGTATCGCGTGTACCTCGTCGGCTTCGTGCCGGGATTCGCGTACCTCGCCGAGGTGGACCCGAGGATAGCCGCGCCACGGCGTCCCACGCCGCGGCCGGCGGTGCCGATGGGCTCGGTGGCAATCGCCGGCGGGCAGACCGGCGTCTATCCTGCCGCGACGCCCGGCGGCTGGAACATCATCGGCCGGACGTCGCTCGCGCCGTACGACCCGTCCCGGCGCGAGCCGTTTCTCTTTCATCCTGGCGACCGGGTTCGCTTCCGCCGGGTCGCGAGCCTCGAGGCAAACTGACGTGTCCCTGCTGCGCGTCGTGAAACCCGGCATGCTGACGACCGTGCAGGATCTCGGTCGCTGGGGGCGCCAGGGGCTGGGGGTGCCGGTTGCCGGTCCGATGGATCTGTACTCACATCAGCTGGCGAACTCGCTCGTCGGCAACGACCCGACGGCCGCGGCCCTCGAGATCACCCTGATCGGACCGGAGCTCGAAGCGGACGATGATGTGACGTGCGCCGTCTCGGGCGCCGCCTTTGCGATGCTTTGTGGTGACGCCGCCGCGCCGATGAACGAGCCATTCATCCTGCCGGCGGGCCGGCGGCTCCGATTCGGGGCGCGCGGCGCAGGTGCGCGCGCGACCCTGGCCGTCCGCGGCGGGCTGCTGGTGCCGCCGCTGTTCGGCAGTCGCGCGACCAGCGTCGTCGCGCGTCTGGGGGGGCTCGACGGACGAGCTCTGAAAGCGGGCGACGAACTGCGGGTGGGCGGGCCGGCAGGTACGGCGTCGCCGAGGCACGCCCCGGTTCACCCGTCGGCGCACCGGGGTGCTGGCGCCAGTCTTGTTCCCGCGCTGCCGATGCCGGCCGGCGGCGCCAGGCTGCGCGTGATTCGCGGCCCGCAGGCGAAAATGTTCACGGCCGCGGCTTACGATGCGCTTTTCGCGTCACGCTACACGATCACATCGAACTCCAATCGCATGGGCTATCGACTCGAGGGCGCGGCCCTCGCTCACGCCGGTGCGCGCGGACATCCTCTCCGATGCGACGCCGATTGGCTCCATCCAGGTGCCGGCGGCGGGGCAGCCGATTCTGCTCATGGCCGACCGTCAGACGACCGGGGGCTATCCGAAGATTGCGACCGTGATCAGTGCCGATCTGCCGCTCGCCGGCCAGCTCGCGCCGGGCGACTGGATCGAGTTCAACGAGTGCACGCGGGCGCAGGCCGTTGACGCCCTCCGCCTGCGAATGAAGCCGTTCGCGCGATGACGCAGACCCTCGAGCAGCAGCTGACGGCCATTGTCGGCGCCGGGCGTGTCGCGGGAAACGCGCCGCTCGCGCCCCTGACGACATTCAAGGTGGGCGGCAACGCCGAGTGGCTGGTGCAGGCGCGGAGCGGCGACGAAGTGCGGCGCATCCTCGAGGTGGCGCGGCGGTGGCAGCTGCCGGTCACGCCGCTCGGCGGCGGTTCGAACGTTCTCATCGCCGATTCCGGGCTTCGCGGCATCGTCATCAGGATTCACGGCGGCGGCGTCGAGCCGCTCGATGCGCACGAGGATTCAGGCCGACGCCGGCATCACCATCAACGGGCTCGTGCGGTGGACGGTCGGGCAGGGCGTCTCGGGTCTCGAGGCGTGGGCCGGCACACCCGGCACGGTGGGCGGGGCGATTCACGGCAACGCCCACTTCCGCGGGCGGCTCATCAGCGAGCTCATCGAGCAGCGTCACGCTGGTCGACGGAACGGGGGACGGTGGCGGAGGTGCCGGCGGCTGCGATGGAGTTCGGCTACGATTACAGCCGGCTGCATCACACCCGGGAGGTTGTGGTCGCCGCCGTGTTTCGTGTCGGCCGCGGCGACCCCGCGGCGCTGCGGGCCACGGCGCGGGAATCGCTGGCGTTTCGCAAGCGGACGCAGCCGCTCGAGTCCGCCAGCGCCGGCTGCATCTTCCAGAACCCGGATCCGTCGCGCGACGTCGTGCCCGACGGAATCCCGCCTTCAGCCGGTGCGCTGGTCGATCGCGCGGGGCTCAAGGGTGCGCGGACCGGTCCGGCGCGGGTGTCGCCGACGCACGGCAATTTCATCGTCAACGACGGCGGCGCGTCGGCCGCTGAGATTCGCGCCCTGATCGAGCGGTGCAAGCAGCAGGTGGGCGAGCGCTTCGGCGTCGCTCTGCGCGAAGAGATCGTCTATCTCGGATTCGGCGGCGAGGCCGCAAGGACCGCATGACTACCCTCAGGATCGAAGGCGGCCGCCGCTTGTCGGGACGGATCGCCGTCGAAGGCAACAAGAACTCCGCGCTGCCGCTCCTCGCCGCCTGTCTGTTGACGGATCAGGAGTGCGTCCTGACCAACGTGCCGCGGATTCGCGACGTCGAGGTGATGATCGACCTGCTCGCCGGCCTGGGCGCGACGGTCGCCGGGCGCGGCACGTCGACCGTGCGCATCACGTGCGCCTCGGTCAGCTCCGATCGGCCGGACCCGGCGCTGGTCGGGCGGCTTCGCGGATCGGTGCTGCTGCTGGGACCGCTGCTGGCTCGCAGGGGCTCGGCCCGCCTGGCCGCGCCGGGCGGCGATTTTCCCGCGCGCCGCACCATCGGTACACACCTCCAGGCACTGATGGCGATGGGAGCCAGAGCGATCGACGCTGCCGACCCTGAGCCGGGACACACGCTGGAAACGCCGGACGGGCTGCAGGGCGCCTCCTTCTATCTCGACGAAGCCTCGGTGACGGGCACCGAGACGGCGTTGCTGGCCGCGGCGGCGGCGAAGGGAACGACGGAGATTCGTCACGCCGCCATGGAGCCGCACGTCGTAGAGCTGTGCCGGTTCCTGCGGGCGATGGGCGTCAAGATCGACGGCGAGGGGACGTCCACCCTTCGGGTCGAGGCGCCAGCGAGGATCGGCGGCGCGACACACCGGCTCGACGGCGATTACATCGAGGCGGGGAGCTGGGGCGTTGTCGCCGCGATTACCGGTGGCAGCATCGAGGTGACGGGCGCGCGCTGGACCGACATCGAGGTCGTCGCCGCGCCGCTCAAGAAGATGGGCCTCACGTGCGCCTGGGACGACGAGCGCTTCGTCGTCGAGCCGTCATCGTTGACCGCGGCGCGGCGAATCACGACCGGACTGTGGCCAGGCTTCCCGAGCGACATGGTCAGCCTGGTGACCGTGCTGGCGACCCAGGCCGAGGGCGAGACGCTCGTCCACGACTGGATGTACGAGCTGCGGCTCTTCGCGCTCGAACAGCTGAGTGCGATGCGCGCGGATCTGTTTCTCTGCGATCCGCATCGCATCATCGTCAGCGGACCGACGCAGTTGCGGGGCCGCAATCTCGACAGCCGGGACATCAGGTCCGGCATGGCGCTGATTGCCGCCGCGCTGGCGGCGGAAGGGGAGAGCTCGGTGGGTCCGCTCGAAACAGTCGAGCGCGGCTATGCCGCGCTCGTCGAACGCTTGACGTCGCTTGGCGCCCAGGTGGAGCGCGTCGCGACAAAGGCCGGTTTAGCGGCCGCCGCCGCCGGGCTTCTTCGGCGGGAGAGGCGGAACGATCGGGACCGCCGTGCCCGGCATCTGAGACGGAGACGTGGTTCCTGGCTGCAGCGGTTGCGGGAAACTCTGGCCCGGAGCCGTCTGCGGCTCGATGCCGCCCGGACCACCGATGGGCGAATCGCGCGGCACGCGCGGGTCGGCCGGCTGATCGGTGCGCGGTGCCGCGCCGCCAGCCGAACTGCCGCGGCCAAGCCTGAACGCCCGGAGGTCGGATTCCGTCACCTGCAGCGTGCGGACGATGTGGGGCGTCAGCGTCAGGATGATGTCGGTCTGGAGCGACTCCTTGCGGTTGCGCGCGAACAGCCGCCCGACCAGAGGGATATCGGTGAGGCCCGGCACCCCCGCCAGCACCGTCCGCTCTTCGTCGCGAATCAGGCCCGCCAGCATGTTGGTCTGCCCGTCCTTCAACCGGATCGTCGACATGATCTGCCGGTTGGAGAACGTCGGCAGCCCGGCGGCAGCGCCGGTGGCGTTGCCGGTGAGGCTGGTGAGCTCGATCCGCAGCGTCAGCGACACGTCGTCGTCGTGGTGCGTCCGCGGCGTGATGTCGATGTTGACGCCGACGTCCTTGTAGTTGAACGACGTGATCGGCTGCTGATTGATGCCGCCGCCGGCGATTGGCGCGAAGACCGTGACCGGCACCGGGACCTGCTCGCCGAAGCGGGCCTGCGCCGCGATGCCCTCCGACGTTCGCAGCTGCGGATTCGCGAGAATTCGCGTATTGCTGTCGTTCTTCAGCAGGCGGTAGTAGACGCCCGGCAGGCCGGTGATGAAGACATCGGACCGGGTCAGGTTCGTCAGATCCTGCAGCGTCATGCCGTCGCGATTCGCGTCGATGCTGCCGGAGATTCCGTCCGACCCCGGCGACGCGACCTGCAGCCCGTACTCGCGCAGCCGCGAGCGGTCGACCTCGAGCAGCTCGACGTCGATGACGACCTCCGGCCTGGCCTTGTCGATGGCGGCGATGAGGCGGACTGCGGCAGCGATGTGCTCGGGGCTGTCCTGGAGCGCGACGGCATTGAGCGCGGTGACGCCGGTCACCTGCCGAACGTCGACGACGATGCGGAGGAGGTCGATCACTTCCTTCAGATCGGCATTGCTCAAGTAGAGCGTCTGAACGACCGAGTCCTCGTACTCGCGCCGCTTCTGCGGCGTGTCGGGGATGATCGTGACAGTGCGCTGCGAGGTGACGCGGTAGAACGTCCGCGTCGCCGATGTCAGCGACCCCAGCGCCTCTTCGAGCGACATCTTGCGCAGGTCGGCGCTGATCGTCTCCTCGCGGAACCCGGAGTCGAAAACGATGTTCAGGCCGGCGAACTGGGCGATGGCGCGGAAGACCGTGCGGCTGGACGCGGCGCTGAACGTCAGCGAGTCCGGCAGCTTGGCGCCGGCCGGCAGTTCCAGCCCCGGCGGCGCGGCGCGCCTGGCACCTTCGATCAGCAGCTCGAGCTCGGTGCGGCCATTGCGCGGATCGAGGTTGCCGGCGCGCAGCTTCTGCTTGGCGTCGCGCAGCGCGGCGTCAACCTGCGCGTCGGTCGGATTGAGCTCGGATGCGATCCGGTACTCGACGACCGCTTCTTCGTAGCGCTCGGCCGCCACCAGGCGGCGGCCGCGCGCCATGTGCTCCTGGGCGCCGCGGATCCTGACGCGCTCGAGCGCCAGGCGGGTCTCGGTGTCGTCGGGGTTGGCGCGGAGCGCCGCGCTGTACTCAACCACGGCGCGGTCGTAGTCCTTGGACGCTTCAGCGCGTTCGCCCGCCTGGATCGACTGGGTCGTCGTTGCGCAGCCGGAGGAGAGCACCGCCGCCAGGCACACGCCCAGCGCGAGTGTCCAGAGCCTGCGCTCAGCGCTTGACTGGTCCGCCACTGGTGACCTCCACTCCCCTGGGAATCGAGAATTCGAACGCCTTGTCGGGAAGACCAGGGTTCTCCTTGAAGTTCGTGAACGTGAACGTCGAGCGGCTGCCCTGCTTCTCACCGACGGTGAACGATCGCAGTGCGTAGGTCTGATGCGCGGCGGTGATCTCGAGCCAGTCGTAGCCGCTCTGCGGCGTCTTTGGCTCGAGCCGCAGGGTCCAGGCATCCGCGCTGCCTTGACCGAAGCTGACGTTGAAATCCCGCGTCAGGCTGCCCCTGCCGGCGAGAAAGAGCACGGCCGAGTCGTCATCCTCCGGCGCGTTGCTGACGATGACGCGCTTCTCCTCGGGCAGGTACTGATACGCCTTGACCCCGTTCGAGACGAACAGCTTCTGCTCGGCGCCGGTGTATTCCCACCGCATCTTCCCCGGCTTCTTCACCTGCAGCGTGCCACGTTCTTCACGGGTGCGCCGCAGGGCGCCGCCCTCGTAGCGATGGACGAAGTCCGTGGAGAAGTCACGGATGGCGTCGTACTTCCGCTGTAGTGATACCGCCACCTCCTGGGCCGTCGGGCTGGGCGAAGGCTGGGTCCACGAGCTTACGCCAGCGATGGCCAGAAGCAGAATCGTGCTCGCAGTCGACAGTGACATTGTGTGAAGCGTTCGAAACGGCAGGGGCAGGCCCATGGTATCACCGGGCCGCGGGCGCGGCATCCGGCCGGCGATCGCTCACCGAGCCCGTCCCCGGCGCTTGGCGGCGATGAACACCTCAAGCTCATCAAGCGGTCGCGTGTTCACCACGTGCCGCGGTTCGACCCAGGCGCGACGGCCGATACCGACTCCGAACTGCATCTGCCGCCCCAGGGCCTCGGCACGGTGGCAATCACTGTCGATCGTCAGCATGACGCCCGCGGCCACGGCCGCGCGGGCCCGGTCGCAGTCGAGATCCATGTGGCTCGGGGCGCCGTCGATCTCGAGCGCCGTGCCGGTCATGGCCGCTGCTTCGTAGAGGGCGTCGAAGTCGAGGTCGTAACCGCCGTGACGCCCGGCCAGCTGGTTGGCGGGATGGCAGAGGACGTTGACGAGCGGATGCCGGATGGCGGCGAGGCTCCGCTGCGTGAGCCGATCGCCGTCGTGGCCGGCAGGCGTGTGCAGCGATGCCAGCACGATGTCGAACTTCTCGAGCACATCGTCCGGGAAATCGAGGCTTCCGTCTTCGACGATATCGACCTCGACGCCGTGCAGGATGGCCAGACGCGCATACCGCTGACGCAGGCGCAGGATCTCGTCGCGCTGACGGGGAAGGTTCGCGAGAGCCTGCGCACGGGATCCCGAGCCGCTCCACGAATGATCGGTGATCGCGATGTACTCGTACCCGAGGGCGTCCGCGGCGGCAACCATCTCCGCGACGCTGTGGCGGCCGTCGCTGTAGAGCGTATGCATGTGGAGATCCCCACGGATGTCGGAGACCGCAATCAGCTCGGGCAGGGTGCCGGCGGCGGCGGCTTCGATCTCTCCGCCGCCGGTTCGGGTCTCGGCTGGAATCCAGGGTAGGTCCAGGCTGGCGTAGAGCTCGGTTTCGGACTCGAACGGACCTGTCGTGAGCCCGCGCGCGCTCAGCTGCGCGAGGTGTGCGGCGGAACCGGTTGCGTGGAGGAGCGTCGAGCCGAAGGCTTTTGGCGTGGACAGCTGGAGCTCGACGCGGGCGCCGCGGAAGACGAACGCGATCGATGAGGCGGTGTAGTGTTCGATGTGATGCGCGGAGAGGATCGGCGCGAGGGCGGCGAGCGCCGACGGCGGGTCCGGCGTCGAGCCCACGATGACGATGGCGCGGACGACGGGGTCGTTGCGCCTGAGGCCCTCAGCCGCGTGCAGCGCCGCGATTTCCGGTGCTGCACGCCGGATCGCTTCGACGAGCTGGTCGAAGAGATCCCAGGCGCGGCCGAGCGTCAACGGATCGCCGGCGGTCAGGCCCACGTGCTGGCGTCGAGCGAGTTAGAGACGCGTGCTCGCGCTGTGCGAATGACCCTTTGCGCAGACTTCCCATCCCTGCGACCGGCGGCCGCAGATGAGACAACGCAGAAAGATCGACCCGCCCTCACACGAAACGCTGTAGTCATGCCCGGTTACGTAGCAGCTGATCCAGTTCCACATGGTACACCTTGCTGAAAATGTGTAATGGACTTCGCTTGAGGCAAGGGCAGTGCCAGCGTGCTCGCAAACTGAGGCTGCAATGGATGCGCCGAATTCTTCAAAGTCATGACGCGCAAGCCTTTGGTGGCGACTCGGGCGGTGAACCAAATTCGATGTTGTCTTACGGATATGAAAGCTTCGTGCGGTTCTGCACCTGCGCGACGTCCGCTCACCGGGGCCCTACTTGGCGAAGTCGACGCTGAGGGCGGCGGGGGCGTTGGCGCGGATTGTCGCCGACACGCGGCGTTCGCCGAACTGCGGATGTTTGAAGACGAACTCGTGCAGGCCGAGCGGTACCTGAATGTTCGAAAGCGGCGTGTCGCCCAGCTTCGCGCCGTCGAGCCACACTTCCGCCCACGGGCTCGCGTTCAGGTTCGCCACGCCCTTCGGGTCGACCGTGATGGAGCGTACGCCGCCGGGCTCGATGTCGACATCGCGGCGTTCCGAGTAGCCGAGATCCTTGTTGCTGAGCGTCAGCTGGTGTCGGCCCGGCGGCAGCATCAGACGGTTCTGTTCGGTCGTCCCCAGGCTGCGTCCGTTCTCCGAGATGTCGAGCAGCACGGGGGCCACCACGGATACCCATCCGGAGAACACGGGCACGTCCAGGACCGCCGTCTTGCCGGCGATGACTCGCACGCTGTGCATGACTTCGCCGCCCGAGGTCAGGAACGTGAGTACGCGGCGGCCCGGCGCGGCTTCGATATCGAGCGGCGTCTCTCCCACCAGCTTGCGATCGAGGAGTACCTTGATCCCCGCCGGCTCCGTCTTGATGCTGATGCGGCCGCGACCCGGGGCAATCGGCCCCTCCGGCTTGTCCGGCGCTGGCGCCGGCACCGATGCCCTCGCTTCGGCCTCGGCCTCCGCCGTCGCTCCCGGTTCGCCGGCGACGGCCGTCCGCCCGGGCAGATATGACCGCCCCACCGCGATGGCGATGATCGCGACGACGACGGCGACAGCGGCCAGCTTCCACGGAAAACCGCGCGACGACTCGTCTTCGGGCAATTGTCCGAGCGAGAGGGTGCCGAACCTGTCCGGGCCGGAGTAGAGAACGGGCGGTTCGGCCGCTGCGGGCTTCCTCGAGGTAAAGCCGGCCGGAGGCTCTGACTTGACCTTCAGGTGACCGGAGGCAACCTGCGGTGCCGCGGGGGGCGTCGGCGGCGGTGGCGGCGCCGCCGGCCGGATCACGGATGGCGATCCGTAGGCGCTGGTCGGCGACGGTGACGTGTACGTCGGGAGCGGCACCTGTCCAACCGGGGTCGGCGAGAACGACGGGACCGACGGCATCGGAGGCGGTGCCGGGCGCGCCGGTGGCGGCGCCGGCGGAGCGACTGGTGGATCGAGCACGAACGACTCGGCGGGCCGCGGCGGCGATACCGTCCACCCACTCGACGTAGCCGGCTTCTCGGCCGGTGGTGGGGGAGGTGGCGCTGGGGACATCCGGCGCCCTTCCTCGCCGCTCGCCGTCGATCTCAGCTTGTCCTTCCTCGCCCGCGCCGACTTCTGCTGCTGCCGCTTGCGCCGGCGGGATGTGCCGCCTTCGGACTGATCCGTCTGCGGTGCGTCGGCGTTTGTCTGTGTCGCCGCAGGTACTGGTGATCTGTGCAGCGAAGGCTTCGAGCGTTGCCGCATCGTTCGCCGGCATCTCGATGACCGGTTCAGGGGGCGTTTGCCGAACCGGCGCCGTCGCCGCCGGCATTACCGCGGCGGCCGGCGTCTCTACGGGGGCGAACTCGGGCAGCGGGTGTGACGCAGGTTCGACGGCACCTGGGGCAAAGGCAGCCGGCGCTTCAATCGCTGCGGTTGCGCTCGCGACCGGTAATTCTTCGGGCGCCGGCGCCGGCGCATTCCAGGCCTGCCGCGCCGAATCGCGATTGCGCGACAGCGCGATCCCTCCAAGCGATGCGAGCTCCGAGGTCACGGCTGCCGGATCCGCGAACGAGGGGTCGCTCGCGGCAAGGTCGTATACCTCTTCGGCGTGAACCGGCACAGAGGGTTCCGGCTGGTCGACGAGTGAGAGCTCGAGTTCCTCGCCGTCGTCCTCGTCGAGGTGGTCGTCTGGCGCGGGGACCGGGGCAGGTTCTCGCAACGCCTGAACCTCGGGGTCCTCCAGGACGGTGAACGCGATGCCTTCGAACTCCGGCTCCTGCAAGTCGATCGCACTGACCGGTGACGTGGCGGCGATGGTCGGCGCATCGGTTCTGCCGCCTAGGTTCCCGGCGTCGGCATCGGCATCAGCATCAGCGTCCTGGTCCGCGTCGAGCGAGGCAGCGTACGCCGCGTCCATCTGCGCGATGAAATCGACCAGTCCCTGCTTACAGACATCGAGGCCGATCTCGTGCTTGACGAAATTGCGGACATCGGCCAGCGCCTCTTCGGCGGCTTCGAACGGCCGACGGCCTGGCAGCGGTAGAGATCGCTGGAGGAATCGCTCGAGACCGGTCGCGAAGGCCGTCGAGCCGCGGATGTGCGCGACCTCGATGACTTCCCGCAGGAGCGGGCCGATGGCCTCCGGATGCTCGTCCGGCCTGAGCGAACGTCCGAGCACGAGCATCAGGCTGCTGAGCGCGACCTGTGTGATGTCCGACGCCGCGTCGAAAGGCGCGCCGCTCGCCAGCGTGGAAACGCCGAAATCGGTCCACAGCCGGTCCGGCGACAGCCGGAGGATCTCGACGATCGGCCCGAATCCCAGATCGAGGAACGCGACCTGGCCGGCGGGCGTCAATACCGTCCGCGACGGATCGATCAGCCCGTGCGTGATGCGGCCGGTGCCGTGGAGGGCCACCAGCGCCGGCAACGCCTCGAGCAGGTAGCCGAGCGCGACGTCCACGCCAGGGACGACCGCCGAATCGGCGGCGACGTCGAGAAGATCTGAAAGACGGCTGCCGGTCACGAACTCCGAGACGACCACCAGGTCGCCGTTCCCGTCCCGTTCGATCCGGAGCGGCCGGGCGAAACGCTCGTCCTCCAGGGTGGAAACCTGGGAAACGCGGCGACGAATGACCTGCTCGAACACGGCGAGCTCGGGCCTGACGTGCAGTCGTTCGAGCACACCACCGCTTTCGCGGTCAAACGCCAGCGCTCGACGGCCGAGCCCGTCGGTGTGGCCGGAGGAGGAGATCGACGACGAGAGCGAGTCTGTGACTGGTGCCGACATTGCAGGAACGTCCGTCTCGCTGCAACCCGCACACCATCACGCCCGATTCTGTCGGCTTCGTTTAACTGCTTGATTTCAGGCGCGTTGCCGCGGGCGATTCACTCGTGACCGGCGTCGCGCTGTTCCATCGTTGACCAGAACCACCGCGCGGATCCGAATCCTGTAATTCGAATACATTCACGTCGTTGCACGAGTCGAGGGCGTTGGAATCGCCCTCCGGTCCGGCCGCGGTCAGTCTCCGAACGAGATACCAGTCGCGCGCGCCGTTCGCACGGCATCGAAGTCGGTCGGGACGAACTTCGTCCTGCCGACGACCGACGCGATCGGTACGGAGACGATGTGCGGGGGATGGAAGGCAACCATCTGGCCGAAATGACCCGCGAGCGCGAGCTCGACCGCCCGCGTGCCGAAGCGGGTGGCCAGCATGCGATCGAAGCTGGTCGGAGCGCCGCCGCGCTGCAGGTGACCGAGCACGACCGAACGCGCCTCTTTTCCCGTCATCTCCTCGAGCTCGGTCGCGACGCGGCCGCCGATGCCTCCCAGCCGTTCCGCCACTGTCGGTGTCCCGGCGCGCCGTACGGTGGTGTTGCCGCCGACCGGCGCCGCACCTTCGGCAACGACCGCGATACTGAACCGCGCGCCCATCTGCTCGCGTCTCATCACGTGCGCGGCAACCTTCCCGAGATCGTAGGGAATCTCCGGGATCAGGATGACGTCGGCACCACCCGCGACGCCGGCGTAGAGCGCAATCCAGCCGGTGTCGCGGCCCATGACCTCGACCACCATGATCCGGTGATGCGCCTCGGCGTGCGTATGCAGCCGATCGATGGCATCGGTGGCAAAGGCGACCGCGGTATCGAACCCAAAGGTATTCGTGGTCTCGACGATGTCGTTGTCGATGGTCTTGGGGACGCCGACGATCGGGATGCCGCGTTTCGAGAACTCGTGGGCGATGGCGAGCGTACCGTCACCGCCGATGACGACCAGGGCGTCGAGCGAGAGGTGGTGGAACATGCGCATGCAGCGATCGGAATAGTCGTGCGTGCCGCCGCTCGTCTCGACCTTGACCGCGAACGGGTTGCCGCGGTTCGTGGTGCCGAGGATCGTGCCGCCGATGCGAAGGATGCCGGTCACGTCCCGCGGCGTCAGCCGCCGCCAGCGATCCGGTTCGAGCAGTCCGTTGAAGCTGTCTTCGAGGCCGATGGTGTCGCAGCCGTGGTTTGCCGCGGCTTTGACCACGGCGCGGATGACGGCATTCAGTCCCGGCGCGTCGCCGCCCCCGGTCAGGATTCCGAGGCGTAGCGGCCGCGGGGACGCGGGAGCGTGAGACATGACCGGCAGTATAAGGTCCCCGCTGTTGCTGGTGGGGCAGTAGACCGCCGCAGCCGTACAGCAGAAGAGGCAGCCGAAGCTGCCTCTATCCTGAGCAAACTGGGCTCCGCCTTCGCAAGATACACGAGCGAAGGTTGGTGGACGGCGCGAGGCTCGAACTCGCGACCTCCGCGTTGCGAACGGCGCCGGTCGGCGACGGAAACCCTTGAAGTGACAACGGCTTGCCTGACGTATCGGGCGGAAGTGTGCTGGTCACAAAGCACCGCATAGAATCGCACTGTTCTGCATAGTGGTGCGGACCCGATGGTCACAAAAACGGTCACAACGAGAAAAGTACGGTTCGGTGGATGGCGGCTGACGGTTTGGCGTACGCTCCGGTCCGAGACAGCTGAACCGCGCGATCAAGCGCGGTCCTTCTTCCTTGGCCGCGTGGCCGTAGTCCGCCCGGAGGTTTTGCGGGCGCTGATCAAGATCAGCCCCGATGATACTGACGCGCTGAAGGCGTGGTCGGTGAAGTGGGGTCTTACCTCCACTTGGGAGCGCAGCTACGCACGCAAGAGTCTGCGAGAGTGGCAAGCCTGGCCTCGAGGTCGAGGGCGCGTTTGGTCTGCAGGTCCGGACGACGTTGTAGCGGAATGGGAGCCTACGACGGGACGACGGGCGAAGTCACCGAAGGTTCTGCGTATCTCTGCGCGGCACTTTGATTGGCTCGTGCGTGCACGAGTGAGGCGACGTGAGTCAGTCCTCAGCATTGCGACGGCTCACCACGTTGATCCTGGGACAGTCCATCGTGCGATCCGTGCCCTTTCCGCCGCACTTGATTTTGGCAAAATAGAAACTCGGCCTAAGTCTCGCCAATAGACTCGCTTACAGACAACCAGAACGCCATTTTGGTCGGTGCACGCCAGCGGATGATTGCCTCGTTATGCACAGGCATGCGACTGCACCCAGACCGCAGGTTGAACCGGCCTTCGTGGATGCCGACGGTGGCGCCACGTTTCTCGCCGTCAGCCTTCGCACGTTCCATTACCTCGTTTCGAGTGGTGAGATTCAGCCCGTTCACATCCCGAACATCCGACGCACGGTCTACGACGTCGCGGAGCTTCGTGGGCTAGCGGAACGTTGGAAGTCACGACCCGAGGCACGCAAGCGCCGGGAGCGTCCGAATCTCTCGAGTGCTGACGTCATGCTGAAAAAGATGAACTTCGATGCGCCGATCCATACCGAGGCTCGCGTGCGAGTCGTCATCGAGGAATTTTCTGGCCGGGGCATCAATGGCCACACGGGCGACCACTTTTTGATCGATGCCAATGTCCCGGCGCCGCCGTGCCTGCTGCTGAATTCCGAACACTACGACGGCCCGGCACCGTTCAATGCCATCCGGTACGACCAGGCGGCGCACGAGTCGTATGTGCGAGCGAACGTGCTACGGGTCGAGCCGAAGCCTTCGATCACGACGATGCTGACGGCGAGCCAAGTGTGCGAGGAGCTCGGCGGATGGAGCGAAGAGGACCTTCGCGTGGCGCGCGCGTCCGGGTTTCCCAAGCCGTCTGGGTGGCAAGACGTCCCCGGCGAAGACGGGATCTCGGTCGGTCTCGCGCCCTTGTGGGATTTGGCAGTCGTGCGTGGATGGCTCGATCGCGTCCGAGCGTTGCCAGTCGGCGCCCGCTGAATGGCGAACGTCACACATTGGGTTTCGCAGGTCGGCGGGCTCGGGGTCACTGGCCGGTGACCACGAGTGCGTGACCCATGACTCCGGGCGCGGACATGCTTTCAGGGCCTATACAGGCGCCCCGCGTCTCTTCTGCCTAGAGAAGAGCAAGGCTGTCGGTTCTGTTTTTTGTGATGAGTAGTATGCAAACGATTCTGGTTCGGAATCCTCCCGCCTCGCGGCTGCGGCCCGGTGAGGACACGCACGAAGAGCCGCGTACGGAAGGCCGGTCGCTGTGCTGCCTATGCCGCCGAAATCGCCCAGCCACTCGTGATGATTGGGCGAGACCTGGATGTCTCTGCGGGCGGTGCGCGCGCCGGCATGGTGGCTGAAGATGCGACAGAAGGTGTTCGTATCGGCCGCTGAACTGCGCGAGAACCTGACGAGCGAACAGGCACGGGCGACGCGACTCGAGCAGCTCCTTCGCTGCGCGGAAGCGGAGATTCTCGCGTTGCGCGCCGCACGCGATGCGGCGATCAGAATCGCGGCCTGGGGCGGTCCACGGCGCATCGAGAGCGGAACACGGGATGAGCACTAAGCCGGACGATCTGCGACCGTCACAACGCGTTGTCGCGCGAGCCTGCCGGCATTGCGCGAACACCTTCGAGGCGGTGCGGCATCAAGCGTTCTGCCGGCCGTCGTGCCGGTGGGAGTACTTCAAGGCGAAGCGGGCGCGGGGCTGGAACCCTGACGACCTCTTTTCGCAGCCTTTCGAGTAGCGGATTCGGAAGGTCTTACGGTGCCGCGGTATCTGTAGACGGAGGCACGATGACCAGCAGCTGCACGCAGGACGGGCACGACGGTAGGGTGATCGATCGCGCCTGTTCTGTGAACGTCGCCGCACCGGTGGCGCCCGGCCGAAACTCGCGGCGGCAGACGCCGCACCGGAGACTAGCAGCCCAGGTCGGTGTCGTTGCCACCCATCGCGCGGCGGTGATGACCGAGAGCCACCGGGCTGATGCGTCCTGGTTTGACATGTTGTCTTTCACACGCGATGCGGCTCGTGAAACCACAGCCAGCCGCACGACGCACACTAGCAGTAGAACCCATCGTCAGCGCCAATCACGCGGCGAACTTGGTCCGATTGGCAATGCGGACAAAGGGGATCGGGGGTAGCGTGGTAGCCAAGTCGTTGCCGCTGGCGGCCCCCACAACGGCCGGGGGGCATTCCTGGCCGGCCTGTTTCGGAACCGGCTGGGTTCGGTCGACAGGCGGCACAATTTGCTCGTCGCGCGTGATCGGCCAAATTGTGGCTACAGGTGCGACAGCACCACATCATGGAGACGATAGAGACCCCCCGCGAATATGGATGCCACACAGCACGGTGCAAAAATATCGCCCGACGGAAATGGCCAATTCTGCGGGGTATGTGGGCGAGGATGAGCCGAAGTCTAGACGCGAGTGACCTTTAGTCAGCACAGCACAGCGATAACCACAAAATTGTCATGGATCACGGCCCCCAGTCATTCCGCGCTGTCCCTGCAGACGCGCACAAGTGGCGCTCGTTACCTTCCCGACCTGCGCTCTCAGTGGCTCGGAGAGGCCAGGAGTATCTTCGCTATACCGAAATGCAAATTGCGGAAACGCCCACGACTTGCCAGCGTAGCGCAACAGGCATACATTGGAGTTGACGTGTCACCACGAAAACGGACAAGCGTGTTTCTGGATTCGGAATTGCTCGACGGCTTGAAGCGTCTCAAGGCACGGGACGGGACACCAGAGGCAGAAGCGATCCGGCGCGCCCTTGCTGAATATCTCGATCGGCGTGGCGTGACACGAAAGACGGAGCGCCCGCGGGCTGTCACCCGCAAACGCTCCTAACCCTCAACCCTGGCATACGCAGGGCCGCAGGCTACGATGAATCGTACCATGCGCATCTGCACGGAGGTTCGCATGTCGAAGAAGACGCCGCCCGCGACGGCCGCGACCATCAGCTTTCCCGCCGCACCGGAGCGCGTGATCCTCAGGAATCAACGGCGCCAGCGCATGGTCGCCACGGCGAGCACCCCCATGGCCTCATGGGCCTTCGACCTCGCCCAACAGCTCGAGACGCTCCAGTCGCTCGAACCAGCCGCGGTCCAGGCGGTGACGGCCTTCATCGGCAAGAGACTGCGTCTGAACGCGATCGATCGGCGAGGCTGATCATGCAAGCGACCAATGCGACCAAACCAACGCTGGTGCCTGGGCTCACCCTGCATGTGGATGCCGGCGATAGGGACAGATTCGCGCGCCTGTTCCGTTCTACCTGGCTGCAGATTCCGAACGAAGACCGTCGCAGGATGACGGCGGTCTTTCGCCGGGACCGGACGCGCCTCGAGTTAATGGATGGATGGTCGAACTGGTGGCCGGGCCTTAACGGCAACGTCGGTATCATCGGCTCGGCGCTCAACGAGATACGCTTTCACGCCCCGTACATCGACCGTATGACGGATGGCTCGGTGGCGTTTCTGATTGCTCACGAATTGGCGCATGTGCGGCAGTTCTGCCTCGGCAAGATCGGGCCTCGCATGAAACAGGCGCTCGAGCGGGATGCGGACGCGCACGCGCGGCAATGGCTGAAGGTCTCGCGGTGCCCACCTCGATCCCGCGCGATGCGAGAGTAACCGGCTGCAAGAGTATGCCGTGACGGTGAGGCCCGAATGACGGACGGGCGCGTCGGCGGTGCGTGATGAGCGTGACTCAGATACATGGGTGCCACTACACCGTGGGCATCCCGACGTTCACCAGCCGGCCCGCCGATGGGCCGCCGGCTGGCCACACTTCACGAGCGCATCGAGGAGCGCCGAACGTCGTGACCTTCAGGCCGGGTACCGCCGGGGCGCAGGACGGGGGCGATAACTGTGTCGATGAGGGCGTTTCGCCAATCGATGCGTCGGTGGGGAAAGCTGATTGTCCCCGTGGCGATCCTGCTCACGATTATCGGATTTCATGGCCAGCCGGCGCTGTGGATTCCGCTGGTCGTGATCTTCCTGGGCGCATGGATGCTGGGAGTCCGACACGATCGGCGGCGGACGCCGCGTCGCAAGTAGGCGATGGTGAGACCACGACCATGAGCGAGCGACCTGTGTTTCATTTCAACCCGCCAGACTGGCGCGGCCAGGCGGTGTCCTTCGGTGAGCAGTGGACGCTGAGCACAAGAGGTTCCCAATTGAAGATGTCCCTGTTCGTCGCGGTGGCGTGGTTGCTGTGGCTGGCGCCCGAAGCGCAGGTGCTACCGCGTACGCTTTACGCGAACAACACCGTCGCGTGTAGAGATGCGGCGGGCGCGGGCGCTGAGGCGGATCCGTTCTGCTCGCTGCGCTACGCCTCCACCATCGTGCGGGCGGGGGACACGGTCCTGGTCGGCAGTGCGCGAGACGGCAGCGGGCCGGTGGAGTTCACGCGCGGCGGCACATCGACCGCCCGTGTCGTCTACCGCTCGACCCATCCCGGCGGGACGACCATCGGCGTGTTCACCGATGTGCGCGATGAGGACTTCCAGGCGACCGAGACGCCGGGAGTGTTCGCGCTGGCGGCGGCGCCGGTCGGCTTCGTGTGGCAGACCTACTACCCTGGGATTCTGGTGGACGACCCGGACAACGCCTCCATCTACACGATGGTGGACACGGACGGGCCATTGCAGCTCGCCGCCGCCGATGAGGCGACCGTGGCGAGGGTCGAAGGCACCTACCGCTACGCCAATGGGACGCTGTTCGTGCATCCCTATGGCAATCGTATCCCGTCTGTGAATACGACTGACTTCGTCATCGGCCGCGGCCGTGCGCTGAACTTCACCACGAGCACGCACTACACCGAGTTCGACTCGTTCAACATCTCATATAGCGGGTCGGCCTACACCTTCCAGGTGAACGGCACCGGCCACGTGTTCCGCAACATCAAGCACCAGGGCGTGGCGCTGACCTGGAAGGGCAGCAGCCACCAGGCGCACAACATCTCGATCACGCACGTCCACCAGCGGGATGCATCGGGTGGCTGGGCCTGGCATTACAAGGGCACCGGCACGGCCGCGAAAATCGCCGGGGCCAACCACCGGCTGACCGATACTCACATCTTCCACAACTGGAACTCCGACATCTCGACTGAGACGGCGACCGGGGCCATCATCGACGGCGCCCGCATCCACGGCTCGCCGAACCACTGCGGCGCGGGCGGCACCGGCAACACCATCGTGCGGAACGTGGTCCTGTACAACTGCCAGGATTATCTGTGGCTGGTGGACACGGCCGGCATGGTGCTCGAGCACGTCGTGGCCGCGGGGGACGGTATCGGGCTGGAAGCGATCAACCGGCCGCTCGGGCCGATCACGGTCAGGAACAGCATCTTGCGGGGCAAGTTCTCGTTCATTCGTGGGCTGCAGTCCCGCTGCACCTGGGAGGCTGGGTCACTGCTCGAGAACAGCATCGTTCACGAATCGGCGGCGGTGGAACGGTGCGCGGATAACCGCTGGTATCCGTTGCGGACCTACATCGCCAACTGCAAGAGCGGGGTATTCACGGGTTGCATGACGGTGCGGAACGTGACGATTGTTTCCGACTGGCGCACGGTCCTGGCTGATGGATTCTGGCGCGCCGAGCTCGGCGATCGGTGGGATGTCAGCCTGGTGCCAGGCTCGCCCGCGATTGACAAGGGGCCATCGGGCACCCCGCTGGACATCATTGGCATGCCGAGACCGCAGGGCAGTGGGGCGGATGCTGGATGTGATTAGTCAGCCGAAGCGACTCCCCCAGTTGCCGGAACCAACTGCGCTCGTCGAAGCTAACGCTGTAGCGGACGGCAACGAGAAGAAGGCATTTAAGAAGATTGCAGGGCGCCGTTCAAGCGCCCGAAAAGCCGGACGCACCAGGGCCCGCGATTGAGTGTGCATGGTCAGCGGCGTGGATGACCAGGAAGGGCTGGACCGTATCCAATGGGTCTGAGAAAACGCTGCAACCCCGACGAAGCGCCGACGCCAACCGGCGGGGATCCGGACCCGCTGGTACTGCACAACCTCGCCGCGATGCGGTCATCACTGGCACTACGACTTCCGCGTCAACGGGAAGCGGTACCGCAACACGACGGAGACGGCCGACAAATCGAAGGCCCGCGACATCGAAGCGAAGGAACGGACGCGGATTCTCGAGGGCAAGCACGGTATCCGCCGGCAGCCCGACATCACGTTCCGCCAGTTCGCCGAGGTCTACCTGCGGGATCACGCCGACCTGCACAAGAAGACCGCCGATCGCGATCGGGAGATCTTGAAGACGCTCAACCGCGCCTTCGGCTCGCTGATCCTCCACGAGATCACGGCGCACAGGATTGAGCAGTGGAAGCGTGAACGGCTGGCGGGGAAGTGGCGGGCGCATGGCCAGAAGTCGAACCCGAACCCGTTAAAGCCTGGGACGGTCAACCGCGAGCTCGACACGCTGAAGTCGATCCTGGCCAAGGCGGAAGAGTGGCGGAAGATCGTCACGTCGCCGGCTCGGGGCATCAAGCGGCTGAAGGTCGATAATCGGCGCACCCGCATTCTGACGCCAGACGAGCAGCGGCGGCTCCTCGAGGCGGCGCCGCGGAAGCTCCGGTCGCTGATCGCCTTCGCGCTCATCACGGGCGCCAGGGCGGGGGAGCTCCTCGGGCTGCGCTGGGATCACGTCACCGAGGACGCCCTGACGTTCCTGGACACGAAGAACGGTCGGCCCCGGCGTCTACCCCTGTCGGCCGCCGCGCTGGCCGTCCTGGCGTGCCTGCCGCGCTGCAACAAGCACGTCTGGACGAACGTCCGCACGCAGGACCGCTACACGGTCAACGGCGCCGCGCACGTCTTCCGCCGGGCGGTCGAGCGCGCCGGCCTCAAGACCGGCGACGTCACCCTGCACACGCTCCGGCATACGGCGCTGAGCCGCATGGTCGCGGCCGGCATCGACGATTTCACGGTGATGGCGGTGAGCGGGCACAGCTCGACGCGGATGCTCGAACGCTACACGCATCCGACCGAAGCGCGGAAAGCGGACGCGCTCGGCGACGTTCAACCTGTCGCCGATGGTCACAATCCGGTCACAATCGCCGGAGGCACCCTCCGACGAGTTGGCTGATCTGCAGGAATTGCTAAGGAAAAGTGGTGGACGGCGCGAGGCTCGAACTCGCGACCTCCGCGTTGCGAACGCGGCGCTCTCCCAACTGAGCTAGCCGCCCACGACGGGCTATGTTCGGTCAGCGTCGACGAGCTGCCGAAACACAAACACCAATCATACCACGCGAGCGCTGACGTCGGCTCAGGCCAGGACGTCCAGGTACTTCAGCGCGCCGCCCGTATTGAACAGGACGACGGTGTCGGCTGGTTTTACGAGGCCGTCGCGGCGCAGCATTCGCAGCGCTTCGAGCGCGGCCCCGCCCTCGGGCGCGGCGCTGATGCCTTCGCGCGAGCCGAGCTCCCGCATCGCCGATACCATCGACGCATCCGACACCGCCAGCGCCGTGCCGCCGCTCTCGCGCACGGCCCGGAGTACCAGGAAGTCGCCTACCGCCTTGGGCACACGCAGTCCGTCGGCGAGCGTTCGCGCGCCCTGCCACAGCTCTGACCGTTCGGCCCCCGACTCGAACGCCTTGACGATCGGCGCACAGTGCTCGGCCTGTACCGACACCATGCGCGGGCGCCGCCCTCGCGTCATCCAGCCGATGTGCTCGAGCTCTTCGAACGCCTTCCACATGCCGACCATGCCGGTGCCGCCGCCGGTCGGATAGATGATCCAGTCGGGGAAGTGCCAATCGAGCTGTTCGCCGAGCTCGTACGCCATCGTCTTCTTGCCCTCGATGCGGTACGGCTCCTTGAGCGTCGAGACGTCATACCACCCGAGCGGTTTGCCGGTCTCGGCGGCGATCCGGCCGGCATCGGTGATGAGGCCGTCGACGAGCGTGACCTCGGCGCCGTAGAGCTCGCATTCCCGGATGAACGGTACCTTGACGTCCCGGGGCATGAATACGCGCGCCGCAATTCCGGCGGCGGCGGCATAAGCAGCCATCGCGTTCGCGGCGTTGCCGGCTGACGGCACTGAGAGCGTGGTGGCGCCCAGATGCGCCGCCCGCGTCACCGCGGCCGAGAGGCCGCGAGCCTTGAACGAGTTGGTCGGATTGAGCGACTCGTCCTTGACGAACAGCCGGCTCAAGCCGAGGTCGGCGCCGAGCCGCCTGGCGTGGACGAGCGGCGTCCAGCCTTCGCCCAGCGTAATCGGCTCCTCGCCGTCGAAGAGCGGCATCAGCTCGCGGTAGCGCCACATGTTCGGCGCCCGTCCGGCGAGCGAGTCTCGCGACCATGTTCGCGCCGCGTCGAGATCGTAGCGAACGAGCAGCGGCGCGCCGCAGGAGCACAGGTGCTGCTCGATGCGCGCATCGTATGGCCCGGCCCCGCAGGGGGCCGAGCATTCCAGGTGAGAGAAGAAGGACATCAGCGACAGGAGTCGGCGGTGTAATCGACCTGCGGCGCGGGATGGCGCCGAGCGCGGACCTACTTGCCGAGAAGTTCGGAATCCTTCTTCTTCTGCATGTCGTCGATCGTGGCGACGTGCTGGTCTGTGACCTTCTGGACGTCTTCCAGCCCGCGCCGCTCGTCGTCCTCGGAGATCTTGGAGTCCTTCAGGAGCTTCTTCAGTCGTTCGTTGGCATCGCGGCGCGCCTGCCGGACGCCGTTGCGACCTTCTTCTGCATACTTGTGCACCAGCTTCGACATTTCCCTGCGGCGTTCCTCGGTCAGGGCGGGCAGCGGAATGCGGATGGCCTTGCCGTCGGTCGTCGGATTCAGACCGAGGTTGGAGCTGCGGATAGCGCGTTCGATCGCGGCGGTCAGCGACGGATCGAACGGCTGCGCCACGATCATCGTCGGTTCGGGCACCGACAGGGACGCGACCTGGTTGAGCGGCATCATCGAGCCGTAGGCCTCGACGTGTACTGTGTCGAGAATCGTCACCGAGGCGCGGCCGGTGCGAACGCCGCCCAGCTCGCGCCGCACGTGTTCGATCTGCCCGTCCATGCGCTTCTTGAGCTCTGCGAACAATCCTTTCAGATCCGATGCGTCCATACCTTCTCCAGCAGTCGTAGCGGGTGAGTCTGCCGCGACGTCAGCGCGCTTGCGCTATACCGTCACCGTCGTGCCGATCGGCTCGCCCATGATCACGCGTTTCAGCGTGCCGGCAGTGCGGAGGTTGAACACGACGATCGGCAGGCGGTTGTCCATGCACAACGAGATCGCCGTCGCGTCCATGACCTTCAGGCCCTGTTCGAGCACTTTCAAGTAAGAGATCTCCGAGTACTTCGTTGCCGTCTTGTCGAGCATCGGATCGGCCGTGTAGATACCGTCGACCTTGGTCCCCTTGAGAATGACGTCCGCCTTCATCTCCATTGCCCGCAGTGCCGCCGCGGTGTCGGTCGTGAAGTAGGGGTTGCCGGTGCCGGCAGCGAAGACGACGACGCGGCCCTTCTCGAGATGACGGACGGCGCGCCGGCGAATGAAGGGTTCGGCGACGGCGCGCATCTCGATCGCTGTCGCGACGCGCGTCACGACGTTGTTGTGCTCGAGCGCGTCCTGCAGCGCGAGGGCGTTGATGACCGTGGCGAGCATGCCCATGTAGTCGGCGGTTGCCCGGTCCATGCCCTTGGCGCTCGCCGCCAGGCCGCGGAACAAGTTGCCGCCGCCGATGACGACCGCGGTCTGGACGCCGAGCTGCTGGATTTCGCCGATGTCCCGGGCGATGCGGGTGGCGACCGCCGGGTCGATCCCGTACTGCTGCTCGCCCATGAGGGCTTCACCGGAGAGTTTGAGGAGGACACGGCGATAGACGGGAGACGACATCGAGGGGATTATATCGGGTTCTCTCAGGTTGCCGGTCGTCCGGGCGCCTGGGAATCCAGGCACCCGGAAACCAGCCCGAACGAGATCGCGCTCTTACGCCGCTTCGCCGAGCTTGAAGCGGACGAACCGCGGCACAGCGATGTTCTCGCCCATCTTGGCGATGGCAGCGGTGACCATCTGGCCGATCGTCACCTTCGGGTCGCGAACCGAGGGCTGCTCGAGCAGGCAGACCTGCTCGTAGAAGCTGTTCAGCTTTCCCTCGATGATCTTGTCGATGACCTGTTGCGGCTTGTTCTGGCCGTCCATCTGGGCCCGGTAAATGCCGCGTTCGCGCTCGAGAATGTCGGCCGGGACGTCTTCGCGCCGGACGTACTGCGGGCTGGCGGCTGCGATGTGCATCGCGATCTCCCGCACCAGCCCCTGGAAGTCGTCGGTCCGCGCCACGAAGTCGGACTCGCAGTTCACTTCGACGAGCACGCCGATCTTGCCGCCCATGTGAATGTAGTGGCCGATCGTTCCCTCGTTGGTGCTGCGGCCGGCCTTCTTGGTCGCGTGGGCGAGCCCGCGCTTGCGCAGGATGGTCGTCGCCTCTTCGATGTCGCCCTTGGCCTCGCTCAGCGCCGCCTTGCACTCCATCATCCCCGCGCCGGTCAGGTCGCGAAGCTTCTTCACCTGTGCTGCTGTAATCTCCATGCCTACTCCTGCTGTCCAGCGTTGCGTGTCCGGCGCTTCGTCCGGAGTTCGAGTGGCTCCCCGCCGCGGCACGCGGCGGCGCGACGGCGGGGGAGCCCGTACATGACAACGCCGGCCTGGTGTCGCCCTGGCCGGCGCGAAAAGGTTAGACGCGAGGGCCTAGACGGACGCCGTCGAGGGCGCCTGCTCGGGCCGGGCCTGACGAACCTGACGGGCGCGACGGGTGCGATCGTCGGCATCGCCGTCGCCTTCGTCGGCCTGTGCCGATTCGCGGATGCCGCGACCGCCGAGGACCGCGTCGGCGATACGCGAGGCAAACAAGCGGATCGCGCGCAAGGCATCGTCGTTGCCGGGGATGACGTAGTCGACTTCGTCCGGGTCGCAATTGGTGTCGACGACGCCGATGACCGGAATCTTGAGCTTGCGGGCCTCGTCGACGGCGATCTTTTCCTTGCGGGTGTCGACGACGAACAGCGCATCGGGCAGCCGCGACATGTTGCGGATACCTTCGAGATTCTTCTGAAGCTTGCGCTTCTCCTTCTCGATCTGCGCGATTTCCTTCTTCGACAGCGTGTCGTAGCGGCCGTCGGTCTCCATCGCCTCGAGGTCGCGCAGGCGCGCCAGGCTGCGCTGGATCGTCGTGAAGTTGGTCAGCAGTCCGCCCAGCCAGCGCTGGTTCACGAAGTACATCCCGCAGCGCTGTGCTTCCTCGGCCACCGCGTCCTGTGCCTGTCGCTTCGTGCCCACGAACAGGATCGTGCGACCTTCGGCTGCCAGGTTCGTCGTGAACTGCTCGGCGTCACGAAAGAGCTTGGCGGTCTTGTTCAGGTCGATGATGTAGATCCCGTTCCGCTCGCCGAAGATGTACGTCTTCATCTTCGGGTTCCAGCGTTTCGTCTGGTGACCGAAATGAACACCCGCTTCGAGCAAATCCTTCAACGCGATGCCGTTCAAGCTGCCTCCACAAAGAGCCGTCGGTTATCAGCCGCCTCGCGCGTCGCTGGACTGCGGCGCGCCGGCGGCTGACGACCGAAAGCTGAACTATCTCTTGCTGAACTGGAAGCGCTTGCGCGCTCCCTTCTGTCCGTACTTCTTGCGCTCCTTGATGCGCGCGTCGCGCGTCAGGAAGCCCGCCTTCTTCAACCGCTGCCGCAACTCGATGTTGTACTCGACCAGGGCGCGGGAGATGCCGAGGCGCAGCGCGCCAGCCTGACCCGCCGTGCCGCCCCCGGCGATCGTCGCCAGGATGTCGAACTTGTCGGTCGTCTCCGTCACCGACAGCGGCTGGCGAATCTGCGTCCGCAACGCCTCGGTGGGGAAGGCCGTCTCGATCGGCTTGTGATTGATGGTGATGGCCCCAGTCCCGGGGCGGAGGAACACGCGGGCAGTCGAAGTCTTGCGCCGGCCCGTGCCGTAGTACTGAATCCCAGCTGCCACTTACGCGACCTCTCGTTTAGTTCTGGTTGTCGTTTTCGTCAACGGCTGCGGCTTCTGCGCCTGATGCGGATGCTTGTCATCGGCGTAGACCTTCAGCTTGCGCCACATCGCTTCGCCCAGCTTCGTCTTCGGCAGCATGCCGCGGACGGCTTCCTCGACCATGCGCACCGGATTCTTCGCGAGGACGTCCTTCGCTCGCTCCTCACGCAGGCCGCCTTCGAAGCCGCTGTGATACCGATACAGTTTCTGCTCGTCCTTGCGACCGGTCAGCTTGATGTTCCGGGCGTTGACGATGACGACGTGGTCGCCGGTATCGATGTGCGGCGTGTAGACCGCCTTGTGCTTTCCCTGCAGCAGGCGGGCAGCCTCGGTCGCGATCCGGCCGAGCACCTGACCCTCCGCATCAATCACGTGCCACTGCCGGTCAACCGTTCCGGCCGTGGGGACAAACGAACCCATCTCGAAATCCTCTCGGTTCTTGCCGCCGCCTCACCCCGAGCCCCGAAGCCCGGGCCGCGGTCGGCCTCATTCAAAGGACGGCAAACCAAGAGGATACCGGGATTTCAGCCGATTGTCAAGGCAGGCGCGGACTTTTCCCTCCGGGCCCCGGCCGATTGGACGCCGGGTCGTGGAGGCGGTTCAGAGGGCGTCGAGCACCCCCTGGAGGCGCCGCGGGGCAAGAGCGGCTGAAGAATCTGCGATTACAGAACCGTGAGCCGATTGCAGTTTTGTGGATCCTACCCCATCGCGCTGACTGGGCCAACCGTCAAAACTGCGCAGAACTGCCGGTTTTAGTAGGCCGAGCTGTCGTGGTACCCAACTTGCCCCGGGGTTCAACCGATAACCACAACGGCAGTGGTTCGGGTGTGCCCGCGCCCCTTGGGGACCGCGCCCCCTTTCACGATAGGACATCCTGGTGTTTGGTAGATCGAAAAGCCTGGTGGGCCTGGACATCGGCTCGAGCGCCGTCAAGGCGATCGAGCTCAAGCCCGCCGGCAAGGGCTACAAAGTCACGGCCATCGGCACCGAGCCGATTCCGCCGGACAGCATCGTCGACGGCGCGATCATCGACGGAACAGCCGTGGTGGACGCCATCCGCCGGGTGTTCGAATCACGGAACATCAGGACCAAGGATGTCGCCGCCTCGCTCTCGGGCAACGCCGTCATCGTCAAGAAGATTGCGCTGCCGGCGATGACCGAAGCCGAGCTGGCCGAATCGATCTACTGGGAAGCCGAGCAGTACATCCCGTTTGACATCCAGGACGTCAACCTCGACTACCAGATCCTGTCGCGCGGCGACGCCGGCGGCAGGAGCAGCATGGACGTCCTGCTCGTCGCCGCGAAGAAAGAGAAGATTGCCGACTACACGGGCGTCATCGGCCAGGCCGGCCGGAACGCGGTCGTGATCGACGTCGACGCCTTCGCGCTCCAGAACGCCTACGAGGTCAACTACGGCACCGAGCCCGGCGCCGTCGTGGTGCTGCTCAATGCCGGCGCCAGCGCCACCAACATCAACATTCTCGAAGGCGATCAGTCGGTCTTCACCCGCGACATCTCGACCGGCGGCAACGCCTACACCGAGGCGCTCCAGAAGGAACTCAACCTGCCGTTCGAGCAGGCCGATCAGCTCAAGCGCGGCGAGGCGGTCGACGGCGTCTCCTTCGACGACGCCCGCCCCGTCCTCCGGGCGGTGACCGAGAACGTGATGCTCGAGGTCCAGAAGACGTTCGATTTCTACAAGGCGTCGGCGTCGTTCGACCGCATCACGAAGATCGTCGTCAGCGGCGGCGCGTCGCGCGCCGAGGCTTTCACCGAGATGTTGAACGAACGGTTTCAGGCGCCGGTCGAGTTCTTCGATCCCTTTCAGAAGGTCGTGCTCGACGGCGCCAAGTTCCAGGTCGACGCCGCCGAGATCGGGCCGACGGCTGCGGTGGCTGTCGGTCTCGCGCTGCGCCGGGCGGGTGACCGATGATCCGCATCAACCTCCTCGCGGTCGAGCGCGGCAAGACCAGGAAGGCGTCGCGCGGCGTTGTCATCTCTCCGGCGCATCGCGTCACCATCGGCGCCAGTCTCATCCTCATCGCCACCGTTCTCGGCATCGGGTGGTGGTTCATGTCGCTGCGGCAGCAGTCGGCGCAGCTCGATCGCGACATTGCCGTCGCCGAGGCGGAAACCGTGCAGCTGCGCGCGGTGCTGGCGCAGGTGCAGAAGTTCGAGGCTCGCAAGGCGCAGTTGACGCAGCGCGTGACGTTGATCGAGCAGCTCCGCCGCGGCCAGTCGGCGCCGGTTCACGTCCTCGACGAGATCAGCAAGAGCCTGCCCGAGCGCCTGTGGCTCGTCGACATGAAGCAGACGGGCGAAGACTTCGCCATCGCCGGGTTTGCCGCGTCGCTGCCGTCGCTTTCCGACTTCGTCGCCAATCTCGAAGCGACGAAGTGGTTCAAGCGGCCGGTCGAAATTCTCGACAGCCAGGTGCAGACCGAGAAGGACGCCGGCGATCTGGTCAAGTTCTCGATCAAGGCGACGCTCAACAATCCGGAGCCGCCGGCGCCGCCGGCACCGCCAGCGGGCGGACGCGGTGGCCGCGGCGCGGCGCCGGCCGGGCGCGGCGCCAAGCCCTGACGGTCGGGCGCGGGGACGGAAACGAACCATTAGGTGGTGGCCGCGGAATCGCACGCAGCGGTTCGCGGCGCCGGTAAGGCAGCCAAGCATCGATGGATCTGTCGCTCAACAAACTTCCATGGTGGGGCCAGATTGGCGCTTTCGTACTCGTGTGCGGCGGGGCGGCGTACGGCTTCTGGCACTTCTATGTTGCCGACATGCAGGCAGACGTCAACCTTCGCCGCTCGCGGCTGACGGCGCTGCGTGCCGACATCTCCCGCGGTGTCGCGACGGCGCGCCGCCTGCCCGAGTTCGAGTCCCAGGTCACCCAGCTCGAAGAGCGCCTCGCAAACCTGCGCCAGGTCCTGCCGGAGGAGAAGGACGTCGCCGACATCCTTCGCCGCATCCAGGGGCTGGCGACGCAGTCGAACCTCTCGATTCAGCGGTTCACGCCGCGGCCGCCGGTACAGCAGTCGCTCTATGCGGAGATTCCGTACCGGCTGGTCGCCGAAGGCACGTACCACAACCTGGCGCTGTTCTTCGATCGTGTCAGCAAGTTTCCGCGAATCATCAACATCAGCGAGATCTCGATCAGGTCGAAGACGCCGCCCGAGCCCGGCGCGACGATCACCGCCGAGTGCACGGCGACGACGTTCGTGCTGCAGGAGGCGCCGGCTCGCCGTGCCCGGCGGCAAGGGCGCCAAGGTCGTACCGAAGCAGCCGGCGGCGAAGTGAGCAGGCGTATGAGGTCATTACACGTGTCCGGCACCCTCGCGATGGTCGTTCTGCTGGTGACGTCCGCGTTTGGCGTCGCCGCGGCGCAGGCACCGGCCAAGCCCACGGCGCCGAAGCCGGCCGCGCCGCCGGCCGCACCGCCGGCGCAGCCGTTACCGGTGATCGAGCCTGGCTATGCCTACCAGGCGGACGGCCGCCGCGATCCGTTCATCAGCCTGCTCGGCCGCGGTGAGCAGACGACCTCGCCGACGGCCCGGCCGAGCGGCCTGAGCGGCCTGCTGATTGGGGAAGTGACGGTCAAGGGTGTGCTGCGCGATCGCTCCGGCTTCATGGCGATGCTGCAGGCGCCGGACAACAAAACCTATGTGGTGCGCGTCGGGGACAAGCTTCTCGACGGCAGCGTGAAGTCGATCAGCCGCGAACAGGTCATCTTCTCGCAGAACGTGAATGATCCGCTGTCGCTCGTCAAGCAGCGGGAAGTGCCGAAGCCGGTTCGGCAGGCCGAAGGGCGTGGCTGATGATTCCGAGAGAGCCGAGACGATGATCGCGTACAGCGAACAGATACGGACGTGGAAGAAGCGGTCGACGGTGGTGAGCCGGCTGGCGACAGCCGCCGTGCTCGCGTCGACGACAACCTTGTTGCTGGGCGCTGCCGCGGCGCCCGCGCGCCTGCTCGGCATTACTGCGGAAGGTGACGCGGTCGTCATCGAGTCGAGCGAGCCGGCCGTCTATTCGATCAGCCGGCCGAGCCCGACGACGCTGGTCGTCGACATGCGCAACGTCAGCATTGGCGAGGCCCGCAGCGACGTCCCGACCGGCGGCGCCCTCGCCGCCGTCCGCCTGGAGCAGGCGACCGCGCCCGACGGCCGCGCCATTGCCCGCGTCCACATGACTCTCAATCGGCCGTCCGAGCACTCGGTGCGGAGTTCGCGCAACACGATCCGCGTCGAGCTCAGCCCGCGCGCCGGAACAGTGGTGAAGAGCGCGCCAAAGAGCGAGATCAAGCCGGCGGCGTTGGCGGCAATGCCGGCGGTTCGTCCTGCGTCGTTGACCACCGGGGCGGCGCCGATCGTGCCCCAGCCGCCCAAGGCCCAGCCGCCCGTCGACGTGGAGAAGGTGCCGGGCGCCGCGACCGTGCTCGAGCGCGTCGCGTCGCGCAACGTCGCCGCGTCGACCCGCGTCACACTCATTGGCAATGGCCGTCTTGCGCCAGGCTCGGTGGTCGAGAGCAAGGATCGGCCGCGCCGGCTGGTGCTCGACTTTCCGAACGTCAGTTCGAAGGCCGCGACCCAGACGGTCGTCGACAGCGCCCTCGTCAGCCGCGTGCGCGTCGGCCTGAACAGCAGTCAGCCGCTGATTACTCGCGTCGTCATGGAGATCGCCTCTGCGGCCAGGTATCACGTCGAGCGCAGCGGCGACGGCGGCCGCGATCTCGACATCGTGTTCGAGGGCGCGCCGCCTGAAACTTCCTCAACGCCCGCGCCGGCTCCAGTTCCAACGCCAGCCGCGGGCCCCAAACCCGCTCCGACGTCCGCCGCCGTCACCCCGGCCGCGACGCCCAGAGAGCCCGTCAGCCCGGGTCCGACGAAGTCCGCGCCGGCGGCGCCGAAGCAGATGCCGCCGGTCGTCCTCGAGGCGGCGCCAGCCGGGGAGTCGGTCGAGCCTGAGGCGCCGATCAGTCTTTCTCAGGCCATGGCGAACGTGGCGGCGATCACGCCGAAAAGCACGCCCCCGGCCGAACAGCCGGCCGATGCGATGGCCGCCTTGAAACAGTCGGCGCCCGCGGCGGCGCCGGTGTCCGCGCCGGCCGTACCCGCGCCACCCGCGAGCGCTGCACCGACCCAGGCTCCGGCGTTGTCGCCGACGAACCTGCTGGCGCGAAACCAGACAACGGCACCGGTGGCGCCGCCCACCTCCGCCCAGCCGCCGCCCGCCCAGCCGCCTGCCGCCCAGCCGCCGCCCGAGCCACCGGCGCCGCCCGCGCAGCCGCCGCAGTCGCGTCGAGAGAACCAGCCGCGGCAGTTCTCCGGCCACCCGATCAGCCTCGACTTCGAGGGCGTGGATCTCCGCGCCGTCCTGAGGACGTTTGCCGATGTCAGCGGCCTGAACATGGTCATCGATCCCGACGTCCAGGGGACGGTCGACATCAAGTTGACAGACGTTGCGTGGGACCAGGCGCTCGACGTCATCCTGCGCGGACAGCAGCTCGATTACTCGGTCGACGGCACCATCGTCCGCATCTCGAAAATTGCGACGCTCGAGAACGAGAACAAGGCTCGACAGTCCGCCGCGCAGGCAGCAGCGGAGCGCGCCGCGCAGGCTGGCGGCCTGACGTTCGAGACCTATCCGCTCAGTTACGCCAAGGCGGCGGAGATGGCGCCGCTCCTCAAGGGCTCGCTGCGGCTCTCGAAGTACGGCCAGGTCCAGGTCGATACCCGCACCAACACGCTCATCATTGCGGACCTGCCCGATCAGTTCCCGGCGATTCGCGAGTTGCTTCGATCGCTGGACCGCGCCGAACCCCAGGTCGAGGTCGAGGCCAGGATCGTCCAGACGACACGCGACTTTGCCAAGGCCATCGGCGTGCAGTGGGGCCTCAACGGCCGGGTCATGCCGGACATCGGCAATACCACGAACCTCGCCTTCCCGAATCGCGGCACGCTCGGCGGGCGGGTCGGCACACAGTCGCCGAACGACCCGCGCGCGACCGAGCTCGAAACGACCGGGTCCGCCGTGCGCCTTGGCGTGCCGGATGCCACGACGGCGATTGGCCTCGCGCTCGGCGCGGTAAACGGCGCCTTCAACCTCGACGTCGCGCTGTCGGCCCTCGAGCGGACGGGCAAGGGCCGCGTGCTCTCGACGCCGCGCTTGACGACGCAGAACAACATTCAGGCGGAAGTGGCGCAGGGCGTCCAGATCCCGATTCAGACCGTCGCCAACGAGACCGTCACTGTCACCTTCAAGGACGCGGTCCTCGTCCTCCGGGTCACGCCGCAGATCACCGCGGCCGGCACGGTCATCATGAAAGTCGAGATCGAGAACGCCACCGCCGACTTCAGCCGCCAGGTCAACGGCATCCCGCCGGTCGACACGCAGCGGGCGCTGACCCAGGTCCAGATCGACGACGGCGCGACCACCGTCATCGGCGGCATCTTCGTCAGCCAGGAGCAGTCGACGAGCGACAAGGTGCCGATGCTGCACCGGATTCCGATCCTCGGCTGGCTCTTCAAGCAGGACCGCATGGAAGACGAGAGCCGCGAACTGCTGATCTTCATCACTCCGCGCATTCTGAAGGGCTAGTGACATGGACGCCGTAATCACCACACCGCACGTCGCACGCAAGGCCGTCTGGGGCGGCATCGTCCGCATGACCGGCGCCGTCGTTCTGACGGCACTCGCCGGCGGGTGCGGCGACGTCACCCGCGAAGGCACCGCCTCGTCCTACTTGATCGTCGCCGCGCTCGAAGCCGCATCCGGCGCGGAGCCGGGCGAGTTCGGCACGACCCTCGGTTCGGATGTCGTCACCGTCGTCGACGGTGTGCCCACCGTGTTCAGCGACCTCGGCCGCGCCAGGTTCCTGCTGGCGATGAAGGATGCCGGCGGCGCCGACTCTCCGACGACGCCGACGACGAACAACTTCATCACCATCAACCGCTATCACGTGCGCTTCATCCGCGCCGACGGCCGCAACACGCCGGGCGTCGACGTGCCGTATCCGTTCGACGGCGCGTTCACAGCGACCGTGCGGGGCGCCGAGACCGAGGCCGGGTTCGACCTCGTCCGCATCCAGGCCAAGGCGGAAGCGCCGCTGGCGGCGCTGGCGCGCAACTTTCTCTCGATTTCGACGATTGCCCAGGTGACTTTCTACGGCCGCGACCAGACCGGCCGGGAGGTCAGCGTGACCGCCAACATCTCGGTGAACTTCGCCAACTTCGGCGACCCCGACTAGGGCGCGGCAGGATATATGAGCAGCAGATTCCTCTCCAGATCGATCGCGGTCGCCGCCGCCGGCGCGCTTGTCGCCAGCTGCACGATGAACAGTCAGGACCCGCCGCCGCTCGGCGGGCCTTCCGAGTTCGGCCAGTCGGTAGTGGTCGCCGTCAACCCGGACTCGCTGCCGCAGGACGGAGCCTCGCAGAGTCTCGTGACGGTCACCGTCAGGGACGCCGACTCGCGGCCGCTGCGCAACGTGACGCTCCGGGTCGAAACGCGGGTCGACAACACGCCGGTCGACTTCGGCAGCCTGTCGGCTCGCAGCATTGTCACCGGGGCGGATGGGCGAGCCACCTTCATGTATACGGCGCCGTCGTCGCCGGCGGTGGCGGTGGACGCGTTCACCATCGTCGACATCGGCGCGACGCCGATCGGAACCGACTTCAACAACGCGGTGCTGCGCACCGCCGCGATCAGGTTGACGGTGCCGGGCATAATCGTGCCGCCCGGCGACATGACCGCGTCCTTCACGATGACCCCGAGCGCGCCGCTCGACGGCCAGACCGTGTTGTTCGACGCCTCCGGCAGTCGCGGCAGCATCGTCGACTACCAGTGGGACTTTGGCGACGGCGCGCGTTCGAGCGGCCGCACGGCGTCTCATGCCTATCGGAGCCCGGGCACCTACGTCGTGCGCCTGACGCTGGCCGATCCGTATGGACGCCAGGCCTCGGCGGCCCAGTCGATCACCGTCGGCGCGGCGCAAAACCCGGTGGCCCTCTTCGTCTTCTCGCCGACGCCGGTGCGGGTGGGCGCGACGGTGAACTTCAACGGCTCCGGCTCGCGTCCGGCGGCAGGCAACTCCCTGTCGAGCTATACGTGGGACTTCGGCGATGGTACGCGCACGACAACCGGCGGACCGGAGGTGTCGAAGGTCTATGTCGCCGCCGGGGTTTACCAGGTCACGCTTTACGTCACTGATTCGTCGGGCCGCGTCTCGCCGACGACGACCCAGGCGGTGACGGTGACGGTCACGCCGTAGCCATGACCGAGTCACGTCTCGAGGAGTTGAAACGCCGGGTCGAGCGCGACCCGGCGACCGTCTCCTTCGCCGCGCTCGCCGAGGAATACCGCCGGCTCGGCCGGTTCGCCGAAGCGATCGAGACCTGCCGCGCCGGGCTGCAGCGTCACCCGTCGTACGCCTCGGCGCGCGTCACGCTGGGACGCGCCCTGATCGAGCTTGGCGACCTTGACACCGCGGCTACGGAGCTCGAGCAGGTGCTGCGTGTCGCGCCGGAGAACCTGGCTGCGATACGGGCGCTCGCCGATATCCACGGACGCCGCGGCGATATCCCTGAATCGGTCCCCGACGAGGTCATCGAGGACCCGGCGCTGCCGGAGCCGCCCGTCCGCGTGCCTCTTTCATCCATGACGCCGCTTGCGGTAGAGTCAGAAGCTGTGACTTCGTTCCCTGACTCAGGGCTCGCCGAACTCGAATCATTGCTTGCGGCCATCCAGCGGGCGCGGCGCGACGTCCTGATCCAGGCCGCGCGATAGAGCGCGCGATGGCCGATTCGTTCAGCTCCACCTCGTACCAGATCGCTCGTCTCGATCGCGTTCGCCAGGGCCTGCGTGCGCTCTCGCTCGACGCGCTCGTGATTTCGCACCTTCCGAACATCCGATATCTCACCGGTCTCAACGGGACAGCCGGCCTTGTCGTCCTGACCATGAGCAGCTGTACGCTGCTCGTCGATTTTCGCTACAAGTCGGCGGCGCAGGCGCTGGTGCGTCAGTCGGGCATCGGCGAGCTCGTCACGGTGACGATCGTGCCGCAAGGCTACGACGAGAGCCTGGTCGCGGCGATTCGCGAGACGGGCGCGCGCCGGATCGGTGTGGAAGCGGCGTGGCTGCCGGTCAGCCGGTTCAACAAGTTGTCGTCGGCGCTGGCGGCAGCGGCGCCGACGCCGCTGCAGAGCCCGCTGGCGCCGCCGGCGCTGGTGCCGACCGAACGCGTCGTCGAATCGGCGCGGCTGGTGAAGGATGAGCGGGAGATTGCAACGCTCAAGGAAGCAGGGCGGCGGCTGGCCGACGCCGTCGCGCCAGCGATCAGCCTGGTGCAGGCGGGGAAGTCCGAGTTGCGCGTTGCGGCCGAGGTCGACGCGCTTCTCCGCGAGGTTGGTTTCGAGCGGCCGGCGTTCGAGACCATCGTCGCTTCAGGGCCCCAGGGCGCCTTGCCGCACGCACGGCCGGGCCAGCGGGTGCTGGCCGAGGGCGATGGCGTGGTGCTGGACTTTGGCGGCGTCTACGACGGATACTGCGTGGATTTGACGCGAACGGTGCAGCTGGGAGACACCGGCGCAGATTTTCGCCGGATGTTCGCTGCGGTCGAGGATGCGCAGCGCGAGGCGATAGCGATTGTCAGGCCGGGAATCGCGGCGAGCGCGGTAGATGCCGCAGCCCGCACCGCGCTCGGCCGATACGGATTGGCAGAGGCGTTCGGCCACGGCACGGGCCACGGGCTGGGCCTCGAAGTGCACGAGGAGCCGCGGATCGGCCGCGCCTCGCCCGGCCAGCTGGATGTGACCCTCGAGCCGGGGATGGTGTTCACCATCGAGCCCGGCGTCTACGTCGACGGGCTCGGGGGCGTGCGGATTGAAGATGATGTGCTGGTGACCACGGATGGCTGCGAAGTGTTGACGCGGCGATCCGCTGAGTGACCAGCTCGACGGCAAGACCTTCTCGGGAGGTTGATTGGAATTCGACGATATCGAACGGATACTGGAGCTGATGCAGCAGCACGAACTCTCGGAGTTCGAGCTGGAGCGCGAGGGGTTCAAGCTCAGGGTCCGCAAAACGAGCACGGGGTTCACGACGATGCCTGTCCCGCAGCAGATGCCCGCGCCGACGGCAATGCTCGCGCCGGCGGCGGCGCCGCAGACGTCCCTGCCCGCGCCGGAGAACCCGGCGGTGGCCGAAGAGGACGCGCTCGAGCTCGCGGTCGTGAAATCGCCGATTGTCGGGACCTTCTACCGCTCGCCGGAGCCCGGCGCGCCCTCGTTCGTCGAGGTGGGCGCCAGGGTCAAGAAGGACCAGGTGCTCTGCATCATCGAAGCGATGAAGTTGATGAACGAGATCACCTCCGAGTACGAGGGCGAGGTGACGTCGGTCTACGTCGAGAACGGCAAGCCGGTACAGTACGGCGAACGCCTCTTCGCGATCAAAACGACGTAACGGAGTCGATGTCGATTCATGTTCAAGAAAATCCTCGTTGCTAATCGCGGTGAAATCGCCCTGCGCGTCATCTGCGCCTGCCGCGAGCTCGGCATCAAGACCGTCGCGGTCTATTCGGAGGCGGACGAGAATTCGCTCCACGTCCGCTTCGCTGATGAAGACGTCTGCATCGGTCCGGCGCGGAGCGCGGACAGCTATCTGAACGTCCCGGCGGTGCTCAGTGCCGCCGAGATCACCGGCGCCGACGCCATCCATCCGGGCTACGGGTTCCTGTCCGAGAGCGCCTACCTCGCGGAAGTCTGCGAGGCGTGCCACATCAAGTTCATCGGCCCGGCCCCGAACGTCATCCGCCTGCTCGGCGACAAGGCGCGGGCGCGGCGGGCGATGAAGAAGGCGGGTGTCCCGATTCTGCCCGGCAGCGACGGTCCGGTCGAGGGCGAGGAGAAGGCGCTCAAGATCGCGCGCGAGCTCGGGTTCCCGGTCATCATCAAGGCAGTCGCCGGCGGCGGCGGCCGTGGCATGCGCGTGATTCGCGAGCCCGGCGAGCTCGGCAAGAACCTCAAGACCGCGCAGCGCGAGGCCGAGGCCGCCTTCGGCGTCGGCGACGTCTACCTCGAGAAGTACGTCGAGCGGCCGCGCCACATCGAGTTCCAGGTACTCGGCGATCATCACGGCGCCGTCGTGCATCTCGGCGAGCGCGAGTGCTCGATCCAGCGCCGCCACCAGAAGCTGCTCGAGGAAGGGCCCTCGGTCGCCGTCACCGAGAAGATGCGGCGCAAACTTGGCGGCGTCGTCGTCGACGCGGCGCGCGCCGTCCAGTACACGAACGCCGGCACGTTCGAGTTCCTGCTCGACGACAAGGGCAACTTCTACTTCCTCGAAGTCAACACCCGCATCCAGGTCGAGCACCCGGTGACCGAGTTCATCACCGGCGTCGACATCGTCAAGGAGCAGATCCGGATCGCAGCGGGGGAGCGGCTGTCGTTCAAGCAGGGCGACGTGACGTTCACTGGCCACGCCATCGAATGCCGCATCAACGCCGAGGACCCTGTCACCTTCGCGCCGTCGCCCGGCACGATTCAGGCGTTCAGCGTCCCCGGCGGCCCCGGCGTCCGCGTCGACACGTTCGCGCACTCCGACTGCACGATTCCGCCGTACTACGACTCGATGATCGCCAAGATCATCGCCCACGGCCGCGACCGCCAGGAAGCGATCGCCCGCATGCGGCGGACGCTGGAGATGACCGTGATCGACGGGATCAAGACCTCGATCCCGCTGCACCTGCGCATCCTCAGCGATCCGGACTTCATCGCCGGACGACTCAACACGGCGTTCATGGAGCGGTTCCTGACCGAGAAGAAATCCGAGGGCAACCGGCTCGCCGCCGCGGGCTGAGCGCGGCGCCGCGGCGCCGCGCGCCTTCGCAGCGTGAGCCTGAGTTGCCTCCAGCCCTGATTCCCGGCCCGCAGCTCTATCCCCTGATCGATACGACCGTCTGCGGCCGCGCCGGCATCGAGCCGCTGGCGCTGGCGCGGGAGTGTCTGCGCGGCGGCGCCCGTATTCTTCAGCTCCGCGTCAAGGACGACTCGAGCGCGGCGTTCCTCGCCCTGGCCGAGGAGATCGTCGCGGCGGCGCACGGCGCCGGTGCCCTGGTCATCGTCAACGATCGCGCCGACATCGCGCGGCTGTCGGGCGCCGACGGTGTGCATGTCGGCCAGACTGATTTGCCGGTAGAGGCGGTTCGCGCCTTGCTCGGGCCAGGCGCCGTCGTCGGCGTTTCGACGCACGACCGCGACCAGGTCGACCGCGCTCTCGACTCCTCCGCGACCTACGTCGCCGTCGGCCCCATCTTTTCGACGACGACCAAGGAGACGGGATACGAGGCCCGCGGGCTGGACCTGATTCGCCATGCTGCCGGCCGGGGCAGGCCGGTCGTCGCCATCGGCGGGATCACGCTGGCGCGTGCCGCCGACGTTGCGGATGCCGGCGCGTGGGGACTGGCCGTGATTTCCGACCTGCTCGCCGACGGCGACGTCGCTGGCCGCGTCCGTGATTTCGAGGCGCGTCTGGCGCGCCACCGGATCAAGGTATAATTCCCGCCTTTCAGCCCCATTTCGACCACACGACCAGTTGAATCACGCGAAACCGCCGCACGTTGTGTGCTATCTGTGTAGTCCGTCGATGCCGGGGCCTGGCCTGAGCGAGTTTCTGGAGGGTGAATGGATTCGAATCTCCTGAAGACGAAGTCGATCGAGCAGCTGGTCGGCGACGCGGAGAGCGGTGCGAAAGCGCTGAAGCGGACGCTGACGGCGATGGACCTGACGCTGCTCGGCATCGGCGCGATCATCGGAACCGGCATCTTCGTCCTGACCGGGACTGCCGCCGCCAACCAGGCGGGGCCGGCCATCGTCCTCTCCTACGTTCTCGCCGGGCTCGCCTGCGCCTTCGCGGCGCTGTGCTACGCCGAGTTCGCGGCGATGATTCCGATCTCGGGCAGCGCTTATACCTACGCTTACGCCACGCTGGGAGAGATTTTCGCCTGGATGATCGGCTGGGACCTGATCCTCGAGTACGCGGTCGGATCGATGACCGTCGCGGTCGGGTGGAGCGGGTACTTCCAGCGCATTCTCGCCGGCTTTGGTCTTCACCTGCCGGCCTGGATGTCAGCGGCGCCGGCAGCCGGCGTCGAAGGCGCCATCGTCAACCTGCCGGCCATCATCATCGTTCTCGTCATCTCCGCCCTGCTGGTCATCGGTGTGCGCGAGAGCGCCCGCGCCAACGCGGTCATGGTCGCGGTCAAGATGGCGGCGATCCTCTTCTTCATCATCGTCGGCGCCAACTACGTCGAGCCGGCCAACTGGCAGCCGTTCATGCCGTATGGCTTCGCCGGTGTCTCGGCGGCGGCGGCGGTCGTCTTCTTCGCGTACATCGGTTTCGACGCGGTATCGACCACCGCTGAAGAGGCAAAGAATCCGAGCCGCGATCTGCCGATAGGCATCATCGCCTCGCTCGTCATCTGCACGGCGCTGTATCTCATCGTCGCCGGCATCCTCAGCGGCATCATTCCGGTCGTCCAGTACAAGGACGATCCGCAGTTCCTCAACGCCCCGGTCGGCTACGCCCTGGCGGTCATGAAGATGGACTGGGCGGCGGGCCTGGTCTCGGCCGGCGCGGTTGCCGGCATCACCAGCGTGCTCCTGGTCATGCTCCTCAGCCAGCCGCGCATCTTCTTCGCGATGAGCCGCGATCAGCTGCTGCCGCCTGGCGTCAGCAAGGTGCACCCGAAGTACCGCACGCCCTACATCACGACGATGATCACCGGCGTCGTCGTCGCCGTCGTTGCCGGCTTTACGCCGATCAACATCCTCGGCGAGATGACCAGCATCGGCACGCTGTTCGCCTTCGTCGTCGTCTGCATGGCGGTCATCATGCTGCGGCGCCAGCGTCCGGATGCGCATCGGCCGTTCAAGGTGCCCGGCGGCTACGTGATTCCGGTGCTCGGGGTCGTGTCGTGCGCCTACCTCATGATCAGCCTGACGGTCATGACCTGGGTGCGATTCCTGGTCTGGCTCGATCTCGGGATGATTCTCTACTGGTTCTACGGCCGCACCCACAGCCAGCTGGCGGACAAGGCCGAAGCGGCGGCGCGGTCCGCGGCAGAGAACCTCGGCAACTTCCTCAGGATGGCCGGTTACATGCTGGTCTTCAACGGTTTCAGCATCACCCTGCTCGGGCTGATGACAGAGTGGGGCGTGACGACCGAGGAGCTGGCGAAGTGGCACGAGCTCGACGCCGTGCTGACGCGCTGGTTCGGCGTCCACATCAATCCCGAGATCGCGGATGCCTTCGGCCTCAAGATTCTGGTCGTCGGCGTCGTCGCGGCCGCCGTCGGCTATGCCCTGACGCGGTCGTCGTCGAAGAAGTAGCGCGGGACCGGCGGATGGGCGCGCGACTGCTGGACGGCCCGACGGTAGCGGCCGCGATCCGCGAGGCGATCCAGCCGGAGGTGGAGGCGTTCACTGCCGCCGCCGGCCGGCCGCCGGGGCTGGGCATCGTGCTCGTCGGCGACAACCCCGCGTCGGAGATCTATGTCGGCAGCAAGGTAAAGTCTGGCGCCGAGGGCGGCCTGCGCGTCGACCTCGAGCGCCTGCCCGCCAGCGCGACGCTCGAAGAGCTGCTCGCGCTCGTCCGGCGCCTCAACGCCAGCGCGGCCCACGACGGCATCCTCGTGCAGGCGCCGCTGCCGGCGGCGATGGGGAAGGACGCGGCGCAGCAGGTCTTCGATGCGATCGATCCCGCCAAGGACGTCGACGGCTTCCATCCCCACAATGCCGGCCTGCTGTTCCAGGGCCGGCCGCATCTCGTGCCGTGCACGCCAGCCGGCGTCATGGTGATGCTCGATCACTACGGCATTCCGGTGGCCGGCGCCCGCGCCGTGGTCATCGGGCGAAGCGAGATCGTCGGCAAGCCGATGGCGGCCCTGCTGCTGCGGCGCGACGCCACGGTCACGATCTGCCACTCGAAGACACCCGACCTCGCCGCGACGGCGGCGGCCGCCGACATCCTCGTCGCCGCGATCGGGCGGGCCGGATTCGTGACGCCTGATTTCGTCAAGCCGGGAGCGACGGTCGTCGATGTCGGCATCAACCGGGTGACCGATGCGGCGCTGGCGCAGTCGCTGTTCGAACCAGACTCGCCGCGGCTGGCCGTCTTCGAGAAGCGCGGCTCGGTCGTCGTCGGCGACGTTCACCCGCGCGTCGCCACCGTTGCCGGTGCGTTGACGCCGGTGCCGGGCGGCGTCGGGCCGCTGACCGTCGCGATGCTGCTCAGGAACACGGTGACCGCCGCCAGGGTTCGCGCGGGCGTCTGAGATGGTGCGCGCGGCGCTGACCGGCGGCATCGCCACGGGCAAGTCGTATTGCCTTGGCCGTTTTGCCGCCCTGGGCGCGGCAACGATCGACGCCGACCAGCTGGCGCGGCAGGCCGTCGAGCCCGGCACGCCAGGCTTGCAGCGCGTCGTCGAGCGCTTCGGCCCCGACATCCTGCGCCAAGACGGCACCCTCGATCGTCCCGCCCTCGGTCGCATCGTCTTCGCCGACCGCACCGCCCGCGCCGACCTCGAGGCCATCATCCACCCCGAGGTCTACCGGCGCATCGGCGAGTGGTTCGCCAACCTGCCAGCCGGCACTCGCGTCGCCATCGCCGACATCCCGCTGCTGTTCGAGACCGGCCAGGAACACGACTTCGATCGTGTCATCGTCGCGGCCTGCGCCCCCGCCGAACAACTGCGCCGTCTCATGGCCCGCGAGGCCCTCGACGAGCCTGCAGCCCGCGCCCGCCTCGACGCGCAGTGGCCGATCGACGCCAAGGTCGCGCGCGCCGACTACGTCATCCGCACCGACGGCAGCTTTTCCGAAACGGATCTCGCCGTCCGGCGAGCCTTCGAGAGCCTTTAGGAAGAAAGTTCGAAGGTCGAAGTTAGAAGTTCAAAGGGAAGCTCGAAGCTCGAAGCTCGCAAGAAGGGCGAAGGGCGAAGGGCGAAGGGCGAAGGGCGAAGGGCGCGAATACTTCTACCTCTAAGCTCAATCAGGCCTTCATTTTCTTCACCCTTGGCGTGTGGTCGTCGGGATTCCAAGGCGAATTGCGGCGGAACGGCTTGTGCCTTACCTGAAGTGTGCTCAACCGCAAGCCGTGGGATCTGCGGGTGCGAACAGCCGCGTTCGCCAAAGATGTCGTCATCTACTGCCGGACGCTTCCCGCCACCGACGAGGCGCGAGAAGTCGCTGGCCAACTGCGGCGCGCCGCGCGATCGGTCGCGGCAAACTATCGTGCCGCAAAGCGCGGACGTTCGAAGCTCGAGTTCATCGCGAAGATTGGGATCGCCCTGGAAGAAGCTGACGAAGCAGAGTTCTGGCTCTGCCATCTGCTGGACACCGCGATTATGAGCGGCAAGGAGACCGAGAGCTTACACAAAGAGGCGGGAGAACTTGTTGCTATCTTGACGACGACGCAGAGAAACGCACGGGGACGATAACGGCGACTTCAGACTTTGGTACGGCGCGCTTCGCCTTCAACTTTCGTAGTTGAATCTTCGCCCTTGTCCCTTGTCCCTTGTCCCTTGTCCCTTGTCCCTTGTCCCTTGTCCTTTCGTCCTTCAACTTCGACCTTCGAAGTTCCAACTTCCAATTTCCTTCGAACTTCGAACTTCGCCCTTCGAACTTGCAAAACTACTCTGCCGATTCCTTGGCCGGGGCGATCCGTTCTTCGATGAACGTGTTCCACTCGTGGCATTGCGGGCATTGCCAGAGCAGTTCGGTGCTGCGGTAGCGGCAGCGGATGCAGATGTGCGGGTCGAGGTAGAAGACCGAGTCTCTCGTCAGCTCGACGTAGCGGGCGACCAGTGCGGGCTGCAGATCGAGCTGCGACAGGGTCTGCCAGATGGCCTGGTGCAAGTCGAGGGCGTGCGGGTTGTGGGCCAGCGCTTCGAAGAGCAACTCCAGCGCCTCAGCGGCCGAGTCGTGAGCGGAGAGGTGGCGGCCGAGCGCGAGCCGGGCCCGCCAGTCGAGCGGCGCCGCGGCAATCAGGCGGCGGCACAGGGCCGGGAAGCGGCCCGCCTCACCAAGCTTGGGATAGGCGGCTTCGAGGCGCGAGAACGCCAGGTACGCTCGTTCCGGCGCGGTCTCGATCAGCCGCTCCCATGCCGCGATCGCGCCGGCGGTGTCGCCCTGGTAGAAGCGCACGTCGCCGAGGTTGAGGTACGCCGGCACGTTGTGCTGATCGAGGTCGATGGCGGCGTCGAAGCGGCGCGCGGCCTCGGTGTAGTCCATGCGCTTCAGCGCTTCGAGGCCAAGCTCGTTGTCGAGGAACGCGAGAATCTCCTGGTGGCGCGCCTGCGAAGTGTCCGAATCGCCCCGCGCCAGCTTCAGGCGCGTCGCGTAGGCTTCGGCCCACTGGTGCTGCTCTTCGTAGAGCTTCTCGAGATTGGCGAGCGCGTACCGATTCTCGGGATCAAGCCGCAGCACCTCGGTGAACGCTTCGAGCGCGCGGTCGACGAAGCCGCCGCGCTTGTAGTCGAGGCCGAGGCACAGCAGGACGTTCGCGTGTTCGAGCTTGCGCAGGTTCGAGCGCTGCAGCAGTTTCTGATGTTCCTGGATCGCCCGCCCGACCTGCCCCTTCTCGCGATACAGGTTGCCGAGAATGAGGTGGATCTCGAGCGGATCGCCGGCCGCGGCCGCGGCCCTGGTCAGCTCGTCGATCGCCGGCTCGATCTGGTTGGTGACGAGGAAGTTCAGGCCGAGCATGTAGTGCGGCGATTCGCGCGCGCGGCGGCGATCGATCCACTGGCCGTCGCGCAGTTTGTAGCGTTCCCAGGCCTTGCCGATCGCGAGGCCGACCAGCAGCGCGACGAGCCCGGCGAGTACGAGCGAATCAGCCATGGTTCGGCGCCCCGTACTCGCGCAGCACGCCCTCCCACCGCGCCTGCGCCCGCAGGATCAGCTCGATCAATTCGCGTCCCGCGCCGCGGCCGCCGGCCTGGCTGCTGACCCAGTCCACCTGCGCCCGCACTTCGGTCGCCGCGTCCGCCGGCGCGGCGGACAGCCCGACCCGGGCCAGCACCGGCAAGTCGAGCAGGTCGTCGCCCATGTAGGCGATGTCGGCATCCTCGAGCTGCGCGTCGGCGAGAATCCGTTCGTAGGTGGCAAGCTTGCTCATCGCGCCCTGCTCGACGATCCGGATCGCGAGCTGTGCCGCGCGGTGCGCCGTCGCGCCGGACGATCGCGCCGACAGCAGTCCGACCATCAGCCCGGCCCGCTGCGCCCAGACGATGCCGGCGCCGTCGCGGATATGAAAGCCCTTCGACTCCGAGCCATCGGCGTGCATGACGACAGTGCCGTCGGTCAGTACACCGTCGACGTCGAACAGGACGAGCTTGATTCGGGAAGCCTTGGTCTCGACCGACATCGCTCAGATCATCTGCAGACGCCACAGATCGTGGAGGTGCACGACACCTTCGACCGTGCCGCCGGCGTCGGTGACGACGACCGACGTGATCTTGTGGGTTTCCATGACCTTCAGCGCTTCGACGGCGAGGAGGTCGCGGCGGATGGTGAGGGGGCGCGGCGTCATCGCGTCGGCCGCGGTCAGCGACAGGACGTCGGCGGTCCGCGCCATCAGGCGGCGCAGGTCGCCGTCGGTGAAGACGCCGGCGAGGCGGCCCTTGCCGTCGACGACCGTCGTCATGCCGAGCCGCTTGCTCGACATCTCGTGGATGATCTCCGGCATCCGCGTCGTCAACGTGACGATCGGCGCGGCGTCGGCGGCGTGCATGACGTTCTCGACCCGGGCCAGGCGCCGTCCGAGCTTGCCGGCCGGGTGCAGCGACGCGAACTCGTCCTCGCTAAAGCCCTTGCGCACGAGCAGCGTCATCGCCAGCGCGTCGCCCATGGCGAGGGCGGCAGTGGTGCTGGCAGTCGGAACGAGGTTCATCGGGCAGGCTTCGCTCGCGACCGAGCAGTCGAGGATGACGTCGGCGGCGCGGGCCAGCGTCGACGCCGGGTTGCCGGTCAGCGCGATCAGTCGTGCCCCGATGCGGCGGATCGACTCGAGCAGCCGCAGCAGCTCGTCGGTCTCGCCGCTGTGCGAGAGCGCCAGCACGACGTCGTCATCGCGAATCGCCCCGAGGTCGCCGTGCGTCGCCTCGGCCGGGTGGAGGAACCAGGCCGAAGTGCCTGTGCTCGACAGCGTCGCCGAGATCTTTCGGCAGATGATGCCCGACTTGCCCATGCCGGTGACGATGACCCGGCCCTTGCACTCGAACAGCAGCGTGACCGCGCGCTCGAAGTTGGCGTCGATGCGGTCGACCAGGCCGAGGATCGCTCCGGCCTCGATGCGAAGCACCTTGCGCGCGAGCTCGAGGCCGGTATCGGTGTGGGTGCTCATCATCTCGTCCCGAGTGGTGTCGCGGGCGCGGCAGCCGCCTCGGTGGCAATCGCGTGAATCCTGACCAGCCGCCGCAGCAGCGGCTCGAGCAGATCCAGGCGCAGCGCGTTCTGGGCGTCGCTCCTGGCTTCCGACGGCCGCTCGTGCACTTCCATGAACACGCCGTCGACGCCGGCGGCGACGCCGGCCGAGGCCATCGGCTCGATGAACTCCGCCTGTCCGGCAGTAACGCCGTCGCCGGCGCCGGGGAGTTGCAGGCTGTGGGTGACGTCGTAGACGACGGGGTAGCCGAGCCGGCGCATGATGGGGAAGGCGCGCATGTCGACGACGAGGTTGTTGTAGCCGAACGAGTAGCCGCGCTCCGTCAGGATGACCCGCTGATTCCCGGCCGCGGTGACCTTGGCAATCGCGTGCTTCATGTCGCCGGGGGCGAGGAACTGGCCCTTCTTGATGTTGACGACCTTGCCGGTGCGCGCCGCCGCTTCGAGCAGGTCCGTCTGGCGTGAGAGAAACGCCGGGATCTGCAGGACGTCGGCGACGTCGGCGACCGCCGCCGCGTGGGCGGGCTCGTGGATGTCGGTCAGGATCGCTACCCCGGCGCGCTCACGCACCCGCGCCAGCACCCGGCAGCCCTCGACGAGCCCGGGGCCGCGAAACGACGTGCCCGAAGTCCGGTTGGCCTTGTCGTACGACGCCTTGAAGACGTACTGCACGCCCGCGCTCCGGGCGATATCGCGGATCGCGATCGCGAGATCGACGGCGTGGGACTCGCTCTCGATGACGCACGGCCCGGCGATGAGGAGGAGCGATCCGTCCCCCACCGTCAGTCCGGCAAACGTGATGTGGTGCACTCGGCCTTTAACCTACCACGGACGTCGCGCGCTCCGCGGCCGCTGCGCGCTTGTGGCGGGCGCTCGCGTCGACGAACCCGGCAAACAGCGGATGCGGCTTCAGCGGCTTCGACTTGAACTCGGGGTGGAACTGCACCGCGACATACCAGGGATGTGTCGGCAGTTCCACGATCTCGACGAACTTGCCGTCGGTCGAGCGGCCGACGATCTCGAGGCCGTGTTCGACGAGCGTCTTTTCGTAGAGGCAGTTGAACTCGTAACGGTGCCGATGGCGCTCGTCGATGACGTCAGTGCCATAGAGGTCTCGCGCCTTCGATCCGGCCTTGAGAACGCAGGCATACGATCCCAGGCGCATCGTGCCGCCGAGGTCGTCGACGCCGAGCAGGTCGCGCAGCTTGTAAATCACCTTGATCGGTGTATCCGGGCTGCACTCGGTCGAATCGGCTTCCGCCAGGCCGCAGACATGGCGCGCATACTCGACCGTCGCCCACTGGAAGCCGTAGCAGATGCCGAAGTAGGGGACGCCGCGCTCACGGGCGATCTCCGCCGCCCGCATCATGCCGCGCGTGCCGCGGTCACCGAACCCGCCCGGCACCAGGATGCCGTGCGCGCCATCGAGCAGCTGTTCGCCGCCCGGCTGCTCGAGCGCTTCGGCCTCGACCCACCGGATGTTGACGCGAAGGCGGTGCTTGAAGCCGCCGTGATACAGCGCCTCGTTCAGGCTCTTGTACGAATCCTCATAGCCGACGTACTTGCCGACGACATGGATCGTGACTTCGTCGGTGGGGTTGCGGATGCGGTCGACCAGATCGGCCCAGGCATCCATCTTGGCTTCTGTCTGCGGCAGGTGCAGGCGGTCGAGCAGGATGCGATCGAGGCCCTCGGCGGCGAGGACCAGCGGCACCTCGTAGATGCTCGAAACGTCCTTGGCGGTGATGACGGCTTCCTCGTCGACGTCACAGAACAGCGCGATCTTCCGCTTGATGTCCTGGTCGAGGAACCGATCGGTGCGGCAGAGCAGGATGTCTGGCTGAATCCCGATGGCGCGCAGGTCGCGAACGCTGTGCTGCGTCGGCTTGGTCTTGAGCTCGCCGGCGGCGCCGATGAACGGCACCAGCGTCAGGTGAATGTAGAGCGTGTTCTCGCGCCCGACGTCCTGTCGCAGCTGCCGGATCGCTTCGAGGAACGGCTGGCTCTCGATGTCGCCGACAGTGCCGCCGATCTCGACCAGGACGATGTCGACGTCCCCGGTGCCGACGGCGCGGATGCCTTCCTTGATCTCGTTGGTGATGTGCGGAATGACCTGCACGGTGCGGCCGAGGTAATCGCCGCGGCGCTCTTTCTGGATCACCGACAGGTAGATCTTGCCGGTCGTCCAGTTGTTGTTGCGCGTCGTCGTCTGGTTGGTGAAGCGCTCGTAGTGGCCGAGATCGAGGTCTGTCTCGGCGCCGTCGTCGGTGACGTAGACCTCGCCGTGCTGGTACGGGCTCATCGTGCCGGGATCGACGTTGATGTAGGGGTCGAACTTCATCAGCGCGACCTTGTAGCCATGGCCCTCGAGCAGCGCGCCGATCGAGGCGGCGGCGAGCCCCTTGCCGAGCGAGGATACAACTCCGCCCGTCACGAGGATGTACTTGACCGGTCTCGCAGGCCTGGTTTCCGGTGTCACGATGAGGTCGCCCATGTTTCTCCTAGCAGGTTGCGTGGTGATACGTGCCAACAGCCGACGAGTTGCTTGTAGTGCTCATTGAACCCTGACCTGGCCGGCGCCCGCGCCAGCCGCGGCCATGATCCCGCGCGCGCGGTCGAGATCGTCCGGCGTATCGACGCCGATCGAGTCGTAGCGCGTCTCCATCACCATGATCCTGATGCCATGTTCGAGCGCCCGCAGCTGCTCGAGCGCCTCCGATTTCTCGAGCGGAGTCGCCGGCAGCCCGGCGAGCGTCAGCAGGCAGGCACGCGTATAGACGTAGATCCCGACGTGCCGCCACGCCTGCGCCGGTTCGCCGTCAGGACGCGCGAACGGGATCGGCGCCCGCGAAAAGTAGAGCGCGTAGCCGTCCTGATCGACGACGACCTTGGTGACGTTCGGATTCTCGTGCTCGCGTCGATCGTCGATACGGCGACGCAGGCTGCTCATCTGCAGCGCCTCGGTCGTCGCGAACGGCGCGATGGCCTCGTCGATCATCGCCGGCTCGATCAGCGGTTCGTCCCCCTGGACGTTCACGATCAGATCGCTGTCGAGCGTCGCGGCGACTTCGGCGAGGCGGTCGGTGCCGGTGCGATGATCGCGAGAGGTCATGACGGCGATGCCGCCGAAGGCGCGCACCGCCGCCGCAATCCGATCGTCGTCGGTGGCGACGATCACCGACGAGACCGACCGCGCGTCGCTCGCCCGGCGATAGACGTGCTCGATCATCGGACGCCCCCCGAGAGGCGCGAGAGCCTTGCCAGGGAGACGAGTCGAGTGATATCGCGCCGGGATGACGGCGACAGCTGTGCGAGAGTGTGTTCTAGAACTGAGCCCGGGGGACGAAACAGGGCGCACGGCAAATCTTACCACAGCTCAATCACCGGAAAGGTTGGCGGTGATGCGCGAAAAGTGCCGTCAGCCGCGCGTGTTTTGGCGCTTGCCGTCGTGAACGCCGGCGCCGGCCGCGGAGGCTTCGACGGCGGGGGACTGTGGTACCATCCTTCGCAGCTGACCTACCCATCATGACGGCCAAACAGGCGGCGGCTTACAGCGGCGGCGGGTTGTTGTTGCTGGCGTGGCTGGCCTCCGCGGCAGGGCTTGCAGTCCGGCAGCCGCCCGTTCCCGAAGAGCCGTCGCAGCCCGTCGAAACATCCGGGACGGCGGCACTCGCCGACGAGATCCAGGCACAGACCGAGCGACTTCGCGTCCGTCTCGCGACCGCGCCTGCGCCCACGCCCTCGACGCGCAACCCGTTCACGTACGCGCCGCGCCCCGCGCCAGCACCACCGCGCGTGGCGGCTCGCACGGAAGCGCCGGCGCCGGTCGAGCCGCTGCTGCCGGCCGAGCCTGCGATCGAGCTCGCCGGCATCGCCGAGGACCTGCAGGGCGACAAGACCATCCGCACGGCGATTATCTCGACGCTGAGCGGCGACACGTTTCTCGTGAAAGAAGGGGAATCGATCGCGGGGCGGTATCGCGTCAAGACCGTTGGCGCCGACGCCGTCGAACTGATCGATCTTCTGACCGGCGAGGGTCGGCGGCTCACCCTGCGTCACTGACGATCGGGCATCGCCTCGCGAGCCCGACGTCAGCGTTCACGCAATTCCACCCTGAAACAGCTAGAGGCGGGCGACCCTGGCTTCGCGTACCGATTCCGCGGCGCGAATCTCGGGCAGCGCCTTCGTCAGGCCGGCATCGTCGGGCGTCGCGTCGACGCGGACCACGCCGACCGCCCCCGCATCGTCGCGGCCAAGCGCGAAGCTGGCGATGTTGACGCCGTGGCGGCCGAGGATCGAACCCACCTGGCCGATGACGCCGGGCTTGTCCGCGTTGCGCAGGACGAGCAGCGTGCCTTCGAGCTGCACCTCGACCTCGACGCCGTCGAGAAGCGTCAGCCGCGGCCGCGCCGGCTCGAACACCGTGCCTTCCAGCCAGCGTTCGCCAGTGTTGGTGTGGACCTTGACCGAGATGATGTTGGCGAAGTTCCGCGCCCGCGAGCTGTGCGACTCGACGATCTCGATCCCGCGCTCGTTCGCGATGTCGCGGGCGTTGACGATCGTCACCGACGACGAGAGCAGCGGCTGAAGCATGCCTGTCACCGCCGCGCTGACGATGAGCGAGCTGTTCTGGCCGACCAGCGGGCCGTACAGCCTGACGCTGATGCCTTTGGTCCGGCCCTCGGCCAGCTGAACCCCGAGGGCGCCCATCTGCTGTGCCAGCGTCAGGTACGGCTGGAGCTTGAGCATCTCTTCCACGCCGACGGCGGGGAAGTTGACCGCGTTCTTGATCACGCCGAGCATCAGGTAGTCGCGCACGGCGGTGGCCGTCTCCAGGCCGACGAGCTCCTGGGCTTCGGCGGTCGACGCCGCGATGTGAGGCGTCGCGACGACCTGTGGCAGCTGGGCAAGTGCCCAATCGACCGGCGGCTCCTTCTCGAACACGTCGAGGGCGGCGCCGCCGATGTGCCCGGAGCGGATCGCCTCGGCGAGCGCCGCCTCGTCGATCAGCTCGCCGCGGGCGGTGTTGACGAGGCGCAGGCCCTTCTTGCAGCGGGCCAGGCGCTCCTTGCCGAACAGATGCCTCGTTTCGGTGGTCGCCGGGATGTGGAGGCTGATGTAGTCCGCCGTCTGGCAGACGCCATCCAGGCTGAGCAGCCCGATGCCGAGCGCGTTGGCGACTTCCTCGGAGATGAACGGGTCGTGCGCCACCACTTCCATGCCAAACGCGCGCGCCCGCGCCGCGACCTCCTGGCCGATGCGGCCGAGGCCGACGAGGCCGAGCGTCTTGCCGCGCAGCTCCGCGCCCGATAGCTTCTTCTTGTCCCACTTGCCCAGTTTCATCGTCGCGTCGGCGGCCGGCACCGAGCGTGCCAGCGACAGCATCAACGCCAAGGCGTGTTCGGCGACGCTGACGCTGTTGCCCCCGGGAGCGTTCATGACCAGGATCCCGCGCGCGCTCGCGGCCGCGAGGTCGACGTTGTCGATGCCGGTACCGGCACGGGCAATCACCCGAAGCTTCGGCGACTTCGCCAGCAGCGCTTCCGTTACCTTCGTGGCGCTGCGGACGATAAGGGCGTCGGCTTGTGCGAGATCGGGGCCGAGGACGTCGGGAGTCCGGCCGGAGCGGGCGTCGACCGTCCATCCAGTGATGGCGGACAGCAGTTCTACGGCGGAGTCAGGGAGCTGATCGGCGATGACGATGTGCATGAGGGGAGTCGCAGGAACCTTCAGATATAATGTGCCGTTCCAGTTCGCGCGTGAATCGGTTCCTTCGCACCATGATGGTGCAAACCGCTGGATCGTGCGGATTCATGGGGCGCTTTCGAGCGGATCGCTGATCTTTTCCACAACGTTTTCCACAGCTTCTGTGAAGATCCTGTGACGTCACGCTGGTGATGTGACCTAATCCGACCATGCCAAATTTCTCAGATTTGAAGCCGCCGACCACCGGTACCGCAATCACGAAGAAGGACGGGCGTTTGATCGTTCCCGACGATCCTATCATCCCGTTCATCGAAGGGGACGGTACGGGACCAGACATTTGGCGCGCCAGCGTGCGCGTGCTCGATGCCGCCGTGGAGAAAGCCTATGGAGGCAAGAGAAAGATCGCCTGGCTCGAAGTCTATGCCGGCGAAAAAAGCTTCAAGCAGTTCAACAACTGGCTGCCCGACGACACCGTCGAGGCGTTTCGTCACTATCTCGTTGGCATTAAAGGCCCGCTGACGACGCCGGTGGGCGGCGGCATCCGGTCGCTCAATGTCGCGCTGAGGCAGCTGCTCGATCTCTTCGTCTGCCTCCGGCCGGTGCGCTGGTACCAGGGTGTGCCGTCGCCGGTGAAGCACCCCGAGAAGGTCGACATGGTCATCTTCCGAGAGAACACGGAAGACATCTATGCCGGCATCGAATATGCCGCGGGCACGCCCGAGGCGCAGAAGGTGCTCGACTTCCTCGCGAAGGAGTTCCCGAAGGAGTTCAAGAAGGTTCGTTTCGGGAGCACCCAGGCGGCGCAGGAGTGGCAGAAGCAGCTCGAAGCCATCGGCGCGCCGGCGCGCGAGGTGGGCGTCCAGGTCGGGGTTGGCTTCAAGCCAATCAGTTATCTCGGCAGCGAGCGCCTGATCCACAGTGCCATCAGCTACGCCGTCGCCAACCGCCGCAAGAGCGTGACGCTGGTGCACAAGGGCAACATCATGAAGTTCACCGAAGGCGCCTTCCGCGACTGGGGCTACGAGGTCGCGAAGACGTTCTTCGGCGCCGTCGAGATCGATGGCGGGCCGTGGTGCCGGATCCCGGAAGGAAAGCCCGGCGCCGGCCTCGTCATCAAGGATGCGATCGCCGACATCACGCTGCAGCAGGTGCTGACCCGGCCCGACGAGTTCGACGTCATCGCCACGCCCAACCTCAACGGCGACTATCTCTCGGACGCGCTCGCGGCGCAGGTCGGCGGCATCGGCATCGCCCCCGGCGGCAACATCAACTATATAACCGGCCACGCGGTGTTCGAGGCGACGCACGGGACGGCGCCGAAGTACGCCAACCTGGACAAGGTCAACCCCGGGTCTGTCATTCTCTCCGGCGAGATGATGCTGCGACACCTCGGCTGGGGCGAGGCGGCGGATCTCGTCGTCAAGGGCATGGACGGCGCGATTGCCGCCAAGCGGGTCACCTATGACTTTGCGCGGTTGATGTCGGGCGCGACTGAACTGAAGACGTCCGAGTTCGCGGACGCGATGATCGCCAACATGTAACGTCCGCGGCGTGCGGCAGCTTTCATTTCTCTGAGGGCAGGATTCATGAATCGAAAAGTAACAGTGGTGGGCGGCGCGGGCGCGGTCGGCGCGACCGTCGCCCGGGCAGTGGCCGACAAGGAACTGGCGGACGTCGTCATCATCGATATCGCGGAGACCAAGGCGGCGGGCGTCGCGCTCGACATGCTCGAGGCGTGCCCGATTGAAGGCTCGGACTCGCGGGTCGCCGGCTACGGCGCCACGGAAGAGGGCTGGAAGGCCACCGCGGACTCCGACGTCGTCGTCATCACGTCGGGCATGCCGCGGAAGCCCGGGATGAGCCGCGACGACCTGCTGAACACCAACTACAAGATCATGCAGCAGGTCACCGAGCAGATCGTCAAGTACCTCGCCGAAGACGATCATCGTGCCGGTGGCGAACCCGCTCGACGCGATGTCGCAGGCGGTCTACCGGCTGAGCAAGTTCCCGCGCGAGCGCGTCATTGGCATGGCCGGCGTCCTCGACTCGGCCCGGATGCGCACGTTCATCGCGATGGAGCTGAACGTGTCGGTCGAGAACATCCACGCCTTCGTCCTCGGCGGGCACGGCGACACAATGGTGCCGCTGCCGCGGTACTCCACGGTCGCGGGCATTCCCATCACCGAGCTGATGTCGGCGGAGCGCATCGAGGCCATCAGTAAGCGTACGGCCGACGGCGGCGCCGAGATCACCAAGCTGGTCGGCACGAGCGCCTGGTATGCGCCCGGATCCGCGGCGGCGGAGATGGTCGAGATCATCCTGAAGGACAAGAAGAAGATCGTGCCGTGCTCGGTGTTCCTGCAGGGCGAGTACGGTATCCGCGACCTGTTCGTCGGCGTCCCGGTCAAGCTCGGCGCCCGCGGCGTCGAGGAGATCATCCAGATCAAGCTGACGCCGGAAGAGGACGCGGCGCTGAAGAAGTCGGCGGGCGCGGTCAAGGAGCTCGTCGACGTGATCAAGGTCTAAGTTCTCGGGGTTCGGGGCTCGGGGCTCGGGGTTCGCCGCCGAACCCCGAGCTTCGGGAACGTCGCTACAGCAGCACGGCCTTCAAATACTCCCGGTTCATCCGCGCGATGTTGGTGATCGGGATTTCCTTCGGGCACACCGCTTCACACTCGCCTTCATTCGAGCAGCTGCCAAAACCCTCGGCGTCGTGCCGATCGACCATCTCGATCGCGCGCTGCTTGCGCTCGACCTGCCCCTGCGGGAGCAGCGACAGCTGGCTGATCTTGGCTGAGGTGAACAGCGCCGCCGAGGCGTTCTTGCAGGCGGCGACGCAGGCGCCGCAGCCGATGCAGGCGGCCGAGTCCATGGCCTGTTCGATGAGCGGCTTCGGAATCAGGATGGCGTTGCCGTCCTGGGCGCCGCCGACGTTGATCGAGGTGTAGCCGCCAGCCTGGATGATACGGTCGAAGGCGCTGCGATCGACGACCAGGTCTTTGACGAGCGGGAAGGCGCGCGCCCGCCATGGCTCGAGCACGAGCCGCTCGTTGTCCGTGAATTTGCGCATGTGCAGCTGGCACACGGTCGTGCCTGGCTCGGGGCCGTGGGCGACGCCGTTGACGACGAAGCCGCACGAGCCGCAGATCCCCTCGCGGCAGTCCGAGTCGAACGCAATCGGATCCTGGCCGCCGGCAATCAGCCCTTCGTTGACGACGTCCAGCATCTCGAGGAAGGACATGTCGGGAGACACGTTCTCGGCGGTGTAGTCGACGAACTCGCCGGCCGACCGCGGTCCTGCCTGACGCCAGACTTTGAGAAAGATGCGCATGAGTTTCACTTGTAGCTTCGCTGCGTCGGCTTGACGTACTCGAAGATCAGCGGCTCCTTGTGCAGGTGATGCGGCTGGCCGACGCCGTTGAATTCCCAGGCGGCGACGTAGGAGAAGCGGTCGTCGTCGCGCAGCGCTTCGCCGTCCGGCGTCTGGCTTTCCTCGCGGAAGTGGCCGCCGCACGACTCGGTGCGGTGCAGCGCGTCGCGCGTGAGCAGTTCGCCGAACTCGAGGTAGTCGGCGACGCGGCCGGCGTACTCGAGGTTCTTGTTGAGATTGTCGGCCGGACCGGGGACCGAAACGTTCTGCCAGAACTCCTCGCGCAGCTGCGGAATCCGCTGCAGCGCCTCGCGCAGGCCATGTTCGTTGCGCGCCATGCCGACCTTGTCCCACAGGATGGCGCCGAGCTCGCGGTGCAGCTGCCGCGGCGTCTTCGATCCTTTGATCGAGAGCAGCTGGTCGATCCGCCCCTGGACTGAGGCTGCCGCCTCCGCGAAGGCATCGTGTTCGGTCGTGACCGGCGCGAACGTCGAGCTGCCGAGATAGTGGGCGAGGGTGGCGGCGATGACGAAGTAGCCATCGGCCAGGCCCTGCATCAGCGCGCTCGCCCCGAGGCGGTTGGCGCCGTGGTCGGAGAAGTTGGCTTCGCCGAGCACGTGCAGACCCCGCACCGTGCTCATCAGGTTGTAGTCCACCCACAGCCCGCCCATCGTGTAGTGGATCGCGGGGTAGATCCGCATCGGCACCTGATACGGATTCTCATCCGTGATCTTGGTGTACATGTCGAACAGGTTGCCGTAGCGCGCGCGGATGACGTCGTCGCCGAGGCGCTTGATGGAGTCGGCAAAATCGAGGTAGACCGCGAGGCCGCTGTCGCCGACGCCGCGTCCTTCGTCGCAGACGGCCTTGGCGTTGCGGGACGCGACATCGCGCGGCACGAGGTTGCCGAAGCTCGGGTAGCGCCGTTCCAGGTAATAGTCGCGCTCCGCCTCTGGAATCTGCGACGGCGGCCGCTTGTCGCCGTGGTTCTTCGGGACCCAGACCCGGCCGTCGTTGCGCAGGCTCTCGCTCATCAGCGTCAGCTTCGACTGATGCGTGCCTGAGACGGGGATGCACGTCGGGTGAATCTGCGTGTAGCACGGGTTCGAGAAGAAGGCGCCGCGCTTGTGCGCCCGCCACGCCGCGGTGACGTTCGAGTTCACCGCGTTGGTCGAGAGGTAGTACGCCGTGCCGTAGCCGCCGGTGCAGAGCAGCACCGCGTGGGCGGCGTAGCGTTCGATCGCCCCGGTCGAAAGATTCCGGCAGATGATGCCGCGGGCCTGGCCGTTGATCACGACCAGGTCGAGCATCTCGCGGTTGGCGAACGTCTTGACGGTGCCGCGCTCGACCTGCCGCATCATCGACTGGTAGGCGCCGAGCAGCAGCTGCTGACCGGTCTGGCCGCGGGCGTAGAAGGTCCGCGACACCTGCGCGCCGCCGAAGGACCGGTTGTCGAGCAGGCCGCCATACTCGCGCGCGAACGGCACGCCCTGGGCAACGCACTGGTCGATGATGTTGACGCTGAGCTGCGCCAGGCGGTAGACGTTCGCCTCGCGCGAGCGGTAGTCGCCCCCCTTGACCGTGTCGTAGAACAGCCGCTGCACGCTGTCGCCGTCGTTCTGGTAGTTCTTGGCGGCGTTGATGCCGCCCTGCGCCGCGATGCTGTGCGCCCGCCGCGGGCTGTCGTGGATGCAGAAGCTGAGGACGTTGTAGCCGAGCTCGCCGAGCGACGATGCGGCCGACGCGCCGGCCAGGCCGGTGCCGACGATGATGACGGTGTACTTGCGGCGGTTGGCCGGGTTCACCAGCTTCGAGTCGAAGCGGTGGCGGTCCCATTTGTCCGCGAGCGGGCCGTCGGGAATCTGTGCGTCGAGTGTCATAGAGATGCGTGGTCCCGGCTGTCAGTGCGTGAAATACACCCAGATCGGAATCACCGCCAGCCCGACGCCGATGAGCAGCGCGAAGGCGATGCCGAGCGCGACCAGGCGCTTCGTGTAGCGCAGATGATCGAGGCCCAGCGACTGGAATGCGCTCGAGAACCCGTGCCGCAAGTGCAGCCCGACGAGCAGCGTCGCGACGACGTAGAGCAGGACCCAGAACGGCTGCTGAAATACCTCGATCTCGGTCCGGTAGAGATCGCGGACGGTCTCGCTGCCGGCCGCCAGGTAGTAGCTGCCGAACTTGAACTGCTTGACGTGAATCACGACGAAGACCATCAGGAACAGGCCCGACGCGATCATCGTCGACGACGCGAGGCTCTTGCGGCTGGTGTGCCCGGCCAGCTCTTTCTTGTGATACCGGACCGGCCGGGCTGCCTGGTTCTGCATCCACATCCGGATCGTCTTGTAGATGTGCAGCAGGAACACCAGCAGCAGCCCGATCTCGATCGGGATGATCAGCGGGTTCGCGATCAATCGGTGCGAGTACTCGTTGAACAGCTCCGGGCCGAAGAAGATGATGACGTTCCCCGCCAGGTGCAGGACCATGTAGAGGAACAGCGCGAGCCCGGTGAGGCCGATGAGCAGCTTCGAACCGACGGAGGAGGAGAAGACCCGGGTGAAGTTCGGCAGCATGACGGAATCCGAGACGACGATCGACTGATTGTACTTCAGCTGACAGCCGCGCATCGTTCACGGGGCGCACCCGGCGCCCCGCCATGCGGCCTGCGGATAGCTGCCAGCTCAGTGCGATATGATTGTGCGGTTCCGCGCGCGATTGGCGCGCCACAGTGGACAGTGTTCAGAGCCTCATGAAAATCCACGAGTATCAAGCCAAGGCCATCCTCGCCGCGCACGGTGTGCCGGTGCCGCAGGGAGAGGTCGTGCTCAACGCCGGTGAAGCCAGGGCCGCCGCGCAGCGGCTCGGCGGCGGCACGGTCGTCGTCAAGGCGCAGATCCACGCCGGCGGGCGCGGCAAGGGCGGCGGCGTCAAGGTCGTGAAGAATCCCGACGAGGCCGAGCGCGCCACCGCCGACATCGTCGGCATGCGGCTGGTGACCTACCAGACCGGTCCCGACGGGCAGGTCGTGCAGCGCGTCCTCATCGAGCAGGGGCTCAAGATCAAACGCGAGCTCTACCTCGGCATCGTCCTCGATCGCGCCAGCGAGAAGCCGGTGCTGATGGTCAGCCAGGAGGGCGGCGTCGAGATCGAGAAGGTCGCTCACGAGACGCCCGAGCGGATCGTCAAGGAGTTCATTCACCCGGGCGTCGGCCTGTCGGGCTTCCAGACGCGCAAGCTGGCGTTCGCGCTCGGGCTCAGCGGACCGCAGGTCGCCCAGGCGAGCAAGCTGATGACCGCGGTCTACGAGACCTTCAAGGCCACCGACGCGACGCTCATCGAGATCAATCCGCTGATCGTCACCGAGGAGGGCAACCTGCTGGCGCTCGACGCCAAGATGAACTTCGACGACAACGCCCTCTACCGCCATCACGACCTCAAGGACCTGCGCGATCTCGCGGAAGAGGCGCCGCTCGAGGTTGAGGCGTCGAAGTTCTCGCTGAACTACATCAAGCTCGATGGCACCGTCGGCTGCATGGTCAATGGCGCCGGCCTGGCGATGGCGACGATGGACATCATCAAGCTGGCGGGCGGCGAGCCGGCCAACTTCCTCGACGTCGGCGGCGGCGCCAATGCCGAGCAGATCCGCAACGCCTTCAAGATCCTGATGTCGGACAAGAGCGTGAAGGCCGTGCTGATCAACATCTTCGGCGGCATCCTGCGCTGCGACGTCCTCGCCGAGGGCGTCATCGCCGCGGTCAAGGAACTGGGCGTGCCCGTGCCGATCGTGATCCGGATGGAAGGCACCAACGTCGAGCAGGGCAAGCAGATGCTCAAGGACAGCGGCCTGAATTTCACGACCGCCGACGCGATGGACGAGGCGGCGCAGAAAGTCGTCGCGCTGGCCAGGTAACGTCGAGCCCCGAAACCCGAGCCCCGAGACCCGACAGGACTGACAGCAAATGGCCGTACTCATCGACAAATCCACCCGCCTCATCGTGCAGGGCATCACCGGACGCGAGGGCACGTTTCACGCCAAGGCGGCCGCTGCCTATGGCACCAACGTCGTCGGCGGCGTGACGCCGGGCAAGGGCGGGACGACGCACGAAGGATGGCCGGTATTCGACACCGTCACCGACGCGGTGCGGGAGACTGGCGCCAACGCGTCGGTCATCTTCGTGCCGCCGCCGTTTGCGGCCGACGCAATCATGGAGGCGGTCGACGCCGAGCTGCCGCTGGCCGTGTGCATCACCGAAGGAATTCCGACGCTCGACATGATGAAGGCGCTGATGCTGGTGCGCGGGTCGAAGACCCGGCTGATTGGTCCCAACTGTCCGGGCCTGATCACGGCGGGGCAGGCCAAGGCGGGGATTATCCCCGGGCATATCTGCAAACCGGGACGCGTCGGCATCGTGTCGAAGAGCGGCACGCTGACGTATGAAGCGATCCACCAGCTGACGCGGCTGGGGCTGGGCCAGACGACGTGCATCGGCATCGGCGGCGATCCGCTGATCGGCACCAGCTTCATCGATGCCCTGACGCTCTTTGCCGGAGACGCCGATACGGAAGCCGTGGTGATGATCGGCGAGATTGGCGGCACCGCCGAGGAAGAGGCGGCCGCGTTCGTCAGCGAGCATTTCAAGAAGCCGATCGTCGGCTTCATTGCCGGGCAGACGGCGCCGCCAGGGCGCCGGATGGGCCACGCCGGGGCGATCATTGCCGGAGGAAAAGGCACGGCGGCAGAGAAGATGGCCGCGTTGACCGCCGCCGGCGTGCGGGTCGTCAAGAGCCCGGCGGACATTGGCGCAGCCGTTCAGGACGCTCTGCGCCCGTAGAGGGGGCGCGGGGCCATTTCCCCGTGCCGTCGTTACCGTAAGGCTATACGGTGCTATAATTTCCTGATATCATATATTATTTGCACCGACCAAGAACTCCGCCGCTTCGCCTCGAAGGAGCTCCATGTCTTTGAGTGATGTCGCGGTCCCTGCAGCCGCCCCTTCCGTCGCCACGCGCGTCGTCAACGACTTCAGCATTCAGGTGGCCACGGTCAACGGGTCCGGCAGCCAGACCGCCAACCTCGTTCTCCTGCGTTCGTTGTTCCAGATGGGCCTCCCCGTCTCGGGCAAGAATATGTTCCCGTCGAACATCGCCGGACTGCCTACCTGGTACACCATCCGCGCCAACAAGCACGGCTATATCGCCCGCAAGAAGGAAGTCGATTTCCTCGTGGCGATGAACCCGGAAACCGCGCGCGAGGACGCCATGTCGCTCGAGCCGGGGACCGCCGTCCTCTACGACGAGCCGCTCAAGCTGAGCGGCCTCCGCGACGATCTGATCTTCTATCCGGTCCCGTTCGACAAGATCGTGGCCGAGGTCTGCAAGGACGCCAAGCTGCGGCGCCTCGTCAAGAACATGATTTACGACGGCGTGCTGTCGAAGCTGCTGAACATCGACCTGCAGCAGATGGAGCACGCGCTGAAGCGGCAGCTCGGCAAGAAGCAGAAGGCGATCGAGCTCAACATGGGCGCGCTCGAAGCAGGGTTCGCGTACGCGGAACAGCACCTGCCGAAGCGCGATCCGTTCTGGGCCGAGCCGATGGACAAGACGACCGGCATGATCCTCGTCGAGGGCAATGCCGCCGCGGCGCTCGGCTGCATGATGGCCGGCGTCACCGTCGTCGCCTGGTATCCGATCACGCCGTCGTCGTCGCTGCCTGAAACACTGATCAGCTATCTGAAGAAGTACCGCCGCGATCCCGAAACCGGGAAGGCCACCTATGCCGTGGTCCAGGCCGAGGACGAGATCGCGTCGATCGGCATGGTCGTCGGCGCCGGCTGGGCGGGGGCGCGGGCGATGACGTCGACCTCAGGCCCCGGCATCTCGCTGATGGGGGAGTTCGCCGGCCTCGCGTACTACGCTGAAGTTCCGGGCGTCGTGTTCGACATCCAGCGCGTCGGTCCGTCGACCGGGCTGCCGACGCGGACGGCGCAGGGCGACCTGCTCTCGACCGCCGTGCTCTCGCACGGCGACACGAAGCAGATCATGCTGATCCCGGCGTCGGTCGAGGAGTGCTACACGATGGCGATGGACGCGTTCGATCTCGCCGAGCGCTTCCAGGTCATGATCTTCGTGATGAGCGATCTCGACCTCGGGATGAACAACTGGATGTCGCACCCCTTCCCCTACCCGGAGAAGGCGTTCGATCGCGGCAAGCGGCTCGACGCCGAGACGCTGAAGCAGATCGGCGAGTGGGGGCGCTACAAGGACGTCGACGGCGACGGCATTGCCTGGCGCTCGGTCCCCGGCGAGTCGATGCCGCCGTATTTCACGCGCGGCTCCGGTCACAACGAGAAGGGCCAGTACAGCGAGCGGCCCGACGACTACGTCAAGAACATGGAGCGCCTGGCGCGCAAGTTCGAGACGGCGAGGAAGTACGTGCCGAAGCCGGTCGTCGCCGACGTCGATGGCGCGAAGATCGGCATCATCGGCTTCGGAACCAGTCACTGGGCGATCGAGGAAGCACGCGATCAGTTGTCGCGGGAGCAGGGCATCAGCACGGCGTATCTGCGGCTTCGGGCGTATCCCTTCACCGACGAGCTGACGACGTTTCTCGACCGCTACGAGCGCATCTATATCGTCGAGCAGAACCGCGACGCGCAGATGCTGGCGCTGATGCGGCTCGACATCACCGCCGACCACCACGCCAAGGTCCGCAGCGTCCTGCACTACAGCGGGCTGCCGATCGATGCCCGGTCGGTCACCGACGACATCCTTCAGCAGGAAGGGATCAAACCCGCGGCTGAACCGCACCACCAGCCGCTGGCCGGGGTGGCGGGGCGAGGCGAGTAAGCCATGTCGACACCAACTCCAGAAGCGCCGAAGAAGCTCAATCGCATCGGCCTCGAACTGCAGCCCTACCGCGGCGGCAAGACGACGCTGTGCGCCGGCTGCGGCCACAACGCCATCTCCGAGCGCATCATCGAAGCGTTCTTCGAGATGGGCATCGATCCGGCGCAGGTGATCAAGCTGTCGGGCATCGGCTGCTCGAGCAAGAGCCCGGCCTATTTCCTCGGCGCGGCACACGGCTTCAACACCGTGCACGGCCGGATGCCGTCGGTCGGCACCGGCGCGATGCTGGCCAACCGCAAGCTGCTCGCGATCGGCGTCAGCGGCGACGGCGATACCGGCGCCATCGGCATCGGCCAGTTCGTCCACCTGATGCGGCGCAACCTGCCGATCATCTACATCATCGAGGACAACGGCTGCTACGGCCTGACGAAGGGCCAGTTCTCGCCGACCGCCGACCTCGGCTCCAAGTTGAAGAACGGCGTCGCCAACGACCTGCCGCCGATCGACACCTGCCGCCTCGCGATCGAGCTCGGCGCGTCGTTCGTGGCCCGCTCGTTCTCCGGCGACAAGAAGCAGCTGCAGGCGATCCTCAAGGCCGCGATCGCCCATCGCGGCACGGCGATGATCGACGTGCTGTCGCCCTGCGTCACCTTCAACGACCACGAAGGCTCGACCAAGAGCTACGCCTACGCCAAGGACCATGACGAGGTGTTGGGCGAGGTCAGCTTCGTGCCGTTCTTCGAGGACATCAGCATCGAGTACGAGCCGGGCACGACGACGACAGTCGACATGCACGACGGCTCGAAGCTGTACCTGAAGAAGGTGGCGGGCGACTACAACCCGACCGACAAGCTGACGGCGCTGCGCCTGCTGCACGAGACCGAGCGCCGCGGCGAGTTCGCGACCGGAGTGCTCTACGTCGAGCCGGACAAGGAAGATTTCCTGTCGCTGCTCGGCCTCGTCGACGAACCCCTGGCCAGCCTGCCGCTCGAGCGCGTGCGGCCCCCGAAGGCCGTGCTGGACGAAGTGATGGACGCCCTGCGTTAGACCCCTTTTCCAAGGACGAAGTTCGACCTTCGAACTTCGAAGTTGAATCCACTTCGACCTTCGACCTTCGAACTTCGAACTTCGTCCTTTCTTCCTACCCCTGCGTGTCGTCCTCGTTCGCGCCGATGACATCCTCGGCGATTGCCGTCGGATCGTCCGGCAGTCCGTTGCTGTCGAGACCGTCGCCGTGCGGGTTCCCCTGCTGCTGATCGTCCGGGCGATCGCCCTCGACGGCGCCGATTCCGGCGTCCGCCTGATCGGGTTCCTGCGACGGCTGCGGTTCGACTGGTACCTTCGGCTTACCCATGTGAGTGCCCCCTTCGGGCTTCGGAAGCCGCCGCGCGGGAATGGTTGCGCTAGGCGGAGTGTGACTATAATTGACCGGATATGGAGACAACGTTCGCGATCATCAAGCCCGACGCCGTGCGGGCCCGTTATACCGGCAAGATTCTTCAGCGCATCGAAGAGGCAGGATTCCAGATTCGTGCCATGCGGTTGCGCCACCTCTCGCAGAAGGACGCGGAAGGCTTTTACGCGGTTCACAAGGAACGGCCGTTCTTCGCCAGCCTGACCACATTCATGTCGTCCGGACCGTGCGTCGTCCTGGCGCTGCAGGCACCTGACGCGATCAAGAAGTGGCGGACGCTGATGGGCGCGACCGATCCCGCCAAGGCGGATGCCGGGACGCTGCGCAAGGAGTTCGGCGGATCGATCGAGAACAACGCCACGCACGGGTCCGATGCGCCGGAGACGGCGGCATTCGAGCTGGGCTACTTCTTCCCGGGTATCGAGCTCAACTCGTAGGCCCGGCGACTTCGCGTTCCCGGTCAGAGAGGGCAAGACGGCCATGGGGAAGACGCTCGTCGTCATCGGGGTGCTGATCGCGCTTGCCGGCGTGCTGATCATGCTCGGCGTGCCGCTCGGCCGGCTGCCCGGAGACATTTCCTACCGGCGGGGGAATACGTCGTTCTACTTTCCGCTGACCACGTCGATCCTGGTCAGCGTCGTGCTCACGCTGCTGTTCGCGCTGTTGCGGCGATAACGGAGGCTCTTTGGCGATTAAGGCGGACCGCTGGATCAAGAAGATGGCGCTCGAGCACAGGATGATCGAGCCGTTCGAAGACCGGCAGGTGAGGGAGGGGGTCGTCTCGTACGGCCTGTCGTCCTACGGCTACGACATCCGCGTCGCCGACGAGTTCAAGGTCTTCACCAACATCAACAACACCGTCATCGACCCGAAGCAGTTCGACCCGAGGTCGTTCGTCGACTTGAAGACGGACGTCTGCATCGTGCCGCCGAACTCGTTCGCGCTGGCGCGCACGATCGAGTACTTCCGCATCCCGCGCGACGTCCTCACGGTCTGCCTCGGCAAGTCCACCTACGCCCGCTGCGGCATCATCGTCAACGTCACCCCCTTCGAGCCCGAATGGGAGGGAACGGTGACGCTCGAGATCTCCAACACCACGCCGCTGCCGGCGAAGATCTACGCCAACGAGGGAATCGCGCAGGTGCTGTTCTTCCAGAGCGACGAGCCGTGCGAGATCTCGTACGCCGACAAGAAGGGCAAGTACCTGAAGCAGCGCGACGTCACCCTGCCGAAGATCTAGTCAGGCTTCTCGCGGCGCCGTACGCCAGGCGCCATCGAGCCGGAGCGCGGGCAGCGCCACTTCCGCCGGCAGCGCCACGGCCACGTCGACCGCGCCGGCGCTGTCGGTGGGCTCGGGATTGATCTCGACAGTCCAGGCGCCTCGCGCTTTCGCCCGCGACATCAAGCCGGCCGCCGGCTGCACCAGCGACGACGTGCCGATCGAGAGGTAGACGTCGCAGTCCGTCGCCGCGACCGAGCGTTGAAGGACGCGGCTGTCGATCGCCTCGCCGAACCACACCACGCCCGGCCTGGCGTAGCCGCCGCAGCCGGGACAGCGCGGCGGCAGCTCAGGCAGGGGCGTCCGCCGGTCCTCCCAGCCCTCTTCCATGACGCCGCAGGCGAGGGCGCACCGCAGTTGCCAGATCGAACCGTGAAAGCGGACGACGTCGCGGCTGCCGGCAAGCTCGTGCAGGCCGTCGACGTTCTGCGTGATGAGCGTGACGCCCGGACGGCGGGTCCAGCGCGCAAGCTCGAGGTGTGCCGGGTTCGGCCGGCATTCCGCGATCATCGACCGCCGCCAGTCGTACCACTCCCACACCAGTCGCGGATCCCTGTTGAAGGCCTGCGGCGTCGCGAGCTCTTCGGCGCGGAACGAGCGCCACAGGCCGGCGGCGCCGCGGAACGTCGGCACGCCGCTCGCCGCGGAGACCCCGGCTCCGGTCAGCACGGTGACCCTGGCCGCCGACCGGATGCGGCCGGCGAGCTCCTCGAGCGTGCGCTCGACGTCGGGCGTCATCCTCAGCGAGCGCCCAGCTTCTGCTGCGCCTGCGAGATCCTGGCCTCGAGCCCCGCCGAAGGCCCCTTGGCCGGCAGGCGCCGGACGCTGTCGAGCGCCTCGTGGTACCACTTGCGCCAGGCGGCAAGGACCGCGGTTTCAGTCGCCTGGGCCGCGGCCGTATCTGCAGCGGCGGCCACGAGGGCGGCGCCCTGCTTCTGCTCGAGTGCGAGGCGCGCGTCGGCCGACGCCGCCAGGAGGTCGACGACCCCTTCCGCGTCGCGGTTGTCGGCCGAGGCGAGAAACAGGGCGCTCGTCGCCACGGCGACGCCGACGTTGGTGATTTCCAGCGGGCTGACCTTGTCGGGCCGATCGAGGTTGGTGTGGTAGTAGCGGTCGGTGAAGTGCCAGTTGAGCAGCGACGGGACCCCGGCGTCGGCAAACGCCGTGTGATCGCTGCCGCCTTCATACGGGTTGGTCCGCACCACCCACTTCGTATCCTTGGCCCGCCGCATACATACCGCGAGGTGAAGATCGTTCAGCAGGCTGCCCTTGAGTGAATCGGCCGGGACCTGGCCGGCGCCCCACTCCGAGTGCGGATCGGACGGCCGTGGCCATACCGCCGACGGATCGGCCTGCTTCTCGATCAGGAACGTGCCGCCGGTCCGGGCCGTGTCTTCGCCCGTCATGTCGAGCGAGAACATGTATTGCGTCCCCTTCGCCCGCTCGGGATTCTCGGACAGCCATTGCTGGCTGCCGCGCGTTTCGTCGACCCACATCAGCGTGATGGTGCGCTCCGGCCGCTCCATGCCGCGGCCGTAGCCCGAAGCAAGCAGCGCCACGGCGATGGCTTCGAGCGTCGCGCAACCGCTGGCGTCGTCGTTCGCGCCCGGTTCCTGCACGTGCGCGACCAGGACGATGCGTTCGTCGGGCTTGACGGAGCCGGGAATCTCGGCGACGAGAGAGCGGTTCGGTCCTTCGTAGAACCGCGACGCGATCTCGACCTTGATCTCGGCCTGGCCGTTCTTGAGGCGTTCCCGCATCCGGGCTGCGGCGCGGTAGCTGGCCTTGAACCCGAACGCCTTGGCTTCGTCATCGTAGGGGATAGTGCCCCATTGAAAGACTTCCCGGTGCTCCGGCGACGTGAACTGTCCAGGGTCGGCCGGCCGGATATAAGGCGCGACGTGCGTCGAGATGATCCCGGCGGCGCCACGGGCCTTGACGGCCGCCTGCCACAGGCGGTTGACGCTGGCGTCGCCGAGGACGACCGCGCCCTTCACGTCGACCTTCTCGAAGTCGGCGTCCGTGCCGGCGCCGACGTCCACCAGCCGCGTCACGAGCCCGCCCCTCGGCGTCGAGAACGAGTTGATGCAGAGCGAAATGCGATCGCGGAGGCGTGACAGCACGACCTCGCCGTCTGCGAAGGCCACGGTGCCGGTTTCGTAGTCCCAGCCGCGCGCCGAGCCCCATTCGTCGACGCGGATGTGCGGCGCTCCCTTGTCCGGGGCGGTGGCATAGCCGAGCGACTGCAGGCGGTTGTGGATGAAGTCGATCGAGTTGTTGTAGCCGGGGTTGCCAGCCACACGCCAGAACTGATCCATGTAACGGACGACGTTCATCGCCGCCAGTCCGTTGACGCGCCCGGCGAACGCGCGGTAGGCGCGCTCGGCGGTTGGAGGCAGCGGGACCGCCGGCGGTTGAAACCGCTCGGGCTCCTGGCTGGTGGGCGCCAGCGGCAGCGCGAGGACGATGGCGGCGGCAAGAAGAAGTCGTCGAAACATGGCGATAGGAATCCGAGTTCAGTCTGCCAGGCGATCGGGCAGGAGGAAGGAGCGGCGGGCGCGCTCCGATTGCAGCGTGTCGGGCCGGTAGTAGCGATCGAGGACCGAGGGCCGCCAGGTCAGGAGATCGGGGTTCTGCGAAACGAAATCGGTCCACGGCGCCTGGCGATCGGCATCATCGAGTCGCTGGTTGATAACGAGCACGAACGCGGTCGTGATGGTTTCGTGAAACAGGTTCGGCTTGCCCTGGGCGGCGGCAAAGCGCCGGAGCGCGGCGCCGAATCGCGCCAGCGCCTCGGGCCAGGGATGCTGGCGCAGGTACCACCAGGCGACCCGGACGTGCTCGGCGTGGTGAAACCCGCCAGCCGGTTCTTCGCCCGCTTCGAAGCTTCTGACCAGCGATTCGTCGTCGATCATGTCCCGATGGTCCCAGTTAGAGATTGTAGCGCGCGCTCAGCCGGCAGGGACGGCGCTCGAAGACAGCTTCTAGTACTTCCGGGTGGCAATCGCGGCATCGAGTGTCGCCGCGACGCGCTTCATGAACTCGGCATCGCTCTGGCCGTAGTCCATCGACACGGAAACGTAGTTGGACGTCTCGATGATCGTGATGAGCAGCAGCTTGCCGTCGACCTGTACACGCTGCTCGTAACCGTCGAGCCGGTCAGGCAGCCGCTCGCCCTTCATCTCCGACAACAGCAGGCCGACGATCGCGCTTCGCAGCTTCTCGCCGCCGGGACGCACGGTATAGCTCATGTACTCGCCTGGCTTGGCGAGCGTGGGATCGCCGCGGTAGGGAAGCGGCCTCGAAGGTCTCGCGGGCGGCGAGGACGTCGGCGCCGTCCGGCCCGCGCCGCCACTCGAAATGATGCGCGACCCATGCCGGGTCGAGCTTGTGGTACTCGTTGAAGCGCATGCGGCCGCGGTCGATCGGCACGGTGTAGGAACGGCTGGCCGCAATGCTGGTGACGCCGAGCACCGGCTTGTCCTCGGACCCGTCGTGTGCGAACCAGGCGAAGCTGCGCTCGTCGGGCGAGACCACGAGCGGCGGCATGCTGGCTGGATACGGTTCCAATGTCCTGGTGAAAGTGCGGAACGTGAGGGAGCGGGTATCGACGACGTGGTCGTTAAGGAGGAAGAGTCCCGGCTGCTTCAGCGTGTGCCAGTCGACCCAGCCGTCGGGTGTCGCGCGTCACGCGCGTCGATGAAGACCGCCTGGTCCGACGTCAGCGGCTGCAGTTCCATCGGCATCGTGCAGGGACCGATTGGCGCGACCGTGGGGTGTTCGGCGCCGTCGGTGATGAACGCGCATCCGTCGGGCTGGCCATCCTCGAGGCGTTCGACGAGGAGCGCGGTACGTTCGCCGCCGACGACCGCGACGGCCGCGGCCTCTCCGCCGCCATCCAGGGGCTGCCCGCGATGCAGGATCCGGAACCTTGACGAGGCGCTGAAGCCCTCGGCGTTGGAGGAACTGCTGACGCTGCTGACGATCGTCTGGAATCTCGAACCCGCCGACGCGAATCGTGCGAAGCGGCTCACTCGTCCGCGCGACGCGGAATCGGTAGGTGACCTGATCCGGGAGCGGCGGCTGCCCGCTGGCCGCATGCGGGAGCCAGTCGCTCCATTGCTGTTCGGCGGACCCGGGATGAGCAGGAAGCGGAACGATGAAGGCGCCCAGGTTCTTGTCGCCAACGCCGGCCTCCAGCAGGCGCTGGCCACGGCCGGTGAAGATCCAGGCGAACCCGGGGACGGTCCATCGGCCGTCGACGAGGACCGCGTCTTCGGTGAACAGGGGGCCGTCCTCCTGCTTCCTCACGACTGAGCCGCTCGACGCACCCAGCCGGAGGTATCCGATGCCCGGCAAAGAGGCGGGCGCCGGAAGGCCGTCCTGCGGCCAGTTCACCTACGACCGGAATGGACGAGCGGCTCGCCACGATCTCTGGCGGCACGTCGTTCAGCAGGCGGGAGCCGCCGGCAATCACCGCGAGGATGAGCGCGATAGCGCCACAGGACGTGCCCAGCCCCTTGAGAAACGACGGCTTCGGCCGCGCCGCCACAACCCTTGCTATGACGAGGCCGAGGACCAGGCCGGCGAGGAGTCCGAGGAGCGCCATGCCGATGACGAAATAACCGGAGCCGCCCTCGAACGACGAGATGTTGTACCAGTCGACGACGAGACTGGCGACCGTGCCGGCGCCAAAGAGCGCGAAAAGCCCGGACAGGAGAGCGATGACGATCGAGGCAAGCCAACCCATATAGATGAAACGTACACCAAAGCTCAGCAGTTGTGGAATAGCCAAGCAGTCCGGCCGGCCGTCGAGCCTCACCCCGACGCCTGGATGAAGTAGAGCTCGTAGCCATCGAGGTCGCGAATGCAGAACTGCCGCGCGCCGTAGAACATGTCTTCGACGTCCTGGGTGAATACGATTGGCGCTTCAGCCGGCTCGCCAGTCAACGCCGCCTGCGCCGTCGAGAGAGCGCGAGCCTTCAGGGCCGCGTAGAGGCGGTCCACGGCGTCGGTGTAGAACCACAAACTGACATCGTGCCGGCCCGCATTGCCGTGCATGTTCAACATCAGCTGGGCGCCGCCGAACGCGACCATCCCGAAGTTGACGATCCCCCCGTCCTCGAAGCGCTCCAGCTCCGTGAAGCCGATCGAGACGTACCAGTCGATCGCCTTCCCGACGTCCGGGACGTAAATCATCGGTACGCCCCTGGTGATCGATCCCGCCAGGCTCCGCATTTCGTCTGCGACGCGGGCGGCCGGGCGCATCTCCGGCGGGACCGCGCCTGCGGCCTGCAGGCGGGTCACCGCCTCGCGGTCGCCGCGCAGCATCGCGAACACCAGCGCCGTCTGACCCCTGCCGTCGGTTGCTTCGAGGTCGGCGCCCAGTCCGATCAGCAGATCGAGGATGTCATGGCGCTTCCGCTCGATCGCGAAGTGGGCCGGGGCCAGGCCACGCTCGAAGCGCGACATGCGTCGGTCGAGGGCGGACGGGTTCTGCTCGACGACCTCCTGGATGAGCGGCAGTTCGCCGACGCACATCGCCGAGAAGACATGGTGCCGCGCCCCGCGCTCGACCAGGTAGTCGAGACACGCGCGCCGTTCTTCCTCCATCACGGTGATGTCCGCCGTGCCAGGCGACCTGAAGAAGGCGCACCAGCCGATGACGTCGAGCGCGTGGACGTCGCCGAGGCCGTGGACGTCGGCGCCGGCGTCGAGCAGCGTCCCCGCGAGATCCTTCTCGGCCCGCGCTGCCGCCCAGTGCAGCGCCGTGGTGTTGTCGCCGCCTTCGCGGGCATCGACCTCCGCGCCGTGCTCGAGCAGGAGCCGGACGATGTCGAGGCGTCCGTGCTGGGCGGCGGCGTGCAGCGGGGTCCAGCCCGGGTGGGGCGCGTCGGGAGCGCTGGCGCGCGCGAGCGCAGGATCGAGGCGCAGGAGCCGCTGCGCCTCGTCGCGGTCGCCGCTGACGCATGCGGCGACGAACGCCGAGACGCCGGCATGCTGCCGCCGCTCGACCTCGGCCTTGAGGGCTCGCCAGCTGGCGAACCCATACTCGCGCGCGACGGCGAGCAGCGCGTCCGCGAGCCGCGCCTGCGTGCTGGCGCGGCGCAGGTCGAGTAGACGTGTACGGGCGATTCGTTTCAGGTAGTCGAGCGAGGGACGTTCGGGAAGCTGTGCGTTGGCCATGACCCTTCCTTCCATCATCGCCCGGCGTCCGCGTCTCTCGGGCTGGAAGTCAGGGTGGCTGACTACGCGCAGCGTGCAGGGTGGGGTTGAACCCCTTTACGCGGACCGATGGCCGCCCTCCGGCCGGGACCTATGATACGCCAGCCATTCGCGCGGCGCGCTTATCGTGCGAGACTGATCGGGATGGCACCGATCGTTCCGAGCCCGAAGCGCATCAAGGCCTTCAAGACCGAGGCGGCGTTCGAGTCCTGGCTGCGTCAGCACCACGATCGCGAGACCGAGATCTGGGTCCGGATCTTCAAGAAGAGAAGCGGCAAGTCGACGGTGACCACTGCCGAGGCGCTCGACGTCGTCCTGTGCTGGGGCTGGATTGACGGTATCCGCAAGGCGTTCGATGCCGAGTCGTTCCTCCAGCGCTATACCCCGCGGCGGGCGAGGAGCATCTGGAGCGAAATCAATCGCGAGCACGTCGCGCGGCTGACGGCAGCCGGGAGAATGCAGCCGCCAGGGCAGCGTCAGGTGGATGCTGCCACGGCCGACGGGCGCTGGGCGGCGGCGTACGCACCGATCCGAAAAGCTTCCGCTGATGCGATTCCCGAGGACCTTCGCGCCGCGATCGACGCCAACGCCCGCGCCAGCCGCACGTTCGCGACGCTCAACCGCCAGAATCTCTTCGCTCTCGCGTTTCGCACCAACAACATGAAGACACCCGCCGGCCGGGCGCGGAAGATCGCGGCGCTGGTGGAGATGCTGGCGCGGGGAGAGACGATCGTCCCGCAGCGAGCGAGCAAGGTCTGAAGGCCACTCCGCCGAATCCAGCCTGGTAGTCCGGACGGCGTATACTGCAGCGGATCATCATTCGGGCAAGAGTTTCTGCCGACAGGTATCTGAAGGTCGGCCGTCCGCCGCGCCTTCGACTTGCCCGTAGACCCGCGACATCTCGTGGGTCGGCAGTCCGAGCGGAGGTCAGACGACCGTGCAGGATGTCAGCCGCAGCCCGGTCAGATCCGGTTCGTCCCGTCGCGTCGCATTCATGCGGGCGGCCACGTGCCTCGCGCTGTGCTGCCTGGCCGGATGCGCCGGCCTGAACAAGAAACCGGAAGGGCCCAACCTGGAGCCCTGGCCTGAAATCCGATCCGACTTCCGCGTCGAGTCGCTGCGGGCCCGCATACACGAGTACTCGATCACGTTTGCCGCGGAAGTCGATCTGGCGGCGACGGCCATCGAGCAGCGGGCGACCGATGCGACCGTCCGGCGCAACGCCCTGCTCTGGCGCGTCCGCGCCATCCCCGAGATGCGAAAGGCGTGCTTCCGGCTGGAGCCGATTGGCGCGCTCGTCGACGCGTGGATCTTCGCGCGCCAGGTCGACCAGCTCTTCAGCGAGGGCGCGGCCAAAGGTGCCTTCGGCACATTCCAGCCCGAGGCGATCGCGGTCTCACGCCGTCTCCTCGCCCAGATGCAGGAGATCGGCGGTTCGATCGCGGTATCCCCGGAAGCCAGGACCGAGTTCGAGCGCAAGTTCATCGACCCGTGGGTCGCCGAGCATCCGCTCCATGACGTCACTTTCGTGCGCGAATCTCCGATTGGCCGCTTCGCGGAACAGTTCCCGGGCCGTGGCGACATGTTCCAGTCCGTCGGCACGATGGAGGGGCTGGCCGTCGGCCTGTCGCAGCAGGCGCGAATCTATCTCGCCGAGTTGCCGCGCCAGGTGCGGGGAGAAGTCGACCTGATGCGCGCCGACATCCTGCCGCCTGACAGCATCGCCTCGCTGCAGGCGGACCTGCACATGACCGCGGCCGCCGTCGACCGCATCGCGGCGACCACGGAGGGCATCCCGCCGCTCGCCCTGAGCGAGCGGCGGGCCGTCATCGAGGAGATAAGCCGGCAGCGCGTGCTGGTGATGGCGGCGATTTCCATGGAGCGCGAGCAGGCGATCGGCGCGCTCGTCCGCGCCTTGAGCGCGGAACGCAGCGAGCTGCTGCGCACCGTCGAGTCGCAGCGCGTGGCGACGCTCGCGTGGGCCACCGCCGAGCGACGCGAGACTGTTGCCGACATCCGCCGCGAGCTGGCCGCGTCGTTGGACGCGGTGCGCGGTGAGCGCGCCGTCGTCGTCACCGACGTCCGTCACATCGTCGACGTGGTCCTGCTGCGCGTGGCGCTGTTCCTCGTCGCCGGCGTCGTGCTCGCGCCGATCGTCGCGCACGTCTACGCCCGGGTCTGGCCGCGACGACGGGACTAGCGTAAGACGTGAGGACGCGGGCTTGACCGCTGGCGCTGGCCGCGCGCGCCAGCGATCATCGCCCCGGCGCGGGTTTGGCTTCGAGAGCGAACGCCATCAGGCTGTCGTCAGTTGTCGGATTGTTGAAGAACCCGCCACCCGTGGCAGTGATCACGACATACTGCCGTCCGTCGCGCCCCTGATAGGTGATCGGCGTCGCTTCGGCAGCGCCGTTCAGCTTGAATGTCCACAACTCTTTGCCAGTCTTCGCGTCGAAGGCGCGGAAACGGCTGTCGTCGGTGGCGCCCACGAACACGAGGCCGCCTGCCGTCACGATGGTGCCGCCGTTGCCGGGACGACCGGTGTTCTGCTTGTCCGGCGGCAGGCTGTCGGTCACGCCCAGCGGCACGCGCCAGGCGAACTCGCCCGTGTGCACGTTCACCGCGGTGAGCTGGCCCCATGGCGGCTGCTGACACATCAACTGCTGCGGATCGGTGCCGTTGCGAATGCTGAAACGGCCGCCGCCGGGCATGCCTTGATACGGGCCGTCGGGATGGACGCGATTGCCGACGCCGCTTCCCTGGGCAGGTCCTGTCGCGTCGGCTTCACGGTCGCGCAGTCCGGAGACCTGTCCCATCTCGTTCGTGTTCACGAACAGGTACCCGAGCGCCGGGCTGAACGAGATTCCGCCCCAGTTCACGCCGCCGTGGTTGCCGGGGAACTGCACCCGCAGGCGGTTGTACCAGACCGGCAGGTACGGACCGCCGAGCTGCATTCCCTCGATCAGCTTTCTGCACGCCGCTTCGAGCTCCGGCGTCACGGTGGCGACGTCCGCGGCCGAGAACGTCATGCGCGACAGCGGCGGCGGCTTCAGCGGAAAGGGCTGCGTCTTGGCCGCGCGCTCCAGCGGCACTTCGCTCGGCGGCACCGGCCGCTCCTCGACGCCGTAGATGGGTTTCCCGGTCACGCGATCGAGCAGGAACAGCATCCCGACCTTGTTAATCGCCGCCACTGCGGCGACCGTCTTGCCGCCCTGACGGACGTCGAGCAGCACCGGCGCGGCCGCCATGTCGGCGTCCCAGATGTCGTGGTGCACGACCTGAAAGTGCCAGAGGTACTTGCCGGTGTTGGCGTCGGCGGCGACGAGGCTGGTGCTGAACAGATTGTCGCCGACGCGATCGCCGCCGTATTGATCGACCGACGGCGCGCCGTAGGGCATGTAGACGATGCCGCGTTCGACGTCGACGGTCATGAAGCCCCACACGTTGACGCCGGAGCGGTTCTTCCAGCTTTCACCGGCCCACGTGTCGTGGCCCTTCTCTCCCGGCTGCGGCACTGAGTGGAACGTCCATACCAGCTTGCCGCTGCGCATGTCCCACGCGCGGACGTCGCCGGCCGGCCCGAGCGGCGGGTTCTCCTGCGTCGTGCCGCCCGTGATCACGAGGTTCTTGTAGACGATGGGCGGCGAGCTGAGGCTGTTGCGTCCCGCCAGCCCGCGCAGGACCTCGGGCGTGTCGAGGTTGACGACGCCCTTGTCGCCGAAGGCCTCGTTGGGCAGGCCGGTCTTCGCGTCGAGCGAGTAGAGCTTGGCGTCGCTCGTGCCGAAAACGATCTGCGGCGGCGTCTTTCCGTCGCCGCCCCAGTATTCGACGCCACGAGTCGAGGGGCTGCCGGTCGGCAGCCGGAACGCCCAGATCTCTTTCCCGCTCGACGGGTCCAGCGCCACGACGCGGTAGTACGGCGTCGAGAGGTACATGACGCCGTCGATGACGAGCGGCGTCGCCTGGCTCGCGGCGAATCCCGTACCGCCACGGCCGCGACCACGGCCGCGGCCGGCCTCGGGCGGAGGCGTGTCACCGACCGGCGCGCCGGGGGCCGGGGTCGCGGTTGGCCCGGCGGCGCGGCCCTCCGTCGCCGGGGGCCTCATGTGGTACACCCACGCGACCTTGAGACCGTCGACATTGGCCGGCGTGATCTCGGTCAGCGGCGAGAAGCGCGTGGCGTTGGCGTCGTGCCCGTACGTCGGCCATTCCTTCGCCGCGGCGCGCCGGGCCGCGTCCGATTGCGCCTTCAGGCCGGACTCGACGGCGAGGCTCAGGGAGACGCCGGCGGCAATCGCCGCGAGAACCCGCATCGACTGTGTGGGCATGAAGCAGTCCTATGGATCGAGTGTATACGGCTCGCGCGCCGCGTGGAGTGGAGCCTGACGCCCGCTGACGAGCAGCGGCAGCGAACGTGGTTCGTGGCAGTCGTTGCAGCCCGTGTAAACCTGGATCGCGTCGTGACACCGCCGGCAGCCGAGCATCGTCGTCACGTCGGTCTCCCTCGCGACGACCTCGCGTTCGGCGACCGCGCCGTGGCACTCGACGCACGTCACCTCGGCTTCGAGATGCGTGCCGTGCCGCCAGTAGACGTAGTCCGGTGTTCGATAGACGCGGACCCACGGAACCGGCTTGCCCGACGCGGCAAAGGAGGCCAGCGTCTTGATCGCCGGGCGATCGGCCGCCACCGCGGTGTGGCAGCCCATGCACACGGATGTTGCGGGGTAGGTCATCAGCTTGCCGGCATCCGGGTTGACGTGACAGCCGCGGCACTGCAGTCCCATCGCGACATGGCGCTTGTGGCTGAAGGGGATCGGCTGCTCCGGGGCCACGGAACTCGGGGGCTGGCCGGGCTCGGCGCGCAACGTCATCGCGGCCAGCGCGAGCGTCCAGACCAGGACGATGATGTGGAATCGACGCGGTGACACTCAGGCCACCGGGGTCACGTGATGGGGTCGCGAACTCACTCGCGCAAAAGTATACCTGTTGCGCCGCCTTCACCACCTTGGAGCGGCGCTCGCGGATGAGTTGCGGTTGACGTAATATCAGCGTCGATTGCCGGTCGAACGACCGGTCTCGCTGTGCCGAACGAGAGAGGAACCAACCGTATGCGCTCGAAGTCGCCAGGCAGGTGGCTCGTGGGAGCGATCGCCATCGCCGCTGCCGTAGCGTCGCTTTCCGCCTCCGGGATCGAACTGCAGGGCCAGCCTCGTCTCAAGGTGCTGGTGCTGCACGGACCCAACCTCAATCTCCTCGGCCGGCGCGAGCCGCAGATCTACGGCACGACGACACTCGATCAGATCAACGGCCGCCTGTCCGACGCTCGCAAAAGAGCTCGACGTCGAGCTGATCACCACGCAGTCCAACTCCGAGGGCGTCCTGGTGGACGCGTTCCACAAGCACATGGACGCCGTCGACGGCGCCCTGATCAACGGCGCCGGCCTGACCTTCAGCAGCGTGTCACTGCACGATGCGATGAAGGCGATGCCGTTTCCGGTGATCGAGGTGCACATCTCGAACCTCGGGACGCGCGACGAGATCCATCGTCACTCGATCCTGACCTCGGCCGCGCGCGGCACCGTGATGGGCCTCGGCTGGCGCTCCTACACGTCGGCGCTCCGCGCCGTCGTCGAAATCGTGCGCGAAGAACGCGCGTCGAAGCGCTGAGGACGCCATGACCTCGACAGCACTCCGTCGCGTCAGCTTCTATGTGTGTGCCGCCGCCGCTGCGGGCAGGGCTCGGACTGCTGCTGGCCGGCGGCGCGTCCGCCGCAGCGCAGGAGGGCCGCGGCGGCGGGCGGGGAAGCCAGCCACGGGTTCGCAAAGTCCTGCTCGCCTGGGCCGACACGAGGAACGGACAGGCACAGCATGCCTTCACGTCGCACGCGCTCGCCGTCATCGAGCGGCTCGGCTACGACTCGGGCCTCTGGGACACGTTCATTCGCACCGACTCGCACATCATCTTCAACCAGGCGCAGAAGACGGACGGCACGCCCGCGAGCGGCGGTCCGAGCCTGAGCAGTGTCGACGGGATCTTCTTCCTCGGGCACCGCGCCGTGCCCATCAACGATCAGCAGAAGGCGGAGCTCCTGGCTTTCGTGCGCGGCGGCAAGGGCTTCGTCGCGGCACACACCGGGCTGACCGCGTTCGAGTCGTGGCCGGAGTTCGGCGAGATGCTCGGCGCGACCTACGGCGGCCACCTTTACACCGGGCCGGGACGGGTCGTCAGCGAGCAGCCGTCCAACCCGATCGTGAAGCACTGGGGCGGTGCGTTCGACTACAGCGACGAGTTCTACCGTCCAAACGGGCTTGCCCGTGACAAGGTCGACGTGCTGCTGCGGTTCGATCCAGCCAGCGCCCCGGCGTCCGGTCTTCCCGCCGACGGTGACTTCCCGCTGGTGTGGGCCAAGTCGTTTGGCCAGGGGCGTGTGGTCTACAGCTCGCTCTCGCACAGCACCGAGGCGTGGGACGTCAGGAACCTGCAGCTGATGATGTTCGAGGCGATCAAGTGGTCGCTCGGCCTGACCGACGCGCCAGTGCAGCCGCATCCGAAGCGTTGACCGTGTCACGTCGAGCGGTCTTCTCATCGCCGCCGGCATCGTCATCGACCGGCAGCTCGAGCCGCCAGGGTTGCGGTCATGGATGAGGTGGCGTATCGTTCGTCCTGTCTCATTGGCAATCACTTGGACAGGAGGCTCAGATGCGGGCAGCGATACAAACCGGACGGCTCTCAATCCTGGCGGTCCTCGCGGCGTGCGCTCTGGCGCTACCCACCCAGGCGGCGGCGCAGACCTCCGACAACTTCATCGGGACGTGGAAGCTGGACCCTGCGAAATCGACCTACAAGCCTGGGCCGGGATCAAAGAGCTCGACGCTCACTATCGAGGCCGCGGGGAAGGGGATGAAGGCCTCCATCGACTCCGTCACCGCGACCGGTCCGATGAAGTGGAGCTACACGGCGACACCGGACGGCCCGGACTCGCCCGTCACCGGCAACCCGAACGCGGAAACAGCGAGCGCGACCATGCCGAGTGCGAACGAGCGGATCGTCGTGTTCAAGCGCGGCGGGAAGGTGGCGCTGACGTCGAAGGCTGTCGTGGCGAAGGATGGGAAGGTGATGACCATCACGCAGGATGGCACCGATGCGAAGGGACAGGCCGTCCAGAACGTTCTCTATTACGTCAAGCAGTAGCCGCGCCGCAGCGTCGATTCAGCTATGGGAAGACCGGACGAGCAGGCCGCCCGCTGGCGGCCTGCTTCGTCATTCCTGATCACGCCTGATCGCGGGCGCAGGGACACGGTGCGTCAGAAGGCGAGGACCGTCTGCAGCATCGGCACCCAGCCCGTCATCCCTGTCGTATACGGAGTAAAGGCGCCGCTGTAAGGAGCCTTGTAAACCTTGAACACTTCTCCGTTGAGCCAGAGCCGCTCGGTCGGGAGGAAATGCCACTTTATCCCGCCGCCATACTCGTAGGAATCGCCGAACTCCCCGCGCACCCACGATCCGCGGCCATAAATCATCCACTCTTTCGGCGCGATGAAATATCCCGCCGAGAGCTCGGCGCCGTGATCGAGGGTAGATGCGATCGGAACCGGTCCGTCGGCTTCGAAATCATTGAGCCAGCGCACGAAATATTGCGCGTTGACTGCAAGCCCGTTCCACTTGATGCCGCCGTCGGCGGCCCACATCTTATACGTTGCCTGGTCGACGGTGACACCCGGTGCGAACGCTCCGGTCGAGAAAAAGAGCACGCCGTCGGAATTGTATAGAGACGTGTTCTCGGGGCTCGATTGGTCGAGATTTGAGAAGCGGTCCTCCCGGGACCTCGTAAACGCGGTACCAATTCGAATGCGAACGTTGTCCGAGGCGAAGTAATCATCGTACATGTTGCGTGACTTGCCGGGTTCCCCGAAGGGTCCCATCGGTTCCCACCAGACACTGCCGGAAACGAGCAGGTGCGTATCGATCTTGGCTGCCGAGATATTCAGGGTATTGAGACCGTTGCCGACGAACGCCAGATAGTTCAACCCCTTCGCGGGTTCTCCGCTGGCCCAGACTCCCTGCGTGAACCCGGGGCGGAAGAAGTTGTCAGCCATGCTCCTGTCGGTACCCGTAAAGAATGGAAACGTGTTGACCAGCGATCGGCTGCCTGGAACGCCAGTGTAGCCCCCGGTGATCGCGAGGCCCTTGTTGAATTGCCAGCCAATGTTGCTGGCAACGACGATCGACGCGGCCCCGGCCGACGTCCAGACCGTGAAGCTGTATCGCGCCCTCTGATCGAAAACGTAGCCGCCGAAGATGAACATCGCGCGATTGACCGTGATGTCGTTGCGCGCATGAACCTCGCGGCTGACGTCCAGATGGTCGTTGTACGTCTCCTCGCTATCCTGGGTGTTGAGATATCGGATCTGGGTATTGATGTTGAACTTCAGCAGGAATGGCACCTGGGCGTCAGCCGGAGTTTCCCAGATGACCATGCCATCCCGATAGCGGTCGTTGTTGGCCGGCGCCGGGGGAGGGGCCGGCGGCGGCGGAGGGGGTGGCGGCTGCGGAGGGGCTGGCGGCTGTCCGGAAGTGGTGCCTTGATCTGGCCCCGGCGGTTGTGTACTCAGCGCGGCACTGGCGACGTTCTCCGTGCTGGTCGGTTGTGTTGGAGGAGATTGTCCCAAGGCGGAAGTCGTGACGAATGAAACTGACGTCAACGCCAAGGCGACCGACGTCGTAATCAGCGCCCGAGATATCGGCACCTGCAATGTCCCTCGCAAAGTGAGTGGAAGTAGTGGGGGTGCGACAGTCGCCAGGCCACGGAACTGTCCCATGACCTGGCGAGCCATCGCCGGGAGCATAGAAAACGCTCAGCAGAGCGTTACGGAGACGGCGAGGCCAGCCTCGCTTGTTTCCTTGTACTTGCTGTTCATCTCTTTCGCGGTCTGGGCCAGCGCCATCACGGTCTCGTCGAAACTGATGCGGTGCCTGGACGCGATCTCGTTGCTGGCGATGGCGTAGGCGGTCCAGGCCTTGACGGCCCCGAACGCGCAGCGCTCGATGCACGGCACCTGCACGTAACCGGCGACCGGGTCGCAGGTCATGCCCAGGTGATGCTCCAGAGCCGATTCGGCGGCGTTCTCGACGACCAACGATGACGCGTCGTACGCGGTCGCGGTCAAGGCCGCAGCCATCGACGACGCCACGCCGATCTCTGCCTGGCAGCCGCCCTCGGCCGCCGACAGCGTCGCATGGTGCTTGCAGAGGTAGCCGATCGCCGCCGCCGCGAGCATGCCGTCACGGATCTTCTGGCGGTCGACTTTCCGGACCTCGAGCAGCCCATAGACCAGCGACGGCATGACACCGGCGGAACCGCCGGTCGGAGCGGTGATGACGAGATGTCCGCGCCCGTTCTCTTCGGATGCCGCCAGCGCGAAAGCCGACAGCGCGCCGATCCCGCGGTCTGCTTCAAACTTGTCGTCCATGGCGCGCTTGTAAACGGACGCGGCCTTGCTGTGCAACTTGATCGGGCCGGGCAGCACGTCGTCCTCGGGCATCGACAGCCCCGACTTTACGGTCGCGACCATGGCGTTGATGATCTTGTCGAGGAAGGCATTAACTTCCTCTTCACTCCGGCCCATGATCGACATCTCGTTGGCAAGCATTACCTTCGCGATCGAGATTTTGTTGCTGTCGGCGTGGGCCCGCAGTTCCTTCATCGTCCTGAAGGCGTACTTCGGGGCGTTCTTCTTCGGGGGGGTGTAGCCTTTCCACTCGATGAATCCGCCGCCCACTGAGTAGTACTCCTGCTCGAGCAGCACCTCCTTGCCGGCGAGGAGCTTGACCGTCATCGTGTTCGGGTGCTTGAAGTCACCCTTGGTCGCGTCGTAGATGACGTCCTTGAGGCTGACATCGATCGACTTCGCGCCGAGCTTCACCGGGAACACCTGGTCAGGCTTGTCTCGCAAGCTGTCCAGGAACAACGGGTCGACCGTGGCTGGTTCTTTCCCGACCAGCCCTGCGAGCGCGGCTCGCTCCGTGCCGTGTCCCTTGCCCGTCGCGCTGAGGCTCCCAAACAAGTTCACCTGGAGCTTCGTCGCCTTGGCCAGCTTGTCGGCCGGCAGCTTGGCGGCTTGCTGGTAGAAATCATAGGTGATGCGCATCGGCCCAATCGTGTGCGAGCTGGACGGGCCGGGCCCCACCTTGTAGAACTCGTCCACGGTCGTCAACACCGGTCCCTGCCCCTTCTTCACGACGTTCAAGTCGGCCGCGAGCGGCGGCGGCGTCCCCTTAGTCCCTTTAGTCTGCGCCGGCGTCTGCGTGGCCTGCGGCGGCAGCGTTGCGACGGCCATCGCCGCCCTCGCTTCGGCGGAGACAGCGTGACCGGTCATCACGGCGGCAGCACCGCCGACAGCGCTTCGAATCAGGAAATGGCGACGATCAACGCCGGGCGGAACCGTCGGAGCGAGCAATGGACTTGTGTCCGCCAAGGGATCTTCCGGAGAGACGTGACCGGGGTTCTCCGTCGAGCTGACGGTGTCAGCAACCTTCTCATCGTGCTTGTTTGACATGGGGCACCCTGCTTCCTTCATCAAGATTCAGCTGGCATCAAGATTCAGCTGGCGGCGATCCGGGACCTCCCCAGTATCACCTGTAACTTCCTGGGCCGCGACACGGCCGTGGCTGTGCCGGGGCCAGGCAACCCCTTGCGGGTGCGCCAAAACTCCAATGGCGGGTTCAACGGCGTCCAGCAAAGCGCACGTCGTGTGCCAGGGCTGAAGGGCCAGAATTGCGCCTGTTTTTGTCCGTACCGCGCGGGGGAGGGAGGCCCGCCTGTCCGGTCAGGCGGAGGCCCCTCCCAAATCCCGTAGGGTGGGGGGCGACCGGGCACCAGCGGAGAACTGCCGAGGCCACCTGCCGTTATGCGAGCGCCTTCCAGCGCAGGCGAATCAGGCACGCGGCAATCAGTATCGCGCCGACGCTGCCCGCACCATTCTCCACGAGCCAGATGTAAAGCGTGCGCCTCAGCACGTCGAAGATCAGGAAACTGGAGAGAATGAAGGCCGTCATCGCGACCGCGCGCCAGGCCCTCGACGAGTCGCGCCATCGATCGACGATGCACATGTACCCCGGCAGCCCGAGCAGGAGCACGTAGTCCCATCCTTGCGGCGACAGCAGCGGAATCAGCACAGAGAAGTACGCCGCCTCGAGATAGTTCGGCTCGGTCACGTGTCGCCGCCAGAACATGACGGCGCCGCCCGCCGCGACAGCGATCACGGCCGACACGAGCGCGAGGGCGCTGGCGAGCGGGCTCGGCCCGAGCCACTTCGCCCACATCGAGGCGAACGAAATGTTGTCCGCGGAGAGCAGGTTGGGTGCGGTGGTGTCGGTGACGGTGCGATACCACTCGTACAGCAGCGTCAAGTTGCCATTCCAGCCGTAGGAGAGGGCCGGCAGGAGGAGGCCGGCTACCATCACCAGCGTGAACGGTACGAACGGCCGCCATCCGAAGGTTCGTGCCAGCCACGGCACGTACACGAGGGCATACGGCTTGACGAACACGCCGGCGGCGACGGCGGCTCCGGCCGCCGGTCCCCGGCCGCGCTGGGCGGCGATGACCGCGCCGATCAGCAGCAACCCGACCGGCAGATTGAATTGTCCGAACGCCAGTTCCTTGACGAAGAACTTGCCGTTGAGGAGGACCGTGAGCCAGACGAGCACCTGCGCTGACAGCCGCCGATCGGGCAGAGCGATCAGCGACAACCGCACGAACGCGAAGGCCATGGCAACGGTCAGCGTGAACCACGTGACCTCTGCGACCTGCTTGGGCATCCATGTGAAGGGCACCATCAGCTGCGCGAACGCCGGCAGGTACTTGTACTGGTAATGCCCATCGTCGGGCCTGTACAGCGGCTCATGGGCAACGAAGCGCCCGGCCGCGGTGTACGGCACCGCGAAGTCGACGAGCTCGGAGCGGTTCAAGCGTACGAGGCCGTAGGCGCCGGCGACGAGGAGGACGACCACCACCGCACGGACGAGCGACCATTGACGGGTTGGCACCGGGGGAGGGTACCTCACTCAGCGAGTGACCGGGACGACGATTTGCTGATTCGTCATGTAGTTGGGCAGAATGATCAGCGAGTGCGACTGTGACTCCAAATCTCATGCGGGCCATCGACTTCTGGGTCGGCATCCCGCTGACGTTCTGCCTGACGGTTGTCTGCCGCGTCCAGCGCTTCCTGGGTCTCTCCGCTTCACCCGCCGGCGCACCGCGCAACATTCTGTTCATTCAGCTCGCCGAAATGGGGACGATGGTCATCGCTTCCCCGGCCCTGAGAAAGGCGCGCGCGCTCTTCCCGGATGCCACGTTCCACTTCCTGTGCTTCGGTGAGATTCGGTCGAGCGTGGAGATGCTGGGGATTATTCCTTCGGAGAATATCCTCGCCATCGACGCGCGCTCGATCCTGTCACTCGTGCGTGATTCGCTTCTCTTTCCATGGCGTGCGCGCCGCCGCCGGATCGACACGGTCATCAACACGGAGGCATTCGTCAGGTACAGCAGCGTGTTGAGCTACATCTCCGGCGCGCGCCGGCGGGTCGGTTTCCACCGCTTCAACCAGGAGGGCATGTACACCGGCGATCTGTTGACACACAAGGTGCTCTACAACGGACAGATCCATGCGGCGCACACGTTCCTCGACCTGGTCCACGCGCTCGAAGCTCCTCCCGGCAATGTGCCTCGCGTCAAGCGACCCAAGGCGGCGGACTGCCTCGACGTGCCGAAGGTCGTGACCGATGCAGCGGCGGCTGACGCCATCTGGCGCAAGCTTCAGGCCATTGCTCCCGACATCGGCCCGACCCGGAAGCTCGTGGTGATCAACCCGAACGCAAGCGCCAAGTTTCCGATGCGCCGCCTGCCTCTCGAGTCGTTCACCAGGCTCGTCCGTCAGCTGCTCGAGGACCCCGAGGTCTTCGTCCTGATAACTGGTGTCGCGAGTGAGAAGCCCGACGCTGAGTACATCTGCTCGCAGGTCGCATCGCCGCGCGCGCTGGACCTCGCTGGTCGAACAACCCTGACCGAGCTGCTGCACCTGTTCGACCTGGCGCATGTGCTGGTCACGAACGACTCCGGGCCGGCACACTTCGCCGCGTTGACGCGCATCCACGTCATCGTCTTTTTCGGCCCTGAGATCCCCGAACGCTACCGGCCCCTGACGGCAACCTCGGACGTCGTCCACACCGGATACTCGTGCAGTCCGTGCATCGGTCCGTACAATCAGCGGCTGTCGCCCTGTAACGACAATCTGTGTCTGAAGAGCATCAACGTCGACGAGATTGCAGTGCTCGTTCGATCGCGCCTCGAGGCGGCTCGGTCGGCAGCGTCTACGTTTCCCATCAACGTTTCGTGAACGCTGGTTCTGTCGCGTGGTGTTAGTCTTGTCCGCGAATGGCGTCGTTCTTCAAGCAGCTGCTCGGTCGCGGCGAGCCCAAGGCGGAAGGGGCACCTGCGCAGAGCCGCAGGCTGTGGCGGCCGGACGTCTCGGCTGATGACTTCGTCGAGATGGGCTTTCGCATCGTTCTCGGTCGCATTCCGAAGGACTTCGAACGCGGAGAGCACCTGCGCGGGCTCGAAGCCGGGCGTTCCCGGGATGACGTGCGTCAGGCGATGGTCAAGTCGCCTGAGTTCCTGCTGCGGCGGCGCGAGTGGCGCGTCAGGCTGCCTCCTCCTGCAGGGGCCTCCCCGATACTCGACGAGCTCGGGTCAGACGATGAGTTCGTCGGCTACTGCTATCAGTTCCTGCTGGGTCGAGCGGTCGACGACAGCGGCCTCGACCATTGCCGGACGCAGCTCCGGGAGGGCGCGCCGCGCGAGTGGGTCGTCCGCACGCTGAGCACGTCCCGCGAGTTCAACGACCGCTTCGGCGGCCTGACGAACACCGGCACGCCGCCTACGGACGTGCAGCTCTGCGAGCTCGCCAACCCTGCGAAGTGGGACAACCCCGAGTGGTTGGAGATCCTCCTTTCCTACGTCGTCATCGCCGATCACAAGGAAGCGATGCACCGGAAGGGGTACGAGTTCACGCAGCTGATTTTTGGACTGAAGAAACTCGGCCGCCTGCGCGAAGACGCTCGCATGTTGAGCGTCGGCGCCGGCCATGAAGCCCCGGCATTCTGGCTCGCCAACCACGTCGGATCGGTGGTCGCGACCGATCTGTACGCGGGCGACTGGCAGTCCGTCGGCGCACGCGAGGGCGACGCCGGGGTGATGGCGCGGCCGGAGCAGTTCGCCCCCTTCGAGTATCGGCGGGAGCACCTCACCTTCATGAGGATGGACGGCTGCCAGCTCGGTTTCCAGGACGCGTCGTTCGACGTCGCGTACTCGCTGTCGTCGATCGAGCATTTCGGCGGCGTGGCCGGCGCCAGGCGCGCTGTCGGTGAGATGGCCAGGGTCGTCAAGCCGGGAGGCGTGGTGGCGATCGCCACCGACTGGCGGGTCGATGGGCCGCCTGCCGAGGAAGTGTTCACGCCGGAAGAGGTGCGACAGATTCTCGACATTCCCGGATTGCGACTCGTCCAGCCTATCGACGATCGGGTATGGAGCCGCTACGAGATCGAAGTCGTCGACGTGCGGAAGACGCCGCTGAAAACGCCGCACATGCTGCTACGTCAGGACGAAACTGTCTTCACGTCGGTGATGGTGTTCCTGGAAAAGGCGGAACAACCCTAGGCGGCGTCGGGTGGCTGCAGCCGCGAAAGATCCGGCAGCGTCTGGCTCAGCAAGATCAGCTGATCGCCTTCGTGCAGCGGCCCCGCTTCACCGCCAACCGGGTTGAGCATCATCGTGTCACCGCGATAGAGCCCGATGAGAAGGCACGCCTTCATGCTCGTGCGATCGGGCAGGAACACGTTCGACGCCGCGACGAAATCCATCCCGATCAGCCGGGCCGGCACCGGCACGAGGTACATCTCGTTGGCGTCACGCCGGACCGATAGCAGCTCTTGATACACACGCGTCATGCCGTGAAACAGCGAGGCGCGTGCCATCAGCCGCAGGCCGAAATCAGCGGCCGAGATCACTTCGTCTGCGCCCGACTTGCGCATGTGCGGCCGGTATTTCGGATCCTGGCACTCAGCCACGATGTTCGGCTGGCGCTCCTGCACGCAAGCGTTCTTGACGGCAATGCAGCACACGATGGTTTTTCCGTCGGCGTGCTTGTCCTGGCGGTCATCCGACAGGATGACGACGGAATGCGCCTGCGCAACCTTGGCGCGGCGCAGGATCACTTCGTTGGCGGGGTCGCCTTTGACGATATAGACGTCGTTGAAGGCGGCCTCATCCTGTTTGTCCGGCAGCACGACTTCGTCGGGTGTGTCGTGAACGATCACGACTGGCCGCTTGTCGACGACGATACCGCTGTGCACTTCGCGTATCCAGTCCAGTGCTCGCGGCGACCAGTTGCACAGCACCAGATGGCCCGACATTTCAAGGTTGGACACCTCACGACTCCTTAATGAACGTTCGATCAGGATTGACGCGACGCTGGCCGTGAACAAACCGGCCAGGGCGACACCGACGACGAGCACGCCGGAAACAACGATCCGCCCGACAGGAGTGCCGGGCGCGTTGTTGAGCCCGCTGAAGAGGGTGACCCAGACGTTCCAGAGCGACTCGCGCCACGTCGCGAACGCCGGAGTCGTGCCACGCTCCGCGAAGTAGAGTGCGGTGCCGCTGACGATCCAGATCACGACGATACTGGTCAGGATCTTCCAGACCTGGTGACGGTTCCACGCCGTCAGCACGCGAAGCAAGGTGTCGCGCCACGACGCCGTGTCCCGAGCCTGGCCGGGCTCGCTCAAGGCCGGGCCTCGGCGCCGGAGTGATTAGTCATTTCCATGGTCCGCGTGCGGGCCTCGCCCCCGGGGCGGCCCGGCATCAGGATACCGCTTTAGAACTTGACGACGAGCGCCGTCCGGAAGATGGTATCCAGCTTGTCCTTCCGCGCGTCCGCGGAGCCGAGCACGAGCTTCGACCCGCTGGATGACACAGTCCTGAAGATCTCGTCACCTGAGCCCGGGATCCCATCCGGGTTAATCAGCTCGACGAAGGCGATGACGTCAAGGTCGGACTCGAGCGCCGGCTCGTTCTCGTACAGCCACTGGAGACTGACCTTGAGTGAGACGCGGCTGACGACCGCCACCGTCAACGCGCTCGTGGTGTTGATCGAGTAGTCGGCGGCATCGGAAAGGTTGACGTTCGATGCGAACTTGTGGTCGAACGTGGTTCCCGCGTTGAACCGCTCCATGTACTCCCAGCCGAGACGGCCGCCGGCGAAGCGGCGGTCCTTGTCCGGATCGGGCTCCTCCTCCTCGCGATCGCTGTAGCTGAAGCCATAGCTGGTGGTGAAGCGCCGCCGCGCCGTGTCCACCCACTTGTTCCCGACACCGGCATGCGCGATGAAGCGGTTCAGGATGCCGGCATCGTCGTTGCGATCCCAGCTTCCACCTGCGTTCCAGAAGAATGCCGGCGAGATATTGCGTTCGTAGCTTCCGCTGATGAGGTAATTGGCGACGTCCGGAGTCGGGTCAGGCTGGACGAGCGACGTCGGCGGGTTGACTGGCGCGCCTCCGACCGGGAACTCGAGGCCGGGCCCGACCATGAAGAAGCGGTCATCCGACGTTTTCGAGCGAACGACGTTCCCTTCGAGCTCGAAGCGGGCGTCCTTCCAGACGTGCCGCAGCTGATCGTTGAATCCCCAGGTCTGGGCCGCCGAGTTGCCGGCGGTGATGACGAGACTGAGATCCGTGGTGTTGGACCATCCCAGCTTCGGCGGTTCCTTGGGTTTGTCCTGCGCACATGCGTCCTCGAGCCCGACGCCAAACCAGGCCACAAGGCACATGGCCAGCACTCCATTCTGAGACCGCGACATTTCGTGCCCCCCCTTTTCAAGTTTTCGTGGCGTCTGTGTGATCCGTCAGCCCAATCGCTCGAAAAGATCCTGTCGACCTGTCAGCCAGAGCCCAGCCGCCGTCTTCGACTACGAACGCGTGGCGTCATGCGAGATCGTTGCCGACTTGGCTCACTAGGTGGCTGCTGCGTCGAGGCCTGCCTTGCGCAGTCCTTCGATCAACCGTTCGACCAGCTCCGGCGGGTACCACTTCGCAAATTCCCCACGGGCGATCCGGGGGAAGTCCGGCTTGAGCGCGAGCAGCTCCCGCACGCGGTCTGCCGCCGCCGCGCGCTCTCCGAGCTGGCCGTACACGGCCGCGAGCAGCGACTGGGAGAAGAACTGCCCCGGCATGTCGGCCTTGAGCATGAGGGGGCGCGCCGCCGCGTAGTCGCCCTTGCGATAGGCGTCGAGGAAGGGGAGGGCCCAGTACCACGCCGGGTGATGCGGATTGAGCTGCCGTGCTTTCTCCGCCAGCACGACGCCCCGGTCCCAGTCGCCGGCGAACGCCAGCAAGTGGCCGAGGTACTCCAGGCTGGCGCCGTCCATCGGGTTCAGCGCGGCGGCTCGCTCGGCCGCGTTGCGGAAGCCATCGAGCTCCTTGCGGAAGAAGAGCGCCTGTGCCATCGCGAGTTGCGCGTAGTGGCTGGCGGGCGCAGCCGCCACCGCCTGCCGCGCGGCCTGCAGCGCACGCCCGAGCGGATCGGGCGCGGCGTTGAAACCGAACCGATGTTCCTCCCCGTACAACATCGACAACATCGCCCAGATCTCGGCATTGCCCGGCGCCTGCTGGACGGCGCGCTCCAGAGCGGACAGCGCGGCGGCGTGCTCTGCGGGAACGATGCGCTCGAAATAGCCAAAGCTGCGCAGCAGCGCCTCATACGGGGTCAGTTGATCGAGCGGCTTGAGGCGAACCGCCTCGCTCATACTGTGCGGCAGGACGCCGTACCAGTCGGCAACGGTCGAGACGATGCGAGGCACGAGATCATCCTGCAGCGCGAACATCGCGTCGGGGCCGAAGGGGCGGTCGTAGCTCTCGGCCCAGAGATGCGCGCCAGTCGTCGCGTCCACGAGCTGCACCGCGACGCGCAGCGTCGAGCCGGCGTGCCGGAGGCTTCCTTCCATCACGTAGCGGGCGCCGAGCTCCCGGCCGACAGTGCGAATATCCGCGGCTTCGCCGGCGAAACGTCGCGTCGAGCTGCGCGACACGACGCGGAGATGGGAGAACCGCATCAGGCCCATGACGATGTCCTCGCCGAGCTCGTCGGCGAGCGCTTCGAGGTCGGCATGCGCCCCGCGATGCTTGAATGGCAACACCGCCACCCAGAACCCTTCGTCCGCGCGACTGGTTCCGGACGGCGTCACGCCGACCGATGGTTGATCGGACAAAAAGGAGCCGGCGAACCCCTTCAGCTCCTGACGCAGCCCGTCGACTTCGACCGCGAGCTCCTCGATGGACTGGTAGCGTCCGGCCGGCTCCTTCGCCAGGCATCGGTCGATTACACGCTGCAACGCCGCTGGGGCGACTCGGCTGGCCTCGTTCACCTGCGGCGTCGGCGCGTAGACGATCTTGTGCAATGAATCGAGCGCGTCCTTGCCCTCGAACGCCACCTGGCCGGTCGTCGCCTCGAACAGCAGACAACCGAAGGAGAAGATGTCCGATCGGTGATCGATCTCGTGCACGCGTCCGCTGGCCTGCTCGGGCGACATGTATCCGATCGTGCCAAGCACCATCCCTGTCGTCGATTGGCGCACGGTTCCGATCGTCTTGTCCGAGTCCGCCTGGTCGATGCCGAGGGGCCCGCGCGGTTGGACAAGCTTTGCCAGGCCGAAATCGAGGATCTTGGCGTAGCCGTCGCGCGTGATCATCACGTTCTCGGGCTTGAGGTCGCGGTGGACGATTCCGGCGTGATGCGCCTTGGCGAGCCCTTCCGCCACCTGGGCGAGGTAGCCGACGAGCACCGTCAGCGACTCCCCGGCGTGATGGATCTTTTCGCGGAGCGTCACGCCGTCGATGTACTCCATCGCGATGAAGTGCGTGCCCTCGCTGTCGCCGATCTCGTAGATGTGTGCGATGCTGGGGTGGTTGAGCGCCGCGGCGGCTTTGGCCTCGCGGACGAAGCGCTCCATGCGATCGCGATCGGTCGCGACGTCGGCCGGCAGAATCTTCAGCGCCACCTTCCGATCGAGCTTCGTATCCTCGGCCAGATACACTTCGCCCATGCCGCCTGCGCCCAGGGCAGCGGTGATTCGGTAGTGCTTGAGCGTACGGTCGATCATAGATGGGCGCGGGCTCCAGCCCGCTCAGCCGCAATTACTCTAATGCGCACGGCCCGTTGTGGCGAGGTTTGTTTCCGCCGAGAGAGCCTCCGCAGGGCCGTCACGGTATGATGGCGCCGGCCTCTCTCTGCCTCAGAGCTCGATGTCCAACACCACCGTCCGACCCACTCTTGACGCCGCTCCTTCCGGTCGTCAACCTGGTTCCCGTCGGCAGTTGCTCGGCGCGCTGGCGCGCGCGGCCGCGGTGCTGCTCGTGTCCTGTACATATGTCGGCTATGTGTTTCGCATCCATGACCGCATCTTCTGGAGTGCAGGTCTCGGCGACTGGATTGATCCCTACTTCATCAACGCCCTGCTGGAGCACTGGTATCGTGCGGTCGGCAACCTCAGCGATCCGGCGTCGCCGCCGATGTTCTTTCCGGCCGCGAGGACGCTGGGATACTCGCACGGACTGATCCTGTACGCGCCGTTCTACATCCTGCCGCGACTCGTGCTCCATCCGTTCGTCGCCGGCAGTCTGGCGCTGGCATTGGTGATGGAAACGGGCATCGTCTGCCTGTACTTGCTGCTGCGGCGCTTGAAGCTGTCCTTCGTCGAGGCGCTGCTGCTGACGGTGTTCTTTTTCTCGTCGCCGAATGTCATCAACGGCGCGACAGGTATCTGGGCGCAGCGTCTCTCGGTGTTTCTCATCCCGCCAATTCTTCTGCTCCTCAAAGTGGCGATGGAACGGCGCGTCGGAGCAATCGCGGTAGGAGCGGCGTGCGTCACCGGCCTCCTGGCGACGCTGCTGTACGCGCAGGATGTCTACACCGCGCATTTCGCCTCGCTGTTGCTCGCGTGCGGGCTTGCCGCCGTGCTCGCGGTCGACGGCGGCGTGAAGCCGGCGATGCTGACGTTCTGGCGGACTCAGTCGGTCGCCACACTCGCGGCTCTCGGGATCGCGATCGGCGCTGCCGCCTGGGCCTGGGCGATCGGGGCGTTCGGCGGTATCGACCTGCACCTGTTCGGGCTGAGGATCAGGTCTAACGCGTGGCGGCGTCCCGCGTGGCTGGCGCTGATCGCGGCGCTGGCGTGGCTCTGGATGAATCGACGGATGATCCGCGCGCGCGTGCCGCGGCCGAGCCGCCTGCTCGTCGGCTTTGCGGTCGGCGCCCTCGCGGGCACGACGACCGTGGCCTGGATGTATCTCGGCGCGTTTCTGGAGCACGGCGCGTTCCCCGAGGCCGACCTGTTGAAGTCGCTCTCGCGGGTCGGCCACTTGTCCTGGAGCCGTCCGGGCGAGGCGATCCAGGCGCTCCGCGGCTACCAGAGCATGCGGCCGTTCGTGCTGGCCCTTGCGCTCACGTGCCTGGCCTGGGTGCCGTGGCTCGGTGTCGAGAGGCGCCTGCGCCGCTACTGGCTCGGGATGCTCGCGGTGTCGGCGGTCGTAGTGCTGATCCCGTTCCGGTTCGGTGACGCGTCGGTGTGGAGAATGCTGATCGAGCCTTTACCCGGCTTCGGCGTGATCCGCGATCCCCTGCGCATCATCTATGTCTACGAGCTGGCGCTCGTCGTCGCGCTCGCCCTGCTGCTGGCCCCTCTTCCCTGGAAATCCACCTACCGAAGGGCGGCTATCGGATTGGTCGTGCTGCTGCTGGCGACAACCTGGAATCGCGACGTCTTCTGGTACTCTCGCCCGGTCGAGACGTTCCAGCGATGGGTCGCCGCGCCGATTGCCGTCGATCGGGCCTGCAGCAGCTTCTACATCAAAGGCGCGTCGAGCACCTACATGTCCCGCACCGACAACATGTGGGCGCTGTACAACATCGACGCGATGTTCGTGGCGTTCGCCCACGGGCTGCCGACCCTGAATGGCTACAGCGCTTTGATGCCGGGGGGTTGGGAACTCAACAACCCGCAAGAGGCGGCGTACGCCGGGCGTGTCGCGCGGTGGATCGAGGAGCATAACCTCACCGGCGTTTGCGAACTCGATATCGAAACGCGGGTGATGCAACCGGCCCCCCGGCCGGCGCCGGCAGACGTCAATCCGGCACGCTGAAAGTTGCGTTGCCGGGCTTCGTCCCGTTCCCTGCGGCGCCTACCACCCAGGGTAGCGACCCGACATTCGTTCGGCCAGCGCCTCCGGGTCTTGTTGCTCGTTCAGGATGGCGGCCAGATCCCGCGACACGGTCTCGATCACGTCCCGCAGCTCGACCACTTCGACCCATTCGGCAGGAAGCGAAGCCGTGCCGTTGAGGGCGCCAACGATGTTCCCGGTGATTCTCGATTGCGGGAAACGCCTCGAAGGATTGGTCCTGGGTGACCAGCCATCGCAGATAGGCGCGGTGGACGATGCTGGGCGGGTGGCAGATGCCCCTGATGGCGCCGCGAACCTGGCAACGGATCAGCCCCTCGACCGTGAAGAGCGTCATCTGGGTGTCGTCGGTGATGAGCCCGATGCCGCCGTAGGCTCTATCGAACGTCGCGATCCCCTGCGCCGTAGCGGGATGCGATCTCCTTGAGCGGCAGAAACTCCACGGGCGCGCCGAGTGCATCGCCGCAGGCGCCGCCGAGAAGGCAGCCGTAGATCCTGTCGTCAAGGCTCAGACCGGCAGTGCTCGCGTGCCGGTGTCGGCGTGCCACAACCTGGAGGCCGCGTACGTACCGTTCCTGCGCGGAGGCCTCGATCGCGCCCGGGCGGGCCGTGCGGACCTGTCGAATCGCTTCTGCCGGCGCCATGCCGAGTTCGATCAGGAGCCGGGCGCCAATCGTGCCGGCCCGTCCGAGCCCGCCGCGGCAGTGGACCAGGACGTCGCGTCCTCCGCGCAGCAGCGCGCGGATTTCCTCGCCTTCGACCTTCCATCGCCGTTCGAACTCCTCGTCCGGCGTCGAGACGTCGGCGATGGGCAAGTGAAACCAGCGCATCCCTCGACGAGCCGTCTCCTCGCCGAGGCGCTCCACCCGCAGGAGAGTCAACTCGTGCGGCTCGACCAGGGTCACGATCGCGGCTGCGCCCCAGTCCCGGATGGCGTCGAGGTCCTGATTGAGGTCTCTGTCCCAGAAACCGGTCGCGGCGTGCGCGTCACATTTTCCCGGGCAGAAGGTGATGCCGACACGACCGAGCGTCGGGCCTGCGGGTATCGAGGCGATCTGCAGCGGATCTGTGCGAGACGAGCGTTTCATTCTGGACGCACCGGTGAAACCGGACGATCGGGCATCCGGTGGAGCTTGCGGCGTATTGTAGCGGTTGACGAGCGAGAGATCACAGGAGGCGGCCGGAGGGGCAGTGCCCGGGATGCGTCTTCATTTGACTTCCGAATGGAACGAGGGTATGGTCCATTGGGATGCCTAATAAAGAACCTTCCAAGGCGGAAGTCCTGCGCGGCACGCTCGACTTGATGGTGCTGCAGACGCTCGCGGCGCTGGGGCCGCAACACGGCTACGCCATCGGCGCCCGGCTCGAGCAGGTCTCGTCTGGCGCGCTCACGCTGAACATGGGCACGCTGTACCCCGGCCTGATGCGCCTGGAGCAGCAGGGCCTGGTCAAAGCCGAGTGGGGCGTCACGGAGAATAACCGTCAGGCGCGCTTCTACGCCATCACCGCCGCCGGCCGCCGGCGGCTCGCCGCCGAGAAGAAGGCGTGGGATCAGATGGTGTCCGTCATGCACACGCTGTTCGAGAACCCGGCGTGACCCCCCGTCGAGTCTCCTCCTCGCTTCGCGAGTGGACACGCCGGGCATGGGGCGCGCTCAGTGGCCGTCGGACCGACCATGACCTGCAGCGCGAGCTTGCCGGACACCTTGCCCTTGCTGAAGACGAGCTCCGGCGGAAGGGCCATGCGCCGGGCGACGCCGCGCGACTCGCCCGGGCCACCGCCGGCGGCCGCATCCAGGCGCTCGAAGCGCTGCGCGGGCAGCGCGGTCTGCCCTGGCTCGGCTCGTCGTGGCTCGATGTCAAGCTCGGGCTCCGCCTGCTCGTCCGCAACTGGGGGCTGACGCTGGTCGGCGGGCTGGCGATGTCCGTGGCGATCGGCATCGCGGCAGTCGTGTTCGCCGCGTTCGACGTCATCATGTGGAGTCGCCTTCCGCTCGAAGAGGGCGACCGGATCGTCGCCATTCAGATCTGGGACCGCGAGGCCGGTCAGCGGCGGGACACGCCGTGGCAGGACATCGAGCGCTGGCGCGGCAGCCTGCAATCGGTCGATGATGTCGGCGCCTTCCAGGCGATCCGGCGCAACGTGATCATGGTCGACGGATCGGTCGAACTGGCGGCGGTCGCCGAGATCTCGGCCGCGGGGTTCCGGGTTGCGAGGGTGGCGCCACTCATCGGCCGGGGCATCGTCGACGCCGACCTGGCGCCCGGCGCTGCCCCCGTCATTGTCGTCGGCCACGACGTCTGGCAGCGGCGCTTTGCCGGCGGGGGAGACGTCATTGGCCGCGAGCTGCGGCTCGGCGAGACTGTGCACACCGTCGTCGGCGTCATGCCGGACGGCTTTCAGTTCCCGCTCAACTTCCGTTACTGGGTGCCCCTGCAGCCCGGGGCCCCCGGAACCAACGAGATCCTGCGCACCTCCGGTCCCGAAGGCGTCGTCTTCGGCCGGCTCGCGCCGGGCGCGACGCTCGCGCGCGCGGACGCGGAGGCTGCGGCGCTCGGGATCCTCCCGCCTGCCCTCCGTAGCGCGCCGGACGAAGACGGCGCGATGCCGAACGCCGAGGCGACCGGAGCGCGCGTGGTACCGTACACGTTTGCGTTCACTGGGGACTTCGAACGCGGCGAGCTGGGCCTGCTATGGTCGCTGTCCAGCCTTGCACTCGTTTTGCTGCTGCTGCCGCCCTGCGCGAACATCGCGATCCTGAACTACGCGCGCACCGTCACGCGGCAGCAGGAGTTCGCCGCCCGCCACGCCCTCGGCGGCAGCCGCGCGCGGATCGTCTGGCAGCTCTTCATCGAGTCGCTCGTGCTCACGGCTGCGGCCGCCGGTGTCGCCCTGCTGATCTTGCGCGTTGTGTCGGTAGTGGTGGCCGGGCGCCTGCAGCAGATGCCCGGTGGCCCGCCGTTCTGGATGACGTTCGGCGTTTCGTACCGCACGCTGCTCTTCGTCGCGGGACTGGCCGTCGCTGGGGCCGCTATGTCCGGCCTCGTGCCGGCGCTACAAGCCACGGGGCGCCTGGCGCGGCTCGGCGCCGGCGCGCTCGCCGGACGGACCAGCCTCCGGCTGGGCGCCACGTGGACCACGCTGGTGATCGCGCAGGTCGCGTTCTCTGTCGCCGTGCTGCCGCTGGCCGCCGAACTCGCGTGGGGCACGCTGAGAACCAGCGCCCTCGGCCCGGGCTTCGCCGCCGAGAATTTTGCGACCGCACGTGTCGCGCTGGAAGAGGGCCGGTTCGCGCTCAATGCCCGAGACGCGCGAGGGCAAATGGCCGGCGAGCCAGAGGGTGCGCGGCAACAACGCGCCGCGCTCCTTGGCAACCGCCAGCGCGAGCTGACGCGACGGCTCCTGGCCAACCCGGAAATCCTCGGCGTGGCGGCCGCCTTGCGGCCCCCTGGCGAGGAACGCTGGGTGTTCGTCGACATCGAGGGCCGCGACGTTCCGACTGAGGTCCTCAACGGCCGGCTGCCGGGTTTCCACGCCCGCTTCAACCATGTCGACACCGCGTTCTTCGAGATCTATCAGGTGCCTGGCCTTGCCGGTCGCGGATTCAGCGAGGGCGACGCTTCCGCGGCGGCTGATGCGGTCATCGTCAACCGCAACTTCGCCGACACCATCGCCCCCGGCGGCAACGCGCTCGGACACCGTTTCCGGTACGTTCGTGCGATGGACGGCGAGAGGCTGGACGGCCCTGAACCGGACCGGTGGTACGAAGTCGTCGGCGTCGTCGGGAATCTGCCCGTGACGACCGACGCACGGGTCGCGTACCATGCGGCGGCTCCGGGTCAGATTCAACCTGCGCACCTGCAACTTCGCCTGAGAGGCGGTTCGGTCGGTCTCGCTGAACGCCTCCGCGACGTCGCAGCGAGTGTCGACCCGGCGCTGCACGTCGATGAGGTCCGTACGCTGGCAGAGATTTATCGCGAGCATCGCTTCGGCGACAACCTTGGCGCCATCACCATCGCCGCAGTCACCGGCAGCGTACTGCTGCTCTCGGCCGCCGGCCTGTACGCGCTCATGTCGTTCACCGTCGCGCAACGCCGGCGAGAGATCGGTATCCGGTCGGCCCTGGGCGCCCAGCCGGGCCATCTGGTGGCGGCCGTGTTCAGGCGCGCGTTCTGGCAGGTCGGTGCCGGTTCTGCGGCGGGGATGCTCGCCGCCTACCTCGCCGGCCGGTACGTGCCGATCGAACAGATCGGCGGCTTGCCGATTCCCGGCATCCTCCCCGGCGCGGCCGCGTTCATGCTGCTCGTCGGTGTCCTCGCTTCGCTGGGTCCTGCCCGGCGCGGCGTCCGGATCGATCCCACCGAAGCGTTGCGAAGCGAGTAGGGGAGCCGGAGTCGCGCGGTGAGGGCCTCCGCGGCGTGGAGAGCGGGCTTCAGATCGAACTGGGAGCGCACCTGGCGCCGATGCTAACTAAGCGAGCGGCCTCCCGCAGCGTCATGGTCGTCCACGACGAGAGCGACGAGAGCGACGGGTTTCAGTTGAAAGACTTACCCGTTAGGAAACAGCACGCCGTTATCGCGGGGGACGTCCTGCCGCTCAGCGGCGTTAACGCGGTCGAGCAACCCGACGCTGGCGGCTTGCGCGTAGCTTCGCCGCCAGACTCGCCAATCCGAGTCCGAATAGGCCGAATGTGGCGGGTTCAGGCGTAGGCACGGGGAAGCCGTCTTGCTGGAATGAGTCTGTGACGATGTTTTCCGGCAAGCTGCACTCGCCAAAGTGTGGGAACTCAACAATGCAGCCGTTAGCAGTGTAGGTGAGAATCCCGTGCAACGAGGGCGGGAGAGGCGACTGCATATAGACCACCGTCCACGTGCCGTCGCGATTCGGTCCGGGAACAACAAGGAAACCATCGAAGACCGGCGTGATGCTCTCGACGGTCGTAGTGGGGCGGCTGGTGGGGAATTCCGTTGACCAAGTCGGGTCCGTGTGACGAATCGCACCCCACGTCTCTTCGAGCGAGTGGCCCCTGACAGCGAAACTCAACAGCTCATTGTCTTCGCTGCCAGGAAAGTACGGGCTCGTCTGAATGCCGTAGATGTAGGAGTAAATCCCGTCTGCGTACCGGACGTCAGCCCTTCTAGCATTGTTGATAAACCCGCCAAAACCTCCTCTGAACACAAGAGAGCCCAGCTCTGACACGTCGTCGATGTCGATGCGATCAGCGCGGGCGCTGGGCGGGTGCACCAGCATGATCGCTGGCAGGAGGATCAGTACCAGCAAGACACGAGGGCGAGCGTTCGTGACCATTGGACGCCTCCATCATCTTGCGAAGGGCCGACCCGCCCTGCCGCGCAGAACGGCTCAGGTGGGTCGGTTTCACGACAACAGTCCGCGGGAGTCTACTCCGTTGGCGCGTTCCATCCAAATCGAATCGCTGTGACTGGCGCTCGCGATCGAGCCGTTCGAATGGAGGGACGACGCGTTTGAGACACTGACGCGCCCCGCGCCAAACGAAGGAGTAATTGGCTCGCCCTTGACACATTCCATCGCGAAGCAGGGCCGACCTTGCGGTGTCGCCCCGCCGTCGAAGACGGTCGCGATGGTGGGGTGGTCCATTAGAGCCATCGCCTGACGCTCGGCCTCGAAGCGCGCAATGACCTGTCGCGTGTCGATCCCGACCTTGATTACTTTGAGGGCGACTTGTTGAGGGATTGGATGACATTGCTGGGCAAGCCACACTTCGCCCATGCGCCTTCTCAACTCAACCGAAGAAGGTGATACGGACCGACGATCTCGCCCCCTGGAAGGTCGCCTTCCGATCGACGAGTTTCGTCGCCCCGCGGATCAGCGTCCGGTTTTGCGGAGTCTTCGGTCATCGTCATACCTTGTCAAAGCAGGACCAAACTGTCGGCGCTAAGAAGTCCGGCACGCGCAGACGCTGCGGGGGGTTATCCACGATCGGAAGTAGATGCTACTCGCAAAGACACGTCATCGCACTGGCACGCCAAGATCCCTGACGCATCGGGAAACCAACAACTCACGCCGTTGATGCACGTTGACGAGTTCGACGGTTCAACCGGCTTTGAACCGACACGAACGAACCACGGCGTGATCGAAAAGACTCAACAAAACCTGATCGAACACGATCCCGCAGGGGTCATACACTGATCTCACAGAGTGGTCGCAGCCGTTATAAAAGAAAATCGAATCGATGACCCGCGACTGACTTACAGCTTCGCGGCGCGGCGGCGGCGAATCGCGGCGTAGACACCGACCAGGCCGGATCCGAACAGAGCGATGGAGCCCGGCTCCGGCACGGGCGCCATTCCGTGTGCGGTGCTGAGCTCGATGGGCGCACTGCTGAACGGCGAAGGGCTGATCGTGAACAGATTGAAGTCCTTGACCGTCGGGGGGAGCGTGCTCGTAAAGAAGAAGACGATCGGCTCGAGTCCCCATGCGCCGAACGCGCCAGCCTGCGGGATCCAGAACAGCCGGCGGGAACCCGGTGTGTACTCGATGTGAAAGTCGTCAGCCGTGCCGGTCCCGCCGTGGCTGGCAGCGTGGTCGAACGACCAACCCGCCACGCCCGTGAAACCTTTCACCGCGAATTCAGTGCTGAAGAACAGGTTCAGGTCGGTCCACGGGTGGACCGTCTGCGTATACGCGTAGGTCGTCCCGTCGTACCACACGCCGCTCTCGAGGAAGCCCGTCTTCGCCCCCGGATACGCAGGGGAGGTCGGGTCGAAGTAGTCGAAATCGAAACGGAATGACACGAGGGGTCCGAACCCCTGGAAGAACGTTTCGTGGTCCACGGGGGTGATCGGGATGGCCGATGCGTCTCGTGCGAGCGAGAAAGCTAGACAGACACACAGACTTAGTTTGCGGATCATGGCTGCCCGTCCTTTCACGTCATTGTCGATATCTCGATTTGGCCGTCCGGATCAGCGTCCTTATACACCCATCCGTCTTTCCGTACGGCCCTATTCTTCGTCGCACAGCGCTGGCAGCTCCCAACCTCGTCAGTGTCGTACGCGTCAATCGATTTACTGGCCCGCCCAGGTCATCTCCTTCTCCGCAGGCTCTGAGCGGCGGCAGCGTCAGAACAGATCGCCGGGACCGCTTGACGCACATTGACGTATCGGGCGGATCGAATAGCTCTGAACCGACACGAACCAACCACGGCGGGCCCGTATATGGGCCGAGGTGTTCCGACAGAAGGCAACGCTGCTCGCAGCCGCGCTCGAGCACGACGTGGAGAGGACGCCGCACGTCAGGCACTCCGCGGCTTCATCGAAGGGATCAAGATCCGCCCGGCGACGGCCTGCTAGAGGTCGTTGGGAACTTCGGGGAGATGTTGACCGCAGCCGGCGACGGGACGGTCACGACCGCGGTCGGTAAAGTTGCGGGGGCACGCATCCCACTGGATTTGGAGCTTCCGTGGACCGTGGCCGAGCTGTCCGCAGCCTGTTGACGCTCGGGTTGTGCCCTACCTGTATGGCACACCACTGTCGCATCAGTGGGCCGAGCCTGCCTGTGCCGCACAGACTGATTGCCTCCCGTGCCATGCTCACTCCGCCCATCGGAAAGACCTCGACGAGTCAGGCACGTTCAATCGCTTGGAAGGTCGCGGTGACGGTGGCGCGGGTCACGGCCCATGTTGTGGACCAGCTCGGCCTGCGGCGATACTGTGCGCGTGGAGTATGTGTCCAGAGTGCCGCGAGCGCCGCTGGACGGGCTGATCGACGACCTTTATTACCTGGAGGGTACGCGGCCGTACGCCCGGCTGACGCTGCCGACGTCGCCGGCGGCGCTGCTCATCGTCAACCTCGGGGCGCCGTTCCGCATCCGCGCCGGCACCGACATCGAGACGGCCGAGTACGCCGACGGCTGCGTGGTCACCATGCCCACCACTGCGTGGGAGTTCGGCTATCCACTCCGGACCCGGTCCGTCGGCGTGCACTTCAAGCCGTGGGGGCTGGCGCCATTCCTGCCGATGCCCGCGGCCGAGCTGTGTGACCGGCCGGTGACGGTAGAGCAGGTTTGGGGCCGGCCCGCCATCGCTGAGCTGCGAGACCGGCTGGCCACGGCGGGCGGACCGCACGAGATGCTGATGCTGCTCGAGGAGGAGCTCCGGCGACGGCTGTGCGAGACCGCCGGCCTGGCGCTGGTCCGCCATGCGAGCAGCGTGATCGCGGCGACCAGCGGGGCGGTGGCGATCGGCGACCTGAGCGTGGCAGCCGGTGTCAGCAGCACTCATCTGGCACAGCGGTTCAAGGAGCTGATCGGCGTCACGCCGAAGCGGCTGGCCCGCACCTACCGCTTCACCGGCACCATCTTCTCGCTCAACCCCGCCGGACCGATCGACTGGGCCGAGCTCGCCTTTGGCGCAGGCTACTTCGACCAGGCGCACTTCAGCCACGAGTTCCGCGCGTTCACCGGGCTCACGCCGACCCGGTACGTCGAAGTCCGGCGGCGGTTCCTGCGCGAACATCCCGGCCACGTGCTGGACAGCTGGCCGCTGCCGGCCGATTGATTTCTTACAAGACCGACAGCTCACGACACGCTAATCTTGGGGGCATCCCAAGCAGCAGAGGAGCGCCTCGTGGGCAAAGTAGTCATGTACAGCTCGGTGTCGGTAGACGGTTTCATCGCGGACGAGAACGACCAGCCCGGACCGCTGTTCGACTGGTTGTCCAGCGGTGACGTGCCGTTGGACGAGAGCGGCGTCTTGAAGGTGTCGCAGACGTCCTACGACTACACCCGGCCGTACTGGGACCAGATTGGGGCGACCGTCGTCGGCCGCCACGTCTTCGACATGACGAACGGCTGGGACGGGACACCTCCGGCTGGGGTCGACCACGTCGTCGTCGTGACCCACCGGGGCAGGCCCGAGGGCTGGTATCCCGAGGCGCCGTTCTACTTCGTCGACGGCATTGAGGCTGCCATGGCCAAGGCGCAGGAACTGGCGGGTGACCGCGTAGTCGAGGTCGCCGCCGGCGACGTCGGTGGCCAGGTGCTTGCCGCAGGTCTGGTGGACGAGGTGCGCATGGACGTCGTACCCGTCGTGTTCGGGTCCGGCAAGCGCTATTTCGGGTCGCTCGACGCGCAGCACCTGTTGGAGAATCCTGACGAGGCGATTCAGGGCAACCGGGTGCTCCACCTACGCTATCGAGTGCGCCGTTGACCGATCTCATCAGGAGCGCGAGCTCTTCAGCCGCCTAAGTGTCCAGCAGATGGCGGCAGTTGCGGCGCAGTCTCAGGCGCTCGTCGACAAGGCGATGGCGATGGTGCGGGCGAACGCGAACGTCTCGACGCTTGACGACAGGACATTGTGTCGCGCATTGGTGGAGGACGGCGAGAGCAGCGACGCGCCAAACCCACAGTGCACCGGCAACGACGTCGAGCGCTCGGTCGAAGGGACGCCCATCTCAATCGGGACCGGCGGTAAGGCGCGCAGGACTCCGACGCCGGTCGGCGTCTCTCAGTCGCCTGCCGCTGGTGTTGATGAGGTCGTAACGGGCGCGCCGGCTGAGCAGCCGCCGGCTCCAACGAACAGTGCCCAAAGGGACGCGGCGAGTGTCGAACCCGCTGCCGCCGCGGTGACGCCGATAGATGGTACGTCGCTGCCGCGACGGACTAATCGGATGTAACTTTCCAAGTCGCTACGCGAACCCACGCTGCATAATGACAGTCGATATCGCCTGGCGTCCTTGGCTGCGTGACCGGGGCGATTGCCGAGCGTCATGGCACGGACAAGAAAGTGATTGGGAGAACCCTCGGGCACTACAGGGTCGTGCGCAAGCTCGGCGCCGGAGGAATGGGTGAGGTCTTCCTCGCTCACGATACGATTCTGGGCCGTTCAGTCGCGTTGAAGGTTCTGCCATCCACGAGCAGCATCCCATGCGACAGCATTCAGCGCTTCGTTCGAGAAGCCAGGGCTGCATCGCTCCTGAATCATCCGAACATCGCCACCATACATGAGCTGGGCGAAGCGGATGGCCTTCGCTTCATCGTCATGCAGCACGTCGTGGGAGAGACGCTCAAGGTGAAGCTGGCAGGCGGACCTTTCCGGCCGCCGGACGTCGTCAGCATCGGCGCGCAAATCGCAGACGCGCTGGAGGTGGCACACGTCAACGGGATCATTCACCGCGATATCAAGCCATCCAACATCATCATCACGCCGAGCGGGCAGGCCGTCGTTCTCGACTTCGGCATTGCCAAGCGGGTGTCGTATCCCGATCCCACGGACGACGACATTACGGTGGAGCCGACGAATTCAGGCGTAGTGATGGGCACGGTTCAGTACATGTCCCCCGAACAGTCGCTTGGGGGCCGTGTCGATTTCCGCTCCGACATCTTCAGTCTCGGAGTCGTGCTCTATGAGATGGCGACGGGACGGCTGCCGTTCTCGGGCTCGATCCCCTACGGAGCCATCGACGCGATCATCCATCGCGCGCCGGCTGTCATCTCGGCGCTGAATCCGGCCGTACCGATCGCGCTCGAGCGCGTGATCACCAAGTGCCTCGAGAAGGCACCAGAACACCGGTTCCAGTCTGGAGCCGAACTCGCCCGCGCGTTGCGGTATCAGATCCTCGGCCCGGAGCAGGAGCGTGATGATGTCTTCACCGGCCGACTCCCGCAGCAACTGACACGCTTCGTCGGACGTCGCCGGGAGATTGCGGATGTCCGGACTGCGCTCAGCGAAGCGCGCCTGGTCACGCTCAGCGGTCCCGGTGGGATCGGGAAAACTCGTCTAGCGCTGCAGGTAGCAGCCGACTCCGGCCGCGACTACGCGGATGGCGCGTGGTTCGTGGATTTCGCGCCGGTGTCGGATCCAGCCCTGGTCCCGCAGACGGTTGCGTCCGCTCTCGGCAGTCGTGAGGAGCGCGGTCGCGCGATCACTGACACGCTGGCGGTCCACCTCTCGACGAAGCATCTGTTGCTCGTCCTCGACAACTGCGAGCATTTGATCGGCGCGTCTGCTCAGCTGGCGGACACGCTTCTGCGCGCGTGCCCGCACCTCCGCATTCTTGCGACCAGCCGGGAGCTGCTATCGCTCACCGGAGAAGAGATCTTTCGGGTACCTTCACTGAGCCTGCCGGGACCCGAGTGCTCGATCGATCCGGCAAGCATTGCCGATCGCGAGGCCGTTCAGCTGTTCCTGGATCGGGCGCGGCTGGTCAAATCAACGTTCGCGCTTACCGCCTCGAATTCGGCTGCCATTGCAAACGTCTGCGTGCGGCTCGAGGGGATACCTCTTGCGATCGAGCTGGCCGCCTCGCGCGTCAGGGTCCTGTCGGTGGAACAGATCGCGGCCAGACTGGACGATCGACTTGGACTGCTGACCGGCGGTAGCAGAACGGCTAGCGGACGGCATCAGACGCTTCTCGCGGCGATCGACTGGAGCTACAACCTGCTCGCCGAGGCTGAGAAGGCGCTGTTTCGCCGCCTGTCTGTATTTTCTGGAGGCTGGACACTCGAAGCTGCAGAAGCGGTCTGCGCCTCCAATGATGTGGCTCGGACCGATGTGCTCGAGCTGCTCTCAGGATTAGTCGACAAGTCGCTGGTCCTGGCAGACGAGCGCCACGGGCATCAACGGTATCGCTTCATGGTGACGCTGCTGGATTACGCGCAGAGGCGCCTGCAGCAGACGGACGAACAGGCACCGCTGCAGCGAATCCACGCGGAGTTCTTCACCGAGTACGCGTTAAAAAGCGATGCGCAGTTGATGAACCCCGATCAGGACATCTGGCTGGAACGGTTGAACCTCGAACACGACAACATGCGCGCTGCTCTCAACTGGGCGTCGGAATACGACCTCCAGCTCGCGCTCAGTCTCGCCGGGTCGCTCGGGCGATTCTGGTACCTGCAGGGATACTGGGGCGAAGGGAGGCGGTGGCTGGCGGGTCTGCTCGAACGCGAAGCTGCATACCTGCACGCAGGCCCGCGAGTGAGGGCCCTGAATGCTGCCGCCCGACTCGTCCAGCAGCAGGGAGACCACGCCGCCGTACGATCAATCGTCGAGGAAGCGTTGATCCTCGCGCGCGAATGCGGCGACGAGCATGAGACCGCCGTCGCGCTGAACACGGCCGCGATCGGCTATGGCGACCAAGGCGAATTCGCAGAAGCGCGGGCCTGCTTGGAACAAAGTCTCGCGATCCGTCGGAGGCTCGGGAACAGATCGGCCCTCGCCATTACGCTCAACAACCTGGGCATCCTGGCGGCACAACAAGGCGAGTACAGGACAGCTCGTACGTTGTTCGACGAAAGCCTGGCGACATTCCGCGAGGTCGAGGACAAACACGGGATCGCCATGGCGCTCGTCAACTGCGGTGACTTGTCGAGTCGAATGGGCGACCATGCAGCGGCGCGATTGCTGCTCGAGGAAAGCCTAGCGCTGGCGCGGAACCTTGGGGACAAGGCGTTGATGCCGGTCGCACTCAATACACTCGGTGAGCTGGTTTGCCGACAGGGCGAACACGAGGCGGCGCGGGCCCTGAACGAAGAAGGGCTCGCGATCTCTCGCCAGGTCGGAGACAGGCGTCTGGTCGCGGCCACGCTGCTGTGCCTCGGCGCCGAGGCCGAGCACCTCGGAGCGTACGGGGAGGCTCGATCCAATTTCGAGAAGACACTCTCGCTACTGCGAGAATTTGATTACAAGCCGAAGATCGGGGTCGCGCTCAACTGCCTGGGGCGGCTTGCGGTACGGCGCGAAGACAATGCCGGAGCAAGACTTCATCACGAAGAGAGCCTGGCCTTGTTCCAGCGAATGGGAATGCGGCACGGCATCGCCGAGTCGCTTCTCGGCTTGGCGGACATCGCGCGCTTAGAAGGCGATCAGGACACTGCGCTGGCCCTATATCGAAAGAGCCTCGCAATGTTGCTGGACATAGGCGACCAGACTCAGCTCCCGCGACTGCTCGAGAACATTGGGGCCTCATTGCTCGTGAAAGGGCAGGCCGAGCGCGCCGTGTTGCTTTGGGGAGCGTCGCAGGCGTTTAGGGAGAGAACGTCTACTTGCCGACCCCCGAACGAACGTGCCGAGTCTGAGCAGCACCTTGAATGCGCACGCCGGGATTTGGACCCCGAACGTTTCGCAGCCGTCTGGGCAACGGGCCGGGCGATGACGTTTGACCAAGCCGTCTCCAGTGCCATGAGTGAGGCACTGTGACTTACTCTGACTACTCAGCGGTAAAGCGCCGAGGCGCGACTGCTGTTCGTGTGCTGCCGTCGTTGCCCATGCGATCGGTGACCAGGTTTCGTGCGACTGCCGGGATGACGGTCATGATGTTGGCTAATCGTCGGAGGCAACTCTTACGGGTCGCGTCATCCCCTCGACCACCAAGGGGCAGCGGGGCAAACGGGAGACGGTCTTCGAGCGGGGCGCCCTCGACGAGTGTGCAAGGGATTTTACCGAGGCCGTGAACGAGCGACGTCGGGAACATCGTACGACGCAGGCAGGCGCCGCTCGCGAGACCCTCGCTGTGGATCGTCGATCCAAAGAGATTCTAGGGTTACTGCTCGAGGGGTTCCGCGACGAGGCGTGGAAGGCGGAACTGACACTGATCGAGCAGCGTCGCAACGAGCTGAAAGCAGTCATCGCCTCGGCGGACGAGGATGTGCCGATGCCAGCTCTGCACCCGCACATGGCTGAGGTGTTCCGTCAGAAGGCGACGTTGCTCGCCGCAGCGCTGGAGCACGATGTGGAGAGGGACGCCGCACGTCACGCGCTCCGCGGCTTTATCGACCGGATCGAGATCCCGGCAGATGGACTGCTACAAGTCGTTGGGAAATCTTGGAGAGATGCTGACCGCAGCCAGCGGCGGGACGGTCACGGCTGCGGTCGGTAATATTGGTTGCGGGGGCCCGCAACCGCCGGTACTTGGAGCTGTGGGTCGCGGCAGCCTGACTGAAAATTGAAACTCCTGCCAGGGTTCTCTTAATTCTGATGACCGTGTACAGGCCAATGCGCGCTCAGCGGTGGGCACTCGGTTTAAGAAGCGATTGCCAACCGATGACCACATTGATTTCGCGGGGCGCTGGGTCATCATTGCGGCGCAGGAAGTAAAGGCGGCGTCCGTCGGGAGAGACGTCGTATTGCGCTCCCCAGTGCCCGAAGCCGATCGGCGGAACCTCGAGCGGGACCGGCAATCCGAATCTCGGGGTCCCATCGGCTGTCCGGCGCACCGACACACTTCGGAGCCGCCCGCCAGGGTCGACAAAAAAGAGCTCGGCCCCATCGCGGCGCCAGACTGGCTGATCACCTCCATCACCGGAAACAACCATGCGTGTCGGTGGACCCGAAATGTTGCGCACCGACACCTCTGGTCGTCCCGACTCGTCGGATACGTAACTGATCCAGCGGCCGTCTGGTGAGACTCGCGCATCGCGTTCAGTGTACGGCTCGGCAAGCAGCGGTTGCGCGGATTCCCCGGGTTCCGTGCCGACGGTCCAGACATCGCCGCCGCGCACGCCGCGAACGTTGACGATGATGCGCTGGCCATCGGGCGTCCAGTCTGTTGGCTCGCAGTAGATGCCAGGGCCACCAGGGCATGGGAAGGCCTGCAGGACAGTGCCATCCGCTGCAGCGATGCTGAGGTTCCTTTGGCCTGGCCTGCCGGGCGAATTGCCCGCCACGTACGCCAGGCGGGCCCCGTTCGGGGACCAGACCGGAAAGATGTCAGGCTCGGGGGCGGTTGTCACGCGCACACGTGTCCCACGCGCGAGATTGTCTACCCAGATGTCAGGGTTGCCTCGCACTCCATCGATTCGCTGGCGCGCGAGCCGTTGACCATTGGGCGAGAGACGCGGCCAATTCTGAATTTCACTCTCCTTTTGAAGTTGAAGGTCCTCACCGTTTCGCTGCACGGAACCGAGGCGCATCCCGAACGGCATCGGCGCCGAGGCAAACGCGAGCACATCCGCCGACGCACTCAGCATCGAGGAGTGATACGTCGTGTTCCCGCCCGCTTGAACGTCGAGCGTACGAGCATCTCCGACCAGGGTGAGGCGATCGGCATCAAACGAGCGAGCCTCAAGCCGGCCGTTCCTAACGTAGAGCAGATTGCCCGGTCCGCGCCCAGAGGATGGCGGCGCGAACACGACCTCAGACTCCGACTGGAAGAGCGGGACTCTGGGCACGGCTGCGGTGCGATCGACGCTCCCAGCGTACACACCTCGCCTTTCGTCGGCCGTCGAGCGGACGAAGTAGAGAAAGTGGACGCCGTCGGGAAGGAAGACTGGCCATCGGTGCGAGTTCTCGCCTTGCGTGTGGTCGAGCAGCGTGGCCGGCTCGATTCGTCCAGCGTCGGGGAACACCTTCGCAAGTGAAGACACGTTCAGATGGGCGCAAACACGACGGTCCCGGAATTGCTCCACGCGCCCCCCCGGCCGTCCAGCGCATCGGCAATGACGACCGGCACACCGCCCACGACCGCGACCTTCATCAGCTTGCCTCGAGCGAAGAACCCGAGCGACCGACTGTAGGCGACCAGAAGGGCTGCCGCGCCTTCAGTCCCCGGGACCATCGCTGCGTGGAGGGAGGCCAGGTTGCGGACGAAGAGCCGGGACCCCGATGCATCGACGCCCACGAACGCGATGTGCTGGCTGTCCGGCGAGACAATCGGCGCGGAGTCCAGCACCATTCGCGCCGGCAGCGTCAGCTGAACTGCGTCAGCTGCATGGCGACGGGCGCCCGAGTTGTTTCGGGAGCAGCCACCATCCACCCACTAGAACCACGGCGGCCATCGCTGCCGCTGCGACCCACTGGAGCCATCGCCAACGGCCAGTCGTGATGGCGTCGCGTGCAGGCAACTGGTGGGCGGCGACATCGAATGGCACCTGCTTGACCTGCTCCAGTGCCCACGCGAGATCAGCGGCGGATTGAAAACGGGCGTCCGGCGCCTTCTTCAGGAGGCGCGTCACGATCGTCGCTACAGCCTGCGGCACGTGACAATTCAC
>CAVVSF010000003.1:0-14281 GCA_963750915.1 uncultured Acidobacteriota bacterium
TCCGGGAACGCCGGGGCGCTGCGCAGCGGGTCGAGCAGCGGGTCGCGCTCGAACCAGTGAGGCAGGGAAAACCGGTATCCGCCGCCGTCTTCAGCCAGCGCGTGGCTTCTGCCGCATCGCCGAGCTGCGCGTACACCGTCCCGAGGCTGTAGGCAACGTGATGGTCGCGATACTCGCACTTGACCACGCGTTCGATGTGGACGCGGGCATCCGATGGGTGGACACGCGCCAGGATACTCGCCAGGGCCGCGCCGGCCCGCGCTGCCGTCGACGCCGATGACGATCGCGACAGCGATTCGAGAAGCGCGCGGCTCTGCTCGACACTCCCCGAATAGTAGTAGGCGAGCGCCAGATACGTATCTGCGATCGCTTGATCGCTCAGGCGGCTGGCTTCCTCGAGATGGACCCGCGACGGCGCGAAGTTGCCGGACCACAAAGCAAGGATGCCTTGCTGGCGGTCGCCTCGAGCTCATCAAGGTGTCGCAGCCGCTGCCCGCTCTCGACGGCCATCCTCGCCTCCTCCATATAGCCAAGGTGGCCATACGCGGCGGCGATGAAGAAGTGCGCCTGGTCGAGGCTGGGATTGAGCGCCAGCGCGCGCCGGCTCGAGACGACAACCTGGTTCCAGTCGAACTCGCGCTTGCGCGCGACCGCGGCGCGCGCGAGGTGTGCCTCGGCGATGTTGCCATCGAGTTCCAGCGCCGCCCGGGCTTCCGCCTCGGCGCGCTGTCCCCACCGCTCGACGTCTGACGGCCGCGCGAACCTGAGGCACATGTCGGCGCACGCCATCGCCAGGCCGGCCCGCGCGAGCGTGTACACGGGATCGCGTCGAATCGCCGACTCGAACGCGGCGATGGCGCCGAGCGTCGCGTCAGGCGTGTAGCGCACCAGCAGCGCCCGCCCCTGCAGATAGTCCTGATACGCGGCGACGTTCTCTGTATAGCGGCGGCGGAGCCGGTCCTGTTCCGCCGCGGCAATATTCAGGTCGAGCGCGGTGACGACGCGTTCGGCGATGACGTTCTCGAGGCTGTGCAGCTCTGTCGCGCGCAATTGAAAACGCTCGGTCCAGACCACTTCTCCCGTCGCCACCCGCTCGAGCCGCGCCGCCACGGCGATGTCGTCTCCTTGACGGAGCACCTCGCCCGAGAGGACGAGCGCCGCCCCGCGCAGGTGGTCGCGGCCGCGATTCCCGGAGGGTGGTCCAGAAATCGGCGCGGATCGCACGAAGGCGCGATGCTGCGCCCCGAGCCGCGTCACGATCGCGCTCGCGAGCCCGGCGCCCAGCGCGGAATCGGTCGCCGCGGCCGCGAATGGGACAACCTCGATGGTGGGAGGCAGTGGCGACGCCGCGTCGCGCGACCACGGCGCGAGTCCGACGAGAATCGCAGCCGCGGCGGCGAACCCCACCAGGGCCGCGGCGATCCCGAGCCGCCGCCGGGCACCCGGACGCCCGGGCGGTGCGGGGGCAACGAGCGGGGCGGCGGCGGCCGCGACCTCGAGCGGAAGCCGCTCGATCGGCGCGATGAATCCATAGCCGCGGCGGGCGAACGTCCGGATGAAGCAGGGTGATTCGGCGCTGTCGCCCAGCACCGCGCGCAATTCCCTTATGGCGTGGTTCACGCCCTGCTCGAAGTCGACGAACGTGTCCCGCCCCCAGAGCGCCTGCTGGATGTCGTCTCGCGACACCACGTCTCCAGGACGAGTGAGAAGCAGGGCCAGCAGCTTCAACGATTGCGGGCGGACGCGCACGGCCCGGCCGTCCTTGCGCAGCTCGAGCGTGGCGGCGTCGAGCTCGAAGACGCCGAACCGGTAGTGGGCGCCGCGAGATGGAAGCCCCCCGGGTTCCTGCATTGAACCAGCCTTCGAGGAAATTTCGGACGTCATGCCCACCGCCAAATTATTGAGGGGCGTCGACTTGCGCGTTCACCCCGAATGCAGCTGATTCCCACCCCGCGTCCATGGCCCCTCTCCGCGTTGGCGGCTACCTTCCGCACGAAAGGAGTCTCAATGACCATGCGTTCAGATTCACTCGCCCGCCGATCCGTCGGCCGCCGCGCTGCCCTCGCTCTCCTGTGCGCAACCGCAATGTCGCCGCTTGCCGCCACGACCTCCAATGAGCACTCTCACGAGCGAGACACCGTCTGGGTGACCAACCGCGACCAGGGAACCGTGATGGTGTTCGACGCGGCGACCGGAGACCCGGTCACGGCGATCCCGCTGGTAGTCGGACCCGGGGTGCACGACATCGCCTTCTCCCGCCGGGCCGGCAAGGTTTTCGTCTCGGACGATTCCAGCAAGGTCTTCGTCCTCTCGGCGACCACCCGCGAGCTCCTCGACACGATCGAGTTCGACCCGGGCGCGCGGCCGCATCATCTCTCGGTCAGCCATGACGGCAAGGCGCTCTTCGTCGGGCTCTTCAGCGGCAACACGGTCGCCGCCGTCGATACCCGCACCCATGCGGCGATCGTCTTCCCGTCGAGCAACCAGCCGGGCACCACCGCCCACGCGCCGGAGCCGTCACCCGACGACAGGTTCCTCTTCGTCCCGCACGAAGGCCAGAACCTGGTGACGCAGGTTCCGTTGCGCCAGCTCGAGACCGATCAAGGCCGTTGCCATGGGGCTCGCGAACAGTTCACCGAGCGAAGTGCTGCCTACCCGCGACGGCGAAACCCTCTTCGTCGCGATGCGGGTCGAGGGCACCATCAGGACCATCGATGTGGATTCGTTCACCGCGATCGGCGAGCCGCTCCCCGTCGGGGTGCAGCCGGAGTCGCTCATCCTGACGCCGGGCGAGCGCACGCTCATTGTCGGCCTCCGAGGCTCGCCGGCGCGCCTGGCATTCGTCGACACCGAGACGATGACGCTGTCGAAGACGCTGGATCTCGCGGGCGCAGGCACGTTCGGCGACCTGGCGGCGGAGTCTGCCGACGGGCGCTACGTCTACGCTGCGTTCAATACTCTCGCCGCCGGCAACGGAGGGGTCGTCAAGGTCGACGCCTTCAGGCGGAGCATCGTCGACACCTTCATGTACCCCGGAACCGGGCGGCCGCACGGCGTCGCGTACGTGCGCGGCTGCGGCGGCCGGCACTGAATTTCGAGCATTCCTGGAGGCCGGCGCCGACCGGCCTCCAGGCCGATCGGCCGAGATCACGGCAGACTCCAGATCAGATTCGCCGGCGGAGCTGAAGCTCCGCCCTACGTACCGGCGGAGCTGAAGCTCCGCCTTACGTATTTAACGCGAATGGCGCGGAACTCGGAACGCGTGCAGGACGGAGATTCAGCTCCGCCGTCGGCTTACCATTTCCAGCCCTGCTGTGGTACTGTCCCGTATCCGGGAGGCAGAACAAAACCGCCGCGCATCATGGGCAGGATTCCGGACGCCGTCCTCGCTTCGCCCGCTGCGACGCGCATCGAGCCGTTGAGGCTCGGACGCGCGGCCGGTCCCTTCCTCATCGTCGGACTGGCGTACTACCTCGGATGCCTCGCCGGCTTCGCTCTTCGCTTTCCCCTCAGCGGCATCTCCTTCTTCTGGCCACCGACGGCGGTGCTGACCGCGGCCCTGCTGCTGGCGCGGCCGGCGGCGTGGCCGGGCCTGCTGATCAGCGCGCTCGCCGCCCACGGCGTGGCGCACACCATGGACGGCGTGCCGCTGGGCGCGTGGCTGATTCAGTTCGCAGGCAACAGCGTCCAGGCTGTCGTCGCCGCGTTCTGTGTCAATCGGCGGACCGTGGTCGCGCACCTGTTCCCGGACGTACGCAGTGCCGTCATCTTCATCGCCTGTGCCTGTATCGGCGCCCCGGCGATCGCCTCACTGATACCGGCTGCCTCCTACGTGCATCTCGGCTGGGCGACCGATTTCCGGGGCGCCTGGCTGGCGCGAACGATCACCAACGCGGTGGCGTCGATGACGCTCATTCCGCCGCTGTTCGTGACCGGCCAGTTCCTGCTCGCGCCGCGCGCCGCGCTGCCGGCGCGCTGGATGGAGTTCGTCCTGCTGACCCTCGGCATCGCCGGCGTGCATGCGGCGACCGCGTTCCTCACGCAGGGCAGCGTGCTCGGCCTGTCGGCGGCGCTCTACGCCCCGCTCCCCTTCCTGCTCTGGGCCGTCGTCCGGTTCGGCGCCTCGGGACTCTCGTTCGCCCTCCTGTGGACGACGCTGCTCACGATCACGACCGCCTCGCGCGGCGAGGGGCCGTTCGTCGCCCGCCTGTCCGCCGACACCGTGCTCGGCGTCGACGTCTTCCTCAGTGGCAGCGCCGTCCTGATGATGCTCATCGCTGGTCTGCTCGAGGAGCAGCGGACCGAACGTCGCCGGCTGATCGAGGCCGGACACGAGAACAACGCGATCATGGCGCGCCTGCACGAGACGCAGCAGCGCTACGAGCTCGCGACCGCCGCCGGCGGCGTCGGCGTCTGGGAATGGAACATGCCCGACGGTGATCTTCACGTCGAGGGTGACCTCAAGCGCATGCTCGGATACGGCGACGAAGAGATTCGAGACGACTTCGCCGGCTGGATGCGGTGCATCGCGCCGCTCGACCGCGATGAAATCCGGGCGCGCCTGGACGCCCTGGCCAGCGGCGCCGCGAGCACGTTCGAAATGGAGATCCGGATGGTCCATCGCGACGGGTCGTTGCGCTGGATTGACAGCAAGGGAGCGACCAGCTCGCGTACCGACGGCACGCCGACGCACGCCACCGGCACGTACGCCGATATCACGGAACGCAAGGAGTCCGAGCGGGCTCTCCGTGACGCTACCGACGCCCTTGCCCGGACCTGGCGCATCTCGGCGATGACGGAGATGAGCGCGGCGCTCGCGCACGAGCTCAACCAGCCGCTGACGGCGATTACGACCAACACCAACGCCTGCCTCAGATGGATCGACTCCGGCACGTTCACGGCCGACCTGAAGGGCGCCCTCAAGGACGTGCTGCAGGAGAGCCGGCGCGCCAGTCACATCGTCGAAAGCACGCGCGACATGTTCGCGAGCCGCCCGACCGAGTCCGAACGGCTCAACCTCAACGACGTCGTCCGCGACATCCTGGAGATTGCGCAGCCTCGCCTGCGCGAGCTGCACATCGCGCTCGACCTGCGGCTGGACGCGCAGCTGCCGTGCGTCATCGGCGACGCGGTGCAGGTCCGGCAGGTGGTGTTGAATCTCGTCCTGAATGCCGCGGACGCGATGCGCGAGGCCCCGGCGCATCGCCGGCTCTCGATCACGAGCCGGCATTCCCGCAATGTCGTGCGCGTGAACGTTCGCGACACCGGACGCGGCTTCACGCCGGACGATCGCCTGCGCCTGTTCGAGCCGTTCTACACGACCAAGGCCGGCGGCGTCGGCATGGGGCTCGCCATCTCCCGCTCGATCGTGCGCCGCCACGACGGCTCGCTGCACGCGCTGACGAACGCGGGCGACGGCGCGACATTCCGCATCAGCATGCCGGCTGCGGAACCAGCGAGCGAGCCGCCGCGCTCAGGCTAGAAGCTGGAACCTGTCTCAGAACCACGCGAGCGAGCGGAACCTATCTCAGAACCGCGCGAGTGAGCGAAGCGAGCGAGCCACGCGAACGGAGCGCGCCGTCGAAGCGGCGCGCGAGAGAGCGTGTCGGGGAGTCCGAGGGGCGAAGCCCCTCGGTTAAAAATCGACCTTCAGGCCGAGGGAAAGACTCGCCTCGGAATAGTCGGTGAACTGCCCGATTGGAGCGCGGCCGTCGTACCACTGCACGAACATGCGATACGCGCGGCCGCCGATCCTGGTCACGAGGCCACCCTGGAGGGATGTGTCCAGGCGCCAGTCGCGCTCCTCGAGCGCGGACAGGTCGAGCGCGCCGTACCACGCCATGCGTCCGCTGAAGACGGTCGGGCGCGCTTCGTACTCGAGGCCTGCCTGCCAGCGCAACCGCTCCTGGCCTTCGCTCCGCATGCGATACGCGATCCCGACGTCCCCGTAGGCCCGCCACCGCGGCTTGAAACGCCACGCCGTGCCCAGGGCCACTTCTTCGCGCGTGTAGTTGATACGGGAGAGATCCGTCCGATCGTCGTACTCGTCGCCGAGGTGCGCTGAAACATGCAACACCGCGACCTTGAACGCCAGCGGCGACGCCGCGGTCGCGGTCGTGACCGTCAATCCGTAGTTGCCGTCCCAACCGATCGCGTCGTTCTTGAGCTGCGCATCGAACACCGCGTCGAGCCCGGCGTCGATGCTGACCTGCCAGAAACGGCCACCTGGAACAGTGGAGCCGAAGCGCGCGACGCCGAACCGGCCTCCGGCCGTCAGCCACGTGCGTGGCGAGCTCGAGTCTGGAATGCGGATGCGGGTGTAAAACGCTTCGCTGAGCCCCGTCGTCGGCCGGTGCGGATCGGCCACGTAGACCGGGTAGACGTCGCCCGCAGGAAACAGTTCGAAGGTCCGGGTCGAAGTGGGATTCCAGACCGGCGGCTTGTGCTCGTCCGGTGGCTGACCGGGCGTTTGAGCCAGGGCCACGCCATATCCTCCTGCCACGATCGCCGACGCGAACACGACGCTACGGATGCTGCTGCTGATTCGATACTGACGGCGCATGTAGAAGGAAAAGGGAGAAGGCAAAAGGGAGAAGGCTTCTGCTTTATCCCTTCTGCCTTGCAGGCTGGTTGTTCATCAGCCTGCTAGTGTAGGCGAACCCGACCAGAATTGAGTTCGAATATTACGGACGTCGTGGATGGTAGCGACTCACGACCACGTCGTGACGTCGAACTGCAGCGGCCTGGCGGCCTCGAGCGTCGTCCGCACGCGGTCGACCTCCGCATCCCCGACGTGGACGCCAATCAGCAGCGCGCCCTGCTCGACTTCGCGCTGGATCGCCTGCGCCCGCGCGTGGGCCAGCCCGGCCCCGCCCAGGACCGAACCCAGGCTGCCAGCCGCGTGTCCGGCGGCGGAGCCGAGCTCGGCGGCGAGGGGACCGGCCGTGACGACCGGTCCCATCCCCGGCAGGACGATCGCGATTGCCGCCAGCACCTGGCCGCTCAACTCTCCCAGGCGCTGCGCCACGCGTGAATGTTCGAGCTCGACGCCGGGCGTCGCGTCCATCGCGTCGGCGAGCGCCCGTTCGTCGTCATGACTCCGGGCGACGACGGAGATCTGCTCCCTGGGGATGCCGATGCCATGCAGCGCGCGCACGGCGTCACTGGCGGCGGTGGTCGACGAGAAGAGCGCGAGGACAAGGGGATGCGGCACGAAAACCATCTTACGCTGAAAGGCTGTTCCGGATGGCTGCGCCGCGCCCGCGACCGAGCGCCGGCCCTGATAGTATTCGCGCGACGCCGGTGCGGCATGAACATCGAGACCTATCGTGATCGGCAGGCGATGAGCGCGGCGGCGGCACGGCACGCCGGTAGCGGCCTCCGCGCGCGCCTCGCCACCGAGCCGTCGGTACGCATCGTGGCCGCGACCGGAGCGTCGCAGTTCGATTTTCTCGACCGGCTCTGCGCCGAGCCCGACATCGACTGGAGTCGCGTCGAGCTCTTCCACCTCGACGAGTACGTCGGCCTGCCGCGCGAACATCCCGCCAGCTTCCGGAAGTACCTGCTCGAGCGGCTGATTGGCAAGGTCGGCATCAGGCGGTATCACCTGCTCGATGGCGAGACCGACGCGCCGGCCACCGCCGAGCGGGTCGGCCGCGCCCTCGCGGCGGCGCCCGTCGATCTCGCGTTTGTCGGGATCGGCGAGAACGGCCACCTCGCCTTCAACGATCCGCCCGCCGATTTCGACACCGAACTCCCGTACCTCATCGTCGGGCTCGACGTGGCCTGCCGCAACCAGCAGGTCGGCGAGGGCTGGTTCGCCTCGCTGGCCGAGGTGCCGACACAGGCGATCTCGATGTCGGTGCGTCAGATTCTCAAAGCGCGCGAGATCGTTGCCGTCGTACCCGACCGGCGCAAGGCCGAGGCGGTCAGGTCCTGCGTGGAAGGCCCGATCTCGCCGCTGGCGCCGGCCTCGATCCTCAGGACGCATGCGCAGGCGACGCTGTATCTCGACGCTGAATCAGCGTCGCTGCTGCGACCGGAGACACGCGGCGCCACCCGCGAGTGACCGATGCGGATCGAACTGCCGGGATTCTTCGACCTGCAGGTGAACGGCTTCGCCGGCGTCGACTTCAATGCGCCGGGTCTCTCCGCCGAGCGCGTCGTCGAAGCGCTCGAGCGGATGCGCGCGACCGGGGTGACGCGATGCCTGCCGACGTTGATCACGTCGACCTTCGAGGCGTTCGCGGCGAACGCCCGGGTCCTCAGCCGGGTGCCGGACCCGGCGATCGCCGGCCTGCACATGGAAGGCCCGTATATTTCCGCCGAGGAAGGCACGCGCGGCGCGCATCCGGCGGCGCACGTCGTCGCCGCCAGCCGCGACGATTTCGCGCGCCGGCAGGATGCGGCCGGCGGCCGCATCGTTCTCGTCACGCTGGCGGCGGAAAGCGCCGGCGCGCCGGCGCTCATCGAGCACCTGGTGTCGTCCGGCGTGCGGGTGGCGATCGGACACTCGGCCGCGTCACCCCTGCAGATCGCCGACGCGATTGCCGCTGGCGCCACGCTGGCGACGCATCTCGGCAACGGCTGCGCGCAGATGCTGCCGCGCCATCCGAACGTCATCTGGGAACTGCTCGCCGCCGATCGCGTCTTCGCCAGCCTGATCGTCGACGGGCATCACCTGCCGCCTGCCACCGTCAAGGCGATGGTCCGGGCCAAGGGCCCGCGCTCGACGATCCTGGTGACGGACGCCACCGCCGCTGCCGCAAGTCCGGCCGGCGAGTATACGATTGGGCCGGTGACGGCCGCGCTCGGCGAGGACGGCCGCGTCTCGCTTCCCGGCACGCCGTACCTGGCCGGCTCGAGCCTGACCATGGACCGCGCGATTGGCAACGCGGCCCGATTCACCGGACTGCCGATCGAGGAGGTTGCGGCCATGGCTTCGAGCATTCCCGCGGCGTATCTCGGCACGCACGCGGCCGGGAAGGTGATCGCCGACTGGGATCCGTCGTCGCACGAGCTGCGGGTCGTGGTCTAGCCGCATGAGCATCGCCACCCTCGACTGGATAGTCATCGGCGCCTACTTCGTCATCATCACCGCCATCGGCCTGATCGTCGGCTACCGTGTCCGGCGCAGCGGCGAGTACTTCCTCGGCGGCCGCCGCTTCGGTCCGTGGCTGATGATCGGCCAGAGCTTCGGCGTCGGCACGCATGCGGAAATGCCGGTCGCGCTCGCCGGCGCCGTCTACAGCGTCGGCGCGTCCGCGATCTGGTATCAGTGGAAGAACCTCTTCATCACGCCGTTCTACTGGCTGATGGCGCCGGTGTTCCGGCGCATCCGCCGCACGACGATGGCGGAGTTCACCGAGGACCGCTACGGCTCGTGGATGGCCGCGATCTACATCGTCTTCGCCATCTGCTTCTTCGTCATCAATACCGGCAGCATGCTGAAGGGCGCCGGCAAGGTCATCAGCCAGGCGACCGGCGGCGGCGTCGGCGTCAACGAGATCGTGGTGGCGATGACGGTGATGTTCATCCTCTACAGCTTCGTCGGCGGGCTGGTCGCCGCGGCGTGGACCGACCTCTTCCAGGGCATCCTCATCATCGCGCTGTCCTTCATGCTGATCCCGCTCGGCTACCAGGTGGTCGGCGGCATCAGCGGCATGCAGGCGACGCTCGATCCGTTCCGGTTCTCGCTCGCGACGCCGTCCGGGATCGGCCCGTGGGCGATCGCGATGCTGACCGTGAACGGCCTGGTCGGCATCATGGCGCAGCCGCACCAGCTCGCCGCCGTCGGCACCGGCAAGGACGAGCGGACCTGCCGCGTCGGCATGCTCTACGGCAACATGGTGAAGCGCGTGTGCACCGTCGGCTGGGCCCTCGTCGGGCTGATCGTCGCGGCGATGATCGCGCAGGGCCACGCCGACGCGGCGATGCTCGGCGATCCGGAGAACGCCTTCGGCTTCGCCTGCCGCCAGCTGCTCTTTCCCGGCGCGCTCGGCTTGATGATCGCGTCGATCCTCGCGGCCAACATGTCGACGTGCTCGGCGTTTCTCGTCGACAGCGGCGCGCTCTTCACCGAAGGCCTCTACCGGCGCCGCCTGGTGCCGAATCGTGACGACCGCCACTACCTGTGGGTCGGCCGGATCAGCGGCTTCGTCATCACCATGCTCGGCGTGGTCTATGCGATGTTCCTGATCGAGAGCGTGCTGTATACGTTCCTGCTGACGGAAACCCTGGCGACCTTCATGGGCATCAGCGTCCTCGGCGGCATCCTCTGGCGCCGGGCCAACCGCTGGGGTGCCCTGGCGAGCGTCTTCAGCGCCCTCGCGACGAACTTCCTGCTCTACTCCTTGACCGGGCAGCGCCTCGATCACTGGGATCCGAACGTCTTCCTCGCCGCGCTTGTCGTCGGTACCGTCGCGCTCGTGGTGGTGAGCCTGCTCACCGCGCCCGAGCCGTCGGCGCCGGTCGACGATCTGTTCGATCGGCTCGAGCGATCGAGCGACGACGAAGACGCGCCGCAGCTGGCCCGCGGATCGTCCAGGCGGCCGCTCCTGCTCGTCAACCTGCTCCACCTGCGAAGCGCCGGAGGGACGCGGGTCTGGAGAACGTTCCGCGAAGATCTCAACGGCTTCACCATCGCCTGGTTGATCGTCTTCGTCCTGGTCGCGGCGACGGCGCTGTACCTGCGGCCGTGAGCTGGAAGAAGCTTCACGTGCGCGGCCTGCAGATGCCGTCGGCGACCCGTTCCGCGTCGAGTTCCGGAATATCTGGTACAAACGTCTGTAAAAGCGCGCGAGCGCCCCGGGTTCAGTCCCGGCTAATGGAGGATCCCGCATGAAGTCAGTCGCGTTGGCGGTGTCGATGCTGGTGGTGGCCGCTTCGGCCGCGGCCCAGGGCGTAATCGATCACTCGAAGATGCATCACCCGCAGGCAGTGCCCGCCGAGGCACAGCCACCCGCTGCCCCGGGCGGCGGCCGCGGCGGCCCGCAGATTGAAGTGCCGTGGAACGACGCCATCCCGCCGGGTACCGCCGACCTCGCCGCGCGAGCGCTGAAGGAATCGAGCCGGCATGGCGAATGGGTGGACGTGAAGCTGCCGGACGGCGGCGCGCTCAAGAGCTGGGTCGTGTACCCCGAGCGGCCGCAGAAGGCGGGCGTCGTCCTGGTGATTCACGACATCCGCGGCCTGTCCGACATGGCGCGGGCACTCGGCGACCAGCTCGCCCAGGACGGCTTCATCGCCATCGTTCCCGATTTCCTGTCGGGCAAGGGACCGAACGGCGGCGGAACCGAATCACTCGGACAGGACGTCGGCAAGACGATCCAGTCCCTGACCCCGGACGACGTCAACGCGCGGTTGAACGCGGCGATGGACTACGGCAGGAAGCTGCCGGCGTCCAACGGCAAGACCGGCGTGGTCGGCTTCTGCTGGGGCGGGGCCCGCACCTTCGGCTACGCCGCGGCCCAGCCGGCGCTGAACGCCGCCGTCGTCTTCTACGGTGACGCGCCCGGCTCGTCCGACAGCACGCACGAGACGGCCCTGGCGAACGTGAAGGCGCCGGTGCTCGGGCTCTACGCCGGGAACGACGCCCGAATCAATGCGACGCTGCCCGGAACGGAAGCAGCGATGAAGAAGCTGGGCAAGAGCTACGAGGTCCACACCTACGAAGGTGCCGGGCACGGATTCATGTTCGGCCAGGGCGGCGCCGGCGGCGCGAATCTCAAGGCGGCCCAGGCATCATGGCCGGTCGTGCTCCAGTTCTTCGGCAAGCATCTGCAATAGCCCGGCGGCGGCGCCGGGATCAGTCGAAGATGCGTCCGACGGCGAGGTAGGTGCGCCACCGTCCGTCGAAGCCCCAGGAGCCGGCGAGGAGCACGGGGCCGATGAGCGTGTCCATGACGACGCCGACGCCGCCGTTCGTCCGCCAGCCGGCCAGCGACCATTCGGCGAACGCATCGCCGTTCTCCAGCCAGCCGCCCGCAAAAACCGGCCCGCCCATGAAGTCCGGCAGCCGGCCAATCTGCCGCAGGTAGCCGGCGGTCGCGATGTAGGTACTCGGCGCCGCTAATCTCACCGGGGTTGTAGGAGCCGAGCCTGAAGGGCAAGCCGAGCGTGAACTCGTCCGTCGGCAGCGGCGTGTCCTCGAAGGACGTGCCGAGGCCGCCATAGAGGAACACACGATTGCGGGGGCCCAGGCTCCAGAACTGATTGCCCGCCGCCGACAGCTGCGTCAGACGGTTGCCGAACTCGAAGGTCTCGCCATCCACCTCGATGTCGGGCCCGTTGAAGATACGTCTCAGCTGCACCTGGGAGTGGACGCCGAGACTGGGGACGACCGGGCTGTCCTGGGTGTCCATGCGCCAGGTCATTTCGGCGCCCGTCTCCTTGCCCTCGAGCTCAGGAAATCCGGGGTCGCCCACTTTGACTGACGATGTCGAACGGCCCACGTACGCGCCGATGCGCAGATCGCTTCGCGCCCCGAGGTTCACGCCGACGTTGAGGCCGAGGCGCGAGATGGTCTGGCGGTAGCGGGCAATAACTGCGTCGTCCTCGATGACATTGAAGGTCTGGCGGCGGATACCGGCGTACGGCGCGACGAACAGCGGCGTCGGCCCGATCGGCTGGTAGAGCTCCGCCGCAGCCGTCGGATCGGAGCCGAGCGTGCCGTCGATCCGCAGCTCGGAGCCGGACCCGAGGACGTCGAAGGCGAGATAGCGCCCGGTCGCCGTGATGTGAAAGTCGCTGGACGTCGTGTTCGAGAGGTTCACGCCCAGCATCATGAACGGCGGCGCGTAGGACTTGGGCCGGCCGGTCACGCGCAGGCCGATGCCCCGCGCCGGGTCGCTGACCAGGCGCCAGGTCACTGTCTCGTAGCGATCCAGCCCGGCGACAATGGCGATGTCCGCTTCGAACGCCGCGATGTCGAGGGGCTTGGCGGCGTAGGGAGCGAGGAGGGTGTTGAGACGCTTGGCGTCATTGGCGACGAACCCCTCGGAGTCGATGAACGCCGGCGCCGGCAGGTCCTTCAAGCGGCGCCCCTGGCGGACGCGGCGCCACGCCTCGAACTCGGCTTCGCTCACCGCCAGCGGCAGCAACTGCTCGCGCATCGCCTCGGCGGCGTTGTAGCCCTCCTTGATGAGCTCCGGGGCCCGCCGCCAGTCGAGCGATCCGTACTTCTCGAGCGGCACGTCGATGACGACATCGGCGGCGGCGATGGCGCGGCGGGTCGACGCCCGCATCATCGCGTCGAGCGTGTTGCCGGCAACCCCCAGCATCGTGAAGCTGACGCTCTCGCGATCCGTGAGGTCGCCGACGTTGACGGCGATGACGCGGCTCGCCCCCATCGCCTTGACGACGTCGGCCGGGACGTTGTCCATGGTGCCGCCGTCGATCAGCACCTGCCCGTCGATCTCCATCGGCGGAAAGATCAGCGGCAGCGACATCGTCGCCCGCATCGCCTCGGCGAGCGAGCCGCTGCGCATGATCACCGGCTCCGCCGACAGCAGGTCGACGGCGACGGTGCGGAAGGGCGTCGGCAGATCGTCGAAGTCGTTGACGTTGTAGTACGGCGCGGCAATGCGCCCGAGGAGCAGCTCGACGTCCTGGCCGCGGTTGAGCGCCGTCGGCGGCACAATCCCGCCCTTCAAGCCGAACTCGAGCCGGGCGGGATAGTCGCGGGCGTCGGCCTTGCGCCGGATGTTCTTGTAAGCGAAGGTCGAGGCGCCGAACAGCTGATCCCAGTCGAGACCGGCGATGAAGGCATCGAGCTCGTCCGGCTCCATGCCGGTCGCGTAGGCGCCGCCGATGAGGCCGCCCATGCTGGTACCGGCGGCGACGTCGATCGGGATCCGGTGCTCCTCCAGCCAGCGGATGACGCCGACGTGGGCAATGCCGCGGGCGCTGCCGCCGCCGAACGCGACCCCGACGGTCGGCCGCGTCGCGTCGCGCACGATCTGCGGCGGGCGATCCGGCGCCGCTGGCGGCCGCGTCTTGCCGACGCTCTGCATCGGCGCGGCGCAACCCGCACACCCCAGCGCCACCGCCAGCACGCCCCACAACCCTCTGTTCCACCGACGGTTCGCGCCAGATCGCGTCGATATCACGTCACTCTCCACTCAGCGCAGTGCTGATTCGCGCGGCTGCGATTCCGGACTCGCGGAATCGCCCGCGTAGCAACACTATAGCCTTCCCAGGCCCCTCCAACGCGCGCTGGCCGAACCTTCCGACACTTCGTCCCGGCTCGCCCGGTCCGAAACCTCGCCGACGCCGGCGTCGG
>CAVVSF010000004.1:0-87979 GCA_963750915.1 uncultured Acidobacteriota bacterium
GCAGGACGGTGTGGTCGTGGTACCGGTGCTGCGGGCCGGGCTCGGGATGCTCGACGCCGTACTGGAGTTGATCCCGACGGCGCGGGTCGGACACATCGGCCTGCAGCGCGACGAGATGACGGCCGTCGCCTCGCAGTACTACTCGAAGCTGCCGCCGGACATGAACGGCGCCTTCGTGCTGATGATCGACCCGATGCTCGCGACCGGCGGCAGCGCCGTCGCCGCGCTCGATCTGATTCGCCGCGCCGGCGGGCGCGACATCCGCATGATCTGCATCGTCGCCGCGCCCGAGGGCGTGGCCCTGGTTGAACAGCATCATCCCGACGTGCACATCTACACGCCGGTCGTCGACCGCGGCCTCAACGCGCACAAGTTCATCCTGCCCGGCCTCGGCGACTTCGGCGATCGGCTGTACGGAACCTGAGGGCCACGCGATGAAACCCCGCCCCACCGAGATCGACGCCGCCACCAGCGCCGCCCGCCGGACCGACCGCCGCGTTGCCAAGGACGAGGTCTGGCGCACCGCCCTGACGTCGATCGAGCCCAACAAGATCATCGTGCGCGGCTACCCCCTCGACGAGATCATGGGGCGGCTCACGTTCGGGGAGGCCATCTACCTGCTGCTGGTCGGCGAGATTCCGTCGCCCGGCATGGGGCGGCTGATGGAGGCGCTACTGGTGTCGTTCATCGACCACGGCGCGACGCCGCCGTCGACGCTGGCGGCGCGCAACACCGCGACCACCGGCGCGCCGCTGCGGGCCTGCGTCGCCGCCGGCGTCCTCGGCTTCGGGCGCTACCATGGCGGCGACATCGAGAGCTGCATGCAGTTCCTCGATGCCGGCCTGGCGCTCGTGCGCGAGGGCGCCTCGGTCCGCGACGCCGCGACGCAGATCGTCACGAAGAGCCTGGACGCGCGCGAGACGCCGCCCGGCTTCGGCCATCGCTTCCACACCCGCGACCCGCGGGCCGCCCGGCTCTTCCAGATGGCGCTGGAGCTCGAAGTCGAATCGGATCACGTCCGCATGATTCGCGCGGTGGAACTGGTGCTGCACGACTTTCCCGACGCCGAGGGCCGGACGCTGCCGGTCAACATCGACGGTGCCATCGCCGCCGTCTGCGGCGATCTGGGCATCCCGCCCACCATCGCCGACGCGCTGTTCATCATCTCGCGCGTGCCCGGCATCGCCGCGCACGCCGACGAAGAACGGCAGCGGCAGCAGCCAATGCGACAGATCGACCCCAAGGATCACCAGTACGACGGCCCGTCCGAACGCCGGCTGCCCGAGCGCCGGAAATAGCAGGAACACATCCCGACCCCGGGCAGGGCGGCCGCCCGGGGACAGTCACTGGGGACAGTCACTCGTGCCAGTCCCCGGGGACAGTCACTGGGGACAGTCACCCGTGCCAGTCCCCGGGCTGAGCCAGCTATTTGGGAGGAGGCGGGGTGGCGAGAACGATCGCGTAACGGCGGCCGCGGGTTCCGTGGCCGTGGAGCTGCTCGCGACGACAGCGGAATCCCGCCGCACGGAGCCGCCGCTCGAACAGGCGATCGATCCCCGCCGACCAGACGGCCAGGACGCCGTCCGGCCTGAGCGCGGCCCGCATCGACGCTACTCCGCGTTCGCTGTACAGCCTGTTGTTGGACGAAACGGTAAGCGCCTCGGCGCCGTTGTCCACGTCCAGCAGCACGGCGTCGAACGTCGACGGGTTCGTGTGCAGGACGTCCGCGACGTCACGGACGTCGACACGGACCCTCGGATCGTCCAACGGATGCTGAGCCAGCGGTCCGAGAATCGTGCGGTTCCACTCGACGACGGCCGGAACCAGCTCGGCGACAACGACGGTCGCCGTTGGCGGGAGCACGTCGAGCGCGGCGCGGACGGTGAAGCCCATGCCGAGACCGCCGACGAGCACGCATGGATTGGCGAGCGTCCTGGCCTGGTGACAGCCGCGAACCGCGAGGCCTTTCTCGGAAGCGAATGCCCGGCTCGACATCAGGGTCTGGCCGTTGGCGAGGATGGCGAGCTCGCTCGGATGACGGACCAGCGTCAGCTCCGTACCGTCCGGCGCCGAGGTCCGCTCGAGAACTTCCCAGGGCTTCACGACAACCTTTGCGTCACCGACCCCGGGCGCGCCCTACTTGTCGCTGTCGAGAACGGCGGGGCGCGACGGCCCGGCCGCCTGCTTACGCCGTACGAGCGTCGGGGCGACGTCGGTCTGCCGCGGCGGGTGCTGCCGGGCGATGTGGATGGAGAGCTGATTGGTGGAAACCCGCTCGCCGCAGAATCGGCACAGGGTCTTACCGGCCGAGAGATAAACACTTTGCATGTACAACCAGCATGGGGGCCGGCGCGACGCACGTCAAGCGCCAAGGTGCGGCGGCGGACGGAGGCTGCGGTCGCGCAGCCACGGGTAAAACGGTTAATGTTGCACCGGACTGGATCAACAGAGAGGGTCCGCCTCCGCCGCGGCTACGGCGCGACATCTTTCGCGTGGCTCGCCGAGCCGAAGCTCACGCTCGACGTTAGCTCGTGTGAGCGAAGGATGGTGGGCGCTAGTGGATTCGAACCACTGACCCCCGCCGTGTGAAGGCGGTGCTCTACCGCTGAGCCAAGCGCCCGATATCGCGGAACCCCAAGTGTACTCCAGCCGCAGGGCCGCGTTCAAACCCTCGGGACTGAACGCGACCGCCGCAGCGCTCGAAGTGAAAGCAGCCGCTGCGTCCCCACGCTCATCTCCAGGAGGTCATAGCTCATGTCCGATCGATTGCGAACGCTCACTACCCTGACGGCGGCGCTGACGCTGGCCGTCGCGAGCCTCGCGCAGGCGCAGACGCCCGCCGCCGGCCACTGGGAGGGCACGATCGCTGCTCCCGGCAAGGAGATCAGCGTCGTCATCGACCTCAAGGCCGACGGCGGAAAGTGGTATGGAACGGTCGGGATTCCCGGGGAGAAGCTGAAAGGCCTGCCTCTGACGAACATCAGGGAAACGTGGCGATTCCGGTTGCGGCGGTGATCCAGAAGGGCGCCGCCGTCAGGTTCTTCACACCCAGCGTCGCCGGCTCGTTCGAAGGCACGCTGAAGGATGGCGAGCTCTCGGGAACCTGGACCCAGGGAGGCGTGGCTACGCCGCTCGTGCTCAAGCGCGCCAAGTAGCCGCCGTACAGAACAAGCCCCGGAGCTCGACGCGCGAGGTCCGGGGTGCAGCGGCGGCCGTGAGGCCGGGGCCTCAGCCGATGAACAGCGGGTCTTCGTCGTCGGCCGTCCGCTGGTGGCGGGGCCGCTCGCGGATGCCCTGCAGGGCCGTCAGACCGGCCTTCAGCGCCGCGACGATCGCCAGGCCCTCGCGGGCCGGTGTGATGATGGCCTGCTGGACGACGCCGGCGGTGTAGTCGATGCGCTGCGTCAGGTCGGTGACGAGGCGATCGATCTTCTCGGCCTGCACCGTTGCCAGCGTCGCGGTGCGCGACGCTTCGTGCGCGACCTCCGTCGCTTTCGACAGCAGCGGCTTGACGTCGCGCTGGAGATCGCTCATCGCCTGCTGTGCCTGTTTCGTCACGCGCAGCAGGGCAATGATGACGCCAATCTGAATCAGCGCCATCAGCAGCGTCGCGAACGCGATCGTGCCGAGAAACACCAGGGGCCAGTTCACAGGTTGTTCTCACCCCCAGCCGGGCCCGGCTGGGCGTCACGAGCCTGGTGATAGGCCTCGCGGCCGCGATCGACCGCCGTCTGGAGGTGGTCCCGCTGCCGATTGAGGAAGTCCCGTCCCTGACGGGCCGCGTCGGATGCCTTGTCGCGGCCCTCCTTGGCTTTCTCCGCCAGGACGCGCCGTGTGTCCTCGCCGGTGGCCGGCGCCAGCAGCAACGCCACCGCCGCGCCCGCAATCGCGCCAAGCACGAACGTCACCACGATGGTGCCCGCAACGCCGCCATCATCTCTCGCCATCGGTCAGCTCCTTCGGATCACCCGACCCGCCCTTTGCGCACGTCCGCTCGCCGCGTTTTTCGAACCTCTGCGTTGAACCTTGGTCCCTTCTAACTTCCAACGTCTACTTCGAAGTTCGACCTTCGACCTTCGTCCTTCAGAAGATGCTCACCCTGACGTTGAGGTACTTCTTCGGGTCCTTGCGAATATCGCCGAGCAGGCCGCGCAGCTCGCTCGCGGCGGCATTCATGTTCTCATACAACTCCTTGTTCTGCAGCAGTTGCCCGGCCGTGCCCTCGGCCTTCTGCAGGTTCGCGGAGATCGTGTCGAAACGCAGCGCGATGGAGTTGAAGCGGTCGTACAGCTCCTTTTCGGTCAACAGTTTGCCCATGCTGTTGTCGTTGCGCTGCAGCCGGCCGGTGACCGCCTCGAGGTTCGCCGAGGTGGCGTTCAGCGATTTGGCCAGCGTGTCATCCGTCACCAGCTTGCCGAGCGTGCCCTCTCCGGCGCGGATGCCGCGGGCAATCTCCTGAAGGCTCTCGAGCGACGCGTTCAACCGCTGATACGCGGCCGGGTCCTTGATCAGCATGCCGAGGGTGCCGCGGCCGTCGCGCAGATGGGCGGTCACGCCTTCGGCCGCATTGACAAATTTCGTGATCTCCTTGTAGAGCTGATCGTCGCTGAAGAGCTTGCCGACGGTGCCCTTGCCGGCCCTGATGTCCTGAAGCAGCCCGTTGACCGAATCGAGTGAGGCGCGGGCGCTCTCGGCGACGTCCGCCAGCTGGCCCGGCGTGCGTCCCGCCGGGATGTAGTCACCGTCCTTCAATGGCGTCCCGTCGGTCGTCGGGCTGATGTCGATCACCGGCTCACCGAGCAGGCTCAACGATCCGATGGAGGCGCGCGAGTTCGAGGTGATCCGCTCCTCGTTGCCCTTCTTCACCTCGAGCACGACCTCGACCTCGGCGCCCGAGAGCGCGACCTCGGTCACCTTGCCGACCTCGACGCCCGCGACGCGGACGACCGCGCCGCTCTTCAACCCCTTGACGTCGGGAAACTTGGTCTTGAGCTCGTAGCGCTGCCACGAGAAGCCGCCGGCGCCGCCCACCGCGATGATGAGCATGACGGCCAGCGCCATCGCCACGATGGCAACGATGCCGATCTTGAGCTCGGACCAGGCCAGCGAACGTGTTCTAGGCATAGTGGTTCAACCTGTCACCGGCCTTTCGGCCGGGTTGCTTACGAAAGAAACGCCTCTATGTAGGGATCCTTCTCGGCCACCGCCCGCAGCTCGCCGGCCGTCCCCTCGAACGCAATCTTCCCGTCGCGCAGCATGATGAACTCCGCCTCATCTGCCTTGTGGCCGGACGAGGGCGGAAACGACAGCTCCCGGCCGTCGCGAACCGCCATGTGCTCGGCGACGAAGAACGCGTCGCGCAGCTGGTGCGTCACCAGGATCGAGCTGACTCCCTCGAGGTCGCGCAGCTTCATGATCTCCTCGTCGACGGTCAGCGCCGTGATCGGATCGAGACCGGTCGTCGGTTCGTCGTAGAGCAGGATCCGGGGCTTGGCCGCCATCGCCCGCGCGATCGCGACGCGGCGCCGCTGGCCGCCCGACAGCTCCGACGGCATCCGGTCGATGAACTCGCCGAGGCCGATGAAGCCGAGCACCTCTTCGACCCTGGCGTTGGCCCGATCCATCGGCCAGTGCATCTCTTCGAACAGCTTGTAGCCGACGTTCTCGCGCACCGTCAGCGAGTCGAAGAGCGCGCCTTCCTGGAACACCATGCCGAGGTCGGCGCGGACCGTCATCAGCTGGTCTTCGCTCATGGCGTCGATCTGCTCGCCGTTGACGAAAATCTGCCCCTGGTCCGGTTTCAGCAGCCCGAGAATCAAGCGCAGGATCGTCGACTTGCCGGCGCCGCTGGCGCCGAGAAAGACCTTGGTGTGCCCGGTCTGCAGCGTGAAGCTGACGTTGCGGAGGATTATCTTGTCGTCGAAGGCGAGCCAGACGCCGTCGAAGACGATAATCGGGCCCCCGGGGCCAAGGGCCTCGTCGAGGAGCGCTGGTCTGGGCGCGAGCTCGGTCATCGGCGATCCATCAGTACATCAACACGATCAGCAGCTGGGTGACGAGGTAGTCGACGGCGATCACCGCCACCGAGCTGGCGACGACGGCGTTCGTCGTCGCCCGGCCGACGCCCTGCGTCCCTCCCTTCGCCCGCAAGCCGACGTGGCAGCCGATGCTGACGATGGCGAAGCCGAGGAAGAAGGGCTTGATCAGCCCCATGTAGACGTCCTGGATGAAGAGCCCCTGGACGACGGCGTTCCAGTAGACCGAGGAAGCGACGCGCAGGAGCGAATAGGTGACGATCCAGCCGCCCACCATGCCGATGCCGCTGGCGATCACGGACAGCACCGGCACCATGACGACGCCGGCGAGGATGCGCGGGACGACCAGCTTCCGGATCGGGTCGGTGCCGAGCGCCCGCAGCGCCGCGATCTGGTCCGTCACCATCATCGAGCCGAGCTCGGCGGCGATCCCGGCCCCGACCCGCCCCGCCACCATCAGGCCGGTCAACACCGGCGCCAGCTCCTTGATGATCGTGGCGCTGACTAGGCGGCCGACCATCGAGCGGGCGCCGAACTGATCGAGGGTGAAGCCGGACTGGAGCGCCAGCACCATGCCGGTGAACATGCCGGTCAACAGCACGACCGTCAACGAGCCGACGCCGATCGCCTCGAACTGCTCGATCACGTCACGGTAGTAAAAGGGGCGCGTCACCAGGCCGCGGCCGACCTTCCCGACCATCAACACGTACTCCTGGACCTCCAGGAGCGCCGACTTCAGCCACTCTTCGATGCGGGACTTCACGATCAGCGCCGGCTCCCGACCAGGCCGAGATCGCGGCTCTTGAGCTGCTTGATGCGATCCCGCAGCTGCGCCGCCTTCTCGAACTCGAGGTTGGCGGCGGCGGCCTTCATCTGCTGCCGCAGCTCGGCGATGTGCGCCTCGAGCTCGCCGTGCGTGCGGAACTGGTCCTGCTCGTCGGCGGCAACGGTGACGTAATCCCGCTCGTAGATGCTGCTCATCACCTCGTCGATGCTCTTGACGATCGACGACGGCGTGATCCCGTGCTCGAGGTTGTAGGCCTCCTGGATGGCGCGGCGGCGATCGGTCTCGCTGATTGCGTGGCGCATCGAATCGGTGACCTTGTCGGCGTACATGATGGCGCGGCCGTTGACGTTGCGCGCGGCGCGGCCGATCGTCTGGATGAGCGAGCCACCCGATCGCAGAAAGCCCTCCTTGTCAGCGTCGAGGATCGCGACCAGCGACACCTCGGGCAGATCCAACCCCTCGCGCAGCAGGTTGATTCCCACCAGCACGTCGAACTCGCCGCGGCGCAGGTCGCGCAGGATCTGGATGCGCTCGAGGGTCTCGATGTCGGAGTGCAGGTATCGCACCTTGACGCCGAGCTCCTGATAGTACTGCGTCAGGTCCTCGGCCATACGCTTGGTCAGCGTCGTCACCAGGACGCGTTCGCCGCGCCCGGCCCGCTCGCGGATCTCCGCCAGGAGGTCGTCGACCTGGCCGCGCACCGGCCGGATGTCGATCGGCGGATCGACCAGGCCGGTCGGGCGGATGATCTGTTCGACGACGGCGCCGCCGGAATGATGCAGTTCGTAGGGGCCGGGAGTCGCCGAAACGAACATCAGCTGGTTGGTGCGCTTCTCCCACTCCTCGAAGTTGAGCGGCCGGTTGTCGAGTGCCGACGGCAGGCGGAAGCCGTAGGCCACCAGAACTTCCTTCCGCGAACGGTCGCCGTAGTACATGCCGCGAATCTGCGGCACCGTCTGGTGGCTTTCGTCGACGATCACCAGGGCGTCGTCCGGCAGGTAGTCGAGCAGGGTCGGCGGCGGCTCTCCCGGCTGGCGGCCGGTGAGATGACGGGCGTAGTTCTCGATCCCGTGGCAGTAGCCGATCTCCTTGATCATCTCGAGATCGAACATCGTCCGCTGATGCAGGCGGTGCGCTTCGAGCACCTTGCCTTCGGTCTCGAGCTGGCCGCGGTACCATGCCAGCTCTTCCTTGATCGTCTCGACCGCCCGCTTGGTCCGATCGCGCGAGGTGACGAAGTGCGTCTTCGGATAGATTGCGACCTTGTCGTGGCGCCGGATGGTCTTGCCGGTCAGCGGATCGAATGTGATCAGCTCGTCGACCTCGTCGCCGAACAGCTCGATGCGGAGCGCCTGATCCTCGTACAGACGGGTAGACCTCGACGATGTCGCCACGGACGCGGAAGACGCCGCGGTTGAAGTCGTAGTCGTTGCGCTCGTACTGGACTTCGACGAGCTTGCGCAGGATCTGGTCGCGATCGATGCGCTGACCGCGCTCGAGCGGCAGCATCATCCCGTAATACGCCTCCGGCGAGCCGAGGCCGTAGATGCAGGAGACGCTGGCGACGATGATGACGTCGCGGCGCTCGAACAGCGACCGCGTCGCCGACAGCCGCATCCGATCGATCTCGTCGTTGATCGTCGCTTCCTTCTCGATGTACGAGTCGGTCGTCGGGACGTAAGCCTCGGGCTGGTAGTAGTCGTAGTAGCTGACGAAGTATTCGACTGCGTTCTGCGGAAAGAAGCGGCGGAACTCCTGATAGAGCTGCGCCGCCAGCGTCTTGTTGTGCGCCATCACCAGCGTCGGCCGGTTCACGCGTGCGATGCACTGCGCCATCGTGAACGTCTTGCCGGAGCCGGTGACGCCCAGCAGGACCTGCGCCTTGTCGCCGCGGTTCAGGCCGTCGACGAGCTCGTCGATGGCGCGAGCCTGGTCGCCCTTCAGCTCGAAGTCGGTGACGAGAGCAAAGTTGTCGTACTTGGAGACCATGTGCAGCAGCGCGGTCGGAGACCTGGAAGTACGGCGGCGCCCCAGGCTAGGGGCGTAAACCGTTATCGTACCATAGCTTCGCAGCTGCTGAGGGCGTGTGGGACGGGCGCGGCCGCCCGAAGTCAGTCAGTCGTCACTCTCAATGCCCGCCTGCACGGTACGGCGCGTGGTAGCCGGTTCGCGTGCGCAGCTTGACGTTCTTCAAATCGGGGCGCTTCAGCTTGATTTCGACCTTGCGCCACGCGCCATCCTTGCGCGTGTTGCTGGAGACGTAGCCGAGGCCGTACCGCGCGGCGATCTCGCGCTGAATCTTCTCGTAGACCTTGTCCAGTTCCTTGAGGCTCGAGGGGAAGAACGCCTGGCCGCCGGTGATCGCCGCCATGCGCTGCAGCTGGCTCTGCTGCAGCGTCCGGTTGCTCGGGCTCTGGTTCTCCAGGTAGCCGATGCTGTAGACAGTGACGTCGGACGACTTGAGCAGGTCGAGGAGATCGGTAAACGTGAGCTCGCTGCGGGTGTCGCCGCCATCGGTGTAGAGCAGCAGGATCTTCTGGCCATCCTGGGGCCCAACGCTGTTCAGATAGACGCCGACCGCGTCGTAGAGCGCGGTCCAGCCGTCCGGCCGCTTGCGGCGGATGCGCTCGATCAGGCGCTCGGTCTCGTGCGGGCTGTAGCGCGTCACCCGCACTTCGGTGTCGAAGTCGACCAGGGTGTAGTCGATTGCCGCTTCGTTGTTGAGCAGGAACCTGATGACGCCGGTGCGGACGTCGGTGATGTCGCGCTCCATGCTGCCGCTGGTGTCGATCGCGACGCCGAGATGCAGCGGCAGCACCTCACCGAGCGTGTCGGCCTCGCCGGGATCGCCTTCCGAGAAGAAGCTGATTTTCTGCGGCGCCCCTTCTTCGACGAGCTCGAAGTCCTCGGGCTTCAGCCCGACGATGGGCGCGCCCTGCTTATCGGTGACGATTACCGAGAAGTGCACGAGATCGACGCCGCCACGGATGCGCTGCTGGGCGGCAATCGTGATCGAGCTGACGGCGAATGCCGTCGCCAGAGTGATCGCACAGGCCCTCCGCGTCGCCATAGCCACCCCCGATCTCCAGATCCGCTGGTGAAACCGCCGCGCCAACGCCGTTCGCTCGCGTCATTATGGCGATTTTGCGCGTTTTGGCAATCAGGATACTGTGACAGCGCCGCGCACATGTCGGCCGCGCAATCGCCGCCGCACGGCGTATAATCGATTTTCCGGCATGAGGATCCTGCGGTTGGTGGGAGCGGGGGGGCTCGCCTGACGTGCGCGTTCTCGCCATCTGTCAGGACGAGCTGGTCATTCGCTCCCTGGACGACGTATTGTTGCCGAGCTTCGAGGTGGATTTCCTCGTCGAAAGCCGGCCCCTGGCGCGACGCCTCCACGACGCCGGCATCCAGGTCACCGTCGGCGATCCGCGGCGGATGGATACCTACCTCAAGGCCGACATCTCCCCCAGCACCTGTTTCGTCGTCGAAGACAACGGCCGCCGCAGCGCGAAGAAGACAGTCTCCGCGATTCGCGACGCCGGCGGCACGCTGATCTACGTCCTCCACACCGGCAAACGGACCGAGAAGACGCCCGAGTACTCCAGCTCCGCCGAGCCCGACGTCACGCATATCAGCCTGAGCGAGTTGATCAGCCCGACCCTCGTCACCGAGCTGAGCCGGTCGATGACGCGGGCGCGGGTGCAGCAGTACCAGCGCTACTTCGCCGACGCCGACCGCGTCCTGATCCTGCTCCACAACGATCCCGACCCCGACGCCCTGGCCAGCGGCCTGGCGCTGCGGAACCTGCTCCGCCGCACCAAGACGACGGCGATCATCGGGGCGATTCAGGGCGTGACGCGGCCGGAGAACCTGCGGATGGCGAACATGCTCGACATCCACGTGGAGCAGATTACGCCGGCGTCGTTCGAGGAGTTCGAGCGCATCGCCACGGTCGACGTCCAGCCGCATTACTTCGGCGGCCTGCTCGATCGCGCCGACCTGGTGATCGACCATCATCCCGAGCAGCCGGGCTACAGCGCCGTATTCAAGGACATCCGCGCCGACTACGGCTCGACCTGCACCATCCTCACCGAGCATCTCCGCGCCGTCGACGTCAACATCTCGGAGCGGACGGCCACGGCGATGCTCTACGCCATCAAGTCCGATACGCTGTTCTTCGCCCGGCACACGAACCGCGTCGACCTCGAGGCGTTCACCTTCCTCTATCCGCTGGCGGATGCAGCGCTGATTCGCAAGATGGAGGGGGCGGAGATCACGCTCGACCGGCTGTCGTACGTGACGCGCGCCAGCCAGGGCGGGGTCATGCGGGACCAGGTGTTCAGCGCCTTCATTGGCGACGCGCCGCGCGAGGACTTCATCCCCTACACCGCCGACTTCTTCCTCCAGCTCGAGGATGTGAAGTGGACGATCATCGGCGGCGTCGTCAACGGCCAGGTGATCATCAGCGTCCGCAACCTCGGCTACTCCCGCAACGCCGGCGAGTTCGTCAAGCGGTGGTTCGGCGACGTCGGCAATGCCGGCGGCCATCGTTCGATGGCCAAGGCCGTGGTGCCGGTCGAGCGTTTTCGCGGCAAGTTCGGCGATCTCGACGCGCCGGAAATCACGGCGCGGATCGCCGACATGGCCGATCAGTTCCTCCACGAGTCACCCGAGAAGAGCAAGAAGGAAGCGGTCGTCAAGTAAGCCGCCTCTGCGGCTCACACCCGGTAGTCGATCACCGAGGCGAGCGCGCGGAGCTGCCGGCGCGCCCCGATGCGCGCCAGCAGCGCGTTGCGCAGCCGCACGGCGAGCGGATGCTCGAGCCTGGCGAGGCGACCGGCCAGCCGCGACCGACGCACGATCCGCCGCACGCGATCGAGCCGGCCGGCCTCGTAGCGGCGAAGCGCCGCGGCGTCGGCGGCCCCGCGCAGGCACTTGCCGAGCGCGACCGCATCCTCGATCGCCTGACAGGCGCCCTGGCCAAGGAATGGCGTCATCGGGTGGGCGGCGTCTCCGAGCAGCGTCACGCGTCCCCTGCCCCACCGGCTCGGCACGGGCCGATCGAAGATGTCGTTACGCAGGATCGCCGCATTGTCGGCCGACGAGATCAGGGCCCCGATGGGCTCGTGCCAACCGGCGAAAAGGGCTGCCAGTTCGGCGCGCGCGTCGGCGGAACGGCCGCCTGCGGGAACGTTGCTCGTGGCGTACCAGTACACACGCCCACCGCTGATCGGCACCTGCCCGAACACCCGGCCGAAGCCCCACGTCTCCGCCGGCTGGACATCGGCCGCAAATGGCACCACCGCGCGCCAGGCCGTGCAGCCGGCGTAGTCGGGAGCGGCCTCGCCATGCAAGCGACGCGCGCACGCGCGAACGCAGGCCGTCCGCGCCGACGACAATGTCCGCCTCGACTCGCTCGCCACCGGCGATATCGACCAGGACGCGGTCGGCGCCGTCCTGAACGCCGGTGCAGTCGGCGCCGAAGCGAACCGTCTGCGGCGGGAGCCCCGACAGGAGCACGGCGTGGAGATCGGCGCGATGCAGGACGATGACGGCCGCCCCGTCGGCGCGATCGAGCATGCCGGGATTCATGGCGACGAGCCAGCCGCCGTCCCACGTGCGCAGGCCGCCGGCGGCGTAGGGAATACTGCGGGCCCTGACCGGCGACGCCAGCCCGAGTTGATCGAGGGCGGCGAGGGCGTTGGCCCAGAGAGAGATGCCGGCGCCAACTTCGGCGGCGGCGGGGGCCCGTTCCAGCACCAGGACCTCGTGGCCGGCCTGCAGGAGCGCGTGCGCCGCTGTCAGCCCGCCGATCCCGGCGCCGACGACGAGCGCCCTGGTCGTCAGTGCCGCAGCGCCTGTTCCAGATCCGCGATCAGATCCTCGGGATCCTCGAGGCCGACAGAGAGGCGGGCCATCCCGCGCGTGACGCCAGCGGCCGCCAGCTCCGCGTCCGTGTGTCCCCACTGCGAGGTGAGCACCGGCAGGCTGCAGAGGCTCTCGACGCCGCCGAGCGAGGCCGCGCGCTTGAATACTTTCAGGCGATCGAAGAACGCGGCCGCGCGCTCATAGCCGCCGCCGACGTCGACGCAGACCATGCCGCCGAAGCCCTGCATCTGCTGCTTCGCGATCGCATGATCGGGATGCGAGGCCAGGCCGGGATAGTAAACCCGCTCCACCTTGCCGCTGCGCTCGAGCCATTCCGCGACCGCCAGCGCGCTGGCGTTGTGACGCGCGACACGGACCGCCAGCGTCTTCAGCCCGCGGATCAACGCGTAGGCGGGATACGGATCGAGGATGCCGCCGAGCAGGCGCCGCGCCTTGTCGATCGGCGCCAGCATCGCGTCCGACCCGGACACGACGCCGGCAGTGACGTCGCTGTGGCCGTTGAGGTATTTCGTCGCGCTCTCCATTACGAGGTCGACGCCGAGCGTCAGCGGCTGCTGGTTGACGGGGCTGGCGAACGTGTTGTCGATCACCGAGGTGACACCGCGGGCGCGGCAGGCTGCGGCGATAGCGGCGACGTCGACGCAGCGCAGCGTCGGGTTGATTGGCGACTCGAACCACACCAGGCGGGTCGCCGGCGTCAGCATTCGCGCCGGGTCGCGCAACTCGTCGAGCGAGACGAACCGCGACTTGATGCCGAACCGCGGCAGCAGATCGGCAATGAGGTGGAACGTGCCGCCGTAGATCGCGGCGCTGCACACGAGCTCGTCGCCAGCCGAAAGCGTCGCGAGGAGGACGTTGGTGACCGCCGCCTGCCCGCTCGAGAACAGGACCGACCGCTCCGCCGCTTCGAGTACGGCAATCGTGCGCTCGGCGGCGACGATGGTTGGATTGGCGTAGCGCGAATAGAGGAACTTCGCCGATCGGCCCTCGTTGTAATCGAGGACTTCCTGCGCGCTGTCGAACAGGAACGTCGTCGTCTCGTAGATCGGCACCGTCAACGGCGCGGCAACGTCGTCAGCGCCGCTGGCGGCGTGAATCATCTCAGTAGCTGGCTTCATGCGTGGCCTGCGAAAGAAAGGGACGATGAATCGTGACCGGTTCGGGGGGCGCGGGATCGAGCCAATTCAGCGCTGGACCGTTTCGAGCCGGTCCCCGCTGGCGGCGACAACCGGCTCGATGAACTGCCGGTAGGCGTCCTCGTAACCGCGATCGACCAGCTCACCGAGGGTGTGGGTCCGATCCGATCGCTCGTCGTAGACGCCCGCGAAGTCGAGCGGGCCGACCGGATTGTGCGCCGGCCGGATGAGAAACAGCCCGGCGAAACGCCCGGTCCACTGCTCCAGCACGTCGCGCAGCCCGGAGGACTCGAACCCGTCCAGGGATTCAGCGGCGTGGCCGCGCAGGTCGCCGCGCTGCGAGCTCAGCTCGTGCGGCCGACCCTGCGGCGGCAGGCCGCTGACGATTACCACCTGCTCCGCGCCGGCGGCGGCGACCTCCTCGAGCAGCCGCGCCAGCGCGCCAGGCCGATCGCACAGCCGGTGCGTCTCGCCGCGCCACGGCCCTTCGGGCGCGAACGTCAGCAGGTGCGGCCAGGTCGCGATCGGCATCGCGATGGCGCCGGCGAGCGCGTCGAGCGCGTGATCGCGAGCGACGCCGGCGAGATCGAACGCCTCCGCCGGCCGCATCGCCCCGTCCGGTCCCGGACGGGTGAAGAAGCGGGCACGCTCCGCCGGCGCCAGCAGCGCGAAGACGACGTCGCGCCGGGCGTCGAGATCGTGCACGGCGACGAGCAGCTCGCGGAAACCCGGCTGGCCGAGATTCTCGGCAACGAGCTCGACATAGCGGCGCCCGAGCTCTGCGGCAGGCGGCGGCGTCAACGGCGCGGCGCCGCGAATCAGGTTCCAGAGCTCCGCCGACGAGCGCGACATCAGCTCCGCGGTCGCCAGCGGACCGCCCAGCACGCGGCCGGCGATGCCATAACTGGCGCGCCGGCGCGCCCCCTTCGCCACCATCGGGACGACAATCGCGACCAGCGCGGCGACGCTCGCAACCAGGGCCGCGAGCACCGCGAGGCGCGGCACCACGGTCGGCAGCGCCGTCGGCGCGAACATCGCCTCGATCCAGCCGCTGTAGGTCGTGTTGGCAACGCTCGCGGCGCTGCCGAGCCCGACGAACGTCAGGAGCATGCCGAGCAGCGCGACGATCGCGGCGCCGGCGAGCAGCGCGATCGGAATGGCGAGCAGCGCCGCCGCGGCGATGAGCGCCCAGCCGGCGACGGCCAGCGTCCGCCGCCAGCGATAGAAGGTGCGTGCGCCGGGACTGCGCCAGATACCGTTGTCGTCCCACAACCGCGTCCCGCCGTCCATGGCCGAGAACATCGCGCCCATGGCGCCGATGCCGCGACCGGCGACGAGATCGACGCGGATGCCGGCTTCGTAGAGCGCCCGCAGCACGCCGGCGTGGTACGCGCCCGCCGTGCCCGAGCCCGTGAGGACGAGCGCCGTCCGCAGGCGGGTGGAATACTGACGATCGGGAGCGTCGGGAGTGAGCACGAGCAGGAGACTCGGAAACGTCGATCGACGATCGGTCCGGCGACGGCGCCGGACGCGATCGCTCAGGCGCCCGGCTGCGGTTCGCCCGGGTCTTCGTCGTGAATCGTCAGCAGCCGCACGAGCTCGAACCGCTTGCTGCCGTTCGGCGTCGTCACGGAGACTTCGTCGCCTTCTTCCTTGTTGAGCAGGGCCCGCCCGATTGGCGACGCCGTCGAGATCAGCCCCTGATCGACGTCGGCGTCCTCGGGCATCACCAGCTGATAGGTGATGACCTGGCCGGCGGGGTCCTTGAGATGAACGGTCGAACCGAAGCCGACGCGATCCTTCGGCAGCTTGTCGAGGTTCATCAGCATGATGTCGCTGACCCGCCGCTGCAGCAGGCTGATCCGCGCCTCGACGAATCGCTGCCGCTCCTTGGCAGCGTGATACTCGGCGTTCTCGCGCAGGTCGCCGAGCTCGCGCGCGCGCTGAATTTCCTTCGGCAGCTCCGCTTTCAGCTCGCGATCCAGCTTATGGATCTCTTCCTCGAACTTCTTTAGAATCCGCGCTTTCATCTCGGTCAGATGGTAGCACGGGCCGGCAGAACGGGCGCCTATAATGGGATCTCGATGCGCCGCATCTCGAGCCGGCAGAATCCGCTCGTCACGCGCTTCCGCGACCTGGCGCGCGGGCGTGGCGCGTCGGAACTGATCCTGCTCGACGGCGAGCATCTGCTCGAAGAGGCGCTCGATTCCGGCGTTGTCCTCGAGACTGTCGCATTCGCCGAGCGCGCCATCGACGCCCGCGCCGATCACCTCGTCGATCGCGTGCTCCGCGCCGGCGCCGAGGCGGTCCGCGTTCCCGAGACCGTGATGGCAGCGCTCAGCCCGGTCAAGGCGCCGGCCGGCATCGTCGCCATCGCCAGGGCGAGGGCCGCGCCGATCGAAACCGTGCTCGCGGGCGAGATGCCGCTGGTGCTGCTGCTCGACAACGTCCAGGACGCGGGCAATGTCGGCGCCATCATCCGGACGGCCGACGCCTGCGGTGCCTCCGGCGTCATCACGACGGTCGGGACCGCCGACCCGTTCGGCTGGAAGGCGCTGCGCGGCGCGATGGGCAGCACCTTCCGGCTGCCAATCGCCGTGGCGCAGCCGCTCGACGCCGCCATCGAGCAGGCGCGGCAGCGCGGCCTGGCAATCGCCGCGACCGTCCCTCGCCGGGGCACGCCGCTGCCGCAAGCGAACCTGCGGCGCCCGCTGGCGATCTTGCTCGGCGGCGAAGGCCGCGGCTTGAGCGACGCGGCGATCGCCGCTGCCGACGACCACGTCACGATCCCGATGCGCGCGCCGGTGGAGTCGCTGAACGTCGCGGTCACGGCCGCGCTCATCCTCTACGAGGCGTCACGACAGAGACACGATGTCCCTCTTCGATGAACCGGAACGGCCAGAACCGCAGCGCCGCGACGACGCCGCCGCTGCCGACCCGTCGCTGTCGGCGACGCCGCTCTCCGAGCGGATGCGGCCGCGCTCGCTCGACGAGTTCGTCGGCCAGGAAGCGCTCCTCGGCCGCGGCCGGCCGCTGCGCATCGCGATCGAGAACGATCGCCTGCAATCGATCATCCTCTGGGGCCCGCCAGGAACCGGCAAGACGACGCTGGCGCGGCTGATCGCCAGCGCCACCAAGGCGAAGTTCGTCGCCTTCAGCGCTGTGCTGGCGGGGATCAAGGAAATCCGCGGCGTCATGGCGGAAGCGGAAGAGACGCGCCGCCGGCTCGGCCGGCGGACGATTCTTTTCGTCGACGAGATCCACCGCTTCAACAAGGCGCAGCAGGACGCCTTCCTGCCCCGGGTCGAGGCCGGGGACATCGTGCTCATCGGCGCGACGACCGAGAACCCGTCGTTCGAGGTGAACTCGGCGCTGCTGTCGCGCTCGAAGGTCTACGTCCTCAAGCCGCTCGGCGCCGACGCGGTGCGGACGATTGTCGAGCGGGCCCTGCGCGATCCCGAGCGCGGCCTCGGCGCCGCCAACCTCTCAATCGCCGACGATGCCATCGCCGCGATCGTCCGCTACGCAAATGGCGACGCACGAGTCGCGTTGAACCTGCTCGACATGCTGGCGGGCGCGGCCGAGTCGACGACCATCGACACGGCGCTGGTCGTCGAACTGACGCAGAACCGCGCCCTCCTCTACGACAAGACCGGCGAAGAGCACTACAACCTGATCTCGGCGCTGCACAAGTCGATGCGCAACAGCGATGCCGACGCGTCCGTCTACTGGCTGGCGCGGATGGTCGAAGCCGGCGAGGATCCGCTCTATATCGCGCGGCGGCTCGTGCGGTTCGCGTCGGAAGATGTCGGCAACGCCGACCCGCGTGCGCTGAGCGTCGCGGTCGCGGCCAAGGATGCCGTCCACTTCATCGGCCTGCCCGAAGGCAATACCGCGCTGGCGCAGGCGGCGATTTACCTGGCCCGGGCGCCAAAGAGCAACGCCGTCTACGTCGCTTACGGTGAGGCGGCGGAGGCGGCGGCCAGGGAAGTGGCGGAGCCGGTGCCGCTGCACCTGCGCAACGCGCCGACGCCGCTGATGAAACAGCTGGATTACGGGAAGGGCTACAAGTACGCCCACGACGAGCCGGCAGGGGTTGCCGACATGGACTGCCTTCCGCCGTCGCACAAGGGACGGAAGTTCTACCGGCCGTCGGGACGCGGCGAAGAACGCGAGCCCTAGCTCACGTTCAGGTGCTTGACCTTGCGGAACATCTCGGGCCGCAGCGGCAGGATGAACGAGAACCGGTAGTCGCCCTGCATCCGCCCGATCGGAATGCCGACGAGCTCGCCGTCGCGGTTCAACACGCCGCCGCCCGAGACGCCAGGATGGCCGTCGGTCAGGCAGGTCACCAGCTTGTTCGACGTCCGCTGGCCGACGTAGCCGGTCGAGAGGATGATGCCCTTCGAGTAGTCGTTGCCGAGGCGGAAGATCGGATCGGCGAACTCGAAGCCATATGACAGGTGGAGGTGCAGCGGCGGCAGGTCGATCTGTTCCTTCACCTTGACGATCGCCCAGTCGCCCGGATCGACCTCGACCTTGGCGTCGCCCGAGTCGACGATCTTGGCCGTCAGCATCTGGCCCTTGTACATCAGCTTCACCGACGTGATCTTGCGCGGCTCGACCTGGTTCGGCTGATTGAGCGCGACGACGCCGTGCTTGACGGTGATGAAGTAGCCGTCGCCGAGGTAACCGGCGGTGCCATAGCTGCTGGAGCCGCGGTCGTCGTACGAGTAGAGCTCGACGAAGCTGGTGCTGCGATCGCGGAGCAGGTGCAGCGGCAGCAGGCCCATCTCATCCGTCAGCTCCCGCTTCACGTCGGCGACGATCGACGCGCGCATCGCGTCGTCGCGCGCCGGCGCGAGCGCGTCGGCGATAGTCCCGGTCGTACCGGTGACTTCGCTGCTCTTGCGCTTGAGGTGGGCAATCTCTGCCCGCAGCGCGACGAACTGATCGTCGCTGTCGGCGGACTGACGCGCACCGAGATAATTACCCAGTGCGAAGAAGAGGAAGGCAAAAGCTGCCGCTAGAACGGCGGGGACGGCTCGACGCGTAGACATGGGTTGCACCAAGTTCGGCAGCTAAACCACCCTGTAAATTACACAGGGCTTACAGCTTTGCGAGCCTTTTCCACTCCGCCCCGGAGTCGAAGAGGTTGCCTTTTCGCTTGGAAAAACAGGGGCCCGGCTGCTGGGATGATCTGAATGTAAAACCAGAGCCTGACACTGTCAAGCGTAAATTCTACAAAAGTAAGATTTATGGCTCAGTTGTGTTTCAACACTGAGCCGTATCCCGCGCTGACTTGATTCAGCCGTGGTCGTCCGGGAGGGGGGCTGGCGGGGTCGCATCTGACGCCGGCGGCTTTGCCACGCCGCTGATTCCCAGCTGCTGCATCACGGTCGGCACGTCGAGCCCGAGCGCCTCGAGCTGCTGCAGCAGGCCGAAGACGACCGCCGGCGACGTCCTCGCGATGCGGCCGAGGCCGCCGCTGCCGCCGTCGCCGCCACCCTGATCGATGACCACCATCTTGTCGATGTTGCCGAGCGGCGCGGCGACGGCGCTGAAGATGCCGCTCGACGCCTGGAGGATCGCCGGCATCTTCTCGAGCACGGTCTGCAGGCGCGCGGATTCGTTGAACTCCTTCCACGCCTCCGCCTTCCGGAGGATGGCGGCGGCCTCGGCGACGCCCTGCGCCTCGATCGCTTTCGCCTGCGCGAGACCAATCGCTTCGATCTTTGCCGCTTCCGCCCTGCCTTCGGCTTCGACGGCGGCGGCGCGGCCGGCGCCTTCCTTCCGCAGCTTCTCCTGCTCCGCCTCGGCGAGCGCGATCATCGCCGAGCGGCGTCCCTCCGCCTCGAGGATCGCCGCCTGCTTCGCCGCCTCGGCGCGCACCACCGCTGCCAGGCGGTCGGCTTCGGCCGGCTTGATCACCGTCGCCTCGAGCTCCTTCTGCTTGCGCAGCACTTCCTGCTCCTGGACTCCGATCAACCCCTGGGTCCGGGTGCGCTCGACCTTGACTTCCTCGGCCACGACTGCCTGGCGCGCCGTGGCTTCCGACAGCGGCCCCGCCTGCTCGGCCCTGGCCTTCTCCATCTGGATCTCGGCCTGGTACTGCGCCTGCCGGATCATGAAATCGCGCTGCGACTGGGCGATCTCGGCGTCGGCAAGGAACTTGGCCTTCTCCCCTTCCTGCAGCGCCTGCGACGACTTGATCTTCGAGTCCCGCGTCGCCTCGGCCTCGCCAATCGTCGCGTCGCGCTTCACCTCCGCCGTCCGGCGCTTGCCGAGGGCGTTGAGGTACTCCTCTTCGTCGCTGATTTCCTGAATCGTCAGGACGTCGACGCCGAGGCCCATCTTCTCGAGATCGGCCGCGGCTTCACTCGTCAGCTTCTGAGCGAAGCTCTGACGATCGCTGTTCACTTCCTCGACCGTCAGCGTGCCGAGGATCGAGCGCAGGTGGCCTTCGAGTGTCTGAAAGATGACCTTCTGGACCTCGACGTGGGTCATGCCGAGAAAGCGTTCGGCCGCGGCCTGGAGTGAGGTCTCGTCGCCGCGAATCTTGACGTTGGCGACCGCCTTCACCGACACCGGCACGCCCTTCAGCGTGTAGGCCCGCTTGATCTCCAGCGGGATCGTCATCACGTTGAGGTGCAGGTACTCGACCTTCTCGAGCAGCGGGATCCGCAGCGCCGCCCCGCCGCGGACCATGCGGTAGCCGACGTACTTGCCGTCGGCGAGCTTGCGCCGCCGGCCGCTCAGCACCGCGACGGCGTTGGGCGAGACCTTGATGTAGTTGCGGCTGATCAGCCAGAAACCGGCGAAGACGGCGACGATCGTCGCCATCAGGACCACCGGCAGCGCCAGGTCGCGCACCACGGAAAGATCGAACATTGCCCGCTCCTTAGCGCTTCTTGACGATGATGGTTTCGCCGATCACTTCCTCGACGACGACGGTCTCGTTCTCCGCGATCGGCCCGGCCTCGCGGGCGCGGGCGATGCGATCGACCAGTTCCTCGCCAATGCGGCAGCGGACCTGACCGACGCCGCCGGCCGGAATCGTGATCACGACCCGCCCGAGCTGGCCGACGAAGTCCCGGTTGGTCGTGTCCGACGACACCTGCTGGTCGTAGAGGAAGCGGGCGAAGAAGTAGACCGGCGCCGCCAGCGCGATGCCGGCGACGAAACCCACCGCCGACGCCGCCACTGTGCCGAGCCCGTAGTGCGTCGCAATCGCGCCGAAGCCGCCGAAGGCCGTGACGAACACGCTCATTACCCGGGTGCTGAAGAACCCGGGCCCGCCATGATCGAGATCGTGATCGAGGCTGGCGTCGAGATGCTCGAAGATCTCTCCGAACACCAGCGACACCATCAGGAATACGAACCCGAGGGCGCCGATGGCCAGAAAGACAGTGAACGCGTTCAGTGAGAACAGGTCCATGGTGGGAGGAGTGTGCCCACTCTAGGCAACGGCGGAGCTTCTGTCAAACGTCAACCGACGGGCGTCGGCCCTCGGACTCCCCATACACGCTCTCGCGCGCCGCTTCGACGGCGCGCTTCCGTTCGCGTGGCTCGCTCGACGCTCGCTCGTGCGTCGCCACCGCTACTCCTTGAGCGCCCGATCGATCGGGAACGGCTGGCCGCTCCAGGCGCGCACGGACGTCCACGGCTGTGGCGGATCGGCCCAGAACGGGTCGGCGGACGGCAGGCCGAGCGGCAGCAGGCCGACGGCGCAGAGATAGAGGCTGCCGGTGGAGATGTAGGACTCGCCGACGCCCGGCTGATGGCCGCAGAAGCCGATGCGCAGCCAGCCGTCGGCGTCGAATGTTCCCGGCGCCTCGATCGACCGCTTGATCATCGCCGTCATCGCGCCGCGCACTTGTGCCGGCGTCACGTCGTCGGGCAGCCGCCGCCGCAGCGCCATCTGCGCCAGCAGGTGATAGGCGCCGAAGCGATAGGCGATCGACCGTCCGATCGCGGGGAACGTGCCGTCTGGCGCCACCAGCCGCTCGAGGATTGCAGCATGACGAACGGCACGGCGTTCGACGCGCGTCGCCAGGTCCTTCCACGCCGGCAGCTCGTCGCGGCAGACGTCGAGGACGTCGAGCAGCATCGGCTGGATGACGAAGCTGTTGTAGTAGTCCCAGTGGAACACCGGCCCGTCGCCGTAGACGCCGTCGCCCTTGTACCACTGCTCGTGCTGCCGCAGCGCGTAGTCCACGCGCATGCGATCCCAGCGCGCGCCGAGCCGTGCCAGCGCCGCTTCGACGGTCGCCGAGAACAGCAGCCAGTTGTTGAACCCCGGCGTGATCGCGCGCGTCGATTCGAGCGCCGCCACGAGCTGCGCCGTCAGGGGCGCCCCGAGGGCCTGCGCCAGCGCCTTCGGCGCGCGCAGCAGTCCCTGCGCGAGGAAGGCGGCGTCGACCAGCGGTTGTCCGCCCTTGGAGAAGTTCATGAAATCGGGCGACGAGGGATCGACGGCGCGGGCGATGGCGCGCCGCGTCAGGTCGGCGTACTTCGCCGGCAGCGCCGCGTCGGTGCCGGGCGCGGCCGAGAGCTCGAGCCACGGCGCGATGCCGGCGACAAGCCGGCCCAGCGCCTCCAGGTGCGTGACGTTGCTGCGATCGGCGCCGGCAGCCTGCTCGACCGGCATCTTCGCCTTGAGCGTGCCCGCGGCCAGATGATTGAGCACCGGATCGGCCAGCCGCCGCGTCACCGCGATCCATGCTTCGCGGTCCGCCGCCCCTCTACTCGCCGCCTGGAAGGGCGCGGCCGCCGGCTCCGGCCCTGCCGCCCCATGCACGAGCGGCGCTGCGCCGGCGACGCCGGCCGCGGTGAGAAACTCCCGTCGGTTCATGACGCTCCTCGCCGGGCCGACACGGGTCAGCCCTGCTTGTTCTGGTGCAGCTCGCGGTGCAGCCGCTTGACGCAGTCGGCGCAGATCTGATTCTCGCCCTTCTGGAACTGCAGCCCTTCGTGCTCGAGCGGCGTGCGGCCGCAGAACGAGCACGGCGGCGAAACGAAGGCGTCGAGCAGCTCGCGCGCCTTCGGCTTTCGTGTCGACGGCCCTGGGGTCTTGCGCTTGGCAGCCACCAATCTCCCCTGCTTCAGATGCGGTGAAAGTTCTTCTCGATCTCGCGCCGCGACAGCCGCAGCACCACCGGGCGGCCGTGCGGGCAGACCGAAGAATAGGCGGTGCGGCGGAGCTCGTCGAGGATGAAGCGCATCTTGTCGAGCGTCAGCGGATAGTTGGCCTTCACCGCCGCATGGCACGCCATCGTCGCCGCCATGCGGCGCAAGGCGTCCTCGACGCCGGAGCCGCGGTCGAACCCTTCGAGATCTTCGGCCAGCGCCCGGACTGCCGCTTCGCACGTGGCCGGATCGAGGATCGCCGGCACCGCCGACAGCCGCACGCTGTCGCCGCCGAACTCCTCGAGCTCGACGCCCAGGCGTTCCAGCGTCGCCGCGTGCTGGCCGAGCGCCTGCCGCTGCGCCGGCGACATCTCGATCAGGATCGGGGTCAGCAGCCGCTGGCTCTCGAGGCGGCCGGCCGTCAGCCGCTCCATCACCCGCTCGAAGAGGACGCGCTCGTGCGCGACGTGCTGGTCGATGATGGCGATGCCGTCGGCGTCGACCGCGATGATGAACGTGTCGCGAAACTGGCCGAGCGGGATCATCGGCAGGATGTCGACCGCGCCCTGCGGCGCGGCGGCGAGCTGCCCCGGCGCAACGGCGACCGTCTCTGGCATCGGCGTCGCGCTGAACGAGCCGCCGAATGCCGGCCCGAGGCTCGACGCGCCCGGCGCGGTATCCGACTGCCACCGGCTGCCGACGCTCGCCCCGGCCATCACTCCCGGAATCGCCATCGGGCGCGGCTCGTCCGGCCGCGGCGCGAACGCCGTGAATTGCAGCTCCGGCGCCCGCCCCTGGCCGAGCGCTTCGCCGAGGCCGCGGCGCAGAACCTCGTGCACGAGCGACTGCTCGAGGAAGCGGACCTCCGCCTTGGTCGGATGAACGTTGACGTCGACGCGCCCGGGTGGAATCTGGATGAAGAGATGCACTTCGGGGCTGCGTTCCTTGATCGTCGCGACGCTGTAGGCCTCGCCGATCGCGTGCGCGATCGTCCGGTCCTTGACGATGCGCCGATTCACGAACACGTTCTGCGGCCCGCGGACCGGGCCCTGGTCGCCGAGGGCGGCGACATAGCCGTGGATGATCAGGCCGCCGGCCTCCTTGCGCACTTCGACCAGGTCCGGGCGCTCTCCGAAGAGCTGGAAGAATCGCTCGCGCGGCGCCGGCGCCGGCGGGCAGTCGAGCAGCTTGCGGCCGCCGCTCGTCAGCGAGAAGCCGACTTCGTGGTAGCACACGGCCAGCTGTGTGATCAGCCGCGAGATCTGCGTCGCCTCGGCGGTGTCTGACTTGAGGAACTTGCGCCGCGCCGGCAGGTTGTAGAACAGGTCGTCGACGTGGATCGTCGTGCCCTCCGGCGCGCCGACCTCGCGCTCGGCGTCGATGGTGCCGCCGCTGACGCGAATCTCCGTCCCGGTCGCGCGGCCCCTGGCGCGGGTCCGCAGGGTGAAGTGCGACACCGAGGCGATGCTCGGCAGCGCCTCGCCGCGGAACCCGAGCGTCAGGATCGCGGCGAGATCCTCGGCGCCGGCAATCTTGCTGGTGGCGTGCCGCTCGATCGCGAGCCGCGCGTCCTCCGGCTCCATCCCCTCGCCATCGTCCTCGACGCGGATCGATTTCTTGCCGCCGAGCTCGATCGCGACGGCAATGCGCGTGGCGCCGGCATCGAGCGCGTTCTCGACCAGTTCCTTGACCACCGACGCCGGACGTTCGACGACCTCGCCGGCGGCGATCTGATTGGCGAGGTGCAGCGGCAGGCGATGGACGCGTGCCATGGCCTAGAGCCAGCCCTTGCGCCGGAAGAACGCGAGCATCACTACGGAGACGCCGGCCATGATGCCGAGGATCCACCAGAACGCGACCGGGTCGCCGCCGGGCAGGTGCGGCAGCCGCACGTTCATGCCGTAGAGGCCGGTGAGCACGGTCATCGGCATGAAGATGGTCGAGATGATCGTCAGCACCTTCATCACGCCGTTCAGCTGATTGGAGACGTTCGACAGGTGCGCGTCGAGCAGGCTCGAGATGCGGTCCTGGAAATAGACCGCCTCGTCGGACAGCCGCACCAGGTGATCGTAGACGTCCCGGAAACGGTAGTTGAGGCTGTCGGGAATCAGCTCGAACTCGCCGCGCGCGAGCCGGGCGATGGCGTCGCGCTGCGGTGGAATCACGCGGCGCAGCGACGCGACGTCACGCTTGAAATCGAGGATCCGCTTCACCAGCGTCGACTTCGGGTTCGCGAACACTTCCTTCTCGATCGAGTCGAGGCGGCTGCTCAGCTTGTCGACCTCGGGCCGGTAGTTGTCGACCATCGCGTCGACGATGCGATAGAGGAGCAGGGCCGGGCCGCCACCGAGCAGGCGCTCGTTTCTGCCGCAGATCTCGCCGATGTGTGCGATCGAACGCGAGGTGCCGTTGTGAAACGTCACCAGGAAGCGGCGGCCGAGAAAGAAGTCGACCTCCTGCGTCCGGAACTGGTGCTCGCGCGCCTTGAAGTCGATCGCGTGCAGGATCAGGTAGAGGTAGTCGCCGTACGATTCGACTTTCGGATGGTGAATCCTCGCGACCGCGTCTTCGATCGCCAGCTCGTGGAAATGAAAGAGGTCGGACAGCAGCCGCGTCTCGTCGGCGGTGGGTGCGCTCATGTCGACCCACACCCAGACGCCGCTGTCCGGCGTGAGCCAGACCGGGTCCACCCGGTCGACGACCCGGGTGGACCCGTTCTCGTGCTTGTAGATCGTGATCAAGCCCCGACCTGATCAGTCACCGACCTTGACGTTCAGCGCCGCCTGCGCCGCCGCCAGCCGCGCCACCGGCACGCGGTACGGCGAGCAGCTGACGTAGTCGAGGCCGACCTTCTCGAAGAACTGGATCGACGACGGATCGCCGCCATGCTCGCCGCAGATGCCGAGCTTCAGGCCCGGCCGCGCCGCCCTGCCCTTCTTGACGGCGATGTCGACGAGCTGGCCGACGCCGGTGGCATCGATAGTGGCGAACGGGTTCTTCTTGACGATCTCGAGCTCCTGATACTGCGGCAGGAACGACCCCGAATCGTCGCGCGACATGCCGAGACCGGTCTGCGTCAGGTCGTTGGTCCCGAAGCTGAAGAACTCGGCCGACTCGGCAATCTCGTCGGCCGTCAGCGCGCCGCGCGGGATCTCGATCATCGTGCCGACCATGTAGTTCAGCTTCACCTTCTTCTCGGCCTGCACTTCGCGCGCCGCCTGGTGCACGACCTCGATCTGCAGGTCGAGCTCCTTCTTGAAGCCGACCAGCGGAATCATGATCTCGGGCCGGACCTTGATGCCTTCCTTCTGCACCTCGGCGGCAGCCTCGAAGACTGCCCGCGCCTGCATCGCCGAGATCTCCGGGTAGCCGATGCCGAGACGGCAGCCGCGGAAGCCGAGCATCGGGTTGAACTCGTGCAGCTGCTCGACGCGCTGGATGAATGCGCGCCGGCGGCACGCCGATCTTCTTGGCCAGCACCGCCTGCTGTTCCTTGGTGTGCGGCAGGAACTCGTGCAGCGGCGGGTCGAGGAAGCGGATCGTCGCCGGGTAGCCCTTCAGGGCGCGGAAGATGCCGGCGAAGTCCTCGCGCTGGTACGGCAGCAGCTTGGCCAGCGCCGCTTTCCGTTCCTCGAGCGTCTCGGCGAGAATCATCTCCCGCATCGCATCGATGCGATCGCCCTCGAAGAACATGTGCTCGGTCCGTGTGAGGCCGATGCCGACGGCGCCGAAGGCGACGGCGTTGGCCGTCTGTTCCGGCGTGTCGGCATTGGTGCGGACGCTCATGCGCGAGGCCGCCGAACACCACTTCATCAGCTGCTGGAAGTTCCTGAACTTCTCGGTCCCCTGCGCCGCCGTGTCGTTGTTGATCAGGCCGGCGACGATCTCCGACGGCGCGGTCTTGACCTGGCCGGCGAAGACGTGGCCGACCGTCCCGTCGATCGACATCCAGTCGCCTTCCTTGTAGGTCCGGCCGTCGACTTTCACGGTCCGCGACTGGTAGTCGACCTCGACCGCCGCCGCGCCGCAGACGCAGACCTTCCCCATCTGGCGGGCGACGAGCGCCGCGTGCGACGAAACGCCGCCGCGCGCCGTCAGGATGCCTTCCGCCGCGATCATGCCGCGCAGGTCCTCGGGCGAGGTCTCGACCCGGACGAGCAGGACCTTCTCGCCCTTGTCGGCCGCGACCACCGCACGGTCTGCGTTGAGGTAGATCTGACCCGAGGCCGCGCCGGGACCCGCCGGCAGGCCGGTCGCGATCACCTTGGCCTTCGCGACGTCCGACGTATCGAACACCGGCGCGAGCAGCTGCTCGAGCTGGTCGGCCGGGTTGCGCGTGACGGCCGTCTTCCAGTCGATCAGCTTCTCCTTGTGCATGTCCATCGAGATCTTCAGCGCCGCCATCGCGGTCCGCTTGCCGTTCCTCGTCTGGAGCATGTAGACCTCGTCGTCTTCGATCGTGAACTCGAAGTCCTGCATGTCCTTGAAGTGCTTCTCGAGCGTCTGGCGGATGCGCTCGAGCTCGGCGTAGGCGTGCGGCATCTGCTTCTTCAGTTCCGCCACCGGTTCCGGCGTGCGGACGCCGGCGACGACGTCCTCACCCTGGGCGTTGATCAGGAACTCGCCGTAGAACTCCTTGACGCCGTTGGCAGGGTTGCGCGTGAACGCGACGCCTGAGCCCGAGCGCTCACCGGTGTTGCCGTAGACCATCGCCTGGACGTTGACGGCGGTGCCCCACTCGGTCGGGATGTTGTACTTGCGGCGGTAGACGATGGCGCGGTCGTTCATCCACGAGCCGAAAACGGCGCCAATTGCGCCCGTCAGCTGATCCCACGGCGACGCCGGGAAATTCTTGCCGGCGCGCTCCTTCACCAGCGCCTTGAAGCGGCGCACGAGTTCCTGCAGATCCTCGACCGAGAGCTTCGTATCTTCGATGTCCTGGTGATAGCGCTCGTGCTTGAGACCTTCGATCACCACCTCGAACGGCTCGTGGTCCTCATCGGGGCGCTTCTGCACGCCGAGGACGACGTCGCCGTACATCTGGACGAAGCGCCGGTAGCAGTCCCACGCGAAGCGGGCGTTGCCGGTCTTGGTGGCCAGGGCGTCGACCGTCTGGTCGTTGAGACCGAGGTTGAGGATCGTGTCCATCATGCCGGGCATCGAGTCGCGGGCGCCGGAGCGGACCGAGACCAGCAGCGGATTCTTCAGATCGCCGAACGTCTTGCCGGTCTGCTGCTCGATGGCGGCGATGCCGGCCTCCATCTGGCCGCGGAGCTGCGGCGGATACGTGCGTTTGTTGGCGTAGTAGTAGGTGCAGACCTCGGTCGTGACCGTGAAGCCGGGCGGCACCGGCAGGCCGATGCGGCACATCTCGCCGAGGTTCGCGCCCTTGCCGCCGAGCAGCGCCTTCATCGAGCCGTTGCCATCGGTCTTGCGGCCGAAGAGGTAGACGTACTTTCCCGCCTTCGGCGGTCGGCGAGGTCTTCGCTGCGTCCGCTTCGGCGAGGCCTTCGCGCCGGACTTCTTTGCGCCCGCCTTCGCAGGCGCTCTCTTCAGTGACGCCTGCTTCGGCGCGGTCTTCGATGCCAACTTCTTTGCCATGTCGACTGTCCTACTCCGTTTGAGGAACGATTTCCGAGATGTCTGCAAGTTCGAGAATGAGGTCCCGCAGGTCCGCCATGAGCGTCAGCCGCGCCGTGCGCAGCCGGGCATCCTCGGCCATGACGAACACGTCGTTGAAGAACCGATCGACCGCCGGCCGCAGCGCGGCGATCTCGGTGAACGCCTGGCGGTAGTCTGCCGCGGCGATCGCGGCGCGCACCCTGGGCTCGTGGGCGTCGAGCGCGGCCAGCAGCGCCACTTCCGCCGCCTCCGTCAGCGCCGAACGATCGAGCGGGGCGCGGCCCTTGAGCTCGCGGGCGATGTTCTTGACCCGCTTGAAGAGCACCGCCAGCCCCTGGAAGTCCTCGGACGTCCGCATCTTCTGCAGCGCCGCAGCAACGCGCCGCGCCCGCAGCGGTGCGAGGTCGCCCGAACCGCTCGTTGCGCCGCGGACGACGTCGACCGTGCTGTCGCGCTGCTCGAGGGCGTAGCGCACGCGCTCCTGTGCGAAAGCCAGCAGCGCTGCCACTGCCGCCGCGTCGCCGCCGCTGTAACCCCGTGCCGCCGCCTCGAGCAACGGCCGCACCGGCAGCTCGCGGTCGACGCCGGCCAGTTCCGGCAGATCCATCAGCGTCCGCACGATGCCGTGCATCTGGCGCCGCAGGCCGAACGGGTCGCGCGACCCGGTCGCCTTCTCGCCGGCGTTCGTCAGCCCGACGACGGTATCGAGCTTGTCGGCGAGCGAGACCGCGGCCCACACCGCCGCCGCCTCTCCGAGCTGCGCCCGGGCGGGCGCCGCGTCCGCCTCGACACCGATCGGCAGGTAGTGGAAGTAGATTGACTTCCACACCGCCTCGGGCTGCCCTTCTTCCCGCGCGTAGATGCCGCCCATCGTGCCCTGGAGCTCGGGGAACTCGTAGACCATGTCGGTCGTGAGGTCAGCCTTTGCGAGCCGCGCCGCGATCGCCGCGTGCGCCGCGATCTCGGGACGCGCCAGGACGTCGGACGCGATCCAGGACGCCAGCTTCTCTATCCGCTCGGCCTTGTCGCGGTAGCTCCCCAGCTTCTTGTGAAAGGCCACCGTGTGGAGCCGCTCGAGCCGTGATGCGAGGGCCTGCGCGCGATCCGCTTCCCAGAAGAACTTGGCGTCGCGAAGCCGCGCCGCGACGACGCGCTCGGCGTTCTTGGCGATGACGCGCTCGTCCGCCGGCTGCGTGTTGACGACGGCGAGAAACGCTTCCTTCAGCCGGCCCTGGTCGGTGACGACCGGGAACCAGTGCTGATGATGCACCAGCGTCGTCGCCAGCACTTCTTCGGGCAGGACCAGAAATCCGGCGTCGAAAAACCCGGCGACGACCGCCGGATACTCGACGAGGTCGGCGACTTCCTCGATCAGGCTCGCGTGCTCCTTCAGCTGCACCCGGCCGCCGAGCCGCTTGGCGTGCATCTCGAGCTCGCGGGCGATGCGGTCGCGGCGCTCGGCGTGATCGAGGACGACGAAGTGTTCGGCCAGGCGGGCCTGATACTCGTCGAAGCTGCGAACCTTGATCGATCGCCCGGCGCGGCCGCTGGTCGCAAGGAAGCGGTGCCCGTAGGTCAGCGCCCCCGATTCGAGATCCTGGACCTGCGGTCCGCTCGCGAGCTCCGAGCGGCCGATCGTGAACGGCACGACGCGGCCGCCGTAGATGAAGAGCAGCCAGCGAATCGGCCGGCCGAAGAGCAGCTCGCCCTTACCGTCGTCCAGCTTCGCGTCCCAGTGCATCTGTTTCGGGAACGCGAGATCGCGAAGCACGCCCGCCATCACGTCCGGCAGCGCGTCGACGGCGCTGCGGCCGCGCTGCTGCCGGCGGTAGGCGAGGTACTCGCCCTTCGGCGTCTGCGCCCGCGTCAGCTGCTCGAACGCGACCCCGTTCTTGCGCGCGAAACCCAGCGCCGCCGGCGTCGGCTGGCCGTCTTTGCCGAAGGCGGCCGCGACCGGCGGGCCGGTCAGCATCTCATCGAGATCCTCCTGACGCTCGGCAATCCGCGCCACGCGCGCGGTGAGACGCCGGGGCGTGCTGAAGCTCTCGACCGGCGCGCCCGGCGCGATCCGGAGATCCTTCAGGCGGGCCTCGACGCGCTCCGCCATCTGCCGCGTCAGGTTCGGCAGCCACGACGCGGGCAGCTCCTCGACGCCAATCTCGATGATCAGTTCCCTGTCCATGTTTAGGGCTCGCGGGCCGCAGGCGCTTGCTGTCCCTTGTCGCCGACCGGTGTCATCGCAGCTCCTCTGTCAGTAACCGCGCCAGCATCCTCGCCCTCGCCGATCCACGCCTTGGCGATCGCGACCGCGAGCTGCCGCACGCGCAGGATGTAGGCCATGCGCTCGGTGACGCCGATGCCGCCGCTGGCGTCGAGCAGGTTGAACATGTGCGAGCACTTGAGGCAGGTACTCGTGCGCCGGGAGTACGAGGCCCGAACGCAGCAGCGTCTGCGCCAGCAGGTAGTATTCGTCGAAGAGGTTGCGGTGCAGGGCGTGAAACTCGGCCCGCGGCATGTCGACCTGGCCGAACGCGTACTTCGACTGCTCGACCTCCTCGCGGTGACGAACCTCGCGGTAGCTGACGCCGGCCGCCCACTCGGTGTCGAACACGTTGTCGGTGTCCTGCAGCGCCATCGCCAGCCGTTCGAGCCCGTACGTCAACTCGACGGAGATCGGCGCGAGATCGATGCCGCCGGCCTGCTGGAAGTAGGTGAACTGCGTAATCTCCTGGCCGTCGAAGAGCACCTGCCAGCCGATGCCCCAGGCGCCGAGCGTCGGCGACTCCCAGTTGTCCTCCTCGAAGCGCAGATCGTGGGCGCGCAGGTCGATGCCGCAGGCCTCGAGGCTCTGCAGGTACAGCTGCTGGACCTCGTCCGGCGCCGGCTTGAGGATCACCTGAAACTGATGGTGCTTGAACAGGCGGTTCGGGTTCTCGCCGAACCGGCCGTCGGCCGGGCGCCGCGACGGCTGCACGTACGCCACGTTCCACGGCTTCGGCCCGAGCACGCGCAGGAACGTCTCGGGATGCATCGTGCCGGCTCCCATCTCGACGTCGAGCGGCTGCTGCAGCAGGCAGCCGCGTGAGGCCCAGAACTCCGACAGCTTGAAAATCAGTTGTTGCAGGTTGACCATGCGGCGGGCGTCTCTCAACGAGCGTGGCGCATCTCGCGCAACACGCGGGCAGATTTCAGTTCCTTCTCCAGGTGCAGGTTGAGCAGCCGCCGGTGCGCGGTCTCGAGCTCACGTGATTCCGCCGCCGACAGCGTCAGGCCCGTCAGCTGCTCCGGCCCGGTGCTGCCGGCCGCGGCGAGGAAGCGGAACGCCCCCGCCGACACTTCGGTACCGCCGCCTGCCGGCGCACAGTTCAGGCACAACAGGCTCTCGTTGCGTGCCGGCATGATCGCGCCGGCGCGGAGCGTCCCGCCGCACTCGGCGCACGCCAGCGCCGGGTAGACCCCCTGCAGTCGCAGCACCCAGTACTCGAAATAGCGCGCCAGCCGATCAATCGGAGCGCCGCCGGCAATCGCGTCGATCACCGACGACCCGAGCCTGAACATCCGTTCGTCCGCCTGCCCTTCCGGCGACCACTCGTCAATCAACTCGGCGAAGTAGCCGACGTGCCCCAGTGCCTCGCCCGACGACGCCCGCAGCGGCGAGCAGACCGGATCCATGTAGTTCAGCTGCACCAGGTCGCGTTGCTCGCGCTCGAAATAGCCGACCTCGCCCCGCGTCAACGGCTCCAGCGCCCCCATGTAGCGCGATCGCGGCCGCCTCGCCCCCTTGGCCACTCCGCGCTTCTTGCCGCGGTCCCGCGTCAGGAAGACGACGATGCGGTCGGCTTCCTTGAGCTTGTAGGTCCGAAGGATCAGCGCCTCGGCTATGTAGACGGGCATTCGGTCAGTTCAGGGCTCAGGGCTCAGGGCTCAGGGCTCACGCAAAATCATCTGATCACGGTCAACCCGGTCCGTCGGTGTTTCGAAACTGGCACTTCGTTCGTAAGCCTTGAGCCTTGAGCCTTGAGCCCTGAGCCCTGAGCCCTGAGCCCTTTCGATCGCGTCATTCTACCCCGCCACCGTCAGGTGCCTGATGAACAGCGCGCCGAGCCCGAGGAAGGACAGGAAGCCGAAGACGTCGGTCAGCGTCGTGATGAACACCGACGACGCCAGGGCCGGATCCACCTTCAGCGCCCGCAGCGCCAGCGGAATCAATGTCCCGGCAATCGCGGCGACGAACATGTTGATGATCATCGCCATCCCGAGGATGGCGCCGAGAAACGGGTTGCCCTGCATCAGCCAGACCAGCCCGGCGCCGACCACGCCGCAGGCGATACCGTTGCCGATGCCGACGGCCGCCTCCTTGAGGAGCGCCTTGCGCGTGTTGCTCCACGTCAGCTCGCCGAGCGCGATGCCGCGCACGATCACCGCCAGCGTCTGCGTCGCGGCGTTGCCGCCCATGCCGGCGACGACCGGCATGAACACCGCCAGCGAGGTGACGACGCCGATCGTGCTCTCGAAGATCTTGACGACCGAGGCGGCAATGAACGCCGTCGCCAGGTTGACGAGCAGCCACGGCAGCCGCTTCTTCAGTGAGTTGCGCGGCGAGGTGAACACGCGGTCATCGCTCGCCAGGCCGGCCAGGCGATAGACGTCCTCGGTGGCCTCGTCCTTGATGACGTCGATTACGTCATCCACCGTAATGACGCCGACGAGCTTGTTCTCCTCGTCGACGACCGGGATCGCGAGAAGGTTGTACGAAGCGACCAGGCGCGCGACTTCTTCCTGGTTGACGTCGACGCGAACGCTGCTCAGATCGGTCGTCATGATCCGCTTCAGCGGCGTGTCTGGCGGCACGAGCAGCAGCCGGCGCAGGGACACGACGCCGACGAGATGCCGCCGGGCGTCGATGACGTAGAGGTAGAACACCATCTCGACGTCGCGCGACCCCTGCAGCGCCGCGATTGCCTCCGCCGCCGTCATGTCTTCCGACAGCGCGAAGACCTTCGGGTTCATGATGCGGCCGGCTGTCTTCTCCGGGTACTCGAGCAGGTCGCCGACGTCCGCGCCCGGCCTCTTCTGCATCAGCTCGAGCACGGCCGCCGACAGATCCTCGGGCAGGTGGTCGATGATGGCGGCGACGTCGTCGGACGGCAGGTCCTGCGTCAGCTTGACGATCTCTTCCGGCGGCCGCCCGGCAAGGAGAGTGGCGCCGGTTTCAGGACCGAGCTCGCTCAATGCCTCCATCGCCAGCCGGCTGTTGCGTTCGAGCAGCAGCGAGAACACCGACAGGCGATCCTTCTCGGCGAGCTCGGCGAGGAGCTGGGCCAGGTCGGCGGGGTGCTGCTTCTGGAGGAGATTGACGAGGTTGGCGGTCGCACCCATGCGCAGGAGGCGCTTGACGGAGTCGAGCACGACGTCGAGCTTGCGCTGGGGCATAGTAACTCCCCAATTTAACACGAACTTACGGGATTTTGAGACGTGAAACGGGGTGAGCTGGAGGCAGGCGGGCGACAGCGCGACGGCCGCGGCAGGGGAAGAGGCTGCCGCGGCCCGCTCGCGTTCCTTGCTGGACTACTTCTCCAGCTCAGGCTTGCGTCGAATCACCGAATCACGAACGGTGTAGTCGGCTGGAACCTCGAACATCGTCCTGACCGGCTCGGCGAGTGAGACGTTGGTGAGCTTGTAGACGGTTTGACCCGTGCGCGGATCCGCGTGACGGGTCATGACGAGCACCTTCAGATCGTCGGAGAACCACTGCTCGGACACGATCTCGATCGGCTGGACGTTGCCGATCCCGCCGGCCGGGATCGTGGTGGTCGTGCGCGTGCCGCGCGCCATGACGCCTTCGACCACCTGCTGCCCGAGATCTTCCTTGTTGACGGTCGAATTGGCGGGCACGCGCATCATCGTGCCCATCTCGACCGGGGCAACGCGCGTCACCGTCGAAGCGCTCGATCCGCCGCGGCCGCCGGCGGCTACTGCGCCGACCGAAACCGACGCCGCGCCCGAGCCTGAACCCGCGCCCTCGCCGGCAGCGGCCGCGACTTCGACTGCCTGGCGCCGCTTGATCTCCTCCTCGGTCCTGGCCTCCTTGGCTTCGACCGTCACACCGCCATCCGGTGTCCGCATCGCCCTGACAGTCCCGCTGCCCGAGGGCTCGACCGCCGCGAAGGAGTAGCTGCCGCCAGGGCTGGCGATGATGACGCCGTTGCGGTGGGCGATTCGCTGCGCCGGCATCAGCATCCACTGCGACTCGGACACCGGATCGCTGATGACGACCGTGCTGACCTGGCCGTCGTTTCCGACGGTCTCGCGCCGCGTCCGGCCTTCACCGTCGCGAAAGATCCGCGTCACCGACTGACGCACGATCCGATTTCCGTCGGCAAGCACCTGCACCGTTTCGGTGACGGCCTCGGCCGAGTACGGCGCGCCGCGAACGATCCGGGACTCGACGCCGACCTTCGCACGCTCCTCCTGCACGGCGATCTCGACCGCCGCGCGTCGCGCCGATTCCGTCGCCTGCTGCTCCTGCGCCGCCGCCGGGAAGGCGCAGGCCAACACGGCGGCTGCCGCAGCGATCCGATGTCTCATGACTTTGCTCCTGCGTAATCGAACGTTGCCAGGTCGATCACCGCGACCCGCGCGCCACGAGCCTGATCGCTCGCGGCTGCCCGTCCTGGCCGACCAGAAGATCCGCTTCCACTGACGTGTCGCGACGCTGCACCATCTCAACCCCCAGGTCGACGCCGTAGGTCGGGAGCATCGTCACCGGCAGTTCCATGCGAACGATGCTGCCGCTCTCGAAGTCCGGGAGCGCCGCTGCCGCAGGCAGCATGACGAATCCTTCCGGCGTCATGACCCGGGGGGCGCGCTCGGCGCGCGTCCTTGCCCCGGTCCTGGCGCCCTTTGGCGGCACCACGGCGGCCACCGATTCCTTCGTTGTCGCCGGGGCTGCCGCCTTCGGCGCCGGTGGCGGTGGCGGTGCCGGCTTACCCGCCGGGACGGGCGGCGACGTCACGTCGGGCACACGCGAGGACACCGGTCCTCGATCGTTCGCCTGCCACCAGACGATCACGGCGGCGAGCGTTGCCCGGCGGCGGCCGCCTGACGCCACTGCCAGTGCCGCGGCGCCGCCGGCACCTGCATGCGGCGCTGCTCATCGAACGCCGTCATCAGCCGCCGGCGCACGTCGGCGGATGGCAGTTCGCCGGAGGTCGCCGCGGCCAGCGTCTTCAAGCCGGCGGTCACCTGCTCTTCGCGCCGGAGCAGTGCCGCACAGGCGTCGCACACTTCCACGTGCGTCTCGACTGCCGCCTGCGTTCCGGCGCCGACGGCGCGGCCGCGGCCCACTTCGACGACCGCTTCCCGGAGACTCTGGCAATTCATGCGAGCGTCCTCAATGTTCCTCCGGCCCTGCCGATGTTCATCGGCTTGTCGGCTGCCGGCTGTTCCCTGCGCCCATCCGCGAGGCGTTCAGCCAGCAGGGCCCGGCCTCGATGCAGCCGCGACCGTACCGTCCCCAGCGCACAGCCCAGCGCCGCCGCGGCGTCGACGTAGCTGAGCTCTTCCAGGTCGCACAGCACGACGACTTCGCGATACCGGACCGGCAGCGACAGAATGGCGCCACGTACGGCGTCGACGCGCTCGGCCCGCGTCAGGTCGGCCAGCGGGTCGTCGGCCGCCGCCAGTTGCGCCACCTCCGGCGTTTCGTCCCAGTCTTCGTCCCCGAAGGGTCGGAGCCGGCGATCGCGATCGAGACGACGCCGCACGTGGTTGCGGGCAATGCCGCATAACCAGGCGCTGACGGAGGCGCGGGCCGAATCGTAGCGGCCGGCGTCGCGCATGATCGCGAGGAACGTTTCCTGGGTCACGTCGTCGGCAATCGAGCGCGACGCGGTCATGTTGAGAGCAAACCGGTAAACCTCGCCCTGCCGCCGCTGGAACAGCGTCGCGAACGCGTCGGCGTCGCCCGCGGCGATGCGCCGCACCAGTTCGGCGTCCGGGATGAGGTCGGAGAGCATGTAATGTCGTAACTGACGCCGACATTACCTATTCAGTTGGGAAGCGGGAAAAGTTCCAGGAAAAAGAGGCGACGCGGCTTACGAGCGCTTGCGAGGCCGGGACTTCGGCACGCCGAGCTCGTCCAGCGTCCGCTCATTGTTGCGCCAGTCGGGATTCACCTTGACCCGCAGGTCGAGGTAGACGCTGGTGGCAAAGAAGGCCTCCAGATCGTGCCGCGCCTCGGTGCCGATCCGCTTGATCATGTCGCCGCCGCGGCCGATGACGATCGGCTTCTGCGATTCGGTCTCGACGAAAATCGTGCAGTAGATCTTCAGCCGCCGCTCGCGCTCCGTCTCGTCGAACTCGTCGACCGCCACCGCCGTGGTGAACGGCAGCTCGGCGCGGGTATGCGTCAGCACCTTCTCGCGGACGATCTCCGCCGCCAGCGTCCGCTCGGGCTGATCGGTCAGGTAGTCGTCGGGATACGCCGGCGTGCCCTCGGGCATGCGCTCGAGGAGCTCGGCCTCGAGGCGGTCGACGCCGTCGCCCGTGGCCGCCGACACGGGAACGAGGGCGGCGAACTGGTGCCATCGCTGCGCTCTCTCCATCAGCGGCAGCAGCGACGACTTGCCGACGAGATCGATCTTGTTCAGCACCAGCACGACCGGGCGGGTGACCTTTTCCAGCAGTCCCGACACGTACTCGTCGCCGCGCCCGGGCTTCGTCGAGGCGTCGAACACGAGCGCCACGACGTCGACTTCGCGCAGCGTCTCGACCGCGGCATCGACCATCCGCACGTTCAACCGGTGCAGCGGCCGGTGAATGCCCGGCGTGTCGACAAACACGATCTGGCCGTCCGGGTAGTTCTTGACGCCGACGATGCGGGTCCGCGTCGTCTGCGGCTTGTCGGAGACGATGGCGATCTTCTCGCCGACGATGCGGTTGAGAAGGGTGGACTTGCCGGCGTTCGGCCGGCCGATCAGCGAAGCGAAGCCTGTGCGCGGCATGATCGCCTAGCGTCGCTCGACCGGCGATTCGGCCCGCTTGAACCGGACCTTGTGAATGCGGCGGCGCTCGGCCTCGAGGACTTCCACGAGCAGGCCGTCGAGCTCGAACGTCTCGCCGACCTGCGGCACCCGGCCGACCCGCGTCAGGACGTAGCCGCCGACGGTCTCGAAGCCCTCGGGATTGATCTCGACGTTCAGGTGATCGCGGACTTCGTCGATGCTCGCCTTGGCGCTGAACACCCACGAGCCGTTGCCCTCGTCGACGACCGGCTCGGCCTCGACATCGTACTCGTCGCGAATCTCGCCGACGATCTCCTCGAGCAGATCCTCGAGCGTCACCAGGCCGGCGGTGCCGCCGTACTCGTCGACGACGATCGCCATCTGCACCTGCTTGCGCTGAAACTCCTTCAGCAGCTCCGGCACCCGCTTGGTCTCGGGCACGAAGACCGCGGCGCGGATCAGCCGTTCGATCGACTGCTCGCTGCTCTCGTCGGACAGCACCAGGTCCTTGACGAACACCACGCCGAGGATGTTGTCGAGGTTGTCCTGATAGACCGGAATGCGCGAATACTCCTGCTCGCGGAAGAGCCCCCGCAACTCTGCCCGCGTCGAGTTCGCCAGGATCGCGACGATGTCGGGGCGCGGCGTCATGACTTCACGGACCAGGGTGCCGCCGAAATCGACGATCGACTGCAGCAGCTTCCGCTCGTCGCGTTCGATCAGGGCCTGCTCCTCCGCCGCTTCCTGCTGCGCCACTTCTCCCGGCGCCTCCTCGGCGCCGTTGGTGGCGGGGGTCTCGCGCTCGCGCCGGCTGTCGACAATCAGGCGCACCAGCATCCCGGTCAACGGGTGCAGGAAGCGGGCGGCGAAGTCGAACGGCGGCAGCAGCACCGCCAGCACCTTCTCCGGATTCTTGCGGACGATGAGCAGCGGCAGCACGTGCTCGAACACCAGGATGAAGACGGCGACGAAGAACAGGAGCATGCCGATCGACGACAGCCCCTGCGAACCGGTGAGGACGGCGAGTACCACGGTCGCGAGCGAGAAGATCAACCCGAGCAGCAGCCGCGCCGGGACGAAGAGCTGAATCGGATCGTCGAGGTAGAAGCCCAGGCGGTCGTCGCGGCCGCCGCGCTCGACCGAGAGCCGCAGCGACAGCCGCATCAGGGCGCTGAAACCCATCTCGATGATGCCGACATAGATCGCGGCCAGCGCCAGGAGCAGCAGCAGGGCGGTCATGCGCGGGCCCGTTCGATCAGGCCGGCCTTCAGGCCGCCGCGGCGGCGCAGCCGGTTTTCGAGCCGCGCCATCCTGCCGTTGTCGTCGGGATCGTGGTGGTCGTAGCCGAGCAGGTGCAGCAGACCGTGCAGGGCGAGGACCCGCAACTCGGACTGCAGCGAATGGCCGGCGGCGCGCGCCTGGCGCCTGGCGACGCCGGTGGCGATGACGATGTCGCCGAGCTCGCCCGTCGTCCGCGGCGCGGCCGCATCCGTCGGGAACGAGAGGACGTCCGTCGCTTCGTCCTTGCGCCGGTAGCGCTGATTGAGCGCGCGCACGCGCGCGTCGCTGACGAGCGCGACGCCGACGTCGCCGCGCGCCGCGGCCGGCGCCACCTGCGCCAGCCACGCCGCCAGGCCGCCGTCGCGAACCGGACGGCCGCGGCCGTCGGTCACGGTGACGCGCACGCGTTTACTGTCGGGATCCACCGTAGGACTCGTAAGCCTTCACGATCTGCTGCACGAGCTGGTGCCGTACAACGTCGCGATCGTCGAAGTGGACGAAGGCGATGCCCTCGACCTTGCCGACGATCTTCATCGCCTCGACCAGCCCCGACGGCCGGCCCGATGGCAGGTCGATCTGGGTCACGTCGCCCGTGACCACGGCCTTCGATCCGAACCCGAGCCGGGTCAGGAACATCTTCATCTGTTCCGAGGTGGTGTTCTGCGCCTCGTCGAGGATGACGAAGGCATCGTTCAGCGTCCGGCCGCGCATGAACGCGATCGGCGCCACCTCGATCGTGCCGCGCTCGAGCAGGCGCTCGGCACGCTCGAGTTCGAGCATGTCGTACAGCGCATCGTAGAGCGGACGCAGGTAGGGATTGACCTTCTCCTGCAGGTCGCCCGGCAGGAACCCGAGCTTCTCGCCGGCTTCGACCGCCGGCCGCGCCAGGATGATCCGGCTGACGCGCTTTGCCAGCAGGTACGAGACCGCCTGCGCCATGGCCAGGTAGGTCTTGCCGGTGCCGGCCGGACCGATGCCGAAGACGATGTCGTGCTTGTCGATCGCGTCGAGATACTTGCGCTGGTTGACGCTCTTCGGCAGCACCTGCCGCTTGCCCGTGGCTTTCGGGCCGCCGCGAAGGAAGTACTCCGCGAGCTCGACCTGCTCGTCCTGCGCGACCAGCTGAACGGCCGTCTTGACGTCGCCCTTGCCAAGCTTGTAGCCGCCGCGCACCAGGCTGGCGAGCTGCTCGAGCACACGCTCGGCGCGCGCGACATCCGCCACCTCACCCTCGACAATGACCTCGCGGCCGTTGGTACGGGTGCGGACGTTGAATGCCGACTCGAGGTGCTTCAGGTTCTCGTCGTAGCTCCCGAACAGCGACTCGACGCCTTCATCGGGGATGGAGATTTTGCGGGTCGCGGTCAACGATGGTATGGCCGTAACTCCTTATTTACGTGTGAATTGCCTCACAACACGCGCAGTGATCCTATCACGAGCCGCCCTGAGCACGCTTCCCGGGCTGAAGATGCAGCTCGCGCCACTGCTTCTGGCTGACGGTCGACGGCGCGTCGGCCATCAGATCCACCGCCTGCGCCGTCTTCGGAAACGCGATGACTTCGCGAATCGACGTCTCGCCGCAGAGGAGGGCGACGATACGGTCGAGCCCGAGCGCAATGCCGCCGTGCGGCGGCGTCCCGTACTCGAGCGCCTCGAGGAAGAACCCGAAGCGCGTCCGCGCCTCCTCGTCCGAGATCTGGAGCAGCTTGAAGATCAGGCGCTGCAGCGCCTGATCGTGAATCCTGATGCTGCCGCCGGCGATCTCGCTGCCGTTGAGGACGAGGTCGTAGGCGCGGGCGCGGGTGCGGCCGGGATCGGTTTCGAGCAGCCCGGCGTCGCTCTCGAGCGGCGACGTGAACGGGTGATGCATGAACTCGTGCCGCTGCTCATCCTCGACCCATTCGAACATCGGAAAGTCGACGACCCAGAGGAAGGCGAATGCCGACGCATCGAGCAGGTTCTCGCGCTTCGCCATCTGCAGCCGGAGCTGGCCGAGGAGGCGCGACGTCGGCTCGTGCTTGCCGGCGGCCATGACCAGGAGGTCGGCCGGCTTCGCCGCCGAGATCTCGAGCGCGTGGCGGATTGCCGCCTCGCCCGCGACCTTCAGCGCCGAGCTCTGGACGGCGCCGTCGACCGTGCGCGCCCAGACCAGCCCGGCCCCGCCGAGCTGCTTGGCGAGGTCGACGACTTCGTCCACCTCCCGCCGCGAATACCGCGCCGCCCCCGGGACGACGAAGCCGCGGACTTCCCCGCCCTCGGCGATGATGTCGCGGAAGACCGCGAACTCCGAGTCACGAAAGGCGTCCGAGAGGTCGGCGATCTCCATGCCGCAGCGAAGATCAGGCTTGTCCGATCCGTACCTGGCAATCGCCTCCGCGTACGGCATGCGCAGGAACGGCCGCGGCGCCTCGCGGCCGATCAACGCCATCAAGCGCTGCATCAGCGGCTCGACGGTATTGAAGATCAGGTCCTCGGTCGCGAACGACATCTCGAGGTCGACCTGGGTGAACTCGGGCTGACGATCGGCGCGCAGGTCCTCGTCGCGGAAGCACTTGACGATCTGGAAGTAGCGATCCATCCCGGAGATCATCAGGATCTGCTTGAAGATCTGCGGCGACTGCGGCAGGGCGTAGAACTCGCCGGGGTGGACGCGGCTCGGCACCAGGTAGTCCCGCGCCCCCTCCGGCGTCGACTTCGCCAGCATCGGCGTTTCAATCTCGAGGAAGCCGTTGTCGTCGAAGTACCTCCGCACCTCCATCGTGACGCGGTGCCGCAGCATCAGGTTCTGCTGCATCCGGGTGCGGCGGAGATCGAGATAGCGGTACTTCAGGCGCGTGTCTTCCGACACCGGCGTGTCGTCGGCGATCGGGAACGGCGGCGTCTTCGCGTCGTTGAGCAGCCGGATCTCGCCGGCGCGGACTTCGATCTCGCCGGTGGGCACCTTCGGATTGACGGTCTCCGCCGCCCGCTTCTCGACGACGCCGAGCACGGCAATCACATACTCGGCGCGGAGCCGGCCGGCGGCGGCGACGAGCGCGTCGTTGTCACGCACCACGACCTGGGTGATGCCGTGGCGATCGCGAACGTCGATGAAGATGAGCCCGCCGAGGTCGCGGACGCGATGGACCCAGCCCAGCAGCACGACGTCCTGGCCGACGGCAGCAGCCGTCAGCGCGCCGCACGTGTGAGTTCGAGCGAGTGTTCCTAGCGGTTGGTTCATGTCGTCCTATGTCTGAGTGCAAAGCCCGGCCAGCCGCGCCGCGACGTCCGGCCGCGGCACGACCGTCTGCTCACCGGTCTGCAGGTTCTTCAGCGTCACCGTGCGGGCGGCACGCTCGTCGACGCCGACGACGGTCACGAACCGAATGCCGCGCGCCGACGCGTACTTGAACTGTTTGCCGATCTTGTCGGCTTCGGGATAGACCTCGACGCGCAGCCCCGCCGCGCGCAGCTCGGCGGCCAGGCGCAGGCCGTCGGCAACGCCATCCCGATCGAAGAGCGTCACCAGCACATCCGCCGGTCCCGCCTGCACGCTCGCCGGGAACATCTGCCGCTCGGTCATCACGACGAGGATGCGCTCGAGCCCCAGCGAGAACCCGCAGGCCGGGATCGCCTCGCCGCAGAACATGCCGATCAGGCCGTCGTAGCGGCCGCCGCCGCCGAGGCTGCCGGCAAGATCCGGCACCGCGACCTCCATGATCGCCCCTGTGTAATACGACAGCCCGCGGGCCAGCGTCGGATCGACCAGCATGTGATCTGCGGCGCTGGTCGCCGCGGCCAGCGTCACGATCTCGCGGATCGACGCCAGGCCGGCCTCGCCGTCGGCGTGGCCGGCAACGTAGCCTGCCAGGGCGGCGAGGCGCGCGTCGTTGCGGTCGCGAATCGCGCCGCCTTCTCCTCCGCCGCTGTCGTACGCGGCGAGCAGCCCGGCCGCCGCCGCCGGATCGACGCCGCGCGCGGCGAGCTCGGCGGTGACGCCGTCGCGGCCGATCTTGTCCAGCTTGTCGACCGCGACCAGCGCCTGGTCGTGCAGCGCCGCCGGAATCCCCACGCCCTCGAGCACGCCGCGCAGCAGGCCGCGATGGTTCAGCCGCAGGACGAAGTCGCTGAAGCCGAGCGCCAGCAGGACGTCGCTGACGGCGGCGCAGAGCTCGACTTCGATCACCGCCGACGTCGAGCCGATGGCGTCGACGTCGCACTGGTAGAACTCGCGGAAGCGGCCACGGGCCGGCCGGTCGGCGCGCCATACCGGCTGAATCTGGTAACGCTTGAAGAACCGCGGCAGCTTGCCGCGATGCTCGGCGACGACACGGGCCAGCGGCACGGTGAGGTCATAGCGCAGCGCGAGGTCGGTCTCGCCCGAGGCCTCGTGCTCGCCGCGCCGCAGTACCTTGAAGATCAGCTTCGCGCCTTCGTCACCGTACTTGCCGGTCAGGGTCTCGATGTTCTCGAGCGCCGGCGTCTCGAGCGCCTCGAACCCGTAGCGGCGATACACCTCCTCCACGACGCCGATGACGTAGTCACGGCGACGAACGTCGTCGGGGAGGAAATCGCGCATGCCACGCGCCGGGCGCGTCTGCTGGGACATAGGGAACAGCGAGGTTACAGGACGGCAGTCGCGGTCGAGGGACCCGGGTACATCCGAGCATTATACCGGTCTATCATTAGGGCAATGCCTCACGCCCACCGCTGGCGCCCTGGCGCCAGCCTGGCGCCTCTGCTGCTGCTGTTCTTTCTCTCCGGCGCCAGCGCCCTCGTCTACCAGGTCCTGTGGATGCGCCTGCTGGCGCTTGTCTTCGGCGTGACCGTCCACGCCGCGAGCACGGTCCTGGCGGCGTTCATGACCGGGCTCGCGCTCGGCAGCGCCTTGGCCGGACGACTCGCGGACCGGACGGCGCGGCCGCTCGTCGCGTTCGCGATTGTCGAAGCCCTCGTCGCCGTCGCCGCCCTTGCGACCCCCTTCGGATTTGCGGGGGTCGAGGTCGTCTACGTGCGTCTGCACGGCACGCTCGGCGACTGGCCGCTCCTCGTCGGCATCGTCCGACTGGTGCTCTCGTTCGCCGTCCTGATGGTGCCGGCAACGCTGATGGGCGCGACGCTGCCGCTGGTCGTGAAGTCGGCGCTGGCGAAGGGCACCATCCTCGGGCGTCAGGTCTCGCTGCTCTACGCGTGCAACACGGCCGGCGCGGTTGCCGGCGCCCTCGTCGCCGGCATCTGGATGATTCCCCAGCTCGGCATCTCCTGGGCGTTCCGGTTTGCCGCCGCCATCAATCTCGTCGTCGCCGTCGCGGCGCTCGTGCTCGCGCGCCGGATGGCGCCCGTCGCGGACCCTGCCGGGACGCCTGCGCCGGCCGAGCCTGCCGCATCGGCGGCGGAGGCGATCGTCCCGGTACCCTCACCACTCGTCCGCCGCCTGATCCTGCTGACGTTCGCCGTGTCAGGCTTCGTCTCTTTCGGCCTCGAGATCATCTGGTTCCGGATGCTCGTGCTGCTGTTCCGGCCGACGACCTATGCCTTCACCGTGATGCTGGCGACGGTGCTCGCCGGCATCGCGATTGGCAGCGCCCTGTCGACACCGCTCACCAGCCGTCGACGATGGAACCCGCTGGCAGCGCTCGCCATCCTCGAAGTCCTCATCGCCCTCGCCGCGGTGACGTCGATGGCGGTCATCGGCCGGGCCAACGGCGTCTACATGGGCTCCGGCCCGGTCTTCGCCGGCACGCCCTTCTCCTACTTCGGACCGATGGCGGTCACCAGCATCGTCGCCATCCTGCCGCCGGCGCTGCTGATGGGGATGGCGTTTCCGATTGGCATCGCGTTGTGGGCGTCGGGGGTCGAGGAACAGCATGCCGGCGAGCGCATCGGCATCCTCTATGCGGTCAACGTCGCCGGCGCCGTCGCCGGCTCGCTGCTCACCGGCTTCGTCCTGCTGGCGACGATTGGCAGCCGCGTCAGCCTGCTGGCGACGTCGGCGCTGTCGCTGGTCGCCGGCCTGCTGCTGCTGACGCAACTGCCGCGGCGCCGCCCGGCGCTGGCGGGCGGGCTCGCCGCCGTCGCCGCCTTCGCGTTCATCGGCTGGCGCACGCCGGACCCGGTCACCAGCCTGCTCGCCTCGCGCTACCCGCGCGAAGTCCCGATCTGGCGCCAGGAAGACGGACACGCGACGGTCTCGATCCTCAAGCGCAGCTCGAACTTCGCCCAGCCGGTGCACGGCCTCTACGTGAACGGCATGCACCAGGCCAGCGACACGCCGACGATGGTGACCTACCACAAGTTGATCGGCACGCTGCCGATGGCAGTGCACCCCGAACCGAAGCGCGCGCTCGTCATCGGCGTCGGCGGCGGCGCCACCGCCGGCGCGGTCGCCGCCTTCAGCCCCGACACCAGGGTCGACGTCGTCGAGCTGTCGCCGGCGGTCGTCGCCGGCGCGCATCACTTCGCCGGGATCAATCAGGACCTGTTCCGCCGGCCGAACGTGACGCTTCGTGTCGACGACGGCCGGAACTACATGCTGCTGACGGACGAGCGCTATGACGTCATCACGGCTGACGTCATCCTGCCCGTGCACGCCGGTGCCGGCAATCTCTATTCGGAGGAGTACTACCGGCTGATGCGGCGGGCGCTGCACCGCCACGGCATCGCGCTGCAGTGGATTGGCAGCGGCGGGGAGACCGAATACAAGCTGATCATGCGGACCTTCGTCAGCGTCTTCCCCAACACGACGCTGTGGCACGCCGGCAGCCTGATGATCGGATCGACGCGGCCGCTGGTGCTCGACGAGCAGGCGTTCCGCAGCAAGCAGGCGCTGCCGGCGTCGAAGGCGGCGCTCGATGCGATGGGCTTCAAGAGCTTCGAGGCGCTCCTCGGCAGCTACACGGCGGGGCCGAGCGAGATCAGGAAGTTCCTCGGCGAGGGCCGCGTCCTCACCGACGATCAGCCGCTGACCGAGTACTTCCTGTCATTGCCGCAGAATGACGCCGCCGTGGACCTGTCCGCGCTCCGCGGCAGCGCCTATCGCCACGTGTCGCGGCCTACGGCTTCACCGTCGGGTAGCTGATCCCGAGCTGCTCGAGGTAGGTCTTGTAGCGCGACGGATCGTAGTAGAACTTCTTCAGCTCCGGCCGGTAGCGATCCATGATCGCCGTGTTGGTCTCGATCGCCGGCTTGTCCTGCGGCCGGATCAGCGGCTCGTACTTGATCTCCTTGGTCTGGACGTTGCGGAAATAGTCCCAGGCCTGATCGACCAGCGCCGGCTTGATCACGAGATCGAGGATCGTCATCGCCTGGGTCTTGGCGCCGGCGGTCGCGCCCTTGTGGGCGATCGGCGTCGCCATCGAGATCGCATTGGCCCAGTTGTGTCCCGGCAATCCCGGGATGTTCGACGGGAAGCGAAGCGTGACCGTCGGGACGTTCCACGAGATGTCGCCGATGTCGTCGGAGCCGCCGCCGCGGTTGTCGCGCACCGGTCCGGTCAGCGTCGTCCCGACCTTGAGCGCGAGCCCCTGCTGCGGGCTGCCAAGCTCCTTCTGCAGCGCCTTGGCGAGCGTCTGATCGGCCTCGCTCCATTCCGGCATCCCGACCTTCTGAATATTGGCCCACGTTGTCTCGGCGACGACCTTGTTGAAATGCTGCGGCCAGGCGCTGCCGAGCACGCGGGTCGATTCGAGCTCGGTGCCGCTCATCATCGCCGCCCCCTTCGCAATCGAGTCGGCGATGCCCCAGAGCTCCTTGATCTTGGGATAGGTCGTCTGGCGCAGGTAGTACCAGACCGACGCCGTCCGCGGCACGACGTTGGGCTGGTCGCCGCCGTCGACGATGACGTAGTGCGAGCGATGCTCGAGCGGGAGATGCTCGCGGCGGAAGTTCCAGCCGATGTTCATCAGCTCGACGGCGTCGAGGGCGCTGCGGCCGCGCCACGGCGCGCCGGCCGAGTGGGCGGTCTGACCCTTGAAGGTGTACTCCACCGACACCAGGCCAGTGCCGTCGCGGTCGCCCCACGAGACCGAGAGATCGTTCGACACGTGCGTGAACAACGCGACGTCGACGTCCTTGAAGAAGCCCTCGCGCACGAAATACGCCTTGGTCCCCACCAGCTCCTCGGCCGTGCCCGGCCAGATGCGGATGGTCCCGGACAGCTTCTCGCGCTCCATGATCTTCTTCACCGCGATCGCCGCGGTGACGTTGACGGCCTGACCCGAGTTGTGGCCCTCGCCGTGGCCCGGCGCGCCCTCGATCATCGGCGCGTGATAGGCGACGCCCGGCTTCTGCGAGGCCTGGGGAATGCCATCGATGTCGGAGCCGAGCGCGATCACCGGCTTGCCGGATCCCCACGTCGCCATGAACGCCGTCGGAATCCCGGCGATGCCTTCCTGCACCGTGAACCCGTTCTTCTTCAGGATGTCGACGAGGTAGCGATGCGTCTCGGTCTCCTGGAAGCCGAGCTCGGCAAAGCTGAAGATCGAATCGACCATCTGCTGGGTGAAGTCCTTCATCGACTCGACGTCGCTGACGGCGTCGGTCTTCAGCCGTACGAGCCGCGCTTCGTCGGCCGTGGCTGCCGGCGCCGCCGCCGGTTTCGATGCCGGACGCGCCGGGCCGTTCTGGGCAAGGGGTGCGGCCGTGAGTACGAGCGTGGCTGCGCCCGCGACAAGCAATGAGATTCGACGCATGAAACTGGGCTCCTCCCGGCCGGCCTTCGCGCCTTCTGCGCTCCGGCGCGCCAAGCGCGAGAATATAGCAGAATTCAGGGGATAATACGGCGACTGATGGAGATCGCCGATCGCTACGGGCGTCCGCTGCGCAGCCTGCGGATTTCGGTCACCGACCGCTGCAACCTGCGCTGCCTCTACTGCATGCCCGAGCCCGACTACGCCTGGCTGCCGCGCGAGACGCTGCTCTCGTTCGAAGAGATCGGCGCGCTCGTCGACGTCTTCTCGGGCCTCGGCGTCGACCGCGTCCGCATCACCGGCGGTGAGCCGCTGCTGCGCCGCGACCTGACGACGCTCGTCGCCGACCTTGCCGCGAAGCCGGCGGTCCGCGACCTCGCGCTGACCACCAATGGCGTCCTGCTGGCGCCGATGGCTCAGGCGCTGCGCGACGCCGGGCTGCACCGCATCACCGTCAGCCTCGACACGCTCGACCGGCGCCGCTTCCACCAGCTGACGAGGTTCGACAACCACGCGGCTGTGCTCGACGGGATCGACGCGGCCGCCGGCGCCTTCGAGGGGCTGAAGATTGACACGGTGGTCATGAAGGGCGTCAACGACGACGAGCTCGTGCCGCTCATCGACTACGGCCGGCGGGTCGGGGCCGAAGTCCGCTTCATCGAATACATGGACGTCGGCGGCGCGACGCGATGGACGCCCGACGCCGTCGTCTCGCGCCAGGCCATGCTCGAAACGCTCGGCCGCCAGTTTCCCGGGATCACCGCCGTCGAGGAGCAATCGTCGGCACCGGCCGATCGCTACCGGCTGCCGGACGGCACGACTTTCGGCATCATCTCGTCAACGACCGCGCCGTTCTGCAGCACCTGCGACCGCAGCCGCCTCACCGCCGACGGCGTCTGGCTGATGTGCCTCTACGCCCGCGCCGGCACCGACCTGCGCCGGCCGCTGCGGGCAGGCGCCTCCGCCGATGAACTGCGCCGCCTGGTCGCCACCGTCTGGTCGTCCCGCGCCGACCGCGGCGCCGAGGAGCGTCTTGCCTTCGATCACCGCACCCCGCTCATCCCCGTCAGCGCCCTCAAGCAGGACGCGCACCTGGAGATGCATACACGGGGTGGTTGATTGCAGATTGAAGACTGAAGATTGAAGATTTGGGATTGAAGATTTTGGGATTGCAGATTGTGGGGATTGTAGATTGCGCGGATTGTAGATTGGGCACTGACGCACCAAGCAACCCTGCCGCCAGAATCTAAAATCTCCAATCGACAATCCCAATCTTCAATCTGCAGTCAGCAATCTTCAATCTAGCTAGTTTCTTTCGACCCTGAACGAGAGAAACATCAGAGTCCCCCCGCGCTCGAGGTGAAGGACGGCGGCGCTGCCTGGCTTCAACGTTGCCGCGACGGCGTTGAGGTCCTCGACGGCGCCGACTGGTTTGCCGTTGAGCGCGTAGATGACGTCGCCCGGCTGCAGCCGTCCCTGCTGCGAGAACGGCGTGCCGGCGGAGACGTTCAGGACGACGACGCCCTTGTCGCGGCGCAGGCCCTCGAGCGCCTGCGCGACGGGCGGGGTCAGGCTCAGGGCCATGATCCCGAGCGCTCGCACCGGCGACTGCTGGGCGATGAGCTCCGTCAGGCTGCCGATGCCGCCGCTCCGCTCGGCGACTGGAACGCGGACCGACAGCCGGCGTTCGCCGCGCTGGACGTCGAGGGTCACGGTCTCGTTCATGCCGCGCGTATAGATATTGATGCGGAACTGGCGGCCGTTCTCGAGCCGCTTGCCGTCGAGCGCGATCACGACGTCGCCGGGCTGCAGGCCGGCGGTCGCGGCCGGTCCGCCGGGCACCACATCCGACAGCACGACGCCGGCGTCGACGGTGACACCGAGCGCGTCCGCCATCAGCGGCGTGATCGTCTGGGCGTTGACGCCGATCTCGCCGCGATGCACGCGGCCGGTCTTGCGGATCTGGTTGAAGACGTTGCGGACGATGTTGCTGGGCGCGGCGAAGCCGATGCCTTCGTTGCCGCCCGACTGCGAGTAGATCAAGGTGCTGATGCCCACCAGGCGGCCGTCGGTATCGACCAGCGCCCCGCCGCTGTTGCCCGGATTGATGGACGCGTCGGTCTGGATGTAGATCATCGGGTCTTCCGGCGTCAGCTGCCGCGCCACCGCGCTCACCACGCCCATCGTCACCGACGATTCGAGGCCGAGCGGGCTGCCGAACGCGAGCACGATCTGTCCGGGACGGAGCGCCTCGGAATCGCCAAACGGCAGCACCGGCAGCCCGGTCGCTTCGATCTTGAGGACCGCGATATCGGTCTCGCTGTCGACGGCGACGACTTGCGCGCCGACGATCTTGCCGCGCCGTCGGAGGATCGACAAACCCGACGCGCCGCCGCTTGCCGCCAGGGGCAGTTCGACCTCAACCCGCGTCGCCCGCTCGACAACGTGGGCGTTGGTCACGATGTAGCCGCCGGGGTCGAGGATGACGCCCGAGCCGCTGCTCCGCTCCAGCACGGGATCGCCGGCCGCCTGCTCCTCGTCGTTCGGCTCGCCATAGCCGGTGACGAAAATCTGGACGACGCTCGGGCTGACCCGCTCCGACAGGTCCTGCAGCGACTGCGACAGCTCGCTCAAGGCGCGCCCGGCCGGCTTGGCCGGCGGCGCGGTTGCCACCCCCTTGGCCGGCTGCGCGGTCGCGGCCGCGGGAACGACGACGGCCAGGGCTCCGATGAGACTGAGAATGTAGCGCTTCATGATGTTCAGGACACCGTCGGCTCGGAGGCGATGCCCGCGAGCAGTTCCACCCCGCCGACGGCACGGTAGGTCATCGCGTTGGTCGCGCGCCCGGTCTGGCTCTCGTAACCGGTCTCGACCGACGACATCACGCGTTCGACCGATCCCTCTTCGACCAGCGCGATGACGCAGCCGCCGAAGCCGGCACCGGTCAATCGCGCGCCGGCGCAGCCGGGCTCGGCGCTCGCCAGGTCGACGAGGACGTCGAGCTCCGGCGCCGACACTTCATAGAGATCGCGCAGGCTGGCGTGCGAGTGCAGCATCAGCCGGCCGGCGCGGGCGAGATCGCCGGCAGCAAACGCGTCGGCGAGCGCCGCCGGCCGCTGGTTCTCGGCAATCACGTGCGAAGCCCGGCGCACGTCGCCCGGATCCAGCCACGGCGCCACTTCCGCCAGCAGCCCGTCGTCCACGTCGCGCAGCGCCCGGACCCAGGAATGACGCTGGTGTAGCGCCGCCACGACGCGCTGGCACGACGCGCGCCGCTCGTTGCAGGCGCTGGGCGTCAGCTCGGGGCGGACGCCGCTGTCGAAGACGACGATCCGCGCCTGGGCGGGAATCGGCACGTGCCGAGTCTCGAGCGAGCGGCAATCGATCAGCAGCGCCGCGTCGGGGATCGCGACCGCGACCGCCATCTGGTCCATGATGCCGCAGGCGACGCCAGCGAACTCGCGCTCCGCCTGCTGGCCGAGCCTGGCGGCGGCGAGCGGTTCCCATCCCGCATCCGACGCCGCAGCCAGGGCCCGTAACACCGCCAGCTCCAGCGCCGCCGAGGAGGACAGGCCGATCCCGGGGGGCAGATCGCTGACGATCGCCATGTCGACGCCGCGCAGCCGATGCCCGTCGCTCAGCATCGCCCACGCGGCACCGGCGATGTATCCGAACCAGCCGCCGCGGCCGCTGCGCCGTCCCGGCTCCGCCGACCGCTGTTCCAGCACGTCGAGGGAAATGTCGCGTGTCTGCCCGAACTGCTGCGAGTGCACCCGCAGCAGGCGGTCCTGGCGCTTAGCGAAGGCGACGACGACGTAGCGATCGATCGCCATCGGCAGGACGAAGCCGTCGTTGTAGTCGGTGTGTTCGCCGATCAGGTTGATGCGGCCCGGCGCCACGGCGAACTGCAGCGCGGCGTTGGGGCCGAAGGCCTGTTCGAACTGCTGGCGAGCGGCCTGCGTCAGCCGTGTGCGAAGCATGGGGGTAAAGCCAAGACTCAAGGCTCAGGGCTCACGGCTCAGGGCTCCACCAGAAAGGCAAAAACGGGGAAAGCTCGAAAGCCTTCCCCGTCTTGAGCCGTAAGCCCCTGAGCCATGAGCCCTGAGCCCTGAGCCGTGAGCGCCCGCCTACTGCTGCGGCTTGTGCAGGACCTCCTGCACCGGTTCCTTCTTCTTGCCGCCGAGGCCCTTGATCTGGAGGACCGGCTCGGCCGGCGCCTCCTTCAGGACGTGCTGGCGGTAGAGCGCGGCCATGCGCTCGTTCTCGGAGTCGGCCTTCTTGCTGTCGGCGCGGGCCCGCAGTTTCTCCTCACGCGCCGTCTTGGCGATGCCCTTGTCGTCGAGGTCGGTCTGCTTGCCCGCGGCCACCGCGACCGGATCGAGCACGAGGTTGTGCGCCGTCGTCGGCAGGTCGACGTGCTTGCCGCCGGCGACGATGTCGTGGCGGCCGTGCTCCTCGTACCACTTGGTCAGCGTCGCCGTCATGTGCATCTTTTCGATGATGTTCCGCCAGCCGATGCCGGTGTTGTAGGCGCAGAACGAGATCTCCCCTTCCTGGGTCGCGTACGGGATGATGCAGCGCTCCGTCCGCCGGAAGTCGTAGTTGAAGAGATCCTGGAACCACATGCCGGCGATGAACAGGAAGTTCCAGCGGTCGGAGCGGCGCTTGTCGATGTCGGCCTTGGTGCGGTCGCCCGTCACCTTGCCGTAGTTCCTGCCGGTGGCGTTGAACGTCTTGTCGAACTTCTGCATCAGGTCCAGCAGCTTGAAGTGCGTCGGGGCCTTGAAGGGGTCGTAGTTCTTCATCAGCGCCAGCGCCATGCCGGTGACCGAGAGGAAGCGGCCGCGCGCCGCGTCGTTGACCCGGCGGAGGTCGGTGGCCAGCGAGGCCGCGTCGAGGAACGCCGTCACCGGCACGGCCTCCTTCGTTTCCTTGTCGATCATCACGCCCATGCCGATGCCGCAGTTGGGATGGCAGCCGCAGGTCAGGTTGCCCCACTCCGCGGTCGGTCCGTGCACCAGGTCGGCCCAGTCGGTGAACGTGCTCATGAACGAGATCGGGAACCAGTCGCGCACCGGTTCGCCGATGCCGGTCTGATTCTTGACGTCGTGGGCGAGGTGCGACAGCGTGTAGCGCTGCGCCGCCCGCCGCTCGTCGGTGACGAGCTCGTCGCGGCCGGTGAACGACACCGGCTGGAACGACAGGAAGTTGATCTTCTTCGGGTTGTCGAGCGCGAACTGGACGATGCGGCCGACCTGCTCGTTGTTGACGCCGTTGACGATGGTCGTCACCGGCACGATGTCGACGCCGGCCGCGTGGAGGTTCTCGATCGCGCGCAGCTTGACGTCGAACAGGTTGCCGACGAGACGATGCGAGTTGGCGGCGTTGCCGATGCCGTCGAACTGCAGATAGGCGTAGCGCAACCCGGCCTCGGCCGCCGCCTTGGCGAACTCGGGGCTCTTGGCGAACTCGATGCCGTTGGTCGCGGCCTGGACGCTGTTGTAGCCGACCTTCTTCGAGTAGCGCACCGCGTCGAGGAAGTACGGCGACATCGTCGGCTCGCCGCCGGAGAACTGCACCGACATCTGCCGCCGCGGCTTGATCGAGATGGCGTTGTCGAGCAGCGTCTGGATGTCTTCCCACGACAGCTCGTGGACGAACCCGACCTGGTTGGCGTCCATGAAGCACGGGTCGCACATCATGTTGCAGCGGTTGGTGAGGTCGATCGTCAGGACCGAGCCGCGGCCGTACTTGATGGTGCTGCTGCCGTGGTTGTGCAGCTTCTCGTCGTTGTGGGCGCGGATGTCGCTGCCCGGAAAGACGTCTTCGAGGTGCTTGAAGAACGCCGGGTCGTTCGACATGACGTCCTCGAAGTGGCCGTGCAGCGGGCAGTCCTTGACCATCAGGATCTGGCCGTCACGCTCGATGATGGTGGCCTTGATCTCGCCGATCTTCTCATTGAGCAGAATCTTGTAGTCGCGCTTGCCGTCGAGGATCTCCTGACGCGCTTCGCGGACGCACACCGGGCAGAGCGAGTCCGTCTCGCGCGGCCAGCCGAGCGGCGGCTTCACCTTCTGGTGGGACTTCTGCAGCGGCAGGTCCGACCACTTCGGCGTGAACGTGTTGCCAGGCTTGAGATTGTTCAACGCGTCAAACGCCATCCATGCGCCCTTGGCGGCTAACGTCAGGCCCTTTTCCACGTATTTGATAGGCTTGTGCATGCTGGAATCGTAAGGGGTCTGGCGATTCCGGACAGCCGATTTCAGGTCAACGGGCGGTCTCCGGGGGTCAATTGGCCGAGGGACGCCCCCTGCGGCCGCTCACGCCTGAGCTGGCTGGCGGGCTTTCGATGTCGGGCGAAGGCGCCACAGCAGCCGGAACCCCAGCAGCGCTGCGAGGATGAGGGCGTAGTAGACCGGCTCGCCGATCATCACTTTCACCTTCCAGAGGAAGTGCAGGCAGGCGGCAATCGCGCTGACGTACACCAGCCGGTGCAGCAGCTGCCAGCGGCGACCGAGGCGGCGGATCCAGCCGCGGGTGGAGGTGACCGCCAGCGGAATCATCATCACGAACGCCGTCATCCCGGCCGTGATGTACGGACGCTTGACGATGTCCGGGAGGATGTATTCGAACGCCAGCCCCTGATCGAGGATGACGTAAATCAGGAGGTGGACGGTGGCGTAGGAGAACGCGAACAACCCGAGCATCCGCCGGTACTGGATGATCTGGTTCCAGCCGGTCAGCCGCCGCAGCGGCGTAATCGCCAGGGTGACGAGCAGCAGGCGCAGCGCCCAGATGCCGGTGACGAGCGTGACATCTTCAATCGGGTTCGCGCTCAGCCTCCCGGTCAGCGTCCGGAAGAGGAGCCACAGGCCCGGCGCGAGCGCGAGTACGAAGACGAAGGGTTTCATCCGGCCCTAGTAATACTTCTTCAGGTCCATCCCGGCGTACATCGACGCCACTTGGTCACCGTAGCCGTTGAACATCTGCGTCGGCCGACGGCCGAACTCGCCGATGCGGCGCTCGCGTGCCTGCGTCCAGCGTGGATGATCGACCTCCGGGTTGACGTTCGAATAGAACCCGTACTCGCTCGGCGTCGCTTCGCTCCACGCCGTCGTCGGCATCTTGTCGACGAAGCGGATGCGGACGATCGATTTGATGCTCTTGAATCCGTACTTCCACGGCACCACCAGGCGGATCGGCGCGCCGTTCTGGTTCATCAGCGTCTTGCCGTAGAGGCCGACGGCGGCAATCGTCAGCGGATGCATCGCTTCGTCCATCCGCAGCCCTTCCTGATACGGCCACTGCAGGCTGTCGCTCGCCTGGCCCGGCATCTCCGAGGGCCGCAGCAGCGTCTGGAACTCGACGAACGTCGCCTTGCCGGTCGGCTCGGCGCGCTTGAGGATGCTGCTCAAGCGGAATGCCGACCCAGGGAATCACCATCGACCACGCTTCGACGCAGCGCAACCGGTAGATCCGCTCTTCGAGCTGGAACGGCTTGATCAGATCCTCGATGAGGTACTCGGCCGGCTTGGCGCAGTGGCCGTCGATCTTCACTTTCCACGGGCTCGTCTTCATGCGTCCGGCGTAGCGCTGGGGATCGTCCTTGCCGAGGCCGAACTCGTAGAAGTTGTTGTAGCCGGTGATCTCCTCGAGCGAGTTCAGCTTCTCGTCCGTCGTGACCACCTTCTCCTTGACGCCGGCGAGCGGGTTTTGCCCCTCGGCGATGAGCGGCGACATCCAGCCGCCGGCGAACGGCACCGCCGCGGCACCCAGGGCAGCGCCGCCGGCGAGCCGGATGAAGTCGCGGCGGCGGAGATACAACTGCTCGTCCGTGATCTCGGACGGGCGGACATCGGCGGGGCGTTTGATAATCATGCTCAGACTCGCAACTGAGACGGCGGCCGAAAGTGGCCTCGTCCAACCGGTATCGGGGCGGTCAGCGTCAGCATACGCCAAGCCGCCTGACTGCTAAACCCCGCGGCCACCCTCCGGCTTCCCGTGACGCCCGTGTAATACAATCCCGCATGCCTTCCGGCGGCATCGACCCGAGATGGCCGAAGCTCCTCTCCCTCGCTGTCCATGAGTTCCGCTCGCCGCTGACTGTCGTCTCCGGCTACATCCGCATGTTGTTGACGGAGCGCGCCGGGCCGGTGCCGGATGGGCAGCGCCGCCTGCTCCTCGAGGCCGAAAAATCCTGCGCCCGCCTGTCGGCGCTGCTCGGCGAAGTCAGCGATCTCTCGCAACTCGAGGGCGGGACCGCAACGCTTCAACCGCAGCGATCTCGACGTCGCCGCCGCGCTTGCCGACGTCGTGGCCGCGCTGCCGCCGCTGCCCGATCGCGAGGTCGCGGTCGACGTGACGACGCGTCCGGCGCAACCAATCAGTGGAGATCCCGTGCGAATGCGGGCGGCACTGACCTCGGTGCTGCTCGCGTTGCGACGCGAGCTCGTCACGAGCGACCGCCTGGCGGTGCTCGTGGAACCCGGCGACCCGCCGAGCTCGGTCCGAATCACCATCGGCGAACCGCAACGAGTCGAGCGTCTGCGCGCCGCCGCCGCGGCCGATCTCGTGACGTTCGACGAATGGCGCGGCGGCAACGGGCTCAGCCTGGCGAACGCCCGCCGCATCATCGAGGCGCACGGCGGGCAGATCTGGTCGCCGGCTGAAGATGGGAAGGCGGCAGCGCTCATCGCGCTCGCGATGCGTTGACACGAAGTCTCAGCTCTGCTGTTCTACATCCATACATTACAACTTCACACGTATCCAATTTAGACACGCTGGGCCGCCGAAGCAACCCGACGTCCGTCCCCTTGGCGCTGCACCGGTTTGCTGAAATCCACCACATTCCTGAGCTTTCGTCATTTTGCTGGCCTCAGACTGGCTGAGGTACACAACTTGAATAGGGAGTGGGTAAACGCGTTCACACTCAGCGGCCAAACGCCGCCGATTCCGGTTGATTGACCTATGTACACGCCTGCAACGACTGAACGAGATACAACCAAGCCCTACATCGCCATCGTGGACGACGACTCCGCGTTTGCGTCGTACTTGCGCACTTTCCTGTCGCTGCGTGGCTACGAGGCGCGCTGCTACTCGCGCGGCGATGAACTGCTCGCAGCAATGAAGCAGAACGAGTTCCCCGACGCCGTCCTCCTCGACGTCATGATGCCGGGGCTCGACGGCATGGCGACGCTGCGGGCGCTCAAGCAGACCCGCCCGGAAGCGCAGGTCATCATGCTCTCGGGCCGCAACCAGGCCTCGACCATCGTCGAGGCGGTGCGCGCCGGCGCCACCGACTACGTCGTCAAGCCCGACGATCCGGAGGGCCTTGGCGAAATCGCGCTCGACGTCGCGATCAAGAACGCGATCGAGAGGACTCGCCTCGTCTCCGAGATCAGCGAGCTGCGGCAGCAGCTCACCGACGACGAGGATCGCGCGATCTGGGGCACGAGCGAGAACATGCGGCGGATCGCCACCGTCATCGAGCAGGTCGGCGACAGCGACGTCGCGGTCCTGATTCGCGGCGAGAGCGGCGTCGGCAAGGAGCTGGTGTCACGCGCCATTCACCAGCGCTCGACGCGCCGGAACCGGCCGTTCGTCAAGGTGAACTGCGCCGCGCTGCCGGCGGAGCTGCTCGAGAGCGAGCTGTTCGGCCACGAAAAGGGCGCGTTCACCGGCGCCGCGACGACTCGCATCGGCAAGTTCGAACAGGCCGACGGCGGCACGCTGATGCTCGACGAGATCGGCGAGATGAAGCCGGCGCTCCAGGCCAAGCTGCTGCACGTCCTCCAGGACGCCGAGTTCACCAAGCTTGGCAGCAACAAGCGCGTCGAGGTCGACGTCCGCATCGTCGCGGCCACCAACCGCGACCTCGAGAAGATGCTGATCAGCGGTGATTTCCGCGAGGACCTCTACTACCGGCTGCGTGTCATCGAGCTGATCGTCCCGCCGCTGCGCGAGCGCCGCGACGAGATCCCGACGCTGCTCGACTCGTTCATCGCCCGCTACTCGCGCAAGTACAAGCGCCAGCCGCCGAAGATCTCGCCTGATCTGCGGCGCCTGTTCCTGGAGTACGAGTGGCCCGGCAACATCCGCGAGCTCGAGAACATGATCAAGCGGCTGGTCATCCTCCAGGACGAGCAGCTGGTGTTCGCCGAGATCGAGCGCAGTATGCGGCGCGGTGTCGGCGCGCCGACCGCCGCCCCGGTGGCGGCGATGGCGGCCGCCGGCGTCGGCGCCGGGTTGCCGTCCGACTTCGCGATGCCGGCCTCGGCGCCGATCTACTCGCCACCCGACGCCGACCCGGCGGCCGACAACGGCATCGAGCCGGAGAGCGCGGCGCCACCGGTCGTGCCCGAGCCGGAAAACGACGGGTCGCTCGCGGCCGTCGCCAAAGCGGCGTCGATGAAGGCCGAGAAAGCGCTGATCGAGAAGACGCTCGACCAGGTGCACTGGAACCGGCGCAAGGCGGCGCAGATCCTCGGCGTCAGCTACAAGACGCTCCTGAACAAGATCAAGGAGTGCACCATCACCCGGGACTGACGCGCAACCGGCCGCCGGCCGGCGGTTCGGGGGGTGCGCCCATCCACCTGTGCCCTCTCCTGCGGCGGGAGGCGTGCCGGGCCCTTCTGCTATTCTGGTATGTGGCCGTGCCGTGTCCCCTGCGAGCGGACCGTCGATGCAACCGGCCACCAGGAGCCTGTTCGAATGTCAGCACTTGCCGCGTCGCTTCTCGAAAAGATCAAGACCCGCCGGGCCCGGACCGGGGTCGTCGGCCTCGGCTACGTCGGTCTGCCGCTCGCAGTCGAGCTCGGAAAGGCGGGTTTCCACGCCTCCGGGATCGACCTCGATGCCCGCAAGATCCAGGCGATCCAGGAAGGCCGCTCGTACATTCCTGACGTCGCCACGGCGGACGTCAAGGCGCTGCGCGACGCCGGCAAGCTCGATGCGACGACCGACTTCGCGGTCGTCCGCGAGCTCGACACGATCAACATCTGCGTCCCGACACCGCTGCGGAAGACGAAGGACCCGGACATGTCCTACATCGTCTCGGCGGTCGAAGCGATTGCCAAGTACCTGCACCCCGGGATTCTCGTCTGCCTCGAGTCGACGACCTATCCCGGTACCACCGACGAGGTGGTGCAGCCTCTGCTCGAAGCGACAGGCCTCAAGGCCGGCAAGGACTTCTTCCTCGCGTTCTCGCCCGAGCGCGTCGACCCGGGCAACCCGACCTTCCAGACCCACAACGTGCCGAAGGTCGTCGGCGGCCTGACGCCGCAATGCGTCGAGCTCGCCAGCGCCCTTTACGGCTCGGCGATCGAGACCATCGTGCCGGTCAGCTCGACGCGCGTCGCCGAGATGGTCAAGCTGCTGGAGAACACGTTCCGCGCCGTCAACATCGGCCTCGTCAACGAACTGGCGCTGATGTGCGACCGGATGAACATCGACGTCTGGGAAGTGGTCGACGCCGCCAAGACGAAGCCGTTCGGCTTCATGGCGTTCTATCCCGGCCCGGGCCTCGGCGGCCACTGCATCCCCATCGACCCGTTCTACCTGTCGTGGAAGGCCAAGCAGAGCGGCTTCGATCCGCGCTTCATCGAGCTCGCCGGCCACATCAACGGCGGCATGCCGCACTACGTCGTCGACAAGGTGGCGGAGGCACTGAACACCAAGCGCAAGGCGATCAACGGCTCGAAGATCCTGATTGCCGGCGTCGCCTACAAGCGCGACATCGACGACATGCGCGAGTCGCCGGCGCTCGACGTGATGGGGCTGCTGCACGGCCGCGGGGCGCAGGTGTCGTACATCGACCCGTACGTCCCCGAGGTGCACGGCCGCGAGTGGAGCGGACGCTTCGACATCAAGGCGGTCGAGGTCGGCCGCGGCGGTTTCGGCGCCTACGACTGCGTCGTCGTCATCACCGACCACAAGTCGTTCGACTACGACGCGATGGTGGCGGAAGCGGACCTGGTAGTGGATACCCGCAACGCGATCAAGCGCGCGGCAGACAACGTCTTCAGGCTCGGGGCGCCGCGTCCGGAGGGTGAGAAGGCGCTGGCGTAGCGCCGCCGCCGAGACCGAGGAAGCGGGCGGTCTCGCGCCAGATGTACTCGAGGCTGGCGAGCAACTGGTGATCGTCGTCGAGCAGGCGCAGGTCGACGCCCGGCCTCGCCTTCGCCCAGCGCTCAACCATCCCAGCGTCGACCGCGGCATCCTGCCGCCCCTGGAAGATCAGCGTCGGCTGCGGCAGCCGTGCCGACATGGCGTCGTAGCGGTGGGCGTCCTCGAAAAGGGCGTAGCGGACCGGAACCATGCGGCCGAAGCCGTAATGGAAGACGTTGAGTTCGCCGGTGCGCCGCCATTCGTCGATGCCGCGGTCGCCGAGATCGCGCAGGCGATGACCGCTGAAATCCAGCGCCGGCGCGAGCAGCACCAGCCGATCGACCTTCCCCGACTGTCGCAGCGCGACCTGCACCGCCACGAACGCCCCGAGGCTCGACCCGATCAGGACGACCGGCCGCTTCCCCGTCGCCGGCAATTCCGCCTCGACCTGCTCGATCATCCGCGTGATCGTCAGCGACGAAAAGTCCGGCAGGTTGAAATCTGGCGTCCGCTGCACGATGCCGTGCTCGGCGAAGCGCGCCTTGAACCACGTCGCCTTCGACGAACCGGCGGACGACGCGAAGCCGTGCAGGTAGATGACGTCGATCACGGCCGGCGCTCACAGCATGACCGTGCAGCCGGGGCGGCACCGGCAGCGCACGCTGCCGGCACCGTCGGTGCAGTAGTCGTAGGTCAGCTCTTCACCGCGGCGGATGTTGCGGGCGGCGCGGATCCAGATGGTGTCGCCGATGACCTGGGTGTAGCAGTTCGGAGTGCAGGAGTGGTTGATGTAGCGGGCGACGTTGCCGCCGACCGCGGCATCACGGGCGTAAAGGCGGTTGAGCTTGAAGCACCAGATGTGGCCGGACTTCAGGTAGCGGACCTCGCGCTTGAGGCTCTCGCGATTGGGGATCTTCTCGCCGGCATAGTCCACGATCCGAGTGTTCTTGTTGATGGCCAGGGTGGCGAACACGCCCCACCCTTCTATCTTCGATCGACGCTTCTCAATCATCGTGGTGTTTCATTACACCATAGCCTGATTGGCCTTTGTCGTGCATCGGGGGGGCAATGCAACCCGCACGGCCGACCTTCCCGTCTAAGCCCCAGACAATACCGATGACGACCGCCACGGTCGCGGTCCGGTTTCAAGGAGCTCAGTCCATGATCACCCGCACCTTCACCGCCGTCGCGTTCGCCGCGTGCCTGATCGTGTCCGGCGCCGGCGCGCTTGCCGCCGCCGGCCGCGTCGAGGCGCCGCAAGCCGCGCAAACCCCGCAAGCCCCGCACAGCTGGAAGGGGACGATTGCCCAGGGCGGCGTCCTCGAGATCAAGGGCGTGAACGGCGACATCAAGGCGGCGCCGGCGAGCGGCGGCGAAGTCGAAGTCGCCGCCGTCATGCGCGGGCGGCGCAGCAACCCCGCCGACGTCCGGCTCGACATCGTCCAGCACGGCGACGGCGTGACGATCTGCGCCGTGTATCCCAGCCCCGACGGCGAAGCCAACTCCTGCCAGCCTGGCAACGGCGGCCGGATGAACGTCCGCGATAACGACGTCACCGTGACGTTCACCGTCCACGTCCCGGCCGGCGTGCGCTTCGCGGGACGAACGGTGAACGGCGGGATCACGGCCGAGGCGCTCTCGTCGCCGCTCTCGGCTGAGACCGTCAACGGTGACATCACCTTTGCGACCTCGTCGTACGGCGCGGCAAAGACGGTCAACGGACAGATCAACGGATCGATCGGCAGCGCCGACTGGAGCGAGGCGCTCACCTTCAAGTCGGTCAACGGCAGCGTCACGATCGCGCTTCCCGCTGATGCCGGCGCCGAGCTGCAGGCGACGACCGTCAACGGCAACATCTCGACTGACTTCCCCGTCAGCTCGAGCGGCGTCGTCAACAAGCGTCAGCTGCGCGGCACGATCGGCAGCGGCGGCCGCACCCTCGAGATCAGCACGGTGAACGGCAGCGTCACGCTGAAGCGCATGTAGCCGCGTGATATAGTTCACGAAATGGAAGGCATTTTCACGGCCTGGGGCCGCATCCTCGCGGGTTACAAGCCATCGCTCTCGATCGAGATCACCCGCGAGTGTCCGCTGCGCTGCCCGGGGTGCTATGCCTACGGCGACGAACATCTCGGCGGCGGGGTCACGCTTCGGCAGGTCAGCGACTACAAGGGCCAGGAGCTGATCGACAACTTCTTCAAGCTCGTCGACGAGCACAAACCGCTGCACATTTCGATCGTCGGCGGAGAGCCGCTGGTCCGGTTCCGCGAGCTCAACGAGATCCTGCCGCGGCTCGCGGAGCGCGGCACCTACACGCAGCTCGTGACCAGCGCCGTCCGGCCCATCCCGAGCGAGTGGATCGGCCTGCGACGGCTGCAGATCGTCGTCTCGATCGACGGCCTCCAGCCGGAGCACGACGTGCGCCGCAAGCCGGCGACTTACGACCGCATCCTCAAGCACATCGCCGGCCACCAGGTCACGGTCCACTGCACCATCACGCGGCAGCAGGTCCAGCGCGACGGCTACCTCGAGGAGTTCCTGAAGTTCTGGTCGGCGAACGAGAACGTCCGCACCATCTGGGTCAGCTTGTACACGCCGCAGATCGGTGAAGTCTCCGACGAGCAGCTGCGCCCGGAAGATCGCACGCGCGTCGTCGCCGACCTGATGCATCTCCGCCGCCTCTTCCCGAAGCTGCAGATGCCCGAGGGGATGATCAAGGTCTACCAGGATCCGCCGTCGAACCCCGACGACTGCGTCTTCGCGCTGACGACGACGTGCGTCTCGGCGGATTTCAAGCGGCCGATTTCCCCCTGCCAGTTCGGCGGCAACCCGGACTGTTCACAGTGCGGCTGCATCGCCTCGGCCGGGCTTGGCGCAATCGCGCGGCACCGCCTGCCGGGCGGCCTCAGGGTCGGCGCCATCTTCGAGAACTCGCTCAAGGTGGGCCGTAAGGTACGCGAGCTCAGGGCCAGCCCTACCGCCGCCAGCTGATCGGCGTGCGCGGCGGCCCGGCCTCCTGATATAATTCTTTATTTGATGCGCTCTTACAGGAAGGTCAGCCGCAAGCTGCGATCGGTCCGGGAGTTCGCCCGCGGCCTCGCGAGCACCGACCATCCCCTCCTCGTCCACATCGTACCGATCCGGCGCTGCAACATCGATTGCGGCTACTGCAACGAATACGACAAGGTCTCGAAGCCGGTGCCACGCGAGGAGATGCTGGCGCGCATCGACAAGCTCGCGGCGCTCGGCACGTCGGTGGTCGCCTTCAGCGGCGGCGAACCGATGCTCCACCCTGACCTCGACGCCCTGATCGACCGCATCCGCTCGCACGGCATGCTGTCCGGGCTGATCACCAACGGTTACCTGCTCTCGCCCAAGCGGATCGAGGCGCTCAACGACGCCGGCCTCGACTACATGCAGATCAGCATCGACAACGTCGAGCCGGACGAGATCTCCAAGAAGAGCCTGCGACTGCTCGACAAGAAGCTGCAGTGGCTGGCCGAGCACGCGCATTTCGACATCAACATCAACTCGGTGGTCGGCGGCGGCATCAAGAGCCCCGAGGATGCGCGCACCATCAATCAGCGCGCCCGCGAGCTCGGCTTCTCGACCTCGATCGGCATCATCCACGACGGCTCCGGGCTGCTGAAGCCGCTCGGCGCCGCCGAGCGGGCGATCTTCGATGAGGTCTCGAATCTCATCAACAGCCGCAGGCAGGTCGCGCAGAACCTCTACTCCGGGATTCGCAGCTTCCAGGTCAATCTCGCCGACGGCAAGCCGAACGAGTGGCAGTGCCGGGCCGGCGGCCGCTATCTCTACATCTGCGAGAACGGCCTCGTACACTGGTGCTCGCAGCAGCGCGGCACTCCGGGCGTTCCTCTCGCCGGCTACTCGGTCGACGACATCAGGCGCGAGTTCCTGGCGCCGAAGTGGTGCGCGCCGCTGTGCACGATCGGATGCGTCCACCGCGTCTCGACCATGGACTACTGGCGCAAACCGCAGAAATCCGATGCCGGCGTCGCCGCCGGCCCGGTCAGCCAGGCCTCGTAGCCCGCGAGCCTCCGCCATGGCGACACCTCCATCCTTCGACATCACCTCCGGGGTCGACATCCAGGAAGTCGACAACGCCGTCAACCAGGCGCGCAAGGAAGTGGCGCAGCGCTACGACTTCAAGGGATCGCGGGCGGCGATCGAACTCAATCGCAACGAGAACACCATCGTCCTGACCGCCGACGACGACTTCAAGATGACGGCGCTGTGGGAGATCGTCCAGACCCGGCTGGTCCGCCGCGGCGTCCCGACCAAGAACCTGACGCCGGGCGAGATCGAGCGTGCCGCCAACGACACCGTCCGGCGCACGGTGACGCTGCAGCAGGGAATTCCGTCCGAGGCCGCGCGCGAGATCGTCAAGTTCCTGAAAGACCACAAGCTGAAGAAAGTGCAGGCGGCAATCCAGGCCGATCAGGTCCGGGTGTCGGCGACGTCGAAGGACGAGCTGCAGGAAGCCATCCGGCTCCTGCGCGAGCACGACTTCGGCGTCGCGTTGCAGTTCGGCAACTACCGCGGCTGACGCGATCGAGGCGTCAGCGGCGCCCCGGGACCCTCGCCTGCTCGGCGGAGACCTATATGCGCTACATGATTCCCGCTCGACTCTGCGCCGCGATTGCCCTCGTCGGCATCACCAGCGGCGGCGCGATCGCGCTGGCGAGCCAGCAAACCACGCCGCAGGCGCCCCGCGTCAACGCCGACGCGAAGGCGATCGCCGACTTTCAGGAGGAGGTCGACGAGTACCTGAAGATGCAGCGCAAGCTCGCCTCCGGGCTCGATGCGCCGCCGAAGGACGCCACACCGGAGCAGCTCGATTCCTACCAGCGCGCGCTCGGCAAGCTGATCCAGCAGGCGCGCCGCGACGACAAGCAGGGGGACGTCTTCGAGCGCGAGGTCCGCGCCGTGATCCGCAAGCTCCTGGCCGGCGTCTTCGCCGGGCCCTCCGGCAAGAAGATGAAGCTGGCGGTGATGGAAGAGAATCCGGGACAGGCGGTCAAGCTGACGGTCAACGGCCGCTATCCGGACACCATCCCGCTCTCGAACATGCCGCCGCAAGTGCTGAGCGCGCTGCCGCAGCTGCCGCGCGAGCTCGAGTACCGCTTCATCGGCCGGACGCTGATTCTCTTCGACACCGTCGCGCACATCATCGTCGATTACATCACCGAGGCTGTGCCGAGGTAGGGCTGGGGACTGTCCATGGGTACGCGTCGTTTCTTCCTCGCCAGTCTCGCCAGCACGCTCCTCTGCGCAGGCTGGACGCTGGCGCCGACCGCGGGCGCAGGGACGCCTCAGGCGACCGCCGCCAAGCCTCAGGCGCCCACCGCCAAGCCGGCGCCGCCCGCCGCGCAGAAGCCGGCCGCGGTCGCGCTGCCCAACCGTCCGGACTCGTTCAAGTTCGCCGTCCTCGGCGACTTCGGCACCGGCGACCGGCCGCAGTATCAGCTGGGCGAGCAGATGGCGACCGTACGGGCGAGGTTCCCGTTCGAGCTCGTGATCACCGTCGGCGACAACATCTACGGCGGCGAGCGGCCGCAGGACATGAAGCGGAAGTTCGAGGATCCCTACAAGGCCCTGCTCGATGCCGGCGTCAAGTTCTATGCCTCGCTCGGCAATCATGACGAGCGCGCTCAGGCGCGCTACGGCCTTTTCAACATGGACGGGCGGAGCTACTACACCTTCAAGGCGCCGAAGGAGGACGTACGGTTCTTCGCCCTCGAGACCGATTATCCGACCCCGGCGCAGATGGCGTGGGTCGAGAAGGAAATGAAGAGCGCCGGTGAAAAGTGGAAGATTCCCTACTTCCATCACCCGCTCTACTCGTCGGGCCGGACCCACGGCTCGCACCCCGAGCTGGCCCAGGTTCTCGAGCCGATCTTCCTCGAGGCCGGGGTCACGGTCGTCTTCACCGGCCACGATCACTTCTACGAACGGATCAAGCCGCAGAAGGGCATCACGCATTTCGTCGCGGGTTCGGGCGGGAAGCTGCGGCCCGGCAACATCGATCCGCGGACGGGTCTGACCGCCGTCGGCTACGACCGCGACCGGGCCTTCGTCGCCGTCGAGATCGACGGCGACGAGCTGTTCTTCAACACCATCACGCGCACCGGCGCGGTCATCGATTCGGGCGTCATCGAGCGGCGGAAAGAGCAGCCTTAGCCGGCGCCTCCGCCGGCGCCGCCTGGCGCGGCTGCTCCGGCTCCTTGCCGGCGCTGTCGGCCCAATCGGTCTCGAATACCGACTGTACCTTCGCCGCGATGCGGGAGTCGGACGCGATCAGCCCGACCTCGCGCCGGCCGTCGAGCTCGAGCTTGCGCAGGCTCTGGCTGCCGATGAACACCGCAGTGCCGTCGCGGACGATGGCGCGGACGTGGAGCCGCAGATCGGCGAGCTTCCGCGCCTCGACGCCGTCGAGCCGCTTCTCGATCTTGCCGATGACGCGGATCTCGACGCCTGCCTTGGCCCGCTCCTGCAGCAGCCGCAGCATCAGCCGATCCGACACCTTGACGTTGTAGATCAGCAGCTGCTTCTTGGCGTCGCGAATGAACTTCGTCAGCAGGTCGCGCGAGCACTCCGGGCTGACGACGAAGCGCTCGTGCGCCGGCGAGTAGGGCTGGCGCGTGGCGTCGGCCGTGAACAGCGTGCACGCTTCCTTGACCAGGCGCTTGTCGCTGGTCACCAGGCCGAAGCTGCGGCTGCGCTCGATGTCGAGCCGGGTGTAGTTGAAGCCGAAGACGTGCAGGGCGTCGTCGACGATCATCATCTTGCTGTGATAGCGCGTGAGATCGTCGGCGGTCCTCGCCACGGTGACGCCGGCGGCGAGCAGCCGCGTCTCGAGCTTGCGCAGGTTGCGTTCGCCGCCGCGGTTGGTGTGCGCGATCAGCGCCCGCACCGCGACGCCGCGGGCGACGGCGGCGGCAATCGCCTTCTCGAGCTCCGGCCGATCGAAGCGGAAAATGACGATGTCGATCGATTGCTTGGCGCGCTTCACCGCCTGCAGCAGCGGCGTCAGGCCGTCATCGGGCTGGACGATGAGCTTCATCACCTACTTGTTCTTCCTCTCGGCCCATTCGACGGCGGCGTGGCCTTCGGGATCCAAGCGCAGGATAGCGTCGGTGACTCGATCACGGTTCGCGTCGAGCGGCATGGCCACGTCGTAGCACACTTGGTCGTCAGCCGATGACCGCAGCTCGTGTGAAAGCTCGTAGCGGCGGAGGATGGACTCGAACTTCGGCTTGAGGTCGTCGGTCTGCTCGCCGGCTTTGATCGTGAGATTGTAGTGCTTGAGGCCGCGCTCGAACGACTCGATGATCCAGAGCGCCAGGATCAGGAAGGCCGTGGAAAATACGGCGATCGCGTACAGGCCAACGCCGGAGGCCAACCCCACCGCCAGGGCGGACAGCATCACCACGGCGTCCTTCGGGTCTTCAATCTTGGATCGATAGCGGATCAAGTTGGCCGCGCCGACGATGCCGAAGGCGCGCGCCAGACTGGCGCCGACGACGAGCATGATGACGGCGCCGACGACCGACAGGATGATCTGTGTCTGGACCACCGCCGGCATGCGCTGCGGCGTGCCCTTGCGCTTGGGGCGCAGCGCCAGTGCCGCGCCGAGCGCGGCGGCCAGCGGCAGACTGATGAGGGCTTGCTCGAATTCCGCCTCGTCGAGCTGGGCCATCGCCTCTTGCGGCAAGGAACTGGTCGGAGACCGTGATGGCGCCGGTGCTGCGGCCGGCGGCGGTGCCGCGGCCGGCGGCTGTGCCGCGAGAGCCACTTCCGCAGTCTGAAACATCAGTAGCAGGGCGAGAAAGATCCCGGCGTACCCCCGACGGGTACACCACCTGGTTGGCGTCATGACGGTCATCCCTTAAGCGCCAACCCTTCGGCGATCTTCTGCTTCAGGCGCGCGATGAACCGCTCGGCGTCGGTTCTGGTGTAGCCGCCAGATCTGAACGCATCGTGCCACTGCGCGTTGGTCAGCCGCTGGAGGCGGCCGCAGATCCAGCGGACGTCGGCCGGCGTGACGTCGCCGAGCAGCGCATCGTGGCGCCCGCGCCAGTCGAACGTGACCCGGCCGTTGACGATGCCGGTGATGAACGGCGTCTTTTCGAACACTTCGATGTCGCCGCGCGGAGCGTCGAGGACGCCGGTTCGGCCGAACGTGTGGCCGAGATCGCGCGCCACGTACCACACCTTGGCGCCCTCGACCGGCTGTTGCAGTTGGTAAAGCGCGTTGTTGTCGTCCTTGAGGTCCGAGTTGCCCAGCATCGCCTGGAGCACGAGCAATCCCTTGAGCTCGCGCGTGCCGACGAATGGATTCTCGTAATAGGACCACGTGCCTTCGTCGCCGAGGGCGACGCCGCCCGGCAGCTTCGGCGCCTTCTCGCGGAAACGCGCCGGCAGCTGCGGATTCGGCGTCTCGGCGTCGTCGGCGGTCCAGCGCATCACGTAGTAGATCGGCGGCTGGTGGTAGCCGACGGCCCAGTGAATGCGGGAGGCCACGACCTCGGTCGGCGCCTCGGGCGGAAACTTGGCGCTCCACTCGCGATCGCCGGGGCCCTTGAGCGTGTAACCCTTGCTGAAGCCGGTGCGCTTGATCTCGACGACCTTGTAGGTCGCCGATGGGTCGGGGGCGAGTGCTTTACCGCCAATGCCCCAATAGAGGTCGCGCGACGCGCGCGGCTCGGTCCAGAGCTGCGCGAGCTGGGCCGGAGTCAGCGGCCCCGTCGTCGTCGGTTGAATGGGCCGCGAGCAGGCGGCGACGCTGCCCGCGCTGATGAGAAGCACGAGCGCGACCGACGCAGCCCAACTGTGAAGCCGGCTTCCATCCGGACTGTGCGGATGAGCTCGACACGAGCGTTCCCTGTCCATGCGGGCGATTGGTGCAAGCGCCACGCCAGAGCTGAGACCTGCGGACGAGCTTTGACTAACGATAATCGTGCGATTGCGGCTCAGGGCCGCCGGTCGCCAGCGAATCGACTCTCTCTGCCTTGACCGCTGTCACGCCATCCTGAATCTGCAGCACCCCTTCGACGAGCAGATACGGCGCGCCCAGCACCGTCGTCCGATAGTGCGAGTAGAGATCGGGCCGGATGATGACGTTGGCAATGCCGGTCTCGTCCTCGAGCGTCAGGAAGACGAAGCCCTTCGCAGTTCCCGGGCGCTGCCGGGTGATGACTGCACCGGCGACGCGGACTCGCCGGCCGGAGCGGCCGGCTGGCAGATCGATCGCCCGTTGCACGCCGCGCAGGGCCAGGTCGCGACGGCAGAACGACATCGGATGCGGCCCGATCGTCAGGCTGGTGCCGGCGTAATCCGCCCGCGTCCGCTCGATCGCGGTCATCGGCCGGAGCGGCGACGCGACTTGAGGCCGGAGCGGCGACGCGACTTGAGGCCGGAGCGGCGACGCGACTTGAGGTTTGAGCGGCGACGCGACTTGAGGCTTGAGCGGTGACGCGGCCTGGGGCGCTCGTGCCGCCTCGGACGGCGGCGATGTCCTGACGCGCGGCGTGTGAGCTTCCGCCGCGTCGCTGTCCTTCATCAACGGGCCGGACGGCCGCACGGCGCGCTCGATCTGCCACAGCGCGCTGCGGCGATCGTGGCCGAACGCGTTCAGCGCGCCGATGTCGGCGAGCGTCGCCAGCTCGTCGCGGCGCACGCCGGTGCGCGCGATGAGATCCTCGATCGAGCGATAGCGCCCGCCGTCCTGCCGGGGTTTCTCCCGGCCGTCGCCGGTCTCGACGCGCGCCGGCGCCCAGTCGTGGGCGCAGACGTTACAGAAGATCGTCGACGCCGGCGTCACTTCCAGCATCGACTGATCATCGCAGCCACACTTCGGGCAGGGCGGATACTGCCCTGCCATGGCAATCGGCGTCGCGGCCGCCCCAGGCGCATCGCCGGCGGCGTCGGACGCCCGCGGCTGGCGCGACCGGGCAATCGCTTCGCCGACATCGCGGCGCAGGCCGCTGACGTGCATCAGCCCGAGCCGCACCCGGCCGGCGCCGTCGACCTGGCATTCCCAATCCGATTCCTGGACGTCGATCGGCGCGAAACGGACGCCGTGGCGCTGCGCATCCTTGACCAGCGTCGCCGGATGATAGAACCCCATCGGCTGGTTGTTGAGCAGCGCGGTGAAGAACGCCGACGGATAGTGCGCCTTGAGGAACGCGCTGGCGTAGACGATCAACGCGAAGCTCGCGGCATGCGACTCGGGAAAGCCGTAGAGCGCGAACGAGACGATCGAGCGGATGATGGTCTCGGCGGCATCGCCGGTGATGCCCTGCCGCGCCATGCCGGTCCGCAGCTTCCCTTCAATCTGCTGCATCCGCTTCTCGGACCGCTTGAATCCCATCGCCCGCCGCAGTTCCTCGGCTTCGCCGCCGCTGAACCCCGCCGCCACCATCGCCATCCGCAGCAGCTGCTCCTGGAACAGCGGCACGCCCAGCGTCCGCGCCAGGATTGGTTCGAGCGACGGATGCGGATACTCGACCTCCTCGAGCCCGTTGCGGCGCTTCAGATAGGGATGCACCATCTGGCCGACGATCGGTCCCGGCCTGATGATCGCGACCTCGACGACGATGTCGTAGAACGTCCTCGGCTTGAGCCGCGGCAGCGTCGCCATCTGGGCCCGCGATTCGACCTGGAAAATGCCGATCGTGTCCGCCTGCTGCAGCATCGTATAGACTGCCGGATCGTCCGGCGGCAGGTGCGCGAGATCGACGATCGGCGTCGCCCGGCGGCTGCCGTTCACCAGCCCCAGCGCATCCTGCAGCACTGCCATCATCCCGAGCCCGAGCAGGTCGACCTTGACCAGCCCCATGTCGGCGCAGTCATCCTTGTCCCACTGGATGACGACGCGGCCGGGCATGCTGGCATTCTCGAGCGGCACGACCTCGTCGAGGCGGCCCTGGCAGATGACCATGCCGCCGGAATGCTGCCCGAGGTGCCGCGGCAGATCCTGGATCTCGAGCCACAACTGCGCGAAGCGCTGCACGCCGGGATGGCTGACGTCGATGCCGGCGTCGCGCAGGTTGCGCTCGAGCGTTTCCTGCGGGTCGACCCACTCGAAGTGATTCATCACCTTCGCCAGGCGATCGACCTCGGCTTCCTCGAGCGCCAGCGTCTTGCCGACCTCGCGCGCGGCGCTGCGGCCGCGATAGGTGATGACGTTCGCGGTCATTGCGACGCCCAGCTTCCCGTACTTCTCGTAGACGTGCTGGATCACCCGCTCGCGCCGGTCGCCGCTCGGCAGATCGAGGTCGATATCCGGCCACTCGCCGCGTTCCTCCGAGAGAAATCGCTCGAACAGCAGATCCATGCCGACCGGATCGACGGCGGTGATGCCAAGGCTGTAGCAGACGGCGCTGTTGGCGGCCGAGCCCCGGCCCTGGACGAGGATGTCCTCCTGGCGGCAGAAATTGACGATGTCCCAGACAATCAGGAAGTAGCCGGCGAGATCGAGCTTCTCGATCAAATCGAGCTCGCGGCCGACCTGGGCGCGGGCGCGATCGTGGTACGGGCGGTAGCGCTCGCGCGCGCCCGCCTGCGTCATCTTGCGCAGGAACGACGCCATCGTCTCGCCCGGCGGGACGGGGTACTCAGGGAAGCGATAGCCGAGATCCGCCATCGTGTAGTCGAGCCGATCGGCGAGCTCGCGCGTGCCGGTAATCGCCTCCGGCAGATCGGCGAACAGCCGCGCCATCATCTCCGGCGGCTTGAGGCTGCGTTCGGCGTTCCAGCTCAATCGCCGCCCTGCCTGCGCGAGCGTCGTCTTGTGGCGGATGCAGGTGAGCACGTCGTAGAGCGGACGGGCGGCGGCATCGGCGAAGCGGACGCCGTTGGTCGCCAGCACCGGCAGGTGAAACGCCGCCGCGAGATCGCGCAGCGTGTGGTTGTCCGCTTCCTCGTCGCGCAGCAGGTGCCGCTGCAGCTCGACGCAGACGTTGCCGCCGCCGAACGTCCCGACCAGCCGATCGATCAGGCCGCCGACGCCGAATCGCGGACTGTCGATGGCGGCGCGGCCGGCCAGCGCGATCAGGCCGCCGACATGACCGTCGAGATCGTCGAGCGTCAGCGAACCCTCGCCTTTCGGTGCCGCCAGCTTCATCCGCGTCAGCAGCCGGCAGAGATTGCGGTAGCCGTCACGCGACGAGACGAGGACGGGGAGGCGAAACAGACGGGGCTCGGGGCTCGGGGCTCGGGACTCGCGGGTCGGGGCTCGTGAGCTCCCCCTGAGCGAAGTCGAAGGGCCTGCCCTGAGCGAAGCCGAAGGGCCGAGCGCGACGGTCAGCTCGGCCCCGACGATGGCTTTCAGCCCGGCGCGCTTGGCGGCAAGGTGAAAGCGCGGGATGCCGTAGACGCCGTCGCGATCGAGCAGCGCCAGCGCCGGATAGCCGAGCTCGGCGGCACGCTGCACCAGCGTTTCCGGCAGCGAGGCGCCGTCGAGAAATGAAAATGCCGACGCGGCATGCAGCTCGATGTACATTTCTTTCCCGAGGGGCTTCGCCCCTCGGACTCCCCTACACGCGCCCTCGCGCGCCGCTTCGACGGCGCGCTCCGGGCGCGTGGCTCGCTACCGCTCGCTCGCTGCCTCACACGCCACTTCGACGGCGCGCTCCGGGCGCGTGGCTCGCTACCGCTCGCTCGCTGCCTCACACGCCACTTCGACGGCGCCTTCGCTATAGCTACGGCGGACCTCGCCGGAGCATCGTGCGGGCTAATCCACCACAGCATCCAGGAACCAGTGTCCCGAGCCGCGTTCGCGGAACACGCGGCAGACCGACCCGTCGCTGAACGCGACGTCCCATTCGTCGTGGTCCCACCGGCTTGGCAGCTCGCTCCACCACGCGCCTGATGTCCGCCACGGCCCGGCGCTCTGCTCGACGATGCCGCCCGGCATGCCGCGGCGATCGATCGCCACCCGCACCGGCCGGCCGCGCTCGACGATGACGCGAATCGCGATCGGCGGGCGGAAGCGGCGGAGGAACACCGAGCCCGATTGCAGCGGCCGCGCCGGGAACGGCCGGTACGGCGGCACGGATTCGGTCTCGTCGGGGGCGAAGCGGCGCATCTCGAAGCCATCCGGCTGCCACGTGTCGAGCAGCTGCGGCGTGCCGGCGCGCGACTCGCCGACGAGCGCGCCAAGCCGCGCCGTCAGCGTCGCCAGCGTTTCCGCCGACGGCCGGGCACGCTCGAGCAGCGAGTACCTGCAGCACCCGGCCGGGCGCCGGGTCGATCTCGATCGTGACGACGTCGATCGGCGCCGCCGGCGGATGCGACTCGAGATCGAGCGTCAGCAGCGTGCGCAGGACCTTCGCGTCACGCATCGCCGCCGGCAGCTGCAGGCAGCGCGCGTGCTCGCTGCGATCGACGAGCCGCAGCGTCAGATGGATGGCAGCGGCGCCGCGGTCGGCGCGCTCGAGCGCGGCCGCGAGCGGATCGAGCAGCCGCGCCAGGACGAACGACAGCGGTTCGAGGCCGTCGATCGGCCACTCGAGCTCGATCCGCTCGAGAAAACGCGGCACTTCCGCGTCCGGGATCAAAGGCTGCAGATCGACGCCACACGCCAACTGCCGCAGCGCCGTGCCGCGCCCGCCCAGCCGCGACGAGAGATCGCCGGCCGGCAGCGACGCCAGCTCCCCCGCCGTCGTCAACCCCCAGCGGCGGAGCGCGGCGAACGCTTGCTCATACCCGTCCCAAATTGTCTGCACGCGGGCTGGCGCCGCGGTGTCGGGGCGGATGCCATGCCGCTCGGCGACGAGCAGGCGCAAGGCGTCGAGCGGCACCTGCGAGAGCGCCGGCGCGGGGGGGCCTGTCCGCACCGTCAGCGACGGATGCGACAGCGACAACAACATCGCCGCCGTCTGCGTCGGCGCGACCGCGACGGCGATCGGCGATGAGGCGTGGGCCGCGCACGTGCGCTGCAGTTCGGCCCCGATCGCGTGCGCGTCGCCGAGCAGGCGGCCCAGGCCCGAGACGTCGAAGATGGCGCAGCCACGCCCGAACTGCTGGACGCGCGGCGAGAACGCGCGCGCCACCGCGGCCGGCAGATCGGGAAACTGCAGCGATCGCACGCAGGCGAAGAGCGGCGGCCGGCCGGCGCCGGCCAATACCTCGAGACCGGCGGTCATGACTGGCGCCCGGGGAGCGACGCGCCGTTGATGATGCGGGGACGAAGATCGAGCGCGGTCAGCAGCCGCGCGCGATCGGACCGGCCGCCCTGCCACACGCCGTGCCGGCCGCTGCCGTCCATGACGATGGTGGCGCCGCCGGCGCTGCGGCCGACATGCTCCGCGACCACGACCAGCGCGACGGTCGGGGTGCCTTCGATGATGCGGGCGAGACGGAACCAGGTGGTGAACGGCAGCGCGCCGACGGCGGCCGGCGGCGCGTCAGCGAGATCGAGCACGACCAGCCCGAATCCGCCCGCCTGCAGCACGAGGTTCATCGCCTTGATCGCGCGCGCGACGCCGGCGTCAGCCTCGTTGACGCCGGTCCGCCGCCCGACGCTCGAGCCGCGCACCCAGAGCAGGCGCGCAAGGTCGAGTCCGGCATCCGAGGCCGACGCCGGATCGAACCGATCGGCGGCATCGATCAGCGCGACGAGCTCGCCGCGGGCTGCGGCTTCCAGCAGCGCCCGGACCATCAGGCTGGTGCGGCCCGACGACCGCCCGCCAACGATCTCGGAGAGGTGGCCGCGACGCAGCCCGCCGCCGAGCCCGTGGTCGATCGCCGGCACGCCGGTCAGCGCCCGCGCGTCGGGATCTTCGGCCAGCCAGGGCGCCGCGCTCGTGAGCGTAACGTCGAGCTTGCGCGCCTTCAGCAGCGATTCGAGATGGGCTCTTGCGATCATGACCGGACGACCCGATCATTTTCGCTTTTTATTCGCTATAGTCAAGGACCTGCGTAAGTCACTCTCAGCCAAGCTGTTAAGCCTGCTAAGATCGAACCTCCAACGTGTCAACGCCCTCGCCCATCTCCACCAGCCTGCCCGCGGCCTTCTTCAAACGGGCGCTGGCGGCGTTCTGGTATCGCGATTTTCGCGTCCTGTGGCTCGGCGCCTTCACTTCGACCGTCGGCACGTGGACCCAGAAGGTCGCGCAGAGCTGGCTGATCCTCGATCTCACCAACTCGTCGTTCTACCTCGGCCTCGATGATTTCCTCAGCCAGCTGCCCATCCTGCTCTTCACGCTGATCGGCGGCGTCATCGCCGACCGCCACGATCGCCGGCGGCTGCTGATCGGGTCGCAGTTCATCCAGATGGCCACCGCCTTCGCGCTCGCCGGGCTGGTGTTCCAGGACCGCGTCCACATCGGCCACATCCTCGCGCTCTCGTTCACCGCCGGCCTGGCGCAGGCGTTCGGCGGTCCTGCGTACCAGGCCATGATCCCGTCGCTCGTCGACAAGAAGGATCTGCCGAACGCGATCGCCCTCAACTCGATCCAGTTCAACCTGGCGCGCGTCTTCGGGCCGCTGATTGCCGGCGCGACGATGGCGGGCCTCGGCATCGCCGGCTGCTTCACCTTCAACGGCATTTCGTTCCTGGTCGTGATCCTGGCCATCGCCTCGGTCAGGGTCCGGCACACGCCGCCAGCCGACCGCAAGCCGATCCTGCACGAGCTGAAGGGCGGCTTCACCTATGCGCGCAGCGAACCGAGCATCATCGCCCTCACCGTGCTCGCCTCGATGACGACGTTCCTCGGTCTGCCGCTGGTGACGTTCCTGCCGGTGTTCGCCCGCGAGATCTTCGGCGGCGGCGTCAGCCACTACGCGGTGATGGTCGCCTGCTCGGGCATGGGCGCCGTCGTCGGCGCGCTGGTTGTCGCCTGGCTCGGGCGCTTCCGCCACATGGGGCTCGCGCTCCTGCTCATCCAGATGGTCTTCGGCGCCCTCATCGTCGCGTTCGCCTTCACGCGCATCTACTGGCTGAACAACGTGCTGCTGTTTCTCTGCGGCGCCGGCCTGCTGATGGTCTTCTCGATGACGACCTCGCTCGTGCAGATGATTGTCCCCGACCACCTGCGCGGCCGCGTCGTGAGCATCTACATGGTCGCGTTTCGCGGCGGCATGCCGCTCGGCAGCCTGGCGAGCGGCTTCGCCGCCAGCCTGGCGCCGCTGCCGATCGTGCTGGCCGTGAACGGCGCGCTCGTCTCGCTCGTCGCGGTCTATTTCTTCTTCCACAGTCGCGAGGTTAGGGAGTTGTGATTGAAGACTGAAGACTGCAGATTGAAGATTGAAGATTGCAGACTGCAGATTGCGGGATTGGGGATTGAAGATTGTGGCTGGACGCGCAAACCCGCGTCCCCGACGCCGTCCCTGGCCTGAGCGCAGTCGAAGGCCCCGGCCTGAGCGAAGTCGAAGGCCGAGCCCCGAGCCCCGAGCCCCGAGCCCCGAGCCCCGAGCTGAGATACGATGGCCTGTGCTCCTGATTTCGTCCGCCCTGGCGCTCGGCTTTCTGCACGGCCTCGGCGCCGATCACCTCATGGCGATTGCCGCGCTCTCGGTTTCGACCGCGGGTGAGACGCCGGCGCTGCAGCGCGCCCGTGCGCTCGGGGTTGCCGTGCGGTTCGCGGTCGGCCATGCCCTGCTCCTCGGGCTCGGCGCCGGCACGCTCGTCGTCCTCGGCTGGTCGCTGCCGCTCGTCGTCGAGCGCGGCGGCGAGATGCTCGGCGGCGCGCTGCTCATCGTCCTCGGCGGCGCTGGATTGTGGGGCGTCGTTTCCGGAACGGTGTACGGTCACTCACATCGGCACGGCGATGAGCCGGCGTCGCACTGGCATCTGCACTTCGGCCGCCGCGACCGCCATCCGGCCACGACTGCGCACTCGCACCTGCCGACGATCCTCGGCGCCGCGTTCGCGGTCAGCAGCCTGCGGGCGCTGACGCTGCTGGCGCCGTTCGGCGAAGGGATGAGCGGGGCGCCGCTGCCGACGTTGCTGGCGATGATTGCCGTCTTCGGCGTCGGGATCCTGATCTCGATGTCGCTCTTCGGCGTCGCCTTCGCGCGGCTGATGTCGCTGGCGGTAGCGATCCGGCTCGGACAGGCAGCCGCGGTGATCATGGCTGTCGCGTCGATCGGACTCGGCGCGTTCTGGATCGCGCTCGCTTAGGCGCTCCCCTGAGCCCTGAGCCCTGAGCCTTACTGAACCTCCCACCTCACCGGTACGTTCACCGGCAGATAGCACACCAGGTCGTCGCACGCCTGATAGCGGAAGGTGCCGGTCACTGTGATCGGCTCACCCGGCTTTGTCGGCCTGATCGGCTGAAGGATCTGAAACGGCTTGCTGAAGACGAGCTGCGTCAGCTTGAGCGGCGCGAAGTAGTACTTCTGCGGCGGCGGGAACTTGACCGTCCCGGCCTTGTACGCCGGTGTCGCGACAACGGTGAGCGTCACCGGAATGCCGTCCTTTTCTCCCGGCGCGTAGACGTGCATCTTCGGCAGCGGCGTGACGTCGAGCGCCAGCATCACTCCCCCGCCGGTCTTTTGCACCGACGCCACCACCGACACGTGCTTCGTGACCGTCGGCTGCCCCGGCTGCGCTGGCGCCGCGGCGATCGCCGCCGCCGCGGATCCACTCAGTAAGAGCGCGCGAAAGAACATACCGTCATTCTACGTTCGAAGGCAGAGCCGCGAGGATCAGGCGCGTTGCGCGTTCTCGTCCGAGCTCGACAAGCCGGAGCAGTTGCCGACCAGGCGGCTGTAGGTGCAGCTGATATTGACCGACCAAAAAAAGGGGCCGACTCCCTCCGGAGTCGGCCCCAGCGTGCGACCAGTCGTGAAACGCAGCGCGCGTCAGTTCTTCCGCCGCGTGATCTGATCCCAGAGCGTCGCGCCGCCGCCGCCGATCGCCGCGCCGATGAGCGCGCCCTTCTTGCCGCCGACCAGGGCGCCGACACCGGCGCCGGCGCCGGCGCTCGATCCGATGATCACCGCGCTCTTCGCGACCGAACGCTTTTTGGCGACCGGCACTTCATCCCGATAGACGACCTGGCGCGCCGGGATCGCGCGCGCCGTCGTCGCCGGCCGTTCCGTGCGCACGACCTCGGCGTCCGGCAGATCCTGGTAGACCGGCGCCGGTGCCGCGGCGCGCACGGCGCGATACTCCACCGGCGCCGCGTACTGCGCCGGCGCGACCGCCGGCAGCGGCGTCTGCGCGACGGGCGTACCGATTGCCACGCACTCGACCTGCGACAACTGCTGGCCGTTGACGATCACCGGCCGGACCAGCGTCCGCTGATGCGGCTCGCAGCCGACCACCACGGGCGAGCCCGCGGGCTGCGAGATCGCGGACTGCGCCGCGAGCGCCTGCGGCGCGATGGCGCCGCCGTCACGTGCGCCGCACCCGACGACCGTCGCGGCGAGCGCCGCGATGCCGAGCGGCGCACCAACTGCGCGTCCGAAACGAGTGGCCTGCGAGTGCCGTTGGATGAGTGTCATGATCGCTTCTCCCTGAGTAAACCGTCTCTGCGACTGACACTCTCCAATCGGGATACCAAGTCGCGGCACGATAAAAACACCGGATTCAGGCCTGCTTTGCCGCAGGGCTGGGATCGCAGCTGTCCTCTGCGGGCGGCAGCCCGACGGTATGGAGGACATTCGAACAGGTATACTCAGCCGCGTCGGCCTGCCAGGAGCGTCGTCGCGCCCGTCGCCGGGCGCACCGCTGGACATCGATGGCCCGCACCGAACCTGATATGTCTCAGCTGCTGGTGGTCGAAGACGACCCGGATATCGCCGCGCTCATCGTCCGCTATCTCGAGCGCGCCGGCCATCGCGTCGACACCCTTGCCTCGGGCAGCGACGTCATGCCGCGACTGCGTGAGTCCGCCGCCGATCTCGTCATCCTGGATCTGATGCTCCCGGGCCTCGACGGCCTGCTCGTCTGCCAGGCGATGCGGGGCAACCCGGCGACCGCCCACATCCCGATCATCATGCTGACCGCGCGCGGCGAGGAGGCAGACCGCGTCGCCGGCCTCGAGCTCGGCGCCGACGACTACGTCACCAAGCCGTTCAGCCCGAAAGAACTGACCGCGCGCGTAACGGCGCTGCTCCGCCGCGCCGGCCGGACCGCGGCGTCGCCGCTGCAGCGCTACGGGCCGATCACGATCGACGCCGACAAGCACCAGGTCGCGCTCGACGGCGAGGAGGTCCGGCTCACCGCCAAGGAGTTCCTTCTCCTGCAGTACCTGCTGCAGCACAAGGGCCGGGTGCTGTCGCGCGATCTCCTCCTGAGCGACGTCTGGGGCTACAACTACACTGGCGGCACGCGCACGGTCGACGTCCACATCCGCCGCCTGCGCGAAAAGCTGCCGCCGCTGACGGATGCGATCGAGACGATCAAGCAGTTCGGCTACAAGCTCGTCGACCGGCCGTGACCTTCCGCACCCGTCTCTTCCTGACCTCGCTCATCGTCTCGGCGATGACGCTGCTCGTTGCCACGATGCTCGTCTCGGTCTCGATCCGCCGATCGACGGGCGAGCGCATCGAACGGTCGCTCGTCAGCCAGGCACGCCTGGCTGGCGAAACCCTTTCGCATCGCCAGGCCGCCGCCAGCGGCGAGCTCGACGCCGAGGCCGATCGGCTCGAAACGGTGATCGGCGCCAGGGTCACATTCGTCGCGCCGGACGGCGCCGTGATCGGCGACTCCGAGCTCGACGCGGAACAGCTGCGACAGGTCGAGAACCACGGCAGCCGGCCGGAGATCGCCCAGGCGGGGCGCGACGGCGTCGGCGTCGCGACGCGTTACAGCGCCACGCTCGGCACGGACATGCTTTACGTCGCCGTGCCGGTTCACAACCCGCAGCTCCCCGAGCTCGCCGCGATCCGGCTGGCCCTGCCGCTGACCGATGTCAGCCAGCAGCTGGCCGCCGTCCGCCGCATCGCGTTCGCCGCGTTCGGCGTCGCGCTGCTGATTGCCCTCGCCCTGGCGTGGGCGACGTCCGTCGTGCTGAGCCGGCGCGTGCGGGCGATTGCCGCGGTCGCGGAGCAATATGCGGCCGGCGACTGGTCGCGCCAGCCCAGGGACTACGGCCGCGACGAGATCGGCTCGGTCGCCCGCGCCCTCGACTCCTCGGCGAGAGAGATCGCCCAGCGCGCCGCCGACCTCGCCTCCGACCGCGCCCGCATGGAAGCCATCCTCGCCGGGATGATCGAAGGCGTGCTCGTCGTCAACGAGCAGGGGCGCGTGCAGCATGTCAACGCCGCGGCGCAGCAGATCCTCCGGCTGCACGACGTGGCCGAAGGCCGCCACTACGTCGAAATCGTGCGGCAGCCGGACATCGCGGCCCAGATCGGCGCAGCCCTGCGGCGAATGCCCGGCGGCGGGCTCGAGCTGACGATGCCGCGCGAACCGGAGCTGATCATCATCGCCCGGACGACGCCAGTGTCGTCGAATGGCGCCGGCGGCGCCGTGCTCGTCATGCACGACATCACCGACCTGCGCCGCGCCGATCGCATCCGCCGCGATTTCGTCGCCAACGTCTCGCACGAGCTGCGGACGCCGCTGACGGCGGTGCGCGGCTACGTCGAAGCACTGATGGAGGAAGGGACGGATCCGGTCGACCAGCGCCGGTTCCTCGAGATCATCGGCCGCCATACCCTGCGGATGGAGCGACTGGTCCACGACCTCCTCCGCCTCGCCCGTCTCGATGCCGGCCAGGAAGCGCTGGAGCATCTTCCGGTCGCTGTGGAGTCGCTCTTCGGCGGCGTCATCACGGAGTTGGCCTCGACGCTCGAGATTCGCGGCCAGACCATCACCGTCACGATCGCGGCCGATGCCTCGACCGTGACCGGCGATCCCGCCAAGCTGCACGACGCGCTGCGCAATCTCCTCGAGAACGCGACCAACTACGCCCCGGAAGGCAGCGACATCACCATGGTGGCGGAGCGCCGTGGCGCCCGCATCGCCCTCGTCGTCACCGACACCGGCCCCGGGATCCCCGAAGCAGATCTTCCGCGCGTCTTCGAGCGCTTCTACCGCGTCGACAAGTCACGCACGCGCGGCGCCCGCGATCCCGGCGGCACCGGCCTCGGCCTCGCCATCGTCAAGCACCTGGTCGAACTGCACGGCGGCAAGGCGACGGCGGCGAATCGCCCCGAGGGCGGTGCGGTGCTGACGGTGGAGTTGCCGGCTTAGATGATGGGGTGCGGACTGAAGATTGAAGATCTGAAGATTGAAGATTGAAGATTGAAGATTGACGATTGAAGATTGACGATTGACGATTGACGATTGACGATTGACGATTGCCGATTGCCGATTGGGTGGCTCAGTCCGGAGCGTTTTCTTTTTGAGCGCTTTCCCTTCAGTCGCTTGTCGGGAGGAACGTTTCGAATGGCGGTTTTCCGGGACGCCACCAGGATCGCCGTGATTTCGTCGGCTTCGCGGATCAGGACGGCGGCTTCAACGGCATCGCCCAATCCTGCGTTCCTCAAGTTGTCCAGCCAGCCTTTCGATTCGTCGGCTTCCTCCACTGCGACGCCCAGTTTCGCGATGAACTCCCGCCGCGAACGGCCGCGGCAGGCTGCGCGGTAGTTGCTGTCGGTGCTTCCCGCCGAATCAATCAGCTGCGCCGCGATGCGCCCCGCGACCAGCGTGTTCGGCAGATCTTCAATGAAGCGAATGACGCGCTGAACGAATGCCTGAATGCGTTTCTGAAGCGCTTCTGCCTTGGAATTCACGCTCCAGCAAGGAGCAACCGGCGCGCCAGGACCAGATCCGGCGATAATGCAAGGATTTCGATGGAGGCTGCAAGAGGAACCCGACCAGGAGCGCAATTCCCGCGCGATCGGGAAGGTCGATTGATTGCAGAATCTGCGAGATGCCTGACCAATCGACAATCGTCAATCGTCAATCGGCAATCCTTCAATCTTCAGTCTTCAGTCTTCAGTCTTCAATTCACCCTTCGCTAAGGCGCCAAAGTCACGGCCGTCAGCCAGTAGACCAGCGCCGCGATGAACCCGGACGCGGGGATGGTGAGCACCCAGGCCCAGACGATGCGGCCGGCGACGCCCCAGCGCACCGCCGAGAGACGCCGGATCGAGCCGACGCCGATGATGGCGCCGGTGATGGTGTGGGTAGTGCTCACCGGGACGCCGAGGTGCGTCGCGGTGAACAGTGAGATCGCGCCGGCGGTCTCGGCGGCGAAGCCGCCGACCGGCTGCAGCTTCGTGATCTTCGATCCCATCGTGTGGATGATGCGCCAGCCGCCCGACAGCGTGCCCAAGGCGATCGCGGCGTGCGCGGCGAGCACGACCCAGAGCGGAATCGGCAGCTGGCCGTTGTCGAGCGAGAGATACCCGCCGGCAACCAGCGCCCCGGCGATGATGCCCATCGTCTTCTGCGCGTCGTTGCCGCCGTGGCCGAGGCTGTAGGCCGCCGCCGAGACCAGCTGCAGCCGGCGGAACCAGTGATCGACCCGTCCCGGCGAGGTCGAGCGGAAGATCCAGAGGATCGCCACCATCAGCAGGAACCCGAGGCTCATGCCGATGAGCGGTGCCAGGACGATGAAGATGAGTGTCTTGGTCCAGCCCGACAAGATGATCGCGCCCCAGCCGGCTTTCGTCAGCGCGGCGCCGGCGTAGCCGCCGATCAAGGCATGGGACGAGCTCGTCGGCAGCCCGTAGTACCAGGTGATCAGGTCCCAGATGATCGCCCCCATCAGCCCGGCAAAGATGACGGCGAACGAGACGATCGAGATGTCGACGAGGCCAGAGCCGACCGTCTTCGCGACGGCGGTGCCGAACGTGAACGCGGCGACGAAGTTGAAGAAGGCCGCCCACACCACCGCCTTCCCCGGCGTCAGCACCCGGGTCGAGACGACGGTCGCGATCGAGTTGGCCGCGTCGTGAAAGCCGTTGATGAAATCGAAAATCAGCGCGACAAAAATCAGCGCCACGACAGCAAGCAGGTTGGAATCCATCCGCGATCAGGCGTGCTTGACGACGACGCCTTCGAGGACGTTGGCGACGTCTTCGCACCGATCGGTGGCAGCCTCGAGAAAGTCGAGGATCTCCTTCCACTTGATGATCGCGACCGGATCGCGCTCTTCCTCGAACAGCTTGCGGACCGCGTTCTGGTGGGCGCGGTCGGCCTCGTTCTCGAGCCGGTTGATCTCGACCGCCGGGTCGGCAATGCCGGCGTGCCGCTCGAGCGCCTTCATCGCGATCACGACCTGCTCGGTCGAGGCCAGGACCAGGCGGCCGAGCTCACGCGCCTCCGGGCGGACCCGCTCGATCTGATACAGGCGCACGAGCGCCGCCGTGTCGTCGATCGCGTCGATGACGTCGTCGAGCGTGCGCGCCAGGGTGTGGATGTCTTCGCGATCGAGCGGCGTCACGAACGTGCGGTGGAGCCGCTGGATGATCTCGTGGGTCAGGAAATCGCACTTGTGCTCGATCTCCTTGATCTCGTCCGCCTTGTCCCAGACCGGGTGGTCCGGAACCAGCATCTCGTGGAGCTTGCCGGCGCCGATGCGGATCTGCTCCGCCATCGAGACGAAGTCGTCAAAGAACCGCTCTTCACGCGGAATGAGTCGAAAGGCCACCGGTTTCTCCCCTGGCCCCCAAGCTGTCGGGACCGCAGGGATCTTAGCAGAAACGCCTCAGATTTAACTCATTCGTCAAACCATCGTCATATCTGTAACAACGGCGCTGACCGCGCCTATTTCCGAGGTTATCGGCGGCGATCCTGCCCGCGGCAGCACGTCGGCGCGATTTAACCCACCCGAAATCGTGGCGTTGCACCCGCATCACAGGCGTTCACTACTGTGGAAGCGGCGACGGGCGGAGAGGCCCGCCGCATAGTCCACCGCCACTTCTGAGGGAGCACATGAGTCAGTATCGCAAGCTCGCGCGCGCGCTGTTGGTTGGCGCGCTGGCGCTCGTCCTCGCCGCGCCGGCCGCGGCGCAGCAGACCGAGTCGCGGATCGTCGGCCGCATCAGTGATGCGAACGGCGGCGTTCTTCCCGGCGTCACGGTGACGATCACCGCGGCGCAGACAGGAGCCGTGCGCACGGCCGTCACCGACGCCGACGGCCGTTACACGGTCACGAACCTGGCGCCAGGCGAGTACGAGGTCCGCGTCGAGCTGTCGGGCTTCGCACCCAACCGCGGCGCGATCGCGCTCGGGGCCGGCGACACGAAGCCGCTCGACCTGACGCTCGGCGTTGCCGGCGTGTCCGAGGCAGTCACGGTCTCGGCCGACGTCACGGTCCTCGACACGACCTCGGCGAAGCTCGGCGTCAACGTCTCGCCCGAGGAACTGCGCAGCCTGCCGGTCAACGGCCGCAACTTCGCCAACCTCATGACCCTCGCCACCGGGGCGACGACGGACGGCAACGGCGGCTGGTCGAGCGTCCGCTTCAACGGCAAGTCGAACCAGCAGAACTATCTGAACTACGACGGTGTCGACGGCACCTACGTCTGGGATGCGAGCCCGGGTTACCTCAATGCTACCGGCTCACAGTTCCGGCTGCAGACGTCGATGGAGTCGATCGCCGAGTTCCGCGTCAACTCCGGCCTGGCGCCGGCGGAGAGCGGCCTCGGCTCCGGCGGCAACATCACCGTCATCAGCAAGAGCGGCAGCAACCGGTTCAACGGCTCGATCTTCAACTACTTCCGCAACGATGCGCTCGACTCGGCGAGCAAGTACGACGACAAGAAGCAGCAGCTCGACTTCAACCAGTTCGGCGGCTCGCTCGGCGGTCCGATCGCCGCCAGCCAGACGTTCTTCTTCGGCAGCTACGAGGGCTTGAAGCAGGAGACCGGCCTCAGCTTCACCGAAGCCGTCCCGAGCGCCGAGGCGATTCGGCGGATCCAGGCCGGCGAGCCGGTCGGCAGCGGCCAGGGCCAGAGCCCGGACCGGACGCGCGCGGTGGCGCCGCTGCTCGCCGGCTTCCCGCAGGGGAGCGTGGCGACGGCCAACCCGCTGCTCGCGCTGGCGACGCTCGATACCGAGGCGGAACAGACGGAGCACACGTTCTCGGGCCGCATCGATCACCGCTTCACCAACAATCAGTCGTTCTTCGCCCGCGTGCTCTACAGCGACGGCAAGGTCGACACGCCGGACCGCACGGTGACGCCGCGCCGGGTGCTGGCGACGCAGCAGCCGATGAACGCCGTCTTCAATTACCAGTCGCTGTTCGGTGGCAACATCATCAACGAGGTCAAGGTCGGCTACAACCGGCCGCGCTACGATGCGATCGCGTTCGGGCCGCAGGGCTACGATGCGACGCAGGTGTCGCTGTCGGGCACGGTCACGTCGCAGTCGATCGACGCCCGCGGCTCGACCGGCATCGCCCGCAGCGGCCTGCTCGTCCGCGCCACCAGCAACGCCTCGACCAACGGCCAGGCCTACGACCCGCGCTCGATCGCGCTGAGCGATACGCTGACGCTGTCGACCGGAGCGCACACCTTCAAGGTCGGCGGCGAGTACCGCAACATCGAGTCGCAGTTCCGCTTCCTCGGCAGCAACGAGATCACCTACGCCGGCATCAACGAGTTCATCGACAACCGCCCGACCCAGGTCGCGGTGTCGCTCGAGTCGCCGGTGTTCGTGCCGCAGCAGTACTACCTGATCGGCTTCGTCCAGGACACCTGGCGCGCCACCAGCCGGCTGACGCTCGAGCTCGGACTGCGCTACGACTTCTACTCCGTCGTCCAGGAGAAGAGCGACCAGGCGCGGCCGTTCTTCATCGAGGAGAACGCCTTCAGCGACGATCCGGACAACTTCTACAACGCCGATCGCAACAACATCTCACCGCGGCTGTCGGCGGTGTTCCAGATCAATGACAAGACGGCGCTGCGCGCCGGCTACGGGCTGTTCTACGGCCCCGGCCAGTTCGAGGATCGGATCCAGCCGATCGAGAACTTCATCGAGCGCCGCCGCGTCCAGTCGACCGACGTCCCCGGCGGCGCCCTCGCCTACCCGGTCGACCCCGCGATCTACCGCAACCTGCTCTCGGTACGCGGCTACACCCACGAACGGCCGGACGAGTACAACGTCCAGTACGGCGTCAGCCTCTCGCGCGAGCTGCCGGCGGCGATCAACCTGACGGTCGGCTACACCGGCAGCAAGGGCCGCGACATGTTCCTGCGCGGCGTCGCCAACACGTTCGACAACGTCACGCGGCAGCGGCCGGTGCCCTCGGTCGGCCAGGTCGACTACAAGACGTCGGCGTGCGTCGACGGCCTGGTGATCAACGGCAATCCGCTGGCCGGCTGCGGCGAAGCCAACTACGACGCGCTGCAGATCGGCTTCACCCGCCGCTTCCTCGACGGCTTCACCGGCGGCTTCCAGTACCAGGTACTCGCGCAACGAGGGCACGACGCAGGGCTCGAACGAAGCCGCGACGGCGTCGAACACCTTCGACTACACGAGCGAGTTCGGCCGCAACCCGACCGACATCCCGCACACCTTCAACGGCTCGCTCGTCTACCAGCTGCCCGGCGAGGGTTTCTGGTCCGGCGGCTGGCGCATCGGCGGCATCGTCAACGCGCGCAGCGGCGCGCCGATCAACGTGACGATCAACCGCCCGGATACCGTCTCGGTCGGCGGCGTCACCGTCACCAACATCCCGGGCGGCAACACCCGCGGCACGCAGCGGCCGGACCTGGTGCCGGGCGTCGATCCCTACCTCAAGGATGGCGTGCGCTGGCTGAACCCGGCGGCGTTCGCGGCGCCGATGCCGGGCACGTTCGGCAACCTGCCGCGGAACTTTCTCCGCGGCCCGTCGTTCTGGCAGGTCGACCTGATGGCGAGCAAGGAATTCCGCTTCGCGTCGACCCAGGGCGTGCAGGTGCGCTTCGAGATGTTCAACATCACCAACCAGTTGAACTACGAGAGCCCGGCCGCGGCGCTCCCGGCCGGCACCATCGGCCAGCCGTTCACCGATGCGGTCGCCGGCACGTTCGGCTACATGCTGGGCCCGCTCAACCGGACGGTCGGGCTCGGCACCGCGCGCCAGACGCAGATCGCGATTCGTTACCTGTTCTGACGTTGATCGATGTCAGGGCCAAGGACTCAGGGCTCAGGGCTCAGGAAACCCTTCGACCGCATGACGAAGGTCTTGCCTGAGCCCAATGCCCTGAGCCCTGAGCCGATCCCGCTCCGTGAGCCCCGAACCCCGGGAATTTAACGTTCCCGTAACATCCGTGTGACAGACGCGAAATCCCAGCTCGGTAGCCTGTCGTCATGGCAGTTTTGCAGATGCCCGGCCGGCGCCGTGCCGCGCCGGCCCTGGCTCTTGCGCTCGTGGGTATCGCCGCATCGGTGTCGGCCCAGGTCGCGCCCGCTCCCGCCACGAAGCCGCCCGATGACTCGCCGTCGATCCGGATCGGCGCCGTCATCTTCGCCGACTACACGGTCACGACCGAACCCGAGGGCACTGACGTCGACGGCAATACATTCACGCCCAGTTCGTTCAACATCGGCCGCGCTTACCTCAACGTCACCGGCCAGATCAATCACATCGTCCAGTTCCGCGTCACGCCCGACATCGTGCGCGAAACCGGCATCGGCAGCTCGAGCGCCGGCAGCTACGTCTATCGCCTGAAGTACGCCTACGCCCAGTTCAACCTCGACGACTGGATGGCGCGCGGCACGTGGACCCGCTTCGGCATGCAGCAGACGCCCTGGATCGACTTCATCGACAGCGTCTATCGCTACCGCTTCCAGGGCCCGACGTTCGAGGATCGCGAAGGCATCCTTTCCTCGTCGGACGTCGGCGCTTCGTTCCGCTACAACTTCGGTGGCAACTACGGCGACGTCCACACCGGCTTCTACAACGGCGACAACTACAACCGCGCCGAAGCCAACGATCAAAAGGCCTGGATGACTCGCGGGACGGTGCGGCCGCTGCCGTCGAGCTCGATGCTACGCGGCCTGCGCGTCACCGGCTTCTACAACATGGACGCGTATGTCCAGGATGGCGAGAAGCGCCGCGGCATCATCGGCGCGACCTACGAGCACGGCTATTTCAACGCCGGCCTCAACTATCTGTCCACGACCGACCAGGCGCGGGTGGCGGCGCCGAAGCTCGACGGCGACGGCTACTCCGTGTGGGTGACGCCGAAGACGCCGAAAGGCCACGGCTTCGAGGGCCTGCTGCGGTTCGACCACCTCGACCAGGAACAGATCACCGGCGCGATTCGCGGCGAGCGCAACCGCACGATCGCCGGCGTCGCCTACTGGTTTCCGCGGCAGGGTGCGGTCTCGAGCGCGCTGCTCTTCGACTACGAGCAGGTCGACAACGACGACTACGCGCCGGTGCGCGCCGACGAG
>CAVVSF010000005.1:0-549148 GCA_963750915.1 uncultured Acidobacteriota bacterium
AAACCGCTAATACACCAGGGGGCCTGCTGCGATACAAGCAAAGCCTCTCGGCGGCTTGGAGGACTCAAACCTGGATTGGCCGTTGCATTGAGCAATACAACGAAAGCTGGACCGGCAAGAGATGCCTAGATAAACGCCGGCCCGTTGCGATAGTTAGCCCCCAGGATCGCCGCCGAGTCCGACCCCAGCCAGTTGTCGATGACGCGCGCGTAGACCGATCGGAAATCGGTTTCGTAGCGGATGTCCTGTCCGTTGTTCTCGAGCGTCGGGTTGTCCGCCGCCGAGCGCAGGTTGGCGGCGGTGCCGTAGATGCCGCCGCGGACGCTGCCACCCATCGCCATCATCAGGCTGCCGGCGCCATGGTCGGTGCCGCTGCTGCCGTTCTCGCTGATGCGCCGGCCGAACTCCGAGAACTGCAGCACGAGCGTGTCCGACAGCAACCCCTGGTTGAGCATGTCGCGGTAGAACGCGAACAGGCCGCCGTTCAGCGTCGTCATCAGCGTGTTGTACGAGCCGTTGGCGACGTTGGTGTTCTGACCGGCATGGGTGTCGTAGCCGCCGGTCTGGACCCAGAAGACGCTGGTGCCGACGCCGCGGACGATGGCGCCGGCGACCATCTGCAGCGCCTGGCCGAGGCCGTTGTTCGGATACGCCACCGACGGCGCGTAGCCGCCGACCTGGGCGACGCGATCGAGCGTCGCGAACGCCGCCTGCGCCGTCGAGTTGACGAACGCGAGGTGCGGCTGGTCGACCGGCATGTGCGAGGCGATGCGGGTCGCGGTCTGCCGCGCGACCTGCGCGTCGGCGCCGCCGTTCGGGCTGGCGAACGCGTACTCGGGGATGTTGGGAATCGACGGCACGCCGACGTTGCGCGCGAGGAGCGTGCGCGGCGTTTCACGCACCGTCGACCACGCCGTCAGCGGATCCACCGGCGCCGGCAGGCGATCGAGATAACGTCCGAGCCAGCCGCTGTTCTGCGGCACCGCGGGATCGGCGCTCGACCAGATGTCGGTGCCCTGGAAGTGCGAGCGGCTCGAATTCGGATAGCCGGTGCGCTGGATCAACGCCAGCCGGCCGGCGTTGAACACGGTGCGCAGGTCGGTCAGCCGCGGGTTCAGGCCCGAGCGCGTTGCCAGCGCCGTCGGATCCAATCTGCAGCACGTTCGCCGCAGGAATGCCGAGCGTCGGACGCCGGGCGTAGTACTGCTGATCGGTGTAGGGGATGAGCGTGCTGAGACCGTCGTTGCCGCCGCTCAGATAGAGGACGACGAGGTTGCGGCGGGACCGGCCCTGCGCGCGCGCGATGTCGGTGAGGAACGCGGGCGCCGCGAAACCGACGGTGAACGCCGCCACGCCGCCGCGCACGAAATCCCGTCTGGTCATCGACATGGGTGATCCTGTCTCCGCTAGACGAGCTGGTACTCGCCGGATCCGGTAATGAGGTGCGCCAGGCCCGACGACTTGGCCGCGAGCTGCGTGTCCGAGCCCGTCCAGGCGCCGCCGGAACCGGCGTAGCCGGAGAGCGCGCTCTGCGCGTCGGAGGCGAACTCGGGCGGCGTCAGGCGATCGAGCATGAACGACAGCAGGCTGTCCGGGGAATCGACCTGTCCCCTGACGAGATCGCGCAGGTTGAATCGCTGGTTCGTCGCCAGCACCGCGGCGAAGTTCATGCGCGCCAGCATCGAACCGCTCGAGAACCAGCCCGGCCCGAGCTCCCAGCCGTTGACGTCCGGCGGCTCGAACAACTGCTGCCCCATGTTGACGAGCGGCGTCAGCGCGCTGTTGACGGTGAAGCCGCGCCAGCCGACTTCCTTGATCGAACGCGCGACAAACTCCACCGGCCACGAGTAGCGCTTGTAGTAGTTCGATGGATCGCGGAACTGCGACGACAGCAGCAGCTGCCGCACCATCGGCAGAATCTCGAACCCGGTCGAGTAGTAGGAGCGCGAGAGCGCGTCGATCAGCGACTGGTCGGGCGTGTCGACCTCGTTGACGAAGTAGGCGTAGAGCTTTCGCGCCAGCCGCGGGCCGGTGTCGGGATGGCGCGCGACAGCATCGATCAGGTCCAGCCCGTCCTGCATCCCCTCGCCGGCGGAGCGCGCCGGTATCACGCGGCCGCCGTCGCGATAGATCGGGAAGGAGAATTCCTTCGCCGCCAGGTCGTGCTGGTTGCCGTTGTAGGCGAACTCGTAGCGGGCCTGCGGCGTGTTGCGGTTGAGGAAGGCGAGGTTCCAGCCGGTGAAGACGCGCGCGCCGGCGTAGACGTCCGTCTCCTCGAAGCGGCCGACGCCGAGCGTGAACAGCTCCATCAGCTCGCGGGCGAAGTTCTCCTGCGGACGGTTGCGAACGTTGGTGCGGCCGTCGAGCCAGAAGAGCATCGCCGGATCCTTCGCCATCGCGACGAGAAGATCCCGGAAGTTGCCGAGCGCGTACTCGCGGAACACTTCGAGCTGGCCGGTGGTCGCGCTGCTGTCGTCCTCCGGCTTGGCCGCGAACATCCGCGTCGCGAGCGCGGAGTCGCCAACCTCGCCGACGACCTTCGAGTAGGCCGTCGCGAAGTGGTTGTGCCAGAACAGCGCCATCTTCTCCTGCAGCGGACGCCTGGTGTGGACCATGCGGAAGAGCCACCGCTGCCGCGCGTCGAGGATGTTCGTGGCCGGCTGGAAGCCGCTGCCGCTGCGGCCGGTGACGCCGACGTATCCCGGTACGCCGATCCACGAGTCGACCTCGTCCGGGGATCTCGCTGTAATGGAGAAGGCGAGCGACGGAGGCCGCGTAACTGGCGAGCGAGAACCGCGTGTACTCGTCGACCTCCTCCTGGCTCGCGCCGAACCCGGCGCGGCGATAGAGGTGATCGATCTCCTGCTCTCGTGCTCGACGCATCGCACGTCTCCAGATCGAAGGGACCGAAGGGCACCAATGCTAAGGCAGCCCCCGCGGCCGGTCAACGACACGGGCGCCGGCTGCTCCCCGACGACATGGACATTTCTGTAATGCCTCTCCGCCGGACGAACCCCGCCACGTTCGACCGTCGGCCGGCGCAGGAAGTTACTTCAGGATCCGGCTGAATCCGAAGAGGTCGTCGCCCCGCTCGGGTGCGTTCTGGTAGTGCCTCAGCAGTACCCGGGCAGCCAGCCACGCCACAGCCAGACCGTGGCGGCCGTGGCCCAGCGCAAACAAATGCCGGGGGAAGTTGCGGTGCGTGCCGATGTAGGGAAGGCCGTCGACGGTGGCATCGTACGGCGCAGTCCAGGCGAAGTCCGGTCGCGCGCCGGAGATTGCCGGATAGAGCATCGAGAGCTCGTACATGAGCTGACCGGTACGCTGAACGAGCGTCTTGTCCTGCGCTCGAGCTGGAACGGGAGCCTGATCGCCGCCGGCGAAGAGCACACGATCGTCCTTGAGCCACCGCAGCAGGTGGGGCGGTGCGGCGTGATCGCGCAGCGCCGCCGACCGGCGCCCCAGCTCGCGCCGGACGCCGGCCGGCAGCGGCTCGGAGACGACGACGTAACTGTGCATTGGGTGGAGGTGCCGGCGAAGCGCTCTCAGGTCTGGAATCGGGGCGCCCGTCGCGACCACGACGGCGTCAGCCTTGACGACGCCGCGCTCGGTCGCGATTTCGACCTCCTTGCGACCGACGCGAATACGTTTGACGGCGGATTGCTGAAAGATTCCGGCGCCGCGCCCGGCAGCCGCCGCCGCGAGGCCGAGGCAGGCGCGATAGGGATCGACCGTGAATCCCCTGGTCCGAATCGCGCCGCCGCCGTCGATCGACGTCTCGCGCGACATCGCGGCGGCAGTCAGCCAGCTGTGATCGAGCCCGGCCGCGCGCCGGGCGTCGTACTCCTTCCGCAGCGCTTTCGTCGCGGCCGGGTCGCGGGGGACGAAGCGCAGCAGATCCTGCGGCGCAAGATCGCATCGGATCTGCGAACGCCGCAGCGAGGCGGCGAAATCCAGCGACGCGCGGCGCATCGACGCCCACATCGAACGTGCCGACCGCAGCCCGTACGCCGATGCCGTCTCCTGGAACGACGCGTCGAAGTCCTCGCGCACGAGGCCGGCCGAGGCGGCCGTCGCGCCGGCGCCGATCCGGTCGGCCTCGAGCACGATGACCGAGATTCCTGCGGCGGCGAACGAGGCCGCGCAGGCGCACCCGGTCAACCCGCCGCCAATGATGACGACGTCGGCGGTTTCCTCGCCGCGCAGCACGGGAAACGACGGTCGCCGGCCTTTCGGAACACTGTCGAGCCAGAAGGACATTGCCGGTATTCTAATGGCTCAGGGCTCAGGGCTCGTTGGGCTCAGGTTAGAGCTTTATGAAACTTTCCACGCTCATCGGCCTTTCTCTTGGCGTGGCGGCTATCACGATGCAGAGCTACGCCTTCAACGCCGGGCGGGATGACAGCGATCGCGGAACGATACGTCCAGACCGTCCTCGCGCTGGGCCAGCACGACGCTGACTACGTCGACGCGTTCTATGGACCGGCCGCGTGGAAGGAAGCCGCCAGCAAGACGAAGATCGACCTCGACACCATCGCGACCCGCGCTGCCGGGCTGCGGAAGGAACTGGCGACAATCCCGGCGGGCGGCACCGAGCTCGAGCGGCTTCGTCATCAGTATCTCGACCGCCAGCTTGCGTCGCTCGAGGCGAGAGTGCGGATGCTGAAGGGCGAGCGGCTGTCGTTCGACGAGGAATCCAGGGCGCTCTACGACGCCGTCGCCCCGACGCTGCCCGCGTCGCACTTCCAGGCCATCCTCGACAAGCTGGAGAAGCGGTTTCCCGGGCGAGGGGTCGCTCAGCGTCCGTTACGACCGCTGGCGCCAGCCGTTCGTGATCCCGACCGCGAAGCTGGACGCGGTTTTCAAGATCGCAATCGACGCCTGCCGCGAGCGCACGCTGAAGCACATCAAGCTGCCGGCCGGCGAGAGCTTCACGGTCGAGAAGGTCACCGGCAAGTCATGGAGCGGGTACAACTGGTATCAGGGGAACTACCGCAGCCTGATTCAGGTCAACACCGACCTGCCGATCTATGTCGATCGCGCGATCGACCTGGCCTGCCACGAAGGGTATCCCGGCCATCACGTCTACAACGTCCTGCTCGAGCAGCACCTCGTGCGCGACCGGGGCTGGGTCGAGTTCACGGTCTACCCGCTCTTCTCGCCGCAGTCGCTCATCGCTGAAGGCACGGCGAACTTCGGCATCGAGATGGCCTTCCCCGGCCGCGAGCGCATCGCGTTCGAAAAGTCGGTCATCTTCCCTGCTGCCGGCATCGATCCGGCGCGCGCCGACGAGTACTACGAGATCCAGGCGCTGGTCGAGCAGCTGGCCTACGCCGGCAACGAGGCGGCGCGCGGCTACATCAACGGCCAGGGGACGGCCGGCGGCGCCGCGGCGTTCCTCGAGAAGTACGCGATGTACGCGCCGGATCGCGCCAGGCAGCGCGTGCGGTTCATCGACCAGTACCGCAGCTACGTCATCAACTACAACCTCGGCAAGGATCTGGTCCGCCGCTACATCGAGTCGCGCGCCGGGGGCGACAGCAGCCGGCGCTGGGCCGAGTTCGGCGGGCTGCTATCGTCGCCGCGGCTGCCGTCGGGGCTGCAGTAGCGGCGAATGACCTCGAAGCGCGCGCTGCTCGCGGCCGCGGTGCTGTGCGTCGCCGGCTACATCTTCATTTACGGCACCGGCCGGGCGAGCCATCCGATCCGCTCGGACGGCTACAGCTATTACGTCTATCTGCCGGCCTGGATCATCTACGGCGACGCCAGCCTCAGCGCGGTGGCGCGCGACTGCTGCGGCGGCGAGTTTCCCGCCTTCACCGCGATCATCCGCTGGCCGGGCAGCCGCCGCTGGGTCAACGCGCACCCGATCGGCGTCGCGGTGCTGCAGGCGCCGTTCTTCCTCGTCGCCCACGGCCTGACGAAATGGAGCAACCTGACGGCTGACGGCTTCACGCCGTATTACCAGCACGCGGTCGGCATCTCCGGCATCTTCTGGACGATCGCCGGTCTCTTCGTCGTCAGGCGGCTGCTCCTCGTCTGGTTCGGCGATCGCGTGGTGACGGCGACGCTCGTGGCGCTGCTCTTCGGCACGGGTCTCTATCACTACGCGACCTACGACGCGTCCTACAGCCACGCCTACTCGTTCTTCCTGGTCGCCGCCCTGCTGCTGTTGACCGTGCGGTGGTGGCAGGACGATCCGCGCGTAACGGCGCCCGGCCGCGCCTGGCGCGCCGCCCTGCTCGGCGCCACGGCGGGCCTGATCGTTCTCACGCGTCATCCGAACGCGCTCTTTCTGCTGCTCTTCCCGCTCTACGGCGTCACGAGCGCCGCAACCGCCGGAGCCGCAGCGGCCGGGCTCGTCGCCCGCCGCAAGGAACTGGCGATCATCACGCTCACCGGCGCGTTCGTGATCCTGCCGCAGCTGCTGATCTATCACGCCGCCACCGGCCAGTTTCTCATCAGCTCGTACGGCGACCTCGGCTTCAACTTCTCGTCGCCGCGTCTCTGGGGAGTGCTGTTCAGCGTCCAGAAGGGGCTGTTCTTCTGGTCGCCGCTGCTTCTCCTGGCGCTCGCTGGCTACCTCCTCCGGCATCGCGCGACCCGCGGCTTCGCCTTCGGCGCGGCCGTGGTCATGGCGGCGAACGTCTACATCATCGCGAGCTGGTGGGACTGGCAGTTCGGCGCCAGCTATGGCCATCGCGGCTTCATCGACGCCCTCCCGATCTTCGCCGTCGGGATGGCGGCGTTCTTCGAATGGTCGGCGGCGCGGCCGGCGCGGGCCCTCGTCGTCGGCGTCGTTTCCGCCATGGCGATCGCGCTCTCGATCTTCCAGATGCTGCAGGTACTGGAACGGGGTCATGCCAATGGCCGACCTGACGTGGGACCAGTATCGCGCCGTCTTCCTGCGCTGGCGATGACGAGCATGCGTCGCGTCGCCCTTGTCGTGATTGCGTTTGCGCTCGCCGGCGCGGCGCTCGCGTACTTGCGCGAGCCGTCGTGGTTGGCGCAAATGGACTACGGGTTCCGCGGCTGGCAGACCGAGGCCGACGGGACACGCTACCGCTGGACGGGCGGCCACGCGTCGTTCTTCGTGCCGGCAACGGCGGCGGCGGTCTCGATTCCGATCAGGACGACGTTTGCACAAGGCGATCCGGCGGTGCTCGTGTCGTTCACGATCGACGACCGGCCGGTCGATGCGCTCGTGCTGCGAGAGCCGGCGTGGCACCGGCGAACGCTCGGCCTGCCGCCGCCAGGCCGGCGCGGGTTGCGGCGAATCGACGTGCGGATCGATCGCCTGCGAGAAGGCAATCGCGGCGTGCAGATCGGCGAATGGGAGATTCGATGATGGCCGGCGGGACACAGAGTTCATGACGAAAACAATGAAGGCGATTCACTTCGACACGCCAGGCGGGCCTGATGTCCTGCGTCTCGTGGACCGGCCTGCGCCGACACCGGCGCAAGGCGAGGTCCTCATCCGCGTCGAGGCCGCCGGGGTCAACCGGCCGGACATCCTGCAGCGCCGGGGCGGCTACGCGCCACCGCCCGGCGCATCGGACATCCTCGGCCTCGAAGTCGCGGGAACGGTGGTCGAGGTCGGGAGCGACGAGACGCGCTGGCGTCCCGGCGACACCGTCTGCGCGCTCGTCGCCGGCGGCGGTTATGCCGAGTACTGCGCCGCGCCGTCGGCGCAGTGCCTGCCGATCCCGTCCGGCCTGCGGCGTCGAGGCGGCCGCGGCGATTCCCGAAACGTATTTCACGGTGTGGACCAACCTCTTCCAGCTGGCAAAGCTCACGGGCGACGAGACCGTCCTGATTCACGGCGGCTCGAGCGGCATCGGCACGACCGCCATCCAGCTCGCACGCGCGTTCGGCGCCACGGTGCTCGCGACGGCCGGATCCGACGACAAGTGCGCCGCCTGCGAACGGCTCGGCGCACAGGCTATCAATTACCGCACCGCCGATTTCGTCGAGAAGGTCGGCGCGCTCACCTTCGGCAACGGTGTCAACGTCGTCCTCGACATCGTCGGCGGCGACTACCTGCAGCGGAACATCGACTGCCTGGCGAAGCACGGCAGGCTCGTCCAGATTGGTCTGCTCGGCAGCGCCCGGGCGCAGATCAACCTGGCGCCCGTGATGAGCAAACGGCTGATCATCACGGGTTCATTGCTGCGGCCGCGTTCGGTCGAAGAAAAGGGCGCTATCGCGCGCGAGCTCGAGGCAAGGGTCTGGCCGCTGCTGGCGATCCGGCACGTCGCGCCGATTGTCGACCGGACGCTGCCCCTGGCGAGCGCGGCCGAAGCGCACCGGCTGCTCGAGGCCGGTGACATCATCGGCAAGATCGTCCTGCTGCCGGAGCACTGATTCTTGTCCGAGGGGCTTCGCCCCTCGGACTCCCCTACACGCTCTCTCGCGCGCCGCTTCGACGGCGCGCTCCGGTCGCGTGGCTCGCTTCGCTCGCTCGTCCATCTATGAGATAGCCTCCAGTCGCTCAGCGCATCGCGTCGATACGGCGGGAACGCGCGAGATAGGTCAGCCACGCGGCCGCGTGCACGGCGGCGCCGATTGCCAGCGGCAGCTCGTCGCCCGGCATGGTCTGATGCGGGAGCACGGACCAGTAGAGGGATTGGATCGCGGCGGCCGCAGACGCAATCAGCGCCGCCGCCGCCAGCGGCGGACCGATCGGCAATGCGCCCCAGAGAGCCCTCGCCGCGGCAACCGACAAGGCCGCGACGCCGCCGTGGAACAGCAGCTCCACGACTCCCGCCGCGCCGCGCATCCCCATCGACGGCAGCGTCGCCGGCAGCTGAAACGCGAACGACAACGGCCGCCAGGCCAACAGGACGAAACACAACACGCCGACCCAGCCATGCCCGCCGGCGCGCGGGGCCGGACGGCTGCCGCGGGAGGAGATGCCTGACATCTCCTTCAGATCTTACAAGTTGCCTGGAGATCCCTGCCTCGTGCCGGCCGGCTGGCGGCGAAGCGCAAGAAATCCGACCGCCCGCGTTCCAAGAGCAGCCGGTACCGACATCGCCGGCGGCACGGAGGATTTCGCCATGCGTTTGTTCGCGTTCGCGCTGCTGCTTGGAGCCGTCGTCTACGTTTCGGGGCAAACCACGACGCCGACGGCAACCGGGATCGTTTCTGGCACTGTCACCGATGGACTCGGCGCGCCGGTGCCGGCCGCGGACGTCGTCCTGCGCCGCGGGCGCAGCGCCGAGCGGACGACGCGGACCGGCGCCGGGGGCGAGTTCAGGTTCGAGGCGGTGCCGGATGGTACCTACGACCTGCAGATCCGCAAGGCAGGCTTCGCATTGCTGACGTCTCGCGTCGACGTCGGGTCAACCAGATCGACGGCGTTGACGTTCACCCTCGCTGCTGTTCCGACAACGCAACCGCCGCCCCCGCTCAATCCAGCGGTCGTCGATCGGACGCGCGAAAACCAGAAGGCGCCGGCGGCCGTTGCGACAGAGACTGTGAACGCCATGCCGTCCGCGGGGTTTTCTGGCGCCGGTCGAATGGGCTCTCTGACGCTCCGCGCTCCCGATCGCGACCGCTTCAACACCGAGGCCTACGCCCACATCGAGGAGAATCGCTTCCGCCGCGTCGCCGACGATCCCCTGTCGACGTTCTCGATCGACGTCGACACCGCGTCGTACGCCAATGTCCGCCGCTTCCTCAATCAGGGCCAGCTGCCGCCCGCTGACGCCGTGCGCGTCGAAGAGCTGATCAACTACTTCCGCTTCGACTATGCCGACGCTCGTGACGACGAGCCGTTCTCGGTGACGACCGAGCTGGCGGCCTGTCCGTGGAATCCGCGGCATCGGCTGGCGCTGGTCGGCCTGCAGGCACGGCGGATGACGGCGGCGCAGACACCGCCGCGGAATCTCGTGTTCCTCCTCGACGTCTCCGGCTCGATGGCCAGCGCCGACAAGCTGCCGCTGGTGAAGAACGCGATGACCATGCTCGCCGGCACGCTGACGGCGGCCGATCGCGTCGCCATCGTCGTCTACGCCGGCGCGAGCGGCGTCGTGCTGCACTCGACACCCGGCAGCCACAAGACCGAGATCCGCCGCGCGATCGCCGAGCTGGAGCCGGGCGGCTCGACCAACGGCGCCGCCGGCATCAAGCTCGCCTACGATCTCGCGGCGCGCGCCCGCATCCCGAACGGGATCAACCGCGTCATCCTCGCCACCGACGGCGACTTCAACGTCGGCGTCACGAGCGAGGGCGAGCTGATTCGACTGATCGAGGAGAAGCGCGAGCGCGGCATCTTCCTCTCGGTGCTCGGCGTCGGCACCGGCAATCTCAAGGACTCGACGATGGAGCAGCTGGCGGACAAGGGAAACGGCAACTATTCCTACCTGGATTCGCTGCAGGAGGCGCGGCGCGTCCTGGTTGCCGAGGCCGGGGCAACGCTGACGACCGTCGCGAAGGACGTCAAGATCCAGGTCGAGTTCAACCCGCGCGCGGTATCGGCCTACAAGCTGATCGGCTACGAGAACCGCGTCCTCCAGCACGAGGACTTCAACGACGACCGCAAGGACGCCGGCGAGATCGGCGCCGGCCACAGCGTCACCGCGCTCTACGAGATCGTGCCTGACGGTGAAGAGATGCCCGGCAAGGGCGTGGATCCGCTGCGCTACCAGAGCCGGCCGGAGCCGGGCAAGCCAGGGCTGTCCGGCGAGCTCATGACCGTCAAGCTGCGTTACAAGGCGCCGAATGGCAGCGAGAGCCGCTTGATCGTTCGGCCAGTCGCCAACCGGACGAACGGGACGTCCTCCAACCTCGGATTCGCTGCCGCGGTCGCCGAGTTCGGCATGCTGCTGCGAAACTCGGAGCACAAGGGCGGGGCGACGTGGACCAGCGCCAGGGCGCTTGCCCGCCAGCATCGCGGCGAGGATCCGGAAGGCTACCGCGCGGAACTGGTGCGCCTGATGGATCTCGCCGCAGCGCTCGGGGAGCGGTAGACGGCCCTAGACGTCCAAATCCTGCGCGTCTTCCGCCCGCTCCATGATGAAGCGGAAGCGCGCCGAGGGGTCCTTGCCCATCAGCTCGTTGATGACGCGATCAGTGACGATCTGGTCCGAGATCTCGACCCGCAGCAGGCGCCGCGTCTTCGGGTTGAGCGTCGTCTCCCACAGGACCTTCGGCATCATCTCGCCGAGGCCCTTGAAGCGGGTGATGTCCGGGTTGGCGCGGCCGTTGCCGTGCTGCTTCAGGATCTTGTCGCGGTGGGCGTCGTCGAGTGCCCAGAACGTTTCCTTGCCGATGTCGACGCGATAGAGCGGCGGCTGGGCAAGGTAGACGCGGGCCGCCGCGATCAGGCCCGGCATGTGGCGATAGATGAAGGTCAGCAGCAGCGTCGCGATGTGGTGGCCGTCTGAGTCGGCGTCGGCGAGGATGATGATGCGGCCGTAGCGCAGCCGCGAGATGTCGAAGCTCTTGCCGAGGCCGCACCCGAGCGCGGTGACGAGATCGGTCAGCTCCTTGTTCTCGAGCACCTTGGCCAGCGACGCGCTCTCGGTGTTGAGCACCTTGCCGCGCAGCGGCAGGATCGCCTGGCGTGCGCGGTCGCGCCCCTGCTTGGCCGAGCCGCCGGCGGAGTCGCCCTCGACGATGAAGATCTCGCTGTCCTCGCGATCGGAGGAACTGCAGTCGCTCAGCTTGCCCGGCAGCGTCAGCCGGCTCGACGTCGCCGTCTTGCGGATGACCTCCTGCTGCGCCGCGCGGCTCGCTTCGCGGGCCCGCGCCGCCAGGATGATGCGCGCGACGATCGACTCCGCGACGCTGATGTTCGTGTTGAGCCAGTGCTCGAGCGCCGGCCGTACCTGCGAGTCGACCGCCGACATCACTTCCGGGTTGTTCAAGCGGTCCTTGGTCTGGCCCTGGAACTGCGGCTCCTGCACGAAGACGCTGAGCACGGCGACCAGCCCTTCGCGGATGTCTTCGGCGGTCAGCGTCACGCCCTTGGGCGAGAGGTTGTGCGTCTCGATGAAGTTGCGCACAGCCTTGCCGATGCCGGCGCGGAAGCCGTTCTCGTGTGTGCCGCCGGACCCTGTTGGAATGCCGTTGACGTAGCTGCGCACGTGCTCGTCGGTCGATTGCGTCCACTGCAGCGCCAGGTCGAGGCGCAGGCCGCTCTCGTCGCTCTCGCGGGCGAGCGTGAACGGCGTGTCGTGCACCGGCACCGCCGAGCGCTCGGCCAGGATCTTCTTCAGGTAGTCCGACAGCCCCTCGGTGTGCTGGAACACGTCGCGGCCGCCGGCCGCTTCGTCCTCGAACACGATCTTCACGCCCTTGTGCAGGTAGCTGGAGATCTCGAGCCGCTGACGGATGACGTCGGCGTCGAACTCGACCTTCGGGAAGATCGTCGAGTCGGGGCGGAAGAACACCGTCGTGCCGGTGCCGCGCGCCGGACCAACCTTCTTCAGCGGCACGGTCATCGCGCCCTGGCGGAACCGCATCTCCCACTGCGTCGCGTCGCGGCGGACCGTCGCCACCAGCTCCTTCGACAGCGCATTGACGACGCTGGCGCCGACGCCGTGCAGGCCGCCGGCCGTCTTGTAGTTGCCGGCCTCGAACTTGCCGCCGGCATGGAGCGTGGTGAAGATGACTTCGAGCGCGCTCTTCTTCGTCTTCGGGTGCTTGTCGATCGGAATGCCGCGGCCGTCGTCGGCGATCGTGATCGAGCTGCCGTCTTCGTGCAGCGTGACGACGATGTTCGAGGCGTAGCCGTTCATCGCCTCGTCGATCGAGTTGTCGAGAATCTCCCAGACGAGGTGGTGGAGGCCGGTGCTGCTGACGCCGCCGATATACATGCCGGGCCGCTTGCGGACCGGCTCGAGCCCCTCGAGGACGGTGATGTCTTTCGCTGTGTAAGTCGTCGCCATTCAGTTCAAGTGATTGTGTATCAGGATGTTAGCATGTGGCCTGAGGGACGCGGCGGAGTTCGTCACGGTCGGCGGCGCACGCGCGAGGACTGCGCATACAATACGTGGATGTCGGGCAGGCGCTGGCAGATCCGCATCGCGCTCACGATGGCACTGGTCGCAATCTGCGCCCTCGCCCTCGACGCCCAGCGCCGCGGCCGCGGCCGTTTCTTCGAACCAGTCCGCAGTCCGACGCCGGAGACCTTCCAGGGCAGCTTCAACTTCTGCCGCGTGATGTTCACGAGCGGCGGCGGCGACGGCGGCAACTGGTCCGTCGATTACCCTCGCGCCGACGTCAACCTGTCGATCCGCTACTCGGAGCTGACGAAGGGGCGCATCGCCACCACCGCCAGCGGCGAACCCGACCACGTCGTCCTCTCGCTCAGCGACCCGGCCTTGTACGAGTGCCCGTTCGTCATGATGACGGAGGTGGGCAACGCCTACGTCAGCCCCGAAGAAGGCGCGAAGCTGCGCGACTACCTGCTCAAGGGCGGCTTCCTGTGGGCCGACGATTTCTGGGGTTCCGACGCCTGGGACAACTGGGTGAACGAGCTCGCCAAGGTGCTGCCGCCGGCAGAGTTTCCGATCTTCGAGCTCAAGAAGGATCATCCGCTCTTCCGGCAGCAGTTCCAGATCGCCAAGGTGCCGCAGATCCCGTCGATCAACTTCTGGATGGGCAGCGGCGGCAACACGTCGGAGCGTTACGAGGACAGCGTCGTTCCGCACGCGATGGGGATTGCCGACAAGAGGGGCCGCATGATGGTCCTGATGACGCACAACACCGACGTCGGCGACTCGTGGGAGCGCGAGGCCGACGACCCGAGCTACTTCTACAACTTCTCCGTCGACGGCTATGCCTTCGGCATCAACGTCCTGCTGTATTCGATGACGCACTGACCCGGTTGGGGTCAGACCATGGTCTGACCCCACGTTCGTCGTCGGCCGCCCAGACGCCAACCCTCATGTCGGAAATTACACGCATCATCGATCAGCTCGAACGCGAGCACGAGGGCGATCCGTGGCACGGAACGCCGCTCGTCGCGCTGCTCGACGGCATCACGGCGGAACAGGCGACGCGCAAGCCGATCGCCGGCGGACATTCGATCTGGGAGCTGGTCCTGCACGTGACCGGCTGGAAGACCGAGGTTGCCAGGCGTGTCGGCGGCGCGCCAGCGGGAGAGCCGCCGGACGGCGACTGGCCGGCCGTCGGCGATCCGACGCCGGGGCGCTGGGCCGAGGCGCGGCAGCGACTCGACGACGCGCAGCGGACGCTCATCGCCGCGGTGCGATCGCTGCCGGAGCCGCGGCTGTTCGAGCCGACGAACGACCCGCGCAACCGTCCGCTCGGCACCGGCGTCTCGTACTACGAGCTGCTGCACGGCGCCGTCCAGCACGACGTCTATCACAGCGGCCAGATCGCGGCGCTGAAGTACGCCCTATAGCTCACACGTCGCAGATTCTGCACACTTTGGGGTCAGACCATGGTCTGACCCCACCCCGTGAGCCGCCGACGAGCGGCCCCTGAAGAGGCATCTGCCCCACGACATCAAGCTTTGACGCCGGCCGGCCGAAATAGCACATATGCCCCGGCGTAAGACCTCTCGCCTCCATCACTCGGTCTACGTCGTCTACCTGCGCAATCCAAGAGGCGACGGCAAGGCGGGCTATTACGTCGGCATGACCGGGCTGGCCCCGGAGGCGCGGCTGGCGAACCACAAGGCTGGCGTCAAGGCCGCCGGCGTCGTGAAGCGCTGCGGCGAGCGGCTGGTGCCGACGCTCTACGAACACCTGAATCCGATGAGCTACCAGGATGCGGTGCGGATGGAAGTCGAGCTGGCCGAGAGCCTGCGCAAACGCGGCTTCGTCGTCTTCGGCGGGCACTGAAACCGGGTGCGCCTCAATACAGCCAGACCGAGCCGCCGCCGCGCATCCTGACGCCGCGCTGCGGCGAGCCGCACGGGATGCCGAATACCCACTGGCGTTCCGGCCGCATCACGTAAAGCCGCGCTCCTTCGCCGCGCCGGCCGTCGAGCGGAAGCAACTGGCCGCCGCCGCAGAGGATCTCCTGCCACGCCGTGCGCCACAGCGACGGCCGGATGTGAATCGGGTCGAGACCGTACCACTCGCGCCGCAATCGCACCATGCGAAGCCCCCGCCGGCCGGCCAGCGCCTCGAGTCCTTCATTGACCTGCGCCGCGCTCGCGGCCACCTCCGCGAACGACAGCCGGCAGCGTGGAAAGAGAATCGATCGAAAGAACAGGAACCGGCGATTGGAAATGTCGCTCTGGCCGACGGCGGGCAGGCCGGTGATCGCGACTTCAGCACCGTGCCCCTGCAGCCGGTCGACGGCTTCATTGACCCACGTCAGGATCTGCGGCGGGCTGTAACCGTAGAGGATGTCGTTGCCAACGTCGGTGATCAGCCCGAGGGTCCGCGCCGGGGGCATTCGCGAGAGCTGCGGCCAGAGCCCCGATTCGAGAATGCCCGGCAGGCTGCGGCCGACGAACTGACTCCTGCCCCCGTAGGACCGGCCGTGACCCAGCGCCGCCAGCAGCTCGACGTCGGCCCCCCATTCGGCCCGGGCAGTCGCGAGGACGATGTGCAGGCCGCGAGTGAGATTGCTGGCACCGAGCGCGATGATGCGATGCGGGGGCAGCGTCAGGCCTCAGGCTTTCTTCTTCTGCAACTGCGGAATCGTCTCGCCGCGGGCACAGCAGGCAACGAGCGCCTCGAGCCGGCGCCGCCGCGTCGCCTCCTGTTTCGCGCTCAGCACCCAGTGCGACGTCGTGCGCCGGTACCACGGCGCCTGCGCCTGGTAGAAGGCCCACGCCTTCTTGCGGGCGCGGAACAACTTCTCGAGCGCCGGCGGGAGCACCTTCGCGCTGTTCTCGAACGAGTAGACGGCCGTTCGCTTCTCGTCGCGCTTCGCGAAGGCATCGAGGCCGGGCGGCGTCATCCGCCCCTCTTCGATCAGGCGTGCGACGTGGGCGATGTTGACGCGGCTCCAGATGCTGCGCGGCTGGCGCGGCGTCAGGCGGGTACTGAAGCTGTCGGCGTCGACGCTGCGGCGGATGCCGTCGATCCATCCGAAGCAGAGGGCTTCATCGAGCGCCTGCATGTAGGTGACGCCGCGGTCGGCGGCGTGGACCTTGAACGTGCGCAGCAGGAGCTCGGATTTGGTGGCGTGATGACGCTGGAGCCAGGAACGCAGCGCCGCCGCCGTCCTGAACGCTCTGAGTGGCGAAGCTGCGGCCATGTCCGACGTCGTCCTCCGGACTTCGCCCGGGCGCTCAGTCGAGCAGGAGCGCGCCCGGATCCTCGACCAGCTCCTTGACGCGCACGAGGAAGCGCACGGCCTCGGAACCGTCGACGATGCGGTGGTCGTAGGTCAGGGCGGTGTACATCATCGGCCGGACCACGACCTGGCCGTTGACCGCTACCGGCCGTTCCTGGATCTTGTGCAGGCCGAGAATGCCGACCTGCGGCGGGTTGAGGATGGGCGTGCTCAACAGCGACCCGAACACGCCGCCGTTGGTGATCGTGAACGTGCCGCCCTTGAGATCGGCGAGCGACAGCGAGCCGTCCTCGGCGCGCTTGGCGAACTCGCGAATCTGCTTCTCGATGCCGGCGAACGTCATGCGGTCGGCGTCGCGCAGCACCGGAACGACGAGGCCTTCGCTCGCGCCGACGGCGACGCCGATGTCGAAATAGTGCTTGAGCACCATCTCGTCACCCTGGATCTCGGCGTTGATGCGCGGAAAGCCGCGCAGCGCCCCGACCGAGGCCTTGACGAAGAAGGACGCGATGCCGAGGCCGACGCCGTGGCGATCCTTGAACGCCTGCTTGTGCCGCTCCCGCAGCGCCATGACCGCCGTCATGTCCACCTCGTTGAAGGTGGTGAGCATTGCCGCGGTGCTCTGCGCTTCGACCAGCCGCCTGGCGATCGTGGCGCGGCGCTTGGACATGCGGATGCGCTCTTCGCTGCGCTCGCCTTCGGGACGGCGGCGCTCCTCGACCACCGGCGCCGCAGGTCTGGCCTTCGGCGACGGCGCTGGCGCGGCGGGCGCCGGCTCGGTCGTGCCGCGGGCCGCCTGCTCGACGTCGCGGCGCATCACGCGGCCGGCGTCGCCGCTGCCGCGCACGTTCGTGAGGTCGACGGCGTGCTCCTCGGCCGCCTTGCGCGCGGTCGGTGTCGAACGCGCCTTGCCGTCCGCCTTGGACTCGGCCGCCGGCGCCGGCGCGGCGTCGCCAGCCGCAGGCTTGGACGGCGCGGCCGTTCCAGCCGCCGACTCGTCGATGCTGCCAAGCACCTCGCCAACCTTCACGTCGTCGCCGTCCTTGCGACTGATGCGGCTGAGGACGCCGGCCTTCGGCGCGCTGACCTCGACGTCGATCTTGTCGGTCTCGAGCTCGACCAGCGGATCGCCGGCGGCGACGACATCGCCCTCCTGGCGCAGCCACTTCGCGACGCGGGCATCGACGATGGACTCTCCGACTTCGGGGACGACGATGTCTACGGGCATGTTGGGTTCAGTCGATCAGGCGCGTGAAGCGGCCGGCGTCTGGCGCGCGACGGGCTTGCCGCCGAACGCCTGGGCAATCAGGATCTGCTGGTTGTGCGCGTGCCGCGCCGCCGAACCTTCGGCCGGGCTGGCGCTGCGCGGCCGTGCGACGCGCCGCACCGTACGGCCGCCGGACACTTCGGTGAGGTGCGGACGGATGAAGTCCCACGCCCCCATGTTCTCCGGCTCTTCCTGCACCCACACGACTTCACCGGCCTCGGGGAAGGCGTCGATGGCGGCGCGCAGGTCACGCATCGGCACCGGGTAGAGCTGTTCGACGCGGACGATCGCGACGTCCGAGCGGCCGGCGCGCTGCTCGGCCGCCATCAGGTCGACGTAGACCTTGCCGGAGCAGCAGATGACGCGGCGGATCTCGGAGGCGCGGGCCTCGGCCTCGTGGTCCGGGATCACCATCCGGAAGCGCCCTTCCGCCAGCTCGCGCGGCGCCGACGCGACGAGCGAATGGCGCAGCAGGCTCTTCGGCGTCAGCACGATGAGCGGCAGCGGGTCGACCAGCAGCAGCGCCGCCTGGCGCCGCAGCAGATGGAAGTACTGGGCCGCCGTCGTGCAGTTCGCGACCCGCATGTTGATGTCGGCCGCGAGCTGGAGGAAACGCTCCGGCCGGGCGCTGGCGTGGTCGGGACCCTGCCCCTCGTGCGCGTGCGGCAGGAGCAGGACGAGCGACGGCCGCTGGCCCCACTTGCCCCGCGCCGAGACCAGGAACTCGTCGATGATGACCTGGGCGCCGTTGATGAAGTCGCCGTACTGCGCTTCCCAGATGACGAGCCGCGACGGCTCCTGGACGCTGTAGCCGTACTCGAAGCCGAGCACCGCGTTCTCGGTCAGCGGGCTGTTGTGGATCTCGAAAGCGACACGCGCCTGCGGCATCGTCTGCAGCGGCACGTGGGCGCGGCCAGTCTTGATGTCGTGGAACACGGCATGGCGATGGCTGAAGGTGCCGCGTTCGACGTCTTCACCGGTCAGGCGGATGCTCGTGCCATCGGCGAGGATCGACGCCAGCGCCAGCTCCTCGGCCGCGGCCCAGTCGACCGTGCGGTCGTCGAGCGATTCGAGCATCCGGGCGCGCTTTTCGCGCCCCTTCTCGAGCTTCTTGTGCATCGAGAAGTTGGCCGGCATCGCCAGCAGCGCCGAGTTCAGCTCGCGCAGGACGTCGATGCCGACGGCGGTCGCCGCCTTCGACGCCGCTCCCGGCGGCGGCGGTTCGGGCTCGGGCTCGACGAGATCCTGTTCGGGCTCGAGGGTGTCGTAGGCCGACTGCATCTCGACCACACGCGACTCGTACATGCGCTGGGCCTGCTCGGCCGGCAGCACGCCACGTTCGGCGAGCGTCCCGGCCCAGACCTCGCGCACGGTCGGGTGCGACGCGATCGCCTGGTACATGAGCGGCTGCGTGAAAGCCGGCTCGTCGCCTTCGTTGTGGCCGTAGCGGCGGTAGCCGATCAGATCGATCAGGAAGTCGCGCTGGAAGCGCTCGCGATACGCGAACGCCATGCGCGCGACTTCGACGCACGCCTCGGGGTCGTCGGCGTTGACGTGGACGATCGGAATCTTGAAGCCGCGCGCCAGACCGCTGGCGTAGGAGGTGCTGTAGACATCTTCCGGCCCGGTCGTGAACCCGAGCTGGTTGTTGACGATGATATGGATCGTGCCGCCGGTCGAATAGCCCGGCAGCCGGCTCAGGTTGAGCGTCTCCGCGACCACGCCCTGGCCGGGGAACGCGGCGTCGCCGTGGATCAGGATCGGCACGCTCCGCGCCGGATCGAAGCGCGGCGCCCCGCCGCCGTCGACCGAGGTGCCCGCCGCCCGTGCCATCCCTTCGACCACCGGGTCGACCGCCTCGAGGTGGCTGGGGTTCGGCGGCATCGAGACGACGAGATCCATCGCCTCGCCACCCTTGATGGCGCGGTGGGCGCCGGCGTGGTACTTCACGTCACCGGTCCACGCCATGTCCTCGCGGAAGTTCTTCGAGATGGGATCCTTGAACTCGGCGAGGATCTGCGCGTACGGCTTGTTGAGCACGTGCGCCATCACGTTGAGGCGGCCGCGATGCGCCATGCCGATGAAGATCTGCCGAATCCCGGCCTCGCCCGACTCGGCAATCACCTCGTCGAGCACGGGCACGAGCATGTCGAGCCCTTCGATCGAGAACCGGGTCTTGCCGGGAAAGGTCCGCTGCAGGAAACGCTCGAACGCCTCGACCTGCGAGAGCCGGTCGAGCACTTTGACCGGATCGATGGGGTCGGCCGGGGCCCGGAAACGGCCGCGCTCCGCCGCTTCGCGCAGCCAGTCGCGTTCGTCCGGGACGAACACGTGCGAGTAGTCGTAACCGGTCTTCGAGCAGTAGAGACGGCGCAGCCGCTCGATCGCGTCGTGTGCCGTCACCGCGCCCTCGAGCGAACCGGCAACGAGATTCGCCGGGATCTGCTTGAGGTCGTCCTCGGTGATGCCGTGGGTCTCGGCGCGGAGCGACGGGTCGCCAATCGGCGTGCGGCAGCCGAGCGGATCGAGCCGCGCGGCGAGGTGGCCGTAGCGTCGGATCGACTCGGCCAGGTTGACGGCGCCGACGATCTTCTCGAGCGACGGCAGCCCAGGCGCGGCGGCGGTCGCTACCGTGACGGGAATCTCGTCAGTTGCCGGCGGCGTCCACCGCTCGAACAGCTCCCGGGTCTCGGCGTCAACCGAGGCCGGATCGCGGCGATATTTCTCGTAGAGCTCGAGGACGTAGCCTCGATTGAGCCCTGTGAACTCCTGCCAGCCGGACATGATCTCTACGATTTTAACCCATGGGGTTAGTGTCCTGATCCTGCGCGCTTTTGCACACCCCTCCGCACACGGCCGCGGCCGTTAACGCTTCGCGCGTCGCGAGTTACTCGCACCGCAACGCCTGTATCGGATCGACCCGGCTGGCGCGCGCCGCAGGCACCCATGCCGCGAGGAGCGCGACGAACGCCAGCGTCAGCGCCACTACCGCAATCGTCGCCGGATCGGCGGCCCGAACGCCGAACAGCAAACCTTCGAGCGCGCCGCCGGCGAGAAGGACGACGACGATGCCGATGGCCAGGCCGATGGCGACGAGCCGGAGGACCTCCGCCAGCACGAGCCGGATCACGTCACTCCGCTGCGCCCCGACGGCAAGGCGCACGCCCATCTCCTGCGTCCGCGTGCTGACGACGTAGGCCATGACGCCGTAAGTGCCGACCGCCGCGAGGACCAGCGCCAGCGCGGCAAAGATGCCGAGCAACATCGCCGACGCCCGCTGCTGGAACGTCGCAGTCGCCAGCGCATCCTCCATCGTCTGGGTGAAGTAGACGGGCTGATCGGGATCGAGCGACATCACCGTGCGCCTGACGATCGGCAGCAGCCCGGCCGCGTCGGCGTCGGAGCGGACCAAAACGAAAAGCTGGTTCCACTCCGTCTGCTGCCGCACCGGCGTGTAGATGGCCGGGGTCACGGGCTGGGTCAGACCGGCGTTCTTGTAGTCTGCGACGACGCCAACGATCGTGCGCCAGGGCCGCGGCCGCTGCGGGCTGCCGATGGCCAGGCGCTGTCCGAGCGGATCGACGTCCTGCAGGTAGCGATCGACGAACGCCTGGTTGACGATGGCGACGAGCGGTGTCTCGAGGCGATCGGCCTGGGCGAAGTAGCGGCCGGCGCGGAGTGGTACGCGCAGGACGTCGAAGTAGCCGGGGTCGGCGACGGTCGCAATCGCGGTCGGCAGCGTCTCACCCGGCCGCGGCAAGCGCTCGAGCCCGAACTGGGTGCGCGACGATTCCATCGGGGCGAACTGCGACGCGGCCGCGACGGAACGGACGCCGGGAAGCGCCGCCAGCCGCTCCGACAGCTGCTCGAAGAATGCGTTTGCCGCCTCGCCGGGATACTTGTCCCGCGGCAGCGTCAATCGCATCGTCAGCGTCTCGCGCGACTCGAAGCCGCGATCGACCTGCTGAATGTTGAAGAACGTGCGCAGGAGAAGACCGGCGCCAATCAACAGTACGACCGACAGCGCCAGCTCGGCGACGACAAAGGCCTGGCGCAGGCGGCGGCCGGCGCGCGAGCCGCCGGTTCGAGTGTCGGAGCGCAGGGACTCGTGCGGGTCGGTTCGAATCGCCTGCATCGCCGGCGCGACGCCGACGAGAACGCCGGCCGCGATCGCCACCAACAGGCTCCACATCAGGACGCGCAGGTTCAGCGCCGCCTCGAGACCGAGGGTCTGAAGCTGGGCGGGGATGAGCGTCGTCGCTCCTTTCAGGCCGAACCATGCGATCGCAAGTCCGAGCATCGCGCCGGCGAGAGCGAGCAGGACGCTCTCGGTCAGCAGCACGCGCGTGACGCGCCAGCGGCCGGCGCCGAGCGCGAGACGAACCGCGAGCTCGCGCTGGCGCGCCGAGGATCGAACGAGGAACAGGTTCGTCATGTTCGCGCAGGCGATGAGCAGGACGAGGCCAACCGCGCCAAGCAGGATGAAGCCCGCCGGCCTGGCGTCGCGCAGGAGCGCCGAGGCCCATGGCGTTGCCGTCAGCGCCCAGTTCTCGTACTCCGCATAGCGTGCCTTCTCCGCCTGCTCGGTCCGCCGGGCGATTGTCGACAGCTCGGTGTTCGCCTGCGCGAGCGTCGCGCCCGGAGCGAGGCGCGCCAGGACGTTGAACTGCCGCACGTTGCGCGGCACCTGCAGAGGATCGGCGCCCCACGGCAGCCACAGGTCCGTGCCGATGAGGAGGAGGCCCGGCGGCATCACGCCGACGATCGACACCGCCTGCCCGCTCACGCGAATCGGACGGTCGAGGATGCGGGGATCGCCGCCGAATCGCGACTGCCACAGGCGATGGCTGATGATGGCAACCGGCGGACCGGCCGGCGCCAGCTCCTGCGACGTGAAGCCGCGGCCGAGCGCCGGCGCCAGGCCGATGACGGGAAACAGGTCGCCGAGCAGCAGCGCCGTGAACACCCGTTCCGGCGCGTCGCCGCCGACGATGTTGCGGTTGCCGAGGTCGAACGCGGCGGTGTGCGCGAAGCTGCGAACGCCGCGGATATCGGCGTATTCGGCCGGCGAGATCGTCTCGATGTAATTCGTCCCGGCCGACAGTTTCGGGAATGCGACGCCGACGGCCACCAGCCGATCTGGCGCCGGATACGGAAACGGCCGCAGCACGAGCCCGTCGAGGAGGCCGTAGATCAGGCTGTTGGCGCCGATCGCCAGGCCGAGCGAGAACACCGCGATGGTGGCAAACCCCGGCCGCCTGATGATCTGGCGGATGGAATACCGCAGGTCGCTGAGGAAAGTGTCCATGACGGTGCTCCTGGCGCGGGCAGGTAACCGAGGTGGGCCGCCGCCGGTGAGAACGGCCGCGGCAAGGGTGAACTGACGGAGCCGATAGCGAGCGGCGGTCGCGAGAAGGTCGAGTGCCGCGCGAACGGCGTCATGCGAGGCCCTTGCGCAACCGCGGATTCCGCCTGGCGACGTCGTCAGACGATATGTCCAGCCGAACGGTTTACACAAGACCCCGGGCGCGGAACGCCGGCCGGCGGGTTCTCAGCTCGGGCGATTCCTCGGCATGCTCAGGTTGCGCCATGCTGCCGACCGTAAGTGCTTGGCGAGAAAGACTATCTGACCGACGTGATAGGAGTGATGCGTCATCTGGCGATTCAGCGCCTGGATGACGGTCAGCGCCTCGCCGCGGACGGTGACTTCGAGCAGGACGTCCTCTTCTCCGAGCGTGTCGAGCGTCTCGAACAGCACCGTCCAGCCGCTCTCCCAGTCAGCCATCACCGAATCACGCGAGGGCCGGCCGGGAATCTCGAACTCGCCGTCGCGATTTCGATCGGGCTTCTCGCCGTCGCTGGTGAGAAAGTCGGTGAACCGCGATCGCAGGTTACCCGCCATGTGCTTGACGATGACGGCCAGGCTGTTCGACTCCGGATCGAGCGTCACCAGGAGCTCGTCGTCGCTGACCTGGGCCAGGGCGTCCTCTGCCAGCTTCTTCATCTTGCGAAACTGCACGCGGACGTCGTCGAGATAGGCGAGGGCACTGGACATTGGGATCCTTCCTGGCTCAGGGCTCAGGGCTCAGGGCTCAGGTTGGCTCAGGGAAAGCTTCGTGCTCGGGGCCGCGCGCCCCTTGAGCCCTGAGCCCTGAGCCTTGAGCCTGATTCACCCGGCAGCGCCGGCGGCGCATCCGGCACGACCGGGACGATGCGCGCGAACTGACCGCGCTGGAGCAGCTCGCGGCCCTTGCCGCCGCGGCCGGTGACGCCGTACTTGGCGGTGCTGATCGTCTGCTCTGCGCCGCGGCTCGTTTCGACAACCATCAGGTCGCGGTCGCCGGTCGAGGCGATGAACCCGAGAACGCGGTCCGCCTTCGAGTCGAGCTTGATCAGGATGACACCGCGGCCGGGGCCGGAGAGGAAATTGACCTCCTCGACCTTGCAGATCATCGCGCGCGCTTCGCGAGTCGCGGCGATGATCGTCTCGCCGCCTTCGATGCGGGCGACGCCGACGACTTCCGCGCCCTCGGCGGTCCGGGCGTAGCGGCGGCCGGTGCGCGTGCTCGGTTCGACGAACGGCTCGAGGCTGAAGCGCATCGAGTAACCGTCGCTCGTCGCCGCCAGGACGTGCACGGGCGGCACGTCTCCCTCCTTCTTCGCTGTAATGAGGCCGGCAACGCGGGGGTCGAGGCTCAGCGCCGCGACGATGCGCTCTCCGTCCTTGAGCTTGAAGAAGCGCTGGATTGGCTCGCCGTAGCCGGTGGACGCCGGCAGATCGGTGATCCGCGCCGTGTACGCAACCCCGAAATTACTGAAGAAGACCACCGCGGCGCGGGTACTGCCCGGCAGCACGGCGAGAATCGCGTCGCCCTCGCGCACGCGCGTCGACGACACGTCCTTCACTTCCTTCTGCCGCTTGACCCAGCCGTCGCGCGACACGAGGACGACGTTGTCCTCCTCGACGATGAAATCCTCAGCCGTGTACTCGGCCTCGCCCTCGTCGGATGAGATCGCCGATCGGCGCGCGTCGCCGTACTTCTTCTGAATCTCCTCGATCTCGACCTTGACGACGCCCCAACGGCCGGGCTCGTCCTTGAGGAGCGTCGTGATCTGCCGCGCCCGGCGGCGCTTCTCCTCCAGCTCCTTGCGAACGATCAGGATCTCGAGGCGGGCCAGGCGATAGATCTTCAGCTCGAGGATCGCGTCGGTCTGGTCCTCGTCGAGCTCGAACCGCTTCATGATCTGCTGCGCCGCGTCCGCCTTCCCTTCCGACTTGCGGACGATGCGCAGGATCTCGTCGAGGGCGTCGAAGATCTTCTCGAAGCCCTCGAGGATGTGGGTGCGCTTCTTGATCGCCGCCAGCTCGTGCTCGAGTCGGCGGGTGACGACGTCGAGACGGAAGTGAAGGAAGTGCCAGAGCATGGCGTGCAGATCGAGCCGCTCCGGCCGTCCGACCTCGGGGTTCTCGGTCGGGATCAGGCACGTCAGGTTGACGATGAAGCTGGTCTGCAGCGGCGTGTGCTTGAAGAGATACGCCATCACCATCTTCTCGTCGGCGTCCTTCTTCAACTCGAGCGCGATCCGGACGTCGTCGGTCGACACGTCCCTGACGTCGACGAGCGGCGGCAGCTTGCGGCTGGCGGCGACTTCGCCGATGCGCTCGACCAGCGTCCCCTTGTTGACGGCGTAGGGAATGCTGGTGATGTAGATGATCCTTCCGGTCCGCGTCGTCGGGCCTTCCTCCCACGTCCCGCGCAGCCGGATCGCGCCCGAGCCGGTCCTGTAGATCTGTTTCAGCTCCTCGGCCGAGTTGAGAATCTGGCCACCGGTCGGGAAATCAGGCCCCTTGATGTAGCGGCACAACTGGACGCTGCTGAGATCGGGATTGTCGAGCAGCTTGACGAGCGCGGTGCAGACCTCGGTGAGGTTGTGCGGCGGGATGTTCGTCGCCATGCCGACTGCAATGCCGGTGGCGCCGTTGACGAGGAGGTTCGGCACCCGCGACGGCAGGACGACCGGCTCGAACTTGGTGCCGTCGTAGTTGGGGCGGAACGGCACGGTCGACTGATCGATCTCGGTCAGCAGCTCGTCGCTCAGCCGCGCCAGCCGGCATTCGGTGTAGCGCATCGCCGCGGCGTTGTCGCCGTCGAGCGAGCCGAAGTTGCCGGAGCCGTCGACGAGCGGATAGCGCAGCGAGAACGGCTGCGCCATGCGGACGAGGGTCTCGTAGAGCGCGGTGTCGCCGTGCGGATGGAAGTTGCCCATCACGTCGCCGACGACCTTGGCGCACTTGCGATGCTTGGTGTCGGCCGTGAGGTTCTGCTGCCACATCGTGTAGAGGATGCGGCGCTGCACCGGCTTCAGGCCGTCGCGGACGTCGGGGAGCGCGCGTGAGGTGATGACCGACAGCGCGTAATTGAGATAGCGGGCCTGCGCCGCCTCGTGCAGGGCAACGACTTCCGGCCCGCTCGATCCGGAACCGACGTCAATCACATCCGCGCCGCCGTCGTCGAACAACGATCCGCCGCCCTTTTTCCGCTTCGCCATTTGAGGAGGATAGTCTTACGGAGGGGACGGAGGCAACGGAGCGGAGGTCACGGAGGTTACGGAGGTTCACCACGGAGGCGCGGAGGGCACGGAGACGCGCGGAGACATTACTTGTTGATGTTCAGCACACGTTTGATTCCGTTCTTCAGAATCGGAACGTTGAAGTTGATGAGCAGGCCCGCGGGTTTGCCGGTAAGGCGCAAGTAGGTCAGGAGCTGTGCGGTATGGATCGGTGCCAGCGCCTGGACACTCTTCAACTCCAGAATGACCTGGTCTTCAACGAGGAAGTCCAGCCAGTACGCGACGCCGGTATCGGCGCCCCGATACACGAGCGGCACGGCAACTCGCTCCGCATACGCTCGCCTGGCAATTGCGAGTTCGATCCCCATGCACGCGGCATAGGCCGACTCCAGCAATCCTGGTCCGACCACTCGATGGATTCGAATCGCGGAGCCGATGACGTCGCGCGTGATGGCGTTGATCGAGCCGAGATCGACAAGCATCGCGCATCGCGGTGCAACCTGAGCGCCAGTCGATTGGCCGAGACCTGCTGAGTGATGGTGAGGCGATGTACGCAGAAACTGACCACCGTCAACGAACCTGAGGTACGCAGTATTTTGCATCCCCCCGGAACGTCTCCGCGCGTCTCCCTGATCTCCGTGACTCCGTGGTGACCCCGTGCCCTCCGTGCCCTCCGTCGACCCGCCCTCCCCAGCTCCTCCCACCACGAATGCCGGCACCTGCCCGCCGCCAGACGTCACGTTGGCGAGACCGCTCGAGCTCAGGCGGGTCAGGTAGCCGCCCATCGTGCCGCGGAAAAGGTAGGGCGCCAGATCGACCAGCATGTCGGTCATCGAGACGCGGCCTGATGCATCGAACTGCGGGAACACCTCGCGCCGAACCGGGATCCGCTGCTGCACAATCCACGTCCCGTACGGATCCTCGAGCGCCGACTCGAGCCGCGACGACCACTCGCCCTCGTTCAGCTCCCACCCGAGGGTGACGCCCTTGCCGCCGTACTCGTCGTTCGGCTTCAGCACCAGGTGCTCGCGCCACGCCCGCGCCAGTTCCATCAGGTCGCCGCGCCAGTCGTCCTTCGTCGTCTCGACATCGTCGAGCACCCGGGTCCAGGGGACGTGGGCGCGGATGATGGACTGCTCGGCGCTCGAGAACATGTGGGCGTTGTCCGGATCGGTCAGCACGGCGAAGAACGCCTTCTTGTGCGCCAGCTTGCACTGGAAGCTGTTGGCCATGCAGACGAGGCCGGCGGCGCAGGCGTCGACGAGCGCCTTGCATTCGTCCGGCCTGGCGATCATGTCGTTGACGAGGACGCGGCGGTAGACCAGATCGATCTTCACCCCCTGCGCCGTCAATGCCGCGTTCGTCAGTACCAGCTCACGCGGGTCGCAGACCACGGTCGGCACGCCGGCGGCGACGAACGCATCCCGCAGCAGCTCGAACTCGGTCCAGGTCGGGACGTCGCGCCAGTCGACGATCGCGATCGTCGGCGGCGAGGCCGTGCCGCCCCACTCGCGATAGCTCGCGAGCAGCGCGTTCAGCTGGCTCTCGATGACGCGATGAAAGCGCACCTGGTGGTTCGCCCTGAACCGGCCCATCACCGGCGAGCCGTCGAAGAGCTCGGCCAGGCGCTGCGTGTAGGCGACGCCGGCGGGCGACTCGGCGTTGTACTCGGCGAAGTGCAGCGAGTCCGGCAGCAGGAAGGCGTCGAGGCGCGAGGCGGTGCTGGCGGTGGCATAGCCCGGCTCGATGTCCATGAGCGGGTCCTCCGCTTCAGTCATGCCGAGCTGCTCGTAGAGATCGTCGGATGACATCGCGGCGCGGACGACGCGCTCGCCGAGCCCGGCGAGCGTCTCGGCGGCGACCCTGATGCGGGCTTCGTCGGCGGCCGAGAGGAAGAACGGCCGCAGGAACGGGCAGTGAACCCGCCGGCCGAAGGTGAGCTTCTGCGCCCGCATCGCCGCCGCGAACGCCTGCGCGAACTGCGGCGTCAGCTCCTCGTCGGGGCGCAGCAGCGCGTGCCAGTCGGCAATTGGATCCATGCCCCCGGCCTACGGCAGCCCCGGCGCGCCAGTGAACCCGGTCGCCGGGCCGATCCCGAGCATTTCTTCCCAGCGCGGCCAGCACTGGGCCGGATGGCCGTTGAGCGCGCGATCGACGACGAGGTGCGCCATCTTCTCGACAACGTGCGAGAAGTAGAACGGCGTGATGCGGTCGCGCTCGAAGTCGGGCGCCGGGTTGAGGAAGTCGATGGCGTACGGCACGTCGTCCTTGAGCGCGAATTCGATCGTGTTCATTTCGTAGCCGAGCGCCAGGTTGATCAGCTGCGCGTCGCGGACGACGCGGGAGCCGACTTCGGCCGACAGGTACTCGTGCTCGACGAGATACTGCCGCTGGCGGGGATCGTAGGCCACCGGCGTGATGTCGGTCTTGCCGAACGTGAAGCAGCGGACGTAATGATCGAAGTCGATGAACTGCTGCAGCGTCATGCAGTACGGCGAGGTGCCGTCATACGCCTCGAGCAGCTCCTGCTTGTTGGCGACCTTGTAGACGTGCTTCCAGCCGCCGCCCGAATACGGCTTGAGGATGGCAGGGCGGCCGACGTAGTCGAGCAGCGCGTCCCAGTCGATCGGATAGGCGAGGTTGCGCAGCGACTCCGCCGTCAGATCGACGTCGGCAGGATATCCCTTCTGCGGCAGCAGCACGGTGCGCGGGATCGCGACCCCGAGCTTGGACATCACCGCGTAGTTGAAGTACTTGTCGTCGGCGGTCCACCAGAAGGGGTTGTTGATGACGTAGCTGCCCTGCAGGACCGCGTGCTTCATCGCGCCGCGGTAATACTCGACCTCGTGCGAGATGCGATCGACGATGACGCGGTAGCGCGCCGCTTCCTCCATCCTGGTGCCGGCGAGCGAGACCATCGCGCCGCTGATCCCGTGCGGCGCGCCGAGCTCGTCGACCCGCTGGATGAACGCCGGCGGGAAGCTGTACTCCCGTCCGCACAACAGCCCGACGACCCGCGAACCCTTCCGCTGATCCATCTCCTGCCCCCGTTCAGCTGACGCCGGCGCGCGTTTCCGCGATGACGTGGTGCACGACCGCCTTGAGATCGTTGGTCTGGCGAAAGACCGCGAGCTGACGATCGGCGCTGGTGCCGTCGCGGAGCACGGTGTGCACGTACTCGACGTGGCGCCGGCTGCCGAGCTCGTCGACAACGTCGTCGATGAACCCGAGCAGCTCGATCGCGAGATCGCGCATCGGCACTTCGGCGCGGCGGCCGAAGTCGATCAACTTGCCGTCGAGACCGTAGCGCGCGGCGCGCCACTTGTTCTCCTCGATCAGCGCCCGACGGTAGAGGCGGAAGCCCTGGTTGCGGACGCGCAGGCGGTAGAGCTTGACGACGATCGCCTGGACCAGCGCGCCGAGCATGACCGCGACCTCCGGCCGCGTCGGCACGTCGCAGACACGGAACTCGAGGGTGCCGAACGTCGGATGCGGCCGCACGTCCCACCAGATCTTCTTCGCGTCGTCGATGCTGTTGAGATCGACGAGGAGCTTGATGTAGTTCTCGTACTCGCTCCACGAATCGAAGTGATCGGGAACGCCGGTGCGCGGGAAGCGGCGGAAAATCGTGGTCCGGTAGGACTTCAGGCCGGTGTCGCGGCCCATCCAGAACGGCGAGCTGGTCGAGAGCGCGAGCAGGTGCGGCAGGAAATAGCGGACCTCGTTCATGAGGTCGATCATGATCGAGCGGTCGGGCACGCCGACGTGGACGTGCAGGCCGAAGATGAGCAGCGACCGCGCCAGCTGCTGCAGCTCCTCGACGATGTTGTCGTAGCGGACGCCGGGAGAGATGATCTGGTCCTCCCAGCGTGAGAAAGGATGGGTGCCGGCGGCGGCCACGGCCAGGCCGACGCGTTCGGCGGCGTTCGACAGCTCGCGGCGGTTGCGGAAGATCTCGTCCGACAGCTCGCTGACGTCGCGGCAGATCTTGGTGCCGACCTCGACGATCGACTGGTGCATCTCCCGCTTGATCTGATCGCCGAGCGCCGGACCGCTCGACGCCAGCAGCTCGGAGACGTGCGACCGCAGCTCCCCGCCGTGAGGGTCGACGATCTGGAACTCCTCTTCGACGCCAAGGGTGAAGCGATGCACGGAGCCGATGATACTTCAGTCAACAAAGGCGCTACACTCCAACCCGATGGCGCTCTCCGACTGGCCTCTCGTCAAGCAGATCGTCAACGGCGGCGACGGCAGCGGCGCCGAGTCGATGACCGCGGCGACCCGCGGCCTCGGCCCCCGGCACGACGGCGCCGCGGTGACGCGCTCGGTCTGCCCGTTCTGCGCCGTCGGCTGCGGCCAGTTGATCTTTCACGACGGCACCCGGGTCCTCGCCGTCGAGGGCGATCCGGCGTCGCCAATCTCCGAGGGGCGGTTGTGCCCGAAGGGCGCCGCGACGCACGAGCTGCTGACGCATCCGGCACGGGCGACCCGCGTCAGGTACAGGGCGCCGCATTCGGGCGCGTGGACGGAGCTCGATCTCGAGACGGCGATGGACATGGTCGCCGACCGGGTCTGGGCCTCGCGCGCGCGGCACTTCGAAGCGGTCCGCGACGGCCGGACGCTGATGCAGTGCCCGTCGATCGCCCACCTCGGCGGCGCGACCCTCGACAACGAAGAGAACTACCTCATCAAGAAGCTGTTCACCGGCGGACTGGGCATGGTCGCGCTCAGCAACCAGGCCCGCATATGACATAGCTCCACGGTGCCCGGTCTGGGCACCTCGCTCGGCCGCGGCGGCGCGACGACGGCGCCGCAGGATTTGCAGAACGCCGACGCCATCCTGATCATGGGATCGTCGATGGCCGAGAACCACCCGGTGGCGTTCCGCTTCGTCATCGACGCCCGCGAGCGCGGCGCCACGGTCATTCACGTCGACCCCCGCTTCACCCGGACCTCCGCGATGGCCGACCTCTGGGCGCCGCTGCGCGCCGGCACCGATACCGTGTTCCTCGGCGCGATGGTGAACTTCGTCCTCTCCGAGGGCCTGGAGTTCCGCGACTATGTCGTCGCCTACACGAACGCGTCGGTCATCGTCGACGAGAGCTTCGTCGACGCGGAAGATCTCGACGGCATGTTCTCGGGCTGGGACGAGGCGCGCGGCCGCTACGACCAGCGGAGCTGGGCGTATGCCGCCCGTCCCGCCGCGGACACGGCCTCGACGGCCGCCGACGGCGGACACGCCAGGGAACGCGGTGGCGGCAGCGCCACCACCACCCCGGCCCGGCCCGAGCGCGACCTGACGCTCGAGCATCCGCGATCGGTCTTCCAGATTCTGCGGCGGCACTTCGCCCGCTACACGCCGGCGATGGTCGAAGACGTCTGCGGCGTCCCGGCTGATGCCTTCCTCCGCATCGCCAACGCCTTCTGTCGCGCCTCCGGCCCGGATCGCACGGCCGCGATCTGCTACGCCGTCGGCTGGACGCAGCATTCGACCGGCGTCCAGACCATCCGGACGGCCGCGATCCTCCAGCTGCTGCTCGGCAACATCGGCCGGCCAGGCGGCGGCATCCTCGCGCTGCGCGGCCACGCCTCGATTCAAGGATCGACCGACATCCCGACGCTATTCGACATCCTCCCCGGCTACCTGCCGATGCCCGCCTTCGACGAGCACGCCGTTTCGCTCGACGCTTACGTCGAGAAGAATCGCAGCGAACGCGGCGGCTGGTCCGACCTCGATCGCTACATCGTCTCGCTGTTGAAAGCGTGGTACGGCGAGGACGCCACCGCGGCGAACGAGTTCGGCTTCGGCTGGCTGCCACGGACGACCGGCGATCACTCGCATCTCGGCTACTGGCTCGAGATGGCCGACGCGCGGCCGTCGCTCGAAGGGCTCTTCGTCATGGGACAGAACCCCGCGGTCGGGGCGCCGAACGCCCGCCTCGAGCGCCGCGCGATGGCGAACCTGCAATGGCTGGTGGTTCGAGACATGGTCGAGACCGAGACGGCGACGTTCTGGCTCGATTCGCCGGAGATCGAACGCGGCGAGCTGCGCACCGCCGACATCGCCACCGAGATTTTCTTCTTCCCGGCGGCGTCGCATGCGGAGAAGGACGGCTGCTTCACGAACACGCAGCGGCTGCTGCAATGGCGCGACAAGGCGGTCGATCCGCCGGCGGATGCTCGCAGTGAAGCGTGGTTCGTCTATCACCTCGGCCGGCGTCTGAAGGCAAGGGCCGCGGCCGAAGGCGGCGATTACAATCGCGGCTTGCGCGCGTTGACGTGGGACTACCTGACGGAAGGGCCGCACGACGAGCCCGCCATCGAGCAGGTCCTGCAGGAGATCAACGGCCGCGCCACGGCCGACGGCCGGCTGCTTCCCGGCTTCTCGAGCCTTGCCGCCGATGGCAGCACCGAGTGCGGCTGCTGGATCTATTCCGGCGTCTACCCGCAGCCGGGACGCAACCGCGCCCGCGACCGCGCCGCCGCCGGCCCTTACGGTCACGGCTGGGGCTTCGCCTGGCCCGACGACCGGCGCATTCTCTACAACCGCGCCTCCGCGCGGCCCGACGGCGCGCCGTGGAGCGAACGCAAGAAGCTGATCTGGTGGGACCCGGCGAGCGCCGGGTGGACCGGGCTCGATACGCCTGACTTCAATCGCGCCAAGCCGCCGAGTTACGTGGCGCCGGAGAGCGCGCGCGGCGACGCCGGACTGGACGGCGACGCGCCGTTCATCATGCACGCCGACGGTCTCGGCTGGCTGTGGGTCGCGTCGGGCTTGAAGGATGGACCGCTGCCGGTGCACTACGAGCCGCTGGAATCACCGGTGCGGAACGCGCTGCACCGCACCCAGACGAACCCGGCCGCCGATCGAAAGCTCCGTCCCGACAATGCCTACGCCCGTGCCGCGGGCGACCCGGATTATCCGCACGTCCTCACCACCTATCGGCTGACCGAGCATCACACCGCCGGCGGCATGTCGCGGACGCTGACGCGGCTCGCCGAGCTCCAGCCGGCGCTGTTCTGCGAGATCTCGATCGAGCTGGCGCGCGACCTGGCCGTCGAGAGCGGCGACGACGTGACGATCACGACGCCGCGCGGCAGCATCGTGGCGCAGGCCCTGGTCACGTCCCGGCTGCAGCCGCTGCAGATTCTCGGTCGGACGGTGCACCAGGTCGGACTGCCGTATCATTTCGGCGGCCGCGGACTGGTCCGCGGCGACGTCGTCAACGATCTGGTGGCGATTTCCGAGGAGCCGAACGTGCGCATCATGGAAGCCAAGGCGCTGGTGTGCCGGATCGAACGCGCGGCTCGCTGAGCCCTTCCTGATGCCGACCACCGCCTTTCTCACCGACTCGACGCTTTGCATCGGCTGCAAGGCCTGCGAGGTCGCGTGCAAGGAGTGGAACGGCGTCCCGGACGACGGGTTCACGTTCACGGGGTTTTCCTACGACAACACCGCGGCCCTCGGCCACGCGACCTGGCGCCACGTCAAGTTCGTCGAGCGCGGCGCCGCGCCTGGCGCCGCCGCCGACGGCGGCTACCGCAGTAATACGTTCCGCTGGGACTTCTCGTCGGACGTCTGCAAGCACTGCGAGCATGCCGGCTGTCTCGAGGCGTGTCCGACAGGCTCGATCGTCCGCACCGAGTTCGGCGGCGTCTTCATCCAGCCTGACGTCTGCAACGGCTGCGGCTACTGCGTCGTCGCCTGCCCGTTCGGGGTCGTCGAGCGCCGGCCCGAGGATGGCCGGGCGTTCAAGTGCACGTTCTGCTACGACCGGCAGAAAGCCGGGCTGCAGCCGGCGTGCGCGACGGCGTGTCCGACGCAATCGATCCAGTTCGGCGAAATCGACGACCTGCGCCGCCGCGGCGAGGCGCGGCTCGCGACGCTGCGCGAGCGCGGCATCGAGGACGCGCAGCTCTACGATCCGCGGGACAGCAGCGTCGGCGGCACGCACGCGATGTTCATCTTCCGCGGCGACCCCGCCGACTACAACCTGCCGGCGAACCCGGTCCTGCCGTCAACGCATCTCGGCGCCGGCTGGCGCGCCGCCGCGGCGGCGGCGGGGTTGATGCTGGCCGGGATCGCGCTGGCATTCAACGCGACCGGGGCCCGGCTTTCGGCCGCGTCGACGACGGTGACGCCACGCCGGGACGAGCGATGGTGAAATGGCTCCTGGCAGCGGCCGGATTGATCCTGGCAGGCCTCGGTGCCGACGGCATGTATCAGGCGATGCGCGACCGCACGGCGATGACCGTGACCTGCAGCGATCTCGCGGCGGGACTCGCGGTCTCCAATCATCTGCGCGTGAGCGGCTGCGAGCTCGACCTCAGCGGCGCCGGCTACCACGGACAGCCTGACGCCCTGACCGAGGTCTACGTGCTGACCCGCGTCCCAGGCAGCTCCGCCCCGGGACGCCTGATCGTTGCGAGCCGCGATCCCTCGACGCTGTCGGCGGCGCAGGCGGTGCTGGCGCTGACGCAGACGGGACGTACTGCTGCGGCCCTGGCCGCCGCCCGTTCACGATTCGCGGCAGCGCTTCAGCCGGACTCGACGCTCGACGGACTCGCGCGGTCAGGCGTCGTCGAACGCGGGCTGACGCGACGCCTGCTGTCCGGCCTGCCGATGCCGGTCGCAGACGACGCGGTGATTCTCGACCTCGGCGGCAAGCCGGATTTCGCACAGCCGGCGCTCGCGCTCGTCGCCGGCACGCTGCTGGGGGCGCTGGCCTTCGCCACTCCGGCCCGCGTTCGACCGCCACGCCCGCCAACGGCGTCGCCCGACGCAGGCGAGACGTTGGCGAACGCCTCCGGCGCAGGAGCTGGACGAGCACACTTGGCGCCGCCTCTCAGGTCCGTGAAGATCCCGCGCCTGCTGCTGCTCCACGTCGATCAGGCCGCGGGGCCGGACGCCGTCGAGCACGCGCCGCCGCTCGGCACGCGCGACGACGTCATCGGCATCCTGCGCAGCGCCGTCGACGAGCTCGAGCTTGACGCGCCCGGCCGGACGCTGCGCCATCGCAGCGGCGCGTTGACGCTGGATCTTGGTGTGCAGGATCCGGTGCCGGCAATCGTCGTCGACGCGCGCGGCGAGGCGGGCGCCGCGCTCGCGCGCGAGATTCTGCTCGTGGCCGGATGGCGCGCGTTCGTGCCGAAAACGGGACTGTTCGTGACCGCCGACGATCTCGCGGCGATTGGCGAGCTCGCCGCGGACGAGTGATCTGCGCGTGAGCTACCACGAGCTTCCGCTCCTCAAGCCGCCGGTCTGGACGTGGGAGATCCCCGCCTATTTCTTCGTCGGCGGGGCGGCGGGCGCGGCAGCGGTCGTCGGCGCGGTCGCGCGGGTGAGCGGCGCGAGCCCGGCGCTGGTGCGTGACGCCCGGTGGATTGCCGCAGCCGGCGGTGCGATCTCGCCAGCGCTCCTCGTGTCCGACCTGGGACGGCCGGAACGATTCCTCAACATGCTGCGCATCTTCAAGCTGCGCAGCCCGATGTCGGTGGGAGCCTGGACGCTGGTCGCGTTCTCCAACGCGGCCGGGGCGCGTGTCTTCGCGGATGTCGCCACCCGCGCGACCGGCGGCCGCCTCCCCGTCCGGATCGTCGGCGATGCGGCGGAAGTACTTTCAGCCGCGACGGGCCTGGTGCTGGCCACGTACACGGGCGTCCTGATCGGTGCGACGGCGATCCCCGTCTGGTCGCGCAACGTCTCGCTGCTGCCGCTCCACTTCGGGGCGTCCGGCGTCGGCGCCGCGGTGTCGATGCTCGAGTTGCTGGGCCATGACGACCGCGCCCTCAACCGCATCGGCATCGGCGCCGCCGCGGTCGAGACCGCGATCGGCTACGCGCTCGAGAGCCGCGGCGATCCGGCGCTCGATCCGTTGAAGCACGGATGGTCCGGGAACGTGACTCGGCTGGGCGGGGTGCTGTCCGGCCCGGTGCCGCTGGCGCTGCGAGTCGTCGCCGGACGCTCGCGGCACGCGCGCCGTCTCGCGGCGGTATCGACTATCGTCGGTTCGCTGCTGACGCGGGTCGGATGGCTGGCTGCGGGTAAGACGTCCGCGGCGACTCCGGGCGCGCCAGACGAGTAAGGACGCCCGCCAGCCGGCCGACGGCGTCGTCGATCGCCGCCGGCATCACGCTCGAGAAGCACAAGCGCAGCTCGGAGTCGCCGGCCGGGTCGGGGTAAAACGCGTGGCCCGGCACGAACGCGACGCCCGCGGCAAGCGCCTGTTCGTGCAGCAGCCGGGTGTCGAGCGAGGACGCGACGCGGCACCACAGGTACAACCCGCCCTGCGGCCGGACGAACCTGAGCACGCTGGCAGGAAGGTGGCGCTCGATCGCCGCAACCATCAGCGTGCACCGCCGCGCATGCTCGGCGCGCAGCGTGCGCAGGTGGCGGTCGAAGCTGCCGTCCTGCAGCAGCCTGGCCATCGCGAACTGCACCAGGTTCTGCGTATACGGATCGAGCCGCTGCTTCATGATCGCGATCTGATCGACGATCGACGGCGCCGCCGACAGCCAGCCGAGACGCAGGCCGGGCGCGAGCACCTTCGAAAAGCTGCTCAGGTGAATGACGATGTTCTGCGTGTCGAGCTCGCGCAGCGACGGCGGCGGCGCTTCGGTGAAATAGAGCTCGCGGTAGGTCGCGTCCTCGACGATCGGCACGCGGTAGCGTTCGGCGAGGCGAAGCAGCTCGCGCCGCGCCCGGATCGGCAGCGTCATGCCTGTCGGGTTCTGGAAGGTGGGGTCGGTGTAGATCAGCTTCGGCCGATAGCGCACGAGCAGATCCTCGAGCTCGTCCATGTCGGCGCGGAGGACGTCCCAGCCGATCAACTTCGCGCCGGCGGCGCGGAACGACTCGATGGCGCCGAGATACCCCGGACGGTCGACGATCACGGCGTCCCCGGGATCGACGAGGCAGCGCGCCAGCAGGTCCAGCCCCTGCTGCGCGCCGCCGAGGATCAGCACGCTCTCGGCCGGCACGCCGAAGCGCTCGGCGATGGCGTCGCGAAGCATCGGCTGCCCTTCCGTCGGGCCATGCCGCCACACCGACCATCCCTCACGCTTGATCGACTGATCGACGGCGTGCTGAAACGCCACAACGGGAAAGCAGTCGATCGCCGGTTCTCCGGCCGCCAGCGAGAGCACTTTCGCGTTGGACGAATGCCGGATCGTGTCGCGCAGGATCGAGTCGCTCGATCGCAGCGCCGCGGCGGCAATCTTCCCGCGCCAGGCGAACGGCGCGCCGGAGGGATCGGGAGCGGCGCAGACGAACGTGCCGCGGCCGACATACCCGCGCAGCAGGCCGCGCGATTCAAGCTCGCGGTAGGCGCTGACGACGGTGGTGCGCGAGATACCGAGCCGCTGTGCGAGCTCGCGCTCGGGCGGCACGCGCGCGCCCGACGGGAACTCGCCGCGGGAGATGGCCGACTCGAGCAGGCCGACGAGGTGGCTGTAGAGCGGCCGGGAGGTCCTGACGAACTGGCGCTCGATGTGCTGAATCATGGCGGGAGCAGTATCGGACGGCTGCACGGTCCAAAGGTAGTCCAATTGGCCTTTGGCCGCCAGAACTGCTGGCATTTTGCCGAAATAAAGAGGACCACGCCGCAATTGGACTCGGACCAATGGCCCGCGCGTCCCGCGGGGCCGACGCTTCGGGCTACAGCAGATCTTCCTGTATCAGGTCGGTGTTGATCGCGAACGCTGCCTCGGCCCCCTCGGCGGCGGCGACGACGACCCACTGGACCGCCCGCGACGCGTCGCCCGCGACGTAGAGTCCCTGCAGGTGGGTTGTCTCGTACTTGCCGGTGCGGACGGTTCCCTTCTCGTTGACGTCGCAGCCCAGACGGACCGAGAGATCCGATCGCTGCGACTGCCCGGTGGTGAAGAACAGCGCGTAGCGCGCCAGCCGCTCGCCGTCGGCAAAGACAACGTGTTGAAGGCGGCCGTCGGCGCCTTCGAGCCGCTCGACGGCCGCCTCGCGGACGCTGATGCCGTTGCGCGCCAGGCGGTCGAGCCCGTCGCGATCGATCCCGGACGGGCCATCGGTGCAGAGCACGAGATCGCGGCTCCAGCCGGTGAGCTCGAGCGACAGGCCGAGGCCGCGATCCCCGCGGCCGTACACCGCGAGCGGTCGATCGCGCACTTCCCATCCGTCGCAATAAGGGCAGTGGAAAACGCTGCGTCCGTAGAGCTCGGCGAAGCCGGCGATCGACGGCAGGTTGTCGCGGACGCCGGTCGCGATGAGCAGCTTGCGCGACACGAACGTCTCGCCGGTCGCGAGCACGACCTCGTAACGGTTGTCGGGACGGCAGGCCGCGTCGGTCACCTGCACCGTGCGCAGCGCGACGGTGTCGTACCGCTCGAGCTCCTTGCGGCCGGCGGCGAGGAATTCCTGCGGGTGCATGCCGTCGCGGGTGAGGTAGCCGTTGAGCGCCTGCGAGGCGGCGTTGCGCGGCCGCCCGGTGTCGCAGATCAGCACCGAACGGCGGCAGCGGCCGAGGATGAGCGCGGCGCTGAGGCCTGCCGGCCCGGCGCCCACGATGATGACGTCGACGTCGGGTTTCTGATCGGTCACGTCAGCGGACAGGAGCGAGCAGCGCCGCGAACCGGGGATCGGAGCGGAGGTTGTCGAGGTCGGGATCGCGGCGCGCCCGCGCCGCGGTCAGCGCCGGCAGCGATGCGTGCACGCGCTGCAGCAGCTCGAACGCGCGGTCGACCTCGCCGCGCAGCGCCAGCAGGCAGGCGATGTAGTAGCGGGTATAGGGATCGTCGGCACCCTTGGCGACGTGCTGATCGAACGACTTCAGGGCGCGATCGAAGAACCGCGCCGCTTCGTCGGCCCTGCCCCAGCGCTGATACGCGGCCCCGAGCTTCACCCGGATCTCGATGCTGGTGCGCTCCTTCAGCGCGTGGTCGCTCGACGCGACGAAGGAGAGTCCGCGCTCGTACTCGCGGATCGCATCCTCGTAGCGGCCCTGGAGGTAGTAGACGTAGCCGAGCCGGGCGTTGGCGCCGACGACCTGCAGCCCGGCGTTGCCCGAGATGTACTGATCCTGGAGCTCGACGGCGCGGCGGCAGATGGCTTCCGCTTCCTCATACTCGCCCTGCCACGCCAGCAACAGGCCGAGCTGCAGGTAGGAATAGCCGGCCTCGGGATTGAGCTCGATGGCCCTGCGGAACGCCGGAATCGCCGCGGCGAAGTCTCCCTGGCCGACCCAGTGGGCGCGGCCGAGGGTCTGGTAGGCCTGGCCGTTCCCGGGATCGAGGCGAATCGCCTCCCGTATCGACACGATCGCATCGTCGACCTTGCCGAGCATCAGCAAGCCTGCTCCGAGCCAGTTGTGGGCGTCGGCGAGGCCGGGATTGATCTCGATCGCGCGCCGCTCCATGTCGACGCCCTTGCGGACGATGTCGGAAATCGAGAGAAACGAACCCTTGAGCGCGTAGGCGCCGCCGAGCGCCGCCCAGGCCTGGGCGTACTCGCCGTCAAACTGAATCGCGCCCTCGAACGCCGCGATGGCGCGCTCGATCGAGTCGCGCGTCGCGAGGCGGAGGTTCATCATCCCGCGCGCGAAGCTTTCGTAGGCCTCGACCGACTTCGTCTCCTGCTTCTCGATGCTGGCGACCTCGGTGCCGCGCAGGGCGACGTTCAGGCCGCCCGTCAGCTCGTAGACGATCTTGTCCTGCAGCGCGAAGATGTCGCCGACGCGGCCGTCGACCTTGACGGTTCGCTTGACCGCGCCGGTCTCGACGATGACGAAGTTCGCCGTGATCCGCACGAGCTCGCCGAGTCGCTGGAAGCCGCCGACGACGACCCAGGTCGCGCCGAGGCGCCGGCCGATGTCGATGGCGAGGGACTCGTCGAGGTGCGTACCGGACGACAGGTTGCGCAGCGCGTCGTAGACGCGGGCGCGGCCGATGACGGTGAGGCCGTGAATGTTCTTGAGATCGGAGCTGACGGTCTCGGCGATGCCGGTGCCGATCCAGTCGTCGGCCGGCTCGCGCGTGATGTTGGCGAACGTCATCACCGCCACCGATCGCTCGATCGCCTGGCCGCCCGCACCGGCGCTCACCCGGCTCGTGCTCGATCGCTGCGAGTCGTCGAGCTCGAGCGCGACCTGCTGCAGGTCGTGATGAAGATCGCGCGCCGACTGGTAGCGGAACGTCGGCGACTTCTCGAGCGCCCGGGCGACAACGGCGTCGAACGCTGACGTCACGCCGCTGGCGAAGCGCGACGGCGGCGGCGGAATCTCGTGGAGGATGCGATCGACGATCTCGGTCGGCGACGTGCCGACGAACGGAATGCGTCCGGTGGCGAGCTCGAACAGCACGACGCCGAGCGAGAAGAGATCGGTCCGGTGATCGACCGGCCGGCCGAGCGCCTGCTCCGGCGCCATGTACGACACGGTGCCGACGACCATCCCGGCAACCGTGACCTGCGGCTGCGTCACCAGCGAGGATTCCGCGGCGTCGGACTTGACGAACTTCGCGAGGCCGAAATCGAGGACCTTGACCAGGCCGCGCTCGGTCCGCATCAGGTTGGCGCTCTTGACGTCGCGATGGATGATGCCGCGTCCGTGCGCCTCTTCGAGCGCGTCGCTCACCTGCAGCCCGATCTCGACGACCTCGCGAACCGGCAGCGGCCCCTTCGCGACCCGCGACGACAGCAGCTCGCCCTCGACGTACTCCATGACGATGAAGTCGGCGCCGCCCGATTCGCCGATGTCGTAGGTGACGGCGATGTTGGGCGAGCGCAGGAGCGAGGCGGCGCGGGCTTCGTTGAGCAGCCGGGCCCGGCTCTCCGGGTCCGCCTTCAGATCAGGAGGGAGGAACTTCAAGGCAACGGGACGCCCCAGCCGCACGTCTTCGGCGCGATACACCTCGCCCATCCCGCCGGCGCCAAGGCGCTGGCCGATGCGATAGTGCTGAACGGTCGTGCCGGCGATCGGCGTGTCGGAGTACGGGCTCAAGACTGTTACTCGGTGATCTGGCGCACGGTGCCGCGGCTGGCTTCGCGCGGTGCGTGAGATTCGGCGAATCGGGTCTCCGCTTACGACGCCGGCGCGGCGCCGGGCGATCCCCGGTTCGACCCAGTATAAAGAGAGTTGGCGCGCCTGGCGCGCGCCTCGATCTTCTGGACGAGAACCGCCTGAGGCAGGAGTCGCAGGCAGTCCATGGCCGAGCCGGATCTGTGCGCTAGCGGCCCGCCTTCGAGCCGAGCCAGGCCTCGCGGAACGCCTGCTGCGCTGGCGTCAGCGTCCCGCCCGACGCTTCGACAGGCACGAGCTCGAGCGCCGGATCCTCCTTCACCGCGATCGCGGCCTTGCCGGTTGCGCCGTCGCGGCGCTTGAAGGTCACGACCAGCCGGTCGCCCGGCTTCTTCGCTTTCAGCGTCGACTGGAGCGCACCGGGCCTCAGCGACTTGCCGTCGACGTCGACGATGACGTCACCTTGATCGAGGCCGGCCTCGAAGGCCGGCGAGCCCCACGCCAGCAGGCCGGTGATGGTGCCGCTGGCGTCGACCCCCGTCAGGCCGGTCCAGCCGGCGGCGCTCCGGCGCAGCGCATAGCCGGCGCGCGCCAGGAGCGGCGCGTAATCGATCGCCTCGCGGCCTTCGACGTACTTGTCGAAGAACGCGTCGGCGAACGCTTTGTCGCCCGCTACTTCCGCCAGGCGATCGCGGGCGTCCTGCAGCGTGTAAGGCTTCGCGACGAGACCCGGCTGCGCCCCGCCCGGCTTGCCGTGCACGCGCCACATCGCCCGCATGTAGTCGTCGAGCGAGACCTTGCCGTTCGACCGATCGCGCAGGCTCAGATCCATCGCCAGCGCCACCGCCGACCCGTACGTGTAGTACGAAATGAACGTCGTCGAGAAATTGGTCTTGTCGACCGAGCGGGCGGCGTCGGTGAACGGCGCCATCTGACTCATCGCCACCGCCGATCGGAACTGACGGCCCGGACCGCTGACGACGGTGTTCGCCGACCGCGCCAGCGCCGCGGCGGTTTCGTCGCGCGTCGCGAGCCCGGCCCGTCCCATGACCAGGTTGCCGTAGTACTGCGTGAAGCCCTCCGCCAGCCACAGTTCGCCCGATATGTTCGCTTCCTCGAAATTGAAAGGCTCGAGGGACTTCGGCCGGATGCGTTCGACGTTCCAGGCATGGAAGAACTCGTGCGAGACGGTGTCGAGCACGTCGAGCACCGCGCCGGGGCCGCGCAGCGAGACCGCCGCCGCGACGACGGTGCTGTTGCGATGCTCCATGCCGTCGCCGCCGCCCCACGGCACGTAGTCGCCGAGGAACGTGTAGGTGCCGGCGTCGAACTGCGGATACTCGCCGAAGATCGCGCCCTGCTCGCGCACGATCTTCTCCGTCCCCGCGATGTACTCGTTGACCTCGGCGTCGCCTGCGTCGTGGTGGAGCGCGGTGCGGATCGTCTGCTCCCGGCCGTCAGGGTTCCTGACCTTGAAGCTGCGGATCGTCTGGGCGCTGAGCTCCACCGGGCTGTCCATCAAGTACTGAAGGTTGGGCGCGGTGAACGTCCAGGGATCGTCGGTCGAGAACAGCTGCGTCGCCGGAATCCATTTCGAGCCCTTCGGCGGGACGAACGTCACCTGCACGGGGCGCGCGTCGAGGCCGCGGGCCCAGAGCAGCGTCGCCGGCATGTTCATGTGCGCGTGCGTCGGGTCGATCGCGAGGTAGGTGCCGTCGACGTGGTCGCCGTAGATCTTGTAGACGACGCGGACGCTGCCGTCGTGCCCGGTGACGTTCCACTGGTACGGGTTCGGACGCGAGATCGGCAGCTCCTTCCCCTTGCCGTCGAACGCCGCCAGCTCGAACACGTTCTTCGCGTACTCGTGCAGCGCGTAGCGGCCGGGCGATGACCGGCTCATGCGCGCCTCGAGCGTGCCTGACGGCAGGTCGGGAAACGTCACCTCGATCTGCGCATAGTGATGCTCGGGAGCGGGAAATGCGACGCGATAAGTGACGGGCGCCTGCGCCTGCACGGACGACACCGCCAGCGCGAGCAGCGCGACGGACAAGACACAACTCAGCGCGGGTCGAAAGACGGGAGACATCGATGTCGCTCCGGAGATTTTGAGATGCGGCAGGCGCGCGATCGTACCACATCGGTCCGGCGCGACTGAACGCCGGCTCAGCGGCGGACAGCCTCAGTCCGGCGGCGACGCAGAATCCAGGCGTAGGTCAGCACGAGCGCGGCGAGATTCGGAAAGAAGATTCGCGGATCGCTCCACGTCATTCCTTCAATTGCCCACGACGACAGCGGCGCGAACGGCTGGGTCTGGTAGCGCTCGTGCGTCGGGATGTCCATGAGGATGTGCAGCGCATAAGGCAGCGCGAGCCACGCGTACCGACGCCACCGCGTGGCAAGGACGAGAGCAATGACGAGCGCGAGCAGGACGAGGCTGTGCGTGTAGATGTAGTAGCGAAAGTACGAGTCGACGAGCTCCGCCGGCAGCGGCGGTCCGTCGGAGCGCCAGATCTCGCGCTGGCTTCCGAGACGCAGCGCGTCCCATCCGCGCGTCGCAAAGGCGTTGACGGTCGACGGCACGAACCACAACAGATCGGGCGCGGCGCCGGCGAGCACGCTCCACCACCGCAGATCGCGGTGACGATGCAGCGAGGCGTAGCCCCAGGCGCCGTGCGAGAACACATCCATCGGGGTGATTCTGTATCGGCTCAAGGCTCAGGGCTCAGGGCTCAGGCTCGAAGTGCCTCCTTATCTCGGACGCGCGTTGAGCATCGTCCGAGCCTGAGCCCTGAGTGCGCCTGAGCCCTGAGCCCTGAGCCCTGAGCCTTCGGGCAGCGTCAGTGCCCCCGTTTGACACTTTGTGAAAAGTTTCACATTATTTAAGACCGGGCACAGCAGAGACCTCGGTTCAGGACGCGCCGACTGCCAATGGCGACCGTCGCTGTCGCACTTCTGCTCGCGCCGTCTTTCGAGTAGGCTCTTGGGGACGCGCGACCGGACGAGCAGAAACAGGTGCTTGGTGCGCCCGGCGAGCCACCCGTAAGGCTCGAGGACCGCTACGGTTCCGGTCCGGATCACGGTCGAAAACGCGCCGAATGTCGACACGATGAGCCAGCTTTTCCATCGCAACACCAATATCTATTCGCGCCTCAGCATCGTCGCGGGCGTGGCCTTCGTCGGCTTCCTCGGCTGGGTGGTCACGATGCTGTATTTGTCCGGCTATCACACCGGACAGGGCGATTTCGTCAGCCAGCCGATTCAGTTCAGTCACGCGCACCACGTTGGCGGCGTCGGCCTCGATTGCCGCTACTGCCACTCGTCGGTCGAGGATTCGGCGTTCGCCGGCATCCCGCCGACCAAGACGTGCATGAACTGCCACTCGCAGATCTGGAACAACGCGCCGATCCTCGAGCCGGTCCGCGCCAGTTTCCGGGACGACAAGCCGCTCACGTGGACCCGGGTCCACGACCTGCCCGATTTCGTGTATTTCAACCACGGCATCCATGTGAACAAGGGCGTCGGCTGCGCCACGTGCCATGGCCAGGTCGACAAGATGCCGCTGGTCTTCCAGAACGCCACCTTGATGATGAACTGGTGCCTCGATTGCCACCGCAATCCGGCCAAGTACATCCGGCCGCGCGACCAGGTCTTCAACATGAACTGGGTGCCGCCGGCCGACGACCCCGGACTCGGCGCGCGACTGGTCGAGGAATACAAGATCGGCAAGGTCGAACAGCTCACCAGCTGCTCGACGTGCCACAGATAGCGGTGAGCCGTCAGCGCCCGGCTTCCGGCTTCCAGCGGAGCAAGGGACGCCGACGCTCGAGCCGGGCCGACCGCGCGAACCTGGCGGCTGCTGGCTGGTAGCTGGAAGCTTTTGACCTTATGGACTTTGCAGCAATCCGATCCCGACTGGCGGACACCGAGGGCCGGCTCTACTGGCGCAGCCTCGGCGAACTGTCCGACACGCCCGAGTTCCGCGATTACCTTCACCGCGAGTTCCCCGAGCAGGCCTCGGAATGGAACGACCCGAAGGGCCGGCGGAACTTCCTGAAGCTCATGAGCGCGTCGCTCGCGCTCGCCGGGGTCGGCGCCTGTACCTCGTCAGCCGCCGGAGTCGATCGTTCCCTACGTCCGCCAGCCGGAGGATCTCATCCCGGGGCGGCCGCTCTTCTTTGCCAGCGCGATTCCGCTCGGCGGCATCGCCCGGCCGGTGCTCGTCGAGAGCCACATGGGCCGGCCGACCAAGATCGAGGGCAACCCGGAGCATCCGGCGAGCCTCGGCGCCACCGACACGCTGACGCAGGCCGCGGTGCTCGGCCTCTACGATCCGGATCGGGCGCAGACGGTGACGTTCCGCGGTGAAGTCCGTCCCTGGAGCGCGTTCCAGGCGGCGATGGCGTCCGCGCTCGCCGCGCAGAAGGCGTCCGGCGGCGCCGGGCTCCGCATCCTGACCGAACCGATCACCTCACCCTCGCTCGCCGAGCTCGTCGCGACGATCCTGCGCGACTACCCGTCGGCCCGCTGGCATCAGTACGACGCCGCCGGGTCGGGCGGCTCCGGCGTCGGCCTTCGACAGGCGACCGGGGCCGCGCGCCAGGCGATCTATCACCTCGAAAAGGCGGACGTCATCGTCTCGCTCGAGGCCGATTTCCTGGGCGGCGTCGGCACCGGTTCGGTGCGCTACACCCGCGACTTCGCCGATCGCCGGCGCGTCACGGACGCGGCGAAGCAGATGAACCGGCTCTACGTCGTCGAGAGCTCGCCGTCGCTCACGGGCGCCAAGGCCGAGCACCGGCTGCCGATGAAGTCGGGAGAAATCGAAGGATTTACCGCAAAACTGGCCGGAGTCGTCGGCGCCGGCGCGCCGGCGGCGGTACCGGGAACACCGGCGCCCGGGGGCGAGCTGGTGGAGAAGTGGGTCGCCGCCGTCGCCAAGGATCTGCAGGCGCACCGCGGGCGGTCTGTGGTCATCCCGGGTGAGTACCAGCCGGCCTCGGTGCACGCGCTCGCGCATGCGATGAACCAGGCGCTCGGCAACGTCGGCGCGACGGTCAGCTACACGGCGTCGATCGACCCGCAGCCGGCCGACCCGCACGCGTCGATCGCGGAGCTGGCGACGGCAATGGACGCGGGCCAGGTGCAGCTGCTCGTCATCCTCGGCAACAATCCGGCGTTCACCTCGCCGGCCGACGTCAGGTTTGCCGAGCGTCTCGGGAAGGTCAGCCTGGTTGCGTATCTCGGGCTCTACAACGACGAGACCGCGAACCTGGCGCACTGGTTCGTCCCTGAAGCGCATCCGCTCGAGAGCTGGGGTGACCCGCGCGCGTACGACGGCACGGTCACGCTGATGCAGCCGCTCATCGCGCCGCTCTACGACGCCCACACGGCGCACGAGATGCTGGCGACGCTGACGAGCGAACCGACCCGACGCACGCTCGACATGATCAAGGGGTACTGGACCCGCGGCTTCGCTGGCGCCGGTGGTTGGGCGCCACGGACCGAGAACGGCGAGACCTTCGGCAACGCTGACGCGTTCTGGAAGCAGGTCCTCCACGATGGATTCATCCGCGGTACGGCGACCGCGGCGGGCGGACCGGCGACAGCCCTGACCGCCGCGCCCGTGACGGCGCCTGTAATGCCGGCTGCGGGAGCCGCTACACCAGGCGTCGTGGCACTCCCCGGAACTCCTTCTGCTGCAACGGCTTCTCCCGCTGCGCAGGCAGCGCCTCCGGCGCCGTCGACGCCGGCGCCGCTGCCGGCTCCCGCGCCAACGCCGCCGCCCGCCCCGGCCCTGGCCGGCGGGCTCGAGCTGGTCTTCCGGCCGGATCCCACCGTCTGGGACGGCCGCTTCGCCAACAACGGCTGGCTGCAGGAAGCGCCGAAGCCGCTGACGAAGCTCACGTGGGACACCGCCGCCTGGATCAGCCCCAAGCTTGCCGAGACGCGCGGCCTGGATCGTGGCGACGTCATCGAGCTCAAGTACCGCGGCGCCACCGCGAAGATGCCGGTCTTCATCGTCCCCGGCCAACCGGACGAGACGGTGACGGTCTTCCTCGGCTACGGCCGCCGCATGGCGGGACACGTCGGGAACGCCGTCGACCAGGCACAGGCGTTCAACGCCTACCAGCTGCGGACGTCCGACGCGCCCTGGTTCGGCAACGGCCTGGAAATCACGAGGACCGGCGAGCGCTACCTCCTGGCGACGACGCAGGACCATCACGCGATGGAAGGCCGGCACCCGGCGCGGGTCAGCACGCTGGCGGAGTACGAGAAGGACCCGGGTCATATCCAGCACATGACCCACACCTTCCCGAAGGCGCTGACGCTCTATCCCGACCACGAGTACACCGGCTACAAGTGGGGCATGGCGATCGACCTGACGTCCTGCACGGGCTGCGGCACGTGCGTCGTCGCCTGCGTCGCGGAGAACAACATCCCGGTCGTCGGCAAGGAGCAGGTGAGCGTCAACCGCGAGATGCACTGGATCCGCGTCGACCACTACTTCACCGGCGACATCGATCGGCCGGAATCGGTGCAGTCGGTGCACCAGCCGGTGCCCTGCCAGCAGTGCGAGAACGCGCCGTGCGAGGTCGTCTGCCCGGTGGCGGCGACGACGCACAGCGCCGAAGGCCTGAACGACATGGTCTACAACCGCTGCGTCGGCACGCGCTACTGCTCGAACAACTGCCCCTACAAGGTGCGGCGGTTCAACTTCCTGCTCTACTCCGACTGGAACACGCAGAGCTACTACTCGCAGCGCAACCCGGACGTCACCGTCCGCAGCCGCGGCGTCATGGAGAAGTGCACCTACTGCGTGCAGCGGATCAACCACGCCCGCATCGACGCGAAGAAGGACGGGCGGAGCGTCCGCGACGGCGAGATCGTGACCGCCTGCGAGGCGGCGTGCCCGGCCGACGCCATCGTCTTCGGCGATCTCAACGACGGCGAGAGCCGCGTCGCCAGGCTCAAGGCGCAGCAGCGCAACTACGGCGTGCTCGAGGACCTCAACACGCGTCCCCGCACCACCTATCTCGCGTCGCTGCGTAATCCCAACCCCGAGCTCGAGCCCGCTTCGACCGGGCGAACGACTGGACACTGATGGATTCGACACACGTTCGGACGTCGACCTACAAGACGCCCCCCCCGGTGATCGAACCGGGGCATACCTTCGAGTCGGTCACCAGCAAGATCACGTCGATCGTGCTGACGAAGTACCAGCCGGCGTCGTGGATCATCACGACGCTGATCGGGTTCCTGTTCCTGAACCTGCTGCTGGTCTCGGTCGGCTACCTGTTCCTGAAGGGCGTCGGCATCTGGGGCAACAACGTCCCGGTCGGCTGGGCCTTCGACATCATCAACTTCGTCTGGTGGATCGGCATCGGCCACGCCGGTACGCTGATTTCGGCCATCCTGCTGCTGCTCAAGCAGGACTGGCGGACGTCGATCAACCGCTTCGCCGAAGCGATGACGCTGTTCGCCGTCGCCTGCGCGCTGATGTTCCCGCTGATCCACACCGGCCGGCCGTGGCTGGCGGCCTACTGGCTGATGCCGTATCCGAACGGCATGGGCATCTGGCCGCAGTTCCGCAGCCCGCTGATCTGGGACGTGTTCGCGGTCAGCACCTACGGCACGGTGTCGCTGCTGTTCTGGTACACCGGCCTCATCCCGGATCTGGCGACGATGCGCGACCGGGCGAAGAACAACGCCACCAAGTACATCTACGGCGCGCTCGCGCTCGGCTGGCGCGGCTCGGCGCGGCACTGGCAGCGCTACGAGAACGCCTACCTGCTGCTCGCCGGTATGTCGACGCCGCTGGTGCTGTCGGTCCACACCGTCGTCAGTTTCGACTTCGCAGTCGGCATCATCCCGGGCTGGCACACGACGATCTTCCCGCCCTATTTCGTCGCCGGCGCGATCTACGCCGGCTTCGCCATGGTGCTGACGCTGGCGATTCCGCTGCGCAAGATGTTCGGCTTCGAAGACTTCATCACCATGCGCCACCTCGAGAACATGGCCAAGGTCACGCTGGTCACCGGGCTGATCGTGTTCTACGGCTACCTGATGGAGATCTTCTTCGGCTACTACAGCGCCAACCAGTACGAGCAGTTCATGATTCACAACCGCATGTTCGGGCCGTACGCGTGGTCGTACTGGATGCTGATCTTCTGCAACGGCGTCGTGCCGCAGACGCTGTGGATCAAGAGCCTGCGCACCAACACCGTCTGGCTGTTCATCATGTCGCTGATCGTCAGCGTCGGGATGTGGCTGGAGCGCTTCGTCATCATCGTGACCTCGCTGCACCGTGACTTCCTGCCGTCGTCGTGGGGGATGTACTACCCGACGTTCTGGGATTTCTCGACGTTCTTCGGCACCATCGGCCTGTTCGTGACCCTGATGTTCCTCTTCGTGCGGGTGCTGCCGATGATTTCCATCTTCGAGGTGCGGACGCTGCTGCCGCAGGCGAAGGTGAAAGGCGCGGAGGGCCACTAAGTCATGCACCGCGAGCCAGCCGGACCCACGATGTACGGCCTGATGGCCGAGTTCGCCGATCCGAACGCCCTGACCGAAGCGGCGCGGCGGACGTATGCCGAGGGATATCGCAAGACCGACGCCTATTCGCCGTTCCCGATCGAGCCGGTCTGGGAAGCGCTCGGCGTCCACGATCGCCCGGTGTCGTTCTTCGTCCTCTGCGGCGGCATCGTCGGCATGATCGCCGGCTTCGGCCTGTGCTACTGGGTGTCGACGATTGCCTATCCGCTCAACGTCGGCGGCCGGCCGTTCAACAGCTGGCCCTCGTTCATCCCGGTCACGTTCGAGCTGACGATCCTGGTGGCGTCGTTCGCGGCGGTGATTTCGATGATCGTCCTGAACGGCCTGCCGATGCCGTATCACCCGGTGTTCAACGTCCCGAGCTTCAAGCGGGCGAGCCAGGACGGTTTCTTCCTGACGATCGAAGCGACCGATCCGAAGTTCGATCGCGGCCGGACGGCGGAGTTCCTGAAGTCATTGGGGGCGAAGGAAGTCAATGAAGTCGAGGACTAGGTTCGCCCGCCTTCGAGGCTTCGGCGGGATCGCGGCCGCCGTGGTGCTGCTCGTGGCTGCCGCCGGCTGCCGGCAGGACATGCACAACCAGCCGAAGTACCGGCCGCTGCGGGCCAGCGACTTCTTCGAGAACACCTCGAGCGCGCGGCCGCTGGTCGAGGGCACGATTGCCCGCGGCACGCTCCAGACCGACGCCGCGTTCTTCACCGGCAAGAACGGCGCGCTGTTCGTCAGCGAGCTGCCGTTCCCGGTGACCGCCGAGGTCGTCGAGCGCGGCCAGCAGCGCTACAACATCTACTGCACGCCGTGCCATGACGGCACCGGCAGCGGCAACGGCATGGTCGTGCAGCGCGGCTATCCGCAGCCGCCGTCGTTTCACATCGACCGGCTGCGCAATGCCGACGCCGGCTATTACTTCGACGTCATGACCAACGGCTTCGGCCGGATGCCGGACTACCGGGGTCAGGTGTCGCCGCGGGATCGCTGGAACATCGTCGCCTACATCCGGACGCTGCAGCTGTCGCAGCGGGCGACGGCGGGCGACGTGCCAGGCGGCGATCCGGCCAAGCCGCAGGTGCCGGCAGCCCCCGGCCCGGTGAAGCACTGACCTCGAGTAGAGCGGACGAATAGCGACACATGCTCAACATGGCTACACAGGCAGAATTCAAAGACGCGCCGGTGCTGGCGAGCCTCCAGCAGCGCGGCCTCATCGTCGGCGTGATCGGCCTCGTCGCCGGTGTCGGCGGGGCCATGATCAGCTTCGATCAGTTCGTCCACTCGTGGCTGATTGGCTTCCTCTTCTGCCTCGGGCTGACGCTGGGCTCGCTGGCGCTGCTGATGCTGCAGCACCTGTCGGGCGGCCAGTGGGGTCTCGTCAGCCGCCGCATCTTCGAGGCCGGGACGCGCAACCTGCCGCTGGTGGCGCTGTTCTTCGTGCCGATCCTGTTCTGGCTGCCGACGATCTTCGAGTGGGCGCGCCCGGAGGCGGCCGAAAACGTCATCATCCAGGCCAAGGCCGCCTACCTCAACCCGCAGTTCTTCATCATCCGCGCCGTCATCTACTTCGCCTACTGGATGCTGTGCATTTACCTGCTCAACAAGTGGTCGGCCGCGCAGGATCGCGGCATCGGCACGACGCCGGCCGACAGCGTCCGCTACCGCAAGGTGAGCGCGCCGGGCCTGCTCTTCCTCGTGCTGACGGTGACCTTCGCGTCGGTCGACTGGATCATGTCGCTCGACCCCGAGTGGTTCTCGACCATCTTCGGCCTGCTGACGATCGCCGGCTGGGGGCTGACGACGTTCGCGTCGACGGTTGTGGTGTTGTCCATGCTCGAGCGCACCGGCGCGATCGCGAACGTGCTCAAGCCGCGGCACTTCCACGATCTCGGCAAGCTGATGCTCGCGTTCACGATGCTGTGGGCCTACCTGAACTTCTCGCAGTTCCTGATCATCTGGTCGGGCAACCTGCCGGAAGAGATCCCGTGGTACGTGAAGCGGACGACCGGCAGCTGGGGCTACGTCGCCATCGCCCTCGTCGTCGGCCACTTCGCCCTGCCGTTCGTGCTGCTGCTGTCGCAGGACCTCAAGAAGCGCGCCGGCATGCTGGCGAAGGTCGCGATGTTCATCATCGCGATGCGGCTGGTCGATCTGATCTGGCTGGTCGAGCCGGAGTTCCGCCCCGGCACCGGCTTCCCGATTCACTGGATGGACATCGCGATTCCGCTCGGCCTCGGCGGCCTGTGGGTGTTCATGTTCGCCCGCAACCTGCGCAGCCGCGCGCTGGTGCCGGTGAACGACCCGTACTTCAAGGAGACGTTCGTCCATGAAGCCCACTGATCACGGCGCGCACAAGGGCGGCCCGGGCGCCAACTTCCCCTACGACGCAAGGCCAGGGGACGAGATGCACAACGACGATGTCGGGCACGAGCACAGCGACATCAACATCGGCGCCATCCTGATGTCGGGTGTCGTGGTCTTGGTCGTCTGCTCGGTGACGGCGGCGCTGATGTACGTGCTGTTCTGGCAGCTCGAGAAGCAGGCGGCCACGCGCGACCCGCAGCTGTCGCCTGTCGCCGCGCCGGCGACGGTGATGCCGACAACGACGCAGCCGACGGCGGAGTTCGGCTCCGCGCCGTCGCCCAGGCTCCTGACCGACGAGCCGACAAACCTCGAGCACGTGCGCGAGCGCGAGCGCGCGGTCCTGAACGGCTACGGCTGGGTCGATCAGGGCGCCGGGGTGGCGCGCATTTCGATCGACCGGGCCAAGCACCTGATCGTCGAGCGGGGGCTGCCCGTGCGCGCCGACGCGGTGACGGACACGCGGCTCGGCACGCGCGCGCCGGCCTACGGCGAGGCTTCGTCCGGGCGCGTGATCACCCGTCCGATCACGAAGGACCCGAAGCCCGTGGTTCCGGGCGCCGCCGCCGCCGAGGCGCCGCACAAGCCGCATTAAGAAAGTTCGAAGGGCGAAGTTCGAAGTTCGAAGGGAATCTCGAAGGACGAAGTTGGGAACTGGCAACTGCGCAACTGGCAACTGGCAACTGATTTAGATGTTCAACCGGCGATTGATTGCGTCGTTCGCATTGCTGGCCATGGTGCTGGCGGGCGGACGGGTGTCGGCGCAGAACGCGGTCGGGCTCGCCGAGCCGGGGGATCCGACGTCGGCGAAGCCGGGGATCCTCAGCAAGATTGCGATCGACCAGCGGATCGGCCACTCGCTGCCGCTCGACGCGGCGTTCGTCGACGATCACGGCAAGAGCGTCCGGCTGGGTGACTACTTCGGCAAGCGGCCGGTGGTGCTCGCGCTCGTGTATTACGAGTGCCCGATGCTCTGCACCCAGGTCCTGAACGGCCTGGTCTCGTCGCTCGGGACGCTGAACCTGACCGTCGGCAAGGAGTTCGACGTCGTCGCGGTGAGCTTCAACCCGAAGGAAGGACCGGGGCTGGCGTCGCAGAAGAAGGCGAATTACGTCGAGCGCTACGGCCGGCCCGACAGCGCCGGCGGCTGGCATTTCCTGACCGGGACGCAGGAGTCGATTGACCGCGTCACCGACGCGGTGGGGTTCAGGTACGAGCTCGACAAGGAAATCGGCCAGTTCGCGCACGGCGCGGCGATCGAAGTGATCACGCCGAAAGGCACGATTGCGAAGTACTTCTACGGCATCGAGTACTCGCCGCGTGACCTGCGGCTCGGCCTGGTCGAGGCGGCCGACGAGCGCATCGGCACGGTGATCGACGACCTGCTGCTGTCCTGCTACCACTACGACCCGGCGTCCGGAAAGTACGGACCGACCGTGCTCGGGATGGTGCGGGTCGGGGCAGTGGCGACGATCTTGGCGTTTGCGACGTTTCTGACCGTCAGCCTGCGCCGCGAGCGCGCGCAGACGGCGACGGCCGACACAGGTCCGGGATCGGCGCCCGGAGGTCATCGAACTTAACGATGTTCACGAATCTTCCGTTCTTCCCGCAGCAGGCGTCAGCGCAGGCGACCCAGGTCGACGCCATCTATTTCTTCATGGTCGCGGTGACGGCGTTCTTCGCGCTGCTCATCGGCGCGCTTGGTCGCGGTCTTCGCGATCAAGTACCGCCGCCGCCATGACGAGGAGATCGGCGTCGCGATCCACGGCTCGCTCGCGCTCGAACTGCTCTGGTCGTTCATTCCGCTCGTCATCGCGATGGTGATGTTCGCCTGGGGCGCCAAGGTCTTCTTCGACCTCTACCGGCCGCCGGCAGGGGCGATGGAGATCTTCGTCGTCGGCAAGCAGTGGATGTGGAAGGTTCAGCACGCCGACGGCCAGCGCGAGATCAACGAGCTGCACGTGCCGGTGGGGCGCCCGGTCAAGCTGATGATGGGCTCCGAGGACGTCATCCACAGCTATTACATCCCCGCCTTCCGGGTGAAGGCCGACGTCATCCCGGGACGCTACAACTCGATGTGGTTCACGGCGACGAAACCCGGACGCTACCACCTGTTCTGCGCCGAGTACTGCGGCACCAAGCACTCGGGGATGATCGGCTGGGTCACGGCGATGGAACCGGCCGACTTCCAGGTCTGGCTCGGTGGCGGCGCGGGGACCGCGACGTCGCCGATCGCCGCGGGTGAGAAGCTCTTCCAGGACCTCGCCTGCAACACCTGCCATCAGGCCGGGCCGCAGGCGCGCGGGCCGCTGCTCACCGGCATCTACGGCAAGCCGGTGGAGCTCCAGGGCGGCGGTACCGTCACGATTGACGATGCCTACCTGCGCGAGTCGATCGTCAACCCGCAGGCCAAGGTCGTCGCCGGCTTCCAGCCGATCATGCCGACGTTCCAGGGCATGGTGACCGAGGAACAGCTGCTGCAGCTCATCGCCTACGTCAAGTCGCTCAGCCAGCAGAGCGCCGCCGGCGCGGCCACGCCGGGTTCGTAGGGTCGCACGAGATCAGGACACATATGGAAACCCCGAGTTACCTCAACGACGGCCACGGGCTCAAGTCCTGGCTGTTGACGAAAGACCACAAGCGCATCGCGCTGTTGTACCTCGTGTCGATCACCGTCTTCTTCGGCATGGGCGGGCTCTTCGCAATGTTGATCCGCCTCGAGCTGCTGACGCCGGCCGGCGACCTGCTGACGAGCGAGACCTACAACAAGATGTTCACCATGCACGGCGTGGTGATGGTCTTCTTCTTCCTGATCCCGTCGATCCCGGCCGTGCTCGGTAACTTCCTGCTGCCGATCATGATCGGCGCGAAGGACCTGGCGTTCCCGCGCATCAACCTGCTCAGCTGGTACATCTACATCGCCGGCGGCACGTTCACCTTCGCCTCGGCGCTGAGCGGCGGCGTCGACACCGGCTGGACGTTCTACACGCCCTACAGCACGGCGGCGGCGAATTCGCACGTCATCCTCGCCGCGCTCGGCGTCTTCATCACCGGCTTCTCGTCGATCCTGACCGGCCTCAACTTCATCGTCACCGTGCACCGCATGCGGGCGCCCGGCATGACCTGGTTCCGGCTGCCGCTCTTCGTCTGGGCCCAGTACGCGACCAGCCTGATCATGATCCTCGGCACGCCGGTGATCGCGATCACGGTGCTGCTGGTGGCGGCCGAGCGAGTGCTGCACTTCGGCATCTTCGACCCGGCGCTCGGCGGCGACCCGGTGCTCTTCCAGCACCTGTTCTGGTTCTATTCGCACCCGGCGGTCTACATCATGATCCTGCCGGCGATGGGCGTGATCAGCGAGATCGTCCAGACCTTCTCGCGCAAGAACATCTTCGGCTACTCGTTCATCGCCTTCTCGTCGCTGGCGATCGCGCTGATCGGCTTCCTGGTGTGGGGCCACCACCTCTTCGTCGCCGGACAGTCGGTCTACGCCGGGCTGATCTTCTCGTTCATCAGCTTCCTGGTCGCGGTGCCGTCGGCGATCAAGGTCTTCAACTGGACCGCGACGATCTACAAAGGTTCGGTGTCGCTCGATTCGCCGATGCTCTACGCCTTCGGCTTCATCGGGCTGTTCACGATTGGCGGATTGACGGGCCTGTTCCTGGCGGCGATGGGCCTCGACATCCACATGCACGACACCTACTTCGTCGTCGCCCACTTCCACTACATCATGGTCGGCGGCGCGATCATGGGCTACCTCGGCGGCATGCACTACTGGTGGCCGAAGATCAGCGGGCGGCTCTACTCGGAATTCTGGGCCAAGATTTCCGCCGGCCTCGTCTTCATCGGCTTCAACCTGACGTTCTTCCCGCAGTTCCTCGCCGGCTACCTCGGCATGCCGCGGCGGTATCACGAATACCCGCCCGAGCTGCAGGTCTGGAACGTCATGTCGTCGGCGGGCGCGTCGATCCTGGCGATCGGCTACGCCATGCCGCTCTTCTACCTGACGTATTCACTCTTCGCGGGCGAGCGTTCCGGCGCCGACCCGTGGGGCGCCAGGGGACTGGAGTGGGAGATTCCGTCGCCGCCGCCAACGGCGAACTTCGATGTGACGCCGATCGTCACCCACGGCACGCACCAGTACGCGCCCAGCAAGGAGGTCGGCATTGTCTGACGGCCACACGCACGCTGAGCACTACCCCGGTCCACTGCACAGCCCGCCCGTCAAGGCGGGGGAAGCGCGGAAGGACCACGCGCCGCATCCGCATCACCCGAAGCTGCAGCACCATTTCGACAACATGGAGCAGCAGCTCGAGGCCTCGACCCTCGGGATGTGGGTGTTCCTCGTCACCGAGATCATGTTCTTCGGTGGCCTGTTCATGGCCTACCTGATGTACCGCTGGGCCAACCCCAACGCGTTCCAGGACGCCAGCGCGCACCTCGACAAGTTCTGGGGCGCAGTCAACACGATCGTCCTCATCGTCAGCTCGCTGACGATGGCGATGGCGGTGCGATCGGCGCAGACCAGCGCCAAGCCGAAGACGCAGGTCACGTGGCTGGTCGCGACGATGGTCTTCGGCACGGCGTTTCTCGGCGTCAAGTACGTCGAATACGCGCAGAAGTTCGAGCACCACCTCGTGCCCGGCTACAACTTCCAGTGGGCGACGCCGGAGAACGCCGCCGGCGCCGAGATCTTCTACTCGCTCTACTTCTGCATGACCGGCCTGCACGCCATCCACATGATCATCGGCCTCGTCCTGATGGCCGTGATCACCATCATGGCCTGGCGCGGCAAGTTCGACGCCAGCTACTTCACGCCGGTCGAAGTCTCGGGCCTCTACTGGCACTTCGTCGACATCGTCTGGATCTTCCTGTTCCCGCTGCTGTATCTGATCGGCGCCCACTACGGCGCCGGACACTGAGACGCCATGTCCTCGCACATTGCTTCGACGAAGCTTTACTACTCGGTCTTCACCGCGCTGATCGTCGGGACGGTCCTGACCTACCTCGCGGCGCTGGTCGACTTCGGCTTCATGAACAACGTCGTGATGCTCACGATTGCCGTGGCCAAGGCGCTGCTCGTGATCCTGTTCTTCATGGGCGTCCGCTGGAGCTCGCGCCTGACGTGGGTCGTCGCCGGCTCGGGCTTCTTCTTCCTGCTGATCATGTTCTCGATCACGATGTCCGATTACCTGACGCGCGGCTGGTTGGTCGGCAGTCTGCGATAGATTCGGCTCAGGGCTCAAGGCTCAGGGGGCCCAAGGCCGGCGCTGCCCTGAGCCGACCTGAGCCGCCTGAGCCCTGAGCCTTGAGCCCTGAGCCATTCACCGTCCCCCCCCCTCCGCTCGCCGTTTTCGACTGACCCCCTGCTTCGTTTCGATCGTAGAAAATGGCTATACTCTACGACACGCGGTTCGCTAAACTTTCGCGTCTCGGCCGGCTGGACAATTCCAGTCCGCTCCACACCCAGGACAAACGCTCGAGATTCATGGCTACCCTGAAGGACGAACTCGCCTCCCTCAAAATCGACCACAGCGCGCGAGCCGGCGGCCACCGGCCGGCCGGCAAGTTCGTGCTGGCGGTTCTCGTTGGCGCCCTGCTGCTCGGCGGCGGTGCCTGGTTCTGGAGTCAGCGGGTCCAGGCCGCGGCGGTCAAAACCGCGACGGTCACCGCGGCCTCGAGCTCGGATGCGACGTCTGGCGCCGTGCTGAACGCCTCTGGCTACGTCGTGGCGCGCAGGCGGGCGACGGTGTCGTCGAAGGTCACGGGCAAGGTGCTCGAGCTCTTCGTCGAAGAAGGCCAGGCGGTCAAGAGAGGCCAGGTGCTGGCGCGGCTCGACGATTCCCAGGTGCGGGCCGGGCTCGAAGTGGCGCGGGCCCAGCTGGCGGCGGCGCAGGGCGGGTTCGCCGAGGACGAAGCCCGGCTGCGCGAAGCCGAGCGGCAGTCGGCGCGGCTGACGAAGCTGGTCCAGGAGAAGGTCGTCGGACAGGCTGAGGCCGAGACCGCGCAGGCCACCGTCGAATCGCTCACGGCCCGCATCGCGCTGGCCCGGCAGCAGGTCGAGGTCGCGCAGCGGATGGTGCGGTCGCAGGAGACCGACCTCCGCGACATGGAGGTGCGGGCGCCGTTCGATGGCATCGCCATCTCGAAGGACGCACAGCCGGGTGAGATGATCTCGCCGGTCTCGGCCGGCGGCGGCTTCACGCGCACCGGTATCTGCACCATCGTCGACATGACGTCGCTCGAGATCGAGGTCGACGTCAGCGAGAGCTACATCAACCGCGTCAAGCCGGAGCAGCCGGTCGAGGCCGTGCTCGACGCGTATCCCGACTGGCGAATTCCCGGCTCGGTGATTACGACGGTGCCGACGGCCGACCGCCAGAAGGCGACCGTGCGGGTGCGCATCCGGTTCGGCCCCCCGACTGGCCCCGTGTCGTCCCGAACCGCGAGCAAAGGTGAGGCGCTCGACCCGCGCGTCCTGCCGGACATGGGCGTCAAGGTGTCGTTCCTCCAGGAGCGGCAGGCGGAAGCCGCCAACGTGCCTGACCGGCCGCGGCTGCTGGTGTCGAAGAACGCCGTCAGGACGGACAACGGCCAGCAGGTCGTGTTCGTCGTCCGCGATGATCGCGTCGAGCGGCGCGCGGTCAAGGTCGGCCTCGCCAACGGCGAGCAGGTCGAAGTGGTGTCTGGTTTGAACAGTGGCGACCGGATTGTCGTCGATGGCTTCGACGGGCTGGCGGACGGCTCGCGCGTGAAGGAGCGGTGATGGATACGCTGGTCAAGGTTCGGGATCTGCACAAGGTCTACTATCGCGGCAGCGAACAGATCGACGTCCTGCAGGGGATCACCCTCGACATTCCCTCGGGCGATTTCCTGGCGCTGATGGGACCGTCCGGCTCCGGCAAGACGACGCTCCTGAACCTGATCGGCGGGCTCGACACGCCGACCAGGGGGACAATCGACGTCGCCGGCGATCGCATCGAAAGTCTGTCCGGGGCGAAGCTCGCCAGCTGGCGGGCGCGGCACATCGGCTTCGTCTTTCAGATGTACAACCTGCTGCCGGTTCTCACCGCGGCGCGCAACGTCGAGCTGCCGCTGCTCCTGACCAAGCTCGGCTCGGCCGATCGCAGGAAGCGGGTGCAGACGGCGCTGTCGGTCGTCGGCCTGGGTGAGCGGGCGAATCATTACCCGCGGCAGCTCTCGGGCGGGCAGGAGCAGCGGGTCGGCATCGCCCGCGCGATCGTGACCGACCCGACGCTGCTGCTCTGCGACGAGCCGACCGGCGACCTCGATCGCAAGTCGGGCGACGAAGTGCTCAACCTGCTGCAGTCGCTCAACCGCGATCACGGCAAGACCATCATCATGGTGACCCACGATCCGCGCGCCGCCGAGTGCGCCCGGCGGACGCTGCACCTCGAGAAGGGCCTGCTGGTCGAAGAGACGGTGAACGCATGAAGTTCCTGCCGCTCGTCTGGCGCAACCTGATGCGGCGGAAGATCCGCACCGGCATCACCGTGCTCACAATCATGGTGGCGTTCATCCTGTTCGGCGCGCTGATGGCGATCCGGGCCGCGTTCAGCATGGGCGTGGACGTCGCCGGCGCCGACCGGCTGATGATGATCCACAAGGTCTCGCTCATCCAGCTGCTGCCGCGCAGTTACGGCGACCGGATTCGCTCGACCGACGGCGTGACCGAGGTGACGCACGCCAACTGGTTCGGCGGCTACTACCAGGAGCCGACCAACTTCATCCAGAACCTGGCGGTCGATCCGGAATCCTGGCTCAGCATGTACCCGGAGTTTCAGCTCCCCGAGGACCAGAAGAAGACCTGGCTGGCCGATCGCGGCGGTGCTGTCGTCGGCGTCGACCTGGCGCGCCGTTTCAACTGGAAGCTCGGCGATCGGGTGCCGCTGATCTCCCCGATCTATCGCAAGCCGGACGGCTCGCCGTGGGACTTCGTCATCGACGGCATCTATGACTCAGCGGCGGCCGGCGTCGACAAGACCCAGTTCTTCTTCCACTACGACTATCTCAACGAGGCCATGCGCACCACGCCCGGGTTCGCCGATCAGGTCGGCTGGTACGTGTTCCGCGTCTCCGACCCGTCGACCTCGGACCAGCTCGCCAAGCGCGTCGATGCGACGTTCGCCAACTCCTCGGCCGAGACCAAGACCGCGACCGAAAAGGCGTTCGTCTCCGATTTCGCCAAGCAGGTCGGCGACATCGGTTCGATCATGGTCGCGATCACCGCCATCGTCATGTTCTTCATCCTCTTCGTCGCCGGCAACTCGATGGCGCAATCGGTCCGCGAGCGCATCAACGAGCTCGGCGTGCTCAAGACGCTTGGCTTCGGCGACGGCCGGATTCTGTCGCTGGTCCTGCTCGAGTCGTGCACCATCGCGTTCCTCGGCGGCGGCGTCGGGCTGCTGCTGATCTGGACCTTCGTCAAGATCGTCGGCGATCCCACCGGCGGGTTGCTGCCAATCTTCAACTTCCCGCCGCGCGACGTCGTGATCGGCGTCATGCTCGTCGTCCTGCTCGGCGCCGGCACCGGCCTGCTGCCGGCGATGCAGGCGAGCCGTCTCAAGATCGTCGATGCGCTGCGCCGCAACTGATCCGAGGTCGTCATGAACTGGCTGTCACAGACCCTGGCCGTCACCGGCGTCACGCTGCGGTCGCTGTCGCAGCGCCTCGGCTCGTCAGCCGTCGCCGTCGTCGGTATCGCCGGCGTCGTCATCGTCTTCACGGCGGTGCTGTCGATTGCCGAGGGTTTCAGCGCGGCGATGAAGGGCACCGGCGATCCGCGAACGGTGATCGTCCTGCGCACCGGCAGCGACACCGAGATGACGAGCGGTTTTGGCGGCGAGGAGGCGCGGCTGATCGCGGAGGCGCCGGGACTGGAGACCGGCCCCGAGGGAGCATATGCCTCGCCGGAGCTCTTCGTCATCGTCGGCCATCCGCTCAAACGCAGCGGCACCGATGCCAACGTGCCGCTGCGCGGTCTGACGCCACTCGCACTGAAAGTAAGGCCGACGGTGAAGATCGTCGAGGGCCGGATGTTCAACAGCGGCACCAGCGAGATCGTCGTCGGCAAGGCGGCGTCTGGGCAGTTCGCTGGTCTCACCGTCGGTTCACAGGTGCGGTGGGGCGACAGTTCGTGGACCGTGGTCGGGATCTTCGACGCCGGCGGGAGTGTTGCCGAGTCCGAGCTGTGGTGCGACGCCAAGGTGCTGCAGCCTGCGTATCGCCGCGGCAATTCGTATCAGTCGGTCTACGCGCGCCTGGCCTCGACCGACAGCTTCCAGCAGTTCAAGGATTCGCTGACGACCAACCCGCGGCTGCAGGTGACGGTGATCCGCGAGCCGGATTACTACGCCCAGCAGTCGCAGGTGCTGCAGACGGTCATCCGATCCATCGGCTTTGCCATCGCGGCGCTGATGGCGCTCGGCGCGATCTTCGGCGCGGTCAACACGATGTATTCGGCCGTCGCCAGCCGCACGCGTGAGATCGCCACGCTGCGGGCGCTCGGCTTCGGCCGCAGCCCGGTGGTCGTCTCGGTCCTCACCGAGGCGGTCCTCCTGAGCATCGTCGGCGGCCTGATCGGCGGTGGTCTCGCCTGGCTCGCCTTCGACGGCTACCAGACCGCGACGATGAACTGGCAGTCCTTCAGCCAGGTGGCGTTCGCCTTCGCGGTGACGCCCTCGCTGCTCGCGCGCGGCATGTTCTTCGCCGTTGTGATGGGGCTGCTCGGCGGCCTGTTTCCCGCTGTTCGCGCCGCCCGGATGCCGGTCGTCACCGCCCTGCGGGAGCTCTGAGGAGCTCCCGGCTTACCTCGACGCCATCCGGACCCGACAATCGTCCCACCGCGCCACCGGCTGGCTGCAGTGAAGGGCGTAGTGAATCAGAACAATCGCACCCTCGAACCCTACACACCGACCTCGGGCGTTTCTGGACTCGATTATCAGTGCCTCGGCTGGAGGCAAGACTAACGTCACCAGCCGTATGGAGTTACCTGGCTGTGCGGGCGTGTGCGGCTGAATGGGAGTGCCACGGGTACGCGAGTTGCTCCGTATCAGGTGACGGCAGGGCGCACTTATCTCCAAACGCTGCGATTCGCTTGGAGACGGCCCTGAACGATGGACGAAGCACCGTAGCGCCAGACGAAAGGCGCAAGAAGCAAGGAAGGCAAGAGAACAAGAGGCAAGACCGGTTACCCACCGTGCAGGCCGGCTGAGTCCTCCCTAATCAGCCGCAAAGGTTTGCACGAGGCCCCGTTCCCGGGCAGTATTCAGCGCCCGCGGCCATGACTCGTCGGAGGTTGAGGGCTCCCCTTCAACCTCCGATCGTTCCTTCACAGCTAGTTCTTCGCGAGCGCTGCCAGGACTTCCTCGTTCCCCGGCTGCTGTGGGATGTCGTAGACCTTCGCCCAGGCGATCTTCCCGTCGGTATCGACGACGAAGATGGCGCGCTCGGAGATGCCATCCTTCTCACGGAACACGCCGAACTTGCGCGCGACCTCGCCCTGGGGATGAAAGTCGCTCAGGAGGTCGAACGAAATCGGGCCCAGGGTCTGCGCCCAGGCCGCCTTCGCCGGCTGCGCGTCGACGCTGATGCCAACGACGACGGCGTTCTCAGCCTCGAAGCGGGCGAGGTCCTGCTGGTAATTCGTCATCTGCGTCGCGCACACCGGCGTGAACGCCAACGGGTGAAACGCAACGACCACGCGCTGTTTGCCGCGAAAATCGGCGAGCTTCACCGTGCCGCCGCGGTGGCTGCGCAGCTCGAAATCGGGGGCCTGATCTCCAACCTTCAACGCCATGCTCTGCCTCGTTTCTCAACCGAGGGGCTTCGCCCCTCGGACTCCCCTTCACGCTCCCTCGCGCGCCGCTTCGCCGGCGCGCTCCCGGCGCGTGGCTCGTTCGCTGCGCTCGCTCGCCATCCTTCCGATTGGCCTTGTCCCTCGGACTCCCCTATTTCAGCGTATCAATTGCCGTCACCCGCGCCATCCTCCACTCGCCGAGAATGCGCTGAAGCGCGATCGCGAACTCGCGGGCATCGAGCCACTCTTCGCCGGTCGTGAAGCTGCGACGGATGAATTCGGCGGTGAGGTGCACGTCGGCGGCCTCGCCGCCAGGCGCCATCGCGACGGTGATGTCTTCGAACTTGAGCGTGAAAGCCGCGGTCCGCGGCTGCAGCCGCTCGGCGATTCCGAGAATCGTCTCCCGGCCCTTCATCGAGGCCGCGCCCTGCCCGAGCTCGACTTCGATGTCGTCGGTGAAGTAGGCGGCGAGCGCGGCGGCGCGGTCCGCCGGCGAACGGCCGTCGGTTGCGCTGCGGTTGACGTCGTCGGCGAACGCGAGCAGGCGGCGCCTGACGTCGGCGCCCTCGACACTGGTCGTCGCCCAGTACCACGCCCCGACGCCGGCGAGGGCGGCGAGCGCGACGACGGCGAGGATACGGGCCCTCTGCATCAGAACAGGACCTTGCCGAGGATGCGCTCGGCCTGGACTCGCCCGAAATCGTGGTCGCCTTCGAACATCCCGCGATTATCGCCCATCACGAAGTACTCACCGGCGCCCAGCGTCACCCCGGCGACGTCCCATGGCCGCCGGAACTCGACGTAGCTCTCCTTCAGCGGCGAACCGTTGATCAGCACCTGCCCCTTCTCCACCGCGACCCGCTCGCCCGGCAAACCGATGATGCGCTTGACGTAGACGACGTGCGGCCCTGCGAGCTTGATCGCGATGACGTCGCCTCGCGCCGGCGACGCCGCGACGTACGACAGGCGGTTCACGAGGTTCAGACGATCGGCTGAGTAGGTTGGCAGCATGCTGCTGCCCTCGGTGCGGATGGGGATGAGGACCCACTTGAACGTGATGAAGCTGGCCGCAGCTAGAACGACGACGCGGACCAGGGTGCGGCGGGGATGTTCGCCGAAAACCAGACGCCGTATCAGGCTCAAGTCTCAAGAGTATAGGGGCAGAGCCCTTCAGCAAGGGAGAGGCGAAGGGAGAAGGGGAAAGGCAAAAGCAAGGCATCTTCTGCCTTCTCCCTTCTCCTTCTCCTTTGCAGGCTGCGCTTCTCAGCAGCCTGCTACCGGCGCGCGAACGGCGCGACCAGCGTCCCGCTCGAACCGGAGGAGGCGACGTAGATCGCCGCGCTGTTGGCGGGATCCCGGTAGACGGCCGTTTCGCCGATCTGGCCGACTCGCGTCAATCGCGCCGAGTCCAGCGCGATCGCCGGTCCGCTGCTGAACCACCGTTCCCCGCCGAAGGTGACGAAGATGCCGTTGAGGCCTTCCGGCCTCGCGGCGCTCAGCGAACGGTTGCGACCCGGAGGAGAAAGAGTTCGTGCAGCCGTTGGCGCGACGGTGCCGGACGTGGGCTGGGCGGCGGGCTCAGGACCAGTACCGAGGGAAGAAGCAACGGCAGGCGTACGGCTGCCGATTGACGTCGGTGGTCCTCCGGCCCTGGCCAGGCCGGCCGTCCCGGCGCTCGCCGCTTCGGCCGTGCTTTCGCCTGGAAACGACGGCGTCGTGCTGCCGACGGTGCCAGCCAGGTCGCCGGCGCGACGCCGTTCGTAGGGCTGCATCAGTCCGCCGCCGAGCGGCACGAAGATCACGCTATTTGGTTCGTAGGTGGTGCGGACGTAAAGCATCACGGTGCCGTGGCTGCCGGTAGGCACCATCTCGTTGCGATTGAAGTAGACGCGGGCGCCGGCAGGGAAGTACAGCGTCCCACCAAACAGGATTGCCTCGCGCGTCTGGAACCAGGGCTCGTCGTCGGCGACAGCGATCGGCGCCGGCGTCGGCGAAAGGTTGATCTGGGCGTGAACAGGACCGGGCGCCGCCATGGCCAGAAGCGCGGCCAGGGAAAGCACGGCGACGCGTCCAAACTGGAACCGGGGCGGAACTCGTGTGGTCACAACTCACCTCTTCCACGAGCGTGTCCAATTGCCGTGCCAGGCTCCGCGTCAGCCCTGCCGCTTACGCCAGTAGCGCGCGAGTCCCTGCCATGAGTAGTCGAGCCGTCCGGCTCGGCTGTAGTGGCCCGCCTCTGCCTCGCCCACCGTTCGCATGATGTCGGCGCGCCCCTCTTCGACGAAGCGCCGCTCCCGCTCGGCGTCGTCCATCGAGTCGTCTGCGAGCAGCCGGCGGACGAGCGCGCTCCACGTATCAATCCGCTCGAAAAGCTGCTGGAAGTGGGGTCGAACGCCGGGGTGGGGACCGAAGTGAGTCAGGAACAGGGTATCCGGCTGCCACGCCATGATCAGGTCACCGCTGGCGCGCCACGCCTCGAGGTCGATGTCGGGGGGCGGCGTCGGCGGAAGGATGTAGACACCGGTGCCGCGGCGAATCCCGGCGACGTCCCCGACGAACGCAACGCCACTCGAGCGGTCGAAATAGCTGACGTGGTGGATCGCGTGGCCTGGCGTCCACGCAACCTCGAGAGTGCGTCCGCCGATCGCCAGCTGTTCACCACCGTTCAGGACGCGGACCTGCGACGCCGGCACCGGCAGGATCTCGCCCCACAGCCGCTCCATGTCAGCGCCGTAGAGGCGGCTGGCGCTGCCAACGAGCTTCGCCGGGTCGATCATGTGCCTGGCGCCGCGCTCGTGAACGAACACCTCGATGTCCGGATTGGCCTTCAGCAGCGAGCCGGTCGCCCCCGCGTGATCGAGGTGGATGTGCGTGAGCAGCACCTGCCGCACGTCGCGCAGTCCGATCCCCTGCGCCGCGAGCGTCTTCGTCAGGCCGGCCAGCGTGGTCGACGGGCCGGGGTCGACCAGCGCGACGCCGCCGGCGCCGCCGAGAACGGCCGTCGCGATGATGTCGGGACGGCCGAGAAAGTTGAGGTCGACGTAGTCGATGCCGCTGGCGAGCGTATGCATGAACTCAGGGCCGGCCGGACCGGCAGGGACGAGAGCGATAGGCCGATTCTACTGCGGGCCTGCTAAAATCAAGGTAATCGGGATGGGCGACACTGACCGGCAGACCGGCGGCGAGGTTCTCGAACGAACCCGCCAGGAAACCAAGCGGCCTGAGCTCTTCAAGGTGCTCCTGCTGAACGACGACTACACGACCATGGACTTCGTCGTGGAGATTCTCGAGAACGTGTTCCACAAGCAGCCCGCCGAAGCCTATCGGATCATGATGGCGGTGCACACGCAGGGCAAGGGCTTGTGCGGCGTCTACCCGCACGAGGTGGCCGAGACGAAGGTGGCGACGGTGATCGACCTCGCCCGCGAACACGGGTTTCCGCTGCTGGCGGCGATGGAACCTGAGTAGCGCTTCGGTAGTCGTACTGACTTAGGTGGATCGTGTCGGGGCTCGGGACTCGGGGTTCGGGGCTCGGCGACGGAACGTGGCGAAGGCGGCAGGTTAGGCGCGTATTCGACAGACCAGAAGCAACTGAAAGCACCCCAACGCCAATCGTACCGTCGCCGAGCGAAGCGATGGCGACGACAGGTCGTGGGGGTGGGGCCCCACGACAGATTAAAAAATGTTCAGTCCAGCACTCGAGATCGTCCTCACCGTCGCGTATCGTGAAGCCACGGCGCGCCGACACACGCACCTGACGCTGGAGCACCTGCTCTACGCGCTGGCGCACGACCCTGAGGGCGAGCGGATCCTGATCGCCTGCGGCGCCGACATGCCGCAGCTGCGCCGCGATCTCGACAAGTACCTCCAGGAGTCGGTCGAGCAGTTCCCGCGCGGGCAGCAGAAGGAACCGGAGCAGACGCTCGCGTTCCGGCGTGTCCTGCAGACGGCCGTGCTCCACGTCCAGAGCGCCGGCCGCCAGGAGGTCCACTCGGGCGACGTGCTGGCGGCGACGCTGCAGCAGAACCGCTCGCATGCGGCGCAGCTGCTCGCGGCGCAGGGCATCACGCGCCTCGACGTGCTCGAGTACATCACGCACGGCAAGTCGAAGCTGCCGCCGTCAACCGCGGAGACGCCTGACGGCGCCCAGGCCGGCGAGGCCGAAGGCGGGTTCGCGGAGCGCAGCGGGCCGACCGCGCGCGATCCGCTGGCCGCCTACGCCACCAACCTCACCGCCCGCGCCCGCAACGGCGAGCTCGATCCATTGATCGGCCGCACCGACGAGCTCCAGCGCACGATGGAGATCCTCTGCCGCCGGCGCAAGAACAATCCGGTGTTCGTCGGCGACGCCGGCGTCGGCAAGACCGCGCTCGCCGAAGGCCTGGCCGCGCGCCTGCTCGAGGAAAACATTCCCGACCTGCTCGAGGGTGCCGAGGTGTTCTCGCTCGACACCGGCGCCCTCCTCGCCGGCACCCGCTTCCGCGGCGACTTCGAAGAACGATTCAAGGCCGTGATCGCATCGCTGGCGCAGCGGCCGATGCCGATCCTCTTCATCGACGAGATCCATTCGACGGTCGGCGCCGGCGCCACCACCGGCGGCACGATGGACCTCGCGACGATGATCAAGCCGATCCTCACCACCGGCCAGCTCCGCGTCATCGGTTCGACGACGCACGAGGAGTTCAAGCAGATCGAGAAGGATCGCGCGCTGGCCCGCCGGCTGCAGAAGATCGTCATCGACGAGCCGTCGATTCCCGAGACCGTGCAGATCCTCCAGGGGCTGCGTTCGCGCTACGAAGGCCACCACCGCGTCCGCTACACCGACGACGCGCTCGAGACCGCGGCCAAGCTGGCGGCGCGCCACCTTCGCGATTACAAGCTGCCCGACAGCGCCATCGACGTGCTCGACGAGGCCGGCGCCAAGAGCCGGCTCAAGCGCGGAACGCAACCCGCGCCCGACGCCGGCAAGGCGGCGGAGGCGGCGCCGCAGGAGCCGGCCGAGATCACTGGTGTCAACATCGAGGAAGTGATCGCGCGGATGGCGAGGATTCCTGCGAAGCAGGCCTCGTCCTCGGATCGCGATCGGCTGCGCTCGCTCGAGGAAGCGCTCGGCCGCGTCGTCTTCGGCCAGGAAGAGGCGGTCGGCACCGTCGCCCGCGCCATCAAGCGCGCCCGCGCCGGGCTCGGCCAGCCGGATCGTCCGGCCGGCTGCTTCCTCTTTACGGGCCCGACCGGCGTCGGCAAGACCGAGCTCGCCAAGCAGCTGGCGCTGCACCTCGGCAACGAGTTCATCCGCTACGACATGAGCGAGTACATGGAGAAGCACGCCGTCGCCCGCCTGATCGGCGCGCCTCCAGGCTACGTCGGCTTCGAGCAGGGCGGGCTGCTCGTCGATGCCGTGCGCCAGCATCCGTACGCCGTCGTGCTCCTCGACGAGATCGAGAAGGCGCATCCCGACATCTTCAACATCCTGCTGCAGGTGATGGACCACGCGACGCTGACCGACAACAGCGGCCGCAAGGCCGACTTCCGCCAGGTCGTCCTGATCCTGACCTCCAACGCCGGATCGCGCGAGATGAGCGCCGGCAGCATCGGCTTCGCCGAGTCGGGCTCGGGCCAGGCGATCGACGCGCGGCAGAAAGCGTCGCAGCAGCGGTCCCGGCAGGCAGTGGAGCGCGTCTTCAGTCCCGAGTTCCGCAACCGGCTCGACGCGATCGTCACCTTCGGCTCGCTGAGCCCGTCGGTGATGGAGACCATCGTCGAGAAGTTCATCCTGCAGCTCGAGGCCCAGCTCGCCGAGCGCCGCGTCGAGATCGCGCTCGAGCCGGAGGCGCGGGTGTGGCTGGCCGAGAAGGGCTACGATCCGATCTACGGCGCGCGGCCGCTGGCCCGGGTGATCCAGACAGAGGTTCGCGATCGTTTGACCGACGAGATCCTCTTCGGACGGCTCGAGGGCGGTGGCACGGTGACGATCGGGTTCAAGGATGGCGGGCTCGACTTCAGGTTCGAGGCGTCGGCGCCTAAAACGCCGATTCCGGCGTAGCATCACGTTGGGTGCACACCATCAGGTGCGCACGGCAGGTGCCCACGGCAGGTGCGGGTCCGCGCGACAAACCAATGAAAATGGATCACGACAACGAGCACGACATTCCGGTCAAGGTCGTCGACCGCCGCTGGTGGGCCAACCCGGACGCCGCCTCCGCCGATCGGCCTGCGGCAGCGTCGCTCAAGCCGACCTACGTCCAGGAGCTGGAACAGACCGTCGCCGAGAAGGATCGGCAGATCCAGGAGTATCTCGGCAAGTACCGGCAGGCCTCGGCGGAGTTCGACGAAGCGCGCCTGCGGCTGCGGCGGGAGATCTCGAAGGACATCGAGCGTGCCCGGCGTGAGGTCCTCGCCGAAGTGCTCGACGTCGTCGACAACCTCGATCGCGCGATCGATGCCGGACGCCAGACCGCCAATCCCCAGGCGCTGCTCCAGGGCATCGAGATGGTGCGACGCCAGTTCCTCGGCAAGCTGGAGGGGCTGGGGGTGACGCCGATTGCGACCGAGGGCGAGCGCTTCGATCCGCAGCTGCACGAGGCGATCAGCACGCTGCCGGCCGCTTCCGAAGATCAGGATGGCGCCATCCTCGGCGTCGTGCGCCGCGGCTACCGCATTGGCGACGACGTGCTGCGACCCGCCGCCGTCGCGGTCGCGAAGTCCTGAACCGGCATCGTCAACGGCACTCCCGGTTTACAATCGATCCATGCCGATCTTCGAGTACCAGTGCCGTGACTGCGAGAAGACGTTCGAGGCGTTCGTGACCGGCGAGCGCAAGGCGGCGTGCCCGGCCTGCCACGGCGCCAATCTCGGCAAGCTGCTTTCCCGGCCCGGGATGGTCGGTGCCGGCGACCGGCAGGCATCGGCTCAGCAGCCGTCGTTCGGCGGATGCGGCGCCGGCGGCGCGTCCTGCGCCTGCCGCGCCAACGCTCATTAGTCCAACCGAGGGGCTTCGCCCCTCGGACTCCCCTACACGCTCCCTCGCGCGCCGCTTCGACGGCGCGCTCCGTTCGCGTGGCTCGCTCGCTGCCGCTCGCTCGCGGGGTGATCAGGTGGCTTCCAGTCTCCCCAGTCGCTGCGAATGCTACGACCCGCCGCTCGTGTCGACACGCATCGCGTCGATCTTCGGCGGACAACCGCGCGACCGGACCACCGCGCGACCGGACCCCCGCACGACCGGACAACCGCGCAACCGATCCCATTTCTTATAGCCCGATAATCTCCTACCGTTCGTCGTTGATCGCGGCGCCATTGTTGAGCGTGATAAAGTTTCCGCACTTATGTACTCACGCGACGAAGTGAAGGCGATCACCGACAAGGTGATCAACATGGCGAAGGCGGACGCCGTCGAAGTCGAGTTCACCGGCGGCGAGCGATCCGCGACCCGCTTCGCCAACTCGAACATCACCGCCAACATCGTCCAGTTCGACCGCAACGTGAACGTGACCGTGCACTACGGCACCCGCTCGGCGTCGGCGTCGACGCGCGAGTTCGACGACGACTCGCTGCGGACGGCGGTCGAGGACGCGCAGAAGCGGGCCCAGGCGGCGCGTGAGAACCCGGAGGCGATGCCGCTCATCGAGGGACCGCAGGAATACGTGGCGGTCGACGCGGCGCTGCCGAGCGGCGTCAACTTCGGCCCGGCCGAGCGCGGCCAGATGGTCAAGGCCAGCCTCGACATCTGCGAGAAGAAGGGCGTCATCGGTTCCGGCTACATCCCGAAGGTGCACCTGGCGACCTGCAGCGCCAACTCGAAGGGACTCTTCGCCTACTACCAGTACGCCGAGGCGAGCTTCATCCTGACCTGCCGCACGAAGGACGGCGGCGGCTCGGGCTGGGCCGGCCTCACCGGCATCAAGGACGTCAGCATGATCGACGCGTCGGCGCTGACGGTTGTCGCCGCCGACAAGGCGCTCAAGAGCCAGAAGCCGCGGGCGATCGAGCCCGGCCGCTACACGACGATTCTCGAGCCGCGCGCCAACGCCCGCTTCCTGTCGCTGATGACCGGCCTCTTCAATGCCCGCACCGCCGAAGGCCCGGTCGGCAACTACTTCAGCGGCAAGCAGCCCGGCACGACCAAGATCGGCGAGAAGCTGTTCAGCGAGTCGTTCACCCTCAAGAGCGACGTCGGCAATTCGATCCTGCGTCAGAGCCCGATCGGCACCGACGGCATGGCGGCGCAGCCGGTGACCTGGATCGAGAAGGGCGTGCTGAAGAACCTCTCCTACGACCGCGCCTGGGCGAAGCGGCAGAAGAAGGAACCGACCGCCGTCACCACCAACCAGAGCCTGGTGATGGAAGGCACGGACATGACCGTCGAGCAGATGATCAAGACCACCAAGCGTGGCCTGCTCGTCACGTTCTTCTGGTACATCCGGCCGGTCGATCAGCCGACGCTGCTCAACACCGGCATGACCCGCGACGGCCTGTTCCTGATCGAGAACGGCGAGATCACCGGCCCGGTGCAGAACTTCCGCTGGAACATGTCGCCGCTCGTCGGCTACAACAACATCACCGCCGTCGGGAAGCCCGTGCCGATTCACACCGGCGAGTCCTACGACGGCCCCGGCACGGCGCTGGTGCCGCCGGTGCGGATCGAAGACTTCTTCATGACGTCGAGTTCGCCGGCTGTTTAGAAAAAGGGCTCAGGGCTCAAGGCTCAGGAAGATCTGGCTTGAGCCGTGAGCCCTAAGCCCTGAGCCACAGAGGATCACTATGCATCGTCGAGACTTCGTCAAGACCATGGCCATCTCCGGCGTCGCGGTCGCGGCCAGCGACCTCGTCGGCGACCTGATCGCCCAGACGCCGACCGGCAAGGTGCTGGAGTCGAAGTTCAAGGGGCTGTCGGACATCGCGCTCCGCGAGGCCAAGACGCAGGGCTGCTCGTACGCTGACATCCGCTTCACCCGCAACACCAACAGCGGCGTCAACGCCAACGGCGGCAACCGCGAGTTCGAGGGCTTCGGCGGCTTCGGTGGCGGCGGCGGGCGCGGCGGCGGCCGCGGCGGCGGACGCGGCGGCGGTGGCGGCGGCTTCGGGTTCGGCGGCGGCGGGGCTGCCGGCGCGACGGGCGCGGCCGGCTTCGGCGTCCGTGTCATCCACAGCGGCGTCTGGGGCTTCGCCAGCAGCCCGATCGTCACCGAGGACGAGATCCGGCGGATCACGCGGATGGCGACCGAGGTCGCCAAGGCGAGCGCCATCGCCAAGCGCCAGGACGTCAAGCTGGCGCCGGTACCGGCCTACGTCGAGTACTGGGCGACCACGATGGAGAAGGATCCATCGAAGATCGCGCAGGAAGAGAAGCAGGCCTACGTCCAGAAGATCGTCGACGCCGTCGTCAAGACCAAGGAAGTGACCAACGTCACCGCGTCGATCCAGCTCGAACACGAGTGGAAGTACTACGCCAGCTCCGAAGGCTCGTACATCGAGCAGGAGATCTTCACGACCAGCCCGTCGTTCACCGTCACGGCGCGCAAGGACGGCGTGACGCGGTCGCGGACGTTCTCGGGCATCGCCATGACCGGCGGCTGGGAAGTCGCGGAAGCGTCGAAGATGATCGACAGCGCCGAGCGTATCGCCGCCGAGGCGGTCGAGTTCTGCACCGCCAAGCCGGTGGAGATGGGCGTCAAGGACCTGATCCTGACGCCGTCGCACGCGATGCTCACGATCCACGAGATCGTCGGCCACGCCACCGAGCTCGACCGCATTCTCGGCTACGAGGCGAACTACGCCGGCACGAGCTTCATCAAGCTCGCCGACGTCGGCAAGCTGAAATACGGCTCGAAGCTGTTCAACGTCACCGCCGACCGCAACCGGCCGGGCGGCATCGGCACCGTCGGCTTCGACGATGACGGCGTCAAGACGCAGGAGTGGCCGATCGTTCGCGACGGCATCCTCGTCGGCCTGCAGACCAACCGCGAGATGGCGCACCTCGTCGGCGAGAAAGAGAGCCGCGGCTGCACCCAGGCCAATTCGTGGCGCGACTACCCGTTCCTGCGGATGCCGAACGTCCACGTCGACGCCGGTCCGGCCGGATCGCCGACGCCCGACGAGATGATCGCCGACACCAAGGACGGCGTCCTCATCGACGGCCGCGGCAGCTACTCGATCGATCAGCAGCGCTACAACGGCCAGTTCGGCGGCAACGCCTTCTGGGAGATCAAGAACGGCAAGAAGACGCGGATGGTGACCAACGTCACCTACCAGGCAATCACCACCGACTTCTGGGCCAACCTCGACGCGATCTCAGGCAAGGAATCGTGGGAGATGCACGGCACCGGCGGCGACGCCAAGGGCCAGCCGACCCAGACCAACAGCATCTCGCACGGCTCGCCGTACCTGCGGATTCGCAAGATTCTCGTCGGCGCGGCTTACGCTTAAGGGTCGGGCTCGAAATCGGCGAGTCGCAGGACTCTCTGGGTTTCCGACCCGAGTCCCGACCCCGACGGTTCACACGATGATCCCCTTCCGCACCGCGTAGAGCACGATCTCGGCGGTGTTGTGCAGGTTCAGCTTCTGCATCAGGTTGGCGCGGTGAGTCTCGACGGTTGACAGGCCGAGGTCGAGCAGCGTCGCCACTTCCTTGTTCGACCGTCCTTCCGCCAGCAGCTGCAGCACTTCCTTCTCGCGATCGGTCAACAGCAGGTAGGTATCGGTCAGGCCGCGGGCGCGGAGCTGGCGCATGTAGTCTTCGACCAGCACCGCGGTCACCGCCGGGCTGAAGTACGGCTTCCCCGCCGCAACGGCACGGACGGCCGGCAGCAGGTCCTCGTCGGTCGCATCCTTGAGCAGATAGGCACGCGCCCCGGCGGCCAGGGCCCGCGTGATGTAGGACTCGTCGGAGTGCATGCTCAGGATGATCACGGCCGGCGGCCGCGGCAGCTTCTGCATCCGCGCCGCGACTTCGATACCGTTCATCTTCGGCATGCCGACGTCGACGATCAGCGTGTCCGGCTCGTGCTCCTCCGCCAGGCGCAGCGCTTCCATCCCGTCCGAGGCCTCGGCGACGACGCTGAGGCCGGCCTCGGTTTCGAGCAGCGTACGCAGGCCGCGGCGCACGATGCCGTGATCGTCAGCCAGCAGCACGCGCACGGAACACCTCGGTCGGTCGGGTCTGGAGTGGCAGTCGAATCGTCAGGGTCGTGCCGGCGCCGCGGGCGCTGCGGATCGCCATCGTGCCGTGCAGCTCGCGCACGCGTTCCTCGATGCCGCGCAGGCCGAGGCCGCCGGCACGCTTCGACGGGTCGAAGCCGACGCCGTCATCGGTGACGGACAGGTTGAGGCCGTCGGGTTGATCGGATACGGCGACCGTAATCCGCGTCGCCTTCGAGTGCCGGACGCAGTTGGTCAACGCCTCCTGCACGGCGCGGTAGACGCAGGTTCGGTGCTGCTCGGTGAGTTGCTCGAAGTCGCCGGTGACGTCGAGCTCGATCGGCACGCCGTAGCGGCGGCCGAGATCGCGGACGTGCCATTCGAGCGCCGGCTGCAGGCCGAAGTCGTCGAGCATGCTCGGGCGCAGGCCGAGCGCGAGATCGCGCACGGTCCGCACCATGTTGTCGACGAGCTGCCGGCTTTCGGAGACGGCGCCGGCGAGCTGGCCGTCGGTCGGCGCCCGCAGCCGGTCGATGCGCCCGAGCTCCATGCGCAGCGCCGTCAGCATCTGGCCGACGTGATCGTGCAGCTCGCGCGACAGCTTCTTGCGCTCTTCTTCCTGCGTCGCGACCAGCTGCTGCGACAGCTCCCGCATCTGCCGCTCCGCCGCCGCCGAGACGTCGCGCTCCGCCTCCGATTCCCGCTCGAGCACGCGCAGCCGGATCACTGCCGTCATCGCGACCACCAGGCCGAGAAGCAGGCTGCCCCAGAGCAGCTTGTGCAGGTCGTTGCGGAACGCGGCATAGCGGCGCGTGACCTCGGCGCGCTGGGTCTCGTGGTTGGCGTTGTTCAGCTCCTCGATTTCCTTGGCGATGCCGAGCACCGCTTCGCGGCGCGGCAGCACCTCGCGGCGGAGGAAGCCGGCGCTCAGCAGGATCTTCTCGGTCGGCGACCAGTCGAACAGGGGATCGAACGCCTGCCAGTATTCTTCGAGCTTGGAGTCGAGGCTCGCGATCCGTTCGTCGTAGTCCGGCTGCCGGCCCATGACCGCGCTCAACTCGCCGACCGTGGCGACGTTGCGCTGGCGGAAGTCGGCGAGCTGCTCGCGGTAGTCCGGCGCGCGCGACCGATCGGTGTCGAGCAGGTAGTCGCGCATGAAGATGCCGGAGAGATGAACGTCGGCGCGCAGCAGCCGCAGCTTGGTCTCGACGTCGCGATGGTGGGAGTTCAGCTGATCGAGCTGGGTGTAGATCTCCTGCGCCCGGTTCGACGTCGCAAGAACCGACACCGCGACCAGGAGGAGCAGTCCGCCGAGACCGAGGCCGGCGACCGGCCAGGTGCGAAAGCGCATTCCCCTTTCAGCCTAGTCCATTCCGGCACCTCGAGAGCATCCCCTTAACCCTTGAGAATCCGCCAAGCTCGACCACCGTCACCGCGGCAATGGCCTGGGACGCTCCCCTCTGAAACAGGGACCGCTCCCCTTTCCATGGGATGGCCGGGCGGGGCTCGCATCGCATCTACTTGCAGCATGCAGTTGCGACCTGTGGCGCCCGCACCGGTTCGGCCCGGCGATCCGGACGCATTCGGCTCGTGGACGGCCGAACGTCTCGAAAGCTGGCTCCGCACCTCTGCCGGCCGCGAGCCAGTCATCGGTACTGGCGCACGGCGAGCCGGAACAAGCGGGCCACGCCGGGAATTCGTCGTCGTTTGCGAGCCACGCGGCGGCGGTCGAGCCATTGATCCGGGCGTGCTCGGGCGTCTGGGTCGCGCCAGACCTCCAGCTGGGCGGGGCGGACGCGCCAGCCGATGCCAGCGACGCCCAGCGGCAGTTTCGCGTCCGCCGCGTGCCGCTGCCGGAGGACGAACGCGCCTATTACTACGGCTTCGCCAACGAAGCGCTGTGGCCGATGTGCCACCGCATCCACGTCAAGCCGGCGTTCCGGGCGGACGATTTCACGACCTACTGGAGGGTCAACGCCCAGTTCGCCGACGCGGTCGTGAACGAGGCGACGAGCGACTCGCCGCTCGTCATGGTGCAGGACTATTACTTCGCCCTGGCGCCGCTCCTCATTCGCGAGCGGCTGCCGCAGGCGCGGATCGTCACGTTCTGGCACGTGCCGTGGCCCGACTGGCAGGCGTTCGAGATCTGCCCCTGGGGCCGCTACCTGCTCGAAGGCCTGCTCGGCAGCAGCATCCTCGGCTTCCAGACGCCGCTCGACTGCCGCAACTTCGTCGAGACGGTCGAGCGCTGTCTCGGCGCGCACATCGATCGCCATCACGAGGCGATCACCTACGACGGCCGGCAGGTGCTGGTGCGGGCGTACCCGACGTCGGTGCGCTGGCCGGCATGGTGGGCCTCCTGCTCGCCGGACGTCGAGGTCTGCCGCGACAGCATCCGCCGCCAGCTGCGGCTCGCGCCGGGCGTCCGGCTCGGCGTCGGCATCGACCGGCTCGATCACACGCGCGGCCTCGAAGAGAAGCTCCTCGCGATCGAACGCCTGCTGGAGTGCTATCCCGAATACCGGACCGGCGTCGTCTTCGCGCAGCTGCTGTCGCCGGGGCGGGAGTCGCTGCCGGGCGCCTGCGAGCTGCGGGTGCGGGTCCGGACGCTGCGCGACCGGATCAACGCCGCCTTCGGCCACGACGGTCACCAGCCGGTCGTGCTGCTCGAGACCGAGCACGCGCCGGCGCACATCCACCTGTTCCTCCGCGCCGCCGACTTCTGCTACGTCAACAGCCTGCACGACGGCATGAACCTGGTGGCGAAGGAGTTCGTCGCCTCGCGCGACGACGAGGGCGGGGTGCTGGTGCTGAGTACGTTTGCGGGCGCGGCGCGGGAGCTGACCGACGCCCTGATTGTGAACCCGTACGACACGGATGCGGCCGCCTCCGTTCTCGCGCGCGCGCTGGCGATGCCGGGAGACGAGCAGCGGGAACGGATGCGGCGATTGCGTTCGGTGGTCGGGGAATACAGCGCGTGGCGGTGGGCGGCGCACGTGCTGAGCGATGCGGCGCGCCTGCGGCGGGGGTGTTGACGGGACTGGCGCCCGCTCCGGGACCAGGCAACATTTCTGCGCAGGCGCGCGCCGCGCCAGACTGCATGGTTGAAGTGCCCCGGCCATGCAGTTTGGCGCGTTCGTCTCATCGCGGCCGGCTCATCATTACATTTATGGACACTCTATTCATCACGCCGACAAAGTTGTCGATCCCGCCTTTTTGACATTTCGTCCCGCTTCCTGAAAAATACGCTCTTCCCGCTCAGCAGCGGCCGTCCGGCCGCTCGCGCATGCCGCCGGCGTCGTCGGTCGGAAGCGGCAACTGGAACGAGGGAGGAGCGTTCCTTACATGAAGTTAATCGTTCGACTCGTATTGGCCGGGCTCTGCCTGGCGCTCGCGGTGTCCGCTCACGCCCAGGGTGGCGGCGCCACCACTTCGCTGTCTGGCACCGTCACTGACACGTCCGGCGCCGTGATTCCCGGCGCCAGCGTCGCGGTCAAGAACACCGCGACCTCGACATCCTTCGAGACCGTGACCAACGAGAGCGGCTACTTCACGGTGCCGGCGCTCGATCCCGGCACCTACTCGGTGACGGTCACGCTGATGGGCTTCAAGACCGCGGTCTTGAACGACGTCCGCCTCAATGCCTCGACCCCGGCCGCCGTCAAGGTCGCGCTCGAAGTCGGCGGCCTCACCGATACCGTCGTCGTCGAAGGCGGCGCCGAGATTATCCAGACGACGTCGGCGGCGGTGACGTCGACGATCGATACCGAGCAGATCCTGAAGGTGCCGGTCGGCAGCCGCAGCGCGCTCGAGTTCGTGACGCTGCTGCCCGGCGTCAACACGCCGGATGGCCCTGGCGGCAGCCGCGATTCGTCGATCAATGGCCTGCCCCAGAGCGCGATCAACATCACCATCGACGGCATGAGCGCGCAGGACAACCACCTGAAGACCGGTGACGGCTTCTTCGCCCGCGTCAGCCCGCGCCTCGACGCGATCGAGGAGGTCACGGTCAACGCCGCGGCGCAGGACGCCGCCAGCACCGGCCAGGGCGCGGTGCAGATTCGCTTCGTCACCCGCTCGGGCAGCAACAACTTCAACGGCAGCGGCTACTACTACCTGCGCCACTACAAGCTCGACGCCAACACCTGGTTCAACAACCGCGACGGCGCCCCGAAGGGCGAAGACGTGCTCCACCAGCCGGGCGCCCGGGTCGGCGGCCCGATCTGGCGCAACAAGGCGTTCTTCTTCGTCAACTACGAGGAGTCGCGTTCGCCCGGCGGCACCACCGAGAACCGCACGATCCTGCACCCGCGTTCCGAAGAGGGCTGGTTCCGCTATACGGCCAGCGGCGCGACCCGCGAGATCAACGTCCTCTCGCTCGCGGCGGCGGCTGGTCAGGTCGCCAGCATCGACCCGACGGTCAGCCGCCTGCTCGGCGACATCCGCAGCTCGACCGCCGGCAGCACGGTCACGGACAACACGAACCCGCTGACCCAGAATTTCACCTACTCGTACGAGACCGACAGCGTCACGAAGTATCCGACCGGCCGCATCGACTACAACGTCACCGACAAGCACCGGCTGTCGTGGTCGATGACCTACACGGACCTGGTGTCGACGCCGGACACGACGAACAACCGCGAGCCGAACTTCCCCGGCTTCCCCAACACCGGCAGCCAGGTCTCGGATCGCTACATCACCCGCGGCACCCTGCGCTCGACGCTCGGCAGCATGGTCAACGAGTTCACCGTCGGCGGCTCCGGCGGTCCGACCAAGTTCTCGCCGGAGATTGCGGCCAGCCAGTTCAGCGGCACCTCGCTCGCCGATCAGGCGGGTTTCCTCCTCAACATCAACGCTGTCGGCGGCATCACCAACGCGGCGTCGACCGGTTCCTACTCGGCGCGTGAAGCGTCGACCAAGGTCGTCGAGAACACCCTCAGCTGGATGAAGGGATCGCACAGCATCCAGGCCGGCGGCTCCTGGACGCGCACCGATGTCTGGCTCCAGAACCAGCAGTACGTGCCGACGATGAACTTCGGCGTCGATACCAACGACCCGGCGAACGCGATCTTCACGACCGCCAACTTCCCCGGCGCCTCGGGCGCGCAGCTCGACAACGCCAGGAACCTGTTCGCCGTGCTGACCGGTCGCGTGATCTCGATCAACGGCGAGCAGCGGCTCGACGAGAATACGAACCAGTACCAGTTCCTGGGCCTCGGCATGCAGCGCGCCCGGCTCGTCGACTACGGGTTCTTCATCGCCGACACCTGGCGCATCAAGCCGAGCTTCACCGTCAACGCCGGCATTCGCTACGACCTGCAGCTGCCCTTCCAGCCGAGCAACGACAGCTACTCGCAGGCGACGATCGAGTCGGTGTGGGGGCGGTCCGGCGTCGGCAACCTGTTCCAGCCCGGCGTCATGACCGGCGTCTCGCCGACGTTCGGTGAATACAACAAGGGCGACGGCGCCTACGACACCGACTTGAACAACTGGGCGCCGAACCTCGGCTTCGCCTGGACGACCGGCGGCCCGGGCTTCCTCAGTCCGCTGCTCGGCCGCGAAAACGGCGACAGCGTGCTGCGGGCAGGGTTCTCGATGGGCTACAACCGTCCCGGCACGTCGGATTTCACCGGCGCGATTGACGACAACCCCGGCATCGCGCTGACGGCGAATCGCAACCACGCGCTGAACAATCTCGGCACGCCAGGGTCGATTCTCCTGCGCAACAGCGCCTCGCTCGGTCCGCCGGCCAACATGCCGACCGAGCGCGTCTACCCGCTCACCGACGTCGTCACGGGCGACATCACCGCGTTCGACCCGACGCTGCAGGTGCCGTACGCGATGACGTGGACGGCGGGCTGGCAGCGCAAGCTCTCGAGCGACATGATGGTCGAGGCGCGCTACGTCGGCACGCGGTCGCTCGATTCGTGGCAGACCTACAACTACAACGAGATCAACATCGTCGAGAACGGCTTCCTGAACGAGTTCCGCCAGGCGCAGCAGAACCTGCGGGCCAACATCGCCGCGAACGTCGGCAGCACGTTCCGCTATTCGGGTGTGCCGGGAACCTCGCCGCTGCCGATCTTCCTCGCCCACTTCAACGGTGTCGGCGCCGCCGGCGCCGGCAACCCGGCGAACTATACCGGCACGAACTGGACGAGCGGCACGTTCCTGCCGTTCCTCGCCGAGTTCAACCCCAACCCCTACGGCTTCGCCAACACCGGCGCCGACCGTCTGCTGGGTAATGCCGCGTTCCGCACCGGCATGCTGAACGCCGGCCTGCCGGCGAACTTCTGGCAGGTCAACCCCGACCTGATTGGCGGTGCCAACATCGTCGGCAACGGCGGCTACACCAAGCACAATTCGCTGCAGCTCGAGCTGAACAAGCGTCTCTCGAACGGACTGCAGTTCCAGACCAACTATGTGTTCGGCCAGACCTTCACCTCGAGCCGCTACTCGCTGCGGTATCCGCGCGTGAAGACGGAGGACACCGGCACGGTCGGCGGCCTGACCCACGCGTTCCGCGCCAACTGGGTCTACGAGCTGCCGTTCGGCCAGGGCCGGCGATTCGCCAGCGGCGTTGGACCGTGGATGAACCGCCTGGTCGGCGGCTGGTCGCTCGACGGCATCGCCCGTGTTCAGAGCGGCCTGAAGCTCGATCAAGGCAACGTCCGGCTCGTCGGCATGACGATGGACGAGTTCAAGCAGGCCTACAAGCTGCGCTTCGACGATGACAACAAGCTGGTGTTCATGCTGCCGCAGGACATCATCGACAACACCGTCCGCGCGTTCAGCACCAGCGCGACCTCGGCCACCGGCTACAGCGATCAGGGCGTGCCGACCGGCAAGCTACCTCGCGCCGGCCAACGGTCCGGACTGCATCGAAGTCGCGGTCGGCTACGGCGACTGCGGCGTGCAGTCGCTGGTCGTCACCGGACCGCCGCTGGTCCGCTTCGATCTCAGCACCTCGAAGCGCATCGCCATCGCCGGCAACGTCAACGTCGAGTTCCGGGCCGAGATGCTGAACGCATTCAACACGCCGTGGTTCGACGCCGTCGTCAGCACCAGCACGAACCCGGACAACTATCGCGTTACCGGCGGCCAGTCCGGACGCGAGATTCAGTTCGTCTTCCGCTTGAACTTTTAGGGAGACGGCAGCGGGCCGGCGGCGCCGGCCCGTCGAACCCACGCCGCAGGGAGCGAGGCGCTTCCCTGCGGCGTCCTTTTTTATCCGAGGGGCTTTGCCCCTCGAACTCCCCTGCTGGCTCGCTCGCGGGGGCCCCGGGGCCCCGCGCCGCTCGCCAGGCTCGCTCGCTTTCGCTCGCTCGCGTGTTTGTCAGGTTAGCTTCTACAATGGGGTTGAAGGAGCAACACGACATGAGCGACATCGACGCCCGCGGGTACGCCCATCCCGAGGTGCTCGTTTCCACCGACTGGGTTGCCCAGCACCTCAACGACACGTCCATCCGCATCATCGAATCGAACGAAGACACGCTGCTCTACGCCGCCGGCCACATCCCCGGATCGGTGAACGTCGACTGGACGTCGGATCTCAACGATCAGCTGCGCCGCGACTACATCACCAGGGAAGGCTTCGAGCAGCTGATGTCGCGGATCGGCGCGACCAGGGACACGACCGTCATCTTCTATGGCGACAAGAACAACTGGTGGGCGTGCTACGCCTTCTGGGTGTTTCAGCTGTTCGGCCACACCAACGCCAGGGTGATGGACGGCGGCCGCGTGAAGTGGGAGAAGGAGAAGCGGCCGCTGACCCGCGACGTGCCGTCGTACGCGAAGAGCGGCTACAAGGCCAGCGAGCGCAGCGACGCAGCGCACCGCGCCTTCCGCGACGAAGTCCTCGCCCACATGCAGTCCGGCCGGCAGCTCGTCGACGTCCGCAGCCCCGACGAATACAGTGGCGCCCGCATGCACATGCCCGACTACCCCAACGAAGGCGCGCTGCGCGGCGGCCACATCCCCGGCGCGAAGAGCATCCCCTGGGCCCGGGCCATCAACCCCGATGACGGCACCTTCAAGACCGCCGACGAGCTGAAGAAGATCTATCTCGACGAGAAGCGGCTCTCGCCCTCCGAGCCGACGATCGCCTACTGCCGCATCGGCGAGCGCAGCAGCCATACATGGTTCGCGCTCAAGTACCTGCTCGGCTTCGACAACATCCGCAACTACGACGGCTCCTGGACGGAGTGGGGGAATATGGTGAATGTGCCGATTGAGAAGTAGTGCGCAGAGTCAGATTGCAGACTGAAGACTGAAGACTGCAGACTGTAGATTGCAGATTGCAGATTGTAGATATTGTTAGATTTCAGACCGCGGACTTGGTGGCTCACTTGCCCTTGGAGAAGCTCAACGCGTTGCTGGAAGCTTTCGACGAGTTTCCCGACCCTGCCGATCGCACCGACATGCTTCTCAGCTATGCCGATCAGTTCAAGGACGTGCCGGCGGAAGTGGCTGAACGGCCCTTCGCGGAGAGCCATCGGATTCCGCAATGCGAGTCCGATGCGTACGCTTGGGGAATCAGGACTCCTGATGGCGGGCTGAAGCTCTACTTCGCTGTCGAGAATCCCTCTGGTATATCGGCCAAGGCGCTGGCGGCGATTCTCGACAAGACGGTTTCCGGCCTCCCGCCCGCCGAGATCGCCACGATCGACACCGCCATCGTCGAACGGATCTTTCGCCGCAACATCTCGATGGGCAAAGGCATGGGGCTGATGTCGATGGTCGATGCCGTGCGCGCGCTGGCGAAGCGGGCGCTCACCACTGCCTGAACGTCAGGTTGAACCGGCCCGGGCCGGTGCCGTCCGGCGCGGTGCCGCCGAGGATCTTCGTCACGCCGTGAAATCTCAGGCGCGACGGCCCGCCCATCACCACCACATCGCCCGAGCACAGGAGGATGGGGACCGGCCGCTCCTTCCGGGTGAAGCCGCCAATCACGAAGCGCGCGGTGTCGCCAAGCGACAGCGAGACGATCGGCACGCCAGACGCGATCGTCTCCGGCCGCTCGTCCTTGTCCTGGTGCACACCCATGCGGCTCTCGGCGTCGTAGCGATTGACGATGCAGAGGTCCGGCTGGATCGTGAAGCCGGCGCGTGACGCCGCGGCGCGCGCGAGGGCGTCGAACGATGGCGGTACCGGGGGCACCGCCAGGCCGTCGTGGTCGCTGCGCCGATCCTCGTAGTCGTAGGTCTGCGCGTTCCAGTGGCGCCCGAGGCACAGCATCCCGACGCTCATCTTGCGGCCGCCACGCACCGTCGGCACGTACATCGGCACCGGGCCGCTGACCAGCGCCTCGCATTCCTGCCACAGCGACCGCTGCGCCGCCGGCGTCAGGAAGCCCTGGTAGTAAAAGAGGCCGGGATAGAGCTCCATCGGTCCCTCACCCGTGCAGGCGCTGGAGCGCGATCGAGACGGCGACGACGACGTTGAGCGAATCGCTGGCGGGATCGATCGGAATCCGCACCGTCACGTCGGCATGCGAAAGGGCCGCTGCGGTCAGGCCGGGACCTTCAGCGCCGGCGAGCAGCGCGACCCGGGTCGAACCGCGCGAGACGTCGGGCAGCGCGCCGACCATGGCCGTGCCCGACGGCGTCAACGCCGCAATAGTGAACCCGGCCTGCTTCAACTCGCGCAAGGCCGCTGGCCACGGCTCGAGCGTCGCGAATGGCAGGCTGAGCGTCGCTCCCATCGACGTTCGAATCGCCTTGCGATAGAAAGGGTCGCCGCACGCCGGATCAAGGCCGATCCCGTGCGCGGAGAGTGCGGCGGCGCTGCGGAAGATGCCGCCGATGTTGTCCGGGTTGCCGACTCCCTCGAGAACGACCAGCGTTCGCGCCGCGGTGATCGCGGCAACGCCGGCGCGAGGCGGACGTTCTGCGAGGGCGAGGCAGCCGCGATGGAAGTTGAAGCCGGTCACCTGTGCGACGATGGCCGGGGTGGCGATGAGGGCCTGAACTCCATCCCGCAGATGCGGCTGAAGCGCCTCGTACGCCGTCGGCGTGACCAGCACGGAGACAACACGATACCGGGGTTGCCGCAGCAGGCGCTCGACTACGAGCCGCCCTTCGGCCACGAGCAGGCCGTGCGCCAGCAGCCAGGCCGGATCGCCGACGTGGCGATAAGCGTCGAGCCGCGGGTCGTCCAGGCGGTCGACGCAGTCGCTCACGCGCTCAATCGTCGTCGTCGTCGCGTCGGACGGAGCGGCGGAAGCGGTGGGTGTCGAGGACATGCTGGCCCAGTCGCTTGCTCATGAAGACTTTGGACTCGTTGTTGTCGACCGGGTGCGGCACGAACCGGATGACGTTGAACGCCAGCTGCGCCAGCGCGCTCCGCATCTCGTAGAACCGGTTCTTCGTCTTGACGATGATCTCGTCGAAGCCGTTGTCCATCGCCCAGACTTCCTGTTCCTCGGTCAGGGCGCGGAAGTGCCCCTGGCCGCGCCAGTCCTTGCGCGTGCCGCCAATCCACTGGTAGAGCACGCGGCGGCCGTGGAACTGCACGACGTCCTCGAGCTGGAAGACGAGGTCGGCGAGCTTGGGATCGGCCTCGGCGGGCTTGAGCTCGTGCGCAACCTTGAACGAGACGGGCACGATGGTGCTCGGATCGACCGGCAGCGAAGCCTCGGCCATCAGGATCTGGTGGTCGCGGTCCGCCAGTCGCCGGATGACCTCGTTCGCGGTCTTCTTGCGCGGAAAGTCGAGAAAAAACTCTTCGATGTACTGAATTTCGAGCGCGCCCTGCTGCAGACCATACTGGCGGATGAGGTATTCCACGGCCATCAATCATAACCTTGCTGCGCCCGGGTTGGGCGGCCAACACACGCGCTACTCCGGTCGATACTCCCGGACGAGGTTGGCCTTGATGTCGGCTTCGCTGTACCACGCGCGGCGCAGGGCGTGGTCGGCGAAAACCCCGATCTGGTCGCGGCTGTGGGGCGATGCCAGATTCGACGTCTGCCCGTACGCGAGCACCGACCACCCCGTCGTCGGGCCGGAAAAATCGACGAGCAGCACCCATGCGTCGCCGAAGCCGACGAGCGACCGGTTGGCCTCGAGGTTGCCGACGACGCGCCGGTTGCCCGCCGCGTCCTGGTCGAAGCGCATGACGCGGAACGTGCCATATGTGCCGTTCATGCCATCGCCCGGGAGATCGACGGCGCCGAACCGGAAGCGATTGACGTCGCCCCAGCGAACCGTCTCCGATCCATGCGCGGCGCGCGTCGCTTTCACGGCGGACTCCAGGGCCGCGACCGCCTGCACCGGGTCGGCGAGGCCGGTCGGCGTCGAGGCGGGGTTCTCGGACTGCCACCGCGTCTCGAACGGATCGCGAACCTTGGCGGCGTACGCATCCCAGAACCGCTGAAACAGCACGGTGCCGCGGCTGTCGGCCGAGGCCCGGCCGTCCCAGGCGGCGAGCGCGTCGGCGCCGGCCTTCGCCTCGGCCGACGCCCCCGGCAGCTGGCGGACCGCGGCGACGAGCGGATCGCGGACACGGTCGGCCAGCAGCACGCGGGTGTTGTACTTCAGCGCGATGACGTCCTGGACGCTGAACTTTTCCTGCCGCTCGAGCAGATCGATCGCGAGCTGCGGCCTCAGCCCCAGCGAACCGCGCTCGAAGTCGGCCGGGTACTTCTCGATGTCGATCGGATCGCGAAGCGAGACGAACCGCGGCGGGTTGTTGGCGTTCTGGACGTAGCCGCCCGGCGGATTCAGCAGCTGCGGCAGGTCGTCGACGTCATGCAACCGCGTCCAGACATCACGCTCGCCGCTCGCCGGCACGTCGAGGCGATAGTCGACGCCCGGCCGGCGGACGGGAACGCGGCCGTTCCACAGGTACATGATGTTGCCGTCGGCGTCGGCATAAGTGAAGTTGGAGGTTGGCACGAGGTTCTCGCGCATCGCGTCGCGCCATTCGGCGAACGACCGCGTCCGGCTCAGCCTGTAGAAGCCTTCGAAGTAGCGGTGCGCGTCGAGTCGCGTCGACTTGACGACGTAAATCCGCTCCGGCGTGCGGTGGACGACGGTGCCGATGTGCGAGACCCAGAAGGTGCGCGTCTCGGTCCGCAGGGTGCCATCCGCGGTGCGCACCTGCAGCTCCGGGTCGCGCCTGGTCAGCGGCATCGACCGGCCGTCGAAGCGATAGTGATCGGGCGTCCCTGGATCGACCTCCAGCGCGAACACGTCGTCGAGATCCGGGTCGTTGTTGGTAGTGACGAAGCCGAGGCGATCGTTGAACCCGGCGCGCAGCACCGGGATGCCCGCGAGCGTCGAGCCGTAGAAATCGATCCGCCCCGGGACGCGGATGTGCGCTTCCCAGTAGAGCGACGCCCAGGTCAGATGCGGGTTGCCGAGCAGGATCGGCTTGCCGGTCGTCGTGCGTGAGCCGGCGAGGGCGAAGGCATTCGAGCCAGGCGTGTCGATCCACTCGTTCAGGCCGCCGTCGTCGTCGCCGGAGCCGCGAGGCTTGCCGCCGCCCAGCTTCTGTTCGAGCTGCCGCGGAATCGCCGGGCCGGCAAGGGCGTTGACCGCGCCGGCACGGCTGTGCGCGAGGACGTCGGCCGGCTCGAACACCGGGATCCACTCCGGCAGCGAGCTGCGATGGCGCTCGACGTAGCGGTTCACGCCGGCGACGAAGGCGGTGATGATGCGGAGGAACTCCGGCGACAGCTGCGCCAGGCCGCGGCGCGCCTCGGCCAGGTTGTCGAACTGCGCCATCTCGAGATCGGCCTCGAGCGCGTCCTCGCCGAAGTATCGCGCCGCTTCGCCGCGGCCGCGAACGTAGCGCCGGGCAATCTCGACGGCGTGATCCTCGGCCTGGGCGTAGCCGAGCGCAAAAGCCGCCGCCTCTTCCGAATCGGCGAGGATGTGAGGGACGCCGAACGTGTCCCGCCGGATCGTCGCCAGCTGGGAGAAGGCCCGCGGGTCGGTGGTGACGACCGCCGCTCGCGGCGAACAGGCAACGAGGCCTGCCGCCGCGACCGCCGCGAGCGATACCGCCAGCCGCATCGTCACCGCGGCGGCGTCCAGTCAGGATTGACGCGGGCGTAGATCGCCTGGTCGCGCGGCTGGCCGTACTTGACGCAGCTCGATCGCAGCCGCCCTTCGAATACGTAGCCGGTCTTCTCGAGCACCCTGGTCGAGCCAGCGTTGTCGATGAGCGGCAGCGCGAACAGCCGCAGCAGCTGCAGCTCCTTGAAGGCGTAATCGGTGAACATCGCCAGGGCCTCGGTGACGATGCCGCGCCCCCACAGGCTTTCGCCGAGCCAGTAGCCGACCTCGGCGGCGAAGCGATCGACGTCGCTGCCCGGAACGTAGCCGAGTCCACCGGCGGCCTCGCCGTCGACCTCGATCGCGAAGTTGGTGAGCGGATCGGCGTTCGAAGCGAATCGCAGAAATCCGTAGGCGTCGTCGAGCGTGTAGGGATGGGGGAAGCGGTCGCGGAGGTGCTTCGCGACGTTGAGGTTGTTGGCGTGCCGGACGACGACAGCCGCGTCGTCCATCTTCCAGGGACGCAGGTCGCAACGTCGGCCGCGAAGCACCGTCACCGGGTGTGATCTCAGAAGAGCGTCTTGCCGATCGTCCGGAGCCAGCGCTCGGCGTCGCGGAAGTCCGGGCAGACGGCCTCGACCAGCTTCCAGAAGCGGCGCGAGTGATTCTGCTGCCTGATGTGCATCAGCTCGTGCAGCAGCACGTAGTCGCGGACCGCCGCCGGCATCTGTACGAGGCGGAAGTTGAGGGCGATGTTGCCGTTGCGGGCGCAGGAGCCCCAGCGCGAGCGCTGATTGCGGACCGAGACCAGGCCTGGCTGCAGGTCGTGCGTCGCCGCGAGCTCGTGCAGCCTCGGGATCAGCTCGAACCGGGCCAGCTCGCGGAGGTCGCGCTCGACCGCGGCGCGAACCTCGAGGGTAAGCGGCGTAGTCAGCGTCCGCCCGGCGTAGGAGACGACGAGATCGTCGGCGTGCCTCTCGACGGCGATGCGAACCGGTTCGCCGCGCAGCAGGATCTCGCGGCCGTCGCCCCACTCGCGCGGCGCGCGCTCGACCTGCACGCGATCGCGTTCGCGCCGGATCCATCGCTGGTGCTTGCGGACGAACTGTTCCGCTTCGCGGCGCGAGCCGCCGTTGGGGACAGTGACGCGCAGCGTGCCGTCCGGACGCACGCGCAGAATGTAGCGCCGGGCGCGACGGACGCGGACGAACTCGATCACCGGATGAGGCTGGTCGACGACCGGCGGTGCGAGGTCCCGCGACGCGTGATCCTGATGCCCTATGAAGGGAAGCACGAGCTGCATCGGAATCTCTGGCAACGATGGTAGCTGAAATCGCCCGGCGCCGAGCCATCAAATTCCGCTACTCGTTCCTGAGCGCGATGATCGGATCGACAGCGAGCGCGCGGCGCGCCGGCACGTAGCTCGCGATGGCGGCAACGAGCACGAGGAAGACGGCGACAAAAGTAAAACTCGCCGGGTCGTACGGCGTGACGTTGTAGAGCAGCGTGCGGATGTAGCGCGTGATGCCGAGCGCGCCGACGAGCCCGACGGCGATGCCGATCGCCGACAGCTTCAGACCCTGGCCGAGGACCATGCGCATGACGTCGCGACGGCCGGCACCAAGCGCGACGCGGACGCCGATCTCCTGCGTCCGCTGCGACACCGAGTACCAGAGCACGCCGTAGACGCCGACCGCGGCCAGCAGCAGCGCGGCGGCGCCGAACGCCGAGAACATCCAGCCGAACAACTTGAATCGCCAGAAGCTGCGCTGACGCAGGTGCTCCATGCCGAAGACCTGGAAGATCGGCAGGCCCGGGTCCGACTGGCGAATCTGCTCGCGAATCGCCGTCGCCAGCGTCGCCGGATCGCCCGACGCCCGAATCGTCAGGCCGGTGTTCAACGGCGGCCGGAACCCGAACGGGACGTACGCCGACGGCGTCGCCACCGGCGAGTCGTCGTCCTGCGCATGGAGAAAGTCGGCGACGACGCCGACGACGGTGAACCACTCGGTGTCGTCGGTCAGCCGGAAGCGCCGGCCGACGGCATCCAGGTTCGGCCACATCTCCCGCGCCATGGCCTGGTTGACGATCGCGACCGGCGTCCGCGTCGTGTCTTCCGTGGCGGTGATGTCGCGGCCGCTGGCGAGCGGCACGTCGAGGGTCTGGCGCAGCCGCGGCGTCGCCCCGACGAAGCTGATGAACGGCTCCTCTCCGCGTTCGAACGTCCGTCCTTCGATCGCGACCGTACCGCCGCCGCCCCCGCCGCCGAGCGGGACGAAGTTCGAGGCGAACGCCGCGTCGACGCCCGGCAGCGCCTCGACGCGGCGAACGATGTCCTGCACGCGCTGGGCGCGGGCCGTCGGCGCGTCGTACCCGGGACCCGACAGGAAGAACCGCAGCGTCAGCAGCGGCCCGGTCGAGAACCCGACGTTCGCGTTCTGAAGGTTGAGGAAGCTGCGGATGAAGAGCGAGGCCCCGACCAGCAGGACCAGCGACATCGAGACCTGGACGACGACAAGCGCGTTACGGACCCAGGCCCGGCGGCCGCCGGTCGAGCCGCGGCCGCCTTCCTTGAGGCTGTCCTGGAGGTTGAGGCGCGCGGACTGCATCGCCGGCACCAGCCCGAACACGATGCCAGTCAGCATCGAGATCGCGATCGTGTAGCCAAGCGAGCGGACGTCGAGCGCCCAGTGAATGTAGTAGGGGATCGAATCCGGCGGAATCCCGCGGTCGAGGAACTGCAGAAAGACCCAGGCCACCGCGATCCCGAGCGGCGCACTCAGGAGACCGATGATCACCGCCTCGGTGAGCAGCTGGCGGATGATGCGCAGCCGCCCGGCGCCGAGCGCGGCGCGCAGCGACATCTCGCGATGCCGGGCCGAGGCGCGGGCCAGCAGCAGGTTGGCGACGTTCGAACAGGCGATGATCAGGACCAGCGTGACGGCGCCCATCATCGCCAGGATCACCAGCTCGACTTCCTCGGGGATCATCCACTCCTTGAGCGGGCCGAGCCTGAACTTCCAGCCCTCGTTCTCCTTGGGATAATCGGCCGCGAGCCGCGCGGCGATGCCATCGAGATCAGAGGCCGCGTTCGGCGGCGTCACGCCGGGCGCCAGCCTGGCCATCACCGAGAGGGCGCGGACGTCCCGCGCCAGGGCATCGAAGTACGGCGCCGCCGGAACCCACAGGCGCTGCGTTTCCGGAAACATGAACTTCGGCGGCATCACGCCGATGACGGTGTGCGGCAGCCCGTTGACGAGGATCGAACGGCCGACGATCGCCGGATCGCCGTCGTAGCGCTGCCGCCAGACATCGTCGCTGAGCATGACGACACGTCCGGCGGTGGGGAGATCGTCGGCGGGTTGAAAGTCGCGACCGAGCGCAGGCAGCATTCCGAGCAGGGAGAACAGACCGGACGAGACGGTGGCGCCGGTGTAGCGCTCGGGCTCGGTCGTGCTGTCCGAGAGGGTGAGCGATCGCACCTGGAACGCGGCGATCGGCGTCAGCGTCCGGCTCTGTTCGCTGAGGTCGCGGAAGTCCTTCCACGAGACGCCGCCGCCGTCGCCGGCGCGCGGCGCGACCGACCTGACGACCACGATTCGGTCGGCGTCGCGGTAGGGAAACGGTTGCAGCAGGACGCCGTCGACGACGCTGAAGATCGCACCGTTGAGGCCGATGCCCATCGACAGGCACAGGACGGCCGTCAGGGTGACGCCCAGGTTGCTCCTGAGGGTACGGACGGCGTAACGGACGTCCTGCCAGAACATTCAGTGCCTTAGACGCCGGCGAAGCTCAGGGGTTCAGCCGGCGCAGAAGATTGCGGGCGGTCGATAAACGTGAGGCGCGTCGATTCCGTCCAAAGGAGCCGAGGAGCCAAGATCATGATCAAACGTGCGATTCCCGTCCTTATGCTGCTGGCCGCGACGGGGGCGGCCCCGCGCGCCCAGGCCCCGGCAAGCGACTGGTGCAGTGGCGAACGTTGGGGCAGCGACCGTCAGGGCGTCTGCGACGTCCGGCAGTTCACCGTCCCCGCCGGCGGGGTGCTGACGGTCAACGCCGAACCAAACGGCGGCATCGACGTCCGCGGCGAATCGCGCGGCGACGTACACATCCTGGCACGCGTGGTCGCCCAGGCGGAAACGACGGAGCGCGCCCGCCAGATCGCGGACGCGGTCAAAGTGACTGCCGCGCCGGACCAGGTCACAGCGACCGGACCGCAGCTCGGCCGGCGCGAGAGCTGGTCGGTCAGCTATCGACTCGCCGTGCCGAACGTCGCCTCGCTGGCGCTGCGCACGACGAACGGCGGCATCAGCATTCGCGACGTCGAGGGCGACATCGAATTCAAGACCGTCAACGGCGGCGTCAAGCTGGCGAACCTGTCCGGCGACGTCAAGGGCAGCACGAGCAACGGCGGCGTCGACGTCGATCTCGACGGACCGAGCTGGAAGGGATCCGGCCTCGACGTCCAGACCAGCAACGGCGGCGTCAACCTGCGCATTCCCGAACAGTACTCGGCGCGGCTCGAGACCGGCACGGTGAACGGCCGCTTCAACATCGACTTCCCGGTGACGATACAGGGACAGATCGACAACCAGCTGAGCACTGACCTCGGCGCCGGCGGCCCGCCGATTCGCGTCCGCACGCACAACGGCGGCGTGAAGGTCACGAAGAAGTAACGGCGTTCAGGACGGGCCGAGCAGCACGGCATTGAACAGCGCCCGCAGCGTCCCGAACGGCTGACCGCGCCACTGCGGCCGGAAGCCGAAAAGGATCACGCGGCCCTTGTCGAGACGCGCTTCGAGCGCCGCGGCTTTGCCGTTCAGGTACTTCTCGCCGATCAGGAAACCCGACAGGAGCGGCGAGCCCGACTCCTGATAGGCCGCCAGCACCCGGCCGTCGAAGCCCTCGCCGGTCGCGAACACCGGGCCGCCGTCCATGAAGACGGCGGCTTTCGCCGGCATTCCGGCCATCACCGGGTGCGCAACGTCGGGCGTCACTTCCACGATCGACCCCCGCAGGAAGTAGTCCTCGGGCTTCAGGCCGGTGACGACGTTCTTCACCGGCAGCTCGAACTGAGAGATCGCAAACGCTGTCGCTCCGCCGAGGCAGATCAGGGTGCCGCCGTCGCGGACGAACTGCTCGAAGCGATCGAGGTCCGCGGTCGAGACCCGATCCGCGTACTCCGGGCGAACGGCGCGGCCGCCGCCGCGCCCGCCGCCAGCCGCCGCCCCGCCGCCGGCGCCGCGGCCGCCGGCAACCGCACCTTCGACCGGCAGCCGGCCGTCCTCGGTCAGGATGACGACGTCGACTTTGTCTGCCAGCGGCGCGCGGAAGTCGGCCGGGCGCAGGGCGACGATGTCGAAGCCGGTACTGCTCGAGCACCCAGCGCGTCCAGCCTTCGTCCATGCTCGATCCCCACGGCCGGAACAGGCCGACGCGCGGCCGCTTCAGCGGCGCGTCGGCAACCGAGCCGCGCTCGGCGACGATCGCCAGCGCCTTGACGATCTCGGCCTGCGCCGCCGCGCTCAGCCCGCGGATCGCGTAGCGCGGTCCGGCATCGCCGGCCGCCGCCACCCGATGCACGCTCGCCCCTTCCTTCCAGGCGCGATTCAGCGCCCGGAACGTATTGTTCTGCGCCGGATCGACGATCAGATCGCCGCCGGTGCCGTTGATGTGGCCCGCACGCGGCACGATCGCTGCCGCGCCGGGGTTCGAGTCGAAGCCGATGCCGGGGACGCTGTCGAACGGCGCCGCGTCTGCCGTCGCCGCGGAGTTGTACGGCTTCGGCCGCGCCGTCGGATCCGGCGACGGTCCGAGCAGCCGCATCGCGGACCGGACGTCGTCGCCGAGCGGCTCCGCGGCGGCGACGACGCGCACGCCCATCTGCTGCGGCAGCGACCAGCCGGCGGCGTCGTAGGGCCGCAGCGGCGGACCGCCGGGATAGAGCCGCATGTCGGGATAGCGCTGCGGGTTCAGGACCTGGCGCGCCATCGCGGCGAACTCCTGATCGGTCGGCACGACCCAGGTGCCGCCGGGGAACATCTCGCCCGCCACCGTGACCGCCGTCGTCAGCTGCGACACGCGCACGCCGCCGAAGGCGATTCGCCTGAGCATCTCGACGGCGGCGACCGGGTCGCGCTGCTCCTGCGGCACGAAATAGGCGAACGGCGCCTGCTTCCTGCCGCGCGCGATCTGGTCGCGGCCGGCAGCGTAGCGGTTGTAGAGAAGCGATTCCCTGTAGCGCGAGGCGTAGTCGAGCACGGCGAGCGAGGCGGTCTGCATGTAGGCGACGGCGTCGCCGAGGCGCCACCAGCCGGGCGTCCATGGGCTGGGATAGAGACTTTGCGGCCGCAGGTCGCGGAAGTTCTCCGGGAAGTCGGCGATCGTGTACTCGCGCGGCGTCGCGTACTGGAACAACGCCGTCTCGGTCCAGAACGCCGGCACGTTCTTGAAGTTCGGCGCGTAGTCGATGTAGCCGGGATACCAGGCGTCGAACGCCGTGCCCATGTGCGTCGCCCCGGGCTGGCCGCGCTCCTCGAGGCTCTTGGCGATCGCCATGCCGATCATGTTGACCTCGCGCGACATCAGCGGGGGCGCGTCCGATCCGATCGGCTCGGAGAACGGCGGCAGCCAGATGCGGGTCGGGAACGGCGACGACTGGTGGTGGACGTAGACGATGCTCGGCTCCCAGTCGCGCCACGCCTGCTCGACGACCCGCGACTCGATCATGTTGAGCATGTAGGCGTCGCGGTTGTTGTCGTGCCCGACGTACTCCTGATAGAGCTGCGGCAGCGGCGACAGCTCGTAGGGCGTACCGACGTTCGCCATGTACCACTCGCTGACCATCTGCTGGCCGTCGGGATTGAGTGTCGGCCACAGCATGACGATGACGTTGTCGAGGATGGTCTTCGTCGCCGGGTCGTCGGCCTGCGCCTTGCTGATCAGCTCGTAGGCGAGCTGCGGCGCGTGCTGCGGGCCCGCCACCTCGGTCGAGTGCAGGCCGCCGTCGATGTGGATGAACGGCTTGCCGTCCTTCGCGAGCTGGCGCGCCTGCTCGTCGGTGAGGCCCTGCGGGTGCGCGAGCCGCTGCGCGATCTGCCGGTAGCGCTCGACCTGCTCGAGGTTCTTCGGGCTCGAGATCAGCGCGAAATACATCGGCCGTCCCTGCGTCGTCCGCCCGGTCTCGACGAGGCGGATGTGCTTGCTCGTGGCGGCAAGCTTCTGCAGGTAGGCGACCGACTGATCGTAGGTGGCGAGCTTGTAGTCGGCCCCGGCCGGAAAGCCGAAGACCGACTCCGGCGCGGGCACCAGGCGCGACTGCGCCGCGAGCGCGGCCGTCGTCACAACGAACATCCAGATCAGGATCAGTCTCGACCGAACCCTCATGCGCGTCCTCTCGAAGCGAGAAATCTGTGGTGGCTACCAGCGAAGCAGCGGCCGGCCGGCGACAGTGCCGGGCCATGGGATCGACGCCAGGATCGTCAGCAGCGCGAGTGTGAAGAAGACGGCTGCCACCTTGTGCTTCCTGCTGTCGCTGCTGACACGGCGGACGCGGGCGCGGCCGACGTGGGTGAGGACCATCGCGACGAGCATGCCGAAGAAATGCTCGACGGCCCAGAACCGCAGTGCCGAGTTCGCCATCGCGCCACCGAAGTCCTGCATCGCCGCCCGGGTGATTGGGCTGAGGAGGAAGTAGAGCAGCAATCCGAGCAGCAGCTGAAGGTCGAACGCCATCATGAAGCGGGCGCCGGCGCGGTCGTCGGCGAGCGTCCACGGCCGGCCGGTCCGCCAGCCGGTGATCGCGCGCACCACCGTGACAATGCCGGCGAGCAGAACGAGCCAGCGGATCAGCGAATGAAGGATCAGAACGAGACCGTACATTTGCGCATTCTAAGCTGGATGACGTGGACGAAGCACGCACCTCGCACCTGGCACCCTCGCACCTGGCACGCCTCGCACCTGGCACCCTCGCACCTGCCCCTTCGAGCACCGGGCACCAGGCACCCTGCACCCAGCACATCCAAGGAACTTCCCGCCCCCTGCGGTGTCCGATAAGCATGCTCGAAGCGCGCCTGCTGACGAAGTACTACTCGGCGATCCAGGCGGTGCGTGGCGTGTCGTTCTCGCTGGAACCGGGGGGCGTGCTCGGGCTGCTGGGGCCGAATGGTTCCGGGAAGTCGACGACCGTCTCGATCCTCGCGGGCCTCCTCGAGCCGTCCGGCGGCACCGTCCATCTCGATGGCCACGACGTCCGCGACGACATCCTCGATTACAAGGCCAGGGTCGGCTACGTCCCCGAGGAAGCTGTTCTTTACACCTATCTCACAGGCCCGGAATACCTGTCGCTCGTCGGCCAGCTGCGCGGCCTGCCGCAGGCCACGATCGATGCCAGGACCGAGGGCTTCCTGACGCTGTTCAACCTCACCGACGACGCTCACGCGCCGCTGTCGGCGTACTCCAAGGGGATGCGGCAGAAGATCCTGATCTCGGCGGCGCTGCTGCACGATCCGGAGATCATCATCCTCGACGAGCCGAACTCCGGCCTCGACGTGACGACGACGCTGGTGCTGCGCAGCCTGGTCCAGGCGCTCGCCGCCGAGGGCCGGATGGTGATCTACAGCTCGCACGTGCTCGAGAGCGTCGAACGAATCGCGACCGATGTCATCATCCTCAACGACGGCAAGGTCGTGGCTCACGATTCGGTCCTGCGGCTGCGCGAGTTGCTCGAGCTGCCGTCGCTCGAGCACGTCTTCCGGCAGCTGGTGATCGAAGCGGACATCGACGGCATCGCCCGCGACCTCGTCGCAGTGATGAAGCGCTGAGTGGTGATGACGCCTCCCGACGCGGCCCGCGGCACGACGACACCGACGCGGCTGCTCGCCCGGACGTTCTTCGGCCGCTTCTTCGAGAGCGATCTCCTGCCGCCCGACGTCCCGCAGGCCCAATTCGTCGTCTGGAGCCTGGCTTTCCTGGCGATGCCCGGGCTGCTGCTGCCGATCAAGCTGATCGGATCGCTGCTGCAGACGCAAGGGGCGGAGGCGCTGACCAGGGCGCTGCTACTGCACCGGCTGATCTTCATCGCGCTCTCGATGACGGTCGCCGGAGTGGTCGCGCTGATTGTCTGGGACGGCGTCTTTCCCGACCGCCGCGACGCGCGCATCCTGACGCCGTTGCCGGTCTCGGGCCGGATCCTCATCGGCGCCCGCCTGCTGGCGCTGGCCGCGCTCTGCTGCATCTTCATCATCGGCGTCAACGCCGTGCCGACGCTGACTTACGGGCTCGCGGCGGGAGCGTTCGGCGGGGCAACGAATCCGCTGCGCGGCCTGGTCGCGCACTTCGTGTCGACGACGATGGCGGCGGTGTTCGTCTTCACCGCGCTCCTCGCCCTGCAGGGCCTCGCGCTCAACGTCGGCGGTTCGCGGGCGGCCGACCGGCTCTCGTTCCTGGCCCAGATCCTGTTCGTGCTGGCGCTGCTGCAGGTCGCCTTCTTCATGCCGATGGTCGCCGGTGCGCTGCCGAGCGATCTGCGGGCGGGCTGGGTGCTGGCGCTGCCCTCGGCGTGGTTCCTCGGCCTCAACGAGATGATTGGCGGGCGCCCGGCGGCCGGCGCACCGGTTCTGGCGGCAATCGCGCTCGCGGCAACGGCGGTCAGCACGTCAGCCGCGGTGGCACTCTTCGTCCTGACGCATGCCCGCCTGACACGGCTGGCGCTGGAGTCGCGGGAGATCGCGGCGCGAACCCGCCTGCGCGTGACGATCAGCAGGGTTGCGACACGTGCCCTGTGCCGCACCCCGGTCGCCCGCGCGGTGTTCGAGCAGGTGCTGCGGACGCTGGCGCGCAGCCGAAGCCACCGGCTGCTGATGTCGGCCTACGTCGGCGTCGCCGGCGCCGTCATTGCGTCGGGAATCGTGCCGCTGATCATTCGCCGCGGCGTCGCCGCGCTCGGCGCGCCGAACCTCGAGATGCTGGCCGGGCCGCTGCTGCTCTCCTTCTTCACGCTGATCGGCATGCGGATCGCCGTCGCCATCCCGACCGAGCCGCGGGCGCGCTGGGCGGTGCGGATGGCCGAGCCGCGCGATCGTGTCGCCGCGATCAAGGGCGTCCGCGCCGCGCTGCTGCTGATTGGCGTCGGCCCGTCGCTGGTTCTCGCGGCGGTGAACGGCATCATGTGGGGCAGCGTCTCGCTGCTGGCGACGCACGTCTACGTCTCGGCCGCGATGGGCATCCTCCTGGTCAGCATCCTGCTGCTCAGTCTCGCGAAAATCCCGTTCACCAGCACCTATTATCCGGGCACGTCCCGCGTCGGCGTCGCGTGGCCGCTGTATCTCACCGGCTTCATCACCTACGCGTTCGCGCCGGCGAGGATGCAGCTGGCGCTGCAGCGCAATCCTTCGACCGCGGCGCTCATCGTTTTCTCGGTCATGACGATCGGCGTGGCGCTCACGCTGGGGCTGTGGCGACACTACAAGCTGCGGGCGCAGGTCGGACTCACCTTCGAGGAGGAGGACCCGTCGTCGATGTTCCAGGGGTTCTCACTGAGCGAAGGCATGGCCGCGGCGCCCGAGTCGCGGTTGCACTGATCGCGATCAGAGAAGGAAGAAGACGAGGATCGCCGTCAGCCAGCCCGCGAGGATGTCGGCGAGGTAGTGGTAGCGGCCGAGGACCGCGCCGGCCGACACCGCGATCGCGGCGATGAACATCGGGATCGTCACATACGCGGGCGCCTGGGCAACCAAGAGGAAGGCGGCCAGTGCCTCGGCGGCATGGCCGCTCGGAAACGTGTTGACCTGAATGCTCGTCGACCCGAGCAGCCGCAGGTTGAAGCGGCGGACGGCTGACGTCCACGGCTCGTCGTTCTCGCACACTCGCGGCGGCCGCGTCTGCACCCACGCCAGCCCGGCAAAGCAGATGAAGTCGGTGACCAGGACCACGGCCCAGAACCTGCCGATGCTGGCCTGCGGCAGGAAGACGAGCTGGAGCACGAGCGCCAGCGGCACCAGCAGGTAGACGCCGGCGTAGGCGCACTCGAGCAGCTCGACGAGCGCCCGCGGCAGCCTGGCGGCGACGCCGCAAAGATCGAGGCGGGCATCGAGCCAGGCCAGCGCCCGCTCCTGCGCCGGCGACGCAGCCGCGAACAGCCGGCCGCTGGTCCAGTACGCGATCAGCAGCACGAGCGGCGGCCAGATCCAGTCGACCAGGATCGCCGGCTGGTCCAGGCCGGCGATCAGGGCGACGGCGCTGCCAGCCGCGGCCCCGGCGACGATGCGTCCCACGGCGCGGCCGCGCCGGCCCTGCCGCAGGACGATGCCGACGGTGAAGGCGAAGAAGGCAAGGCTCGCCGTCCGCCACAAGTGGACGCCGTCCGCGCCGCCAAACATTCCCGTAACGTCCATCTTTCTGCTGCTGTCCGGAGCTTCGCACTACAGAATGCGAATTCTTCCGGCAGAATGGCTCAGCATGCGCCTTCTCGTGTTCGATCTCGACGGTACCCTCGTGGATTCCCACCGCGATCTGGCCGACGCCACCAATGCCCTCCTCGTCGAGCTTGGCGCCGCGCCGCTGTCGTCGGAGGCGGTCACCGAAATGGTCGGCGAAGGGGCGGCGGTGCTCGTCCGCCGTGCCTTGACCAGGGCCGGTCTTCCGGATGACACACCCGGCGCGCTCGACCGGTTCCTGCATCACTACGACGGACGGCTGCTGGCGACGACGCGGCCGTACGAGGGCATGGTCGATACCCTCGACGCCCTGCGGGCGCAAGGGCACCGTCTCGCGGTGCTGACCAACAAGCCGCAGGCCGCCAGCCTCAAGGTGCTGCGCGGGCTCGCCCTCGACAACCGCTTCACGCACGTCGTCGGCGGCGACACCCGGCATGGTCGCAAACCTGACCCGTCGGGACTGTTGTGGCTGATCGCCGAAGCCGGAGTATCTGCGGCCGAGACGATGATGATTGGGGATTCGCCGGTGGATCTCGCGACGGCGCGAAATGCCGGCGCCGCGATCTGCCTCGCCCGCTACGGCTTCGGCTACCGCTTCGGCAACGGCGACTTCGATGGCCGCGAACGGTTCATCGACGACCCGGCGGCGCTGCTGTCACTCCTGGCCGAGCCCGAAGCCTGAAGTACGGACTGGACCGTCCCCTCGAGATACCGCTTGCGCTCGCGCTCGGGAAAACGCTCGATCGCGTAGCGAAGGGCGGTGCGCGGCATGGTGCGGTAGCGGGAGGCGAGAAAGCGGCGCGCCGCCGCGCCGTCACGCTTACCGGCTTCGCGCAGCATCCAGCCGACGGCCTTGTGAATCAGATCGTGCTCGTCGTGGAGCAGCAGGTCGGCGATCCTGAACGTTGCATCGAGCTCGCCGCGGCGAATCCCGTCGTAGGTCGCGATCATGGCGATGCGCCGTTCCCACAACGAACGCGAGCGCGCCAGCCTGGCGAGTCGCGCTTTGCTGCGATCGCGCAGGCAGGCGCCGACGATCTGTGCCGCCGAGGCGTCGACGAGATCCCAGTTGTTGATGAAGGCGGTGTGCTGCAGGTAGAAGTCGCAGATCCGCCGCCGCCCGGCGGCGTCGGCGGCAGCGAACGCGTCGACGAGAATCAGCAGCGCCAGCAGCCGCTCTTCGTGGATCCTCGACTGCAGGAGCCGCTCGATCTCCTCGAACGCCATGCCGCGACACTCGCGGCAGACGCGGCGGGTCGCCGGGACCTTGACGCCGAGGAAGCGGTCACCCTCGCCGTACTCGCCCCGACCGGTCTTGAAGAACCGCTGCAGGACGTCGGCGACGCCAGGAACCGCATGCTGGCGCAGCCTGCGGCTGGCCTCGCGTGCGGTCACCGTCATCGTTCGTACGACTCGCGCCGCGCCGATGTCGACTGCTGGATCAGGTACTTCGACGGGTCCGCCCAGAAGCGCTGGCGCAGCTCGGACAGGCTCGAGGCGCCGCCGTAGCTGATCGACGAGCAGAGGTGCTTGATCATCTCGCGGACAATGGTGCGGGCCGAGCCGCGCGCCGGCACGCTGATCTCGATGCCTTCGGCGCCGATGGCTTCGAGCTCGACCTGGTCGGCGTCCTCGACGTCGAGGCGGTCGCGGATGGCGGCAAGCGAGGCCATGCCGCGCAGGACCTTGAACGGCACTTTCACCGTCTTCTGCGATTCCGGCAGCAGCACCGACTTGTGCACGATCTCGCCCGGCGCCTCCTCGGTGCCGGCGAACGCGCTGCCGAGCATGACGCAGTCGCCGCCGAAAACGAGCGCCTCGGCGAGCGACCCGTGCCGCTTGATGCCGCCGTCGGCAATGAGCGGCACGTCGGAGCCGGCCATCGCCAGCCGGCATTCCACCAGGGCCTGCAGCTGCGGCACGCCGAAACTGGTCGTCATTCGCGTCGTGCAGCCGCCGCCAGGCCCGATCCCGACCTTGATACCGTCGGCGCCGAGCTCGCGCAGGAAGGTCGCTCCGTCGCCGGTCGCAACGTTGCCGGCGATGAGCTCGACGTCGCTGAACTTCTTGCGGAACTCGGTCATCGCCCGTTCCATCACGACCGAGTGGCCGTGGGCGATGTCGATGACGAGCACGTCGACACCGGCGCGAACCAGCTCCGCGGCGCGCTCGAGGTAGTCGCCGGTCGCGCCAATCGCGGCGCCGACGCGCAGGCGCCCCTGTTCGTCGCGGGTCGCAAACGGCAGCCGCCGCTGTCGCACCAGGTCCTTTGCCGTGACGAGGCCGATGAGCTCGCCATCGGGGCCGACAAGCGGCAGCTTCTTGACCTTGCGTTCGACCATGATCCGCTCGGCTTCGCCCGGGTCCGCGGCGCCCGCGTGCGTCACCAGGCGGTCGGTCGGCGTCATGCGATCGGCGACGCGCCTGTCGCGGCCGTTGACGAACCGCACGTCCCGCTCGGTGAGCAGTCCCTTCAGCCGGCGCCGCTCGTCGACGACGACCAGGGTCCCGACGCCCGACCTCGCCATCATCGTACGCGCCTCGTCAATCGTCGCCGTCGGCGCGATGCTGTACGGATCGTTGATGACGCCATGCTGCGTGCGCTTGACGATCTCGACTTCGCGAACCTGCGGCTCGATCTCGCCCGAGCGGAACCCGCGATCGATGATGCCGATGCCCCCTTCTTCGGCCTGGACGATCGCCATCGGCGCCCGCGTGACGGTATCCATGTTGGCCGAGACGATCGGCCGCTTCAGCGTGATCCGGCGCGACAGCTGGCACGACAGGTCGATGACCGACGGGTCGCGGCGGGCCAGGACGCTGCGCTGCGGGGCGAAGATGAAGTCGTCGAAGGTGCAGCCGAGGACACGGGCAAGGACCGTACGGCCGACAAGGTCGGGGATCTCGGGAAAAGCGGACATCGGGGGCATGGTAGCACTTGCGGTTGAAGGGAAGACCGCAACGAAGTTGCAGAGGTCACGGATCTCTCCGCTGAGATCACGGGCCGACGACGTTATCGAGCGGCCGCGGCGCTCGCGCTGAGACGCCGCGGCTTTCAGGACGCGAGACGAGCGGCTTCGATCGGATCACCCGCGGGCGTGACGGCGTCGGGATGCGGCGCCGTGTGAGCGGCGTGACAGCGGACTCGAAAAACGGGCCCGCAGCGGGTCCCATCGGCGGCGGCGCCGATTCGTCTCCGGCGGTCGAGGAAGCTTGTGGCCGAACCGATGCTTTACCGGCGTACGGCAAACCCCAAGCCGCCGCCGCATCGTGAGCCGCGCCGCGGAGGGTCCGTTTTCCACGGCGCGAAGTCGGCGCCACGGCCCGACGTCGTCACGCCCGCGGTCACCAGGCGGCCCCAAGCGTGATGGCGGATGCCATTTCCATTGGCGGTGAAACGTGTGGGCGACGCCGGTACGGGGCCCGCTCGCCGGGAACGACGGCTGCGCCTTGAAACCGTATACAGTGAACCGAGACCCTGAACGCGACGACGCGCGTCAACCCAAATGCTCGAACAGATCGAACAATCGCTGCGAGTACGTCTCGCGGGTACCCTGCCGGGACTGCAGGCGCAGCTCAGGTTCGCGCCGCAGCCACCGCGGCCGGAGTGGCGCGCCGGGCATTTTCCGGCGGACTCTCGTATCGCCGCGGGTCTGCTGCTCCTCTATCCGCGCGAGTACCGACGTCGCGGTGCCGCTGACGGTCAGGGCCAGTCATCTGCCGCGCCACGCCGGCCAGATCAGCCTGCCGGGGGGGGCCGCCGATCCGGGAGAGACGCTGGCCGAGACGGCGCTGCGCGAGGCGTCAGAGGAGATCGGCGTCGATCCCGCCGCGGTCCGCATCCTCGGCGAGCTCACGCCAGTCCACGTCGTCGTCAGCGGGTTCACGCTGCATCCGATCGTCGGCGTGACCGACACGGCGCCGGCGTTCATTGCCGCGCCGGGCGAGGTGGAAGAGATCCTGGAAGTTTCGCTCGACGATTTGCGCGACGCGTCGAAGATCGGTCGCGGCACCCGCGTGCGCGAGGGTGTGGCGATGGAGTATCCCTACTTCGATCTGCTCGGACACCAGGTGTGGGGCGCGACTGCGATGATCCTCGGTGAGTTCATCTGCCTGCTGTGAGCGCGCTGCACCGGCGCATCGCTAGTTCCTGATGGCAAAGAGATGCTGCGCGCCGCGGATGTAGACAGTGCCGCCGGCGAGCGCGAGTGAAGCGTATACCGGCTCGCCGACTGAGTTCGTTCGCACCACCTCGTGACGGGGACCGGTGCGGATCATGAACGTATCGCCGTCCTCGCTGGTCGCCAGCACTTTGTCGCCAAACGACACGAGCGATGCGGTGAAGGTCGCGGGAACCGGCGGCCGGCCGCCTTCGTACACGAGCTTTCCGGTTTCCGCCTCGAGGCAGGTCATGATGCCGCCGTCGGTCATCAGGTAGAGGTAGGGGCCAACCAGGATCGGGGACGGCACGTAGGCCGTGCCCTTGGCGTAGCGCCAGGCGATTGCCGGCGAGTCGACGAGGTTGCCCTCGCCGCCGAGCTTGATCGCCATCGCGCGCTTGGCCTGGCTGCCGGCGGTCAGGATTACCAGGCCGTGTCCGGCGACCGCGCTGGGAATCGGATGGCTCTGCGTGCCGTTGGCGCGCCAGAGCTCCTTGCCTGTGCGCGGGTCGTAGGACACCACCATCTCGGCGCCGGCCGTCACCATCTCGACGCGCTGCGTGCCCTTCACGACCAGCGGCGTCGCCCAGCTCCGTCTCGTCGTTCGTTCCTGCCGCCACACCTCGCTGCCGTCCCTGGCTCGCAGCGCGATGATGAACGAGCCCGAGCCCATCTCCTGGTCGCACTGCAGGATGATCAGATCCTCGAACACGATCGGCGACGTCCCTGGTCCCATCCCGCCTTTGCCGATGCCGCCGAATGACTTCTTCCACAACGGCTTGCCGTCCATGTCGAACGCGTAGAGTCCGCCCGACTCGAAGAACGCGTAGACCGCCTTGCCGTCGGTGGCCATCGTCGACGAGGCGTAGGTGTTCTTGCGGTGGCGGTTGTCGTACATGACGCCGTCGTAGACCGTGCGCTCCCAGAGCTGCTTGCCGCTCTTCGCATCGAAGCCGAGCACTTTCAGCGTGTAGACGCGATCGGCGCCGACGCTGTCGGGGTGCAGGTAGCCAGGCTTGAGGTCGTAGCCGAGGTGGCCGATCGCCTTGTGCCCGTCGGGCGCCGGTCCGCCCTCGATCGATGTCGTCAGGAAGAGGCGGTCGCCCCAGACGATCGGCGACGAGTGGCCACGGCCGGGGACCGGCGTCTTCCACGCGATGTTCTTGCCCGGCGACCACTCGTCAGGGTACGACGCGTCCGGCGAAATGCCGAGACCGTCGGGACCGCGCCACTGCGCCCAGTTGTCTCCGCTGGCAGTCGTGAGAATCGGCGCCGACGAGAGCGGCAGTGTCAACGCGAGAGCGAGAGCGAGCGCCGACGGCGCGACGAGGTTCATGGCAAAAAGAATAGTGCATGATCGACTGTGCCAGGTTCTGTCGCCTCGGTCCGGTTGACAGGATAATGATGCGGTGAAACTCGCGCCCTCACTTCGCTCCCTGCTCCTCGTCCTGCTCTCTTCATCTGTCCTCTCCGGCTGCGGAGGGTCCACGAACATTCGCCGGCCGGACGTACCCCGGGCAGTGGCAGCGCTGACGCTGGATGGCCAGGTCAGCATCGCCCCGCTCGGACGCTACCCCGCGCTCACCGGCCTGCCCTTCGGCGGGATCTCGGCGCTGGCGGCGGCGGGGGATGGCACCGAGATCTTCGGACTGTCGGACGCCCGCCGGGGCGGGCGCATCTACACGTTCTTCGTCGACGGCGCCGGCGGCGCGATGAAAGTGACGACGACAGGCGTGGTTACGCTCGAGCTCGGGACGAGAGGCCTCTCGACCGATCACGAGGGTCTCGTCATCCTGCCGAACGGCAATTTTCTGGTGTGCTCGGAAGGTACGACGGCCGAGCCGAGGCTGCCGCCGATCCTCGAGGAATACGGCAGGCGGGGCGAATTCATGCGCGCCCTGACCATCCCCCACCACTTCGTGCCGGAACCGACGGGGGAACTCACGCGCGGCGCTCGCGGCAATGCCGGGTTCGAGGCGCTGGCGATCGCGCCGGATGGCGATCGCCTGTTCGTCGGTACCGAGAACGCTCTGGTGCAGGACGGCGCACCCGCAAGCTTCGACGCCGGCGCACGCGTGCGAATCGTCGAGTACGCCGAGCGCGACTCCACCTACGAGCCGTCTCGCGAGTTCGCCTACGACCTCGAGCCGGTGCACAAGCCGGCCTACCAGCCGGGAACCTCTGTCAACGGCCTGGTGGAGTTGCTGGCGCTCGACCGGACGACGCTGCTGACGCTAGAGCGGAGCTTCGTCGCCAATCCGGCCGAGCCGGGAGCGAGCGCGAACCGCATCCGCATCTACCGCGTCACGCTGGCGGGCGCGACCAACATCGCCGGCATCGAATCGCTCAAAGGGCGCGCCGATGTCGTGCCGGTGAGCAAGACGCTGGTACTCGACCTCTCGGACGTCGACGGGATCAGCACCGACCTGGCGCCCACGCTCGACAACTTCGAGGGCATGACGTTCGGCCCGCGGCTGGCTGACGGCCGGGCTTCCCTGATGCTCGTCAGCGACGACAACTTCAGCGCCGCGCAACGGACGTGGTTCCTGATGTTTGCGATACAGTAGAACGAGGTGGCCGAGCCGGCTCCGCCGGCCGAAAGCGGCCGCGATTTCCCCTGCCGCGGCGGACGTGATTCAACGCCGGCCGCCCGGCGCGATAGTGAGGATGGCCAGATGACGGGACCCGTGGTCGACGCGATCAACCAGCAGATCAACTCCGAGCTCAGCGCGTCGTACTCCTACCTCGCCATGTCGGCGTGGTGCGAGCGGCAGAAGTTCACCGGCGCAGCGCGCTGGCTGCGGCTGCAGAGCCAGGAAGAGTACATGCACGCGATGAAGCTGTTCGACTTCATCCTCGCGCGCGATGCCAAATCCGAGCTCAAGCCGCTGGCGGAACCGCGCCAGGAGTTCGCCTCGCTCGCCGACATCTTCGAGAAGGCGCTGGCGCAGGAGCAACTGGTCAGCAAGCAGATCGACTCGCTCTACGAGATCGCGTTCAAGGAGAAGGCGTTCGCCGCCGTCGCCGAGCTGCAGTGGTTCCTGACCGAGCAGGTCGAGGAAGAGAAGGTCGGCCGCGAGATCGTCGCCAAGTTCAAGCTGATTGGCAACGACCCGGCGTCGATCCTCGACATGGATCGCGAGCTCGGCACCCGCACCGGTGTCGCCGTGCCGACGGCGTAGCGTATGCGCGCGACGACCACCTCCGCTGCAGGCCTCGCGCTCCTGACGATCGTCCTCGCCGGCGCCTGCTCGCGGAGCGCCGAACCCCCGGCGCCAGCCGCCAGCGGCAGCGCCGCCGCGACGACGCCGGTTCCCCTCGCCGATCTGCCAAAGATCGAGGCGGCGGCGATCCTGGAACACACCAAGGCACTCTCCGACGACAGCTTCGAGGGCCGTGCGCCGGGTACGGCCGGCGAAGAGAAGACGGTCGAATACCTGACCGCGCAGTTCCAGAAGATCGGGCTCAAGCCCGGCAACACCGACGGCACCTACGTGCAGAAGGTGCCGCTCATCGGCATCACCGGCGCGGAGGCAAAACCTCTGACGCTCGCCGGTGCGGGCGGCCGGGCGACGTTCAAGTGGAAACAGGACGTCGTCGCGTGGACGAAACGCGTCGCCGATGGCGCCAGCATCGACGGCTCGGAGATGGTGTTTGTCGGCTACGGCGTCACCGCGCCCGAGTACAAGTGGGACGACTTCAAGGGCCTCGATGTCAAGGGCAAGACGATCATCGTCCTCGTCAACGATCCGCAGGTCCCCGACCCCGCTGATCCGGCCAAGCTCGACGCGCGAACCTTCAACGGCCACGCGATGACCTACTACGGCCGCTGGACCTACAAGTACGAGGAAGCGGCGCGCCGCGGCGCCGCCGGCGTCTTCATCGTCCATGAAGAAGGCCCGGCCGGGTATCCGTACGAGGTCGTGCAGGGCTTCCTCGGCGAGCGCTTCGATCTGATCACGCCCGACAAGAACATGGGGCGGGCGAGCATCGAGGGCTGGCTCTCGCTCGACACCGCGAAGCGCGTGCTCAAGATGGCGGGCCAGGACTTCGACGCGCTCAAGAAGCAGGCGTTGTCGCGCGACTTCAAGCCGGTGCCGCTCCGCCTCAAGGCGTCGATGGCGCTGAAGAACACCAGCCGCACGATCGACTCGCGCAACGTCGTCGCCAGGCTTGAAGGCAGCGACCCGGCCCTGAAGGACGAGTACGTCGTCTACTCGGCGCACTGGGATCATCTCGGCGTCGGCGATCCCGACCCCGACGACAAGGGCGACACGATCTACAACGGCGCCCTCGACAATGCCTCGGGCGTGGCGTCGCTCCTCGAGGTCGCGCGCGCCTTCACCCAGGTCAAGCCGGCGCCGAAGCGGTCGATCCTGTTCGTGATGGTGACCGCCGAGGAACAGGGGCTGCTCGGGTCGGAGTACCTACGCGGTCACGCCGATCTATCCGTTGACGAAGACCCTCGCCAACATCAACGTCGACGGCGTCAACCAGTGGGGCCGGACCAAGGACATCACGGTCATCGGCCTCGGCGCCTCAGACCTCGACGATTACCTGCGCGACGCCGCGTCGGAACAGCACCGCACGCTCCGCCCGGATCCTGAATCGGAGAAGGGCTTCTACTACCGCTCCGACCACTTCAACTTCGCCAAGCAGGGAGTGCCGGCGCTCTACATCGACACCGGCGTGGAGTTCATCGGCAAACCGTCCGAGTACAGCCAGCAGAAGCGCGACGAGTACACCAAGAAGGACTACCACCAGCCCTCAGACCAGGTGAAGCCCGACTGGGATCTGTCGGGAGCGGTCGAGGACTCGACGCTCCTGCTCGGCGTCGGCTACCGCGTCGCCAACGCCAGCCGCTTCCCCGAGTGGAAGCCGGGGAATGAGTTCAAGGCTAAGAGGGATGAGGGGTTGAAGAAGAGGTGACACATTGCAGATTGCAGACTGAAGATTGACGATTGGTCATTGACGATTGTCGATTGTTGATTTGACGAGCAAATGACCACCGCAATCGTCAATCGACAATCGTCAATCCCAAATCGTCAATCTTCAATCTTCAGTCTGCAGTCTCACTTCTCTTTCGGATCCTCGAGGTAGGTGTAGCCGTTGAGGTTGTCTTCGTAGAACTCCAGCATCCGTCCTGATTCCTCGTACGAAATCTTGCCCTGGCGGACAGCCAGCTCGATGTCGTTGCGCAGCTTGCGGACGAGCTCGTCGGCGCTGAACTCGACGTAGTCCAGCACCTCCTTCACCGTGTCCCCCTTGATCACCGCGTCGAGGACGACGCTGCCGCGTTCGTCGAGGCTGACGTGGACCGCGTGCGTGTCGCCGAACAGGTTGTGGAGGTCGCCGAGGATCTCCTGGTAGGCGCCGACCAGGAACACGCCGAGGTAGTACGGATCGCCGTTGACGGTGTGCAGCGGCAGCGTCCGCTTCACGTCGCGGCGGTCGATGAACTGATCGATCTTGCCATCCGAGTCGCAGGTGATGTCGCCGAGGACGGCGTGGTGCGTCGGCGGCGTGTTCAGCTGATGGATCGGCATCACCGGGAACAGCTGCTTGATCGCCCAGCTGTCCGGGCACGACTGGAACAGCGAGAAATTGCAGAAGTAGGTGTCGGCCATCGTGTCGTCGAGCCCCTGGAGGTCCTCCGGCACGTCGTCCATCTGGCTGACCAGCCGCTTCAGTTTCACCAGGATCGCCCAGTACAGGTTCTCGGCCTGGCAGCGCTGATCGAGCGGCAGGTAGCCGCCGCTGAACAGGTTGAGCGCCATGTCGAGCGCCTGCTGCGCGTCGTGGTAGCTCTCGAGCGCGTTACGGGCGTTCAGGTTCTGATAGGTCTCGAGCAGGTCGATCAACGGCTGCTCGGCTTCGTCCTCCGAGAACGACTCCGGGATCTTCTCCTCGCCGAACGCCGACACGCCGAGGACATTGAAGATGAGGACGCTGTGGTAAGCGACGATGGCGCGGCCGCTCTCCGACACGATCGTCGGATGCTTCACGCCGGCGTCGTCGCACACTGACTGGATGTGGTAGACGACGTCGTTCGCGTACTCCTCGAGGGTGTAGTTGACGCTCGACTCGAAGTTGGTCTGCGAGCCGTCGTAGTCGACGCCGAGGCCGCCGCCGACGTCCAGGTACTCGAGTCCGGCACCCGCCTTCACCAGCTCGGTGTAAATCCGCGCCGCCTCGTTGAGGGCCCCCTTGACGATGCGGATGTTCGGGATCTGGCTGCCGAGGTGGAAGTGGAGCAGCTTGAAGCAGTCGGCCATGCCGAGCGCCTTGAGCTCCTCGAGGCCGCGCAGGACCTCGGTGACCGTCAGGCCGAACTTCGAGCGATAGCCGCCCGATCCCTGCCAGCGGCCGCCGCCGCGGGCGGCGAGCTTGACGCGCATGCCGATCTGCGGCCGGACGCCGACCTTCTCCGCGTACTTGAGGATCAGGCCGAGCTCGGTGTATTTCTCGACGACCGGGATCACGGTGCGGCCGATCTTCTGGGCCAGCATCGCCATCTCGATGAACTCGGCGTCCTTGAAGCCGTTGCAGATGATCGGCGTGTCGTTGTAGGCCTGGGCGGCGACAGCGAGGAGCTCCGGTTTCGATCCGGCCTCGAGCCCGAACCCGTATTCGCGGCCGAAATCCAGCACCTCCTCGACGACCTGCCGCTGCTGGTTCACCTTGATCGGGTAGACACACACGTAGCGGCCTTCGTAGTTGTGCTGCGTGATCGCAGCCTTGAAGGCGCCGTGAATGTCGCCGACCCGGTGGCGGAGGATGTCGCGGAAGCGGATGAGGACGGGCAGCTGGATCCCGCGCAGCATCAGGTGATCGGTGAGCTGCTTCAGGTCGATCGCCTGGGCCGGATCCTTGGTCGGGTGGACGAGGACGTTGCCGGCGGACGAGATGGAGAAGTAGCCCTTGCCCCAGCGGTCCACTTCATAGAGCTCGTTCGCGTCGTTGACGGTGAAAACCTCTCCCGTCTGCCAGTTGCGATGCGCTCGCGTCGCGGATGTGCCCACAGGAAAACATGATACAGAGGTTGGCGCTCGCTCGCTAGCAAATCGTGTGCTCGCCGCTCGCCGCGCGGCGGCGCCGTGCCGCCTCGCATCGCGCCGCCCGCCTCTCGGGACGCTGGGACGTCGCCGCGCGACGGACCGTCATACGGATGTCATCCCGAGCTCCAGGCGGTACGCTCCGATCGGTTGCGGCGGCGTTGCGGACAACGTCGCGTCGTGGTCGCGCATCGAGCTCGCGCCGCGGGGACTCCTCCGCTCGGCGAACAGACGGCCGACGGCGGCCGCTCCTCGGCTCGCTGTCGGAATCCGGGCGAGGAGCTCCCGGCTCCCCCGGGCAGGACCCGACGCCCACCTTTCTTACGCTTTACGGCCGCTGCCCGCCACTGGGACGAAATGCCTTCCAGGCGGGACGAACGCGCGTCCAGGACGGATGGGCTGCTTCAGGCCGCCAAAGTGCCAGCCGGTCTTGATGTTACGGGCAAAATTCTGATTTTTTTGACCGACGAAACACCCCTTTCATACGTCTAACACCTCGCATGTCTTTCAGCACGGCCGCAGGCCTATTCGTCAGCGCGCGCGGGTCACATGAAACCACCCGCTGACCGGAAACTCGATCTCCGAGGCGCCGGGACCGATCTCCCTGCGGCGATGCCGCCTGTCTACGGGCTCCCGTGGTCGATCGTGTTCCTGGCCGCGACCATCCTGGGCCTGCTGTCGTCGCTGCTGGCCTGGCAATTCACGCTCTCGATGGGGCGCGAGACGACCTACTGGCGCACCCTCGTCATCCTGAACACCACCTACTGGTACCTCTGGGCGCTGTTCACGCCGGCGATCATCTGGCTGTCGCAGCACTTCCGCTTCGAGCGCCAGGGGCTGTGGCGGGCGCTCGCCGTTCACCTGCCTTCCGTGATCGTCTTCTCCCTGACCCACATCGCCATCATGAGCGGCGTCCAGTGGTGGTTCGCCCGGGCGCAGGGGCGGCCGTTCCCCTGGTGGTCAGAGGTTCAGCGCTCGGCGCTCCTGAACTTCGACTGGGAGATGATGACCTACTGGACCATCGTCGGCCTCAGCCACGCCATCCTCTACTATCGTGAGTCCCGGCACCGGGCGATCCGCGGCGCCCAACTCGAGACCCGGCTGGTCGAGGCTCAGCTCAAGGCGCTCCAGCAGCAGCTCCATCCCCACTTCCTGTTCAATACGCTGCACGCGATCTCGGCGCTGATGCACCGCGACGTGGAAGCCGCCGACCGCACGCTGATGCGGCTGAGCGACCTGCTCCGACTGACGCTCGAGAGCATCGGCCAGCAGGAGATCCTCCTTCAGGCAGAGCTCGACTTCCTGACCAAGTACCTGCAGATCGAGCAGACGCGCTTCGCCGATCGCCTGAATGTCCGTTTCGACGTTGCCCCGGAAACGCTCGACACGCTGGTGCCCAACCTGATCCTGCAGCCGCTCGTCGAGAACGCCATCAAGCACGGCATCGCGAAGAAGGCGGGCCCGGGACACATCGACATCACGACCCGTCGCGACGGCGACAAGCTGCTGATGGAAGTGCGCGACGACGGCGTCGGGTTGTCGGAGGACGCGCTCACGGCGCTGCAGAAAGGCATCGGCGTCTCGACGACGCGGGCTCGACTGCAGCACCTCTTCGGCGCCGACTACCGCTTCGAGTTCCACCGTCAGCCCGCCGGCCTCAACGTGGTCGTCGCCATCCCGTGGCGCACCGAGGACGGGACGCGAGCCGAGGACGCCGCAGAGCGGTCTGGCACCGATGCCCGCGACCACGCGGCCGGGGCCTCGAGCGGCGGGCGGCGCCTCGGCGCCATCGCGCGCCAGCACTGATCCGATCGATGAGGCGGGAACCGACCGAGCAGCGAAACACGCATTGAGACAGAGGGACTTCCATGGAAACCAATCACGTTGTCAGGACCAGTGAGACCGCGCCGTCGGGCCCGCAGCGGACGACTGCGCTGAAGAAGATCAAGACGCTCATCGTCGACGATGAGCCGCTCGCGCGTGAACGCCTGGTTTCGCTGCTCGGCGCCGAGGCCGACATCGAGGTCGTCGCGCAGGCGCGCGACGGCGAGGAGGCGGTGACCGCGATCCAGGACCACCAGCCGCAACTGGTGTTCCTCGACGTCCAGATGCCGCACATGACCGGCTTCGACGTCATCGACGCCGTCGGGCCCGACCGCATGCCGCTCGTCATCTTCGTCACCGCCTACGACCAGCACGCCCTCAAGGCGTTCCAGGTCCGCGCCCTCGACTACATCCTCAAGCCCTTCGACCGCGAGCGGTTCGGCGACGCCCTGCAGCGCGCGCGGCGCCAGATCGAGCGCGACGAGACCGGCGACCTCGGCCGGCGGCTGCTCGCGCTCGTCAAGGACCTGCGCCGCGACCAGCCCAAGACCGATCGCCTGGTCGTCAAGTCGGGCGGGCGGCTGTTCTTCCTGCGGATGGACGAGATCGACTGGATCGAAGCGGCGGGCAACTACGTCAGGCTCCACGTCGGAACGACGTCGCACCTGCTGCGCGAGACGATGAACGCGATCGAAGGGCGCCTGGATCCTGAGAAGTTCTTCCGCATCCACCGGTCCCGCATCGTCAACATGGAGCGGATCCAGGAGATGCAGCCGTGGCTGAACGGCGAGTACGCCGTGGTGCTGCGCACGGGGACGCGCCTCACGTTGAGCCGCGGCTACCGGGAGAAGCTGCAGGAGCGACTAGGGAAGGGGCTGTAGTACCTGAAGGCTCAGGGCTCAGGGCTCAGGGCTCAGGGGGCTCAGGGCAGGACTCACGGTCGAGGCTTTCCTGAGCCTTGAGCCCTGAGCCCTGAGCCTTTTTACTTGGGCATTTTGAACAACTCTTCGCCGATTGGCAGGTTGAACTGGACCTGCGCATAGCTGACCTCGCCCTGGGGCTTGCCATCCACCAGCTGTCGGATGCGAAACGGCACCATGACGCCGTCGACCGCCTTGTAGTCCAGCAGCTCGGTCACGATCTCGACCTTCGTCCCGCTCTGTTCCACCACGGTTGAAATCCGCTCCTCCAGGAACGTTTCGGGGTTCAGGAAGACGTCCTGGACGAGGCCGTTCTTCTTGGTGACGCGAAGGTGCGGCCCGGTCCTGGCGCCGGCGGCGGGGGCCACGAGCTCGATCGTGGTGCCCTTCTGCTTGTAGTCGAGCAGCGCGCTGTCGAAGTCCTCGGCGTCGGCGCGATTGCGCTCGGCCATCGGGCCGGTGATGACCTGCGCCTTGCCGCCTATCTTCGGATCGGCGCGCCAGAGCGTGGTGCCGTCGTAGGCGACGATCTGCGTCGCACCCTCGACCGTCATCTCCTGCCGCTTGAGGTTGGGACGCTTGGTCCAGTTGACGACCGGCAGGTCGCCGCGCGGCGTCTTGATTCGGCCGGTGGTCTTTACCGATTCGACGGCGCGCAGCTTCTCGATGCCGCCTTTCGCCGCCAGGCTCTTCGCGATTACCTCGTCCACCGTTTGCGCGGCCGCGAACGCGCCGGCAGTTGCCAGCGCCGCAATCGTTCCCACCAGGAAACCCGTTGCTCGAAGCGTCATGTCTGTCGACCTGAGAAATCGGCACGCGACGGCGGCAGCGCCGCCGCCGGTGCCTCCAGAGTTAAGCCACGTACTCACGCACTGCGCTTGGTGGCCATCCTGTAGACCGCCAGCAGGATGATCGCCCCGACTATCGACATCAGGTAGCCCGCCGCCTGATCCGGCCCGTACCAACCGAGCGCGCGGCCCACCAGCCCGCCGACCACCGCTCCGGCGATGCCCAGCAGGATCGTGACGATGAATCCGCCCGGGTCGTTGCCGGGCATCAGCAGCTTGGCAAGCGCCCCGACGATCAATCCGAACACAATCCAGGAAATGATCGCAATCATGTCGTTCGTCCTCCTCGTCTTTCCGAAGGGAATGCAAGCGGCCGACCGCTTTTCGCCGCCCGGCCGGGCGGTATGGAAGAGCCTACACCAAGGACGGAAAAGGCGGCCCGAAGGCTAAAGCGCGGACCCGGCGGAGGAATGATCGAGGAACGGATCGACGTTCGATTCTGACTCCGCTGGCGGGGCGGCTGGCGCCTCGGCCTGCGAGAGCAGCGCCACCATCGGACTGGTACCGGTCAGCAGCACGCCGATCGCGTAATACGCCGCAATCATCAGCACCGGCCACAAAAGCCGCGACCCGGCAGCGGCGCTGCCGAAGGCGAGGACCAGGGCGACGGTGAGGTCGGCGGCGGTGCCGAGATAGCGGGCGCGAGACGGCGCGAGCGCCGGCCGCGACGAGCCGCTGCGCGCCGGACGGGCCTGCTCGAGGGCGGCGAGTTCGACGGCGGCCAACGGGCTGTCGGGCGAAACCTCCGGCTGAGCCGGACGATGCTGCTGTTCAAAGCGGCGGAGCACGGCGTCGTGGTCGAGGCCGACAGCGTCGGCGTACGACCGGACGAACGCGCGGCGGAAGATGCCGCCGGGCCACTTGGAGATGTCGTCGGATTCCAATCCCTCGAGTAGAGGGACAGAGACTTTGATGCGTTCGGAAATGGTCTTGAGCGTCAGCCCGCGGCGCTCGCGTTCGGCCCGGAGATACGCTCCCAGCGTGGTGATATCGTCCATCAGCTCAAAGAGTTGGTCGTGCGTAGGGTCTCGGGGGAGTATGCGCTACTGGCCGGTCGTCTGCAAGCTGATCCTTCGGTTTATAGTGACCCGGTGCGACTCGCCGCCGCTGCTGCCGGCTTCATGGCCGGAATGGCGTTCGTCCTCTCCTCGACCGCCGGTCTCCCGGCACGCTCTCGGAGCGCGGTGGCGCCTCTCTCCCAGATGACCGACTCCCTCACCGCCGACGTCGCCGCCATCGTCAAGGGCTTTCGCGGCCAGATGGGTGTCGCCGCCATCAACCTCCGGACCGGCGCGACCGTAGAGGTCGGAGCTGACCTCCGCTTCCCCACCGCCAGCACGATCAAGACGGCCGTCATGGTCGAAGCCTGGCAACAGGCGGGCGACGGGCGGTTGACGATGGAGGCGACCGTGCCGCTCGAAGCACGGCACAAGGTCGGCGGCGCCGGCGTCCTGCGCAGCATGCGCGACGGGCTGACGCTCAGCGTTGCCGACCTGGTGCACCTGATGATCGCGCTGAGCGACAACACGGCGACGAACATGCTGATCGAGAAGGTCGGCACCGCCCGCGTCAACGCCGGTCTCGAGCGCCACGGCCTTCACGAGATCAAGCTGTTTCGCCCGACGTTCCGCGATGGCCGTCCCGACGTCCTGCCGGAGCTCGAACGCGAGTACGGCCTCGGCATGACGACGCCGCGCGACATGGCGCGGCTGATGGCGCTCATCGCCGAGGGCAAGGCGGTGAACAGGGCGGCGTCGGAAGCGATGCTGGCGACGCTGCGGCGCCAGCAGGATCGCGCGATGATCCCGCGCGAGATCGACGGCGACGGGATCCAGATCGGCAACAAGACCGGCACCGACGAGGAGAAGCAGGCGGGTGCCGACGGCCGCAAGCGTCACGTCCGCGGCGACGCCGCGATCGTCACCGGCCCGAATCTCTCGTACGTCATCGCCATTCACGCCCGGCAGGTCGAGGACATGCGATGGGGCGTGGACAACGACGCGCTCGTCACCGGAGCGCGAATCTCTAAAGTGATCTTCGACCGGTTCTCGCGGCGCGCGGAGCGGTGATCGTGGCGGGGCTGAAGCCCGGCCCGACGCACTCGCAGCGCAGCTTCAGCTCCGCGAATCTTCAGAACAGCGTGCGCTTGACGCCCTCGTGATCGAGGAGCCAGCGCTTGCGGTCGAGGCCGCCGCCGTAGCCCGTCAGGCTGCCGTTGCTGCCGATGATGCGGTGACACGGCAGCACGACGGCGACCGGGTTCGCACCGTTGGCGGCGCCGACTGCCCGTACCGCCGCCGGCGTGCCGACCTGGCTCGCTAGCTGGGCGTAGGACTTCGTGGTCCCGGCCTTCACCGTCCGCAGCGCCAGCCAGACGTCGCGCTGAAACGGCGTGCCGTGCAGCTCGACCTCGATCTCCTCCAGGCAATCGAGGTCGCCTTTGAAGTAGCGGCACAGCACGGCAACGGCGCCTGCCGGATCGCGCGCGTCCTTGATCGGGGCGTCGGGATACCAGGTGCTCAAAGTCTTCCGGACCTGGTCAGCGGCGGCGCCGAAGTGCACGAGACAGACACGCTCGTCGTGGCCGGCGACGGTCAGCGTGCCGACCGGCGTCTCCATCGTCCCCAGCAAAACGGCGCTCATACCTTCGATTTTAGCCCGCTGCAACCTTTGCGGAGGCTCGGCCGTCTGATACCCTGAGAGTCTAGGCTTCAACCCGGACGGAGGATTGATGGCGCAGAAAGCCGACGCGAACGGCATGCTCCACGGCACGCTGGACGCGCTGATCCTGAAGACCCTCACCTGGGGCGTGCGCCACGGCTACGGCATCGCCCGCTGGATCGAGGAGACGACGGGCGACGCGGTCGTCGTCGAAGAGGGGTCGCTCTACCCCGCGCTCTATCGCATGGAGCGCCGCGGCTGGATCGAAGCCGAGTGGGGAACGTCCGAGCTCGGCCGCAAGGCGAAGTTCTATCGCGTCACGGCCAAGGGCCGGCGCCAGCTCGCGGCCGACACGGCGGAGTGGGCGAAGTTCTCGGCCGGCGTCTCCAAGGTGCTCCTGCCCTCGTCATGACCTTCGGCCAGCGGCTGCGCTCGCGGTTCTGGCGGCCGCGCGTCGACGACGAGGTGGACGCCGAGCTCGCGTTCCACGTCGAGATGCGCGCCCGCCAGCTCGTCGAGCGCGGGATGCGCCCGGAGGCAGCGCGCGAGGAGGCGGTCAGGCGCTTCGGCGACATCAACCGGGTCAACGCCCAGTGCCGGGCGCTCGGCATTCAGAGGGACCACGAGATGCGACGGACCGAGTACATGACCGAACTGCGGCAGGACGTCACCTTCGCCGTCAGGCAGCTGCTGCGCAACCCCGGATTCACGCTCGCCGCGGTCGTCACGCTCGCCCTCGGTATAGGCGCGACCACTGCCATATTCAGCGCCGTCAAGTCGGTCGTGCTGCAGCCGCTGCCGTTCCCGGCGCCGGAGCGCATCGTCGCGGTTTACGAGGACCTCCGTGGCAACCGCAGCAACGTCTCGGCCGGCAACTTCGTCGACGGCATCGAACCGGTGCGGGCATTCGCGGCGACGGCGGCGGTGCAGTTCTCGAGCTTCAACATGTCCGGCCACGGCGACGCCCAGCGCGTCGTCGGCGCGCGGGTGACCGCCGGCTTCTTCCGCGTTTTCGACATGGCGCCGGAGCGCGGCCGCGTTTTCACGGCCGATGAAGACCGGCCCGGGCGCGAGCAGGTCGTCGTCCTCAGCCATCGGCTCTGGCGCGAGCGTTTCGCCGGCGATCCCGGCGTGATCGGCCGTCAAATTACGCTGAACGAACGAGCCTACGACGTCGTCGGCGTGATGCCGGCGCGCTTCGACTACACCGCCGATGGCGAGGAGTTGTGGGTGCCAATCGCGTTCACGCCGGAGCGGCGCGCGATGCACGACGAACACTACCTGGCGGCCTACGGGCGCCTGAAGCCTGAGGCGACGCTCGCCGCCGCAACGGGCGAGCTGGCGCAGTATGCGGAACGTCTGCGCGGCGCCTTCCCGCGCGAGAACGCCGACCTCCAGTTCACGACGACGTCGGCGCTGGCCGAACTGGTCGGCGACTACCCGGGACGCATGTTCACGCTGCTCGGCGCTGTCGGCTTCGTGCTGCTCATCGCCTGCGCCAACGTCGCCAACCTGCTGCTGGCGCGCGGCGCTGCCCGCGCCAACGAAATCGCGGTCCGCGCCGCGCTCGGCGCCGGGCGCGGACGGATTGCCCGTCAGCTCCTGACGGAAAGCGTGGTGCTGGCGCTGGCCGCAGCTGTCGCCGGCCTCGCCCTGGCCGCGTTCGCGATCCAGGCTCTCGTCGCCGCCGCGCCGCCGGGAGTGCCGCGCCTGGAGCAGACCGCGATCGACCCGGTGGTGCTCGGCTTCACGCTGCTGCTGACGCTCGGCAGCGCAGTGATCTTCGGCCTCGCGCCGGCGATGCGCGCATCGAGGACGGACGTGCACGTTGCGCTCAGGCAGGGCGGCCGCAGTGCCGGCATGGGGGCCCTGCACGACGGCTTGCGGACGACGATGATCGCGGCGGAGCTGGCAGTGGCGCTGGTCCTGCTCGTCGGCGCCGGACTCCTGATTCGCAGCTCACTCGCGCTGCAGCGTACGCCCAGTGGATTCGATCCCGCCGGCGTCCTCTCGGCCCGGCTCGCGCTGCCGGCCGCGTCGTACGCGGATCGCTCGGCGGTCGTCAACGTCCTGGAACGGCTGGCGGAATCGGCGCGGACGATTCCTGGCGTCACCGCCGCCGGTATCACCACGCAGGTCCCGATGGGGCCGGGCGGCAACGGCAACGGCCTGTTGCGCGAAGGCCTCGGCTTCGAGGCCAAGAATCTGATCCAGAGCCGACTCCGCATGGTCACGCCGGAGTACTTCGAGGCGATGCGCATCCCGATCGTGAAGGGCCGGGCGCTGACAGCCGACGACCGCCGCGGCGGCCAGCTCGTGATGGTCATCAGCGAGGCCCTGGCGCGTGCCGCGTTCCCGAACGAGGACCCGATCGGCCGGCGGATCGCGTGTTGCGAGGCCGGCGCCGACGGCAAGAGCCCGTCGTTCAAGGTCGTGGTCGGCGTCGCCGGCGACGTGCGCTGGCGCGGGCCGGCCGAGGCGCCGACGCCGGAGTTCTACCTGCCGATCGATCAGGTGCCGGACGCGGCGTGGGAATGGGTGCAGCGCACGGCTTACATCGTCGTCCGCGCCGATCTCGATCCGCGGGTGATGGCGGATCCGATCGCCCGCGTCGTGCGCGAGCACGCCCCAGGCGTCCCCGTGTTCCAGGTACGGACGATGGAAGAGCGGCTGCAGGGTGCGATGGCGACGGCTCGCTTCAACACGACGCTGCTGACACTGCTGGGCCTGATCGGACTCGCGCTGGCGTCGATCGGCATCTACGGCGTGGTCGCCTACTTCGTGACCAGGCGGACGCAGGAGATCGGCGTCCGGGTAGCGCTCGGCGCCACGCGCCGCGACGTCATGACGCTGGTGCTGCGGCAGGCGGCGAAGCCGTTCGCGATTGGTATCGGCGCCGGGCTCGGTCTCTCGCTGCTCCTGACGCAACTGCTCTCGACGCAGCTCGTCGCGGTCACGGCACACGACCCGCTGACGTTCGCGGCCGTGGTCGCGACGCTCGTCGCCGTCGCGCTCGTCGCCGGACTGATTCCCGCGCGGCGCGCCGCGTCGATCGACCCGACGCGGGCGCTCCAGAGCAACTGACGCCAGGCCGCGCGGGGCTACTTACCGTCCGCGAGCCGCTTGTCGATGTCGGCCTTCGACAGCCAGCGGCCGTTGACCATGACGCCGGCGATCCGCGAGCTGTTGCCGATGTCGGTCAGCGGGTTGGCGTCGAGCAGGACGAGATCGGCGCGCTTGCCAGCGGCAACGGTGCCGGTCGTCGCGGCCGTGCCGAAGTAGGTCCCGACGTTGGCGGTGCCGCTCCTGAGCGCCTCGTACGGCGTCAACCCGGCGGCGACGATCGCGCCGAGCTCGCGGTGGGCCGAGAAGCCCGGCACATTCCACGTCTGCGGCGCGTCGGAACCGAGCGCGAACGGGACACCGCCGTCGTGCAGCGCCTTGATCAGCTTGCGCCGCAGCGCCAGCAGCTTCTGCCGATCGGCCTGCGGGAACTTCGCCGAGAAGCCCTGTTTCTGCGCCACCCACTTCGCCAGCGTCTCCGGCGCAACGTACTTCATCTCCGGCCACTTCGCCATCGACTCCGGGTTCTCGTCGTTCAGCCAGTTCACGAGCAGGATCTCGGTTGGCACCTGCCAGGTGCCGGCCGCCACCGTCGCCTTCACGAGCGCCGGAATCCTGCTCTCGTCGGCCTGGGCGGCGAGGTTGACGCCGAACGTCTGCGATCCGGCAGGATTCGGCACCATCGCTTCGACATAGCCATCGAGATGGTCGATGCTGCGGTACTTCGCCTCGAGGGCACGCATCAAGCCCACCGCCTCGGGGACGTGGCCGGCGAACGGAATCTTGAGCTCGTCGGCCTTCGCGGCCATCGCGTCGAACGCGTCGCGCGGCACTCCCGGGTGAATCTTCAGCAGGTCGTAGCCGGCCTGCTTCTGCGCCACGACCATCTCGACCGCCGCGGCCGGCGTCTTCGCCGAGTTGCCGTTGAACGACGGCCCCGAGGTGTAGATCATCGGCCCGATCACTTCGCCCTTGGCGACACGTTCCCGATACGTGATGTGGCGCGGATCCCCGAGCATGCCGCGGATCGTGGTGACGCCGTTGGCGACGTAGAGGAACAGCGTCCGCTCGACGTCAGCGTCGGGCGACTTGCCGCCGGGAATGTGCGCGTGAAGCTCGCCGAGGCCGGGCATCAGGAACTTGCCCTTGCCGTCGACCTTCAGCGCGCCGGCCGGCACCTGCGCCTTGGCTGCCGGCGCCACCGACACGATCTTCCCGTCGGACACGACGACCGTCTGATCGGCGAGCACGGCGTCCTTGTCCATCGGCAGGACGTTGACGCCGACAAACGCCGTTGCGGCCACCTGAGCTTTGGGACGGCTGACCTGGGGAGCGGAGACAACGGCGGCCGCGACCACGGCAGCCAGGATCGAAACGGGGTGCTTGGCAGTCATGTGGGGGATCGTAGCAATCTTCTTGGGGCGGGGCTACGGAGGGGAGGGAGTTAACGGGTTCAACACGGAGGAACGGAGTCAACGGAGACGCACGGAGAACTTCTCGATCTCGCTCACCCGGGTCGGGGGCAGTCTTCTCCGTGCGTCTCCGTTATCTTCGTTCCTCCGTGTTGAATCCGTTGACTCCGTCCCCTCCGTGACCTCGCGCACCGCAACCTCACTTCACCAGCACCGACACCTCCGACACCCGCCCGCGCCCGTCCCTGGCAACGATGCGATGCGCGCCGGGCAGCAGTGGCCACGCCAGCGGCTGCTCCGAAGACGACTTACCGACGACCTGGCCGCTGACGGTCCATTCAATCTCGGTGGGCTGCGGCGTCACGGCGCGGAGCGCCAGCGTCTGGAACTCGCGGCGGAGGGTCGGATCGATGAGGTAGACGCCGCCGGCAGGCGGGTTCACGATCTCGATGGCCGCGGCCGGCTTGGCCGCAGCGATCGGCTTTGACGCACGGTGACTTGTAGTCGCGAGGACGGGGCGCTCCTCGTCCATCACGCCATTCTGCCGCGCCCATTGCCGATACTGCGGCGGCCACACCACGAGCAGGCGGCCGTCGCTCAGGTGATGCCAGCTGCAGGGCGGCTCGCCAGCCGGCAGCAGTCGCTCGCGTGCCCGGGCCGGGCACCAGGCGTTGGCCGGCATCCCGGAAAGCGCGCAGATCTCCTGCTCGACTGCGCCCTCTGGTGCCGGAACGATCTCCGGTCCGGCCGCTCCGCCGTATCGCTTCGCCGCCGCCTGCATGACGGCGTGGAAGATCGGCGCCGCGCCGGTGACGCCGGTCGACGAGCGCAGCGGCGTGCGATCGAAGTTGCCGACCCAGACGCCGACGGTAATCGCGCGCGTGTAGCCGACGGTCCAGTTGTCGTGGTACGACTGCGACGTCCCGGTCTTGACTGCGACCTGGAACGGGAACTCGAGGCTGCCGCCGCGGCCGAAGATGTACTCGCGCGCAGACGCGTCCGACAGGATGTCGGTGATCCAGTACGCCGTGCGCGGCGTCACGAGGGAGCGGCGCTCCCGCGACTCCGGCGCAGCCCCAGCTTCGGGTGCGAGCCAGCTCGGCGCCAGCCATTCGCCGCCGCGGGCGAACGACGCGTAGGCCGTCACGAGCTCGTCGAGCCTGACCTCGGCATTGCCGAGCGTCAGGCCGAGGCCGTAATACGACGGCGTCCGATCGAACGTCGTGAGGCCGGCGCGGTCGAGGAAACGCAGCAGCGTCGGCACGCCCATCTCCGATGCCAGGACGACCGCGGGAACGTTCTCCGAGCCGGCCAGCGCCCGCCGCGCCAGCAGCGGGCCGCGGAACCTTCCATCGTAGTTGCGCGGGCTGTAGAGCACGCCGGCGTCGGCGGTCGGGAAATGCGACGGCAGGTCGGCGAGCACGCTCGCGGGCGTGAACCCGGACTCGAACGCAAGCGCGTAGGTGAAGGGCTTCAGCGCCGACCCTGGCTGCCGCGGCGAGATCGCGCCGTTGATCGCGCCGCCGCGCTCGACGTCCCCGTAGTTGCCCGATCCTTCCCACGCCAGCCACTCGCCGCGCGCGTTGTCGAGCACGACGACGGCGACGTTGGCGGCACCGTGGCGATCGAGCACCGCGCGATGGCTGCGCACGATGCCGGCGACGTCGGCCTGCAGCTGCGCGTCGAGCGTCGTCACCAGCCGCGACGGCCTGGTCGCGCCGTGCCCGGCCAGCACCATCTCGACGAAATGCGGCGCGAGGAACGGCGACGGTGTCTTCGCGACCATCAACTGCTCCGCCCGCGCGGCCGCCGCCTGGTCGGCGGTCAACACGCCGAACGACTGCATCCGCCGCAGCACGCTACGCTGCCGCGCGATCGAGGCCTCGCGATGCCTGAACGGGTTGTAGCCGGACGGCCGCTGCGGCAGGCCGGCGAGGAACGCCGCCTGCGCCGGGGTCAGCATCCCCGGAGCGCGGTCGAAGTAGGCGCGGCTGGCCCGCCCGGCGCCGACGATCTGGTTGCCGTAGGACGCCAGGTTGAGATAGAGCGCGAGGATCTCAGGTTTCTCGAAGCGATGCTCGAGTCGCACCGCCAGAATCGCTTCGCTGATCTTGGCGCCAGCGCCGCGGGTCCGTCCGGGCGAGCGGCGGCTGATGAGCAGCTTGGCGACCTGCTGCGTGATCGTCGATCCACCTTCGACGACCTGGCCTTCGACCAGGTTCTGGCGCAGCGCCCGCGCGATCGCGATCACGTCGACGCCCGGATGCGACCAGAACCGGCGATCCTCGGCGGCAAGCGTCGCCGCGACGAGCGTCGGCGGCAATCGGTCGGCCGCGAGGTGGATGCTGCGGGTGCCGTCGCCCGACAGCGATTCGTAGAGCGGTTCACCGCGGCGATCGACGACGACGGTCGAGGTCGCCTCGCTCAGGTCGAGCAGGGACGGGTCGACAGGCCCGAGCCGGAGCCACAGGCCAGCCGCGGCGATCGCAAGGACGACGGCCGCGATGAGGCGCCACGAACGGCGGAGCCACCGGCGCACCATGGCGGCTACCGGCGGACCTCGATCGTCGCGGTATTGGTGCGGCCGAATACTTCCGGCGTATACATCTCTTCCGCCCGCGCCGGCGCCGTCCGGAACGTGCCGGCGGTCGTCGCCCTCGCGATATAGGAGAACTCGTGCGCGCCCTCGCTCAGCCGGGTCGCGAACAGCTGGATGCGATCGTCGAATCGCTCGACCCGATCGAACCCGCCGCGCTCCCACCACGAGGACCAGCTCGCGCCCTCGCTCGACTGCTGTTCCTGCGCGCTCGCCAGCGCCGCGGCAGTGGTCGCGAACCACGATTCGACGGCCTCGAAGCCTGCGGGCAGCGGATCGGTGACGGCGACGAAGCGGCGCTCCTTGGTCAGCGTGAAGCGGAGCGTCACCCGCACGAGATCGCCGGCGCGATAACTGGCGGCCGCCGGCCGCGTCGCGTTCTCGACAAACGGCGCGTAGGTGCGCTCGATGCGGATGCCGCTGTCGAGCCCGTCCTGGAACAACGCGTCGGCGGCATAGCGCAGCCGCGCGGTGTAGAAGAGCGTGCCGGTCCCTTCGCGGGTGAAGGTCAGCGGCTTTGCGGCGGCGCCGTCGATGACCTTCGCCATCGGCACCTCCTTCACGCTCGACGTCGTGGAGCGGCCGCGGAACTCCTGGCGCGCGACGTCCTCACCGCCGAGCCGGGCCACGCCGCGGAAGTCCGGCGTCTCGCTTTCATAGGCGCGGTAGTAGGCGACGAGTGCCTCCATCGCCAGCGCGTTCTCCTGGGTATTACCCCAGCGGCCGTTCCTGCGCGCCGCCATCATCCACCGCACCATCTCGCGCACTGGCGCGTCCGCCACCTTTGCCCGCACCATCGAGTTCAGCACGATCGACGTCGTCCGCACGTTCGAGCTCCACAGCCAGAGCAGGTAGGGATCGTCGAGCTCCTCGACGTGGGCGCTGCCCGCTTCCGGCAGAATCGCGTTCTGCATGCGGCGGCGCAGGTCGGCGATGCGGCTGGCGGAGTCGGCGAGCTGGCTGCCGCGGGCGACCATGGCGTCGTGCAGGTAGGCCAGCGCGAACACCGGCATCCGGTCGCGGTAGCCGTAGAGCCGGGTCAGGTTCGAGTCCTGGTTGCGGCCGCCTTCGACGAGCACCTTGACGGCGAACGCCTGCCACGCCGTGTAGGTGGGCCACCATCCCTCGTTGGTCGGCGGTTCGGCCGAGAGCGACTGCTGGAGGTACGAATAGGCGCGCTCGCGCATGCCGGAATCGACCTGGTAGCCGCGATCCGCGGCGGTCTTGAAGACGTGCAGGAGGTACGACGTCAGGTACGGCGAAGTCATCGTGCAGTCGCCGCTCCAGTAGCTGAAGCCGCCGTCGCCGCACTGGAAGCGCTCGAGCTCCTTCAGGTTCTGCTGTGCCGTCGGCCGCAGCCGCGCTGCGTCGATACCTGGCAGTGAAAACGTGGCGCCGAGGTCCGTCGCCAGCACCATCGCCAGCGTCCGCGATCCGCGCTGCTCGGCGCAGCCGTAGGGATATTCGACGAGGTAGCGCGCGCCTTCGCCGAGTCCGACCATCGCCGTCGAGGCCATGTCGACAGTCAGGCCGCCGAGCGTCGCGATGATGCCGGTCGGCACCGTCAGCGACTCGGTTGCCGTCGGACGCGCGTCGTTCACTTCGCCGTACGCCGCGACGGTCTCGGGTGATACGAGGAGCTCGACCGGGATCACGTCCTCGAACGCGTCGCTCTCGTTCGCCATCTTCACCGCCATCTGCACCCGCGCCCGGCCGACACGCTTGCCGGCGGCATCGAACCGGGCCTCGATCGATCCGCCGGCGCCGATCTGCACGGTCTGCTCGGCGGCGCCGGTGAACTCGAGGATGTCGGTGTCGAGGCTCTTGATGGTGACCGTCGCCGACCCCGGCTTCGCGAGCTGGCTCGTGACGACGGCGCCGAAGTAGGCCTTGTCGCCGAGCGCGAGGAATCGCGGGAAGGTCGGCTTCAGCGTCAGCGGCTTGTTGATGCGGACTTCGGCGTCGCTCGACCCGAAGCGCGAGCTGCGATCGGCGGCGACCGCCATGATGCGATAGGTCGTCAGCGATTCGGGCAGCTTCACCTCGACCGCGCCCTTGCCGTACTCGTCGGTGGTGACGGAGCCGAGCCAGAAGGCCAGCACGCGGAAGTCCTTGCGCATCGTGCCGGCGCCGGCGTCCGACCCGCCGCCGCCGCCTTCGCCCGCGCCTTTCGGCGTCAGGACGCGGCGGCTGATGATTCGCTGGCGGCTGTCGGCGTTGCCGACCTGGAGCGCCTTGTGGACGTAGACCGATCGCAGCACGTCCGGCGTGCGATATGCCGTCAGCGACAGTACGCCGTAGTCGACCGCCCACAACGTCACCTCGCTCGGCGCGCCGCGGCCGGCGGCGTCCTTGACGTCGAGCAGTACCTTCGCCGTGTTCGCCGGCCGGTACTCTTCCTTGTCGGCGCGCACGGTCACGGCGAGCCGCTTCGACGCATCCTCGACGTTCAGCTCGACGTAGCCGAGTCGAAACGCCGGTTTGCCGGGGTCGGAAGGATCGGCGGTGACCTCCGGCCGCGACGACGTCGTCGCCGCGGCGACGGCGGTGGCGGAGGGGGCCGCAGACGAGCGGCCTTTAATGAGAAGGACCGAGACGAAGACGTTGGGAATGTCGTCCTCGGCGATCGGCACGCTGATCGACTGCTGCGACGACGTTAGCGCGAACTGGCGGTGCGAGCGGATCCCTTCACGCTCGGTCGTCACCAGCGCCGATGCCTGTTCCCATGGCGACTGGATCATGATTCGCGCCGTGTCACCGGGCTTGTAGGTCTTGCGCTCGGGCACGAGATCGATGCGGTTGTGATCGAAACGGGCCCAGGCGGTGTAACCGTCGCCGAGGGCGTAGAACGACGTCCGCGTCACCGCGACGCGGCTGTCGCCGTCGCGCGCCGTCGCCTCGAGAATGAAGTAGCCGCCGTTCGGCAGCGTGATGTCGAGTGGTGACGGCGCGGCGGTGGTCGTGACCGTCCACGATCCGGCGGCGACCTTCTTGCGCTCGGTCTGCCAGGTGTAGAAACCGTTGCCCTCGGAAAGACGGACGCTGTTCCACTGGATCTGCGTCAGCGTCACCTGCACGGTGACCCCGGGCGCCACGTCGCCGTTCGGCGCCGCCGCGACGATCTCCGTCTTGACGCCATCCTTCTGGTTGACGAAGTAGGGCAGCCGGCGGACGCCGATATACCACGGCGCCGGATGCACGAGCAGCGAGGCGCGGTTGGCAATGCGCTGGCGCGAGACGTCCTCGACGTCCGCCTCGAGCGTGTAGACGTAGGGCATGCCGGCGTCGGCCGGCGGCGTCAACTCGAGCCCGAAGTCGCCGGTCTTCGCCAGCGTCGCATCGTCTCGCCTCACCTCGCCGCCGCGTTCGACGTCATCGTCGGGGCTGCCGACGAACTCCCAGCGCTCCTCGGGGAACTTCTCGTAGATGGCGGCCGGCGCCGAGTAGACGACGGCGCGGGTGAACGCCCACGCCAGCGGCCGGGCGCCCATCGGCGCGCCGAACAGGTAGCGCGCGGTGACGCCGCCCTTCAGCGGTTCGCCGGCGATCGCGCCGGTCCCGGCCAGCGTGACGTCGACGCGGAAGTCCGGGCGGCGATAAGCCGCGACCAGGAAGGAACCGTTCACCACTTTCTGATACGGCACGTACTCGTCGGCTTCGGGGCCCGGTGTGGCGCCAGGATCACCCTGACCGGCTGGCTTCGGCTTGGGCTTGTCGCTTTCGAGGATCGCGCGCACCGAGTAGTTGCCGAGCCCGCCTTCGGCCGGCAGCGTCAGCGTCCACTCGGCGCTGCTCCAGTTGTTGACGGTCACGGTGCGTTCGTCGACGAGGCGGTACTGGCCGTCGCGAACCGTGACGTAGACCGGGGTGCCGCTGCGCAGCAGGCGGACGCCGTCCGGAGCGTTCTGGCGCAGGATCGCCTTGAAGTGAATCTCCTCGCCGAGGCGGTAGACGCCTCGATCGCTGATGATCGAGCCGCGCAGCATCGGATCCGCTTCGCTGCGGTTGAACGAGGTCCCGAAGTCCCAGGGCTCGATCCCTTCGTTCCAGTTGCCGGCGGTGTAGGCGATGTCGCCGTCCTTCTCCGCGATGGCGATGAAGTGCGGCCGCTGCCACTCGCTGTCGTCATCGCCAGGGCGGCGGTCCTCTTCGACCGGGAGACCTGGACCAGTCGCGACGCCGTCGGCGCCGGTGGTACCGGTCCAGAAGATCGCGTTGTCGCGCCTGACCAGCGAGACGCGCGCGGACGCGACCGGCGCGCCGTTGTCGAGGCGTGTGACGAAGACGAGCGTGTTGCGCGGGCTGTCCTTTACCGTCAGCCCGAGGTTGGTGACCTGGACGAGCGAGGCGCGTACCGACTGCGACGAGCGCCTGGCGTTCGCGATCGCGTCACCGTTCTCGACCGCCGTCCAGAGGAGACCGGTGCTTCGCCCGCCGAGCGCCTTCGCCACGTCGAGGCCGTACGACTGGATGCGATCGGCCGTGGTCGCGAGCTTGCGCTCGACCGGATCGGCTGACGGCGCGCTGCCGAACGTCGGCGTGAGCGCGCGGATCGTCGGCATCAGGTCGCCCGGCGCGAGCGGCGCCGCCCACTGCTTCACCCCGACGAGGTTGCGGGCGTAGAAAGGCAGCACCGATCCGCCGCCCGACTCCCAGACGCCGTGGCCGTCGCCGAAGCTGGTGAAGGCCGTGCGGTGCCAGTTCTCGACGACGCCGAGCCAGTTATAGCCGAGGCTCTGGCCGTCGGCCGAGGTCAGGCTGGCGTCGACCGTCAGCGCGTAGGTCGTCGCCGGCGGCTGCGCCGCGAAGCCGCCATCCTCGATGGTCAGGAACTCCGCCTGGTCGCCGAGATACTCGTTCGCGTACGGGGGCCTGCGCCGGACGGGCAACGTCGGTGCCGGCGGCGGCGGTCACGTTCCTGATCCGCAGCGCCTTGGCAAAGTCGGTGACCTTGACATCGGCCGCGAGCTCGACCGGATTGCGGAGGTCGGGATCGCACGCGGTCGTGCACTCGAGGCCGCGGACGAAGAACGCCGGCTCGGCTGACAGCGCGTAGGATTGGGCCCGGCCTGGCGTCGCCGGCCCGGCCGGCGACCGCAGGCCCGCGCCAAGCGTCAGACGGACGCGGCTCTGCGACGGAACGGTCGTCACCGTTTCGAACGCCACGAGGTCTCGCGACGGCGGAAATCGCTTGCGATCCCAGTCCTGCGTCAGCCGCAGCGTCACCGGCGCCTTCGACGACGCGGCGGCGCGCGTCGCCGCGACCTTGGCGTTGAATCGCGCCAGCGACGTCGGGTCAGCGGCCGCAAGGCGCTGCTGAACGTTGGCCGGGAACGTCGGCGGCGCCCAGGTGTATGACTCGAACCGCGCGTTCACCTGCTCCAGCACCGCCGCCGGATCGACCGGCTGGTTGAACCGCATCATGACGACGAACGGCGCGTCGGCCCGGCCGCCGCGACGGTAGCCGTCGGTGCTGAGCAGCTTCACCGTCGGCGTCGTGAAGCTGAAACTGTGGGCCGCGCCCAGCGTTCGCCCGCTGATCGCCGTCGCGGTCGTCTCGACGGTCACGTCGTAGCGCGTCGCATAGGGCAGCGGCGGCTTGGCGTCCGGCGTGAAGATCAGCACGGTCGTGCCGGACCAGCGGAACGCGCCGGCAATCGCCGGCGTGATCCGCACGAACGGCGCCCGCACGACTGCCGGAATCTTGCCGAGCGTCACCATCGGCTCGGAGAAGACGATCCGGATCTCGTTCGCCTCGGCGAGACTCGCGACTTCGCCCGACGGGCTCGCGGAGACGACCGTCAGGGTGCGCGCCGCCGTCGGCGCCTGGGCCGACGCCAGGGCCGGGACGACGAGTAGGGACACCACGAGCGCAAGCACGTGCTTCATAAAGTTGTGAAGGAAAGGGCGAGGACCGAAGAGGGGTGGTCGTTGGTCATAGACCTGAGCGGAAACGACATCTCCGCTCGATCAAATTAGACACCGGACGGGGAAGAAAGGTCGAAGTTCGAACTTCGAAGGTCGAAGGCCGAATTGAAGTTCGAACTTTACTTCGACCTTCGAAGTTCGAACTTCGACCTTTCTTCAGGCCTGCGACTTCAAGCCGTGCCGGCTCAGTTCGGGTAGCGCCGGCAGCCATCGCCGCAGCGCGGCCAGCGCGGTAGTGCCGGGCGTCACGCCGAAGGCGACCGTCATCGCGGTGTAGTACATCACCGTCACCATGCCGGCGGCGGGCCAGAAGCTGATGCCGCCCATGTAGGCCACCAGGCCGGCCAGGCTGAGCGAGGCGGCGGCGTCGACCGAGGTCGCGATCGCGCGCGACATGATTCGCTTGCGTTCGAGCGCCTGGCGTTCGAGCTCGCGGAGGCGAGCATCGCGGCGGTCGCCTTCGGGCGGCAGGCTGCCGTTGTCGGCGCTCTCGAGCTGATGGCCGAGCAGTTGCGCCTGCGCCTGGATCAGGCGGCTGGCGCGGCGGTCGCCAATCGGGAACAGGCGGCAGAACTCGTTGACGGCTTCGTCGGCGTCGAGGCCGATCGCGCGGGCGTAGTCGCGGACGAACGCTCGCGCGAAGATCCCCGATGGCCAGCGCGAGAAGTCGTTCCGCTCGAGCCCCTCCCACAGGTCGCTGCCAACCTTCGTGACAGAGGCTATGGTATCGATCGAAATGCCTCGCCGTTCGCGCTCGGCGCGAAGACGCGGCCCAAAGTTGTCGCTCTCGGACATGTGTAGCCCCTTTGCACTCAGCAATTCCGGGGCCGTGCCAATTCTGCGGTTTGAAGCCGAATTTGCGCGAACATGGCGTCTGGGCCAGCACTTCTGTAATCGGAATTCTCAAAATGGAACATATCCCGCCCCATGGGGTCAGACCATGGTCTGACCCCAATTGGTGCCTGCAGTTTCATGCGGGCTACCGGTGTTGCCATAGCGGCGCGTGCTGTACGGCCGGCTGGCCGATTCCCATTGAACGGGACGTCCACGCCACGCTCCGCCTGCATTTCCACGACCAGCCCGAACGCTTCGACTACGAGGCGCCGCGTCCGGACGGCGCGGCGGCGACCGCCGCCATCCGGGCGTCGGGTGACTGCGCCTTCTTCGAACCCGATCGCGGACGCCTGTGCGCGATTCACCGCGAGCTCGGCGCCGAACGCCTGCCCGAGGCCTGCCGCCAGTTCCCTCGCGTCGTCCTGCACGATCCGCGCGGCACGCTCATCTCGCTCTCGCATTTCTGCCCGACGGCGGCGGCCCTTCTCGCCGCGCCGGGCCCGTTCGGCGTCGTCGCGGCAGGCTCGTACCTCGGGCTCGACGGCGCCGCCGAAGGTCTCGACGCCCGCGGCGTCCTCCCGCCACTGCTGCGCCCCGGGATGCTGACGGATCGCGACGGCTACGACGCCTGGGAAGCCCGCGCCATCGCGACACTCGATCGCGACGACGTCGATGCCGATGCGGCGCTCGCGCGCCTCGAAAACGCAACGCGGCGCCTCGGCGAGTGGCGGCCGGGCGGCGCGCCGCTGCGCGAGGCCGTCAACCGGGCCTTCGACGTTGCATCGAACGGTGAATCACACGAAGATCGTCCGGCAAACGCGGCCGTCGATCGTCGACGCGTACGGCTGGCGCTCGGCACGATCCCGCCGGCGGCCGCCGTGCCCCGCTCGACGGTGCGACTGGCCGACACGGCTGGGGAGCTGCCGGTGTGGTGGGCAGGGTTCGATCGGCCGGTGCGCGCATACCTTGCGGCGCGCCTGTTCGGCAACTGGATCGCGTATCACGGTCCGGGTCTTCACACGGTCGTCGAGTACCTCAGGGTCGCGCTGGCACTCGTCAAGGCGGACGCCGGCCGTCCGCGCGCAGGAGCAACGTCATCACCATGGCAGATCGTCACCGAAGCCGTTCGAAACGCCGACCTGGTGCTGGTGCACCTGTGCGACCTGAAGCTGCTGGCGCGCCGCCTCGAATGACGTTCTCGACCCTCGAGCGGTTCCTCCGCTACGTCGCCATCGACACGCGTGCCGACGACGCTTCGTCGTCCTGCCCGAGCACGCCGGGCCAGCTGGTCCTGATGCGGGTGCTCGTCAACGACCTCACCGCGCTCGGCCTCGCCGACGTGACGATGGACGAGCACGGCTACGTGATGGCAACCGTGCCGGCGACGACGGCCAAGGTCCACGTGCCGACAATCGGCTTTGTCGCTCACGTCGACACGTCACCCGAGATGCCGGGCAAGGACGTCACGCCGATCGTTCATGAGCGTTACGACGGCCGCGATCTCGTGCTGCCGGACGATCCGACGGCGGTGCTGCGACCGGCCGAGGATGCGGCGCTCGCTGCATGCCTCGGCCACGACATCGTCACCGCGTCAGGCCTGACGCTGCTCGGCGCCGACGACAAGGCCGGCGTCGCCGCGATCATGGCGGCGGTCGAGTACCTCGTCGCGCATCCGGAGATCGCGCACGGAACGGTGCGCGTCTGCTTCACGCCGGACGAAGAGATCGGCCGCGGCGCCGATCATTTCGACGTCGGCCGCTTCAGCGCCATCTGCGCCTACACGCTGGACGGCGGCGGCGCCGGCGAGCTCGAGTGGGAGAGCTTCTCCGCCGACGCGATGACGGTGACGTTCAAGGGCTTCAATACCCATCCTGGCTACGCCAGGGGACGGATGGTGAACGCGATCAAGCTGGCGGCCGATCTGATCCATCGCCTGCCGGCCGATACCCTCTCGCCCGAAACCACCGCCGACTACGAAGGCTACGTTCATCCGTACGTCATCGACGCCTCGGTCGACCGCACCGCCGTACGGCTGCTGATTCGCGATTTCACGGTGGCCGGCCTCGAAGCAAAGGAAGCGATGATCGAGGAACTGGCGCGCGCCGTCGTCGCGCCATACCCGCAGGCATCGGTCGAGCTCCGGATCACCGAGTCGTATCGCAACATGCGCGACATCCTCGAGGGCTACCCCGAGGTAATCGAGTGCGCGCGCGAGGCGATCCGCCGGACCGGGCTGACGCCGATCGAGCGGCCGATCCGCGGCGGCACCGACGGATCGCGCTTGTCGTTCATGGGATTGCCGACGCCGAACCTCTTTGCCGGCGAGCACAACTTTCACTCGCGGCTGGAGTGGACGTCGGTGCAGGAGATGAATCAGGCGGCGGAGACGATCGTTCATCTCTGCCGGATCTGGGAAGAGCGGTCGACCTGAGGAGTGGGAGGTCGCTCAGGCCGACCGCCGGCTGTCACTGGGCCGTAAAGTTCACAGTGACAGTCATGATGAGCGGCACCGGGGCGCCGTTCAGGTGCGTCGGCTCGAACTTCCACTGCTGCACCGCGTCGATGGCTGCCTGGTCGAGCATCGGAATCGTGCGCAGGACCTTGGCGGAAACGACGTTGCCGGCAGTGTCGATCGTCGCCTGTATGATCACGACGCCACTCACCTTGGAGGCGAGCGCGTCCGCCGGATAAACCGGAGCCACGTTCGTCGTCTTGACCGGCGGCTTGATCGCGCCGCCGACCCTGACTGGTTCGAGGCCGTCCACCAGCACGGGCGGGGGTGGGGGCGGCGGTGGCGGCGGTGGCGGGTAGCTCTGGGTGCCGACGACCACGGGCGCGTCGCCACCCGTCGGGCCGTCGTTGAGGGTGAAGTTCACCGTCACGGTCATGATCACCGGCACCGGCGCGCCGTTCAGCTGCGTCGGCCTGAACGTCCACTGCCGGACGGCCTCGATCGCCGCCTCATCGAGCAGCGGCTGACCGCGCAGCACATGGGCGTTGACGACGTTTCCCTGGCTGTCGATGCCGGCTTCGATGATGACCACGCCCTGGACGCCGGCGTCGCGCGCGACCGGCGGGTATACCGGCTTGACGTCCCTGGTCTTTACCGGCGGCTTGATGGGACCGCCGACGCGCACCGGCGCCACGCCGTCGATGAGCGGCGTGAACTGGTGCGGCGTCGGGGTTGCCGTTCCGTGGCCTGGCGCCGGCTGAAATGCCATCGTGGCTGTCGTGCTCTTCAGCTCCATCGCGCGGGTTCGGGCCGCATCGGCCTCGGCGATGAGCGCCTGTTGAGTTGTGGGATCGGCGACGCTCGCCAGCCTCCGGAGAATGACGGCCTTGAAAGCCAGCCCATCGACGTAGTCCGGATCGATCGCGAGCGCCCGGTTCGTGGCCTCGACCCCCTTCTTCAGGTAGACAGCGGTCTGGTCGGGAGGCACGGCCGTGCCCTTCGAGACGAGCTCCAGGTAGTAGGATGCCGCCATCAGCTGCAACTGTTTGTCGTTTGGCTGGCTCGCCGCGATCTCCTCGACCACGGCGATGCCTTCGGCCGGACGACCGAGCTTGACGTACGTACCGGCGACGAACCGTTGCGACGGATGGCTGGACGGAAACGCCTGCCGCATCGCCTCGAGAGTGCCGAGAGCGTCTCCAATGGCGCCGCGTCCCTCCTGGAGGCGAACCAGTTCCGCCCACTGGTTGGTGTTCTCCGGATTCGACTGGATCGCTAGCTTCAGTTCGATCTCCCGCGTCGTCTCCGGCGCCGCTTCGCCGGGGCGTCGATCGCGCGGCGGTGCCTGCGCCGACTGCGGTTCGGCGGAGAGCGGCATGGCGGCGATTGGCGCGAGCGCCCGTGGCGCAGGCGATTCAGCCGCCGGCTCGACGATCGGTTCCGGCGTGGCCGCCTGTAAGGGCAGCGCCGAAGCGCCGTACCACGACGACCCGATGATGGCGGCGCATGCGACAACGGACAGGAGCACGACTCGTCTCGATGACATCACTGCCTCCCTGGAAATCAGGAGCATCCGGCGGAAGAGATGACGACGGCGCGCGAACGGCGCCGCCGGGAACAACGTCGGTTCGTCGGCAAAGGTCAGGAGCGCTTCGAGGTAGGCGCGGCGGCCGTTGGTCGCGAGGACGGTGAGCTCGTCGACGACTTCCTCGCGCGTCGACTGCACCTGCGTCACCAGCCACCACATCGCCGGGTTGAACCAGAACACCGCGCGCAGGATCTCTTCGCCGATCAGCCAGCCCCAGTCGCGGCGGCGCACGTGCCAGAGCTCGTGGGTCAGGATGGCGCGGCGCAGCGGCTCGCCGAGCGTTCGGCAGCTGTCGGGCAGGAGCACGACCGGGCGGAAGAATCCGAACGTGACCGGTTGCCCGAGGCGCGACACATATCGAACGTCGACGCGAATCGACGAGAGATCGGCCGCAGCCTCGCCGCCCTGCACCTCCGCGGGGTCGACCGGGTCGCCGCCTCGACGGAGCAGCCGGAGATTGAAGTAGCCGATCGCCAGCCACAACAGCCGCCCGACGACGCCGGCGGCAAGGATGGCGAAGGCGATGTCGAGCCAGCTGGCGCGAACGGCGCGTACAAGGCGCGTCATCAACGAGAGGTCGACGGCAGTGGCCGTGGCGGTCGGCGGCGAGAGTTCCGGGAGGTCAAGACCGCGCACGTCGACGGTGACGGCCGCAGGCGCCGGCACGCTGGCCCACGGCTGGACGAACGGCAGCAGCAGGCTGACCACCAGCGCGCCGCGCCACAGCGTGTGCCGCATCGTCGGTACGTCCACGCGCAGCAGTCTGATGAGGATCCAGACCGTGGCGCAGAGCAGCGCCACCTGCAGACTCCAGCGGACCAGATTCGAGAGCAGCAGTGCATCGACCATGGCTGGCCTCAGGCTTCGTCGGCGTTTTCGATCAGCTTACGGATGTGGTCCCGCTCGGTCCGGGAGAGGCGGTTGTCCTTCGCCAGGTGCACGAGCAGGCCGCTCGCGGCGCCGTCGAACACCCGATCGACGAAGTCCCGCACCATCGCGCCGACGACCTGCTGGCGCGGCTTCGCCGGCCGGTAGAGGTGGGCACGATCGACCTGAGTCTTCGTGAGGTAGCCCTTGTCCTCGAGGATCTTCATCATCGTCATGACCGTCGTGTAGGCGACGGCGCGGCGCTCGCGCAGCGCCTCGTAGACGTCGCGGACGGTCGCCTTGTCGAGGCGCCAGACGACCTTCATGATCGCAAGCTCTTGCGGGGTCAGCGTCGGGTTTGGAGTTCTCATGAGCCGGTCTCTCGCTGCGTTAGTACTAAGTATTTAGTACTAACGCGCCGCCGGTGTCAAGGGGGCGGCGTTTGTCGTGTCGGGGCTCGGGTTCGGGGCTCGGGACTCGGGCTCTCGTAGCGCGGAGCTTCAGCTCCGCGAAACGCGGCGTGGACTGAAGGCCCGCCCTACGTACTCAATTCGAACTCCGCGACCACCGGGCCGTGATCGCTCGTGCCGAACTCGCGCTGCACTCGCGAGCCGCGCACCTGCGCGTAGAGCGAGTTCGTCGCCAGCACGTAGTCGAGACGCCAGCCGATGTTGCGCTGCCGCATCTCGCGCCATGGCGCCCACCATGTGAAGTACTGATCGTTGGCCGGGTCGAGGGCGCGGCCGACGTCGACGAGATCGCGGGAGATGATTCGCTCGAGCAGCGCCCGCTCCTCCGGCAGCTGGCCGATCGCTCTCGGCTTGCGCTCCTTCGGATGCACGTCCATGTCGGTCCGCGCCACGTTCAGGTCGCCGCAGATGACGAGCGGCGTCGCCCGGCCCTGATGCCCGGCCGCGAACTGATCGAGCGCCTCGAGGAACTGCATCTTCGCGGGAAAATCCTTGCCGCCGTTCGGAACGTAGACGGACGCGATCGTCGCCTCCGGCAGTGCCACGGTCACGATCCGGTTCTCGTAGTCGAACGCCGGATGCTCGAACAAAGGCCTCTCGGGGGCGAGCGTCTTGCTGACGTGCAGGCCGACACCCGAGTAACCCTTGGCGCCGTGCCAGTAGCACCAGTAGCCCTCCATCTCGCAGAGGAACATTGGAATCTGATCGGGTGACGCCTTGATCTCCTGGAGGCAGAGAACGTCGGGCTGTTCCTCGAGGATCCAGTCCTGGAGCTGATCCAGCCGGGCACGGATACCGTTGACGTTCCAGGTCGTGATCTTGAAGGGGCGCGGCATGGTGACATTGTGTCACCCGCCGCGCATCACTGTCCGGAATCGAGATTAGCGGGACTCTCGAAAGTGCCGAGAGCGTCTTGCGTGGGAGCTGCGACGGGCTGGTCGGTAATGTGTGCGGCGTCTGCACACTGCGGCCCGCGCGCATCGAGGATCGTGACGACGTTGCCGTCGTAAGTTTCATAGATGCCGACGAGACATCCGCATTGCAGCAGATGGCTCGACAATCCGCGAAGGATCGCCATGCGTTGTTTAGACTGCCCCGACTCGCCGTTGGTTGAAGTACAGAACTGCGCTCGCTATTAGTAACGACGGCGGACGACGAGGCGAACAGGCGCCAGCCCGGCCGTAGCGTGCACCTCGCGCTCGTCTGATGCTTCGACGCGGCGATCGCGGACGAGTTCCGCGAAGACTCGATAGTCGGCGCCGGCGACTCCGGCGACGGTGAACCGGCCGAGGAAGTCGACGGTGGCAGGCTCCGACAGGATGCGCGCACCTTCACCTGGCGCTTTCAGGTAGACTCGCGCGCCTTCGGCCGCCGTCCCATCACTCGTCACAACGAAGCCCGTCAGCGACACGTAGCGAATGCCGGCCGGCAATCGCAGGTCGCCGAGCGCGGTCGAACCTCCGGCGTCTACGGCAGCGCGCAGGACCGGCGACCGCTCCCCCGCCCTGACGAGGAACCGCCCCGGCGGCAGACGCGCGATCTCGTATCGTCCGTCACGGTCGGTGATCGTCCGCCGCCGCTGCCGCTGGTTCGTCGTCGCGATCTCGACCGTCAGCCCATGAACCGCGGCGCCATCCGCCGCGACGACCCTGCCGATGACGCGTCCGTTGTCGGCCGCCGAGAACGTCACGGCGCCGCAGGCCCTCCCATCTTTCAGCTCGACCGCCTGCGTCGTCACGTTGGCGTAGTAGACGGATGGCAGGTCGATGGCGATGTCGTATCGGCCGGCGCCGCGGCTCTGCGTGGCGAAGTCGCCGGCCAGGTTCGTCGAGACGACCTCGTCCACGCCATCCTTCGTCACACGAACCGCCACGCCAGCCAGCGGAGCGCCGGCTGAGACGACACGGCCGGACAGATCGCGCCGCTCGACAACGACGCGGCCCGCGACGCTGCCATTCCCGGCCGACCTGTCCCTGATCGATCGAACGTACTCGAGGTCGGCGCCGGCGTCGTCGAGCGGGCGCGTCCGGCTGCAGCCGTTGGTCGTGAGCGCACCAGTCGACGGATCCGACGTGGCGTAGACGATGTATTCCGCGCCGCGGTGAAACGAAAGGGAACAGGACTGCCCGGCGGGACCGGTCGAGACCTCGACGGCGCTCGACCGGACGCCGCGAATACCGTCGAGCACGGTAAAGGCAACGAGCCGGCTGCTGCCGACGCGGCGTATCGACTCGACGCGGCCGACAAACGCACGGTCGGCGTGCCAGTAGGCTCCGCATGGCGCGGGTACCGGTGCGAGGCAGGAACAGTCGTCGACGGCGGGCGCGGATGCCGGCGCCTGGAACAGCGAGAGTGCGAACGCAACGACAACGATCGAAAGAGGCGCCATGTGCAGAATGTCCGGCCCGTCGATCTATTGGACACCCTTCCGCTTCGTTCGAGCCGTCGGTGTTGCCGTCCAGGGATCCTCGGGCCAGGGATGCCTCGGATAGCGGCCGCGCAGCTCCTTGCGAACGTCGGCGTAGGTCCGTTCCCAGAAACCTCGCAGATCCCTCGTTGTCTGCACCGGGCGGCCGTTCGGCGCGAGCAGGAAGAGGAGAACCGGCTCCTGGCGCGGGCCGATCCGGGGCGTGTCGGCGAGGCCGAACAATTCCTGCAGCTTGACGGACGCTGTGACCGATCCGTCTGCCTGATAGTCGAGGCGCGCCGTCCGCCCGCTTGGCACCTCGATCGCCGTTGGCGCCAGTCGATCGAGCTCCATGCGCAGCCGGCCGTCGATCGCCGACTCGAGCCGGACGTCGCGCAGCGATCTCGCCTGCGCCGCGGCCGACGCGGCGAGTGCCGGCAGATCGGCGGGCATGCCCGCGAATCGAAGGCGCCGCAGCAGCTGCTCGTCCCCATCGGGTGCCGCGCGGGACAAGTACGCCTCGGCGAGCAGGCGCGCGGCCTCGATCGGATCCGGCTTCGACGGGCGCTCGGCCGAGAACGATCGCGCCATAGTAGTCACGCGACGCGGCGCGTACGGTGCCACTCTCCGCGTCCAGCCAGTGCTCGGTCTTCGATTCCGTCGGCTGCAACCAGTCGCGGTCGATCTGACTCGCCATCCGTACGCGCGCTTCCGATCCTTCGCCGCGACGGCCGGCCGTCACATCCAGGGCGATGAAGAACTCGCCGTCACGCACCCCGCTTTCCGGTCCGATCAGGGCGCCGTGGCCCGACGCGAGCAGCGCCCGCGGCGATTCCGGCGCACGGCGGCGCGCGACGCGATCGGGGTATCCGGCCAGCAGTGCCCGCCGCAGCCCGGCGTCGCCGACGTCCTCCTTCGACCGCTCGCCGGCGAGCGACTGCAGCACGTCCGCGATCCTGACGACGTGCGGCGGCAGATCCCGCTCGCGCTCAATCGCGCTGAGCAGATCGCTGGTCGTCGTCGGGCGCGGCACAACGGCCGGCGCCGCGCGTCCTTCGGCGAGGAACGCGCAGGCGAGCGCGGCCCGGCGCGAGCCGCCGGCCGCGACGAGGATCGCGGACAAGCGCGGGCTGATCGGAAGGCGCTGGATGCGGCGGCCGCGATCGGTGAGCCGGCCGTCCTTCACCAGCTCGAGCTGCTCGAGCAGCGTGACGGCGGCGTCGACTCGATCCACCGACGGCGCCTCGAACCACGCGAACGCGCGCGGGTCGCCGCCCCAGGCCATGACGTCGAGCACCGTCCCCGACAAATCGACGCGATGAATCTCCGGCTCGCGGTGCGGCCGCAATCGATCGGCCCGGTCCCACAGGCGCAGCGCCAGGCCGGGACCAAGCCGGCCGGCGCGGCCGGCGCGTTGATCGGCCGCGTCCTGGGTAATGCGTTCGGTCTCGAGGCTGTCCACGGCGCGGTCGGGGTCGTAGCGCGCGACCTTCTGCAGCCCGACGTCGACGACCGCGGCGACGCCCGGCACCGTCAGCGAGGTCTCGGCGATGTTGGTCGCGAGGATGACGCGGCGACGGCTCGAGGGTTCGAGGGCGCGGTCCTGCGCGCGCGCGTCGAGCGAGCCGTAAAGCTCGACGATTTCGATCGGCTCGGACGATGCCGCCAGCGCGGCCGCGACGTCACGGGCGGCACGGTTGATCTCCGCCGCGCCCGGGAGAAAGCACAGCACGTGGCCGGAGGATTGGTCGAGCGCGGTGCGTACCGCCGCTGCCGGAGACGCGCCGGGCTCGTATCGCACGTCGATGGGATGCAGCGACCCGGGCACGTCGATTACCGGACAACCGTCGAGGAATGCGGCAACGCGCGAGGCGTCGATCGTCGCCGACATCACCAGCAGCCGCAGATCGTCGCGCGCCGCCCACGCCTGTCGCGCCAGCGCGATGCCGAGGTCGGCGTGGATGCTGCGCTCGTGGAACTCGTCGAGGATGACGGTACGGAACGCCGACAGCAGCGGATCCTGCTGCAGCCTCGCGGTCAGGATGCCTTCAGTGGCGAAGAGGACGCGGGTCTGTGGACCGAACTGACGCTCGAAGCGAACGTGCCATCCGATCTCGCGGCCAATCGTCCAACCGCGCTCGTCAGCGACGCGGCGCGCCAGACTGCGCGCCGCGACCCGTCTCGGCTGCAGCACGATCACCGGGCCGTCGTCGGCAACCGCCGGCGGCACGCGGGTCGTCTTACCCGCCGCAGGCGCCGCCGTCACGATAGCCGCGCGTGCGACCGCCAGGGCGTCGACAATGCGCGGCAGATGGGCGTCGATGGGGAGGGGGTCCATAGAGGCGGGGTCTGACCCCGGTCGTCCGCTTCAGATTAGAAGCTACCTCAAAAACCCGCGAGCGAGCGGCAGTGGGCGAGCGAGCGGCAGCGAAGCGAGCCACGCGAACGGAGCGCGCCGTCGAAGCGGCGCGCGAGAGAGCGTGTCGGGGAGTCCGAGGGGCGAAGCCCCTCGGTCGAGATCAGTGCCGCAAGGACGTCAGAGGGCTGACCCGGAACGCGCGCAGTGCCGGCAGCAGGCTTGCGAGCAGCGACACCACCAGCAGGACGACGGCAACCAGGCCGAACGTCGCCGGATCGAGCGTGCTGATCCCCCAGACGGCGCTCTGCAGCGTCCGCACCGCGGCGACGGCGGCGCCGGTACCGACCGCGATACCCACCAGCGACAGGCCGACGCCGTGCGCGAGGACGGAGCGAAGGATGCTGGCCCTCGACGCACCGAGCGCGAGGCGGATCCCGAACTCGCGCGTCCGCTGCGCCGCCGCGCTCGCGACGACGCCGTAGACGCCGGCGGCAGCCAGCAGCAAGCCGACGCTGGCGAACACCGTCAGCAGAACCATCTGAAACTGCTGGTCGGCTGCCGCGCCCGCCTTGACCTCGCCCATGGTGCGGAACGTCGAGATCGGCAGCTGCGGGTCGACGGCGCGCAGCGCCTCGCGCATCTCACGCGCGACGACGGCGGTGTTCCCTGCCGATCTCACGACCCAGTTCATCTGGAAATAGGTGTGCGCGGCGCGGACGCCGGCCGGGTTCGCCTGCTCCACGGGTACGTACATGAGCGCCGGCAGCGCCGCCGTCAGGCCCTGCTCGCGCAGGTCCTTCGCGACGCCGACGATCTCGATGGCGCCGTCGCTGTCGAACACGCGCAAGCGTTGGCCAAGGGCCGACGCGCCGCTGAAGAAGCGCCGCGCGAACTCCTCGTTGACGACGGCGACTGGCGGCGCGCCGCCACTATCGCGCGGCTCGAAGCCGCGCCCGGCGACGATCGGAATGCCCATCGTCGTGAAGTAGCCGGTGCTGGCATAGCGCCAGTCGACCAGCGCGTTCTCGAACCGCAGCCGGCCATCGGCCTCGCGCACGTCGAGGAGGTCGGCGTTGAGATTGAGGCCGCGCTCGATCGGCACGCCGTTGACGACATCCGCCGATCGCACGCCGGGAATCTGTCGCAGCCGATCGAGTCCCTGTTCAAAGAGGCGCAGGTAGGCGTCCGGCGCCGCGTAGCGATCGCCCTGCAGCGACATCCGGGCCGTGATGACGCCCGCCGGGTCGAATCCGGGGTCGACAGCGCGCATGTTGGCGAACGTGCGGATGAGAAGGCCGGCGCCAACGAGCAGCGTCATGCACAGCGCGACCTCGGCGATCACCAGTCCACGCCGCATCAGCGACGCGCGGCCGCTCCCCACCGTCCGCGTACCGTCGTCCTTGAACGCGTCGACCAGGTTGACACGCGCGAGCGACAGTGCCGGCGCCAGGCCGAAGAGGACGCCGGTGACGACGGCGAGCGACAGCGTTGCCGCAAGCACCGTCGCGTCGAGCTCGACTTCGCGGTAGAGGCGCAGCGCCGGCGGCGTCAGCGTCAGCAGCAGCGGCACGGCCCAGTAGGCGAGCGCGCCGCCGGCAACGGCGCCCGCGAGTGCGAGCAGCACGCTCTCGGTCAGCAGCTGCCGCACGATGCGGCGGCGGTCGGCGCCGAGCGCGGCACGCAGCGCCATCTCACGGCTGCGGCCCGACGCGCGGGCGAGGAGAAGGTTGGCGGTGTTGACGCACGCAATCACGAGCAGCAGGCCAACCGCGCCGAGCAGTGTCAGCAGCGACGCTCGGACGTCGCTCGCCAGCTGCGCTTGCAGCGGCGTGAAGCCGGACGGAAGCTCACTGCGCAGGATCGCCGTGGGAAACTCGGTTGCGAACGCGCGCCAGGCGGCTTCCGCTTCGGCATTTGCGGCCGCAACCCTCGCGCCGGGTCGCAATCGTCCTGCGACGGCGTAGTTGAAACCGCCGCCGGGGCCCGTCAGCGACGGCTGCAGCGGAACGAAGACGTCGGACGGCTCGAGGCCGGTGAACCCCGCCGGCATGATGCCAATGACGACGTGCGAACGGCCGCCGAGGAGAAGCGCGGCACCCACGATCGACGGGTCGGCGCCGAAACGGCGCATCCAGAGTCCGTGCGTGAGGATCACCGCCGGCGGTCCGCCGGCGCGGTCGTGTTCGGCGGCGAAAACCGACCCCAGCGCCGGGCGAACCCCGATCACGTCGAAGAACTCCCGGGAGACTGGCGTCGCGCGCACGAACTCCGCCGCGTCGCCGTGGACGAGGTTGATGCCGGAGGGCCCCCGCCACGCCGCGAGCGACTCGACGCTCTTCAGGTGGTCCCTGAAGAAGAGATAGCGGCGCCCGGTCTGGCCCTCATCCACCGAACGCGGCGTGCGACGCACGAGCTGGACGATGCGATCGGGTTCCGGATACGGCAGCGGCTCGAGCAGCACGGCGTGCACAACGCTGAAGATCGCCGTGTTGGCGCCGATGCCGAGCGCAAGGGTGAGGAGCGCGGCACACGTGAACGCCGGCGCCCGGCCGAGCCCGCGTATGCCGTAACGAAGGTCCTGGATCAGGGTCTCGAACGCAGCCATCGCTCACCGCCAGTGTCCGTTGGATGGCGCTGGCGCGTCAAAGGTTGCCGCGTCGCTTCAGCTTCGCGGCCGCCTGGAGCCGGCTACGCGACCCGCTCTTCGAGCAGAGCGACAGGCCGGCCGGCCGTCGGCGCGCCCAGCTCCAGGGCGGCGGCGGTCATCCACGTCGCGGCTTTCAGCAGCATGAACTGCTCGGGTCGCTTTCCGGATCGGCCGCCGCCGCGAGCACGAATCCGCCCGACGCGCCGTTTACGCGAAAGACCTTCCGCGCAGCCAGCTCTTCGAGCTCGGCCTGCCGCGCCAGCATCGATGCGTACTCCAGCCTCGCTTCGCGGGCGCGGGCGACGGCATCGGCAATCAGCCCGCCGACCATCGCCGGATCGTAGAGGCCGATTGCCGGCGCCGGCCGGCGCCTGAACATGCCAGCCCGACGGCCGCCGTCCGCCGACGCCGACAGCATGTCGAACGCCGGGATCGTCAGGACCTGCAGGTAGGGCGCATGCTCGAGAGCGCGAACGCGATCGAGGAGCGCTGCGCTGTCCCCCGGAGACATCAGCGCCGGAGCGATGATGACGTCCGGCACCTCTCGGTCGATGGCCGCCAGCGCCTGCGCGACTGACTCGACGATCAAGAGCCGCGCGGGCACGTACTCGCGGACCAGCGTGCGAAGGAGCGTGCGGCGTGTCGAATCACCCTCGATGGCAAGTATGCGCGGCATGGCTATGTTCCTGATCGTCAACAGTGCTGACGTTTGAGCGCGTCACAGTTCCATAGAGTCGCAAATATGGTACCTGCGCGGATCGCGGGCGGCTACACGGTAGGCCGTTCTTTGAATTCAGGTTACGGGTGAATTACAAGGCTGGCGATTCGGCAGGAAGTCCGCCGGACGCGAGACTTCAATCCAGAGAGGCGGGATAACTGGCGAACTTGCCGGTGGCCGGTGGCATCAGCCGTTCACTTGTGACCACCTGACTGCGGGCGCGACGGCGTCGGGTGCGCTTCAATCTCCGCGGATCCTCTCGCGTCCTGAAAGCCGCGCCGAGGCCCTTCGGCGCCGCTCAGGGCAGGCTGGCTGGCCAGGCCCGTGGAGCGAGCCGACGCGCCGCGCAGCGGGAACGGCGGCGCAGCGATTCCTCGCGTCGTGTTCCGACCATGTGATCCGTGACGCTACTGGATAGCTATGTCGGGCCGCGAGCGCCTGACGACCGTCGTTGCTGAATCGCTCCTACACGACGCGGCAGCGACAGGGTACGAGCGGAGACGCCGTTCCCGGCGAGCGGAATCGGGCCTGGCCAGCCAGCCTGCCCTGAGGGACTCGAAGGGCCTCGCCGCGGCGTCTCAGCGCGATGGCAGTTATCACATCGTGACCACGCGACCGCGGGCGTGACACGTCGGCGCTCAAGGGACGCGTCGGCAGGTCTGCCTCACTTGCCGCAGTCGCGCAACCGCTTCTCGCCGTCTGTCACCATCGCGGTGACCACGGTCTCGAGCGTCATGCGCACCTTGAACAGCGCGTCGAGCGCGTTGTCCAACTGATCGGCCCAGGCCGCCAGGCGCTCGGTGTCGGCCGGGGCCGCACGTGCGATCGCCGCCTCCAGGTTCAGGGCGACGTTATCGACCTGCGCCTGGAAGCCATCCAGCTGCAGCAGCAAAATGAGTTGGGCGGTCATCGAGTCAGGATTCTGCCTGGCGAATTCCGCCGCGGTCACAATCAGGTGGTGCGACTCCCGCGCGCGCACAATCGACGCGTCCACTCTCGTACCGACCGCGAAGTCGACCACTTTCTTGACGTCAACCGCATCGATGGCGGCTCTGGCGTCGGCGACTGCCTGCTGAAGGCTGTCGCGCAGCGCCAGCGTTACGCCCGGTGAGCCCTGGGGCGATTGCGCGCCGAGCGATGCGGGTGCCGTGGCCATGGCGAGCATGATGACGACCGGCAGGGCGAAGCGGACCATATGTCTCCTCTGCGGGCGAACCGAGACGCGACGGGAGGCAGTTACTTCGTGCTGCGGCTCTCGATCCGGGCCCAGGTGTCCTTCAGGCCGACGGTGCGGTTGAAGATCAGTTGGTCGGTGGTCGAATCGGGGTCGACGGCGAAGTATCCGAGCCGCTCGAACTGATAGCGCGTGCCCGGCAGGGCGCCGGCGACGCTCGGCTCGATCCAGCAGCGGCCGAGCACCTCGAGCGAGTGAGGGTTGAGATCAGCGTGGTAGTCGCCCGACGCGCCGGGCGTCTCGCTCGTGAACAACCGATCGTACAGGCGAACCTCGACGGCGAGCGCGTCTGCCGCCGAGACCCAGTGCAGCGTCGACTTCACCTTTCGGCCGTCGGGCGCGTCGCCGCCGCGCGTCGCCGGATCGTAAGTGCAGCGCAGCTCGACGACCGCGCCGGTCTCCGGATCCTTCACGACGCCGGTGCAGGTGATGAAGTAGGCGCCGCGCAGCCGGACTTCGCGGCCGGGGCTCAGGCGAAAGAACTTCTTCGGCGGATCCTCGCGAAAGTCGTCGCGCTCGATGTAGAGCACCCGCGAGAAGGGCACCAGGCGCGAGCCGGCCGCGTCGTCTTCCGGGTTGTTGATGATCGAGAACTCCTCGCGTTCGAGCTCGGGATAGTTCTCGATCACGACCTTGATCGGATCGAGCACCGCCATCACCCGCGGCGCGCGGCGGTTGAGATCCTCGCGCACGGCGTGCTCGAGCAGCGCGACGTCCACCATGTTCTCGCGCTTCGCCACGCCGATCCGGTCGCAGAACGTCCGGATCGCTTCCGGCGTGTAGCCTCGCCTCCGCATCCCGACGATGGTCGGCATGCGGGGATCGTCCCAGCCCGACACGTGCTTCTCTTCCACCAGCTCGAGCAGCCGCCGCTTGCTCATCACGGTGTAGCTGAGATTGAGGCGCGCGAATTCGATCTGCCGCGGCTTCGACGGCACCGGCAGGTTCTCGATCAGCCAGTCGTAGAGCGGCCGGTGATCCTCGAACTCGAGCGTGCAGAGCGAGTGGGTGATGTGCTCGAGCGCGTCGGACGGCGGGTGCGCGAAGTCGTACATCGGGTAGATGCACCACGCGTCGCCGGTTCGATGATGATGGGCGCGGCGGATCCGGTAGAGCACCGGATCGCGCAGGTTGATGTTCGGCGAGGTCATGTCGATCTTCGCCCGCAGCACCATGGCGCCGTCGGCGAACTCGCCGGCGCGCATGCGGGCGAACAGATCGAGGTTCTCGGCGACGCTGCGGTCGCGATCCGGGCTCGGCTTCCCGGCCTCCGTCAGCGTGCCGCGCAGCGCCCGCATCTCCTCCGCGCTGAGGCCGTCGACGTAGGCCAGCCCCTTCTCGATCAGGTGGACGGCGTAGCCATACAGGCGCTCGAAGTAATCCGAGGCGAAGTACGGCCGATCGTTCCATTCGAAGCCGAGCCAGCGAACGTCTTCCTCAATCGACTCGACGTACTCGAGGTCTTCCCTGGTCGGGTTGGTGTCGTCGAAGCGGAGGTTGCAGGTCCCGCCGAACTCCTGGGCGACGCCGAAGTTGAGGCAGATCGACTTGGCGTGACCGATGTGAAGGTAGCCGTTCGGCTCGGGCGGAAACCGGGTCGCCACACGGCCGCCGTTCCTTCCCTCCTTCACATCGTCGCTGACGATGGTCCGGATGAAGTCCTGCGGCGTCGCGGTCGCGCGTATGGGCTCCGTAGTCGGGTTGTCCATGACGGTGAACCTCCAATTATAGCGAGGTTCGCGGGTGCCTCGGCAGGGCTTCCCGGGCGGGGAGCCCAACCGGCCCCTGCCAGGCATGCGGGGCACCGGCCGGCGGGCTCAGCGGATGGCGACGACGTGGCCGGCGGTGCGGTAGATGAGGGCGCCTTCCGAGATCGCCGGCGTCGCCAGGACGCTCTCGGTCATGTCGTTCTCGGCCAGGACCTCGAAGGTCGGACCGGCCTTGAGGACGAACACGCGTCCCTCTTCGCTCGCGAGGTAGACCTTGCCGTCGGCGGCGATCGGCGACGAGGTGAACGCCGACGTGCCGCCGGCGAGCCGCTGCTGGAACTTCACCTCGCCAGACTTCGCGTCGTAGACCGAGAGCACGCCGTTGTACTTCACGATGTAGACGAGCCCGCGATAGACGAGCGGGGTGCACATGTAGCCGCCATCGCGCGCCGCACTCCACACGACGCCGGCGTTGCTGGTCGCGCCGTCGGCGAGCGAGATATCACCCGTGGCGGTGTCGCGAATGGCGTAGACCGGCGCCTTCGGGCCGTGCGCGTTCGTGATGTAGATGAAGCCGTCGTGAACGACGGGCGTCGGCACCGGGATGTCGCCGCCGCCATTCAGCTTCCAGATCTCCTGGCCGGTCTTGAAGTCGTAGGCACCCATGTGGCGCCAGCCGTTGACGATGAGCTGAGTCCGGCCGTTGACGGTGTGAACGGTCGGCGTTCCCCAGGTCGGCACGTCGCTGCGCGGCGTGCGCCAGAGCTCGCGCCCGTCGCGGGCGTCGAACGCGGCGAGAAACGAGCCCTTCTGGACGTCCGCCTGAATCACCACGGCGTTCTCGTGCAGGATCGGCGAGCTGCCCGTCTCCCATTGCGCCGAGGGGTCGACGAACCAGCCGGCGTCCAGCACGCCGAGGTCCTTCTTCCAGAGCAGTTTCCCCTGCAGGTCGAAGGCGTAAAGGCCTTCCGAGCCGAAGAACGCGATCAACCGCTGGCCGTCGGTCGCGAGCGTCGAGTTGGCGTGGGTGGACTTCGTGTGCCGCTTGATCTTCGGCACCGCCTTCAGCACCGACTGCTGCCATTTCACGGCGCCGGTCTTCTTGTCGAGGCACGACACCCGCCATTCGTGCTCGGTGTCGTCGGTCACCGGCTTGACGTCGCCGTAGAGCCCGACCTTCAGGCCGGCGGACCTCTCGCCGCTGATCGCCGTCGACAGGCAGACGAGATCGCCCCAGACGATGGGGCTGGACAGGCCGAGGCCGGCGATCGGCGTCCTCCAGGCGACGCGATCTTTCTTCGCGATGGCCCACGAGGTCGGCAGGGGAAAGCCCTCGCCGATCCCGTTGGCGCGAATGCCGCGGAACTGCGGCCAGTCGATGCCCGGCCTGGCATCCGTCGCGGCATTCACGGCAATCGCTACAGCACCGAGGGCGACGGCCGCGCAGACCTGCATCAGTCGACGAGTCAACTTCACGAACTCCTCCGTTGCCGCATCCTACGTGGAACCGCCGGCGAGGTTCAATCGATGGGACGAACGCGCTGACGAACCTGGCCTCCGCGGGCGCCGGGTACGCAGAAATCGACATTGCGCCCGAATCGGCACAGCCCGCTACCGTGCTTTCCCTACGGATTTGCCAGCTCTACACCGGAACCGTCAGCAGTACGTTCCGTTCTGGGGCATTTCAGGTCCATATTGGCCGTGTCATGACCCGTGTGGCAGTCGACAACCATATATTTATCAGCAGTTTATGCGCTGAATCGGCGACGGGCGCCATTTTTGCCTGCGATCGGTCGGCAGTTTTCGCGACATTCCGTCGAAGATCGACGTTTTCTGCTTTTCGCAGGAGCCATGAAGGATGAAGCCGAAGTTCGGGCGAATCGAGGAGGTCAACAAGGAGCTGTGGCTGCTCCTGTCCCTGTTCGGCATTTGCTTGATGTTGAATCTCGTGGTTGACGGCCAGCGCATGGTGCTGAGCTTCTACACGCTGCCGACGCTGGGATCGGCGTATCTCTACGGCCGCCGCCACGCGACGCTGACGGCGCTCGGCAGCGTCCTCCTGGTCGTCCTGATGACGTGGTACAACCCGGTGCTCTTCGCCGCCGCGACGCCGTTCGCCGCCCAGGCCGAGCGCTGGCTGGACATCACGGTCTGGGGCGGTGTCCTCATCGTCACCGGCTACGCGATGGGCACGCTCTACGAGCACAACGCGATTCAGATCTCGGAGCTGCGCCAGACCTACCACGGCGTGTTGATGATCCTGCGGCACTTCATCGCCAAGGACACCTACACCGAGAACCATTCCTACCGTGTCTCGGTCTACGCCGCGACGATCGCGAGCGAGCTCGACCTGCCCCAGGGCCGCGTCGAGGACGTGCGCTCGGCGGCGCTGCTGCACGACATCGGCAAGCTCGATATCAGCCGCGAGCTGCTCTACAAGGCGGCGCGCCTGACCGAAGAAGAGTTCAAGCACATGCAGGAGCACGTCAACAAGGGCGTCTCGATCCTCGAGCCGGTCGGCGGCTCGCTGCGCCGCGTCATCCCGATCGTGCTCTCGCATCACGACAAGTTCGACGGCTCTGGCTACAACCCGACTCGCGGCGAAGACATCCCGCTCGAGGCGCGCATCATCTCGGTCGCCGACGTCTACGACTCGCTGACGAGCGACCGCCCGTACCGCAAGGCGATGTCTCCGTACGACGCCAAGGAAATCATCGTCAAGGGCGCCGGCACCGATTTCGATCCGACGGTCGTCAATGCGTTCACCGAAGCGTTCCGCAAGGGCGAGCTGGAGGTCCCGACGGTCGTCGTCTAAGGTGCCGCGCGGAGAGAAAACATGAGCGCCGCTGATCTGCTGCTGCCGGAACCTGTCGCCGCCCTGCCGTACTCGGTCCGGCTGGCGCAGCGGCACGCGATTGCGCTGGCGCCGAAGCCATCGGATCGCCGCGCTCACGCGCGGCGGCCGGCGCACGAACTGCACTGGCTGCAGCGGGTTCGCCTCACCGACGGCATCGACGTCGACGCCCGGCTGATCGATCTGTCGGAGGGGGGCGCGCTGCTCGAGATTGACACGCCGCTGCGTCCCGGCCTCCAGACGCGGCTCGAGCTGGTCGGCGAGGACACGGAAGCGCGGGTACCGCTGCAGATCATCCGCTGCTACATCGCCAGCCTGCGCGGCGAGGTGACGACCTATCGCAGCGCGTGCGCGTTCGTGCACCCGATCGAGCTGCCCGGGACAACCCGCGCCAGCCGGCCGACGCATGCCGACTTCGTCGGGACGAGCGCGGCACTCGGCTACCTGCTCGAGCGCTGCCACACAGGCGGGGAACGGGGCGCCGAGGGGTCGGCGCGGGTGTCGCTCGAACGTCAGCAGCTGCTGCACGTGCTCGAGTCGCTGCGGGCCCGCGGCGCCGCGGCGCGTGCCGCCGGAGCCGGTGACGAACAGTCGTCGTATGAGGTCGACCTGATCGAATCGGTCCTGTCCGCGCTCCATCGTGGCGACGTTCGGCAGGATGTCGTCGCCGCACTCGAGCGCCAGATTACGCGCCTGCCCGGGACGGTTCAGGCGGCGATGTATTCGACGAGCACTCAGCTGGTCGCGCTGATTGGGCATTGCGCCGCGCCGTGGCCCGAATCGCTGGCGACGGCTGTCGCGACGGCCGCCGTTGCGCCGCCGGCAGGCGAGCGGCCGGCGACGATCGTGGCCGACGCCGGCACCCTGACCGCGGCGTCGATGCTGCAGAAGATCGTCGTCCGGTTCGCAGATGGTCAGCTGCTCAAGGGATTCACCCAGGACTTCCACCCGACCCGGCCGCAGTTCTCGATCTGGCCAGCGGTCACCGCTACAGCATCCGAGCGCGTCCTCGTGCCGGTCGCAAAGCTGAAGGCGCTCTTCTTCGTCAAGGACTTTCACGGCAATCCCGGCTACCGCGAGCGCAAGTCTTTCATCATGAAGGGACAAGGCCGCCGCGTCGAGGTCACGTTCAACGATACGGAGACTATTCTCGGCACCACGCTGAACTATCGCGCCGACGGCCAGGGCTTCTTCGTCCACCCTGCCGACTCCGGAACGAACAACAGCCGAATCTTTGTGATCAACAATGCCGTTCGCGAGGTGCGATTTCTGTAAGGACGACGGGACCGCGATCGCGGTCCCGCGACCGATCCCCTGGTTTTCCACTCTCACCGGCACACCGCCGCCGGCTCTCGCCCTAAAGCAGCTGTACTGTTAGCCCGATACGCCTCTAGACAATCCGTGCAAACAGGGCGGATCTACGCATCAGGGGCCAGTCAAAGATGGAAAGCCGCCCGCAAAACAGTGTTAAGGTAGAGCTGACGTCTGACTCCAACAGCGATCAGATCCAGCAGCACGCGCGGTCGCCCCGGCCTGGAGAGCAGGCGGCCTCCCGTGTCGGCGCCGAACCGGCGCCGACACGGCATCAAGGTTGCGTGGAGTTGCCGTCACCCGTCCACCAAGCCGGAGAAGAGCGTATGCCGTCGAAGGTGTTGATCGTCGATGACGACAAGACGACCCGTGAAGGGCTCGCCGAACTCCTCGAGGAGTCGGGGTACGAGGCGTCTGCCGTCGGCACCTTCGAAGAGGCGATGCGGATCCTGCGCTCGACCCCGCCCGATCTGCTCATCGCCGACGTCCGCCTCGGGCCGTTCAACGGTCTGCAGCTCGTCATCAGCAGCCCGAAACCGATTCCCGCGATCATCATCACCGGCTTCGCCGACCCCGTGCTCGAAGCCGATGCCCGCCGGCGTGGCGCCGACTACGTGCTGAAGCCGGTAACGCCGTCGCGGCTGCTCGACCTCGTCGCGCAGAAACTCTCGTCCTCGATGGCAGGATTCGGCATCCCGCGGCGCTGGGAGCGCAAGCCGGTCCTCGGCGGTCTCAATGCCAGCGTCGAGGATGAGCCGGCGCGGATCGTCGAGATCAGCTACGGCGGGGTGCGGTTCGAGATCGACCGCAAAAACGAAGGCTCGCTACCGGCGTCCTTCAGCCTGAAGCTGCCATCGGCGCAGCTGTCGGTGCAGGCGCGACTCGTCTGGAAGAACCTGATCGGCGATCAGACCTGGCTGTGCGGCGCCGCCCTCGCGACCGCGACGCCGGAATGGTACGGCCTCGTCGACGCCATCTGACGCCGCCGCTTCCGCTCCTTCATTCTTCCTGCAGCGCCACCGTCGGTGGCGTCCTCGCCGCCCGCAGCGCCGGCAACCAGCACGCCAGCAGCCCGGTCGCGAACAGCACCAGCGTCACCAGCGCGAACGACCACGGATCGAATCGCGACACGTTCCAGATCTGCTCGGCCAGCACGCGGGTCGCCAGCAGGCTGGCCGCGAGGCCAAGGCCGCTGCCGATCGCCAGCAGCAGCGCACCGGACTTCACCACCATGATGGCCACCGATCGTGAATCGGCACCGAGCGCGATCCGGACGCCGATCTCCCGCCGCTGCTGCGCGACGGCGTTCGACATCACGCCGTAGACGCCGACGATGGCCAGCACCAGCCCGAGCACCGCGAAGATCGACAGCAGGATCACGTTGAAGCGCGGACCGGCGTAGACAAAGTTGTCGAGGAACGCCGCCATGGTGCCAACGTCGGTGACCGGCTGGTCGCGATCGAGGGCGTGAATCCGCTCGACGACGGCGCGGGTGACGAGCCCCGGATCGCCGGCGGTGCGGACGACGAGGCGGTTGGCCACCGCCACCAGCGAGTACGGAACGTAGACCTCCGGCATCAACTCGTCGACGACGCCGCGATTGCGCACGTCCCCGACGACGCCGACAATCTCCACCACGTCGTCGGACGCGAACACCGGCTCCTGCATCAGCCGCGGCATGCGCAGGACCCGCCCGACGGCGGGCTGGCCGTCGAACTTCGCCCGCTCGAACGCGCGGTTGACGATCGCGATCGGCCGCAGGCTCGCGACGTCGCCGGCCGTGAACAGCCGCCCGGCGACGAGCGTGATGCCCATCGTCCGCGGGTAGTCGGCGCTGATCTGGTGCAGTACCACTGGCTCGGTGGGCGACGAGGCGCCCGGAACCAGCACCGGCCAGCCGATGCTGCCGAAGGGGTGCGGGCCGGTGTTGATCGCGGCCGCGGTCACGCCCGGCACCGACGCGATCGATTCCATCGCCGCGTCGAAGAACTGGGCGCGGCGGAAGCGGTCCGCGTACTTCTTCTCCGGCAGCGGCACCCGCATCGTCAGGATGCGCTCGGGCTGGACGCCGACGTCGACCGCGCCGAGCGCGACGGCGGTGCGAATCATCAGGCTGGCGCCGACCAGCAGGACAATCGACATCGCGACGCCGGTGACGACCAGGCCCTTGCGCAGCAGCGCCTGCCGCCGGCCGGCCGAGAAGCCGCGGCCGCTGCTGCGAAGCGGCTGCGCCAGGTCGCGGGACGCGTAGAGGGCGGGAGCCAGGCCGCAAATGATGCTGGTGGCGACCGACACCGCCAGCGTGAACAGCAGCACCGGCAGGTTGAGCGAGATCTCCGATTCGTCCGGGATCGTGCCTGGCGGCACCAGCAGCAGGATGACCCGAAGGGCGACAAAGGCGAGGCCGACGCCGAGGAGGCCGCCCGCCAGCGACAGGATCAGGCTCTCGGTGAGGAGCTGGCGCAGGAGCCTCGAGCGGCTGCCGCCGAGCGCCGCGCGCACCGCCATCTCGCGTTGACGGCCGGCGGCCCTGGACAGCAGCAGGTTCGAGACGTTGGCGCAGGCAATCATCAGCAATAGGCCGACGGCGCCAAAAAGGATCCAGAGATCGCGCTGGATGCTGCTAGGAAACGTCTCCTTGAACGACAGCAGACCGGCGCGCACGTCCTGTCGACCCGGCGGGTTGCGGCGGCTGAGGTCGGCGACGATTGGCTGGAGGTCGGCCGACGCCTGCGCGGCGGTGACGCCCGGCTTCAGTCGTCCCAGCAGGTGTACGGTCCTGACGCCCTCGACCACCCGGCCGCGCTCGAACACCGCCGGCAGGTAGACGTCCGCGCCCCGCCACATGAACCGCTTCGGCATCACGCCGACGACCGTCCGGCTCTGATCGTTCAAGCGTAGCTGCCGGCCGACGACCGACGGGTCGCCGCCGAACTGCCGCTGCCAGAAGCGGTAACCGAGCACGACCACCGGCGGCGCGCCGAGAGCGGCATCCGAGGGCGCGTAGAAGCGCCCGACCAGGGCCGGCACGCCCATTACGAGAAAGGTGTTCGGCGTCCCGATGTTGCCGCGCAGCCGCTGCGGCTCGACGTCGCCGGTCCACGTCACGTCGGAAATCGTCGAGGCGATGACACCGTCGAAGATCGTCGCGCGTTCGGCGAGCTCGACGAACTCGTCGGTCGAATAGTAGGTGCGCCCGCCCTGCTGCTGCGGGATCGTCACCCGCACGCTCATCAGCGAATCGACGTCGCGGTACGGAAACGGATCGAGAACGACGGCATGGATGACGCTGTAGATCGCGCTCGTCGCCATGATGCCGAGCGCGAGGGAGAGGATGGCCAGGCCGGACGATCCGGGGGTGCGTACCAGCGTGCGCAGCCCGAACCGCAGATCCTGGACGAACTGGCCCATCCATGTCAGCATTTCGCCTCCGCAGGTTAGCTGTTAGACGGTCGCGCCCACGCTGAAGTTTGGACAACCTCGGCGGACGCCGTAAAACGGCAATGCGGAGCTGGAGCTCCGCCCTGCGAAAGCCCCAATGCGCGCGGCTGGTAGGTGCTGCGCGACTGCCCGTGTCGACAGCGGCGCGTGTGAAAGACCCGCCCCGCGAGACCCTGGCTCGCCCTTACAGAGTCGCGGTGCGGGCCTTGCGCTGGGCGCGCAGCTTGCGCGCACCGGCGGCGGCGAGCGCGGTCGCCATCAGCAGGAGCGTGCCCGGTTCGGGAACCGAGTGCGCCGGCTCCGAGAAACGGACCACGAAGTCGTTGTGATCGAAGTCGTTCGCCGGTGCGGTCACCAGGATGTCCTCGATGCCCATGAAGTAGGTGAAGGAGTTTCCCTCGCGCACGCGGAAGAGCGCGTACTGTTCGCCCTGTTCGCGCGAGTTGGAGACGTGCCCGGTGCGACTGTCGTAGGTGAAAGCGCCGTCCTCGCGCCGGCCGAAGATCCCGCCCTGCCACGCCGTCTGGTTCGAGATCAGAACAGGCATGCTGAGATTGGTGCTCGAATCAAAGTAGAAGTCGACGCCGCGGCCGTAGCCGTTGTGCAGGTACTCCAGGTTCTCGAGGCCGTACGCCTCGAGGATGTAGTTGATGCCGCAGACGGAGCAGTCCCACGACGTCCCGGACCAGAACGGCGCGACGCCCAGTGTACCCTCGGAAGACGAGACGACCAGGGGCGTTCCCACGCTCTGCCAGGCGCCGACGCCGACCGCGATGGGATCGGCGAGCGCCGACGCAGGAACGAGAAGCGCCATAGCCAGGATGAGTGCTCGCAGTTTCATGGGTCGTTGTCCTTGAGACTTGTCGTTCGCCAGGAAGAGTTTTGGCGCGCGTGCGAGCGCCTTCCTGACGTCTAAACCCTTCATAATCGGCGACGTGACAGTTCCGATAGCACCGTGCCGACCTCATGTGCAAAATTCACTCGCAGTTCGATTGGGACCAGGTTTCTCTCCACGAACAGGTCCGGTCGTGGGCTGGAAGAGGCGGAACTGTTAGGAATTCCCGGCGCGAGGAGGCGGCGGACGGGGGCCGGTGGATGCTCCGCGAATCCCGACCGGGAATCGCGGAGTCTGCCTTTTGGCTGACGTTAGTCGGTTTGTCGTGCCGGGTCCGCGACTACAGGGTGCGAGACGGAGACCTGACAGCTACGGAACCTGATCGAAAGTTGTAATCAGCGGATGCGATGCTGGCGGCCGGTCGCCGCGTGCGCACAGCCGCGTCATGAGCCCGGCCGCGCGGGCGGCGTCGAGCTCGCGGCTGACGTCCGAGATGAAAAGTACCTTCGAGGGGGACGCGCCGATCTCATTGACGATCCGGCGATAGCTCTCCATCTCGACCTTGGCCCCGACGGCGGTGTCGAAGTGCCAGCGCAGGAACGGCGTGAGGTCGCCGGCGTTGCTACTGGCGAACAGGAGCTTCTGCGCCAGGACGCTCCCCGACGAGTAAATCCCGACTTGGCGTCCCGCGGCCGTCCATCGCGCCAGCGCCGGCTTGACGTCCGGGTAGACCTGCCCGACGAGACTGCCGTCGCGATAGCCCTGCAGCCAGACCAGCCCCTGCAGCCGCTTGAGGCCGGGCGATTTTCGATCCTGGTCCATCAGGGTGGCAACGCGCTGCAGCAGGCGCTCACGCCCGGCAGGCTCCACGAGGTCGGGCGCAGCAGCCTCGCCGACGAGAGACGCGGAGCCCGTGGCGACCGCCTCTGCGGCGGCTTCATCGTGGATCGCGGTGGCGATCTCCTGCAGTTCCGGATCGTGTGGCGGTCGCGATGCCACCCACGCGGCGACACGGGTGCGGGCGTAGGGGAAGAGGACGTCGTGAACGAACGACAGCGGCGTCGTGGTGCCCTCGATGTCGAGGAGCACCACGGCGGTGCCCGCGGCGGCGGCGGCCGTCACGCGTGCGGCTGCACGGCCGGGCCGACATAGGCCGGGCCGAAGCAGAGCGGCTGGAAGCCGCAATCGATGCCGCTGTCGGTGTAGTGAGGGGTCCAGCCGGCCGGGTCCTGGAACAGGCGAATCGCCCGGATCCGGCGCTCGGCGCACAGGTCGAACCAGTGATGCGTGCCGCGCGGCACGCGGATCAGATCGCCCTTGCCAACTTCGAGGACGAAGATCGTGTCGCCGGCGTGGATGTGGAACAGCCCGCGTCCTTCGAGGATGAACCGGACCTCGTCCTCGTCGTGCCAGTGCTCGCGGCTGAACTTGGCGAGCATCGCGTCGAGGTTTGGCGTATCCGGCTTGACGTCGATGACGTCAGCGGTGACGTAGCCGCCCCGCGCCTTCAGCGCCTCGATCTGATAGGCGTAGGCGGCCAGCAATTCCTCGGCGCTGGCGTCGGCGTCGACATGCCGGCTCGGCGCCCAGCGCTCGTACTCGATGCCGCGGACGGCGAGAAACGTGGTGACATCCCGCTGATCCGTCAGCGTGACCTGTTCAGCCGGAATCTTCACGACGGCCATGTGTCGCTCCTCTCAGTGCGTTGATCGCGAGGTGGCGCGCTGCTGCCGCGATGGCTCCCGGCGGCAGCGCGTCGCGCGATGGTTTCCATCAGGAACTCGAGAATCTCGACGTGGCGCACGGCGTCGCGGAGGCCGGCGCCCCACGTGTAGAGGCCATGACGGCGAAGCAGGAACCCGTGCGCCGCCGGATGCGACGACAGCACGCCGCCGACGGCGGCCGACAACCGCGGGATGTCCTGATCGTTCTCGACGATCGGCAGCCACTCGCGGTGCTCGTGCGTCGTGACGCCGTCGAGGCCCTTGAGCATCTCGTAGCCGGCGATCTCGACGCCGCCGTCGTCGCCGTACAGGTCCGACACCAGCGTGCTCCAGATCGAATGCGTGTGCAGCACCGCGCCGGCGCCGCGCGAGCGGACGATCTCGACGTGAAGCAGCGCTTCCGCCGACGGCCGCGCGCCTGGCGCGCCGCCGCGGACGACGGAGCCGCGCTCGTCCATCTCGAGCAGCTGCTCCGGCGCGAGCTCGCCTTTGAAGGCAGCGCTGGGAGTAATCACGAGCCGGAGCGGATTCCGATCGAGGAGAGCGCTGAAGTTGCCGCTGGTGCCGAGCACCCAGCCGCGCTCGTCGAAGCGGCGGCCGGCACGGCACAGCGCCGATGCGGTCTCGGATACGTCCACGGGCGCCACCGGTGGAGGGCTCGCCACAACTCCGATTATAGCCACCCGCAAACGCCGGCGTCCCACCGCCGGTCACATTGCGCCACGACTCGCCTGGCGCGGTAAACAGGGGCCGCCATCGGAATGTATTATTCTGAGCGTTCGTTTCCTCTCAATCATTTGGTTTTGTTCAGGAGATCTTGATGAATACTCGAGGTATGGTCGGCCGACTGGCGCTGACCGGCTGTCTCAGCCTGATGGCGGTCAGCGCATTCGCCCAGGCCAAACCGACCCAGAAGCCCTACGAACCGACCGTCGGCCAGGCCGGCAAGGACGTCGTCTGGGTACCGACATCGCAGGCGCTGGTCGACAAGATGCTCGACATGGCGAAGGTCACGCCGCAGGACTACGTGATGGACCTCGGCTCCGGCGACGGCCGGACCGTCATCACCGCCGCGAAGCGCGGCGCGACCGCCACGGGCATCGAGTACAACGAGAACATGGTCGAACTGTCGCGCGCCAACGCCGAGAAGGAGGGCGTGACGGCGAAGGCGACGTTCCAGAAGGCCGACCTCTACGAAACGGACTTCTCGAAGGCGACGGTGATCACGATGTTCCTGCTGCCGGAGATCAACGTCAAGCTGCGGCCGAAGCTCCTCGACCTCAAGCCCGGCACCCGCATCGTCTCCAACTCGTTCACGATGGAGGACTGGGACGCAGATCAGACCGAAACGATCAGCGGCGAGTGCACGAGCTGGTGCACGGCGCTCCTCTGGATCATCCCGGCCAAGGTGCAGGGCGCATGGGAAACGCCGCAGGGCACGCTGACGCTCAAGCAGCAGTACCAGAAGCTCAGTGGCACCCTCGGCTCGACGCCGATCACCGACGCCAAGATGAACGGCGACGAGATCACGTTCACCGCTGGCAAGGTCGTCTACACCGGCAAGGTCAACGGCACGACGATCGAGGGCAAGGGCGCGAACGGCGCGTGGACGGCGAAGAAGCGCTGACCACCGCCGAACCCGCTTGGTAGGTTCTCGAAAGGCCCGGTCGTTGACCGGGCCTTTCGCATTTCTGGCGGTGTGTGGCTATGGCGACCGGCCGGTGAAGATGTAGAGCCGGGTATCGTGGCGATCGCGCCGGGTCGACGTCACGAACTCGAATGCCGGACTGGAATCCAGCATCTCGACCACGCGGGCGTAATCGTCCGGGTCGGAGAACCGGCTGTGGACGACGACGTGGGTGACGGAGCGGCGCTTCAGTTCTTCGAGCGCCGCCGGCGCGGGCAGGTTGGCGGCCGCCTCGATCAGGCGCTGATACGACGGCGGACTGAACCCGCTGTAGCCGTTCGCGAGCTTGAACCAGTGGAACGTCGAGAAGTACATGTAGATCGGCTCGAACAGGATGTCTGGCGCGACCAGCGGCAGTTCGAGGAGCACCGGGCCCGCGCTCGCGCCCGGCGGCGCCGAGATGTGGTCGTAGACGAGCGGCGGAACCCGGATCACGCGCTTCAGCTCGGGAACCGAGTAGGTACTCGACGGCGACGACCATGGTGAAGATGGCGACGAGAGCCGCCGAGCCGCGACGTCGCCCCGGCGAGCGGCACACTCTCGCGACGCCGTAACCCGCGAGGACAGCAAGGCCAAGCCCGACGATCATCGCCATGCGCGCCGGCACGCGCAGGCCGCGGTACGGCAGCGCGTAGGCGTGCAGCCATGGATAGAGCAGGCCGTTGAGGCCGAGCGAGAGCTCGAACGCGAGCACCAGTCCGAGCGCGTAGGCGATGCGCGGCGCCGACAGCCGCGGCCACAACCCGATCAGCGCCAGCACCGGCACGAAGAAGCCGAGAAAGAGCTCGCGTTCCTGGCCGCCGAGCCGGTGCGTCGCCTTGCCGTAGAGGACGTTCTGGGGATGCGCGGCGAGGTAATTCTGCGGCGTCGCGCTGTAAAACTTGATCTCTTCGACCGGGCGCTCCCCCACTGATTCGCGCGCCGAGAAGTACGGCGCCGCCGCCGGCAGCACCAGCACCGCGGCGAGCGCGCCGCCGGCGGTCAAGGCGCGGAGCGATGCGCGCAGGTGGCGGCCGCCGTCGCCGATGAGCAGCGCCGCCGCGATCGGAATCAGGAAGGTCGCAAGGAAGATGCCGTAGTACCAGGACGACATCGACTGCAGCGCAAAGAACAGCCCCGTGAGGAGGCCGTCGCTGAGCCGTCCGTGCCGGATCGTCCGGTGCAGCGCCCAGAGGCAGAGCGGCATCCAGTGGGACACCTGGAGCTCCAGGTGCGAGTAGTGCATGAAGCGGTACGGCAGGAACGCGAAGATGAAACCGGCGACGAAAGCGGCGCCGCTGTTGCGCGTCAGCGAACGGACCAGGAGGAACATCGTCGCGCCGGACAGCGCGAACGCCGAGAGCAGCATGATGTTGTAGACCACCAGCTGCGGGACACCGAGCCAGAGCAGCGGCGCCGCCATCAGGCCGGGCACCAGCATCGAGTCGGAGAAGGCCAGCGTCAGCCGCTCGGGGTAGAAGATGTTGGCGTTGAAGAGATGCGCCGGATCGCGCGGTAGCTGGTGCGCGATCCAGGCGAGCCGCCAGGTCGAGAACAGCGGATCGCCGTCGTTGATGGCGACCGTGTCCGACATCCGCGTAACCTGCGGATATGTCATGACTGCGGTCAACGCCGCGTAAAGAAGAACTACCAGCGCGCTGTAGATCGTGTAAGCAAGGACTCGCGTCCACCGGATCGGACGCGGCGCTCCCGGCTCGATCACCGACGGCGCGTCTTCCGGCAGCGGCCCCGGCGCCTTGGCAGCGGCATCCAGCTTCGAGATGAAGCGGCGGTGGATCGGCGCCTCGCGGACGAACAGGTGCCGGGCCACCAGCAGCGCGAGCGCCCAGCCGAGCGGTCGCCACTCGGATCGGACCGAGATCCGCAAACCATTCGGCCAGAAGACGAACCCGCCCTCCAGCGCGACGAACAACGCCAGCAAGAGCAGCGCGATCGTCGCCGCATCTGCCGCTCGCGCCCAGAGCGGCAGGTCTTCGCGCGTCTGCATGTTGCGATTCAAAGCAATCTTTCGTCCATGCCGCCCGGGCCGCGTCCGCCAGCCGCCGTCCGTGCGCTACACTGCTGCGCGGAGGAGGGATCAACGATGGGTCTCACTGCGCTATCGCCCGCCATTCGCGGCGGTGTTCTTGGTAGTTTCGTCTTGTCGGCGTTCGTCGTCCAGCCCGGAGCACAACAGCAGGCGCCGATCACGCCCCCACCGCCTCCGGCGGCGGTGCCTGCAGACGATCCAGTCAAGACGCTGGTCGACCGGCTCGACCTCGAGAAATACAAGGCCACGATCAAGGGGCTCACCCAGTTCGGCGATCGTCGTCAGGGCACGGAGCGGAATCGCAAGGCTGTCGACTGGATCGAGGCACAGCTGAAGAGTTACGGTTGCACGAACACCGAACGAATCAAGTATGTCTACGAGCCGCCGGCCGGACGCGGCGGCGGCGCTGGCTCCGGCGCCGGGCGCGCCGGTGGGGCTGGGCGTGGCGGCGCGCCGCAGGCGGGACAACGCGGAGCCGCGGGGCCCCGGCGAGGCGGCGCAGGCGGCAGCACCGCGTTCGGAGGCCGCGGGCCGACCGGCGTCAACAACGACCCGATGGCCCAGCCCGACGTCAAGCTTCGCGAGCTGAACTCGGAGCCGACGACGCCTGGCCCGCGTGAGCAGGTCTACTGCACCAAGGTCGGCACCACGCGTCCCGATGAGATGTACATCATCGGCGGGCATATGGACGGCCATGGCTGGGGCGAAGCCGCCAACGACGACGGCTCCGGCACGGCGCTGGTGATGGAAATCGCGCGCATCCTCAGCAGCCCCGACGTCCAGACCGAGCGCTCGATCCGCTTCGCGTTGTGGAACAACGAGGAAACCGGGCTGAACGGCGCGCGCGCCTACGTCGAGCAGCGGCAGGCGCTCCAGGGCAAGGAGGACCCGCCTGGCTCGGGAAAGTACCCGGAACCGAAGTGGCTCGGCATGATCCAGCACGACATGATGATGTTCGACCACGGCATGCCCGGACCCGACGGCAAGGTCAGCCCGGAACAGCGTCCCGAGGCGGACGTCAACATCGAGTTCCAGTCGACCGCCAAGCGGGTTGACGAGGCGATGAAGCTGGCGTTCTTCTTCAAGGCCGCCAACGACAAGTACGCTACCGACTACCCGGCGACGGTCGGCCCGCACATGACCAACACCGACTCGACGCCGTTCATGGACATCATCCCCGCGATCAGCCTGCGCGAGAACGAGCGCGGCGCCCACATCGGCAGCGGCTGGGATCCCCACTGGCACCAGCCGACCGACGTCTACGCGACCTTCTCGGACAAGGACTTCCGCCTCGGCCTGAACGCAGCGCAGACCACGCTCGCCGCGCTGGCGCAGCTGACCGGGACCACGGTCAAAAAGTAAGCGGGGCGCTGAGGCTCGATGGTCCCGATCACCATCTCGCGGCGACGGCTCCTCGAGCTTGCCGCCGCGAGCCCATTCGCGGCGGCCGCGTTCCGGTTCGGCGGCACGCTGCAGCCGCAGCCGCGCGCGCCCATCACGGCGATCGGCGACGCCCTCGACGTCTTCGACTTCGACGAGGCCGCGCGCCGGACGCTGCCGCCGGCGCACTACGGCTACCTCGCGACCGGCACGGATGACGACGCGACGCTGCGCGCCAATCGCGACGCCTTCGCGCGCTACCACCTCAGGCCGCGGCGGCTCGTCAACGTGGCAACGCCCGACCTCTCGCTGTCGCTTTTCGGCGCGAGGTTCGACACGCCAATCGCACTCGCGCCGGTCGGCAGCCTCCTCGCGTTCCATCCCGAGGGCGAACTGGCAGTCGCGCGCGCCGCCAGGGCCGGACGATACCTGCAGATTCTCTCGACCGTCACCTCGCACGGCGTCGAAGCCGTGAACGAGGCGCGTGGTGAACCGGTGTGGTTCCAGCTCTATGCGACCAACGATTTCTCGGTCACGCGGGCGCTGGTCGCGCGCGCCGACACGGCCGGCTGCCCCGTGCTCGTCCTGACCGTCGACAACCTCGGCAACAACCGCCTGACGCAGGAGCGCGTCACCCGCACCGACACGCGGCCGTGCAACGCCTGCCACCCGCCACCGAACCCGCGCTACTTCACCCGCCGGCCGATGTTCAGCGGCCTCGACCTGACGAAGGCGATGCGGCTGTCGCCGCAGGACTGGAACTGGGACTTCGTCGGCCGGCTGCGCGACCTGACGCGGATGAAGATCGTGCTCAAGGGGATTGTGACCGGCGAGGACGCCGAGCTGGCGCGGGCACGCGGCGTTGACGGCCTGATCGTTTCGAATCACGGCGGCCGATCCGAGGACAGCGGCCGCGGCGCGATCGACTGCCTCGCCGAAGTCGTCGCCGGCGCCGGCGGCGCGATGCCCGTTCTCGTCGACAGCGGCTTCCGTCGCGGCACCGACATCTTCAAGGCCCTGGCGCTCGGCGCCACCGCCGTCTGCATCGGCCGGCCGTATGTCTGGGGCCTCGCTGGCTTCGGCCAGCCGGGCGTCGAAGCCGTCCTCGCGATGCTGCGCCGCGAACTGGAGCTCGTCATGCGCCAGTCCGGCACGCCCACGCTCGCGTCAATCACGCCGAAACACGTCGAACGGGTGAATTAGGCATCAAATCCGGTTGTGCGGTGGTGCGGTCGTCCGGTTGTGCGGTTCTGCGGCCGCGATTCGCGGAGCTGAAGCTCCGCGCTACGTACGAGCATTCCAACGCTTTGGATAGACCGAACAGCCGGACGACCGCACAACCGGACAACTGGACTACCGCGAGAAACTAGAAGCCATCGCATAAACGCGCGAGCGAGCGAAGCGAGCGAGCCTGGCGAGCGGAGCGGGGCCCCGGGGCCCCCGCGAGCGAGCCAGTCGGGGAGTCCGAGGGGCGAAGCCCCTCGGTTGAGACCAGTCAAGGTAGAACACCGAGCTCGTCGAGCGATTCGTTGAGCTCCCGCGTGTCGCGATAGACGCGGAACGCGCCGGCGCGAATCAGCTCCTCGGCGCCGTAGCCGCCGCTCAACACGCCAACGCTCAGCATGCCGGCACGCCGCGCCGCGAGCAGATCCCACACCGCGTCGCCGACGACGAAGCAGTCGCGGACGTCGACGCCGAGCCGCTCCTGGCAGGCGAGGAACAGGTCCGGCTCCGGCTTGGCACGAGCGACGTCGCCGCGCTCGATCACGATCGTGTCCTCGGGAATCTCCAGCATCTCCAGCGACGCGTTGATCTCCGGCCGCCGGCCGGAGGTGGCGATGCCGTAGGGCACGCCGAGTTCGCGCAACCGGCGCAGCAGCACGACCGCGTCCGGCAGCGTCCGCGGATGCGGCAGCAGGCTCTTGTAGATGACGCCGTGGCGCTCCTGGAGCTGACGCGCCTGGTTCGGTTCGAGGTCGTGGCCGATCTCACGCGCGATCGCCCGCGTGAACAGTCCGCCGCTCATGCCGATCTTGCGGTGCACGCGCCAGCCGTCGATCGGCAGGCCGGCTTCGGCGAGCGCCTGCTGCCAGGCAAAGACGTGCGCGTACACCGTATCGACCAGGGTCCCGTCGAGATCGAAGATGAGGGCGCGGCGGGACATGGCGGACCTCAGAAGGCGCTGCGAACGACGCCGCCGTCGACGCGCAGCGCGGCGCCGGTGGTCGAGGACGCGAGCGGGCTGGCGACGTAGGCAACGAGCGACGCGACTTCGTCCGGCGTCGAGAACCGCTTGATCAGCGAGGTCGGACGCATGGTCTTGAAGAACTCTGTCTCGATCTCCGCCGCCGACTTGCCGGCATCTTTCGCCAGGGCGTCGACGAAATCGCCGACGCCGCGCGAGCGGGTCGGCCCCGGCAGGACCGAGTTGACGGTGATGCCCGTGCCCGCCACCGCCTCAGCCATGCCGCGGGCGACCGCGATTTGCGCCGCCTTGGTCATGCCGTAGTGCACCATCTCGGCCGGGATCTGCATCGCGCTCTCGCTCGAGATGAAGATGACGCGGCCCCAATCGAGCCGGCGCATGCGCGGCAGGTACATGCGCGCCAGCCGGATGCCGCTCATGACGTTGGCCTCGAACAGCTTCCGCCAGTCATCGTCGGGAATGTCGTCGAAGGGCTTCGGCTCGAAGATGCCCATGTTGTTGACGAGGATGTCGACGTCGGGAAACGCGGCTACCAGCGCGGTCGCGACGTCCGCGGAGCCGACGTCGCCGGCGAACCCGTCGACGCCACCGCCAATCTCACCCCTGGTGCGGTCGACGGCCGCCTGCGTCCGGCCGTTGACGATGACGGCGGCGCCCTCGTGCGCGAGCGTTCGCGCGATGGCGAAGCCAATCCCGGCAGTGCTCCCGGTAACAAGCGCGCGCTTGCCTTTGAGCTGGAGGTCCATCGATCAATTCTATGCTTCGCCGTGCCGCCGCTCTGACGGAATCGCCACGGACACGAAGGCGACGATGCGGCCGATGTAGAATCGCAGCCGTGACTACCCAGGCTGCCGTCGTTCAGTACGCGCTCGCGCCGCTGGCGGTCGAGCTGCGCGAGGTGCCGATTCCAGAAATCGGCGAGGGCGACGCGCTGCTCGCCGTCGGCGCAGTCTCGGTCTGCGGATCGGACGTTCACCAGGCGCACAACACGCAGTCGTGGCCGGTGAATGTCCCGGTCGTACTCGGCCACGAGTTCTGCGGCACGGTCGCAAAGCTGGGGCGCGGCGTCACCGGGTTCCGTGAAGGCGACCGCGTCGTCAGCGAAACCGCGGCGGAGATCTGCGGCACCTGCATCCTGTGCCGGACGGGACGCTACAACATCTGCCCGGGCCGCAAGGGCTTCGGCTATGGCATCGACGGCGCGATGGCGCAGTGGGTCAAGGTGCCGGCGCGGTGCCTGCACGCCATTCCCGATACGCTGCCGTTCGATCTCGCCTGCCTGTCGGAACCGCACGCCGTTGCCTACCAGGCGATGTGCGTCAACACCACGATCCGCCCCGGCGACGTCGTCGTCGTGCTCGGGCCTGGGCCGATCGGGTTGCTGTGCACGAAGATGGCGGCGCTTTCCGGCGCCGGGACGCTGATCGTCGCCGGCCTGGCGCGCGATACCGGGCGCCTGCAGACGGCGCGGCGGCTCGGCGCGACCCACACCGTCAACATCGACGCCGAGGATCTCAATGCCGTCGTGCGCGAGTTGTCGCCCCTCGGCGCCGACGTCGTCTGTGACGCCACCGGCGCGAGTGAGGCGCTGGCGACGGCGCTGCGCGTCATCCGCCCTGACGGCCAGGTCACCAAGGTCGGCTGGTCGCCCGACGTCATCCCGACCGACGTCAATCCGCTCGTTCACGGCAACGTCCGGCTCCAGGGGTCGTTCAGCCACAACTACCCCGTCTGGGAACGCGTCATCCACCTGATCGATCGCGGCGTCACCCAGGCGAACGAGATCGTCGGGCTGAAGGCGCCGCTGCCGGGATGGCGCGAAGCCTTCGACGCGATGCACGACGGCCGCGTGATCAAGTCGGTGCTCCTGCCGGCATGAGAGACGACGGCCTCATCATCGTCACCGGCGGGGCGGGCTTCATCGGCAGCGCGGTGGTGTGGGCGCTCAACCAGCGCGGCATCAGCCGGATCCTCGTCGTCGATCGACTGGGCCGGAGCGAGAAGTGGCGCAACCTGGTGCCGCTGGCGTTCGACGACTACATCGAGGCCGACGAGCTCGTGCCGGCGATCGAACGCGGGGCGCTGAACGAGGCGACGACCGTCTTCCACCTCGGCGCGTGCTCATCGACGACCGAGACCGACGCGTCCTATCTCGTCCGCAACAATTTCGAAGCGACGAAGACGCTGGCGGCCTGGGCCTGCGCCCGCGGCTCGCGGTTCGTCTACGCCTCGTCGGCGGCGACCTATGGCGCGCTCGAGGGCTACCTGTCGGAGTCGGTCGAGCTCGCGAACCTGCGGCCGCTGAACATGTACGGCTACTCGAAGCACCTCTTCGATCTTCACGCCGCCCGCCACGGCTACCTCGAACGCATCGTCGGGCTGAAGTACTTCAACGTCTTCGGCCCGAACGAGGACCACAAGGGCGAGATGCGCAGCATGGTGCACAAGGCGTTCGGGCAGGTGCGCGACGGCGGCCGCGTGCGGCTGTTCAAGAGCGATCGCCCCGAGTTCGGCGATGGTGAGCAGCGCCGCGACTTCGTCTACGTCAAGGACGCGGTCGCGATGACGCTGCACCTCGGGCTCGACACGTCGGCGACCGGGCTGTTCAATGTCGCGTCCGGCGCGGCGCGGACGTGGAACGACCTCGCCGGCGCGGTGTTCGGCGCGATGGAGCGGCCTCGCGCGATCGACTACGTCGACATGCCGGCGCAGCTGCGCGGCAAGTATCAATACTCGACGGTCGGCGTCCTCGACAAGCTTCGCGATACCGGCTACACGCAGCCGCCGACGCCGCTCGACGCGGCCGTGCGCGACTACGTGCGCAACTACCTGATGCCGGACCGTCGCCTCGGCGACTGAGCGCGCCGGACGCGTCGTGCCCGACCCGAGCAACGACACGCCGTCACGACGAATAGTGGTGATCGGCGCCGGGGCGGCCGGAACCATGGCGGCAATCTTTGCCGCCGGCGCCGGCGCTGAAACCCGGCTGCTCGAGCGCACGAGCGACGGCGGCCGCAAGATCCTCATCAGCGGCGGCGGCCGCTGCAACATCCTTCCCTCCCGGGTCGACGAGTCGCGCTTCGTCACCGATTCGCCACTGCATCTGCTGCGGAAGATCGTCCGTTCCTGGCCGCTGCGCGAGCAGATCGCCTTCTTCGAACAGGACGCCGGCATCCCGCTCGTGGAGGAGGCGGAGTCCTCGAAGCTGTTTCCCCGATCGAATCGTGCCCGCGACGTGCGCGACCGGCTGCTCGAGATGGCAAAGCAGCGGGGCGCGACGCTGCGCCTGAACGCGGCGGTCACCGGGGTGGCGGCCGATGGAGGCCGGTGGCGGGTCGCGGTCGCGAATGGCGAGCCGGAGATCGCGGACGCCGTCATCGTCGCGACCGGCGGCCTGTCCGTGCCGGCGACCGGGAGCGACGGCACCGGCCTCGCGATCGCGCGCGGCGTAGGCCACACGATTCGCGCGACATACGCCGCGCTCACGCCGCTGACCGCCTCCCCGGCGCCGTTCGCTGCGCTCTCCGGCGTGTCCTTGCCGGTGACCCTGTCGGCGCGCGACGAGCATCGCGCGGCGGCGGCTGCGGGCGGGTTCCTCTTCACCCATCGCGGCTACAGCGGGCCTGCCGTGCTCGACGTGTCGCACGTCGCGGTGCGTTCGCGACAGGAGCACGACCGATCCGCGACGGTGCGCGTCCGGTGGAGCGCGCTCGGCGACGCGGAGTGGACGACCGCGTTCGAACCGCAGGGGGCGAAGTCGGTCGGTACCGCTGTCGCCTCAGTGCTGCCGGTCAGGCTCGCCGACGCACTCGTCGCTCGTTGCGGGATCGACCCCCGACTCACCCTCGCCAACCTCAGCCGTCGCGATCGTCTGCGCCTGATCGACGAGCTCGTCCGCGGCGAGCTGCCGTGGGACGGCGACGAAGGTTACAAGAAGGCCGAAGTCACCGGAGGCGGCGTGGCCCTCGACGAGGTCGACCCGCGCACGCTCGAAAGCCGGCGCCAGCCCGGCCTTTACTTCTGCGGCGAGGTGCTCGACGCCTTCGGGCCGATTGGCGGATACAACTTCCTGTGGGCCTGGGCCACCGGACGGGCCGCCGGTCTCGCTGCCGGGACGGACCTGCTATAATCAGGGGTTTCATCCCATGCCGCGGTCGCGGCCGGGGCCCTCAGCAAAGGTAATTCTTCATGATCTCCGTCAGCGGCGTCTCCATGCGGTTCGGGTCGAAAGTCCTCTTCGACGACGTGACGACGACGTTCTCGGTCGGCCGGCGCTACGGCCTTTCCGGCCCGAACGGCGCCGGCAAGTCCACGTTCATGAAACTGCTGACCGGCGAGACGCCGCCGCAGCGCGGCACGGTCGTCCGGCCCAGCAAGCTCGGCGTCCTGCGTCAGGACCAATACGCGTTCGACCAGTTCCGCGTCATCGACACGGTCGTGATGGGGAACCAGCGGCTGTGGAAGGCGCTTCAGGAACGGGACAAGCTCTACGAGAAGACCGATCTCACGCACGACGACGGCATGCGCCTCGGCGAGCTCGAGGGGATCGTCGGCGAGGAAGACGGCTACTCGGCCGAAAGCGACGCGGCGGTGCTGCTGCAGGGGCTCGACATCCCCGACGAGCTGCACGAGCGGAAGATGGCTGAGCTCCAGGGCGGCCAGAAGGTTCGCGTCCTGCTGGCGCAGGCGCTCTACGGCAGCCCCGAAGCGCTGCTCCTCGACGAGCCGACCAACCACCTCGACCTCGACTCGATCCACTGGCTCCAGGCGTTCCTCGAGCGCTACCAGGGAACGCTGATCGTGATCTCGCACGACCGCCACTTCCTCAACAGCGTCTGCACCCACATCGCCGACATCGACTACCAGACGATCATCACCTACACCGGCGGCTACGACGACATGGTGCTGGCCAAGACCCAGATCCGCACCACGATCGAGGCGCAGAACGCGCAGCGTGAGAAGAAGATCGCGCAGCTCACCGACTTCATCGCCCGCTTCGGCGCCGGCACCCGCGCCAGCCAGGTGACGTCGCGGCGCAAGGAAGTCGAACGGCTGCAGACGACCGAGCTGGCGCGCTCGAACATCCAGCGTCCGTACATCAAGTTCGCGATGAAGCGGCCGTCAGGCAAGGTCGCCTTCGACTGCAAGGGCATCAGCAAGGCGCACGGCGATCTCAAGGTCATCACGGACTTCGACGCCATCGTCAACCGCGGCGAGAAGGTCGTCCTCGTCGGCCGCAACGGCGTCGGCAAGACGACGATGCTGAAAGCGTTGATGGCGGACGCGCCTGATCGCGCGGCGACGCCCGGCGATCTCGACGGCGGCACGATCAAGTGGGGTCACGAGGTTTCGATCGGCTACTTCCCGCAGGATCACACCGGCGCGATCGAAAAGGGCATGACCGCGGTCGAATGGCTGCACCAGTTCGATCCGGCGGCGTCCCGGCAGGACATCCACGGCCTGCTCGGCCAGATGCTGTTCAGCGGCGAAGAAGGCCTCAAGCCGACCGAGGCGCTCTCCGGCGGCGAGACGGCGCGGCTGCTGTTCTGCCGCATCATGCTGCTCAAGCCGAACGTGCTCATCCTCGACGAGCCGACCAACCACCTCGATCTCGAATCGATCAACGCGCTGAACATCGCGCTGCAGAAGTTCGAGGGCACGATCCTGCTCGTCACCCACGACCAGGACCTGCTCGAAGAGGTCGGCACCCGGGTGTGGCACTTCGAGCACGGCCGGATCGAGGACTTCAAGGGCACCTACGAAGAGCTCACCGGCTCCTCGACCGCGTCCTGATTTCCGCCACAGGAGGATCGACGTGCCAGCGACCTGCAGCCACATCCAGGCGATCGAAAGAGTCAAGCAGCCCAAAACGCACGTCTGTGACGAGTGCGTCAAGACCCACTCGCGCTGGGTGCACCTGCGGACCTGCCAGACCTGCGGCGGTACCCACTGCTGCGATTCGTCCCCCAACAAGCACGCGACGAAGCACGCGCGTGCCACCGGCCACCCGGTCATCGCCTCCGCCGAACCCGGCGAGCAGTGGCTCTTCTGCTATCCCGACGACGCGTTTGCGGAGTACTGAGCAACGCGGCTCCCTTCGTCGGGCGGAGCTTCAGCTCCGCCTCCGCCGCCACGGCTAGGCGCCGACAGTGAGCGTCCGCTTCCGTTCGCTGTGATAGTCCCGCAGCGTCTGGTTGGCGTTGTCGATCGTTTCGAGCCTGCCGACGACGTCGGCGAGCCGGTTGCCGGGAATCATCAGGTACAGCTGGTCGTCGCCGAGGCCGGTGTAGACGCGGTTGCCGATGCAGCCTGAACTCATCACCGCGCCGTGCGCCATCGCCGCCGGCAGGGCCATGCACGTCGGCCGGCCGAGCAGCGGCAGCGACGATGTCGCGCCGGCGCTGGCTGCCGCTTCCTGGAGCCGCATCAGCGGCGCGGGCCGCCCCGCGACGATGACCACGTCCGGTGTCGCCTCGGCCTTGGCCAGCGGTGTATAGGCGATGAACGACGGCGTCGTCGCCAGGCGCGGGATCGACGGCACTTCCTCCATCCGCACGTAGCCAATCCCGGCCATCAGCGACAACGTCCCTTCGAGCTCCTTCGCGCGATCCGCAGGCAGATCGATCGCATGGGTGTAGCTGCCAATCGGACAGTTCAGGTGATCTGACGGAACGGTGTAGAAGCCGTCACCCCTGGCGGCAAGACTCCAGAACGAACACCCCGACGGCATCGTGCCGGCAAACTTCGGCAGGCCGGCGGGGGCCGAGTCGAGATAGGAAACCGCAACCGGCGCGACGGCGCCGAGCGACGACACGAGCGCGCGATTGGCAGCAGCGTAATCAGTGGACATCGATGAATGGTAGATCAGCCGCTAAATAAACCCTGAGCCCTGAGCCCTGAGCCCTGAGCCCTTTAATTCCACCAGAACCTCAGCGCCTCGCCCTTCTCGGCGCCGACGCGCGCGAGGGTCTTCGCGTCGTAGAGACGTCCGTTGACCATCACGAGCTCGATCGATTCGCTGTGGCGGATGTTCTCGAGCGGGTTCTGCGCCAGGACGACGAGGTCGGCGAGCTTACCCTGCTCGAGCGAGCCGAGATCGCGTTCGAAGCCGAGGTAGCGGGCGCCGTCGATGGTGGCGGCGCGCAGGGATTCCAGCGGCGTCATTCCGCCCTGCTGGAGCATCCACAGCTCCCAGTGGGCGCCGAGCCCCTGGAGCTGACCGTGGGCGCCGAGCTGGACAGTGCCGCCGGCGTCGACGACCTGCTTCGCGCCCTTCGCAATCAGCACGTGGTTGAAATCCTGCTCCGGCGCCATCAGCCGCCGGCGCGAGCGAGCGTCCACGACCTCGCGCGGCGTGAAGTGCAGCAGCCGTTCGTTCTCCCAGACGTTCGTGTGCTGATACCAGTAGAACTCGCCCGACAGCCCGCCGTAGCCGACGATGAGCGTCGGCGTATAGCCGACGCCGCTCTTCGCGAACAGCTCGATCGTGTCCTTGTAGAGCCGCGGCACCGGCAGCGAGTGCTCGACGCCGGTGTGGCCGTCGAGGATGTGGGTCTGGTTCATGTAAAGCAGCGAGCCGCCCTCGGGAACGTTGAGGATGTCGAGCTCGCGCGCCGCCTTGACCAGCATCTGGCGCGCCTCCCGCCGCTGCTGGTTGTAGCTCTTGATGCTGATCGCGCCGACGGCCTTCTGGCGGCGCACGTGCGACAGCGCGTCGTCGTAGGTCTCGATCGCCGACTTGAACGGTGTTTCCGCGCCGTAGAGGATCGTCCCGGTCGAGTAGAGCCGCGGCCCGATCTTGGCGCCGGTGCGAATCAGCTCGGCGTTGGTGAACACCGTTTCGTTGTCGTTCGACGGATCGTGCGCCGTCGTCACGCCAAACGCGAGGTTGGCGGCGAGCGGCCAGCTCGTTTGCGCCAGCAGACCGCTCGACTCGCCGCCGAGGTGGGCGTGAACGTCGATGATGCCGGGCATGATCGTCTTGCCCGTGGCGTCGATGCGCGTCGCGTCCGCGGGGATCGAGACGGATGCCGCCGGACCAACGGCCGTGATGCGGTTGCCCTCGACGACGACGGTGCCATTCTCGATCACGCCCGGCGTGCCGGCGATCGCGCCCGGCTTGAGGCCGGCCATGGTGAGAATGCGGGCGCCGACGAACGCGACCGTCGCCTTCGGCGTGTCGCTCGGCACCGAGAACCCGATGGGAATGCCCTTGGCCTCGGGCTCCGCGCTCTTCGGCGCGGCACCGTCGACGAACGTAAACGAGCTCGTCAGATCGCGCGAGAAGAGCTCCGGGCCGAGCGTCCAGTGGAGGCGGCGGCTGTCGGCCGACCAGTGCAGGTAGAAGCCGGCGTCGCGCGAAACGCGCTGCAGCGGATAGGCCTGCGTCGCCGGGCCGATGTCGACGGGACGGCCGGCCCGCGGGAACGGCGCGATGAACGTGCGGTAGCGCTCCTCGAAGGCGAGCCACTTGCCGTCCGGCGACGGCACCATCTGGGTCGCGTTGTCGCTGCGCACGTGCTCGATCTCGTCGCGGCCCGGCAGCGCGGTCCTGACCGCCGGCACGCCAACGCTCAACAGCGTGAACTTCTCGTTGCGCACTTCCCGGACGTAGATGCGGGCGCCGGTGTGATCGAACTCCGGCGAATTGCCGTTCTCGCGCGCGAGCAGCGGCTCGGCGCCGCCGGCAGCATCGACCGGCACGACGTAGATGCCGGCGTCGCTGCCGTAAAACGGCCCGCGGGTGTTGTCGCCGCCGACGTGGCGGAAGACGATCGACTTGCCGTCGGGCGAGAACGATGGTTCGACGTAGTGGCCGGGACGCGAGACGACGTCCCGGCCGCCGGAGCCGTCGGGCTTGATGACGCGGACGCGGCCGAACGCGGTGTCGTTCCAGGTCGTGTAGACGATCCACTGGCCGTCGCGCGAGAACGACGGGAAGAACTCGTAGGTGTCGGCGGCGCCGGCCGCGGCCGCCGGCGTCAGGCGTCGCGGCTCGCCGTTCGGCAGCGGCCGAACGTAGAGATGGCCGAGGGCGCTGTAGACGACCTGCCTGCCGTCGGGCGAGACGCGGACATCGCGCAGCATGCGGACCGGGAACGAGTCCTCGTGAACGCTGCGCGCGGGACGCACTGGCGCGTTCATCGTCTGCTCGACCCGTGCCGTGAACGGCAGTGGCTGGCCCTTGCCGCTGGCGACGTCGACGCGCCAGATCTTGCCTTCGCCCCAGATGACGATCGACTTGCCGTCGGGCGTCCATGCGTACTGCGGATAGAGCCCGTGGATCGCCCAGGCTTCCTGCAGGTCCTTGTCGACGTTGCCGAAGAGCTGTCGATCGCGCCCCGACTCGAGGTCGCGCAGGTAGAGAAAGCTCTGCAGCCTGACGCGGCGGACGTAGGCGAGCGTCTTGCCGTCGGGCGACACCTGCGGCGTCACCGATCCGCCCTGGACGCTGACGGCGCGGCGCTCGCGGCCGGTGAGCAGATCGCGCTGGAAGATCGCGTAGATCGTGCCGTTTGGATCCTTGTTGTATTCGAAGTTGACGCCGGGTGTGACGTCCTTGCTGTAGTAGAGGTGCCGGCCGTCGGGCGAGATGTCCGGCTCGCCAGCGTCCTTCTGCCAGCTGACGCGCTCGGTCACCTGCAGCCCGTCGTTCGCGCCGCCGGCGTGGAACATCCACACTTCGCCGGCGCCGAGCGAGCGCTCCTTAACGAAGTGACGGCGAGCGTAGATATAGGCGCCGTCTGGCGACCAGGTCGGGCTGTTCACGAACCAGCGCTTGTCGCGCGAGATCTGCTTCGCGTCGCCGCCGCCGAGATCGATCGTCCAGATGTTCCAGAGGCCGTCGCGGTCGCTCGCGATCGCGAGGCGCTTGCCGTCGGGGCTGAACCGCGGCTGCATGTCGAACGCCGGACCGCTCGTCACGCGTTTTGCCGGCGTCGCCGAACCGTCGATCGGCATCAGATAGATGTCGCCGAGCAGGTCGAAGACGATCTGCCGCCCGTCCGGGCTGACGTCGAGGTTCATCCACGTCCCCTCGTTGGTGTCGAACGCCAGCGGTGTCGGGCTGCCGCCGGTCGGCGCGGCGACATCCCATTTCTTCTGATCCTGTTGCGCCTGCGTCGCGGCGACACAGAGGGCGAGGGCAAGGCCGGCGGCCAGGGCCCGGGGACGCGTCATCTGGACTTCTCCTTTTGCGATCGCGGCGCACGAGCCGCGGCTCTCGCATTGTATTTCCTGCTACATCCGACCGCCGGGGACAGTCACTCGGGACAGTCACGCGTGACTGTCCCCGGAGTCAGGCAACGCGGGAATCGGGGAGGTCTACTAGGAGCGCCGCGGTTCTCGCATTGCATTTCCTGCAACATCCAACCGTCGGGGACAGTCACTCGGGACAGTCACGCGTGACTGTCCCCGGAGTCGGGCCACGCGGGTGTCGGGACGGATATACTCGGCGCCGTGACCGATTACCGACCGCGGCGCGTCTGGGGCCGGCGGCTGCTCCGCTGGACAATCTACGCGGCGGTCGCCGTCGCGCTCGTCTTCGCGACGGTCGTCGTCGGCGCCGGGTTCGACGCCCGCCGCCGGCTGCCGGACCTGCAGCCGTGGCACCGTCTGGCGCCGCCTGACGAAGCCAGTGCCCGCAACATCTCGGCGACGACGACGCTCGCCGACTATCTGCGGCGCGAGCAGCAGGTCATGGACTGGGTCGGGCGCGAGATCGAAGCCCGCCAGCCGGCCGAGCGCACGCTGATGGCGAACCGCTACGCCCGCGGCAGCCGCTCGAGCCCGTCGCGCTTCCCGCGGGACTACAACCGCAGCTTCGAGGTCGAGCCGGACACGCTCCGCGGCGGCGCGCTGCTGATACACGGCCTGACCGACGGCCCGTACTCGATGCGCTCGATCGCCGCTCATCTCGTCGGCGAGGGCTACTACGCGCTGGCACTGCGGCTGCCCGGTCACGGCACCGTCCCCGCCGGCCTGGCCGAAGCCGGCTCCGCGGACTGGACCGCCGCCGTCCGGCTCGGCGTCCGCCACGTCCGCGCCCGGATCGGCAACGACCGCCCGCTCCTGATCGTCGGCTACTCGAACGGCGGCGCGCTGGCCGTGCGGTATGCCCTCGACGCGCTCGAGGACCCGTCGCTGACGAGGCCGAGCCGCCTCGTCCTCGTTTCACCGATGATCGGCGTCACTCCGGCCGCGCGACTCGCGAGCGTCATCAGCGCCCTCGGTTCGTACGACTACTTCGAGAAGGCGCGGTGGCTCGATGTGCTGCCGGAATACAACCCGTTCAAGTACAACTCGTTCCCGGCCAATGCCGGACGCCAGACCTACGACGTCACCACGGGGCTGCACCAGCAGCTCGCGCGGGCGGCGGAGGACGGCAGGCTGAAAGCCTTTCCGCCGGTGCTGACGTTCCAGTCGCTGGTCGACGCCACCGTCAGCACGCACGCCGTCGTTTCGGCCCTCTACGATCGGCTGCCGACTACCGGCAACGAGCTCGTGCTCTTCGACATCAACCGCGTCGCCAACCTCGAGCCGTTCATCCAGCCTTCCGACCTGACGCTGATCGCGCAGCTGTTCGAGCGCCGGGCGCGGCCGTATCGCGTCACGGTCGTCAGCAACGCGCGTCCCGACGCCCTCGACGTCGCCGCGCGCGACGTCACTCCGGGAACGCTGACCCCGGTCGATCGGCCGCTGCCGCTGGCGTGGCCGCGCGAGCTCTTCTCCCTCTCGCACGTCGCGCTGCCATTCCCGACCGACGATCCGCTCTACGGCTACGAGGCCACCGCGGTACCCGACGGCCCCGTCGCGCTCGGCCTGCTCAGCCCGCGCGGCGAACGCGCCGTGCTGACGGTGCCGATCGAAGTCCTGATGCGCGTTTCGTCGAATCCGTTCTTTCCCTATATCACCGAGCGGATCACGGAGTGGCTCAAATAGCTTCGACGTTCAACTTCGAAGTTCGAAATTCGAAATTCGAAGTTGAGTCGCCGAAGCGCGCAAGCGCGTAGGCGACTTGACACCGTTCCCGCCCCGTGCGATAACCGATCCCAGTGTTTCGCACGATCCTCGTCTGCGCGTGTTGTTGCCACGGAGAGAACGCCTCCGGCCGCCGCGCTCTGCCCATGAGGAACGTGCCCAGCTAGCAATCCACGCACGAACCAACTTTCGCAGTTCAAGGCCCGGAAGGCATCGCCGCTTTCCGGGCCTTTTTCTTTTTTGTCGAACCACCAGGCAGCAGAGGAACTCATGAGACGCACGCGCACGGCCTTGTTACCACTGGCATTCGGGATCGTTCTCCTGGCCGGCACCCGCGCCGCGATCGGCCAGACCGACGCTCGCTCGCTTGCCGGCAGATGGGACGCGACGGTGACGGTCAACGGCGTCGAGGTGCCATTCGCGTTCGAGATCGCTTCGACGTCCGACGGACCGCGCGGCACGTTCTTCAACGGCACCCGGCGGATCGCGTCGACGCGCGGCTCGCTCGAGAACCAGGCGCTGGTCTTCGAGTACGGGCAGTACGCCGCGACGCTGAAGGCCTCTGTCGTCGACGGGACCCTGACTGGCGATTACGTCCGCGGCACTCGCGCGCCATACCCGTTCAAGGCCGTGCGCGCCGCGAAGACGGCGAAACGCGAGACGGCGGCGGCGCCCTCGATCGCCGGCAGCTGGATCCTGGCCGCGGCCGGAAACAAGGGCGAGGCGGCCTGGCGGTTCGTCGTCGATCAGAAGGGCGCCGACGTCAACGCGACGATCCTGCGCGTCGACGGCGATACCGGGACGCTGAACGGCTCTTTCAAGGATGGCGCCTTCGTCCTCAGCCACTTCTCCGGTGCCCGGCCGCTGCTGCTCGAGGTCACGCCCCGCGACGATGGCAGCCTGACGCTGCGCCAGAACCGCAAGACCGAGTTCGTCGCCGTGCGCGAAGGGACGGCCCGCGCCGACGAGATCGGCGCACCGACCGATTCATCGCTGCACACGAGCGTCAGTAGTCCCTCGGAGCGGTTCAAGTTCCGCGGCACGACGCTCGACGGCCGCCCCGTCGACGAGCGCGACCCGCGCTTTGCCGGCAAGGTCCTGCTCGTCAACGTCAGCGGCAGCTGGTGCCCGAACTGCCACGACGAGGCGCCGTTCCTGACCGCGCTCGACCGGCAGTACCGGGCGCGCGGCCTCGAGATCGTCACGCTGTCGTTCGAGGAGGAAGAACAGCTCGCCAACCCGGCGCGGCTGCGCGCCTTCATCGCGCAGTACGGCTTCGCCCATACCGTGCTCCTCGCCGGCGAGCCGGACGACACCGCGACGGTGCTGCCGCACGCCGTCAACCTCAACGCGTTTCCGACGACGTTCATCGTCGGGCGCGACGGTCGGGCGCGCGCCGTCCACGCCGGCTTCCCGAGCCCGGGCAGCGGCAAGTTCTACGAGAAGGCCGAGCGCGAGATGCGGCAGGAGATCGAGCGGCTGCTCAGCGAGAAGGCGATTACGACGGAAGAAGCCCTGGTGCGGCGATGACGATGCCGGCGATTGGGAAGCAGGCGCGGCTGATGGCGTTCGCTGTGAGCGCCGCGGCGGCGATGGCAGCTGCGAGCCTCGAAGCGCAGCCGCAGCGGCCAAAGGCGACGGTGACGCCGTCCGCGCCGGCAACGGTAGCCGCCGGCAGGGAGGCGACGCTGACGCTGGCCGTGACGCTGCCGGGCAGCATCCACGTGCAGTCGGACAAGCCGCGCGACCCGGCGCTCATCGCGACGGTGCTGAGGCTCGACCCGCCGCCAGGGGTGACCGTCAATCGCATCGAGTATCCGCCGGCCGAAGACCTGGTCCAGGCCGGTCAGAGCAAGCCGCTCGCCGTCTTCGGCCCGGCTTTCACGATCGCCGTGCGCGTCACGGTCGCATCGTCGCTCGCGGGACAGGTATCGATTCCGGCGACGCTCCGCTACCAGGCGTGCGATGACAGCGTCTGCTATCCGCCGGCCAAGGCGCCCGTCACGTGGACGACGACGGCGGCGGCGGCGATGTAGGGCGAGTGTTCAGTGGTGCGATGGCGAAGTGGCTAACGCGGCGGCCTGCAAAGCCGTTATGCGAGGGTTCGAATCCCTCTCGCACCTCCAAGACTAGTTGCCAGTTGCCAGTTACCAGTCGCCAGAGTTGAGAGTCGGTTCGGCTCCGAACTGGAAACTGGCAACTGGAGACTGGGAACTGGAACGTCCTAGGCTCGGCCCGCGAACTCCCGCGTCTCGGTGTGGACCTTGACCTTCTCGCCGTCCTTGATGAAGAGCGGTACGCGGAGCTGCATCCCGGTCTCGAGGGTCGCAACCTTGGTGACGCTGCCGCTGGCCGTGTCGCCGCGGGCGCCGGGCTCGCTCGAGACGACCGTCAGCTCGACGTGGGGCGGGAACAGCAGGCCGATCGGGCCGCCGTTGTACTTCTGAATCTGCACCAGCACGTTGTCGACGAGCAGCTCGCGATCGTCGCCGACCATCTCGGGCCGCAGCGTCATCGTCTCGAACGACTCCTGGTCCATGAAGTGGAAGCCGTCGCTGTCGCCGTAGAGATAGGTCGCATCGACCTTCTCGAGATCCGGCTCGCCGAACTTCTCGCCGGCCTTGAAGGTCTTGTCGAAGACGGCGCGGGTCAGCAGGTTGCGCATCTTGATGCGCACCAGCGTCTGGCCGCCGCGGGCAGTGGGTTTCGAGACGTCGACGTCGAGACAGTGGTAGGGCGCGTTCTCGAACTCGAAGAACATCTTCCGCTTGATGTCGATTGCTTCAATCAGGCTCGCCATGCAGCTCCTCGGGATGTGCAGCCCTTCATTGTAGCGTTCCAGGTAGCTTCCAGTGGCCTGCACGCCCCGCCAATTGCCTGAGCCCTGAGCCCTGAGCCTAAGCGAAGTACTTGCCGAGGAACTGGAGGAACGCCGTCCAGTCAGCCGGCGTCGCGGTATGACCGCCGGTGTGATAGTGCCAGCCGAGATCGCCGGCCGTGACCGGCGTGTCGAGGGGCGGCAGCTCGGTGACGCCGAGATCCTTGCGGCCGAGCAGGCGATAGACGGGGCCGGCAGCGACCTCGGCGAGGAACATGCCTTTGGGGTCGGCCCACTGATCCGTCGTGCCGCCGGTGATGAAGACGGGGCGCGGCGCGCTCAGCGCGATGAGCATATGGGCATCGACCGGCATGTCGTTCCAGCGGCCCGGCCACTTCTGCAGGTTGCCGGCGAACTGCCACGGGAAGTTCTGCGCCATGTCGTCGACCGTCTCGCCCCAGTCGCGGCGCGCCAGCGCCGAACCCATCTCGCCGGCGCAGCTCGAGAACACGGCGGCGATGCGCTCGTCGAGCGCCGACGCCCACAGCACGGTCTTCCCCAGGCGTGAGTGGCCGAAAACGGCGACGCGCTTGCCGTCGACGCGCGGGTCGCGCTCGAGATAGTCGATGATCCGGCTGATGCCCCACGACCAGGCGCTGATCGTCCCCCACTCACCCGCCTCGGGCCTGGTCGCGCCGGGCTTGAGCGTGAGGCCGATGACGCCCTGTGTGAACGAGTCGGCGCGATCGGGCTGGATGTCGGCGTAGCCGACCGTCGCGTAGCCCCAGCCGCGTTCGAGGATCTCGCGCGCGACCGGCGGATCGCTCGGGAAGTTCCCGCGCCCCGGCGCCCCCGGCGGCGGCGGCGGGCCACCGCCGAAGTTCACCAGCAGGATGACCGGCACCTTGCCGCGCGCCTTTACCGGCGTGTGAATCGTCAGCGCAATCTCCGGCGCGTTCGCGGCCTCGCCCATGCGCCCCATGACGCGGCGCTTCAGCGCCGCCCCCTCGCGCGCGGCGGCGTCGGTCTCGGTGACGCGCCACTCCACCTTCGGCGTGCGATCCGGGATGCGGCCGTAGATCTCGTTCTTATACAGCTCGAGGATCTCCGCCCGCCGCCGCGACCGCCAGGCGCGGGCGTCGCGTACCGGCGTGCCGTTCGCCATCACCAGCGGGTCCGGCAGCGTATACGGCGCGACCTTGATCTCGTCGTAGTTCGAGACGTGCCCGGTCTTCACCGCCAGCCGCAGCGGATTGCCGTTCGCGTCCGATCCGAGATTGGTCTTCGGCGCCTGCGCCGCAACGGTTACCGACAGCGCCAAGATCGGGAGGAGCGTCTTCATTTTTTCGTGCCTCGTGCTTTGTGCCTGGTGCCTGGGTGCTTGGGGTGCGACGTGCGTGCGCGTGCCGCGTGCGACGTGCGACGTGCTCCGTGCCACGTGCCGCACGTCGCACCGCACCTCGCACCCAGCACTCCGCACGTCGCACGTCGCACTATGCACTATCGCACCTGGCACCCCAAGCACCAGGCACCAGGCACCCCGCACGAGGCACTTTACAATAGCTGCGATGCCGCTCCCCTCCCGCGCCCTGCTGCTTGCCGTGAGCCTGCTCGCCATGTCGCTCAGGCTGCCATCCATGGCGGCGCAGGGGCAGGCGGCGCCGACTGGCGAGAACGCGCTGCGGACCCTGATCGAGGACGTCCGGCAGAAGCCCGCGGTGGGCATTCGGGGCACCCGGCTGCAGCACGCTGACGCGGTCGCGAGGTTCTATGAAACGCGCGCGTTTACGACCGCGTGGAAGCTGCCGGCGGGCGGCGCCTCGATCCTCAAGGCGATCCAGGCGGTCGAGGCCGACGGCCTGACGCCGGCCGATTATCATCTCGCCGCCATCACCGCGGCGCTCGAAGCGCACAGCAAGACGCCCTCGCCGCAGACGATTGCCGTCGCCGAGGTGCTCATCGCCGATGCCGCGGCGGCGCTGGTCGACGACGTGCGCTACGGGCGGGTGCTGCCGGCGACGCTCGACCCGCGCTGGAACGTCGACCCGCGCGTCGGCACGCCGGCGCTCGACATCACGCTCGATCAGATCGCGCGTTCACCGTCAGTCGACGCCGCCATCGAGGCGCTCACGCCGAACCACTTCATCTACACCGGGCTGAAGCAGGCGCTGGGGCGGCTGCGGGCCCTCGAAAAGAGCGGCGGCTGGCCGGTGGTAACGGCGGGCAAGACGCCGATGAAGCCCGGCGCGACCGACCCGCGCGTCGCGCTAGTGCGGGCGCGCCTCGCCGCGACCGGCGAGCTCTCGAGCAAGGCCAAGCCGCCCGCCGACCCCAACCGCTACGACCCTGAGCTGCAGTCCGCGGTCAAGACCTTCCAGGCGCATCACCGCCTGACCGACGACGGGGTGATCGGGAAAGGGACGGTGGACGCGCTGAACGTGCCGGCCGGGGTCCGCGTCAACCAGCTCCGGGTCAATCTCGAACGCTCCCGCTGGGTCATCGGCGGGCTGCGCGACACCTTCGTCCTCGTCAACCTGCCGGCGTTCAAGGCCTACCTGATCCGCGACCGCAAGAACATCTGGGAGACGCGGACGCAGATCGGGCGCGAAGCGCGGCGGACGCCGACTTTCCGCGCCGACATGAAGTACATCGTTCTCAACCCGGATTGGACCGTCCCGCCGACGATCCTGGCGCAGGACGTCCTCGTGGGCATGAAGAAGGGTCAGAACACGATCGCGCGCAAGAAGCTGCTCATCCTCGACGCCCAGGGACGCGCCGTCGATCCGTCGACGATCGACTGGCAGGCGGCGACACCCGCCAACTTCCGCTACACCCTGCGCCAGCCGCCCGGCGCCGACAACGCGCTCGGCCGGGTCAAGTTCATCTTCCCGAACGAGCACTCGATCTTCCTGCACGACACGCCGAGCCAGGAGCTCTTCTCCTCCGACCAGCGGACGTTCAGCTCGGGCTGCATCCGCGTCGAGCACGCGCTGGAGCTCGCCCGGGTCCTCCTGGAGGGCCAGCGGACGCGTCCCGCCGACTGGAACGAGGCCCGGATCACCGAGACAATCGGCGACGGCCAGTCGCAGACCGTGTTCTTCGAGGAGCCGCTGCCGGTCCTCATCGTCTACTGGACGGCCTCGATCGGCGCCGGCGGCGACCTTCGCTTCGCCCGCGACGTCTACGGCCTGGACCCACGGTTATTGCAGGCGCTGGGCGCCGGTCACTGATCTCGTCCCTGACGGTCCGGCTTACCTGTATAATTTTTGCCTCGATCAAGAGGAGGAGGGTCCCCAATGCTGTTGGTGCGTGCCAGCAGTCCGCCTGTGGTGCGGACGCTGCTGTTCGTCGCGTCGCTGTTGCTTTCCTGTCATACCGCCTTCGCCCAGCAGACGGGCGTTGTCAGCGGCAAGGTCGTTGACTCGGGCGGCGGGGTGCTGCCCGGCGTGACCGTCGAAGCGCGCTCCGGCGTGCTGCCGACGCCGCGCGTGGCGACGACCGACGTCAGCGGTGAATATCGTCTCCTGGCGCTGCCGCCCGGCGACTACACGATTACCTACGTGCTCTCCGGCATGCAGTCGGTGACGCGGCAGGCAAAGGTTCAGCTGGGCCAGGACACGGTCGTCGACGCCACCCTCGGCCTCCAGACCCTGACCGAGAGCGTCGAGGTGACGGCGACGACGTCGCTCATCGAGCGTGACTCGGCAAGCATCAAGAGCGGCGTCTCGAACGAGCAGATCATGGCGATGCCGGTGGGCCAGGAGTATCGCGACCTGGTGAAGCTGATCCCCGGCGTCCAGTACACCAACGACCAGACCCGCGGCCCGAGCGCCGGCGGCAGCGGCCAGGACAACGTCTACCAGTTCGACGGCGTCAACGTGACGCTGCCGCTGTTCGGCACGCTGTCGGCCGAGCCCGCGTCGCACGACATCGCGCAGGTGACGACGACCAAGGGCGGCGCCCGCGCCGTCGACTTCGACCGCTCGGGCGGGTTCTCGATCGATTCGGTCAGCAAGTCCGGGGCGAACCGCTTCGCCGGCGAGGTCAGCTACCAGTTCCAGACGCCGGGAATGACCGCCGACCTGACGAGCGGCGCGCAGTCGCGCTACGACGCCGACCGCAGCTGGCTCACGGGCAATGTCGGCGGTCCGGTGATCCCGAACCGCGTCCATTTCTACGCGTCGTACTACCGGCCGGAGAACACGCGTGAGAACCGCTCGAATCTCTACGGCCCGCTGCCGGAGTACGACCTCACCCGCGACGAGGGCTTCGGCAAGGTGACGGTCACGCCGGCCAGCTCGGTGCTGCTCAACTTCAGCTACCGCGGCTCGGATCGCGAGGATCGCAGCAATCGTTTCGCCGCCAACCAGGCGGCGACGACCGGTTCCGGCAACGAGGCGCAGCAGCAGATTGGCATCGCCGAGGGCTCGTGGATCGTCAACTCGAGCAGCCTGCTGACATTCAAGTACACGCATTTCGCCTACGAGACGACGGGAACGCCGGACATCATCTCCGACGCGACCTTCAGTGACGCCATCGGGACGCGGCTCGACATCGCCAACCTCGATCGCATGGGCAACCTGACCGTGCCCGCGCCGATCACCGGCCAGACGGCGTACAACGCCTTCATCCAGCCTGTGATCGACCGCTACGGCTACGTCCTCAACGGCGTTCCCACCGGCGGCGGCATCAACGGCGTCGCCTCGCAGCTGGACCAGAACGACTTCTTCCGCGACGCCGGCCAGATCGCCTACAACGTCATGTTCGGCTCGACGATCGCGCACGAACTGCACGCGGGGTATCAGCAGTACACCGACTCGGAGGACTTGATCCGCAGCTCGAACGGCTGGGGCCTCATCAGCGTTCCCGGCGGCCGCCTGAACTTCAACGGCACGCCGATCTTCTACACGGCGCGCTATCAGGCGCAGGGCCTGGGCCGGGCCGCGCCGATTCACTCGGAGTACAAGTCGCAGAGCATCGAGATCAACGACACGATCCGCTGGGACAACCTGACGATCAACGCCGGCGTCCTCATGAGCCGCGACCGGCTGTACGGCCAGGGCCTGCGCGAGGACGAATCGGCCCTGTCGGGCTACGTCGCCGCTCCCGGGAACCAGTACCTGATGTACCGAGGTGCCGTTCAAGGAGATGATCCAGCCGCGCGTCGGCGCGACCTGGGCCTACAACGGCCGCGACACGATCTACGGCAGCTTCGCCAAGTACAACCCGGCGGCGAGCTCGCTGCCGCGCGCCGCGTCGTGGGATCGCAACCTCACCGGCGCGTTCATCGACGCCCACTTCGACGCCAACGGCGTCCTCTTCGGCACCCAGCCGGTGGGTTCGTCGACCGGCAAGCTGTTCGTGCCGGACATGACGCCGCGCCGGATCGACGAGTACCTCGTCGGCACGGCCCGCCAGATCAACAGCCGCCTGACCGGCCGCGCCTACTGGCGCTACCGCGAGGGCAGCCACTTCTGGGAAGACACGAACAACAACGCCCGCGAGCTCTACAACCCTCCGGACGGCATCCCGCGGACGCAGTACATTCCCAACCTCGCGCAGCAGCTGACGCAGATCGGCACCGGCGGCAACAGCGGCAGCTACGTCATCGCCGAGCTCGACGGCGCCTACACGAAGTACTACGAGGTCAGCCTCGAAGCCGAGTACCGCGCCAGCCGCGCCTTCGTGCGCGGGTCGTACACCTGGAGCCACTACTACGGCAACTTCGACCAGGACAGCTCGGGGGTCACCAACGACGCCAACGTCTTCATCGGCTCGTCGAACATCGCCGATGGCGCCGGGCGTCAGCTGTGGAACTTCCGCGACGGCGACCTGCGCGGCGATCGGCCGCACCTGTTCAAGGTCTACGGCTACTACATGCTGAACTGGAACGCGACCGCCGGCGCCTATCTCGTGGCGCAGTCCGGCCAGCCGTGGGAGTCGTGGAGCTACGAGCCGTACATCAGCCTGACGACGAGCACGAGCGACACCTCACGGTTCGCTGAACCAGCCGGCTCGCGCGTGACCGACGGACACTGGCAGCTCGACCTGAACTACACGCAGAACGTCAGTCTCGGGCCGATCAACCTCCAGCTCGCGGCGGACTTCTTCAACGTCAACAACCGGCAGACGGGCTACAACTTCCAGCCGTCCGTCCACGACTCGACGTTCAACCAGCCGCGCGACTACTACGACCCGCGTCGCTTCCAGCTCGCGGCTAGGTTTAGGTTCTAACGCAGAAGGACTCAGGGCTCAGGACTCAAGGCTCAGGGCAGGCTCAGGGACGGTTTTCCTTGAGCCCTGGGTCCTGAGCCCTGAGCCTTTTCACCGCTCACCTGAACAGCTTCTCTCGCTCTATCAGCTCGCGCGTTGAAGCGTCGGCGCCTTTGCGCGCCGCCGCGATCCGCGCGGCGCTGTCCGGTTCCTTCAGCAGCACGCTGACCTGCGCCCGCTTGAACAGCACCATCGGGTAATCGGGATGAACGGACGGGATGCGGTCGAGCGCGTCGCGGGCGTCGACGAAGCGGCGCGCGGCAAGGTAGAGCACTCCCAGTTCGAGATCGTTCCTGAAGGCCCCCGGATCCACGCTGCGCGCTTTCTCGAAGGACTCGATCGCCAGCGGCGTCTGCTGCGAGGCCATCGCCAGCTGGCCGAGCGCGGCGAAGTCGGCGGCGGCCGGGGTCCGCAGCGTCATCACGCGCTGCCGCAGCGCCATCGCATCCATCGTCCGGCCCTGCTTCTCGCGGATTGACGCCAGCGCCTCGACGGCAGGCAGGCGATCGGGCGTGTCGGCGACGATCTGCTCGAGGACCGGGATCGCACGGGTCCATTCGGTGCCGCGGGCGTAGTGCAGCGCGAGGTAGAGCCTGACGTCCGGCGACCGCGGCGCGATCTCGGCGGCGCGACGGAACGTCGCCACGGCTTTCTCGTCCTGGCCGAGCGTCGAATGGGAGGTCGCGAGGCGCAGGGCGGCGTCGAGGTTGAACGCGTCCGCGGCGAGGACCTTCTCGAACAGCGGGATCGCTTCGGCGTAGCGCGCCTGGACGAACAGCGTCGACGCCTGTTCGACGAGGTCGAAAATGCCGACCATGTCGATCGGCCGCGGCGCCCCCTTCCGGACGACCGGCGGCGCGCTGGCGCTGACGTAGCCGAGGCTGGCGAGGCTTCGCCGCGCTTCGTCCGACAGGTTGTCCGGCGCGCGCGCCGACTCGATCGACGGCACCGGGTACTCGTCCAGCGCCTTCCGCATCGCTGCCGGCAGGTTGGCGCCTGAACCGAGCGTCTTCGTTTCTCCGGGGTCGGCACCGAGGTCGTAGACCTCGGTCGTGCCGGCGAAGATCGCTTTCTGACGGCCATCGACGGCCATGATCTGCGGCTGCCAGCCGTACTCCAGGTACGGCTTCATCGCCTCGCCAATGACGACCTCCCCGCCGCCGTCGCCGCGGAGGCTGTGCGCCTTGTCGAGCCCGGCCCAGTCGAGCAGGGTGTGAAAGATCCGACGCGCGCTCACCGCGGTCTCGCTGACGCCCACCGCGACGCCCGGGCCGGCCAGCACCAGCGGCACGTGCATCGTCGACTGGTAGAGCAGGTTGCCGTGCTGCGATTCGCCGTGATCGCCAAGCCCTTCCCCGTGATCGCCGGCGATGACGATCGCGGTGACGCCGCCGCGGGCGGCAACGCGCTGCTCGAAGCCCTGCACCAGCCGGCCGATTTGCTGATCCATCGCCGCGACCTCGCCGAGGTACGGTTTCGCCGCGAATCTCGATCTGAACGCGTCCGCCGGCGCGTACGGCGCGTGCGGCTCGAAGAAATGGACCCAGACGAAGAGCGGCTGGTTGCCGGCGCCGTCGACGAACGACAACGCCCGCGTCGTCGTCGCATCGGCGGTGCGCTCCACGGCATTGCCGGCGAGCTCGTCGTCGTAGACGTCGAAGCCCCGCGCCAGGCCGAACCGCTTCGCCAGCACGAACGCGGAGACGAACGCACCGGTACGATAGCCCGCGTCGCGAAGCCGCTCGGCGGCGAGCGGGTGACTGGCCGCGAGCGAGCGGCCGTTCTCGTGGACGCCGTGCCCGGCGGGGTAGAGGCCGGTCATCATCGAGATGTGCGACGGCAGCGTCTCCGGCACCGTTGCGTACGCCTGACGGAACCGGCGCCCGCGTGCGGCAACGGCGTTGAACGCCGGCGTCTCGACGCCAGACGCTTCCGGTCCCATCGCGTCGGCGCGCGTCGTATCGAGCGTGATCAGCAGGATCGACGGCTTCGAGGCTGGAGCGCTGTCGGCCGTTTTCCCCGCCGCCGCGGCAACCGGCACAGAGCGCGACGGCAAGCAGCGCGGCGGCAACACGAAGATGCTGGATAATCATCGAGCTCGCTGAAATTATAGTGACCTGAGCCCCAACCTGAGCCCAACCTGAGCCCTGAGTCCTGAGCCCTGAGCCCGTCATGAATCCAACGAAAGTCGTCATCACCGGCGGCGCGGGATTCCTCGGCCGCCGGCTGGCGCGGACGCTGCTCGAGCGCGGCACCCTGGCAGATGCAACCGGCCGGCAGCAGCCGATCGAGCGCATCACGCTCGTCGACGTCGTCGCGCCGCCCGGCTTCGACGATCCCCGGATCGACACAGCTCGTCGGCGACATCGCTGATGCTGCGCTCCTCGCCCGCGCCGTCGATGCGCTCGACGACTTCCATCTTTCACCTCGCGGCCATCGTCAGCGGCATGGCGGAGGCCGACTTCGAGCTCGGCATGCGGGTCAATGTCGACGCCTCGCGGACGCTGCTCGATCTGTGCCGCGCCGGGGGCCGGATGCCCCGCTTCGTCTTCGCCAGTTCGGTCGCGGTTTACGGCGGCGAGCTGCCGGCGGTCGTCGGCGACAACCTGGCGGTCGTGCCGCAGACGTCGTACGGCACCGAGAAAGCCATCGTCGAGCTGCTGGTGAACGACTACTCGCGCCGCGGCTTCGTCGACGGGCGGGTGCTGCGGCTGCCGACGATCTGCGTCCGTCCCGGCCGGCCGAACGCGGCGGCGTCGTCGTTCGCCAGCGGTATCGTTCGGGAGCCGCTCAACGGTGAGGCGGCGAACTGCCCCGTGGATGCGGCGACGAGGCTGTGGCTGCTGTCGCCCGCCAACGCCATCGCCTGCCTGGTTGCGCTGCACGACGCCGATGCGGCGGCCCTCGGCGCCAACCGGATCGTTAACGGTCCCGGCTTGTCAGTCAGCGTCAGCGAGATGATCGCCGCGCTCGAACGCATCGCCGGCACCGATGTCGTCGACCGCATCACCTACGATCGCGATCCCCGCATCGCGCGGCTCGTCGACACATGGCCCGGAGAGCTGGCCGCCACCCGCGCCGACGCGCTGGGCCTGCCGCGAGACGACAGCTTCGACGCCATCTTGCGCAGCTACATCGCCGAGGAGATCGAGCCCTCGTCGCGGAGCTGAAGCTCCGCGCTACGTACCGCCCCAAGGCTCGCAGGCCGGAGCTTCAGCTCCGGCGCGGCTACGTCGGCAGCTCACCCTGCGGCGGCAGACCGTGGACGCGGCGCGTCTCTTCCCCTTCGAACGCCGCCGAGATCTTGTAGAGCTCCCAGCGGCCGTCCGCGGCGTGCGACGCCATCTTGCGCCGCAACGCCGCGCGGGCTTCCTTCGTCATCGGCCGGAAGCCGCGCGCGACGGCGACGTTCTGTTCCAGCACCTTCATCGACTCCATTCCGCTGACGACCGTCGCCACCGGCAGGCTGAGCGCGTACGACAGCGCTTTCTCGGCCGAGACAATCCCGGCCGACACGGCCCGCCCGTCGCCGCAGAGGCTCTTCATCCCGATTGGCGCGATGCCGCGGCGAATCAGTTCCGGGAGCACGATCGTCTCGAAGCTGCGGAACGAGCCGTCGAAGCAGTTGAGCGGCAGCTGGCAGGCGTCCCAGTCGAAGTCGTAGTCGAGCATCGTCAGGTGCAGCGCCGGCGACTTGTGCCCGGTGAACCCCAGGTAGCGGACTTTCCCCTGCTTCCGCGCCCGCTCCATCGCTTCGACGACGCCGCCGCGGGCGAAATGCTTCTCCGGCTCGTCGTCGAAGGCGAGCTCGTGAACCTGCCAGAGATCGAGATGGTCGGTGCGCAGCCGTTTCAGCGACTGCTCGAGCTGCCGCATCGCGACCTTGCCGTCGCGGCCGTGCGTGCACACCTTGGTCATGAGGAAGACCTGGTCGCGCCGATCGGCGATCGCCTTGCCCATGCGGGTTTCGCTCAAGCCGCCGTTGTAGTCCCAGGCGTTGTCCATGAACGTCACGCCGGCGGCGATCGCGGCGTGCGTGAGCCGCACGGCAGCGGCGTCAGTGCGTGGCAGGCCGAGGTGAAATCCACCGAGGCCGAGGATCGATACGCGCTCGCCTGTCTTGCCGAAGGGACGCGTCGGGATCTCGAGGCTGGGCTTGGGCATAGAATGTCACTCCAACGCAGTACCTGTATACGGATGTCAGACTTGGCTGCAGGGGACGACAACGAATCGCGCCACGGCCGGCGCCGGGTGGTCATCACCGGCGTCGGGTTGGTCTCGCCGCTCGGCGTCGGATCCCAGCCGACGTGGGAAGCGGCGGTCGCCGGACGCTCGGGTATCGCGCCGATCACGCTGTTCGATGCGGCCCGCCATGCCGCCCGCTTCGCCGGCGAGGTCAAGCATTTCGATCCGCTGAACTGGCTGGAGAAGAAGGACGTCAAGAAGTGCGCCCGCTTCATCCAGTTCGCGGTGGCCGCAGCGGTCATGGCGATGGACGAGTCCGGGCTCGTCGTCGAGCCGGCCAACGCGGCGCGAGTCGGCGTCATCATCGGCAGCGGCATCGGCGGGTTCGAGGTCATCGAGAAGGAGCACCGCCTTCTGCTCGAGCGCGGGCCCGACCGCGTTTCGCCTTTCTTCATCCTCTCTTCGATCGTCAACCTCGCCGCCGGGCAGGTGTCGGTACGATTCGGCGCCAGGGGACCGAACTCGGCGGTGGCGACCGCCTGCACGACCGGCGCGCATGCCATCGGCGACGCCTTCCGCCTCGTCGAGCACGGCTATGCCGACGCGATGATCTGCGGCGGCGCCGAAGCAGCCATCACGCCGCTCAGCGTCGCCGGCTTTTCGGCGATGCGCGCTCTCTCCACCCGCAACGACGCCCCCGAGAAGGCGAGCCGCCCCTGGGACGTCGATCGCGACGGCTTCGTCGTCGGCGAAGGCGCCGGCATCCTGGTCATCGAATCGCGGGCCCACGCCATTGGCCGGGGTGCGCCGATCCTGGCCGAGATCGTTGGCTACGGCATGAGCGCCGACGCGCATCACCCGTCGGCGCCGCCCGACGACGGCGACGGCGTCGCGCGAGTGATGGCGGCCGCGCTGGAGGATGCGGCGCTGGCACCGGACACGATCGACTATCTCAATGCGCATGCGACCTCGACCCCGCTCGGCGATCGCGCCGAGGCCATCGCCATCAACCGCGTCTTCGGCGATCACGCCGGGAAGCTCGCCGTGAGCTCGACCAAGTCGATGACCGGCCACCTGCTGGGCGGCGCTGGCGCGCTTGAAGCCGGCCTGTGCGTGCTCGCGATTCGCGACCAGGTCGCGCCGCCGACGATCAACCTCGACCGGCCGGACGAAGGCATGGCGCTCAACCTCGTACCGAACGCGTCCGCCCGCGTGACGATCGGCTACGCCATGACGAACTCGTTCGGGTTCGGCGGCACCAACGCCTGCCTGATCCTGCGGCGCCCGTAGGCCACACTGACGGGCGCCGTGCAGAACCTGATCCAGATCCGCCTCAGGAACCAGCGGCTGACCAGGCCGGAGCTGCGGGACCCGGCGGCAGTCGTCGAGTGGTTCGGCGCCGTGCAATCGCAGGACTACGCCGGCGCACAGTGGGGCGTGTCGCTGCGGATGCCGTCGCTGACGGCCGCTGCCTTCGACCGCGCTTTCGACGAGGGCCGCATCCTGCGCACACACGTGCTGCGGCCCACCTGGCACTTCGTCCCGCCGGCCGACATCCGCTGGATGCAGGCGATCTCGGCGCCGCGCATCCTGGCAGTCAGCCGGTCCTACTTCAGGAAGATGGAGCTCGATCCGGCGACGATCGGGCGGACGCAGCGGACGTTCGAACGGGCGCTCGCCGGCGGGAAGTCGCTGACCCGCACTGAGCTCGCGGCGGCGCTGGGGCGGGCCGGCATCGTCGCCAGCGGCCAGCGCCTCGCCGCGATCGTCATGCACGCCGAGCTCGATCAGGTGTTGTGCAGCGGTCCGCGGCGTGGCAAACAGTTCACCTACACGCTGATCGCAGAGAGGGCGCCGCAGGCCGTCGTCATGGAGCGGGACGCGGCGATCGTCGAGCTGGCGCGCCGGTTCTTTCGCAGCCACGGGCCGGCGACGCTGCGCGACTTCGTCTGGTGGTCCGGCCTCACCGTCGGCGAAGCCAGAGGCGGGATCGAGGCGATCAGGGCGTCGCTCGACGACGAGAAGGTCGGCGAATCCACCTACTACATGGTGCCGTCGAGAGCGAAGGCGCCGTCCACAACCGGGCTCGTCCACCTGCTGCCGAACTACGACGAGTACCTGATCGCATACAGGGATCGCGCCGTCGCTGGCATGCCGGTGACGGCCGACGCGCCGCGCAACGTCGACATCTACGCCCACATCCTGATTGTGGACGGCCGCTTCGCCGGCACCTGGCGGCGTGCGATCAAGCCGTCCGGCGTCCAGATCAGCGTCACGCCGTTCGTACAGCTCAATCGCGTCCACCTCAAGTCGCTCGCCGCCGCCGTCGCGCGTCAGGGCGCGTTCCTCGGCCTCCCCGCGACGCTGGTCGCGCTCACGAGCGCGGAGCTTCGCTCCGCGGCCGGCGCCGGAACTAAAGTTCCGCCCTACGTACAGTGCTACCACGTCCAGCTGCCGGCGGGCGGCGGCCAGGTCCCCAGCATCTGGCGCAGCACGATCACCTGGCCGAGGTGATGAGCGTTGTGGGTGGCGACGTGAACGAGCGCGTCGCGCACCGTGTAGCCCGCGAGCGGCGGGAACTCGATCGGCGGGTCGAGCGGCGCCGAGAGGCGGGCCTCGCTGGTCCCGAGCGCGGCGGCGCGTTCGAGGGCCTCGAGAAATCGCGCCCGTACCTCGGGCCACGCGCCCTGCGGCACGGACGGCCATCCTTCGGCGGCCGTACCGACCATCGGCGCGTTCACGCCCTCGCAGCGGTCGATGAACCAGCGCTGCCAGAAATCGATGTGGGCGACGATCTCGGCGATCGAATGATTGGTGCCCTCGACCGTCCGCTCGGCGTCGGCGGTCTCGAGACCCTCGACCGCGTGCGGCGGCGAAAGGTAGGCGATAGTGTCGACGATGAATTCACGCATGGTCGCTGGATCGTAGCATCAGGCGTGTAACCCCCGTTCGACGTCCGCGCTGCAGCCGCGGCCTCATACAATAGAACCCATCGATGAGACGCAGGACCGGCTTCCTCGCTGGCGCAGCTGTCTGCCTCGCGATGCTCGTCGCGAACTGCGGGCAGCGCACGGCGCTGACGCCGACGACGATCGAGATCACGCTCGTTCCGGAAGCGGCGGAGGGCGGCGCCGACCGGCTGGTGCCGATCGCAGGGCGCGTCCGCGGCGCTCCCCCGGGCACCCGCATCGTGCTCTACGCCAGGAGCGCCGTGTGGTGGGTTCAGCCTCTCGGCAATGAACCGTTCACCGAGATCGCCGCCGACGGCACCTGGAAGAATCAAACCCACCTCGGCACCGAGTACGCCGCGCTCCTCGTTGGGCCCGAGTTCAAGCCGCCGCCGACGGTCCAGGAACTGCCGTCGCCGGGCGGGCCGATCGCGGCGGTCGTCGTCGTCAAGGGCACCGGCGAGCTGGCCCAGCGCCCGCGCAGGACGATCACCTTCAGCGGCTACGAGTGGGACATCCGGCAGGTCTCGAGCGACCGCGGCGGCGCCAACCAGTACAACGCCGGCAACGTCTGGGTCGACGACAAGGGACACCTGCACCTCAAGCTGACGCAGCGCGACGGCCGCTGGACCAGCGCCGAGGTGACACTCACCCGCTCGCTCGGCTACGGCACCTACCTCTTCGTCGTCAGCGACGTGTCGCAGCTCGAGCCATCGGCGACGCTCAGCATGCTGACGTGGGACGACGAGGCGCTGCAGCAGAATCATCGCGAGCTCGACATCGAGATCAGCCGCTGGGGCGATGCGGCGTCACTCAACGCGCAGTACGTCGTCCAGCCCTATTACGTGGCCGCCAACGTCGCGCGCTTCGATGCGCCGGCAGGGCGACTGACGCATTCGTGGCGCTGGGAGCCTGGCCGGGCCGTGTTTCGCACGGTCAAGGGCACGAACGGCGCGCTCGTCGCGTCGCACGAGTTCACCGCCGGCGTCCCCGTCCCGGGCAGCGAGCAGGTCCGCATGAACCTCTACTACTTCCGATACTCCTCCACGCCGCTCGTGAAGGACATGGAGGTCGTGATTGAGCGGTTCCAGTACCTGCCGTAGCCGCCGCGGGCTTGCCGCTCTCCTCCTCCTCGCGGCGATCGCCGGCGGCGCGCCGGCGGCCGCCGTGGATCCGGACCGCAACGTCTCGCAATACCTGCGCGAAGCCTGGAGCAGCGACCGCGGCTACGCCGGCGGTCCTGTTCACGGCATCACGCAGACGCCGGACGGCTACCTGTGGATCGCGGCCGAACGCGGCCTGGTCCGCTTCGATGGCGTCGCGTTCAAGCTGTTCGAGTACAGGCCGACGGCGTCGACCGCCGGTCCGACCATGCTCGGCTTGACGGCGCTTGCCGACGGTACGGTCTGGGCGCGGGTACGAGGGCCGGCGCTCGTCCGCTACCAGGCCGGGCGGCTCGAGAACGTCCTGCCCCGCCTGTCGCTGCCCGAGACGGTCATCACGTCGATGTTCCAGCGCCGCGATGGCACGCTCGTCCTCGCCACTCTCGGCCAGGGCATGATGGCGCACCGCGACAACGCCCTGGCCGTGCTCGTCCGGCAGGAGCAGCTGCCGACCTCCTTCGTGCTCGCGCTCGCCGAGGCCTCGGACGGCACGATGTGGATCGGCACCCGCGATGCCGGGCTCTATCGGTTCAGGCACGGCCAGGTGACTGCTGTCGAGGGACTGCCCGATCGCAAGGTCAACTGCCTCATGGCGGACAGCGACGGGATGATGTGGATCGGTACCGACAACGGCGTCGTGCGCTGGGACGGCCGCGCCCTCGTGACGAGCGGCGTACCGCCGGAGTTGCGCTCGGTGCGCGCGCTGACGATGTTCAAGGACCGCGATCGCAACATCTGGATCGGTGCCTCGAACGGCCTGATCCGTGTCAACGATCGCGGCGCCGCGACGATGCGGGCGCCCGACGGCCGCGCCTACGACACCGTCGAGGCCGTGTTCGAGGATCGCGACGGCAATCTCTGGATCGGAAGCACGCGGGGCCTCGAGCGAATCCGCGACGGCGTCTTCACGACCTACACCGCGACCGAGGGCCTGCCTGCCGCGACGCAAGGCCCCGTCTACACCGACGACGACGACAGATCGTGGGTCGCGCCATCGACCGGCGGACTGTTCTGGTTCCGGCGCGGCCAGGTCGAACGCGTCACCGCCGGCGGTGTCGCCACCGACGTCGTCTACTCGATCGCCGGGCGAACCAACGAGGTCTGGATCGGCCGGCAGCGCGGCGGCCTGACGCGGCTGCGCGCGACCGGTTCCTCCGCCATCGCCGCCGATACCTTTACGCAGGCCGACGGCCTGGCTCAGAACAGCGTTTACGCCGTCGCCGGCGCGCCCGATGGCAGCGTGTGGGCGGGCACGCTCAGCGGCGGTGTCAGCCATCTCGTCGACGGCCGGTTCACGACCTACACCGTCACCGACGGCCTGGCCTCGAACACGGTCTCGACGATCCTTGTCGGCCGCAACGGGACGATCTGGTTCGGTACGCCGAACGGCGTCAGCGCTCTCTCGGCCGGGCGATGGCGCAGCTTTACGACGCGCGACGGCCTCCCGTCGAATGAAGTCAACGCACTGACCGAAGACAACGACGGCAGGCTTTGGCTCGGGACGCCATCAGGGCTCGCGGTGATCGTCGATGGCAAGGCAACCAGCGCGGGCGGCAGCCATCATTCGTTGGCGGCGGCAGTGCTGGGCATGGCGTCGGACGATGCCGGAGCGCTGTGGATTGCCGTGTCCGATCGTCTGCTTAGAGTGGACGCCGGGCGCCTGGCGTCCGGAGCGGCCGCACCGGGAGAGGTGCGCGAGCTCGGCGTCGCCGACGGTCTCCCGCCCTTCGACGCCGCGCGCCGCCTTCAGAGCGTCGTCAAGGATGGCCGCGGCCGCATCTGGCTGGCGACGACGGCGGGCGTATCGGTCGTCGATCCGGCCCGTGTAGTCACCACGACTATGCCGGCGCTGACGCAGATCGAAGGCTTGTCGGCGGACGGGCGCGCCATCGAAGTCCACGATGGCGTGCGCGTTCCCGCCGGGCCGCAGCGCCTTTCCGTGAGCTACGCCGGCATCAGTCTCGCCGTGCCCGAACGCGTCCGCTATCGCTACCGGCTCGACGGCTTCGACGCCGACTGGAGCGAACCGCGCCAGGAGCGCGAGGCCACCTACACCAACCTGCGGCCCGGACCGTACCGGTTCCGGGTCAAGGCCTCGAACGCGGAGGGTCAATGGACCGAGACCGAAGCGGCGCTCGCCTTCAGCATCGCGCCGCACTTCTGGCAGACGCCATGGTTCCAGCTGTCCGCGATGGCCGCCGGCGGGCTCGCCATATGGGCCGCCTATCGCATCCGCGTCCGGCAGGTGGCGCGGCAGCTCAACCTGCGCTTCGAAGAGCGGCTCGCCGAGCGCACGCGCATCGCCCAGGAGCTTCATGACACGCTGCTGCAGGGCTTCGTCAGCGCGTCGATGCAGCTGCACGTCGCCGCCGACCGCCTGCCGGACGACTCGCCGGCAAAGCCGGCGATCGCCAGGGTCACCGACCTGATGCGGCGCGTCATCGACGAAGGCCGCAACGCCGTGCGCGGCCTGCGCTCGCCGACCGGCGGCGCCGACGACCTCGAGCGCGCCTTCGCCGGCATCCACCAGGAGATGGCGCCGTCGACGGCGTCCTACCGCGTCATCGTCTACGGACGGCCGCTGCCGCTCAACCCGGTGATTCGCGACGAGGTCTACCGCATCGGCCGCGAGGCGCTGATCAATGCGTTCCGCCATGCCGAGGCAAAGGCGATCGAGCTTCAGATCGACTACTCGGCTCGGCAGTTCACCCTGCGCGTGCGCGACGACGGCCGCGGCATCGACGAGAGGGTCGTAGCGGCCGGTGTCGACGGCCACTGGGGCCTTTCCGGAATGCGCGAGCGGGCGACGCGGATCGGCGCCGGCTTCAACGTCTGGAGCCGCGAGGAAGCCGGGACCGAGATCGAGCTGGTGATTCCCGGCCGGATCGCGTTTGCGCCCGCCGGCCCGGGATCGACTACGATCGCCGGCGAGAATCGAGAGGCCAAGTGAACGCGAAGCCAAAGATCCGCGTGTTGAGCGTCGACGATCACCCGCTGCTGCGCGAAGGCATCGCCGCAATCATCAACAACGAGCCGGACATGACGATGGTGGCGCAGGCATCCACCGGGCGCGAGGCCATTCAGCAGTATGGTTCCCACCAGCCGGATGTGACGCTGATGGATCTGCGCCTTCCCGACATGAGCGGCATCGACACGATGATTGCCATCCGCTCCTCCCATCCCAACGCCCGCATCGTCGTGTTGACGACGTTCGAGGGGGACGTGGAGATTCAGCGGGCGCTGGCCGCGGGGGCGCGCGGCTACGTCCTGAAGAGCATGCCGCCGCGCGAGCTCGCCGACGTCATCCGCCACGTGCATGCCGGACGCAAGCAGATCCCGGCGGCAGTCGCGGCCCAGCTCGCCGAGCACCTCGGGGAAGAGTCGCTGACCGACCGCGAGCGCGACGTCCTCCTGCGCGTCGCCGCCGGCAACCGCAACCGCGACATCGGCGAGCTCCTGTCGATCTCGGAAGAGACCGTCAAGGTGCACATGAAACACATCATGGAGAAGCTCGGGGCGAGCGATCGCACCGAAGCCGTCACCATCGCCGTCCGCCGCGGCATCATCGAGCTCTGAGCCCTTCCCCTTTCGGGGGATTCGACCTTGCCGCCGCTCGTCTACGCTGTCAGGCGAGGGACTCAGGTGCAGCGGCTGTTCACGGCTTTTCCGGGCGGGGCGCCAGGCGCGGGCCTGCTGCTCCTGCGGGGCGCGACCGGCATTTCCGCCATCGCCGATGCGGGCTGGATCGCGAGCTCAGGCGTCATGCCCTGGATCTGGGCTGCGGTACTCGCGTTCTGCGGCGTTCTGCTGCTGATCGGCCTGGTGACGCCCGTCGCCGGCGCCTCCCTCGCTATCGTCCAGGGCGCGCTGGTCCTGGGGGCGGCGCCCCTTGCCGAGTCGCTCGGGCGCCGCGAGACGCTTCTGGTCGCCGTTGCCCTCGCGTTGACCTTCATCGGCCCCGGCTGGCTGTCGGTCGATGCCTGGCTCTTCGGGCGCCGCCGCATCGTGATCTCTGATTCGGCGCGGCACTGAGCCTGCAGGGCGCACGGGCACAACGCTTGCTGTCAGCCGCTCGAGATGCTTTTTCGCGTGTCCGCCCAGCTCGAGTACGCAGCAAAATTCCCATCGACGCTGATACTGAACGTTCACGCCCAGCGAAGTGAGTCGCAGGTGATCCTCGAGGAGCAGTTCTCCGTCGAGCCGAGAGTCAAGGTGGCGGAGTTCACCGGCGAGGGGACCGGCAACCGGTTCGTCCGGCTGGAGACCGGCCGGCACAAGAAGCTGGTCGTGAATTACTCGGCGGCGGTCGAGTGCGACTTTCAGACCTACCGCGCCGGCGCGGTCCAGGCCACTCCCGTCGCCGAGCTCAGCGCAGCGGCGATTCCGTATCTCTTCCCCAGCCGCTACTGCCAGTCGGACAGGCTGAACCGGCTGGCGTGGGATCTCTTCGGGAAGATCCGCAATCCGCACGAGAAGGTCGTGGCGATCAGCGACTGGATTCACGAGAACGTCGAGTACCTGCGGGGTTCGACGACGTGGATGACGTCCGCATATGACACGGTGACCCAGCGGACTGGCGTCTGCCGCGACTTCTCGCACCTGGCAATCGCGCTGTGTCGGGCTCTCAACATCCCGGCGCGCTATTTCTCCGGCTACGCCTACGAGCTCGACCCACCGGACTTTCATGCCTGCTTTGAATGTTTGATCGGCGGCAACTGGACCGTCTTCGACGCGACGCGGCTGGCGCACCTGAACGGCCTGGTTCGCATTGGTACCGGCCGCGACGCGGCCGACGCCGCCGTCGCCAGCATCTTCGGGAGCGTCGGGTGCACGCGGGTCGAGGTCGGCTGCGAGCTCGGCGAGGGACAGAAGTTCCAGCCGATCGATCGGAAGCAGCTGAGCCGCGGCGGCGTCGCGCTCGAGCCGGCCTGAGGACGACGATCGATGCGAATCAGCATCGAGCACACGACCGTTTACGACTACGCCCGGTCGGTCAGCCTTGGCCGTCACCGCCTCGTGCTGCGGCCGCGTGAAGGCCACGATCTCCGCGTCGAGCGCCTGCGCCTGCAGCTGACGCCGGCAGCCCGTGTCGAATGGGTTCGCGACGTCTTCGGCAATTCCATCGCGCTGGTCGACTTCCTCGAGCCGGCCGACACGCTGCGCATCGTCAACGACGTCGTCGTGCGGCGCGGGCCGCCGTTTCCGGCGCGGGCGGTCCACGATCCGTGGTCGGTGCCGTTTCCACCCCGATACGATGCGCATGAGGCCGCGATCGTCGGCGTCTACTCCCAGCCCGTGTATGGCGACGACGTGGACCGCCTCCGCGCCTGGCTCGCGGCGGCGCCGTCAGATGACCCGCTGGACGCCGAGGGAACGATGATCGCGCTCTGCAGGCGCGTCTTCACCTCGGTTCGCTATCTTCGCCGGCTGGAGAAGGGCGTTCAGACACCGGCGGAGACACTGACGCGAGGCAGCGGATCGTGCCGCGACCTGGCGACGCTCTTCATGGAGGCGGCGCGCGTCATGGGAGTGGCGGCACGGTTTGCCAGCGGCTATCTGCATGGCAGCGCTTCGCTTGCCGCCCAGGCGTCGACCCACGCCTGGACCGAAGTGTACCTGCCGACTCTCGGCTGGCGCGGACTCGATCCGACCACGGGTGACGCCACCTCGCTGAACCACATCGTCACCGGCGTCAGCACTCATCCGCGCGGCGTCATGCCGGTGTCGGGCAGCTTCTCGGGCGCCGCCACCGACCACGTGCGCATGCACATCTCGGTAAAAACCACCGTGCTCGCCGATGATCCTGACGACGACAGCCTGCTGCCGCCGGCGCAGCCGCGGTGACCGGCGCGCTCCATTTGTCGCCAAGTTCGAAGGTCGAAATTCGAAGTTCGAAGTGAAGGTCGAAGGTCTACTTCGAAATTCGACCTTCGAACTTGCCGCCAACCTAATTGAGCGTGCCGTCTTTCGTTTCCGGTGTCGCCAGCAGGCCGGCGAACGTCAGGAGAGCGGCGGCGGTGAGGTAATAGCCGACGTAGGCGAGGCCGTAGGTCCGCGCCAGCCAGGTCGCGATGTAGGGAGCGAGCGAGGCACCGAAGATACCGGCGATGTTGAACGTCAGCGAGCTGCCGGTGTAGCGGACGGAGGTCGGGAAGAGCTCAGACAGCACTGTGCCGAGCGGTCCGTAGGTCATGCCCATCAGTGAGAGGCCGATCGCCATTGCCACGACCGCGCCGGCGGTGCCGGCCTCGAACATCGGCGCCATGATCAAGCCGAAGACTGCGATCGCGGCGGTCACGCCGAGGAGCGTGCTGCGGCGGCCGCGCTCGGCCAGGACCGCCGACAGCGGGATCGTCAGCGCGAAGAAGAGGATGCCAAAGAGCTGCATGACGAGGAACTTCTCGCGGGTGTAGCCGAGCGCGCTCGTCCCCCACGCCAGCGCGAAGACGGTCATCAGGTAGAAGAGGACGAACGTCGCCAGCGACACCAGCGTCCCGACCAGCAGCATCCGCGGGTGTTCGCGAAAGACGGTGAACATCGGCACCTTGACGCGCTCGCGGCGGTCGAGCGTCTCGCGGAAGACCGGTGTCTCGGTGATCGTCAGCCGGACGTAGAGGCCGACCAGGACGAGGACGGCGCTGGCGAGGAACGGTACTCGCCAGCCCCAGCTGAAGAACTGCGCGTCGTCGAGCCCGCGCGACAGCGCCAGAAACACGGCGCCGGAGAGGAAGAACCCGACCGGCGCGCCGAGCTGCGGGAACATGCCGTACCACGCGCGCTTGCCTGGCGGCGCGTTCTCCACCGCCAGCAGCACGGCGCCGCCCCACTCGCCGCCGAGGCCGAGGCCCTGGCCGAAGCGGCAGATCGCGAGCAGCAGCGGCGCGGCGACGCCGATCGTCGCGTAGGTCGGCAGCGCGCCAATCGCGACGGTCGACACGCCCATCGTCAGCAGCGCGGCGACGAGCGTCGTCTTGCGGCCGACGCGATCGCCGAAGTGGCCGAACAGCGCCGAGCCGATCGGGCGGGCGATAAAGGCGATGGCGAAGGTCGCGAGCGACGCCAGCGTCGCCGACATCGGATCCGTCGCCGGGAAGAACAGCTTCGGAAACACCAGGACCGCGGCGGTGGCGTAGATGTAGAAATCGAAGAACTCGATCGTCGTCCCGACCAGGCTGGCAAACAGTACCTGCGACGGAGTGTTGACGGCTTTCTTCGCAGCTGTCGTCTGGCTCACGCCCACCTCGGTTCCGGCGCGGCTGACGGCCGCGGCGCGCTACAGCATAGTCCATCGGGGCTGGGCTAGAATCAGGGCCGGCGTCAGCAAATCGTTCGGAACCGGTACGGTTTCGTTGAGGACAGACGCAGCGGATGTTCCTGGAGAACCATTGACATGACCCGACGTGAAATGCTGGCCGGCATGAGCTCGACGCTTGCGGCTTTGTCGCTTCCCGGAATCGACGGGATCGAGGCGGCGCAGCCGCCGATGCTCGCCAACCTCGGAGGCGAGCCGCCCGGGTTCGGGCATCGCAATCGCGCCGGCGGCTTCAACATCCTGGAACATTGCCGAGGCCTTGGCATGGGCGCGGTGCGGATGAGCCTGCCGTCAACCGACCTCGCCGCGGTCCGCGAGCTGCGTAAGAAGCTCGAAAGCTACGGCATGCGCGTCATCATCAGCCTGTCGCCGCCGAAAGAGGATCGCGCGGTCGAAGCCTACGAAACCGCGGTCAAGGCAGTTGCCGAGCTCGGCGCCGTCACGACACAGGCGTCGTTCACCGGCCGCCGCTACGAGGAGTTCGATACCTTCGAGGCGTTCAAGGCCAGCTTCGAGCGGCACAAGAAGTCGGTCGAGCTCGCCGAGCCGATCCTGCGCCGCCACAAGGTCAAGCTGGCGATCGAGAATCACAAGGGCTGGCGCGCCGCCGAGCACGCGGCCTGGGTGAAGGCGACCGGCAGCGAGTGGATTGGCGTCTGCTACGACTTCGGCAACAACATCTCGCTCTGCGAGGATCCGGCGGAGACCTTCGCCCTGCTGGCACCGCTGACGATCTATGTCAGCTTCAAGGACATGGCGGTCGAGCCGTACGAGGATGGCTTCCTGCTGTCGGAGATGGCGCTCGGCGACGGCATGCTCGACCTGCCCGGCATGGTGAAGACGCTGCAGCAGCGCGATCCGAAGATGATCTTCGCGCTCGAGATGATCACGCGCGATCCCCTGAAGATCCCGGTATTCACCAGAGTACTGGGCGACGTTCGACGACAGCTACAGCCCGCTGCCGGGCCGCGACCTCGCCCGCATCCTCGAGATCGTGCGGACGACGAAGCCGAAGGTGCCGCTGACGAAGACAACAGGGTTGAGCGCGGCCGACGGACTCAAGCTCGAGGACGACATGATCAACCGCTCGATCGCGTACGCGAGGAATACTCTCAAGCTTTAATCAGTCGTCAGTTTCCAGTTGCCAGTTGCCAGATTCCAGTTGCCAGCTCTCGACACTGAACTACTGGGAACTGGGAACTGGAAACTGGAAACTGGCTACTGTCGACCGGCCAGCGTGCTTGCCAGCCACCTGAGCTTGTCCGGGTTTCGAATCACGTTGATCGCCGCGATGCGATCGTCGTCGCCGGTCGAGCACACGAACACCGTGTTCAGCTCGCTGCCCAGGTGCAGCACCAGCGCCATCTCGCCGTTGATGCTGCGCATATCCGCCCGCCATCCTTCCCCTGAAGGATCGAGAAGCTGGGCGCCTTTCTTCCACACGCCAATCAGCAGGCGGCTCACGTTGTCGGCGCCGAACACCGGCTGCCGCGCCGCCGCGACCTTGCCGCCGCTGTCGGCCGACAGTACGACGTCCGCCGCCAGATGAGCCTGCAGCGCTTCCAGATCGCCGGCCTGCACGGCGGCGAAGAACTTGCCGACGATCTCGCGCTGACGTTCGGGCGACGCCTGGAACCGCGGCCGGTTCTCGCTGATGCGGGTCTTGGCGCGATGGACCAGCTGACGCGCCGCCGCCGGCGTCGTCTCGAGGATCCGCGCCACGTCGGCGTAGTCGTCATCGAAGATCTCGCGCAGGATGAACGCCGCGCGCTCCGCCGGCGTCAGCGTCTCGAGCAGGACGAGGAACGCCATCGAGACCGATTCGCGCCGGCTCGCGGTTTCCTCGGCGCTGTCGATGGCTTCGGTCGTCACCGGTTCTGGCAGCCACGGTCCGACGTACTCCTCACGCCTGGCCCGAGCCGACTTCAGTCGATCGAGGCAGAGGCGGGTCACGACCGTCGTCATCCAGGCGCGCGCCGACTCGAGCTCGTCCGGCGTCGAGGCAGCCCTGAGCCAGGTGTCCTGGACGACGTCCTCGGCCTCGGCCGCGCTGCTCAGCATGCGGTAGGCGATTGAGAAGAGGTGGGGCCGGAGCGACTGAAAAGTTTGGGCGTCGATCATGGGAATTTGCCAGGCTCAGGGCTCAGGGCTCAGGGCTCGGTCAAGGACTCGGCCCGCTTGTGGCCGTGAGCCCCCTGAGCCCTGAGCCTAGCTGAGCCCTGAGCCCTCTCAATGAAGGAGACGAGACAGCCTGTCCGATTGTGACGCCGGCCCTGGTCCCGCTAGCGCCGATCGCCGCGGGCCTGCTGCGCCGCCGCCAGCCGCTCGAGCAGCGGCTCGGTCTCCTCGAGCGAGATGCAGGCGTCGGTGATGCTCTGGCCGTAGACGCTCTCGCGGCCCGGGACGTAGTCCTGGCGGCCGCCGACGAGGTTGCTCTCGATCATCGCGCCGAAGATCTGCCACGATCCGCCCGCCACCTGCTCGGCAATCGCCCCCGCGACGACCGCCTGGCGACGGTGATCCTTCTCGCTGTTGCCGTGCGAGCAGTCGATCATCACCGCCTCGCGCAGCTGCTTCGCTGCCAGCCGCTGACAAAGCTCGCGCACGTGTTCGGCGCCGTAGTTCGGCCCGGTCTGGCTGCCGCCGCGCAGGATCACGTGGCAGCTCGCGTTGCCGGTGGTCTGGAAGATCGCCGACACGCCCTGTTTCGTCACCGACGGAAACCAGTGCGGCGAGCGCGCGGCCAGGACCGCGTCGACGGCCGTCCGCGTGTTGCCGTCGGTGCCGTTCTTGAAGCCCACCGGCATCGACAACCCCGAGGCCAGCTCGCGGTGAACCTGGCTCTCGGTCGTGCGGGCGCCGATGGCGACCCAGGACGTCAGGTCGGCCAGGTGCTGCGGGATTTGAGTATCGAGGAACTCCGACGCCGTCGGCAGGCCGACGTCATTGATGTCGAGCAGCAGCTGCCGCGCGATCCGCAGGCCCTTGTTGATGTGGAAGCTCTCGTCGAGGTCGGGATCGTTGATCAACCCCTTCCAGCCCACCGCCGTCCGCGGCTTCTCGAAGTAGGTCCGCATCAGCACGAGCAGGTGCGGCGAGTAGCGCTCGGCGAGCGCCTTCAGCCGGCGCGCGTAGTCGAGCGCCGCCCTGGCGTCGTGAATCGAGCAGGGACCGACGATCACCACCAGCCGCGGGTCGCGGCCGTCGATGACCTCGGTGACGGCCGTCCGCGCGTTGGCGACCACGTTCGACGCCCCCTCGCTGATCGGAATCTCCTCGAGCAGGATGGCAGGGGGAATCAACGGGCGTACATTCGTGATCCTGAGGTCGTCGGTCCGCTTGAACATCCTCTCTAGGATACCGGACGCCTCGCGGCGGAGCCGTCCAGGGTGTCAGATCCTGGATTTCAGCAGCAATTTCGGCAGTTCTGGCGGCTCACGTTCAGCCAGATCCGGCGACGTCACTCGTGCCGGAGGGCGAGGATCGGATCGATGCGGCTGGCGCGGTGGGCGGGGATCAGGCCGGCGACGAGCGACACGACGGCGATGACGAGCACGGTCGACCCGGCGATGAGCGGGTCCTGGGCCTTGATGCCGTAGAGCTGCGACGACACATAGCCGCCGAGCGCCAGTGCCGCGGGGACGCCGACGGCGAGGCCGATGCCGAGCAGCAGGAGCACTTCGCGCATCACCAGCCAGATCACCAGCCCCGGTTGCGCGCCGAGGGCGAGGCGGATGCCGAGCTCCTTCCTGCGCCGCGCGACGACGAACGCCATGACGCCGTACAGGCCGACCGATGCCAGCACCGTCGCCAGCAGACCGAAGCCGGCGGAGAGCAGCGCAATCAGCCGATCGGTCATCAGCGTCTCGTCCAGCTGCTTCTCGACGGTCTTCAGCCCGAAGATCGGCATCGACGCGTCGAGCTGACGGACCTCGTCGCGCAGCATCGCGTACGCGGTCGACGACGGTGTCGAGGTCCGGACGTAGAACGTCGCGCCGCCGGAACCGTAGTGCGGGACGAACACCTGCCGGCGAACCCCCTCGCGCGGCCCTTCGTAGAGCGAATCGGCGACGACGCCGATGATCTCGATCGACATCTTCGCCGTCGGACCGCCGCCCTGGCCGAGACGCTTGCCGATCGGGCTCGCGCCCTTGAAGAAATGATCGGCGAAGCGCTTGTTGACGATGGCGACGTTCGAGTTCGGCTTGTAGTCCGAGAGGCGGAAGTCGCGGCCCTCGAGCAGCGGGATCTTCATCGTCGCGAAGTAGCCGGGCAGCAGCGCGTTCATGAACGCCTGCATGTCCTCGCCGTCGGCGGCGCGGTGGCCCTCGACCGACATGGAGCTGTCCCACTCGTCGCCGCTGAGAATGCTGACCGCGGCAAGCGACGCCGAGGTCACGCCGGGCGCCGAATTCAACCGCTCCTGCAGCGCCTGGTAGAAGCGGGCGCCACGCGCCTGGTCGTAGCCGTTCAACGCCGGCGCCAGCTGGAACATGACCAGGTTCTCGAGGGCGACGCCCGTGTCGGTCGTCTTGAGGTTCTGCAGGCTGCGGACGAAGAGCCCGGCGCCGAAGAGGAGCAGGAAGCTGAGCGCGACCTGCAGCGTCACGAGCCCCTTGCGGACGAAGAGCGAGCCTTTCGCCCCGGCAATCGAGCCGACGGTGTCCTTCAACGTCACCCACGGATCCGGGCGGCTGGCCCGCAGCGCCGGCAGCAGCCCGAAGATCACGCTCGTCGCGACGGTCAACAGCAGCGTGAACGCGAGAATGCGGAGATCCGGTTCCGGCCGGATGAGGAGCGGCGTGCCTTCCGCCGGCACGAGCGACAGCAGCGTCTGCGTCAATACGTAGGCGATGCCGAGGCCGACGACGGCGCCGGCGGCCGAGAGGACGAAGCTCTCGACCAGCAGCTGACGCACGAGGCGGCCGCGCGTCGCGCCGAGCGACAGGCGCACGGCGATCTCGCGCTGCCGCATGAAGGCGCGGGCGATGAGCAGGTTGGCGACGTTGGCGCAGGCAATCAGCAGCACCAGGCCGACCATGCACATCAGGACGATCAGCGCCGTCGAGAAATCGTTGCGCAGCGGTGAGTAGCCCATCGCCGCCGGCGTCACGAGGAGCCGCCCCTTCATGAACTGCTCGCGCGAGTACGGCGACCAGTTCTTCGCGGCATCGAGCGTCATCTCGTAGGTGCGAATCTGCGTGAACAGCCCCTGCAGCGGCCCCGCCGCCGATTCGACGGTATACCCCGGCTTCAGCCGGCCGAAGACCTGGACCCAGCGGGCCCGGCGGCTGGAAGGATCGAGCCACGTCCACTCCGGCATCGTCACCGGCTTCATCAGGATCGGGACGCGCAATTGCGGTGACTGCGCCGGGTCGATGCCGGCGAACCCCGCCGCCGACACGCCGACGATCTCCATCGGATGGTCGTTGACCAGGATCTTCTTGCCGACAATCGCGGGATCGCTCGCGAAGCGCGTCGTCCAGTAGTCGTGGCTGAGGACGACGACCGGGTGGCCCATGAAGTTGCGATCGTCCTGCTCCGAACTGAAGACACGGCCGAGCGCCGGCTTCACCCCCAGCATCGAGAAGTAGTTGCCCGACACCGCCTCGGCCTGGATGCGTTCGGTCCGGTTGTCGACGCTGATCGACGCGGGAAAGATACGCCGGCAGAGCACTTCCGCCAGCGGCTCGGCCCTCTGCTGGATGTCCTGATAGATCGGGTAGGAGTGCATCCGCGCCCCCATGTTGCTGCCCATGTGGATGCCCTCCTGATAGAGCATGACCAGCTCATCAGCACGGGTCACCGGGAGCTTGCGCAGCAGCACCTGGTCCATCAGCGTGAAAATCGCGGTATTTGCCCCGATTCCGAGCGCCAGCGACAGGATCGCGACGGTAGCGAAGAGCGGGTTGCGGCGCAGCCCGCGCAGCGCCAGGCGGAGATCGGAGAGGATGAATTGCATGTGCACCTTGGACGGTGCGCGGGGCGCTACGGTTTATTGCTTTTCGATCGCAACTCTCGCTTGTCCGGTGCCCGGTCGTCCGGTTGTGCGGTTGTCCGGTTCTCGTAGCGTGCTTCAGCTCGCGGGCAACGCTTCGGCACGACGAACACGAGGAGCACGAAGCGCACGAGGGCGAACTGGGCTCACACCAATGTCGTCGTGCCCCTCGTGATCTTCGTGTCCGTCGTGATTCCGCCAGGCGGATCGACATGTCTCTCGTGATCACAACAGAAGAAACGCGCCGAGGGCGACAAGGGCGGACGCGGTGACGCGGGGGCGGAGGCGCGGCATCCGGCGCTCGACGGCGGCGATTGCGGTCACGCCAGCCATCGCGACCAAGGCGTGCGAAGCCAGGACGCACGCGGCCATCATGATGGCGCAGCTCATCACACACTGACGGCCGACGGTCCAGCCGTAGCGCAGGCAGTCGCGATCGGCGCGCCAGCCGCGCGGCGCGAGCGGCATCGTGCGATGGCAGGAGAGCAGCGCGCGCTTCTTGATTGGCGTCAGCTGCCAGACGGCGGCGGCGGCGAACGCTGCCGCTGCCCACCGCGGCGACACGGGCGCGATCGCGCGCGCCACGGCCAGCACACCGACGCCCGTCAGCACCCACGGCGCGACGTATCCCGCGAGGAACAGCGCAATCGCGCGATCACGTCGCGGCCACAGGCTGCGGGCGGCGGCCGTACGAACCGCGTCGACGAGCAGCGGCAGCATCATCGCCGCAAGCATGACGAGCCAGGCGGCGGCCGCCAGCGGCCATGACGGCGGCGCGACGGCCGCGTGCGCGCCGTGATGCAGCGCGGCTGCGTCCGGCGTCGCATGACCTGCCCCGGTGCCGATCACGATCGGCGCCCAGGCAAGAGCGCTGATCGCGATCGTCCACCACTCGGGATGGCGCCAGCGGAAGCGTTCCAGCCGCGCCGTGAACGGCTCGGCGGGCGCACGACGCAGCGGGTGCGCGAGGCTCACGCGAAGTAGACGCTGACGCGCCCGACCTGGATCGGATCGGCCGCCGCGGCGGCGCGCGACGATTCCGAGGCGACGCTGCGCCGCCGCGGCACGAACGTCACGCGGACCGTCGCGGGGTCCCAGTCGTTCCGCGCCTCGAGCGTGCGCACCACCCTGCTGACCTCGAGCGAGTACCTGCAGGCCGCTGCCGGGATGCGCGGCGTCGGAGCGCGTCGCCTCGGCGACGCCGAACATCGGCAATATCCCTGCGAAAAGGTCGCGGTGCTCGGCTGGATCCGCGCCCGGCGGCAGGTTGACGTAGACCGCGTAGCTCGTCGGCTCACCCTCGCCGGTGATGTTCTCGATGTTCAGATACACGCGACCGGGGGCCGCCGCGGCGCCGCGCGAACGGCCAGGCCCGACGGGCGCCGTCACGGGCACGCTCGCGCTCTCTGTCTTGCCGGTGAGAACGATAGGCTGGTCGGTCGCGCCGACCATCTCGGGGACCGGTGCTTCTTCGGCCATCTGGGCGCCCCTCCGCGGCCCGCGCGTGCCGCCGGCCGCCAGTGGATCGGACACGTCATCGTACCTGGTACAGCAGCGGCACGGCGGTCGTGTCCATCACCTGGTCGCTCGTCATCGTCACCGCTGCGCCGGTCTCGTCGTGGAAGTCGAAGGACACGCCGGTGAGCCACTGCGCATCGGCCGGGTCGGCGTGCAGCGGATCGCGGCGCTGCCATACCGTCCACAGCCGATCGATATTGGCGTGGTGCAGCCAGAACAGCGGATCGAGACCGGCGGTGTTGAAGCGGCCCATCCAGCCGCCGACCGCGACGTGGACGTCGCCGTGCGGCGTCTGCTCGAGAAAGCCGACGGCGCCGCCGCCGTGGTTGAAGAGAGTGCGCGGTCCGCCGAAGCCCGGATTGCCGCCAGTCGAAAGGGCGACGAACGACGGCTCGCTCAGGCACACCTCGATGTCCACCTCGTCGTCGTCCGCGACGACGCCGCCGCTGTTGACACCGGGATTGCGATTCGTGACGCGCAGGGGGTTCGGTACACCGTCCGGGGTCTGCGCGTCGCGGAACGCGCGCGGGATTCGGCGCGCGTCCGCTACGTCCGGGCTGTAGTTCCAGTACGGCAGCGCCCAGTCGTCAGGCCCGCCGAGCGACACGACCGCCGAGGCAACGATCCGCTCGAAGCAGGAGAGGTACATCCGGTGCCACGGCAGGAAGAACCACGTGCTGTGCTGGCATTGGCGCCAGAAGCGCTGCTGCTCCGCCATCGACGGCATGACGTCGCCCGGCGCCGCAAGCGGATCGATTTGCCGGATGTAGTCGTGAATCGCGGCCTGGTATCGCCAGCTCGTCGGATCGTTGAGGGGCCGCGCGCGCATCACCGCCACCGCGCGGGCGTACCAGAGGAGGATTGGGTCCCACCGGTCCAGCTTCACCGCATCTTTGCGAATCCTTGACTCAGCCATAGACGATTCACCCCATCGCTGCCACACACACGTCGGGCGTCACTGGAGATAACGTCGATTGACGGGGAGAGCGAACGTCAGGCACTCGGAGGGAGGAGGGCGGCCTTACCCTCCCAGCGCACGCCGCGGGTTCTCGACCAGCAATCTCCGAACCTCGCCGTCGGAGAATCCCCCGGCCTTCAGCGCCGGCAGGAACGCGGTGAAGAGCGTGTCGTACTTGCGGAAGCTGCCGCCGCCAGGCTCGCCGACGTGGTACCACCCGGCGTCGTGCGAGAGCAGCACGCGATCCAGCAGCTGCTGCGATTTCATGAACTGGACGAGCTCGAGGTGCCGCTCGACGCTCTTCGGCCCGAGGCCATCGAGCTCGACCCATGCGCCGCGGCGGGCGGCGCGGGCCAGCAGGCTCGAGTCCTTCTCCGACTGCGCATGCACCCAGATGAAGGACGTCAGCGGCGCCTGCGCAGCCTCGAGCAGATCGAGCTCTTCGAGCGCGGCCGCGCCGCTGCCGGTGTGCGACGCGATCGGCAGGCCGGTGCGCCGGCTGGTCAATGCCGCGGCCTGCACCAGCTTCGTGTCGATCGCCGAGAGGGGCGCGCCGTCGACGCCGATCTTCATGAACGCCGGCTTGATCGACGTGCCGTCGATGCCGCGTTCGGCCTCACCGGTCCACCGTGCCGCCAGCTGCTCCGCCGTCTCGGTAAAGGCGAACGCCGGCACGTGCTTGTCGTTCGCGGCGCCATAGATGCCGGTGTTCGTCAGGATGTTGATCCCGACAGCGTCCGACAGCCGCGCGAGGAGGCGCGGATCGCGCCCCAGAAAGGCGGGCGTGCACTCGACCAGCGTCTCGACACCCAGCTGCTTCGCCTCTTTCAGGTGCGGCAGGACGACGCGAAAGACGTCGTCGGCATCGTATCGAGAGGGGCTGACCTTGTCGGCGCCGATGAAGTCGACGAGCACGTGCTCGTGCATCAGCGTCAGGCCGAGACGATCGGCGGGAATCGGACCGGTGACGGTCTGAATCGTCGGCTGAGACGCACCCGGCCGCGCCGCCGCGACGGTCGCGGCGGCCGCCAGTAGCCATTCACGTCGGGTCAACATCGCGTCATGTACAGGGTTCTACACGTTGGGTTCTACACGTTGGGTTCTACACGTTGGGTTCTACACGTTGGCAGAACCCGCCGTGTGAACCCACCGTGTAGAACCCGCCGTGTAGAACCTCGGCACTAAGGCCGAATCACCGTGCCGTCGCTTCGGCGCGTCGTCCCCCACGAGTAATCGAAGTTCGGCGGGCCGGCCGGAATCGGGAACTTGGCGGCAACCTTCTCGTCGACCTCGATGCCGAGCCCCGGTCGCTCCTGCGCCAGCATGTAGCCGTTCTTGATCTCCGGGCAGCCGACGAACACGTCCTGCGTCTCCTGCGCGAACGTACCGCCCTCGTGGACGCCGAAGTTGTAGCTGGCGAGCTCCAGCGCCAGCTGCGCCGCGTGCGCCAGCGGCGACGCATCGCCCGGTCCGTGCCACGCGGTGCGGACGCCAAAGTACTCGCTGAGCGCCTGGACCTTGCGCGCCGGGCTGAGGCCGCCGATCTGCGAGATGTGGATCCGGATGAAGTCGATCAGCCGATCCTTGATGAGCGGCAGGTACTCGTGCTGGGTGTTGAACAGCTCGCCCATCGCGATCGGGATGCTGGTCTGCTGCCGCAGCAGCCGGAAGTGATCGTTGTCTTCCGGCGGGAACGGATCCTCGAGGAAGAACAGCCGATATGGCTCGAGCGCCTTGCAGAGGTTGATGCCCTGGTTGAGGGTGACGCGCTCGTGGACGTCGTGCAGCAGCTCGACTTCGTCACCGAGCTTCGTGCGCAGGTGCTCGAAGAACTTCGGCAGCATCCGGCAGTACGGCGCCGGCTCCCAGATCGCCCGCGGGTTGGTCGGTCCGATGACGTCGTCGCCGCCGGCCGTCGGCGTCGTCGAGGGCGCAGTGCTGCGGGCGCCGTAGCTGGCATAACCTGGCGTCCCGACCTGGACGCGGACGTGCCGGAACCCGCGCTCCATGCCGGCGCGCGCGTTCTTCTCCACTTCCTCGAAGCTGGCGCCGCTGGCGTGGTAGTAGCAGTCGGCGCCATGCCGCACCTTGCCGCCGAGGAGCTGGTAGAGCGGCATGCCGGCGCGCTTGCCCTTGATGTCCCACAGCGCGATGTCGACGCCGCTCATGGCGTTGAACAGCACCGGCCCGTTGCGCCAGTACCAGCTCATGTAGCTCGACTGCCAGATGTCTTCGATCTCGTCGACGTTGCGGCCGATCAGGAACGGCCGCAGGTATTCGTTGATTGCCGTCTGCACGACCAGCGCCCGCTGCGTGAACGTGGCGCAGCCCCAGCCGACGAGTCCCGGCTCGGTCGTCTCGACCTTGACGACGACGAGGCGGATGCGGTTCGGCGCGGTGAGAATCGTCTTGATGTCGCGGATCTTGACCGGCGGCGGTCCCGCTCACCGCCTGTTCGAAGCCGGCCGCGGCATTCGGCGACAGCGCTCCGGCAAGGAGCTCGCCCGAGGCCAGGACCGACGCGCCGCCGCCGAGGGAGATCGAGCCGATAGCTTCACGACGATTCATGGTGTGTCTCCGTGAAAGTCAGGATTTGGCGGCCTTGTAGAACTCGTAGGTCGTGCGCCACGACGAGGTCTTGCCGGGATCGACACTGACGTCGATGTAGGGTTCGGGGCAGATGGTCTTCCAGGCCGACCAGAAGTACAGCTTCTGGATCGGCCGATCGCCGGTGACTCGCACGCCGGCGCCAGTCTTGCGATTCTCCATCCTGAAGCCGTGGTCGCGCGCGCCGCCGAAGCCGTCGAGCTCGGAGAAGATGGTCTGCTTCGCCTCGAACTGGCGCAGGAAGACGACGTCGTTGCCGCGGACCTCGGCGGCGCCGTCGAACGACCGCTGCGGCCGCGGCGCGAACGGGAACCGAACGACGAAGTCGGGCCCGGTCGTCTCGCCGTCGAGCGTGAAGAAGTTGTGGTTGTAGACGCTCGTCGCGATGCGCGTGCGGCCGGTGTTGCGGAGTGAGTGCTCGAGCACCAGCGTGTCGCCGCTCACGCTGACGCGCTTGGTGTAGACGTAGGCGTAGCCGCCGGTGTCGCCGAGCTCGTGCGTGAACTCGATCCAGCCGGCGCCGTTCGCGATCGTCCACTTGCCGGGATCGACGATGTCATAGGTATCGAATCGCTTGTAGGGTCCCTCGTCCTTCCGCCGGACGGCGCCGATGCCGATGCGGACGAACGGCTCGCCCGGTTTGGCCTCGGCATATCCCAGCGACGAATCACCGGTGAGGAACTCCTCGACTGGTCCGGTGATGGCGTCGTGAAGGGTCGGGTCGTAGCGATCGAACCACTGGCCGAAATACTCATGGCCGTCCCACTGCAGGCTGGCGATGACGCCGGACCAGTCGAACCGCGTGCCGCGGTAGTAGCCGGAGCCCGGGTCGGGCAGGTAGAGCGTGGCGCGAATCCGCGAGCCTGAAATCTCGGCGCGCGGAACGTTGGCAGGTGGCGGCGACTGGATCAGCATGGGCAACGCAACGGCAAGAATGGGCCAGACCTTCATAACAGTCCATCAATCCTGAATCGAGAACGCGATCACGTTCGCGCCGGCGGCGACGGCGATGAACTGCCGGCCGTCGAAGCCGTAGGTCATCGGCGACGCGCGCCAGTTCTGGTTGGTCAGGAACGTCCACAGCGGCTTGCCGGTCACGGCATCCGCCGCCATCAGGCCGCCGCCCTCCTCGCCGAAGATGACGAGTCCCGTCGCCGTCGTCAGCGTCCCGCCCCACGACAGCGCCGGTCCCGGCTGCGGCAGCTCCCACGCGATGGCGCCGGTGCGGATGTCGATCGCCTTGAGCACCCGCAGCGGCTTCGGATCGTCGGCGACGCGCTGCGATCCGCCGAGATAGGACTTGCCCGCGACCCACGGGCCCTGCTCGCTCTTCGTGTAGATGCTGCACTTCTCGAACGTCTGCACGTAGTAGAGGCCGGTCGCGGGGTTGAACGAGGGCGAGAACCAGTTGGTCGCGCCATCCTGCGACGGACACACCTTCGTGCCCGCCGGGCTCGGCTCCTGGTTCGGCAGCTTGATCGGACGGCCGTCGGCGCCGATGCCGCTGGCCCACGTCAGGTTCCTGACAAACGGCTTGGCCAGGAGCAGCGTGCCGTCGCGGCGATCGAAGACGTAGAAGAATCCGTTGCGCGCCGCGTGCAGCATCAGCGGCCGCGGGCTGCCCTGCCACTCGGCGTCGACCAGCACCGAGGTCTGCGTCGCGTCCCAGTCCCAGAGGTCGTGCGGCGTGAACTGGTAGTGCCACTTGAGCGCGCCGGTCCTGCGATCGAGGGCGAGGATGCAGTTGGCGTAGAGGTTGTCGCCCTTGCGGTCGCTGCCGTCGTATTCCTTGCTCGGATTGCCGGTCGGCCAGTAGACGAGATCGAGCGTCGGATCGTAACTGCCGGTGAACCATGTCGGCGCGCCGCCGTGGTCGATGTCGCTCCCCTGCCAGGTTTCGGATCCCGGCTGGCCGCGCTTCGGCACGGTCCAGAAGCGCCAGACTTCCTTGCCGGTGGCCTGATCGTGCGCCGCCACGAAGCCGTTGGCGCCGTGCTCGCCGCCGGCAACGCCGGAGATCACCAGGTTGCCCGCCGTCAGCGGCGCCGACGAAGCCGCGTAGTTCTTGCGCCAGTCGTCGAGCTCGGTGTCCCACAGCAGCTCGCCGGTAAAGCGGTTCAGCGCGATGACGTGGGCGTGGTCCGTGAGCATGAACAGCCGATCGCCGGCGACGGCCGCGCCGCGGTTCGCGTGCCCGCCCTGCACGCCCTTCGTCCGCGGGCGCTTGAAATGCCAGATCTGGCGGCCGCTTCCGGCATCGAGCGCGTAGCACTCGTTCGGGGCGGTGACATACATGATGCCGTCGACGACGAGCGGCGTCATCTGCAGCGTGCCGGCGTCGGGCACCGTGAACACCCACTTCGGCGCCAGCCGCGCCACCGTCGTCTTGTCGATCTGGGTCAGCGTCGTGTAGCGGTTGCCGCCAGGATCGCCGTTATACGTCGGCCACGACGGATCCGAAGTGACGCTCCGGTAGCGATCGCCCGCTCGCCGCAACAGGTGGACGCGGCCGTCGCCGGTGCGCAGCTGCATGTCGTCGAAACCCTCGCCGAGCACAACGCCGTCGAGCGTGCGGCCGTCGACGATGGTGACCCTGGCGCGCACGACCGGCCGATCCTCCTCCCGCCGCTCGAGCGTGCGTACGAACTTCACGAGGTCGCCGAGCTCGCGAGCGTCGATGACGCTCGGCGGCATGCCTTTCGTTGGAATGCCGTCGCGAATGACCTTGGTGAGCTGTGGAGCGTCGAGGCTCGGCAGCCGGGTCGAGATGCGCGGCCCCATCTCGCCGCCGTTGCCATCGGCGCCGTGACATCGCGCGCATCGACTCTCGAACGCCTTACGCCCGGGATCGATCGCCTGCGCCGCCGCGACGTTCCCCCCGATGATGACGCCAGCCGCGGCCAGCACCGCTCCAACCACCCGCATGAATGCAGAACCTTTCGTGTGATGCCGAGCCCGGGTCATTCTACGACCAACCTGAAGATCCCGGCGGGGGACCTCGACCGGGCTGCTAGAAGCTATCTCATGAACGCGCGAGCGAGCGGCAGCGAGCGAGCCTGGCGAGCGGAGCGCGGCATGGGGCCCCCGCGAGCGCCCGCCTTCGCGCCGAAGGCGCTTCGGCGAGGTCTCGCCGTAGCTTTAGCGGAGGCGGAAGCCAGTCGGGGAGTCCGAGGGGTAAAGCCCCTCGGTTGAGGCCTGTTGCTACACTCCGCACCCATGTTACTGACCGGGCCGGGGCGGCTGCGCGGCATCGGCTGCATGCGTCTCTCGACGAGGGCCGATCGCGACGACGACGAGTCGGTGCGCGTCATCCACGCGGCGCTCGACGCCGGCTTTCGCTTCTTCGACACGGCCGACGCTTACGCCATCGACGCTTCGGACGCCGGCCACAACGAACGCCTGATTGCCCGTGCACTCGCCACATGGGGCGGCGATCGGTCCCAGGTCGTCGTCGCGACGAAAGGAGGGCTGACCCGGCCCGGCGGCAACTGGGTGGCAGATGGACGAGCGCGCCACCTTGCAGCCGCATGCGACGCGAGTCGGAGAGCGCTCGGCGTCGAACGCATCCAGCTCTATCAACTGCACGCGCCCGATCCGCACACGCCGCTGGCGACGAGCGTGCGGGCGCTCGACAGCTTGCGGCGGGACGGCCTGATTGAGGCGATCGGTCTCTGCAACGTCAACCTCGGCCAAATCGAAGAAGCGAGGCAGATTACCGACATCGCTACCGTCCAGGTCGAGCTGAGTGTCTGGCACGACGAGGCGCTGCTCGACGGCGTCGCCGAGTACCTGCGCTGCCAAGCGCATTCCGCTCATCGCGCATCGGCCTCTCGGCGGCGGGCCGAGACTGCGCCGGACGGCCGGCGACCCGGCGCTGAAGCGCGTCGCGGCGGCGCACGATGCGACGCCGTTCGAAGTGGCAATCGCCTGGGTCCGCGACCTCGCCGACATCGTCGTGCCCATAGCCGGGCCGACGCGGCTCGAGACCGTCCGGTCGGTGGCCCGGGCGCATGCGCTGACCCTGACCGACGACGACCGGGCCGCGCTCGACGACCGCTTTCCGTCGGGCAGCAGGATGCGCGGTCGCAGCTACCCGGCGGCGTCGCCCGCCAATGGCGAGATCGTCCTGATCATGGGGCTGCCCGGCGCCGGTAAGAGCACGCTGGCGGGCGAGTACGTCGTGGACGGCTTCGTCCGCCTCAACCGCGACAATGCCGGCGGCTCGCTGTCGGCGCTGGCCGCGAGCCTCGACGAGCGCCTGGCCGCGGGGAACGCCCGGTGTGTCCTCGACAACACTTACGTGTCGCGCAAGTCGCGCGCCGTCGTGATCGAGGCAGCGCGGCGGCGCGGCGTCCCGGTCCGCTGCGTCTGGCTGACGACACCGATCGAGGAGGCGCAGGTCAACGCGGTCCGCCGCATCCTGTCGCGCCATCCCGCCGCGCTCGGACCGGAAGGGCTGCGCCAGGCGCGCCGCAAGGACGTCGCCGCGTTCGGTCCGTCGGTTCTTTATCGCTACGCGCGCGACCTCGAGCCGCCGGACGTCAGCGAAGGGTTCGCGAGCGTCGAGCAGATCGCGTTCGAACGACGGCCCGATCCGGCGGCGGTTGAGCGGGCAGTCCTGATCTGGTGCGACGGCGTCCTGTGGCAGAGCCGGAGCGGAGAGCGCACGCCGTCGTCACCGGACGATGTGGAGACAGTGCCGGGGCGGGAGGCAACGCTCGCCCGCTATGCAGCCGAGGGCTGGCGCGTGCTTGGACTGTCGTGGCAGCCGGAGGTCGAGGCTGGTACCCGAACGCACGCCCAGGTCGCCGCGACGTTCGCGCATGCGACACAACGGCTCGGCGTGCCAGTCGAGATCGAGTACTGCCCGCACGGCGCCGGGCCGGCCGTCTGCTGGTGCCGCAAGCCGCTGCCGGGCCTGGGCGTCCTGTTCATCGATCGCCATCATCTCGATCCGTCGCAGATGCATCTACGTCGGCGTCGGGCCGCAGGACCCCGGCTTTGCCAGGCGGCTTGGGTTCGGTTACAGCGAGGCGCGGGAGTTCTTCGGTGTTTGAGGTCCTCCGGCGCCCGTCCGTGCCTCCTATCGCTCGAAGAACGGCGGCGGCTCGACCCCGAGCGCGCGCAGGTAGACGTAGGCCTGGCCGCGGTGATGAATCTCGTTGTCGATGACGTAGAGGATCAGCGTGTAGGCCTTGTCCGTGTACTGGCCGAACGCGGTCAGCGTCTCGGCGAAGCGCTCCGGCGGTATCTTCGACCAGAGCGTTTCCAGCTCGGTCGTCGTCTCGTCCCACCGCCGGAGGATCTCGCTCAGCGGCTGCGGATCGCGCGTGCGCGGCGCGTCCCATTCGCCTGTCACAACGCCGCGCACCATCGGCGCGCTCATGCCGAGGATCTCGAGCGCCAGCGCGCCGAACGGACGCATCCCGCCGACCGAGAAGGTGAAGAGCTTGTCTTCGGGAAACGCTTCGATCACTCGCCGCGTCAGGCGGCGGTGGCCCTGCCAGTGCGCGAGGAGAGCGTCGGGAGCGATATAGCAAGCGGTGGACACGTTGCGGTTCCTCTCTGCCGCTCGTGCGCCCCGCGGTTGAGCTCAGGGCGACGGCGGCTGACACCCGTATGCTACTAATAGACCGCAACATGAAGATGACATCCGCATGGGGTCCTGCCGGGGCGGGCGCGATCGCCCTGGTCGCTACACTGGCGGCCGCGTGCAATCGCGACCCCGCGCCCGTTGCCCCCGCGCCGGCGGCGGCGCCGACACCCGCGCCGGCCGCGGCGGCCGCTTCCGGGCCGCTGACGACCGAGCAATGGCGGGCGAAGCACGAAGCCGACTACCGCCGTGACTTCGTCACCATCGCCGGCCTGTTCCCGTTGAAGCAGGGCGCCAACACCGCCGGCAGCGCGCCGGGGCTCGACATCGTCCTGCCGCCAACGACGCCGCCGGCGCTCGGCCGCTTCGTCCTCAACGGTCAGCAGGTGCGATTCGAGCCGGCGGCGGGCGTGAACGTGATGCTGCGCGGCACTCCCGTCGGCGCGCCAATCGATCTCAAGGACGACCGCACGCGTGACGTCGACGAGCTCGTCGTCGGCGACGTCCGGATCGTCGTGCACACCAGCGGCGACTCGCGCACGATCCGCGTCCGCGATCCGCAGGGGGCCATGGCGAAGGAGTTCCTCGGCTTCGCGTGGTTCGACATCGATCCGGCGTATCGAGTGGTCGGCCGCTTCGTCGCGGACGCGCAGCCGCAGAAGCTGAAGGTGCTCAACACGTTTGGCGACGTCGACGAGTACAGCTCGGAAGGCGTCGTCGAGTTCGTGCTGCAGGGAAAGACGCTGCGGCTGCGGCCATTCACCACCAGGCCGAAGCGCTTCTATATCGTGTTCAAGGACGCGTCGAGCGGGACGGAAACCTACGAGGCCGCGCGCTTCCTCTACGCCGATCTGCTCGACGACGGCACGGCGGTGCTCGACTTCAATCAGGCGTACAACCCGCCGTGCGCCTTCAATCCCTATACGACCTGCCCGATTCCGCTGAAAGAGAACCGCCTGGCGGTGAAGGTGCTCGCGGGCGAGAAGGCTTACCCGAAGGTGGTGAAGCTACCGGCGCGGAAGTCGTAGCGTCTTCTTCCGGGCGACTGAACTGGAGCGCCTGGCAGGCTTCTTTGATTTGGCGGGCTTCTTCGAGACGACGCCTTCCCACGCTAACGCGAGCGCGGCGCGGACTGCCGCCGCGTCGACGGCGGCGAGGGTGATGAAGGTGCAGCCCTGTCGGCCCCAGCCGCCCGGTACCGGCGCGAACACGCCGGGATACTCGTGCACGAACTCGCGCTGCTCGGCCGGCGTCAGCTTGGCCATCCCGCGCTTTTCGCTGGCGTCGAGCGTCGCGAAGATGCGCCCGGCGGCGCGGAAGTCGGGATGCTTCATGTGCGACCCTTCGCTGGCCCCGTGCAGCTCGAGGGCCAGGCGCCGGAAGTCGTCACCGGTCATGCGGAAATTCTCTCACGAGCGGTTCAGAACTTCTCGTCCGCGGTCGGCCCGTACGAACCCGGCACGGGGACGTCGAGGAGCCGCAGGTAGACCGACAGCTGGCCGCGGTGGTGGATGAGATGTGACAGCGTGAAGTCGCGGAAGACGACGGACTTCGGCCGCTCGAACCTGACGCGATCCCTGATCTTCAGGCGCCACGGCTGGTCGAGCTCGGCCGGCGTCGCCGCCGACAAGGCACGGCGGCCGGCCGCCACTCTCGCATCGTAGGCCGCGAGCAGCGCTGGTATGGAGGGGGCGCTGAACGGCTGAAAGGTGGCCGGATCCATCGCGAGCTCGTCCCGGCCGAAGATCGATTCGGTCCAGCCGACGCATTCGACGAGATGCGATGCCAGCTCCCGGGCGGTGTAGGACTTCTGGTGCGGCCGCCAGTCCAGCTTGTCTTCCGGCACGCGCTCGAGATGCTTCCGCAGCGTCGCGGTTTCGTGTTCGAACTCAGACGTCAGCGCTTCCAGCGTCGTCATGTCTCTTCACCTTCCGCGGCGCGCGCGCCTTGGTGAGATCGCGGATGCCGTCATTGCCGACCCACCGGGCGGCGGGCGCGTCGGACGCGGCGAGGCGGCGCGACGTCGCGAGCGCGGCGGCGTGCAGCGCCGCGTTGCGCGTGCCGATCCTCCGCAGCGCCCAGCTCACGCCCTTCTTGACGAAGTTGCGATCGTCCCCGGCGGCGGCCTCGACCAGCGCCAGTCCGCGGATGAACTGCCGATCGGTCGCCTGCTTGTCGTGTCCGGCGAGGCTGGCGAGGAGCGCGAACGCCGCCCGCTTCACGAACTCCTCTGGCGCGTCGCTCCAGGCTTCGACCTTGGGCCAGGCATGCGGCGAGCGGTCGAAAAGAACGAAGCAGACGGTGTCGCAGATGCCCCAGTTGTCGAAGTCGCGGCACCACTGTTCCATCTGCGCCGGCGTCACGAGCGCGGGATCGTCGACCCAGGCGGCGAGCAGCCGGGCTTCGTACCATCCCGACCCCCAGAGCGCGGCGGCAAACTCGTGGTCGCGTCCATAGCGTTTGGCCAGCTTCTGCACGTTCGCGATCGAGACACCGTACGCCCGCGGCGCGGCGATGCCGAATCGCGCGAGGTTGGCGAAGTCCTTCCTGGTACTCGCGCCTTTCAGCGCCGCCAGCGCGGCAGCGACAGTGGGCGGTGTGGATCCCGGCTTCTTCGACGCAGCCGTCCGGCGCGGGGCCGCGGCGCGCTTTGCTGTTTCGCGTGTCATGGAAATGGTCTCGGCGCGCTAGGCGCGCGGTTCGTCGAGCAGCGCTTCGAGGGTGTCGAAGCTCTTGCCGACGCCCTCGCTCATTGGCGACTTCATGACTTCGTCCCGGACCGCCTTCGAGGCGTATCGCGTCGTCATGGTCAGGAGCGTGCGATCGCCGCGGGCGACGAACTCGGTCGTCGTCTCCGCCGCGCCTTCGTACCAGGAATCGTCGAACTTCTCCGTCGCGACCAGGCGGGTCGGCGCTTCGACTTCGCGAAACACGCCTGCCATCGCCATGCGTTCACCGTTCGGTCCGCTCCAGACGTAGCGGTAGGCGCCGCCGACGCGGAGGTCGACTTCGCACTCGACCATCTTCCAGCCACCGAAGACGCCGAGCCAGCGGCTGAGGAGCTCCGGCCTGGTGTTGGCCTCGAAGACCAGGTGCGGCGGCGCCGCGAACTCCCGGCTCATGCCGATCTCACGGTCGCCCGGGGTGGTGACTTCCAGTCCCTGCAATCTCATCGCTTTCGTCTCCTTCGGCTGCGCGGACGCCGCCGCGCAAGCTCGATCGCCTTCATCTCTTCGAGTACCGCGTCGAGGCGCTGAAACGACCCTTCCCAGAACGCCCGGTAGCGCTCGAGCCACTGGCTCGCCTCGGCGAGCGGCCGCGGCTCGAGCCGGCGCGGCCGGCGCTGGGCGTCGCGGCCGCGCGAGATCAGGCCGGCGCGCTCGAGCACCTTGAGATGCTTCGAGATCGCCGGCTGACTGATGGCGAACGGGCGAGCCAGCTCGCTCACGGGCGCGTCTCCCGCGGCCAGCCGCGCCAGGATGGCGCGGCGGGTCGGGTCAGCCAGGGCGGCAAACGTCGCGTCCAGCTGGGTCGTCGACATCACTGATAACCACCGAGTTTCATATCTCTATGGTTATATACAACCAGGCGCGGGCGCCGGTCAAGAGCTTACGAAATTCGTCCCTGTACGCTGCGTCAGGGTCACGTCGAGCGGTCCAGACGCCGCGAAACGCTGTGATAACGTAGTCGCCGTTCGAGCGCAGTAAAACATGAGCCGACGGCTTGCGATCCTCACCGCGGCGCTGCTGGGAGTCGTAGCCACGGCTGCGGCCCAGACCCCATCTGCCCAGCCGCAGCCGTTCCGGGTATCGATCGACGTCGTCGCCGTCGACGTTCAGGTGATCGACAGCGAAGGCAATTCCGTTCCCGACCTCGGGCCGGAGAAGTTCAACGTCACCATCAACGGCCGGCGCCGCCGGGTCGTCTCCGCGGAACGCATCGGCGGTGACGCCGGGCGCGGTGCGATCGCGAACAGCCCAACCCCGCTCTCGGGCGGCCGCGTCATCATGCTCGCGGTCGACTGCGTCAGCTTCAATGCCGACGCGACCCGAGGCGTGATCCAGGCGACGCGCCAGTTCGTGCAGCAGCTGTCGCCGGACGACTACGTCGGCCTGTCGGCGTATCCGAACGGCCCGAAGGTGGATCCAACGAAGGATCATGCCTCGGTGCTGACCGCGCTGCAGCAGGTCGTCGGCCAGCGGGACCTCGCCGAAATCACGCAGTTCAACGTCCGCCCGTCCGAGCTCGTCGACATGACCCGCGAGATCTATCGCGGCGGCGGACCCAGGGTCGACGCCATCGCCGCCCGCGAGTGCGGCAATCCGCCCGATCCCTTCTGCCAGCACCGGCTGCTCACCGACGTCGCCGGCACCGCTCTCTTCCTGGAAGGTGAAGCTTCCGCGAGCCTGAACATGCTGCGCTCGGTGGTGGAGCAGATGGGGGGGTTCCTCGGGCGCAAGACGATGGTGTTGATCAGCGGCGGCATGATCGCCAGCGATACGCCGGGCGGACGTCCAGACCTGGCCGATCTCGGCGTCCGCGTCGGCAAGGAAGCGGCGCTCGCCAATACTGCGATCTACACCCTCTTCATCGACGCCAGCTTCATCGATCGCTTCTCGGCGCAGGCGCGCAAGGGCGACAAGAGCCTGGACAACTGGAACCGCGACAGCGCGCTGCTGTCGCGCTGGCTGGAGCAGTTCACCGGCGCCGCCGGCGGGGCGCTGTTCAACGTCCAGGTCGGCAACGCCGAAGCGGCGCTGGCGCGCATCGGCCGCGAGCTGTCGTCCTACTACCTGCTCGGCGTCGAGCCCGCCGATGAAGACCGCGACGGGCGGACGCACGAGATCACCGTCAAGACGACGGAGCCCCGTGTCACGGTCCGCGGCCGGCGCTGGGTGATGGTGCCGAAGCGCGGCACCCCGTCCACGGCCGCCGCAGCCGAGGCGGCCTCGCCGCCACCGACACCGTCGGCGGGAGCGGAGACTCCCCCGCCCGCGTCGACACCCCCGGCCCGGCGGCCAGTGCCGGTCGAGATCCAGACCCTCGCCGATGCGTACGATCGCGGCAGCTACGACGCGGTCGAGAAGATGCTGACGCAGTCGAAGGATCTCGCCAACGTCATCCGCGCCTTCCGCTCGACCGACAGCCCGTGGCCGAACGATCCGCAGCGCACGGCAGTGTTCGCGCTCGAGATGGCGCTGGCCGGGCTGCGCAGCGACAACGCCTACGCCCGCGACGAAGGCGGACGTCTCCTCGGTGAGTACCACGCCCGCGTTCGTCAGCCGGCCGGCGCGGACGAGTTCGAATGCTGGTGGTTCTTCACCGAGGCCTCGGCGCTCGAAGGGCTGTTCATGCCCGAAAGCGCGCTCCTGTTCATCCCGCGCGCGCTGCAGCGCTGCCCCGCCAACCCGCGGCTGCACCTCGCCTACGCCTTCGTCTCCGAACAGCAATGGCTGCGCGGCGGCATGACCCCGGAACAGAGGCTCGACGTCGTCGCCCGCTACGAAGCCGCGATCAAGTTCCCGGAGACGGCCGTCGAGGCGCGGATTCGCGCCGCCCGCCTGCTCGTCGCGCTCGGCAACGCCGACCGCGCGCTCGAGCTCCTCGACGACTCGACGCGCCAGACACCCGACAAGGAGCTCCAGTACTACGCCCTGCTCGTCCGCGGCCAGGCACTGCGCGGCCGAGGCCGCAGCGACGACGCCATCGCGTCGTACCGCGCCGCGCTCGAGGTGTGGCCCGGCGCCCAGTCGGCACGGGTCGCGCTGATGACGCTGCTCGTGAGCCTCGGCCGGCACGACGAGGCCGCGAGCCTGGCCGACGCGGCGCAGACGGCCGGCGACGACGCCTTCGACCCCTGGTGGACCTACTGGCTCGGCGACTTTCGCGGCTACCCGGCGACGCTCGCGAAGCTGCGGGAAATGGGCCGATGAAGCCGATGACCAGGACGTGCCGGCTCGCGCTCGGCGCCGCGCTCCTGCTCGGCGGCGCCACGCTCCCCGCGCAAACCGCCACGACCCAGACGACGCCGCAGGCGCCGGGCTCCGTCTTCCGCGCCGGTGCCGACGTCGTCAGCGTCGAGGCGTCGGTGCGCCGCGATCGCCGCGCCGTCATCGGCCTGACGGCGGCCGACTTCGAGATCGTCGACAACGGCGTACCGCAGCAGATCGCCGAGATCAGCTACGAGAAGCTGCCGATCGACGTCACCGTCCTCCTCGATGTCAGCGCCAGCGTCACCGGCGCGGCGCTCGACGAGCTGCGGCGGGCCCTGAAGCAGCTGCGGTCCGACTTGACGGCGGCCGACCGGATGCGGCTGCTCACCTTCAACATGCGCGTGCGGCGCGCCGTCGACTTCACCGACTCCCCGGCCGCCACCGACGCCGCGTTGACCTCCCTCGGCGGCGCCGGCAGCAGCGCCGTGTTCGACAGCCTGGCGGTGGCAATGAGTACCACGACGCAGCCCGGCCGACGGCAGCTGATTGTGCTCTTCAGCGACGGCCAGGACAGCAGCAGCATCACCGATACCGAGACCCTGTTCGACGTGGCGCGCCGCACCACGCCCACCGTCGCCGTGGTGCTGCCCGGCACCGTCAGGCAGCGGCCGGCGTCGCTGCTGCGGGCGACGCCGAAAGACGGGCTGCTCAGCGTCGGCGATTTCGCCGACCGGGTCGCCGGCGAGACCGGCGGGTTCGTCGCCGCGCTCGCGCCGGGCGAGAACCTGACGTCGACCTTCCGTCGCGTACTCGAGCAGTTCCGCGCCAGCTACGTCCTCTACTTCACGCCGACCGGCGTCGACGGGAAGGGTCCCCATACGCTCGACGTCCGCGTCAAGCGCGCCGGCACCGAAGTCCGCGCCCGCCGCGGCTACGTCTACCGCTGAACGAACCCCGCAGATCGCGGAGCTGAAGCTCCGGCTACGACCGAAAGCGGCCGCCGACGGCGGCGACCCGTGCACCGTCCTCGTAGGGCGGAGCTTTAGCTCCGCCATGGGTGGCCGGCAGCGGCGGTAGAATCCCCCATGCGCGGGCACGAGTGTTATCACTGCAAGCAGTGGATTGACGAAGGTGTCGAGCACGATTGCTGGACGACCACCGAAGCGGCCCTGACACGCGACCTGTCCGACGAGCTGCGGGACGCCTGGGAACGCCTGCGCGAGACCGCCGCCGACTTCGGCGAACAGCGCATCTACGCCTCGCACAAGTCGATCATGTTCTCGCGCCGCGCCTGCTACTTCTTCGTCCGGCCGCGGCGCCGCGATCTGGAGGTCACGTTCTTCGTCGGCCGCCTGCTGAAGTCGGGCAGGATTCGCCGCTCCGATCGCACCTCGCAACGCAAGATCGCCCACGTCGTGCTCGTCACGCATCGCGACGAAGTCGAGGCGCCGTTCACCGACTGGCTGCAGGAAGCCTACGAGTTCGCCGGGGCGGCGCCGGCGACGCCAAAGGCAGGGACGAAGAAGAAGACAGCGAAGAAGAAGACGGCTCGGCGGAGCTGAAGCTCCGCCCTACGAACCCCTAGCCCCGAGCCCCGAGCCCCGCGCGAGTACGTAGCGCGGAGCTTCAGCGCCGCGAAGACCGCGCGCCCGAGCGCCACGGATCGCTACGGATTCGTGAACGCGCGGCGAGCCGACAGCGCGATCGGCCAGCCGATGAAGACCATGTGCACCAGGATGCCAGTCACGACGACGACCGCAGCGCCGGCCGGGCGCGGTCCAATCTGCGACATCGGGATCACCACGTAGTTCATCACGCCGTAGACGGCCAGCCCGTAGAGCGCACCGTAGAAGAGCGAGCGCTGGCGCAGCCATGGCTGCGACGCGGCGGCGGCGAAGAAGATCGCCGTGATCACGAACGCAATCAGGTAGTGGAAGCCGAGCCCTGCCGCCGCCGTCAGGCTGCCGCCCTGGAACGCCGCCGGGCCGAGGGCGCCGCTGGCGACGAACTGCAGCACGCGCGACGGGGCCACACCGCTGCGGAAGTACGAGAAGGCGAGCGCGTAGAGGATGTCGAGCGTGCCTGCGACGAGCGCGCCGATGAGGAACCAGGTGATCCAGCCGGCCGGGGCCGGCGTGTCTGCCGTGGCGATCGCCTTGGGCGGTGTCATGGGCAAGAAGGTATCAGTTAACGGCGCGCCGCACGTTCCAGGCCTGCCAGAGATGACGACGCTCGTGCGCGGCGATGACATGCAGGCCGGTCGCCAGGCTCGGGCGCAGGCGCCGCGCCAGGGGGTTGACGTAGGTGATGCCGGCGAGATCGAGGTCGGCGTTCTCGCGCAGGAACCGGCGGACGTCCTCGTGCGCCCTGGCGAAGGCCGCCGAGGCGTCGCCAAACGACGGCGCCTGGCGCGGATTGATCAGCTTCGGCGCCCTCGACTTCGACCACGCCTTCGGCGGCGCGTCGAGCGTATAGGCGAAGAGCCGGCCGAAGAATCCCGGCGTCGCCGGGCCGCGCCGCGTCCGGCCCTGGGCCCGTGCCGCGGCCGCAGCCGGTGTCATCTCGTCGAGGTAGGCGCGATTGGCGGTCGCGAGGTGGTCCAGGCATTCGGCGACGCTCCACGACGCCGGGTCAGGACGCCAGCCGCCCGTTCGCTCATCGAGGCCGTCGACGAGCGACGCGTAGTCGCGGGCAACCGCCTCGAACTGATCCTCCAGCGCTTTTATGTCGGGATGCATCGCCCTGGCCTCTCCCGGCTGACACCGTACATCATCTACGAGCGCCCTCTCGCCTCGCCGCGCAGCGTCATCGGTGTCGCCGCTGCAAGCGCACGCCGCAACGCGTCGTCCGACTCGAACGCTGCCGCCCCGAGCGCCCTTGCCTCGACCTCCATCGTAACGACGGCACCGGCGAACGGATCAGGCGACACGACGACGGCCTCGCCTGACGACTCGACCGTCCAGCCGGCATACGGCGGCAGCGCCGACTTACCGGTGCAGAACGCGAGCGAGATCAGGTCGCCGAGCCGCAGGTAGACGTAGTCGGCCTGGAGATCTTCCAGCGTGACCGTCGTCCGCGCCAGCCATGCGTCGCGCAGCGCCGCCATGCCGACGAAGAAGGCGGCCCAGGCCGGATCGGGCCGCAGCCGGTCGTAGGCGACGATCGCGTGCTGGGCGACGAGCGCGGCAGCGAGCGGATCGTCGGCGAGCATGGCCACCGCGCGCGGCCAGACGCCCTGGCGTACGTCAACCGTGGCGGTTATGAAGTCGACGATCGCCCCGGTCCCGGGATCGACACTGGGCGCGGCGTCGCCGTCAGCCCAGCCGTTGTCGTGGTCGCGGATCGCGCGGAGGATCGAGCCGCGGCGCGGATGCGCCGCGAGGTTCGCGCACCGTTCCATGATCCGGCCGGCGAGCTGCGCGTGATCGGGCTGGGTTATCAGGTGGACGCCGCTGCCGGCTGAACGCACGATCATCTTCTCGACTCCGTCGAACCGCGGCCGAGCTTTTGCCGCACGGACGGCCGCGTTTGATCCAGAATGCCTGTCGTGGACGGCCTGAACTGGTACTGGATCGCCCTCCAGCTCACGCTGGCGCCAGTCACGGCGCTCGTGCTGACGCTTCCATTCTGGCGCAAAGGCGAGATGATCTTCGGCAACATCGTCGGATCGGGTGTGATCTTCGTCTGGGGGATCGCGCTCATCTTTCGCGAGTTCATCGAGGTCGATCGAATGGTGCAGGCCTGTATCGAGGCCGGCACGACCTGCTGGCCGCGGCCGGCGGCCGACATCCGTTTCGCCGTGACGGCATCGATCTCCCTGGCGCAGGTCTTCCTGCTGTTCATGGTGAGCCTGGCCGTCGAGCGGCGGATCAGCAATCGCGAATATGCGCAGGAGTGGAGGCGGTAGTGGATCGGATACACATGAAGCCGAGCCGGCGTGAGTTCATGGGGATGATGGCGGCGTCGCCGATTCTGCTCGGGATGCAGGACAAGGCGGGGACGAAAGCGCCCGTCCTTGGCGCCGGTCAGCACCGCTTCGAGGCGATTCACGACTGGGGCACGCTGCCGCCTCAAATCAAGTGGGGCAACACGCACGGCGTCGTCGAGGACTCGCAGGGCAACATCTACGTCCACCACACCGTGCATGCGACGAGCGACAGCGCCGACACCGTCGTCGTCTTCGACGCGACTGGCAAGTTCGTCCGCTCGTGGGGCAAGGAGTATCGCGGAGTCGCGCACGGTTTCAAGATCCGCACGGAAGGCAGCAGCGAGTTCCTTTACCTGACAGTCAACGCCGCGAACCCGAAGATGACGCCGCAGCCTGAGGCCCAGGCGGTCGTCCTCAAGACGACGCTCGCCGGCGAAATCGTCTGGAAGATCGACAGGCCGCCGGATGTCGAAGGGTATCGCCCCGGCCCCGACGGCGCGCGCAAACCCTACAACCCGACCAACGTCGCGATCGCGCCGAACGGCGACGTCTACGTCGGCGACGGCTACGGGTCGTACTTCATCAATCAGTACAACGCCAGGGGAGAGTTCATCCGCTCGTTCGGGGGGCGCGGCGCCGAGCCGGGCAAGCTCGCCGAGCCGCATGGCGTGTGGGTCGATACGCGAACCGCGAAGCCGGTGCTCGTCGTCGCCGACCGCCGCAACAACCGGCTGCAGCGCTTCACGCTCGACGGCAGCCACATCGACTTCGTGGCGGGGTTCAGGCTGCCGTGCGACTTCGACGAGCGGCAGGGGCTGGTCGTCATCCCCGACCTCCAGGGCCGCGTCAGCCTGATCGGCAGCGACAACGCCGTCATCGCGCAACTGGGTGATTCGAACCCGGCGAACTGGAACAACCCGCTGCGGCGCGAGCCGCGGGAGAAGTTCATCCCCGGCGAGTTCATCTGCCCGCACGGCGCCTGCTTCGATCACGACGGCAACATCTTCGTCGTCGAGTGGGTCGAGGTCGGGCGGGTGACGAAGCTGCGAAAGGTCGCGTGAAGCGCGCGGCTAGGCGCCGCGCGTGAGCTCCTTCTCGTAGCGCCACACGTCGATCGGAAACGTGCCTTCCGACGTTTCCGCCTCGTTCACCATCGTTCCGGCGAGGTGCCAGCCGCGCTTCTGGTAGAAGCGCGCGGCGCGATAGTTGCCGATGGCGCAGGCCAGCCACGCCCTGGTGACGCCGCTCTCTGCCAGCCGCGCTTCGCCATCGTCGATCAACGCCACCGCGACGCCGGTGCCGCGGGCGGCCGCTGCGACGAAGAGCTGGTAGAGCTCGTCTTCCTTGACGATGCAGAACCCCAGGGGCTCGCCGGGCTCGCCGACGACGCGAATCGCCGGCAGCGCCGCGGCAAGCCGATCGCGAAAGCTGAGGAGGCTGCGGAAGCGAACCAGCGCCGGCGGCACGAGATGAAGGTGCGATTCCTGCCAGCCGTCGAACCACACGCGCGCGAGCTGATCGAGCTCGTCCGCGTCGGCCGGTCTGACTATCAGTTCTGTGTCGGGCATGGTGGCCACTCTTTGCGAATGCGATCGCGGAGCTGAAGCTCCGCCGTAACGAGAGCGTCGTTCCTCAGCCGTAGCGCGGAGCTTCAGCTCCGCGATGATTACACCGGATCCGCTTTCTGTACCGTCGATTCCGGGATGCGGTTCGTCGGCTCGAGCTGCGCGAAGATCGCGGCCGAGGCCATCGTCACCAGGCCGACGCAGACGAACGTCCAGCGGAAGGCGGCGAACATCTGCGACGGGCCCGGCGTCGCGGCGGCGCCGAACGCGCCGAGCAGGCCGCCGGCGACCGCGACACCGAGGCTCATCGCCAGCATCATCACCATCGAGAGCAGGCTGTTGCCGCTGCTGGCGAGCTCGCCGTCGAGGTCGCGCAGCGCCAGCGTGTTCATCGCCGTGAACTGCAGCGAGTTGACGAACCCGAAGCAGGCGAACTGGATCGCGTGCAGCCACAGCGCCTGGCCTGGACGCACCAGGGCGAAGCTCGCCATCGTCAGGCCGACGAGCAGGGTGTTGCCGACGAGCACCCGGCGGTAGCCAAGCCGCTGGACCAGCGGCACGACGATGCGCTTGGAGAACATGCCGGCGGCGGCGGCCGGAATCATCATCATCCCGGCGTGCATCGGCGAGAAGCCCATCGCCACCTGCATCAGCAGCGGGACGAGAAACGGCATGCCGCCGCTGCCGACGCGCGAGAACAGGTTGCCGAGCAGCCCGACACCGAACGAGTGCACCTTGAAGAGCGCCAGCGGAAACAGCGGGCCGTCGGCGCGGGCGGCGTGCAGCCAGTAGGCGGTGAGGCTCGCGAGGCCGAAGACGAGGAGCACCAGGACGATGCCGTGGCTCATTTCCGGATCGGAGACGGCGTCGAGCGACAACGATACGGTGACCATGCCAAACGCCAGCAGGCAGTAGCCCAGCAGGTCGAAACGGTCGACCGATCGCTGCAGATCGGGCATGTATCGCAGCGCCGCCAGGCAGCCGACGACGCCGAGCGGCAGGTTGATGAGGAAGATCCAGTGCCACGACGCGACCTGGACCAGCCAGCCGCCGAGCGTCGGGCCGATCAACGGCCCGATCAATCCGGGAAGCGTGACGAAGCTCATCGCGGCGAGGAAGTCGTGGCGCGGCACGACGCGGAGGACCGTCAGCCGCCCGACTGGCAGCAGCATCGAGCCGCCGATTCCCTGAAGGACGCGGGACGCGACGAGCTGATTGAGCCCGGGCGAAATCGCGCACGCCAGAGAACCGATCGTGAACAACGCGATCGCCGCGATGAAGACCCGCCGCGTTCCGAGCCGATCCGAGAGCCAGCCCGACGCCGGGATCAGCATCGCCACCGTCAGCGCGTAGCTGATGACCACGGCCTGCATGCGCAGCGGCGATTCGCCGAGGCTGGCCGCCATCGCCGGCAGCGCCGTGTTGACGATCGTCGTGTCGAGCATCTGCATGAAGACCGCCATCGCCACGAGCCAGAGCATCGGGCGAAACGACTGGGCGGCGATCATGGGGGGACGCGGGAGGCGGGACGCTACTTGGATAGCGCGGCGCGGCTCGTGTAGCCCTTCCACAGCCACTCGAGCGCGTTCGGCAGCGTCTGCTGCTTCATCGTCCGATCGCAGTGCCCGGAATTGCGCGCAAAGACGAACTGGTAGGCGTAGCCCTTGTCGGCCAGCGCCTTCGCCATGTGCTCGTTCGCCAGCACCCAGTCATGCATGTCGTCGCGCATGATGTTGGGGTTGAGGAGATCGCGGTCGCCGACGGACATCCAGATGCGAATCGGCTTCGCCGGGTTCTTCGGGATCAGGCTGCGGTGGTATCCCAGGCGCCGCCGGGTGTGTCCGGGTTCCACGGCCACTGCTGGTTGACGAACGTTCCCGAGTAGCTGAGGACGCGGTGATAGAGGTCGGTGCGGTACCACGCCATGCTCAACGCCGCCGACGCACCCGAGCTGCAGCCCATGGTCGCGCGGCCGTCCGGATCCTTCGTCAGCGTGACGTTGAACTGCTTCTCGACGAGCGGCAGCACCTCCGTCTCGACGAACTCGGCGTAGCGGCCCGATAGCGTGTCGTACTCGAGGCCGCGCTGGCTGCCCTGGGCGTCGCCGCTGCCGTTGCCGATCGAGATCGCGATCATGACCGGCACGCGCTTCTGGTGGATCAAGTTGTCGAGCGCCGTGAAGAGCAGCTGATCCGGGCCGTCGGCGCCGACGATGAAGGGCGCAGGCGTGCCCGGCACGTACTGCTTCGGAACGTAGACCGCGACGCGACGGGTGTAGGGTGCCGGACGACTCGTCGTGACGTCGAGCCTGGCGGGGTTGTTCGGGTCGGGCGTACCGAACGTGCCTTGATCTCGGGCGATGCCGGGGTAGATCTTGCTGTCCGCGGAGCTCATCGTGAAAGTGTGAACGGTCCCTTGCGGCACGCCCTCCTGGACCGTCATCTCCGGCGCCGCGGCGTGCGTCGGGCCGATGATGAAGTTGCCGTTGACGTCCGCCGGCGGCACCGCGCCGTCCGTCAGCTCCTTCGCTGCGACATAGCCAGGCGTATTCGGGTCACGCGTCGGCGGGGCCGGTCGCGGCGGCGGCGCTGTCTGCGGAACCTGCGGATTGCTGGCGGGCGGTGCACTCTGTGCCGCCGTTGAAACTGTGGTCAACAGGAAGCCGAGAACGACCAGCCCATGCGCGAGAGCCGCTTTGATCATGGAGGTAACTGTCGCCGTTTCGGACGGCGTCAGTCAATCCTCAGCGCCTCGACCGGAGTGACACGAGTGGCGTTGTGCGCCGGCCACGCCGCGGCGGCGAAGACGATCGCCACGGGCGCCGGCGAACGCCATCGACTGGCCGACGAGCGCGCCACCCCGGCGATGATGGCTGCCGGCGCAACCACCGAGCGGTAAATCTGGCGGCGCCCTCGCGCTGAGACGCCGCGGCGAGGCTGGCTGGCCAGGCCCGACTCCGCGCGCCGGGAACGGCGCCTCCGCTCATACCCTGTCGCTGCCGCGTCGTGTAGGAGCCATCCAGCAACGGCAGTCATCAGGCGCTCGCGGCCCGCCATAGCTATTCAGCAGCGGCACGGATCACACGGTCGGAACACGACGCCACGAATCGCTGCGCTTCCGTTCCGCGGCGCCGCGCGTCGGCTCGCTGCACGGGCCTGGCCAGCCAGCCTCGCCGCGGCTTGGGTGCGAGACGTCTCGGCGCGTTTCGACTTTCGTCGCTGAAGGCTGAGGATTGTCGACGTTCGATGGATCGCTCGATCACGCGCACCCGAGGCGTGACGACGTCGGGCCGGGGCGCCGTGTGAGCGCCGTGACAGCGGAGTCAGTAAACGGGCCCGCAGCGGGTCCCATCGGCGGCGGCGCTGATTCGTCCCAGGCGGTCGAGCGACCTCGTGGCCGAACCGATGCTTTACCGGCGTCCGGCGGACCCCAAGCCGCCGCCGCATCGTGAGCCGCGCCGCGGAGGGTTCGTTTGCCACGGCGCGAAGTCGGCGCCACGGCCCGACGGCGTCACGCCCGCGGTCACGCTCGCACGTCTGTGAGCGGTTTTCGCCGCGGGCGACGCCCCAACGGCGCTCAGGGCAGGCTGGCTGACCAGGCCCGACTCCGCTCGCCGGGAACGGCGCCTCCGCTCGGACCCTGCCGCTGCCGCGTCGTGTAGGAGCTATCTAACAGCGACAGTCGTCAGGCGCTCGCGGCCCGACATGGCTATCCAGTAGCGTCACGGATCACATGCTCGGAACACGACGCGAGGAATCGCTGCGCCGCCGTTTCTGCTGCGCGGCGCGTCGGCTCGCTCCACGGGCCTGGCCAGCCAGCCTGCCCTGAGCGGCGTTCGAAGGGCGGCGTCGCGGCGTTCTCGACGCGCACCCGCGGGTGTGACGACGTCGGGGTGGGGCGCCGTGTGAGCGGCGTGACAGCGCAGGCGAAAAACGGGCCCGCAGCGGGTCGCATCGGCGGCGGTGCTGATTCGTCTCCGGCAGTCGAGCCACCTCGTGGCCGAACCGATGCTTTACCGGCGTCCGGCAGACCCCAAGCCGCCGCCGCATCGTGAGCCGTGCCGCGGAGGGTTCGTTTTCCACGGCGCGAAGTCGGCGCCCCGGCCCGACGTCGTCACGCCCGCGGTCGCGTGGCCACGAGTGTGGTGCGTGATGCGGCCGGCACTCGCAATGGGCCGTGGCTTCGCGACGCGAGACGACCGCGTGGAGCCGCTCGGCGTTCTACTGCAACCCGCCGCGCACCGAGGTGATGCGCTGCGTGTTGAAGCCGAGCCAGTGCATCCGCCCGACGTAGCGCGCGTGCTCGACCTTCAGGCAGCGGTCCATGACGACCGACATGCCGCCCGCTTCGGCGATGCGCGCCGCTTCCTCGCTGATGACGCCGAACTGGCACCACAGGTTGCCGGCGCCGATCGCGGCGGCTTCGAGGGCGATGGCCGGCACGGCATCCGGAGCGCGGAACACGTTGACGATATCGATGTGGCCGGGGACGTCGGCGAGCGTCTTGTAGCTCGGCTCGCCGAACACGTGGGTTTCGCGCGGGTTGACGGGGACGACGCGATAGCCGTGGCGCTTCAGATAGAAACCGACGAAGTTGCTGGCGCGCAGGTGGTTGCCGGACAGGCCGACGATGGCTATCGTCTTCGCGCCGTGAATCACGCGCTGAATCGTCAGCGGGTCCTGGTAGCGGCCGAGATCGAAGGTTGGGCTCATCGCGCCGCCACCTCGCGGCCGGCCGGCTCGGCGACACGCGCGAAGCCCTGATCGAGGTCCCAGATCAGGTCATCGACCGCCTCGATGCCGACCGACAGCCGTATCGTTCCCGGGCCGACGCCGGCGGCCTTCAGCTCTTCCTCCGACAGCTGCCGGTGCGTGGTGCTCGCGGGATGAATGATCAGGCTCTTGGCGTCGCCGACGTTGGCGAGATGCGACCACAGCGTCACGCCGCGGATGAAGTCCTGGCCGGCGGCGCGGCCGCCCGCGCAGTCGAACGAGAAGACCGCGCCGGCGCCGCGCGGCAGGTACTTGTCGACCAGCGGCTTGTAGCGGCTCGAGGCCAGGCCGGGATAGGTGACGTTCGACGCCACCGCATGCGATTCGAGGTAGCGCGCGACCGCGGCGGCGTTCTCGACGTGCCGGGCCATCCGCAGCGAGAGCGTCTCCAGCCCCAGCAGGAACATGAACGCGTTGAACGGGCTCATGCAGGCGCCGAGGTCGCGTAGCGTCTCGGCCCGCAGCTTCATCAGGTAGCCGTAAGTGCCGAACGTCTCGTGGAACTGCAGGCCGTGGTACGCCGGCGATGGTTCGGCGATCACCGGGTAGCGGCCGTTCGACCAGTTGAACTGGCCGGAGTCGACGACGACCCCGCCGATGCTCGTGCCGTGGCCGCCGATGAACTTCGTCGCCGAGTGAATGACGATGTCGGCGCCCCATTCGATCGGGCGGCAGAGATAGGGCGTCGCAAACGTGTTGTCGACCAGCAGCGGCACATCGTGGGCGTGTGCGATTGCCGCGACCGCCGCGATGTCGAGCACGTTGCCGCCGGGGTTGCCGATCGTCTCACCGTAGAACGCCTTGGTGTTCGGCCGGACCGCCGCCTTCCATGCCTCCGGATCGTCGGGGTCGACCCACGTCAGCTCGACCGACATCTTGCGCAGCAGGTGTTTCAGCTGGTTGACGGTGCCGCCGTAGAGCGCTGACGAAGAGACGACGTGATCGCCGGGCGTCAGCAGCGTGAAGAGCGCCGCCGCCTGTGCCGAGATGCCGCTCGCGAACGCGACCGCGCCGCAGCCGCCCTCGAGGTTCGCCATGCGCTCCTCGAACACCGCGACGGTCGGGTTCATGATGCGCGAGTAGGTGTTGCCGTACTCCTGGAGGTTGAAGTACGCGGCCGCCGATTCGGGGTCCTCGAAAACGTAGCTCGTGGTCTGGAAGATTGGCACCGCGCGGGCGCCGGTGTTCGGATCGGGCCGCTGACCGGCGTGCACCTGACGGGTCTCGAAACCAAACGGCCGCGAATCTTCCATTACCCCTGCTCCCGCCGCACGCTGCGCGGCTTACTGCGCCAGAAACGCCTGAATCATTGGCGTCTGGCGGGATTCTTCCAAGAGAAAACAATCATGCCCGTAAGGCGCCTCGATCACGTGACAGTCGACTGGCTTGCCGGCGGCGCGCAGCGCCGCGGCCAGTTCTTCGGAACCCGATGGCGGATACAACCAGTCCGAGCTGAAGGCGATCAGCAGCGTTCGCGCCTTGAAGCGGCGCACGGCTTCCTCGAGCCGCCCGCCGCCATGCTGCCTCGCCAGATCGAAGTACGACAGCGCCCGCGACGTGTAGAGATACGTGTTGGCGTCGAACCGCTTGACGAAGGAGTCGGCCTGATAGCGCAGGTAGCTCTCGACCTCGAACTCCGGCTCAGTCAGGAGATACCGGATGTCGTCGGCAAACTGCAGCCGGCGGCCGAACTTGTCGTTGAGCGACGTCGCCGAGAGATACGTGACGTGCCCGACCATCCGCGCGACGCCCATGCCGGCGTTCGGGGCGCGGCCGGTGCCGTGGTAGTGGCCGCCCTGCCAGTCGGGATCGGCGGTGATCGCGTTGCGCGCAATTGCGTTCCACGCCACGCCTTGCGGATGAAGAGCGTGCGTGCTCGCGATCGGCACGATGGCGTCGACGGCGTCGGGGTAGAGCGCGGCCCACTCCAGCGCCTGCATGCCGCCGAGCGATCCGCCGGCCACCGCCGCGACGCGCTCGATCCCCAGTTCCCGCAGCAGCGCGCGCTCGACGCGCACCATGTCGGCGACGGTGATGACCGGGAAGTTCGCCCCGAACGGCCGGCCGGTCGCCGGGTCGATCGAGGACGGCCCGGTGGTGCCGCGGCAGCCGCCAAGCAGGTTCGAGCTGACGACGAAGAATCGATCGGTATCGAAGGCCTTGCCGGGACCGATCATCCCGTCCCACCAGCCGAGGCCGCGGCCGGCCCCGGCGTCGCGCTCGTCGGCGCGAAATCCGTCGCGCGTGCTCGCCGCCACCGGCGCGGCGCTGTATCCGGCGGCGTGGGCGTCGCCGCTGAGCGCGTGGCACACCAGGATCACGTTGTCGCGGGCCGGCGACAGCGTGCCGTACGTCTCGTAGGCGACCCGGACGGGGTGCAGCTGGCGGCCACAGTCGAGCGAAATCGGCTCGGGCAGGTCGACAAACCTGGTCTCGACCGTGCCGACCGACCCGGCCGCGCTCTTCGTCGGGGTGGTCATCCTCGCGATCATACCTCTGCAAGTTGGCCGTTCCCCGGAGCTGAAGCGCCGCGCTTCGTACGTTCGGTCCCGGTGTCGCGTGCGTTTGATCCCGTGGGGGGTGTGCAGGACGGGGAGGTACCGCCCCGCCAGGCTCGACCTCCCCAGCCCGCCGCGATGTATGATCGGTGGCTCCGGGAACGTCAAAAATTTCTTTCGAAAGGGTTCACGATGGCTCAGTCGACTGTGAACAACGGCGTCAACGTCGATGCGCTGCTGGCAGCACGCGAAGCGCTGAAGGGGGCGCCCCAGGCGGCGAAGTTCACCTGGCGGGCGGCCTGCAAATGGAAGAACGGCACGCATACCGAGAGCAGCGTCCAGGGCTTCCACGGGCTCGGGCAAGAGCAGAAGCACAAGACGGAGTTCTCCTTCGAGACCGATCACCCGGAGATCTTCGCCTCCGAGGACCTCGGCGCAACCCCGGTCGAACTGGTCCTCGTCGGCCTCGCCAGCTGCCTGACGGCCGGCGTCGCCGCGGTGGCGCAGAACCGCGGCGTGCAGCTGCGGTCGGTCGAGGCCAAGCTCGAAGGCTCGATGGACATCCAGGGCATCCTCGGCATCGATAGCGACGTCCGCAACGGCTACGACGACATCAAGGTGACCTTCCACATCGACGCGGACGCGCCGAAGAAGGACATCGAAGCGATCGTGGCGCAGTCGCAGAAGCGCTCGGCGGTCTACGACATCGTCACCAACCCGACCAACGTGACGGTCGAGGTCGTCTAGCTATCTCAAGAACGAGAGCGAGCGAGCGGAGCGAGTGAGCCACGCGAACGGAGCGCGCCGTCGAAGCGGCGCGCGAGAGAGCGTGTCGGGGAGTCCGAGGGGCGAAGCCCCCTCGGTTGAGACTTAGTCGGGAGCGCGTCATCGAACAGGTCACGACTGTCGTCATCGGCGCCGGGCACACCGGCCTGGCGACGAGCCGCTGTCTCGGTGAGCGCTCGCTCGATCACGTCGTGCTCGAACGCGGCGAGGTCGCCAACTCCTGGCGCCACGAGCGCTGGGACTCGCTGCGCCTGCTGACGCCGAACTGGCAGAGCCGGCTGCCCGGCTTCCGCTACGACGGCGACAACCCGGACGGCTACATGACGATGGCCGAAGTCGTCGAGTTCATCTCGCGCTTCGCCGTCGTCAGCCGCGCCCCGGTCAGGACCGGAACGACCGTGACCTCGCTACGCCGCGACGGCGACGGCTATCTCGTCGCGACCAGTCGCGGCGATTTCCGCTGCCGCGCCGTCGTCATCGCCAGCGGCGCCTGCAATCTCGCCAGCGTCCCCGCCGTCCGCGCCGCGCTGCCGCCGCCGATCGTCTCCTGCGCTGCGCTCGAGTATCGCAACCCCGGCCAGCTGCCCGAAGGCGGCGTGCTCGTCGTCGGCGCATCGGCCACCGGCGTGCAGCTGGCCGACGAACTTCATCGATCCGGCCGGCGCGTCACGCTCTCGGTCGGCGAGCACGTGCGCATGCCGCGGATGTACCGCGGCCGCGACGTGCTGTGGTGGATGGATGCGTCTGGAGTGTGGAACGAGCGCTACGACGCGATCGACGATCTCACGCGCGCCCGCAAGCTGCCGTCGCCGCAGCTGGTCGGGACGCCGGGACGCGCGACGCTCGATCTGAACGCGCTGATGGCCGCCGACGTCGAGATCGTCGGCCGGCTGGCCGCGATCCGCGACGGCCGCGCGCTCTTCTCCGGCGGGCTGCGCAACCAGTTCGCGCTTGCCGACCTGAAAATGAATCGGCTGCTCGACACCTTCGACGCGTGGGCGCGCGATAAGGGACGCGAGGGGGAGGTCGGCCCGGTGGAGCGCTTCGAGCCGACACGCGCGCCGGCGCGATCCCGGCTCGATCTGCCGCTCGACAGCGGCGAGATTCGCTCGGTTGTCTGGGCGACAGGTTTCCGCCCCGATTACAGCTGGCTCGAGGTGCCGGTCCTCGACGGCAAAGGCTACCTTCGCCACGAGGGGGGTGTTGTGGACTCGCCCGGCCTGTATGCGATCGGCCTGCCCGTTCTCCGCCGCCGCAAATCGACGTTCATCCACGGCGCCGAAGACGACGCCCGGGACATCGTCGATCATCTCGCCCGCTACCTCGACGGTGCATCGAAGAGCTGAACGCCCGACCTGTCACACGACGCGCTGCTGTCTCGTCATCCCTCCAGCAAAGGAGAGAACACATGACACCACGCATAGACGTCACGAAGTACCTCGACTCAGCCGGCATCCAGGCGCTGCGCGGCCTGCAGAAAGAGATTGAGGGGAGCGGCCTCGAGCACTCGCTGATCGAGCTCGTCAAGATCCGGGCGTCGCAGATCAACGGCTGCGCTTACTGCCTCGACATGCACACCAAGGACGCGCGAGCAGCGGGCGAGACCGAACAACGCATTTACTCGCTCTCCGCCTGGCGTGAGACCCCGTTCTACAACGACCGCGAACGGGCTGCGCTGGAGTGGACGGAAAGCCTGACGCAGATCGCCGCGACGCATGTTCCCGACGACGTCTTCGAGAGCGCACGCCGGCACTTCACCGAGGCGGAGCTGGTATCTCTGACGTTCGCCGTGATCGCGATCAATTCGTGGAACCGGCTCGCCGTGTCGTTCCGGGCGACACCGGGTACGTATCGCGTTCGACAGGTGGCGGCTACGGCCTGAGGTCAGCGCGCCGCGACGATGAGCCGCGCGCCCTGGCGCCGCGCCGTGAGTCCGGCAACCGGGAGCGCGGCGGCGAGCGCTTCCTCGGGCGTCAACCCCTCAATCGATCCGTGCAGCACGGCGCGCTCAGCCAGGCGCCGTGCCGCCGCGTCCTCGAACGCCCACTGCCAGCCCTGCTCGCGACTCACCCACTCGAGCAACGCCGGTACCGTCGCACCCTCGAGCGTGAACGGCGGGGCGATTGTCGTGAGCCAGTCCCAGTCCGGGCCCGACGTCTCGATGCTCCTGCGCTCAGTCGTGCCGTCGCCCCGGATCCGCAGCGCTTCGCCCACCGTCGTCGTGAAACGCTCGCCGGCGCGATCGACGACGGCCTGGCCCTCCCGAACGCGGACGTCGAGGCTGGTGGCGTCCAGCCGCAGCTCGAACTGGGTGCCGACATGCCGGACGCGGCCGAATGGTGTCTCGATGACGACGGCGACGGACGGCGGCGACCGGCCTGGCATCGAGGTAGAGCGTGCCGCGCTCGAGCGCGAGGCGATCGGCGGCAGCGAAGCGTACGCGTGTATCGCCCGCCAGCCGCACCGAAGTCGCGGTGTCGAGTGCGAACGCGGCCCTGCTCGCCGCCGACAGCTCGACGCGGTCGCCAGCGCGCAGGCGGCCGCCCGTCGCGAGGCTTCTGTCGACGACGCGGTCCGAGCCATCGACGACGCGCATGACGCCGACCACGCGCTGCGCGGACGCCACCGCCGGCGCCTCGACGGCCGGACGGAGCCCGCCGAACCACAGCAGCGCGGCGGCGGCGACCGTTGCCGCGGCACCGGCGGCGACGCCGAACAGCGAAATTCGGCGCCAGCGGCGGCGACTGACGACCGTGCGGCGCCACTCGGTCCGCGCCGCGTCACGGGCCTGCTGCATCCGCTTGCTGTCCGGCATCGGCCGGCGCCCGGCGAGCTTCAGCAGCTGCGCAATCTGGTTGTCGTGCTCGGGATCGAAGGTGTCGATCACGTGTCGCCCCTCAGTCTGCCAGGGATTGGAAACGGCGGCTGCCCGCCGGCGGCGAGCGTCCGGAACGCTTCGCGAAACGCCGCCCGCGCCCGCGTCAGCAGCGATTCCGCCGCCTTCGCGCCGAGTCCCATGCGCTGGCCGATCTCCTGCACCGGCAGCTCGTCGATGTACTTCCATTCGAGCGCGTCGGCGTAGTGCGACGGCAGCTGGTCGAGGACGCGCTGGACGAACGCCGCCAGCCGCGCCCGATCGATCGACGCATCGACGTCATCGGCGCCGGCGGCGCGAAGCGACTCGAGCGCAGCGCGGATCTCGGGCTCGTCCTCCGCCAGCGGCACGACCGCGCCGGCGCCATGGCGCCGGCCGTGAGCGTAGAGCTCGTGACGGCAGAAGACGCACAGCCACGTGAGCAAGGCCGCTTCGCCGCGGTAGGTGTGCAGCTTCGTGAGGGCCTTGCACAGCGCTGCCTGCGCGACGTCGCCGGCGGCATCCGCGTCGCCGCCAAGCCGCGCCAGCGCGAACCGGTAGAGCGCGGGATAGACGGCGTGGAAGAACGCGTCGAACGCCGGCTCGTCGCCGTCGAGCATCCGCCGCACGAGCGCAAGGTCGTGGCTCAGAACTTCACCCGCACGCCGAAGGAGATCATCCGCACGAACGTGTCGTAGATGTTGGAGCGGGTCTCGCTCGGCGGCTCGCCCGGGAGCGAGTCGTCGGTCCGCTGCAGGTAGTTGCGGTGGTTGAAGAGGTTGATGACCTCGCCGTAGAACTCCCAGTGACCCTCGGTTGAATACGTCCCCCGCATGTCGACGCGCGAGTAGCCGGTCAGGCGTTCGGAGTTCACCGCGGACAGGCGTCGATGGAAGACGTAGCTGATCTTGGTGAGCGAGCCGTCGGGCTCGCGCAGGGGCGCGTACCTGCGGGCCGAAACTACCATCCGGATTCTTGACCGGGCTGAACCAGACTTCCTTGAGGATCGGCGTCGTCGGAAAACCGGAGGCCAGCTGCCAGGTCGCCGACGCCCGCCAGCGCGCCGTGAGCGGCACGTTCACCATCGCGTTGAACGCATGGCGGCGGTCGAAATCCGACGGGATCGTCCGGTCGAAGAGATCGCGCGTCGACGACGACAGCGTGTATGCCACCGAGCCGTTGATGCGGCGGCCGTCGCGGCGCACGAGGAACTCGACGCCGGTGGCACGGCCGCTGCCGGTGTTCTCGGGATAGATGGTTGGCCGGTTCTCGAGGATTGCCGTCTCGGGAGGGACGTCTGGCGTGATGATGTAGTCGCGCAGCCGTTCCTGCACCGCGGCGTCGGACTCGCGGCGCTGCACCAGCAGCCGATCGAAGGCGCGATGGTAGGCCTCGACGCGGACGCTGATGCCGCCGGCCAGCGCGCGTTCGGCGCCGGCGACAATCTGCGAGGTACGTTCGTTGCGAAGGTCCGACGTCGAGCTCTCCGAAAAATCGAAATACTCGAACCCCTGCAGGTTCTCGTGCGACGGCGTCTGTGCCTGCATCGAGAAGCCGGCCCAGACCGACGTCCTGCCGAAGAGCCGTGAGACGCGCAGGCGCGGCTGCCACGCGGTCTCGCCGGTGAACGAGTTCCAATCGGCGCGGATCCCGGGCTCGATGGTCATGACGCGGCCGGCGTCGAGGCGGAACTGGAACCAGGCGCCCGCCTGGGTCCGCCGCAGCCGCGAGTCGATCGGCCCGGACGCGTAGTCGATGAGCTCGCCCCAGGTGTCGGGCCCGATGCCGCGCCACCAGCCTGGCTGCTTCGTGCCGCTCATGTTCCACCGGCTGCGGACGACGTGGAAATCGACGCCGGCGTCGATCATCTGCCCCTTCGCCGTCGCGTAGTACATCTGGTGGCGGAGAGCGTAGTCGCGAATGCCGATGTGCCGGTCGAAGTACGGGAACGTCCGCGACAGGCCCGGCGACATGTTGTCGACGTGGCCGCCCGAATGTTCGTAGCCCGACAACGTCGTCGTGCTGAGGAAGCGCGAGGTAGGGGTCCAGCGCAGCGTCGCGGCGCCGATGATGTTGGTGGCGTCGCTGCGCGCCTGCACGACCACCGCCTCATCGATCTCGCTGCGCCGATCGAGCAGGGTTTCGCGGCCGGCGAGCCCGAACAGCGTCAAGCGTGTGCGGCTGGTCGGCGACAGGGAGATCTTGAACTGGACGTCGCTGAAGCTCGGCATGACGTTGTCCTCGAAGCGGTCGCGGACGAGCCGATAGTAGGTGCCGCGGGCTGTCGCCCACCAGGAGCCGGTGGTCGTGCCCGGCATGCGGCCTTCGAGCAGGATGTCGCCCGCGGTCAGGCCGACCGATCCCGACGCCGCCAGCCTCCGCTTCGTCGTGCCGTCGCGGGTCTCGAGGTTGACGACCGACGACAGGCGGCCGCCGAAACGCGCCTCGAGCCCTGACGGGTCGAGCGTGATGTTGGCTGCCGTCGCCGGATTGAGGAAGCTGGTGGTGAACTCACCCAGCCGCTGGACGTTGTGGATCTGGATGCCGTCGAGGACGACGAGGTTGTGCTCCGGGCCGGCACCACGGACCGCCAGCTTGCCGTCCTCGTCGGTCGTCGCGGCGACGCCGGGCACCATCTGCAGGCTCTGAATCACGTTGTCGAGGCCGCCGGCCATCTCGACCACGGCGGCCGGGTCGACAGCGTAGCCGCGCGAACCGATGCGTCCCGCGGCGCGCTCGTTGACGTCGACGGTCTCGGCGACGCGCAACGCCTCGACTTCGATCGCCGGTGGTGTCGTGACGGGGTCGGCCCTGGCCGGCGCCGGCGGGCGAGCGTCCGGTTTTCGCCGTGGCGCCGCGACCACGAGAAAGGTGCCGCCTGGTCCCTGCTGCAGTGTCAGGCCGTGCGGCTCGAGGATCTGCAGCGCGATGTCTTTCGCGCCGTCTCCCCGCGGCTCCTTGACGACGCGCAGGGCCGGCGGCACCAGCTCGCTGCTGAAGATGATCTTCAGCCTGGTCGCCTGCAACTCCTTCAGGACGTCCGCAACCGCGCGGCCTTCGTACTTCTTGCCGTCCACCTGGCCGAATACCGCCGACGGTGCGCCCACCAGGATTGCGACCAGGAGCAGCGCCAAGACTCGATCGTGCATACCACCTCCGAGGAGTCAGGCCTCCTCTCAGGGTTAGAGTCGGGAACGGACGCGGATCCTTCGCGTCAGCCGCAGCGGGGGGTCCGGCTATTGTGGCTGAAGCGCGGCCGGCGGTGTACCGCACCACCGGGCAACCTCTGCCGCAACCTATCGATCTTGATAGTGCATGCTTCCCCGCTTGCTGCACAGTCCAATGCATGGATTCCATGCCCCTGTCGACCGTCGCCGCTACCAGAACCGTTCGATCCGCCGACGGCACCAGCATCGCGTTCGACCGCGCCGGCGAGGGCCCGGCGCTCGTCCTCGTCGAAGCGGCCGCCCACTATCGCGACTTCAGCTCGTTCTGCGGGCTGGCGCCGCTGCTGGCGCGCGAGTTCACTGTCTATACCTACGATCGCCGGGGCCGCGGCGGTAGCACGGATACCGCGCCGTACGCGCCGGATCGCGAAATCGACGATCTCGAGGCGCTCATCGCGGAGGCCGGCGGCGCGGCGTGCGTCTACGGCTACTCGTCGGGCGCGCTGCTCGCCATGCACGCAGCCGCTCGCGGGTCGGCCATCAGGCGGCTGGCGCTCATGGAACCGCCGCTCGACGACGACAACGAGCCCGGCTCCGATCTGACGAAGGAGCTCGCGGGGCTGATCGCCGCGGGACAACGGGCCGACGCAGTCCGCCGGTTCCACGAAAGCATCGGCGTCCCCCCAGGGTTCGTCGCCGAGATGGCCGGCTCGCCGGCGTGGCTGAAGATGGTCTCGGTCGCGCCGACGCTCGTCTACGACTGCACGATCTCGGATGCGACGACGCGGGAGCTGCTGAAGTCGGTCACGGTTCCGACGCTGGTGATCGACAGCGCCGGCAGCACCGACGATCTGACCGGCTCGGCGGCCGCGGTGGCCGGTCTGCTACCTCACGCCAGGCACAAGAGCCTGTCCGGGGACTGGCACACGGTCTCCGATGAGATGCTGGCGCCGGTGTTGATCGACTTCTTCCGGGTCTGACGGACCGCCGGTGATTCGCGGAGCTGAAGCTCCGCGCTACGTACGTTGAATTAACCGCAACACGTCGTGTTCATCGTGGCCTTCGTGATCGTCGTGGATTCACGTACGTAGGCCGGAGCTTCAGCTCCGGCAACACACTGATGAACCTACCTGCGCCCGACGCCCGCCGAGCGCGCGACGGCGACGGCGTAGAGAGCCGCGCGCTGGTACACCGACGGCCGCGAGCCGAGCGTCTCGACCGAGTCGAAGCCGACGGTGGCGAAGAGTGCCGCCAGCGAGTTCCGGCTGAGCGGATACGGCACCCACGGGTTCGGCCGATCGGTGTCGTACTCGACAATCAGGAAACGGCCGGCCGGTGTCAGGCTGGCGGCGCAGCGTCGGAGAAAGGCGGCCTGGTCCGCCACGAAATGCAACGCGTTCGCCATGAGGATGCCGTCGACGGGAGCGAACGGCCATGACAGCCTCGTGAAGTCGCCGGCGTGGGTCTCGATGTGAACGCCGCGGTGCGAGGCGGGAATGCGGCGAAGCACGGCGCGATCGCGATCGATGGCGTGGATCGTACTGCCGGCCGCCAGCTGCTCGGCGAGCGCCAGCGTGAAGACACCGTCGCCGCAGCCGAGGTCGGCCCAGGTCTCGACCTCACCGGCCCGGCTGCTTCCGGCAACCAGGCGAACGGCGTCGTCGTGCGTCACCCGCCGATTTTAGCGGCTGGCCTGCTAAAATCGCGCGCCATGCAGTCGACCGACCGCCTCGGCCGCTTCGTAGTCGCGCTCGCGCTGATCGGCTTTGGCGTCGAGAACCTGCTGTTCGGCCGCTACATCGTCGCCCGGATCGCGCCGTGGCCGCCCGACGACCAGTCGACGCAGATGATTGTCGGCGCCGCCGGCGCGCTGGTTTTTCTGGCTGGCGGCGTGGCGATGCTGATGGGCCGGGGCGTGCGGCTGGCCGGGCTCGCGTCGGCCGTTTTCATCCTGGCGTACTCGATGATCCTGCACTGGCCGGTCGCGTTCGCGGGACCAGCCTGGAGCGGTAACTGGACCAACGTTTTCAAAGCCGCATCACTCGCCGCCGGTATGGTTGCCGTCGCGGCCGCTGACGGGCGGCGGATGAGCGGATTGCTTGCCACCCTCACCGGGCTCGCACCGTACGTGCTGGCGGCGTTCTTCCTGCTCGCCGGCGTCCAGCATTTCATGTTCACCGACTTCGTCTCGACGCTGGTGCCGCCGTTCATCCCGGCGCCGCATTTCTGGACCTATTTCGCCGGCGTAGCGCTCCTTGCCGCCGGGCTCGGCCTGTGCACGCCGCGCTTCCGCCTTCTCGCGGCAGTGTGCAGCGCCGCCATGGTCTTCTCCTGGGTCTTCCTCGTCCACGTCCCGCTCGTCTTCGCGCTCGGTCGCGAGGAATGGATGGGCGTCGTCGAGGCGCTGGGGATCAGCGGCGTCTGCCTCGCCGTGGCGCAGCCGCCGCGCGAGAACATCGACCCGCTGATCCTGTTATCCTCCGCCGCATGACCCGCACGGCTGCCACGTTTCTCCTGTCGTCGCTGTTCGCATCCCCTGCTTCCACCTTCGCCCAGATCGCCCCGCCGCCGGCAACGCTCTCCGCCGGAGCTCGTGCGACGCAACGTCGAACGTGAATGGCAGGTCAAGGCGAAGAAGATGCGGACGGTGCTGCTGCCGTTGATGCGCAAGCACAACGTCGACCTCTGGGTGATCATGAGCCGCGAGAACGCGCCGGATCCGGCGATCGAGCTCTTCGGCGGCAACGGCGTGACCGGCTGGTACGGCCACCGCAACGCCTATCTCTTCCGCGATCCTGGAGACGGCAAGCCGCTCGAGACCCACGTCATCGGCACGCATCTCAGCGGCCACCTCGAGCAGTTCTACGACACCATCGAGCCGTACGGGCAGGAGGGCCTGAAGCCGCACCTCCGGAAGTACTTCGACGCCAGGCAGCCGAAGCGGATCGCGATCAACCAGTCGCGGACGATCAGCATGGCCGACGGGCTGACGGCATCGCTCAAGGAATACCTGATCGACGCCATTGGCTCCGGCTTCGCCTCGCGGCTGACGTCGTCGGAGCCGCTGATGGTCGAGTACGTCTCGACCCACATCGCCGAGGAGCACGACATCGAGCGCGAGGCGAGCCTGGCGACGGAAGCCATCATCAAGCGCGCGCTGTCGAACGAGGTCATCACGCCGGGCAAGACGCGGCTGATGGACGTCCACTACTGGATCACGGCGGAGTGGAAGCGGCAGGGGTTCGAGTTCAACTTCCCCGCGTCAATCGATCTCGAACGCGTCGGCAACGTCAGGCTGGACGACGCGGCGAACCCGGTGATCGAACGCGGGGACCTTCTACACATCGACTTCGGCGTCCGCAACTCCGGTATCGTCACCGACCAGCAGAAGATGGCGTACGTGCTGAAGGAGAACGAGGTCGCGCCCCCGCCCGGACTGGCCAAGGCGTTCGCTGATTCAGTCCGCGCCGCCGAGCTCATCTGCGAAGAGATCAAGCCGGGACGCCTCGGCCACGAGATGAAGACAGCGGCAGAGGCACGCACCACCGCCGCCGGGCTGCAGGTCAACGTCTACTCGCACGTGCAGGGCTACTGGGTGCACGACGCCGGCGTCTGGCTGAACCCTGACTGGCCCGAGCGCTACGGCGCGCACCCGCGCTTCAAGCTGCTCGGCGGCGAGTGGCTGTCGCTCGAGTTCTCGTCGACGACGGCGGTGGCAGAATGGAACGGCCAGCGCGTGCGCATGCTGCGCGAGGAGGACCTGCTCGTTCATCCCGACGGCCGGCTCGAGTTCCTGTCGGGACCGCAGAAGGAGCTCTGGCTCGTCCGCTAGCGCTTGTACCGAACCTTGCCGCCGACGATCGTGTAGCTGACCTGCGCGGTGGGGATCTCGTCTTCCGGAACCGTCAGGATGTCCTTCGACAGCACGACGATGTCGGCGTACTTGCCGGGCTCGAGCGTGCCCTTGGCTTTCTCCTCGAACGCGGCGTGGGCGCCGTTGGCGGTGTAGGACTTCAGCGCCTCCATCCGGCTCATTCGTTGATCCGGGAAGAACACGCTGCCATCCTTCAGCTTGCGGCTGACGGTCGCGTAGTAGCTCGCGATCGGATCGACGTCCTCGACCGGCGCGTCCGTGCCGTTGGTGATCATGGCGCCGGACTTCAACAGCTTCTGCCACACGTACGCGCCTTCCTCGGCGCGCTGCGGCCCGAGCCGCGCCAGCACGTAGGGCGCATCCGACGTGCAGTGCACGCCTTCCATCGACGCGATGACTCCGAGCTGACCGAAGCGGGGGATGTCGGAGGCGTGAAGGTGCTGGGCGTGCTCGACGCGCCAGCGCAGGTCCTTCTTGTCGGGATTCGCCTTGAATGCCGCCTCGAAGATATTCAGCGTCTCGCGGTTGGCGCGGTCGCCGATGGCATGGACGCAGAGCTGGTAGCCGTGCTGCATGGCGAGGCGGGCGGTCTCGGTGACGTCCTCGACCGTCGCAGTGTTGCGGCCGGTGTCGCCGGGCTTGTCCGAGTACGGCTCGAGCAGCCACGCGCCGCGCGGCCCGAGGGCGCCGTCGATCGATTTCTTGATCGCGCGCACGGTGAGGAAGCCCTGGCCGTAGTCGATGGTCTTGTACTTCTCGAGGTTGGCGGCGAGCGACTGGTTGTCCATGCGCAGCATGATCCAGAGGCGCACGTTCATCCGGCCCTCGTCGATCATCGCCTTCATCAGATCGACGGTCGCGTACGACGAGCCGGCGTCCTGGAACGACGTGATGCCCTTGGCGACGACCTCGGCGGACGCGAGCTCGAGCACCTTGCGGTCGCGGGCGCGCTCTTCGTCAGGCGTGCGCGGCGGCTCGCCGGCGCCGCGGCGGATCAGTCGCGACGCGGTTTCGCGGAAGAGGCCGGTCGGATTGCCCTTCGCGTCCTTGATGAAGTCGCCGCCCGGGGGATTCGCCGTCTTGCCGGTGACGCCCGACAACTCCATCGCCTTCGCGTTGGCGAAGCTGGCGTGGCCGCTGGCGTGCGTCAGGAGGACCGGGTTGTTCGGCGAGACCTTGCTGAGCGCGTCGTGGAGCGGAAACCCTTCGACGTTGGGCTCCGGCTTCGCCGTCCACTTCTCCTGGTGCCAGCCGCGGCCGTAGATCCACTGACCCGGCTTCGCGGTGCTCGCCGCCGCGGCCACCATGTCGACGATCCCCTGCCAGGATGTCGTCTTCATCAGGTTGAGATTGAGCTGCGCCTCGCCGACGCCGGTGAAGTGCCCGTGGCTCTCGATGAACCCGGGAATCGCAAGCTGGCCGTTGAGGTCGATTACCTCCGTCGCCGGGCCGACGTAGCGCTGCATCTCCACGGCGGTGCCGAGCGCGACGATGTGACCGCCGTTGATGGCCATCGCCTGTGCCTCGACCGGCGTTGCCGCGACGGTCACGATCTTGCCGTTGGTCAGCACCATCGTCGCCGGGGCGACGGCAGGCGCAGGCGGCGAACAGCCGGCCGCCGGAACGAAGATCGCGAGACAGACGGCGGCGGCGACGGCCTTACTCAGCATGGCCATTCGGAAAGAGCCTCTCGAAGTTGCCGCCGAAGATCATGGCGGCGGCAGCGGCGTTGACGCCGATCGTGGAGAGCGCGGCGCGCTGGGCCTCGTAGACCGGCGCGTGCCAGCCGCGGGGGAAGAACGACGAATCCGTGCCGAAAAGCAGCCGGTCGGCACCGGCGACGGCCAGCGCCTGGCGGAACACGGCGTCGAGCGTCAGCCCGGGATGGTACCTGATCCAGCCATTCGAGCTCGAGGTATCGAGGTTGACGTTCGGCGCCTGGTCGACGGCCATCAACGCCTCGCGAAAGAGACCGGCGCCGAAGTGCGGGATGATGACTTGCACGCGCGGATGGCGCAGCGCCAGCGCCGCGACGGCCAGCGGGTCGCCCAGCCGCATGTCGAACGGCGACGGCAGCCCGAGCTTCTTCCGCACCCCGACCGACAGCACGCCGCAGTGCACGAACACCGCCGCACCGTGCGCCGCCGCCGCCTCGAACACCGCGTCGACGGCCGGATCGTCGAGGCGATACCGGTGCATCGCGGGAAAGAGTGCGACGGCGCGAAAGCCGAGCGGTCCGAGCGCATTGGCGAGCCGCGCCGCTGCATCCGGCGCGAGCGGATTGAACATGAAGAAGCCGACGAACCGGGCCGGATGCCGGGAGACGGCGGTCGCCACCGATGCTTCGTCTCCAGGAATGCTCGCGATCAGCGCGCAGCGCTGTACCTTGTGCCGGTCCAGCTCGGCAGCCCATCGATCCGCGAGCAGCGCCGGATCACCGGGCGCCTCCCAACCGAGATGCGCCGCAACGGCGGAGGCCCTGCCTTCCGCCGGAAAATCCGCGCGATCCTTCGTGAGAATCTCGAGAAAGCCGGCGGAGAAGAAGTGACAATGGACGTCAGCGACAGTCGGCATGGAACGGTGCGGCCGATTGTAGATGAAACGCCGCGGATCAGCACGTAGGCCGGAGCTTCAGCTCCGGCTCCTCGTCGCCGCGCCGACGGCGGAGCTGAAGTTCGCCCTGCGCGGGCCGGCCGGCGACTACCCGGCGAACTTGTAGCCGAGGCCGTGCACGGTGAGGATGTATTGCGGGTGGCGCGAGTTGGGCTCGATCTTCTGCCGCAGCCAGGCGACGTGGACGTCGACCGTCCGCGTCGACGGCATCGAGTTGTAGCCCCAGACCTCGTTGAGCAGCTCTTCACGTGAAAGCGTCGCGCCGCGGTGTTCGACGAAGTAGCGCAGCAGCTGAAACTCGCGCGCCGACAGCCCCAGCGGCTGCCCGGCCTTGGTGATCTCGGCCTTGCGAAAGTCCATGCGGATATCACCGAACTGGTGGCCCTCGGCCGGGTCCGGCGTCACCGGCGCCCGCCGCAGCTTGGCTTCGATCCGGGCCAGCAGCTCCATCATCTCGAACGGCTTGGTGACGTAGTCGTCGGCGCCGAGCTTCAGACCGACGACCTTGTCGACGACCTGGCTGCGCGCGGTCAGCATGATCACCGGCGTCTCGATGCCGCGCTTGCGGAGCTCGCGCATGACATCGAAGCCGCCGAGCCGCGGCAGCATGACGTCGAGGAGGATGAGATCGAACGCCTCGCTGGCCGCGCGCTCGAGGCCGCTCTCGCCGTCGCTGCTGCTCTCGACGCCGTATCCCTCGCGGGCCAGGCGATCGCTCAGCGTCATCACCAGGCCGGGCTCGTCTTCGACGAGGAGCAGGCGCTTCACGAGTAGCGGGGGGACGCCTGGTCGGGCGCAATGGCATCGCCAGCCGCGGCCGGCGCGCGTTCCGCCGCCGCATCGTCTGATGCGGGCAGCTGGACGGTGAACTCGGCGCCCTGACGCGGCGTGCTGTTGACGGTGACGCGGCCGCCGTGCGCCGCGACGATGCGCTGGACGAGGCTGAGGCCGAGGCCGGCGCCCTGCATCTGGGCGGCGACGACGTCCGCGGCGCGGTAGAACGGTTCGAAGATTCGTGACTGCTCGGCCGGATCGATGCCGATGCCGCGATCGGCGATCGTCACGAGCACGTCGCGGCCCTGCTGCCTCGCCGAGATCCGCATCCAGCCGCCGGAGCCGCCGTATTTGATCGCGTTGTCGACGAGGTTCTGGAACACACGACGCAGCGCCGGCTCGTCGCCGAGCGTCGCCGGGATCGCCGGCGGGACGTCGATCTCGACCTCGATCCCGGCACGCTCGATGAGCGGCGCCGACGAAGCAAGAATCTCGTCTATCAAGGGTCTGATCGGCACCGGCCGCAGCACCAGCCCGCGCTGGCCGGACTCAATGCCGGCGAACTCGAGGATCTGCTCGACCATCTCCGTCAGGCGCCGTCCCTCGGTCCGCATCAACTCGCCGTAGCGCCTGATTCGCTGCTCATCGTCGATGACGCCGTCGGCGAGGTTGTCGGCGGCCGATCGAATCACCGCCAGCGGCGTCCGCAGCTCGTGCGACACCGTCGCCACGAACTCCATCTGCTGCCGCGCCAGCCGCTGCGCCCGCCTCGTCGTCAGCACGAGCAGGCCCATGCTGGCGCCGAGCACGCCGAGGATGCTGAAGCTGACGACCAGGTTGCGGCGGCGGGCGGCGGCGACGGCCGCTTCGAGCGATCCGGATCGGTGCGACACCAACACGCGCCACAGCGGCGGCGCCGGGCCGGTCGTCATCCGGGTCGCGGACGTCGAGGTCGCGCCTGGCCCGCCGCGCGGTCCGGTCGCGCTCTGCTGAATCACGATCGACAACGGACGTCCTTCGCTGGCGACGTAGCGTCCGATCGAGGGGTTGCTGCCGGCCGGCGGAGTCGCCATCGCCGTGAACGTCGTGAAGCGCCGGACTTCGGCGACGAGCTGCGTGAAGTCCTGCGTCCGGACCTGGAAAAGATCGGCGGCGGCATCGGTCGTGGCATCGAACGCCGGCGCGAAGCTGGACGTCGACTGGAAGAGCGGCGACTGCCTGTCGCGGGCGACGACCGCGATGCGGAAGTCCTGCGAATCCGCCGCCTCTTCCCCCTCCTGCAGAAAGTGGCGCCGCGCCAGCGCCGGCAGCATCTCCTCCGCGATGTAGGCCGCGTCGAGCACGAGCACCGAGTAGCCGATGGCGTTCGGCAGGTCGAGCGCCAGCGCCCCGCGGCCGCGGCCGCTGCGGCGGGCTTCGTGGGTCACGTCGATTGCCGTCGTCCACGACGACACACCAGCCGTGAAGTGAATGATCGGCGACGGCACCACCAGCGCCGGCACGCTCTCCCAGATCGCCGGCGGTATGCGCCGAACGACGAGCGTCTCGCGGCCCGGTGTCGTTTCCGGCGCCGGCGAGTCGAGATGCTTTCTCCAGTCCGCCATCGCCGCCGGCCATTCCGCCGCGACGAGCTGCCGGCTCGGCAGATCGAACCGGCGCAGCGTCGGCGTGCCGTCAGGCGCCTGGGTGAAGGCGTAGACCTCTTTCAGCAGTTTCGGGAAACGCGAGTTCGCCTGCCAGTGATCGTAGCGGGCGGCGAACCGTGCGGACAGATCCTGCTCGCGCGCCTCCTGGTCGCCCGCCGCCAGCGGCGGCTCGCCCTGGAACAGCAGATACGCCCGCGCCAGCTCGCGATCGAAGTCCAGCGCGAACTCGCGGGCGCCGGCCGCGAGCGTCGCGCGGCGCTCGGTGCGTTCGGCGTCGCTGATCTGACCGAGCCAGCGGTATTGCAGCACCGCGAGCACGCCGATGAGGACCAGCAGGAGCGTCGCGATGGCGCCGACGGGGAGGCGAACACGCCGCCACATATGGGCCGAGTCTAGCATCCGGTACCGCTCCCGGACCGCGCCGGCCGGCCGCACACCATTCTTTTTACCTCCTTAACAAACTCTTAGCCCGGGCTTAACCATCGTCGTCGTCCGAAGCAGCACCATGGGTCGTCGAAGAGTCAGTGATTCAACGAATCCACGAGTTGCGAGAGGACGGCATGCGGACAAGACACACGGCAGACAGCTGGATGGGCGTGATGGCCCTCGCGACGATCGTCGCCGCCTACGTCGTCGCGACGGCGGCGGCCCAGGTCCAGGCAGACCAGAAGGCGGCAGCGGTGATGAGCGACGTGCGGAAGGCGCTCGGCGGCGAGCAGAAGCTCGCCGGGGTGAAAGCGTTGTCGCTGCGCGCGGACTACCGCCGTGAGGTAGGCGCCGGGATGCCGGGCGGTGGCGGCACGCTGATGATCATTCGCAGCGGCGGCGGCGCCGGCAGTGCCGACGGCGGCACGCAGCAGACCGGCAAGCTCGAGATCGATCTCGAGCTCCCGGACAAGTACCTGCGCAGCGACGTCGGCAGCGCCGCCTTCGGCATGACGCGCACCGAAGGTTTCGAAGGCGCCCGGCCGTTTGTCGAGATGGTGCCGAACAGTCCGGGCATGCGCGTGATGGCCGACAACCCGGCGCAGGATCCGGCCAGAGCCAAGGCGGCGCTGAAGCGCAGCAACGTCGAGCTCGCACGCCTGATGCTCGGCCTCACCGGCAGCACGCAGCCCGGCTTCCCTGTCACCTATGCCTACGGGGGCGAGGCCGAATCACCGGATGGCAGGGCCCACATCATCGACATCAATGGTCCCGAGGACTTCAAGGCGCGCCTGTTCATCGATACCCAGACCAACCTGCCGCTGATGGTCAGCTTCATCGAAGCGGAACCACGGATGGTGATGCGAACGATGACGCGTGACGGCAAGCCGGGACAGCGCGGCGCACCAGGCGCGCCGGTGGTCGTGCCCGGGGATGGCCGCGGTCACCCGCCGAGCGTCGCGACCGGGACGCCGTCGCTCACGCCCGAGCAGCAGGCCGAGCTCGACAAGGCCCGCGCCGAGTCCGAGGCGACGCCGCCGAAGATGATCGAGTTCCGCCTGTTCTTCTCCGACTACGAGAAGGTGGACGGAATCGCGCTGCCGCGACGGATCGCCCGCGGCACCGGCGCCAAGACAACGGAAGAGTGGGACGTCACCAGCTACAAGGTGAACCCGCCGCTCAAGGCCGACCGCTTCAAGGTCGGCAGCCACTGACATTCGCGGGGCGGCCCTGCAGGTTGTTCCCCCCGCCACGCCTGTCCCACATCTTGCGCTGGGGTCAGACCATGGTCTGACCCCAATTGAGGAACCATGACTGATTGGCTTCGATATCGCGTCTTCTGCGCCCTGGCCGTCACACTCGTGGCGCTCATCGCGGCGCCTCACGCCGCGCGGGCGCAAGCCGCGCGCGAGACGTCGCTGCGAATCGTCGTCGCTGATCCGACCGGCGCGATCATCGTCAACGCGACGGTGCGGCTGCTGCCGGTAGAGCCTGCCGGCGCGGCGATCGAGATGAGCACGAACGACAGCGGCGAGGCTGTCTTCACGGGCCTTGCCGCCGGTCGCTACGCGGTGACGGCAGAGTTCCCGGGCTTCGATGTGAGGCAGCTCGACGACGTCCGCGTGCGGGCCGGGACGAGCGGGCGTCGCGAGATGAAGCTGGCCATCGCCAAGGTCGCGGAAGACGTCGTCGTCGGCCAGGATCCGCGCGACCGGGCTCTCGATCCGCGCGGCAACGCCTTCGGCAACGTCATGACGAGGGCGCAGATCGAGGCGCTGCCCGACGATCCCGACGACATGGAGGAGACGCTGAAGCAGATGGGAGGGCCCGGCACGACGCTCCGCGTCGACGGGTTCCGCGGCGGCCGCCTGCCTCCGAAGTCGCAGATCCAGTCGATCCGCTTCCGCCGTGATCTCTTCGCCGCGGAGAATCATGGCGGCGGGATGGTGTTCGTCGACATCCATACCCGTCCTGGCGGCGGGCCGCTGCGCGGCACGGCCGACTTCATGTTCCGCGACGAGTCGCTGAACGCCCGCAATGCGTTCGCGCCGCGCCGATCGCCCGAGCAGCAGCAGAACGGAACCTTCACCCTCAACGGCACGCTGATCAAGGATCGCACCGGCTTCTCGTTGACCACGAACGCGATCAACGCCTACGACTCGAAGACGCTGAACGCGGCGCTGCCGCAGCGCAACGTCGCCGGCAGCATCCGCCGGCCGGCCGATCGCGCCAACTTCTCCGCCCGCGTCGATCACGCGCTGAGCCAGTCGCGCGCCCTGCGCGCGAGCTACCAGCGCGCGAGCACGGACAGTGAGAACCTCGGCGTCGGCGACTACGATCTGCCGGAGCGGGCTTACTCGCGCGACACGTCGGACGACATCTTCCGCCTCTCGGTCGGCGGCCCGGTCGGCCGCAACTTCTTCAACGAGACCCGCTTCCAGGCGCGGCACCAGACGACGTTCTCGACCTCCGCCACCGACGAGCCGGCGCTGCTCGTGCTTGAGGCGTTCAACACCGGCGGCGCGCAGATCGAAGGCGGACGAAAGGGCACCGACTTCGAGCTCGCCTCCGACCTCGATTACGCTGTCGGCCGGCACTCGGCCCGCGCCGGCTTCCTGCTCGAGGCCGGCCGCTACCGCAGCGACGACGCCCGCAACATGGGCGGCACTTTCACGTTTGCCAGCCTCGACGACTTCGACGCTCGACGGCCGACGACTTACATCCAGCGCAGCGGTGATCCGCTGGTCCAGTACGGCCACACCCAGTTCGGGTGGTACCTGCAGGACGACATCCGCGTCGCCCGCAGCGTGTCGCTCAGCTTCGGGCTCCGCCACGAGGTGCAGACCCACATCGACGACTACAACAACTTCGCGCCGCGGTTCGGTGGGACGTGGTCGCCGTTCAAGAGCGGCTCAACGACGATTCGCGGCGGCGTCGGCGTCTTCTACGACTGGTACGAGTCGCAGATCTACGAGCAGACGCTGCGCGTCGACGGCACACGCCAGGTCGATACTGTCGTGCAGAACCCCGGCTTCCCCGATCCGTTCGCCGGCAGCTCTGCCACCGTCCTGCCGTCGAGCCGCTACCTCCAGGCCGACGACCTGCGCCTGCCGACGACCGTCCGTACCAACATCGGCGTCGAGCGCACGTTCGGCCGCTTCGCCCGCGTCAACGTCGGCTACGGCTTCGCTCGCGGCAGCAGCCTGTTTCGCGGCCACAACACCAACGCTCCGTTCGAGGACGGCACCAGGCCGGATCCGGACGCCGGCAACGTCACCCAGGTGGAATCGACCGGCCGGTCGCAGGGCCACCAGATCAACACCGGCTTCAACGTCACGCTCCCGTGGCACCGGACGATGCTCTTCGTGAACTACGGCTTCACGCGCTCGCGCAACGATACCGACGGCGCGTTCAGCGTGCCGGCGGACAACTTCGACCTCGCCGCCGAGTGGGGCCCGTCGGCCCAGGACATCACGCACCGGTTCAGCGGCATGTTCAACATGGATCTCGTCGCCGGCTTCAAGCTGGCGACCAGTTTCAGCGGCAACTCGGCCACGCCCTACACCATCACGACCGGGCGCGACGACAACGGCGATACCGTCAGCAACGATCGGCCGGCCGGCGTCGGCCGCAACAGCGCCCGCGGTTCGGGACGCTGGGACGTCGGCGCGCGCCTGAGTTACAGCTTCGGCTTCGGCCAGCGCAGCGCCGCCGACGGCGGCGGGCCGCAGGTGATGATCGTCCGCGCCGGGCCGGGGGGCGAGACGCCGATGGGAGGATTCTCGGGCGGCGCCGACGACAAGCGGTGGCGGATCGAGCTGTTCGCCGCGGCGACGAACCTGCTCAACCACACGAACCTCACGGGCTACAGCGGCGTGATGACCTCGCCGTTCTTCGGGGACCCGACGTCCGCCCTCCCGGCGCGGCGGATTGAGCTGGGGGCGCGCTTCGGCTTCTGAGTCTTGAGAGCACGGAGGTTACGGAGGGAACGGGATTTCACCACGGAGGAACGGAGTTAACAGAGACGCACGGAGACATTGGGATGGTTTAGTGGACAAAGACCCTACTTGGCTCCGTGCGTCTCCGTGTTCTCTGTGCCTCCGTGGTGAACTCCGTGACCTCCGCTGCCTCCGCCGATACATCTACACCCTCTTCCCCACGTATCGATCCGCCGCAAGAAAGTACGGCAGCGCCAGCGCGGCGATGCCGGCGGCGACTGCGAACGCGAACTGGAAGCCGAACTTCTGTATCAGGAGCCCCATCAACGTCGAGCCGGTCCCGATCCCTGTATCGAACGCCGCCAGGATCGCGCCGAAGGCGGCGCCGCGCCGTTCTGCCGACACGCCCTGCATGATGTAGCCGATGTAGACCGGATAGGCGGTGCCGAAGCCCAGGCCGAAGACCGTCGCCGACGCGATCATGAGCGGCTTGGTGCCGCCCAGCGCCAGCAGTGCCATCCCCAGGCAGATCAGCACCAGGCAGGGGATGAACACCCGCTTGTAGCCGAGCCGATCGCCGAGCCGGCCGGCCAGCGGACGCGTCAGCAGGATCACGATCGCGAGTGACGTCAGGTAGATGCTCTTCGGCGTCACGCCGTTGGCGTCGGCGTAGAGCGCCGTGAAGCTCGTGATGCCGCCATAGCCGAACGAATAGAGAAACAGGCTGAACGACACGATCAGCACCCGCCACTCGAGCAACCCGGCCTTGCGCGGCACGGCTGGCGCCGCTGACGGCTGGGCGACCGGCGGCGGCGTGTCGCGCAGGTTCCAGGCGATCACTGCCATCACCAGGTTGAGTAGCGCGCCGACGACGCAGAGCCACAGCCAGCCGCGGCGATAGATCCAGAGCCCGACCGACGGCGCGACCGCCATCGCCGCCACCGACGACAGTCCCCAGTAGCCGATGCCCTCGGCACGCCGCGCCGGCGGCAGCAGGTTGGTCATGTACAGCGCCGACGCCGACAGCAGGCCCGACCAGAAGATGCCGTGCACGATGACCAGCGCCAGCGTCACGCGGTAGCTCGGGATCACCGCGTAGGCGAGCGAGAACGCCGCCAGCGCCAGGCTGGTGGTAATCAGCACGCGGCGCTGGCCGAGACGGTCGACGAGCGCGCCGGTGATCGGCGCCGAGAACGCCGACGAGTACGTCAGGAAGCCGAGGAACAACCCGGACGCGAAGGTGCTGCCGCCGAGGTCGAGGATATGAAACGGCGCCGTCGGCAGCAGCTGGAAGGCGGAGAGGAAGACTGTGAACGTGAACCCGCACATCACGAAGAAGCGCGGGGTGAAGAGACGATCGGAAGACATCAAAGCTGTCTTGCGATCGTATCAGAGCGGTTGTGCGGTTGGGCGGTCGACCGGTTCCTATTCCGCCTTCAGCGCCGCCACCGGGTTGAGCCGAGTCGCGCGCCAGGCCGGGATCACGCTCGCGAGCAGGGCGACCAGCGTCAGCACGATCGCGACGGTGCCGAACGTCAGCGGATCCGCCGGCGTCACCTCGTGCAGCAGCGACTGCATCGACTGGGTGGCGACGAACGCCGTGACGAGACCGATCGCAAGGCCGACGAGCGCGAGCGTCAGGCCGCTGCCGAGGATCAGGCGCAGCACGTCGCCGCGGCCGGCGCCGATGGCGACGCGGATGCCGATCTCGCGCGTGCGACGGCTCACCAGGTACGACAGTACGCCGTAGATGCCGATTGCCGACAGTACCAGCGCCATCGTCGCGAACGACACCAGCAGGAATCCCGTGAACCGCGCGCTCGACATCGTCGCCCCGACGATCTCCTCCATCGTCCTCACATTCGCCACCGGCAGCGCCGGATCGAGATTGCGGACTTCGCTGCGGATCGCAGAGGCGACACTGCCGGGTTCGACCGACGTCTTCACCACGAGCGACATGTCGCGAATCGGGTTGCCGATCGAGCGATGCCACTGCGTGTGGGGAATGTAGAACTTCTCCTTGATGACGTCGGTGATGCCGTTGTGACGGACGTCGGCGACGATGCCGACGATGGTGACCCAGGGGCGGTTCTGGGCGCCGCCGATGCGGATGCGGCCGCCGATCGGATCGCGGCCGTCGAAGTAGCGACGCGCCAGCTCCTCGTTGACGAGGGCGACGAGCTGCGCGTCGCTGGTGTCGGCCGGCGTGATGCCGCGGCCGCGCACCACGCGCTCGCCGATCGCTTCGAGATAACCATCGGTCACGATCTGCCAGTCGCCTTTGGCGCCGGTCCCCGGCGACGGGACGTAGCCGTCGACCCTCAGGCCGAAGTCCCCGATCGTCGAGCCTAGCGGCAGCGCCCGTGCCGCGCCGGCGGTCTGGACGCCCGGCAGCTGTCGTACGCGCTCGAGGAGGCGCTGGTAGAACGCCACGACCTGCTCCGACGAGCCGTAGCTCGCGTTCGGCAGCGCCAGCCGCATCGTCAGGACGTTGGCCGGCTCAAAGCCGATCGGCACGCGCTGCAGCGCCCACAGGCTTCTCAGCATCAGGCCGGCGCCAACGAGCAGGACGACGGCGAGCGCCATCTCGACGATGACCAGCGCGTTGCGGAAACGCTGGCGGCCGGTGCCGCTCGAGACGCTCTGCGCCCCGTCTTTCAGCGAATCGGTGAGGTCGACGTGCAGCGCCTTGAGCGCCGGTGCGAGGCTGAAGATCACGCTGGTCAGCAGCGCGACACCGGCAGTGAAGAAGAGGACCCTGAGATCGACTGTGGCGCCGGCGACGCGCGGGATGCTCGCCGGGTTCCACCAGGCCACGAGCTGCACGCCCAGGTACGCCAGGCCGAGCCCGGCGAGAGCGCTGATGCCCGTGAGGACCAGGCTCTCGGTCAGCAGTTGCCGCAGCACGCGAAGACGCCCGGCGCCGAGCGCGGCACGAAGCGCAATCTCGCGCTGGCGGGCTTCGGCCCGCGCCAGCAGCAGGTTGGCGACGTTGGCGCAGGCGATGAGCAGCAGGAAGCCGACCGCACCGAAGAGCAGCCAGATCGATCGGCGCACCGAGCCGACGACTTCATCGGTCAGCGACAGCGTCACGGTGTCGAACTGCATCTGCACCGGGTAGAGGCCTTCGGCCGTCATCGCGCGGGCGATGCCATGCAGTTCGTCGGCGGCCTGCGCCACCGTCGCGCCGGGGGCGAGCCGCGCCGCGGCGAACAGCCCGTGACTGCCGTGGTCGGTCGAGTTCGGGTCCATCTGGAGCGGGACCCACAGCTGGCTCGGCTCGGGATTCTTGAAGTCCGTCGGCAGAGCGAACCCCGGCGGCATCACGCCGACGATCTCGTAGCCCTGGCCGTTGATCAGGATGCCGCGGCCGACGATCGACGGATCCGCCGAGTAGCGGCGGTTCCACACCCCGAATCCGAGAACGACCACCCGCGGACCGCCTGGCAGGTCTTCCTGAGTCGTGAACGTGCGGCCGACGAGCGGGGACGAACGGAGGGTCGAAAAGAGGTTTGCGGTTACGGCGGCCGCGTGCAGCCGTTCCGGTTCGTCGTCGCCGGTCAGGTTCACCTGCCCTTCCGACCAGGCGGCGACCTGCTCGAGCGACCGGCTGCGCCGCCGGTAGTCGACGACCTCGCCCGTCGCCACCCACGTCTTGTCGAACGACGTCCACTTGCTCCAGATCATCACCGCGCGGTCGGGTTCGCCCCACGGAAGCGGCCGCAACAGCACGGCGTTGACGACGCTGAAGATGGCGGCGTTGGCGCCAATGCCGAGTGCGAGCGTGATGATGGCGATGGCGGCGAACGCCGGCGTCCGGCCGAGCGCGCGGGCACCGAAACGCAGGTCCTGCCAGAGCGACTGGAGAAATGTCGTCATGATGGTGTGCCGCCTTGGGTTCCTCTCCAACGGGGTCCAATCCGACCCCGCCGACTTAGACGTACCGGCGACGGGAATCGTTGTCGCAAACTACGCTAAGATCTGGGCGCATGGAGCGAGATTACAGCGAGTTCAGGCCGATTCGAGTCTGGAAACGCATGACAGCAGAGCAACGGCTGGCGGCGGCTGAACCGTTCTGGCAGGACGAACAGTCGACCGATCAGCATATCGAGGCGATCGCGGCGATCGCGACGCACATGAAATTCCGCGCCAAGAGCGTCCTCAGCCTGCCGGCCGAGAAGCGAATCAAGTACCTGGCACGCCTGCCGACGATCTCTGACTCGGTCGTCGCCCGCGCCCTCGTCGCCTATCACCTCGAAAAGCAGCGGCCGATGATGTCGGCGTTTCTCGACGAGCTCGGCATCGCCCACGAGGACGGCTTGATCGCCGAAGAGACGGTGGCGAAGCCGGAGGACGAGAAGCTGGCGGCGGCCGCCGCTGCGCTGCGGGCCAAGTTTCCTGCGGAAGACGTCTCGCTCTATCTCTCGACCCTCGTATCCCAGGATCCCGAGACCTGGGGCGCGCTGGCGGAACCGGCGCTCGCCGCGACGGGCACCTAGGCACCGATGGCGTCGGTGTCCGGTAGAACGCGCCCGTCAGGGAGCTCACTCGCGCGCCGGGCGACTCGGCTGCACGCGGGCGCAGTGTGGTCGCTGCTCGCGCTCGCGTCGATTGCCGCCGCAGTCTTTCCCGTCCCGACTCAGGCCCGGCCCCAGCCGCTCGAGCAGAACCTGCGCGCGATGATCGCGGCGAGCGGCGCCGAGGTCGCCGTCGCCGTCCGTACCCTGGACGGCGGCTTCGAGCTCCTGATCGATCCGGACAAGCCGTTCCATGCCGCCAGCACGATGAAGGTGCCGGTGATGATCGAGCTGTTCCGTCAGGTGCGCGCCGGCACGCTCGCGCTCTCCCAGCCGCTCGACATCCGCAACGAGTTTCGCAGCATCGTCGACGAGAGCCCGTACAAGCTCAGCGAAGGTGATGATTCCGACAAGATCGTCTACAGCGCGATCGGGCGGACGCTGTCCCTCGAGCAGTTGAACGAGGCGATGATCACGGTGAGCAGCAACTTTGCCACCAACCTGCTCATCCAGAAGCTCGGCATCGAATCGATTCGATCGACGGTGACGGCATTGGGCGCCGACGGCATGCAGGTGCTGCGTGGGGTCGAGGATCAGAAGGCGTTCGACAAGGGACTGAACAACTCGACCACGGCGCGCGGGCTGATGGTCCTGTTCGAGCGGCTGGGACAAGGGCGCGCGGTCGACGCCGATTCGGACGCGAAGATGATCGCGGTCCTGAAGCGGCAGATGTTCAACGACGCCATCCCGGCGGGGCTGCCACGGGGCACGGCGGTCGCGCACAAGACCGGCAACATCACCCGTATCCATCACGACGCCGGCGTCGTCTACGGCAAGCGGCCGTACGTGATCGTCCTGCTGGTGCGCGGCATCCAGGAGCAGAAGCAGAGCGCGGCGCTCATGGCGCGGCTCACGAAGGCCGTTCACGCGGGCGTGGCGGCGCAGCCGGTGCCCGCAATCTCGCCAGGCGCGCGGACGACACTCGACGCGCACAACTGCTATCCCTACAACGGGCGGTTCGTCGACCGCATCGATCGCGCGCTGGCGACGGGCCTGCCAGTGGCGATCGAACAGGATCTCGTCTGGCTGCCGGCGGCCGAGGGGCGCCCGGCGCGATCGATCGTCTCGCACGGCGCGCCGTTCGACGGCAGCGAGCCGTCGCTCAAGGAATACTTCTTCGAGCGCATCCGCCCTATCGTCGAACGTGAGCTGACGGAAGGCGACCGGGCGCGCTGGCCGGTGATCACGCTCAACCTCGATCTCAAGACCAACGAGCCCGAGCATCACCGCGACCTCTGGAACCTGCTCGGCGAGTACGAGGCGTGGTTGACGACGGCGGAGCGGACGGCGGATGGCCGGCCGGCGCCGCTCGACGTGAAGCCGGTGCTCGTGTTGACCGGTGACTCGGACCTGCAGGCGCAGGCGTTCCACGACGCGCTGCCATCAGGGACGCGGCTTCGCCTGTTCGGGGCGATCGCGTTGCGGGCGCCGGCGGTCGAGGGGTTGACGCCTGAGGAGAGCCTGGCGAGGTTCAGGGCAGGGCTGCCGGACCGGCCGCTGCCGGTGGCAACGAATTACCGGCGATGGTGGAATGCGCCGTGGGCAGTCGTCGAAGCCGGCGGACAGGTGAAGTCGGGAGAGTGGACGGCGGCGGAGAACGACCGGCTGCGAAAGCTCGTCGGCCGCGCCCACGAGGCGGGCCTGTGGATCCGGCTGTGGACGCTGAACGGTCACGCGCCAGGCGTCGACAAGCAGTATCAGTGGTCGGCGAGCTACAACATGGGTTCGCCCGCGGCCGCCGAACGCCGCTGGCGCGCCGCGATCGACGCCGGCGCCGACTTCGTCGCGACGGACCATTACGAGGAGTTCGTCGGCGTCCTCACCAAGCTGCGGCCCCGGCGCTGACGCCTGCTGTCGCGACTCCGCCCGCTCGATTCCGGCGGGGCTGAAGCCCCGCCCTACGGCAACCAGCCAATCACTACGTAGCGCGGAGCTTCAGCTCCGCGAGATCGCGTCAGAGCGGAACACCATCTACGAGCACGTGGCGGATGCGCGCCCGGCCGGACGGCGAGACCGCCAGTTCCATCTGCACCCGCCGCTGCCGCCTCAGCGCGTCCTCGACCGGCCCGGCCGTCCCCTCCTGCACGTAGTACCGCGACAGGCCGTAATTGATCATCAGGTCACCGCTCTCGGCGTCGAACCACGACACCCGGCCGCGAAGGTTGAGCGCTCCCGCGATCGGCCGGTCGCTGATACTCACGGCGTGATGCTCGGTGCCGCGCGCTTCGAACTGAACGTAAACGATCCTGGTGCGCAGCGCACGCGAGCGCGCCGGCCGGTCGCCGAGATCCGACCACCACGTGCCGACCGGCGCAACCACTGCCGCATCGGCCACATTGCCGGCTGCCGGGGCGCCGGCGGCTATGCGCAGCCTCGTCGACGGCGTATCGAGAAGCACGTATTCGCCATGAAAGGGAGCCCGCGGATCGCTCGGGACGACCGGCAGCAGCATCGCCTGCCCTGTCCACAGCGGCCAGGCGTGCAGCACCATCATGCCGCTCAGAATCGCCAGGCAGAGCGCGCCGGCGACGACGGTGCGCAGTGGACGACGTGTGATCGCAGTCATGATTGGCTCCTACAGCGCGCTCGGTTGCAATTGGCGCCGGCCCCGCCACAGCCGCGCGACGACGAAGAATCCCGCGCTCGCCATCAGGAGCATCAAGCCTGACCACAGCATGCTGTCGATCAGGCTGACCCAGCGGACGATCAGGAACGCGAGCGCGAAGCCAACGCCGAGGATGAGACTCGCGGTGCTGTCCAGCCGCAGGGCGGCGCGGATCAATCCGACCGCCAGCACCAGCGAGAGCACGCTGAAGAGGATGGTCCCCAGCCGTGCCGTTGTCGGGCCGCCGACAAGACCGGCGGCGACGCACCCGAACCATCCGATCACGATCATCGCCGTGAGACCGACGACGACATCGGCCGTCGACCGGATGCGCGCCAGCGGACTCAGCGCGGCCACGACCAGTACGATGCCGGCGACGACGCCAGGGACTGTCGCGCTCCACCCCTGGACATCGTCGTGAAAGTCCGGGATCAGGAGCGGCACGAACGTCACCAGGAGGATCGCCAGCGACGTGTTCTGCCACGCGCGCGACATCTTCCCCGGCGCGGGGTGCCAGCTGCCGACAGCGAAGAGTGCGCACGCCGTCAGCGCCGTGGCGCCGACGGCGACGGCCTCCTGCCGATGAGTGACGGCGACGACCCAGAACGCCGCCGCGGCCGCGCTCAGGCGAATCATCGTTGGCGATCCGATCCGGTACGCGCACCACACCGTGGCCAGCCACACGAACGCGAAAGTCGCCAGGGGGCGGTGGACGTCGACGAGCGCCGCGATCGCCCAGACCAGGACGAGCGCCGCGGCGGCGATGCCGACGCTGCGCGAGTGCACCAGGATCGTCGTCGCCAGCGCGCCGACCGCCCACCACATGAAGGCGTCGGGGAGGTCGCCCTGCGTGTGCAGGACCTGCGAGATCAGGAAGATCGCGTTGCCGAAGAGCAGGACACCCGCGAAGGCGGCGACCTCGGCGATCGTCGAACGCCCCCTGGCGCTGGCCAGCGCGGAACCGCCGTAAGCAGCGGCAACCGACGCCAGGAGGATCGCGACCTTGACGTTCGCGTGCAGGCCCGACCAGTTGTAGCCGATGAGAAGCAGGATGCCGATGGCAAACATCAGCGTGCCGAGCAGCATCAACGCCATCATGCTGCGGTGCTCGCCGGACTCGGTCGCGTACGAGTCGAGGATGCGCGCCCGCTGTTCCGCAGCGAGATCCCCGGCCTCGACCCATGACGCCGACTCGGCGTCCAGCCATGCGGCCTGTGCCCGCGTAATCGGCCGGCGTGGCCCGGCCGCCGTGTCTTGCTTCACCGATGTCATGGATACAGGTTCGAACAATCGAGGATGAGAAGTCGTGAGCGTGTGTGAGCGACGCTGAACGTGCCGCGATGCTGGTGAAGTCCGGCCTACGTACGCTCCTTCGTAGCGCGGCGCTTCAGCTCCGCGAACGCGCAACTATCGCGCCCGTTCCGCCAGCTTCGCGCGTACTCCTTCGTAGTCAGCGTGTTGGCGCACCGGCGCCAGCAGCGGTTCGATCGGGATCGTCCATCCCGAGAACGGCAGATCCGGGCGCTCGAGCAGTGTCGTCAGCGACGCGATGGCGGCGGCGATGTCGCCGCGGACCGCACGCAGCATCGCGTTCGGCGAGCGCCGCCTCGCTGCTGCGGCCGCCGCGGCGCAGATCATCGATCGCAGTGATCGCCGCCGCAAACGACGATTCCGCGCCTGCCGCATCGCCGCCGGCGGCCCGGGCGGTGCCGAGGCCAATCAGCGAGCGCGCGTGCGCCGGAAACAGCGCGAGCGCCTTGGTGAACTGCTCGATCGCGCCGGCGTGATCGCCCGACTTCATGCTCGCGAAGCCGGCGCCGTCGTGGGCGTTCATCGCGAACTCCCTGGCGTAGAGCTGCGACTGCCCCGACGCCAGTTCGAGCGCGAACTCCTGCCGCGCCTCGACCTCGTCACCGCAAGCAAGACGCACCAGGCCGAGGAGCCAGTGCAAGCCCTTGGCGGGAAAGCGCTGCTTGCGATCGGCCTGGCGGTCCTGGACTACCGTTCCCTCCCGCAGGACCGGCTCGGCGCGGTCGAGATGTCCGCGCGCGATGTGCACCATCGCCATTTCGAAGTGCGCGAACGGAAAGTCCTGGTAGAGATCGATCGTCCGCGCCAGCGCCTGCAGCCGCTCTTCGCCCCATGCCGCGTGCGCGAGCCGGAACTGGTTGCCCCAGTAGCGCGGCTCCAGCCCCACCGCCCGCCGGGCCGACACCAGCGCTTCGCCGGCACGACCGGCGCTCATCAGCAGGAACGACAACGTCGCGTGCGCCTCGGCGAGATCGCGCTCGATCTCGATCGCCTTGCGCACGTGGTCGATGGCCCGCGCCAGGAGCGACGCTTCGGGCTGGTTCTTCGGCCGTGACGCCTCATACTGCCAGAAGCGGGCGTTCGCGAGCCCGACGTGGGCGGCAGCGTAGCGCGGGTCGAGCCCAATCGCGCGCTCGAAATCGTCGATCGCTGCCGGCACGAACGAGGCGTCGAGAGACTCCAGCTTCACCCGGCCCTCCGTATACGCGCGATACGCCTCGAGCGAGCTGGTGTCGGCGACGGTCCGGACCTGACGGCCGCCAGCCCACAGCACGTCGGCGAACTGGCCGACGATCCGATCCTGCAGCTCGAACACCTGTTCCAGCGCCCCATCCGCCTTCGCTTCCGCCGTCGCTTCGCCGCTCGCCGCATCGACGACGCGGGCGGTGATGCGTAGGCGATTGCCAGCGCGCTGAAAGCTGCCGACGACCGCGAGGTCGAGGTGGAGATCGGCGCGAATCGATGACAGCTCGCCGCCCGAGCGACGCACCGCCTCGACCACCCGCAGGCGATCGACGACTCGCATCGGCGCGATGGCGCGGAGATCGTTGGTGACGGTCTCGGCAATCCCCGAAGCCAGCCAACCTAGCTCGCGATCGCCGGTGACGTTGGTGAAGTCGAGCACCGCGATCACCGGCAGCGCCGCCGATTCGCGCACGACCTCGGTCGGCGCCAGCGCCGGCATGGTCGCGGGCGATGTCTGGGCGCCGGTCACGGGCGCGATGAAGCGGTAGCCGCGGCGGGCGACGGTCTGGATGTAGGCCGGCTTGGCCGGATCGTCGTGCAGCGCCTGGCGCAGCTCGGACACGGCCTGCGTCAGCGCGTTGTCGGTGACGGCAACGTCCGGCCACAGCGCCTTGAACAGATCGTCCTTCGAGACCAGCGCCGGCTGCCGCGCCACGAGATAGAGCAGCAGGTCGATGATCTTCGGCGAGAGCTGGATGATCTCGCGGTCGCGGGTCAGGCGATACGCCGACGGGTCGAGCGTATACGGACCGAAACGGTAGATCACTGGCGGCGTTCGCCGTTCTGGCGGCGCGGCGCGACGATCAAAGCGTCGCTCACCTGGCGTTCACCCGCGGCGTCCGAAGGACTGTTGACCACCCGCCCCTCCACCCACATCGTCGTCGAGCCGCCGCCGTCGAGGTTGAGCGCGTTGACGAGGCCGAGCCGCCGGGCGAAGTCGCGGAGCTCGACGAGCGTCATGCCGACGCTGCGCTGCGGCTGACGGCCGTCGACCGTCACCAGCCAGATTGCGCCGTCGGCGCCGGAGCCAATCATCGTCCGCGGGTGGCGCAGCTCGGCGAAGCCCTTGGTAAAGGTTTCGATGCGACCAGTCTGTGACCGGCTCGCCGTCTTTGATCAGGAGTCCCGCGCCGCCGACGATGTCGCGGGCTCCGGCCCAGGCCGTCGGCGTCGCCGTCGACTGGATCGTAGAGCACCTCGAGGCCGAGGCGCGCGCCGCGCTTGATCGCCGACAGCTCCGGCGGCAGCTTCTCGCCGCCGAACGATAGCACGAAGCCGCCGGCCGGAATCTTCGTGCGGCCCTCGCGGTGCGGACCGCTGGCGATTCGATACGCGGACGGCGTTCCACTGCCGCTCCGCGTCACCACCCACTCCATGCCGCGGCCGGCGGTATCCGTGTCCTCGTTGTAGAGCGGCGTGAACAGCATCAGTCGTCCGCGTATCCGCGTCGTGTCGATGCCGTCGATCGGCACGCGCGCTTGGGAGATAACGAGCGACGCCGTCGCGCGCAGGTGTCCGACGACGAGGCGGAGGACGTTGCCGTCCTGGCGGATGCCAACCGCGCCGCGCGGGCGACGGGCATCGCTCACCAGCTGGCCGCCGACGGTCAGGACGCCGGAGGGATCGCCGTTGGCCTGAAAGAAGCCGGCATTGATCGCCGCGAGCGGCTTGTGCCTGGTAGCGAGCGCGGATACGGTTTCGGTGCCCATCACTTCGTCGTTCGCGAGGACGGAGCGGAGATCCGCAACCGCCGGATCGAGCCGTAGCATCCGCACGGACATCGGCTCGGGCGGGGATACGAGGGCAGCCGTGTCGAGCTGGTAGAATTGCACGCCCTGCGCCAGCGTCCGTGGCGCCGGCAGATCGAGCGGCTGGCCCGAAAGCGACCCGATCAGGAAGATGGGAAGGCACAGCCGGATCAGGGCGACCGGCACGTGGTTCACCACGAGGGGGCCTGAAAAGCGAACGAAGGAAGGCGCAATGGCTTCGATCCTGTCCTCGCTGAGTCTGGTTGCCGGATTGCTCCTCGTCGGCCCGGCTCTCCTGCTGGCGCAGCGGGAGCTGTCGACTGGCCCCCTCACCGCCGGTCCGATTGCCGACGCTCCGTTCTCGGCCGTCGCGACCACTATCGTAAGACGATCGCTCCCGAACGGTACCCGAATCGATCGCACGGCGACTGCCGGATACTTCCGCGATCGCCTGGGCCGCGTCCGCGTCGAACAGGCCCTGCTCGTATGGGACGAGGCGCAGCCTCAGCCGGCGGAACGCGGACTGGTTACGATAGCGCTCGGCGATCGCGTCACGATGACCGGGACGGATCAGGGCGGTGGAGTGTTCGAGATCGTCGATGAGCGCTGGGAGTCGCGAGAGCTCGGATTGCTGCTCGAATCGCGGCTGGCGGATTCGCGTCTCGGCACGGTCGAGTACCGCCTGTCGGACATTCAACGAACCGAGCCATCGCCGGATCTCTTCGTCGTCCCGACCGATTACGCGATCTCCGGCCTGTTCGAAACCGGCAAACTGACGTTCGTCAACGCCTACAACGTGGGAGCGAACACCACGGACCTGTGGCTCAACGCGCGCAAGTGATCGACGAGCCGTCGAACGCGGTCACCTCGAGCACGGGAATGGCCTGGTCGGTGGCGTGCGGCGAGCGCGACGTCCGCGGATCCAGGCCGATGGCGATGCGCGTATTGCCGACGGTCGTGCCAACGCCGGCCCCCGAAAGATCCGAACGAAGGATGCCGCGCACTTCGACCGTCTTCTTGTCGTACTGCTCCTTCAGTTCCTTGAGCAGATCCTTCTTTCCCTCGAGCCGGTAGGTCAGCACCGGCACGTCCTCATCCCGCTTCGCCTCGCCCTCGGCGTCCTTGCGTATCGTCTCGGCGCCCTCGACCGCCGATCCGCGGAGGCAGCCCTTGATGATGAGCGAATCACCCTTCTTCGGCGGTTTAGGGTTGTCCTGCGCCTGAACGGCCAGCACCAGCGCGCCTACAAGAGCCAGGGACAACAAGACAGGGCTGAATCGCATTGGGACCTCCGGGCGACAGCGCGGTAGCAATTCAGGATAGCACTCTCGTGGGAGCGCTTCGCGCGGGCTCGGGGTTCGGGGTTCGAGGCTGCGGACGCGACGACGCCACCGCGTGATCGCGGGCGCGACGACGTCGGGCCGTGGCGCCGACTTCGCGCCGTGGAAAACGGACCCTCCGCGGCATGGCTCACGATGCGGCGGCGGCTTGGGGTCTGCCGGACGCCGGTAAAGCATCGGTTCAGCCACAAGCTTCCTCGACCGCCGGAGACGAATCAGCGCCGCCGCCGATGGGACCCGCTGCGGGCCCGTTTTTGACTCCGCTGTCACGGCGCTCACACGGCGCCTCGACCCGACGTCGTCACGCCCGCGGGTGATCGCGATCGACCCCGCTCGTCTCGCGTCCCGACAGCCGCGGGGGGCCCTTCGGTGCCGCTCAGGGCAAGCTGGCTGGCCAGGCCCGTGGAGCGAGCCGACGCGCTGCGAAGCAGGAACGGCGGCGCAGCGATTCCTTGCGTCGTGTTCCGTCCCTGTGATCCGTGCCGTTGCTGAATAGATATGTCGGGCCGCGAGCGCCTGATCACTGTCGCTGCTGTCCAGCGCCTACACGACGCGGCAGCGGCAGGGTACGAGCGGAGGCGCCGTTCCCGGCGAGCGGAATCGGGCCTGGACAGCCAGCTTGCCCTGAGCGGCGTCGACGGGGTCTCGCTCCAGCGGCTCGTCGCGAGGTGAGAATCGTGTGCACCGATCTGCCGGAGCTGAAGCTCCGGCCCACGTACTGAACTGCCAATCGCGGTCGCCTGGGGCTCGTGAATTCTGTCGCGGAGCTGAAGCTTCGCGCTACGACAGCTGCGCGCTACACCGCGAACAGGCGCCACTCGCCGAAGCCGGCGATCTCGTGCGTGCCGCGGTCCTGGAACGGCAGGCCGGCGTCGCCGACGATGTCGCAGACGGTGCGGGAGATGAGGGCTTCGTTGGCGTTGGCGATGGCGGCGATGCCCGCCGCGAGCTCGACGGGCGGGCCGGAAGCAGTGTCTTCGTCGATCGCGCACTCGCCAGTGTGCAGGCCGACGTGAACGGTGACGCCGAAGCGCGGCGCCGCTTCGACGAGCGACGTGGCGCAGCGAATCGCGCGCGCCGGACCGTCGAACGCCGCCATCAGCGCCGTCGCCGACATGTCCATGGCGCGGCCGCGGAACCAGTCGCATTCGTGCGAGGCGTGCTGGAAGAACGAGCCGATGTTGTTTCCCTCGGCGCGGATGTGGAGGATCGTCGCGAGGACGCGGTCGAGCGGCCCCCGCGCCGACGCGCCGGTGACGAAGCGCTCGATCTCGTCGAGCATCAGCGCCTGGTCGCCGACAAACGGCAGGTGATCCTCGCCCGGCAGCTCGACGAAGAGCGCGCCCGGAATCCGGCTCGAGACGTAGCGGCCCTCCTCCACCTTCAGGCAGCGATCGTGGCGGCGGTGCAGCACCAGCGTCGGCACGCGGATCGACGGCAGGATGTCGCGGATGTCGATTTCGGCGTTCATCTTCGTCAGCTGCAGCGCCGCACCCGGGCTGGCGCCCATGCGCAGGTACGTCGCCCACCAGGCGCGGAACGCCGGGTCGCCGGCCATGCTCGGCGCCCGATCCTCGATCCCGATCGGACCGCCCCAGCCTTCCTGGATCTGACGATAGAATTCCTCGCGCGCCTCGCGGGTCGGCCCCCACGGGTACTCCGGATCCCACAGGCGCTTGGCGTAGGTCCCGACCATCACCAGCGCGCGCGTCTTCTCCGGGTAGGTGGCGGCGAACAGCGCGCACATCGGCCCGCCTTCCGAGACGCCCATCAGCGCGGCGTAGCTCGAGCCCACCTGATCCATCACCGCCCTGACGTCGTCCATGCGCTGCTCGAGCGTCGGCAGCTCGGTGACGCGATCCGAGAGGCCGGTGCCGCGCTTGTCGATCAGGATGAGGCGCGAGAAGCTGGCGAGGTGGTGGAGGAAGCGGGCGAAGGACGGCTCGGCCCAGAAGTAGTCGAGGTGCGAGACCCAGCCCATGATGAAGACGAGGTCGCGCGGGCCGCTGCCGACGACTTGATAGGCGATGTTGACGTCGCCGTTGCGGGCGTAGTGCGTCTCCGGAACCGAGACCACCGAGACGGCGGAACCCGACGCGATCATCGCCGTGCCGGCCGGCGGCGCGGCGTGCAGATCGATCGTCACCGGCGCGATGAAGCGGTAGCCGCGGCGGTGCGCGGTCTCGATGTAGGTCGGCGTCCGCGAGTCGTCGTTGAGGGCGCGGCGGATCTCGCGGATGCAGACCTTCAGGGCACCGTCGCCGACATGGACGTCGGCCCATGCGAGCTCGAGCAGATCGTCCTTCGTCACCAGCTGCCCGCCGCGCATCGCGAGATGCTGCAGCACCGTGAACGCCTTCGGCGCCAGCGGCACGACCGTGTCGCCGCGGCGCAGCTGCCCGGTCGCGGAATCGAGCCTGAACGGTCCGAACGTGCAGGTGGTCATGCCCTCGGAGGAGGGTAGCACCGGTTGGCTCAGATCTGCGGCGGACAGGCTGGCGCCTGCGACGTCGTGCATGGTGGCAATCAGCTCTGCTTTACCGCGACGTAGTAGTAGTTGATCGGATCGTGCGGCAGCGTCTCGACGCGAACGTTCCTGAAGCCGGCGGCGTTCAGCATCTCGACCGCCTTCTCGCGGCCCCACATCGCGCCGAGGCCCGGGCCGCCGGACGCGAGCGACACCGACATGCAGTGCATGCAGGAGACCGTGTACATGAACGGCCCGAGCGGATGGTCGCGGTTGTCGCCGACATGCGTGTGGCCGGCGATGTCCTGCATCAGGAACGTGCCGCCGGGGCGCAGCGCCGCATGGATGCGTTCGAGCACGCGGTCCGGCTTCGCCTGGTCGTGAATCGCGTCGAACGCCGTCACCAGGTCGTACTTGCCGTCGAGCCAGAGCTCGGCGACGTCGCCCTGGACCAGGCTGACGTTCTTGACGCCGCGCACCTCGGCCTCGGCGCGGCCGGCGGTGATCGCCTCGCTCGACATGTCGATGCCGGTGAAGCGGCTGTCCCGATAGGTCTCGGCCATCGCGACCGCGGCCTGGCCGCTGCCGCAGGCGACGTCGAGGACGTCGATGCCCGCCTTCAGCTTTCCGTCCAGGCCGTCGACGAGCGGCAGGATGTGCGGCTGCAGCCCCTCGACCACCGTCTGGCGGCTCTCCTCCGCCATCACGACATGGAACCGGCGGTAGGCGCTGTAGGGCACGCCGCGGCCGTGCTGGAACGCTTCGACGATCGCGTCCTCGGCGCCGCCGAGCACCGACACCCACTGCATCGTCACGGCAATGTTGTTCGGGCTGGCCGCGCGCGTCAGCAACGCGGCGTGCTCTGCCGGCAGGCTGTAGGTCGCCGTCCGCTCGTCGTAGGTCACGATGCGGCCGGTGACCATCGCGCCCAGCCATTCACGCACGTAGCGCTCGTTCAGCTGCGCCGACTTTGCGATCTGCGCCGCGGTCGACGGCGGCAGCGCCGACATGGTATCGAACAGCCCGGTACGATGGCCGACGCTCAGCATCAACGCCAGGCCGGCGTCGTTGATGATCTGGAACGCGCGCTCGGCAAAATTCTCGGTGGCCGGCGATTCCGGCGACGTCACAACAGACATTGGTTCCTCGTCTTTCTTAACCGAGGGGCTTCGCCCCTCGGACTCCCCTACTAACTCGCTCGCGGGGGCCCCATGGCCCCGCTCCGCTCGCCAGGCTCGCTCGCTTCCGCTCGCTCGCGGGTTAGCGAGACGGCTCTATAGAATACGGATCCGCCAGCGTCGCCGCCTGCGCATCGACTGAAGAAGAAGTTAGGATTCGGTAAGCTCAACCCGGCGGCGGGGTGCAGTCCTTTGCAGGCGTGACGACGGACAGGCGCTGCATACGGTCCCCTTCCTGGATGGATTCGACAACCTCCATGCCGTCACAGACATAGGCGAAGACGGTATAGGTGTGGTCCAGCCGCGGCGAGTCGACCAGGTTGACGAAGATCTGCGAGTCGCCGGTGTCACGGCCGCGGGTGGAGATGCCGACGGTCCCGCGCCGGTGCGGCACCAGGCCCACTTCATCGCGGGCGAACGGGCAGTCGCCGCAGTACTCGTTGGCGTTCGGCCCGCCCCCCTGGATCACGAAGTTCGGCACGACGCGCTGGAAGGCGAGGCGGTCGTAGTACCCGATCCGCGCGAGCTCGAGGAACCGGGCGCTGGCATACGGCGCCACGCTGAAGAACCGCAGCTCGAAGTGGCGGCCGTCCTCCATCTCGATCCTCACCGCCTCGGTCGGCGTCCCGGAGTCAGCCGGCGCCGGGCGCGGGGCCCGCTCCGGCGGGTCGACGATCGCCGGCTTTCCCGTCCATTTCGTCACGACCACGCCGGCGGCGGCGGCGACGACCGGATCGATGTCGGTGAGCAGTTCCGACAGGACGCCGGCCTGCTCCGCCGATCCCATCTCGGACAACCGCGCGATCAGCGCCAGCCTGACGTCGCGCGAGGTCTCGCACCGCTCCTCGCTGATGCGCTCGAGCGCGTCGCTCAGCGCGCCGACGAGCGCCGGCGTCGCGGCAGCCCCCTGCAGCGCGGTCGCCGCGGCGAGGACAGCCTGATACGGCCTCACCTGGTGGCGACCGACAATCCGCGTCTTCCGCCCCAGCGCAGCGACGACGATCGCATCCGTCTCGCTGCCGCTGCGCTCGCGCAGCGCCGGCAGCGCCGCTTCGACGACGTTGTCGTCCTCGTCGCCGGCGAGACGCGTCAGCACCGCGACGTCGCCGAGCAGAACGGCGACACGGGCGGCGTACAAGCGCAACTGCCAGTTCTGGTGACGGGAGAAACTGTCGAGGTGCACCGCGGCGCGGTCCGGCGCCCGCTTCGCCAGCGCGACGAGGGCATGCGCCCGCCGCTGCCACGCGGCGGTGTTGTCGGGGCGCGCCGCTGTCGCGAGGCGCTCGGTGACGCCGGGATCGTCGTTGCACTGATCGCCGAGCGCGTCGAGCGCGGCCAGCGACACGCTCGGGTGCGGGTCGGTCAGTGCCTCGACCAGCGGGCCGCAGCCTTCGCTGGCGGCGCCGCGCGCGGCCCACGCCCGCACCGCCTCGAAGCGGACGAGCGGCGCGTCATCCTCGAGAAACTGCCGGATCAGCCGCAGGCGTTCGTCGCCGGGCACCTGGAGGCCGGCGCCGGCCAGCGCCATAACGGCCACCCGGCGCGCCTCGAGATCGCCGGCGCGAATGCTGCGGACGACGTCGAGGTCGATGCCCTGCGCCGCCGCCAGCGCCAGCAGCACGTTGCGGCGACGCTCGACTCGAAGCGGGTCGGAGATGAGAGCGAGCTCCTGCAGCTTCTCGATGGTTTCGGGCGAAAGGCGATGGACTTTGCGGTTGATGCGGGCCAGCGACTCGAGGCCGCGCGCCGCGCCGATGTGCGGCTCGTCGTCTGCCGCCCTGAACGTCGTCTCGAGGATACGGCGGAGGAACGATTCGGACGCCTGCCGCTGCGCGGCGCTGGCGTGCGGTATGCGGCCGAGCGATCGCGCCACGGCTGACAGCGCGATCGGCGCGCGCGCCGTGAGCTCCTGCGCCCCGGCCGCCAGCAGCGCATCGACGACTGCCTGTTCCAGCTGTCCGCTCTCGGAGGACGGCCGTCGGGACGATCCTGCGTCGGACAGCGCTGGCCCGCGCAGTGACTGAGCGATCGCGTTCGCCGCCTCGGCGCGGGTTGGCTGGGTGGTGAGCAGCGGCAGCAGCTCGGGAATCGCGTCCCGACGCTCCAGCCGGCCGATGGCGCGGATCGCCAGCAGCTGCAGCTGCGGGTCCTGACCGCGCGCGGCGAGCGCCAGAGTCCGCAAGTCGTCCGGGTGCGGCGCCCGCGCATCCTCGATCTCGAGAACGGCGCGGCGTGTGACCTCACGGGCGCGATCCCGCTCGGGCGTGCCGCCCCGCTGCCTCGCGGCAACCGCGCCGCCAGCGCCGAGCGCCAGCGCCAGACCGACGATCGCCGCGCTTCTCATCTCTTCTGATCTCCAACGCCGGCCAGACGTGCCGCGAGCGCGACCACGCCGTGTGCTACCGGTTCCGGCCCGAGTACCTCGAGCATCTGCGTCGCCAGGTCCATCGGATACGAGACTTTGACGTCCGAGATCTGACCATCGGCTGACTTGATTGCTTCCAGCCGCGGCTGCACGAAGCCGGTGTAGGACGGCATCTTCAGGCGATCGACGCGGGCGACGACCTCGTCGCGCAGCCGGGCGTCGAAATGGACGCCATAGGTGTCGAACAGCTTCACCGCCGCGTCGTAGTCGCCTTCGGCCTTGATCCGCTGCACCTCGGCCAGCAGCCGGCCGACGCCTTCCTGGAACGCCCCGGCATCGACCATGACGAAGAACGTCTTGCCCTCGCGCTCGCGGACGTCGATCGCCTTCGAGTTCGCCATCAGCCAGCGGACGATCATCTGCCGGTTGCGCATGTGGTCTTCCTCGATCTGCGTACCCTCGCGGATGCGCCGCAGCTGGACCAGCGCGTTGCGGGTGTAAGCCTCGTACTCGGCGAGGACGATCTCCTGCTGATCCTTCGCCTCGACCAGCCCGAGCTCGGCCAGCTTCGGGTTCGGGACGAAGTAAAGCGCCACCAGATCGGCGCGCGATTCCTCGAGCGCCGAGTACTGCTCCTTCAGCGCGGTCTGCGGGCTGCCCTTCAGCTTTTCCGAGATCAGTCCGGACGCATGGCCGATGACCTCGTGCATGTTGGTCGTCAACTCGCTGGCGACGGCGCTCCACTTCTCGGCCCGCGCCGCCTCCTCCGGCGTCCACGCGAACTCGCGCCGGAACTCGGCGGTCGTCGATCGATCGTAGGCCTCGTTGACGTTCGAGAGCGACACCGACTTGCTGCCGAACTTCTCGCGAATCGTCTGGTCGTTCGGCAGGTTGATGCCGACCGGGGTGATCGGTCCGGAGTCGCCGGTCTCGACGACGACGTCGATGGCGTTGGCGGTGATGCCGGTGACGCCGGTCTTGCGATAGCGGGCGTCCCACGGCATCCGATCCTCGAACCACTGGGCGTCGGCTGCGAGCTTGCGGATCTCGGCGGTCTTGACCGGATCGACGTAGAAGACGAGCGCCTCCCACGAGCCCTTCATCCCGCGCGCGTCCATGTAGACTTCGATGAAGCCGTTGATGGTGTCGACCGGCGAGGCCTTGTCTTCGACCCAGGCGACGTCGTAGGCGGCCCGATCGCTGGTCTCGCCGGTGCGATAGAACTTGATCAGCGCCGACAGCGCCCGGGCCATCGGCTCGGTGGCGTATGGCAGCGCCGCCTCGAGGTGCGAGACGATGTTCTTGATCTGCGCGTCGTAGCGGCCGCCGACGCGATAGACCTCTTCGACCAGCTTGCCATCCTTCTTTACCAGCCGCGAGTTCAAGGGGTGCTTCTCATCGAAGCCCTCGACGTCCTTCATTGTCACGCCGACGTAGAGGTTGTTGGCGCTGGTCGCGAGGATGTCCTTGTCCTTGCCCGGCGTCTTGCTGGTGACGATCGGGTCGACTGCCGCGTCGAAGAAGAGCGGCTGCATGCGGGTCAGCATCGCCGTCAGCGTTTCGCCCGGCTGCAGCGGGAACTTCGCGCCGTTGGTCTGCGCCGCGGCCGCGGCGGCCGCGAACGCGGCCGGGGTGCACGTCATCACGAACTTGCGCGCCGTGAGGTTGTTGTAGGGACCGGTGTTGATCCAGAACAGCTTCGTGTAGCGCTCGATCTCGGCCAGCGTCGCCGCGTCGACGCCTCTGGCGTGGGTGAGGATCTCCTCGAGCACATCACGCATCTCGAGGTTGTGTTCGTAGCGCTGGTCGTAGAAGATGTCGCGCCCGGCGAGCGCCGCCTGATAGAGGTGCCAGATCAGAACCTTCTCCTTCACCGCCAGCTTCTCGAAGCCGTCGGCGTAGAGCTGCACCACGGCTGCGTCGTCGACGCGCTCGAGAAGGTACTTGCGACCGGCGGGCGCGGTTGCGGCCGGTGCCGCCGGCGCCGACGTCCCGGTCGTAGGCGTGTTGCTCGACGAGCCCGAGCCACAGCCACCTGTCACTGCCATAACTACTCCAATCAAAGCCATGGGGAGGGTGGAACGCATGAACTATTGTCCTTCGTTCGCTCAGCGTGCTATGCCAACTCGACCGTCTCCGCGTGGTTCGGGATCTTCGTTGGCCATTTCAATTCCGCCGCGATCTTCGCCTGCAGCGCTTCCATTGCCGTCGGCTCGCCATGGACCAGGAACGTCATCGCCGGCGGGCGCTTGAAACCGCCCAGCCACCGCAGGATCTCCTGCGAGTCGGCGTGGGCGGACATCGAATCGATCTTCTCGACGCGCGCGTTCACCGGCACAAGGTTGCCGTGAATCTTGACTGCCGACGCGCCGTCCGCGAGATGGCGGCCGCGCGTACCCTCGGCCTGGAAGCCGACGAGAAGCACGGTGTTGCGCGGGTCCGGCAGCGACGCCTTGAGATGGTGCAGCACCCGGCCGCCGGTCGCCATGCCGCTCGACGAGATGATGATGGCCGGCTGTCGCGAGCTCGTCAGCTGCTTCGAATCCTGGGCCGACGAAACCGTCCGGAAGCGCTGGGTCGCGAAGACCGCGACCTGCCGTTCCTGCCGCGCCTCCTGGCGGCGCCGCTCCTTGCTTTCGTTGCGTGCCGCCGGCCCGTGCGGCGCGATCTCGTCGGTAGCCTCCGGCTGCAGGTCCTCGTCGAGCTCGTTGACGCGTTCGATGTAGCGGCCCAGCGCCGTAACTGCCATCGGGCTGTCGACGTAGACCGGCATGACCGGGATCCGCTTCTGCTCTTCCAGCCGCTTGATCCAGTAGATCAACTCTTCGACGCGGCCGATCGCGAACGCGGGAATGACGATGCGGCCGCCGCGCTCGAACGTCGCCTTGACGACCTGCGCCAGGCGCTCGCCGTCGTCGTCCCGCTCGTGGATACGGTTGCCGTACGTCGACTCGACGAGCAGGTAGTCGGCCTCGTCGACCATCGTCGGATCGGGCAGCACCGGCCGATTGAAGCGGCCGAGATCGCCGCCGAAAAGGATGGTCTTGCCGTTGACGCGGATCCGCGCGTACGCGGAGCCGAGCAGATGCCCGGCGTTGATGAAGTCGACCTCGACGCCGTCTGCGACAGGGATTGGCCGATCGTAGCCGACCGGCTGGAGGTGCGTGATCGCCCGATGCGCGTCGGTCTCCGTGTAGAGCGGCAGCGCCGGCGCGTGTTTGGAGTAGTTGTGCCGGTTGGCGTTTTCCGCATCTTCTTCCTGCAGCCGACCGGAATCGGGCAGGACGATGCGGCAGAGGTCCTGGGTACCGGCGGTGCAGAAGATGCGGCCGCGGAAGCCGTCGGCGACGAGCCGCGGGAGATAGCCGCAGTGATCGAGATGCGCGTGCGTGAGGACGATGGCCGAGAGCTCTGACGGCTTGACCGGAAACGGCCGCCAGTTGCGCTCGCGCAGGTCTTTCAGGCCCTGAAAGAGGCCGCCATCGACGAGCACCCTGGCCGAGCCGGTGTCGAGCAGATGCTTCGAGCCCGTCACCGTACGCGCGGCTCCCAGGAACGTCAGATTCATGTGTCTGTGCCCTGCTACGCGAAAATGGCCACCTGCCCGCCGGTGTGCCAGAAGACAACCGATTGGTCGCGGCTGAAATCGCCGCGGCGAATGTAGGCGATCAGGCCGGCCATCGCCTTGGCCGTGTACGTGGGATCGACGAAGAGCGCTTCGGTCCGCGCCAGCAGTTCGAGCGCCTCGCGGCCGGCCGGCGACGGAATGCCGTAGCCGTCGCCGACGAAGTCGTCGTCGACGATGACGTCAGCGGAGTCGAACCGTTCGCGATCGGTGCCAATCAGGTCGGCGAGGCCGGCAAGGATGCGGCGGATCTCCGCCGTCAGCGCCGCACGCGGCTCGTCGGCGCTGATCCCGATGACCCTCGTCCTGACGCCGGCGAGGGCGCAGCCGGCGACGAGCCCGGCCTGCGTGCCGCCCGACGACGAGGCGTGGATGATGACGTCGGGAGGCGGAATCTGCTCCAGCAACTCGATGACAGCGTGGGCGAAGGCGGCGGCCCCGAGCGGCGTCGAGGCGCCGATCGGGATGACGTAGGGCCGGCGGCCGGCGGCGCGCTCGCGGTCCGCCGCAGCTTCCATGGCGGCGGTGCGGGCCTCGCGGCTGTCGACGGCGATGATCTCGGCGCCGAGCAGGCGATCGAGGAGGGCGTTGGCGCGAGGTTCCGCTGCAGGCTGACCACTTGCCCCACTGGTGACGAGAATGGCGCGCAGGCCGAGGCGCGCCGCGGCGGCGGCGGTGACGCGGGCATGGTTGGACTGGACCCCGCCGGCAGTAATCAGCGTGTCCGCCTGCTGGGCGACGGCGTCGGCCGCCACCAGCCGCATCTTGCGGACCTTGTTGCCGCCGAACGCGAAGGCGATCGCGTCGTCGCGCTTGACCAGCAGCCTCGGCGCGGCCGCGAGCGCGCTGCGCAGCCGCGGCATTTCTTCGACTGGCGTGGGCTCCGGGGCGAAAGGGATGGAGGGCAGCGAGCCCAGTGCGCCAAGCACCCAGTTACTATATAGCCAGGGATGAGCATCCTTCTCGAACGCCTGCAGTCCACCACGCCAGTCATCACCGCCGAGCTGCGTCCGCCGCGGGCGGAGCTCGCCACCGGCGCGAGCATGGACGCGTGGATCGACACCTATCACGCCATCAAGGGGCTGACGCGCAACGACACGTTCGTGTTCCTGACCGACAGCGCCGTCGGCCTGAAGGAGGAAGACAACCTGCGGCACCTCGTCAGCAACATGGGCAGCGACGTCCCGCGCTCGAGCGTGACGCCGTTCCTGACGACCAAGCACACGCTGCAGCACTGCCTCGCGTACGCCGACCGCGCGTATCAGCAGGGGTTCGAATCGCTCGTCATCCTCGGCGGCGACAAGAGCGTCGGGCCGCCGCGCTGTGTCGAGCACGCCTGGCAGCTGCGCGAGCACATCCGCCGGCATCAGCCGGGACTGACGCTCGGCGGCTGGGCCAACCCGCATGCAACGGCGGCGAACCAGGTCGGCTACCTCCTCGACGAGGACGCCAACGCCGAGTTCTACCTGACGCAGATCGTGTCGCACCACAGCCGGCCCGCCGTCGCCCGGTTCCTCGAGGAAGCCGATCGCCGCGGTCTGTCGGTGCCGGGGCTCTTCGGCGTCTTCTACTACCGATCCGCCAACGCGAAGACCCTCGACATCCTCCGCAGCTTCCTGCCGGTCCCGATCGACGAGCTGACGCGCGAGTTCGCGGCCGGCGCGACCGCCGACGAGATCTGCGCCCGCTCGATTCGCGATCTCACCGCCGCCGGCGTCCGCCACTTCTACGTCAGCAACCTGCCCGTGGGCAAAGCCGCGTCGACGCTCGACCGCGTGCTGCGCCTGGCGCGCGAGTCGGCGCCGGCGACGTCGGGATGACCGCTCAACATGGCCCACTTCATCGACGACGTGCCGTTGTCGGGAATCATCCGCATCCGCGACATGATGTACGGCGTCAAGGATCCGTTCCGGCTCGATCAGGGCGACGTCAGCTTCGACGCGCCGGACACCGTCAAGCGCGCGATGCAGCGCGCCATCGACGACAACCGCAGCCACTACCTGCAAACGACCGGCGTGCCGCGGCTGCTCGAGCTGCTGGCCGACAAGCTGCGCCTCAAGAATCACATTCCGGTCGCGTCACCGGACGAGATCATGGTGACGATGGGCGGCATTCACGCGCTGTTCATCCTGTGCCACGGCCTGCTCGAACCTGGTGACGAAGTAATCGTGCCGGATCCGGAGTGGCCGCCGGCGATGGGCAACATCCGGCTGGCGCACGGCGTCCCGGTACCGTGCCCGCTGCGCGAACGCCTCGGGTGGCGGTGGGATCTCGACGAGCTCGCGGCGCGCATCACGCCGCGGACGCGCGCGATCTACGTCAACTCGCCGCACAATCCGACCGGCGGGGTGCTGTCACGGCAGGATCATGAGGGCATCGCCGCGCTGGCGACGCGGCATGGCCTGTGGGTGCTGTCCGACGAGGCCTATGAGGACGTCATCTACGACGGCACCGAGCACGTCAGCCCGGCGTCGCTGCCGGGGATGCACGAGCGGACGATCTCCTTCTACACCCTCAGCAAGTCGTACGCGATGACCGGGCTCCGCCTCGGCTACGTCGTCGTCCGCGATGCGGCCGTGCGCGACCGCATGAAGAAGGTGCTGTTCTACACCGCCAGCAACGTGACGTCGATCGTGCAGTACGGCGCGATCGGCGCGCTCGAAGGATCGCAGGAGTGCATCGCGGCATTTCGCACCGAGCTGCAGGCGCGGCGCGATCTGTTCTTCGAAGGGATCAGGAAGCACGCCGGTGGAGTGCTGAGCGGCGCGCCGCCGAAGGGGGCGTTCTACGCCTTTCTCGCGATCGACCCGTCATGGACGCCGCCGGCGGACGCGCCGGCGTCGAAGTCCTGGGCGCTCGCCCAGTACCTCATCGAGCGCGGCCGGATCGGCTGCGTGCCTGGCGCCGACTTCGGCGCGAATGGCGAGGGCTACGTCCGTTTCTGCTTCGCGCGGGATCGCAAGGAGCTCACCGGCGCGCTGGAGTCGATGCGGGAGTTGTTCTGATTCCGGGCCGTCAGGCGCCGGCGGTCAGCTGCGCTTGCGGGTCGATGGCTGGGCGCGGGATCCGACGACCGGGGCAGCTGTCTTGGAACCAATCAGTTCGCGGACCTGATCGAGAAAATAGTCCAGCTCGAACGGCTTGTTGATGACGGCGACCGTCGAGCGCACGCGGACCGCCGGGTGGGCGGTGACGATCATGGCCGCGGCGCCATTGATCCGGTCGAGCCGGACCGCCTCCTCCAGCATCCAGGCGCCGGTTCCTCCGGGCATGGCGTAGTCAGTGAGGATGAGGTCGAAGGACTCGCGTCCGAGACGCTCGAGGCCATCCTTCGCGTTGGCGGCCTCGATCACGCGATAACCCTCGATTTCGAGCGCCGTCGCGAGCATCCGCCGGACGTCTTCCTGGTCCTCGACCACGAGAATCCGCGGAACTTCACGTCTGGAAGCGGGTTGGCTGCCGGACTGCCGCGCTGACCCGCCGGCGGTCGTACCGCCTGGTTTCAGCCGCAAGCCGTTGGCCTGGCTCTTTGCCCGCGCATCCATTGGGTCGCCTGCTACCGAAGCGGAGGCGCCGCCTACCACATGATGCGTAGACACTTCGCCTCTGTTGTTGCTCTCAGGTGAGATCGGAGCAAGCTCCTTGCCGATTGAACTTGTGAGAAAAACGGCTGGGGTTGGGTCAGCGGACGTGGCGTCCGCCGTCGACGCGGATGGTCTCCCCGGTGACGAAGTTGCTCTCCAGCAGGAACAAAACGGCGGTGACGATCTCGTCTTCGCCGCCCCACCGGCCAAGGGGGGTGGCGGCTTCAACCGCTTTCAGCTCGTCCGCTCCGGTGTCCGGGGGAGCGAGGATTGGTCCCGGGGCAATGGCGTTGACGAGGATCTGGTGCTCGGCCAGCTCCAGCGACAGCGCCTCGGTCAGGCCGATGACCGCACGCTTCGCAACGTAATACGGCACGTAGTCCTTGTAGCGCGGCCGGCCGCTTGCCGCCACCCAGTCGCTGAAGGTGATGACCCGGCCGCCACCGGCCCGCGTCATGTGCGGCACGGCGGCGCGAGCGCAGAGAAAGGCCGCCTTCAGATCGACGGCCAGCGCAGCGTCCCATTCCGCTTCGCCGGCATCGGCAAGCGGCACCGAGCGGTAGCGCGAGGCCATGTGAATCAGGACGTCGAGGCGGCCGAGCGCCGCCGCCGCGCGATCGACGAGCGGCGCGCACTCATCGCCGCGGGAGAGATCCGCCTGGAGCAATTCGGCGCGGCGTCCCGCTGCCCGCACCGCGACGGCCGTCTCTTCGGCTTCCGCGCTCGAACGGTTGTACGACAACGCGACGTCCATGCCGCGCCGCGCCAGCGCGCCGGCGACGGTGCCGCCGATCCGCCGGCCGCCCGTGATGAGGACTGTCTTGTTCGCGAGATCCAGAATCGTCCCCTTTCACACCTTGCCGGCACGCAGCCTTGCCCGTCCCGCCGCCTGGGTTTCGGCTTCGCGGAGGCGGTAGTGATCGAACGACAACGCCCCCGGTCCGCTGACGATCAGCGATGCCAGCGCCGCCACCAGCACGAGGTTGAACTCGAAGCCGTGGCCGATCCCTGGCGCGTTCGTCCAGTTCAGGAAGAAGCCGTTCGCGGCGTGCACCTTCCACACCGCGACGAGCATGTTGACGATCAGCGCGGCTGACGCGATCAGCGTGAATGCGCCGGCAATCAGGAGCAGGCCGCCGCAGAACTCGACGAGGCCGACGAGGAGCGCGAGCGCATACGGGGGCGTCAGTCCGAGCTGCGCGAAGAAGCTCGCGGTGCCGGAGACGCCGCCGCCGTTCCACACCCCGAACAGCTTCTGTGCTCCATGAGCGGCAAACACGACGCCGACGGCGGCGCGGACGATGAGAGGAGCGAAGGAGGCCATCCCAGGGCTCCATTCTGTCATCGTTCCGCCGGCGAAATACAGTATCCTCGGGGCCTTCCGAAGGAGCAGCGATGGTGAGCCGGCGAGGGTTCCTGCGCGTCACGGGTGCGACCGCCGTGGCGACGTTCACCGATGCGAGCCTGGCCCGCGCGCAGGGCGCGTCGGCCCGCGTCGAAGGCCAGCCTGCGGCCGCCGTCGCGGCCGACGAAACCTACTGGCGCGAGATCCAGCAGGCCTTCACGCTCGACCGGACCATCATCAACCTCAACAACGGCGGCTGCTGTCCCAGCCCGCGCGTCGTGCACGAGGCGCTCAAGCGCTATCTCGACATCTCCAACCAGGCGCCCGTGTATCACATGTGGCAGATCCTCGAGCCCAACATCGAGAGCGTGCGGCGGCGGCTCGCCGCCGAGTTCGGCTGCGACGCCGAGGAGCTGGCGATCACGCGCAACGCCAGCGAGGCGCTGCAGATCGCGCAGCTCGGCATCGACCTCCGCAAGGGCGACGAGGTGGTGACGACCAACCAGGACTACGGCCGCATGCTCGACACCTGGGATCAACGGGCGCGGCGCGACGGCGTCGTCGTCAAGAAGGTCTCGTTCCCGGTACCGCCGCCGTCGATGGACGTTCTCGCCGAGCGGCTGATCGCCGCGCTGACGCCGGCGACGAAAGTGCTGCACTTCTGCCACATCACGAACCTGACCGGCCAGATCTTCCCGGTCAAACGCGTCTGCGACGAGGCTCGATCGCGCGGCATCAAGACCATCGTCGACGGCGCGCACGCCTTCGCCCACTTTCCCTACAAGGCGTCGGATCTCGGCTGCGATTATTACGGCACCAGCCTGCACAAGTGGCTGCTGGCGCCGATCGGCACCGGCTTCCTCTACGTGCGGCGGGAGAACATCGAGTCGCTCTGGCCGCTGACGCCGGCGGCGGCGGCCAGGCAGGGGGACATCCGCAAGTTCGAGGAGATCGGCACTCACCCGGCCGCCAACCACAACGCCATCGCCGAGGCGATGACGTTCCACCAGGGCATCGGCATCGAGCGCAAGGCGGCGCGGCTGCGCTATCTCCGCGATCGCTGGGCGAAGCGGCTCGCCGCGAACCCGAAGATCAAGCTGCAGACGAACCTCGACCCGGCGCACTCGTGCGCGATCGGCACGGTACAGATCACAGGCGTGCCGACGCCGAAGCTGGTGGCACGCCTGTGGGAGACGTGGCGCATCATCGCCACGCCGATCGTCCACGCCGAGTACGAAGGGGCGCGGATCACGCCGAACGTCTACACGACCGTCGAGGAGGTCGACACCTTCGCCGCGGCGATGGAGGAGATTGCGGCCAAAGGTGTGGCGTAGTTATTTCACCAGCTTGCCGTCGGCGTCGTAGATCTCGAGCGTGCCCTTCTTCTGCATGATCTCGGTGATCTTGCCGGCATCACCCACCGCGACGATCTGCAGCCGCGCCGGGTCCCAGTACTTCGCCGCCGCCGCCTGCGCCTGGGCCGGCGTCACCGCGCTGATCTTCGCCGGATAGGTATCCCAGTAGTCGGCCGGCAGGTTGTAGAGCCAGTTCTGCACGTAGTAGCCGAGCATCTGCTCCGGCGATTCGAGCGACAGCGCAAACCCGGCGACGATCGAACGCTTGGCGTCGTTCAGCTCTTTCTCCGTCACCGCCGTCGTCCGCATCGCAGCGATGTCGCCGAGGAGATCGGTCAGCGCCGGATCGGTGACGTCGGTGCGAACGCTGGTGTTGGCCGACCACTGGCCGCGGAACTGCGTCGCCGAGAAGTTGCTACCGACGCCGTAGGTGTAGCCCTTCTCTTCGCGCAGGTGGCGGAAGAGGCGTCCCATCGGTCCGCCGAGGACACGATTGACGACGGTCAGCGGGATGAAATCGGGATCGGTTCGCGCGATCGACTGCGTCCCCACCGCCAGGCTGGTCTGGACCGAGCCGGGGCGGCCGACGAGATACACCTTCGCCGGCCCCATCGCCTGGGGATCGGTGACGGCCGGCTTCGCCGTTCCCGCGTTCTTCCATGCTGCGAGCTTCGTCTCCGCGAGCTTGCGCGCCTCCGCGATGGTGATGTCGCCGGCGAACGCCAGGAGCGCGTGATCCGGCACCAGCCGGGTGCGGTGCCATTCGACCATAGCTTCGCGCGTGATGGCGTCGAGGGTGGCCGGCGTCGCCGAGATGCGGCCGGCCGGATGATCGCCGAACACCACCTTGAGGAAGCGTTCCTGCGACAGGAACGCCGGCTGGGTTCGCTGCTGCACGAGCCCGGCGCGCGACCGCGTCGCCAACCGCTTCCATTCTTCGGCGGGGAACGACGGGTTCAGCATCAGGTCGGCCGCCAGATCGAAGAGGCGCGGCAGGTTCTCGCTCAGCGCCCCGCCGGAGACGGTCGCGCCGGTGGCCGAAGGGCTGCTCCCGACGTTGAGGTTCGCCGCCATCGTCTCGAGATCCTGCGAGATCTGCTGCGACGTCCGCGTCGCGGTGCCCTCGCGCATCATCTGCGCGGCGTAGCCGCTCAGGCCGATCATCGGCGCCGGGTCGTAGTAGCCGCCCGCGCCGGGTACCAGGATCTGGAACGATACCCTCGGCAGCCGGTGGTCTTCGAGGACCAGCAGTGTCAGGCCGTTCGCGAGCTTCGCCTGCTGCGGCTTGGGCAGGCTGATCTTCAGGATGTCATTCGAGACCGGCGCCTTGCCCTTGATCACCAGCCCCTCGGCCGGCGGCGGCTGTCCGCCCTGCGGCATCTGGCCGTGCACGGCAACGCCCGCCGACGCGGCCGCGAGCACTGCGATCGCGGCGCCGAGAAGTCCGCTCGTCTTGCGCATCAGAGACCGCATTACTCGTCCCCTTTCGCCGGCGCGCCCTTGGGCGTGGTGATCACCACCGTCCGGCCGGTCTTGACCAGGTAGGTCTTCGCGACGCGCTGGACGTCAGCCGCCGTCACCTTCGCGATGTTGTCCGCGGTCGTGTTGATCCGGCCCGGCTGATCGTAGAAGAGCGCGTCCTCGCCGAGCGAGATGGCGCGGCCGAGCGCGTTGCCGAGATTGTTGACCAGCGCGCTGCGGGCGTTGTTCCTCGCCTTCTCGATCTCCCAGTCTTCGATCGGTCCGGCCTTCACCCGCTCGATCTCGGCGTCGATCGCCGCCTCGAGATCCGCGACCGCCTTCCCCGGCGTCACCGTGCCGACGACACCGAAGAGGCCGGGGCCGCGGCTCTCGCCGGCAAACGCGCTGACCCCGGTCGACAGCTCTTTCTGCCGCACGATGCTCTCGAAGAAGCGCGACGAGCGGCCGCTCGACAGCACCGTCGCCAGCACCTGCAGCGCATCGTTGTCGGCATGCGCGCTCGGCGGAATCTTGTAGACCATGTCGATGCGGGTCAGCCGCGCCAGGCCGTCCTCGATCGTCGTCCGGCGCTCCGCCTTCTGTTCGGGCTCGGCCATGTCGACCTTCGGCGGCGGCGGCTGCGACGGGATCGATTCGAAGTACTTGCGGATCTTCTCCAGCGTCACCGTCACGTCGACGTCGCCGACGACGCTGAGGACGGCGTTGTTGGGCGCGTAGTAGGTCTTGAAAAACGCGGCGACGTCCTCGACCGTCGCGGCCCCGAGGTCTTCCATCGAACCGATGACCGAATGCTTGTAGGCAAAGTTCTCGTAGGCGAGCTCGTCGCGCACCTCGAACGTCTTGCCGTACGGCTGGTTGTCGACGCCGAGCCGGCGCTCCTCCTGCACCGCGTTGCGCTGGTTGTCGAGGTTGGCCTTGGTGATGTCGAGCGACCGCATCCGGTCGGCTTCGAGGAAAAGCGCGAGATCGAGCTGGTTGGCCGGCAGCACCTCGTAATAGAGGGTGCGATCCTTGTTGGTGGTGCCGTTCATCGAGCCGCCGTTGGCGAAGATGAGATGCGGGTGCTCCAGCGCGCCGACGTTCTCCGAGCCCTTGAACATCATGTGCTCGAAGAGGTGGGCGAAGCCGGTGCGGCCCTTGCGCTCGTCGCGCGAGCCGACGTCGTAGTTGACGGCGACGGCGGCGACCGGCGCGGCGCGGTCGGCCGAGATGATGACGCGCAGGCCGTTCTTCAGCCTGGTGTCGGTGAACTCGATCTTCTTTATCGCGCGCGGCTGGGCGGACACGACGCCGAAGCCTGCGACGACCGTCAGGGCGGCGACAGCCAGGCGTCGCCGGGTGCGCTGCTTCATGGGGGACACCTCGTTGGAGGGAGGATAGCCGACTGCCGCGGCCACTGCCAGCGCCGTGGGTTCGGGGCTCAGGGCTGTAGGGCTCAGGGCTCAGAAGTAGACGGTGGCGCCGACGGTCCACATCGATCCGCCGTACGACGGCAGGAACCTGCCCAGAACCCCGCCGCCAAGAATCCCGCCTCCGTCGTCGTCATCATCGTCGTCGTCGCCGTTGAAGTCGAGGAAGGTATAGCGATAGTCGCCGTGGAAGCCGAAGTTGCGCCCGGCGCGAATCTCGGCGCCGATTCCCGCGTGCCAGCCGAACTCGGTCGTCGAGAGGTCGTCGAGGACGCCGTCGTCTTCGAACGGCTCGATGCTCGTCCTGTACCAGCCGGGCCCGCCGAGCACGTATGGACGGAAGCTGCCGCCGGCCATGTACATGAGCATCGAGGTCTGTATCGGCGTCTGCTTCACGCGCTGGTTGAGCAGCTCGAGCTCCTCGCTGCGGCGATCGAGCGCGACCTCGAGCGCCATGCGCTGGCCGAGACCGAGCCGAATATGGCCGCCCCAGAACCGCACCGCGTCGTCGTCACCGTTGACATCCCGTCGAACCATGGACATGCGGCCGCCGATGCCGAAGCCCTGGGCGGCGCAGGGGGTCGCGACCATCAGCAGCAGCGCCACTGAAAGGCCGCGGTACACACTCCGGACACTGGGACGCATCGATACGGGCATAGTCGGGGTATCGACCCGCGTCGGGCTGAACTTTATGGCTGGGGCGAGTCGGAGGAGGTGGCAAAACGAAAGTGTTGCCGCCGACCGGAGGCGGAACGCGAAGCACCCTGCGAAAGTGCTGACGTTAATCATGGACACCGATACCGGACCAGCCCGGTACGGCCCCCAGCGATCCGCCCCCGGTCGAGGGCAACACTGTCGTGTCGAAGAAAACCTTGCTGGTGGAAACCGTTGAGCCACCGGCGCGGAACCCTGGACGGGAACAGGGTTCCGCGGGGTGGCAGCTGATTGCCTAGGCGATCACCTTGATGACAACGCGGCGATTCTGGGCGCGACCATCGCGGGTCTTGTTCTCGCCCACCGGCTTCTCTTCGCCGTAGCTGATCACGTTGATCTTGTGGAGCGGCACCTGGTGCGTTTCGTAGAGGTAGCGCTTCACGTTCTCGGCGCGGTCGAGGCCGAGCTTGTAGTTGATGTCCTTAGGACCAGTGTTATCGGTGTGGCCTTCGATCTCGATGTAGGCGCCGTTCGGGTTGGCCTTCAGCTGCGAGACCAGCTGATCGAGCTCGGGACCGACGTTCTCGGGCACCGCCGCCTGACCGAACTTGAAGTTGCCCTTCTCTTCGTTGAGGACGACCTCATAGACGATCCGCTTCGAAGCCTTCTCGATCGCGTCAGCGCGGGTGTTGACCGCCGCCGCCGCGGTATTGGCCTGCGCGGCCTGCTGCCCAGCTGTCTGAGCCTTCTGATCCGCAGCCGCCGCCGCCTGACCGACTTCGGTGATCTTGGTTTCGTTGGCGCGGGTCCGCTCCTGCGTCTCTTCGAGTGAGCGCGACAAGGTGTCGACCTTATCGTTGACCTGGCCGACTTCGCCACGCACGAACTTCTTGGTCGCACACGCCGTCGTTCCACCGAGGGCCAGCGCGAGCAACGGTACCGCCAGCACGACTTTCTTCATGATGATCTCTCCTCCGTCTATAACCGGTCTATGAACGTCAATTCCTACAGGTTTGGCGATCGCCAAATCCGTGCCGTGCCCCGGGTCCGCGTTGCACCTCTCTCCAGGTCGCGATCCCGGGCCTTGCTTCGCCTGCGGCCTACTGCTCGCCGCCTTTCGTCGTCGTCCGTTTCTCGCCCTGCCTGACCTTGTCTCTCTGCACAGTGTCGGCCGAAGGCGTCGTTCCCCCACCCGCCGTATACCCGCTGCGAGCGCGCACCACGTGCTCGCGATCCTTCGCCTTGACTTCGAGCGGCCGCCAGCCGGTGCGCGAAGAAGCTTCGAACGCCAGCATGTACTGGTGCCGCATTTCCGCGACGATCTGCCGCGCCGCGATGCTCGTGTGCGCCGGCGCGATCGCGATGAAGATGTCTCCGCCGGTCCACCGCGCGAGATCCGTGAGCCCGCTGCTCATCGCGCCGGTGCCGTAGTCGCTGTTACGCGGATCGTCCACCGGCGACATCACGGCCATGATGTAGACCGGGATGTCGATGCTGCTGGCGATCCCCGAGACTTCCGGCGCCGTCAGCCGGCTCTTCGTATCGATGCCATCGGTGATGACGACGATGGCCGTGCGTTGCGGCACCCGGCCTTCGCTCGTCGCCGTTGCCGCCACGACTTTGGCGGTCTCGGCGATGGCGTCGTAAAGCGACGTCTGTCCAAACGGCTGCTCGATGTTGTCGACCTTGCCCTCCAGCCCCTTGAAGTCGCGGGTGAAGCCGGCGACCTTGTCGAGCTGGGTGTCGAAGGCGAACATCGCGGCTTCGTCACCCGCCTGCAGCGAGCTGAAGATGTGCCGCGCCGCCTGCTTGGCGTCGACCGACTTGGTCCCCACCCGCATGCTTCCACTGATGTCAAAGAGCACCGCGACCCGAACCGGCCCGTTCGCTTCCTGGTTGAACCCGATAATCGGCCGCCGCTCGCCTCCCTCCATGACCATGAAGTCGTCGCGGGAGAGATCGGACACGAACCGGCCTTTTTTGTCGCGCACTACCGCGGTCACCGAAACCAGGTCGACCGCCGACTTGAACCGGACCGTCGGTTCCTGTGCCGCCGGCGGCGTCGGCGCGACCGGCGGCGGCGCCGGTGGTGTCTGGGCCACCGCGGCTCCGGACCCGAGGACCGTGGCCGCAACGGCTGAGGCGGCGAGAACGGCCAGGCGCCTCAGCATGCGCTCAGCTATTCCAAAGAGCCTGCCATGGCTGTAAGTCTTTCCATATGAGTTGGATAACATAGCTGTCGACCCTCGAAACCCGCCAAAAACGCGTATTTTTTACGCGATCGTCGTAAACACCGACTGTTATTTCTACAAATCCCACGCCTGCACAAAAACGCCAGAAATTGCTGTAATATCGGCGAAATGGCACCCAGAGCGACCGCCTCTATCCCGGTAGCGACACGGATTGGGGGGTTCGTCTACGCAATCCGCAATATCGTGACGGAGGCCCGAAAGGTTGAGGCAGCCGGACGGAAAGTCCGGTATCTCAACATCGGCGACCCAATCATCTTCGGGTTCCAGACACCTCCGCACCTCATCGACGCCGTCGAAAGGGCGCTGCGGAGCGGACAGAATGGCTACGCGCCCTCGGTCGGGATCCTCGAAGCGCGCGAAGCCGTGGCCGCCGATTGTGCGCGGCGTGGAATGCCGGTCCTTCCGGACCGCGTCGTCATCACATCCGGGACGTCGGAAGGCATTGAGCTGGCGCTCACTGCGCTTGCCGAGGCTGGGGATGAAGTGCTCATCCCGGTGCCGACCTATCCATTGTACACAGCTGTGCTCGCAAAGATCGGCGCCAGGCCAGTCTTCTATCGCACTGATCCCGTCCGCGGCTGGCTGCCCGACGTCGATCACATCCGCAGCCTGATCACGGCCGCGACGCGGGCGCTCGTCGTCATCGACCCGAACAACCCGACCGGCGCGGTCTACCCCCGCGAGGTGCGGCGCGAGCTCGTCGAGCTGGCGGACCGGCACAACTTTCCGCTCCTGGCCGACGAGGTCTACGCCGACCTCGCCTATGACGGCGCCGTGCCGGCCATCGCCGCCGAGAACCTCGCCGCCCCTGTCATCTCGTTCTCGTCGCTGTCGAAGGCCTACCTGGCGCCCGGCTGGCGCGCCGGCTGGATGGCGGTGGGTGGGGACGACCGGCTCGATGGTGTCCTGGCGGCGGTCAAGAAGCTCGCGGATGGCCGCCTGTGCTCGAACGGTCCAATGGAGCACGCGATCGCCCCGGCGCTCGTCGGCGACCGTTCTCATCAGGCCCAGTTCCGCGCCGACCTCCGCGCCCGCGCTGAACTGACGACGAGCCGCCTCAATGCCATCGACGGCATCTCGGTCGTCGCGCCGTCGGCCGCGTTCTACGCCATGCCGAAGGTCACACTGCCGCCGGGGAAGACCGACGAGGACTTCGTTCTCGGCTTGTTGCGCGCCACCGGCATCCTCTGCGTCTACGGCTCGGGCTTCGGCACCCGCCCCGAGGATGGCTTCTTCCGCGTCGTCTTTCTTGCCTCGCCAGTGGAGTTGTCGGCCATCTACGACGACATCGGAGAATTCACGCGGGAGTTTCTCCGGTAGGGCGCGCCGGGGACAGTCACTGGTGACTGTCCCCCGTGACTGTCCCCGGAGTGTGGCCCCTCAGAGTCTCAACCCCGCGGCGGCATCAGCTTTGTAGGCGCTTCGGCCAGCTGCCCTATGGCCGATCAACCAAAGGCCCTCATTCGCTACGCGATCTGGATGACGGCGCTGGCCGTCATCGCCATTTGCGCGGCCTATCTGGCCCGCGGCGCGCTCCTCCTCATCTATCTCAGCGCTCTCCTGGCCATCGGCTTCAGCCCCACGGTCAGGCTTATTGAGCGCCAGAAGGTTCTTCCGATCGGCGGGCGGTTTCCGCGCTGGCTCGCGATCCTGACGCTCTACGTCTTCATCATCGGCATCGTCGTGGCCATCGGCTTCATCGTCGTGCCACCGCTGGTCACCCAGGCGCAGGAGCTGCGGCAGCAGCTGCCGGACATGCTCGGCCGCGCCCAGGGATTCCTGCAGGCCCGGGGCTTCGACGTAACGTGGCACGACGCGCTCGCGAAGGCCGAGAGCGGCGGGATGCTCGGCACTGCCTTCGGGGCGTTGGCCGGCGTCGCCGGCGGCGCCCTCGGCCTGCTCACGATCCTGCTGCTGACGTACTACTTCCTGCTCGAAAGTGAGCAGCTGCGCGACGGGATCGTACGGCTGTTTCCGGCGAAGCGGCGGGCACGCTTTGCCGGCATGTTTCAGGACATCGTCGTGAAGGTCAGTGCATGGCTGAGCGGCCAGCTGATTCTCGGCACGTTGATCGGCGCCACGACCGCACTCGCCTTGTGGCTGATGGACATTCCGTTCTTCTATGTCCTCGCGCTCATATCGGCGATCGGTGAGCTGATCCCGGTCGTGGGCCCCATCCTGTCGGCCGTGCCGGCGATTGCCGTCGCCGGCACCATCTCGTTGAACAAGGCCCTCCTGGTGCTGATCTTCTTCATCATCCAGCAGCAGCTCGAGAGCAACGTCCTGGCGCCAAAAATCATGGAACGGCAGGTCGGCGTCAGCGCCACGACGGTCGTCATCGCGCTGCTCCTCGGCGGCGAGCTCTTTGGCGTCGTCGGCGCGATCCTGTCCATCCCGACCGCGGCCATCGTCATGGTCGTCTTCTACGAGCTGACGGGGTCGCCGCCGGCGGCCGCCGGCGAGTAACCTGCTGAGCCGGACAAAACCCGGGCGTCCCTGCCCCCGTATACTCGCTGTATGGCCCCGACGACGTCGCCGGCGGACCGCGCGCGCGAGTGGATCAACACCTACACTCGTGACCTGTCGCACGAAGACCTGCAGCGGCTCTTCACCGACGACACGCGGGACGCGTTCGATTTCTACGCCCGCGGCCTCGACGACGAGGCCCTGGCCGGGCTGCCGTGGTGGAAGCGGGTGGCGATCCGCGCCCGCCAGGTCTTCATTGCCTTCACGCTCAAGCTGCCGCCGGCGCGGCGCGCCGTCTACATCGTCGCGCTCCTCATCGCCTTCGTCGGCGTCCTGAACCTCTATCAGGGCTTCGCCCCGGTGCCGGTGCCCGTCGGGATGCCATTCTTCCAGGTGGTGCTGCTCCTGCCGACCTGGGCGAGCGGCACGTTCGCGCTCGTGCTGAGCCTGGCGCTCGTCAACCTGCTCGTGCTGCTCGAGGTCGCCGAGCGACTGTCCCTCAAGGGCGAGCTCGAGGTGGCGCGCGAGATTCAACTGGCGCTGCTGCCGCGCGGCTCGCTGGAGGCCGGCGAGATCGAAGTGTCGGGAACGACGAAGCCGGCCAACACCGTCGGCGGCGATTTCTACGACGTGCTGCCGCAGGCCGACGGCACGATCGTGCTGACGCTCGGCGACGTCTCCGGCAAGGGCAGCCCGGCGGCACTGCTCATGGCGCTGCTGCTCGCCTCCCTGCGGACGCTGGTCGAGGAACGGCTGGCGCCGTCGGCGCTGGTCGCGCGCCTCAACATTCAGATTTGCCGGCACAGCCCGGCGTCGCGCTTCATCACGCTCGTCTATGCCGTGTACGATCCGCGCACCGGGCGCCTGCGCTACGTGAACGCCGGCCAGAATCCTCCCCTCATTCGCCGCCGCGACGGCCGCTTCGATCGTCTGGAGGGAACTGGCATCGCGCTCGGGCTTTTCGAGCCGTCGGAGTACTGCGAAGCGGAGACGACGCTCGAGCCAGGTGACCTGCTCGTCTTCTACAGCGACGGCATCACCGAGGCGGAGAACCCCGACGGTCAGCCGCTCGAAGAAGAGGGGCTTGCCCGTGTTCTCGAACAGGACGCCCAGAGCACCGCGGCGACGATCACCTCGGGCATCCTCGCGGCCGTCCACGCGCACGCCCGTCGCTCGAGGTTCGCCGACGACCTGACGGTGCTGGTGGTGAAGCGGCGTGCGGATACCGTTCCGTACGCAACCTCGACCGCTGCGGCAGAGACTGTCGTTTAATACCGTTACCCGTACGTCATACCACTCGTCCCCGGGTTTCCCATGGACGGGCTGCGGGGTCTAAGATGTGACCACCATGGGGCCGCGGCTCTTGCTGTCGCTTGCCTGCCTTCTCCTGGCGCCACTCGCCACGGCTGCCCAGCCGCCGACGAATGTCGAAGCGCTCGAGCGCCTCGTCGTCCGCCTCGAACAGGCGCTCGGCACGGGCGATCGGAAAGCGCTCCTCGAACTCGCCGTCCGCGACCGCGACGCCGCGGCGCTCGACCAGCTCGCCGCGACAGTCGGCGAGAAACCCACACGCGTCGTCGTCAAGGAGCGCGATCGCCAGCTGCTCGACGGCGGCCGGCAGGAGCTGCTGCTGGAGATCTTCGTCGAGCGCGGCAGCGAAGGCGTGCTGTCGACGTGGCGATCGGTCGTCCGGCCGCCGGCCGCCGGCGCCGACGCCAGCGACTGGCGGATCGAGGATGTCGAGGCGCTGTCCAACGTTGCCGGACTCTACAGGCTGGCGCTCAATGCGACACGCCAGTACGACGTCCGCAACCTGGTGCTGGCGGGCACCGACCTCACGATCGACATGTCGAGCGGTACCGCGTTCCTCGCCGAGATTCCGGACGGGCCGACCGCCGTGGTCCTGCTCGGTCGCGGCCGCATGCGGTTCAACCCGCCCGATGCCGCGGAGCAGACGCAGATTCGACTCTTCACCGGCGCCGACGATCTCGTGTCGGAATTCGACGCCGCATTCGTGCGGCTGAAGCCGTCCGAGTTCCAGTCGAAGTTCAAGGCCGAGGCGCTCGTCGAGCGCGCCGTCGTTGCCGCCGATCTGCGGCGGGCCACGGAAGTGTTCGACGAATTCATCGTCCGCACGCTGCAGCTGGATCTCACCGACCTCAGTCGCGAGCGCTGGTCGCTCATCCCCTCGTCCGGCGACCTCATCGCCGAGGTCCGCACGCGCCGCTTCGGGACGCTGACCTACGCGCGATCCGGCAACGAGGCCGAGGACATCACGGTCTTCGATCGCCGGCGCCGGCGCAACGTCTCGCTCTACGCCTCGCCGGCAAAGCTGGCGTCGCGCGGCCGCTACTTCAGCGAAGACGACCTCGTCGATTACGACGTCGTCGCCTACGAGATCGATGCGTCGATCACGCCCGAACGCTACTGGATCAACGGCACGGCGCACATGAAGATTCGCGTGCGCGGCGCGGCCATGACGACGATGACGCTGAAGCTGGCGGAGCAGCTGACCGTCCGCGGCGTCTACTCGCCCGGCGCCGGGCGCTTGCTGCACCTGAGGGTCGTCAACCAGAACAACCTGATCGTCAACCTGCCGACGCCGGCATTCCGCGACGACGAGTTCACGCTGTCGATCGTCTACAGCGGCCGGCTCGAACCGAGCGAGATGGATCGCGAAGCGATCGACCTCCAGTCGGCGTCGCAGCAGCCGGAACGCGAGCTGCCGGTGATCCCGATCGAGCCGCGCTACATCTACAGCAACAACTCCTACTGGTACCCGCAGTCGACCGTCAGCGACTACGCGCTGGCGTCGCTTCGCCTCACGATTCCGGCCGAATACGAGATCGTCGCCAGCGGCACGCAGGCCGGACCGCCGCGGCAGAATACGCCGACCACGACCGGCCCGCGCCAGCGGACGTTCGTGTTCCAGAACGATCGGCCGGTGCGCTACCTGTCGTGCGTCATCAGCCGCCTCAATCCCGTCGCGAACACGCAGCTGAAGGTACGGTCGGCGTCAGGCTCGTTCGGTGATGGCAAGGTCGTGGCGACGGGGCCCGGGGGAGCGAGTGCGGCTTCGCGGCCGCCGGCGTCGGGAGAGCCATCCGCGTCGCCGCCTGCGGCCGAGGCGCCGACGGGCGATCGCGGCCTGATGCTGACGGTGAAGGCGAACCCGCGCCAGGTCGGGCGCGCCCGTTCGCTGGCCGAACAGACGTCGTCGATCCTGCAGTTCTACGCCTCGATCGTCGGCGAGGCGCCGTACCCGAGCTTCTCGCTCGCCGTCACCGAGAACGAGCTGCCGGGCGGGCACAGCCCCGCCTACTTCGCCGTCCTCAACCAGACGCTGCCGAACTCTCCCATCGTCTGGCGCAACGACCCGGTGAACTTCGAGAGCTTCCCTTCCTTCTATCTCGCGCACGAACTGGCGCACCAGTGGTGGGGACAGGCGATCGGCTGGAAGAACTACCACGAGCAGTGGCTCAGCGAGGGCTTCTCGCAGTACTTCGCCGCGATGTACGCGGAGAAGGAGCTGAGCGACAACGTCTTCCCGACAGTGCTGCGGCAGATGCGGCGATCGGCAATCGACACGTCGTCGCAGGGGCCGATTTATCTCGGCTATCGCCTCGGCCACATCCGCGGCGAACGGCAGGTGTTCCGTGCCCTCGTCTACAACAAGGCGGCGATGGTGCTGCACATGCTGCGGCGCATGGTCGGCGACGAGCCGTTCTTCTGGGGCGTGCGCCGGTTCTATTCGGAGTGGCGGTTCAAGAAGGCGGGCACCGACGACTTCCGCCAGGCGATGGAGGCGACGACAGGACGGGAGCTGGCGCCGTTCTTCGACGCGTGGATCCACGGCGCCGAGATCCCGACGCTCGCGTTCGGCTATCGATCGCCGGATGCCGAATCAGATCATCGTCAAGTTCGAGCATCGCGGCGCGGTGATGCCCGTGCCGGTGACGGTGACGCTGTCGTACATGAACGGCGAGACCGAGGAGGTCGTCGTCACCGTCGGCGAGAAGATCGTCGAGCAGGCGATTCCGCTGAAGCCCAAGGCGGGAGCGCTGCGCCGCGTCGAGGTCAATGACGACGCGGCGGCGCTCGTCGAGATTGTGAAGAGCTCCTGACGCGCCGCGTCAGGGGAGGTAGATTGCCGCGACCCGCGCCTCGCCGTTCCGCTCGAACGGCTCGAAGACGAGGATGAAGCGGGAGCCGGCGTATTCGTAGAACCGCGTCAGCCGTTCTCCGAGGCTGCCGCGGTCCACTTCCTGCCGGCCGCTCTCAGCGGCCCGGCCGAGCCGGCCGGCCACGGCCGAGAAGGTTTCGCCGATCCGGACGTCCTTTCCATCCAGGAACGGCAGGATAGGCACCGAAACGGCCCGCTGAGGTACCGCAGGCGGAATGCTTGCGACGGCCGCTTCCGTCGGATTGACCGCCCCCGCCGCGGCAGGCGCGGGATTCGGGCGCAATTCGGCAAGGATCATGGCCCCGACGCCAATGGTGGCGGCGAGAAACGAGGCGGCGACTAGCCATTCGACGACTGGCGCCAGCCGGAAACGCGGACGAAGACGAACGGCGTCCATGTGGCCCTCCCCTGCTGGGTTGAGGTTGGCCGAGGCGAGAGTCCCAACTCTAGGCCCCGGGACGGCGCATTGTCAACGGTACCTTCGGGGTCTCGAGGCCGGTTGCGCGGGGCCGCGGGGGCGCGGCTGTCGGCGCGACCGGCCAGCCGGACGACCACCCAACCGGACAGTCGATCCTCATATTAGAATTGATGGCTTATGGACACCGTGTCGCTCACGATTGACGGCCGAACCGTCACGACCGAGAAGGGTCGCACCGTACTTCAGGCGGCTATCGAGGCGGGGATCAGCGTCCCCTACTACTGTTATCACCCCGGCATCAGCATCGACGGGTCGTGCCGCGTCTGCATCGTCAAGATCGACAAGATGCCGAAGCTGCAGACGTCCTGTTCGACGACGGTGACCGAGGGCATGGTGGTCCATACGCAGTCGCCCGACGTCGTCGACGCGCGGGCGAGCGTGTTCGAGTTCCTGCTGATCAATCACCCGCTCGACTGCCCGGTCTGCGACAAGGGGGGCGAGTGTCCGCTGCAGGACTTCTCGTACAGCTACGGGCCGAACGAAAGCCGGATGGGCTTCCCGCGCCGCGTGTTCGACGGCGAGGGCGCCAAGGCCGACGTCGACTTCGGGCCGACCCTGATGCTGAACCGCAACCGCTGCATCCTGTGCACGCGGTGCGTCCGGTTCATGCGCGAGGTCGACAACGACGCCCAGATCAACATCGTCGATCGCGGCTATGGCAGTGAGATCGCCACGTTCGGCGAAGAAGGCGTGCACTCCCTGATCTCGGGCAACCTGATGGACGTCTGCCCGGTCGGCGCGATCACGACGCGCGACTATCGCTTCAAGGCACGTCCCTGGGACAACCCGGAAGCGGTCGACACCATCTGCACGCTGTGCGAAAAGGGCTGTAACACGACCGTGTGGTTGAAGGCCAAGCCTGAATGGGCGCGCGGCGCCCGGCTGGCGCGCGTGACGCCGCGCTTCAATCCGGACGTCAACAGCTACTGGATGTGCGACATCGGCCGCTTCGACTACCACTGGATCGAGGGCGAAGACCGGCTGCAGCGGCCGCTTGTCAAGGAAAAGGACACGCTCGAGCCAGCGAGCTGGAGCCATGCACTCGGCACGGTCGCCGAGCGCGTCGTCGCCGGCGGCGGACCGGCGGCGCTGCGGTTCGTCGTGTCGGCGCACGCCTCGCTCGAAGAGTTCGCGGTGCTCGGGCGGCTCGGCGGCGCTTTCAGCCTCGCGGAAGATTCGGTGGCGATCTCGTGGCGGACGCGCGCGAAGCCGCAGCCAGCCGGGACGACGTTCAAGATTCCGCCGGTTGACGCGCCGAACGTCAACGGCGCCCGCGACCTGGGCTTTCCTGTACGCACGTCTGAAGATGGCGGGGCCGACCTGTCGGCAATGCGGCAGGACGTCGAGGCGGGACGCGTCGCGGCGCTCTACGTGTTCGATCCTGGTCCCGACGGCTCGATTGGCGACGTGTCCTGGATCATCTCGGCGCGGCGGTCCGGCAAGCTGCCGTTTCTCATCGTCCAGGGCGTTTTGCTCACAGATTTGGCGAAGGCGGCCGACGTCGTGCTGCCCGGTGCATCGTGGGTCGAGAAAGACGCGTCCTATGTAAACAAGGACGGCCGGCTGCAGGCGTCGGCGCGCGCGATGGCGCCGCCGGCGGAGGCGCAGGAGGACTGGAAGGTCCTGACTGACCTCGGCCTGGCGCTCGGCGCCGCGGCCTCGTACGCGTCGAGCGACGAGATTCGCGCGGAACTGGCATCGGCGCTGAGCGGCAACCCGGCCTATGCGGCGGTCGCGAACCTCAAGTTCTCGCGGCCGGTTTCAGCGAAAACCTGGCTGCAGGCCTCCAACCCGTCGGAGCGTTGGAAGTGGGATTTCATGTTCCAGGACCTGCCGCCGGTGAAGTTCGAGGGCCGGCACGGGCTGTCGTCGCTGCTCGGCGCGATCCCGCTCAAAGAACTGAAGTAGACGCGCCGCCTGCGTCGGGACACGAACACGCATGGGTGAGAACGTCAGTCTGATCGCAGCCTTCGGCGCCGGCTTTCTGTCGTTCATCTCTCCCTGCGTCCTGCCGCTGATCCCCGGCTACCTGTCGTTCGTCTCGGGCGTCTCGCTCGAGGAGATGCGCGGCGACCAGGCGCTGGCCGCGCGCCGCCAGGTCATTGTCACGTCGCTGGCGTTCGTCCTCGGGTTCTCGCTGGTCTTCATCGCGCTCGGCGCGTCGGCCAGCGCTCTGGGACGCTTCCTCTTTCGCAACAGCACCCTGCTCGAACGCATCGCCGGCGCGCTGGTGATCGTCATCGGCCTGCACACGATGGGCGTGTTCCGGCTGCCGTTCCTCGAGACCGAGAAACGCCTCCAGGCTGGCACGAAGCCGAAGACGCTGACCGGCGCGGTGCTGGTGGGAATGGCCTTCGGGTTCGGCTGGACGCCCTGCATCGGCCCGATCCTGTCGGGCATCCTCGTCCTCGCCGGGTCGAAAGAAACGATCTGGGAAGGCGTCGTGATGCTCGCGGTCTATTCGCTGGGCCTGGGGATCCCGTTCCTGCTGACGGCCCTGGCGATCAACAAGTTCTTTGCCGCCTCAAGCCGCATCCGCAAGCACTATCACGCCATCGAAGTGACGTCCGGCCTGCTGCTCGTCGGCATCGGTCTCCTGCTCTTCACCGGCCAGATGACCGCGATTACGCGCGTCCTCACCCCGTATTTGCCAACGTTTTAGCTCAGGGACCCGTAGGGCGTGGCTTCAGCCCCGCCGGGGACAGTCACTCGGGACAGTCACGGGTGACTGTCCCCGGGGCTAACTCCGCACGAGGAGCGCGCCGGGGCGGACCGTAACGACCAGGCGCTTCCCAGCCACGCCCGGCTCCCCGTCCACGTGGTAGACGATGTCGTGATCGGCTTCCACCGTCGCCGACCGCACGGTCCGCATGAGCAGCCGCGGCGCGCGTTCGATCTTGCCGCGCAGCAGGTGCCGCGCATCCAGGATCCGCGACAGGACCGGCCGGTCCTCGACGACGCAGCAGTCGAGCAGCCCGTCGTCGAGCCGGGCGGCCGGCGCGATCCGTATCCCCATCCCGTACTCGACGCCGTTGGCGAATGCCACCAGGAGGGCGCGATGCACCGTCGTGGTCGTGCGGTGGTCGTCGACGAGGGTGATGTTGTAGGTCAGCCCGGCATAGCGGACGCCTTCGCGGAAGCCGATCATCACGTAGGGCAGCGGGCCGCGGCGGCCGGGCGGGCGCTGGTTGAAGAGCAGGGCGACGTGGGCGTCGAAGCCGAGGCCGGCGACGTTGAAGAAAGCGCGATCGTTCAACAGGCCGACGTCGACGGCGCGGACGCGGCCGTCGAGCGCGGCGGCGATCGCCGCGTTGGGCTCGCGCGGAATCGCGAGACCGCCCGCCAGACCGTTGCCCGAGCCCGCGGGAACCAGTCCGAGCGCGGTCGAGCTCCCTGCCAGCGCGCTCCCAACCTCGTTGACGGTACCGTCGCCGCCCCAGGTGAGGACGAGATCCGCCGCTGCCTCGACGGCGCGGCCGGCGATCTCGCGCGCATGGCCGGCGCGCTGCGTCAGGACGACGGAACCGTCGAGGCTGCGGCGATCGAGCGCGGCGCGAATCATGGCGATCCGATCGGCGGCTGTCTCTGACGTCATGCCGCGGCCGGAGATCGGGTTGACGATGGCGACGATTCGCATGGCTGCGATGATGATCGCTGGTGCTATAGTAACCGTTGCCGAGATGCACCACGCTTCGCCGCCGCTGCCTGCGAGCGATGGCGATCGTCACGACGGATCGCAGACATCAGAATGCACACTCGAGCCGCCCGTCTCGTCCTCCTCGCGATCTTCATCGCTTCCCTTGCCGTCGCCGCGTTCCTGTTTCGAAAGAGTGAGTCGCTCGCTGCGGCGCAGCTGACGACGGCGCGGACGTTCGAGACCTCGGCGCGGATGGTGGAGCACGGACTCGTCGAGCTTCGTGCCACACAGCGTGGCTACGTTGCCGCCGGACAGACAGGGGATTTCTGGATCCCGCGCGTCGCGCAGTCGGTGGGAAGCCTGCAGCAGACGGTGGCCAGCCTGCGGGCGACCGCCATCTCGCCGGTGGCGCAGGCGTCGCTCGACGAAGTCACCTCCGCGCTCGGCGACTTCGCGCGTGTCGACAAGCGCGCGATCGAGTACATCCGCCGGGCTCAACCGCTGCTGGCGTCGGACGTGATTTTCGGCGAGGGTCGCGAGCTCACCGACTCGGCCCTGGCCGCTCTCGAACAGGCCCGCGGCGCCGAATCCGGCGCCAGGCTGGCCGCTGCCGACACTGAAGCGAGGCGCGGGGTCTTTGCGTTGATTGCCGCCGCCGCCTCTTCGCTCCTCGCCGTCCTCCTGCTCGTGCCGCAAAGGGCGCCGGCCAGGACCGCCGCCGACGCCGACCGCTCCGCCGGCGTACGGGCGGCGCAGCCGCTCCGCGGTGAATCCGCCACCCCGGCTGCGGCCGCCTCGTCGCAGGAACCGCAGGCCGACACGATAGCCGCCGAGGCCGGGGCTGAACCCGGCACAGGGGCCGTGGAGGCGTCGCTGCCGGCGCCCGGACCTGCCGGGTTCGGGCCGACGATGGTTACGACGGACTTCGGTGGAGTCGCGGCCCTCTGCGTCGATCTCGCCCGCGTCGTCGATACCCGGGCGCTGCCGTCGCTGCTCGAGCGGGCGCGGACGATTCTCGACGCGTCCGGCATCGTCCTGTGGATTGCCGATCCCGATGGCCGCGAGCTCAACCCGATCTTTGCGCAGGGCTATCCGCCGCAGCTGATCAACCGGCTCGGGACCATCCCCCGCGACGCGGAGAACGCGACCGCGGCCGCGTTCCGCACCTCGCTGCTGCAGACCGTCGTGGCTGATACGATCTCGGCCGGCGCGATTGCGGCGCCGCTCGTGACACCCGGGGGATGCGTCGGCGTCATGGCCGCGGAAGTCATGCACGACGCCGAACGCCAGGACATGAAGCTGGCGGCCGCGACGATCGTCGCGGCCCAGCTCGCAACGCTGGTGGGACCGCCCGCCAAGGCCCAGGCCAGGAGCGGAGCCGCGGGCGCGTAGACCTTTAGAGAACCGTCCGCGTCGCCGCTTTCGGCGCCGCCTCGACTTTTCCTTTCACCGTCATTGTCTTCCTGTCGCGCACGATTGTGAGCGCGAACTCGTCGCCGCTCTCGAGCCGCTGCGTGCGCCGCGAGAGGCTTGCGGTATCGGCGACGGTCTCACTGTCGATCGCAGTGATGACATCGCCGGCCTTGACGCCTGCCTTGGCCGCCGCCGACGACTCGTTCACCGTCGTCACCAGCACGCCCTCTTTCGTACCGAAGTACTCGGCCAGTTGCGGCGACAGCTCGCTGACCGTCACGCCGAGCCGGCCGCCGAACATCTTTGCGATGACCGGCCCGTCGAACTTGAACGACCGCGCCAGCGGCACCGGCGGCGCGGGAGGTGTCGGCGGCACAGGCGGTAACCCGTCGATGAGGCGGAAACCGCCCTCGCGAGGTTGAACGTTCAGTGCCACCCGCTGACCGTCGCGCGTGACGGCGGCTGGCACCGTGCGCCCGGCGGCGCTCTCCTGCACGAGACGCGTGAACTGACGGCCGCTGCGGACCCGTTCGCCGTCGAACTCGACGACGATGTCACCTGCTTTGAAGCCCGCCTTTGCCGCCGGGCTCTCGGCCTCGACGTTCTCGATCGCGACCCCGCCGGTGGACGCCTTGCCTTTGAGGTCTTCGTCGGTGAGATCGCGAATCGTCACGCCAATCTGGCCGCCAGCCCCTGACTTCAGCAGCCGCACCGCCTGGGCCGCCTCAGGCGCCACCAAGGACAAGTCGTCATCGAGGTGCCACCTGCTCTGCGCCCCGGCAGCGGGCCCGATCGCAGCCGTCGCGAGAATTGCCGTTGTTGCTAACCACACCCTCATGTTCAGTCTCCTCTTCGGACGCCGCCGGAAGATCGCGGGGGCCGGAGCTTCGCGAAAGGTTCTTCTCTGGTACGAAAGCGGGGATGAAGCCCCGGCGGAACCCGGTCAACGCTGGTGAAAGGTAGACGCCGCGTTTTCGGAAAAGGTTGTCGGGTTCCGTCCCGCGCTGAGGTCACTGTCTGTCCGCGTTCAAGGACGCGCGCCGCCGGACAATCGTGCAGGACCGAGTATTTACTGGGATTTCAACGCTAACGGACGGGCACGCGATTTGATGGTCTGGTGGGCAGTCGCGCGGAATCAACGGGGTGCGTTAACTCAGGCAGGCGCTGGCATCGCCGCATCCCGTCGCAAGTAGTCGATTTCGCGCGGCTATTTTTGTCTCCGTGGACGGATCCTGAGGCCGGCCCGCGGGACCGAAACCAGGGGGAACATCCATGCGCCGTCCACACACATTCCTTGCTGCCGTTCTGGCGACGAGCGCGATCGTGTCGGGGTGCGCGCTCCGTTCGCCATCCGTCCAGGAGCTCAGGTACAACCCCGGCCGCTACCAGAACCGCACGGTCGCCATCGACGGCGTCGTGACGTCGTCCTGGGGCACGCGCTTTCTGCCGGTGAACTTCTATAAGGTCGACGACGGTACCGGTGAGGTCACCGTCATGGGCCGGGAAGGCCGGACGCCGCCGCGGGGCGCCCACGTCCGGGTCAAGGGGAAGGTCAACGATCTGGCGACGTTCGGCGGCGCGAGCCTTGGTCTCCACCTGCAGGAGACCGATCTCGACTTCAGGCGGTGATCCGCACCGCGACCGCCGTCATGTCGTCGTTCGGCGGCGCGCCATTCCGCCATTCATTGACGGCGTCGAAGATCGCCTTGACGATCTTCGACGCCGGCAGCTCGCGTGATTTCGCGACGACGTCGAGGAGTCGCGTCGCCGTGAACTCCTGGCCGAGGTCGTTCATCGCCTCGAACACGCCGTCGGTGCAGAAGACGTAAATCTCCCCCGCCTGCAGCGAGAAACTCACCTCGTCATAGCTCGAACCGGCAAACGATCCCAGCGGCACACCGGGCAGCTCAATCTGCTCGCAGCTCGTCGCGTTGCAGCGCACCGGGTACGGCAGGCCCGAGTTGGCCATCGTCATCTTGCGGCGCTTGAGGTCGAAGATCGTGTAGCAGAGCGTGCAGTAGTACTCTTCGAGCTGGCGCTGGTTGAGGATGGTGTTGATCGACGCCAGCACGCTCGCCGGGCTCGAGCGCTCCGGCAGGTAGCGGCGGCGGAAGGTGCGGCCGCGCACGAGCTCGGCGGCGAAGGCGCTGTAGAGGGCCGCGGGCACGCCCTTGCCCGAGACGTCGCCGACCGCGACCACCAGCGTGTTCGACTCGGGGGCGAGATAGTCGTGAAAGTCGCCGCCGACCTCGCGCGCCGGGTCGAACGCGGCCGCGACATCCACGCCCTTCAGGCGCTTCGGCGGCTCCGTCGGCAGCAGCGCGATCTGCACGCGCTGGGCGAAGCGGACTTCCTTCTCCAGCCGCGCCTCGTTGGCGCGGAGCTCCTCGTAAAGATTCGCGTTCTCGATCGCGACCGCGGCCTGGCTGGCGAGCAGCGTCAGGATCTCGACGTCCCGCTTGCTGAACGCGTCGAGCTCCGGGCTCTCGAGGTCGACGACGCCGATGCAGCGATCCTTGATCAGCATCGGGATCGCGAGCTCGGAGCGGACGTCGGGCACGACACGGATGTAGCGCGGATCCTGGGCGACGTCGGTAACGAGCACCGGCTCCTTGTGCAGCGCGGCGTAACCGACGATGCCCTCGCCGAGCTTGACGCGCGGCAGGTCGCGCTTCTCGCCGAAGTGGACGGCGATCTTGATCTCGAGCTCGTCGGCGTCGTTGAGGAGCAGGATGCCGAACGTGCGGTAGTCCACGAGGCGCTTGGTCAGCTGGGCGATGCGCGCGAACAACTGATCGAGGTCGAGCACGGAGGCGACCTCGTGGCCGATCTCGGCCAGCGTCTCGAGCGCCTCGGCGTCGGCGCGGCTCTGCTCGAACAGCCTGGCGTTGACCAGCGCGATGGCGACGTGGGCGGCGAACTGTCGAAGGATGGCGATGTCGCGGCCCGTGAATTGATCCCGCCGCCGGCTGAGGATGTTCAGCGCCCCGATCGGCTTCGACTTGTGCATCAGGGGGACGACGATCTCGGACGCCATCCCCGGCACGAACTCGACGTAGCGAGGGTCGGTCGTGAGGTCGTTGACGAGGAGCGGCGTCTCGCTGATCACGGCGGCGCCGACGAGTCCCTGGCCGACCTGCAGCCGGAGCGGCTCCGACGTCACGGGATAGCCGACGGAGTAGGCGACCTTGAGCTCGGGGCGGCGCTCGTCGAGCAGGTAGACCGCGAAGGCTTCGAAAGAGATGACGCGACGGATGAGAACCGGGATCTGCTGGAGGAGCTCATCGAGATCCAGCACTGCGGTTACCTGGCGGCCAAGGTCGAACAGCGTCGAGACGATGTCGCGCTCGGCGCTGCCGGGGGGCTGCGCCGGCGCGGCGGGGGCCTGATCTACGGGGTCGTTGCTCACTGAGGCCGTTTTCGCTCTGGGTGTGCGACTTCGGTCGACGTTCCCGGACCTTCGCAGGTGAACGTCACGGGAGATCCGGGCTGGTCGCTGAATCGAATTATACTTGGAAGTTCCGGCGCCGCCGCCGCGCTGTTCCGGCAGAACCAATGGACATCACGCTGCCTCTCGACTACGCCGCGATCGAGCGGATCCTTCCGCATAGGTATCCGTTCCTGCTCGTCGATCGCGTCACCGAGCTGGTGCCCGATCAGCGAATCGTCGGCATCAAGAACGTGACGCTGAACGAGCGCTACCTCGCGCATCGTCCCGGTGAAGTGCCGGTGCTGCCGCCGACGATCCTGACGGAAGCAATCGCCCAGGTCGGCGCCATCCTGATCCTGGCGAAGCCGGAGAACCGCAACAAGCTCCCGTACTTTCGCAGCATCGAGCGCGTGCGGTACCGGCGCACCGTGCACCCGGGTGACGTCGTGGTCATCGAGGCCACCGTGCGGCGGCTGCGCAGCCGCGTCGGCGTGCTGCGAGGCATCGCAAGGGTCGGCGGGAAAGTCGTGGTCGAGGGGACGATGACGTTCGCGCTCGGCCCGCGGACGGGCGCGCCGGACTCCGGCGAATAGATCGTTCGGGCTCACCGCAGCACGAGCAGGACCGCTCCGACCTTCGCCGCCCTCGACAGCCACTTCGGCAGCTCCGCATCGGGATCGAGATAGCGCCACGCGTCCAGCGCGGCCGGCAGCAGTACCACCGCGCCGATCCACGGCTCCTCCGTCCCGGACGACACCGCCATCCCGCGGGTGTCGCGCTCGTCCGGCCCAATGCGCGCGAACGCGGCGACCGAGTACATCCCGGAAGCGGCGAGATTGAAGGCGAAGATTCCCTTCAGGTAGGGGTTGCGTTCGCTGCGCAGCCGCGGCCGGCTCGTGAGCAGCCACTCGTTCGTCGCGTTCTGCACCCAGAACCCCGCCGACGACACCGCAAACTCCTGTTTTGGCGAAAGATCCGACCGGTGGGTGATGGCGAAAAACGGGATGCCGCCGAACTCGACGCGCTTGACGCCGGGATCGGCATCGAAGATCACATCGAACAGCAGATGGCCGCCCTCGTGGGCGGCGAAACCGGTCAGCGCGCCGGCGATGAGCCCCCCGATCGCAGCAGTCCGATTCACACTCTGTCGTGGATCCTCCTGCCGCGCTTCCTGCCCCGCTTCGGCTGAGCTGGCGGCAGCGCCGAGCGCAACCGCCACAATACACAGCAGTAAGCGCGATCTCAGCCGGTGAGCGGTTCCTGCCTCGGCCGTGGCATATACGTTGCTCGGTAGGCGCCGGAGCCTTAACGCGCCCAGATGGGCGACAAGGAGATGAGAGATGCTCGAAACCATTGCGATCATTCTGATTATTCTGTGGCTGCTGGGTCTCGTCAGCGGCTACACGATGGGTAACTTCATCTATGTTCTGCTCGTGATTGCTATCGTGCTCTTCCTGGTAAGGCTCGTCAGCGGACGACGGGTCTGACGTGAGCGCATCCGTAGATACGATGCGGGATGCAGCGCCCTGCATCCCGCATCACCCTCTTAATCAGGCAGGACGTCCGGCGACGCGCGTTGTCGCCGACGGCGATTTGGCGAGCCGCGCGGTGAACGCCGCGCGCTCCCAGCGCACTACCGCCACACCGGCGAAGACGAGGGCCGCGGCCATCGCCATGCGCCACGTGAACGGTTCGTGCAATACGAGGATCCCCAGCGCGACGGCAATCACCGGATTGATATAGGCATAAAGCGAGACGAACGATACCGGCAGGTGTCGCAGCGCATAGGTGTATGCGACGAAGCCGCCGATCGCGCCGAGCGTCGCCATATACACGAGGGCAACGGTCGTCCTGGTCGTGAAGAAGAGATCGCTCCACTCGCCGCGCAGTGTCCCCACCACGATCATCATCAGGCCGCCGAACAGCATCTGATACGCCGTCGATCCGAGCACGCCGTCCATCGAGTCGCCGGCCGGCGCGGCAGATGTCGCGGCGGAGCGGCCCTGCCGCTTCGAGTACCGACGACCCAATCGACCAGCCAATCGCCGCGATCTGCAGCGCAACCATGCCGGCGAGAAAGCCGCGGCTGCTGGCGTTGCCGAGCGTGAGATCCGGCCAGACGAGCACGATGATGCCGCTGAAGCCGATGATCAGGCCGGCGACGACGCCGCGCCGCAGCGTCTCGCCGTCCGGAAGCAGCGCTTCGACCGTCGCCATCCAGAAGGGCGACGTCGCCACCATCACCGCCGCGAGCCCGCTGGGGACCCATTGCTCGGCGAAGACGACGCCGCCGTTGCCGAGGCCGAGAAGCAGGAACCCGAGGAGCGCGATGCTGGCCCACTGCGACGGCGGCGGCAGCGTCTTGCCGCGGGCGACGAGGTAGAGCGCGAGCAGCGTGCCCGCGATCGTCCACCGCAGGCCGCCCATGAGCGCCGGCGGAATCGACTCGAGGCTGACGCGGATTCCGAGGTAAGTCGTGCCCCAGATGATACAGACGACGCCCCACGCGAAATAGGCAAGGCGTCGGCTCGCCGCCGCGGCCGGGGTCATGACCGAGCCTCCTCGCGTCGCGTGATCGGCAGCCGCGGCGTTTCCTTGACTGTCTCGAGCACGATGGTCGTCCGTGTCGAGCGGACGCCGCGAATGCGGGAGAGGCGCGTGCGCAGCAGCTGCCCGAGATGTTCGGCGTCGCGCGCCCGCACTTTGATTAGGTAGCAGTCGTCACCGGCGACGTGGTGCACTTCGAGGACCTCGGGCTGTTCGCTCAACGCCTTGGCCATGTCGTGCTCGGAATCCGATTCGTCGGTTCGGACCGCGACGAAGGCAAGCAACCGCTGGTCGAGCGCCTTGGGATCGAGCTGAGCCACGTAACCCTTGAGGATGCCGCGGGCTTCGAGCTTGCGGATGCGTTCCTGAACCGCCGAAGGCGCCAGGCCGACAGCCTTCGCAATCTCCACTTGGGTCTCGCGGGCGTTGGTCTGGAGGAGGTCGAGAATCTGCAGGTCGATGTCGTTGAGGTGTTTATCTGTAGCCACGATTCAGAAACTATATCTGAATATTTGCAATGTGGCTAGATTTTGTTCTGATTTTGTGGCCATTACCAGAATGGACTGCGGTATTTGGCCATTTAACAGATGCGCTGCCGCGACCACACCGGGTGCCGGTGGCCGGCGTGCCGGTGGCCGCCGGGGACAGTCACTCGGGACAGTCACGGGTGACTGTCCCCGACCGACAAAGATCGACAGGCGGCGACTAGACGAAGCCGTAGGTGCCGCGGGCCAGCCAGGCGCCGCCGTCGATGGTCAGGGTCTCGCCGGTGATGAAGCCGGCGTGGTCGGAGACGAGAAACACGACGGCGTCCGCCACCTCGGTCGGCCGGCCCCACCGCCGCAGCGGGACGCCGTTCGTGATGCGCGCGACGGCCTCCGGGTTGTTCCAGAGCTGACGCGCCGCGCCGGGTGATTCGATCGGGCCAGGGGCGACCGCGTTGACGCGGATCCCATGCGTCGCCCACTCGACGGCGAGCGTCTGCGTCATCGACATCACCCCCGCCTTGGCGGCGGCCGAATGCACGGTGCCGGCGCTGCCGGTCCAGACGTAGTTGGCCAGCACCGAGACGATCGCGCCGCCCCTGCCTCTCGCGATCATGTGGCGACCGACGGCCCGCGAACAGTAGAAGCTGCCGTTGAGCACGCTGCCGATCACGGCGTTCCAGCCGTTCGGCGACAGATCCTCGGCGCGGCAGATGAAGTTGCCGGCGGCGTTGTTGATCAGGATGTCGACCTGGCCGTAGTGATGGACGGCGCGGTGCACCATCTCGTCCACCTGGTCCGGCTTGCGCACGTCGACCTGACACGCCAGCGCGTCGCACCCGGCGCGTCGCAGTTCGGCCGATCCTTCTTCGAGATGAACCGAGTTGCGGCTGCCGAAGACGATCGTCGCGCCGAGCGCGCCGAGCTGTTTTGCGATGGCGAGGCCGATCCCGGTACCGCCGCCGGTGACGATCGCGACGCGATGCTTCAGCGCCTGCGGCGACAGCAGCGTGGACGACGGCGCAGGTGGATTCGGCGGTGTCTCCGGCATGGCGAACCCAGCTTAGCCCTGCGGCGGAAGCGATGGCAAACGGTGCTAACATCGCGGCCATGAGTGGCGCCTGCGCGCGTCGCGGGCTGTGCTGGCGGTCGTGGCCGTCGTGGACGTCGTCGACGTCGCTACAGCGATGGGCCGCCATCGCGCTGCTCGTCGCGGGAAGCGGCGCCGCGGCAGCGTGCAGCGGCGACGGCGCGCGCGAGACGGCGACGGCCGCGAAACCCTCGGCGCCAGCCTATACCGGCGACCTGCCACCGCTGCCTCGAGTCCAGTACGCCGCGGCCCGGCCCGAGCCTCTGACCCGCGCCGCCTACGAGTTCGCCGGCCGGCATCCCGACGTCCTCAAGCAGATGCCGTGCTTCTGCGGCTGCGAGCGCAACAAGCACGCGCACAACGGCGACTGCTTCGTCTCCAGCCGCGAGGCGAACGGCCGGCCGCAGTGGAGTCCGCACGGCATCGGCTGCGCGATCTGCATCGACGTCGCGCTGCTGGCCGCGCGCATGCACGGCGAGGGCTCGACCGTCGCCGCGATCCGCGCCGCGGTCGAGCAGAAGTACCGCGCCGAGTATCCGACCAGCACGCCGACGCCACCCGTCATGCCATGAGCGACGCGATCCGCGACCGGGCGCGGAAGCGCGCCACCAAGCCGTCTGCAGGCGCCTTCGCCCGCCTGTTCGAGTCGGTGCACGAAGGCGTCTACATCGGCAGCGTCACCGCCGATGGCAGTGAAACCATCGCCGCCAACCCGCATCTCCGGCTGATGTTCGGCTTCGCCAGCGAGACCGCCGACGAGGACGTCCGGCCGTTCGACCTCGATCGTTTTCTCGATCCGCAGGCACGGCCTGGATTTCTCGAACGGCTCGAGCGCGACGGTGCCGTCACCGACTACCTGCTGCGGATGCGCCGCGCCGACCGGTCGCCGATGTGGGTCGAGGTCACGGCGCATTCCGAGCGCGGCGGCGACGGCTTGCGCGTCGAAGCGCTCGTCCGCGACGTCAGCGAGCGCAAGCGGCTCGAAGATCAGACGCGCGATCTCTACCATCAGCTGCTGCAGGCGGAGAAGCTGGCCGCCCTCGGCCAGACGATCTCCGGCGTCGCGCACGAGCTCAACAACCCGCTGGCGACGATCCTCACCTGGGCCGAGCGCCTGTCGCAGCGTCCCGCCGACGAGCAGACCCGCCGGGGCCTCGACATCATCCTCGGCGAATCGGAACGGGCCGCGAAGATCGTCCGCAACCTGTTGACCTTCGCCCGCAAGCGCCACACCACCCGGGCCATGGTCGATCTCAACCAGGTCGTGCGCGAGACGCTGGCCCTGCGGGCCTACGAGCAGCGGGTCAGCAACGTCGCGACGATCGAAGCGCTGGCCGCCGGCCTGCCGCATGCCTTTGCCGATCCGCACCAGATGCAGCAGGTGCTCCTGAACCTCATCATCAACGCCGAACAGGCGATGATCACCGCCAACGGCCGCGGCACGCTCATCGTCCGCACCTGGCACGACATCGAGCGCGACGCGGTGGTCCTCGAAGTCGCCGACGACGGCCCCGGCGTGCCGGAGGACGTGCAGCCGCGCATCTTCGATCCGTTTTTCACGACGAAGGAAGTCGGCAAGGGTACCGGGCTCGGACTGACGGTCGCCTACGCGATCGTGCAGGAGCACGGCGGCCGCATCACGATCTCGTCGGAGGCAGAGCGCGGCGCCTCATTTGCGGTCGAACTGCCGGTTGGCGCCGGCTCGTTGAAGCTGCCGGTGCCGCGGCCGGTGGAAACGTCGACCGAGGCCGCGGCCGGCGCCTCGGTGCTCGTCGTCGAGGACGAAGCGGCGCTCGGTGCGGCAGTGGCGGAGTCCCTGCAGGACGCCGGCTTCACCGTCGATCGGGCGAACGACGGCGTCGAAGCGCTCGAACGCGTGCGCGAGAAGCACTTCGACCTGATTATCTGTGACTTGAAGATGCCGCGCGTCGGCGGCATGGAGTTCTATCGCGAGCTCGAGGCGACCCACCCGGAGATGACGCGCCGGATCATGTTCGTCACCGGCGACGTCGCCGGGACGGAGGCCGAGCGGTTTCTCGAGGACACCGGCACGCGCTGGCTCGCCAAGCCCTTCCGGCTGAAGGATCTGCTGCGAACCGCGCGCGACATGGTGTCTTAGGTCAGCGGCCGGCCGGCGGGTCGCTCTAGGCGACGCCCTGGGTTTTCATCGTCGCCGCGGCCGCGAGGCGCTTCTTGCGCGCCGGCGCCTTGGCCGTCGTCGTAATCACCGGCGCGCGGTATGCGAGCAGGACACCAGACTGGCCCGTGGCCGCCGGCGCGGTTCTCGCCATCTGCATCCGCCGCATCGTGTGCTGGAACGAGAGGATCGCCGGCTTGAGCGCAGCCGCCGCCTCTGAGGCTGAGCAATCGGCGCCGAGCGCCTTGCGCAGGCGCTGCACGGCGCGGGCATGCAGCTGCGACACCCGCGATTCGTTGACGCCGATCTCCGCGCCAATCTGCTTCATCGTCGATTCGGCGTAGTAATACATGCCGATGACCTTGCGCTCGCGCGGCGGCAGCGATGCGATCGCGGCGCGGATGCGATCGCGGACTTCGCCTTCCTCGTAGGCCTTGTCCGGCGACTGCGGCTCGGATGGGACGAGCGCCGGCGGCAGCGAGGCGCCGTCGATGTTCTCGCCAGCCGACAGCGGCGACGTCGATTCGATCGTGTTGATCCGGACGATGGTGCGGCCGAGCCGCGCCTCGTCGGAACCGACGCGCGCCGCGAGATCGGCCAGTGACGGTTCCGCGCCGAGCTCGCGCCGCAGCTGCTCGCGCGCCGCTTCGAGCTCGCGCCGCTGACGCCGGACTCCGCGCGGCCAGGCGTCGCGGCGCAGCGCGTCGATCATCGCGCCCCGCACCCGCCGCTCGGCGAACGTCTCGAACTTGATGCCACGGCCTTCGTCGAACCGGCACGCCGCATCGATGAGGCCGAGCATGCCGTCCTGGACGAGGTCGCCGAGCTCGATCGAGTGGGGCATCGACGATGCCACGCGACGGGCAAGCGACTCCACGAAGGGCAAACCGGCGGCGATTCGATCGCGCTGATCCTGAACCAAGGGTTGACGCTGCATCTGAGCCTCTCCTCCAGGGCGGCACATGACGGCCGCGGACAGAGCGGTCCTAGCGCAACGGCAGTACCAATCGGCCGTCCGCGCCGGACCAAGCCCGACAGTTACCCGTAAGTTATTAATGATGAAGCGTTTATAAATGTGCCGCGGCGTGAATCGGCGTGAAGGAGGGGCGATGTCGGCCGACCGTAATCGTCAAGAAGTTGGCGTATCGTCAAAACAATGACGATAGCGATGACGGTCTGATGACATGTCGATGGGCTGGGAAGGATGTCGCGGAACCGGGGCGCCACCGATTGAGGCATCCCCGGGGCTTGGCGGTGAGGTTTACCGGTTGATCAGCCGGATCTGGCGTGCCGTCGCCATCGCGTCGAGGACGCTGGCGACGACCTGCGTCGCGCGGGCGCGCGCCGCCTCGTCACCAGCCTTGGCCTCGAGCAGCTCGGCGTTGGCAAGAATGATCCCGAGCTGGTTGTTCAAACGGTGAAAGAGCAGGCCGAGATCTGACGTGTCGTCCACGGATGTACCGGGAGCCAGGCGCAGGGACGCCGGCATCATGAAGCTTCTTTGGTGTGGAACTCGGCAGCCCGGCCGGGCTCGCGCCAGAGCGTGTCGACGAAGATGCGGACCGACCCGCCGGCAGTGCGGACGTATTCGATCTTCCCGCTCGCTATCCAGTTGTAGATGGTCCGCCGGCTGACGCCAACGAGCTCACACGCCTTCATGATCGAGATGGTCTTTCGTTCAATCATCATCATCGGTGTCCCCGGAGGCTGGCCATGAAGTGTCGGCATTGTTTTTAACCTCCGTCCGCTGTTGTTATCGGAGCTTCGTGCGACTCGCTGTAGGGAGGTTTCCGGGTCGCGGCGGCACTGGCGACGAGGTGTCCGGCGAGTTACGGGGATGTGTCAAAATACCGCCAACCCCCTAAATGCCTGATCCCCCGAAACATCTGCTGATCGTCGACGACGAGCGCGCGTTGCGCGAGGCGGTCGCCGAACGCCTGACCGACGAAGGGTTCGTCGTCGAACAGGCCGAGAGCGGCGAGGCGGCGCTGCAGCGGCTGTCGGAATTCGCGTTCGACGTGCTCGTCACCGACCTGCGGCTGCCCGGTATCGACGGTCGTCAAGTGCTCGAAGCCGCGCTCGAGCGCTACCCGGAGATCGTCGCCATCGTCATCACCGGCTACGGCACGGTCAAGGACGCGGTCGACGCGATCAAGCAGGGGGCCGCCGACTTCATCACCAAGCCGTTTCAGTTCGACGCCTTGCTGCACGTGCTCAGCTCGGCGATGGAGCAGCGGCGGCTGAAATCGGAGAACGCCTACCTGCGATCTCAGCTTGAAGAGCGGTATCGCCTCGACGGGCTGGTCGGCCGCAGCGCCGTCATGCGCGACCTCTTCGGTCTGCTCGAGATCGTCGCCGCGACGGCGAGCACCGTCCTCGTCACCGGCGAAACCGGCACCGGCAAGGAGCTCGCGGCCAAGGCGATCCACCACAACAGCCCGCGGCGGACGCAGCGCTTCCTCGCCATCAACTGCAGCGCAATCCCGGAAACGCTGCTCGAGGCAGAGCTGTTCGGGCACGTCCGCGGCGCCTTCACCGGCGCGATTGCCAACCGCCAGGGTCGCTTCGAGCAGGCGCACAAGGGCACGCTGTTCCTCGACGAGGTCGGGACGATGAGCCCGGCGCTGCAGGCCAAGCTGCTGCGGGTGCTGCAGGAGCGCGAGTTCGAGCGCGTCGGCGACTCGCATTCAATCAAGATCGACGTCCGCGTCATCGCGGCGACCCACTCCGATCTGCAGAGGATGGTGGGCGAGGGCACCTTCCGCGAGGACCTCTACTACCGGCTCAACGTCATCCCGATCAAGATGCCGGCGCTGCGCGAGCGGCGCGACGACATTCCGCTGCTGGTACAGCACTTCCTGCAGAAGCTGTCGGGCGAGCTCGGCCGGGCCCCGGCCACCATGTCGCAGGAAGCGCTGCGCCGGCTGATGGCGTACGAGTGGCCGGGCAACGTGCGGCAGCTCGAGAACGCGGTCGAGCGGGCGCTGGCGTTCAGTCAGGGGCGACCGCAGCTCGAAGTCCAGGATCTGACGCTCGACGTCCAGGCGGCACCACCCCCGGCCGCGGCGCCCGAAGCGGCGTTCCCCGAGGACGGCCTCGACTTCGAGCACTACATGTCGAACGTCGAGCTGACACTGATAAAGAAGAGCCTCGAACGAACGCAGGGCAACAAGCGCCGCGCCGCCGCGCTCCTGGGGCTGAAGCGAACGACGCTCGTCGAAAAGCTGAAGCGGCTGGAGCCGCGAGGGCAGCACTGATGCCACCACGACACAAGTACTGGACGATCATCCTCGAAGGCAAGCCGACCGCGTTCCGCGCCGCCGAGGAGAGCGAGCTGCTGCCGACGCTGAAGCAGCTGCAGCAGCGTCACCCCGACGCGGTGATGAAGTGGTTCGCCGGCGGCCGGCTGTGGACGTCACCTGAGGAGGAGCGCCTGGCGCAGAAGGCGCGCGGCGGCAAGCGCGAATCGCGCGGCCGCGACTGGCGGCCCGGCGGCGAGCACCGCGACCCGCGCGAACGCTTCAAGATCCCGCGCGACGAACGACGCCGCCGGTTCCGCGAGCGGCTCTTCGACGATCGTCGCGACGCGCCGGGCGACAAGCCGAGCGAGGGCGATTCGCCGGCGCCGCCGCCGCGGCGCGAACCGCCGCGCGACCGGCCGTGGCGCGACACCCAGGGTCGGCCACCGGCCGGAGATCGGCCGAACAGACCGCCACGCGAGGGCGATCGCGAGCGCCGGCCGCGGGATGGCGAGGGCGGCGACCGGCCGCCGCGCCGGGAGGAGCAGCGCGATCGACCGGCGCGGCACGAGGGCGATCGGCCGTGGAAGCCGGCGCGGCCGCAGGGGCAGGGTGGGTATGGCGATCGCGACCGTCGGCCGGCACCGGATCGCGATCGACCCAAGGCGCCCGGTGGGTACGGTGATCGCGACCGCGAGCGGCCGAAGTCCGCGTGGAAGCCGCGGCCGCAGGGGCAGGGTGGGTATGGCGATCGCGACCGTCGGCCGGCACCGGATCGCGATCGACCCAAGGGACCCGGTGCGTCCGGCGATCGTGACCGCGAGCGGCCGAAGTCTGCGTGGAAACCGCGGCCGCAGGGGCAGGGTGGGTATGGCGACCGCGACCGTCGGCCGGGACCGGATCGCGATCGACCCAAGGGACCCGGTGGGTCCGGCGATCGCGACCGCGAGCGGCCGAAGTCCGCGTGGAGGCCGCGGCCGCAGGGGCAGGGTGGGTATGGCGACCGCGACCGTCGGCCGGGACCGGATCGCGATCGACCCAAGGGACCCGGTGGATACGCCGATCGCGACCGCGAGCGACCGAAGGGACCGGGCGGATACGGCGATCGCAATCGAGAGAAACCGAAGTCCGACTCGAAACCAGGGCGGCCATCGAGCCCGCGTGGTGATGGTCGCGGATGGAAGCCGAATCGTCCACCAGGAGGAGGCGGCGGCAGCGCGGGCGGCGGCAATCGCAGCTGGCAGCGCGGCCCCGACGCCGGGCGGCGGGGGCCCGGACGGAAACCGGGTGGCGGTAGCGGCGGTGGCGGCGGACGCGGGCCACGCGGCGGTGGCAGCCGGTGATCTCGCACATCGTGCTGTTCAAGCCGCGTGCGGACATGCCGGCCGCGGACCGCGATCGAGTACTACAAGCGCTGACGACGGCGGCCGTCGACATCCCGGCGATCCGCAGCCTGCGCGTCGGCCGGCGCGTCGTGCACGGGCTGCCCGGCTACGAGCAGCAGATGGCGCAGGATTTCGAGTACGCGCTGATTCTCGAGTTCGACGATGTCGAGGGTCTGAAGTCGTACCTGGCGCATCAGAACCACGCCGCGCTCGGTGATCACTTCACCGCCTCGGCTGCCGCGGCGCTCGCTTACGACTACGAGATGCTGGAGTTGAAGACGCCCTAGCGCGTCGTGTTTTGAAGCGCGATGTCGTCCGTTCCCGTCAGCGGGGCGCTGACGGCCGGCGTGAAGAACTGCGAGATTGCGTCTTCGAGATGCGCGATCGAGTCGGCCTGGTTGACGGCAATCCGCAGGTGCGAGCCGTTGTCGAGCCCTTTCGTGAACCACGAGTTCAGCGCCCGCAGCTTGTTGATCACCCAGCGGTCGTGGCCGCGGGCGGGCCCGGCAGCGACCGGCGCGTTCTCCTGTCCCGGCGCAACGTGGCGAAAACCTTTCTCCTCGTGCAGCCGCTCCTGCTGGAGCATCGCGATATAGGCGAGGAGGAAGGCGGCGCGATCGGCGTCGGTGACCTCGCGCGGCGCGCGGCCGGCGGCAAGGTCCGCCGCCTGCCGGAAGATCCACGGATTGCGCAGCGCGCCACGGCCGACGAGCACGCCAGATACCGCGCCCGACGACAGCCGCGCGACCAGCTGCCGCGCCTCGATGCAGTCGCCGCTGCCGAACACCGGGATGCCAACCCCCGCGGCTACGTGCGCAATGAAATCCCAGTCCGACGACCCTGAGTACGATTGCGCCGCCGTGCGGCCGTGCACCGCCACTGCCGCGGCGCCGGCATCTTCCATCCGCCGGGCGAGCTCGGGCGCGTTGCGTTCGTCGGCATCCCAGCCGGCGCGCATCTTCACCGTCACCGGAATCTTCACTGCCTTCGTCATCGCCCGCACCACCGACGCCGCGTGTTCCGGCTCGCGCATCAGGCTGCAGCCGGCGTTGTGCTTGGCAATCTTCGGCACCGGGCAGCCCATGTTGACGTCGACGATGTCCGCCCCCATGCCTTCGACAATCTGCGCCGCCGCCGCCATCTTCTCCGGATCGCCGCCGAAGATCTGGATCGACACCGGCCGCTCCTCCTCGGTGTACTCCGCGTACTCGAGCGTGCGATCGATGCCGCGAACCAGGCCCTCCGAGCTGACCATCTCGGTGACGACGAGGCCGCAACCGCCCTCGCGCTTGACGAGACGGCGGAAGGCCGTGTCCGTCATCCCCGCCATCGGGGCGAGGGCGAACGCGGGCGAGAGGTCAATCTTGCCGATCTTCATGCGTTGTTGAATCTTGTCTGGCTCAGGGCTCAGAGGCTCACAGAGCTTTCACTGCACATTCGAAGATCTTGCTTGAGCCCCCTGAGCCGTGAGCCCTGAGCCTTGAGCCTTAGCCTTAGTAAGCTCTCACATCCGCCGCGTCGACTTCGACGCTGACGGCCTGGCCAATCAGATCGACGGCGAGGACGAGGCGCGCGTGCGCGCCTTTGCGCACCAGGCGGCCGGTGACGCCTTTCAGCGGGCCGCCGGTCACCTCGACCATCATCCCCTCGCGGATGAGCGCGCACGGGTCGTACTGCAGGTCGCTCTCGACAAGTCGGCGGATGCCGTCGATCTCCGGTTCCGGGATCGACGCAATCTCGCCGTTGAACGAGACGATGTTGACGACGCCGGTGCACGTCAGGATCGGCAGCCGTTCCTTCGGGTCGAACCGCGCGAAGCAGTAGCCCGGAAAGAGCGGCCAGTCGACCTTTTTCTTCCGATCCTTCCACCGGCTCCAGCGGGCGATCGTCGGCAGGAAGGCCTCGTAGCCCTTGCCGAGAATTTGGTCGCGGACGACTTGTTCGTGCCGGGAACGGGTCCAGATCGCGAACCACGGCGCCGGCGCTGAGGGATCAGCCAATATTGTTCGTGTCCAGATTGGCGACGTACCGCTCGTACGCCTTCCGCAGCTCCTCGTTCTTCCAGACAATGATGGCCTGGCGCCGGACGCGATCGAGGAACTTCCGCATTTCCGAGCTGGCGCGCTGCTGGTAGACGCGATCCGCGACGAGGTCGCGGACGCTGTCGAACGATCGGACCCCGGCCGGCTTCGAGGTTTCGAGCTTCAGGATCTGGTAGCCGCGTGACGATCGCAGCGGCTGGGTGATGTCACCCGGTTTCATCGCTTCGAGCGTCTTCTGCAGATCCTGCGACAGCTCGGTGGCGGCGATCGGACCGATCAACCCGCCGTTGGCCTTCGACGCCCCGGCCGAAACCTCGCCGGCAACTTTGGCGAAGTCCTCGCCCGCGGCCAGCCGCGCCCGTACGTCCGCCGCCTTCTTCGCCGCCTCGTCGTCGCGGCCGACGCTGACCATCGGCTTCCCCTGCTGGTTGACGGTCGGCACTTCGATCAGGATCTCGCGCAGCGTCACCGTTGCCGGTTCGGCGAATTCCTTCTGGTTCACCTGGTAGTACTGCTTCGCCTCTTCCTCGGTGATCTGGAGCTTGCCGCCGAACTCATCGCGCTGGACTTCCTGCAGCAGGAACTGCCGCTCGACGTTCTTGCGCAGATCGCTGATCGTCATCCCTTCCTGCTTCAGGGCGTCCAGGAATCGCTTCTCGTCCTCGAGTCCCTGGTCCTTGCGCATCGACGTCAGCCAGCGATTGAACTGCTCGTCATTGAGCTTCATGCCCTTCTCGCGACCGAGCTGGGTCAGGAGGAGCTCGTCGATGGCGTTGGCGAGGATCTGCGGCGTCACGTCGGCGAGCGCCTTCTTCAGCTGCTCGTCGTTCTTGAGCACTTCGGGGTTGACCTGCTTCTGTCGCAGCGCGGCAATCTGCCGCTCCTCGAGTTCGCTCTTAGTGATGATGTCGCCGTTCACCTTCACGAGCACCTGCTCGACGACGACGACCTGCGATGCCTGGCCGTAAGCCGTCGCGACGGCGCCGAGGGTGAGCGCGCCCGCCAGGCAGAGGCCGGCAATTCTGAGTTTCAGCATTTCTGGTTCACCTAACTATCTTTGAACACAATATTTTAGCCGATCCCGTCGGCGCCGCTCAACTGCCGGAGCAAACCCCCGAGCCGGGCGAACAGCCCGCCTTCGGCCCGCGGATCCTCCTTCGCCGGGCGCAGGATCTGCTCCCGCGAGAAGCCCGCCGACACGTCTCCGGATTTCGCCCGGGCGGCCCACCAGGACCCCTGCGCCACCGGGTCGCCCCCCTTCTTCGGCCTGCCAACCGGCGTTTTCGCAACAGGTTGGGGCCGGACCGGCTCGGGGCGCTTCGCCGCCTTTTCCGCCGCCTTCAGGTTCAGCTTCAGCGTCGCCGGCGGCAGGAGGACGACGTCGCCGCGCTCCTCTATGATCTTGAGCAGCCAGGCGGGATCGAGCTTGGCGTCGGGCCTGAACTTTAGGACGACGGTCGGGCCATCCCGGTCGATCGATTCGACACGGATCTGGTCCGCCATCAGGCGAATCGAGGCGAACTCTGCCAGATTGAGGACCGAGTCGGGCGGTGGACCGTAGCGATCGCGGACCTCGTCCATGATCCGATCGAGCTCTTCCGCCGTCCGCACCGCCGCCACCCGGCGGTAGACGGTCAGGCGCTGGTTCATGTCCGGGATGTAGGTCTCGTCCACCCGCAGGTCGACCCGCAGGTTGACCGTGGCGCGGAGATCGTCCTCGATCTCCTCGCCCTTCAGTTCCTTTATCGTCTGCTCGAGCAGCTTCATGTACATGTCGAAGCCGACGGCTTCGATGTGGCCGCTCTGTTCGCCGCCGAGGAGGTTGCCGGCGCCGCGAATCTCGAGGTCGAGCGCGGCGACCCTGAAGCCGCTGCCGAGGTCGCTGAACTCACGGATCGCCGCCAGCCGCTTCTTCGCCACCGGCGAGAGCGCTTCTTCCGGCGGGATCAGCAGGTAGGCGTAGGCCCGGCGATCGGATCGCCCGACGCGGCCGCGCAGCTGATAGAGCTGCGACAGGCCGTAGCGATCGGCGCGATTGACGATGATGGTGTTGGCGTTCGAGATGTCGAGGCCGTTCTCGATGATCGTCGTCGCCAGCAGCACGTCGTACTTGTGCGCGACGAAGTCGACCATGACGCGCTCGAGCTCGTCCTCGCCCATCTGGCCGTGGGCGACCGCCATCCGCACTTCCGGCACCAGCCGCGTGATCAGGTTGCCGAGCGAGTAGATCGACTCGACCCGGTTGTGGACGAAGTAGATCTGGCCGCCGCGTTCCATCTCGGTCCGGATCGCGCGCGAGATCACCGCCTGGTCGAACTTGACGACGTTGGTCTGGATCGAGAGTCGATCGCGCGGCGGCGTCTCGATGATCGACATGTCGCGGATGCCCGCCAGCGACATGTTCAAGGTTCGCGGAATCGGCGTCGCCGTCATCGTCAGGACGTCGACGCGCTTGCGCATCTGCTTGATGCGCTCCTTGTGGGCGACGCCAAAGCGCTGTTCCTCGTCGACGACGAGCAGGCCGAGATCCCGGAAGGCGACGTCCTTCGACAGCAGCCGGTGGGTGCCGACCACGACTTCGACCTTGCCCGCCGCCAGGTCTTCGAGCACGACCTTCTGCTCCGCCTTGGTGCGGAAGCGGCTCAGCATCTCGGTCTTCACCGGAAACGCCGCAAAGCGATCCTTGAGCGTCTTGAGATGCTGGAACGCCAGCACGGTCGTCGGCGCGAGGAACGCGACCTGCTTGCCATCCATCACCGCTTTGAAGGCGGCGCGCATCGCGACTTCGGTCTTACCGTAGCCGACGTCGCCGCAGAGCAGCCGGTCCATCGTCGACGGCGTTTCCATGTCGCCCTTGATGTCGGCGATCGCGGTCTTCTGATCGACGGTCAGCTCCCACTCGAACGCATCCTCGAATTCCTGCTGCCAGTGCGTGTCGGCCGAGAAAGCGTGGCCGGGGACGGCCTTGCGGGCGGCGTAGAGCTTCAACAGCTCCTCGGCCATGTCGCGCATCGCTTTCTTGACGCGCGTCTTCGCCTTTTCCCATGTCGTGCCGCCGAGGCGGTCGAGCGCCGGGCGGTTGGCGCCGCTGAACTTCTGCACCAGGTCGAGCCGCTCGACCGGGACGAAGAGCTTGTCCTCCGCGGCGTAGCGGAGCTCCATGAACTCCTGGTGGTCGAGGCCGACCGAGATGCGTTTGAGGCCGACGAACTGACCGATGCCGTGGTCGACGTGGACGACGAGGTCGCCCGCCTTCAGATCTCTGAAGTCCGACAGGAACGTCCGGGTGGCAGAGCGGCGGCGCTCGTGCACCTTGCGCTCTTCCTCGAAGACGTCGGTCTCGGCCCAGAGCTGAAGCTGCGCCTCCGGCAGGCGGAAGCCGCGGCTCAGATGACCGACGCCGACCACCACCGCGGCGGCATGGCCATCGGTCGCGCCCTCGGCCGCAACCGCGAAGATGTCGTAATCGGCGAGCAGCTCGATCGTTCGCTCGGCGCGGCCGGCTGAATGCGCGATGAAGACCATCGTGTCGCCGCGCTCGCGGCCGCGGCGGATCTCTTCGACCCACTCGGGCACGCGCCCGGAGTACTCGAGCGACGGCTGGCAGGCGATGTGGACCGCGTCCGTATCGCCGAGGGCGAGGCTCTCGAGCGCGGTCGCGCCCGACAGCCACGAGGCGACGGCATCCCACTCCAGCAGCAGTTCGGACGGCGGCGCCGCGCGCAGTCCTTTCGCGGTTGCTTCCTGGAAGCTGGCGTCCACCTGGTCGCGCACCTTGCGGCCCTGGGCGTCAACCTCGTCCGGCTCGACGACGAACAGCGACGGCTGGGCCGACGCGACGTAGTCGGTGATGGTGGAGGAGCGGTCGAGATCCTCGGGATCGCCCGGCAGTTCCTGCAGCGGCGCAATCGCCGCCTGATCCAGTTCCACCGCCGATCGCTGCGTCGCCGGGTCGTAGGCGCGAATCGATTCGACCGTGTCGCCGACGAACTCGATCCGGATCGGCTGTAGCGCGCCGGCGGGATAGAAATCGACGACGCCGCCGCGAACGCAGAACTCGCCTGATTCATCGACCGGATCCTGGCGGGTGTATCCCGCCTCCGCCAGCACGTCGGCGAGCGCCGTCGGCGGAATGTCCAGTCCGGGCTTGAGGACGAGCGCCGTGCGCAGCAGTCGATCGGGTTGACTCAGCCGCGGCAGGAGCGAAGCGGCGGACGCGATGACGATGCGGGCGTGCCCGGCGGCGATCGCGTGCAGCGCCCGGGCCCGCGCCGACGTGATGTCGAAGTGCGGTTTCAGGCCGCGGTACGGATCGACTTCCTGCGACGGAAACGGCAGGACCGCGCGTTCGACCTCGGCGTCCGACACGCCTTCGAGCGCCGCCAGGAAGAAGCGCGCGTCCATCGTCATCCGCTCGACGTGCGCGTCGGTCGGCACGACCAGCACCGTCAGGGTCCTGGCCGCGGAAGCGGCAGTCGCCATCGACATTGCCGACGGCGTCAGGCCGGTGATGCGTCGGGCGGGCACACCCATCCCGAGGCGGCCGGCGGCCGACTTCAGCACTGCGCGAAGCGTCAGGGAACTCGATGTGTAGGAGGACACTCTCTGTGCGGCCCTCTTCGGAGGCGCGAATCCTTCATTTTACCCCGAGGCTGGTCGCGCACCTACGGCTCAGCTTTTGTTCCCGACGGCAAAGGCCTAGACTCGCGATCATCCGGACACCCCCAGGAGGTGTTGCATGGCGAAAGTGCTGAAGTGCGCTGACCTGATGCCTGGCTGCGACAAGGTGATCGTGGGGAAAGACGCGGATGAAGTCTTCGCGAAGGCGGAAGCGCACGCGCGCAAGGAACACAACATGACGATCATTCCGCCGAACATCGTCAGTCAGATCGAGGCGGCGATCAAGGAACGGGCCTGACCGCGGGCGCCGGCGCTCGAGGCTCGTCAGTCCGCTCGCAGCGTGATCGCCGGATCGATCCTGAGGGCGCGTCGCGCCGGCACCCAGGTCGCCAGGAGCGCCGCCGCAATCAGGATGGCCGAGATGGACAGATAGGTGATGGCGTCGAACGGCGTGAGGCCGTAGAGGAAGCGACGCAGCAGCAGCGCGGCAGCGGACGACAGCAGGAGGCCGGCGCCGAGGCCGAGGAGCAGCGGTACGCGTGCGCCGCCGATGACCGTCCACACGATCTGCGGCGCCTGAGCACCGAGCGCCATCCGCACACCAATCTCGCGGCGCCGTTCTTCGACCGCATAGGCGAAGACGCCAAAGGCGCCGACAGTCGCGAGGATCAGCGCGAGCAGACCAACCCCCGATGCGAATCGGCTCGGCCGGGATGGTCCGGGAGCCTAGCGAGAGAGCCGTCGAATCCGCTCGACGATCGAGGTCGTGGAGTAGCCCTCCTCGACGGGGACGCGGACGACGCGGCCGTTGCGCGCTTCGACGGTGTCGCGGCCGACGATGCGATCGGCGGCCCAGTCGGCGCCCTTGACCAGGACATCCGGCTGGAGCGCAGCGATGATCTCCGCCGGCGTGTCCTCGTCGAAGATGACGACGGCATCGACGGCCGCCAGCGCGAGGAGAAGCTCCGCCCGCTCCGCCTGCGGCGTGATCGGCTTGCCCGGGCCCTTGTTGCGGCCGACCGACGCGTCGCCGTTCAGCCCGACGATCAGCGCGTCGCCGAGCGTGCGCGCGACCTCCAGATAGCGCACGTGCCCGGGGTGGAGCAGATCGAAGGCGCCGTTGGTGAAAACCACCGTTTTCGACGCGGCGCGCAGGGCAGCAGCCAGCGCCGCCGCCGCCTCGCGCGAGAGGAGCCGCTCCGTCCCGCCCGCCTCGACCTTCACGATTCGTCCGCCCGCGTGAAGCGCATCGACTCCGAGAACTGCCACGTGTGCCGCGGCCTGTAGATGCCGACGTCCTTGGTGCGGGACTTGACGCGGAACGTGTGCAGCAGCCGGTGATAGTCGTACGGGTAGCCGTCGACCTTGTGCACCGCGACGTCGAGCTTGTAGGTCCCCTCGACGAGGTCGAGGCTCTCAATCGAGAAGACCGCCTCGGCGTCGCCGAAGATCCGCTGGCCCTTCAGCTCCTCGATCGACGTGTTGGTACCGTAGCAGCAGAGGCCCTCGGCGTTGAAGATGCCGACGCCGACGACGAAGTCCTCGATCGCCACCGGCGCGCGCAGCCGCATCCTGACGTCGAGCCGGTCGCCGCTGTGGAAGACGTGGGCGCGCTCGCCGTCAGGACCGACGAGCGCGACGTCGGTGATCTCGATCTCCCGCGATCCCCAGCGGCCCTCGGTGGCGCGGAACATGTCGACCGGGTTGGTCGCGGTCTCGAGCGGATTGTCGGGCAGCACCGCGGCGGCGGGCTCGTCCGGCGAGATCGCTATCGCCGTTTCCTGCGCCCTGGCATCGCCGGCCGCCAGCTGCTCTTCCTCGCTGGCTTCGACGTCGGTGATATAGGCGCCGACGACCCGCTTCGGATCGCCCATGCCCTTGACCGCGCCACCGTCCATCCACAGCGCCTCGTCGCAGAAGCGCTCGACCAGGCCGAGCGAGTGGGTGACCAGGAGGATCGTCTTGCCGCGGCGCTTGAACTCGGCGAACTTGTCGAGGCACTTGTGGGTGAAGCCCTCGTCGCCGACGGCGAGCACTTCGTCGACGAGCAGGACGTCCGGGTCGACGTGGATCGCGACGGCAAAGCCGAGCCGCATGTACATGCCGGAGGAATAGGTCTTCACCGGCGCGTCGATGAACTCCGCCATCTCGGCGAACTCGACGATCTCGTCGAAACGGCGCGTGATCTCCTTCTTTGTCAGGCCGAGCATGATGCCGTTGATGAAGACGTTCTCGCGCCCGGAGATCTCGGGATGGAAGCCGGCGCCGAGCTCGATCAGCGCCGAGATCCGCCCGCGCACCACGACCTCGCCGACGCTCGGCTTGGTGATGCCCGCCACCAGCTTGAGCAGCGTGCTCTTGCCGGATCCGTTGCGTCCGATCACGCCCAGCGTGCGCCCGGCCGGTACCGTGAACGAGACGTTCCGCACCGCCGGAAACACGTCGTCCGGCTTGAGGTCGCGGATCAGGCTGCCGGACAGCAGCGCGCTCTTCAGCGTCGCGAACTGGCGCCGCCGGTTGTAGCGCTGGTAGACCTTCGAAACGTCGGTGAGCTGGATGGCGTTCATGGCGTTCCGTGCCGGGGCTCGGGGCTCGCGGCTCGGGGCTCGAAAAGCTTCTCGATTCCGGGCCAACGACTTCGTTCAGGAGGAACTTCGAACCCCGAGCCCCGAGCCCCGAGCCCCGGCACTTAGACTTCCTCCGCAAACGTGTCCCGCAGCCGGTCGAACACGAAGTAGCCGAACAGGAAGAAGACGATGGAGATCGCGCCGAGCACGAGCAGCCAGAACGCGTGGCCGACCGGCCCGTTGAAGTAGAGGATCTCCTGGTATGTGATCGCGAGGTGCGTGAAGGGGTTGAGGTTCAGGTAGCGCATCACCCCGGGGTTGAGCTTGAGGATGTCCTGGTACGAGTAGATGATCGGCGTCGCGAAAAACCAGAACGTCACCAGGTTCGAGAGGATATCGCGCAGGTCGCGGAAGTGCACGGTCAGCGCCGAGAGAATCAGCGCGAAGCCGAGCGTCAGGATCAACTGGATCAGCACGACGACGGGAAACCAGGCCAGCTCGTTCAGGTGCAGCGGTATCCCGGTATAGAGGATGAACCCGAGCAGGATCGGCAGCCCGAGGAAGAAGTGCACCATGTTGGCGAGCACGGTGACGATCGGCAGGACCTCGGCGGGGAAGAGCACCTTCTTGATGAGGTTGCCGCCGGAAATCAGGACGCCGGACGACTCGAGCAGCGACGACGAGAACCACGTCCACGGCAGGATGCCGCAGAACATGAAGACCTCGTAGTGCGGCAGGCTCTCGCCCCCGCGCGGCAGGAAGTACTTGAAGACGAACGAATAGATCAGCAGCAGGAGCAGCGGGTTGACGAACGACCAGAAGAACCCGAGAACGGATCCGCGGTACCGTGCTTTGAGCTCGCGTGCGACCAGGCTTTGAATCAGGCCGCGGTAGCGCGTCAGGCGCGCCAGGTTATGGAACATCGACCTCGGCGGCGCCGTCGGCGCGGCGGTCAAACTCGAGCACGAGCGCGGTGATGTTGTCGGGGCCGCCGCCGGCGTTGGCGGCGTCGATGAGCGCGCCGCAGATGTCCTGCAATGAGCGCGAGGTGTCGCCGAGGATCTCGGCGATCTGGCTGTCGGTGACGATAGCGAACAGCCCGTCCGAGCAGAGCAGATAGCGATCGCCGGGACTCGGCTGGACCTCGGTGACGTCGACTTCCGGATCCTCGCCGCCCGACAGCGCCCGCGTCACGACGTTGCGCCACGGGTGCTGCCGCGCCGCGCTCGGGCTCATCGTCCCGGCCCGGACCTGCTCCTCGACCCACGAATGGTCGTGCGTCAACTGCTGCAGGCTGCCGTCGCGGAGGCAATAGACGCGGCTGTCGCCGACGTGGGCGACGCACCCGCTCCGGTTGCCGGTCAGGATCGCCGAAGCAGTCGTCGCCATGCCGCGCAGGTCGTTGACCTCGGCGATCTTCGACGCGATCTTGCGGTTGGCGAGCTTGAAGGCCGCCTTCAGGCGATTGGCTTCCAGGCTGAGCGAGGGTTCGAACGGGAACGGCCAGGTCCGGTTGCGGTCGGCGTGGGCGGTCTCGGCGATGAAGGACTGAATCGCGTCGACGGCAACGCTGGACGCGACTTCGCCAGCGACGTGGCCGCCCATGCCGTCGGCGACGACAAAGAGGCCGATGTCGGCGCGCTCGCAGTGACTGTCTTCGTTGCTGGTCCGACGCAGGCCCTTGTCAGTGACGACGGCCCACTTGAACGACAGCGACGGCGTTTGGCTCATGGCCGGCGCGCCCTCAGCCCTGTGCCTTTACCTGTCCGCGCCCGCCCGGGTTGACACCGATCCGCGACGCGACCTGCAGGCGATTGATTGCCTTGGACCGCGCCTTCCGCGCCTGCTCGACCTCCGGCTCGTGGCCGCCGCGAGGAATCCGCTCCTCGGCGCGCGCCAGCTCCGCTTCGGCACGGGCGACGTCGATGTCCTCGGCCCGCTCGGCGAGCTCGGCGAGGATAGTGACGCTCTCGCCAAGCACTTCAGCAAAGCCGAACGCGATCGCGACGTAGCGTTTCTCCGCTCCCTTGCGATACCACAGCTCGCCGATCCCGAGCGCGACGAGGTACGGGCTGTGTCCCGGCAGGACACCGAAGTAGCCCTCGGAGCCGGGGACCTCCACCTCGTCGACGCGCTCGCGGACGACGAGCTTGTCCGGCGTGACGATCTGCAGATCGATGTGGGTCGGTAGCGCCATCAGCCCTTCATCTTCTCGGCTTTTTCGACCGCTTCCTCAATCGTCCCGACCATGTAGAACGCCTGCTCCGGCAGGTGATCGTACTTGCCGTCGACGATCTCGCGGAAGCTGCGGACCGTATCGGCGATCGGCACGTACTTGCCGGCGAAGCCGGTGAACTGCTCGGCGACGAAGAACGGCTGCGACAGGAAGCGCTGGATGCGGCGCGCCCGGCCGACGGTGAGCTTGTCCTCTTCCGACAGTTCGTCGATGCCGAGGATGGCGATGATGTCCTGGAGATCCTTGTAGCGCTGCAGGACCTGCTTGACGGCGCGGGCGACGTTGTAGTGCTCGTCGCCGATGATGCGGGCGTCGAGGATGCGCGAGGTCGACGCCAGCGGATCGACCGCCGGGTAGATGCCGAGCTCGACGATCGCGCGCGACAGGTTGGTGGTGGCGTCGAGGTGCGCGAACGTCGTCGCCGGCGCCGGATCGGTGTAGTCGTCGGCGGGGACGTAAATCGCCTGCACCGACGTAATCGAACCGCGCTTGGTCGACGTGATGCGTTCCTGGAGCTCGCCCATCTCGGTCAGCAGCGTCGGCTGGTAGCCGACGGCGGACGGCATGCGGCCGAGCAGCGCCGACACTTCCGACCCGGCCTGGGTGAAGCGGAAGATGTTGTCGACGAACAGCAGCACGTCCTTGTTCTCGGCGTCGCGGAAGTACTCGGCGACCGTCAGGCCGCTCAGCGCGACGCGGAGTCGCGCGCCCGGCGGTTCCGTCATCTGGCCGTAGACCAGCGCCGCGCGCGACTTGGACAGGTCCTCCGCGTTGATGACGCCGCTCTCCTGGAACTCGAGCCAGAGGTCGTTGCCCTCGCGCGTGCGCTCGCCGACGCCGGCGAACACCGAGACGCCGCCGTGCTTCATCGCGACGTTGTGGATCAGCTCCTGGATGATGACCGTCTTGCCGACGCCGGCGCCGCCGAACAGGCCGATCTTGCCGCCTTTGAGGTAGGGCTCGAGCAGGTCGATGACCTTGATGCCGGTCTCGAACATCTGCATCTCGGTCGACTGCTCTTCGAGCGGCGGCGCCGAGCGATGGATCGACCAGCGCTCGGCCGACGCGACCGGAAGATCGGGGAAGTCGACGGGCTCGCCGAGCACGTTCATGACCCGGCCCAGGGTGGCGGCGCCGACCGGCATCGAGATCGGCGAGCCGGTGTCGACCGCCTCCATGCCGCGCTGCATGCCGTCGGTCGGCTTCATCGCGACCGTGCGCACACGGTTCTCGCCGAGGTGCTGCTCGACCTCGCAGATGACGTCGATCTTCTGCGCTCCCCCGCCAACGATGCGGACCGCGTTGTAAATCGCGGGAAGATGCCCGCCTGCGAATTCGATGTCGACGACAGGCCCGATGACCTGGACGACCTTGCCGACCTTCACGTCAGTAGCTACAGCCATGTGTTAGTGACTTTCTCTCTGCATTACTCTATGCGCGGGCTGGCTCGGCGCTCCCTGAGCCCTGAGCCCGCGCCTGTCTATAACGCCTGCGCCCCGGACACGACCTCGATGATCTCGCGTGTGATCGCCGCCTGGCGGACCTTGTTCATGTGCAGCGTCAGCTGCTCGATCATGTCCGCCGAGTTGCGCGTCGCCGCGTCCATCGCCGTCATCCGCGCCGCGTGCTCGGCGGCGGCCGATTCGAGCAGCGCCCGGTAGATCTGGACCTCGATGTGGCTCGGCACCAGCCGCGCCAGCAGTTCGTCCGGCGCCGGCTCGTAGCGATACTCGATCGTCGGCGCCTTCGGATCCGCGTTGCCGCCGCGCGGGATCGGCAGCAGCCGTTCGACGACGACGTGCTGCTGCATCACCGACTTGAACTCGTTGTAGGCAAGGTGAACGCTGTCGACCTCGCCGCTGAGGAACGCGTCGATCGCGGTCTGCGCCATCGCCTTCGCATCCTCGTACTTGAGGGTCGCGAAGATGTTGACCCGCTCGAACGCGACCTTGAGCGGACGCCGGACGAAGAAGTCGCGGCCGCGGCGTCCGACCAGGCCGAGCGTGACCTGGCGCACCGACGACTCGGCGGCAAACGCCGACGCCGCCTTGATGACGTTGGTGTTGAAGCTGCCACACAGCCCGCGATCGGCGGTGATGACGATGAGCAGGGCGCGGCCGCCGGCCTTCGGCGTCCGCCGCTCGTCGAGCAGCGCGTGCGCCGACGGGTCGACGCGCGACGCCAGGCTGTTGAGCACCCGCTGCATCTGCATCGCGTACGGGCCGCGCCTGCTGGATCCGCTCCTGCGAGCGGCGCAGCTTCGAGGCCGCGACCATCTTCATCGCCTTGGTGATCTGCTGCGTCGACTTGACGGCGCGGACCCGGCGGCGAATGTCGAGAAGGGAGGGCATCGACTACGCTGCCGTCTTCCGGCCGGCCGTGAACTGGGCGCTGAACTCCTTCAGCGCTTCCGTCAGCTGGCCCTTGACCTCGTCGTCGATCTGCTTCTTGGCGGCGAGGTTGGTCAGCACTTCCGGCCGGCGCGCCTCGAGGAACTGATAGAGCTCGGTCTCGTACGACCGCACCAGGCTGACGTCGACGGCGTCGAGATAGCCGTTGCCCGCGGCGTAGATGATCGCCACCTGCTTCTCGACCGTCAGCGGCTGATACTGCGGCTGCTTCAGGACTTCGACGAGGCGGCGGCCGCGATTGAGCTGGTTCAGCGTCTGCTTGTCGAGGTCGCTGCCGAACTGCGCGAACGCCGCGAGCTCGCGGTACTGCGCCAGGTCAAGACGCAGCGAGCCGGCGACCTGACGCATCGCCTTGATCTGCGCCGAACCGCCGACGCGCGACACCGAGTTGCCGACGTTGATTGCCGGCCGGACGCCCTGGTGGAACAGGTCCGACTCGAGGAAGATCTGGCCGTCGGTGATCGAGATGACGTTGGTCGGGATGTAGGCCGAGAGGTCGCCGGCCTGGGTCTCGATGATCGGCAGCGCCGTCAGCGAGCCGCCGCCGAGCTCCTTGCGCAGCTTCGCCGCCCGCTCGAGCAGGCGCGAGTGCAGGTAGAAGACGTCGCCGGGGTAGGCCTCGCGTCCCGGCGGCCGCCGCAGCAGCAGCGAGATTTCGCGATACGCCTGCGCGTGCTTCGACAGGTCGTCGTAGATGCAGAGGGCGTGACCGCCGTTGTCGCGGAAGTACTCGCCGATGGTGCAGGCCGAGTAGGGGCTGATGTAAAGCAGCGGCGCCGGGTCCGAGGCGCCGGCGGCGACGACGATGGTGTATTCCATCGCCCCGGCTTCTTCGAGCGTCCGCACCACCTGGGCGATGGTCGACTGCTTCTGACCGATCGCGTTGTAGATGCAGATGACGTCCTGGCCCTTCTGGTTGATGATGGCGTCGACCGCGACCGCGGTCTTGCCGGTCTGGCGGTCGCCGATGATCAGCTCGCGCTGGCCGCGGCCGATCGGCACCATCGCGTCGATTGCCTTGAGGCCGGTCTGCATCGGCTCCTTGACCGGGCTGCGATCGACGACGCCGGGCGCGATGCGCTCGATTTCGCTGAACTGCTTCGTCGCGATCGGGCCCTTGCCGTCGATCGGCTGGCCGAGAGCGTTGACGACGCGCCCGATCAGCGCCTCGCCGACCGGCACCGAGATGATGCGGTTGGTGCGCTTGACCGGATCGCCTTCCTTGATCTCCTTGTAGTCGCCGAGGAGCACCGCGCCGACGCTCTCCTCTTCCAGGTTCAGCGCGATCCCGAACACGCCGTGCGGGAACTCGAGCATCTCGCCGGCCATCGTCTTCTCGACGCCGTGGACGCGGGCGATGCCGTCACCGACCGAGACGATGGTGCCGACTTCGGCGACGTCGACGTCGACGGCATAGCTGCCGATCTGGTCGCGGATGATTCGGGAAATTTCTTCGGCTTTGATGTCCATGCTCTATGTCGATCCTTGTCGCTCTCTCGCTGCCCGGCGCGGTTCGTCTCGCTGCCGCGGCCCGTAACCTCTGGGTGTCTGCTAACCGGCGCCCGCCAGCGATTCGCGCAGCCGCTCGAGCTGCCGCGTGACGCTGCCGTCGTAGACCGTGCTGCCGATGCGCGTCACGGCGCCGCCGATGATCGAGGGATCGACGCGCGTCGCCAGCTGGACGTCGCGCCCGGTGGCGCGCGCCAGGCCGTCCTTCAGCGCCTGCACCTTGTCGTCCGCAATCGGCGTCGCCGTCACCAGCTCGGCGCGCACGACGTTCTGGTAATCCATCAGCCGATCGTCGAACGCCTGCGCGACGTCCGGCAGGATGCCGAGGCGATCGCGTTCGGCCAGCATCAGCAGCAGCTTCGCCAGCGGCGGCTGCAGCGCGCCGGCGCGCGCGATCAACTGCTCGACGACGGCGCGCTTGCGCGCCGCCGGGATGGCGGGGTTGGTGAGGACGCGGCCGAGCGTCGCGTGCTCACGGCCGAGCGCCGCGAAGCTGCGAAGGTCGCGCGCCACCTGCAGCAGGTCGCGCTGCTCGGCGAGCGTCGTGTCGAACAGCGCCCGGGCGTAGCGAATCGCGGCACCGCGGCTCGTCACCGGACCTCCACCGAGATGCCGGCCGTCGCCGACAAGGCGAGGGCGCAGTCCCGACCGTGATGCGAAAACTCAATCATTGAGGGAAGCCTGAGATAGTGCCCGAGGACGCCCGGATCGTCAGGACGCGAGGCTCCGGACACGCAGGCGGACTCTCACATTGGGGGTCGAACCCGCAATGCAAAACATCAATTTATACCATTCGACGGGGACCGGTCACAAGGCGTGCGGTCTCGATTGCGGAATCTTTCGGGCGCTGATTCGTCACACGACGCGGATCACGCGGATCTTTTTCACCGGACGCGGATTTCTGCCACGGGACGCGGATCTAACGGATTCGACAGATCTCGGGGTCATGCTCGAATGGCGGAGACAAACGCCAGCGATGCGGTCCTCTCGCGTCAGGTCGCTCGCTCGCTGCCAGCGGGTGCTTGCTTTGTTGGGGACTGTCACTCGTGACTGTCCCCAATCTCATCATTTTCGAGGCTCGATTCGAGCTATCTCGTTCTCTTACAAGACATTTACGGCCGATCCTGACGATTCTGTCACTCGACCAATGTTCGCCACGACTACACCCGCCGAACGGAGAACATCGAGCGCCACTGACATGTCAGTAGCGGCAAGCGAAATCAGCAGGCCACCCGACGTCTGCGGGTCGTAGAAGAGCTGGATCAGGTCGGGCGGCACGTCGGCGGCGACCTGTGTCGACGTGCCGAAATGCTGCGCGTTCGTCCGGCCGCCGCCCGGCACATTGCCGCCGACGAGGTCGCGGGCGCCCGGCAGCAGCGGCACCGACGCGGCGTCGATCTCGAGCGTGCAGCAGCTCGCGGCCGCCATCTCCATCGCATGGCCAATCAGGCCGAAGCCGGTGACGTCGGTGCAGCCGTGCACGGTCCGCGGCGGCAATCGTTCCAGGGCCTCTGCCGCGGCGCGGTTCAGCGTCGTCATCGAAGCGACGGCGGCATCGATCGCATGCGCCGGCGCGCGCTGAAACTTGAGTGCGGTGGAGATGACCCCGGTGCCGAGGGACTTCGTGAGCAGGAGCACGTCGCCGGGGCGCGCGCCGGCGTTGGACCAGATCGCCGAGGGAGAGATCTCGCCGGTGATGGCGTAGCCGAACTTGATCTCGGCGTCCTGCACGGTGTGGCCGCCGAGGAGTGCGACGCCAGCCTCGCGCAACGTGTCGAGACCGCCGCCGAAGATGTCGGCGAGGATCGCGCGATCGGCATCCTTGGGGAACGCGGCGATCGCGAGCGCGGTCAGCGGCCGGCCGCCCATCGCGTAGACGTCGCTCAGGGCGTTGGCGGCGGCGATGCGGCCGAAGACGCGCGGGTCGTCGACGATCGGCGTGAAGAAATCGACGGTCTGGACGAGCGCGCGATCGCGATCGATTTTGTACACACCCGCATCGTCGGAAGTCCGGTAATCGATCAGGACCCGTGGGTCGTTCGGCACGCGCAAATCGCCCAGGACCTGGGCGAGCTCGCCAGCCGCGAGCTTACTCGCTCAACCCGCGCAGGCGGCGTAGTCAGTCAGTCGCATTTCTTAATCGGGGGACTTCGTCCCCCGAACCCCCTTACACGTTCGCTTGCGGGGGCCCCATTGCCCCGCGCCGCTCACGTGGCTTCGGTCGCTTCGCTCCCTCGCGGCGCGTCGGGCAATCTCGTCCCCCGAACCCCCGTGCACGTTCGCTTGCGGCGGCCCCATTGCCCCGCGCCGCTCACGTGGCTTCGGTCGCTTCGCTCCCTCGCGGCGCGTCGGCAATCTCGTCCCCCGAACCCCCCTACACGTTCGCTTGCGGCGGCCCCATTGCCCCGCGCCGCTCACGTGGCTTCGGTCGCTTCGCTCCCTCGCGGCGCGTCGGGCGATCTCGTCCCCCGAACCCCCTTACACGTTCGCTTGCGGCGGCCCCATTGCCCCGCGCCGCTCACGTGGCTTCGGTCGCTTCGCTCCCTCGCGGCGCGTCGGCGATCTCGTCCCCCGAACCCCCGTGCACGTTCGCTTGCGGCGGCCCCATTGCCCCGCGCCGCTCACGTGGCTTCGGTCGCTTCGCTCCCTCGCGGCGCGTCGGGCGATCTCGTCCCCCGAGCCCCGAACCCCTAACCCCGAACCCCGAGCCTGAGCCCTGAGCCCTGAGCCCTGAGCCGATCGAGACTCCCCTTAGCCGCTCGTCAGCTGCTCGTAGATCCGCTGCAGCTCGTCTTCGGATCCGAAATCGATCTCGATCCTTCCGCCCTTGCGCTTGCGCGTGATGCGGACGCGGGTGCCGAGTGAGAAGCGCAGCTTCTCTTCGGCGGCGCGCGTGTGCACGTCCTTCGGCGACTCCTCGCGTTCGGTCGCGGGCTCGAGCGCCTTGTTGACCAGGACTTCGGTCTCGCGCACCGAAAGCTTGCGCGCGACGACGTCGCGGCCGATGCGGAGCTGGGCGGCTTCGTCGGGCAGGCCGAGAAGGGCGCGGGCGTGTCCCATCGCGAGTGCGCCGGAGGCGACGTTCTCGCGCATCTCGTGCGGCAGCTTGAGCAGCCGCACGGTGTTGGCGATCGTCGAACGATCCTTGCCGACGGCGTCGGCGACCTGCTCCTGCGTCAGCTTGAGCTCGTCGAGCAGCCGTCGGTACGCGGCGGCTTCCTCCATCGCGTTGAGGTTCTCGCGCTGGATGTTTTCGATCAGCGCCGCGGCGAGCAGCTGATCGTCCGGCGTGTCGCGCTGGACGATCGGCACCTTGAGCAGGCCGGCACGCTGGGCCGCGCGCCAGCGCCGTTCGCCGGCGATGATCTCGTAGCCGCTCGCCGACTTGCGCACGACGATTGGCTGGATGATGCCGTTGGCGCGGATCGATCGCGCGAGCTCGTCGATCCGCTCCTCGTCCATCACCGTGCGCGGCTGGAACGGGTTCGGCGTCAGCAGATCCGTGTCGACTTCGAGCGGCTTCGCCGAGCTCGCCGCCGGCGCCGGTGTAGCGCCGGGAATCAGCGCGCTCAGGCCGCGGCCGAGGGCCGGACGTTTCTCAACCATAGTGAGGCTCCGTATACGCGGGCGGCGAGCCGGGGACGCGGTCCAGGAACTCGCGCGCGAGGGCGATGTAGGCGTTGGCGCCGCGCGACTTGACGTCGTAGAGGATCGCGGGAATGCCGTGGCTCGGCGCTTCGCCCAGCTTGATGTTGCGCGGGATGACGGTCTCGTAGACGCGATCCTGGAAGAACTCGCGGATGTCCCGCGCCACCTGCTGTCCGAGATTGGTCCGCTCGTCGTACATCGTCAGCAGCACGCCGGCGATGTCGAGACCGGGATTAAAGGAGCCGCGGATGCGGCGCAATGTCGCCACGAGATCGGCGAGCCCCTCGAGCGCGAAGTACTCGCAGGTGAGCGGAATCAGCACCGCGTCGGCAGCGACGAGCGCGTTGAGCGTGAGCAGGCCGAGCGACGGCGGCGTGTCGATGAAGATGACGTCGAACGAATCACGCAACGGCTCCAGGATCTTGCGCAGCCGGCGCTCGCGATCCTCGAACGCGACGAGCTCCACCTCTGCGCCCGTGAGATGGCGGTCGGCCGGAATCAGCGAAAGGTTCTTGATCTTCGTGGGAACGACGACGGACGCCGGTTCCGGCGTGTCGGCGGTCAGAGCGGTGTAGATGGTGATGTCGGTCTGACCTTTCAGGCCGACGCCGCTGGTGAGATTGGCCTGCGGATCGAGGTCAACCAGGAGGACGCGCTGCTCCGCCATCGCGAGAGCGGCGGCGAGGTTGATGGCGGTGGTGGTCTTGCCGACGCCGCCTTTCTGGTTCGAGACGGCGATCACGCGGGCGGACATTATATCAATTGACCTATTTATGTGTGAGTCGCTGCTAGCGGACAAGAGATCATAAGGGCTGCGGGTGCCGGATTCCAAACGCGACCTTGCCGTATTCGTAGCTGCTGGAGGATTGGACATCCGGGCTCTGCGATGACGACATACGAAGCGGCGGATGAGGTTCCACGTGAAACACCGGCGCGAGCCGGGACCTTGAATGCGAGTCGCACCGTCGGGCCGAGCCCGAGCCCCGAGCCCCGAGCCCCGAGCCCCGAGCCCCGAGCCCCGAGCCCCGAGAAGAATGTTCCACGTGAAACACCCGGCGCGTGTCAACTCCACCTGAAACGCAACTTCGGCGCTTCAGCTGGCGATTGCTGAACGAACCCAGCGAGCGCCCCGAACCCCCTGAGCCCTGAGCCCTGAGCCCTAAAAAGCGCAGCGCCCACCTACTGGCCGATCCGGCGCTTCACGAGAACAGTGACTCGACTCTGAAGGGCCTCAATCAGGGGATAGGTCCCGGAAAACTCCAAGGGCGGGACGATGACGGAAGGGGATTGAGGGCCATCGGGACCGCGAAAGAGCACAAGCGAACCGCCGGGAGCGAGAAATGCCTGAAGGGTGGTCAGCACTCGAGCCTCGACACGCACGGCTCGAACTGATACGACGTCGTTCGATTCGTGGAGCTCAGGCCTGGCGAGCAGCTCCTCATAGCGGGAGGTTTCGACGCGCGCGTCGGTCAGCCCCAGCTTCCGAATCGCCTCCCGCAGGAACGCCGACTTCCTCGCCTTCACCTCCACCATCGTCAAACGCGCGGCGGGGAAGGCAAGCTTGAAGGGAATCGCCGGCGAACCACCGCCTGAACCGATGTCCATGATGCTGCGGACGTTCTGAGACAGGTGCCTCGCAGCCGCGATCGGCTCCAGCAGCAGCCGATCGACCCCGTCGTCCACATCCTTGATTGAGGTGAGGTTGATCTTCCGATTCCAGCCGGAGAGAAGCTCGTAGTACGCCGCCAGCTGCGCCGCGAGCGGTTCTGAAATGAAGACGTTTATCCGGGAAGCGCGCTTGAGGAGGCGACCCGCGACATCGCGTGACGGCACGCCTGAAGCCTATCAGACTGAGACTGGGCTGCGCGGGCGATCGAGATAGACGGCGAGAACGGCGACGGCCGCCGGTGTCACTCCGGGAATTCGTGAAGCCTGGCCGAGCGTTTCCGGCCGTACAGAGGTGAGACGCTCGACCATCTCGCGCGACAGCCCGGGAATGCCGGCGAACGTGAACCCGCGAGGAATCTGACGCCCTTCCTGGCGACGCTGGCGCTCGATGGACGCGGACTGGCGCTCGATGTACCCGAGGTACTTGAAGTCGGTTTCGAGCGTGGCGAGATCGAGATGGCGGGACGCCTGGGAAAGATCGAGCGTCAACTGGCCGGCGTCAACGAGTGCGTCGAGGCGGGTTTCTGGCTGCTTGAGCGCCTGGGTCGCCGGCAATCGCTTGCCGTTTGCGGCGGTGACAACCGATCTCGAGACAACTGCACGGTTCGCTTCGTAGCGGGCGCGCCGTTGATTGAACGCGTCCCACCGGTCGTCGGCCACCAGTCCGGCAACGCGTCCGAGCGGCGTCAGGCGGAGATCGGCGTTGTCGGTTCGTAGCAGCAAGCCGATGCTCCGCCCGGGACGTGAACATCCGGTACGGCTCGAGACATCCCTTCGTCGTCAGGTCGTCGATCATCGTGCCGATGTAGGAGTCGGCGCGCGTGAGGAGGAGGGGGGGAGCGCCTCCGGCGTGGAGGGCGGCGTTGGCACCCGCAACCAGTCCCTGCGCCCCGGCTTCCTCATAGCCGGACGTTCCGTTGATCTGCCCCGCCAGAAAGAGGCCGGGAAGCCGCTTCGTCTCGAGAGTGATTTTAAGTTCGGTCGGTTGCACGAAATCGTACTCGACGGCGTAACCATAACGCAGCAGGACAGCATCATACAAGCCTGGAAGTGCTTGTACCAGCTTGGTTTGTACGTCTGGAGGCAAGCTCATCGAGTAGCCGTTCAAGTAGATTTCGTCGACGTCTACACCCTCGGGCTCGAGAAACAATTGATGCCGCTCGCGATGCGGGAACCGCATGACCTTGTCTTCGAGCGAGGGACAGTAACGCGGGCCGATTCCAGCAATCTGGCCGTTGTAGAGAGGCGACTCGCCGATGTGCTCGCGCACGAGGTCGTGCACGCGGTCGGTCGTGTGGAGGATGTGACAGTCGATTTGAGTGCGCTCGATGCCGCAGGTGAGAAACGAGAAGGGCACCGGCGGATCGTCGCCAGGTTCCACGGCAAACCGCGAGAAGTCGATGCTCTTTCGATCGAGACGCGGCGGCGTTCCCGTTTTCAGCCGCCCCCACGCAAAGCCGATCGACTTGATCGACTCCGCGAGATCGCGCGACGGCGGCTCACCGGCTCGCCCGGACGGTCGCTGATCGCGGCCGACGTGAACCAGTCCGTTGAGGAACGTTCCAGTCGTGATCACCAGCGCCCGGCAGGAGTAGGCTTCGCCGCTCTCGAGCGCGAGCCCTGTGACACCGTCGCCGCTGGCGAGAATCCGACCGGCGCGGCCGAAGATCCAGTCGATGCCAGGCTGCGCCCGCAGCGCGTCGTACACCCACTGGCTGTAGCGGCGCTTGTCCGCCTGGGCGCGCGGCGACCACACCGCCGGTCCGCGGCTGCGATTGAGCAGCTTGAACTGGATGCCGGTCGCGTCGATCGCCAGCCCCATCAACCCGCCGAGCGCGTCGATCTCTCGAACCAGGTGTCCCTTCGCAGTGCCGCCGATCGCCGGATTGCACGGCATGTGCGCCACCGTCGCGTCGGAGAGCGTACAGATCGCGACGCTGCGGCCCATCCGGGCCGCCGCCCACGCCGCCTCTACGCCGGCGTGGCCGGCGCCAATGACGATGACGTCGTAATCCATCTCTGGTGGGGTTGAATCTGATCCCAGACTAACTTACTTGCCGATGCAGAAACGTTCGAAGATCGCGCGCAGCACGTCGTCGCTCGTGCGGACGCCGGTGACCTCTTCGAACTTGCGCCGGGCCTCTGTCAGGTCGGCGACGACGAGTTCTTCGGGCTGCATCGCGGCCGCGGCCGCCGACGCGCGGTCGAGCGCCTGACGCGCCTGCGACAACAGCTCGGCGTGTCGCACGTTCGTGATCGCAGGCACATCGCGCAGCGGTTCGCCCGACGCCGCTTCGACGATCGCGCGCCGTAAGCGATCCATGCCGTCGCCGCTCTTCGCGGAGACGAACACGAGTCGCGCCTCGCCGACGTCCTGCCACGCCGGCGCGAGGTCGCTCTTGTTCGCGACGACCACCCGCCGCCGCGGCGACGTCGCGGCGAGGAGATCGCGATCGACATCTTCGATCGGCCGCGCGCGGTCGAGGACGACGATGATGACGTGCGCGACGTCACGGGCCGCTGCCGCGCGCGCGATGCCTTCGCGCTCGATCGGATCCAGCGTCGCGGTGCGCAGGCCGGCGGTATCGACAATCGTCATCAGCACGCCGTCGACGTCGACCGTCTCCGTCAGCAGATCGCGCGTCGTCCCCGGGACCTCCGTTACGATCGCGCGCCCCGCCCCCGCGAGCTGGTTGAACAGGCTGGATTTGCCGACGTTCGGTTTGCCCGCGATCGCGACCTGCAGGCCTTCGCGGACGAGCCGGCCGCGCGCCGCGGTTGCCAGCAGCGCGTCGAGCTCGCCGATCAAGCTCGCGATCTCGCGCGCCGCGTCGCCCGACTCGATGAAGTGGTAGCCCTCATCCGGAAAATCGAGGGAAGCCTCCAGCCGCACGGTCAGGTCGAACAACCGCGAGTCGAGCCGGCGAATCTCGCCGGTCAGCGTCCCTTCGAGCTGGTCGTAAGCAGCCCGTGCCTGCAACGGCGTCACGGCATCGACCAGGTCCCGCACCGCTTCGGCCTGCACCAGATCGATCCGCTGCCGCAGGAACGCCCGGAATGTGAACTCGCCTGGCTCGGCCAGCCGCGCGCCGCCATCCATCGACGCTTCGAGGATCGCCCGCAGCAGCACCGGGCTGCCGTGAGCGCTGATCTCGACGACGTCTTCGCCGGTGAAGGAATGCGGCGCCGGAAAGAACGTGATGATGACTTGATCGGAGGCGCCGGCCGCGGCAATCCGCGCGAAGGTCGCGCGCCGTGGCTCGAGCGGGATTCGCCGGCGACAAAGCCCGGCGGCGATCTCCAGCGAGTGCGGACCACTGATGCGCACGACGCCGATGCCGCCGCGGCCCGGCGGCGTCGCAATCGCGACGATCGTGTCGTCGGGGTTGAACATCTTCGCCGCGCCGGGGCCTAGCGGCGGCTTCGCTGCGAGATGATGACGGTCTTCAGGAACGCGTCGCCGATGCTCTCGGAGCTCATCTCGGGATCCTCGGCGACCGCGAGGTGCACCAGGCGGCGCGCGTACGGATTGAGCGGCCCCATCTCCTGCGGCGCCCCCGTCGTCTTCGCCTTCTCGATCATGAACTTCGCCATCTGCTTCAGCTCGGCGTCCTTGCCCTTGCGATAGTCGAGGCTGTCGAGCACGAAGGTGCGGTCGTCCTTGAGCTGACGGCGGAAGCCGGTGTTGACGATATGCTGCAGCGCGTCGAGCGTTTCAGCGCGGCGCCGCAGCAGCACGTCGGCGCCGTCGCCGGAGAGCTGCAGGCGAACGCTGTCCGCCGTGTCCTCGACGTCGATCTGGAGCGTCAGGCCCATGGCCTTCAGGGTGGCGTCGAGAAAGTCACGTACCTGGGCGTGCTGTTCCATTTACTTCCGCTCCTTGACCACCTGCGCCGAGCGTCCCGCGCCGGCGTTCTTCATCTGTCGTTCGGCCGGCGGCCGGACATTGTGCTGCGGCGGCGGTCCGATCAGCCGGTTGGTGATGACCTGCTGCCCGATCGTCCAGATGTTGCTCGCCGTCCAGTAGAGCACCAGCCCGCTCGGCATCCACAGCAGCATGCCGGTGAACATCAGCGGCATGAACAGCATCATCTTCTGCTGCACCGGGTCGGCCGACATCGGCGTCATCTTGGTCTGGACGAACTGCGTCAGGCCCATGAGCACCGGCGTCACGAACAGCGGGTCGTGCGCCGACAGGTCCCTGATCCAGCCCATGAACGGCGCCCCTCGCAGCTCGATCGCGACCGACAGCATCGAGTAGAACGCGATCAGGACCGGCAGCGTCAGCAGCATCGGCAGGCACCCGGCAGCCGGGTTGGTCCCGTGCTGCTTGTAGAGCGCCATCACTTCCTCGTTCATCTTCTGCCGCGCCGGGTCGGTCACCTTCAGCTTGGCGTAGCGATCCTGGATCGCCTTCATCTGCGGCTGCAGCTCCTGCATCTTCCGCATCGAGACGACGCTCTTGTGGCGGAGCGGGAACATCGCCAGGTTGATCAGCACGGTGAGCGCGACGATCGACCAGCCGTAGTTGCCGATGTAGCCGTGCACCCACTTCAGCGCGCGCAGCAGCGGCACCACCAGCCAGTCGAAGATGCCAAAGTGAATCGCCCGCACCAGGTCGGGCTTGACCGACTGCAGCACGTCGAGGTCCTTGGGGCCGAAGAAATACTCGGCGCCGTTCGCGGCTTCCGGCGAGCTGACCCGCCAGGTGATGAACTGCAGCGCCTGGCCGCCGTTGCTCTCGGCCGGCACGACGATCGGATCGAAACGGAACTGCGCCGGCTGCGCTCCCGACACCAGCGCGCTGAGGAAGTAGTGATCGTCGACGCCGGCGAACCCGAACGTCCCCTGCTCCTGGCGATGCTGCTCAATCGAGCCGATGTCGACACGCGTCACTTCGCGGTCGCGATAGAAGATCGGCTGCGGCGCCGGGGCGTAGCTCATGCCACCGCTGACGACGCCGGTGCCGAGCGCCGGCCCCCAGTCGACAGTCGGCGTCAGCGGCGTCGATCCCTGCGACACGGTCGCCGTGAACTTGATGTTGTATGGCCGCGCTGTCGAGAACCCGAACTCCTTGCGTGCCTTGAGGCCCGCCGCATCCTCGGTACTCGAACACCAGCGTCGACCCGGCCGCATCGACGGTCAAGGACGTCTTGTCGGGGAGGAACAACGCCTGCTTCAGTTTCGCCGTCGTCGCGGCGTCGTCGACGATGAGCGTGAAGGGTTTGTTGGCGTTCTCGATCTTCTGCGGGATGAGCTCGAGGTCCTCGCCGACGCCGTCCCGGTAGCCCTTGAGGCGCCAGCTTTTCAGAACGCCGCCGCGGGTCGTGAACGTCGCCTTCACCATCTCGTTCTCGACGACGACGTCCTGTTCGGCCGGTGCGGCGACGAGCGCCTTCGGCAGCTCAACGGCGACCTGCGGTTCCGTCGGCGGCGCCTGCACCGTCGTCGGCGCCTGCGTACCCGACGGCGTCGACGTCACCGTCTGCGGCTGTGCCTGCGGTTTCGGCGGCGGCGGCGGCGGATAGAGTGCCTGCCACCCGTAAATCACGAGGAAGCTGAGCACGATGGCGAGCAGAAACTGTCTTTGCATCGAGGGGTCGGAATGAAAGCCCGGAATGAATTTCGTTCAGGAACGCGTGATGCGATCGGTCTGCGGCACGGGATCGAAGCCGTACGATCCAAGCGGATTGCAGCGCGCCAGCCGGCGCGTCGCGAGCCACCCGCCGCGCAGGGCGCCGTGCTGGATGATGGCCTCCCGGGCGTACTGAGAGCAGGACGGCACGTACCGGCACGAGCCGGCGTACCACGGCGAGGCTAGTGTCCTGTAGATCGTCAGGAGCGCGATCAGCCCGCGTTGGCCCAGATTCGGGCGGGCTTCGCGACGGCGAAAATCGCGCATCGCGGGGTCAGAACCCTGGAGTCGATTGGGGACGGCGGTTTCAGGAGCGGCCATGTTTGCTTAGACGCGCGGCGCAGCGTTCGAGCGCGGACCTGAAATCCTCTTCGAGACTGGCGTAGGGCGCCTGGAAGAGCTCGGTGCGCGGGATGACCACGATATCGACGCCGGCCAGGACCGTCTTGTTCCGGCGAAAAATCTCTCGAATCAGTCGTTTCGCGCGATTTCTCCGAACCGCATCACCCAGCTTCCTGGACGCGACGATGCCGAGGCGCGTCTGCCAGTTCGGCGTCGGTTTCGTCAGCAGCGTGAAGTAGCGGCTGCGCATCCGGTTCGCGGCGTCGAATACCTCCTGGAACTCGGTCCGGCGCAACAACCGGCGGTCTTTACCGAACTTCGATCCGGATCGCGGCTCGAACTCAGGCATTGGTAATCAGGAGCGCGGGAACTGGAATTGCCCGGCAGACCCAATTGACGGCTGCCGTGACGCGTCCGTTGCGCGGGCTAGCTCGACGAGACCGTAAGACGCTTGCGGCCCTTGGCGCGGCGACGCTTCAGAACCTGCCGGCCATTCTTAGTGCTCATACGCACGAGGAACCCGTGGGTCTTTGCGCGGCGGCGGCGATTCGGTTGAAACGTGCGCTTCATGGCTCTCGATACCCCTGTCTCAGAAAATCCTGTGGGCGCCCGTCAAGGGACGGCCGACGTGTCCAGCCTCCGCGCCGGGACTCACCGTGGTGGCGCGGTTTGAGGCCCTGCGACGCCCGTTGGCTGGCGGAGAAACGTCGATGATATCGAACCCCGGCAGGCCCTGTCAATGAAGCCAGGCGTCTCTTTTTGGCCGGTTTCGACGGCCTTGGTCGGGTCCGGACCGTGTGCTACAGTCACGTCCCCTGCGTGACCGTCCGGGGTCTCCTTTTGAAGTTTTCCACAACTGTGGAAAAAAATGTGGAAAAGCCTCGGTTTTCGCCCCAGTGGCGGCCACCGATGCGGGAGCAGCACGGGTTTTCGCGGGGCGAAGGCTGAATTGCACGCATTTTCCGGCCTCTATTGGCGTCGGTTCGTGTAAGCGTCGCGTAACGCCGCGGTATCGGCGAGGCGAAAGTCCGGCGGACGCCATGTTTTCGAAGCGTTTTAGGGGTTTGCAGTGGCAAGCACAGGCGTGAAGAAGCTCAATGTCTGGGATCAGGTCCTCGAGCGGATCGAAACCAAGGTCAACCAGCACATTTACGCCACCTGGTTCAAGCCCACCGCGTTCGTGTCCGACACCGGCACCCTGGTCGAGGTCCGGGTGCCGAATGCGCTCTTCAGCAACTGGCTGACCAAGCACTACTCGGTCGTGCTCGACGAGGCGCTGGCAGAAGTCGAGCGGCGCGGCTGTACGGTCTCGTTCGTAACCGAGGAAGCGGCTGCGGCCGCGCAGCGTGAGGAAGAGGCCGCCGCCCTGCCGAGCGTCCAGGCGATCGAGGACGTTGACCAGCCCGCGCCCGGCAGCCTTGCGCCCCGCTACTCGTTCGACGCCTTCATCGTCGGTCCGTCGAACCAGTTCGCGCACGCCGCCTGCCGCGCCGTCGCCGAGTCGCCGTCACGCTCGTACAACCCGCTCTTCATCTACGGCGGCGTCGGTCTGGGCAAGACTCACTTGATGCACGCGATCGGCCACTACGTGCTGACGCACCTGAAGAACCTGAAGCTCACCTACATCTCGTCCGAGCGGTTCATGAACGAGATGATCAACGCGGTGCGCTACGACCGCATCCTCGATTTCCGCGAGCGCTACCGCAGCGTCGACGTGCTGCTCGTCGACGACATCCAGTTCATCTCCGGCAAGGAAGGCACGCAGAACGAGTTCTTCCACACCTTCAACGCGCTCTACGATTCGCAGAAGCAGATCGTCATCAGCAGCGACTGTCCGCCGCACGAGATCCCGGCGCTCGAGGAACGGCTCCGGTCGCGATTCGAGTGGGGGTTGATCGCCGACATCCAGCCGCCGGACCTCGAGACCAAGGTCGCGATCCTCAAGAAAAAGGCGGAAACTGAAGGCATTCCGCTGCCAGACAACGTCGCGATCTACATCGCCGGCAAGATCAAGTCGAACATCCGCGAGCTCGAAGGTTCACTGATCCGGCTGATCGCTTACGCCTCGTTGACAGCGCGCGAGATCTCGCTCGGCCTCGCCCAGGACGTCCTCCGCAACGTGCTGCAGCACGACGATCGCGCGGTGACGATCGAGATCATCCAGAAGTTCGTCGCCGACTACTACCAGTTGAAGCTCGCCGAACTCAAGTCCCGCAACAACTCGAAGTCGGTGGCGATGCCGAGACAGATCTCGATGTATCTCTGCAAGACGCTGACGACCGCGTCGCTGCCGGAGATTGGTCGCAGCTTCGGCGGTAAGCATCACTCGACCGTGATCCATTCGATCCGCAAGATCGAGGACCTCCGTCAGCGCGACGGAGATTTCAACAACCTGATCGCGGGCTTCCTGGAGTCGTTCCGTTAGGGAAATGCGCCGGCTGGTCGGTTTTCCACAGCCCGCGCCGCGGGCTCCTGCGGAGGTTCTGTGGGCGGCCGATCCGGGTCGGGGCTGCGGCCCGGAACCGCGCCGAAAACCCGCCGTGGTACCGAAGCGGTTTCCACAGTTTAAGTGACTGAAGAACAAGGACTAATCGTCACGATTAATGTTTTCAACAGCACCTTATTCCTGTTATAATTTCTTGTTCTTTGATCTCCCTCTTCAGTAAAGAGATCTACGCGCCGGCCCGGCGCTTTCCCGCGAGGTCATCACCACATGGAGTTGGTCGTCCGTAAGACCGATCTGTTGCGCGAACTTCAACTCTTCCAGGGCATCGTCGAGCGCAAGAACACGATTCCGATTCTTGCCAACGTGCTCCTCGAAGCGAAGGGGGAAGAGGTCAAGTTGCTCGCGACCGATCTCGAGGTCGGGCTGCGCAGCCGGTGTGCCGCGTCGGTGGCGAAGGGCGGATCGTTGACGCTACCGGCGAAGAAGCTCTACGAGATCGTCAAAGCGCTGCCGGAGACCGACGTTCGCATCGAAGAGGACAAGAACGGCGTCAAGGTCGCCGCTGATCGCTTCGACTCGCGGATGCAGACACTGCCGCGCGAGGACTTTCCGAGTCTGCCGGAGGCATCGGGAGTAATCAGCGCCTCGCTGCCGCGCGATGTCGTCAAGCAGATGGTGTCGAAGACGCAGTTTGCGATCACCGGCGAGGACACACGCTACTTCCTCAACGGCGCGCTGTTCATCCTGCGTCCCGACTCGATGAGCCTGGTGGCAACCGACGGCCATCGGCTGGCGCTGGTCACCGTGCCGCGCGCCGCCGGCAGCAAGGTCGACAAGGATGCCGACGATGTCCGCGTGATCCTGCCGCGGAAGACCCTGCTCGAGCTCGGCCGGCTCCTGGGCGAGGGTGAAGGGGATATCCAGTACGAGCGCGGCGAGAACCACCTGTTCTTCGACATTGGCGGCCGGCTCCTGATCTCGAGGATGATCGACGGCCAGTTCCCGGCGTTCGAGCGGGTGATTCCGAAGAGCAACGACAAGCGGGTCGAGTTCGATCGCGATCGGCTGACCAGCGCGGTGCGCCGCGTCGCCCTGCTGTCGAACGAACGCTCGCGCGCGGTCAAGTTCCAGATCGACAAAGGCAAGGTGGAGATCACTTCGAGCAGCCCGGAGTTCGGCGAAGCCAAGGAAGTCGTCGTTGTCGACTACAACGCCGCACCGGTGACGATCTGTTTCAACGCGCAGTACGTCGTCGACTTCCTGGGCGCCGTCGAAACTGATTCCGTCGCCCTCGACTTCAAGGACGAGATGAGCCAGGCGGTCCTGTCGCCGGTCGGCGCCGAGGGCTACAGCTACACCTACGTCATCATGCCGATGCGGGTCTGACGTCAGCTAGATTAAATGGCACAAACCGAACAACAGGACAATCAGCAGCCGGTGGCCGCCGACAACGCAGCTCCAGAGGGGTCGCAGCCGGCGCACGACACCAGCGGCAACGGCTCGGGTGGACTCGCGGCCGGCGCGGTCGAGGATTACGGCGCTGACAAGATCAAGGTCCTCGAAGGCCTCGAGGCGGTGCGCAAGCGCCCGGCGATGTATATCGGCTCGACCGGGGCGCAGGGGCTGCATCATCTCGTCTACGAGGTCGTCGACAACTCGATCGACGAGGCGCTGGCCGGGTTCTGCGACCAGGTCAGCGTCACGCTGCACATCGACAACTCGGTGACCGTCGTCGACAACGGCCGTGGCATTCCCGTCGATCAGCACACCAGCGGCCGGTCGGCGGCGGAAGTCGTGCTCACCGTGCTGCACGCCGGCGGCAAGTTCGACAACGACAGCTACAAGGTTTCGGGCGGCCTGCACGGCGTCGGCATCTCCGTCGTCAACGCCTTGTCGGAGACCCTCGATCTCGAGATCTGGCGCAACGGCGAGGTTCACACCCAGTCGTACCACCGCGGCGCGCCGGCGAGCCCGCTCGAGAACACCGGTACCACGAAGAAGCGTGGCACGAAGGTCACGTTCAAGCCCGACGCGCAGATTTTCGAGACCATCGACTTCAGCTTCGACACGCTGGCGCAGCGCCTGCGCGAGCTCGCCTTCCTCAACGGCGGCGTCACCATCACGATCGACGACGAGCGTGACGGCAAGAGCCACAAGTTCCTCTACGAGGGCGGCATCAACTCGTTCGTCAGCTTCCTGAACCAGAACAAGGCGGTCGTCAACGACAAGCCGATTCACATGCGCGGCGAGCGCGAGGGCATCGACGTCGAGATCGCGCTGCAGTGGAACGACGGCTACACCGAGACGGTGTATACCTTCGCCAACAACATCAACACGCACGAAGGCGGCACCCACCTCTCGGGCTTCCGGTCGGCGCTGACGCGGACGATCAACGCCTACGCCGGCAAGAACAACATGGCGAAGGATCTCAAGGACGCCAACATCAGCGGCGACGACATCCGTGAAGGCCTGACCGCCGTCATCAGCGTCAAGATTCCGCGGCCGCAGTTCGAAGGGCAGACGAAGACCAAGCTCGGCAACACCGAGGTCAAGGGCATCGTCGAGACGATTCTCAACGACCGGCTCGGCGCCTACCTCGAGGAAAACCCGACGGTCGCCAAGCGCGTGATCAGCAAGGCAGTCGATGCCGCCCGCGCCCGGGAAGCGGCGCGCAAGGCCCGCGACCTGGTGCGCCGGAAGGGCGCGCTCGACAGCAGCAGCCTGCCGGGCAAGCTCGCCGACTGCCAGGAACGCGACCCGTCGCTCTGTGAGATCTACATCGTCGAGGGTGAGTCGGCCGGCGGTTCGGCGAAGCAGGGGCGCGACCGGCGCTTCCAGGCGATCCTGCCGATCAAGGGCAAGATCCTCAACGTCGAGAAGGCGCGCTTCGACAAGATGCTGGGCAGCGACGAGATCAAGACGATGATCGCCGCCCTTGGGTGCGGAATCGGCGAGGAGGACTTCGACGAGAAGAAGCTCCGCTACCACCGCATCATCATCATGACCGACGCCGATGTCGACGGCTCGCACATCCGGACGCTGCTGCTGACGTTCTTCTACCGCCAGATGCGGCTCCTCGTCGACTCCGGGTTCATCTACATCGCGCAGCCGCCGCTCTTTCGCGCCAAGCGCGGCCGCAGCGAGTTCTTCATCCGCGACGAGCGTGAGATGGAGAAGTGGCTGATCCGGCGCGCCGCCGAATCGCGCGTCCTGGTGCTGGGCAATGGCGAGCAGTTTACCGGCGCCGAGCTCGAGAGCAAGCTCGAACAGCTGATGTCGTTCCGCAAGCTGCTGCAGATTATCGAGCGCCGCGGTCCGACCCGCGACGTCGTCCTCGCGCTGCTCGATCGCGACGCGAAAGACAAGGCGTTCTTCGCCGATCAGGAGAAGGTCCAGGCGCTTGCCGACTCGTTGAATACGGCGATGCGGATGGGCAGCGTCCAGCCGGACGAGGAACACCAGGCGCACAGCCTGCTGATCGAGGACCGCAGCGGCGGCTATCCGCGCCACCATCGCATCGATCTCGACTTCGTGACCACGAGCGAGTTCCGGGCGCTGGCGACCGCCTACCAGCACGTCAAGGAAATCAGCGGCCAGATGACCGTCAGGACCGCAGCAGCGCAGGACGCCGCCGCCGCGACTACCGACGAAGCGGCAGAATCCGGCGCCACGGCCAACGCCACGGCGATCGGCGGCGCGCCGCTCGACGAGGCGACGCGCCTTGCCGCCGAGGTCAAGAACATCGACGCCAGCGCCCTGCCCAGGGCGACGAAGGGCAAGGATGCCGAAGTCCGGATCGAAACGCTCGACGAGCTCGTCGAGTTCTTCGTCGCCGCCGGCAAGAAGGGCTTCGAGATCAACCGCTACAAGGGCCTTGGCGAGATGAACCCGGACACGCTCTGGGAAACCACGATGGATCCCGAGAAGCGCACGCTGCTCCAGGTCAAGGCCGAAGACCACATGGAAGCCGACCTGATGTTCACGACGCTGATGGGCGACCAGGTCGAGCCACGCCGCAAGTTCATCGAAGACAACGCGCTTGATGTGAAGAACCTGGATATTTGAGCGGCTCAAGGCTCAGGACTCAGGGCTCAGGAGGGCTCAGGGCCGTCGAGCCTTGAGTCCCCCTGCGCCTTGAGCCCTGAGCCCTGAGCCGACACGATTCACCATGACCGACCCCTCCATCAAGATCCCCGTCAACATCGAAGACGAGATGAAGCGCTCGTACATGGATTACGCGATGAGCGTAATCATCGGGCGCGCGCTGCCTGACGTCCGCGACGGCCTCAAGCCGGCGCACCGCCGCGTGCTCTACGGCATGCGGACGATGGGGTTGGCGTCGAACCGCGGCTACCGCAAGTGCGCCAAGATCGTCGGTGAGGTGATGGGCAACTTCCATCCCCACGGCGACGCCTCGATCTACGACACCCTCGTGCGGCTGGCGCAGGACTTCAACATGCGCTATCCGCTGGTCGACGGCCAGGGGAACTTCGGCTCGATCGACGACGACCCGCCGGCGGCGATGCGCTACACCGAAGCGCGGCCGGAGCAGGCCGCCGAAGCGATGATGACGGATCTCGACAAGGAGACCGTCGACTTCGTTCCCAACTACGACGAGACGACCGAAGAACCGACCGTCCTGCCGACGACCTTCCCGAACCTGCTCGTCAACGGTTCGTCCGGCATCGCCGTCGGCATGGCGACCAACATCCCGCCGCACAACATGCGCGAGGTGATCGACGGCGTCATCGGGGTGATTGCGAACCGAACCGAGAGCCGCGAAACCCGGCTTCGAACCCTCTTCAAGGCCGTTCCCGGTCCCGACTTTCCGACCGGCGGTTTCATCGTCGGCCGCGCCGGGATCTTCCAGGCCTACACCCAGGGGCGCGGCGCCATCACGATGCGCGCCAGGGCCACGGTCGAGGAAAGCAAGAAGGGCGACAAGGTCTCGATCGTCATCACCGAGATCCCGTACCAGGTCAACAAGAAGCGGCTGCTCGAGAAGATTGGCGAGCTGCACCGAGAGAAGATCGTCGAAGGCATCTCCGATCTCCGCGACGAGTCCGATCGCGAGGGCATGCGGATCGTCGTCGAACTGCGGCGCGGCGAAGTGCCAGAGGTCGTGCTCAACAACCTCTACAAGCACACCCAGCTGCAGACGACGTTCGGAATCATCATGCTCGCGATCTCCGGCGGCCGGCCGAAGGTGCTGCCGCTGCTCGACATCGTCGAGCAGTTCGTCGAGTTCCGGCGCGAGATCGTGCGGCGCCGCACCGAGTTCGAGCTGCGCAAAGCCGAGGCGCGGGCCCACATCCTCGAGGGCCTCAAGATCGCGCTCGATCACCTCGACGAGGTCATCCGGCTGATTCGCGCCTCGAAGAGCCCGGCCGAAGCGCGCGAGGGCCTGATGGCGCAGTTCAGGCTGTCGCAGGTCCAGGCACAGGCAATCCTGGACATGCAGCTGCAGCGGCTGACCGGGCTCGAGCGTCAGAAGATCGTCGACGAGCTGGTCGAACTGCTGAAGACGATCGAGCGCCTGCGCGGCATCCTCTCGAGCGACACCATCCTGATGCAGCTGGTCGTCGACGAGTTGGTTGCCGTCCGTGACAAGTTCGCCGACGTCCGCCGCACCGAGATCATCGACGAGAGCGGCGAGTTCCGCATCGAGGATTTGATCGCCGACGAGGACATGGCGATCACCGTCACCAACACCGGCTACATCAAGCGCACCGCGATCAGCACCTATCGCATGCAGCGCCGCGGCGGCAAGGGCCGGATCGGCATGCGGACAAGGGACGAGGATTTCGTCAGCCACCTCTTCATCGCCTCGACCCACTCCTACATCATGATTTTCTCGGACCGCGGCCGCGCCTACTGGCTGAAGGTCCACGAGGTTCCAGACGTCGGCCCGGGCGGCAAGGGCAAGGCGATCGCCAACCTCGTTTCGATGGAAGAGGGCGAGAAGATTGCCGCGCTGCTGGCGATCAAGGAATGGCCGGCCGCCGAGGAACAGCAGTTCGTCGTCATGGGCACGCGCAAGGGCATCGTCAAGAAGACCGACCTCACGGCCTTCAGCAACCCGCGGGCCGGCGGCATCATCGCCATCGGGGTCGAGGATGACGACTCGGTGATTGCCGTCGAGATGACCGACGGCAAGGAGCAGGTCTTCATCGGCACCAGCGACGGCATGTCGATCCGCTTCGATGAGACCGACGTCCGGCCGATGGGCCGCACCGCCTATGGCGTCCGCGGCATCAGCCTGCGCGAAGGCGACGAAGTCGTGGCGATGCAGGTCGTGCGCGAGGGCGGCACAGTGCTGACCGTGACGCAGCATGGCTACGGCAAGCGGACCGAGCTCGACGAGTATCGCCTGCAGTCGCGCGGCGGCGTCGGCATCATCAACATCCAGACCAGCGAGCGCAACGGCAAGGTCGTCGGCATCGCCTACGTGCACGACGATGACGAGCTGATGCTGATCAGCCAGCAGGGCATGATCCTGCGGATGGTGGCGAAGGACGCCCGCTCGATCGGCCGCGCGACCCAGGGCGTGCGCATGCTCGGGGTCGAGGAGGGCGACGAGGTCGTCTCGGTGGCGCGCCTGGCGGAAAAAGAGAGCGATGAGAACGGCGGGCCGGCCGTGGAGAACGGCGGACCGTCAGAGCCCTCGGAGCCGTCGGAACCGACCCCTGAATCGTAGGGCGGGCTTCAGCCCCGCCTCGATCAGTCCCTTAGGCCAGCTCGAGCTTTGCGTATTTCGACAGCAGCTTCTTCACGCCGACCGAGGCGAAGCGCACGGTCACCTTCAGATCGTCGTTGTGCTCTTCGACCGCGACCACGGTGCCGACGCCGAACTGCGGGTGGCGCACGCGCGTGCCGCTGCGCAGGCCGGTCACCGACTGATCCTCGTGGGCGTAGTCGTACGACGCCTCTTCCTTCACCCGCCGGCCTTTCTGGCTGTACGGATTGGTGCGGAAGTTATAGTGGTTGTGGCCGTAGCTCCCGCCCTGGAACGCGCTCGTCCAGGTCGGCGCGATGCGCTCGACGAGCTCGGCCGGGATCTCGTCGAGGAACCGCGACGGCTCCGTCGACTGGTACTCGCCGAAGACACGCCGCCGCGCCGCGCTCGTGAGCACGAGGTTGGACTGCGCCCGTGTCATCCCGACGTAGCAGAGGCGCCGCTCCTCCTCGATGTCGTCTTCGTCTTCGCCGGCTCGGGCGTGGGGAAACAGCCCTTCTTCGAGCCCGGCGATGATGACGAGCGGGAACTCCAGCCCCTTGGCGGCGTGCATGGTCATCATCCAGACCCTGGCTTCGCGGCTTCCGGACTCCTCGTCGGCCTCCGAGAGCAGCGACAGCCGGTCGACGAAGCCGCCGAGCGATGCCTCGGCTTCCCGCGCCTCGTAATCCCGCGCCGCCGACACGAGCTCCATCAGGTTCTCGATGCGCTCGTTGGCTTCCTCGCTGTTCTCGTCGCGCAGCGCCTTGAGGTAGCCGGTCTGGTCGAGCATCTTGCCGAGCACGACCGAGACCGTGTCTTCCCGCGCCACCTGCGCCAGGCTCGCGAGCATGTCCCTGAAGCCGCGCAAAGCCGATGTCGCCCGCGCCGGCAGCCTGCTCTCGTCGACGGCATGCGTCAGCTTCGACCAGAGCGAGCGCGCCGAGGCGACCTCCGCGAGTCCGATCGCGAGCAGCGGCGGTGCATCCATGCGCACCGCCTCGGGATCGATCGCCTGCAGCCCGTCCATCACACCCTTGCCGACGCCGCGAGCCGGCACGTTGATGACGCGGCGCAGGCTGACGTCGTCGTGCGGGTTGATGATGAGCTTGAGGTAGGCGAGCGAGTCCTTGATCTCCTTGCGTTCGTAGAAGCGGACGCCGCCGATGATCTTGTAGGGAATGCTCTCGCGCATCAGCGAGTCTTCAATCGCCCGCGACTGCGAGTTGATGCGGTAGAGCACCGCCTTCATGTTTCCGACGCCGTCGACCTGCTCGGCGCGCGCCTGCTTGATCGTCCGGACGATGAAGTCCGCCTCTTCGAGCTCGTCGTTGCCGCGGTAGGAGATGATCTTCGCGCCGCCGGCACGATCGGTCCACAGCCGCTTCTCCTTGCGGTTGCGGTTCTGGCTGATCACGGCGCTCGCGGCGTCGAGAATGACCTGGGTCGAGCGGTAGTTCTGCTCGAGGCGAATCGTCTGAGCTTCGGGGAAGTCGTGCTCGAAGTCGAGGATGTTGCGCAGGTCTGCGCCGCGCCACTTGTAGATCGACTGGTCCGGATCGCCGACCACCGCGAGGTTGCGGTGCACCTCGGCCAGCCGCTTGATCAGCATGTACTGCGGCCGGTTCGTGTCCTGGTACTCGTCGATCATGATGAAGCGGAACTTGTTCGAGTAGTAGCCCCGCACCTGTTCGGAGGTCTCGAACAGTTCGACCGTCTTCAGCAGCAGATCGTCGAAGTCGAGAGCGTTGGCATCGCGGAGCGCCGTGACATAGCGCTCGAAGATCCGCGCGATCTGCTCGTCGCGCAGGTTGTAGGAGCCGCGCAGCGAGTCGGGGCCCTCCATGCGGTTGCGGGCATGGCTGATGCGGGACAGCGCCTGCCGCGGCGGCACGAACTTGTCGTCGATGCCGAGCTCTTTCTCGATCTGCTTGACGACGGCGACCTGGTCCGACGAGTCGTAGATGACGAAGTCGCGCGAGAGCCCGATCTTCGGCGCCTCGCGCCGCAACAGCCGGGCGCAGAGGGCGTGAAACGTCGACAGCCAGACGCCCTTCCCATCCTCGCCAATCAGCGCCTCGACCCGCTCCCGCATCTCGCCCGCGGCCTTGTTCGTGAAGGTCACCGCCAGCACCTCGTCGGGCCGGGCGTGGCCGTCGCCGATGAGATAAGCGATGCGATACGTGATGACGCGCGTCTTCCCCGACCCGGCGCCGGCGAGGATGAGCAGCGGCCCATCGCGATGAAGCACGGCTTCGCGTTGTTCGGGGTTCAGCTTGGAGAGGAAGTCCATTGGGGGGTCAGGTGATTATAGCTGCCGGTTGTGCGGTTGTGCGGTCGTCCGGTTGCGCGGTTGTGCGGGTGGTTCGGTCGTCCGCACGGCGATCGACGACCGACACTCGACACCTCAGTTGATCGCGCGGTTACGGTCGCTTCTGTTCCTTGATTGCGCGGAGGGCCCGCAGCAGGCCATGAAGGAGCTGGCGCGTGCGTTCCAGCTTTCTGCTCACACTTTGAATCGCCGGCTCGTCGACCATTCGAAGGCGTTGCGCCACGTCGACTTGAGTCTCCAGCTCCGCGAGTGAACCGAGCGCAATCCGAACGTGCCGCCGATACATCTTCGGCAAGGTTCTGAAGGCGTGTCCTTCGGCAACGTTGCTTGGCACGGACACGACCGCGCGTCGCATCTGTGCCGACAGTTCGAACCGCTCAGTTGCCGGAAGCTCCTCGACCAGCTGATAGATGGAGACGACGAGTTCCATTCCCGCCTGCCAGGCGTCGAGGTCCCTGAAGCTGCGAATGCGCTCGTTCATGTGCCGAGTACCTCACTTTCTGCAACAGCCAGATCGGTGTGAGTGTGCGTTATCTGCCAACAACCGGCGGAACCGCAGGATCTGAGCGTGTGCCCTGATCTCCGTCGCAACGAAGAGGCCATGCGGACAACGGCCAACCGCACGACCGGCCAACCGGACAACCGGGCGACCGAATCACCCGACTGCGTAGTACCATCCTTGGTTATGCCCGGCTCCACCCTTCTACAGAAAGTCTGGGACGCTCACACCGTCCGCAAGCTTCCCAACGGCCAGACCCAGCTGTTCGTCGGTCTGCACCTCGTGCATGAGGTGACGAGCCCGCAGGCGTTCGACATGCTGCGGGCGCGCGGGTGGAAGGTGCGGTATCCGTCGCGGACGATCGCGACGGTCGACCACATCGTGCCGACGCGCGATCAGCGGCGGCCGTTCGTCGACGTGATGGCGGAGGACATGCTGTCGGCGCTCGAGCGCAACTGCCGCGAGGCCGGCGTCACCCTGCTCAACCTCGACAGCGGCTCGCAGGGCATCGTCCATGTAATCGGTCCCGAGCTCGGGCTGACCCAGCCGGGGATGACGATCGCCTGCGGCGACAGCCACACCTCGACGCATGGCGCGTTCGGCGCGGTCGCCTTCGGCATCGGGACGTCGCAGGTACGGGACGTCCTGGCGTCGCAGTGCCTGGCGCTCGAGCCGTTGAAGGTGCGGCGGATCCTCGTCACCGGCAGGCTCGCGGCGGGTGTTTACGCGAAGGACATCATCCTCGAGATCATCCGGCGGCTCGGCGTCAACGGCGGCGTCGGCTTCGCCTACGAGTACGCTGGCGACGCGATCGAGCACCTGTCGATGGACGAGCGGATGACGATCTGCAACATGTCGATCGAAGGCGGCGCTCGTGTCGGCTACGTCAACCCGGACAAGACGACGTTCGAGTACCTGCGCGGCCGCCGGTTCGCGCCCCAGGGCGACGACTTCGACCGCGCCGCGGCGTGGTGGGCGAGCATGGCCTCCGATCCGGGCACGAGCTACGACGACGAGGTGTCGCTCGACGCCGCCGCGATCCGGCCGACGGTGACCTGGGGGATCAATCCGGGGCAGTCGGTCTACGTCGACGAGCGGCTGCCGCGGCCGTCGGAGATCGAGCCGGCGGGGCGCGAATCGCTGACCGAGGCGCTCGACTTCATGGGGTTCCACGGCGGCGATCCGATCAAGGGCACGCGCATCGACGTCGCGTTCGTCGGATCGTGCACGAACGCTCGGCTGTCGGACCTGCGCGAAGCGGCGCGGATCGTCCGCGGCCACCACGTCGCGCCGCACGTCAAGGCGCTGGTCGTGCCGGGATCGCAGGGCGTGCGGGCGGCGGCCGAACGCGAAGGGCTCGACCGCGTGTTCACTGACGCCGGTTTCGACTGGCGCGGCGCCGGCTGTTCGATGTGCCTGGCGATGAACCAGGATCGCCTCGAGGGCGAGCAGGTCTGCGCCTCGTCATCGAACCGCAATTTCAAGGGGCGGCAGGGCAGCCCAACGGGACGCACGCTGCTCATGAGCCCGGCGATGGTGGCGGCGGCGGCGCTGGCAGGGGAAGTCGTCGACGTGCGGGAGATGACCAATGGCCGTTGAGCGGATTCGTCAGGTCTCGGGCACGGCGCTGCCGCTGCCGGGCGACAACATCGACACGGATCGCATCATCCCGGCGCGCTACCTGCGCTCGGTGTCGTTCGAAGGGCTGGAGCAGCACCTGTTCGCCGACGATCGCGTCCAGGTCGACGCGCAGGCGCCGGGGACCCACCCGTTCTCGAACCCCGCTTACGACGGCGCCGCGATCCTGATCGTGAACGCCAACTTCGGCTGCGGCTCCTCGCGCGAGCACGCACCGCAGGCCATCCGCCGCCGCGGCATCCGTGCCATCGTCGGCGAGTCGTACTCGGAGATTTTCTTCGGCAACTCGGTGGCGCTCGGGCTTCCGTGCGTGAGCGTGGCGCCGGAAACGGCCGACACGCTGATCGAGATGGTCACCGCCAACCCGGCGCTCGACGTTGCGATCGACATCGCCGCCGGCACGGTGACGGCCGGCGGCCGCAGCTTCCCCATGACGCTTCCGTCCGCGGCGCGCGATGGATTCCTCGACGGCGGCTGGGACGCGACCGGCCTGCTCCTCGACAAGTACGAAGAAGTCGAAGCCGTCGCCGCGGCGCTGCCCTACGTCAGCGGCCGCTGGTCGTAGTCGCCCGTAGCGCGGAGCGTCAGCTCCGCGACCCAGGCTCGGGTTCCGGGCGCACCGAGGCGCGGACGACGGAGAGGAAGGCTTCGGCGGCGTGCGACTGCTCGCCGCGGCGGAAGACGAGGCGCACCTGCCGTTTCGCGCTCAGGCCAGGGACCTTGATCGCCACCAGCTGACCGCGCGCGATCTCCGTCAGGGCGCAGCGGCGCGGCAGCACGGCGACCCCCACACCCATTTCGACCGCGCGCTTGATGCCGTCGAGGCTCGGCAGCGCGACCTGGATATTGATCGGCGTATGCCGCCGCTCGTAGGCGCGGAGCACGCGATCGCGCGCCGGCGACGGATCGTTGTGGGCGATGACGGTCTGCTGCCCGACTTCCTCGATGGTGGCGCGGCGGCGGCCGGCGAGCGGATGCCCCGGGTGCGCCAGCATCACGAGCTCGTCGCCCCCGAGCGAGATCGACTGCAGGCCGCGGTCGACGGGCTGGAAGGTCAGGACGCCGAAATCCAGGTTGCGGGTGAGCAGCTCCGCGGCAATGGCCCGCGACCGGACCCGCCGAACCTCGACGATCGCCTGCGGATGGGCTTTGGCGAAGCTGTCGAGGAAGGGCAGCAGGCTGTGCACCGCCGCCTCGTTGGCGCCGATAATCACTCGACCGCGCCTGACCTGCTGCAGCTCCCTGACCGCCACTTCGGCGTCGGCGGCCAAGCTGAGGAGCCGGCTCGCATACTCCTGCAGCAGCCGCCCGGCCTCGGTCAGCGCGCCATTGCGGACCGAGCGGTCGAAGAGCCGATCCCCCAGCTCCTCCTCGAGCCGGCGGATGGCCTGGCTGACCGCGGGCTGGGTGCGGTGCAGCTTCTTTGCGGCGACCGAGAAACTGCGTTCGCTGGCAACCGTGACAAATGTGCCCAAATCCTGCAATTGCACGGCAGGATTATAATGGGGAGTTATTTAAACCAAGTAAGTATAAATTGGACAGCATTTCGGCTCGGGGGTACAACGTACCGGGGCAACTTATGACCACCAACCGGCTCACCATCTTCGACACGACCCTCCGCGACGGCGAACAGGCGCCCGGCTTCTCCCTGCGCATCGACGAGAAGCTCAAGATGGCCCGTCAGCTGTCGTCGCTGGGTGTCGACATCATCGAAGCCGGCTTTCCGATTGCCTCCGATGCCGACGCCGAGGCGGTCCGCGTCATCTCGTCGAGCGTCCATGGACCGGTCATTGCCGCGCTCGCGCGCTGTCATCCCGCCGACATCGATCGCGCCGGCGAAGCGCTGCAGCCGGCGCCGCGGCGCCGTATCCACACGTTCATCGCCACCTCCGATCTCCATCTCGAGCGCAAGCTGCGGATGACGCGCGAAGCCTGCCTCGAGACTGCCGTGGCGGCAGTGCGTCAGGCCCGCATGTACACCGACGACGTCCAGTTCTCGGCCGAAGACGCGACGCGCAGCGACCTCGACTTCCTCTGCCGCGTCGTCGAAGCAGTGATCGAGGCGGGGTGCACGACCGTCAACCTGCCGGACACCGTCGGCTTCGCGGTGCCGCACGAGATGAGCGCGTTCTTTACCGCCATCCTGTCGCGGGTACCGAATGCCGACAAGGCGACGTTCAGCACACACTGCCACGACGACCTCGGCCTCGCGGTCGCAAACACGCTGGCGGCAGTGCAGGCCGGCGCCCGCCAGGTCGAGTGCACGGTCAACGGGGTCGGCGAGCGCGCCGGCAACGCGTCGCTCGAGGAGATTGTCATGGCGACGCGCGTGCGCAGCGATCTCCTGCCGTACGACACGGCGATCAACACCCGCGAGATCTACCCGTCGAGCCAGATGTTCACGAACCTCACCGGCGAGGCGGTGCAGGCGAACAAGGCCATCGTCGGCCGCAACGCGTTCGCGCATGAAGCCGGCATCCACCAGGACGGCATGCTGAAGGATCGGCGGACGTACGAGATCATGCGCCCGGAAGACGTCGGCGTGCCGCAGGCGACGCTGGTACTCGGCAAGCACTCCGGCCGCCACGCCGTGCAGCGCCGCTGCGAACAGCTCGGCATCACGCTCGAGCGGCAGCAGCTCGACCAGGTCTACCGCGCCGTCATCGCCCACGCCGACCGCGAGAAAACAGTCAGCGACCGCGACCTCACGACGATCGTCGATCGTGTCCGCGGCGGCGACACCCGGCGCCCGGCCCTGAGCGGCTCACCCGTCGCGGGCCACGACTTCACCAACACCCCGGCCGAGAGCGGCTACGGCCACGGGGTCTAGAGTTGCGCTCGGGCGCGGGCGCGGGCCCGTGCACCAACTTCGAAGTTCGAACTTCGAACTTCGAAGTTTCTTCCTGAGCCCGACACGTTAAACATTCCGCCGTGACATCCAAAATCCTTCTCCTCCCTGGCGACGGCATTGGTCCGGAAGTCGTCGCCGCGGCATCGACGGTTCTTCGTGCGGTAGCAAGCCGCTTTGGCCATCACTTCGAATTGACCGAAGCCATCATCGGCGCCGCGGCGCTGCGGCAAGGGTTGCCGCCGCTGCCTGATGCGACCCTGGCGGCGGCGAGGTCCGCCGACGCGATCCTGCTCGGCGCTGTCGGCGATCCCGAGTTCGATCGCGGACCATCGTCGGGGCGGCCGGAAGCGGCGCTGCTCGGAGTGAGGAAGGCGCTCGGGCTCTACGCCAACCTGAGGCCGGCGCGGACCTACAAGGGACTCGAAACGGCGGGGCCGCTGAAGCCGGAGGTGCTGGCCGGCACCGACATGCTCGTCGTGCGCGAGCTGACGGGCGGGCTGTATTACGGCGAACCGCGAGGCATCGAGGCGGACGGCAGTGCCGCCTACAACACGATGCGCTACTCGAAGATGGAGATCGAGCGCATCGCGCGGCGTGCGTTCGAGGCGGCGCGCGGGCGCCGGCGGCGCGTGACCTCGGTCGACAAGGCCAACGTTCTCGAGACGTCCCGCCTGTGGCGTTCGGTCGTGACCGAAGTCGCAGCCGGCTACGCTGACGTCGCGCTCGACCACATGCTCGTCGACAGCTGCGCCATGCGCATCGCGTTTGCCCCGGCCAGCTTCGACGTGATCGTCACCGAGAACATGTTCGGCGACATCCTCTCCGACGAAGCCGGCGCCATCGTCGGCTCGCTTGGCCTGCTGCCGTCAGCCAGCCTTGGCGAGGGCACGGGCCTCTTCGAACCGGTGCACGGCTCGGCGCCGGACATCGCCGGCCGCAACGTCGCCAACCCGCTGGGCGCAATCGCGTCAGCGGCGATGCTGCTGCGCCACGCGCTCAAGCTCGAGACCGAAGCCCGCGCTATCGAAACCGCTGTCGAACGCACGCTGCAGGATGGCGTCCGCACGGTCGATCTTGCGCAGGGCGGAGCGTCGGTCGGAACGCGCGAAATGGGTCAGGCGGTGGTGGGGAGGCTTTAGGCAAGTTCGAAGGTCGAAGGTCGAAGTTCGAAGTGAAGTTCGAAGTTGAAGCTTCGAGGTTTACTTCGAAGTTCGACCTTCGGCCTTCGAACTTGTCTACTCGACAGTGACGCTCTTGGCGAGGTTGCGCGGCTGGTCGACGTCGCAGCCGCGGCGCACGGCGATGTGATACGCGAGCAGCTGCAGCGGCACCGCCATCAGCACCGGCGTCAACAGTGGGTGCGAGGCCGGCACGGTAATCAGGAAATCCTGCGCCGGGTTCAGCAGCTCCTCAATCGCGTGCTGCCCTTCCGTCGTCAGGGCGACGACCGCCCCGCCGCGCGCTTTGGCTTCCTGGATGTTGCCGATCATCTTCTCGAACACGTGATCGTTCGGCGCGATGGTGACGACGGGCATCTGCTCGTCGATGAGGGCGATCGGTCCGTGCTTCATCTCGCCGGCGGGATAGCCCTCAGCGTGGATGTAGGAAATTTCCTTGAGCTTCAGCGCGCCTTCGAGGGCGATGGGATAGTTGATGCCGCGGCCGAGATAGAGGAAATCGCTGCGCTGATAGAAGCGCCGCGCGATCTCTTCGGTCAGCGGGTCGGTCTTGAGCGCCTGCTCGAGCAGCAGCGGCAGCTGGGTGAGCGCATCGAGATGCGGCCGCGCCGCGTCCGGCGTCAGCGTGCCGCGGATCTGGCCGAGATAGACGGCGAGCAGCTGCAGCGCGACGAGCTGCGAGGTGAACGCCTTGGTCGAGGCGACGCCGATCTCGGGCCCGGCGTGCGTGTAGACGGTGCCGTCGGTCTCGCGCGTCGCCATGCTGCCGACGACGTTGCAGATGGCGACGCTGCTGGCACCCTTCTTCCTCGCCTCGCGCAGCGCCGCCAGCGTGTCGGCGGTCTCCCCCGACTGCGTGATGACGATGGCGAGGGTGTTCTTCGAGACGATGGGATCGCGATAGCGGTACTCCGACCCGTAGTCGACGTCGACGGGGACGCGCGCCAGCTGTTCGATCATGAACTTGCCGACGAGCGCCGCGTGCCATGACGTGCCGCAGGCGAGAATCACGACACGCTCGACCTCGCGCAGCACCTGGTCCGGGATCGCAATCTCCTGCAGGAACACCTTACCGCTCTCGACCGACGTCCGCCCGAGCACCGTCTCCCGCACGGCCCAGGGTTGCTCGTAGATCTCCTTGAGCATGAAGTGCTTGTATCCGGCCTTCTCCGCCATGACTGGATCCCACGACACGCGCGTGCTCTTCTTCGACACCGCCCGGCCCGAGTAGTCGGTGAACTCGACGCCGCCGGGGGTGATGATCGCCATCTCCTCGTCGCCGAGAAACACGACGTCGCGGGTGTGGCTGAGGATCGCAGGGATGTCGGAGGCGACGAAGAACTCGCTCTCGCCAAGACCGACGACGATCGGCGGACCGTTCCGGACGGTCACGATCTTGTGGGGATCGTCAGCCGAGATCAGCACCAGCGCGAACAGGCCGCGCATGTAGAGCAGCGCCCGGCGCACCGCGTTCTCCAGGCCGTCGTGTTTGGCGCCGCTCGCGTCGCTCGCCGCTGGTTTCATCTCGCGCTCGACGAGATGGGCGACGATCTCGGTATCGGTCTCGGTGACGAAGGTGTGGCCTTCCGTCTGCAGCTGGCGCTTGAGATCGAGGTAGTTCTCGATGATGCCGTTGTGGACGACGACGATCTTGCCGGAGCAGTCGCGGTGCGGGTGGGCGTTCTCCTCGGTCGGGCGGCCGTGCGTCGCCCACCGGGTGTGGCCGATCCCGGTACTCGCCGCCGGCGAGCTCGAGCGGCTGATCCTTCAGCGTGTCCTCGAGCCGCGCCAGCTTGCCGGCGCTGCGCCGCAGCTCGATGGTGCCGTTGCGGACGACGGCGACGCCGGCCGAATCGTAGCCGCGGTACTCGAGACGCCGCAGCCCCTCGATGAGGATCGGAAGGACGTCCTTGTCGCCGATGTATCCGATGATGCCGCACATATGCAGTTCAGTCCTTGCGCTGTTTCAGCCGCGCGATCCAGCCCGGCTTGTTGACCTGCCGGCCGCGCGCGATGGCCAGCGACCCGGCCGGCACGTCCTCGGTGATCGACGAGCCGGCGGCGACGTAGGCGCCGCGACCGACCCGCACCGGCGCGATCAGCTGACTGTCGCTGCCGATGAAGGCGCCATCCTCGATGATCGTCGGGTGCTTGTTGACGCCGTCGTAGTTGCAGGTGATGGTGCCGGCGCCGATGTTGACCTTCTCCCCGATCGTCGCGTCCCCGAGGTACGACAGGTGATTCGCCTTCGCACCCTTCCCCATCGTCGTCTTCTTGAGCTCGACGAAGTTGCCGACGTGGGCGCTCTCGCCGACCCGTGAGTCGGGGCGGAGCTGGGCGAACGGGCCGATCTGGGCGCCGCGATCGACAACGGACTGGCGGATCACGCAGTAGTTACTGACAACCACGTCGTCTGCAATGACCGAGTCGACGATGCGGACGCCGGAGTGGATCTCGCATCCAGACCCGACCCTCGTTGTGCCTTCCAGGTAGACGTCAGGGTGGATGACCGTATCTGCGCCGATCTCAACGTCCGGCTGAATCCACGCGCTCGCGGGGTCGAGGATCGTGACGCCGCTGGCCATGAGGTCGGCGTTCTTGCGGTCCCGCAGAACTGCAGCGACGTCGGCGAGCTCCTTCCGGCTGTTCACCCCGAGAATCTCCACGGAATCGGCCAGGACAACCGTCTCGACACGACGGCCCATCTGGCGAAAACCTCTGACTAAATCAGGAAGATAGTACTCGCCCTGGGCGTTCGTCGAGCCAACCTGGCGCAATGCGTCGAACAAGGGAGGCAGGTCGAACGCGTAGATTCCGCTGTTGATCTCGCGTATCCCGCGTTCTTCGGCCGAGGCGTCCTTGTGCTCGACGATCGCAGAAATCGCGCCATCTTTGCGGACGATCCGGCCGTAGCCGTCGGGCTGCTCGAAGACAGCGGTGAGGACGGTCGCGGCCGCCGCCTGTTTCAAGTGATGTTCGACGAGGGCGCCCAGCGTTTCGGGGCGAATGAGCGGGACGTCTCCCGAGAGAAGGAGGACGCAGCCGGTCTTCCCTTTCAACGCCGATTCAGCCTGGAGCAGGGCGTGCCCGGTTCCCAGCTGCGGCTCCTGGATGGCGAACACCACGTCGCGTCCGGCGAAATGCGCTCTCAAGTCCTCGGTCTGATGACCAATAACAAGTGTCGTCGTCGCCGGCCTGAACCTGGCCACCGTCGCCAGCAGATGGTCTATCAGCGCCCTGCCGCCAGCACGGTGCAACACCTTGGGAATACGCGACTTCATGCGCGTACCCTTCCCGGCAGCGAGAATGACGATGTGGAGCGGGGTGGGGGCGGGAGAGGGGGTCACCGACGCGCTCGAGCGCGCCGCCTGCCGCTGGCAGTGTCGCCGAGCGCCTCGCGGAAGGCGTCGAGATTCCGCAGCGCACTCAGATCCGGATCTTGTATGGCGTTAGACCTATTATCTGGGTTGAGGGCGATGGCCTGCTCGAGATGCCGCAGCGCGGCGGCGGAATCGCCCTTATCGGTTAGGGCGACAGCCATAATGTAGTGGGCGTGGTCGCTGTCCGGTGACTTCTCGAGGGCGCGGTTGAGGTGACTGAGCGCCAGGTTCTGGTCGCCGGCATTCAGCGCGACGGTCGCGGCGTATACCCATTCGGATGCGGTCTGCGGCGTCGGCTGGCGGCGGGCTTTTTCGCGTTCGCACACTTGGAGATAGAGGCGCGCCCGCTCGACGAGCTCCCGCTCTTCGGGGTAGCGCTGGATCACGTTCCGGAACCCCTCGGCCCCGGCGGCGAAGTCGTGGCGCTGCAGCGCGCGAACGCCTGCCTCGTAGACCGCAAGGGCCTCGTAGAACGCCGGCTTTCGCGGGGGTGGGGGCGGGGCCTCCGGCTCTTTGGGGGCAACCGGCCGCGGTGCTTCTTTGACGGCAGTCGTCCGGGCGGACGTCCGGGCGGCAGACGTCCGGGCGACGGCCACCGCGCTGGGGCGCGCGCCCGGCTTGGCCTTTACCTTAGATTTCTTGACTCGCGCGCGGCTCGAGGTGGCCCGGGCTGAGGCCCGGCTCGCGACTGCGCGGCGCTGTTTCGGCATGGAGGTCGCCGACTCCTTCGGCACCTGACAGTAACAAACGGTCCCGAAGCGGTCAAGCAGACACTACATATCCCGATCCCGGCACGAATCGGTCAATCGCCAGAGTTTCGCCCCGCCTCAATCAAGGCATACACAGCGCGCGACCTCATTCGATACTTCTCCGCCAGCGCCTGGATGGCACCCCTGCGGTCGAGGCTCCCATTAGCGGTCATTTGACCGAATTCTGCGGCGATGTCGGCGGCCGCTGGCGCCGGACGTGGTGCCTTCTCCTCGGGAGCGCCAGACACTACCACGGTGAACTCGCCGCGAGGTTCTTCCTTCTTAGATAGATAGCCTGAAATCGGTCCAACGACCAATTCTTCGTGCGCCTTGGTGAGCTCCCGGCCGACAGCTACGATCCTGTCGCCAAGGACCGAGAGCATGACCTCGAGCGTGTCACGGATTCGGTGGGGCGCCTCGTATACAACCAGCGGACGTTCTTCCTCTGCCACCCGCTCGAGCCAGGTTCGCCTGGCCGACGCCTTTGCCGGGGGAAAGCCGAGGAAAACGAACTCGCCGCCCCCGATCCCGGCCGCGGAGAAGGCCGCCATGACGGCGCTGGCTCCCGGAACCGGCTCGACGCGGATCCCTGCCGCATGGGCCGCGGCCACCAGGCGGACCCCCGGATCCGACACGACCGGCGTGCCCGCATCCGACACGAGCGCAACGGATTCGCCGTCCCTCAGACGCTGGATCAGCCGCGCGGTTTTGGCCTCTTCATTGTGCTCGTGGAGGCTCGTCGTCGGGGTCGCGATCGAGTAATGTTGGAGGAGGCGGGACGTCCGGCGGGTGTCTTCGGCAGCGATGAGCGACACCTCGCGCAGGATGCGGACGGCCCGGAACGTCACATCTTCGAGGTTCCCTATGGGAGTCGCGACCACATAAAGAATGCCGGGCATGAGCGTTCCCGGGCGATTGTACCAATGTATTCAGCCGAACCCCTTCCCCACTTCGTTGACGAATACCTCGCGTACCTCTACGAGATCAATCCGACCACCGCAACCTTCGACGGCGTGCACGTGCACGACGACCTCCTGGAGGATTTCAGTCGTCAAGCGATTGACGCTCAGGTCCGGACGCTGGGGGGCTTCGGCCGCCGCCTGGCCGCGATCGACCCGGCCCGCCTGACCGACATCGAGCGCCTCGAACGGCCGGCGCTCGAATCGAGCATCCGCGCCCGCGTCTTCGAGCTGGAAGCGGTCCGCACCTGGGAGCGCAGCCCGCAGCTCTTCGCCGATACGCTGGCGACGAGCCTGGCCGGCCAGGCGCTCTTCGACTACGCGCCCCTGGCCGAGCGCGCGCGCCGGGTGCTGTCGAAGCTGCGCCAGGTCCCGCGGCTGATGCAGGCGGCCCGCGACAACATCAAGGACCCGCCCGGGATCTTCGTCAAGGTCGGGCTCGAGAGCCTGCGCGGCACGCTGCGGTTCATCAACGACGATCTGCCCCGCGCCTTCTCGGCGCTCGACGATCTCCACGTCCTCGGCGATCTCGCCGACGCCTCGACCGAAGCGACGACATCGATCGGGAGCTACGTCGAATATCTCGAGACCGATCTGGCGCCGCGCAGCAAGGGCAGCTTCCGGCTCGGGCGGGAGAAGTTCGAGCAGAAGTTCCAGCTCGATGAGGGCCTGACTGTCGGCGCCGATCGCCTGCTCGAGATCGCCTTGCGCGAGCTGCGCGAGACGCAGGAAGAGTTCCGTCGGGTCGCGTCGCGCGTCAACGGCGGCGATCCGCTGGCCGCCTGGCAGAAGACGAAGGCGCAGCACCCGCCGGCCGGGCAGCTCGTGTCCGTCGCCCAGCAGCAGCTCGAGGAGCTCGCCGAGTTCATCCGCCGCGAGGGCATCATCTCGCTGCCCGAGGGCGCGCCGGTCGCGGTGCGGCCGACGCCGCGGTTCTACCGCTGGACCTCGGCCAGCATGTGGACGCCCGGGCCATTCGAGTCGCGCCCGGTGCGCGCGTTCTACTACCTCACCGACGCCGATCCGTCATGGTCGCCGGAGCGCCAGGACGAGCACCTGCGCGACTTCAACTACGGCGCGCTCTGGGCGATCTCGATTCACGAGGTCTTCCCGGGCCACTTCCTGCACTATCAGCACCTGCGCCAGGTCGAGTCGACGCTGCGCAAGTCGATCCTCTTTTCGTCCTCCGCCTTCGTCGAAGGCTGGGCGCACTACTGCGAGCAGATGATGATCGACGCCGGCTTCCGCAAGGACGACACCAACGTGCGTCTCGGCCAGCTCGCCGAATCGCTGGTTCGTCTGTGCCGCTGCATCATCGGCATCCGGCTGCACTGCGAGGACCTCTCGGTCGAGCAGGCCGTGCGCTTCTTCCGCGAGGAGGCGTTCCTCGAGGAGCCGAGCGCCCGCCGCGAGGCCGAACGCGGTACTTTCGATCCGTCCTACATTCTCTATTCCGCCGGCAAGCTGATGCTGCTGAAGCTGCGCGAGGACTACAAGGCCCACGTCGGCGCCAGGTTCTCGCTGCGCTCCTTTCACGACACGCTGCTCGGCAACGGCACTGTGCCGATCTGGCTGCATCGTTCGCTCATGCTCGGCCCGCAAAACGGCGAACTGATCGACTGAGGTCGGGGCTCGCGAGGAGACAGATGCCACTTTACGAGTACGAATGCAGGGCCTGCGGCAACCGCTTCGAACGGATCCAGAAGTTCTCCGATCCGCTGGTCGAGATCTGCCCCAAGTGCGAGGGCGCGGTGCGCAAGCGGCTGTCGTCGCCGGCGATCCAGTTCAAGGGCTCGGGTTGGTACATCACCGACTACGCCAAGAAGACCGGCGCCGCCGCCGGTGACAACGGCGACAAGCGCGACAAGGCGGAGAAGAGCGACGGCGGCGCGGACAACAAGGCCGGGGGCGACAGCACGGCCGCCGCTTCCTCCGACAAGCCGTCAGCCCCCGCCACGCCGGCGTCGTCGTCGTCGACCAAGAGCGAGTAGCGAGCGCGTTTTCCCGCCGTCGGTGGTCTTTTTCCCGTTAGGATCTGTCTCATGATCGACCCCGCCGCCGTGCGCGATCGTCTTGATGACGTGCGCGCGGCCTACCGCAATCGCGGCATGGATGCCGACGCCGACCTCGAGCAGCTGGCAACGCTCGAAACCCGTCGCCGCCGGCTGATCCCGGAAATGGAAGGCTTGAAGCGCGAGCAGAACGCCGCCGGCGACGAGGTCGCGCGCGCCAAGCGCCAGGGCATCGACGCGACGCCGCTGTTTGCCGCGAGCAAGGCCCGGGCGCAGCAGATCCGCCAGCTCGAAATCCAGGTCGACCAGACCGAGCACCAGCGCTCGGCACTGTTGATGACGCTGCCGAACCTGCCGCACGCCAGCGTCCCGGTGGGGAAATCCGCCGCCGACAACCAGGAAGTCAGGCGCCACGGCGAGCCGCGTGCCTTCGACTTCGAGCCGAAGCCGCACTGGGAGATCGGCTCGGCGCTCGGCATCCTCGATTTCGATCGCGCGACCCGGATGTCCGGGACGCGGTTCTCGGTGCTGATGGGCGCGGGCGCCCGCCTGTCCCGCGCCCTGATCAACTTCATGCTCGACGTCCACGCGCGCGAGCACGGCTACACCGAGGTCGAGCCGCCGTTCCTGGTCAATGGCGGGGCGCTGCGCGGCACCGGCAATCTGCCGAAGTTCGAGCAGGACCTGTTCAAGATCGCCGGCGAGTGGGACCTCTACCTGATCCCGACCGCCGAAGTGCCGCTGACCAACCTGCACCGCGAGGAAATCCTTGACGGCCGGCTGCTGCCGCTGCGCTACACCGCCTACACCCCCTGCTTCCGCAGCGAAGCCGGCTCGTACGGCGCCGACGTCCGCGGCCTGATCCGGCAGCACCAGTTCGACAAGGTCGAGCTCGTCAAGTTCACGACGCCGGAGCAGTCCTACGAGGAGCTCGAGTCGCTGACGCGCAACGCGGAGAGCATCCTCGAACGTCTCGGCCTGCCGTATCGCACGATGCTGCTGTGCACGGGCGACATGGGCTTTGCCGCCGCCAAGACCTACGACATCGAAGTGTGGCTGCCGAGCCAGAAGACCTATCGCGAAATCTCGTCCTGCAGCAATACCGAAGCGTTTCAGGCGCGGCGCGCCAACATCAAGTTCCGGACCGCTGGCACCGGCAAAGCGGAGCTCGCGCACACGTTGAACGGGTCGGGCCTGGCCGTCGGCCGGACGCTGCTCGGGATCCTCGAGAACTATCAGCAGGCGGACGGCTCGGTCGTCGTACCCGACGCGTTGCGGCCTTACATGGGCGTGGACGTCATCCGCTAGGCGCCGGGAGATGCGCCTGGATGTCCGACGCGAGTGGCAGCGGCTGATCCGCGAGGCGCTCGATCAGCCGCCGGGTACGATCGAGAACGCGTGGCGTTTCGCCGCTCGAGGGGGCGTGGCCGCGCGGCATGACGTGGAACGCCAAGACCGGGAGGACCGAATACGCCGGCCGCGGCGTCAGCTGCTCGTCGGCAGTCTCTCGGTGGTAAGGCGTCGCATGTCATCGCCGCCCAGAACCTTCCGCGATCGCGGACTGCTGAAGTAGCCGCCCCGTCCGACTTCAGCTCCTCTCCATGACGCGCGCGAGCAGATCGACGAGCGAGGCAGCGAGGCGGCCGCCGGCATCGAGCCGTGGATTGAAAATCGTCAGGTCCAGCCCGGCGATGGCGTTTGACGCGAAAGCCGTGTCCAGCAGCGTCTCCAGCTCGGTCCACGACAGGCCACCGGGAAGGCGGTAATCGACCGCCGGCATGAGTTGGTCGTCGAGCACGTCAGCGTCGAGGTGAATCCAGAGGCCGTCGAGATCGTGCGCGGCGAGATGTGCCGTCGCACGTGTCATGACTGCCGCGGCGCCGTCGCGATGAATCGTCGCCGCGTCGAAGCAGGTAATGCCAGGCGCAAGCGGCTGACTGCCGTAGGACCGCGCTTCGTCGGCGTCGCGAGTTCCGTGTGTCTCAAGTGTGGTCGTCGCGTCGAGGTGAATCCAGAGGCCGTCGAGATCGTGCGCGGCGAGATGTGCCGTCGCACGTGTCATGACTGCCGCGGCGCCGTCGCGATGAATCGTCGCCGCGTCGAAGCAGGTAATGCCAGGCGCAAGCGGCTGACTGCCGTAGGACCGCGCTTCGTCGGCGTCGCGAGTTCCCAGCGTCACTACACGCTCGTCGTCGATCAACGGATGAACGTCGTCGTAGCGCGTGAGCGTCGATGGCCCGCGCCCCGTCGCCAGCGCCAGCTCGGACGAGGCCGCCTGACCGTTGACGTTGGCTTCGGGCTGGTAGAAGTCGGCGTGACCGTCGAGGAACAGCAGCCCGTACCGGCCTCGCCGCGCGAGCGCGAGGAGGTTGCAGCAGGTGGAACAGTGCCGCACGCCGAGCACGAGCGGCCGGACGTCGTCCGGTCGAGCGGAGCGGGCGGGCGCAACCGTCCGAGCGCGGCGCTCGCGGTGTACCGCGGCCAGCGAGCGACTCTGCGTGCCGGAATGGCCTGTGTCGGATTCGCGCCAGCGCCCCGACTTCTCCCATTCCACGGCCGCATCGTGCGCGACGGCGGCGCCGAGGCACGCTGCGGCCGCAACGTTCGCGAGCCCGGCCGCGCGCAGCGTCCCGGCAGACGACTACACACCTCGCGGGTGTATGGAGCAAGACCGAGAATCGAAGGCGCTTCATGACGGGACCGCCATGGTCACCACCTGCGGCCGCATGCTACGGGAAACGGAAAGAGAATCTCAGCACCGTCTTGCCGAGCAGAAGGTCGGCGTCGCCCAGGTCGGCGAGCACATCTGGCTGGTCAGTTTTATGCGAGTACGACTTGGGATACTTTGATGATGAGACGTGTCGGCTGGAACCGATCGAGAATCCGTTTCAGCCGAAAGTGTTACCCATGTCTCCGGAATAAACCGTCACGCATGTACGCGGAATGAACCGCTGAACAACCCGAGACAGGGGAGCGAAGGCTGGCGGAGAGGAAGGGATTCGAACCCCTGGAAGCCTTTCGACTTCAACGGTTTTCAAGACCGCCGCCTTAAACCACTCGGCCACCTCTCCGCGGCGCGTGGGAACGCTCGTTCATTATCGCACCGCGGGGAGATTGTCGGCGTGCCCGGCGGCAAAGCCACCCCGTGCGCGGATCACCGCGAGGGCGACCACCAGGAACGCCGCGTTGGTCATCCACATCGAGAACACCTGTCCCTGACCGGCCCTGAGCCAATCCAGTGTGAAGCAGAGGGTGTAGACGGCGAGCAGGCCGATGCCGGCAGCGATCGTGGCAACACGCGAGCGCCACCTACCGGCCAGGCTGAATCCGAGCGCACCCAGCACGAACACGGCGGCGACCAGCGCGAACCGGCTGTGCCGGTGGGCGCGCGCGAGCTCTTCGGCGCGCCGGCTCGGGGCGTTGCGGATGAAGTCGTTCAATGCCGGCAGCGTCATCTCCGTCATGTCCGGCCGCATCGTCACCTGCCGTCCGGCCGCGGACAGGTGCGAGTAGACGACTTCGCGGTTTGCCAGGTTTGCCATCGGCATGGCGACCGCGATCATCGCGATCATTGCCGCGGCGGCGACGAGCACGCTGCCGAGCGCTGTCGGCAGCAGCCGGGCGGCAGCTTCGTTCGCCCGGAATCGATGGCAGGCGAGCGCGAAGAACAGCGCGCACGGCAGCGCCAGCGCGAGCGTCGACACGGTCAGATAGAAGTACGCCGAGAGCGCGGCCGCGAGCCCGGAGGTCTCGGCAAACGACACGTGCCAGCGTGCCGTCGGCAGCGTCAGCAGGCCGGCGATGATGGGGAGGCCCGCGACGAACCTGACGAGGAGCGGCAGGGAATGACGATCGCGATCGCGGACGGCGTCGCCTGCCATGCAGACGACGACCGTCTTGAGGATTGCGGCGTAAGCGCCCAGGTGCGCCCGGCGCGACGTCGCCGTCGAGCACTCGTGCTCGAGATCGTCGAATGCAGGTGCGATGACGCGTTCAACGGTCAGTGGATGGAGCGTCCGTTCGGCAAGCGTGCGCAGCCAGGACACTGCAGTGCCGGCATTCATCGTCCCGGCTCCATCGACAGGCGGCGCGCGGCAAGGCCCCACGCATCGAGCACGCGCCGGCCGTACGCCGTGGCGCGGTACATCCGGCGCTGGACTGCATCGGTGTCCGCCGCCACCGGTGCGCGGTGCGATTCGACGAAGCCCTTCTCCTGCATGCGCCCGAGCGTGACGTAGACAGTCCCGCGCTTGAGACTGCCGCCCGATTCCTCGACCAGTTGCAGGCCGTAGCGCGAGCCGGACGCCAGCAGCTCGAGGATGAGACGTTCCTTGCCGGAAAGGGAGGGGAGTGGCTCCGTCACAGAACAAGTCTTACAACTTGTAAGACTAAGTGTCAAGAAGCCGAGCCGGAGCGAGCGAGCCCCGACCCCCGAACCCCGACATGAATCACATTTCCAACTACACTCCCAACGGGTGCTTTCGTCTTCTCCGACCGCCGCCTGGCGCCGCGCGGCCATGGCGCTGTTCGCGATCTTCGCGATCGTCAACACCGCCAACGCGCTCAACAAGGGCGGCGACGCGTCCGTCTTCTTCGAGGGCGGGCGCCGCCTGCTCGACGCCGCGCCGCTCTACGAGGGCAGCAGCGCCGCCGCCGGCTTCATCGGTCCGCCGTTCCAGGCCGTGTTCTTCGCGCCGTTCGCGGCGATCGCCTCCGTCAGCGACGCGACGGCGCGGCTGCTGTGGCACGCGGTGAACCTCGCCGCGCTCGCCGCCGGCGTCTGGTGCGCCTGGCGAGCCTGGACGATCGCGCGCTCGGACATGCTCCGCCGTCCCGGGGACAGTCACTGGGGACAGTCACCAGTGACTGTCCCCGCCCCCGGGGCGCTTTCCACCGCGCCGCCGTTTCCGTTCCTGTTCGCCCCGATCTTCGCCGTGCTGCTGCCGCTGCAGACGAACTTCGAGCACCAGAACATGAACGCGCTGCTGTTCGCGTTGATAGCGGGCGCGACCTGGCAGCTGACGGCCGGCGCGGCCGCGGCCGCGGGCATCCTCATCGGCGCAGCGGCGGCGATCAAGGTGTTCCCTGCGATCCTGATCCTGTGGCTGCTGGCGCGCCGGATGTGGGCCACCGCGCTCATCGCCCTCGCCACCGCCGCGGCATTGACGCTGATACCGCTGACGATCTACGGCCCTGCACCTTTCGCCGAGCTGCTGGAGACGTTCTCGCGGCTCGGCAGCAGCGGCTGGCCGGTCCGGGGCAACAACCAGTCGCTCGTCGCGGCGCTCGACCGTCTCACCAGCGGTGTCGCGCACGAAGGAGTGCGCACTGCCGCCGAGGCGCCAACCGCGGCGTGGCTGTTCATTGCCGCGGCATCGATCCTCATCGCCGCGACCGGTTTCCTGATCGCGAGGACGCGTGCCGGTGCCGCGACGATCGCGGTCGAAGCGGCCGCGATCACGACGCTCGGCGTGCTGCTCTCGCCGATCGCGTGGGATCACTACTGGACGCTGCTGTTCCCGGCGTTCCTGTTGGTCTACGCGAGCGGCAACCGGGCGCTGCTCGGGAGACCAGGTCAGTGGGCGTTCTGGATCGCTGCGGTTTTGACGACCGGGCTGTCACCGTTGACGCTTGGGAGCCGCGGTTTCAACGCCGCACGCGAGATGTCGGTCGACACGCTCGCTGGATTGATCGTGTTCGTCACGCTCGTGGTGCTGCACAAGAGGACCGCTTTATTGAAGGTGCGGGGTGCGTAGGGCCTGGTGCCTGGTGCTCGGGGTGCAAGGGGGCAAGGTGCGCGGTGCCTGGTGCGAAGGTGCCGAACGTGCGCGCACCCGGCACCCGGCACCAAGCCACTTAGCACGTCGAGCACCCAGGCACCAGGCACGATGCACTGAGCACCGTCAGCGCTCTAATGCTGCGAGTAGACGATCATCCACGGGCCGATTGCGCCGACGCCGTAGAAGAGCGTGAGGAGCGAGAGCGTGCGATGCATGCCGCGGAGATAGAGGAGCACGCCGCAGGCGCTGGCGAGGGTCTTGGCGCCGACGAGCGCGGTCATCGGTCCGACGAGACCCATCCAGGTCGCGATGAGGCCGTTGCCCTCGGCGGAGACGCCGTAGGCATGGACGGCCGTGTAGGTGAACAGGGCGTCGTAGCCCTGCGCCGTCAAGAAGAGAAGCAATACGACCCGCGACAGCGACATCTGCGACAGTCTCTAGCAAGATACGTATCCAATTCAACTGATTATTTTGCAATGACTTACAGCTGTCGAGTCAGCCTGTAGGATACCTTTTGTCTGCCCAGTCAGGCGACCGAACCCTCGAGCAACCGACCCTGAACTGAAACATGGATACCCTCACCACCGCCTGGCTCGAGGCGCTCGAGCGGCGCCATCTCGCCAACCTCACGACCAGCGAGGTCGCGCGGGCGTTGCGAGCGCTGTCCTCCTGCTACGTCGAGCGGCGCGGCAAGCTGAGCGAGGGCGGCGCCCTTGCTTCGGCCGGCAAGCGCGCCGCGTTCGCGCTCTTCTACGGTCCGCTCCATTTCCTCGTCGTCCGTCGCATCCTGCAGTCGCTCAGCGAAGCGCGCGCGGGACTTTCGACGATTGTCGACCTCGGCTGCGGCACCGGCGCCGCCGGTGCCGCCTGGGCCCTGGAAGCGGGCGCGACGACCATCCGCGGCTTCGACCGGCATCCATGGGCGATCGACGAGGCGAACCAGACTTACCGTCAGCTGCGGCTCGACGGCCGCGCGCAGCAGCGCGACATTGCCGGCATTGGCGCCGGAATCGGAGCCAGCATCGGGGCCGCCAGCGGGCAGTCGCGCGATGGCCTCCGGATCACGCCGCAGAGCGGCCTGATTGCCGCTTATGCGGCGAATGAACTGGCAGCGCCGGGCCGTGAAGCGCTGCTGTCCTGGCTGCTCGCCGCACGTGAACGCGGAGCGCGCGTCCTCGTCGTCGAACCCATCGCGCGGCGGGCGCTGCCATGGTGGGATGACTGGGTGGCTGCGTTCGAGCGCAGTGGCGGGCGGGCCGACGAATGGCGCTTTCCGGCCGAGCTGCCGGCGACTCAGCGGGGTCTTGCCAAGGCCGCGGGGCTCGACCCGCGCGAGCTCACCGCCCGGTCGCTCTTCCTCTGAATCGTGTGTGATAACCTCGGCAATCCGTCCCGATGCTCGTTCTGGATCTGGTCAATACCGTCGCGCTCGCTGGCGTCGTCCTGTTCGCCGGCTACGGGATTCGGCGGCTCATCCCGTTCCTTGGCCGGGTCAACATCCCGGCCCCCGTGATCGGCGGCTTCCTCGTCGCGATTGCGATGACGATTGCCTATAGCCGCGGCGTCCAGCTCTTCAAGTTCGACACGTCGCTCCAGACACCGCTTCAGAACGCGTTCTTCACTTCGATCGGTTTCGCCGCCAGCCTGCAGCTGCTCCGGCTCGGCGGACCGCTCGTGCTCCGCTTCTTTCTTTTCGCCACCGTCGTCGCCGTGCTCCAGAACGTGGTCGGCGCGGCCGTGGCCCTGGCGCTCGGCCAGCCGCCGCTGCTCGGCGTGCTGGCGGGTTCGGTCACCCTCACGGGTGGGCCGGCAACGGGCCTGGCGTTCGCGCCTCTCTTCGAGCAAGCCGGCGTTCCGGGCGCCGCGACCGTCGCGGTCATGGCGGCGATGGTGGGCATCGTCTGCGGCGGGCTGGTCGGTTCGCCGATCGCCACCTGGCTGATCGAGCGCGGGAACGTCCGCCTGCCAGCCGGCGGCGGGTCGCATGTCGAGGCTCAGCCGGCGACGCGCGTCGTCGAAGCGCAAGTGCCGGAACCGGCGGTGACGCCGCCCTCGGGCGAGGATGTCGAAGCCTTCGTGCTGTTGAAGCATCTCGCATTGATGCTGGTAGCGATGTGGCTCGGCGGGTTCGTCAGCCGGGCGCTGACCGGCGCCGGCTTTACGCTGCCGTCCTACATCGGTGCGATGCTCGTCGCCGCCGTGATTCGCAACCTCGACGACTTCCTCGGCCTGTTCAAGCTGTCGCAGCAGACGCTCGACGACCTCGGCACTGTCGCCCTCTCGTTCTTCCTCGCGATGGCGCTGATGACGCTCCGCCTGTGGGAGCTCGCCAACCTCGCCATCCCGCTGACGGTTATCCTGCTGGCGCAGGTCACCCTGGTCGCCATCGTCGCGGCGAAGGTTGTTCCGCGCCTCATGGGCCGCGACTACGAGAGCATCGTGATGGCCGGCGGCTTCGTCGGGTTCATGCTTGGCACCACCGCCAATGCGATGGCCAACATGACCGCGATCGTCGAGCGCTACGGTCCGGCGCCGAAGGCGTTCCTCACCGTCCCGCTGGTCGGCGCCTTCTTCATCGATTTCGTCAACGCGCTTCTGATCACGCTCTGCCTGAACTTCGACCTCGGCCCGCTGCAGCAATGGTGGCGGGGCTGATCGCCCACATGGCCACCGTGTACCGTCACCGCCACTCGAGACGACCGCATGGATCACACTGACAGCGCCCCGGCACGGCCGCGGCGCGGGCCGACCCTCACGCAGCAGATCTTCATCGGCCTGACGCTCGGCATCGTCGCCGGCTGGCTCGTCAGCGAATACAATCCCGCCGCGGCCATCTGGTTCCGGCCGTTCAGCCAGCTCTTCCTGCGGCTGATCAAGATGATCATCGCGCCGCTGATCTTCGCGACGCTGGTCGCCGGCATCGCCGGCGCCGGCCACGTCAAGGTCGTCGGCCGCATGGGTGTCCGCGCCATCATCTACTTCGAGATCGTCACGACGCTCGCCCTCATCATCGGCCTGGTCGCTGTCAACGTCATGCGTCCCGGGGTCGGCGTCAACCTGCCGATGGGCCAGCAGTCCGAGATCACCGGCAAGCCGCAGACCTGGGATCAAATCCTGCTGCACCTCGTGCCCGAGTCGGTGATCCGCGCGATGGCCGAGGGGGACGTGCTGCAGATCGTCGTCTTCAGCATCCTGTTCGCGATCGCGCTCGGCATGATCGGCGAGAAGGGCCGGCCGGTCGTCGTCTGGTGCGAGGCCGTTGCCGAGACGATGTTCAAGTTCACGAACATCGTGATGCACTACGCGCCGATCGGCGTCGGCGCGGCCATCGCCTACACCGTCGGCCACGGCGGCCTGAAGGTGCTGGTGAATCTCGCCTGGCTGGTGTTGACGCTCTACCTGGCGCTGGCCGCGTTCGTACTCCTCGTGCTCTTGCCAGTGGCGCTCCTGTTCCGGGTCCCGATCCGCAAGTTCATCCGGGCGGTGAAAGAGCCAGCCGTGATCGCCTTCTCGACGACCTCGAGCGAAGCGGCGCTGCCGCGGGCGATGGAAGTACTGGAGCGCCTCGGCGTGCCGCGGCGGATCGTCGCCTTCGTCCTGCCGCTCGGCTACAGCTTCAACCTCGACGGCACCACGCTCTATCTCTCGCTCGCCGCGGTCTTCGTCGCCCAGGCCGCCGGCGTCGAGCTCACCATCGGCCAGCAGGTCACCATGGTGCTGACGCTGATGCTGACCAGCAAAGGCGTCGCCGGCGTCCCGCGCGCCGCCCTCGTCATCCTCGCCGGCACCCTCGCGAGCTACGGCCTCCCGCTCGAAGGCGTGACGCTCATCCTCGGCGTCGACGAGCTGATGGACATGGCGCAGGACGATGGTCAACGTCGTCGGCAATTGCCTGGCGACGGTGGTCATCGCCAAGTGGGAAGGGGAGTTCAAGGAAGCCAGCGACGCGGACCTTGCAATCGCCGCATCCAGGGGAGAGATTTGATCGCGTGTCCAGACGTGAAAGCGGAATCGGTCCGGCCGCACGGCCGGTTCCAGGCGTGGTTCCTGGAGGGCCTGCGCGAGCCGGTCGGGCCGCACGCTCACGCCGTCCACCAGTCGCACTGGGCGAAGGTGATGTGCCTGACGGGCGTCGACTACTTCTCGACGCTCGGCTATCAGCCCGGCATCGCGTTCCTCGCCGCCGGGGCGCTGTCGCCGATCGCGACCTTCGTGCTCGTGCTGCTGACGCTCTTCGGCGCGCTGCCGATCTATCGCCGCGTCGCCGAACGCAGCCCGCACGGGCAGGGCAGCATCTCGATGCTCGAGGACCTGCTGCCGCGCTGGCGCGGCAAGGTCTTCGTCCTCGTCCTGCTCGGCTTCGCCGCCACCGACTACGTCATCACGATGACGCTCTCGGCCGCCGACGCGACGGCGCACATCGTCGGCAACCCCTTCTTTCCGGTTTGGGCGAACCATCCCGTCCTGCTGACGCTGCTGCTGCTGGCAATGCTGTCGGCGGTGTTCCTGAAGGGGTTCCGCGAGGCGATCGGCTTCGCCGTCTTCATCGTCGCCTCCTACATCGCGCTCAACCTGGTGGTCATCGGCTGGGGCGTCATCGAGGTGGCGCATCACCCCGAGTACTTCCCGCGCTGGCGCGACGGCTTGTACTCGGCGCACGGCAGCCCGATCATGATGATCGCCGCGGCGCTCATCGTCTTTCCGAAGCTGGCGCTCGGCTTGTCCGGGTTCGAGACCGGCGTCGCGGTGATGCCGCTGGTGCAGGGCGATCCCGGCGATCTGCCCGACGCGCCGGCCGGCCGCATCCGCAACGCGAAGAAGCTGCTGGCAACGGCGGCGGTGCTCATGAGCGTCCTGCTCATCGGCAGCTCGATCATCACCACGCTGCTGATTCCACCGGAGGAGTTCGAGGAGGGCGGCCGCGCCTGGGGCCGTGCCCTGGCGTTCCTCGCCCACGAGCACCTCGGGGAAGCCTTCGGCACCGTCTACGACCTGAGCACGATCGCGATCCTCTGGTTCGCCGGCGCCTCGGCGATGGCCGGGCTGCTGAACCTGGTGCCGCGCTACCTGCCGCGATACGGCATGGCGCCGGAGTGGGCACGGGCGTCGCGGCCGCTGGTCGTGCTGTTCATGGTGATTACGTTCATCATCACCATCATCTTCGACGCCAACGTCGAGGCGCAGGGCGGCGCCTACGCGACCGGCGTGCTGGTGCTGATCACCTCGGCGTCGGTGGCCGTGCTGCTGTCGGTCCGCGCCAACCCGCGGCAGCGGCTGGCATACCTGGCTGATCACGCTCGTCTTCTTCTACACGACGATCGTCAACATCTTCGAACGCCCCGACGGCGTCAAGATCGCGTCCTGGTTCATCGTCACGATCATCGTCACGTCGCTGGTCTCGCGCGTCCTGCGCTCGACCGAGCTGCGAGTCCAGGCGGTCGAACCTGACGAGACCGCGTACCGATTCATCCACGAGACCGGCGACGCGCCGCTGCGCATCATCGCCAACCGCCCGGACTCCGGCCTGCCCGAGGAGTACGAGCACAAGCTGCGCGAAGCCAGCGACTCGCATCACCTCGCCCCGGGCGAACGCGTGCTCTTCCTCGAAGTCAGGCCCGGCGACGTCTCGGAATTCAGCGGCAACCTGCACGTCGAGGGGGTCGAGGTCGGCGGCCACCGCGTGCTGCGCTGCGTCAGCTCGGCCATCCCCAACGCGATCGCCGCGCTGCTCCTCTACATCCGCGACGAAACCGGCAAGATCCCGCACGCCTACTTCGGCTGGACGGAAGGCAACCCGATCGTCTACCTGCTCAAGTTTCTCGCCCTCGGCGAAGGCGACACCGCCCCGGTCACGCGCGAGGTCCTGCGGCAGCGGGACTCGGATCCGTTCAAGAGACCGCGGATTCATGTTGGGTAGCTTCGCGCGACGGCGCGAATTGAAGACGGCAGAGGGCAGACTGAAGATTGAAGACTGAAGATTGGAGATTTGGGAGTGCAGATTGTAGATTGCTGCTAAATACCCCCCAATCTCAAATCTCCAATCTAAACTCCCAAATCTTCAATCTTCAGTCTGCAGTCTTCAATCTACAGCTTGGCCAGCGTCACCGCCGCCTCCTCAACCCCCTTGCCCTTGACGGCGGTGACATCAATCTGGAGACGGTCGTAGCGGACCGAGTCGCCGACGGCGGGAGCGCGGCCGAGCAGGGTGAGCACCAGGCCGCTTACGCTGTCGACGTCCTCGTGCTCGAGGTCGAGGTCGAAGGCCTGGCCGAGCTCGTCGAGGCGGGTGGTGCCGGGGACGCGCAGCCGGCCGTCGCCGTCCCGATAGGGCGCGGGCGCGGATCCCGGGCCCTCGTCGATGTCACCCGTGACCTCTTCGAACAGGTCCTCGAGCGTGACGACGCCGGCGGTGCCGCCGTGCTCGTCGATGACGACGACCATCTGGGTGCGTTCGCGCCGCATCGTCGACAGCACCGCATCGAGCGGCGCCGTCTCCGGCACGATCGGCAGCGGCCGCGCGTGCGCCTGGCCGACGGGTTCGTTCCGCAGCAGCAGCCGCAGCAGATCCTTGATGTGGATCATGCCGACGATGTGATCGAGATCCTTTTCGATCACCGGATAGCGCGTGTGCGCGGCGCGGCCGAGCAGGGCGCGAATGCCTGACGGCGGCGTGCCGAGCGGCAGGCCGGTGACCTTGACGCGCGGCACCATGACCTCGCCCGCGGTCAGGTTGGCGAAGTCGAACAGCACCTGCAGCATCTGCCCGGACTCGGCGCGGATCGCGCCCAGCTCCTCGCTCTCCTGGACGATCAGCTGCAGCTCCTCCGGCGTGTAGTACTGCTCGGTGCCCTGGACCTGGCGGTTGACGCCGATGCGCGACAGGATCGCGTTGCCGATGCCGTTCAGCAGGTAGACGATCGGGAAAACGAGCGTCTTGATCCAGAGCATCGGCGGCGTGATCCACAGCGCCATCTGCTCCGCCTTCTGCAGCGCCACCGACTTCGGAATCATCTCGCCGACGACGATGTGGAAGTAGGTGAGGATGGCGATGGCGGCGACGCTGGCGAGCGTGTGCGACACCAGCCACGACGGCGCGCCGGCCGCCGCGAGCTGCTGGTAGATCCAGTCGGCGAGGACGTGCTCGCCATACATGCCGAGGCCAAGGCTGGCGACGGTGATGCCGAGCTGTGCCGTCGCGATGTAACGATCCTGCTGCACCGGATCGCGCAGGATGGTCTGCACCGACAGCGCCAGGCGGTTGCCGCGCGCCGCTCGCGCGTCGATTGCCGCGCGTGGCGCGCCGACGATCGCGAACTCGGCGGCGACGAAGATGCCGTTGAGCAGGATCAGCGCCGTGATGATCAGGAACGCGGTCATTCCCAATCCTCTGCGGCGGCGTTCTCCGGCGGCAGCACCAGCGCCGACGACACTGCATCCTCCGAGACGGCCTCGATCACCATGGTCACGCCATGGACGGTGACTTCTTCGCCGACCGCGGGGAGGCCGCCGAGGACGCGCGCAATGTAAGTGCCGACCGAATCGCCGCCGCCGCGCCAGTCGGCGCCCAGGACCTGCGCCGCCTGGTCGACGCGCATCGAGCCGGGCAGCCTGACGCTGCCGTCAGGCAGGAGAATCGCCCGCGCCGTCGCGCCCTTGAACTCGTCGGAGACGCCGCCGATCAGCTCGGCGACGACATCTTCGAGCGTGATCATTCCCTCGATCGCACCCTGCTCGCCCATGACGAGCGCCTGGTGCATGCGCCGCTCGCGCATGTAGGTGAGCAGGTGATCGGCGGGGAAGCTGTCCTGGACGCGGCCGAGCGGCCGCAGCAGCGACATCACCGTCGCGCTGCGGCGGGCATCGACGAAGTGCAGCACGACATCCTTCGTGTGCAGGATGCCGATGACGTCGTCGAGCGAGCCGCGATAGACGGGCAGCCGGCTGTACGGGCTCGTCGCCACCAGCCGCAGCACCTCGACGAATGGCGTCGAGGCTTCGATTGCCGCCAGCCGCGCCTTGGGTACCATCAGCTGCCGCGCCGTGCGGAGTCCGAGCCGCAGCGCCTGGTGCAGCCGCACCTGTTCCTGTGGTTCGAGCAGGCCGCCGTCGCGGCTTTCGGCGATGAGCAGCTCGATCTCTTCCGGCGAGTGCACGTGGCGGTGGCCGGTACCCCGGATCCGCATCAGCTTGAGGAAGAGGTTGCCGCTGCCGTTGAGGAAGTCGATCGACCAGGCGAAGGCGCTCTGCGACCATTGCATCGGCACCACGGTCCACATCGCCGTCCGTGTCGGGTCCTGCAGCGCCAGCGACTTCGGGATGAGCTCGCCGATGATCATCGCCAGCAGCGTCAGCACCAGCAGGACGATCAGCGCCGAGGTACTGAGCGCGGCGGCGTCGTCGAGGCCGGTGAGCTGCTGCATGAGCGGCGCGACCCGCGGCGCGATCGACGCCTGGGCGTAGGCGCCGAGGATCAGGCTGGACAGGGTGATGCCGATCTGGGAGGCGGCGATGTAGCGATCGAGCGCGCGCGCGTCTTCGACGACCGGGAGAACCCGGGCGGCGAGGGCGTTGCCGTCCTCGGCGAGCCGTCGCAACCGGCTCCGGCGTGCCCCGACCGCCGCGAATTCGGCCGCGACGTAGAGCGCCGTCAGCAGGATCAGCAGCGTGATGATCCCCGACGCCAGCAGCATTCGCCCGAATCGTACTGCAAATCCCGGCGAATTTCAGACCGCCCGCGTCCCCCGATGCCAGATTCGTAATCGGGGACAGTCACTCGGGACAGTCACGGGTGACTGTCCCCCGGTGGGGACTGTCCCGAGTGACTGTCCCCGGATCTACTCCGAACGCAGGGCGACGACCGGATCGACGCGGGTGGCGCGGCGGCCGGGGACGTAGCTCGCGATGAGCGCGACGGCGGTCAGCAGGCCGCTGACGGCGGCGAACGTCAGCGGGTCGGACGGCCGGACCTGGAACAGCAGCCCTTCCATCAGCCGGCTCAGGAACACGGCGCCGACGCCGCCGATCGCGATACCGGCGGCGACGAGCGTCAGCGCCTGCCGGACGACCATCGCCAGCACGTCGCGGCGCTGGGCGCCGAGCGCCATGCGAATGCCGATCTCCTGCCGCCGCTCGGTCACGCCATAGGCGATGACGCCGTAGATACCGATCGCCGCGAGCAGCAGCGCGAGGCCGGCAAACACCGCCAGCAGCGTCATCGTCAGCCGCCGCTCGGCGACGGAGTTGGCGACGACGTCGTCCAGCGTCTGAACGTTGGCCAGGACGAGCTCGGGATCCATGCCGCGGACGAGGCCGGCGATCGCCGGCGTCACGTTGAGGCCCTCGCCGGCAGTGCGCACGACGATCGTCATCGTGCCGTAAGGGCTGCGCATGAAGGGCCAGTAGGTCATGGCTCTCGGCTCGGCCTCGAGACTGGCGTGCTTGACGTCGCCGACCACGCCGATGACTTCGTCCTCGCGGTCATCCCAGCTGATACGTACGCGCTTGCCTATCGGATCCTCGCCGGGCCAGTGCCGGCGCGCCATCGTTTCGTTGATGACGACACGGTTGGTCGCGTCGGCAGCGTCGCTTTCGTTGAAGAGACGGCCGCTGAGGAGCGGCACGCGCATCGCCTCGAGATAGTCGTGCGTGATGACGCGCACGTCGGTGACCGGCTCCTGGCCGCGCGCCGGCACCGGTTGGCCGACGATCCGCATCGACGTCGCCGCGCCGAGACCGGTGAGCGGCAGGAAGCTGATTCCGCCCGCTGCCTCGACGCCGGGAAGCGCATCGATCCCGGCGAAGAGCCGGCGCAGGAACTGCGCCCGTTGACCCTCGCCGCCGTAGCGCGCGGCCGGCAGCGAGATTCGCATGGTCACGGTTCGGCTCGGCTCGAACCCCGGCCGCTGATCGAGCAGCCTGACGAAGCTCCTGACGAGCAGCCCGGCGCCGACGAGGAGCACCAGCGCGAGTGCGACCTCGACGACGACGAAGACGCTGCGCGTGCGGGTGCCGCGCGCGGCCGAGCCGAGGCGGCCGCCTTCCTTGAGCGCCCCGGTCAGGTTCATGCCTGCCGCGCCAAGCGCCGGAATCGCCCCGAAGATGAGGCCGCACGCGAGCGACGCGGCGACTGTGAACAGCAGCACCGTCGAGTCGAGGCCGACCTCTTCGAGACGAGGAATGGGCAGGCGGGCCGCGGCGACGGCGCGCAGCGCCTGCAGCGCCCACCAGGCGAGGACGAGGCCGCACGCACCGCCGATCGCCGAGAGCAGCACACTTTCGGCGAGCAACTGCCGCACGAGGCGCGCCCGCGCCGCGCCGAGCGCCGCTCGCACCGCGAGCTCGCGCTGGCGTCCGGTCGCGCGCGCCAGCAGCAGGTTGGCGACGTTGGCGCAGGCGATCAGCAGGACGAAGGCGACGGCGCCGGCGAGGACGAAGAGCGGCGTGCGGATGTCGCCGGTCAGCTGCTCCCGCAGCGGCACGACGCGCGAGGTCCAGCCCGTATCGAAGTCCGGGAACATCTCGGTCAGGCGTCGCGACACGTCAGTCATGTCACGCTGAGCCGCCTCGGGCGTGACGCCAGCCTTCAGGCGCCCGGCGACGACGAGCGACCGGCCGCGAGGCGTCCGGCTCTGCGCCGTGAATCCGATTGGCACCCAGACGTCGACGTCCTTGTCGAGAAACGTGAAGCCGGCAGGCATCACCCCGGCGACGCTGTAGGCGACGCCCTGCGAGACGATCGGCCGGCGCAGGATGTCCGGGTCGGCGTTGTAGCGGCGCCGCCACAGTCGTTCGCTGATGATCGCGACGCGGCTGTCCGGGCTGCCCTCGTCGGCGGTGAAGTTCCGCCCGATCGCGGGCTGAACGCCGAGGACGTCCAGGAGCTCGACCGAGATCGACCTCGCCCGCACCTCCTCCGGTTCGCCGCTGCCGCTCAGCGTCGTGCTGTAGACCATCGACATCGCCGCCAGCCCGTCGAACGATCGGCTCATGTCGCGCCAGTGGAGGAAGTTGGCGGGCCCGACGACGTTGCTGCGGTTGCCGCGGACGGTGTTGTGCTCCCAGACGATTACGAGCCGGTCGGCGTCGGCGTAGGGCAGGCGCTGCAGCATCAGCGTGTTGATGACGCTGAAGATGGTGGTGTTGGCGCCGACGCCGATTGCCAGCGTCAGGATGACGACGACGCTGAACACCGGCGAGCGCAGCAGCAGCCGGGTGCCGTAGCGCAGATCCTGGAGGAGGGAAGTCATCGTGCTCCAATCCGGTAGTAGGGTCGTGCGGTTGTCCGGTCAGGTCGGCCGGCTGGTCTCAGACTAGCGGCCGATCACGCCGATCGCCCACGCTGCCTGCCGTCGCACGCTGACGTTGCTGTCCTTCAGCGCCGCGAGCAGACTGGGCATGGCGCGGCCGTCGCCGATCGCGCCGAGCGCCCAGGCCGCCTGTTCGCGAACCTTGGGAGTTTGATCGCCGAGCGCCTTGACGAGCGGATCGACCGCCGTGTCGTCGTCGATGGCGCCGAGCGCCCACGCGGCCTGCGAGCGAACTTTGTCGTCGCGTCGCGGAGTGCCTGCGACAGGCCGGGAACGGCGCGCCGGTCGTCGATTGCGCCGAGTGCCCAGGCCGCCTGCTCGCGAACCCGGGGGCGATCGCCGAGCGCCTTCGCGGTCGAGCCGTCTCGCGTCGCGGAGTGCCTGCGACAGGCCCGGAACCGCGCGCCGGTCGTCGATCGCGCCAAGCGCCCACGCGGCGCTCGCGCGCACGCCACTGTCGGCGTCGCCCAGCGCGGCGATGAGGGCGGGCACACTCTGGACATCGTCGATCGCGCCGAGCGCCCAGGCCGATTTGTCGCGCACGGCGGCTTCGCGGTCGCGCAGTGTCTCGATCAGTCCGGGCACAGCGCGAGCATCATCGATCGCGCCGAGGGTCCAGGCGGCGTTGCGCCGCGCGATCCAGCTGTCGTGCTTGAGCGCCGCGAACACGGGCGCAAACGCGCGCGCGCCGATCGCCGCCAGCGCTCCTGCCGCCAGCTCGCCCGGGCTCGTCAGATTGTCCGGGCCGAAACTCGACCAGCGCGTGCCGCAGACAGTCGCGTCGACGGGTGCGCCGTCCGGCAGCACGCGCACCAGGGCGTCGATGGCGGCCGCGGCGCCGTCACCGAGATCGCGCAGGCCGCAGGCGGCGCGGGCGCGGCCGACGGGGTCGGCGCTAGCCAGAGCCGTCGTCAGCTCCCGGATGTCCTGGGCTGGCGCGGCCGTCTGGCCGTTCGGTCCGGCAGCCGTCAGGAGAACGACTGCAATTACGCCCGCGAACGTGCGCGACACGTCAGCGGCCTCCCTCGGCAGGCGCGTCGGGGCGCGGAGAGCGCGGACCAGGACGCGGATTCGGGTTGGGGTTCGGATTGGGATTGGGATTCGGATTCGGCCGCGGATTGATGTTGAGGCGCACGTGCGGCTGGTCGGAATCGCCCGCGAGCTCGGCGAGCGCGTGCACCGCGGCGCGTCGGACGCCGGCGTCGCTGTCCTTGAGCGCCGCCGAGATCGCGGGGATGGCCGCCTCGCTGCCGATCCGGCCGAGGGCGATGAGCGCCTGGCGGCGGACTTCGACTTCGCTGTCGCGCACCGCGGCGACGAGCGCGTCAACCGCCGCGGGATCCTCGATCTCGCCGAGCGCGATGGCGGCGCGGGCGCGGACGTTGGCATCGGTATCCTTCAGCGCCTGCGACAGCGCCGGCGTCGCCTGCTTGTCCTCGAGCTGCCCGAGCGCGCTGATCGCCCGGCTGCGGATGTCGGGCTGCGCGTCCTTGAGTACTTCGATCAGCGCCGGCACCGCGCGCGGGTTGCCGATCTGGCCGAGCGCAATCACGGCCTGCCGCCGCACGCCGGCGTCGGTGTCCTTGAGCGCGCCGATCAAACCGTCGACGGCGCCTTCGCGCGGGCTCTTCTGCGCCGTCGCCGGGCGTGCCAACGACCATTCGAGCGAGGGGTTGACGACGACCAGCGCGACGCCGAGACAGATGGCGCTCGAGCGGCTGAGCGTGCGGAAGAAGACAGCAAGCGGGCTCATGAATTCCTCTTTTCTCGTCGGCAACCTGCTAAAAAAACAGCATCAGTGGGCGTGCCGGTGCGCGCCCGCGGCGGGCGGCACCGGGTGTCGTCGTGTCAGCGAATCAACTGGCCGAGCGCGTGCGCCGCGTTCTGACGAACGTCCGCGCTCGGATCCTTGAGGGCGCCCGTGAGCGCGTCGATCGCGCGCGGGTCGCGCAGCTGCCCCAGCGCGTGCACGACCTGCTGGCGCACGTCGCCGTCCGGATCCTTGATCGCGATGACCAGCGCCTCGACGGCGGACTTGTCGCGCAGCTCGCCGAGCCCGTGCGCCGCCTGCTGCCTGACATCGGCGTCGGCGTCCTTGAGCGCAGAGATGAGCGGCGCAACGGCGCGGGGATCGCGGATCTGGCTGAGCGCGTGCGCGGCCTGCTGCCGGACGTCGGGGTTGACGTCGCGCAGCGCAACGATCAGTCCCTCGACCGCGCTGACGTCGCGCATCTCGCCGAGCGCGTGCACCGCCTGCTGGCGGACATCGGCGTCGGCGTCCTTCACGAGCGCGTTGAGCGCCGGCGCCGCGCGCTTGTCGCGCAGCTGCCCCAGCGCGAACGCCGCCTGCTGGCGGACGTCGGCCGACGAATCCTGGAGCGCGCCGACGAGCGCGTCGACCGAACGCGGATCGCGCAGCTGGCCGAGCGCGAACGCGGCCTGCTGCCGGACGTCGGCGTTCTCGTCCTTGAGCGCAGCCGACAGCGGTTCGACCGCCCGCTTGTCGTGCATCTGGCCGAGCCCGTGCGCCGCCTGCTCGCGGACTTCCGCGGCGGCATCCTTGAGCGCCTGCACCAGCGGCTCGAAGACCGCCGGATCACGCAGCTGGACGAGCGCGTGCATCGCGGCCTCGCGGACCTGCTTGTCCGAGTCCTTGAGCGCTGCGGCCAGCGCCGCGACCATCTTCGGATCGGCGGCCGCGCGCTTTGCTTCCTGCACCGCGATGCCAGTGACGGCGCTGACCGCCGCCTCGATCGCGAGGTCGATCGAGCCATTGGCCGTCGCCTGCGCGATGCCATGCGTCGCCGCCTGGATCGCGACGCTGGCGATGCCGTCAGCGACGCCCTGCACTGCCGCTTCCGTCGTGCCCGTCGCCAGCTCCGCGATCGCCTGGGCGAATGCGGCGTCGGGCGCCGGTTGCGGGCTCGGCGTTGGCGACGGTGTCGGCGTCGGCTTCGGCGTGGGCAACTGCTGCGCCGTCACCTCGGCACGTGGCGTCGATGCCGGCACGACGGCGTGGATCTCCGGCGCCGCCGCCGTCACCGTCCACGGCTGCATCGCCGCGAGCGGCGGCAGGAGGCAGCCGACCGTCGCGACAGCAATCAGACCGCGGCGGCGTGAGACGCCCGAGCGCGGCAGCTTCGGATCGAGGATCGCGATGAGCCGGCCTTCGAGCTGCGTCCGGTGCGCCATCGCCAGCGTCGCGCCGGTGACGAGCGCGGGGAAGCGGCCGGCCCGCATCACGCGGGCAATCTCGAGCAGTTCCTCGGCGTAATCGGAGCCGCGCGTGCCGCACGCCAGCACGAGATCGTCGCAGGCGCGCTCGCGCTCGGCGCGGATCCGCCGGGCCGCGACCCACGCCAGCGGGTTGAACCAGTAAATCGCACAGGCCACCTGCGCGACGGTGTGCGTCAGGCAATCGCGGCGGCGAACGTGCGCCAGCTCGTGCAGCAGCACGATGCGCAGCCGCTCGACCGGCCAGCGAACCGCATCCGCGGGCATCAGCACCGCCGGCTTGAAGATGCCGAACGCCATCGGCATCGTCGCGCTCCGGCTTTCGAGGAAAGTCACGCGCTGCGTGATGCCGAGCCCCGCCGCGAGATCGACGGCAAGCCGCAGCCACGGCGCATCGACCACCGGCGTCGTCCGGCGGCGCACCCACTGCACGGCGACGAGCCCGATGCCGAGACGGGCGAGCACGGCGCCGACGCCGACGAGCCAGATCGCGACGAGCGCGGTCGAAAGCGGGATGCGCGACAGACGCGACGATGACGCCGGCGCCGCCGGGGCGTCGCTGCTGGTCATGACGGCAGCCGTGCTCCTCTCGACATCGATCCGCCGCGCCGTCGAGCGAAGGGGCGCGGGCTCCGCCGGCGCGGGCCCAGCCGCAGGCGCCACCGGTGCCGCCGGCGCGTCGACGGTGACGAGGGCGATCTGCCACCGCGGCAGCGCGAGCGAGAGCACAGGTACCAGGAGCGCGCTCGTGAGCGCGGCGCTCCAGACCATGTGGCGGACGGCGGCGGACGCGCGGCCGAGAGCGAGCGAGACGAGGCTCGCTGCGCCGAGCAGCAGCGTGACCTTCAGCAGCACGTCCAGGACGGCGATGGCGCTGCCGCTGTCGAAGCCGCTGATGAATGACGCCGCGGTGTCGATGAAGCTCATGATGTCGGTCCGTTCAAAACAGGTGGATGCTTACGCGCCGGAACGACGCGCCTCGTCAATCATCCGCGCCAGGCGATCGAGCTCGCCGTCGGACATCCTCGTCGAGGCATCGTCGAGCAGCGCTGAAATGGCCTGCTCGGTCGAGCCGTCGAAGAACGTGCGCAGGACGTGGCGAAGCGCCGAGCGCTTGGCGTTGTCGCGGGCGACGGTGGGGAGGTAAACGTAGCGGGGACCGTCCTGCTCGTGCCGGACGTGGCCTTTCTCCTCGAGAATCCGCAGCATCGCCCGGACCGCCGAGTAGCTCGGCGGGTCGGGCAGGGCCGCCTGGACTTCGGCCGCCGTGCTCCGGCCCCGGGCGTAGAGGATGTCGACAATCTGCCGCTCGCGGCGGCTCAGTTCGTGAGTCGGGGGCGTTTTCATCGGTCGATTCTGCTTTCCAATCCCTTAGACGGAGGGGCTGCGGAAAAGGTGCTGAAAAAATAGCATACCACCGGCCGCGATCCCAAATCAGCTGAGCTGGGGCCGGGTGCGCCCCCGGCCGCATGGGCTGAAGTAAGATGCCTCGCCATGGGCATCCTCAAGGAGTTTCGGGACTTTGCCGCCCGCGGCAACGTCATCGACCTGGCGGTCGGCGTCATCATCGGCGCCGCCTTCGGCAAGGTCGTCGCCTCCGTCGTCAACGACCTCATCATGCCGCCGATCGGCATGGCGCTCGGCCGTGTCGACTTCGCCGACCTCTTCATTGCGCTCGACGGGGGCACCTATCCATCGCTGGCGGCGGCCAAGGCAGCAACCCCGCCGGCGCCGACCGTGAACTACGGCCAGTTCCTGAACGTCTGTCTCGAGTTCGCGATCGTCGCCTTCGCGGTGTTCCTGCTGGTGAAGCAGATGAACCGGCTCAAGGGCCCGGTCGTGATCGACACGAGGGATTGCCCGTTCTGCTTCTCGAAGATGGCGATCAAGGCGACACGCTGCCCGGCGTGCACCTCGGAAATCCGCTGAGGACCTGACGACATGCCACGCTTCCGCATCGCCGCCGCCGTTGCCCTTTGCATCTCCGCGGCGCTGCTGTCGGCGGCGCCGCAAAAGCCGAAGGTGGATCCGGCGAAGTTCCTGACGCAGCCGCTCGTCACGGATCTCTTCACCGCGGATCCGTCGGCGCACGTCTTCAACGGCCGGCTCTTCATCTACCCGTCGCACGACATCGATGCCGGCGTCCCTGCCGACGACCTCGGCAGCCACTTCGCGATGCGTGACTATCACGTCTACTCGATGGAGAAGATCGGCGGGCCGGTCGTCGACCACGGCGTCGCGCTCGACATCAAGCAGGTGCCGTGGGCAGGCCGCCAGATGTGGGCGCCCGACGCCGCCGAGCACGACGGCCGCTACTACCTGTACTTTCCGGTGAAGGACAAGCAGGACACCTTCCGCATCGGCGCCGCCGTCGGCAAGAGCCCGTCAGGGCCGTTCACGCCGCAGCCGGAACCGATCGCTGGCACGTACAGCATCGACCCGGCGGTATTCAAGGACACGGATGGGCGCTTCTACATGTACTTCGGTGGCATCTGGGGCGGGCAGCTGCAGCGCTGGGCTACTGGCACCTATCAGGCTACGGATACCTACCCGGCGAAGGATCAGCCGGCGCTGAGCGCCAAGGTCGCGCGGCTCGGCGCCGACATGATCAGCCTCGCGGAACCAGTGAAAGACGTCGTGCTCCTCGACGAGAAGGGGCAGCGGATCACGGCCGGCGACAACGGCCGCCGCTTCTTCGAGGCCTCGTGGCTGCACAATTACAACGGCACGTATTACTTCTCCTACTCGACCGGCGACACGCACTTCATCATGTACGCCACCGGCACGTCACCGTACGGGCCGTTCACCGTTCGCGGCAAGGTGCTCGAGCCGGTTCTCGGCTGGACCAATCACCACTCGATCGTCGAGTTCCAGGGCAAGTGGTACCTCTTCTACCACGACGCCCAGGTCTCCGGCGGCCAGACCCACCTGCGCAACATCAAGATGGTCGAGCTCGTTCATCGACCCGACGGATCGATCGCGACGATCGACCCGTACCGCGAGTAGGACGGTTTTTCAAGGCTCAAGGCTCAGGGCTCAGGGCTCAGGGCTCAGGGCTGTCGGCGAAGAGCTCGCGATCAGAGTCGAGCGACTCTGATCGCGAGCTCTCCCTGAGCCCTGAGCCCTGAGCCTTCAGAGCCTTAGGACAGTCGCAGCGCTTCGACCGGTTGCACGCGAGTCGCGCGCGCGGCCGGGATCGCGCTCGCCGCGGCCGCGACGCACAGCAAGCCGGCGGCAACGAGCCCGAGCGCAACCGGGTCGGTCGGCGCGGTGTCGTAGAGCATCCCCTGCAGCACGCCGCCCATGGCGACGGCACCGGCGAGCCCGAGGGCGACGCCGACGACCGCCAGACGCATCGCGTCGCGAATCACGCGCCATCGCACCGAGCCGCGCGACGCGCCGAGCGCGAGGCGGATCGCAATCTCGCGGGTCCGCCGCGCGACGCCGAACGCGACGACGCCGTGCAGCCCGATCGTCGCCAGCAGCATCGCCAGCGAGGCAAAGAGGGCGATGAGTGTCGCCATGAAGCGCGGGGTAGCCGCCGACTCCGCCACCAGCGCCTCCATCGGCAGCGGATTCGCCATGGCCAGGGCCGGGCTCACCGTCTTCACCGCCCGCCGGACCGGCTGAATCGCCGCCGCCGGATCGCCAAGGGTCCGGACCTGGACGTAGAGCCAGCGGAACGGCGTTTGCGCGAACGGTGTGTAGACGACCGGGGGATCGACGTCGTCGAGCCCTTGATACCTCACGTCTGCAACGACGCCGACGATCGTGCGCCACGTGTCGGGATACTCGGGGTTGATCAGGCGCAGGCGCCGGCCGATCACGCCGCCGCCGGGGAAGAAGCGCTGCGCCAGCGTCTCCGAAACCACGACGACGAGCGGCGCGGCCGCCGTGTCGGACGCCGCGAACTCGCGGCCGGCGAGCACGCGCGTGCCGAGCGCGCGGAAATAGTCGGGTGTCGAGGCGATGAAGTAGCCGCGCCGCGAGTCGACCTCGACCTCACCGGCCCCTTCCACCTCGAACGTCGTCGATCGCTGCGCGGTGCGCGGCGCGAGACCGGTGGCGCCGCCGACCGCCTCGATGCCAGGGAGCGCCGCGATCGCAGCGAGCGTCCTGGTTGCCAGCGCCACGCGCGCGGCCGGCTCGGCGGCGTCGACGAGTTGCAGATTGAACGTGAGCAGGTTGCTGACGACGAAGCCGGCGTCGGCGTTGAGCAGGCGCACGAGGCTGCGAGTCAGGAGCAGGGCGCCGGACAGGACGATGACCGCAACCGCGATCTGCGTGACGACGAGTGCCGAGCGCAGCCTGGTGCCGGCGCGCATGTCGCCGTCACTCCGCCCGCCGCCTTTCAGGGCCGGCTCGATGCCATTGATCGAGAGCTGCAGGACCGGCACGGCGGCGACGAGCAGACCCGCGACGAGGATCGCGCCGGCGGCGACGGCGAGGACCGGGAGGTCGAGCGCGACGTCGTCGGTCCGCGGAATACGATCGCCGACGAGCGCCGGCAGCGCCAGGAGTCCCCAGCGCGCGAGCGCGAGGCCGAGAGCGCCGCCGAGGCTGGCAATCAGCAGGCTTTCGGTCAGCAACTGGCGTGCGATGCGGCCGCGGCCGGCGCCGAGCGCCGCGCGCACGGCGAGCTCCTGGGTCCGTGCCGTCATGCGCGTCAGCGTCAGGTTGGCGACGTTGACGCAGGCGATGAACAGCAGGCACGCGACCGCGCCGAGCGCAAGGCGCAGCGCGCCGCGGACGTTGCCGACGAGCCGCTCGCGCACGGCGACGAGCGTCATCGCGACGCTGGCGTTGGTGTCCGGGTAGGTCGCGGCCAGGCGGTCGGCGAGCGCCGTCAGCTCGGCCTGCGCCTGCGACAGCGGCAGCGATTCACGAAGCCGTCCGACGGCTTGAAAGATGCGCAGCGACCGGTTCTGCGCCTGCTGCGGCACGATGGCCAGCGTCGTCTCGACGTTGCTCCAGAACTCGAAGGCACGAGTCGGGAACTGAAAGCTCGGCGGCATCACGCCGGTGATGGTGTAGACGGTGTTGGAGAGCCTGACCGTGCGGCCGACGATCTGCGGGTCGCCGCCGAACCGCCGCTTCCACATGCCGTGTCCGAGCACCATCAGCGCCGCACCGCCGTCGTTCTCGTCGAAGACCCGGCCGAGCGCCGGCGCAACGCCGAGCGTGCGGAAGAATCCAGGCGACACGACTCCGGCCAGTACCTGGTCGTCGCCGATCGTGAACAGGTTGCTGGCGAAGACGCCAGAATCCTCGAAGAGGCTCGTCGACTCGCGGAGATCCTTGTAGTCGGGCAGCGACAGCCGTACGACCATCAGGCGCTCGGCGCTGGCATAGGGCAGCGGCGCCAGCAGCGCCGCGTGGAAGACGCTGTAGACCAGGGTCGATGCGCCGATGCCGAGCCCGATCGTCAGAATCGCGACCGCCGACAGCGCCGGGTGCCGCCGCAGCATGCGCCCGCCGTAGATGGCGTCCTGCCGCAGCTCGTCGAATCGCCGCCGCGCCCGCGTGCCCTGCTCGCGGTCTTCGTCGAGCCGGCGGCAGTAGTCGGCGGTCGTGTCGACGCTGCCGAACTGCTGACGGGCCTCGCGCCGGGCCGCCTCCGGCGTCCAGCCGCGCTCGACGAGCTCGCGCGTACGCATCTCGAGGTGGAAGGCAATCTCGTCGCCGACGTCGGCGCGGATGTCGCCGCTCGAGCGCGAAGTGAAACGGAAGAGACGTTTGAAGAACGCCACGTTTTCCCCCTGGGTCCCCCTGGGGCCTCTGGGCTCGCTGCCGCGATTACGCCGGGCTGTCGAGGATGCGGAAGACGGCCCTGGCGTAGCGGCGCCACACATCCTCGGCCGCCCGCAGCTCACGCCGGCCGAGCGTCGTCAGGCGGTAGAACCGTGCCCGCCGGTTGTTGTCGGACACGCCCCACTCCGCCTCGATCCACTCCTTGTGCGCAAGTCGATGCAGCGCCTGGTAGAGAGCCCCGTCCTCGACGTCGAGGTCGCCGTCGGTGCGGCCGCGAATCCATCCCGAGATGCCGTAGCCGTGCTGCGGTCCCGGCACCAGCGCCTTGAGGATCAGGACGTCGAGCGTGCCCTGGATGACAGGGAGAGACGGATCGCGAGGGCTGCGTGTTCCCATGAGATGCTCAGGGGAAGATACATCCCTCGCCGGTTGCGATCAAGGGCTCGTTCCGGTCGTGCGGTTGTCCGGTTGCGCGGGAAAGGGGGGCTAATGCTGTGACGACGTGCCGCGCGGCGCCTTCTTTTGTTTCTCGACCATGGCGGCGACGTCGGCCAGCAGCAGCTTCGCGTCGTCGACGATGCCGTCCTTGATCGTGTACTTCACGCCGCCGACCTGTTCGACCTTCGTGGTCTGGTCGTTGAGCTTCATCGCTCCGGTGCCGTAGAGCACCTTGAAGTTCTCCAGCGGGTTCTGATCGACGATCACCATGTCGGCGAGCATGCCGGCACGCACGACGCCGAACTCCGGCGCGGCGCCCTTCGGCTCCGCCAGCGTCAGCGCGCCGTTCATCGTCGCCGCCTGGATGCACTTCGAGCGGATGGAAGCCGGCTTCCTGCAGCATCTCGAGCTCGTTGACGTAGCCGAAGCCGTAGGTCTGGTAGATGAAGCCGGAATCCGACCCGGTCGTGACGCGGCCGCCCATCTTCTTGTAGTCGTTCACCAGCCGGAACCAGACCTGGTAGAAGTTGCGCCACGCGACTTCGTCCTCGGTCGTCCAGTCGAACCAGTACGAGCCGTGGTTGGCGCGGCTCGGGGCGTAGAAGTCCATCAGCGACGGCAGCGTGTACTTGTCGTGCCACTCGGCGGCGCGGAAGCGCATGACGTCGCGGCCCGCCGAATAGATCGTCAGCGTCGGATCGAACACCGTGCCGAGCTTGCAGGTGCTCCTCGAGGTAGGCCTTCCACTCCGGGCTGCCCGGCTCGATGGATCTTGTTCCACAGCCGCGCCACCTGGCCGAAGCGCCACTGCTCGTCGGCGGCGTTCATGTCGACCGGCCAGGGCTGCACGACGTAGTCCTTGAGCAGCGATTCGAAGTGGCCGTAGAAGTGCGTCACCGTCCCGAGGCCGAGCCGCGCCGCCTTGATCGCGTTCATCTGCGCGACGCCGCTCTGCTGCAGGTGGGCGGTGGAGCCGAGGCCGTTCTTCTTCGCCTCGTCGAGCAGCGCCGCCATGATGTCCGGCCGCTCGGCGCCGAGCTTCAGGCCGTCGACGCCGTTGGCGGCGGCCCAGCGCACGTACTCCGCGCGCCACTTCCGGCGACGTCGACGCCGCCCTTGTCCCAGCCGCTCCCGGGACGCTGATAGTTGAAGATGCGCGGCGCCGACGATCTCGTTCTTCGCGCTGCGCCCCTTCTCGCTGACGCTGAACGCATTGGCGCCGAGCGGCACACCGCGCACCGTCGTCACGCCGTGCGCGAGCCACAGCTTGTAGGCGTACTCGGCCTCGGCGTTCTTCGGCGCGCCGCCGGCGTGCACGTGCAGGTCGACGAAGCCGGGCATCAGGTACATCCCGGTCGCGTCGACCTCGTGGTCGGCGTTCTGCGGCGCCGCGCTTCGGCTGCAGCGGCAGGCCCGGTGTGCCGGCGCTGCGAATCGACGCAATCCGGTTGCCGGAGACGACGATGTCCATCGGTCCCTGCGGCGGCGCGCCGGTGCCGTCGATGAGCGTCACGCCGCGGATGACGAGCGTCTTGAACGGCCCGCGGCCTTCGTCGCTCCGCCGCGCCGCCGCCGGAACCAGTCCCTCGCGCGCGGCTGGCTGCGCCGCGGCCGGCGCCGGTGGCGCCGGCGGCTTGGCGGTGGCCGGCGGCTGCGCGGCAATGAGGCCTGAGAAGCTGGCGGCGCCAAGGGCGGCGAGAAGGGCAGGAACAGCGCGGGCGATGGAAAACATGCGGGGGATTCTCGTCGAACTTCGACGATGGAAGGCGGAGTAATCTACCCCCATGCGACGCTCACGCTACGCGCTCGGCCTGCTCGTGCTGATGGGGATGGCCGTCTGGCTGGGGGCCTCCGGCCAGCCACCGGCGCAGTCCCGCCCGAACATCATCTTCATCATGTCCGACGACCATGCGGCGCACGCCATCAGCGCCTATGGCAGCCGGCTGATCCAGACGCCGTCGATCGATCGCCTCGGCCGCGAAGGCATGCGTCTCGCCAACGCCTTCGTCACCAACTCGATCTGCACTCCGAGCCGCGCCGCGATCCTCACCGGCAAGTACGCCCACGTCAACGGCGTGCCGGTCTTCAATCACATCGACAACAGCCAGCCCATGGTGCAGAAGTACCTGCAGCAGGCCGGCTACCACACCGGCATGATCGGCAAGTGGCACCTCGGCGGTAACAAGCCCGGCGTCGGCGGCGAGCCGACAGGCTTCGACTACTGGAACATCCTCCCCGGCCAGGGCGCGTACTTCAATCCGGCGTTCATAGAGAACGGCAAGGGCACGAAGTACGAGGGCTACACCACCGACATCATCACCGACCTGTCGATTGCCTTTCTCGAGGGACGTCCGAAGGACAAGCCGTTCTTCCTCATGAGCCACCACAAGGCGCCGCATCGGAACTGGCAGCCGAACGAGAAGTTCCGCGCCAGATTCGCCGACGTGCAGGTGCCGGAGCCGGCGACGTTCAACGACGACTACGCCGGCCGCGCCGACGCTTCGCGCGACGCGACGATGAGGATCGATCGCGACCTGACCGAGAACGACCTGAAGGGGCCGCCGCCGCCGGGCCTTTCCGGGCAGGCGCTCAAGCAATGGAAGTATCAGCGCTACATGCGCGACTACCTCGCCTGCGTTGCCTCGATCGACGAGAACGTCGGCCGTCTCCTCGACTGGCTCGATCGCAACGGCCTCGCCGACAACACCATCGTCGTCTACACCTCGGACCAGGGATTCTTCCTCGGCGAGCACAACTTCTTCGACAAGCGGTTCATGTACGAGGAATCGCTGCGGATGCCGTTCCTGGTGCGGTGGCCGGGCCGGATCAAACCGGGCTCGGTCGCGAACGAGATGGTCCTGAACGTCGACTTCGCGCCGATGATGCTCGATGCCGCCGGCGTCAAGACGCCGCCCGACATGCAGGGCCGCAGCTTCCTGCCGCTGCTGCAGGGCCAGGCGCCGAAGGACTGGCGGACGTCGATGTATTACCGCTACTACCATCCCGGCCACCACAACGTCGCGGCCCACTACGGCATCCGCACGGCCCGGCACAAGCTCATTTACTTCAACAAGCTCGATCAGTGGGAGCTCTACGATCTCGAGACCGATCCGAACGAGATGAAGAACCTCTACGCCGATCCGGCGCACGCGGGAACGGTCAGGCGTCTGAAGGCCGAGATGGAGGCGTTGAAGCAGCAGCTCGGCGACAAGGATCAGTTCGCGAACGCGCTGCCGGCCGACGACGTCGGCTGATGCGCGCCGCCGCTGCTCTCCTCCTCGTTGCGGCCAGCCTGGCGGTGGCCACCGCCACTCAGGCAATCGATCGCGCCGTCGTCGGCGAGCGCTTTCGCACGTTGACCCGCGACTCGGCGTGGACGCCGGTCGCGCAGGTGCCGCTGAAGTTCACGACCCATCATCCGCAGGGGATGATCAAGCTCGGCGACACGCTGTTTCTCTCATCGGTCGAGATCAAGCTGCGGACGACGCGGTTCGCGTCGCCGAAGGATGGCTACGATCGCGACACCGGCGCGGGCGTCGGCCACCTGTTCAAGGTGGATCTGCGTCCCGGCAGCGCCGGCGGGCTGCTCGCGTCGACGACTCTCGGCGAAGGCACGATGTATCACCCGGGCGGCCTCGATTTCGATGGGACGTCGCTCTGGGTGCCGGTCGCCGAATACCGGCCGAACAGCCGTTCGCTCGTCTACACGGTGGATCCGCAGACGCTGGCTGCCGCCGTGGCGCTGCGCTTTCCGGACCACATCGGCGGCGTCGTCCGCAATACCGACGACGGCACGCTGCACGGCGTCAGCTGGGGCTCGCGCCGTTTCTACAAGTGGGCGCTGGACCCGGCCGGCGCGATCACCAACGCGGCCGCCGGCCCATCTTCGATCCGGACGCTCAACCCCTCGCATTACGTCGACTACCAGGACTGCAAGTACGCCGGCCGCGGCGCCATGCTCTGCGGCGGCATCAGCGAGCTCCGGCCGGCCGGCGCGTCCGTACTCCGGCTTGGCGGCCTGGACCTGATCGATCTCGCCGACGGCCGGCCGCTGCATCAGGTGCCCGTGCCCCTGTGGACGCCGGGCGGCCTGCCGATGACGCGCAACCCGGTCTGGATCGAGCCCGCCCCCGCAGGCTTGCGCGCATACTTCCTGCCTGACGACGACGCGTCGACGCTGTATGTCTACGAGGTGAGGTGACGAGGCGCGGCCGCGGTCGCTGATCATTCGTCGACCGAGTCAGGCGACGCGTCGGCCGAGCAGCGGATGTTCCGGCGATCCGTCGAGCGCCCACGGCGCCCAGCGGGCGCCGGCGGGGCGGCTGCCGACGCCGCCGCCATACACGAACGACTCGGTGACGCCGTCGATGCGGAGCTGTCGTTCGACGTAGGCGTCGGCGAACCGGCCGGTGCAGAACGGGGCGAGGCCGAGCCAGGTCGCGACGAGGCAGAACGTCTGGCAGACGTGGCCGGCTTCGAGCAGCACGGATCGGTAGGCGCGGGCGAAGCGATAACGCCACTGCGTTCGCGCGAACACCGCCGTCATCAGGAACAGCGCCGCCGCCGAGTCGTACCACCACTGACCGGGAATGTAGCGCCGCAGCGTCGCCGTCGTCGCGCCGCGCTTGACCAGTTCGAGGGTGTGTCCGTCGGCGGCGTAGTGATACAGGCCGGGCGCGAGTCCCTCCACCGACCGCGCCAGGATGTAACCCTCGAGCGGCTGCCGCGCCCCCGAGGAGGGGGAGGTCTTGAGCCTGACCGTTCCGAGGTCGGGGGTCTGGACCGTGCGCTGGACGCCGAGCGTCAGGTTCAGCAGGGTGCTGATGTCGGCCAGCGCGACCGACGTCGCGCCAAAGCTTCGCCAGGTGCGACGGTCGAGGAGGACGCGCGGAAACGCGCCCTTGGCCCTCGGCGCCGGCAGCGACAGCGACCGCGCGCGCGGGTAGCGCTTGACCGGGCTCGGCACGCCGCGTTCCCGGGCTTCACCCTGAGGGCGAGCTCCGATTCCTCGCGGTTCGTGGGCGTCGGCAGGTTCTTGGTCGACAGGTGAAAGAAGCCGGCGGCCGGGTTCCAGGCGTGCCAGCTGTCGAGCGCCGTCTCGCGGCGATCGAGGGGCGCGCCGTGGCGCACGAGGAGCTGTCGCTCGGTCATTGCCGAGACGAGGGCCTTGAGCGTCGGCGCGTCGAGCTGGGAAAGCCGCTGCTGCAGCGCCGTGAGCGTGATCCAGTCGCGGCACAGATCGAGGATATGGGCGACGAGGGCATCGCCAATCACCGCCGCGCCAGTGGCGTAGTTGGTGATGACCATGCCCTCGTCGGTCCAGTAGGTAACGAGGTGCCGCGCGCGCCGCACGCGCGTAACCGTCTTCATTTCTTTGAGGGCTGGTGGCCGATCGCGCGACGAAGCCGAGTTCCTTGGAGACGGTCGACCGCAGCGTCTTGACCTGCGCTTCCGACAATCCCCAGATCATGAAGCAGTATTCCTCGAGGTTGTCCTGGCTCAGACGCGTCTGCAGCGGCTTGAGGTGAGTTTTCCCCCTGTTGGTGGGCTTCCGCATCGGCTCTTCGACGCCGACGAGCAGCGCGTTCTTGGTTTCGTCGCAACAGCTGTAGGAGAGCAGCCAGAGCCGAGGCGGCGTGCCGGTGCCCGTCTGCAGCGCGTCGACGACCATCGGATCATCGCACGACGGGTGAGGCTGCGCCGCCGCCGGTGTCGCCGCCTCGGCTTCGGCGCCTATCGTGCCGAGCACCGTTCCCGCGCCGAGGAGTGCGACCGCGTCCCGCCGGCTGATCCCGCGGGGGCTTCGTGTCTTTGCCATCTGTCCCTCCGTTACAGGTTGTTACAGGGGTGGAAACCGCATCCGTGCGACGAGCGCTTGGTACCGGGGGTCGTTCCTGAGGGCGTCGAACCGTGGGTCGTGACGAAGGTTGACCATCGTCGGGTCGTGCTTTTCGAAGGCACGTTCGAGGGCCGCGATGGCGTCGTCCAGCTGCTCGAGCGCCGTATGGACGAGCGCAACATCGTACTGATAAACGACAGTCGCGAACTTTTCGGCCGCCGCGAGCTCGGCGCGCGCCTCATTTTGCCGCCCGGCCATGGCATAGGCCCAGGCCAGCTCGCAACGCGGCCGCGGCCCGTCGGCGCGGGCCTTGAGCTCCTCGAAGCTGCGGATTGCCTCGGCATGGCGGCCCAGTTGCGTCAGCGCCCTGGCGCGCAGCCGTTGGGCCGGGGCGTAGCCGGGAAAGGCGGCCAGGGTCGTATCCAGGTGCGCGACGGCTTCCTGATACTGGCGGTCGAAGAAGAGGGGCCAGGCGACGTCGCGATGAATGATCGGCGACAGGGGGTCGAGATCCTGCGCCAGGCGCATGTGCCTGAGCCCTTCGGCCTCCCGGCCCATGTCCGAGAGGAAGTTGCCGTACCACTGATGGGCGGTGGCATAGCTCGGGATTGAGCTCCAGCGCCTTCGCGAACTGCTGGCCGGCGGCGGCGAAATCCCACTGCAGGAAGAAGTTGGCGAACGCGAGCGACGTATACGCCTCGGCCAGGGTCGGATCCATGGCCAGGGCGCGCGAAGCGTGCGATATGGCTTGCGCCGCGCCTTCGTCGCGCGGATAGGCTGCGAAATCGCCCGTCAGCAGCGCATAGGTGTCGGCCAGGCCGGCATACGCCGGCGCGAAATCCGGGCTGCGTTCGGTGGCGTCACGAAAGTACTTCATCGCGACGCGGAGCTGCGGCTCGGTGCGGCCGCTCCACTCGTAGCGGCCGAGGAGATAGAGCTTGAACGTATTGGGATCGACCTGGGCGTTGCCGGCGAGACGCTGCTGCTCTTCGTTCGTCACCTGACCTTGATCTGGCTGGCGATCGCCAGCGCGAGCTCGGCGTAGATCGCGAGGCCGCTGCGCAGCGCGCGCTCGAGGGTCGTGCTCCACATCTGCGCCTGGCTCCGCGGCTCGACCAGCGTCACGGCGACGCGAACGATGTCGGCGCCGTTCGCCGTGAGCAGCGCCGAGCCCTCGACGATGACATCGACGCGCAGCTCGCGCGCGATCTCGTCAGATGCGTTTTTGGAGCCCTTGAACGCCATGACCGACGTGCGAGCCCTGACGCTGAGCGCGGCGATGCGGCCGAGGGCGTTGATCAGGCCGTCGGTCATGCCGTCGACGAAGGTACTCGTGCTGCGGGTCGCCGGACAGGTTGACGAACGGCAGCACGGCGATCGACGTTGCCGCCGCGCCAGGAGGAAACCCGCCGCGCCAGCCCCGCCACGCCACCGTGGCGAGTCCGCCGACACCGACGGCGCTGGCGGCCAGCCATTCCCGGCGGCCCCATCGACGCCGGCGCTGGATCTGCATGGCCTCGAGCGCGGCGTCGAATTCCCGGCCGACTGGAAGCGATGCCGCGGATCGCACTTGAGGGCGATCTCCAGCGTGTCAGCCAGCCGTGACGGCACGTGCTTGTCGATCTCGGTCGCCCGCCGTGCCAGCGTGTCGGGCAGTGCGCAGCAGCTCGATCTCGTCGATCTGGTCGTACGGGCGTTGACCGGTGACCAGCTCGTACATCACCACGCCCAGGCTGTAGAGATCGGCGCGGTGGTCGATGCCGTGCGCCGAGCATCTGCTCGGGCGCCATGTAGGCTGGGGTGCCGGCGCGAAGCGGCCGGGTGTCGCTGTCGGGGCGATCGGTTTGAGTGGCCGCCGACGAGAGCGGGAGCGGAGCGGCCGCCCGCGCGATGCCGAAGTCGAGGACCTTGACGATGCCGGCGGCTGTGATCTGAACGTTCGCCGGCTTCAAGTCGCGGTGGACGACGCCGACGGCGTGCGCCGCCTCAGCGCCGCGGTGAGCTGCCGTCCGATCGCCAGCGCTTCGTCGATCGACACCCGGCCGCGGCGCAGGCGGGCCGCCAGCGTCTCGCCGCTGACGTACTCCATGACGATGTAGGCCTGCGCCCCTTCGTCGATGACGTCGTGGATGGTGGCGACGTTGACGTGGTTGATCTGCGCCGCGGCGCGCGCCTCGTAGAGCGCGCGCGAGTGCTGACCGCCGTCGGCGGAGGCGCGCAGGCACTTGAGCGCAACCATGCGATCGAGGCGAGTGTCGCGCCCCAGATACACTTCGCCCATGCCGCCGGCCCCGAGGCGGTCGAGAAGCGCGTACGGACCAACCTGCTGTCCGGCGAGCAAGCTCCCCTGCTAATCACTACAGGGCCGCGGCGACTCCGTGCGCGACCCGACGAATTTGGCCTGATTCCGGCGTAGATTACCTTCCACCCCCGGTTGAACGCCAGCGATTTGCGCGATCGGGCGCGCGCTCGTCCAGTCCGCGGGCCTTGCGCCGGGGCCGCGTCCTTGTTCTGATCAACGAGAAAGTGCTCCAGATCGGCCTCAACCCATACGGCGTCGCCTATACCGTCGGCCTGCAGGCGGTGGGTTCGCCACGCGCGAACCCGCGGCCAATCGGGTTGGACGGCTTTGTCAGCCTCGCACACGAAATTGGCGTCAGGGTAATCGAGCTCGATTGGCGTTGGCTGACGCCGTTGACGGCCGGCGAGCTCGCGCGGCTCCGCGACGATCTCGCCGGTGCGACGCCGATCGTCAGCGCCTGGCTGCTGCACGAACCGGACGAAACCCTGGCGGACGTATGCCGCTGCGCCGCGGCGCTGGGCGCGGCCACGGTGCGGATGCATCTCACACCCGTCGTCGAGGGCGGCCGCGCGGCGCTGGGCGAGCGCTGGCACGCGATGGTGGCGCACGCGCGGGAGACGCTGCGGCGCGAAGCCCGCCGCGCCGCGGACCACGGGCTGGTGCTCGCGGTCGAGAACCACCAGGATTTCGGCAGCGAGGAACTGCTGGCGCTGACCGGCGACGCGGGCGACAACGTCGGCATCGTGCTGGATACCGGCAACCCGTTCTCGGTCGGGGAGGACGCGGTGGCCTTTGCCCGGCGCGTCGCTGCGCGAGTGCGCCACGTCCACCTGAAGGACTACCGCGCGCAGTTCACCGACAGCGGCTATCGCCTCGTGCGCTGCGCAATCGGCGACGGCGCCGTGCCGTTCGAGGAGATTGCCGCGGTGCTCCCGCCAGACCTCACGGCGTCGATCGAGATCGGTGCCCTCGACGCGCGGCACATCCGCCTCTTCGACGAGTCGTGGTGGACGGGCTACCCGCCGCGGCCTGCGTCAGAGCTCGCCGTCGCGCTCGGCCGCCTGCAGCGCAACCGCTTCGGCCGCGACGACGACCATCGCACGCCCTGGGAGAAAGGCGGCGCGCCAGCGGCCATCGTCGACTACGAGATGCGGCAGTTGCGCCGCAGCGTCGCCGGCTTGCGGGCGAGGGGGTGGCTGTCGATCACGCCTCGGTCGACACCACCGCGATCAGCGCCTTGATGTAGCCCATCGCAAACGCGAACCCCTGCAGGTTGCCGGTGTCGCCTTCGATCGACGGGACGTGGTCGGGCATGATCATGCCGTCGTAGCCGACCTCGCGATAGACGCGCATCGCCTTCAGCATGTCGACGTCGCCGTCGTCGATGAAGGTCTCGCGGAAGTCGAGGAAGCCGCCGGCGATGTTGCGGAAGTGGACGTTGAAGATCTTGCCGCGGCTGCCGAAGTAGCGGATGACGTCGAAGATTTCCTCGCCCGGCTTCTCCAGCATTTCAGAGACCGTTCCCTGGCAGAAGTTGAGCCCATGATAAGGGCTCTCTTCGATCGTAATGAAGCGCTTGAGGCCCTCGACCGAGCCGAGCACGGTCTCGACGCCGCGCCAGCCCTTCCCCTTCGGCATCCCCGGATCCTGCGGATGACACGCAAGGCGCACCTTGTATTCGTTGGCGACGGGCACGACCCGTTTGAGAAAGTAGGTGATGCGCTCCCAGTAGAGATCGGCGTCGACAGGTCCGGCAATGGTCAGCGGCGGCTCCTGCGTGGCGGCGGAGTACTTGAAGGTGCTGTAGCGGGCCCTGCCGCGTCCGAGCGTCGCTTCGGTCCGCGGCACGCCGATGAACGTCAGGTTGTACTTCACCGACGGGATCCCGGCGCGGGCGGTGTTGCGAATCATCTGGCAGATGCCATCGATCTGGCGCTCGCGATCGGGCTCAGCGCCGAGCAGGATTGCCGGGCTCTCGCTCCTGCTGATCTCCAGCGAGCTGAGCGGCAGCGGCACCATGTCGAGGGTCAGGCCGAACGACGCGACGCGCTCGCGAAACCCGATCAACGATTCGACCGACCAGGCGGCGTCGAGGGCGGGCGCCGGCAGCCGGCTGCAGATGTGGTTGACGCCGAAGCCGGCGAGCACGCGCAGGATGGCGTCGGAATCGCCGTGCTGAGTGCCCGCCTTCATGCGCGCCGGCTGCCGCGTCCCGGTTGCCTGCGGCGGCCCTGCCTCACCCGGGCTCGCCTCGACTCGTGCCGCGACCGCGCGCTCCGCCAACGCGCCGATTCCCGCCAGCCGGACGAACTCGCGTCGATTCATCGTCGCTCCTCCGGGCGCCTGCCCTTCAGGTAGCATTCACCAACAGGTCCGCGTCGCCGCCGCCGGCGCCGCAAGAGGTTCCCCCGCGCGGCCCCCGCCTCCACGGCCCAGGCGGCAAGAAAGTCTACATCTCGGTCGACATCTAAGGGATCAGCGGCATTTTCCGAATCGATCAGCTGCCGACGGCTGAGCGCCGCTGGCAGGCCCGGGAACGCGGGCGGGGCAGCGCGCATCGAATAGGTGAGCAAGGACGTCTTTGACCTGACCATGCCAGATACGCTCGCAGCCCGCATCGCCGCCGGCGACCACGCAGCGTTCGAATCGCTGATGCGCTCGCATAACGGCCGCCTGTTTCGCATCGCCCGCGCCATCCTCAGGGACGACGCGGAGGCGGAGGATGCGCTGCAGGACGCGTATCTCGATGCCTACCGCCGCATCGGCGACTTCCGCGGCGATGCCCAGCTCGCCACCTGGCTGACCCGCATCGTCATCAACCACGCGTTGATGCGAGTGCGGCGGCAGCGCCGCCACCGATCCGTCGTGCCGTTCGAGGGCGCGAGGACGTCGTCGGGTGAGCTGCTGTCGGCGGGCATCGAAGATCACGCCGCCGAATCGCCGACCGACGTGGCGATGCGGGGCGAGGTCCGGCGCCTGCTGGAGCGGCGCATCGACGAGCTGCCGGGCGCCTTCCGCACCGTCTTCGTGATGCGCGAGGTCGAGGACATGACGGTCGAGGAGACCGCGGCGGCGCTTGGCATTCCGGCAGCGACCGTCCGCAGCCGGCTGTTCCGGGCGCGGGGCCTGTTGCGCGCGTCGCTGGCGCAGGACGTCGACGCGGCGACGGTCGAGGTGTTCGGGTTCGCCGGGGAGCGCTGCGACCGGATCGTCGCGCGGGTGCTGGAGCGGATCTGAGGCGGGACACCGCGTCAGATGGCGGTCCGGTAATCGCGGGCGGCCGCCAATCCGAACCGTCGCTCCGGGCGTAGAGCAGGACAGCACGTATCAACCCCGGCCCGATCGGGCCGGGATGGTTCACATGCGTAATCTCGAGGAGTAGCACAATGAAAGTGTCAGGACTCGTCGTCGCCGCGGCCTTGTTGCTGCCGGCGGCGGCTTCGGCGCAGGCCATCAACGACGCTCAGATTGCTTCGATCGTCGTGACCGCGAACCAGGTGGACATCGACGCCGGCCAGGTCGCGAAGTCGATGGCCAGCAGCGGCGAGGTGAAGAAGTTCGCCGAGCAGATGATCACCGATCACACCGGCGTCAACAAACAGGCGGTCGAGCTCGCGACGAAGCTCAAGGTCACGCCGCAGGACAACGCGACCAGCCAGAGCCTCAAGGCCGGCGGTGAGAAGAACGTGGCGACGCTGAAGACGCTGAAGGGCGCCGCGTTCGACAAGGCTTACATCGACAACGAAGTCACGTATCACCAGGCCGTGCTCGACGCCGTCGACAAGACGCTCATTCCCGGCGCCACCAACGCCGACCTCAAGGCGCTCCTGGTCAAGGTCCGGCCCGCATTCGTCGCGCACCTCGAACACGCCAAGCACCTGCAGGCGTCGCTCGGGAAGTAGCAGGCAGGACGCCGGTGATGAAGAAGATGAAGCTGCGGCCGCGACGCCGTCTGGCGATGTTTGCCCTGGTGCTGGCGGTGCTCGCGGCCAGCTTCGTCGACGGCGATGCCAGCGTCGCCAACGGCGTCGTCGGGGCGGCGACGCCTCGCCAGCCGAAGACGCACACCGTCACGATCGAAGGCGCGGCCTTTTCCCCGGCGTCACTGACGATCGCGGCCGGCGACGCCGTGCAATGGGTCAACAAGGATCCTTATCCGCACACCGCGACGTCCACCGGCAAGGGCTTCGACTCTGGCACCATCGCCGCCGACACGTCCTGGAAGGTGACGCTCGACCGGCGTGGTGAGTTCCCCTACGTCTGCAGCCTTCACGTGACGATGAAGGGTGTAGTGAAGGTCGAGTAGGCGCGGAGTCTGACCGCCGATTCTCTCGCGTCCCGAGAGTCGCGGCGAGGTTGGCTGGCCGGGCCCGTGGAGCGAGCCGACGCGCCGCGAAGCTGGAACGGCGGCGCAGCGATTCCTCGCGTCGTGTTCTCTCCCTGTGATCCGTGCCGCCTGCTGACTAGCAATGCGCCGGGCCGAGAGCGCCTGACGACTGTCGCCGCTGAACAGCTCCTACACGACGCGGCAGCGACAGGGTACGAGCGGAGGCGCCGTTCCCGGCGAGCGGAGTCGGGCCTGGCCGGCCAGCTGAACCTCGCCGCGGCGTCTCTGCGCGAGTGCGCTGAGCGAGCGTGAGCCATCCACACATTGTGGCCACGTGACCGCGGGCACGACGACGTCGGGCCGGGGCGCCGACTTCGCGCCGTGGAAAACGGACCCTCCGCGGCGCGGCTCACGATGCGGCGGCGGCTTGGGGTCTGCCGGACGCCGGTAAAGCATCGGTTCGGCAACGAGGTACCTCGACCGCTTGGGACGAATCAGCGCCGCCGCCGATGGGACCCGCTGCGGGCCCGTTTTTCGACTGCGCTGTCACGGCGCTCACACGGCGCCCCGACCCGACGTCGTCACGCCCGCGGGTCGGATCGATGCCGACGCTCGGACGCATTCGGCTCGGCAATCGTCTCGCGTCGCGAGAGCCGCGGCGAGGCCTTCGGCGCCGCTCAGGGCAAGCTGGCTGGCCAGGCCCGTGGAGCGAGCCGACGCGCGGCGAAGCTGGAACGGCGGCGCAGCGATTCCTCGCGTCGTGTTCCCTCCCTGTGATCCGTGCCGCCGCTGGATAGCTGTGGCGGGCCGAGAGCGCCTGACGACTGTCGCCGCTGAACAGCTCCTACACGACGCGGCAGCGACAGGGTACGAGCGGAGGCGCCGTTCCCGGCGAGCGGAGTCGGGCCTGGCCAGCCAGCTTGTCCTGAGTGGCGTGGAGGCCTCGCCGCGGCGTCTCTGCGCGAGTGCGCTAAGCGAGCGTGAGCCATCCACACACTGTGGCCACGTGACCGCGGTCGCAACGACGTCGGGCCGTGGCGCCGACTTCGCGCCGTGGAAAACGGACCCTCCGCGGCGCGGCTCACGATGCGGCGGCGGCTTGGGGTCTGCCGCACGCCGGTAAAGCATCGGTTCGGCCACGAGGTTCCTCGACCGCTTGGGACGAATCAGCGCCGCCGCCGATGGGACCCGCTGCGGGCCCGTTTTTCGCCTGCGCTGTCACGGCGCTCACACGGCGCCCCGACCCGACGTCGTCACGCCCGCGGTTGATCGTGATCGACGTCCCTGTGATCCGTGCCGCCTCTGAATAGCTGCGCCGGGCCGAGAGCGCCTGACGACTGTCGCCGCTGAACAGCTCCTACACGACGCGGCAGCGGCAGGGTACGAACGGAGGCGCCGTTCCCGGCTCGCGGAGTCGGGCTCTGGCCGGCCAACCTCGCCGCGGCGTCTCAACCGTGAGTGAAAAGGCCTGCAGAACGTCACATCTGCCCGGAAATCGCTGGAATACAGAACTATTACAGTCGCCGCCGCCCCCGGCTGGTATCGTCCAGGTCTGACAATGTCCGAGACGACCGCCACGCCGGATGCGGCGCTGCTCTACGGCCGCAAGAACCAGAAGGGCCTCAACGTCATCACGACGATCGCGATGACGGCGTTTCACGCCGGCGCGGTCGCGGCGCTCTTCTTCGTCGACGCCGGCGCCATCGCCGTCGCGGCGGTGCTCTACTGCGTCGCCGGCATGCTCGGCATCGGCATGGGCTACCACCGGCTGCTGACGCATCGGGGCTACAAGACCTACGCGCCGCTCGAGTATTTCCTGGCCTGGTGCGGCACGCTCGCGCTCGAGGGCGGTCCGATCTTCTGGGTCGCGACGCACCGCATTCACCACCAGCATTCCGATCGCGATGGTGACCCGCATACGCCGCGCGAGGGGACCTGGTGGGCGCATGCCGGCTGGATCATCAGCGGCGAAGGCCTGCACCACGACGCGGCGGTGCTCGGCCGCTACGCGCCGGATCTCGCCCGCGACCCGGTGCACCTGTGGCTGTCGACATGGCACTGGACGTCGAACGTCATCGTCGGGCTGGCGCTGCTCGCCTTCGGCGGCATCCCGTACGTGTTGTGGGGAATCTTCCTGCGGGTCACGCTCGGCCTCCACGCCACCTGGCTCGTCAACTCGGCGACGCACAAGTGGGGCTCGCGCCGGTTCGCGACGCGGGACGACTCGACGAACAACTGGTGGGTGGCGCTGCTGACCTTCGGCGAGGGCTGGCACAACAACCATCACGCGCATCCGACCAGCGCCCGCCACGGTCTCGCCTGGTACAAGGTCGATCTCAACTGGATCGGCATCCGCACGCTCGCCGCGCTCGGGCTGGTCTGGGACATCAAGCTGCCGCGTCCCCAGCGGTAGGATTTTCGTCACTTCGTCGTCTCCGGGACATCAGCGCGATACCCTCCGCTCGCGCTGTCGCGTCCGACCGCGCGCTGATCGATCTGGCCCGCCGGAACCCGGCGCTCGGCCGTTCGCAAGCGGCTCTTCCTGCCGCGCGGAGATTCATGCTTCGACGAGTGACGTTCAAGAAGTGGCAGTCCGTCGTGTTCCTGTGCTCGATCCTGCTGGCTGGCGCAGCGGCGCCGGCGGCCGCACAGTTCGACACCGCCGTGGTCCTCGGCACCGTCGCTGATGCGAGCGCGGCGCCGCGGTTCCCGGCGCCTCGATCACGCTGAAGAACATCGAAACGGGCATCACGGCTTCGACGCTGACCGACGAGAACGGCAGCTACCAGTTCCTCAACGTCCGCATCGGCTCCTACGAGGTGAGCGCGCGAGCTGCAGGGCTTCTCCACCGGCGATCGCCAAGGACGTCGGCGTGACGGTCAACGCCCGGCAGCGCGTCGACCTGACGCTGCAGGTCGGCACGGTCGACCGACGAGGTGATCGTCACCGTCGGGCGGCGCAGCTGCTCGAAACCGATTCGAGCGAGCGCGGCCAGGTGATCGAGCGCGAGCAGATCGTCAACCTGCCGCTGAACGGCCGCTCCTATTCGAACCTCGCGCTGCTCTCGACCGGCGTCCTCGAATCCAACCAGAACGGCGTCGGCACGAGCGGCCGCGAAGGCTCGTTCAACGTCAACGGCCTGCGCAACACGGCCAACAACTTCCAGCTCGATGGCGTCGACAACAACGCCTACGGCACCAGCAACCAGGGCTTCTCGAACCAGGTGATTCAGGTCTCGCCCGACGCGGTCGCCGAGTTCAAGGTGCAGACCAACAACTACAGCGCGGAATACGGCCGCAGCGGCGGCGCCGTGATCAACGCGTCGTATCGCAGCGGCACCAACGAGTTCCGCGGCAGCGCGCTGGGAGTTCAACCGCAACACGGCGCTGAACGCGACCGGCTTCTTCAAGCCGACCGGCGGCGCCAAGCCGTCGCTGAAGCGCAATCAGTTCGGCTTCGTGTTCGGCGGCCCGCTCGATGCGCGACCGCGCGTTCTTCTTCGGCGACTACGAAGGCTTCCGCCAGGACACAGCGGACGCTGGTGTTCTCGACGATTCCGACGCTGCGCGCAGCGCGCAGGGCATCTTGACGGTGCCGGTCGTGCAATCCGTTCACCGGTGAGATCTATCGCGGCCGGGCACGCCGATCCCGATGACCGACGTTCGCGCGCAAGGTGCTGAGCGAGCTGCCCGAGCCGAACGTGCCCGGCGCGACCGGCAACAACTACCAGAAGGGCGTGCCGAACCGAGACCAACTACGACAAGTTCAACGTCCGCCTCGATCAGAAGTTCAACGACCGGCTGTCTCGAGCTTCGTGCGCGTCGGCCGGCAGAAGATCGACGTCGTTCGAGGCGCCGAACATCGACGGGCCGTCGGGCAGCAACCAGAACGGCTTCATCGACGTGCAAGTCGCAGCAGTTCGTGGTCGGCGCGCACCTAGGTGCTCGGCGCCGACGCGCGTGCTCGACGCGCGGCTCGGCATCTCGCGCACCGAGGCCGGCAAGAAGCCGCCGGTGATCGGCGGACCGAGCATGCGCGAGCTGTACGGCATCACCGGGCTGCCGGAGAACGATCCGTCGATCACCGGCGGCCTGACGCCGCAGTCGATCACCGGCTACTCGCAGCTCGGCCGCCAGGCGACCAATCCGCAGTTCCAGAACCCGTTCAACATCAACCCGCGCGTGACGCTGACCAACATCCTCGGCCGCCACAGCGTGAAGATCGGCGTTCGAGTACCATCGCGATCAACACCGAGGTGCAGGACACCAACCCGCTCTACGGGCTCGACACCTACAGCAGCCAGTTCAGCCGCCCGGCCGGCGCGGCCGCCAACAACCAGTACAACCTCGCCGACTTCTACTTCGGCGCGCGCACGCAGTACGAGCTCGCCAGCCTGATCGTCGCGCGAGATGCGCCAGCGCGCGCACTTACGCGTACGTGCAGGACGACTTCAACGTGAACAACAAGCTGACGCTGAACCTCGGCGCTCCGCTACGAATACGTGACGCCGTACTACGAAGCGCGAGAATCGGCTGTCGAACTTCGATCCGGCGACCAACACGCATGGTCGACGGCCACGGACGGCTCGATCGCCGAGCGCGCGCTGGTCGAGCCCGATCGCAACAACTTCGCGCCGCGCTTCGGCTTCGCCTACTCAGATGACGGACAAGACCGGTCGTGCGCGGCGGCTACGGCCTGGGCTACATCCACTTCAACCGCCTCGCCAGCGCCGGCCTGCTCGCCACGAACTATCCCGATCGTGACGCGCGCGACCGTGACGCAGAGCCTGCCGCGCGACGCGACGGCCTGCCGCGCCGCTCTGCACGGGCGACAACTTCGCCGGCTGCTTCCGGACGACGCAGCAGGGCTACGCGCCGAACCTGCCGAACAACGTGACGCTCTACATCCCGCGCGACACGCCGGCGGGCACGATCCAGAGCTGGCACGTGTCGGTGCAGCAGCAAGCTGACCGATCGAACTGGTGGTCGACCTCGCCTACGTCGGCAACAACGCGACGGAAGCTGTCGATGCTCGCGGACATCAATCAGGCGCGGCCGCCGCTGCCGGGCGAGGACGCCAACGCGACGCTGGCGGCGCGCCGTCCGATCCAGGGCTTCGGCACGATTTCGGCCGTGCTGCCGGAAGCGTTCTCGAACTACAGGGCGCTGCAGGCGCAGCGTCGAGTATCGCGCGGCGCGCGAGCCTGAACCTGCTGAACTCGTTCACCTGGTCGCAAGGCGATGGACAACGTCAGCCAGGTGCTCGAGGAGCCCGAACGGCAGCACCGGCACGCCGCAGAACGTCTACGACATCGGCGCCGACAGCGGCCTGTCGGGCTACGACGTGCCGCTGCTCAACGTCACGAGCTTCGTGTGGAACCTGCCGTTCGGACAGCGGCCGCAGGTTCGGCAGCAACATGCCGGCCGCTGCTCGAACGGCATGGTCGGCGGCTGGCAGATGAGCGGCATCCACACGATGCGCAGCGGCCGCACGGTGAACCTGCGCTACAACACGTCGGGGCCGACGGCCGGTGACTTCGGGTCTGCCGTCGTTCCTCGGCGGCGTCGAATCTGCGGCCGAACGTGATCGGCGATCCGCTGGCGCCGGAGGATCGGAGCGCTCGATCGACAACTACTTCAACGCGACAACATCACGCTGCCGCCGGCGACGGAGCCGTTCGGCAACGCCGGCCGCAACGGCGTCCGCGGCTATGCGTTCTATCAGCTCGATATCGGGCTGCAGAAGCAGTTTCCGCTGCCGGTCCGGAACGGCGGCGGGATCGAGATCCGCGTCGAGGGCTTCAACGTCCTCAACAAGACGAACTTCGGCGCCCCGAACGGCGATCGCTCGAGCGGCGCGTTCGGCACGATCCGCTCGACGTTCCCGCCCGCCAGATGCAGTTCGCGGCGAAGGTAAGCTTCTGACATGCGGCGCACATTCTCGATCGCAGCAGTCGTTGGCGCGCTCTGCCTGGTCGTACCGCGGCTCAGGGGCCGCCCGCGCCGCGGGTCGTGATGATCTCGATCGACGGCCTGATGCCGGTGAGCTACACGACGGCCGAACCGCCGGCGCCGCAGCTGCGGCAGCTTGCCGCCGCCGGCGTCTCGGCCAGCGGCGTCGTCGGCGTCATGCCGACGGTGACGTTCCCGTCGCACACGACGCTCATCACCGGCGTCGAGCCGGCCGTCCACGGCATCGTCGACAACCTGATCCTGGATCCGGAGAATCGCGGCGGCGGCGCCTGGAACTGGTACGCCCGCAGCATCAAGGCGCCGACGCTGCCGTCGGCGCTGCGCGCGAAGGGAATGAAGAGCGCCGCGATCACCTGGCCGGTGAGCGTCGGGATGGACGTCGACTACCTCGTGCCCGAGTTCTTCCGCTCCTCGCATCCCGAATCGCTGACGATGCTGCGGGAGCTGTCGAAGCCGGCGACGCTGCTCGAGGCGGTGGAGATCGCGAGGCACGCCGTTCGGCTGGCCGCAGACCGATCGCGATCGGACCGACCTGACGAAGTTCATCATCCGCACCACGATCCGAACCTGCTGCTGCTGCACCTGATCGAGCTCGACAGCGCCAGCACGCCCACGGCCCCGGCTCGCCGCAGGCCGTCGAGACCTGCGGCGGCTGGACGGCACGTCGCCGAGATCGTGGAGACGGTGAAGGCGCTGGGCCGCCCGACGCACATCGCGATCGTGTCGGACCATGGGTTCCTGCCGGTGGAGAAGGTCGTGCAGCCGAACGCCGCCTTCAAGGATGCCGGCCTCGTGACCGTCGATGCGCGCGGCGTCATCACGGACTGGCGCGCCTACTTCCACGCCAGCGGCGGTTCAGGCTTCGTCTATGTGAAGGATGCGGCGATGAAAGACAAGGTGCACGAGCTGCTGCAGCGGCTGAAGCAGGATCCCGCGAACGGCATCCGCGAGATCTGGACGCGGGCGCAGCTCGACGCCATGGGCGCGCACCCGGACGCGGCATTCGGCCTCGACGTGGTGGACGGGTTCTACACCGGCGTCGGCACCGACGCCGTCGTCAAGGCGACGCCGACCGGGGCGGCCACGGCTTCGCGGCAGACCGCCCGGCGCTGCACGCGTCGTTCATCCTGACGGGGCCGTCGTCGGCAGCGCGGTTCGCTGGGAGTGATCGCATGACCCGGATCGCGCCGACGCTGGCGCGATCCTCGGCGTCAGCCTGTCGCCAGCGCGGCCGAACCGCGGATGCAAGCCTGACCGCCTAGTCGCCCCGCAGCGCGACGAGCGGGTCGACGTTCATGGCGCGTCGCGTCGGGACGTAACAGGCGGCGAGGGTCACCGCCAGCATCGCGCCGCCGACGATCGCGTAGGTCAGAGGATCGGTCGCGCTGACGCCGTGGAGCTCGCTCGCCAGCCATCGCGTCAGGCCGATCGCGCCGGCGAAGCCGACGGCAATGCCGATCGCGCTCAAGACCGCTCCCTCCCTGATCACCATCCAGAAGACGTCGCGGCGCCGCGCTCCGAGGGCGAAGCGGATGCCGAGCTCGCGAGTGCGCCTCGTGACCAGGAACGACAGGACGCCGTAAACGCCGACGCAGCCGAGCGTGAGCGCGAGCGCCGCCGTCACCGCCAGCAGCGTCGTCGTCGCCGCCGGCGCCGCGAGCGCGCTCGTGAGGATGGCGTCCATGCGCCGGACGTCGCTGATGACGACGTCGGAGCTGATGCCGGCGACGACCTGGCGGATTGCTGCTTCAGCGCCCTCGGCGCCGAGCGCGGTGCGGAGCGTCATCGTCATCTCCGCCGGCACCTCGCCGGTTTCGAGGGTTGCGTGCGGGCTCTGCGGAAAGTAGATCGCGCCGGCGATGAACTCCGGCGTGTCGCGCGTCAGATCGAACGCCCGCACGTCGTCGACGACGCCGACGACGGTGTGCCAGTGCTCGTCGCCGACGTAGCGGACCCGGCCGCCGAGCGGGCTGCCGCCGGGCCAGAACTTCCGCGCTGTCGCCGCCGTCACCAGCGCGACCCGCGGACCGGCGAGGTCGGCGTCGGTAAAGCCGCGGCCGCTCGCGATGCGGATGTGCAGGACGTCGAAGTAGCGCGGCGTGACGACGTGCATCCAGAAGAGCGGCGCGGGCTGCGACGCCGCCGGCGTGAACCCGTCAATCTCGAGCGACCGCTTCGCCACCGCTCCGGTGAGCGGGAGCGTGTTCACGAACGCTGCCGAGTCGATGCCGGGCGCGGCGGCAGCGGCGTCGACGAGGGCGTGATAGAAGGCGACGCAGCCCGCCGCCGTTGCGCACAGCGTTCCGCTCGGCGAGAGTCGCGCCGTCACGACGCCGGTCGAAGTGAAGCCCGGATCGGAGTGAGAGAGCGACCACAGGCTGCGGCCGAGCAGCGCCGCGGCGATGACGAGGAGCGCGGCGCATGCGATTTGCGCCACCGTCAGCAAGGTGCGCATGCGGCCGGCGATCGCCGGCGCGCCGCTGCGCCCGCCGGAGTCGAGCGCCGGCCGCAGCCGCAGCCGCAGCGCGCTGACGACCGGCGCAAGGCCGAATCCGGCGCCGATCGCGACCGAGATCGCGGCGGTGAAGGCGAGCCCGCGCCAGTTCATCTCGACGTCGCCGAGCCGCGGCGTCTCCGGCGGCAGCAGCGCCTTCAGCGCATCGAGCGTCGCGACGGCGAGGATCAGCCCGAGCGCGCCGCCGGCCGCGGCCAGCACCACGCTCTCGGTGAACAGTTGGCGCGCGACGCGCCGCGGCGAGGCGCCGAGCGCGGTACGGACGGCCACCTCGCGCTGGCGGGAAGCTGCCTTCGAGAGGCTGAGGTTCGCGACGTTGGCGCAGCCGACCAGCAGCACCAGGACGACGGCCGCCGTGACCAGCCACAGCCGCGTCCTGACGCTGCCGACGACGGCTTCGTGCAGCGGAACGATCGTGATGTCCCGATTCCAGTCGTCGGGCATGCGCCACGGGAATCGCGAGCGGACCCGCGACTGAAACAGGCGGAGGTCCGCCTCGGCCTGTTCGAGCGACGCGCCCGGCCGCAGCCGTCCCACGATCGGCATGAAGTCGCCGGCCCAGTAGCCGACCGCGTTCGAGGGATCGAGGGAGAGCGGCACAAGGATCTGCGTCCGGGCGGAGGGGAACTGGAACGACGGTGCCATCACACCGACGACCTCGTGCGGGACGCCGTCGAGCTCGACGAAGCGGCCGACGGCGGACGGATCTCCGCCGAAGCGCGACAGCCACAGCGCATGGCTGAGGATGGCGACACGGTTGCGCGGCACGACGTCCTCTCCGGCGGTGAACCTGCGGCCGAGGACCGGGGCGGCGCCGAGCACCGAGAGCAACTCCGCCGAGACGCGCGCGCCGGTGATGCGGACTGGCGTACCGCCATTCTTCAGTGTGAACGGCTTGCCCTCGGCGTAGGCCGCGACGTCGAGGGATCGCACGTCATCGCGCAGGCCGGCGAGCCCGCCGTTCGGATATGTGGCGCGGACGCTGACCAGCCGATCGGGTGCGGGGTAGGGAAGCGGGGAGAGCAGGATGCCCTCGGTCAGGCTGAAGACAGCGGTGTTTATCCCGATGCCGAGAGCCAGTGTGAGGAGCGACGTCAGCGTGTAGCCGGGATCGCGGCGGAGGATGCGGGCGGCGTAGCGGGCGTCCTGCAGCAGCGTCTCGATCGCGCCGACGCCGCGTGCGTCGCGGCATCTTTCCTTGGAGACCTCGATGCCGCCGAAGCGCTGCCGCGCGAGGCGCCAGGCTGCGTCCGGCTCCATCCCGCCGCGCACGTAGCCTTCGACCTCTTCCTCGAGGTGAAAGCGGATCTCATCGTCGAGCTCCTGCTCGACAGCGTCGCGGCGGGTGATCGAGCGCCACCGCAGCGGCAGCGCGCGAAGCCATTGGCGAAGCGTCATGACCCACCTCAGGCGCGGCGAAGGTTGACCACCTGAGTAATCGCGGACGACAGCCGCGACCAGCTTTCGACTTCCTTCTCGAGACGTCCCCGGCCCAGGCGGCTGAGGGCGTAGAACTTTGCCCGCCGGTTGTTACTGGTCGTCTGCCAGGTGGCCGTGAGCAGGCCTTCCTGCTCGAGCTTGTGCAGCGCGGGATAGAGGGATCCGTCGCTGACCTGGAGGACGTCGCCGGACACCTGCTTGAGGCGCTGACTGATCGCGTGCCCGTTCAGCGGCTCCAGCGCAACGATCTTCAGTAGTAGCAGATCGAGCGTTCCCTGCACGAGATCCTGCGGTCGACTCATGTCTCCTCGGTTACCGAGCGAAGTCTACCAGCTCTCCGCTCGGTAAGCAAGGGGAGATAACCCGCGATATTCCGTGGGCGCCACTCGCCCACCTCGCGGCGCTGCGACCCGGCCGCGAGCCGATTCGCCAGGAACTGCGCGATCTCTCGTCTTGCAGCCGCGTTCGGCCGGGCCTGACTTTTGCGCGACCACTGCGTGTTCGGTCCAAACCGAACGGCTCAGCAACGCTTTCCCGCCCTAGACGCACCAGCGAGTCACCCATCCACACCGGGCACGCGCGGCAATCAGGGGCAACCGACAAGGAGTGAGGATTACTGCCAATGGCCAAGTCCGACAAGCCGAACATTCTCGTGATCTGGGGCGACGACATCGGAATCTCGAACCTCAGCTGCTACACCCGCGGTCTCATGGGCTACCAGACCAGGAATATCGATCGACTGGCCAATGAAGGGATGATGTTCACCGACTCGTACGGCGAGCAGTCCTGCACGGCCGGCCGGTCGTCGTTCATCACCGGCCAGAGCGTCTTTCGCACCGGCCTGTCCAAGGTCGGCATCCCGGCCGCGCCAATCGGCATGAACGAGAAGATCATCACGATCGCCGCCGCCTTGAAGAACCAGGGTTACAGCACCGGCCAGTTCGGCAAGAACCACCTCGGCGATCTCAACCACATGCTGCCGACCAACCACGGCTTCGACGAGTTCTTCGGCAACCTGTATCACCTCAACGCCGAGGAAGAGCCGGAGATGTACGACTACTACCCGGAGAAGGACTTCGCCGAGTTCCGCAAGGCCGTCGGGCCGCGCGGCGTCCTCCACACATGGGCAACCGACAAGGACGATCCGACCGAGATGCCGCGCTGGGGCAAGGTCGGCAAGCAGAAGATCGAGGACACGGGTCCCTTGACCAAGAAGCGGATGGAGACGTGCGACGACGAGTTCGTCGCCGCCGCCAAGGACTTCATCAAGCGCAGCGCCGACAAGGGCGCGCCGTTCTTCACGTGGGTCAATTTCACCCACATGCACCTGTTCACCCACACCAAGAAAGAAAGCCTCGGCCAGGCCGGGCGGTGGCAGTCGCCTTATCACGACACGATGATCGATCACGACAAGAACGTCGGCCAGCTGCTCGACTACCTCGACGAGCTCGGCATCGCCGACAACACCTTCGTGATGTACTCGACCGACAACGGCCCGCACCGCAACTCCTGGCCCGACGGCGGCATGACCCCGTTCCGGAGCGAGAAGAACACCAACTGGGAAGGAGCCTTTCGCATCCCGCTCGTCGTCCGCTGGCCTGGAAAGATCAAGGCCGGCAGCGTCTCGAACGAGATCGTCCAGCACCACGACTGGTTCCCGACCTTCATGAACATCGCGGGTGCAACCGACGCGGTCGAGCAGTTGAAGAAGGGCTACAAGGCGATCGGTCGCACTTACAAGAACCACATCGACGGCTTCGATCTGGTCCCGTACCTGACCGGTCAGGCGAAGGAAGGCCCGCGCAAGCTCTTCGTCTACATCAGCGACGACGGCGACGTCCTGGGGATTCGCTATGACAACTGGAAGGTCGTCTTCATGGAGCAGCGGTTGCGCGGCACCCTCGGCGTGTGGGGCGAGCCGTTCGTCAAGTTGCGGCTGCCGAAGATCTACAACCTCCGCACCGATCCCTACGAGTACGCCGACATCACTTCGAACAGCTATTACGACTGGTACCTCTACCACGCCTACATCCTGTATGGAGCGTTCGCGATCTCCGACAAGTTCGCGGCGACGTTCAAGGACTTCCCGCCGATTCAGAAGCCGAACACCTTCACCATCGACGACGCGCTGGCGATGATGTCCGACGCGGCAGGCAGCGCCGGCCACTGAGCCGATCTCGGATTCAGCGACGGGACCGGACGGCTCGCTGCCGTCCGGTCCCCTTTGACGTACGGGCCCCTTCGCTCGCAGAATCACAGCATGCACATGCGACATCACTCGTGGATGCTCCTCCTGCCGCTGGCCGCGCTGACGTCCGGCGCCTTCGTGCTGGCGCAGCAGGCCCCGGGCAAACCCAAGCCGGAAGACACCGAGGTGTGGAAGCCGGAGCCCAAGCTCGTCACGCCTGCGGCCACGCCCGGCGCGGCGCCGTCGGACGCGATCGTCCTCTTCGACGGCAAGAACCTCGACGAATGGGTGTCGACGCGCGATCGCAACGCCCCCGCCGGCTGGACGGTCGCCAACGGCGTCATCACGGTCAACAAGAAGGCCGGGAACATCGAGACCAAGCGAACCTTCCGCAACTACCAGCTGCACATCGAATGGCAGATTCCTGCCGACATCGACGGCCAGGGCCAGGGGCGCGGCAACAGCGGACTGTTCCTGGCGTCGACCGGGCCGGGTGACGCCGGCTACGAGCTGCAGATCCTCGACTCGTTCGAGAACAAGACCTACGTCAACGGCCAGGCCGGCAGCATCTACAAGCAGAGCATTCCGATGGCGAACGCCATGCGGAAACCGGGCGAGTGGCAGGTCTACGACGTCATCTGGACCGCGCCGACGTTCAACGCCGACGGCACGCTCAAGACGCCGGCCGTCGTGACGGCGCTCCACAACGGCGTGCTCATCCAGAACAATTTCCCGCTCAAGGGGGAAACGCTCTACATCGGCGCGCCCACCTATAAGGCATTCGACGGTGCGTCGATCAAGCTCCAGTCCCACGGCGACCCGAGCAAGCCGATCAGCTTCCGCAATATCTGGATCCGCGAGCTCTGAGCGGGACGGGACGCCGGGCGCCGGCGTCCCGCGCCTACAGCCGCGCCAGCAGTTCGGCGAACAACTGCGAGAAGAGCGCGCCGGCGATCGTCATCGACAACCCCCAGATCATCAGCTGCCGGAAGAGCGCCCGCGACTCGGTCGGGTCGGCCACTGCCGCGACGCACAGCGCGCCGATCGTCGAGAGCGGCGAGACGTCGACGAGCGACGACCCGACGTTGATTGACAGGGCTACCGCCAGCGGTTCGCCGCCGCCCAGCCGCGACACCAGCGTCGACACGGTCGGCAGGAACGCCGGCAGCACGACGCCCGACGTGCTGCTGTAGGTCGAGATCGCGCCGGTCACGAAGGCGATGACGCCGTAGACCGTCGCCGGCGACGCGGCCGCCGCCAGCAGCGACGTGAACAAGTCCATCCCGCCGGTCTGTTCCAGCACCGCGATCAGCACCGAGACGCCGCAGACCATCATGATGATGCCCCACGGCATCGACTGCACGGCGGCGCGTTCGCTGCCGGCGCCGGCGAGCAGCAGCAGCGACGCCGCTGCGAAGGCTGAGAACCCCAGGTTCAGCTTGAAGATCACGACGCCGGCAATCCACAGGGCGATCGCCGCGAGCGTCGTCAGCTGCATCCGGCTGAACGCCGCTGCCTGACCCGCCGCCGGTTCCGGGCGCGGCGCCGACCCGGCCTGGCGCCGCGACAGCCAGACGAACGCGGCGGCGCCGACGACGACGTGAGCGGCGAAGTTGGCGAACCAGACCCGGCCCTCGGCCCCGGTGAGGCCCGCCTTCGCCATCGCGCCGTTGGCGATGATGCCGACGCTCGAAAACGGCGAGAGATTGCCGGCGTTGGCGCCGTTGGCAATCATCAGCGCAGTCAGAAACGCCGGCAGCCCCAGCCGCCGCCCCATTGCCATGCCGATCGGCGCCAGCAGTGCGACGGTCGAGACCGCGCCGGGTCCCACCGACGAGACGGCGCAGGCAATCAGGAAGAGCAGGATCGGCACGACGCGCGCATTGCCGCGGGCGAGCTGGATGGCGCGATGGGCGAGCGTCTGGAGCGTGCCGTTGGTCTCGGCGATGGCGAAGAGCAGCGTGACGCCGGTGAGCGTGAGAAACAGCGACACCGGGAAGCCGGCCATGACGGCGTCGGGCCGCAGTCCGGCATGGTAGACGCCGATCAGCCAGGCGAAGACGATCGCCAGCCAGCCGACGTTGATCTGTGACGTCATCGACAGCGCCAGCGCGACGACGAGCGCAATCAGTGAGAGGACGGCGGCGCTCACGGTACTCGAACTGATGATGTCGGCATGGCCGGTCGTCTAGCGAACGTACGGCACAACGTTGCCGGCGATGGTGCGGAACTCAGCTTCAGTCAGCGGCAGCTCGCGGAACGCCGCCCACGCCTGCTGCGGCGTCGGATTCGGGCCGCCGGCGCCGTCCGATCCGAACAGCACGCGCTCGACGCCGAGGGCGCGAATCCGTGACGCAATCAGCGCCGCCCGCGGCCGCCAGTCGCCGAGACCGGCGACGCCGGAGACGTCGATGTGGACGCGCGCCACCCGTGGATCCTTCTTCGCGATCGCTTCGACGAACACACCCATCACCTCGTCCGCGCCCGGATCGTTGTAGCCGCCGGCGCCGCCGAGGTGCGCGACCTGCACCGGCACGTCCGGCGCCGCCGGCAGCACGTCGTCGATGAACGCGCGCGCCCGGCTCGCGCCGTACTCGCGCTTCATCGTCACCGACGCGCGCATGTGGACGACGATCGCCATGCCCTGGCGGTTGGCGAGCGCGAAGACCGCTTTCAGGCGGCCGACGTGATCGGGATTGCTGAGGTCGACGTCGGAGTTGCCAAAATGCATCTTGAGGCCGCGGCGGAGATGCGCGTCCTTGCCGCACCGTGCGATTTCGTCGAGGGCGTAGCTCTTCAGCGGGTTGACGCTGCAGAAGGCGTAGAGACGATCGGGATAGGCCGCGATCTGCGCGCTCGTCCAGTCGTTCTCGGCCTTGACCCTCTCGTATTCGTTCTCCACCGGCGGCCGGTTGGGATTGCCATACTGGTAGGCCAGCGACAACACGAGCGCCTTGCGGATGCCGGCGTCGTCGAGAAGCGTGACGAGATCCTTCGCCGCAATCGACGGCCGCGTCTTGCCGCCATCGGTGATCGCCGGGCTGAAGAGGTGCTGATGGTAGTCGGCGGCGGGCACCATCGCCGGCGCCTGTGGCCGGCCCGTCCCGACGGCCCCGACAGCGCCGACAGCAAAGAGGGCGGGAATCAGCATCGCAGTTTTCATGGTCACTCCCGGACGCAGGACCGACCACCTGCGTGTCGATGCGCATCAATTCTGCCCGATCGGCCGCGTCCGCGTCTTCGCGATCTGCGGTTCTGTCCAGACCCTTCCCGGCGTTCGCACCTCGCGAAAGGAGCGAGCATCCCGCAACTGGCGCATGACGTGACTCCAGAGCGTGAGGGACTCTAGGATAGGGTCATGACCGCGCGCTCATCTCTTGACGACCTCGTGATCGAAACCCCACGCCTCGTGCTGCGGGTGCCGCGTCTCGCCGATCTCGACGCCTGGGCGGAGATGATGGCCGACGCCGAGACGGCGCGGTTCATCGGCGGGGTGATGCCGCGGGAAATGACATGGCGGGCGCTGATGGTGATGATTGGCGCCTGGCACGCCCACGGCTTTGCGATGTTCTCGACGTTCGAGAAGTCGACCGGCCGCTGCATCGGGCGGCTGGGTCCGTGGCAGCCCGAAGGATGGCCGGGGCCGGAGATCGGCTGGGCAATCGCGCGCGACTGCTGGGGCCGCGGCTACGCGACGGAGGGGGCGACGGCAGCGACCAACTGGGCCTTCGCCACGCTCGGCTGGGACCGGATGATTCACTCGATCGCGCCGGCGAACGTCGCGTCGCAGCGGGTGGCGCACCGGCTCGGCTCGCGCAACCTCGGCCCCGGACGACTGCCGCCGCCGTACCAGAACGACGCGATCGACATCTGGGGCCAGTTGCGCGTCGAGTGGGAGTCACGAACGGCGCCAGCGTAACCGCCCGCCCGCAGGGCGCGGGCAACTTGCCGTCCGTCGCTCACAGACGTTGCCACGTGACCGCGTGCGCGACGACGTCGGGCCGGGGCGCCGACTTCGCGCCGTGGAAAACGGACCCTCCGCGGCGTGGCTCACGATGCGGCGGCGGCTTGGGGTCTGCCGCACGCCGGTAAAGCATCGGTTCGGCCACGAGGTCCCTCGACCGCCGGAGACGAATCAGCGCCGCCGCCGATGGGACCCGCTGCGGGCCCGTTTACCGACTGCGCTGTCACGGCGCTCACACGTCGCCCCGGCCCGACGCCGTCACGCCCGCGGGTGCGCGCTCGAGCGTCACGTCGCATTGAGCACCACTCCCCTCGCGTCGCGAAAGCCGCGGCGAGGCCTTCGGTGCCGCTCAGGGCAAGCTGGCTGGCCAGGCCCGTGGAGCGAGCCGACGCGCTGCGAAGCAGGAACGGCGGCGCAGCGATTCCTCGCGTCGTGTTCCGTCCCTGTGATCCGTGCCGCTCCTGACTGCCTCTTGCGGGCCGCGAGCGCCTGACGACTGTCGCTGCTGAACAGCTCCTACACGACGCGGCAGCGGCAGGGTACGAGCGGAGGCGCCGTTCCCGGCGAGCGGAGTCGGGCCTGGCCAGCCAGCTTGCCCTGAACGGCGTGGCAGGGGGCCTCGCCGCGGCGTCTCAGCGCGAGTGCACGAGGCCAACGTGACCAGCCACATCGTAGACCGCGGGCAGCGACGACGTCCTGTCGCGCTTACACTCAGGGGCATCATGGACTATCACCTGAAGAACAAGACCGCGTACGTCAGCGCCGGCGCGCACGGCATCGGCGAAGCCATCGCCGACCTGCTGACTGCCGAGGGCGCCACGGTCATCGTCGGCGACAGCGACGGGGACGTCTTGCGCGGGAAGTCGTCGAAGTGGCGCGGTGTCGTCGTTGCGGATCTGTCGACGCCGGAAGGCGTCAGCGATGCGGTCGCTTATGTGGTCGAGACGTTCGGCGGTCCGCCCGACATCCTCATCAACAATCTCGGCGTCGGCAACTCGACGCCGTTCGAGGAGGCGACCGACGAGGTCTGGGAGCGGTCGCTCGCGGTCAACTTGATGGGCTGTGTCCGCACGAGCCGCGCCCTCGTGCCGTTGATGGCGAAGCGCGGCTCAGGAGCAGTCGTAAACACCGGATCCGATCTCGCGAAACAGCCGGAGCCGGGGTTCGTCGACTACGGTACGTGCAAGGCCGGCCTGCTGTATCTGACCAAGGCGCTGGCCAAGCAGTACGCGCCGGCGGTCCGCGTCAACAGCGTCCTGCCGGGCCCGATCTGGTCGCGGATGTGGACGCGGCCAGGCGGCATCGTCGATCAGCTGGTGGCGCACTACGGCACCGATCGCGAGACCGCCGTCGCGCGCTTCCTCGAGGATCGCCAGATGCCGATGGGGATCGGTCAGCCGGAAGACGTGGCGCACGCCGTCGTCTTCCTGGCGTCGCCGCTGGCGAAGTTCATCACCGGCGCGAGCCTCGACATCGGCGGCACGATCAGGGGACTCATCTAGATCCTGCTGGAAGGTCAGCCGCGGCGGTTGACGAGAAAATCCGCGGTGTCGTGAAAGAACCCGCGCAGCACCGCTTCAGCCTCGGCCGGAAGACCAGCCTGGTCGAGAGCCCGATCCATCAGCGCCACCCAGCGATCGCGGGCAGCACGATCGACCTGGAACGGCGCGTGCCGCATGCGCAGGCGCGGATGGCCGCGCCCTTCGATGTAGCGCGCCGGTCCACCGAAGCGGAACACCAGGAAGTCCCGCAGCCGCTGCTCCGCGCCGGCGAGATCGTGCTGTTGATACATTGGACCGAGGATGTCGTCGGTGGGGACCTGGGCGTAGAACGCGCCAACCAGCCGCGAGAAGCCATCCTCGCCGATCGCGGCGTAGATGTCCGATTCGTTCACGCGATCATCATATCGTCTGGCCGACTTCACTCTCGAGGAGCGAGCGCGTCGAGCCGCGCCTGGATCGCCGTCAGCACCAGCTTCTGTTCTTCCAGAGCGACCACCAGCCGGCTCCACTCCTGCTCGCGCATCAGATCGAGCTTGGTGTGGACCGCGCCAATCTCCATCTCCGCCCGCAGGTTGACCTCGTAGTCGTTTCGCGCTTCGGATCGGTCGCGGGACGTCTGCCGGTTCTGGCTCATCATGATGATCGGCGCCTGGAGCGCGGCCAGGCACGACAGCACGAGGTTCAGCAGGATGAAGGGGAACGGATCGAACGGCCGCCGCAGCTCCTGGTTGATGACCATCCACGAGATCATCACGATCGCGAACAGGCCGATGAAGGTCCAGCTGCCGCCGAACGACGCGACCCGGTCGGCGACGCGTTCCCCGAACGTCGTCTGGGCGTCGAGCCGCTGCTCGGGCGTTTTCGACCAGTGCTCGCGGCTGAGGAGCCGGCCGAGCACGACGCGTTCGAGCTGCCCGAGCTGACGCAGGCGATCCTCGAGGCTGGCGGTCGCCGGCAGCACGTGATTCGCCGTCGAGACGCCGGCGGCGGTCATCGCCCGCCGCAGCGCCCGCATCGTCGACAGCAGGATGACCGCGCCGACGAGCGCGACCGCGACGTCACCGGCGGCGTTTTGCGGCGCCAGCAGGTTGAACTGGCGGAACACCCAGCCGCCGATCAGCGCGCCGAGCCAGCCGATGACGAAATCGCCCGCGACGCCGAACTCGCGCGGGCTGCGCATGAGGACGCGCGCCAGCCAACCGGCGCCGAGGCCGGTCGCCGTCCAGATCAGGAACTGCAGCACGGAATCACCCCTTTCGATGTGTCCGTAGGCTATCGAAGCCTTCGCCCGGACGCCAGCGAATCGAGTGTTCCGCGCTACGAGATCAGCCGCGCGTCATTCGCAGCGGATCGCCTCCAGCGGCGAGACCTTCATCGCCCGCCGCGCCGGGACGACGCAGGCAAGCAGCGCGACCAGCGTCAGGACGACGGTAGTGCCGGCGAACGGGAGGAGATCCGAGGTCGGGACGCCGTAGAGGAAACCCGCGAGCGATCGGGCGCCCGGCTGCTGCGGCGAGGCCGACGACGATGCCGATGGCGACGACCAGCATGCCGTCGCGGAGGACGAGCAGGAAGATGTCGCGGCGCTCGGCGCCGGGCAGGCGCTCGACGCGTTCGACGACGGCGCGGTAGAACTCGCGCCCCTGGTCGCCGGTGTAGCGCAGCAGGTTGATGTTCAGCGGCGCGGTGACGATCTTGCCGGCGTCGAACCCCGGGTCGATGGTCTGCGCCGAGATCAGGCTGCGGACGAACAGGCCGGCGGCGATGAGCAGCGGCACCGCGTGACGGCGGGGCTGAAGCCCCCCCTACGAAAGAGGGCACCGCACGACCGCACCACCGCACGACCGGACAACCGGACGACCGAACAACCGGACAACCGAATAAGCGCCGCAGGCGCTCACTATGGGCAGGTGACTGATCGAATCTTCTTGCCGTGGAACACGTCCATCGGAATCTGGTGCGTGTTGAAGACGCGGCTGATCAGCTCGTTCAGCTTCGGATCGTAGGCGGCGAACTCTTCCGGCGTCTCGACCTTGACGCCGCCGGTGAAGCACTCGCCGTAGTTCGAGAAGAACCACCACTGCACGCCTTCCGCCCAGTACTCGCCGGCATTGGTCGTCGCGTAGTGCTTGCGGCCGTCGGCGTGGAGGTACTTCTTCGCCGCCATCGCTTCGTCGTAGGCGGTGCGGATCTCGGCGAACATCGCCGGGTCGACGTCGCGGATGCCGCCGCCCATGATCGCGTGCGCGAACTCGTGGACGAAGATGTGCTCGCCCCAGTAGCGCGTGTTCGGGTAGCCGAGCAGGTTCTCCTCCGCGCCGGTCGTCGGGTTGCCGCCAAGGCCGCGCGAGCGGTTGGCGTGATAGTCGCGGTCGGCCTGGTCGATCGGTTCCTCGCGCGACGCGCCCGGCCGCTTCATGTTGGCGTACTCCGGGATGTCCATCGTCATCTCGACTTCGGCGATGACGCCGGTGCGCCACTTGCGCGCGATCATCGCCTTGCGCAGGTCGGGCCGCATCGCCAGCATGCTGTTGACGATGTCGCGGGCGACGAGCAGCGCCGCGTCGGGCACCTTCTCCGACGACAGCACCGGGATGCCCTGGGCGTCGACGTACTTCTTGTAGAACGGGCTGACGCCGAGCGACGCCGGCACCGGCAGGAACTGCGCCGCGACGTAGTCGGAGATCAGCTCGACGGGCTTGCCGGTTTCCTGCCGGAGGCGCGCGCGTTCGGCGCGGTGCTTGTCGGCCAGTGCCCGCGCTTCGGCCTCCGTCCGCTGCGGCCGCGCCGCCTGGGTGGGGGTGCGGGTTTGGTCTGCGAGTCCTGCGGGCCGCGACGACGAGCGCGGCGGCGGCGACGGCGATGCCGGCGGACAGAGGGAAACGGAGGCGTCGGGCGAATTGCGCACGTGAAACCTCTTTGGTTGGTGGAAAGTTGCAGTGTGGATGCTCCGACCGAGACGGCCTCCGCGGCTCAAATGGAAAGTATTGATGCCGTCATTAGCGGCCCAAGTCCCGAGCCCCGAACCCGACATAATTCAGGAATGTTCCTGATCGACCTGACCTACACCGCCGACCTCGAGAAGATCGACGCCCTCATGCCGGCGCACATCGCGTTTCTGAAGAAGCACTACGCGGCCGGGACCTTCCTCGTTTCGGGACGAAAAGTCCCGCGCGACGGCGGGGTGATCCTGGCTGTGGGCGGGAGCCGGGCGCAGATCGAAGCGATCGCCGCCGCCGACCCGTTCGTCGCCCGCGGTCTGGCGGAGGCGCGCGTCGTCGAGTTCCGCGCCAGCCAGAAGGCAAAGGACATTCAGCTGCGCGTCGATGCCGACGCGAAGGGGCGGCGGTGATCAGGAAGCTTTCGATAGCCGCGGCAGCCCTCGTCGCGATTCTGGCCGTCACCGCGACGGCGATGTACGTCGCCAACACGGCGCCGCAGGTCCCGCCGGCCGGCACCAGCGCCGACCGACCGATCGTCGTGAAGTTCCACGCCCGCTGGTGCCCGGTCTGCATGGTCACCAAGGCGGTCTGGGACGAGCTGGAGACGACTTACGCCGGCCGCGTCCACCTCGTGGTCTTCGACTTCACCAACGACGGGACGACCGCCGCCTCCAGGGCCGAGGCCAGCCGCCTCGGTCTCGACGCGTTCCTCGACGAGTACATGGGGACGACCGGCTCCGTCTTCGTCCTCGACGGCCGGACCAGGGCCGTCCGCGCCGAGCTCCACGGCAACCGCGATTTCAACGACTACCGCGCCGCGATCGACGCGGCGCTGAAGAACTGACGCTACCGCTGCGCCAGCAGCTTGACGACGTCTGCGGTGATGTCGAGCGCGGGATCCGACCACACGACGCAGAACATCCCGAATCGGCCGGTTCCTGGTTCGAGCGGCCCGGCTCTAAGCCCCGAGCCCGCGCGACCGAACCCCAACCCCGAACCCCGAGCCCCGAACCGAGCGCCCAGTACCCGATAAGCGATATCAATAGGCCCACCAGACGCGGCTCGCGTAAAGTCGGCCGAAACCACTCGCAGGGGGATAGACGATGACACGGACGACTTGCCGCGTGCTGGGAACTCTGGTGCTGCTGCTCGGGCTGGCTGGTACTGCCCGCGCGCAGGTCACTGCCGCCGACTACGACCGCGCGATGGGGCTGCGGGAGCGGTGGATGTACCTGACCGACGGCGTCGCCGACCCGGCGACCTGGGTCGACGGCACTACCCGCTTCTATTACCGCAAGACGGTGAAGGGCGGCTTCCAGTTCGTGATGGTCGACGCGCAGTCGCTCCAGCGTCAGCCGGCGTTCGATCACGACAAGCTCGCGGCCGCGCTCGGCGCCGCCACCGGTGAGAAGTACACCGGCCTGCGCCTGCCGTTCGACACCTTCAGGTTCACGAACGGCGAGCGCGCGATGGAGATCACGTTCAACGAATCAGGCTGGACGTGCCGGTTGCCGGAGTACACCTGCGGTGCGCGCAGCGGCGGCGGTGGCGGCGGCGGCGGACGCGGCGGTCAGCCGCGCAGCTTCGGCACCAATCGGGACACGTCGGTCGCGCCGGACAACCGGCCCAGGCCGTCGCCGGACGGCAAGTGGGAGGCCTTCGTCAGCAACGACAACATCGTCGTCCGCGCCCGCGGCGGTAAGGCAGTGAAGGCACTGAGCAGCGACGGCGCGGCGGGCAACGCCTACGACCCCGAGTCGATCGTCTGGTCGCCGGACTCGACGAAGATTGCCGCCTACCGCGTTCGACCCGGGTTCCGCCGGATTGTCTACCGCGTCGAATCGTCGCCTGCCGACCAGGTGCAGCCGAAACTGCACGAGCAGCTTTACGTCAAGCCGGGCGACGCCGTCGATCTCGATCAGCCGGCCGTCTTCCACGTCGAACCGGCGAAGCAGCTGACGATCGCGAACGATCTCTTCCCCGATCCGTACGTGATGTCGCGGCTGGCGTGGCGGGCGGACAGCCGGACCGTCGCCTTCGAGTACACGCAGCGTGGCCACCAGGCGATTCGCATCGTCGAGGTCGACGCGGCGAGCGGCGCCGCGCGCGCCGTCGTCTCGGAGGAGCCGAAGACGTTCTACAACAGCTGGCGCAAGTTCAGCCACGACGTCGGGAACGCCGGCCGCGAGATCCTGTGGATGTCGGAGCGGGACGGCTGGAACCACCTCTATCTGTACGACGGCGCCACCGGCAAGGTGAAGAACCAGATCACCAGGGGCGACTGGGTCGTGCGCGGCGTCACGAAGGTCGACGAAGCGAAGCGCCAGGTCTGGTTCAGCGCCAGCGGCATGTATCCCGGCAAGGACCCCTACCTCGTTCACTTCTACCGCATCGACTTCGACGGTTCGAACCTGGTGACGCTGACGGAGGCCGACGCCAACCACGATCTCCGCTTCTCGAGCGACATGGCCTACTACGTCGACACCTACTCGCGCGTCGACCTGCCGACCGTGTCCGAGCTGCGCCGCACGAGCGATCGGTCGCTGGTCGCGACGCTCGAGAAACCGGACGTCTCGGCGCTGCTCGCCGCCGGGTTCAAGTATCCCGGAGGTCTTCACCGCCAAGGGCCGCGGGACGGCAAGACGGATATCTGGGGCGTGATCGTGCAGGCCGACGAACTTCGACCCGAAGAAGAAGTACCCGGTGGTCGAGAACATCTACGCCGGTCCGCACAGCTCGTTCGTGCCGAAGACGTTCTGGCCGTTCGGGGCGCATTCGTCCGGCGACAAGGTCATCGGCATGCAGGCCCTCGCCGAGATGGGATTCATCGTCGTGCAGATCGACGGCATGGGCACCAGCAACCGGTCCAAGGCCTTCCACGACGTCGCGTGGCAGAACGTCGGCGACGCCGGCTTTCCGGATCGCATCCTGTGGCACAAGGCGGCGGCGCAGAAGTACCCGTACTACGACGTTTCACGCGTCGGCATCTACGGCGGCTCGGCCGGCGGTCAGAACTCGCGTCGGCGGGCTGCTGTTCCACCCGGACTTCTACAAGGTCGCGGTCTCGTTCAACGGCTGCCACGACAACCGCATGGACAAGATCGGCTGGAACGAGCAGTGGATGGGTTACCCGCTCGACGAACGCTACGGCAAGTCCTCGAACGTCGACAACGCCGGCAGGCTGCAGGGGCAGGTGCTGCTGATCGTCGGCGAGCTCGACATGAACGTCGATCCCGGCGTCGACGATGCAGGTAGTGAATGGACTGATCAAGGCGAACAAGATGTTCGATCTGCTGGTGATTCCCGGCGGCGGCCATGGCGCCGGCCGCACCAACGGCCCGGTCGAGTACGGGACGCGCCGCAGCTACGATTTCTTCGTGCGTCACCTGCAGGGCGTGTCGACGCCCGACTGGAACCGCGTATTGAAGACGGCGCCGACGTCGAGCGCGCAGTAGCGCGGAGCTTCAGCTCCGCGAGTGACATGTAAAATCTGCCGCATCATGCGCTCATTTTTTCTTGCAGCCGTCGCGCTCGCCTTCGTCGGAATCCTGACGCCGCGGGCTCAATCTTCCCGCCCGCAGCTCGCGCCGGCCGACGTCGACGCGATCGTCCGCCTCGTCGCGCTGGAAGACACGCGGCAGTTCGATCGCGAGACGCTCGGCACGCTCGTGCGGTCGACGCATCCCGAGGTCCGGCGACGCGCGGTCGTCGCTGTCGGGCGACTTGTCAATCCGGGCGGGCCGGCGCTGCTCGCGGATCTCCGGCGCGATCCCGACCAGGAAATCGTTGCTACGGTTGCGTTCGCGACCGGCCAGCTCAAGGATCCCGATGCCGTTCCGTGGCTGTCAGCAGTCGCTGACCGGGCCGGCGCCGGTGGCTTTCGAAGCGGCGCGCGCGCTCGGCAAGATTCGGACGCCGGCCGCGTGGTCGGCGTTGAGCCAGTACCTGGCGTCGGCGACCCTGACGCCGGCCAACGCCGCCGCGATCGGTGAAGCGCTGCTTTCAATCGGCCGTTTCACCGAGCGCCAGGACGTCGCACCGATCGTCCGGTGGACGACGAGCCACAGTGAAGAGGTGCGCTGGCGCGCGGCATGGGCCCTCTTTCGTCCGCGCAACCCGGCGGCGGTCACGCACCTGCTGAAGCTGACAGACGATCCATCTCCCGAGGTCCGGTTCTGGGCGATGCGCGGGTTGACGCCGGCGCTTGTCACCGAAGCCGGGCTCGAGCCGGGACCGATCGCCGCCCGCCTTCGCAGCGCTGTCCGCGACGGCGATCGCCGCGTGCGCACGGAAGCGCTGCGCTCGCTTGTTCTCTACGATGACGATGCGTCGTTCGCGGCGGCGCTGTCAGCGCTGGATGCGAACGATGCGTGGATGGCGGTGTCCGCTGCAGAGCAGATGGGACGCTTCAAGTCCCGCGTCGATCTCGTGGTGCCCAAGCTGATTGCCGCCAGCGGCGCGTCGCGTCCGCTCTCCGTACGGCTGACGGCGCTCGCGCCCCTGGCGGCGCTGTCGCCCGAGAGCGCCGCCGGTCCGGCGGGTGCGCTCGCACGCGAGAAGAGCGACGTCGCGCGCTCGATGGCGCGGCAGGTGTTGCTGAAGCTTGGCGACGCCGGCAAGGCGCAGCTGGCCACGCTCGAGCAGCCGGACGCGAAGCCGGAGGCGCCGCCGGCGCGGCCGGCGCCGATCGTTCGCTCGGAGGACGACTACCGGCGCATTGTCCAGAGATGGATCGTGAGCAGCTACGACGGCGCGGCGCCGGTGCGCGCCGTCCTGACGACCCCGCGCGGCGAGATCGAGGTGGCGCTGCACGGTTCGGAGGCGCCGCTCGGCGCCGAGCACTTCGTCACGCTCGTCGAAACCGGCGCCATCATCGGCACCGAGTTCGGCCGCGTCGTGCCGAACTTCGTCGCCCAGCAGCGTCCGATTCGCAGCGCCGCGCTGCTGCGCGACGAGGTCAGCCGCCTCGGGCTCACGCGCGGCAATGTCAGCTGGGCCTCGGCGGGGCTCGACACGGGGCGTCCGGGCTATACGTTTGGCAGCACGCCGCAGCCGCACAACGAGGGAGATTTCACCGCCCTCGGCCGCGTCGTTCGCGGTATGGAGGCCGTCGATCGCCTCGAGCTCGGCGATGCAATCGTCGCGGCGAGGATGGTGAAGTAAAGAAATTGGCGGGGCTGAAGCCCCGCCCTGCGTACGCTGGGGTCAGACCATGGTCTGACCCCACTTGACTTTTAGGGCGGACCTCGACCCCACGGGCCGGTGATCAGCGAACGTGATGCCGGGCGTCTGGATGTTGACGAACAGCCAGCGACCGTCCGGGCTGTAGCAGGCCCCGGCGAACTCGGACTGCCGGTAGTCGCCGGCCGCGCACCGCGGCGTTGTAGCGCTGCGTCAGGTTGACGTTGTTCATGGCGAAGGTGAAGGTCCTGCCCGTGCAGCGTCAGGCCGACGCAGGCGCTCGCCCTCGGTGAAGTCGTTGCCGGCGGCGTCCTCGCAGAGCAGCAGCCCGCCGCGCGGCGTCACCGTGATGTTGTCCGGGATTGTCGACGCTCGGTCGGCGTCCGGCGCGTCGTAGATGACGCGTCAGGGTTTCGTCGCGCGGGTCGTACTCGAACACCTGGCCTTCGCCGACGACTGCCGCCGTTGGTCGAGAGGAAGTAGCCGTTGTCGCTCGCCCCACCAGGCGCCTTCGAGGCGGCTGAAGCGCGCGCCGCCCTTGGCCGCGCCCTGCGCGTAGCAGCGACTCGCGTCGCTGCCAGCGGATCGCCGATGCGCACCCAGCGCACGTCCCAGCTTCGTGCCGATCGGCCAGGCGACGCCGAGATCGAGGTTCGGCTTGCCCTGCGGATGGCCAGCATGTAGAGCCGTCCGCCCTGCTCGGGCCGGCCGCGACGGTAGGGCACGAACTTGATAGAAGCCGGAGTCGCCGGCGTCCTCGGTCTCGTAGACGTAGCCGGTGCTGCGGATCGACCATCAGCGCTTCGTGCGAGAAGCGGCCCATGTCGGTCAGCGGCGTCGTGTCGCCGCCGCGCGGCGCGACGTCGAAGCACCAGCCGTGGCCGGCGTCGCCGGTCTCTTCGCAGGTGAGCCACGTGCCCCACGGCGTGACGCCGCCGGCGCAGTTGCGGATCGTGCCCGCCAGGCTCGACCACGACGACTCAGGAACTTGCCCTCTCTGGTGTCGAACAGCAGGTTGGTCGTGCCGCCGCTGCCGGTCGGCATGCCTTCGGGCGCGTAGGTAATGTCGGGACGGTTGCGTGACGAACGGCGCGCCGGCGCCGCCCTCATGATTGCGAACCAGCACGATCTTGCTGTTGCGCGGCCGCCGCGTCCCAGTCGCTGCCGTCGCCATCGTGGCGGAACAGCTTCGACTGCCGCTCGCTCGTCGTCGGCTCGTCGGCGTCATCCGCGTCCTCGTCGAACCGCCATTCGTCGACGACGGCCATGCCGTCGTGCAGGTTCGGGCAGACGACGCCGTCGGTCATCGTGTCGCCGGTCCAGCTGTGCGACCAGTAGCGGAAGCCGGCGGGGAGCTTCAAGAGCTCGAGGCCGGTGGATTCGTCCTTCCTGGGGCTGATCGGCCCGTACGGGCTGACGCCGTCGATGACGACCGGGCCGCGATGGCCGGATCGGCCGACAGTTCCTGCAGCGACAGCGCCCACACGGCGCCCGCGCCCATCGCCCCGCGACGCAGAAACGTCCGGCGATTCGAATCGATGAGATTGCCCACAGTTCGCTCCTTCCCGCGCGGTGTGGGCGACGGGAAATCAGCCGCACCCGCGTGAGGCGGCGACTGTATCGAGCATGTGTGTAGGGGGTGAGAACGGACTGTCACGGCCGGGCAAACTGTGAAAATTTCAGTCCGTTTCATCCAATTTCAGCGCTTTCTCACGACAACAACCCCGCCGCGGCGCTATCGTGGGGTTCATGAAACTGGTCCGTATCGGCCTCGCGCTCTCCGCGCTCGCGACGGTCTCGTGCGCTCACGGCGGCCTGAGGCCGGCAGTCGTGCCGACCCCCGCCACCGAGGCCCTGCTCGTCCTCCCGGGTTTCGGCTACGGCGGCGACGGCGAGCGCACGTTTCGATCGCTGGCGCCGCGCCTCGCTGAAGAGGGCGTCGATCTCTACCTTCCGGCCTACGTCGACCGTGGCGGCCTGGAGGAGAGCCGCGAGCGGCTGCGGCAGTACGTGCAGGACGCCAGGCTCGATCGCTACGACCGCGTCCACGTCTTCGCCTTCCTCGCCGGCGCCTGGACTTTCAACCCGCTCGCCGACGCCGGCCTGCTGCCCAACCTGTCGACCGTCGTATTCGATCGCAGCCCCTACCAGGAGCGCGCCCCGCGCGTCGCGCAGGACAAGCTGCCGTTCCCGGCGCGCCTGAAGTACGGCGAGGTAATCTTCGACCTGGCGCGGACGCCGTACGCGCCGTTGACGACGCCCGCCGTCCGCGTCGGCATCCTCGTCGAGACCGTGCCGACGACGTTCATCCGGCGGTTCGCGGCTTCCGCGGCACGCCAAGGACCCTACCAGTTCGAGTGCGACGCCTTCGGTCAGCGCTACGATGACTGCGGCTACGTCGCGATGTCGCACGACGAGCTCTACGAGCGTTTCGCTGAGGTGTGGCCCGACGTTCGCGCGTTCATCCGGACCGGGCGCTTCTCCCAGGCTGTTGTGCGATCCGGTCGTCCGGTCGTCCGGTAGTCCGGTCGTGCGGTTGTGCGGTTGTGCGGTTCTTCTCTCGCTCGTAGCGCGGAGCCTTCAGCTCCGCGACTACCGGACCACCGGGCAACCGGACTACCGGACAACCGACGAGGAACGAAATAACTAGAATCTATGCCGATGTCGAGAGAGGCGGCGGTGCCGCGGCGAGTACTGGCAACGCGCGACGCGGGGTGGGCGCGGGCGCTGGCCCGGCGCCTGGCGGTGACCGGCGTCAGCCCGAACGCGATCTCGATCGCGAGCGTTGTTTTTGCGCTCGCCGCGGCGTCGTCGTTCGCGATGTCGCCTGGCTTGTCGGGCGGCGGCCGCGTCGCGGCGATGCTCGCGGCGGCGGCGTGCATCCAGCTGCGGCTGTTGTGCAACCTGCTCGACGGCATGCTCGCGGTCGAACACGGTCTCAAGCTCAAGACCGGTGAGATCTTCAACGAGCTGCCGGATCGCCTGGCGGACATCGTCATCCTCGCCGGCGCCGGCTATGCCGCGCCGCAGTTTGTGTTTGCCGCTCCCCTCGGGTGGGCTGCGGCGGCGCTGGCGGTACTGACGGCCTACATCCGCGTCCTTGGCGGCTCGCTCGGCCTGACGCAGCATTTCATCGGGCCCATGGCGAAGCAGCATCGGATGTTCACGCTGACGCTCGCCGCGCTGGCGGGGGCAGTGGAAGCGGCGCTGGCGCTGCCGCCGCGCGCGGTCGTCGCCGGTCTCGCGGTCATCGTCGCCGGCGCCGCGATCACCGCGGCGCGGCGGACCCGGCGGCTGCTCCACGAGGCGGGCGCACGATGATCGCGACCGCGCTCGCCTCGGTCTCGAGGCTGGTTGCCGGCGCCACGGTCGCGTGGCACTGCGATCCGTACGGCGAGGCGCAGCGCATCTACTACGGCAATCACTCGAGCCACCTCGATTTCATCGTCATCTGGTCGTCGCTGCCGCCGGCGATGCGGCGGTTCGCCCGGCCGGTTGCCGGGCGCGACTACTGGGAGAATGGGGCGATTCGCCGCTATCTCTCCAGCCGCGTTTTCCGCGCCGTGCTGATCGACCGCCGGCCACAGGGCGCCGAACAGAGCCGGGGCGCGGCGCGGGCGGCGGTCGAGCGGATGGCGCGCGAGATGGGGCGCAATGATTCCCTGATCGTGTTTCCGGAAGGCACGCGCAGCCTGATGGGCGAGGTCGGGCCGTTCAAGAGCGGCCTGTATCACCTGTCGCGGGCCCGGCCGGACGTCGAGCTGGTGCCGGTCTACCTCGAGAACCTGAACCGGATTCTTCCGAAAGGGGAGTCGCTGCCGGTGCCGATGCTCAGCCGTGTCACCTTCGGGCCGGCGCTGCCGACGCCGGCCGACGAAGACAAGGACGCCTTCCTGACCAGAGCGCGCGACGCGCTGCTCGACCTGGCGCCTGCCGCATGACGATCTTCGAGGATCGCTCCCTCGCGGCGCTGATCGGTGGCGTGCTGCTGCTGCTCGTGGTGGCGTCGATCGCCGGCTGGGTGCTGGGCCGCCGGGTGACGAGCCCGTCCGGCCGCGCGACGGTCGACAACATCAACGCCAGGACCCGCGCCTGGTGGGCAATGGCCGCGATCTTCGTCGTTGCGGTGACAGCGGGACCGCTGGTGTCGATTCTGCTTTTCACCGCGATCTCCTTCCTCGCGCTGCGCGAGTTCGTGACTCTCGCCCGGACCAAGCCGGCCGATCACCGCGCCCTCTTCTGGTCGTTCTTCATCGTCACGCCGGTGCAGTACTTCCTGATCTGGCTCGAGTGGTACGGCCTCTTCAGCATCCTGATCCCGGTTTACGTCTCGATCTTCCTCGCCATCCGCACCGCCGTCGCCGGCGACACCGATCGCTTCCTCGAGCGGACGTCCACGAACCAGTGGGGGCTGATGATCTGCGTCTACTTCGTCAGCTACGTGCCGGCGCTGTTCATGCTGCGCATCCCCGGCTACGAGCAGCAGGCAGCGAAGCTGCTGTTCTTCCTGGTGCTGGTGGTGCAGCTGAGCGACGTGCTGCAGTACGTCTGGGGCAAGCTGTTCGGCCGCCGCCGGCTGGCGCCGAGCGTGAGCCCGAACAAGACGTGGGAGGGGCTGATCGGCGGCGTCGCCTGCGCCACCGCGGTCGGCGCCGGTCTCTGGTGGGCGACACCCTTCACGCCGCTCGTCGCGGCGCTGATGGCGTTCATCATCACGACGATGGGCTGCGCCGGCGGCCTGATCATGTCGGCGATCAAGCGGGACCGCGGCGTCAAGGATTACGGCGCGCTCATCGGCGGCCACGGCGGCGTCCTCGACCGCATCGACTCGCTCGCGTTCGCGGCGCCGGTGTTCTTCCACCTCACGCGCTACTTCTACGTGCCTTAGCAGGCCAGGCTGCAAGGCAGAAGGGAGAAGGCAGAAGGCAGAAGGCAGAATTCAATTTCTCCCTTCTCCCTTTTGCCTTCTGCCTTCTGCCTTCTTATAGTCCTCGAGGCGGCGCCAGCGTGGATGACGGGGCAGGTTTCCCGTCGACCGTGTCCGGCTCCATCAGCTCGACGCGCGTGCCATCCGGATCGAACAGGTTCAGCTGACGCTTGCGGTTGACGCCGGTGTTGATGCGAAGCTCCCGGGTGTACGCGCCGCGGGAGGGTCGTGACTCGAACGCCGCGAGCGCCCGCTCAACGTCAGGCACTACCAGGCAGAGATGATGCGCGGAGCCGCGGCTGCCCGGCGCCGGCATCGACTCGTAGAGCATGAACTCCAGGTAGTCGGTTCCGTCGGGCACACGCATGTTGACCCAGCTCAACGACTGTGACTTCAGCGAATTGCCGCGCCAGAACTCGGTGAAGCCGAGCACGTCGGCGTAGAACGCGTTCGCGCGACGCAGGTCGCCGACGAGGATGCCGGCGTGTATCGCCTGCGACGACAGGCGCGACGCGGGCAGATGGCGCCCGGCGTCGCGGCCGGTGAGGCTGTCGGCGACGTACTCGACGAACTCGATGGTGTGGCCGTCGGGATCCTTGACCCTGAAGGTGCGGTTCCCGTCAGGAGCGGTGACGATCCGTTCGGGAACCGCGATGCCGCGGCTGCCGAGGTAGGCGCGCATGCCCTCGGCGCTGTCGGTGTACAGCGCGACATGGTCGAGCTGACCGTTCCCGTCCGTCGGCCGGTTCAGCAGTTCAATCCACTGGCGATCGTTGATCTTGACGAAGGCAGCATCGACCGGCCCGCCCGCGCCCGGCAGCGTGAAGGCCTCGTCGAAGCCGAGGAGATCGGTATAGAAGACGCGGGCGCGGGCCAGGTCGCTGACGAACACGCCGATGTGCGACAGGCCGAGAATCCTTGGCCTCGACGGCTGCGTCGGCGCGAGCGCGAGCATCAGCAGTGCTGCGAGCAGGATGCGCATGGCGCCTCCAGCCTACCCGAAGCCGGCGCTGTCGCGGCGCGTGAAGGGGACGTCGCATCCCCCGTAGAATAGGCGCATGATGAACCGCCGAATCGCCGCCCCGACACTGTCGTTGATCGCCCTGCTGTCGTCGCCGCTCGCCGCCGACTGGACGAACTGGCGCGGCCCGAACGCCAGCGGCGTCGCGCCCGACGCGGCACTACCGACGACCTGGAGCGCGACGGAGAACGTCGCCTGGAAGGCGTCGATCACCGGCACCGGCGTGTCGACGCCAATCGTGTCCGGCGATCACGTCTACGTCACCTCCCAGCTCGGCTCGGGCATCAGGCGGGAGGGAAACCATCCGCGGCTGGTCCAGGGCTCCGACGCCGCCGCCCAGGGCGAGCGCGCGCTCGACGCCAGGACCGCCGCCGGCGCCGATCCGAGCAAGACCTACTTCGTCGTCGAGGCGTTCTCGCGCCGCGATGGCACGCCGGCCTGGAAACAGACCATCGAGGCCGTTGGTGAGCTGACGCCGGTGCACGATAAGCACAACCTGGCGACGCCGAGCCCGGTCACCGACGGCACGCTCGTCTACGCGTGGTTCGGCACCGGCCAGGTCGTCGCGCTCGATCGAAAGGGCGCGATCGTCTGGCAGCGGCACCTGGCGAAGGAGAACGGCGCCTTCGACATCCAGTGGGGCCACGGCACGTCGCCTGTGCTGCATGGCGATCTGCTGATCCTGCTCTGCGATCAGCCGGCGCGCTCGTACCTGCTCGCCGTCGACAAGAAGACCGGCAAGGATCGCTGGAAGGCGGATCGCGGGCAGGGACGCGCCTCGTACAGCACGCCGCTCATCGTTCAGGGTGATTTCGGCACCGAGATCATCGTCAACTCGACCGAGCGCATCGATGCCTACGATGCGGCCGACGGCACGCTGCGCTGGCACGTCGGCGAGACCAGCCGCTTCGCGGTGCCGTCCCCGGTGTTTCACGACGGCGTCATCTACGCCAGCCGCGGCTATCGCAGCGGGCCGTACATGGCCCTGACGCCGGGCGGCAAGGGCGACGTCAGCGCGACGAAGACGCTGTGGAAGATCGCGACCGGCGCGCCTTACTGTTCGTCTCTGCTCTACTACGACAAGGCCGTCTACATGGCGACCGACGTTGGCGTGCTGACGGCCGTCAACGCGGCGACCGGGGAGCGGATCTGGCAGGAGCGCGTCGAGGGCGTGTTCTCGGCGTCACCGGTCGCCGGCGGCGGTCACGTCTACTTCGTCAGCGAGAACGGCGACACGGTCGTCGTCAAGGCCGGCCCGACGCCACGCGTCGTCGGCCGCAACGCGCTCGGCGATCGCGCGGTCGCGTCGCCGGCGATCTCGAACGGCCAGATCTTCGTCCGCACCGACCGCCACGTCTTCGCGATCGGCAAGCCGGCGCGGTAGGACTGTTCGCGAGGCTCGCCCGCGGCAACGGTGTCAGCGGGGCGGGCCGAGCGGGCTGGGGGCGCACCCGGTGCGCTCGACGGTGTAGGTGCCGCCGGATATCTTCCAGCCATCGGCGCTCTTGATCAGGTCGAAGGCGTCGATGCCGCAGTGGCTGAACTTGCCGTCCGACCAGAAGTCGTACGGCGTCCAGATCGTCGCGATCGGCCCGCGGACGCGAACTTCGGGATTCCAGAACCGCTCGAGCACCGCAACTGTCCGCGTCCCGATGCCCTCAGCGAACTCCTTCCCCGTGAACGTGCGCGCCGGCTCGCCGTCGCGCGGCACGAAGAAGCGCGCCTCGGGCACGAGCACCGCCGCCGCCGCCGCGGCGTCCTTCGCCGCCATCGCGTCGAACAGCCTCTGCACGACACCGACGATCGCCTGCTTGTCGGCCTCGGGCACGCTGCGGCCGCGGCGGGCGGGGCTGCCGTCGCCTGCGCGGCGGTCGGCGTCGCCGTACCCGCCAGCGTCGCACTCGACACCAAAAGGATCATCAACACGCGCATCGCACCACCTCTCGCGCCAGCTTAGTCCATCGTTCTCCACTCGCGCTGAGACGCCGCGGCGAGACCCATCGACGCCGCTCAGGACAGGCTGACTGGCCAGGCCCGACTCCGCTCGCCGGGAACGGCGCCTCCGCTCGTACCCTGCCGCTGCCGCGTCGTGTAGGAGATGTTGAGCGGCGACAGTGATCGAGCGCTCTCGGCCCGACGCAGCTATTTAGCCGCGGCACGGATCACACGGACGGAACACGACGCGAGGAATCGCTGCGCCGCCGTTCCTGCTGCGCCGCGCATCGGCTCGCTCCACGGGCCTGGCCAGCCAGCCTGACCTGAGCGGCGTAGAAGGGCCGCGGCTTTCGGGACGCGAGCCTCGCTACGGTTTCGGGATCCGCAGCGTCGCGCTGATCATCGCGCTGCCGCTGGCGACGAACATCAGCACCAGTGGATGGAGCACGGCCGGCCCGATCTTGTGGGCGCCGAGCCAGAGGCGCGCGTCGATGTGTCCCAGCCACAGCGCCAGCGCCAGCACGCCGACGAGCAGGATGCTGCTCGGGATCGGCGTGCCCTCGAAGTACGTCACCTTGCCGGTCCGGGCGTCGGACAGCGTCGCTGCCGTGACGTTGAAGCGCGCGAGACGGGAGACGCCGCAGACGACGAAGTAGGTCAGGCAGACCATGTCCCAGCCGCCGCGCATGCCGAGGGTGAAGCCGAGCACGGCCGGCGCGACGCCGAACGAGATGACGTCGGCGAGCGAGTCGAGATCGGCGCCGAGGAGGGACTGACGCGAGCGGTTCAGCCGCGCGACGTAGCCGTCGAGGACGTCGCAGGCGAGCGCGACCGGGAGCAGCAGGATCGCAATCCACAACCGGCGCGTATCGCCGAACGCCATGTAGTCGAGGCACAGGAAGATCGACAGCGTGCCGCAGCTCGCGTTGCCGATCGTCAAGGCGTCGGCCGGCGTGTACGACCGCAGCATTGAAAGGTGCCGGCGCGGCATAGCCATGACAGAGGATAGCGCCGGCGTCAGTTCTTCGCCGGAGTCGTCAGCGGCACGCCCTTCTCAGCGAGCAGAATGGCGAGGAGCTTTGCCGGTCGCGTCGCGCTCGCGTTGCCCGACACCGCATGCAGCTGGTTGGGTGTCTCGAGGAACATTTCGCCGGGGCGATAAACCTTCTCGGGATCGTCACCGACCTTCGACCTGATTTCGCCCTCGAGCACGTAGGCGATCGTGATGCCGGGATGGTGATGCGCCGCCGAGCTCTCGCCCGGCCCGTAATTCACTTCAATTGCCGTCACCGACCAGCCCTCCGTGGAGACTTTCGGCAGATCGTGCTGGAACGCGACGCGGTTGCGGCCAGGAGGGTTCTGCGCTGACGCCGCCTGCGCCAGCAGGGCCAGCCCGGCAGTTTCGAGGAGCACTCGCCGCGTAATCATGATGAACACCTCCGGCAGCTGAAGACGCCGCGGCCGGATTATAGGTCGTGACCTCCGGTTGGGCTGCCCCGGCCTGTCGGCGCAACTGAACCCAACCACAGGCCGTGCCGTCTTGTCAGCAGTTCATGCATGAGACGCTCAGCCGCCACCCCGGTGCGCTCGTGACGATCGACGCTGACCTCGAACGTGAGTTCGAGGAGCGCCTCCGCGAGTCGGCGACGCTTGCCGTCAGGGTCGCCTACGGCGTCGTCCGCAATCACCAGGATGCCGAAGAGATCGCGCAGGAGGCGTTCGTCAGGGCCTATCGCAGCTTCTCCTCGCTGCGCGACCGCGGCGCGTTTCGCGCCTGGCTGGTTCGCCTGACCTGGCGGCTGGCGATCGACCGCTGGCGATCGGATCGCCGCCGCAAGGCGCGGGAGGAAGCTGGCGATGCGACTGCCGTTGCATCGACCGCCGAGGCGGTGGCCTCGGCCAACGAGCGCGCCCGTCGCCTGTGGCGCGCGATCGACGAGCTGCCCGAGAAGCTGCGGCAGGCGATCGTGCTGTCGGCCATCGAAGGCTACGACGTCCGCGAGGTCGCCTCGCTCCTCGGTCTCCCCGAAGGCACCGTGAAGTCGCGACTTTTTCTCGCCCGCAAGGGCCTGGCCCAGAGGCTGCAATGTCTTGTGAACGCTACGCCCAGGCCATAGAGGACCACGCCTGCGGCGCGGATCTCGCCGCGGCAGCGGCCGCACACCTCGATTCCTGCATGCGTTGCGCGGCGGCGTTCGAGGCTCAGCGCCGCGCACTCGAGGATCTCGACGCCGAGCTGCAGCGCGGGGTCGCGATCGACCCTTCGCCGGCGTTCGCGCCCGGCGTACGCGCCGGGATCGACCGCGCCTCGTCGGCCGGCTACCGCCTGGCATGGCTGGCGGCGCCGCTCGCCGTCGGGGCCGCGATCGCGATCGCGGTCCTCGTCGGCGCGCCGGGCGATCGACCGGCCGCACCGGCCACGCCGCCGAAGCCCGCACCGGCGCCGGCGTCGTCAACGGTCGCCCGTGCGACGCCGGATCCTACAGCGACGGTACCGGCCGTCCCGGTGGCGGAGGGTGCCGCCACCGATCGGAGGCGGCGGTCCCGCGCGATACCGCGGCCGGCCGAGCCGGAAATCATCGTGCCGCCCGACCAGGCGCGCGCGCTGGCGCGATACATGGCACTGGTCCGACGCGGCACGATCGACGCGGCGGTGCTGATGCAGCCGCCGGCCGAGCTCCAGGCACCAGCCGATCTCGTCGTCGATCCGCTGACGGTCGCGCCGATCGGTGCCGAGCGCACTGAGACGATCACACCCGCCGCCGACGGCGGCACGCAGAAGGAGTAGAGATCAATGCAGCACTTGTTCATGGCCGCGGCGCTCGCCGCCGCGACTGTCATCCCGGCCTCGGCCCAGGACAAACCGGTGGCGCCTCAGGAAAAACCTCCAGCCACCGCCACCGGCATCAAGCCGGTACCGCTGAAGCTGACGGTCCTGCTCGCCCGCTTCCAGGGCGAGAAGAAGATCAGCAGCCTGCCGTACACGATCGGGGTGCTGGCGAACGGCCGGCAGACCAACATGCGCATGGGCATCAGTGTTCCGGTAACGACGACCGTGTTCACGAGTGCGAGCAAGACCGACACCGCGGCTTCGACGCCGGTGTCGTCCTACCAGTACCGCGATGTCGGAACGAACATCGACTGTGAGGCCTCCGACGCCGGCAACGGCAGCTACTCGCTGCGGATCACGATCGAGGACTCATCGATCCAGGCAGACACCGGCGACAGCGCCGCGAAGGGGGTTCGCGATGCGCCGGTCTTCCGCAGTTTCAGATCCACCTTCAGCATGCTCCTGCGCGACGGCCAGACGATGCAGTACGTGTCGGTGACGGACCCGCTGAGCGGGGAAGTGATGCGGATCGACGTCACCCTGTCGCTGGCGAAGTAGCCGATCGGCGCCGATGCCTCGACCTTCGACACGTTGCGTAGCACGGTCACCTGTCGGCGAGAGAGGTGTCGCGCCCGGGTGAGGGCTACACTGGCGGCATGCGCGCAGTCCTCTCGACCTGCGTTCTCGTGCTGTGGTCGCTCATCGCCTGCGGCGGCGAACGGCAGTCGCCGCAGGGGCCGACGCCGATCGGCGGCGCGCCGGTCTGGGCCGACGAGTTCGATCGCGACGGCCTCCCGGATCGTTCGCGCTGGGACTACGAGGTCGGCTTCATCCGTAACAACGAGCGGCAGTACTACACGCGCGAACGGGCGGAGAACGCGCGCGTCGAGAACGGCCTGCTCGTGATTGAAGCGCGGCGCGAGCGGTTCGAGGGAGCCGACTACACCTCGGCCAGCCTGACGAGCCGCGCCAACTGGACCTACGGACGAATCGAGGTTCGGGCCAGGCTGCCGAAGGGCCGGGGGACGTGGCCGGCTGTCTGGACGCTCGGCGCGAACATCGGCCAGGCCGGGTGGCCGGCGTGCGGCGAGATCGACATCATGGAGCACGTCGGCTTCGATCCGGGGCGCGTGCACGCCAACATCCACACCACCGCCTACAACCACGTGAAGAAGACCAATAAAGGCAACAACATCCTCGTTCCCGGCGCCGACGGCGGCCTTTCACGTCTACGCCGCCACCTGGACGCCTGACAGCATCGCGATGTCGGTCGACGGGCAGCAGTACTTCACGTTCTCGAAAGAGCCCGGCGGCGACAGCGTCTGGCCCTTCGACAAGCCGCAGTACCTGATCCTGAACCTCGCCATCGGCGGCGACTGGGGCGGACAGCGCGGCATCGACGACGCCGCGTTCCCGGCCCGTTACGAGGTCGACTACGTCCGCGTCTTTGGCAGGTGATCGACCCCGCGTACCCGCCGGTCCCTCCCCGCTGAGGCCCGCTCCGCGAATCTGATAGTATTTACAGCGTTTTCCACGCTGGAGATCCGATACGGCGCCCCTCCATCGCCTTGAATACGATTGTGTTCGTGCGACTCCCGCCTGATGTCGCACCGCGCAGTACCGAGGCATTGGCACCGGCGGTGACGCCGATCCGCGACGAACGCATGCATCGGTGAGCGGGATGAGTCCGGCGGCGGCGCTGGCTCGCTTATCTGGAAGGTTGGTTGATCTGTGCGAAACGTTCGAGCTTCGAGGCTCGTGACTGCCCTGGCGATGTCGGCGCTCTGCGCGAGCGCGGCGCCGGCGCAAACCCTGGCGGTTGTCGAACCCGCGGCGCAGGTTCAGGCCGTCCCCGCTGCGAGTCCCGCGGCCGCGGACACGTCGACGGCCCCGGCAGCCGACGGTCAGGCCCAGGCCCCGGCCACGAAGGTCGCGGCGCCCGCATCAGCGCAGTCGCCGGCGTCGTCGCGCCAGGCCGAGATCGAGCAGCGGCAGGCCGAGAAGTCACAGACGCTGCAACCCTACGAGCGGAACAAGGCCGAGAAGGTCTTCGACCGCCTCGACGCCGTGCTCGAGCGCGGGTCGCTGCGCTGGCATCCGTTCTTCGACAGCGCCTACTCGGGCGGCGGCTTCACGCTCGGCCTCGGCCGCGCCTTCCACGTCAGCCCCTACAATCAGATCGACTTCCGCGGCAGCTACACCATCACCGGCTACAAACGCGTCGAAGCAGAGTTCATCGCGCCGCGCATCTTCAACCGCCGCGGCAACCTGTCGGTGCTGGGCGGCTGGCGCGAGGCGACGCAGGTCGGCTTCTACGGCATCGGCAACGACACCGTCAAGGACGATCGCAGCAACTATCTCTTCGAGCAGCCGTATGGTTCGGCGCTGCTGCAGCTTTATCCGACGCGGCGGACCCTGATGCTGCGCGGCGGGGTCGAGTTCTCGCAATGGCACCAGCAGTCCGGCGAGGGTTCCTACCCGTCGGTCGAGGAGCTCTACACGCCGGCTGACTTGCCGGGCCTTGGCGCCAAGATCAGCTACCTTCATTCGCAGGGCACCATCGGCCTCGACGGACGGACCTCGCCTGGTTACAGCCGCCGCGGCGCCTATATCGGCGCGACGCTGCACGATTACAAGGACAAGGACGACATCTTCGGCTTCCAGACCGCGGAATACGAGGGCATCGCCCATCTGCCGTTCCTGCGCGAGTCCTGGGTGCTGTCCTTCCACGGCCGCGTCCAGACTGCGTTCGAGAAGGACGGCCAGGAGATCCCGTTCTTCATGCTGCCCGCGCTCGGCGGCGGTTCGTCGCTGCGCGGCTTCAGCAGCTGGCGCTTCCGCGATCGCAACAGCCTGCTGCTGCAGGCGGAGTGGCGCATCATCGTCAACCGCTACCTCGACATGGCGTTCTTCTACGACGCCGGCAAGGTCACGGCGCGGACTTCGGATCTCGATTTCGACGGCTTGAAGGACGACTACGGCATCGGCTTCCGCCTCCACGGACCGGCGGTGACACCGCTCCGTATCGAGATCGCGCGCAGCCGCGAGAACAGCTTCTCCTTGATCTTCTCCTCGTCGGCGTCCTTCTAGGTAGCGACATGCACAAGTCATCATTCTCCTCACCTGCTCGTCGCGCCGCCCTGGTGGCGCTGCCCGTCGTCGCGCTGGCGCTGTTCGCCAGCCCGGCCTCGACCCAGCGGCCGCGCTTCTATGCCGACGACCCCATCGCCCGCGAGCCGGCGTCGCAGGACGCATCGAAGGCGGAGCCCTTCGAGCAGTCGCTGTTCTACGCGCTGACCCGCGGCCTGTTCGTCACGCCGGACCACGTCGCCAGCGGCACGCGGGCGCGGAACGTCAATACGGTCGACGAAGTGCCGGACTCGAGCTGGTTCACGAACCGCATCTCGACCCGTCCAATCGCCAACGCCGAGCTGCTTCGCGCCGCCAACGTCGGCAAGCCGCCGGACCCGTCGAAGTGGATCGTCATCCGCGAGAAGACCTCCGGCGCCCATCCCGGGTTCACCGCCATCGATGGCAGCGGCGAGACCTGGTTCCTCGAGTTCGATCCGCCGTGGGCGCCCGAAGGGGCGACGGCGGCGGTTTCAATCGCGACCAAGATCTTCTGGGCCCTGGGCTACAACCAGGTCGAGTCGTTCATCACGACGCTCGACCCGAAGAACCTGTCGATCGATCCCAAGGCGACGATCCGCCGCCCGAACGGCAAGCGCACGCCGATCACCAACGACGACGTCAACGCCATCTTCGAGCGGGTGGCGCGGAACAAGGACGGCACGTATCGGGTCATCGCCGGCCGTCAGCTGCCGGGCAAGGTCCTCGGCGGCTTCCTCTACTCGGGGACACGGCCCGACGACCCGAACGATCTCGTGCCGCACGAACATCGCCGCGAGCTGCGCGCGCTGCGCGTATTCGCCGCCTGGACGAATCTGACCGACCTGAAGGAGGCGAACACGATCGACACCCTCCTGACCGAGAACGGCAAAGGCGTCATCAAGCACTACCTGCAGGACGTCGGCTCGACGTTCGGGATGGCCAACCGTGAGCACGAATGGGACATCGGCTACGAGTACTTCTACGAGGCCGGGCCGTCGTGGAAGCGCCTCTTCACGCTCGGCTTCGGCCTGAGCCCATGGCAGACGGTCGACTACGAGGAGCACGAGTCGGTCGGCAAGTTCGAGGGCAAGGTGTTCGACCCGCGGACGTGGCGGCCGCAGACGGCGACGCTGGCGTACATGGAGCTGCGAGACGACGACGCGTTCTGGGCGGCGCGTCGCGTCGCGGCGTTCACCGACGAGATGATCCGCGCCGTCGTAAACACCGGCCAGTTCAGCAACGCCGCGGATGAGAAGTACCTGGCCGACGTGCTGATTCAGCGCCGCGACCGGATCAAGAGCATCTACCTGACGCAGGTCAACCCGGTCGTCAACCCGGCGCTCGACGGCAAAGGCCTGACGTTCGAGAACGCCGCCGTCGCCGCCGGCGTCGCCCACGGCGCGGTCTCGTACCGCGCCTCATGGATGACGTTCGACAACGCCACCGGCGCGACCAAGCCGATCGGCGAAACCCAGAGCCCTACGACCACCGTCCCCGCGCCGGGCGGCCTGCCGTCGAGCGGGTTCGTCGCGGTCGACATCTCGGCCGTGAGCGACAACTACCCGACGTGGAAGCAGCCGGCGCGCGCGTTCTTCCGCCAGGAAGGCAGCGGCTGGAGGCTGATCGGCTTCGAGCGGCTTCCCGAGCAGCTCCCGACGGCGGCGCAGCAGAAAGCCGCGAAGTAGTCAGCGCAGTACGTAGCGCGGAGCTTCAGCTCCGCGTACGTCGGCGGGGCTGAAGCCCCGCCCTACGTACTGTCAAGCTGGCCGCCTGAACACCCGTTCTCCCTCCGGGCACAGCGAGTAGAATCGGACTCATGACGCACGTACCTGGTCGCGGGCTGACGATGCTCGTCCTCGGTCTTGCCGCGGCGGTGGTGGTTACGGCGCAGACGCCGCCGTTGCGGCTCGTCTCGACCGCCTGGTCGCCATTCACCAACGCACCCGGGCAGCCGCGCTTCGCGCTCGACCTGGTCGAGGCCAGCCTCGATCGCCTCGGCGTCCGCGCCAACACGACGATCGTCGAGCCGGCCGACTTCACGCCGTCCCTTCTGAGCAACAAGTTCGACGGCAGCGCCGCCGCGTGGAAGGACGAGGCGCGCGAGAAGGCGCTGCTCTTCTCGCAGGCTTACCTCGAGAACCGGCTGGTGCTGGTGGGCAGGAGCGGGAGCGACGTCTCGGCGAAGTCGCTCGGCGACATCAAAGGCAAGCGCGTGGCGATCGTCGGCGGTTATGCCTACGGCGAGAACCTCGACGCTGCCGGCCCCGTGTTCGTCCGCACCGCGACCGAGGAAGACAGCCTCAAGCAGCTGCTGGCGAGCGAGGTCGACTACACGCTGATGGACGAGCTCGTCGTGCAGTTCATCACCGAGAACTATCCCGGCGAGTCCAAGACCCGGCTGCGCTTCGGAACGACGTCGCTGCTGCGGCGGCCGCTCTATTTTGCAATCCGCCGCGACTTTCCCGGAGCCGAGGCGCTGATCGCCAGGTTCAACGCCGAGCTGCGCAGCATGATTGCCGACGGCACCTACCATCGCCTGCTGCACGTCGACTGGATTCGTACCGACCTCGACGGCGACGGCGTCGCGGAGTACGTGCCGAAGAGCGAACGCGCCGGCGCCGCGCCGCCGCAGCACGCCTACGACCTCTTCGTCACCACCGATCCGCAGAAGCCGCAGCCGTTCAGCCCGAACCAGCGGATCCTGATCGGCGGCAGCGTCTACGACGGCTGGACGACGGTACCCGATCGCTACAAGGTCGAGGATCCGAAGCGTCCCGACCCGAACAAGGCGACGGCCGGCATCTTCCGCTTCGTCTGGTAAGCGCCGGCGGCTTGCTCGCCGCTTCCGCCGGTGCTAGGCTTCCCCTCACGTCATGAGTGGAACATCGCCGGCGTCCCCTCCGTCCAACACTCGGACAACCTCGTGAGCGACACGCCGCTGACCCTGCTCCAGGGAACGGTCGATCTCCTGATCCTGCGCGCCCTCCAGCGCGGCGCGGCGCACGGCTACGGTGTCTCGCGCTGGATTCGCGAGCGTACCGACGGCATGTTCGCGATGGAGGACGCGGCGCTCTACCAGGCGCTGCACCGCCTCGAAGCCAGGGGCTGGATCGAGGCGGAGTGGGGCGTATCGGAGAACAACCGCCGCGCCAAGTACTACGCGCTGACGACCGCCGGCCGGCGGCAGCTGAAGAATGAAGTGTCGCTGTGGGAGCGCTACGCCGCCGCGATGCGCAAGGTGATCGAAGAGCCGGGATGAGGTGAGCCTGGATGCGGCCCCGTGATGTCAGACGCTTGTTTCGCTTCGCCACCCGATCGCGCGGCGACATCCATGCCGATATCGCCGACGAGCGCGCCCATCATCTCGACCTGCGCACCGACGAGCTGATCGCCGGTGGTATGAGCCGCGACGCGGCGCGGCTGAGGGCCGAACGCGAGTTTGGCGGCGCGCCGCCGATCCTTGCCGACACCGCGCGCAGCGGTGAGCGCCTCGAGCGGCGCCGCCGGCTGTTCCGGTTCGCGTCGGACCTGCGCCAGGATCTTGCCCTCGCCGCACGCCTGCTCATCCGCGCCCCGACGTTCGCCGTCGTCGCCATCGTGACGCTTGGCCTCGGCATCGGCGCCAACACCGCGATCTACAGCGTGCTCGATGCGCTCCTGCTGCACCCGACGCCGTATCCTGAGCCGGATCGGCTGGTCCAGGTCTCCGAGACTCGAGCCGACGGCGGCCTCAACAGTCCGTCCGGCGGCGCGTTCCTCGACTGGCGCGCGCACGAGACGCAGTTCGACGCCATCGTCCTCACCGGGCGCGTCGCCGCCAACCTGCGCCACGGCGGCCCGCCGGAACGGCTGCGCGGCCTCGAGGTCTCGCACGAGTTCCTGCAGGTGCTCGGCGTCGCGCCGCTCCTCGGCCGCGGCTTCATCCCGGACGACGATCGACCGGGCGGCCAGAACAACGTCGTCCTTCTCACCGAAGAGCTCTGGAGGTCGCGATTCGCCGCCGATCCAGGCATCGTCGGCCGCGACATCGTGCTCGACGAAGTGCCGCGCACCGTCGTCGGCGTGCTGCCGCGCGGCGCGTGGGTGATTAAGGACGATCTCTACTTCATACCCGCGGTGCTGACGCCGGGCAGCGAGCGCGCGGCGCGGGCGCCGCACTGGGCGGCGGTGTTCGCGCGCCTCGCCCCGGACGCAACGGTCGAGAGCGCCAACGCCGACCTGACGCTGGTTCGGCAGCAGCTGGCGGCGGAGTATCCCGCGTTCAAGCAGAAGTGGGGAGTCCGTGTCGAATCGGTCGATGACTTCGTCGCGACCGTCACGCGCGGGCCGCTGACGATTCTCATCGGCGCCGTCTCACTCGTGCTGTTGATTGCCTGCGCCAACGTCGCCAACCTGCTGCTGGCCCGCGGCTGCCAGCGTCAGCAGGAGCTGGCGATTCGCACCGCGCTCGGTGCCGGCGGCGCCAGGCTGGTGCGCCAGCTGCTGACCGAGAACCTCGCGCTCGCCGCGCTCGGCGGCGCGCTCGGCGTTGCGATCGCCTGGCTGGGCGTGGCGGTGCTGGAACGCATCGCGTCGGAGCTGCTGCCGCTGCGGATTGCGTTCGCCCTGAACCTGCGCGTGCTCGGATTCTCGCTCGCAATCACGCTCGCCACCGGCCTGTTCTTTGGCCTGGTGCCTGCCCTGATAACGCGCCGCGGCGCGCTGGCGCGGACGATGAGCCTGGGCGGCCGGACGGTAACCGCCGCGAGCCGTCCGCGGGCGCTGTCCGCGCTCGTCGTCGCCGAAGTCGCGCTCACTGTCGTCCTGGTCGCCTCGGCCGGGCTTCTCCTGCGCAGCCTCACCAAGGTGGCGACGATAGATCCCGGCTTCGAGCCGGCGCGCGTGCTCGCGTTCGACCTGTCCCTGCCACCGGCAAGCTACGACTCCGACGCCAGGCGCCTGGCGTTCTCGTCGGCGCTGCTCGACAGGCTGCGCGGGCTGCCCGGCGTCGACGCCGCCGGCAGCGGCAGGGGCATTCCTTTCAGCGGCGGCAGCTACGGCGAGTCGTTCGGCGTAGCCGGGCAGCGCGATGCCAGGGATCAGATCATCGGCCGCTTGGACTTCGTGTCGGCTGGATTTCTCGAGGCGCTGGGGTCGCGGCTGCTGGCGGGCCGCTTCATCGAGGCCGGCGACAACCGCGCTGGCGCCGAGCGCGTCGCCGTCATCAGCGCGACGACCGTGCGGATGTTATTCGCCGATCGCGATCCGATCGGCCAGCCGCTGCGCATCACCGGCGACAACTGGCGCGTCGTCGGCGTGGTGGCCGACATCGTCGAGCGGCAGCTCGACGTGCTGCCCGGGCCCTACGCCTGGGTGCCGCAGGTCTTCAACAGCTCGCGGCTCTCGGTCGCCGTGCGCACGCCGCTCGACCCGATAAGCCTGGCATCGGCGGTAAGGTCCGAGATGGCGCGGGTTGACGCCGGTGTGGCGATGGCCAACCCGCGCGCCCTCGATCGCGCGATGGCTGGTTCCATGCAGCAGCGCCGCGTCGTGTTCGGGCTGGTCGGCATGTTCGCCGCCAGCGCGCTGCTGCTCGCCTGCATCGGCCTCTACGGCGTCATGGCCTACGTCGTCGCGACACGTCGGCGCGAGCTCGGCATCAGGATCGCCCTCGGCGCCGTGCGCGCCGACGTGATGCGCGACGTCTTCCGCAGCGGCTTGACGATTACCGCCGCCGGCCTCGCCCTCGGGCTCGGCGGCGCGTTGGTCGCCGGACGGGTGATGGCGTCGCAACTGTTCCAGGTGGGACGTGCCGATCCGGCCGTCGCCGCGGCGACCGTGGCCGTCGTCGCCGTCGTCGCCACGCTCGCGTGCTTCGTGCCGGCGCGGCGGGCGGCGAGTGTCGACCCTGTGACCGTGCTCAGGAGCGAGTAGACGCTTGGCGAGGTTGACGGAGGTTACGGAGTCAACGGATTCAACACGGAGGAACGGAGGACAACGGAGACGACACGGAGACGCCCTCCTGATGCGCGACACTCAGCACGGGCATGCCGCGCCGCAGGCGCGGGTCGTGGGACAGACGCCGCAAAGATCAAGACCCACGGGAGTCCCAGTGGGTCTTGATCTTTGTGGCGCCTGTCCCACGACTCGCCGGCTTTCAGCCGGCGACATGCCCGTTTGAGAACAGGTGGCCGCGACTGAGCGCTGCGGCCTTCTCCGTGCGTCTCCGTTGCTCTCCGTTCCTCCGTTTGTGAATTCCGTTCCCTCCGTAAACCTCCGTCAACCTCAAACGAGAGCTCCCTACCACAACAACTTCAACCCGACCTGCAGCTGCCGCGGATCGTAGGTCGACGTGATCGTGCCGAACCCGCCGGCGCTGCGGTTGCCGTTCGGGGCGCGGAAGTTCGTGCGGTTGAGGAGGTTGAACGCTTCGAGCCGGAACTCGAACTGGGCCGAGCCGACGAGGTCGAAGCGCTTCGAGGCGGCGAGATCGAAACCCCAGAACAGCGGGCCGCGAACGGAGTTGCGCTCGGCGTTGCCGAACGGCTGGCTCAGGTCGGTCGGCGCGGTGACGCAGGCGCGATCGAACCAGTTGTTGATCGTGCGATCGCTGCCCGTCGCCATCGGATCGCAGGTCACGTTCGGCCGGTAGTTGTTGGCGCCGCGGAAATCCTGCGCGATGCCCGAGACGACCGCGGTCGCCGCCGGCGTGTAGGTGAACGTCACCGGCTCGCCGGCGTAGACGGTGTTGATGCCGGCCAGTTGCCAGCCGCCGATCAGCGCGTCGAGGAGCGGAGAAGCTTCCGATCCCCAGCGCCGGCCGGTGCCGAACGGCAGCGACCAGACGAAGCTGGTCGTGCTGTTGTAGGGCTGGTGGTAGTTCGACAGCCCGAAGTCGGCGTCGAGGTTGTAGAAATCCTGCGGCGCCGGGAAGTTGCCGTTCGAGTTCTCGAGCGACTGGGCGCCGTTGTCCTTCGTCTCCGAGATCGTCAGCGAGCTCAGGAGCGTGAAGTCGCCGCTCATGCGCCACTCGAACTTCGCCTGCAGCGCCTTGTAGCGCGACTTGCCGCCGTTGAACGCGTAGGTGATGTCGGCAAACGCCGCGTTCGGCCGGCGGCTCTGCAACGGGATCGTGCCGGCGCTGTTGTTTGGCGCGGCCTGGTTGTAGTTGGCGAACAGCAGCAGGTCCTCGGCGCGGTTGGCGACGTAGGCGACGTCGATCATCATGTTCTCGCGCAGCTCGCGCTGCACCGAGATGTACCAGCTCTGCACCGGGCTCGAGTGGAAGTCAGGCGGCATGTAGGTGATGTTCGCGGTCAGCGGATTGAACTGCGACGGGTCGGCGAGCCCGGCGGGGTAGCCGAGCTCCCCCGGCACGAACGACGGCGCCGTGGGCGCCGTCTGGTTGACGACGGCGTTGACGACCTGGGGGCCGTTGATCGGCAGGATGTCGCCGCCGCCGGCGCGGCTGAAGTGGACGTAGCTGATGCCGTAGCCGCCGCGGATCACCGTCGCCGGGTTGATCGTGTAGGCGAAGCCGAGCCGCGGCCCGAAGTTGTTGCGGTCCGGATCGACCAGCGCCCGTTCGGCCATCGAGCCGTCGCGCGCCAGCACCATCGCGTTCGCCGCCGGATCGAAGTTCGACAGGATGTTGTTCTTCTCCCAGTACGGCGTCGAGTACCTCGTAGCGGACGCCGAGGTTCACCGTCAGCTTGCTGCTGGCGCGCCAGTCGTCCTGCAGGTAGGCGAAGTGCATCTGCCGCCGCAGGTCGGCGACGAGGACGCTGCTGAGCGCGTACTGCGCCCGCAGCCCGAGCATGAAATCGGCGAGGTTGTAGAGATTGCCCGCCGTCGCGCCGGCCGGCCGGCTGAACTGGCCGTTGTAGGTGTCGCGGCCGTAGAGCGGGTTGACGTCCTGCACCTCGGTGTCGATCTTCTGGAACTCGTAGCCGGCCTTGAACGAGTGCGACTTCCGCGTCCAGGTGTAGTTCACCTTCGGGTTGTAGACGCTCGGATACTGCCACTGCGGGTTGGTCGCCTGGCGGCCGAGGTCCGAGTAGCCCGTGATGACCTGCGTCGGCAGGCCGCCGGCGATCCGGTCATCGTCGGGCAGTCCGGGAAGACCGAACTGCTCGAAGGCGCTGGCGGTGCCGAGCGCTGGCGGGTTCTTGCCGGCCTGCGTCCACGAATAGCCGAACCGGACTTCGAGCAGCGACGTGGCGTTCGGCACCCATGTCGCGCCGAGCACGAACTGGCGGTTGCGGGCGTAGATGTGGCCGTTGCCGGCGCCGCCCGAGGGGAGTGGGATGTTCGGCTGGTCGTCGGTGGTCAGGTTGCGGAAGCCGTAGCGCCCGAACATCGACAGCGTCGGGCTCGCCTGCAGATCGAGCTTGGCGCCGGCCTTGTCGGAGTCGGCGGTGAACGCCTGCAGCGAGCTGTAGTTGTTGGCCGTTCCCGGGACGTTCGCGTCGGGCAGCCCCGCCAGCACCGAGCGCGCGAACGCCGTCATCGGGACAGGCGTACCGGCGGGATAGACCGCGCCGCTGCGCGGATCGCGCACGTCGACGGTGAGGATGCCCTGGCGCTGCGCCGGCGTCGCAATCGTCGCGAAGCCGGTGACCCGCCGCTCCTGCCGCAGCCCCTCGTAGTCGCCGAAGAAGAACGCCTTGTTACGGACGATCGGCCCGCCGACGACGCCGCCGAACTGGTGGCGTTCGAGCTCCGGCTTGCCGGTCGTCGGCTTGAAGAAGCCGGTGGCGTTCATGCTGGTGTCGCGCAGGAACTCCCAGCCGCTGCCGTGAAACGCGTTCGTGCCGCTGCGATAGTTGACGTTGATCGTCGCGCCGGCGGCGCGGCCGTACTCGGCGCTCATGTTGTTGGTGACGACCTTGAACTCGCCGATTGCGTCGGGCGACGGCTGCAGGACCTGGTTGGAGAAGCCCTGGTTGCTGGTGCCGTAGGCGTTGTTGTCGACGCCGTCGATGAGGAAGTTGTTGAACGGGCTGCGCAGGCCGTTGACGTTCAGCGCCCCCTCGCGCGGCGTGTTGCCGGTGGTCAGCGCCGAGCCGGCCGTCTTGACGCCGGTCGTCAGCAGCGCCAGGGACGAGTACTCGCGCGACAGCAGCGGCAGCGCCCGCGTCTGCTCACCGCTGATCACCTGGCCGCGCTGGCTCGAGTCGGTCTCCATCAATGGCGACGACGCCTTGACCTCGACCTTCTCGCTGACCTGCCCGACCGGCATCTGCAGGTCGACGCGCAGCCGCGCCCCGACCTGGACGAGGACGTTGTCGACCATCGCCAGCGCGAAGCCCGTCTTCTCGGCGGTGACGACGTAGCGGCCCGGGCGGACCGCCGGAAACTCGAAGCTGCCGTTGTCGCCGGAGGTCCGCGTCACCGAGATGCCGGTGTCGACGCCGGTCAGCGTGACCGTCGCCTCCGCTACCACTCCGCCTGACGCGTCGCGCACGGTGCCGACCACCGTCGCCGAATCGAACTGCGCCGACGCGGTCGACGCGATCAGCAGCAGCGCTGCCACACACAAGGAAACCAGTCGCATACGTCCTCCTCCCGAACACTCGAGGTAGACACGTTACCGGGCGGGTGCGACACCTGCGAGAAGCAGGTGCAACGGTTTGGTGACATGTGTAACGCCGGAGGATCCGACGAGTTCACTGCAAACTGATAAAGATGAGCTCTCGACCGCTTCGCCGACGAGGGTCGACGAGGCTCGACGAGGGTCGACGAGGCAGATGGTAGCGCGATTCAGTTCACGGCTTGGACAGAGAAGAACGACGGGTAACGCCGTCGAGAACGTGCTCGCGGCGTGTGCTGAAGGCCGGCCACTTAGAAGTGATCGCGCAGTTCTGTGAAGCGTTCGATGACGAGCAGGCGGCCGCGGCCGGGCCGGATGTCCTGGCGCTCGAGCGTCCAGGTATGCGGATGCGGGACGAAAACGGCATTCAGCCCGGCGGCCAGCGCGGGGTTGATGTCCGAGCGCGGACTGTTGCCCACCATCCAGGCCTGTTCCGGCGTCAGGTTACGCGCGGCGATGAGGCTCGTGTAGGCCGGGACGTCCTTCTCGTGCACGACCGCGGTGTGGGCGAAGAAAGCGGCGAGCCCCGAGCGGTCGATCTTGAGCGTCTGCTCGTCCGGGTGCCCCTTGGTGAAGAGCGTGAGCTCGTGCCTCGCGGCCAGGTACTCGAGCGTCTCGGGCACGCCGTCGATCACTTCCATCGGTCGATTGAGAATCCGGCCAGCGAAGCTCATGACGGTGGCGAGGTCGGCCTCGTCAATCCGCCGTTCCGCCAGGTGCTCGTAGCACTGGCGCAGGTTGCGGGCAAAGCTCTGCGACCCGTAGCCATGGATCCTGGCGTTGGCGTCCTCAATCTCGTCGAGCACGGCCCGGATCTCCGGCGGCGTCAGCGACGAGTGGGCGAGGAACTCGACGAACTCGTCGAACGCCCGCTCGAAGTAGATGTTGTTCTCCCAGAGCGTGTCGTCGGCGTCGATGATGAGGTGCTGTCGCGTCATGCAGCGTTCGGGCGTGAGTCCGGCGGAATGGATGCTGTCGAGAACGGTACCATAGCTCATTGAACGAGTCTGCCGTATCTCGGCGCGAGTGAACGAAGCCGGTGCAGGCCAACCACCACTCAGTTGCGGCAGACGAAACCGCGGGCGTGACGACGTCGGGCCAGGGCGCCGACTTCGCGCCGTGGAAAACGGACCCTCCGCGGCGCGGCTCACGATGCGGCGGCGGCTTGGGGTCTGCCGCACGCCGGTAAAGCATCGGTTCGGCTACGAGGGACCTCGACCGCTTGGGACGAATCAGCGCCGCCGCCGATGGGACCCGCTGCGGGCCCGTTTACCGCCTGCGCTGTCACGGCGCTCACACGTCGCCCCGGCCCGACGTCGTCACGCCCGCGGGTGTTCTCATCGACGCAGCCTGACGCGCTGGGTGCGAGCACCTCGGACGCTGATCGTCTCGCGTCGCGAGAGCCGCGGCGAGGCTGGCTGGCCAGGCCCGTGGAGCGAGCCGACACGCTGCGAAGCAGGAACGGCGGCGCAGCGATTCCTCGCGTCGTGTTCCGTCCATGTGATCCGTGCCGTCGCTAGATAGCTATGTCGGGCCGCGAGCGCCTGACGACCGTCGCTGTTAGCCAGCTTCTACACGACGCGGCAGCGGCAGCGTACGAGCGGAGGCGCCGTTCCCGGCGAGCGGAGTCGGGCCTGGCCAGCCAGCCTCGTCGCGGCGTCTCAGCGCGACGTATCGGCGTAGACGTGCGCATCGAAGCGGCCGTCGCCCCGATACACACCTCCCCTCGCCGCCATAAGCCCGGCCGTGAGCCGATGCTAAGCTGGAAGCCGAAGGAGGCACGATGCGCGCAGGGATTCGTCGGGCGGCGATGACAGCACTGCTGATCGCGCTCGCCGCGGTTCCGGCCCTGACCCACCCCGGCCACGATCACAAGTTCATGGGCACCATCGCCGCGATCGAGGGGCGGACCATCCGGATGACGACCACCGACAAGAAGGACGTCAGCTTCGAAGTTACGGACAAGACGAAGTTCATCCGTTCGAAGCAGCCCGGCGCCTTCGAGGATCTCAAGCCCGGCCTCCGCATCGTCGCCAACGTCGGCGACGGCAAAGCGCCGCTCAAAGCCAGGACCGTCGAATACGCCGCGGCGCCGCCGTCCCTCGATCCCTCGCCGTAGCCGGTCATTCTCAGCCGGCCGCCTTCTTCCGCAGCGCCGCCGCCGACACCAGTGTCATCAGCAGCCCCACCGGGAACGGCTCGATGAAGGTGAACACCGCGTTCACCAGCGGCTTGTCGTACAGCTTCTTGAACTCGGTCATCTCCCGCGCGGTCGACGCGATCTTCTCTTCTGATTCCCCCGCGGCTCGGGCCTTCGCCGTCGAGTACACCGCGTACTTGTCGAAGAAATCCGGGGTGATCCGGAAGTAGACGAACTGCCACGCCGCGACGTAGCACAGGCTCGAGATGATGGTCATCAGCAGGCCGGCGGCAAACGCCCGGCCGAACGTGATCGCGCCGCCGAGCTCGTTGTCGCGATAGGCCTTGATGCCGAAGAAGACGAAGAGGAAGGCGGCGACGATGGCGGTGTAGCCAAAGACGGCGCCGTACTCGAACCCGAGCGTGTCGATGTATGGCACCCACGCCAGCATCATTGCCGCTGCCGCGGCACCGGACAGCAGACCGAAAGTCAGCACATACCTTTTCATGACTCGACGCTCCTTGTGCCCGGACTCTACGGCCCGTGGCGCGGCGGTGTCGTCACCCGTTGGGATGATTTCGCAGTGATCCGACCGCTTTCACCCGTACGGGTGACGGGCTGCCCCTAAGGAATGAGCCGGAGCCGCCGCGCGACCAGCACCGCCTGGGTCCGACGGCCGGCCCCGAGCTTGTCGAACAGGCGGCCGCAGTGCGTCTTGACGGTGTTCTCGCTGATGAACAGCCGCTCCGCCATTTCCCGGTTGCTGAGCCCTTCGGCCATCAGCTGCAGCACCTCGAGCTCGCGGCGGGTGAGCTCGAGCTCGGCGACCTTGGCCTGGTCCAGGACGAACGCTTCTGACGTCACGGAGGGAGGAGACGCGACCGGCACCTCGACAGTGACCTCGCGGGTGACGACCCGCTCGCGAACGGCGCCGCGTCCGAGCCAGATACCGATACCGGCGAACATCGCCGCGATGATGCCGCCGTAGATGGCGAAGGAATGCTCGACCACCAGGAACCGGTAGTCGACGAACCGCAGGGCAGCCACGACCAGGCCGCCGACGACGGCGTAGAGCAGGAGCCCGCGAGTCACGGAAAGTGATTATGTCCGGGAACCGCGCCGCTGGCGTTTATAGGAGAGAGGGCAACCGGGGGGTTCTCCGGGCGAGGTTGAACATGATGCAGAAGCCGTCACGCCGCCGCGTCCTGAAACAGTCGATGCTTGGCGCCCTGCTGGCGGCCGGCGCATCACCGTCGGCGCAGGGTGCGCCGCCGCCGACCCTGACACGACAGAACCTGCAGGCGCTGCTCACCGGGTATCAGACGTCCCAGATGCTCCATGTCGTGGCGAAGCTGAAGATCGCCGACCTGCTCCAGGACGGGCCGCGCACGACGACCGATCTTGCGGCTTCGGCTGGCGCTCACGAGGACGCCTTGTACCGCGTGCTGCGGACGCTTGCCAGCATCGGCATATTCAGCGAGCTCGACGGCCGGCGGTTTCAACTCAATCCGGCCGCCGAGCACCTCCGCTCGAACCACGAAGGCTCGGTGCGGGTCTTCGCCGAGATTCTTGGCGAGGAGTGGATGTGGAAGCCGTGGGGGGCGCTGCTCGAGAGCGTCAGGACGGGCGAGACCGCCTTCGACCGCGTCTACGGCATGGGCACGTTCGACTGGTTCCAGAAACATCCTGACGCAGGTCGTCTGTTCGACGCCGGGCAGTCCGAGTCGACGCGCGCATCGGTTGCTGCCGTCACCGCCGCCTTCGATTTCAGCAAGGTGCGGCGGATGGTGGATGTCGGCGGCGGTGATGGAACGCTGCTGGCGTCGGTGCTGCGGGTCAGTCCGGCGACGAGCGGCGTGCTCTTCGATCTGCCGGCCGTCGTCAATGCCGCGAAAACCAGGTTCGACCCGTCGGTGGCAGCGCGCGCGGAGTTCGTCGGCGGCGACTTCTTCAAGGCGGTTCCCGCGGGCGCCGATCTCTACCTCATGAAGTCGATCCTTCACGACTGGAACGACCGCGACTGCCAGCGAATCCTCGGCACCTTGCGCCAGGCCATGTCCGCTACCGCGCGGCTGATCGTCGCGGAGGACCACGTCTGCGCACCCAACCAGCCGTGCCTGGCCAAGCAGCGCGACGTCAACATGCTGGTGCGAACCGGTGGACGCAACCGGACCGAACAGGAGTACCGGGATGTGCTGGCGCGCGGCGGGCTGCGCACGACGCGCGTGATCCCGACGACCTCGACCCTGTTCCTGATGGAAGCGACGCCGGCCTAGCGCATCCGCGGCCGCTGCGCCGCGGCCGTCACAGCCGATCGGCGAGGACGTCCGACGCCAGCAGCTTCTCCAGCACGGCCTCGCCGTTCTCACCGTTGGTCATCACGACGATGCCAGACCGTTTTGCTGGCGAAATGCCGCCGAACGTGCGGAAGCCGCGTTGACCGCCGTCGTGCGTCACGAGATGGCCGTGATCGGTCTCGAAGAGGCGCCAGCCGAGCCCCCAGTCGCACGGGAACTTCGCGTCCGGGACCTTTACGTGCGGCCGGGTCATTTCCTTCACACTCTGTGGCGTCAACCGGAACAGGTCCCCGTCTCGCGGCGTGAGCATCTCGACCAGGAACTTCGCATAGTCGGTCGGCGTCGTCAGCAGGCCACCGGCGGCGGCATAGCGCGCGATGGCGGGGCCCTCCGGCTTGGCGTTGGCGAGGCGCTGGCCCTTCGCGTCATGCGGGCGCGCGGCGACGGCTGCGAATCCGTCGTCCCAGAAGTAGCGGCTCGACGCCATACCCATTGGCGTGAAGAGGTTGGCCTTCATGTAGTCGGCGATGTCGGTCGCGCAGAACTTCACGTCGTTCTCGAACCTGCCGCAGAGGCTGGTGTCGACGCGCCCGGTCAATCGCGAGACGACCGACTGCAGATAGCTGTAGCCCTCACCCGAGTACATGAAGCGTTCGCCGGGCGTGAAGTGAATCTTCAGCGGCTCGGCCCTGGTTCGCCAGTTCTGGAATCCACTCGTATGCGACAGGACGTGCCTGGCCGTGATCGAGTCGAGGCGCGAATCGCCTTCGAGGTAGCGCTCGGGCGTGTACTTCGTCAGCGGTGTGTCGAGGTCGAGCGTCCGCCTTTCGTGCAGCTTCATGACGGCGTAGGCGAACACCGCCTTGCTCATCGACGCCGCCTCGAACACCGTCGTCGCGTCGACCGGCGCGCCTGAGGAAGCATCCCTGACGCCGAACCCGCGCGCCCACGCCACCTGTGCGTCCCTGATGAGCGCGACCGAGACGCCGGGCACCACGGCCTCGCTCATCGTCTTGGCGACCAGAGCCTCGATCGAGGCGATCAGGTCGTCCGATCGACTCGCGCTCGGCGGCGGTTCCTCCCGGCGCGAGCACGCGGCCGGCAGCAGCGAGCACCCGACCGCGGCCAGAGCCGCCTCGGTCATGAACGTTCGCCGGTGCATGATGTCAGCTCAGATCCGGCCCGACTCGAGATTGCTCTTCAGTGCCTGCGCGCCTCCCTCGATCAACGGCATCAGGCTGTCGCGGATGCCGGCCGGAAGGAAGTCCGTGATCCAGACGAACGTGCACTGCGTCGGCCCGCCGCCAATCACCTGCATCGAGGCGTGGTGGTAGCTCATGCCCGGACCGTCGAGAGCGGCGTAGGCGACGCGGTGCCTCTTGTCGTCGACGTCGAGGATACGTTCGTGCACGACGATGCCGTTGGCGAATTTCACCGTGCGCAGGTCGCCGTCGAGGCTGCCATCGGTCAGGACCGGCGCGAAGAGCCTGGGTGCGTTACCAACCTCGCGCAGCGCAGCCCAGGCTGCGTCGGCGCCGACATTGACCGTGACCTCGTAATGAATCGTAGCCATCCAACCTCCTGACTCCGACTGAGCCTTGTACAACTTGCGCGGTCCGACAGTGTAACGGACACGGGCAACTCATCATCGCGCCCGCGCGAAGTCGATGAAGCCGCGCTCGGCGTTGGCGCCGACCAGCTGGACGCGCACGCGCTCGCCGACGTCGAGCCCCTCCTCGCCGCGGACGACGCGGCCTTCGACCGGCGGCGTGATGACGCGGACCCACGTCCCCTTGTCGGACGCGCCGGTCACGATGCCGTCGAAGACCTGGCCGATGCGACCGGCGAGCAGCAGCGCCGCCGCCGACTTGCTTACCTGACGCTCGACCTTGTCGGCGGCGTTCTCCTGCCGCGTGCAGTGCGCCGCCAGCTCATGCAGCTCCGCCGTCGAGTACGGGGCGTCTGTCCCGGCGAGCGCGGCCTTCACCTGGCGCTGCGTCAAAAGGTCGGGGAAGCGGCGGTTGGGCGCCGTCGAGTGGGTGTAGTCGCGAACCGCGAGGCCGAAGTGGCCGTCGCTCTGGTCTCCCGGTACCACGACGGCGTACTCGCCGGCGCCGAGCAGCTTGACGACGGCGAGCGAGAGATCGGGAAAGCGGTCGGGATCGGCGGCGCGGCGCTCGCGCAGGAACGCGTCGAGCGCGCGCGCATCGGGCACGTCCGGCAGCGTCCCGCCGAACTCGCGCCCGACCTCGACGATGCGGCTCCAGCGGCTGGGCGTGCGCAGCATGCGCCGGATCGCCGGCAGGCCGCGGTCGGCGAGAAACCGCGCGACGGTGCCGTTGGCGGCGATCATGAAATCCTCGATCAGCGCCTTGGCCCGGTTCTTCCGGTCACGCTGGAGGTCGGCGAGCTGATCGCCGTCGAACACGGCGCGCGCCTGCATCGACTCGAGCGACAGCGCGCCCTGGCGCTGGCGGCGCTGGCGCAGCGCCTGTGCGACACGATCCTGCAGCTGTAGAGATGCCGCCAGGCCTTTCACGTTCTGCACTTGCGATGGTGCCGGTTCGTTGCCCTCGAGCCAGGCGGCAACGGCGTCGTAGGCAAGCTTGGCGCGATTCAACACCATCGCGCGCGCGACCGACGAACCTCTGATGGCGCCGTCCGCCGCGACCTCCATCTCGACGACGACCGCGGCCCGCGGCTCGGCCTCGACGAGCGACGTCAGATCCGTCGACAACCGTTCGGGCAGCATTGGAAAGACCTGCGCCGGCGTGTAGACGGAGGTTGTGTTGGTGCGGGCGTGGTCGTCGATCGCCGATCCCTTGGGGACGCGGGCATCGACGTCGGCGATCGCCACGCGCACGAGCGTCGCGCCGTCGCTGCCGGGTTCGGCGGCGCTGAGCTGATCGAGATCGCGCGAGTCGTCGTTGTCGATCGAGCACCAGAGCAGTCCGGTGAGGTCGCGCAGATCGCGGTCGACCGGCGGCGGGTCCGGGATCTTCTGTGCCTGCGCCAGCGCCGGCGGCGAGAAGTCGGGCTGGAGGCCGCGCTCGTGCATGGCGCGGCGGGCGATCGAACGGAGTCTGGCTCTGGCGGAGGCGGCGTCGTGGGTCACGCCCAGCAGTTTACTGGCTCGCCAGCAAACCGCCTTCCTTCATCCATTCCTCGAACCGCGTGATCCAGCTGCCGACCGGACGCTGGTTGGCGGGCCGCAGTCCGAAGCCGTGCCCTCCGGTACTGTAGATATGTAGCTCGGCCACTGCACCGGCGCGCTTGAATCGCAGGTAGACCTCCGCGAGGCCTTCCGAAATGTCCGGGCGATCGTTGTACGCGGCAGCGAGGAATGCCGGCGGTGAGTCCTTGGTCGGCTGGATGTCGCCGGAACGCCCGGGATAGATCAGCGCCTGGAACGCCGGCCGCGACGGCTGCCGCTCGACCGCATCGTCGGCATCGGCTTTGCCGTCGTCGAAGCGGGCGGCCAGCTGCGCCGCGAGCTCGCCGCCCGCGGAGAACCCCATCGCGCCGAGGCGTGCCGGATCGATGCTCCACTCCCCGGCGCGGCTGCGAATCAGCCGCATCGCGCGCTGCGCGTCGGCGAACGACTCGACTTCGATCTTGTACGTCGAGCCTTCTTCGCGCGCGAGCCGGTGCTTGAGGACGAACGCCGCGATGCCGCGTTCCGCCAGCCACTCGCCGACGGCGTAGCCTTCGTGCGTGATCGCCAGCAGCCGATGACCGCCGCCGGGAATGACGAGGACGGCAGCGCCGGTCGCCTTGTCCTTCGCCGGAAGATAGGGCGTGAGGCTGGGATTGTGGATGCTCGAGACCCGCAGCTCACCGCTATCGGTCTTGGCGACGACCTCGGGCGCCGTCTTGTCCTCGGACCCGGGCGCGCCGTTCGGCCACAGCGGGATCTCGCGCGGCGTCTGTGCCAGCGCCGCGTGCGCCAGCGATGCGACCAGGATCGGGGCGACGAACGAGACGAGACGGATGGATTGCGCAAGCTTCATCGCGGCACAGGCTCCGTTCTGGATCGCTCGACCGCGGGCTGGCGCGGCGGCGGGCCCCAATCATGCCACGGAGCGTGGCCACGAGGAGCGGCCGGCGGCGTCAGACCGTTCCCGCAACTGACCGCGAGCCGAACCGAGTCACTGGCGAAGGAAGGTGAACGAGAAGGGATGGCTGCAGCTGGTCCGCAGCCCGTGGCTGTCGAGGATCGCCGAAGCGGACACGGTCGCGACGATGCTGGTCTCGTCCACGACCCCGGCGCCGTTGCCGCAGATCATGAGCGTGTCGCCACCGGGGAGAGTTTCCAGCCAGCCGTCGCAGCCAGCGGATGTCGAAGTTATTCCAGTCGATCGTCGCCGGGTTCTGACCGGTGTACCAGATGTCTCCGACGACGGTCTTCTCGGCATACCCTCCGCCGACGAGGTGGACGCTGACGTAGTCGAACTGGCTCTTTACGAGCGTGGCGACGTATTGACGCCGGCGCTCCGCCGGCGGCAGAGCTTCGCACGCATCGGGAATATCGATCGTGAGCGTGTACGAGCCAGCCAGCGCGGCCGCCGCCTCGTTGGGGACTGGGGGGACGTCAGGCGGCCGCGCAATGGGCGGCCGCGCAATGGGCGCCGGCCGGGTCGGGCTGTCGCAGCCGGCCATCGCCACGAGAACACACGAGGTGAGGAGCGACGCGGTGGCCGGCTGGTGGAGCGCGGGGGGGGGGGGGGGGGGGGGGGGGGGGGGGGGGGGGGGGAGAGCGGGAGGGGGGGGGGGGGGGAGGTGAGAGTGGGGGGAGACAGAGCGACGCGGGCGGACGCGCGAGAGAGCACGCGAGAGGCGAGGGCGCGACGTGGCGAGTAGTGACGCGGCGCGCGGGGGCGGTGCACGCCGGGAGCAGTGAGGGTACGAGCCCGAGGTGGGAGGCCCGGGGCGGGGGAGGGACGAAGGGCGGCGTGCGACGGGCGTGGGGGGGGCGGCAGCGCCGATCAACACGAGAACCGACAAGGGAGGGAGCTGGCCGGAGGACTGGAGTCACGACGCCTACCTCCTCGAATCGGCATGATACGCAGGGCCGACGCGCCAGGTCATGACGGATTCCTGAGGGTTTGCTGAGATGTCTGACGGCTACAACATTGGATTGACGATCAAAGCTGTTTGCGGTGACGAGCGTGTTTTGTGCAAGGCATTCTGCTGCTGAAATTGCTGATCGAGCGCAGCGCGCTTTCGAAGGCTGAACTGACCGTGTGATCTGGAGGGCACGTTCGTCTAGAACGGCAGACTGACTCAGCTCGTCAAGGAATTGCGCTGCGCTACGGGCGGCGGCAGCGGCACGCGGGTGGTGCGCACCGTACACTGCTTCGGCTACGCTTTTGACGGTCTGGTGGAACTGATGCGCGATGGCGCGCCGGCGCTGGTGTTCGGAGTGTCAATGGTCGCTCAGACTAGACGAGCGCGACATCCCCCTCTCCGAAGGCGAGAACGTGATCGGCCGGGATCAGGGTGCCACGATCCGGCTCCACTCCCCGCTCCTTTCCCGCTACCACGCCCGGCTCATGGTGATGGGTGACCGTTGTGTGCTCGAGGATCTGCAGAGCAAGAACGGCAGCTATCTTCGCGGCGAACGTGTCGACGCGCCCGCGCCGCTGCAGCGCGGCGACATCCTGCGCGTTGGTCCGTTCAGCCTCATGGTGCAGCAACGACGTCCGACTCTGACGACCGAAACCGAACAGCTGACAGCCGACGGCTGAGAGAGAGCTGAGAGCTGACAGCTCTTAGAACCCGACCGCGCCCCGAGCTGGAACGCGCGCGGCCCGCCCGACGAACACCTGGCTGAACCGGCCGCTGGCTGCCCGAACACTCGCGGCTCGCGCAGGTTGGTGTCGAAGCCCACGAGGTTGGCGGTGTTCAATAGGTTGAACACCTCGACAAAGACTTCCGCGCGCACGCCGCGCCCGCCGCGACGAAGCTTCGAGACAAGCGCAGATCCTGCGTGAAGAACCCGTCGCTGAACCAGTAGTCGTCCGGCAGCGTCAGGCGCGGCGCCCGCTGGCCGCCGGCGGTTAGCTGGTCGGCGTGGGTCTGGTTATAGGCGTCAACCAGCCGCGCCAGGTCTGACCGGCCGAGTTCCCGGCCGAACTGGTTGATCGAGGTGCCCGGCAGCAGGTCGTTCACGGTTCCGTCGCCGTTGAAGTCCATGCCGCGAACGTAGGGGGAGACCGGCGCCGCGGTCGCGAAGAGAAACGCCGGCGGCGAGCCGCAGCCGCCACGGCAGCTCGACGACGCCGGAGAGATTCAGGATGTGCCGCTGATCGGTTGGCAGCGGCCCGTAGTTCTCGAGCCAGTCGTCGTTGTTGAAACCGAAGACGCGCCCGAGCGACGTTCTCGCTCGTGCCGGTACCGGTGCCGTTGGTGCCGACGAAGCTGCCGAGCGCGTACGGATCAGGAACTGCGTCTCTGCCGAGAGCCGCTTCTCGAGCCGGAGGAGCAGCCCGAGGTATCGGGCGCGGCCGATGGTCGTGTCGAAGAACATCGGTCCGTTCGAACAGGCCGCGGCGAGGTCGCCTGGCGCAATGCCCGGGCAGCGCGGGATCAGCGGGCCGCTGGCGCTGTTGAACCGGTTGAAATCGATGCCGTTGATGAACGTGTGCACGAACCGCTTCCAGACCAGGTCGGCGCTGACGACAACGCCGGACCAAAGTTCATGCTGGAGGCCCAGGGCAGCATGGATGCCGTGCGGCGTGCTGTAAGCAGGGTCGTAGAGGTTGCTGCTCTCCTTGGTCCGATCGAGGTTGCGGAAGGTGAATCAGATTCGACGGGTTCATCGCCCGCAGCAGCTCCTCGCGAATACCAGGAAGGAGCGCAATCACATCGGCGCCGGTCAGCGACGTCGGCGCGCCGAACTAGCAGCGGCCGGCTGTGGTGCAGGATGTTGGCGCCGCTGCTGGCGAGGGTGCTCGTGCTAAGCGGCGACAGCAGGTAGCCTCTAGCGTCAGGTTTACTGCGTTGGTGCTGGCGGCGGGGTCGAAATAACGTCTGGCTCCGCTGCGGACGACGGTCGTGCTATCGCCGCCGGCTGTCCACGCGAAGCCGAACATTGGCGAGAAGTTGGCCGTGGCCCGCGGCGAGTGCCAGCCCGTCGCTGCCGAGGATCGGCGCCAGCAGCGCCGGCTTCGCGAGGTCGTGGCTGAGCGCGTTCGGCTCGTACAGACCACGCCAGGCCGTAGTTGACCGTCAGCGCCGGCCCGGCGTGCCACGTATCGGCGTGCACAGCCGATACAAGTCGAGGACACGGTTCGCGCGAAAGCCGCTCCAGAGCACTGTCGGCGCGCCGACGGTGATGGCAAGGCTGCGAAACGGCAGCTGCCAGAAATCTTCGTGTGTGTTGAACGCCGGCGGGAGTGGCAGGTCGGGCAACGCCTGGCGGACCGCATTTGGTGAAAAGAGCGTCACCTCGCCAAGCGCCGGCCACATCGTGCTGCCGTAGACCGAGCTGTGTTCCCAGTCGAAGCCGGCGCGGACGCTGTGGCTGCCTTTCTGCCACGACAGGCTGTCGGAGAACTGCAAACGATCGCCGGCTGACACCGATGACCGGAGTTGCTGCCGAAGACGATGCCGGTGCCGTCGACGATTGTGCGGACGACGCCGAGGCCGAAACAGCTCTGGCAATCCGCCGTCGTCGCGGAACTCAACGTCGCCGTCGTCGGCAGGAACGAGAATCGGGCGTCGTGGACCAGCCGCGGCGAAAGGACGCTCGTGAGGGCGATTATGGCCTGCCCGGCCTGGTTGGTTCGCCGCGACCAGCTCGATGGGAGGCTCGACGGACCGAGATAGGCAAAGGTGCTGTTGCGATCGTAGGTGTAGCGGCCGAAGAGGCTGTGGTCGGCATGCAGACTGACGTCGGCGCGAAGGCTGATCATGTCGCTGGTGTACGGCGATTGAAAGAAGCCGCCAAGGGAGGCGAACTCGCGACTGGCTGGATCGAGACGACGCCGGTCTGATCGGTTTGCTCGACGCTCGCGAAGAACGATAGCCGATCGCGGCGCAGCGGCCCGCCGAGCCAGCCGCCGAACTGATGCCGTTCGAACGACGGGTTCGGATTCCCTGGATCCCGCGCCAGTCCTGGAAACGCTGCGAGCCGATGGTCGCGATAGAAGTAGAAACCGCTGCCCTGAAAGACATTGGTGCCCGATCGCGTCACGATGTTGATCGCGCTGCTGGCCGTCAGGCTGCTGGCCGGATCGAAATTGACCGTCGCCAGCTGAAACTCCTGCACCATGTCCTGGGAGACCTGGAGCATATGCTAAAGGTTCTGGGCGTGCTGACGTTGGCGCCATCGATCGTCACACGCGTGGCGCCGATCCGCGGCACCGTCGGCAGCCCGCCGCCCAGCGCCGACACGAACGTGCGTCCGTCCGCCAGCCTCGCCGTGCTCGTGACGCCCGGTTCCAGTTTCGCGAGCTAGAGAAAGCTGCGACCGTTGAGCGGCAGGCTGTCGATCTGATCGCGGGTGACGACACCGCTCACCTGGTGGTCGGTCTGTCGAATCAGCGGCGGCGCCGCGACGACGGTGACGCGATCGCTGATCGCGCCGACTTCGAGGTTCAGGTCGACGCTGGTCGTGGTGCCGGCTTCCACCCGCGCCAGCCGCTCCAGGCGCTTGAACGCGACCGCCTCCGCCGTCAGCCGATAATCGCCGGGCGGCAGCAGCGAGGCGACGAAACCGCCGTCGGCCGCCGTTACGACGATCCGGAGGTAGCCGGTTTATATTGAGAACGATGATGCGAGAACGAAGAGAGCGACAAGACGCATCGCTGACAACGAGAAGAGGTGCTACTCGGAGTTTGCGATGACGAGCGACAACGACGAGCGACACAGAAGAGAGAGCGATGATGTTTGACTATTCGCAAAGAGAAAACTGACGGAAGAACGACGAATGTCAAGAAGCTAGAACTGACTACGACAGCGATACACAGACGACGACTCTGATCTCGGCGAATAGCGAGATTCTTACAGATTGCGAGATCAGAAATCGCTGGATATCTGCTGAGACGCGTATTGTTGCGAATATAAGATGGATTCAACAGCGACGAATACAGTCTCTACGATGCGCTGCGATTCGATGACGATGAACGGTGCGACAACTGATACTGATACTGATAACAGTTCGCTGCTGGCGCTGAGATAGAAGAGTTCTTTGATGACGCGTCGATAAGCAAAGTCGACACGATGGCTATCGAGATCGACACTAGGACGACGATGACGGATAAGGCGAGCGTAGATTCATACCGACTGATCTCGTTCGAGCGTAGGCCAGCCAGCGTTATCGACTGAGAGAGCGACGAAGATTTCGATGAACTGAGTTGCGACGATCGCCGGCGCTGCGTCTATCGCGTCTCGACGCTAGATGTCTGTGTTCGAGCTGTAAACGAGCGATCCATCCTCTAACCAATCGATACAGTGCTAATGCAATGCGTCTAGTGCTGGCTCGATGACTGCTGCGCAGTTCGACGAGCTCGTGCTGCGAGCGACTAGGCGTAGAAGAGCATTGCTGCTGCGATCTGAACTAGAATGCAGATCGGCTACTCGTCGCGCTACTACACCGATCCGTCATCGATCGCACGTCGAGCGACACTGCGACACTGACCGATGCGACTCTATCAGCCAGACATCCAGGAGCTGATGCTCGCAACGAAGCTGAGAGATAGCGAGCCGCGAGCCGTCGAGAGAAAGTGCGGATTGCGATAGTAGCTCGGCGTGCCAAACCTGTCTGAGCTGCCTGCCATCGCGATAGAACTAGACCAGCCTCGCTCGCGCGGGCGACGATAAGCGAGGACGCCTAGGTCTGGGAGACCGAGAAGGCGCGCGACTGCTAACGTGTGGCGCTCGACCTGCTCGGCGATCACCACTGGTGCGCCGATGACGCGCCGGCGCTCGGCAACGAACGGGCGCGCGAGCAGGTGTTGCTGAGCAAGTAGAGCAGATGGCTGAGTGCGGCGTAGACCACCTGCGAGTCGCTCGCGAAAAGCGAGACGGTCGCGGCCGGCGCGATCGGTAACGTAGACGATGCCGACGAAGCCGGACTGTGTGCTGGCGGCGACGTAGAGAAAATGACGGCCGACGGGAAGAAACGACGGAAAGAGGTGGCTGTCTAGCCCGAGACGCGACTAGCGACGACGCGCGGTGAGTGGGCCGCCGTCGAGGAGAACGACGCGATCGAGCCCCCGATCTACGCGAGGATCTCGCCGCGCGAGTCCAGGCGCCGACCTGGTCGATCCGGACGCTGCCGACGCTCGAGCGAGTGCTGGTGGCTAGGACGATCGACGCGAGTAGGAATCCGCGACGATCTGAGCGAAGCTGATCGAGCGGCTGTCGCTCGACCAGAACAGCTGGCCCGCACCGGCGCCGGCGACGATCCGCCGTGGCGCCAGCGAATCGAGCGCCTGAACCACAACTGCAGCCGCCGTGCTCGCTCGACGCGGTGAAAGCCAGCTGCCGGCCGACGAGTGACAGCGCGAGCGACGCCGACGACGAGCTGAAAGCGGCAATCGGCGGCGAGCCGACTGTGTATCGATACTGCGGCGCGACCGTCGCGGCCGCGGGAGCGCGGCTGACCGCGAACGGCCACGCGGCCGCTCCGACGACGATCGCGCCGAGCGACGCGGCGATAGATGCTGCCCGCCGAGGAGGTCCACGGCGATCGGGAGTCTGCCGAGGCTGCGGCGAGCCCAAGCTCCCTGGCCCACCGCAGTGCCTGGCGCAGATCGGCCGCCGACTGAAATCGCTCGACGGACTCTAGGCCAGGCAACGCGAGAGGATCGATCGAGCAGCGCGGCAACGACGGCCCTCGGCCGGTCGAGTCGCTGCCGGCCCGGTCACCGCGCCGGCTTGAGGCCAGCAGCTCCGGCCGGCGTTCGAGTATCGCGGCGGCGATTGCCGCCGGCGTCGCGCCTTTGAAGGCCGTTCGCCCGTCGCCGCCTCGTAGACGATCGCGCCGAGGCGAAGATGTCGACAGGGTCGCTGCTCGGCCTCGAGCTGTTCCGCGCCATGTCTCGAGCGTCCCGACGATGCCCCCTCTGCGTCATGCGTCGCCTTCCGCCGCCGCGAATCTCTGCACGCCCGATGCCATCAGCGCTTGCCCCCGTCAGCTGCTTCCTTCATCCGTACCCCCTCTCGCTGTCACGCTCCATCTCACCGCCAGCGCACCTTCCTCAGCGCACGCCCGCTCATCTCCGAGTTTCCCCCTCGATTCTCTATAACTATACCCCGCCTCCTTTCCCATTCTATATACCAATTGATCTACCTTGCATCCACTGCCTCCGCCTAACCCTCGATCCTCTCCATCCTGCTATCTATCCCCCAATATCTTTATTGCCACCTCCTTCCATACTACTTCTACTTCTCTATATACCTCTCCCATGCCACCTACCCTATCCATGACACTATATCTCTTATATACCTATCTTAACTCCTATCTACATATATCTTCTTATATCTTACTAATATTATCTGATATTCTACTCTTCTCTAACTTCTCTACTAACTATAATTATATAATTTTTATTATCTCTCTTTCTTAATTTTTTAATTCCCCGTCGCCGCGCGCGATGCCGGCCAGCTCGCGCACCTCGTCGATCGATGACGGCGACCATGCGGCGCCGAGCCGCTCGAAGAAGCGAGCCAGGCGAGCGGCTCTCCACCCGCGCGCGTCCTCGACGACGCGCTGCAGCGCATCGGCGAGCGCGCGGCGCTCGGCCGGCGACGCGTCGCGACAGAACGCAGCCGCCGCGCCGGCGACGCTGCCGTGCTCCGCGATCACGTCCTGGTGAAGGTAACCACGCGCGAAGCCGGTGAGCGCGGCGAGGTGCCTCGGATCGGGCACTGACCGGCGCGCACGTCGCGTCATCTGGCCGCCTCGGGATAGCTTGTCAGCACGAAGCCTCCACGGCCGTCCCAGCGCAGCACGACGACGGCGTCGGTGCACGGCACGGCGACGGCGCGGCCGCGCCTGATGCTGCGGCCGATGATCTCCTTCGCCGGTCCACGGTAGTCGAGCGCGAGATTCGGCCTGCTTCCGCTCCGCTTCCGCCAGGCTGCGACGCGGCTGCTGTGGCGCGCGAGCGTCCGCGCCACGGTTCGCTCCGCGAGCGCGCGGTCCGTGTAGGTCGACGCCGCGCTGATGTTGCGTTCGCGATCGAGCCGATCGCGCAGCTGCTGATCGGTCCGCCCGACATGACGCGCGATCGTGTGGCCGCCCTTCGCTTCGTCTGCGTCGAGATCGTACAGACTCTCTCTCGGCGGCGCGCGACGCCGAACCGGTGTCGGCCGCTGGCGGCGGCGCTGGCGCCGTCGTCGCCGGGCCGGGGGAGCCGTCGGAGGCTCGACGTGTGGCGGCTGCCGCTGGAGCTGCCAGATCCCCAGCCCAAGGACGACGAGGGCGATGATGGCCAGCTGCACACGCAGCCCGGGCGAGCGGTCGCGGCGGGGAAGCACCATCGTCGGTTAGCCGGAGTCGAGCGATGCTATCATCGCCGCGCCGGCCGGCCGGTCACACGCACCACCAAGCTAGGAAGATCTTCATGCGCCCATCCGTTGCGTTGCGGCTCTTGTCTGCAGGATTTCTCGTGCTTGCCTGGCTGGTGGCGATGCCGATGGCGCAGGCGCCGCGGCAGCCATTCAGCCGCGTCGCCGTGACGGTCACGCCGGATCGGCCCGACTGGACGTATCAGCCCGGGGAACCCGTGAAGTTCCGCGTCGATGTCGTGCGCGACGGTCATCAGGCGGCGGGCACGACCGTCAAGTACGCCGTCGGTCCCGAGATGATGCCGCCCCTCACCGAGACGACGGCCGTCGTCGGCACGGCGCCGCTGGCGATCGATGGCGGCACGATGAACACGCCCGGCTTCCTGCGGCTGCGTGGCGACGGCCGAGATCGACGGCCGCACATACCGCGGCGTCGGCACGGCGGGGTTTGCGCCGGAACGCATCCAGCCGACGCAGGTCAATCCGCCGGACTTCGACGCGTTCTGGGACGGCGAGCGTCAGCGCCTGGCGGCACTGCCGCTCGACGCCAGGTGGACGCCGCTTCCGACTATGGCGGCGCCGACGTCGACTGCTCGCAGATCAACCTGCAGAACGTCGGACTCACCGGCGGCGCGAGCCGGCTCTACGGCATCGTCTGCATGCCGCAGCGCAGCCGGCAAGTACCCGGCGCTGCTCAGCGTTCCCGGCGCCGGCGTGCGGCCGTATCGCGGACTGGCACTGATCGCCGCGCCGCGGTCTCATCACGCTTCCAGATCGGCATCCACGGCATCCCGGTGACGCAGCCGCAGGAGGTTTACGACAGCCTCGGCCGCGGCGGCCTGAGCGGCTACCCGACGTTCGGGCTCGACTCGCGCGAACGCTACTACTATCGCCGCGTCTACACCGGGACGCTGCGCGCCAACGACTTCCTCACCTCGCTGCCGCAATGGGACGGGAAGAACCTCGGCGTGACCGGCGGCAGCCAGGGCGGCGCGCTGGCGATCGTCACCGCCGCGCTCGACCAGCGCGTGACGCGGCTGGCCGCGTACTATCCGGCGCTGTCGGACCTCACCGGCTACCTCCACGCCCGCGCCGGCGGCTGGCCGCACATGTTCCGCGCCGTCGACGGCCCGAACCTGCACCGCGACGACGCGAAGGTCGCGACCACGCCTACTACGACGTGGTGAACTTCGCCCGCCGCGTGACCGCGCCGGGACTCTATTCGTGGGGCTTCAACGACGAGACCTGTCCGCCGACGTCGATGTACGCCGCCTACAACGTGATCGCGGCGCCGAAGCGGCTGATGCTCGCCTACGACACCGGCCATCGCACGACGCAGGAACAGGTGGACGAGGTCGACGACTGGCTGGCGACCGAGCTCACGGGACGCAGCGCGTCATCAGCCGGCTGGCGCGAGTAGCGCACGGTCGAGTCGCCGAAGTTATTTCTGCTTCGTGTAGGTGATTTTCAACACCTGCATCTCTTTGCCGTCGGGGCCTTGCGAAAAGGCCGTCATGACACGCGACGTGTCGGACAGGTACTCGACGACCGACCGCATCTTCACGACCTGGCCGGTCATGTCCGGTCCTTCCATCGTGCCTGTCGCCTTCTTGCTGGCGGGGTCCCACGTGCTCTCGCCGATCATGAGTCCCTGCGACATGGAATCGGTCCAGCTGCCGATGTACTTCTTCTTCACGACGTCCCAGGTCGTGACGCCGTGGCCATGGAACGGCGTGCCAGGCATGAGTTCGCCCTTGAAGTCGGTGATCAGGCACAACCCGCCGCAGCCGATAGTGTTCACTTCGACGCCCTTCGACGTCGCCTGCGGCGCGCCCGGGCCCTGCGACGCTTCGACGACCGCGTCCCAAGTGCCGACATCGATTCTGTACAGCGCGTGCTCGGGACCCGGCTTGGGCATGGGCGGCGCCTGTTGCGCCGCCGCGATTGGCGTCGTCGCCGTGAGGACCGTGAGGAACGACAGAAATGTGCGAGCAACCGCTGAATCCTCATGCAACACCTCCTCGTAAAGCCGGCACTATAGCACCGCGTCGCGGCGCCGGTCCTGACCTCCCGGTCGCACGGGAGACAGCTCGTCGGGGACAGTCACTGGTGATATTTTTTTTTTTTTTTTACTTGGGTTGGTCCCCCGTCACTGTCCCCGGGGTTAGGGTGGAAAGAATTCGACGAGCTCCGAGGTCGCTTGGGGGCAATTCCTGCAACAGTCGCGTGCTTCAGAGCGTGACCGGCCCGCGCCGCACCGCAAAAATCGCCGACGCGGCGGCCAGGCTGATCCCGAACGCGATCCACTCGGCGCGCGTGATGCTCGTCAACATCCAGCCGATCACGAGACACACCAGGACGACCACCAGGTTGGCGCGGGGACCCTGAAGGGCGCCGCCGCCGCGCACGTCGCGGCGCCGAAGTTGCCAGGTCGCAAGGCAGCACATGCCGTAGAGGACCAGCATCGAGAGGTTGGCGAGCATTGCCAGCCGCTCGAAGGTGCTGGTAATCGCAAGCACAAGCACGATCGCGCACTGAAGAACGATCGCGATCCCGGCGTGCGATGAACCGGATGGAGGCGCGCGACGGGGCGCGGCAGGAAGCCATCGCGGGCGAACGCGAACAGAATCCGTGGGGTCGCCAGAATCATCCCGCCGGCGTCGCCCAGCATCGAGACCATCGCGCCGATGAGGAGCAGGCGCCTCGCCCAGTCGCCAAGAGCGACGCCCGCGGCCTCGGCCAGCGGCGCGGCCTTCGAGGTGGCGAGCGCGGGGCCGAGCACACCCTGCGCCACGAACTGCAGGCCGGCATACAGCAGGGTGATGGTCGTCATGCCGATCAGCAGCGCCCGGGGCACCGTGCGGGCCGGATCCTTGACTTCGCCGCCCGGCACGAGCGCGGCCTCGATGCCCGCGAACACGAAGATCAGGAGCAGGCTGCTGCGAGCCAGGCGAGGCAAATCGGGCGGCTGCCGATTGCGAGGTTCGCAGGATCGATCGCAAAGATGCCGCCGACTATGAGGAGCAGCAGCGGCAGGAGCTTCGCGATGGTCAGCCCGGTGTTCACCCGGGCGCCGCGTTCGACCCCGAGGACATTGACGCCGGCGAACACAGCGTAGATCGCGACGAGCGCCACCGCCGCCGCGGTCGGACGCGAGCAGCGGCACCAGCGCGCCGAGATCGCGACCAGGATCGTCGCCACCGCGGCCATCGCGAACGTCATCACCATCCACAGCAGGAATCCCGCGAGGAACCCGACGAACCGCCCGAACGCGACCTCGACGTAGGCGTAAACGCCGCCGGTAATCGCGACGCGGCTCCCGGCTCGGCCATGCACAGCACGATGAGACCCATCGCAACTGCGCAGAGCAGGTAGGCGACGGCGGTCGGGCCGAGCCGGCGGCCATGTCCGCGGGCAGCCGGAAGAGCCGCCGCCGATCGTGACGTTGACGATGCCTGCGGCCAGCCCGAACGTGCCGATGGAACGAATGAGCGAAGACTCGGTCGAGGAGGCAGCTGCCTGTGATGTCATCGTGCGCGAGCGTAACAGAACCGCACAGGTGGCGGGTGTAAAGAAGGGGACCTCGCGACAGCGGCGACCATCGGTCGTGGCCCAATCGTCTCGTGCCTCAAAGCCGCGGCGTTCACCGCGAGCAAACAGCAACGTATGAGACAGGACGGCGATCTGGATACGAGGCCACGCGATCGCGTGCGTGACGACGTCGGACCGGGGCGCCGACTTCGCGCCGTGGAAAACGAACCCTCCGCGGCGCGGCTCACGATGCCGGCGTCGGCTTGGGGTCTGCCGGACCCCGGTAAAGCATCGGTTCGGCAACGAGATTCTCCCTCGACCGCCTGGGACGAATCGGCGCCGCCGCCGATGGGACCCGCTGCGGGCCCGTTTTTCGCCTGCGCTGTCACGCCGCTCACACGGCGCCCCGGCCCGACGTCGTCACACCCGCGGGTGCGCGTGCTTAAATTTTTTTTAAAAAAAAAAAAAAAAAAAATTCTACAGCTCAACTGGCCGCTCGTCTCGCGTCCCGAAAGCCGCGGCGAGGCCCTTTGTTGCCGCTCAGGGCAGGCTAGCTGGTCAGGCCCGTGGAGCGAGCCGACGCACTGCGTAGCAGGAACGGCGGCGCAGCGATTCCTCGCGTCGTGTTCCGTCCATGTGATCCGTGCCGCTGCTGAATAGCTATGGCGGGCCGCGAGCGCCTGACGACCGTCGCTGTTAGATAGCTCCTACACGACGCGGGAGCGGCAGGGGCAACGAGCGGAGGCGCCGTTCCCGGCGAGCGGAGTCGGGCCTGGCCAGCCAGCCTGCCCTGAGCGGCGTCGAAGGGCCTCGTCACGGCGTCTCAGCGCGAGGAAGGCAGCCCAGCGTTGGCCATCAACACACGAAACCGCTTGCGCCGAGCGGCAGCGATGGCCCCGCCGCGGCGTCTCACCGCCGAGCGCAGAGGCGCCGTCGGGTGACCCTCGATCACCCAGAAGAAGACATCCGGCGACGGCGGAAGTAGGCGCGCACCTGCGCCTCTGTCGTCGGGTCGTCGCTTTTCACCGGATGAACGATCTTCTTGTTTGCAGACACCAGTGCCTCGAGCGGCATCGGGAGGCCCCGCCAGTTGATGGCGAGCGAATCGCGTTCTGCCTGCATGTCCGCCAGCCGGTAGCCGCCGGCGCCGCAAAGCAGCGCCATCAGCGAGTCCTCCGACAGCCGCGTACCGGAGCATCGCGAGATCCAGGTGCCCGGCCGCGCGTATGGCGTCGACCGCGCGCCAGGACATGAAGTACGCACCGCCCGTGCACGTGTCGCCGCGTTTGTAGCCATGCCGCTCGGCCAGCCGCACCAGGCGGCGCAGCGTCAGCATCAACGCCGGGTGCCGCAGCCGGCTTACAGCGTCATCTCACGGGTCAGCTCCAGGCCCTTCTTGTACATCGCCTGTTGCTTGTCGGTGCCGTCGCCGCGGCGTTTGAAGGCGCCGATCATGCCGACGTCGCGATCCTGCTCTAAGGCGGCCCGCACCTCGAACTGCGGCCGCTCACCGATCACGAGCGCGTCGGTGTCCATCTTGAGCAGCATGTCGAAGCGCCAGGATTCCAGCAGCGTCCTCAGCGCGCTGAGCTCCTTGGCCAGCAGCGGACCGCCCTTGCGGCTCCGCAGGCCCTCGCGGAAGTCCGGGGCCCTGACGACAAGGATGTTGGGGAACGTGCCTGCAAGATCGCGAAACGAATCCCGCCGCGAGTCATCGACGATCGCGACCCGGCAAGCGTCGACGCCGATGTAGTAGTTGATGCTGTCGATGGTGTCTTCGAGGTTGGCGCGGACGGTGTCCGGTCCTGCCGGGATCAACACCATGCATGAGGCGTGCGGCATCGAGGGGACCGTTCGGGAAGAGGCGACGGGCAAATCCTACATTGACGCTCTTAAGGCGGCGAGAGAAGATCACGGCAGAGCTGATCTGGTCGCGCAGGCGAAGTTACAATCAGGGCGCGATGACCTTCTCCCGAAGACGGTTCCTCGTCACCGGCAGCGCCGTCATCGCCGCTGGTTCCGTGCCGGACTGGGCCGAAGCCTTCCAGCCCGGCCGGCCGACGATGCGGCGCGGGCCGAGGCGGCCGAGGCGGCGCTGTCGCGGGCGGCCGCGCTGGGCGCGTCGTACGCCGACATCCGCATCAACCGCTATCGCCGCGAGTCGATCGCGACGCGCGAGCGGCAGGTGCAGAACGTGTCGCGCTCGACCAGCCGCGGCCTCGGCCTGCGCGTGCTGGTCAACGGCGCGTGGGGCTTTGCCGCCACCAACCGCGTCGAGCCCGGGGCGGCGCGCGCCGCCGCGGAGCAGGCGGTCGCCATCGCCCGCGCCAACGCCGCGCTGGCGACGCGCAAGGTCGTGCTCGCCGACGCCGACAAGGTCGTCACGCACCTGGACCAGCGCGCTTCAAGCGCGATCCGTTCGAGGTGCCGCTCGACACCAAGATCGGCGTTCCTGATGAAGCTGAACGAGGCCGCGCTGGCCGTGCCCGGCGTCTCCTTCGTCAACTCGCAGGTGCTGTTCGTCGACGAGCAGAAGTACTTCGCCTCGAGCGAGGGCTCGCGGATCACGCAGCGGCTGGTGCGCACCTATCCGCAGTTCACCGCCACCGCCGCCGATCGCGCCAGCGGCGACTTCCAGACCCGCGCCGTCGTCGATCGCGCGCAGCTGGTCGGCTACGAGTACGTCGAGGACTACCCGTGGCTGCAGGATGCCGAGAAGGCCGGCCACGAAGTGGTCGAGAAGCTGAAGGCGAAGCCGGTCGCGGCCGGCCGCTACGACATCGTCGTCGATCCGTCGCAGCTGTTCCTGGCCATCCACGAGTCGGTCGGCCACTCGACCGAGCTCGATCGCTCGCTCGGCTGGGAAGCGAACATGGCCGGCACCAGCTTCCTCAAGCCGACCGATGCCGGCAAGCTGCGCTTCGGCGCGAACGATCGTCAACCTGGTCGGCGATCGCACGCAGCCGGGCGGCCTGGCGACCACCGGCTTCGACGACGAGGGCGTGAAGGCGGACCGCTGGCACCTGGTCCGCGACGGGATGTTCGTCGACTGGCAGACGACGCGCGAGCTGGCGCCGCTCGTCGGCCAGACGCGATCGCACGGCTGCCTGCACGCCGACAACTGGTCGAGCGTGCCGTTCCCGCGCATGCCGAACGTCTCGCTCGAGCCGGCGCCGACCGAGGTCACGCTCGACGAGCTGTTCAGCGGCATCAAGCGCGGGCTGTTCGTCGAGGGCCGCGGCGTCTCGTCGATCGATCAGCAGCGCTACAACTTCCAGTTCGGCGGCGCGGTGATCCGCGAGATCACCAACGGCAAGCTCGGCGCGATGGTCAAGGACGCCGCCTATCAGTCGCGGACGCCGGACTTCTGGGCGTCGTGCGACGGCCTCGGCGGGCCGGCGACCTACCGGCTGTGGGGCACGTCGGCCGACGGCAAGGGCGAGCCAGGCCAGACCAACGCGGTCAGCCACGGCTGTCCGCCGGCGCGCTTCCGCCAGGTCACGGTGCTCAACACGGCGGCGGTGTGATGCTGACCCGCGACGAAGCGCTGAAGATCTGCGAGACCGTGCTGGCGCACGCCAAGGCGGCGGGCGCCGAGGACGCCACCGTGTCGCTGCAGAGCGCGGTCGAATCGCACGCGCGCTTCGCCGACAACCGCATCACCACCAGCGGCCGATCCGAGGACCTCGACATCACCGCCACCGTCTGGGTCGGCCGGCGGCGCGGCGTCGACGACCGGCAACGACGCCGGCGCGGCGGCGCTGAAGCGGCTGGCCGACGAGGCGGTGCAGATCGCGCGCGTGTCGCCGGTGCATCGCGAGTACGTGCCGACGCTCGGGCCCGCTCGACTACCCGGAGGCGCGCGGGTTCGCCGCCGCGACCGCGAACGTCGATGTCGCCGCGCGCGCCGCCGACCCTCGAGGCGGTGCTCGGCCGCGTGCCGCGCCGCGAAGGTCACCGGCGCCGGCTTCCACACCGCGCGGGCGTCGGCGACCGCCGCCGCGACCGCCAACGGCAACCGCCGCTACTTCCGATCGAGCGAGGCCGGCCTCAGCGTCACCGCGCGCAGCGCCGACGGCACCGGTTCGGGCTACTACGCCGGCGATCATTTCGACCTCGCGCGCCTCGACGCGCCGCGGATCGCCGAGCAGGCGGTCGACAAGGCGGTCGCGCTCGCGCGAGCCGAAGCCGATCGAGCCGGCGCCTATCCGGTGATCCTCGAGCCGCAGGCGGTCGCCGATCTGCTCGGCTTCCTGACCAACAGCTTCGACGCGCGCACCGCCGACGAGGGCCGCAGCGCGTTCTCCGGCAAGGACGGCAAGACGCGGGTCGGCGAGAAGCTGTTCAACGAGCGGATCAAGATCTACAGCGATCCGATGCACCCCGAGATGCCGGCCGCGCCGAGCACCGGCCGAGGGCATTCCCGGCGTCGCGGCTGTCGCTGGTCAAGGCCGGCGTGCTCGAGAACCTCCAGTACTCGCGCTTCTGGGCGCAGGAGCGCAAGCGCGAGCCGACGCCCGGGCCGGTGAACTACATCATCGAGAGCACGCAGCCGCGCGCGTCTCGACGGACGAGATGATCAAGGGCATGGAGCGCGGCCTGCTGATCTCGCGCTTCTGGTACGTGCGCCTGGTCGATCCGCGCACGATCATGCTGACCGGCCTGACCCGCGACGGGCTGTGGTGGATCGAGAAGGGCAGATCAGCCACCCGGTGCGCAACCTGCGCTTCAACCAGAGCGTGCTGGCGATGCTGGCGCCGTGGAACGTCGAGGCGATCGGCGCGCCGCAGCGGCTGTCGCCGCTGATGGTGCCGGCGCTGAAGCTGGGCGCGTTCACGTTCACGTCGGTCTCGGACGCGATCTAGGACATCGGGAGCGTTTTTACTCGTAGCGCATAGCCCGAATCGGGTCCACCCGCGACGTGCTCGAGCTCGCCGAGCTGAGGAGTGTCCGGACCGGGGTCGCGCTTTGCATGACAGATGGCCATGGAGAAAAACACAGGCATCAGCAATCGCGAGACACCAGTCGAAGAAGAGCTCGAACGCCAAGAGCTTCCTCCCGCCCGCCCACGTAGCGCCCCCGGGACCACACCACGCGGGATCGCGCAGCGCGCAGACGCGGCGGCCCCGGGGCACCAGTGACGCTCGATGCCGGCGTCCTCGCCGCGAAAGGACAGCCGCGACTGGTGTACCTGCTGCGCCACCCGCTCACGACTGAAGGGCCACCGCGGGACCTCGCCGCCGCTATCCTGGCTGCGCCGCGCTGAGGCGTTGTAGAACAGTTGCGCTCGCGCCTGCCGGAGGCACCGGCAGGCGCGAGTCCACGGCGGGTTGCCGACCGGTTGACACACGGGCGGCCGGTTGGGGAGTGGGAACCGCGGATTGAATACCTCCCGGGGGACCGGCCACGGCGGATCAGGCGTCGTCCGCCTCGGCATCGCGCTTGCCGGCGCCGTTTACGTCGTCTACCTCGCGCTCCTCATTACCTCCGACGTTCTCGCTGTCGCGCCGCTCGGCTTCGTGCCGCGGTTCGACCATGGCCGGGTCATCGTCTCGATCTTGCGCTTGGCTCGAGCGCGGCGCGGGCCGGACTGCTCGAAGGTGACCGCCTCGTCCGGGTCAACGGGCAAGTGCTGGAGACCCAGGCAGACTGGCAGCGTGTCGGCGTGCACTTCGTTCCGTCGCGACCAATGGTCGTCGAGCTCGACCGCGGCCCGGGACCAGTCCGCGCCGACGTGCCGGTGCCCGCGGTGCCACTGGGTCATTGGCTGCGGCCGGGTCAGCGCCGCGGCGTCCTCGCTTTTCGGCTGGCGCAGGTCATCACGCTCGGCTTTGCCCTGCTGGTCGGATTCAGGCGTTCGTTCCAGCCCTCGGCGCTGCTCGGCGCGCTGCTGCTGCATCGCTCGCCACGCTCTCGCTCGCCATGCCCTGGCGCCTGGCGGTGTTCTGGAACGCCTTGCCGGCTCCGCTCGCGGCGCTCCTGTGGGTTCCGTTCACGACAAGTGCTGCTGCCGGACCGCTGCTCTTCGCGTTTGCGGCCGTCTTTCCCCGTCGCGTCCTGTCGGCGCGAGCCATCGCCATCCAGCTGTTGCCCGCGCTGCCGTTGGTGGCCTGGCACCTCCACGCCGGGCTGCGTGTGATGAGCCCGCTCGGCCCGCTGACGGTCTCGCGAACGACGTCGTCCTCGTCTTCCTCGCGAACGTGCTGTATGCCGCCACCGGAGTCGTGCTCTTCGTCACGCACTGGAGCGCGGCCTCGACCAGACCGACCGCCTGGCGGATTGGCGTCCTGATGCTCGGAACTGCGGTGTCGTCCGCGGCCGCGGTTCTCCTTCTGATCACTATTCGCGCGATCCCGGGGGCGGCGTCTTCGCGACACGCGCGAGGACCCTGTTCGCGCTCGTCTTCCTGGCGATGCTGGCGTCGTTCGCGTATGCGATCCTGCGGCATCGTCTCTTCGACCTGCGCCTGATCGTCCGTCAGGGCCTGCGCTACGCACTCGCGAGGGGTTCGCTCAACGCGCTGATCCCGCTGCTCGCAGCGCTGCTGGTGTTCGACGCGCTGGTTCATCGCGATCAGCCGCTCGTTTCGCTCGCACGGACCCGGTGGTGGTGGTATGTCCCGATCGGCGCAACGCTGCTGATCGTTCGATCGCGTCGGGAGCGCTGGCTCACCATCCTCGACCGGCGGTTCTTCCGCGAGCGTTATGACGCGCAACGTCTGCTGACGAACATCGCCGACCAGGTCGCTCGCGCGCCGAGCGTCGAGGCGGCGGCGCTGGCGATCGTTCATCAAATCGACGAGGCGCTGCACCCGACCTTCTTCGGGGTGCTGCGACACGACCCAGCGCGATCCACCTTCGTCGGAACGTCGGCACGGCTCTCGGACTCGGGCCCGATCGCGCTGCCCGCGTCGCTGCGGGCCATCGCCGTGCTGGCGGTGCTGCGCAAACCGCTCGCGCTGTCGCTTGGCGACACGGCGTGGGTGCGCCACCAGTTGCCGCTGGAGGAGCGCACGATGCTGCTCGATCACGGCATCGAGCTCCTCGTACCGATTTCCGGCCGCTCGTCGGGCGAACTGCCGCACGGACTGCTCGTTCTCGGTCCTCGTCGCTCGGAGGAGCCATACAACCATGAGGACATGGACCTGTTGTCGACCATCGCGCACGCCGTCGGCGTGCTGCTCGACCGCTCGGCGGCGGAGGTCGACGGACTGGCCGAATGCGAGCTGTGCGGACGCTGCTACGACGCGCTCACGGCGACGTGCTCCGCCGACGCCAGGGCGCTCACGAAGGTTCCCGGGACGCTCCTTATCAACGGTCGATACCAGCTCGAGCGGCGCCTTCGCCGCGGCGGCATGGGCACAGTCTACTCGGCGACCGACGCCGGGCTCAAGCGCCCGGTCGCGGTGAAGGCGATCCGGAGTGAGCGGTTCGAGTCGGCCGACCTGGCCGCGCGCTTCCGGCATGAAGCGCGCGCCGCCGCCAGCTTCGCCCATCCCCACGTGGTCCGGGTCTACGACTTCGGCGTCGACCGCGCCAGCCGTCCGTTTCTGGTGATGGAGTTGCTCGACGGCGAGACGCTCCGCGAGTGTCTGGTGCGCACCGGCCGCATGCAGGCGGCGGAGGTATTGCACGTACTCCGCGGCGTCTGCTCGGCTGTCTCGGCGGCGCACGACCGTGGCCTCGTGCATCGTGACCTGAAGCCGGAGAGCATCTTTCTTCAGACGGTCGCCCGCGGCTGCGTGCCGAAGGTGCTGGATTTCGGCATCGCGAAAGCGCTGGACCAGCGTGACGTCGCCACCGGCTCCGCCGCGCTCGGAACCGCTGCCGGCGTGCTCGTCGGCACGCTCGAGTACATGGCGCCGGAGCAGATCGCAGGAGACAGTGTGAGCCCTTCGTGGGATGTGTGGGCCCTGAGCGTCGGCGCCTACGAGATGCTGACGGGACGACACCCGTTCCGCCGCGCCGTCACCGTCCGGATGCCGGAGGCGACTGAGCTGATCACGGCCGACGACGGCGGAGACGACGCGCCCCTGCCGCGTCGCGTGCAGGCGTTCTTCCACCGGGCGCTTTCGCCGGATCGCGCCCAGCGGCCGGCCGATGCCGACACTTTCCTCGCTGACATCGAGCGGGTGTTCGAGTGACGCCCAAGCGCGAGCGCGGCACGTTTGCGACGACCCGCTGGACGACCGTCAACGCGGCCGGGCAGACCTCCGAGTCGCAGGCGGCCAATGCGCTCGCCGAGCTCTGCGAGACGTACTGGTCGCCTCTGTATGGTTACCTGCGCCGACGAGGCTATCGGCCCGAGGAAGCGCAGGACCTGACGCAGGGATTCTTCGCGCGTCTGCTCGAGACCGATTCGATCCGGACAGCCGATCGCGCGCGCGGCCGGTTCCGGTCGTTCCTGCTGACGGCACTGAAGCGATACGTCATCAACGAACACGAGCGCTCCGCCGCCGCGCGCCGCGGCGGCGGGCGTGGCCACCTGTCGCTCGATTTCGACGAAGCCGAACGCGCATACGCGCGCGAGCCGAGGTCGGACGAAACGCCCGACCGGCTCTTCGACCGGCGCTGGGCCACGATCGCGCTGGATCGCGCCCTGCAGCGCCTGCGCGACGACTACGTAGAGCTCGGACGCGCGCCGCTCGCCGACGCCTTGCTGCCGTATCTGACGGAAACCGGCGACCTGCCGTCGAACCGAACGGTCGCCGCGCGGCTGGACCTCAGCGAAGGCGCGGTGAAGGTGGCGGTCCACCGGATGCGCCAGCGCTACGGGTCGATCCTTCGCGCCGAGATTGCCGAGACAGTCCTGGCGGAAGACGAGGTCGAGGCGGAGCTGCGCGAGCTGTTCCGGGCGGTGTCGACGTGACGGCGGTCGGCTGCGAGCGTCACCCGCGCGCGGCGGTCCACCAGGGCCTGTGCGCCGCCTGCCTGCTCGAAGCGGCGCTCGCGCCTGCCGCGGATCCTCCGCCACCGCAGCCGACGGCAAAGTTCACGATTCAGGTGCCTCTCGGCGCCACCGACGCCAGCTCCGTCTTTCTCGCCGCCGGCGAGTGGCCCTGGCGCCGGCTGCTCCGGCTGAAGACGTGGCGCCGTCGGGCGCCGGCGGATTTCGCCCGCCGTTTCGAGGACCTGCAGGTGGCGCTCGAGCGCGAACACGACGACGTCATCGTCATGCCTCTCGCGGCCTGGACCGATGCGGAAGGGCGCCCCTGCGTGCTGACGGAGTTTCGCCAGGGCCTGCCGCTGCTGGAGTGCGTCGACTCGGGACGGCTCACCCCGGCGGACGCGCGTGACGCACTGCGGCTGCTCTTGGAGAGGACCCGCGCCACACACCGGCGCGGGCTCGCTCATGGATCGATCGCGGCGGGCAATGTCTTCTGGCGACCGGGCGGGTTGCCGTTTTTGCTGGATTTCGGGCTGGCGCCCTCGATCGCGGTCGACGAACCGGCTACCCCGCGGCACCAGGCCGATATCGCAGGGTTCGCTGCGCTCGAGCGGTCGCTCGGCCACCGGGACAGCGGCGCGCCCTCCCAACTATCCGTGTAACCTCTGCGCCGAATTCCTGAAGTACTTCCACAGTAGCGCATCCAGCGCGCCGATGCGGGCACGACGCCCCGTCTCCAGGAGGATCCATGACCAAGCTCAGGATACTTGCCGTCTGTGCCGCGGCGCTCGCGGCCACGGCGCCGACCCTTTCGGCACGACAGCACGCGCCTTATTCAGGGATCGTCGTGTTCGGCACCAGCCTGTCGGATCCGGGCAACGCTTTCGCGCTCCTGGGCGGGACGAGCACACCGCCGGATTACGACCTGAACCCGATGCTGATCCCGAACGCTCCCTACGTGCGGGGCGGCCACCATTTCAGCAACGGCGCGACATGGGTCGAGCAGCTCGCGCGCTCTCTCGGGCTCGCCGGAACTGTGCGGCCGGCCTATGGCTCGGACAGCCCCATCGCGACCAACTACGCAGTCGGCGCTGCGCGCGCCTGTGACTCGCCGGGCGACGAGAACGTCAACCTCGACGACCAGGTCGCAGCGTTCCTCGCCGACAGCGGCGGCGTCGCTCCGTCCGACGCGTTGTACGTGATCGAGGTGGGGGGCAACGACGTGCGCGGCGGCATCGCGGCGGCGCTGCCGGTCCTCCAGCAGACCGGTGATGTCGTGGCCGCGCTGCAGGCGGCGGCGCCGTTCCTCACCTGCGCACAGCAGGCGATCCAGGCCGCGATCGTGACGCTGCAGCAGGCGGGCGCGCAGCACTTCCTCGTGTGGACGGTGCCGAATCTCGGGCTGACGCCGGCAATCAGATCGCTCGGTCCGGTTCCGATCTACGTTGCGACGGTGCTCACCACGAAGTTCAACAACGAGATGCTGCTGCCAACGATTCAGGCACTCGATCAGGCATCCGACGACATCGACATCGCCGTGCTCGACGCATTCGCGCTGCTGCAGCAGATCAGCGCGAACCCCGCGAACTTCGGGCTGACGAACACGACGACGGCGTGCGTCACCCCGAACGCCGAGCCGTTCTTCTGTCAGACGGCGGACGAATACCTCTTCTGGGACGGCATTCACCCGACGCGCGCCGCCCACGAGATTGTCGCCCACGAGGCCGCCCGAGTGCTGGCGCAGCAGTAGCTGAGCGGAGGAACTCCGACGCCGACCGGATCTCGCGTGTTCGACTGCCGGCCTTGCCCCGTATCCACAGGCGGGTGGACACGGGAGCGTTGCCGGCGGGCCATCGCAACCAATCCGACGCCTCCGCACCCCGTCTGCGCGGAGGCACTTTACGAAAGGGGACGACATGACGATTGTTGTTGCCACGCTGGCGCTCATGACGGCGCTCTCGTCCGCGCCCGACGCTCCCGGCCGACCCGTCGTCGCGGGACCGGAGAATCGCCCCACCGGTCAGGCGGCCGATGCGAGCGAGGCCGACGCCGTCCGGCAGGGTGTCAAGGAGGGGCAGAAAGTGCGAGTCACCGACGATCAGGGACGGGAGTGGCAGGGCCGCATCGACGCGTTCGCGCCCGACACCCTGGTGCTCCTGACGAAGGATTGTCAGCGCCGTGACGTCCCGTACGCGGCGATCCTCAGGATCGACCGTCCACACGACACGCTCGCCAACGGGGCGCTGATCGGGCTCGTGTCGGGCGCCGTCGTCGGCTTGCTTGCGCTCGCCTCAGAGGAGAACGCCGACTGCGACCCAGGAGGGTTCTTCAGTTGCGGCGATCCCAGCGCCGGGGCGTACCTCGTCATTCCCGCAATCTTCGGCGGCATAGGCGCCGGGATCGGTGTGGGGATCGACGCTCTCGTGCGGCGTGACCCGACGTTGTTCCGGCGCGGCGATTCTCGAGTGATGCTCGAACCGTCGCTGGGGCCTGGCGTCCGCGGTGTACAGTCTCTCGGTGCGGTGGTAGCGGCACGCCGCTGCCCGGCGCGGCAGCGGCAGGGGACGCAGCGGAGGCGCCGTTCCCGGCGAGCGGAGTCCGGCCTGGCCGGTCAGCCTCGCCGCGGCGTCTCGGCCGCGAGTGCGCTGACTGCTTTGCGGCCACATGACCGCAGTCGTGACGATGGCGGGACCGGCGCGCCGAATTTGCGCCGTGGAAAGCTGTCAGCGTCGGGCCAACTGTCGACAGTTCCGCCGGGTGAAAATCTGACAGATCGACGACACTGGACCGCGGCCTCCTGATCTCGCGCTTCTGGTATGTCCGCCTGGTCGATCCCCGCACGATCGCGCTCACCGGGCTCACCCGCGACGGCCTGTGGTGGATCGAGAAGGGTCGAATCAGCCACCCGGTGCGCAACCTGCGCTTCAACCAGAGCGTGCTGGCGATGCTCGCGCCGTGGAACGTCGAAGCGATCGGCGCGCCGCAGCGGCTGTCGCCGCTGATGGTGCCGGCGCTCAAGCTCGCCGCATTCTCGTTCACGTCGGCGTCGGACGCGATCTAGGACATCGGGAGCGTTTTCACTCGTAGCGCAAAGCCCGAATCGGGTCCACCCGCGACGTGCTCGAGCTCGCCGAGCTGAGGAGTGTCCGGACCGGGGTCGCGCTTTGCATGACAGATGGCCATGGAGAAAAACACAGGCATCAGCAATCGCGAGACACCAGTCGAAGAAGAGCTCGAGCGCCAGGAGCATCCTCCGGCCGGCGGGCCGGCACAGCCGCAGCGAACGGACGAGGAAGCCCCAAACGCGGCCAACCGGCAGACCTCACATAAAGCGGGCAGCCGGTCCGTGGCGCAAAAGGAGGCGGGCTCGCGCTATCCGGACAGGTCCATGCCGGCATCGCGCAAGGTTGCCGGCGCCTTCGGTCGCGAACCGCAGGAGCCGGACCCGGTCGACTGAGCATTGAAAATGGGGGCGGCCGGGCGCGCCGCCGCAGCGAATCGTGTACCGTACTGCGCCGATGCTCTCCGCCGCCCCACGCATTTCCGTCTTCCCGAAGTGCTACCTCGACGAGCTCGTTTCGGGTCAGCGCAGCTATATCAGCTGGATTCATGACGCCGCCAAGCTCGGCGCCGAAGGGCTCGAGCATTACGATCAGTTCTTTGCGAGCGACGACGAGCGCGATGTCGCGCCGATCGTCGAAGCGATGGCGCAGACGTCGCAGGTTTCGTCGATGCTCTGCTTCTCGCCCGACTTCACCCATCCGGATACGGACGAGCGTCGCCGGCAGGTCGCGCTGCAGAAGCGCGCGATCGATCTCACCGTGCGGCTGGGCGCGCGGCACTGCCGGACGTTGAGCGGCCAGAAGTATCCGGGCCTGTCGATCGATGAGGGCGTGGCGCGCGCCGCGGCATGTATTGCCGAGGCACTGGACTACGCGATATCGCGAGACGTCGTCCTCTGCCTGGAGAATCACTACAAGGTGGGCGAGTGGAAGTACCCGGAGTTCGCCCAGCAGGAGCAGCCGTTCCTGGCGCTGCTCGACGCGCTGCCCGAGAGTGCCCACTTCGGCGTTCAGTACGATCCCTCGAACGCCGTCGTCGGCGGATTCGATCCGATCGCCTTCCTCGACAAGATTAAGCATCGCGTCGTAACCGTTCACGCCTCGGATCGCTTCGTCGCGCCGGGCGCGACCCTCGACGAGCTTCGTTCGCACGACGGGACCATCGGCTACCCGGACCGGCTGATTCACGGCGAAACCGGCCGCGGCGCCAACGACTACGACGCGATCTTCCGCCTGCTCAGAGTCCGCAGGGTTTACCGGCTGGATCTCGGTCGAGGACGGCATGAACGGCCTCGACGAGCTGCGGCGGTCGGTCCAGTTCCTGAAGGAGAAGCGGGCGATGTACTACGGCGGCACCGGGTAATCCGGCGCCGGCTTCAGCTCAAACGTTGCCGATTGCCGGTGACCCCGCGCGCTTCAAGAGCAGCACCGTCACATCGTCTTCGTTGAATCTCGGATCGACGAGCGCCTTGAGGTTTGCCATCGTCCGGCTGAGGCTGGGATGGAGAGCGCGGCACAGGCTGTCCTCGGGGCGGTCGCCCGGGATCGAGTCGGGCAGTCCGTCGGTGAAGATCACGAGTCCGCCATCGGGCGGGATGACGAGCCGGCCCGCGTCGTAGGTCATGTCCTCGAACCATCCCAGCGCGGTGCCGGTTGGTTCGAGGAAGGTCGCGGGCTGCGGTCCCCACACGATCGGCGGGTTGTGGCCGGCGTTGACGTAGCTCACCGCGCCGGACTCCCGCTCGAGCACGATGAACACGGCCGTCGCGAAACGGTTGCCTGGCGAATACCGGCACAGGTGCCTGTTGATCTGCGACGCGAGCGCCGGCACGTCAGGCATAGCGCCGGACAAGCTTCGAACGAGCGCCTGGATGTTGGCGGCGAGCAGCGCCGCCGGCATGCCCTTGCCTGAGACGTCGGCTACAGCGAAGAGCGTGCGGTCACCGGGCAGATCGATGACGTCGAAGTAGTCGCCGCCGACCTCGCGGAACGGCTTGTAGAACGCGTCGACCTCGTAGCCGGAGAGCGGAGCGAGGCTGGTCGGCTGCAGCGTTTCCTGGATCCGGCGGGCGGCGAGCTGTTCCGATTCGAGGTGCGACTTGCGGACCAGTTCGAGCGCCAGCATCGCGTTCTGCAGGCAGTAGCCGACGTAGTAGATGACCAGGATCGTCGGGAAGAGGATGATGCCCGTCGGCCACATGACCGGCCAGACCAGCGACCGGGTGACGCCGGCCCAGATGGCATAGGCCTGGAGGCCCATGCCGAGCATGGTGACCATGCGGCGGGACCACGGCATCTCCCGCGTCCAGTCGTAGGTGGCGAAGCGGAGCGCGTTTCTCAGTGCCGCAAACGCCTGGCCGGAGCTCGATGCGAAGGTCTGAGGGGACACGGCGCGAGTCTAGCGTGGACGGCGACTGTTTACACCCGGGTCGGCCGTGGGTGGTGGCGCCGGAACCGGCAAGGCCAGCCCCGGCGCCGTTGTGTCGCAACACGGAAACGCGACGTCTACGGGCGGTCCGGGATCACTCGATCGACGATCGTGTCCGCATCGATGCGCGCATCAGGCCGCAGGGCCGTCGCGTGCTTCGTTCCGGCGCTGATTGCTGAAAAGCGACCCTGAGGCACGAACTTCAATAGTCCACCGCCCCGTGGTGTCCCGGATGAAATCGTGGTCGTTGGCAAGTTGCTACCCCAGTGATGGAGCTTGCCGTCCCGGTCCAGGCCGATGCTGTAATTTCGCCCCGCACCAACGCCATGAACGCGACGCCTTTCGGCGCGTCGGTGCACTCACCGTCAGAATTCGATCCCCAACCACTCACACTGTCGTCGCCCAGATTCAGCGCCAGAACGTGGCGGGCCGAGGCCGCGATGGCGAAGAACGGTCCGGGATGACCAATACCCCCGATTTCGACAAATTGCCAGAGGGGATCGGCCACCAAGGCCGGACTGCCTGGCGCGAACAGCCCTGATCCCCATCCGTACAGCTGGCCCCTGTCATCTCGCGCGATGCTGAGGCTGCTGCGCGCGCGCACTCGACGAACGTCTTCCCGGCGGTTTCGGCGGTGTGCCTGATGACGGCCCGCCCACTGCTCGAGTACGCCGTCCTCTGTGATTGCGACGCCGTGTCCGCCGCCCGCGGTGAGGGCGATGAACTTCACGCTGGGGGACATCGGCTTGAAGTCAGCCGGTTGGTAGGGCGGTGGACCGCCCGCAAACACGCCGCCCCACGTGTCGATGCCTCCATCCGAGGCGCGAATCCCGGCCGCAAATGATGCGCCGAGCGCGATCTCGACATACGTTTCCCCGGGTGGCAAGTCGAGCGGTGGCACGATGGGCAGGTTCGGGGGCAAGTAGCCTCCCCACAGTACGGGGATTCCATCGCTGCCCAGAGCCAGGCCTTGTGTGGCTCCTCCGGGCGCAATGCGCGTGAACCCTTTGCCTCGGGGCCGCTTGCTGACCTGGTGATGATCGTTGTTCCCCCACACCACAACCTGGCCCGGCGCCGGCAGCACGAAGTCGTCCGATATCACTGGCAGCAAGCTACTCCAATTCGATCACCACCGGGAATCCCGGGAGTGTTCTGCTGGTCATCTCGCATTCCCTCTATCTCTGGAAGCGGGAACGCGCAGCGGAAACCTGAAGACGCCAGGGGACGGGTCACTCTCGCGAGAAACCCTTCGCGGGCGCGTTTGGTGGTAGCCTCGGAGCCTCCCGGCCGTTCAGCCGCCATTCTCCGTTCCGCGTCGCCCCGTGCAAGTTTTCGCCTTCCGTTGCCGCTTTAGAGACAGAGGGGGACGCCAATGACGATCGGCACCGGACGCGGAAACGTCCTCAGAGCTGCTCGCACAGGGCCTCACGGTCGCGTTTCTCCTGGTTCCACAGATCGCCATCGCTCAGGGGCTGACGGGAGCCCTCGTTGGCACTGTCACGGACGCGGCGGGTGGCGTGATTGCGGGTGTTGTCGTCCGGATCAGCTCGCCGGCGCTCATTGGCGGGGAGTTGACGACAAAGACGGACGAGAGGGGGCAGTTGCGATTCCCGAGCGTGCCGCCGGGATCGTACACGCTCGAAATCGTCCTGGAAGGATTTCGCCCGTATCACGACGCCGACATTCGAATCGGGGCAGGCGCCACCATCGAGCGAACGCCTGTCCTGACGTTGGCAGCGGTGGCGGACTCGATCGTGGTGCACGGATCCGGCTCGCTCCTCGACGCCCGGGATCCCGGGTTTGGAACACGGTTCGGCGCAGAGGACCTCGACGCGATCCCGATGAGACGATTGGGATATCAGGACTGGCTGAAGACGGCGCCAGGCATCTCGCCGACGTCACCGTCAGGGAGCAGCGTCCTCGTCTCCGCCTTCGGTTCCGGCGTCGATCAGAATCAATATCTCCTCGATGGCACGAGCATCACGGCGACGGGCAACGGCGTCTCGCGGGCCGAGCCAGGCGTCAACTTCATCCAGGAACTGCAGATCCAGTCCGTGGGCGCGTCGGTCGAGTACGGCAACGTCCAGGGCGCCGTCGTGAACGTGATCACCAAGTCGGGCGGCGACCGCTTTCAATATGACGCGGCCTACTACTGGCAGAACGACGCGCTGACGAGCCAGCCGGTTCGACGCAGCTACGACTCGGTGAGGAAACTCGACAGCGGCTACGAGCGCGCGGCGTACCGCGACATCACGACCAGCCTGGGTGGACCGGTGATTCGCGATCGACTGTGGTTCTTCTCCGGATACCAGCATCTTCGGGACTCCGACAGTCAGCCGGCCACCAATCCGGATCTGCCGCGGGAATACGAGCAGGACAAGATCTTCGCGAAGGTCACGTGGCGCCTGGCGCCGGGCTGGCAGCTGACGCAGAGCTTTCACGACGAGTTCTGGTCCAACCCGGAAACGCCGACGGGGACGAAGCCGCGCGAGGCGACGCAGCGCCTCGACGCGTCGGTGCCGGCGATCAATTTCGGTCATCTCGTTCACACGGCCTCACCCAGGACTGTCTGGGACGTTCGCGTGGGATGGTTCCGCTTCACACAGGACACGTCACCGACCTCTGGCGATCCGACGATAGCCAATCGTATCGACCTGCCCGACAACATCTGGAGCGGCGGTCCCCAGCAGATCGGCCAGGTACGGCAACAGCGCGCGACGGTCAAGGGCACTGTCAGCCACTACCGGGCCGGCTGGTTCGGCGAGGATCACGAATGGAGGATGGGGGCGCAGGTTGACCGGGGCGAGCATCGCGCGGTCGCCGTCCTTCCGACTGGTGAGAGCTCTGTCTACAGAGACGGCGTGTTGAGGCAGCGCACGCAGCAGGCGCCCGCCAACTCGGGAGGCCGGTTCGTCACCGCCGCCGTGTTCGTGAGCGATGCTGTCCGGCTGGGAGGGCGGGTCACGATCAATCCGGGGCTGCGCTTCGATCACAGCCGCGCCATCAGTCAGGACGTGCCGGAGTTCGACGCACTCGTGCACGAGACCGGACGGATCGATCGAAGGCCGGGGCACGGTGGACTCCTGGAACATGGTGTCGCCGCGCGTCGGCGTTGTCACCAAGCTCGATACCGACGGCCGCACGATGCTGCGGGCCAATGCCGGAAGTTTCAGCCAGGGCTTGTTGACCGGTGAGATCAGTGGCGATTCACCCCGGGCAGGACCAGGAGCACGATCATCCAGGAACCGTCGGGGATCAGCACTCGTTCGTGATCCGAGTCAGGTGCAGCTGGATCCCGAACTCCGGCTGCCGTACACCAATCGGTACTCGATTGGCCTGGATCGCGAGGTGGGTCGTCTGCTCGCGGTCTCGGTGGCCTACGTCCGCAAGGACGGCCGCGACTTCATCGGCTGGAAGGAAGGCGCCGGCGAGTATCGCGAAGAGCCGGCGACCCTGAACGATGGCCGCGATCGTGCAGGTCTGGAAGCTGACCACCCCTTCGGAGTCACGTCTCTTCCAGCTGACGAATCCGGAGGACTACTCGTTGACTTACAACGGCCTGATCATCGCCGCCGAGCGGCGACGATCCCGCGGCTGGCAGGCATTCGGGTCCTACACGCTGTCGAGAGCGTAGGGGCTGCAGCCTTCGAGCGGCACGACCGCCGCGGGCCCGCAGGTCGCGACCGTGGGCTCCCCGCCAGCCTCGTTTGCCCAGGCGTCTCGTTCGGTCAGGATCCCAACGATCTCACCAACGCCTACGGCCGCTTGCCCAACGATCGCCCGCACATGGCTCGCGTGATGACGTCGGTCGACGTTCCTCGCACCGGCTTCGTGGTCGCGGCGAACCTGCAGTACTTCAGCGGCAAGCCCTGGGCCGAGACGGCGCTGGTGAATCCCAACGAGGCGGCGCGGTCGATCCTGATCGAGCCGCGCGGCACGAGGCGGCTCCCGTCGCAGACGCTTTTCGACATCCGCGTCTCGCGACGCGTTCCGCTTCAGCGATTCCGGTCGCGTCGACTTGTGTCTCGACGTGCTCAATCTCCTCAACGACACGGCCGCGGAGAGCATCAAGTCCGCCTCATACGACGCCGCAACTAAAGGTCAGGCTGACATCTTCATCGACCCGCGCCGCGCGATGCTCAGCGTGCGGCTCGATCTGGGGCGCTAGCCAGCCGTTCACTCCTGCAGGTTTCGCCGCCGGTTTCTCGCTTCACAGATCGGAGGGCATCTGTGAAGACATCATCACTGCTGGCTGTCGCCGGTCTCGTGTTGTTCTCGACGCTGCTGATGAGAGCCAGCGGCGCCGAGTTGATACCGTTCGCGTCGAACGGCCGCGTGAGCAGCGCTTCGAACCGCGGCGTGCACGACTGTGGTGGTGAGCCCTGTGATGCCGTCGCCCGCGGCTTCCTTGCATTCTTCGATCGCAAGCTGCATGGACTGGCCGCGAATGGCCGCGCCTGCGCCGACTGTCACATGCCGACGGACAGTTTCCAGCTCTCGCCAGCCAGCGCCGAGGCGAGGTTCCAGCTGCTTCAACGGCGGCGCCAGTGGAATCCGGAAGCCGATGATCCGCTCTTCCGGCCGATCGACGCGGATGATTTCCGGACCAACGGCGAAAGCGCCAGCGATTTCAGCAATCTTCGCCAGAACGGCCTCGTCCGGATCACGTTCACGCTGCCGCCCAACATCAGGCTCATCGATCCGGCGACCAACCTGCCGTCGGCGGAGACGGAAGTCGATGTGTGGCGGAGCGTGCCGACGGTGAACGATGTCGCGCTCACCGGACCAGACGATGGCATCCTGTGGCCACGCGGGCCGAACCAGACCGGTGGCTATCAGCTGGACGGCCGATTCACGACACTCCAGGAGCAGGCGCTGGGGGCGCTGACGAATCACGCGCAGATCGGTCAGGCGCCGCCGCAACGGCTGCTCGATGACCTGTCGTCGTTCCAGCGTGTGTTGTTCACCAACGAATCTGTTCGCGCCTTGTCGGATGCCGTGCGCAGCGGCACTGTGCCGTTGCCGGATCCCGATCGAAAGCTCAATGCGCTCGAGCGACAGGGCAAGGCGGTGTTCGAACGTGCCTGCGGCCAGTGCCACGGCGGGCCCGGACAATCGACCCCGCAGGCGACGCCCAACAATCCGCCGGCGCCGGTGATTCGGTTCCACAACATCTTCAGCCAGTGTCCGCGGCCCGTCGATCCGGCCGCGCGTTACGTGTTCGCTCCGTGCTCGCCACAACTCGCGCGCAATGTGCGCACCTACCAGATCGAGTTGTCGATCGCGACACCGGGCCCTGCGGGGACCACGCTTCAGCCCGGCGACATCATTCGCCGCACGTCGTCCGATCCCGGCCGCGCGCTCCTGACCGGGTTCGTTGGCGGGGCCGCGCCCAGAGACGATTGGGAGAAGTTCGATGTGCCAGGGCTTCGGGGCATCAGCAAGACCGCGCCGTACTTCATCAACAACAGCGCCGCGACGCTCGAAGAAATGGTCGATCACTACATCGCGCTCTTCACGCGCGCGGAGGTGAACTTCGTCCCTGGGCCGACGGCGGTCGTGCCTCCGATCGCGACCACCGACGGCGTGAACTTCGATCGACGGCCGACGCCCGAAGAGCGCGCCGCGCTGCTTGCGTATCTGAAGAAGTTGTAGGAGTGGGAGGACCTGGGCTCTACTTCGCCGGCAGGTCGATCAGGACGATGTCGGAGTTCTGGCGCGTGCGGTCGAAGACGAGGTATTTGCCGTCAGGCGTGACGTCGAAAGTAATGAGAAAGCCGCTATCGCGGAAGTGTGTGAGCTGCCGGGTCGTGTTGGTGGCGAAATCGAGCAGCCAGAAGTCCTTGGACTCGACGCTGCGCAGGTAAACCAGGCCCAGGCCGTTCGGCAGGAAACGGTGGGCTCCGCCGACACGGACCCCGATCTCCGGCATGGAAACTGGTGTGCCGTCCGCCCGTATGCGGCGCAGCACGCTCGTGCCGCCGGCGCCGCCGAAGCCGCTGGCATAGATGATGGCCTCACCGTCCGGCGAAAAGACCGGGTTGTAAGCCCAGCCCTCGACCAGCCGGACGGGCGCGCCGCCGTCCACCGGGATCTTGAACAGCCCCGGCGCTGTCCCGTCGCTGCCGGCGGCGACAATCCAGGAGCCATCGGGCGACCAGTCTGCCGCGCCTTGCCCGACGACGCCATGGATCTCGATCGATGGAGCCAGCGTCCGCGCGTTGGTGCCGTCGGCCGACATGATCGCGAGCTGTCGTTTTCCGGGCTGCCTGACGACGACCGCGACACGGCTGCCGTCGCGCGACACCACGGGAGGCTCGGACAGCACGTTGTCGGCGCCCTTCGTCACCTCGAACACCTGGCCGTCGTGAAATCGCCAGAGCCCGTCACCGGTACCGCGAGTAGACAGGGAGAGGTAGAACAACGACGCTCCACTATGGCGAGGTGCGAGGGCGCGTTCGGTCGGCACAGTGTAGGGCTGCGGATCGACATCCTCGACGCGGCGATCGTCCAACGGAACGCGCCAGAGGCTGGCCGCGGGTTTCGCCACGGTTGCGACGACGCGACGGCCGTCGCGGCTCGCCGACACGGACGTGTATTGCTCGAGGCCCACCGTCAGCCGGCGCGTCGCCTTGCTCTCGACGTCGAGGGCCCACAGCCAGGGTCCTGACCCGTCTTGCGCGCGCGCCACGAAGAGCAGCGTGCGCGGATCGAGCGGCGCCAGAAAGTTCACGTCGGGATGCTGGTGGGTGAGTTGCTCCGGCGATGCGCCTGACGGTTTCATGCGCCAGACGTCCATCCTGCCGGTTGGCCCCATCCCGTGCACGAAGTAGATCCATTCGCCGTCGGGCGACCACACCGGGTTGTGTGTGTGGCGGCCTTCCCTGAAGAACGGTTGCGGGCCCTGGGGCGGAACGCTGATCGGAAGAGGGTTCGCGCCGATGCGATCGGCGAGGTACAGCGGGTCGCCGTGCGCGTTGGAGTCGATGAAGGCGAGCCTGGTGTCGTCTGGCGACCAGGACGGAGTAGAGCGCCCCCTGTCCAGGAAGGATCGAGGCGTCCCGCCGCCGTTGATTGGCAGGAGCAACTTCTCTCGTCCCGGATTACCCTCGCGGCTGAACCAGATCTCCGACCCGTCGCCATTGAACCCAAGACTTCGCAGGACATTTGCCGGCGTGTTCATGGGCGGGCCATCGAGAGTGAGATTCTGAAACCTCCCGGTGCCGACCTGACTCACCCAGACGTCGAACTCTCCAGCCTTGTCGGCGACGAACGTGACGAACCTGCCATCGGGCGAGATGTCCGCCTGCTCTTCGGAGCCTTCCCAATCGGTAAGCCATGCGAACGTGGCGTTGGCGAGCGGGTCTGCGGCGACCTCGAGCGGCGCTCCCCGCCAGGCTTCCCACGCGATCAATCCCGTGGCGAGCACTATCAGCGCCACCCACGGCAGCCATTTCAACCACGCGTTCGCCGGAGCGGCGGGCGCTCCGCGCATGACCGCAGTCCCCGGGAGCACTTCGTCTATCGCGTCGATCTCGATCCGGACGTCACCGATATCTCTCAGTCGCTGCTTCGGATCCTTCGTCAGGCAGCGGAGTAGAAGCCGTCGAATCGGCGCAGGTGTCGCGGCCGGCAGCGCCGACCAGTCCGGTTCGCGCTCGAGGACCTTCGCGATCGAGTCCGAGATCGTGTCGCCGGGAAACGCCACTCGCCCGGTCACCATCTCGAACAGGACGCAGCCAAAGGCCCAGATGTCGGTGCGCTTGTCGACTGGCAGGCCGCGCGCCTGCTCGGGACTCATGTAGGCAGCGGTGCCGATAATGGGCCCGGCGAGCCTCACGCCATCTTCCGTCGGTGCGCTCGAAAGGTCGGACGACAAATCATCGTCGTCGACAATCTTTGCGAGGCCGAAGTCGAGGACCTTCACCGCTCCGTCGGGCGTAATCTTGACGTTCGCGGGCTTCAGGTCGCGGTGGATCATGCCCTTTTCATGCGCGACTTCGAGGGCCTCGGCGATCTGCCGCGCGACGCCCAGCACCTGTCCGAGCGGTAGTCCGCCACCTTTCTGGTGCAGATTCGCCACGTCTGCGAGCGTATGTGCGAGCGTGGCGCCCTCGACGAGCTCGAGGACCAGGAAGCGAACGCCGTCAGCATGCTCGAAGCCGTAGATGGCGCAGATGTTTGGGTGGTTCAGCGCTCCGAGCATCCGCGCTTCGCGCGCGAAGCGCGCGAGTCGGTCGGGATGGCTCGTGAACGCGGCCGGCAGAACCTTGATCGCGACGTCGCGCCCGAGCTTAGCGTCGTGCGAACGGTACACTTCGCCCATCCCGCCCGCGCCAAGCAGCGCGTCCAGGCGATACCCGCCGAGCGACTGGCCGGTCATGTCCGGCAGCGTGTGCGGCATGCTCGAGGCAAGGTCTGCCGCCGTCCCGATTGTCGGCGGTGCGAGAAAGCCGTCGTCTGACGACTCGTTCAGCAGGGATTCGACCTGGCGCCGGAGCGCGTGGTCCTGCCGACAGGCTTCGGCGAGAAACGCCGAACGCTCGCCCGCCGGCCTGGCGTGGGCCGCGTGATACAGCTCCTCGACCCGCTGCCAGCGTTCAGGCGTCATGGGAGGGCGGCAACAGGTAATCTCGCCGCAATTCTAGCCCCTTTCACTCCTGCCACCTGGCGCCGCCGTTTCTCGCTTCCTGGATGGGGGAACACGCAATGACCTATCCCTGGAGACGACAATGACGCGCGCGCGACGCGCTTCGAGACGGTAGCGGGTCAGGCATCGTCGGAGTGATCGCCGCGCATCTCTGACCGCAGCCAGGCTTTGGCCAGCCGCCAGTCGCGCATCACTGTATCGACCGACACATCCACGACTGACGCTGTTTCTTCGACGCTCAGCCCGCCAAAGAACCGCAGCTCGACGACGCGGCTCTTGCGCTCGTCGAACTTCGCGAGTGCCTCGAGGGCGTCGTCCAGCGCGACGACGTTCTGATCGGGCTCGTCGGTCACGACGAGCCCTTCGTCGAACGTTACGTGGGCGCCCTTGCCGCCGCGCTTCTGTGCGTACCTCGCGCGCGCGTGGTCGACGAGGATGCGACGCATCACTCGAGCCGCCACAGCGAGGAAATGCGCCCGGTCCTGCCAGGCAACAGCCTTCCCGTCGACAAGACGGACATAGACCTCATTGACGAGCGCCGTTGCCTGCAGGCTGTGTCCCACGCGCTCACCTGCCATGCAGCGTCGCGCGATCTGGTGCAGCTCACGATGAACCAGCGGGATCAGCTGCTCGCGGGCAGCCACGTCGCCTTTCCCCCACTGGAGAAGGAGAGCGGTGATATCCGTCGGGTGCTCGGTAATGCCCAATTCTAGGCGCCGGCGGCTCTTTTTGCAGCCTTGGATCGACGTAGCGTCCAATCCGTCGCCCTGGGCGGTTTTCCGATAGCGCCCTTCAGGTTCTCGCGCTGTGTTTTCGCTTCCTGATTAGGAGACAAAAGACCATGACTACGAGCACCCATCGCGGAGTGTTGCTGTTGGCGTTCGCGATCGGATCTACTGCCTGCGACGGACAGTCCCCGTCAGGACCGACGGCGCCACCCGTCGCGCCCACCGTGACGGGGATCTCGCCGTCGACGGGTTCAACGGCCCGTCCCACATCCGTCACCATCAGCGGGACCGGATTCCTCGCCGGGGCAACCGTGACGGTCGATGCCACGGTGGAACGAGTCGTTGTCGTCAACAGCACGACGATCACCGCAATCGCCCCCGCCCGCTCCGCCGGGACGGCGGACGTCGTCGTGACCAACCCGGGCGGTTTGGCCGGCGCGCTGGCCGCGGCCTTCATCTATTCCTTGGAAGAGCCCGTCACGGTTACGCTCAGCACTGACGCGGTTGACGCTGGTGGCCGAATGAGTGTGAGTTGGACCGCGCCGGGGGCTCGAGCCGGCGACTGGATCGCCCTGTTCCCGGTGGGAGGGAGCTACGACGACGAGTGGTGGGGTGACACGAATGGCGCGACGTCCGGTACGCATACGCTCATCGTGCCGACGCGGCCGGGGCAGTACGAGTTCCGCTACTTGTTGGAACACAGTTTTGTCGACTTGGCGCGCAGCAGCGCAGTCACGGTACGATGAGTCCCGTCACCACGTTTCGTTCGACTACGCTTGACCCCGCAAGGCGTCCAGCGAATGCGAGAAGCGTCTGCCTGGCGAATTTTGCATCGAAGTCAACGAGTTCGACGAGCATTACTCTGCCACCGACGGGCGCCCGCAGTTGATGCAGGCGCCCGCGGTACGTCGGGCAGGCGTCAAGTCACTTCTTCTTCCCGGCGAGACGTTTCTTCGTACGCGGCATTCGAGTCGAGTCCTCTTGGGCGTACCGGCTCCGTTGCGCAGCGTCGGCGGCGACGACGCGTGCCTGCCGGGCGGCTTCCTCGTGTATCTCGGCGGCTTGCGTGGCTGCCAATTCTTCCGTCGCCGCCAGCGCACTCTCGGTGGCAAGACGTTCGCGGCGGATCTGTTCGGCGTCGGCGCGCGCCCGGGCGGCCGCCAATTCGTCCACATTCGCGTTGACGCGCTCGATTTCTGCAGCTGATTCGAGCCGTTCGGCATCCTCGAGCGCTTCGTATTCGGCAGCGCTCAGCCGGCCGATAATGCCCGGCTGGCGCGCGAGCCTCAACGCTCGAGCGAGCGCACCTTCGAGGTACACAGGACTCAAGCCCGCCGCCCAGGCTGTCAGCGCGTGAAGAGTGGCCTGGGTCGTTTCCCGATCAGTGGCGACGGCAGAACCACCTCCCACCAGAAAGAACACGAGCCATCCATCCCAGCTGCCATCCACTTGCGGATCGCCGTATGCCCGCGGTCGGGTACCACTGGCCACTCACACCAATGAGGTTGTACTGGCGAATCCGTTGAAACATTTCACGCCCCCTTCTAATCGCGGGTTGACGTCGGGGCAAACCCATCGGCTGCCGCCGATGAACGCCGCTCGGCTCTCCGCGCTTCATCAAACCGCCCAGCTGAAGGTTGCTGGGTTCCTCTGGACCCCGCGATTCGTATGCGAGACGCGGGCCACGAATGAAGCTCAGCGGCAGACCTTTTGCCTGAACCCGTCGACGGCGGTTGCAGTTCACTGCTTCAGGATCGTCACGTTGCTGATGAACATACTGTCGTTCGCGCTGAACGTGCCGCCCTGTTGCAACGACAGCTGGTCGAACACGAGGCCGGCGGGAATGGCCTTGTCGGACTCGAACACCTTCACCTTGTTCAGGACCACCTGTAGTCGTTCGCCCCGCTTGACGAGCATGACCGCGACCTTCGACTGGGTCTTGCTGGAGAAGCCGGGAACCACGAACCACTTCGAGCCGCTCAGGTAGCCCTCAGCCCCGGGGAATCTGGCCTCGAGCACGGCCTCTCCGTCCCCGCTGCCCGATCCGGGACGCAGACGCAGGCTGACGAAGGTCCCCGAACCCCCGGACGCAGGGCCCTTCGACAGCGAGAACGTCATGCCCCGGGCGCCCCACGTGTAGTTGGCCGCGGCGACCAGGTCGTAGGTCACCGTGAAGTCGGCGGGCAACGGCGTCTTCAGGTGACCGGGTGTCAACGTGAATCCGGTCGTCGTCATCCAGCGGTCCTCGCCGCCGTCGATTGTCGCGACGACGCTTCCCGCCCCGTTGCTATTCAACGTGCTTCTCCAGCCGATCGGCGCCTTGCCAACGGGTGTCGTGGAGAAGTCATCGAAGAAGAACACGTTGGGATCGGCCGCGCGCCCCTTGCTCGATGCCGACGCCGCGGTCGTCGCAACGGGCGCAGTCGCCGCCGGGTTGCGGAGCGGCGCATATGGCCGGCCTGCGACTTTCTCAGGCGCGAAGAAGTAGTCGTAGAGATACTCGAAGTTGAAGTTGTTGATCACGGCATCGTGCAGCCGCTTGATCGTGGGGTCGTTCAGCTGCGCGGTCCAGGTCACGATGATCCACTGCGGCCCGCCGGTTTTGCAGAGCGCGGCCACCGCCGGATCGACCTTGTAGACGGGAATGCGGAGGTCGCCACCGCCCGTCCCGAGGAACGCGTCGGCACGGTTCTCGAGCATGATGTCCGGGGAGAGGGACTCAATCTCCGCGACTTCCTGCAGGCGGTCCTTGTATCGCTCGCGAGCGACCGCAAGGGCGGCAACGCGCTTCGCATGCCGCTGGTCGACGTCCACCATGGCGCGAGCGATCCGGCCCTCGTTGCCCTTGCCCTGGTTCGCGTCCGTGATGTTGAACCGGTCTCGTGCGTACTTCCGGGCGATGGCGACACCGAGGGCGTCGAGATATTCGCCCCTGGTCAGCTTCACGAACGGCAGCCGGTTGTCCCTGGAGAGCAGCAGGTACTTCTGGTTGCCGGTGACGGAGTTCCTGAAGAAATACGCCGGGAACCGCCCGAGCACCGGGTGCGTCGAGAGGTCCACGGCCTTCTCGAGCTCATCGCCGTAATTCGCTCCCTGTTCGGAGAACTTCGGAAGCGTGAAGTAATACTGCTCCGGCGTGCTGAGTTCGGTCGCAGGTTCGCCGTAGACCTCGTTCGCGCTGACCTTCCAGAGGATATGGTCGGTCGCCAGCAGTTCGACCTTGCCGGCGGCGCCGTACTTCAGAACCGAGTAGATCTTCGCGATGGCCCCGTAGCTTTGCGGGAGCGACCTGGTTTCCTGGTTGCCAGCGGTCAGCTTTGCGGAAACGAACCGGACGACATCGCCCAGTCCGCCGACTGGCACGTAGCTTTGCTGGATCCAGTTCGCGAAGTTATTCGCAACACTCAGTTGAGCCGCCGAATACACCCGGTGGTCGACGGTCATCGGCGCGGTCGCGTCCTTGAAGTCGTAGGTCTTCATCCAGCCGAAGACGCGGTCCTCGGCGTCCTTTCGTGGGATCTCCTGCGTCCGCGCAGGAACCGTCAGGAGCATCGCGATTGCGCTGATCAGAACGACGACGGATCGCATGAGGTTCTCCGGAAGATGTGATGCGCCTCGTGTGCATGAGCGCATTCGCGCGGTCATGACCTGCAGGGCGCCGGGGCGGGTGGTGCGATTCTACAGCACAGGTTGTCGCGCCTGCTGTGGCGGTCCTGGACCCCTTGCCCCGCTCGTGTGTGCGCTAGAATCGGCGTTAGCGCGATCGGTTCTGGTCTCGAAGAGGGGGAAAGATGTCGAGAGACCGCGGTCCGAAGATTGTCGTAATCATGCCCGCATACAACGCGGCTAAGACACTTCGGATGACCTACCTGGAGCTTCCGCACGATGTCGTCGACCTCGTCCTGCTGGTGGACGATGCGAGTTCAGACGATACGGTGGAGGTGGCGCGTCAGCTCAATCTGGAGCTCTTCATCCACAATCGCAACTACGGGTATGGAGGGAATCAGAAGACCTGTTACGCCGAAGCGCTCAAGGCACAGGCGGACATCATTGTCATGGTCCATCCTGACTACCAGTACGATCCCACCTGTCTCCCGCAAGTGATCGAACCTCTTAAGAGTGGCGCCGCCGATGTGGTGCTCGGATCTCGGCTGATGGGCGTCTCTCCCATGAAGCAGGGCATGCCCTGGTGGAAGTATCTTGGGAACAGGTTCCTGACTGGCGTCGAGAACACCGCCTTCGGTCTTCGCTTATCCGAGTACCACACGGGCTATCGTGCCTTCAGCCGACAGGTCCTGGAGGCGGTGCACTTCCAGATGAACTCAGACGGGTTCATCTTCGATCAAGAAATCGTCGCGCAAATCGTCGCGGCGAAATTCAGAATCGCTGAAGTGTCCGTGCCGACGAGGTATTTCCCGGAGGCCTCTTCAGCCAACTTCGTCGCAAGTTCGAAGTACGGCCTTGGCATTCTCTGGCTGGTAGTCAGGTACGCGCTTCACAAGTACCGCCTGCTGCCGCAGACGAGGTTTGAACCTCTAGGACATCGATACACCAAGATCGAAAAAGTTTCTCCACCCGTCTTGTAGGGGCCTGCCGCCTAGCCCGTCTCCTTGGCGTAGAGTGCGAAGGCGAATGCCATGTTTTCGTACCAGTGCGGGTCGACGAGCGTGAGCGTATGCCCGTATTGCTGAAGCTGCAAGGGTGGCGCTATTTGCGCTCGGGGCGTCGGGCGACGAAACACGACGACAACCCGGCTGGCGCTCTTCAGCGCTTCTGGCGTCCACGGCGTACGAAACGACCATCCTTCGACCGGCACGGGCGTCATCGTTCCGTGCCTCTGCAGCGCGCTGATCACATAGGTATCCCAGTAGCCGCCCAGGAGCACGGCATTCGGCGCTCGCTGTGCCAGGATGTCGGCAGTTTCCTGCAGCAGCTGATATTCGAAGCTATGGTGCGGGCGGGGGAAAGCGCTCACCAGCAACAGGACGCCAGCGGAGCACAGCACGGGCCGCACGTATCGTTCGACGGCCCACGACTGTGCCGCCAGTTTCAACAGGACGACCAGGGTCAGCATTCCACTGATCGGCCCGAAGAGACTCGTCAGTGTCAGGTAACGATCGTCATAGTCGTTGAGGCGTACGTGATCGACGACGACAGCCATGACGAAGTTGAGGACGGCGATGCTCAACGTGGAGAGCGCGAGGCTCGTCGTGTCATCGGCCAGGATTGCTTTCAGCCTGTCCCGTAGCGCGACGCTCTTTGCCAGGTGTGCGTACGCCATCCCAAACATCAGCGCGAGGGCTGCTACCAGCGGGATCACGTACAGCGGCCACCACGACAGCCCAGCGACATGGTCCAGCTGTTTGCCGAAGTTGTGGACCAGATACCCACTATCCAATGCAAAGTGGGTGTCGTAGTCATAGCCGTAGTGCCGGGCGGAATGGCGGTGATACACCTCTTTCTGGAGCCGCTCGGCGATGGTCGCTGCGATCACGACACTGGACGTCAGCGAGACAGGGAGGAGCACGCGTCCGTAGGTGTTCGAGGGGGCCACCATGTACGCGAGGAATCCTTCGACCGCCACGAGCCCTAAGAGAAACGCCGTGCTCGCGACGGAGCTCCAGATCGCGAGGAATGACCACAGCACCGTAAACGCCAGCCAGATCAGGCGGCGCCGCAGCGCCCCGGTCGATGTTGGTTCGAGACAGCTGTCGAATACGCGACGCGTTCCCAACCAGGCCAGGAGCAACGCCGTCGTTTGAAATCCGTAAAGCTGGCTCAGTTCGAAGAGCAGGTAGCGCGCTTCGCGGTGTAGACAGACGGCGATCAGGAACACCAGGCCGGCGACGACGGTCTCCCGGCGACTCAATCGAGCGAACACCAATGCCCCGGCGAGAACCCAGAGAATCTGCGCGATCGTCAGGCCCTTGTCCGTCCAGTGATAGCCGGTCGACTGATGAATCAACTGGGCGAGCAGAAAGGCCCAGGCCCCCCATCTGCTCGCGCCGTAGTAGTAGAAGTTGAAGATGTTGATCGGGCGGTCGTCGTTCGCCATCAAGACGAGGATGGCGGAGTCAGAATTGAAGCTGACATCGTTGACGTCACTCGGGGGCCCGAACGTCCCGACGGCACGCCAGCAGAGCAACAGGAACAAAGCCAGTCCCGCCGCCCACCAGACAATCTTGCTCGGATGAGACCGTTGGGGCATCGAGTTGCAGGGTTACGTCAAATCTGTGCCTGGACCATCATCCGGAATGGGTCGTCACGCAGAGGTCAAAAAGTCCGTCAGTGTAGCCCGGCGTCCCAAGGATCGCAAAATGGCGGGTGGCGAGAGTGTCCATGCGATGTGTCAAAGATCGCCGACGGTGAAATCCGGCAAACGCTTTTTGCAGAGTGAGTTGCCGTTGACGATGCCGGTTCGGATGCCAAGGGTCACTGGGACTGGTGCCGATCATCCCTTTCGCGCATGGTTGTCCGACGTAAACTTGGAGTCCGTGGTGAGGTGGGTGAGTGGCCGAAAGCGGCGGTTTGCTAAGGCTGCCGGGGATCAGAGAACGGGCCTGAAATCGACGATTTCAGGCCCGTTTTTTGTTAATGGCTTGGTTGACGTTGGCTGGCGATGGATGGTCCTCGGACCGGGTTTGGGCACACTGGCGGGCACACTGGAGCCGATGCCATCGTGTGCCTCATGGGCACATATCTGAGGTCGGAGTTGGAGCCCCGCCAGCACCTTGCCCGCTGCAGTGCGTCGCACTACAATTGCAGTGCACGCACTGGAGGATCACTTCATGGACGATCAGATCACCGTCCGACTGCCCACATCGTTGGGTCGCACGCTCAGGCGAACATCTCGCCGCCTGGGACGCCGGCCTTCGCACGTCGTCCGCATGGCCCTCGAGGCGTTCCTTCAGGGAGCTCCGTCAGCCGACGGTAACGGTAAACGAGCCGAACGGGTGGCGCACCTCATCGGCTCGTTGTCGTCGGGAATCCCCGACTTGGCAGAGCGACATCGTGAGTACGTTCTCGCGTCGTTGAAGCATGCGCGGTGAGCTGCTGCTCGATACCGGTGCACTGGTCTCGCTCCTCGATCGCAGCCAGACGCACCACCTGAAATGCCGTCGTGCCTTCGCCGACTGGACCGGCCCTGTGGTGTCGACCGAGGCGGTGCTGACTGAAGCCACTCACCTCCTGGCCAGTGTTCAGGGCGGACGCGCCGCCTGCGTCGATTTCTTCCTCTCAGGGGGCGCGCTCCTCGTTCCTTCGAGCACGACGTCATTGCAGCGTGTCCGGAAGCTGCTCGACAAGTATGCCGATCTGCCGATGGACTTTGCGGATGCCACGCTTGTCGCGCTGGCCGAGGAGCTCGAGTGCACGTCCGTGTTCACGACCGATCGCACGGATTTTTCGGTCTACAGAATCAAAGGCCGGAAACCCTTTCGTATCCTGCCGAGCGACTGAGTCGTCCGGAACGATCACCTCGATCATTCAGGCGGCCGATTCGCTGGCGCCTGCGGCGTGCGGTTGCGTGGCGGGTTCAGACCACGGCTCGTTGAAAAGGACGCGCTGGGCGCCGTTCTTCAGCAGCACCAGCTGAAACAGCCCGGTGTGACGTTCGAGGAACGTCGCCTCGCAGGATCCCAGATACAGGTCCCACATGCGGATGAAGCGCTCGTCGAACCCGAGGGCGCGCACTCGCGCGAGGTTCCGACGGAACCTGGCGCGCCACCCCCGTAGGGTGCGTGCGTAGTGGGTGCCGCAATTCTCGGCGTGATACAGCGCGAGCGACGTCGTCCGCGCGAGCGACGCGAGCATCTCCCCGACAGACGCGAGCTCGCCGCCCGGGAAGATGTACTTCTCGATCCAGTCCGGCGTGCCGTGGCACTGCGGGAACCACTGATCGTCGACCGTGATCGTCTGCAGGAACATCACGCCGTCCGGCGCGAGCAGGCGGTCCACCGCCGAGAAGTAGTCGTCGTAGTGCGTGAGACCCACCGCCTCGAACATCTCGATGCTCACGATTTTGTCGAACCGCCCCCTTAGTTCGCGATAGTCCGCGTGCAACACGTCGATGCGCGCCCCGGCCTCGCCAACCCGTCGGTTGCGAAGCATCAGCCGTACCAGGGGCACCAGATCGGCGTCGTCAGTCCCGTCCATGAAGGACTCGCCGAGGCCAATGTCGTTGCCCGTCAGCGCACGGAGGAAGAACCGCTCGTCGTGGACCGTCAGGGCCGCATCCAGCTCGTCAGGATCGCCGAACCGGTATGTGCGGTCGGGGCACTCAACGGTCAGCGTTCCGCCGGTCACACCGCCGAGGCCGGAGAGAAACGCCATCTTCGCCGAGGTCGGGAATATCAGGACCCCGGCGTTGTCGTCAAGGTTTTGTCCATGACAAACGTTTGACAAATTACCCGAATGCGGGGTACGCTGGCCGCAGAAAACGGGACATCAATGGGACACACACTCACGCATGTGGCCATTGGCGCGGTCGCCTTCATGGTGCTCGACGGCGTCTGGCTCGGACTGCTGATGAAGAACTTCTATCGCGCGGCCTCGTGGTGTACGGCGTCTATGACTTCACCAACTACTCCACCCTGCGGCAGTGGCCGTTTGTCGTGACGCTGGCCGACGTGGCGTGGGGAACGTTTGCCACGGCCGCGTGCGCCGCCGTCGTGAGGCTGGTGGTGCGATGAGCAAGGCCCGCGCGACTTCGGCCAGCTACCCGATCCGGGCGGTATCCAGGATGACCGGCATCGGCATCGACACCCTGCGGGCCTGGGAACGCCGTTACCGCGCCGTCACGCCGGTTCGTGATGATCGGGGACGGATGTACACAGACGCCGATGTCGCGCGCCTGCGGCTCCTCAGCGGGGCCGTCGAGCAGGGACACAGCATCGGGCGGCTGGCCGGGCTCAGCAACGATGAACTGCGCGATCTCTGTGGCGCGGCCGGTGCCGTTGCCCTGCCCGGGGCCGACCCGGCGCGGCGGACGCCGCTCGATACGACTCCGCTCATCACCGCGCTGCGCCAGTACGACGCCGTGGGCATCGACGAGCAGCTCTCGCGGCTGGCCGCGGTGCTGCGTCCGCTCGAACTTCTCCAGGACGTGTTGATGCCGCTCCTCACACGAGTCGGCGACGACTGGCACAGCCAGCGGACGCGCATCGCGCAGGAGCACCTGATGTCGTCCACGATGCGGAACCTGCTCGGGGCGTTTCTCCGGCTCTACGCGCGGCGCGAGGCATCGACCCGCCTGCTCTTTGCGACCCCCTCCGGCGAGCGCCACGAGATCGCGACGCTCGGCGCGGCGATGCTGGCGGCGAGCGCCGGGCTGGGCGTCTCTTACCTCGGCGCCGATCTGCCCGCCCGCGAAATCATCGACAGCGTCGAGCCCGCCGGCGCCCAGGTGCTCGTGCTCGGATTGACGACGGACGCAGCCGCCAAGGCACGCGAACGAGAGCTGAAGACGATCGTCCGCGAGCTTCCAAACGGCGTCGAGCTTTGGGCCGGCGGACGTGGCGCGGAGCGTCACGCCTCGATCATCCGGCCGCGAGGGGTTGTCGTTTCCGACTACCACGCCTACCAGCAGGAACTTGTCCGCATCGGGGGACGCGCCGCGTGACAGCCGTAACACGTCCCACCTTCGCGTTCCGTCCGAGCATCTCGTTTGCGCTGGCCGCCGTGATGCTGATCCTTCTCTGCACGTCTGCGGCGGCACAGGACACGACCGGCGTGGGCGCCATCGGCGGCGTCGTCGTGAACGCCGTCGGTCAACCGGCGGAGGGGGTGCGCGTGTGCGCGCTCGACACTTCTTCATGCGCCACCAGCGACGCGCGCGGCGTGTTCAGGATCGGCGAGCTGCGCGCCGGAAGGTATCGACTGGAGATTCTGCCCCTCGAAGGCCTGCCCTTCACCACCGAACCCGTGGACGTGCGCGCGGGGCTCGACGGCACCGTGGAGATCACGCTGCCCACGGTGGACGATTTCCAGCAGACGGTGACCGTGACCGCGCCGGAGTTCCGGGCGCCCGAGGCGGTGAAGAACTCGGGCTTCCTCGTGGCCCCTCGCGAGATCCTCAAGAGCGCCGCGGCCCTGCAGGACGTCTCGCGCTATGTGCAGGGACTGCCGGGCGTCGTCATCGGCACCAACGACTTCCGCAACGACATCATCGTCCGCGGCGGCAGCCCGCTCGAGAACCTGTTCGTCGTGGACAACGTCGAGATTCCCAACATCAACGCCTTCGCCAACTTCGCGTCGGCCGGCGGCACCGTGAGCCTGCTCGACGCCGAGCTGCTGCAGGATGTGACCTTCCTGACCGGCGGGTATCCGGCGCCCTTCATCAACCGCACGTCGAGCGTGCTGCAGGTCACGCAGCGCGAGGGCAGCCGCAAGGAGTTCGGCGGATGGGCGACGCTCGGCTTTGCGGGCGCCGGCGCCATTGTCGAAGGGCCCATCGGTGCGGGAACAGGGACCGCAAAGGGATCCTGGGTGGTGTCGGCGCGACGAAGCTTCCTCGATCTGTTCACCGATGACGTCGGGTTCGGTGGCGTGCCGGTGGTGTATGCGCTCAACGCCAAGGCCGTCTACGACCTCACGCCCCGCGATCGCATCTGGCTGGTCAACATCGCGGGGGTGGACGAGATTCGGCTCGGCCTGAGCGAGTCCACCGATCTCGACGAGGAGATTGCCAACTTCGACATCCGCTACGACGGCTGGCGCAGCGCCACGGGCTTCAACTGGCAACGCACCTTCGGGTCGCGCGGCGTGGGCCTGCTCGGCATCAGCCACTCCGAGGCCAAGGTCGGCCAGCAGGTGAAGGACCTGGTGGCGCAGGGCGTGCCGCCGCCCGGAGTGCCGCCCGACGCCGTCATCGCGCAGAGTCCCGTCGTCTACCTCGAGGACTCGCGCGAGGGGGAGACCACCATCAAGTACGACCTGACGCTGCACCTGCCGCTGTTCGACACCGTGCAGGCCGGCGGCAGCTTCAAGACGTTCCGCATCGACTACACGGTGGAGTCCCCGTACGGCAACGACACGCCGTACTCGCCGGTGGCCGGCATCGACCCGTTCTATCTGGACACGCAGTTCCGCTCGTACCAGTCGGGCGCCTACCTGCAGGCGTCGAAACGGGTGGCGTCGCGGGTCAACCTCACGCTGGGCGGGCGCGTCGACCACTACGCCATCCTGTCGAAGGCGAGGTTCAGCCCGCGCGCGGGCGTCAACGTGCGCCTCACCGATACGCTGTCGTGGAACTCGAGCGCGGGATCGTACTATCAGCAGCCCGCGTTCCTCTTCGTGACCGCGTTTCCCCAGAACGGGTCGCTCGTGCCGTGGCGGGCCCGCCATTACGTAACGGGTCTCGCCTGGTCGCCCGACGCCTCCCTGCGGCTGACGGCAGAGGCGTATCGAAAGACGTATACCGACTATCCCGTGGCGAGCGACCTGCCCACCGTGTCGCTGGCCAACATCGGCGACACCTTCAACGTGCGCGAGATCCTCTTTCCGCTCGCGAGCGCCGGCGAAGGGTACTCGCAGGGCGTGGAGCTCTTCGTCGAGAAGCGGCTCACCTCGAAGCTGTACGGCCAGGGCAACCTGTCGATCGCGCGGACGCGGCATGCGGGCCTTGACGGCGTGCTCCGGCCCGGCTCGTTCGACTACCCCCTCGTCTTCAATCTTCTCGGCGGCTATCGGCTGTCGCCGTCGTGGGAACTCTCAGCGCGGTTGTCGTTTCTGTCGGGCCGCCCGTTCACGCCCTACGACCAGGCAATATCGACGCAACAGCGGCGCGGCGTGTACGACCTCACACGCGTCAACGCCGAGCGCGCACCCGATTACAGCCGGATCGACATCCGCGTCGATCGCACGTTCTCCGTGAGCGGTCAGCCGCTGAATGTCTTCTTCGGCGTGCAGAACGTGACGAACCGCCGCAACTTCGCAAGCTACAACTGGAACCGTCGTACCAACAGCCAGCAGTTCGGTGAACAGCAGGGTCTGTTCCCGATCCTGGGGTTCGATTGGCGGTTCTAACAGGCGCACGCTGATCGGAGCACTCTTCATGTCGATTGCCATATTTCGAGCCGACGACGTTCAGGATTCACCCCCGGTCCGGGATCCGTCTCCCGTGCCGAAAGCACCGTTCCCTGCTGACCGCGCCGCCGCCGGTCTCATCGTGGGCGAGAGTGCGGCGATCCGCCGCGTGCTGGAGCAGGTGAGGCACGTGGCCGCCACCGATTCGACCGTGCTGCTGCTCGGAGAGACCGGCACGGGCAAGGAGGTGATCGCCGCGTGCCTTCACGCGCTGAGCGCGCGGCGCGACCGGGCGATGGTCCGCGTCAACTGCTCGGCCTTCCCCCCCGCGCTCATGGAGAGTGAGTTGTTCGGCCGCGAGAAAGGCGCCTACACAGGTGCGGTCGAGCGGCAGATCGGCAGGTTCGAGCTGGCGCACCATTCGACGATCTTTCTCGACGAGATCGGCGACCTGCCGGCCGACACCCAGGTGAAGCTGCTGCGGGTGCTCGAGGAGCGGCAGTTCGAGCGGCTCGGCAGCCCCCGCGCGATTCGGGTGGACACGCGGGTCATCGCCGCAACGCACAGGGACCTCGAACAGGGCATCGCCACGGGAACGTTTCGCGAGGATCTGTTCTACCGATTGAACGTCTTTCCCATCCACGTGCCGCCGCTTCGGGACCGGCTCGGGGACATTCCTCTCCTGGTGTGGCGCTTCGTCGAGGAATTCTCGAAGCGGTTCGGCAAGCACGTCGAGGTCATCACGGACGAGAACATGTCGGCGCTCCGACGGTACGGCTGGCCGGGGAACATCCGCGAGCTTCGGAATGTTGTCGAGCGCGCGATGGTCCTCGCGACAGGACCGCGCCTGACCATTGCCCTGCCCGCGGCACCGGCGGGCGCGCGCCAGCGCAGCGCTACGCTGACCGACGTCACACGAGAGCACATTCGCGGCGTGCTCGAGAGCGCCGGCTGGCGAATCCGAGGGGCGGGTGGCGCCGCCCAACGGCTTGGGCTCAAGCCCACCACGCTCGAGACGCGCATGGCGAGGCTCGGGCTCACCCGCCCTCAGCGTGCACCGTCCTCATTCGCTGAAGAGGGCTCTGCGCCCGATCGACGAGCCTCGCACGAATGATGGGGTTCGCCGTGAACGGCCGCGAACCGGGATCGCCGGAGAAGCCATCCGTCCTCCTGACCGGCGCGACCGGCTACATCGGTGGACGGCTGGTGCCTGTGCTCGAGGCCGCGGGAGTCAGGCTTCGCTGTCTGGCGCGGCAACCGGCCGCGCTTGCCTCTCGCGTGTCGCCGGCGACGGAGGTTGTCGCCGGGGACCTTCTCGATCCGGCGTCACTCGATCGCGCGCTGACGGGCATCGATGTGGCCTATTACCTCGTGCACTCCATGGGGGCGCACGGCGACTACGGCCAAACCGATCGCATCGCTGCCCGTCATTTCGGCGAAGCAGCGCGGCGCGCCGGGACTCGCCGGATCGTGTACCTCGGTGGTCTCGCGACGGGCGACGAGGTATTCAGCAAGCATCTCAGGAGCCGGATCGAAACCGGCCAGGTGCTGCGCGCAAGTGGCGTCCCCGTCGTGGAGTTTCGCGCGTCGGTCGTCATCGGGTCCGGAAGCCTCTCGTTCGAGTTGATCCGCGCACTCGTCGAACGGTTGCCGGTGATGATCTGCCCGCGGTGGGTCTCGACCCTGGCGCAGCCGATCGGCATCGAGGACGTGCTCGCCTATCTTGCCGCGGCACTGGAGCTGCCCGAGACCGGGAGCCGGACGTTCGAAATCGGCGGCGCCGATCAGGCGAGCTACGGGGATGTGATGCGCGAGTACGCGCGACAACGGGGCTTGAAGCGCGTGATGATCTCCGTGCCGCTGCTGACCCCTCGATTGTCCAGCCTGTGGCTGGGACTCGTCACGCCCGTCTACGCGCGAGTTGGCCGCGAGCTGATCGAGGGACTGAAGAACCGCTCCGTCGTCACCGATCCCGCGGCGCTCGCGGTATTCCCGATCAGACCGGTCGGCCTGCGCGACGCGATCGGCCGCGCGCTTCGCTACGAGGATCGGGCGTTCGCGCTGACGCGGTGGTCGGATGCGCGCTCCTCGGCAGGAGCGACAGCGCCACTGGCCGATGCGCGCTTCGGTGGCAAGCTAGTTGACGCACGCCGGGTCCACGTCCGGGTCGACGCCGACCGCGCATTTGAATCCATTGCCAGAATCGGCGGGGAGCGCGGCTGGTATTTCGGCACGTGGCTGTGGCGCATCAGGGGCGCGCTGGACCTGTTGGTGGGCGGCGTGGGCATGCGGCGCGGGCGCCGCGACCCTGAAGCGCCGGCCGTCGGCGACACCCTCGACTTCTGGCGCGTCGAGGCGTTCGAACCGCGGACGACGCCTGCGGCTCTCGGCGGAGATGAAGTTGCCGGGCCGCGCCTGGCTGGAGTTCGACGTCGAGCCAGCAGCCGGCGGCGGCGCCATCGTCCACCAGACCGCCGTGTTCGAACCGATCGGCCTGTTCGGGTTGCTCTACTGGTATGTGCTGCTCCCGGTGCACACCGTGCTCTTCGGGGGCATGCTTCGCGCGATTGGCCGGCGGGCGGATGAGCGGAATGCTGATGTGACCGGGCCGGAGAATGAGGACCGTAGTGATCGCTTCTGAATCGAACCCGGCGCCTGCCACTTCGTTCGCCTGCGCCGAAGTGAGAGGCGGCAACGGGACGATCCATGCGCAAGTGACGTTGCCGGGGCTTCGCGGCGTGCTGTACTCGCGCCCGTGCGCAGGCGCAACCGGGGGCGACATCCACTACCTGTCGGTGTGCGGGTCAGGCCTGCTCGCCCGGGTGTGCCTGGCGGATGTGGCGGGACATGGCACGGCCGTGTCGGCCGTCGGCGCCGAGATGCACGCGCACCTCCGGCGCAGCGTGGACGTCATCGACGAGCGGAAGGTCCTGGACCGGCTGAATCGACGCCTCAATAAGAAGGGCGCGGCCGTGATGACGACGGCTGTTCTGGCCACTTACTATCCTCCGCGCCGGCGGCTCACCGTGAGCTATGCCGGCCATCCCGCGGGCTGGCTCTTTCGGGCGGAGACCGGCGCCTGGACACCGCTCAGCGCGCCGGCACCGGCGTCTCGGCAACCCGGCTTCGCCGATCTACCGTTGGGCATCGGGTTCACGCCGGCCTACAGCCGGCATCGCGTCCGCGTATCTCCCGGCGACCGCATGCTCCTCTTCACCGACGGCGTCCTCGAGACCATATCTCCCGACGACACGCCGTTTGACACGCGCGGGCTCGAGACCGTGCTCAACGGGGAAGCAGGCACCTGCGACGACATTGCGCGTCGTCTGCTGGCGGCCCTCCACGCACATGCGGCGTGCGACGAACTGGTACACGACGACGTGACGTTTCTGCTCGTGGAGTTCGACGACGGTCCGCCCGGGCCCGCCTTGTGGCACGTGTTCAAGCATCGTGTTCTGGGACGGGAGCGGCGGTGAGGCGCCGCCTGCGACGTTTCTGGCGGCAGCACTGTGAAGAGCGGCCGGGCATGCGCCGATCGTGACCGGTCCCACCTTGGCGCTCCTCGGCCTGGGCATCATCCTGACTGCATCGACGCTCGTGTGGATGATCAGTGTGAGGCTCGAGGATGCGAGTATCGCGGATATCTGCTGGGGGCTCGGTTTCGTCCTGCTCGTCTGGCTGTACTGCCTGCTGTCGCCGACCCTGACATCGCGGTCCTGGCTGGTCGCGTCCCTCATCACGTTGTGGGCCGTGCGTCTCTCGCTGCACATCTTTCGCCGCAATCATGGCAAAGAGGAGGACCCGCGCTACCGGGCGATGCGCGCCTCGCATGGGCGGGCCTTCTGGTGGCGGAGTCTCTGCACCGTCTTCTGGTTGCAGGGCGCGATCCTGTGGTTCGTCGCCCTTCCGCTCCTTGTCGCGGTGCGCGCCAGTTCACCGGCCGCCCTCACCGCCGTCGACGGCCTGGGAGTTCTGCTCTTCGCGGTCGGGTTCGGCTTCGAGGTCGTGGGTGACTATCAACTCGAGCGCTTCAGGGGCGAGCCTTCCAATCGCGGAAAGGTGCTCGACCGTGGGCTGTGGCGCTACACGCGGCATCCCAATTACTTCGGAGACGCGACGCTGTGGTGGGGCCTCTATGCCATCGCGGCCACAACGCCCAGCGGATGGCTCACCGTGCTGAGCCCGGCCCTCATGACGTTCTTGCTGATGCGCGTGTCCGGGGTGACGCTGCTCGAGGACGGCTGAAAGCCTCGAAGCCAGGCTATCACGCGTACATCACCCGCACACCGGCGTTCTTCCCATGGTTTCCGCGCGTTCCGCGGTGAGCCATGCGGCGCGCTCATCTGGTCAACTACACGCTCTACCAAATCGGATGGTTCGCTGACCGCGGGCGGGTGTGAACGACACCCGTGCGCGGCGCTTTACCGCGGCTTGTGCGCCGCCTGTCTCTTCGAGGAAGCGCTCGTCCCTGCACCGGATCTTCCCCGCAGCCAATCGCGAGATTCGACGATTCAGGTGCCTCTCGGCGCCTCCACCACGAGCTCCGTCTTTCTCGCCACCGGCGGCTGGCCTTGGCGCCGGTTGCTCCGGCTGAAAACGTGGCGGCGCCCGGCGCAGGTGGATTTCGCCCGCCGGTTCGCGGCGCTGCAGGCGACGCTGGAGCAGGTACACGATGACGCCATCGTCATGCCCCTCGCGGCGTGGACCGACGCCGAGAGACGCCCTTGCGTGCTGACGGAATTCCGGCCGGGGTTGACGCTGCTCGACTGTGTCGCGCCGGGGAGGCTCGCACCAGGCCAGGCGCGTGACGCCCTTGGGGTGCTCCTGGAGAAGACCGAAGCGGCGCACCGACGCCGGGCTCGCTCACGGCTCGATCGTGCCGGGCAACGTCTTCTGGCGACCGGAGGGATCCGCGTTTCTCCTGGATTTCGGGCTGGCAACGGCGATCGCGACCGACGAACCGCCGATCCCGTGGGCCCGATTGGATCTTGCCGGGTTCGCCTCGCTCGAGCGTTCGCTGCGCCAGCTCGACCGCGGCACGGCTTTCCGGGTCCCCGTGTAACCTCTGCGCTGCATTCCTGAAGTACCTGCACAGGAGCGCAACGAGTGCGCTGGTGCGGGCATCACGCTCCCGCCTTCAGGAGGATTTATGATGAAGCTCAGGACGTTTGCGGTCGTGGCCGCGGCGCTCGTCGCCGCGGTTCCGACCTTGTCGGCCCGACAGCACGCACCGTATTCGCAGATCGTCGTGTTCGGCACCAGCCTGTCGGATTCGGGCAACGCGTTCGCGTTGCGCGGCGGCACGAGCACGCCGCCGGATTACGATCTCAACCCGCTGCTCGTCCCGAACGCTCCGTACGCGCGGGGCGGGCACCACTTCAGCAACGGCGCCACCTGGGTCGAGCAGTTCGCGCGCGCTCTCGGCCTCGCTGGAACTGTGCGGCCGGCCTACGCCTCGGACAGCCCGATCGCCACCAACTACGCGGTGGGCGCCGCGCGCGCCTGCGACGCGCCCGGCAGCGAGAACGTCAACCTCGCCGAGCAGGTCGCGACGTTCCTCGCCGACAGCAGCAGCGTTGCTCCGTCCGACGCGCTGTACGTGATCGAGATGGGAGGCAACGACGTGCGCGATGCCATCGTGTCGGCACTGGGTGTCCTCCAGCGCGGCGGCACGTTCGAGCAGGCGGTGCAGACGGCCGCACCGATTCTCATGTGCGCACAGCAGGCTATCCAGACCGCGATCGTGATGCTGCAGCAGGCCGGCGCCAAGCACTTCCTCGTGTGGACGGCGCCGAATCCCGGCCTGACGCCGGCGATCCGCTCGCTCGGCCCGGGTGCGACGCAGGTGGCGACATTCCTCGCGACGCTGTTCAACACCCAGATGCTGCTGCCGATGGTCGAGGCCGTCGATCAGGCATCCGAAGACATCGACATCGCGGTCCTCGACGCATTCACGCTGCTGCAGCAGATCTCCGCGAACCCGGCGAACTTCGGGCTGACGAACACGACGACGGCGTGCCTCACCCCGACCGCGGAACCGTTCTTCTGCCAGGCGGTGGAGGAGTATCTCTTCTGGGACGGCATCCACCCGACGCACGCCGCCCACGCACTCGTCGCCCACGAAGCCGCCCGCGTGCTGGCGCAGCAGTAGCAGAACCGGTCGGCGACGGATCTCGAGCCCTCACAGCCGGCGTCGCCCCCGCGTCCGCACAAGCAGGTTGGACACGGGAGCGTCGCCGGCGCGCAATGCCGACGAAGCAAAGGCGCCGCGCCTGCCGCCTGCGGTGCGGACGCACTTACCCAAAGGGGATGACATGACGACTGTGGCTGCCACGCTCGCGCTCATGACGACGCTTTCGGTCGGACCGGGCGCTCCCGACCGATCATTCGTCGCGGGACAGGAGAACCCTCCCGCTGCTCAGACTGCCGCCCCGAGCGACGCCGATGCGATCCGGCGGCGTGTCAAGGAAGGCCAGAAGGTGCGAATCACCGACGACCAGGGACGGGAGTGGCAGGGCCGCATCGAGGACCTCGCGCCCGACAACCTGGTGCTCCTGTCGAAGGATCGTCAGCGCCGTGACGTCCCGTATGCGGCGATCCTTCGGATCGACCGTCCGCACGACACTCTCGCCAACGGTGCGCTCATCGGGTTCGTATCGGGCGCCGTCTACGGCCTGCTTACGCTCGTCGCAGAAGAGAACGCCGACTGCGATCCGGGAGCATTCTTCAGTTGCGGCGATCCCACCGGGGCCGCGTACGTCGTCATTCCCCCGGTCCTCGGCGCGATAGGGGCCGGGATCGGTGTGGCGATCGACGCGCTCGTCCGGCGAGACCCGACGCTGTTCCGGCGCGGCGATTCTCGAGTGATGCTCGCGCCCTCGCTGGGCCGTGGCGTCCGCGGCCTCAGCCTTTCGGTGCGGTGGTAGCCTGACGGGGAGCCATTGTCATGCCACAACACCGACGAAGACGTGTTCTGAGACGACATCCACACGGGTCGCGTTCGTCTCGGGCGCCGTCTGCGCCGTGCTTGCGCTCGTCGAAGAGAACGCCGGCTGAGGCGAGCGCTCGGCGCTGCCGGTTCGCGTGACGCCGTGCTGGTCCGCAGTTGCGGCGACGGTCCGGCACTCGCGTTCGACTTCTTTGGGCACCTCGTGCGGCTCATTACTGGAGGATCGATGATCACTTTACGACGGCTTGTTGCGGTTCCGATTATCGTGCTGTGTGCGCTGCTGGCGGATGCACTTGCCCAGACAAACCCGGAGAAGGCGCTCACGTCCGAGGCCAAGGTCATCCTGGCCAAGGCACGGGATACGTACCGGAACCTTGCCGGCTACCATTTCGAGCGAGTTCTCCTTGCGCAAGAAACAAGGAAAGATGGCAAGGTCGAGACCATCGCGGAGCTGACGCTCGCGATTGCTTCCGAAAACGCGGCGGCAGTGCCGGGCAGTGAGCGGTTCCCACCAGTCAACCTCGACCGCTTCCGGGTCGCAACCAAAACGAAGGGTAACCAGATGCTGCAGATGTGCGACGGCCAGGCCTGTTGGTCATATACGTCTTTGAAGAACGAGTACATGACGGGGCAGAGGTTCAGAGATGTGAACTCGTCGGTCGCCGGTTCCCTTATGCTGGGCGTCCACCTGTTTGCGTTCATGACGCTGGAGGATGAGGCGCTTCAGGATGTCAAGGTGGCCCGCGAGGAGGAGGTCGAGGTCGGCAACGGGCGGCGGAAATGCTATGTGATCGAAGGAGTGATGCCGCCCACACCGCTCCCACGCTCGAACGAGCCGCCGCCCCCTGGAAGGCCCGGCCTGGATTGGCTCCTCTCCATTCTCGCGCTACAAGGGTTGGCAGGAGACGGGGCTCGGACGTTGTACTCGGCGTGGCCGTCGGACGAGAATGCGGCCCGGGCCGGCGAGCCGACTGGGGTCACACTCTGGATTGATCGAAACGCTCACATGGTCGTCCGGATCAAGATGTCCGCCCAGCTCTACAAACGCCGCGTTGACAAGGAAGGTCAGACGTTCGAAAAGGTAGCCGTAGCCGTGTCCGACAGTTTCACCACCGCCACAGTGGAGGCTCCGGCGGCCGCCCTGTTCCACTTCACGCCTCCGGAAGGGTCCAAAGAGGTGCCGAACGTCGCGTCGCGCCGCCAGAAGCAGTAAAGGGTGGTGGTTCAATGCGAACCGTCGGGTTCGAAGACATCGTCTTCCACATCGAGCGAGGCGACCTGCTCGACATCCTGGAGCACCCGAACCCCGAGCGTTACGGCGGCCAGCGCATTTTCGTCGTCCGACGCGAGGACTACGTGTACCTCGTGCCATTCGTCCAAGACGAGCAGAGGGTCTTCCTGAAGACGATCATCCCGAGCCGGAAGGCCACCAAGCAGTACCTCGGTGAGGAGTCCCATGAAGATTGACGCTGACGAGAAGGAGCTGCTCGAGTCCGTCGAGCGCGGCGAGTGGAAGTCCGTCGGCGGCGGCAAGCGCGAACGAACTCGGTACTCCCGCTACGCCAAGGCCACGTTCCGCAAGGACCGACGGCTGAACATCCGGCTGTCGAGCAAGGACCTGGAGGCGATTCAGAAGCGGGCGCTCGCCGAGGGGTTGCCGTATCAGACGTTGATCGCGAGCCTGCTGCACAAGTACGCGACCGGGCGGCTCAAAGAAATCTGAGGAACGGCTTTCGCGCGTCGGTTCCACTTCTGTTGATGGATGCGAGCAGGCAGCTAGGTGATGTTCTGATTCAGGCGGAAGATATTCGAAGAATCGTTGCGAGCCCATGAGATGTAGATCGCGTTGAGAATGACCACGTCGCGGCCGTGGAACGGTGGCGGGAAGGGCAGCGCCGCCGGTAGAGTCCAGAACGTCGCCGCCGCATTGATCTCGTCGGGCGGTGACAGGTCAATCAGCAGACCGCCGTCGCACGTGGCGAATCCAGCCACGTTGTGCCCCCCACCACGAACCGCGATGAGCAGGTCGTGTTCGCGCGCGAAGCGGATCGACTCGAACACGTCGGCCACGCCGGAGCACCGGACGATGGCCGCCGGCCTCCTCTCGACCATTCCATGCCACACACGTCGGCTCTCGTCATAGCCCTCGCTGTCCCGGATGATCAGCCGGCCGCCGAGCCTGAGGCTAAAGCGTCGAGCGTGGCACGGCCGATGCTCGTCTCTTTACCCGACAGGGTTCGCGCGCTCACGTGCACCGGTCTCATTCGTCCACGACTCCGCCTATGGTAGGGGTGCTACCGGCATCAACCTATCAGCGGGATTAGCTATTTTCTGGTGCGGCGGTGGAGATCCTGGCCGGATGGACCCCGATCGGTCCGAGCAAGTGGCGGCGGGTGGCATACGCGGCCGCTTCGGTACGGTTCGATGTGCCGGTCTTCTGGAGCACGCGCGCGACGTGAACTGCCACGGTATGGGTGCTGATGAACAGTGCCTGGGCAATCTCCTTGTTCGTCCGTCCCTCGGAGATCAGGCGAAGCACGTCCAGCTCGCGCGTCGTCAGGCCGGCGGGTTTCGCCACGAGCCTCGCCTGATATCGCGCGCGGGACTCGTCGATGCGGGACGCGAGCGGCTGCAGCCCGAGTGATAGCGCGATCTGGCCGCTCTCGTCGAGCAGCGCCGCCGCCTTCATCCTGTCACGACGAGCGTCCGTTTCGAGCAGCGCGAGCGCGCAGTCGTAACAGCTCCACGCCAGTTCGGGACCGAAGCCGCTCGCCCGACAAAACGCGATCGCCCGCGCGAAGTGCTCCAGCGCGCGAGGCCGACGGCCGGCGGCATGAGCGAGGAGCCCCAGCAGGCGGCTGGTTGCGAGACACCACTGGGAAGGCATGATCCGTTCGAACGGCTGGAGGAACTCGAGCTCGGCCTCGCAGGCGTCCTGACTTGCAGAAAGGACGGCGAGCAGCGCGCGCGCCATTCGGCCGGTCACTACCGCGTTCGTCACGGCGTTCGATCGAGCTAGCAGGCGGCGGACGGCCGTGGCAGCGCGCTCCGCGCGCGCGAGGTCCCTGCTGAGGTAGGCGATCTGCGAGAGCACCATGGCCGTGAACACGCCGGCCAGGGGGTAGGGCTGCGAGGAGCGATCGACGTCGATCAGCCGCTGCAGATGGCGGGCAGCGGCGGTGGGGTCGCCGGTCTCGTACTCCAGGAGCACGCGGTGATGAAGGATCGGGAGATGCTTCGGCGACAGCTCCAGTCCGCGATCGCTGTGCGACCGTGCATCAGCCCATTTCCCTTCGCACTGCGCCAACGTCGCGTTGACGAACAACGCGTCCGCCAGCAGCCCGCGATCCCTGAGCTTCTCGGCGGTGGCGAGGTTTGCCTCGGCCTCGATGCGGGCCTGCTCGGCGGCTCCGACGTGCGTCAGAACAAAGGCGGCCCGATAGCGCGCGTAGGTTTCTGAATGCGGGTCGTCCACCTGTTGGGCGACCTGGAGCGCGCGGCGACTTCCAGCCAGGGCCTCGGTCCACCTGAGGGCGAAGTGATCCACAGAGCTCGCGTAGGCGAGTGAGCGGAGCTCGAGGACAGCGTCATGGTGCGCCGTCGCAATCGAGCGTGCGTGTGCAAACTTCTCCTGGGCGCGAGCATAGTCACCGGTCTCGAAGTACACGGCGGCTGCCGCGCGCGCGAGCAGCGCGGCCGCGACCGGCGAGCGCTCGGGAACCTCGGCCAGGATCCCCGCGAGGACACTCGCCATGCCGCCAACGCCCTCCGGCGCGACTGAGGGGTGCGTCGCGAGACCCGCGGCCCGGTCGAGATCACCGGCCTGCACGTAGTACTCGACTGCGCGCCGGAGGGTGGTCCATGCCTCCTGCCGGTTCCATCGCAGCGCCGTGGCCGCCTGGGCCCGGCCGAGTCCGGCCAAGATAGCCGCTGCCTCCTCGTCGAGCGGCACGGCGTTGCGCGCTCGCCATGCCCGCTCGAAATGTGGCAGCGCTTCCTCAAACGCGTGAGCGGCGATCATTCGCTCCCCGGCCAGCCTTGAATATCTGACGACGCGCGAGGAGCCGACCAGCGCCTCGGCCGCGGCAGCATGGTACGCAAGCTCCTCGACACGTTCCCCGAGCTGCGGTCGGGCCTGCTCCTCGAGCCGCTCCACGATCGCCGCGTGCCACTGCGCCCGCCGGCTCGGAGACGCGCTCTCGTACAGGGCGTCCCTGATCAGCGCATGTCGGAACTGATACCAGTTCTCCCCATGCCTCGGCACCGGTTCGATCACACGACGGCTCAGCGCTTCCTCGAGGCCCACCAGCAAATCGGCCTCAGTGACGTCGTGCAACACGGACCCGACTAACCGGAAATCGAACGCTTGCCCCATCACCGAGCCGACGACCAATAAGCGGTTTGTGCAATCCGAAAACCGGTTGCGTCTTCGCGCGAGGGCAGCACGGACAGTTTCTGGGATCACGGCGCCATCGTAGAGCTGGAGGTGTGCAATCTCAGTCACGAAGAATGGATTCCCGCCGGTACGGGCATGCACGAGGCGCGCGAGCTCCTCGGAACACTCTCTGCCAGAGACCTGCGCCATCAAGTGCCGCGTGCATTCGACACCGACGCCCGCCAACGGGAGGCTCTGCAGGCCGATACGGGCGAGCTCGCCGAAGGTCTGCCTCACGCTGGGCGAGATCTCGTCGTCGCGACAGGTAAGAATGACCAGGGCCTTCCAGTTGGTAAGTTCCCGTGCGATGAATTCCAGCAGCAGCAGCGAATTGCGGCCGGCGTGGTGCACATCGTCGATGACCAGAACAAGAAGCCGATCGCAGCAGGCCCGCTGCAGAAAGGCTCGAACCGCGTCAAAGAGGAGGAACCGATCGGATTCGGTCTTTCCAGAAGGGAGTTGCGGCGACGCGAATCCGCTCTTCTGAAGTTCGGGAACGAGAACCGCAAGCCGGCCCGCAGTCGACCCGACGATCGCGGCGAAATCCTTGCGGCTGCGTTCTCGGATGAACGCCCGGACGATCTCAGCCCATGGCCAGTACCGGCGGTGCGCCGTCTGCCTCGATACAGCGGCTCCACAGGACGCATGCGCCCCGGGCCGCTGCAAGGGCACTGATCTCCTGCGCGAGTCTCGTCTTACCGACACCAGGCTCGCCGCTGATCCAGACGAGGGTGCCATGGCCGCGCCGCGCGTCCTCGAGCCCACGGAGCAGCAGCGATAGCTCGTGTTCGCGGCCGATCAGCGGAGGGCGTGAAGGGGTGGCCGAATCGGGCATCGCGCGTCCTCGTGCTCTGCCTCGCCTCAAGTAGGTAGCGCCTGACGATTCTACTCTTCGAATGGTCCCGGTCGATGCGCGGATGAGCTGCCGCTCATGGGTCCTCTCTTCTCCTGGAAAGTCGCGCACCCGATCCCTGCTATCTCAAAGCCCCTCGAAAAATAGTCAATCTTGCTGATGGCAGCCGCCGGGCTCGCCCCCTACGATGCGCTTGCAAACAAGGAGGAACCCGGTGAAAACACGAACTCAAATGTGTGCCGCCGCTTTCGTGATCTTGTTGATGGGCGGCTCCTTCGCAGGCGCGGGTCGGAGCACCGCAGGCTTCAACAATCTTGGCAAAACGGCCGAGCTCTCGGCGGGCGCAGTGGTCGCCACCGGTCTCGACAATCCGCGCGGTTTGGACTGGTCGAATGGTTGGCTCTTCATAGCCGAGGCCGGCACCGGCGGCGATGGCTCGTGCGTGCCTGGCATCTTCGCCCCCGAGATCTGCCTCGGCCGGACCGGATCGGTGACCGCGGTGAGTCGCACTGGCCACCAGCGCCGCATCGCCAAAGGCCTGCCGTCGCTGGCCGGCCCGGACGGCACATTCGCTTACGGCCCGAGCGACGTCTCCGTCAAAAACGGCCTCGTCTTCGTCTCGATCGGTGGTCCCAACGAAGTCGGGCACCGGGAACTGCTCACCGAGGCTATCGCCAAGAAGCTCGGCACGGTTCAGCTGCTGTTCGGTCGACACAGCATCACGGTCGGCGACATCTCCGAGTTCGTCGCCGGCAACGATCCCGACGGTCCGCCCGACGAGACGAATACCCACAGCGTCCTCGCCGGATGGCACGGCCTGTACGCCATCGACGCCGCAAGCAACGCGTTGTTCGGGATCAATGGGCCCGACCGGCTCGAGGTACTTCACGTCTTCGACGACATCGCGCTGCCTGACGGCACGGAAATCGACGCGGTTCCGACAAACATGGTGTTCGGCCCCGATGGCGCCGTGTACGTGAGCACGCTCACCGGGGTGCCGTTCCCCGAGGGCGCGGCGACGGTCTGGCGCTGGGACGGGGTACAGGCAACACCGTTCGCCGAGGGACTCACGGCGGCCATCGACCTCGACTTCGGACCCGACGGCAGCCTGTACGTCGTCGAGATGCGGTCGGTGATCGGGCTGTCAGGGCGGGTGCTTCGCATCGCGCCCGACGGCACCCGCACCGTCGTCGCCGACGGGCTCGACTTTCCGACCGGTGTTGCCGTGCGTGACCGGGTGTTCTACGTGACGAACCACGGCACTTCGCCCGGCATTGGTGAGGTCTTGCGCTTCAGTCACTGACCGAGCTTCGGTCGAGCGCCCGGCGGAGGTGCTCGCTCGCCGGGCTGTGGCACAGCGCCCTCCCACAACGCGCAATCAGGGCACCGCCGGAATCACCCGATTCCCCGTCGAATTTGGTGAAGGCGGCGGTTTGAAAAACCGTCGCCTTTCACTTTTATTCCTCAGAAATCCTCGCCGGCGCCCTCGAGATCGACCGCAGTGTGCCCGCGAGTGTGCCCGCTGCCGCGAGGCACACCCAAGACAGCGCGTAACGCGGCAAAGCCCTCATGCCCTGACACTTACTCTTCCAAGGCGGCGGTGTCTACGCCGTTGCCTGCGGTCGTGTGCCTTTCGCCTAAGCGTCTGTATCCCGTATAATTACCAGTCCGCGGTGAGGTGGCTGAGTGGCCGAAAGCGGCGGTTTGCTAAACGGGAATCCGCCTCTCGGACATCTTCGATTTTCCTCATAAATCCTTCACTGTTTATCACTTCACAGATCGAGCGAGTTGGCTGACGTTGGCTCTGGGGACGCTGTTTTGGCGCGTCTCAGGGACAATCGTGGGGACAGTGTTGGCGGGCGCGGCCTGCGATCTTAGTCATTCGGGGATGACAGGAACGTGACGACGACCAGCTGCGCGGGCCACGCTCATCAATCGTCGGCTTTACGATCCGAACGTGAACGCGAACGCCCGCAGGCCAGGATCGCTCGTCACCAGTGTTAGTTCGTGTCGTCGTCGCGCCGCACCGGCCACCAGGCGAATCATGCGGGGGCCATCGAAGCGCGCGACTCCGTCTGCGCCGACGTCGGCACCTCGGACATCGCCGACCGGCTTTCCGTCCAACAGCACGCTCACGGCAGCACTACCCGACGGTCCTGGTTGGATGACCCAGACCACCGCACGTCGGGGCCCGAGTGCCGCCGTAAGACACCATGGATTCCCTCGGTCACTGGTCATGCTAACCGCGAAATGGCTAGTGTTTCCTTCGTCTCAAGCGAGTAGAATCCTCCCAACCACTTGCTCAAATCCGGTAGCCGTCTCGGTCCGTACGAGATCCTGGCAAAGCTCGGCGAAGGCGGCATGGGCGAGGTCTATCGCGCCTCCGATACACGCCTGGGGCGGGACGTCGCGCTGAAAGTGCTGCCGGCGCGCGCGTCGGCGAACGCCGCGGCGGAGGCGCGATTCGACCGCGAGGCGCGCGCGATTGCCGCATTGAATCATCCCAACATCTGCGCGCTGTACGACGTCGGGCACGACGCGGGCCGCACGTTCCTCGTGATGGAGCTGCTGGAAGGGGAGACCCTGCATCAGCGGCTGGCGCGCGGGCCGCTCGAATCCGCGATGCTGGTGAATCTGTCGATCGCGCTGGCGGAGGGCCTCAACGCGGCGCACAGCCGCGGTCTCCTCCACCGCGACCTCAAGCCGGCGAACATCTTCCTGACGAATCATGGGCAGACCAAGATCCTGGACTTCGGTCTGGCGAAGGCCATCGACGCGCCCGACGACGAAACGCGCCTGGGTGACGCGCCGCTGACGTCGCCGGGCTCGACGGTCGGCACCGTTGCCTACATGTCGCCCGAGCAGCTGCGCGGCGAGACGGTCGACGCGCGCTCGGATTTGTTCTCGCTCGGCGTGGTCCTTTATGAGACGGCCACAGGAAGACGCGCCTTCCAGGGCAACACGACCGCGCTGATTTCGGCGGCCATCCTTCACGACGAGCCCGCACCGCCGCGCACGTTGAACACCGGCCTGCCGACGAAGTTCGAGGAGATCATCGAAAAGGCGATCGAGAAAGACCGCGAACTGCGTTACCAGACGGCCGCGGAACTGAGAACCGATCTGAAGCGCCTGAATCGTACGTTGGCGGGTGAGGTGGATGCGAGATCGGCAGGGGCTTCCAGCGCGCCGGCCACGGCGGCCGCTTCCCCCGTGTCCGACTCGCAAATCGTGCTGCGCGTGGTGCGGCGGCACCGGATCGCGCTTGTCGCCGCGGCGCTGCTCGTCGTCGTCGCGATCGGAGCGACGGCGTGGTGGCTCACGCGGCACCGCACCGCTCCGGCGGCGTCCGGTGTGGTCGATCTCGAGGCACTCACCGTCACCGGCGACGCGTGCTGCGCCGGCGTGTCGCCCGATGGCCGGTTCATCGCGTTCGCACGCGCGCGCGACGGCGGGATGGGCGTGTGGGTCCGCCAGATCGCGAGCGACAGTGTCATCGAGCTCGTGCCGTTTGCGGCGGCGCGCGACATCCGCGCCGTGACAGTGTCGCCGGACGGCGCGTTCGTCGACTACACCTCGCGCGAGCCCGGGGCCGCCTCCTTCGATCTCTGGCGCGTGCCCTTTCTCGGCGGGCGGCCCCGTAAGCTCTCGCGCGACGTCCTGTCGGGCATCGGCTGGGCGCCCGACGGCAAGCGGTTCGCGTTCATCCAGCGTGCGCCCGGCGGCGCCGCCAAGACGGTCACGATCGCGGATGCGGACGGCGCCAATCCGCACGTCCTGTCGACGCGCAGCGAGGGGCTGGACTTCTCCAGCTTCGATCTCCGCATCTCGCCGATCGCGCATCCCGCCTGGAGCAGCGACGGCCGCACCATCTACGTGCTCGGGCTGAACCGTTCGGCGGAACGACGGAACACGACGTACGAGATCGTCGCCCTCGACGCCGGAACGGGTGCCGAGCGCGGCGTGACACCGCTCGAGGGGAACGTCTTCGACCTGGCGCTCGTCGACGACACCCGCTTCCTGCTCAACGTCGGGACGCCCGCGCGGGGACCCCATCTGCTGCTGCGCGACGCGGGATCGGGGGCCGAGAGACTGGTCCTGCGCGACCTGGCGTCGTTCCGCGGCGCGACGCTCACCGCCGATCGCACGCGAGCCGTCGCGGAACGCAGCGACAGCCTCAGCGGGATCTGGATGGGCTCCGCCGGGGGCGACGCGATGACGCAGGTCGTCGCGGACAGCACCGCGTTTCCGCGCGCCGCGATCGCGGATCGCGGCGGTACGGTCTTCTACACGGCCCGTGTCGCGAACGGGGCCGAGTCGCTCTACCGGATGTCGCGCCCCGGGTCCGCGGACGCGGCGGTCGTCGCGGATCGGGGCGCGGCGCTGCGCTTGACCCCCGACGGTCGGTCGATCGTGTTCTGGGGCGGGGCCCCGCCGACGATCATGCGGATGTCGATCGACGGCTCGAACGTCGAGACCATACTGGATCGCCCGGGCATCCTGGCTCCGACGCTGACACCCGACGGTGCCACGCTGTATTTCACGACGCGGACCAACGATAGCTTCACGCTGTGGACGATGCCGCTGGTCGGCGGCACACCGCGCGAATTCGGGCCCCGCGGCATCGGCGGCAACCGTCTGCACATCGCGCCCGACGGCAGGACGGCCGCGTTCGTCGACGCGAAGCGCACGGTCATGCTCTGCGATCTGCCGGACTGCACGAACGTCCGGTCCGCCGGCGTCGAGACGTCCGGCCCCTTCACGCCCGACGGCCGCGCGATCGCCTGCGTGCCGCGCGACGATCAGAAGAACATCTGGATTCAGCCGCTCGGTGGCGGCGCCCGACGCCAGTTAACCCACTTCACCGGGAAGTACGACGTGCAGGACTTCTCGTTCTCGGCCGATGGCACCCGTCTCGTCGTGACGCGCAGCATGACGACTTCCGACATCGTGATGATCAAGGGATGGCCGTAACGCTACAATTCGCCCGGCCCGGCAAGCGGTAGCCTGCGCGTCCCTGCTGTCGGCTCTTTGCGCCGTGGCCTCTACCCCGACCGTTACGCTGGCCAGCGCATCTTCGTCGTCCGACGAGAGGACCTACGTGTACCTAGTGCCGTTCGTCGAGGATGAGCGCACCGTCTTCCTGAAGACCATCATTCCGAGTCGGAACGCCACCAAGGAGTACCTCGGTGAGGAGTCCGACCATGAAGATTGACGCCGACGAGAAGGAGCTGCTCGAGTCGGTCGAGCGGGGCGAGTGGAAGTCCGCCGGCGGGGGCAAGCGCGAGCGGACTCGCTACACGCGTAACGCCAAGGCCACGTTCCGCAAGGATCGTCGGCTGAACATCCGGCTGTCGAGCAAAGACCTGGAGGCGATTCAGAAGCGGGCGCTCTGTCTCGGTCGCCGCGCCCGCTTGAGGGGCCGCCCGCGCCAAACCGAAGTCGAGCAGCGTCACCCCGTGCGGGATAAGGAAGATGTTCGACGGTTTCAGATCGCGATGCACCACGCCGCGGCGATGCAGCGCCTCGAGTGCGGCCAGGACGGCCAGCGTAATCTGGACCCCTTCCGCGCACGGCAACGGACCTGCGGTCAGCTTGACGGCAAGCGACTCTCCCTCGAGCAGTTCCATGGCCAAGAACAGCTGTCGGAGGCGACATTGCAGCGGCGTTGGCGGCCCTGTTCGATCATCCCGGATCGGAAGTCCGCGGGCGACGCGCGCATGATCACTGGATTCGGGCGGTCGTTTAGGCGGAATTCCGGAGTGTCCTGATTGCCGCCCGACAACGCTCCTCAGACGAGTCCGATGCATAGCGGTTCGAAAGTCCGCTACACACGCCCCTGGCCGCCAGCCGTAACCCGAGCCGGCTTCAACGCCGGGTCGACCGCGGTGTTGACCGGTGAACGCATTGCCAACTCAGGCGAGTAAGCGCCTGCACCGCCGCTGTTTGCCGGGATGCTTGGTTCAAAGAAAAACCGTTGCCTTTTTAGGGCCGCTTCTTGAGACGGTCTCGGCGGCGAGCGGAGCCGACTTCGACGGCTGGCAGGGACATTTTCAGGGACAGTCGTGGGGACAATCGCCTTCGCGTAACCCACGATGTCGTTTATACTTAGGATTCCCGCGCGGTGAGGTGGCTGAGTGGCCGAAAGCGGCGGTTTGCTAAACCGTTGTAGGGTCTTTAAAGCTCTACCGAGGGTTCGAATCTAGGCTGCCAAGGATCACAGAACGGGCCTGAAATCAGCAATTTCAGGCCCGTTTTTTATTGGGACTTGGTTGCCGTTGGCTGCCGAATGGTGGCCCTGGACGTGTTTGGGCACATTCCCGGGCACACTCCGACCGTTGCTATCTCGCCGCAGCACAAAGTGCGTGTAGCCACCCTAATTGTCACGGCCCTACGTCTCTTCGTTCGCGCGGCGCGCGCAGGATGTGCGTCACCTTCACCCGCCATCGTGGGATTGAGTCTTACAATTCCCCAGCCCGGCCATGAAACCCGTGCCATCGACAGTCAGCAAGAATCTATCCGCCGCGAGGACCGCTGCAGCAGTTCCGCTTCGAGGAGGCGACCGCCCTTTGAATGCTCGCGGTGCGGCCAATCGAAGGATCGAAGCCGATCACAATCTATGGCGGGGATCGTCAAGGCGGCTGCCCCCGGCGAGCACGAAATCGTTCGTGTTGCTGATGGAGGATCCTGACGCGAAGACGCCGAACCCGTACGCTGCGCGATTTCTGAAGCTCACTGAGACCGAGATCGCCCGCCATTCAGGGCGGTATCGAATAGCAGAAACAGCAGTCGATCACGCGTTGAGATGCCTTTGAACATCCAGGTTCCGCTCATCCTGCCAGGACGCTTTCCACCGCCGCGCATTGGCGAGTCGTGTATTTCACTGATGAAAACGGGCGGATTGTGCCTTTAGTCTCGTGTCGCGGTTTGCGTCTGTTTGCCGGTCCTTGTGGCATCGAAAGGGCAAGAGAACGGCAACGGTAGAACGGAGAGTGGCGCGACGTCATGCAGCCGGTTTACTGTATACGGACCCACGGGTCAATAGGGTGTGCGGGAAGATGACGGTGTTCTGAGTATCCCGGCGGCGTATTCTTCGAGCGCACCGCAGAACTAGATCAAAGCGGAGGTTGTCTATGAAGCCTGTTCTACTTGCAACGGCAGTGGAAAATGCGATCGGTGCGGCGGTGATGGCGAGCTGAGATGCTCGCAGTGCAACGGAGCTCGCGACATCCGTGAGAGATGTTCTAACTGCAGCGGAAGTGGTTCAGTGGGCGGACAAGCCTGTGGCGTTTGCGGAGGAGATGGCGAGTACGAGTTTCGGCCTCGTTGCAACGGCGTCGGCAACGAGGAGTGCAATCTCTGTCACGGCTCAGGCAAATGCCGAGTCTGTAACGGAACCGGGAGGTCCCCTAGTTCATCACGTGATGCTTCCCCACAAATCGGTGCGCTTTCACTTCGAGGACCAAGAAGACATCGGTGCCGGAGGTAATACTATGGTCAGCTCCCCCTTCGCATCGTTGAGCGCCGCCTTAAACTGACCGACGGTGTCATTCTCTTTAGTCAGCGTGATCTGACTGCCATCGTCTAGATTAGTGATAGTAACCTGGAAATTCAGGCGAACATTTGTCGCACCAGCAGGGAGCTTCTTAAGTAGTGCAGCTGGATACGTCGCAGTTAAAAAGCTGTCCGTGACATTCGCCCAGCTTGCGGAATAGCTCTCTAATGTTGCTGTTGTCGGTCGCTAGAAGCTGACCTGAACTGTAAAGTCAACGCCATGCGCCAGATAGTGAGTGCAGGCCGGGTCACCAAAAACTGAAACTGCTCTGCATTCGTTTACACTCACGCCAAGCCGGTAGCACTGCGGACCACCTTGATATGCCGAGTTGAATTCGTTGACGCTAGGCGTCATTCGAAAACAATCTGCCCGGTCCTGTGTAACGTATGGATTAGTCGGTCGATCGATCATCTCAGCGCCGGTGGCTACCCACCCATTTGGGCCACAATCAACAATTGGCGTGGAATTCCTACTGTCAACGCATGCAGTCCATTTTCTGTTATGAGTGCGATCCTGGGTCGTAACTTCCTTGGCTTCAGCGGTGCCTCCGAACGTTGCAATGACCGAGTACCGAGGGCTTGGTGGAATCGGCGGAATCCTGCAAGCGCCGTACTTTTTCGTGTCAATGTTGAACGCGACGGTTGTTCTTGGATCGGTTCTGTAGACATTCCTGATCAGCCCTCCGATTGGGACAACGGTGCCCTTCGGAAACAGAACACGATTGGGTTTGCCTGGAGGTGGAGCAACAGATGCCCCGTCAACAGTGGCCATTTCAATGACCGGATCAGGCAGACCCGATGCGAATGGCGCCCAATGAACGAAGACCGATGTGACATTCCCGGTCGGTGAACTAGCGGAGCAAATCAAGCCTTTCTTATCAGCTAGCAGGCAGGCTTCATACATTGTTTTGATCTGTTTCAGGGCCTCGACATTGATTACCTGTTCCACCAGTTGCTGGAACTTCGCCGATGACCCGGTATCCAGATAACTCTTACATTCCGTCATCTTCCATTTCATCAGTCGTTGAAAGTTGTCCCTGCTCGCCAAGTTGAACTTAAGCGCGCTGTAAACAAACTCGAGATCTAGGCCCTGCGCGCGAGCCTCAGCCTCAGACTTGAATTCGGTGCGACAGACGTCATAACGTACGAGCCAGTTGCGTGTTTCAACATCGATAGCTGTTTTGAGATCGTAATAGGCTAATCTCAGCGGAGCCTGACACCGCTCAGTCGGAGGCGCTTGTACGTTGACCTCAACATTGGCTGCGAGCACGATGATTAACAAGGGAGCGCATCGCTGAAACATGATTTTCTCCTATGACCCTAACAGGCTCGATGAATCAAAGGCGGTTATATAGTGGAAGAACCCTGAGCCTAACAGGAACTCGGGTGACCCCAGAACACAAGCGTCGTACTTTGTGGTGGGAAACTGTGGCCTCATAGGTCGCGTGTGCCTGGTCGCAGTCGCTGGGCGAGGAGTACCGGATTTCCGACTCGAATGTTGGGCGCCAACCCCATTGAGGCGCCCTTGATCGTGCTTGCCGTACCAAAACCAAAGCAACGATGAAGGAGAATCGCAATGGCTTTCTCTAAGTCGACATTTCCGATTTGATGAGCTTCGATCGGTCGCATTTTACACCAACGAGAGCGCGCTTTTGGTAAGTCTCCGCCGTAAGATTCCAGTTTCCGCCGAGCCGACGATCACACCGTCCGCTCTTACTGATGAGCTTAGATCGGTCGCATTTTACACCAGCGAGAGCGAGCTTTGATCGGGATCCTCCCCCCGTAAGTTTCCAGTTTCCGCCGAGCCGACGATCACGCCGTTCGCTCATAGAAGTTGAGTTGCCCGCCAAGCCGCCGCCGGCATCGCACGTGGCCCGCTCCTGCCGGCCACCGGCGTGCCCGCGATCAGTGGATTGTCAGAGACCCTAATGATTCCGCTCGCGATGATAGTGTCTATGAACTCCGCGATGACCTGTCGGACGTGCCCCTCGCCTATCGGAATGATGTGATTGAGACATTCCTCCTTGACCGAAAACATCGGCGGCGCGACCGTGTTCCGTCTTGCGGTCACGGATCCAGAGGACGTCGTGAGCTTGACCGCAAGAGAAGACGGGCCTTTTTCAAACCGGACGACGTCGCGGTTATCCGAGAGCGATGGGCGAAGGCATCAACATTGTGCTTTTTTGATCCGGCTGTCGGCGAGGTGACTGAGGTCTGGTATGCGAGGCCGTAATCGCCGGTGAGGCCCTCCTTGGATTTCGCTCGTCGCTCCGCGCGCGACTCCAGCGCTTTCTGTTTGCCATGTGTCGTGCCCGAGATGCGTTCGGTCACTGGCTGATCTCTTCCTCGTCGTCTTCCTCATGGTGGCTGAGGCACTGCCAGTTCTGGCACTGGCCGTCGAAAAGGAACCCGTTGCCGCACTCCTTACAGCGATATTCGTCGTTTTCTTTCTTGGCGGCGGATCCGATCCTTCGCGATGGTGAGTCTTTCAGCGACTACCTGAACGACCGGTTGCAAACGAATTATCTCTTTGGGGACAAACTTGGCGATGCCAAGACAGCAGCGGCGGCACTCTCAAGAGCCATAACGACCCGTCTTGAAGTGGAGCCCAGGACCAGGCAAACAATCGGCAAGCTGGTAGAGGCCTCTCCTCAACCCCCAGAGAACTACTACTCCGACTACGTTCGCAAGCTGCTGGGGTGTACAAATCAGTCGTCTGTGCCACAAAACTACAGTCTTGAGGAGATGGCGTCGCTTGACGCAACGGCACTCCTCAAGGATCTAGCGTGGGTATCGAGCTTGCGAGGCGTCCGTTTCTCCTCGGAAGGCGAAGTTGAAGTATTTGTGGATCGGCTCAGGGGAATCGACCGAGTAGTCCGGTTTACCTATGATGCGAAGCGCCTCGATGACTCTCACTCTTGGCTTGAGGAGGGCTTTAGGTCCTTCATCCAGAATTCGGAGGAACGCATGTTTACTCCGATACGTTGATGGGAACATCGCAAGACCATTCGACGCGGATCGGGCGCGTCCGGCCGCTGCCGCAGGGATCGACCGATGAGGCATCGGGCGACAGCCTGACGAGGTTCAGCAACCGCGCGATGGCCGGCACCGTCATGCTGGACAGGACCGGCGGTGCGAGAACTCCGTTGAGGCTCCGGATGTGGTTTCGGCCGCGACTTCGGAACTGGTGCCAAAAATTGAGACGCCACAAGAACCCGACGTCTTTGACCGCTATAATGTCGTCAGCGACGGAGATCTGCGGGGACGCTGCTCGTCGTCTTGGGCACACTGGCGGGCACACTAGCCCATCATTAGCCTTCGGCGGCGGTAAGAAATCGCAAAATCCTTAGGAAATCCACGCACGGTGAGGTGGCTGAGTGGCCGAAAGCGGCGGTTTGCTAAACCGTTGTAGGGTCTTTAAAGCTCTACCGAGGGTTCGAATCCCTCCCTCACCGCCATTCCAGTCCGTGTAGGTTCCTAGGACGCCGGTGACGTTCTCGCTCCCAGCTTGGCCCTGAGGCGCTCGTACGGGGTCTGGCCGTCGAGTGCGCCGTGCGGCCGGTGGTAATTGTAGTATTCCTCCCACTCCCGCAATTTCTTGTTGAACAGGTGAATGTCGTCGGTGATGCCGTCTTTGTCGAGGAGCTGGTAGAACTCTTGGTCATCGATCCGGTGCGAGCGCTCGACTTTGCCATTGAGGTGCGGCGTCCGTGGCCGGATGTAGACGTGGCGAATGTCCAAGGCCTCGAGGCGCCAGTGAAAATGCGACTGGAACTCGGCGTTGTCGGTCTGGACAACCCGCACGCGAAACGGCAACCGGTGTAGGACCTCCTCCAAAAAGCGAATGGCGGTGCCTTGGTTGCACCGGTCGTAGACCTTGAGCACCCGAATCCGGGTGCAGTCGTCGATCGCGGTGAATTGATAGAGTCGTGTCCGGGTGCCGGGAATGCGTTCGAGGAACTTCACGTCAATCTGCAGCCGGAGTCCGGGCTGCGGTTTCTCGTAGCGCTGCCAACGTTTGGCGTGGGACCGATGTTTCTGGTTGGCCGGCAGCCGTTCATGTTGTGCCGCCGCAAGATGCGGTGCACCGACGATACGGCCAGGGGGAGCTGGTGGAAGCGCTTCAGGTAATCGGCGATCCGGCCAGGGACCGAAGTGATAATTCTGCCGCAGATACAGAATCTTACTGACGACCTCCGGGGGCGTCGCCGTTGGTGACCGGTGCGGCCGCGCCGATCGATCCCAGAGGCCGGCGTCACCGTCCGCGTCGTATCGGCGTTTCCAGCGATAAAAGGCTTGTCGGGAAATCCCAAAGTGCCGGCAGGTCCGGGCGATACTCCGCGGTCCTGCGCAGCCTTCTTTCAGCACCCGACATCGCCAGGCCCACAGGCGTGTCTGCTCTGACTTGGTCATCGCGGCTCCACTCTAAGGTTTCTGGCTTAGAAAGGAGAGCGAGAGTTGTTACCCCTGTCCTGGGATTCACGCGCCTGATTTCTTGCGCGAGCTATGGCGCGATGGCTCGCCGACACGGATGAGATCTCGCCGTAGCCTTTGGCGAAGGCGGACGAATCCCTCCCTCACCGCCAGCCTTTGCTCGCTGACATCGTCGCGAGCTTCGGCTCGGCAGGCCCATCCGCCTCCGCTCGCGCCTGATCTTGCGCGAGCTTCGGCGCGACACGTCCGTCCGCCCGGCGACACCCATCTCTACCGTAAACAGGCGCGACTGTTGCAGCTCAACGCGGCGCCATGTCCGTGCTGCCGGGCCGTCGAGCGCTCACGGTGCTGTTTGCGGTCATTGTCGTGGTGTCTGCCGCGCTCCTCCTCGCCCAGGATCAGGAAACGATTCAACTGAAGAGCGACATCGCTGCCGAGGACCCTCGCGATCCTGAGTATCTGGCGGCACTGGTCAACGCACCGCTGAGCCGGGGCAACCGCTTCGACGTCCTCACGAACGGCGATGCGATCTTTCCGCCGATGCTTGCCGCCATCGACGGCGCGACCCGCCGGATCAGTTTCGAGACCTACGTCTACGAATCCGGAGAGATCGCCGACAAATTCACCACCGCGCTCGAGCGGGCTGCGCGGCGCGGCGTCAGGGTCACGGCCGTCGTCGACGCCGTCGGCGCGGCTTCGATGGATGACGAACACGTCGAGCGCCTGCAGCAGGCCGGTGCGCACGTCCTGACGTTCAATCCCACCCGCTGGTACACGCCGGAGAACCTGAACTTCCGCACCCATCGCAAGATCCTCGTCGTCGACGGCGAGATCGGATTCACCGGCGGCGCCGGCGTCGCGGATCACTGGCGCGGCAACGCGCAGAACAAGGAGCAATGGCGGGACACCCAGGTCCAGGTGCGCGGGCCCATCGTCCGACTGCTCGAGGCGGCGTTCTACGAGAACGCGATCGAATCGCACGCCCCGATCGTTCCCGAGCTCGACCCCGCGCCCCAGGCGCTCGACGACACCGGTACGTCGATCCTCGTTCGCAGCTCGTCGTCGGGCGGCAGTACCGATCTCGAGCGGCTCTACCTCCAGGCCATCGCGTCGGCCCGCCGGACGATCGACCTGACGACGCCGTACTTCGTGACCGACGAATCGACCGAATGGGCGCTGGCTGACGCGCGGCAGCGCGGCGTTCGCGTGCGCGTCCTCGTCGAAGGCGACGTCACCGATGCGCTGCCGGTCAAGTACGCGTCGCGCGACGCCTACGATCGGCTGATGCAGCTCGGCATCGAGCTCTTCGAGTATCAACCGACGATGATGCACGCCAAGACGATGGTCGTGGACGGCGTGCTGAGCATCTTCGGCTCGGCCAACTTCGACAATCGGTCGCTAGAGCTGAACGACGAGCTGAACGTCGCGGTGTGGGACCGCGCGCTGGCGTCGCGCTTCACCGCCGACCTCGAGAGCGACCTGCGCGTGTCGAGGCGTCTCGAGCTCGAACGCTGGCGGCAGCGGCCGTTCATGCAGAAAACGCGGGAACACTTCTGGAGCTATTTCGGGGAGGTGTTCTAAATCGTTCACCGTAATCCGGTAGTCCGGTAGTGCGGTGGTCCGGTCGTGCGGGGTCCGGTTGTCCGATCTCAGGAATCCGGGATCAGCTACCATCACCCGCGATGCGCATCCGCTTCATCGCCATCGCTCTCCTCAGCCTTCTCGGCGCGCCGTTCGCCGCCTCCGGCCAGACCGCGGCGGGCCCGCCTTCCCGTCCCAACATCGTCTGGATCTCCAACGAAGACATGAGCCCGCGGCTGGGCGCCTACGGCGACCGCGTCGCGCGGACGCCGGTGCTCGACCGGCTTGCGTCGGAATCGATCCGCTACACGCACGCGTTCTCGTCGGCGCCCGTCTGCGCGCCGAGCCGCGCGGCGATCATCACCGGAATGCACCAGAGCGCCATCGGCGCCCAGCACATGCGGACGACCGAGGACGGCGTGCCCGAGCTGCCCGGTCCGTATCTCGCCGTGCCGCCGTTCTACGTCAAGGCGTTTCCCGAGTACCTGCGCGCCGCCGGCTACTTCACCACCAATCGCGCCAAGACCGACTACCAGTTCGGCGTGCCGTTCACGATCTGGGACGATCTCGGCGCCAGCGCGCACTGGCGCAGTCGTCGCGACAGGAGCCAGCCGTTCTTCTCCGTCTTCAACCTGGAGATCACGCACGAGAGCCGTGTCTTTCCCGGAAGCGCGACGCGCAAGGGAAAGCCGCCCGTCACCAGCCCGGCCAGCGTCGCCGTGCCCCCGTACTACCCGGATACGCCGGTCGTTCGCGAAGACCTCGCGTATCTCTACGACAACATCGCGTCGATGGACGCCCAGGTCGGCGAAATCCTGCGCCAGCTGCAGGAGGACGGCCTCGCAGACAACACGATCGTCGTCTACTGGAGCGATCACGGCGACGGCATTCCGCGATCGAAGCGCTCGCTCTACGACTCGGGCCTTCGAGTACCGCTGATGATCCGGATGCCGGCTTCGATCGGCGACGGGAAGCGCGGCGCGACGGTCGATGATCTCGTCAGCCTCATCGACCTGGCGCCGACGATGCTGTCCCTGGCCGGGTTGACAGTGCCGGCGCACATGCAGGGACGCGTCCTGCTGGGACGCGACGCGGCCGCGGCTCCAGCCTACGTCTTCGCCGCGCGGGATCGCATGGACGCTGAGTACAACATGATGCGTTCCGCGCGCGACGCGCGGTTCCTCTACATCCGCAACTTCCAGCCGGAGCTACCGTACGCCGGGCTCATCGTTTATCGCAATCAGAGCGCGATCATGCAGGAACTGCTGCGCCTGCACGCCGCCGGCAAACTGAGCGGCGATCAGGCGCTCTGGCTGCGCACGAGCCGTCCGGCAGAGGAGTTGTTCGACGTCGGCGCCGATCCTCACCAGATCAGGGATCTCGCGCGCGAGCCGGCGCACCGCGCCACGCTCGAACGGATGCGCGCAGCGGTGCAGGACTGGATGACGCGGATCGGCGATCAGGGTCTCATCAACGAGGCCGAGATGATCCAGCGGATGTGGCCGGGCGGCATCCAGCCGGTGACAGCGCAGCCCTACGTGGCGGATCGCCGCTCGACGGTGTCGCCGACGCGCGTCGACTCGATCGCGATCGACGGCCCGATGGAGATCGTGGTCTACGTCCCGACCCAGGGCGCGTCGATCGGATACACGACCGACGATGGGCCGGGCGCTGCCTGGCGGCTCTACACCGGCCCGATTCCCGTCACCGGCGGCATGACGCTGCGCGTCAAGGCCATCCGCTACGGCTACCAGGAAAGCGCCGAGACAAGGGTTGTGCTGACTCCGAAGGAACCGCCCCCGCCCTAACGATGAGCTTGGCCGAGGCCGGCGGCTGCCGACTCTGGCGGGGGAGCCCAGGGCGTATACTACGGCGCGTCTCGCGGCTGTTATTCGTCAACCTCATTACGGAGAACGGAGGACGTCATGAAGGGTGTCGTCGGCATGATTGTCGTGCTCGCTATTGCGGTGTCCGTCCAGGCCTACTCCCAGACGATGCCGGATCAGACCTGGAAGGGGAAGATCAGCGACAGCAACTGCAAGGAGAAGCACCCGGCCGGAGAGCACGACGGCAAGAAGATGACCGACGCCGACTGCACGACGGTGTGCGTCAAGAAGGGCGCGAAGTACGTCTTCGTGTCGGACGGCAAGGTCTACCAGTTGGCGAACCAGACCTCGAAGCAGATCGCGACCCACGCCGGTCACGAGGTCGAGATGACGGGCACGATCAAGGGCGACGTCATCACCGCGTCGCAGATCAAGATGCCGCCTGCGAAGTGACTGTTCCGGTTGTCCGGTTGGGCGGTTGTCCGGTCGTGCGTTGACGCGACAACCGGACCCCGCACTTCCGGACGACCGCACAACCGCACAACCGGACAACGATTAGTACAATGAGGGGCGATGGTCCGCGTCCGCTTCGCCCCTTCCCCCACCGGCTATCTTCACATCGGCGGCGCCCGCACCGCGCTCTTCAACTGGCTCTACGCCAGGCGTCACGACGGCATCTTCGTGCTGCGCATCGAAGACACGGACGCCGAGCGCTCCTCCTGGGACATGGTTGCGGGAATCGTCGAGGGCATGCGCTGGCTCGGCCTCGACTGGGATGAAGGTCCTGACGTCGGCGGTCCGCACGCGCCGTACTTTCAATCCGAGCGGCTCGACAAGTATCGCGCCATGGCGGATCGCCTCGTCGCCGAAGGCCGTGCCTACTATTGCTACTGCACGCCGGAGACGCTGCAGCAGAAGCGCGCGGCGGCGGAAGCGGCCGGCGGCGGCTGGAAGTACCGATCGCGTCTGCCTGGCGCTGACCGACGCCGAGCGCGCCGCGCGCCAGGCCAGCGGCGCACCCCGCGCCGTCCGCTTCAAGGTGCCGGCCGGCGAGACGACGTTCGACGATCGCGTCCGCGGCACGATCGTCTTCGACAACGCCAACATCGAGGACTTCGTCATCCTCCGCTCCGACCGCCAGCCGACGTATCACCTCTCGGTCGTCGCCGACGATGTCGAGATGGCGATCACCGAAGTCGTGCGCGGCGACGATCACATCTCGAACACGCCGAAGCAGGTCCTGCTTTACCAGGCGTTCGGCCACGCAGCGCCGCGGTTCGCGCACGTGCCGCTCATCTTCGGCCCGGACAAGAAGCGCCTCAGCAAGCGGCACGGCGCGACGTCGGTGATGGAGTACCCGCGGCTCGGCTATCTTCCTGAAGCGATGGTGAACTTCCTGGCGCTCCTCGGGTGGTCGCCGGGCAGCGACGAGGAGTTGTTCACCCGCGACGAGCTCGTCGCCCGCTTCACGCTCGAGGGCATCAGCGGCGGCAACGCCGTCTTCAATCCCGAGAAGCTCGACTGGTTCAACCAGCAGCACCTGCTGCGGCTGCCGATCGACGACGTTGCCCGGCGGGTGCAGCCGTGGCTCGAGGCGGCGGGTTTGTGGCGCGCGAGTTACGCCGCGAGCGATCGCGAGTGGCTGAAACGCGTGCTCGATTTGCTGCGCCCGCGCGTCAGGCGCCTTGGCCAGTTCGTCGACGAAGGGCGCTGGTTCTTCTCGGATGAGATCGACTACGACGCAGCCGCCGTGAAGAAACATCTCGCACCGGCGGCCGTGCAGTCGCACCTCGCGGAGCTATCTACACGCTTCGCTTCGGCTCAGCCGTTTACGGCCGCAGCGCTCGAGCTCGTCCTGCGCGGGTTCGCGGAGGAGCGCGGCGTCAAGGCCGCGGCGCTGATTCATGCGACGCGTGTCGCGGTGACCGGCCGTGCCGCGAGCCCCGGCCTGTTCGAGGTCCTGGAACTGCTGGGCTCGGAACGCGTGCACGCACGCTTATTGCGCGCGTCTGCGCTCGCGTTGGAGTAAGGTCTTACACTCTCTGCGCCCCCCACGTGTCAGCTCGACCGACTCGTGCATGGTAAGGCTCAGCTCGCCGATCGCCGTTCTCCCGCGGTTTCTGACCTTTGCAGCCATTCCCATCGTGGCACTTCGGTTGCAGTTCAGTGCCTCGAGTGACGACCGAGTTCATAGGGGGACGAAAGTGGCCAAAGAAGATCGTGGATTCGCATCAATGGATCGCGCCCGGCAGCGCGACATTGCCAGTAAAGGTGGAAAGGCCGCGCACCAGAAGGGCACGGCACACGAGTGGACGAGTGAAGAGGCACGCGACGCCGGCCGCAAGGGCGGGCTCGCGAGTCATCGGCGGCGGCGCGAGCAGTCCGGATCGCCGGAAGGCGAGGGCGGCGAGATGGCTGCCAGCAGCAGCACACCCGGGTCGTCGGACGAGAACGCGTAATTCGGCTGAACTATGATCGTCAGCGGTGACTGCCGCTGACTACGCTCGAGCGCGCCGAACCCTGGTTCGGCGCGATCCCATTCTGGCTGCGCTGATCAGACGGCATGGCCCGTGCGGCCTTGCCGCTGCTCAGCGCGCCGATCATTTCTCGGCGCTCGTTCGCGCCATCGTCGGCCAACAGCTCTCGACCAAGGCTGCCGCGACCATCTACCAGCGGATGGCGGCGCTCATGCCCGCCGGCGTACCGACGCCGGAGGGCTTCGCCTGCCTGACCGACGCGCAGCTGCGCGCCGTCGGTATGAGCCGGCAGAAGAGTGCCTACCTGCGCGATCTCTGCGACAAGGTGTCGAGGCGCGGCCTCGACCTGGCGGCGCTCGACGCGCTGAGCGACGAGGACATCATCAAGGCGCTGGTGACCGTGAAGGGCATCGGCCGCTGGTCGGCGGAGATGTTCCTGATCTTCCGGCTGCTGCGGCCGGACGTCCTCCCGGTCGACGACCTCGGCATCGTCGTCGCGGTACAGCGGGCGTACAAGCTGCGCAAGCGGCCGACGCCGGACAAGCTGCGCAAGATCGGCGCGGCCTGGGCGCCGTACCGGTCAGTGGCCTGCTGGTATCTGTGGCGGAGTCTCGACAACGAACCAGTCGCCGCACCGCCGGCGAAGGTCGCAGGAAAGCCGGCCAGGCGCGCGTGAGGCGGCCGAGGCTTGCCGGGCGCGCCGCCGGCCGGATATAATCAAAAGCTCGGTCCGCACCTCGACCCCATTGCTGGGAGGTCGTTCAACGGTAGGACACCACGCTCTGGACGTGGTTATTGGGGTTCGAATCCCTGCCTCCCACCAGCCAATCTTCGAACCGCACCACAACCAGCCGTTCTAAAGGCGGTTGCTGGACTTTCGAATCTTCATCGAACTCTCCACGCGGATGTGTTGCGCGCGCGTGTGAGTGCTAACCTTAGGCCGCTCAAGAAGGTCCAGCGATTCGTCCTCGTCGAATCCCGGACAGGTTTACCGAAAGTGAACCGTCTCCCGAGGTCAGTATGGTCAGCGTCGGTCTCGGACGTCGCTCGTTCGTCGAAGCGCTCGTGGCGGTTCCGTTCGCAGGGGTGGCTTTATCGGCCCAGACGTCGAGCCCGCCCGTCGGGAAGGTGGCCGCCGGATCCGGTCGGGCGAACGACATCATCAAGCTGCCGGGCGGCGACCGCATTCACGTCAAGGTCGCAACCCAGGACAGCGGTGGCGCGCTCTTCATGACCGAGCAGCCGATTGAGCGCCGTGGATCCGGACCGCCGAAGCACTATCACGAAGAGCAGGACGAGTGGTTCTATTGCCTGGGCGGAGAATACGTCGTCGAAATCGGCGACCAGCGGTTCCGGCTGGGCCCAGGCGACTCGGTCCTCGGACCTCGACGCGTTCCGCACGCGTTTGTCTATGATGGCGTGGGGCCGGGACGAATCCTTATTGGATTCACACCCGCGGTGCGCATCGAACAGTTCTTTCGTGACCTCGAAAAGCGGGGTGAGTACTTCGGCAATGGTTCGCCGGAGGACAAGGAGCTGGTGCACCGCCTGTATGGCATCGTCAACGTAGGGCCGCCGTTGAAACTATGAATGATCCGCTACTGCTCATAGCGCGAGACTGACGAACCAGTTGCGGAAATCGTCCCTAACACCCAGCCAAATCCACCTCGCAACTCCAAGCTCCTTCACGGCACGGGCAATCAGCCCTAACTTCATCGACGGCAGGTCAACCCTCCGCTACGGGCGGCCGGGAGCGCGCGGTCGCAATCGCCAGGTTCGACTGCTATCCGCGGATGCGTGAGTAATGTCAGGGCGTTATTCGGCGCGGAGGGCCTCGATGGGCTGGATACGCAGGCCTCGACGGGCCGGGCCAATCGTGGCGAACAATCCGACGATCGTCATGACCACGGCCGTGACCGGCAACAGCGCGCGGCCGAAGGAGCCGAGCATCTCGCCTTCGCTGGCCCGATCGATCATGAGCGCCAGCAGGGTGCCGACCACGATGCCTGCCGCGAGCTGCAGCGCCGCCCTCGTCAAAATGCTTCGTAACAGCTGGCCGGCATCAGCGCCCAGCGCGGCCCGGATGCCGATTTCTTTGCGGCGCTGCGACACGGTGAACGACATCATTGCGTAGATGCCGGCCGCCGACAGCAGCAGCGCGGTCAGGATCACCAGCGAGGAGCCGAGCACCATCAGGCGGAGCCCAATCATCTGCTGCCGCTTCATCTCGCTGAACGTCACGATCTGCAACCGGAGCGTGGGATCGAGCGACGAAGTCAGCTCTCGAAGGCGTGATGAGAACTGCAACGGATCGTTGCCGCGCATCCGAATCAGCGCCGTCGCCCGCGTCGAGCTCCGCAGCGGGTGATACATGACCGGCTCGATCAGATCCGGCTGGATGGTGTTGGTGCGCAGGTTGGTCACCACACCGACGATCTCATATTGCGTGGTGGTGCCGCCGCGCCCCGGTCCGCGCCTGCCTGCCTCGGCGTAGTGCACCCGGCGCCCGACGGCGTTGGCGCCACCCAACAGCTGATTCACGAACGCGCGATTGACGACGATGGCCTGCGTCGAGCCCGTGCTGTCGCTGTCGCGTAGCGCCCGGCCGGCAATGACTCGCGCGCCGAACACGTCGAAGAAATCCGGGGCGACGCCGCGGTTGAAGTGGACGTCGAGAGCACCTGATGGGACGTTGACCTCTCCGTCGATGGCGATGCGCGCCCTCGGCTCGGCGCCCGGAATGGTGGTTGCCAGCGTCACGTCATCCACGGCCGGTTCGGCTTCGAGGCGGGCGACGAGATCGGTTTGTGTCTTCTCAAAACGCACAACCGATTCGCGCTCGTAGACAGACGCTGGCATGCCGGCCGGGGGATCGGGGTCGGCGGTGACCGTGGCCGCGAGGAAGAACTCCTCGTTGTAGTTGGCCCTGGTCAGGCCGCGTTGCATTCCGGACCAACTGATCATCATGGTGGCCGGGAGTCCCGTCACCGCGATTGCCACCTGCGCGATGATCATGGCCGTCCAGACGCGCCCCAGGCGCAACCCGTCTGTGCCGCTCGCCTGCTTCAAGGTGTCTTGCGCCCGTCGTCCGGTCGCGTGCAGCGCAGGCAGCACGCCGGCGACCACGGCGGTGAAAACGGTCAGCATGGCGACGTAGATGTAGGCCGCCAAAGGCATATCGAAGTTGAGGAAGTAGGGCACCGCATCATGCCCCTCGGCGGAGTAGACGGCGAACCCCTGTGCGATGCCGAATCTGGCGAGCGCGATGCCGGCGGCCGAGGCTGCGGCACTGAGCACGAGTGCTTCGATGAACAGCTGACCGACAATGCGGCGGCGGCTGGCGCCCAGAGCGGTTCGAACCGCGATCTCCCGTTGTCGCGTCGCCGTCCGGGCGTAGATCAGGACACCGACATTGACGGCGACGATCACCGCCAGCATGCTGATCATCGACTGCATCGCCGTGAAGTCGCCGGTGGTGATCCCGTGGACGTCGATGATCGAGTGCGCGTAGGGCATGACGCGTGGTCGCAGCCGGGCATGCGTGAGCGGAAATGCGCTCGCCGCCTGCCCGCCAAGTGCCGAGAGCTCAGCCTGGGCTTGCCCCATTCCAACGCCGTCGCGCAAGCGGCCGAAGACGACGATGTCGGCTCCCTCTCGCGGTCCAAACGCAGCAGCTTCGATCGTACTGAGTGGTATCCAGTAACGGTGGTTGACGGGAAATCCGTATCCCTCGGGCATGACGCCGACGATGGTGTGGACGACGTTGCCGAGCCGCAGCTCCCGCCCCAGCACCGACGCGTCACCGCCGAATCGCGAGTGCCACACGTCGTAACCGATGACGACGATCGGCGAGGCACTGGCGCTCTCGTCGGCTGCGACAATCGCGCGTCCGATGACCGGCTGCACACGGGTGATGTTGAAACCGTCCGCCGTGATCTGTGCGACCTCGACGGCCTCAACCGGGCTGCCGGCAGCGCTGACGTTGCGCGCGATGGTTCGAAACGCGCCGATCTCCTCGACCGTCTTCATCTCGCGGCGCCACGTCACGAGATCGTGACTCGACCGCCGCATCTCGGCGCTCGCGTCGATGTCCCAGTTCACGAGTGCCACGATGCGCTCACCGCCCTCGACCGGCAGCGTGGCGTAGAGCAAGGAATACAGGAACGCGAAGAAGCCCGCGCCGATGGCGACGCCGACTGCGAGGCCCGCGCCGCCGATCAACGACAGCGCAGGGTACTTGGCCAGCATCCGCACGCCGAGCTTGACGTCCAGCCGCGAGTTGTCCAGCCAGCGAAATCCGCGCGGGTCCCGCTGGTGCTCGCGCGACAGCTCCGCCTCGGCCGCGCCGGTGCGGAAACGTAACAGCAATCGCAGAATAAAACGTCGGATGGGCATCATCGGCTGAGCCCGCGCAAGCCCCGGCCCAGGAGCAGAGACTGTCTCATGGCCACTAAGACGTCCGGTGAAGCGCGATATTACATGCGGCTCTCGCGGCATGGCCTGGCGTGTTCAAGGATTGGCACGCCGGTGACCTGAGATCGAACAACGGCCGCACTGCCGTGCGCGCGACCTGCGAGTGTTCTTCGACACTCAGCAGATCGCCGGCATGGGCTACTGCACGTGACGCAGAACGAATCCGTTAATATGCCTTGAGCCGCCTGGGGGATTCGGACGTCTCGCGGGCGTTACTCATTCTGACCGGTGCCGTGTAAGTCGTCTGGTGCCCGCTCATCGTGGGAGGCGCGATGTGCATTGATGGAAGACTGCGACGATTTCGGAGCTGGAGACGCGGAGCGCTGCAGGCGTCGGCATTCGTCGTCATGATCGCGGGTTGTAGTTCTCTGGTCGACCAGGCAGATGTATCGGCCCAGGCCCGTGCCGGCGGAGCCCAGAGCACGAGCGAGGACCCCTGCCGCTTCGCCACCGCCGAAGCGGTGGGAAAGGCATTCGGGCGTCCGATGCAGAGCTCGAAACTCGTCGACGTCTGCCAATACCGTGGCACTCCCACAGGCCTCGTCGTCGTCAGAGTCAAAGCAGGGCCGGAAGGCACCATCCTGCGACACGTGAAGAGTGCGGCGGCGCAGGGCCAAAAGGGGGCGGAGAAGGCAACGACAACAGTCGGCGAAGCCTACTTCGACAGTATTCTTCCCGCGTTCATCGGCCGTGTCGGCAACTACGACGTGCAGATCGAGACGACCATCGAGCCGGTGCCTCGCGACGCCATGATCGCGCTCGGCACTCGCATCATGGAGACCATCGCCGGCAAGTAATCGTCCGGCGACCGCGTGTGCCGCGACGCGCGCACCCGATCCTCGAGCTTCCTTTCGCCGCGCTCGAAGTTACTCCTTCAGTCCGTTGGCGTGTGTCGTCGTCCCCACCGGACGCTGGTGATCGAACTCAATCAGCGTCGAAGAGCGGCATCGCCACACCAAAGGCGGACATCGAGCAGCACACGTGCGCTTCGCTAATTCGGCACGAACACGATCCCGTCCGGATCATCGCCAGCCGCGATCGTCCGCCTGACAGCACCCCGACTGATGTCGATGACCGAGATCGTGTCGTCGAGCATGTTGGCGACGTAAGCGAAACGGTCGTTCGGCACGGTGATGCCAATCGGCAGGGCGCCGACCACGATGTTGTGTCTGACTCTCAGCGTCTCGGCGTCAACGATGAGGACCCGGCCGTTGTCCGCACAGTTGACAACAAGAGTGCGGCCATCAGTAGGCGTCGGTACGACGCGCACAGCCCCGAGGCAATTCTGCATCACCGCCCGCCCGACCACCTGTAGTGTGCTCGTGTCGATCCGTACGATCTCATTGATGTAGACAGACGACGTGTAGATGTAGCGGCCGTCTGGCGAAATGCCAATGCCCTCGGTACCGGAGCCGGTCGCGATCTGCGCCAGGATGCGCTTCGTGTTCAGATCCAGGACGGACACCGTGCCGGGCCAGAAGTTCGTGACATACGCCCGCGCTCCATCGGGCGACGCGACCAGCATGTGAGACCCTGCCTGGTTGGTCGCGATGGCGTGGAGGATCTTCCGGCTCGCCACGTCGATCACCAGCACTTCCTGACGTCCCTCGCACGTGACATAAAGCCGTCGCTGATCGCGCGACACCGCAAGGCCGTGCGGCGCACAGCGGCCGGCTCCGAGATCGATGGCTTCCGGAGCGCTGGCCGGGCGCGCGAGGTCGATCGCAGACACCGTATTACCCGGTGCGTTCGTCAGTTCGGAGCTTCTGACGTGCGCACTGCCGTAGTTCGATGCGAACACGATTCGACCCGCGGCGGCCACTTCGTGCGGCAGGTAGCCGACGTTGAACTCGCGTCCCGCCTGTTTCTGGAGACCGACGATGGTCACCCGCCCTGGCGCCTTGCTTGCAATCGCGATCAGCCCAAGTGGCTCATCTGGCGGCTGCGACGATGCGACCGGTTGGTGCAGCGCCATCGAGACAGCGCCCGCGAGAACGACCAGACTCGAGTACCAAGGTGATCGAACGGACATCATTTTCTGCGGGTTCGATTGTACTGCTGAGGCTTAG
>CAVVSF010000006.1:0-407773 GCA_963750915.1 uncultured Acidobacteriota bacterium
CTCGTGGATCGGATTAACCAGCAGATTCAGACGCAGATGGGCTTGCTGTCCAGTTACGAGCGAAGCGTTCAGCAGGGAGTCGAGAACTCTGCCAGCACGCAGGAGCAGCAGGCGAATCTTCAACACCGTCAAGCGGATCTTCGATCTGATCGGCATCACCGGTGGCGCGGATGGCGGTGCCGTGGATGCCGCACAGGCGAGGGCGGATCCTCGGAAGGCAAACGCTGGACCGCGCCGAACGCGAAAGGGCCCGCCCTTCTGGCACAGCTGGAAGTCGCCACCACCGCCCTTGCAGTCGGCAGTGGACAAGCTATCGAGCGCCGTCAAGGGACACTACGACCGAGTAGCGGAAATCGACCGTCTGCGTCTTCACGTTAAGGACAACATCCTCTACTACATGCAAGCCAACTGGCGTCAGGAGCCGCCGGATCAACGCTTTTTTCGGCTCTACAACATCGATGTCCCGATCGTGATGCCGGTGACCGCAGGACAAACAGTCAACCTCACTGACCGGTGGCGGGGCCAGAACCATGCCCCCTGGACTGAGGACTCTGCTCGGCAGTGAGGAGGACTGGGTGGGCACGTTGCCGATGCCCGACGGTCACAGTGACGAAAAAGAAGCTGGTGGAGGTCGCTGATCTCGACAATGTGCTCGCCTACAAGGGGAACTACATGGTCTTTGCCCTTAAGGAGAACAACTACATCACCTTGCACATGATGCAGGACTACCTGGACGTGGGCGAGGAGCTCCTCTTGCGGGATCCGGACCCACCTGGGCGACCACGGAATCCAAGAGCTGCAGGAACTGGCGACGGCCGTTAACAAGAAGGACCCGAACGAGTTCAACGCGCGCCGCGACGACTTCAAGAAGATGCTCATGGACCGGCTCACCTCGTCGCGAAAGGACAATGAGCGTGTCATCGGCGCGAACCAATTCGCTCTACATCGAATGCCTCGTTGGCACGCATCCGCTGCTCGAGGACTTCAAGCTCATTCATCGCGCGCTCGATGTGAAGAAAGTGCAGGCCGAAGTGCGGCATGCGGAGTTGGAGAACATCCGGCTGGCGGCGAGGGCGCTCGAGGGTGAGCGTGAAGATCCGAAGATATCGAGAAGAAGGTGGTGATCGAGAACGCCCGTGGTCTCACGATTGACACGGAGTGACGAGGCATCAGCTTTTTCAATGACCGCCGGAAGCTTTATCAGTCGGCGGCGCCGACCCGTAAGCTATAAGCACTCGAGCGCGGGGCGACGCTGCGACGACATCCGCCAGGTGAACGTCCCCGGGATTTGTGTGTCGCGCGAGGTTGTGCGGATTCGCATCGGCGCCCCTTCGGCACCATCAACTGGGCGAGACCGTTGGTGCTCAATATTCGCGGAACACCCTGGTGAGGACAGCGGCATCGGTGGGCTACGTCAGCGCCAGCGTCAGGGGGATCCGAGCCTTCTGCGGGTTCAGATTATGCTCCGGGACCATGCCGAGAGTGGTGTACCGGTGCCGGGAATCACCCGTCCGCCGCCGACGCGGCTCCCAATGACGAGCGCCGGGCCCTGACGCGGATCGGTTCGCCTAGGCGGCCGCGAGCAGGAGCAGTGTGACAGCACCTCCGCGGGCGTCCTCTGTCAGCGGTTTCAAGACCGAATTTGACGTTTTACAGCCGGCTGTGAGCCCGCGAATCTGCGCTGTGCAGGGAAAAGGGGGAGAGGGCCATGGCGGTGTCCGAGAACATGCCTTATGCTGACTAACCGACTGCCCTCGGCACTCACCCGTTGCTAGAAGACTTCAAGCTGATTCACCGCGCGCTCGACGTGAAGAAAGTCCAGGCTGAAGTCCGCCGCACGGAACTCGAGAACGTGCGCTTGGCCGCCAGAGTGCTCAAAGGCGAGTGCGAGGACCCCGACATCAAAGAAGATCGTGATTGAGGGCGGCAAAGGGCATGTCGTCGGTACCGAGTGAGGTCGCATGGCTATATCGAAGAAACAAAAGGGCATACAAGATCGCGGCACCGGGACCCGGCCACGGGTCGCTTTGGTGGCGCTCAGTGATTTTGGGGCGCCGCTCCGGGATTTTGGGCTTGACCGCGAGCTTTATATCCTGGCTCTGGTGAATCAAAGGTTGCTGGGCGATGAAGTAGCGATCACGCCCTCCAAGACCTTTCGCCGGCAGCAGAATCTGGCAGAGGCCAAGGCGCTTCTCGCCCGAGCAGATAAGGGGCAGAAGGTCTCCGAAGGCGACGTCGAGCGGTTGCAGCAGCGCCTATCCTCGACAGCGCGCCAGAAGTCGCTTCGAGGTCAGGAGTCGGAAGAGAAGGGCCTGGTTGAAGCCCTGGGCGAAGTCCGCCGCTCCCGCCTCGTGGCGGAGGCCAAGACTGCTCTTGCGCAGGCGGAGCAAGGTTCGCCTCGCCCGGGGCCCTACATCGAGGGATTGCAGCAGCGACTGCTCGGCATGGAGCAGCAGGACCAGCGCCTTGGTCGCGACTCGGAGGGCTTCCAACTCGCCCTTGCTTTGGGTGCAGTCCGACGTTCGCAATTGTTGGCAGAGGCCAATGACGTGGTTGCGCGCGCTGCAAAGGGACAGCGATTCCACGGAGATCGACTGTCAAGCTGCAACAGGCGCTGACCGGCATCGGACGTCAGGAAGAACTGCTCGGCCAGGAGAACGAAGAGCGGGAGCTGGTCGGTGAACTCGGCGAACTTCGTCGGTCGCAGCTGATGGCGCGGGCCAGAGACGTTCTTGCTCAAGCCGCGAAGGGCAAACGGTTTGGAGAGAAATACATCGGGAAATTGCGGCAAGATCTGGCAGGCTTCGGTCGTTCCGAGCAACTGCTCGGCCAGAAATCCGACGAGCTGGATCTCGCGGCCACCCTTGGCAGCCTGCCACGCTGACGCAACGTGCCGCCGACTGCCTCCCAATCGCGCACGAGCTCGCTGGCAGCCGACCATGACCTCAGGTTCGAGAGCCCGCCGGAGGGGGACTCGCCCCGGAGAGACCCGGGCCCTGCTGAAGGTCTTCGACGCGTGCAACCAGGCGACCGCGATCCAGTTTGTGGACGAAGACTGCGGCGACTGCCGTTTCGCGTGCTGACCATCCAAACCGACAACGGCGCCGAGTTTCAATCACGGTTTCATGCCCACCTAGACTCGCGCGACATCCGGCACGTCTATATCCGTCCCCGGACGCCCCACTTGAACGGGAAAAGTCGAGCGATCGCACCGCGTGGATGACCAGGAGTTTTACCAGCTGCTCGACAAGGGCGGCATCAAGGACGACGTCCACCTGTTCAATGACAAGCTTCGCGAGTGGGAGGACTATTACAATTACCACCGACCGCACGGGGCCCTCGACGGTCAAACGCCGTACGAGCGCCTACTCGCCAAAGCGAGAGCTGGAGTGTCAGCAGCGTCTTAGGACTCTACAAATTCAGGTTGGCGGAGAGGGTGGGATTCGAACTCTGTCAGGCCATTCAGATTCTGTAAGTTACGCAAACCACATTGCCAAGGCTGCCGTGAATGCCGTGCCTGCCGTGGCGCCTTGCACCTCGTTGCACCACGGGTTGAGATCCAGCTTCGATACCGCCACGATTGCAGGGCGTCGGCTGTCAGCCAGCGCCACAGCGTCATGCCGTTGATTTCGGCCGCGAGCCCCCCGCGCGAACACCTCGCGGCGCAACTCCGGAAGACTGAAAGGCATGAGCGGCAGCCCGTGCTCGGACGGGTGTTCGCAGGCGAGACGCTTAACGGGGACGACGACGCTGGGGGCAAAAAGCGGGCTCGGCGCCCTCCACGCGGCCGCTTGTTGAGGCCCGCGACCCGGTCGCAACAGAAGCGATGACGCCACTTGCTGACGATTTGGCGCGGGGTATCGAGCGCGCCGCAATCTGGTCGTTGCCCAGGCCGGTCGCGGCCAGCAAGACGATCTTGGCGCGGATGACGTCGCGATACGGTGGCGTATATCGCCGCGCTTGCGCTTCGAGGGCGGCCCGTTCGGCCGGCGTAAGCTCGATGACGTAGGGGGCTGTGCCGAGGCGTAGTTGTCGCGCTCCTGCGCGTACGTCAGCGTAATAGGAACGCCGGAGTCTTGTCGCTACAACACGTCATCGTATTGATACAACACAGCACTACCTAAGGCGTCCTCAGCACGTTGGTGCCGCAGTGAATGCCGCCGTCGTGGACGTGGTATAGACCAGGAATCGACCCACTGCACGGTGACGCCGAGCATGGTCAGGAGCGCGTGGGTGTAGAGCTGGAACACATCCACGTTGTTCTCGGGGATGGTGATTCGCGTCCAGTCCTTGGCGATGATCCGTCCCTCGTCGTCGAAGACGCCGGGGTTGGCCTTGTCGATGGCATCCATCACCTCTTCGATCTGCCGATCGTAGTCGTCCTCTTTGGGGTGCGAGCTCTCGTCATCGCCCTGGCAGCAGTCGACTGGACATACTTGAAGGCGTCGAAGCCGTCCTTGAAGCAGTTGGCGAGATAGCCGAGATCTTCGTCGACCATGATCAGGTGGTCGGTCCACGGCGTCCGGTACCTGGACGATCTGGTAGTAGGACGGGATGTCGAAGACCGAGAACGAGGCGTAGATGCTCTGGTAGATCGCGCGCCACATCTCCTTGAAATCGGGGTCGAGCTCGCTCGGCCGCCGATCGGGCTGGGCGACAGCGACACGTTCGCCGGCCTTGGTCCAGTGATGCGTGACGTTCAGCCCCTGGCGATCAATCCAGCGCTCGTCGACCGTCCGCCGGACGTAGGAAGCCAGCTTCGGGTTGTCCCAGGCATCGAGAAATGCGCCCAGCCACTGCACCGCGTCGGCCGGCCGCAGCCGTGGGCCGATGGCTTCGGCACCAGGAGGTGCTGGCCGAGGGTCTGGATATTGACGAGGGTCTGGGTAACGGCGCTGGTGCTGCCATGCGCGAAATCGTCGACGTGATCGAAGAGTACCGGCACGCGGTGGACCGGCGTCCCCTTGAACTCGCGATCGAGCACCTTCTGCAGGATGCCGGGTGCCGCCTGCTTCCTATACGCCTCTGACGTCGCGTAGTGGGCGTAATACACGTCGTCCGCGAACGAGAGCTGGCCGGTCAGGAACAGGTCTTCGGCGGCGCGATTGGTCACCTTCAGCTGGCTGACCAGGTCGGCGCAGGTCATGAACGCGGCATAGTGCGCGTTGACCTCATGCGCGCTGCCGAACACCATTAAGCGTCGATCGTCTCGGTAGGCGCTGTGAAAATAGGTGGTCTTAGCGTCCGGTGGAATCCCCTTCGTGAAGATGGCGAGGTCGTAGCGCTCGGTTGGTGTTGGCGACGTAGGCTAGATAGAAGCGCGGCGGCAGCTCGTGATAGCGGACGTCGGCCAGTCCCTCATGCCGCCACTTCTTGCCGCGCAGCGCGCGCGTCACCAGCACACCGCCGCTCTGCGCCTCCTGCAGTCGCTCGAGCATCGCAATGGCCAGGCGCGGCGAGGCCCGGCAGATGGCGAACCGCTCCGGCGCCGACGGATCCTTGACGAACGTCATCAGCTCGTCGATGTGTCCGACCTTGAGCCAGCCGGTGTAGGCCGCGCTGAGCGGCTGCGCCTGGCGCGACGATTCTTGAGGAGGGTGGTGACGGCGGCCGACGTCACCGTGCCGGTCAGGATCTTGCCTTCGGGCAAGCCGCTCATCGGCGGCGACACCTCGATATTGCCGCCGTAGTTCGCCGGGCTGTGCAAGCGATCGAGCCGGTCGAGCAGGTCGTTCAGCTCCTGCTTGTTGTCGTCAGAGTAGGCGAACTGCTTCACCTTGTCGCCGACTCTGATGCTGAGCAGCATTCCGTCGGGCGCCGTGCCCAGGCCGGCGATGTTGCCGCCGTCGACCGAGGACACCGCCACGATAAGATGCGGGCGTCGTTGCTGCCGGCGAGGGCGCGATGCGCCGACAGCAACCGATTCTGCAGCTGTCCGAGCGCATCGGTCAGTTGGAACGACTGCTCGCTGACCCCCAGCTGCTTCAACATCGTCTTGGTCGCAGGACGGAGGGCGGCAAAGCTGGCGGGCACAATCGACAGGCTGTTCTTGAACAAGCCGACCTTGGCCTCGCTCGCGATACCGGTCTGGCGGTTGGGCACGAGCACCTTGCGCGTCTCCGAAGTGGTGGTCTCCTCGTAGCGCAGGTTCCTGACTTCGTATCGCTAGTGCGCATCCACTATCTCGGCCCACAGCTGTTTCGTCTGGGCCACGACCTCCGGAGCGGGCTCCGCCGTGGGCTCGACCGGCTTCGGTTTCGGTTTGGGCAGCTCGGTGAACAGCTTCGGCACCAGTGGCATCGCCGAGCGCGCCCGGCCCAGCATGTCCTTTGCCGAGAGGTCGGTGCCCTCGGTCAGCAGGTGTAGAACGTGGAACCGCCGCAACGCGCGGGTCAGATCCTCGAGGTTCTGCGGCGTGGACGCGACAGCAGGTAAAAGGCGTAGTAGCGATCCCAGGTGCCGGCCAGCTGCGTCTGGATCTCGTCGCTGGAGTAGAACGTCGCGATGTCGCCATCGAGCACTTCCTCGATGGCCGCGATCAGCGCCGCGTTGTCGCCGGGGTCGGCCAGTTGCTGGTCGAGGACCTTGTCGACTCGCAGCAGCAGCGCATCGTCCGCGAGGAAGTCGGTGGTGTACTCGTGAGTGTGGATGAAGTCGGCGATCTTGGTGCCGGCGTCGCGGGATTTCTAGTTCCAGTCAGGCTGCGGACCAGCTCGCCGACCGGGGTGTTGACCGGATCGCGATCGTCGGCGATGAAATTCAGCTTGCGTGAGTTTCGAGTGACCGAGTCGGGCGGGCGCAGCGCGACGAACTTGAAGACATCCGACTGAACAGGATCTGCCATGATCGTCTCTCCAGGAAAAAATGAAGGCGGAGCGGTCGAGACACCAGTGGCCGGACGTGACCGCCGGCGGATCGCCCGTGGAGCTCCCGCTCATGCGCCTCAACGGTCCGATTCTATCGTCAGCGCTGCCGACGTCCACCGCGGCATGACCGCGTCTCGTCACGGTTTCGCCCGCCGACCATCCACTCACCATAACGGTGGCGCGCGACGATCGGTACTACCGCCATGGAGGCCGAGCGCTTTCAGGGGACGTTGGAAGCGGGCCTTTAGGTTCGTGCGGCCTTAGGCTTAGGTACCGTGTTGTCTAAATACGACCACGTATTTGAGCTCGGGGTGGTGTCGGCCTGAGCGCGCGCGGCCATGCTGACCCGCGATTTGGTCCTCCTGCACACGCGCGCCCCCGCATGGCGCGGACATTGACGGCCTCGCGCGACAACCGCGGGACGCGCACTGGCAGCACAAGACTTCTGCAGGAGGTCCTCAACGCCGAGCTCGCATCGCGCCACGAGCTGCGCATCCGGCACCGCCTCCAGGAGGCACGTTTTCCTGATGTGAAGACCCTCGACACGTTTGATTTCCCTGCGGCCGACGGGAAGTGCCACGCAGATCCCCCTGGCCCGCGGCCAGTGTGATAGCAGGAGTGATTGCGCGAGGCGCGAGCTCATAAGGCTTTCCTAACTAAACGTGCTCGATCAGGACTTTGTTGCGCCGTCAGCCGGTACCTCGCAGCTGTCGTGCTGCTCGAGAACCAGCCGCGACGATTCTTTGAGACCCCGAATGGAGTTCAGTTTCAGGTCGCGTTCCGTCATCGAGGCCCAGATTAGCGGACGAATTGGTGACCTTTGAGTGGCGAACGTTTGGAAGCATCATAGGCCCAGTTCCTTTTCTGCGGTCCGGTGATCTCGAACTTATAGATGAAGTGGCGCCGATAAGGCACCGCGCGAACGTGTCGACGATCACGGAAGATCGCACGATCATCGCCCTATCTTCGAGCCTTTCGCGGTACGATAGGTGCCTGTCCTGGCGGACCACGAGCGTCGTAGTACCGGCGTTTGGTGGCTGTGCGGGCGCTTCTCGAAGGACGGATTCCCACAATGCACACGGCAGACCTCTCCCGCTTTCTCGTCGCCCTCTCCCTGTCGACCCTCGCCTCCACGGCACTGGCCGCGGCGTCTCAACCCCTGCCGGCGATACGCGGTATCGTGGTCAATTCGAGCGGCGCGCCGATAGCGGGAGCCGTTGTCTCGCTTGACGTCCAGGGTCTGACGACCGTCACCGCGGCTGACGGGCGCTTCGCAATCACGTCCACTACGCCCGGGAAGCGGCGCGTCAGAGTCACGCTCGCGGGATTCGAGCCGTCAGAAGTCGTGGTCGTGCTGCCGGCGACGGCCAGTGAGGGCGCACTCGAGGAGTTGCGGATCACGCTCGTGCCCGCCGGGACGCAGGCTCCGTCCCCGCCCGCCAGAGATTACCGCTGGAGCTTCGATGCCGGGATTGGCTTTGACAACAGCATCAGCGGGAACATCAATTCGGGAGCGATCGGCACTCTGAACAGCCAGGCGGTGGTCTTCACGAAGAACACGTACGAGAACGTCTACGGTACCGGATTCCACCTCCGGTTCGGGGGCGGGTACTTGCCGAACGAAGTCACCGAGGTCCGGGCCTCTTTCACATATCAGTCGCTCGGCGCCGATCTCACGCGGATGGGCGACGTCGGGATCTCGAACCTGTACGGTCAGTACGACGACTACAAGACATTCGGCCTCGATTTCGGGTACCGCCGCTACTCGTCGCAGCGCTGGGGCCCCGTGACGCCGTACGCGGAAGGGACGCTCGGCATCGCGTTCATCGACGAGATCGACGTCCTCCTTGCAGCACCGCAGGCGAACGTGGTGCAGAACGCGACCGATTTCTACGATCGCACTGCTGCGTTCACCCTCGGCGTGAAGGGCGGGATCCTCCTCCCCATCGCCGATCGACTCGACCTCGACGTCCAGCTTGGCCTTCGCTACGTGACGGGACTCTCTCAGGTGGATGACCTCGTTGGTACCGGTCTCGAGGCCATCAACGACGACAGCGCGCGGTGGACGATCCCGTTCGTCATCGGCGTCCGCACCCGCTTCTGAGGCGGCTCTGACGCTCGGAGGACTCGACGGCTCGGACCGTACGAGGTCGGGCCACTTGGCGCGCGACGGGGATGTCGCGCACGGCACGGTTCTCGGGAGATCGACATCGGTCAGCGTTGCCGATGCCACGACGCTCATCGTCGGGCGTCGCTCCGGTCGAACCTGCGCGTCGCTGACGGGAATCAATAGCGCAGCGGTCTCCAGCCTGCGCCGGGCAAGTCAACCGAATCTAGTGGCCGAACTACCCAAGGCGGCGCAAGGCACCTTCGACGAACTGCTCGCGAGTGTCGAGCCCGACCTCGCCGCCATCGCGCGGCGCTTGCGGGCCATAATCCGGGCCGTCGACGTGAGCACCGTTGAGACCGTGCGGCTCGGCGACAACGCCGCCACCTATGGCGTCGGGCCGAAGAAGATGACCGACGGCTACGCCTACATCATGCCCACGTTTTTGCCTTAAAAGCCGCACCTGCGCGTCGCTGACCATGAGCCTCCAGGCTCTCAGCGTCACACAGACCAGCCGGCTGACCCGTACGGCAGATCTAGTTGTCGTCAGGCGGCAGATTTAATTGTCGCCGCGCAGATGCCGCTTTAGCACCTGCGCTTGTCCGACTGGGCAACTTGCAGGAAGCGATCGACACCCTGGAGCGAGCCTACGACTCCCGCGCACCCTGGATCGGGTTCATCAACCAGCCGGAGTGGGATGCGCTATTGCCGGATCCGCGCTTTCAAGCGCTCCGCCTCCGCCTCGGTCTGAGCGATGAAATCAAAGCACAGATGGCTGCCGCCCGCGCGGCCGCGCGAACCCGTTCAAAGTAGCGACGAAGCGGGGGCGCTGTTCAGGTTGCGTCCGTTGCTACTCGCGATCGAGGCCACACGCAACTGACTCGTCAACGCACTCTGGCCGGTGCGGATGATTAACGTGGCGCCAGCTGCCACCCGGTGTCAATCCACGCGTCGCGATGCGCACGAAGATCTCGAACTGGTGGCACACCCGTCCGAACGGCGACATAACCTGATCTTCGGGTACGGCCCGCTTGAGCTGTTCGAGCGGGAGCTGCAATCATCGGGTGCGCGCGAGGGTGAGCCACCCGTTCTTGGTGCGCACGTGCATCACTACCACCAAGACTGGGATGATGCGGAGCGACGAGTCTTGCGGTGCTTCGAATGGCGCGTCATGCCGCTCCGACCGTCGGACGTGCAGTTCGATCCTGAGCGCGACCGAAGCCGGTGACGCGGCGGCGACCTGACATAGCAACTGCACGAACCTACGGGCGAGGGAATCCGGTCTTGTCGTCCAGCACCGTGACCTGCCAGCCGGCTCTTCGGCGCAGATCAATGCGGCGCTGCTCGCGCGACTCGATGCACGGCTCGACACGAGCGCGATGTCGCCGGACAGACGATTGGCACCCGCTTCCAGGCGGAGCAGCAGCTCTTTCGGCCCGCACCGATCCCGTTTGGGGAGGCCACGACCCTTGCGACCGTCACACCGCGCGCGATGGTGCGGCTCGAGGTGCCGTGTACTCGGTGCCGAGTCGCTGGGCCGGGGTCCCCAATTGAAAGACAGCGCGCACCGGCGCCCGTTGCGGTTTGCGGTGGTTACTTTGGTGTCGCGGGCGCGATCCGCCGCAGCTCGTCGAAGAAGTTCATGATGAAGACAACCCTGTCGCGTTTCGTCACTTCTTCCGCTGGCGCGATCGCGAACCGCTCGCCGTCGGGGTGCAAGTCGAACATGCGCGACGGGCCAGCCGGGAGGTAGCGCCCGTTGGGCAGGGACCGTGGCTTTTCAGCGCGGAAGGCGTCCCCTTCGACGGTATAGGCCGCGACCATGATTTGTCCGTTCAGGCCGTAGAACAGCTCGCGTCTCGTTCGTGACCAGGTAGGAAAGGTCCCGCCGCCGGTCGAAATCCGCCATCCGTCGCCGTGTCCGGGAAACGCCCGCACGTATATCTCATCGCGACCGGTCTCGTTCGACTGATACGCGAGCCACCGTCCGTCCGGAGAGAAGTTCGGCTGCATCTCCTCGGAGGGGCTGTTGACGAATGGGACCGGCGTTCCAGGTTTCCAGCCCGATACGTCGTCTCCCTCCATGGGCAGGATCATCAAGTCCCACTCCCGGTCCCAGCTCGCTTCCAGATTGTGCTCTTCGAAAGCCAGGAACTTGCCGCTCGGATGCCAGGAGACGGGCCACTGCGAGCGCGTGCTTTCGGTCAGGCGCTGTGCGTCGCCGGTCCCATCGGCCCGTTGCCAGTAGAGGTTGTGCGGAGAATTGTTCCGGTTCGACGTAAACGCGATGCGGCGGCCATCCGGAGTCCACACGGCCTTACCCTCATACGCTACGTTGCGCGTCAGCGGAGTCGCCCTGTCTAGCTCCCACTCGTACAGCCAGACGTCGAAACTCGCTCCGCTATGAACCTCCATGGCGATCTGGCGACCGTCGGGAGCGAAACGGAGGTTGAACCAATTTCCAGGAGTGGCCCATAACGGCGTCGTGGTCCCGAGGCGATCCATCCAATGAATGGGGCTCCCGTGCGTCGTCTGCCCCGGTAGATAGACCAACGTTCCCGTCGCCGACACCGCGAACTGAGCGCCTCCCGTCCACGTGGTGGAAGTCACCGGTTCGAGCAGAGGCGTCGGCTGCCCAGTTATTGTGAGTTGGTCGAGATCGAATGACACGGCAACGAGGACGCCGTCGTGGACGTACATCAAATGCCCACTCGGCAGATAGCGGCCGTGATAGCCTCCACGGTGAATGACCTTTCTGACGCCGCTGGGAAGGGGTTGTACGACGAGACTCGCATCGCTGACGTCGCCCGCGACATGTTTTGCCGTATACAGCACCGCGCCACCCTTCGGCAGCAACTGGGGCCATCCCTGACCCCATTCGCCGGCGCTGAGCGACAGCAGCGGTTCGGCCTGTCCGCCGGCGGCTGACACGCGCCGAAGGACCCCGCCAGGTCCGAAGTCAGGGGCGAAGACGATCATGCCGTCCTCGCCCCACGAGCCGCCGGCGCCGTTTGGCGCGTCGCAGAGCGCGACGGCAGTCCCACCGATCACCGGGATCCTCTTGAGCTTGCCACCCGCAAAGAACGCGATCTGTTGACCGTCCGGCGAGAAGAACGGACTGTCAGCTCCGTCAGTTCCTGCCAGGGCGATGGCGTGTGTCTCTTTCAGTGCTCCAAGTCGCCGAACGTAGAGGCGCGCCGTTTCCTCCACGCCTTCGCGAGCGACGAATGCGACGACATGGCCGTCGGGGGAGAGAGCCAAGGTGTCACCCTTGCCAATCGCCAACGAGGCAGCGATGCCCAGCTCCGTGCTCAAACGCAGTGGGGCCATTGGCACCGTCGTTTGCCACAAGGCCCATGACACATAACCCCCAGCCGCGAGAATAGCGACGACAGCCATGGGAAGGACGAGCTGCCACAGCGGTCGCGGCGCGGTCGCCGACGTTTCTATTCCGGCGTCAACCGCCCGCGCGGGATCGGCCGCCGCCATCACGCGCTCGATGGCGATGCGTGCCTCACCGATGGCCTGAAGGCGGTTGCGGGGATCTTTGGTCAGACAGCGGCCGATGAGTGCTCGAATTGCTGGCGGCGTCGCGGGGGCTAGCGCGCTCACATCGGGTTCTTGTTCGATGACGCGGGCGAGGACTTCTGACGGCGTTGCACCCGTATAGAGCGGCGTGGCCGTTAGCATCTCGTAGAAAACGACGCCGAACGCCCAGATGTCTGTCCGTGTGTCCGCCGGCTTTCCGCACGCTTGTTCCGGCGACATATGCGCTGGAGTCCCCAAAACGAGCCCAACCTCCGTCCGGTCCGCCGCCAAGACAGGTGAGTCGATAGCATCCCCGCGGCGCGCCGGCGGATCGACGACCTTTGCCAGCCCAAAGTCGAGAACCTTGACCGTGCCGTCGTCCCGCACCCTGATGTTCGCGGGTTTCAAGTCTCGATGAATGATCCCCTTTTCGTGCGCGGCTTCAACCGCCTCGGCGATCTGCTTCGCGATGGGCAGCGCGTCGGCCAACCGAATGGGTTTGTGCGCGATCCGCGCAGCCAAATCCTGACCCTCAACGAGCTCCATCACGAGCGCCCGCGCGCCGTCGAATTCTTCGAGACCGTAAATGGTACCGATGTGCGGGTGATTCAGGGAGGCAAGGACCTGCGCCTCGCGTTCGAACTTGGAGAGGCGCTGAGGATCAAACGTGAGATGCGACGGCAAGACCTTGATTGCGACGTCGCGTCCGAGCCTGGGATCTTGCGCGCGGTAGACCTCTCCCATGCCACCGGCGCCAAGCAACTGCTGAATCCGATAGGGGCCAATTGAAGTACCTGGCCGAAGCAGTGCTGCAGACATGGACAACGGGGTATCCCCAAAGTGGGCAGCCCGCTCATGGGCCCCGATCAGCGATTCAACTTCATCCCTCAACGGCGCGTCAGCGGCGCATGCCTCGTCGAGAAGGACCTTGCGATCGGCGGGATGGCGCCCCAATGCAGCATGCAAGATCTGGCTGATGCGCCGCCAGCGTTCCGGCGTCATGAATCAGCGCCGCCGGGTGCGCGCGTAATGCGCCGATAAAGCCAAGCGCGCGCGGCCTGCCAATCGCGCTCAACCGTCGCGCGCGACGTGCCTTGAGCCCGCGCGATATCTTCGAGCGAAAGTCCGCCAAAGAATCGCAGTGTTGCTACCTCGCTCTTTCGTGAATCGAATGACGCCAGCTCGGAGAGTGCGATGTCCAAATCGAGGATGTCCACCTCTGATGGGTCGCGCTGTGCCACGGCTTCGTCGAGGCTCACCCGCGACCACCCACCGGATCGCTTCGCCATCTTGCGGCGCCTGGCATGGTCCACCAGGATGCGGCGCATCATCTGTGACGCCACCGCGAAGAAGTGCGCACGATTCTGCCAATCGGCGTGCCGGCCAACCAGGCGAATGTACGCCTCATGGACCAGCGCCGTTGGCTGTAAGACGTGACTGGGCCGCTCCTGCCGAAGCCTAGCCGCGGCTCGCCGCCGCAGTTCCTGGTGGACGAGGGTTACAACCTCGTCGCGCGCGGCGTTATCGCCGCGACCCCACGCGCGAAGTAGATCAGTGACTTGGTCACTAGAACGGTTCACCTTGCCACTCCGGAGTGCCCAATATTGCAGGCGTCCGTTACCGAGTCAAGGAGATCAGGTCCTGCACTTGCTGAGGTGAGCACGTTTTCAGATGCTTCTCGCCTCACCTAATCAGGAGCGATCACCGCACGGTCGTCCGGGAAACAGTAGGTGCGGATCGGCCGCCAATTCTTAGGGGAATGGATGAGGCGGCGTTGGTGTCCGCTCTGTGTCTGGGCAACGGTCTGAGCAGCAGATCGCGCGTTCACCGGCGGCCCTTTCGACGACGTCAATTGGTGACCGCATCGGCGAAGGACCTTGACGTTTCACGTGTATTGTTCAAGGAGAAGTTATGAAACTGATCCGTACCACCGCGTTGGTCATTAGCGCGCTTCTCGTGGCACTCGGCTCAACGGCCGCGCTGCACGGCAAGTCCAAGTCCTTCGAAGTCGACTTCGACAAGTGCTTCGCCCGTGTCGAAGACGGAGATCCGTACCTGTTCACGTTTGCGGGACCGGCGTCAGGAGATGTCTCTGGCACGGTGGAAGCCAGTGCGTTAAGTGACATCATTTCTAACGTCGAGCCGAATCAGACATACTTAGCGGCCGACTATGTGGTAACGAGCACGCCGTTGTCGTTCACCGCGCGGGTAGGTGGCCGAGTGAACGACCGGAGCGGGCTGGCCGTGTTGCAAGGCTATGTAAGCGCTGGTCCCGCGTGGCTCGTCGGGGCCGCCGTGCTCGACGAATTCGAGAACTATACGCGGGCTGACGGGACGCCTTGCTCGAAGGGCACCCTCTTCGTTACGCCAGTGCGCTGGAAGCCGGCCCACAAGAACGGAATCGATTGAGCCAAGGGGCACAGGGCGGCTCAAACCCTTTTCTGTGCGTCGTGGATATGAAATCTCATGGGCGACGGGAAGCGATTCAATCTGAGGAACGGGAGAAAAAGTGCGCCGACGCCTCAAAAACCGAACTAGCTCGCTTCCTATCTGTTCCGCAAACGATGAGCGATCTCGAGGACGCCGCGAAGGAATTCGCCGAGGCCAAGGCGAGACACACGTGACACTTCGGCGAGGCGCTGGGAGCGTCGCCGGCACGGTAATGCGCCACCCATGCGAGGCGGAGCCGTTGCGTCGCCTGGAACGGATGGAGTCGACCCGGCGATATTCAGTGGGGGGTTAACAGCAGCCGCGCAGGACCTGCCGACCTGCCGAGACGGTGAACGGCTCAGGCCAAGTATGCCATCTCCTCAAGTGAGCGGCTTGTAGTCTGGCGCTGGCGCCGGACACACTTGCCGCTTGCGCTCGAAGGAGAGGTTCGAGGCGCGATGGGTTCTTGAAGCACCCACGTGCCGACTGGAAGGGCTGTTTTCAATAACTTAGAGGCAGATTCCAGGGCGAAAACAGGCGCTCATTGCCCGCTGAGAATCCACGTAGCCAGCTAAATTATTGAGAACACAGAAGCTCAAGTTGGCGGAGAGGGTGGGATTCGTATCTACACCAGTTCGCAGATCCCCAATGCCCTCAATGGATCTGGGCCAACAGAAGCTATAGGAGCGACCGAGTTCATCGATGGGCGTACATAAGTTGTACGCGGATCGGCCTTGCATGGCAGGGCCGGATGGGATGCGGTCGATTTCTTGGCGAACGGTCTGACTAGTTCTTACATCGACGGTTCAAGCGATGTTCATTTGCTCCGCCAGCGCTTTCCAGCGTTTCGAAACTCGAACCAGAGTGCCGCGAGCCTGACCGCCGTGCACGGCGACGAGGTCGTTCAGGACGCGGATGACCCGCGGGCCAGGCAATGAGATGCCCTGGCGATTTCCAGCCGTTCACGATTGCCCTGGTCGATCATCGTCAGCAGCCGGACCCGTCGGCCGTCGTAGTCCCGCGTAGATCCCTTTCACGCGCCCGCCCCGTTGACGATCGCGACGGCCCTGACCGGGGCAGCCGATGCGCCCCGCCATTTCACGGGCAGCACGCTGACGATGAAGGAATGGTACGGCGCCGGGATTTCGTGTAGGTTGCAGAGATTCTCGAGGTGGTAGTACTCGCGCTCCCGCATGACGCGGTGCGCTTCCCAGAACTTGCGCCGCTCGAACATCTGCGCCACTGGCGGGTCGAAACCGATGGCGTCGATGCCCATAACCATAACGCCCCGATCGAGCACGGCGTGAACCGCTTCTTTCGTCATTCCCGGATGATTCGTGAGGTAGCTCTTTTCCGTACGCTGCTTCGCGGCATCGGTTCGAAGCAGCACGATATCCAGGGCCTTGATGCGGTACCCGTCGAGCTTCCGTTCGGCCTCGTCAATGTCGCCCGGTGTGATCTCCTCGCCTGCTCGCTTGTGGGTCAGGTCGAGCACGACCCCGTCGCCGTAGCAGTAGTCGATCGGAATCCCTTCGGCACGCGGGGCGTCGGGCTTCACGTGGCCCCAAGAATCGATGTGGGTGCCGATGTGATCGCCGGTGACGATCATGCAGTGATTCGTGATTTCGTCGACGCCGTACTGATCGGTGCCGACGCTGCGCGCCATCTCGCTGTGGCTCTCCATTTCGATGATGACCGGCTTGGCAACATTGGGATAGGTCATCATCCCTTTGTAGACCTCCATGCTGAGGTCGATGAGTCTGCGCGTCATTTGCCCTGCCACCCTCCGTCTACGAAAATCGACTGGCCGGTCAGATAACTGGCCTCGTCCGATGCGACAAAAGCGGCCACGGTGCCGATCTCGCGCGGTTCGCCGGCCCGTCCGAGCGAGATCTGGGCCAGGACCTGCGGCAGCACGACCTCATCCTTCATCACCCACGACGTCATCGGCGTATCGATCAGACCCGGGTGGATGCAGTTGACCCGGATGCCCGACGGCGTGACTTCCGCGGACATGTTGGGCGTCAGCGCTTCGAGGCCGAGCTTGGTGGGGGCGTAGTGAGTGCGTCCGGGCAGGACCTTCGCGGCCTGAATCGAGCCGATATTGGCCTGAATCGAGCCGATATTGACGATGCAGCCCTTGCGGCCCTCGGCGATGGCGCGCTTACAGAACACCTGCGAGCAGAGCCACGCGCCGCGCAGGTTGACGTCGACGAGCCGGGTCCAGTGGTCGTCCGTCAGCTCGAGAAACGGGACGATCGTCTCGATGCCGGCGTTGTTGACGAGGATGTCGATCGGCCCGAGCTCCTGCCAGACCCTGTCGAACATCGGCTCGACGTCGGCGCGGCTGGCGACATCGCCTTTCACCGCGATCGCGCGCCGGCCCGTTGCGCGGAGCGCCTCGACGACGTCCGCAGCCTCGGAAAGATCGTTCACCGCGACATCGGCGCCCTCCGCCGCAAACACCTCGGCGATGCCGCGGCCGATGCCCCGACCCGCTCCTGTGACCAACGCCACTTTGCCTTTGAGTTTCACAGATCCTCTCAACACGATCGTGCGAGACACATTGCGGTCGCAGCGGCACCGTTCGTGACGGGACCGTAGCTTCCTGCGCGTGCGTTCTCGAAGGGCGGCCGCCGGCCGCAGTTCGAAAAGGCAGACACCAACGTCAGAGACTGCCCGCAGGGGTCAGCGATCGGACCGGCTCGTGAGTCGCTCCGACTCTATTCGGTCAGGCTCTCTGGATGTCCGGCGGCTGCGTCGTTTATCCAAATCGTCTTGACGTTGACAAACTCGCGGAGGCCATACACGCCAAGTTCGCGGCCGTATCCGGAGTTCTTGATGCCCCCGAACGGCAGGCGTGGATCGGACACCACCATGCCATTCACGAATACCTGCCCTGCCTCGATCTCGTCGATGAATCTCGCGCGTTCCGCAGCATCGTTGGTCCACACGCTCGCGCCGAGACCGAACGAGGTGTCGTTGGCGACGCGGATCGCATCGCCGGCGTCGCGCACACGGAACAGGGCTGCGACCGGGCCGAATAGCTCCTCTGCGTAAGCCGGCGAACCGGGTTCGATATCTGTGAGCACCGTGGGCGCGTAGTAGTTCCCCGGCCGCTCGAGCGGGTGGCCACCGGCCAGCACGCGGGCACCGGCGGCAATTGAACGTCGCACCTGATCGTCGAGGTCCGTGAGCGTGGTTCTCGTCGCCAGCGGCCCGACTTCGGTGGCGGGATCCAGTGGATTGCCGACCTTGAGCGCCTGCATCTTCTCGGTGAAGCCGCGCTCGAACGCGTCCGCTGCGGCGTCCGCGACAATGAAACGCTTGGCGGCGATGCAGGACTGGCCGCTGTTGACGACGCGCGCCTTCACCGCCGTGTCGATGGCCGCGCGCATGTCGGCGCTCGGCATGACAATGAACGGATCGCTGCCGCCGAGCTCGAGGACGGCCTTCTTGATCTGCCGACCCGCGGCGGCGGCAATGCTGCGGCCGGCCTGCTCGCTCCCGGTCAGCGATACCGCCGCGACGCGTGGATCGTCGAGGACGCGCTGAACCTGGCCCGGAGGAATCAGCAGGGTCTGGAACGAGCCGTCGGGAAAACCCGCGCGCCTGATGATGTCCTCGATCGCCAGCGCACACTGCGGCACATTCGAGGCGTGCTTGAGCAGCACGACGTTGCCAGCCATAAGCGCCGGGGCCGCCAAGCGGAAGACCTGCCAGAACGGGAAGTTCCAGGGCATCACCGCGAGGATGGGACCGAGCGGCTGATAGCGGACGAAGCTCTTCGTCGCCGTGCTCTGCGCCGGCTCGTCGGCGAGCATACGCGGGGCCTGCTCGGCGTAGAATCGGCAGCCCCACGCGCATTTGGCCGCTTCCTCGCCGCCGGCTTTGACCAGCTTGCCCATCTCGGTCGTCATCAGGCGGCCCAATGCGCCTTGCTCTGCTTCGAGGATCTCCGCGGCTCGCAGCAGCCACGCGGCGCGCTCGGCGAGCGGGATCCGGCGGTAGGTCTGGAACGTCTTCGCCGCGTGCGCGATTTTGTCGTCGAGCTCGGTGTCAGTCAGTGGATCGAACGTTCGCAGTGTTTCGCCGGTGGCGGGATTGATCGTGGCGATCGGCATTCAGATCACTCGATTCCTCAACGTGCCAAGGCGTTCGACTTCAAGCTCGACGACATCGCCGCGGCCGAGAAACGTGCCGCGCTCGGCGCCAGACCCGCCGCCGACCGTTCCGGAGCCGAGGATCTCGCCCGGGCGCAGGGTCTCATCGGTCGAGGCGTGGGCGATCATCTGCTCGAACTTCCAGTGGATCGTGCCGGAGTTGCTCTCGCACCAGACTTCGCCGTTGACGCGAGCGACCATCCGGAGGTTGTAGATGTCGGGAACCTCATCTGCGGTGACCAAATACGGTCCCATCACGTGGCCGCGCACGAAGTCTTTTCCCTTGGCCGGACCAAGACCAACCGACATTTCGCGGGCCTGAATCACCCGCTCGCTGAAGTCGTTGTAAATCATGTAGCCGAAGATGTGGTCGAGTGCGCGCTCGGGTGGGATGTTGATTCCGCCGCGGCCCACGACCATGGCGAGCTCGAACTCGATGTCGAGCGCCGTGGCGTAGGAGGGAATCGCGATGTCGTCGCCGTGCGTCCCCAGGCTGCCAGGATTGCCCTTGTAATACACCGGAATCTTGTACCATTCTGGCGGGATCTCGCGCCCCAGCTTCGGATAGATGTTGCGCAGGTGGGTCTCGAACCCCATGAAGTCACGCAGCAACGGCGGCCGCGGCACCGGCGGGAGGAATTGAAGTCCTTCCCCCTGATGGACGACCGGTATGCCGCCGCCGTCCGGCCCCTCGTCAGCCGCCCACTGCATGGCACGGCGCGCGGCGTCGAGTGAGCGTTCCCCTCCTTCGATTAGCGCGACCATCTCGCCGGGCAACAGCGCCTCGCTGATCCGCACGGCCGCCCCCTGTGGGAGCCCCTCGCCGATCAGCAAAGCGCGGAAGGCCCCCGCGAGATCCACGATGCCGCCCGCGGCGTCGATCGCCCCCGTGCGGATCTGTGGCCCCATCGGCGTCGGCAGGAGAAACGACACCAGCTTCATGGTCGGACGGTTACGCGATCACCGACTGATACAGCTCGCGCTCCCGCTTCTCGAGGAGCGGGACGATGACGCCCTCGATGATCTCCTTGAAGTGTGGCGTGTTGCGATGGGCGTCGAGCGCGGCCTGGTCGGCATAGTGCTCATAGAGCAGGAAAATGTCGGCATTATCGGCAGATCGATTGGCATGGTAGAGCTTGCAGCCGGGTTCATTGGCGCTGACGAGCGGCGCCATCTGCCGCAGCAAGCCCTCGACCTCGTCGCCCTTCCCTGTCTTCGCAAAGTACTTCGCTGTCAGAACAATCATTCCATCCTCCAAGTTATTAGCGTTCCGCCGCGATCCTGTCGAAGCGTGGCGTCGCCCGCTCGGTGACCCGCTGCGGTGCGCTCATGAACAGGGCAGCGAGGTCCAGCTTGATCGCAAAAACCATCCCTTCGTCGATCCCGAACACCAGCAGCGCGGTATCGAACACGCGGCGCGGACCGCGAGCGTGTCGATGACGGTGACAGATGCCAGCCGGTGTGTCGGTGGAGGTGCGGTCCGCGGATCGAGTATGTGCGTGACCCGTTGGCCATCCACTTGCGATCTGCCTCAGACAACGGTGGCGCTAGCCGGGTCCGCAGTTCGCGCGACAACCATCCACTCCCAACCTGACACGTGAGACGCGGCAGAACGCAACCGTTAGGAGCTGGAGGCTGGCGTTTTCGCGAAAAACGCTATGAGGTTCCCATCATGTAACCCAGCTTCTGGAGATACCACTTGCTGATTTCCGCGGTTTGGCGCGGCGTGTAGGGCATGTTTCGCGACGGGTCGAGCTCGTGCATGATGTTCGCCTTCGGATTCGCCTGCTCCATCGTCTCGAGGATCGCTTTCAGATCGACCATGCCGATGCCGAGCGGGGAATAGCCGCCCATGTGCGGACCGTTGACGAAATCCTTCAGGTGCATGTGGACGGTGATCGATGCGAAGTCCTTGATGACCTTCGCGGCGTCGGCACCGCCTTTCTGCAGTTGGCCGAGATCGGGCGCGAATTTGAAGACCCGCGTATCGACGCTTTCCATGATCGCATAGACCTCGTCGCGGGTTTCGATCGCAGTCCCGGTATGCTGGTGCAAGCCAGAGCCGACGCCCAGATCGGCCAAGGCCTTGCCGTAGTCGTTCAGCGCCGCCACGATGTTGGCGCGGTGCGCGGCGAAGTCGTAGCCCGTACGTTTGGCGCCGCCGGCTTCGATCACGATGAAGTTGGCGCCGTATTTCTTGAGAATGTTGCCCCAGCGGAGGAGCGTGGCAATTTCGTTCTTGCGAACCGAGGGGTCGATCACGTTCAGGGGGGCGTACGCAGAGATGAGCGGAATCTTGTACTGGGAGATCAGTTTTTCCAGCGTGCCTTTCTTGTCCCAGTCCTCCACGACCTGACCAAACGTCTCGAAACCCTTATAGCCGAGCTCTGACATGTCCCGCACAGCGGTTTCGAGTGGCTCCGGAGCGCGGGGAAAGACGCCCCACACCAGGGAGGTGCAACCGATGCGAAGCTGCTTGGCGCTGCTCGGGCTGCTGGCAGCCGGCTGGCTGGCGGCGCCGGCGGTCACCTGCGGCATCGCCGCCGCGCCGAGGCCGGTGAGTACCGCCTTGGTGAACGTCCGACGATTCACTGAACCTGCCACGGAAAACCTCGCTGTTCCGACGCACGCTGATTCCACACCGGGTTGATATTTTGTGAACGCGCTTGCGCATTGCGCAAACTGACCGCGCTGCTCTTATACTAACAGCGCCGTCGGGTGTCAAGCCAGGCGCTCGCGTCCGCGGGAGGCAATAGTGTCGAATCATCCCTCCGGCTCCGGGTTCGCAGGTGAATCGTCGTCAGTTCCTGCGCGCCGCAACCCTCGCGGCCGTGGCCCCGATGATCGTGCCGCGGCACGTCATCGCGGGATCGCAGGTGCCGCCGCCGAGCGATCGCATCACACTCGGTTTCATTGGCACCGGCAGCATGGGGGGCGGCCACGTTCGCGGCTTCCTCAAGATGCCGGACGTGCGGATCCTCGCCATCTCCGATGTCCGTCTGGAGAATCTCGAACGCTCGCAGGGCGCGGTCAATCAGCAGTATGGCGATTCGACGTGCGGCGCGCATCCCGATTTCCGCGAACTGCTGGCGCGGCCCGACATTGACGCCGTGGTCATCGCCACGGGGGAGCGGTGGCATCCGCTCGTCGGCATCGAGGCGGCACGCCGCGGCAAGCACATCTACTGCGAGAAGCCGCTCAGCGTCACGCTGGCCGAGGGCCTGGCGCTGCGGGCCGCGGTGCAGAAATACGGCGTGGTCTTCCAGTGGGGGACCCAGCAGCGGTCCAGCGCCTACTACCGGCACACCGCGGAACTGGTGCGGAATGGCTACATCGGCGATGTCAGGAACATGATGATCGGGTCGGCCGGCGGTTCGCCGCCCAAGCCTGAGCCCCCAGAGACGTTGAAGGAACCGCCTCCGGGGTTCGACTACGACCGCTGGCTCGGGCCGTCGCCGTACGTGCCGTACAGCGATGTCCGGGTGTCGCGGACCTGGATGTTCATTCGTGACTACGGCATCGGCTGTCTCGGCGGGGCGTGGGGCATTCACGATCTCGACGCGGCGCAGTTCTTTCTCGATACCGACGACACGACTCCGGTCGAGATCGAAGGCCGCGCCCGCTATTACGCCGACGTCCGCGACGTGCCGTACTCGTGGACCGTGGAACAGAAATACGCCAATGGTGCCACCGTGATCCACATGGATCTCGTCACCGCCAAGAAAAGAGCCAAGCCGTTCGAGTTGGGCGGCATGGCCAGCCTGGTCACCGGCTCGAAGGGCTGGATCTGGGTCAGTCGCCAGGGGGTGCGCACCGAGCCTGAGTCGCTGGCGCAGGCGGTCATCGGACCGAACGAAAAGCGCGTCATGATCTCTGACGATCACAAGCGGAACTTCCTCGACGCGATCCGCAAGCGCGCGCAGCCGATCTCGCCGATCACGGCCGCCGTGCACGCCGAGACAATGTGCCAGCAGTCCGACATCGCGATGCAGCTGCAGCGCAAGCTGCGCTGGGATCCGAAGGCCGAACGCTTCATCGACGACGAGCAGGCGAACCGCATGCTCTCACGTGCAATTCGAGCGCCCTGGAGCTACACGATATGAGAATCGCCTGGTTTGCTCTCACAACCGCTGCTGCGGTGATCCTCACGGCTGCAGGTCCACACGAGCGCGAACTGCGGCGCAGACGCCAGCGCCGGCCGCCCAGCCGCAGGCGCCGACGGCGGCGGGCCAGGCGCAGGAGCCACGCCGGCGGCGCGAAGTCTCGCCCGAGGAACGCGCGAAAATCGAGGTCGCCCTGCCCGCGAAGGCGCCTGCCACTCCGAGGAAGTCCCGGAAACTCCTCGTCTTCGATCGGCAGGGGATTTACAACGGCAGGCCTTACGGCGGCCACGCCTCGATTCCTCACGCCAATCTCGCGGTGCAGATGATGGGTGAGAAAACCGGGGCCTTCACGGCAACGCTGTCGAGCGAACCTGGCGCTATCTCCGCGGCAAACCTGCAGCAGTACGACGCGGTGTATCTGAACAACACCGTCGGCGACATCTTCGACACGCCGGAGATGCGCGCCGCGTTCGTCGCGTTCGTGGCCCGGGGCGGCGGCGTGATCGGCAATCACGGCACCAGCGTCGCGTCGCCGCAGTGGACCGAGTTCGGCGAGATCCTCGGCGCCACCGGCGCCTCGCACCGCGAGCCAACGGAGAAAGCGACGATCAACATCGAAGATCCCACACATCCGATCGCCCGCGCCTTCGACGGCAAGCCGTTCGAGTACGTCGATGAGTTCTACCGTCTTGCCGCGCCGTACTCACGGGACAAGGTGCGCGTGCTCCTCAGCATCGATCCGATCGCGACTGACATGATGCAGGGGCGATGCTACGGCCGGTGCCTGCGCGACGACAACGATTATCCCGTCGCCTGGATTCGCCAGCACGGCAAGGCGCGGGTCTTCTATACCAGCCTTGGACACAACCCTGACCCGTTCTGGAACCCGCAGATGCTGGCGATGTTCCTCGCCGGCACGCAGTACGCGCTCGGCGATCTCGAGGCGGATGCGACGCCCCGCCCGCGCGGCACCAGCCGGTTCGACTCGGCGCTGGCAGCGATGACCCCGTTCGACTTCGGCCAGGATCGCGCGCCGGTGCGCCGGTTCGAGCGCGAGGTCAGCCTCGCCGCGGCGACGAAGGAAGGCGCGGCCGATGCCGAGCAGAAGATGTTGAAGGTGCTGCAAAGCCAGGCCCCGCTCGGCGCCAAGGATGCCATCTGCCGGCAGCTGGCCATCATCGGCTCATCCCGTTCCGAACCGGTCCTCAAAGCTCTGCTAAAGAACAAGGACACCGAGGCAATGGCGCGCTACGCGCTGCACGGGCTCCAGGCGAAATGAACGCGATCAAGCAACGGGTTCGAGCGTTAGCGAGCAAGGCGCAAGTGCGCTCGCGTGCGAGGGCGTCCAAGACGGAGCGGAACGACATGGGAGAAAAACAGTGGGGCGTGGCCCTGGCGGTGGCGAAGGCGAAAAGCGCGCCGGATTTCAGGAGAGGCGCGGTTGAGACACCGCCCGTACAAAGCGTCGAACGCGCGCTGTCGCTGCTGGAAGCGGTGGCGGGATCGGCGGATCCCGTGCCGCTGGCGCGGCTGACGGAGATCCTCGGCATCGACTCGAGCAGCGTTTTCCGGCTGGCGAATACGCTGAAGCGCCGCGGCTTCCTCGCCAACCCCAACGGCCGGAAGCACTATGTGCTCGGCCCGGCCGTCTGGCGGCTGTCGCGTGAGTACGACTGGAGCCGGATGCTGATCAGCAGCTGCCGCGAGTCGGTCAAGGCCCTCGCCACGCGCACGGGGGAAACCGCGCATCTCGCCGTCCGCGAAGGGCGAAAAGTCCTCTTCGTCGATCACTATGCCTCCGGCGAACAGGGAGTCATCGTGCCCGGGCAGACCGGCAAGTTGATGCCGCTCCACTGCACCGCGCACGGCAAGTCGCTGCTCGCCGACTTCGGACTGGCGGAGTTGAAGGCCCTCTACGGCTCGACGGCGCTCGAGCGCTACACCGCACGAACGCGCCTGTCGCTGCCGGAGTTGGCCGAGGCCTGCGCCCGGGTCCGAGCCGAGGGCTGTTCCATCGACGACGGGGAGTACCTGGAGGACGTCCGCTGCGTGGCGGCGCCGGTCCGCGATCGGGGCGGCCTGGTGATCGGCTCGATCGGTGTCTCCGCTCCCGCCACCCGCATGTCCAAGGGGCGGGACGCCTTGCTGGCGCAGCACGTCTGTGACACGGCCGAACACGTCAACGCGCTGCTTGGCGCCGATGAGTGACAACTGACTTTCGTATAGCGCAATTTTTGATTGACAACCCCGGACGAAACCGCGACGATTCGCGGGCGTTCCGGCGGCCCGACGATGGCCGGAACGCGTCAACGGTGGCGCGTCCATCGATGGAAACCTGGCGAAAGTGGTTTCAGAGGAGGAGAAACGTGACTCGTTTCATAGGCCTCGCTTTCCTGACACTGGGCCTGGCGGCTGGCACGCCGGGTCTCGCCCTCGCCCAAGGACTAAGCGGCCAGATTGGCGGCTCGGTGGTTGACAACAGCAAAGGCGCCATTCCTGGCGCCTCGGTCACGGTGCGCAACACAGCCACAGCCCTGACCCGCGATACGGTGACGGACGCCGCGGGGCTCTTCGTTTTCACCAACCTGGTCGCCGGCACGTACGACCTGCAGGTCACGTTGACGGGGTTCAGAACCTACGCGCAAAAGGGACTGGTGCTGAGTGCGACCGAACGCCTCGCGGTGCCGCCGATCACGCTCGAAGCCGGTGGCCTGGAGGAGGTCGTCACCGTCGAGGCCTCGGCGCTGCGCGCGCAGACACAGAGCGGCGAGCGCTCGGGCACCATCCGGGCCGACGAAATCGAGGGAACCCAGCTGCGCGGCCGCGATTTCCTGGGTCTGCTGCAGGGCATGCCGGGCGTGGTCGACACCAACGTGCGCAACGCCCCGGGCTGGAACGCCTTCCTCGGGACGCAGATCAACGGCCTCAGCGACCAGTTCATGGGGATGTCGTACGACGGCGTCTCGAGCAAGGACACCGGGTTCGGCGCGGCCAACTACGTGACGCCCTCGCTCGATTCCATTTCGGAAGTGAAGGTTCAAACCTCGAACTACCAGGCCGAGTACGGCCGGGCGGGCGGCGCGAACATCATCGTCGTGACCAAGAGCGGCAGCTCGCGGTTCAGCGGGTCGGCGGCGTACTTCAAGCGCCACGAAGACCTCACCACGAACCCCTGGGACCGGAGGCGCACGTGCGACGCCACCGGCGGCACCTCGCCGCAGTGCGAGAAGCCGCGCTACCGCTACGACAACTCGGCGTTCACGCTGGGCGGCCCGGTGCTCGTTCCGGGCACGACCTTCAACGAGGCACGCGACAAGCTGTTCTTCTTCTACTCGCTGGACCTGCTGCCGCGCAGCGACCCGTTCGTTGTGAACAGCACGATGCCGTCGGCGCTCGAGCGCAACGGAGACTTCTCGCAGACGCGGAACAACGCCGGGCAGCTCCGGTTCATCCGCAATCCGTTCAGCGGGCTTCCCTGCAACGTGAACAGCGGTGGCCTCGGCTGCTTCCAGGGCAACGTGATCCCGCAGAGCATGATCCACCCGATGGGCCGGCAGATGCTGAATCTGTTCCCGTTGCCGGATCCGGCGCTCGTCGGCAATCCGGTGACGCAGGGGAAGTACAACTACCAGTTCGCAGGGGACACTGAGAAATTGCGCCGGGACCACGTCATCCGCGTCGACTGGAACATCCGGCCGGGCACGACGTTCTACACGCGGTTCCAGACGGGCAAGGAGGTCTTCGGCCGCGGCCAGTTCAACGCCACCGCGCCGGCCCTGATCGCCGGCGCCGGCATGGGCTACCCGTGGTCGAACGGCAGCTACGACATCAACACGTCGGGCTACGTGGCGAACCTTACCCACATCTTTTCGCACTCGACCGTGCTCGAGATCATCGGCGGCACCAACTGGGCGGAGCAGGACGTCTACCCGCTGGAGCAGTCCGACTGGGACGCGCTCGACTACCGCAATCACCTGCCGGGCCACCAGCAGTACTTCCCGGAGAACAACCCGAACCACATCCTGCCGAACATGTCGTTCGCGGGTGCCAACGCACTCCCGAACACGAGGTTCATCACCATCGGCCAAAACCAGGCCTTCCCCTGGCTGGCCACGAACGACACGCACAACTTCTCGGTGAACCTGACCCACGTGCGCGGCAAGCACAACTTGAAGACCGGGTTCTTCTACGAGCGGACGGGGCGGCCCGGCCCGCTGTCGAGCAACGCTGGCACCTACAACTTCAACTCCGACGCGGCCAACCCGCTCGACACCAACCTGGGGTGGGCCAACGCGGCCCTTGGGCACCTCAACACCTACACCGAAGGGAGCGACAACCAGCGTTCCATGCCGGCATTCAACCAGCCCGAGTTCTTCGTCCAGGACAGCTGGCGCGTGTCGCGTCGGTTCACGCTCGACCTCGGCGTCCGCTTCTCGCACATCGGCGTCGTCTACGACAGAGGTCGGGACATCGGCTGGTTCGATCCGGCAGCCTGGAGTCCGGCGAACGCGGTGGAGCTGTGGCAGCCGCACTGCGCCAACGGCGTATTCCCCTGCACCGGCGCGAATCGGGTGGCGCTCAACCCGGTGAGCGGGGAAACGCGCCCGAGCCCGTGGATCGGCGCCATCATTGACGGGTCGGGCGACATCAACAACGGCACGGTCTTCGGCAAGGAAATCCCCGACACCTTCCCCGACGCCGGCATCAAGACGGCGCCGCGTCTCGGGTTCGCCTGGGACGTTTTCGGCGACGGCAAGACGGCGGTCCGCGGCGGGTTCGGCACCAGCTACAACCGCCTCGGCGACGGCCAGTACGGCGGGTTCACCGGCGTGACCTCCGAGACGGTCAACCTGCAGTGGACCAGCATCGACGATCGCTTCCGGACGCCCTCTATCCAGTTCCCTCTCGCGGGCACGATGGTCCAGGAAGAAACCCGACCGATTACCGTGCACTCGTGGAGCGTCGGTGTCCAGCACGAGCTGCCATGGCGCATGATGGCCGACGTGGCGTACGTCGGCAATACGGTCCGCAACGCGTTCGCGGTCAATGCCGGCCAGTCGTACACCAATCAGCTCAACGATCCCGACCCGACGCTCGTCGCCAACCCCCCGCCGAGCATGATCGATCGCACGACCGGCAACGTGCTGCCGACCGACTTCATCCGGCCCAACTATCCAGGCCGCGCGGGAGTTCCCCAGCGGGTCTTCCTGGATGAGGTGTACCGGGACTACAACGCCATCCAGTTCGAGATCCGTCGGCGGCTCGCGAACGGGTTCGCCTTTGCCGCGAACTACACGGGCTCGGTGACGAAGCAGTACGCCGCCTACGACTGGTTCCGCACGGCCGAGGACAATGAGAAACGGAACTCCCACAAGAACGGCAGCCGGCCGCACAACGCGAAGTTCACCTACAACGTGATGATCCCGGGCACGAGTCGCTTCCTCGGCAACAACGTCATCGCGAAGGGCTTCCTCGACGGCTGGCAGCTATCGGGAATCACCACGATGCTGGGAGGCACTTGGGCAAACTTCACGTACAACTTCACCGGGGCGCCCAGTGTGAATACCCTGACGGGCGGCCTCGGCGGCTCGCGGGTGATCATCGTGTGCGACCCGAACCTGCCGCGCGGCGAGCGCACCTTCGAGCGGCAGTACCGCACGGAGTGCGTCCGGCCGCCCGGTCCGCGCACCGATCCGAACGACCCGTTGTATCAAGGCACTGGCACTGGTGAGGGGCAGGAAGATGCCCGCATGGGCCTGGGATATATCAACCACGACCTGACGCTGTTCAAGAACTTCTCGCTCGGCAACGGACGCAACCTCCAGTTCCGCGCGGAGTTCTACAACGCGTTCAACACTACGCAGTACCAGGGCGTGAACACCGTCGCGACGTTCAACTTCGCGACCCTCGAGCAGACGAATCCGGCGTTTGGCTCGATCAGCGGTGTGCGGGCCAACTCGAACCGCGTGATCCAGCTCGGCGTTCGGCTGACGTTCTGAGTGCGGCCGCGGCGCCGCTGACGCCCGTGGTCGTCAGCGGTGCCGCGTTCGCAGCCTGTCCGTCGCGCGCCGCGCATCCCGGGCACTGCAACCCGCAGGCTTGCGTCGCTCTCCACTCTCTCGAGCCCGGCCGGACGCGGCCGGGTGGAGTCACTTCAGGACTGCACCGGCATGGCCATGTTCAATCGCGTTCTCGTAGCCCGAGCCTGCCTGATCCTGGTGCTGTGCTCCGCATCCTTGCATGGGCAGGAGCTCCCGGCCGAGCAGAAGGAGCGAGTGGACGCCGCCATCCCGCGAAAGGCCCCGGCCAAGCCCAAGCAGCCGCGCCGGGTGCTCGTGACCAACCTGTCGATGCGAGATGGCAAGCCCGTGCGGGGAAGCTCCGCGGCCGCCATTCCGCCAGGCAACTACGCCCTCCAGCAGATGGGCAAGGTGACGGGCGCCTATGAGGCCGTCTTCAGCGACGACATCGAGATGCTCCGGCCGGCGAACATCAAACAGTTCGACGCCATCTGCTTCAACAACACGCTCGGCGTGCTGTTCGACGATCCTGAGCTGAGGGCGTCGCTGCTCGGCTTTGTCGAAAGCGGAAAAGGATTCGTCGGCATTCACGATGCCATCGCGACTTTCGTCCAGTACCCGAAGTACGACCAATGGCCGGAGTTCGGACGGATGCTCGGCGGGACCGAGAACGGCGGGCATCCCTGGAATGGCGAAGTGATGACGATGAAGATCGAGGATCCCGGCAACCCAATCAACGCCGCGTTCGGGGGCAAGGACTTTCAGATTGCCGACCAGGCGTTTCAGCTTCAGGAACCCGTTTTCCGCGACCGCCTGCACGTGCTGCTGAGGATCGACGCCGAGAAGTCCGGCCCCGCCCGGCGTATTCTCGCGGCCCGCAGGCAGGACATGGACTTTCCCATGAGTTGGATTCGTCGTCAGGGCAAGGGGCGCGTGTTCTACAGCGGCCTCGGGCATGGTCCCGACGTCTACGCGAACCCTCAAATGCTCCAGCACATGCTGGCCGGGATCCAATATGCGCTCGGCGATCTCGCAGCCGACGACGAGCCCGATAGCACGCGAAAGCGTTGAGGGTCAGCCGCGCGCGTCCTCTCGTCTGGAGATTGTCATGAACTTCAAGCCAGCGAAAACACGCGCCGTCGGCGCGGCCGTGGCCGTGACCGCCTCTGCCTGCGCCGTGCTCCTGGCGAGTCAGGGACAGAATGCGCCAAAGGGGCCGACCGTCACGATCGACGGCATGCACCTGACGACCCTGCCGGGCTTCGTGGTCGAACGGGTGAACCCGACGAAGATCGACAGCTATGTGGCGATGACGTTCAACGCCGAAGGCCGGCCGCTCGTCGCCAAGGAATTCGACTACCTGCGGTGGCTCATCGACGACGACCGCGATGGCCGTTACGAGTCGGAACGCATCCTCACCCAGGAAGTCCACTCCTGTCAGGGCATCTGGTTCGATGGCCCGGCGCTCTATGCCACGTGCATGGCGAGCGAATCCGTCGCGGAAGGAGAGGCCAAGTTCGCGCGCGTCGGCGCCGAGCTCGAGGAGCAGAACAAGACCCCGGTGCAGGGCAGCATCGCGCGTCTCTGGCGGAGCGCGGCGAAGACCCACGCGGGCCTGTGGCGGATTCAGACGAATGCGAATGGCGAGGCGACCTCGGTCGCACTGGTCACGCAGCTCCTGGGCACCGTGGAGGAGCATGGGCCGCACGGTCTGCGCCGTGGGCCAGACGGCGAGCTGTGGTACGCGGTGGGGGACAACCACGGATCGCCGCTCAATCGCGATCTCGACGGCGAGCGGTCGCTCGTGCTCAACGACAAGGAAACGCAGCTGCTTCCCAGCTTCGAAAACTTCGGCCCCTGCCAGCGTGATGGCGTGTGCAGTGCGCTGCATCGCGTCGACCGGCAGACCGGCAAGCACACGGTGCTGATGGGCGGCAGCCGCAACATGTACGACTTCGCCGTCACCGAGATGGGTGAGGTCTTCTCGTTCGACAGCGACCACGAGCCGGAGCTCGGCACACCCTGGTTCCGCCAGGTGCGAACCATCCACGCCGTGCTCGGCGGCAACTATGGCTATCGGAACGGATCGGGCAAGTACCCCGTGTGGTACCTGGACTCGCTCCCGCCCGTGCGCGACCTGAACCGTGGCTCCCCGGTCGGCGTCGAGACGTATCTGAGTTATGCGTTCCCGGCCGGGTTCTACGACAACCTGTTCGAGGGCGACTGGTCACGCGGGCGGTTGCTCTATACGTCGCTCACGCCGAGCGGCGCGACCTACAAGGCGCGCGACGATCAGGCCGAGTTCCTGCACGGCATCCCGCTGAACATCACCGACCTCGAGGTCGGGCCGGACGGCAATATCTATTTCACGACCGGTGGCCGCTCGTCGCAGGGCGGGTTCTGGCGCATCCGCTACACCGGCCCGAGGCCGCCGCAGCCCGACCGGACCGGCATCCTCGCCGTGGTGCGGCAGCCGCAACCGTTGTCGTCCTGGGGCTGGGCCGCCATCGAGCGCGCGAAGGCGTCGATGGGCGAAGTGGCGTTCGCGGCCGCGCTCGAGAAGATCGCGCGGGGCACGACGTCGGCGCCGCGCGATCGGGTGCGGGCCCTCTATGAGATGCAACGGCACGGGCCGAAGCCGTCCGGCGCGCTGCTGCGGACGCTCGTCACCGACTCCCAGACGGACGTGCGGACGGCGGCGATCTACGTCGCCGGCCAGCAGAGCGGCGCGGACGCCGTCGCCGTGGCAGCCGCAGGACTCAAGGACGCGAATGCCATCGTGCGCCGCCGGGCGCTCGAAGCGGTCGTGACGCTTGGACAGTTCCCGACGAGGCCGAGTCTGGTGCCCGTCGGCGACATCTACCGCCAGCTGTTCGATCCGGATCGCTTCATTCGGTGGGCGGCGCGGATCGCTCTCGAACGGACGCCGCGCGCCGACTGGGCCGACCGAGTGCTGAAGGAAACGAACACGCTCGGCGTGATGGCAGGGCTGCTCGCCTGGGTCCGCACCGCCCACGGCACCTCGCTTGCGCCGGCGCTCCAGAAGCAATTCGCGTTGATGCGTCAACCCGGACTCTCGGTCGACGACGAGCTGCGGTTGCTGCGCCTGTTCCACTACACCATTACCGAGTTGCCCAACCAGGATCTGGATCGGGCCCTGCGAGACGAAGCGTTCGCGCTCTGGACGAAACGCTTCCCGGCGGCCGACGATCGCCTGAACCGCGAAATCGCGCTGACGCTCGCCTACACCCAGCACCCGCAGGCGGCCGCGACGATTCTGGCCGCCATGCCTCCAGGCGATGAGAAGCGCGAGGTGCAGATCCACTATCTCTACGCCTTGCGGACGGTCGAGACCGGGTGGACGCCGGCACTGCAGCAGCAGCTCGGCGCGGCATTCGAGCGGACCACACGCTGGCGCGGCGGCATCGGCAACGCGATGAACACCATCTTCGACCAGACGATCGAGCGGTTCCCGGAAAACCAGCGTGCGAACGTCTACGCGGCGGCCCCGGCGTTCGCGCCGCTGCCCGTGGTGGCAGCCGACGCGGCGCCGCCACCCGCAGCCGGCGGCAGAGGGGCCGGCGGGAGAGGTGGGCGAGGCGGCAGGGGTGGCCGGGGCGCCGGGCAGGACAAGCAGGAGACGTTCGAGCGGCTCGTCTACTGGCCGGGCCTGCCCGGATCGTTACAGGCCGAAGGTCCGCGGCTGGCGTTCACGGGCGGCCGGATGGTGTCTCCGACTTCGGGACACCAGCAGGCGGAGGCCGTGATCGACACCGCACCGGGGCGCCAGATCTTCGAAACGTCGTGCGCGTCGTGCCACAAGTTCGGAGCAGTCGGGACCGCGTACGGGCCCGATTTGACGGGACACAAGCTCACCCGGCTCGACCTGGCCGAAGCGATGTTCTATCCCGACAAGAAGATCGACGAGCGCTACTACGCGACGGTGGTCGAGACGACCGACGGCCGCTCGATTCGCGGCGTGGTGGTCACCGACGACGGGCAGAGTCTGGTGCTGAAGACGGCGGACGCCGACGGGTTGGTGACCTTGCCCAAGGCGCAGATCCGGACGCGTCGCCGCGAGCGGGCCACGATCATGCCGGATTTCTTCGAACGGACACCGCGGATCAATTTCGAGCAGGTGCTGGCGTTTCTCGCCGTACCGGCGCCGGAGAAGTAAGCCGTGCGTAATCCTTCGCGCCGCGCCTGTTCCGCGAAAGCGCTCCGAAGAAACGCCGTGAATGGCGCCGACGCCAATGTGTGTCGTCTACAGCGCGAACGATGAAAAGTCTCGAAGAATCATGAATTGGAGCCGCGTTCGCCAGCGTTTGAGAGTGCTATTGCACCGTGACCACCACCCGCTGATAGCGAGTGAGGGCCGGCGTCCCGCGGTCGGTGCCCTCGAGGATCACGTGGATGGTCTGGCCAGGTTTCGCGTCGGGCGGCACTTCGAAGCTGGTCGTGGCCGCGTTGGCGTTGGCGAGCGTGATGTCACCCGGATAGGTCCCGGCGTCGTGATACTGCCACCAGCTCACCATCACCGGATCGCGATCGGGATCAGAAACCTCGCACTGCAGGCGCACCGTGGCGCCCGGCCGGGCGGAGACCGCGAGCGGCCCTCTGACTGCGACCCTGGGCTCGTGGTTGGCATCGTTGAAGCGCGACGTGACAGACCATTTCATCCGTGCCGCGAAATCATGCTGGGCTGCGGCAAAGAACTTCGCGTTCACGAGCGCGGTGCGGGTCGAAACCTGTTGTCCGCCGCGTCCGCCACGACCGCCGGCATTCTGCCCGCGGCCATCCGGCCCACGGCCTTCGCCACGTCCAGCTGTCGCGCCTTCGTTTGTCGCGGCGGGAGCCGGGGCATTGGCGGTACTCCCGGCCGGTGCGATACCGAGACCGATGCCGGGGTCATCAGGTCCCACCGGTGTCCCCGGCGCGGGTACGCCCGGCGCGGCCGGGGCACCGCCGCCGCGGCCGGTCGCCGCCGTGTCCGTGCGTCGACGGCCTCCCCAGCCGCCCCACAGACCGTGCTCATGACCGCGAAGGCCGTTGGCCAAAAGGTTCAGGAAGGTTGGGGTATCGCCCTCGCTAATGAAGGATCCTTTTTCACCCGGAGCGATGACAGGGTTATAGCCCATGCCTCTGAGCTGTTCCGACGTGAAGCCGGTAAGTCCGTAATGATCGGTGACATCAGCCTTCGACATGCTGTTGCCATCGCCCCACACCCGATAGAGCGAGCCAAGAGCACCGCGACTCGATACGTTCTCCCGGGTCCATTCAGCGCCCAGGTATCGTTGATTCTCCGGCGAGTGTGATCCACGAGCCCCGTAGCCGAAGTTGATCATCGCCAGCATCCACGTTTCGACGCCGGGCCAATTTGGTTTGATGTAACGGCTGTTGGTACCGTCCTGGTCGCCCCACGGGATGATGATCAGCTTGCGCGAGACTGTTGCCTGGATGGTGATCCACTGCGAGGTCTTCGCGTACTGGTCATAGATGGACTTGAGGGCACGGGCAATGGTGCTCTGTCCGCCTTGAGCGGCCACGAACAGTGGCCCCGGCTGATTGTCGAGCAGCAGGGCTTTGATGAGGTTCGAACCGTCGGTGTCTTTCGAGTAATCGCCCTCGAACTCGACGTTGCCCCACTTGATCTTCGCCTTCAACTCGTCCGGTCTCGGGTATGCGGCATTGTGAACGCGGAGATTGGCATAGGCCTGGCCATACGCGTCCACAATCTGATCGATGAACTTCTCCCTGTCAGGATCAGGCCAGCGCCACGACGTGACCGGTCCGCGGCCCCACCGCGCATACTCCCTCCCGGCGATGTACTGCGTGGACCCTTTGCCGTCACCTTTCCAGTGAAACTGGCTGCTGTCGTAGATCAAGCCCTCCACCTTGAGATCCGTCGAGTACAGAATGGCTCTGATCAGGGTATTGACGTCGTCGAGTTCTGGATCGGCCGTGATAACCAGCCGGGGGTTTGGGGAGCGCATCCATCTGGGATTGAGCTGGCAAACTTGACGCACTCAGCAACACCACCGCGACTGCACCAAGAAAGCATCCAAGGGACGAGATCGGCTTCATTGGTCACTTCTCGGTGGCCTGGTTGGCATGGTAGATCGCGCAGCCCGGTTCGCTGGCCTTGACGAATGGCGCCATGCGGCGCAACGCCGCCTCCACATCGTTGCCGCGGCCTGCCTCTACGAAGTGGCTCGCCGTCAGAACGACCATACCATCCTCCAAATGGGTCATCTTTTCGCGGTGATTTCCTCGAAGCGTGGCGTCACGCGTTCGGCGAAGCCGCCGTTCCTGCGTTCGATGAACAGCGCGGCGAGATTCAGCTTCGTCGCCAGCGCCATGCCCTCGTCTATCCCGAGTACCATCAGCGCTGTGTCGAACGCGTCGGCGCGAACCGCGAGCGGGTCGATGACAGTGACGGACGCCAGCCGGTGCGTCAACGGACGCCCGGTTCGCGGGTCCAGGATGTGCGCGACCCGCTGGCCGTCGACTTCACGATACTTCCGGTAGTCTCCCGCGGTGGTGATCGCCAGATCCGAGATCGACACGAGGCGCTGGGTCGTCTCGCCGTGCAGCTCCGGACGCTCGATGGCGACCTGCCAGGGCGCGCCGGCCTGGTTGCGGCCCCGGGCGAGGACTTCGCCGCCGACGTCCACCAGGAAATCCCTAAACCCTCGATCTGTCAGTTCTCGCGAGAGTCGGTCCGCGGCGTAACCGGGAACCACCGACGAGAGGTCACACCGCACGTCCGGCCGCGTCTTCCGCACGGTGACGGCGGTCGGATTGAGCTCCACCCGGCCCGGGCCCATCGCCTCCCGCAGATGGTCGATCTCATCGTTCGTCGGCAGCGTGGTCCGGGGACCGCTGGGGCCGAAACCCCAGGCGTCAACCAGCGGTCCGATGGTGACGTCGAGCGCGCCGCCGGAAAGGACCCCGACATCGATCGACCACGTGAACACCTCGAACGTCTCGGGCGCGACGGTGAACGGTTCGAGGCTCGTGGATCGGTTGAATCGAGAGAGCTCCGAGTGCGGGTCCCAGGTGGACATGAGCCCTTCGATTCGATCGAGGCTGGAGCGGAGCGCCCGATCCACATCGTGAAGACCGGGAGTTTCCAGCTCGTTCTTGGCGGTAACGACCTTCACTGAAAAGGTCCCGCCCATCGTGAGACCGCGAAACTCGCTGAGATGTCGCTCGGTGTTGGGCTCTTCTTGCGCCTGAGGGACGGGAAGCGGGAACAGAACAGGCAGGAGCGACAAGGCGCAGCAGCATAGGGGCCACTTCACGATTTTCGCCCTGGGCTTCTCCGCCATGTCGGTGTCGCGCCGTAGTTACTTGCGTGTTAGAGCGGACAGCGCCCTATTGGCAGCCACGCGCACATGCTCCGGCTGGGACGCCGCGGTCAAGCCTTCCAGCAGTATGATCGCCTGACTTCGCTGGCCGGCCGCCACGAGTCGCTCGGCGCAAATCAGCATGCCGTCCACAAGGGCCTGCTGCACCGGCGCGGGTCCCTTCCCGCGAGCGGCCGTGAGCGCCTTGGCCGCCTCGGACGTGCCGATCTCTCCCAAGGCCTTGGCAGCTGCCGCCGCGGACTCGGGGTCCTCGCCCAGGATCTTGATGAGGACTGGCGTGCTCGCCGCATCCCGCCGCGCGGCAACGGAATTGATCACACCGATCCTCGTGCGACCCTTGGCCTGGCCGAGCGCATCGCGAAGGGCCTTCTCGGACTCCGCTCCCGGAATGCGCTCGAGCGCATTCCGGGCATGGACCGACAGCTCCTCATCAAGGACCAGAGGCGCCAGCGCGGGCACAGACGCCGCGGATCCGATGAAGGCCAGTTGGCGGCAGACGAACGAGCGGGTCACGGAGGAGTAGGAACCGCCGAGATACGCGAGGAGCCGCTTTTCGAGCGCCGAGCGCGCCGTCGCATCGCCATGAACCCCCACGACCGCCCGCTCGATAGGGATGAGAACCGTCGCGTCGGCTCCCGGCTTGAACTCTTTCAACAACTCGAAGGATTGCTCCAGGGTCGGCAGCGGAACCGGGGCCGCCTGGGGCGGACCCTGGCGCGGGGTCTGGGGCGGAGCCGGGGGCGGTGTCTGAGCTGCTTGCGCCATCGTGAGTCTCCCGCACTATTCACTCGAGTCACTCGAGTCACTCATCAATCAAGTTACAAGTCACTCAAGCCTCGGGCCCCAGGGTCAGCTTGAAGCCACACGAGGACCGGCTCCAACCCTAGCGCTGAAATGGCGCCGGAACCCACGAGGCGGTTGTGCTGCTACACCGTCCAGGGCGCGCGCATCGCCCTCTGGCGCATGCGATTGGCCGTGTCGTCGCCGATGAATTCTTCCTTGACCGGATCCCACTTCTGCGTGCGGCCCGTCCAGGTGGCGATGTTCGCGAGGTGCCCGACGTTTGACGATCGCGTCGCAGCCTCCACATTCGACACCGGCTGCGAGCGGAGGCGCATCGCCTGAATCCAGTTGTCGTGGTGCGCGTAACCGCGCGCCCGATAGATCTGCTCGGCCAGGTCCTGCGGCGAGGTGGCACCGGTCTTCGCGTCGGAGGCCTGCAGCGGCTCGGGCGGCGTCAGCTTCACGTCCGCCAGGATGGCCGGGTTGGAGGCCTTCAGGGGGCCCTGACGTCCGGCGACGATCCATCCGCGGTCGCCGACGAACAGGATCTCCCACATGAAGCGCGTTGCCGGATCGAAGCCGGCCGGAATCTCCTGGAACTTGGGATTGAGCTGGCCCTGGAACGTCTGCACGAGGACGCCGTTCGCGTACTTGTAGTCGATGATCCGACGCTCGGGCGTCCCGGGAACGATCTCCACGGGGCCGCTGTCGTCCATGCCCATCACCCACTGCGCGATGTCCAGGTGATGCACGCCATTGGACGTGATGCTGCCGCCCGCGAAATCTCGCTGGATATCCCACGGTACCGTTCGCGAGCCCCGTTGACCGACCGGGTGGTAGCGGCTGTTGAAGGGATGGTAGGGCGCCGGGCCGAGCCACATGTCCCAGTCGAGGCCGGGAGGTGTGGGCTCCGCCGGAAGATTGAGGACCTGGCTCGTTCCGTACCAGTTGCAGTAGATGGTCTTCAGCGTCCCGATCCGGCCGTTCTGAATGAGGCGGCGGGCGGCCGCGAAGTCGTCCACGGAGCGTTGCTGGTAGCCCCCCTGGAGGATCCGATTATGGCGGCGGAAGGTATCGACCATTGCCCGCGATTCGTGAATCGTGAGCGAAACGGGCTTCTCGCAGTAGACGTCCTTACCGGCCCTTGCGGCCATCGTCGAGATGACCGCATGCCATCGGTCGCCCGTGGAGATCAGGACGGCATCGATATCCGGACGCGCCAGAATCTCGCGGAAGTCCTTGGTGGCGGCGCAGCCCTTGTAGTTTCCACGCTTGGTCTCGGCCGCGTACGCGGTTTCGACCGTGTCCTTTGCGTCATTCAGGCGCCAATCGTCGACGTCGCACACGGCGACCACCTGAAGGTCCGGGTTGCTGACCATCCGTCGAAGGTTCCCGTTACCCATGATGCCCACGCCGATGGACGCGACAGTGATCCGCTCGCTGGCGGCCTTCAGACCGATTCTCGGCCAGATCAACGGAGCGACGAGCAGTCCAGCTCCCTGTTTCAGCAGCGTCCGGCGGTCGATCCCATTCTTCAGCCCATTACCCATCGTCGTTTCCCTTCTCTCAGATGAGCGCACCGATCGCCGTCGCGCCGAGCGCGGTGACTGCAGGTGATCGCACTCCTAGAACTGCACGGAGCCGAGCTTCTGCAGATGACTGCTAATTTCTGCCGTTTGGCGCCGGCGTGCAGGGCATGTTCCCGAGCCATCGAGCTCGTGCATGATGTTCGCCTTCGGGTTCGCCTGCTCCACGTTTCTGGAGGGCCTCGGTTCGCCATCTGCTTGCGCATGGCGAAAACATTCTTGCGTAAACGTCGTAGCAACGACCACTATAGTGACGCGCTTTCACAACTGTCAAGGGGGCGAATTAGCGAGACAACGGGCGTTCTCAGACGCCGGCCCGCGCTCCGGCGGCGGGCACGAAACTGGCTGGGCAGGGCGGACAATGAGTCATGCAGGACCTGGACGCTACGAGACCGAGCAGGGCTCGGTGCGGCACGTCTTCGATGCCGCTGCCATTCCCGCCTCGTTCGACGTGCTCAGCGCGAATGTACTTGCGACCCGGACAGTACCGAAATCCGCGCCAGCCTCGACGCACCCAGGCCGCCGCTCCCCTCATCTGGGGAGCAAAATAGTATTTCGAGACCACAGCTTGCGTATTGCGCAAACGTAACGTGAAGCCTTACTAATACTTTTCAATAGTTAACTGTGCGGGCGGGCGCCAAGTCTGACGGCTCGCGTCTTTCAGAGCGAAACGGAAGCCCTGGACCTACAATGATGAAGCGCATGACAGCGGCGGTAGCCAAAGCCGCTTCGCGCCCGCCCTATCCCGTTCGAAACAAGTGCTGAAAGAGATGATGCGGAACACAAACGCCGAGGCCATCGCGCGCGACGCAAATTCAGGGGCTGCAGACCAGATGAGCTCGACCAAAGAACGCGAACTAGTCCTAGCGAGTGAGGCGCGCGAGCAGCCGTCGCGGCGGCGCGCAGCGGCGCTCACGGCCGAGCGGAGCGACATGGAGGAGGACAGCAGTCCGGCCCCTGCCCGACGGGGCCTTGGAGAAGACGGGAAGCCTCCCAGACAGAGCCGTGGTGCGGTGGAGACCCCGCCGGTTCAGAGCGTCGAGCGCGCGCTGTCCCTCCTGGAAGTTGTCGCCGGGTCGGCGGATCCGGTGCCCCTGGCGCGCTTGACGGAGGCCCTTGGCATCGACCCGAGCAGCGTCTTCCGTCTGGCCAATACGCTCAAACGCCGCGGCTTTCTCGCCAATCCCAGCGGCCGGAAGCACTATGTGCTTGGGCCGGCCGTGTGGCGGCTGTCACGCGAGTACGACTGGAGCCGGATGCTGATTAGCATCTGCCGCGAGCCGGTCAAGTTACTCGCCACGCGCACGGGAGAGACCGCGCATCTCGCTGTCCGCCAAGGACGCGAAGTCCTGTTCATTGATCACCATGCCTCGGACGACCAGGCCGTCATCGTTCCCGGACAGACCGGAAAGCTGATGCCGTTGCATTGCACGGCGCACGGCAAGGCCCTGCTCGCCGACTTCGGACACGCGGAGTTGAAGGCCCTCTATGGCACGACTCCGCTGGAGCGATACACCGCACGAACGAGCGTGTCGCTGCCGGACCTGGCGAAGGCGTGCGCCGGCGTGCGTGCGGACGGCTGCTCCATCGACGACGGCGAGTATTTGGAGGACGTCCGCTGCGTGGCCGCGCCGATTCGCGATCAGGGCGGCCTCGTGATCGGCGCGATCGGCGTTTCCTCGCCCGCAACTCGCACGTCCGCAGCGCGCGACTCGGTGCTGGCTCAGCACGTCCGTGACACCGCAGAGCACATCAAGAAACTGCTTTGCGTGTGACCGCTCGCGTCAACCCAGGACAGCTGGGTTCGATGACGCACACGCGATTGTCCGGCGTGTTCGTAGCTGATCCGCTGCCCACACCGAAGCCAGATGAAAATCCGGCATCCACGAACCGCCGTCTTGCCGTCGCCCACGCGAACCCGAGCTCGCCTGGGGATCGGCCACCTGTCGATTGCGCCTCTCAAAAGATAACTGCGCCATTTGAAACAACTGGCAAGTCGCACATCGGGAACTTACTTCACCTGCACCCCGTGCAGCGCGTAGCGCGCCATGGCTTCTGTTTCCTTCTGCCGCCGAATCGTCGCTGTTCCGCGAAGGCGATGCTGGCGTAGCGCGGCGGCCGAACCCCCGGTGTCCGACGCGGAGGATCTTGCCGGCACGCCCGGTCCCAACCCCGGCGCATTGCGTAAGCAGCTCTCAATAGTCGTCGTCACAGACGAGTATGCACCCCGAAGTTGCATCAGCGTCTGACCGGCCCAATGCAACTGTCTTCGGGGGGGCCTGTAAGGTTTCTAGCTCAGATTGCGTTCATCCAAGTAGGCAAGGAGCCATTACGTTGGAGGTGTGATTGGCGGAGAGGGTGGGATTCGAACCCACGTGCCGGTTACCCGACAAATCGCTTTCGAGGCGATCCCGTTACGACCACTTCGGTACCTCTCCGTTTATTACTCCGCTCGGAGCTAAGCTCCTCGCTGCGGCTTGGCCCGCCATAGCGTCGGCGCCTACCAGCGACGCGGCGGCGGCCGCTCGCGGCCCCTGCGGGGCTTCCCTCCGGCGCTCGCTTGCCGGTGACTCCGCTCGCAGCCAAGCTCCTCGCTGCGGCCTGGCCCGCCATAGCGTTGGCGCCTGCCAGCGACGCGGCGGCGGCCGCTCGCGGCCCTTCGGGCTCCCCTCCGGCGCTCGCTTGCCCTGACCGCTCCTTCAGCAATGCGGGGTCTGAAGGGCGGCGCCTGGCAGCGCGCAGCAAACCTTTATTTTACCTCGAACTAGACCACCGTGACAGCCCGCCCCCCTTCGTTCCGGGTCGACCAGGGCGACGCTAGCCGCGTCGTTCGGCGAAAAACGCCTGGATTACCCGCCGGCACTCGTCTTCGAGCACGCCGCCGGTGACGGCGAGGCGATGGTTGAGGCCGGGGATCTCGTGTGCGCGGGCCGACGACACCAGCGCGCCGGCGCGCGGCTCGGGCGCGCCGAACACGACCTCGGCGATACGCGCGTGAATCGCGGCGCCGACGCACATCAGGCACGGCTCGACGGTGACGTAGAGCCGGGCGCCGGTCAGCCGGTAATTGCCGACGTGGCGCGCCGCCGCGCGCAGCGCCACGACCTCGGCATGCGCCGTCGGGTCGTTCGAGGAGATTGGCTGGTTGAAACCGCTGCCGATCGCGACCTCGTCGAGGACGACGACGGCACCGACCGGAACCTCGCCAGCATCGCGGGCGCGGAGCGCCTCTGCCAGCGCCAGGCGCATGAAGTCTTCGTGCGTCACTTGAGCGTCGGCGCGTCGGCGGCCACGACCGGCGACGGCTCGACGAGATCCGGCCGGGTGAAGACGCGCAGCAGGCTGCCGGCCGTCACCAGCACGATCGGTCCGAGCACGAGGCCGATGAAGCCGAACGCCGAGACGCCGCCGAGCAGGCCGAGAAAGACAATCAGGCCGCTCGCCGACGTCCGCCCCGCCAGCAGCAGCGGCCGCAGGATGTTGTCGGCCATGCTGATGGCGAGCACGCCGACGAGAACGAGGATGATGCCGCGGACGATCTCGCCGGTGAGCAGGAGATAGAGCGCGGTCGGCACCCAGACGAGCGCCGCCCCGACCACCGGGATGAGCGAGCACATCGCCATGACGACGCCCCAGATCACCGGCGCGGCGATCCCGAGAAGCCAGAAGGCGACGCCGCCGATCCCGCCCTGCGCCGCCGCGACGAGCAGCGCCGCGCCGACGCTGGCGATGACGAGGTCGCGGGTCTCGTTCATCAGCCGGTCACGCTCGCGCTCGGGCAGCGGCAGCAACTCGCGGATCTGCGCCCCGAGTGCCTCGCCGTCGCGCAGGAGGAAGAACAGCGAGAACAGCATGACGAGCAGGCTGCCGAGCGTCGCAAAGGCATCGGCGACGACGACGCCGGCGCGCGGGGCCAGGAAAGCCAGCGCGCGCTGGACGCCGTCGCGCAGCAGCAGCGTCGGCTCCGGCGGCAGCTCCATCGGGCTGATGGCGCGCACCCGATCCCACAGTGCCTGGATCTGATGCGGCATCGTCGGCGTGACGGTCTTGATGTAGTCGACGACCTGCGGCACTTCGCGCGCGAACACCGACACGAGCGTCACCGCCGGCGCGACGATCAGCACCGCGGCCATCAGCGTCGTCACGAGCGCGGCCCGGTTCGGCCCGAACCGCGGCACCAGCTCGCGATGGACGCCGTGGAACATCATCGCGAACACTGCGGCCCAGGCGAGCGAGGCAAGGAAGGGGCTCAGCACCTGGAACGCCAGGTACCCCATCAGGAGGACGAGGGCGTAGAACAGCAGCTGCTGAAATCGTTCCTTCGACGAATCGGACATCTAGGCTGCGATTGTACTTCTCCTCCGGTTGAGCGGTCGTCCGGTCGTCCGGTCGTCCGGGGAGGGTCGCGAGGTCGCGCGATTGCGGTCGTCAGGCGCTCCGGGTGCCCGCCTTCGGACAGCCGGACCACCGGACGACCGCACAACCGGTGAGAGATCACCCCTTGCAGACCTGCCCCGTCACTTTCGTCACGACCCGACCGTCCCGGCTGAAGCCGCTGACGAAGAAGTGGCCGGTCGTCCCTTCGAGCTCGCCGGTCGCGCTGGTGATCGACTGGTAGGCCGTGACGGCGCCGCTGTCGGCCTGGCCCGTGGTCTGGTTGACCACCCCGGTCTCGCGCGTGACGATGGTGCCTTGCGGCGTGATGTACTCGAAGACGCCGCTGTAGCTGATGAACCCCGGCGAGGTCGAGGGTCCGGCAGCGCCGGCGTCCGACTTGAAATAGGTGGTGCCGAGCAGGCCGTGATTGCCGACGACTTCCCCGAGGAAGCAGGTCGCATGTTCCGGCTTGCAGCCGACGGTCGCGCGCAACTCGACCATGTCGGCGTGAACCACCTTGCACGCCGCGGCCGACGCCGGCTCCTGCGCCACCGCCGACCAGGCGCAGCCGGTCGACAACAGCACCGCCGCCGCGATTCGTTTCGATACTTGCATCATCGCGATTCCTCCCGCGGCCGAGCTGGGGTGACCGCCATGGCCACGCGCTCCCGCCGCGCAGCGGATCGTAGGGTTCACGGTGGTGCCATGACAGTGCCAATTCGTTACAATCTCATGGGTCCACTTTCGGCGGAGCTGAAGCGCCGCCCTACGAGATCCTGAGCCCTGAACCCTGCGCCTTGAGCCCTGAGCCCGAACCCGCCTTGAGCCCTGAGCCGACAATGATCACACTGCTCGGCGACGGCGACTTGAACGAACGGTTGTATCGAGGTGTCCGGAAGGCGATCCTCGACGGCCGCCTCACGTCAGGCGCCCGCGTGCCGTCGAGCCGCGACCTCGCGGCATCGCTCGGCATCTCGCGCAACGTCGTCGTGATGGCGTTCGATCAGCTGACGGCGGAAGGCTATCTCGAGAGCCGCGTCGGATCGGGGACGTACGTCGCGGACACGCTGCCGGAATCGTCGCTGGCGCCGTGGCGGGCGTCGCCGCCGGTCACCGGAGCGGATGTTTCGCCGCGGCTGTCGGCGTACGCCGGGCGCGTCATGGGCCTGGCGCCGTATCCGCCGCCCGGGCGGCCGGCACACCAGCGCCTCACGGTCGACTTTCGCTACGGCATCCCGGCGGTCGGCGACTTCCCGCAGCTGACCTGGTCGCGGCTGGTCGCGCGCCGGGCAAGGCGCATGTCGATTCGTACTCTGCGCTACGGCCGCACCCTCGGGCTGCAGCGGCTGCGCGCCGCGATTGCCGGCTACGTCACCCGTGCCCGGGGCGTCACTGCGACTGCCGATCAGGTCGTCATCGTGAACGGTGCGCAGCAGGCGCTGGATCTCGTCGCTCGCCTCTTCATCGACCGCGGCGATCGCGTCGCCATCGAAGAACCCGGCTACCAGGCGGCAAGGCAGGTGTTCGCGGCGGCCGGCGCCCGGCTGGTGCCGGTGCCGGTCGACGCCCAGGGCATGGACGTGTCGCAGCTGCCGCGGCGCGCCCGCGTGCGCCTCGTCTACGTCACGCCTTCCCACCAGTTTCCGCTCGGCTCGGTGATGCCGCTCGCGCGCCGCCTCGAGCTCCTGCGCTGGGCGGAAGCGAGCGGCGCGCACATCATCGAGGACGACTACGACAGCGAATTCCGCTACGAGGGCCGCCCGGTCGAAGCGGTGCAGGGGCTCGACCGCAGCGGCCGTGTCGTCTACGTCGGCACCATGGCCAAGGTCCTGTTCCCATCGCTGCGGATCGGCTATCTCGTCGTCCCTGATTCCCTCGTGACGGCGCTCGCCTCCCTGCGTTTTCTCTGCGACTATCACACGCCGACATTCGATCAGGAAGTGCTCGCCGACTTCATCGCCGAAGGACATTTCGAACGGCATCTCCGCCGCTCGCGTGCGCGCAACGCCAGCCGCCGTGCCGCGCTGCTCGACGCCGTCGACGAGCATTTCGGCGGGGCGGCGCAGGTCAGCGGCGAGAATGCCGGCGTCCACCTGGTGTTGTGGCTGAAGAGCATGGCACCGTCGCGGCTGCCGGCCCTCCTCGACACCGCGGCGGCGCGCGGCCTCGGCATCTATCCGGTGTCTCCCTATTACATCAAGCCGCCGCGCCGCGCCGGCCTGCTCCTCGGCTACGCTTGCCTGACCGAGCGCGAGATTCGCGACGGAATCGCCCTGCTCGCCCGCCTGGCGAGGGCCGCCGGCCGCCTGCCAAGTTTGCCGTGACAAGGCCATTCCCCTGATCAATCCTGAGGGGAGAGCGCCGCGGCGCGCGTCCGACCATGAACACCGACCGCTTCCGAAGAATGATCGAGCTGTCACCCGACGGCATCATCGTCTGTCAGGACGAGGCGATCGTCTTCGCCAATCCGGCGGCGGCCCGCATCTTTGCCGAACCGTCACCGGACCACCTCATCGGCGCGTCGCTCGAGGGACTGTTCGACGAAAGCAGCCGCGCCCGCATCCGCGACTGCGCCGAACGGCTGATGGCGCGGGCGTCGGTGCTGCCGCTCGAGGAACGCATCGACAGCGCGCGCACCGCGATCTCCGGCATCAGCGACGTCGAGCTCACCGGCACGCTGATCGACGACGACGACGGATGCGCGGTCCAGCTGATCGTGCGCGACATCACCGAGCGCAAGCGCACCGAGCTCGCGCTGCGGCAAAGCGAGGAGCGCCTGACGCTCGCCTTCGAGGGCGCGCAGGAAGGCGTCTGGGACTGGAACCTCGAAACCGGCACCGTCGTCTACTCGCCGCGCTGGAAGCAGATGCTCGGCTACGACGACGACGAGATCGAGCCGCACGTCAGCGCGTGGGAACGGCTGCTGCACCCGGAGGACCTGCCGCGCGCCAGCGAAGTCAACGAGAGTGTCACGCGCGGCGATCGGATGTACGAAGGCGAATTCCGCCTCCGCCACAAGGCCGGCCACTACACGCCGGTGCTGTCGCGCGGCTTTCCCGTCCGCCGCGAGCCGGGCGGCCCCGTCGTCCGCATCGTCGGCACCCACTTCGACCTCACCGAGCGCCGGCGCGCCGAAGCCGAGCGGGCCCGGACCGAACTCCTCCGCCGCCTCGTCTTCGCCCAGGAGGACGAGCGCCGCCGCATCGCCCGCGAGATGCACGACCAGTTCGGCGAGCACCTGACGTCGCTCAGCCGCGTCATCGAATCGATGAAGCACGCCTGCCGCGGCAACGCCGAGCTCGAGCCGCCGGTCGCACAGCTCGAACTGATCGCGCAGCGCCTCGATCGCGACGTCGATCACCTGGTGTGGGAGCTGCGGCCGACGGCCCTCGACGACCTCGGCCTGCGCGCGGCGCTGGCGAACTACGTCCAGGACTGGTCGAAGCGGGTCAAGATCCCGGCCGAGCTGCACGCCTCCGGACTGCTCGACGAGCGCCTGCCGCCGGACGCCGAGACGACGCTCTACCGGATCGCGCAGGAGGCGCTAACGAACGTCGCGCGCCACTCGGGGGCGCGCAAGGTCGGCATCATCCTCGAGCGCCAGGCGGACTCGGTGGTGCTGATCGTCGAAGACGACGGCGTCGGCTTCGAGCACGAGAAGGCGCCCGACAGCGAGGGCGGCTTCGGCCTCCTGGGCATGCGCGAACGGGCGGCGCTCGTCGGCGCCCAGCTGCAGATAGAATCGACTCCCGGCGCCGGCACGACGGTGCTGCTGCGGCTGGACGTGCCCGCGAGCGCCGACGGCTGACAACATGCGCGAATCCACCGCACCGCTCCGCGTCCTGCTGGCCGACGACCACGTCACGGTCCGGCACGGTCTGAAGCTGCTCATCGACGGTCAGGAGGACATGAAGGTCATCGCCGAGGCCAGCGATGGCGCCACCGCGGTGCGCCGCGCGCTCGAGCTCGCGCCCGACGTCGTCGTCATGGACATCTCGATGCCGGGGACGAACGGGCTGGTCGCGACGCGAACGCTCAAACAGGAGCGGCCCGGCCTCGCGGTCATCACCCTCACCCGCCACGGCGACGACGCCTACCTGCAGGAACTGCTGCGGGCGGGGGTATCGGGGTACGTGCTGAAACAGAGCGCGCCGGCAGAGCTGCTGCAGGCGATCCGGGTGGCCGCGGCCGGCGGGCAGTATCTCGACTCGACGCTGACGCCGCGCCTTACTGCCGGATTCCTCGCTCGCGACGGCAAGATCGGCAAGACCGGCGCCACGATCAGCGACCGTGAGTCCGAGGTGCTGCGGCTGATCGCGTCCGGCTACAGCAACAAGGAGATCGCCGGGCGCATGACCCTCAGCGTCAAGACGGTCGAGGCTCACAAGGCCAACGCGATGCGAAAACTCGGCCTGACCGGGCGGATCGACATCGTCAAGTACGCCATCCTTCAGGGCTGGATGACCAGCACCTAGCAGGCTGATGAATGAGCCGGCCTGCAAGGCAGAAGAGAGAAGGCAGAAGGGAGAAGCAATTTCTGCCTTCTCCCCTTTGCCTTCTCCCTTCAGGCTGCGTTTTTCAGACAGGCTGCTAGGGACTTTCCCCTAGGCCCATCCTCGCACCTCCTGATTGCCGGGCCCGATCGGCTGGGCGTAGAGTCGCGCCGTGGTTCGCGCCGCCCGTTCCCCAGGAGGTCACCATGGAGCCCCAGATCCCGTCGTCGGCCCGAGACAGTCGACCCATTCCGCCCGGTTGGATGTCACCGCTGCCTGATCACTGGCGCCTCGCCCGGGCGGCGCACGTGGATCTCCTGTTGATGGGGATGCCGCGGGTCAACCTGCTCCTGGTCGCCCCTGAGGGCGTCGTGCAGTACGTCCTCGAGTCATTCCTCCTCGATCTGCGCCAGCCGATGACGACGTGGCGCCCGGGCGAAAGGCTGACGCTGCCGCCGGCACACCTGCCGGGAACGCTGATCCTTCACGACGTCGGCAATCTGTCACCGGCCGAGCAACTGGAGCTCCTCGGGTGGCTCGCTGACGACGACCGCGACGTCCAGGTCGTCAGCACGTCCTCGACGCCACTGATGCCGCGAGTGAACTCCGGCGCGTTCGTGGACACGCTTTACTACCGGTTGAACACCGTCTGCGTCGATCTGGCGTAGTCAGTGAACACCTCGTCGTCTCGTCAGCTCCCCTGAGTTCTCCCGCCAACAGCTGAGGTGCAACGGGCCGCTCGCCCGTTGCACCCTCGTCACGTCGTCTTCATCGCTCGACGGGCCTCAACTTGCTTCAGACCTGGAAGTAGAGGCCTGCGAATGGATGTGCTCGTGCTGGATGTCGGTGGAACCACCGTGAAAATGCTCGCCACCGACGCCGACGGACCACGGCAGTTCGAGTCCGGCGAGCACATGACGCCGGAGGCGATGGTCGATGAAGTGCAGCGAGCGACCGCGGATTGGCATTACGACGTCATCTCGCTGGGTTATCCCGGCACCGTCGACGGCGATCGCATTCGCGCCGAACCTGGCAACCTCGCAGAAGGCTGGGTCGGGTTCGATTTCGAGAAAACGTTCGGGAAGCCGGTACGAATCGTCAACGACGCGGTGATGCAGGCGCTCGGCGGCTACGATGGCGGCCGCATGCTCTATCTGGGGCTCGGCACCGGTCTCGGCACGACGCTCGTCACCGAGCACGTCGTGATCCCGCTCGAGCTCGGCTGCCTGCCGTACACGTCGAAGGAGACCATGGCCGAGCGCCTCGGCGTGAACGGCCTCGAGACGCACGGCGTCGAGGAATGGCGGCGGTCGCTCGCCCGCATCATCGCGATGCTGCGCGAATCGTTCTCGGCCGACTACGTCGTGCTCGGCGGCGGCAACGTCACGCACGTCGAGGAGCTGCCGCCGGGGACCCGGCGCGGCGGCAACGACGACGCGTTCTCCGGAGGGTTCAGGCTGTGGGAAGAGATGGTGGAACCGCACGATCGCAAGGCGCCGCCAGTGTGGCGGGTGGTGCGATGAGATACACGGTACTGGCAACCGACTTCGACGGCACGATCGCGCACGACGGCCGGGTCGAGGACGCGACCGTCGCCGACCTGCGGCGGGCGCGCGAGGCGGGCATCAGGCTGGTCATGGTTACGGGCCGCGAGCTGCAGGATCTCTTCAACACTTTCGCCGACACCGACATCTTCGATCTGATCGTCGGCGAGAACGGCGCCGTGCTCTACGATCCGCTGACGAAGAAAGTCGAGACGCTGACCGCGGGCCCGCCGCCGGCGATGATCGAGATCCTCGAGAAGCAATCGGTGCCGCTCTCGGTCGGGCACTCCATCGTCGCAACCGTCGAGCCTTACGAGCATCACGTGCTGGCGGCGATCCGCGATCTCGGCCTCGGCTGGCACGTCATCTTCAACAAGGGCTCGGTGATGGCGCTGCCGTCGGACGTGACCAAGGCGACCGGCCTCGCGCCGGCGCTGGCGGCGATCGGCGCCACCGCGGCGGAGACCGTCGGCGTCGGCGACGCCGAAAACGATCAGGCGTTCCTGAAGGTATGTGGCCTGGCCGTGGCGGTGGACAACGCGCTGGCTTCGGTGAAGGAGATCGCGCACGTCGTCACCAGCGGAGCGCGGGGGGCCGGCGTCAGCGAGTTGATCGGGCGCTGGCTGTCGGGCGAGCTCGAAGCGATGCCGCAGATCAGATGAGCGGCTTCAGCACCCACTCGGGATCTTCGACCAGGGCGCCGTACTCGTCGGCCGTGATCGAACGGTTGGCGTACTGACACGACAGCACGAACAGGCCGCGGCTCTCGATCCAGTCGGCGCGGGTGACCCTGGCTTCGAAGGTGCGGCCGGACGCCGTGCTCAGCTGCAGCGCTTCCTCGGGCTTGGGAATCTTCGGCACCGTGATCATCTTGCGAAAGCGCACGGTGCTGTGGTCGATCGGATATCCATTCTCGTCGAGCGCCCGCACCTTCATGTTCGGCACGCGCAGGCTGACTTCCACGTCCATCGGCATGCTGCATCGTAACATTCGCGGCGCCGTGCGCGCGACGATCCGCGGCGCGATCGGCGGGAACGGTTACGGGCGGGCGTAGCGCTCGGCGGCGCGGGCCCTGGCGCGGGCCGCCCATTCGTCGCGATCGCGCGGCGCCGCGTTCGTGACCAGCGAGTCGAGCAGCGTCCGCGCGACGCCGGCGACATCGTCGATGGCGCGCTCGAAGGCGGCCTCGTTGGCCTGCGACGGCTTGGTGAAGCCGGACAGCTTGCGCACGAACTGCGTCGACGCGGCCCGGATCTCGTCGTCGGTGGCCGGCGGGTCGAAGTTGAAGAGTGTCCGGATGTTTCGGCACATGCGGCCATTGTACGTTGGCCTTCCCGCCGCTCCCGCAAGCCCCAGCTCAACATCGAACCGCGTGCCGCGGGCGACGTAATCTCCTGTAGCGCGTGTGGTCGAAGCCACAGCGCCTGAGTGTCCAGGAGCGACGGCCTGCATGCACGACGACCGCCTCCTGGGGAGGCGGATCATATATGCACGCAACGGCTGTTCGCACCATGATCGCGACCGACCAGGCCGCGGCCATCAACACCATCGTCCTCGCCTTTGCCTCCGACCCCGTGGCGCGCTGGGTATGGCCGGACCCGCCACGCTACGCCGCGACCATGGGGCCGTTCACGCGGGCATTCGGCGGCGTCGCCTTTCACCACCAGTCGGCGTACTGCAGCGACGACTATGCCGGCGTCGCCCTGTGGCTGCCGCCGGGCGCGCACTCCGACGAAGATGCGGTCGCCCAGTTGATCGAGGAGACGATCGATGCGGCGATGCGCGACGACGTCTACGAGATGATGGAACAGATGGGCGGCTCACACCCGCGCGAGCCGCACTGGTACTTGCCGCTCATCGGCGTCGACCCGTCGCAGCAGGGTCGCGGCTATGGCTCGGCGCTGCTGACGCACGCGCTTCGAGTCTGCGACCGCGAGCACCGGCCGGCGTACCTCGAGTCGACGAACGCGCGCAACCTGCCGCTCTACCAGCGGTTCGGGTTCGAGGTGACGCGGGTGATCAGGGTCGGCGCGTCGCCGGCGGTGTGGCCGATGATCCGGCGCGCGCGCTGAGCGCGCGCGCCGGAAGTTGCGCCGCCGCGGTCGGGAATCAGCGGCCGCCGGCCATGCCAGTCAGCGTCGCCGCAAGGCCCTTGAGGCGGGCGGCGTCGACCTTGCCGGCCGAGGCCGCCGCCGCGTCGAGCTCACCCGCGAGCGTCGTCAGCGGCGCCTTCGCCGCCGCGCCGCGATCGATCGCGGTCTTGATGGCGGCAGCGCGAGCGGCATCGACGGCGCCGGTGCGGGTCAGCTGATCGAGGTAGGCGCGGGCGACGACCGGCGTCGCCGGCCACGTCGCCCGCGGCTGCTCCTGGGCGTTGAACTCGCTGCTCTTGACGAGCAGCGCTGCCTCGATCTCGTTCTGGGTGATGAACTCGCTCGGCTTCAACTGGAAGACGTCGATGCCGCGCGCCATCTCGGCGCCGTAGACGTAGCCGTTGTACCAGTAGGTCGACCAGAAGCCGCCGACGATCAGCTTCGCCGGATCGATCGGGCCGCGGTCGAAGTAGGCGATCTCGACCGGCTTTGCCGGGTCGGTGAAGTCGAAGATCGAGATGCCGCCCTGGTACCACGCCTGCGCCATGATGTCGCGCCCCGGCACCGGGATGATCGAGCCGTTGTGGGCAACGCAGTTCTCGACCTCGCTCTGCGGCGCCGGCAGCTTGTAGTAGCCGGCGAACTGCATCTTCCGATCGACGATGTTGAAGATGGCGTTGGCGCCCCAGGTCGGCGAGTCGGTCGCCAGGCAGCGCGGCCTGGTGCCGCCGCCCCACTCGTCGGTGAAGATCACCTTGGTGCCGTCGTTGTTGAACGTCGCCGAGTGCCAGTAGGCGAAGCTCTTGTCCGTGACCTGGTCGATGCGGGCCGGCTTGGCCGGGTCCGAGATGTCGAGCAGGATGCCGTTGCCGGAGCACGCCCCCGCCGCCAGGCCGATCTCCGGGAACACCGTGATGTCGTGGCAATGATTCGTCAGCGCCGTCGTCTGCGTGCCGGGGCCGTGCGTCCCGCCCGCCCACAGGCCGGCGATCGCGCCGGTCGACGAATCGGCGAAGATGCGCGGGCGATTGACGACCTTCGCCGTCTGCGGCGCCGCCAGCGGGATCTGGATGACGTCGATGCTGTAGAGCGCGGTGTTGGGATCTTCCTTCGGATCGAGCCCGGAGCAGCCGGCCAGCTCCTCGCCGGCGCGGACGGCGCCGGTGCCCGACCCATAGATATAGATGTTCGCCTTGTCCTTCGGATCGGTGACGAGCGTGTGGGTGTGCGAGCCGCGGCACGTCTGCACCGCCGCGATCTGCGTCGGCTTGCGGACGTCGCTGATGTCGAAGATGCGGACGCCGCGGAAGCGTTCGGGGCTCGACACCGCCTGCACGCCGCTCGGGCCGCAGTCGAGGCGGCCGCGCGTCTGCTCGACCGACATGATCAGCAGGTTGCCGTGCACCGACACGTCACCCTGGCCGCCGGGGCAGATCACCGACGACAGCAGCTTCAGCTTCTTCGGGTTGCTGATGTCGTAGGCGTTGAAGCCGTTGAAGTTGCCGATGAAGAGATGGCTGCCGCTGAACGCCAGGTCGGAGTTGGCGAAGTTGAGCGCCCCCGCCGATCGCTCCGGCTTCTGCGTCTTCGGGTCCGGCGCCGGCTTGTCTGCCGGCTCGGCGGGCTTGGCGCCGGGATCGGCCGGCTTGCTGCCGTTGGCGGGCGGCGGATCCATCGGCTCGCCGCCGGGATTCTTCGGGTCGAAGAACCCTTCCGGCTTCGCCAGGTGCGCAACGTGATCGAGATTGCGGACGGCCTCGCCGGCGTTCTTCAGCCCCGGCTTCAACCCGACGCGCGGGTCCTTCGACCCTGTCGGGGCCGCCGGCGCCGCGCCCTCCTGTGCCGCGCCCATTGCGCCAGCAAATACGATCGCCGCCAGCGCGCATCCAACCCTGTTCCCCACGGATCTCATTTCTGCAGCTCCTTCAGCAGTGCGCTCATGCGCACGATCTCCATCCGCTGATCGGCATCCACGTCGGATGCGAACGCAAACATCTCCGACTCCTGCCCGGCGCCCGGCTGCGCGAACAGCTCCTTGACCATCGTCAACGCGCCGTCGTGATGCCGAATCATCCCTTCGAGAAACAGCCGATCGAATTCCTTGCCCTTCGCCGCCGCGAGGCGGCTCATGTCCTCGGGCGTGAGCATGCCCGGCATCATGCCGCCAGGCATGTGATGCGCGTGCGGACCCGGCAGCTCCTGGTCGCGGTCCTTCAACCACGCCTGCATCATCTTGATCTCGTCCTTCTGCGAGACGTCGATGCGCTTGGCGAGCAGGAGCATGTCCGGGTTCGCGGTTCGCGACGGCAGCAGCGCCGTCATCTCCAGCGCCTGCGAGTGGTGGCCGATCATCCCCTGCATGAACTTGACGTCCGCCGCGGTGAAGCGCGGCAGCTCAGCCTGCGCCGCCGCGACCGCGTCGGCGCCGACGACGCGGCTGGCCTGCCCTGGAGCGCCGGGCTGGACGATCGGCGCAGCTCCGCCGTTCGCGGTGCGGCACGACGCGGCCACGCATCCAATCAGCACTAGGGAAGCGACCCTGGGGAGCAGGCAGGACAACCTCTCTATTTTATCGTGGCTCGGCTCAACCACCGCCAGCCCATCATTTGGCCGCCGGCAGCGAGGTCGGGCACGAGCGCCGCCCTACCGCGGCGGTCGGCAGCGCCGTTCAGTACAGCCAGGCGCCGAATGCGAGGCAGATCAGAGCATTCGCCGTCGCCATCGTGAAGTCGTCGGTTCCCCGCGGCGAATAGAGTTCGAGCAGCGTGTTCGACGTCGCAATCACGACGGCGAGGAACAGCCACGGCGTCCCGAGGCCGTGCGCGACGACGACCGCGACGCACAGCGCCAGCGAGCCGAGGAATGCAGCGACGACGCCGGTGATCGACTTGCGATTCACGTCGCCGATGCCCCAGACGCGGATCTGCTGCCGGCCGAAAAGCGCGCCGAACACCTCGGCACTGGCATCGGCAGCAACGTACGAGCCCCAAATCAGTGCGAATACCGGCGCGAACTCATGCTTGGGGAAGACCGCGGCGAGCTGCGCCCCGATCGGCACCATCACGAACTTGAAGGCCGCCCACAGCGTCGAGATCAACAGGCAGTTGGCGCGCGCGAGGACGCCGTCCATGATGCGCGACTGCGGACCGTAGAAGAACGCGCCGGCGAAGCCGCTGGCGTAGAACAAGCCGAGGAAGATCCAACTGGCGACGAGACCGTCGAGCAGGTTGTCCTGGAAGAATGCGCTGGCGAAGGTCGGCGTCTGATTCTGTTCGACCTGGACATACAGGTAATAGAAGCCGGCGGTGGCCAGCGTGATGAAGCGGCCGCGGCGGCCGATCATGTCGGTGATGCGAATGCGCCGCTCGGAGTAGCGCTGCACGAGGGCGGCGACATCGTAGGGACGGTCCATCCGCGACGAGAACGCATCCCGCCGATCCTCCCGGGAGAAGCCGACGAACCACCTGAGGAGCGCCGCCTTGATCGCCCACCAGATGCCGCCCCAGATGACGTTGAAGACGAGCACGCCGACCAGGACACGGCCGAACGTCGCGGCGTTGACGGTGTAGTCGGAGAAGAAGAACGACCCGCCGGCCAGGAACGTGACGAACCAGAAGACGGTCAGGGCGGCGTTGAACACGAGCGCGCCGCGGAAGATCCTGGCCGCGGTGTCGAGACGGCTGTCGCGCGAGGCGGATCGTGCTGGGGCAACTGCCATTGGGGCCGCAGCATATTCTTCACAATCGGGCGCCATCCACAAGTCGAGGCCATTCTTGGTACGCGGAGCTGAAGCCTCGCGCCACGTTCGTTGGCCGAACTCGCTGGCTCGACCGGACGTAGAATCCCTGCGAGGAGCACGCATGCCGTTCATCACTCTGCTCGCCGCGGTCGCGCTGGGCCTGGCCCCCATTACTCCGGCACCGCCGGTCCCCGTCCCGCAGTCACCGGCTTCCCAGGCGCCGGCGACACCGCCGCCGATTGCGGAAGAGCTCTTCGCCGCCGCGCGCGCCGGTGATGCGGCGCGGGTCACCGCAGCCCTCGACAAGGGCGCCGATGTCAACGCCAGGACGCGCTACGGCGCCACGGCGCTGATGTTCGCCGCCGACAAAGGCCACGTCGAGATCGTGAAGCTGCTGCTGGCGCGCGGCGCCGACGTCAACGCCCAGGACAGCTTCTATAAGATGCGCGCCATCGACATGGCGTCGATGAACAATCACGGCGGCGCGGTGACGCTGCTGCTCGAGAAGGGCTCGAAGGGCGCGCCCGGCGTCCTGTCGCAGGCGATCCAGCGCGGCGACGCGGCGCTGGTGGCGACGGCGCTGACATCGCCCGAGCTGACGCGCACCGAGCTTCGGCCGGCGCTGGCCGGCGCCAAGAAGACCGGCAACGCCGAGATCATCGCGCTCGTCGAGAAGAAGATCGCCTCGCTGCCCCCTGAAGCCGCCGCGCCGACGGTTGCCGTCGATCGCGCGACGCTGCAGTCCTACGTCGGCAGCTATCGCAACGAGGCGGCCGGGGCATCGATCGCGGTCGCGCTCAAAGACGATCAACTGATGCTGACGCCGCCGGGCACCGGCCCGCAGCTGACGCTCGCCGCGACCTCGGCGACCAGCTTCCAGGTCGTCGAACAGCCGGGCCTGACGCTGAACTTCGAGGGCCGCGGCGGCACGATCGAGCGCGTCGTCGCCGTGATGGCGGGCACGCCGCAGGTGTGGACGCGCGTCGCCGCGGCCGCGCCAGGAGCCGCGCCGGCCGCTCCTGCCCCGCCGCCGACGGCGCCGCCGCCGACACCGGCGGACGTGAAGCCGGCGGCACGAAGCGCGGCGCGCAACTGGCCGGCGTTCCGCGGCGAGAACGCCGCCGGCAACGGCGACGGCCAGGGCGCCGTCGTCGAGTGGGACGTCGACACGCAGCAGAACCTGCGCTGGAAAACCGCGATTCCCGGGATCTCGACCGCCAGCCCCGTCGTCTGGGGCAACCGCGTCTTCGTCGTCACCGCGATCAGCAGCGCCGGCGACAAGACCTTCAGGACCGGGCTCTACGGCGACGTCGCGCCGGTCAACGACCTGTCCGAGCACACCTGGAAGATCTACGCCCTCGACAAGGCCAGCGGCAAGATCCTGTGGGAGCGCGAGGCGTTCAAGGGCGTGCCGAAGGTGAAGCGGCACACCAAGTCGAGCCAGGCCAACTCCACGCCCGTGACCGACGGCCGGCGCGTCGTGGCGATGTTCGGATCGATCGGCATGCTCGCGGCGTGGGACATGGAGGGCAAGCCGCTCTGGAACGGCCGACGTCGGCGTGCTCGACAGCGGCTGGTTCTTCGACCCCGACACCCAGTGGGGCCATTCGAGCTCGCCGATCATCCACGGCGACAACGTCATCGTCCAGGCCGATCGCTACAAGGGATCGTTCATCGCCGCCTACGATGCCACGACCGGCAAGGAGCGGTGGCGCACGGACCGCGATGAGATCTCGACCTGGGGAACGCCGACCGTCTTCCGGGCCGGCAGCCGCGAGCAGATCGTGACCAACGGCCCGAAGGTTCGCGGCTACGACCCCGCGAGCGGCAAGCTGCTGTGGACGCTCGGGCCCAACTCCGAAGTGACCGTCGGCACGCCGGTCGTCGGCAACGGCATCGTCTACGTCACCGGCGGTTATCCGCCGGCGCGGCCGATCTACGCGATCAAGCCGAACGCCAGCGGCGACATCTCGCTGCCGAAGGATCAGACCTCGAGCGACGTCATCGCCTGGAGCAACACCGAAGGGACGTACATCCCGACTCCGGTCTTCTACGACGGCCTCCTCTACACCTGCAACAACAACGGCGTCGTCACTGCCTACGACGGCGCGAGCGGCGAGCGGATCTATCGCGCCCGCGTCGGCGGCGGCGGCTCGTTCTCGGCGTCGCCCGTCGCCGCCGACGGCCGGCTCTACTTCGCCAACGAGGATGGTGACGTCTACGTCATCAAGGCGGGACGCGTGTATCAGGAGCTGGCGAAGAACGAGATGAAGGACGTGATCATGTCGACACCGGCGATCTCGGACGGCCTCGTGATCGTGAGGACGCTGACCCACGTCTACGGTATCGGAGAGAAATAGGCCGGGCATGCCGGACCGGTTCGATCTCCGGCGTTTCGTCGACGCGCAGGAGGCCGACTACGACATCGCGCTGCGCGAGATCCGGAACGGCCGCAAGCAGTCGCACTGGATGTGGTACGTCTTTCCGCAGTTCGCCGGTCTCGGCCTGAGCCCGACGTCGCAGCGCTACGCGATCGGCAGCCTCGCCGAGGCCTCGGCCTACCTGGCCCACCCTGTCCTGGGGCCGCGGCTCCTCGAGTGCGCCGACGCGGTGCTGGCGCTTCGCGATCGCTCGGCGCTCGAGGTGTTCGGCTCGCCGGACGACATGAAACTGCGCTCCAGCGCGACGATGTTCGCGGCGGTCTCACCCGCCGGCTCCGCGTTTCACCGGATCGTGGAGCAATACTTCGGCGGTGATCACGATGAGCGGACCCGGGCGTTGATCGCAGGCTAAAGGGAAAAGGCAAAAGGGAGAAGGCAGAACTGCTCTGGTTTCTGCCTTCTGCCTTCTCCGTTCTGCCTTGCAGGCCGGTTCCCATCAGCCTGCTACAGGCCAAACTGGCGCAGGTGGTGGTCGATGTGACGGTAGCCCCAGCGCAGCCAATCACCCTCGGACATCGCGCCGAAATCCGGGTGCCGCGGCCATTCGCCTCGACCCGCCCGCGACGTCAACTGCTCCACCGTCGCCTCGAGTGCCGCCCTGTCGGCTGAGAAGTCGCCCGGCCGATTCCCGTCGACTTCCTGATCGAGCTCCGGATTCGTTGGCAGGCCTGCCGGCCACGGCATCGGCGTGTAGAGGCTCACCCACTTCACGAAGGCGCGCGGGACCCGGGCCTTCGCCGACATCACTTCGAGCTCGCCCAGCGCCATGCGGTTGCAATCGACGACGTGGCACACCATCTGATGTGCGCTCATCCGGCCCCAGCGACGAGCGCTGTCAGACCGCAGCGACCTGACGCGCGCCAGGATCTCTGCCTTGCAGTCCGCGTCTGCCAGCGTTCGTGCCCGAGCGCGCCTTCGTCCGGCTGCCGCCGTCGCGGAGCCGTGCTTCATGATCACCGCGGCAATCACCAGCGTCCCGGCGACGACGTTGGCGCCGATGACTTCGGCGGCCCTGATGCGGACGCCGTAGACGAGCCAGAGCGTGAGACCCAGCAGGTAGAGCGCCAGCATGCTGTCCGACAGGTCGCGGCCGCCCTGGCGGCGGATCTTCACGAGCTGCGGCACGAACGAAAGGGTGGTGCAGACCGCCGCGGCGCCACCGACGAGCGTCGTGACATTGTCAAAGGCCATGAGTCCTCCTGCTCCCGAGTCTGGCGGCGGCGTCTCATTCTGTCCAATGAAACAAATTGGCCTGTGTGATAACTTTCCGGAATGACACTTCCTCTGGCGGAACTGCGCGCGTTCGTCATGCTGGCTGAGCACCTGCATTTCGGCCGGGCGGCCGACCGCCTCAACCTCACGCAGCCGGCGCTGACCAAGCAGATTCAGCGGCTGGAGGAGGCCGTCGGCGGCGCGCTGGTGATGCGCGGCTACCGCGTGGTGCAGCTGACGGCCGCGGGAGAGGTACTGCTGCCGCGCGCGGTCCGGCTGCTGCAGGAATCCGCCGCGACGCTCGAGACCGCGCGCCGCGCGGTCCGTGGGCAACTCGGCGTACTGCGCATCGGCTTCGGCCTCGCGACGATCCAGAGGCTCCTGCCCGACCTCCTGCTGCGGTTCCGCGCCGTGCTGCCAGGCGTCGAGCTGCGGCTGCGCGACATGGCGACCACGGCGCAGGTCGTCGCGCTGGCGCGCGGCGAACTCGACGTCGGCTTCGTGCGGCTGCCGGTCAACGACCCGCACATCGAGACGCAGCCGATCCTGCGCGAACGCCTGGTCGCCCTGCTCGGCACCCAGAGCCGCTGGAGTTCACGCCGCGGCCTGCGGTCCGCCGCGCAGCAGCCGTTCATCACCATCGCGCGCAGCACCGCGGCCGGCTTCTACGATCACGTCATCGCCGTCTGCCACGCCGCCGGCTTCACGCCGAACATCGTCCAGGAGACCAACGAGCTGTTCACGATGATGATGCTCGTCCAGGGCGGCATGGGCATCGCGCTTGCGCCAAGCTCGGCGACGATCCGCCGTCCACCTGGCGTCCGCGTCAGGGCGATCAAGGAAGCAGAGGCGGCCTGGGATATCGGCATCGCGTGGAGTCAGGCCCGGCCCGATGCGCCGCTGGTGCGTGCGTTCGTCGAGACGGCGCTGCGAGGCCGGCGCCTGCCGGCGTTGCCGGCGTAAGTCGTAGACGCCTCTGCTCGGACGGCACCGTATCGCGCCTGCATTGATCGTCCTACTCCGCGCGCAGCGCCGTCACGGGATCGATGCGGGCCGCACGCCAGGCTGGCCAGCCGACCGCGACGAGCGCCACGACGGCAACGAGCGCGACCACGCTCACGATGGTGACGCCATCGAGCGGAGTCACGCCGTACAGCAAGCCTCGCAGCGCGCGCGTCACCGCGACGGCGCCGGCGAGCCCGAGCGCCGCGCCCAGCCCGGTGAGGAGACAGCCCTCGCGGATGACGAGCCGAAGAATGCTGGCGGCCGTTGCGCCCATCGCGACGCGCAGACCGAACTCCTGCGTGCGCTGGGACGTGAGATACGCGAGCGTGCCGTAGAGTCCGACCCCCGCGAGCACCAGCGACGCAAACGCGAACCCCGACAGCACGAGCATCGTGAACCGCGTATTGTCGATTGACGCGCCGACGATGTCGTCCATCAGCCGGATGTCGAAGACAGGTCTGCCGGGGCCGAGCGCCTCGACCGCCTGCTTGATCGCCGGACCGATCGTCGAGAGGGGCGCGCGCGTCTTGACGACGAGCGTCTGCTCGATCTCGTAGACGTGAGACGGGACGTAGATCATCAGTGTGCCGGCATCGCGGATGTCGCGCGCTCGGATGTGGCCGGCGACGCCGACGACCTCCAGCGGCTGCTTCGAGTACTCAACCGATAGCCATTTGCCGATGGCATCGTCCCTGCCACAACTGCGCTGCCAGGCGCTCGTCGACGACGGCGACGCGCCGACGGTGAATGATGTCGTCGCCTGAAATGTCGCGGCCCGCGCGCAACGGAATCCCCATCACGCCCAGGTAGCCGGGCATGACGCTCCGATGCATGCCGATCGAAGACGTTGCCTCTCTATCCTCGCTTCGCCTGAAGCGCAGGGTGCTCTGAACCGGCGCCAGAGGTGGTGGCCCGCCGACGCTGGCCGCCTCGACACCGGGCAGCTCACGCACGCGCGCGATCGCGTCCCGATAGAACGCCGACCGGCGATCCACCGTCGAGAACTCCCCGAGGTTCAGCGACACTCTCGCGGTCACGACGTGCGCGGGATCGAATCCGATCGGCGTCTCGAGAAGATTGGCAAATGTCCGCAGCATCAGGCCCGCGGCGACGAGCGGGACGATCGACAGTGCGACTTCGGACAGGACCAGGCAACGATGCAGGCGCCGGCTCCGCAGCGGAAGCGATCCCGCACGGCTCGCGTGGAGCGCCTGACCGTGCGCGTCCCTGGTGAAGGTGAGCGCCGGCACCAGGCCGAAGACAACGCTCGAGATCACGGTCAGCCCCGCGGTCCACAACATCACGACGCCGTCGATGGCGATCTCCGATTGACGCGGGAGATGCACGGGACGAATCCAGTCCAGCACGCCGACGCCCAGCCAGGCCAGCAGCAGCCCGCATGCGCCCCCGAGCAGGGCGACGACCAGGTTCTCGGCGAGCAGCTGCCGCATCAGGCGAAATCGCGTGGCGCCGAGCGCGCGCCTGACGGCGAGCTCACGCTCACGTGTCTTGGCGCGCGCCAGCAGCAGGTTGGCGACGTTGACGCAGGCAATGAGGAGCACGAACCCGACCGCCGCGCTGAGCGCCATCAGCGCCGGCTTCACATCGCGCGTAACGACCTCGCCGAGAGGCCGCACCGTCAGGCGCAGCCCACCGGGGTAGGCGGACGAATGACTAGCGACAAAACTCGACGCGAGTGCGGTGAGTTCCGCCTGCGCCTCGGTCAATGATGCCCCGGGCGCGAGCCGTCCGACCACCTTCAACCCCCTGTACAGGAGCTCGGGTGCGAACTCGCGTGGCATCCACACGTCCACGCGCTCCTCGGCATGGTTCGCCGCGGGAAGAACGAGGCGGAAGCCGGGCCGCATGACACCGACGACCTGCACGTCGAAGTTGTTGACCGTCAGCCGCCGGCCGATCACGTGAGGATCGCCCTCCAGGCGACGCTGCCACAGCTCGTGACTGATCACGACGCCCTTGACGACGATGCCGTGCGCATCCTGTGCGGTGACGAGGGTTCGCCCGAGCGCCAACGGCGTGGCGCCGAGGAGCGGCAGCAGATCGTCTGTCACCCTGGCCGCGGCGACGCGCTCCATCACACCGTCGATCTCGAGGCTCGCGTCACGTCCCTCGACCTGGGCGATGCTCGTGATCAGCCGGCTCTGCGTTCGCACGTCGAACACAGCGCCAGCTGATGAGTAGGCGGTCGGCAGCGCCCGCGTGTCGGCCTCGACGACGAGGATGCGGGCAGCGTCGGGATAGGGGAGCGAGCGCCACAGCACGGTGTGCACCACGCTGAAGATCGCAGCGTTCACGCCGATGCCGAGCGCGAGGGTCATGACGACGACCAGCGCATAGCCCAGGAGATCGCCAGAGCACTCGCGCGCCGTATCGGGCGTCACGCCCGGCCGCCGCCAGGGCGGATCCGATACGTACGTCGCGTACCCTCTCTTTGACCTGCTCGACTCCTTCGATCTCGATCAGAGCCGCGCGCCTCGCCTCGGCGGGCGCGAGACCGCGCCGTTCGTATTCGGCGGCCCGCGCCTCCACGTACGCGCGCAGCTCGTCGTCGAGGTCCCGATCCTCCTGTGGGCGTCGGCGCAACGCCCGAATCCTGGCGAGAACCGTGCTGAAGATGGACATGGCTACGACGGCGATTCGAGCACCAGGCTCATCGCGGTGACGACGCGCTGCCACGCCGCCTTCTCTGCCGCCAGGTGTCGGCGCCCCTCGCGAGTCAGACGGTAGGACTTGATGCGGCGGCCGCGCGCAGGCATTTCCCACTCGCCCTCGATCCAGCCGTCCTGTTCGAGGCGGTGGAGCGCGGGAAAGAGCGATCCGGCCTTGACCTGGAACGTCCCGCGGGTGGTCTGAAAGATGCGCTCGGCGATCGCGGCGCCATGGAGCGGCTGCAGTTCGAGGGTCCGCAGCACGAGCAGGTCGAGCGTGCCTTTGACGAGCGACTCGACGGGAGGGCCGGCCATGAATAGAACTCCTTTATAGGAATTCTATACTACTCGACCGTGCCCACTTTTTCGAGGCGGTCACTGGATCCTGCGGTCTCGAGTCGATCGCGCAAGCAGCCATGAAAGGCTCAGGGGCACCGCGAGCGGGAAGCACGCGGCGCCCCTGGCCTCCTGAAAACTCAGCCTGCGCGGATGCGAGGGCCCGCCGTGATCCTGGTTCTTGCCTTCATTGCGCCACCTCTTGATTGGGCCAGGCTCAACTGCCTGACACCTGCTAACGCGGCAGAACGCGAATCGAAGGCTCACCGCCGACCGCGGGGTCACCGCTGAGCAGATCTCTCGAGGTTTTCGAGCCACTGAATTGCCTGTTGAATGGCGGGATCATCGGGCTTGTAAGCAAGGGCGGCGCGAAACCCGTTCAACGCGTCCTGATACAGCGTCAACCGCCGGTCGACCTCGGCCAGGAGCGCGGCGGCGGCCGCTCCCTTTTCGGATGCCAGGGCCTGGCGGAGCATATCGCGGCGGCGCACCGCGTCGGCCGACAGGGTCGTGAACTGGCTCGTGCCGCGGGCCGCCCCGCCAACCTTGTCGAGCGTCTGCACGCTCCAGTAGTAGGCCGCGCCCGGCGCCAGCGTTCCGGCGGGCACCAGCAGCTCCGCCGTCTCGACTTCTCCGCCGAAGACCCGCCGGCCGGCATCGTTCTCGATCTCGACGGCATACCGGCTCGCACCGTCCACCGGCTGGAAGCGGAGCGTCAACGGTTCGGTTGCGATCACCGCGTGGTACGGGCGCAAGCCCGGGATGACCGCGCCCCGGAGCCGGACGGCGCCGGGTGGGCCCTGGGGACGCGAGTCGTCAAGCGCTGCCAGCTTCGGCAGCGTCGGCAACGACGGAAGCTCCTTGATCGGCCCGGATGTCGTCGTCAACCGGTCTCCGGCGACGGTGGCGCGGGCCCCTGGTCCGAGCTCGAAGCGCTGCCCTTCAACCAGCACGAGGACAACCCGGGCTTTCGGTCCCATGTGGATCGTCTGGCCTGCCGACATGGTGTCGAAGCGCCTGGCCTTGTCCGAAGCTAGACCCGGCGACTCGATCGACGCGTCGCCGGACAACTCGCTGATCAGCGCGGCGACAGCTTTCGACGCGGAATCCTGTGCCTGCACGGGGCTCCAGATCAGCGCGCCACACAGAAAAGGCGCGGCGAACCTCAGCAGCGATCGGTTGCTCCCCATGCACGCCTCCCTACTTACCTAGTCAGCTACTCACGCGACATCCGCTGGAAATCGGGATCAGTGCCGCGGATACGGCGGCCGGATGCGGCGCACCCACCACGCCGCGGCCGCGCCGCTGACCCAGAGCACGAGCGGGCCCGACACAGGAATCATGACCTTCCCCTGATGGAACAGGAGCAGCGCCCCCCCGACGAACACGACCATCCCCAGCAGGACCGCTGCCAGCGCCACCAGGTAGGCGCGTGTCAGCAAGAGTGTCGCGCACAGCAGCGCGCACGTGACGCCGGCCGCGACGGCAACGCCCATCGCGCCAACGCTTCGCACCGGGTACTCCGAGAGAATCGTCTCAGCGGTCAAGGCGTGAAGGACGACGCCGGCCATCGTGCCTTCGTTCGGCACGAGGGCGCGGTCACCTGAGCCGGCGTAGTCGGCACCGACGAAGACGACCCGGTTTCGGAACAGCTCCGGACGTGCGCGCAGCGTCGACTCGAGGTCCATCCACGACACACTCTCGAACCGGCCGTGGTCGATGGTGTGGTCGATCCAGAACTCGCCCGTCTCCGCCGCATCGAGTGACCCGAGGTTGCGCCGCGCGTTCGACGCCGCATGCCCGGCGAACGACGGACGCCTCGTGCCTTCACGATCGCGATACGAGGTCCGTGCCCGCCGGCTGACACCGTCGCTGTCCTGATCGAGGTTGACGAAACCAAAGAGTGAAGACGCTCGATCCTGGCCCAGGGCGGCAGTGATCAGCCCGCCCACGCACTCCGGCCCGACCACGTCGCCCGACTCGGCAGAGAACGCCGCCAGCGTCAGCCGGTCGGCGTGTCGAAGAACGAGCTGCGTGAACGCCGCCGAGCGCCCCCACGAGGCCGGAAGCAGGAAGTCCACCGCGACTGCGCGCGCGCCAGCTTCGAAGACGCGCTGCAAGCCGACGCCGAACTGATCGGCCCTCTGCGCCAGCGGCAGCGAGTCGGCCTGGAGAGCGGCCTCGTCGAGGAGCAGCAGGACGATGTCCCGGCCCGGTGCACGCGATGCCGCCAGCCGGAAGCGGGTGTCCACGGTCCAGTGTTCCCAGGAGCGAAAGGGTGATGACGGCCACAGCGCCATCAGCAGTGTCAGGGCGGTCGCGATCGCAACTGCCGCGACGAGACGGCGCGGCGTCTCCACCCGCCGCCACTGCCTTTGCCTCGCCGCGAGGGCCGCCTGGCGGACCAGGTCGACTGCCGCGAGCGCGGTGGCCGGCCGGGCGCCAGGCTGCTTCGCCATGACTGCCATCAGCGCCCCGTCAACTTCCTCGGGGATCGCCGGGTTGAGGCTCGACGGCAGTGGCGGCGCGGCGTCACAAACCTGTGACTCAATCTCTGCCGGGGAGCCCTGGAACGGCCGGCGGCCGGCCAGGGCCTCGTACATCAGAACGCCGAGCGCATAAATGTCGGCGGCAGGTCCCGGCCGATCGCCGCGCCATAGCTCAGGAGCCATATACGCCGGTGTCCCGATCGGCCCGATCGCCGCTTCATGGACCGGATCGGGCGACTTCGACGTCAGGAACTGCGCCAGGCCGAAGTCGAGAATCGTGGGCGACGGCCGGCCGCCGGGCGCGTCCCGGACGAGGATGTTCCCGGGTTTCAAGTCGAGGTGCAGGACACCCTGCTCGTGGGCGTAGTCCAGGGCAGCAGCGATGCCTTCGAACAGGGGCAGCGCAGCGTCGCCGGGAAGGGCGCCGGCGCGGAGCTGCTCCTCGAGCGTGCGCCCCGCCAGGTATTCCATCACCAGGTACGGCCGCGCCGTCGGCCCGCGATCGATGCCGAAGTCGGTGACGTCAACGATGTGCGGGTGCTTCAGCCTGCCGAGCGCCTCGGCCTCGCGGGTGAAGCGCTCGAGGAAAGCCGGGGCCGCGGCCACCCGGGCGTGAATCAGCTTGGCGGCGAATTCGCGCGCCAGCGCCCGGTGCCGCACGCGATAAACGACGCCCATACCGCCCTGGCCGAGCACGCCGTCGACTTCGTAGGTGTGGTCGAGGACATCGCCGGCGGCCAGGATGCCGGTTGGCACGTCGGCATAGGCCGGCTGCTCGAGGAAGTCGGCCGCGTCGTCGTGGGCGGCGTGAAGGGCGCGCAGTTCGTCGGCGAGGTCCGGGTGTTCGCGGCAGGCGCGGTCGAGGAGCTCGGCTCGAGCCGCTCCGGTTCGATCGAGAATCGAGTTGAACAGTTCCTTGAGTCGCAGCCAGCCGTCCCGATCGGTACGCAACGTGCGGTTACTCGGCAGCGCCAGGCGCTTTTGCGCTGAGCGCGGCGTGCAGCCACGCTTTGGCCATGCTCCATTCCCGCTTGATCGTCGCCGGCGAGATGTTGAGGACCTCGGCCGACTCCTCGACGCTCAGGCCGCCGAAGAACCGCAGCTCGACGACGCGCGCCTGGCGTTCGTCGAGCGCACCGAGGCGGTCGAGGGCTTCGTCCAGCGCCAGCAGGTCGATCGAGCGGCTTTCCTCGGCGATCATCGCCTCGTCTAGTGTCACCTGCGGCGCGCTGCCACCTCGTTTGACGCGGCGGTGGGTGCGGGCATGATCGACGAGAATCCTCCGCATCGCCTGCGACGCGACCGCGAAGAAGTGCGCCCGGTTCTGCCACCGGACGTTGCGCTGCCCGACCAGCTTCATGAACGCTTCGTTGACGAGCGCTGTCGGCTGGAGGGTATGGTTCTGGCGCTCGCGCCTCAGGTAGCTGGCCGCCCGGCGTCGCAGTTCGCTGTGTATCAGCGGCAAGAGCTCGTCGAACGCGTGCTCATTGCCGGCCGACAGGTCGTCGAGCAGGCGCGTGACATCGTCAGCGGGTTCTTTGGTCATCGCCCAGTCTGCGCGTGGCCCGTGGCACATGTGCAGGATAGACGACGCCTCAGGGGTGGTCAAACACGCCATCGGACTCACGCGTTCGTGCTGCCAGCGAAGTCAACGCTCCTTTGGTTAACTTTACTGGCCGGCGAGTCTCGTCACGGTGTTCATTTTGACAGGAAGGCCCTGCATCGTCCCGGTGATGTCCTGGACAATCTGACCTGCCAGCAGCCATCCGTTCGCCTGCCGCTCGCCGGTGAGCTGCGCCGGCGGGGTTCGTCGCGTCATCGATTGAAGGAGGTAACCACAGCATGAAGACCAATACCCACGTCAAGGCCGGCGGCCGCCGCACCCCGTAGGTGGCCGCCCGCGATTCTGCGGACAATCCTTCGATCAATGCCGATGAGCCGCGCAGAGCAGTTCCGTCGCGTCAATGATCGAAAAAGGAGGTGAGAAGATGAAGACCAAGAGCCACGTCAAGGCCGGCGGCCGCCGCATGCCATAGGTGACCGCCCTGGATTCTGCAGACAATCCTTCGATCAGTGCCGGTGAGCCCCGCGGAGCGGTTCCGTCGCGTCAATGATTGAAAAGGAGGTGAGAGCATGAAGACCAAGACCCACGTCAAAGCAGGCGGCCGCCGCGCCCCGTAAGTGAACCGCCCTCGATCCTGCGGGCAATGCGCTTGCCCGCAGGATCGATCGGCCTGACCCGGCCCCCCTTGATTCTGTCATCGTAGAAACGGCATCACTGTGACCACTTCCGGCGCATCCTTCTTCCGACGCACCCGCGGACAGCTCGCTGTCGAGCCGCACGGCACACGCGCGATTGCCATCCTGGTGACGTTGCTGCTCGTGGCCGGATGGCTGGCGTGGTTCGCGGGCGGAAAGCTGGCGGTGTATGCGGTGTCGGACGCGGCCCGCCTCGAAGTCGATCAGTCGCCGGTCGCCGTCCAGGCGCCGGTGGATGGCCGCGTCGTTACCACGAGCCTGACGATGGGGCGGACGGTGACGGCGGGCGACACGCTGGCCCAGCTCGACGTCCAGGCGCAGAGCCTGGGCGTCAGCGAGCAGCGCGCGCACCTGCGCGGCCTCGGGCCGCAGATCGATCGCCTCGAAGCCGAGATCCGCGAGCAGACGAACAGCCGCCGCGACGAGCAGGCCGCGGCCACGGTCGCCCAGGCCGAAGCGCGTGCCACCCAGGCGCAGGCGGCGGAAGCGGCGGACCTCGCCGCCAGTCAGGAGCAGCGGCTGGCCGCGTTGGCGGCAAAGGGCCTGGTCCAGGAGGCCGACCTGGTGCGAGCGCAGTCCGAGACGCGGCAGAAGCGCGCCGCCGTCGAAGCGCTGCGCCTCGCCGGCGAGCGCCTCGGCGCAGCGCAGCTGCACCAGGACGCCGAGCACCGCGTCCGGCTCGAGCGTCTGCGCCGCGAGGTTGCGGCGCTTCGGGCCGAACTGTCAACCGGGGCCGCCACCGTCGAACGCCTCGAATACGAGGGGCAGCTGCGACGGATCGTCGCACCGGTCACCGGCACGCTGGCCGAAGTGGCGACGCTGGCAGCCGGCCAGGTCCTGCGGGCCGGCGACGCCGTGGCCACCATCGTTCCGGACGGCGGACTGCGCATCGTCGCAGCCTTTCAGCCGGCCGAAGCGCTCGGCCGTGTCCGCGCCGGTCAGCCGGCGCGGCTGCGCCTCGATGGTTTTCCGCCGGCGCAATTCGGCAGCATCGGCGCCGTCGTCTCGACCGCGGCGCGCGAGCTGCGCGATGGACGGGTCCGCGTCGAGCTGGCATTGACGCGCCTGCCGGCCGGCGTCCCGGTGCAGCACGGCCTGCCGGGCCGCGTCGAGATTGAAGTCGAACGGCTCTCGCCTGCCGCGCTGGTGATGCGCGCCGCCGGGATGCGCCTCGCCCAGGGCGCCCGCGAGTGAACGCGCGGGTGGACCGCCGCCGCTTCCTCGCGCCCGAAGTGGTCCAGACCTCGGCGATGGATTGCGGGCCGGCGTCGCTGAAGTCCATTCTCGACGGACACGGCATCCCCGTCAGCTACGCCCGGCTTCGCGACGCCTGCCAGACCGACGTCGACGGCACGTCCATCGACACCATGGAAGCGGTCGCGGGGCAGCTCGGTCTCGACGCCGAACAGATCCTCGTGCCCGCGGATCACGTCCTCATCCCCGACGCCGCTACGCTCCCGGCCATCGTCGTCGTCCGCCTCTCTGACCGCCTTACTCATTTCGTCGTCGTCTGGCGCCGCCACGGTCCGCTCGTCCAGGTCATGGACCCGAGCGTCGGACGCCGCTGGATGACGGTGAGGGAGCTGGTCGGCCAGCTCTATCTGCACCGAATGACGGTTCCGGCCCCGGAATGGCGGGCGTGGGCGGGAACGGATGAATGCCTGCGGCCGATGGTCCGCCGGCTGCGGACGCTGGGTATCGGCAGAGCGGCGGTGCAGCGCGCCCTCGACGCCGCGATCGCCGATCCTGGCTGGCGCAGCCTGGCAACGCTCGACGCCGCCATCCGCATGGTCCAGGCATTGATTGATGCCGGAGGTCTCGATGCCGGCGCCGAGGCGGGCCAGGTGATGGAACGGCTCACGGCGCAGATCCGAGCCGACCCGACGCAGGCGGCGCTGATTCCGGAGCGCTTCTGGTCGGTGCGGCCAGCCGCCGACGCCGACGATGGCGGCGTTCGCGTCGCTGTGACGGGCGCGGTGCTGGTGAGGTGCCGCGGACGGCGCGCGGTGCCAGCAGCCGCCGGCACGGCGGTGCCGCTCGCCGAGGCGGTGGCGGCGTCGCTGCACGAGCGCCCGGTCCGCCCTGCCCGGGAGCTCGCCCGCCAACTGCGGGCCGATCCGGCGGTGTCGCTGTCGCTTCTCGCCGTGGCGTCAGCGATGGCCGCCGCGGCGGTGGTGATCGAGGCGCTGCTCTTCCGCGGCGCGCTCGACATCAGCCGCGATCTCGGTGTTCGCGAACAGCGTCTGGGAGCACTCGCCGCGCTGCTCGTCTTCACTGTGCTGGTCGCCGCGCTCGAGCTGCCGCTGGCGTCGTGGCTGCTGGCCGCCGGACGACGGCTTGAGATCGAGCTCCGGCTTCGTTTCTTCTCGCACGTTCCACGGCTCGGCGATCGCTACTTCCACAGCCGGCTCATCTCCGATCTGGCCGAACGGGTGCACAGCCTGCAACAGCTGCGTCAGTGGCCGACGCACGCGGGCCGGTTCCTGCGCGCCCTGTGCGAGCTGGCCGCCACCACCGCGGGCATTGCCTGGATCGATCCTGCCAGCGCGCCGCTGGCGGCGCTCCTCGCCGTGCTCACGGTCGCGATACCGCTTGCGGCGCTGCCCTGGTTGTCGGAGCTGGAGCTGCGCACGCGGACCCATGGCGGTGCGCTGTCCCGCTACTACCTGGACGCGCTGCTTGGCCTCGTACCGATTCGCACGCACGGCGCCGAGCGGCCGTTGCGCCGCGAGCATGGCCGCGTGATGCGCGAGTGGCTGGCGAGCGGCCTGCAGTTGTTGCGAGCCTCGGTCGTCATGGAATCGCTGCAGGCGCTGATCGGGTTCGGCCTCGCCGGCTGGCTGCTGTGGGCGCACCTCGCCCGCGGCGGCGATGCGAGCTCGCTCCTGCTGCTCTACTGGGCGCTGCGGGTGCCGGCGCTGGGCGACGAGATCGCGATGCTCGCACGGCAGTACCCCGCGTCACGCAATGTCATGCTGCGCCTGCTCGAGCCGCTGCAGTCGCCGGCAGTGCTGCCGGCTCCGTCACCGGGGCCGGTTCCGGCTCCGCCGCCAGGCGGGGCCTCGATCGTCATGAAAGGCGTCACGGTACAGGCCGCGGGACGGCCGCTGCTGCGGGGAATCGACCTGGACGTCCCGGCGGGTGCGCACGTCGCCATCGTCGGTGCGTCCGGTGCCGGAAAGTCGACGCTCGTCGGCCTCCTCCTCGGGTGGCACGCGCCGGCCGCAGGCGGGGTGCTCGTCGATGGCCAACCGCTCGACCCGCACGCTGCCGCAGCGCTACGGCGGTCGACGGCGTGGGTAGACCCCGCGGTGCAGCTCTGGAATCGCACCCTGCTCCAGAACCTGCAATACGGAAACAGCCGCGAGGCGCCGCACGCCGCCGGCTTCGCGGTCGCCGCTGTCAGCCTTCAGGAACTGGTCGAGAAGCTGCCGCACGGTCTCCAGACTTCACTCGGCGAAGGCGGTGCACTGGTCTCGGGCGGCGAGGGCCAGCGCGTGCGGCTGGGCCGCGCCCTGCTCCGGTCGGACGTCAGGCTGGTCGTGCTGGACGAACCGTTCCGCGGGCTCGACCGCGACGCGCGCGCCGCCCTGTTGTCGTTCGTCCGCGAGCACTGGCGCGCGGCGACGCTGCTCTGCATCAGCCACGACGTCAGCGAGACCCGCGCCTTCGACCGCGTGCTGGTCGTCGACAACGGCGCCATCGTCGAGGACGGCAACCCCGATGTGCTGGCCGGATCGGACTCGCACTTCCGGAGGATGCTCGAGAGCGAGCATGACGTCCGGACGCGGCTGTGGGCCAGCCCGGCGTGGCGCCGGGTGAGCGTGGTGGACGGACGCTTGATCGAGAGCGGCGGCAGCGCGGCCGGAGGAAGCCGATGAAGCCGACGGTGACGAGCTGTGCCTGGCCACTGTCGCAACTGGACGAGGCGGTCGAGTTGCTGGCGCGGCGGATCGGACACCCGTCGCCCCCGGCCCGCAGCGGCGAATCGAGTGGCGCGGCGCTGACCGCGTCGGCCGACGACCGCGGCGCACTCGGCCGGGCCATGGAACGGCTGCTCTTCGCGCACGGACTCGAGGTCGAGCCCTCGATGGTGATGCATCACGAGGCGGCTGTCCTCCCGGCACCGTCGATCGTCCGACTGCCGGAGCCCGGCGCTTCAGGCGAGCCGATGTTCCTCGTCGTCTCGCACCAACGCGGCAGGTCCGTGACGCTGCTCGGTCGCGACCGCCGGTGGCGGCGCGTCGATCGTCAGGCGTGCGCCGCAGCCATCCGTGCGACGACCGAAGCCGGCCATCGGGCTCAGGTCGAGGCGTTGCTCGATACCGCGTCGATCCGTGCGTCGCGGCGCGGGGCCGTCGCCCGCGCCCTGCTGAACGAGGCGCTGCGCGAGCGGGAGACCGCCGACATCTGGCGCGTCCTCGTCGAGCCCGGCGCGGGGTTCATCTGGCAGCTGCGGCGCGCCGGCACGATGCAGCGGATGGCGACGTTACTGCTGCTGCACACCGCGCAGCTCGCACTCTGGATCGCGTCATGGGTGTTGATCGGACGGGGCGCGCTCGAAGGCCGGACGGACTGGGGCTGGCTCACGGCCTGGGCTCTGCTCATCGCGACCATGGTTCCACTGCAGGTCTGGACGTCGTGGCTGCAGGGTGCGCTGGCGCTGAGCGTCGGGCGGTTGCTGAAGGAACGGCTCCTGGTGGGAGCGCTGCGGCTCGAGCCTGACGAGATCCGGCATCAGGGAGCCGGACAGCTGCTCGGACGAGTCCTCGAGAGCGAGGCCGTCGAGGCGCTGGCACTCGGTGGGGGCGTGCAGGCCGCGCTCGCGATCGTCGAATTGGCGATGGCGGGGGCCGTGTTGTGGCTCGGCGCCGCCGGCGCGACTCACGTCGCGCTGCTCGCGGGCTGTACCGCTGCCGCGACGCCCCTTGCCTGGGTGTATCACCAGCGCCGTCGGCGCTGGTCGGCGGCGCGCCTGACGATGACCCACGACCTCGTGGAACGCCTGGCCGGGCATCGGACGCGGCTGACGCAGGAGGCGCCCGAGCGCTGGCACTCGGAAGAAGACCGCGATCTCGAAGGCTACCTGACCCGATCCCAGGCCCTCGACGCATGGCTGCCGACACTCCTGGTCGGCCTGCCGCGTGGGTGGACCATTGCGGCGCTCGGGGCGCTGGCTCCGGCGCTTCTATCCGGCGCCCCGGCGGCGGCACTGGCGATCAGCCTCGGCGGTGTGCTGCTCGCGGCGCTGGCGTTGCGGCGGGTTGGCGAGGGACTGTCGCAAATGTCGGGCGCGCTGGTTGCCTGGAACGAGGCGCGACCGCTTTTCGAGGCGGCGGCGCGGCGGCCGCCGCCCGCGGCGGTTGATGAACGTCGCCGGCCGGAGCCAGGACAGAGCGGGCCGCAACTCGAGCTGCGTGATGTGAGTTTCCAGTATCCCGGACGGCCGATGCCGGTGCTGCGCGGCTGCACGATCACCGCCGCGGCGGGGGATCGCCTGCTGGTGCAGGGAGAGTCCGGCGGCGGCAAGTCGACCCTGGCCTCGGTTGTCGCCGGCTTGCGACCGCCAGGCGCCGGGCTGGTCCTGGTGGGTGGTCTCGATCGGCGGTCGCTCGGCGCGCACGGCTGGCGACGCCTCGTCGTTGCGACGCCGCAGTTCCACGAGAACCATGTGCTGAGCGAGACCTTCGCGTTCAACCTGCTGATGGGCCGCGAATCGCCGCCGAACGACGCGGACTTCGAGGCGGCCGAGCAAGTGTCCCGCGAACTCGGGCTGGGAGACCTGCTCGACCGGATGCCCGCCGGACTCATGCAGCAGGTCGGTGAAGGCGGCTGGCAGCTGTCGCACGGCGAACGCAGCCGCCTGTTCATCGCCCGGACGCTGCTCCAGGACGGCGGCGTGATGATTCTCGACGAGAGTTTTGCCGCCCTCGATCCGTCGAATCTTCGGGAAGCCCTCGAGTGCGTGCTGCGCCGCGCGCCGACGCTGCTGGTGGTCGCCCACCCGTGAGAAGCGCGCGCCCGACACCATGCAACGCGCCATTGCTCGTCGCGAGGGCTCAACAGTCGCCTTTCCGCCGAGCTCGAGCGACACTCACCCGGTTCTGTGCTTGACCGAACCAGATCGCTCGTCTACGCTGCGGCGAATGTTCCCTTCCGACCGCCGCCAGCTTCAACCCACGATCCGCGTGTTGGTGCTCGGACTGGTCCTGCTCTGTGTTCCGCGAGCGAGTGCTCCACAGGAGATTCCGAAGCGCGCGGTCGTCGTCGAAGCGGTCGACGACGGATTGGCGGCGCATCAAGCCGGCATCCTGCCGGGAGATGCGTTCACGTCCTGGGAGCTGGCCGCCTCGGGCAGCGCGCCGGCCGTTAACGGCGAACTCTCCTCCCCCTTCGATCTCGACGACGTCGAAAACGAGTACGGCCCACGGGGGCTCGTGACACTGCGCGGACTCCGGGGAGAGCAGCGGCTGGCCATTGCGGCACCCCAGGGACGCTGGCGGTTGCATGCCCGCCCGTCGCTGACGCCGCGATCTCTCGAGGCCTACTCGAGAGGCCGGGACCTGGCCGCCAAGGGCCGGGTCGACGAAGCCGTCGACGCCTGGAGAGCCGCAGTCGGTACTGCGGACGATGATGCGGCGTCCGCGTGGCTGCTGATGCAGGCAGGGATCGCGCTCGGCGACGCCAGGAAGTTTGACGACGCACACCGTGTCACCCGCGACGCTCTGACGGCGGCGGAACGCGCGGCCAATCGGGCGGCGATCGCAGGTGTACACCAGGCGCAGGCCCGGATCTACGAGCGGCAAAACGACCTCGGCAAGGCAGAAGCCGTCTACGGCGCAATCGTCGATACCCGGCGGGGCACCGGCACTCCCGGCCTTGGCTATGCTAAAGCGCTGGGCGATTTGGCGTCGCTGCGGGTCAATCGCGAGAACCTGGCTGGCGCCGAACCGCTGCTACTCGAGGCGGTCGAGATTCAGCGCCGGCTCGCGCCGGAGAGCATCGCCCTGGCGCGAAGCCTCTCGAGCCTCGGCAACGTCATGCGGGCAAGGAACAACGCCAAGGGCGCCGCACCGATGCTGCGCGAAGGCGCCGACATGCTCGAGCGCATCGCTCCGGACACGGTTGACTTCGCCGTGTCGTTGAACAACATCGGCACGTCGCTGTGGCCTCGTGGTCCGCTCGATCAGGCCGTGACACAGTATCGGCGCGCTCTCGGCATTCTCGAGCGTGTTGAACCCTCGGGCCCGGCGATCGCCGCCAGCCTCATGGGTCTCGCAAGCGTCAGCCTGCTGCAGGGAAGGCTGACAGAAGCTGAGTCCTACTTCCGGAGAGCCCTGGCCTTACAGGAGCGCCTGGCACCCGGGACCGGGAGCGAGGCGCGGGTGCTGAACAATCTCGGCATCTTGATGTTCAATCGTGGAGCGCTGGTGCAGGCCGAGGAGCTCTATGCTCGGGCGCTGGTCATCCACGAACGGGTCGCGCCGGGCAGCCTGGCCGTCGCGCAGACACTGCACAACATCGGGCTCGTCCACAGACAGCGTGGCGATTCAGTCCGCGCAGAAGACTACCTGAGCCGCGCGCTCGAACTCAAGGAACGCTGGGAGCCTGAAGGCGTCGGCTCCGCGAACACATTGGAGGCGCTCGGGAACCTCGCCTCGGAGCGGGGCGACTACGACGCGGCTGACAGCCTCTTGCAACGGACGCTGGTTCTCAAGGAGCGGCAGGGCCCGCGTAGTTCGGCAGTGGCCGTCACGCTCAACAACCTCGGGCAATTGGCCCTCGGTCGCGGCGACCTCGAGTCCGCCCGCCAGCGCTTCGAAACCGCTCGAGTCTTGCTCGAGCAGACAGCTCCGGATAGCCTCGAGATGTCGAACGTGCTCGATCGACTCGCCGCGGTTGCCGAACGCCAGGGGAAGATCGACGATGCAGAGGCACTGGCGACTCGCGCCGCAGCCCTCAGCGCCCAGCTGGCGCCGGACAGCGCGACCCACGCGTTCATCTTGCGCCGGCTCGGCCGCCTGGCGCGCGATCGCGGCGACCTCGAAACCGCCGCCGCGAGCTTCGCGGCATCGCTTGACGCCGTCGAGTCGCAGAGTACGCGTCTCGGCGGCTCCAACGAGGTGCGCACCGCCTATGCCGGACAGCGCCGCGCCATCTATCTCGAGTACGTCGACGTGCTGGTCCGCCTCGGGCAGCCGGCACGCGCCTTCGAGGCGCTCGAGCGATCGCGGGCGCGCGCCCTCCTGAGGATGCTGGCGGAGCGGGATATCGTGCCCGACGCCGACCTCTCGCCGGATTTGAAACAGACGACTCGCGCCCTTCGCGAAGAGTACCGACCGCCTGCAGGAAGCGCTCACCAGGCTCAATCCCCGGCAGAATGGCGCCCAGATCGACCGACTCCAGCAAGACCTGCGCGAAGTGCGCGAGAAGCAAAGCCAGGTCGTCGCCAGCGTTCGCGCGGCGTCGCCCCGGCTTGCCGCACTGCAGTATTCGCCGGCGCTCGACCTGGCCCAGGTGCAACAGGCGCTCGACCCCGGCACCGTGATGCTGTCGTATCAGATCGGCGTCGACGCGTCCCGTCTCTTCGTTGTCCGGCGATCGACCGCCGGTAGCGGCGAGACCCTGGCGGTCCACACGATCGCGATCGGTGAAGCGGCACTGCGCGAGCAGGTGGCGGCTGTCCGCAGCCTGATTGAACGCGGTGCCGGGACGAGCGGGAGCGTCGCGCCGGCCTTCGTCGATGCGAGTCGACGCTTGTATGACCTGCTGGTGGCTCCGGCCGAACCGGCCATCGCCGGCGCCAGTCGCGTCCTCCTGCTGCCCGACGGTCCCCTGCACAGCCTGCCGTTCGCGGCGCTGATGCGGAAACCCGGCGGCACGGGCCCGCGGCGCGGGCAGTACTTCGTGGAGTGGAAGCCGCTGCACACCACGCTCTCGGCGACGGTCTACGCCGAGCTCAGAAAGACCGGCGGTCGGTCGCCTGGGGCGGCGACGCTGGTGGCATTCGGCGACCCGAAATATCCGGACTCCAAAAACGGCGCAGCCCCCGTCAGCAATCGCGACGTGCAAGAGACGGTGCGCCGCGGCTATGACCTGACGCCGCTGCCGGCGACGCGCGCCGAAGTCGAATCGCTGGCGCGAGGATTCGGTAAGCGCGCCACCATCTACCTTGGTGCCGACGCGACCGAGGCACGAGCGAAGGCCGTCTCCAAGGCGACCTATCTGCATTTCGCGACGCACGGACTGCTCGACGCGCGCTCGCCGCTCGACTCGGCCCTCGCGTTGTCGGTGCCGACCGAGCGTCGCGCGGGAGAAGAAAACGGCCTGCTGCAGGCCTGGGAGATCTTCGAACAACTCAGGATCGACGCCGATCTGGTCACGCTGTCCGCGTGCGAGACCGCGCTCGGTAACGATGTGGCAGGCGAAGGTCTGATCGGCTTGACCAGGGCGTTTCACTACGCCGGGGCCAGAACCGTGCTGGCGTCACTCTGGGCCGTGTCCGATGATTCGACGTCGGTGCTCATGACCAAGATCTACGCTCAACTGAGGGCTGGTGCCACGAAGGACGAGGCGTTGAGACGGGCGCAGCTCGACGCCATCGCTCGGCCCGCAACCGCGGCACCCTTTCATTGGGCCGCCTTCACCCTTTCGGGCAGCTGGCGGTGAGTTCCTCGCGGCGACGCGCTCGAGGCCGCATCCTGCGCCTTTTCTGACTCAATCCTCACTCCGGGCTCACTCCTCACTCATGATCGCCGGCCTCGTACCGGGCTACCGTGCCATGCGTGATGACAACCCGCAGGCGAGTGGCGGCCATCCTGGTCGTGGCGATCACCGGCCTGGTGCAGGCGCCGGTTGTCTCGCCATGGGCACAGGCGCAACAGCCTCTCGCCGGGGACGACCGGCAACTCGCTCAGGTGCTGCAAACGATCGAGCGCGAAGCCGGCGAAAACGGGGGCTCGCGCGAGGACACGCGCAAGCTCATCAGGGGCGCCGTGAACTTCTTCCGCCCCTTCCCCGGCGGCAACGGCCGCTCGTGCTCAACCTGCCACGATCCGCGGGACGGCTTCAGCCTCTCCCCGGCGACGGTTGAAGCGCGCTGGCAGCGGCTGCAGCGCGCGAAGCGCCACGACCCGAACGCGACCGATCCGCTCTTTCGTTCGATCGATGCCGACGATGGCGTCGAGGACTTCACGCTGCTGAGGACGCGGGCGCTGTTCAAGGTTCGCGTTCCGCTGCCGTCGCGTGTCCGCCTGACCGACGACCCGACGGCGACCCACGTCACAGTCTCCCGTGCGGCAACGCCGCTGAACATGCTGAAGCACACGGCTCCGTACCTGCAGGATCGGTCGGCGGCCACGCTCGAGGCGCAGGCCCTGGCCGCCGTGAATCAACACATGGAACCGGAGACGCCGCCGTCACGCGACTTCCTCGAGAGCGTTGCCGCGTTCGAGCGGCACGTCTTTTCTTCGGCGCGGGTCAGAACGCTCTCGGCGGCGATCGACACCGGGAGCGCGCTTCCGGATCTCGATCCACCGCTGACCGCCGTCGAGCGGCACGGAAAGGCGAAGTTCGACGACTTCTGCGGCCGGTGCCACGGCGGGCCGGCGCAGGTGCGGAACCTCGAGAACCGCATCTTCCCGCCCTTCGATGGGTCGACGAACCCGCTGTCGATCAACGTCGTCGTCTCGAACCCGCCGCCGAACGGCTTTCCTCCCAGCCTGATCCAGGGCCCGGCTTTCAACCTCCGGACGCAGCGGTTCACAATCGATCTGCCGAACGGAACGAGCGTCCTCCTGGAGTCGAGCGATCCCGGCACCGTCCTCACCGACGCCCACGCGCTCGAGACCGTGGGGGGCAACCAGGTGTTCAACCGTTTCGACATCCCGCAGCTGCGCGGCATCAACCAGACCGCCCCGTACTTCCACGACCATCGCGCGAGAACGCTCGAGGAAGTCGTGACGCACTATCAGTCGTTCTTCTCGTTCATCAATCGCGTGCGCGGGTTTCCGCTGCCGCTGATTGCCGATGAGGACATCGCGCCGATCGTTGCCTACATGAAGAAGGCGTTCTGAGGCTGGAAGGCGGCCTTCGGCAGATGTCCCTCAGCCGGAGCCTGTCGATGCCCGGGCGGCCTCCCAGGCCGCGTGATGTTCGCGGATTACCCGCAGAATGCCCGGCCCATCCTCGACGCAGACTGGAATCGCCATGTCGGCGGGGCTTGCGAGCGGGAAGTCCGGTTGCAGCATGGACGTCCGGCACCAGTCGACGAGACCTGCGTACATCTTTCCGGCCAGGATCAGGGGCGTGTCGTGCAGCTTCCGCACCTGCAACAACTGCCACACCATCAGCGTCTCGAGCACAGTGCCAATGCCGCCCGGCACGACGACGAACGCGTCCGACACCAGCACAAAATGGTGGAGCCGGGTGAAAAACGTGCCGTGCTCGAACGCTTCGGTCACGAACGGGTTGACGTCCTGCTCGAACGGCAGGTCGACGCGGATACCGAGCGATCCCTGGCCGGCCTCCGGGTTTGCGACATGCACGCCTTCGTTGGCCGCCTGCATCAGGCCCGGGCCTCCACCCGTGACGATGACGCAGTCCAGCCGGGTGAGTTCAGCCGCCAGGTCTCGAACCGCCGTGTAGACCCAATGGTCGGCCAGCACGCGTGCGGATCCGAAAATCGTCACGCGATAGCGCGATCTCTTCGTCGGTCGCAGGCGGGTCAGGCTGTTGACCGCTTCCCACAGCTTGAACACCGACGACGTCACGACCTCGAGCACCCGCTGTTCGTCGGCGAGGGGAACGAGCTCGGAGGAACCAGAATCGCTTGTCATCGCGCCATCCCCTCTTCATCACTGAACCCCAGACGACTACCGAGGACCGATCGGGCCAGATCCCGGCTTGGCGATACGGTCCCGACCGCCACGACTTCGTAGCCTAACGCATCACACTGCTCCGCGCGGCGCGCCGAAAGCATTTCGTCACCCCGCCACGACGACGATCGCGAGGGCCGCGCCCGCGAACGTGTCGAGCACGTAGTGGAAGCGGCCGTAGACGGTAGAGCAGCGGAAACAGCAGCAACGGATGCCAGTCGAGAATCACGCGACGGATCCCCGCCGACGGCCTCGCGCGGTTCACGAGCAGCAACAACGCGGACAGCGTCAGGTGGAGCGCGACCAGCCAGGTGCGGCCTGGAACGGCATTCCCGGGGATGGCAATCAGCGCGGCCGTGATCGCCAGGTACGACGCCGTCAGCGTCGTCGTCCAGGGCGCAAAATCAACGGGCCGCATGCCGGACTCAGAGTGAAGTGGTTCGCCTTCAGCTATGGCATCGCGTTCGTCGCGCTGGCCTGGCCTCAGTGCGTCAACACGTAGACGAGGACGTTGATGCCGACCGAGTAGCCGGGCGCGGCGAACTGATAGAAATACGCGGAATCCTCTCCCTCGCGCTCCCAGGAATCGCCGAGGTCGGTGTTGTGGGTCATCAGGACCATGATCCGGCCGTGCGCGTCGCTGATGGCGCGGGTGTGGACCTCGGCGCTGTCGGCACCGCGCTCCGATGTCTCGGTGCCGCCGGAGCTGCGCCAGAACTGGATGTTCGTGACCTGCGGCACGGCGCCCATCGGGGCAAAGGTGCGGAACATCGGGTGTGTCGGAGGAACGTCGACGATCGGGTACTCGGCAGGGCCGAGGACCTTGCGAATCTGGCTGGCCCAGTGTTCCCAGGCGTCGGTGCCCCAGAAGTCATCGACCCACAGGAATCCGCCTTTGAGGAGGTACTCGCGCAGCCGCGCCGCCTCCACGTCACTGATGCCCATGGTGCCCACGTCCGACGCCATGATCATCGGGCACTGGAACAACGCCTCGTCGGTCAGCCTCACCACCCAGGGATGAGGATTGCGGTTGGCGTCCCAGCTGACGTTGATCTTGGTCAGCTCCGAGGCGCGGATCATCAGGTTGACGGCGGCGTAGGGATAGTCGGTGAGCCAGCCGATGCCCCACTGCTCGCGACGCACCTGCGTGTACATCAGCTTGCAGATGGTGAAGCCGCCGTCGGCAAAGTCCTGGGGTGGGAACTGCGGCGGGAAACTTCCCTCGCGGAACGAGCGCTGTCCATATTCGCGCTGCGCGTGCGTGGCGGAGACCAGCGCCAGCGCGCAGATGATGACAAACAGACCGACGCGCGCGACCTGATGGCGCAGCGAAGTCATACCCCGCAGTGTAAGTCAGTTCGCTGGTGCACTACTCTGAGCCGTCGGCGCGTGTCACATCAACGACGCGCTCCTCGTCTCGCCCGGTCACGTTGACGCGCCAGGGATTGCAGCAGACCTCGCAGTCCTGGACGAAGCTGCCTTTGACGTCAGGCTCGACGTAGATCTCCACCCGCTCGCCGCAGAATGGACACGTGACCAGGAACTCGTCGGACAACTTACGCGCGATCCTACTGCAGGGCGAGCACGCTGGCGAAGGAACGATCGCGTCAAGCGCCCTCATGCCGTCGGCGGGTTGTGATGGCGCTCGATGTCGTACCAGAGTCCGATAGTGCCGGTCTGCTCGTAGACGCGGTGCTTTCGCAATTTCAGGGTCGCCCGGCCGGCCGGCGGTGGCAACAGCGGAATCCCGCCGCCAAGCAGGACCGGAATCAGCGATACGCCGACGCCATCGACCAGTCCGGCGGCCAGCAGGCTGCGGAACAGTTCGCCCCCGCCAAAGATGGCGATGTCCTTGCCAGGCTTCGCCTGGAGATCGGCGACAGCCCGCTCCGCGTCGGCACTGATGGTGAGGTGCGGGTAGTCGCCGGGCCTCAAGGTCCGCGAGAACACGATGTTCCGGGCGCCCGGCTTCGACGTCACGTCGGTGCCCATCCGGCGCATCGCCTCAAACGTCTTGCGGCCGATGAGGAACGTGTCGAACTGCCCCATCATCTCCGCAAAGTCGATGTCCGGATCCATGACGATCCAGTCGTATTCACCATTCGGTCCGGCGATGAAGCCGTCGAGGCTCATCGCGCCGCCAAACAGTACTCGCCGCATGCGATTCCTCCTTGCTAAATGGACGTTTAGCGATACACTAAACATCCATTTAGGTTCTGTCAACCCATGCCTGAACGACGCCGGAAAGTGACCGACGACGCGATCTTCGCGGCGGCCCGGCGCGCCATGACCCGGCGGGGTCCGCACGAGCTCACGCTGGCGCACATCGGCGCCGAAGCTGGCGTGTCCCCAGGCCGGCTCGTGCAGCGGTTCGGCAGCAAACGCGCGTTGCTTCTCGCTCTGGCGGGGCGGTTCGCGGGCAGTGCGGGGACCGTCTTCAACGGCCTGCGGGCGGCGCATCGGCGGCCGCTGGCGGCGCTTCGCGCCTACGCGATGTGCATGGCCGACCTTGCGTCGACGCCAGACGCGCTGTCGCGCAACCTCGCCTATCTGCAGATCGACCTGACAGACCCTGAGTTTCGGGCCCACCTGCAGGCCAACGCACGTGGGACGCGTCTCGAGATCGAATCGCTGCTTCAGGCCGCCGTCCTGGAGGGGGTGTTGCGGCGGGACGCAGACCCTCCGAGGCTCGCCCGGACCGTCGAGGCCGTGATTAGCGGATCCCTGATGACGTGGGCCTGTTACAGGAAAGGCGCGGCGGCCGCGTGGATTCGACGCGACCTCGATGCCGTGCTGCAGCCTCACCTTTCGGTGGACCCGCGGGCGAAGGCTCCGCCAGCCGGTCGGGTCTGGCGACGGCAGACGAGACGCAGCCGGTAGAGAATGGCAGGTAGCCGTCATTCATGAAGACACGCGCTCTCGCACTAATGTTTGCTGCGGGCCTCAGCCAGGCGATCGCGCTCGCCCAATCGCCGCTGCCCCCGACATCGTCGAGTCTTTCGAGAAATCCAGCTCTTGTAAGTGAATGGGTAGATCGTCTGCAGTCCAAAGACCCGAAGGTCCGCGCGACCGCCGAAGCCGCCCTGGTCCAGGGAGCGCTGCGTTCGGTGCCTTTGCTGAGGCGATTTCTCGACCCCGGGCATGAAGACCTGCACGTCGTGACTTTTGAAATCATCCAGCGGATCGGTCCTCCTGCCATTCCACTGCTGGTGGAGTTGCTGCGGCACGAGTCGGACGCCATCAGGCGCAGCGCCGTCAGTGAACTGGTTGACCTGGCGCCGCATACGGAATGGATTCAACCGGCGTTGCGGCGGGCGCTGAGAGACGAGGACTGGACGGTCGCGGGCGATGCGGCGCGCGCCCTTGGCGCCCTGGGAAAGAGGGCCAGCCCCTCGGTCGGCGCACTCGTCAATACCCTTTCACACGAGGATCAATACGTCCGCATCTACGCAGCGGAGGCCCTGGCGTCCATCGGTCCGAACGCGTTCAAGGCGACAAATGCCCTGGCAGAAGCTCTTGGCGATCCCGTCCCCGGCGTTCGATGGGCGGCGTGTGAGGCGCTCGCCAGCATCGGCCCGGCGGCGCAGTCTGCAGTGCCGCAGTTGATCGAAGCCCTGGACGATGAGTTCCTCTACGTGCGCATCTTCGCGGCCGGAGCTCTCGGCAGCATCGGACCGAAGGCACAGTCGGCCCGAGAGGCGCTGACGGCGGCAGCAAACGATCCCGCACTGCGCAGCGAAGCAGAGTGGGCGTTGAATCGAATCGCCGGCATCAAATCCGGCGAGCCTGCCGCCGCACACGCTGTGCCCGCGCCTTCCGTCGCCCCGCACCCCCCGACGACGAACATCAAGACGGGCAATCCTCCGGCTGACTGGGATACATCCACAGGCCGGAACATCGCCTGGAGCGTCGAGTTGGGACACGAAACGTTTGGACGTCCCGTCGTTGCGGGTGATGCGGTCTATGTCGGCACCGACAACGCAAGGCACCTGAACCCGGCCATCCAGGACGAAGCCGGCGTGCTCATGGCTATTGACGCGAAGGATGGCACGTTCCTCTGGCAGGACGTGGCCACGCGAGTAGAACGAGGTCTGCGGGAGTTCCTCCTGCCTTCGACGACGAGTGCGCCGTACGTGGAAGGAAACCGGTTGTACTACGTCACCGCCGAGTGCCAGCTTCGCAGCCTCGACACACAGGGTTTCCGTGATGGCGAGAATGATGGCCCGTTTCGGGATGAGGTCTTCAAGGACAAGGCCGCGGCCGACATGGTGTGGGAGTTGGACATCTGTGGCCGCCTCGGTGTCTTTCCGCACGAGGCCACCAACAGCGACGTGCTGCCCGTAGGCGACCTGCTGATGGTCTCAACTTCCAACGGGCAGAATGAAGGCCACACGCGCGTCCCGTCCCCGCGCGCGCCAAGCCTGATCGCGGTCGACAAGCATTCGGGCGAAGTGGTCTGGCGCGCCATCGGCTCCGGCGGGCAGGTGCTGCACGGCCAGTGGTCCAGCCCTGTCGCGGCCAACGTCAATGGGCGGGTACAAGTGCTCTTCGGCGGAGGCGATGGCTGGCTGCGCTCCTACGACGCCGCGTCGGGTCACGAAGTCTGGCGATTTGACGGCAATCCGAAGGACGCCCGCTTTCTGCCGCGGCCCCGAGTCTTTTCGCGCGGCTCCATCATTGCGTCGCCGGCCTTCGACGACGGTCGCGTCTTCGTTGCGATGGGACAGAGCCCCGGGCACGGCAACGGCCCGTCATTGATTCATGCGATCAGTCCCAACGGCCAGGGAGACGTGACCGAGAACAGGCTCCTCTGGACTTCCCGCGATGTCGGTCGCGTGGTGGGAACGCCCATCGCGAAGGACGGTCTGCTATACGTTGGGGACCTGGGCGGAACGATTCATTGCCTGGACGCGGCGACCGGCGCCCACGTCTGGAAGCACGAGACCAACGAGGCGATCTGGGGAAGCCTGCTGCTGGCCGGCGACCGGCTTTACGCCGGGAACGTTGTCGGCAGCATGACCGTGCTTCGTGCCGGACGGCAAAAGCAATTACTGGGGCAGATCGAGATGGATGCGCCGATCTATTCGCCGCCGGCGGTGGTCGGCGATGCGCTTTATCTGGCCACAGCGAACCGGTTATACCTCATCGCGAAGACGGGAACGGGGCCAGCGAGTGAGCCCCGCGAACGGTCGGCCTTGGCGGCCGATCGGCTCCGATAGCCTCCATCACCTGACCGGCGTGTCTCGACCTCAATTGTCGTCGTGTTCGGGGAGGACGTCACAGCGGCTGCGACCGCGTGTACCATACGTCGGTAGGCGTTTCTGTGCATGGCCGATCCCGGTCAGTTTCATGGTGTTTTCAACAGGAGTAGTGTGAATGGCAAAAAACAGCGCCCCCACCAAGTCAGAAGTCGTCGCTCAGATCTGCAAGGACGCCGAGCTGTCCCGTAAGCAGGTCGCCGCAGTGTTCGAGTCACTCAATGGCATCATCAAGAAGAGCCTCCGTAGCCACGGAGTGTTCACGCTGCCTGGCCTCCTGAAGATGAAAGTGGTCAAGAAGCCCGCCACCAAGGCGCGTCAGGGCATCAATCCCTTCACCAAGGAAAAGATGATGTTCAAGGCAAAGCCGGCCTCGAAGAAGGTTCGCGTGCTGCCTCTGAAGAGCCTCAAGGCGCTCGTGAACTGAGGCTCCGGCTCGCGTCGTCGGGCAACGATGCCCGAGTTCCCGACGACGCAAGCACCCGCTCAGAGAGTCGGCGACCGACGTGCGGGTTTAAGACACGCCAGCAATCCGACGACGAGCCTCACCGCCGATGTTCTTATCAGTGCGTTCAGGATGGACGACCCGACAGTAGCAGCCTGACGGTGCGCAGCGGATGCCGCGCGTCGTCGCGAACCGTCGCCCGGTCGATTCTCCGCAGATAATGCGCCAGAAATACGAAGAGCAGAACGGTCGTGATGTAAAGCACCGACCCGAGCCGGAACACATCCGGAGCCGCGGCGTGGAGCGCGAGGCCGATGGATGCCGTGATGTTGCGGGGACCCCGCTTGTCAGGCACCAGGAGCACGATCAGCAGATGCCGGGCCACCCGCATCTTGATGCCGACGAACATCGCGAACGGAACGAGCGACCACCCGATTCGATCCTCTATGTCGAACCCGAGTCGCGTCTCGACGTACCACAGCACAATCGTGAAAGGCACCACCACCAGAACCGCCGCGATCGTGTCGTAGATGTTGCCTTTGACCTGGTCGTGGAACGTGAAGATGGTCAGGTAGTTGTCCCAGATGAAATAGGGCAGTACGAGACCGGCGAACAGGATGGCGGCGAAGGTCATCGCCGTGCCACGCCGCATGGTCAGCATCTCCCGCACGTACGCCGCCGGCGAGAGCTTCATCGTGATGGCGAGCGCCATCAGGAGGTGACTGGCTTGACGCCTGGAGCGGGCGAGCACGAGCGCGATCATGACCACGACGAGCATGGCGAGGTACGAGTCGTCCTGCACGTAGACGAACCGATGTCCGAAGTAGGCGAAGTTCAGGTACAGGAGGGGAAAGAGGTACCACCGCGTGTTCAGGAAATACCAAAGGGACAGCGCCACGAACAGCGCCGCGAGCACCAGGACCATGCCGTAGAACTCGATTCCCGTCGCCGCCCCTATGGCATACAGCCCCGCCGTCGTCAGCAAGCCCGCCGGTGGATAGGGCGCTGATGCCTCCCTGGTCCACGTCGCCCTCTCGAGCGGTGTCTGTTCAAGCCGCGCCTTGGTGTACATGTCGAACGGATCATTCAGCACGACCTTGGCGACGTACGAATTGCCGATCGTGTCCGTGCCGTAGGTCTCGTGCTGGCGAACGCCGCTGAGCAGCGGGAAGCGGGCGTAATCGACGTAAGCCCGCGGGACGTTCGGAATCGCCACGGCGATCATGTGCAGGACGGTCGCGGCAATCACCGCGTACTGAACGGGGCGGTTCAGCCGTAACAGAAATCTGTCGACGGCCGCCGCCGCTTCGAGAAAAGCCACTTTCCTCCTAGGTCCGCCGGTCGCCTAGAGTAGCAGAGCACAGGTCGACTCGGACCAGTTGGGAATGCAGAGTCCGCCAGGCAGAGCATCGACAGGCACGGGCAAGGCCTGACGCCGTTTCTCGCCGACTCGAACGTGCGACCTCCTGGTTCGTGAGTGCTGCGACGAGGGCAGGACGGATCGCTACGGAATCGGCGTGGCGCAGCGTCACCTTGTGGTGGTGACTCTCTTCAGCGCGGATTGCCGGTCTCAGTGGTGCCGGCGGCGGGGACGTTGATTGCGAACACGAATCGCTGCCCGTCGCGGCTGACGTTCCCGAGATTCCCGGCGAGCGGTCCGGGCAGTTTGAAGAGGACCTTGGGCGTGCCGGGCTTGAACGTCGGCGTGGTCTCGACCTCGACCGACACGACGAGCATCTCGTTGGACTCGAGATTCTGGCCGCGGAAGAAGATCTCCTTCCCGTCCGCGCGCCAGTGCAGCATCGCCTGGACTCCGTCCGTCGACACCCGCCATTTCCCATCGCCGGGCTGTCCCGTTGCGGCATTGAACGGGCGCACGTAGATTTCACCGCGTTCGGCCTGGGCTTCGTCCGATCGGTAGGCCATGAACTTGCCATCGGGGGACAGCCGGCCGAGGGTGTCGGTCCATTCCGTTCGCAGGAATTCGATCCCCTTTCGCAATGCCGGATCTCCGGTCAGCGGCACCACCATGATGAAGCCGCCCGAGTCGACCACGAGGTACTTGCCATCGGAGGAAATGTCGCTGAGGCCGACGAACGCGCCGGATTCGTACTTGTACACCAGCTCCTCATCGCCGGTCCCGTCCGACGCGCGACGATGGACAGGGAAATCGCCGTTGCGAAATGAAGCGTAGTAAATGTATTTCCCGTCGGGAGACCACAAGGGATTGACCTTGGGGAACGTATCGTTGGTCAGCCTGGTCTCTTTTCCGGTGGCAAGGTCGATCGTCCAGAGATCGTTCTGGCCCTTTTGCTGGTCGTTCTTGGAGACGAGCAACCGGCTGCCATCAGGCGAAAACGACGGGCCGCTATACAGCGCCGCCTCGCCGACTTTCTGTACTACTTCTCCGCTGCGATTGAAGATGGTGATCTGCTGGAGCTGCGGCCCGCGCGGCGCCGGGAGCGCAAGGAACCGTTCGCCGTCCGCAGTCACGTAGGCGAGACGGTCCGGGACTTTGCTGGCCTGGCGGAACAGCACTCGGGGCTTGGAGAACGAGAACGTCGGCGACATGACGACGTCGGCGACCATTACCGCCTGGTCGCGCGCGAGGTAGTAGAGCTCCTTGCCGTCGCGGCGCCAGAACGCGGGGCTGAACGTGCCTTCCGAGATCTGCCAGGGTCCACCCTCGGCCTTCGGATCGACCGGCCGCACGAACACTTCGGCCCGGTTCGCTGCGTCGAGTTGGATGTACGACAGGAAGCGTCCGTCGGGTGAGAATCTCGGCCCGAACACACGCAGATCCGTTTTGAACACCTCGGTGGGCTTGCGGTCGGCGCCGCCGTCGAGCGGCAGCGTGAACAACGCCCCGCCCTTCAGATCGGAAATCGCGTAGGTCAGGAACCTGCCGTCCAACGACCAGTCGGTGAGATTCATGAACGCGCCGGGGTTCCTGAAGAGCATCTCCTCGGATCCCTCGCCATTTGCCGGCCGCACGTAGATGGCCTCCTGCCCCTTGCGGATCGTTACATACGCGATCCGTTTGCTGTCGGGCGACCAAACCGGCGCCATCACGAATTCCGTTCTCACGCTGGTCGTCAGCCGCGTGCTCGCGCCGGTGGCGATGTCGACGATGAAGAGGTCCGCCGTCTCGCTGGGCAAATCGTTCTTCACAACTGCCACGCGCGAGCCATCCGGCGACACGACGGTCTCACCGTACATCGCCCGTTCGGTGATCCCTCCAGTGCGCTTACCGGCGCGATCGAAGAACACAATCGTCGTCGCATTGTTCTCGAACGCGAGCGCGTTGCGCTTGGCCCTGGCTTCAGCCGTGGCTTTCTCTTTCGCTTCTGCCGACAGCTCCTGTCCGGTTGCTCGCCCCGCCAGGCAGATCACTCCCAGCAAGGCGGCCGCACATACCAACGCCACCCGATCGGTTTTCTTCATGACACACCCTCTTACGGTGTATTCAGTTTCAACAGTTCTGCGGACACGCGGAGAGAACCCGGCCATCCGGCAGCGTGATGGTTCGGATCAATCCGGACAGCGACTTGTCGCGCGCGCGGCTCAGTTCGAGGGTCAGGGTCTTCTCGATGCTTTTCTCGAAATCGGCCTTGCCGACGTCGCGGATGCGGAACCAGGACGGAGCAGGACCTTCGCCCTGCCAGTTCTCCATTGCGCCTTTGGCGTTCTTGACGTCGATCGTCAAGTAAATGTGAGGGTTCCGCCAATCGATCTTCGTCAACGAGCCTGTCACCGTGACGCGATCGTTGAAGTCGAAGAGCGCGGTCATGTTGTGGTGCGCCGAGGCGCCGTTCCCAAACACCAGGACCGCAAAGACGATGCTGCCAAAAACACGGCGAATCATCGGGAACTCTCCTTCGGGTAGTGGCTGACAATACATCTTTTCCCTAAACAAAGGCAATCATCCGGCCCGCCCAGCCGACGGCGAACCAGAGCGTCAGGGACAGGCCGGCAACCACGATATTCATCGATTGCCGCCGGACACCAGGGTCCGATCGGAAGAACCTCCGGAACAGAACGAAGTGGCACAGCATGGCCAGGGCCAGGGACACCATCTTGAATTGAAAAGAGGCGTTGGCCAGGTATTTCGTGGGGTTGCCGAGGAACATGACGACTCCGGAAGCCAGCACGAAAGTGATCCCCACCCAGGCCCAGGGCCTGAGCTGTCGCTCGATCGCCGGGAGCGACCAGTCCCCCATCATGCCGACGCCCGCCAGCCGCAGATTCAGCACCAGGATTGCCGCGAGCAGTACCGTGAGCCCCACCAGGTGCACGGACTGCACGGCCGGCATCCCGAAGCTGCTGTCGCGGATGAACACGATCGTCGTGGTGTTCGAGCACCATTCGAGCAACGATCTGGCTGCCGTCATGCAGGCCTTTCGCAGCACTTCATAGCTGGTACGCCATCGTGCGGCCGCAGATGATCACGCCGATCCAGACGATCAGCGACAGCCCACCGCAGACCCGCGCCCCGAGAGGCGTTCCGCCGCGGGCCTCCCACTGCTCCATCTTTGGATAGAGGAGAATCTGGAACACCGCCGCGTTGATACCCAGCATCAGGAGAAACACCAGCTTGGTGCGGAAGAACACGTTGTCGTACGCCTTTGTTGCCTGGGTCATGAAGAGGAGTCCGCCCGTGAGGAACATGACGACAAATCCGAACTTCGACCAGCGCACGACATCGCGCATCATCCTGGACGCCGATCCGCCCTGAAACGCCAGGCCGAGCAGGCGCAGATCGAACATCAGGATCATGCCGACTGACAAGGGAAGCGCAAGGATGTGGCTGCCTTCGATGATCGGGAACAGCCACACCGATTCGCTGATGGCGGTCGCCAGCGGTGTCTGCTCCAGCCATTGGCACCAGCCAAGCAGGGACAATCCGCAACTCCTCTCTGGACGCAGCGCGGTGGGCGTGACTGTACAGGACCGGTGCGATTCCGGCAACCGGCGATTGCCGCGCCAGGCCGGCGCTGGGATAGGATGGACGCCTTTCAGAAAGGACGACCATGCGCGCGTTTGTTTTGGCAGTTGCGGCGGGCGTGCTGGTTCTCTCCGGTTGCCGGGAACCCCCACCGTCGAAGGCGGAAACGGCGGCAGTGCCTGAACCCCGGCTGAACGCCACCATCAGGGACATCATGGACTCCTTCATCGACCCCGCCGCGGATCACATCTGGGACGCGGTCGCGATCACCGTGACCGCCAAGGGGCGCGAGGAGAGATACCCACGAACGGATGAGGAGTGGAAGGAACTTCGCCGCCGGGCGATTCAAGTCATGGAAGGCGCGAACCTCCTGCTCGTGCCGGGCCGCCACGTCGCCCGGCCCGGTGAAAAGGTGGATCTACGGATCGCCATACCGCCGGATCAGATCGAGGCGATGATCAACGAGGATCGGGCTGCCTTCACGAAGATGGCCTACGATCTGTACGACAGTACGCTGCCAGTTCTGCAGGCGATCGACGCGAAGGACAAGGACAAACTGCTCGAAGTGAGCGGCGGCATCGACACAGCCTGCGAAAACTGCCACATCAAGTACTGGTATCCGAAGCGGTAAGACGGGCTATTCGGCGTCGCGCGATTATCGAATCGATGCGCGCGGCCCGCTGCGCAGGACGGGGCGATGCCGGCAGCGAAGAAGCGGGACCTGACTGCCTGGTCTTCTCCACGAAGGTCAGCACGGCGTTGTGGCCGACTAATCGGCGTCTCCGCGAAGGCGAACGCCACCTGCTTCGACGACGTGGCACCGGGCGCCTCAGTATGGTGTTTTGCGACGCCCGACGACCGCGCATGGTGGGGTGGGTTGTGGGCCGATCGTATGACCGACTCCGCGATCGCGCGCCAGGCGGTCACCGAAGACCTCGCTACAGAGAAGGAGTTGCGCGAGATCGCCGAAGGATGGCGCCGCTGGGCGGCGCAGCCCCGACGCCTGGTTCTCGGTCCTCCACGGCGAGATCCTCTGCCACGCCTAGCGCGGCGTCGAGCTGCTGAGTCTCGCGCGTGAGCCACGCGAACATTCCAGGGTTTACATTCAGGGCATCAGGATCTCTTTCAACGTGCTTTCGACGTCCGCTGGCTTGAACCCGAACGGCCCGGCCGCGCTCTTGAACGCGATCCGGCCGTCCCGATCGATGACGTAGAGCCGATCCGGCCACGCGGTGTACGCACGCTCGACGCGGTTGTCGGATTCATCGACGAGCGCGGGCAGCTCGATACCGAGCTTCGTGACGCACAGGCCGGCCACCCGGTATCGCTCGTCCGCCGTCTTCGTTGTCGCGACCAGGACGTCGTCCTTGAGGTTGTCGGAGACCTGCCAGGCGTCAATCGGGTGCGCTTCCTCGATGTAGACGACGAAGAACTGCACGCGATCCCCGTATTCGCGATAGAGCCGATTGAGCGCGGGCACCGCCCGGCGGAACGGCGGTCAGGTGTAGCTGCCGAAGACCAGCACGACCGGACGGTCACCTCGATACGACGACAGGGTCACACGAGCGCGCCCGCTCTCGCCATGCGTCGGCAGCGTGAAGTCCGGCGCTGGAGCACCCGGGACCAGCTCGCCGCGACGCGCCCACAGCCACATGCGCGGCGCCGGGAGCGTCCCCCACACGAGCATTCCCGGCATGTGCTTCATGAAGAGTCCGAATCGTGCAGGCGGTTGGAGCATCGCCGCCAGGACGAGGGCGAAGAGCACGACATAGACGCCGGCGAGTCCGAGAACACCGAAGAGCGCCCATCTCATGGCCCGCCTCGCATTGCGTGAGAACATGGCTAGCGGCGCTTTGCCGTGATGCGCGTCGGCGCGGTCAGCGTGATCCCCTTGCGTGACGTCGAGATCGCGAGCCGGTCCGAGAGGGACGTTCCGTCCGGGATCGTGTAGGTGACGACGTACTGCGTCAGCAGGCTCTGTGCGATCCTGATCGCCGCCGGGATGATGCGGTCGCCGTTGCTCGCCTCTTCGGTGCGGCCGCCCGACTGCCTGGGCCCGTCGCCCATCACCATGTCGAGGTCGGCGCCAATCAGGTGCACGACGTTCAGCATCGTGCCGCTGGCGCGCACGGATTCGAGGACGTCTTGCGGCTGGATTGATTCCGGCTTGCCGCCGGTGAGCGTCAGCGCGACAACGATGGCCCGCTCGGCTTTGCGCCGCTGGAAGACCTTGGCCGCCCGGTCAATCGCGTCGAGCATCTGATCGCCGTCGGCCTGCATGCGCCCGCGCTTGCCGAGGCGCCCGAGTGCGTCTCTCAGTGCCGAAGGATCGTTGGTGAAGTCGACCAGCATCGACGCCTGCGGATTGAGCAGCGTGATGCTGAACTGACTGCGCGCGAGCGTGCGGTCGAGGAACTGGGCGACGGCGGCCTGGAAGGCTCCGCTCCCGGCGTCGTCGACCAGGAGGGCGACGTGCATCCTGCCGGTGGCCGGCTCGAGCGATTCGACTTGCCTGTCCTTGCCGCCCTCCTTGATGCTGATATCCGCGGCAGCCAGGTCGGTCACTGGCACCCCGGAGCTGTCGGTCGCCGAGATGTAGATTCGCCGGGTCACGTCCGCGACCGGAGTCGGATTGACCGCCGATGTCGCCCCGCCGACCAACGTGATGGTCGAAGCAACCAGCAACAGGATGGATCGGTGTGTCATAACGGCCCCTTGTGCCGGGACATCTTGGCACGCGGGGATGTGAGCGGCAACCCGGACGGTATGGCCGTGCGCCGTGCGACGCACAATCGCCAACATCCACGAGCTCTCCCTGAACGCCAGTCGCGACGGATTCCGGTTGTATGGGTGGCGGCCGGCGCGTCGATGCGGCAATCGATGCCTGGCCGGTCGTCCTGACCGAGGCCACTTACTTCGGAGCGAGTGTAGTTGTATCGTTCGTATTTTGTGACGCTTTAATCCGCCACACTCCTTCCTCTCGCATGTACACGCGCGTGAAGATTCCCGTCCTCGGCTGCCGCGACGTTCCATCCGGCTCCGACTCTCCTCTCATGCTCCACGTCACGTGGGCAATCGCCACATCCGTCTTGAGGAGTTCGACTTCGACGCGTGTCGTCTCCCACACGCTCTCCGCAATCTGACGACGCGAACGAGCGAAGCGAGTGAGCCACGCGACCGGTCCGCCTACGCGCGCCTATTCACGACGCGCTGCGGCGCGACATGAGCGAGCGTGGCGAAGCAGCGAGCGAGAGAGCGTGTCGGGGGGTCCGGCGGGGCGAAGCCCCCCGGACAAGATTTGGTGCGCCCTGCACGACTCGAACGTGCGACCTCCTGGTTCGTAGCCAGACGCTCTATCCAACTGAGCTAAGGGCGCGAAGGGGTTTGTGGTGCCGAAACTCCGATTATATAACAGTCATCGCCCAGCGCCAGTCGAGGCCGCCGCCTGCCGCGTCAGGCCGGCCCCGACCTCGAACATCCCCGGCAGCGCGATCGGCAGCCGGCCGCCGATCGGCGCCTCACCCGCCAGCGCCTTGACGGCCGACAGCTCGGCGCGATCGTAGAAGTCGTAGGTCAGCAGCACCGACGGCAGCTCCGGGATGTACATCGCCGCGTACGGGTTGCCGAAGAAGGTCGTCACGAACGGGCGCTTCGAGGCTGCGCTCGCGCGCGCGACGTCCTGCAGCAGCCGCTGCAGCGGCGCCGCCAGGTCGATGCGCCCGCTCGCCGACGCGGCGCGGACGAACACCGACGCGACGACGGCGTCGTAGCGCGGGAGGGTGGCGCGAAGGAGCTCGAGCTCCGACGGCGTCGTGCGGTCCGATAGCTCGACCGAGGTCACGTTCGGCCAGCGCTTGCGCAGCTCGGGGATGAACGTCCGGCTCGGCGCCGCGATCCGCCACCCGGACGGATAGTCGAGCACCGACAGGTACAGCACCTGCGCGTCCTTCGCCAGCTTGAGCGGCACCTGATCGCGCGCGTCCTTGACGAGCGTCACCGAGCGCTGGCTGACGCTGTCGGCCACGGCTTGATTCGCGCGCGTGCCGAGGACGCCGGCAATCGCGTCGAGATCCACGACCTTGACCTTGTGCAGGCCGGCCCGCGCCTTGGCGCGGAGGAGGCGCTCGACCGAGGCGTCGACCTGCGCCGCCGCAATTCGTCCGCTCTTGACGGCGCCCAGAATGCCCGCGAACGCCGCGCCGTCGTCGGGCGAGTGCAGGACGACGTCGTTGCCGGCGAGGACGGCGAGGACGGCAGCTTCGCCAGGCGAGTGCATGTTGGTGACGCCCTGCATGCCCATCGAGTCGGTGTAAATCAGGCCGCGGAACGCCATCTCCTTGCGCAGCACGCCGCCGACGATCGGCGGGCTCAACGTCGTCGGCGTCGCCGGCGTCGGATCGAAGGCGGGCATCTCGATGTGGCCGGTCATGACCGCTTCGGCGCCGGCCGCCATCCCGGCCTTGAACGGCGGCAGCTCGATGCGCTCGAGCCGCTCGCGCGGATGCTTGATGATCGGCAGGCCGATGTGCGAGTCGACGTCGGTGTCGCCGTGCCCGGGAAAATGCTTGAGCGTGGCGATGACGCCGGCCGCCTGCAGGCCGCGGATGTAGGCCGACGCGAGCCTGCCGACCTGCGCCGGATCCTCGCCGAACGAGCGCGTGTTGATGACGGGGTTGCGCGGGTTGTTGTTGACGTCGACGACCGGCGCGAAGTTGACGTGGACGCCGATGGCGCGGGTCTCGACCCCGGTCACGCGCCCGGCCTCGAGCGCGAGCGACTCGTCGCCGGCGGCGCCGAACGCCATCGCGCGGGGGAACGCGGTCGCGCCCATGATGCGGAAGCCGACGCCGGCTTCGAAGTCGGCGGTGTTGAGCAGCGGAATCGCCGAGAGCTCCTGCAGCCGGTTCAGCGTCGAGGCCGCCTCGAGCGGCTGGCCGAGCGTCACGGTGCCGTAGGCAGGGTTGAGCAGCACCGGCGGCGCCAGCTCGGAGGCGCCGAACACGTGAAAGCCGCCGACGTGATAGTCGCGCACCGACCTGGCGAGCTCGGCGAAGGCGTCCGAATCGGTGCTGATGTAGCTGGACTGAAACGACGATACCAGCAGCTGGCCGACCTTCTGCTCCAGCGTCATCTTCTTGATCGTCGTCTGCACCCACTTCTCCGCCGCCTTGTCGAGCGCGGCTGGCGATTGCGTCAGCCCGGCAACGGACGCGGCGAGGCAGAGAGCGGCGACGGGCGCGAACAGGCGCATGGTCAAAGTCTATCCGGACCACCGTTCAACCGCACGACCGGACAACCGGACAACCGGACAACCGGGCGATTGGAGCCATAATCCGCTGATGCCAACCCCGCACCATCGAGATGCCCCGGCGCGGGTCCGCTGCTTCGTCCTCACCATCAGCGACACACGCACCCCGGCAACGGACGCGAGCGGCGACGCGATCGCCGCGCTGCTGACGGCTGGCGGTCACGAGCTCGCCGGCCGCGCGCTCGTGCGCGACGAGCCGGACCAGGTCCGCGAAGTCCTCGCGCGGCGTCGACGCCGACGTCCTGATCACGACCGGCGGCACCGGCATCAGCAGCCGCGACAGCACCTACGAGGCGATCGCGTCGCTCCTCGACAAGCGCCTGGACGGGTTCGGCGAGCTGTTCAGGATGCTCAGTTACGAGCAGATCGGCGCTGCCGCGATGTTGAGCCGGGCGATCGCCGGGACGAAGGGGAAGATGGCGGTCTTCGCGCTGCCAGGCTCCGAAGCCGCCGTCCGCCTCGCCCTCGAGAAGCTGATCCTCCCGGAGATCGGCCACGTCGTCCGGGAATTGCGCCGGTGAGCGCCCTCCACCTTGACTAAGATGGACTGATGCCGACCCGTCCCCTTCGCGAGACGATGCCGCTCGACGCGGCGCGACGGCTGCTGTTCGAGGCGGCGGTACCGATCGAGCGCCGCGAACGGGTCGCGATCCGCGACGCCACGAACCGCGTGCTGTCGGAGCCGATCACGTCGCGCGTTGACGTGCCGCCGTTCGATCGCGCGGCAATGGACGGCTATGCGGTCATCGCCGCGGATACCTTCGGCGCCAGCGCGCAGGAGCCGAAGCGGCTGCGCTGCGTCGGCCAGGTCTTCACCGGCCAGGCGGCGGACGTCACCGTCACACCGGGAACCTGCGTCGAAATAGCAACCGGCGCGACGCTCCCCGACGGCGCCGACGCCGTGGTGATCGTCGAAGAAACCGATCGCACCGGCGCCGACGTGGGGATTCACTCGCCGGTCTACCCGAAGCAGCACGTCGGCCGGCGCGCCGCCGACATCGCCGCCGGCCAGGCGGTGCTCGAGCCCGGGCGCCTGCTCAACCCGAGCCGCATCGGGGCGCTGGCGGCAATGGGCATCGGCGAGGTCGAGGTCTACGCCCGGCCCCGCGTCGCGATCCTGTCGACCGGAAACGAGGTCGTCGATCCCGGCCAGCCGCTCGGCGCCGGCCAGATCTACGACATCAACCGCTTCACGCTCGCGTCGATCATCGGCCTGCACGGCGGCGTGCCGATCGTCTACCCGACGGTCCCGGACCACCTGGCGGCGCTGACGCAGGCGCTCGACACCGCGCGCGGCGAGGACGTCGTCGTGTTCTCGGGCGGCAGTTCGGTCGGCGAGCGCGACCTGATGCAGGACGTCATCGCCAGCCGCGGCGAGATGATCTTCCACGGCATCGCCGTCAAGCCGGGCAAGCCGACGGCGTTCGGAAGGGTCGGCGGCACGCTGGTCTTCGGCATGCCGGGCTACCCGACGTCGTGCCTGTCCAATGCCTACATCCTGCTCGTGCCGCTGCTCCGCCGCATCGCTCGGCTGCCCGACTACGAGCCGCGGCTGGTCCGCGCGGCGCTGGCGCGCCGCGTCGTCTCGACGACCGGCCGGCACCAGTTCTATCCCGTGCGCCTCGAGGGCGGCACCGCCGTGCCGGCGTTCAAGGCCTCGGGCGACATCACCAGCATGTCGCACGCCGACGGCTACATCGAGATCCCGGCGCACACCGACATCGTCGAGGCCGGCGAGCTGGTGGACGTGAAACTGTTCTGATGTCGACGCAGTCCGCGCTCACCGCTGCCCCGCCTTTCTCCCTGCCGGATCAGAAGGGTCGTCCCCACACGCTGGGGGAGTATCTCGAGCGCGGCCCCGTGCTGCTCGCGTTCCATCGCGGCACATGGTGCCCGAACTGCCGCCGCAAGTTCAGCGAGCTGGCGCAGCATTCGCCCGTGTACGTCGGCCGCGGCATCCAGGTCGTGACCGTCGTCGCGCAGTCCTCCGACGTCGTCAGGCGCTACGTCGAGGACCAGGGGCTGCCGTTCAACATCCTGATCGACGAGTCGCGCGACGTGCTGCGCGCTTACGGCGTCTGGCACCGGCTCGGCCTCGACGCCTGGAACATCGCCCGGCCGGCGCTCTTCCTGATCGACCGCGCCGGCGCGATCCGCTACTCGTTCGTCAGCAACCGGCAGGACGAGTTTCCGACGCACGACGAGATCCTGGACCAGATCAACCGGCTGGAGGCGTCGCGTGCTTGAGCGGGTCCGCGTCATCGGCCGCGGCCGGGTCGGGACGGCGCTGGCCGCGCGGCTCGAAGCGCGCGATCTCGTCGTCAGCGACGACGATCCGGAACTGGTGATGCTGTGCGTTCCGGACGCGGCGATTGCCGACGTCGCCAGGCAGGTGCCCGTCGGACCGTGGGTCGCGCACGTCAGCGGCGCCACGCCGCTGGCGTCGCTGGCGCCGCACACGCAGCGCTTCTCCGTGCATCCACTGCAGACCTTCACGCGCGACCGCGGCGACGATCAGTTCGACGGTGCCTGGGCCGCCGTCACCGGCGAGAACGTCGAGTCGATCGGCCGCGCCATCTGGCTCGCCGATCTGCTCGGCCTGCGGCCCTTCCAGCTCGCGGACGCGGACCGCGCCGCCTACCATGCGGGAGCGGCGATCGCTTCCAACTATCTCGTCACGCTCTACCGCTCTGCCGCGCGGCTCCTCGAAAGCGCCGGCGCGCCCCCCGAGGCTCTCGTGCCGCTGATGCGCCGGACGATCGACAACGGCTTCCAGCTCACAGGCCCGATCGCCCGCGGCGACGCCGCCACCATCGAAGCCCACCTCGACTCGATCCGGCGGCAGGCACCCGATCTCGAGCCGATGTATCGAGCCCTCGCGGCCGCGACGACGAAATGAAGACCATCCGCGCAATAACCGAGCTCCGCAGGGCGCTCGAGCGGCCGCGCATCTTCGGCAGCATCGGCCTGGTACCGACGATGGGAGCGCTGCATGCCGGGCACGTCGCGCTCATCAAGGCGGCGCGGCGCGAGTGCGACACCGTCGTCGCCACCATCTTCGTCAACCCGACGCAGTTCAACGACGCTGCCGATTTCGCCGCCTACCAGCGGAACGAAGAAGCGGACACCAGGATTGCGATCGAAGCCGGCGTCGACTACCTGTTCGTGCCGGCGGTGGAAGAGATCTATGGGCCGGGCGACGCGACCCGCGTCGACGTCCAGGGCGCGGCCCTCGGGCTCGAAAGCGACTTCAGGCCGGGGCACTTCGGCGGGGTCGCAACCGTCTGCCTGAAGCTGTTCCTGATTGTCGGACCGCGGCTGGCGTTCTTCGGCCAGAAGGACGCGCAGCAGGTCGCGGTCGTGTCGCAGATGGTGCAGGATTTGAAAGTGGACCTGCAGATTCGCGTCGTGCCGACGGTTCGCGACGCCGACGGCCTGGCGCTCTCCTCTCGCAACGCGCGACTGTCGCCGGACGAGCGCCGCCGGGCGCTGGCGATCCCGCGCGCGCTCGACGCCGGGCTGGCGGCAGCGCGCGGCGGCGGCGATCCAGTCGCGGCAGCGCGGCCGGTGCTGGCCGGACTCGACGTCGATTACGTCGATGTGGCAACGCTCGGCGGCCATTCCACCCTGGCGATCGCCGCCCGCGTCGGGCGGACTCGCCTCATCGACAACATCAGGCTCGACGATCCGACGTCAGCCGCCACCGGCGCGGGCCGCGGCGTCACGGAGCAGACATAGATGGCCAGCGAACCCAGCGCCAAGCGCATCACGCCGTTTCACTTCGGCCGGGCCAAGGAACGCGGCGACCTCATCGCGATGGTCACCGCCTACGACGCGCCGAGCGCGAGGCTGGCGGAGAAGGCGGCGATCGACGGCATCCTCGTCGGCGACTCGGCGGCGATGACGGTCCTCGGCCACGACTCGACGGTGCAGATCACCGTCGACGAGATGCTGATGCTGACCCGCGCCGTGGCGCGCAGCGTCAACAAGCCGCTCGTCGTCGCCGACATGCCGTTCGGCTCGTTCCAGGTCTCGGACGAAGAAGCGGTCAGGCACGCGGTGAGGCTGGTCAAGGAGGGCGGCGCCGGCGCCGTCAAGCTCGAAGGCGCGGGCCCGACGCTGACGCGCGTCCAGGCGATCGTCGGCGTCGGCATCCCGGTGATGGGGCACGTCGGGCTGACGCCGCAGTCGGCGGTCGCGCTCGGCGGCTTCCGCGTCCAGGGACGGCGCGTCCGCGACGCGAAGCGCCTGCTCGACGAAGCGCTGGCACTACAGAGCGCCGGCTGCTTCGCCGTCGTCCTGGAAGCGATTCCCGGCGATCGTCGCCGAGCGGATCACGAGGTCGCTCGAGGTTCCAACGATAGGGATTGGCGCCGGCCCGAACTGCGACGGCCAGATTCTCGTCTGGCACGATCTGCTGGGCCTGACCGAAGGACACGTACCGCAGTTCGTGAAGCGCTACGCGGAGCTGGGGAGCGCGGCGAAGACCGCGCTCGAAGCCTACGTCGCAGACGTGCGCGGCCGGAAGTTTCCGGAACCGCGGCACGCCTACGAGATGGCCGAGGGCGAGGAGGAGACGTTCTCGGCTCAGGGCTCAGGGCTCAAGGCCCAGGGAAAACCCCGAAGCCTGAGCCGATCCTGAGCCCTGAGCCCTGAGCCTATTTGAACCGCTTGTTGACGGCGTTCCAGTTGACGGTATTCCACCACGCCGCGAGGTAGTCGGGACGCTTGTTCTGATACTTCAGGTAGTAGGCGTGCTCCCAGACGTCGATCCCGAGGATCGGCTTCTTGCCTTCCATCATCGGGTTGTCCTGGTTGGCGGTGCTCTCGACCACCAGGGTGCCGCCGGCGTCGACCAGCCAGGCCCAGCCGCTGCCGAAGCGCGTCGTCCCCGCCTTGTTCATCTGTTCCTTGAACGAGTCGAAGCTGCCGAAGGTCGACTTGATCGCGTCGCCGATCGCGCCCGTCGGATCGCCGCCGCCGCCCGGCCCCATGATCTCCCAGAACATCGTGTGGTTGACGTGACCGCCGCCGTTGTTCCGGACCGCCGTGCGGATCGCCTCGGGCACGCTGTTGATGCCGCGAATCAGATCATCGGCGCTCTTCTGCGCCAGCTCGGGCGCCTTCTCGAGCGCGGCGTTCAGGTTGGTGACGTAGGCCGCGTGATGCTTGCCGTGATGGATCCGCATCGTCTGCTCGTCGATGTGCGGCTCCAGCGCGTTGTAGTCGTATGGGAGGGGTGGGAGTTCGTGGGCCATTCTCTGCTCCTTCAGCGCTCAGCTATCCAGCCGACAACTCTCGAGCCGTCAGCGTCTCAAATGCTACGGTCAGCTTTTGAGCATACTCCGATTCGGCTGGCTTGGTGGAGATGGGGACAAGGCAGAAGACTTCTGCCTTCTGCCTTATCCGTTCTGCCTTGCAGGCTGCGCCTTTTCAGCGGCCTGCTAGACCGTCAACATCCGGTCGAGCGCGAGGCGGGCAAAACTCTTCTGTGGTTCGGGAACGGTGATGCGGTTGTGGATGACGCCGTCGACGAGACCTTCGAGTACCCACAACAGGTGATTCGGCGAGACCCGGAACATCGTCGAGCAGAGGCAGCCGAACGGATCGAGCGTGACGACGGTCTTGTCCGGCTCGACCTCGCTCTTGACGCGGTTGACGAGGTGAATCTCGGTCGCGACCGCCCAGACGGTTCCGGAGGGGCTGTTGCGAACCGTGTTGATGATCTGCTCGGTCGAGCCGCTGACGTCGGCCGCCTGCACCACGTCGAAGGTGCACTCGGGATGCGCGATGACCTTGCCGCCCGGATACTTGGCGCGGAACGCGTCGATCTGCGCGACGGTGAAGCGGGTGTGGACCGAGCAGTGCCCCTTCCACAGGATCAGCTTCGCGTGCCGGGCCTGCTCGGGCGTGAGGCCGCCGTAGGTCTCGTTCGGATCCCACACCACCATGCGATCGAGCGGCACGCCCATCTTGAACGCGGTGTTGCGGCCGAGATGCTGGTCGGGCAGCATGACCAGCTTCTCGCCCTGCCGCCACGCCCACTCCATCACGGCCGCGGCGTTGGTCGACGTGCAGACGATGCCGCCGTGTTCGCCGCAGAAGGCTTTGATCTCGGCTGACGAGTTGATGTAGGTGACCGGAATCAGGCCGGCGCGGCCGCCTTCGCCTTCACCCGGGCCGACCGGAACGCCCATCTCCTTCAGCTCGCGCCAGCACATCTCGAGCTGGTCGCCCGCCGCCATGTCGGCCATCGAGCATCCCGCCGCGAGGTCTGGAAGCACGACCTTCTGGTGCGGCGCGCAGAGGACGTCCGCGCTCTCCGCCATGAAGTGGACGCCGCAGAACACGATGTACTCGGCGGCGCCGCGGCTGGCGGCCGTGCGCGCGAGCTTGAGCGAATCGCCGGTGAAATCGGCGAACTTGATCACTTCGTCGCGCTGATAGTGGTGCCCGAGGATGACGAGGCGATCGCCGAGGGTGGCCTTCGCGGCAGCAATCCGCGCGTCCATCTCGTCGTCAGACAAGCGGAGATAGTTCTCGGGGAGCGGCTGACGCTCGCCGATGCTCTGCTTCTCGACCTGGTTAAGAAGCTTGATCTGGTCCATCTTAATCGGGGGACTTCGTCCCCCGAACCCCTTACGCGCAACCGGACAACCGGACGACCGGACAACCGATCGAAGCTAAAGCTATCTTACTGCCGCAAACCTGAGATCGTCCGACGCTTCCGGGCCGGTGACGACGTTGTAGAGCGTGTCGCGTTCTACGGGCTCGCGGCCGGCGGCGCGGATGAGCCGGCGGATCGAGGAGGTCGACACGAACTCCGGTGTCGCCGATCCGGCCATGTGGTAGATGCGCTCCTCCTGCACGGTGCCGTCGAGATCGTCGACGCCGAACCACAGCGCCATCTGCGCCAGCTCGAGGCCGGTCGCGATCCAGAACGCCTTCACGTGCGGGACGTTGTCCAGCATCAGCCGGGCGACGGCGTGCACGCGCAGGGTCTCTGTTCCCGACGGCGCCGGCAGCTTGCGCATCTGGTTGTTGTCGGGGTGAAACGCCAGCGGAATGAACGCCTGCAGCCCGCCGGTCTGGTCCTGGAGCGCCCGCGACCGCAGCATGTGATCGACGCGCTCGGCCAGGGTCTCGATGTGGCCGTAGAGCATCGTAATGTTGGTCCGCATGCCCAGGCCGTGCGCGAGGGCATGGATCGCGAGGTAGCGATCGGCGCCGCACTTGTCGTGGCAGATCTTCCGGCGCACGCGCTCGGCGAAGATCTCGGCGCCCCCGCCCGGCAGGGAGTCGAGCCCGGCCTGCTGCAGCGCCCGCAGCACGCCTTCGTCCGTCATGCCGTAGAGGTCGGCGAAGAACGCGATCTCGACGGCGGTGAAGCACTTCAGGTGAATGCCGGGACGGATCCGCTTCAGCCCGCGCAGCATCTCCAGGTAGTACTCGAACGGCAGCTCCGGGTGCAGCCCGTTGACGACGTGGACTTCGGTGAGCGGCTGGTGGGCGCGCTGCCGGAGCTTGTCCCAGATTTCCTCGAGGGACATCGTGTACGAGCCCTCGTCGGTCGGCTTGAGCCGGGCGAAGGAGCAGAACAGGCAGCTGGCGACGCAGACGTTGGTCGCCTCGAGCCGGATGTTGAAGTTGTAGTAGGTGCGGGCGCCGTGCCGGCGTTCGCGCTCGCGGTTGGCGAGCCAGCCGAGGGCGAGCAGGTCCGGGCACTCGAACAGGCGGACGCCGTCCTCGAACGTCAGCCGTTCGCCGGCTTCGAGCTTGTCGTTGATGTCGCCGAGGCTGAGCGCCGCGAGACGTGATCGCATGGGTTATCGCACGCCCTGAACCTGCACGCGCAGGCTGCGGGTGCGCGGACCGTCGAGCTCGGCCGCGATCACGCGCTGCCACTGGCCGAGGACGAGCTCGCCGCCCGTGACCTGCAGCGTCATGCTGTGGCCGAGGAGCATCGCGCGCAGGTGCGCGTCGGCGTTGTTGCGGTCGCAATCGGAGTACTGCGGATCGTTGTGCCTCCACTTGCCGTCGCGCGACACCGTCTGTTCGAGGAAGGCAACGATGTCGGCGTGCAGCGCCTGCTGGTTCTCGTTGATGAAGACGGCGCAGGTCGTGTGCAGGGACCAGACGCTGACCAGCCCCTCGCGGACGCCCGACGCGCGTACGACCCCGTTCAGCCGCTCGGTGAGGTCGACGAGCTCGACCCGGTCCGTGGTGTCGATGACGACCGTTTCGGCGTGGATGACGAGCCCGCCGGCCGCGACGGTGCCGTCCTGCGGCGGCGTCTGGCGGGCGGATACGGTGGAGGTCTTACTCATAGGGAACAGGCTAGTTACGGTCCTTCAGCAATGACAGCAAGTAGTTCATTTTACGCGTGTTATACTGCCCGACACAACTGACGCTGGAGCCGCACGCCAACGGTGCGGCTCTGCCCGGCGACCACGCGAAGTGGGTGCGAGTCCCACGCGGTGCCGCCACTGTAAGCGGGGAGTGCAGCTTCCAAGGTTGCGCCACTGGGCCCTGACGCGGGCCCGGGAAGGCAGGAAGCTGTGCCGCGATCCGCAAGCCAGGATACCTGGCGCCGGGCCGTCCTATCTCTCTCGGCGCGTACCACGCCGAAAAGGAGCCACCCGTTGCGCACGTCCTTCGTTCGTCTTGCCTCGTCGTGTCTCGTCGCTTCCCTCTTCACTGCCGGCTCGGCCGATGGCGGTCCTGTCACCGGGCGCATCGTCGATCCTGACGGCCGGGCTGTGCCCGGCGCGTCGGTCGTCCTCACCGACGGCACGACGATCGTCGCCCGCGCAATCTCCACTGCCTCGGGCCAGTTCACCGTCAACGCTCCGGACAGCGGCGCGTTCGAAGTCCGCGTCGCGCTGGAAGGCTTTCGCGCCCTGCCCCTGCGGGTCGCGGGTGAGAGCGCGGCCCGCGACATCGGCACGCTGACGCTGCAGATCAGCGCCGTGTCGGAATCGGTGGTGGTGTCGGCGGCGCAGGTCGAGACGCCGCTGTCGTCGGCCTCGTCGAGCGTGACCGTAATCACGCGCGAGGATCTGGAAACCCACCAGGCCGAGAGCGTCGCGGACGCGCTCCGCGCGGTGCCCGGCCTGACGGTGGCCTCGGCCGGCGGCCGCGGCGCGCAGACGAGCGTCTTCCCGCGCGGCGGCGAATCGGACTACTCGCTGGTCTTCATCGACGGCGTCCAGGTGAACTCGTTCGGCGGCGGCTACGACTTCGCACACCTGCCGGCGGTGAACGTCGAGCGGATCGAAATCGTACGCGGACCGCAGAGCGCGCTCTACGGCTCGAACGCCATCGGCTCGGTCATCCGCATCGTGACGCGGCGCGCCGGCGCGCCGACGGCGTCGGCAGTGGTCGAGGCGGGCAGCTTCGACACCACTCGCGTCGCCGCTGCGACATCGGGCGAAGTCAAGGGATGGAACTGGGGCGGGGCCGTCGAGCGCCTGGGCACCGACAACGCCAACGGCGAGCGCGCCGCGAACGGCCAGACGGTCGAGAACGACGACTACGAGCGGACGATGGTGTCCGCCTCGGGCGGCTGGCGTCATGGATCGAATGCGGGGGTCCGCGGCGACGTCCGCTACACGACCGACGACCGCGGCAATCCCGGTGCCTACGGCTCGGATCCGGGCGGCACCTACGGCGGCATCGACACCATCGCGCGCGGCAGCAACGACTGGCTGCAGGCGTCGCTTGGCGCCAACGCGACGGTGTCGCGTGTGCGCCTGACGGGCGACTTCACGCACGCGCGCCTCGACAGCGACTTCGCCAGCGGGTTCGGCGATTCGGAGTCGTGGTCGCGGCGGACGACGGGCCGGGGTCTGGCCGACATGACGATCGGGCGCGGCCTCGACGCCTCGGCCGGCGTCGAGTTCCTCGGCGAGAGCGCCGGCGGCACGTTCATCACCGAGACCGGGAACGTCCTCGTGCCGGTCGAGCGCGGCATGGCCGGCGTCTTCGGCGAAGCGCGCTGGACTCACGGTGCCCGCCTCTTCGTCAACGCCGGCCTCCGCGTCGAACGGATCACGCGCGAAGCGCTGGCCGGCGATACCGGCGGCTTCCCGCCGCGGCCGCCGTTCGACGATGACACGGTGGTGTCGGTGAACCCGAAGGTCGCGGCGGCGTGGTACCTGACGTCGGCCGACGGCAACTTCACCAAGGTGCGTGGCGCGGCCGGCACCGGCATCCGGCCGCCAGACGCGTTCGAGCTCGCGTACACCGACAACCCGTCGCTGCAGCCCGAGCGCAGCCGCAGCTTCGAGGCCGGACTGGATCAGGCGCTGCTCGACGGCCGCGCCCTGATCGAGACGACCGCGTTCTTCAACAACTACGACGACCTGATCGTCGCGACGCGGACGTTCGCCGACGTCAGCCGCTACAGCACCGACAACATCTCGAACGCGCGCGCCCGCGGGCTCGAGATCGCCGGCACCGTGCGGGCGCCGGTGGCGGGCGCCAGCCTGCAGCTGCGCCTCGCCTACACGTTCCTCGACACCGAGATTCTCGCGGTCGATCAGAGCGACGACGCGCCGCCGCCCTACACCGTCGGCGAGCGCCTGCTGCGCCGCCCGACGCATCAGTTCTCTGCCGACATCGTCCTCGACGCCGGGCGGCTGTCGGCGTTCCTGCAGGGCAACGGCCGCGGCGACACGCTCGACGTCGATCCGAGCTTCGGCGCGCCGCCGTTCGGCGCGTTCTACGACAACCCGGGATTCAACACCTGGGCGCTCGGCGCCTCGTTCCGCATCGTCGGCGGTCTCGACGCGTTCGCCCGCGTCACGAACCTCTTCGATCGCGACTACGAGGAAGCATTCGGGTTCCCGGCGCTCGGCCGCGCCGGCATGGTGGGTCTGAGGGTTGCTGCGGGCCGCTGACGTCCAGTTCTCCTACGACACGCTGGCGCAGCCGGTGCTGCGCCGCGTGTCGGTAACCGTCCCGGCCGGCGGCTTCGTCGGCCTGCTCGGCCCGAACGGATCCGGCAAGACGACGCTGCTCCGCTGCCTGGCCGGCACGTTGAAACCGACTGCCGGCCGCGTGACGCTGGACGACGTCGATCTGGGAACGTTGTCGCGTCCGGCGATCGCGCGGCGGATGGCGGTCGTGCCGCAGGAAACGCGGCTGGCGTTCGACTTCAGCGTGCTCGAAGTCGCGGTGATGGGCCGCTACCCGCATCTCGGCGCGTTCGAGATCGAGGGGCCGGCCGATCTCGCCCTGGCGCGCGAGGCGCTCGCCGCGACCGGCACCGCGCACCTCGAGCAACGGGCCTTCACGACGCTGAGCGGTGGCGAGAAGCAGCGCGTGATCATCGCCGCAGCGCTGGCGCAGATCGGCGGCACCCGCGCCGCCGCGGGCACCATCCTCCTCCTCGACGAGCCGACGGCCGCGCTCGATCTCGCCTATCAACTCGAGATCGCGTCGCTGCTGCGCGACCTCCAGCGCCGCGTCCCGATCTCGATCGTCGTGTCGACGCACGACCTGAACTTCGCGGCCGGCCTGTGCCGCACGCTCGTCCTGCTGCGCGACGGCGAAGTGCTCGCGGACGGCGCGACCGACGACGTCCTGACGCCTGGCCGCATCAAGGCGCTCTATGGCGTCGAGGCGGACGTGCAGCGTCATGCCGACGCCGGGCATCTCGTCGTCGTGCCGCTGCGGCGGGCGAAGGGCGGACCTGCCGCATGACGATCCGCCGGCGCTTTGCCATGGCCATGGCGGTCTACGGCGCGCTCGCCGCAGCCGCGATCGTGCTCGCGCCGCTCGTCGGCTCGACCACGATCGATCTCGGCCGGGTGTTCGACTTCTCGACGCCGTTCAGCGAGAACGTCGACGCGCAGATCTTCTTCGTCGCGCGGCTGCCGCGGACGCTGGCCGGCGCGCTCGTCGGCGCGGCGCTCGCCTCGGCCGGCGTCGTCTTTCAGGGGCTGCTGCGCAATCCGCTGGCGACGCCGTTCACGCTCGGCGTCTCGGCCGGCGCGGCGCTCGGTGCGATGCTGGCGATCACGTTCGACTGGACGCTCGGCATCGCCGGGCTGTCGGCGGTACCCGCGGCAGCGTTCCTCGGCGCGACCGGCGCGGTGTCGATCGTCTTTGCGCTGGCGCGGGCGCGGCATCGCGGCCTCTCGACCGACGTCCTGCTGCTCGCCGGGGTGACGCTGAACGCGTTCTTTTCGGCGCTGATCCTGATGGTGCAGTACTTCGCCGACTTCGCCGACTCGTATCGAACGCTGCGCTGGCTGATGGGCGACCTCGACGTCAGCAGCTACCAGCCGCTGCTGTCGGCCCTGCCCCTGCTGGTCGTCGCGTTCGCGGCGTTTGCCTGGCTGGCGAGGCCGCTGAACCTGCTGAGCATGGGCGCGGACAGCGCCGAGACCCGCGGCCTCGAGGTCGCATCGGCGCAGCGGCGCGCCTTCTTCAGCGCCTCGCTGGCGACCGGCGCCGCCGTCTCGGTCGGCGGACCAATCGGGTTCATCGGCATCATCGTGCCGCATCTCGTCCGGCTGATGGTCGGCTCCGATCATCGCGTCGTGCTGCCGGCGTCGGCACTCTTTGGTGCGGCGTTCCTGGTCGGCTGCGACGTGCTGGCGCGGACGCTGCTCGCGCCGGTCGAACTGCCGGTCGGCGTGATCACGGCGCTGATCGGCGGACCGTTCTTTCTGTGGCTCCTGGTGAGGAAACAATGATTCCGTTCCGCGGCAGAACGCGTGCCGGCAGCAACAGCACGGCTGTCATCGCGGCGGTCGCGGCCGCCGTCGCTGCAGTGTTGCGTTCTTGCCGGCCGGCCGGCCGCGGGTGCCAGCCAGCCGTCGGGGCACCCGGCACGGATCATCTCCGTCATCCCTGCCGTCACCGAGATGCTGTTCGCGATCGGCGCCGGGCCGCAGGTCGTCGCCGTCGGCAGCTTCGACGAGTACCCGCCTGAAGCCGCCAGGCTGCCGCGCGTCGGCGCGCTGCTCGACCCCGATGTCGAGCGCATCCTGTCGCTGCGCCCCGACCTCGTCATCGTCTACGAGAGCCAGAGCGACCTGAGGACGCAGCTCGCCCGAGTCGGCATCGGGATGTTCGTTTACAAGCACGCCGGGCTGGCTGACATCACCACGACAATCTCGGCCCTCGGCGACCGCGTCGGCCGGCAGAAGGAGGCGGCGGCGACGCGGGCCGCGATCGAAGCGAAGCTGAACGAGATTCAGGCACGCGTGCAGGGACGGCCGCGGCCGCGGACGGCGCTCGTCTTCGGCCGCGACGCCGGCGCGCTCCGCGGCATCTACGCGAGCGGCGGCGTCGGCTTCCTTCACGACATGCTCGGCGCGGCGGGCGGCGACAATATCTTCGCTGACGTGCCGCGGCAGTCCGTCCAGGCGACGACCGAGCTGATGCTGGCGCGGAAGCCCGAGGCGATCGTAGAGCTGCGCTCGTCCGCCGTTACGGAGGCGCAGAAGACGCGTGAGCTGTCGGTGTGGAAATCACTGCCCGGGATCCCGGCCGTGCGCGGCAACCGCGTGACGATCGTCAGCGACCCCCGCACCGTCGTCCCCGGCCCGCGGGTTGGCGACGGCACCGAGCTCATCGCCCGCGCCCTGCATCCGGAGGCGTTCCCGAAATGAAGATCCTCGTGTCCTGGAGCAGCGGCAAGGACAGCGCCTGGATGCTGCACGTGATCCGGCGCGACAAGCTCGGCACGGCGGCGGCGCTGCTCACGACCGTCAACGAGGCCGTCGATCGGGTGGCGATGCATGCCGTCCGGCGCGAGATCCTCGAGGCCCAGGCCGACGCCGCCGGCCTGCCGCTCGTCGTCGTGCCGATCCCGTCGCCGTGCAGCAACGACGTCTACGAGGCACGGATGCGCGAGGCGTGCGCCCGCGCCGTCGCCGACGGCTTCACCCACGTCGCCTTCGGCGACCTGTTCCTGGAGGACGTCCGGCGCTATCGCGAAGAACGGCTCGACGGCAGCGGCCTGACGCCAATGTTTCCGCTCTGGGGACAGCCGACACCGTTACTCGCGCGCGAGATGCTCGCGGCCGGGCTCGAGGCAACGCTGACGTGCGTCGACCCACGCGTCCTCCCTGCCAGCTTTGCCGGACGGGCTTTTGACCTGCCGTTACTGGATGAGCTGCCGCCGGGCATCGATCCCTGCGGAGAACGCGGCGAGTTTCACAGTTGTGTCACAGCGGGACCGATGTTCTCCCGCCGCATTGACGTCGTCGCCGGTCCGGTCGTGGAGCGCGAGGGGTTCGTTTTTGCTGACCTCGCGCTCGATTCGTCACGGTAATCATCGCGCCGAAGGCTCGCGGATCAGGTAAGTTAGTAAACACTTACTTCGCCCGGAGCGTCCTTTCATCTATGCAGCGCTCGTCGGCTTTGTCGCGGCCATCGGAGGCGGCCTCAGCCACCCACGTCCCGCAGGTGCGCCTCAGCCTCGCCGAGCGCCGCCGGTCCCTGATCGACGCCGCCCGGCGCGTCTTCGCCGAGCACGGCTTCCGCGGCGCGACGACACGGCAGATTGCCGCTGCCGCGCGCGTTACCGAAGCCCTGATCTTCCAGCACTTCCCGCACAAGGATGCCCTCTACGCCGCGATTCTCGACGAGCGCGACGCCGAGCCGGCATCCGAACGCTGGTTCGCCGAGCTCGACGCTCATCGCGCTGCCGGCGACGCCGCGAGCGTCATCCGCACGCTCTATACCGGGTTGATCGAGCTGCACGAGCAGGACCCGGATCTGATCCGGTTGATGGCGTTCTCGGCGCTCGAGGATCATCCGCTGGCGCGGCATCTTCACCGCCGCGCGACGCGGCTCTACGGGTTCCTCGAAGGTTTCATCGCCGACGGCCAGCGGCGCGGCCAGTTCCGCCGCGGCTCGGCGTCGGTCCTGGCGCGGGCGACGCTCGCGCTCCCGATTTACTACATCCAGCAGCGGCACCTGTTCAAGATGCCGTGGCTACCAGTGAAGGCCTCAGACGTGATCGATGAAGGCGTGCAGTTCACGCTGGCGGGGCTGACCGCCGGCGCCGGCAAGCAGGCAGCCCGGCTCGCCTCGACCGTGAGCCTGAAGGTGCGGTCGTGAGCGTTCGCGTCCTCATCGGCGCGGTGCTGCTGGCGGCGACGGCCGCAGCGTGCGGCGGCAACGGCGGCACCGAACCGACGGTCAAGCCGCCGGCCGCGGTCAGCGTCACGACGGCGCAGGCCAAGACGCAGGAAGAGCCGGTGACGCTCGAAGCGACCGGCAGCTTCGAGGCCGAAGAGGCGTCCGACGTCGCCCCCGACGGGTCGGGGCGGGTCGTGGCCACGCCGGTCGACGTTGGACAGTTCGTCAAGCACGGCTCGGTGCTGGTCCGCCTGCAGGGCATCGACGCCGGGCTTCGCCTCGACGAAGCGCGCGCTGCCGTCACCCGCGCCGAGGCCACGGTCAAGCTCGCCGAGTCGCAGAACACGCTGGCGCAGACGACGGCGCAGCGCTACGCGTCGCTGCTGGCGACGGGCGACGTCTCGAGCACCGTCGCCGACCAGGCCAGCACGACGGCGGAGACCTCGGTCCAGAACGTCAACACCGCGCGCGCCTCGCTGGCCCAGGCCAAGGCGCAGCTGGCGCTCGCCGAGAAGGCGGTCGAAGACGTCGCGGTCCTGGCGCCGTTCACCGGCTACATCAGCGAACGCCGCGTCTCGCTCGGCGAGTACGTCCAGCCCTCGACCGCCGTCGTCACGCTGCTCAAGATCGACCCGCTCCGCCTGCGGCTGTCGATTCCCGGCGTCCAGGCCGGCCAGATCCGCGTCGGCCAGAGCGTCACCGCGACGGTCGACGCCTTCCCGGAGCAATCCTTCACCGGCCGCGTCAGCGCCATCAGCCCGCTGATTTCAGCCGAGGCGCGATCGTTCATCGTCGAGGCGCGGGTGCCGAACCCTGACGCGCTGCTGAAGCCCGGCATGTTCGCGGTCGCGAACATCGACCAGGGACGGACTTCGAAGGTGATGGTCGTGCCGTCGCGCGCCGTCATCGCCGACGCCAACACCAATTCGTACCGGGTCTTCGTGATTGACAAGGACAACAAGGCCCGGCTGCGGGTCGTGCAGCTGGCGGCGCGCGACCGCGGCGAGACGACGCGCATCGTGTCCGGCCTCAGCGACAACGATCGCGTCGCGACCTCCAACCTGGCGGAGCTCTACGAGGGCGCCGACGTGACCGTAACCTCCGGGCAGTAACGAACGGACAGACATCATGCAGAAGCTTGCCGAGATCTGCGTCCGCCGCCCCGTCTTCGCGACGATGCTGATTGCCGCCATCACGGTGGTCGGCGGCGTCTCGTTCTTCACGCTCGGCGTCGATCGCTACCCCCGCGTCGAGACGCCGGTCGTCTCGGTGACGACCTCGAACCCGGGCGCGACGCCGGAGAACATCGAGACCGAGATCACCGACCGCATCGAGGCCGCCGTCAACACCGTCTCCGGCATCGACGAGCTGCGCTCGACCTCGACCGAGGGCCGCTCGCGCGTCACCATCTCGTTCGATCTGTCGAAGAACGCCGACATCGCGGCGCAGGAAGTGCGGGCCAAGGTCGATCCGGTGATCCGCGATCTGCCGGAAACCTCGGATCCGCCGGTGGTGCAGAAGCAGGACCCGGATTCGTTCCCGATCATCATGTTCTCGGTCTCGGCGCCGATGCCGGTCACCGAGCTGACGACCTACCTCGAGCAGAACGTGCAGAAGCGGCTCGAGTCGGTCAACGGCGTCGGCGAGGTGCTGCTGTTCGGCGCGCGCCGGCGTGAAATCCAGGTCCAGATCGATCCCGATCGGCTCAACGCCTACGCGCTCTCGACGACCGACGTCGCGGCGGCGCTGCGCTCGCAGAACCTCGAGCTGCCGGGCGGCCGGCTCGAACAGGGCAACCGCGAGCTCTCGGTCCGGACGCTCGGCCGGCTGGCGACGCCAGACGCCTTCAACGACCTCGTCGTCGCGACCCGCGGCAACGCGACGATCCGGATCCGCGATATCGGCAAGATCGTCGACGCCGGCGCCGAGCCGACCTCGGTCTCGATGCTCGACGGCCGGCCGGCGCTGACCGTCGCCGTCCGCAAGCAGAGCGGCGTCAACACCGTCGCGCTGGCCGACGCGATCAAGGCGCGGATGGCCGAGATCCAGCAGACGCTGCCGCCCAACGTCGAGGTCCGCCTCGTCCGCGACGACTCGGAGTTCATCAAGGCCTCGCTGGCGGCGATCGAGGAGCACCTCGTGCTCGGCGGCATCCTCGCCGCGATCATCGTCTTCATCTTCCTCCGCAACTTCCGCTCGACGCTGATCGCCGCGGTCGCGATCCCGTCGTCGATCATCGGCGCTTTCGCCGTCATCGCCGCCCTCGGCTTCACGCTCAACCAGATGACGATGCTGGCGCTGACGCTGATGGTCGGCATCGTCATCGACGACGCCATCGTCGTGCTCGAGAACATCTACCGCTTCGTCGAAGAGAAGGGGATGACGCCGTTCCAGGCGGCGATCGAGGGCACGCGCGAGATCGGCCTCGCCGTCATGGCGACGACGCTGGCGCTGCTCGCGGTCTTCATCCCGGTCGGCTTCCTCGGCGGCATCGTCGGCCGCTTCATGTCGTCGTTCGGCCTGACCTCGGCGGCGGCGATCGCGATCAGCCTGATCGTCTCGTTCACCCTGACGCCGATGCTGGCGGCGCGCTGGATCAAGCCGGTCGACCACGCCGGCGGGGAGCACGAAATCGACGCGTCGCGGCGCGGCTTCTACCGCCACATCGATCGCAGCTACACCTGGATGCTGCAGTGGTCGATGGCGCACCGCTGGCTGATCGCGACGACCTGCGTCCTCGTCGTCGTCTCGATCTTCCCGCTCTACCGCATGTCGGGCATCAACTTCACCCCGGTCGAGGACGAGTCGCGATTCCAGATCTCGGTGCGGCTGCCGGTCGGGTCGAGCATCGCCGCGTCGCAGTCGCTGGTCGACCGCATCTCGCGCGACGTGATGCGCGAGCTGCCGGACGTCCTCGCGGTGCAGGGCAACGCCGGCCAGACTGGCGGCGGCCAGGGCGGCAACAACTCCGGCAGCGTGTTCGTCCGCCTCAAGCCGATTCACGAACGCGACCACTCGCAGCAGGAGCTGATGCTCCGGGCGCGGCAGATGGTCCAGCCGTACCGCAAGAGCGCCGTGATCTCGGTCCAGGGCACCGGCGGGCTGTCGTTTGCCGGCGGCCGCGGCGCGCAGATTCAGGTACTCGCTCGTCGGTCCTGATCTCGCCAGGCTCGACGAGTACACGAAGAAGGGCGTCGCGGAGATGGGCAAGAGCCCGGCGCTGGTCGACGTCGATCGCAGCTATCAGCCCGGGCTGCCCGAACTGCGGCTCGATATCGATCGCAAGCGCGCCGCCGACCTCGGCGTCAGGGTCCAGGACGTGTCGCAGACCGTCAACGCGCTGATCGCCGGGCAGGACGTGACGACGTTCAACGCCGCGAGCGATCAGTACGAAGTCGTGCTGAAGGCGATGGACTCGTTCCGGCGGACGCCGGACTCGATCGCCGCCGCGACGGTACGCACGGCGTCGGGCGAGCTGGTGCAGCTGCGCAATCTCGTGACGTTCAACGAGGGCTCCGGGCCGGCCTCGATCGACCGTCTCAACCGCCAGCGGCAGATCACCATCTCCGCCAACCCTGCCCCCGGCATCTCCCAGGCCGAAGGCCAGGTCGCGCTCGAGTCGGCGTTCGCGTCGCTCGACATGGAGCCGGGCTACAACCTCGTCACCAGCGGCCAGTCGCGCGAGCTCGGGCGCGCCGCTTACTACTTCGCCATCGCCTTCGCGCTGTCGTTCGTGTTCATGTACATGGTTCTGGCGGCGCAGTTCGAATCGTTCATCCATCCGATCACGATCCTGCTGACGCTGCCGCTGGCGGTGCCGTTCGGCCTCGGCGCGTCGCTGCTCTTCGGCCAGCAGCTGAACATCTACTCCGCGCTCGGCGTCCTGCTGCTCTTCGGCATCGTCAAGAAGAACGCGATCCTCCAGATCGATCACACGATCGGACTGCGCGCCAAGGGGCTGCCGCGCTATGCAGCTATCATCCAGGCCAACAGGGATCGCCTGCGCCCGATCCTGATGACGACATTGGCGCTGGTGGCGGGCATGCTGCCGCTCTGCCTCGGCAGCGGGCCGGGTGCCGAGACCAATCGCTCGATCGGCATCCTCGTCGCCGGCGGCCAGTCGTTCTGCCTGCTGCTCACCCTGCTCGCGGTGCCGGTGTTCTACTCGCTGTTCGACGACGCCGCCGAGTCGCCGGCGTGGGCGCGCGTGAGCCAGCGGATGGAGCGGGTCTCCGGCGCGGGACGCCGGGTGGTCGGCCGGCTGACCGGGCGGCGTCTCGCGCCCGGCCAGGGGGTCGATCGATGAAGCGTGGCTGGAGCTGCAGCATTTTCGTTCTGTCGTCGATCGCCGGACTCACCTTACAGGCCCAGACACCAACCGCACCGCCGCAGGTGCCCGCCCAGCCGTCGACCGAGACCAAGCTGGCGCCGCCCGTCCTGCCGCCGCGCATCGGCGTCAGCCAGGGGCCGCTGACGGTCACCCTCGCCGACGCGATCAGGATGACGCTCGAGCAGAACAACGACGTCTCGATCGCGAAGCTCGAGACCGGCGCGGCGCGCGAGGGCGTGCGCGCCGCCGAAGGCGTCTACGACCCGCGCGTCGTCCCGAACTTCGGCTACGAGCGCCGGGTCTCGGCGAACACGTCCGCGATCGGCGGCGCCACCGAGGGCCGGCTCGAACAGACCGAGTACTCGGGCGGAGCCGGGATGATCGGGTTGACGCCGTGGGCCGGCGGCCGCTTCACCGTCGACTTCAGCTCGTCACGACTCGAGACGAGCAACGAGTTCGCACGACTCAACCCCGAGTACCCTTCGGCGCTCACCGCCTCGTACGTCCAGCCGCTGTTCCGCGGCCGCGCCATCGACAACCAGCGGCGCCAGATTCAGCTGGCGCGGCGGACCGTCGACCTGACCGACGCGCAGCTGGCGCAGGTCATCATGGACCAGCTGACGCTGGTCGAACAGGCGTTCTGGGACCTGGCGTTCGCCGTCCGCAACCTCGAGGTGCTGAACAACGCGCTCGGCCAGGCGCGGGCGCAAGTCTCGAGCAACGAGCGGCAGGCCCAGGGGGGGACGCTCGCGCCCATCGACGTCATCGAAGCGCAGACGCAGGTATCGCGGTTCGAGCAGACCGTCGCCTCGGGGCAACAGTCGCTGACCGAAGCCGAGAATCGCCTCAAGCGTCTGATGTTCGCGAATCGCGGCGCCGCCGGCTGGAACCAGCCGCTGCTGCCGGGCAGCCTCTCGGAGCGCACCGTGCCGACGCTGCCGCTCGAGGAAGCCGTCAAGCTGGCGCTGACGCGGCGCCCGGAACTGCGGGCGCTCGACAGCACCGCGGCGCTGAACGAGATCGACAGGATCTACTTCAAGGATCTGACCAAGCCGCAGGTCAATCTCGTCGGCGGCATGACGCTCTCCGGCCTCGCCGGCGATCCGCTGTCGAGCAGCAGCGAGCCGCCGGTCGGCGGCGACAACGACCCCGACGCGGCGCTGCTGACGCGCCTCAACGAGCTGTCGCTGCTGGCGTCGCTGACGCCGCTGGCGACACCGCCGCCAACGCCCGCGGCCGGCGTGCCGCCGTTCTTCGACGGCGGCTGGGGCACGTCGCTCAGCAACCTGTTCGCGCGCCGCTTCCCCAGCGCCGTCGTCCAGGTGCAGATGGATTTCCCGCTGCGCAATCGCACCGCCCGCGCCAACCTCGCCCGCTCCGAGATCGTCGCGACCCAGATCGAACGCCGGCGCCAGGCGCTCGAGCAGGCCATCGAGAGTGAAGTCCGCGACGCGATGCAGGCGGTCATCTCGTCGGAACAGCGGCAGCAGGCGGCCTCATCGCAGCGCCGCTACGCCGGCGAGCAATATGACAGCGAGCGACGCCGCTTCGACTCTGGCATCAGCACCGTCTTCCTCGTGCTCGAACGCCAGACCGCGTTCGTTACCGCGCAGGCGCTCGAACTGCGCGCCAGGGCCGATCTCAACCAGGCGATCGCCCAGCTCGAACGCGCCATCGGCGGCACGCTCGAGTGGCACGGCGTAAAAATGCAGTAGGGATTCCCTGAGCCCCTGCCCGCTGAGTCCTGAGCCCTGAGCCCTGAATCCTGAGCCATGACAATCGAAGCACCCAACCGCTGCGCCTGGGCCAGGGGCGAGCTCGACGTCGTCTACCACGACACGGAGTGGGGCGTCCCGGTTCACGACGACCTGGTGCTCTTCGAGTTCATCACGCTCGAGGGAGCGCAGGCGGGGCTGAGCTGGTCGACGATCCTGAAGAAGCGGGAGGCGTATCGGAAAGCGTTCGCCGGCTTCGACCCGGTGAAAGTCGCGCGCTTCACGCCAGCCAGGGTCGAGCGGCTGATGCAGGATGCCGGCATCGTCCGCAACCGGCTCAAGATCGAGAGCACGATCACGAACGCGAAGGCCTTCCTTGCGGTTCAGAAGGAGTTCGGCAGCTTCGACGCCTACCTGTGGAGATTCGTCGGCGGCAAGCCGCTGGTGAACGCGCGGCAGGGGTTGGGAGACGTGCCGGTGCGCACGCCTGAATCGGATGCGCTGAGCAAGGACCTGCTGAAGCGGGGATTCCGGTTCGTCGGCTCGACGATCTGCTATGCGTTCATGCAGGCGGTCGGCATGGTGAACGACCACGCCACCAGCTGTTTTCGCTACAGGGCCGTGGGCCGGAGCACGGCGCGCCGCTGAGCGTGAGCCCGCGTCAGCCGCTTCAGGCGGCGAAGACGACGGGCACGCGCTGCGGAATCAGCCCCTTCTCGAACGCGTCGCCCATCAGGCGCTCGAGCCCGCGCCGGCCGCGCTCGCCGTACGACAGCGTCAGGTCGTTCACGTACATCCCGACGAACCGATCGGTCTTGGCACGGTCGAGACCGCGGCCGAACTGGATCGCGTAATCCACCGCGTCCTGGCGGTGCGAGAGCGCGTGAGCGATGCTGTCGTGCAGCATCTTCGAGACCTTGCTGATCATCGCCGGCCCGAGGTCGCGGCGGATGATGTTGCCGCCGAGCGGCAGCGGCAGACCAGCGGTGCGCTCACTCCACCACTCGCCGAGGTCGACGATCTTCTGCAGCCCCTCGTCCTGATACGTCAGCTGCCCTTCGTGGATCAGCAGCCCCGCCTCCGCCTTGCCGTCGAGCACCGCCTGCTGGATCTGGTCGAACGGGACGACAACGTGCTCGAAGTCCTGCTCGTAGAGCTGCAGCGTGAGGTAGGCGGTCGTCAGCGTTCCCGGGATGGCGATGCGGCGTCCCTTGACCGCGGTCGGCCCGCCGGCCCTGGCGACGACGATCGGCCCGTAGTTGTCGCCCATGCTGGCGCCGTGCGGCAGCAGCGCGTACTTGTCGGCGAGATGCGCGTAGGCGTGAAACGAGACGGCGGTGACTTCGTACTTGCCCTCGAACGCGGCGCGATTCAGCGTCTCGATGTCCGCCAGGACCTGATCGACCACCAGCCCGCCGGTATCGACGGCGCCGCTGGCGAGGCCATAGAACATGAACGCGTCATCGGAATCGGGGCTGTGGGCGACGGTGATGCGGGTTGGACTGGTCATATTGAGAGATTGGCTCAGGGCTCAGGGCTCAGGCGGCTCAGGAATCGTCGGGATTGCTGTCTAACTCACAACCTTCATTGTGGCGCAGAAGATCTTCGAGTTTGAGCCCTGAGCCCTGCACCCTGAGCCACGATTACTTTCTACGTCACCGCCACTGCGCGCCGCAGGCTCTTGACGACGGTCGTGACACGGTCGATGGCGAAGTCTATGTCGGCGTCGGTGGTGCCGCGGCCGAGGCCGAAGCGAACCGAGGCGCCGGCGCCTTCGCCGGTCGCGCCGATGGCTTCGAGGACGTGCGACGGCTTCTGGCTGCCGGAGCTGCAGGCCGACCCGGTCGACACGGCCAGGTCGCCGAGCGCCATCAGCAGCGATTCCCCTTCGACGCGATCGAACGTGACGTGGAGGTTGTGCGGCAGCCGGTGCGTCAGCGAGCCGTTGACACGAACGCCGTCGAAGCCGGCGCGCAGGCCCTCGAGCAGGCGGTCGCGCAGCGACGACAGCCTCGCCGCCTCGGCGGTCATCTCCGCCCGGCAGATCGCGGCGGCGCGGCCGAGACCGACGATCCCCGGGACGTTGAGCGTGCCTGAGCGCAGGCCCTGCTCGTGGCCGCCGCCGTCGATCTGGCAGCAGAGCGAGATCTTCGGCTTCCGGCGGCGGATGAACAGCGCGCCCGAACCCTTCGGACCGTAGTACTTGTGCCCGGTGAGCGACAGGAGGTCGATGCCCATCGCGTGGACGTCGATCGGCACCTTGCCGGCGGCCTGCGCCGCATCGGTGTGGAACAGCGCCCCGGCGGCGCTGACGATGGCACCGATCTCGGCCAGCGGCTGAAGCACGCCAATCTCGTTGTTCGCGGCCATCACCGAGACCAGCGCCGTCTTGTCCGTGATCGCCGCCCGCAGCTCGTCGAGTCGGATGAAGCCGTCGCGATCGACGCCGAGCCAGGTCACGCGCCAGCCCTCGCGCTCGAGCTTCTTGAACGAATCGAGGATCGACTTGTGCTCGGTCACCACCGTGATCAGGTGGTCGCCCTTGTCGCGGCACGCCTGCGCCGCGCCCTTGACGGCGAGGTTATTCGACTCGGTGGCGCCGCTGGTGAAGACAATCTCAGCGCCGGAGGCGCCGATGAGGGATCCAATCTCGCTCCGCGCCTTGTCGACCGCTTCCTGCGCCTTCCACCCGAACGCGTGCTGGCGGCTGGCCGGGTTGCCGAAATCCTCGGTGAAGTACGGCAGCATCGCCTCGAGCACTCGAGGATCGACGGGAGTCGTAGCGTGGTAGTCGAGGTAGGTGGCTTTACGCATTGCAGATTGCAGACTGCAGTTTTCGCATTGGAGATTGCCGACTGCAGATTGATGATTGGGATTGATGATTGTCGATTGCTGATTTTCTCGATTGTTGGTCTATCCGATTGTTGATTGGTAACTGTCGGTTGGCGCCGCGGACTGGCAGGTGACCCCCAATCGGCAGTCGGCAATCTACAATCCTAAAATCTGCAGTCTTCAATCTTCAATCTTCAGTCTGCAATCTTCAGTCTGCAGTCTGCAATCTTCAATCGACAGCGCGAGTCAGTACTTCCTCAACACGAGCGGCGTCACCGCCTCTTCGAGCGGCATTTCTGACGACACCTCCTGCAGCGAGCAGGTCGCGAGCGCCGAGAGGATGCGCTCGCGGATGCGCCACAGCGGGTCGCGGACGCTGCACTTCGCGTACTGGTCGCAGTTCTCCGCCTCGGTCGAGCAGGCGGTGACCGTCAGCGGCCCGTCGATGGCCTGGATGATGTCGGCGACCGAGATGATCGAGGCGGCGCGGGCCAGCCGGTAGCCGCCGCGCGTTCCCTGGTGCGACGTGACGAGACCGCGGCGCGCCAGGCGCTGCAGCACCTTGGCCATCAGCTCGATCGGGATGTCGTACTGCTCGGCAATCTCGCGGGCGCTGGCGGAGGCCGCGTCCGGGCGGATCGCCAGGTGCTTCATCGCGATGAGCGCGTAGTCGGCTTTTTTCGATAGACGCAACATAGGCTTGCCTCGCCGAAGCTCCGCTGTTCACTCCGGGGAGCGAAGGCGGGTCACCACAATCCCAACTGGAGTTTCGCCGCCTCGGACATCCGGTCCTTCGTCCAGGCGGGCTCCCATACGACTTCGACCGTGGCGTCGCTGACGCCGGGCACGGCCTTGACCTTCTGCGCCACCTCGCCGGGCAGTGACTGCGCCGCCGGGCAGCCCGGCGCCGTCAGCGTCATCAGCACGCCGGCGCGGCCGGCGGCATCGACGGTGACTTCATAGATGAGGCCGAGCTCCCAGATGTTGACCGGGATCTCCGGGTCGAACACGGTCGCGATCGCGTCGAGGATCGCCGGCCGGAGCTCGGTGGTGCGCGCCGGATCGGCAACGACGTCGGCAAACTGCGCCGGCGCCGACGTCTCCTGCGCTGTCGACGTCGTCTGGGGTTCGGGTTGGGCCATGGGCAGGGTCTTCATTCTGTTGTCGCCGACTGGGCGCGGCTCAGCGCCGCCTTCAACGTATGCCACGCCAGGCTGGCGCACTTCACGCGCACCGGGAACTCGCGCACGCCAGCGAGCGCCGAGAGTTTCCCGAGATCCTCGACCTCGACGTCGGTCGGCGTCGTGACCATGCGATGAAACTTCTCGAAGAGCTCGCGCACGTCCTTGACGTGGCGCCCCTTGAGCGTGTCGGTCATGAGCGACGCCGACGCCTTCGAGATGGCGCAGCCCGAGCCCTGGAATCCGACGTCGGTGATGATGTCGCCGTCGAGCTTGAGGTACAGGCTGAGGCGGTCGCCGCAGAGCGGATTGTATCCCTCGGCAACGTGCGTCGCATCCTCGAGCGCGCGGAAGTTCCTCGGCCGCTTGTTGTGGTCGAGAATGACTTCCTGGTAGAGATCGCTCAGTTCGCCCATGGGTTTCAGCTATCAGCAATCAGCTATCAGCTGTCAGCCCGCGCTCAGCCCTTTTCCGGCTGAGAGCCGACAGCTGCAAGCTGAGAGCTACCCGAACACCTGCTTCACCCGCGCCAGCGCGCGGACGAGCGCGTCGAGGTCTTCGCGGGTGTTGTACATCGCCAGCGACGCGCGCGCCGTCGCCGGCACGCCGAGCCGCTCCATGACCGGCTGGGCGCAGTGATGGCCCGTGCGCACCGCGACCCCTTCCTGATCGACGATCGTCCCGATGTCGTGCGGGTGAATGCCGTCGAGCACGAACGACAGGATGCTGGCCTTGCGCGGCGCGGTGCCGACGAGGCGCAGGCCGTCGATTCCCTGCAGCGCCCCGGTCCCGTACGCGAGCAGGTCCTGCTCGTGCGCCGCGATCGCGTCGAGGCCGATGCCGCGGATGTATTCCAGCGCGACGCCGAGGACGATGGCGCCCTCGATGTGCGGCGTCCCGGCCTCGAACTTGTGCGGCACCGCGTTCCAGGTCGAACGCTCGAAGGTGACCGAGCTGATCATGTCGCCGCCGCCCATGAACGGCGGCATCGCCTCGAGGTGCTCGGCCTTGCCGTAGAGCACGCCGATGCCGGTCGGGCCGTAGAGCTTGTGGCCGGTCGCGACGTAGAAGTCGCAGTCGAGCGCCTGGACGTCGACCGCCATGTGATACGCCGCCTGCGATCCATCGATCAGCACCGGCACGCCGCGGGCGTGCGCGATCCGCACGATCTCCTCGACCGGATTCACCGTGCCGAGCGCGTTCGACATGTGCGTCACGGCGACGAGCTTCGTCCGGCCGCTGATCGCGGCGGCGAGCTCGTCCAGCAGCAGCTCGCCGGCGTCGTCCATCGGCGCGACCCGCAGCGTCGCGCCCTTCTCGGCGCACAGCAGCTGCCACGGCACGATGTTGGAGTGATGCTCCATCGCCGAGATCAGCACTTCGTCGCCGGCGCCGACGCGGGTGCGGCCGAAGGTGTGGGCCACCAGGTTGATGCTCTCGGTGGCGTTGCGGGTGAAGATGATCGTCGCGGCGTCCGGGGCGTTGAAGTAGGAAGCGACAATCCGCCGCGATCCCTCGTAGGCCTCGCTCGCGACCTCGCTCAGGTGGTGCACGCCGCGGTGGACGTTGGCGTTGTACTCGCTGTAGTAGCGCGTGATCGCGTCGAGCACGACCTGCGGCTTCTGCGTCGTCGCGGCGTTGTCGAGGTAGACGAGCGGCCGTCCCCGCACCTGGCGGCGCAGAATCGGAAAATCGGCCCGCACCTGCGCGACGTCGTAGCCCGGGAGCCCGCGCGCGGCCGCGGCCGTCGGGGTCATGCCGCGTCCGCCTCCGCCAGATCCCGCGCCAGCTGGGCGTAGAGCTCTTCTTCGAGCGATGCCTTCAATTCGGCGATCCGGACCCGCTCGAGGACGTCGCCGGCAAAGGCGTGAATCAGCATGTCGCGCGCCTCCGCGAACGTCAGGCCGCGGGCGCGAAGGTAGAAGATCGCGTCCTCGTCGAGCTGTCCGATCGCCGCGCCGTGCGTGCACTTGACGTCGTCAGCGAAGATCTCGAGCTGCGGCTTGGTGTTGATGGTGGCGTGATCCGACAGCAGCAGCGCCCGGTTGGTCTGCTTGGCGTCGGTCTTCTGCGCGTCCTGGCGGACGATGATCTTGCCGTTGAAGACCGCCCTGGCGTTGCCGCCGAGGATGCCCTTGTAGACCTCGTGGCTCGGGCAGTGGGCCTTGGCGTGATCGATCGTCGTGTGCGTATCGACCAGCCGATCGCCGTCGGCGAGGTAGAGCCCGTTCAGCGTCGCTTCCGCGCCTTCGCCGTCGAGCACCGCACCGATGTCGTTGCGGGCGAAGCGGCCGCCGAGCGTGAACGCATGCGTCGAGACGTTGGCGCTGCGGCCGGCATTGATCTGCATCGCGGCGATGTGAAACGCCTCGACGCTCTCCTTCTGCACCTTGTAGTGATCGATCACGGCGCCTTCGCCGGCGACGACCTCGGTGATCGCGTTGGTGAAATGCCGGGCGCCGGCGGCGCTGACGTAGGTCTCGACGACCCGCAGCTGGCTGCGATCGCTGGCCACGATCAGGGTCCGCGGATGCGACATCACCGGCGCCGTCGAATCGGCGGCCGAGACGAACAGCAGGTGCAGCGGCTGCTCGAGCACGACGCCGTCGGGCACGTAGATGAAGGCGCCGTCGAGCGCGAACGCCGTGTTCAGCGCCGTGAACGACCGCCGCTCCGAGTCGGCGAGCTGGCCGAGATAGCGGCCGACGATGTCGGCCTGCTCGGTGATCGCCGTCGCCAGCGAACCGAACTTGACGCCGGCCGGCAGGCCGCTGGTCCGCGACAGCTCCGGCGAGTAGCGGCCGTTGACGATCACGACCCGCAGCGCTGACTGGCTGTAGATGAAGCCGTCGAGCGCGGCCGGGGCGAGCTTGACGGCCGGGGCGCCGCGGAACTCGATCGCAGCGATTGGCGCGACGTTGGTGAACCGCCAGTCCTCATCGCGAACCGTCGGGAAACCGAGCTCGACGAAGCGCGACGCCGCGCCGTCGCGCAGATCCTGCAGCCAGCGCGAGCCGCCGCGCGGACGCTCGTCGAGCGCCGCGAGCCAGGGCTGAAGCTTGTCCATCACTTGTGCCATGTCGCGACCTTATGCCCGCACCGGCTCGCCGGCTTCGAGCCAGCCGTAGCCCTTTTCTTCGAGCTCGAACGCCAGCTCCTTGCCGCCTGACTTGACGATGCGGCCGGCGCTCAGCACGTGCACGAAGTCCGGCACGATGTAGTTGAGCAGCCGCTGATAGTGGGTGACGACGATCATCGCCCGCTCGGGGCTGCGCAGGGCGTTGACGCCGTCCGACACCACCTTCAGGGCGTCGATGTCGAGCCCGGAGTCGGTCTCGTCGAGCACCGCCAGCTTCGGCTCGAGCAGCGCCATCTGGAAGATCTCGTTGCGCTTCTTCTCACCGCCCGAGAACCCTTCGTTGACGGCGCGGTTCAGCATCGCCGAGTCGATGTGGAGCAGCTTCGCCTTCTCCTTGCTCAACTGCAGGAACTCCATCGCGTCGAGCTCCGGCTGGCCGAGGTGCTTGCGCTTGGCGTTCAGCGCCGCCTTGAGGAAGTAGGCGTTGGTGACGCCGGCAATCTCCACCGGGTACTGGAACGCCATGAAGAGGCCTTCCCGGGCCCGCTCGTCGGGGTCCATCTCGAGCAGGTCGCGGCCCTCGTAGACGACCTCGCCGCCGGTGACCTCGTACTCGGGGTGGCCGGACAGCGCGCGGGCCAGCGTGCTCTTGCCGGAACCGTTCGGCCCCATGATGGCGTGCACTTCGCCGGCGTTGACGTGAAGATTGATGCCTTTGAGGATCTGCTTGTCCTCGGCCTTGACCTGGAGATTCTTGATATCGAGCATTTTTTAGTTTGTCGCGGGGCCCCACCCCCGCGACCTGCCAGCGCTCGCTTCGCTCGCGCCGCTGCGTCGTAGCCTATTGCCACCTGGCATGGCGTTCAGTCCGGAAACCGCCATCGTGGTCTTCCTATCATCGTGGCCTTCGTGTGAGAGCCGTCGGCCCGTGACAACCAACTGATCCGACTAACCGACCGACCCTTCGAGGCTCACGCTCAGCAGCTTCTGCGCCTCGACGGCGAACTCCATCGGCAGCTCACGAAATACTTCCTTGCAGAAGCCGCTGACAATCATGTTGACGGCGTCCTCGGTCGGGATGCCGCGCTGGCGGCAGTAGAAAATCTGGTCCTCGCCGATCTTCGACGTCGATGCCTCGTGCTCGACCTTGGCGCTGGTGTTCTTGATCTCGAGATACGGGAACGTGTGGGCGCCGCACTTGTCGCCGATCAGCAGCGAATCGCACTGCGAATAGTTGCGGGCGTTCTTCGCGTTCTTGCCGACGCGGACCAGGCCGCGGTAGGTGTTCTGGCCGTGCCCGGCGGAGATGCCCTTCGAGACGATCGTGCTCCGGGTGTTCTTGCCGGTGTGGATCATCTTGGTGCCGGTGTCGGCCTGCTGCCAGTTGTTGGTGGTCGCGACCGAGTAGAACTCGCCGATCGAGTGGTCGCCCTGGAGGATGCAGCTCGGGTACTTCCAGGTGATGGCCGAACCGGTCTCGACCTGGGTCCACGTGATCTTCGACGACCGGCCGGCGCAGAGCCCGCGCTTGGTGACGAAGTTGTAGATGCCGCCCTTGCCGTCCTTGTCGCCGGGGTACCAGTTCTGAATCGTCGAGTACTTGATCGTCGCGTCATCGAGGGCGACGAGCTCGACCACCGCCGCGTGCAGCTGGTTCTCGTCGCGCATCGGCGCGGTGCAGCCCTCGAGATAGCTGACGTAGGCGCCTTCCTCGGCGATGATCAGCGTCCGCTCGAACTGGCCCGTGTCCTTGGCGTTGATGCGGAAGTAGGTCGACAGCTCCATCGGGCAGCGCACGCCCTTCGGCACGAACACGAACGAGCCGTCGCTGAAGACCGCCGAGTTCAGCGTCGCGAAGAAGTTGTCGGTGTAGGGCACGACCGAGCCGAGATACTTGCGCACGAGCTCCGGATGTTCGCGCACGGCCTCCGAGAACGACATGAAGATCACGCCGTACGACTTCAGCTTCTCGCGGAACGTCGTCGCCACCGAGACGCTGTCGAACACCGCGTCGACCGCGACCCCGGACAGCATCTTCTGCTCGTCGAGCGGAATCCCGAGCTTGTCGAAGGTGCGCTTGACCTCGGGATCGACCTCGTCGAGGCTGTTCAGCACCGGCCTCTTCTTCGGCGCCGAGTAGTAGACGATGTCCTGGTAGTTGATCGGGTCGTACTTCAGGTTGTGCCAGTTCGGCTCTTTCATCGTCTGCCAGAGCCGGAACGCCTTGAGGCGCCACTCGAGCAGCCACTCGGGCTCGCCCTTCTTCTCGGAGATCAGGCGGACGACGTCCTCGCTGAGCCCCTTCGGGATCGTCTCGGCCTCGACGTCGGTGTAGAAGCCGTACTTGTACTCGCGCGTCGCGAGCTGCTCGATGGTTTCGGTTGATGTGGACATGAACTGGCTTTCAGCCTTCAGCCGTCAGCTCGCAACTTTCAGCGTCACCCGGTTGACGGCTGGCGGCGGAGCGCTGAGGGCTATACAGAGAAACTGACCCCGCAGCCGCAGGTGCCCTTCGCGTTCGGGTTGTCGAACAGGAAGCCCTTGCTGACGAGGCTGGTGTCGTAGTCGAGCGTCGTGCCGTCGATGAACTTGTAGCTTTTCGGATCGACGAACACCCGGGCGCCCTCGGGGCCGTTGAACACGTGATCGCCGGCCTTCGCGGCGGGCTCCCAGGTGAACACGTAGCTCAGCCCCGAACAGCCGCCGGCCTTGATCCCGATGCGCAGGCCGCCTTCGGCGAAGCCGTTCTTCAGGGTCATCTTCTTGATGAGCTTGCCGGCGTTCTCGCTGATCTGAAACATGGGGTCATCGCCCGCCGGTCGAGCGGAACGCGCAGGCAGCCAAAACCCCAAGGCTCAGTCGCTTCAAGGGTTTGACCACATGCGGCGTAAACGCCGACCATAAGAGTCCTATATTAGTATTTCGGCTGCGACGGGTCAACTTTGTCGATCCACTCGAGGATCCCGCCGACCAGGTTGCGCGCACCGCCGAACCCCTGGTGCCGCAACCATGCGGTCGCGTTGGCGCTGCGACTTCCCGATCGGCACTGCAGGACGATCTCGCTGTCGCGGTCGAGCTCTCCCACCCGCGACGGCAATTCCCGCATCGGAATCAGGACGGCGCCCGGGATGCGGCAGATCTGGAACTCGTTCGGCTCGCGAACGTCGATGATGACCGGCGCGCTGCCGGCGTCCATCCGCGACTTCAGCTCCGCGACGGTGATCTCGTCCTCGAACGCGCTGGCAGGTTCGTTCGCCATGATGGTGGATTCACTCCCTTGAGACTCCGATCGCGTGCGGGCCGGTTCCGCCGCGCAGGTCACGTCGTCGTAAGCGGCGACTTCGCGGATCGTCGGCGCGTTTCCGCAGATCGGACAGCCCGGATCCTTCGGCAGCGCGATCTCGCGAAAGCGCATGCGGAAGGCATCGTAGATCAACAACCGGCCGGTGAGCGACGCGCCGAGGCCGAGGATCAGTTTCACGGCCTCCGTCGCCTGGATGGTGCCGATGATGCCCGGGAGCACGCCGAGCACGCCGCCCTCAGCGCAGCTCGGGATCAGACCTGCCGGGGGCGGTTCGGGATGCAGGCACCGGTAGCAGGGGCCGTCAGCCGTCGCGAACACCGACACCTGCCCTTCGAACCTGGCGATGCTGCCCGAGACGTTCGGCCGCCCGGCCAGCACGCAGGCGTCGTTCACGAGATACCGGGTCGGAAAGTTGTCGGTCCCGTCGAGGACGATGTCGAAGGCCGATACGAGCGACAGGGCGTTGCCGGCGCCGAACCGCGTCTCGTGCGCTTCGATCTTCACCAAGGGGTTGATCGCCCCCAACCGCTCCCCCGCCGCCTCCAGCTTCGATCGCCCGACGTCAGGCGTCCCGTAGATCACCTGGCGCTGCAGGTTGCTGGCCTCGACGCGGTCGGCCTCGACGATGCCGATGGTGCCGACGCCGGCAGCGGCGAGATACAGGAGCGCCGGCGAACCGAGGCCACCGGCGCCCACGCACAGCACTCGCGCCGCCTTCAGCCGAAGCTGCCCCTCGACACCCACCTCCGCCAGCGTCAGGTGTCGCTCGTAGCGACGGATCTCATCGGGGGTCAGGGGTGGGGCGATCAGCATCGGGACTCGGGGTTCGGGGTCCGGGGTCCGGGGTCCGGTTCGACCGGGGACAGTCACTCGTGACTGTCCCCGGTGACTGTCCCCAGTGACTGTCCCCGGCTTCGTGGAAACTCGGGTTGCTATTCCCATCATCTCCTGTTTCGCCTAAACTTCGTCTGTGACCGCCGTCGCGTTCAGCGTCCTCCTCGGGTTGTTGCTGGCGCTGAGCGTATGGCTGGTGATGCGCGCGCAGGCGGTCCGCGAGGTCGCCCTGGTTCGCGCCCAGATGAGCGCCGAGCTGGCGGCGACGCGTGCGCGGCTCGAAGCTGAGCTCGCCGCCGAGAAACGGGCATCGGCGGAAAAGGTCGCGCTGCTCGCAGGGGCCGAAATCAAGCTGCGAGAGGCGTTCGCCGCCCTCTCGTCGGACGCCCTCCGCCAGAACAACCAATCGTTCCTCGATCTCGCCAAGGCGTCGCTGGTCGAGTTCCAGCAGCACGCCCGCCACGATCTCGACGGCCGTCAAAAGGCGATCGAGGACCTCGTCAGCCCGCTCAAGGAATCACTCAGCAAGGTCGACACGAAGCTGACCGAGGTCGAGCGCAACCGCGTCGGCACGCACTCGGCGCTGACCGAGCAGCTGCGCTCGCTGAGCTCGGCTCAGCACACGCTCCAGGTCGAAACCGGCCGGCTCGTGCAGGCGCTGCGGTCGCCGAACGTCCGCGGTCAGTGGGGCGAGCTGCAGCTGCGCCGCGTCGTCGAGGCGGCGGGGATGCTCGAGTATTGCGACTTCGATCTGAAGCAGTCGGTCGACGCCGAAGGCGCGCGGCTGACGCCCGACATGATCGTCCGCCTCCCCGGCGGCCGCAACGTCGTCGTCGACGCCAAGGTCCCGTCGTCGGCCTACCTCGATGCGATGGAGTCGGACGACGACGGCGTGCGCAGCGGACGAATGCGCGATCACGCGCGCCAGCTGCGGGATCACGTCGTGCGTCTCGGCAACAAAACCTACTGGCAGCACTTCCAGCCGACGCCCGACCTCGTGATCATGTTCGTCCCGGGCGAGACGCTGCTGAGCGCGGCGCTGCAGCAGGACCCGTCGCTGCTCGAGTTCAGCCTCGGCCGCAACGTCATGCTCGCCAGCCCGCTGACGCTGATCGCGCTGCTGCGGGCGGTGGCGTTCGGCTGGCAGCAGGAAAAGATCGCCCGCAACGCGCAGGAGATCAGCGATCTCGGCCGCCAGCTCTACGATCGCATCCGCATCATGGCGGAGCACTTCGAGGAAGTCGCGCGCGGCCTGACAAGGTCGGTCGACGCCTACAACCGGGCCATCGGTTCTCTCGAGAGCCGCGTGCTCGTCACCGCGCGCCGGCTGAAGGAGAAAGGCATCCCGGCGCCGGAAGAGATGCCGGAGCTGGTCGTCATCGAGCACACGCCGCGAGCGCTCGGCGCACCGGAGCTCGTCGGCCTGTTCGACGAAGAGCCGGTCGACGGCGTGGTCGTGAAGGATTAGCCGGGCGCTACTTCACCGCAGTCGTGAGCGTCACCACGGCACGCACTTCGAGCTCGCCAGGCGCGACCGGCGGCTCGGCGGAAACCGCCATCTCGGAACGCATCGCCATCATCATCGGCCGCGGCGGCGAGATCATCTCGCGCTGCACCTCGAGGCGCACCACGCGATCGACCTTCAGGCCGGCGGCCTGCGCCGCGGTCTCGGCCTGGGCCTTGGCGTCGGCGACGGCGCGCTGCAGCGCCGTCTGCGCCGCGCCCGTACGATCTTTCAGATCGAAGCGGATGCCGCTGACCTGCGTCGCGCCGGCGGCGACGGCGACGTCCAGCACCTGACCAAGCTTGGGCAGATCGTCGACGCGGACTTCGAGGGCGTTGCGGGCGACGTAGCCGCGCAGCGTCTGCCTGTTGTTCGCGTAGTCGAACTCCGGGCGCAGCTCATAGGCCGACGTCTGGATCGCTTCCGCCGGCAGCCCGACGTCCTTCAGCTTCGCCAGCACTGCCGACATCGCGTCGGCGTTGAGCTTCTGGACTTCGGCCGGCGTCTTCGCCCGCGATTCGGCGGCGATCGTCACCCACGCCTGATCGGGCGCGCGCTTGATCACGCCCTGCCCCGTGGTGACGACGACCGAAGGCTCGGCCGCAGGTGTAGACGGTGTCTGCGCGGAAGCTGGGGCGGGGACGGCGTGGAGGGCCAGCGTCAGCAGCAGTACCGATGGAAGATGTCGCACGATCGTCTCCTTCGTCCGGCGCCGCGGGCGCGCGAGGGGCGCGCGATGCGGACCGACAGTCGAGTTATGGCAGCTAGGACGAACTACATGCAACCCTGAAGCCGAGGCGCCGTAGGAATACGTGTCCGGCGGCACCCGCCGGGGACAGTCAGGAGAACTGGCAGCGATGCGTCGGACATCGAAAGGTGACCAAGGATATCTCAGTCCGGCGCGGCGTCGGCGATAGACTTCCCCGATGCTCGCCGACCTCGCGCTCATCGGCCATGGCAACGTCGCGCGTCGATTCGTCGAGATGCTCGAGGAGCACCGCGGCCGGCTCGCACGCGAGCACGACCTCACCTGGCGAATCGCCGGCATCGCAACCCGGCGCCACGGCTCCTGCATTCTCGACCCCGACGGCGCGCGCTACCCCGTCGACGCCAGCGCCGACGTCATTGCCGCCCTGGCGCGGAGCACTGCTCCGCTGCGCGTTGTGATCGAAACGACGACGCTCGACATCGCGGCGGGACGACCGGCCATCGACCACGTCGTCCAGGGGCTGAACCTGGGCTGTCATGTGGTTACGGCCAACAAAGGGCCGGTGGCCTTCGCGTATCGCACGCTGGCGGACGCGGCGGCCGCACGCGGCGTGTCTTTCCTGTTCGAAGGGGCGGTGATGGACGGCGTGCCGATTTTCAATCTCGTTCGCGAGACGATGCCGGGGGTGACGATCCGCGGCTGCCGCGGCGTCGTCAACAGCACGACCAATCACATCCTGACGGCGCTCGAGGACGGCGAGGAGTTCGACGCGGCGCTGGCGCAGATGCAGGCCGAGGGCATCGCCGAAGCTGACCCGTCGCTCGACATCGACGGCTGGGACGCGGCGGCGAAAACCGCGGCGCTCGCCAACGTGCTGCTCGACGCGCGGATCACGCCGCACGATGTCGATCGCACGGGCATCACGCGCGCCGACGCGGCGCGGGCGCGGACGGCGCGCGAGCGCGGCCATCGGCTGCGGCTGGTGATCGAGGCGACGGCGGAGGGCAGGGCGACGGTGCGACCGCAGGAGCTGCCGGGTGACGACCTGCTCGCCGGGCTGCGCGGCATGGCGAACGCGCTGATCCTCGACACCGATCTGCTCGGGCGAGTCGCGGTGTCGCAGATGGATGGCGGCCTGACGCAGACCGCGTACGCGCTGATGAGCGATCTGATTACCGCGCGCCGGCGCGCCCGTTGACGGGCGGTACGTAGGGCGGGGCTTCAGCCCCGCCGAATCGTCACCGTTCGAGAATCGAGACCAGCTCGCCGATCGCGAACGTCACGACGTCCTCGTCGGTCAGATCCGCGATCGAGGCGGCGCGCAGGTGCTGCTCGCGGGTGACCGAGCGGCGGCCACGGCCCGTGCTCGAGCGGCCAAGCACTTGCGGCGGATCCTCGGCGGCGTCGAGCGTCAGCTCGACGAAGTCGTCGGGCGATCGCTCGGATGCGAGGCGGACGGAACCCGCCGGCGTGAAGACCTTGAACGCGTGCCCTTCGGCGGTCAGCGCCGCGGCAAGCGATCCGAACGCCGGCACGGCGCGAGCGGTCAGGAACTCGAGGTAAGCCTGCGACGCGGCGTCGGTGCGCTCGCGTCGCGCCGCGGCGTCGCGCCGCGCCTGCTCGATCGCGGCTCGCACGCGGCGCCGTACTTCCGGAACATCCATCCGTCTCAGTCTACGCCATACGCTCCGCAAACGACGTATCGACGCCGTCGCGCTTGAGCGCCGCCAGCAGAGCGGCGCGATCGAGCGCCTTGCGATAGGCTTCGCCCGCGAAGACGGTCCCTTCCCGGACGTGGCCGGCAAGCGAGTCGGTCAGCGGCAGCATGCCGTGGCGACGGCCGCCGTCGAGCGCGGACGGCAGCTGAAACATCTTGCCTTCGAGCACCAGCGTCGACACCGCCGGCGTGTTGAGCAGGATCTCGCGCGCCGCGGCGCGGCCGCCCGTGCTCCGGCGCAGCAGCACCTGGCCGATTACGCCGCGCAGCGCGCTGGCGAGCGACGCCCGCGCCCTGGCGCGGCGATCGGCGGGGAACACTTCGATCAGGCGCTCGAGCGCCGGGATCGTCGAGGCCGCCGGCACCGAGGCCAGCACGAGGCGGCCCGATTCGGCCGCTTCGAGCGCGACCGAGACGAGCTCGGCCGACTTCAGATCCTCGATCATCATGACGTCGGGGTCTTCACGCAGCGCCGCGCGCGCGACCGAGGCAGCGAAGTCGAGGTCGCCGCGGGTCTCGCGCTGGCTGATGAACGATTTCCGGCTCTCGTGCACGAACCCGATCTGGGTCTCGACCGTGATCACATGGTCGCTGCGGGTCTTGTTGATCAGATCGACGAAGGCGTTGAGCAGCGTCGATTTGCCGCTGGCGCGGGCGCCAGTGACGAGGACGAGGCCGTCGGACTGCTGGCAGAGCGCCTGGACTTCCGGGGTCAGGCCGAGCTGATCGGCGGAGATCGCGCGGGCCGGGAACATGCGGAACAGGACGCCGGGACCACGGTGGTCCTTGAACGTCGTGCAGCGGACGCGGCCAATCTCCGGCACGTCGCACAGCCACTCGACCGGCCCGTTCTGCAGCGCGTCGCGGCGCCGCGGCGGCGCCAGCTCCGACACCAGCCGCTCGACGTCGGCCGCCGACAGCGCCGGCTCGCTCTCGAGCGGCAGGATGTCGCCATCGACCCGAATCATCGGCTTCGACTGCGCGACGACGTAGACCGTCGCGGCGCCGCGGGCGGCAGCCGCGCGCAGCGTCTGCATCAGCGCCGCGTCCGCCGACGGCGTGTACGGCGTCACCACGACTTCGGTCTTGATCGGCGCCTGCGATACCGGCGCGACCGCGCCGCTCTCGACATCGGTGTTCGCGTGCGCCGGCGTGGCGAGTGCCGGGCTGGCAGCCTCGACCTGTGGTGCCTCTGTCGTCGTCTCCATATGCGTCTCCGCGACCGCGTCGGGATCCGGCGGCGCCGTCGGCGCCGATGGCTCCATCTCCACGGTCATGTTGTCCTGGGGAGTCGAGATCGCCGGGAGTTCGTCTGCCGCTGGGGCGGACGCCTCGACGGCGGTGAATTCCGTGGTGGCTGGCGCCGGGGCGCCGGAAGAGAGATCAGGAGCCGGCGCCGCCATCGCAAGCGCACCGGGCTCGAACGCCGGCGTCTGCACGGTCTCGGCGATGCTGGCGCTATCGATCGAGGGAAACGGTACGACCAGTTCGGCTGGCCGCGCGTCCGACGTGAAGAAGCCCGGCAGCGGCTCTATCGTCGAGGCAGGAGCCGCGACGTCATCGATGGCGGGAGGCTGCTCGGTAACGACGCCGGCTTCGACCGCGATGTCGGGCTCGTCTGAAACGGCCGCGACCAGCGGCTGTTCGCCCTCGACCGGTAGGTCGGCGCCGAATCCTGGCGCGACCTCAGGCTCAATCGGCAGCGCGCTTTCTGGCGCCTGAGCATCGGGAGTAGAAGGCTCAATCGCCGCGGGCGCCGCCTCGTCGATCGGCGTGACGATCGGTGCTGCAGTGTACGACTCGAACGCTACGACCTGCCCGGTCGAGAACTCGGGCGACGCGTCGTCAGTCTGCGCCGTGAATTCGTCGCGGGACGACTGGTCCATCGCAACCGCCGAAAACTCGGTCGTCGTTGGGGGCGTGAACGGCAGGATCACCGCCTGCGTCTCGATCTGCGAATCGTCCTGTCCGATCGGCAAGTCGTAGGCAACTGCTTCCAGACTCTCGGCGCGATCCGCTTCCGGCTCGGCGACTCTGATTGCGTCGACTTCCCCGGCACCGGTTTCAACGGGAACTGAAGGCTCGCTCGCGGGTGCGCTTTCCGCGATTGCCTCGGCGTCCGGACGCATGACGTCGGCGTCCATCCCGGGCTCCTGCGCGACGGTGATCGACAACTCGTACGCGGGAGCTGACGGATCGTTGACGTCGAGCAGCGTCGGCGCGTCGATCTCGATCTCGTCGAGGTCCACGATCTCGCCGTCTTCCTGATCCTCGCCCGCTTCGGCAGCAGTCGCCTCGACGTCTGCGGGCTCGTCCGGCACGTGATCGACCGTCAGCCCGGACGTGAGCAGCTCCGCGGCCGCTCCGGCCATCATCGCGTCGACCTCCGCTTCCGTCGGCAGGCCCTGAACCTCTTCCGCGACGATCTGAATCGCGTCCTCGTGCGTGGCGTCGAGAGCGACGGCTTCGGCACCTTCGCCGGGGAGCGCGACAACGATGGTCTCCACGGCGTCAGGAGCCGCTGGCTCGACGACCGCCGGCACTTCGGCCGCCGGCTCCGGCTCGACGGACGTCGACAGGCTGGGCAGTTCGATCCGCGCCGAATAGGCGTGGACCTCGAACCGCTCTGATGAAGACGGCGAAGGCGCAGGCGCGTCGGAGGCGACGACCGGTGCTTCGACAGGCTGCGGCTCTCGTGAGTCCGCCGTGACGTCGACGGCCTGGTAGAAAGATGTTCCCTCGGTACGGGCGGCCTCGGTCGGGATCGGCTCTGCGTGATAAGTCGACGCGGCGTCGGTCTCAGCGGCGGCCGATGCGACCTCGGGATCGTCCGATTGACCGGCAGCCGGTGCGGCGGCTGCATCGACGTCGATCGCCGCCGGCGGCACCGGCTTGCGCCGAACCTCGACCCAGACATCCTCGCCGCCGCGCGCGGCGATGACGGTGAAACGGTCGAGGATGCCGTCGGGCGGGAGGATCTCGTGCTCGATTGCGCCCATCTCGTCCAGGGCGCGGCGCTGATCGGCCGGAAGGATCTGTGCCAGCATGCTCGACACGGCGTCGAACGTCAGCACGCGGGATGACAGTTCGACCTGGCCCCAGGCGAGGGGCCCGCGGTGGGCGTTCATCGACGCGGACGCCGTGATGACGTACGGCTTCTCGCCGACGTGCATCACCAGCGCGTCGCCTTCGAGGCGAACAATGGCGTCGAGGAGCGAATCGAGCAGCTTCACAACCTTGGTCCGGGTGTCGATGGGTTCGGTAACGAGCCAACCCGGTCACCGTTGGACCGGGAAACTCAAGCATTCAATCGTGAGGCACGACCAATGTCGTGCTGGCTTTCGTCGGGCCGATCGGCTTGCACCGCTGCCGGGGAGGCTTGGTGGCACTCGACGAAAACGCGGGAACCTGCTGAACAGTAAACCTCTTTCGTGCGCCGGGCTGCTTCGTTTTTCACGAATACCGCCGCTGCCGTACGAATCGGTGCACCGCTGCGCACCGCCGTGAAAAGGTTTGCGACCGCTCCTTGCCCGCAGCCGCTCGCTCAACCGGAACAATCTATCGTAACAGAGATCGTCGGCCCGGTAAGGAATCTTCGGCTGCGCGCGCGGGAACCCGGGCGTTACTTCAGTGCCCGGTGGAACGCCATGAACCCGCCGAGCACTGGAATGTGTTCGCAGGACGCGAATCCGTGCGCGCGGGCGAGATCCGAGACGCCGGCGGCCCCGGGGTAGCGCCTGATCGATTCAGGGATGTAGCGGTAGGTATCGGGGTCGCCGTGAAGGACGAACCCGAGCGTCGAACCGACGACGGTCAGGTACGAGAGATAGACGCCGCGCACCAGTCGGTTGTCCGGGCGGTTGAAGTCGAGCGACAGGAGCATGCCGCCCGGCCGCAGGACGCGCCGGATCTCCCCCAGCGCGCCGCCGATCGCCGGCACGTTGCGGATCCCGTAGCCGGTCGTGACGACGTCGAAGGCGGCGTCGGGAAACGGCAGCGCCATCATGTCGCCGACGAGAAACGAGGGCGCGTCGCTCGCGCGCTTCGCGCGCGCGATCTCGATCATCCGGGGAGTGATGTCGAGCCCCGTCGCGCGGGCGCCGCGATCGTGCATCGCGAAGGCGATGTCGCCGGTGCCGCACGCCAGATCCAGGACCATCGGCCGGCCGGCGGGCGCCATCGCGACGAGCCGCCGTTTCCATCGCGCGTCCTGTCCGTACGACAACAGCACGGTGATCAGGTCGTAGCGGTCGGCGATCGTCGAGAACAGCCGGCGGACGTAGCGCCGCTTGCTCTCCGGCGTCTGAAACGCCTGCGTCAGACGCGGCGGACCGGGCGTCTCCATGGCTCCGAGCGGATGATAATCTACGGTCCATGCTCGCCTCGCAGACGGTCGAGAACTACCTCAAGGCGATCTTCGTGGCGCAGAGCGCGCTCGACGACTCGTCGGCGCTCGTCCCCATGGGTCAGCTCGCCGCCGCTCTCGGCGTCGTGCCGGGCACGGCAACGACGATGGTAAAGACGCTGGCCGAATCGGGGCTGGTGAAATACGAGCCCTACATGGGCGTGCGCCTGTCGGCAGCCGGCGAAAAGCTCGCCGCCCTGGTGCTCAGGCGCCATCGCCTGATCGAGCAGTTTCTCGTGCAGGTGCTCGGCATGAACTGGAGCGAAGTGCACGACGAAGCCGAGCGCCTCGAGCACGCCGTGTCGGAACGGCTGATCGATCGCATCGACGAGATGCTGGGCCGTCCTGCCGTCGACCCGCACGGCGATCCGATCCCCGGCCCGGAAGGGAAGGTTCAGCGGCAGAGCTATGAGGATCTCCTGAGCTCCCCGCTCGGCACGCCGCTCCTCGTCACCCGGGTGACGGATCAGGACGCCAAGTTCCTGCTCTTCATCGAGGAGCGCCGTCTCAAGCCAGGCCAGCGCATCTTGATCGTCCGGCGCGACCCGACGTCCGACAGCGTCACGGTCCGCAGCGACGGCGGCGACGAAACCACTATCGGCACCCGCGCCGCCTCCAAGGTACTAGTCGTCCCTGCCTGAGCCACCCGTCCAAAACGGCCGATAAAACGGCAGAGATTTGACTTGGTCCCCCGACCGGCGTAAGATTTTGATTAGTCAAAATCATAGATTTGACCTGCGGACAATACCCACATGGACTCGCCAAGCTCGAGCGTAATCACAGCCGGCATCGACGCGGCGGGAGCCTGCCGATGACGACGGCGACGCTCCTGGCGGCGGCAGCGATCGTCCTGCTGGCGGCGGCGTGGACGGTTCGCGGGATGCGGCGGCGGCGGGCGCTGCGGGACCGCACCCGGATCGAAGACGCGTTGAAACACCTCTTCCACCAGCAGTATCGCGGCCGGCTCGCGTCGTTCGACTCGCTCGGCGGCGCCCTTCGTCTCAGCGACTCGCGGCTGATGCAGCTGCTGGCGCGGATGCAGCACCAGAAGCTGGTCGTGGCCCGCGGCCGGGAATTCGAGCTGACGCCGGACGGCGAGCGCGTGGCGCGGCAGATCGTCCGCGCCCATCGGCTGCTCGAGCGCTACTTCGCCGACGAGGCGCGTCTTCCGCTGCAGCAGGTGCATCGCGCCGCCGAGCGCGGCGAGCACAGCCTCACCGAGGCGCAGGTCGATGCGTTGTCGGCGGCGCTCGGGCATCCGCGCCTCGATCCGCACGGCGACCCGATTCCGGGCCGGGACGGCGAGATCGCGCCGGCCGCCGACACGCCGGTGACGTCGTGGCCGGCCGACAAGTTCGGGCTGATCACGCACCTCGAAGACGAGCCGCCGCTTGCCTACGCCCAGATCGTGGCCGAGGGCCTTCGCGTCGGCCAGATCATCCGCATCGTCGAATCGACGCCGGACCGCATCGTCCTGGCCGACGGCGAGCACGAGTACAAGCTGGCGCCGGCCGTCGCCGCCAACGTCTTCGTCGCGCCGTCGCCGCACGCGCCGGACGCCGCCGTGAGGACGCTCGCGGATCTGGGACCGGACGAGACGGCGGAAGTCGTCGGCGTCGACGTCAACTGCCAGGGGTTCAGCCGCCGCCGCCTGATGGACCTCGGCTTCACCCCGGGAGCGCGGCTGGAGCCGGCGCTCGAGACATTTGCCGGCGACCCGCGCGCGTATCGCATTCGCGGCACGCTGGTCGCGCTGCGCAAGGAACAGGCGCGCCAGGTGCTGGTCCGGCCGCTGGCTGACGTGAAAGAGATGGCGCAATGACGGCACACAACTGTGAAGTTTGCCCGGCGCACGCGCACCTCGCGCAGATGGGGTTGAAGGTCGACGCCTTCGATCGCGTCGTTGCGCTCGCCGGCAATCCGAACACGGGCAAGTCGACGCTGTTCAACGCCCTGACCGGCCTGAAGCAGCACACCGGCAACTGGCCCGGCAAGACGGTGACCCGCGCCGAGGGCGGCTTCGAGTTCAACAAGGTCCGCTACAAGCTCGTCGACCTGCCGGGCACCTACTCGCTGCTGTCGGCATCGCACGACGAGGAGGTCGCGCGCGACTTCCTGCTCTTCGGTACGCCCGACTGCACCATCGTCGTCGTCGACGCGACCGCGCTCGAGCGCAACCTCAACCTCGTGCTGCAGGTGCTCGAGATCACCGACAAGGCCGTGATCGCCGTCAACCTGATGGACGAGGCGCGGCGCAAGGGCATCGAGGTGGACGTGCGCAGCCTGGCGCGTGATCTCGGGGTGCCGGCGGTGCCGGTGGTGGCGCGCACAGGGGAAGGTATGCACGCGCTGCTCGCGGCGGTCGAGGGCGTCGTTACCGGCGAGACCAGGACCAGCCCGCGCCGGCCGGAGGGGACGCCGGAGTTCAAGGCGGCGATCGCCGAGCTGCTGCCGCTCATCGAAGCGGCGGCGCCGGGCGTGCCGAACGCGCGCTGGATCGCGATTCGCCTGCTCGACGGCGACGTCCGCGTCGAACAGGCGCTGCGCGCCGGCGAGCTGGTGAAGCTCGTCGCCCGCCAGCAGCGGCCCGACGATCGCTTCAGCCGCAAGATCGCGCTGCAGGGGGCCCAATGACCAGCGACGCCAGCGTCCTGCCGGAAACCGTGATCCGCCGCGCCGAAGAGCTGCGCCGCGGCCTGACGGGAAACTTCCGCGACGAGGCGGTCACCTCGATCTACGGCGAGGCCGAGCGGATCTTCCGCCGTGTCGTACACCAGCCGCGCGACCGCCATCGCGATCTCGACCAGAAGATCGACCGGCTCGTCACGTCGCCGATCTTCGGCCTGCCGCTGATGCTCGTGATCCTCGCGACGATCTTCTGGCTGACGATCACCGGCGCCAACGTGCCCTCGGCGATGCTGGCCAGCGGCCTCTTCTGGTTCGAGGATCAGGCGGCCGCGCTCTTCGATGCCCTCGGCTCACCCTGGTGGCTGACCGGCTTCATCTGGCATGGCGTCTTCAAGGGCCTCGCCTGGGTCATCAGCGTGATGCTGCCGCCGATGGCGATCTTCTTCCCGCTCTTCACGATCCTCGAGGACCTCGGCTACCTGCCGCGGATCGCGTTCAATCTCGACTTCCTGTTCCGCCGCGCCGGCGCGCACGGCAAGCAGGCTTTGACGATGGCGATGGGGTTCGGCTGCAACGCCGCCGGCATCATCGCGACGCGGGTGATCGATTCGCCGCGCGAACGCCTGGTCGCGATCCTCACCAACAACTTCGTGCCCTGCAACGGCCGATTCCCGACGCTGATCATGCTGGCGACGATCTTCGTCGCCGCCGCGTTCCCGCCGGTGTTCGCGTCCCTGGCCGCCGCCGGCGCCGTCCTCGGCGTCGTCCTCATCGGCGTCGGGTTCACGCTGCTGATGTCGTGGCTGCTGACGCGCACCGTGCTCAAGGGTGAAGCGTCCGCCTTCACGCTCGAGCTGCCGCCGTACCGCCGACCGGGCGTCGCCCGCATCCTCTACACGTCGCTGATCGATCGGACGCTGTTCGTTCTCTGGCGGGCGATGCTGACGGCGGCGCCGGCCGGCGCCGTCATCTGGCTGCTCGGCAACATCTACGTCAACGGCACCAGCGTCGCGATCCACGTCGCCAACTGGCTGCAGCCGCTCGGCCACGCCATCGGCCTCGACGGCGTCATCCTCCTTGCCTACATCATCGCCATCCCGGCCAACGAGATCGTGGTGCCGACGATGCTGATGGTCTACATGGGCACCGGGATGATGACCGAGCTGGACTCGATGACCGAGCTGCGGACGCTGCTCGTCGATCGCAACGGATGGACGATGCTGACGGCGGTCAACCTGATGCTGTTCGCGTTGCTGCACAACCCGTGCGCGACGACGATCCTGACGATCTACAAGGAAACGTTGAGCCGCAAGTGGGCGACGGTCGGCGCGCTGATGCCGCTGGTACTCGCCTTCCTGGTGACGTTCCTGACGGCGACGGTGGCGCGGCTGCTCGGGTGGGCCTGAAGAAAGGTCGAAGTTCGAAGGGCGAAGTTCGAACTTAAACTTCGAAGTTCGAACTTCGAACTTCGAACTTTCTTCAAGTGCTGTAGGCGGCGAAGGAGCTCGGCGTCTCCCAGACGCGGACGGTGACCACGTCGAATCCGAGCTCGGCGGTCTTTTCGTAGATCAGCCGCGCGATGCGTTCGACGGTCGGATTGCTCTCGAGCAGATACATCGGCTCGCCCAGCTCGCGCAGCGGCGCCACCAGCGGGTCGTCCTGCCGCAGAATCATCTTGTGATCGAGCTCGCGATCGATCCAGCCTTTCACCAGCCGCTTGATGTCGGAAAAGTCCGCGACCATGTTTCGGCGATCGAGCTGGTCGGTGCGGACGTCGATCTCGGCGACGGCGTTGTGACCGTGCGGGTGCTTGCAGACGCCGTCGTAGTCGAGCAGGCGATGGCCGTAACAGAACTCGATGCGCTTGGTCACGAGATACATGGTCGTCTTCCGTCGTCCGCTATCCTTCGTCCGCCGTCCGCCGCGGCTTGAACGCTGAGAGCTGTCAGCCGGGAGCTGCAAGCTCGATGAAAGGCCATCGTAGTGGTTCAATCCGACAAGGGTCAAGGCGTCGCGGTGCTGTGCTCGGGTGGCCTCGACAGCGCCGTACTGCTCGCCATGGTCGCCGGGTTGGCCGAGGCCGACGGGCCTCGGCCCCGGGCTCGGCCCCGGGCTCGGCTTGGTGCAGCCGGTTTACGTCAGCGTCGGCCTGGCATGGGAGCAGGAAGAGCGTGCGATGCTCGAGCGCCTGCTGCGAGCGCCGGCGTTTCACGGCGCCCGGCCGATGGCGTCGCTCCACTTCGACATGCGCGATGTCTATCCGCCGTCGCACTGGGCGATTCGCGGCGACGCGCCCGGCTTCGACACGCCCGACGAGGACGTTTATCTCGATGGCCGCAACATTGTCCTGCTGGCGAAAGCGGCGGTCTACATGGCGCGGGCGCGGCTGACGCGCGTCTACGTCGGGCCGCTGGCCGGCAATCCCTTTCCCGACGCGACGCCGGCGTTCTTCGACGCGATGGCGAGGGCGATGTCGCTCGGCCTTGCCGCGACGTTCGAAGTCGCGGCGCCGTTCGCGGCGATGAGCAAGACGGATGTGATCGCGACCGGCCGCCGTCTCGGCGTGCCGCTCGAGCTGACGCTTTCGTGCATGCAGCCGTCAGCAGGGTTGCATTGCGGCCGCTGCAGCAAGTGCCGGGAGCGGAGGGACGCATTCGTCGAGGCGGGTGGAGAGGATCCGACGAGCTACGCCGTCAGACCGCGAAGGTAGAGCGGACGAGGCTTACGAAGGCCGCAGCCTGATCGTGCCGTCGCCGGTGCGGATGCGGATCTGCTTGCCGCCGGCGCCGAGCGTGCCGCGCAGCGAGCGGCGGTTCTCGTCGCGCTCGTCACGTCGATCACGTTCGACGTCGCTGCGAACGACCTCCAGATCGTTGCGGATCGCGCCGTCGCCGGTCTGGGCGTCGAGCTCGGCGCCGAAGCCGGACGGGAGATACAGCGTCACGCCGCCGTCGCCGGTGCTGATGTCCCAGTTGTCCGACATCTCGCTGCCCGGCTCGGCGCGATAGACGATCGAGCCGTCGCCGGTGTGGAGCTTGACGTTGGTCAGCCTGCCGGTCACGTTGACCCCACCGTCGCCGGTGTCGACCGACAGTCGGCCGGTCGCGCCCTCGACGACGATCGAGCCGTCGCCGGTGTCGAGGAGCAGCTCGCCGGTCGTCTCGGCGGTGCGGATGCTGCCGTCGCCGGTGCGCAGCTCGAGGCGGCCGTTCAGGCGTTCGACGGTGATCGAGCCGTCGCCGGTGCGGGCGATGACGTCGGCGTTCTTCGGCACCGAGACGATCAGCTTGGCGCTGGCCCCGACCTGGAACCCGAAGCCGCTGAGCGATTCCGAGCGCGGCCGCTTGACCTCCAGCTCGATGCGGTTGCCGTTCTGCGTGCTGACGATCTCCAGCCCGTCGACCGCTTCCTTGGTCGAACCGCGTTTCTCGATGTCGATGGCGACGTCGGGCTTCTCCCACGACTGGATCTCAATCGCGCCGTCGAAGGTCGTCAGCCTGAGCTCGGGGGTGCCGCTGACCGTGTAGCGCTTCTCCTCGCGCATGATCTGCGCCTGGGAATCGACGCTGACGACGCAGGCGGAGCCGAGTGTGGCAGCCGCCAGGAGTGAGCCGGTCACGAGGGACGATCGCATCAAGGCCATAGACGGCAGGAGCTCGGCTTGCGTTCCGGGCCCAGCGCTTTCTCGAAATCTTCGCTGTTACGCCCTGGAGTAGGCGAGGGCGCCGGCAATCCAGGTCTGCACGACATCCGCGCCCGGGCCCAGGACGGCCAGGTCGGCGACGGCGCCGGGGCTGATCACGCCGAATCCGCGCAATCCGAGGGCGCGCGCCGGGGTGGTCGAGCACATCGTCGCCGCGTCGATCGGGCTCAACCCGACGAAGCCGGTCAGGCCGGCGTAGGCGCGGTCCATGGTCAACGTGCTGCCGGCGAGCGTGCCGTCGTCGAGGTAGGCGGCGTCCTTGACCGTGATCGTTCGCCCGCCAAGCACGGCCGTGGCCCCCCGAGCCAGCCCTGAACCGCCGGTGCCGTCGGTGATGGCCATGACGCCCAGCGGCGACTTGGCCGCGATCGCGACACGCATCATCGCCGGGTGCACATGCACGCCGTCACAGACGATCTCGGCCGCCACCTCGTCGTGTTCGAGCACAGCCGCCGCGAGGCCTGGCGCGCGATGCGTGATCGGCGTCATGCGATTGAACAGATGCGTGGCGTGACGGGCGCCTGCGGCGATGCCTTCGACGGCCTGTTCGTAGCTCGCGCCGGAATGGCCGAGCGACACCCGATGCCCTCGCGCGGTGAGCTCGCGGATCAGGTCCAGCGCGCCGTCGAGCTCCGGCGCAATCGTCACGATGCCGACGTCCGGCCGCGCCGCTTCGATCTCGGCAAGGATCTCGGCGCCGGTGAAGTCGCCGCGAGGCGCCGCGGACTTCGCTGCCGGCGGCAGGCACAGGCAGGCCAGCGGCTGCGCGCCGCGATAGTCCGGGTTGATGAAGTTGCTCTCGAGATGCGCCGGCAGCACTCGCGCCGAGCCGGCAACCGGCCGCAGGCGCGCTTCTCCGATTGCCGCCAGCAGCACGCGCAGCGCCATCGGCGAGCAGGCGACCGAGGTCGGACAGAAAGCGGTGACGCCAAACCGCGGCAGGCTCGCCGCGATCCTGGCGATCGCATCGCCGCCGTCGAGCGAGTCGGTCCCTTCGACGCCGTGGACGTGAACGTCGATGAAGCCAGGCACTACCGTGTGGCCGCGGAGGTCGAAGAAGAGATCGCTGCTCGACCGCTCCGGCGGCGCGGCCAGGACGTCGAGGATTCGATCGTTGTCGATGACGACGGCGCCGGCGCCGAGGATCCGATCGGGCAGGACGACGTCGGCATTGGCGAGCACGATCATGGCTGCTCGCCGGTCCCCATCTGCCAGAAGATCTTGCGGCCGGCCAGCGGTCCGGTGTGCACGCCGCCGGCTCTTAGCACCTGCCGATCCGCTTGCAGCAGGAACTGACGCAACCAGCGTTCATCCGGGGCGCTGAACACGATCACGCCGGGACTCTCATCGGGGGGGAAGCGACGGTCGTCGATGTAGTCGCGGTCGAGTGTGACCAGGGTCCGCCCGAGCTGACGCGCCAGGTGGTAATGATGGAGGTCGGGGGCGCGGCGCAGATCGTCGTGCTCGAGGACGAAGAGGACGTCCCAGCCGAGCGTCGCGCGCATGTAGGCGACGACACCGCTGGGGATGTTGGCGTCGGCGTAGACGCGTGGCACGTCAACGAGGTGCTCGACGACCGGACCGAGCTCGGACGACAGCGTGCCCATTATCGAAGTCGATGCCGTCCCGCCGCCGCGGGGGACCGGCCCGGTCTCGAGCTCTGCCGCGGCTGGCCCGTCGCGGCCGGCGTTCGGCGGGACATACGCGCCAGCATAGCACCGGGCGACCTGCAGAAGCCCGGCAGATCGGCCGAAAAGCCTTGACAGCGGATGGGTTCGGAGCGAACGTACCTCGCCTCCCCAGTGGAAATCCCGTAGACTTTTGCCGACGATGTCCAGCGGGACAGGTCAAGGACCTGAAATCGTGTCGATCCTCGCGCTCGTCGGCGGGGTGCTGCTCCTGGCGGCGGTGGCGTTTTTCTGGGCCAAGGGCCGCAAGCTCGCCGGCGCGCACGTGTTTCGCGCCAGCCGCTTCAGCCGCGGCAACTTCTGGTTCCCGACGCAGGTGGCGGTGACGCCGGTAAGCGTCGTCCACTTCACGCCGGAGATCGTCGGCGGGCGTGAACACTCGATGCACATCTCGCACATCGCGTCGGTGATGATCGACCGCAACATGTTCTTTTCCGACGTCCTGATCGAGAGCTCCGGCGGCACCAGCCCGGTCCGCTGCCACGGCCACCGCAAGGCGGACGCGGTCGCGATCAAGCGGCTCATCGAGGAGTTCCAGTCGGAGTACTACCGCGGCCGGGAGCAGGCCCCGGGGCGGGCGCAGGGCGCGTAAAGGCGGAGAGGCAGGGCGCGTCAGCGCCAGGGAGGCGGGGCGCGAAAGCGCCAGGGAGGCGGGGCGCGAAAGCGCCAGGGAGGAACGTGGAGAATCTCTCGGCTGCGGGCCGTCGTTCCGAGTCGACCGACATCGAATCGCGATTCCAGTCGCTGGTCCAGTCGCCGCTGCGGGCGGCGCTGCTGCGCTTCTTCTGCGCCAGGCCGGAGGAGGCGTTCGACGTCGAGGCGCTGATGCAGACGTTCGGCCGCATGCGGCTCGACGTCGAGAACTGCATCCGCGAGCTCGTCGCGTTCGGCGTCGCGCATCGCATCGCCGGCGGCGGCACGCCGCGCTACGCTTTCGCCCAGCCCGAGCAGGACGCCGTCCGCGATCTCCTCGACCAGTTCCTCGAGCGCCGCGCCACGGTGACGCACGAGGATCGCTCGCCGTCGGTCCAGCGCTTCCGCGAGATGATCGGCCGCGACGAGAAGATGCTCGTCGTCTTCGAGTGGATCCGCACTGCGGCGAAGTCGGACATCTCGGTGCTGATCCTCGGCCCGACCGGCTCGGGCAAGGAAGTGGTGGCGCGGATGATCCACGAGTTGAGCCGCCGCGGCACCAACAAGTTCCAGGCCGTCAACTGCGCCGCGCTGCCGGATACGCTGTTCGAGTCGGAGATCTTCGGCTACGAGAAGGGCGCGTTCACCGGCGCCCACGATCGCAAGCCCGGCCGGCTCGAGCTCGCCAACAACGGCACCCTGTTCCTCGACGAGATCGGCGATCTCTCGATCATCGCCCAGGCGAAGCTGCTGCGCGTCCTGGAAGAACGGCGCTTCGAGCGCCTTGGCGGCAACACCTCGATCGAGGTGAACTTCCGCCTGATCTCGGCGACCAACCGGCCGCTCGAGCAGTTCGTCCGCGACTCTCGCTTCCGCGAAGATCTCTACTATCGCGTCAACGCCTTCGCCATCCGGCTGCCGTCGCTGCGCGAGCGGACGGTGGACATCCCGGTGCTGGCAGGCCGCTTCCTCGCCCGCTACTGCGCCGCCAACGGCCTGCCGGCGGATGGGAAGTCGTTCTCGAAAGAGGGCATCGACCTGCTGGTCGGCTATCACTGGCCCGGCAACATCCGCGAGCTCGAAAGCACCGTCTCGCGCGCGGCGCTGTCATCGCCGGGCCGGATCATCCGGCCGGGAGACATCGAGTTCCTGCACGCGAGCGAGACACCGGTCGAGGCCTCCCGCGAACGCCTGCCCTCCCTCGCCGACGCCGAACGCGCCCACATCATCCGGGTGCTGGAGAGCGTGTCGTGGAACAAGAAGCAGGCGGCCAGCGTGCTCGAGATCAGCCGCGGCACGTTGTACAGGAAAATCGTCGAATACGGGCTGGAAGAAACCGGCGCGACCAAGCCGGTGTCGCGAAACAGAGCAGCTGGCACCGTCTGAACACGCTGATTGGACCATATTCGGGCACAGGATCGCCGGTTGCGCACTTGAGTGTTCCATTACGGGACAAAATGTGCGCCTGTTCCGCGCATCTACAGCATTGGACCCGCGTCGCGCCGTCGTCATAACATCTTCGTTATCAAGGCGTTGGCGATGTGTCGCGGGAACGCCATCTCAGCGGCAGATGGCTTGCACTGCCGGGGTAGTTCCGCGGAACCCCTGATGACTCGATTTGTCCTGCCAGTGGTGTGTGTCCTGCTGACGACCGGCGTCGGCACGGCGCGAGCTTTCGCGCAGGAGCACCGCGGCGACCGCAAGCTCGATGCTGCGCTGCGCGTCCGCGCCCACGCCATCCCCACCGCCCCGCGGCACTCCACCTCCTCGCGCATCATCATCCGCACCGTCGACGGGCTCCCCGTGACGACGCTCGTCACCGCTGTCGGCGGGACTGTCGGGCGGTTCTTCGCCACGCTCGGCGCCCAGGTCGCGGACGTCCCGGATGCGTCGCTCGACTGGCTGGCGAGCCAGCCGGAGATCGACGCGCTCAGCCTCGATCGCGCGGTGCGCGACACGATGCAGCGGACGGCGACCTCGATCGGCGCCCTCTGGGTCGGCGGGCAGCTCGGGGTCAGCGGCACGGGCGTCGGCGTCGCGACGATCGACTCCGGTGTCAGCCCCACCCATCCCGACCTCGACGGGCGCGTCCTGCACTTCGCCGACTTCGTCGGCCGCCAGGTCTCGCCCTACGACGACTACGGTCACGGCACGCACGTCGCCGGCATCGTCGCCGGCAGCGGCCGGGCGTCGAACGGCGCGCGCCGCGGCGTCGCGCCTGGCGCGCATCTGGTCGTCCTGAAGGCGCTCGATCAGCGCGGCGTCGGCTTCACGAGCAATGTCATCGCCGCGATCGACTACGCGATCGAGCACCGGCGCGCCTTCAACATCCGCGTCATCAACCTGTCGGTCGCTGCCAGCGTCTACGAGTCGTACCTCACGGATCCGCTCACGGTGGCGGCACGCCGCGCCGTCGACGCCGGCATCGTCGTCGTCGCCGCGGCCGGCAATCGCGGCCGGACGGCGTCGGGGAACGCGGTGTACGGCGGCATCGCCTCGCCCGGCAACGCCCCCTGGGTGCTGACGGTCGGCGCGATCAGCGAAAACGGCACGACGTCGCGCAACGACGATGCCGTCGCCGAGTTCAGCTCACGCGGACCATCCGCGCTCGACCTCGAGGTGAAGCCGGACGTCGTCGCGCCTGGTGTCGCGATCGAATCGACGACCGAACCCTCGAGCGCGCTGTTCAACAGCCATCCCGGATCGCGTTTGTGGGGAGCGCAGGCGAGCGCGCACGAACCGTACTTGAGCCTCACCGGCACGAGCATGTCGGCGCCGGTGGTGTCGGGCGTCGTCGCGCTGATGATCGAGGCGAACCCGAGGCTGACGCCGAACGCCGTCAAGGCGATCGTGCAGTACACCGCCGAGACGCGAGTCGGCGTCGACTACCTGACGCAAGGTGCCGGCTTCCTCAACGCTCGCGGCGCCGTCGAGCTCTCGCGCACCCTGGCCGATCCGAAGGCGAGCCGCGAGCCGCTCGATGAGCCGCTCAGGTGGGGACGTCACGTGATCTGGGGCAACCGCCGCATCGGCGGCCGGCTGCTCGACGCCGACCCGCGCGCCTGGGCGCTCGGGGTGACGTGGGGAGCGAAGACCGGCCCGGATGGCGAACCGATCGAATGGGCGGCGTGCGTCGACGGCGGCTGCGAGCCCGTCGCCGCGCCGCCCGTTCCCGCGTGCCAGGGCGGCGACGACTGCCGCCCCGCGTCGCCGGCGCGCGAAGGGAAACGCCAGTGAGCGCCCTGAACGCGCTGCCCGTGGCCGCGCGCGCCTACGTCGTGTCGATCATGACGATCGGCGCCGCCCTCGGGATCTACAACTTCCCAACCGCGATCTTCCACGACCGGGCGCGGATGTGGCTGTTCGTGCTGCTGGCCGCGCTCTCGGTCCTGACGTCGATCCTGAAGGTCAAGCTGCCGCTGGCACGGAGCGGCTCGACGATGTCGGTTTCCTACGCCGTCGACTTCGCGTCGCTGCTGCTGCTCGGGCCGGACGAAACGATGATCGTCGCCGTCGCCAGCGCCTACAGCCAGTGCACGTTCCGGACGAGCGAGCGCAACGCGCTGCATCGGACGCTGTTCAGCATGGCCTGCCTGGTGATCACCGTGCAGGCGGCCGGTTTCGCCTACGCGCGTCTCGGCGGCGTTCCCGGCACCCTCGATCTCCCCGAGCTGCCGAAGGCGCTGGTCGGCGCCGCCACGACCTACTTCATCGTCAACACCATGGCGATCGCGACGGCGATCGCGCTGTCGACGCGGCAGTCGGTGCTGAAGATCTGGAACGAGAACTTCATCTGGAGCGCGCCGAGCTACTTCGTCGGCGCCGGCGCCGCGGCCATCGCCGCCTGGCTGGTCATCGACCTGTCGGCGCACTGGATCGCGCCGCTGGCGCTGGCGCCGCTCATCCTCACCTACCGCACCTACAAGGTCTACCTCGGGCGCATCGAGGACGAACAGCGCCACGTCCGCGAGATGGCGGACCTGCACCTGGCGACGATCGAAGCGCTGGCCCTCGCCATCGACGCCAAGGACCAGACCTCGCAGTCGCACATCCGCCGCGTCCAGCTCTATGCCGCCTCCGTCGCCAAAGCCGTGGGCATGTCGGACAACGAGGTCCAGGGCGTCAAGACGGCAGCGCTGCTGCACGACATCGGCAAGCTGGCGGTGCCCGAGCACATCCTCTCGAAGCCGGGGCCGCTGACGCCGGAAGAGTTCCAGAAGATCCGCGCCCATCCCAAGGTCGGCGCCGACATCGTCAGCTCGGTGCCGTTCCCGTACCCGGTCGCGCCGCTGATCCTCAGCCATCACGAGCGGTGGGACGGCAAGGGCTATCCGAGCGGGCTCAGGGGCGAAGCGATTCCGCTCGGCGCCCGCATCCTGTCGGTCGTCGACTACTTCGACGCCCTGATGGCGGAGCGGCCGTACCACAAGGCGATGTCCTACGACGCCGCGATCGCGCTGCTCAAGCAGGAGTCGGGAAAGGGCCTCGACCCGACGGTCGTCGAGACCTTCATCACGCTGCTGCCGTCGCTGCAACAGGAGGCGTCGCAGCTCGAACACTCGATGCGGCGGACCTCGAGCGACGGCGCCGCGCCCGGCGCCGAGCGGCCGGCCGCCGGCCCTTCGAGCGAGCCGCAGAAGAAGAACGTGTTCGAGGACATCGCCCTCGCCCACCGCGAGATCTACGCCCTCTACGAGATCGCCCAGGCGATGGGCACCAGCCTCGGCCTGTCCGACACGATGGCGCTCATCGCCGCCAAGCTGAGCAACCTCGTCCCGTTCTCGTGCGCCGCGCTCTTCCTCTTCGACGAGGAAACCGAGACGCTGCGCTGCCGCTTCGCCACCGGCGTCGATGCCGAGGTGATCCAGCAGATCACCGTCAGCAACGGCGAAGGGCTGACCGGCTGGGTCGCGCGCAACCGCCGGCCGCTGGTCAACGCGCGCCCGAGCGCCGACCTCGAGGCCGCCGGCCTCGCCGCGACGACGTCGCTGCAGTCAGCGCTGGTCTGCCCGCTGCTCTTCAACGACAAGTTCATCGGCACGCTGTCGGTCTATCACACCGACCCTGCCTTCTACCGCGACGACCACCGCCGCCTGCTCGACCGCGTCTCCGAACAGGCCGGCGCCGTCATCAAGAACTCGATCGTGTTCGAACAGACGCAGTCGGACTCGCTGACCGACGCGCTGACCGGGCTGCCCAACACCCGCTATCTCTTCATGCAGCTGACCCGCGAGCTGTCGCGCGCCGAGCGGCTGCAGTCGGAGATCTCGTTGATGGTCATGGACCTCGACAACTTCAAGGAGATCAACGACAACCACGGCCATCACGTCGGCGACCGGGCCCTGTGCGAGGTGGCGCGGGTGCTGCGGACGACGATCCGTCCCTACGACATCTGCGTCCGCTACGCCGGCGACGAGTTCATCGTCGTGATGTCCGGCTGCGGCGCGGAAGAAGCCGAGCAGAAGCGCGAAGAGCTGCAGCGCAGCGTCGACGCGGTCTTCTTCGAAGCCCGCCCGGGCAAGCGCCTGGGCATCGGCGTCAGCATCGGCACTGCCGTCTTCCCGCACGACGGCGATTCGTACGAAGTCCTGCTCGCGACGGCCGACAGCCGCATGTACCAGAACAAGGCGGATCGCAAGCGCCGCGCCCGCGAAGAAGATCAGAAGCGCGGCGGCCCGGCGGCGGTGGCAGCGGCAATCGTCGACCCCGACATCCATCGCTCGGCCACGGGCATTCTCTGAGCCCGTTCGCGGCGGGTCCCGGCCGCGGCGCGCATCGACGCCGCAATCCCTCGGTCTAGAATGTTTCGAGGCGTCTGGATGCTCGGCGCCGTCGAGGGCCGTGACTGCAGACTTTCCGCTCCAGACTTCCGATACGCTCCGCGCGGCGCTGCGCGAGGTAGCGGTCGCGACGCCGTCGACGAGGCTGATTCGTCTCGACCTCGCCGGCGCGCCGTTCACCTTCGACGCGGGCCAGGCCGCGCTGATTGGCATCGCGGATCGGCCGGAGCGCGTTCCCTACTCGATTGCGTCGGCGCCGGCCGAGACAGCCGCGAGCGGGCTGCTCGACTTCCTGATCAAGGTCGAACCGTCGGGCCGCTGGGGCCATCAGTTCGATCGTCTCGAGCCGGGGATGACGATCGGCGTCCGCGGTCCGTTCGGCGCGTTCCTGTTCCCGGCGCGGCCGCGCGAGTCCCGCTTTCTCTTCATCGCCGGCGGCACCGGCATCGCGCCGATTCGCGCCATGATCCGCCAGGCCCTCGCCGGCGGCCAGACCGGCGCCATGAAGCTGCTCTACAGCGCCAAGACGACCGATGACTTCGCCTACCTGCCGGAGCTCGGCGAGATGGCAATCGAGCACGGGCTCGATTTGCGGCTCTACGTCACGCGCGGCAGCGCCGATGGCGGGCAGATGGAGATGACCGCGACGCGGCTGGGTGTGGACCTCTCGAAAGCCGGACGCGGGCGCGTCGGCCTGGCCCAGCTCGCGCCGCTCGTCGACGACCCCGAGACGCTGTGCTTCGTCTGTGGACCCGAGAGCATGGTCGCCGACGTCCCGCCGATGCTGCAACAGCTCGGGATCGACCGGAGCCGCATCAAGGTCGAGGAATGGTAGAGCTTTTTCCTACGGCACAATCTGCAGCGTCGACTTCACGTCCTTGACGCCCTGAACCTTGCTCGCGAGGGCGACCGCCTTGTCGCGCTGGGCGGCGGTCTTGACCGCGCCCGAGAGCGTCACCACGCCCTTGAAGGTATCGACGTCGATCCGCAGGCCGCCGACCTCGGCGTCGCCGACGAGCGCCGTCTTCACCTGCGTCGACACCGTCCCGTCGTCAATCGTCTCTTCGACGGACTTGCCGCAGCCGGCCGCGACCAGCGGCGCGAGCAGGATCACCAGAAGCGCGAGCATCGCCGGATACCGGGCCGTCGTCTTCGTCATCGCAGTCAGCCTCCGCTCGAGGAATCGCGTTGAGCCGTGGTTGCCGAACCGTCCTTACATGCCGATCGCGTGATACCCGCCGTCGACCATCAGCACTTCGGCGGTGACGGCGCGGCCGGCCGATGAGAGCAGGAACAGCGCCGCATCGGCGACTTCAGCGGTCTCGACCGTGCGGCGCAGCGGCGCGCGTTCGCGGTAGACGCCGAGGATGCTGGAGAAGCCGCTGATCCCGGCGGCGGCGAGCGTCTTGATCGGACCGGCGGAAATGGCGTTGACGCGAATCCCTTTCGGCCCGAGATCGGCGGCCAGGTAGCGCACGCACGCCTCGAGCGCCGCCTTGGCGACGCCCATGACGTTGTAGTTCTGGAACACGCGCTCGCTGCCAAGGTAGGTCAGCGTCAGGATGCTGCCGCCGCCGCGCTTCTCGAGCAGCGGCAGGGCCCGGCGGCTCAGCGCGATCAGCGAGTAGGCGCTGATGTCGAGCGCCATCGCGAAGCCCTCGCGCGAGGTCTGGACGAACGGCGCCGTCAACTCCTCCTTGCGCGCGTAGGCGGCACCATGCACGACGAAGTCGAGGCCGCCGAACTCGCGCTCGATGCCCGCGAACAGCTGATCCATCTGGGCTTCGTCGGTGACGTCGCACGGCATGATCAGCGGGTCGGTCAGCGCCGCCGACAACTCGCGCACGTTCTCTTCCAGCCGCTCGCCCTGATACGTCACCGCCAGCCTGGCGCCGGCGGCCGACGCCGCCTGAGCAATGGCCCACGCAATCGACCGCTTGTTGGCGACGCCAACGATCAGCCCGTGCTTTCCCTGCAAGTCCGTCATCGCACTCCTCTGACGCAGTGTCTCAGACAGCGAGTTTTATCACGAGGCGCGGCGCACGGTCACTCAGGGCTTCGGCGGCAGCAGCCTCTTCGGAAACTTGGCGACGACGGTGTAGTTGGGATCGACGACGTTGGCAATGCGCGAGTGGCCGCCCTGCGAAACGACCTGGTAGGCCTCGAGCTGCTCGAACCCGTACTCGGTCACGAGCCAGTTGATCAGCTCGACCTGGGCGATGCGGAACGCGTCGACCAGCGGCCGGACGCTGGCGGCGACCATGATGTCGTCCGCGTCCTCCATCCGCGGCCACTGGATGCTGCGGCCCTTGATCAGGTTGAACTCCAGCGTCACGTCCATCGTCGTCTCGAGGCCGGAGCCGCAGATCTCGCCGTCGCCCTGCAGCGCGTGACCGTCGCCGAAGTAGAAGTAGGCGCCCTCGTGGAAGATCGGCAGGTAGACCGTCGTCCCCTCGCGCGCATCCGACGCGTCCATGTTGCCGCCGAAGTTGCCCGGCCACAGTCCGCCGAAGGCTTCGTCGCCCGCCGGTGCCACGGCGAGGCGTCCGAGCATCGGCTTGAGCGGCATCTCGATCGATTTCGAAGCCGACCGCGGAAGGTCGAGGGTGCCGACATTCCGCGCCCGATCGAGGCGCCAGACGAACCGCCGCGCCTCGAGCGGCGCGTTCAGCATCCGGGTGCGCGAATCGGCGGCGACGGCGCTGATGCCGTTCGGGTTGACCGCGGACACCGCCGTGTCGCGGTTCGGACGCAGCCGCACGATCTTCACGACCAGCGTGTCGCGCGGCGTCGCGCCTTCGATGTAGAACGGTCCGACCTCACCCGGCCAGCGGCCGCCGGCCTTCTCGTAGTAGTCGCCCGGCTCCGAGTAGGTGCGCGTCTGGACGACCGCTCCAGGCGTCAGCCGCAGCACCGGCGGACGCACCGCGAAGGTCGGCACGCCCGCCTTCGGTTCGAAAACGATCGGCGCCTGCGCCGGCGCCGCCGCAGCGGGGGCCGGCTGCAGCCCGGCCGGACGGACAGACCGTGTCGTCGCGGCCTGGTGCGAGGCCGCGGTTGCGAGGGTGATGAGACCGAGGACCGGGATGAAGTGACGCAGCAGCATGAGCCCTCCTGAGGAGCGTGGAGGGCATTCAAGCACAGAGCGGGAGGCGAAGACTACCGCGAGCGCTTGCGCCCCCCGCCACCCTGGCGAGGCTGCTGCTGGCCGCGGAAGTTGCCGCCCTGGCCCTGGCCGCGACCCTGCCCCTGCTGGCCGTGTCGGCCGAAGCGTGGCGTACCGCTGTGCGACCCGGCGTGCGAGTTTCCGCCGGCGCTGAACGGGCGCTGGCCGTTGCCGCCGCCGGGAGCCTGCCCGCCACCGCCGCCGCCGCGTGGGCCGCGCGGGCGACTGCTGTTGGTGCCACCGCTGCCGCGGAAGTGCGAGTTCCCGGGCTGGTTCCCGCCACGGCCCTGCGGACCGTGCGACTGGCGGACCGTGAAGTCGGGTGGAGTCCGGGCGTCCTTCTGGCCTTCCGGACGCGGCAGCGTCGCGCGGATGAGCTGGCGATGGACCGGCCCCTCCTCGACATCGCGCGTGAATGACTCGACGTTGCCATCCGCGTCGCCGTCGACCGCGTCGCCACCATCGAGCGGCGCCTCGTCGTCGTCGAGCGCGCCAGACGCGTCGACACGGTGATCGACGACGGCCGCGGCGCTCGCCGGCACGAGGTGCGGCTGATCGTCGTCGGACCCTGGCTGGATCGCTTCGACTGCCTCTATCGGCTCGTCGCTGCCGGCCGCCTCCACGGGCGCGCCAGGAGCGTCGGTGTCCGGCTTGCCAGCCAGGACTTCCCGATAAAGCGCACCCGCCGCTTCCTTCTTCTTCCGGCGGGGCGCCTGCCCTCCCTTGTAGGGATGCTCGGCGTCGCAGGTCGTACAGCGGGTCTGCTTGACGGTCTCTTCGACAATCGCCACGACCGCGTGGTTCGTCACGCGGCGCTCACGCGGGCAATAGTCGTCCAGTATGTCTCCAAGACGCAGCCGGCGCTGCTCCATTCAAATTCTCCCGAAGGGTATCCGCGATGAGAGGGGCTGGAAAGGCTGTTCTAGGCTTGACTGCCTAGACGCTGGATAAGCGAGTCTAGCAGAGCCCCTCCCGCCCGTGCAACACGATCCGCTGACAGCGGAATCGAGCGTGGTCCGACGAATGGCCTTACTTTCGCTGCGTGTCGACCCAGGCCAGGGCCGCCGCCGCGGTCGCGTCCCGCCCGGCGAGGAGGTCCTCCCGGCGCACGGGCACTGTTTCGTCCGGTATGACGCCGCGGCCTTCCAGGCGGGTCCCGTTGGCGGTCACGAAGTCCCCGGTCGCGTGAATCAGGATGTCGCCGTTCGGCAGCCGGTCGAAGAACGCGGGCAGCGCCTGGCCCATCGACGTCTGCCCGAACACGCGAACGCGGCCGAGCGACTGCAGGCCGCCGGCAAAACACTCCGAGGCGCTGCCGGTCATGCCGTCGACCAGGACCGCGACCGGCCCGGCGTAGGGCGTCACCCGCCGGCCCGCCGCATCCACCAGGCGCGGGTTGGCGGCGAACCTGAGCTCCGAGTCGCGTGTCTTCATCGTTCCCAGCGGAGTCCGCTCGGTCATGAAATGGCCCGCGATGCCCATGATCATCGCTGCCAGGCCGCCCGGATTGCCGCGCAGATCGATCACGATGCCGTCGGCACCGCGGAAACGCTCGACGGCGCTGGCGAACAGCGGGTCCACCGCAGGCATCCAGACGTTGAAGCCAATCACGCCGACGATGGCGCCGGCCGGGGTGCGCCGCTCGCTTTCGTCGACGCGCACGAACATCGTCGGCAGGTTGCCGACCGTCGCTGGCTGTCCGCTCTCAGCCCGCCGCTCGACCGACACGCCGACGTCGCTGACACCGTTGTCGAACATCAACGACGCGCGCGAGCCGCGCGGGCCGCGCACCCGGGTCTCGACCATGCGCCACGCCTCGACCTGACGCAATCGCTCCGGCATCGCTGCCGGCAGCCGCTCCAGCAGCTCCGACGTCGGCGTCGAAGCGATCGACATCAGCTTCCAGCCGGGCCGAACGCCAGCCACGACGGCGGCGCCGCCCGGGTGGACGTGCGTGACGAGAAGCTCCTTGCCGATCAAGCGGACGTCGAAGCCGGGGTCGCCGCTGAGGTCGGCCGGAGTCGCGGCGGCGTCGCCGCTCGATGGAATCAGCGCGAAGTGCGACTGGCCGAGGCGGCCGAGCATCTCCTGGATGACTTCCCGCAACTGAGATGCCGTCCGCGCCCCGGCGGCGCGCGGCCCGAGCTCGGTGCGGATCGCGGGCCAGTCGAGGCCGTTCATGCCGGGATCGAAGTGCGTATCGCGGATGATCTTCCACGCCGCATCGAAGGTCTCGGCCGCCTTGAGATCCGGCGCGGCCGTCCCGGCCTGCGCCGCGATCGAAACCCCGGCGGCGACGATTGCCGCGGCGAGCCCGAGCGGCAGTCGTGTCACTTGATCAGGGCCTTGATCTGTACTGGCACCGCGAACGTCGACGGCTCCACGGTTCCGTACTCGACCCTCGTGACGGTCAAGGTGATCTGCGTGCTCATCGACGTGATCTTCATCGAGGTCGGCTGCCGCAGCGCGCCGAACTGCTTGTAGTCCCCGTACGACATCGTGCTGAGCACCGGCCCCATCGGCGACTCGCGCGTCGTCGCGACGCCGATCTTGAGGCCGGTTTCCGTGTCGTAGTACTCGAAGTCCTCGTCGCCAGCCTTCGTCACCAGCTTGATCTTGTAGGCGGGCCGCTCCTCGAACGTCGTCTTCTCGACCGTCGTCATCGACGCGTAGCGCCCGTCGGGCTTCAGCTCTTCATAGAAGTCGGCGTCGAACCGGCGCTGCTCGAGCTGCTTGCCGTCGACGAGCGCCGGGCCCGTCAAGGGCGACATCGTCCACGCCACGGTGCCGTCGAAGCCTTCCTCGACGGTGCCGATCCCGGGCAGCACCAGCCGCTGCAGGAACCGGTTCGGCTTGGCGTGAAACGTTTCCATCTCGCCGCTGATGCCGGCCGCCGGCAGCGCCACCGTGCCAACCACGTGCGTCGACGACTGGGCCAGGACCGCCTCGCGGCCGCCGATCTCGCGAACGTAGCGATCGATGACCTCGCGCGCAGCCGGCAGCCGGGCCGCAGCCTCCTGCGCGGACGGCACTGCCGGCGGCGCCGACGCGAGCATGGCGAGCACGACGAGCACGGACAGGGCGAAGCCGGGGCAAAACCAGGGCTGACGCATGGGGCTCCTGCTGGGGTCCTTCCAGTTTGCAGTAGCAGGCCGGGTATTGCAAGGCGGCGCGGCCGCCCCGCCGACCGGCGGTCAGGGACGCGTGATGGACGTCACAACGCCGAGGACGTAATGGAAATCGACGACGTCACCGGCCTCGAGGTGCCGCGGCGTGGCCTCCGGGCCGACGCGCGCCAGGCTGACCTGTCCCTGCGGGTCCTCGGGATCGACGAAGTAGACGTCGAGTGAGATCTGCCCGTGGATACTGACGGGCTGAATCTTCTTCACGAGTGCCGTGCGCGTGCCCTTGAGCATCTATTTACGTCGTCCCTTCACGAAGACGTCGATGGCGTCGGGGCGGGGATTCACGAACGACAGCCGTACACGCCCGTCCTCTGTCTGACTGATGGTGGCGGGAATCGAGCTGGCCGTCAAATACCAGTTCTGGGGCAGGACGATATCGTTGCGCGGCCGGCCGAAGCTTCGCCGCCACATCAGCTGCCCGTCGACCAGGTCGTAGCGCGCGGGATCCGTGTAGGTCTCTTCGATTCGCAGCCGCAGGCTCTGCCCTTTCGCGACCGGCGGAAACCGGATCAGGACGATCTCGGAATCCGGACGCACCGGCTCGCCGATGTCGACGCCCGCGGCGGTGATCGCCGGTCCCTTGAGGGTCTCGGTCTTCAACGCCTCGCCAGTGTCGAGGACCTTCGCCGACGGTTCCGAGACCGCGCTCCCGGCGCGGACGACGTTGACGTAGCGGTCGGTTCCCGGGCGGGTTTCCGTGTAGTCGTGATAGAGGCTGAACGAGTGGGTCTCGGGACTCTTGAGGAAGTAGACGATCTCGCGGTCCTGGAATGCGCGCTCCGATACGCGGACACGCTCCATCGGCGGCAGGGGCGGCGCGGGGTCGGCGGCGATCGGCTTCGTCGTTCGCGCACCGGCCGCGGCCGGCGCCGGCGCGGCGCCGGCAACCGGACGGGGTATCGCAGACGCGCGGAGGACGAGCGGGGCCTGCCCCGGATTTGTGTTCATGAAGCTGATGCCAATCCGGCCGTCGCTCTCCTCGATGACCTGGGACGGGATGTTGCACGAGATGATCTCGTAGCCTGCCGGCAGCACGACCGCGTTGCGCTTGATCCCCAGCGGACGATCGAAGACGAGGGCAGTACCGTCGCGGAAGTAGCTCTTTGGATCCTTGTAGGTCTTGATGATGCGGATGCGGCCCTCGCCGCCGGGCGGCACCGGCCGCGCCAGCTCGACGCGGATGTAGCGCCCCTCCAGCGCGGCGTTCACGAGGCCGGACTCGCGCGCCTCGGCGCCGCTCACCTCCTGGAACTTCAGCGGCGCGCCGGTCATGAGGTCGATGACGGACTCGTCGGTCGCGACACTGCCGATGCGAATCGGGTTGAAGAAGTACCTGGCGCCTGGCGTCACCGCGGTGACGTCGTAGACGATCTTGAACGACGCCGTCTCGGGCGCGAGCAGCTCGTAGCGCGTGTACTCGTCCTCGCTGCGGTTCTGCGCCGCCGGAGCAGCGGTGGCGGCGACCCACGCTGCGATGAGGACGCCGGCGATCTGGATCGGGGTTGATGGCCGCATCTGATTCCTGTCAGTGAGCTCGATGATTCATCGCGCCGGCTGCCGCGTGAACGTCGCGGCGGCGCCGAACATCGGACCATCGACCGGCTGGAGCCGCAGCCAGTCGCGGAACCGGTCGCCCGGTGTCGTGAGAAGAGCATTCTCTTTCTGGTCGAGCGACGCCGCAAGGCCGGTGATCGGCTTTCCCGAACGCAACTGATCGGCGAACCAGTCGTACGACAGCGGCGTCAGCTCCAGCGTGTCGCCTTTCAGGCGGACGCGGAGGACGGCGTGAACCGGGATCAGGAACGAGCCGCGGTCCTGGCCGCGCGCCGGCATGACGTCGAGAAAGCGCTCGTTGCCGACGATGGTCAGGTACCCCGTCAGCTCGCCGGTCTCGATCGGGTGCTGGTAGCGGAGCTTGTACGAGCGCCACTCGCCGCGCTCGATGGCGATCGACGCCTTGTCCTCGGCGTCGTCCCACTGGCCGATGAGATCCGGGTCCCATGCGAGCGTGTTGTCGTCGTAGGCCGGGTTGACCGACAGCACGAGGCAACCGGACGCCAGCGCGGCAAGCAGCGTCACGAGCAGCCCGCGGGTCAGCAGCAACCAGCGTGTCATTCGCGGGTCTCACGCCGGCGGGGCTGAAGCCCCGCCCTACGTACACCTTCGTAGCGCGGAGCTTCAGCTCCGCGAAGGACGCCGAGTTCGGAGCCGAGAGCTTCAGCTCCGCGACCGTCGCGAGATCTCACGCGAGCGCCCGCCCGCGCGTCTCCGGGATCCAGAACCACATCACTGCCGCCAGCGCGAACGCGATCGAGGTCGTCGACAGCGCGACGTCGAAGCCCTGGGTCTGCGCCAGCGTGCCGACGGTGAACGGCGCCGCGGCGCTCGCGATCCGTCCGAGGTTGTAGGTGAACCCCTGCGCCGTCGCCCGGATCTCCGTCGGGTAAATCTCGGCCGTGACGGCGCCAAAACCGCTGAAGTAGCCGGTCGCGAAGAACGCGACGAACGGCCCGAGCAGGAGCAGCACGACAGGGACGTGAACCGAGGTGTAGATCACGATGAGCACCGACGCCGCGACGAGATAGGACACGTAGGCGCGCTTCCGGCCGACCGCGTCGCTGATGTAGCCGAAGGTCACGTAGCCGAACCACATGCCGATCTGCATCGCGATGACGAACCACGACATCTGACGCGCGGTCAGGCCAACGCCGCCGGAATCGGCGGGCGCCGAGAGAAAGCCGGGCAGCCACAGGTTGAAGCCCCACCAGGCGAAGAGCGTGCAGGCGTTCATGACCGTGACGGCGACGGTCAAGCCGGCGCGGCCGTCGGCGAAGATCTCGGACACTCGGCCAATCTTCTGCGACGACTGGCGCCGTTCCGTCCAGAGCGCCGGCTCCTTGACGTAGCGACGCACCCACACCGTCAGCAGTGCCGGCAGGACGCCGATGAAGAAGACGGCGCGCCAGCCCCAGACCGGCAGCACCAGCATCGTCACGACTGCGGCGAGGCCGTAGCCGATCGCCCACGCGCTCTGCATCAGGCCGAGCGCCTTGCCGCGGTGTTCCGCCGGCCAGGTCTCCGACACCAGCGCCGCGCCGCTCGCCCACTCGCCGCCCATGCCGATGCCGAGCAGCACCCGGAAAATCGCCAGCTGCGCCGCCGTGTTGGCGAAGCCGCAAGCGGCCGTGAACACCGAGTAGATGATCACGCTCGCCATCAGGGCCTTCGTCCGCCCGAAGCGATCGGCGATGACGCCGAAGGCGAGGCCGCCCGCGGCCGCGGCGACGAGCGTCACCGAGCCGATCGCGCCAGCCGTCTGGCGCGACAGGCCGAGGTCGCTGATGATCGCCGGGATCAGCAGGGCGTAGAGCATGACGTCGAACGCGTCGAGCATCCAGCCGAGGCCGGCGGCGATGAGCGCCCGCTGCGCGTCGGCCGAGCCGGCGCGCCACCAGGCGAACAGGCCTGGCGCGGCCGCGCTGGTCGAGGTCGACGTCACTGGCAGTCCTCGCGCCGGACGCAGCAGACGGCGACGCCGTTACGCTCGAGGCCGGCCCGGAGTTGCCGGGCCAGCACGTCAGCGCCCGGCGTGTCGCCGTGAATGCAGATCGTCTGCACCGGCATAGCCAGCTCCGAGCCGTCGATGGCGGTGACGCTGCCCTCGGTCACGAGCCGCATCGAACGGCGCACGACTTCCTCGATGTCGTGGATGACGGCGCCCGGGTGCGCGCGCGAGACGAGCGACCCGTCGGCCTGATAGGCCCGATCGGCGAATCCTTCGGCGACGACCGCGAGCCCGGCGGCGCGGCCGGCGCGAAGCAGCTGCGATCCCGGCAGGCCAAACAGGAGCACCGTCGAATCGACCGACGCGACCGCCCGCGCGATCGCGTCGGCGAGCGCGCCGTCGCGCGCTGCCATGTTGTAAAGCGCGCCGTGCGCCTTGACGTGCGTCACCCGGGTCCCCTCTGCCCGCGCCAGCGCCACCAGCGCGCCGAGCTGGTAGACGACCATGTCCTCGACCTCCCGCGGCGACGCACGAAGCTCGCGGCGGCCGAAGCCGACGAGGTCAGGAAACCCGGGGTGGGCGCCAATCGCGACGCCTGCGTCGCGGGCCTGCTGCACCGTGCGTCGCATCACGCCCGGATCGCCGGCGTGAAACCCGCAGGCGACGTTTGCCGACGAGATACTCGCGATGACCGCGGCGTCGGCGCCGATGCTGTAGGCGCCGAACGATTCTCCGACGTCACTGTTGAGGTCAATGTGCATGGCGGTCGTACGCCGCATCCGGTCTGGCGTCGGGCTCGAACGCGGCGCTGCTGATTGCTCGGGGATGATACCGGACGTCGTCCGCTGAATCCGCGCCGCAGGAGTCAGACCGCCGCGCCGCTATCTCTGCGCTGAGAGCTTACTCGGGTCGCGTCGCGACGAGCAGCACGGTCTAGAAAGCGGAGCAGCCAACAGCAAAAAGGAGCGAAATTCAAAACCGTAATCGGGGTGACGGATTGGTGCACCGATCAGGCGCGAGGCGTCGAAAAAGGGCTGAAAACGGGCGGAAATCCGGCTGGAAAACCGGGCATACCACTTGCTCTAGGCCAGAGTGCAGGCGGCCTGAATATTTACGGCAGGGAGCCGTGAGTTGCTGGGGAGCCGGGTCGCCCGCAAATAAACCGGGGGCATCGTCAATAACGGCGATGCCCTTTTTTCTTGTACGGCGCGGGCGCGACCGTCAGACCGCCGCCCCTTCAGGATACTGCAACGCCAACCGCAGTTCCTTCGCCAGCAGATCGACCGTCGCTCCGGAACGTTTCCAGGCCCCCTCGGTCTCGAACCGTAGATCCCCGATGCGACGCCCCCAGGGCGCGATGACGCGGCCGATGGCGCGGAAGTCGGTACGGTCCGCGTGTTCCTGATCCAGCCTCCGGACGACGTCCGGTGCGACGCGGATGAAGGCGCGCAGCGCCGTCGCGCTCTTGATGCTGTACTTCCTGCCGCCCCAGGCGGCGGTGAAGACCTGCGCGACCTGCTTCAGGTAATTGACGAAGAACCGCTTCGATTCCTCGCGGAAGGCGTCGCCCTTGCGGCCCTGGCCGAATGCTTCGGATGCGAACAGCTTCTTGAGCTCCTGCGCCAGCGGCGCCTGCGCGACGCGGCCGCTGCCGACGCCCAGCAGCTTGATGTCGCCGTACAGCGGCGAATCCTCGCGATCGTTGAGCGCCCGCACGATGTCGTGCGCGGCGGCGAGGCTTTCGTCGCGATAGAGCTGACGGCCGGAGAGCGATACCAGGTGCGACGCGTTCAGCCGCGTGTGCTTGGCGTTGATGGTGACGAACATCTGCACGACGTGATCTTCCGGCAGGCGGTCGAAGATGATCGCGGGAACCGTGAACGCCTCGTCGCCGAAGCGCTCGATGTCGGCATGCAGCGCCAGCAGCCGGTGCTGGCCGTCGATCGCGCGCAGGATGCCCTCGCGCTCCGGCACCTTGAGCACGCCGAGCACCGATCCCGCCGCAGTCGGATCGAAGCGCAGCGCCTCATCGCACGAGATGATGACCGCGCCGGCGATCGACGGCAGGTCGCGCGCCTGCCGGCACTGCTCGTAGTACTGGACCAGCTCGTCGATTTTCTTGCGGATGATCTGGCGCTGGTATGCCTTGTCGCTCGCCGCGATGCGCCGCTCGAGCAGATCCCAGTTCACCTTCGTCGACGGCGTCGGCGCCTTCTTGCGGCCGCCGCGCACGGGCTGACCCCGCTCGCCGTAATTCAGTACCTCGAACCTGACGAGCTTGTCGATGTCGCTGGCGGTGAGAGAAGCCTGGTAGAAGTGGACCCCGAACTGCTGCATCCGAATGGCGGCGACGCTGATCATTGAGATGAGTCCTGTATCTGTGGCCGTAACGCCGAGAAAATCCCGCCAATCTTATCGTGGGTTCGGCCAGCAAAGCGACGGCGCCCATTCACTGCCCGCAAATAATTGTACCGCAGTCACTTAGCCGACGAAGCCTCGGGGAGCGATGGCGAGCCCTCCTGGAGAGGCGGTGCGGTGCCACCTCAGACGGTGCCGGGGGCCAGGCCTGGAGGGAGGCGGTCACTGGATCGCGACCAGAAGCACCTCGCCGTCCTCTGGCAGACCGACGTCGTCCGCAATCACCCGTTCGTCGAGATCTCGTACCTCGACGCGCGGGACTGGCGCTCACGCGCCGGCGATGCCTTCGAATCGATCGCGTCGATGTCGTCGGTCAACTTCGCGACCGCGGTCACCGGTGCCGGCGATCCGCAACAGGTCCAGGTTCGACTGATAAGCGATGCGTTCTTCGACGTCCTCGGTACGCCCCCGGCCCTCGGCCGCACCCTCCGCGCCGACGATCATCGGTTCGAAGCGCCGCGCGTCGTCGTCATCGGGCACGGCGTCTGGCAGCGGCTCTACGGCGGCGACCCGGCGGTCGTCGGCCGGACGATGCTGCTCGATCACGAGTCGCACGCCATCGTCGGCGTCATGCCGCGCGGGCTGACCTATCCCGACGATGCCGAGGTGTGGGCGCCGGTCGAGGGCGCGGTCGGACAGAAGGCGCTGCACAATCGCAATTTGTTCTGGATGGTCGCGGTGAGCCGGCTGCGGCCGGGCGTCTCGATCGAACAGGCGCGGGCCGCGCTCGACGTCGCGATTCAATCGCTGACCAGGGAGCACCGGCCGAAGGTGACGGAGCCGTTCCGCGCGGTCGTCCGGCCGCTCGTCGCCGAGCTGCTGGGCACGACGCGTCAGGCGCTGCTCCTGCTGCTGTGCGCCGTCGGCGCGGTGCTGCTGATCGCCTGCGCCAACGTGTCGAACCTGTTGCTGTCCCGCAGCGTCGATCGCCGGCGCGACGTCGCGACGTGGATCATGCTCGGCGCCTCGCGAGGACGGCTGGCGCGTCAGCTCGTCGGCGAAGTCGTGCCGCTTGCGATCGCCGGCGACATCAGGCGCGTCGTGCGCGAGATCGATCCGAGCCAGCCGGTCGAACTGACGACGATGGACGAGATCGTGGCGACGGCGATGGGACGGTGGCGCCTGAACGCCGGCTTGTTCGGCGCCCTGGCGGCGCTGGCGCTGCTGCTGGCCGCCGTCGGAACCTACAGCGTGATGAACTACGCCGTCAGCCGGCGAACGCAGGAGATTGGCCTGCGCATCGCACTCGGCGTCGGACCGCGCGAACCGTTCGCCTTCATGGGTGCAGCGGCGCTGCTGTGCGCTGTGGCGGTCGTCGCCTGCTACTTGCCGGCGCGGCGGGCAGCGACGGTCGACCCGATGATCGCGATGCGGACCGGGTAGCGGACAGGTTCACGCCGACGCGGCGGCGTCGTAGTCAATCCGCGCACCCTGGCGTCGATCCTTCCAGCGCGTGACCAGGCGATCCTTCGCGATCGAACAAAGCAGCATGAAGCAGCTGAAGAGGGCGAATCCCAGCCACGACTGCAGCCATGACAGGCTGCGATGCAGCGGCAGCGAGATCAGGCCGTAGACCATCTCGACGTGGATCCAGTAGATGAAGAGCGAGGTCCGTCCCAGTTGGCGGAGAGGGCTTCGCTTCTCGATGCCGCCGCGGCGCTGCTCCCACAGCCACGCGCCGCCGACAACGGCGACGAGGATCCCCAGGCGCAGCAGAAAGAACGAGGCCGACGTCGTCCAGTAGTTGGAGTGCGGGAAGACCGCCGGTGCGTACGACGCGCGATGGGCGGCAAACGCCAGCGCGAGGCCGCCGGCGAAGAACGCGAGGTTGGCGCGGCGTTCGCGATCGGCTGTCCTGGCATCGTCGAGCACCAGGCCGACGACTGCGCCCGCGAAGACGAAGCCAATCCACGGCAGCAGGACGAAGTTGCTGAGATCGGGCACCGGCGCGATGTAGGCGCGGATCGGGTCTGGCAGCGCCATCAGTGCCGGCCACGCGCGGATGCCAGGGGTGAAGAGCGCGACGGCGACTGTCAACGCGGAGAAGACGATCAGGCGCGTCCGCGTCGTGCGGCTCAGACCCCAGAGGCCCGCCGTCAGCGCGATCGACGGCCCCATGATGTTCAGGATGTCGACCTTGATCAGGCCGCGGTTCGGGCCCCAGCTCACGAGCCACGACTGAATCCGGAACAGAAAGGCGAGGCCGAAGATCTCGAGGCCGCGGCGCGCCACGGCCTTCGTCGCCACGGCGACGCTGCTGCCGCGCGCGACTTTCGCCGCTGCCGAGAGCGGCACCGCGACACCCGCAAGAAAGAGGAAGAGCGGCGCGCCAAAGCCGCCGAGGATCATTGCGTAGGCGAACTCGCGCGTCTGGCGATCGGGCGCGCGCGTCCAGCTGTCGATGAGGTGCGCCTGGATCATGATGAGGACGGCGAGCCCCCGCAGCCAATCGAGATAGAGCCGACGGGACCGGGCCTGGCTCATACCCCGGAAGCGACCGTGAACGTCGCGTCGAGGGTGATGTCTTCACGCAGGGAATGCCAGACCGAGCAGTACTTGTCGCGGGAAAGGTCGATCGCGCGCTGGACCTGGTCCTTCGGCACCTCGCCGGTGACCGTGTACTTCATCTCGACGCGCGTGAAACGATGGGGATCCTCGGGAGCACGCTCGGCGACGAGCTCGACCTTCAGCCCGCGCAGATCGTGACGGCCCTTGCGCAGGATGTGGACGACATCCATCGCCATGCAGCCGGCGAGCGCGAAGCCCAGGGCGTGCACCGGCGACGGACCGGCAACGCCGGCGCTGTCGAGGGTCATCGTCGCCTCGCCCGCCGTACCGCTGAGCACGAGGTCGTGTTCCCAAATGAGCTCGAGGGTGGTGGGAGCCTTGGCCATGCCGGATTGTACTCGTGCCCGTGGGCCCCTGCCGTGTGCACCTGTCGTGCGCACCTGTCGTGCGCACCTGCCGTGCAATAATCCCGCGATGCGAGCCGCCGCCGTTGCGCTTCTTGTCTCCGCCGCCACCCTCCACGCCATCAGCGAATCGCCGCAGGCTGACGCCGCGCTGATGAACCGCGCCAGGGCGCTCCACAAACAGGTGCCGCTCATCGACGGACACAACGACTATCCGTGGGCGTTGCGCGAGACCGCCGGTCGCGACCTCGACAAGCTCGACATTTCCAGGCCGCAGCCGGCGATCATGACCGACATCGCGCGCCTGCGGAGCGGCGGCGTCGGCGGTCAGTTCTGGTCGGTCTACGTTCCGGCGGAGCTGCAGGGGCAGGCGGCGGTGACGGCGACGCTCGAACAGATCGACATCGTCCACAGGATGATGCGCAAGTATCCGGACACCTTCGAGCTCGCGCTCACGGCCGACGACGTCGAGCGCGTGTTCAAGAAGGGCAGGATCGGGTCGCTCATCGGCATGGAGGGCGGCCACTCCATCGACAGCTCCCTCGGCGCGCTCCGGATGTTCCACCGTCTCGGCGCGCGCTACATGACGCTCACCCACTCGCGCAACATCCCGTGGGCCGACGCCGCGACCGATGCGCCCGCGCTCGGCGGCCTGTCGCCGTTCGGTGAGCAGGTCGTGCGCGAGATGAACTGGCTCGGCATGCTCGTCGACCTGTCGCACGTCTCTCCCGACACGATGGCCGACGCGATCGCGGTGTCGGCGGCGCCGGTGATCTTCTCGCATTCGTCGGCGCGCGCCGTCAACGACGTGCCGCGCAACGTCCCCGACAACATCCTGCAGATGCTGCCGAAGAACGGCGGCGTCGTGATGGTCACCTTCGTGCCGGGTTTCCTGTCGCCGAAGGTCACGGCGTGGAACCAGAAGCAGACGGCCGAAGAGAACCGGCTCAAGCAGACGCTGGCAGCGGATCCGGCTGCCCTGAAGACGGCGATGGAGGCATGGACGAAGGCCAATCCCGCGCCCCGCGCGACGATCGCTGACGCCGCCGACCACATCGACCACATCAAGAAGGTCGCCGGCATCGACCACATCGGCCTCGGCGGCGACTACGACGGCATCACCAGCGTTCCGCTCGGGCTCGAGGACGTCTCGACCTATCCGGCCCTGACGGCGGAGCTGCTGCGCCGCGGCTACAAGGACGACGAGATTAAGAAGATCCTCGGCCTGAACATCCTGCGCGTGATGCGCGCGGCGGAGAAAGTGTCGGCGGCGCTGCAGAAAGAACGCGCCGCCTCGCCGCTGCTCTTCACCAGACCATGACGCGGCTGGCACGCGCCGCCGCCGGTTTCTGCGCGGCGTCGATCGCAGCCGTCGCCATCAACTCCGGGGCAGGACAGGCCATGCAGCCGCGCATCAGGATCGTCGCCATGGGCGACTCGACAACGGCGGGGACGCCGGCTTTCCTGTCGCCGGTCGAGAAGCCGCCGCGCGGCGCCGGGGACGAAACCAGCCAGTACGCCTACTGGCTGATGCAGTCGCACCCCGGTTGGGAGGTACTCAACCGCGGTGTCAACGGCGAACGCACCGATCAGATCGCGGCGCGCTTCGAGCGCGACGTCGTCGCGGCGGCGCCGGCCGTCGTCATCCTCATCGCCGGCGTGAACGACATCTACCAGGGGCGCGAGGTCGCCGACGTCACCCGCCGGCTGCGGGCGATGTATGACGCGGCGATCGCCGCGGAGATCGGCGTCGTCGCCGGCAGCATCATTCCATTCAACACCGCGCGGCCCGACCAGAACGCGAAGATGCGCGCCGTCAACGCCTGGATTCGCGAACAGGCGGCAGCCGACCCGCGGATTGCGTTCGTCGATACGCGTGCGGCCGTGGCCACCCCGGGCAGTCCCGACCGGCTGGCCAGCTCGCCGGACGATCTGCACCCGTCGGTCGACGGCTACCGCCGCATGGCCGAAGCGATAGCGCCGGTGGTCGTGCAGGTGCTGGGACGGTGATTTCGCGGTCCTGTGACGCCGCGGTATCCTGTAGGCAGTCAGTCGCCTCAGAGAAACAGAGCCAAATCATGCGTGTCCTTCGATCGGTTGCGCGGGTGTCCCCCATGAAGATGCTGGTCTCGCTGGCCGTGGTGGCCGCGGCGGCGTTCTTCGCCGTGCCGACAGGAGCCCAGATCAAGGTCGGTACGCAGACCGTACCGCTCTACGTCACCGTCACCGACAGCGCGAAGCGGCTCGTCAGCAGCCTGGGGCGCGAGGACTTCGAGGTCTACGACAACGGCAAGCCACAGCAGCTGACCACGTTCGACAACCAGGTCACGCCGATCAGCGTCGTCGTCATGCTCGACACCAGCGGCAGCATGACGCTCGCGCTCGATCTCGTGAAGCTGGCGGCCGAGGAGTTCCTCCACCGCATGCTGCCCGAGGACAAGGGCAAGGTCGGCGCCTTCAACGACAAGCTCGAGGTCAAACCCGAAGCCGGGCTGCCCTTCACCAACAACCGCGACCAGCTCATTCGCGCGCTCGGCGATCTCGACTTCGGCTACCCGACGCGCCTGTTCGACGCGATCGACTACAGCATGAACGAGCTCGAACCGCTCGATGGACGCAAGGTCGTGCTCGTTTTCACCGACGGCGAAGACACGGCCAGCCGCAAGGACGCCGGCGACGTGATCGAGCGGGCCCGCGTCAACGAGATCATGGTTTATTCGATCGGGCTGGAAAATGAGTACGTCATCGACCAGAGGCGTGTCCGCACGTCACCGGACCGCGGCCTGCGCCGCGTCTCTGACGAAACCGGCGGCGGCTTCTTCATGCTGAAGAAACAGGAAGAACTCGGACCGACCTTCACTCGCGTCGCGCAGGAGCTTCACAGTCAGTACGTCATGGGTTTCAGCCCCGAGGTCAACGACGGCAAGGTCCACAAGCTCGAAGTGAAGATCAAGAAGCCGGGCATGGTTGCCCGCGCCCGCCGCAGTTACGTCGCCTCCGCGCCGTCGACTCAGGGCGGCAAGCCGCGATAATTGCGGCACTTGTGGCGGCGGCTGCCACACAAACCTCACAGATCCGTTACCTTTCCCGCTAAACTTTTGCCCCCCGTTGCCCGTCTTACCCTGTATAGGAAGGACGGACAACATGTTTGAATTGAACTTCTCCAGCAATGCGGAGCGGATGGTGGCGTTTCTGCTCGTGTGCGCGATTCTCGTCGTCGCGCTCTTCTAATAGCGCGCGCCTCCTGCCAAGGCACTTTCTGTAGGGTTCGGCGTCAGCCGGAACCACTCATGTAGCGTCCGGCGCCGGTTCGAGCACGAAACGCTCTACCGATTGGCCGAACGCCAGACGCATCCGCAGCCATCCTCGCTGGGACCACTGCCGGGACGACGTGTGCCGCCCTGCTACAATTGCGGCAACCCCGGCTGTTCATACTCCCCGTGAGGATGGCGACAATGCATCGATTCGCATGGATGGCGCTGGCCGCGACGCTCGCGGCTGCAGGCTGCGGCAACGCTGAGCAGAAGCGCGCAGAGGAAGCGGCCAGGGCGGCTGAACAGGCGGCAAAGACAGCAGAGTCCGGCGCGCAGCAGGCCGCAAAAGGCCTCGAGCAGATGGCCAAGGGCCTCGAGGCGATGGCCAGCAGCGGCGCTGCGGCGATGAACTCGCAGGCCGTCCCTCCGGTCAGCTTCCGCGATCTCCAGACATTTTTTCCCGAGCTCGACGGTTGGGAGAAAGCCAAGCCCACCGGCGAACGCATGAGCGTGCCGTTCGCGTTCTCACAGGCCGAAGTGCGCTACTCGAAAGGGCCGGCGCGCGTCGAGATGAAGATCGTCGACTCGGGCTTCAATCAGCTCTTCCTGGCGCCCTACGCGATGATGCTGCAATCGGGGTACGAGAAAGAGACCGAGCGCGGCTACGAGAAATCGACGCTCGTCGCCGGCCAGCCCGGGTGGGAGAAGTGGAACACCGAGGGCAAGGACGGCGAGCTGAACGCGTTCATCGGCAAGCGCTTCCTGCTGACGGTCGAAGGCAACAACATCGACGACGTCAAGGCGCTGCACGAGATCGTGAGCAAGGTGGATGTCGGCAAGCTCGCGGCGCTCAAGTAAGCGATGCGCCCGTCAACTGTCATCGGCGCGCTGCTCGTTGTGACGACGGTGATGACGCCTGCGACCCAGCTGCCTGGGGATCGGCCCGCCGGCAACCCGCGCGCGACGCGCTCGGTCGTGATGGCGCGCAACGGCGTCGTCGCGACCAGCCAGCCGCTGGCCTCGGCCGCGGGGCTCCGCGTGCTGCAGCAGGGCGGCAATGCCGTCGACGCCGCGGTCACGGCCGCTGCAGTCCTGGCGGTTGTCGAGCCGACAATGAACGGCGTCGGCGGCGATCTCTTCGCCATCGTCTACGACCCGAAGGCGAAGCAGGCGCGCGGCCTCAACGCCAGCGGACGCGCGCCGGCCGCGGCGACGCCGGCCGAATTCAGGCGTCGCAATCTCACCGACATTCCGTACCGCGGCGTCCTCTCGGTGAGCGTCCCCGGCGTCGTCGACGGGTGGAACGAGCTGCTCACCAAGCACGGCACGATCACGCTCGCCAGGGCCCTGGAGCCGGCGATCGGCTATGCGCGCGACGGCTTCGCCGTGAGTGAGATCATCGCCGGTCAATGGCAGGCTGAAGAGGCATTGCTGGCAAAGGACCCGGCCGCGGCCGCGACCTTCCTGCCGGGAGGCAAGGCGCCGGCGGCCGGAGACGTCTTTCGCAACCCGCGGCTGGCGTCGACGCTAGAGCAGCTCGCAAAGGGCGGACGCGACGCCTTCTATCGCGGCGCGATTGCGAAAGCGATCGCGGCTGACATGACGGCGCGCGGCGGCCTGCTGACCGCGGCCGACCTGGCGGCGCATACGTCCGACTGGGTGACGCCGCTGTCGACGAGCTATCGCGGCCACGACGTCCTCGAACTGCCGCCCAACACCCAGGGCATCGTCGCGCTCGAGATGCTGAACATCCTCGAAGGATTCGACGTCAAGGCGCTCGGCCACAATTCGGCCGCCTACCTGCATCTCCTCGTCGAGGCCAAGAAGATTGCCTTCGCGGATCGCGCGGCGTGGCTCGGCGATCTCAACTCCGTGCCACGCGGCGCGCTCGACCGCATGCTGGCGAAGGATTACGCGGCGGCACGCCGCAAGGAGATCGATCCCGGGCGGACGTCCGACTACAAGCCGCTGACGCTGACGCCTGCCGCCTCATGCCGGCAAGGAACCGCCGGCGGCGCGCGGCGACACCATCTACCTGACCGTCGCCGATGCGCAGGGGAATGTCGTCTCGCTGATTCAATCGATCTACGAGAACTTCGGCGCCGCCATCGCCGCCGGCGAAACAGGCATCGCGCTGCACAATCGCGGCAGCCTCTTCTCGCTCGACCAGGCCCATCCGAACGCGCTCGCGCCCGGCAAGCGTCCGTTCCACACGCTCGTGCCGGCGATGGTGCTGAAGGACGGCAAGCCCTGGCTGTCGTTCGGCGTCATGGGCGGCGACATGCAGCCGCAGGGACACGTTCAGGTGCTGCTCAACCTGATCGACTTCGGCATGAACGTGCAGGAGGCGGGCGAAGCGGCGCGGTTCCGGCACTCGGGCGCCGGGCTCGCGCTCGAGTCCGCAATCTCAGCCGAGGCGCGGGCCGGGCTCGAATCGCGCGGCCACAAGATCATCTCGACGATCGGCGCCTTCGGCGGCTTTCAGGGCATCCTGATCGATCCGCGGACCGGCGTGCTGATGGGAGGATCCGATCCGCGCAAGGACGGGCAGGCGGTCGGCTACTGAGATCGGTGGCTGAGACGACCGCCTACCGCTGGATGCGGCGGCCGGTGCGTTCTTCGAGCGCCGGCAGCACGGTCCGCATCGCCGAGTCCTCGATGCGAAGGATGACAGGCTCGCCGCCGGTCAGCAGGATGATCCAGTTGCGCTCGCCGCGCAGGAATCCCATCCGACCGAGATCGGCGCGGCTCTCCACTTCCTTGCCGCTCGCGTCCTTCCACTTCGGCTGCTTCGAGCGCGCGTAGAACACGCTCGCGATCGACGACATCGGCAGCGTGACGATCGGCGCGCCGCCGCCGGCAGCGACCACCGAGACCTGCCCGCCGCCAAGCTGCAGCGTGCCCTCACGCTCGCGCGCCCTGTCGCCGTCGGTCACCAGCACGCGCACCTGGTTGAACGTCGCCGGCGGTGGTTCTTCCTTCGCGGCCGCAGGCGCAGGCGCAGGCGGCGGCGGAGGCACGACCGGCGTCGACGGCAGCGGCTCGGCCGGCGCGGGCTTCACGCCTCGACCGTCAACCGTGCCCGCAGCCCCCGGTGCTGGCTTCCCCGTGGGCTTGGCTCCAGGAGCGGCGTTTGCGCCGGCAGTCGCAACCGGCGGTGTTGTCGCCGCGGCGGCGCCGGGCTTCGGCGCGCCGGGCGGAGGCGGCGCCGCCGGAGGTACCGGTGCCGGGGCAGTCGGTTCGGTGGCAGGCGATGGCGTCGCCGTGCTGGCGGCCGGAAGATCGGCCGGCGCGGCGTCAGTGACGGGGGGCGTCGGCAGGCCGGCCTGTTGCGCCGGCGTCTGCTGCCGCCCGCGCAAGGCGGCGAACGCGAGAATGCCGATGCCGATCGCTACGATCACCAGGAGCGCCGCCATCGCAGCCAGGTGCGTGCGACCGAGGACGACGGTCGTGCCGGTACGCTCGGTCTGCGAGGTGCCGGTGGGCGTCGGCGGCGCCGGCACCGCCGGGCGGATCGCCGATTGCGATGGCGACGACACTTGCGTCGGCGACGGCATCGAGGCCGAACGCTGCGACGTCGGCGTACGATGCGGCTGGGTGCGGTCGACGTCGAGCGTCAGGCCGGGCGGCGTCGGTGTCGCCAGCGTCGGCATCTCGCCGAGCGCCTGCGGCGTGACGGCCGCGAGCAGCGCGCCGCGGAACTCCTCCGCGCTCTGAAAGCGGTCGGCCGGCGACTTCGCGAGCGCGCGCTCGACGATAACGCTGCACCAGGGCGGCAGATCCGGCCTGAAGGTCACCATCGGCGTCGGCGGCTCGGAGATCTGCATCTGCACCATCGAGATCGCCGTGTCGGCGTTGAAGGGCAGGCGGCCGGTGAGCAGACGATACAGAACCACGCCAACCGAATAGAGGTCGGCGCGGCCGTCGATCTCCCGCCCGAGCACTTGCTCGGGCGCCATGTACGCCGGCGTCCCCATCATGTAGCCGCCGTGCGTGAAATGCTCGGTGCCGAGGACGCGGGCGATGCCGAAATCCATCACCTTGACCGCGCCGCCCTCGGTGATCATGACGTTCGCCGGCTTGAGATCCCGGTGCACGACACCGCCGCGGTGCGCGTGGCCGAGGGCGTCGAGCACCTGCATGCACAGGTGCGCCGCCTGAGGCGGCGCAATCGGTCCCAGCCGATCCGAGAGATCGTGAAACGTCTCGCCGCGCACGTACTCCATCACCATCAGCAGGTCCTCCTGCTGGTGATGCAGCTCGTAGATGGTGGCGATGCCCGGATGGTTGAGGCGCGCCAGCGTCACCGCTTCGGCGCGGAAGCGCTTCAACACGTCGGGGTCGGAGAGATCTGGATTGAGGACCTTGATCGCGACCTCGCGGTCGAGGGTCTCGTCGACGGCCCTGTAGACAGTGCCCATGCCGCCCCGGCCCAGCTTGTCGACGATGCGGTACTTTCCGACGGTGGTGCCGATCATGGGTGGAGGTCGCGAACGGTGCCGAAGATCGTCATCTTAGGAGTGGGCGTGGTCCTTGTCAATCGACGCTCGGGATCGCGGGAAGCCGATCTCGTACCATCCGAGGCAGGTCTGTTGGCGGCCCGCCGCTGGCGATAAGTAGCGGATTTGCTGTGACTTGGCGGGTGAGCGAAACCGTGCGCCGGGTGTCGGCGAAGGCGGGCGTCGACAAAAGTCGGCGTCCGGAATGACAAGCGGGAATCCCCGGACGCAGGACGTCGCGCCCGGGGACAGTCACTGGTGACTGTCCCGAGTGACTGTCCCCGGGGACAGTCACTCGTGCCAGTCCCCGATGTCGCGGACGGACGACTACTTCGGCAGGATGACGCTGTCGATGACGTGAATGACGCCGTTCGACGCCGCGATGTCGGTCTTCACGACCTTGGCGCCGTCGACCATCACGCTGCCATCCGCCGCCTTGATCGCCACCGACTTGCCGTTGACCGTCTTGGCGCTCTGCATCTTCGCGACGTCGGCGGCCATGACGCTGCCCGGCACGACGTGGTAGGTCAGGATCTCGGTCAGCTTCTGCTTGTTCTCCGGCTTCAGCAGGCTCTCCAGCGTCCCGGGCGGCAGTTTCGCGAAGGCCTCGTCGGTCGGCGCGAAGACCGTGAACGGGCCCTTTCCCTTGAGCGTGTCGACCAGGCCGGCCGCCTTGAGCGCCGCTGCCAGCGTCTTGAACGAGCCGGCGGCGACCGCCGTGTCGACGATGTCTTTCTGCTGCGCCTGGAGGGCTGCCCGACCGCCAAGCGGCACGAGCGCCACGGTCAGCGCCAGCATCGCCCCCATCCGTCCGATCCTGCGAGTCATCGAAGTCATCTGCACATCTCCTGAATGTTCGAGTGCGTTCCTGTGGGCTTCCTTGTTCACTTATTTTTTATATTCCATATCGTATATAAAAACAAGCGGACGATAACCCGTGGCTCGTTAGAAAATTGAATTAAATCTCATGAACGTGGGCCTAACGCTGACTTTCAACTGATAAATTATTCTTAATGGGTTGTTTTATTGTTACTCTTCACCCAGGAACGCTCCCCCGGTGGGATAAGCTGGCGCGAATCCATGTCACGCACGTCAGGCAGTCGCAACCGTGACTACGACACGAAGAGGCAGGAGCTGCTCAAGCGGCTCGGCGCCCGCCTGACCGATCTCTCGCAGGGCCGGCCGAGCTTTCGCGAGCTGGCCGCGGCCGCCGGCATCAGCGTCCCCACCCTGCGTCACTACTTCAAGGACCGTGACGGCGTGCTCGAGGGGTTTCTCGACTGGCAGGGACGCGAGTCGGCGCGGTTCCGGCCGCTGGTCGCGATGACGGAGGAGCCGTTCGCCCGTTCGATTCGGCGCCTGCTCAGCGGCGCCTCATTCGGCCTCGCCGACATGAACCGCATCTGCACCCACGTCGTCGGCCTCATCGAGGGACTGCACAACGGCCGGGTCGGACCGAGCTATCTGCAGGCGACGCTCGAGCCGCTGCTTGCAGCGGTCGAACAGCGGTTGACGCTGCATGTGGCCCGCGGCGAAATGCGAGCCGTCGATCTGCGGCACGCTGCGGTCTCGCTCGTGGCGCCGCTGCTGCTCGCGATCCTGCACCAGCGCGAGCTCGGCGGTTCGACTGTCCGCCGGCTGGAGCTCGAACGTTTCATCGAGGATCATGCCGACGGCTTCGTCCGCGCCTACAGCGTCGAGGCGCAGGTGCCGGCCGAGAAACCGCGGCCGCGGACGCCGGCAAACGGCGACGCCGGACGCCGTCGGGCCCGCTGAGCCCGGAAGGGGAACGACGATGCTGGTTCTGAACGAACGCGACGTCCGCGACCTGCTGTCGATGGACGATCTCGATCTCCGCGATGCAGGAGGCGCTCGCCGAGCTCGCGGCCGGGCGTGTCGCGCAGCCGTTGAGGACGGTGCTCGAGGTCGGCGCCGCGCGCGCGTTCTTCGGCCTCATGCCGGCGTCGATGCCCAGGCGCGGCGCACTCGGCGCCAAGCTCGTCACGGTATTCCATGACAACCACGCGAAGGGACTGCCGTCACACCTCGCGACCATCCTGCTGCTCGATGACACGACCGGCGAGCTGTTGGCCGTCATGGACGGCCGCTACATCACCGAGGCGCGCACCGCGGCGGTGTCGGCGGTGTCGGCGAAACTGCTGGCGCGCGAAGATGCCGGTGTCCTCGGGATCTTCGGCTCCGGCGTCCAGGCCCGCAGCCACCTCCTCGCTTTCGACCGCGTCCGCTCGCTGCGCGAGGTCCGCATCTGGAGCCCGACGCCGTCACATCGCGAGGCGATGGCAGCAGAGATGCGCGGCCTGACGGCAGCGACTGTCACGCCGGTGGCGCAGCCGCGCGACGCCGCGGTCGGCGCCGACATGATCGTGCTCGCCACGGCGTCTCGCGTCCCCGTCATCGAGGACGGCTGGATCGGGGCCGGGACGCACATCGCCGCAGTCGGCGCCTGTCGCCCGGACCAGCGCGAGATGCCGGGCGCGCTCGTCGGACGCGCCCGTCTCGTCGTCGACTCTCGCGCCGGGGCGATGGCCGAAGCCGGTGATGTCGTCCTGGCGATCGGGGAAGGCGCGCTGGCCGCCGATGGCATCGCGGCGGAGCTGGGCGAACTGGCCGGCGCCGTCGCGCCCGGGCGGACGAGCGACTCGGAGATCACGATCTTCAAGTCGCTCGGGATGGCAGTGGAGGATATTGCGGCCGCGCACCTCGCCTACGTGCGGGCGACGGAGCGCGGCCTTGGTCGAGGGGTCCCGTTATAAACGATTGCGATTCTTTTTCTTGGCCTCGGCCCAGCGCTTCTTCATCATCTCCGAAATCCGCTTCCGGCCTTCGGTAGTCATCTGGCGGCGTGTTCCTCGCGCCGCGGCTTCCCCGGCATCGGCCGCGACAGTCACGGCCGCGCGCACCGCAACGCCGGCGCGGGCGCGCAGTTTCGCCGCCTGCGCGTTCAGCGCGATCAGTCGGGCCTTCGTCTGCTCGATCTCGCGCTCGAGACCGCCGAGCGCCCAGCCGACCATCTCGGCTGACCTGAGCAGCACGTCCTCCGACTTGTTCTTACGTCCTCGTGGCATCTTCAGTCTCTCCTTTCGTGCCCGGCCTCCCAGCCGGCGCACGGTCAACCTCTCGAAGCCGAAAGCACGTCGGCTTCGACCTCTAACAGCCGGATAACAGCTCCTAACTGGTAGCCGGTTGCATTGCTATCATAGTCCTATGGCCCTGCGCGCGGCTTGCGTTGCGCTGATTCTCGTCGCGCTCCACGGGCCGCCTGTCGCGGCCCAGAGCGAGACTGCAGACAGCCTCAGAACCCGCGCCAACCAGCTGGTTTACGAGCACGAACACGACCAGGCCATCGCGCTGCTGCGCCGCGCGGTGGCGGTCGCGCCCGACGATGCCCCGGCCCATCGCGCCCTCGCCAGCGCCATCTGGCTGAAGATGCTGTTCATGCGGGGCGCCGTCACGGTCGATCACTATCTCGGCTCGTTCAGCAAGCCACGCGTCGATCTGCGCAAGCCGGCGCAGGAGCTCGTCGACGAGTTCACCGCTGCCGTCACCAGGGCGATCCAGATCTCGGAACGCCGGGTCGCCGCCGGCCCGCGCGACCCGCAGGCACACTACGACCTCGGCGCCGCGGTCGGACTGCAGGCGTCGTACATCGCTTCGATCGAAGGCAAGCTGCTGGCCGGCTTCCGCGCCGCGCGTCGCGCCTATGCCGAGCACGAACTGGTGATGGAGCTCGATCCGAAGCGAAAGGATGCCGGCGTCACCGTCGGCACCTACCGCTACGTCATCTCGACGCTGTCGATGCCGATGCGGATGATGGCCTACGTCGCCGGCTTCGGCGGCGGCAAGGAGCGCGGGATTCGCATGCTCGAGGAGACGGCGGCCGCCGGCGGCGAAAGCGGGACCGACGCGCTTTTCGCCCTGGTCCTCGTCTATAACCGCGAAAAACGTTACGACGGCGCCGAAAAGGCACTCCAGGAACTACGCCGTTTGCACCCGCGTAACAGACTGGTAGTGCTGGAAGCAGGCTCTACCGCGCTTCGTGCCGGCCGACCCGACCAGGCAGAGATCCTGCTGACGGAAGGTCTTGCCATGTATGCGAAGTCCACCGGCCCGCGCATTCCCGGCGAGGAGACGCTGTGGCGCTACAAGCGCGGCGCCGCCCGCGTCGCGCTGAAACGCGACGATGCCCGGCAGGACCTGGAGGTCGCGCTGGGACCGGACGCACAGAGCTGGGTCAAGGGACGGACGCGCGTCGAGCTCGGCCGCATCGCCCTGCGGTCCGGCAATCGCAGCGCCGCCGCCGGCGAAGCCAGGCAGGCACAGGTGCTCTGCGAGCAGGGCAACGATCCGCCCTGCCTCGAAGATGCCCGCGCCCTGATGAGGATGGCGGATGGCCGTTAGGATCAAGACCTGGGTCTGGATCATCGTCGGCGTCCTCGCCGTCTGCTTCATCGGCGTCGTCGCCATGGCGGGGGCGGGCTTCTATTTCTTCTCACAGCACTTCAATACCAAGGTCGTCTCGAAAGCCAGCGCCGGGCAGGAGTTCGACGGCATCAAGCAGCAGTTCGTCGGCCAGAAGGCGCTCATCGAGCTCGACGAGCACGGCCGCTTCCTGCGCGCCAACACCGACCGCATCGCCAGCCCCGGCGCGAAGACGCCGGACCAGCTCTACGTCCTCGCCTACGATCCCGACGATCAACGCGTGGTCAAGGTCGCGATTCCGTTCTGGCTCCTGCGCTTCAAGAAGCACGGCGCCACCGTCGACTTCAACGGCGGCAGGCTCGACCTCGAAGACCTGAAGCTGACGGTCGAGGATCTCGAGCGCTTCGGTCCCACCCTCATCGTCGATCACCACGAAGCGAGCGGCGAACGTGTCCTCGTCTGGTCCCAGTAACTGTCCTTAAGACCGAACGGCCGCGACGACACAGCGCGAAATCAGGCCGTAAACCCGCTGGCATGGCGGGCGTGGATCTTGCGCTTCCGGGGGCAGTTGCCGGAGGGACCCCTTATGAAGCGCTTCCATATCGTGTCTGCTGCTGTCGTTGCCGCACTCGCCCTTGCCGCGCCCGCGAGCGCGCAGCTGGCCGGGCGCACGGACTGGACCTACGCCGACGAGGCGCGTCAGCCTTACAACGAATCGAGACGGATCGCGTACGACAACGGCTATCGCGAGGGCGTGAAGGAAGGCGAGCGCGAAGGCCGCCGCCGCGACGCGTTCAACTACCAGGACGAAGGCACCTGGCGCAACGCGAACAAGGGATATCACCGCAGCTTCGGCGATCCGCAGCGCTACGAAGCGTCGTTCCGCACTGGCTACGCTGCCGGATACACCGAGGCCTATCGACGTCAAGCGCCGTACGGCGGCTACGACAACCGTCCCGGCGGCGTCTACCAGAACCGCGGTTACGGCTATCCGAGTGCGGGCTACCCGAGTGCCGGGTATCCGAGTGGCGGTTATCCGAATGGCGGCTATCCCAATGCCGGCTACGGCTCTCCTAGCGGCCGCTATGGCTACCCCGGCGGCGGCTATTACGGCCCCGCCTACGGGAACGGCGTGAACGACGGCTACGAAAAGGGACGCGAGGATGCGCGCGACCGCGACGCCTACGATCCGCTTCGCCACAAGTGGTATCGGGAGGGCGACCGTAACTACAAGAACGAGTACGGCTCGCGTCAGCAGTACGAGAACGTTTATCGGGAGGGATTCAAGGAGGGATACGACCGCGGCTACCGTGAAGCGGCGTATCGCCGGTAGGTCTACGACAGGCCGAGAAATCTCTTCATTCGGCCGAGGAGCGTTGCCGGCGCCTCGACGACGGCGACGCTCTTCACCGCGTCCTTCGCCTGCGCCAGTTGCGCCCGCCGCGTCATCGCCGCGACACCGACCTGTTCGACCGCCTGCGAATCGGCGGCTCCCAGGGTGCGGAAAATCGCGGCGTCGAGCTCGAGCACGGCGACGTCGCCGCGCGCCACAACCGACGCCGAACGCGGATCTCCTGTCAGCAGCGACATCTCGCCGAAATAGCCGCCGCGTTCAATCGTCGCGACTTCGTGCCGGTCGGGTTCGATCACTACCGCCACCCGGCCCGAACAGATGATGAACATCGACTCGCCCGCATCGCCCTGGCGGACGATCGTCTCGCCGTTGCCGTAGACCCGGATCGCCGACGACGACGCGATGGCGCGGCGCTGCTCCTCGCTCAGGCGGGTGAAGAGATCGACGCCGGCCAGCACCTCCTCGCGCTGCGCCTGCTTCGCCGCCGCGTCCGGCTCCGGCCAGTCGCGCGAATAGCCGACCTCGATCGGCCACGGAATCTCTATGCCGCGGCGGTTGAAGGCGTAGAAGACCGCCGTTCGCACCTCGTCCCTGGCCTCGTCATCGAACTCGTAGTCGTTGACCCAGAAGCGGACGCGATAGGTGATTGCCGAGCCGTCGAAGGCCTGCAGCAGGGCATCTGGCGCCGGCGCCTTCAGCACCCGCGGCACCTGCGCCGTTGCCTCGCTCACCGCTGCCTTCACGTCCGCCGGCGTACTCAAATAGCTCGCGCCGACTTCGATCTCGAGCCGCGTCGGTACTGCCGGCTCGGAATAGTTGGTGATCGCTTCCTTGGCAATGATGTTGTTGGGAACGACGACGAAGTTTCCCGCCTTGGTCCGCAGCTTCGTCGCCCGCCAGGTGACCTCGTTGACGCGGCCTTCGAAATCGCCGACGCGGATCCAGTGGCCGACGCGGAACGGCTTCTCGCTCTGGATGCCGAGGCCGGCGAAGGCGTTGCCGAGCGTGTCCTGCAGCGCGAAGCCGACAACCACGGCGCCAACCGCCGAGGTCGTCAGCAGCTTGTCCTGGAAGACGAAGGTCGCGACCAGCAGCAGGATGCCGATGACGATGAAGTCCTGGAGGATCGACGGGAACGCATCCGGCACCCGGTTCGAGCGGAACGGATTGATGACGACGTAGACCAGCAGGTTGATGATCGCTGCGGCGAACACCAGCCGCTCGAGCGCGCGCAGGTCGCCTTCCGCGCCAGGAATGTCAGGGCGCTGCCAGACGATCAGGTTGAAGACGGTGTAGAGGCCGAACAGGAACAGCGAGACCTTGAGCTTCCGCCGGACGAGATCGTTGAGGGTGAAGGTACTGACGAGGAGCGTCGCGGCAAAAGCCGCGACGCCCGCGATCAGATGTGCCGGGTAATGCGGGAACATTCAGCCGTCAGGCAATGCCCTTCTTGAACTCGGCGATGTCGTTCGGCCCGATCTTGACCGCAACCCTGGTCTTGTTCGGTCCGCCCACCGCGTCGCGATCGGGGTTGACCCCTCGGGCGCCGGCCGACGCTACCGTCTGCGATTGCTGCGCCTGCGAGCCGCTGCCCGACAGTTTGCTCAGCGCGCCGCCGAAGCCGCCCTTCTTCTTTGGCTCTTCCTTCTTCTCGGCATCGGCGGTCTTGGCGTCGGCCTTGTTCTCTTCGCCGCCAGCGAGACCGCGCGAGCCTTCGGCCACCGTCGCGATTCTTCCGACTTCCCTCGCATCCCACGTGATCACCTTGGCGTATCGCGCCTGGACGGTCGCGGTGGCGGCGAGCTTCTTCGACTTGATCAGCGAGTCGATCTTGCTGATGCGGTCCTTCAGCAGCGGATGCGACGCGAACATGCCGTTCGGTTCCTTCGCATCCTTGTTGCGGTCCGCCAGCTTCGTCAGGGCGGCGGAGAGACCCGACGGGGCATAGCCGACCTGGTTGGACAGGACCACGCCCTTCTCGTCCGCCTCACCCTCGTCGTTGCGGCTGAACTTGTTGTTGAGAATGTCGCTGTACGCCTGCTGCGCGACGCGGGTGACGAGCGCCTGCGTCATGCCGCCGGACGAGCCGACTTCGTCGGATGCGACCTTGAAGGTGTCGCCCTTCTGAATCGCGTTCACCGTGTGCTTCTCGGTCACGTGGATGATCTCGTGCGCCAGGACGCCGGCAAGCTCCGCCTCGTCCTTCATCAGCCCGAGCAGGCCCCTGGTAACGTGCACGTAGCCGCCTGGCGCCGCGAACGCGTTGACGCCGTCGGTGTCGAGAACGATGAACTGCCACGGCAGGTTCGGGCGCGGGCTCGCCTGCGCCAGGACAGCGCCGACCAGCGTCACGTACTTCGCCACCGCCGCGTCCTGATAGACGCCGAAGGTCTCGACGACCTTGTTGCTGACTTCGAGACCGATCTGCTGTTCCTCGGTCTCGGTCACCTTCAGGTCGACAACCTTCTTGACGGTCTCCGCCTTCTTCAGCGCGCCGCTGATACCGCCCAGCTGCGCCGCCGCCGGCACCGCGGCGATGCCCAGCGCCGCCAGCGCCAGCGCCAGTGTCCATGCACACTTTTTCATAGGTATCCCTTTGTTCCTGCCGCCGGCGATCAAGACGCCGCCGGTACCCCCTTCACCTCATCTGACGACGAAACCAGGGGTGTCGGCGCAACGACTTCGAAGATTTCCACCGGCCGCGTCTTTCCCTTGACGACGACGCCGCCGAGCGGCCTGACCTCGTAGGTCCTGGCCAGCCGGCCGCGCGTCGCCTCGCTGATGATAATCCGGGTGTGGTACTCCTTGTTCAGCGACTCGAGCCGCGCCCCCAGGTTGACGCTGTCGCCGATCACCGTGTAGCTCATGATCGCGGACGATCCGATATTGCCTGCAATCATCTCACCCGAGTTGATGCCGATGCCGATGTCGAGCTGAACCCGACCTTCGGCCGCCCACCGCCGATTCAGCTCGCCGAGTTCCCGCACCATTTCCACCGCCGTCGTCACCGCGGCGTCGGCATGGTTAACGTCGTCGACGGGGGCCCCGAACAGCGCCATGACCATGTCGCCGACGAATTTGTCGACCGTTCCACCATTTCGAAAGACGATCTCGACCATGCGGGTGAAGTACTCGTTCAGCTGCTCGACGAGCGCCTCGGGCTCGCCCTGCTCGGTGATCGTGGTAAATCCGCGCAGATCCGAGAAGAGCACCGACATCTCGCGCCGGGCGCCGCCGAGCTCGGCGAGGTCCGGGTGGGCCATCAGCTGCTTGTAGACGTCGCGCGATACGTAGCGCCCGAAGAGCCGACTGACCTTGCGCTTCTCCGCATCTTCGACGAAGTAGCGATAGGCGGTGCCGGCGAACAGCGCGACCGCGGTCGCGAGGACGGGCTGGGCGAAGGCCAGCCACAGCCCGCGGTCGAAAGCGGCGAGCGACGTCCCGGTCCACGCGGCGATGAGCAGCACCGCGCCCGCGGCCGCGAACCAGAACGGCAGCAGCGCCGACATGACACCGGTGGCGATCGCGCCGACGGCAACGGCGGCGACGGCCGTCCAGGCCGGTGCCGGGGCCATCAGCAGGTGCTGACGGACGCTGTCGGCGACGCTGGCGTGGAGCTGGATGCCCGGCATCGAGCCGCGGCCGAGCGGCGTCTGAAAGACGTCGAGCAGTCCCGACGCCGTCAGGCCCACGAACACGATCTTGTCCTTGAACACTGCCGGATCGACGATCGGCTTCTCGCCTTCGCGCAGCCGGCCTTCCGATATGAGCAGATGGCGAATCTCATACTGCGGATACGGCCGGACGCCGCCGACGAGCGCCGGCGCCAGGTAGTTGATCAGCATGGTTGCCTGATCGTGCGTCTTCGAAGGATCGCGCACGTCGCGGACCTGATCGTGGACGAGCGGGATACGGTGACCGCGAATCCGAATGTCGCGGCCGTCGCCGACAACTTCCTCCGGCTTGTAGCCGTCCGCGAGCAGCACCGCGGCCATGCCGAGCGACGGCATCACGCGCGTGTCTTTGCGGACAAAAGGCGGTTGGCGCCGCGCTGGTCCGTCGCGATCGATGGCGAGGAAGTTGTGGCCGAAACCGGCGGCGGCCGCCGCGAGCTCCTCGTACGGCAGCGTGATCACCGGCCGTGGTTCGGCCTCCTCGCCGAGACGATACGGCGGCGCGTCCCAGGGCTTCTGCGGCACCTCTCCCGTCAACCAGGCCGGGATCGACGGCGTCCGCGAGCAGGATGACGTTCCCCGCCCGTTTCACCGCTTCCGCGAGATCGCGATCCGACCGCTCGGCCGTGTAGTCCTCGCCCATGAGCGGGTAGGACGCCTCACGTTCCCGCTCCCAGAACCCGATGTCGACAGCGATCGCCTTCGGCGCGCCTCGGTGCAGGAAGTCGATGAGCAGCGCAGAGATGGCGCGGGGCCATGGCCAGCGGCCGGCGATCTCCTGGAGCTCGCGAATCGTCGCATCGTTGATCTCGACGAGGACGATGTCCTGGCTGGCTTTGGACGTTCGCTCGCGGAGGGTCCGCATCCGCCAGTCGTAGGTCTTGAGCTCGGCGACGTCGAGCCAGCCGGGCCACGCGACAAGGCACACGAGCGCGGCGGCGCCGATCCCGATCGCGAGTCCAGCCAGCAGTTTGCGCACGGGTTAAAGGATCTGGTGGATCGCCGCCGGCGTCAATCGCGCTTCGCGGTTTTCTGGCTCAAGGCTCAGGGCTCAGGGCTCAGGCAAGCTATGCTGTCGCGCCACGCTCGCCGGAGGCCCTGATCATCAGCTTGACTGCGATCGTTGCCGCGAGCAGTACGCCTGTCACCAGCACGGGCTGCGGCGCGAACGGCGTCGCCAGGACGAGCGCGGCGACGATCGGGCCGAACGCCCGCGTGCTCGCGTAGCCGGGACGATCGTGCAGGATCCACAGGCAGACGAGATACAGGGCCACCGGGATTGCCACCGCGGCGCCGGCGGCCGTGCCGCTGATCTTCCCGTGGTGCGTCACGTAGTCGACGTTCACCGCCAGGCCCGCGCCGGCGGCGGCGGCCGCGGCGAAAACGAAGTAGTGGCCGTAGCCCCAGAAAATCCCCTTGCGCAGGCTGGTCAACAGATCGTGAACCGGCCAATCGAAGTACATCCACCACATCGAGAACGCAATCAGCAGGCCGCCGACGATGATCGGGAGGAGCTCGGACAGAAGCCCGCCGGCAGCCAGCGCCCCCTGGATGGCGACAGTCGCCGCCAGGATTGACTCGCCGAGGACGATGAGCGTCAGCAGCCCGTAGCGCTCGGCGATGTGGTGCGGGTGCCAGGTCGTCGGCACGACGTTCTCGGCCCACACCGGCACCGCCATCTCGGCGAGCGCCAGTGCGATGAAGAGCAGGCCCCACCACGCCGGCACGAAGTACATGGCGACCCACGCGACCTGCAGGACGGTGATGCCGAGGGCGTAGCGGCGGGCGCAGGCGGCGCGCGGCGGGTCCGCGCGCGCGGCGCGCAGCCACTGCGCCACCATCGCCATCCGCATCACGACGTAACCGACGAGCGTCGCCGCGGTCGGACCGTGTACCTCGAACATCCCGGGGACGCCGGCCGCCATGATCAGCGCCCCGGTGATCTGGACGAAGACGGCGAGCCGGTACGGCACGTCGTCGCAGTCGTAGGCCGACGCGAACCAGGTGAAGTTCATCCACGCCCACCAGATGGCGAAGAACACCATCGCGTAGCTGATCAGGCCCTCGACCGCGTGCGCCTCGCTGATCGCATGGTGGAGGCCGGCCGCTCCCTGCGCGATCGCGACGACGAAGACGAGATCGAAGAACAGCTCGAGCGGCGTCGCCGTGCGATGCGACTCGTGGGGCGAACGGGCGCGCATCGGTGCGCGAATCGTCGCGCCAGGGATTGGATGATGATGGGCCGCGGGATCACCGTGCTGCATCGCAGCCCGATTCTACCGAATCAGGTCGACATCGACCCGCTCGGGCTCGAGACTCGCAGCGTCGCGTGCAGCAGGCAGAGGCTCGCCATCCACATCAGCAGGGCGTCGGCGCGACCGCGCGCCGCCGTGTCGAGCGTCGGCAGCGCATCGAGCAGCGGCAAGACCTTCCTGCGATCGTAGATAGCCGGCCCGTCGAGGGCGCTGCTGCGCAACGTGTCCTGCAGGAACGTATAGAGACCGGGCTTCTGGTCGAGCGCCGCCGGCGGCGACATGAACGGGTGCTTCTGACGGCGGTAGACGGCGTCGACGACAACGTCGCGAACCGCCTCGCGCAGGACGAACTTCTCTACGGTACCGTGAATCTTCATCGACACCGGCATCCGCGCCGCGGTTTCGACGACGTGATGGTCGAGGAACGGCAGCCGTCCTTCGATCGAATGCGCCATCTCCATCCTGTCGCCGAGGTTGCTCAAGATGTAGTTCGGCAGCATCGTCTTGCCCCAGACGTAGAGCGACTGGTTGACCGGATGCCGGCCGGTCAGCCGGCGTGGCACGTCGAGGTCTGCGAGCACCGCACCGAACGTATCGCGCCCCGTGTTGGCCGCCAGGAAGTCGTCGGAGACGACACGAAGCAGGCCGGCGCCGATCTGGGCCCACGATTCGAGGCTGGACGGTACGAAGCCGAGCGCACGCTCGACGCTGTCGATTACCGTCGAGCCCTGCGGCAGGAGCGTGCCGGCTGACACCCGGTTGGCGGCGTCCAGTTCGGCGAGCCGCTGGCGCCGGGTGTCGTCGTCCAGGCCGCCGCTGTCGTGCAGCAGCAGATCGCGGCGGAAGTGCGGATAGCCGGCAAAGATCTCGTCGCTGCCTTCGCCGGTCAGCACCACTTTCATCCCGTCGTCGCGGACGGCGCGGCTGAGCAGGTACTTGGCTACGGCGTGAGCATTCGCGAACGGCCGCTCGGCATGGTAGATCGCGTCGGCGAATCCGCCGGCGAGCGCGTCGGAGGTGATGTCTATGCGCCGGAACTCGGCGCCGGAACGGACGGCCTGCGCCTCTGCCAGCGCCGCTTCGTCGTAGTCCGCGTGATCGAACGACAGCGTGTAGGCGCGGAGCGGCCGCGACGACACCTTCGAGGCGACGCCGAGCACGGCGCACGAGTCGATACCGCCGCTCAAGTAGCACGCGACCGGGACGTCGGCGCGAAGCCGTAGTCCCACTGCTTCGTCGAGCTCGTGGCGCAACCGTGCGATCCACTCGCGGCGATCGCCATCGGGTTCATCCCCTGATGACCACTGCGGGTAGTTCCAGTCCCAGGTACTGGGTGACGCGGACGCGTTCCCCGTCGGAAACGAGCGTGCAGCCGGGGGGCAGCTGCCGGATGCCGGCAAACAGCGACTGCGCCGGCGGATGCGACACGAAGTGGACGTCGTAGAGCGCCTGCGGATCCCACACGAGCGGCACGCCGAGCGCCGCGAGCCCCTTGACCTCCGACGCGAGGTGGAGGCACCCCTCGTGAAAGGCGTAGTAGAGCGGCTTGATGCCGAAACGGTCGCGCGCAGCGAACAGCGTCCCGTCGCGCTCATCCCAGATCGCGAACGCGAACTCGCCGCGCAGCGCGTCGACGACGCCGGCACCATGCTCCTGGTAGAGATGGAGGGCGATCTCGCTGTCGGAGCGGGTGCGGAACACGTGGCCGCGCGATTCGAGCTCGCGGCGGAGACGCTCGAAGTCGTAGAACTCGCCGTTGGCGACGAGCTGAAGCCGCCCGGTCTCATCGGCGATCGGCTGACCGCCGGTCTCGAGGTCCATGACGCTCAGGCGCGCATGGCCGAGCGCCGCGCGCCCGCGCGCCGACACCCAGACCGTCTGCGCGTCCGGGCCGCGGTGGCGCAGGCAGGCGACCGCCCGCTGAATCTTGTCTCCCTCGACGACGCCCCGCCCCGATACCGACGCTACGATGCCGCACATGCGATCCTCCGGACGCTCCAACGTAGCGCCGGCCGTCGATCCAAGTCGGGAGCCTGCGGTTAGGAATTGGTTGTTTCGGGGTCAGCGAGCGTCACGGCTGGACCGTGACGATCACCCGCTCGTAGCGCGTGAGGGGCGGCCCGCCCCGGTCGGTCACAGCCAGGACGATGTGCATCGTCTCGGCTTTGGCGACCTTCGGCGCGACGAACCAGGCGTTGATGCTCTTCGCATCTTCGATCGCGAGCGGCGCCCCGGTGCGGCCGCTCGAGAGGAGGAGTGTGCCCGGCTCGCCGTAGTAGAACCACTCGAACGCGAGCGCGTCGCCGTCGGGATCGCTCGAGCCTTCGGCGCTGAGGTTGACCCGATCGCCCGGCTTTACCGTGAGCCGGTTCGAGTGCTTGATCCTGGCCACCGGCGGATGGTTCGCTTCGGCGAAAGGCTTGATCGTCCAGTCCATGCGGGCGGCAAAGTCGTTCTGATACGCGGTGCGCCAGCGCCAGATCGTCGCCTTGTTGCTCGTGTGCCAGTTCCCGTCCACGCCCAGCACCTCGTCCTCCGCGTCGGACCAGAACGGCCGCGTTTCCGGCTCGTAGAACCACTTGCGCAGCCGCGGCGTGTAGAGCTCGTAGCGCCCGCCCCAGCTGCCCCAGTCGGGATGCTCCGGATCACCGAGACCGTTGTTGACCAGATAGAGGAAGCTCGGCGTATCGCCTTCCATGAGGAAGGTGGTGCGAGGGTGCTGGGCGCCGAGCGGTCCCTTGCTCCGGATGTGCTGATCGAGCCACGGGTTGTCGACGAGGCTGAAGTCGGCGCCGGTGAACCGGCCATGGAACCGATCGCCGCTGATCCCGCTCCACGTCGCGTGGTGATACGCGCCGCCGGCGTGCATGCCGGGGCTGGCGATGTAGAAGAGGGAGGGAAACGTCTTTCGAAGCCAGGGGCCGCTGTCGTCCTGGTCAGAGATCGTGTAGACGCGCAGCTTCGCGACGAACTTCGCGAACGCTTCCGCTGACCGGGTGTTGCGAACCTTCCAGAGCGCCTGCGCGAGGCAGTTCGGGCCGCCCCAGATGGTGATCCAGACCGGGCGGGGATCGTCGCGGTCAACGACCTCGATAATCCAGTCGGACCCCGCCGAGTCCATGCCCGCTCCGACGGCCGCCATGCCGTAGGCTGGACGGCCTTCGCGAACGACCGACAACAGATGCGCGGCGCTCGGAAAGCCTGGTTCGTGCTTCTCGAGGTTGTCCCGGACCTTGCCGTAGGCCTCGACGATCTCACGAATGCGCCAGGCGGCGATCTTGTCTCGCTGGTGCACCGAGGTCGTCGCCACCAGCCCCTCGATATCCCACTGATTGGCGTAGGTCAGCAAGCGGACCATCGACATCGCGTCGTCCGGCTCGTTCTCGATGTCGGTGAGCACCACGACGCGCGGTTTCTGGGCAGCCGCGACGCCAGGCCACAGCCCAAGGGCGAGGCCGAGGAACAGGATCAGCGATACGCAATGTGTCATGGTGAGGTGCCCGTTCGAAGGCGGCTGAGTTTACTTTACCCGCCGTCGGGCCGACAGTGGGTTCAGCCAGGCCTCGTCACGAGCGCACGGCATTCCGGAGAAGCTCCGTAGCCCCGTGGAAGCAACCCGCCTTGCCTGGAGCGTGGCGTAAGTTACGGCAATGATCTCGTGAAGTCATACCTGGCACACGACGTGCCAGGTGACGGCTCGCATCGAACTCGTGATACAGATGCGCACGGTCCTTATGAAATACGCCCGCGAGTTCATCGTCAGCACGGTCGTCGGCGGCCTGTTCGTCGTCGTGCCCGTCTACCTGGCAGTCCTGCTGCTTCTCAAGGGCATGAAGTCGGTCGCGACCCTGGTACGGCCGTTCGCCGCCATGGTTCCTGCCTGGCTGCCGGCCGAGAACTTCTTTTCTCTCCTCCTGGTGCTGGTGGTCTGTTTCGCGGTCGGTCTCGGCGTGCGAACCAAATCGGGACGCATCTTTCGCGAGAAGATCGAGGTCATGTTCTTCGAAAAGCTTCCCGGCTACAGCGTGCTGCGCAGCCTGACGCAGCGGCTGGCGGGAAAGAGCACCGAGGAGGCATGGACGCCGGCGCTGGTGGAGCTCGAGGACGCGCTCGTGCCTGCATTCATCATCGAAGAGCTCGGCGACGGCCGGGTGACGGTGTTCATCCCGTCGGTGCCTACTCCGTTCGCCGGCGCCGTGTACGTCATCGACGCTGCCCGGGTCCACGCCGTCGACGTCCCCTTCACCCAGGCGATCTCGTCTGTCTCGCGATGGGGCTCGGGATCGAAAGAGCTCGTCGCCGCAATGACAAGGACCCCTACGTATGAGAAACCGGTCGTCAGGGGTTAGCGGATTGACGAGGAACCGTCGATCTCAGGGAATCTGCCAGATCAAATAAGCTGCGACCGTCGTGCCCACCACCGCCAGCCCGTAGGACGCGAGCGCGATCACCTCGTTCAAGTGCTTGATCTGAAGACCGTCATAGAGCGTGTGGCGGAACCGGTGCGCCCAGTGAAAAAGCGACAGCAGGACGAGCGCGAACAGCACGATCCGGGTGATCGGGTTGGTCATGATGCGTAGGATCTGCTCGTAGCGAGGCGCCGCCAGCCACCCCAGGGGGAAGGCGATGCCGAACAAGAACACCAGGATCGGCATCAGCATCGCCGACACGATGCCGCCGGCGCTGAAGAGCATCCACAGCAGCGGTTCCGGGTGTCGTTTGATCATGGCGCGATCTCCGTCAACCCACGAGCAGCCAGGCGACGAACGCCGAGGCCGCCAGCCACGCGCCAAAGTGACCGATTAACACCAGGTGTCCGGGCACGCGCCTTCTGCCAACGTGGACGACGAGCGCCTGCGGCGCCGCCTGGAAGAACGTCACGGCGTGGAAGACAATGAAAAGAAACGCGACGACGTTGGTGGCGAGTATCGGCGCGCTGCCGGACCATTCCATGAAACGCGCGTAGCGATCGGGACCCTGGCCGACGGCGTCGATGGCGATCAGCAGGTAGACGACAAACCAGGCCACGAACATGCAGCTGAATTCACGCAGGATGAAGCGGAAATAGCACCACTTGCCCAGCCACCAGTAGGTCGACATCGGCCGCCGCAGCCAGCGCGGATGGTACGGCGTATACACGTAGGACCGGTTCATTGGGCCCCCCGCGGCATGAAGAACGTCTTCATCGATTCCACGGCGGCGCTCAGCTTGTAGCGCTGAATCGCGCCGGCGGGATCGACGTGCTTGGGACAGACCTTGGTGCACTCGCCGACGAACGTGCACCCCCAGATCCCCTCATGCTCGGACAGCACTTCCATGCGCTCCGGCGCGCCCTCGTCGCGGTTGTCGAGGTTGTATCGCTGCGCCAGCGCGATCGCCGCCGGCCCGATGAACTTGGGATCGAGGGCGTAGATCGGGCACGCCGAGTAACACAACATGCAGTTGATGCACATGCTGAAGGGCTTGTACTCCTCCAGCTCCTCCGGCGTCTGGCGATACTCGCCGTCGGCGAGCGGCTTCTCCACCGCGCGCACGAGCCAGGGCTTGACCCGGACCAGCTTGCGCATGAAGTCGCCGATATCGACGACGAGATCGCGAATGACGGGAAAGTTCCGCAGCGGCTCGATGCGGATCGGCCCAGGCGCGTAGTCTTCGAGAAAGGTCGCGCAGGTCAGCTTGGGCTCACCGTTGACCGTCATGCCGCAGCTCCCGCAGATCCCCATGCGGCAGGACCAGCGGTACGACAGCGAGCCGTCGAGTCGATCCTTGATGTGATTCAGCCCGTCCAGCACCACCCAGTCCTTCGGACAGGGCACCTCGTACTCGTCGAAGGTGATGTCAGACTGCTCTTCCGGACGGTACCGCGCGACCTGCAGAGTGATGTGCTTCGCCATGCGGTGCGGCCTCTCCATAAACCCGCTCGGCCGGCGGCCAGCGGGTGATCGTCACGGGCAGGTACTCCACCCGGCAGGAACCATCGGCGTTGCGATACATCAACGAGTGCGCGAGGAAGCGTTCGTCATCGCGCTTGGGAAAATCGGTGCGCTGATGGGCGCCACGTGATTCTTCGCGGCGGAGGGCCGCGTGGACGATAGCCTCCGCTACATCGAGCATGAACGCGAGCTCCAATGCGGCGAGGCGCTCGGTGTTGAACGTCCGGCTCCGATCCTCGATCGCGATATCGCCATACCGCTCCTGCACCTGGCGCAGCTTGTCGATCCCCTCCTTCAACGCCGCGCCTGAGCGGTAGATGCCGGCGCTCTGCTCCATCGCCTCCTGCATCGCGTCCCGCAGATCGACCAGGCGCTCGCGCCCTTTCGTGTTCAGCAGGTCGTGCTCGAGGCGGCGGTGCTCGTCGGTCTTCTGCGCGATGACGTGGGAGGAGATGTCGAAGCCCTCCGACGCGTACTCCGCGGCGGCCCTGCCAGCCCGCGTCCCGAACACCAGCAGCTCTGGCAGCGAGTTCGATCCGAGTCGATTCGCCCCGTTGATGCTGACGCACGCGGCCTCGCCGGCGGCGTAGAGCCCTCGGATCGGGGTGGCGCCGTTGATGTCGGTATGGATGCCGCCCATCATGTAGTGAACGACGGGCCGGACCGGAATCAGGTCGGTCACGGGATCGAGATGCTGGTACTTCGTGCAGAGTTCACGCACGAAGGGGATCGTGGCGTTGATCCGCTTCGCACCCAGATGGCGGAGATCGAGGTGTACGACGTGACCGTACGGCGTCTCGATCGTGCGCCCCTTCTCCAGCTCTTTCACGAACGCCTGCGACAACCGATCGCGGGGGCCGAGCTCCATCGATCGCAACACCGGCTGCGGCTGCGGCCTGCCCAGGTTGTAATCCTGCAGGTATCGGTAGCCGTCCTTGTTGATCAGGTAACCGCCTTCAGCGCGCGCCGCTTCAGTGATCAAAATGCCGGTGAACGGCAGGCCCGTCGGATGGTACTGGACGAACTCCATGTCCTTGAGTGGCGCGCCGGCGCGGTATGCCAGCGACATGCCGTCACCGTTCTTGATCGACGCGTTGGTGGTGAAGGGAAACACCTTGCCGCAGCCGCCGGTGCAGAGAACAACGGCGCGCGCGGTGATCGCCTCGATGCGTCCCGACTTGAGGTCGATGGCGACCACGCCTTCGACGCGGCCATCGTCCACCAGCAGCCTGGTGACGAACCACTCGTCGTAGCGAACGACGCTGGGATATTTGAGGGAAGTCTGGAACAGCGTGTGGAGCATGTGGAAGCCGGTCTTGTCCGCGGCAAACCACGTGCGCATCTTCTTCATGCCCCCGAAGGGGCGCACGGCAATCCGCCCGTCGGCCTCACGGCTCCACGGGCAGCCCCAGTGTTCGAGGCGAAGCAGCTCCTCGCGCGCTTCCTTGACGAAAGCCTCGACCGCATCCTGATCGCACAGCCAATCGCCGCCCGATATCGTGTCGTAGGCGTGCTCGTCGAGGCTGTCGTCGGCGCCGATGGCACCCGCCGCTCCGCCTTCGGCGGAGACGGTGTGGCTGCGCATCGGGTAGACCTTGGAGACGACGGCGACGTTGAGGCGCGGATTGGTTTCCGCGATGGCAATCGCGGCGCGCAGCCCCGCGCCGCCGCCGCCGACCAGCACGACATCGTGTGAAGGCGTCACGTGTAATCGCCGGCGGCTATTCCGCGGAGAGAAGCTCGTCCAGCAGCACGCGGCCGTCGTGCCGGACGATGCGCTGGCTCAGGCTGCCGTCGTGGTACTCATGGCGGATGGTCTGACAGCCGCACTTGTAGAGGGTTTCCCGCGTGACGACGACCTCGTCGTCGTGATCCTCGTAGTTCTCGCCGTCGACGATCTGACCGCAGGGTGCCGGCTGGCCGGTGAAGCTACCGTCCGCGTTCATGCTCCCCTCCTTCGATGGTGCCGGGGTCTCCGATACGCCGAACCGAGTAGGCCGAACGAATAGTAGGCTAAACTCGCGCCGCGACGAAGAATATTCCAGAATTCACGAGCTTCGGTTCGCCAGGATCAGACGTGAACGTTGGAAAATGCAGGCCACCGGCTTGACAGGAGCGATGACCGATGCCGCATCGCAAGCGTGTGCTCACAGGCGCATGGGTATGGGTCGAGCAGTTCACTCAGGATATCCGCTACGCGCTCCGGACCCACCGCGCCAGTCCAACCTTCGCCCTGGTCGTGATCCTGACACTCGCGGTCGCCATCGGCATGAACACGGCGATCTTCAGCGTGTTCAACGCGGTCGTCTTGCGTCCGCTCGGGTACCCCAACGCCGACAGGCTGGTCTGGCTCTCCACAACCACCAGCGACTCAGAACCAGGTCTCGTCACGGCTCCGGACTTTGCCGATTGGCGCGGCCAGGCCGGGTCGTTCGATCGCATGGTGGCGTACGCGAACGCTGATTACACGCTGGTATCCCCACGAGGCGCGTCGCGCGTCCGGGCAGCGATGGTGACGGAGGACTTCTGGGACCTCTCTGGCGCCAAACCCGCAGCCGGCCGTCTGCCCCTGCCCGAGGAGCTCGGGGCTGTGCTCGTGTCCAGTAGGTTTGCTCAGCGGTGGTTCGCGGGCGATCCCGATGTCATCGGCCGGACGGTCACGCTGGACGGTCGGCAAGTCGCCATCGCAGGCATCCTTCCGGAGCACTTCAGATTTGAGCTTCCTGGTTCGGCCTGGCCGGGATTTCGCCCTAAAGACGTCGACGTGTACCAACCCATGATCGTGTCCTCCGAGCGCGGTGGTGGCCCGGTTCAACTGTTGAGCGTGGTCGGCAGGCTCGAGGTCGGTGCGACGCTGGAGGGCGCGCGTGCGGAGATCGAAGCCATCCGCGCCCGCGTGGAACAGGCGTATCCCAATCCCTTCAACGATCAGCGAATGTTGCGCGCAGTCCCTCTGCATGACCAGCTGATCGGACGAGCCGGCCTGGCGCTGCGCGTGTTGCTTGGCGCCGTGGCGTTCGTGCTGCTCATCGCATGCGCAAACGCGGCCAACCTTCACCTGGCTCGCGCTTCTGTCAGAACAAGGGAGATCGCGGTTCGCATGTCGGTTGGCGCCAGTCGCGCCCGGGTGCTCAGACAGTTGCTGGCGGAGAGCCTGGTGTTGGCAGCGATCGGGAGCGCAGCCGGTCTCCTCCTCGCGCGTCTTGGTGTCGCGGCGCTCCTCCGGATCGACCGGTATGCGATCCCGAGACTGGCCGAAACGACGATGGACGGGCGTGTGCTTGCTGTTGTGCTCGGCATGTCCGTACTGACGGCATTGACCTTTGGATTGGCGCCGATGTTCACGTTGTGGAGGACAGACCCGCACGCTGCGCTGCAAAGCGGCAACCGCATGATGTCGCCTGGCGCCTCGAGCGCGCGCACTCGCATGATCCTCGTCGCAGGAGAAGTGGCCCTGGCGCTGATCCTGCTAATCGGCGCGGGCCTCATGGCAAAGAGCGCTTACCGTATGCACGACTACGCACCAGGATTCGAGCCGGGGCGCGTGCTGATGGCGAAAATCGAGTTCGCGGGACCGGACTACTCAGATCCGCGGCGCAGCCTTGCCTTTGCAGATGCGCTGATGAACCGTGTCCGGCATGAGGCAGGCGTTGAGGCGGCGAGCATCTCCACTCACGGGTTCATGCTTTCCCCCGGGTTGGTTGTGGAAGGTGATCCGGTGCCCACGCCGGAAGAACTCGGCCAGAAACCACCCATCATGATCAACGCCACGTCAGGGAGCCTGAAGCAGGTCATGGGTCTCCGGATGCTTCGAGGCCGCTGGTTCACCGATGGCGAATCGGCTGCCGTTCTCAACGACAGCCTCGCACGCCGCGAGATGTCCGGCCGCGATCCGATCGGCAAGCGCATCCAGGTGAGTGAGAACGGACCGTTGCTGACAATCGTCGGCGTCGTTGCCGACCTGAAGTATTCGCAGCTCGATGCCGCCGCGGAACCGGAGGTGTACGTTCCTTATGCAAGCATCCGGGATGGCCTGTTCGGTTTCACCGCGCTGGTTCTGACGGCGAACGATCCCCGACTTGTGGCCGCGAGCTTCCGTAAGGCAGTTTCGGAGATTGACAGGACCCAGGTTCCCGACGACGTGATGAGCCTGGAGCAGGCGCTGGCCGAATCGGTTGCGCCGCGGCGATTGAACCTGTTCATGTTCAGCACGTTTGCTGCGGCGGCGATGTTTGTCGCGATGATCGGGGTTTACGGCGTCATGGCCTGTTCAGTCACGCAGCGGGTCCACGAGATCGGGGTCAGGATGACGCTGGGCGCTCAAAGGACCGATGTCGTCAGCATGCTCGTGCGCCAGGGAATGCAGGTAACGCTCGCAGGAATTGCGGCGGGCCTGGCCGGCGCGGTCGTGCTGACGCGATTCATGGAAAGCCTGCTCTACGAAGTGCAGCCATCCGATCCCTTGACGTTTGCCGTGCTGACGATCGGTCTGGCCACCGCTGGCTTCCTTGCTTGCTGCATCCCGGCGCTGAGAGCAGCATTCGTCGACCCGACCATCGCACTGCGCTACGAGTAGCGATCACCTTGTGGCGGCGTGCGATGGCTTCCGGGTCGGCGTCAGCCATAAGCCGTAGCTCCCGCTTCTGTAGACGAGTTCACCCAGCCGCCGGGAGGCATGACGTCGTGCGCGAGAGGAGGAGGCCCCCATGTCCCCGCCTCGTATGCGCGAACCGGCGGCTTCATCGCCAGCAGCGGGTCGACGATGCGCCACGCCTCTTCGACGTAGTCCATGCGGGCAAACAAGGCCGGGTCGCCCTCGAGCGCATCGCCAAGAACCCGTTCGTAGGCGGCCATCTCGTCAGCGCCGGGCCGTCGGCTCGCCACGAGCTCGGCGCGCTGGCCAGTCATCTGGTCGCCCGCGTCCATCACCGTCAGGCCAAACGCGATTGTCTGCCGCGGCAGGATGCGAAATCGGAAGTAGTTCGGCATCGGGTCGGCAGTGGGGAATACCGTTGGCGGCCGCCGCAGGCGGATGACGACCTCCGTCGACGTCGCCGGGAGACACTTTCCCGTGCGGATGTAGAACGGCACGCCCTGCCACCGCCACGAATCGATGCGCAGGCGCAGAGCGGCGTAGGTCTCCGCCTGCGAATCGGCGGCAACGCCACGCTCGTCGCGGTAGCCGCGGAATTGTCCGAGGACGATGTCTTCAGCCTCGAGTGCGGGAATGGCCTTCAGCACCTTCACCTTCTCGTCCCGCAGCGACTCGCTGTCCATCCTGGCCGGCGGCTCCATGGCGAGGTTGCTCAACACCTGGAAGAGGTGATTCTGGACGACGTCGCGAATCGCCCCGGTCGCGTCGTAGAAGGCGCCGCGGCCGTGAACGCCGAAGTCTTCCGCCATCGTGATCTGCACGCTCTCGATGTAGGTTCGATTCCAGAAGGCCTCGATGACCGGATTGGTAAAGCGAAAGAACAGCATGTTGTGGACAGGACGCTTCCCCAGGTAATGGTCGATCCTGAAGATGTCGCCCTCGACGAAGGTGCCGAGCAGGATCCGGTTCAGTTCGCGCGCCGAAGGAAGGTCGTGGCCGAAAGGTTTCTCGACGACGACGCGCGATCCTTTCGCACATCCGGACTGCGCCAGTTGCGTCACCACGGGTCCAAAGAGTGGTGGCGGGATCGCCAGGTAGTGCGCGGGGTGCTGCGCGTCTCCGAGGGCCCGCCGCAGCGCCTGGAAAGTCGACGGATCGCTGTAGTCCCCATCGACGTAGCGCAGCAGGCCGACGAGCTTGTCGAACGCCTCGCGGTCGAGGCCGCCGTACTCCTCGACGCTGTCCCGTGCCCGCGCCCGCAGCTGATCGAGCGTCCAGCCGGCCTTGGCCACGCCGATCACCGGCACGCCAAGGTCGTCGCGCTTGGCCATCGCCTGCAGTGCGGGAAAAATCTTCTTGAACGCCAGATCGCCCGTCGCCCCGAAGAACACCAGCGCGTCGGAGTGTGTGTCGGTCATCGCTGTCCTCTCTGACGGCCCGCAGGAGCGCCGGTCGGCGACTGAACCTTATTGCCCTTCCGGCGGCTGCCAGAGCTCAACTTTGTTGCCCTCTGGATCCATGACCCATCCGAACTTTCCATACTCCGAGTCGTCGGTCTTGTCGAGGACCTCACAGCCCTCTTCGCGCAGCGCTTTGAGAAGCCCTGCCAGATCTTCGACTCGATAGTTGACCATGAAGGTGGACTTGCCTGGCGCGAACTGGTCGCCCGCCGCTGAACCGATTGACCAGATCGTAGTCCCCTTGGTCGGGTTGCCTTCCGAGTCAGTCCAGCTGAAGGCTGTTCCACCCCAGTCCTGAACGTCGATGCCAAGGTGCTTCTTGTACCAGCCGCACAGCGACTTCGGATCCCTGGCGCTCATGAAGATGCCGCCGATGCCTGTAACTCTTCGCATCCAGTCCTCCGATGTTGGTGAGCGGCTCGAGGGTTGCGCTTCAGGCCGGACGGCCGCCGAAGCAGATGATGTAGCCGTCCGGGTCGTCGATATAGAAGTCCTTCGTGCCCCACGCCGTGGCCGCAAGCGGCTTGATGATCGTGACGCCATTGGCGACGCACTGCTCATAGAACGCTTCGATCCCATCGACGCCGGCCGAGGCGTCGAGATGCTCGTTGTCGCGCCGCCAGCGGCGCTCCGCTTGACTAAGTGCTCCTTTGTTATTGCCCTTCCGGCGGCTGCCAGAGCTCGACCTTGTTGCCCTCAGGGTCCATGACCCAGCCGAACTTTCCATACTCCGAGTCGTCAGTCTTGTCGAGCACGTCACAGCCCTCTTCGCGCAGCGCGGTGAGCAGTCCGGCGAGGTCTTCGACTCGATAGTTGACCATGAAGGTGGACTTGCTTGGCGCGAAGTGGTCGCCCGCTGCCGAAGCCACGGACCAGATCGTCGTCCCCTTGGTCGGGTTGCCTCCCGCGTCAGTCCAGGTGAAGGCTGTTCCACCCCAGTCCTGAACGTCTATTCCAAGGTGCTTTTTGTACCAAGCGCAGAGCGACTTCGGATCCCTGGCGCTCATGAAGATACCGCCGATGCCTGTGACTCTTCGCATTCGGACCTCAGGTGCTGGTTCGAGCTGCTCAAGGGTAACGCTGTGATGGGCGGGAATGACGAGGAGCGGCCGTCTGACATGCGGCGAGAACGGAACGCCGACGGCCATCGCTGGCCCCAACGTTCGGCGTCCGTTCTCGAGGACTGGCGCGTGGCTATGTCTTCACCTTCGGCGGGTAGTTCTTGAAGATCTTCTTCACCGCGTTGTTGATGCTCTTGTCGCGCTTCTCGGGATTGGCCCCCGTGTCGACCTCCTTGACGCCCATGCCGCGCCACGTCATTTGACCCTTCTTGGCATCCGCCATATCGATGACGAGGGTGCCGACCAGGATGTCACGCACCGTCGTGGTGCTCGAGCCGCCCCCGCCCGCCCAACCGCCGCCGTATCCCCAACCGTAGCCGCCGTAGCCGGCACCGGTTCCGGAGCTGAACGTCGAGATGTCCTTCTGCTTGTCGAATGCCACGTGGTAGATGACAAACACATCCGGGTTCTCGTCGCTCTTCGTGAAGCCCTTGGCCGCAAGCTCCGCGTCGATCGCTGCGACGATGCGGTCGTCGATGAGCTGCTGCCCGACCTTGGTTCCGTCCTTGAGGGCGTAGGTCTTGAAGGCAGTAAAGTTCGCCGTCTTGTCGAAGTCGTAGCTGGTTTTCTGGGCCACCACCAGCGCCGGCGTCAGAACCATCGCGAGCGCGAGGGTTGCAAGTTTCTTCTGCATACTCCGTCCTTTCGAGTCCTAAAGCTGTTGCGATCGAGGCTCGGCCTCTACGCCAACCTAGCTTGGGACCAGGGGGATGTCTGTTCAGTTCTGAGCACCTCCGGATCGGCGGTGGTGATGATGCGATCCCGCCGGGGAATCTGCTACAAGTCACCAACTAACGGGCCGCCGGCTGAGCAGGTGCTGCGGATCAACGTACTCAGGCGCCGACCCGCTCGAATGTCGCCTCGCCGCGTTCGAGGCGCGCGTAGTACGCCTCGATCCGCACGTTGAACCGCTCGCGGAACTCCCGCTGAATCGCGCGCAGGTCCGCGAGCTGCTGCTCGCGCACGCGGTCCGGATCGCCGGCGCGCAGAATCGACCAGTACCAGCGGCAATCGTCGTGGTTGATGAGGACGACGCGCTCCGGTTTGGTGAGATCGACGAGGAACTTGAGCCAGCGCCAGCCGGCCCAGGAAAACTTCGGCATGAATTCCAGCCGTGCGAGCAGCTGCGGGCCACCGGGCACCGCCACCAGCCCGTACTCCCGGATGCCCAGCCCATTCCGCAGGAACTCGTGGAAGTGCCACTGATACCGCGGGTCACTGCAGTGCACGACGACCACGCCGGCTTCACTCGATAGACCGTGCGGCGACGTGCGGTAGACGACAGCCACGCGCGACAGCTTAGCAGCAAACGTCGGCGTGCAAAGCCAGGGACACCACGGACCGCGAACTGGCCGACGTCTGCGGTGTCGAAGCGGAAGGTCGATGGGATTGGCGAAGAGCTGATCCTGTCTGTCAACCCGCACTGGCGACGGATGCGCCTGTTGAACCGCCTTCGATCAATTTGCGCAATTCGTCCTCCTTGTCCTTGGTCAACGAGGTTTGCAGCACTCGGCCTTTGCCGGCAAAGGGCTTGAGTCCTTCGAGAACCTTGTCGGGGGTTGACTTGCGCACGAGCACGAAGAGCGCGGAACTGTCGGACGTAAGGGTTGCGCCCAAATCCTTCATGAACTGATCGTTGATGCCGAGATCGGCGAGCTTGCCGGACAAGGCGCCCGAACCTGCGCCCACGGCGGCACCCAGCAGTGGGTTGAGGAACAACAACCCGATCAGCGAGCCCCAGAACGCGCCGCCCACCGCACCGGCGGCGGTGAGGTTCACGGCCTGGTGCAACTGCACCGCACCGTTCGCGTCGCGGGTCACGACGACCACGTCCTCCATCTCGATCAAATACTGGGCCTGCATCTTGGCCAGAGAGCCGCGCATCTGGAAGGCGTCGGCCGGGTCGTCGAATCCTATTACGACAAGGTTGCTCATGGGATATGTCCTTTGGTCAGGTGGTCTTGATGTTTGTCCGAAGCACGTACATCGTTGCTCTAATCGCACAAACCTCGACTGGTGAGCGAGCGATCTGGAAGAGGCGAGCCGACGCAGCCTCAAACGGCGGCCAACGATTGGCCACACTACTCCACCAGAAGATCCACCTTACCGTTGTCGAGGTCGCAATGCGCGCCAACAATCTTGAGCGTGCCGGCGCGCAGCGGGTCGATGAGCGAAGGCTCGGAGTTGCGCAGCCGATCTACGGTTCGGCGCACGTTCTCCCGAACGGCCGCATCGAGCAGAGCGTCTCCCTTGAGCCCGCCGGCACTACTGGCCTTGAGTGCCGCCGGGATGATCGGTTCAACCATCTGGCCGATGCTGCCGGGATAGGTGGCGTTTTTCTGCACCACCGCCAGCGCGGCGTCGACGGCGCCGCAACGCTCGTGTCCGAGGACCACGATCAGCGGCACACCGAGCATCAACACGCTGTATTCAATGCTGCCCAACGCCACCGTATCGACCGTGTTTCCGGCGTTGCGAACGCTCGCCGAGGCCGGTGCCGAACAAGAGTTCGGGTGGAACCCGGCTGTCCGAGCAGCCGAGAAGCACCGCGAAAGGAGTCTGGCCGCGAGCGATCTGCATGCGCCGTTTGTGATCCTGCGGCGAAGGCTCCGCCTTGTCGGCCAGGAAATCGATGTTGCCATTCTTCAGCCTGGTCAGCGCCTGGTCGGGAGTGAGGGTCGCTTTTGTCTGCGCCGGGGCGTGAGCTGGCCGCAAGGCCAAGCTCCCCGCCAGACCGAATGCGCCGCAGCACGCACGACAAAAGAGAGCGCGCCGTGAAAGTTGATTCTGCTTCACTCTGAACTCTCCTCGCGGCCGTTGGAACGACCCCAGTAGCACTGGGCTCCCGTTTTGGCCACACGGCCTGAACCTGCGGCGACAAGTAGCCGCTGAGACCCTTGGTCTCGAACCGTCCTCAAGGACCGCCGGCACGTTGAACACACCAAGGGTGCCTGACAACAACCGCTCAGAGACGCGCTACGAGCTCAAGGCACCTGGCGCACACTGCGAAATCGTAGCCGCGGTATTGGCGGAAACCAATGGTGGCATTTGGGCTCGAATCGACGCTGTTGCGGAACGCGCGCAGTTTCCGGGGTCCGGCATCTCGGAGGATGCACGGGATGCCGTATGCGCTCGATTCGAATCCGTGGGACATCTTCCGAAAGGGAGCAGATCAAGCGGGTGCGCCACGAGTGGAGCGGGCATCCCGTGGAAGAGATGGAGAGACTACCTCAGCGAGTGGAAACTGGGCACCGTGCGCGAGGACCACAGCGAACCGCGTTGGACTCCAGTGAGAGTGCAGGTCGCGGGAGTAGAACCTGCCTGCGTCCTGCACGCGCGCTCTACTATTCCGATCGGCGCAAGTTCCTCTGTTGCGACCCTAAAAAGGTGCCGTGACAATTCGCGAAGTTGTATGAAAATGTCTGCCACGCTGACGAGCGGGCCCAAACATCTTGGGGCGGCGTCGCCAGCCTGCTTCGCGGCGCAACCGCGATGGTTCAAGGAGGGCAACTTGGCGAAGAAAGCAGTGAAGAGAGCGGTGGCAAGACGCGCCGTGAAGAAGCGCGCCGTGAAGCGTGCCGTGAAGAGGCGCGTCGTCAAGAAAGCCGTGAAGAGGCGCGCCGTCAAGCGCGCAGTCGTGAAGCGCCGCGTAGTCAAGAAGGCCGTGAAGCGTCGTGCCGTCAAGCGTGCCGTCGTGAAGCGTGCCCTCGTGAAGCGCGCGGTCCGGCGCGCCGTCCTCGCCCAACTGCTGAACGAGTCGGGCAATAAGGAGTAAGCAACGATGACTATCACGCCCCGCGAGAACTGGCGGGGCGTGATACAACGACTGGAAGGCCCCTGGAGCGTGTTGCTCCGCACGTCGTTGATCCCCCACCTGCAAGCTGTTCAGTTACTTCTAGCGGATTCCTTGGCGGGATCTTCGCGTCGAGTGAAGCTCTGTTGCTACGGTGGGCAACCTTCGCGTGAGTTCTGAGCGAAGGTTGGCTTGCCATCCGTAGCTCGCTCTGCGTCAGTTCCAGCGAGCGAAGGATGGTACCCCTTCGATCGCGAATTTCAAACCCCAGCCTGCTTGGACATCCATCCGTCAGTGGCTTGATGCAATGCAGCTAATTGCCGCGGCATAAGCCACTTAGAGCGTCTGGACAGTTGCGCGGAGTGTTCAGGGGTCGGACTGCTTCCATCTCGTCATCGGCCGGACTGCGGCAGCTATTTTAAAGTGTCGAGCACTTTCTGCAATTTCTGCCGACTCGCTTGCTGTGCGGGCGTCAGACTCGCGTGCGGCAACGCGCTGGCCTCCAGCGGATCCTGGCGATAGTCGTAGAGTCCGCCATCCTGATAGAGCTTGAATTGCTTATCATGCGCATAGCGCGCGAATTGGAAATTCCCCCAGCGCGGGTCGTAGTGACAGAAAATCCATTCGCGCGGCTGGCCTTTCTGTCCGCGCAATTGCGGCGCGAAGCTGCGTCCGTCAACGGTGACGCCGGCGGGCCGTCGTGCTCCCGTCACATCGGCGAGCGTCGGCAAGAAGTCGGTGAAATCAATCAAGTCCTGGTTGATCTTCCCCGCCGGGATCTGGCCTTTCCACTGCGCGATCAATGGGACGTGCGTGCCCGCGTCGGTCGGCCTGCCTTTGTCGCCATTCATCTCGCGTCCCTTGATCGTGGAACGCAGGGCTGGGAAGGTGCCGTTATCGCCGGTGAAAATGACCAGGGTCTTTTCGCTGAGTTTCAGGGCGTCGAGTTGAGCCGTGACGCGCCCGACCAGCTTGTCCGCGTATTCGACCATGGCGGCAAAGCGTCGTTGTCCTTCTTCACGTTCCCCTTCCGCCGGAGGGTTACCACGCCGTCCTGCACCAGGCCCGAGTTGATCGGGGAAATCGCCCGAGCCCCGATAGTCGGGCGGCTTCACCCACGGGTCGTGCGGCAGCACCAGCGGATAGTACAAAAAGAACGGCTCGCCTTGATGCTGTTGAATGTAGTTGGCGACAAAGTCCGCCATCACGTCCGGCCCGAATTGCCCTTTCGTGTCGGGCAGCAGTTTTCCGTTCTGATAAAAGACCGGATCCCAATAGCGCGAGCCTTGCGCACCGGGCGTTTGCACACCGTTCACCCGCGTGCCGAAATGCCAGAGCAGATACTCCTGAAAACCGAAGTGAAATGGCGCCTGGAAGTCACGCTCGGACAGTTGCCATTTGCCGACCATGGCAGTTTTATAGCCGGCGTCACTCAGCATGTTGCCGAAGGTTTTCTCACTGAGCCGGAGCTCGCCGAAGCTGGTGTAATTGCGAAAGTTGTACTGCCCCGTCATCAAGGCGACGCGTGACGGCGTGCAGAGCGGATGCGCGTACGCATTCTCGAAACGCATCCCATTCGCCGCCAGGCGATCGATGTTCGGCGTTCTGTACAATGTCCCGCCGTTGGCCCCGATGGTTTCATAGCCCTGATCGTCGGCCATGATCAGAATGATGTTCGGCCGCGCCGCCGTGGGTTGTCGTGTGCTGCGCTGTGTTCCCGTCGCGCTGGCAGTGAGGCTCAGACCGGAGACCAACAGCAAGGTCACGAGTTTTCGCATAACTTCCACCGTTTGCGAGGCGTAGCGGAAAAGCGCACGACCGGGTTTTTGGGCGCGTCCTAAAAACTCACCCATAGCCCCCGGCGGAGGATACTACCGCAAGCGGGTCATGAGGCCCAGACCAATACAGGCTCCGAACGGGATCAGTCGGGCGTTTCGGGCGTCCGCGGCCGGCAGCGCGCCTCCGCGAAGTCGTAATTTTCCAAAGGACATTGAGAGAAAGTGGTGACCTAACGTTCGCGAGTTGGAACCGGATCGCGCCCTGGCTGCGTCAGCTAGAACACCTGGCTCAGCCGGTTCGTCGGCGGGACGCTTTCAGCGAATGGCTTTGATGTTCGGCCAAAAGTCGAGTGCCGGCGCAGCGGCGTCACTTCGTGGCGTTAGCCGCAAGCCGCACGTCGTCGGTTGTGAAAACCGCAAAAACGAACGGCTGTGATTCGAGAAAGTGCGCCAGATCGCGCAACGTCAGATGAAGAGCCGACAGCCGGTCCTCATCGACGAACATTTGGCTGTTCTCCGGTTCGAAGGATGTAATCAGCTGCTTCGCCTCAGGATCAAACCTCTCGTGCAACAGGTCTACGATCGACTGCGCAAAGTGTCGACGGTCCGGCGACGACGGTTCCGACGGCATGCCATGGTCCGCGGTCACCGCGAGAAGATAGTTGTTACCAACCTTCGCCTCCAGCGCTCGCAGCATTCGCGCCAGGTGACGGTCCATCGCGCCGAGAGCGACGCGGAGCTCGCTCGAATCCGGACCGTACTTGTGGCCCACGAAATCGGCGCCCTTGTAGTTGAGCAGAATGAGATCCGCGACGTTGTCGGCGCCCACTGGCTCGCGCTCAATCATCGCCGTCATCGCATCGGCTTCGAATGCCGGAAACAGAGCCGAATAGCGCACAGCGGCAGCCGAGTCGATGCTGTGACTCATCCACTCGCCGTCAGCCTGCCACAGTGCGCTCGCATTTCGATCCTTCAGGTACGCAGGCAGCCGGAAGCAATTGGGGTTCGTGGTCCAGTTGCCCGTCTGTTGATCGTAGCTTGCGAGCACGACTGGCGTGCCATTCAACTGACACGCTCCATGACCCGCGAGCGGCGTCGCCGCTCGGTCGATGCTGCCCTGGGCCACGACGATCGCGCGCCCAGCCGTCGCGAGCTGCCAGACGTCTGCCAGCGTCAGTGCCATCAGATCGTGCGTCACTCCTCCAGCGAACAGGTCGTGGCGCTGTCCGTGAGTGCGATCGTACACGCTGACGCCGGTGATTCCGTGCACGCGAGGATCGGCGCCCGTCGAGATCGTCGAGTGCCCCACTGCGGTGTTGGAGGGCAGAACGTTCACCCGCGCCTGAGTGAACCAGGCACTCTGCTGACGCAGAGCGGTCAGCGTTGGCATGGACGCGGCGTAGCGATCGAAGTAATCGCGGCGCATACCATCCAGGACGAGCAGCATCACCACTCGCGGTCGAGCAACGCCCCTCCGCAAAACCGGTAATATGCGGCCTGTCGTTGTCGGGGGCATCTGTACGCCAAGCGACGCCGCAAGCGTGGGCGCGACGTCCTGCTGCGCGGCTGGGACCGAGAACACACCGGTTTTCACCGCAGGGCCCGCAAACATCAGCGGAATCGAGACGTCATAGGACCAGGGCGACCCGTGCATGTACTCGACATTCGGGTCAGCCCGTGTGATGAAGTCGCCTTCACGCGGCACGATCAGGAGTTGGCCCGTTCGGCCGGGAAAATACGCCCGTGCGAACATGGCCAGGAAGCGCTGTCGCGTTGCGGAATCGGGTGGCGCGGCACGGCGGATTCGACGAGCGTCGCGCTCAGACGGCTGCTTGACCTGCTCGCCCGAAACCGTCCACGTGATCGCGACCAGGCCCAGGGCGAGGAGACTGGCACCGTAGCGGGGCAACTTTGAGAGGACAAAGGTCCGCCACCTCGTCATGCTGGCTCCATCGCTTCACACCGGATGACCGTACTGGGCCGCGAAGACACCGAACTGCTCGTGCGATTATCGTCTGCGATTGGGTTGTTCGCTGCTCTAAGTTGTTGATGCCAGTGGGCGCGAGCTGGTGAGCCGCATTTTCGCGAGTTGGAACCAGGCGTTGGCCTGGCTCCGGCCCGCCGAATCGCTCATGCGGTCCGCCTGAGCCAGCTCGTGGCTCAGGCCCCGGTCAGCGTCAGGGTTCAGGGACTAGTTTGATCTCGGGCTCTGCGCGGAGGATCTCTCCCAGGTCCTGTGCCAGTTTCGCCACGGCGGGCTTCGTATCAATCTTGCGAAGCCATCTCGTCACCCAGAACACTTCGGCGGTCGCGAAACAATGCCAAATGATGTTGTCCTTCGCCGGAGACGGAGCGTCGGCCGCAGCATCGTTCTCCGCGATCTGGTATTCAGTCATGTTCGCGCAGCCAACCCAGAGCATGAACGGATCGCGGCTGCACATCAGACACCGGCCCCAGTCTTCGTTGATGATCGCTTCGACGGCGTAGCCTCTTTCCTCTAGACGCTCCTTCAGCCACCGGGCGAGTTGCCTTCCATAGATCCGCGGATTGATCTCGTCGTCCTCGCCAGGCTCGATTTCGAATTTCGAAGACTTGAACCAATAGCCTTCGTGGGTCATCGCGCAACTCTATTCCGCATAGCTGTCAGACTGCGATGAATCGCTTGGGTATGGCCACACTGACGCTGAACTCGGCCGCAACTCACTCTTCCCGAAGGAGTGCTGATGCCAACGTTGACAAGCATAAGCGAAGGTTCGGCAGGGGACGCGCGCACAGCGAGCGTGGGAAAAATAACGGGGCCCCACGCGAGCGAAGTTTTCAAAAAGTGAACCAGACAGGAATCGAACCAAGGAAAGTCAGCCAGTGACCACCTATGATGGCTCCATCCGCTGGGTGCGGGCGAGTGAAGCGGATCGTCGCTCGCAAGCCTTCCTGCAGGTATGGCCGGCCGTCGTGATTAAGGGGACGCCTTTCTCTCAACACCACTGGGCTCGCCAGGACCTGTTGATTCTGATCCCGAGCCGTGTTTTCAAACCCCGACTATGCCTTTGCCGTACAGGCGCTTAGGTGGCAACTGAGGCGCCCACGTCCGCTTGGGTTGAGGCTGTTCAGAGCAGGCCGATCCTGTTCTGTTGCAGCGGTTTGGATGTAGCTCGAGAGAGGGTATACCGGTACGGGGATTCGAACCCCGGTCCCGTGGCTGAGAACCACGTGTCCTGACCCCTAGACGATACCGGCACGGGTCGAGCGAAGAGGTCTATTTTAGCAAAAACCGCGCGGCCGCGTCCAACCCGTGGCGCCAGACCCACCGACGGCCCCATCTGCCGCATCGGCCGCGATATCATCTTCCAATGAAATATCTCGTCGGACTCGTGCTCCTGCTGCTCGTCGCGGCGGGCGGCACCTACGTCGTCGCCGGCCGCATGACCCCGCCGGCCATCACCATCGAGAAGCCGGACAAGTACGTCGGCGCGGCCACGCCGCTCGAGATCGCGATCGCCTCGCCCGAGGCGCCGATGATGACGCCGCTGCGCGTCGTCTTCGAGCAGAACGGCAAGCAGACGACGCTCTTCAGCCTCGAGGAGCCGGGCAAGGCGCAGATCAGGCAGGACGGGACGGAGACGGTCCGCATCAGCGCCGAGGTCGGCAAGCAGACCATCCCCGACCTGCAGAACGGCCCGGCGAAGATCCTGGTCGAAGCCGGACGCCCGGTGGTCCGCGGCATCCGCACCGTGTCGTCCACCGCCACCCGCGACGTCGAGGTCCGGCTCGATCGGCCGCGCGTCTCGGTGATCTCGACCCATCATTACGTCAACCTCGGCGGCACCGAGTTCGTCGTCTACCGCGCGACGCCGGCCGACGTCGAGTCCGGCGTCGTCGTCGGCGACGTCGAGTATCCGGGCTTCCCCGCCGCCGGCGCGACGGTCGACGGCGTCAAGATCAGCGACCCGGCGGTCAAGGTCGCGTTCTTCGCCCTGCTCTACGACCAGGACATGAACACGCCGATGCGCGTCTTCGCGCGCGATCCGGCGGGCAACACGGCGCGAGCCGACTTCGACCACCGGACGTTCCCGAAGCCGTTCAAAAAAAGCCAGATTCCCCTCGACGACAAGTTCCTCGACCGGGTCGTGCCGTCCATCCTCGAAACCACGTCGGAGATCAAGCCGGACGGCGACAACCTGGCAAAGTTCCTCGCCATCAACGGCGAGCTCCGGCGCAAGAACGCCGAGACGATCGCCAGCTTCGCGAAGCAGACGTCGCCAGAGCTGCTGTGGCGCGGCGTCGTGTTCCACGCGTTCAAGAACAACGCCGTCGAATCCGCGTTCGCCGATCAGCGCACCTACATCTACAAAGGCAAGGAAGTCGACAAGCAGGTGCATCTCGGCTTCGACCTCGCCTCGTACACCGGGACGCCGATCGTCTCCGCCAACCGCGGCAAGGTCCTCTACGCCGAGGAGCTCGGCATCTACGGCAACTGCGTCATCGTCGATCACGGCATGGGGGTGCAGTCGCTCTACGCCCACCTCTCGTCGATCGAGGTCAAGGCCGGGCAGGACGTCGAGAAGGAGCAGCCGCTCGGCCGCAGTGGCATGACCGGACTCGCCGGCGGCGACCACCTCCACTTCACGATGCTGCTCAACGGCCACATGATCAACCCGGTCGAGTGGTGGGACTCGCACTGGATCGAGGACCGCATCCTGCGCAAGCTGCGCGCCGCCGGAGGCTCGTAGATTCAGCGGCTTTTTGAGTTCGTCCGCGGCATGTGATACTCAAGTAAGGTTATGCCTTCGCGCAAGTTGCGGCTGTATTCGCTGCCGCTGCTGTCGGCGCTCGCGCTGGCGGCCGGTTGCGGACGCGGCGAAGCTCCGCCGACGGCCGCGGTGCCGAACGCGCCGCGCGTCGATGCGGCGAAGGCAGGCGGGATCACCGGCCGGGTGCTTTACGAGGGGCCGGCGCCGGAGAATCCGGTCGTCACGCTCGACAGCGATCCGGCCTGCGTCCGCGCGCACCCGGAGGGAACGACGCTCGATCCGGTGATTGTCGCGGACGGCGGCCTCGACAACGTCTTCATCTACATCAAGGACGGTCTCGGCAAGTACCACTTCGAGACGCCCGCCGAACCGGTCGTCCTCGATCAGAAGGGCTGCCGCTACACGCCGCACGTGTTCGGCCTGCGCGCCGGCCAGACGGTCCGGATCGGCAATAGCGATCAGACGCTGCACACAGTACACGCGAACACGACGGCCAACCAGGAGTTCAACCTGTCGTACCCGCAGCAGGGCGTCACGCACACGAAGGTGTTCACTGCCCCTGAAGTGATGATCCAGTTCAAGTGCAACGTCCACAACTGGATGACCGCCTACGCCGGCGTCGTCAATCACCCGTACTTCGCGGTGACGACGGGCGGCGGCGGGTTCGAGTTGAAGAACGTCCCGGCCGGCACCTACACGCTCGAGGCGTGGCACGAAAAGCTCGGCACGACGACGCAGACAGTCACGATCGGCGAGAAGGAATCACGGGCGGTCGAGTTCAAGTTCAAGGCGTAATACCCATGATCTGGCTACATCGCTACATCAAGCTCGTCGCGGCGACCACCGTGCTGCTGATCGCCGCCGGCGGCATGGTCACCAGCACCGACTCGGGCCTCGCCGTGCCCGACTGGCCGAACACCTACGGCCACTTCATGTTCTCGTTCCCGCTCGAAAAGATGGTGGGCGGCATCTTCTACGAGCACGGCCACCGGATGATCGCGAGCACGGTCGGGTTCATGACGATCATCCTCGCGCTCTGGATCTGGCGTGTCGACACGCGGCCGTGGATGCGCCGGCTCGGCTTCATCGCGCTCGGCGCCGTCATCCTTCAGGGCATCCTCGGCGGCATCACGGTGCTCTATCTCCTGCCGGCGCCGGTCTCGATCGGCCACGCCGGCCTGGCGCAGATCTTCTTCTGCCTCACCATCGCCCTCTCGCTCTTCACCTCGCGCAGCTGGCGCGAGGCGCGCAGTCCGGTGGACGACCCGACGCTCCGCCGCGTTGCGGTGACGGCGACAGTGCTGGTCTACTGCCAGATCGTCGCCGGCGCGACGATGCGGCACCTCGAGGCCGGGATGGCCATCCCGGACTTCCCGCTGATCTTCGGCGGGCTGCTGCCGCCAGCGTGGAACCTCGGCATCGTCGCGGCCTTCGCGCACCGCGTTGGCGCTGTGCTGGTGACCCTCGCGATCGCGGCCACCGTCGGCCATGTCTGGTATCACCATCGCGGCCGGCGCGAGCTGACGCGGCCGGCGGCGATCCTGCTCCTGCTCGTCCTCGTCCAGGTCACGCTCGGCGCCTACGTGATCTGGACCGGCCTCCAGCCGCTCGTCAACACCGCCCACGTCGTCAACGGCGCGCTGGTGCTGGCGACCTCGCTGGTGCTGACGCTCCGGAGCGAGCGTTCGCGCTTCGCGCTCGAGGCGGATGCCACGGCCGCGCGCCGCGCCGCGGCCGGCCCGGCGGCCTCATTCGGATCGGGTCCCGTCGGGAGCACGACACGCGCATGAAACCCGACGCCTCCACGGTGCCCGTCGCTGTCAGTCACACGCGAACCGGGGATTTCTCGGCGCTGGCCAAGCCGCGGCTCAACATGCTGGTCGTCGTCTCCGCCGTGGCAGGCTACGTCATGGCCGGAGGCAACGCCCACGACGTGTGGCGGCTGCTGTGGATGGTCATCGGCACGGCGCTGGTCGCCGGCGGCGCGTCGGCGTTCAACCAGGTCATCGAGCGTGAATCGGACACGCTGATGGCGCGGACGCGGATGCGGCCGATGCCGGACGGACGCGTCACTTCCCGAGACGCGCTCGCGTTCGCGTCTGTGCTGACGCTCGGTGGCCTCATCGTCCTTGCCGCCGGCGCCAACCTGCTCAGCGCGGCGGTGGCCTTCGTCACCCTCGCCAGCTACGTAGCGGTCTACACGCCGCTGAAGAAGCGGTCGTCGTTCTCGACCGTCGTCGGCGCGATTCCCGGTGCGCTGCCGCCGGTGATCGGCTGGGCCGCGGCCGAGAACGGGCTGTCGCGCGGCTCGTGGGTGCTCTTCGGCATCGTCTTCCTGTGGCAGCTGCCGCACTTCCTCGCCATCGCCTGGATCTATCGCGACGACTACGCCCGCGCCGGCCTCCCGATGCTGCCGGTGATCGAACCCGATGGCCGCAGCACCGCCCGGCAGGCGATCATCTACGCTGCCGCGCTCGTCCCGGTGAGCCTCGCGCCAACGCTCGTCGGCATGACCGGCACGCTCTACTTCACCGGTGCCTTCATCCTCGGCCTCGCCTTCGTTGCCCTCGCTGTCCGCTTCGGCATGACGCGGACGGTGGCCGACGCGCGCCGCCTGTTCTTCGGGTCGATCATCTATCTGCCGCTGCTGTGGATGTTGATGATAGGCAATCGTGTGTAGGGGGGCAGGCGACTGAAGACTGACGACTGAAGATTGAAGACTGCAGAGTGAAGACTGCAGAGTGAAGACTGAAGATTTGTGGATTGAAGATTGACGATTGAAGATCTGCCGGGCCTGAATGCGACGCTGAACGCCATCGCGGCGGCACTGCTCGTCGGCGGCTACATCATGATTCGGCGCCGGCGGATCGCTGCGCACAAGCGGTTCATGCTCAGCGCGTTCGCAACCTCGGCCCTCTTCCTCGCGTCCTACCTCGTCTACCACTACAACATCGGCTCACGGCCGTTCACCGGTCAGGGGCCGATCCGGGTCGTCTACTTCACCATCCTGATTACTCACGTCGTCCTGGCCGCGGCGATCCTGCCGATGGCGCTGATCACCCTGAACCACGCCCTGCGGGCACGCTTCGAGCGGCATGTGCCGATCGCGCGCTGGACCCTGCCTGTCTGGCTCTATGTGTCGGTGACGGGCGTCGTCGTGTACTGGATGCTGTACCGGATGTAGGCTCAGATCTCGGGCTCGGGGTTCGGGGTTCGGGGTTCGCGTTCGAGAGTGAGTCGGTAGGGCGGGTCCGCGAGCCGTACGCAGGGCGGGGCTTCAGCCCCGCCGCCGCCGGGCGGGCGGGACGCTCGACGATGAGACGGACGCACGCCCGCGGAGCAGGCGCTTGTTCTCGTACATCCGCTCGTCGGCGCGCTTGATCAGGGTCATGATGTTCTCGGCCTTGTCGTCGATCTCGGCGCAGCCGATGCTCAGGCCGACGCCAGGCGGCAGCGACGCGGCGGCGGCGTAGCGGCTGAACTCCGACTGCAGCGACGCGCCGCGCCGGCCGGCCTCGTCCTCGCCGCACGACAGCAGCACCAGGAACTCGTCACCACCCCACCTGAACACGTAGTCGGCCTCGCGGATGTGGCTGAGCAGGAACGCCGCGACTTCGCGCAGGACGCGGTCGCCGGCGTCGTGGCCGAGCGTGTCGTTGATCGACTTGAAGCGGTCGATGTCGACGAACAGCAGCGACATCGGGATGCTGTAGCGGCGGTGCCGCTGGATCTCGCGGCCGATGATCTCATCGAAGAAGCGGCGGTTGCGGCAGCCGGTCAGCGGGTCGGTGATCACCATCCGGCGCAGCTTGCCCTGCGCCGCCTCGAGGCGGCGGTTGGTGCGGCGCAGCTCCCAGGTCATGTCCTCGAACGTCATCAGCTGCATGCCGAGCGCCGTGATCAGGTAGAGCACCTGCATGAACACCAGCGCGCTGACGACGGCGGGAGAGCTCGGCGTGTCGACGAACAGCACGATCCACACGTGCGCCGCCGCGATCAGCAGCAGCGAGACACCGACGACCGCGGCGCCAAGCAGCCGGGCCTGCCGCAGGAGCATGAGGTGGGCAACGCCGGCAACCGCCAGCGTCCCGGCAACGAGGACGTGGCCGGGCGCGAAGACGGCGCGCGTATCGAGCGCCAGCGGCGCCAGCGTGAACCACATCAGCACACCGACGAGGCTCATGATGTAGCCGCGGCGCATGCGCGGCCGCGCCGGGTAAGCGTCGGCGCTGATGACGAAGAACAGCGCGCTGAGGATGCTGAGGAACTGCGACAGGCCGTAACTCAGTAGCTGCGCCTTGTCGTTGTCGAACGGCCGGCCGGCAAGGAACATCGAGGCCGACACGAGGAACCAGCCGGTGGTCCAGAAGAGGATGTAGGGCCGGCGGCGATAGAGGAACAGCAGCAGCAGGACGAAGGTGACGACGAGCGCACCTTTCCCTGCCACCTGCCACGGGTTGATCTGGGCAGTCAGCGAGAGGAGTGAAGTTTCCTGGCGGAGCGCGTGCGCCACCTCGGACGGGAGGGGCTGCGGCTGCGCGACTGGGACGGCCGCAGCAACCGTCAAGAGCACAGTCGCCGCCAGGACCATGAGCCAGGCAAAGCCCGGCACTCGGTCCATATTCGTTTGTAAGGGGGGAGCCTCGCGGATGATCTTATCATCCTGGTACACCCGGCTCGGTAAGATGTTCGTAGGAGGATTTACTTAAGGCGAACGGCCCAGGTGCGAATCTGTGTATCCGTGGCTCAGCGTTGGAGCGGGACTAAGACTAAGGCAAACGGAACTAAGACTAAAGCACTAGACGCTTAATCTCACGTACCGCGAGCGAGCGAAGCGAGCGAGCCTGGCGAGCGGAGCGGGGCCCGGGGCCCCCGCGAGCGAGCCAGCCGGGGAGTCCGAGGGGCGAAGCCCCTCGGTTGATACTAGTAGAGCAGGTACGGAGCGCGAAGGAGCCGCCACCGCGCCTCGGCGGCCTCCCAGCTTCGCGCGATCACGGCCGGATCCTCGCCGCTGCGGACGCGCGCCAGACCGTCGCGTGATCCAAACAGACGCTCGGCCGCGTCGAGCTCGAATTTCGCGCCGTACAGCTTGTGCAGCTGGGCCGCGATCTCGATGCCGAGCCGGACCGGGCGCAGCGCCAGGCGATCGGTGATGATGATGAAGACACCCTGACAGGGTTCGCTGGCGTACTTGCTCGACGCCGGCGTGAAACGGATGGGATAGAAGCGCACCCCGGGAATGCGGCGCGCGTTCAACGCGTCGGACAGCTGCGGCCCGTCGATCCACGGCGCGCCGATCTGCTCGAACGGCGTGTCGGTCCCCCGACCCACCGAGATGTTGGTCGTTTCGATCGCGCCGATGCCTGGATAGACCGTCGCCTGGATCAGGTTGCGCATGTTGGGCGAAGGATTTATCCACGGGGTGCCGGTTTCGTCGAACCAGTAATCCCGATCCCAGTTGCTGACTTCGACGACGGTCAGGTCGGCGCCGATCTTGTTCTCGCCGTTGAACAGCCGCGCCAGCTCCCCCATCGTCAACCCGTGCCGGACCGGCATCGCCTGGAAGTACAGCGTAAACGCCGTCATTCCCTTGTCGACGGCCGGCCCCTCGATCTGGAAGCCGTTGATCGGGTTCGGCCGATCCAGGACCACGACCGCCAGCCGCCGCTTTGCCGCCTCCTCGAGCACGTAAGCCATGGTCGTGATGTAGGTGTAGAAGCGGGCGCCGATGTCCTGGATGTCGATGACGATGGTGTCGAGTCCGTCGAGCATCGCGGCAGTCGGCCGGCGGGTCTCGCCGTAGAGCGAGTGGATCGGCAGCCCGGTCTTCTCGTCCTTCCCCGACGCGACCTTCGCGTCCAACGTGCCGCGGATTCCGTGCTCCGGGCTGAACAGCGCGACGAGCTTGACGTCGCTGGCCGAGAACAGCAGGTCGATCGTGGTCGCGCCGTCGCGGGCGACGCCGGTGTGGTTGGTGACGAGGCCGACGCGCTTGCCCCGCAATGGCGCGAAGCCCTGGGCGCGCAACACGTCGACGCCGGCCAGGACCGCCGCCGGCGGCCGCGGGGTGACGGGCCCCGACGGCCCCGGCGGGCCAAAGTCGCGTCCGGTATAGGTGCGGATGCCCTTGGGCACGCTGGTCAAGGCGGTCGCGGCTACAGTCGCCACGCGCGCCCGCAGCGGCGTCACGTCTCCCTTGCCGTCGGGATGCACGCGGTTCGACAGGAACACGACGAACATCTCGGTCGCCGGATCGATCCAGAGCGACGTGCCGGTGAAACCAGTGTGGCCGAAGGATCCGATCGGCAACAGCTCGCCGCGATTCGACGAGAACGATGAATCGACGTCCCAGCCGAGCGCGCGCGTGTTCGGCTCGAGCCCTGGCGTCGACGGGCTGATCATCTTCTCGACCCCCAGCGGCGACAGGATGCGGGCGCCGTTGTGCGAGCCGCCGTTCAGCAGCATGCGGCTGAAGATCGCGAGGTCGGCCGCGGTGCTGAAGAGGCCGGCATGGCCAGCGACGCCGCCCATCCGCCGCGCCGTCGGATCGTGGACGATGCCGCGGAGCATCGACATGTCGGGCCCCTGGCACGGCCAGCCGTAGCGCGTGCAGCTCTCCGTCGGCGCAATCCTGGCCTTGAGCGACTCGGGCGGATTGAACATCGTGTCTTTCATGCCGAGCGGCTCGAAGATCCTCGTCCTGGCGAACTGGTCGAGCGGCTGGCCGCTGACGCGCCGGACGATGTCGCCGAGCAGGAAGAAGTTGATGTCGCTGTAGACGAAGCGCTCGCCAGGCCGCGCCGTCGGCACCTCTTCGATCGCGAGCGCGACGGCGCGATCCGATCCCATCCACAGCTCCGCGAGGTCGACGTCCGGGCGCAGCCCCGACACGTGCGTCAGGAGATGGCGGATCGTGATGTCGCCCTTGCCGTAGCGCTCGAAGCCGGGGACGAACGCCGCTACCCGATCGGTCAGCCGGATCCTGCCCTGCTCCACCAGAATCATCACGCTCGTCGTCGTCGCCACGACCTTGGTGAGCGAGGCCAGGTCGAAGATCGTGTCGGTCGTCATCGACTCCGTGGCCGGCGACACGGCGCGGTTGCCGATCGCCTTCTGGTAGAGGGTCCGGTCGCCGCGACCGACGAGGATGACGGCGCCCGGCAGCTTCTTCTCGCCGATCGCCTCGCGAACGAGCGGCTCGATGGCATCGAGCCGGCGCGCGTCGACGGCGGGCGCGGCGCTGCTCTGCGGCTCGCCTGGCGTCAGGACGCTGACGTTCGACTGCGACAGAGCCGCCTGCACCGCCACCAGGCAGAAGAGAAGTACGGCGAAGGGAGCACGCATGGAGGCCTAGGATAGCCCGCGAAACCGCCCCGGGAAAAGCCGTACCGCTAGCGCAGCGTCGTCACGGCCTGCATGCGGCCGCTCGTCGCCTGAACGAAGAACGTCTCCCAGGCGCGGCGGATGCGGTCGACCTTGGCTACCTGCGCGTCGGACGCCGTACGGCCGGCGCCGACGATGAAGAGGAACGCCTGGCGGTGGACGCGCGGCGCCTCGGCAGCAGGCGGGAACCGCGGACCGTGGATGGCGACGATGTCCTGGATCAGGACGTCCCGGCGGGTGCCATTGAAGGTGACGCCCGTCGCCGGCGCCGAGCTGGCGTCGCGTCCGCCGGTGACGTTCACCGGGTTGTCGACGTAGAAGAACGGCGGCACCTCGTGCTCGGCCACGAGCCCCATCGCGTACTGGTCGAGCAGGCTGAAGCGCTGGACTGCCCCAATCGTACGAAAGGCACCGCCGCCGAGGTCCTCGATGTCGTTCCCTTCCATCACCGACGCGTCGGAGTCCATGAAAAAGCTCCAGTGCGCCTGATCGCGGCCGAGCAGCGCCTCGGAGCGCGCGCCGGTGTGATTGCGGAACTCGAGGAACGCCATCCAGCGATGCCCGGCCTCCTGCCCGAGCACGCTGACGGTGCTGTTCTCGCCGAGAAATCGCTGCAGGGGATCCTCGGGATACTTGGCGAGGGAGTCCATCATGGCGAAGCTGCGGAGGCGGCCGGCGCTGCCGAACGCCGCCGACTGATCGAACACCTCCAGCCCGATGCCGCGGATCTCATTGGCGACCGTGCTCTCGAAGGCGAAAGAGTCGTCGAGGAGCGACTGGTCGGTCCAGTAGATCAGCTGGTCGAAGTTGTCGCCATGGCTGCGGTAGAACTTGCGCGCGACCTCGACGGTGTCGAGCTGGGACTCGTCGGCGAAGCGCTCGCCGACGGCGCCGGACCCGCCGGCAATGGTGCCGTCGGCGCTGAGGTTCACGGGACGGAAGTCCCCGGTGCGGCCGGGCGACAATCCGACGATGGCGTCGCCCAGCGACACGGCGCCGAACTTCATCTCGATCGTGCCGCCAGGCAGAAGTGTCAGCTGGACGTTCGTCGTCTGCGTCGAGTCGAAGCCGCGGACGCCGCACCAGGTCACGGTGTAGCCGTCAGCGGCGGCGTTCGCCAGAACGCGGCCGCCGGTCGACGGATCGAGGTCCGCCAGGAAAGGCGCGACGCGCGGCGGACCGATGAGCATGCGGGCGACGTTGCGTTCGGTGCTGGCATTGTCGCCGCTCTCAAAGGTCAGGTTGCCGTCCGAGTTGACGAACGCGATGGTCTGGCTGCGGCCGTAGAAGCTGAAGGCGAACGGCAGGTTGAGCTGAACGCTATCGTCGTCGGTCAGCGTCAGGCGGCTGCCGACGGTGGTGCGGAAGGCGCCGTCGATCCGCGCGGCGTCGTAACCGCCGGCGCCGTTGAGGGTGAAACGCAGGCCGATGGCGCGCAAATCGTAGGTGTTGGCCGGCTCGATGAGGTCGCCCTCATCCTGGATGACTGCGATCTCTCCGATGTCGATCGCGTTGCGGTCGCCGGTGGCCGCAAGCGGCCGGCGGATGCGGCCGGCGCGCGAGCGATGAAGCCAGAGCGCGTCGAACAGGCGGCCGCGGGGGTTGCCGTCGGTGACGCTGCGCTTGCGCGCCAGCAGCGCCGGCGACGGCGCCTGGAGGGGCTCGCGCAGGTAGTCGCCAGAAGTCTCTGCGGAGGCTTCGAGAGACGAGGAGGCGTTGCATGCGGGCTCGGTGCCGCCGCCACCTGGCGGCGACGGCCCCGGGCCGGGGGCGGGGTTGCCGGAGCCATCGCACGCGGCGAGCGCGAGGGCTGCGGCAACCGCCCAGCAGAGCGCGGACTTACTTGACGTCTTTGAGCTGTTCGAGAAGCTTCTTCGCATCCGGCAGCTCGCGCGCGTCAGGCGGCGCCATCGAGACGAACTTCTCGAGATCGGCCTTGGCCTCGACCATCTTCTTGCCGACAATCTTGGCGCGGGCGCGGTAGTAGATGATGTCGGGACGCGTCGGGAACTGCGTCGCCAGCTTGTCGAGCAGCGCCACCGCGTCATCGGCCCGGCCGGCGTTGATGGCGCTGATCGCCTGGTTGATGAACATCGTCGCATCCTTGGCCTGCGTGATGTCGATGCTGTCGAGGATCTTCTGGGCCCCTTCCTTGTCGCCCTTGGCGGTCATCAGCTCGGCGAGGAACATCTTCATTTCGATGTCGGCCGGTTCCTTGTCGACGACGATCTTTTGGTGCTCGATTGCCTTGTCGAAGTTCTTCTCTTCCTGGTAGGTGGTGGCAATGAACGCGTTGAGGCGATAGGCGACGGGGTACTTCACCAGCACGTCGTCGATGACCTTGCGGGCGTCGGCGTTCTTGCCCGCCTGCGCCAGCCCCATCGCCTTCTTCAGCTCTTCCTGGATCTCGACGTTCGGATCGACGGCAGGCGCGGTGGACTTGGTCAGCTTCATCTCGATCGGCGGGTTGCCGCGCTCGGCGATCTTCACTTCCATGCGCTGCGGATCGAAGCCGGCCTTGGCGAACTCGAAGTTCCACTGGCCCGGGGTCATGCCCTTGATTTCCCACTCGCCCTTGTCGGTCGTCCTCGTCTCGAGGATCTGCGCTTCGCCGGTCTTCGCGGCGCGCACCATGACGTCCGGCGCCGGCTTGCCGGTGTCGTCGAGGATCTTCCCCTTGATGCTGGCGGGGCCCTTGCCTTGCGCGGCCGCCGCGGTGGCGACGCTCAGCGCGAGCAGGAAGAGGGCGACCGCACGAAATGTGATGAAAAAGGTGATGAACGGCGTATGAGGTCGAAGGGAAGTAATCATGGTGGCGATTATACTGAGAACACTGAGGTTTCGTCCGGGACCTCGTTCCCGCCAGCTCTGCCTGAATGGCAAAATCCAGCGCCCCGCGGACGACTAATCGTCGGAGCGGCCCGGCCGCAGCCGGCAGCGCGCCAGGGCGTTCGGGCGCGCTCGTCGTCGCGATCGTCCTGGCCATCGCGCTGGCCGGGATGGCGCTCTGGTTCGTGCGCGGTCGCGACGCCACGGCCGGGGCGGTGATCGTCGTCTCGATCGACACGCTGCGCGCCGATCGGCTCGCGATTTACGGCTACGCCGGGGCGCGCACCCCGGTGACGACTGCGCTCGCGGCTGACGCGGTCGTCTTCGATCGAGCCTACGCCCACGCGCCGCAGACGCTGCCATCGCACGCGTCGATGTTCACCGGCCGGCTGCCGTTCGAGCACAAGGTCCGCGACAACCTCGGCTTCACGCTCGAACCGGGCGCGGTGACGCTGGCAGCGCTCTTCAAGCACGCCGGGTATGCGACCGCCGGCTTCGTTTCCGCCTACGTCCTGCGGCCGGAAACCGGCATCTCGCAGGGCTTCGACCACTACGACGCCACCTTCCCCGCCATGGCGGCCGACCGGTCGCCGGCACAGGTGCAGCGCCCGGGCAGCGACACGGTCGACGCGGCGATGGCGTGGCTGCGGACGCAGACGTCGCCGCGTTTCTTCCTCTTCCTTCACCTCTACGAGCCGCACAAGCCATGGCGCGCGCCCGACCGCTTCGCCGACCTCGATGCCTACGACGGCGAGGTCGCGTTCTCGGACGAACTGACCGGTAAGGTCGTGGCCGAGCTCCGCTCGCGCGGGTGGTACGACGATGCCACGGTGCTCGTCCTGTCGGATCATGGCGAGGGCCTCGGCGATCACATCGAGGAAGAGCACGGGCTGTTTCTCTACGACGAAGTCATCCGTGTTCCCTGGGTGATGAAGCTGCCCGCACAGGCGAATCGCGGCACGCGCGTCCAGGCGCCGATTCAGCACATCGACCTGCTGCCGACGCTGGCGGCGATGTACGGCCTGAGGATTCAGCCGGCGGACCTTCGCGGACGCGACCTGTCGCCGCTCCTTTTCGGGCGCGGTTCGATCGCGCCGCAGGGGATCTACGCCGAGGCGCTCTATCCGCGCTATCACTTCGGCTGGAGCGAGCTGCTGTCGCTGACCGACGACCGCTACCGCTACATCAAGGCGCCGCGCGAGGAGCTGTACGACCTCGCCCGCGATCCGAAGGAACGCGCCAACCTCGCCTCCGAGCGGCCGCAGGCGGCGGCAGCGCTGCGCTCCGGGCTCGCTTCGCTGATCGCAAACCGCGCCATCGACGCGCCGGCGGCGGTATCCGATGCCGATCGACAGCGCCTGGCGGCGCTCGGCTACGTCGGCACACAGGCGCCGTCGGCCGGGCCGTCGGGCGAGACGCGCGCCGACCCGAAGGACAAGGCGCCGCTGCTGCGGGACTATCGCCGCGCGATCGAAGCGCTGGGCGAGGGTCGGCTCGACGAAGGCACGACGATGCTGCGGCGGATCCTGGAACTCGATCCCGACATGGTCGACGTCTGGTCGCAGTACGGCAGCGCTCTGTCCCGCGCCGGGCGGCACGAGGAGGCATTCGAGGCCTACGCCCGCATGATCCGGCTGCAGCCAGACGAACCGAATGGCGCGCTCGGCGCGGCGGCGGCGCTGCTGGCCCTGAACCGCCTGCCCGAGGCGCGGGCGCACGCCGAGCTGGCGATCCGTACGGCGCCGTCGCAGGCGTACCAGGCGCTGGCCCTGATCGACATCGCCGGCAAACAAGCGGCCAGCGCCCTCGAAAATGCCGCGCTCGCGGCGAAGGCCGAGCCAGGGCTGCCAATGGTGGCGTTCGTGCGCGGTACCCTCGAGTACGACGCCGGCCGTTATGCCGAGGCGGTGCCGCCGTTGCTCGAGGCGCGAAAGGCGTACGCGCAGCGATCGTCGCAGCCGCGCGATCTCTACTTCATGCTCGGCGACGCGCTGGCGCGGCTCGATCGCTACCGCGAGGCCGAACCGTACCTGCTGCAGGAGATCCGTCTCTACCCGCAGCACGTGCGGGCGCGGGCGGCGCTGGCGATGCTCTACCAGGCGGCGGGCCGTGAAGCGGACGCCGAGCGCGTCCTGAACAGCCTCGTCCTCGAAGTGCCGACGCGCGACGGCTACGGCACCGCGGCGAGCGTGCGGCGGATGTTCGGGCAGGCGACGCGCGCGGCGGCCCTCGACGCCGAGGCCCGCGCCCGATTTCGAGCCAGGCCATGACGCCGAGGCGCCCGCTGGTCGCGCTGCTCTCGATCGTCGCGCTCGCGATCGGCGTCGCGGCATGGTGGGCGACGCGCGAGAGCCGCTTCAGCCTCGTGCTGCGTCCCGATCGCAACATCCTCCTCATCACCATCGATACGCTTCGCGCCGACGCGCTGTCGTCGTATGGCGGCGCCGCGAGCACGCCGCGGCTCGACGCGCTCGCCGCGCGCGGCGCTCGCTTCACCTTCGCGCACTCGCACGCCGTCGTCACCCTGCCGTCGCACGCCAGCCTGCTGACCGGCACCTATCCGTATCGCCATGGCGTGCGCGACAACAACGGCTATCGCCTGCGCGGCGGCCCGCCGACGCTGGCGGCAAAGCTGAAACAGGCGGGCTTCGCGACCGGCGCCTTCGTCGGCGGCTTCCCGCTCGATCAGCGCTTCGGCCTGAACGCCGGGTTCGACGCCTACGACGATCGTATCAGCGAGGCGGCGGGCAGCGTCGACTTCGCCCTGCCCGAGCGGCGCGCCGATGCCGTCGTCGCGTCGGCGCTGGAGTGGAGCGGCGCGCAGTCGGCGAAGTGGTTCGCCTGGGTGCACGTGTTCGATCCGCATGCGCCCTATGCGGCGCCCGACACCTTTGCGGCACGGTATCCCGGCAACCCCTACGCGGCCGAGGTCGCGTGGACCGATCACGCGCTCGCGCCGCTCCTCGATCGCGTTGCCGGCATGCCGCGGCCGACGCTCGTCATCATCACCTCCGATCACGGCGAAAGCCTGGGCGAGCACGGCGAGCTCACCCACGGCATCTTCGCCTATGAATCGACGCTGCGGGTGCCGCTCATCGTCGCCGAGATCGGCGGGGGCACGCTGCCGGCCCGCGGCGTCACCATCGACAGCGGCGTCCGCCACGTCGACGTCGTGCCGACGGTGCTCGACGCGCTGGGGCTGCCGCCGGACGCCTCGCTTCCGGGAACGTCGCTCCGCGATCTCGTCGGGCGCGGCGGCGGCGACGACCGACCGTCCTACTTCGAGGCGATGACGGCGACACTGTCGCGCGGCTGGGCGCCGCTGCGCGGCGTCATCGTCGGACGCGACAAGTACATCGACCTGCCGCTGCCGGAGCTCTACTCGCTGGAGCGCGATCCGCAGGAACAGCAGAACGTCGTCACGGCCGGGCGGCCGCGCGCCGAAGTGCTGCTGAACACGCTGCGCGAGTTCAACGTCGCGCCGCCGGCGCTGCCCGGCGAGGAAACGTCGGCCGTCCGCGATCGCCTGCGCGCGCTCGGTTACGTCGGCGGCAGCCCGGCAGCGCCGCGGGATCGCTACGGCGAGGCGGACGATCCGAAGCGGCTGATCGAGATCGATACGCTGCTGCATCGTGCCGGCGACCACTACCAGAACGGGCGGTTCAAGGAAGCAGCGGCGATGTTCCAGGACGTCATCGCGCGGCGGCCCGATACCGCCGACGCCTATCGCTATCTCGCCTTCGTCTACTGGCAGACCGGCCAGCGGGGCCGCGCGATCGAGACGCTCGAGGCGGCGCTGAAGCAGGGCGTCAGCCACCGCGACGTCCGCGTCAAGCTCGGGATCTACCTCGCCGAGTCAGGGAACGCGCCGCGGGCCATCGCGCTCCTCGACGGTCTCGCCGGCGACGACATCGAAGCGCTGAACGCGCTCGGGATCGCGTACGGCCAGGCCAATCGCGCCGCCGACGCGCGCGCGACGTTCCAGAGGGCCCTCGACGTCGACGCGACGAACGCGCTGGCGTGGCAGAACATCGGCACAGTGGAACTGCGCGCCGGCAATCGCGAGCGTGCCGGCGACGCGCTCGGCCGCGCCATCGCCCTCGACGATCGTCTGGCCGGCGCCCACACGGCGCGCGGTGTGCTGCTGATGGAATCAGGAAAGCCCGCGGAGGCGGTAGCGGCCTGGAAGCGGGCCGTGGCCGCCGACCCGCACGAGCTCGACGCCCTCTACAACCTGGCCGTCACCCTCGCCGAGGCGGGCCGCCGCGACGAAGCGCGTGCCTACGCTGAGCGCTACATCGCCCTCGCGCCGCCCGAGATCTTCGGCCGCGACATCGCCCGCCTGCGGTCGCTGCTCGGCTCGCGATGAGCCCTCGCTGTCGCTTGCCGCGGAGCTGAAGCTCCGCGCTACGTTCGAACGATCACACCACTACTGCCTGACCATCAACGGCAGCCGCGGAAACGCGAACGTCCCGGCGACGTCGTCGACGACCGTGATCTGGCACGTGTAGACGCCCGGCTTGAGGGCGGACGCCGGCACCGAGAACTGGAAGATCGCTGCCTTGCGGTCCGGCGCGTCGAGCTTGGTGACTTCGACGAGCGGCGTCTCGTAGACCTTGGTCTTGCCGCGGAAGAACGTGATGCTCGTCAGCAGCTTCGGTGATCCCGACTGGACGACGGCCGGCTCGTAGACCTCGTAGTAGAAATAGAGCGGCTGCGACGTCGAGACGACGTGGGTGAGGCTCGGCACCAGCATGGTGCCGTTCTGGGCCAGCGGGCTGATCGAATTGCGCTGCGACACCGCCTGCGTCTGCGTCCCGAGGACGACCGAGCTCATCTTCACCGGCTGCTTGCGCAGATCGGGAACGACGACGTCGCTCTCGTACGAGCCGATGCTGCCGGTCTGGTTCTCCCGCAGCACCATCTTCAAGCGGTACCTGCCCGGCGGCAGCGTGAAGCCGGTCTGGTCCTGCACCGTCTTCCGCTTGACCTCCTGCGACGGCTGTACGGCGAGCTTCACCGTATCGCGCACGCGGCCGACCGGCCGCTGCTGCGCGTCGCGGACCAGGCCGATGACGTCGATGGTCGCGCGATCCTGCGAGCTCGAGCTCTGGAACGGCACCTCGGAGCCAGGCACCGCGACCGAGACCGGCACGTAGAAACGGTCGTCGGACAGGCGGAAGAACGAGGACGACATCCAGACCGTCAGGTCGGTTGACGAGAGGTCGGTCATGAGCTGGTCCTGCAGCTGACGCTCGCGATCCTCCTTGCCGGAATGCTGGAAGTCTCGAACCGCGTAGTAGCCGTTGCGGTGCTCGACGCGCAGGCCCGGCTTGTTGAGGCGGACGCGGATGCGGCGGAAGCGACCGTCCCGCGCGGGGTTGGTACTCGAATAGCCGAGCAGGTAGTAGGCTGACGAGTCGGCGATGACCTTGGTGTAGACGCCGACGAAGTCGTTCGTATCGAGGAACGCCTTGCCGCCGGTGTCGCTCGCCAGCGACACCAGCGTGTCCTGGCTCGCCGACTGGCTGTCGAACTGGCGCGAGACCCCGCGCCCGGAGAACATCGACGTACCGCCGCGGCCGCTCGACTGGCTGGCGGCGCCGCCGGGCACGACTGCCTGAAGCCCGCGGGCGTCGACCGGATAGATGGAAACGTTCGCCTTGACGGCGCGGTCGATCGCCGCCCGCAGCTGCACCTGGTTGTCCTCGCCGCGCTGGGTGACGCCGCTGCTGAAGTAGACAATCGACTTCTTCTGCTGGATCGGCGCCAGCGCGTCCGACAGCTGCTCGAGCGCGGCCAGCCGGCGGTCGGTGTTGAAGACGTTGAACTCGGCATCGTCGGCGACGAAGCCGTCCGCCTCGGTCTCTTCACCGGTCGGCGAGGCCCCCTCCACGAAGCCGAGGCTGTCCACGCCGGAGAACCGCCCGAGCGCCGCCGTCAGCGCCTCGCGGTCGGCGGTGAAGTCCTGGACGATCTGCAGCGTCGATCCAATCGCGGCGACGGCGACGAGATCCGCCGGCGTCAAGCGCTTGTCGATGTAGTCGTAACCCGACCCGACCGCGCGCTCCAGTTCTTCCGGCTGCATGGAGCTCGAATCGAAGAGCAGCACGATGAGCCGGCGATTCTTCAGATCGATCGAGTCGGCAGGCGCCACCGCCGCCGGGGCAGCGGCCGCGGCTGGCTTTGGCGTCGCCGCCTCCGCCGTCAGGATCGCAGGCACCGGATCCGCCGGCACGGCCAGCACCGGTTCGGTCGGCACTTCCTCGAAGTCGAAGGCGGTGATGGACTGCGCCTTGTCGTCTTCGCTCAGCGTGAAATCCTCACGCTTCAGGTCGCGGACGATGTTGCCGTTGCCGTCGCGGACGATGACATTGACGTAGATCAGCTCGACGCTGGCCCTGAACGGCTGCCGGCGCGGCTGCGCCGACTGCCCCGACGTCGACGCCGCCGCAAGTGCCATCCAGCCGGCGAGCGCGGCCGCGAACCACCGCCGCAGCGCGGGAGCAGCAGCACGCCCTGCCGAAGGCAGGCGACGGACGACAGGCGGCGGAAAGCGGGAGGCGCCAGACGGCGGCCGGATGCTCATGAGCGTCAGAACCTGAACCTGGTGATGAGCTGCACGGATCGCATCGGCCGCACGCTCGTCACCTGGCCGAAGGTCGGCGAATTGACCACGGTGTCAATCGCCAGGAACTGCACCGTGTTGAATACGTTGTTCGCCTGGATGCGGATCGAGACGCCGCGCGATCGTCCGAGCGTGAGGTTCTTCGACAGGCTCATGTTGAAGTTGTGCGAGCCCGGGCCGACGATCAGGTTGCGCTGCGCCGTCCCGAACGATCCCGACGCTGGGATCGAAAACGCGTCGGTGTTGAAGTAGCGCATTGTCGTTGGATCGCTGAGATAGATGTCGGCGCCGTTGTAGTCGGCGCGCAGCGTGCCGTTGACGCCCGAGGCGACGTCGCGGAAGTTGCCGGTCACGCGCGCCGTAAACGGACCGCCCGACTGCACCGCGACGTTGCCCGACCAGCTCCAGCCGCCGAAGAGCTGCGACGACCACCGGTTGTGATTGAGCCACGGCCGCCCCGGTCCCCACGGCAGCTCGATGCTGTAGTCGGCGTTGAACGAGTGGCGGCGCTCGAAGCTCGATCGGCCCCATTCGGCATCGAGATCCTGGTCGTTCTGCGCCACGGTCCCGCCGCCGCTGCCGAACGACGAGGCGTTGTCGTAGGCGCGCGACCAGCTGTAGGCGCCGCCGAACGAGATGCCGCGCGACAACCGCTTCCTGGCCCGAAGGTTCAACGAGTGCAGCAGCGAGTGCCCTTCGGACGACTGCCACAAGAACGACTGGACGTCGTCGATGCGCAAGCCGCCGTCGGGATCGCGGTTCGGGGCGCGCTGCATGTCGAGACTGGTGCCATACGTGCCGGTATAGCCGACGTTGACGGTCAGGTTGCGGGGGAAGTCCCGCTGGATATCGGCGTTCCAGATCTGCGCGACGCCGAGATCGTAGGTTCGATCGATGCCGAACGAGTTGGTCGTCGTCGAGCTGTCGACCGCCGCGAAGGGATCGACGATCAGCAGCGGATCGATGGCGGTGCCGAGGCTCGTGGAGGTGACGGCGAACGGCGGCTGCGCCGCGAGCCGCTGCGCGATCGCGCCGTATGCGCCGAGGTTGTAGTTGATGCCATAGCCGGCGCGGACCGTCGTGCCCGGGCTCGCACGCCAGGCCAGGCCGAGGCGCGGCGAGAAGTTGTTGCGGTCGGGTTCGACGAGGCTCGTAGGAGTCTGGCCGGTGAACGGCGCCGTCTCTCCCGCCTCGACCGGCACGGCGGCGGTGAAGTCCGAGTTCACGTCGAGGTTGACGAGCTGGTTGTTCGCCTCGTAGTACGGCGAGACGTACTCGTAGCGGAGCCCGTAGTTGATCGTCAGGTTGCCGCGGGCGCGCCAGTCGTCCTGGATGAAGAGATTCCACTCGCGGCCGCGCATCTTGATGTCCCCGGGACCGTACTGCACCGACGCCTGCTGCGCGTAGCCGAGGAGAAAGTCGGCGAGGTCGAGCCCGGTGCCGGGCACGGCGCCGCTGCTCGTCAGGGCTGACGTGTAGAGGCCGGTGAAGACGAAGCTGCCGCGCGGATTGCTGTTCGACAGGCTGTCGAGCCGCAGGTAGCGGAACTCGCCGCCGAAGCGGAGCGAGTGGCGGCCGAACGGCCGCACCGTCGTGTTGCTGATCTGGAAGCGCTGATCGACGCGGCTCGACGGCGTGCGGTCGCGCAGGTCGGCGATCGACGTGAACGACAGCCCGGGGACGCCCCAGTCGAACGGATCGGTCGAGACGCCATCGATGCCGGCGATGCCGGCGACGTCCGTCGTGTAGGCGTAGAGGTTGGCGCTGCGGGAGCTGTTGCGGTTGTAGGTGGCGTTGAGCGTGTTGATGTAGCGCCCCTTGGTCAGCATCCAGCTGACGGGCAGGCTGATGCCCTTGGTCTCGGCGGATCCGCCAATCGTCGGGAACGTCGACGAGCTCTCGTTCGACGACTGCCGGAAGCCCAGGCTGGCGTTGAGCACGCTGCGGGTGGGCAGCGGACCGCCGCGGCCGGCACGCCCCCCGAAGGGGCCGCCGGGGCCACCAGGACCGCCGCGGCCCTGGCCGCCTGGGGCAGCGCCGCCGCGGCCGCGACCGCCGCCGGCGCCGCGCTGAGGCTGCGCCCCGAAGACGTGCGTCACCCGCAGGTTCACGTCGTTGCTCTTCGACGAGTTGGCGGTGACGTAGTGAAAGTTCTGCGTCGTGTCGAGCACGTTCGGCAGCGGAATGTAGGCGAGCAGCGATCGCGCCGCCGGATCGACGCGCGACGCCGGCACGCTGTTGCCGGGGAAGGGCTCGCCGGTGTCCGGGTCGATCACGATCGAGGGGCTGGCCGAAAAGTCGCCGGCGCGCTCCGCCGGCGTCGGCACCGTCGAGTAGGCGTCGACCGGCGTCCGCGAGTGATTGCCGGCGTAGTTGAAGAAAAACGACGTCCGCGTGCCGCCGTTGAAGAGGCCGGGAATCGACAGCGGTCCGCCGAGCGACGCGCCGTAGCGCTGCTGCACGTAATCGGGCTCTTCGCGCGGGCGTCCGTTCAGCGTATACGGCGCCGCGTCGAACATCGAGCCGCCGAGCGTGTAGTTGGCGTTGCCCTGTAGTCGCCCGCCGCCGCGCATGCCGCCGAACCCGCCGGGCCCGCCGAGCGGACCGCCCGGTCCGCCGCCGCGGCCACCGCCGGCGCCGCCGGCGCCGATGCCGCCCTGCTCACCGCCGAAACCGCCTTCACCACCGGCGCCGCCGCGGCCGAAGCCCTCGCCTTCGCCAAACTCGCCGCGCCCGCCGCCGCGCCCGCCGAACAGCACGGCGTCGTTCGACTGTCCCTGCGCGCCCGCCGTCGCAACGGTTTCAGTCGGCGCGTCCGACGAGAACCCGGGAGGCAGCTGCAGCTCAGCCCGCAGCGACTCCGCACGGTCCTCGACCGTGGTCGTCTCGGCGCCGGCGTTGGCGCTGGCGACGACGTCGAGCTGCTGGAAGCCGCCGCGCCCGCGGCCCGCGCCAGCCTGTCGGCCGGCCGGAGCGGCCACCGCTGGACTCGCGCTGCCGGACGCCGGCGGCGCCGGCATGCCAAGCGACGGCCTCGGGGCAACGGCACGAGACGCGAGCGTCAGCGTGAAGTCCGCGCGGGCGGCGCAGGTGGCTGGCAGCGTGAGCGGCGCGAACGCAGGCAGCGAGGCCCGAACGCCATACGGCCCCGGACCAGGAAGCCGCAGCGTATATGCACCGGTCGGTTCGGTAGACGTCGAGCCGGCTTCGGTGCCGTCGGCGTTGAGCGCGACGACCGTGACGCCCGGCAGCGCCTGGCTGCCGGACTGCACGACGCCGCTCACGCTGCAGGCGGCGCCTGCGGTCGCCTGCGGCGCTTGCGCCTGCTGCGGTCCGGTCCAGGCGAACGTGAACGCCAGGCACGAGATCAGCCACACCAGGGTGAGCCGCGACTGAGAGAACGAATCAGGTGTGGTCATCAACAAGCCTGCAAGGTGCCCTGCCCGAGACCTTGAGGAAGATGAAGGATGGTCCCACCCAAGTGTGGCAGAAGCATGGCAGGCCGGAGAAAAAACCTGCCCGGCGCCGGAAGGAGCCCTGCGAAAGGACAAAAAAAGGGGCGCCGTCGGCGCCCCTCTGGGAAACCTCGATCGCGCGGCGGTCAGAAGCTGACGCGCGCGCCGAAGCGGATGATCCGAGGATTCACGATCTCGAGCACCTGATCGAACGAGTCCGACGACAGGTCGTAGTCGCGGCCGAGGATCGTGTTGGCGTTGAACAAGTTGAACACGTCGAAGTCGAGATTGACGTTCAACTTCTTGTAGTTGAAGTTCTTGCTGATACGTCCATCGAAGGTGTGGACGGTCGGCAGCCGGGCGTCGCCGACGTCGGACACCAGGATGACGTTCTTCTGCGGCGCGATCGCGTCGCCGGCGCCGTCCGTGTCCGACAGGACGAAGTACGGCGCCGAGAATCCCTGGCGCGTCAGGTAGTTTCCGGCGATCGTGATGCCCCACCCGGCCTGGTAGGCGCCGTTGGCGCTGAGCTGATACCGCGGCAGCACCATGTAGATCGAGCTCTTGCCGCTGCCCGACGTCGGCGTCATCACCGGACCGCCGTCGACGTTCGGGAACGCCTGGAGCGTCGTCACGTACGGCGTCGGATCCTCGACCGCCCCTGGCCCCTTCAAGTACTCGTTGTGACTGTTGGTCGAGAAGCCGATGCGCATCATCCAGCGATCCGCCATGCGCTTCGTTGCCGCGATCTCGAAACCGAGGAAGCGTTGGTAGTAATCGGATCGCGTCTCGTAGAGCTGGCCGAGGTCCGCCGGCAGCGCGCTTTCGTCGACATGGTAGTAGGGGACGTCGTAGGCGCCGACGCCGGGCCCTGTCCCCGTGAACCTTCCCGCCTCGACGAAGTTGGCGGCGGTGACCCCGGGATAGTTCAGCCAGTTGATGCCGTTGAACTGCCGCCACGTGACGTTGGCGCTGAGGCCGAAGTTGCGCGCGACCTCGTGCTCGATGCCGAAGATCAGCTCGTGCGTCAGCGGCGAGCTGTAGTTGCCGATGCGATCCGGGTTGCCGCCGAGCGGGTTGTCCGGGTCGAACCCGAGCACTCCGTCGAAGTCCCTGAACTCGTCCAGGTCGGCGACCCGGTTGCCGTTCAGGTCGACGGCCGAGTAGTACGCGTACGAGTAGTAGGGAATCGCCGACACCGTCAGCGCGGCGCGATTGGCGTCGAGCTGCGACGCGAACGCGGCGTAGCTGCCGCGGGCGATCGTCCGACGCGACTCGTTGAGCGCGTAGGTGACGCCGAGGCGCGGCGTGATGGTGTTCCAGACGATCGCGTCGTCGATCGCAGGGGCGGTCAACGCCGGCATCAGGTCCGGCAGCACGGCGCTCGCCGGCACCGAGGCCGCCAGCACCGAGCTCGAGGAGCGGTCCCAGCGGACGCCGAGGTTGAGCGTCAAGCGATCGAACGAGATCGTGTCGCCGGCATAGGCGCTCCAGTACTTGCCCTCGCTGTTGGCCGCCCAGTCACGCACGACCTGGGCCGTCATGTTCGGATAGCCGTCGTGGAAAGTGCGAACGCCGCCGCCCGGCCAGCCGCTCTCGGAGGTGACGCCCGACTTCCGCCAGCCGAACCCGAACTTCAGGTCGTGCCGGCCCTTGAACATGTTGCCGTCGAGCGAGACGTTGTCCTGTGGCCGCTTGGTGCCGTAAAAGTAGTACGAGCCGTGGTACACGTTCGAGTCGTCCTGCCACGACGGCGAGGCGACGCCGCCGCGCGGAATCAGCGTGAACTCGCTCTCGGTGTGCGCGTAGCGGCCGACGAGGAACAGGTGGCTGCCAATGGTGTAGTTGAGCTCACCTTTGTACAGGCTCGTCGGCCCGTCCTGGTTGTGCGTCGTCTCGTCCGGGCGCTGGCCAGACGCGCCGCGGCCGAACTTGATCTTGTTCCCCTGGAAGAACGTGAAGTGGCCGCGCGCCTTCGTGGAGATCTCACCGGTCACCTTGGCCGAAATGTTCTCGAGCGTCGTCGCGTCGCGGGCGACCTGGAGGTAGTCGTCGGCAGCGGGGTCGAAGTTGAAGACGCGGATCTCCGGCTCGGTCTTACCGTAAGCACCCCAGGCGAACAACCGGTTGCGCATCAGCGGACCGCCGCCTTCGACACCCCAGTCCATGTACTCGCCGACGCGGTTGTAGCTGTTGATGACGCCGCGAAGGTCGCCGACGTTGTCGGACTGCAGGTCGTCGTTCTCGAAGTAGAAGCGTGACGACGCGCGCCAGGTATTGGTGCCGCTGCGGAGGACGAAGTTCAGCTGCACGCCGGGCGTCGCGTTGGCCGGGTCGGCGCCGCCGGTCGTCACCTGCATCTCCTGGAACATGTCGAAGTCGTAGTAGGTCGGCGACGCACCGAGCGAGCCCATGTCGGTGATCGCGATGCCGTCCATGTTCCAGGTGTTCTCCGCCCCGGACGCGCCCTTGGCCTGGTAGTTCGACTGCTGGCCGGACTCCGCACCGCCAACGTTCACTCGATCGACGATGATGCCGGGAACGGTTTGAAGGACGACCCAGGGGTCGCGGGCGGAGGGAATGTTCTGGAGCTCGTCCAGGCTCACGTTGGTCGAGACCGTCTGGCGCTTGGTCTCGATTACCGGCGTGTCCGAGATGACGTCCACTTTCTCGGCGAGGCCGCCGACGCCGAGCGTGACCGCGAGCGGCACGATCGAGCCGGCGTTGACGGGTACGTTGTCGTTGCGGTAGTCGGCGAACCCCGACAGCCTGGCCGTCACGAGATACCGCCCCGGTGCGAGGTTGACGAAGTGCGCCTCACCCGAGGAATCCGTGACGGCGACGGCGGTCTGAGTGCCGACCGCCTCGACGGTCACGCCGGGCAGCACCGACCCGGTGCTGTCCTTGATCGTGACGTCGATGCGCCCGGTGTAGACCTGCGCCGCGGCAGGCGCGGCCGTCATGACGACGGCGACGCACGCAAGGGACAGGGCACCGAGGATCAGTCGTCTCATCTTCCGACCCCCTTTGCCCGCACGCGGTCCCATCGCAGCCGCGTGCGCAGCGACCGCCCGGTGCAACTCTGCTGCCCGCGTCGCCCGCGTGAAGCGATGTGACGAAGCGCCGGCTGGTGATGACGAACGACGCTATCGTGGGGCGCGCGCGAGCCGCGGCTTGTCTGCCGGCGTCGCCGATCCAAGAATGTGCAGGCGGGGGTTCAAGGAGTTGTAGTTTGGTGCGCACGGCAGGTGCCACGTTGGGTGCGCGAGCGGTCAGGTGCGCACGGCGGTGCCGGTTGACATTCGCTTCACAACTGAATGAACATTCATTCATGCGTGTGTCCGCCGGCCGCCGTTCCGCTCCGGCTCAGGTTCCGCCGTCTGCGGCCAAGCTCGAGCGCGTCGACAAGCGCGACCTGCTGATCCGCGCCGCCATCGACACCTTCGCCGCTCGCGGCTTCTTCAACGCCCAGGTCGCCGACGTCGCTCGTGCCGCGGGCGTCGCCGCCGGCACGGTCTACCTCTACTTCCGCAGCAAGGACGACCTGCTCATCTCGATCTTCGAGCGGACGATGACGACCGCGATCGCCGAAGGCCGGCAGAGCATCGCCGGCTTGAGCGATCCGGTCGATCGGCTGCGGGAGATTGCCAGGCTCCACCTCGACCGCCTCGGCCGCGACCGGGCCCTCGCGGTGGTGTTCCAGGTCGAGCTGCGCCAGTCGACGAAGTTCATGGAGCGCTTCTCCTCCACCCAGCTGCGCGACTATCTCGGCATCATCCGCGACGTCATCGCCGGCGGCCAGGCGCAGCAGGTTTTCCGCCCCGAGCTCAACCCGACGCTCGCCGCCAAGCTGTTCTTCGGTGCGCTCGACGAGATGGCGACGAACTGGATCCTCAGCCGTCGCCGCTACTCGCTCGCCGGCCAGGCCGACGCCATCGTCGACTTCTTCGTCGGCGGGCTGGCACGGAGAGCGCGTTCGTGAGCGCGCCAATCCGCTCGGTCGCGGTGCTCGGCGCCGGGACGATGGGGGCGCAGATCGCCGCACACGTAGCGAACGCCGGCCTGCCGGTGCTGCTGCTCGACGTCACCGCCGACGCCGCGCGCGACGGTCTCGCGCGCGCCCGCGCGCTCTCGCCGGCTCCTTTCTTCCTGCCCGACGGCGCGGCGCTCGTCCGCACCGGCGGCTTCGACACCGACCTCGACGCTATCGCGGCGTGCGATTGGATTGTCGAAGCCATCGTCGAACGCCTCGACGTCAAGCAGTCGCTGTTCGCGCGCGTCGACGCGATCCGCGCCCCGCACGCAATCGTCAGCTCCAACACTTCCGGTATTCCCATCGCGGCCGTCGTCGAGGGCCGCTCCGACGGCTTCCGGGCGCACGCGCTCGGCACCCACTTCTTCAATCCGCCGCGGTATCTGCGGCTGCTCGAGATCATCCCCACGCCCGCGACCGATCCCGAGGTGGTCGAGGCGATATCCACGTTCGCCGACCATCGGCTCGGCAAGGGTGTGGTGATTGCGAAGGACACGCCCAACTTCATCGCCAATCACATCGGCTTGCACGGCGTGCTGCAGATCTTTCGCGCCTGGACCGCCGGCGGGTTCACGATCGAGGAGATCGACGCGATCACGGGGCCCGCGATCGGCCGCCCGAAGAGCGCAACCTTCCGCACCGTCGACATCGCCGGCATCGACGTTCTCGCCCATGTCATCCGTAACCTCGCCGAGCGACTGCCCGACGACGAATCGCGGGCGCTGTTCACGCTGCCGCCCGTTGTCGAGGAGCTTGTGGCGCGCGGCTGGATCGGCGCCAAGGCCGGTCAGGGTTTCTACAAGAAGGGTGCGGACGGCGAGATCCTCACGCTCGATCCCGCGTCGATGACTTACCGGTCCAGGCAGTCAGCGCGGCTGGGCGGGCTCGATGCGGCGCGTGCCGTCGAGGATCCGGCGGCGCGGGTCGCCAAACTGTTCGCGTCGGCGGACAAGGTCGGTGTCTTCCTCCGCGACACACTCGGTTCGTCGCTGGTCTACACCGCGCGGGTCACGCCCGACATCGCGCATTCGATCGACGACGTCGATCGCGCGATGCGCTGGGGCTTCGGCTGGGAGCTCGGGCCATTCGAGACGTGGGATGCCATCGGCGTCGCCGCCGTCGCCGATGCCTGCCAGCTGACAGCGCCGCCACCCCTCGTCGCCCGGGCGTTGGCCGATGGCGCTTTTCGAGCCGCTGCCGCGGGCAATTCCCCGGCCGGAGGGTCGCTCCCTTCGGGAAAGACGGCCAGTTCCCGACAGCTGCAGATGGTGCGGCCGGCGGGTGCCGGGTTGCAGATTCTGCGTACCGCGAAGGAGCGCTCGCCGGTAGTACGGCGCAACCCGGGGGCCAGCCTGATCGACCTTGGCGACGACGTCCTCGCGGTCGAGTTCCATTCGAAGATGAACGCGATCGGCGGCGACACCATCGACATGCTCCGCGCCGGCGTCAAGGAAGCGTCCGCCAACTACCGCGCCCTCGTCGTCGGCAACGATGCGCTCCACTTCTCCGCCGGCGCCAACCTGATGCTCCTGCTGCTCGAGGCGCAGGAGGAAAACTGGGAAGACGTCGACCTCATGGTGCGTGCGTTCCAGGGCGCGACGATGGCGCTGAAGTACGCGGACGTGCCGGTCGTCGTTGCGCCGGCGGGCATGGTGCTCGGCGGCGGCTGCGAGATCGTCCTCCACGGCGATCGCGTCCAGGCGGCGGCCGAGAGTTACATCGGGCTGGTCGAAGTAGGCGTCGGGCTGATCCCGGCCGGCGGCGGCACGAAGGAGATGCTGGCACGGGCGACAGCCGGGGCCGGGCCGGGCGCGGATCTGCTGGCGCTGACGCAGCGTGTCTTCGAAACCATCGGCTTCGCCAGGGTGTCGACGAGCGGCGCGGACGCGCGCCGGCTCGGCTACCTTCGCGCCGTCGATGGAATCACGATGAACCGCGAGCGCCTGATGGCCGACGCCAAGGCGGTGGCGCTGGCGCGCGCGCAGGACTACGTCCGGCCGCAGCCGCTCGCCGCGATACCGGTCGGCGGCGACGGCGTCCAGGCAGCGCTGAAGCTCGGCGTCCATCTCGCGTCGCGCGCCGGGCGCATCAGCGATCACGACGCCCTCATCGGCCGGGCTCTGGCGAAGATCCTGGCCGGCGGAGACCGTCCCGGCGCCGGCACCGCCAGCGAACAACAACTGCTCGACCTCGAGCGCGAAGCCTTCCTCAGCCTCTGCGGTCAGCGCAAGACGCAGGAGCGCATCGCGCACACGCTGAAGACGGGCAAGACGCTCAGAAACTGATTCGCCGCCCCGGCGCCGGGACGCGACGCCGGTCGAGGATACAGATGCCAGTAGTCAACGATCTCAAGGGGCCGGCCGGCAGGCTCGAGGCCCTACTCGACGGACCCGACACCGAGGGGCCCGTGCGCGCCGCGGTGGTCTTCGCCCACCCGCACCCGCAGTTCGGCGGCACGATGCACACCAAGACGGTGTTCCAGGGCGCCAAGGCGCTGGCGCGGATCGGCTGCGCCGTGCTGCGCTTCAACTTTCGCGGCGTCGGCGCCAGCGAGGGCGCGTTCGATCGGGGCGAGGGGGAGAAGGAAGACTTCCACGCCGCGCTCGACTACGTGGAGGCGCACTATCCCGGCGCGAAGATCTGGGCCGCCGGTTTCTCGTTCGGATCGTGGGTCGCGCTCGAGGTCGGCGCCGTCGATCCTCGAGTCTCGGCGCTGATCGGCATCGCTCCACCGGTCATGACCTCGGTGTCAGGCCATGACTACGACTTCACCAACACTTCGACAAGTAGCAAGCCCAAGTTCTTCGTCCAGGGCGAGGCCGACGAGGTCTGCCCGGTCGAGGGCATGTGGAAGTTCTACGGCTCGCTCGAGGAGCCGAAGGAACTGGTCGTCATCGACGGCGCGGATCACCTGTTCGAAGGCAAAACCGGGGAGGTCGGCGAAGCGCTCGAAGATCTGCTCGCCGATTTTTCATCATGAACGACGCGGTCATCGTCTCTGCAGTGCGGACGGCAGTCGGCAAGGCGCCTGGCGGCACGCTGCGCGCCACTCGCCCCGACGAGATGGCGGCGCGCGTCATTTCTGAAGCGCTGGTGCGGGCGCCGGGCGTCGAGCCGGCCGAGATCGACGACGTGATCCTCGGCTGCGCGATGCCGGAGGCCGAGCAGGGCCTGAACGTCGCCCGCATCGCCAGCCTGCGCGCCGGCATTCCGGTGACGGCGTCCGCGGTGACCGTCAATCGCTTCTGCTCGTCCGGGCTGCAGTCGATCGCGTCGGCCGCCGAACGGATCATGGCGGGCTTTGCCGGCGCCATCATCGCCGGCGGTACCGAGTCGATGAGCCTGATTCCGATGGGCGGTCATCGAATCGCGCCGAACCCCGCGCTCGTCGATTCCTATCCGGACGTCTATCTCACGACCGGACTCGTCGCCGAGAACCATGCGCGCGAAGCCGCGGTGACGCGCGAGGAACAGGATCGCTTCGCCTTCGAGAGCCATCAGAAGGCGATCGCGGCGATCGACGCCGGGCGCTTCCGCGACGAGATCGTCCCCATCGACGTGCGGACAATCTCTGGCGGCGCGAGCGCGACGATCGCTTTCGACACCGACGAGGGGCCGCGCCGCGACACGTCGCTCGAGCGGCTGGCGGCGCTCAAGCCGGCGTTTCACGTCAAGGGCTCCGTCACCGCCGGCAATTCGTCGCAGACGAGCGACGGCGCCGCCGCCGTCGTCGTCACGTCCGCGGCGCGCGCGAAGGCGCTCGGCCTGACGCCGCTGGCGCGCTTCGTCGCGTTCGCGACCGCCGGCGTCGAGCCGGAGCGTTTCGGCATCGGCCCGGTCCCGGCGATTCGGAAGGCGCTCGGGCTCGCCGGCCTGACGCTCGACCAGATCGATCTCGTCGAGCTGAACGAGGCGTTCGCGGCCCAGGCCATCGCCTGCCTGCGCGAGCTGCCGATCGATCCGTCACGGCTGAACGTCAACGGCGGCGCCATCGCGCTCGGCCACCCGCTCGGCTGCACCGGCGCGAAGCTGACGGCGACGCTGCTGCACGAGATGCGGCGGCGCTCGTCGCGCTACGGCATGGTGACGATGTGCGTCGGCGGCGGGATGGGGGCGGCGGGGATCTTCGAACGTGTGAGTTAGGGGGGCGGAGGTCACGGAGGTAACGGAGGTTCACCACGGAGACACGGAGGACGCGGAGACGCACGGAGTCGACACTTTTTTGCGAGACCCCTCGGGGCGCGCAGCCCTGAACCCTAAAGTTCTCCGTGCGTCTCTGTGCCCTCCGTGCCTCCGTGGTGAGACCCGTGACCTCCGTAACCTCCGTGCCCTCGAATGGAGAACATCGTGCTCGAGACATCGACCAAAGGCGGCGCCTGGCTGATAGAAGACATCGACGTCGACACCTTCACGCCCGAGAAGCTGAGCGACGAGCACCGGCTGATCGCGCAGACGGCCGACGAGCTGATGACGACGGAAGTTTTTCCGGCGCTGGCGCGGCTCGAGCAGCAGGACTGGGCGCTGGCGCGGGCGCTCGTCAGGCGCTGCGGCGAGATCGGCCTGCTCGGCACCGATGTCCCGGAGTCGCTCGGCGGTGTCGGCCTCGACAAGGCCGCGGCCGTCGTCGCCGGCGAAGTCGTCGGCCGCTCGGCCTCGTTCGCGGCGACGTTCGGCGCCCAGACCGGTCTCGCGATCACGCCCATCCTCTGTTTCGGTACGCCCGATCAGCAGCAGCGCTACCTGCCGCGGCTGGTGTCCGGCGAGATCGTCGGCGCCTACGCATTGAGCGAGTCCGAGTCCGGCTCCGACGCGCTCGGGGCCCGGGCGCGGGCGACGAAGCAGGCCGACGGCAGCTACGTCCTGAGCGGCGAGAAGATGTGGATCACCAACGGCGGCTTCGCCGATCTCTTCATCGTCTTCGCCAAGGTCGACGGCGAGCAGTTCACCGCCTTCATCGTCGAGCGCGGCTTCCCCGGGGTCAGCAGCGGCAAGGAAGAGCACAAGATGGGCCTGCACGGCTCGTCGACGACGCCGCTGATTCTGCAGGACGCGCAGGTGCCGGCGGCGAACGTGCTGGGCGAGGTCGGACGCGGCCACAAGGTTGCGTTCAACGTCCTCAACTACGGCCGCTTCAAGCTGGCGGCGATGTGCAGCGGCGGCGCCCGCGCCGTGATCGGCGAAGCGGCGCGCTACGCGCTGCAGCGGCGGCAATTCGGCCAGCCAATTGCCGCCTTCGGCGCGATTCGGCACAAGCTCGCCGAGATGACCATCCGGCAGTACGCGGTCGAGTCGATGCTTTACCGGACCACCGGACTCATCGACCGCATGATCGCCAGCGACGGCTCCGCCGCGGCAGCCCTCGCGGCGCTCGAGGAGTTCGCGGTCGAAGCCTCGATCCTGAAAGTCGCCGCCAGCGAGATGCTCGACTACGTCCTCGACGAGAACGTCCAGATCCACGGCGGCAACGGTTTCGTGAAGGATTATCCGGCCGAGCGCCATTACCGCGACGCCAGGGTCAATCGCATCTTCGAGGGCACGAACGAGATCAATCGCCTGCTGGTGCCGGGCATGCTCGCCAGGCGCGCCGTCAAGGGTCACCTGCCGCTCATCGCCGCCGCCCGCCGGCTGCAGGACGAGCTGCTGACGCCGTCGCTGCCGGAGGCGGCCGGCGACGGCCCGATGGCGGCAGAGCTGCGCGCCGTCGCGGCGTTGAAGAAAGTTGCGCTGATGGTGCTGGGCACGGCGATGCAGACCTACACGGACACGCTCGCCGACGAACAGGAGGTCCTGACGATCGCCGCCGACGTCATCATCGACGTGTTCGCGGCCGAGAGCGTCGTCGCCCGGGCGATCGCCGTCGACAGCGGCCTGCACCGCAACGTCGCATCCGTGCTCGTCGCCGACGCGTCCGGACGCGTCGAGATCGCGGCGCGCACCGCGCTCGCGGCGATGGCTGACGGCGACACCCTGAGGACGCTGCTGGCGGCGCTGCGGCGGGTGATGAAGATCTCGCCGGTGAATACCGTCGCGGCGAGGCGCCGCATCGCGGATGCGGTGGCCGAACGGAAGGGTTATCCTTTTTAAGATGAAGTGGTGGAAAGCCGCGGCGGCGTTGGCATCATCAGCGCTGCTCGCTGTCGCCTGTTCGACCTCGACGCCGGAGCTCGCCTATGAAGAGGAGGTTGCCGGCTGGCGCGCCGAGAAGGATCGCTTCATGCGATCGTCCGAATCGCCATTGCCGGAGCCGCAGCGGGCGGACGTTCGCGCCGCTGCCATACTTCGACGTCAACCAGGAGTACCGCGTGCCTGCGGCGTTGAAGGCCGGCGCCGCCGAAGACATCCTCGAGATGCCGACCTCGACCGGCCAGCGCCGGCACATGCGGCGCATCGGCAAGCTCGAGTTCACGGTCAAGGGCGAATCGCTGACGCTGACTGCGTTCGCGGACGCGTCCGACACCCAGCTGCGCCGGCTGTTCGTGCCGTTCTTCGACCTGACCAACGGCGCCGAAACCTATCCCGGCGGGCGCTATCTCGATCTCGATCGCACAGCCAGCGGCGTCTACGACCTCGACTTCAACCGCGCCTACCACCCGTTCTGCCTGTTCAACGCCGAGTACGACTGCCCGGTGCCGCCGCGTGAGAATCGCCTGGCGATTCCGATCCGCGCCGGCGAGAAGCTCGAAACCCCGAAGTGATCGCCGCCATCGTCTTCGACTTCGACGGCGTGCTCGTCGACTCGGAACCGCTGCACCTCCGCGCCTACCAGGACGTGCTCGAGCCGCGCGGCATCTCGCTGCCGCGCGAGGAGTACTACGCCAGCTATCTCGGCTACGACGACGAGGGCGCGTTCAGGGCCATCGCGGCGGCGCGGCGCTGGCCGCTCGATGAGGCTCAACTGCGCGAACTGATCGCCGCGAAGGCCCGCGTCTACGACGAGATCATCGCCAGCGGCGACGTCTTCTACCCCGGGGCGACGGCCTGCATCACGCGGCTCGCCGCGAAGTACCCGCTCGGCATCGCGTCGGGGGCGCAGAAGCAGGAGATCGAGACGCTGCTCGCCGCGAGCCGGCTCGCGCATCACTTTCGTTTCGTCGTCGCCTCGGGCGACACCGCGGCGAGCAAGCCGGCGCCGGATCCGTATCGACGCGCCGCCGAGTTGCACGGCCTGCCGCCCGGCGAATGCCTCGCGATCGAGGATTCGCGATGGGGCATCGCCTCGGCCAAGACAGCCGGGCTCTGGTGCATCGGCATCGCCAATACTTATCCCGTCGCGGAACTGCTCGAGGCGGATGCGGTCATCTCCTCTCTCGACGAGTTCACGCCGGCGCTGATCGAGTCGATCGGCGGATAGCGCAATCGGTCTTCGCTCCTGCTGTCCGGCCAGTCGGTAGCAATCTCTCCATGAGCGTCGCGCTCCATCTTCATCCGAGGGCAGTCCAGGTCGCGGCGGAGCTCGAGCAGGCGATGAACGCGCCGGGCGACGAGCTTGCGCCGGCGGCGTTCGCGATCGCGCGGGTCGAGTATCCCGGGCTCGATCCGGCGCCGTACCTCGCGCTGCTCGACGAGATGGGCGATGCGGCAACGGCGCGCCTGGGGTCGAGCGGCGAGCCGACGGAAGACGCCCTTCGCGGTTTCAACGAGTTCTTCTACGACGAGCTCGGCTTCACCGGCAACCGCGAGCGCTACGACGATCCGCGCAACAGCTTCCTCAACGAAGTGCTGACGCGCCGCACCGGCATCCCGATCAGCCTCGCGGTCGTCTACCTCGAGGTCGCCCGCCGCGCCGGGCTGCGCGTCGCCGGGGTCAATTTTCCCGGGCATTTCCTGCTGCGCGCGCCGGTGACGGGACCGCATGCGGGCACGACGCTGCGCGCCGACGCGCTCATCGTCGATCCCTTCCATCGCGGCGCGCTGCTCTCGGAAGCCGATTGCCGTGAGTTGCTGCGGCAGCACGTCGGCGACGACGCCGCCTTCGATCGAACGCTGCTCGACCCGGCGACGCGAACGCAGATCGTCGTCCGCATCCTCGTCAACCTGAAACGCCTCTACGTCCGCATGCGATCGTTTCCGCAGGCGCGCTTCATCTCGGATCTGCTGCTCGCCGCGGATCCGTCGGCGATTCTCGAACTGCGCGATCGCGGCCTGCTCGCGTACCACCTGCAGGACTTTGCCGGCGCGCTGCGTGATCTCGAAGCCTACCTGCGGCTGTTGCCGAAGCAGCCGGCCGGGCTTGCCGACGAGCGTGGCGGCGTTTCGCGACGAATCGGATGAAGACGAGCGCGAGCCCCAGCCGGAACACGAACAGATCTGGGAACACGTGAAGACTCTGCGCAAGCGCGTCGCCGGGTTCAACTGAACCAGGCCTCATCGGAACAAGACGCCGCCACTGGCCGGGACGGACGAGCTGAATCAGATGGCGGGCGGTCTACCAGCTGTGACGAAATCACGGATCCTTGGTTTCGCGAATGCGGGTTATTGGATCAGGCTTCCCGCATCTCGTCACTGAAATCAGGCATTTAGTCCCATCGCGGCCTCAGTCCAGACATTTATCCGGCGTCTCGACAACGATTTAACGCCTTTCATCCCGCGCAGGGCCAGGCAACGCCCGAAATCGCCACAACTGGTACACATGCTGCTCAGGCGCCGAGTTGGGTGGGGGTACGTCTGTTTTTCCGGGGGAGGCAAACGATGTTGAAGGTGCGTGTTTTGGCCGCGCTGGCGGCGGTAGCTATGCTGCTGGGTGGTACACCTGCGCTGGCTCAGGTGCAAACGGGTGAAATTACGGGAAGGGTGTCCGACGATACCGGGGCGGTGTTGCCGGGCGTCATGGTGACGGTGACGAGCCCGGTGCTCATCACGCCGCAGACGGCGACGAGCAGCGAGACGGGATCCTACCGCTTCCCGCTGCTCCCTATCGGAACTTATTCGGTCAAGTTCGAGCTGCCTGGCTTCAAGACGGTCATCCGCGAGGACGTCATCGTCTCGATCGGCTTCACGGCGAACGTCACCCAGCAGATGGCGATCTCGACGGTCCAGGAAACGGTCACCGTCAGCGGCGAGAGCCCGATCGTCGACACCAAGGCGACGACGGCGAAGACCACCTTTGACCTCGACTCGCTGCAGAACCTGCCGACGGCGCGCGACCCCTGGGTCATGCTGCAGCAGGTCCCGAACATCTCGATGGACCGCGTCAACGTCGGCGGCAGCCAGTCGGGCCAGCAGTCCGGCTACATCAGCCGCGGCGGCAACACCGGCAACAACAAGTGGTCGCTCGACGGCGTCGACATCACCGACATGTCCGCGACCGGCGCCTCGCCGATCTATTACGACTTCGACATGATGCAGGAGATGCAGGTCACGACCGGCGGCGCCGATGCGTCGCAGCAGACCGGCGGCGTCGGCATCAACTTCGTCACCCGCAGCGGCACCAACCGCTTCAAGGGCACCGGCCGCCTCTTCAACGTCAACGATCGCTTTGAGGCGGACAACGTCACCGACGAGATCAAGGCCCAGGGCGGCGGCTCGGGCGCGCCGATCCAGAACATCAACGACTTCGGCTTCGAAGTCGGCGGTCCGATCCTCCGCGACAAGCTCTGGTACTGGGGCAGCTACGCCAAGCAGGACATCAAGGTCGGCGTCGTCAACTTCTACAAGCCGACGCCGGAGTGCCGCCCCGCGGGCGTGCCGGTCGGCCAGATCGCCAACGTCCTCGGCAGCACCGAGGCCATTCGCGACTGCCTCGCGACCGACCTGACGACGCTCAACAACTACAACTACAAGGTCACCTGGGCGCCGTTCCGCAACAACAAGTTCAACTTCCAGAACACCTGGGCGGAGAAGGTCCGCAATGCGCGCGACGCGTCGGACACGCGGCCGCTCGAGACGGCGTATCGACAGGTCGCCGTTGGCAGCGAGTGGGGCGCGTCCGGCTGGGACACCGGCCCGTCGCCGATCTGGAAGTTCAGCGACACGCACGTGCTGACCGACCGGCTGCTGCTCGACATCCAGTACGCGCACATCGGCAACAACTTCACGCTGACCTTCCAGGAGCCGGCGCAGCGCGACCTCCAGCCGCGGTTCGACATTGCCTCGGGCTCGTGGGCGAGGTCGTACAACGAGTCGATCTTCCTGCGGCCGACGCAGAGCATCGACGTCACGACCAGCTACTTCCTGCCGGCGGCTCTCGGCGGCGACCACGCGTTCAAGGTCGGTTACCGCTGGCGCACGGCGCGCGGTCTCTCGGTCAGCCACACCGGCGGCAACGCCGTGCCGCGGTTCTCGAACTCGACGACGACCTGCGCCGGGTTCGGCGACGGCTGCAACGCTGACCTCTTCCGCGACGGCTACACCGACTACGACCTCGACACCCAGGCGCTCTACGTCCAGGACACCTACTCGGTGAAGCGCTTCACCTTCAACCTCGGTGTCCGCTGGGATCGTCAGACGGATTCGGCAGTCGCGGCCGACGTTCCCGCGAACCCGATCATCCCGGACATCATGCCCGGCATCAGCTTCCCTGGCCTCGACGGCGGCACCTTCGACGACATCTCGCCGCGCCTCGGCATGACCTACGACCTGACCGGCAGCGGCAAGTCGGTGGTCCGGGGCTCATACGCGATGTACTTCGGCCAGATGGGCCCAGGCCAGCTCGCCGGCCAGAAGATCTCGATCGGCCAGGTCTCGGTCCGCTACCCCTGGGCCGACCTGAACAGCGACACGTTGGTGTCGCGGAACGAGCTGAACCTCACCAACTTCGCCACGGCCTACCTGACCAAGAGCGCGTCGTTCGACCCGGCCAACCCGACGAGCTTCTTCTCGCCCGGCACGGTCGACCCGAACATCAAGAACGACCGCACCCGTGAGTTCGTGCTCGGCATGCAGCAGGAACTGGCGCGCAACCTCGCGGTCGAGTTCAACTACGTCTGGCGCAAGTACGATCAGTTCGCGTGGACCGACCGCACGAACTGGGACTCGAGCAACTTCCAGGCGTTCCAGTTCACGACCCCGTCGAACTGCGGTCCAACGGCGCAGTGCCTGCCGGTGACCTACTATCGCGCCACCTCGGCGCAACCGTCCGCCTACGTCTACACCAACCAGCCGGATCGCTTCCGCGACTACAACGGCGTCGAGTTCGCGCTGATCAAGCGCTACTCGGACCGCTGGATGGCCAACGTCAGCTTCGCCTGGAACGACGCGGTCGACCGCTGGGGTTCGCCGGCGGCCTACGAAGATCCGACGAACATCTCCAACCTCAACGGCGCCTCGTTCGCTCCGGAATCGGCTGGTTCCGGTGTCGGTAACGTCTTCAACAGCGCTGAGTGGCTGTTCAAGGCCAGCGGTCAGTACACGACGCCGCTGTGGGACATCAACCTGGCGGGCACCACGAGCCTGACCCAGGGCTATCCGTTCCCGCAGGAGATCGCATTCACGAGTCGCGGGAACAACCTCGCCGATACGGTGGTCTACCTCGCCCCGCTGGGTGACGTCCGCCTGCCGAACCTGTTCATCGCTGACTTCCGCGTCGACAAGGCGTTCACGTTCGGGACGGTTCGACTGATCCCGAGCATGGACATCTTCAACATCACCAACTCCAACGAGACACTGGCGCTGCGCCGGACGCAGTATTCGCTGAACACGACCACCGGTGTCGGCTCGTCGTCGTCGACGCTGCCGCCGAACAACATCAGCGGCATCGTCGCACCGCGCGTCATCCGCTTCGGCATTCGCGTGAACTGGTAAATCAAATCGGTTGTCCGGTCGGCCGGTTGTCCGGTCGACCGGAGCTAGTTGTCAGTTCGGAGCTCGGTCGACGAGATCGAGCTCCGAACAAGCGGAGGGGGCCGGAAGCGCGGTCGTTGCGCTTCCGGCCTCTTTTTTTGGGTTTGTCTGCGTTCGACGGCGAGTCTGAACCGGGGACTTACTTCCACCCCACCATCGTCGCCAGGCGCTTGAGGAGTCCCGGATTCTCCCGGGCTTCGGTCGCCTGCTCGAGGATGTCGACCGCGCTGCCGACGTCGTGGGCGATGCCGATGCCGAGCTTGCGGGCGCCGGTGATCGACGACATGTCGGAGCGCGGCACCAGCAGGATCGGCCTGGCTTCCGAGTCGGCGACGATGTCGAAGCAATTCTGGGCGTTGTCGTCGACGTGATAGTCGAGGCGAATCGCCTTGGCGGCGAGGCCGCGCGAGCCGCTGATGACGAGGACGCTCGGCAGATCGAATCCTTGATCGACGAGCCAGCGCTGCGTCTGGCGCTGCACGGTCTCACCCTCGGTCCACGGCCGCTGGGTGATGAAGAAGACCTCCCAGCGATAGTGCCGCGACAGTTCGCTGATGCGGCGCACGATCGTCTCGTCGGTCGGCTTGAGCGTCATCCAGAAGTCGGGCGTGCTCTCGATTGCTTCCCAGATCTTGTCGTCACGGCGGCGGCGGGCGCGTTCGTGCTGGATCCTGGCATGGGCGGCGTGAACGGCTTCCGCGCGCGCCTGCTCGTCGGCGTGCTGGCGCGCTTCCTCGGTTTCCGGCTGATCGCCGGGGGCGCGACGCAGATGCGCGAAGGGGGCCTCCTGCGCCGGCGGCGGCACCTCTCCGAAAAGGCGCCTCCCGTAGTCGCGAAAAGTCGCGGCGAAATCGGCGAGCACGCCGTCCATGTCGAAGCCGATGCGGAAGGACATCGCGTTTGGCTCTAGACCATCAGTTCTTCGGGACGACGCGCTGGGTGTAGCCGCCGGCGCCGTCGGGACCGCTTTCGATCAGGACGAGCGCCGTCTCCTGGTAGGTCAGCGGCGGTCGGGACGGCCGTCGCCATTCTCATCGAACTCCGCAGTTTTGACGAGACCGCCGTCATAAGGTTCCCACTTGTCAGGGCCGTCGCGGCTGGCCGGCGCCGCCGCCGGAGACAGCGGCAATCGACCCGGTCGTGTCGTAGTACTCCCATCGGTCGACGCGGCCGTCCTCGTCGTCGTCGACGCGGGCGCGGACCGGACGGCTGTCGTCCATCTCGGTCCAGGTGTCGATCTTTCCGTTCTTGTTGGCGTCGAACGTCAGCTCGGTGAGACGTCCCGTCGTTTGTCGTAGCTCGCGCTGGTCGTCGCCGCCAGCCGCTCGCGCTCCGGGTCAGAGCAGGCAGCCGATGCCAGTGCCGCGAGCGCGGCGGGCGCGGCGACTGCAGCCGTGGCGCCGGGAACCCGGCTACCGCGCGCTCGCGATCTCATCGTAGAGAAACGCCGACGCGATGATGCCGCCGTGGAAGTTTCCGAGATCGAGCTTCTCGTTCGGGGCGTGCGCGTTCTCGTCCGGCAGCCCGACGCCAAACAGGACCGACGGCAGGCCGAGAATCTCCTGGAACGTCGCGACGACGGGAATCGAGCCGCCTTCGCGATTGAAGACCGGCGCCTTGCCGAAACCCTTCTCGATGGCGCGGCCGGCGGCCTGGACGAACGGGTTGTCGAACTCGGTCATCCACGGCTTGCCGCCGTGCATGCGGGTGAAGGTGAGCTCGACGGTTTTCGGCGTGATCTTCCGGACGTAGTCTTCGAACAGCTTCGCGATCTTCTCCGGCTCCTGGTCCGGCACCAGCCGCATGCTGACCTTGGCCATCGACACGGCCGGGATCACCGTCTTGGCCCCTTCGCCGGTGAAGCCGGAGAGCAGGCCGTTGACCTCGAACGTCGGCCGCCCCCATACCCGCTCGAGCGTCGAATAGCCGGTCTCGCCGAACAGCTTCGGCGCTCCGAGCTCCTTGCGGTAGCGGGTCTCGTTGAACGGCAGCTTCTTGAACTCCGCCCGCTCCTCGTCCCTGAGCGGCCGGACGTCGTCGTAGAAACCGGGAATCTTGATGCGGCCGCCACGGTCCTTCATCTGGGCGATGACCTGCGCCAGCACCAACGCCGGGTTGGCGACGGCGCCGCCGAACGAGCCCGAGTGGAGATCGCTCTTCGTGCCGCGCAGATCGATCTGGCAGTAGACGAGTCCGCGCAGGCCGTAGCAGATCGACGGGATCCCGCGGTCGAACATCGGTGAGTCGGAAATAACGACGACGTCGGCAGCGAGATCGGCCCTGTGCGCCTTGACGAAGTCGTCGAGATTGGCCGAACCGACTTCCTCCTCGCCCTCGAGGATGATCTTCATGTTCACCGGCAGGCGGCCGTTCTTCTTCAGGTGCGCCTCGATCGCCTTGAAGTGCATGAAGATCTGGCCCTTGTCGTCGGCGGCGCCGCGAGCGTAGATCTCGCCGTCGCGGATCGTCGCCTCGAACGGCGGCGACTCCCACAACTCCACCGGGTCGACCGGCTGAACGTCGTAGTGGCCGTAGAACAGGATCGTCGGCGCGCCTTCGGCGCCGAGCCAGTCGCCGTAGACGACGGGGTTGCCTGGCGTTTCGATCAGCCTGACGTTGCTCAAGCCGATGCGGCGCATCTCGTCGCCGGTCCACTCGGCGCAGCGCTTCACGTCGGCCGCGTGCTGCGGCAGGGCGCTGATGCTCGGAATCGCGAGGTAGTCCTTCAGTTCGTCGACGTAGCGGTCGCGATTCGAGTTGATGAAGTCCAGGATCTCGTTCATGGGGTCAACTGTAGCAATTTTTGGGATCAGGGCGCGGCTGGCTTCTCGATGGGAAGGTCTTCGCGGTCGCCCCACTCCTTCCAGGAACCAACGTAGTTCCGCACCCGGGGATAGCCGAGCAGCCGAAGCGCGAGGTACGAGTGCGCGCCGCGATAACCGCCCTGGCAGTAGGCGATGACTTCGCGATCGGGCGTCACGCCGGCGCTCCTGAACATCTGTTCGAGTTCCGCGGCTGGTTTGAAGCGGCCGTCTGGCGTCAGGCTGCGGCTCCATTCGACGTGCACCGCGCCCGGCACTGCGCCACCGCGGGCGGCGCGCACGGTCGTACCGCAGGTACTCGCCGTCGCTCCGCGTATCGAGGATGACGACGTCGTCGTTGGGAATGCCGTCGAGCACTTCGCGCCAGGTGGCGATGGTGCCCGCTTCGCGGCTCCCGGTCCACTGACTCGGCGGCGGCGGCGCCGCCTCTCGCGTCACCGGCATCGCGTCGCGGGTCCAGGCGCCGAAGCCGCCGTCGAGCAGGCGGACCGACGGGTGGCCGAAGTACTCGAGAAACCAGAAAGCGCGGGCAGCGCGAACCCCCGACTGCTCGTCGTAGACGACGACCGGTGTCGCCGCGGTGACGCCGTGGACCGCGAGGACGTGCTCGATCATCCACATGAAGGCCTTGAGCGGCGCCGGATCGGTGTCGGTCAGGCTCACCCCCCAGAGGTCGAGGTGGATCGCGGTTGGAACGTGTCCGGCGGTGTACTGTTCCGGCGGACGCAGATCGATCACCAGCGGACGGCGGTCGGCGGGGCCATCGATCAGCGCGGCGAGCTCACGCGGCGTGGTCAGAAGCTGGGAGTTTGCGTAGCCTGTCATGACGGGAAATCGTACCTTGCGGGCCGCGCGTTTGTCGCGAAAAGTTGCGCTCACGCCGTCGTGAGCTGCCACACGCCATCGATCTCCAGAGCCTTGCCTTCCTCACGCAGCTTGACGAGATGCGCGAGCACGCTCTCAGCCGCCGCGCCTTTCAGATCCGGCCGCAGCTTGACATAGGCGCGCGAGACCAGGTCGTCAACTGTGGACGGCGCTTCGCCGAGGAAACCGATCAGCTGGGTTTCACGCGAGGCGCGATGGCGAACGTAGCGCCCGATCAGCGCGAGCGGATCGTCAATCATCGCGCCGTGGGCCGGAAGCAGGCGCGTCGGCGACAGCGCGCGCACGCGCTCGAGCGACTCGAGGTAGGCGCGCAGGCTGCCGCCGCGGCTGGCGGGAATGACCACGGTGCCGATCGTCTGCACCAGGTCGCCGGAGAAGATCTCGCGCTCGAGCTGGAAGCAGCAGTGGTCCGCCGCATGTCCCGGCGTGTGCAGCACGGTCACGAACCCGTCGCCGGCGGCGACCCGCTCGTTGTCGACGAGCGGCGCGTCGCCTTCGCCGAAGCGGCGGACCCGCACCTCTGGCCAGCGGCTGACGATCGCCGGCATGCCTTTGACGTGATCGGAGTGCCCGTGGGTGATGAGCAGTTGCGCCAGCGGCGCACCGCCGAGCGCGGACGCCACGGCGTCGACGTGTTCCGGCACGCCGACGCCCGCATCGATCAGAGTCGGGATGGCGCCGGGCAGAAGAAAGGTGTTGTTACCGGTCGGCCCGGTCCACGGCGACGGGTTGCGGGCCGGCAGCAGGATCACGCGCTAAAAATGGTACTTCAAACGGACGTAGAAGAAGTCGCTGTCGCCGAATCGGCCGACGAGGTCGCGGCCGTCGCCGATGAACCAGCCGCCCGACGCCTCGAGGCCGAGATTGTCACGCAGGCTCGCCATCGCGATCGCGCGCACGAAGCCGGACGCTTCGGTCGCGTTGTAGACGCCGAAGGTGCGGAGACGATAGCGCTCGCGCGCGAAGGTGCGGTCGGCCGAGGCGACGAACGAAACGTCGCTCCGGCCGTCGTCGACCGCGTCGATCGTCAGCGGTGCGTCGTAGGACTCCGAGTGGAAGATGACCGTGCCGCTGAGCGTGTAGTCGCCGGCGCGCCGGTCGACGCCGAAGCCGGCGTCGGCCGACGACCCCGTGACGATGCGCACCTCTGGTGACTGAAAGCTGTCGCTGACGAACACCGCCAGTTCGCCACGCATGCCCCATTGGCCGCGAACCGCTTCGAAGTCGCCGCCGATCATGGTGAATCGCGGATAGAGCAGCGCCGTGACCGGCGGGGCGGCCGGGTCGATCGGCGGCTCGAAAGTGTAGAGGCCGAACGGTTCGATGCCGCGATATGCCGACACGCTCCAGTCCACTCGCCCGGTCGTCAACGCGACGCGGGCGCCGCCCTGCGCGTTGGCCGCAGTCAACGCGGGCTCGCGATTGTCGACCGTGGGCGCCGGTGGGCAGCCGAACGGCGCGCAGACGGCCGGATCCTGGGCCACGGTCGCGGCCAGGTTGAACGGCGATGTCGCCTCGTCGAGCTGGTCGAAGCGGCCGCGGCGGAAGTCCGGGACGTAGATGCCTTCAATCGTCACGTTTTCGGCGACGTGCAGCCGCGCCCGCGCCAGCAGCACGGGCAGCCGCGCCTCACTGCGGCCCTCGAAGAAGAACCGCGACACGTCGAGCGGGTTGATGACGTCGGTCGGCTGGATCTCGTCGAGCTTTCCCCACGTCACCCGGGCGTAGCCTGCCGTCAGGTCGAGCCTCTCGCCGCCGTACCTGACGTTGAGATCCTGGACGCGCGCGATGCCGTCCTCGACGCCGGCGAGCGCCGCCCCGATCGCCGGTGGCCGCCGCGCCAGCAGCCCTTCCACGAATCCCGAAGCCGTAATCGTCAGCCGAGGAGTCGGGTCGAAGATCTCCTCGGCGAACACTCGCGCCCGGAGCTCCGTCGTGTCCTGCTTGTTGGGGAAATAGTCAGCGAACAGGCTGACGTATCCGGTCGGAGGCGCCTGGGCCAGCGCCGGATACGGGCACACCGCGACGAGCGCAAGCGCGATCAGGCCCGCCGCCGCGCCGGAGTATGCGCTCACGCGGCGGCAACGGTCCGCCGGCCCGTCACCGCCTCAGCCCCGAAGACGCGCGGCAGCAGCTTGATGGTCGTCGGCAGGATGAAGATCTCGGCGAGGAACGCCGCCACCATCGTCAGCGCGAGGAGGCCGCCGAACCACGCCGTCGGCTTGTACTCGGACAGCAGCAGCGTCCCGAACGCGGCGCAGTTGATGATCGCCGTCGTCAACGCCGCCCGCCCTTCGTGCGTGGTTGCGATTTCGATTGCCTCGTCGGTCGACGCCCCGGCTGCCGTCTCGCGGCGGTAGCGGTTGATGAAATGGATCGTGTCGTCATCGACAATGCCGAGCGCGACGCTGGCGACCATGATCGTCGCGACGTTGAGCGAGATGCCGAGGTAGCCCATGACGCCGAGCACCGCCAGCACCGGCAGCAGGTTCGGCGCGATCGTCAGCAGGCCGAACCGGAACGAGCGGAAGACGAGGAAGATGACCGCGAAGACGGTGAAGAAGGCCGTGCCAAAGCTGCTGAGCTGCGACATCACCAGGTAGTGATCGAGCGTGCTGAACAGGCGCCCCGACCCGGTCGTGAGCACGGTGACGCCGGTCCCGGCAAACGCCTCCTTCGCCATACGGTCGGCGTTCTCGACGAGCTCCAGGAGCAAATCCGAGCTCATCGCCTGCAGCTTGATCGTCACCTGCGCCCGCGAATAGTCGCTGGCGACGACGCGTTCGAGCTCGTGCCGGCCTTCGCCGCCGAGGGCGAACACGAAGAGCTCCTGCGCGATGGTGTTGGCGTCGGCGGGGATCACGCTCGCCTCCGGCCGGCCGTCGTTCAGCTCCTTGTTGATGCGCTTGACGTAGTCGGCGACCGACGTGACCTTGCGGACGTGCGGGGACTGCCGCAGCGTTTCCTGCACCTGGTCGAGCCGCTGCAGCACGTCGGGCGACTTCATCGAGTCCGGCGGCCCTTCGAGCATCAGCTGGAAGTTGTAGACCCCGCCCAGCTCTCGATCGATCACTGCGGCCGACTGGCCGAGCGGATGGCGGTCGCTGAAGAAGCTGATGTGATTCGTATCCACGCGCAGCCGCGTGATGCCCAGCGCGGCGACGATCGCCAGCGTCAGCGACACGGTGAGGACCCGGCCCGGGTGGGCGCAGGCAAAGCGGGCGACGCGCCGGAGCGGTCCGATGAAGTACTCCTCGTGCGGCGCCGCTCCCGTCTCCGGCTTCACCAGCGACAACATCGTCGGCACCAGCACCAGGGAGATGGCGAAGTCGACCATGATCCCGATCGCCGAGCCGATGCCGAACGACTTCACCGCGACGACGTTGCTGGTCGCGAGCGACAACATGCCGAGCGCGGTCGTGGCGCTGGCGCCGAAGAGCGGCGCCGTCAGGTGCGTGACCGTCGCCTTGAAGGCATGCTCCGCGTCCCCCTCCCGCCGCATCTCGTCCCAGTGCTGCATGATGTGGACGTCGTCGGCGATGGCGAGGACGACGACCAGCGGCACCAGCATGCTGGCGAGGACGTTGAAGCTGAAGCCGGCGAGCGAGTAGAGGCCGAGGGTCCAGAGGACGCTGACCAAGATCGCGACCAGCGCCAGCACCGTCTTGCGCACCGAGCGGAACGCCAGGTAGATCGCCAGAATCGTGAAAACCAGGATCGGCGGCGTGAACTTGCGCTGGTTGTCGAGCGTGATGCGGTTGTAGGTCTCGCTGATCTCGAGGCTGCCGTTGTAGTAGGCGGTGACGCCGCCGGGCAGCTGTGGATCGACGATGTCGTGAATGCGCTGGATGACGCCGGCGCGCACGGCGTCGATGCGATCCTCGTCGAAACTGACGATGATCGCGGTCGTCCTCGCGTCCGCGGACACCAGGTCGCCGCGGATGAGATCGTCGGCGAGGGCGCGCTTGCGGATGTCGGCCGGGTCACGGCCTTCGAGGTTCTCGAGCAGGGGCCGAACGTCGAGCCCGCCGTCCGCCTCGTCGGCTGACGCCCCGGGCGGCACCGGCAGCGCCTGGACGATCGTCGCGGTGGCGAGGCTGTAGACCTGCTGCACCGTGTCGACGCGCTCGATGTCGCCGGTCATCTTCTGAATCGTGCCGAGCGTACCGGCCGAGAACAGGCGCTCCGGGCTGTCGGCCTTCAACGCGATGATCAGCGACCGGGTGCCGGCGAACTCCTGCCGGAAGCGCTCGTAGTCCTGATAGACCGGGTCCGCCCTGGAGAACCAGGCGGTGACGTCGTTGTCGATGCGGGTGATGTTGGCGCGCGGCGCGAGCGCGAGCGCGCCGAGGATGATGAACGCCGAGAGCGGGAATCGCCAGCGATAGATCACGCCGGCGAGCAACCGGCTCACTTGACCCGCTCCAGCTCGCGGCGGCTGAAGTCGCTCTCCTTCAACCCGACGTTGTAGTCCGTCGCCTCGACGACGAGCTCGGTGCGCGTCTTCGCCGCCGCGTCGGTCATCTCCGACTCCATGATCGTCCAGATGCCTTCGATCTGCTGCAGCCGCCGCACCGTGTAGATCTTCTGCTTCTCGTTGCGGCGGTTGTAGACCTCGGCGCCGACGACGACGAAGCTGTCCTTCAGGACGATCGACACGACGCGCGGGAACTCGGCCGACGCGTCCTTGCGCCGCGATTCGAGCCGCCACGCGTCGCGCGGCGGACCGCCGGCTGGCGCCGTCCACGGCTGATCGGGTCCGGCGAACGCGTAGGTGAAGTCCTCGAGCTCCCGGCCGCCGATGTCCTCGTAGGTGAAGTCGCTGCCGACGAAGCTTTCCTGCGTCTCGGCGCCGGCGATCCGGCGGACCCGGCCGAGCGACGGCAGGTAGAGAAACCTCTCGTCGTCGACTTTCGGGTGCTCCCAGACGAGAAAGCCGGTGCCGCGAATATCGTTGGGATAGTTGAAGCGGATGAGGAGACGATCGCCATCGGGTGCCGTCGCCGGGGCCCCCGACGCCTCGCGGCCGCGCAGCGACTGCAGCGTCAGCGCCCGCTCGCGCACGCGGCCGTGGCGATCGAACAGCTTCATTCGCATCGTGGTGGCCGAGTCGCGGCCGGTGTCGCGATCCTGGATCTGGCGGGCGACGGCGTCCGCGGTCATCGGCGTCGCCTGGCGGGCCTGCAGAAGCCCGTCGGCGGCCGCGATCGCAGCCAGCGCCGCAGCGAGGGCGGGACGCCGGAAGGGCAGCTTCATTATGTGAAGTGTTTCACAAACATATCAATTCGTTCAACTATTCGTCATTTTTGCCCTGATTTCGTCGGGAATAGGTACCGCGCGGGCGGCAGCGTAGTCGTACATCACCTGGACCGTCCTGGCTAGAGCGACTGTCGCCCCGCTCTCGTCGACGATGTCGTAGTCGTAGGTGAACGAGGTGCGGCCGACACCGGAAAGCGAGAGTCGGACGTCGAGCACCTGCCCGTACTGCGCCGGCCGCTTGTAGTCGATCTCGGCGCGCGCGATGATCACGCCCGGCAGCGCCGCGGCCGCCGCGCTGCCGAATCCCCACATCGATCGCCAGTAGAACAGCCGCGCCTGCTCGAGATAGGTCAGGTAGGCGGCGTTGTTGACGTGCCCGAGCGGATCGCAGTCGCGGAAGCGGACTTCGATCTGGTGCGAGAACAGGTGAGTCATAAAAGGGTCTGAAGACGGCTTAGTTTACAATCTGGCACGTGCTGTCACCGTTGCCCGTCGCCGAATCGTTCACGGAAGAGGAACGCCGCCGGCTCGCTCCGTACTTCACCAACCTCGACAGCGACATCTTCGCGCTGACCAACCTGCCGGAGACCGTCAAGGGGGCGCTCTTCGCGCGCTATTCACGTTCGGCCAAGTCGCTGCGACGGCTGTTCCTCGATGAATTCGCCGACAAGGTCTCCGGGCCGGCAGAGGGAGCGCTCGAGAGCGGCGACGTCGGTGTCGCGCGCGCCGAGAAGCTTTTCGCCAAGGTCTTCAACGAGTACGGCGACGACTCGGTCGCGCAGCTCGGCGGCGCCCACATCGCGTGCGAGTACGTCTCGAACGTTCTCACGAAGGCGCTCGAGTGGGGCCGCCTCATGGCCTACCTCGAGCAGTCGACGCGCTACGTGCCCTACACCGACCGCCGCAACGAACGGTGGCGCTATCACGTGCCCGCCGAGATCGCCGGCACGCCGCTCGCGGCTCGCTTTACCTCGACGATGGATGCGGCGTTCGAGACCTACGCGAAGTGGATCGGCCCGATGCAGGACTACTTCGCGAAGCGCTATCCGCGCAGCGCCACCGACTCGGAAGCCGTGCACCGCTCGGCGATCCGGGCCAAAGCTCTCGACACCCTGCGCGGCATGCTGCCGGCGGCGACGCAGTCGAACCTCGGGATCTTCGGCACCGGCCAGGCGTTCGAGGCGCTGCTGCTCCGCCTCCGCGCCAGCCCGCTCGCCGAAGCGCGCGACTGCGCCGATCGGATGCTGGTCGAGCTGCGCAAAGTCATCCCGGCGTTCCTGGTACGGGTCGATCAACCGGACCGCGGCGGCCGATGGAGCGACTACCTCCGCGACACGCGCGAGCGGACCGCGGCCCTTGCCGCAACGCTGATCGACGACGTCACGTCCGAACCGCAGGACGAGGTCACGCTGACGGATTTCGATCCCGACGGCGAGGTCAAGATCGTCGCCGCGGCGCTCTACGCCTCGTCTTCGCTGCCCGACAGCCAGCTGATGACCATCGCCCGCGGCCTGTCGACGGCCGACCGGGTCGCCGTGCTCCGCGCCTACGTCGGCCAGCGGACCAACCGACGGCACCGGCCCGGCCGGGCGTTCGAGCGCACCAGCTATCGTTTCGACGTCCTCACCGACTACGGCGCATTCCGCGATCTGCAGCGGCATCGGCTGCTGACGCTGGAGTGGCAGCCGCTCAGCCCGCGCCACGGCTTCGTCGAGCCGGACGCGATCAACGCCGCCGGCGCCGGCGACGACTGGACGCGGGTCATGGATGCCTCGGCCGATCTGCACGACGCGCTGGTCGCCGCCGGCTATCGCGACGTCGCCCCGTACGCCGTCGCCATGGCCTACCGCGTCCGTTTCTACATGGAAATGAACGCGCGCGAGGCGATGCACGTCATCGAGCTGCGCAGCGCGCCGCAGGGCCACCCGGCCTACCGGCGGGTGTGCCAGCAGATGCACACACTGATCGAGGCGCGCGCCGGCCACGCCGCCGTCGCCGCGGCGATGCAGTTCACCGATCATTCGGAAGTGGAGCTCGAGCGGCTGGGCGCGGAACGCGCCCTCGAGCGGAAGCGCGCTACTCTGCCTTGACGCTGTCCGCGTCGCCGGTCCAGTAGCGACCGAATTCGTCGAGGAAGGTCAGCGTCTCGAACGACGTCATCCGATCGAAGAACAGCACGCCGTCGAGATGGTCGGTCTCGTGCTGAATCACGCGAGCGGTGAATCCGCCAGCCTTGAGCTCGAAGCGCCGGCCCTTGCGGTCGTAGGCCCGCAGCAGGATCTGCCGCGCCCGCGGCACCCGGCCCCGGATGTCGGGAATGCTGAGGCAGCCTTCCCAGTCCTCGACGATGTCGTCGCCGATCGGCGTAAGCTCCGGGTTGATCACGGTTAGCAGCGGCACGCCGCGCTGCCCGCCGCCGCCGTCGTCATCATCATCGTCGTCGTCGGGAGCGAAGCCGGCGACGAACAGGCGCAGGCCCTCGTGAATCTGCGGCGCCGCCAGGCCGACACCCTGGTACTCCTGCATCGTCTCGAACATGTCGTCGATCAGCTGTTGAAAACGCGGGGACGTGATGGCCGCTGGATCGACGGCGCGCGCGCGGGCCCGGAGCACGGGATGGCCCATGCGCGCGACCTTGAGAATCGCCATATCGGGATTATATTCGTCAACGATGGAACCCACGGTCTACCGGTTCTGCCCGTCGTGCGGCGGCAGGCTCGAGACGCGGCTGCTGAAGCCGTCCGATCCGGAGCGGCCGGTGTGCAGCGTGTGCGGCTACGTCGTCTATCTCGACCCCAAGGTGGCGGTGGGCACGATCATCCGCAGTGCCGACAATCAGTTGGTGCTGGTGCGGCGCGCCATCGAACCGGGCTACGGCCTGTGGGTGTTTCCCGGCGGCTACGTCGACCGCGGCGAGGAGATCACGGCCGCGGCGAGGCGCGAAGCGCGGGAAGAATCCGGCCTCGAGGTGCGCATCGATCGCCTCGTCAACATCTATTCGTACGGCGGCCGTTCGCCGATCATCATCGTCTATGCCGCGACGGCGCTGGGCGGCGAGCTCTGCGGAGATGACGAGTGCCTCGACGCGCGGCTGTTTGCCCCGGATGAACTCCCGTGGCAGGAGCTCGCCTTCCGCAGCACCACCGAGGCGCTTCGCGACTATTTCAGATCTGAACGGTTGAGCTCACATCTGCAATAGCCGGCTGCTGAAGAAAGCAGCCTGCAAGGGAGAAGGCAGAAGGCAGGAGGCAGAAAACAAGCAACTTCTACCGTCTCCCTTCTGCCTTCTGCCTTCGGGCTGCGTTTTTCAACAACCGGCTAGCGGCGTGGTATGGTTCTCGCTACCACCCTGCGAACTGCACCCGCTGCGCATCGCCGCCAGGCCGCGGCCTGATGCTCACAGCCATCGCTGTCGAAAATCTGAATATGAGGAAAACTTCCTGCGCGGTTCCGTTCGCGTTCGCGCTGGTGACGGCGCTCGCGGTGAGCGGCTGTTCCAGCTACGAACGCGAGAGCACGGTCGGGCCGTCGTCTACCGGCACGTCGCCGCTGCTCGGCACCTGGTCGTCGTCGAGCGCGCTGCCGTCGCCGACGGCGTGTACGGACTTTCGCTGGAACGTGACGGAGCAGAGCGGCACGAGCGCGAGCGGCTCGTTCAGCGCCACCTGCCCGGGCGGCATCGCGGTCAACGGCAGCGCCAGCGGGACGCTCGCCGGCGCCGTCGTCAGCTGGGCGGCGCAGGGCACGGCCTCCGTTCCCAACCTGCCGGCGTGCGCGATCACGTTGACGGGAACCGCGGAGCTCGCCGGCGACTCCATCCGGGTCCCGTACGCCGGTGACACGTGTCTCGGCCGCGTCACCGGCGTCGAGGTGTTGCGGAAAAATTAGGCCAATTCGTCGGCCGACTTCGCGCCGTAGAAGGCGAACCAGGGATGCGCCGGCTTGAGGCGCGCGTTGACGTTGCCGATGTTCTTCACGCCTTCGTCCTCGAGCCACTTGCGGAACGCGTCCGCGCCCTGCTTGCCGTAGATCGAGATTCCATCCTTCCAGGTCGCGCGGCCGCACAGCACGCCCGAAAACCGCGTCGCCGCTTCCGCCGCGAGCTCCAGCGAATCGGTGAACTCCTGGTTGCTGACGCCGGCCGACAGGTAGATGAACGGCTTGGTCGCGATGTCCGCCGAGCGGCGGAAGTGATCCTTGGCTTCCTGCCGGGTGTAAGCCTGCTGGCCGCCGAAGACGCTGCTGCCCTCGACGAACTTCATGTTGATCGGCATCTCGACCTTCATGACGTCGACGCCGTAGCGATCCTTGGTGAACTCGGCCATGCTGCCGGTCACGATCTCCGGCTTCTTGCGCGCGAACTCCACGCCCTTCTCGTCCATGCCGTCGTCGTAGCCGATGAACTCGAGGAAGAACGGGATGTCGTTGGCGCGGCATTCGTCGCCGATGCGCTCGACCCAGGCGTGCTTCTGCTCGTTGATCTCCTTCGCGTCGAAGGGCGTGTAGTAGAGCAGGATCTTGATGCAGTCGGCACCGACTTCCTTCAGGCGGCGCACCGACCAGACGTCCAGCAGATCGCCGAGGCGGCCCTTGGTGTTGGCGTCGTAGCCGGTCTTCTCGTAAGCCATCAGCAGGCCGGCGTTCTTCGCCCGGCGCTTGCTCGCCGGGATGCCCCACTCGGGATCCAGCAGGATCGCGCTGGCGTGCGGCGTCAGCACCTCGGTGACGAGCGACTTGAACTCCTCGATCTCCTTGTCGCCGACGCTGCCGCCCTTTTCCTTGGCGAGCGCCTTCTGCAGCGACCCGCGCTGATCCATTGCCGCCGCGGCGATGACGCCGCGAGCGTCGGACACCGCTTTCATGCCGGCCAGCTTCCCTGGTGTGAACTTCACGCGCATTCTCCGCCTCCGGCCGCGCCGGACGCTCTGGGGTCCGGACCACGAGCGACAGGGCGCTCCTGGCGGTGCCGGACGAAAGGAAAGGATCTATTTTACCGGAAACTGAAATTGCTCGATCGCCCCGCTCGATACCGCCCGCTGAACGATCTCGTCGATCGGCAGGACGCTTTCCGCCCGCACGACGTCGGCGGATCGCGCCTTGGTCGCCGGGTGCTTCGGCGTGAAGAGCGTGCAGCAGTCCTGGTCCGGGATGATCGAGATGGGATAGCTTCCGAGCCGCTGCGCTGCCGCCGTGATCTCCTCCTTGTCCATGCCGACCAGCGGCCGCAGCACCGGCATCGTCACGACCTCGTTGATCGCCGACATGTTCTCGATCGTCTGCGACGCGACCTGGCCGACCACCTCGCCGGTGACGAGGGCGCCGGCGCGGAACTGCCGGGCCAGGGCCTCGGCGATTCGCATCATCAGCCGGCGGTAGATCACGACCCGAAGCGGCGGCGGCACCGACAGCACGACCTGCTGCTGGATCTCGCCGAACGGCACGAGTACCAGGCGCGTGCGGTACTGGAAGCCGGTGAGCAGCCGCGCCAGCTCGCGCGCCTTCTCCTGCGACGCCCGCGAGAGGATCGGGTAGCTGTGAAAGTGGACGAAAACGACGCGGCAGCCGCGCCGCATCATCCGCCAGGCCGCGACCGGCGAGTCGATGCCGCCCGACAGCAGGCAGACGACGCGGCCGCTGGCACCGACCGGGAGGCCGCCGGCGCCGGGATGGCGGCCGAAATAGTAGAACGCCTCGTGCGTCAGCGCCTCGACATGGATCGTCAACTCCGGCCGCGAGAGATCGACGTGCCAGCCGCGCGCCTCCTTGATCCGTCCGCCGACCTCGCGCTCGATCTCCGGCGAGGTCAAAGGAAACCGCTTGTCGGCGCGCTTGGCCGAGACGCGGAACGACGCCGGCGTCGAGTCGTCGAGGTCGCCGAGGATCTCCTGCGCGATGGCGTCGATGTCGAGCGGCGCCCTGCCGGCGCAGGCGAAGTTGCCGACGCCGAAAACGTTCGACAGCCGATCGCGGACCAGCAGCCAGTCGACGCCCTCCGGCAGCACCAGCTCGATGCGGCCGACGAGCGACCGCACCTGCTTCACGCCGAGGTCCGACGTCGCCTCGCGGATGTTGTGCACCAGCTTCGAGATGAACCAGGGCCGATTGCGCCCCTTCAGGGCGATCTCCTGGTAGTGAACGATGACGGATTTCATCCAGCTCTCAGTCTTTGTCCGAGTCTGCGGCGGGGGCTAAACCCCGCCCTGCGTACGGCGAATCACCGCCGCCGCGCGGTGGCCGCTGACGACGGCGCTCTCGATCGTGCCGGGCAGGCCCGTGTCCGTCCAGTCTCCCGCGAGCACCAAGCCGCGCAGCGGCGTCTCCGCGCCGGGCCGCGACGGCTGCCCGGCCGCGAGCGAGAACGTCGCGCGCTTCTCGCGGATCACTGTACCGCGCAGCAGCGTCGCCGCGCGCGCCTCGGGCATCGCCCCGGCGACTTCGCGCGCCGCCCGCGCGATCAGCGCCTCGCTCGACTCGCCCACCAGCATGTCCGCGCCGCTCGACACCAGCGACAGGTGCGACGCCGATTCGCCAAATGCCAGGCGCTTGTCGAACACCCACTGCATCGCGCGCCCGGGCAGGCCGACGAACGGCTCCTGCATCACCTGCCGGTCGTACCACAGGTTGACGGTTACTATCGGCTTCGCCTCCATCCGCGAGGCCTGCTCGACGATGTGCGAGAGCGACGCCGGCACGGCCGTGGAGAAGAGCGATCGCAGCGCGAACCACGGCACGGCCGAGACGATCGCGCCGGCAGTGATGGTTCGCGTTTCATCGGCGCGGCTGCCGCGAATCTCGACGCCCCGAACCCCGCCTTCGTCGGCCACGACCCGCGCCAGGGCGCTGGTGCGCACCTCGCCGCCGCGCTGCTCGATGTACGCCCGCGCCGGTTCCGCGTACATCTGGTGCAGCGGCCGGTTTGGCAGCACCATCGCCGCCGCCTCGCGGTCCGGGCCGAACATCTCCGCCAGAACGCGGACGAACGGCTGCGCCAGCGCCTCGTCGGGCGCCTGGTTCAGCGCCGCGACGGCGAGCGGCTCCCACAGCCACGACGTCAGCGTCGGGCCCTGCCCGCGGGCCCGCAGCCAGCCGGACACGGTCGTGTCGACTCCCTGCGAGACGTCTCCGCTGCGAGCCAGCTCGCGCCTGGCCTTCGCCAGCGGGAGCCCCATGCGCAGGACCGAGAGCCGATCGCCGAGCGGCAAGGCGCTCCAGCCGATCACCGCGCCCAGCAGGTGCAGCGGCGGCGGCCACGACGGGCAGCGCAACTCCGATCGGCGTCCCGCGTCATCGAGATACGGCACCGCGAGGCTGGCCTGGCGATCGACGTTGCCCATCGCGCCGACACGCTCGAGCAGCGCCAGCGTCTCGCGATAACAGCCGAACATCACGTGCTGGCCGTTGTCGACGAGCTCGCCGGTCTCGCGATCCTGGAACGCCGTGGCACGGCCGCCGAGCTGCGGCCGCGCGTCCGCGACGAGGACCCTGGCGCCGTTCTCCGCCAGCGACGTCGCCGCCGCGAGCCCGGCGAATCCGGCGCCAATGACGACAACGTCGACAACGTCGGGGCTGGTCATGCGCCGGGCAGCGCCATCGATCGCGCGCCCGGCCGCGTCATCGTCATCCGCGCCCACGTCGTCGCGGCAATCATGGCGCGTCGCGGCCGCGGGATGCGGACGACCTCGGCGAACACGTCGTAGCCGCGGCGCTCGATGCGATCCAGGAGCGCGCGATAGATCGCGCCCATGATCTCCGCGGCGACCAGCCCGCTGGCCTCGCGGGGCCGGGCCCGGTCGGCGCGGCGATAGTACTCGCGCGCGCGCTCGGCCTGTTGACGGAGGAGCGCGCGCACCGACGCCGACATGAGGTGTCCGGCCGCCGCCTCGCGCCCGATCTCTTGCTCCGTGCAGCCGTGCGCGCGGAGATCTTCGAGCGGAATGTAGAGGCGGCCGCGCTCGAGATCGCCGCGGACGTCGCGCAGGATGTTGGTCAGCTGCAGCGCGACGCCGAGGTCGGTCGCGTACTGTTTCGCGGCGGCGTCGCGATAGCCGAAGATCTCGATGCACATCAGCCCGACGGCCGAGGCCACCCGGATGCAGGTACTCGTAGAGCTCGCCGAAGGTCTCGTAGCGCCGCGGCACGAGGTCCATCTCGACGCCGTCGATCAGCGCCTCGAACGGCGCCCGCGACAGGTCGAAGCGCTGGATCACCGGCACCAGCGCCGCGCCCTGCGATGTCCGCGGCGTGCCGCCTTCGAAGCAGGCGGCGAGCTCCGCGCGCCAGCGCGCGACCTCGGCCGCGACGCTTCCGGCGTTGACCGCCGCGGGCTCATCGGTCGCGTCGTCGACGGCGCGGCAGAAGTCCCACACCGCGACGATGGCGTTGCGCTTCGCCGCGGGCAGCACGAGGAACGAGTAGTAGAAGTTGGTGTCGCGCGCCAAGAATCACTACCTGGTTGCTAGCGCCAGAGGATCGCGTCGCGGAGCAGCCGCGGCAGATCGCCTTTACCGACGCTCGGCCGGTGGTGGAACACGTCGTAGTCCGCGGCTTCGAGCTTGTCGAGGATGCGCGACCCGCCGAGCCAGGTCAGGCGAAGCTCCCACCGCAGGCGGCCGCGAACGCCGTCGCAGACCGACCGGCCTTCCGCGAAGAGCTCGCGCGTGCGCTGCACCATCGTCGCCATCACCTGGCGCCAGCCGGATGTCATCCGCCGGGCGTCGAGGTCCGCGGTCGACGCCCCGGCGGCCTCACGCTCCTCCGCCGGCACGTAGACGCGGCCGATTGCCCAGTCCCGCTCCAGATCCTGCCAGAAGTTCGTCAGCTGCAGCGCCGTGCAGACGGCGTCGGACGCGCGATCGAGCCGGGGATCGTCGTGCCCGGCGACGCGCAGGACCAGGCGTCCAACCGGGTTCGCCGATCGGCGGCAGTAGTCCATGACGTCCGCCCAGCGCTGATAGCGCACCGTGGTCACATCCTGCCTGAACGCGCTCAGAAGATCCTCGAACAGGGAGACGGGCAGACGATGCTGACGCCGGGTGTGTTCGAGGGCGACGAAGACGGGATCGACACCGGGCGGTGAGTGCAGGCGCCGCTGCCAGTCCTCGAGGTGGCGAAGCCGGTCGGCGGTCTCGAGGCCGGGCTCGTCGGCGAAGTCGTCGGCGGCGCGGGCGAAGGCGTAGATCGCCGCGATGTGCGGACGCATCCGCGGCGGCAGCAGGCGCGAGGCCACGGGAAAGTTCTCGTAGTGAGTCCTGGCGATCTGTTCGCAGTGGGCGTAGGCCTCGGCGAGTGACGGCGCGGCGGCTACCACTCGGACTCTGGCGCGCCGGCGCGGTGGTTCGCGGCCCGGGCCATCACGAACAGCAGATCGGACAGCCGGTTCAGGTAGACGAGGACTTCCGTTTCGACGGCATCGCGGCCGAGACCGACGACGGCGCGCTCGGCGCGGCGGCAGACGGTTCGCGCGACGTGGAGCGACGCGCCCGCCGGCGAGCCGCCGGCAAGGATGAACCGGCGCAGCGGCGGCAGCTCCGCCTGGAGCTCATCGATCCACGCTTCGAGGCGGGACACGTCATCGGTGGCAACCGCGGTCTTCTCGACGCGGCCGGTGACGCGGCCGGACGGATCAGCGAGTCGCGATCCGATGGCGAAGAGGTCGCGCTGGATGCGATCGAGCATCGACGCCAGCGCCGCATCGGCACCCGTCGCCCGCACCAGCCCGATCCACGCGTTGAGCTCGTCGACGTCACCGTACGCGGCGACGCGGGGCGCGGCCTTCGAGACGCGCGCGCCGCCGAGGAGTCCCGTCTCTCCCTCGTCGCCGGTCTTGGTGTAGATTGTCACCACACGATTATAGGTGCTTCACGAAGGCGCGCGCCGGCGCCGGCGCCGGCCCCGCATAGAGATAGAGGACGACACACACGGTGAGCTCTCCACGGACGGCACGCAAGCGATCGAAGCGCGATGCCGCCTCTCGCGACCTGCCTCCCCCGCCCCATCGTCAACGCTTCCGCCGCCGCCTGCTCGAGTGGTACCGCCGCAACGGCCGTGACCTCCCCTGGCGGAAGACATCCGATCCGTACCACATCCTCGTCTCCGAGGTCATGCTGCAGCAGACCCAGGTCGATCGCGTGCTGCCGAAGTACGAAGAGTGGCTGCGCAAGTACCCGACGCTCGAAGCGCTCGCGACCGCACCCGAGGAGGACGTCTCCGCAACCTGGCGGCCGCTGGGCTACAACATCCGTCCACAACGCCTGCACGCGATCGCGCGCGAGTCGATGGCGCGCTACGGCGGCCAGCTGCCGTCGGACGAAGCCACGCTGCTCTCGTTCAAGGGCATCGGCGAGTACACGGCCGGCGCCGTCCTCAGTTTCGCCTTCGGCCAACGGGCGGCAATCCTCGACACCAACGTCGCGCGGGTGCTGTTCCGCGTCTTCGTCGGCCGCGGCGACGCCGCCGCGCACGCGACCCGCCGCCACCTCTGGGACATCTCGCGGACGGTGCTGCCCCACCGCCATGTCTTCGACTTCAACCAGGCGCTGATGGACTTCGGCGCGACGCTGTGCACCGCGCGCAAGCCCAAGTGCCTGATCTGCCCGATGCAGAACGGCTGCGCCGCATACCCGTTCAATCCCGAGCACGAACGCGCCCCGGCGTAGTTCGTTCCGGCCGATGGCATCCGTGCATCTCGTCGTCACTGCCGCCGTCGTCGAGCGTGACGGCGCGCTGCTGGTGACGCGGCGCGGCGCGCACCAGCATCTCGCCGGCATGTGGGAGTTTCCCGGCGGCAAGTGCGAGCCGGGCGAGACCCTCGCCGCGTGCCTCCGGCGCGAGATGCGCGAGGAGCTCGACGTCGAGGTTTCGGTGGGCGACGAGATCTACTCGGTAACGCACACCTACCCGGAGCGCAGCGTCGAGCTGCACTTCTTCGCCTGCACGCTGAACGGATCGCCGCGACCGGTGCTCGGCCAGGAGATGCGATGGATGCCGAGACGCGAGCTTCGGCCGGAGGAGTTCCCGCCGGCGGACGCCGAGCTGATCGCGCGGCTACGCGGAGCGGTGTAGAGGAAAGGCGGTCACCACCGCCGGCTGCACGACGTCACCGGACGCGATCGAGACCGCGGTTGCCGGCGCCGTGAAGTCGCGATGGACGTAGCCGAGCGCGAGCGGACGCCCCAGCGCCGGCGACGCGACGGCGCTCGTCACCGTCCCGACCTCACGCTCCCCCGAACGGATGCGATCGCCCTTCGCCGGGACGATCGCCGACGCCTCGAGCGCCAGGCCGACCAGCCGCCGCGCCACGCGGCCCTGCCCGCGGTGCAGCACGCGGATGATGATCTCCTGCCCGACGTAGCAGCCTTTCGTCTGGCTGATGGCGCGATCCTCGATTCCGGCCTCGAGCGGAATCGTGTCGATATCCATGTCGACGGTGAACCGCGGGACGCCCGCCTCGACGCGGACGACCTCCGCAGTGGACGCATCGACCTCGACCGCTCCCGCCGCGTGCAGCGCCGAACGCAGCGCCGCCGCAGCCGCGGTTTCGACGACCAGATCGAATCCCTCCACGCCGGCGTCATCGCGACGCATGGCGACGACGCCGCTCCCGTCGAACACGAGGCGGCAGTTGTCCATCACGCCGAGGCCGTCGAGCGCGGACGTGCCATCAGCGAGCGCCAGCGCTCGAGCGACGACGGCTGCCGATTGCGGCCCGTAAACGCCGAGCTGCGCCAGGCTGTCGCTTTCGTTCGACACCTGCACGTCCTCGCTGAAGATGAACCGATCGAGGTGCTCGGCGGTCGAGGTCGTTGCTTCACGCTCGAGGTCCATCAGGATGTCCTCGCCGGTCTCGACCAGGTACATGTCGGCGAGCATGCGGCCCTGCGCGTTCAACAACGCGGCATAACAGCCGCGACCCGGTTGCAGCGCCACGATGTCGTTGGTCAGAAGGCCCTGAAGATACTCGCGCCGATCGTTGCCGCGCAGCCGGAGCCGGCCGCGGTGACTGCGATCGAGGAGGCCGGCGCCGCCGTGCAGCGCCCGATACGGTTCTGGTGAAATCATCTCTGACGTGCTGGTATCCTGAACTGATGCAGCCCCTGCTCCGTCATTGTATCGTCGCCGTCCTGGCGGCACTGCCGGCCGCGGGCGCCGCGGCGCAGCCGCCCGCCGCGCCGACGCCTCCAGCCGCGCCGGTCCAGGCGGGGGCCGGGCCTGTCGCCGGCGCTTCGGCGTTCACGGTCTTTCTGCGCGGCACCGACGTCGGCCGCGAGCAGGTCAACCTGGTGCGCTCCGGCTCGCAGTGGGTCCTGACGTCGACCGGTCGGATCGGCGACTTCACCCTCAACCGCCTCGAGTTGAAGTACACCGCTGACCTGCACCCGGTCGAGCTCCGCTTCGAAGGCAGCAATGCCACGAAGGACGGGACCAAGAAGATCCTGGTGACGACGTCGTTCGCCGTCACCAGCGCGATCAACGAGATTTCCCAGGACGGCGTCACCAACTCCAAGACCGACCAGATCTCGGCCCGGACGACGGTGGTGCCGGGCAACAGCTTCGCCGGCTACGAGATCGTGGCCGCCAGACTTGCGACGCTGAAGCCGGGCGGCGAGATCCCGATCTACATCCCGCCGAGCGGCGAGGTCCGCGCCACGGTCAAGTCGATCAGCGACGAAGACGTGCAGACGCCGGGCGGCATCGTCAAGACGCGCAAGTATCAGATGATGATGCCGAACGGTCCGGCGAACACGGCGTTGACCGTGACGATCGACGATCGGGGCCGGCTGGCGCGGCTCGACGTCCCGACCTCTTCGCTCGCGGTCGTCCGCAACGATCTCGCCGGCGTCGCCGTGCGGCCGTTGACGGCGCGCAACCCGACCGACTCCGACGTGACGATTCCGGCCAACGGCTTCAACATCGCCGGCACGCTCACCAGGCCGTCGGCCGTCGGCCGGCTCAGGCTGCCGGCCGTCGTGCTCATCGCCGGTTCAGGGCCGGTCGATCGCGACAGCACGGTCGCCGGCATCCCGATCCTCAGCCAGCTCGCCGGCGCGCTCGCCGAGCAGGGCTTTCTCGTCCTCCGCTACGACAAGCGCGGCGTCGGCCAGAGCGGCGGCCGCACCGAATCGGCGACGCAGCGGGAGTTCGCCGACGACCTGATCGGCGTCGTCAAATGGCTGGAACGCCGCGACGATGTCGATTCACGGCAGATCGCGCTGGTCGGCCACAGCGAGGGCGGCAACATCGCGATGCTGGCGGCGGCGCGGGAGAAGAAGATCGATGCCGTCGTGCTGATTGCCGCCAACGGCACGACCGGCGCCGAGCTGATCCTCGAGCAGCAGCGCCACGAGCTCGATCGCATGAACCTGACGCAGGCCGACAAGGATGCGCGCGTCGCGCTGCAGAAGCAGATTCAGGCCGCGGCGGTCAGCGGCACCGGCTGGGAAGGCGTGCCGCCCGAGCTGCAGAAGCAGGCGGAGACGCCGTGGTTCAAGAGCTTCCTGTCGTTCGATCCGGCGGCGATCATGCCGCGGCTCGATCAGCCGCTCCTGATTCTCCAGGGGGATCTCGACGCGCAGGTCAGGCCGCATCACGCCGACAAGCTCGCCGAGCTGGCGCAGAAGCGCAAGAAAAACGCGGGGCCGGTCGAGGTCGTGCGCCTGCCCGGGATCAATCACCTGCTGGTGCCGGCGAAGACCGGTGCGGTCCAGGAGTACGGGCAGCTCGAAAGCAAGACGATCACCCCCGAAGTGGCGAGCACGATTGCTGCCTGGCTCAAGAAGCAGCAGTAACGGGAATCGCGCCGTCGCGCGCGGAATCGATTAGACTTCAGCCTGATGCGCGTCGGAATTCCAAAGGAAAACTTCACCGGCGAAACGCGTGTCGCCGTCATCCCTGCCGGCGTCGCGACGCTCGTCAAGGCCGGCCTCGAGGTCGGCGTCGAAGCCGGCGCCGGTGCCGCCGCCGGTTTCCCCGACGCAGCCTACGCGGCGCAGGGCGCGACCGTGCTCTCGCGGCACGAGATCCTCGATGCCGCCGACATCCTGCTGCAGGTTCGCGCCGTGCCGGCCGCCAATGGCCTGCATGCGTCGCAGGTCGTGATCGGCTTCGCCGATCCGCTCGGCGCGCCGCAGGCGATCCGCGAGATCGCGGCGACGGGCGCCTCGGTGCTGTCGATGGAGTTGATGCCGCGGATCACCCGGGCGCAAAGCATGGACGCGCTGTCGTCGATGGCGACGATTGCCGGCTACAAGGGCGTCCTGCTCGCCGCGAATCACCTGCCGCGCATGTTCCCGATGCTGATGACCGCGGCGGGCACGGTCGCGCCGGCCCGCGTGTTCATCGTCGGCGCCGGCGTCGCCGGACTGCAGGCGATCTCCGCCTCGCGACGGCTCGGCGCCAAGGTCGAAGCCTACGACGTGCGGCCGGCGGTCAAGGAACAGGTGCAGAGCCTCGGCGCCAGGTTCGTCGAGCTGCCGCTCGAGTCGGCAGACGCCGAGGACAAGGGCGGCTACGCCAAGGCCCAGGATGAAACCTTCTACCGCCGCCAGCGCGAGATGATGCTGAAGGTCGTCGCCGCGAGCGATGTCGTCATCACCACGGCGCTGATTCCCGGCAAGCGGGCGCCGATCCTGATCACGACCGAGATGGTCGAGGCGATGCAGCCGGGCTCCGTGGTCGTGGACCTGGCGGCGGAACGCGGCGGCAACTGCGAGCTGACGCGGCCGGACGAGATCGTGAACCATCGCGGCGTCGAGATCATCGGGCCGTCGAACCCGCCGGCGCTCGTCCCGTATCACGCCAGCCAGATGTACTCGAAGAACATCACGACGTTCCTCATGCACCTGCTCGGGAAGGATGGCGCCAAACAGCCGGCGCTGATGCTCGACCAGGCAGACGAGATCACGCGTGAGACGCTGCTCACAAAGGACGGCGCCGTCGTCCACCCCCGGGTGAAGGATCTCCTCAACTGATGTGGCTCATCGACACGGGTGACGAAGCCGAGTCACGGTTCATGTTTCGCATCCTCCCCGGCGCAGTCAAGACCATCGGCCGCGCCCCGCGCGCCGACTTCATCCTCGACGCCGCGCTCGTTTCACGCGTCCACTGCCAGCTGACCGCAGGCGCCGCCGAGCTCGAGGTCGTCGATCTCGAAAGCACCAACGGCACCTTCGTCAACGGCGCCAGGGTCGCGCGCGCGATGCTGCGCACCGGCGACAAGCTCGGTGTCGGCAAGGTCGAGTTCGTCGTCACGAAGGCCAACAGTTCTGTAACCGGCGAAACAGAACCGTAGCCGGCTCGCCCCCACAATCACGAAAACCGGCGCCGTGACGCCACCCCGTGATGGCACCCGGATTTCACCGGGCCCGGTCAAGCCGTGGCCCGCCTTCTCTCTTCCTGCACGTTCGACCGTCTCCTGACGACGCTGATCTTCGTCACGATCGTTCTCGTCTGCGCGCTGACGCCGATGCAGGGCGACTCGTGGTGGCAGCTGCGCGCCGGCCGCGACATGTGGAACTCCGGCCAGCTGATGCTGTCCGACGTCTACTCGCACACATCGTATGGCGCCTTCTGGCTGAACCACGAATGGCTGGCGGAAGTGATTTACTACATCGCCTTCCTGGCCGGCGGCCTGCCCGGAGTGACGCTGCTGGCGGCGGCGCTGATCACGGCCGGCTGGAGCATCAGCTGGCGGATGATCGACGCGCCGGTCCGCGTCGCGTTCGCCCTGACGCTGGTCGCAATCGTGCCGGCCTGCATGTGGTGGGAGCCGCGGCCGCACGCGTTCTCGCTGCTGCTCATCCCGGCGACGATCTATCTCGTCTCGCGCGATCGCCTCGGCTGGCTGCCCGTGATGTTCGTCTTCTGGGCCAACTGTCATGGCGGCGTGCTGCTCGGGTTCGTGCTGCTGGCCGGAGCGCTGGGCGCGCGCGTCTTCGCAGCGCCGCATGAATGGAAGCGGCCGGCGTTGACCCTGGCCGCCTGCGCGGCCGCGATGACGGCGACGCCATTCGGGTTCTCCTTCTGGATCGAGATCCCGAAGTCACTCAACCGGATCCGTCTCTACCCGCTCGACGAGTGGGCGCGGCCCGAGATCATGGATCCGCGGCTGGCGCCGTTCTGGATTCTTGCTGTCGCGTTCGCTGTGATGCTGACGAGGAACTGGCGCAGGCTGCTTCGCCCGTCGCCGACCATGGCGGTGATCTGCGGCGCCGCCGTCATGCTCCTGCCGCTCGCCGTGATGGCGAAGCGCAACGTTGGCCCGTTCCTGATGATCGCGATCCCGGCGCTGACGATGCTCCTGCCGCGCCGCGAGAGCGCCGGGGAGAATCGCCTCGGACAGCCGGCAATCAATTTCGCGATCATGTCCGCGGCGATCGTGATCGTAGCGGCGACGATCGTCTTCGCCTACTACCACCGCGTCGCCAGGCTGCGATGGCAGCCGGTCGCGCCGCCGGCGCTGGCGGCGCTCGAGAGCTGCCCTGGCAATCTCTACAACCGCTACGACGAGGGCGGCAAGATTCTCTGGTTCGCCCCTGACCGCAAGGTGTTCATGGACGGGCGGCAGGACCCGTTCCCTCCCGAAATGGTGCTCGAACACATCCGGATGGAGACGCAGGGCTCCGACTATCGTCCGGTGTTCGCGCGACACGACATCCGGTGTGCGTATCTGCCGGCCGTTTCCCCGACCGCGAGCGCGCTCGCCAGCGCCGGCTGGACGACGCTCTATCGCGACTCGAGCTGGGTCGTCCTGCGCGGCAACTGAGCGGTCTTTCGGCCAGGGTGCCTCGTGCGTGGTGCCTGGGGCCTGGGTGCTCGACGGGCCGCGGGCGGGGTGCGGCGGGCGAGGGTGCGGCGGGCAAGGGTGCGGCGGGCAAGGGTGCGGCGGGCAAGGGTGCGCGGCAGGTGCGGTGCATCGCGCACCCGGCACTTCGCACGGGGCACCTCGCACGCGGCACCTCGCACCTCGCACCTCGAGCACCAGGCACCAGGCACCACGCACCCAGCACGACCTGGAAGACCTCCCCCGACAGAATGTCGCAGCCCTAGCGATTCGAAAGATTGAGGAAGGGATTGCTCCGCTTTTCCCGGCCGATAGTCGTCGGTTCGCCGTGCCCCGACAGGACTGGCGTGTCGTCGGGATACTTGAACAGGACGTTTCGAATCGACGCCAGCAGCGTCTCGAGGTCCCCGCCCGGAAGGTCGGTGCGTCCGATCGAGCCGGCAAAGAGCGTATCTCCAACAATCAGCGTCCGCGCTGACTCGTGCTCGCGGCCGATCGCGAGACACACGCCACCAGGGCAGTGTCCGGGCGTGTGCTCGACCCAGACGGCGTAGTCGCCAAACCGCCAGGGGCCTTCGCCATCGTAGAAAAAGTCGATCGGCGGCTGCCGTTCGACCCGGAAGCCGAAGGCGATGCCCTGCTGCACGACGGTGTCGTAGAGGAACTTGTCCTCCTTGTGCAGCCCGACGGGGGCGCCAAGGGCTGCCTTGGCACGTCCGACACCCGTGACGTGGTCGAGGTGGGCGTGTGTGAGGAGGATGTACTTGATCGTCAGGCCGAGGCGGTTCACCGCCTCGAGCAGCTGGTCGACCTCGTCGCCAGGATCGATGACGACGCCCTCGCGTGTGCGCTCGCAGCCGACCACGTAGCCGTTCTTCATGAACGGCGCGTCGGCGTAGGTCTCGAGAATCATGGCTGAGCCCCCAAAACAGCCATTTTCGCATTACGGGACAGGAGACACATATGTCCGCCGTAACAGAAACCCGCATTCATACAAGCCTGCTGGCGGCGCTGGAGAAGCGCTGCCTCATCTGGATCGCCAAACGGCTCCCGGACGGCGTCAACTCGGACCACCTGACCGGGCTTGGAGCCGTGTCCATGCTCGGTGCCGGCGCCTGCTACTGGCTGGGAGCGCAGTATCCCGCGGCGCTGGTTGCGGCCGTCGTCTGCCTCGCCCTCAACTGGTTCGGCGACAGCCTCGACGGCACCCTCGCCCGTGTCCGCCGCCAGGAACGGCCGCGCTACGGCTTCTACGTCGATCACGTCCTCGACGTCGTCGGCATCGTGCTGCTCTTCGGTGGACTGGTTGCCGGCGGATTCATGACGCCGATCATCGGCGCGGGTTTCCTGCTGGCCTATTGCCTGCTGTCGACCGAGATCGCGCTCGCCACTCACGCCGTCGGGACCTTCAAGATCTGGTACTGGAAGATGGGACCGACGGAGCTGCGGATCCTGATGGCCGTCGGCACGCTGCAGCTGCTCCGTTCGCCGGAGGTCTCATTACTCGGCGCCCGCTTCCTGCTCTTCGACGTCGGCGGGGTCGTCGCCATTGCCGGGCTGCTGGCTACGTTCGTCGTCTCGAGCGTGATCAATACGCGCACCCTCTATCGCCGGGAACCGCTGCCGCCCCGTCCTTCCGGCACAACGGAGCTTCAACTGCTGGCGGCGCGGCTGAAGCCGCGCCCTACGGCTGCTTCGTCGTAGCTCGGCACCGCACCTGTCATCGGCGCGGCTGAAGCTCGCCCTACGACCACTCGCTCATCGCGCGGAGCTTCAACTCCGCGAAGTCTCGGCTATGATCGATCGATGATCCTCGTCGCCGTTGACGACTTCCTCTTCCGCTCGAAGATTCGCGCCACTGCCAAGCACGCCGGGGTCGACGTCACCTTCGCGCGGACGGCCGCCGGAGATTCTCGAGCAGGCACGAGCGCTGACGCCGTCACTCGTCATCCTCGACCTGAACAGCGCCACGCTCGAGCCAATCGAGACGCTGAGAACGATGAAGGGCGACCCGGCGCTGGCGTCGATCCAGACGCTCGGGTTCGTCTCGCACGTCGACACGGCGCGAATCCAGGCCGCGCGCGACGCCGGCGCCGACAACGTCATGGCCCGTTCGGCCTTCGCCGGTCAGCTTGCCGAGATCCTGCTGACCGACAGGACCCCGCAGCCCTGACCTCGCTCGACGTCGCGGCCGCCGCCAGCCGCATCGAGGGGCGCATCCTCCGCACCCCGCTCCGCGCGTCGCCGTGGCTGAGCGAAGCGGTTTCCGCAGACGTCCGGCTGAAGCTCGAGACCTTGCAGCCGACGTTCTCGTACAAGATTCGTGGCGCTTTCAACGCCGTCCTGCGCCAGATCGAAACCGGCCGCGCTGCGACGCCCCTCGTCACCGCCTCCGCCGGCAACCACGGCCGCGCCCTGGCTGTTGCCGCTGCCGCCGCCGGCGTGCCGCTCACCGTCTACGCGCCGGTCACCGCGCCGCGGACGAAACTCGATGCGATCCGGGCCGCCGGCGTTCGCCTCGAGACGTGCCCCACTTACGACGATGCGGAGCGTGAGGCCAAGCGGGCCGCCGCGACGAGCGATGCGCTGTACATCTCACCGTACAGCCATCCAGACGTCATCGCGGGAGCCGGAACGGTCGGCCTCGAGATCGCGGAAGAGTGGGCCGGCGTCGAGGCGATCGTCGTGCCGATTGGCGGCGGCGGCCTGATCAGCGGCATCGCGATCGCCGCTGCGGCCGCCTCGCCTGGCATTGCTGTGTATGGCGTCGAGGTCGAGGCCTCCTGTCCGTTCACCAAGGGCCTGGCCGCGGGCCGCATCGTCGAGATCGAGGTCAGACCAACGCTCGCCGATGGTCTCGCCGGCAACCTCGATCCGGACACCGTCACCTTCGACATCGTGCGCGATCGCGTACGCCGGATAGTCGTCGTCGACGAGGCGCGGCTGCGCGAGGCGATCGTCGGCGTCGTGTCGCGGGAGCGGCAGATTGTCGAGGGCGCGGGTGCGACGGCGGTGGCCGGAGTGCTGGCCGGCCTGCTGCCGCTGCGCGAACGTCGCGTCGCCGTCGTCCTCTCTGGCGCCAACATCGACCTGGCGAAACTGAAGGACATTCTTTGAGCGATCGCGATTCTGTAAGCGCCGGCCCTGAACTGTAAGCGGCGGCTTTCCCCGCGCTGCCCGACGCCCTTCGGAAGCCACGGAACTCCATCATCGCGCTTCGTTCTGGGACGAGGCGTGCTCCGGACGAGCGCGGCATGAGCCGTGAATCTCACCGCTGCCGATGTCAGCGTCCGGCCAGAGCCAGGCTTCAATCGCGGCGCCCGAACTGCTTCGTACGGGCGGGGCGGCGGCCCGGCCGGCGATCGACGGTACCGCCGCGGGCGCTCACGGCCTGGCCCGCCTGGGAAATGGCCCGAGCGTCATTGGATTCACGCTGTCGGCGGCGCTCGTCATCGTCACCTTTCTTCTCGCGGCGACGACCAGCGCCGACGCCGACCTCTGGGGCCACGTCAGGTTCGGCCTCGACATGCTGCGGGAAGGGCGAATCGTCCTTCCGGATTCCTACTCGTTTACCAGCGATCGTCCGTGGATCAACCACGAGTGGCTCGCCGAGGTGGTGTTCGCTGCCGCGTGGTCGACGGCCGGGCAGCCGGGACTCCTGTTCGTCAAGCTGGCGGTGATCGGCAGCGTCTTGTGGCTGGTTGGCAGCGCCCTGACCAGGCGTGGGGTCAGCGGCAGGGCCCTGGTGATCCTGCTCGCGCTGATCCTCGCCGCCACGCTCACGCGCGTCGTGCACGTCCGGCCGCAGTTGTTCTCGGTCCTGTTCTTTGCCGCCCTCGCCTCGGCGCTGACGCGTGCCGACGGCGGCGCACGCCGGACGCTGGCCTGGTGCCCCGTCATCCTGATGCTGTGGGCCAACTCGCACGGCGGCTGGATCGTCGGCATGGCCACGCTCGGGCTGTGGACGGTGCTCGATTTGTGGCGCCGGCGCCGGCTCGGCCTTACCGCGCTCGACGCGGCCGGATGGGCGACGCTGTCGGTGCTGGCGACGCTCGTCAACCCATATGGCTCGGCCCTCTGGCATTTCCTGCTCGAAACCGTGCGTCCAGGGCGCGAGGCCATCGGCGAGTGGAACTGGATCTGGTCGCATCCGCCCAGCGTCCTGACCTGGCTGCTGTTCGCCGCGATGACGACGATCGCGCTGCGGCGTCAGGCGCGCTGGCTCGACGCGCTGGTTCCGGCATTCTGGGGGCTGGCCGCGATCAAGGTCGTGCGGCTCGACGCGTTCTTCGCACTGTCGGTCGTCATGTTCCTCGGTCCGGCGATCGCCGAGGGATTGCGGCGCGAACGCCGCGCGCCGAGGCCGCCGCTCTCACGCACCGTGCGCGCTGCGATCGTCGCGGCGCTTCTCGCGCTCGCGTTGGCGCAGCCGCGGTCACGTGACACGCTCAGCTGCGTCCAGCTCTTCGAACGCTGGTGGCCGGAACCCGAGGCGGCGTCGGTCTTTCACGAGCACCGGCTGTCGGGGAACGTGATCACCTTCTTCAACTGGGGCGAGTACGCGATCTGGCATCTGCCGGCCGACACCAAGGTGTCGCTCGATGGAAGGCGCGAAACCGTTTACAGCGACGGTGTCGTCTCGTCGCACCTGGCGTTCTACGCCGCGCGTCCGCAAGGCATCGCCTACGTTCGCGGCCTGAATGCCGACTACGCGTGGCTGCCGCGCGATCTCCCCGGCACGACGGCGTTGCGGCAGCACGGCTGGACGAGCGTCTTCGAAGGAGAGCGGTCGGTCATCCTCGCGCCGCCCGGCCGCTGGTCGCGTGAGCCGTTGACTGCCGCGTCGACGGCAGCCGGCGGGCCGCAACGGTGCTTCCCAGGCCCGTGAGCCGCGGCTAGAGCATCCACCAGGCGGCGGCAGCAGCCAGCGCTCCCAGCACCGCGATCGCCACCCAGACGCTGCTTCCGCCCTTTGCCGGCGCCGGCGGAATCAGCTCGGTCGGCGGCGCGTGCCCGTCGCGTGTATCCATGGCGTTGCCGATGCGTCGCAGCTCCGCCGATGCCTGCAGCGCACCGGACGGACGGCCATCCACCGGCTTCGCCAGCGTCCGCGCCACCAGCGCGCTGAGCTCCGCCGGAATCGTACCGCCGGCCTGCAGTGGCGGTGACAGCCGGATGACGTTCATGACAGTTGTCGCCGGGGTCTGTCCAATGAACGGGTTGCGGCCCGCGAGCATCTCCTGCAGGATGACGCCGAACGAGAACAGATCGCTGCGCTCGTCGATCGCGCCGCCGAGCGCCTGCTCGGGCGAGAGATAGCCGGCGACTCCGAGCGGGTCGGCGCCGAGGCCTTCGGCGGACGCGGCGCTCCGCCGGGCCCGGCCGCCGGTGGTCCAAGCCGCCAGGCCGAAGTTGAGGATCTTCACGCTCCCCTTCGGCGTCACGACGATGTTCTCCGGCCTGAGGTCGCCATGGATGATCCGCCGCGAATGGCCTTCAGAGAGCGCGTCGGTGATCTGTGCCGCGATCTCGACGGCGCGGCGGGGGTTCACGGCCCGTCCGCCCATCTCGTCGCGCAGCGACGGGCCGGCGGCGAACTCGTAGGCCAGATAGCAGCGATCGCCGTCCTCGACGACATCGAACAGCGTCGCGATGTTGGGATGGTTGAGCGCCATCGCGGCGCGGGCGTCGGCGAGCAATCGCGCGCGGTCCGCCGGATCGGCGATGAGCTCCTGCGGCAGCGCCATCAGCGCTACCGTGCGTCCGACCTTCAGATCGCGGGCGCGATAGACGTCGCCGAGCGCGCCGGCCCCTAGCCGCTCGAGGATGTTGAAGTGCGCGATCGTCTGCATCTCTGGCGAGACTTTATCAGGTCACGCCTTCTTCTCTTGCCGGGGCCGCGACGGCCGCAGCTCGATCCGGCTCGGCAGACTGCGGGCCGGGAACGTTACCAGGTCGACGACCAGCTCGGCGACATCGTCTGGCGCAATCTTCCAGTCAGCCTCGCCGCCTACCGGCCCGCGGCCGCCGAAGCCGGTCGAAACCGAGCCCGGCGCGATGCAGCTGACGCGGATGTCGTCGTGCCGCACTTCCTGCATCAGCGCTTCGCTGAAGGCATTCAACCCCGCCTTCGACGCACAGTAAGCCGCGCCGCCGACAAACGGGTTCTGCCCGGCGAGGCTGCTGATGCTGATGATCCAGCCGCCGCCACGGCGGCGCAGGTGCGGCAGCGCGGCGCGACAGCAATAGAAGACGCCGCTCAGGTTGGTGCCGATGACTTCGCGCCAGTACTCATCGGAGAGCGCGTCGACGTTGCCGAAGCGCCCGATGCCGGCATTGTTGACGAGCAGATCGAGACCGCCGAAGACTTTCGCCGCCTCGTCGATGGCGCGTCCGGCGTCCGCGCTGTCGCTGACGTCGGCGCGAATCGGATGAATCGACGGCGCCGACGCGGCGGCGCTGTCGAGATGCCCCTGGGTACGGCCGGTAATGGCGACGCGGGCGCCGGCCCGCGCCAGAGCCGTCGCGATCGCGAGACCGATGCCGCGAGAGCCGCCGGTGACGACCGCGGCCACCGATTCGAGGGCCAGACGGCGGGCCCCGTCCTGCGAGGTTGGAGCGCTCGTATTCATCCCATTAGAATAGAGCCCCGGCCGAAGTCGAACAACAACCGGAACAGCCCCGCGTGCCATTCATCGCCATCATCGGAAGCGGCGCCCTCGGCGGCGCCATCGCCCATACCCTGGCGCTGCGCGACCACCTGCCGGAGGTCCGGCTGATCGACGCGAGCGGGGCCGTCGCCCGCGGGAAAGCGCTCGACATCCAGCAGTCGGGACCAGTCGACAACTTCAATACCCGGGTCACCGCCGCCGACTCGATCGAAGCCGCGGCCGGCGCCGCGGTCGTCGTCATCGCCGATGCGGCGGCGGGGAACGGCGAGCACGCGGGTGATGCCGGACTCGGGCTGGTACGCCAGCTGGTGCGCGCCGGCTGCGACGCGCCGCTGCTGTTTGCCGGCGCGACGCAGTCATCGCTGATGGCCATGGCGGTCACCGAGCTCCATGTCGCACGCCAGCGCGTGCTGGGCTCGGCGCCGTTGGCGCTCGAGTCTGCGCTGCGGGCGCTCGCCGGCCTCGCGATCGACGGCTCGGCCGTCGAAGTCTCGCTTCGAGTCGTCGGGGTGCCTCCGCGCCACGCCATAGTTGCCTGGGAGACGTCGACCGCGTACGGTCGTCCGCTGTCGTCGGCGCTGCCGCCGCACGAGATCGCCGGACTGTCAGCGAGGATTCCCGGTTTGTGGCCACCCGGGCCATACGCGCTCGGCGCCGCGGCAGCACGGATCGCCGAAGCCATCGCTCGCGGATCACGAAAGCAGTTCTCGTGTTTCGTCGTCGCAGACGACGGGCCGGTCCGCGCGGCGGTCATATCGCTGCCGGTGGAGCTCGGGCCGACGGGAGTGATTCGCGTGCTCGAGCCGGCGCTGACCAGGCAGGAACGAACGGGCATGGAGAATGCTGTTCAGAAGGCAGGGGAGGGCAGGTGACCTTCTGGCGATTGCCGATTGACGAATGCCGATTGACGATTGATCTTAATTGTCGATTGATTGATTGGCGATTTGACGGCCGCTCTACTGATGCAGCGCCGTCATCGGACTCAGTCTCGACGCGCGCCGGGCTGGCACGTAGGCGGCGACGAGCGCGACGATGAGCAGCAGGCCGCTGGCGAGCGCCGACGTCATCATGTCGTCGGCCGTGACGCCGTAGAGCTGACTCGCGATCAGGCGCGACGCGCCGACGGCGAGGGCGGCGCCGACCGCCAGTCCAGCGAGGACGAGTCCGGCGGTTTCCCACAAGATCATCCAGACGACGCGGCGCGGCTGGGCCCCGAGGGCGATGCGGACTGCAATCTCTCCGGAACGCCTCGCCGTCCCGTACGACAGCACACCGTAGAGCCCGAGCGCCGCGAGCGTCAGCGCCATCACCCCGAACACAAGCGACAGCTGCGCCGTCATCTGTTCGCGGCCGATCAACGGCTGCATCCGCTCTTCCAGCGTTCGGCTCGAGAGGATGGCCACGCCAGGATTGACGTCCTGCACGGCTTCCCTGGCGGCCCGGACGATCGGCGCCAGCTCGGTGTCGGCGCGAATCAGGAAAGTCGGGCTCAGCGGCGGCTGCGGCCGTTGAAGCGCGGCGACGAAGTAGCGTGACGGCACCGCGTCCCGCAGGCCGTCGGTGCGCGCGTCGCCCGCGACGCCGATTACACGGTAGTCGATGCCGTCCGTCGTGATCCGCATGCCGAGCGGGTCGCGGCCGGCGAAAAACTGCCGGGCGAACGCCTGGTTGATGACGCAGACGCCGGCGGTGTCGCCGCTGTCACCGGCGAGGATGTCGCGGCCCTGGATGATCGGCACGCCAAGGGCAGTGAAATAGTCGGGGCCGACGATATCGACAGCCGACTCCTTATCGCGTTCGCCGCGGGGAACGAAACCTTCGACTTCGACGCCGGTGTTCGAGAAGCCGCCGGTGAAGACGCCAAGCCGGGAGAAACTGACGCGGTTCACGCCAGGAATCGCTTGCAGCGCGTCGCGCAGCTGCGTGAGGACCTGCTGCTGGCGCGGTGCTTCGCCCGCCACGTCCTGCAAGTCCACGCGCATCAGGAGAAGGCGCCCGGCGCGGAAGCCAAGGTCGGTGGCCTGCAGGTTGTAAACGGTTTGCGCCATGAGGCCGGCGCCGACGAGGAGCGGCAGCGACAGCGCCAGCTGCAGGCTCACCATCGCCCGGCCAGCACGCAGCTGGCCGCGCCCGCCGCCGGCGCCACGGCCCTGGTCCTTGAGCGCCGCGCCAGGGTCGGTCCGCGTCGCCTGCCACGCCGGCAGCACAGCCAGCAGCAGCCCGGCCGCCATGGTCACGGTCAGCGTGAAGCCGAGCACGCGCGGCTCCAGCGTGAAATCCATGGCGAAGCGGTTGTCGATCCTGGTGATCATTCCCACCAGCCCGTCATGGGCAATGGCCGCGACGACGAGCCCGGCTGCGCCGCCGAGCGCGGTAAGGGTCAGGTTCTCGGTCACCAGTTGACGCAGCAGGCGCTGACGGCTTGCCCCGAGCGAGAGCCGCAGAGCGATCTCGGCCCGCCGCGCGGCAACACGCGCCAGCAGCAGGTTTGCCAGGTTGACACAGGCGATGAGCAGCAGGATGGCAAGCGCGATCAGGAGCGCCGTCAGTGAGGTCGAAAGATCCGATCGCGCCGACGAGGCGCCGTTGGCGGCGGCGCGAAGTTCCAGGCGCTCAGCCTGAATCTCGGCGCGCCGTTCCGGCGACAGGCTCGCACCATGGAACGCTGCGAGATTGGCCTGCAGGATAGCGTTGGCCTGCGCTTCCGCGTGCGCGAACGTGACTCCCGGTCGCAAACGACCGAAGACGTGCAGCCACATCGACTTGTCGGGAGGTGTGTCGTGAAGCCGGTCGCGGTCCGGCAGGACAATCGGCTGCACCGCGAGGGGCAGCCAGAAGTCAGGCTGCTGCGCCGCGGTTTCACCGATGAAGCCGGGCCGCGTCACGCCGATCACCGTCAAGGCCGCCTGACGCACGTTGAACGTCGCGCCGAGCACGTCGGGGCGGCCGCCGAACCGCCGCTGCCAGTAGCGATGGCTGATGACCGCCGGGGACGTACGAATTCCATCACCGGAAGTGAACAGCCGTCCGATCTCCGGCGTTGCGCCGAGGACGTCGAAGAAGTTCTCCGAAACCAGCCGGCCCCGCGCTTCTTCCCACGTGCCGCCCTGAAACCGTATCTGCCATGCGCTCAAACTGCTCTGCGACGCCATGAGCGCGGCAAAGCTGTCGGCGTGTCGCCTGAGATCCTCGAACTCCTGGTAGGTCAGCCACGATCGGGGCCCCTCGCGGCCGTCCCAGCCGCCGGTCCAGCTGCCGGTTTCGTCCGGGTTCGACAGCATCACGAGTTCTTCCGGTGCCCGGATGCCGGGCAATGGCGCGTGGAGGACGCTGTGCCAGAGACTGAAAATCGCGGTGTTCGCACCGATACCGAGCGCCAGTGACGCGATCGCTACTGCCGTGAATCCCGGCCGCGCCAGCATCGAGCGCAACGCGTAGCGGAGGTCCTGGGACAGGATGTGCCAGTGCTCGCGCGGCGCAACCGTGCAGGCGTCGCGGAAGGTACGCAGCAGGAGCCCGGCTTCGACGCGTCGCCGGTTGGTGTCGCGGGCGTCTCGCAACTGCTCGTCGAACATCAGGCGCATCTGCGCGCCGTATTCGTTCCTGAACGCGGCGGGATAGCAGCGCAGCAGGGCGTCGAAGATCGCTTCGATGCGTCTCATCCGCCCGGCACCAGTCCGGTAGCGCGCGCCTGCTGGACGAGCGCATTGAGGCGGGCGACTTCGGCGGCGGCGACGCGCCGACCGAATTTGGCGAGGCGGTAGTAGCGGCGACGCTCGTCGGTGCTGGTCGGATCGGGGCTGTCGCGCAGTTCGACGATCAGGCCCTGCTCGAGCATGCGGCGAATCGAGCTGTAAAGGGTGCCGGCGCTGAGCTGGACGGCACCGCCGGTCCGCTCGGCGACGTCCTGCATGATCGAGTAGCCATGGCGATCGCGGTCGGCGAGCGCGATCAGGATATGGAAGACTGCCGGCGGCAGCGGCAGCAGGGATTCAAGCGAGGGATCGGCCATCGGCAGCTCTAACGCTTGCAACTATACTACATTCAAGTATAGTTGCAAGCGCTAGAGAATGACGCCGTGGCTGGGGTGGAGGGAGTCCGAGGGGCGAAGCCCCCCGGCCAAGGCTAATTTACTTCGCGACCGTGCAGCATGACGCCGCCGGCGAAATCGGCGAGCCGCTCGCGGAGCATGAGCCGGCCGCGATGCAGACGCGACTTCAAGGTCTGCGGCTTCACCCGCAGGATCGCGCTGGCTTCTTCCGTCGACAGCCCCTGGATGTCGCGGAGGATGACAGGGACGCGATAGACCTGCGGCAGGTGCGTCAGCGACTGGATCAGCCGCTCGCGCATCTGCACGCGCAGTACGTGGTCGTCGGCGAGCGACGACCAGTCGGCAGGTTCAGCCGGACGACGTTCGCCTTCCTCGCCCGTGCCGGTCTCCGGCGACTGCACTTCAGCCATCTTCGCGGCGCGGGTGCTGCGCAGCCGCGACATCGCGGTGTTGAACGTAATGCGGTAAATCCACGACGACAGCGCCGCGTCGCCGCGGAACGCATCGATCTTCCGATGCACTTTCATGAGTACGTCCTGGGTCACCTCTTCGGCATCTTCCCAGTTCTTGACGTAACGGAGCGCCAGTTGATGAATCTTCGGCCCGTACGTCGAGGCGAGATCGGCAACGGCTGAGCCGTCCCCCGCCTGCATGCGGCCGATGAGCTGGCGTTCCGCATCTGGTTGACGCATATTCTTGGGCCTCCGTAGCCAATTGAACACCGTACGGCGCAGCATTATTCCGCCTGCGGAAGACGTGGGGTCAGACCATGGTCTGACCCCAACGCAAGGGGTAGTGGCAGGGCTGGACGCGCCACAAGATTCAGGGGGTGGCGTCGAAGACGGAGGCGAACGCCTGGGTCACGGCCGACTCAACCTCATCCATTCCGACCGTCCGATCGAGCAGCCGCTCCAGCGACGTGACGCCCTTGTCGGTGATGCCGCAGGGCACGATCAGGTCGAAGTGACGGAGATCAGTCGCAACGTTGAGGGCGAACCCGTGGCTGGTGATCCATCGGCTGATACGGACACCGATCGCCGCGAGCTTCTCGTCGCCCACCCAGGCGCCTGTCAGGCCGCGAGCGCGGGTCGCGGCGACGCCGAACGCCGCGGCGGCGCGGATGAGCACCTCTTCGAGGTCCCGGACGTAGCGGTGCACGTCGCGGCGATCGGGATTGAGATCGAGGATCGGATAGCCGACGAGTTGTCCCGGTCCGTGGAAGGTGACGTCGCCGCCACGGCCGGTCTCGACGACCTCGACGCCGTCGCGGGCGAGCGTCTCGGGCGACGCGAGAACGTGCGAGCGATCGTTGCGCGTCTTGACGCCGAGCGTGATGACCGGCGGGTGCTGCAGCAGGAGGAGCTGATCGGGGATTCTTCCGGCACGCCGCTCGGCGACCAGCCGCTGCTGCGTCGCCAGCGCGTCGGCGTAGCCGACGAGGCCGAGACGCTGGACCTCGATCGTCCTCAGAGCCAGCCGTCCTCGAAGCCCTCGAGCCGCTCCTTGACGAACGTCAGGAAGCGGCCGGCGTCGGCGCCGTCGACGAGGCGATGGTCGAAGCCGAGCGTCAGGTGGCAGACCGGCCGGATCGCGATCGCGTCTTGCTCATCGCCGGCGTCTTCACGCGCGGCTTTGATCACGACCGCGCGCTTCTCGATCGCGCCGACACCGAGAATCGCCACCTGCGGCTGGTTGATCAGCGGCAGGCCGTAGAGGGCGCCGAAGACGCCGGGGTTCGTAATCGTGAAGGTCCCGCCCTGCACTTCCTCGGGAGTCAGTTTCTTCGACCGCGCGCGCGACGCCAGATCGCCGATCGCGCGGCTCAAGCCGAGCAGGTTGCGCTCGTCGGCACCGCGGATCACCGGCACGATCAGCCCGTTCTCGAGCGCGACCGCGATCCCGAGGTTGATGTCCTTCCGGTAGACGATGTTGTGGCCGTCGACCGAGGCGTTGACGATCGGAAACTGGCGCAGCGCGTCGACGATCACCTTGGCGATGAACGCGGTGAACGTCAGCTTGGCGCCGGCCGCTTCGTACTCCGCCTTCTTCCGCTCGCGCAGCGCCGCGACCCGCCCGAAGTTGACCTCGTAGACCGAGTAGACGTGCGGCGACGTCTGCGCGCTGAGCACCATGTGCTCGGCGATCTTCCGCCGCATGACGCTCATCGGCACGACCTGGAGGCTCTCGCCCGGACGATAGGCCGGGCCTGCTCCCGGTCCGGCCGGCGCCGCGGCAGCCCTGGCAGCCGCGCCCTTCGGCCCCGCCTTCCCGGCCTCGATGAACGCCAGGATGTCGCCCTTGGTGACGCGGCCGTTGATGCCCGTGCCCTGAATCGCGGTGATGTCGACGTCGTGTTCCTTCGCGATGCGGCGGACGAGCGGCGAGGACTTCTGCCTTGGCGAATCGTCGTCGTCCCCGTCGCCAGCAGCGTCCGCCTCGGCACTGCCGTCAGGATCCGCGGCCGCCGGCGCCTTGGTTTCCGGCTGCCCGACGGCGGCTTCCGGCAGCGCGTCGGACGGCCCTGCGGCGGCGGCGCCGCCGCCTTCTCCCGGTGACGCTGCAGTCTCACCAGCGCCGCCAATCACCGCGACCACGCTGTTGACCGCGACGGTTTCGCCTTCCTTGACCCTGATCTCGGAGAGCTGACCGGCCGCCGGCGAGGGGATCTCGGCATCGACTTTGTCGGTCGAGATCTCGAACAGCGGCTCGTCGCGATCGACGGTGTCGCCGACCTTCTTGATCCACCGGACGATCGTGCCTTCTGCGATCGACTCACCCATCTGCGGCATGACGACGTTTGTTGGCATGGTCGCTCTCTCGGGGTTCGGGCTCGGGGTTCGGGGCTCGGCGCGGAGTTCGCTAGGCGTGGATCGCCGCGCCATGCGCCGCGTGCGCCGCTTCCCCCACGGCCTCCGACATCGTCGGATGCGCGTGAATCGTGCGAATCAGCTCTTCCACCGTGCACTCGAGCCGCAGTGCCAGCGTCGCTTCGGCGACGAGCTCGGTGGCGCGCGGTCCGATCATGTGGACGCCGAGGATCTCGTCGTACTTCTTGTCGGCGACGATCTTGACGAAGCCCTCGACCTCGTTCGCGATGCGGGCGCGAGCGAGGACGCCGAACTTGAACATCCCGACGCGGACGTCGTAGCCGCGCTCGCGCGCCGCGCGCTCGGTCAGGCCAACGCTGCCGATCTCCGGATCGCAGTAGGTGCAGCCCGGCACCTGGTCGTAGTCGATCGGACGGAACTCCTGGCCGGCGATCCGCTCCGCCAGCGCCACTCCTTCCGCCGACGACAGGTGAGCCAGCTGCTGGTGACCCGGCTTGTCGAACGTGATGACGTCGCCGATCGCAGAGATGCCGGGCACGCCGGTCTGGAAGGTCTGGTCGACGCGGACGTAGCCGCGCTCCAGCTGCAGGCCCGCTTCCTCCGCCCCCAGGCCGCTCGTCACCGGGCCGCGGCCCGTCGCCACCAGCAGATACTCGGCCGTCAGCTTCGCCGACTCGCCGTCAGCGCCTTGCGCCTCGAGCTCCACGGCATCGCCGGTCACCCTGGCGCCGGCCACCTTCGTGCCGGTCATCACCTTGATGCCCTGACGCTTGAACGACTTCTCGAGCTCCACCGACACCGCGTCGTCTTCGACCGGAACCAGGCGCGGCAGCAGTTCGACAATCGTCACCTCGCTGCCGAAGCGGCGGAAGATCGACGCGAACTCGACGCCGACCGCGCCGCTGCCGAGAATCACGATCGACTTCGGCACCTGCTTGAGGCTGATCGCCTCGTCGCTGGTGATGATGCGCTTGCGGTCGATCTCGATGCCGGGCACGCTCCGCGGCTGCGAGCCGGTGGCGACGATGATCTGCTTCTGCGCGACGAGGATCTGCGACTGGCCGTCGGTGATCTCGACCTTGCCTTTGCCAGCCAGCCGGCCGCTGCCCTTGATCCAGTCGATCTTGTTCTTCCTGAACAGGAGCTCGATGCCGCCGGTCAGGCCCTTGACGATCTTGTCCTTCCGCGACTGCACCTGGGCCATGTCGAGCCCGATCGCCGCCTGACCGATCGTCAGGCCCCAGTCCTTCCAGTCCTGGGCGACCTTCAGCGCGTGCGCGTGCTCGAGCAGCGCCTTGGTCGGGATGCAGCCCCAGTTGAGGCAGGTGCCGCCGAGGGTCGGGGCGCGCTCGACAACCGCCGTCTTGAGCCCGAGTTGAGCGGCGCGGATCGCGGCGACGTACCCGCCGGTGCCGGAACCGATGACAACCACGTCGTACCAGTTCTCTGTGGACATAGCGACAATGAGCCTATTTTTTGCGCATGGACGCGAGCGGCACGAACGTGACCGTCGCGGGCGCGGCGGCGGCTGGCGCTTCGTCCGCGGCGGGTTCGGCCTGTTCCGGGTCCAGCCGCGAGACCTGGGAGCGCAGCCGCGTGTAGTCGTAGCGGAGTTCCCAGTAGGACTGGGTCAGGGCGTCGAGTCTCCGGGCAGTCCGCCGCGCGGTCGCGAGCGCGACGAGGGCGACGATGAGCGCCAGTCCGGCAAGAACCCAGAGACCCACAACCGATCTACCTTAGCGTACTGCCGCTTCCAGCTGCCACCCGGCCGCCTCCCCCCAACCCGCACCCCGCACACGGCGAAGAGAACGCTTCCCGGGACGAAAAGGTGACATACAATTCCGCCTTTCCATGACGCCGCCCGCCAAGACGATTCTCGTCTGCGACGATGACCAGGGCATGCGCGAGACGATCGCGGCCATCCTCGGCCGCGACCACCGTGTCCTGACGGTCTCGAGCGGCGAGGCGGGGTTGGCGCTGCTGCGTTCCGAGGACGTCGATCTGATCCTGCTCGACGTCCGACTTCCCGGCATCAGCGGCTTCGACGTCCTCCGCATCGTCAAGGAGAACTACGGCCTCATCGAGTGCATCATGATCTCGGCGATCAACGAGGTCGAGACCGCCGTGCAGGCGATGAAGCACGGCGCCTATCACTACATCACCAAGAACTTCGACTACGACGAGCTGCGCTCGCTCGTCCGCAACGCCTGCGAGCGGAAGGACCTGAACCGCCAGGTCATCACCCTCAGCGCCCAGGTCGCCGAGCAGAGCGACCGGCATTTCCACGTCGGTCCGAGCAAGCAGGTGCAGGAGATCGTCGAGCTGGTGCACAAGGTGGCCAAGCTCTCGGCGACGGTCTTGATCCTCGGCGAGAGCGGCACCGGCAAGGAGCTGCTGGCGCGGATGCTCCACAAGGAATCGGGCCATCCGGACGCGCCGTTCCTCGCCGTCAACGTCTCGGCGATTCCGCACGAGCTCGTCGAGAGCACGCTGTTCGGCCACGAGAAGGGCGCGTTCACCGGCGCCTTGAAGCAGCAGCTGGGCAAGTTCGAGCTCGCCGCCGGCGGCACCCTGTTTCTCGATGAGATCGGCGACCTGCGCCTCGACCTCCAGGCCAAGCTGCTGCGGGCGATTCAGGAAGGCGAGATCGAGCGCGTCGGCGGCGCCAAGCCGATCCGCACGCACTTCCGCCTCGTCGTCGCCACCAACGTCGACCTCGAGAAGGCGGTGCGCGACGGGCGCTTCCGCGAGGACCTCTTTTATCGCATCAACGTCATCCCGATCCGGATGCCGCCGCTGCGCGATCGGATCGAGGATCTGCCGCACCTGGCGAAGCTGTTCCTCGACCGCTACCGCCAGAAGTTCCGCAAGCCGGTGCGCGGGCTCGCCGATTCGGCGCTGAAGATCCTGGCGTCCTACTGGTGGCCCGGCAACATCCGCGAGCTGGAGAACCTGATCGAGCGGCTGGTCGCCGTCAGCGACAAGGAGTGGATCACCGACGAGGATCTCCCGCTCGAGTACCACTTCGCCAAGCTCGATTCGGCTCCGGCCGTCGGCGACGCCCTCTTTCAGGAGGCGTGCGACACGTTCGAGCGTAACTTCATCCTGCGCGCCCTCGAGAAGAAGGACTGGAATGTCACTGCGACAGCGCGCTATCTCGGCATTCCGTTGAGCACGCTGAAGCACAAGATGGCGCGTCTCGACTTGAGCGGGCTCGCCCGCAAGCTCCGCGGCGCCTGACCCGCGAGCGGCCCCTCCATTCGTCCCGGCCAACGCTTGTCCCGACCGGCCAATGGATTGGCCGTACTTCGTCGTCCGGTGCCTCTGCGTGCGCGGTAGCGACCCATCGAGGCGGATCCCGACAGTCCTAAAGAGTCTTGTCGCCAACGCCGTATTCAGCCGCGTCTCTCGATGCCCCGCACCGCGATGCGACTCTTTGGACAGCGATCCTACCCGCCGGAATATCGGTTGCACCTCGGATGGTGCAGCGAGCTACGCCCCGGTGTGTTCCGCCGACGGCGAGTCCAAGACTCTGCGGCCCGAATCAACATGCAGCCCTCGATCTTCAACGTTCGTGTCCCCATCGACGACCGGGACGCCGTGTTCCTGATGAACACGTTCACCGACGCGCAGCTGATTGTGTCGCGCGACGTGTCGGATCTGCTCGATCGCATCGGCCGCCGCGAGCCGGTCGAACCGGGTGAAGAAGAACGCGAGGCATTGCAGACGCTGCTCGAGAACGGCTTCCTGGTCGAGAACCGTGAAACCGATCGCCGCAACATCGAGGACTTCTTCACCGCCTTTCGTTCGAGTTCCGATCAGCTCCGCGTGACGGTACTGACGACGCTGCAGTGCAATTTCGCCTGCGATTACTGCCTCCAGGGCGATCACGGCGACTGGAACAAGACCGCCGCGAAGATGTCGATGGAGACCGCCGCGAAGCTGGCTGACTGGATCGAGGCCAGGCTCGACGCGCTCGGGTCGAAAAGCTTTGCGATGACGTTCTTCGGCGGCGAACCGCTGCTGAACATGCCGGTCGTCTACTACCTGTCGGAGCGGCTGTGGGATGCCTGCCAGGCGCGCGGCATCAGCATGTATTCGAGCATCGTGACCAACGGCCTGCTGCTGACGCCCGAGATGGTCGACCGCCTGACGCCCTTCGGGCTCGGCGGCGTGAAGATTACCCTCGACGGCGACCGCGACACGCACAACCGGATGCGGCCGCTGCGCGGCGGCCAGGGCACGTTCGACAAGATCCTCCAGAACATTCGCCTCATCGCCCACAAGGTGAAGGTCTCGATCGGCGGCAACTTCGACGAGTCGTCGGTCGACAGCTATCCGGCGCTGATCCAGTACCTGCGCGAGCAGGACTTCGCCGACAAGCTGCAGAAGGTGTCGTTCAAGCCGATCATCCGCGAGCAGAAGCCGGCGCAGCCGAAGGGGTTCATCGCGTTGACGCCGGTGGCGGCGGATGGCAAACCCGGCAAGCCGCTGAACGGCGCGTGCATGTCGTCAGCCGGTTCGGGCGTGACCAGCAGCGCTGGCGGCTGCGATACCTGCGGCTTCCTCGACGACAAGACGTCGTTCCTTCGCGAGGAGACGACCAAGGCCGGGTTCAAGACCGTCGACGGCGTGCACATGGGCCCGTGCGAGATTCACAAGTCGCACGCCCACACCGTCGGCCCCGACGGGTCGCTTTACGCCTGCCCGGGATTCGCGACCGAGCTCGGCCAGTCGGTCGGCCACATCGACGGCCGCCACGACGACCTGCGGACGGAAGCGGCGAAGCGTTTCGAGAAGATCACCGGCTGGCACGAGTGCAAGGACTGCTCGTTCATCCCGGTATGCGCCGGCGGCTGTTCGGCCGCCGCGCACGTCGAGCTGGGCGACATGAACAAACCCAACTGCCACAAGCCCGCGTTCGAGGCCGGCCTGGTCGCTCTGGCGCACCAGGCGGCGAGGACGCTGGAACCGGCAATGGCCGGCTAGGGAGCCGGTCAGGACACAGTCGAAGGAAGGAGCAAAACAGTGAACGGCAAAAAGAACACGAAGAAAAAGGGAACCCTCAGGCCGTGGCTGGTGGATGTCTCACTGGACCACCTGCGGTAACCCCAGGCAAGACTGCACGTTTTTGCGCAGAAACCGAAATTTGACCCGTTGAGGAGAGCGACATGAAGATTCAGGTTGTCAAGAAGGCCACCCCCCGCGCTGCGGCTGACGTTATCTGCCCGTATTTTGTTGACGTGCCGCTGCCCGACCAGAAGAAGAGCTAGCGCCCGGCGCTGGTTCTGGTGCCAGGGTACCAGCCGGTCGATAAGCGCGTAGAATAGTAGCTACGGCTTAGCAGCCGGCCCCAGCACCAGAACCAACCGTGAACACTATTCTGAACGGCCCTTACGGAAGGGTGTGCCCTGCTCGGCACGTGCGGGGTCATGCCTGCGGTCTCCTTCTCGCCTTACTCACCCCAGTTCTCCTGACGGGCTGCGGCGGCGCGCCCAGTTCCAGCGCGGCCAGTAGCCCCGTACCGGCGAAACTACGTTTGGGCGCGGCGCTGCCGCAGACCGGACTCAACAACCTCACTGGCTCGTTGATCGCCGAACCGCTGATTGGAATCGGCTGGGATGGCCGCCCGTCTGACCGCGTCGTCTCCAAGTGGGAATGGAGCGCTGATCGACTCACACTGAAGCTGCACCTGCGCCCGGGCCTGAAGTTTCACGATGGTTCCGAGGTCGACATCGACAATTTCGAGCAGACGCTCAAGGCCGCGGTCAAGGAGGCATCGGGCAACGTCAGCTTCGGAAGCATCAAGGGCGTTTCGCGGGATCCGGAATCGCAGGATAGCCTGCTCGTCACGCTGAGCAGGCCCGAAGCGTTCCTCGTGACGGATCTGGCGAACTCGTCGTTACGGCATCCATCGAACAACCAGATCGGCACCGGGCCGTTCAAGCTGGACGCGCAGACTGGCAAGACGATCAACCTCACGGCGTTTAAAGACTATTACCAGGGCGCGCCCAAGCTCGATCAGATCGAGATCGAGAACTTTGGCGAACAGCGAGGTGCGTGGGCAGCGCTGATGCGCGGGGAACTCGACGCCCTGCACGAGATCGCGCCGACCGCAATTGACTTCGTCCAGGCGGAAGGTCAGACGCTGGTTCGTCCATACACGTTCCTTCGACCGTATTACCTCCAACTGGTCTTCAACACCAAGCATCCAGCACTCAAGAATCCGACGGTTCGCCAGGCGCTCAGTTACGGCGTCGACCGCCAGGCCATTGTCGACTACGCGCTCAACAAGCAGGGACGCGTAGCGGAAGGTCCGATCTGGCCATTTCACTGGGCCTACAGCACGGCGCAAAAGACCTATACGCACAACACCGAGGCGGCGTCGCTTCGACTGGACGCCGCCGGTTTCAAGACCAAGCGCGGCGCTCCGGGCCGCATGCCGAGCCGCCTCCGGATCAAATGCCTGACCCGCGCGCAGGACGCGCAGTTCGAAAAGATTGCGCTGTTGCTGCAGAAGCAGCTCTACGAAATTGGCGTCGACCTCGAGATTGAGTCGCTGCCAACGCCTGAATTGACCAAGCGCCTCGAGGCCGGTGACTTCGAAACGCTCCTGATCCAGCGCACGAGCGGTCGCTCGTTGGCCTACACCTATCTGAGCTTCCATTCCAGCCGGAGCCCTGGCGGCTACACGGCTGCCGACAAGGTGCTCGAACACCTGCGAGACACGAGCGGCGATGCGGAGATTCGCGCTGGCGTGAGCGACTTGCAGCAGATTCTGCATGACGACCCGCCAGCCATCTTCATCGCCTGGCCGCAGGTCGCGAGGGTCGTTAGCGCGCGGATCGAAGTTCCGGTGAGCCGTGGGTCCGCGCCGGATGAATTCGGACGCGATGTGCTGAGCAGCATCTGGCAGTGGCGCCCGCTCGGACCTGGCCAATGACGCGAATAACCGGCCGGTTCGTTCTGCTGATCGCGAGCGCCGCCATTGCGCCGTTGGTGGTATACGGCGTGATCTCGGTTCTTAATCTGCAGACCGGTACCGACGTTACGGTCCGAGCCGGAAACCAGCGCGTCGCCCGGCAGGTAGCCGAGCAGATCGGCGCCTACTTCGACTTCAATAAACGCGTCTTACGGTCGGTGGGCCTCGAGCTGCGAGGCATCAACCTCGAATCCTGGCAACAGTCGCGCGTCCTCAAAGACTACGTCCTCGACTTCCCGGAGTTCGAGGAGATCACCTTCTTCGGCAGCGGTGGCCGGATGATTGCCACTAGTCGCGCCGACGAAGCCACACTGTCAGTGCCGGAAGCAGCCAGCGTCGGGAGCAGCGGCATATACATCGCCCCGCTCCGACTCGACGAGGACAGCCTGCCCCAGACCACGATCGCCGTGCGCGTTCAGCCGGTCGGCCAGGAAGCCGGCTGGGTAGTAGCGACGCTGTCGCTCGAAGAACTCTGGAAGATGGTCAACCAGGTGCGCGTCGGTGAACAGGGTTACGCGCTGTTGCTTGGCGAAGGGCAGCGCGTCATCGCGCACGGCAACCCGAACAAGAAAGAACTGGTGGCGAAGAGTTCGGCCACCGGTGACCAGCGCACCCCCGAACAGATGTTCGCGATGGGCCTCGTCGATCGCCCAGACACTCCGACGACTACGAATTATCACGACGCTAACGGCGAGGAGTTCCTCGCCGCTGGCGCGCTGGTCCCCGGCCTCCCCTGGGTCGTCATCGTCGAGCAGCCGACGAGCGAGGCGATGGCGCTTGCGTACCGCCTTCAGACACAGCTCTTCATCGCCATCGGCCTGGCGCTGCTCGGTACGGTCATCCTCGGCTCGCTGTGGGGCCGCTCGTTCATCACCCGTATCTTCGCGCTCACGCGCGCGACCCAGGCGATTGCCGAGGGCCGCATGAACGAGCGCGTCGCCGTCTCCGGCCGCGACGAGATCCGGCAGCTCGGCGACGCCTTCAACTCGATGGCCGATCGCCTCGTCCAGCTCCAGGAAGACGTGCGACGGCAGGAGCGTCAGGCGATGTTCGGCAAGATCGCCGCCGGCCTCGTGCACGACCTGTCGCACCCGATCCAGACCATCGTCACCAACTCGAAGCTGATCGTGCGGATGTTCGACGACGTCGAGTACCGGGACACCTTCAAGCGGATGATCGAGCGCGAGAGCCTGGTCATCAAGCGCGTGCTCGAGGACCTGCGCAACATCGCCCAGCCGATCCCGCTCGAGCACTTCCCCGTCGACATCGATCGCTCGGTCGCCGACGTCGTCGAATCGCTGCAGCAGCCGGCGGAGACGGCCGGTGTGACGCTGCGGGCCGAGCTCGGCTCGGACGGGGCGCTGGTCCAGGGCGACGTCTTCGCCCTCGGGCGGGTCTACCGCAACCTGCTGATCAACGCCATCCAGGCGACGGCCCCGGGCGGTCTGGTCGCCATTGCCACCGACGCGACCGCCGACCGCGTCCAGATTCGCGTCTACGACACCGGCTGCGGCATCGCCCCGGACCGCATCGGCGCGATCTTCGACGACTTCGTCACCACCAAGCGGCGCGGCCTCGGTCTCGGCCTCGCGATCTCGAAGAAGATCGTCGAGCAGCTCGGCGGCCAGATCTCGGTCGCGAGCGAGGTCGGGAAAGGGACGACCTTCGTTCTCGACTTCCCGCGGACCAAGGCGCGCGGGCTGCAGCTCGTCGCGGGCTGACGCCCGGCCACCGTACAAAAAACGCGGCCCGCTGGCGCGCCCCCGCGACAGGGGGGCGCCAGGGGCCGATTGCCAGAACGGCAGCAGCGCCGGCTACTTACGGGGCAGGACTGCGTCCTTCAACTGCTTGGCGATCCGCGCCTTCACGACGGTCTTGGCGGGAATCTTGATTGCTTCGCCGGTGGCCGGGTTGCGGCCCATCCGCGCCTTCCGCTTCTGGACGACCAGCTTGACCATGCCTGGCAGCACAAACTCGCCAGCACGCTTGAGCTCCTTTTCGGAGAGCGTCGTCAATTCGTCGAAGAACTCTCTCGCCTGCGTCCGCTTCACCTCGAAGCGATCCGCGAAGTGCGAGAACAGTTCGGACTTGCCCATCCTGCGGGCCTCTGCCATCGGCTATTCCCCTTGCTTGGGCGCGCTCTCTAAATGCCCGCGACGACCGCGCGCGCGTGCGGTAGCTGCGGAGAAATTCTGTAAAGCAGCCGGTATCCTAGCCCGTGCCGTTTTCCGGTGTCAATCACTGGCTGAGCCTTGAGGCCCATGAAATCGGCCTGAATGCTACAATTTTCATCAGCCGCCCATGCCCCACCCCGCCCTGGAGACGTTCCCCAACCCGAGCCCTGGACGCGATTATGAGATCGCGATCCGCTGCCCGGAGTTCACTTCGATGTGCCCGAAGACGGGCCTGCCGGACTTCGGCGAGCTCCGGATTACCTACGTTCCCGACGCCAACTGCCTGGAATTGAAGGCGCTGAAGTACTATCTGCTCGAATTTCGCAACAAGGGCATCTTCTACGAGGCCGCGACCAACCAGATCCTCGACGAGCTCGTCGCCGCGTGTTCGCCGCGGCGCATGACCATCGTCGGCGACTTCTCGGCCCGCGGCGGCATCACGACGATGGTGACGGCGACTTACACCGCCAGCCGCTGACGTGCACCGCGTCCCGATCGAAGCCGCGCTCGACCTGCACGCCTTTCAGCCGCGTGATATCCGCTCGGTGGTCGAGGAGTACATCCGCGCCGCGCACGAGGCCGGCCTGGTGGAAGTGCGGTTGATTCATGGCCGCGGCCGGGGTATCCAGCGCGGCATCGTGCAGAAGGTACTCGAGGGGCACCCGCTGGTACAGGCGTTCTACGACGCGCCGGAGTCACATCTCGGCGCGACGGTGGCGGTACTCGGGAAGCAGTCGCCGCCAGTCGTCAGCACGTCGTGAGGGGATACGAACGCGCGAGCGAGCGCCGCGAGCGAGCCACGCGACCTGCCGGCCTCCGCCAAGGCTTCGGCCCGGTCCGCCGTAGCTTCAGCGAAGGCGGAAGCGCGCCGAGGAAGCGGCGCGCGAGAGCGCGTGTAGGGGAGTCCGAGGGGCGAAGCCCCTCGGTTAAAAAACGCCCGGTACGACGCGCCAGCGCACGCGAGTCTGATACTCGCGATACTGCGGATCCTTCGCCAGCGTCTGCTCCTCGCACACGGCCCGCGCCAGCAGCGCGATGTCGGCGACGACGAGCAGGGCCACGTTCCAGGGCGTCGGGTTGGCGGCGAGGAACGCAACGTGGGTGATGAGGTAGCCCATGTAGATCGGATGCCGCACCACCCGATAGAGCCCGCTCGAGACGATGCCGCGGTTGGCCGGGATCAAGCCGAAGCTGCGACCGAGCGACAGCTTGCCGGCGATCACGATCAGCAGGCCGACGACGCAGACGCTCACGGTGACGCTGCCCGGCACGACCGGCACCGCCACCGACGGAACCACCAGCGGCGGACCGATCATTGCCAGCGTCGTCAGCAGGCGCGCGCGCAGGCTGCGGTCGACGACCGCCGGGGCGCGCCGGAACACCGTCAGCACGACCACCAGCGCCTCGCTGGCGAGCAGCAGGAGGCCGGTCAGCCGTCCGGTCTCGAGATAGTTGACGCCGATGCGGTACGCCATCAGCGTGAACAGCAGGACGATGGCGGCGCGTGCGGCCAGCTCCGGGAGGTCGCGCTGGCGCGGCGTTGCGCCGGCCTGCCGCGGCATCGACAGATCGAGGGCAATCGCGCTGGCGCCTGCGGCCCGCGGATCGACGGCTTCGGCAACGAGCATCGGTTTCATCGTTGTTCGTTCCCCTGCGAGGAGCTCTCCTCGACGAAGTAGCTGGCGCACGCGGCATCGAGCAGTTCGCGGGTGATGACCGGGTCGCGATCCTCGTAGCGGCAGCGATCCACCACCTGCGAGATGAGGTCGCGGGGATGGCACGCCCGCATCTGCAGATTGCGCGGCTCGTAGTACTTGCGCTCCAGGTACTCCACCATCACCGGGTCGTAGCGCACGCCCTTGCGCTGGCAGTTCAACTCGAAGATCCGGCAGTACTCGTCCTTGGTCGGGTTCCGCGCCTGGATCTTGTAAGGAATTCGCCGCAGGAACGCTTCGTCGGCGAGCGACTCCGGCTTCAGGTTGGTGGCGAAGACGATCAGGACGTTGAACGGGACCTCGAACTTGCGCCCGGTGTGCAGCGTCAGGAAGTCGACCCGGCTCTCGAGCGGGACGATCCACCGGTTGAGGAGGTCGCGGGCCGGGATCCGCTGGCGCCCGAAGTCGTCGACGACGAACACGCCGCCGTTGGCCTTGAGCTGGATCGGCGCCTCATAGAATCGGGCGATCGGGTTGAACGTCAGGTCGAGCATCTCGAGCGTGAGCTCGCCGCCGACGACCACGACGGGCCGGACGATCTTCTCCCAGCGCCGATCGATGGGTGTCGAAGCGATGACGCTGGTCTCGGCCGAGCGGTCCGCCGTCGCAAGCTGGTGGCTGACCGGGTCGTACATCGTGATCGTCTGGCCGTCGACGTCGATCGCGTACGGCATGTACATGCCGTCGCCGTAGGCGCGGCCGATGCCCTCGGCGAGCACGGTCTTGCCGTTGCCCGGCGCGCCGTAGAGGAACAGCGACTTGCCCGAGTTCACCGCCGGGCCGAGCTCGTCGAACATGCCCTTGCTGACGACCAGGCTCTGGAAGCCGGTGGCCAGACGTTCCTTGTTCAGGTAGGGCTTGGCGGCCATGCAGGCGCGAACGTAGGCGTTGTACTGGGCCAGCGGCACCGGCGCCGGTCCGACGTAGCGGGACAGATCGAAGAACTGGTTGGCGCGATCGCGGCCGAGATCGGTAAGGGCGTAGCGATAGCCGGCGCTGCCGGCGCCGCTGGCGCCGCGCACTTCGATCAGCTTCTCGACGCGGCCGTGCTGAACCAGGAGATCGAGCACCGAGTACGGCACCCGCATCTTCTCGGACAGCGACGTGCCGCTGGCTTCGCCGCCGACGAGCGTCTTGAGCAGAATCTGCGCCAGGGTGTCGGGATGCAGGCCAGTCTCTTCGAGCGTCGCCGGCGGCGCGATCGGCGTCGGCTGCGGCAGCGTCGGGTTGGCGTCGAGCATCGCGAGCGAATTCATCTCTGTGTCTCCTGGGCAGTGCGCTTCGCGGCCTTGCCAATCTGCGGCTCGAACGCAATGCGATGCCCGAGTGTCGTGCCCGTTCCCGTCACGGTCCCGACCGGCAGCTCGAGGACGCCTGCCGTCCCGCGCCGCGGCAGCCGAATCCGCCACGGCCTGAGGTTCGCGACCTGATCGATGACGACGCCGCGCTCGTCGAGCGCGAGGATGTCGATCGGAAAGCGCATCCACCAGGTGTGGATACCGCGGCTCGGCACGATCCACAGCCCCTCGCCAGGCTCGAGCCCGGTGCGGTTCAGAAGGCCCACCGCGCGCGACGCCCGCGTATCCGCCACCGCGACCACCGACGCCACGACCGCGCCCGTATCGACGTTTCTCGCAATCAGCATCGACTGCACCCTGATCCTGAGCCCTGAGCCCTGAGCCCTGAGCCCTTTACTTGTTCACCATCGGCACGAGGACGTTGACGAACTTGATCGCCGCCGGGCCAATGGTCACGACCCAGATCGCGGGGAAGATGCAGAAGACCAGCGGGAACACCATCTTCACGCCGACCTTTGCCGCCGCTTCCTCGGCCCGCTGGCGCCGCTTGGTCCGCAGCGTCTCGGAGTAGACGCGCAGCGACTGGGCGACGCTGGTGCCGAACTTGTCGGTCTGAATCAACATCGTCACGAGGGCGCTGAGGTCGTCGACGCCCGAGCGATCGGCGAGGTTGCGCAGCGCCTCCGACCGGGCCTTGCCCGCCCGCAGTTCAAGGTTGACGAGGCGGAGCTCGTCGGACAGATCCGGATAGGCGAAGGCGAGCTCCTGCCCGACGCGCTGCAGTGCCTGGTCGAGACCAAGGCCGGCTTCGACGCTGACGACCATCAGGTCGAGCGCGTCGGCGAGCGACAGGCGAATCCGGTGCGAGCGGCGCTTGGCCATGCGCGCCAGCAGGAAGCCCGGCACGACATAGCCGATGCCGGCGCCGCCGAGCGCCATGACGATGTTGGACTTGAAGATCAGCCCCGACGCCAGCAGCGCGAAGAATCCGAGGGCGCAGGCGACGCGGATGCCGAAGAAGATCGTGACCGCTTCTTCGCGGCGGTAGCCGGCCTGGATCAGGCGCAGCCGGAGCGCGCCGAGCTCCTTGGCCGAGCGCGGCGCCTTCTCGCCGAGCCGCTTGAACATGCCGACGAGCGAGTCGAGCCGGCTCTTGCTCTCGACCTCGTCGGTGATGCGCCCGGTGGTGAGTTCCTCGAGGCGCCGGTCGATCGCGACCGCGCGGCTCGGCATCAGCAGGAACGCCGCGGCGCCAACCAGCGCCGAACCGACGACGAATGCCAGCAGGGGCAACAGCACACTACACCTCGATTTTGACGACGTGACGGATCCAGAAGTAACCGATGACCTGCATGCCGATCGCGACCATCAGCAGCATCTGCCCCATCCGCTCCCTGAACAGCAGGTTCATGTGTTCGGGGTTGATGAACATCAGCGCCATGCTGAGCACCACCGGCAGCGCCAGCAGGACGTAGCCGGTCAGTCGGCCGTGGGCGGTGTGGACGCGAACCTGGCGCAGGATCTTGAAGCGCTCGCGAACGACGTGGGCGAGGTTCTCGAGAATCTCCGAGAGGTTGCCGCCGGTCTCGCGCTGAATCAGCACCGCGGTGGCGAAGAACCGGACGTCGAGCGAGGGCACCCGCGTCGTCAGGTTCTCGAGCGCGTCCTTCATCGGCAGGCCGAAGTTCTGCTCGTCGAACGTCTTGCGAAACTCCGGCCCGACCGGATCGCTCATCTCGTCGGCGACCATCTTCAGGCCGGTGACGAAGGCGTGGCCGGCCTTGAGGGCGCGGGCGATGAGGTCGAGCGCCTCCGGGAACTCTTCCTCGAACTTGTGAATCCGCCGCGTCCGCTTCATGTTGAGGAAGATGAACGGCAGCGCGGCGCCCATGCCGCCGACGAAGACGAACGCGATCGGCAGCTTGACCAGGATCAGGCCGAGGAAACCGAACGCGCCGCCGCACACGATCGCCAGCAGCAGCAGGGTGCTGAGGCTGATCTTGACGCCGGTCTGCTCGAGCCAGTGGCTCACGGCCGAGCCCCTGGCCGTGCCCTCCATCATCTTGTCGAACGCCGGCAGCATGCCGGTCTGCGCCGTCTTCAGCAGCCCCTGGCTGCTGCCGTCGCTCTCGGCCGGGGCATCCGGCAGCGAGATCTCCTGCAGCCGCGCGTCGAGCTTGCGCTGCAGCATCATGCCCGGCACCTTGGTCACGCCGAAGTAGCTGCCGAGCACCAGGGCGGCGCCGATGACGAAGGCGATGAGGGTCAGGATGTAGAGCATCACCGCACCTCCGTCACGCCTTCGAACATATCGGGCGGGAGATGGATGCCGGACGACTTCAGGCGCTCGCAGATCTTCGGCCGCACGCCGGTGGCGCGGAAGCGGCCGATGACCTTGCCCTCGGGCGTGACGCCGAGCTTCTCGAACGCGAAGACTTCCTGCATCGTGATCACGTCGCCTTCCATGCCGGTGATCTCCGAGATGCTGGTGACCTTTCTCGTGCCGTCGCTCATGCGCGTCTGCTGGATGACCAGCTGAATCGCCGAGGCGATCTGCTGCCGCATCGCCTTCTCCGGCAGGTTCATCGCCCCCATCGAGATCATGGTTTCGATACGGGTCAGGGCGTCGCGCGGCGTGTTGGCGTGGACGGTGGTCAGCGAGCCGTCGTGACCGGTGTTCATCGCCTGGAGCATGTCGAGCGCTTCTTCGCCGCGGACCTCGCCGACGACGATGCGGTCGGGACGCATACGCAGCGAGTTGATGACCAGCTGCCGCTGGCGGATCGCGCCCTTGCCTTCGACGTTCGGCGGCCGCGTCTCGAGCCGGGCGACGTGTTCCTGGTGCAGCTGCAGTTCGGCCGCGTCCTCGATCGTGACGATGCGCTCACGCTCGGAGATGAAGCTCGACAGGACGTTGAGCAGCGTCGTCTTGCCGGCGCCGGTGCCGCCGCTGATGATGGCGTTGAGCCGGGCGCGGACGCAGTGCTGCAGGAACTCGAGCATCGGCCGGGTCAGCGCCCGCAGCGTCACGAGATCCTCGGCCTTGAGCCGCTCGGCGGGAAACCGGCGGATCGAGAGCAGCGGGCCGTCGACCGCGAGCGGCGGGATGATGGCGTTGACACGCGAGCCGTCCGCGAGGCGCGCGTCGACCATCGGCGAGCTGTCGTCGACGCGCCGGCCGACGCCGCTGACGATGCGGTCGATGACGCGCATCAGGTGGCGGTCGTCCTGGAACGTCGTCGCCAGGCGCTCGAGCTTGCCGCTGCGCTCGACGTAGACGTGCTTGTAGGTGTTGACCAGGATGTCGCTGACCGACGTGTCGCGCAGCAGCGGCTCGAGCGGCCCGAGGCCGAAGACCTCGTCGATGATGTCGCCGAGGACGGCGTCGCGCTCGCTCATGCTGAGCGGCGTGCCCTCCTCCGCGATCAGCTCGAAGACCAGCGAGCGAATCTCGGCTTCGGCGCGCGAGCGCTCGGCCGAGGCCAGGGTCTCGAGATTCAACCGGTTCAGCAGCTTGCGGTGAACGTTCGATTTGAGCTCGATGTACTGTGGCCGCGGCGCTTCCACGCGCGGACGCGGCGACGCGCCGGTGGTCCCGGCTGGCGGCGTGTTCAGAGAGAGTAGGCTCATGATTAATCGGGGGACTTCGTCCCCCGAACCCCCTTACACGGTCGCTTGCGGGGGCCCCACGCCCCGCGCCGCTCCCGTGGCTCGTTCGCTTCGCTCACTCGCTTCTTTCTGTGAGCCCTCAGTCCCTGCCTGTGAGCGCTCGATCCTTGCAATAGCCCGAGGAACGCACGGCGCCTCTCCGGCTCCCGTGGCTCGTTCGCTTCGCTCACTCGCTTCTTTCTGCGAGCGCTCGGTTCTTCCCTACAAGAGTCCAAGGAAGGCGCGACGCCTCTCCGGCTCCTTCGCCTCTTCCGGCTGCTGCTGCCCCAGCAGCTGGCGCGTGAACGCGCCGAACTGCGTCGCCAGCTCCGACTGCGCGGCCAAGCCAAGCGGCACGCCGGAGTTCAGCGCCGTCGAGACTGTCCGGTAGTCACTGGTAAACTGGTGGTAGATGCCATAGCCGAGCGCGGTCTCGATCTGCTTCGGCGCGATCAGGTTCTGGTCCGAGGTCCGGTTCAGCAGGATCTTCACGCGCTCGGTGCCGGCGCCGAGCTGACGCGCCCGATCGACCAGCCGCTGCGCGTTGCGGATCGACGGCACGTCGGGATTGGTGATCAGGAACACCGTGTCGGCGGTGTAGAGCGTCGCGACAACGAACGAGTTCAGCGAGTTGCCGGCGTCGATGACGATGTGGTCGTAGGTGCGGCCGAGCACGCGCAACAGCTCCTCGATCGCGCCGGCGTCCTGCGCGTTCGGCCGATCGAACTGTTCCGAGCCGGCGAGAATGTCGAGGCCGGTCTTGTGCTTCGACACCAGCTCCTTGAGGAAGTCCTTGTCGAGGCGGTGCAGGCTCTCGATCGCGTCGAGCACCGTGAAGCGCGGCCGGACGCCGAGGAACAGCGCCACCTCGCCGAGGCACGGCTTCAGATCGACGATCACCGTCGGCCGGCGCGAGAGCCGCGCGATCTCGACGGCGCAGTTGACCGAGACAGTCGTCGTGCCGGCGCCGCCCTTGGCGCCGAGGAAAACATGGGTGACGCACGGCTGGCGCGAACTGGCCTGCGCCGCTTCGCGCCGCGACGCGGTCTTGCGCATCGCGCCGTGGAACGACTCCTCCATCGACCGCGACGCCTGGCTCTGCCCGCCCGGCAGCCAGGGAAAGAACTCGTTGGCCCCGGCGCGCATCGCGCCGAGGATCAGATCGGATTCGGCTGCCATCGCCACGGCGAAGATCGATGTCGACGGGTGACCGGCACGCAACCGCTCGATCGCCGCCATGCCCGACGACGCGTCGGCGCGCAGGTCCACGACCGCGACGTCGGGACTCGAGCCGTCGGCGTTGCCTCGCCCGTCCACGATGCCGACAGGCACGCCACACGCCCGCATCATCTGCGCGGCCTGCCGCTTGAACTCTTCATCGTGGCTGACGATTAGCGCCGTGAGCTGTGCCATGGTTTCGTTTTCACTCGGTTGTCCGGCCGTCCGGTCGTCCGGCTGGCCGGGGTTCTCGCGCCCAAGAACACGACGCCACTTCGCGAAGCCGTCGCGCGATCACAGAATGGCAACCGCTGTGCCGTGCGCGAAGACGCCGCCTGCGCCCCGTAAATAGCTGGCCAGCTACGACTTGCTGCGTTCCAGCCGGCTGCGGCAGCACCCGCCGCGCGGCGGCGGCGACACGGTTCCGTCGTTCGATCAACGGTTTTGTCTCGCCTGCCGCAAAGTAAAAACCCTGGCCGGTCACAGTCGTGATGTGAGCGGCCAGGGTCGTGAGATCGGCCCGGTTGTCCGGTTGTGCGGTCGTCCGGGTTGGCCGGTCGACCGGATGAACCTACTTCGTCAAACGGATGATCTGGTTCTGCAGCGCCGCGAACGCCGGGCCGACGTCGTCCGGCGTCGCCGCGAAGTAGTACTTGCCTTCGAGCTGCGCCGAGTTACGGTCGGGCGAAGACGCGTCGTTGGCGAGACGCTTGAGGATGTCTTCCGACATCTCCTCGCGCGTGCCGAGGCGATAGCGAACGAGCTCGCCCATGCCGATGGTGTAGATCCGGATCGGGTAGGCACCCGAGGTGTCAGACCGTGCGGCGTCACCGATGATCTCGATCAGGTTCCGAGCCGCGTTGTTGATATTCCAGATGTCGGCCGGATAGCGACTCTGCGTCGTGTTGTAGTTGCGCAGGCCGCGCCGCGACTGTTGCGAGGCGCCGTCGACGTTCAGCGCCGTCGTCTGCAGCGGGAAGTTGTTCGGCATGCCGCCGCTGCGCGCGTTCGAGATGAACGCGTTCGGCGGCATCCACGGCGCCGACGGATGGGTCTGCGTGCTCGACCAGCAGCCGGGCGGCCGACCCGCCAGGTTGCAGCCGTTCGCTGTCGGCGTGAACCCGCCGATATTGGGGGTCGCGGCGGCGGTGTTGCTGGTCGTGTCGTAGAGACCGTCGATCGGCGGGTTGGCGTGCGTCTGGCTGTCAGGGTCGGCGCCGTTGTTCGGGAAGTCCCAGGTTCTGAGGCCGCGCGAGCCGCTGGCGTAGCCGGGATTGTAGATACCCGGCACGCTGTTCGAAGCGCCGTCGGTGAACAGGACGATGACTCGCAGGCCGGACTGCTGGCCGGGCGTCACCGTGCGCAGCTCGTCCCAGCCGCGGAACAGGCCCTGCACCATCGCCGTGCTGCCTCCCGGCAGCGAGCTCGGGATGTCGGCAATCAGCCGGGCCTTGTCGAAGCCGCGGCCGGTCGGCATCGCGTCGACGACGCGGGCGCCGTTGCCGAAGAAGATCAGGCTCAGGCGATCGCTTCGTTCGTCGAACGCGTCGACGAAGCTACGAGCGGCATCGCGGACGTATGGCCAGCGCCAGCCGATCGAGCTCGAGGTGTCGATGACGAGCGAGAGGTCGACCATCCGGCGCGTCGCTTCACCTGTCGCGTTGACCGTCACTTCCTGGAAGTTCGCCAGCTTCATGAAGGTCGTCGGCACGACCGCGGTCGCCGACACCGTGACGACGTTGAGGCCGGTCGCGGTGACGGTCGTCATCTGGTAGAAGCCGGACGACGTCGGGTCGGTCGAAGACGTGGTGCCGAACCAGCCGTTCGGAAAGTTGGCGCGATAGATCGTCGCCGCTTCCTGCCGCGGGTCGCCGCTGTTCAGCATGCGGGCGGCGCCGAGCGCGGCGCCGTCGACCGCTTTCGACAGCTGCGCCTGGACGACATAGGCCCGGCCGGTGTCGACGGCAAGGCCGACGAAGATCAAGAGCATGACCAGGAACACGGCCATGTAGAAGAGCGTGAAGCCCTCCTCGTTCCTGGCCCGTGCCAGCATTGTTCGTTGTGTCGTCATGGTGTCTCGCCTTCTCACGGACGCCTCGCGAAGCTCAGAAGTACGCGATCGAGTAGAGAACGTTGGGCACCGGGATGTTGTAGTCCCGCAGGTTGCCGAGCGGCGTCATGCTGTCGTAGGACGTGTAGACCTCGGTGACGTAGATCATCCCGCCCGGCACCGAGGCGATGCCCGTCGGCGCGTTGGTGACGCGCAGGCTCGTCGTGTTGTTCGGGTTGGCCGCGGTGTAGTCGTTGGCAGCGGTGAAGCTGCCGCTGCCGTTCAGGCGGCTGCCGCCGAGCCCGCCGTTGCCGACCTGGTAGCGCTGATAGAGGACCAGCTGGCCGGTATTCGTTCCGGTCTGGCTCCGCATCAGCACCGAGAAGATGACCAGCGTCCGGGAGTTGAACGTGCCGGGGTTGGCGCTCATGTTCTGCAGCGCCGTGCCGGCGTCGACCAGCTCGGTTTCGCGCGAGATCATGTTCGAGCCCTCGCGCGCGACCTTGGTGATCACGTGCTGGCTCATGAGCGCGTTCGACATCTCGATGACGCCGAGCGTCACCAGCAGCAGCAGCGGCAGGCAGATCGCGAACTCGACGATGCTTTGGCCGCGGCTGGACGCCAGGCGCGCCAGCGCGCCTGCATCGCGACAGGTTGACAAGGTTGGAGTCATCAATCGAACACCGCCTCGTTCTTCATCGTCGACTGGACGACAAGGTTGACCTGCCCGCCCGAGAAGAACGGCCGGATCAAGGGCGTCATGAACGTCCAGGTGTAGTTGATGGTGACGCGGCCGACGTCGTTCGGGCCGCCGAGGCCGCCGTTCCAGCTGCTGGTGCCGGGGCGCATGAAGCTGAAGCTGAAGGCGCCCTCCGGGATCGTGAGCGTCGGCGTCTCCTCGCGCATCTTGGCCTTGATCGATTCCTCGCGGCTCATCGCGGCGCCGCCCGAGGTGGTCGAGGTCCGGCCGGTGACGGCGAACCGCGTCGCCTGGCTGACGCCGTGCTCGAGCGCGAGGTAGGCGTAGAACATCGCGGAGAAATCCACGATGGCGAGCGTCAGCAGCAGCAGCAGCGGCGTGATGACCGCCGCCTCGACGAGATTCGCGCCCCTGGCGTCGCTGAGCCTTCTGAAGCTCCCGCGGCGCGCCCAGAGGCTACGCACGGCTTGCATACGGCACCTCACTCCTCGAACCGCCCTCTCCTGAGCGGTCCTCCTCCCCGCGTCGTGCCTGAAACGTTCGTTCGACTTCCGGGCAGCTAGTTCTTCTCGCCGCCGCTCTTCGTCTTCTCGATCTCGGCCTGGTACGCCGACTGCGCCTGCTTCAGGCGCGCCGCCGCTTCGGCCAGCGCCTTCTCGCGCTTCTCGTCTTCCTCGGCCTGCTTCTTCGCCAGCTCGGCGTTCTTGCGCGCGGTCTCGGCTTCGCGCTTGGCGCGCTCCTTGGCGAGCTTGTCGGCCTGGCGGCGATCCTCTTCAGCCTTCTCCTGCGCGACGCGATCCTCGGCCGCCTGCTTCTTCGCCGCTTCGGCCTGGCGCCGGGCGTCGACCTCCTGCTGCTTCGCTTCGGCGTCCGCCGCCTTGCGCTCCTGCTCGCGAGCGCGTTCGATGGCGCGGTCGGCGGCGCCGGCGTCAACCTTCATCGCTGCCGCGTCCTTGGCCGGAGCGGTAGACGCCGCCGGCGCCGGCTGCGCCGCGGGCTTCGCGGCCGGCGCACTCGGCGCCGGCTGCTGGTTCGCGGGGGTCGGGCGCGCCGGCTGCATCGCCGGCTGCGCCTGCGGCACGACGGCCGGCGTCATCGTCGACGCGGGCGGCGCCTGGGTCACCGGGCGCGACGGCACCGGTGCCGAGGTCGTCGCGGGTTTCGGCGCGGGCGCCGAGGCGGCCGGGGCCGGAGCGCCGGCGCGCGGCTGGGGCGCCGGACCGTTGCCCTCGTCAGCCTTCGGCTGATCCGCGGGATAGCGCGGCGAACCGATGTAGGCATCCGGATTCGGATAGGTCTTGTCGGGGCGGTCCATGTAGGGCTCGAGCGGCGAGGGCAGTCCCTCGGACACGCCGGGCTGACCGCGGCGGACGATGGTCGGCGTGATCATCACGACCAGCTCGGTCTGATTCTTCTGGTGCGCCTTGCTGCGGAACAGCAGGCCGAGGATCGGAATGTCGCCGATGCCGGGAATCTTGCCCATCGTGCTGGTCACGGTGTTGTTCATCAGACCGGCAATCGCGAACGTCTGGCCGTCGCGCAACTCGACTTCGGTCTCAGTGCGGCGGGTCGACAGCGCCGGCACGCGGAAGCCGTCGATGATGACCGCGTTGGCGAAGTCCAGCGAGCTCACTTCCGGCTTGACCTTGAGGTTGATCAGGTCGTTGCCGAGCACCGTCGGCGTGAAGTTCAGCCGGACGCCGAACTCCTTGAACGTGATGGTGACGCTGTTGGTGCCCGAACCGGACTGGACGACCGGATAGGGATACTCGCCGCCGGCAAGGAAGCTGGCTTCCTTGCCGTTGGTCGCGATCAGGTTCGGCTCGGCCAGGCTCTGGAAAAGGCCCTTGTTCTGGAGCGCGCGGATGGCGCCGCCGAGCCCTTCCTTGGCGTTGAACACGAACAGGTTGAGGAAGTCGCTGAAGATCATCTTGCCTTCGTCGAAGATCGGCGCCGGCACTCCGGGAGGTGCGGTGCGGCCGATCCACTCGTTCTTGTAGCCGTTGGCGAAGAACGTGGCGCCGAGCTCCTGCATGGCGCTGCGGCTGACTTCGGCGAAGCGGACCTTGAGCATCACCTGGTTCGAGGCAACGCCCTCCTGCTGCTTCATCATGTTGACGACGTTGTCCTTCTTCTCGACGTAGCCGGCGGCGACGTCGGCGGCCTTCTCGACCACGTACTTGCTCGAGACCGTGCCCGAGACGACCACGTCCTTGCCGCTGCCGATGACGCTGATGTCCTCGCCAGGAAAGAGCTGCTTGAGGTGGGCGACGAGGGCGCTGAGATCGCGTCGGACCTTGACCTCGAAGGTCTTGATCGACCCTTCCTTGTCCCAGACGAACAGCGAGATCGTGCCGGGCTGCTTGCCGTGCACGAGCAGCTGCGTCGGCGCCGTCACCATCGCGTCGGCGATGTCGGGCACCGTCAGCGAGACGCGGGCGATCGTCGATCCGACATTCAGCACGGTCGACCGTCCGACCATCAGGTCGATGTCGGTGCCGCTGATCGCGTCGCGCACCACCGCCGAAGTCGCCGGCGTCGCCGGGGTCGCCCCGGTGAAGGCCGGCGGCTGCTGCGCCTGTGGCGCCGCAACCAGGATGACGATGATGTAGACGGTCAGCGCCGCGAAGAAGGCAGCCGCGCCGCGGCCCTTCCTTACTTGCCGGGGCCGCGAGCGCCAGAACTGCGTTGTCGGTGCCGCGATCATTTCAGATCCTCCGATTCGGGAGCCTAAGAGTGATGAACGATTTTCCGTGTGAACCTGAGCCTTGAGCCCTGAGCCCTGAGCCCTGAGCCTTCTACCGCACGACCTCGGTGGCGCGCTTGTCGCCGCGGATCACTTCAACCGTCGGCGCGGCCGGCGTCGGGGCGATGGTCGCGACCGTCACCGGCTGACCCGCCTTCGGCTTCGCGCTCGCCTGCTGCGTCGGCGCCGGGGCGCGGACGCCGCCGAGCAGACCGGCCTGCTTGATACCCGGGGTCGGCGGCGCCGACTGATCGAGCGGGTTGCGAAGCGCGAGCTGAATCTTGCCCTCGGTGCTGGCGAGCGCCAGGCGCTCCGCCTGCTCGGGCGTCACCGCCATCGTCACGACCGTGACCTGGACCGGCTTGCCGTCTTTCTCTTCCTGTTCCATGCGGGTGCCGGCCGTCAGCGTCAGCACGTTGGCGAGGACGACCTTCGAGGTCGTGTCCTGGACCTGGCTGGTCGGGCTGGCGGTGGCAATCACGTCGACCCGCGATCCGGGCAGGACGTAGCCGGCGACGCCGATGACTTCGTTGACCCGCACCGAGACGGCGCGCATGCCGTCGGGGATGATCGGCGGCAGCCCGGCGCCCGCTTCCTTGGCCGCCAGCTTCGACGGCAGCAGCGGCTCGCCCTTGACGACCGAGACGATCATGCCGCGGCCGACGACCTCGTCGGGGCGCGCGAACGAGCCCTCAGGCGCCTGGCCGTCCGGGAAGTTGAGCACCTTCACCTGGTCCGCCTTGAGCTCCGAGCCGAGCGGGATGTCGACAGCCGCGACGACGACCGGCTGCGTCGGCATCTTCGCCGTCGCCGGCGCAGGCGTCTGCATCATGTTGTAGGTGCCGTACGCGAGTCCGCCTCCGGCAAGCACTGCGAGGGCGAGTACGGCAAAGATTCGGTTGCGCATGGGCGTCCCCTAGCTTTCGTTCCGCATAGTGGCGACCGCGGACATGGTCCACGGCGAGCCAGTGGTGGAGGCCGGCCTGACGAGATGTGCGGCCGGGTTGAGCACGACGAAATCGAACGGATAACTGATCGTGATCTGCGAACTGGTGGCGGCGCCTGCCGGCACCCGCCGGTTGAGCATCACCGGCACCGTCGCGGCGTCCGGCAGCCGGCCGGCCTGGAGCCGCTCCCGCACCGCCGACTCGACCTGTTCATCCGACGAACCCGCGGCCGCGACCCTGGCGCCGGCCCGCGCCGCGTGCGTCAGCACCTGCCAGGTCTGATAGGCGCGGCCGAACTCGACGATGCCGACCAGGATCAACAGGACCAGCGGCACGATGATCGCGATCTCGCGCGGGGCGGTGCCGCCTCGAGTGCCGATGGTTTTTCCGTGCATCGTGGTGTCCATCAGTTCATCCAAAAATCGCAGCGACGATGCTGCCAATCGCAATCGCCGGCCCGTAAGCGAAGCGGCTCGACATCGTCGCCGCCTTGATCTCTGCCTGCGCCCCGCTCGGGGTCGCAATCATTCGCGCCGTTCCCGCCACCGTTTCCCGCAGCCGCCGGCGCCGCAGCGCCACGACTATCGCCAGCACGCCGCCGGCAAGCGCGGTGAAGAGGAACGCTTTCACGACGAGGACCGGTCCGATCAGGCTGCCAATCGCCGCCATCAGCTTGACGTCGCCGGCGCCGGTGGCGCCGAGGGCGTGGCCTGGCAGCATCAGCGCCAGTCCGAGCAGCAGTCCGGCCACCGCGGCGCCAATCGAGACGCCGCCGATCCCCGCGAGCGCCAGCCCGAATCCCGCTCCCGCCATCGCCGCGGTGACGACGTTGGGGATGCGCCGCGTCTGGATATCGATGACGGTGGCGGTCACCAGCCCCGTCGCCAGCGCGGCGAACGCCCAGCTAGAAATTGTTGGCAATGTTCTGCCAGAAAAGTTCGTTCACGGCGTTTCCGACGATGCCGACCGCGCCAATCGCAACCAGCGCGATGAGGGCGACGAGCATTCCGTACTCGAGCAGGTCCTGCCCGTCTTCGTCCCAGCGCAGTCTGGCGCTGGCGACTTTCTTCAACATGGCAACGGCTAGTGGCGACTGCATGACTGTCCTCTCCAAACCTTCATGCTTCATGCTTGCGCGAAGAAGCGGGACCGGCGCCGGTGCGCCGGCCCCTTTCGTTTCCGTCCGCTTACGCCGTGCCGCCGAGCTCGCCGGCGATGTCGGCGAAGATCTGGCTGACAACCTGTCCGGCCTGGGTGACCGCGAGAATCGCGACGAGCGCGATCAGCGCGACCAGCAGGGCGTACTCGAGCAGGTCCTGGCCTTCGTCATTGCGCGCGAACGACTTCACGTAGTTGATGAGCATCGACATGAGATCCTCCCCCGAGGAATTGCACCGCCGTTCTGGCGATGACGTTGCGGCGGTGCCGCACTTGGTTAATGAACCGCGGCACCTTGCCGCGACATGCGACCGAGCCCATCGCAACGGGTATGCCACGGTCGAGGCAGCCGTCGCGCGCCATCGTCGCAAGTCGTTCCACACGCAACGATTGACCCGGAAAGCGGCGACAAGAAATCGGGCGCGAATGGCCGCCGGCGCGCCGCTACGCACCCCGCCCCGAGGTGCAGTTTCGTAAGGAGTCACGCGAATTTCGTGAAGCAGGCGTCGCGATCGCGTCGAGAGCGGCTGTGCGCCGGTTGCACATCGGACGCATCTAATGCTTGTGGGTGTGGAAGTTATCGGAACGGCCGACGACAGATCTGTTGACGGCACACCCATTGCGTCAGCCGGGCGCAGACGCAGGTCTGATCTCAGGGACTCACTTATGAAGCTCCGTCAATTGCTGGTGTCGATGTCGGGACTGGCGCTGGTCTTCGCCATTCTCGCCGCGTTCGACGAACGCGTCCGCGACGAGTTCAATCGCCTGTTGTGGGGCAGCGACGGCATTTCCTCCTGGGACTCGCGACTGGTTGGCTTCGGCGACGCGATGGCGGCGGCGCTGAAGTATCAGAGCCTGGAGAACGGTACCCTGATGGTGTTCGCTGCCGTGGCCGGAGTGTTGTTCCTGTTCATGGTGAGGTCGTAGATTGGCGCTGATCTTCGCTGTCGAGCCTGACGCGCGCCAGGCCTCGATCCTCAAGCGCATCGTCCGCGAACAGGTCAGGGCCGAGCTCGTGCTGGTCGATTCACGCGACGCAGCCGTCGCGGCGCTCAACGCCCGGATACCGGACGTCGTCCTGCTGACGGCGCTGCTGTCGCCGCGCGACGAAGACGAGCTGATCGCCTACCTGCGGACGCTGAGCGGGGCGCAGCACGTGCAGACGCACACGATCCCGCAGCTGGCCCCCACGGCCGCCGACCTGGATCAGAAGGGCGGCAAGGGACTCTTCGGCAAGTTGCTCCGCAAGAAGGAAGCGGAGCCGATGCCAATGGGCGGCTGCGACCCGGATGTGTTCGCCGACGAGATCCGCGCGTTCATCGAGCGCGCCACCGAAGCAAAGTCGCAGTCGGTCGATACGCTGCAGCAGCGTGTCGCTCACCTCGAGTTCACGTCGCAGAACGCCAGGGCAGAAGCGCCGCAGATCGACGCGCAGCGCGTCGATCCGCAGCGCTTCGAGCGCGCCGAGGGCTTCGACGCGCCGGCATTTGATACCCCGGTCGCCGCTGCCGGCGAGACCGAGAACGCGGCTGGCGCTCCCACCAACACCGCGTCGTCGTGGGCGGATCCGTTCGCGTGGCCGCCGGCGTCTGGGTCGGCGCCAGCATCAGCATCAGCAGCGGCAGCGCCGGCGACGACAGCGCCGCTGATTACCAACGTGCCGCTGGCGGTGCTCGCCGAAGATCAGGATGCCGAGAGCGCCCGGCAGCAGCGCGAAGCCGACGCACGCGAGCGCGAGCAGCTGGCGCGCGCCGAAGCCGACGCCCAACGCGAGGCGGCGGCCGAGGAAGCCCGCGGGCGCGAGGAAGCGGCGGCGCGTCAGCGCGAGCTCGAGGCCGAGGCCGAGCGCGAACACCAGCGGCAGCTCGAAGCGGCGAAGGAGCTCCAACAGCAGCAGGAAGCCGAGGCCGAACAGCGTCGCGCCAGAGAAGCGGAGAAGAAGAAGGCAGAGGTCGAGAAGAAGCGCCTGGAAGCCGAAGCGAAACGCCGGAAGGAAGCCGAGGCTGAGGCGAAGCGGAAGGCCGAGGCGGAAGCGGAGGCCAAGCGCAAGGCGGAAGTCGAAGCCAAACGCAAGGCTGACGACCAGAAGCGCAAGCTCGAAGCGGAGGCGAAGCGCAAGCGTGAGGCCGAGGAGGCCGAGGCGAAGCGCAAGCGCGACGCCGAGGAGACGTTCAAGCGCAAGCTCGAAGCCGAGGCCGAAGGCAAGCGCAAGGCCGAAGCGGAGCTCAAGAAGCGCCTCGAGGCCGAGGCCGCGCTCAAACGCCAGAAGGAAGAGGAGCGGAAGAAGCGCGAGGCGGAGACTGAGCGCAAGCGTCTCGAAGCGGAGGCGGACCTCAAACGCAAGCTTGCCGCCGAGGCCGAGGCGAAGCGCAAGCGCGCGGCGGAAGAGGAACTGAAGCGCAAACTCGCCGCGGAAGCCGAGCAAAAGCGTCTCGAAGCCGAAGCCGAGTTGAAGCGGAAGCGCGAAGCGGAAGCAGAGCAGAAGCGGAAGCTCGAAGCCGAGGCAGAGCTGAAACGGAAGCTCGAAGCAGAAGCGGAGCTGAAGCGAAAGCTCGAAGCGGATGCGGAGCTGAAGCGCCAGAAAGAAGAAGACCGCAGGCGCCGCGAAGCCGAGGCCGAGCAGAAGCGGAGGGAGGCGGAAGCCGAGCGGAAGCGTCTCGAGGCCGAAGCCGCGCGCCGCCGCATGGAAGCCGAGGTCGAGCGCAAACGCGTCGAAGCCGAAGCCCGCCGCAAGCGTGAAGAAGAGGCGGCGGCGATTCGGAAACGTCTCGAAGCCGACGCCGAGCGGAAGAGAAAAGAAGCCGAATCCGCGCTGCGACGCCAGCGTGAAGCCGACGCCGATCGCGAGCGCTTCAGGGCCGAGGCCGAGCGGCGCCGCCGCGAGACTGACGCCGAACGCGAGCGCCTCCGCGCCGAGGTCGAACGCAAGCGGCTCGAGGCCGAACAGAAGCGCCAGGAAGCCGAGGTCGAGCGCGAGCGCGCACGGCTCGAAGCCGAGCGGCGGCAGGAGGAAGAGGCCGCAGCGCGGGCGCGTGAGGCGGAAGAGCGCGAACGCGCCGCGGCCGCTACGGCGGCGGCATCAGACCCGGATCCCTTCGCCGAGTACCGCGCCGATCACACCGAGTTGACAGGCGTGCTGCGCCTCCTGCCAGTGGCAGGCTGGGCGCATCCACTGAAGTCGAACGGCAACGGCAACGGCAACGGTCACACGAACGGCAATGGCCACGACGCTCACGCCCATCACAACGGCAACGGAAACGGCGGAAACGGGGACGGGAACGGCCACGGCAACGGAGAAGGCCACGAAAGTCACGACGCCGCCGACAGCGTCGACGAGGACAACGGGCTCAATGGTCACGACCAAGTCGACGACCTCGCGCGCCTGATCGATGGCCTGAAGATCCCGCCGCAGGTGGCAGCGATGTCCTACCCGCGCGGCGTCCGCATCCGTCGGCTTCGCGTCGCGGCGCCGAAGAACGCCGGCGCGACAACGGAAAAGCGCCATCCCCTGACGGTCTCGCGCCGGACGCTGCGGGCGCCGGCAGGCGACGCCCCGTCGGGCCAGTAGACGAAGGGCGAGACAAGCGATCAGTTCCTGCGCGCCGGGCGCGCCGCGGCTGGCGCAGAAACTGAACGCAGCTGCACCGCGCATCGCGCCCGATCCCGCCGATCAGAATCCTCATAACTCATTGACAGCAAGGCTGTCGGACGACACCGCGTCGTCGCGCCTGCGGCGGGAGAAACGACGGGAACGCCGCTTGCCATCGTAGCCGCATGGACCTCGATGCGGCGGACAGCTGGCGGGTGGGCACCCCGCTCTTCGTTCGCGGCCGACGCTGGCGTCTCGAAGCGACGACGAAAGCGGCGGGGTGCAGCCAGTTGCGGCTCGCAGCTACCGACGGCCGCGCGCCCGCACGGCTTTCGATCCTCATCCCCTTCGACCGCCCGGTGCGGCTCGATCCCCCTCGTCGGTCTCTCGTCGTCTCCCCGCGGCGATGGCTGCACGAGCTCGACAGGCGGATGGCGGCACTGCACCCGTTCGGCGGACTGGCAACGGCCGCGCGGTCGTCGATCCGGCTGCTGCCCTACCAACTCGAACCGGCCATCGCGACGCTTCGTTTCGGCATCTGCCGCCTGCTCGTGGCAGACGATGTGGGCCTGGGGAAGACGATTCAGGCGGGCTTGATTCTGTCGGAGCTCGCGGCGGCGAGCGACGCATTCCGCGCCCTCGTCCTCGTGCCTGCCGGCCTGCGCGATCAATGGATTCGCGAGCTGGCCGATCATTTCGCCCTCGCGGCGACCGCCGCCGATGCGCACTGGCTCAGGCAGTCGACGCTCGATCGACCAGCGGGCATCAACCCCTGGGCACTTCCTGGCATCTACGCCGGCTCGCACGACTTCATCAAGCGCGCCGAGGCCCTTCGTCCCCTCGAACGCACCACCTGGGACATCGTCATCATCGACGAAGCGCATGCCGCCGGAGTGGCGACCGACCGGCGTGCGGCGCTCGACGCCATTGCCGCTCGCGCGGTCCGCGTCGTCCTGCTGACGGCGACGCCGAACCGGGGCGACCCGGCTGCGTTTGGCTCGCTCTGTCGGCTCGGCGCGGCGAGCGCGTCGGATCCACCGCCGATGCTGTTCGATCGGCGGCGCGCCGTCGTGGATCCGGCGCCGCCGCGGAAAACGCTGACGCTGCCGGTCTCGCTCAGCGGCGCCGAATGGCGCATGCAGCGGCTCCTGGAACGCTACGCGGCGCGGATCTGGCATGAAGCCGACGGCCGCGGCGACGAGCGCGCGCGGCTGGTGTCGATCGTCCTGCGCAAGCGGGCGTTGTCGAGCGCGTTCGCGCTCGCGGTCTCGATCCGTCGGCGCAGTGCCCTGCTCACCGCGAGGGCCGAACCGCCGGGCGAAACCCAGCTCCTCCTCCCGCTCGCCGACGAGGACCCGCTGGACGACGACGAGGGGATGATGATTGGTGCGCCGGGGCTGAGCGACGTGAAGCGGGAGCGGTGGTGGCTCCGGACCGTCGCCGCGGCCGCACGCGAAGCAGCACGGCGAGAGAGCAAGCTGCAATGGCTCCTGCGATTGTTGCGACGCGTCCGCGAGCCGGTCATCGTCTTCACCGAGTACCGCGACACACTGCGGCGGCTGCACCGCGCGATTGCGCGAACGGGAAGGCCGCTGCTGCTCCTGCACGGCGGGATGGCCGCGACGGAACGTCGGGTCGTACCGGCGGAGTTTGCGCAGGGCAACCACCTGCTGCTCGCCACTGACGCCGCCGCCGAAGGCCTGAACCTGCAGCACCGCTGCCGCCTCGTCATTCACTACGAGCTGCCGTGGAATCCGGCCCGACTGGAGCAGCGCGCCGGGCGCGTCGATCGCATCGGCCAGGCCCGCCGCGTGCACGAGCTCGCTCTCGTCGCCAACACTTCCGCCGAACGCTTGGTCCTTGCGCCATTGCTGAAGCATGGAGCACGGGGAGGCGACATCGAGCGGTCCCGCTCGCTCGCGGGCCTGACAGAGTCGCGCGTCGCGGATGCGATCGTGCGCCGGGTTGCCCTGGAGGTGCCGCGGGCATGGTCCGCGACTGAGCCGCCATGCGTCACGAACCCTCCCGAGCTTATCGCGCGAATCGCCGCGGCAGAAGCCGAGAGGCTTGGACGCACGCGCATCCTGCTCCACAGGTCTGCCGCCGCCGCTCCTCTCCCTCCTCGACCGCCCATCGTCATCACCCGGCCGCGTCGCGCGAAACGACGCGCGGTCGAGCGGCTGAATCTGCTCTACGCCATTCACCTGGAGACGCCTGCCGGCAGGTCTTGTCACAGCGAGGTCGTTCCCCTGGCGATTCGCGATACGCGATCCCACTGAAGCGGGCGCGGGTCGACTGAAGGATCTGGTCGAGCGGCTGAACCTAAGCGGCGAGGTCGCAACCGTGGCGTCAGTTCTGCGGCCGAGGATCACGGAATTGCTCGCGGTCGTGGCGGACGAAATAGGTTGCCGCGAGACGCAGCTGCGGCAGCGCATCGCCGCGATTACGGCGCACCAGCGGGCTGCGTCCGTCGCTCTGGCGCAACCACGGCTGTTCGGTCGCCGGCGCGCGCACGAACCGGCCGAATACCGTCGACCAGACGAGGTCGTGCCGCTGCCTGACTCGGAACTGCCGCTGACGATGAAGATCGAGCTGATTGCCGTGACCGTTGGAACCGCAGCGCGCGTCGACACATGATTGCCGGTCTCAGCGGATCGCTGCTCTCGGAGAGCGCCCTGGAGAAAGCGGTGCCGGACGCGCTTCGCGGGCTGCTCGGCGAGCCGACCCGTTCAGCGGCGCGGCGACGCCTGCGGCGATGGCACCTGCTCGCCCGCGCAGCGCTCGGACCGTCGGCCGGCGCTCGAACCGTGTTCGACACGGTCGCGGCGCCGCTGCTCGGCGGACTGGGATACGACGTCGTGCCCGACGCCATGGTCCCGTTGGCCGGGTCGTCCCCGCCTTCGCAGGTTGGTTGCGTTCGCGCGCTTCTGCTGGTCGGAGGCCGGCGGCTGGCGGCTCTCGTCGTGACAGGCTGGGGACAGGATGCGGGTGCGGCGTGGCGCGACGCGGTACGTCACGGGATCGCGAGCACGGTTCGCTGGTGCTTCTGCCTGACCGGCCCGTCGCTGAGAGTCATCGACAGCGAACGCACCTACTCGCGCCGCTTCATCGCCTTCGACCTCGATACCGCGATCGACGACGAGCGGACGTTCGCTGTCCTGTGGGGGCTGCTGCGCGCCGAGGCGATGGCCGCGAGATCGACCGCCGACGCGAACCTCCTGGAACGTGCGATCGGCATCAGCGAGGCCCATCGGGCGTCGGTTCGCAGCTCGCTGCAGCAGGGCGTCGACGCGGCGCTGGCGCATCTCGTGAGGGCTTTCGCCGCGGCCCTCCACGGCAATCGTCGAACCCCCGTCGGCCCGGCACTGGCAGTTACATTCGACGAGTCGTTGATCGTCATCTACCGCATCCTCTTCCTGCTTTTCGCCGAGGCCCGAGGCCTGGTTCCGCGCTGGCATCCCGTTTACCGCGACGGCTACACCATCGAGTCCCTGCGGACGCCGATCGAGCTGCTGCCGCGGCCGCGCGGCCTGTGGGAAACGATGCAATCGATCGCACGGCTGGCGCATCGCGGGTGCCGCGTCGGCTCGCTGCGCGTGACTCCCTTCAACGGCCACCTGTTCTCGCCTGCCGACTCGCCGCTGGCCGAGCGCGCGCGGCTCGACGACGGCGCGGTGCGGCAGGCGCTGCTGGCGTTGACGACGCGGCAGGCAGCAGGTGGGCGGGAGCGCATCTCGTACGCGGATCTCGGCGTCGAACAACTGGGCGGCGTCTACGAGCGCGTGCTCGATCTGGTGCCGGCCACCGGCGACCCGCCGGCGACCGGGAATCCTTCTGGTCGAGACAGGCCTGGTGGGCGAACATCGCGCGGCGGGCGGCGGAAGACAACGGGATCGTTCTATACGCCGCGGTCGCTGACGGAGTATCTCGTCCGGCGGACGCTCGCCCCGCTCATCCACGGCGCCGGTCCCGATCGAATCCTGTCCCTGCGCATCGTCGATCCGGCGATGGGCAGCGGCGCCTTCATCGTCGCCGCGTGCCGCTATCTCGCGGCCGCCTACGAAGCCGCGCTCGTCGCCGGCGGCGACGCCGGGCACGACGACATTTCAGACGCCGACCGCGCCGGCTTCCGACGCACGGTTGCGCAGCGCTGCCTCTACGGCGTCGACCTCAACCCGATGGCGGTGCAACTCGGCCGGCTGTCGCTCTGGCTCGCCACGCTCGCGGCCGACCGTCCGCTGACGTTTCTCGATCATCGGCTTCGTCCCGGCAACAGCCTCGTCGGCGCCTGGCGCGAGAATCTGTCGCGACAGCCCTCCGGCAGTCGCCGCCGCTCGAGTCAATGGTCGGCGCCGCTGCCACTTTTCGACGGCGAGCCCACCGCCGCCGGGGTGCGGTTCACGATCGCCGCGCGCGAGGCCATCGCCAACGAACCTGGCGATACCATCGCAGCAGTGCGCGCCAAGGAACGCTCGCTGGCGCGACTCACCGCCGCCGACGCACCGCTCGCCAGGCTCAAAGACGCCAGCGACGCCTGGTGTGCGTGGTGGTTTCGCGAACGTGGCCGGGGAGGGGCGCCGGCGTTCGCGCCTCTCCTCGATTCGCTGGCCGGGCGGGGCGTGCTTCCAGACCATGTCGCTGCGCCGATGCTCGAGACCCTGCGGCAGACCGCGATCGAGGGCCGCTTCTTCCACTGGGAGCTCGAGTTTCCCGAGGCGTTCGGCGAGAGCGGCGAGCCGTCGCCACGCACGGGCTTCGATGCGGTCATAGGGAACCCGCCCTGGGAGATGCTGCGCGACGATAGCGGCGGTGGACCCGCTGCCCGGGCATCGTCGAGCGCCCTCGTCGACTTCGCGCGTGGCTCTGGCGTCTACGAGCTGCAGGGTGCTGGACATGCCAACCTCTATCAGGCGTTCGTCGAACGAATGCTGCAGCTGCTCCGCGCCGGCGGCAGACTAGGCGTAGTCCTGCCGTGGGCGTTCGCAACCGATCACGGCGCCGCCGCTCTCCGGCGCGCGCTGCTCGATCGCACCACGATCGACACGTTGATATCGTTCGAGAACCGCGACCGCCTGTTTCCCATACACCGCGCCCTCAAGTTCGCGCTGGTGACGACGACGATGGGCGGCCGGTGCGAGTCGGTGGCCTGTCGATTCGGACTGAAGGACGCGGCGGTGCTCGACCGCCTGCCGGACATCGGGCCGCCGCCGGCGGCAACCGTGATTCCGCGGCTCCTGCTGACACGGCTCTCGGGCGAGGCCGCAACCATCCCGGACCTCAGGTCCGACGCCGACGTCGCCCTGGTCAGCCACCTGGTTTGCACCGCGCCGGCGGTCGCGAGTGCGGACGGCTGGCAGGTGGAGTTCGGACGCGAGCTCAACGCGACCGAGGATCGGCCGCGCTTCACGGCGCGACCTGCCGGACCCGGCAACTGGCTGCCGGTCGTGGAAGGCAAGCACATTTCGCCGTTCATCGTCGACGCCCAGGCGGCGCCGTTCGCAATCGATCGGCGGGTCGCCCGCACGCTGCTCGAACCGGGCCGGACGTTCGGGCGCGCCAGGCTCGCTTACCGCGACGTCGCCTCGTCGTCGAACGTCGTGACGCTGATCGCCGCGCTCGTCCCCGCCGGGGTGGTGACCACGCACACGTTGTTCTGTCTTCGCACGCCGCTGGCTGAAGACGAGCAGCACTTCCTGTGTGGAGTGTTCAACAGCTACGTCGCGAACTATCTCGTCCGTCTGCAGGTGGGCATGCACGTGACCACCGCCACGATCGCGAGACTGCCCGTGCCGAAACCGCACACCGGCGACGTCGGCTTCCAGGCGATCGTCGAGAAAGCGCGGGCGTTGCGCCGCAACCCGGCGGACGCCGAGAGCGCCGCGACGCTGCAGGCGTGGGCGGCGCAACTCTATCGCCTCGACGCGACGCAGTTCGCGCACGTGCTCGAGACATTCCCGCTCGTGCCACGCGCCGCCCGCGCCGCGGCCATGGCCGCGTTCTGCGGTATAGTCGCTGGTCGGACCACGAGCCACCGGGGGTAATGAGGGTGTCGTCAACGAATCGCCAGGAAGACCAGGCCCCGGTATGGGCGATTTGGCTTCTGATCGCGTTCGGCGCTGCTCAAACCGTGGGGTGGGCGCTCGGCATCGGACTGCCCGGGCATCCGTTGGTGCTCGTACCGCTGCTCGTCACCTGGATCGCGCTGCTGGCCTTCGCCGCGATCGCGACCCGCCGCATCACCGCGCTGTGGCATCGGCTGCACGCGCAGGAACAGGCGCACGACGTCACCCGATCCGAAGTCGAGCAATTGCAGACCCACAATGCGATGCTCGACATCATCGCCCGATCGGTCGACGTCCCGCTCGCGTTCCAGACGCTGGCGGCGCGCGTCGCCCGGCTCGTACCCTGCGATCGTGTCGGCCTGGCCCTGCTGTCGGAGGACGGACGCGAGTTCCAGACCTACACCGCCCGCGTCGAACAGAACGAGCGCCGGAGCCGGCCGCGGCCCGAGATCGTCTTCAAGATCGAGCGCACGCTGCTCGGACAGGCGGTCCTCGCACGCGAGCCGCTGTTCATTCCCGACACTGCCATTCGGGCGCCGGATTTCGTCGACGCCAACATCCTGATGACGTCGGGGTTCAGCTCGGCGCTGCTGGTGCCGCTCGTCTCACGCGATCGCTCGGTCGGCACGCTGAACGTCGTCTCGCGGCAGCGCAACGCCTTCACACCGCAGCACGCGGCGCTGCTCTATCCCATCGCCGAGATTCTGGCCGTCGCGTGGGTGGCGCAGCAGCTGCACGTCACCCTCGGCCGCCATCGCACGATGGAGGCGATGTCGGAGCTGACGCTATCTGTCGCGGCGGAAATCAACAGCGCGCTGCAGACGATCATCGGCCATTGCGACCTGCTCGAGCGCAGCCAGGCCGATCCGACGCTGCTGCGCGATTTGCGCACGATCACGGCGCAGGCGCAGCGCATCGCCGGTTTGCTCGACAAGATGCGAAGCGCGGCGCATCAGCGCCTCAAGGAGATGCAGGAGCGCATCAGCGTCGACACCACCGTGGCGGCGGCGCAGGAATCGGTGTGGCAGCGTACGGATATCTGAGCGCGTCAGCGCTGGCGCAGCGCGTAGATCACGGTCACCGACAGCTCGATGATCACGGCGACGGTCGTCAGGACGAAGAACCACTCCCGCATCCTGATGTACTCGGCGAGCGAGACCAGCACGCGGACGAGCGGCGTCGCCATCAGCGCGAGGAGGCCAAGGCTCAGCAGCCACGGCGCCGCCGCGGTGTCGGGGAGCGCGAGGTACAGCACCAGTCCGGCGACGAGCGACGCCGCGCTCAACGACAGGCCGCCGACGAACACGCGGCCGAGCCGGCGTTCGAGGCCGGTCAGCGCTTCCGGGTCTTTGATCATGTCAGTTTCATGAAGTAGACGGCCGAGACCAGCGCCAGCACCGCCGCCATCAGCATCTTCACCGATCTCGCCCGCGCCCGGCCGCCGAACCACAGGCCGGCCCGCGATCCCAGCAACACCCCGAGCACGGCCGCGGCCGCCAGCGGCGGTTGGATGAACCCGTGTGCGTATTGAATCGGCACCGAGGCCAGCGCTGTGACGCCAATCATCAGCGCGCTCGTCGCCGCGGCGGCGCGCAGCGGCACGCCGCACCAGGCGATCAGCATCGGCACCTTCAGGATGCCGCCGCCGATGCCGAGCGCACCCGAGACGACGCCGGCCACGGTCGAGACGACGAGCGCGACCGGCAGCCGCTTGACGCGGTAGGTGATCTGCCGGCCGCTCTCCTCGTCGAAGAAACGGCCGCCGAGTGGCCCCGGCTCGACCGCGGCGTCGAGCACGTTGCGGCGATCGATGCGCGTCACCATCAACACCGCGATCAGGGCCGTGACGATCGCGAACGAGACGTAGAGCGTGCGCTCGCTGAGATGCTGAAACGTCACGCCGGCAGCGAGACCGCCCGCCGCCGACGCGACCTCGAGCAGCATGCCGAGCCGCAGGTTGATCAGGTTGCGCCCCGCGGTTCCCGCCGAGACCGCGCTCGAAGTCGCGATCACCGTCATCAGGCTCGTCGCGATCGCGATCTTCATCGGCAGGCCGACGACGCTGTTGAGGAAGGGAACCAGGAAGACGCCGCCGCCGATGCCGAGCAGCGCGCCGAGCCCGCCGGCGAGCACGCCAGCCAGCATGACGACGGCTACCAATAAAGGAGTGATGACCACGCGGTTCGAGGGCTGCAGCCGCGTCCGAACCCCGGATGCTATGATGCGAGAAGGCGACGGTCGCAGCCGCGAAGGATTGTGACACAAAGTCGCGCTGGGCCCGCGACCAACGCGGCCGGAACGTTCACCTCATGTTTCAGCGGTTTTCCGACGAAGGCCTCGCTCAGACCTCCTTCCTAATCGGCTGCGATCGCACCGGCCAGGCGATGGTCGTCGATCCCCGGCGGGACATCGACGCGTACACGACGCTCGCCAGCCAGCGGGGCCTGAAGCTCACCCACGCGATTGAGACCCACACCCACGCCGACTTCGTCTCCGGGGCCCGGGAGCTTGCCGGCCGGCGGCGCCGTCGCCATCGTCGGCCCGGGCGCGGACACGGCGTTTCCGACGCAGGAAGTGTCGCATCGGCAGGAGCTGCGCGTCGGCGACATCGTCCTCACGTTCCTGCACACGCCGGGACACACGCCTGAGCACATTTCGATCGTCGTGCGCGAACCCGGCGCGCCGGTTCGGGTCCTGACCGGCGACACGCTCTTCGTTGGTGCGGTCGGGCGGCCGGATCTGCTCGGCGAAGATCAGATGCGAACCCTCGCCGGCCAGCTGTTCACCTCGCTCTTCGACGTCCTGCTCGAGCTCGACGATGACGTCGAGGTGCACCCGGGCCACGGCGCCGGCTCGCTCTGCGGCGCCGGCATCGGCAAGGCGCCGCACTCGACCATCGGCGGCGAGCGGGCTCACAATCCTCTCCTGCAACTGCGCGAGCGCGACGCTTTCATCGCCGCCGTTCTCGGCGACCTGCCGGACACGCCGCCGTACTTCCCGCGGATGAAGAAGGTCAATCGGCAGGGCCCGCCGGTGCTGGCGCTGGCGAACGGGGTGACGCCGCCGGCGCCGCTCGACGCCGGCCAGGTGGCGGCGCTCATCGACGCCGGCGCGCTCGTCCTCGACCTGCGCAGCGCTGAAGCGTTCGGCGCGGGCCACGTCCGTGGAGCGCTGAGCCTGACGTTCGGCCCGCGCATCGGCTACTGGGCCGGCTGGATCGTGCCGCCCGGCCGCCAGCTGCTTCTCGTCGTCGACGATCCGCGCGACGCCGAAGAAGCGCTGCGGCAACTGCTGCGCGTCGGCTTCGACGACGTCGCGGGCTACCTGGTCGGCGGCATCGACGCCTGGCGCGGCAGCGACCGCGACCTGCAGCGGCTCGAAGTCATCAGTGCCCGAACGCTGCGCGAGCGAGTCCGGCGGCGCGAGCACCGTGACGATTGTCGACGTGAGAACGCCGCGCGAGTATCGCAGCGGCCATGTCGACGGCGCCGTCAACATCGCGGTGTCCGAGATCGCGGCACGCGCCGACGAGCTGCGCGGCCGCGGCGCCGGTCGCGACGATCTGCGAGAGCGGCCTGCGCTCGAGCCTGGCCGCCAGCCTGTTGCAGGCCGCCGGCGTCGACGCGATCAACGTCAGCGACGGCACCGCGGCCTACCGTCTGCTGGAGCCGGCGGGATGAAGCTCGAACCCGGCGCCCGCATCGCCCAGTACCGAAATCGTGGCCTCGATCGGCGCCGGCGGCATGGGCCAGGTCTTCAAGGCGCGGGATTCGCGGCTCGGCCGCGACGTCGCCATCAAGGTGATGGCGCCGCACGTCGCGTCCGATCCGGAGATGCGGCGGCGCTTCGAAACCGAAGCCCGCGCCATTGCCGCGCTGTCCCATTCGAGCATCGTCGCCATCCACGAGCTCGCGGTCGTCGACAACGTGCCGGTCGCGGTGATGGAGCTGCTCGAAGGCCAGCCGCTGCGCGAGCGCATCAGGTCCGGCCCGATGCCGTGGCAGGAGGTGGCCGAGATTGGCGCCTCGATCGCCAACGGCCTCGCCGCCGCCCACACCCGCGGCATCGTTCATCGCGATCTCAAGCCGGAGAACGTCTTTCTCACGACCGACGGCGCGGTGAAGATCCTCGACTTCGGGCTGGCGCTCGAACGCCGCGCTCGCCGGGCTCGGACCGGACGGCCCGACCCAGGCGCATACGGCGGCGCACGTGGTGCTCGGCACGTTCGGCTACATGTCGCCCGAGCAGGTGACCGGCGAACGCGTCGACGCCCGCAGCGATCTTTTCGCGCTCGGCTGCGTGCTCTTCGAGATGCTGACGCGGGCGGCCGCGATTCGGCGGCAGCACGCCGCAGGAAGTCATCGCCCGGCTGCTGCACGACAGCGGCACGCACGATCTCAAGACCCTGGAAGCAGTCGGCCCGCCCGGGCTGGCCGCCGTCATCGGTCGCTGCTGCGAGCGGCTCGCGGCGAATCGATATGACACCGCCGGCGCGGTCGCGACGGCGCTGCGGGCGCTGGTCAGCGGTACCGCGATCACCGTCGCCGCCCGGCCGCCGGCCGCGCGCGCGGGGCAAGTCGCTGGCGGTACTGCCATTCGCGAACGCCGGCGCCGATTCGTCGATCGAATACCTGACCACCGGCATCACCGAAAGCATCATCAACAGCCTGTCCCAGATCGGCGGCCTGCGCGTCGTCCCGCGCAGCCTCGTGTTCCGCTATCAGGGGCTGCAGGCGGATCCCTCCGCCATCGGCCTGGCGTTGAACGCTCGCACCATCCTGACCGGCCGCGTCAGCCAGCAGGGGGATACGCTGACGATCCAGGCCGAGCTCGTCGACACGGCAAGTGAGTCGCAGATCTGGGGCGAACAGTTCCGGCCGAAGCTCGCCGAGCTGGCGAACGTGCAGCAGGAGATCGCCTGGCAGATCTCCGAAGCGCTTCGCCTCAAGCTCTCAGGGGCGCAGCGCAAGAAGCTGCGCGCCAGGCCGGCGGTCGATCCGGCGGCGTATCAGGAGTTCCTGCGCGGACGTCATTTCTTCAACACCTGGACGCCCGACGGATTCCGCCGCGCGCTCGATCATTTCGAGCGCGCCATCAACCAGGACCCGACCTACGCCGCCGCCTACGCCGGCGTCGGCGACACCATCGGCTGCATGTCGTATTACGGCCTGATCGTGCCGCGCGAAGGATTCCCGCGGGCGCAGGCGGCGGCGCGCAAGGCGGTCGCGCTCGATCCCGAGCTCGCCGACGCGTACGGCACCCTGGCGATGGGGGCGCTCTTCTTTCAGTGCCGATGGGAAGAGTCGGAACGGCTGTTCCGTCAATCGATCGCGCTGAACCCGTCGCTCGCCAGCGTCCGCGCCTTCTTCGCCCTGATGCTCGCGACGGCCGGGCGCCACGACGAAGCGCTGGAGCAGGCGCAGACCGGGCGGCAGCTCGACCCGCTCTCGCCGCTCGTCAATATGTCGGTCGGCTGGGTGCTGTTCTTCGGCGGCCGCTGCGAGGAAGCGATCGCCGACCTCACGCATCAACGCGCGATCATGCGCGCTGACGGCCGCGACGAAGCCGCCAGCGTCATCATCGTCGCGCACGAGGTCCTCGGACAGTTCGAAGAGGCGGCGGCGCTGGCCGGCTCGGCCCGCTGCTTTGGCGTCGAGCTCGACGGCGAGGCGCTGCAGCGCGCCTACCGGCAAGGCGGCGTCGACGCCTACTGGCGCGAACGCCTGGCGCAGCTGGATCGTTCCGACGTGCCGTTGATCCACTACAACTACGGCGTCGTCCTCGCTCACCTCCATCGCTTCGACGAAGCGGTCGAACACCTCGCCCGGCTGGTCGAGCTCCAGCACGGCGCGCCGGTGTTCTACGCCGTCGATCCGGGGCTGTGGCCGCTCGCCGGCTACCCGGCGTTCGAGGCGCTGCTCACGCGGATTGGCGTGCCCCGGACGCCCAGGGCTTCAGCACCGCGTACAGCGCCGCGATAACCGGCGTCTCGACACCGCGAGCCGCGGCGCGACGGACGACGGCGCCCTGCAGCTGCTCCACCTCGATCCGTTTTCCCTGGGACAGATCGATGAGCAGCGACGACCGCATGGATCCGGGGATGCCTTCGATATAAGTCGAGATGCGCTGGATCGTGTCCGGCGCGACCGGCACGCCTTCGGCCCGGGCGAGACGCTCGATCTCGCGGCAGCCGTCGAGAAACGTCGCGCGGATGACCGGGTCCTGCCACAGCGGCCCGATCGGCAGCCGCGCCGCGCCGGTGAACGCCGCCAGCGACACCAGGAAGATGAACTTCTCCCACACCGGCACGCGGCCGTCGCCGACAGCTTCCGCCTGGATGTCCGCACCGGAGAGCGCCTGCTGCAGCGCGGTGACCCGCGAACTCATCCGGGGCAGCTCGCCGAAGGCTTCGCCGAAGACGATGCGGCGGTGCGTGCCCGTCTGATCGATGAGCCCTGGCTCGGTCAGCGCGGTGGCGATGTAGGTCACGCCCGCCAGCACCGCGCCCTCGCCGTAGAGGGACGCGAGCTCGCCGGCGCTCTCGACGCCGTTCTGCAGCGGCAGGATCGTCGTCCCGGCACCCACCAGCGGCGCCACCAGTGGCAGCGCCGTCGAGTTGTCGTAAGCCTTCACCGCGAACAGGACCACGTCGACCGGACCGACGCGGCGCGTGTCCTCCTCCGCGGCGGCCTTCACGGTGAAGTCGCCCAGCAGCGGGCTGCGTATCTGCAGGCCGCGTTCGCGGATTGCCTCGAGGTGAGCGCCGCGCGCGATGAACGTGACGTCGTGGCCGGCGCGCGCCAGCTTCGCGCCATAGTAACCACCGACTGCACCCGAACCGAGAACCGCGAACTTCATCGTCGTGTAGACTCCTCCACTCGTTACACCCTATCGCAGGTTGACGCCGGTTCTGCGGCGTGTGCGCGGCGTGTGCGCCGGTGCGAGGCGCGTGCTAGAATCCAAGCCCTGAGGGCCGACGGCCCGCGCCGCCGTTTTCGGAGGGTTACATGGCCGCCCGCCTGACCGCATACGTCGTCGTTGGTATCGTTGCGGCAACGCTGATCGCCGGGTTGATGGTCGGCGCGCAGCGGGACGACAGCGACGGCCCGATCGACATCATCATTCACAACGCCGCGATCTACACCGCCGGCCCGGATGCAGAGATGGCGGAAGCGCTCGCCATCCGCGGCAACCAGATTCTGCGCGTCGGCAGCGAACGCGAGATCCTGCGTCTGCGGCGGCCGCAGACCAGCGTCATCGACGCGCGCGGCGCTGCCGTGCTGCCTGGCTTCAACGACGCCCACCTCCACCCCATCAACGGCGGCATCAGCCTCCGTCGCGTCGATCTCAGCGGCGCGGCAACGACGGAGGACGTCGAGGCGCGGATCATGGAATGGGCGGCGCAGCATGGCGACGCGGCCTGGGTCCTCGGCGGCGGCTGGTTCTACGACGCATTTCCCGGCGGCCTGCCGACCCGGCAGCAGCTCGACGCGATCGTCCCGGATCGCCCGGCGCAGATCCTGAGCTACGACAAGCACACCGCCTGGGTGAATACGAAGGCGCTCAAGCTGGCCGGCATCACGAAGCGAACGCCCAACCCGGCGCAGGGCGTAATCGTCAAGGACCCGCGGACCGGGGAGCCAACCGGTGTACTCAAGGAAGCAGCGATCCAGCTCGTCAGCAAGCACGTGCCGGCGCTGACAAAAGCCGATCGCTCGAGCGCCCTGCGCGACGCGCTCGCCGTAGCGCACCGCTTCGGCATCACGAGCGTTCAATCCACCGGCGATACGGCTGACGATCTCGATCTATACGCGGAAGCCAGGAAGGCCGGCGACCTCAGCCTGCGGGTCTACTCGGCGCTGGCCGTCGACCGGCCGCTGGACGAGAAACAGCTGACCGACCTCGCGGCGACGCTCGCCGAATACCCGGACGACCCCCTCTTGAAGGCGGGAGCGATCAAGCTCACGCTCGACGGCGTCGTCGAGTCGAACACGGCAGTGATGCTCGAGCCGTACGCGAGCGCACCCACCTCGGGCACGCCGTCGATTGACACCGACGAGTTCAACCGGCTCGTGCGGCGGCTCGACGCGCGCGGCTGGCAGGTGATGACGCACGCTGTCGGCGACGGCGCGGTGCGTATGGCGCTCAACGCTTACGAGCACGCGGTGCGCTCGAATCCCCGGCCCGAACGCGGCCGCCGGCATCGCGTCGAGCATGCCGAGTTCGTCGATGCCGCCGACGTCCCGCGGTTCGGCGCTCTTGGCGTGGTCGCCACGATGCTGCCGTTCCACGGCAGCCCGAGTCCGGCGCAGATCGACTTGTGGTCGCGGAATCTCGGTCCCGAGCGCGCGGCGCGCGGCTGGCCCTACGCCAGCATCGCCGCCAAGGCAGGGCGCGTCGCGTTTGGCAGCGACTGGCCGGGCCTGCCGCTCGACCCGATGCAGGTCCTCCACACCGCGGTGAATCGGACGACGCCCGAGAACCTGCCTGAAGAGAGGTGGAATCCGGGCGAGCGCATGGCGCTCGAGCCTGCGATCGACGCCTACACGTCCGGCGCCGCCTGGGCATCCTTCGACGAACAGCGCAAGGGCCACCTCGCCGCCGGCATGCTCGCCGACGTCGTTGTCCTGTCGGAGAACATCTTCGACGCGCCGACGGCCCGCCTGGCGTCGACTCGGGTGACGATGACGATCTTCGACGGCAAGATCGTCTACCGCCGCGACGGCCAGTCCACCAACTGACGTCAGCGAATCACGCTGTCGACGACGAACTTGCCAGGCTCGCCGCCCGGCTTCAGCAGCGCGATCCGTCCAGCCTGGCCGACCGCGATCGTCAGCGCGCTCTTCGTCTTCCACTCCGGCAGGTCGACGACCTGGCCGGCCTCAATCTTGTCATCCGCCGCGATCGCGACCGCCGTCATGCCGCTGCCGTCGACCGTTCGCAGCGCTCCCATCGTCCGCAGATCGCCGAGGTCCTCGATGCCGAGCGACATCTGCAGCGTCCGCTTACCGTCCTGCACCTGGACACGCCGGGTGGCGCCGATGCCGATGTCAGCCGTGAACGGCGGCACGCCGGTGCCGCTGATGACGGTCGCGTTGGTGATCAGCACGTAATAGACACGCGACTCGTTCACCGGCAGTGTTTCGTAGCGTGACGGGTCAGCCCTGGCGACGTCGCCGGTCGCGAGCGCGTCGAGTGCCGACAGCAGCGCCACGAAATTGAGGCGCACGAGGGCCGCATCCGGCTCCTCGGACGGCCAGGGGCCAGTCTCGATCAGCACGACCGGCGTTCCCCAGAGCGTGATGTTGTCGCCGAACGCGCGCACCTCGAACTCATCTTCATAGCGGCCGATCTGACCTGGCGCGAACGGTTCGAGCGCGTCGCGGATCACGGCACAGACCTGCTTGGTCAGCTTGCGCCCGGCGTTCTCGGTGCGGGCTTCGTCGAAGGCAACCGAGAGCAGTGAAATCGAGGCCGGCTTTGGCGGATCGCCGACCGACGTCCGCCAGCTCTGGTTGTGCAGGTTGAAGCCGATCTGCGGCTTGACGCGATCCCTGAGCGCCTTCAGCGTTTTCCCCTCCGGCGTCTGCAGCCGCAGCGCGTCGCGGTTGATGTCGATGCTCTGGGCATTGCGGCGCTGAAAGCGCTCGGCGCCGTCCGGGTTGAGCATCGGCACGACGTGCAGCGTGAGCGCGCTCAGCAGGCGTTTGACCGACGCGTCGGCGCGATGGCGGCGCAGGTACTCGAACAGGTCGAAGAGCGCCGAGGTCGCCGTCGGCTCGTCGCCGTGCATCTGCGACCACAGCATGACGGCCATCGGCCCGGAGCCGACGCGCACGTAGTTGATCGAACGGCCTTCGACCGATTCGCCGATCTTCTCGAGCGTGAACAGATCCGGGCTCGCGGCGGCGACGGCCTCGAGCCGCTTTACAACCTCGGCGTGGTCGACGAGCGGCGCCAGCGGCAGCGAGACGCGTTCGGCATCCCACAACCTGGCGAGCTCCTGCGGCGCGACGCTGCCGCCGGTCGAAGGCTGGGCCGCGAGGGGTGATGCGAGCGCCAGCGCCGCAGCGGCAAGCGCGAGTCGGCGTGAGGACTTGAAGACGCGCATCATCGATAGTGAAGGTGAAGCAGCGAGGGCGCGCCGCCGCGGGTCACGATGAACAGGTTGTCGAACTCGTCGTCGCCGACAGCCACAGCCGTCGTGACGCCAAGCCGCTTCACGACGGAAGGCACCGTGTTCGAATGACCGACAACGAGGACGTTGCCCTTGGCGGCGGCAACCTGTTCGACCAGCGACGCCTCGGCGTCCGCCTTCACGACCTTGACGGTGAGGCCGAGCGCCTTGGCCAGCGGTTCGGCGGTCTGTTGCGTGCGCTTGAACTCGGTCGTGAAGATGGCGACGATGCCGGCGTCTTTCAGCGCCGTCGCCAGCGACGCCGCGCGCGCGCGGCCCGCTTCGGAGAGATCGGGATCGGTGGCCATCGTCGGCTTGGCGCCAGGCATGCTGTCGGCCCGCTCGGCGTGCCGTGCCACGAAGACCGTCTGCTGGGCCGCCGCCGGCGCGGCCAGCGCCAGCACGGCGAGCGCCGCGATGAAACGTGGGATCAGGCGCCGCATCCGTTGCGTCGGTCGCTCGCGCCGCTTCAATGTAGTTCGCTGCAGCATGGCGTCATGGTAGTGCATGAGCCCGCCGCGGTCACTCGCCGCGGAGCCGCAGCTCCGCGCTACGTACGGATACGCCAGGCTCGCGTAGGCCGGAGCTCGAGCTCCGGCATCGCTCCGCGCTACGCACGGATACGTCCGGCTCTCGTAGGCCGGAGCTTCAGCTCCGGCAGGTGCTCAACCCCTGCTCTTGACGGCAGCAGCGTAGAGTACGGCGCCGACGGCCAGCGCGAGCAAGCCGGCGAGCAGCTGTTCGCGCCGCGCACCCGCCAGCATCGCCAGCGCCAGCACGATCGCGGTCGAGGGAATCACGGGCCCGAACGGCACGGTGAACGTCGCCGGGCTGACGTGCCCGGCGAACGCCGGGGAACGGAGCCGCAGCGTCGCCGCGCAGCTGGTGACGTAGACGAGCAGCCGGCTGATCGCGCTCGCCAGCGCCAGCTCGGCATACCGGCCGCTGAGCGCGAGCACCAGCGCCACCGCCGACGTGATGAGAATTGCCGCCGCCGGCGTCCGGAACTTCGGATGGACCCAGCCGAAGAAGGCCGGCAGGTCGCCCTGCTCCGCGAGCGCATACATGTGGCGCGAGCCCGCAAGCGCCTGGCCGACGTTGTTGCCCGTGGTCGAGAACACGGCCCCGAGCGTGATCAGGGCCGCGCCGCCCGCGCCCATGAACAGCATCGCAGCGTCGGCCATCGGCGTGCGCGACGACGCGAGCGTGTCGAGCGTACCGAGGGCGACGACCTGGACCAGGGTCATGACGATCGTGACGATGACGATCGTCATGATCAGGGCAAACGGCACCGCCCGCCGCGGGTCGCGGGCTTCTCCCGCCGGCACCGGGATGACCTCGTAACCGCCGAACGCGAAAATCAGGAGCAGCGCCGTCGCCGACAGGCTGGCCACCGATGGCGCCTCCGGCGGCACCAGCCGCGACGTGTCGACGAAGAACAGGCCGACGGCGATGAAGACGATGAGCGGCAGGAGCTTGCCGACGGTCAGGACGTTGAGCACGAGGCTGCTCTGGCGGATGCCGCGAACGTTGAGGGCGGCAATCGCGACGATGATCGAGGTGATGAGCGTCGCCCGCGGCCAGCCGGTCGTCAGCGACGGGACGTAGAAGCCGAGGGCGGTTGCCAGGACGTTGATGACAGCGGCCCAGCTCGCGGCGCGCGTGAACCAGAGCATCCACCCGACTTCGAACGCCGCAAAGCGGCCGAAGGCGGCGCGGGTATAGAGATAGGCGCCGCCCGTGCCGTCGAAGCGGCTGCTGACTTCGGCGAACGACAGCGCGATCAGCAGCGATGCGAATCCCACGGCGGCGACGATCCACGGGCTCCATGCGCCGACGCTGGCGGCGTAGAGCGCCGGCTGGACGAACACGGCGGCGCCGATCACCTGGTTGACGCCAATCGCCGTCAGATCCCAGCGGCCGAGCTCACGTCGAAGTGCGGAAGATCCCTGGGGCTGGCTGCCGGGGGCGGGCACGCGCTGGTTGTATCATGAAACTTCATGGCCGACCCCGAGGTGATCGTCAAGCCGCGCGACGTCATGCCGCAAGACGCGCGCACGCTGCCGGCGCGGTTCTACGTCGACCCCGCCTGTCTCGCGCGCGAGATCGATCTGCTCTTCCGTCGCCGCTGGATCTGCGCCGGCCGCGCCGACGAGATCGCGTCGCCGGGCCGGTTCGTGCTGCGCGATGTCACCGGCGACAGCATCATCGTCACGCGCGACGCCACCGGCAGGATTCACGCCTTCCACAACGTCTGCCGCCATCGCGGCACGCGGCTCTGCACGCAGTCGTCGGGCCAGTTCGCCGGCAGCATCCAGTGTCCGTATCACGCCTGGACCTACGGCCTCGACGGCCGCCTCGTCGGCGCGCCGCACATGGACGAAGTCCCGCATTTCCGCAAGGACGATTACCCGCTCCATGCCGTCGACGCAGACACCTGGGACGGCCACCTGTTCCTCAACATGTCGGGTGCGCCCGCGCCTCTCCTCGATCAGCTCGGCGATCTGCCCGCGAAGTTCCGGCCGTGGCAGATGGACCGCCTTCGCCTCGGCCACCGCATCGTCTACGACGTCAAGGCGAACTGGAAGCTGATCGTCCAGAACTACAACGAGTGCCTGCACTGCCCGAACCTGCATCCGGCGCTGAATCGCCTCTCGCACTATCTGAGCGGCGAGAACGAGCCGCTGCACCCGTCTTACATGGGCGGACGGATGGATCTGCGGCCCGGCGTCGAAACGATGTCGCGGGACGGCCTGTGCCCGCGGGCACCGCTGCCAGAGCTATCGAGCGATGACCGGCGGCGCGTCTACTACTACGCGATCTTTCCCAACATGCTCCTGAGCCTGCACCCCGACTACATGATGGTCAACACGCTCTGGCCGATCGCGCCCGACCGGACGATCAACGTCTGCGAGTGGCACTTCCAGCCGTCGGAGCTCGAACGGCCTGGATTCGACGCCGCTGATGCGATCGAGTTCTGGGACGAGACGAACCGCCAGGACTGGCACGTCTGCGAGCTGTCGCAGGCGGGCATCTCGTCGCGGGCTTACACCCCCGGGCCGTACTCGAATCGCGAGGATCTCCTGTACGCGTTCGACCGGATGATCGTCGCGCTGCACGGCGGGGCGGCTGAGTCGCGGAGCTGAAGCTGCGGCTGCCCACGCGGAGCTGAAGCTCCGCGCTACGTACGGAGCTCCGGCTACAACGGCGGCGTCGCCGTCTTGCGCGCCGGATTGAAGAACGGCGTCGCGACGACGGTGGCGTTGGCGCGGTGCCGCACGGCTTCGACCGTCACTTCGAACTCGAGCCGGGTGCCAGGCTCGTAGCTTGGCCGCTCGATCGTCGCCAGCGCGATCATCTGCTTGAGCACCGGCGACCACGTCGTCGTCGTCGCCCGGCCGACCTGGCGGTTGCCGCGATAGACAGGGACCGCAACGCGCGAGGCGGTCGCGCCCACCGTCGGCGGAAGTCCGAGCCGCTCGTAGATGCGCTCGACGCCGGTCCAGTCGAGCTCGAGGCCGACGACCTGGCGATCCGGACCGCGCCGCCGCTCTTCCTCGAGCGGGCCCTGGCCGACGAATCGCCCCTTGCCCGGCGCGACCAAGCGTCCGAGCCCCATCTCGAACGGCGTGTACTTCTGCGATTCGATCATCGCCTTCTTGCTGCCGAAGAAGTCGACGTCGATCAAGAGCAGCCCGGCTTCGACGCGGGCGACGTCGAGCGCGAGCATGCCGGCAGGCTTGACGTCGAAAGGACGGCCGCCGTCCATGATCGCGTCCCAGACGTGCACAGCGGCTGACGCCGGCATCCAGATCTCATACCCGAGATCGCCCGTGTAGCCCGTGCGCGAGATCTCGACCGGAACGCCGGCGATGGTCGCCGGGGTGACGCGGAAATACTTCAGGCGATCGATGTCGGCGTTCGAGACCGCGCGCAGCAGGCGTGCCGACGTCGGCCCCTGCAGCGCCAGCGCCGCCGTCTCCTCGGAGATGTCTTCGATATCGACGGCGAGGCCGGCAGCATTCAATCGGAGCCAGCGCAGGCTCGGGTCCGCGGCCGTCCACCGGAAGGTCTGATCGCCGAGCCGCGACACGGTCCCGTCGTCGATGACCTTGCCGTACTCGTCGCACCACGGGGTGTAGTAGACCTGGCCGACGCCCATCTTCGAGACGTCACGCGTGATCACGCGGTCGACCAGCCGCGCCGCGTCAGGACCGGTCACCAGGTACTTGAAGAGCGGCGACACGTCGATCAGCGCCGCGGCGTTGCGAATCGCGTTGTATTCGTGCTCGTGGTGGCTCTCGTAGGCGCTGACGGCGTAGTAGCCCGACCATTCGCGGTAGTTCAGGCTCTCGCACAGCGCCAGCGTCCGCTCGTGGACCGGAGTGCCGATCGGCATGCTGGTGACTATGATAGACCTTTCACGCAGCGTCCCTCGAGTGACCTACGACGTCATCATCATCGGCGGCGGCCACAACGGCCTGGTGAACGCGGCCTACCTCGCGAAGGCGGGCCGGAAAGTGCTCGTGCTCGAGCGGCGTCACCTCGTCGGCGGCGCTGCCGTGACGGAAGAAGTCTTTCCCGGCTTCAAGTTCTCCGTCTGCTCGTACGTCGTCTCGCTGCTGCGTCCCGAGATCATCCGCGAGCTGGATCTCCCGCGTCACGGCCTCGAGATCCTGCCGCTCGACGGCACCTTCACGCCGATGCGGAACGGCGACTACCTGTGGCGCGTGAACGACCACGCCCGCACGCGCCGTGAGATCGCCCGGCACTCGAAGGTCGACGCCGAGGCTTACGACGAGTATGGCAAGGCGATGGTCGACATGGGCCGGTTCGTCAAGCCGATCCTGACGATGACGCCGCCCGATCCAACCTCGCTGGATCCGCGCGGCCTGATGGATCTCGTGTCGCTGGGCCGGCGCTTCCAGGCGCTGTCCGACGCCGACAAGTACAACCAGATCCAGCTCATGACGATGAGCGCCGTCGACTTCCTCGATCAATGGTTCGAGACCGACGTGCTGAAGGCGACGATGGCGGCGTCGGGGATCATCGGCACGTTCCAGGGCGTGCGTTCGCCGGGGACGGCGTACGTCCTGTTGCACCACTACATGGGCGAGATCGACGGCGCTTTCCGCTCGTGGGGACTGTCGCGCGGCGGCACCGGTGCGATCTCCGAAGCGATTGCCGGCGCGGCTCGTGCCGCCGGCGTCGAGATCAGGCTGAGCACCGCGGTTTCGAAGATCATCGTCAAGGATGGCGCCGCGGTCGGCGTCGTGCTCGAGAACGGCGACTACCTGACGGGGAAGGTCGTGTCGTCGAGCGTCGATCCCAACCTGACGTTCACCAGAATGGTCGGCGCCGAACACCTGCCATCGGAGTTCGTGCAGGACATCAAGCGCTACAAATATCGGGGCTCGTCCGGCAAGGTCAACCTCGCACTCGACGGGCTGCCGGACTTCACCTGCCTGCCCGGCGCCGGCCCGCATCTGCGCGGCGCGGTCTCGATTTCGCCGAGCATCGAGTACATGGAGCGCGCCTACGACGACGCCAAGTACGGGAAGCTACTCGCGCCGCCCGTATATCGACATGGTGATTCCGAGCCTGACCGATCCCTCGGTCGCGCCGCCCGGCAAGCACGTCATGTCCTGCTTCGTCCAGTACGCGCCGTATCACCTCGCGTCCGGCACCTGGGACGAGCAGCGCGAGGCGTTCGGCGACACGGTGATCGAAACGATTGCCGAGTACGCGCCCAACATCCGCGACCTGATCCTCAACCGCCAGGTGTTGACGCCGCTCGACATCGAACGTGAATGGGGGCTGACGGAGGGCAACATCTTCCAGGGCGAGCTGACGCTCGAACAGCTCTTCTTCCTGCGGCCGGCGCCGGGCTGGGCCCAGTACAAGACGCCGATCCGCAACCTGTTCATGTGCGGCTCGGCGACGCATCCGGGCGGCGGCATCATGGGCGCGCCCGGGCGCAACGCGGCGATGCGCATCCTCAAGGAGACGCGCCCATAGCGGCGCGGCACGTCGCTCACCTCATGACAGACGCACCCGTCATCGTCATCGGCGCCGGCCACAACGGTCTGACGGCCGCCTTCTACCTCGCCAAGGCGGGATTCAAGACGCTCGTGCTCGAACGGCGGCCGACCGTCGGCGGCGCCGCCATCACCGGCGAGATCGCGCCGGGGTTCCGCGGGCCGACGCTGGCGCACTGCGTCGGGCCGCTCCGGCCCGCGGTCATCCGCGACATGAAGCTGGCGCGCGGCGTCGAGTTCGTCGCGCCCGATCCGCGGCTGATCTGCCTGTCGCGCGACGGCCGTCCGCTGCCGCTCTCGACCGACGTCGCCCGGACGGCGACGGCGATTCGATCGTGGTCGGAGGCCGACGCCGTGTCCTATACGGCGTTCGCCGCGACGCTGGCGCGGCTCGGCGGGTTCATCTCCGAGCTCCTCGACGCCACGCCGCCATCGCTCGACGGGCCCGCGCCCGGCGAGCTCTGGGATCTCCTCAAGACCGGACGACGGTTCCGCGCCCTGGGACGGGCCGATGGATTCCGGCTGCTGCGCTGGATGCCGATGGCCGCGGCGGATCTCGTCGCCGAGCACTTCACGACCGAGCTTCTGCAGGCGGCAATCGCGGCGCGCGGGATCATCGGCGTGTCACAGGGCCCGCGCTCGGCCGGCACCGGCGCCGCGCTGCTCATGAACGCGGCGCATGACTCGGCGCCCGGCGGCAGCTCGATCAGCGTCAAGGGCGGGCTCGGCGTCCTGACGGCGGCGATGGCGGACGCCGCACGGAAGGCCGGGGCCGAGATCCGGGTGAAGGCCGCGGTCTCGCACGTGCTCATCCGGAACGGCCGCGCCGCCGGCGTCGTTCTCGCCGATGGCAGCGAGATCGCGGCCCGGGCGGTGGTGTCGAACGGCGACCCGCGGCACACCCTGCTCGGCCTCGTCAACCCGATCGAGCTCGATCCGGATTTCCTGACGCGGGTGCGGAATTACCGCTCGCGCGGCACCAGCGCCAAGATCAACCTGGCGCTCGCCGGGCTGCCGACATTCCGCGGCGTCGCGAGTCCGGCCGACCTCCGCGGCCGGATCCAGATCGGCGCATCGGTGAACGACATCGAGCGCGCCTTCGATGCGTCGAAGTACGGCGAGATCCCAGACGCCCCGTTTCTCGACATCACGATTCCGACGCTGCACGATCCGTCGCTGGCGCCGGCGGGCGCCCACGTCATGTCGATCCACGTCCAGTACGCACCCTTTACGCTGGCGCACGGCCGACGCTGGTCGGACGCCGGCGGCGAGCTCCTCGAGTCCGTGCTGCGGACGCTGGGCGACTACGCGCCGGATCTGCGGGCGTCGATCGTGGCGCAGCAGGTCATCACCCCGGCCGATTTGCAGGAGACGTACGGGCTGAGCGGCGGGCACCCGTATCACGGCGAACCCTCGCTCGATCAGCTCTTCACGATGCGGCCGATCCTCGGCTGGGCGCAGGTACAGGACACCGATTCCGTACCTGTATCTCTGCGGCGCCGGCACGCACCCCGGCGGCGGCGTCACCGGCGGCAGCGGCCACAACGCCTCGCGGGAAATCGTGAAGGACCTGAGGCGGTTGCGCCCGTAGCCGGAGAGGAGCCGAGCCCGACGTGCCGTTAGCGATCAGATTCGCGGTCGGTCTGCTCGTCGTCGCCGCGGCGCTGGTGTTCTCGGCGTGGCATCAGCCGCCCGCGCCGCTCGGCTTCACTGCCGCGGCCGCAACCGCCCACCGCGCGCTCGAGGATCGGTTTCTGGCCCTGCCCTCGGCCGAACTCGTCCGCAGCGCGCACCAGTTCCTGACGGACAAGCCCCACGTCGCCGGCTCCGAGCGCGATCGCGAGCTCGCCGACTGGACGGCGGCACGCTTCCGTGAGGCTGGCCTCGATGACGTCGGTATCACGACTCACGAGGTCCTGCTCCCATATCCGCAGACGGTGCGCGTCGAGATGCCGACGGCCGACGGGCCCTGGAAGGCGGCGATGCGCGAGGACCTCGAGCCGGGCGACCCGCATACCGTCGTCGCCGCCGATCCGGCGAGCCTCCCCTACCACGCGTACTCGGCATCGGGAGCCGTCACGGCACCCGTTGTCTACGCCGGCAGCGGCAACCCGGCCGACTACGACTGGCTTCTCGCCCGCGGCATCGACGTGCGCGGCAGGATCGCGCTCGTCCGCTACTCGTCGCCGTACAGCTATCGGGGCTACAAGGCGTACACGGCGGAACGCCGCGGCGCCGCCGGCATCCTCATGTATTCCGATCCGGCGGACGACGGATTCGCGAAGGGCGCGGTGTACCCGGACGGCCCGTGGGGACCCGACAGCCACGTGCAGCGCGGCGGCGTCGGCTACGACTTCCTCGTCCCTGGCGACCCCCAGACGCCTGGATGGCCGTCGACGCCTGGTGCGAGGCGTGTGCCGATCTCCGACGCGTCGACGCTGCCCAGGATCCTCAGCGCCCCGCTATCGCACCGCGATGCCGCCGTGATCCTGCGGTCGTTGACCGGACCCGAAGCGCCGCACCACTGGCGCGGCGGACTGCCGCTCGTCTACCGCGCCGGCCCCGGTCCGGAAGTTCATCTCGAAGTCCGCAACGACGATCGAGTCCGTCCCGTGTGGACGGTGACCGGCATGATTCGCGGGCGTGAAGAGCCGGACGCGCTCGTGATCGTCGGCAACCATCGCGACGCGTGGATCTACGGCGGTGTCGATCCGTCGAGCGGATCGGCGGCGCTGGTGGAACTGGCGCGGACGCTGGGCGAGCTGACGCGCGGCGGCTGGCGGCCGCGACGATCGATCCTGTTCGCGAGCTGGGACGCCGAAGAGTTCTCGCTGACGTCGTCGACGGAGTGGGGCGAACAGCACGAAGCCCGCCTGCGATCGTCGGCGGTCGCCTACCTCAACGTCGACAGCGCCGTGTCGGGACCGCGGTTCCGCGCCGCGGCGGTGCCGGCCCTGAACAGCGTGATCGAGGAGGTGACGCGGCGCGTCCGCGATCCGCAGACCCGGCTCACGATTGCGGCTCGCGCGCGTGATCTCGCGAGGGCGGAAGGCGCGCCACCGACGGGACACGCCGAGGATGTCGTCGACAACCGTCTCGGTGGCGGGTCTGACTACACGGTGTTCCTCAACTTCCTCGGCGTGCCGGTTGCCGATTTCTCGTTCCAGGGTCCGTACGGCGTTTATCACTCGATCTACGACACCCATCGATGGGTCGAGCGCCACGCCGATCCGGGCTTCCGCTACCACGCGGCGATGGTGCAGCTGTGGGGACTCACGGCGCTGCGGCTTGCCGACGCTGTCGTTGTCCCGCTGGACTACGCTGCGTATGCCCGGCGGATCGACGAGTTCGCCGCTGAGCTCGGCCGGACCTGGGCGAACGACGGGCTGCGCTCCGCCGGCGATCCCGTCGCGGACATCCGCGCTGCGGCCGCCGAGATGCGCGCCGCCGGCGGACGGCTCAACCAGCGCCGCGCCGAGGCGTTGTCGCGTGAAGATGCCGCCGAGTTCGCGAGGCTCAACCGTCAGCTCCGGTCGGCGGAACGGGCGTTGACCGATCCCTCCGGCCTGCGCGCTCGCCCGTGGTTCAGGCACCTCGTCTACGCACCCCGGTTCACGTACGCGCCAGAGGTCCTGCCGGGAGTGGCTGAGGCGATCGACGCCGGCGACACCGCGGCGGCGCACATGGAGGCACGCCGGCTGGCGGCGGCACTCCGCCGGGCCGCAGCGGCGCTCGACGCCCGGTAGCCCGCCTCGCCCAACCCGAACTTCGTAAGCCGGCGACAAAATTCGAAAAGCCTCAGAAATTCGTGTGATCGCCCGCGTCCTGTCCCGGCTTCCTCGCATAGAATAGGGACCTTCAAAGCGCCGAGGGGACCATGGATGCCAGCCTGGGGACTCTCTCACGACGTCGGTACGCACGGCAGCGGCTTGTGCCGGGGCAGGTGCTGAGCCGTGCGCGCCCAGGCGTTGATTGTCGTCGTGCTGCTGCTTTCCTACGGCGCCGTCGGCGCCCGGCAGCCGGCCGTGCGCGTCGACGTTCCGCTTCCGGTGCCAGCCAGTGAGATCGCCGCCGCGCTCGACATCGAGTCGGTCGATCGCAGTCAACTCGTCCTCACCATCGTTCGCGCCGTCTACGGCATCAATCAGCACGAGTCGCGCGCCGCGACGACGCAGAAGTTCTTCTCGCTGCTGACGGCGGGCACGCCCAGCCGAGGCGAGAAAGTGCCGCTGCCGCTCGACGCCTCGATCTGGCGCGAGACGATCCTGCGGCGCGACGTCCCCGACGATCGCCTGCTCGCCACGATCCTCGCCGACCGCTCGCTGGCGTTGATGTTTCACGGTCTCGCCGGGCTCGACGACGAGACGCTGGCCTGGCTGGGCGCCGACCGCGACACGCTTCGGCAGCTGCTCGAGCACCCCGGCGCGTTTGCCATCTTCGGGCCGAGCATTCGCGTCCAGGGCGGCAAGGTCGTGGTTCCGGGCGCGCCGGAGAGCGAGGCCTTGTGGGAAACAATCGTCGGCGCGCCGCCGTCGAAGCCGTCCCAGTTCGTGCGACGGCTGTTCGGCAGTTCCGCCAGTCACCTTGCCTGGTTCTACGACACCGTGTCGCAGCTCGACGAAAGCCGACGTCAGGGCGCGCTGGCAGCGTCGTTGACCGGCAATGCCAGGGTCGACCGCGTCCGCGCCGCCGTCGATGTATTCGCTGACGTCGCCGAGCAATGGCAACCGGACCTGCTGCCATTCAGCCGCCGCGGACTCGACCCCGCGACCTCGCTGCAGCAGATCGCCACCAACGAGGACGGTACCCTCGTCGGTCCAGCCGGCCGTGAGTTGTGGGATCAGGTGTTCGCGGACGCACCCCGCGCGCCGGTGACGAAGCTGCCGGCGAGCGAGCCGAAGGTCGACGTCGCCTGGATGCTCGGGCGGCTGCATCGGGCCCCGGTCGAGGTCTCGCGGCGGCGGTTCCATACGCTCCTCTTTGCGCAGCGCGTCTTCGCTCGCGGCATCACCGATCCGCGGCAGGTCTTCGTCCTCACCCGGCTCGCCGCCTACCCGGCGCTGATGTTGACGCTCGAGAGCGCCGGGCTGACGGACACCGAGGCTCTCGCCGCCGCCGCGACGCGCGCCGACGCGATCGAGCGCATCGGCGACGACCGCGTGCGGCGACTCGCGCTGATGCAGTTCCAGTCGCTCGTCGGCGTCATCGAGCGGATGCGGCAGCGCGAAGCGATCCCGGCGGCCGTCGCGGCGGAGCTCGTTACCGGTCTGAGCCGGATCGAGATCGGCGGCAGCGGCCCTGACGCGCGGGTCGCGCCATGGATTCGCAAGCAGCTCCTCACGAGCCTGGCGCGAGTGCCGCAAACGACGCCGGACGAGAACGAGGATCGGCTGATCGCGGCGATGGCCGGCGTGGTCGATGACGGCGAGGTCCTTCGCGTCGTCGAGTGGGAAGGGCGTCAGTACCGGGTCAGCGCCGCGCGCGGCGAGATGCAGCGGCTGCGGCGCGTGCGCCAGCGCCAGCGCGGGCTGTCGCTGACGGCGGCGCTCGAACGGGCGGACAAGCCGGGAGCCGAAGGCGAACAGGCGCTGGCCGACACGCTGGCGTCGATCGTGTACGCGGCGCACCTGGGCGACCCCGACGGTCCGGCGCTCGCGACGTCGAACATAGCGCTGCAGCACGACTTCGGGCACAACCTGTTCAGCGGCGCCAGGGGCGCGTGGAAGCTGCCGATCGAAGGACAAAGCGCGGCCGGCTGGCGGGTCACCGGCTCGATGCTCGGCCTCGACGTGGCGCTCGCGCGGATGGCGCTGCGGCGGCTGGACGCCTCGGATCTTCCGCCGGAGCCGAGGCTGGTCTCGGCCGAGCGGCACACGGCGGCGCTGACCGTGGCGTTCGCCAACCCGAACCGCCTCAACGACGCGACGCGCGACGAGATCGCCGCGGCGCTCGGGCGTGGCCGTGCCAGGCTCGCCGCTCTCGAAGCCGATCGCGCCAGCATCGAGGCGATCGCGCGCGATGCCGGCCTCAGCGCCTGGCGACGGGAGGCGCTGGCGTGGACGGCGGCCAACGATCGCGCCCGGCTGCCGGCGCAGCTCTCGCCGCTCGAAACCATGTGGCTTGGCAAGCCGCGCGCGTCAGCGGCGTTGTCGCTCGAAGGCTGGGGCGCCGCCATGCTGCCCCTGAACGGCTGCGTCTGCCTGGCGATGCCGAGAGCGCTCCCGTGGGAAAACCTCGGCGGACGGCCGGCGCTCGGCGTCCTCGGGACGCGGGGCGCGGACATCCCGATCCTCGTCGCGGAGCTGCTGGCATCGCTGCAGCTGCCGGCGGAGATCGCGCCCGGGATCATGGCGTTCGCGATGCAGCACGTCGTCGATTCGGCGCAGCCCTCGGTACTACGACGACTGGCCCGGCGTGACGCGCGCCGCGTCCTCGATCAGCCGCAACGCCTTCGTCGACTACATCGCGGCCCAGGCCGCAGGCGGCCCGTTGCTGCCCGAGCGGCGCGGCAACGCGCGGCAGGACTGATCATGACAAGGCAGCCACCGCCGCTGACGCGGCGCCAACGCCCCGGCGCGCCGGCGATCCGCCCGCTGCTCGTTGTTGCCATGGCTGCCATGGCGGCAATGGTCGCGGCCGCCGGCCTCGCTGCCTTCGCCCAGGGCAACTCCGGGCTCAAGGTCCGGATCACGTCGCCGGTCGACGACGAACCGATCAGCGGCCAGTTGCGGCTCGTCGCGGTCGTCGAACCGGCGACGATCATCCGCGACGTCAAGGAAGTCGTGTTCTACGCCGGCGGCCGCAAGGTCTGCACGGTCACCAGGCAGCCTTACTCGTGCGACTGGGATGCCGGCGAACGGATCATCGAGCACATGATTCGAGCCCGGGTCGAGATGCGAGACGGCGGCTCGGCCGTCGCCGCCGTTCACACCCGCGGCGTCGAGTTCGAGGAGACGGTCGACGTCGACGTGCTCCAGCTCGCGGTCGTCGTCAAGGACGACAACGGCCGGTTCGTCACCGGCCTGACGCGCGCGGACTTCACCATCTACGACAACGGCGAGCGGCAGCCCATCACCGCCTTCGAGTCCGAGAACGTCGGGCTGGAGCTGGTGGCGGCGGTCGACGTCAGCTCGAGCATGAAGCAGGCGCTGCCGGCCGTGAAGGAATCGGCGCGCCGGTTCCTCTCCGCGCTGCGGGACGACGACTACGTCACGCTGCTCGCCTTCAACGACACGGTGTTCACGCCCGGCCCGCGGGCGCAGGACAAGGCCGTTCGCATCCGCGCCATCGATCAGCTGCGCGCCTGGGGCGGCACCGCGCTCTACGACGTCATCGTCACCGGCCTGCGGCAGCTGGCGAAGCAGACCGGACGGCGCTCACTCGTCATCTTCAGCGACGGCGACGACCAGTCGAGCCACGCCACGCTGCAGGCGGCGTACGCGGCGGTCGAGGGCAGCGACGCCACCGTCTACACGATCGGACAGGGCCGCGCCATCAAGACGAAGGAGTTGCAGGACGCCCTGACGCGGTTCGCCAAGATCAGCGGCGGCCGCGCCTTCTTCACCGAGGACGTCGACAAGCTCGATGGCTACTTTTCGGAGATCCTCGAGGATCTCAGCCACCAGTACCTGGTGTCGTATGCCTACCCCGGCGACAAGCGCGACGGGAAGAGGCACGAGATTCGCGTCGAGACCAGGAACAAGAGCCACAGCGTCCGCGCCCGCGACAGCTACACCGCAGTACCACGATGAGGGTCGCGACTGCCGCCTGCCGTTTCGTGCTGACCGGGTGCGCCGCGGTCGCGGCGATTGGCCTCGGTGCCTCGGCGCAGGAGCCAGCGGTCGCAGACGTTCCGCTCGTCGGTCGATCTCGTGTCGGTCGACGTCAGCGTGGTTGGCGACGGCGGCAAGCCGGTGACCGGACTGACGCCCGGCGATTTCGTCCTGTCGGTCGACGGCCGGCCCCGCCGCGTGACCTCGGCCGAGTTCATCTCGGCGACCGCCGAGAGCAAGCCGACGCCGAACGGCGGCGCCGCGCCGACGCCTGGCCCGGCCCTTTACAGCACCAACGCCGACACCAACGGCCGCCTCATCCTGTTCATGGTCGACCTCGGGACGATCAATCGCGGCCGGGCACGGCCGGTGATGGAGTCGATCAGCCGTTTCGTGTCGCGGCTGTCATCGTCCGATCGCATCGGCCTCGTCGCCTTCCCCGGCAGTGCGACGCAGATTGACTTCACCCAGAACCACGAGCTGATCCAGGCTGCGCTGCCCCGCCTCGTCGGCGAAGCGGATACGTTCGACACAGTCCACCGTATCGGCGTCGCCGAAGCGATGGACGTGAATCGCGGCGACCGCGTGGCGCTGACCCGCATGATCGACCGCGAATGCGCCCAGTTGGCGGGCGCCGACGCCGAACAGTGCCGCACCAGGGTCCAGTTCGATGCCATCGGCGTCGCCTCGTTGATCCACGAGCGATCGCAGAACACGATGGCGGCGCTGCGGGCCGTGGCCGATCGCCTCGCCGCGATCGACGCGCCGAAGACCGTCGTGTTCGTGTCCGAAGGGCTGGTGCTCGAGGGCATGGGCGACCTCACGTGGCTCGCGCCGGCGGCAGGGCGCAGCCAGCTGACCTTCCAGGTCCTGCATCTCGATTCGCCGGCGGCCGACGCCAGCAACGCGCGCGAGTCGCCGACCCCGGGCCGCGACCGGTCCCTCGGCCAGGACGGCCTCGACATCCTCGCCGGCACGACGCGCGGCGGGGTGTTCCGCGTCGCCGGCAACGCCGACATCGCGATGAATCGGCTCGGGCTCGAGCTGTCCGGGCATTACCTCCTCGGGTTCGAGCCGGAAGCCGGCGACCGCGACGGCAAGCCGCACAAGATCAAGGTCGAGCTGCCGGGGCGCAGCGGCATCGAGATCCGCGCCCGCGGCGAGTTCGCGGTCGACGCGGCGCCCAGGACGTCGGAGGCGGCGCTCGGCGAGATGCTCAGGACACCGACGATCGCCAGCGGCATCGGCCTGAAGCTCGGCACGTTCACGCTGAAAGACGCCAGCATCGGTCAGCTCCGCCTGCTGATGGTCGTCGAGATCGATCGTGCCGCCAACCCCGAGGGCACCGTCGCCCTCGCCTACGCGATGACCGATGGCGCCGGCAAGATCGTCTCGAGCCAGATCGATCGCGCGATCAAGACCGCCGGTGCATCCGGAATCGCGGACGCAGGTCTACACCGGGTTCATTCCGACGGACGCGAAAGGCGTCCACACGCTCAAGGTCGCCGTCGTCGACAGCCGCGGCAAGCGCGGCAGCGTCGAGCATCGGTTCACGCCGGCCCTGACGGTCGCCGGCCAGGTCGAAGCCGCCGACCTCCTGCTCGCCGACAGCCGCGAGGGTGGCGGCGCCGCTATTCCCGCGCTTGCCAGCGCGTTCACGTCGGGCATGGTCAACAGCTACGTCGAGCTGTACGGCAGCGCCGACGTGCTCAAGAGCACGATGGTGATGTTCGAAGTCGCCGAGAGCGAGCAGGGACGCGCCCTCGACGGCGCCGTCGGCAAGGCCCGCCCGGACACCGCCGATCAGCCCGGACTCCGCGCCATCGAGAGCGCGCTGCCGACCGCATTGCTGCCGCCGGGCGAGTATGTGCTCCGCGCCATCATCACCGCGGGCGGCAAGCGCGTCGGGCAGATCGCCCGGCCGTTCAGGGTCGGCCAGATCGTCGTCGCGGCAAAGGCGGCGAACGCGGTCGGGCTCCGGCCGTCGAGCCGGCTGACGATGGTGCCGCAGTTCCCAACGGCATCGGACAAGTTCGACCGCTCCTCCGTCCTCAGGCCGGAGGTCGTCAGCTACTTCGTCGATCGGTTGAATGTCGCCGAGCGCGGCGAGAGCAATCCGGCGCCGGTCGTCGAAGCGGCCAAGGCGGGACGCTTCTCCGACGCAGTGGCGTCGCTTGCGAACCGGACCGGTACAGTCCCGGCCGCATTCCTCGAAGGGCTGTCGTTGTTCGCGAACGGCGAGCTCGAGCCCGCGGCGGCGAAGTTTCGCGAAACCCTGCGCTACGACTCCGAGTTCTTCCCGGCGGCGTTCTATCTCGGCTCGTGCTACGCCGCCGGCGGCCGCGACGATCATGCGGTCGGCGCCTGGCAGCTGTCGCTCGTCACCGAGCGCGAGGCGCCGTTCATCTACACGCTCATCGGCGACGCGCTGCTGCGGCAGGGCGACGTCAACGATGCGCTGAACGTGCTGAACGAAGGCGCGAAACTCTGGCCCGACGATGACGAGATCCAGATCAGGGTCGGCGCGGCTTTCGCCAAGCAGGGCAAGCACGACGAAGCCCTGCTCAAGTACGAACAGTATCTCGACAAACATCCCGACAACCAGGACCGGTTGTTCGCCGCGATGCGCCTCCTCTACGACGCCAGGCGGCAGGGCAAGCCGGTGCGGTCCGCGACCGAAGACCGCGAGCTCTTCACGAAGTGGGCGGCCGCATACGCCGCCGGAAAAGGCCCCCAGCAGGCGCTCGTAGATCAATGGAAGCGCGCGATCACGCGCTGAACTGATTCATCTCCCTCCCCACGCCCGGCCGCGCTTCAACCCGGCGGCGAAGCATCGGGTCTAACTTTTACGAACATCGCAGATTCTGCACGCCCGGCTCGCGTCCCGGGTGGGCAACTGCTGAGGGGACAACAGGATGAGACCAGCCCGCCGAAACGTAACGGTCGGAGTAGCGGCGTCGATGGTGCTGGCGCTGGCGGGGCCGTTCACGGCCTCGAACAAGCCGAGCGCAGTGCCGGCAAAGCCCGACGATCGGGCGCTCGTGCACGTGCTCAACCGTATCGGCTTTGGGCCGACGCCGGATGCCGTCGCGCGCGTGCGCGAGATCGGACTGCAGAAGTACATCGATTTGCAGCTCAACCCGGAGCGGATCGACGACGGCGCGCTGTCGGCGAGGCTGGCATCGTTCGAGACGCTTTCGAAGAGCACCAGCGAGATGGCGCGGCAGTACTTCCTCCCGGCACAGATGGCGCGGCGCGAGCAGCAGCAGGCGCAGCGCAACGCGCCGCAGCCCGAACCGTCGTCCGGCTCGGCCGCGGCACCGCCCGAGACGACGCCGGAGATGCGGCGCGAGCGGATGACGCCCGAGCAGGCGGAAGCCGTGCGGATGGAGCGGCTCGCCCTCGCCGAGTTGATGCAGGCGAAGGTCCTGCGCGCCGCTTACAGCGAGCGTCAGCTCGAGGAGGTTCTCGTCGACTTCTGGTTCAACCACTTCAACGTGTTCTCGGGCAAGGGCCAGGTGCGCGTCTACCTCAACGAGTACGAACGAGACGCGATCCGGCCGCGCGCGCTCGGGAAGTTCAAGGACCTTCTGCAGGCGACGGCGGAAAGCCCGGCGATGCTCTTTTATCTCGACAACTGGCAGAGCTCGGCGCCGGCGGGCGCCGTGACGGCCGCTTCCCAGTCACCGCGCTTCACGCCGCGGAAAGGCGCCGGCATGGCAGGCAGCAACGGCCAGGTCGGCGGCCGCCGGCGGCTGCCGAACATGCTGCCGACGCCGCCAGCGCCGCAGGACCCGCAGCCAAACGCGAACCAGCAGCGACGCCGCGGCCTGAACGAGAACTACGCCCGCGAGTTGATGGAGCTGCACACGCTCGGCGTCGACGGCGGCTACACGCAGAAGGACGTGCAGGAGATCGCGCGTGCGTTCTCTGGCTGGACAATCGCGAACCCCCGCCAGGGCGGCGGCTTCAGGTTCGAGCCGCGGATGCACGATGACGGCGAGAAGAACGTGCTCGGCCACAAGCTCAAGGCGGGCGGCGGCAAGCGCGACGGCGACGAGGTCATCGCGCTTCTCGCCAAGCACCCGTCGACGGCGCGCTTCATTTCGACGAAGCTGGCGCGCCGGTTCGTCGCCGACGACCCGCCCGCGGCGCTGGTCGAGCGCGCGGCGCAGCGCTTCAAGGAAACCGACGGCGACATCCGCGAGGTCGTGCGCACGATCGTCACCTCGCCGGAGTTCTTCGCCGCCGACGCCTACCGCGCCAAGGTCAAGACGCCCTTCGAGTTCGTCGTCAGCGCGGTGCGCGCGACCGGCGTGCAGACCGAGAACGCGCTGCCGCTCGTCCAGGCGGTTCGCACGCTCGGCATGCCGCTCTACGCCTGTCAGCCGCCGACCGGCTACTCCGACAAGGCCGAGGCCTGGGTGAACTCAGGGGCGCTGCTCAGCCGCATGAACTTTGCGGTCACGTTGACGTCGGGCCGGCCGCGCCAGACCGGCGGTACGGCGCCGGCCGTCACCAGCAGCGCGCTGGTGGCAGCCGCGATGGCCGGCGACATCTCGACTTCGACCGCGGCGACGATTGCCAAAGCCACCTCCCAGCCGCAGGCGCTGGCGCTCGCGCTCGGCTCTCCGGAATTCCAGAAAAGGTAGGCGCCCATGATCTCCCGACGAGTGTTCCTCAAGGATGGCGGGCTCGCCCTCGTGAGCCTGGGATTCGCGCCGGAGTTCCTGGCGCGAACGGTGGCGGCAGCGGCGCCGAAGCGCAAGGTGCTGATCACGATCTTTCAGCGCGGCGCCGTCGACGGGCTGAACATGATCGTGCCGTACGGCGAGCGCGACTACTACGCGTCGCGGCCGAGCATCGCGATCGCGCGCCCGGGGACCTCGGCTGACGCCGCGCTCGATCTCGACGGCTTCTTCGGCATGCATCCGCGGATGGCGCGGCTCAAGGCGCTCTACGACGCGCGTCAGCTCGCTGTCGTCCATGCCTGCGGCTCGCCCGACGGCACTCGCTCGCACTTCGACGCCCAGGACTACATGGAGACGGCGACGCCCGGCGTCAAGAGCACGCCGGACGGCTGGCTCAATCGCTACCTCCACGCCAGGGAGCATGAGAAGGCGACGCCGTTCCGTGCCGTCGCCATGGCGCCGCAGCTGCCGCGGGCGCTGCAGGGGCTGGCGCCTTCCCTGGCGATTGGGCAGATCGCACAGTTCGGCATCCGCGCCGGCCAGTCGACGGACTCGGTGCAGGCCTCGTTCGAAGCGGAGTACGCGGCGGCCGCCAGCGGCGTGCTCAACCGCACCGGCCGGGACGCGTTCAACGCGGTCCGGATGCTCAAGGACGCCGATCCCGGCCGCTACGCGCCGGAGAACGGCGCCGTCTATCCACGATCGCCCTACGGCGACGCTCTCAAGCAGATCGCGCAACTGATCAAGGCTGACGTCGGCCTCGAGGTCGCGTTCGCCGAAACCGGCGCCTGGGATCATCACGCGCAGGAAGGGGCCGCGACCGGCATCCTCGCCAATCGGCTGACCGACTTCGCCGGCGGCATTGGCGCGCTCGTCCGCGACCTCGGCGATCGGATGGACGATGTGATGATCCTGACGATGTCGGAGTTCGGCCGGACCGTGGCCGAGAACGGCAATCGCGGCACCGACCACGGCCACGGCAACGCCATGATGATCATCGGCGGCGGCGTCAAGGGCGGAAAGGTCTACGGCAAGTGGCCGGGGCTGGCCCGCGAGCAACGCTACGACGGCCGCGACCTCGCCGTCACCACCGACTTCCGCACCGTCTTCGCCGAAGTGGCTGGCGCTCACCTCGGCCTGGTCGACACGGCGCACGTCTTCCCCGGCTTCAAGGGACCGCTTCAGGTCGGCGCAGTTCAGCGAGGCTGAGGCTTGCTACACTGCGGGGGTGACGCTGACCGAGCTTGCCACCCCCGCCGTCGTCATCAACGCGGCTCGACTCGACCGCAACATCGATCGCATGCAGGCGGCCGCCGACGCGCGGCGGCTTCGCCTCCGGCCGCACGCGAAAACGCACAAGTCGCCGGCCATCGCCCGCATCCAGATCGCGCGCGGCGCGGTCGGCATCTGCTGCGCCAAGATCGGCGAGGCGGAGGTCTTCGCCGCCGACGGCATCGCCGACATCCGCCTTCCCTACCCGATCAATCCGGTCAACGCTGAACGCGTCCTTCGCCTGCTCGAGCAGACGCACCTCTCGTTCATCGTCGACGATCCGGCGGTCGCCCGCGAATGGTCGGCGCGAATGAACGCCGCCGGGCAGAGCGTCGACGTGCTCGTGAAGGTCGACGTCGGCTTCCATCGCTGCGGTATCGATCCCGATCGGCCCGATGCAGCGGAGGTGGTGGCGCGGATCGCGGAACTGCCGGGGCTGAACTTTCGCGGGCTGCTCAGCCACGCCGGTCATGCCTACGGTGCGACCTCCGAGGACGAGACCGCGGCGGTCGCGGCCGCCGAGGCCCGGCTCCTCGCGCGGCTGGCGAACGAGATCGAACAGCAGGGCGTCAAGTGCGAGGAGATCAGCGTCGGCGCGACGCCGACGGCGAGATTCAGCGTCCAGCAAGAGGGCCTGACGGAGATTCGCCCCGGCAACTACGTCTACTACGATCGGACCCAGGTCGGCCTCGGCGCGGCGGCGTGGAGCGATTGCGCCCTGACGGTGCTGGCGATGGTCGTGAGCACGCCGGCGTCGGATCGCATCATCCTCGACTGCGGCAGCAAGACGCTCTCGAACGACATGGCGCGCGGCTTCAGCGAAACCCGTGGGCATGGCGTCGTGTTCACCGACCTGGAGGCGACCAGACCCGACGAGGATCTGGTGATCGAGCGGTTGTCGGAGGAGCATGCCAACGTGCGCGTCCTGAGCGGCGCGCACCGGCTGCGCACCGGCGATCTCGTCCGCGTCCTGCCGAACCACTCCTGCGTCGTGTCGAACCTCGTTGATGCCGTGTGGGTGGAACGGGAGGGCGGCACGGTCGAGCCGCTGCCGGTTGCCGCGCGGGGTCGAATCGCGTAGTAGAATACGGGTCCCGATGCCCAAGGAACTGCCCGGCGAAGCGCTCGGTCTCGTGGAGACTCGCGGCCTGATCGGCATGATCGAAGCCGCTGACGCGATGGTCAAGACGGCCAACGTCGTCTTCGTCGGCTGGCAGAAAGTCGACGCTGGCCTGGTGACCGCCATCGTCCGCGGCGATGTCGCATCGGTGAAGGCAGCGACTGATGCCGGCGCCTCAGCGGCGCGGCGCGTCGGCGAGCTGGTCGGCGTTCACGTAATCCCCCGCCCGGCCGACGGGCTCGACAAGATCTTCCCGATCGGCTGACGCCTCAGGCGTCGTCGCGCTTCGTTTTTCTCTTCCCGCTCTTCTCGGCGTTCTTCCGGCTCTTGCTCGAGCGGCGCTTCCCGCGCGCGGCGTGAGCCTTGGCCGTGAGCTGCCGCAGCGGAAGCTCGCTCCCGAGCACGAGCAGCGGCTGCGACGGGTTGCGCAGCAGGTTGTAGAACTCGCCCTGGGCCGATTGCGCGTAGACCTCGCGACCGTCGGTCATCAGCGTGAACGAGCCGGCGCCGCCGATCGCATCGAAGAGCCTGATCCCGAAAGTCGAGCGCAGGGTCTCGAGCAGCTGCCGGATGCGGGCGACGGTCAGTCCCTGGCGGCGAAGATCGGCGAGCACCATCAGCTCGAGCAGATCGACCGGAGTGTAGCGGCGCTCGGTGAATCCGCCGGCAGCTGTCGGCTTCGGCGACACCGCTGACTGGAAGAGACGCCGATCGTCCCACCATTGGAGCTGACGCGCGCTCAGGCCGGTGAGCGCGGCGACCTCGCGAGCGCTGTACGTATTCTTCAGCTCCATCGGATCGGTGGTCCGTCCGGCTACTTTCCGCCCATCGCCGCCGCCAGCTCGCTGGCCCTGGCCGCGCCGCTGAAATCCTTCGTCGTCAAACCCCCGGCGCTGTGTGTCACGTAGATCAAGGTAACGCGCTTGTAGCTGACCGTGATGTCAGGGTGGTGGTCCGCCGCTTCGGCCTCGAACCCGAGCCGCACGACGAACGCCAGCGCGTCCGCAAAGCCGTCGAACGTCAGCTGCCTGCGGATCGCGCCGCCTCGTAAATCCCATCCTGGCAACAGCTTGAGGCGCCTGGCGACGTCCGCCTTCTTCAACTTGGCCATGCCTCAGCATACTCCCGAACCCGCCGGCGGAACCGGCAATGGCGTCCAGTCGTATAACGGTGTTAATATGTTGAACGCTGTTCAACGCGGGTGCCCTGGAGGGTTATTGGGAGTCAAGGAACGTCACGTACGGGAACGGGAAGCAGTCGCACGGTCCATCCTGGACGCGGCGCGGGACCTGTTCGTCGCCGAGGGGTATCACAACGTCTCCATCCGCAAGATTGCCGAGCGGATCGAGTACAGCCCGGCGGCCATCTACAGCTATTTTCCGAGCAAGGACGACATCTTCTTCGCCCTCGCGGAAGAGGGCTTCCACCTGCTCTTCAGCGCGCGCCTGATGGATGACGACGACGCGGAGGACATGCTGGAGGGACTGCGCCGCTCGTTCTGGCGCGTCTACGAGTTCAGCAAGTCGCATCCCGAGTACTTCGCGCTGATGTTCGTCGACCGGACGGTGCCGCGCATCAACAAGGACTGGGACCGCTTCGGCTTCGTCCGCGAGATGAAGGCACGGATCGGCGCCCGCATCCAGCGCGCGATCGACGCCGGGCTCTTTCCCGCCGGATCCCAGCCGGACGTCATCGCCAGGATCCTGTTGACGGCCACCTTCGGCGCGTCGATGTGCCGGTTGTGCCAGCGCGGCACGCCGAACGAAGACCTCGACGCGCTCGTGCGCGACACCCTCGAAGCGGCCCTCACCGGGCTTCGCTCGGGGTCGCCGATGACATTCGTCCCCGCAGCGGACGCGCCCGCACTGAAGAACACCGTAGAGGAGTGAGGATCGTTATGACACGTCGGCGGCCTTTCCATCATTTCGCGACGAACCCCGCTTTCATCACTGCTCCCGCACTGATCCTGACCAGCGCCCTGGCGCTGTCGGGATGCTCGACCACGGCGGAGACGGCTGCCGACACGGTCAAGGCGGCGGAGCCGCTCGCGATCGCGACGGTCGCGGTCGAGAGCCGCGCCATCGATCGCTACCTCCGTGTCACCGGCTCGCTCATCGCCGACGCGCAGGCGGACGTCAGCGCCGAGACCGCCGGCCGCGTCATCGAGACGCCGGTCGAGCGCGGCACCCGCGTCAGCCAGGGGGCGCTGCTCGTCCGCATCTCGCCGTCGGAGACGTCGGCGCAGCTGCAGGAAGCCGACGCCAACGCCGCGCAGATCGAAGCCAGGCTCGGCCTCGTCGCCAATCAGCCGTTCGATCGCTTGCGCGTGCCGGACGTGATGAACGCCAAGGCATCGCTCGAGTTCGCCGAGGCGGAGTACAACCGCATGCAGTCGCTGGTCGACCAGAAGGTGATCTCGCAGAGCGAGTTCGATCAGCGTCGGACCCAGCTCGAGGCGGCACGCCAGAACTACCAGGCAGCGTTGAACATGGCGGACCAGTCGTTCCGCTCGCTCGAGGCGGCTCGGGCAAGGGTCTCGCTCGCGCGCAAGGCGGTGAACGACACGGCGGTGAAGGCGCCGCTGAACGGGCTCGTCGCCGAGCGCCTGGTCAGTGTTGGCGACTACGTCACCCGCGGCCAGAAAGTCGCCACCGTCGTCCGCGTCGATCCGATGCGCGTCGAGCTGACGGTGCCGGAACAGCAGGTCGCGATGATCAAGGTCGGCCAGCAGGTGCGCCTGACGGTGGATGCGTATCCGGGCGAAGAGTTCGCCGCCACGGTCAGGTTCATCTCCCCGTCGCTCCGCTCCGACCAGCGGGCGCTGACCGTGGAAGCCATCGCCAGCAACGGCGACGGCCGGCTGAAGCCGGGACTGTTCGCGACCGCGCTCGTACGCCAGCCCGATGCGGCGCCGGCGCTGCTGGTTCCGGCGGGCGCCGTCGAGACCGTCGCCGGCACCAACCGCGTCTACATCGTCAAGGACAACGTCGTCGACGAGCGCATCGTCACCACCGGCGAGAAGATCGACGGCCATGTCGAGATCACGAGCGGCGTGGCCAAGGGCGAGACGGTGGCGTCGGAGCCGAAAGGCCGCCTCACCGACGGCCAGCAGGTTCGCAGTAACTAGCACTCGCAGTGAAGTGAAAAGCAGAACTTACCTCATGAACCACCCCACCCGGCTCCCGCGTGCGAGCGAGCGCCGCGAGCGAGCCCCGCGCCCGCAGCGCGCCGACGAAGCGGCGCGCGAGAGCGTGTGTCGGGGAGTCCGAGGGGCGAAGCCTCTCGGGAAGGATTAGAGAACCGCGTCATGCAGTGGCTTGCTTCAATCTCCGTGCGCCGTCCGGTCTTCGCCAGCGTCCTGACGCTGTCGCTGACCGTCATCGGCGCGTTCGCTTTCACACAGCTCGGGCTCGACCGGTTTCCCAAGGTCGATTTTCCGACGGTTGTCGTCACGACCCGCTTTCCCGGCGCGGCGCCCGAGGAAGTGGAGACCGAAGTCACCGACCAGATCGAAGAGGCGGTGAACACGATCGCCGGCATCGACGAGCTGCGGTCGAACTCCTCGGAAGGCGTCTCGCAGGTCATCGTCGCGTTCCTGCTCGAGAAGGACGGTGACGTCGCGGCGCAGGAGGTGCGCGACCGCGTCAATCGCGTCCTGCCGCTGCTGCCGCGCTCGATCGAGCAGCCGACGGTCGAGAAGTTCGACCCCGACGCGGCGCCGGTGATGACGCTCGCGGTGTCGGCCAAGGCGCCGATTCGCGACATCACCGAGTACGCCGACAAGACACTGCGGCGGCAGCTCGAAAGCGTCAGCGGCGTCGGCCAGGTCGTGGTCGTCGGCGGGCGCTCGCGCCAGATCAACATCCTGCTCGATGCCGACCGCCTGCGCGCCTACAACCTGACCGTCACCGACGTCTCGCGGGCGATCCAGTCGCAGAACGCCGAGATCCCCGGCGGCCGCGTCGAGCAGGGCGCGACGGCGATGACGCTGCGCACCCGCGGCCGGGTCGGAGCGGTCGGCGAGTTCGGCGACCTGATCGTCCAGCGCAATGAAGGCCACCAGGTCCTGCTGCGCGACGTCGCCACGATCGAAGACGGCATGGCCGAACCGGCGACGACGGCAAACCTCAACGGCGAGCCTGGCGTCATGCTGACGGTGCGGCGGCAGTCGGGCACGAACACCGTCCAGGTCGTCGACAACGTCCGCGAAAGACTGGCGGAGGTCGCGCCGCTGGCGCCGTCCGGCTACGAGATCCGCGTCGTCCGCGACCTGTCGGAATTCATCCGCGCCTCGATCGACAGCGTCGAAGAGCACCTCGTCATCGGCTCAATCCTGGCCGCGGCCGTGGTGCTGGTCTTCCTGTGGAACTGGCGCTCGACCCTGATCGCGGCGATCGCGATCCCGACCTCGATCATCGCGACCTTCGGTCTCATCTGGTACCAGGGCTTCACCCTCAACTCGATGACCATGCTGGCGCTGACGCTTGCCGTCGGTATCGTCATCGACGACGCCATCGTCGTGCTCGAGAACATCTACCGGTTCGTCGAGGAGAAGGGCCGGCCGCCGATGCAGGCGGCGGTCGAGGCGACGCGCGAGATCGGGCTCGCCGTGCTCGCGACGACGCTGTCGCTGGTCGCAATCTTCGTCCCGGTCGGCTTCATGGGCGGCATCGTCGGGCGCTTCATGACCAGCTTCGGCTTCACGATGTCGTTCGCGATCATGGTCTCGCTGCTGGTCAGCTTCACGCTGACGCCGATGCTCGCGGCGCGCTGGATCAAGCTGAAGCCGCGGCACGAGGACGCCGACGGCCACATCATCGACGAGAAGACGTCGCGCGATGCCGGCTTCTTCGCCGCGCTCGACCGCGGCTACACCGCGATCCTGCAGTGGTCGCTGACGCACCGCGCCATCGTCGCGGTGACGGCGGTGCTGGTGCTGCTGAGCAGCGTGCCGCTGTTCATGGTCGTCAACAAGAACTTCCTCCCGAACGACGACCAGGCGGAGTTCGAGGTCGGCGTGCGGGCGCCGGAGGGCACCAGCCTCGAAGCCACCGAGATCATCGCCAACCGGATCGCGAGCCGGATTCAGCGGCTGCCGGGCGTCGAGTACACGCTGGTTTCGATCGCCGACGACCCGGCGCAGACCCGCAACCTCGGCACCATCTACGTCCGCCTGACGCCGGTCGGCGACCGGGAGCAGGATCAGTTCGAGATCATGAACGTGGTCCGCGAGCAGGTGCTGCCGGCCGTCGGTGTACCGAACCTGCGCACCGGCGTCCGCCCGGTGGCGACGATCGGCGGCGGCGGCAACCAGAACGCCGAGATCCAGTTCACCATCAGCGGCCCGGACCTGAAGAAGCTCGAGCAGTACGCCGGCTCGGTCATGGCCGAAGCCAAGAAGGAGCCCGGTGTCGTCGACCTCGACACGTCGCTGAACGTCGGCAAGCCGGAGTTGTCGGTGCACCTCGATCGCCTGAAGGCGGCGGACCTCGGCGTCCAGCCGGCGGACGCCGCCGAAGCGCTGCGGCTGCTCGTCGGCGGCGATCAGATCACGACCTACAACGAGGGCGGCGAGCAGTACGAAGTCCACATGCGTGCGGTCGAAGGCAACCGGCAGACGGCGACGGCGATTGGCAACCTGACCGTGCCCTCGACCACGGTTGGCAGCGTGCCGCTGAACAACATCGCCGACCTGACGTCAGGAACGGCGCCGTCGGAAATCAATCGTCTCAACCGCCAGCGCCAGGTGACGGTCTTCGCCGGGCTGCTGCAGGGTTACTCGCAGGTGCCGGCGATGGACGCGATGACACGGGCGGCAGAGAACGTCGGGATGGGGCCGGGCTACAACACCCGCTTTGCCGGCCGCTCGCGCGAGCTCGGACGCGCGGCGCAGAACTTCCTGCTCGCGTTCGGGTTGTCGCTGGTGTTCATGTATCTGATCCTGGCGGCGCAGTTCGAGTCGTGGCTGCATCCGATCACGATCCTGCTGTCGCTGCCGCTGACTCTGCCGTTCGCGCTGCTGTCGCTCATCATCACCGGCCAGTCGCTGAACATCTTCTCCGCGCTCGGGACTGCTCGTGCTGTTCGGCGTCGTCAAGAAGAACTCGATCCTCCAGATCGACCACGCCAATCAGCTGCGCGAGCGCGGCCTCGAGCGCGACGCGGCGGTCCTGCAGGCCAGCCGCGACCGGCTGCGGCCGATCCTGATGACGACGTTGGCGTTCGTGGCGGGTATGATCCCTCTGGTACTCTCCAGCGGCGTCGGCTCGGCTACCAACCGCGCCATTGGATTCGTGATCATCGGAGGACAATCGCTCGTGCTCTTGCTCACTCTCGTCGTCACACCTGTGGCCTACTCGCTGTTCGATGACCTTTCGCGGGTCAGGTTCTGGCGATGGAAGCGGGCCGCGCGCGCCGGCGACCGCCACGCTACTGATGCTGGCGATCGCGTCCGGTGCCTACGCACAGACGGCCGCGGCGCAATCAGCGCCGCCGCCCGCGCCGGCGCAGACCGCTCCGGTCCAGCCGGTGACGGTTCAGCCGGTAACGCCGCAGCCACCGATCTCCACCGTGAAGATCCAGGTGCAGCCTGGCCAGACGCTGCTCACGCTGACGCGTGACGAGGCAATCAAGTTGGCCATCAGCAACAACCCCGATCTCGCCGTCGCCCGCTACGATCCGGCGATTGGCGACGCCGGCGTGGCCGCGGCCCGCGGCGCGTTCATGCCGACGCTTCAGTCCGGGTTCCTGCACGACAACCAGCTGGCACCGCCGACGAACCTGTTTGCCAACGAACAGGGGACCAGCACCGACATCTGGTCGTCGAACGTCGGCGTCAACCAGCTGCTGCCATGGTTCGGCGGGTCGTACACGGCGGGGCTCGATGCGGCGCGAACCGGCACCGACAGCCTGTTGACCAGCCTCAACCCGGAGCTGGCGGCGGGGCTGACGCTCACTTTTTCACAGCCGCTGCTGCGCGACTTCAAGATCGACGTGCCGCGCGCCGCGCTCGACATCAGTCAGCGCAATCGTGAGCTCGCCGGCAGCCGCTTCCGTGAAGCCTCGGTCAACACGAGCTCCGATGCCGAGCGCGCCTACTGGCTCTACGTCTCGGCGATCGCGCTCGTCGAAGTGCAGCAGCGCTCGCTCGACCTCGCGCTCGAGCTCGAGCGCAACAACCGAGCCCGCGTCGACGTCGGACAGGCGCCGCCGCTCGATCTCGTCGCCGCGCGGGCGGAGGTCGCGCAGCGGCAGGAGAACCTCATCATCGCGCGCACGGCCGCGCTGCAGACCGAGGATCAGCTGCGCACGCTCATCATCGACCCGAAGCGTGCCGACTACTGGATGGTGCGAATCGATCCCACCGATCGCGTGCCGGTGGTCGGTTCCCGTCCGGACGTCGACGCCGCCGTCAGGCGGGCGCTTGGCGAACGCACCGATCTCGAGCAGGCGCGCACCGAGATTCAGATCAGCGACACGACGGTGGAACTGTCGAAGAGTCAGACGCTGCCAGACCTGCGGTTCCAGGCGCGCTATCTCGGCGACGGCGCCGGCGGCACGCGCCTGATTCGCGACGGCTTCCTCGGGCCGGTCGTCGGTACGGAGACCACGAGCTTCGGCAGCACCCTCGGCCAGGTCTTCGGCGCCGACTATCCGAACTGGACCATCGGGATGACGTTCAGCTACCCGCTCGGCAACAGCACCGCCGACGCCAACCTGACGCGGGCGCGGCTCGAACGCGACCAGGCGGCGGCGCGGCTGCGCAGCAACGAGATTGGCGCCGTACGCGAAGTGCGGCAGGCGGCGCTGCGGCTCGAGCAGAATCGCCAGCGTATCGACACCGTGCGCCTCGCGCGCGAGCTCGCGGAACAGCGTCTCGACGCCGAGCAGCGGCGGTTCGAAGTCGGGATGTCGACGAGCTTCCTCGTCATCCAGGCGCAGCGCGACCTGGCGATCGCGCGCAACGGCGAGCTGCAGGGCCTGCTCGAATATCAGCTGGCGGTAATCGCGTTCGAGGCCGTGCAGCAGACCGCGTCCAGGCTCGGTCAGTAACGGTCGAAGGTTTCAGGCATCGGTGCCCGGTCTGGTCGGCGACATCAAGGCCAGGGCCGGGTCGTCGTCGCGGTTCTCGAGGATCAGATCCGCGACGAGAGACGCGGTCAGCGGCGCCAGCAGGATGCCGTTGCGGAAGTGGCCGGTCGCGTAGAGGAGCCCGGGCACCGTCGACGATCGGCCAACGACGGGCAGGCCGTCGGCGCTGGCGGGACGCAGGCCGGCGCGGGCATCGACAAAGGTCGCGCCCCACGCCTCGGGCAGGAGCTCACACACCGCCTCGAGCAGGTCGCGCACCCCGGCTGCCGTCGTCCGCTCGTCGAACCCCACTTCCTCCACCGTCGCGCCGACCAGAACCGTCCCGTCCTGCCACGGCACGACGTAGCAATCCTTCCCCCAGATCACGTGCGACAGCGGCGGCGCATTCCAGGTGAGGCGGATCAGCTGACCTCTGACCGGACGCACGGCCGACGCCGGCGTCTCGGGCAGCCGGATCTCGTCGGTCCAGCTGCCGGCCGCGACGACGACGTGCGGTGCCTGCCAGGAATTGCCCTCGTCGTCGCGCACCGTGACGCCTGCACCGGCCGGGTCAATCGCGACGATCCGGCGCCCGGTTTCGATCTCGGCGTCATGCCGTAGAGCCGACCAGACGAGCGCTTCGATCAGTTCGGGAACCGCGACATAGCCGTGCATCGGCGACAGGAGCGCGCCGGGTATTGTCGCCGGCAGGCCGCGCTCCAGGCGTCGGGCCTCGTCGGCCGTCAGCCACTGCAATCCAGTCCCGGCCAGCTGTCGTACGACGCACCGCATCTCGTCGGCCGCGTCGTCGTCGGCGGGAATCTCGAGTGAACCGCAGCGGCGGTAGTCGACGGCCACCGCCGAGTCCGCCGTCACGCTCGTGATGAATCGATCGTAGAGCGCGAGGCTTCGCAGCGTCAGGTCGAAGAGCGGCCCGCGTTCGTGACCTTCGATGTACGGGGCGAGGATTCCGGCAGAGGCGCGGGTTGCGCCAGCGGCAACGGTGCGCGCTTCGATCAGACGGACGCGGGCGCCGCGCCGCGCCAGTTCCTGCGTGATGGCACAGCCGATGACCCCGCCGCCCACCACGATGACGTCCCCGCCCATCCATCGATCATACAGGGCGGGGACAGTCACTCGGGACAGTCACGAGTGACTGTCCCCGCTTACGTCGCTCGGGCAGAACTCTTGCCATCGTCCAGGACGCTCCCCCAGGAGTCCTCATGCCGAGACGCGCACGACAGTTCATCGATGGCCTGCCTTATCACGTCCTGAATAGAGGCAACAGGCGGCAACGGGTCTTCTCGCAACACACTGATTACGAGATGTTTCTGACGACGCTGGCCGACGCCGTCGCGAGGTGGCCGGTGCGCCTGCTTGCGTTCGCGGTCATGCCGAATCACTTTCACCTGGTGCTCTGGCCGGCACAGGGGATCGCAATTTCTGCATTCATGCGCTGGATGATGAATGCACATATCCGCCGACACTACCGATTCGGCGAGCTGAGGGGCACAGGGCATCTCTATCAGGGCCGGTACAAGGCGTTCCCGATCCAGACGGACTCTCACCTCCTGACAGTGCTCAGATACGTCGAAGCCAATCCGTTGCGGGCACAGCTCGTACAACGGGCCGAGCACTGGGGATGGTCCAGCCTCACACGAGACGCCGCGCTGGATGGCAGGCGGCTGGTCGCTCCTTCTCCCGTTCAAAGGCCGTCAAACTGGCGGGAGATTGTCAACGAAACCATGGCGAGCGCCGACCGCGACGCAGTGCGTCAGTCGGTCCAGCGTCAAGTTCCGTTCGGCGATCCGGAATGGATTCGCAGCGTCGATTCGGGGACAGTCACTCGGGACAGTCACGAGTGACTGTCCCCGAATCCGAACTCCAGCTACTGCGCGGTGCCCGGGCGCGCCGGCGCGGGACGGCCGGCGCTCAGGTCGTTCCAGTTCAGGATCGCGTTGAAGCCCAGGAAGAACGTGCCCTGCGTCTGCCAGCGCCAGAACGGGCGGATCGCGAACATGACGACGTGGCCCTGGCCGAGCGGGGCGTCGACGACCTGCGCCCGGTTGGCGAGCGACTGACCGCCGACCAGGACGCCCGACAGCAGCATGTCGTCCGCGTTCGACGGGAACGCGAGCACGACACGCGGCTGGGTCGAGGCATCTCCTCCGCCGCCGACTCCTCCACGGCCACCGCCGCCGCCACCCCGGCCGCCGCGGCCGCCCGCCGTGTCCGTAGCCGCCGCGCCGCCGCGGCCGCCACGACCCTGACCGGGCGCGCCGCCGGCGGGCTGCGGTGAGTCCGGATCCCACGTCGACAGGCGCTGCTGCGGCGCCGTCGCCATCGGCTGCGTGTTCATGCCGACGCCCGGCAGCGCGTTGCCGCCGCGGCCGCCGCCGCCAAAGCCGCCGGCGCCGCCGCTGGCGTTGAGCACCGGCGCCTGGCTGAAGTACACCGGCAGCTGTGCATCGTAGCCGTACGCGATCGGGCTGCGCCGATCGGCGAACACGCCGCGCATGATCGAGCCGCGGACAAACAGGGCGTCCGGGGTTTCGACGGTGACGCCATTCGTGACGTTGTACTCGGGGAAGATCGTCGCCGTCGCACCTTCGGTGATGAGCGTGCCACCCTCGCGGACGAACTTCACCAGCTCCATCAACCCTTCCCAGCCCATGCCGCCGCGGATGTCGTCGGCCTGATCCTGGACACCGAGGTTCGGCGTCTCGGTCGTCTTCTTGTATGGCAGCGGCATCGAGCCGGTCTTCGGGATGCCGTTGACCTGCGCCTGCGCCGACCCGCCGACGTGCGGGTAGACGATGACGTCGTACTTCTGCCGCAGGCTGCCCTCGCGCAGCTTGATGTCGCCAAAGTAGGTGTACGGCACGCCGTAAGTGTCGAGCGCGGCACGGACCCAGCCTTCGTTCTGGGTGTTCGACCACGAGTGGACGTAGCCGATGCGAGGCACGTCGAGCTCGTGCATCGCCACCTGCGGCGCCGCGCCGACCGCGAACCCGGAAATCCCAAGCTCCTTCATCGTCGGCTCGAGGGCCGCGCGATCGGCATTCGGGATGACGAACGCGCCGGCGCGGAACTTGCGGCCGCCGGCCTCGAACTCTTCCTCGGCCGCATGCATCTGCACCTTGGCGTGCGTGAAGCGGAACTTCATCAGGACGTTGTCAGTCGTGTGGTCGACGATCACCGTCGCCCCCGTTCCTTCGATGCCGCCGGGGGCCTTCGCATCAGTCGTCAGCAGCGTCGACGCATTCGCCAGGATCGCCTTGTCCTCGACCGGGCGAATGACGACGTTGCGCATCAGCGGGAACGTCCAGCCGGTGTCGTCGTACGGGTTGGGGTTCGCCGGGGCGTAGTTCTGGATCGAGAAGTACATCTCGGCGAGCGTGCGATACGGCTGATCGCCGCGGATCACGTAGTCGCCGGCTTCGACGCTGACGCTGCCCGCCTTGTAGGCCGACGTCGCGCGATGCACCTCGAGCCCCTGGCGCCGCAGCTCGTTGACGGCGTCGGCCGCGTCCGCCTTGCGGCGCTGCCCCGCCGGGATGACCCAGCCGAAGGTCGGGCCAGTTCTTGCCCCTGTCGACCGCGCGCTTGTTCTTGATCCAGTAGTTTTCGAGATAGGTCTCGCGGTTCTTGCCGATGTGGTTCAGCGCGATGAGCAGCGCCGACTGCTGGATGTTGGTGTTGTTGCGCGGGCCCCACTTGATCGACGGCAGCGGCGGGTTCGGGCGGAACCACTCGCGGCTCGTCGCGCCGCCGCCGCCCTGCTCGCGCAGGTCCGGCCCGTAGCTCGCGACTTCGTAGAAGCGGCCGATGGAGTTGTGCGAGTGGGCGATGAAGAACATGTAGTTCGGCACCCAGCCGTCGTAGAACCCGTAGGTCCAGACGCCGGGGACGCCGCGCTTGGTCATCTCCATGACTTCTGTCTTCGCCAGCAGCCACCACTCGTCGATCGTGATCGGATCGATCTGTTCGTTGTAGGGACCGGTGCCGGTCGAAGCGTAGAGATACGTCGACGCCTCGTGCAGATCGTGGAGGACGGTCGGCTTCCAGTCGAGGAACGTCTTCGTCGTGTTACGCGTCAGGGCGAGGAACTGCCCCATGCCGTCGCGGTTGTTGTCGTGGGCAACGTACTTGCCCCAGTACATCAGCGGCAGCCGCGGTTCCGCCTCTGGCCGCTTCTTGTTGAAGTAGTAGGTGTCGACGTGCTTCTCGCGGCCGTCGACCTCGATGACCGGCGTGATCAGCGTGATCACGTTGTTGCGAATCGTCTGGATGAACGGCGATTCCTGGACCGCCAGCCGGTATGGCAGCTCGAGCAGCATCTCTGGGCCGCCCGTCTCGCCCGAGTGCATGCCGCTCGTCACCCAGTAGATGGGCTTCGCCGTCCTGATGAGCTGTTGCGCCTGCTCCTCGGTCGTCTTCCGCGGGTCAGTGAGCGACGCGACCATCCCCTTGTACTTCTCGATCTGCTTGATCGTCGCCTCGTCGGCAACGGCGAGCAGCACCATGTCGCGCCCTTCCTCGGTCTTGCCGATCGTCCACATCGTGATGCGGTCCGAGGCCTTGTCGAGCGCTTCGTAGTAGCGGTGGATGTCCTTGGCGTACGTCAGCTCGCCGGGCGTGCCTGGCATGCGGCCGAAGAACTTGAGCGGCGTCGGAATCGTGTCGGAGGCCGGGAGGTGATCGACGAGCTCGGTGCTGATGCGGGGATCCTGCGTGTACTCCTTGATCTTCGCGGTGTACTCCTCATCGAGCTTCTGCTTCGTCGTCTGGGCGGCACGCGATTGCGCTTCGGGATTCGTCGGCGGCGCAACCAGCGTCACCAGGAGCAGAACCACGGTGAACCGCACCGCCGGGTTCTGCAGGGGGCCGAAAGACATGGATCCTCCTCACGACACGTACAACAAGGAAAGGCCGAAAAAATGGCGTTATAGCACAACCATGACCGCCGACGGTAGCGCTGGCAGCCGGATTGCTCGATTAAAGGGCGATGTTCTCGCGCCTTGCACTGCCGGTCGGTCCCTGGGAACTTCTGAAGAGAACCGCAGGGGAGGTCGTCGAGGACGACGTGCTGTCGCTGGCGGCGCAACAGTCGTACTACTTGTTCTTCTCCCTGTTTCCCGCCCTGCTGACGCTGGTCTCGATCGCCAGCTTTTTTCCTCTGGAGAACCTTACCGACGAGGTCGTGCGGTATCTCGGCCGGCTGGCGCCGGAGGACGTGCTGCAGATCATCAATCAGCAGATCCTGGACATTTCGCGCCGGGAGAACGGCGGGCTGCTGACGTTCGCGTTTCTGATCACCATCTGGAGCAGCTCGGGGGCAATGGTCTCAATCATCACCACCCTCAACACGGCCTACGACCTGAAGGAAAGCCGATCCTTCGTAAGAGTCCGGCTGACTGCGATCGTGCTGACGGTCGGCCTCGCGTTCTTCATCCTCCTGTCGAGCGCGCTCATCATCGTCGGACCGACGCTCGGGGAACGGCTGGCGGAGTCGATCCGGCTCGGGCCTGTTTTCGTGACGGCGTGGACGGTGCTGCAGTGGCCGGTGGTCTTCAGCCTCGCCGCAACCGGCATCGCGCTCGTCTACTATTTCGCTCCTGATGCCGAGCAGGACTGGGTGTGGCTGACCCCCGGCGCGGTGCTCGCCACGGTGTTGTGGATTCTCGTGTCGCTCGGGCTGAAGTCCTACATCGGATTCGCCGGCGACTTCAACGAAACCTACGGCACCCTCGGGACGGTCATGGTGCTCCTGCTCTGGTTTTACCTGACGTCCGCGGCGATCCTGGTGGGCGCCGAGTTGAACTCGGAGATCGAGCACGCCTCACCGCACGGCAAGGACCCGGGCGAGAAGAAAATCGGACAGAAGCGAAAGCTTGGTGCGGCGGCGCAGCGGTACTACGCCAGGCTCGAGGCGCGCGACAAAGAGGGCAAACGCGAGAATTGACCGCGGTATCAGGGTCTGCGGTTCGATGACGATGACGTCGTCGACGACTGGCCGGCCTTCTCCGATTTAGTTGGCGCCGGCGTCCAGGCGTCCGGTCTCAGCTTCCCGCCGAATCCCCAATAGACCGGCTCCGCCGTCTTTCGAAACCGGCGATCGTCTTCGTCCCTGACATCGCGGTCGTGCGAACGCGTCACGGGCACGTAGATCGGCACGGCGATTGGTACGACGACTTCCCGCACCACTGGTTCCCGCTCGACGATGACGACCTGCGGCGGCGGTGGAGGATCCGGTTGGGGCTCGACGAACGGCTCCGGCTCCAGCATGACGGCCGGTGCCCGGCCGCTCTTGATCATCGCGATGATGACCTTCTCGCTGACGCCCGCCTTCTTGAGCGTCTGCAGCGACGCGGCATCGATGGGAAAGACGCGGGGATCGATCTCGATCAGCGCCAGCAGCGCCTCTTCGCCGAGACCGGCACGCGAGAGGTCGATGATCTCCTGAAGCGTGACCGCCTCTGCGCGAAGCGGGGCCGCGGCAAGCGTCAGCACCATCATCGGAAGCACTGCCCAGCGAGTCATTTTCAACCGCTCCTTCGCTGCATCGCGCACCTGGCGTCCCGCAGGCCGCCACGTTATCGTGTTCCCGGCTGCAACGCCAGTGCCCCGGCAAACCACCGCGAATCGGCCTGTTTCCGCCGGCCGGGCTGGTGGTGGTCCTGTCGCGAGGACAGCACTGTCTCCGGGGAGGCGCAGGGGGCACAGACTGGCGCGCGATGGGCCGAAATATCAGGGGTATCGAGCAGTTTTGCGAGGTACGGTCCTTGCTCAGCGGGTAGGTGGAACCAGGAGCACTACCAGTCATGTTTGCGAAACCAGTCGTCCTTGGCCTGTTTGCCGCGGCTTGCGTCACCGCCGCCGCCGGAGGCGCGTATCTGGCGGTCCGCCAGAACGACGCGCCGACTGTAGTCGCCTCCCCGGCTGAAGCGGTAGCCCCGGCGCCAGTCGCCGAGACCGAGACGGTCGTCTCGCCAGCCAAACCCATTGAGCCCTCCGCCCCGCCGGAGGCGGCTGAGCCGGTCGAGAAGCCGTCGCCGCGGCCGCGCGTCAACACGCCGGCGTCTTCGCGCACGCCGCGGCCCGCACCAGTAGCGCGCAAGGATGCTCCGCCGCCCGCTGCTGCGCCGCAGAGGGACGCGTACGTGGCGGCGCCGGCCGTCGAGCCTGTAGGTGCGACGCCAGCACCTGTCGCAACGGCCCCGGTCGCGCCGCTGCCGGAACCGCCGCCCCCGCCGCCGGTCCCGCGCATCGTCGAAGTCGTGGTTCCGGCCTCCTCCGTGGTCGGGCTGAAGGTCGAGACCTCGCTCACCAGCGAAACCGCCCAGGTAGAAGACCGCGTCGAAGCTCGGGTGACGCGGGAGGTGATGTCGGACGGCCGCGTCGCAATACCGGCCGGAGCTCGCGTGCTCGGTGACGTGATCCTGGTCGAGCGCGGCGGCAAGATGAAGACCAAGGCCCGGCTGGGCGTTCGCTTCCATACCCTGGTGCTCGCGGACGGCAGCAGCGTGCCGTTCCGCACGGATGCGATCTTCCGCGAGGGCTCCTCGCCCGGCTCGGAGAGCGCGCGCAAGATCGGCGGCGCAGCGATCGGCGGCGCCGTCCTGGGGGCCATCATCGGCGGCGCGAAGGGGGCGGCGATTGGCGGCGCGACCGGCGCCGGCGCCGGCGGCGCTGTCGTCATGGCCGGCGATCGAAACCCGGCGACTCTGCCATTTGGAACCGTCGTGACGGTTCGTCTCACGTCTCCCGTATCGATCGACATCGAGAAGGAACTCTAAGCTCTTCAGTAATTGCGTCGAGGCATAGCGATTGCACCGACGTTACCCGACTACGTCCCAACGGACGAGTCGGATGGCGTGCCGAGCCCGGCCGCCCAGAGCTTAGGAGACGAACGAAATGTCAGTCCGTAAACTGTTCATTGCCGCCACGCTGGTTCTTTTTACCTCCCTTGCTACCCCGACAAAGGCATCCGCTGACTGGCTGCTGACCCCGTTCGTCGGCTGGAACTGGGGCGGCGCGGTGGACCTCTACGAGTTCGACGATTTCGACGACGAGTTCGAGCAGAAAGCCATGTTCGGCGCATCGCTCGCATGGATGGGAGCCGGCATCATCGGCTTCGAATTCGACTTCGGCTACACGCCGAACTTCTTCCAGAACACGGTCGGCGACGACGACTTCGAGTTCGGCGACACCAACGTGACGACCCTGATGGGCAATCTCATCGTCGGTATTCCGATTGGCGGACAGAGCGGCGTCGGCTTCCGGCCTTACGCAGTCGGCGGCATCGGCCTCATCAAGAGCTCGATCGGCGACGCCGAAGACCTCTTCGACATCGACTCGACCAACTGGGGGTTCAACGTCGGCGCCGGCGCCAACTTCTTCTTCACCGACAACTTTGGCATCCGCGGCGACGTGCGCTACTTCCGGCAGATTGAGGACTTCGAAGGCGAAGACGAGTTCTCGATCGGCATCACCGACTTCAGGTTCTGGCGCGGCACCGTCGGCGCGACGTTCCGCTTCTAGCCTGCGGCTCCGGCGATACGCCATCGTTCTTTCCACCGCGGTCCGTCCGCTTCGAGCGCGACGAGGCCGTGCAGTGGAAAGGCGATGGCGTTCGTGTCTGCATTCGCCGTCAGCAGCGCGAGCGCTGCGGGCAGGTGCGGCATGTGGCCGACGATGATGATGTCGCGGTCCTCTTCAATCAACCGGTCGCGGATCCAAGCTGGCGGATCGTCCGGTTGCAGTCCACGGATCGCTTCGAAAGTTGCCAGCGGATTGCAGAGCCGCCAGAACGGCTCCGCGGTCTGACGCGCGCGAAGTTTGCCGCTGTGCCAGATCGCGCGTGGCACGACACCGCGCGATGCACATTCCTGCGCCAGCGTTTCCGCCTGGCTTCGCCCCAGCACGCTCAGTGGCCGCTGTGGCTCGACGTCGGGACCAACCGCGTCGCCGTGGTGCACGAGATAAATCATTGTCAGCGCTCACTGCTGCGCCGCGAGCCAGCCTTTCGCTTCGTCGAGAGCGCGGGCGACGGCGTCAGGATGCGTCGACTGCGGCGTGCGCTTCTTCGCGATCGACGCCGCCGGCGTGATCGCCGTGCGGACGTCGGCTTCGAACAGCGGCGAGTGCGTCCGCCACTCGTCGATGGTGAGATCGTCGAACGAACGCTTCTCGCGAACCAGGCGGCGGACCAGCGCGCCGACGATCTCGTGCGCGTCGCGGAAAGGCACGCCCTTGGCGACGAGATAGTCGGCGACGTCGGTCGCCAGCAGCAGCCCTGACGCCGCCCGTTCCGTCACCGCCGCGTTGAGCTCGAGGCCGCTGACGACCGACGCCGTCGCCGCCAGCGAGCCGCGCAGGGTATCCTCGGTTTCGAACAACGCTTCCTTGTCCTCCTGCAGATCCTTGCTGTAGCCGATCGGCAGGCCCTTCATCGTCGCCAGCCATCCGGTCAGCCGCCCGATCACGCGCCCGGACTTGCCGCGCACGAGCTCCATCGGATCCGGATTCTTCTTCTGCGGCATCAGGCTGCTGCCCGTCGCCGCGGTGTCGGCGAGCTCGAAGAACCCGAACTCCTCGGACGTGAAGAGAATCACGTCCTCCGCCAGCCGGCTCAAGTGCACCATCGTCAACGAGCTGACGTAGAGGAACGTGGCGACGATGTCGCGATCGCCGGTCGCGTCGATGCTGTTGCGGACGACGGCGGCGAAGCCGAGGTCGCGGGCGAGCGCGTCGACGTCGATGGGATAGCTGGTGCCGGCGATGGCGCCGGAGCCGAGCGGCAGTTCGTCGACGTCGACGAGCAGCCGGGCGAGGCGGTCGTGATCGCGGCGGAACGCCGAAGTGTGGGCGAGAAAGAAATGCGCGGCAAGGATCGGCTGCGCCCGCCGCAGGTGCGTGTACGACGGCATGGCGGCCGATCCGGCGCGCGACGCCGACGTCACCAGAACGTCGATCAGCGCGACGAGCGAGCGCTGCAGCTGCGGCAGCCGGCGCTTGAGATAGAGGCGGAGATCGACCGCCACCTGCTCGTTGCGCGACCGGCCGGTGTGCAGCCGGCGACCGGCGTCGCCGATGCGCTGCACGAGCTCGCGCTCGACGAAGGCATGGACGTCTTCGTCCGCCGCGGCCGGCGCCGAATCGAAGAAGGCGGGATCGCCGCCGGCGGCAAGCAGTCGGCCAGGCCGCGCCGGATCTTGTCCGCGTCGCCGGGCGTCAGCACGCCGGCGCGCTCGAGCGCCGTCGCCCAGGCAACGCTGCCGCGCACGTCGTCCTCGAAGAGGCGGCGATCGAACCCGAACGAGCGGCCGAACTCGACGAGAGCCGCGTCGGGATCGCCCTCGAACCTTCCTGACCAGAGATGTGCCACGGGAACGCGTTCCTACTGAATGAGACCATCGGCGGTGACCGCCGGCGGCGTCGGGTGAACGGAGGGCGCCGGTGCGCTCGAGACGACGCGGCAGTCGCCGCGAAGGAGCTCGAGGTGCACCGAGCCGGTGACCTGCGCCTGGACCGCGTGCGTGAAGGCATCGAGCGCATCGCGCGTCGCAGTGAACCACTGGCCCGACTGAATCAGGTCGGCATAGGCGGCGCCGACCTGGCCGATGATCGCTGCCAGCGCCTTCGGGCTGGCAGCGGCCGTCAACGCGGCGTGAGCGACGTGCAGCGTCACCGCTGCCGGCGCTTCCGCCACCTCGCGGAACCTCGAACCGTCGGCCTTGACGATCGCCGCGTCGCTGCGGCCGATGCCGTGCGTGCCGCCGATGATCTCCAGGCTCTCGATCATCTCGAGCAATGACATCTCGATGCCATTGACACGAACCGGCATGCCGCGCACGAACTCGAGCTCGGCGGTCGCCGGGCGGTCCGGCCCGTCAGCGGGAGAGCTGGTCAGCATGTAAAGGTCGTCCGAGACGTCCGTCCCGCCTGTCGCATCGACGGCGCGGCCCCAGACGTTGGCGGCGATCTGTGCCGAATCGTCATCGGCGCCGGTCGGCACCGTGATCAGCTCGCGCGCCGGGTCGAGCGAACGAACCAGGACGCCGAGCGAGGCGCGATCGTAGCCGCGCCCGGCGCCGTGGGCGATGGCGGTCGCGTTCTCCATGACCGCGAGGTCGACGACCTTGCGAGCGATGATCGGCCGCGCCAGGGCCGGCGTCACCGGCGGACGCGGGCCGGCAAACGCCCCCGCCTGCAGCGCCGGCAGCAGGTAGTCGCGCGCGAACTCGTCGCGGGCGTCGACGACGTGACAGCGCACGGCGCCGAGCGAGAGCGCGCGCTCGCGCTGCTCGACCAGGTCTCTCCTGCGGCCGAGATCCACCAGCACCGCGACGACCTCGGCGGCATGCCGCTGCAGCAGCCAGGGAATCGCCGGCGCGGATTCCGCTCCGGCATACGCAAGGATGATTCGCTTCATCAGTTCCTCTATCTCTCTACGCGGCTCCGCCGCGGCTCTCTAACGCGGCTCCGACGCGGGCTACGACGCCGGCGCCTCAGCGGGCGGCCGACACCTGCAGCCCGCGAAAGCGCTCCGCGATCGCCGCCGCATCCGCGGCGGAGCGACAAATGACCAGGATCGTGTCGTCGCCGCCAATCGTTCCGGCAATCTCCGGCACCCGCGCGCGATCGATCGCCACGGCGAGCGATTGCGCCTGGCCGGGATCGGTCCGCAGCACCAGGAGTTGCTCGACCGTCTCCGCGGTCCGCAGGAACTCCCCGACAGCCCGCTTCAACCCGGCCAGGGCGTCCCCGCTCGTCGCCTGCTCGGCACCCGGACGGCGGTATGCGCCGTCGACAGCGCGCTTCACGAGGCCAAGGTCGCGAATGTCCCGTGAAAGTGTCGCCTGCGTCGCCTCGATGCCGGCATCCCGCAACCTGGTCCGAAGCTGCTCCTGGCTCGTAATTGCTTCGCGTTCAACGAGTTCGAGGATTGCCGCCTTGCGGCGGAGCTGCATCACCATGAGTAACGAATGAGTATACATGAATATGCAGGTGACCGACCAAAGTCATGAGGTTTTTCTTGACTGACTGCGAACGAGCCTGTATAACTAGAGGTTCGGATGAATACTTATACGCCGGTAAGGGTAGGTGTCGTCGGGGCAACGGGCTATTCCGGGATGGAGCTTCTCCGCCGGCTGGCCAGGCACCCGTACGTCGACCTGCGGGCGGCGATGGGGTCGGCCACCTCAGAGGCGAAGCGCCTGCCGTCGCTCCGGAAGATCTGGGACGCCCCGATCGAGAAGCTCGACGTCGAGCGGCTGGTGAAGGATACCGACGCCGTCTTCCTCGCCGTGCCGGACACGCTGTCGGCGGAAATCGGTCCCGAGCTGGCGCGGCGCGGCTCCCGGGTGTTCGACATCTCGGGGGCGTTCCGCCTGCGCACCGACAGCGAACGGCAGCGCTGGTATCCGCACTCGCCGAAGCCGGAGGTGCCGGTTACCTACGGCTTGACCGAACGGTATCGCGAGGCCCTGCGGACGGCATCGCTCGTCGCCTGCGCGGGCTGCTATCCGACCGCAGCGATCCTGCCGCTGCAGCCGCTCGTGGCGGCCGGACTGCTGCAACCCGGCATCGTCATCGACGCGAAGTCCGGGATCTCCGGCGCCGGCAAGACGCCCACCGAGCGCACGCATTTCTCCGAGGTGCACGGCAGCATGTCGGCCTACGGGGTGTTCTCGCACCGGCATGGCGCCGAAATTCAGCAGGAGCTCGGTGTCGACGTCACCTTCGTGCCGCATCTCGTGCCGCTCGACCGCGGGATTCTCGAAACCATCTACGCCCGGCTGCAGCCGGGTGTCGATGCCGCGGCGATCGAAAAGGTCCTGCACGACGCCTACGGCACGTCGCCGTTCGTCCGGCTTACGGGCAGCGAGCTGCCGGAGATCAAGCACGTCGCGCACACGAACTACTGCGACATCGGCTGGAGGGTCGATCGCCCGGGCGGTCAGCTGGTGCTCGTCTCGTGCATCGACAACCTGGTCAAGGGTGCCGCCGGCCAGGCGATTCAGAACTTCAACGTCGCCTACGGGTTCGACGAGACGGCGGGGTTGAACTGACATGGCGACGGTCCTGAAGCTGGGCGGCGAGCTGCTGGAGGACGCGGCGGCGATGCGGATCGCGGCGGAAGCCGTGGCCGCGCTCGCGGCCGGCGAGTCGCTGGTCGTCGTCCACGGCGGCGGGCGCGCGATCGACGCCGAGCTGCGGCTGCGGGGCGAATCGCCGCAGTTCGTCGACGGCCTTCGGGTCACCGACGCGGCGGCGCTCGACACAGTCGTCGCGGTGCTGGCCGGCCGGACCAACACCGCCTTCGTCGCCGCGATCGGCGCCGCCGGCGGCCGCGCGATTGGCCTGACCGGGGCTGATGGCGCGATCGGACTGGCGCGGCGTGCGGCGCCGCTCAAGACCGTGGCCGGCGAGCTGGCCGACCTGGGGCTGGTCGGTGAACCAGTTGGCACCGACGCGGCGCTGCTGGCCGACCTGCTGACGATCGGCTGCATCCCGGTCGTCGCCAGCATCGGCGTCGACGGCGGGGGCGGGCTGCTGAACGTCAATGCCGACGTCCTGGCCGCGCACCTCGCGACGGTGCTGCCAGCGACGCGGCTGATCGTCGCCGGCGGCACTGCCGGCGTCCTCGACGCGGAGGGACAGACGGTCGCCGAGCTGGCGGTCGACACCATCGACGCGATGACGGCGTCGGGTGTCGCCCATTCGGGAATGATCGCGAAGCTCGCCGCCTGCCGGCGCGCGTTCGCGAGCGGTGTGAAGGAAGTGTCAATCGTCTCGGGCCGCGGCGGCGACTATCGCGCCGCCCCCGGCACGAGGCTCGTAGCGGCGAAGCCGACGAAAGCGGAGACGAGAGCATGACGACGATGACGACGCCCACCAACGTGATGACGGTCGAGACCGAGCATGTGCTCCAGGTCTACAAGCGCAATCCGGTGGTCTTCGAGCGCGGTCGCGGCTGCCGTCTGTTCGATGCCAGCGGCCGCGGCTATCTCGACCTGATCTCCGGCGTCGGCGTCGCCGCGCTCGGTCACGCGCACCCTGGACTTGCGGCGGCGCTCTCAAAGCAGGCGTCGACACTGCTGCACACGTCGAACCTGTTCTATCACCCGCTGCAGGGTGAGCTGGCGACCCGGCTGTCGGCGATCTCCGGCCTGCCGCGCGCCTTCTTCTGCAACAGCGGCGCGGAAGCAGTCGAGGCGTGCCTGAAGTTCTCGCGCCGTTTCTGGCATTCGCAGGGCGACGGCGGCCGCTCCGGCTTCGTCGCGTTCGAGAACTCGTTCCACGGCCGCACCATCGGCGCGCTGTCGGTGACCTGGGACGATCACTATCGCGCCCCGTTCGCGCCGCTCCTGGCCGACGTGCAGTTCGTGCCGGCGAATGACGTCGCGGCGCTGCGCGCCGCCGTCACCGATCGCACGGCAGCGGTAATCCTCGAACCGCTGCAGGGCGAGGGCGGCGTCCGGCCGTTTTCGCAGGCGACGGCGGACGCGGTCTCCGACGCCTGCGCGCGCACCGGGGCGCTGCTCATCGCCGACGAGATTCAGTGCGGCCTCGGCCGCACCGGCCGCGCCTTCTACTCGGAGGCGCTCGGCTTGAAACCCGACCTGATGGCGGTCGGCAAGTCGCTCGGCGCCGGCGTGCCGATTGCCGCCGCGCTCTTCAGCGAGCGGGTGGCCAGGGCGGCGGCGTTCGGCGACCACGGCAGCACCTACGGCGGCAACCTGCTCGCGTGCCGTGCCGCGCTCGTGTTCCTCGAGGAACTGCTCGACCGCGGCCTGATGGCGCACGTCGCGGCGGTCGGCGCCCACCTCGAACGGCAGCTGCGCGCCATTGCGGCGCGCAACCCGGCCGTCCGCGAGATCCGCGGCGCCGGGCTGATCTGGGGACTCGATCTCGACCGGCCGGCGCTGCCGGTCGTCGAGGCAGCGCTCGAGCTCGGGTTACTGGTGAACCGCACGTCCAACACGGTCGTGCGTCTTCTGCCCCCCTACGTAATCACCGAGGCAGAAGTGGACGAGGCCTGCTCGCTTCTCGAGCAGGCGATTGGCAAGGCAGCGGAGGCACACACATCGTGACCGATTCAATGATCCTGCGGACGGCGAGCCCGTCGGACGTGCCGGCAATCCACCGGCTCATCGCCGACAATCTCGAGGCCGGGCACCTGCTGCCTCGCAGCATCGAGGACATCGCCCGCAACGCCGCGCGCTTCGTTGTTGCGACGGTCGCGTCGATCGACGATGCCGTGGTCGGGTGTGCCGAGCTCGCGCCGCTCAGCGAGCGCGTCGCAGAAGTGCGCTCGCTCGTCGTCGATGAATCGTTCCGCGGCCGCCGCATCGGTCCGGCACTGGTCAAAGAGATCGCCAGGGCCGGCACGGCCGGGGGGTTCTGGACGCTTTCCGCCTTCGCCCATGACCCGTCGCATTTTGTACGCATGGGCTTCACCATCGTGCCGCACATCTGGGTGCCGGAAAAGATCGCGAAAGACTGCACCTCGTGCTCGCTCTTTCGCCGCTGCGGCCAGTACGCCGTCACGCTGCCGCTGCGCGCCGGCGTGACGATGGGACCGGAGCGGCCGGCGGCGATCATCCACGGCTCGCGACCGACGACGTTGCGGCGCCTGGCGTTGCGGCCCGTCCCGGCAGAGGCGGTCCCGGCGTGACCGCGTTCCGGACCATCGAGGGCGGCATAACGGCGCCGTTCGGCTACCGCGCCGCCGGCGTCGCCTGCGGCATCAAGGCGAATGGCAAGCCCGACCTCTCGCTCGTGGTTTCGGACACGCTGGCGAGCGCGGCCGGCGTGTTCACCACCAACCTCGCCAAGGCGGCGCCGGTGCTGCTGTCGCACGCACACCTGTCGGAGACCGGCGGGCTCGGCCGCGCCGTCGTCATCAACAGCGGCTGCGCCAACGCCTGCACCGGCGACGACGGCCGCGATCATGCGGCGAAGATGGCGCAGTGGACGGCCGAACAGGTCGGCTGCGAGGCGGCCGGCATTCTCGTCGCGTCCACCGGCGTCATCGGCGTCAAGCTCGACATCGAGAAGGTGCACCGCGGCATCGGCGACGCGACGGCGCAGCTCTCGCCTCAGGGCGGCAGCGCTGCCGCCCGCGCCATCATGACGACCGATCCGTTTCCGAAGGAGTCGGCGGTCGAGGTCGACGCGCACGGCCGGAGCTTTCGTGTCGGCGGCATGGCCAAGGGCTCGGGGATGATCGAGCCGCTGATGGCGACGATGCTCGGCGTCGTCACCACCGACGCCAGGGTGGCGCCGGAGCTGTTGCAGCGCGCGCTCAAGGCGGCGGTCGACGACACGTTCAACGCCATCACCGTCGACGGCGAGTGCTCGACCAACGACTGCGTCTTCGCCCTCGCCAACGGCTCGAGCGGCATCGAGCTGACCGAGAGCGACTGGACGCTGCTCGTCGACAGTCTCAAGGCCGCCTGCGAGCCGCTCGCGATCGGCATCGTCCGCGGTGGCGAGGGCGCGACCAAGCTGGTGACGGTGCGCGTCTCCGGCGCCGCGTCACTCGATGACGCGCGGCTGACGGCGCGGGCAATCGCCAACTCGCTGCTGGTGAAGACCGCGATCCATGGCGGCGATCCGAACTGGGGCCGGCTCGTCGCCGTCGCCGGCCGTGCCGGCGCTGCGTTCTCGCTGGAGCGCGCCATCGTTCGCATCGGGCCGGTGACGCTGTTTGCGGACGGCACTCCTTACGACGAGCGGGCGCCGCTCGCCGCTGCCTATCTCGAGGGCAAGGAGATCGACGTCGAGGTCGATCTCGGCACCGGCGGATCCGGTGCGGCGCGGATGTGGACGTGCGACCTCTCGGCGGAGTACGTGCGGATCAACGCTGACTACCGGACCTAGACTCGGCACAGGACTCGGACGACATCATGAAGAGTGCAATGACGCAGAAGAAGTCAGCCCCGCCGGCGACGCCGACGCGCTTCCTCTCGATGCTCGACTTCGGACCGGCGGAACTGGCCGCGTGTCTCGCCCGCGCCGCGGCGCTGAAGGCGGCCCGCACCGCCGGTATGCGCCACGAGCAGCCGCTCGACGGGCTGCACGTCGCGCTGCTGTTCGAGAAACCGTCGCTGCGCACGCGCTCGACGTTTCAGATCGCCGTGCGCGAACTCGGTGGCCACACCATCGAGCCCCCCGACGACGTCGCGCTCGGCGGCCGCGAATCGATCGCCGACGTCGCTCGCAACCTGGAGCGCTGGGTCGCGGCCGCAGTGGTGCGGACGTTCGCGCAGACGCGCATCGAGGAGTTCGCGGCCGCGGCGCCGCGGCTCCGCGTCGTCAACGCGCTGACCGACGAAGAGCATCCGTGCCAGGCGCTGGCGGACTGCCTGACGCTGACCGAACACTTCGGCAACCTCAAGGGGCGCAAGATTGCCTTCATCGGCGACGGCAACAACGTCGCCGCTTCGCTGTCGCAGGCCTGCGTGATGCTGGGGGCGACGATGCGGGTGGCATCGCCGAAAGGATTCGAGCTGCCGGCCGCGATTCAGGAGAGCGTCAAGGCCTGCGCCACCGCCGACGGCCGGCTCGAGCTCACGGCCAACCCCGCCGCCGCGGCCAGGGGCGCCGATGCGATCTACACCGACGTCTGGACGTCGATGGGTCAGGAAGACAGCGCCGCCGCCCGCCACAGCACGTTCGCGCCGTACCAGGTCAACGCCGCGCTGATGAGCAAAGCGGCGCCCGGCGCGATCTTCATGCACTGCCTGCCGGCGCACCGCGGTGACGAGGTCACCGACGAGGTCATCGACTCGAAGGCGTCGGTCGTGTTCGATCAGGCCGAGAACCGCCTGCACACGCAGAAAGCGCTGCTCGCGATGCTGACCGACGGCGGAACGCGGAGCTGAAGCTCTATTGCGCAGTCCCCGCCTTCGCCGGCGCCCCGAGGAACTTCCGGAAGAACTGCTCCATTCGATCGAGCGTGTAGAGCCAGCGGGTATGCAGCATCGATTCGTGGGTGTCGTCGGGGAAAACGATCAGCTCGTAGTAGACGTCGCGCTGCCGCAGCAGCTGCACGAGGCCGGTCGTCTGTTGGAACGCGACGTTGCGGTCGTCGTCGCCATGGACGAGTAGAACCGGCGATTTCCAGCCGTCGATCGCGCCGATCACCGACGACTTGAACGACACCGCGTCGGGATCGAGCGAGCTGCCCCACAGGTGAACGCCGGCGAGGTCGACGCCGGCCTTGAAGATGTCGGAGTTGCGTGCCAGCGCCTGGCCGGTCAGCAGGCCGCCGTACGACAGGCCCCAGATCCCGATCCGGTTGGGATCGACATCAGGACGCGACTGGAGATACTTGCCGGCAATCGCCACATCCTGGTATTCCGCGTTGCCCCGGCCGCCGGTGTTCGCCGCGGTGCGGAACGAGCGGCCGTAGCCGATACCGCTGCGGTAGTTGACGGACAAGACGATGTAACCCTGGTCGGCGAGCCACTGATTGATGCCGTAGGCCCAGTGGTAGAACTGCATGTAGTGGTAGCCGAGCAGCATCTGCCGCGCCGGTCCGCCGTGAACGAAGACTATCGCCGGCCGCTTTTCACCGGGCTTGATGTTCGCCGGCAGGAACAGCTGGTTCTTGATCTCGAAGCCGTCCGGCGCCTTCGTCAGCACGAGCTCCGGCTTGACGTGCGCCGCCATCGGGAAGTGCCCATACGACGTCGGGAAGACGATCTTCTGCGCCGACGCGGCACTGTCGGCCGGGAGCGGCCAGATGCCGACCGACTGCGGCATCTTCCAGTCGGCGCTGAGCGTCGCCAGCGTCTTTCCCGAGGCGAGCGGCGCCGGATAGGTTTCGATGCCGTCGCCGGTCGTGATCTGCCGCGGCTGCCCGCCGGTCACTGGAACCGCCCAGATGTGACGGCGCTCGATGTCCTTTGCGTTGGTGCAGTAGTACAGCGTGCTGCCGTCCGCCGAGAGGGCGACGGACGTCTGGTCCTCGATGAGGCCGTCGGTCGTCGTCAACAGCACCGGCTTCGAGTTCGGTGCCGCCAGGTCGATCGAGTAATAGCGCTCCCATTCGTCGACCGGCGCCGCTGGCGTCGCGGGCGGGTTCTGGGCGCCGCGCCCGCCACGGCCGCCACCGCCGACATTGACCGGCACAATCAGGCGATCGCCGGCAAGCCGCAGGTTGTTGAAGTTGGTGAAGAGGCGATCGTCCGGCGCGTTGTGCCAGACCTCCGTCGCCTCTCCCGTGGCCACGTTCCCCTTCCAGACGGCGATCGTGTAGCCGCCGCGGAAGGTCGCCTGGGCGAGCCCGGGCACGTTGGCAACGCGTTCGGGCGGCGCCGACGCCTCGGGATTCTGTCCACCGCCGCGGCCCTGGTTGCCCTGCCCGCGGCCGCCGCGCCCGGCCTGGTTGGCCTGAAACGCCGGACCGTTGGGAATGCCGACGCCGCCGCCCCCCTGCTGCGCCTGCTGGCCGAACGGAAGGCCTGGCCGGCGGACGAAGTAGACGCTGCGCGAGTCGGCCGTCCAGAGCGGGCTGCTGTCGAAGTCGACGCTCGGCGCGATGTACTTCACCGTCCGGGTCGCGACGTCGTAGATCATGATGAAGCTGTGATCCGTGCGCGTGCTGACGAACGCGACCTTGCGTCCGTCCGGCGACCAGCGCGGACCGCTCTGAACGCCCCACTGGGTGATGAACGGCTTCTCGCCTCGATCCCTCTCGGTGGCGGACCGGACCGGTGAAACGCGGGCGCGAAATATCTGCCCCTCCTTCACGAACAGGATCGCGCTGCCGTCGGGCGCGAGCTCGGGAGCGACCGCGTCGCGGACGACGCGGAAGGCGGCGCCGCCGGCGGTGCGGGCAGCCCAGACCGCGCGCTCGGGGCCGTCCGGGTCGGCGCTTGGGTTGGCCACCCAGCCGTCGCGGTTCACCGCCGTCCCGCGCACGAAGATCACCGTCGAGCCGTCGTCGGAGATGCGGACGCCGGAGAGATCGATGCCGTTGTCGGTGAGGAAGCTCGTGAGCCGCACCGGCTTGAACGCCGGGCCGGCGGCCGTATAGGCGTTGCGCTTGCCTTCTTCGAAGGCGGTCCAGGCGATGCGATCGACCTTCTTCGCAGCGACGAGCTCGAGGGGTGACGCCGGGCTGAGGAACCGCTGGTAGGCGGGGCTCGTGGCGGTCGTGCGAACCGGTCCTTCCGGGACGCCAGGCTGCGCCAGCGGACCTGGCTGCAGCAGGACCGTGACGATCGAGGCCCCGAGAACCGAGAGCAGCGTACGGCGGGTCATCCGAATCCTCCTCGCCGCCGCAGTTTACTCCTGGAAGAGCGCCTGTTATTCTTTGCGCTTCATTTTGTTGCTCGCCTTACCGGAGGTCTCCGTGATCCGCCGCCCATTGCCAACCCGGTTCCTGACGCTCGGCGCGTTGCTCGCGCTGGTGCCGTTTGCTGCCATCAACCTTCGCGGGAGCGAGGCGGCGCCGAGCCCCATTAATGAGACGCCGCAGGCGGCGCAGAGCCGCGTCGTCGCCCTGCGCGGCGGGACGGTGCTCACGGCGACGAAGGGGACAATTCCGAACGGCACCGTCGTCATCCGCGACGGCAAGATTGCAGCGGTCGGGGCGAACATCAGCATCCCGTCGGACGCCGAGGTCATCGACACCACGGGACAGTTCGTGTCGCCTGGAATCATCGACGCGCACTCCCACATCGCCAACGACGCCATCAACGAGGGCGGCACGACGGTCAGCTCGATGACGGGGATGGAAGACGTCCTCGACCCCACCGACATCAATATCTATCGCGACCTTGCCGGCGGCCTGACCGTCGCCAACGTGCTGCACGGCAGCGCCAACCCGATCGGCGGCAAGAACCAGGTGATCAAGCTCCGCTGGGGGAAGAAGCGGGCGGAGGAGATCAAGTTCGAAGGAGCGATGCCGGGGATCAAGTTCGCGCTCGGCGAGAACCCGAAGGACATGGCGACCGGCGGCGCCCAGACCGCGCCGCGCCGCTACCCGATGACGCGCATGGGCGTGGAGTTCGTCATCCGCGACGCGTTCACCCGCGCCAAGGCCTACCAGAAGGCGTGGAAGGACTACGAGAAGGTCAAAGGCAGCGCCGACGCGCTGGCGCCCCGCCGCGACCTCCAGCTCGAGCCGCTGGTCGAGATCCTCGAGGGCAAGCGGCTCGTGCACGCGCACGCGTATCGCGCCGACGAGATCCTGATGCTGATCCGGCTCGCCGAGGAGATGGGCTTCAAGATCGCGACTTTCCAGCACGTGCTCGAGGGCTACATGGTCGCCAAGGAGATGGCGGCGCACGGCGCCGGCGGGTCGACCTTCTCCGACTGGTGGGCCTACAAAATCGAGGCGGCGGACGCGATCCCGCACAACGCCGCGATCATGGTGCGCAAGGGCGTGCTCGTCTCGATCAACTCCGACAGCGCCGAACACGCGCGCCGGCTCAACACCGAAGCGGCAAAGACGGTGAAGTGGGGCGGCCTGTCGGATGACGAGGCGCTCGCGCTCGTGACGATCAATCCGGCGAAGCAGCTCCGCATCGACAACCGCGTCGGCTCGCTCGAGCCGGGGAAGGACGCCGACGTCGTCATCTGGAATCGGCACCCGCTGAGCTCGTATGCGATCGCCGAGCGGGTCTATATCGACGGCACTGTCTATTACGACCGCAAGGCGGACGAGGGGCGGCTGACGGCGCTGAAGAAGGAGAAGTCGACGCTGGCGGCGGCGGAACAGGGCGGCACGCGCCCGGCCGCGAGTACTCCACAGGAACAGCCGCGGAGCGGCGACGAGCGCGAGGGCGGACCGCGAGTCAACGACGACTCGACGACACCTGCGCAGACAGGCAGCCAGGCGCCGGTCACCGGCACTACTGGTTCCGCGCCGGCCGCGCCCCAGGCGGCAAAACCGGCGGGCGGCGCCGTCGTCGCCATCACCAACGCCAGCATCCATCCGATTTCGCGGCCCAGCATCGAGCGGGGCACCATCGTGCTCCGCGGCAACAAGATTGAGGCCCTCGGCGCCGGCGTCGCGGTGCCAGCCGGCGCCAAGGTGGTCGACGCCGCCGGCGCCCACGTCTATCCCGGCTTCATCAACGCCCGGACGCAGATGGGCCTGAACGAGCCGGGACCGCGCGGATTCGAGGACGTCAACGAGATGCTCGAGCTCAATCCGCAGCTGCGCACGCGGGTCGCGTATCACTCCGAGAGCGACGCGATCGCGGTTGCCCGCGCCAACGGGATCACGACCGTCGCGGTCATGCCCGGCGGCGGAACCTTCGGCGGTGAAGTCGCGATCATGAACCTCGACGGCTGGACGTGGGAGGAAGCGACGCTGCGGCCGAACGCCGGCATCACGTTCAATTTCCCGTCGCTCGGCGGCGGCGGTGGCCGCGGCGGCGGTGGTGGCGGCCGCGGCGGTGGCGGCGGTGAGGGCCAGAGCTACGACGACATCAAGCGCACGCGCGACCGCCGGCTGGACGAGCTGGCGCGGCTGTTCGACCAGGCGCGCGCCTACGCCAAGGCCGGTCCCGACAAGGCCATGGACTGGACGCTCGACGCGCTCGTGCCGGTCGTCGAAGGCAAGCTGCCGCTCGTCACCTCGGTCAACCGGGCGCAGGACATCCGCGACGCCGTAGCGTTCGCCGATCGCGTCAAGGTGAAGATCGTCATCAGCGGCGGAACCGAAGCCAACCTCGTCGCACCGCTGCTCAAGGAGAAGAACGTTCCGGTCATCCTCGGCAACGTGCTGTCGCTGCCGGCCAGCGAGGACGCGTTCCATGCGGCGAGCTACCAGCTGGCGGGCGAACTGTCGCAGGCCGGCGTCAAGGTCGCTTTCTCGACCGGCGACAGCGCCTACGTCCGCGTCGTGCCGTATCACGCCGGGATGTCGGTCGCGTGGGGCATGAACCGCGACGCCGCGCTCAAGGCGCTGACGATCGACGCGGCCGAGATCCTCGGGATCGCCGACCGCGTCGGCAGCCTCGAGCCGGGCAAGGACGCGAACCTGTTCATCGCCAAGGGCGATCCGCTCGAGGTCCGGACGCAGCTGACGCACATCTTCATCAACGGCAAGGACGTCGGCGTCGACAACAAGCACGAACGGCTCTACCAGAAGTACATCGCCAGGCCGTAGAGGCGTTCGGGTGGCAGGGCGGACCTTCAGTTCCGCGGGGATCGCGCGGAGCAGGGGCTTCGCGTCAAGTACGGAGTTGCGAGAATGATTCGATTCGTTCGCTCGTCTGTCTGCATCGCCGCCGCCGCGGTCGCGTTCGCGATCTCGCCCGGCGCCCAGGCGCCAGCCGTCTACGCCGTCAAGGGCGCGAAGCTCGTCACCGCCTCGGGCGCCCCGCTCGCCTCCGGCACGATCGTCATGCGCAACGGCCTGATCGAAGCCGTCGGCGCCGACGTCCAGGCGCCGGCCGACGCGATCGTGATCGAAGGGCCCAACCTCAGCGTCTATCCCGGCCTCATCGACATGGGCAACGCGGCCGGCCTCGACGCCGCGCCGCCAACCGCGCCGGCGTTCCGCACGCTCGAAGAAGCCGAACGCTGGAAACGGAGCATCATCCTGCGGCCGGAGCTCGAGGCGGCACGGGTGCTGCGGCCGGACGCGCCGGAGCTGTCCCGCCTCACCGCGGCCGGCGTGACGTCGGTCCTGGCGACGCCGAACTCCGGCCTCTTCAAGGGCCAGAGCGCGCTGGTCAACGTCACCGCCCCGGCCGACGAGCCCCAGATCGGCGCCGTGGCCGACCCGCGGCGTGGTCTCCAGATCGTTCGCACACCCGTGGCGCTTCACGTCGCGCTCGGCGGTGGCGGCGGCCGCGGCGGCGGCTACCCGGCGTCGCTGCTCGGCACGATCTCGTTCGTGCGCCAGGGATTCCTCGACGCGCAGCACCAGCAGCTCGAGCGCCAGCGCTACGACAAGGCTAAGACCGGCGTCGCCCGGCCGGTGTTCGATCCGTCGCTCGACGCAATTCAGACGGCGCTGGCGCGGACCCTTCCGGTCGCGTTCGAAGCCGAGCTCGCGCGCGAGATCCTCCGCGCCCTGACGATGGCGAAGGACTTCAACCTCGATCCGGTGATTACCGGCGCGCGTGAGGCCGATCAGGTCGTCGCCGACCTCAAGGCACGCAATGCCCGCGTCATCTTCGGCCTCGACTTCCCGGCGCGATCACGCGCCCTGCCGCCCGACGCTGACGAGCCGATCCGCGAGCTGCGCGCGCGCGCCAACGCGGCTAAGCCGCCGGCAGCGCTCGAGAAGGAAGGCGTCCTGTTCGCGTTCTCGTCCGGATCGATTCAGCAGCCGCGCGACTTCCTGCGCAACGCCGCCCGCACGGTCAAGGAGGGATTGCCGGCCGACGCCGCGGTGCGGGCGCTGACAATCAACGCCGCCCGCATCGCCGGCGCCGCCGACCGCGTCGGCTCGCTGGAGAAGGGCAAGATCGCCAACGTCATCGTCACCGACGGCGACCTTTTCGAGGATCGGACGCGCATCCTGCACGTCTTCGTCGACGGCCGCAGGGTCGAAGTCGAAGCGCCGGCCCCGGCGGGCCGTGGCGGCCGCGGACGGGGCGGATTCTAGCGTTTTTCGCCCTCCGCCCTACGTACGAAGGCTCTAAGAGCGGCCAGCCGGCTCGTTGGTCGTCGTCGTCTTCCGTGCCGGCGCCGGCTTGGCCCGGTCCTTCAAGTGCTCTTCCATCTTCAGGCGCGGCACACCCTTCGTCATCCAGTCCGGCGCCGCTGCGCCCTTGAGGTAGTGGTCGAAGTACTCGAGCATCCGCGCCGTGTAGTCGCGCTGGTTCGAGGGCTTGCGCAGGCCGTGGTTCTCGCCGACGTACTCGAGCATGATCACCGGCTTCTGCAGCCGCCGCAGCGTGTTGTAATACTCGACGCCCTGCGTGAAGTCGACGGCGCCGTCGCGGTCGTTGTGCAGGATCATCAGCGGCGTCTTCACGTTCTTGGCAAAGAACACCGGTGAGTTGCGGTAGTAGGCGTCCCAGTTGTCCCAGTAGCCGCCCTTGAAGCGACCCTGGCTGCTCTCGAAGATCGCCTGGTTGGTGCCGCCGGTGTTCTTGTAGATCAGGCTGTACATGCTGATCATGTTGGTCAGCGGCGCGCCTGCGACCGCGGCGGCGAACATGTCGGTCTGCGTCACCAGGAACGACGTCTGGTAGCCGCCCCACGAGTGGCCGGTGAGCCCGACCTTCTTCGGATCGACGACGCCGGTGGCGATCGCGGCCTTGAGCGCCGGCAGGACGCACCACACCGCCGACATCCCCGGATCGTTCAGCTTGTAGGTGATGTCTGGCAGCAGCACGGCGTAACCCTGGCTGGTGTAGAGCGACCGGTTGAAGCCGTTCGCTGTCGGGTTGGCAAACGTGTTCGTACCCTGCGACATCTTCTCGTAGATGTTGACGATCGTCGGATAGGCCTTGCCCTTCTCGTAGTTGGCGGGCAGGAACAGCGCCGCCTGCAGCTTGTCCCCCTTGTCGCTGGTGTAGTTGACCAGCATCGATCCGCCCGTCCACGCGAACCCCGCGACCTGGGGCCGCTGATCGGTAAGGCGCACGCCCTTCGCGAGGCTGGCGTCAGCGACGTAATAGTCGCTTGGATCGGTAGCCGTCGACATCGTGTAGAGATACGTATCGGCGTCCTTCGCCTTGATGAGTGCCGCGTAGTTGGCGTCGCCCCACGTCAGCATCTCGACGCCGGGCTTCCCCGGCGCCAGCCGCGCGATGCCGGACTTCTTGGTCCACTCGCCGTAGGCGGTGAAATACTGCGGCTTCGCGAGGTCGATGCCCTGTGCCCGCTCCTGCGGCGGCTCGAGCGCGAGCCGGCGCTGATACCGGATCAGATCCTTGCGCCCGTTCTGCGTCAGGTTGACGACCGCGCCGCCGGCGACCGGCACCTGCCAGACGTCCCAGTTGTCGGTCAGCAGCACCGCCGCGCTGTCCTTGCTCCACCCGATCGTGCCGGTCGGCGGCTTGACGACGTTGTGGTCGTTCTCGACGTCGACGAACGATGCCGCCGCACCCTGGGTGATGTTGCGCGACTGCCCGGACGGCATCGAGTAGACGTGGTAGTTGCCGTCCTCGTAGTACAGGAACGACTGGCCGTCAGGCGACGGACCGTTGTACCAGCGCGCCCGCTTGAGCGCCAGCTTGCGCTCGCCGGTGGTCATGTCGATCACGTAGACGTCCTGGTAGCGGCGGCCGTCGAGGTTGCCGAGCAGCTCGTATTCGCGGGCGTCGAGCCCGATCGCGAAACGCTGCTTCGGCGCCACCGTCACCGAGCGCAGGTCTTCGTCGCTCAGCCGGATGAACTTTTTCGCTTCAATCCGGTACTGCGCCAGATAGCTGAACGAGCGGTCGCCCGCTTCCTGGACTTCCTGCTGCGACTGGAGCCGCGAGTCGAGCCAGTGCCAGAGCACCAGGTCGACCCGTTCCTCGGCGTCCGGCGTGCTGTTCGCCGCGTCGGCCGGACCGCCCGCGGGCGGCCGCGGCGCCTCCTCGCCGGACGGCGGCGTGTCTGCCGGTAGTCGCGTCAGCCGGCGTGTCGCGCTTGCGCGGCACGTGAATGCCGAACGTGACCGCGTCGAGGTTGTCGGTCCAGGCCGGGGACCGGTTCGGAGAAATGCTCATGCCGTCGGGAAACGACTTGTCACCGGCCGGGTCGTAGACGACTTTCTGCGGCGCCGCGGCACCGAAGCCGGTGAAGCCAAGCACGGCGTAGACCTTGTCGCGCAGGGTGCGATCGTCGGTGCCCTTGAGCACCGCGAGCGCGTCGCCCTTCTCGGTCCACGCCAGGCGCTCGTAGGACGCGTTGCCGCTGTCGAGAACGGTCACCGTGCCGCGCGCCATGTCGCGCAGCTGGACGCCGTTGCCGATGCGATCGGTCGCGTCGATCGTCCACGCCAGGCGGCTGCCGTCGCGCGTGAACGCGAAGTCGGCGACGTTGCCGATGCTCAACTCCTGACCGGTCGACAGCTCGCGCAGGATCAGGTCGGTGCCACGGGGACGCTCGGGCGTGTTGCCCGCGGCCGGACCGGCCGCGCCGCCGCGCCCTTCAGCCGGCGGCGCCGCGCCCGCGGCCCCGGCCGCCTGCGCCGGCTGGCGCTGCAGCGCAATCCAGGTCGAGGCGTCGCCCGAAAAGGCGAAGCGGCGAATCCGCGGATACTCGCGCTTCTCGCCCGTCGCGAGGTTCACGATCGTGACGCTGCTCTGGACCGGCCGACGCTGCCGCCTCAGGCGCTGGGCCTCGCGCCGCGACGGAAACGTGGTGAACGCGACGTACTTCGAGTCCTCCGAGAAGTCGAGCGTCGGCGACCCGCCGCCCGGGGCCTCGCCGCCGCGGCCGCCGCCGCCCGCCGGCGCGGCCGGAGCTTCACCGACCTCGAAGGTGCGCTCCTTGTCCTTGTCGGCCTCGCCGCCGCGTGTCTTCTTGACGACGATCTGCGCGTCGCCTTCGCCCGGCGCGATGCGGTACGCAAACCACTGCCCGTCGTTCGACACGGCGGTCGCGCCCATCGTCTTCCACGCGACGACGTCCGCAACCTCGATCGGTCGCGTCGACGTCGCCTGCTGCATCGCCACCGGCTGCAGCAGCGGGACGATGGTCGCCAGTGCCAGCGTCAGGATCAGGCGGCGGGAAGTCGCTCTCATCTCGAGTCTCCTTCGATACGAACGGCGCGGAATGGACGAACCCTGGCCGGGAAGCCGGTATCGTAGCCCAAACCGGCCGGCGCCGCGAAGGCGGGGGGGACGACGGTAGAATCACAGGATGCGAACGGTTCTGCTCATCGCGTTGCTGGTGTTCTCGGCCGGCGCTTCCCATCACCGCGCCCAGGCGGATCTCGGCGTCCCCTCCAAGGACGGGCTGGTCGTCTGCGTCTCGACGCCCGCGTGCGACGCCGGCGCCTCCATCCTCGCGCGCGGCGGCAATGCCGTCGATGCCGCGGTGGCGACGGCCTTCGCCCTGGCGGTGACGCATCCCGCCGCCGGCAACATCGGCGGCGGCGGCTTCATGATTGTTCGCAAGGCCTCCGGCGACGTCACCACCTTCGACTACCGCGAACGGGCGCCGCTCAAGTCGACGCCGACGATGTATCTCGGCAGCGACGGCAAGATCGATCGAAGCCTGACGTCGGCGGGCTATCTCGCCCCGGGCGTGCCCGGCACCGTTCGCGGCCTCGAGATGGCGCACAAGAAGTTCGGCAAGCTGCGCTGGAACGAGGTCGTGGCGCCGGCCGTGCAGCTCGCCGAGGGATTCACGTTGTCGGCAGGCCTGGCACGAGGGCTCAACCGCGAGGTCCAGGGACCCATGGCGAAGTTCCCGGCCTCCGTTGCAGCCTTCGGTAAGCCCGGCGGAGGCGAATGGGTCGAGGGCGACCGGCTCGTGCAGGCCGACCTCGCCAGGACCTTGCGCGCGATCGCCGAGGACGGCCCAGACGCTTTCTATAAAGGTTGGATCGCCGACCGAATCGCCGAGGACATGAAGGCCAACGGCGGCATCATCTCGAAGGAGGATCTCGCCGCCTACCGCGCTAAGGAACGCGCGCCGGTTCGCGGCACCTACAAGGGATTCGAGATCGTCTCGATGCCGCCGCCGAGCTCCGGCGGCGTCGCGCTGCTCGAGATGCTCAACGTCGTCGAGCCATACGACCTCAAGGCAAAGGGGCTGCTGACGCCGTCGGCGCTGCACATCCAGATCGAGGCAATGCGGCGCGCTTATCTCGATCGCGCACGTTTCCTTGGCGATCCTGACTTCACCAGCGTGCCGGTGGCGAAGCTGACGTCCAAGCAGCACGCGAAGGAAATCGCCGGCTCGATTCGCCTCGACAAGGCGTCGAGCAGCGTCGAGCTCGGCAAGGACATCGTCACTGCCGCGGCAACCGCGGAACCAGATGAGACGACGCATTTCTCGGTGATCGACCGCGACGGCCTCGCCGTGACGAACACGTATACGCTCGAGGGCAGCTACGGCTCGCACGTCGTCGTCAAGGGCGCCGGCTTTCTCCTCAACAACGAGATGGGCGACTTCAACCGGAAGCCTGGCGAGACCAACCTCACCGGCGACATCGGCACGCCAGCCAACGTGATCGCGCCGCGCAAGGCGATGCTCAGCTCGATGACGCCGACAATGGTCGTCAAGGACGGCAAGCTCGTGCTGCTCACCGGCTCGCCCGGCGGCCGGACGATCATCAATACGGTTTTCACAATCGTGCTCGGCGTCGTCGAGTACCGGCTTGAACGGCCGCGAGGCGGTCGATCTCGCGCGTACGCATCACCAGTGGCTTCCCGATCGCGCGTCGCTGGAGCCCGGCGGAGCGACGGCGGCGACGATGAGCGCACTCAAGGCCATGGGCCACGAGGTGCGGTCGACGGAACGCCAGGGCGACGCCCACAGCATCTGGATCGGCCCCGACGGCACACCGTACGGCGTCAACGACAAGCGGTCGTCGGACTCGAAGGCCTCGGCCCCGGCTGGTTTGACAGCGCCTACGGCAGGACGGTAGGCTTATCGGAATGTTTCGCGCGCAGCACCACCACCGGCACCATCACGTCTCCCGCACCGGCGGGCCGGTCGAGTTCTGCGAGCGCTGATTTCAGGTAGCCAGCACACACAAACTCACCAAGCCTCGCCGGAAACGGCGAGGCTTTTTTATTTATGGACTACACAAAACTCGACGGCCTGATCCCGGCGGTCATCCAGGATGACGTCTCGAACGAGGTGCTCATGGTCGGCTTCATGAACGAGGACGCCCTCGAGCGCACGCGCCAGACCGGCTTCGCGACGTTCTTCAGCCGGACGCGCGGCAAGCTCTGGACCAAGGGCGAGACCTCCGGCAACCGGCTGAAGGTCGAGCGGATCCTCGTCGATTGCGATGACGACACCGTGCTCGTGCGGGTGACCCGGCTGGGGGACGGCAACGTCTGCCACACCGGCGATCGCACGTGCTTCTCCAAGATGCTGGAGCCGCGCCAGTGACCGAGAACAAGACGCCAAAGCTGAAGCTCGGCATCCCGAAGGGCTCGCTCCAGGACGCGACGATCCAGCTGTTCGCGCGCGCCGGGTTCAACATCTACGCGAGCTCGCGCTCCTATTTTCCCGCCATCGACGATCCCGAGATCGAATGCATGCTGATTCGGGCGCAGGAGATGGCGCGCTACGTTGCCGACGGCGTGCTCGACGCCGGACTGACGGGCCAGGACTGGATCGCGGAGCACGCCGCGAACGGCGCCGGGGACGAGGCCGTCGTACCGCTCGCCGATCTGATCTACGCCAAGCAGAGTTTTGGCAAGGTGCGCTGGGTCCTCGCCGTTCCGGAGGACTCCCGCTATCGCGAGCCCAAGGATCTCGAGGGCGCGACGATCGCGACCGAGCTGGTGCGGGCGACGCAGGCCTACTTCGCGCGCCGGGGCATTCGCGTCGACGTCGAGTTCTCGTGGGGCGCCACCGAGGTCAAGCCGCCGATGCTGGCGGATGCGATCGTCGAGGTGACGGAAACCGGCTCGTCGCTGCGCGCCAACCGGCTGCGGATCATCGACACCGTGATGGAGTCGAATACGCAGCTGATCACGAACCGGCCGGCGATGCTCGACGACTGGAAGCGGACCAAGCTCGAGAACATCGCGCTGCTGCTGAAAGCGGCGATCGAAGCCCAGGGACGCGTCGGCATCATGCTCAACGTCCGCAAGGAAGATCTGGCGGCGGTGCTGGCGCTGCTGCCGGCGCTGCAGCAGCCGACGATCTCGCCGCTCAGCGACGCGACATGGGTGGCGCTCAACACGATCATCGAGGAGCGTACCGTGCGCGACCTGATCCCGCGCCTCAAGGCGGCTCGCGCCCAGGGGATCGTCGAGTACCCGCTCAACAAAATAGTGATGTAGATCCGGTAGTCCGGTCGTCCGGTTGTGCGGTTGTGCGGTCGTAGGGCGTCGTCAGTAGAGGGTCATGCGCATCATTGAATCGAGTCGCGAGCGGGCGGTCGCATCGCTCATCGATCGGCGTCCTGGACGCGATCCGCGGCTGCAGCGCCGGGTCGCCGCCATCGTCGATCGTGTTCGGCGCGAAGGCGACGCCGCGCTGCTCGCCTATGCGCGCCGGTTCGATCGCCTCGACGGCCCGATCGAGGTCGACGCCGGGACGCTGCGTGCCGCCGCGGCGCGCGTGGATCCGGTCGTGCGCCGCGCGATCCGTGCCGCGGCTGCCAGCATTCGCCGCGTCGCCGAGCGCCAGGCGCCGCGCGGCTGGACGATCAACCCGGTTCCGGGCGTCTCGATCGAACAACGCGTGCTGCCGCTCGACCGCGCCGGCTGCTACGTGCCGGCGGGGCGGTTTCCACTGCCCTCTTCCCTCCTGATGACGGCAATCCCGGCACGCGTTGCCGGGGTGCCGGAAGTCATCGCCGTCTGCCCGCGGCCTGACGACACGGTGATGGCCGCTGCGGTCGAGGCCGGCGTGACGCGATTCTTCCGGATCGGCGGCGCGCACGCGATCGCGGCGCTCGCCTACGGCACGGCGACGGTCCCGCGCGTCGACAAGATCGTCGGGCCCGGCAGCGCCTACGTCGCCGCGGCCAAGGCCTACGTCTCGCCCGACTGCGCGATCGACTTCTTCGCCGGACCGACGGAGATTGCGGTCGTCTCGAGGACCGGCCGGCCGGCATGGATCGCCGCCGATCTGCTCGCCCAGGCCGAGCACGATCCGGATGCGCGCGCAGTGCTCATCACACCGAGCCGGCGGCTCGCCACGGCAGTGGCCGCGGCAGTGCGCGAGCTCGATCCCTCATCGGCGCTCGCGCACCGCGGCGGCATCATCGTCACCAGGTCGATGGCGGAAGCCATCGCGCTCTGCCAGCGGTTCGCACCCGAGCACGTCGTCTGCGACGGCGACGATGTCGCTGCCAGGCTGACGCGGGCTGGAACGGTCTTCGTCGGCGACTACAGCGCCCAGGCCTCCGGCGACTACGTGACCGGATCGAATCACGTGCTGCCGACCGCCGGCGCGGCCGCAGCCCGCGGCGGCCTCAGCGCCGCCGACTTCGTCCGCGTCTCGACGGTGCAGCGCCTGACGAAGCGCGGCTTCAATCGCATCGCTGCCGACGGCATCACCCTCGCGGAAGCGGAAGGGTTGACGAATCACGCGAACTCGATGCGCGTGCGAACGCAGCCTGCCGCGCCAGGGCGGCGGCGGACGAGGACATCATGAGCTACCAGTACGAGGTCGTCGCCCGGCCGTCGTCTGGCCTGCGGCTGCATCTCAACGAGAACACCGCCGGCTGCTCGCCGAAGGTGCTCGCCGCGATTCGCGGCGTATCGCGAGAGGACGTCGCCTTCTACCCGGACTATGAGGCGGCGGTCAGGCTGACGGCGTCGCGAGTCGGTGTCGCCGAAGACCAGATCGTGCTGACGAACGGGCTCGACGAGGGCATCCTGGCGCTGACGATTGCAGCGCTGCGCGATCGCGGCAGCGAGCGCTCCGGAGGCGATCGTCGTCGTGCCCGCTTTCGACATGTACGCGTCGACGGCCGACGGCGTCGGCGCACGCGTCGTCGAAGTGCCGCCAGGCCCCGATTTCGCCTTTCCGGCAGACAAGGTGATCGCGGCGGTGACGCCGCTGACTCGACTGATCTTCCTCACCAGCCCCAACAACCCGACCGGGCTCTCGATTCCGCACGAGGACGTCGAACGCATCGCCCGCGCCGCGCCGCACGTCCGCATCCTCGTCGACGAGGCCTACATCGACTTCGGCGGCCGCAGCCTCGTCGGCAACCCGCGAATCGCGGCGCTGTCGAACGTCTTCGTCGGCCGGACGTTCGCGAAGGCCTACGGACTGGCCGGGATCAGGGCGGGTGCGGTGATTGGCGAGGCGTCGGCGCTCACCGCGGTACGGCGGGTCGTGCCCCCGTTCAGCATCAACGCCTGCGCCGCGGTGGCGCTCACGGCGGCGCTCGAGGACGTCGAGTACTACGACTGGTATCGCGACCAGGTGCGCCAGTCCAGGGACCTTGCTCTACGCGGCGCTCGAAGCCGCCGGTATCCCGTTCTGGCGCAGCGACGCCAACTTCGTGCTGGCGCGCTTCGGCGACCGCGCCCGCGCGGTCGTCGCGGGACTCGCGGCGCGCGGCATCCATGTCCGCGACAAGTCGCAGGATCCGGCGTGCCCGGGCTGCCTGCGCATCACCACCGGGGTCGTCGAACACACACAGGCGTGCATCCGCGCGCTCGAGGAGGTCCTGTGAGGCGCGGGGTCATCGACCGGAAGACGACGGAAACACAGATCGCGATTCGGCTGACGCTCGACGGACGCGGCCGCTACGACGTGCGCACCGGCGTACGGTTCCTCGATCACATGCTCGAGCTGTTCACGCGGCATGGCGGCTTCGACCTCTACCTGCGCGCGACCGGCGACCTCGACGTCGACCAGCACCACACCGTGGAGGACATCGGCATCGCCCTCGGCGAAGCGGTGGAAGCGGGGCTCGGCTCCCGCCGCGGCATCAACCGCGCCGGCTATTTCGTCATGCCGATGGACGAGTCGATCGGCGTCGTCGCGATCGATCTCGGAGGCCGGGCCCACTCGGTCGTCGACGCGCGGGTGAGGACACGCCTCGTCGGCGACCTCCAGGCGGATCTGCTGACCGATTTCTTCGAGGGTTTCGCCCGCGGCGCCCGCGCCAACGTCCACCTGAAGGTGCTCTACGGCCGCTCCGACCACCACAAGGTCGAAGCGCTCTTCAAGGCATTCGGCCGGGCGCTCCGGATGGCCTGCTCCCGCGACCGCCGGCTCGCCAAGGTGATGCCGAGCACGAAAGGACTGCTCTGACGTGATCGCGCTGATCGACTACCGCGCCGGCAACCTCACCTCGGTCCGCAAGGGCTTCGCGGCCGCCGGGGCGCAGGTCTTCACGCCGGCGGCAGCTTCCGAGCTGCGCGACTGCGCCGGCATCGTCGTGCCCGGCGTCGGCCACTTCGGCGCGACCGGTTATCTCGACGACGACTGGCGGCGGGAGATCATGGACGCGATCGGCCGCGGCACGCCGGTCCTCGGCATCTGTCTCGGGCTGCAATGGCTGTTCGACGGCAGCGAAGAGGCGCCGCTGCCCGGCTACGGCGCCTTCGGCGGCTGGTGCACGCGGCTGCCGTCGAGCGTCAAGGTGCCGCACGTCGGCTGGAACACGCTCGAAGCGACGCGGCCCTCGCGGCTGCTCGAGGGCGTCGCCGACGGCACGCAGATGTATTTCACGCATTCGTACGCGGCGCCGGTGACCGCCGACTGCGTCGCGGCGACGACGCACGGAGCGCGGTTCGCCGCGGCGGTCGAGCGCGGCACTATCTGGGGCGTGCAGTTTCACCCCGAGAAATCAGCCGCCGCCGGCATCCGGATCCTGACCAACTTCACGCGGGCCTGCGCCGACGGCAGGAAGTGACGCCCATGTTGTCCAAGCGCATCATCGCCTGCCTCGACGTCCGCGACGGATCGGTCGTCAAGGGCATCAACTTCGAAGGCCTGCGCCGCGCCGGCGATCCGGCGGCGCTCGCCGAGCGTTACAACGCCGAGGGCATCGACGAACTGGTGATTCTCGACGTCACCGCGACGATCGAAGGCCGCCGCGCCCTCGAAGCGACGATTCGCGAAGTGTCGTCGCGGCTGTTCATCCCGCTCGCGGTGGGCGGCGGCATCCGCAGCGAAGCGGACGCGGCGGCCGCAATCGACGCCGGCGCCGACAAGGTCAGCCTCAATTCCGCAGCCCTCGCCGATCCGTCACTGGTGACGACGCTGGCGACGCGCTACGGCAGCCAGGCGGTGGTCGTGGCCATCGACGCGAAGCAGAGCGGCGAACGCTTCGACGTCTACGCTCGCAGCGGCAAGGTCGCCGCCGACCGCGACGCCGTCGAGTGGGCGGTCGAGGCCGAGTCGCGCGGCGCCGGCGAGATCCTGCTCACGTCGATCGATCGCGACGGCACCCGCGCCGGCTTCGATTGTCCGCTCACCGCCGCGGTGTCGAGCGCGGTGTCGATCCCGGTGATCGCATCGGGCGGCGCCGGAACCTTCGAGCATTTCTACGACGTCTTCACCGGCGGCAGGGCCGACGCGGCGCTGGCGGCGTCGATCTTTCACTACTCCGAGCACGCGGTCTCGGATCTCAAAGCATTTCTCGCCAGGAGCGGCGTGCCCGTGCGGCAGCAGTGATCCCATGCTCATTCCATCGATAGATCTCCAGGGCGGCCGGATCGTCCAGCTCGTGCAGGGCGAGAAGCTGGCGGTTGAAACCACGGATTTCGAGGGCTGGATCCAGCGCTTCACCGGCTATCCCAGGGTGCAGCTCATCGACCTCGACGCGGCCAAGAACGCCGGCGCGAACGAAGCCGTCATTGCCAGGATCTGTGCCCGTCTGCCCTGCCGCGTCGGCGGCGGCATCCGCACCCCCGAGCGCGCCCGTCAGCTCGTCGAGCTCGGCGCCACGGGCGTCATCCTCGCGTCGTCGCTCTTCAAGGGCGGGGCGATCGACCTGGACCTGGCGGGCCGCGTCGCCGACGCTGTCTCGAGCGACAGGTTCATCGCTGCCATCGACAGCCGCGGCGGCAAGGTCGTGATCGACGGCTGGCGCACTACGCTCGACATCACGCCGACAGAGGCTGCCCGCGCGCTCGAACCCTTCGCGGGCGAGTTCCTCTACACGCACGTCGACCGCGAAGGCCTGATGCAGGGGACGGACATGGCCGCGATCCGCGCCGTTCGCGGCGCGACGTCGCGCCGGGTCACCGCGGCCGGGGGCATCACGACGACAGAAGAGGTCGAGTACCTCGACACGATCGGCGTCGACGCGGTGGTCGGCATGGCGATCTACACGGGACGGATGAGCCTGCCAGCCGGGCCGCAAGGCAACGCGGCGAAATAGGTTACCCTCTACCGCAGATGCGGCGTCGTCAGGTCGAGCATTTCCTCCGCCTCACTGGTCTGCTCGTCGCCGCGCACGTTGCTGCCGCGGCTGCCGGCTGTGCCCGGCCCGTGCCGGTCTTCTCCGAGCAGAACGCCCGCGCCCACGTCGGCATGCTGGCCGGCACGATCGGCAGCCGTCCGGTCGGCACCGAGGCCAACGCCCGCGCCCGCGCCTACATCATCGACCAGCTGCGGCTCTTCGGCTTCGAAGTCCGCGTCCAGGAAGCGGACGCCCGCCGCGCGTCGCTCGGGCGCAGCGCGCGCGTCGCCAACATCATCGCCGTCCGCGCCGGCGCCCGCTCCGAGGCGGTGGCCCTGGTCTCGCACTACGACTCGGTGCCGATGGGACCGGGCGCGGCCGACGACGCGCTCGGTGTGGCGGTGTCGCTCGAAGCCGCGCGCGTGCTGGCGGCGCGGCCCAATCCCAACTGGTCGGTGATGGTGCTCGTCACCGACGCCGAGGAGGCCGGTCTCATGGGCGCGGCGGCGTTGATGACCGACCGCGACGTCACCAACCGGCTGAAGGCGTACATCAACTTCGAGTCGATCGGGTCGGGCGGAACGCCGATGCTCTTCGAGGCCGGACCGGGAAACGGCTGGCTGCTCCGGCCGTGGGCGAGGTCCGCGCCGAATCCCCGCGGCGGTTCGTTCATCACCGAGATCTACAAGCGGCTGCCGAACGACACCGACTTCTCGATCTTCAAGCTGCAGGAGATTCCCGGGCTCAACTTCGCCGCCGTCGGCGACAGCTTCCCGTATCACACGTCGCGCGACACCGTCGAGCGGCTGGCGCCAGCGACGGTGCGACGCGCCGGCGAGCAGGCCGTCGCCATCGTGACGGCACTCGACGGCATCGACGTCACCCAGCGAACGGCGGAAGTCCGCACCTATTTCGACATCGCCTCGACGTCGGCGTTGTCCTACGGACCGTTGACCGCTTCCATCGTCGCCGTCGCGGCGCTCGTGCTCGGCGTGATCGCGTGGGTGAAGGCGACGGCGGCGGCGATTCGGCTCGAGGGCCTCCTGCGATGGTCGCTGACTACCGCGTGGATCCTGGTGGGAGCGGCGGCGTCGGTGGCGGCGATGATCGGCGCGACCTGGGCGCTGCGGATGGCGCGCGAAGTCTACCACCCGTGGTATGCCAGGCCGGGCCGGCTCTTCCTCCTGCTGCTCACCATCGGGATCAGCGTCGCGTGGGGGGTAGCGCGGCTCGGTCGATGGCTGCCGGAGCGGCTTCACGGCGTCCGGCACCCGATAGTCGTCTGGAGCGTCGTGTTGCCGGCGTGGGTCGGCCTCGCCGGCGGCGCGCTGTGGCTGGCGCCGGCGGCGGCCTACCTGTGGCTCGTGCCCCTGCTCGCGGCGGCGGCGCTGCTCGTGGCGACACCGGCGGCCAATCCGGCCGCGGTCCGTGTCGTCTCGGTGCTGGCGCTGACGGTCGCGGCGACGTTCTGGATCGGCAACACCAGCGACCTGCTCCGCTTCGTTGTCGCCGAGCTCGGGCGGCAGCCGATCGTGACGCCGGTGTTCGTGTTCACCGTGATGATCGCGCTGGCGGGCCTCATGGTCGCGCCGCCGCTGCTCGCCACCGTCATCTCGACCAGGAGGCTGCTGCGGCCGTCGCTGGCAACGGCGCTCTGCCTGCTGGCGATCGCGATCACCTCGGGCCTTGCCTACGTTGCCCCGGCCTACACCCCTGATCACCCCGCTGCGACGCTCGGTGCGCGTCGTCCAGGACGGCGACGGCCCTGCCGTCTGGGACGTCGGGTCGATCGAGCCTGGCGTCGATCTCGGCGAAGGCGCCCCGACAGGATGGACGCCGGCCGCCGCCGCACCGGCCGTCTCGGCGCCGCAGCGACGTCTGCCGCACCCGTTCGTCTTTCGCGCCACGACGCCGAGCCTCGGGCCGGCGCCGCTCGGCATCGCCGCGATTGCCGCCACGCCGCTGACGGCCGGCAGCGAGCTGACGGTCACGGTCGTGCCGAAGCATCCCGGCCTGACGGTCTCGTTCGTCCTGCCGGCCGGGCTCGAGCCGGCACGGTCGACGCTGCCGGGAACGCTGCGGCTCGGGCGCTGGACCGCCACCTACATCGCGCCGCCGGCAGACGGCCTGGCGTTCCGTGCCAGCTTCAACCAGATCGCGCCGGAGCGGCTGCGCGACTTCCGCGTCGTGGTCTCGACCGCAGGCGGCCCGGGCGGCCAGGGCTGGGAGCTGCCGCCATGGCTGCCGCGCGAGCGCACGGCCTGGGCGAGCGAGGCGACCTGGATCCTCGACCCGCTGTCGCTGCCGATTGCGCCGGTGCCGCCGTTACGTTAGACTACGTAACCGTTACGTCGTTCACCGTAACCCCGGCGCGATGACCAACCCTTTCGTCTACGGCGAGATCGTCCCGAGCGCGGCCTTCGTCGATCGCGAGGTCGAGCTCGATCGCCTGGCCCGCGACCTCTACGCCGGCCAGAAGGTGTTCCTGATCTCGCCGCGCCGCTACGGCAAGTCGTCGCTCGTCCGCCAGGCGCTCAAGAGCGTCGGCCGCAGCGGCGCGCTGACGGTCGAGATCCAGGTCAGCAGCTACAGCTCCTACGTCGGCTTCCTCGAGGGCTACGCCCGCGCCCTGGCGGGCGCCGAGACGACGCTCGAGAAGGCGCGGTCGTGGCTGCGCGACATGCTGGCCGGTCTCCGCCCCGAGATCAGGGTCGAGCCCGACGCGTCGGGCCGCGGCCAGATCGCCGTCGCGTTCCCCGCCATTCGCAGCGATCGCGACATCTCGCATCTCGCCCAGCAGGTGTTCGCGCTGCCGGGCAGGATCGCCGCGGCCAAGCGGCGCCGTATGGCGATCGCGCTCGACGAGTTCCAGGCCATCGGCGCGTTCAACGGCGGCAGCGTCGAGGCGGCGCTGCGGGCGGCGGTGCAGCAGCAGCGCGAGGTCGGTTACGTCTTCTCCGGCTCGGAACCGACGCTGATGGAGCGCATGCTCGGCAAGAGCCGGCCGTTCTACAAGGCCGGCCCGGTGATGCGGCTGCAGAAGATCCCGGCGGAGCGCTTCGCCACGTTCATCGACGCGCGGTTCCGCAGCACCGGCTTCAAGCCGGTGGCAGGCCTGGGCGAGGCGATCGTCGAGCTCGCGGGCAACCTGCCCTACGACGTCCAGCGCCTCGCGCACGAGGTCTGGGACGACGTCAAGGCGGGCGGCAAGAAGTCGGTGACGCTGGAGGACCTGCACGAGACGCTGACCCGGCTGCTCGGCGAGCACGAGACGCTCTTCGAGGGCACCTGGCAGCGGCTGACGCTGGCCCAGCGCAGCGCCCTGCGCGCCGCCGTGCTCGAGGACGGCCGCGAGCTGCTCTCGGCCGACGTCCGCGCCAGGCACCGCCTGAGCGGCAGCTCCACCGTGCAGGCCTCGCTTGCCGCGCTGGTGCGCGAGGATGTGCTGACCCGCGAAGCCGGCCGCTACGCCGTCGTCGACTCGCTGTTTCGCGAATGGATCGCGCGCCGGACTTTCTGAAGGTCATCGACCAGCATGAAGCACCTGCTTGAACGGCTCGGACTCGGCAGCCCGCAACTGCGCGCCTGGGCGATGTACGACTGGGCGAACTCGGCCTACTACACCACCATCGTCGCCGCCGTCTTCCCGATCTATTACCAGAGCGTCGTCGCCGCCGATCTGCCGGACGCCGTCGCGACCAGCCGGTTCGCCTGGGCGACGACGATCGCGATCATGATCGTCGCCTTCGTCGCCCCGCTGCTCGGCGCGATCGCGGACTACGCCTCGCTGAAGAAGCGCATGCTCGCGATCTTCGCGCTCGTCGGGGCGCTGTCGGCAATTGCGCTCTTCTGGGTCGAACGCGGCGACTGGGGCCTGGCGTTGATGCTGTTCGTCATCGGCAACATCGGCGTCGCCGGCAGCATCGTCTTCTACGAGTCGCTGCTGCCGCACCTGGTCGAGCCGAAGGACCTCGATCGCGTGTCGTCGGCGGGCTACGCCATCGGCTACTGCGGCGGCGGCGTGCTCCTGGCGATCAACCTGTTGATGATTCAGAAGCCCGGCTGGTTCGGGATACCTGACGCAGGCACCGGCGTCCGGCTGGCGCTGGCCAGCGTCGGCGTCTGGTGGCTGCTCTTCTCGATTCCGCTCTTCCGCCGCGTGCCTGAACCGCCGGCGTCACGCAGCGCGGGACCGGCCGAGCACGGCAACATCGTGATGATTGGCGTCAGGCGCCTGGTACAGACGTTCAGGGAACTGCGGCAGTACAAGCAGGCGTTCCTGCTGCTGCTGGCGTTCCTCGTCTACAACGACGGCATCCAGACCATCATCCGCATGGCGACCATCTTCGGCACCGAGATCGGCATCGATCAGGGCGCGATGATCACGGCGCTCCTCATCACCCAGTTCATCGGCGTGCCGTTTGCGTTCGTGTTCGGGGCGCTCGCCGGCCGGATTGGCGCCAAGGTCGCGGTGTTCTGCGGCCTCGCGGTCTACGCCTTCATCATCGTGCTCGCCTATTTCATGTCGAGCGCGATCCACTTCTATGCCCTGGCGATCCTCGTCGGCATGGTCCAGGGCGGAACGCAGGCGCTCAGCCGGTCGATGTTCGCGAGCATGATCCCGCGCCACAAGTCGTCGGAGTTCTTCGCCTTCTTCGGCGTCTTCGAGCGCTACGCCGGCATTCTCGGGCCGCTGATCTTCGCCGTCATGATCGAAGCCACGGGCGAGAGCCGGAACGCCATCCTCGCGGTGCTGTCGTTCTTCGTGATTGGCGGCGGTATCCTCACGTTCGTCGACGTCGAAGCCGGGCGGCGCACGGCGCGGGCCGCGGAAGCCAGGCTGTGACGAGGCGCCGCCGCCGATGAGCGCACCGGCGAACCCGGTCGTCCGCTGGCTGGCGCGCCTGATCTGCCGCATCTTCTACCGCGTCGACCGCATCGGCGCGCCGCCGCCCGATGGCCCGGCGCTGCTGATGCCCAACCACCCGAACGCGCTGCTCGACCCGACGGTCGTCTGGGCGGCCGCCGGCCGCGACATGCGCTTCCTCGCCAAGTCGACGCTGTTCGAAGGCGCGTTCCGGCCGTTCCTGGTCGGCGCCGGCGCGATCCCCGTCTACCGCAAGCTCGATCAGGGCGCCGACGTGTCGCGCAACACCGAAACGTTCGCGGCGGTGTCCGCGGCGCTGGCCGACGGCGACGCCGTCTGCATCTTCCCGGAAGGCATCAGTCACTCGAGCGGACGACTCGAGCCGCTGCGCACCGGCGCGGCCCGCATGGCGCTCGCCGCCGAGCGCGAAGGCACCGCCGTCGCCCTCGTGCCGGTAGGGCTCAACTTCGACCGCAAGACCGCATTCCGGTCGCGCGCCACGATCGTCTTCGGCCAGCCCTTCTCGTGCCGCGATCTGCTGCCGTCGGGCGACGACCAGTACCCGGCGGCGGTGCGGGCCCTGACTGCCAGGATCGCCGAGCACATGCGCCGGCTGCTGATCGAGGCCGAGCCCAACACCGACGCCGCGCTCATCGACCGCGTCGACCGCCTGTACGCCGCGGCCCGGGCCCGGCCGCGCTCCGCCGAGGAGCGGCTGCTCCGGCGCCGCGCCATCGCCGGCGGGATGGACCGGCTTCGCCTCGCCGACGCGGCGCGCTACGACGACGTGCTGCTGCAGGTGCGCCGCTACGACGAGCGCCTGCGACGCTTCGCGCTGGAGGATCGGCATCTCGACTGGCAGGTCTCGACCCGCGATGCCGTCATCTTCGCGGTTCGCGAGCTGACGCTCGGCATCGTGCTGCTGCCGCTCTGCGCCATTGGTCTCGCCGCTTTCTTCGTTCCGTACACGCTCACCGGCCTGATCGCCAGGAAGGTGGCGGGACAGCGTGACGTTCTCGCCACCGCCCAGGTGTTCATCGGCGCCGCGGTCTACGCCGCCTGGCTCGCGGTGTTCGCGGGCCTCGCATGGTGGCTGGTCGGACCGAGGTCGGCGCTGCTGACGGCAGTGCTGCTGCCGATCCTCGCGCTGTTATCGCTCTTCGCGATCGAACGCGAGTCGGCGGTGATCGATGCGGTGCGGGCCTGGCTGCGTCTCCGCCGCGCCGCGGGCGAGACGCGGGAGCGGCTGCGACGGCGGCGGTCGGACCTGGCCGATCTGCTCGACGACGTCAACGAATGGCTGGAACGGGAGAGGGCGGGAACGTCCTAGCGGACGCTCAGTCGACCAGGTACTTCTGCACGAACATGACCCAGGCGTAAGTGTTGTAGTCCACCGCGGCCTGGGTCCACTCCTCGTGTCCCATGTCGTAGACGACGTACCAGACCGGCGTGCCGGTGGCGCGGACGGCCTTGACCATCGCCTCGGCCTGGTTCATCGGCACACGCGTGTCCTTGGCACCCTGGGCGATAAAGAGCGGTATCCGAAGCCTCGCCGCGTTCGTGAGCGGCGAGATGCGCTGCAAGTGCTCCCGGATCGCGGGATCCGATGGATCGCCATACTCGGCGAGACGGTCGCGGCGGCGCGAGGGGTCGGTGCCGTCGAGGAACGCCACGAAGTCGCTGATGCCGAATCCTTCGAAGGCGCAGCGGAGGCGATCGCCATACGCGATCGCGGCGGCGAGCGTCACGTAGCCGCCGTAGCTCGAGCCGGTGATCATGACCCGGCTCTTGTCGAGCTCGGGTCGTGTCGCGATCCAGTCGAGCAGCGCGCCGATGTCCTTGACCGCATCCTCCCGCTTTGTCCCGTCGTCGAGGTGTTCGTAGGTCTGGCCGTAGCCGCTCGAGCCGCGGACGTTCGGGTAGATGACGGCGATGCCGAGCTCGTTGCGGAAATAGTTGCTGCGGCCGAGCATGCGCGGGCGCTCGCGCAGCTCCGGCCCGCCGTGGACGTTGATGATGACCGGCCGCGGCCCGGTGAAGCGCGAGGGCGGGCGGTAGAGAATGCCGGGGATCATCCGGCCGTCGAAGCTTTTCCACTCGACGAGCTCGGCGTCCGGCAGCGACTCGAGGTTGACGCCGCCGACTTCGCTTGCCGTCCAGCGCTCGACCGCGAGCGTCTTGACGTCGACCGAATAGACGTCGCGCGCGGTGCGGGCGCCCGCGAACTCGAAGCCGACCGTCCCTCCCAATCGGTGCCAGGTCACGCCGGTGATGACGCCTGGCGCCAGCCTGGAGACGACCCGCCGCTTGCCGGATGCGGCGTCGATGAGTTGCAGTTCGCTGGCCGCGCCGCGGTCGACGATGGCGGCCACCGTCCCGTTGGTCGGCGACACGGCGAAGCCCTCGATTGCCTGGTCGGCGCTCGTGAGCGGCGCCCACGACCCCGACGTCAAGTCGCCGCGCCAGACGCGGAGCACGTCCGATTCGCGGTCGCTCAGGGCGAGGACGGAGCGGCCGTCAGCGCCGAACTGCGCCGCCGTCCAGCGCGAGGCCGGCCCCGCCGATGGCGACGCCAGCGTCCGTTTGCCGGATTCGATGGCAATCCGCCACAGCCTCGTCTCGGTCGAACCCGGGATCAGCTCCAGCGCCAGCAGCTCGTCGTCTTTCACCGACCAGTCGAGCACGTCCCAGCCGCCATCGACCTGCGCGACCATGCGCTGCGACTCGGGCGCGGCCGGGTCCATGACGTAGAGGTCGCGATCCTTGCCATTGCGCCGGGTCGACGTAAAGGCGACGAGACCACCGCGACGCGCCCACACGGGGACGCCGTGCCGCGAGCGGCCGTCGGTCAGGAGGGTGATCGAGCCGGAAGCGAGGTCGTAGCGGAAGAGCTGCATGGCCTCGCCGCCGCCAGAGGTGTCCTTCCGGAAGACAATGAAGCGGCCGGACGGATCGTACGAGGCGGCGCCGGTCACGCCGTCGCGATAAAACGTCAGCTGCATGCGGGCGCCGCCGGGGGCGCGAACCTCGTGCAGCTGCGAGACGTTGCCGAAAACCGTCGAGATCAGCAGCCGGCGCTCGGTCGGGTGCCAGCCAAGCAGCCGCGCCTGGCGAAACTGGCCATATGGGCTGACGAGATCGACGACCGACGTCGGGATCGGCGGCACGCCGTCGACGCGCGCGCGATCCGGCGGCGCGAGCGTCGCCGGCTGGGCGAGCGCGTAGGTCGGGGCGATCGCGAGCGATGCCGCCAGGAACAGGTGGCGCATGAAAGAAACCTGAGGGGAGCTGTGGGGCGGCCGGGAACGCGCGGCCATTATAGTGCAAACTCCAGCGCGGCACCGTTCGTCAAACACACCGACGCGGGATGGTGTGACGAGTCGCGGGGACGACGGGCAACCCCGCGCAGCTTTGTGCAGCCGCACCAGCTTTGTGCAGCCGCGCCACCTGACGTCACTCGGGCGATCTCACACACGAACATGAAAATCGTCATCGCCGGCGGAACGGGATTCCTCGGCGGCCCACTCGCCGAGATGTACGCGGAAGACGGGAACGAGGTCTTCGTCCTGTCGCGCTCGGTGCCGGCCGGCGAGAAGCGGCACGACCCCGGCACCGGCGTCCCCGGCATCACCAGGGTCGGATGGGTTCCCGACGGATCCTCGGGGCCGTGGTCGACGGTGCTCGAGAACGCCGACGCGCTCGTCAATCTCGCCGGCGAGCGGCTCGACGCAAAGCGCTGGAACGAGCGGACCAAGGCGCAGATGCGCGACAGCCGCATCCTCGCGACGCGCAGCCTCGTCGCCGCGCTGCGCTCGGTCCAGGCCATACCGGCCGTCTTCATCAGCGGCAGCGCCGTCGGCTACTACGGCGCGTGCGACAGCCGGCCGCTGTCGGAGCGCGACTCGCCGGGTCAGGACTTCCTGGCGCAGCTGTGCGTCGACTGGGAGAAGGAGGCGCTCCCGGCCGCGAGCCTGACGCGGGTCGTCCTGATCCGCACGGGCATCGTCCTCGAGCGCAGCGGCGGCGCCCTGCCCGAGATGATGAAGCCGTTCCGATTCTTCGCCGGCGGCCCGCTCGGGTCGGGCCGCCAGTACGTGTCGTGGGTGCACCGCCTCGACTGGGTCGAGATGGTGCGCTGGCTCGTGCAGACGCCGATCGGTCCGCGGACCGGTCAACGTCACGGCGCCGCATCCGGTGACCAACCGTCAGCTCGCGCGCGCAATCGGCCGCGCCATGCGGCGTCCCAGCCTGCTGCCGGCGCCGGCGTTCGCCTTGAAAGCGGTGGTGGGCGAGTTCGCCGAGTCGCTGGTCACCGGCCAGCGCGTCATTCCAGCCATCGCCCAGCAGGCGGGCTATCATTTTCGGTATCCGGAGCTGGATCAGGCGTTCAGGGGGATGTTCGAGGGGTAGTCCTGCCTTGGGCGCAGGGGGTCGCTGGTTCGAATCCAGTCGCCCCGACCACTCTTCGAAGTCCGGGGTTCCACCGGGGTTCCACACGGTAGTGAACCGCGACGGCCGTCATGCTCGCGACGAGTGCTATCGCGCCCGATCTGCTAAAGGCGCTATTGCGTTGCCGGAATGACAAAGCGCGAACCCACGGACGAGGAAGTGTTGAGTCGGAGAAAGAGCGGACGCGGACGTGGAAAACCGAATGAGAGCCTTTGTGCGACCCTCCCGATACGCCTGTCCACACCAAGGCAGCTGCTGGCTTGACACATCTGGAGAGTAGCCACCCCGAACGAAGCTGCGAGGCACCGGAGAATTGGGTTGTTAGGTCGCGCAGCATTCCGACACCGAAGGGCATGGAATCGGTCATCATCGCTGACCCAGAAGACCGCCGCTTTCCGTTTCCGAGGAATTTCTTTACGATGATCCCAGTGTGCTGTACCACGGCAGCTGGAGCAAATGGTCGGCGGCGATAGAGGCACAGGGCTTTTCTGAGGAGTCCTTTCCGTTCGACTGGCGCGACGTGTCAGAGGTCTTTGAGGCGCATAGGACTGTAGGTCGAGAGCCGCCGTTTCTGAAGGCGTTTCTGGGGGAACACTATCCGCGAGAGCGGCCGCACCGCAGCCTATTCTTCTCAGCCAATTTCTATAGGGCAAGGGCTTACGCCACGGATGGCGGAGGCGAGATCATTCGCCTAACCATCGAGGAAGCCGAAAACTTCGAACGCCTCTGCACGGACAGTGTCGTTCGCTCTGGATTGATTGAACATTGGCAGCGTGGACTGGCGTTGAATCCAAGTCACGCACCGACCAAGAGTGCTGTCTCGACTCTAACGAATGATGACATGATGGAACGGCTGCTCTTCCGTGTCCGTGAGGCCAAGAGTCGCTTGGCGAAATTGACCGACGGCGGCTATCCAGTCGTGTTTGCGGTCAGAGTCGACCCGGATTGGTTCGGTCGGCGTTCGGCGGATCACTTGATGTTCTGGGAACTAGGTGATCGCCATGATCTCGACTGTTCCCCAAGGAGCATTGCGGTCGATCGTATTTGGGGAGTCGCCAGATACCCCAAGGGCACAGACCCTGACTTTCTCGGATTGGTCTATACGTGGGAGGAGGTAAGCCGATATTGAAATCGTCTGACCCCTCACTACCTTGGCTGGAGGATGCGCCGATGGCACTCTTCGCGGTCGTCTGATCCTCTGAATCCGCACGAAAGGTTTCGGGGTTCACCGGAGTTCCAGCCTCGACGCCACCTCACGCATCGATCCGACGCGGCAACCCTCGCTCAAGGCAGAGCGATCACTTCGAGATCTTGAGCGCTGCGTCACACCAAGGCCTTGGCCTATTGAGGCGTTTTGGACAACTCGACCATCTCCAGGATCTTCCCCTTTGCGAGGTGAAGGATGAGGATCGGCTGGTGGGCGTCCGGCTTGCGAGTGGGTGTCAAAGCTGTTGTCGAAGACGCGACGAAAAGCTAGTCTGAGCTCGCGGCGCTACGCGGGCGGCTGAACCTGCCGGTCGAGCGCGGCCTGCACTTAATCCTACGCCGCCGCCGGCAAGGCATCAGATCGCGATCTTTTCGATGTCGGCGGCGGTGACTTCATCGCCATCGGCCGGTTCGTAGAGCTTCGTCGTGCGCGCGCTCGCGTGGGCGGCAATTGCCTGCGCGCGCTTCACCGTGCCGCCGTTAGCGAGGTATGCCGACAGGCCCGCCGCCCGCAGGTTCTGGCAGGTGGCGGCCGCGCCGAGAGAAGCATCATCCGCGCGGCGCCTGACCGCCCGGTAAACATCCATGCGCGACATGCGCCGGTCGCTCACGCGCCGGTCCTTGGCCATCGTTCGCCACAGCGGCGAATCTGGCCCGCCAGCAATGCCGGCTGCCTCGATATAGGCATCCAGATATTCCTGCACCTTAGCGGTGCGCCGGCACTTCGTGCGGCGTCCGTTCTTTTCATCAGCCTCAGCCCCCGCCCGCCTCGTGCCCTGCGGTAATCCTTCACGTCCATCGCGATGAGCGGCGAGACCCGCGCGAAGCCATACACCATCGCCGCGATGAGCGCGCGATCGCGCAGCCCCGAGAGCTCGTGACAGTCAATCGAATCCAGCAGCCGCCTGACATCCTCGGGCTGCAGCGCCGCCCCCTTGCGCCTGTTCACCGCCCCTTCGGGTCCCGGACGTCCGACGCCGGATTCACCGGCACAACGCCGCCCGCCACGAGACGATCGAACAGCAGCCGGATCGCCGCCAGGTGCTGGCGGACCGTCGCCGGCTTGTAATCGCGCCCGATCTCCGTGATGTACGCGGTGACGGTGAACGCGTCGATGTCGGCGAGCTCCAGATTCCGGCCTTCGCACCAGTTCGTGAAGCGCACGATGGCCTGCAAGTAGGCATCGCGCGTATTCCTGCTGCGCACGCTCGCGAAAAATTCGAGGGTCCGCGCTTCGGCTTCCGGACCGGCGCGCTGAATGATGGCAGGCAGGCCGTCGGTCAGGTAGCCAGGCGCGAAGGGGGCGGGCGCTACGAGCGCCTTCGGCGGCGGCGGCGGCAGTGGTGGAGGCGTCGGCGGATATGCGAGCACGCTGAAGGCGATGTAAAGCCCGATCGCCGCCCTGTAGATCGCGAACCTTTGCGAGGTCATCTCTGACCTCGCGCAACAGCCACAACAGGACGCGCACGGCATAGTCCCGGATCTCCGCCTGCGATTCAGCTGGTGCCGAAGTCGCCATGGCTTCAACTTCCGCAGCTAGAGCAACGACATCATCCGCGGTGGCGTCCGGATCGCTTGCGACCTGCTCGGCGCGCGCGCGCATGCGCGCGACCGCTTCAGCGAGCGTGTCGTTCCGGGCGCCGCCGAACAGGGCCGGGTCGATGACCGGCATCGTCGGCATCGACATGCGCAGCGACTCGGCGACGTTGCCGATGCTGGCGAGCGCGTCCGACGACAGCATGCCGGTGATCCTGTCAAGATCGCCGAGAGCGCTGCGCCATGAGGCCGTCAGGTCGTTCATCTCCTTGACCTGGTCGAGCACCCCGCTCCCCGCCAGCGTCGAGCGGATCGACGCCGCAGCCTCGAGATGCGGTGCCAGTGTCTTTGCGAGATCGATCCCGGATGTCTGGGTTGCGAAGGCCTTCATCATCGCGGCCGTGTCGCTCGCAACCGTGAAGTGCTTCGCGGCGGCGGCGACCGTTGGCGTGTCGACCCTAAGGGCCGCCTTCAGCGCCGCGCCGGTCTCCGTCTGCATCGTCATCGTCTTGGCGATCTCCGCCGACGCCGAACTGGCGCCGAGGGCGTCCTTTATCGTTGCCGCGGCCTCAGCCGCGGCCGTCACGCTCTTCGCTTCGATGGCGGGATTGCTGATCTTCAACGGCACGCTCAGGCGGCGGAAAAGCTCCTCACGTTCCTGCACCGCCTTGAGCACCGGCGCGAGGGTGTCGAGCTGATGCAGCCGCATCACCTCCTGCGCGCGTTCGATCGCCGGGATCAGGTCTTTCGCCCGGCGCAGATTGTCAGCGCCGAGCTCGTCCAGAGCGTTCAGAGGCCGTCGCTTGATTTTCGCCATGCCAGCGACAATAGCACTTCATAACAACATATTAGGACCATTATGAATCGTCAAAACGGTTTATGTTCGTCTTATGTTCGCCTATTGGACTAGACTACGCGGTGATGGCCGAGCGTGGTTCACCCGCACTGTCCACAGACGCTGGAGGCCGCCGGCACAGCCTCGACGTGCTGGCCCCGAGCACCTACGACGCCGCGCACCTCCTATCTCACGCATGCAAAACGCAGCCGCTGGCCGTGCCGTCGGCGCTTTCAGACGTGAACGGTCAGCTTTGCGGGTCCGGCCGCTCCCTAAAGCGATTGTGCTGCATCGCAGCGGCGGTCGCGTAATCAGCTCCTGTCGTGGCAAATGGTGCTAGGAAGGCCTTCCGAACCGCTCTCGCAACTTGAGGTGCTGGTCGTCGACTGCCAGGCCACGGCCGCGGCGCCGCGAGGGCATCTCCTTGAAATCGGCTGGGCCCGCGTCCTCCGGACAACAACGACGCACGCGCATGCGTCCCTGATCGCGCTTCCGGACGGCGAGCAGATTCCGCCGCCGTTGCCCGGATCACGGGGATCTCCGAGACATGCTGCGGGACGCTGTCGAGGGACACCTCGTCTGGCGCGAGCTGTCCGACCAAGCGGCTGAGTCTCTCGCAACAGCCCGCGCCGACGGTCATCCACTTCGCTCGATTCGAGCAGCCGTTCCTTCGCTCGTTGGTCGCCGGCGTGTTGCCGCTCGACGTGGTTTGCACGCGGGATATTGCCAGGCGCCACTGCCCAATCTGCCTCGCTGCAGCCTGCGCGCCCTCGCCGGATATTTCGGTCGCGCGCGTCGGCGCGCTGCGCCGCAGCGCCGATCACGTCGAAGCGACCGCTTTCGTCTGGCAAGAACTCGTCCGCCTGCTCGAGAAGGAGGGCGTGTCGACGTGGGGCGCGCTCCACGACTGGCTCGCCGGAACGGCCAAGCCGACCGCCGGTCGACGCCGCGTTTGGCCGATAACACGAGAGGCACGGCTTTCGGTGCAGGTTACGTATGGCATCTATCGCATGCTTCGGACAGACGGCAGCGTGGTCTATGTCGGCAAGGCGGCGTCCCTCCATCATCGGGTCAACAGCTACTTTCGGAAGCAGAACGGAGTGCCCGAGCGGTTGCTCGAGATGCTGTCGCAGGCACGCGCAATCTCGTTCGAGGTGACGCCAAGTCCGCTCGAGGCCGCGCTGCTCGAGCCGGACGAAATCAAGCGGCACTGTCCGCCCTACAACGTCGCGCTGACGACTGCGAGTCGCGCGTTGTGGTTCACGTCGCTGGATCTCAGCGCGCGTAGTCAACAGCCGTCGCCACACTGCCCGTTCGGACCATTTGCTTCGGCCAAAACGCTGGAATCAATTCGCGGCACTCGCCCGGGCTGAGCGCGCCGCTCTGACGCCCGGTTCACGAGGCCCAATGACCGCACGTTCACCGCCGGTTGCGACCG
>CAVVSF010000007.1:0-1187500 GCA_963750915.1 uncultured Acidobacteriota bacterium
GTGTAGATCGCGCCGCGCATGATCCCGTGCGAGAACTCGTGGACGCAGATCGAGCTGCCGAAGTAGCGCGTCCCCGGATAGCCGAGCAGGTTCTCCTCGGCGCAGGACGTCGTGTTCTCGCCGTCCGGCTCGCCGCCGAAGCCGCGGCCGCGCGCGTTCCAGTACTGCTCGCCGGTCATCGTCCCGACACCTCCAGGCTTGTGGTAGTCCGCGCGCTGCTGCGGCGTGAGCCGCTCGTCGTCGATCTTCGGCAGCAGCCGGTACTTGCGATGTTCCGGAATGTCGTAGGTGACCTCGGTCTCCGCCATGATCGCGAGCTTCCATTTCTTCCGGATCAGCTGGTTGCGGAGATCAGGCCGGTTGGCGAGCATGAACAGGACGATGTCGCGCGCCAGCAGCAGCGCGGCATCGGGGACCTTGTCGGAAGTCACGACCGGGACGCCGAGCGCGTCGACGTACTTCTTGTAGAACGGATCGAGCCCGAGCGCCGGCCCCTTCCCGGCGCTGCCGCGGCCTTGTGTCTGCGCGGCCGCGCCTGCGAGCGTCACCGTCACCAATCCGCTCCCGATCAGGGTCGACCAGGAACGCGACAAATGGATCATGTCCCGGATGAAGCTGCAGTTCATCTCTCGCATCACCTTTCAGGGGACGCATGCGTCTACCACCCGGGCAGGACGAACACCAGCCAGGTGACGAACGGCGCCGTAATCACCATGGCCGCTCCCCATACCAGCAGCCCGCGATAGACCGCCGCGCGTTCTGCTTCGTTCGCGCTGGCGATGACGAGGGCGCCAACGGTCGAGAACGGCGTCGCGTCGACGACCGTCGCCGATACGGCGAGGGCGACGATCACGCCTGTAGTGCCGACTTCGCCCTGCAACAGCAGCGGCGCGGCGAGCGGGATCAACGCGCCGAGAATGCCGGCGCTCGATGCGAACGCGGACGTCACCGCGCCGACCGCACACAGCAGCAGCGCGACCACGAGCGGCGTGCCGAGGCCGACAATGCCGTGGCCGACGGCGTCCACCGTGCCGTAGCGCTGCAGCGCGGCGACGTAGGTCACGATCCCGCAGACGAGCAGCACGACCGGCCATGCCACCTGACGCTCGGCGCCGCTCGTCGTGCGCGTGAACACCAGCTGCAGCACGGCCCCGGCGGCGAGCGCGACGAAACCGATGCTGAGGCCGAACCCCAGTGACGTGACGGCGACCGCGACGATGGCCAGCACCGTGCAGGCGTGTTCGAAGTCCGGCCGCGCCGCGGACGTAGGCGCCGCGGATGGCTCGGCCCCGGCGCGGCTGCCACGCGGGCGGCGACCGAAGATGGCGACGATGATCGCGCCCAGCGCGAGGTTGTAGACGAGGTTGCCGGCGAAGAGGTCCCAGGCGGAGAGCTGCAGGCCGCGGCTGTTCACCGCCTGCAGCACGATGGCGCCGAGCACGTTGAGCGGCGAGAAGTTTCCCGCGGCGGCGCCGTGGACCACCATCAGGCCGATCAGGCGGCGGTCGATGCCGCAGCGTTCCGCCAGCCGCATCGCGATCGGCGCGACCAGCGCCACGCCCGCCGATCCGATGGCCCCGGCCATCGCCGGCGCCGCGGCGACCGCGAACACGACCCACGGAATCAGCGGCCGACGGCCGCGCGCCAACCTTCGACAATCCTGCCTGCAAAAAAATACCCCAAAACAAACCCGCCGAGCGCGAAGATGACGACCAGCCCCAGGATGCCGGCGACGTGGATCGACATCGTGTCGGCGCGCCTATCCGTGCTCGATCGACCTGACGGCCGAGCGGTCGACGCCGAGCTCCATCAGGTCCTCACCCCAGACGACGCGGCCGCTGAAGACGCCCTGGATCTCGTGGACGATCTGTTCGCGGATGCCCGGGCGGTCGATCTGCGGCAGGAGGTGCGTCAGAACGAGCGTCCTGACGCCCGCCTTCTCGGCCATCGCCGCGTTGTCGAGATGATTGCCGCACGCGGCGCGGTAGGCGGCGCTCGGCTCGGTGCCGCTGAAGTAGTGGTTCATGTGGACGAGGATGTCGCAGCCGCGTGCGAGCTCGGTCAGCGCCTCGCAGGCGCCGCTGTCGCCCGAATAGCAGATCGAGCCGGCATCCGAATCGATGCGGTACGAGACGCAAGCCAGCTGCGGCTGAACGTGCGCGGCGCCGCCGACCGTCACCCGCCACCCGCCGCCGTCGATGACCCGTCCAGGTTCGACTTCAGTCACGCGCGGCGCCGGCCCGCGACGCGGCAGCGTCCCGCCGCGGGCCTGGAAGACGTCGAGGCTGCTTTGATGCTCGACTCGCGCGCGGATGTCCGGACCGAACACACCGTCATCGTCGAACAGCAGACCGCTGAGCCGCGCGATCGGCGGCGGACCGTAGACGTCGAGGTCGTCGATCCGCCCGGCGCCCATGTCCCATCGCTGGAGCACGAGCCGGGCGTAGTCCATGAAGTGGTCGTAATGAAGATGGGTGAAGAACGCGCGGGTGACGTCGACGCCGCGGCGTCCGCTCTCGATCAGCCGGTGATGCGCGCCGGGGCCGTGGTCGAAGACGAGCGTGTCGCCCGCCACCTCCACCAGGTAGCCTGAGCTCTGGCGCTCGAGCGACGGGGCCGGCGTACCGGTGCCGAGCAGGGTGATGCGCATGCCGCCTGTCACTTCGAACGTTGACGGAGGTCCGGGCCGGAGGACGTCAGCAGCGCTCTCAAGTGCTGCTTCTGCGCCGCAGTCGCGTCTGGCCGGACTTCCAGCGCCCAGCTCACGCCTGCCCCGCCGGCAAAGCGCAGCCCGTACCAGCCGAGCATCTCGCCGTAGTCCAGCTCGCCGGGCGTCTCGATCGTCTTCGCGAACCAGTCCTTCAGGCTGCGGCCGGCGACTTCCTCGATCGTCGCGCGGAGCTCCGCGGCCGTGAAGCCGCGCTCGCCGCCGTACCGCGTCATCGCCAGCCGCATCACGTCGTCCATCGACTTCCTGCCGTCTGTGAGCCGGCGCAGGTGCGCGTCGAGAAGCCACGAAACGACGTTGCCCTTGACGTAGTAGCTGACCGTCGTCGCGTTCGCGCCGACGCCTGAATTGCTGTTCGTCCACACTTCGGCGGATGACTGCTCGAGCGACTGGAGCAGGCGCCCCGGGGCCTTCTGCAGCGAGGCGATCGCCGAGGACGTCGCGTCGAGGAACTCCTCGGTGGTCATGAGGCCGGCTCGGGCGAGCATCAGGTTGCCGTAGTAGGTCGTTCCTCCTTCCGAGAACCAGAGGCTGGTCGTGCGCGGCGGGTTCTCGTAGTCGAACGGACCGAGCTCGACGGGCCGAATGCGTTTGACGTTGAAGGCATGGAAGTACTCGTGGGCGACAAACGACAGCCAGCTCCTGGTCGGCTCCGTCGACTTCGGGCTCGATGTCAGCAGCGTCGAGTTCGCGTGTTCGAGGCCGCCGCCGCCCTGGCGGAACACGTTGAGGAAGACGTAGCGCTTGAAAGGCAGCGATCCCCAGAACCGCCGCACCTCTTTCACCATCTCCTCGATCTGCTCGGCCGACCGGTCGCTGTTCCACTGCGCGTACTGGCCGGCGTCGGCGACGACGTGGGTCGAGCGATCGACGACGAACTCGCGGACCGCGAGCGTGCCGGCGACGATCGGGGAGTCGGCGAGCGTGTCGAAGTCCGGCGCGCGATAGTGATGCGGCTCCCCGCCGGGCGCGGCATCGAGCCCCGATATCGACGCCTTCCACGTCGGCGGCATCTCGAGGCGGACATCATGCGGCCGCCGGGCCTGCTCGGCGAGCGTGATGAACGCCGCGCCGCCGTTGATCACGCCAAGGTCGGCGTCCACCCAGTTGGAAGTCACTGACCGCCCCTGCGCGAGCAGACCGTACGACAGCGTGACGTACGGCGCGCCCTTCGTTTCGACCGACCACCGGTTGGGCTTCGGCTTCGACACCGTCAGCGGCGAACCATCCGGCGCCTTGGCCGTGAGGTCGCGCACCCGGCCGGCGTAGTCCTCGAGGACGTAGTAGCCGGGCGTCCACACCGGCATCATCAGCTCGAGCGCCGGGCGGCCGCCGGTCGGCACGCGCGCCTCGATGCCGGCAACGTGCTTCTCGGGGTCGATGACGCGGAACGTGTACTGGATCGGCTCGAGCGGGCCAGGCTGATCCTGCGCACGCACCGGCCAGGCCGCGGCCAGAAACGCGAGCGCCAGCCACAGCGCCCGCATCGTCGTCGGTCTCGGCATCGTCATCGTGTACGCAGCTCCGCGAGCGCCTTCGTTGCTTCCTCGAGATCACGAACGTCGGCGGGGGTGGCCTTGGGGTTCAACCGCAGCGCGGCCTCGTAACTGCGTATCGCTTCGGCAGTCGCGCCGCGCTGGCTCCGGGCGCGGCCGAGGGCCTGGTGCAGCGCGTGGGCGTCGGGCAGGAGCGTCAGCCCGAAGGCCAGAACCTTCTCGCCGTCGCCGGCCTGCCGCCGGTTGGCGGCGTTCGCGAGCGACTGAATCGCGGCTGCGCTCACGTACTGCTCGCGAAGGTTGGACAGGCCGCCGACACGTGTCAGGGCCGCGTCGAGCGTGCCGGCGTCGATGGCAGGACGCAGCAGTTTTGCGATCGACAACGGCTCGACCTTCAGGATCTCGTAGTCGAAGACGAGCGTGGAGTTCGGCGGAATATCCCGGTTGCCGCGTTCACCGTAAGCGAGGTCCGGCGTCATCCTGATGACCAGGCGATCGCCCTGACGCACTTCTTTCATCCCTTCCTCGAAGCCACGGATCACACGGTCGACGCCGAACACGTACTCATAGGGGACGCCGTCCGCGCGCGTATTCCAGAACTCCTTGCCGTCCGGGAAGCGGCCGATGCCGTGAATCACCATTACATCGCCTGTCTGTGGCCTCAGACCGGCGCCAAGCGTCGTGAAGGTGTAGCTGAGGCCGGACGGCGTGGTGACCGTTTCGCCGACGGACGGTCGCGGACCCGTCCGAGTCGCGGCCGGAGGCTGATACGGGTCAGGCGTGCCGACCGGGATGAGCGGATACCTGTCGACCGTCGCCCAGAACTCGTTCACCATCTTTCCAATCGCGCTCGGCACCCACGGATTCGCGTCCTTGACGTCGGTCTCTTCCTTCGGATCCGACCGCAGGTTGAACAGCTTCATCGTCGGATCGACCGGCTGGCCGGGTTCGTCCTGCCACACGTAGTGCAGCTTCCAGTCGCCCCATTTGGCGGCGCGCACCTGCCCGTTCGGCGCGAAGTAGAGAAACCCTTCGCGGTTCGACTTCGACTGCCGGCCTTCGAAGAACGGCAGCTGGTCGATGCCGTCGATGGCGCGATCGTCCGGCACCTTGACGCCGACGGCGGCGGCGAGAGTCGTGAACACGTCGGTGTTGTGCACGATCTCGTTCGACACCTGGCCGGCGGGGATGCGGCCCGGCCAGCGGATCATGAACGGGGTGCGGATGCCGCCCTCCATCGCGGTGTTGTAGAAGCCGCGCCACGGCCCGGCAGTACCGCGCCACGGCCGGCGGGCCTCGGCGCCGCCGTCGCTCGCCCAGATCACGATCGTGTTGCGCTCGATGCCGAGACGCTTGAGGGCGTCGAGCACGACGCCGACGTTGCGATCCATCTCCGCCATCGCATCGCCGATGTCGCCGGCGCCGGTGGTGCCCGCGAACTCCGGGTGCGGCAGCGTCGGGAAGTGAATCAGCGTGAACGGCAGGTAGAGGAAGAACGGCGTTCGCGCTTTCGTGCTGCGCGTCATGAAGTCGACTGCACGCTCGGTGGACTCGCGATCGACGGTCCGCCGCGTGTCGAGGTTGAACTCCTTCACCGGCTTCGACGGCTCCCCCGCCTTCCCTTCCCAGATGTACGGCGTGTCGTTCATCGTGCTTCGCTGCGACTCGTTGCTCGAATCGCGGATGCCGTACCACTCGGCGAAGCCCTGATGCGTCGGCGCCCGGCCGGCCGCGTTGCCCAGATGCCACTTGCCGAACATCGCGCTCACATAGCCGCGCGGCGCCAGCAGCTCGGCCAGCGTCGTCTCCCACAGCGTCATGCCCGACCACGGCTGCGTGTAGCCGATCGTTCCCGACCTGACGCCGTAGCGGCCGGTGAGCAGCGCCGCGCGCGACGGCGTGCAGAAGGTCTCGACGTTGAAGTTGGTCAGGCGAAGGCCTTCCCGGGCGAGCGCGTCGAGCCGCGGCGTAGGTACGCCGCGGTTGCCGCCGTAGATGGCGACTTCGCCGTAGCCCAGGTTGTCCGGATACATGAGGACGATGTTCGGCGGCTGCGACGCGCGCGGCTGCGCCGACACCAGCGACGGGCTGGCCCAGGCAAGCTGCAAACAGACGACCAGTACCGCCAGTACCGCGCGCGACGTGCCCGGCATCCTCGCCTCCAGTTTTATCCGATGGGCTTCGCCCCTCGGACTCCCCTACACACTCTCTCGCGCGCCGCTTCGACGGCGCGCTCCGTTCGCGTGGCTCGCTCGCTTCGCTCGCTCGCGCGTTTATGCGATGGGCTTCTGCCAGGCTCGCTCGCTCTCGCTGGTCGCGCGTACCTAAATGAGATGGCTTCTGGCCTAATGTGGGGCCTACACTACCGTGTCCCGCGAGGAGACGCTACTTATGAGGTCAGTGGTAATGATTATGCGGTTGGCAGCCGCGGGCGTCTTCATTGCCGCGAGCACGGCCGCGGCGCAGACGCCAAGCTTGGCGGGACGATGGGTGCTCGCGCCGGAGCCGCCGTCGCGTACTCAGAGCGGCGGACGGTTGACGCCGTCGGCGCCAGGCACGCTCTGGGGATCGGACGTGACCCTGACGCAGGACGCAACGACGCTGACCGTCGAGTACGCCCGCTTCGCGCGCAGCGACATGCAGCCGCCAACGAAGCTCGTCTACCGGCTGGACGGCACGGAGAGCCGCAACACCATCAACGTCGGTCGCGGTCCGCAGGAACAGGTCTCGCGTGCGAAGTGGGACGGCGAACGCCTGATCATCGTCACGCAGCACCGCTTCACGACATCCGCCGCTGGCGTCACGCCCGGACGGCAGCAGAGTGCCCCGACCGGGAACACGCCCTCGGCCCGGCCGCAGACCGCGCAGGACCCGAAAGACCCCGACAACATGACGAGCGAGACAACGCAGGTGATCTGGCTCGAATCACCGGCGTCGCTGGTGATCGAAACCACGTCCGGCGGCGTGATGGGAGGGCCCTCGTCGACGGCGAGGAACGTGTTCAAGAAGGGCTGAACAAGATCAGAGAACAGGTGGACAATGAAAATGCTGCTAAAGGAAGTGTCGCAAAAGGATCAGGTGCGCCGAATGAAATGGTGCTACCGGAAGTTCTCGACCAGCATCAGGTGGTAGTCGATGTGGGCAAGTCTGGTGCGACTGGAGGGAAGAATCGGACACTGCGACATCGACGCACAGCCTGGCTTCTTACGCAGCCGGTTCTGCGTCGCAGTTGATTTCCCATCGGATCCCGAACGGATCCCGGACGATGCCGTAGCGTGGCGACCAGTGCGTCGCCTGCAATGGCATGATCACCTCGCCGCCCTCCGCCAGGCCTGCGAAGACACGATCAGCTTCGTCGGCGTTCACTACTCCGAGCACCAGCGAAAAGCCGCGAGGAGTCTCATAGTCGCGCGGCAGCGCGTCGCCGCCCGTCACATCGAGTCCTCCGGCACGCAGCCGCGCGAACCAGACCTTTTCACGCCATTCCGGGGGCACTTCCCGCGCCAGGGGCGACTCGGCATACCTCAGCATGTACACGATTTCGCCGCCAAACAGCGATGCGTAGCGGCGGAACGCCTCGCCGCAGGTTCCCGGGAATATCAGCGACGGATTGATTTTCACCTCGCGCCTACTCCTGCCGTAACGCGACCATCGGATCGATGCGCGAGGCGCGCCGCGCCGGGATGAAACACGCGAGGGCGGCGACGCCGACGAGTATCAGCGAGACGACCGCGACCGTTGGCAGGTAGTCGGGACGAAAGCCATAGAGCAGCGTCGTCAGCAGCCGCGACGCGAGCACCGCGAGGACGCTGCCGATGACGAGCCCGGAGAGCGTCAGGGTCAAGCCGCGTCTGCCGAACGAAAGCAGAATCTCCCTGGAGGTCGCACCGAGCGCCATGCGGACGCCGATCTCGCTCCTGCGCCGGCTGACGGCGTAGGAGAGGACGCCGTAGATCCCGAGAGAGGCGAGCAGCAGCGCGAGCAGGGCGAAGGCGCCGAGGAGCGCCGTGCTTTGCGACGGCGTCGACAGCTGGCGGTCGACGATCTCGTCCATCGTCCGGATTCGCGCCAGCGGCTGGTCCTTGTCGAGCGACCAGATCGCCTGACGGACCGCCGGGACGATCGACGCCGGTCGGACCGCGGTTCGCACCACGATGCCGATGTCGATGCCGCCGACCTGGTCGGTGTGCTCGTGCAGACGGTAGACGGCGGGCTTGGCTATCTCCAGCACGCCCGCCTCGCGGATTGGCTTCACGACACCGACAATCGTGTACCAGTGGCCCTTGTCGCCCGTGGAGCCGAACTTGAACCTCTGGCCCAGTGGAGACCGGCCCTGGAAGTGGCGGGAGGCAAACGTCTCGTTGATGATGGCCAGGGGCAGCTTCGACGCTTGATCCGCGGCGCTGAAGAACCTGCCTTCGAGCACACTGGCACCGACAGTGGCGAAGTAATCGCGGCTGACGTTGCGCATGAGCGCGACCTGCCGCCGGATGTTGTCCCGAGCCTGCCCTTCCAGCCAGTAGAACGTCGCGTCGGCGACGTTCGTGAAAGGAATGCGATTGATCGCGCCGGCATTGACGACGCCGGGGATCGCGCGTATTGCCTCCAGCTCCTGGTTGATGAACGCGACGCGGCGATTGAAGTCCTTGTAGCGGAACAGCGGAGTCTCGAACGTCAGGAGCTGTTCGCTCGTGAAACCGACATCCGTGTTCCGCAGGTGCTGAAACGTCTGCAGCAGCAGGCCGCCGCACGTCAGCAGCACGACCGCCAGCGCCGTTTCGCCGACGATCAGCGCATGCTGGAACCAGTGGCTGCGGGCGCCCGCTGTGCCGCGGCCGCCGTCGCGGAGCCCTTCCTGCGGCGAGACGCGGGATCCCCGCCATGCTGGCGCGAGCCCGAACAGCAGGGTCGCGGCGACGGCAAGCCCCGCCGAAAACGCCAGCACACGCCAGTCGAGCGTGAGGCGCGTCGTGCCCATCGCCTCGGGCACGAGCCGTTCGAGGAAACTCATCGCGGGCAGCGCGAGCGCGAGGCCGGCCAGCGTACCGAGCGCCGCGAGCACCAGGCTTTCGACGAGGAACTGGCGCACCAGCCGGCCGCGGCTGGCGCCGAGCGCGGCGCGCACCGCGACTTCCCGCCCGCGCGCTTCGCCGCGCGCCAGCAGCAGATTCGTCAGGTTGACGCAGGCGATCAGCAGCAGCGCCACCGACGCGCTCAGGAGCAGAATCAGCGCCGTTCGCGTCTTGCCCGCGATCTCTTCCCGCAGCGGGGTGACGATGACCGAATGCGGGCCACGGAAATCCTTCGCCGTCACCTGCAGGCTCAGTCCGGCCATGGACTGACGCGCCTGCTCCACGGTGACGCCGGGCTTGAGACGGGCGACGATCTGGGCGTCGTGCCAGGTGAAGTTCCGGCGCATCCAGGGCGGGAACGACGCCGGCATCCAGACGTCGATCTCGCGCGACGGCATGAAGTAGAAGTCGCGCGGCATGACGCCGACGACTTCCCAGGCCTCGTCGTTGATCGAGATGCTGCGGCCGACGATGTCGGCGGCGCCGCCAAAACGGCGCTGCCACAGCCCGTGGCTGAGCAGGACGACCCGCGCGCTCTTGTTGTCCTCGTCCTCGGTGAACACGCGCCCGAGCGTCGGCTGAACGCCAAGCACGCTCCAGAACGTCCAGGTGACCTTCCGCGCCGGCACCTGCTCGGGTTCGCCATCGCCCGAAAGGGTGGCGTCGCCGGGCTGGCTCGACGCGAGATCCGAGAAGACGGTGTTGAGACGGCGCCACTCAATCCATTCGGCCGGGGTGGAATTATGTCTCGACGTGACGTCGGTCTCGCCCATGTCGTCCCAGATCATCACGAGGCGATCGGCGTCGCTGTAGGGCAGCGGCCGGATCAGCACCGCGTCGAAGGCGCTGAACATCGCGGCCACGCCACCGATACCGAGCGCGAGCGTCGCGATCGCAATCGCCGAGAACGCCCGATCGCGCCGCAGCTGGCGCACGCCCTGGCGGAGATCGCGGCCGGCCGCGTCGAGCCAGGCGCCGTGGCGGCCGGTCCGAACCCGCTCTTTCGCCTGCTCCACGCCGCCGATCTGTAGCCTCGCCAGGCGGCGGGCCTCGGCCGGAGTCGCGCCGGCGCGGACGTGGTCGGCGGCAGCCATCTCGACGAACGCCTGCACCTCATCGTCGAGGTCGGCCTCGGCCTTGTTGCGGTTGACCATCCAGCCGACGACGGACGCCAGGCGATGCAGCAGCTTCATGCGCCCTCCAGCACACTGGTGACGGCAAGGGCGACGCGATGCCACCGCTCGCGGTGCTGCTCGAGCTGGCGCCGGCCAGCGGCCGTCAGCCGGTAGTACTTGGCGCGGCGATTGTTCTCGGTCGCCCGCCAGTCCGCCTTCAGCTTGCCGTCCTGCTCGAGGCGGTAGAGCGAGGGGAACAGCGATCCCGGGTTGACGTGGAACTGATCGTGACTGAGGACGGCGAGCCTTTGCGAGATCCCGTAGCCGTGCAGCGGCTCGCGGGCGAGGATCGTCAGGATCATCAGGTCGAGCGTGCCCTGGGGAATGTCCAGCTTTTCCACACGGCTCCTTTAGGACAACAAGATGAAGGAGCGCGGATCATGCCACCGGTCATTTAGGGTGTCAAGAGGAACGGCTGATGGCAGCCGCCGCGAGCGAGACGAAAGCCGTAGTCGGTGTAGCGGAACGACGGATCGATCCGGCTGCGCGCCGCGCACCGGCTGATGGTCACCGCGTGGCGCCAGGCGCCGCCTCTCGAGGCGCGGCGGACGCCGCGCTCGGGCCCGGCCGGGTCGTGCGTCGGCGACGCCTGATAGACGTCCGCCCCGTACCAGTCCGCGCACCACTCGTGCACATTTGCGGCGATCCCGAAGAGACCGAACGGGTTCGGAGCTCCGAGCGTCACGGGCCACGGCCCGTCGAGCGGGCCGCGGCCGCGGTTCGGGATCCAGTCGGGGATCGCATCTCCCCATGGATACTGCTGCCCGTCCACGCCGCCGCGCGCGGCGCGCTCCCACTCGGCTTCAGTCGGCAGCCGTACCGGCTCGCCCGCCGATCCCCGCCAGCGACAGTACGCCTGGCAGTCGAACCAGCTCACGCCGACGACCGGACGATCGGGGATGGTCGAGAAGATCTGCCAGTCGCGCGGCGGTTCGTGGCCCGTCGCTCCCAGGAACAAGGCATAAGCGCGGCAGGTGACGGGATACGCGGCAAGCTCGAAGGCGCCGATCCACACCGCGTGTACCGGTTGCTCATCCTCGGCGCCGTCGGCGCTGCCCATCTGGAACCAGCCGGCGGGAATCTGGACGAAGGCCTCGACCTCCGGGCACGTATCGCCGGGGCTGGCGAAGCTCGTCGGCGCCGACGCTTCTGGCGAGGCAACTGGTGAACCCGGCTTGTTGGTCACGGTCATCTCCGAACCGGCCGATCGGGCGATTGGCTGGACACGCACTGTATCAAACGGTACGCAGGCCTGTTCCTTCACGCGCCGGGCACGAGCAGGCCCGGTTCCGGGATACTGTTCCCTGCATGATGGAGTGGTTCGCCGCGCTCAATCCGGTCGCCCAGGCGTTTGTCGCCACGCTCTTCACGTGGGGCATGACCGCCGCGGGCGCAGCCGTCGTGTTCCTCTTCAAGAACGTGGACCGGCGGCTGCTGGATGCCGCCCTCGGCTTTGCTGCGGGCGTCATGATCGCGGCGTCGTTCTGGTCGCTGCTCGCGCCGTCGATCGCGATGGCGGAAGAGATGGGGTTGATCAAGTGGATCCCACCTCTCATCGGCTTTCTCGCCGGTGCGGCCTCGATGCGGCTGGCGGATTGGCTGCTCCCCCACCTGCATCTCTTCGCGCCGGACTCGGCGGTCGAGGGTGTGCGCACGGGCTGGCACCGCACCGTGCTGCTGGTGCTGGCGATCACGCTCCACAACATTCCCGAGGGGCTCGCCGTCGGCGTCGCGTTTGGCGCGGTGGGCGCGGGCTACGAGACGGCGACGCTCGGCGGCGCGATCGCGCTGGCGATCGGCATCGGCCTGCAGAACTGCCCGGAAGGGACGGCGGTGTCGGTCCCGCTGCGCCGTGAGGGCCTGTCGCGGGCCCGGAGCTTCTACTACGGGCAGATGACGGCGTGGGTCGAACCGGTGGCGGCCGTCCTCGGCGCGGCAGCGGTGCTGGTGATGCGACCGCTCCTGCCCTACGCCCTGGCCTTCGCTGCCGGCGCCATGATTTTCGTCGTCGTCGAGGAAGTCATTCCCGAGTCGCAGAGCGGCGGTCATCCCGATGTTGCGACCTCGGGCGCAATTCTGGGATTCGCCGTGATGATGGTGCTCGACGTCGCCCTCGGCTAGGTCGACAGCCGCCTGGCGGGCATCGACGCCATCGTTCGCGCTGTCAATCGCCGCGGAGAGCGCTCAGGGGGTTGACCCGTCCGGCACGCCGCGCCGGCCCGAGGCAGGCGGCCGCGGCCACGACGCAGAACAGCAGCGCGACGCCGCCGAGCGTCAACGGATCGAAGGGACGAACGCCGAAGAGCAGGCCGCGGATGCCGCGCGTCGCCAGCAGCGACGCGCCGGCGCCGAAGACAATGCCGGCGCCAACCATCCACGCGCCCTGCGTCAGCACCATCGAAACGATCTGTCTCGGATGCGCGCCGAGCGCGAGCCGGACACCGAACTCCGGCACGCGGTGCGCCACCGAATAGGCGAGCACACCATAGATACCGACGACGCTGAGGACCAGCGTCAGGACGGCAAACAGCCCGAACAGCAGCAATGCGAAACGCTGGGTCGCGACGGCGTCGGCGGCGATCTGGGTCAGCGGCTTGACATCGAACACCGGCAGCTCGGCATCGATCGAGGTGACGGCACGCCTGACGATCGGCAGCAGGGCCCGAGGATCGCCGTTGGCGCGCACCGCCAGCCTCGTACGAAACGGCGGCGCTTGCGCCAGCGGCACGTAGATCGCCGGCTCGGTCGTGAGCGCCGTCGGCGTCGGCTTCACGTCGCCGACCACGCCGACGATCGTCATCGGCGCACGGCCGATGCCGGCCAGTGATCGGCCGACGACGGACTCACCGGCGAAGTGCCGGCGGGCGAGCTCGCGGCTGACCAGGACTACCGGCGCGCTGGTAAACGTGTCGCGGGCGTCGAAGTCGCGGCCCTCCAGGATCGGCACGCCGATCGTCTCGAGGTAGCCGCTCGACACGACCTCCGCCTGCGCGAACGGCCGCTGGTCCGGCGGAAGCGGGCGGTCGGCGACGTCGAAACGGCGCAAGGCCTGAGCGTCGGTCGGGTCGAGCTGGGCGGCAAACGGCAGCCGGACCGACGAGCCTGCCGAGACCACGCCGGGTTGGCTGCGCAACAGCGTCAGCAGCCGCTCGTGAAACATCACCCGCTCGTTCACGTCCCGCCCGTAGCGCGTCACCGCCCCCGGGAGATCGAACGTCATGGTCACCACGCCGTCGGGCCGGAAGCCGAACGGCTGCTGCTGCAGCAGAAAGAACGTCCGCCCGAGCAGCCCGGCGCTGACGACGAGGGCGAAGCACAGCGAGAGCTGCACGACGACCAGCGCGCGGTGCCAGACGAGGCTGCGCGTGCCTGGCCCGCCAGACCGGCCGTTCTCGCGCAGCGCGTGTTCGAGGTTCGTCCGCGATCCGTACCACGCCGGCAGCAGACCGCACAGGACGCTCGTCGCGAGCGTAATCGCGAAGCCGACGACGATCATGCCGGTGTCGACACCGATCGCGTGCAGACGCGGGAGATGCGGCGGCGCCACCACGACGAGGGCGCGGACGCCGACGATGGCGAGAGGGATGCCGACGCACGCGCCGAGAAGCGCCAGCAGCCACGACTCGACGAAAATCTCGCGCGCCAGGCGCCACCGGCTGGCACCGAGCGCGGCGCGCATCGCGTGCTCGCGGGTTCGCGCGATCGATCTGCCGAGCGTCAGGCAGGCGACGTTGCCGCTGGCGACGAGCAGGACGCACGCAACGGCGCCGAGGATCGCGAGCAGCACCGGCCGCGCCGGGCCGACAATCTCGTCGACGAGCGGCGTCACCGTCGTCCGCCAGCCGGCGTGGGTATCAGGAAAGCGCTCGGCCTGCAGTTGCGACAGCCGGTCGAGCTCGGCGTTCGCCTGTTGCGGCGAGACCGCACTGGCGAGCCGGCCGATCGTGTTCAGCGTGCGTTGCGTGCGGGAAAGGCTGGCGGTGTTGAACGTCAGCGGAATCCAGAAGTCCGCGGTTTCGCCGTGCGGCAGCGAGCGCTGCGCGCCGCCGACGTGCTCCAGACCTGGCGCGATCACGCCCACGACCTCGAACGGCCGGCGCGACAAGTTGATCGTGCGCCCGACGATCGACGGATCGGCGCCGAGCCGCGTGCGCCAGATCCTGTCGCTGAGGACGACGCGGTCGGCATTGCCCGGCTGCTCGTCCTGACGCGTGAACGTCCGGCCGAGCGCCACGCGCGCGCCGAGCAGCTCGAAGTAGCCGGCGCTGACGAACAACCCCTCCAGGTTCTCCGGGCCGGCCGAGCCCTGGAACTCGTGCCCCTCGCGGAAAAAGCCGGCGATGTTGGCGAAGATCGGCGAGTCGTCGCGGAACTGATGGAAGTCTGCGGGCGTCACCGGCAGGTCGGGAAAGCCGGGGCGATGCGTGTAAACGCGGACGAGCTGCTCCGGATGCGGATACGGCAACGGCTGGATCAGCACGGCGCTGACCACGCTGTAGATGGCGGCGTTGCCGCCGATCGCCAACCCGAGCGTCAGGGCGACGACGACGGTGAAGACGCGGTTCTTCGCCAGGCGTCGCGCCGCCCACACATGGTCGCGCCAGAACTGCGTGACGCTCTCCATGGAACGAACCCGGTAGGAGCCTGCGCGCTTCGCCATGTTTCCCGCTCAGCGGCTCTCTGGCAACCCGCCACTACGACCGCCCCCTGGCGCCGGCGGCGGCGCTCCCCCACGGCCGCCGCGACCCGCCGGCGGCGCCTTGTAGGCTGCCAGGATCGCGGCGAGCTCAGCGTCCGCCTTCTCGGCGTCAGTCAACGTCGCCACCGCCGCCGTCCGCACCTGATTGAGGTACGGGGCATTGCCCGCGATGCGAGGCTGCTGGTTCACGCGATTGAACCATTCCCGGTAGTCGTAGCGATGCTGGTCGTCGCCGTGGTCCTCGTTGAACCACGCGAAGTAGGCTCGCCGCAGCTCCGGCGTCCATCCGGCCGTGACCGACCGGAGGTTGTACCGGTAGGCAAAGTGCTCCTCGTAAATCCTGGTCTGCTCCGCGAGGCGCATCGTCTTCTCGACAACGGTCGGGGCGTTAAACGCGGCCAGAATCTGCGACATCTCGGTGTTCTGCTCGAACGACGATCCCGGGAACACCGTGTCGATCTCCGTGATGAGCCTCTGCACCGCGGCGTCGTCCGGCTTGCCGTTGCGGCTCACCGCGACTTCGATGACGCGCAGCTTCTGGATGCGCAGCGGATCGGACAGCGTCGAGAGCGGAAAGCGATCCAGCGCCGCGAAGAGTTCAGCGTTCGCGGTGGCCCCGCCGGTCCGCGCCAGCGCCAGCAGGGCAATCATCGCGGTCGCGGGATCCGTTTCGGCGAGCGCGCGCGCTTTCCAGCTGTCGGCCGCCACCGTCTCGAGCGCCACGCGGGCGGCGAAGCGCAGGAAACGATCCTCGCTCCCGAGGTGCGGCCAGGCCGCCGCGACTGCCTTCGGATCGTTGCGGGTCCAGTGGAACTGTTCGAGCGAGCGGCGCAGGGTGCGGGCCTGCGCGCCGTCGGTGTTGCGATAGTCGACAGGCGCCGTCGCCAGCTTGCCGGCGTAGGTCGCCTTCATCAGGTAGGACTGCGTCCGCCGGTTGCCGATGACGTAGTAGAAGGTGCCGTCCCTCGCGACCATCATGTCGGTGACGTTGTGCGGCATCCGCGGCGTCGCGCCGTACAGCGATTTCGGCCAGATGAAGTTCTCCCACGACGTCGCCACATAGCCACTGCCGAGCGGCCGCAAGTGGACCGCGATGATGCGACCGAAATTGTTGTCGGCGACGAAAAGCGCCTTCTGATACTGCGCCGGGAAGGCAGTGCGGTAGCCGAACGTCACGCCGACCGGGCTGCCGAGGCCGATCTCGACCAGCGGCGGCAGCGAATCCTCGTACCAGTTCGGATACTTGCCGCTGTTGCCTCGATACCCGAGGTCGGCGCCGCTCGGCAGCCAGAACACCCGCACTGGCCGGTACCAGGGCACCCCGAACTCCGGCTCCATGTCGCTGTCGAACGAAAAGATCTCGCCGTCCGCGTTCCAGTCGAAATGGAGCGCGTTGCGCATGCCGCCGGCGAACAGGTGATAGTCCTTGCCTTCGAAGCTCGTGCGCGCGATGAAGCCGCCCGGAGCTTTCTCGTGCCCGAGCCGGCCGGTCTGCTCGCCGAGAAGCGGAATGATGCGGTCGTCGGCGTAGTTGCGCAGGGGCGAGTTGGCCGACATGTCCTCGGGTTGGACGACGCCGTTGCCGTTGATGATGTAGAAGTGCTTGCCGTCGGGCGAGACTCGCGCCTCGTGGATGCCGTGGTCGCTGTGGCCGCCTTCGCCGCCGTCCCACGTGCGCAGCGTGTCGACGGTCGTGAAGCTGCCGTCGCCCTTGGGATCGCGCAGCCGATGGAGGCCAGCCTGCCCGCTCTGTCGCCCGAAGCCGGGGTTGTCGAGCGTCTGGGTGAACGCCTTCTCCAGCCGGCCGCCCTGGACGTACAGGCTGTTGTCGTGCCACGTGATCCCCATCGCCTCGGAGACCGGAGTGAAGATCGTTTCCGTCTTCGTGACCTTCCCCGCCTTGTCGAGCGTCAGCCTCGTGAAGGGCTGTTGCTCGTTCGCGCCGAGGATGATGCGTCCCTGCTCGTCCTCGGTGATGCTGATCCAGGAGCCCTGCGTCGGGCGATCGGCCTTCGCGACGACCTCGACCTTGAACCCGTTCAGCGCCTGAATCACGTCGTTCGGGTTCTCGGGATACTCCTGTATGAGATCGAACCCACGGCCTCGCCCCTGTCCCGGCCCCTGACCACCGGGCGCCGGTCCCGCGCCGCGGCCCGCAGGTGGTGGTGCTTGAGGCGGTTGTGCGGCCTGCTCGACGAATACGGGAGCGGTCAACAGCAGGGTGCCGCCAATCGCCAGGACGGCCGCACGAATTCTGGTCGGTCTGATCATCGATGGACTCTTTCGGTCATTTCTTCCGATAGACGGCGGCGTTGCGATCGCCGCCGGCGTCGAGGAACGCCATCAGCGCGACCACCTCGTCACGGTTGAAGTCGTCGAGCAGGCCGGCCGGCATCGGCGAGACGGGCGACGGCGCTTCCGACTTGACGTCGCCCGCGGCGATCTCTACGGTGACCTGCGGGTTCAACATCACCGGGGCGACGACGATCTTGCCGTTGGCCGTGTCGACGACCGAGCCGGTGACGACGTCGCCGTTCTTGAGCGTGAACGTCGTATGGAAGTACTGGCCGTTGAGGGTGGCGGACGGCTCGAGGATCGACTGCAGGATGATGTCACGCGTGAACTTGGACGCGACCGCGGTGAGGTCCGGCGCGAGACCCGCGCCTTCGGACTCAGATGCAAACGCATGACAGGCGCCACACGCAGCTTTCTTGAACAGCTCGCGGCCCTGGTTCCAGTCGTGCCCGGTTCCGAGGTCCGCGATCGCGGGCAGCAGGTCGTCCATGGTCCACGCCTTCCTGGACTTCTGCTCCGTCTGGGAACCGCTCGCCGCACTGGTTGAACCGACTGTTGCCGCCCCGAGACCGAACGCAACCGTCCAGAGTGCGAACGTCGTTACGACCGCACGTGAGACCGACCTCGATGAAGACATGATAGGTGTGCATCGCGCCGGTCTGCGCAACGTGCTGGCATCGCAGCAGCGGACGCGCGGCAATCCGGAGCCCATCCATTCCGACGACCGGCGTCGTCGGAGGCATTCTACGCGTCTTCAGCACGATTAGGTCGGAGCGGCCGGGACGCCGCATGCGGTTGGCGAACTGAGAAAGGACTGTCAGGTGCGGACTATTTGTCGGTTTCCTGCTGTCTTTTCCTGGCGCGGGCGTTCAACCGCTCGGCGAGATCGCCGAACGCCTGCGAGGACTTGCGCAGCTGCTCGTTCTCTTCGGTCAGTTTTTCGACCGTTTCCTCGCAGTTTTCTGCTTTCTGATCCTGGTCGTCGGGGCTCGATTCGTCAGGCATGCGATTCCTCCGAATCCGCGGGTTCGGAGTCGAGCAAAACCAGCGCCAGTCGACGGCGGCCGTTTCGCGTCAGTCTGCAGCCGGGCAGTATGCCAGTAACTTTATGGTTAACCGTGGGTTCGTATCTGCGTAGTACCGGTTCGACCTGGCAACCGGTCAGGGGCGTGTCGTCTAGCACTACAACCGGCCCGCTCGGGCCATCGTTCCAGTCAGAGGAATCATGCTCAAAGACCTGCGCCACGCCGTCCGCCTGCTCTGGCAGTCCCGAGGCTGGACCGCCGTGGTCGTCCTGTCGCTCGCGCTCGGCATCGGCGCCAACACCGCGATCTTCAGTGCGGTCAACGCCCGGTTGCTCACCTCGCTGCCGGTGCAGAATCCGGAGGAGCTCGTGCGCTTCCGTTATGCGGGGCGCAACGACATGCTGACGAGCTCGAGCGGCTATGGCTTCCTGAACAAGACGACCGACGGCCAGGACGTCCGGGCAACGTTCTCCTATCCGATGTACCAGCAGTTCGTCGCCGACAACCAGTCGATGTCGGCCCTGCTGGCGTGCGCGCCGATCGGGCGCGTCAACGTCTTCGTCGACGGACAGTCAGAAATCGCGGAAGCGTTCATCTCCTCGGGCAACTACTACCAGATTCTCGGCGTGCCCGCCCGTATCGGCCGGACGATCCTGCCCGACGACGACCGCCCGACAGCGACGCCGGTCGCGGTGATCAGCTCGAGGTACTGGCACTCGCGTTTCGGCACCGATCCGGCGGTGGTTGGCAAGGTCATCAAGGTCAACAACGTGCCGGTCACAATCGTCGGCGTGATCGCTCCGCACTTCAACGGCATTCAACAGCCGGTTGCCAAACCGCCGGACATTTCCCTGCCGCTCGCGCTCGACCCGCAGCTGAGCACCAGCACGGGCAAGGAGCCGCCGCGCCTGGCGCAGGCCACCTACTGGTGGCTGCAGGTGATGGGGCGGCTGAAGCCGGGCATGAGTGCGGCCCAGGCCCAGGGCAACCTCGAGGGCGTGTTTCAGCAGACGGCGAGAAACGGCCTCGACAGCTACCTGAAGTCGCTTTCCGACGAGGAGCGATCGCGTTCATCCAACAAGTCGCGAACGGAAGTGCCGCGCCTCCTCGTCGAGCCTGGCGGCCGCGGGTTCTACGACATCTCGACGAACGAGTTCCGCTCGGTCGCGCTGCTTGCGGTCGTCGTCGCGCTCGTCCTGCTGATCGTCTGCGCCAACGTCGCCAACCTGCTGCTGTCGCGTGCGACCACCAGGCAGAAGGAGTTGTCGGTGCGGCTGTCGCTCGGCGCAACGCGCGGGCGGCTGGTGCGGCAGCTGCTGACGGAAAGCCTGCTGCTGGCCGCGATCGGCGGTGCCCTCGGCATCGTCGTCGGCTATTGGGGCAAACAGCTGCTGCCGGGCGCCGCCGACGTCCCCCGCCCCTTCGACTGGCGTGTGCTCACGTTCGTGTTCGCCGTCAGCGGCCTGACCGGGCTCGTCTTCGGTATCCTGCCGGCGCTCCGCGGCACCGGCATGAACGTGAACGCGGCGCTCAAGGAAACGAGCCGCGGCGTCGTCGGATCGCGCAGCTGGGCGAGCAAGGTCCTCCTCGCCGTGCAGGTCGCGATCTCGCTCGTCCTGCTGGTCGGCGCCGGCCTGTTCCTGCGGACGCTCACCAACCTCCGTCACGTCGACGTCGGCTTCAACCCGCAGAACCTGCTCCTCTTCCGCGTCAACCCGCAGCTGAATCGCTACGACGAGAAGCGCACGCTCGCGCTCTACCGCGAAATGCTCGATCGGCTGGGCGCCGTGCCCGGCGTCTCGGCGGTGGCTTTGTCGGCGCCGGCGCTGCTCTCGGGCAACGTCAACAGCACCAACATCTTCGTGCACGGCCGTGCCTACGCGCCGGACATCCGCGATCGCGACAACAACATCAACCGCCTGGTGGTGTCGCCGAACTTCTTCGATGTCATGGGCATCCCGGTCCTGTCCGGGCGCGGTTTCGGCGGCAGCGACAGCGACACGGCGCCGAAAGTCGTGATGATCAACCAGGCGGCGGCGAAAAAGTACTTCGCCAACGAGAATCCGGTCGGGCAGCGGTTTGGCAGCAGCCTCGAGACCACGGCACAGCTCGAGGTGGTCGGCATCGTCCGCGACGTCAAGTACGACAGCGTCCGCGACGCCGCGCCGCCGACGATGTTCGTGCCCTACACGCAGACGCGGGTCGGCAACGCGGCATTCGAGGTGCGAACGCGGAGCGCCCCGGCGGCCGTGACCGGCGCGGTCCGGGAGGCAGTGCGGCAGATCGACCAGAACCTGCCGGTGATGGACGTCTCGACGCAGCTCGAGCAGGTCGAGATGCGGTTTCAGCAGGAGAAGTTCTTCGCCCAGGCCTACACGCTCTTCGGCATCGTCGCGCTGCTGCTGGCGGCGCTCGGGCTGTTCGGCCTGATGTCCTACAACGTCGCGCGCCGGACCAACGAGATCGGGATCCGGATGGCGCTCGGCGCCCAGCGCGGGGACGTCCTGCGGCTGGTGATGCGCGAGTCGATGATCCTGGTGATCGTCGGCGTCGCCGCCGGGCTGGCGCTCGCGCTCTACGCCAGCCGTTTCGTCACGACCCTGCTCTACGGCGTTCCGCCCACTGACGTGCTGGCTCTAGCGCTGCCGATCCTCGTGATGCTCGTCGTCTCCGCCGTGGCCGGCTACATTCCCGCGCGCCGTGCGTCGCGCGTCGATCCGATGGTCGCACTGCACTACGAGTGAGGGAGATTCGGCGCGGCAGGTTCCACAAATATCCAACGGCAGAGCTTGAGAGAAGGGGCGTAATCTCAGGCGTTTCCCCCTCAGCTTGACAATAGTAGTATTTTTCAATTAGCTTCTCGCCGGCGGAAGTTGGATACCTTCCAGCGTCCGCTATCGTACGCTTCAGGAACGCCTTGTCCAACCCCCGGTCTGGGAGGTCGACATGTCGAGTTTGCGCGTTCGGCGGTGCGGCTTAATCGTTTCCCTCCTCTGCACGACTGTCTGTATAAGCAGTCCAGCCCTGGCCCAGCGGGCCGACCGCGCCACCCTCAGCGGCGTCGTCACCGACAATCAGGCCGCTGCCGTCCCCGGCGCGACGGTCACGATCAAGAACGAGGAAACGGGCGTCGAAAACGTGCTCGTGACCAACAGCGCCGGCATCTACACGAGCCCGCCGCTGGTGCTCGGCCGCTACTCGGTCACGGTAGACCTGACGGGATTCAAGAAGATGGTCTCGTCGGGAATCCTGCTCCAGGGCGCCAACGCGATTCGTCATGACGTCGCGCTCCAGCTCGGCGACCTGGCCGAGACGGTTCAAGTCACAGGGGTCAGCGGCGTCAACGAGACCCGGCCGGACGTGAGCCACACCGTCGACGAGAAGTACTACCAGGATCTTCCGTTCATCACCGGCTCCGACGTGCGCCTGGCCGAATCGGTCCTGCTCATGCAGCCGGGCTACCTGCCGATGCGGCCGAACGGCGACCCGATGTTCCGCGGCAGCCAGTTCAACTCCCGCATCAACGGCGGCCAGGCGATGGCCACCGAGAACTTCTTCGACGGCGCCGCCTTCGGCTACGCGAGCGGCCACCAGCAGAGCCACGAGAGCACGCCGCCGCTCGAGGCCGTCCAGCAGGTGAAGGTCATCTCGACGACCTACTCCGCCCAGTACGGGCACACCAGCGGCGGCTTCATCGAGTACTCGAGCAAGTCGGGCACCAACTCGTTCCGCGGCAGCGTCTACGAGTACATGGCGGACGACGCGCTCAACCAGAACACCATCTTCGCCGAGCGCGGCGGCATCGACAAGACGCCGATCCGCAACGACAACTTCGGCTTCACGCTCGGCGGTCCGCTCCGCCTGCCCGGCTACGACGGCCGCAACAAGACCCACTTCTTCGTCAACGTCGACTACACGCGCATCCGCTCGGGCACGATCGCCGGCTTCGGCAATACGACGCCGATCGATGCGTTCAAGAACGGCAACTTCGGCGCGCTGCTGACCGGCAACCAGGTCGGCACGGACGCGCTCGGACGGCCGATCATGCAGGGGCAGATTTTCGATCCGCAGACGACCCGGATGGTGAACGGCATTCCCGTCCGCGATCCGTTCCCGAACAACTTCATTCCCGCCGGCCACCCGCTCCGAAGCGCGGTCGCCTCGCGGATCGTACCGTTGATGGTCGGACCCGACCGCGAAGGGCTTGCCAATAACGTCGCCGGCATCGGGACCGGCGACCAGACGTGGGAGCTCAACGCGCGCAACATCATGTTCCGCGTCGACCAGAACTTCACGCCGAACTTCAAGACGAGCACCAGCTTCTACTGGAACCGCCGTCCCTCGGTACGCAACTGCGAGGGCGTGGACGGGTGCAACTACGAGTTCGATCCCGAGAAGGAGTCGGCCCAGAACACCGATTACTACGGTAGCGGGTTCTTCCAGCGCATCTCCACGCACCATGCGCACCAGCAGTTCGACTGGATCGTCAACAACAACCTCCTGGTCCACTCCACGGTCGCGTGGGATCGCTGGTTCATGGGGGGCAATCACCTGTCGGCAGGGGCGAACTGGCCCGAGCGGCTGTGGCAGGGAACCGCGAGTCCGACCGGCGGTATCGTCGCGCAGGACGCCGGACCGCCGACGATGCGATTCAACGGCGGCAGCGTCCCCTATACGCCCATCGGGCTCGAGGGATGGCCGAATTTCGGCTACGAGAAGAACGATCGCTGGCAGTTCTCGAGCGACGTCACGTGGGCGAGGGGAAAGCACACGATCAAGGGGGGATTCGAGTTCCGCCATCACAATTTCCCGTCCCGCGGCTGGGCAGGAGGGGCAACGGCGGGCAACTTCAACTTCGACCGCCTCGGCACCGCCGGCTACGACGCAGCTGGAAACAACCTTAACCAGACCGGCGATCCATTCGCGTCCTTCCTGCTGGGGCAGGTGCAGACGTCGAATCAGCTCATCCCGGTCTTCCATACCTTCCGGGAGACATATACGGCCTTGTTCGTCAACGACGAGTTCAAGGTTTCGGACAAGTTGACGCTGACCTTCGGTCTGCGCTTCGACTATGAGTCGGCCCGGACCGAGCGCGACGACCAGGTACTCGACCTTCAATGCGACGACACCGAACCCCGGAGCGGGAGGAATTCCGGGCGCGATGATCTTCGCGGGAGATGGTCCGGGGCGCTCGGGACAGAGCAAGTTCGAGGACGTCCCCAAGGATGCCTGGGGTCCGCGCCTGGGCTTCGCCTATCGAATCGACGACAGGCAGGCCGTTCGCGGCGGCTACGGGATCTACTACGCGAACGTGGCGTTCAATCAGGGCGGAGCGCCAACGCAGGGATTCGCATCGGCCCCGTTCGCGCCGAACAACACCAACGGCATCTTCCCCGCACACCACCTGGACGCGGGTTTCCCCGCCGACAGAGTCCAGTTTCCGCCGTTCATCGATCCCACAATCAACATCGGTGGGAACGTCATCGCCGTCAACTCCGATGGTCTGACGCTGCCGCGGTTCCAGAACTGGTCGGTGACGTACCAACGGCAGCTCACGGGCAACATGATGCTGACCACCTCCTACATCGGGAATCGCGGCAGCCGTCTGAACCACCACTGGCAGACGTATGGCGTCGACGCGAACATGAACCATCCCGATGTGTTGGCGCTTGGCACACCGGTGCTCCAGGCCAACATCAACTCGGACCTGGCCCGGAACGCCGGCATCACGCCGCCTTATCCCGGATTCACCGGCAATGTGGCCCAGGCGCTGCGGCTGTACCCGCAGTACCAGCAGGTCCAATGGCGCGGAAACCCGGTTGGCAAGAGCCAATACCACGCGGCGGAAGTGGTACTGGAACGTCGGTTCTCGCAGGGTCTGCAGGGGCGCGTCGCCTACACGTACTCCCACCTCATGAACAATGGCGCCGAGGTTGGACAGGGAGGTGACGGTCGCAACGCTGGCATTCAGAATCCTGCCGATCCGCTGCCATGGCTCGTGAGCGACGACGATACGCCGCACGTGCTGCTGAGCGGGTTCACGTGGGAGATCCCCGGTCCCAGTCAAGGCGTGATGAAGCAGGTACTCGGCGGTTGGAACGTCAGCGGCATCCTGCGCTACGAGAGCGGCCGGCCGATGACCGTCACCATGAACAACGACCTCGCCGGGCTGCTGTTCAATACCCAGAAGCGGCCAAACCAGGTCGGCGAGGGGAGGGCGGACGTCGGCGACTTCGATCCGTTCGAGGATCGTTACTACAACCGCGACGGCTGGGCGGATCCGGGCCCGCTTCAGTTCGGCAACGCTCCCGAGCGTGACCCCGAGGTGCGCGGGTTCGGGAACTACAGCGAGGACATCAACATCTTCAAAGTGTTCCCGATGAGCGACCAGAAACAACTGAGGTTCGAGCTCCAGGTCGGCAACTTCTTCAACCGCACGATCTACTGCAATCCCGCGTCGAACTGGAGCGAGACAAACTTCGGGCAGGTGTTCACGCAGTGCAACACCGCGCGGTCCGCGCAGCTCGGGTTCCGGTTCGACTTTTAGTATCCGAGGGGCTGGGCCCCTCGGCACGCCTCCGCCAAGGCTTCGGCCGTTCGCCGTAGCCTTGGCGAAGGCGGACCTCCCCTGCCGTATCGCCCGCACTGAACAATCATCAGAGCCGTCTTTTTGGCCAGACTGACGCTATCATTGGGTCGGTCCGCGAAGACGCACCATGCGGGATCCTGGCGGACCTCCCTCACGCCTGCAGCTGAGCCTGATGGATCCGGATCGATGAGACGAGGCCGGTCTTATCACCGCGACGTACGTCGCCATGTTTCTGAGCGCCGCTGCCGCCGCTCAGGAGCCCTCGGCCCCGGCACGTGCGCAAGCGCCGCCGGCCAGGCCCGCGGCCGATCCCGTGCCGCAGCTGGAGCAGGCACTCGCCAAGAATCCCGACGATCCGAAGCTCAATATCGCGCTCGGCGTGGCGTATCTCGAGCGCGGAGAGAATGCGCGCGCCCTCGAAAGGCTGCAGCGCGCCGTGAAAGTGGCTCCCGCTTCTGCCGAGGCTCACAACTGGCTCGGCGTCGTGCTGCTCGACCGGTCTGACTTCCCCCAGGGCATCGCGGTGCTGCGCAAGGCCGTCGCGCTCGACCCGAAGCACGCGCGCGCGTATGCGAACCTCGGCTCGGCGCTCTCGAAGAGCGGCGAGCTCGACGAGGCCGTGGAGGTGTTCCGGAAGGCCCTGGCCCTCGAGCCCGGGGCCATCGACGCACACTTCAACCTGGGCATGGCGCTCCGCGAGAAGGGAGACCTCGACGCCGCACTGGATCACCTTCGTCGCGTCGCCAAGGCCGAACCCGGCAATGCGGCCGTGCACTACGAGCTCGGACAGACATTGCGGCAGACCGGCGATCTCGGCGGAGCGATCGCGGAGTTCGAACGCGCGCTCGACATCAATCCGGAGCTGCGCGAGGGTTACTATGCGCTCGGCGCCGCGTTGAAGCAGCAGGGCGCCACGGCGCGGAAGCCCGCGCCGCCGCCATCGAGCCCGGCAGACGAGGCCGTCGGGCGCGCGAAGGCGGCCGCGGCACGGAACGATCTGAAGACGGCGGCCGACGCGCTCGCGGACGCCCTCCAGCGCGACGCCAGCCATGCGGAGGCGCACACGCTGCAGGGATACGTGCTCGGCCAGCAGGGGAACCTGCCCGCCGCGCTGCCGCACCTGCAGCGGGCGACGAGCCTTCGTCCGGAATCGTCGGAGGCGCGGTACAACCTCGGCGCGGCGCTGTGGTACAGCGGCGCGCGAGAGAAGGCGATCGCCGAGCTGCGCGAGAGCGTGCGACTCGATCCCGGGTCGGCAGGCGGGCACGCTTTTCTCGGCATGGCGCTGCTCGAAACCGGCGATCTCCCGGGTGCCCGCGCGAGCCTCCAGCGTGCGATCGCGCTGGCCCCGGCGATGGCCGCCGCCTACGTCGACCTCGGTGTTGTCTTCCTGCGCGACGGAAATCTGGAAAAGGGGCTCGGGCAACTCGAGGCCGGGCTGAACGTGCCCTCGCCCCTCCCGCCGACGCCGTCGTGGGATCAGGCCATTGCCGCCCTGCGGCAGTCGCTCGCGAATCCCAAGTCTTCGGAGATGCCCGAAGCGCACAACGTCCTCGGGCTCGTGCTCGGGCGCAAGGGTGCGAGCGGCGAAGATGTAGCGGCGGCTTTTCGAGCGGCGATTCGCCTCCGCCCCGATTACGCCGAAGCGCACAACAACCTCGGACTCGTCCTCATTCAATCCGGGAACGACGAAGAGGGTATTGCCGCGCTGCGTGAAGCGGTCCGCCTTGCGCCAGCCTACGCGGAAGCGCGCACGAACCTCGGAGCGGCGTTGACGCCGACCGATGCAGAGGCCGCGGTCAAGGAACTGGAGGAGGCGGTCCGGCTGGCGCCCGCATCGGTGAAAGCCCTTTTCAACCTGGCGGTGGCTTACGGCGCAAGTCCCACGCACGGGCCCAGGAAGGAAATCGAGTACCTCGAGAAGGTCATCGAGATGGCGCCCGACTTCCCGCGGGCGCATCTCGCGCTCGGCAAGGCGCTGCTGCAGGACGGCAAAGCGACCGACGCGGTCGCGGCGCTGCAGAACGCCGTCAAGCTCGAGCCGGAAGGCGGCGAGGCGAACTACCAGCTGGGGCTCGCGCTCGTCAGGGCGGGCCGCAGGGAGGAAGGCGCGGCGCAGCTCAAGAAAGGACGCGAGCTGGTCGCCGCCGGGGATCGCACCCAGAACGCGCTGCTCGACATCGCGGACGGGCGCGCCGCACTCGATCGCGGCGATCTCGACGAGGCCGTCTCGAAGTTCCGGCGTGCGATCGAGCTTCGGCCGGAATCGGTGGAGGCGCAGCGCCTGCTCGACACCGCCCTCGAGCGATCGCGATCTCGCAGCACGCCACCAGCGGCGACGCCGGCAACAGCGACGCCGCCAGCAGCGACGCCGACGCCAGCGGCGGCGACGCCCGGATCCGGCGTGTCCGAAGCGGACGACCTCTCGCGCGTATCGGTGCTCGAAGGCTACATCCGCGACGCGAAGTGGGCAGAGGTCGAGCCCCTCCTCATGAAATACGTGGAAGAGCGCCCGAAGTCGTCGTGGGGCTGGTACGCACTCGGCTATACCTATTTCGCGCAGAAGAAGATCGGCGAATCGATCAAGGCGCTCGCGAAGTCGCTGCAGCTCGATCTGAAGAACGTCGAAGCGCACAAGATCCTCGGCCGCAACCTCATGATCATCGGCCGGTTCGACGCCGCCCAGGTCGAGTTCGAGCAGGCGATCCGCTACCAGCCCGGCTCCGCCGAGAGCCACTACAATCTCGGCAAGCTCTATTCAATCCAGGACAACTGGGAGCCGGCGCGCACGGCGTTCGAAGCCGCCCTCCGGATCGACGCCGCCTACATCGAGGCGCTCGATGGGCTCGGTTTCGCACTCGAAGCCCTCGGCGACGATGCCGGCGCGGTCGCGAAGTACCGAGGAAGCGATCCGCCTGAACCAGGCGCGGGGAGGCCAGTTTGCCGCGGCCCACGTCAACTTGAGCGCCTTCTACAACCGCACGGGCGATCCGGCGAAGGCGCTCGAGTTTGCCCGCGCTGCGATCGCGCTCGACCCCAAATCCGATCGGGCGTGGTTCCAGAAGGCCAAGGCGGACGAGCGCGATGGACGCCTGAACGATGCCGTTGCCGCGCTGAACACCGCGATCTCGTACAACCCGCGAGCGTCCTCCTACTACTACGTCCTGGCTGGAGTGTACCGGCAACTGGGTTGGACCGAGGACAGCCAGAAGGCGCTGGAGCAGTTCAAGAAGCTCGATCAGGAGTCGACCGCGCTCGAGAAGAAGCGGCGCGAGGCCGACACGCGCAAGTCGCCGGAGCCTGGAGCGTGAGGAGCGGGTCCGGCCGCACCCGCTCGCGCCGCGGGTTTCTGCAACTCCTCTGTAGCTCGCTCGTCGCCGCGTCCGATCGCGGCATCGCCGGATCCCTCAGGCTCGCGACCCAGCGTGCTGTCGGCGGTCCAGGCCTCTTCACGGACGTGACCGCAGCGGCGGGTCTGTCCAGGGCCCTGAACGTATCGGGAAGTCCGACCGACAAACAGTTCCTTCTCGAGGAAATGGGCGGCGGCGTCGCCCTCTTCGACTACGACAACGACGGCTGGCTCGACATCTTCCTCGTCAACGGCAGCAGCTTCGACGCCACAGTACGCGACCGCAAGCCGACGAGCTACCTCTTTCACAACAACCGCGACGGCACGTTCACCGACATCACGCAGAAGGCGGGCTTGACCCATTCAGGATGGGGACAGGGCTGCTGCGTCGGCGATTTCGACAACGACGGCTTCGACGATCTGTTCGTCAGCTACTGGGGCCGGAACGTCCTCTACCGGAACAACGGCAACGGCACGTTCACCGACGTGACGGAGCGCGCCGGCGTCGCCGGTCCGGAACAGCAATGGGGTGCGGGCTGCTGTTTCCTCGACTTCGATCGCGACGGGCGCCTCGATCTCTTCGTCGCCAGCTACGTCGCCTTCGATCCCGGCAAAGCCCCGCGCCCCGGCGACAACGCCTACTGCCGCTACAACGACATCCCCGTGCCCTGCGGTCCGCTCGGCTACGCCGGCGGCACCAACCTGCTCTATCGCAATCGCGGCGACGGCACGTTCGAGGATGTGTCCGAGGCATCCGGCATCGCGCGGCCCCGCGGGTCGTCGACGATGGTGTTCGTCGGCAGCAACTGGCGCCCGACGGGGTCGTATGGCATGGGCGCGGCGGCCGCGGATTTCGACAATGACGGCTGGCCGGACATCTATGTTGCGTGCGACACGGCGCCGAGCCAGCTGTATCGAAACAATCACGACGGCACATTCCGCGAGACGGCGGCCACGGCCGGGTGCGCGTTCGACGAAGCCGGCGCCGCGCTCGCCGGCATGGGCGTCGGTGTCGGAGACTACGACGGCGACGACTGGCTCGACATCGTCCGCACGAACTTCTCCGAGCAGGTCACGACGTTGTACCGGAACTATGGCGCCGGCGCGTTCGAGGTCGCGAGCCTGAGGGCCGGCCTCGGCGTCAACCGGAAGTACGTCGGCTTTGGCGTCAACTTCTTTGACTTCGACAACGACGGCTGGAAGGACATCTTCATCGCCAACGGTCACGTGTATTCGCAGCTTGAAGGGCGCAAGCTCCACCTCACCTACCGGCAGCCGAACCTGCTCTACCGCAACACCGGCAGCGGCCGCTTCGTCGACGTCTCGGCGAGCGCCGGGACGGGCGTGACGTCGCCGAATCTCGGACGCGGCAGCGCCGTCGGCGATCTCGATAACGACGGCGGCGTCGACATCGTCATCAACAACCTGGATGGGCCGCCCACCGTGTTGCGAAACGATGGCGGCAACGCGCATAACTCGATCCTGATCAGGTGTGTCGGCACCAAATCGAATCGCTCCGCGATCGGAACGCGGGTCAAGGTCACCGCGGGCGGGCGAACGCAAATCGACGAGGTGATGAGCGGTTCGAGCTACTACTCGCACAGCGATTTCCGCCTGCATTTCGGCCTGGCGCGCGCGGCGACGGTGGAGCTGGTCGAGCTCGCGTGGCCGTCGGGCCTGAAGGAAAGCGTTCGCGACCTCCCCGCCAATCACCTCATCGTCGTCGAGGAGTCGAAGGGGGTCGTGAGTCGGCGGCCATTCGAGCGAAGGGATCGTTGATGAAAGCCATCCTCTCCCTGCCGCTGCTCGGGCTCGCCCTCGCCGCACTCTTGTCGGACGTGCAGTTCACCGACATCACGAAGACTTCCGGAATCGCGTTCGCGCACGCCAACTCCGCAACGCCGAGCAAGTACCTGGTGGAGACGATGGGCGGCGGCGTGGCACTGTTCGACTACGACAACGACGGGCGCCTCGACGTCTTCTTCACCAACGGCGCCAGGATCGAGGAGCCGATGCCTCGAGACAAACGTCCTGACAAATCCGACCCCGCGTATTGGAATCGCCTCTATCGCCAGCGCGCCGACGGCGCGTTCGAGGACATGACCGAGAAGGCGGGGGTGAGCGGCCGGCCGCAGAACCAGTACGGCATGGGCGCTGCGGTCGGCGACTACGACAACGACGGGTTCGAAGACCTGTACGTCACGAACTACGGCGCCAACACGCTCTACCGCAACAGCGGCGACGGCACGTTTGCCGACGTCACCGCCCGCGCCGGCGTCGCTGCCGGCGGCTGGAGCACGAGCGCCGGGTTCGTGGACTACGACAACGACGGACACCTCGACCTCTTCGTCACGCGCTACCTGGACTGGAGCTTCCAGCAGAATCGCTACTGCGGCGAGAAGAAGCCCGGATACCGCGCCTACTGCCACCCCGACAATTTCGAGGCGATCGCCAACGTCCTCTTCCGCAACAACGGCGACGGTACGTTCGCTGACGTCTCGCTGAAGGCGGGCATCACGGGCGCGCCTGGCAAGGGTCTCGGCCTCGCCTTCGCCGACTACGATGACGATGGCTGGATCGACGTCTACGTGGCCAACGACTCCTTCCCGTCCTTCCTGTTCCGCAACGGCAAAGGCGTCTTCACCGAAGAGGGGCTGCTCGCGGGCGTGGCGCTCAACGAGGATGGAAAGACGTTCGCCGGCATGGGGGTCGACTTCAGCGATTACGACAACGACGGCCGGCCCGATGTCTTCGTCACCGATCTGTCGAACGAGCGCTACCGCCTGTTCCGCCACAACGGCGACGGCAGCTTCCGCGATGCCACCAACGCCAGCGGCGTCGGCGGCGCGACGCTCGCCTTCTCGGGCTGGAGCACGCGGTTCGTCGACTACGACAACGACGGGTGGAAGGACATCTTCGTCGCGCAGGGACACGTGATGGACACGATCGAGAAAACGTCACCGAATCTCCGCTACCTGCAGCCGCCATTGCTGCTGCGCAACGAGTCGGGGCGCTTCGTCCGGGTCCTCGCAGGCGACGTGTTCAAGCAGGACCTGGCTGGCCGCGGCGCCGCGTTCGGCGATCTCGACAACGACGGCGACGTCGACGCCGTCGTCAGCAACGTCGGGCAGCCGGCGATCGTCCTCCGCAACGACGGCGGCAACCGCCGGAACTGGCTCGGGATTCGCGTCGCCGGGCGAAAATCCGCCTCCGCGCGAAGCGCTTCGGCGGGAACTCGCCAAAGCCTTGGCGACGGCGGGTCGAATCGTGACGGGATCGGCGCACGAGTGAAGGTCGTCTCCGCATCCGGCCTGACCCAGGTACTCGACGGTAACCACGGCGGTCGGCTATCTCTCCGCCAGCGACAGGCGGATCATCTTCGGTCTCGGCAGCGACGCCACCGCCAAGCTCGTCGAGATCAGATGGCCGTCCGGCGCGGTCCAGCGGTTCGAGAACGTAAAGTCAGGGCAGTTCCTGGACGCGGTCGAGCCTGCACGATGACGTCACCGCCGAGCGGGCGATTGTATCCTCGGCCGCGAAAGGACAAACGCGATGGTCCCAGGATTGCTGCCCGCGGGGAAAACAAGGTGTCGGCTTTGACGCGCCTCGTCCTGCTCGTGCCGTTCGTGTTGACCGCGCCACTCGCCGCGGCAGATTGGCCCCAGTGGCGCGGCCCCTCGAGCAGCGGCGTGTCGCCGGAGTCAGCGCTGCCGGTGACGTGGAGCGCCACCGAGAACATCGCCTGGAAAGTGGGTCTCGCCGGCGTCGGCACGTCCTCGCCCATCGTGTCAGGCGACACCGTGTTCGTCACGTCGCAGAGCGGCCGGTCCACGCTCGCCGAAGGCGATTCGCACCCGCAACTCGCGCGCGACGATGGCGAACTGGCGAAACGCGAGGCACCGATCGGCGGGCGGCGCGGGCAGCCGAATGCGGACGAAGGCGGCGCCTGGCTCGCCGTCGAGGCATTCCGCCGGACAGACGGCAGACGCCGCTGGATGTGGCGGGCGAAGGCCACCGAGCCGATACCGTCCGTGCACGAGAAGCACAACCTGGCGACGCCAACTCCCGTGACCGACGGCCGGCGAGTCTTTGCCTGGTTCGGCAACGGTCAGATCGTAGCGCTCGACATGGATGGGCGCGTCGTCTGGTCGCGGCACCTTGGCGTCGATCACGGACCGTTCAAGACGCAATGGGGGCACGGCAGCTCGCCGACGCTGTATCGGGATCTGCTGTTGCTGCTATGCGATCACCTGGGCCACGCCTACCTCCTCGCGCTCGACGCGAGCACAGGAAGCGACCGCTGGAAGGTGGATCGCGGCACGGGGCGAGTTTCTCACAGCACGCCGCTCGTCGTGACAGGGCCCGGCGGCGATGAGCTGATCGTCAACTCCTCGGACCGGATCGATGCCTACGATCCGCGGAACGGCACGCTGCTCTGGCACGAAGGAACATCACGTCAGACGCCGATCCCGTCCGCGGTCTTTCACGACGGCCGGATCTATCTGAGCCGGGGCTATCGCAACAGCGACTACATGGCAATTCGTCCTGGTGGCCGCGGCGATGTGTCGGGGACGAACGTCGAGTGGCGCCGGCCGTCCGGAGCGTCATATGTGCCGTCAGTGCTCTACTACGACGGGCTGCTGTATATGACGAACGAAGTCGGCGTGGTCACGTGCGCCGATGCACGAACGGGAGAACCGGTGTGGCGGCACCGGCTGGGCGGAGTGTTCTTTGCTTCTCCCGTCGCCGGTGACGGCCGCATCTACATGGCGAGTGAGACTGGCGAAACGTTCGTGCTGCAGGCGGGGCGGCAGCCGCGCGTGCAGGCGCGCAATGATCTTGGAGAACGTCTGATTGCGTCTCCAGCCATCTCAGGCGGACGGATTTTCCTGCGCAGCGACGGCACCCTCTTCGCCGTCGGCAAGTAGGCGAGCAAGCACATGGACGCGGTCGAGCCATCCTCCCGATGACAATGATGACCCGCCGACACCTCCTCGCGCTGCTGGCGTGCTCCGCCACGCCGGCCCTTCGACTGGGCTCAGGGCCGGCCTTCGGCCAGGGCATCTCCACCCGCGGCGTGAAGGCATCGCCCCGCGGCAAACCATCGGGCCGGCCGTTTCATGCGCGGTTCACCGACGTCGCCCGGCAAGCGGGGCTGACCCAGCCGATCGTCTACGGCGGCGTCGAGTCGAAGCAGTACATCATCGAGGTCGTCGGCTGCGGCGCCGCCTTTCTCGACTACGACAACGACGGCTGGCTCGACGTGCTGGTGCTGAACGGCACGCGCCTCGAGGGAGCGCCGCCCGGCGCGAGCAACCGCCTGTACAAGAACAACCGCGACGGCACGTTCACGGATGTGACCGAGAAAGCCGGCCTCACCCGCTCCGGCTGGGTGTCGGGGATCACCGTCGGCGACTACGATAACGACGGCTTCGACGATCTGTTCATCACCTACTACGGCCACCACGTGCTCTATCACAACAACGGCAACGGCACGTTCACCGACGTCACGGAAAAGGCGGGCCTTCGCCAGAGCGCCGTGCGCTACGGCTCGGGGTGCACGTGGGTCGACTACGATCGCGACGGGCGGCTCGATCTGTTCGTCGCGACCTATCTCGACACAACGCTCGAGAAGCTGCCCAAGCCCGGCGAGAACAAGGACTGCCAGTGGAAGGGTGTGCCGGTCAATTGCGGGCCGCGCGGCCTGCCGCCCGGTTTCGTGCAGTTGTTCCACAACAACGGCGACGGTACCTTCACCGACGTCAGCCGGCAGTCGGGGGTCGCGGCTGCGTCCGGCGCATATCCGATGACCGCGGTGGCGGCCGACTACGACAACGACGGCTGGCCGGACATCTACGTCGCCTGCGACTCGACGCCGAGCTGGCTGTTCCGCAACCAGCACGACGGCACGTTCCGCCAGGAAGGGCTCGAACGCGGCGTCGCGCTGAGCGAGGACGGCATGGAACAGGCCGGCATGGGCATCGCCGTCGGCGACTACGACCTCGACGGTCATCTCGACATCTTCAAGACCCATTTCTCCGACGACACCAACGTGCTGTACCGCAACGACGGCAAGGGCTACTTCGACGACTTCACGATCCGGGCCGGTGTCGGCGTCGAGACGCGATTCGTAGGGTGGGGAACGGGAATGACGGATCTCGACAACGACGGCCTTCCCGACCTCTTCGTCGCGACCGGCAGCGTCTATCCCGAAGTTGAAGCGAAGCTGCCCGCCTACCCCTACCGGACGCCGCGACTGGTGTTTCGAAATCTCGGCGACGGCAGGTTCGAGGAGCTCATCGACGAAGCGGGAAGCGGCATTTCGGCGACGCATTCGAGCCGCGGCTGCGCCTTCGGCGACTTCGACAACGACGGCGACGTCGACATCCTGGTCGTGAACATGAACGAGCCGCCGTCGCTGCTGCGCAACGACGTGACCGGCAGCGGTCACTGGCTCAAGGTGCTGCTCGACGGCGTCAAGTCCAACCGCAGCGCCATCGGCGCCCGCGTCACCGCCCGCTACGGCGACCGCACGCAGGCGCAGGAGGTCACGGCCCAGTCGAGCTTTTACTCCGTCAACGATCGCCGTCTGCATTTCGGGCTCGGCGCGGCGACCAGGGCGGATCTGACCATCCGGTGGCCCAACGGGGCGACGGAGCAGGTGCCGAACGTGGACGCGAATCAGCTCGTCGTCATCCGCGAGGGCGCAGGCATCGTCCGTCGTCAGAAGTTTGGATGAGGAACCGTCGTGAAACCAATGCGCCTGCTCCTGCCCGTAGCCCTCCTTCTGGTCGTCGCGTCGCCGCGCGGACAGACCGGCAATGCGGCCACCATCGCCATCGACGCGGCCACAGTCGAGAACCGCATCAGCCCCCGCCTCTACGGACATTTCGCCGAGTTCATGTTCGAGAACATCAAGTTCGGCCTGCACGCGGAGCTCCTGCGCAACCGCGGGTTCGAGGAGACGGCGAATGCCATCGGTCTTCCCCGTGACTGGGAACGGCATCCCGACGATCGCAACGACGACGCGATCCGCTTCGCGAGGGACGATGCCGTCGCCTACCCGGCGCCGTCCGCGCCGGGGACGACGGAGCGGCTTCACTCATTGCGCATCGAGGTGTCGGCGCGCGACGGCCAGGATCGCGGCTTCTACCAGGCGCGGGTGCCGGTGCGGGCCGGAATCGAATACCACGGCTCGCTGTGGTTCCGCAGCGAGGACTTCGCCGGACGCCTGAGTGCGGCCCTGGAGCAGGACCGAACCGGCGGCGACGTCTACGCGACGGCCGAGGCCGGCGAGATCGCACCCGGCGGGGCGTGGCAGCAGGTCCGGTTCGCGCTGCGGCCGTCGCGCGCCGATCCGCTGGCGAGGCTGACGATCACGCTCTCCGGCCGAGGCCGCGTCTGGATCGACCAGGTGTCATTGATGCCTGGCGACGCGGTCGATGGTGTCCGTGCCGACGTCTTCGAGCGAATCAAGGCGCTTGGTCCCGCCTTCATCCGCTGGCCGGGCGGAAACGTTGCTCAGGACTATCACTGGTTCTGGGGCATCGGCCCGCGCGACGAGCGGCCCGAATGGATCAACCTGTCGTGGTGGAACGAGCGGGAGCCGAGCGATTTCGGGACCGGCGAGTTCATCCGCCTGTGCCGGAACGTCGGTGCCGAGCCGCACCTCGTGGTCAACGTGGAAGGTCGAGGCGCCACGGCCGAGGAAGCCGCGAACTGGGTCGAGTACGTCAACGGTCCGACATCGACGAAGTACGGGGCCCTGCGTGCGAAGCATGGCAGCCCCGAGCCGTTCGGCGTCAAGACCTGGGAGATCGGAAACGAGATCTGGGGCGACTGGGTGCGCGGCCACAGCAATGCCGAGACCTATGCCCGCAACTACCTCAACTACCGCGAGGCAATGCTGGCCAGGGATCCGTCGCTGCGCCTGATTGCCGTGGGTGACAACGACATGGCCTGGAACCGGACCGTTCTTGGCCGCGCGGGTGCGCACATCGACTACCTCTCGATTCACCACTATTACGGGCTGCGAGAGTCGAAGGGTGAATACGAGAACCTGATGGCGAGGCCGCTGCATTACGAGCGCTTCTACCGGGACGTGGCCCGCTCTATCACCGAGCTCGCGCCGCGCCGCGACCTGCGGCTGATCATCAACGAGTGGAACACCTCGCTGCCGGTGCCGCGGCAGCACTCGATGGAGTCGGCGCTGTACGCCGGGCGGCTCCTCAACGTCTTCGAGCGTTCCGGAGATGTCGTCGAAATGACCGCGGTGTCGGATCTGGTCAACGGCTGGTCGGGCGGGATCATCCAGGCGAGCCGCCACGAGACCTTCGTGACCCCCACCTACCTCGTCATCCGTCTCTACAACGAGACACTCGGACGGGACCGGCTCGCCGCTCGCGTGGTATCACCAACCTTCGACAGTTCGATCGAGGGCACCGGCGTGCCCGTCCTCGACGCGATCGCGACGCGATCGGCCGACGGCGGGCGGCTGTACGTGAGGGCGGTGAACACCAGCCGTGATCGCGCCCTGACGGTGACGGTTTCGGTTGCGGGGATGCGCGTCGGCGCAGGTGGGACGATACAGACGGTGACAGGCGATTCGTTCGAGGCCGCAAACAGTTTTCGCACGCCGCAGGCGGTCACCGTGCGCTCGCGGTCGTTGCAGGCCGGCGCGATGTTCACCGTCGACCTCCCGCCGCACTCGGTGTCGGTGCTGACTTTACTTGGCAACTAGGGATCACGAGGGAGATGGCATGAGAAGGCTATCGACATTGATTCTGGCGATGCTCAGCGTCGCCGTGCTCGCGCAACCGCCGGCGCCATCGACGTTGACAGCTCGCTGGTCCGAACAGCAGGCCAACGATTGGTACAAAGTGCAGCCGTGGCTGGTCGGCGCCAACTACGTGCCGGCGAGCGCGATCAACGAGCTCGAGATGTGGCAGGCCGAGACGTTCGACCCCAGGCGGATCGACACCGAGCTCGGCTGGGCGGCGGGCATCGGGATGAACACGATGCGCGTGTTCCTCCACGACCTGCTCTGGCAGCAGGACGCCGAGGGGTTCAAGAAGCGGCTGCTGCAGTTCCTCGGGATCGCCGACAAGCACGGCATCAAGACGATGTTCGTGCTGTTCGACTCGGTGTGGGATCCGAATCCTGAGCTGGGCCGGCAGCGGCCGCCCAAGCCCGGCGTCCACAACTCCGGCTGGCTCCAGAGCCCGGGAGCCAGGGCGTTACAGGACCCGAAGGAGTACGCGCGCCTGGAGGCCTACGTCAAGGGCGTCGTGGGGTTCCTCGCGAAGGACACGCGCGTGCTCGCCTGGGACCTGTGGAACGAGCCGGACAACATGAACGGATCCAGCTACAAGGCGCAGGAGCCGGCCAACAAGGTGGAGCTGGTGCTGAAGCTCCTGCCGCAGACGTTCGCGTGGGCGCGCAGCGCCCGGCCGCAGCAGCCGCTGACGAGCGGCGTGTGGCAGGGTGACTGGTCGGCCGAGGAGAAGATGAGCGAGACAGCCAGGCAGCAGATCGCGCTGTCGGACGTGGTGTCGTTCCACAACTACGATAAGCCTGATGAATTCGAAAGACGTATTCGGCTGCTCATGCGCTATCAGCGCCCGCTGCTGTGCACCGAGTACATGGCGCGCGGGAATGGCAGCACCTTCGAGGGTTCGCTCCCGATCGCGAAGAAGCACAACGTTGCCGCCTACAATTGGGGGCTCGTCGTCGGCAAGGCGCAGACCCACCTGCCGTGGGATTCGTGGCAGCGTCCGTACACCGACCGCGAGCCGCCGGTGTGGTTCCATGAAGTCTTCCGAGCCGACGGCTCGCCCTATCGCACCGAGGAAGCCGAGCTGATCCGCAAGCTGACGGCGCGGTGAGTCAGCACGCAGGATTGGAAGGGCCCGCAACAATGATTGGCGCAGGTTCACGCAGTAACTCGCCGGTGCCCCTTACGAGCGGCCCTCGCAAGGGCTGGGCACGGCACGGAGGCCTGCTCTTCGCGGTGGGGCTGAGCGTGTGGGTGGTCGCAGCCAGCCAGACGGCGGTTCCCGAAGCGCTGCCCGCACCGCTGCGCGACCATGTGAAAGCCGAGCGGTTCGAGGTTGTCACGTCCATCAGGGGGCTGCCGCTCGGCGTTCGCGACGGGCTCCAGACGTTGTTCGCCAGCCCGACACTCGACATCGCCGAGCCCGGAGCCGAGTTTCAGCGCACCGACACGAACGCCGGTCCGAAGCTGTCGATTCGCCGATTGGTCGCAGCCGGCTGCTCGAGCGATCACTGTCTCGTCTACTACGAGCGCGGCGGCAACGCCCCGACCTGGCTCATCGCGCTCTTTCATTGGACGCCGGCCGCGACCCGATTCGAATGGGGCGGCCATGCGCGCGGCGGCCTGGCCACCATCGAGGACGTCCGGAAGGCTGTGCTGTCCGGCATGGCCGCGGCCCCGGTGACGTCCTGGTAGTCGGCTCCCGACGAAGAAACGTGGGAAGAGCGCACACCGAGCGAGCCGCGGCCGTCGGCGTCGCCGAAACCAGCAACGCGGCGGTGCTCGTCACCGTCTCGCGGGACGGCGAACTCCTCGATCGCCGGCGTATCGACCTGACCGACCGCGGCCTGCCGACGCACCCGCATCATCACGAAGGGTCGTGGGCCGTGGGCCGCTACCTGAACACTCCAGGCGCGCGCCCGCTGTCGCTGGCGGAGGCCGTAGCGCTCGTCGAGCGCGTGCGCGCGTCTGCTGCGCACGGTGCGCGCCAGGCTCTCGACGCGCTGGCCGCCGGAGTGCCCGTGCCGATTGCGACCATCGCGATCCGCGCCTGCCCCGAGCTTCCACCGACGATCGAGGCACGCATCGCCGATAATCGCGCCCAGACCATCGCCGACTCCGTCATGTACCGCGAGGCGCTCGCGGCCGCGGCGGAGGCGCGCGGCTGGTCCGTGCATTGGTACGATCGCGAGCGCGTGTTTCGTGACGCGGCGAAGGCGCTCGGGCGTCAGGATATCGACGCCTTCCTGCAAGTCATGGGTCGATCGATCGGAGCTCCCTGGCAGGCGACGCACAAGCTTGCGGCTGCCGCGGCGCTGGCCGCGACGGGAAGATAGGCCGATCGCTCCGGCCGTGACTGCCCGTGTTACCGCGTCGGCGCTACACCACCGAGGCGACTCGCGCGGGTTCCCGGGACGCCGCCGGGTCGACGAGCGGCCCCGAGATGCGGCGGCTGCTGGCGACGCGTCCCGGCAGCCTGATCTCGACTGTCGTGCCGTCGCGCGAGGAGCTGGCGATTCGAATCGACCCCCGGAGCACGCCCACGACCTCGCGGCAGATCGCAAGGCCGAGACCGGTCCCGCCCGATCCTGAGGCGCGCGACTGGTCCAGTCGATAGAACCGATCGAAGACGCGTTCGAACTCGGCCGGCGGGATGCCCGGTCCGGTATCGCTCACGGTGATGACGACGGTTTCGACCGCCGCCGCATCCGGCTGATCGTCGGCGCCGCCGGAGATCTCGATCAGGCCGCCATCCCGGTTGTAGAACACCGCGTTGGCAAGCACGTTGTCCAGCACTCTGGCCAGCAGCCTCGGGTCGGCGTACGCGGTCAGGTCCGGCAGGTCGCGCGTCTCGATGCGGATGCCGCGCCCGGCCGCCGCGCCGGCGATGCTGGCGGCGCTCCGCAGCACTTGCGGCAGCAGCGGTACTTCGCGCAATTCCAGCCCCTGCGCACCCTCCTGCGCGTGGACGAGAAGCACGAGGTCTTCGCAGAGAGCCGTCACCGACGACAGGCGCTCGCGCACCACCTGCAGGGTTTCGCAATACTCGTCCGCTGTACGAGGACGCAGCAAGGCGACGTCTATCTCTCCCGTCATGGCGGTGAGCGGCGTGCGCAGCTCGTGCGAAGCGTCGGCGGCGAAGCGCCGATGTGCTTCGAGCGCGCCGTGCAGGCGATCGAGGACCTCGTTGAGCGCCCGCGTCATCTCGCCGACCTCGTCCAGCCGGACCGGCGGATCCAGCCTCGCGGCGAAGTCGCCGCGCGCGATTCGGGCGGCGCGCCGCGAGATCCCGACAACGGGCGCCAGCGCCCTCGACGTCAGCCAGTAGCCGAGCGCGGCGGTCGTGGCGAGACCCGCCAGCCACACGAACGCGAGCACCCATGCCAGCCGGGAGAGATGGGCGTCGATGCCATCCCGGAAGACGCCTACCATGACGGCGTAGCGCTGGCCGCCGGTCTCCGCTCGAAGCACGGCGGCGCGGCTGCGGCGCCCGCCGACCTCGAGGGACACGAGCGGGGCCCGGCCATTCAAGGCGGCCCGCACCACCTCGGGTCCCACCAGCGCCGGCAGATCCTCGATGGTCGGCGACGCCAGCCGAACCGTCCCGTCGGCGGCGAGAATCTGGACGAAGGTGTCGCTGAACTCGCCATCTGCAAGCGCCTCCGTGGGGAGCGGATGCAGGTGGATGCCGGCGCCGTCGGTGGAGGATGCGATCTCCGCGGCGGCGACGGTGCGAACCTTTCGGTCCAGGTCGCGACGGAGGTAGACGTCGAAGGCGGTGTAAATCGCCACATTGGCCGCCGCCAGCAGCAGCCCGAATGCGAGCGCCCACCACAGCGTGAGCTGCACCCGGAACGGCATTCGCGCGCCCCACCGGGTCATGACGCGGCCGCCTCGTGCCTGAGCATGTACCCGAGCCCGCGGACGGTGTGAATCAACGGCTGCGAGCGCGTCCCCTGCAGCTTGCGCCGGACATATCCGACGTAGACGTCGGCGACGTTGGAGCAGGGGTCGTAGTCACCGCCCCACACGTACTCCGCCAGCTGGTCCCGCGTCACGATGCATTCGGCGCGGCGCACCAGGTATTCGAGCAGCCGATATTCGGTGGCGGTCAGGGACAGCACCTGCCCGCTCACCGTCACCCGGTGATCGGCCGGATCGATGGTGACCGGTCCATACGACAGCAGTCGTGACGTCTGCCGGTTCCGGCCACGCCGATCGAGGGCCCGCAGCCGCGCCAGCAGCTCTTCGAAGGCGAACGGCTTCACGAGAAAGTCGTCGGCGCCGCAGTCGAGCGCCCGCACTCGATCGCGAACCTGGTCGCGCGCGCTGAGAATCAGCACGGGCGCGGCAACATCCTGGCGGCGCAGCTCGCGGCACAGGGCGAAGCCGTCGAGTCCTGGCAGCATGAGGTCGAGCACGATGGCGTCGTAGTCCGACTGCCCGACCTGGTCGAGGCCGGCCGGCCCGGTTTCGGCGAGGTCGACGACGTGTTGATCCTCGCGCAGCCCCTGCAGCAGAAATCGGCTGATCTTCGGATCGTCTTCGACGAGCAGGAGCTTCATCTCGTTCTCCGCCTCGCAGACAGTATGCCACTCGGACCCGGGCTGCACTCTCATCCGGTTCTCATCTGCACTTGATACAACGCACATCGGTGAGGTCGCGACGGATCGCCCAATTGTCGGCAGGGACGGCCCTGCTCCTCCTGACATCGCTGCCGGCGAATGCGCGTCACGATCAGGCTCCGGAGGCGCCGGCCGGGCGCCCGGGGCAGCGGACGGCCGAGGAGGTCTACCGCAACGCCTGTGCGACCTGCCACGGCCGCGATGGCAAGGGATCGCCGCGCTCGGTCGTCGGCTTCGACGCACCGCTGCCGGACTTCAGCGACTGCGCCTTTGCCACGGGCGAACCGGACCCCGACTGGTACGCCGTCGTCCACGAGGGCGGCCCGGTGCGGGCCCTGGATCGGCACATGCCGGCGTTCGGTGACGCCCTGTCGCCGGACGACATACGCCTCGCCATCTCTCACGTGCGGACCTTCTGCTCCGATCGGGCGTGGCCGCAGGGCGACCTGAACCTGCCGCGAGCGTTCTTCACCGAGAAGGCCTTCCCCGAGAACGAAGCAGTGTGGACGATGGCCATGACCGGCCGCGGCGAGCGAACCGTCGCGAGCACGGCGATCTACGAGCAACGCCTCGGTGCGCGGAACCAGGTCGAACTGGTGGCACCGATCAGTGCCTACCAGGACGCCGCTGGCGAGTGGAGCCAGGGCCTCGGCGACGTGGCTCTTGCCTTCAAGAGGACGCTCCATTCGAGCATGCAGCGGGGACAGATCAGCGCCGCGGGGCTCGAGGTCATCCTGCCGACCGGCAACGAATCGCGCGGTCTCGGCAACGGCCACGCCGTGTTCGAGCCGTTCGGCATGTGGGGCCAGGCGCTGCCGCGGAACAGTTTCGTGCAGGTGCACGCCGGCCTCGAGATCCCTGCCGATTCCGACGCCCCCCGGGAGGGGTTCGTACGGTCCTCGGTCGGCACCACCCTCGCTGCCGACCGCGGCTTCGGACGCGCCTGGTCCCCGCAGATCGAACTGTTGTGGGCCCGGCCCGAAGGCGGCCCGGCCGAATGGGACGTCGTCCCGCAGGTCCAGGTGACGCTGTCGAAGCTCCAGCACGTGATGCTGGCTGCCGGCGTTCGCGTCCCGATTACCCAGCGCGACGAGCGGCGTCCGCAGGCGCTGCTCTATCTCTTGTGGGACTGGTTCGACGGCGGGTTGTTCGAGATGTGGCGATGAATCGCGAGCGAGTGGCGATCTTGGCCGCCGCGGTCGTCTGGTCAGCGGTGCTGCTGGTGAACCTGCGCGCCGGGCAGGCGCAATCCGGACAGAAACAGGGGGCGAACCCTCACCCGGCCGCCGTCGACGCCTCGATGTTCGCGGTGTCGAGCGAGTGCGTCGCCTGCCACAACAACCTGGTCGCGCCGACCGGTGAAGACGTATCGATCGGCGCGACCTGGCGCGGGTCGATCATGGCGAATTCTGCCAGGGATCCCTACGTCCTCGCCAGCGTCCGCCGAGAAACGCTCGACCATCCCTCGCTCGGCGCCGAGATCGAGCACGAGTGCGCCACCTGCCATATGCCGGCGGCGCACAAGGCCACGCAGGCGGCCGGCGGACACTTGCGGGTGTTCCGGCAGGACCGCGACGAACCTGCGAGTGCGCTCGATGCCCTGGGCCGCGACGGCGTGTCGTGCACGGTCTGCCACCAAATCTCAACTGAGCGGCTGGGCTCCCGCGAGAGCTTCAATGGCAACTTCGCCGTAGCCCCGCCGCTCGCCAGCGGACGGCGCCGCGCCTTCGGCGCCTTCGCCCCGGATCGCGGCCGCAGCCGCATCATGCACTCGGTGACCGGGTTCGAGCAGGAGCAGTCGGCGCACATCCAGCAGTCCGAGCTCTGCGCCAGCTGCCACACACTTGTCACTGTCGCCCGTGGTCCTGACGGCGCAATCATCGGATCGCTACCGGAGCAAATGCCTTATCAGGAATGGCAGCACAGCGCCTTCGATACCGAGCAGCGCTCGTGCCAGTCGTGTCACATGCCGCGGGTGGACGGCCCGGTGCGCGTCGCCTCGGTGCTCGGCGACGAGCGGCCGAGTCTGGCCAGGCATGCCTTTCTCGGCGGCAACGCTTTCATGCTTCGGCTCATGAACCGCTTTCGCGACGAGCTCGGCATCGAGGCGACGCCGGCGGAGCTCGAAGCCACCGCGCAGGCGACAGTACGGCAGCTCGAACGGGATACGGCCGCCGTCAGCATCGAACTGGCGACGATGGCCGGCAGCACGCTGGAGCTCGACGTCGTTGTGCGCAACCTGACCGGCCACAAGCTGCCGACCGGCTATCCGTCGCGCCGGGCCTGGCTTCACGTGATCGCGACCGACAGCCAGGGCCGCGCCGTGTTCGAGTCCGGGCTGGTGAGCAGCAGCGGGTTCATCGACGGCAACGCGAGCGACGCCGACGCCGACGCCTTCGAGCCGCATTACGAGGAGATCACCCGCGCCGATCAGGTGCAGATCTATGAGTCGGTCATGGGCACGCCGGCTGGCGCGCCGACCACGGGCCTGCTCCAGGCGACCAAGTACCTCAAGGACAACCGTCTGTTGCCGCGCGGCTTCGACAAACGGACCGCCGCGGCGGAGATCGCCGTGTTCGGCGGGGCTGCCTCCGATCCGGACTTTATCGGAGAGGAAGATCGCGTCCGCTACCGGGTCACGGCCGCCGGGGCGACCAGCGTCCGCGTCGAGCTGCGGTATCAGCCCATCGGCTACCGCTGGGCGCAGAACCTCACGCCCTACAAGGCCGCCGAACCACAACGGTTCGTCAGTTACTACAACGCCGTCGCGTCCATCTCGTCCGTGGTCCTGGCGCGGGCGTCGAGTGCGGTGCGGCCTTGACGTGGGGCGGCTGACCGCATGATGACCGTGGCCTCGCCGGCGACAACCCTCGCGGCACTGCGCCGGCTGCTGCTCGGACTGCTGGCCTTCGGCCTGATCGGCACCGCAACCGACTTGCTCCTCATCGGCCATGACGAGGATGCGTGGCAACTGATTCCGCTGGCGATGTCAGGCCTGGCGCTCGTCGCCACGGCTGGACTCGCACTCACGAGTCCGGCAAGCGATCCCGCCGCTGTCGTCGTGCGGCTGTTCCGCGTGGTGATGGTATTGCTGATCTTCACAGGCGGTGTCGGCGCCGTCCTCCACTATCGCGCCAACATGGAGTTCAAGCTCGAGATGGACCCCTCACTCAGCGGGATGGCGCTGTTTTCCAGCGTCGTTCGCGCCAAGGCGCCGCCGGCGATGGCACCGGCGACGCTGGTGCTGCTGGGCCTGCTGGGCCTCGCCGCCGCATATCGCCGTCCAGACGATCCCCGGTTCGACGCGCGTTAACCTCAAAAGGAGTTGCCGCAATGCGCCGCATGTCAGCGATCCTCACTGTTGCCGCCCTTGGCCTCGCCCTCGGCTGGAGTTCGCCGGCCGCCGCGCAGGTCGGCAAGGGCCTCATCGACCTGAACTCCGCACCCGAGAAAGAACTGGCCGCACTGCCCCACATGACGCCGGCAATCGTCAAAGGCCTGCTCGACAAGCGGCCGTTTACGACTGCCGTCGACGCCAACGCCTATCTGATGTCGCAGTCATTGAGTGCTGCGCAGGTAACCGAGATCTATCGCAAGGCTTTCGTCCACGTGAACCTGAACACCGCGTCGGCCGAGGAGATAATGCTGATCCCTGGCGCCGGCAAACGCATGGTGCGCGAGTTTGCCGAGTACCGGCCGTGGAAGTCGTGGGCGCAGTTCGACAAGGAGATCAGCAAGTACGTCGGGCAGCCCGAGACCGATCGCTTGAAGCAGTACGTGTTCATTCCGGTCAACCTGAACACCGCGACGGACGAGGACATCCTGAGTATTCCTGGCGCCGGTCCTCGAATGGTCCGCGAGTTCAAGGAGTACCGGCCGTGGAAGACCAGGGAGCAGTTCGAAAAGGAGATCGGCAAGTACGTCGGTCACCAGGAGGTGGCGCGACTGTGGCGGTATGTGGTGATCCAGTAGGATCGCTTCCGGCCGCCGGACCGTCGCGACTGCAGCCGCCCGCCTGGCGGCGGTCACTGCCGGTACTTCGGCATCTCGACCCAGTTCCACCCGCGGATCTCGCCGTCGGTGAAGCCCACCGCGCGATCGACGGGATACCGATCGGCGAGCGCGCGCTTCACCGACGGACTCAGCTTGTCAGCCGGCCCGTGGCAGCCGGCGCACATCGGCCGCTCGGCGATCGGCCGGAGCACGCCGACGCGGTCGCCGAGATCGACGACGAAGCCGTCGACACTCTTCGCCTGCCGTCCGGCATTGGCCTTGACGAGCGCGGCAGCCCATGGGCGTGGCGCATTGGTCGGATTGCGGAGCCGGTCACTCGTCCGCCCGGCAGCAATGCCCTCCTCCCTGCCGATGCGCTGGCTCAGAAACGTGGCGTCGAGATGACATGAGGCCATCGCCGAGTCCGGGCCGCCGCGCGAGAACGCGTCCGTCAACTCACGTATGACCGAGTCGTGCATCGAGATGAGGATCAGGTCGGCGCGCGCCACGACAGGCCGCAGTTCAGCTGGAGCGCCGGCAATCGGCCACGAAGGATAGGCGATCTGAGCGGCGAGCGTGCCCGACGCGGCCAGTCCAGCCGCGACTACGACCAGCCCTCGAAGCATCTGGCGACGGTGCGGCATTTTGCTGATCATGGTGATAACTCCCGCGTTGTCCATGCTCCGAACGAGCCGGACTGACTTGCCTGCCGCTTGCGCCAGCGGCGTTGTCGCCCATGAATGCGGCCGAGTGCGGCCGACTCCCTGCTCCGAGCAACGGACGTGCCGGCTGCGCCGCACGCCTCGGTACGGGTTCCTCGCGCGAATGTCAGGGACTTTTTTCGATCGACCGACGCGCGCGTCCTCGCCGGGCCGACCCGGCAGCTCCACCGGGTGAAAACTCGCGGCAGTGCGGATTAGTCCCTGGCGGGGAAAGCTTGGAGACGAGCGGCGCCGATTCTGACGGCCCAGTCGACCGAGTCGCGGTCCGTCGCATGGCACAAACGCTGCTCTGCTAACGGCCAGGCGTCCTCGCTTCCGCTTCTCGACGGTTGGCAGCGGCTGGACGCCGTCCACCGGCTTTCCACGGAGTTCGTCAATGACCGAACCACACGCGGTCGAACAGGCGCTCGAAGCCGGGAGTCCGTACGAGCTGCGCGTCGATCTGGGCAAGCACGTCCCGGAGCGCGACATCCGCAGCGCGCTCGCCACCGGCGACGTCGGATTCCTGCATTCGTTCACGACCGGATCAACGGTCGATGGCCCGGGCGTCCGCGTCGTCGCCTGGACGGCGGGGTGTATGTGGAGATGCCTTTATTGCCACAACCCCGACACCTGGACGATGACCAACGGCATCCCCGTCACGGTACTCAAGGCGAGCGAGGAACTTCGCAAGTACCGGCACGGGCTCGAGGTCATGGACGGCGGCCTCACGCTGAGCGGGGGAGAACCGCTCATGCAGCATCGCTTTGCCGTCAAGCTCTTTGCCGCCGCCCGCGGCATGGGCATTCACACGGCGCTCGACACCAACGGCTATAACGGTGCCAGGCTCACCGACGACGAGCTCGACTTGATCGATCTGGTGCTGCTCGATATCAAGACGTGGGATCCAGAGCGGCACCAGCGCTTGACCGGCATGGACGTCGGCCCGACGCTGGAATTCGCTCGCCGCCTGGCTGCGCGCAACCGGCCGGTGTGGCTCCGCTACGTGCTCGTGCCCGGCTTGACCGACGACGTTGGGGACATCGCCAGCACTGCCAGGTTCGTCGCCAGTCTCGGCAACGTCGAGCGCGTCGACGTGCTCCCGTTCCACCAGATGGGCCGCTACAAGTGGCATCGGCTGAACTTGAGCTACACGCTCGAGGAAACGCCGCCGCCGCCGGCCGACCTCGTCGAACGGACGCTGGCGATTTTCAGGAACGAGGGGCTGACGGCCGTGTGACGGGCCGAACCCGCCGTTGCGCGGGTACGCGCCTTGCTCCCGAGAAAGGCATCGGACAGCGTCTCTCGCGTTGCGAAAGGAGGCAAACGATGCAGCTCCATTCTCTACCCGACAAGTGTGCCCTTCCTGCCGCAGAGCGCGACGACCTCGAGCTCCGGGAGCGGATTCTTGCGGAATTCAACGAGATGCCGGGCCTCACGCTCACGTTGCGCCAAGCCGCCCGTCTGTTCAGCCTCGAACCGGTGCTCTGTGGACGCGTCCTGGGCGCGCTCGTCGGGGCCGGCTTGCTCGCAACCGACGGAAAGACATTCGCCAGCTCTCGCGACGGTCGCCGATCGGCATGAGTGCCGGCCGCGCCGGCGGCCAGCTCACTTTTGCGGCAGTCGCTGTGACCGACCGAGGTGACCAGATGACACGAACACTCTCGCTCGTCGGCGGCATCGTTTCCTCCGTCCTCTACGTGGCCATGACGGCCGGCATCGCGCTGCAGTGGAAGGACTACAGTTCGGCTTCGCAAACAATCAGCGAGCTGTCCGCCATCGGTGCGCCCACGCGATCGGTCTGGGTGGCTTTCGGGGCGTTGTACACGCTGCTCGTGACCGGCTTCGGCTGGGGTGTCTGGCAAGTCAGCCGGACGATCCCGGGCGCTCCGCGTCGCCGGCGGCGCGATCCTGGCCTACGGCGCGCTCGGCCTCCTCTGGCCGTTTGCCCCGATGCACCTTCGTGAGACGCTCGCCGCCGGCGGCGGCACGCTGAGCGACACGCTGCACCTCGTGCTCGCAGGCATGACCGTCCTGCTGATGCTGCTCGCGATGACGGCCGCGGCCGTCGCATTCGGAGCCCGGTTCCGCCTCTACTCGATCGCGAGCCTCGTCATCCTCGGCGTGTTCGGCGCGCTGACATTCCTTGACGCACCCGGAATCGCCGCCAATCTGCCGACGCCATGGGTTGGCATGTGGGAACGCCTCAACGTCGGGGTGTTCCTGCTCTGGATCGTCGTGCTCGCGATCACCCTTCTCCGCCGGCGCGACGGCGCGGCCGCCCGCGATATCCCGGTCTCCCGCGCCGCCTGACGAACCATCGAGCCAGGCGCGGAATAGTCCGCGCCTGCGTGACTTTTCCCGCGGCGACCCGACGATCACACAGCGGTTTGCCGCCGAAGGTTTGCCTGCCGACGCCGGACCGCCGCTTGCACGGACGACCATCATTCCCTTGTCCGCAGAGGTGCCATGCCGCGCACTGAATCACCTTCACGTCCTTCTGACCACCTCCAGCACCATCCGTCCGGGACGCTGGCTGTCGTCGTCATTTACGCGCTGCTGTTCGTCGGCGGCTGGGTGGCGATGTATCTGTTCGTCTTCCTGGCACGAGGACACGTCACGCCATGAACATCGACTTCTACGAGCGCATCTGGATGTGGATGGCCGGCGCGATCGTCGTGCTGTTCATGTCGTTTGTCGCCACGTCCACGTTCGGCCAGGGGATCCATCCGCCGAGCCACGTCGAAACGATCGATCCGACCAAGGTCTTCGCGGACCCGCGCTTCGCGCGCATCGGCACTCCCACCGAGCTGCCCGACGGCACGATTGAGGTGCAGATGGCGGCGATCATGTTCTCGTTCGTCCCGAACGAGATCCGCGTGCCTCCAGGCCGGCGCATCCGGTTCAGGCTGACGAGCGCCGACGTCACGCACGGCTTCATGATCGCGGGCACGAACGCCAACTCGATGATCGTGCCCGGCTACATCAGCCAGTTCACGACGACGTTCGCGACGCCGGGCGACTACCTGGTGATCTGCCATGAGTTCTGCGGCACCGGCCACCACGCGATGCACGGCCGCATCATCGTCGATCCTGGGGCCGCGATTGCGACCGGCGCACCGTCGCATCAAGGAGGGCACTGATGGAGGCCGCAGTCACAGTCGCCGCCTTGCCGGCGGCCACCGCCAGGATCGGCGTCCGGCGCCTGGCGCTGGCCCATATCGGCGTCGCGGTCGCGGCATTCGGCGTCGCGGCGGCAATGGCGATGATGCAGGCGATCTCGAGAGCCAACCTCGAGCTGCCGTTCCGAAGCGCCTCGATGTACTACATGTCGGTCACGGCGCACGGCACGCTGATGGCGCTGGTGTTCACGACGTTCTTCATCATGGGGTTCGGCTACGTCGTTGCCGAGCGGGCGCTCGAGCGGGCGCTGCCGTATCGACGCCTCGCGTGGGCGTCGTTCTGGACGGCGGTCGCGGGCACGCTGGCCACCACGGCGACGATCCTGGCGTTCAAGGCGACGGTGCTCTACACGTTCTATCCGCCGCTCAAGGCCCATCCCGCGTTCTACATCGGCTTGACCCTCGTCGTCGTCGGCTCCTGGGGCTGGTCGGCGGTGATGCTGCTGGCGCTGCGGGCGTGGCGACGAGAGCATCGCGGCGTCGCCATTCCCCTGGCGATGTACGGCTTCGCGGCGACGATCATCGTCTGGCTGCTGGCGACGACCGGCGTCGCCGCGGAGATGTTGCTGCTGCTGATCCCGTGGTCGCTCGGGCTGACGAAGACGGTCGATCCAGAGCTGGCGCGGATGCTGTTCTGGTGGTTCGGCCATCCGCTCGTCTATTTCTGGCTGCTGCCGGCCTACGTCATCTGGTACACCGTGCTGCCGCGCGCCGCCGGCGGCCGGCTCTTCAGCGACCCGCTCGGCCGGCTCGTCTTCGCCTTGTTCATCCTGCTCTCGACGCCGGTCGGATTCCATCATCAGTTCATGGATCCAGGGATTCCGACCGAGTGGAAGATGCTGCACACGTTCAACACGCTCTGGATCCTCTACCCGAGCTTCGTGACTGCGTTCACGATCATCGCCTCGCTGGAAGTCGCCGGCCGGGCCCGGGGCGGACAGGGGTTGTTTGGATGGATCACGAAGCTTCCATGGGGCGATCCGCTGGTGTCGAGCGTGATCCTGTCGATGCTGCTGTTCGCGTTCGGCGGCTGGGGCGGGGCGATCAACGCGTCGTTCGGCATGAACGCCGTCGTCCACAACACGTCGTGGATCCCCGGACACTTCCACACCACCGTCGGCAGCGCCTCGGCGCTGACGTTCATGGGCGCGTCGGTACTGGCTGCTCCCGCGGCTGCTTGGAAAGCGGCTCGAGCTTTCGCCGATGGCCAGGGTTCAGCCCTACATCTGGTTCGTCGGCATGCTGCTCTTCTCCATCCCGACGCATATCACCGGCGTCATGGGCATGCCGCGGCGCGTGTTCGACGCCTCGTACGGCGGCCATGCGACGGCGCTGTCGTGGAAGTCACTGACCGACCTGTCGGCACTCGGTGGCGTGCTGCTCTTCGTGAGCGCGCTGTTCTTCGTGCTGGTCGTGCTGTTCACCGTTTTCGGCGAGAAGACCGACGCGGCCGAGCCCATCGAGTTCGCCGAACCACTCGAGGCGCCGGGTCCGCGCGGGCTCGTCTTCGACCGGCTCGGCCTGTGGACGGTCGTGGCCATTGTGCTTCTGCTGGTCTCGTATGGGCCGCCGCTGTGGAACCACCTGCAGCTGGCCCGGTTCGGTTCCGTTGGCTTTTCGCCGTTCTAGCCGTGGAGGTCGCCATGGTTCGCATCAAGTCGATTCTGTGCCCGATTGATTTTTCCGACTTCTCGCGCCACGCCTTTGACCGCGCGGTCGCGATCGCGAGAGGCACCGGCGCATCCGTCTCGACCGTCCACGTCGTGCCGTTCCGGCCAGCGACGTTCTCGCCGGACCTCGGGGTGAGGGGCGTCGACGCCTTCATGCTGACGGACGCCGAACGGTCGCGAGTGACCGCGGACCTCGAGCGCTTCCTGACACCCGCAGCGGTAGGTGACGTGCCGGTCACCTGCGACGTGCTGGAGGCGCGCAGCGTGCACGTCGAGATCGTCGCCCAGGCCGATCGGCTGCGCGCCGATCTGATTGTCATGGGCACGCACGGCCGCAGCGGCTGGCAGCGGCTGTTGATGGGATCGGTCACGGAGAAGGTCCTGCGCACGGCGCGACCTCCTGTGCTGACCGTCGGCGGCAGCGAGGATGGCGCCCCCGCCAGCGACTTCTCGTTCAAGCGCATCCTCTGCGCCATCGATTTCTCGAAGTGCTCGCTGGCGGCACTGCGCTACGCGGCATCGCTTGCCGAACCGGCCGGCGCGTCCCTGACCGCGCTCTACGTCAGCGAGTGGGCGCCGATGGGCTTCGACCCCCTGATCGGGCCACCGACGGATCTCGCAGGGTTGCGGCTCGCCGCGGAGTCCCTCGGACGCGAGCGCCTGAGCGAGGTGATCGCTGGCTCCGGGTGCAAGAACGTTGAGCAGATTGTCGCCTCGGGCAAGCCACACCACGAGATCCTGCGGGTCGCCGCGGAGCGCGGCGCCGATCTGATCGTGCTCGGCATGCACGGCCGCAATCCGCTCCATAAGATGTTCTTTGGCTCCACCGCTGAACCGATGGTCCGCCGCTCGCACTGCCCAGTCTTGACGGTCAGGAGCGAACCAGAAGCGTCGACGGCGGCCGCGTAGCGGGGGAAACCACCAGGGCGCGACGATGGCCGACGTCGACGTAACCGGGCTGCTGATTGCTGCTCTTGGCGGCACGGCCGTCGGGATCGAGCGCCAGTGGTCTGGGCACGCGGAAGGTCCGAAAGCGCGGTTCGCCGGCATTCGAACGATGACGCTGATCGGCGCTCTCGGCGGCCTGAGCGGCGCGCTCTGGCGCCTCGGCGTCGCGGGCCCCGCGGTCGTGGTGCTGGCCGCGACGGCCGGGCTCTGCGTCGCCGCCTATCTCGCGGCCAGCCGCAGCGACGTCGACGGCACCACTGAGGCCGCGGCGCTGGTGGCGGTGACTTCGGGCTGTCTCGCCGGTCTCGGCTATTCCCGCCTCGCCAGCGGCATCGTCGCCGTGACCTGCCTGCTGCTGGTCGAAAAATCCCGGCTGCACTCGCTCGTCGCCAGCATCGACGACGTCGCGCTTCGCGCCGGGGTGCGATTCGCGGTCATGGCGCTGGTCGTGCTCCCGCTCCTGCCACAAGGCCCATATGGTCCGCTCGGCGGCATCCGGCCGCGGGAGATCTGGGCGCTGGTCCTGTTCTTCTCCGGCCTGAGTTTTCTCGGGTTCGTGGCCCGCCGGATGCTCGGTCCGAATCAGGGATATCTGGTGGCCGGCCTGCTCGGCGGCCTCGTCTCCTCCACCAACGTCACTTTCACCTTCGCACGCGCGAGCCGCGACCAGCCGTCGGCGGATCGCGCCCTGGCGGTCGGGGCAATTGCGGCGAACGCGATGCTGTATCCGCGAGTGCTCCTGGCGGTCGCCGTCTTGAACTGGCCGCTGCTGCCGTTGGTAGCCCGATATCTGCTGCCGCCTGCCGCGTTGGCGGCGGCTGCCGTCGTCGCCGGCGTGCGGCGCGCTCACGTCGACCAGCCTCCCGCAACCGAGATCGCGAACCCGCTGCAACTCGCGGCCGCGCTGCAGATGGCAGCCATCTTTCAGGTGATGCTGATGGCCGTACATTTCGCCGGGGAGGCCTGGGGGTCGGCTGGCGTGTACGGCTCGGCGGCGATTCTCGGTCTGAGCGATGTCGACGCGCTGACGGTCTCGATGGCGAGGGGCGTGGCGTACACGGCGTCGGCCGCCACTGCCGCCGTCGCGATTGCGATCGGCGTGCTGATGAACACCGTGCTGAAAATGATCCTGGCGCTCGCCTTCGGCAGCGGCGGTTTTCAACGCATTGCGGGGTTCGTGCTCGCGGGCATGTCGGTCGCTGCCCTGGCCTCGCTCCTTCTCTGAGCCGCGGCAAGCCGCGTCAACGTCTAGTTGACGCGGACCCGTACGCGCGCGGCGTCCGTGAGGGTGTCGGGCGGGTGCATGATCACGGTCTGTCCTTCGGAGAGGCCGTGCACGATCTGGGCTTCGCGGTCGTTTCGCTGGCCGAGCTGTACCGGCTGCAAGCGCGCGCGGCCGTTCTCCACGAGAAAAGCCGCCCACGCGTCGCCACGGCGAAACAGGGCACCGACCGGCGCCTTGAGGACCGCCGGTTCCTGCCACGTCACGATCCGCACCTCGACGTGATAGCCGTCGCCGAGGCTGGCCAGGCCGGTCTCGCCCGCAAAATCGATGATGACGTTCACACGCTGTTCCTCGACCCCGAGCGCCGATACCTTCATGAAGCCGGACGGCTCGACGAGGCGCACGCGTCCTTCGAGCGGAGCACTACCGCCCCATTGATCGATGATGACGACGGCGCCGCGGCGCACCCGGACGGCGTCCGTGGACAGCAGGTCCGAGACGACCTCGAGGCTGGCAGGGTCGCCAATCTCCAGCAGCGGCTCGCCGACGGGCACCACCGACGCGCTCTCGCGAAACCGCTTCAGCACGACGCCGTCGACCGGGGCAACGACCGTGACCAGCGCGCCGCCGGCGGCTGACGGCGCGAGTCGCGCCCGCGCCAGCTGCAGCTCGTGCTCCGCTCTCGCGACCGCGAAGTCGGCGGCGCGCACCGCCTCCTCGGCCCCCCGCAGCGTCGTCTGCGCCGCCTCGAGCTCGTCGCCGGAGATCGCGCCGGACTGCCTGAGCGTCTCCAGCCTGCCGGCGGTCGACTGCGCTCGCGTCCGCATGGCCTGGGCGCGCGTCAGCTCCGCTCGCGACTGACCGACCGCGGCGCGAGCCGCCTCGACGGCGGCACCGAGCTCCGCCTGCGCGCGGACGTTGATGAGCGGCGCCGCCGCGGGCATCAGCCGGGCGACAACGGTCTTGCCGCGAACCACCGGTTCTCCCGGCTCGAGCTCGATCCTCTCCACCCGTCCCATGACCGGTGCCGAGACGACGAAACGCTCGCGGACGCGCGTCTCCCCTTCCTCGTCAATCGTCACCTGCATCGCGCCCTGCTCGACCGCGCGCGATGTCGATCTCAATCGCGCTCGGCCACAGCGCGACCGCCAGGACAATGACGACGATCGCGACAATGACGAGAAGCCGAGGAACCTTCGGTATTCGCACCGCTACTCCCGCACCTTCAGGACGGCGACCAGATCGAGCGTGTCCAGCCGACGGCGCACGAGCAGCGCCGACAGCGCCGCGGCGGTCATGATGCCGAGGAACGACCACGCGACTGCCTGACGGGACACATACAGTGGAAAACGATACACCTCGCTCTGGATGGTGCCGACGATGAGGCTCGCCAGCGCGTAGCCGAGCGCGGCGCCCACCGGCAGCGCCGCCAGCGTCAGCAGCGCCAGCTCGCCGAGCAGGATCGAGGAAATCTCGCCGCGCGTGAAACCAAGCACGCGCAGGCTCGCCAGCTCCCGGCTGCGCTCTGACAGCGACACCCGCGCCGCGTTGTAGACGACGCCAAACGCTATGACGCCGGCGAAGATCAGGTTGATCGCAATGCTGAGGTTCATGTTTGCCGCCATCGTCTCGCGAAAACTGTTCACCACGGCGCGTTTGAAGCCCGCCCCCGCGACAGCCGGCAGCCGCTTGAGCGCTCGCGCGACGGCTCCTTCGCTCGCGGGATCGATCAGCAACAGCGCTCCAGACGCGACATCGCCCTCGCGCATCAGCCGGTGGACGACATCCAGGTTGGCGTACATCGCGAGCCCCATCGTGTCATCGACGAGGCCCGGCCACGGGCATGTCTCTCGTCGGCCGGATGCCCTCGAGCACGTCCAGCGTCACGCGGTCGCCGGGCGTCACGCCAAGCACATCTCCCAGCATCTTCGACAACACGACGCCGGATGCCGGCATCGCCATCACCCGTCCATCGCGATCGACGATGCGCTTGAACCGGGGACTCGGCGGCACACCGGTCAGCGAGACATAACGTTCGCGATGGGAAGAGCGGACGCGGACGGCGACGCTGCGCTGCGGTTCGACGGCAATCACTCCCGGGAGGCGTGCGAGCGCGAGGCGGGCGGCGTCGGCGCGAGGCTCCACGAACGAAACCGCGACGTCCTGCCGTTCGGCGATCCAGAACTGCGTCTCGATCAGCCGGTCCATTGCGTCGGCAAAGACGAACCCGATCATCAGGATCGCCACGGCAAAGCCGATTCCGGCAATCGAAGCCGCCGCGCGCAGCGGATGGCGGGTGACGTTGCGGAGCACCATACGCCCCGCGGCACCGAGACGAGCGGCGACCCAGCGAGTCTCGAGAATCGAGCGTCGATACCGGGCGGGCGCCTCGGGCCGCATCGCCTCCGCGGGCGGCACCCGAACCGCACGGCGAACCGCCGAGAACGCCCCGGCGGCCGCGGCCCCGAGCGTCAGGAGCGTCGCGCCGACGACCACGGTCATCGGGACGCTGAAGCGCAGCTCAGGAAAGCGAAAGAACTGGTTGTAGAGGCCGATGATCAGGTGGCCGAGCCACGCCCCGGCCCCCATCCCGATGACCACGCCCAGCGCACCGATCACCAGCGCCCACTTCATGTAGTGCCAGCCGATGGCGAGATTCCCATAGCCCAGCGCCTTGAGCGCCGCGATCTGCGGCCGCTGCTGCGCCAGCGCGCGCGTCAGCGCAACGTTCAGGATGAACGCCGCCACCAGGAGGAACACCAGCGGCAGCATGAATCCGAAGCTCTGGAGCTGCGCCAGCTCGCTTTCGACCATCCAGTGTGACAGCTGCAGCGAACGCGGAACGGCACCCAGGCCGCCGTACGGTTCCAGGATCCGGTCGAGCCGGGCGATCGTATCGTCTGGAGGCGTGCCCGGGCGCCAGGGTGATGACGACATCGTTGAAACCGCCCTCCATGTCGAAGGCGGCACCGAGCGCCTGCCGATCCATCCAGAAGATGCCGAACCGCTTGTCGTCGGGCACGAGCTCGCCCGGGCGGATGCTGTAGATGTACTCGGGTGAGAGCGCGATGCCGACGATGGTCAAGCGGCGCAGCCTGCCGTTGATCACGGCCGGCACCTGGTCGCCAAGGTTGAGGGCATGAGCGCTGGCGAATCCCTCGCTGGCGAGCACTTCGTCGCGGCGGCCCGGCTCGATCCAGCGTCCGCGACGGAGGAACAGGTCGTTGACCCGCGGCCGGCGGTCGGCCGGGATCGAGATCAGCCTGCCCGAAGCCGGCTCTTCGAGCTGATCCAGATCGAGCGTGACCTGTGCGACGACCCGCGTCTCGATCGCGGAGACGTCCGGAAGACCGGCAATCTCCGTGGCGACTCGTTCAGGTGCCCGCTTCATCGAGGCAAAGACGTCCGCGAATCGCTGCTGCCGGTAGTAGCGCGGCCCGGGTGCCCTGCAGCGACGCGAAGTTCGAGAGGTACATCACGTACATCGAAACCCCGGCCGCGACCACCATCGCGATGGCAAACGACTGCCCCTTCATGGCCGCGAGGTCGCGCACCAGCTTGCGGTTCAGCGCCGAGAAGCGCAGCGGCATCACCATGACAGCGCGTGCGGCGGCAGTTTCGATGTGCGGGGCTCGACGGCCGTGATGCGGCCGTCGGCCAGCCGGACGACCCGGTCGGCCATCTGCGCGATCGCCGCGTTGTGGGTGATCACGACGGTCGTCGTCCCGAGCTCGGCGTTCACCTGTGACAGCGCCTCGAGCACGACGATCCCGGTGGCGATGTCGAGCGCGCCGGTGGGCTCGTCGCAGAGCAGGACGGCGGGCTGCTTGGCGACGGCGCGCGCGATGGCCACACGCTGCTGCTCGCCGCCCGACAGCTGCGCCGGGAAATGTGTCGCTCGCGGTCCGAGGTTGACGAGCCGGAGCGCCGCCTCAGGCGTCATCGGCGCCTCGGAAATCTCGGTCACGAGCGCAACGTTCTCGGCGGCGGTGAGGCTCGGGATGAGGTTGTAGAACTGGAAGACGAAGCCGACGTGCCGTCGGCGATAGGCCGTGAGGGCGTTCTCGTCGGCACGAGTCAATTCCATGTCGCGGTAGAACACATGTCCGCTCGTCGGCACATCGAGGCCGCCGAGGATGTTCAACAGGGTCGACTTGCCGGAGCCGGACGGGCCGAGCAGCACGACGAACTCACCCTCCTCCAGGACCAGATTGACGTCGCGGAGCGCATGGACCTCGACTTCTCCCATCCGGTACACCTTCGCGAGTTCCCGGATCTCGAAGAGGTGCGTCGGCATCACGGACTCTATTCGTGCCACCGGGCACTCATCGGCTTGCGCTCGCCCTGCCCGCCGCGGCCGGCTGCTCGCGTTCCATCCGCTCCGGCTCGAACCGGAGAAGGTCGCCAGGCTGGCACGAGAGCGCCTCGCAGATCGCCTCGAGCGTCGAAAAGCGCATCGCCCGTGCCTTGCCGGTCTTGAGGATCGAGAGGTTCGCCAGCGTCATGCCGACGCGATCGGCGAGATCGGTCAGCGTCATCCGCCGATCGTGGAGCAGGTCGTCGAGCTTGACGGTGATCGCCAAGTCACACCGTCCCTTCGAGGTCTTCGCGCATCCGCGTGCCTTCGACGAACACGCGGGCGAGCAGGAACGTGAAGAGCACGGCGAGCCAGCCGTTGATCGAGAAGCCGGCGTCGAGGACGACCGGATGAGCCGGGGTCGAAATCGCCTTGCCGATCGCGCCGATGACGATGCTGAGAAGCTGCAGCGCGAGCAGCGTCCAGGCGATTGCCTGCAGACGGTCCGCGTTCGCGGCGACGAACGGGTCGCCGGCGCGCACCGTCTCGACCATCGCGAGCAGCCGTTTGAGGACCGAGTGGTTCAACGGGATCGCGACGAGACCGAGCACGGCGACCGCGCGCAGGCCCATGATCAGCCGCTCTGCTTCAGGCGAAGGAGAGAGGTCGAAAGCGCTCATGATCCATCGCTCGTTCGGCGAGACCAGGAGCAGAACGAGGATCGCCGCGGCCATCAGCCAGTTCAGGACAATGAGGATCCGCAGCACGACGTGGGCGATCGGCAGTGCAGCGGATGACGATGTCGGCGTTGTCATGAGTCACCACTTCCGGTTTATCGAATATAGATAAACTAATTATCGAATTTCGTCAAGTGGTGTATCGTAATTCGATATCAAACGAGCCAGAATATTGCGCACAAAAGCGCGGGATGGCCGCGGGGTTCCGCTACGGATGGCGCACGGGCTCGAACTCGTAGAGCGATGCGGCCAGCCTCTTCAGTCCGCGATCGTGAGCGATGAGGTCGAGATGGAGTGAAGACCAGTCCGCCAGCAGGAGGGTTTCGTTGCCCTGGCCGTCGTATGTCTTGAGGTAGCCGCCGCAGGACTCGCAGTGGTCGATGCGCAGACCGGGTTCTCCCTCGATGGTCACGCTCGCGAGCCGCTGCGAGTCGGTCTCACAGAACGGGCAGCCGGTTCGCTTGAACTGCCAGCGCGTGCCGCAGCAGCCGCACGAGAGCAGGCGCTTGCGGCCGGGGTCGGCGCCGGCCAGCTGCGCCATCGCCGGCAGGGATCCGCACGTCGGGCAGTACCGGCGAAGCCACCGATCCTCGTCTCGCCAGCCGTCGAACACGTTCACCACGGGGCGCAGGTAGCGCGCCATCGCCGTCCATCCCAGATAGCGCAGCAATCCCGGGAACGGCGGTGTGACTGTCTCGTCGCCCCGCAGGAAGTCCGCGATGCGGCGCGAGACGTTCGGCGCGCCGCGCAGGTCCGCGTCGAGAGCGCGGGCCTCGGCCGCAAGCCATTCCGGCGACGCCCCGGAGGCCAGTCGTTCGACGAAGCGCCGCCGCCATTCGCCCACCCGGTTCGAGATCGACGTCCGCGTCGGCACTCGACAGCAGCGGCACACCGGCGAGAAAGTCCGGGCGGTAATCGTCCCAGTCGGGAAGGCGGGCCTCGAAGACATCGATTCCGGCCGCCGCACGGTCCACTTCCGCGGAGAGGTCAGCGAGCGGCCGGAGATACGAATGCGCCTCCAGCCAGAGATCCCGGGTCATCGGCTCAATGGCCCTCGACGGGTTGCGGCTTCGAGAGGACCGGCATCAGGCGGGCCGCCAGGCCGAAGAGGAAGACCGTCGCCGCGATCAGGCCGATCGAAACGCCCCACTCGACGATCGACGGCACGTAGCTTTCCGGCGCTTCCCAGGGCATCCGGCCCCGGAAAGCCATCGCGAAGAGGACGACGTTCATGCGGTTGTACGCCACGCCACGTCACCGCGAGGAACGACGCGACGCCGAGCACACCGGGCCGCTGCCGGAGTGGCTTGCTGGCCAGCAGGATGAGCGGAAGCACGCCGCCGAGGAGTATCTCGGCCGCGAAGGCCATGCCAAGGCTGCCGGCTGAAGGCGCCGGAGAGCTGGTTGCGGATCGCCATGTCTCCCAGGCGGAACGCGAGGTAGACGAGGAGCGCCCAGAACGCGATCTGCCCGACCGAGGCGAGCTGCGTGATCGGGAGCTGGCGGCGCCAGCCCTTCGCGATCCACATCTCGACGAGGATCACCAGCGCGGTGCCCGCCGCGATCGAGGACAGGAAGAAGGAGACGGGCATCACGGGAGACCACCACTGCGTCGCGAGCATGTTCGGCATCAGCAGGTAGAGCGAGCCGAGCGAGCTCTGGTGCATGGCCGACAGCGTGACGGCGGCGATCGCCAGCATGATCGGCTCGGCCTTCTCGTCGCGGGCACGGAATATCCAGGCGAGGGTGCCGAAGACGGCGGCGGTCGCGAGGACGTAGAGGACGTTGCGGGACAGCAGGTAGACGAACAGCGTCACGGCCGCCGCAACGTAGGCGCCGTTCCATCGCCGTAACATCGCCGCGGCCCGGTGGTATCCGAAGTGCTTGAACGGGACCGGCAGGAACTCGAGCAGGAGGACCGTGACGTAGAGGCTGACGCACCACGAGACCTCGAACATCGCCGAGTGTTCCGGCGCGTTCAGCGCCAGCGCGTAGAAGTGCCACGGCAGCCCGAGATCGGCGAGAAGCGTGACCGTCACGAAGGAGTAACTCAGCAGGCCCATCAGGACGGCCGAGCGCCCCAGCCCGTAGAGATCCTTGCGCTGGAGGACATAGATCACGCCCGCCATCGCGAACGCGCCCGCAGCCACCGCGATCCACACCAGGTCGAAGAGGATCCACAGGCCCCACGGGTAAGTGTCCGAGAGGTTGGTGCTGCCGCCGAGCCCAAGGGCGAAGCGCGCGACCAGCGAGACCGCGCCGAACGCCATCAGCAGCAGGAGGACCCAGTTGAACGGGGTCAGCAGCTTCGTCCCGAGGATCTCGAATTCGGCATGGCCATGGTCCCGGGACGCGGCCGACGCGTCGGCCACCGCTTGCGCCCGTTTGCGGCAGAACGCATACGCGGCGCCGAGCAAGGCGCCGACGGCCATCACGGCGGGAGGCACGGCACCGAGCGCGGTCTTGGTGAATGCCGGAAACGGCTTCTCTCCGTACGTCGGAAACCCGAGTTTCTCGAACGGCACAGCCGACAGGTAGATCACGCTCGTGCCGCCGAGCTCCTTCTCACCGTAGATGTGGTTGACGTACCGATCCGGCCGGTCGGCGATGCGCTTGTGCGCGAGTGCCAGCATTTCCTCCCGCGTGCCGTAGCGCAAGGCGTCGGCCGGGCACGCCTTGACGCAGGCGGGAATCGCCATGGTGTTGGCGAACTGCCTGGCCGCCTCGTCCGACAGCGGCTGCCCGTTGAACGCGACCGGCGGCGGCTGCACGGCGCGGTCGGCGCAGTGCGTGCACTTCGAGATCTTCGGGGCGTGCGAGTTCCATTCCGCGGTCGGCACGTCCCAGGGACACGCCAGCTGGCAGTATCGGCAGCCGATGCAGTCGTCGACGTTGTACGACACCGGACCGTCGGACTGGTGGTAGAGCGCCGTCGTCGGGCACGCGGAGACGCAGGCCGGCTCCAGGCAGTGCAGGCAGCGCTGCATGACGAAGGCAGATTCCACGCCGCCCGGTTTCTCCGGGTTTTCCAGTTCGTGGAACGCGATGAGCGTGTAGGTCTTCGCGCTGAGCGCCGCCGGGTTCTGGAAGCCCAGCTGGTCGTCGAACTGCGTCGCCTCGCCGTCCTGCTCGTTCCACTGCTTGCACGCCACCTGGCACGCCCGGCAGCCGATGCAGTTGGCGATGTCGATCAGCGTCGTCCTGATCGGGCCGGTGGCTGGTTCCGACGTCATGTGCGTCCCCTCGGTGCTTCGGACCTGCGTTGGCGCTTGCGACCGGCCGCGACGACGTTAACGAGGCACGCCTTGGTTTCCTGGGTTCCGGCTCCTGGATCCGAGGCATCGATCGTGAGGTGGTTCACGCTCGCGCCCGTCGACAGCCCCTGGAAGCCCCAGTTGTACGGCATCCAGACGACGGTCACTTCCTGGTCGCCGATCTTCAGTGCCTTCATGCGCGGCGTGACGAGGGCCTTGACCTCGAGCTCACCGCGCGCCGACGAGACGCGGACCCAATCGCCCGATTCGATCTCGAGCTTCTTCGCCAGGGCAATCGGCAGTTCGAGCACCGGTTCGGGCACGAGCTCGTTCAGCCAGGGGATGTTCCGCGTCGACGAGCCGCAGCACCAGTGTTCGGCGACCGTCGACGTCATCAGCACGTAGGGGAACTTGTCGGCGGTGCCGATCGGCTGATGCGACGGGACCCGTGGATACTTCACCACCGGGTTGGTGTTCATGGTCGGGTGAAGGACGTTCGCGACCGGGCTCTCGATTGGTTCGTACATCTCCGGCAGCGGGCCGTCCTTCGGCACGTAGGCCACGTCTCGCCAATAGTCCGTGTACCTGGGGTCGGGGTCTTTGTAGACGGCCGCGAAGAGACGGCCGACGCCCTCGGCGCCCATATGGAAAGGGCGCTGACCATTCGGCGTGTCGGGGCCGTCGGTCAGGACGGGGACATCCGGCAGGTCGTGGCCTGCCCAGCGCTTGGCCTTCTCGTCCCACCAGACGATGGGTTTCGAGCCGGGGTAGGGCTTGCCGTCCTTGTCGCACGACGCGCGGTTGTAGAGGATGCGCATGTTGTTCGGCCACGTCCAGCCGAAGCCCGGATAAAGGCCGAGGCCCCCCGGGTCCGTGGTCGAGTCGCGGCGCTTCGAGAGGTTCTCGCCGTTGGCGAAGACGCCCGCATAGATCCATGCGCCAGACGACGTGGACCCGTCGGACTTGAGATCGCTGACCTTGCGAATCAGATCGCCCTTCTTGAGGCCGGTCTCCGGGTTGTCGCGCAGGGCGTAGCCGTTGATCTCGCGCAGGATGTCCTCGGCCGTGGTGTAGGCCCAGGCTGCCTGCTTGATGATCTCGTCGCGCGTCTCGGTCGAGTCCTTCACCAGGTCGCGAACGGCGCGGAACACCTGGTCGACGATCAGGCCGTCGGGCCTGGCCTGCCCCGGCGGTTTCACGGCCGCGTGGCGCCATTGCACCATGCCGCCCGAGTTGCTGATCGTCCCGCTCTTTTCCATGAAGAACGCCGCGGGGAGCAGGATCACCTCGGTGGAGATCGACTTCGGGTCCACACCCGGCCGCTTCCAGAACGCCGCGGTCTCGGTCTCCCAGATCTCCTGGACGACCAGCGTCTCGAGCTTCGCCATCGCCTCGAACGTCAGGTTGAGGTTGGGCAGCGTGACGCCGGGATTCTGCCCGACGATCCAGAGCATCTTCAGCTTGCCGGCGAGAGCGTCCTCGAACATCGGCATCGTGCCGTAGTCCTTCAGGGCATCGCGCTTGGGCAACCACTCGTAGCGATAGTCGTTCTCGAAAGTAGCGGCCTCTCCAAAAAATGCCTTGAGCGTGTTGACGAGGTAGCGGCTGTCGGCGATCCCGTTCTTGCGCACGTAGTGGTAAATCGACGGTTCGGCATTGGTCGGCGAGTTGAGGTAGCCGGGGAAGTAGTTGTAGAGCACGGCCATGTCGCACGCGCCCTGCACGTTCGGCTCGCCGCGCAGCGCGTTGACGCCGCCGCCGGGCTTGCCGATGTTGCCGAGCAGCAGCTGCAGGATGGTGAACGAGCGGATCCCCTGCACGCCCGTCGTGTGCTGGGTCATGCCGAGTGCGTAGAGGATCGAGCCCGGCTTGTTCTTCGCCATCGTCTCGGCGATCTGCTGGATCTGCGCAGCAGGAATGCCGGTGATGCGCTCGCCCATCTCCAGGGTGTAGCGCGAGACGAAGGTCTTCAGGCGCGAGAAGATGCAGTGCGGATCGTCCAGGCTCTTGGCGATCCGCGGATAACTCTTCGCATCCAGCTGGTATCCCCAGGTCTTGGTGTCGTAGGAGTGGGTGGCCTCGTCGTAGCCGCTGAAGACGCCATCCTTGAAGTCGAACGCCTCGTCGCCCATGTAGAGCGCGTTGGTGTGCGTGACGACGTAGTCTTCGTCGTAGAGTTTGTTGACGATGATGTGGTTAATCATCGTGTTCTGGAACGCCGCGTCGGTGCCGGGCCGGATGCGGGCGTACACGTCCGCCCCGGCTGAGGTCCGGGTGTAGCGTGGATCGACGTGGATGATCGTCGCCCCGTTCTCCTGGGCCTTCCGGATCCACTTGTAGGCCATGGGGTGGTTCTCGGCGACGTTGCTGCCTTCCACCAGGATCGTCTTGCAGTTCTGCAGATCGACCCAGTGGTTGGTCATCGCCCCCCGCCCGAACGTGGCCCCCAGACCGGGGACCGTGGGGCTATGTCAAAGCCTGGCCTGATGTTCGATGTAGGCCAGCCCCAGCAAGCGGGCCGCCTTCTGAAAGAGGTAACACTCCTCGTTGGTGTTCTGCGCGCCGCCCATGAAGCCGATGGCGTCGGTCCGATTGACGGGCACCTCTCGATTGCCGCCCTCGTGAGGGATGAAATGCGGGGCGTTCTGGAGCCGATCACCCGAAGCGCGATCGACTGACAGATCAGGCGCATCCACCTTCTCAGTCGCAATCCACGTCTCGTCGCGGGTCTTCCGGATCTTCTTCGCCACGCGCGCGATCGCGTCGTCCCAGGAGATCTCCTCCCAGCGGTCGCTGCCCGGCGCGCGGTAGCGCGGCGTCGTGAGCCGCTGGGGAGAAGCGTGCGTCGCGAACATCGAGATGCCTTTGACGCACAACGCCCCGCGATTCACGATGTGGTCGTAGTCGCCCTCCATCGTCAGGAGCTTGCCGTCCTTGACGGCGGCGATCATGCCGCAGCCGCACGAGCAGAAGTTGCAGGAGGTGGTGAACTCGCTGACGGCCGAGAGCTTCAAGTCCTGCGTCGCGGCCCGCATCGCGGCAACGTCGAGGAGTCCTCCGAGCGCGAGTCCTGATCCGCCGCCGAGGGTCAGCCTGAAGAGGTCTCTGCGGCTGATTGTCGAACTCGACGTGTCACGCCGGTCGGCGGGACTCTCGGATGAATTCTGGATCGGGGCATCCGGCGTTTCATCCATGGGTCAGCTCCGCGCGATTGCCGACAAGCGGCCGGGGCCATGTGATCCGCGAAATAAGTAGCCCACCACCGGTCACCGTCGGGGACGTGACGCTCTTCAGCGTGATCTGTCGCTACGATGCATTCGAGTCCAGACGGTGTCAAGTCCTTTCTGGGGACTCGCCACGCGGCCGGTCGCTACAGCGCAAACGGCAGCGGCGGCTGACGATCGGCATCCACGATCCGCGAGAACTCGCCCGACGCGTACTGCTCGCGCGCGCCATCCAGTTCGTCGAGCACCCACTCCGCGAGGCTCGCGGGCGACGCCACCCGCACCAGGCGTCCGAAGCTCAGAATCCAGCTCCGCAGCGCGTAGTCGTCCGACACCTCCATGGACATCGTCACGGAACCGTCGGCGCGATCCTTCAGGCGCTGCGACGAATGCCACGTGCGCTCCTTGACGTAGGCGGCAATCTGCGGGTGGAACTGGAGCTGCACCTTCGACTTCGCGCCGCGATAGGCGCCGAGCGAGTGCTTGAAGGGGTCTGATTCGAGCGCGGTCAAGGGCGTGAACGACTTCTGGCCGCCCGTCGCGCGCCGCACGCGCTCGACGGCGAAAGTCCGCAGTTCCCCGTAGGCCGGCACGTACACGACCAGGTACAACCCGCCCTGCACGTGCGCCAGCCGATAGGGATGGATGACGTACTCCTTCTCCTTTGCGCTCGACCACGAGTCATACCGCATGGTGACGATGCGCTCGTGAAGGATGGCCTCGAGCAGGGTGGCGATGACTTGATGCGTGTTGGCGCCCTGGCGCTTGGCGCCGGCGGGCTTGGCGGTCACGACGCCGGGCAATCGATCGATGAACTTCTTCATCTGCGGCGTCAGCGCCGACTCGAACTTGGCGAGCGCGCTCTGGACATCGGCGAGGACGTGCGTGCCGGCGAAGCACTCGATCAGCGCGCGGCTGAAGTACAGCGCGCAGAGCTCCGAGAACGTCAGACCGCTCCGCGCCAGCGCCCCCAGCGACTTGCTCTCGACACGCCAGAACTTCGCCCCGTCGCCGGCATGGTCGTAGACGGGAAAGCCGGCCTCCTGGAGCGCCGACAGATCGCGACGGATCGTCCGGGTGCTGACGCGGAGCGCCTCGGCCAGCTTCGGAATCGTCCAGTCGCGAGCGCTGGCGACCTTCTGCAGCAACGTCCACTGACGGATTAGCTCGCTGTTTCGGCCCATCGCACAGACACCTCGGCGCACCGCGGCGCCCGCCCGATTCTACCGTCCGCCTCCGGAACTGAAGCAATCGTCGGCACTTCGCCGTTTCTTCGTGCGGCGCGAGAACGCGATCGATTCTTCGAGCGCGCGGGAGTGACCACTCCTGACATAGCGACCCCCGATACTGCTGAAGGTCGCCAACAACAAGAGAGTCGAGGGAGATGTGATGACAGCAGTAGAGAGCGTGTTCGAAGCGGTGGGCGCCATCTCGTTCGGACCGGCGCAGACATTCAGGAACCTGACGCTGGTTCCGCTCATGGCGAACGAACCCGCCGAGGCAGACTACGCGATCCTTGACGAAGCGCTTGCGCTCGGCACGATAGCGATCGAAGAAACGAGCGAGGACGGCCGCGTGCCCGAGCTCAAGGTTCTCAACCACGGAGAGAAGGCCGTCCTGCTGCTCGACGGTGAGGAGTTGATCGGCGCGAAGCAGAACCGCGTCCTCAACCTGAGCATCCTCGTCCCGCCGCAATCCTCGAGGACGATTCCGGTGTCCTGCGTCGAAGCCGGGCGGTGGTCCCGCAGTTCGGCGCGATTCTCGTCGGCACCACGGGCCCACTATGCGGAAGGCCGGCGCGAGAAAATGCAGCAGGTCACGGCTTCCTTGCGCTCGTCTGGTGCGCGGACGTCGGATCAGCGCGCGGTCTGGGCCGGCATCGAAGAAAAGATGTCCCGTCTCGGGTCGCGGTCCAGGACGGCGGCGATGTCGGCCATGTACGAGGACCTGCAACAACCGCTCGAAGACTTCGTCTCGGCTTTTCAGGCAATGAACGGCCAGGTCGGAGCGCTGTTTCTGGTGAACGGCCGGCCCGGCGGCGTCGAGCTGTTCGACGCGCCGGCGACGTGGAAGAAGCTGTCGCCGAAACTGGTGAGGAGCTACGCGCTCGACGCCATCGATCGATCGCGCGAGCCTTCAGCGCCGGTCGAGCCGATGCCGGCCAGGGCCTTGATCGACGCCGTCAGGTCGAGCGACGCATCGGTCTTCGATGCAGTCGGCGAGGGCAGCGACGTTCGCCTGACCGGGTCCGATGTCGGCGGGGCGGCGCTCGTGGCCCGGGGCCGGACTATTCACCTGAGCGCGTTTGCCACCGTATGAGGTCGCGGCGGGGTCCGGAAACGCCCGAGTCTCAGGAACCCTGGCGCTTGACGGAGGCGAGCTTGATCGGTTCCTCGGCGTAGTCGTCGAGCTGGACGCCGGTCTCCCCGCCAGGCCGCACCCGCGCTGCCGCGGCCAGCGATCCGCTGCCCGAACCGTTCTCGTCGACTTCGAGCTGAATCACCGCCACCTGATACGCGTCGCGCGATTTCGCACTGGTGGCGCCGCCGCCGATGAAGAACACCGGTTTCTCGGTGACGAGGACGATGTCGCGCCCTTTGGCGGAGGTTCGCTCCCGGGCGTAGCGGACGACGTACTTCTGATCGCCGATTTCGACGAAGCCGACGTCGGGCGCCTTGCGGAGCGCCGAGAGAAAGCCGTTGTAGCCGGCGGCCTTCAGGCCAGTCTCGACTGACTTGCGGTCGAAGTCCGGCGTGTAGCGCTGCACGTGGATCGTGATCGCCGCGGTCGCGGAGGCCTTCGCCGTTTTGACGTGGGCGTCTGCCGAGAAGGTTTCCGGTGCGCCGCGTACGAGCTGCGCGGGAGCGGAAGCCGGAGCGATGAGCAAGAGCGCGGTCAGGACCGGAACGAAAGCACGCACGAGAACCTCCTCGTCTCCGAGTTTCATCAGGGCATGCGCCGCCACCGCCCGATCGACATCGGCTTGCCGGCGTCGTCTTTGGTGGTGAGCACGAGCGTGTCCTGCGTGACCTCCCAGTGCCGCGCGCGACCTGGCGCGAGGGGACCGACCGGCTTGGCAATCGCGTTCTGGCCTTCGAGGACGTAAGTGAGCGTCTTGTTCGGCATGTCGACGACGGTCCGGCCGTCGCTCGAGATGACGCCGTCGCGGATGTCGACGCCGGCGGCGCGCAGGAGATCGGCGGCCTTCTCGTCGGCGCGAATCTCCATCCGCATGTTGCCGAACTCGTCGTAGGTGAGCGTTCCGGCTCCCTTGAGCGTAATCGGCTCGCGGCCGGGAGGGAACACGTCGAACGACTCGAGGGTCCATCGGCCCTCGAGATATTTCCTGGCAGCGGCAAGGGTGCCGGCGCCCTGGTCGACCGGTCCCATTTCGACGTTCCGCTGACGCGGGGCCCCTGTGCATCCGGCGGCGGCGAGAACGAGGAGGGCGGCGACCGTGGTCCGCGCGCAGCTGTATCGCATCATCATGGGAGAGTCTCCGTCAGGCCCATGCATGGTAGCCGTGTTAGGGGCGCCGGTCAAAGCGGAGCGGGAGCTGCGGTGAGGCGCCGGATGGCGCCCCACCGCGCCGATCATCGAAACGTGAACCCGACGCCGAACTTGAAATCGGGGCTGTCCGCCAGGCCGACCTTGAACTCGAAGAACAAGCCGCTCCGGTTCTCGATCCCGGCGAGCAGGTTGACCCCTGCCTCTGTGTCGTCGCCTGATCCTTCGAACTGGTACAGGTTGATCGCCGGGCCACCGCCCGCATAGAAACCCCACGGGGAGCTGCGGCGGGCAAACTTCCAGGCGAACTCCAGGTTGATCGCGACCAGCGTGACGTCATCTCCGAACCCGATTTCCGCGTTCGGTCTGAAGACGAGCCGTTCCAGGAGAGGGCCGGTTTCCAGGTGACCGCCGACGTAGAACTGATCGGGGTCGACGCTGACGCCGGCGCGCAGTCCCGGGTCTACCTGCGCGGAAGCCGGCGCCGGCGCGAGACACCCCACGACTGTCAAAAACAGGCCCACACACACGGATCTGAACTTTCGTGACGCCTGAAGTTCCACGTTTTTCACCTCGTCGGCGACTTTCGCAAGAGGCTTGCCAGCGCCGCCCGGCTGACGCTGCCGACGCGCTAACGCTTTGTAACTGGCAGGCGCTGACCCGGGCGTTCAGAGGATCGCCGACCAGAAGGAGCGGCGGGCCGGATTGAGGACGGAGTGAGTCGGCAGCTGCGATCAGTCGGCGGCTTCGGCCATCGCCTGGATGCGGGCGCGCTCGGCCTTGGAGCCCGCGATCGCGAGCTCGAGCGCTTCGTCCGAGAGGCTGGTCATGTCGGCCGCGGCGCTCTTCGCGTCGGCGTGCTCGACGGCGCGCGAGACGACCTCGGCATTCGTCGCGCCGGCCTTCTTGCCGAGGAACGGCTTGGCGACGAGGTAGAGCACGTCGCGGAGCGGCATGAAGCGCACGAACCGCCGCAGCAGCCGGAACGTCTGGATCGGGTAGCGGGTGAACTTGTAGAGGATCAGCTTCCGCAACTCTTCCTGGCGGATGCGGTGCACTTCCTCGCCAGGCAGGCAGGACGGATCGATCGACGTGCACTTGAAGTACTTGTACCAGTCAGTGGCGTCGTTGACGAGCCCGCGCTTCACATACTCCTGCCAGAGCGGCGTACCGCGATAGACGCAGAGACGGTTGAAGCCGAAACTGTCGATGCGGATCTTCGACGCGAACTTGAACGTCGCCCGCAGGTCTTCCTCGGTCTCGTCGGGGATGCCGACGACGAAGAAGCCGTGGACGATCTCGATGCCGGCCGCCTTGGCGTTGCTGACCGCCGACTCGATCTCGGCAAGTGTCTGCTCCTTCTTGAGGCGGTCGAGGATCTTCTGGCTGCCGCTTTCGATGCCGAACATCACCGTCCGGCAACCCGACTTCGCGAGCTTCGGGAAGAGGTGCTGAGCGACAGAGTCGACGCGGCCTTCGAGCCCGTACTTGATGGGGTTCTTCGCCGCGATCAGGCCGTCACAGATCGCCTCGATGCGCTTGGGCTGGAGGAGGAAGTGGTCGTCGACGAAGTAGACCGATCCGTAGCCGTCCTTGCGGAGCTGTTCGAACTCCGCGACGACGTGCGCCGCGCTGCGCGCCCGCCACTTGCCCTCGTTGAAGATCGGGATGTCGCAGAAGACGCACGGCCACGGGCAGCCTCTCGAAGTCTGCATCGTGGTGAAGCGGTCGAGCGAGAGCACCGCCGGGACGTCGAGCGGCATCGACTCGACGAAATCGAGCCCCAGGCTCTCGCGGTCCGGGAACGGCCACTGGTCGAGATCGCGCGGCAGCGCGCGGTTCGGGTTGTTCCGCAGCGTTCCGTCCTTCTCCTGCCAGGTCACGCCCGTCACGGTATCGGGATCGTTCAAGCGCTCCAGCAGATCGACGATCAGCTGTTCGCCGTCGCCGCGGCAGACGAAGTCGACTTCCTTGCACTGCGCCTTCACGAGCTGCGCGTTGAGCGTCGCGAAGACGCCGCCGAACGCCAGCTTGATGTTGGCATCAGCGGCGCGAAGCTGCCGGGCGAGCATCTTCGCGTAGGGATAGCTCGTCGTCGACAAGAAGCTCATGCCGACGAGGTCCGGCTTCTGGCGCCGCATCTCCTCGATGATCACTTCGTTGGGCGTGTCCGGGTTGGCCTGATCGAACATCGTGACCTCGTGGCCGGCGCGCTTGAGCACCGACGAGAGCGACATGATGCCGATGGGCGGGAAACCCATGACCTGCAGGCGTCCGTTCGCGGCCCTTTTCTGCCGTGGGATGGCGTAGAACTGCGGATCGCGAACGTGGACCAGGAATGCGCGCATGTACTTGTCATTCTACTCTCATACGAAGGTCCCTCCCCTGCTTGACGGGCCCGCCACGCCCATCGACATCGTCTTGTGAGCAGGTTGCCACCGATGAGTCTGCCGTGGCCCAAGACTCAACCGGTCGGGAACGCCTGCAGCAGCTCGACAATCACCATGACCGGCCCATCGCCGGCGATTTTTACAGTGGCGCCACGCGGGCTCAGCACGACGGACGAAGCCGACTACGACCTCCCGTAGGCATACCCCGGCGATTCGGAGGCCAGCGCCGGCTCAAACCCCCTTTCTCGAGCTCCAGAAACAGCTGTGGAAGGCGCGTGCCCAGGCGAAGCAGAAATGGCTGGAACAAAGCCTCGCGGAACCGACCAGCGCTCCTGACGACGCAGCGTGGCGGGTGACCTGGATCAAGCGGCGCTCATCATGGTCAAGCGCTCGCAGTCTGAGATCCAGCAGCACGCCGCATTGCTCGACGCCTATACGGAGCACCTGACCGTGCTCGAAATGACGTTGATGGCTGCAGCGGAAGAGAAGCGCAGCAATGACGCGACAGCAAACCCGGGCGTCGAGTCTCCGGAACAGAAACGCGGTACCTGCAGCAGACTCGCAGGCCGATACTGCCATGTCGGCCGGCGCGCGAGACTCGCTCAAACGCAGGAATGTTTGACCGGCGTCCGGTGACGTTCAACCCGGCTTGCTGAAGGGGGCGAACAGTTGTCGTTCCGCGGCTGCGGATGAGGAAGGGAGAGGAAAGGAGCACCGCTCCTTGCCACCTTCAGATTATCGCGGCCCGGGAGGCTTGCCGCAAGGCCCGGCGCGTGCCGCAGGATCGCCCATCTACACCTAAGACAGGCGCAGATGGGGGGCACGAAATGCGTGTGACGGCTGAACATGCGGTGGTGATCGCCGGAGGTGGCCCGACAGGGCTGATGTTGGCGGCCGAGCTCGCGCTGGCGGGCGTCGACGTCGCCATTGTCGAGCGCCGCGCCAGCCAGGACCTCGACGGCTCGCGCGCGGGCGGCCTGCACTCACGCACCATCGAAGTGCTCGATCAGCGCGGGGTAGCCGAGCGGTTCCTCTCGCAGGGACAGCTTCATAAGGTCGTGCACTTCCACGTACCTCTGGATATCAGCGACTTCCCCACCCGGCACAACTACGTGCTCGGACTGTGGCAGAAGCATATCGAGCGCATCCTGGCCGAGTGGGTCAGCGAGCTGGCGGTGCCGATTTACCGCGCGCTCGAGGTGACGGGTTTCACGCAGGACGATACCGGCGTCGACGTCGCTCTCTCCGACGGTCAGTCGATCCATGCGGAGTATCTCGTCGGGTGCGATGGCGGCGGCAGCCTGATTCGCAAGGCAGCCGGCATCGAGTTCCCGGGGTGGGACGCGACGATGAGCTGGCTGATCGCCGAAGCCGAGATGGCCGACGAGCCGAAGTGGGGATTTCACCAGGATGCGAACGGTATCCATGGGATCGGCAAGGTCGAGAACGGCGGCGCGGCCCGGCTCGTACTGACCGAAGCGCACCTTCGACTCGACAGCGAACCCACCCTGCGCGATGTCAGCGAGGCGCTCGTCGCCGTCTACGGGACCGACTACGGGATCCACAGCCCGACATGGATCTCCCGGTTCACCGACATGACGCGTCAGGCTGCCGCTTACCGCGACAGACGCGTCCTGCTGGCTGGTGACGCCGCGCACGTCCATCCGCCGGTGGGCGGACAGGGCCTCAACATCGGTGTGCAGGATGCGGTGAACCTCGGATGGAAGCTGGCCCAGGTGGTCAAGCAGGCGTCGCCGGAACGCCTGCTCGATACCTACCACGCCGAACGTCACCCGGTTGCTGCGCGCGCGCTGCGCAGCACGATGGCGCAGGTCGCGCTTCGACGCACGGACGATCGCACCAAGGCCCTCGGCGATTACGTGTCCGAGCTCCTCGGTATGGACGAGCCTCGCCGACGACTTGCCGCCGAGATGTCCGGTCTGGGTGTTCGTTACGACCTCGGCGAGGGGCACCCGCTGCTCGGACGCCGCATGCCCGATCTCGACCTGGTCACCGCCAGCGGGCCGCTGCGGGTTTTCACCCTGCTGCACGGCACCCGCCCGGCATTCCTCAACTTCGGTGAGCCCGGCGGCTTCGACATCACGCCATGGGCGGATCGCGTTCAGTTGATCGACGCGAATTACGTGGGTACGTGGGAGCTTCCGGCACTCGGGCCGGTCACTCCTCCCATCGCCGTGCTCGTTCGGCCCGACGGCTACGTGGCATGGGTGGGAGACCTGACCCAGCAGGGGCTCGCTGACGCGCTAACCACGTGGTTCGGACCGCGTGCCGCGGCGTAGCGGTCCTTACCTCATTGGCCGGTCGGCCGAATCACGCACCAGGACGCGACCTTGCGGCCGGCGTCGCACGGCTGCCGCTGCAGCGTGGCGGCCTCGGCGGCATTACGCTGGACCTCCGCCTGATGCGCCGACACGCGCACCGTTTCCGTCGAGGCGCCGATGACTTTCTCTCGCGACAGGAACGCCACGACGTAGACATCCCAGTAGCGGCCGCGAACGTATCGGATGCCGTTGCCCATCAGGTATTCGGTGAGGATGCGATGGGGCCGGGGCGGCGGGGTTCGAACGAACTCGTGAAGCATCCGCGCGTTGTCGACGATGTTTCCCGCCGCCCAGAGGGCGATGGCCACGGCCGCCGTTCCCGCCCATCGGGTCGAGCGCTCGCGCAGGAAGTACGCGCCGAGCACCGCGACCGGCAGCAACGGCACCAGCATCACGTAGCGGAGTACGGCCGGCGCGCCGATCACGATCCCGCCGTTGAGGCCGTAGACCAGGACGTTCTGCACGGCAATGATCGCGAGATAGGCACAGAACCTTACCCCGTCTCGAGCTGAGGTCATCGTCTCGGACCGGGTCAGCCACAGGAGACGGGCGATCGCGACGCCGATGGCGACGGCAAACGCCGCCGCGGCAACTTGCGACCCGGCCTCCAGCTGACTGGGCGCGCTGTAGCTGCGGATCGCGTAGCTCTCGAGCCCGAGCATGTCCGGAATGCCCCAGGTGACCACATCGCGCAGCCTCGCCGCGTAGCTGCTCCAGTCGAACGAGAGCCATTTCACGAACGTCTGCGGGCCCAGCGCCGCCGACCCGGCAGACCCAGTCGCCGCCGGGCGGTCCGAGCATGTTGATGTTGCGCTTGAGGACGTCGACGAGCAGCCAGACTGCCGCGAACCCGGCTGCCCGCTTCGCGAGCGATGACACCGACCAGAACGATCGCTTCCCGATCTCGACGGCTGCCAGCGCCGGCAGCGCCAGGAACGTAAACTCTCGATGGAGAGTGCCGAACCCCAGGAGCGCGCCGAAGGCGAGGGGACGATCGCGAATCAGCCAGAGCAGCAACGCGTACCCGAACGGTTCGATGCCGGATCCGAGGGCGGCGACGAAATCGATCGATACTGACGGCGCAAATGCGATCAACGGCAGCGACGCGGCCAGCGCGTATCGCGGCCGGAGGCCGAACTGCACGAACATCCACACGTAGGCCCACGCAATCGCCACGTTGAGCAGCACGAGCGGCAGCCGCTGCATGGCGACGGTCGGTCCGCCGAGCCAGAAGAACGGCACCGCGATCCACGACTCCACGCCGAGCATGTAGTTCTGGCCGTAGAAGAACAGCGGAAAGGCGCGAAACTCGCTCAAATGCTTCGTCATCAAGCCGTAGACGGCCTGATCCGAGTCGAAGATCTGTTCGAAGGCGAGGGGAACGATCGATCTGAGAAGGACGATGGCGGTGGCAACGGCCATGGCGATCGCCAACCCGCGTCGGCTGTTGTTGTCGGGAGGCATGCGTGGCGCGCGCAGTGATTCTAGGGCGCTTTGGGTCCGATCGACACCCTAATCAGCTGGCAATCCACTCGGCGACACGCACGTCCAGGCGTTTCCCCGCGCGGTCCGAAGAATCCAGGTAACCACCAACAGCATGTCACGGTGGTGGTGGACGCGGGACGCGGCAACTCCTGTACCAGGCTGGCCGACGGCGCCGACTCGCTGAGCTTCGCCGTCACCGACGGCGGTATCTACTTTCTCGACCGCGTGTCAGGCGCGGCGCGGCTGATTACTGGACCTCGCGACGCAGCGGACGACGGTCGTCGTCGAAGATCTGGGACGCGTGCCCGCGGGCGGGGGCATCAGCGCGACTCGCGACGGACGGACGATCCTCTTTACCCGGATCGACCCGTCCACGGACGACCTGATGCTCGTCGAAAACTTCCGCTGACGCCGGAGCGGGATTCGGCAAGCAGTCAGCGCCGACCAGGAAGCTCCTTCCATCCGAGCAGCAACTCGTCGACGAGCTTCGAGGCACCATCCCTGATTTTCTGTTCGAGCCTGGCAAGCTGCGCCAGCGCGCGCTTCCTGGCCGATGCGGATTGATACTCCGCCGACTCCCTCAGTGACCCCGCACCGAGCTGCATGCCGGCGTCATAGGCGACGTCGGACAGATCCTCGACGCCGCGCAGGTCGTGGATCTCGAGCTCGCGGTACGACGATTCCCAGTTGCTGATCCACCAGTCGTGCAGGCGACGGCCGCGCCCGGCGAGCTCGGGCACGATCAGGCTCGGACCGGCGGCGAGGACATGGTGCGGCAGGCGTCCAATCTGCCGGGTGCCGAGAACGACGCGCAGCGCCGCCTGCGTCTGCGGCGGCGCCTCGAGACATGGCAAACCGCCCAGATCCCGCTGCTGCTTCGCCTCGACCAGCTCATCGTCGTCGGGCGCTTCGGTGGGGCCCTGGATGCGCATCAGTACCTTGGGCGTCAAGGCGCTGCCGATACCCATCTGGAGCCTGCCGGCGCGGACGACGGTCAGGTATCCGCGCGGAAGCTCCGGCCGTTCCGCGTACACAGCCGCGGCGATCGCGTTCATCGCCGCCACGACAGCATCGACCGATTCGGCAGCCAGCGGCTGCATCATCGTCTCGCCCCAGGCGAGAAACTCCGTGGGTGAAGGCGTCGGGATCGCGCGCAGGCGCACGACGAGGGCGGGACGCGGCGGGACTGCGTCAGGGTCGGCCAGGCCTCGCCGGTATCCTTCGAAGAACCGATCGAACAGCGCCCGTCGGCGCGGCGACCAGCCTCGCTGTCGCGCGACCAGGTCGATCGATCCGAGGAGCCGGACCATGTCGACGAGTGCCGGGCCGCGGGCAGAATCGTCGAAGTCGTCGAGGCCCCATGCCTTGCTGGTGACCGCGAACTGCTCGACGTGCGCGTCGCCGTGGAGCCGCACGACCGGCAGATCACGCAGGTCGCCGGCGAAGAGCTCGCAGACCCGCCCGATCCAGGGCCGGTTGACGAACCGGAAGTAGGCGATCGGGTCCTTCTCGATTCGATCGACGAGGTCCTGCGGTGCGAGCTTGAGCGCGTCGGCTTCGGGCCGCAACTGTGCCTGCGCCGGCGCCACGCCGGCGAGCGTGACGGCAAACAGCGCGACTTGACCGAGCGTCAACCGGAACGCAAGCCACCGCATCGACGTGTCCCGGCTGGACTATACAGCACCGATCCGTCGATGGCCAACATCGGCACGCGCGCGGCCGCGGCGCCTGGCGCGACAATGATCACAATCGCGGAAAATGACCCGAGTCACGCTGATCGTGGGCCGGGACTTCGACGCCACGGTGATCGTCGAGGAGCCAATGGTGATGGAGCGCGAGCTTCATCGCCCCACTGGCTCCTGAACGTCGTCTACGAAGCGAACTGCCGCAGGACCGCGGCTTCAGGCAGCAGCCAGGACGCTGTCGATCTGCCCCATCGCCGCCCGCATGCCCTCTTCCATGCCCATTTCGAGCACCTGCTCGAGCGCGGCGACCGAGGGGAACGTCGTGACCGTGACCATCCGCGTCCCACCATCGTGCGGCTCGAAAGCGAACCGCATCCGCATCATCGGCATACCCGGCGCCGGCGCACCATTCTCATCGAGGAATCCATCCTCCACCTCGAACGCACGCCCGGCCTCGATGGTCAAGAACTCGAAGAAGCCTCGCGACTTCTCGCCGTTGGGGCCAGCCATGTGGTACTCGGACCGGCCGCCGACGACGAAGTCGTGGCGCACGAACGTCGCCGGCCAGCCGGGCGGGCCCCAGAAGCGTTCGAGTTGACGAGGGTCAGCGTAGGCGGCCCACACCCGGGCGACGGGAGCGGCGAACTGGGCGACGACGGTCATCGTCAGCTTTTCCGGGTCCTTGCGAATCTCGACGATCGGCATGCGGAGCTCCTTGCGAAGAAGTGGCCAGTATCTCGTCCAGGCGACCGACGCGCGCGTGCCAGCGCTGCTCGAACTGCGCCAGCAGGCGATTGGCACGACGCACGGCGTCGGGGTTGCCGGTCACGCGCTGGGCGCGGCCGTCCTTGCGTTTGGTCACCAGCTGGGCGCGTTCCAGGACGGCGACGTGCTTCTGCACGGCTGCAAACGACATCGCGTATCGCGCCGCCAGCTCGCTGACGGACGCGTCGGCGACCATGACGCGCGCCAGGATGTCGCGCCGCGTGGCATCGGCCAGGGCCCCGAACAGCTGGTCCATGGCCTCGGCCGACGCCTGTCTATGTACAACCATTGGTTGTATATATTAGCACGCCCCGGCGATGCTGGCTGCTACTCGTTCTCGCGATAGGCGGCGCGAATCCAGCGCCGCACCTCGGCATCGACCTCATCAAGTCCGCTCAAGCCAATCTGCCATTTCATCGTCGAATGCAGTCGGCTCGGCACGAGGCGATGGCCGGGGGGCCTGCTGTCGAGTCTCAGACCGACATCAACCCGCGCTTTCGTCGTCGCCCGAATGCGGGCAAAGGTGCGCCGCGGTGTCAGGATGGAGACGTAGCCCTTTCTCGCCTGGATGACGACGTCGCCGGCGTCGGCAGCGGCCTTGACGATGGCGTCGTAGACCGGTCGCAGATGCCGGCGATCGGAATACTGCGCGTCGATCAGGGCGTTCGCGTCAGCGGCGACAAAATCTGGATAGCCGAAGCGCTCCATGAGCAGCAGCTGACGGGCGTAGCCGCTGACGCCTCGCCGCGTGAGCCAGGCGCGGAGTGCTGCCGGATCCGCTGGCGCATCCGCGTCGATGTCCTGACGCCACTCGTCCAGCCCCTTGCCGGTCTGCTTGCGCAGCACGGCGATCCATTTCGTTCGGAAGTGCTGCCAGTCGCGCGTCTCGATACCTGGTTTCGTGCGTCTCGCCATGTTCCCGTGCCTCTGCGTCCACGTCGCCTCTCCATAGTGCCCGCGGCACGCGGAGGCCGGCTATCACGATCTTCGACTGCCAAGCCGAAGGATGCGACGCGCAGCGGCATGAACGAGTGAGGCAGCGATGCCGACGGCCAGCACAGCAAAGCCCGCTCTCCCCAATTTGGATTGATTCCAAACTTTGATAGAGTATGAATCCCGATGATGACCGACAGGGCGGCGCTCCTTCGCGGGCGCGGGATTCAGGTGACGGCCCAGCGGCTGGCGGTGCTGCGCGCGGTCGCGGATCAGCCGCACAGCACGGCTGACGCCGTGGCCGAGGCGGTCAGGACGGAAATTGGCGCGATCTCGCTGCAATCGGTGTACGACGCCCTCGGCTTGCTGGTCTCCGAGAGGCTGATCCGGCGCATTCAGCCCTCCGGATCGCCGGCTCGCTACGAGGATCGCGTCGGCGACAATCACCACCACCTGATCTGTCGAGCCTGCGGACGCGTCGTCGACGTCGATTGCGCGACCGGCTCCGCGCCGTGTCTCACCGCCATCGACGATCGCGGCTACGAGATCGACGAGGCCGAAGTCGCCTACTGGGGGCGCTGCCCCGATTGTCTCGAAGAGTCCCGCACGTCATCGCCCCCCGGCCGGCAGACGATCGCCCGTCAAGGTCAACACACCACCCGCGCGAATGTCCCGACCAAGTCACCCACGAACCGCAAGCGCACGTCGCGGAGTAACAACCGGCCCGGACGCCGGTCTAGCAAAGGCTAACGTCACATGGAAAACGTAGAGAAGTGCCCATTCTCGAGCAGGACGCGCACCGGCCGGGCCAACCAGGAGTGGTGGCCGGAACGGTTGAACCTGAGCGCCCTCCACACCAACCACCCCGCTGGCGACCCGATGGACGACGGGTTCGACTACGCCAGGGAGTTCCTGTCGCTGGATCTCGCCGCCGTGAAGAAAGACATCGAGGCGGTGATGACCGATTCCCAGGACTGGTGGCCGGCGGACTTCGGCCACTACGGGGGCCTCTTCATCCGCATGGCGTGGCACAGTGCGGGGACCTACCGCATTCACGACGGCCGTGGCGGCGCCGGCTCCGGGCAGATCCGCTTCGCACCGCTCGGCAGTTGGCCGGACAACGCCAACATCGACAAGGCGCGCCGCCTGCTTTGGCCGATCAAGCAGAAGTACGGCCGGAAGCTCTCCTGGGCTGACCTGATGGTGCTGACCGGCAACGTCGCCCTCGAGTCGATGGGATTCAAGACTTTCGGCTTTGCCGGCGGCCGCAAGGATGTCTGGGAGCCCGAGCACGTCAACTGGGGGTCCGAGAGCACCTGGCTCGGCGACGAGCGTTACAGCGGCGATCGTCAGCTCGCGAATCCGCTCGCCGCCGTGCAGATGGGACTCATCTACGTGAACCCCGAGGGGCCGAACGGGAAGCCCGATCCCGTCGCCGCGGCGCGAGACATTCGCGAGACGTTCCGCCGCATGGCGATGAACGACGAGGAGACAGTGGCCCTCATTGCCGGCGGCCACTCGTTCGGCAAGACGCACGGTGCGGCCCCGGCGACGCATGTCGGTCCCGATCCCGAGGGCGGGAACCTCGAGGAGCAGGGGTTCGGGTGGAAGGGCGGCTACGAGACCGGCACTGGCGCGCACGCCATCACGAGCGGTCTCGAAGTGACCTGGACGACGACGCCCGTCAAGTGGAGCAATGACTTCTTCAAGCACCTGTTCGAATACGAGTGGGAGCTGAGCGAAAGCCCGGCGGGCGCGAAGCAGTGGAAGCCCAGGAACGGCGCCGGCGCGGGCACCGTTCCGGCGGCGCACGACCCGTCGAAGAAGATCGCGCCGGGCATGATGACTACGGATCTCGCCCTGCGGTTCGACCCGATCTACGAGAAGATTTCGCGCCGCTTCTACGAGAACCCGCAGCAGTTCGCCGACGCCTTCGCGAAGGCGTGGTTCAAGCTGACCCACCGCGACATGGGGCCGATCACGCGCTACCTTGGCCCGGAGGTTCCAAAGGAGCCGCAGCTCTGGCAGGACCCGGTGCCGCCGGTGACTCACGAATTGATCGACGCGAAGGACATCGCCATCCTGAAGGAGAAAATCCTGGCGTCAGGACTGACGGTCTCTCAGCTGGCCTCGACTGCCTGGGCATCCGCATCGTCCTTCCGCGGCACCGACAAGCGCGGTGGCGCCAACGGCGCCCGAATCCGTCTCGTGCCGCAGAAGGATTGGGCCGTGAACAATCCTCCGGAGCTGGCAAAGGTGCTCGAGGTTCTGGAGGGGATTCAGAAAGCGTTCAACGGCGCGCAGGCCTCTTCGACTCGCTCAGGGCAAGCGGGCTCGAACAAGCAGGTGTCGCTCGCCGACCTGATCGTGCTTGGCGGATGCGCCGCCGTCGAGAAGGCGGCGAAGGATGCAGGGCAGGCTGTAACGGTCCCGTTCAGGCCTGGCCGCACCGACGCGACGCAGGAGCAGACCGACGTCGAATCGTTCGCCGTGCTCGAGCCGGACGCGGACGGCTTCCGCAACTATCTCGGAGAGGGACACGAGGTGCCGGCGGAGCATCTGCTGGTCGAGCGAGCCTTCAGGCTGAACCTGAGCGCGCCCGAGATGACGGTGCTCATTGGCGGCCTGCGGGTGCTGAAGGTGAACGCCGGTCAGGGCGAGTGCAGCGTGTTCACCAAGCGGCCGGAAACGCTGACCAACGACTTCTTCGTCAACCTGCTCGACATGGGCACCGAGTGGAAGCCGACGTCGCCAGCGGCGCAGTCGTTCGAAGGATGCTGCCGGAAGAAGGGCGACCCGAGATGGACCGCCAGCCGCGTCGACCTCACCTTCGGGTCGAACTCGGAGCTGCGTGCCCTCGCGGAGGTCTACGCCTGCGCCGACTCGCAGGAGAAGTTCACCCGCGACTTCGTCGCCGCGTGGGACAAGGTCATGAATCTCGATCGCTTCGATCGCGCCTGATTCCCGGACAGGCCAGCCCGGGGTGCCCCCTGGCTGGCCTGTAACCCTCCTCGTCATCCAACCGATTCCGGCCGATCGCCCGTTCTGCGAAGGCCGTCGTCACGCCGGCGCAGAGAGCGCACTGATCGTGACGTAGTACCCGTCCGGATCCCGGAGTGAGAACTCACTTGATTGCGTGTTCGGGTTGACGTGCGGCTCCTCTTCGAACCGGGTGACGAGCGCGCGCGCCCTCTCGAGTGCCATCTCGAAGTCGTCCACGCGGAAGAACAACAGAAGTCCGTTCCCGGGCGGCGCGGTGTCCGGGCTCATCAAGGATGGATGCTCGTGCGCGCCCCATTCGTGGAGGCAGAGCAGGACGGTTCCGTCCGTATCCAGGATCTGACCAAAGTGGTCGTGGGCCGGCGCCGTCTCGCGCTGACCGAAGAGCGACTGGTACCATCGGCAGCTGGCCGTGACATCGCTGACGCCAATGATTGTCCATGTGCGTTTCATCGCATTTCCCCCGGCGGCCTGGAACTGCTTGCGGAACTCCTGACCCAAGCAGTTGTACCATGTGGCCGCCGTGCCCACGCAGACGACTGGCGATGCTCGGTTACTCGCGTCACGACGCGCGCAGGCGTTGGCGTGGCTCTACGTGTGCCTGCATCTCGCGGCTCACTCAGTCGAGGAGGCTTTGAACGGGTTCGTCGACGTCTGGAACCCGGTGCTTCTCACTGTGCGAACCGCCACCGGTATCCCGCTGCCGCAGTTCGTGTTTCGGGAGTGGCTGACGATGCTCGCGATTGGCGTGGTCGCGCTGACCGCCATGACTCCGCTCGTGGCGCGCGGCGTACGGGGATTTCAGACCGGGTCGTACGTCTTCGCGGGCGCCACGATCGCCAACGGCGTGCACCACCTGGTGAGCCCGTTGTATCTCGGTCGCTTCCTCCCCGGGCAGTACACGTCTCCCTTGCTGATTCTGGCGTCGCTGTGGCTGATTCGTAAAACCTATGGGGTAACCCACGGTCGCAGCGCGATTGGCCCGGTGCTCGGATCCTTCCTGTTCTTTCTCGCGGCGCCAGGTACCGTTGCCGGTTGGATTCCGTATGCGATCTCGGAATGGCGAGTGGGTCCGGCATTCGCCGGACTCCAAGCTGGACGCGTGTTCGGCATTGGGCTCGTGACAGTCGCGATCGTCGCTCTCGTCGAGTGCTTCGCCCGCTTCGCGTTAGTCGGCCGCGGGGTGCCCGCGCCGGTCGCGCCGACTCAGACGCTCGTCGTATCCGGTTTGTATCGCCACTGCCGCAATCCCATGTACGTCTGCGTCGTCGCCGCCATCCTCGGTCAGGCCCTCATCCTCGGCAGCGGCGCTCTCCTCGTCTACGCCGGCGTGGTGTGGTTGATCTTCCACCTGTTCGTGCTTGCCTACGAGGAGCCCACGCTCGCGCGGCAGTTCTCCAACTACCGCGAATACAAGGCTCACGTCCCTCGATGGCTCCCGCGCCTGCGCCCGTGGTCTTGAAAAGGAGACGAGGTGGTGGTCCCGCATCACGCGAGGTCGCTTCGCCAGTACATGACTTCGGGTGCTGTCAGGTGCAAGCCCTGGACGCGCGACGAAAGAGCACGGACCAGCAGCAGCGGAGGGGCCACCGACGAAGACGCGATTTTGACCTGAGGAGGAAGGAATCCCGGCGGCAGCCATCCCCGGATCACCGGCCGGGATTCAGCCGGTTCTCGGGCGATCAAGGCCTGGAGGAGGGCACCTACGCGTGCGCCCGAGGCATCGCGGTCGCCACACTCTTCGATCGTCCAGGTCCCGCCAACGACGCTGATCACGACGTACGCGGCCGCGGTGATCCCTTCCTCTGCGATGACGAACTCCACCTGGCGGGCACCTGCGGCACCGAGCCCCGCAAGCAACCGTTTCCTTGTGATCGCGTGTTTGATGAGATCGGCGTTCCGATCGAGGTGGAACCGGAAGTGGTCCGCGCGGGCCTGCCCCATCGCCGCGATGGCGTCGAGATCCCGATCCTCGCCGCCTCGCACGAGCGTCATCGGCGCGCCGCGTCGCGACGATTCCGTCACCGTCAGCTCGACATCCATCGTCGGAACGACCTCGAAGCCGGCTGGCAGAGGAGACGATGGGTTCGCGGTTCGGAAGAGGAGCGCCAGGTCGGCGCCATCGCGCGTCGCGTCTTCGACCAGCCGATCCAGGAGCGCGTCTCCGAAGCTCCTGCCATCGCTGTCGGCACCGCTGTCGAGCACTGCGCCGATCCCGCAGATGGTCACGAGCTGTCGATCGAGTCTCCCGGTCAGGTCGTACCGCTCGGCGCTGGCGAGCACCTGGTCACCGTCCATCAACGCGAATCGGCGCCGATGACCGAGCGCCCAGGCTGTCTTCGCCAGAGCGGCGTCGTACTTTACGAAGGCCTCGCGGCTCAAACCGCGATACGCGCCCAGCGGCGTTGCTGCAAGGATGTGCTGAAGGACGGCTGCCTGTCGCGAGGCGTCGCAATTCAGGAGCCGCGGTGCCACCGGCAGCGGCCCCTCAGAGCATCCCGGCGATCCACAGCAGGAATCGCCCGCCCAGCGCGATCGGTATTCCGAGAGCCAGGATCACGAACGGGATACAGAGCACGATGACCAACCCCACGAGCAGGTCGCCGATGGTCGAAGCGGCGCGCCGGAGCAAGCCGGGACGGATGGGCGGCCGGGGATGGGCGGCCGCTGTCGCGACGGTGCTCACGGAAGACGTTCGAACGCCACGATGCGCGCACCGAGTTGCGGGGCGGCGCTGCGACGTGCGGCGGTCCATGCCGCCCTGTGGGAATCGTTTGCCCCACCGGAACCCGTCCACCACTCCGCGTCTGCGAACGCTGGCGACGGCGGCGCGAATCCGAGCAGCGACTCGATCTGTTCGAATGTCAGGACTACCGTGCCGGCGTAGCGGCGATCGAGGTAGGTGTACAAAGGCATGTAGGCAGCGGGAACGGGCGGCTTCTGTTCGTCGGGCGGCGTGATCCGCAGGCTTTCTGGCGCATCCTCCCGGCGCCAGGGGCCCAGGAGCCATGCCGCCACGGTCGCGATGACGCGCCCTACCGGTGAGCGCAGGTTCACATGCGGCATGGCGCCGGCATCGCAACGCAGCGGCGCCCGTCTGCCCTTTTCAGCAGTTGCGGATCGCGGTCGGGGTCGACGCTCGTCATGGTGTGATGGCCGGTCTCTTTATCGGCGAGCTTCGTCGATGCTTTCGGAGATCGTCTGTTCCGGAGCGTGCCAGAAGCTTCGCACCACCAAGGGCGGCACGGCGGCGACGCAGACGACGACGATCCAGTTCGAAACCGACGTGATTCCGATGGCGATCGCCCCAAGAAGGACGGCAATCGACCAGGCAAAGAACAGCAGCGTCTTGTTATTCCCGGAGATCATGAGGTTAGTGTAGCCACCGGCAACAGGATCCGCTGTTCACAATTGCACGGTGCCCAGGCGCCGGCTGCTCGAGGTCTAACCCGTGATCGCCGCAGGACTTGCGGCGTTCGACTAATCATGAAGCACTATGCTCAGCAGCGAGCTGTTCACCTTGAGCCCGCCGCCGTTGTATTCGATCAGCCCGAGCTTGCGGAACTTGTTCATGAAGAAGTTCACCCGGGAGCGGGTCGTGCCGACCATTTCCGCGAGCGTCTCCTGCGACAGCTTCGGGAGAACGCGCTGTGCCTTGTCCTCCTTCCCGTACCGAGCCAGCAGCAGCAAGGTGCGGGCGAGTCGCTTCTCGCTCGAATTGAACAGCTGATCGATCAGATCCTCTTCGATTCGGATGTTGCGCGTCAGCATGTGCGAGAGGAACCGGTCGGAGAATGCCGGATGTTCGTGCAGCATCCGGACCATGTCGCGCTTGGGGATTCGCAGGAGAGCCGACCGCATGACGGACGTCGCCGTGCCCATGCGCAACGGCTGCCCGGCCAGGCAGCCCTCGCCCAGGAAATCGCCAGGTCCGAGCATGGCCACCACGGCCTCCTTGCCGGCCGAGGACAGGACTGACAGCTTGATCCCGCCCTCCTGGACGAAAAACACGCTGTTTGCCTGGGCCCCCTGGGCGAAGACGACGGCGCCGGTCGGAAATCTGACGGTGGGGGGCGACACCCTCGCCGACCTGAGGAACGCCTGCACGTCAAAGGCCGGGGGCGGCGGGGGGACGGGGCGTGGCTTCGGCGGCATATCCAGCCGATCATCCCACGATTGAGGCGGTTTACCCAGGCGCGGCTGCCCCGCCTCCCCCGGGCCTCAGTCGTGCAGCACGACGCTGAGGAGAGCGCTGTCAACCGTCAGCGTGCCGTTGGACTTGATTAATCCCAGTTTTCGGAACTTGTTCATGAAGGCGTCGACGCGGGACCGGGTGGTGCCGACCATGTCGGCGAGCGTCTCCTGCGAGACCCTCGGCAGCACCCGTCCCGGCGCATGCTCGTCGCCGTAGCGTGCGAGGAGGAGCAGCACGCGCGCCAGCCGTTTCTCGCTCAGGTTGAACAGCTGATCGACGAGGTCCTCCTCGATCCGGAGGTTGCGAACGAGCATGTGCGCGATGAATCGATCCGAGAGCGCGGATTGCTCGTGCAGGCTCCGCATCATCGCCCGCTTCTGAATCCGCAGCACGGTCGTCGGCACCAGCGCCGTCGCTGTCGCCATTCGGAGAGGTTGTCCGGCCAGGCACCCTTCACCGAAGAAGTCACCCGGGGCGAGCATGGCCACGATCGCCTCCCTGCCGCCTCGCGACAGGACCGATAGCTTCACACCGCCCTGCTGGATGTAGAACACGCTGTTGGCCGGGCCGCCCTGAGCGAAGACGACTGAGGCCCGCGCGTAGCGCGCGATGCGGCGTGAGATGCCAGCCGAATCCAGGAACGCCCGAACGTCGAAGGGAGGCAGCGCCCCACGGGGCGCGCGAGCCGTATCGTTCACGTATTTCCGTGGAAGGCGACGCCGCTGTGCCATGCCATGCCCGATCCAGCCAGTTGATGAGTTGTTTGATGGTTCTGAACCAGCCCAGCGTAGGGGAACCCGGCTGGTAGCGGCTGTTCACTCTTGAACAGCCGCAGCCTCGACAAACCGCCAGTATGTGTCATGCACACCGATCTGGGCGCTCCAGCTCGGTTAGTCCGCGCATCCTTCGGGATCCCGGCGGTCAGAAAGGGGATGTGTTGGCTGTCCATCTTGTAAACCCGAGCCATCTCTCGTTCGGCGTCGGCGTCATCACTCCGCGTTGGCTGTTCGTGCTGGCGGGCGCGACACCGGCTTCGTACGGTCCGCCCCGGATCGTCGACGAAACCCTGGAAGCGTTCGATATGGACGCCGTTCAGTCCGGCGACATCGTCGGCATCGGCATTCACACCGGCAACGCGCTTCGCGGCTACGAGATCGGGAAGCACGTGAGCGCGCGCGGTGCGAGCGTGGTGTTCGGCGGCATCCACGCCACGTTGTATCCCGACGAGGCCCACCAGCTCGGGGGCGCGCACGCAGTCGTTCGCGGCGACGGCGATATCATCTGGCCGCTCGTGCTCGAGCACGCGGTTCAGGGCACGCTGCAACGGACGTATGAGGGCGGGCGGGTCGACGCGGACCGCTTCGTGCCGGCGCGCTGGGAGCTGCTGCCGCAAGGCCGCTACATGCTGGGATCCGTGCAGACGGTCCGCGGCTGCCCCAAACATTGTTCGTTCTGCTCGGTGTGGCGGACCGACGGTCAGAAGCCGCGGCAGCGCAGGGTCGACAGCGTCATCGCGGAGATTGTCGAGCTCCGACGTCACGGGTTCCGGTTCGTCGCCCTTGCCGACGACAATTTCTATCCGGTAACCCTGACCGACCTGGCGATGGCGGAACGCCAGAAGAATGTGCCAAGGCTCGAGCAGCTGCTGGCGCTGAGGGCCGAGAGATTCGAGCTGATGGCGCGGCTGGCGGAACTCCCGCGGGACATGGTCTTCTTCACCCAGATCACGATGGAGGCGGCCGAGGACGAGGCGTTTCTCGACGCGATGCGCCTGGCGAATATCAAGGGGGCGCTGGTCGGCGTCGAAGCGGTCACACCGGAAGGCCTGAAGGACGTTTACAAAGGTTTCAACGAGGTCGGCGACGCTCTCGTACGGCGCCTGCGCAAGTTTCGTGAGCACGGTGTCCACGTGCTCGGCTCGTTCATCTTCGGATTGCCGAGCGATCGGGCCGCGACGTTCGAGGCGACCGCGGATGTGGCCGAGCGGGCCGGGGTGACGCTCGCACAGTTCGTGATGCTGACGCCGTTTCCCGGGACGGTGGATTTCGAGACGTGGGAAAAGCGCGTCGGCGCGGATGCCGCACAGGTGGCTGGCATTCCGATTACGCGCCATTGGCTGATCCCGCAGGCGCTGCGCCCGAAGGTCTATTCGCCGCATCCTGTCATGACGCCGGACGAAATCCGCGCCCGGACGCAGGCGGTCTGGGATCGGTTTTACAGCCTTCGCCGCATCTGGGCCCGCTCCGGTTGTATAAAGACCCTTCGCTCACGCCTGGCGTTCGTCCTGGTTTCGAAGCTCTATCGCCAGATGTACGCGAATACCGGCATCGCGACCGATAGCGCGCGAGTGAATCGGGCAAACCGATGGGCTCGCCTGATCGCCCGGCCATGCCAGCGCTTTTTTGCAGGGCGGCCGCTCCCCCTGACGCCCCCGGTGCCCTCGCTCGCCGAGAGGGCGGTTGATGCCTGAGCTGGTGTATGCGTTCGTCGGTCGCGCCGCAACCTGTCCGGGCCCCGTCCTGGCTTCAGCGCGATAGTCCGCGTCCGTCGAGGAACTGCTCCGCCCACAACTCGAGCGCCACCGGGATCCAGAATCCTTCGGTGGTGGACGGCGCTTGCAGCGCACGGCGCCACCAGCGGCGAACGACGCTGACGTCGACGAGCCCCCGCGACGCCATGCCCGGCAACAGGCGATCCTCCATCAACGCCACGAACGGGCCGCTCCGGAAGTACTGCGCCAACGGTAGATTGAACGCCGACTTGCGGCGGTAGACGAAAGCCGCATCGAAGCTGCGCCTGGCGAGCTCCTTGACCACGATCTTGGTGCCAGGCTCGCCGGTCGGGAGCGACGGCGACTCCCCCACCAGGTGTTCAGCCGGCAGGGTGCGGGCGAACTCGACCACGTGCCGGTCGAGAAACGGCACCCGGTTCTCGACGCCATGCCCCATCGTCATCTTGTCCTGGCGCACCAGCAGGTCGACGAGGTGCGTCCGCATGTCGTACTTCAGGCAATTCGAGAGATGGTCGGCGCGCCCCTCCTGGAACAGGGCCCGGCGCTTTTCGATCGCCGGCCGCAGGTTCGCCCCGGGCCGCAGCTTCGAGAGACGGGCTTCGGGATGAAACTGAGACGCTCGAATGAACGTCTCGACCGGTTCCTGCGGGCTCGCCTGGCACGAGACGTCGGTCGCCGCATGTGCGTCGGCGAAGCGCGCGTAGCCGCCGAATAGTTCGTCGGCCCCTTCGCCGCTCAGCAGTACCGTGGCGTGCTCGCGCGAGCGTCGAGCCAGCAGCCACAGGGCCAGCGAGTTGGGATGGCTGATCGGCTGATCCATGTGCCAGCTGGCGGCATCCAGCGCGCCAATGAAAGCGTCCTCATCGAAAACAAAGCGATGGCTGGCGGCGCGCGCGGTGGCCGCCGCCGCCACGATCCATCGCTCTTCCGAGAACTGCGGCTGGTCGAAGACGATCGAGAAGGCGTTCAGATCAGCACCGTGATGTGAACCCGCCAGCACGGTGACCAGCGACGAGTCGACGCCACCGGACAACTGGCACCCCACCGTCACGTCGCTCCGCAACTGCGATTGCACGCTGCGGCCCAGCAGATGGTCGAGGCGATCGACGGCGTCTTCCCGTGACAGGCGCAGCTTCTCGGTGTGATCGGGGATGCTCCAATAGCGCGCCTCCGTCACACCACCCGGCGTGATCGTGAGCCGATGTCCTGGCTGGACGTGGCGCACGCCCTTGAGCAGCGAGGCTTCGCCCGCGACATAGCGAAATGCCAGCAGCTCATCGACCTGGGTCGGATCGATCTCGGCGCGGAACGCGGGATGCGCCAGGAACGCCTTCGCTTCTGACGCAAACAGCACGGTGGTTCCGCATTGCGCCCAGTACAACGGCTTGATGCCGACACGATCGCGGACCAGGTGGACGACGCCGCGGCGCGTGTCCGCAATCACGATGGCAAACATGCCGTTGAGCCGTTCGAGCATCCGCTCGAGCCCGTCGCGCTCGTAGAGCGCGAGGACAACCTCGGTATCAGTGCCGGTGCGGAAACGGTAGCCGTCGCGCTCGAGCTCGGCCCTGTGGTCGAAGGCGTCGTAGATTTCGCCGTTGAAGAGCAGCGCCGTCGAGCCGTCGGGACTGGTCATCGGCTGGTGTCCGCGATCCGAGAGATCGAGGATTTTCAGCCGCTGGAAACCCAGTGCAGTGTCAGGTATGCCGCCGCGCAGCGAGAGGCAGAGCGTTCCGCGATCGTCCGGACCGCGATGACGAATCATGTCCGTCATCGCCCCGAGCACGCCGGCGTCCGCCGGCGCACCATCCAGGTTGACGAACCCGGCGATTCCGCACATCAGTAGGACAATCAGTCTTTCACACAGCGCACCGAGAACGCCTCGAGCTTCTCGCCATTCTCGTGCCGGCCGAACGACTGCCCGCCTTTGCCGAAGTTGTAGAACCAGGCGCGGTCCGGACCTGACTCGGTGGCCGACCAGTAGAATCCGTGCGCCTCGATGCGCTGGTACTCACCTGTCTTGTCGGTGCGCCCGCCGCCATATACGGCGTCGAAACCCGAGCTGCCGCCGCTCATGAGCGCCGTGTATGCGGCCTTGCCGAGGTCGGCAGACTCCTGGCGAATTCCGCCGTAGTGTTTCCCCAGCTCGCGCCATTCCTCGTTCGTCGGCAGTCGCCAGCCGCCGCCGAGGGCGCGGCATGCCTGCTGCGCCGACTCCCAGGTATACAGACGGCCGTAGCGCTCGCAGTTCGACGCCAGGTTGTCGTAGCAATAGGAGAGCGCGGCGGTCACGTTGAGGTTCTGCGTCGTCCACTGCTTGCCGTCGAGCATCCGTTTGGACGCCGGCGATTTGCCCTGGGTCGTCGGTTGTGCCGACAGAGTCGCGCAGAACATGGCCAGGATTGCCGCAACCTGAAGGGCTGTCGTTGCCGGCCTGCGCCGCCATTCTTTTTTCACCGTGGCGCCGCGACGATGCCACAGCGGCATCGTCTCAAAGGACAGAAGCCCCTCGCGATGAGGGTGGAGGTAGCCATGAAGCGTGTTCATTCACTTGTCCTTCTCGCCGTCATCAGCGGCGCCCTGGCGGTCGGAACGACGTTTGCCCAGGAACGTGGCGCCGGCGGTGAGCGCCGCGGTCATCCCCGTCCAGGTGGCATCATGCGTGACGGCGGGCTGCCGCTCGGCCGCCTCGATCTGAGCGAGGCGCAACAGCAGCAGATCCGCACCCTGACGCAGCAGCACCGCGAGCAGAACGAGGAAGTCGTCGCGAAGCTGCGCGCGGCGATCGAGGCGCAGCGCAAGGCGACCGAAGCCACGCCCGTCGATGAGCCAGCGATCCGCGCCGCCGTGCAAGGTGCCGCCGACGTGCAGGCGGAGCTCGCCGTCCGGCAAGCCAGGCTGCGAGCCGAGGTCTTCGCCCTCCTGACGCCGGAGCAACAGGCGCAGGCTGAAAAGTTCCGGGCCGAGCGCGGCCCGCGCCAGTCGGAGATCCGCGAACGCCGGTCGGAGATGCGCGAGCGCCGCCCGCAACGTGGTGCTTAGTTCTTCGCTGCCGGCTGGCCCACGAGATCGCCGAACCCGGAGGCAACCAGCTCGCCGCGCAGCTCAGCCTGCTGGTCGGCACTGAGCCGGGCTCGAGGCGGGAGGCAGTCTCCGCACTCGAGCCCGGACCAGGTCAGGATCTGCTTGACCGCCGGGAACAGCGGATGGCGCAGGACGGCGCGGATGAGCGAGTTCACCCGCAGCTGCGCCGCGCGCGCGTCTTCCCAGCTGCTCCGCCGTCGCGGCGGTGTAGATGCGAACGAAGAGATCCGGCAGCAGGTTGTAGAACGTGCCGATCCCACCGCTCGCCCCCATCAGCAGGCCGGCGGCCAGAATCTCGTCGCGGCCGTTGAACACGCTTTGTCCCGGCCGCGTCACGGTCGACATCCGGTAGAGATCGAAGTCGGTGAACTTTACGCCGCACACGCCGGGGATGGCGCAGACCTGCTCGAGTTGATCCGCCGTGGCGATCGACCGGGAGACCTCGGGAAAGTAGTAGACGAGGAGCGGCAGTTCGCTCGCGCGCGCCAGCGCCTCGTAATAGCGGAACACCTCGGCGAAGCCAAACTGCCCCGACGTGGGCGGCAGGCTGGAGATCGCGTGGGCGCCCGCCCGCGCGGCGTGCGCCGCCAGCGCGACGGCTTCGTCGAGCGATCCCGCGCCGACGTGGACGATGACGTGTCGATCGCGGGGCGTGGAGGCCATCGCGGTCTCGACGATCGCCTGACGCTGCTCGCGTGACTGCAGCATGCCTTCGCCCGTCGTGCCGCAGACGTAGATGCCGTGAACGCCGGCGCTGTAGAGGCGATCCAGGAGCTGCTCGAAGATCGCCGGGGCGAACCTGCCCCTGTCGTCGAGGGGAGTCACCGTCGCCGGCAGAATCCCGCGTAGCTCATTCGTCACGTGTATCAAACCTCCGCTCCCGCGTTGTCAACTGCTCCTAATATGCGCCTCAGTGTCCGATCGGCGCCAGCCCGGATTCCGAGTAGCGCGGGCGAATCAGGAGCACGAGAACGATCGAGAGAATCGCCGCGCTCGCGAAGACGCCGAAGATGCCGAAGAGCGGCACCTGCCGGTCGCGCAACACGCCGAAGCCCCAGTCCGCGAACCCGCCGCAGCTGATGCTGACGAAGTTCATGATCCCATAGCCCGTTGCGCGCAGCTGCGGACGCGTGATCTGGCAGAGGATCGGCATGTTGTTCGAGTCAAAGAAGCCCCAGCCGAGACCGAAGAGGATGAGAAATGCCACAGCGACCCACAACAGTCCAGTCTGCGGCGCGTAGCCGACGCCGAACATGGCCGGCACGATGAACGACATGCCGATGGCGCTGACGAAAATCCGGCCTCGCGGAGTCTTCCGCATCCAGCGGTCCGCCAGCCAGCCGCCGACCAGCGCGCCGACGATGGCGGCACTCTGCCAGTAGACCGTGGCCGACACGCCGGCCAGCCCCTGGCCGATGCCGAACTCCGCTTTCAGGATCGCCGGCATCCAGTCGCGGACCACCCAGCCTGCGAGTGCGGGGAGCGTGAAGTAGAGAACGAGCAGCACGAACGATCCGTTGCCGGCCAGTTCGCGCAGCGCACCACCCGGTGATGGCGGCGGCGCATTCTTCGACTCCAGGCGCGAGCGCGTATCCCTGAGGAGCAGGAACAGGGGAACCGCGTAGACGATGCCGATGATCCCGCAGAGTTCGAACGCCCAGCGCCAGCCGAGGCCAGGATGATCGGCCGCGTAACCGCCGAACCCACCGATGATCACGCCGACGTAGATGCCCATCTGGTGCAGGCCGACGGCGCGGGAACGCGTGCCGCCGGGGTGATAGTCGGCGATGAGCGCCAGCGCGGTCGGAATGTAGAACGCTTCGCTGATGCCCATCAGCGCCCGCGTCCAGAGAAGTTCTTCGTAGGTGGTCGCGAGCCCCGTCGCCCACGTGACCGAGGACCACACCAGCAGGCTGCCGGCGATCACGTAGCGCCGGCTGTAGCGATCCGCCAGGTAGCCGCCGATCGGGCTGAGGCACGCGTAGACCCACTTGAAGAGCGCCAGGATCGTGCCCCAGTTCGCCTCGAGGCCGATGTCGGGGATGTCCTGCATCACCGAGAACTTCATCGACGCGAGCATCTGGCGATCGAGATAGTTGAGCAGCGCGACGGGCAGGAGCAGCCCGACGACCAGCCAGGGGTAACGATTCGCTCCGTTCATGTGGCTTAAAGGGGGCGTGAGCGCGTGGGGGCGGACCGCCGAGTTGAGGCATCGTTACGTGAAGCCTGCTCGTTTGCAAGTCCGGCGATTGAGCTGCGGATGACTTCGGACGTGCGACGGAGGCTGGACGCGGAGTGAACTGAGCGGAGGGAGGCGGAGGGGGCGGGAGATTCGAGGAGGGGGCGCCATGGCGCCCCCCACAAGAAATGGTACCGATGCGCTTAGGCTTCGCGGACGTTCTCGGCGCGCGGACCCTTGGGGCCCTGCCCGGTCTGGAACGTCACGGCCTGCCCCTCGCGGAGCGAGTCGAACGACTGGCACGCCGACTGGTGGAAAAAGTACTCCTGGCCCGAGTCGTCGGCCACGAAGCCGAAGCCCTTGTCCGAGACGATACGCTTGATGGTGCCCTTGGATGACATGTGAAACTCCCTTTCAACTGAACAGAAAACGCCTGTCGAGCCAACGCCCGGAGAATCCCGCGCTATTTGTCTCCGACTCGTCTGCGTGTCCAGAAGGGGTTCGTGCAGGCCACCGGGAGGGTGGGCGAGGCGAATGCAGTTCAGGCACAGCGTAGAAGTGGCGTATAGACGAACCCACAGTCTATCAGGTATTGGTCGCCAGCGCCTCACGAACCTCGAAACCCGGAAAACCGGGCCAACTCATCCTTCCCTTCGGGCCCCTTCGGGCTCGAACCGGTAGCCGATGTCTCGCAGCGTGTGGATGTAGGTCGGCTTGCGCGAGTTTGGTTCGAATTTGGCCCGCAGCGTCGTGACGCACCGATCGATGCTCCGCGGCGTGACGAACACCGAGCTGCCCCACACCGCATCCAGGATGGTGTCGCGCGAGAGCGCCCGGCCCGGCCGCTCGAGAAAAAACGCCAGCAGCTTGAACTCTTTCGAGGTCAGCGGCACGACGCGGCCGTCGCGCCGGAGCGTCCGCGCCTGCAGGTCGACCTCGCACTCGCCGAAGCGGTGCACCGGCTGTGCGGTGCCGCGTCGGCGCAATAACGCGTTGACCCTCGCGATCAGTTCGCCAATCTTGAACGGCTTGGTGATGTAGTCATCGGCACCGAGGTTCAGGCCGAGGACGATGTCCTCCTCCTGTCCCTTGGCCGTCAGCATCAGGATCGGCACGTCGATGGCGCGATCGCGGATCGCACGACAGATCTCGTAGCCATTCATCCTCGGCAGCATGATGTCGAGCAGGATGACGTCCGGCTGATCCGAGAGGGCGGCGTCCAGCCCGGACGCGCCGTCGCGCGCGCTGGTGATCTCGAAGCCGCGGGCGCGAAACAGATCCGTCAGCCCGCGTATCAACGCCGGCTCGTCCTCGACGATCAGCATCCGCGCCGCGGCGGTCATGCGACGGACGCCGCCGTGGCGCACGGCACGGACACGGTAAACGTGCTGCCCTGCTGCGGCAGGCTCTCGACGCGCACCGTGCCTCCATGCGCCCGCACGATCGCGTCGACGATGCTGAGGCCGAGACCCGAGCCGGTGGTCTCGCGCGCCAGTCGCCGATCGACGCGATAGAAGCGGCGGAAGATGCGCTGCTGTTCGCGCACCGGGATGCCGATGCCGTTGTCCCCGACGGCAAACACCACTTGATCGCCATGGCTGCTCTCGCGAGACACGCGCACCGTGATGTGTTTGTCGCCCGCGGTGTACTTGTAGGCGTTGTCGAGCAGGTTGACGAGCACCGTCACCATCGCATCCTGGTCGGCAACAACCGGCGGCAGGTCGGGCGCCATGTCGACGTGCGGCGGATGTTCGCGCCGCCGTTCCTCGGGAATTGCCGCGAGCGCATCGTGCACGATGTCGGCGGGGTCGGTTGGCGCGAAGGCGAAGCGCTGGCGGTTGCGCTCGAGGCGCGAGAACGTCAGGAAGTTGTCGATCAGTCGCGTCAGGCGTGCGTTTTCGACCGCCATCAGCTGCAGATACTCCCGCGTTTTCTTCGGATCGGGCGCGTCATCTTCGAGCAGCGCGTCGACGAGCAGACGCATCGACGCGAGCGGCGTCTTCAACTCGTGCGACACGGCGGACACGAGGTCGGTCTTGAGCGACGCGAGCCGCGCCTGACGTCGTGCCGCGCCGCCGATGGCGATGGCTGCCGCCACGATCATCACGATCGCGATCGCGGCGATCGAGAGATACCTGTTGCGGCGGCTGCGCGCCTGGCTGGCAGCCGCGGCGGGGTCGTTGGTCGCAAAGGTCACTTCCCAGCCCGGCAGGGTCGCGCCGATGGCAATCGCGTTCTCGCTGCCCGGCTGGCCCGGCACGATCAGCTGGAAGGAGACGCTCGCAGACGAAGGCTCCTTCAGCTCCCGCTCCAACAAGCCGACGATCGTCGCGGTGCGGTAGAGACCGACGACACGTCCATTGGCTGACGCGAACTGCCAGACCTCGGGAACAGCAGTCGATTGCAGGCCGGCGCCAGACGCCGCTGGTCGATCGCGCTCGAGGAAGGACAACGCGAGCTGCTCGGCGTCGAACGTTGGCAACGATGTCTCCGGTTGCAGCACGCGCAGCTGCTCCATCAGGAAGGCGCGCTGCGCCGAGGGCAACGGCAGCCCGTAGTCGTTGACCATCGCGGCCAGCCGCTGGATCTCGGTCGCCCGGCGACGATCGTCAGGTCCGAGAAGATTGATCAGCAGCAGGCGCGCATTGGCCGCGAGGAGCCGCCCCTGAGCATCGGTGGCGCGCGACGCCGACCTGGATGCCAGGAGCGAACCGATCGCATCGATCGCGCCGCGTGTGTTGCCTATACGCACCAGGTCGCGCACGGCGGCCTGGGCCATGCGCACTCCCTCCGATGCCGCGGCGTCAGTCTGCGGCACATCCGCCCGCGTCAGGGCCGGATATGCAGGTACACCTGCATTCCCGAGGACGATCACCGAATCGGCCACGCCGCTGACGACGAGCGTTTTGAAGACCACCGCCGCACTCGGCGTGACCTCTTCATTCATCGCCTGGGTGCGCGACCGCCACGCCGACACGAGCCGGGCGCGAACCAGTCGTAACTGCCCGCTGTAGGCGTCAGCGACGGCTTGCCGTGTGGCCGCCGCCTGATGCTCGACCGCCTCGTTCATGAACCACAGCACGCAGGCGGAGGGCACGACGACGGCGATGAGCAGCAGCGCCGGCAGCGACCACGCGCCGAAGCCGGACGTCCATCGCCGCCGAGGCCAGTTCGACATCGATCCTGAGTTACGGGATGTCGGTCGACTGCAGCAGACGCTCGAACTGCGGGCGGAAGCGCTCGAAGTCCTGCGCCTCGACGACGGCGTAGAAGAATGTGTGCGTCCGCTCGGTGTAGATCCACGTCAGGTACTCGACGTAGGGCCGATCGTCGCCGAAGTCGGCAATCGCCATCATCGCGGCCTTGCCGTTGATCGTGAGCCGTTGAATCGAGTCGGGCCGATAGCGGTAGTTCTGATACGCCCCACGCCGGGCGCTGAGCTTCATCGCCGGAGAGCCGTCCAGCTTCTGCTCGATGCTCTGCGCGTCATTGCCTTCCGGAATCATCCAGACCGCCACGTCGGCCTCGGGTTCGACCGCGGTGATGCGCACCATCTCGCCATCATCCGACGATGGGTTGGTGCCTCGGACGACCCAGTGCCGCGGGAGGCCGAAGCTCAATCCAGTCCGGGTATGACGATACCTGCCGGCGGCGACCGTGCCGGGTGGAAGGTCCGGCCTCGTCTTCAGGTAGGCGCGCGCGGCGTCGAGGCGCCGCTGCGCATCCTGACGGATGGGGGTGCCGGGGACCGAGCCGCTGATGATCTGTTGATAGATGCGAATCGCGCCCTCGACGTTGCCCAGGGTCTCTTCCGTGTAGACCGCCTTCTCCAGCAACTCGGACAGACTCTGCGCCTGTGCCGCCGGAGCCAGCAGCAGCAGCACGAGTGCCACGACACGAGCCAGATGCGTCTTCATCGATAACCTGCCCTTTCCAGCGTCCAAAGACGGCGCCGAGGGAAAGGTAGCGAGGGCATGTTACCGAATTGTTACCGCGCCGGCGACGGCAGATTCCTACTTCGCGTCGCACACGAACGGCCCAGGCCCGGGCGGTTGCGGCTCCGTTCCTTCGAGCGCCCAGGCGAAAACGTACGCGAGCGCGTCGATATCACACTGTGATAGCACCGGATCCCCGAGGCTGGGCCATCCATAGCCCATGAGGTCCGTACTTTCGAGCAGGTTGGTGGCGTGGCCGAGCCCGAGGGCGTGCCCGATTTCGTGGAGCGCGACCCACTCGATGTACTGCGGGCTGTACGGATCCGCGCCCAGGGCTGGCGGCAGGTCGGATCGCACCAGGATGTTCGGGCATCCATGTTCACCGCAGATTGCATAGCCGCCGAATACGACACCGCCGGCCTTCGGTACGAAGTGGACGACGATGTCGGCGGCCTGTTGCGGATTCCGATCCGAGCCGGTGACGTCGGTGAGGGTAATCAGGCCGTCAAAGCAGTCCTCGAGCACGTCACTCCAGGTCGCAATGGCGTCCTGGATCGCCTGCACTTGCTCCTCCGTCGCCTTGGGATGCGGCTGCACCGCGATGGTGAGGTCGGTGTGGTCCCACCAGTACCCCGGATAGTAATTGCTGAGGATGACCAGCGCCTCGGCGTTGGACTCCGGGAGCTTGCACGAGGGCTGCGTCGTCGGTTGAGCTCCGACCTTTTCTCTCGAAGCGGCCACGCTGGCCGCGGCGAAAAGCACTGCTATCCCGGCGGACACGACCAGCCTTCGCAGAACCATGGTGACACCCCCTGTGAGTTATTTGCAGATGACCTGGTCAGGCCAGCAGGCCCGCCGCCCCGCGGGGTGCAATTCCAGAGCCATCAGAGATCGGGCCGCTGGCGTCGGACCAGCCAGATGAACGGCGCAGCCATCAGTTGGATCGTGGCGCTGCAGACGTAGGAAGCCGGGTAGCCCCACACGTCCGCAGCCTTCCCGAGGAGAGGCTGTGCGATGACGCCACCGCCCGACCCTATCAACGAATCGAGTGACAGCCCTGTCGCTCGCTGCTCGGACGGAATCAGCTCGTTGAGGTAGGCCTGCCGGACCGGCGTCACGGTGGCAAAGATAAGCCCCCACACCACGAGCAGTGACACGGCGACAGAAAAGCGGGGTACGAGCCCGATCAACACGAGCGTCAGCCCGCTCGCCAGCACGGCCACGAGTAGCCAGGTCGTTCGCCGCCGCACGACCCGCGACAATCGTGAGACCAGCAGGCCGCCGGCAATCTGCGCGCCGCCGACAATCGCCGCCGACAGCCCGGCGACGCCATAGGCCTTCGGATCGCCGTACAGCTCGAGCAAGTACGGCTGCATCGCATAGAACCCGTAAATCGACACGCCGTCGGTGAACGCGCTCGCGATCATCACCCAGCGCACAGGCCTGTTGGCGAGCCCGTAATGGATCGCACTTCGCAGGACCGTCTTCGCTTGTCGCAGCGCGCCGCCGTCGCGCTTGGGCGTGAAGCCTACGTCGTGCATCAACACAAACGCCGTCACGAAACTGAGCGCCAGCGCGGCGGCGCGCAGCAGGTAAGGCACGCCGAGATTGGTCGCCTGGGCGACGTAGCCGCCAAGCACCGACCCACCGAGCATCGCTATGCCCTCGACGATCTCACCGCGGGCGAAGACCACGTCGAGCGCGCCGTCGTAGCCGTGCGCCTTGAGCGCATCGACGAGCCAGGCCTGAACGGCGCCCGAGAAGAACGTGAAGCCCAGCCCCAGCAGCGCTGAGGCCAGAGCCCAGGCCCAGAATGGCGCCGAGATGCGCCACATCAGGAGATAGAGCAGCGTCGAGAGGGCCAGCGTCAGCGTGCCGAGCAGGTACCGAGAGCCGCCGGCCGCGCACGTCGGCGACGACTCCTGTTGGCACCTCGAAGAGGACGAGCCCGGCCGTGAAGAAAGCGTTCGCGGCAAAAGCCTGCGCGTTGGAGAGCCCGGCGTCGAGAAGAAAGAGGGTGTTGATCCCCCAGATGAACGACGCCGCCAGCGTGTGCAGCAGGAGCAGGATGAGATAGACGCGCTGGACGCGCCGGGCGCCGGCGTTCATGACTCGGTCACGATACCTGCAGGGTCATGCCCGTGAATCTGAGCGCCTCGTAAAGGTTATGCTCTTCTGCAAGTTGTCGCCCCATTCCCCTCCTCGCTGTTTCGTCCAACTCGCATGCTAGCGATCCGCGTCGCGGACCTGCAAGCGCGGCCGCGCAGGAGGCAAGGCCCTATGAAAAAACACATGGAAGAGCGACCTTCGACTCGCACACCGGCGACGGCGATCGGCTCCCAGGCGATCGGCGCCCAGGCGATCGGCGCTCAGGGCATCAAAGCCCAGGGGATCGGGGCCCTCGCGATCGGAGCTCTCGCGGTCGGAGCTCTTGCGATCGGCACGCTCGCCCTTGGCCGCCTGGTCATCGGCCGCCTGACGGTCCGGCGCACCCGCTTGGGCGTCGTCGAGATCGACGAACTCCGCGTCGGCCGCCTGCAGGTGCGCGAACTGGTTGTCGACGACAGGCGATAGCAAGGTCACCGCGCAACGCCTGCCACTAGCCGGTGGCGCGGTTACGAAGCGCCGTTACACGACCGTCGCGCGGAAGCACGCGGACGTCATTGCCACCCGTGTTAACTATCCCAGCCCGTCCATTTCCTTCCCTTCTAGGCATTTTCGAGGATCTTCATGAACCGCAGACTTCTCCCGGCAACCGCGCTGGCCGCGACGCTGTCGCTCGCCGCCGTGGCCGCACCCTTGCCAGCGACCACACCGTGCACGTGGTCAACTCAAGGACCAGCGGCCCCGGCTCCTTCGCGCAGGCAAATACTCGACGCGAACAACGACCCCACGATTACGCGTATTCAGTTCACCGGCCGGGTGACGACGGTTTCGTTGTCTGGCCCGGTGGTTTACACCGGCCCGCAACCGCTGACGATCGAGGGTAACAACGCCATCATCGACGGCACCAACGCAAATGCCTCCGCCATCGTCGCCAATGGCGGCGGGGACTGACGGTGCGGCATCTGACGGTGCGCGGTGCGCCGGGTGAAGGTATCAGCGTCGAAGTGCCCGGTGGGGCCACTGGCACGATCAGCGTGACCCTGTTTCATGTCGTGATCGCCAACAACGGCGGACATGGCGTGCTCGTCAACGACCAGGTCGATCCGTCCGCGCCGGAGCCGCCAGCCCGTCCGGAGTCGGCCGGCTCCGCTGCGGCGGTGCGCGTGAGGTGCATGCGAGCCGTTTCACCCACAACGGCTATACCGTGAGCGATCGCGACGGCCTGCGGGTGAATGAGGGCGGCGAAGGCGATCTCACCATCGACGTCACCGAGTCGGCAACCTGCAGGTCGCCGTCGATGGCGTCGAGGCAAGCGGAAGCGGGTTCGTCGACGGTACGCTGCTCGACGAAGATGTCGATCGCGAAGTAGACGCCGACGACCTCAACGAGGCTGTCGTCGTTGCCGGTGTCCACATCCGCGAAACCGGCGCCGGCAATGCGAGCGTGCTCGTCGCCAAGTCGTCGCCTGCGGCAATTCCGGCAACGGGACTGAAGTCCGCGAGGCCGACGACGGCGATCTGAATGCCCAGGTCACCAGCGCACGTGCCGAAGACAACGTTGGAGACGGCCTGCTCGTCCGCGAGGAGGATGGCGGCAGCCTGGCGTCGGGGGTCCTCAACATAGTCAGCACCGGCAACGTCGCGAACGGTGTCAATTTTCGCGAAAGTGGTGCGGGCAATCTGAGCGCGTCGATCACCGACTCGTCGTCCACGCTCAACACGCTCTTCGGCGTGCGGGCAGAGCAGGCCGGCGCTGCCATCGGGACGCTGACGCTCGTCAACACCGACCTCAACCCCAACGGCGGCGGCCCGACGCAGCTGATCGGCACGTCCATCGTTCCGTAGCTCTGGCGTCCGTCACGAGCCGCATTCTGCGGAACCGTACGTACGAACTCGGACGGTATCACCGGCGGCTCAGCCGTCGGGAATGCCGTCCGAGTCCCCCAGGATTCTTCAGATTTTTTCGGTTTTTGCGCGGCGGCGGCGGCGCACGGCGGCAATCCCCGCTAAACCCGATCCGACCAGAAGCATCGTCGCCGGTTCCGGGACAGGATTGCCGGGCCCTTCACTCGGCTGCGGCAACAGAAAGAATTGCTCCGCGGCCTGCGGTTCCGCCGCTGAACGACGCGGTGAACACTATTTTCTGAGCGTCTGACAATCCGGCTCAGGTTGAACATGACGATGGTGGCATCCGAGAAGCCGTTCCCGAAGTTGAGTGGAACGAGATTCACCGGTTCGCTCGTGGCAAAGCGGGTGGTTCCGTCGACAGAGAGGCTGAAGGACTCCAGCGTGTAGGCGCCTCCCTCCTGACCCTTGGCCTGATTGAGGTCCAGGCCGATGACGAACGCGTCTCCACCGACCACGTTCCTGATTTGACCGACGGTGTAGGCCGGGGATGTCAGCGTGCCGTCTTCGTCCTTCGGCGTAATCAGCGTATACGGCAAGAAGTCCGGAGTTGTGGCACGACGGATCCCCGATGACGCACGGCCTGTTGTCCGTCTGCTCGATCGACGGTCCGGTCAACACCGTCAACCGAATCGGCTCAGCGCCGGCTGGCGATGAGCCGATCGTCATGAAGACCGCCGTCATGCAAAGGGTCAACACTCCCCCAGCTCGACCTGTTCCACTCATCGCGTCACCTCAGCACTATATCCGTCCAACTCAAAGGCACGGTTTTCCATGAAGGCTCCCACAAGCAAACTTACCGCCAGCCGAATCAGGACTGAATAGCACCCGCGCGTGTATCGGACGCTTCACAAGGTGTCAAGACTACCCACGATAGGAGGGACGTTTCCATTCCATCACACCCGAGCGGCAAGTCGAGCTCGGCAGCGTGCGAGAGAATCCGGAGCCTCGTCAAGTCTTGTTGAACCGAGCTTATCAGATTGTGGGTGTGAGAGGTGGCCCTGACCCCGACCCTTCGCAGGCGTGACGCGCCATCAGAATTCGTCTCTGAGGGTACCGTTCCGCTCGCTCGGCGGCTTAAAGCGGCCGAGCAACCCGACGCTGGCGGCTTGCGCGCAGCTTCGCTGCCAGACCCGCCAACCCGAGTCCTAATAGACCGATGGTGCCTGGTTCAGGCGTGGGCACCAGCACATTGTCCGTCTGGGACGATTCGATTCTCACGATTCCATCGTGGTCGAAGTCTCTCACTCGGCCAGTGTAGGTGAGAATCCCGTGGCCCGAGGGCGGGAGAGGCGACTGCATGTAAACCACGGCCATCTGGCCGGTTCCAGGTTGAGAAACAACAAGGAAACCATCGAAGACTGGCGAGATGCTCGACACGTCTGCCGTGGGACCAAAAGGGTCCTCAAAGTCGTTGCCATTCCAAAACACATCACTGCTGTAAATGGCTCCCCACGTGTCTTCGAGCGGATGTCCGGTCACTGCGAAACTCACCATGCTGGCTTCACAGCACGCCGTGCCCGGAAAGTAGGGAGTACTCGAAACAGCGTAGATATACGAGTAGATCCCGCCCAGGTATCGAACCTCAGCAACTGTGGTTTCGAACGGGTTGGCGTCGGCAAGGCTCTGGCGGATTACCACTGGGCCAAGCACGGTCGGGTCGTTGATATCGATGCGATCGGCGCGGGCGCTGGGCGGGTGCACCAGCATGAGCGCTGTCAGGAGGAGTAGTACTGACCAGACACGAGGCCGATCGATCGTGACCATCGGACGCCTCCGTCATCTTGCGAAAGGAGGGAAGACCCGCCATGCCGCGCAAAAACGGCCGAGGTGGGTTGGTCTCGCGACAACTGTCCGCGGCAGTCTACTGCCGGTCGCGCGTTCGATCCAATTCAAATTGTTACTGGCACTCTGACAGTCGGCGTGGTTTCACCCCATCAGGCAGCCGGCACGACAGAACGTTGCCCCTGTCCTTACAACCCGCGTGGAAGACCCGCCGCCAGTGCAATCTGTACCACGCGGTCGATAAACTCGCTCTTGGCATTTGCGTACGCTTCTCGTGACGAAGCGTCCTCGGCGTTGACCAGAGTCGCCAGCTGCTTCTTGAGGGTGACGTATTCCCGTGCGACGTCGCCGTGCTCACGGAGGAAATCTCGGAATGCCAGCGTACGTCGCTCTTCGTGTCCGCCGGATTGAACGACGTGAACATGATGCGTGTGCGGCCATTCACTTGGTCGGTGAAAGAACGGACACACGGCATCGTCAGCATGAGGCACGTGAACATAGCCCAGCGTGTCGAGCGGCTCTGCGTAAAGGCGGAGACGCTGCAGCTGTTCCACGGACACCTGAATGTCAATAACCGGCTTCGCCTCGAGTCCCGGAACCGCCGTCGAGCCGTGGTGGTCGATGCGACACGCGATTGCCCCGAGCACTCGCGCAAGGCGATCCCGTTCCGCCTCGAACTCCAGAACCCAGCGCGGATCGTACGACGAGATCTGCAGTCGTTGAACCATGATCGTTTTCGACCCTCGAACTCACATCGCTGCCGTCTACGGCATCACCCCGGCCTTCTTCATGACGCCAGCCGTCATCTCGAGCGCGAGCCGGGCGCTTTCGTCGGCAGGCATCGCGTCTGGAATCCGTGGGCCGATCGTCTCGGGGGCGACGCCGCCCTGGTAGCCGATCTTCTGCAGCGCCTTGAAGAACCCGACCAGGTCGATGATGCCCTCCCCGGGCAGCAGCCGCATGTTGTCTTCGACGGCCTCGGGTGGCATTTCGCGCGCGTCGGAGACGTGGACGTGGACGATCCGTGACGCGCTGGTCGACTGGATGTCCGCAAGCGTTCCCCCGGAGTGGTACCAGTGCCAGGCATCGAGCGTGACGCCGATGTTCGGACCGCTCTCCTCGCAGAGCTTGACCGTCTCCGACAGCGTCCAGACGAACGGCACGGGCGGAGCCGGTGGCGGCGGAGGCGGTGCGTTCGGATCGACCGGCGGCCCGCCTCGCCGGCCGCGCCCGCCTCCACCGGTGCGCGTCCGAAACACGAGCGGACCGAGGAACTCCAGGCCGAGCCGGACCTCGTGCTTGCGAAGCACCTCCCCAATCGCGGCCAGTCGACCGCGAACCGCCTTCCACCGCTCTTCCTTCGACGGACCGCCGGTCGTCGCGCGGAGCACGAGCTGAAAGCTGCGGCAGCCAATCGCGGCGCAGAACGCCGCGTCGTCAGCCAGCTTCGGCAACTGCGCCGAGAACGCCGCCTCCTCTCCATCGAGCGGCGCCTGCATGGGCAGGTTGACGATGGTCGCCCGGATCTTGAGCTCGGACAGCAGGCTGCGCGTGGCCTCTACGCCCGCGGCGCGCGCCGGCGCGAACGCCCAGTCGATGCCGCCGTAGCCCGCGCGTGCCGCGACCTGCGCCTGCTCCGGCCATCCGACATTGCGGGCCACCGCCCATGGCGGCAGCGATATGAACATGCCCGACTGACTGCGGGGCGTCGTCTGGAGGCGTGGCACGGCGAAGGACACGCCCAGCATTGCCGTGCGTTCCAGGAACTCCCGCCGAGTGCATAGTCCTTCCATGTAGTTGTCCTCGAGAGTTTACGGAAGCAAAGCGGGGGCGCGTCATTGTGGAACCAACTGGTAGCTCACGAACGCCAGGTACTGGCTGTCGGGCGACCACGACGATACATTGATCGTTCCTTGTCCGCCGAAGAGCCGGGCCAGAACATCGACCTTCTTGCTCTTGAGATCCATGACCCGCAGGGCCACGTCCTTGTTCTCCGGGTGATCGCCGACGCCCCTGGCGTAGGTCAGGAACACCAGCGACGCGCCGTTCGGCGACACGTGCGGGAACCAGTTCTCCTGCTCGTCGCTGGTGATCTGTTCCTGCTGCGAACCGTCGATCTTCATCCGCCAGATCTGCATCGTTCCCGTGCGATCGGAGTTGAAGTAGATGTGCTGGCCGTCCGGAGAGTACTCGGGCCCGTCATCCTTGCCGGCATCCGTCGTCAGGCGGGTCTCGGGCCCGCCCCCGGCGGAGACCGTATAGATGTCGAAGTTGCCGTCGCGCTCTCCGCAATACGTCAACGATTTGCCATCCGGTGACCAGCCATGGAAGTACGACGGCCCCTTCTCCGTCACCAGCGTCGGGGAACCGCCGCCGACCGGGACCGTGTAGATGAGCGATGGCCGCTGGCCGTTGACCGCCTGGGACTGATCGCTGATCGCCCACAGCTTGCCATCGTTGGTGACGCCATGGTCGTTGTTGATTCGCGTCAGGAACCCGAGATCCACGGCCTCCGGGACCTTGAGCCGGTCGGGATTCGGTTTCGTGCCCGGCGGCTCAGCCTGAATCTTGTAGAGCCTGCCCCCGGTGTTGAAGTACAGCGTGTTCGAAGCGTCGGGAAACCAGTTCGGCGCCTCGATGCGGCCCGGCTGCGTCACCACGTGCACCACCCGGCGATCCCTGGAGCGCAGGCTGATGGTTTCCAGAGTGTTGATCAGCGTTGGTTTCTGTCCGCTGCCTCGAGGCGGCGTCCCCAGTTCGACGTCGGCGAACGTCGCGGTCTCGATCCGTGCAGTGGTGTGCGCGGACACCGCGAGACCAATGTAGAACTCGCCTGGAAGGTCGATGCGAGCGGACCCGCCGGCCGGCCGCAGCTCCTCGCCATCGCCGGCCACCGCCATCGACACGTAGTTCCCGCGTTTCTCGATGCGTACGCGCTTCGGGCCGACGACGCTGGACTGGACTTCGTGCGTGACCCCGCCCTTGTCCTCGCGCCATTGCAGAGACGTCAGCCCGTCGCCGTGCACGGCGGCGTCCGCGTACACCGAGTCCGCGTCCAGCGTCTGACGGATGACCAGGCAGGCTTTGCGGTGCGGATCCGGCGTCCCGTCCGCCGGCCTGGTCCCTGTGAACTCGATGGTGGCGGCCAGCGTGACATCGCCCGACACCTTCTTCCAGACGTAGTGAAACTGATCGGCGGTGCCCCACATGTTGGCGCCACCGCCGGACACGACGTAGGCCTGCTGCCGTGGGTCGTGGCTCGCTGACCCGGCGCCAATCGTCGACGGCGGGCCGATGTCCTGGCTGCCAGAGAACAGTCCCAGCGCCGGACCAGCCGGTTGCGAGGCCGCCCGTGATGCGGAATGCGGCGGGGAGCCAGCCAGAACCGCGACCATGATCGCCGTCCGCCACACTATCGGTGTCATCCATTGCTCCATGGGGACATCTCAGAGCGGCGAGCCTGGTCGCCATTCGCTTCCGTGACCTCGCACTCCAGGTAGAGGGCTTCGAACACGACCATGCCGAGTGCCAGCAGCACATCGTCACTCTCGTGCGCGACGCACAGATCGCTGACCAGGTGGCCGAGCGCCGCGGCCTCCGGGGCGCCGGCCCGGCCGTCAGTGCAGTCGAGATCGCGGACGATGCGCGCCAGCCGCGCGATCGGCGCGCTGTGCAGGCGGTAGACGTCGCAGAGGCCCTCGAACGTGCAGCCGGCGAGGATCCCCTCCCGTTCGTCGGAGAACTCGAAGCGCGCCTCCGGATCGACGAAGCGTCGAATCAGCCAGGCCGACGACAGGGCATCCGCGTCCGGCCGCGGCCGCACCACCCACGTGAGGCCGCGCATCACCGGCCCGCCGGCCCGGCGAGGGCGCGGGCTTGGCGCAGGCGGCCTCGACGAGCGCGGTCCGGGCCGCATCGCGCTAGATGCTCCTCCCCGGAGACGTTCAGAAGATCAGCTTGAGTGCGATCTGCACCTGTCGCGGCCCGTTCGCCTGCGACGAGACGATCCCGAAGTTGCCGTTGCCGACCTGGGTGTTGGGCGCGCCGAACTGCACGCGGTTGAGCGCGTTGAACATCTCGAGGCGGACCTGGGCGTTCCACTTGCCGTCGCGGAAGTAGTTGTTCTTGAACACCGACAGGTCGAGGTTCTTGACGCCGTCGGCGCGCAGGTCCGGCTGGACGCGCGGCGTGTTGCCGAACTGGAACGCCGGCGTGACGCTGAAGACGCTGGTATCGAACCAGCGGAGGATGTGCTCGCCCTTCGAGACGCTGGAGCCGTCGATGTTCGGATCCGCTCCGGTCCAGGTCGGCCGCTGCGAGGTGCTGAACAGGTTGGTGTTGTTGACGGCCTGCGTCATGATCAGCGGAATCCCGCTCTGGAACGTGAGGATGCCGTTCACCTGCCAGCCGCCGAGCACGGCGTTGACCACCGGGCTCCAGTCGCTGCCGAATCGGCGGCCGGAACCGAACGGCAGGTCGTAGACGAAGCTGGTGACGAAGCGGTGCCTGATGTCCTGGCTCGAGATCGACCAGTCGGACGCCCGATCGTAGGCGTTCTGCTGCGCGCCCGCCTGGCCGAGAAAACCCACGGTGGTCGACGCGTCGTCTCTGAGCTGGCCGAAGGTGTAGGCGGACAGCACGCTGAGGCCGCCCGAGAAGCGCTTGTCGAGGCGGCCGGTGAAGGCGTGGTAGATCGACTTCGAGCCCGGGACCCGGAACGCGCTGACGCCGTCGTACTGTGGAAACGGCCGCAGCAGCCGGTTGCGCGACACGGTTTCGAACCGCAGCGGCGAGGACGGATTGGTGATGATCCCGAAGAACGGGTTCGGCACCTGATCCTGCAGGGCGGTCCCCAGTGAGAGGAATGACGGATCGACCTGCGCGAAGGCGAGGCCGCTCTCACCGATCAGCAGGTTCGTGCCCTTGCTGCCGAGATACGCGACCTCGGCAACGAAGTTGCCCGGCAGCTCACGCTGCACGTTCACGTTCCACTGTTGCATGCGCGGTGTCTGGTTCGAGGTGAACACACCACCGTTGCCGCCGCCGATGTTCAGGCCCATGAACGTCGCCGCCCCCTGCGCGTTGCCGGGTGGCAGGTTGAAGCCGTCGGGGAAAGGATTGTCGATCGCCCGCAGCGGCACGCGGTTGTCGAGGCTGACGATCATGTTGCTCTGGCTGTTGAAGCCCATCATGCCGGCGGAGCCGGAATGTCCAGCCGCCTGAACGTGCGACGGCATGTAGAAGATGCCGTAGGCCGACCGGACCACCGTCCGCGGCGTCACGTTCCAGGACGCACCGATCCGGGGGCCGAAGTTATTGAGATCGGTGTCCACCTGGCGGCGGTTGTTCTCGTCCATGAACACCAGGCCGCCGTTGAGGTCGGCGGGGGTGAAGAACGGATTGGCAGGCACCCCGCCGGCGAGTGGCGAGGTCACGCCGGAATCGAAGTAGCTCAGCCGGTCGAAGCGCTCGGTTCGCGGCACGTCGAACTCGTGGCGCAGGCCGATATTGATCGTCAGGTTCTTCGCCACCTTCCAGTCGTCCTGGATGTACGACGCCCAGTAAGAGCTGGCCGACGCCGGCGAGGGGTTGTGGCTGATCTGGCCGGAGTTCGGGATGCCGAGCAGCATCGACGCCAGCGCGAAGCCCTGCGTCGAGCTGTTGACGTTGGGGTCCCGCTGCGTCCATTGCGCGTTGCTGAAGCCGGTACTGCCCCGACGGGAAGAACAGCTGGGTGAAGTTGAGCATGAACTTGCGGTAGTCCATGCCGAACTTGATGGTGTGACTCGACAGGATCTTCGTGCCGGTTAAGTTGAACTGGTGCGTCGTCGGGGCGATGACAAGGTCGGTGAACGTGTTCTGCCCCAGCGACTGGAAGCCCTGGACGTCGATGCGGGGAAACTCGGCGGCCTGCGCGACCTGGACGACGTTGCTGGCGAAGCCGACCGAGGCGAGGTCGAAGCCCGCCGACAGCGGCTTGCGATCGACGAAGCGTCGATTGAGTCCGTAGCGCACGTTGAGCAGTAATGAGGGTGACCAGACGTAGTTGTTGTCGATCGACAGGCTCTGCGTCGTCGTGTAGGTGGGGCCGTCGCCGCCCGACGAGCTGGCCACGTTCTGGAAGCTGTTGAACACCTGGCTGTCTTCGTCGGAGTAGGAGTAGCGGACGAAGGTGCGCCACTTGTCGCTGACCACGTGGTCGACGCGCGAATCGACGCGGTTACCGTTGCTCGGCTGCGCGCCGGAGAGGACGTAGTTGCTCGCCTGCGTGAACGCGTTCGCCGCCGTCGTGTTCGGCAGCGGCCAGTACTGCGCCAGCGCCCGGCCGACGGCGCTGATGCGCTCCTGCGGAATGATGTTGCCGGGGAACGGCTCGCGGATGAACGAGCCCGGATTACCCGGATCGGGCCGGGTCGTCGCCGGGTCGTAGATGACGATCGGCTGGCCGTTGGAGTTGCGCAGGTTCGAAAAGTCGCCGCTGCGCCACTCCGGCAGCGGCACCGTGAGGGTCGAGACCGCACCCGATTCCTGGCGCAGGCCCTCATAGTTGACGAAGAAGAACGTCCGGTCGGCGCCATTGTAGCCGGGCAGCGTCAGCGGACCACCGACGTTGCCGCCGAACTGGTTGCGCTTGAAGCTGCCCGGGCGCTGCCCGGCGCGGTTGGTGAAGAAGTTGGTCGCATCCATCTTGCTGTTGCGGCCGAACCCGAACGCGGTGGCGTGAAAGGCGTTGGTGCCGCTCTTGGTGATCAGGTTGATGACGCCGCCGCCGAGGCGGCCGAACTCGGCGCTGACGGCGTTGGTCTGGACGCTGAACTCCTGCACCGCGTCCACCGACGGCGTGTAGTTCAAGTCGAGGATCGACACGTTGTTCTCGGCGTTGACGTTCGACACGCCGTCGATGGTGACCTCGCTCGTGGCGTTGCGGCCGCCGCTGATGAACGGCGAGGATCCGGGGGCGGGCGCGACACCCGGCGCAAGCGTCGCGAGTGAGAACGGATTGCGGCCGTTGAGGGGGAGATCGACAAGGCGCTTGTTCTCAATCGTCTGGCTGACGGTGGAACTGCTGGTCTCGATCGTGGCGGTGCGGCCGACAACCGTGACCAGCTCGGAGGCCTGCCCGAGCTCGAGTTTCACGTCGACGCCGCGCACCTGTTGCACGTCGAGCTTGACCTCATCGATTACCGCGCTCTTGAATCCGGTCTTGGCAACCGTCACCCTGTAGAACCCCGGCTTCAACTGCGGAACGACGTAGCGGCCTTCGGCGTCGGTCTTGACGGCGTACTTCTCGTTGGTCGTCGTGCTGTTGATGGTCACATCGGCGTCGGCGACGACCGCGCCGCTCGAATCCTGCACGACTCCGCGGAGCGTGCCGCTGAACTGCTGAGCGTCGAGCGGCGTGTAGGCGCCGGCCGACGTCATCACGCTGACGACGGTGCCAACGACAATCGCAAATCGACAGACGGCGGATCGCTGCCCCATCTGCGCTCCTCCTTGCTGGCGTTGTTGCCTTGTTCAGTTTTGCTGCAGGAAACACCGACGGTCGGTTTCCGGCTGCGAAACACACGTGTTACAGCGCTGCATAAGGTGCGTCCGCGGAGGCGACGCCGTCAATTCGTCGGAAGACCTATATCGTTCGACCTATATCGAACGTGAGGGAGAGGGAGAGTTCCGGAGGCACTCCGCCGGGGTCCCGCCGAGCTTCCGCGGCGGCGGAGAACCGCAGGGGCTTCGCTCCTGGATAAGACGACTAGGAACTGAGGGCGACGATGCCGCGTTGCAGCGCCTGGGTGACCGCTTCCGTACCGATCCGCCACTCCCAGCTTGCCCAGGATGTTGCTGACATGGATCTTCACGGTGCCTTCGGTGATATCGAGGTGGGCGGCGATTTCTTTGTTCCGCTTGCCCATCACCATGAGCTTCAGCACCGCCAGCTCGCGCGGCGACAGGTGGGACCGCGGCGAACGCAGCGCCAACCGCGCCGCCAGGTCGGGCGACACGTGTCGTCGCCCTTCGGACACCTTACGGACGGTGTCGACGAGCTCCTCCGGTTCGACGGTCTTCACCAGGTAAGCGAGCGCTCCGGCTTCCAGGGCGACGTAAATCTCTTCGTCCCCGGCAAACGTCGAGAGCGCGATGATCTTTGCGTCCGGATACTCGGCGCGAATGCGACGGATGGCGTCGGTGCCGCTCAGGTCCGGCAGCCGGAGATCCATCAGGGTTACGTCGGGCCTGGTCGAGCGGAACAGCTCGATGGCGTGGTGGCCGGTAGCGGCTTCCGCGCACACCATCATGTCGGGCTCGAGCCCGATCACGCTCGTCAGCCCGACGCGGACAAGGGTGTGGTCATCGACGAGCATGAGACGAAGTCGCGGACTGGTCGCCATCAGGGCTCGCTGCTGAGCAACTCGCGGCTGCCGGCGGCGCGCGCCGGCCGATTTCGCGACGGCACGCACACGGCGACAACCGCCCCGCCCGCCGGATGGTTCTCCAGCGTCAGCGTTCCACCGAGCTTGTCGACACGCTCGCGGATGCCGCGCAGCCCAAAGTGTCCGCCCGTGCCCTCCAGCCTGGTCTCGGCAAAGCCCGTCCCGTTGTCTCGCACGACGAGATGGACGGCCGCATCCTCGAAGCGCAGCTCGACGTCAGCGCGGGTCGCTCCGGAATGTTTTACGGCATTCGTCAGCGCTTCCAGGCCGATGCGCAGGAGATGGTGCTCCTCGGAGGGCTCGAGCGACTGGCTCGAACCGACCGACCGCACGCTCGCGCTCAAAGAAGTGCCGGCCGTCATTTGTTCGGCGAGTTCCGACAGCGCGCCCCCGAGATCGCGTGTCTCGAGCGCGCCGTGCCGCAGGTCCATCACCGATCGACGGGCTTCACTGAGGCTGTATCGCAGCATCTCGGTCGCCGTGCCCAGGGCGCGGCGCGCGGTCTGCGGCGAGCTATCCAGCGTTCTCGCGACCGCGCCGAGCTGCAGCTGGATGCCGGCCAGGCCCTGTTCGAGCGTGTCGTGGAGCTCGGTGGCCAGACGGCTGCGCTCGGCGATGATGGCGCGGTACTGCTCCTGGGCGATTGCGTTCCGGTTGGCGATCATCCGGGCCCACCCGAGCCCGATGATGCCGGTCACGGCGGTGGCCACGAGGAGCACGAGCGTATGACGGTAGGTCCACCATGGCGCGGCGGCGAGCAGGGCAACGTCCCGCCCGGAGCGCAGGAGTACGCGGAACGAGGGCGGCGGCCCGGATTCGAACGCGTAGACACCAGTGACTGATACCAGGCTGCCACCGGCGTAGGTGTCTGTCGGCGCACTCGACATCGGGTCGTGGTGCGCCTCGAACACGCTGTCACCAACCTTCAGGAGCAACGAACGTCCGGCTGGTGTGGCGACGTCGGCAAGAAGCCTGGCCTCCACGCTCACCAGTTGGGAGTCGTAGGCAGCAGCGGGCCGCGTCTCGAGCGACAACGCGACTGGTGCGGGAGCGGTTCCGGTCCCGACCTGGCGGATGACAGCGTTCTGAACTCGCGGCTTGGTGGAACTGACGATCGGAAACCCCGCGGCCTCGATCACATCCCCCGGTTTCAACTCGAACGACTGCTCGGTTTCGATCAGTGCCGCGCTCGTTTCATCGCGAACGTAGACTTTGTGACGCACATCGCGCGAGCGCGAATGCATCGTGATGTCCTCGACGATGGTGGGCTGCCCCACTCGTGTGGCAGTCACCGTCCCGCGCAGCCGGACGCGTCGATCGATCTGGTCGACAGCGTGATGGGTGTAGAAGCTGGCGATCGCACGAATCGGCAGGGACCAGGGGTCGGGCGCCGCAGTCGCGACCACGGCGTCGATGGTGCGGCCAGCGAAGAGCGAGATGCCGCGAACCTGACGAGCCGGCGTGTAGAGGGTCCCGGCGTTGCCCCGCAGCCTGACGCGAGCGTCGATGAAACGCGTCAAGTCCTCGGTGTCGAAGTTCCAGAACCACGCCCGTATGGTGCCGCCTTCGACGGCAATGTCGACGAACAGCGTCTTCCCGGACTCGGATAACCACGCGCGCTGTCCGACGCCGACCACTTCGATGTAGTCGCAATCGAACGCGCCGCTCGACAATTCCGCGTACGACACTCGCCTGGGCGCCGGCAACGGGCCACGACCGATCTGCCGTACATGCGTCGGACGCACATCGGGCGCGAACCCCTCCGCGGTCGTATGGCCTTCAACTTCGACGACATCGCCCGGACGCAAGGGGATGACCTCGCCGCCGACGAACTTGCGGCCGTAGCGGACGAACAGTCCGGCCCGCCCGTCATGGACGATGATTCCGGCGGGCTCACGCTCGTTGATGTAGGTCACCGTGCCGCGAATCCGCAGCGGACGGCTGCGCCGGGCGACATCCGGCATCAGCGTGCGGATCGCTCGGATTTCGGTCAACGGCGCCGGGGTGGCGTCCACCTGCGGGACCTTCACGTCCGGCTCCTGAGCCGCTGTTCCGACGCCGATCGAGACCCACCCACCGAGGCACACCACCGCGACCGCGCGGATAGCACGGGAACGCCAGCGCCGGCGTACGCCTGGAACAGCTGTCATAAACTCGCGGACGCGCCTGTCATGCCAGCGCGACGCTACGCGCGCAGGTTCCGGTAGTTGTCGAGGCACCGCTGCGCTCGCCCTCGCCAAACGCGACATTGTAGCTCCGCCCTTCGCCCGCGCCCCAATCCTTGGGGTGCAGGCTCTGGCTACGGCCGGGAGTCGGGGTGATCCACGCAACCGGGTCCGCACCAGCTTCCAGACACGTACCGACGTCGAGCTGGAGGACGTCCCGGCGGCGAGCAGATCCATCGGCCGCTGATCACCCTCGACCGCACGCCAGCGCCGCGAACGCCACCGTTCCGGCCATTGCCAGGAACGTGCGCGGCGAAACCACGGTTATGGATTTCATGGTGCGCGACACTAGCATGAGATCGAAACCGCGTCGACCTTCATCAGGGCGATATGTCTATGGATATATGCCTTACGGAGGATCGAGCAGTGCCGCGGTTCGTCTGGGGAGCTCGGGACCGTGCTTGCTCGCTCCCGGGCGCTTGCGACCAGGCACGCCTTAGCCGAGCTGCTCGGCAAGCGCGACAATGATGCCCTCAGGCCCGCGGATGTAGCCGGAGGATCGAGGTAATCCCCGCATGGTGCCGCCGTTCGGCCCACGCGAGCGGTGTGGCCCACGGCTCCGCCCCGGCCTCGATCGGATCGGCCCCGCGAGCCAGCAGCAGTTCGACCAGCGCCACTCGGCCCCAGCGGCACGCCCATCCGAGCGGCGTGCTCTTGAGGAATTCATCGCGGATGTCGGTGCGCGCACCCGCATCCAGCAGCATGGTCGCCAGCGCCACGCCCACGCCATGGTCGCGCGCGATCACTTCGTGCAGCATCGTCTGGCCAGACTCCGGCGCCTGAAGATTGGGATCGCACCGATCGAGAATCAGCCGGAACGTCGCGCGGCTGTCGGCCTGTTCGACCTCGTCCAGGTCGCGATGCCCGGGCAGCGGACGCCAGAGCAGCCAGAACCATCGGGGATCGTCGCGCGGCCAGTCGATCCGCTCGAGCGCCATGCGCACGATCTCGGCACTGCGGCCGCTCGCGCCGCCCCACAGGATCTGTTCTGCAACCTTCTCACCGGAGAGCGTGCCGGACTCCGGATGCGGATCAATCTCGCCCTGAAGCATCCGGCGCGCCAGTTCGACGTTGCGGATGTAGCCGACGGCGCCGGCGTCGATCCAGCCGCCGTGTTCGACCATCAAATCGATCATGGCCTGGTCGGGCGCGTGCGTGCGCGGGGAGCCGCCGTTATAGGCCGCACCGGTCGCTGAGCCCGCGGTGTACACCGAGGCATTCGGATCGGCGCCGTGCGAGAGCAGCAGGCGAGCCATGTCGATCCGTCCGGTGTTGACCGCCTCGAGCAGCGGGCCGCCTGACGAGAACGTCTGCTCTTCGAGCTGGCCTAACTGCATCCGCTCGTTCGGGTCGAGACCCCGTTCGAGCAATCGACGCAGCACGTCAGGACGACTGCCCCGCACGGCCGCCTGCAGCACCGCCTTTCCCTGCAGCGACTCGAGCGGGCATGACGCGAGATAGTCCCAGCGGCCGAGCGCAGCGGCCGCGAGCGGCGTCAGCTCGGCGCCACGTTCGATGAGCAGCGCGGCCATCGCCTCGCGGGCCGACCGGTCCGAATCCGCAGCGAATTCCCAGACGGCGAACTCCAGCGGCGTCCGTCCTTTCCATCGCCAGAAGTCAGGCTGCGACGGCTTGTTCACATCGGCGCCGTGGTCGAGCAGCCATCTCGCCACGCGCAGGAGGCCGTACTGCGCCGCACGATGCAGCATCGTCACGCCGTCGGGTGGGCACATGTCGGCAAGCGCGGGCTCAGATTCGAACACGGCGATCACCGCCTCCTCGCCGCCTGTCATCATGGCGTCGCGGAGACGACGCACACCGTCGTCAAGCGCGTTGACGACGCGCGCGCCGCGCTTTTCTTCGTGCGCGGTCATCAGCGCCACGATTTCGTCGTAGCCGCGTTCCTCGGCAATGGTGCGCGGGCCGGTGGCGTCGCGGTTCGGCCAGATGCCGTCGCGCGTGTCGGCGCCCGCCTCGAGCAGCAGCCGCGTCATTTCGACGTCCCGCGCCATGACGGCGATGTGGAGCGCGCGGATCTCGAAGCCGGACGGTCCCCCGGGCAGCAAGTCAACAATCTCGGGCCTTCGCGCGAGCAGCGCACGCACCGCTTCGAGGTCGCCCTTCTTCACGGCGTCGTGCAGCCGCTTCGTCGTGACACCCTCGACGCCGGCCTTCAGCTTGGGCCAGCTCTCGAATCCGTACGAGCGCGCCAGGACGAATTGCGCGTCGTGCAGGGCGAAGGTGGCCGGCGTCGCGGTGCGATGGTGGGCGTCGACTTCGAGGACTGCATCTGGCGACTGCGCGCGATACGCCTCCAGCAGCTCCCTCGCCTGTCTCCTCAATTGTTCGATGTCGGGGGTCTCGCGCATCACGCGCGTGGGCGGGTGAGTCCGGCGGACGGTCATGACGAGCTCCTCTCCCGGCCGTGCTCAGCGCACGGCCTGCGCGCCCGTTGTCCGCTCTCCCGGGCAGGAAAAGGAGATCATCCTTGACGACGACACGACCGATGTCGGGGTGGACGCAGTCCTTTCCGCGGACGTGGGTGACGCCCCGATGCGCCGACGCCAGTATACCGCGCGGGTCGAGAGGCTTCGGCGTGCAGCGTCGCAAGCCTCGCATCGTGACCGTATACTCGCGGACACTCTCTGAGAGGTAGACGGATGGAGACAAGTACTGGCGATCCTGCGGCATGACCACCGCGACATCGGCGGCGGCACCCGTCCCTCGCAAGTTCCTCGAGTACGTCCGCTCGTTTGGTCCAGGCATCGTCATCGTCCTGACCTGGCTGGGAGCGGGCGACGTCGTCGACATGGCGACCGCCGGAGCCAACTACGGCTACTCGCTGCTGTGGGTCTTCGTGGTCGCCGTGGCGATGCGGTTTTTCTTCGTGTCGTCGATCGCCAGGTACCAGCTCTGCAACCAGCATGGCGAGGGGGTGCTCGACGGACTGGTCAGGCTGCATCCGGCCTACGCCCCGATCCTGTTCGTGGCCGCGATCGTGATGGGGCACGTCTACGGCGCGTACATGACCCGCGGCATCGGCGAAGTGTCGCAGAACGTGTTCGGCTTCGGCGCGATCTGGCAATGGGCACTCGGCTGGAACGCGCTGGCTCTTTATCTGGTCTTTCGACCGAGCTTCCACGCGCTGGAGCGCGTCTTCCTGTTCTTCCTGGCGGTGCTTTCGTTCTCGTTTCTCGGTTGCGCGATCTGGGTCGGCGTTCGATCCGCGCGACGTGGTGACTGGGCTGGTCCGGATGGAGATGCCCGGCACTCACGGGGTGTACAACCCGTGGCGCGTGGCGCTTGCCATGGTCGGCGCGGTCGGCGGATCGCTGATGAACCTCGTCTACCCGTATTTTCTCGACGCGAAGGGCTGGCGAGGCCCGCAATACCGGCGGGTGCAGCTCTACGACTTCCTGCTCGGGATCACCGCGATGCTCGTGCTCAACCTCGCGGTGTGGGTGCTCGGGGCCGAGTTGCTCTATCCGGACCGCCACATCGAGCATCTCGAGGATCTGCCGACTCTACTGAGCAACGTGGTCGGCGCTTCGGGGCGGCTGCTGTTCTATGCGGGGATCTTCTCTGCCATCTATACGTCGATCATCGGCCACGCGGCCGGCCTGGGCTTGCTCGGCGCGCATGCGTGGCTCCGCATGCGCACCGGTGCGGTTCCCGCCGGCACCGATTTTCGTCGGCATCCGTGCTATCGGTGGATTGCCATGGGTTGCCTGATTCCGCCGCTGGTCTGGACCATGCCGTGGGCGCCAGGGTTCGTGCCGCTCACGCTCGCCGCCAACAGTGCGCAAGTCGCGCTCCTGCCGCTGCTGGCGGGCGGCCTCTGGTGGATCACGGCGAGTTCACGTCTGATCGGGCCGGAGTACCGGAATCGGTGGTGGGAGAACGCCGTGATGGCGGTCCTCTTCTCGCTCGCGACGTACTTCGCGTTTCACGCGGTCAAGGATCTGCTGCGGTTCTGACAGGCCGCACATAACCTCAACTGATCCATGCCGCTGATCGTCAGCGCCGGACTTCACCAAAGGAGAATCGGATGTCCGCCCCCAAGAAGAAGGCGAAGAAGCCCGTGAAGCCCTGTTGACCCCTGACGCAATCATGCAGCTTGGCCTCGGTTTGGGGCTCAAAGACCTTCTTGAGCGCAATTGCGCTCGGCCTCTTCAGCCGAACGTCGGCCAAGGGCCCGGTTGAAGCGAAGGCGCTGCGGCAGCGACTCGGGCTGCACGAGCGGAGCGCGCGGGACTTCTTCGACGCGCTGGTCTCGCTCGGGATGCTCCGCCGAAAGGGAACGACCTATTCGAACACGCCGAGAATCGGCTTTCTTTCTCGACCGCGGTAAGCCTTCCTATATCGGAGTGGATGCTCGAGATGGCGGGGGCTCGGCTCTACGGTTTCTGGGGCTCGCTGACCGAAGGCCTTCGCACCGGGCAGCCGCAAAACGAGGCCAAGCACGGCGACAACTTCTTCGCCACGATCTACGCCGATCCCCTGAAGCTCCGCCAGTTCCTTTCGGCTATGAGTGGCATCAGCATGGGCTCGGCGATCGCGATTGCGAAGAAGTTTCCGTGGAAGCAGTACAAGACGTTCATCGATGTGGGCGGCGCACAGGGCTGCGTCCCGGTCCAGGTGGCGCTCGCGCACCCGCATCTAAGCGGCGGCGAGTTCGACCTGCCGCCCGTCGGCCCGGTGTTCCAGGACTATGTGAAGTCGTTCGGTCTCGAGCGCCGCCTCACGTTCACGGCGGGCGACTTTTTCAAGAACGCGCTCCCCTCGGCCGACGTCCTCATCATGGGGCACATCCTTCACGACTGGAACATCGAGGAGAAGCTGACCCTCCTCAAAAAAGCTCATGACGCGTTGCCCAAAGGCGGCGCCCTGATTGTCCACGAAGCCATCATCGACGATGACCGCTCGAAGAACGCCTTCGGGCTGCTCATGAGCCTGAACATGCTCATCGCACGGTCGAACTGTGCCCGGACCTCCTCGGCATGATTTTGCAGGCTCTCGCAAAAATCGTTGCCGCTTTGGAGCACCTCGTGCAGCTGCATGAGAGTAACGGGCCAACGTTGCTCGGGTTGGCGATCAGCTGGGGCGCAACGCGCCGCCAGTGGCACCGCGCTGGTGGACGGCGCGGTTGGGCGAACTTGCAGCAGGAAACCACCTCGGAACTCGCTTGCAATACTCTTCGTACGTCTGGCTGAAGTGCTGCCTCAGCGCAGGCTCCTCGACCCGGACCACGGCCAGGTGAAAGTACACAAGCAAGAGTAGCGGCAGGACGAGGTCCTTGGCCTCCCACGTGGGATAGAGCAAGCCCACACCCAACAACAGTGTGATCCCGGCGAGATAAATCGGATTCCTGACGTACCGAAACGGTCCGTCCGTGACAAGCGGGCTCGTGCCCGCCATTGCCTGGCGCTCGCCCCGCGCGAGGGTCACGTTGCTCCAGACATGGAGCGCCAGCCCGGCCACGCAGATACCTCCGGCCAGCCAACCGATGGCATCCTGGCGCACCCCAAGAACGCTCGCCCCGTCCGGTTTCTTGACGTACGCCAGGCCGGCCGCCCCACCCAACCAAATGACGGAACGAATCGCGGCATTGATCCAGGGCGGTGGAGTCACCAAGTTCTCCTTGCGCTGTCCGTCGAACTGCTTTTGAACTAGCCCGACGCGGCTGCGGGCGGTTCGGAAACTAACGGTGTTCGAGATCGCTAACGCGCGTTTGACTCCGCATTGTGTGCTTGATTACACTCTTGTCGCTATCGCTCGGTTACACGAAGCAGGTGGATGCGCATTGGTCACGGGCTTGCGCTGAGCTGCAACGACTTGCACGTCGGTGATCACGAGATTGACCGCTGTCTGAAACGCGGGCGGAGGCTCCTGGGTGAACAGAACGGCACTACGGTGGGCGGAGTTGCCAGTGCCTACGGTCATCGCCTCAGAGCTGCCGGCGGCCGGCGTGATCTGCAGAGATGAATGAGGGTACGAACGCACACGCGACCACGACCGCAGCGCAACGAGCTCCAAATCGCTCGACACGAAACAACTTTGGCCTCTGGTGCACCTGGGGACGAGCATAACGCGAGGACAGTTCGCGAGGGCGTTGACGCGGTTCGTGCGGCCAAGTGTTGATTGATGGGGTACGGGACAAAGTCGCGGCACAGACGGAAGCAGGCTCAGAACAGGAATCAGTCGGGCGTTTGAGGGCGATAGGCTGGCGCGGAGGATAAGCGCGGAGATAGGGAATCGCAGAATGAAATACGGGGGAATGTGGTGAGCAGCCTCGGAATAGAACGGAGAACGCGCAGATTGAGAGCCGCCGCAAGCGAACGAAGTAGCGTGTACTCTTAAGGTTTTTCGAGTCGCCTTGCAAATCTCGGCAGGGGCGCAGCATCACAACGCGAGCGAGACGCAACAGTCTCTCCTAAAAAATACCGCGCTGAGAGAGAAAAAAAAAAATCCTCCGCGGAAGTATAAGCACACGAATCCGCAAAACAGCAGAGCGTCACACGGTCAGCTCATCACCTGCTACTTGGACCGGTGACGCGATCGTCAGAAGAAACGCGCTGCCTTCGAGCGCCATTACGTCATATGCCGTAGCCGCTGGTCCGCAAGTAGTCGCTGGTCAGGTGCTTGAGCGTCCATCGGCTCGCACTTCTTGTCCCCGCGACGTTGAATTGAGATCGGTCCTTCAGTTTGGTGTTCGGGATTCGCGATGCGCTTTCAAGGCTGCGAGCTCGATTCGGAGGCTTCGTTCTTAAGCTTCTTGGCGCTCTGCCGAGACTCCATTGAGGCTCGCCGTGGAGCGCACCAGTTCTCTAGTGATATCGAATTCAGAGTACGGAGCCGCCATCGGTTGCGCGTGCGGCAGGCGGTGTTCGTTTGAACGAATCTGACATTCTGAACCTCCTCGTTCACCTCTTCGCAACAGCTGGCCCTCAGTCCGGCAGTTCGACAATCGAGTAAGTGTCCACCCAAACCTCGCCGAGGACGCGCTCGACCTTCGGATAGGCGCTCACACCTCTGCGAAAGCGATTCCTGGCGATGGCTCGCCGAGCGTCCCATCGGCTGGACCGCGACTGACGATAGCGGGGGGTGGGCTTGATCCGCCGATCGCAGGCACCGTCAGGAGGCGACGAGCGCGTCGCCGACCTTCAAGGCGCAGGCCTCCGGCGGGTGCTCGACGACGAGCTGAGCGTAGGCACAGAAAAACCCGCCTGTCGAGGGGGCAGACTAAGTCGATGTCCGCCGAACGCTTTCGGCGCGGGGTCCCTTCGGGCCCTCGCCCACTTCGAACTCGACGGAGTCGCCTTCGCGGAGATCGCCGATTCCCTCGCCCTGCACCGCGCTCTGGTGGAAGAAATATTCCTTCCCCGCCGCGTCCTTTATAAAACCGAAGCCCTTGTCGGTTCTCATCGTTCGAATCGTTCCCGTCATCATTCTCCTCAGATTCTGGCTTCAACGAACCAGAGCGCTCGTCACATAACGTGCATGGCGCTGTTAGCCGCAATTGGCAGGTGGCCCGCTATCGTATACGACACTCTCACGCCGTGGTCGCACGCCGCGATCTGGTGACAGTGCCGGACATTGAATTCGCGGGTACCGCTCCGGTGACAGCCGCAGCACCAGTTCGAGCTGGACCGAAACCGCGGTCCGCGGGTGGTCAAGCGCCAGGCGCCTCGGATCAAAGGGCGGGCCGGGTTGCTGTAGGCCCAACCATCGGCATACGCTCATACGTCGATCGCACGTGATGATCGAAGGGCGTTCCTTTGGAATTCCTGTGGAACGCCTTCCATGGGTCCGTCCGCATCCGATGTCGCGGGTCAGGCGACCAGCTTCATCTTGGCCGCTCCGAATTCCTCTTCAGAGAGACAGGTCGTCATCATCGTCGTTTGGATCAGGTTCGCCAAGTTCCTGCTGGTTCTTCAGCGCCTGTTCTTCCCGCCAGCGGTAGTTGGCTTCCTGTTCGCGGACCCATTCCCGCATCCCTTTCTGAAGGATCGGGTTGCCGCTGATGTCCACGTCCGGCGTCGCGCTCTCATCTTCGACGCCCTCGTGGAATATCAACTCGTCGTCGTACATGCGGTTCTTGTCTTCGGCGGTCAGCGGTTTAGCACGCGATTTTTCGGTAGGCCGACGACCCGGCATAGTTTCATGACCTCGCCGCGTCGTGCGGCTCAACACATTGCTGTCTGTTGTGATGTTCGACTGAGCCCCGCGCCATCGCCAGATCACCCATCATTAAGGCCTCTGCGATGCCATACACCGTAGCGTTTCGCACACTCGCACTCATACGCACGGGCCTGAGGCTCGCACGCTCCGACTGGTCCCCGCCCGTGCGGCCCACGCCCTCAGCGCCTCCATTGCCTCGCGGATCTCATCCTCGCTCATGCGAACGACGAGCGGTTTAGACCTTGACCTTGACCTTTGACATTAGCGGCTCAGTTTCGCCCAGTTCGTGGCCGGGCATCATCAAGGGGTTGACATCATCGACGTCAGATTGATCGCCCGGGGTTGCGCCACCCTGCACTCGTAGAGAGTAACGAACTCCCACCGATGTCGAGATAATCGGGCGGGCCAGATTCCGGTCCCGTGGCGCGGGGAGTCAATCGAGATGCGCCCGCGAAGCCGCCAGCCCTGCCGCGCTTGAACGCCCCGCAATAGACTCGCCCCTGTGAGCCGCGTTCGAGGAAGATGGTCCACGTGCAGGCACAGCGTTTGACGCGAAGTGGCGCCCTTGACAATCCGTCGGAGGAGTCATATGTTGCCGCTTCACGTGCTTCGCGAGGCGGAGTACGGGCCGAGGCGCCGTGTTCGCGCAACTTGCAGCCAATGGCCCCATTCAGACATGAGCACGGAGCCCCCTCCCGAGCACACCGGCTTGCCGCCGCGCCGCGGTCCCTCCGTTGATCTCGATCCGGCCGGCATCGTCACGAGCAAGAGCCCGGACCGCAACCGCCGCCAGTTCCTGAACTATTCGTTCTACCGACTCGACCCGCTGTTCCGGCGGCTCCCAGTCGACGAGCAACGAGCGGCGGCGGACGGGTTCATCGAGCTGGTGCGGAAGTGGGAGTCTTCGGACGACCTGATCCTCCGCACCTACTCACTTGTCGGTCTGCGCGCGGATGTCGACTTCATGCTCTGGCGGATCGCGTTCGACCCGCTGTGCTTCCAGTCGCTGGAAGCGGCAATCAAGCGTTCGCGGCTGGGTGCCTACCTGTCGCCGGTGTACAGCTTCCTGTCGCTGCAGCGCCGGTCGGAGTACGTCAACAAGACGAAGGGCGCCGGCGAGGGCGTTGAACTGCTTGCCGGCCAGGGGAAGTTCCTGTTCGTCTACCCCTTTGTGAAGACGCGGCAGTGGTACCGCCTGTCGCCGCACGCGCGGCAGGGCATGATGGACGAGCACATCGCCGCCTCGTCGCCATTCAAAGGCGTCCACCTGAATTCGAGCTATAGCTTCGGCATCGACGATCAGGACTTCGTGGTCGCGTTCGACTCCGACTATCCGCAGGAGTTCGTCGATCTGGTGGGGCGGCTGCGTTACACCGAGGCGAGCCTTTACACACAGCGCGACACACCGATGTTCCTGTGCGCGAAGGCGCCGATTGACGCGATCCTCGCGCAACTGGCGAACACGGATTGACGAAGACTGTGCGAGGGGTCGCACAGAGTTGCACAGAGGCTGGGCTCGGTGTAGAGTCTGCCCAATCCACGATGGGCGTGGGCCACATTCGACGCGTCGACGGAGACCATCGCTTGCCATAAACGATAAAAGAAGGAGCCCGACATGCGAGGAACAGCGAACGGGTTGCGACTGGCGGTGCTGGTCGCGGTGACGGTATGGCCGGCCGTCGCCGGCGCGGATTCGTCTATCAGCGGAACCGTCACCTTCGCCGGGAAAGCTCCCACGCTCAAGCCCCTCGCCATGGACGCCGACCCCGTGTGCGCCAAGAAGCACTCGGGACCCGTGCCGAACGAGATGCTCGTGCTCGGCAGCGGCAACACCATGGGGAACATCCTGGTGTGGGTCTCGAAGGGGCTTCCGGCCGGCAAAAAGTGGCCCGTTCCCCCGACGCCGGTGGTCCTCGATCAGCAGGGCTGTCAGTACAAGCCCCACGTCATGGGGATCATGGTCGGTCAGCCCTACAAGATCCTCAATTCCGACGGCCTCCCCCACAACGTCCACACGCTTCCCAAGGTCAACAAGCCATTCAACCGGGCGATGCCCGCGACTCTCAAAGAGGCGACCACGACGTTCGACAAGGAGGAGCCGATCTTCCAGGTCAAGTGCGACGTCCATCCCTGGATGAGCGCCTATATCGGCGTCTTCCCCCATCCTTTCTTCTCGGCGACGAGCACGGACGGGAAGTTCACGATCTCGGGCCTCGACGCGGGGACCTACGAAATCACCGCCTGGCACGAGCGGCTGGGGACGCAGACAGCCTCGATCACGGTCGGCGCCAACGACAAGAAGACCCAGGATTTCAAGTTCACCACGCCCGCGAAATAGCGATCAACATCGCGTCGGGAGAACAGCCGCATGAGTGAGCCAGCTGCTGTCGCCGCACCGAGGCCGCACGTCGCGCACGAAGCCCATCACGAGGAGCTGGGCTTCTGGCGCAAGTACGTCTTCTCCACCGACCACAAGGTCATCGGCATCCAGTACGGCATCACGGGCCTGCTGTTCCTCCTCTTCGGCTTTTCGCTGATGATGCTCATGCGCTGGCAGCTCGCCTACCCGGGCGCCGCGCTGCCGCTCGCTCGGCAGCCTCTTCGGCGAGGCGCGCATGCCGGGCGGGACGATGCTCCCCGAGTTCTACAACGAGCTCGGGGCGATGCACGGCACCATCATGGTCTTCCTCGGGGTGGTCCCGCGTCGCCGTCGGAGGATTCGGGAATTTCGTGGTGCCGCTCCAGATTGGCGCCCCGGACATGGCCTTCCCGAAGCTCAACATGGCCAGCTACTGGTTCTTCTTCCTCGGCGGCGTGACGATGCTCGCCAGCTTTTTCGTCCCCGGGGGGGCCGCGCAGGGCGGGTGGACCTCCTACGCGCCCCTCGCCATCCTGGCGGGCTCGGGCCAGACGTGGTGGCTCATCGGGATGATCTTCTTGATCACCTCGTCGCTGCTCGGGGCGATCAACTTCATCGCGACCATCATCCAGCTCCGCGCCAGGGGGCTCAGCTTCATGCGCTTCCCCTTCTTCGTGTGGGCGCAGTTCGTCACGGCCTTCCTCCTGCTCCTGGCCTTCCCGCCGCTCGAGGCCGCGGCGGTCATGCAGCTGATGGATCGTCTGGCTGGCACGAGCTTCTTCCTGCCGACCGGGCTCGTCGTCAGCGGCCAGGTCCTCCAGGTGGCCGGCGGCGGCAACCCGCTCCTCTGGCAGCACCTGTTCTGGTTCCTGGCCCACCCGGAAGTCTACGTCCTCATCCTTCCCGCGATGGGCATCGTGGCCGAGGTCATCGCGAACAACACGCGCAAGCCCTTGTGGGGCTACCGTTCGATGGTGTATTCGCTCGTCTTCCTCGGCTTCATGTCGTTCATCGTCTGGGCGCACCACATGTTCATGACCGGCATGGGGACGGAGATGGCCGCGTTCTTCCAGACGACCACGATGATCATCTCGATCCCATCGGTCGTGATCCTCACGGCCCTCATCATCTCGCTGTGGGGTGGATCGATACGCTTCAACACGCCGATGCTCTTCGCGCTCGGCTTTCTCCCGATGTTCGGCATCGGCGGGCTCACGGGACTGCCGCTCGGCTTCAACATCGCGGACATCCCGCTGCACGACACCTACTACGTCATCGCTCACTTCCACTACGTCGTCGCACCGGGGACGATCTTCGCCCTCTTCGCGGGGATCTACTACTGGTATCCGAAGGCCACCGGAAGGAAGATGAACGAGACGCTCGGCAAGATCCATTTCTTCGGCTCGTTCGTCTGCATGAACGTCGATCTTCATGCCGATGTTCATCGTCGGGCTGGCCGGCGTGTCGCGGCGACTGTTCGACGGGGGAGAAACCTACGCCTTTGCGCAGCCGGTCCTGCACTTGAACGTCGTCTCCTCCTGGGGCGCGTGGATCCTCGCGCTCTTCCAGATCCCCTTCATCTTCAATTTCTTCTGGAGTATCTGGAAGGGGGAGAAGACCGACGAGAACCCGTGGCAGGCCACGACGATTGAGTGGGCGGCTCCCTCGCCTCCCCCGCACGGCAATTTCCGCGTCGCTCCCGGAAGCGCACCGCGGGCCCTACGAGTACAGCGTTCCCGGCGCGGCCAGGGACTTCGTGGCGCAGCACGAGGCTTGATTCGACATGGAGATTCCGTACACCGTAGAGGTCCGCCGCGACACCGGTCTGACCAACGGCAAGATCGGCATCTGGCTCTTCCTGGCCTCGGAGGTCATGCTGTTCGGGGCACTCTTCGCGAGCTACATCCTGATCCGGACCGGGGCCCCGAGCTGGCCGCGGGGAGACACGATCCTGAACGTGCCGCTCGCTACGTTCAACACGATCGTCCTGATCTTGTCCTCGGTCACGATGGTCATGGCCTGGGCGTCGCTGATGCGCCGACGCTTCGAGACCTATCGGATCTACATGGGGGCGACGATCCTGCTCGGGTTCGTCTTCCTCGTGGTCAAGTACTTCGAATACAGTGCCAAGTTCGAGCACCATCTCTATCCCAGCACCAACAACTTCCTCGCCATCTACTTCACGCTGACCGGCCTGCACATGCTCCACGTCGCCGGCGGGATGGCGGTGAACGCCTATTTCTGGGGCCCCGGCGCGAAGCTCTGGAAGACGAACCCGGTGTGGTTCACCAACCGGGTCGAGCACTCGGGTCTCTTCTGGCACTTCGTGGATCTGGTCTGGATTTTCCTTTTCCCGACCCTGTATCTTCTCTAGGTGGCATGCATTCATGACAACAGACGACCATGACGAGCGACCACGCAGCTGACATCGACAGGCACGTCAGGATCTACATCACCGTCTTCGTCGCGCTCATGGTCCTGACGATCGTCACGGTGGCGGTCTCTTACCTCCACCTTCCAGTGGCATGGCCGTGACGGTGGCGATCCTCGTCGCGACCATCAAGGGATCGCTGGTGGCGTGCTACTTCATGCACCTGATCTCCGAGAAGAAGCTGATCTACGCGGTTCTCGCGCTGACCGTTGTCATTCTTCGTCGCGCTGCTGGCCCTTCCCGTCCTGACCCACAGCAACGGCTACTGGATTCACGAACCACCGAGCGAGGTGCAGAGCGCACCAGCCACGAGTCCACATCAATGAACCTCAGGTGGTCCACGCGCTCCTGATCCTCCTCTCCGCGGCCCTCGCGGTGCTGTTCGGGGTCTGGTGCCTGGGCCAGTACGGGCGAGGGGACGGCGCCGGCAGCCTCATCGCGGCCGTCACCGCTTTTGCCGTGTCGGCCGGCCTGGTGGTCTACGATTCGTGGTTCCTGCGCAAGACGAGGACGCTGCGATGACCCGCCTTCGCAGCTTCGCTGCTACGGCGAGGCAAGCTCGCGGCTTCCGCTCTGTCTCCTTCGCGACGCTGGCACTCGTGATCATCGGCGGCGGCTCGAGCGCTCTTGCCTGCCCGGTGTGCTTCGGGGCGGAGGAAACCTCGATGGTCCACGGGACGCGGCTCGGCGTTCTGGTCATGCTGGCCATCACACTCACGGTGCAAGGCGGGTTCGTGGGCTTCTTTCTCTATCTCCGCAAACGTGCGAAGTGGAACGCGGACGTCGAGCTCGACACCGAATGGTCGGAGCTCCAGAAGTAGCCGAGAACATCATGACTGACTGGCTCGGACTCCCGGCGCTCGCCTCGAATCACGGCGGGCAGATCGACGGCCTGATTGGCTGGATTCACGTGTTCATGCTCATCCTGTTCGTTGGTTGGAGTGGGTTCATCGCCTACGTTCTGGTCCGTTTCCGGCGCTCGCGACATCCGGTGGCGAACTATACGGGCGTCAAGTCGCACCGGTCGACCTACGTCGAGGTCAGCGTCGCTGTCGTCGAAGCGGTTCTCCTGTTCGGATTCGCGATCCCGATGTGGGCCGCGAGGGTCGATGACATTCCGCCACGAAGCGAGGCGCTGACCATTCAGGTCACCGCCGAGCAGTTCGCCTGGAACATCCACTATCCCGGCCCCGACGGAGTCTTCGGCCGCACGGACATCAAGCTGCTCGACCTCCAGGCGAACCCCCTGGGACTCGATCGCTCCGATCCCGCGGCGAAAGACGACGTCACGACGCTCAATCAACTCTATCTGCCGGTGAACAAGCCGATCATCGTGAGGCTCAGGAGCAAGGACGTCATCCATAGCTTCGGCGTGCCAGAGTTGCGCGTGAAGCAGGACGCCGTTCCGGGACTTACGATTCCCATCTGGTTCGTTCCCAACGTCACGACCGCGGAGATGCGGACCCGAACCGGGAATCCCGAGTTCCAGTACGAGATCGCCTGCGCGCAGCTCTGCGGTCTGGCCCATTACCGGATGCGGGGCTTTGTCACCGTCCTCAGCACCGAGGAATTCCAGAAGTGGCTGGACGAGAAGATCAAGGAGCAGAGCGAGGCGGCAGCGGATCCGTTCAAGTGAGCTCGCAGCTGTCGGCTGTCAGCTGACAGCTGCCAGCTACGAGCTGAACAGTCTTCGGCGTTGGCATCCGGGCGCGGATTCTCTCGAGCTCTTCGACGGTGACGCGGTCGAGGCCGCTCTTCCTGCACGACTCCTCGACAGCCCTGACGACCATGCCCCGGACGAACACGGGGACCTTCTTCATGCGTTCCGCCGCTCCATCGTCCCACGCGAGGGTTGCCGGCGATTCGGGGCCATACTGGATTGCCGGCGGCCCGGGCGCCGCCACGGCAGGCGCATGGCCCTGGATGGCCAGCAGCGGTGACCCGGCGAACGTGCCGGGTGTGTGGGTGCAGAGAGGGTCTTCGGCCATCAGATCGCCGGTCATCCCGTAGGCCCTGGCGCGGCAGCCCCCACAGTGGCGCGTTCAACTCGCACTCGCCGCATCGTCCGCCGAGTGAGGAGCGGTGGCGAATGTCGGCGAAGAGCGCCGAGGAGGTCCAGAGGTCCGCGAGGCTCGAGTTGCGAAGGGTCCCCGCGAAGACGGGGAGGTAAGGGCACGGCGTGACGTCCCCATTCGGCCGGATCCCCATGTAGTGCGTTCCCGCAGGGCACCCGCCCGCGCCTCCGGAGTAGGTCCTGAGGCGCGTTTCCGCGTCGCCATTCTCCAGGACGGTCTTGATGTAGTGCGGGGCGCACTTCGCGTTCACCAGCATCCGGCCCTTGTACTTCGTCTGGATCCGGTAGAGCGACGCGAGCACCTCGTCGTACTGTTCGGGCGTGATGTCCGAGACGAATTGCCCTCGCCCCGTCGGCACGAGGAAGTAGAGGTTCCAGACCTTGGCAGCGAGGCGAGCGTGCGCGAAGTCGGCGATCGCCTCGAGCTCGCCGAGGTTGTGCGAGCCCGCAGTCGTCTGGACGATGAAGGGGAGCCCGGTCCGGCTCAGGATCTCCGCTCCCTCCACGGTATTTCGCCAGGCGCCTCGCACCTTCCTGAAACGGTCGTGACGACCGGGATCCAGCGCATCGAGAGAAAGGGACAGTCCCCGCGCTCCCGCCGCCGCCAGGCGCCGCGCCACGTTCTCGGTGATGCGCACGCCGTTGGTGCCGACCACGACCCAGAGGCCACGCTCCGCCGCGCGCTGGACAATCTCGAGGATGTCTCGCCGCAGGAGCGGCTCGCCACCGGTCAGGATCGTCAGGCATTCAGGTGCGAATGCGGCGATGTCGTCGATGACCCTGAAGCATTCGTCCGTGCCGAGCTCGCTCCGATCGGCAAAGTTCTCCGTGCCGACCAGCGGCGCGCCGCCGGCGTCGAGATAGCAATGCTCGCAGGCGAGGTTGCAGCGGTAGGTGAGGTTCCAGGAGACGACGTAGGGGCGGGCGAAGGAGGTCATCACATGCCGAAGAACTCGCGGGCTTGATCGAGGATCGTTTCGTCGACCTCCAGCGTCCCCTTGTCGCGGGCGAATTTCTCGATGCCCGTTTTCGCCATCGGACGAACGAACTCGGGAATGTTGGCGAGCCTGGCTTCTGCGGCGGCAGTCCAGCGAACGGCAATCGGTTCGCCGGGGCGAACGGCGTCGGTGCCGGGGATCATCGCCGAGAATGGGCACTTCCCGCCCGCCTGCGCTGAAGCTTCGGCGAGGCTCGCCGAAGCGCCCACGGCGCGAACGCCTCCGCTGCAGCTTCGGCGGGCCCGATGCGGACGCCGAGTGACTGCACGACTTGCGTTTCGTACGCATTGGTCAACATCGCCATCTCGTAGCCGCACTCCGGACACGAGTAGACGACCGAGAGCGAGCCGCGCTCGGGCGGACCAACGGACTGCAACTTCATCGGGCTGTCGCAGGGGACACAGAGGAATTTCATCAGCGAGCCTCCCGGTCGAGGTGGTCTAGAAGTCGCTGGGCGACCTGACTGAGCGCCTGGCCCACGGGCGTTTCGCGGAGTCCCGAAAAAGGGAGCCCCAAATCGCAGTGACGGGCAAGCTCCGGATCGAATGGAACAGTCCCGAGACAAGGGATCTCGAGATTCGATGGTTCACCAGAGACGAACAGCGGCTTGATCGCCTCGCAGTCGCGGCAGTAGTAGCCGCTCATGTTCTCGACGTACCCGAGGAGGCGATTGGGTCCCTTCGAGAGCGCTGCCACCGCGCGCGCGACGACGCCGCGCGCCACTTCGGAAGGGATCGTCACGAGGAGGAATGAGGTTCGCGGCCCGAGAAAGTCCGCATACTGGACCGTCCGCTCGGCTCCGGGCGGGAGATCGAACAGCAGCACATCGAGCGCTCCCCACTCGCAGGACCCGAGGATCTCGCCGAGAAGTGTGAACTCCCTCGTGGCGCGCCACGTATGCGACTCTCCATGCGCCGCGCTCTCGAACTCGAGCGCCTCCGACTCCGGGATCAGCGAGCCGATCGAGAAGACGCCGATCCCGTTCCCAGTCCGTGGGAGCGCGACCTTGTGGCTGCCAGGAACCAGCAGCGCGCCCTGGACCCCTGCCATGCGCGCCTGTGAAGGGCCGTTGAAGTCCGCGTCGAGGATCGCAACGCGGAGCCCGCGAGCGCGCAGCGCGCCCGCGAGATGCAGCGTCAGCGTGCTCTTGCCGACACCGCCCTTGCCGGAGCCCACGGCCACGAGATGGCGCACCCCGGCAAGCCCGTCGCTGATGCGGGTGCGCTGCTCGGCGACCTGCTCGAGGATTCGAGAGCCTCCGTCGCCGGCGATGTCGTAATACGTCTTCACCTGTTTCAGCTCACAACTACTGGGCCTCTGCCGTGGCTGCGTAGAGTCGATGCGCGCCGGCGGCGCGGAAGCCCATCGTCTCCAGCCACTCGTCGGAGATTTCGGCCGGGTGCACTTTCGGGATCCGGAAGCCGCCTACGCCTCCCGCGCGGAGTCGGGAGAGCAGGTGCCTCAGAGATGAACCACCGTCGTCGGCAAACGAGCGAAGCGACGCCAGCTCAACATTTTCCCCGGGGCCCTGGCCGCACCTTATATAGAGGATGCAGGCCTCGATTCGCTCGTCGGAGGCCGCGGCGAGCCCCGCGATGTCGCCCTTCCGTCCCCTGAGGGTCTCGACCGAGCGTTCCCAACAGATCTGGGGCTGACCCTCGTCCAGAAGTCCATTGGCGTCGAGGTCATCGACGGTGACCGGAATCACGAAGGTGCCGTCCACCATGGGCGCATCGCAGCCGCCGGGTTCCCCCTGCCAGACGTAGTCGGTCAAGAGCGTTTCCTCGACATACGCACTTGCGTGAAAGAGCTCAGAGGCGGCCGCGAGCGTCTCGGGGACTTCCGCGATGATTCGGGGAGGTCCGAGAATCGCGAGCTTCGAGCCGAGCGAGCTGAGCAGGTGCCGGCCATGACCCTGTCGCCGATGATCGGGATGGACGGCGATCTTGTGGACGAGCGTCCCGTGAGGCCGCTTCGCGCCGATCAGGACGCCAATCGGGTCGGAGCCGGAGAACGCCACCATGCAGCTGCTGCACCAGACCTGGAGGTCGCGAATCGACCGCTTGAATGCCGCCGCCGTCATGGGAGGCTCGTCCGGAAAGTACGGACTCCAGCAATGATTCAGCGCCTCGACGAGAAGGCCGATGTCATCGGTTCGGCAAAAGCGATAGGCACTCATCCGGTCTCCCGCCTCGCTCACTACAAGAGTTTCGGCGGAGCCTGGTCGCTCTGCGCAGTGAGGGGGCTCACCTCGTTGAGGTTGTGCTTCGCGCTCGTCGATGTGGGAGGGGAGTAGGTCGCGATCATGTCGGCCATCATCTTCTTGCCCAGCTCGATCCCCTCCTCGACGAGCGCCAGGTCGATCCGCTTCGCGTCGCGCTCCCGCGCCAGCTCCTCGATCCGCTCCTGCGTCTTGTTCCGCATGAACCCGGCCGGCACCCGCAGGATTCGCTTTGCCGCGTCTTCCGTCCAGTCGAACGTCGAGATCAGCGGGGCTTTCTTCTCATCGCGGGCCACGAGCTTTGCCTGGTCGGGGCCTGCGGCAGCGGTTGGCGCGGAGGCGGGCTGGATCTCCAGCGGCGCTCCCGTCTCCTCCTCGATGACCTCCCGGGCGAACTCGAGCGTGATCGCGTCGAGCTTCTTCATCCGCGCGCGCTTTTCGACACGCGCCTTGACGCGGCGGCGCTGGTAGGCGTTCTTCATGCTCCAGAGGCCCTTCCGGGCATCCTCAGACCATCGGAGCTTGCGGCCATCGTAGGTGGTCTCCTCCTCGAGACCTCCCTCAACCGCGGCGATCTTCTCGATCATCTCGCGCGAGATGACCTCGAAATCGGTGGCACCGCAGACGGTACACTTCACGGGGTCGCTCTGCGTGGCGGTGATGCCGCACGCCCGGCACATCGACACGGACGAGTGCTTCGCCCGCTCGAGTGCCACGGCCTCGGCCAGTGCCTTGGTTGCAGCCGAGGCGCTCTTCGGCATGAACCGATCCATTGCGTCGTCGATCACCGCGCTGGTGATCACCGAGTGCCCCTTCTCGAGCGCCAGGCGGAGGACGCCGGTCCGCGCGATCCCCTTGACCTGCTCGGGCACGTGCGTCATTCGCTCCTCGGCTTCGGGCGTCCATCGGACGGTCTCCTCGGCGCGCACGTCGAGCCGCGGCACTTCGAGGCGTGTCGAGAGCAGGACATCGCAGGATGCGGCGCGGAGAATGTTCTCGGCGTTGCTCCCCAGCCCCGTCTCGTCCTTCGGGCTGTGCACGCCGATCCGCCCCAGCGCGATCAGCCAGGGATTCGTCTTGCGCGCGTGGTCGACGATTTTCTGGAACGCCTTGCCGTCGAGCAGCGTTTTCTTGACCGCGACGCCCGCCTCGTTCCCCATCCGCTCGCTAATCTCGAGATGAGATTGGTAGATCTGCGCCAGCCCGGTATCGATGATTTCCTCGTGGAGCTGGTTCTGCTCCTCGAAGCGGAAGACCTTCGCCGCCTTCTCGGTGAGGACGTTGACGATGCCGTTGAAAACTGAGTAGTGGAGGTACGGGTCGTAGACGGCGATCGCTTCGACTTTCTTGTCGAACGTGCGCGCCAGTTCTATGGCGGTCATGAGCGCGCCGAAGGACTGGGGGCTGCCGTCGATGCCGACCAGGATGGTGTCCCGCTCGGCGTCGGTTGCGTCGGGGCCCGGTTCCGGAACGTGCTTGACGACCCAGACATCGCGGTCGGATTGGCGGGCGACGCGTTCGCAGACCGAGCCGATCACACTGTCGCGCGCGCGTCCGATCCCGAGGGCGCCGATCACCACCAGGTCGTGCTGTGAGCCGACGAGATCTCTGAGGATCTCGATGTGATGCTTCCCGTCCATCATCCGCGGCTCGAACTCGATGCCTGACTGCCCGCAAAGCCGCGACATGCCATCGAGGTAGCTGTCGGAGATGAGCTTGAGGCCCATGGTGATGAGGCTGTCGTGGATCTTCCGCTGGCGCTCCAGTTCCACCTCGTCGATGTACTCCTCGGGCAGCGTGTACTCCATCTGTCTGAAGCGATAGTCATGCAGTTTTGCCGCGTAGACATGGCAGCCGACCAGCTTTGCGGAGTACTGCTTGCCCAGCGCGACGGCGCACGCGACAGCGCGGTTGGAGTGGTCCGAGTTATCGACGGGAACGTAGATGCTCTTGTACATGCGATTCTCCGGATGGACTCATGCACTGGTGGCTGCGGGATGCGTCGGCTGACTGCGTGGCTCCTCGGGCGTGCGAGAGCCGTGATGCCACCGCACCCAGCCGATGATGCCCAGTTCGAAGGCGAGAATGATCAGCGCAGTTCTCACCATCGGGCCGACGGCCGACGGAACAGTTTCCGGCTCGAGGTAGAGCGAGTACCACAGCGTGAGGCCTCGCCTGCTGCCACGCTCGCGCGAGAAGCCATCCCACACCGAGAAGGCGACCGGCATGAACTCTCCAGGGGAGAACGGCGCGGCGGAGGTTGGGCGAAGCGGTCGCTTGAAGATCACCGACCACTCTCCCTGGTCGTAGCTCACGGCTCCCGTGAGATCTGTCGTGTCCTTGGCGGCGACATCCGCGCTGCCCCGGCCGGTGAACTGAACCGGATTGGAGCCGGCCAGGTCGAAGAACCAGAGATCCACCGAGCTCTCGGCGTCACCGAAGATGAAGTAGGGCTTGCGAGCGCCCGTCGGCGCCTGCGAAGGAATCTGGACGGCGACGGCGTCGGAGAACTCGGATGGCTGGTCGCCTGGCGCTTCCGCCTCGGCGAAGGGGTCCTGCGCCTGCCCGGCCGGAGTCGGCGCGACTTCTGCCTCGCCAAATACGCTGCCCTTCGCGCCGGCGCCCGCCCCTTCGCCGGCAGCTGCGCCCGCCGCCGGCTCCTCCTCCTCCGCCTGCGGCACGGGAAGCGACGGCCCGTTCTTCCCGGTTTTCTGCGCGCTCATGTCGTGCCATCGAACGAGGAGGGCGATGGAGTCGGCATCGTAGATGGCCTGAACGGTGACGCTCGTCGCGGGTGGATGGAACGCGCGCCCGGGCTCCATGATTTGCCCGACGATGGGAAAGCGGGCCGCGGGAGCGGACGCGAAGCTCGCGGCTCCCTTCGCTAGATCGATCGGCTCCCCCACGTGCTTGGCGACGACGAGGTTGGTATAGCCAGGTCCGCTGCTGCCCGAGAGCGAGACGATGAAGTCGGTGATCGACCATCGTTGCTCGGGCGTCAGCGCCTCGAGGAACGACGGCATCGGCGTGCCGTTCAGTCCCGTGCTCATCGTCCTGAAGATGTCCTCGCGGGTCGATCCTCCCCGGAAGGTCCAACTCTGAGCGAGGTTCGCCGCCCGTATGGGATAGCCCCAGTCGTCCTTCAGCGTCGGCGCCGACGATCCGTCGCCGCGACCGAGATTGCCGTGGCACTTGACGCAGCCGCTGTCGACGTAGAGTTTCTTCCCCGACTCGATCGATTCATTCGTCGCTCGCGGGGCGCTCGGGAGCGGCACGGGCTGCGGAACATTCTCGGCCTTTGAGAAGTCAGCGGAGAAGGTCGTAATGAAATAGGCGAGGTTCGAGACGTCTTCGTCGGAAAGAGTGGGCCAGGCGGGCATCGATGTGTACGGCATGCCGCGCCTGATGACGTTTACGAGGTCCTGATGCGTCGGCAGCGCTCCGTTGGGAGTCGTGCGGACCTTGAACTTGCCCGTTGTGAAGTCGCGGGGCCTTGGGCGCAGATGCGAGCTGCCGTAGCCTTCGCCGTCACCTTTCTCGCCGTGACACTGCGAGCAGTATTTGAGATAAAGCGTTTTGCCGGACTCCCGCTGTGCCTCGGACCCGACCTCTTGCGCCGTCGCGCGCACAGATCCCGAGAGCGCGGCGCACAGTGTGGTGACCAGCACGGCGAGATACGAGCGCACGCCGATCAGGCGAAAGGTCATTGCTGTGCGTGCTCCTCCCTGCCGCGAGGCTTCTGGCCCGTGAAATCGTAGAGAAAGAGGATCGCGTCCCAGATCTCCTCTTCCTTCAGGAACTTCTCCCAGGCCGGCATGGCCGAGTCCCAGGGACCGCCTTCCTCGGGCATCCCAGGCCCGCCCTTTGAAATCCGCCAGAAAAGAAACGTGTCGCGCAGCCCGGCGATCGTCCCTTTGTCGGCGAAGTTGGTCGGAATCGGATCGAGCGCGTGCACGTACATGCCGTTGCCTTCCAGGCTGTCGCCGTGGCAGAAGACGCAGTTCTGGTAATAAACCTTTCGCCCGTTCTCGACATGTTTGCGGAACTCTTGCGGGTTCGACGTCTCGAGCTGCCGGAAGGGATTCTCTTCGGCGTCGAGATCGATCTTCTTGTCGTGCACCGTAATCTCGGAAGGCGAAGCGGGATGCACCGTTCGCGAGAACAGCGGAGGCTCGAGCGGGACGTTCATCCGGACGTAGACGTTCGCGGCGGCCAGCGCCGGGATGGCGACGACCGTCGCGGCGAGGAGCGCGGTGTACCGCTTGTCCGTCATGAACCGCACGAGCGGGCGCGCAACCTCTTCGCGGCGCTCCTCGCTCGAGGACACGTACGCCAGGATCGCGATCGAGACGATTCCCATGTAGAGCGAGACGACAGAGGCGGGAATCGGGGCCGTGAATCCGAAGCGGAGGAGGACGTAGATTCCCACCCACCAGGCGCCGGCCCACAGCAGCAAATTGGCGCGACGGAAGCGAAGGAGCGCGAAGACGGCGAGGACGGTGATGAGTACGGGGATCTTCATTGCGCCGTCCCCTTCGGCGGCACAGCCGCGGGAGCCGGCGGCGCGCCCGGTGCCGTGGTGCCGGTGCCGGAGTATTTGTGTTTCGTCTCCATGGTGACGGTCGGCGTGCCGCCAAGCGTTTGAAGGGCGGCAATTACGCAGAGGATTTCCTGATCGGTCAGCGAGAACGGCGGCTGGTGCACGGGTGGCATCGCCGGGGGAAATCCCTCGACGACGTAGGCGGTCGGCTCGTACATCGACTGGGCGAAGTATTCGACATCGCTCAGACCCGGGACGCGGCTCTTCGCGCGGACATCCACCCCCGCAAGGTCGGGGAATCGCAAGGCTCCCGTCTTACCGATTGTGTGACAGGTCAAGCAGAGTCCTTTGCCCTCCATGATCCCGCGGCCGATCTTGACCATGTCGGCCGTGCTCACGTTGGCTCCCAGGGCCGTCTCCTGCGGCGGCTGCACTTCCTTCTGCGGCACCAGCTGGCCAACATAGGCGTAGAACCCGGTCGTCGCGAGGACGAGCGCGCTGACCCGGATGGTGTGCGGAATCTGCATGACGTTCGCCTACGCTCCCGGAGTTGCCACTGGGAGATCCGGCGAGACCTCGCCCGCCCCCGCGCCATGCGCTCCGGCGCGGCGGGCCTTGGTCCGCCGCTCGAAATCGGGCCGGTCGTGCAGGCTCGCGATCCAGAACACCAAGCCGATCAAAAGAAAGAACAGCAGCACGGTTACCGAGACGACTTTCGTCGCGAAGCCAAGCGTGGGCGTGAACGCGTCGACCGAGTTGTCGCGAATGATGCCGTAGACATGCCAGTGCTGGCGGAGCCCGGAGCGAACGTAGCCCATGAGTCCCATCAGCCAGGTGAAGGTGACGGCGATGAAGATCAGTGCGTACTGCGACACCGCGGGGATCCTGCCCCAGCGCACCTCGCCTGTCTTGCGTGGTGCGCGGAAGAGAAAGATGTCGATGGCGGTGATCGCCACCATCGCGAACAGGACCGAGAGGACCTGGGGCACGGAGAGCTGAATGCGGACCGTCGCCTCGACGAAGTAGCCGTAGACGCCGAGGAAGATGACGAAGATCGCGACGATCCCGAAGATCGTGAGCTGCGCCGCCTGGCCCGTCTTCGCCCACGACACCGTCGCGATCTTCCCCGTCCGGCGGTAGAGGAGGAAGCTCATGAAGGTCGTGAGGATCAGGATGTTCACGGCGGTGTTCTTGGCGGACATGACACCGAGGAAGCCCAGCACCGGGTGCGCCGATCCGCCCATCGCCCGGATTTCGGAGACGGTCGCGATGATCGACCGGGGCGTCGCCCAGACCATGAAGCAGAGCACGATCGCGGCGAGCAAGTACTTGACGAACTTCTGGAACGGCTGCGCGCCCTCGACCCGCCCCATGCCGAGCCAGAGGTAGTAGTTGGCACCGAGGAACAGGTTGCCGATGAGGACCGCCTGAATGATGAAGAGCCACGAGAAGGCCCCGCCCATCATCGTGAGGCCGAGCGTCTGCGAGTAGGCGTAGATCTCCTTCGCCAGCCAGTAGCCCGCGAACGGAAGCGGGAGGAAGGCGCAGATCGCGACCATGTTGCCGATGTATCCCATCCAGTCGTAGTGCGCGCGCTCCTCGTCGGTGGTCGCGTGGAGGAACTTGAACGCCGCGTAGGCGGCGGCGACCGACCCGCCGAAGGCAACGTTGGCGATCACGCGATGGACGTTGATCGGCATCCAGGTGTAGTTGTAGATCGCGTCCGTGAGGGAGAGCAGCGCCCCGCTGCTCGAGACTCCGTTCGGAGACATCATGAACGTGAGCCAGGAATTGGCGATCAACATGATGCCCGTGCCGACGACGTTGAGGCCGAGCCCCAGACCAAGATGCACCAGGGGATGGAACTTCCCCCAGCCGTAGTAATAGGTGTAGAGGAAGAAGGCCTCGAAGAAGAACAGCACCACGTACGGGAGAAACGTCGGCGAGAACACGCTCATCAGGTAGTTCGTGAACTTCGGATACAGGATGATGAGCATGAACGTCAGCGCCGCTCCGAAGGTCGCCGTCAGGGAGAAGGAGACGGAGAGGAGCTTGGTGAACTCGTGGGCGAGCCGGTCGTATCGCTGATCTCCAGTCGTGTAGCCAATCGCCTCGACGATCAACGCGAAAATTGGCACCGCCAGGACGAACGCCGCGAACAGCAGGTGAAGCTGCGCGACCATCCAGATGGCGACGCGACTCCCGACGACGGGGAACGTTCGGTAGGTGGCCTCCTCGTAGGGCTTCTCCCGGGCCTTTTTCTCCGCGGCGGCTTTCTCGGCGGCCTGCTGGTCCGCGCTGGCGGCCGGGGCCTGGGCAGGCGCCTGGGAAGGCGCCTGGTCGCGGCTCCCCGAGACCATCGTCACAGCGCCCACGAAGATCACGAGACCGGCGACGGGACCGAGAAGGACCAACCGAGTGCGATTGGTCACGGCGCCTCCCTCAATGGCTGACCGCGTCCGCACCCGTCCTGTCGAGGATTTTCTCTTGCTGGAAGGAGGGGGTGGGAATCCGGCCCGCGGGCCAGAACTCTGGGCGCGCTTGGGCACACGTGCCCAGGCCACAAGTCCGCGATGGAACAGTGACGTCGCATCCTCGCCTCTCCAAAGCACACGGCGCAGGGGGACGATCGAAAATCCGCAGGACCGAGGCGGCGATATTACCCACGAACTCGGAGAGGGTCAAGCGCGCGATCGGCAGCGTCGCCATGAACGCGTTGCGCAGAGGGTGCGATCGGCCCGTCAGGCAAAGTTCTTGACAGCAGCAGTCACCGGGCGTAAGAAAGATACCCTCGGCGATTCACAACGATTCGGTCCTCTCGAGCTCTGAAACCGTGCGGCCCAGGAGGGCTCCGTGAGCGGCATAGAGTCGACCGGCGGCTACTGCATCGGCGTCCCACTCCAATCGGGAGAGCGCACACGCCTCTTTCCGCATGGTGTAGGTCACGAACGACGACGTCACGAACGACGACGCCCCCCTCCTGTACCTGCGCGGCCAGAACGTCGAGATGTCCCCGGCGCCGCTGACCTCACGAACCGTTGAACAGGGCGATGGCCATGAAAACAGCGAGCACAAACCGAACGGATTTCATCTCCTACCCGACCAATCGCGTGGTCGGGACCATCGGCGACGACGACAAGGCGAAGGAAGTCATCAGCGCGTTGCTCCAAGCCGGATTCGAGCGGGAGGACGTCGACCTCCTGCACGATGAGAAGGATCTCAATCGTCTCGATCCGACAGGCGCGGCACACGGATTCCTCGCGCAGTTTCAACGGACGCTGATTCGTGCCCTTGACCTCGAAGAGTTCAAGCACCTGACGCATCACGTCGCGGATGTTCGTGCGGGTCGATTCGTGATCATGGTGCTGGCGAAGCGCCGCGCCCAACGCATCGTGGCCGCCGACATCCTGCACCGGCACGGCGCCGCGTTCGTGGAGTTCTACGGCCGATGGGCGTGTGAGGAACTTCCGGCAACCGCAACGCGATCGCCGGAAGACATCCCGGTCGAGTTCGTACGGGCGTGGAACGACCGCAACCCCGACGCGCTCGCCTTGCTGTTCGACGAGGATGCCGAATTCGTCAACGTCACGGGTCTCTGCTGGCACGACCGCGAGTCGATACGAAAGGCGCACGCGTATGGGCTGGAGCGCACCTTCAAGGAATCGCTGCTGGCGATTGACGAGATGAAAGTCAAGCGACTGTCACCGGACATCGCCGTGGTTCAGGCGCGAATGACGTTGTCCGGCCAGGCGCCCGTCGGGACGGTCGGACAAGCTGGACCACGCACCACGATCGTCTCGTTCGTTGTGCATCGGATCGTCGATCGGTGGCGGTGCGCATCGGCCTACACCGCGGACGTCGTCCTGGATACGGCAACGAATGTCGTCGATCAGGCCGGCATGTTCAGTTTTGGCTACTATCCGAGGGACCAGGCGTCCTGAAGCCTGGCTCTAGACCGACGCTTCGATGAGAGTACGAGCGAGCCGTCATCGAGCGCCAAGCTTGGCCCTAGAGCGCCGGCATGAGTACATCTTCAATTGCGTCGACGACCAACACCGGTTCGTAGAGATGAACCTGGTGGAAGCTTGCGCGGGCGAGAAGGAAGCGAGCGATATGCCATCGTGGATGAGGCCATGCAGCAAGAGGCGGTGGCACGCCTTGATGCCTGGATGGGTGGCAATCCGGGAGCACCATCGACGGCCAGCGTCACTCCTCTCCGTCGAAGTAGTCGACTCCGGAGCCGCGTAAGCGGGTAAGTCCGGCCATCCGACACCTGCTGGGTGGGGATTGATGCTCAGTGCGGCGTTTGTCAGGAGTAATCTGCGGATTCGCTCCCCAAAGATCGGACGCCTAACGGCCAGCGTTCACCAGCGGCCGCTCATGCCAGCGGCGTCTGGTGCAACGCGTGTTAGGCGCCGCTTATGCAGCATTTTTTAGATCAGCCACAGACCTCGTAGAGCTGGTAGTGCTCGACGGTATTGGCGCGAATGCGTCATTTCTGCGGGGTCGGTCTGCCGATGGCGATGACTAGCGACCGCGCAGTCATGAGTCTACTGAGCACTCCGGGGCTAGACCACCGCTCGAGGCAGTTTCTCTCTCATCATCGAGTGGAATGGTGAATAAGTTCGCTGCACCCTTGCTTCGAGCGCAGCCCGTTCGGTCGCCGGTGCTGCCGCAATCCGCGCGCGCAGCTTGTCGCGCTTTTTCGCCCGATGTTGACGCAGATGTATGTCGGTGGGGTGATGGCTTGCACTCATGATCATGTTCCTCCGAGCAAGCGTATCTCGCCGATGTTCCCGTCACCTGTTCAAAAGCGCACACTGAACCAACCGATTCTCTCGGAGGGTCGATTGCCTTAAGACGCTGCCAGTTGTCGGACCGGGGCCGGCCCGCCCAGTAACGATCTGTCGCCAAGTCGCTTTGGATTGGCAAGGCTAAGGATGGAAGCCACTGCGGCGTTACACATTAGCTGAGTTACATGTCGCAGTCAGGGTGGAGCGGGCGTAAGCTGGTGTTTGCCTGGGTGGTCGAGCGTCGACACGCCACGTCGTGGTCGCCTGGCATGTCATCTCGCGTCGGCCTACAGCCGTCAACTTGTAGTACTTCGCGCGTCGACGATTCTCTGACTCGCCCCACTGTGAGACCAGCCACCCTCTCTGGCCGTAAGCCTGCAATCTGGTCGCCCCGTCCACCCGATTATTTTTGCCCAGCCTTCGTCTTTCGGGCGAGATAGTAGGCATCCGTTCCGCGGCTCACGCCTGGCATCTTCGGACGAACGTCGAAGCCATCGAACCGCCGCACGAAACCGAAACCGGCCTTTCGCAGGGCTTGCCTGATTTCCGCGTCGGTCCAGCAGACGTGCCACAGCGTCTCGCGCACGTGCCGCCAGAGACGGCCGGCCGGGACCAGCCACTCGAAGTCGAGCCGTGCGCGTCGCCCGTCTGCCTCCAGACTTCCATGTTGCACGAGCTTGAATCTCGAGTCTTCGAGCCAAAACGTCTGCGGATATTCGACGCGCAACGATCGCGCGGTGTTGACGTCGAAACAGAACCACCCGCCGTCTGCCAGCGCGCGAGCCACAGCCTCCAGCACTCGGGGCAGGTCGCGGCGGTCCGCGAGGTTGTTCAGGGACGCGAACTCGGCGAGCACCAGGTCCACCGAGCGCGGCAGCCTGAAGTCGCGCATGTCAGCACAGTGGACGACGATTCGAAGCCCGGCCCGGCGTGCCCTCGTGCGAACGGCCTCGCAAAACACAGGCGAACGGTCCAGGGCGTGGACCTCCAAGCCACGTCGAGCCAGTTCCAGTGCGGTCTCGCCATTGCCGCAGCCGACATCACAGACGCTCCGTACTTTTGGGAGCACGGCGCGAAGAACCTGCGCGCGGGCGTGGCGGTTGATCGGCGCCGCATAGCTGCACAGCACCTCATAGTGACGAGCGAGAAGCGCGTAGGGCGCGTTGATCGGGGCATCCGCTGACGCCGCGGGAGAGCCAGCGTTGACAACGGCCTTGAATCGGTAACCTCGACGCGGAAGCGTTTCGATGAACTGCGGTGTTGCCGCCGAATCACCAAGCGCCTGGCGAAGTCGTTTGATCGCCGCGTTGAGGCTGTGCTCGAAATCGACGAATGTGTCGGGGCGCCACAGTTCACGACGCAGGTGTTCGCGCGTCACGAGTGCGCCAGGGGAACGAACCAACAACGCGAGGATACGAAATGGTTGCTCGGGCAGGAGGAGCCGATTGTCGTTCTTGGTCAGCTCGCCCGATCGCAGATCCAGCGCGAAGCTGCCGAAGCGAACGAAGTGCGGATCGCCCGCAATTGTTGGCATGCGTGACCCCTTGGCAAGGTCACGATCCTACCAGACACGACGTTCCCCAAACGTCGCGTCACCTGCATTTCACCTCCATATCATCGCCCTGTCATTGAGCCGCGACCGCGTGATGGATAGTGTCCGACCAGGCACCGGATTCTCGGGAGGACTCACATGAAGCTGGCTTGGACGCTGTTTGGGGTGCTTTGTCCTGCTTGGAGGATGCCACGCGTCTCGAGCTTCGTCTGCTCAATCCCGCCCATCGCATTGGCCTGCTGTCTTGCGGTTGCACCGAGCGTCGCAGGACAGCCTCCGCCAGCTCAGGAGATACCTCACGAGCCAGCGGAACCATTGCCTAATGGCCACGGCCGGCGGATCTCTCCCGCTTCGAACCGAACGTTTTTGCAGGAACGGCATGCAGTCGGAGGTTTTACGAACGGATGGCAATTCCTTTTGTACGACAACGGAGTGTTCGCGCTGCGAAATGACGTCGTCTACTGGCAATCCCAATAGCGTTGATAGGAAAGGTGAAGGACCGAACCATGAAGATGCAAAACAAACGGTCGATCAGCGGTGTGATCCCTCTCGGGTTCTTGACGTCAGTGATTGCCGTCGCATGGCTGTGGCACGGGGCTGCGGTAGGTGAGCGGGCCTTCGCTGCCGCAGGCAGCGATGCCGTCACTCTCTGGAACGCAAATGCCGGTGTGGCTGCCACCGAGGCGTGCCTCGCCCCTCTCGCCAACCCCCTCCACGAATCGCGCATCTACGCGATGATGCACGTCGCCATCCACGATGCGCTCAATGCCATCGACCGTCGCTCGCGCCCGTACGCGTTCGACGCGCAGGCGGAGGCGGGTGCTTCACCTGAGGCGGCTGTGGCTGCGGCGGCGCGAGGTGTGCTGGTCCCGCTCATCGCGCAACTGCCGCTCGAGCTCCACACGCAAGCGTGCATCGATGCCGGCGTCGCCAGCGCCGAAGCCGCCTATACCACGGCGCTCGCCGCCATCCCCGCTGGCGCGGCCAGGGCGCAGGGTATTGTGGTGGGACGGGCCGCCGCTGCCGCCATCCTCGACCTGAGGGCGAGGGACGGCGCGGTTGGGCCATTTCTCAACGTCGCGTGCCCGCAGGATACCGCTCCCGGGGAGTATCAATGCACACCGGGTGCCCCGTTCATCGCGTTTGAGGGGTGGAATAACGTCATCCCCTTCGTCCTGCACCACAGCGCACAGTTCCGCCCGGGGCCGCCGTATGCGGTGGACAGGCAGAAGTACACGGCTGACTTCAACGAAGTGAAAGCGCTGGGCGGCGATGATGTCACCACTCCCAGCGCACGCACCGCCGACGAAACCGAAATCGCCCTCTTCTGGTGGGAAAGCTCCCCGCTGAAGTGGAACCGGATCGCGAGAACCGTGTCCGCTGACCGGGGACTCACCCTCTGGGAGAACGCCCGGCTCTTCGGGCTGCTCAACATGGCGCTGGCGGACGGCTATATCGCCATGGTCGATTCCAAGAACCACTACAACTACTGGCGACCGGTCACTGCGATTCAGACCGGGGACACGGACGGCAATCCAGAAACCGTCGGCGACCCGGCCTGGACCCCGCTTCGCCCCACGCCTCCCAACCAGGACTACCCCTCGGGTCACTCGATTGAAGGGGGGGCGGGTGCGGAAGTGTTGAAGCAGTTCTTCGGCACCGACGAGATCAGCTTCCGAGACTGCAGCGCGTCGCTGCCTGCGGGGAGCACCTGCAGCGATGCGACACCGGTATTCCGCTCCTATACCAGCTTCACTCAGGCGGCGGTCGAGAACGCCCATTCGCGCATCTTCATCGGGTTTCACTTCCGCAAGTCGGTCGAAGAGGGAACCGCATATGGTCGGAAAATCGGCAAGCGCGCCGCCAATCTCTACCTGCGTCCCGTGCACTGACGGCATTCCGCGAGAGTAGTCACTTCGTCCGAGGTAGCGCTCCGTCAGGACCGTCCGCCACCCGCGGGTGTGGTTCAGATCCGTGCGGAGCGCTACCGTCGCGGCCTCGCGGAAGTTTGATACGCAGCGCATATCGGAGATCTGCGGCGAGGATGTCCAGCAAGAAGTTTCCTCCGCGACAAGGTTGGCTGCCGGTCCGTGCCGTTGTTGAGCACGATGAACCGAATCCAACGCTCGGTCGCCGGCAGTGGCATCGAGCACGGGTCAGACTCAGCGAACACGAGGCACATTATGAAATTTGGCACGGCGGCCGCGTTCACTGTCCTGCTCGGTTGTCTCGCGCCACCGGCCGAGGCCCAGACCTCCCAGCGGATCGTCGCGTTTATGGCTGACGACTTGCGCTTTAAACCATCTGAAACCCGGAACGCCCTCCTCGTATTCTTCCTCTTCGCCGCTCTCGTCGTCTTCCTCATTGTCACCGCCGCTCTCGACCGCCGGTTCGTTCATCGCGCTCGTTGCGGCCCGCTTCCGCTTCGCGCTCGTCGGGATCCGCGGCCCGCTGCAGCGACCATGCCGCTTCGCCTACCGCCGCAACCTTCGGTAGTCGCTGCGGCGCCCTGAAGACCCACTGACTGGATGCGGCGTTGGTGTAGGCAGGCACGCCGGAGAAATCGCCGCCGGCGCGCTGATTGGTGGTGACTTCATGAGCGACGCGCTCCGCTTGCTCTTCGAGGGCGTCGCCAGGAGTATTGATGATCAGCCGCGGTTGAATGCGCTTCTTCTCGCACTCCGCGCACGCGCCGCCGTGTCTGTGGTTACCACACGCGCACGTGCGTTGAATCAGCCGGTTCGCGCCGGTCGTCGTTGGCCCCTTCGGCTGCTGAACCGCAGTACGAGCGTCCACCGGCAGGCTCCTCGATCGACAAAGAGGAAGTGCAAGGATACACCACACACCTCGACGGAATCGGGGAAGGTACGCGCCGATCGCGAGCGGATCGATGACGCCATCTTGCGAGTCAGCGACGACGTTCGATCGCGTTGCGCAGGTCGTTGTAGGAAATGCGCTTCAGCCTCCGAGCCGAGCCGCTGAGCTGGCGCGGCCGTCGAAGGACACCAAACAAAAACGCGTTGACCTGGCGCGTGATAGTGCCTATCGTCTGATTGAATACGAACGGTTCCGTGCATCGCGAGCAGTCTCGCTCCTTCGTGGCCACCCCGACGGCGGTCTCGCCGGTGCTACAGCGCAAGTGCGCCTGCGGCAGCCACGCCGGCGGCTCCTGCGAGGAGTGCAAGAACAAGAAAGACGAACCCGGCCTGCAACGGTCGCGGCTGCGCGGCGAAGACCGGCTCGAAGGCGTTCTGGCGCCGCCGATCGTGCACGACGTCCTGCGCGAGCCGGGCGCGCCGCTCGATCGAGAGGCGCGTGCGTATTTCGAGGATCGCTTCGGCTACGACTTCAGCCAGGTGCGGATCCACACCGATGCCCGCGCCGCCGCTTCGGCAAAGGCGGTCGACGCCTCGGCCTACACGGTCGGCCCGCACATTGTCTTTACCTCGGGTGAGTTCGCACCGGCAACCGCGCACGGACGCCAACTGCTCGCCCACGAACTGACGCACGTCATGCAGCAGCGGCGCCACAGCCCGGCGTCCGGCGGTGCGCTCGTCATCGATCCGTCCGCGGCGGAAGAACGTGCCGCTGCCACGACAGCGGCACAGAGTGGATCCGCGTCACTCGCCGCGCCGTCGCTGGCCTCCGGCGCGCTGCAGCGCGCCTGTCTTCCGGCCTCCGTGTGTCCGTCGGGGGCCGGGCAAGCCGCGAAGACCGCCGCCGTCAGGGCCAAAGCCGAGAACCAGAAGAAAGAAGAACGCCGCAAGAAGCTCTGCAAGAAGCCACGCGATCCCGCCTGCACCAGCGACGGCCACAGCCGGCGCGCCGTGCAGCTCGAAGCGCTGCTCTCACAGTTCCAGCGCGATCGTCTGACGCTGATTCACGGCGTCTTCGTCGACAAGGACATCCCCGCCGAGTGGGGCGCCTATCGCCGGACCTGCAACAGCTTCGTGCCGCCGGTCGACGGCGACAAGCACTGCATCTTCGTCCCCGAGACGATGGAGAAGGAGGCGAAGCAGTTCAACACGACCAACGATCAGAAGATCGGCAAGCTGACGCGCGAGGACTGGCAGCGGCTGCACATCCGGATCCTGATGCACGAGACCGGACACGCGCGCTTCGCCGAGCTGGCCCCCGACGCGCCGAGCGCCACCGCCTGCACGATCGATTCGATCTGGTCCGAACTGCAGGAGATCGCCGCCGACATGGACGAGATCGAAGCCTTCGACGATCTGCTCGGCCGGCGGGGGCTGACAGGACGCCAGCGCGACGAAGAGATCGACAAGGTTCTGACCAGCCGCTGGACCAAGCGCGCTCTCGACAACTGGCTGAAGATCCGGTGCACCTGCGACTGTGCCGACGCCGACTCGTACGTGCGCCGCAGCGTCGAGACCATGACCATCGACTGGCAAGATCACCTGCGGCGGCTGGTCTTCGGCGCGCTGCAACAGGCGGACACGACCTGGCCGGTCGGCCCGCCCGGTCCACTTGGCCCGGGCGACTTCCCGATGCCGCGACCGGATGTCGGCATCGGCTAGCGGCTCTTTTCGTCAACCGACGTGGCTACACTCCTTTTGCCCGGCAGTGTGAACGGCGTCTGCGATCCGATCTGCGCCGAATCGACCGGGAAGGATGTGAACGCGGGGGCCGGCGGCTACTTGCGCGTGCCCTGTTTCTTCTTCGTGGCTTTCTTCACCCTCATCTTCACCGTCATGCCGTTCTCGAGACAGAACGTGGGCACGTCGTCGAAGGCGTGCTTGATGCACACGCCCTGCTGCAGCACGTAGGGGACGATCACCCCGCTTTTGTCGCGCTCGTGCTTTCCGATCTTCACCGGCACATCGGTCACGCGCTTGACCGACTCCCCATCGATCAGACCGAGCAGCGAGACTTTGAGCTCCTTGCCGCTCGCGTGCACGGCGGGATCCGGGTCCTCGACGATGATGCGGGTGCGCGACAGCTTGCTGCCGATCTTTCCGTCGAACTTGACGCGCTTCGCTTCGACAGTCGAGAGGCCGTCGCCTTCTTCCGTCGCTCCCTCCGTACCGACGCCGCCACCGCCACCCCCACCGCCGGAGCTGCCCGTGCCGCCTTGTCCTGCGCCGCCTGACGGCGCGTCGCCCGTGCGCTGACCGTCGGTCGACGTGTCGCCGCCCGTAAGCAGCTGTCGCTGCCGCTCGACCTCGTCGATCAGTTCTTGCGGCGTCACCTTCTGCAGCGGCTTACCCTGCGCGACCTGCTCGCGTGCCTGCAGCACGATCATCTGCATTTCTCCCGGCGTGACGTTGTGCTTGACGAGCAAGTCAGTCAGCGTGTCGACTTCCGCGGCGGTGAGCGGGTCGGCCTCGTCCTTGCCGGAGAGCCGAGCCATCTCGAGGAACGAGTCCATCAGCCAGGCGGCGGCGAGCGGGCCATGCTTCCGCTCCATCGCCATCTGCAGCCGATCGAACGCGAGATCGATTTCCGCCCGGCCGCCCTCGCACCCGATCTCGCTGCAGTTAAGGAACGGCACTTCCGTAATCTCGGCGAACAGCGGCGCCAGCCGCGAATCGATCCGGCCCACCACATCGTTGAACGTGCCGGTGATTGCGGAGGCGAGAGCTTTCGGGATGCCCGTCTTCACGAAATCGAGTCCGGCAGTCGCACAGGCGACTTCACGCTGGAGCGAGCACCTGGCGAGCACCTTCTCGGCGATGTAGGCGGTCAGGCTGCTTAACAGCAGCTTCAGACAGCCCCAGCCCGGCGGCGTACCGCACTGGATTGCTCTGACGGCCCACTTCACGCTCGTGGCGATCTTGGACGCGAGCGAGATCACATCCTTGATGCCTGCGAGCTTGTCGCGTAACCCGTCGATCAGCGTCCCGACCGTCGTTTCGAGCGTCTGCTGGAGCGAGGCAATCTTTTCCTGGATGACCTTGAACTCGCTGAAGTCGTTCGCGACCGCGCGGCCGAGGGACTCGACGTCCAGCGGGATCAACTGACGCAGCTTCGTCTTCATGCCCTCGACCAGTGACTCGACCACGATGCGGAGCGTCTGCGGGATGATGATGCCGCCGATGGACTTGAGCGCCCGCGCGATGGCGCGGAGCGCGACCGCGCCGTAGCTCGTGCCGCGGGCATTGCTGCCGGCGTGGCTGTCGAACGTCTGGCTCAACTTGGTGCTGATTCGCTCCTTCAGCGTCCGGATCTTCGTGCCCACCGCGACGAACGTCGAGCCGAACACCTTGCGGAGCCTGGCGAGCGTGTTGATCGCCGGGTGTGTCCAGATCTCGAACCAGCGGAACAGCGTCGACCGCGGCTGCGAAGTCGTGCCCGGTTTCGCGCCGCCCTTGGCGCCGCCCTTGGCGCCGCCCGGCTTCCCGGCCGGCCGCGTCTTCAGCTTGATCGCGAATTGACTTTCGTCCGGGAGCTTGTTGCGAAGTTTGACGCCGGCCTTCTGCGCCCTGGCTTCGGCCTCGTACATCAGGCCGATGCCTCGCACCCGCTGAAATGGCTTCGTATCTTTCTCTTTGGTGAACCGCGAGCGCAGCTGCCCGCGCGCCTCGATGACCCGCTCGAGCTGGAACGTGTCCCTCAGGCGCGGCGCCTCCTTGCGGGCGCGCTGGACCTGCGGCGTGGCCCTCTGCCGCACGATGGCGGTGGGCGGCCGCGCGTCGCTCTTGCGGAGCCCCATCGCCTGGACCGCCGGGCCCTCAATCGGCGCGACCACATTGTCCTGGAGCGCCTGCGCGAACTCGATCGCCTGCGTCTGCTCCTGGCTGAGCCGACGCTGCGTGGCTGGATCCGCGAGCATCTCGTCCAGGTTCGTCGGCTCGAAGTTGTACGCCCAGACACCGCCGCCGAATGACCTGACGAACATGCGACCCTGCACCGGTTCGCCGAGCGTCTCTCGCGGATCGAGGACCTGCCGTGGTGTCGCGCTCTCGTCGCTCCATTCAACCAGAAGCAGCTCGTAGCCCGTGCCCGTCGGGGCGGTGTTCGACGCGTAGTCCGCCGGCAACTCGAAGTCCTCGTCGGTCATCGCCCTGATGTCCGAATTGCTGAGCGGCCACTGGGCGACCTGGTTTTGCGCTGCCCACCTGTTGGTGCCGTCCCGAGCGAACCTGATGCCTTCGAGGTAGCTTGCGACTTGCGCCTGTCCCGCTCGAATCATGCCGTCCGATGCCGGCTTGATCTCGCCAACCCTGACCCAGGACGGGCCTTCCGCCGTATTCGCGATCGTGCCCCCTTCGAAGACAGGACTGCCTATGAACCCTCCCTTGACCGGCACCCGCTGAGGGTCACCTTTGCTGTCGAAGTAAACGCCGATCACGCGACGGTCTTCGGCTCGATAGAGATCCGCGAACCCAAATTTCACATGAGACCCGGCCTCGGACTCGCTGCTCTTCTTCTTGCGCGCCGCGTTCGGGATTCGCACCTCTTCGATGACGTCGTTCTGGCCGGTGCGACTCGCATAGATCTCGCCTTGGATCGCCTTGCCGGTATTCTCCTTTCGCGAGCGGAATTCCCGTCCGATCCAATACACTTCCTGCCTTTGGACGAGCCCCACCGGCGCGCGGCTGGCGTGCGGCTGCGCGCGCACAATCGATTCCTCAGACGATCCGTCACTCGACGCGCGTGGCGGGCTGCTTTGCTGGACGACGTGCACAAGCTCGTGCGCCAGGCAGAACGAGGGCTGCGGACGGTCGGCGGCGCCGAACCAGATGTGGTTTCCATACGTGAACGCGCGCGCGTGAAGATCGTCGGCCACCCGCTCGGCGTCGCCGCCGGTGTGCACGCGCACCGACCCGAGATCGTAGCCGAAGCGGCTCTCGTAAAAGCTACGGGTGGAATCGGACAGGGGAACGCCGCCGTTCGTCAGCGCCGCAGGTTGGATTGAGGACGACGACGGCGGAGCGTGCGCAACGCGGCTGTCGTCAGGAGACGACTGCACTTCGACGCCGTTCTGTTCTTCGTCTCGGACAGCGGCTGGCGTCAGGCGCTGGATGCGGTCCTCTTCACACTTCTTGCAGATGCGTTGCGCCTCGGGCTCGACGCGATGGAGAATCGGCGGCGATGGATCCGCCATCCGCATGACGCGATGCGCGAGCCGATCCGCTTCCTGCTCGTAGACGTCGCCCGGTTCGTTCAGGGTTACCTGGCGCTGTACGCTAGGCCGTGGAAGTCGGCTCACGGTCGTCGCGCTGATCCGGCTGAAGTCGTGTCGCGCCTCTTCGTCCAGGCGCGGGAGAGGAGACAGCGCGCGCGCGATGTCCGGTGGAGCTGCAGGGAATCCGGGCGAAATGGCGGCGCGCTGAAATGGATCGCCTGTTTCGCGTTGGCAGGATTGGCATTCGCCGGCGCCGCTGTGCTGGCCGCAGGCGCACGTACGCTGCAGAGTCCAAGTCGCCGTAGGCGTCATTGGCCCAGGGGTCGCGGTTACGCGTGACGCGAGGGTTGTCCTGGACATGTCTACCGGCTATCCAACTCGTCCATTTCGATTCTTAGCGACGACTCCTGCGTCGATTGGTGTTCGCTCACGCCGTCTTTGTCGTTATCTATTCGTTGACCTCGCATTGCGGCGCGGCTAATCTAAGGGCCCCACGCGCGAGGTGACATCGCCTACACGGCACACCACTGCGACCTGCAAGACATCGAAAGGAGCGCAACATGGCGGAGCAAGACTACGCGACACCGACGACCAAACCCGCCACGACTCGGCCGGCTACCACCGCATCGGGGCCCGAGGAAGAGCTCAAGAAACTGAAAGAAGCGCTCGGCAAGGATCAACGCGACGCCGATCGCCTCAAGAAGCGCATCGACGAGAGTCAAGCGCGCATCAAGGAGTACGAGAAGGCGGTCGCCGAAACCGGCCAGGTGACCGGCGGCTTCACTACCGCGATGCAGGCGGTGGCCGAGGACAAGACAGCCATCGCGGACTTCCTCAAGACCGATTTTGTCGAGCTCGAGAAGAGCGACGAGATCAAGGCGAAGAAAGCGGAAATCGACGCGCGCATCAAGGAGATCGACAGCGCGATCGAGGCGAAAGATGCCGACGTCAACGTGCTCGGGCAGAAACTGCAGGAGGAGAAAGCGGCGCAGAACGCGGCCGCCGACGATCACGCAGCCAAGAAGAAAGCGCTCGACGCGCTGAAGGATCGCGGCAAGGCCGTGGCGGATCAGTTCGCGAAGATGAAGAAGCTGCGCCAGCGGATGGACGGTGAGGGCGCCTCCAAACCGCTGGTCAAGTACGCGCTGGCGCTCGAGTTGAAGCGCGTGTGGGACGAGACGACGCCGCTCTTCGTTTCGAAGGAACAGCTCGAAGCGGATTACTACGCGGCGGCCGAAGCGGCGCGGGCGGCGGCGGCACAGCTCGCGGACGGGGCCGAGAAACAGAAGGCGCTGCAATCCGCGCTCGACGGCTCGCGCAAAGAGCTCGAGGCGCGGCGCGCCAGCCGGCTCGACGACGTCGTCAATCGCATGGTCGAGCTGAGCCTGCGCAGCGCGGCAGCATCTGCCGCCGTTGCAGCTGCCGGACGCGGCGCAGCGTAGTCGCATCGCGCTACCTCGTGACTGCTTTGCTCGGGACCTGGAACTCGCGTCGGCACTGACTGACGACACCTAGCTCGCCGTTGGCGACTTCGAGAATCGCCAACGGCGCGTAATGGTGCTCGACTCCGTGCGGCGGCTGCGCGATCGGCTGGCCGTCCCGCTCCGGCCAGTCGATGATCCCGCCGGTTGCCACGCGCGCGGGGCCGAGCCAATAGTCGCCGGAACGGAACACCACCGGACCTTCAGGATCGTCCGGCGGCTGGAATTGCACTTCCAGTCCGTCCTCGAGGTGCATCCATTCGCCAAGCACGATCACAGCAGCGCCTTCGTCCAGACGCAGGCCGCGCTCCTGCGTGTTTCCGGCGCGTTGATCCCATCGCCGCATGTACGGATGCAGCGACGCGTCCCTGCCGATGTCATCGTCGCCGCTCGTTCGCTCGTCGAGTGTGACCTCGCGTGAATACGTATCCACGCCCATGACCCGGCGCAGCGGACCGGCTTCGCCAGGGAGCACCGAATCGTCGCGCAGCTCGACCCAGTGGCCCTCCCCGAGCCCGAACCGGCTGTCCTGGCGCAGGCCCTTGACGATCGCGACGTTGCCGTTCAGGTTCTCGATCGCGAACACGGCGCTGCCGTTGACGCGCGAATACTTGAACGTCGGCGCACCGCCCTCGCCAGACTCCAGCGCCGCCTTGCCCTTTCCCCTACCTTTCTTACCTGCATCACACACGCCGCCGCGATGGATCTCGACGCGATACAACTGGTTCTCGATGCCGCGATACTTCGAATCGGGCGACACGTTGCAGGCGCTGGCGGCGCCGGGCGGCTCGGCACGGAACCGCATCCAGCCGCGATGCGGCGACTGCCAGCGCGCGACGAGCTCGCGCCACGTCGGCTTGATGTCGTCGCACGCGAGGCCGGTGGTTTCGATCGGCATCGTGCGCACGACCCACGACTGCCGCGCCCGAATCGCCGTCTCGAAGCCGAGCGCGATCTCCACGAGCGTCTCATCCTGAACCGAGAACACGCTCTGCTCGACGACGTCGAGATACGCCAGATACTTGGCGTGGTTCGTCATCGTCGGCTTCTCGCCGGACGGTCGGCGGCAATGCGGCTGCATCATGTACGGCACGTCGGCGCAGTTGTCGCACAGGATTCCGTCCACGTAGTAGTGGCCGCTGCCGATGATGAAGTCCGCCGCATCCTTGAGGAAGCGCTGCAGCAGATCGCGCTTGTCGTCGGCCTGCGGCGACGTGCGCAGCCACTCGCGGGTCATGATCGCGAAGCCGCAGTTGCCTGCCGGTCCACCGGACGGTCCAACGAGATCCTTCATCATCGTCCGCGCCAGGTACAGCAGGATCGCGACCTGTTCGTTCCAGTCGGCCTCGAGCTGCACCCGCCCCTGTTGCATGAGCACGCGAGTGCGCTGCTTGAGTGCGTCGAACGTGACCCGTGCGAAATCGCCGTACATGTCTCCTCCTAGCTGGCGAAGATGATCTCGACGTCCACGCCGGCCGGCACGTACTCAGTCAGGCGGGTGCGAAGGTTGGCGGTGCGCTGCGGTTGATACAGATCGTGGAACACGCCCATCTCCGAGCGGTCGTCGGCTCCCTGCGAGATGTTCGCCGGACAGCGCTCGGCGAGCTGGCAGTAGCCGGGCGAACCGTAGCGGCGGCTCGTGAACCGCGGCCGCACCCGGCGTTCGATGCGCGTCTTCGCCGCGCCAGTGGCGGGGCCGACTGCCGTCTCTGGCTGACAGCGGTACCGGCGCGGTGTCCGCGAACCTGGGTCGACGTAACAGAATCGGATACACCCCCGCTGCCGCCGGGCGACCGTGACTTCGCCGTCGAAGATCGCGTTCTCCCCCAGATCGATCTCATGCACGAGCACGCGACCGATGATGGTCGAGCGGCGAACAGAGAGGCGCGCGTGTCCGACCCGGTCGCCAGGAGCGCCGATCGCTTCGAGCTTCGAGTCCGTGGCATCGACAACGCTGTCGGCCACGTCGATCCGCACCGGCTCGAACCCACCGCCGGTTTCATTGATCTGAATCGATCCGACGATGCTGTGCTCGACGATGAGATGCGCATCCGAGTTCGTGAGTGAGATGCTCGGCTCCGCTGGACGCTCGGGATCGCAGTTGTGGCGCAACGCCCAGCCCGGCACGAGCGTGCAGTGCCGGATCACGATTTGACGCTCGCATCCCACGGCTGGCGGCGGCGGGAGTGACGTGCCGCCGTCGGGCGGCGTCTCGTAGGTGGGGGGGGCCTCGGACGTGGGCGGCGACTTCGCGTACGTCGGCGATGACTTGGCCGTGGCCGAGTCGTATGTCGGCGGCGGCGGATTCGCCGCGCTGATTTCGATGCCGCGTCCGGAAATCAGCAGGCCGTCGAGAATGCACCGGCTCGCGTCGCCGAGCACGATCGAGAGATCGTCCTGACGCGCGGCGCGCCAGTCGACTTGGCGGATCACCGGCCGGGCACCGGTTGCCGCACGGATCTCGAGTATCTGATTCGCGGCGACCGCTATCTCGAGCCGCGGCTCCTCGTAGACTTCGCTGTCAGCGATCTCGATGATCGCGTCTGCGATGTCCTGACGCTGCCCGGCCGCGGCGAGCGCCTCGGTGATGGTCTCGAAATCGGCACCGCCGCGCTTGGCGACGCGAAAGAACTGCGCCACGCGGATCTCGCGATCGTCTGGCGGCTTCTTCCCCGGCACCACTACCGGTCGCACGCCGCTCCGCAGCGTCCGCTCGTACTCACCGCCGCCGATCTCCGCGCTGAACGCATACCGGTACGACACCCACACGCCGTCGCGCGGCGCGCAATCGGCCGCGAACACGATGCGGCCGAGCACCGGGTCAACCGCGACGCCGTCGTGATCGGGCGTGTAGCGCCACTCGCTGAGATCGGCCGGCACGATCCGCTCGCGCGGAATCAGATCGAAGCCGCTGCCGTCGCCGCGCGGCAGCCAGAGCGCGAGGCTCTTGCAGTCGCCGTAGTGCGCGGCCGAGGCCAGCCGCGGATTGTCACGGTCCTCGAACATCCGGCGCCGCAGCGGAATCGGCAGGTTTTCTTCGCCGGCAATCGCCGTCGGATCCGTTTCCGGCACGGCGCGGGAATAGAGCTGCGTGTCGTTGCCCAGAATGCTGAACGTGTAGCAGCTGTCCCCGGCGCGCTCTTCGACGAGATACGCCGGACTGCGCGTGATCCGATAGACACGGAGACGCCACACGAACAGGCCGATGTTGCTGATGCCATAACGGCCCGCCGTCCGCCCGGAAGAGATGCGCCGGACGTCGGCGAGATGCCCGAGACGATCGAACGGCGAGTGCGCGAGCGACAGGAGGTCGCCGTCGCGCATGTCCGCAAACTGCGCCGCCGGCGGCACTGGCCGATCGATAGCGTCGGTCACGGCGACCAGACGGTCGAACTCGACGACACGGGCGGGCCAGCCGGCGACGTCGCTGGCGAGCAGCTCGAGCAGTGCCCCGGTGCCCTTCCGCCGGCGGTAGCCGATCGTGTTGGCGACGTCGAGGCGCGGGACGAGAATGCGTCCGAGCTCGCGACCGCGCTCGGTTACCAGATCTGACGTGTCGCCGAGTTCGTGCACCGGCGCATGCCCGATCAAATCGCCGATGTACGGCACGACCCAGTCCTCGCACGTTTCGATGAACCAGTTGTCGTAGGTGCGAGCGATGTCCGATTCGATCGCGGACACTTGCTCGGCAATGACGCGCAGAACCGCGCGGAGCGGGAACCCGCGCTCCTCGTCGCGCTGCCGGTGCACGACTGGCAGGAGCTTGTAGAGGCGGTCGCGATCGGCGCTCATTTCTTTGGTCCTCGCAGGATCAGGGCGTCCGGCACTTCGGGCGTGAGCATCACGAGCTGCGCCGGCTTGCCTGGTGCCGTCCCGGCGTCGACGCATGGTTTCAGGCGGAGCGTCGTCCCGAGGGTGTCGAGCTGCTCGAACGCCGGCCCCGCCACCGAACCGAGGACGTCGACGTCGACGCAGGCGACGCCGGCCGTGGCCTGGATCACCGCGATGACCTCGCTGAGGAACACCGGCTGACCGAGCTCGCGGGCTTTGAAGCCGAACGCTTCGAGGAGCGCGCGGCGCACTGCCGGCTCGACGAATTCCCAGTGATAGTCGGGCTGCAGCGACACCGACGCGCTGATAATGAGGAGGCGGAGGTCGCGCGGCTCGATCAGCACCGGCTGCTGCGGATCGCCAAGCTCGCGCAACGCCTGCGTCAGCGCCCGATAGAGATCGGAGTTCTTGTCGATCGGAATATCGTCGGCGCCGGCAATCGTCAGCTGCACGACGCTACGCTGTCCATCCGAGCTTCGCACCGCCTTGGCTTTGCCGATTCCAGCGAACGCGCGGGCGAAGTCCTCGTAGTCCTGCACTGACACGAGCCGCCCCAGGCTCTTCAACGCAATCGGCACGTTCCGCCGCGCATCATCGCGCGACTCCGAATCGGCGCCGCCCGTCGCCGCCGCAGGGTTGGTGACGTCCTTGACGCCGAGCGGTCGGGTGACCAGCAGACTGACCTGCCCGGCCGCCACATTGCCTGGCTTGCCGATGCCGGACCGATAGATTGCGGTGACGTTCTCGAGCCCGGTTGGCAATCGGGCGCCGCGCCGACCGTCGCCGAACACGATGGTCGTCTGACCGCCATCGTCGGTGCGAACGAGGTAGTTGCGATCGGTCGGCCCGGCCTCCACGATCGATTGCGCTTCGTGCCAGGTTACCTGGTTCACCCGTACCTCGAGCGTCGACGCGACTCCGGAGGCATTGGACGCAGCCCCGTAGGTCAGCGGCGGCTGCTTGAGCGTGAAGCGCTGAAGCGGCTTGCTGCCGTCGCCGCTGCCGAGGATCTCGTTCTTCGTCTCGCCGTGTGTCGCCTTGACGACGTTGCCGAGGACGTGCACGGTGTCGCGCTTGTAGCGGTGCGCGAGCCCGCTGGCGAGCAGCAGCGTCGATCGCGTCTTGCTGCCGGGAATCGGCTCGCCATCGGCCGCCTGCGATCCGTCCGCCGTCTGCCGCCGCTCGACGTCCTGCTTGACGCCCGCCAGCATCACGAGCTCCGCCGCGCGGACGCCGCTCGTGAACGGCAGATCAGCGCGCTCGCCGGTCACGAACAGCCAGCGGCCGGACTGGAGGCCGTCGTACAGGCCCTGCAGCTCGATCTCGGCACCGCCGATCGGCTCCATGATCGGATCCTCGACAACCGTCTGCGGATCGTTCTGGCCGTACACGGTGACGTTGCGAAGAGCCGCCAACGTGTGGCCGTAGCCGGCGAGCCATTGGTCCTTCTGCCAGTCGTCGGACAGCCACGGCTCTTTGAGCGTCAATTGTGTGACGCGCGCGTTGATCCCGAACTGGGTATGCGACATGGTCGTAGCGGTCTCAACCTGCCGCGACTGCCACTGCACGCGATTGGTGCCTGCGTCGATGCGTTCGATGACGATCCAGCTGTCGGGAAGAATCTGGTCGTAGGTCGCCTCGAGCGTCAGCGTCCTGATCAGTCGCGCCTGCTCTGCCGCCGAGACCTCAGGCGATTCATCGACAATCGTGATCGCGCTCGCCTCGTGCGTCATCGTGACCCGGCGCGATCCCGATCGATACGTCACCGATTGCCCCGGCTGCAGCACTTGCTCCGGGTCGGCAGCGCCGTCCTGCTCGATGACGACGGCGACCTCGTCGGGCTGCTTGTCGTCATCCGTCGATCGCGGCGACAGGACGATGCGCCGCCGCTCGGCGGCGGCAGTCGCGGTTTTCTTGCGCTCGAGCACAATCTCGAGGGGCCCCTGGCCGCTGCGCTGCTCGGCGGTGACGTCGAAGTCCTCCACGCGTCCGACGTGACGCTCGCCTTCGCGCGTCAGGGCAGTGGACGTCATTCGATCGCCGCGCCGGATGCCGACCTCGAGCCCGGCGCGCGACACCTTCATCACGGTGTCGGCGCGTCCGGTGCCAAGCCTGATGATCGTCGCGCGCGTCGATCCAAGGAGCCATTCTTCCGTGCCCTCGATCGCGCCGCTCTGCTTGTTGATGATTGGCTTGAGCGGCGCGTTGTGGCCGAAAAGCGCCGCCTTGACGCGCATCGCGTCAACACTGATCAACGCTGGCGGCGGCGTGAGCGTCGCGGAGCGCCAGGCGTCGTACAGCGTGTCCTTGAGCAGCGGGTTCGCGACCGCGAGCAGGCGCTTGCCCACGTCGGACGTTGGCGCAAACGTATGGTTGACATCGCGCGACATCTGCGCGCCGCTTGCCGGGCGGAGCGGCGGCTCGACGTTGAGGGCCGCGACCATCGTGATGAAGCTGCTCGATGTCAGCGTCCGGCCCTCGCTGTCGACTCGCTTGCCGGCGTCCGGCTGCAGGGTCACCTTCGTGTAGTTGCGCGCGGCGTCTGGTTCAGCAGCAGCCACGACGCGGCGGTAGGGAGGCTTCTCGTTCTCGTCCGCTGCGTTCTCGTCCGCTGCGTTCTCGTCGCTGGTATCGAACTGCAGCAGCACGCGGTCGTTCGCCTTCAAGTTCGCGCTCGTGCCGTGGAGATGGATGGCCGTCGGATCGCCGGCGTGATCACGGGTGATGTCAGCCGGCCGGCTCCGGCGCGGCTCGAGATCGTTCCATGCCGCCCGCGCCTCGAGCGCCGCGGCCGTCTCGAACGGCTGCGGCAGCTGACCGGGACCGGGCAGGCTTTGCGCGCGCGACCCCGCGGGGATTTCGACGTCGTAGCCCTGCTCGAGCGTATAGGCGAGAAAGGTGCTCGCCGACACGCCGGGACGAAGCGCGTAGCCCACCAGGCGGCCGAGCTCGAGCACCAATCGACGCTCGGTCGCCGTCCTTAGATACCCTTCGTTCACAATCCGTTCTTGATAGAAGGTCAACACGTCGGCGACGGTTGCCCAGGCGTCGAGCAAGGCGATCGTGGCATCGTCCGGCGCTCTCGTCGTCAGCCCGTCCAATGCCGGGTCGCGGCCGATGGTGAGGGCGGCTTGCATGCTCTCGAGGAACGACGCGTGCGTCCCGATGCGATAGCGCAGAGTGTTCAACCGCGGACGATTGAACGTCGGCTCTGGCGTGGTCCGTGCTCCGTCGCAGCAGCCGCAGTTACAGGTCCCGGTCATCGTCCGCCCTTCATGTCGATCTCGAGCTGGCCGTGCTCGGGAAGGCTGGCATCGTTGTCGAGGCGGGCGATCTCGAGCGGTCCGACAGTCAACTCGCCCCGATCACGCTCGCCGGCATCTCCCTCGTGAAGCCGCTCGAGCCTCGTGACCATCACGCTCCGCACGCCGGCAATCGCATGGCACGCGGCGACGATTGCACTCGCGCACACGGGCTGGCCGAAACTCAGACTGTCTGGATGAAACAGGCCGCGCCGGCCGTCAGGCAGCAGCTTGTTGCTCAGGATGTCGAGCAGCGCGGCTTTGACGTGGCCGCTGATGAACTCGGGAAGGACGGTGACCTCGAGCGCGAGCCGCAGTGGTACGTGCCGCGCAGCGACGACGCGAACGGCGTGGCCGATGCGCCGGCACGGCTCGAGGCGAATGGCGATGTCGTCGAGCAGCGCTCGATCGACCTCGGGCTGGCCGAACTGATCGATGGCGACGAGCGCTTCGTGGCTGGTACCGGTCCACCGCAAGGTGGCGGCGGCGCGCTGCACTTTCGGGTGCGCCTGCGCCAGGCGCGCGTAATCCGCTGCGGAGATCGCACGCGCCTGCTCGCGGCGAAACTGAAACGGCGCGCAGAGACGCGCTTCGGCCAACGTCTCCGGCCCGATGCCGCCGGACGCGGCCAGCGGATTCCTCGCGCGCAACGTAAATCCGCTGGCTGAGCCGGCGCGGAACACGATGCGCGTGATCGATTCAGCGCCGACGTTCCCGGCAGGTCCGTTGCCGACGCGGTACGTGGCGCGGAAGGCCGTCCCCGCCGCCGGCGTGCGTCCGAGGCCGCCGCGGCCGAAACGCAGATGCCCGCGTCCGTCGTTGTCGATCTCCAGCACGGCGTGGCGATCGGCTGCCGTGCTGCCGAACAGATCGGGCCGCACCTTCCAGGGCTGCTGCAGCCCCTCGAGCGACTGCCGAAGCTCCTTCGAATCGAATCGTCCTCGCTCGAGCAGATCCGCGATCTTTCGCGGCAGCCGCGATCGTAGATAGCGCGCGGTCAGGTCTGTCGATTGTTTCAGGTACCTCGCAAACTCTTCCCACCTTTCCTTGGTGATGTCGCGCCACTCGTAGAGCGGTCCGTCGCCGTCGGGGCGCGGCGGAATGCTGCCGATGCTGATCGCGGGCGTGGCCGCGCGAGGGTTCGGCTCAGCCGACATCGTGCTCGAAGCGGGCAACGCTGTGTCGTACGGCAGCGCGAACGTGATCGGGCCCTGGTGCAGCACGGGCGCGAAGGTGCCGGGCGAGATCGTGATCTCCCCGGGACAGTTCTCGCTCTGACACCCGGCCTCGACGGCATGGACCGGGACGATGTCCAGTCCTTCATCGGCGATCGTTCGGCCGTGATCGACGAGCCGGATGTTGCCGCGCGCCACGCTGATGTGCTCCAGCGCGCAGTCGCCGGCAACGATTGCTGTCACGCACAGCGCGAACGGCAGCGCGTCTTCCGGCCCCCACGAGATCTCGACGATCGCCTGGTTGTCGACGGGATCGCGGGTTCTTGATGCCGCGGTCAGCCTGACGAAGTGCCGGCGCGCCGGGTCGGCGTCCGCCGGGTTGCCGGTGGCGGCTCCGCTGACTTCCTCGAACAATAGAACGTCCCCGACCTCGAGCGACAGCGCGCCGTCGGCGTCCTTCAAAGTCGCCGCGGTCGATCCCTTCGGCAGGCAGCACTGCGCATCGCCCCAGGTATGGAACTGAATCTCGTTCTGGCTCTTCCGAAGCGTGATTCGCTTTTGTCGATCGACCGGCTCGAAGACTTCGTAGGCGTCGAACGGGACCGCGCCGATGCCCTCGTGGGTTAGTACTGGCGGCGACAGCGCCGAGACGTTTTCGTCGGCGCTGATGAAGTAGACCTGCGTGGGATCGAGAGCCTGGTCGCCCGTGAAGTCGTCATCGGCGTGAATGTGAATCCACGCGCGTGCGTTGCAGCCCTCGTGCAGACGATAGTCGACGAGACGCACGTGGCGGCGAACTGAAATCCGCTGCCGCGCGGTCTCGAGGTAGGCCTCGGTGGCGACAGCGTCCTGATGGTAGCTCAGATAGTCGCCGACGTAGGCCAGGATCTCGACGAGGGTGATGCCGAGATCCGGAACGTGGCGTTCCTGCCATTTGGGAGCAATCACCGCCAGTCGATCGAGCATCAACTGCCGGAAGCTCGCGTAGTCCTTCGCCAGGTAGTTGATGTCCGGCTCCTGGCGCGGCTCCGGCGGGCAACTGGCGGGCCTGGCGCAATCGAGATCGCTCGGGCAATCGACCTTGAAGCTGAAATCAAGCCGCGAGTACCGCGGATCGAAGCCCTGGAGCGGCGTGCCCGCCGGATGGCCCTGGGCGTCGAGCTCGACCAGGCTGAGCGTGTAGATCGAGAAATCACCCGGGGCCTCGACGACGACCTCGAGGCACGAGTCACGATCGGGTTGCGCTGACGGACAGCGGTTGACGGCGACGGCTGCGACCCGCGGAATGCGCACTCCGCCCGCAATCGACACGTTGGCCGGCTGCAGATCCTGGGGCGCTGCATCGAAGAACCACAGCGTCAGCGTTCGCTGATCCTCGCTGACCTCGACGGCGTCGATGCCATTCAGCATCGCGGCCGCACGCGTCCGCCGGCGCTCGTCGCGACAGGTCAGATCTGTGCGCGTCATGGCGCCGCCACCCGCGTGAAGGTCGCGGTTTGCCGCTCGCCGGTACGGCGGATGCGGTACCGCACCGTGACCGTCAGCGTCGCGTCGTCGCTGTTGACTTCGAGCGCGTGCAGCTCAATCAGGTCGCCGAGCCATCGCTGGATCGCCGCCTCGGTCGTGAACTGCAGCGCCGCGGCAATCTCGGGGCTGTTCGGCGCGAAGATCATCTGCAGCAGGCCGCTGCCGAACTCCGGGCGATTGACGCGCTCGCCCGCTGCCGTCAGGAGCAGCTGCTCGATCATGTCTCGCACGTGATCGTCGTCGCCGGTCGTCGCCGTGCGGCCGCGGCCGTCGAAGTGGAAGGGAAAGTCGATGTTCATCACAGGCCCGTGACGAGCGGCTGCGCGAAGGTGACCGTCGGCGGCCCCTGAGGCAGGAAATCGGCCGCGAGGCAAATCCCCGTGCTGAGCTGCAGGACCACCGGCATGTTGTTGACGAACACGCGCGTCGCGGGCACGGTCCAGACCGCCTGAACGCACGGATGCGGCGTCGGCGGCGCGGTCGGCAGCGTGAACACACACAGCGCAATCGGAAACTTGTCCGCGATCGTCGCCACCGGCTGCATCCCGGTCAAGAACACGCGCGTGTTCGTCGACGTGACCGTCATCTGTCCGAGATGCGGACACGCACCCAACGCTCCGACGTGCACCAAAGCACCTGGCATGGCTCCCCTCGCGTTACATGATCACCAGCGCGCCGTCGTTGACGACCACCGACAGCGCTGAAACGACGACCTTGCGCATACCGAAGCTGACCTCGACGAAGGCCGGCGTGATCTGCACGCGCGTCGGCAAGGCCGGCGTCGCCGGCGGCATCAACGTCTCCAGCGTGACGAAACCGGTGACAGTGTTGAGCTTCAACCGGGCCGACGGAACAGCCCCGGGAAACGCTGCCGCCGACACGGCAAAGACGACCGTTTGCGGCGCGGTCGCGGGCGTCGGCGGCGGCAGATCCGGCGACAGCATCGCCAGCACCTCGCCCTCCTTCCACCAGCAGCCGGTCCAGATCGGCTTGTCGAGATCGCCTTCCTCGAATTCGATCCACACGCCGGCGCCCAACGGCGGGATCGCATAGAAGCCGGGATACGGCGTGCAGGCTTCGGCGACGACCTGCAGCGGCGTGCCGCCGACGATCACGCTCGCCAGGATCCGTCCCTTGAGGCCGACGTCCACGGGATTGACGACCGTGCCGCGGAATTTCCCGAAGTGCTTGTTGCCGTTCATGGCACCACGACCGGTGTAATCGCGCCGAAACCCTCGCGTGTCAGCGAGAAGCGCTGCTTGTATTCGCCTTTCTTGATTGAGTGCGTGACCTGACTCACGTGATAGAGCCCGTCGAGGAGGAAGCCGGCGCCGCGCACGCCGACGTTACGGCGCGCGCGCAGCAGGCCGTTGTAGCGAACGGCATCGAGCTCTCCCTGCGCCGCCAGCACGTCGGTCGAGTTGTCAGTCGTCGCCTGTGCCTTCGCCATCGCCTGCACCGGATCGAGGCCGCCCGAATTACGCGCCAGCACGGACCGCACGTCCGGCTGCTGCATGAGGAGCGCCGGCAGCGGCGCGAGCGGCGGCTTCGTGCTCGCGAACGTGATCACCGGCAGCACGAGGCCGGCGCGCTTGTCCTGCACCGAGCCCGTCACGGTCGTCGGCTTCAGCGCGTCGTAGTTGAAATTCAGGGTCGTCACATTGGTCGACGGTCCCATGTTCACCGACAACGCCGATTGCGGCGTGGTCAGGCGATCCTCCGGTCCCCAGTAGGCGCGATTCACCATCGGCACCGGCGTCGGCTCGATGTAGAACACGTAGCTGGCATCCGTCGCGAGATCTTCCATGTACTGGAGATCGGTGGTTGCCTGCGCCGGAATACGCTCCATGATCATCGGGCGATCGGGAATCAGCGGCGGCAGCACCGTTGGAGGCATGCTGAGATAGAGCATGTACTTCATCAGAATCAACCGGACGCGATCGTCCGGCGACATCTGCGGGTACGGCAGCGAGAACTCCTTCATGTCCATCTTGATGCGGATGTCCTCACCGGTAACCGTCAGCGTCGATGTGCCCGGCGTTTCGCCGGGGCTGACGGTGTGCTTGGTGATGAAGCCGTCCATCAACACCTCTGGCGCGACGCCCATCCATATCTGGATGATCACGCGCGTGAACGGACGCAGCAGCGGGTTCGCGAGCAGCGGGTAGTCGAGGATGTCGCCGGGCCCACGGCCCAGAGAGAACACCAGTTGAAAGCCGTCGCGCCCCTTCGAGTTCAACGTTACTTCGACGCCGGTCAGCGCTTCGACGATCGGCATCGGCGCCGGCACGGCAAGGTTCGGCCCCATCCACAGCGTCATGCGCACGCCCAGGAGTGAGGCCAGCACCGGCTACACCTGCCCCTGTGGAATCGCCACGCGCAGGCGGCGGCCGGGCACGCGCGTCAGCTCGAACGGGCTCATCGCGTTGTTGGCGTCGCACACACGCCAGAAGTGTTCGGGATCGCCGAGCGTGCGCGCGGTGATCAGATCCAACCGATCTCCTTCGACAACGACCGCTTCGGCGAGCAGCGGCATCTCGTCGCCAGCCGGCAGAAATCGCCGGCGCTTGTAGACCAGGACGCGGCCATCGGCGGCGGCGATCGTCGCCGTCGGCAGCGTAGAGTAGCGGCTCGTGGAGGTGAACATCGCGGTCCTCAGAGAAGCTTGACGTTGCCGCCGACGACGTCGCCGATGTTGGCGATGCTGCCGGCGGTGGCGAACACTTCCTTGGCAATCTGATGCGCCAGGAACAGGTAGTAGCCCGGATGCGTCAGCGACAGATCGTTGTAGCTGAGCACGCGCAGGCCGAGCGAGACCTTGGCGCGCGTCGGGTTGAGCGACGGGTCGTGCGCTTCCTCGGTGATCGACAGGTCGGTCAGCCGCACCGGGAGCACGCGTTTGATGCCCCACACGAACAGCGTGAATGGCGCCAGCGGCGGAATCACCTCGAGCGTGCCGGTGGCGAGCAGCACCGTGTTGGTGATGACGAGCGCGCTCTTCGGATACACCAGCATCTCGAGCGCGGCGAGCTGCGGATGAATGCCGAGCGTCGTCGCCATCGACTCGCCTTTTTCCAGCTGGTCGGTGGCATCGATGGCGACGTCGAGCTTGATCGTCTCGATCGGCGCGCCCTTCAGCCGCAGCGCCTCGGAACGATCGGCGGTGTCGCCGGCGCTCTGCGGCTGCAGTGTTCGCGAGAGCGATTCGGGGTTGTACTGGAACACCACGACGCTCGCCAGCGGGTTCATGATGTCGATGCCGACGATGGCGCCTTTGGTGAGCCGGGGCGAACCGGGGAAGCTGGTCACGGCCGCGTGCCTCCGATTCCGGAATACACCGCTCCCGCGATCTGTCCGCCGAGACGTGCGCCATTCGTTCCTGGCTCGAGCGTGATCGTCGCCCCGGACACGGTGGGGACGGCTCCGCTACCGAGGAGCGAGGGCGCGAGTCCCTGCTGCACGACCATTTCCGAGAGACGGTCGGTAATCGCGCGGCGCAGCGCGCGGTGCTCGCCGGCGTCGAGTTGAACGTCGTCGAGGACGAGCCGATCGATGTGAAGAACGATGTGCATGCTGGCCTCAGCCTTGCACCGCCGCCGGCCGGCGGTAGCGGAAGTCGGATTCGTTGATCGGTTTCTCGAGTTTGCGGAACTCGCTGCGCGCGGCATCGAGGATGTGGGTCATCGACACCGGCTCGCCGGCCCGCGCCGCGAGGAACGCCGCGTTCAGCGCCACGTTGTGGATGCTGCCACCGGTGAGCGACAGCGTCGCCAGCCAATCGAAATCGAGCCCGGAAGTCTCCGTCTCGGCGGGGAAGACTTTCTGCCAGATCGCGCGGCGCTCGGCGACGCCCGGGAACGGAAACGTGATGATGAAGCGCAGCCGGCGCAGAAACGCCTGGTCGAGCGCGCTCTTCATGTTGGTCGCGAGGATCGCGAGGCCGCGGTAGTTTTCCATCCGCTGCAGCAGGTAGTTGATCTCGATGTTGGCGTAGCGATCGTGGCTGTCCTTCACCTCGCTGCGCTTACCGAAGAGCGCATCGGCTTCGTCGAAAAACAGGAGCGCGCCGCCCTCGTCCGCTGCGTCGAACAAACGCGCGAGGTTCTTCTCGGTCTCGCCGATGTACTTGCTGACGACCGCCGAGAGATCGATCCGGTAGAGGTTCAGCCTCAGCTCGTTGGCGATTACTTCCGCTGCCATCGTCTTGCCGGTGCCGCTGACGCCGGCGAAGAGCGCTGTAATGCCTAGGCCGCGGCTCATCTTGCGGCGGAAGCCCCAGGCGTCATAGACCTTCGCGCGCTGTGTCGCCTGCGCCATCATCTGCTCGAGCGACTCGAGCTCCGACGGCGCGAGCACGAGATCCCTCCAGCGCGCCTTCGGCACCAGCCGCTGCGCCAGTGCGTTCAGCCGCGGCCGCGTGTGCGCGAGGCACGCGTCCCAGATCCGCTCCGGTTTGCCGCCCTCGCTGCCGTCACCCCCGGCGAGCGCGGCATCGGCAATCATCTCGATCATGCCGACGCCCAGATCGAACTGTTCGGCGAGCCGGCCAGCCAGGCCGTTGGTCGAGCTGCCCACTCTCGCGTGCCACGCGGCATACTGCTCCGGGGCCGTGGGCTTCGAGACGTCGAACACCTGGCTCGGGCGATCCGGCGACGGCCGCACATCACGCGTCTCGAGAAAGACGACGCCGCCGCTGCGCGCCAGCAGCCGATTCGTGGGCGAGGCCGAGCCCTCGAGCGGCTTGTCGCTTTCCGACGCGTCGACATACAGCGCGATCGGCAGCAGCACACTCTCGCGCTGCCACAGACGCGCGAACGTTTCCTGTTCTGCCGCCGCTAGCGGAATCAAATCCGCGGGCAGACGATAACAATCGAGGCCGAGCTGCGCCGCCACGTGCCAGGCGATGAGTTGCTTGCTCGACGAGTCGGTGCCGACGAGTTGAACGATCGGCGGGTGCTGGCGCTCGGTCGTCGCCGACAGGCACGCCGTCACGGCATCGACCACCGACCGTTGCGAGGCGGGCAGCGCGGCGACATCCAGGGGACGGATCGGAGACACCATCGGCGACAGCCGATCGTCGAGATAGTTCAAGCCCTTGACGTAACTGACGATGCGCTCGTCGGCGCGCAATGCGCTCATCGTCAGCGGCTGCGCGCCGGGTTGATTGATCTCGATGAGGCGCCAGCGGCGTAGTGGACGCTCGGGCGACAGCGCATCCCACGCGGCATCGGGAAACAACCGCAGCGCGAGCGCGAAACAGGGGAACGGCCGATTCGCGCCTGGCTGAGCCCGGGCGCAGAGTGAGGCCGTTCGGCTGTCCAGCTCCATCGCCGCGCACAGCAGCAGCACGTCGAGCTCGAATCGCGACAGGCCGAGCAGTTCGCCGAGGATGATGGCGGCCGGCGGTGGCTGGGTTGCTTCAGCCGCGAGCATCACCTCGCGCGCCGCGGCGACCTCGGCGGCCGCGGTCGGGCGCCCGTCCTCACGGGTTCCGCCGGACGGCGCGTCGTCGCGATCGGATGCCGGATCGGGCGAGGCCCCGGCCAGCTCGAGGAGCAACCGCAGCCAGCGCAGTGCGGCCCCGAGGTAGGCCTGGTTGACATCCTGCCAGTGGGCGAGGTCGGTCATGTGACCGTCACCATCTGCGCGGGATCGAATTCGAGCTTCGCCCGCGGACCGGAGCGGATGATTGGCCGGCTGTCGACGCCATCGACGCGCAGCCGTACGACGTAGGCGCCGGCGGCCATCTTCGGGACCTTGAATTTGAGATCCGGCAGCGGCGCGGCCTCGCGATCCAGCGAGACCTGATGATCGCCGAGCAGCAGCACCACGCTGTCGCGCTGCGCTTCACGCAGGTGCGGCGCCGTCGTGATCGTGATGGTGTCGCCCGGGGCGGCGACGGCCGGATCGATGCTGATCATCGGCGCCAGCGCGAACGCGACTTCATTCGTCGTCCACGCGGGGAGTTTCGGTCGCGTGATGACGAGCGACACGACATACAGGCCCGGGACCCAATCGGCGAGCGCGTCAGGGTCGGTGGGCCCATCGCCGATTCGCACCTTGACATGCGTGTCGCTGCGATCCGCCAGTGGCGGCAGTTCGATCGGCTCCGCCAGATGCCGGTTGGTGAAGCGGACGATCACGTCGCTCGTCGCGAGCTGTGTACCGCGAATCGTGAGCTCATCGCCGAGCTGCGCGCTCGGAAACGGCGGCGGCGGGATCGCTTCGGTGATCGCTTGAAACGCTGACGCTACTGCGGTCACGCCCTCATCGTCTCTGCCCCGCTTCAGCACCGGCAAACCAGGCTTCGCCTGCCGCGTGCTGTCGATGAGCACGACTGCGGCCTGATACGACGCCGAGACGCGATACTGGCTCTGAAACGTGCTCCAGAGCTTCGACATTTCTTCCGTCGATGGCGACTCCAGCGTGATGCGGATGCGTTCGATCTGGCGGTGCAGCTCGCTCTCCGGCAGCGCCGCCGCGATGTCGTCGGCGTCGAGCAGTGGATGATCGTGCAGCGCCTTCATCGCGCCACCAAGCAGGCGATGATCGTTGGCGAGATTGCCGTCGGACCCGTACGCGGTGACCAGGTAGTGCAGGTTGAGCGCGAGGGGACTGAGCCACGCCTGGTCGCCGCGCACTCGCGTCTGGCCGGCCACCCCGACGTTGCGCAGCGCCGCGTTCGGCGTCATCTGGTACAGGAACAGGTTGATTTGGTCGGCGTCGTTGTTGCCGTCGCGCGCCCGATCGAGCGGAACGGTGGTGACACGGGCGCCGCCGAGAATCTGCTGCACTTCGCGCTCGATCAGATTCCTGAGCGTCAGGGTCACCGCGGCGATCGCAAGGCGATTGCTCACCGCTCGCCTCGATCCGCGCGCCGGCGGAGGTATTCGTCGAGGCTGCTCGATGCCGCGGGCGCCGCCGCGCGAGGCTGGGCTCTGGCCGGCGGCGTCGCCTTCACCTCGATTCGCCCGATGGTGACGTGGATGGTCGTCGGCGTCTCGGCCACGGGCGACGCGAACGACGGCCAGGCGGCCGGTTGCCGTGCGGCCGCGGCGCTCGGTTCACCGCGTCGCGCGGCAACGACGGTCGACCGAATCGGACTCGGCTCGATCCTTTCAGACGGCATGGCATTCGTCTCACGATCGGCGGCCGAGAGAGGCGCTACCGCTTCCGACCGCGACGTGCCAATGGTTGCCTCCGCCGTCATTGGTGGTGCAGGCGCTACGTCTCGAGATCCAGAGACCTGCGCTCGCGATCCAGTGACATCCGGTCGCGCCGCACTCACGCCCGAGACGACGCCACGATCGGCCGGCGGAGCTGATGCAGATGCTATCGGCGCGCGCTGGACGATCGCTCCTCCGCTCACGGATGCCGACATTCGCACCGGTTGCGGCCCGGCCGGCGATGCGGCGGCCGTCGCCGCACCATGGTGATCCGAGACGGCTGCGTTCTCTGCGCGATCCAGGGTCTGCGAACGCGAATGCCGCGGCTTTGTCGCCGGCGGACGAGGCGATTCCGCACCAGCGTGCTGGTCATGGTCGAGCCGAGCGACCGGGGCCGGCGCGATTCGTGGCCCCGAACCTGTCGCGATCGGAACCGGCGTCGGCTCAGGCGTGCGTGCAATGGCTGCCGGTGCCGCCGGCGCCAATGACGGTCGCGGCTGGCCCGACGGGAGTGGCTGAACCGGTGCCCGCGAGGGGAGGCGCGCCTGATTCTGCGTCAGCGGCTGTTCTGCCGCGCCTGATTCCCCGGCCGCGCGCCGCGGTGACGGTGCCGAGCGCACCGCGGCGCGTTCGACCTCTTCGTCGCCATCGATCGGGCTCACGTCCACACGTGGACCGATGCCGCCTCCGTGGCGCGGCGGCGGCTCGAAGGTCGACGCCAGCCGCGGTTCGAGCCGCGGCGCGATCTCGAGATTTCTCGCGACGATGCTCGTCAGGTAGTCACTCATGTGCCTGCGAGCTCGAGATAGATCTGCCGCCGCTGCGGCGTCATGGACAGGATGTCCGCTTCGCGCCATCCGTACGCGGACGCGAGCGCATGCACATCGCGAAGCGTGCGCAGCGCCCAGGCATGGACTTCGGTCCAGAAGAACGACGCGATGTCGAAAGCGATGCGGCTGGAGCTGCCGCATTCCGTACAGCAGAACGCTATCTGCACGTCGCCTTGCGGATCGTTTTGCGACATCTGCTCGACCAGCGCCTTGAGCAGCGCCGGCGACGCCGATGCGAGCGGCACTACCGCATTGTCGGCCCGCACGGCGACAACGCATCGCTCGAGCAGCAACGCGCGCGCGCGGCGGACGTCCAGCTCGCCCTCGATCGCCGCGAGATCGCCGATCGTCGGCAGCCGATATTCCAGCTCTGCACCGTCGATCGCGACGGCATACGAACGATCGAACGCGGATTCGTCCTCGTCGTCCTCCTGCAATCCGGCAGTGGCGCATGACGCGCTCTGGCTGTCGGAGGCTGAGAACGTCAGCTCGAGCTGGACGCGGCACGAGGGGCACACCGCTCGCGCGGCGAGTTGGGCGCCGAACGTCAGCTCACGCAGCGCGAGCAAGCGGCGATCGCGCTCGCCGACGGGCAGGCGCGCGAGCCGGTCGGTCGAGGCCTCGGGGGATCCCGCGGCGAGCAGCGCGAGCGCGCGTTGCGCCAACGACCGGTCGAGACCCCGCTCCCACGCTTCCATGAGCGCTATCGTGGAGAGCGCGCGCATGGCTACTGTGGCTCGACGAACGTCGGTTCAGCCGGCTCGGCCACCTCGTAGTCGCGCTCCCAGCCCTCGTTCTCCAGCTTCAACGTCTGGATCGCCACCGCGTTCGCGTTGGCATCGAGATCAGAGAGCGCCTGAAACTCGGACACCCAGCAGCGGAATACCTTGTAGCGGATGGCGAGCTGGCCGGCTTCGTTGTAGACCTCGATCAGAATGTTGCGGCGGAAGTCCTTGAGCGACACCTCGGACCCGAGACCGGAAGCGTAGTTCCACACCTTGTTCGCCCACTTCTCGAATTCGGTGTCATGGGTGACGCCGCGCTCGAGCGTGATCGGCTCGTACTCTGTGCGCCCCGGCATCTTGCGGCTGCTGCTCGGGTCGTTGCCCTCGCGATGCTTGACGACTTCGGTCGTCCGCTTCATCGCGCTGACCTTGCTGACGCCAGCCACCGGCGTCGTCGTGCCCTCCCACAGGACTCGGAACTTGAAGTTCTTGTATGGATCGAATCGCTCGGAATTGACAGTGAACTGTGCCATGAGTGCATCCTCGAATATGGGCGCGGATCCACGGATCCTCGACGGATCGACGAGGCTCTACGCGGTCTACGACAACATCGGCCTACGGCCGCGGTTAGGTCTCGATCTGGCCGGCGAGCTGCTGAATCTTGATGATCACGAACTCGGCCGGCTTGAGCGGCGCGAACCCGACGATGACGTTCACGATGCCAAGGTTGATGTCGTTCTGGGTCGTCGTTTCCTTGTCGCACTTGACCAGATACGCGTCGCGCGGACTCCTGCCCTGGAACGCGCCCTGGCGAAACAGGTTGTGCATGAACGCCCCGACGTTGAGCCGGATCTGCGCCCACAGCGGCTCGTCGTTGGGCTCGAAGACGACCCACTGCGTCCCGCGATACAGGCTCTCCTCGATGAAGAGCGCCGTGCGCCGCACCGGGATGTACTTCCATTCCGAGGCGAGGCGATCGTTCCCCTGCATCGTGCGCGAGCCCCAGACGACCGGCCCGACGGCCGGCATCGAGCGAAGGCAGTTGATGCCGAGCGGATTCAGCTGGCCGTTCTCCGGATCAGTGAGGGGCACGCTCAACTCGCGCACGCCGACGAGCGTGGCCTCGAGGCCGGCGGGGGCCTTCCACACGCCTCGCTGCGTATCGGTGCGGGCGAAGATGCCGGCGACGGCGCCGGACGGAACCAGGTCGACGAGCTGGTTGTTGCGGAGCGGATCACGAACGCGCAGGCGCGGGAAGTACAGCGCCGAGTTCTTACTGGTCGACCCGATCTCGCCCACACCCGACTTCGCGCCCTCCATCGTGTCCCACTGGCTCGGCGGATCGATTAGCAGCATCGCGCGGCGCCGCTCGCAGTACCGAGGCGGCAATCGCGACCAGCCCCTGGTCGACGTTGCCGGTCAGCACGCCGTCCGGCCCTGGCAGATAAGGCGGAATGCAGAGGATATTGAACAGATCGGCATTCTCGAGCGCGAAGATGCCCTCCTTCGACGCTTCGCCATTGGGCGGCGTGAAGTCGTCCGCTTGCGTGAGCGCCAGGCCGGGCGAGGCCTTGAACGCCGCCTTCGCGTCTTCCACGGCCTTCTTGGCCTCGTCGATGGCCGCTGTATCGCGAGGCACGGCATTCTTCGCCGCTGTGAGCTTTTCCTCCGCGGTCGTCACCGGATCGCTGCCGCCCTGCACGGCCGTGCCTGGATCGGGAGCGCCGCCCCCCCAGCGCACGAGATCGGATTCCGCTTTGAGGACCCTGTCGATCCGCCGCGCATGATCGGCCAGCGTGATGTTGCGATACTGCTCGACCCGCCCTCCGGGGCTGGCATCGCGAACAGTCAGGTGGAAGAGCTGATCGACCGGAACGTTCATCGCCGCGGCGAGGTCCTTGTCAACTTCCTTGCTGACGGTCGCGCGAAGGTTCTCGCCCCACGGCCCGGGAGCCGCCGCGTCGAGCTTGAGCCCTCCGACATCCACCGTGGTGCGCGCCGGCGGTGTGCCCGACGGATCCTCGTGATACAGACGGATGATCAACGCCTGCGACCCGCCGTTGACAAAAAAGTCCCGTACCGCATAACTCATCGGATACGCAGGCGACACGCTGCCGAAGATGCGCTCGTAGTCGGCCATGCCGTTGACCGACACGGGCTTGTCGGTCGGTCCGCCGTATGCACTGCCGACGAACGCGGTAATCGACGTAGCGACTCCCACGATGGTTCGGACACCGCTGGGAATCTCCTCGATGTACACCCCGGGGTAGGTTGGCGCGACAGGCATGAGGCCTCCGTAAGTCGGCGGTCAGGCGTTGCTCGGCGAAAGCGGGAAGCAGGTCATCGGCGCCGCGGCCCACCGATCGCAAGCGGCTGGTGATCCCACATCGGTACCCTTAACGACAGTCGGTCACTTGCTGAACATGAACACGGCAATTTCCCGTTTGCCGGCGATGATGATCTCGTCTCCCTCCGAGAGGCGCGCTTCTTTAATCGGCTTCGAGTCCGGATCGTTGATGAACGTCCCATTGGTCGAGCCCTGATCGCGGACGACGACGCGGTTCTTCTCGACGCCGACCCACGCGTGCGTATTCGACACATTCTCGTCTTCGATCAGGATCTGCACGCGTTTGCCGCGGCCAATCTTGATGCCGCGCGCCGGAATGCCGAAGCGCTTCCCCTTGACGCTCCCTTCGATACCGACGAGCCAGCCGTGCATGACTTCTGCTGCCTCGACGACTTCGGTCGTCTCCGGTTCGACGTGGGCTCTTTTGTCTTCGGGAATTGGCGTCTTCTCGAGGCTCGTCGCGCCCGGCTTCTTCAACGGGATGTCAGCGGCGCCTAGCTTCGCTTCGGCGGCGTTAAGCTTCGCTTCGAGTTCGCGAACCTGTGCTTTGAGTTTGTCGAGATCACCGGTGTCCGGTGCCGACTCATCCTTGGGGGGTAGATCACCTTTTCCTGAATCGCCGGTCTTTGACTTGCCGGTCGATTCAGCTTCGAGCTTGACGCCGTCTCTCTCGCAGAACTCGACAGAGTCGGCGTACTGAGTGTGGCACTTGGGGCAAACGAGCATAAGTGCAGGCCACAGCGTGGTGTCGCTACTACGTGCTCTCGTTACACGCGATCGATGCTCAGCGAAAACGAGACCGAAGCAAATATCACGCGCCGATCAAACGAGTCAAGCTAATTCGGCCGTAACTACGCGCGAAATGCATGCGCGCACGGTGCGCTCGTCGCGGCGGCTGGCTGACGCGAGCTAGCGAGTCAGCACGAACCAGAACCGACGATTGCAGCGACCACGATGGCGATGGCAACAAACAGCCGCCGGCGCGCCGGCGGTTGCTCAACAGCGCGCCGCTGAATCATGACGGTAGGAATCTCGGGGTCAGCTTCAGGTTCTGTTGAAGGCTCATCGGCCTGAGGCGTGACTGGTTCCGGGGCGTCGAGAACTTCATGTATGAGCGCGTTCTCAATCGCGTCGCAGAGTGCGGCGGCCTCGTCCCTGAGTCCGACGTCTCCGATCGCGGGAATCTGGAGCACGCCATCTATCGCCTTCAACGCTTCGCGGTACTGTCGACGTTCGTACATGCCACGTGCGTCTGTCAATTTCGCGGTGAGCGTCCGCCGCCGTTCTGCGGCCAACTGCTCAGCCTGCCGCGCTTCTTGAGTCTCGCGCAGGACCTTCGCCTCTTCTTTGATAGCAATCGCCTCGCTCGAGGTCGGATCAAGGGCAAGTGCCTGTTCCGCACACGCTATCGCGTTGTCGTAGGTCCCGGCAGCCAGCGCCGCCCGCGCGTTCGTAACGGCGAGTCTGGTCGCGACCGCTGTCCGAGCCCGTGCGACTGCTTCGTTCGCCCGCTCGTCTTCTTGATCGAGCGCGAGCGCCTCCTGAGCTGAGGCGAGCGCTCGATCGGCATCGCCGTCCGCCAATTCACGCGCCGCTGCAGCGAGTAGACGATCGCGATCCAGGGTCTCGAGCCGAGTCCGCGACCGCGCGATATCGCGGCGCATCGACGCCAGGTCCGGATAGCGATTGGCCGGCGCTTTCTCCAACGCCCGCATCACGATGCGCTCGACCTCAGGATCGAGGTTTCCGCAGCGCTCGGCGAGCGACGGCGGCGCCTCAATCACGACGCGATTCCACAAACCTTCCTGCATCGTGCCGGGGAATGCGCGGGAATAGCACAGCAGTTCGTAGAACACCGCGCCGACCGAGAAAATGTCGCTCGGAACACCGACGGTGTGGCCGGCCATCTGCTCCGGTGACATGTAGTTGTAGGAGCCAATGACCGTTCCAACCTGTGTTTGCTGCGAGTCGGACTGCGCCAGCCGCGCGATTCCGAAGTCGAGGATCTTCACCACGCCGTCTGCGTCCACCATGACGTTCGCCGGCTTGATATCGCGATGGACGATGCCGGCCTGATGAGCTGCATGAAGGCCGGCGCACACCTCTTCGATCAGACGAAGCTTTCGCGTAACCAGGAGGGTTGCCCGGCGCCGGATGAGATCGGCCAGCGTTTCGCCGGAGACGTAGCGCATGGCGATAAAGGGCCGCCCCTCGTGATCGCCTATGTCATAGACCGTGACGATGTTGGGGTGCTCGAGCGAGCCAACGGCGCGCGCCTCGCGCGTGAAGCGCTCGCGCAAGTCGTCGTCGAACTCTTCCTTGAGCAGCTTGATCGCGGTCAGGCGGCCGATGACGGGATCGCGCGCCAGATACACCGATCCCATGCCGCCATGGCCCAAGCGTTGGACGACCTGATACCGATCGATCCGGGTAAGAGACTCGGTCACGGCGCTCCGTTCGTCCACCTAGCACGCGTCACGCCTTGAGACAGCCGCCATCATACTTGACCCGCGCGACTGCCGAAATGGATTCACCCGCGTGCAGGTGACGCGACTAGGTCCGACCTATCGGCTGCAACAACACATCCATACTGTTCGTTGACCTGGACACCCGACGGGTGTAGCCTGTGCCGGTTTCGACTATCCACACGCGAGGAAGAGTTATGCGGGTCGAAGCCTCCGTCGATAATCACCGGGACGGAACCATGCGCCTCCTGGTGCGGGTCGCTTGCACGTCGCTGGCATTCTGGCTCGCTCTCGTCGAGCTTGCTCTCGCGCAATCCGATGGCGCCACCGACGGGTCGGGCGCGCTGTGGCCGTGGGGCGTCGGCGTCCCCGCTGCCGGCGGCGCCGCATGGTGGTTGTGGCAGCAGCGCGATCGCATCCTGCCGATCGCGAAATCCCTCGCCGGCAAAATCGGCCTGAGCGGCAACGCCCGCGCGCGGCGTCCAGCTGACGACACGGTGATCGCTGACGACAACGAAGAGGAGGACGCGACGAAAGTGATCAAGCCGGTGATCTACGGCACGATCACGTGCGTGTCGGGTACACTCATCGGACAGCGCTGGGACATTCCAGCACGCGGCTTGATGATCGGCCGCGATCCGGAATCGGACGTCGTCATCGACGATCCGCGGGTCTCGGCGCGGCATGCACAAATCCGGCCGAAGAACGGTCAGGTCTTCGTCGTCGATTACGCGTCGAAGAACGGCGTCTTTCTCAACACTCCGCAAAACCGCATCGAGGGTGAGGCGCCGCTGTCGCCGCGCGATCGGGTGCTGCTCTCGCCGACCGACGCGGCGCACTTTCTCTTCCGCAAGTAACACGAGAGCATCTGGCATCAGCGTCTGTGCCGATCGCTACCGCGGCGGCTTCGTGCGCGCAGCGGGGACAATGAAATTGCCGTCGGGCGCCGGCGCATCGTAGCCGACGAGAATGTTGCCAGTGACAACCGGACGCGCCTTCCGCTCGATGGATAATGCGACCGGCTGTGCTGCCCCTGGTCCACGTTCGATAACGTTGTGGACGAGCCGCGGCCTGGCGTTGTCGCGGACCAGGATCGCAGACGCGTTGCCGTGAACGCGCACGGCCCGGACGACGACGGCGTCCGTGGATGAGATCTCGATGCCGGCCCGCGACGCGCCTGACACGTCGATATCCTCGACCTCGGCTTGCCCCCGTCGAATCAGAACACCGACGTCAAACGGATCGCGGTCGGCGCCGCCGCCAATAGTGAAGCCGGTGACGCGCGCCAGCCCGTCGAGGTCGACGAGCACTGCCGCCGCCGCACCGCGTGGCGCGCGAATGATCGCCCCGCGCGGCTCGCGGCTCGTCAGTGTGATCGCCTTCGTCACCACGACCTCTTCGCGGTACTCGCCGGGCTCGACCACGATCGTGTCCCCGACCGCCGCTTGCTCGAGCGCGCTTCCAATCGTCGACAGCGCACTGCCGGGCCCGGATCCGACGACCAGCACTTTGGGCGCGCTTGCGACAGCAAGAACGGCCGGCACTTCCTCGACCGTGCCGGGCTGACGCATTACCACGCTCGTGACAATCGCCCCGGCAAGCGCGCCGGCGCCGAGCCAGGTAATGGCTCTTGCCACGCCGACCGCCGATCGACGCGCGTGACCGTCGGCGGCAGGCGCTGCGTGCGCCGGCCTGAGCTCGCGGGTGATTGTCGTCTCGGGTCCGTCGTCCTCCGGCGCGACGATTCGCTGTGACAAGCCGCTGGCGAAATCCGAAGCGCTGACGAATGCGAGCGAAATGTTGTCCTTACCACCGGCACCGTTCGCGGCATCGATGAGCTGCTGCGCAACGATCTCGGGATCGTCGGCATGCGCTTCGACGATGCGGGTGATCTCGGCGATCGGCACGAGATCGCTGAGGCCGTCGGAACAGATCAACAGGGCGCTGTCGCGCTCGACAGGCACCTGGTGAATCTCGACGAACTCCTCCGCCGGCGCCGTCTGCTCGGTCGATCCGAGGGCGCGATACACCTGATTGCGCATCTGGTGATGCATCGCTTCCGCCTCGGTGAGCGCGCCGCTCTCTTCCTGCTCGCCGATCGGCGAGTGATCGTGCGTAATCTTCGTGACTGTTCCGCGGCGGAACTTGTAGAGCCGGGTATCACCGACGTGGCCAATCGTCGCGATGCCGTTGTCGATCAGCGCCGCGGTTAGCACACATCCCATCCCCGACAACGCCCGATCGAGCTCGGCCTGCCGGCAGATTTCCTGATGCGCGCGCGTGATCGCCGTGCGAAGGCGATCGGCCGGCTGACCGGTGCCGTCCGCGACGCAGGCGCGCACGTATCGAGCGCGATCTCGGCGGCACGTTCGCCGGCGTTGTGGCCACCGACGCCGTCGACGACGACGAACAGTCCGCGCTCGACGTCGCAGTGAACGCGGTCTTCATTGTTGGTTCGTCGCAAGCCGGGGTGGCTCGCGCTTGCGCACCGAAACGGTGCCGGCTCCGTGGACATGCTGAGCCTCGCCTAGGGCGACGCGCCCGGCGCGAGTGTAGCACAGCGACTTGCGCCGCTTGACGTGTGCTGGAGGTTCGTGCTATCTGCGTGCGCGTGGGCGAGGTCATCTCGGGCATGGGAACGCCAGCTGATCTCGCGGCGCGAGTCCGCGAGCTCGAACAGGCGGTCAGCGGCAGCAAACACGAGCGTGGTCTGCTGCTGCGACGATTGATCGCCGCCGAGGATCAGCTGCGCGCGCACGGAGGCGCGAAGCCGCCGCACGACGGCTCGGCCAAAGCGAAGGAACGCGAGACACCGACCACCAGCATCCGCGTTCCCGTCGAAACAGGGAAGCGGATATCGCTGCCCGCCTTGATGGCCACGTCGATCGCGGTTGCCGCAATAGCTGTGGCCGCATGGTATTTCCTGATCCAGCGGCCTCTAGAGACGCAACTCATCAATCAAAGGGACGCTGCCCGGCAGCAAGCTGACGCTGGCGGGGTGGAGCTGGAAAAGCTGCGCGCCGTTGTCGCGGAGCGGGCCGCGCAGCCAGCGCCAATACCGCCGACACCGGCAGAGCAACCTCCGGCGCCGGCGGTGCCGACTCCGCCATCACCTGACCCGGCGGCAGCGAACCTTGCCGCCGAGCGCAAGGCGCTGCAGACGAAGAGCATCGAACTCGATAACGAGCGAGGGCGCCTCGCGCAGCAGAAACGCGAAATCGACGGCGAATATCTGAAGCTGGCCGATGCGAGAAGGCAATTCGACGAGGCGCGCTTGGCTGTACCGCCGAAGCCCGAGCCCATGCAGTTACTGCTGCCGCCGGCGACTGCGATCGTGAGCGGCTCGTTGACGTGGCGTGCGTCGATCAAAGTACCCACGGCCGTAATGATCACCGGCAACTCCGCGAATTTCGGTACCGTCACAGGTGCCCTGCCGCGGCAACCGGCGCACATGAGAATCATGACCGGCGACGCTGTAGTCACGCTCATCGAAGGACCGCAGCCGACGAACGGCTGGAACCGGCTCTACTTCAAGATCGAAGGGCAAGGCAGTGTGACGGTGTTTCTCAGCTGGGTCGCGTACACGGCCGCGCCAGGGAAATAGCGAGGCCGCTGGCACCGGCGACGTCCTCACGAGCGAGCGTCAGCAATGTTTGCTCGTAAGCTCGCGAGGCGACAGCGACAGCACTCGCGAGTTCAACGAACAGCGGAACCCACGTCGCATCAGCTGGCAGCCTAGCAATGAGCAATCGCGTAACGGCGTCAGCGGCACCGGCAACGGCGGTGAGGCTTACCACCACACCGACGCGAATGCTGCACCGCACATGCGCCTGCGGCCAGCACACCCGCTCGGGCGAGTGCGAAGAGTGCCGCGAGCGCGACGTCGGCACCTTGCAGCGCGCCGCAATCACTGCGTCGCCTCGGGAGGAAGCGCTCCCAATCGTGCATGGGGTCGCGCGTGTTCCTCGCGAAGAGCCTCACGCTCTCGAAGAAGGTCGCCAGCGTCGGCACACCTTCAGCCGAGTGAATGTCGCGCCGCCGTCCCTCCCGCACCAGCGAAAACTGATTGTCAACCGTCCGGGGGATGTGCACGAGCGGGAAGCGGACCGCATCTCCGAACAAGTGATGAGGATACCTGACCTATCGCTCCAACGCGCCACCAGCGTTGGCAGAGTGCTTCTCGAGGGTCAGGCGGAACAGTCCGGCGACGAACACGAGCGCGTCCAGACCAAGAACAAAAGCTCAAACGACCCCGGGCTCACCGAAGCGCCGCGTATCGTTCACGAGGAATTGGGTTCATCGGGTCAGCTTCTCGATCCGGTCACGCGCGGGTTCATGGAGCCGCGTTTCGGTTATGACTTCAGCCAGGTGCGCGTGCACACCGGCGCGCACGCGGCCGAATCCGCCAAGGCCGTGCAGGCGCGTGCTTATACCGTGGGCCGCGACGTCGTCTTCGCCTCAGGTGAATATGCGCCCGCTACCCCGCACGGGCAGCGGCTGCTCGCACACGAGCTGACGCACGTAGCGCAGCAGGGCGCGGTGCGTCGCGCGGTGCTGCAGCGGCGGCCGACGACGGAGACCGCGACGAGCGCGCCCGCCTATACGGAGCCGGGGTGGAAGTTCATAAACAAGCCCGGCATAGTGCGGGTAGAGGAGGCGACGGCGAAGGAGCGAGGCGCGCGATTGCGCCCCGAGCCCAACACGTCGCCGGCCTCCACGGCCAAGTCGGTTCACCTCGACGAAAACACCCACGTCGTCGTCGTCGCGGAGAACTCCGACTCAAAATCCAGTTGGCGCTTCGTGCACGTCACCGACGGGAGGTACATCGCGCACAGCGGCTACGTCGCTTCATGGCTGATTCATACGAGGCTGCCGGACCCAGGAGCAATCGAATACTACATCGACAAGCCTGGGCTGAGGCTTCAGTCGCTCGTCGAAAACCACCCGTATTTCCAGGACTACGACATCAAGACCGGCGACGACGCGCGCACGCTCGTGATGGCGGTCTACAAGGCGAACGAGGAGCACCCGATCGAGAAGGGCAAGACCGGCGTCTACCTCAACCCCGAGAAGCTGGCCGAAGCCAAAGACGCCGGATTCTTGACGCGGGTCGGCGACCGCCTGGACGAATACCGGCGAGTCATGCGGCCCATCCTCCAGTCGATTGAGCTGAAACTCGGCCACAAGATCTGGCTCCCCGGCCCGTCCTACATCGACTCGCTGAAAGACAAGGGGATCATTCCCGAGCGTCCGGCGTGGAAGAACACCCTCGTCAAGGTCACGAAGGGGATCGGCGGATTCGTGTCTGGACTGGTCCAGGGGTTCATCGGTTCCTTCGTCGATCTCTTCGTCGGGATCTACGACCTCATCAAGACCATCATCTCCACGGTCAAAGACCTCTTCACGGGCGAGCTCTTCGACAAAGCGTCGAAGATCTACGACGCGATCGTGGACTTCCTGGAGAAGAAGACGCCGGGCGAGGTGCTGTCTACGATCGTCAATGCGCTGAGCACGGCGATCGGCGAGATGTGGAATAGCTTCACGCGCCGCTGGTCGTCCAACAACTTCTTCGACAAGTGGAATTTCCGCGGCCGTGTGATCGGCTACATCGCCGCGGAGATCCTGATGGCGGTCTTCAGCGGCGGCGCTTCACTGGCGGCCAAGCTGCTGAGCAAGCTCGGGAAGGTCGGCAAGGTTCTCGCGGAGATTCTCGCGAAGATCCTCAACAAGGTGGACGACATGCTCGACATCGTGCCCGGGCGTAAGCGCTCGAAGCACGAGGCGTCCAAGCACGGCGACGGCAAAGACTCGAAGTCCAAGCAGCTTCCCATGGCGATCGCCGCTGCGTCGGTTATGACCGAGATAAACGACAAGGCAGACGTCCCTGTCCCGATAGCGATCGCCGCGCTGTCACCGCTGCGCGCCAAATACAGCTGGATAAACCGATTCAGCGCCGAGCCAAAGGGACCGGGGCGGTACGTGATCGTGATGAACGGGTCCAGGCATGTCGTCGACGAGGACTACACGGCGAAGGAGGAAACGCCGGACAAGGCGGCCATGACGAAACCGCTCTCGGCCGGAACCCCCCTCCCACCAAGGAGCCCGTGCCCAACGTGCCAGAGTCGGGTGCTGCCTTCGAGAAGCGCGTGCTCGTCGACGAGCCGCCTTCCCCCGAGCAAGACCTACTTCGGCTGGAAGGGAGGGACGCGCAACTTCCACGCGCTCGAAAAGGCCTTGAAGCAGCACGGGATCGACTTCCAAACAGGGGTTAAGCTCCCACGCACCAGGGTGCTGTCTCAGCCGGCTCTGAAGTTCATCGAGGGCAATCCCGCGTTGCGGAGGATGTGGAAGCAGGAAGTAGACCCGATCACTGATGCGTTGAAACGGGTGTGGGAGGCGAAGCGCAAGAGCGCTGGGGACTGGCGCACGATCAAGGCTCTAGAGAAGCAGGAGTTCGCACTCAACAAGAAGCTGGACGGGCACCTCGATTTTGCAAAAGGGGATGTGGGGAATAAGCGCCTCGACCTCGTCGAGATCAACCTGGACAAGAACGGCATCAACAAGGTCATGGTGACCGATACCACGATGAAGACCCACGACCCGAGTCACAACTTCAAGACCCGATTCTATGTGGAAGTCATGAAGCGGTTGACCGGGACCAATAACGTCCATGGTCTGGACTGGAAGTCGGTTTATGACATCGAGTCCGTAACCCCAAGGGCGAAATGAGGTGCCTGCGACCGGCACGCCCGTGGCCCCCTCGCCGGCCATCCCTGAGCGGAGCCCTCATGACCTCTGTCCACCGTGATTTCGCAGGTCGCGAAAGAAAACCTCGGCCTCGAACGAGCGCGACGCGAGTCATACCAGTCCAGGCTTCGGTCTCGGTCATCGACTTTTCCAGCTTGGTGGACTCGCTACGGGCGGCCGTTCACAGATGCGTGCCGCCTCGTTTGCGTCTGCCGCGCCGTGCGAGTGAGACTCTCGATGCGTAGGTGACTACGCGTGTCCCGATCACGGGCATTTCTTGGCGTCCTGCCCGCCGCACGGATTAGACACCATACGCCCCATCGCTGCGAAGCGGGCACAGCACAGCTCCTTCAGCGGGCCCGCGCTGTAACCTAAAACTACCTTCGTCTTTCCCTCTCGCGAGTGGTAGTTGATCTGCCGAAGCGGGTTCTCGGCGTCGACATGGACGCAGGAAAGAGACCCTGTAACCAAGCTGCCGAGATGGATGGCCTGATTACCGCTCGCTTTGCCCTCTTTGTAGAACACCGCGAAGCTCATGTTGGCGAGGTCGGTTTTTCCCGGCTTGAAGTGCTTCTTTCCAGGGTACTCGTCGGAAACACGGTCCGCCTTTGCTACTGCTGTTTGGTTATAGCCGCACCCTTCGATCCGCGTCACCCTGTGATTGCCCCGGTCATTCAATCCTTGGGACGCCTTGCCGCCGACGATTGATGCGCTGATGTCGGCGCGCTTCACCGGGTTTGCGAAATACTGCGCCGTGAGTGTCCCAGTCGGTATCAGATCCCCCGCGTCGTCGGTCGTCGTCGCGGTGAAGTTAACTGAGATGTTCTCGATCCACGGATCCTTGTCCTTGCTTTTGAAAGGTACTTCTGTCAGCCCTCCGCCGTCGCACGTACCAAAATTCGGGCTCTTCTTCGATCGATACGGCATCACCGTGGCGGCGGACCGACTGACCGGAGACACAGCGCTCAGCGGCGCTGCGGGGTCCTGCTGAATCACGTGTGTGAGCTCGTGCGCGAGCAGCCACCTTCCTTGTGGACTGTGCGGCGCAAAACGGCCCGGCGCAAACCCGATGTGCCGGCCCACCGCGTACGCCTCTGCATCCAGTGATCGCGCCCGTTGGGCCGCCAGGCCATCCGTGTGCACCCGCACGTGACTGAAGTCGTAGCCGAAATGCGGTTCGAGAGAGGCGCGGAGTGATCGCGAGAGTGGTTGTCCGTTACCGTCCCCGTCAGCCATGGACGATGCGCCAGTGCCGTGAGGCGCTGCGATCCAAGGCTCTAGTGATGACGCACTGACACCGGTCACCATGCCCGCCATTCGCTCCGCTTCAACCTCGAATCGATCGCGGGTTGCGATGCTACCAGCGTGGCGCGCGCCGACCGACGTCGCCGAGCGTGATACACAGAAGCGTTGCACGTTGAGCGGCGTGGACGTGACGTCCTGACAGTGGTAGCCGCGACGGTTCATTGAAGACCCTCAATCATTAACATGGATCGGGCTCAGCGTGATTGATTGGCGTCGCCGCGCTCCCGGTCGCTTCGATGACCTGGCTGGGCTCGACGAGGAAAGGAGCGGGGTCGATCGAGCTGCCTCCTTCGCGAACCTCGAAGTGCAGATGCGGCCTGTCGGCATCCGCGTTGCCCGTGGTTCCCGTCGCGCCGAGCACGGCGCCTACGCAGTACGACCCCGCCGCCTCTTGGTGCGAGAGGTGCGAGTATCGATAGGCACGGTCAGGGTTGGCATTGCTGGTGAGCGTTACGAACTGTCCCAGCCCGCCTCGATCATTCCCGGGCGTCATACGCCCTGTGACGACGGCCCGAATAGCCGTGCCTGCCGGGGCGTGAATGTCCCAGCCATGATGCATTCGGGCGCACCTATTTCGGTATCGACCGAACTTTGCACCTCGCCATCCCGATGCTCCAGGCGACTGGAACGTCGACATGTCGCTGAGAGGATCGATCACCGGATTGGTTGCTCGCCCGATCGAACACACGATCCCTCGCACCGTGCGCCCGATCCGCTCGCCGAGGCTTGGCGTTTCCTCCTCGCCGGCGCCCCTTTCGTCCGGCCCACCCCGCTCGGTCGCCGATGGTTCAGCGCCGACTCGCACACGACTGAAGTCATGTTCGAACCGGTGGTCGTTCACCGGGTGCGTCGAAGCCGGCACATCGGATTGTTCGCTTGCAACCGCGGCGTGCCGATGCAAAGCAGTGCGGTTCTTCGTGCACGCTTCGCACTCACCGCCATGGAATGAATGATTGCCACACGCACACGTGCGCTGCAGGATGCTGCCGGGCAGCGGCATCCGATCTCGTCTTGCCGCCCGTGCCATCTGCGCTGTGCGTGACATCAGCCAGACTGTTGAGGTTAGTGAACAGCGCGACCTATCGCGAATCATACAACCGTTTGCGAGAGTTTTCGCTCAGCTGTCCCAACTGTTGAACATATCGATCTGATCTTCTCGGCCTCCCTTCAGGTTAGTCGACTCCGGGGCCGCGTCACGGGGTCAGTCCGAGGCGTCAGATGGCGAAGCACTATTGTGGAGTTGGGAACACCGCCCAGTTGGAACCAGATCGGGTAGTGTCCCGTCAAGTGGTTGAAATTCGCGCTCACCGTCCGTGAGTCAACCACGGCGTGGACGCTGCCGCGGCCGTGGACGGAAGAGCGCCGTCCACCGCCGCTTGGAAACCTGGAGAGCGGTTTCCACCAGCGCCCACACCGGTCATCGTCACGCAATCGCCGCTAGGATCTCCTGGGCCGTCGTGGACAGCGTCGGCGTCGTGAGTTGGTGCATCGATTCCGCGCTGAAGTAGCGTCGCTCGGCGACGGCCCATTCGTCATCCTGTTCGAGGAGGATGGCGCCGACGAGCCGAATTACGGCCGCCGGATTCGGAAAGATCCCCACGACATTCGACTGCCGCTTGATTTCCTTGTTCAGCCGCTCCAGCGGATTGGTGCTGTGGAGTTGCCGTTGGTGCTCGACGGGCAGGTGCCGATACGCCAGGATGTCTTCCGCCGCGTCCTCGAGTAGCGCGGCCGCGCGCGGAAAGCGGCTTCGCAGGCCATCTGCTATCTTGCGGAGCTGCGTCAACGCGGACGCGTGGTCCGGCTGCGCGAAGATGGTCCGCACGATCGCCGCACCTTCGGAATCGCGAGCTCGATGGTGCCCATCCGCGTGTCCCAGGTCCGTGTCCGACTCCCGTTGCGATAGGTCACGTCCGCTCCCCGCTGCGCTCGTGACGCTCCGCGCCAATCAGCCCGGCGACTTCCGTTTCCATCAGCGCCTGCGACAGCACGCGAATGCCCTCGCGTAGCACGTCGCCATCCTGCTCCTCGAGGAGCTTGCCAACGAACGCAGACAGATCCACTCTGGGCTTGGCCATCGTCGTAACACCTCCGTGTCGTCCTTCTCCAGCCAGAGAGAACTCACGGAAAGATGCGCGATGGCCGACTCCGCTGTCTACTCGCAGGGCCTTACCGAATTTCCACCACGTCCCGGGTGGAGTTCCCAGGATTTAGTGGAGGCGCTTCCGAAGCGGCTTGTGAGCGGCCTCGAATTGCTCCGGACTGACGCCGCCGAGATGGCTGTGGCGGCGTGTTGAATTGTAGAAGCTGTCGATGTAGTGCGCAATGTCCGCGACCGCCAGCTCCCGGTTCTTGTAGATCTGTTTTTTGATTCGCTCTTTCTTCAGGCTGCTGAAGAACGACTCGGCGACGGCGTTGTCCCAGCAGTTGCCTTTGCGGCTCATACTAGGTTCCAGGTGATTGGAGCGGCAGAATCGCCGCCACGCGTCGCTGCCGTACTGGGCGCCCTGATCGGAATGAATCAAGGTTCCGCAGGGCCGTCGCCGTCGCACCGCCAACAGCACGGCATTGAGCACGAGCTCGCGGTGAATGGTTGGCCCAGCGGCCCAGCCGACGATCTTGCGCGAGAAGAGATCCATGACGACGGCGAGGTACAGCCAGCCCTGCCACGTCCGAATATAGGTGATATCGGTCACCCACGCGGTGTTAGGCCGCGTGGCGGTGAATTGCCGCTGCAGGAGATTCGGGATGAGGAGCGACGGCTTGCCGACCGCCCAGCGCCGAATTCGATACCCATGGAGCGCGCGCAAATTGTTCTCGCGCATCAGCCGTCCGACACGATGCTTACTGCAGGTTTCTCCCGCCTCTCGCAAATCCAGGAAGACGCGCGGAGCGCCATAAATGCCATGGCTCGCGACGAACGATGCGCGAATCAGTCGCAGCAGTCGGGCGTCTTCCTGATCGTGGTTCGAAATCGGTTGTTGCAGCCAAAGGTAGTAGCCGCTGACCGCGACCCCGAGGACGCGGCACATCATCTGGACGCTGTACTGATCTCGATGGGCCTTAATGAAGGCGTAGGTTGATCGGACCCTCCCAGGGACCTGGGGCTTGGACTTCGGCATCGCTCCTCCGCAAAAAGCCAGATGCTAGCGTCTGTCCACTAAATCCTGGGAACTCCAGCTGCAGCAGCGCGAGTCCGTCGTGTACGTAAAGGAACAACTCGGACACGCGTCGATTCAGGTCACCGTCGACACGTATGGAAGACGTGATCGTTGCGCGAGATTAGCGTGCAGCGCCCGTCCGCGATGTGGGCGAACGCGCGAATCCATCGAGCTTCGGCTCGAAGATGAAGTCCTGATGATCGAACGGTTGACAGCGAGGCGCAGGAGGCGCATTGGGCTGTAGCAGGCCAGCACAGCCATTCAGCCTTTCAGCCGGCGGCTCGTGCTGTATTGGCTCGCGTCCCGCCGGGAGCAGAAAAGCTGGGTGCAGAGCGGGCCGGCAAGCTCATCAGAGCAGCCCACATCCCTTCAGCTTTGGCCCAATTGGGGCAGTTGTTCGGTTCCCGCCCACTCGGAGTTATAGCAAGTAGATAACCAGGCTCCACTCGGCTGGAGCTCTACCTGCCGTGCGTTTGGACGGCACTCGATCGTTCGTTGTTACAAGGTCGCTTGAATCGCATATTCTGACACGGCATATTCGCTAGAAGGTAATTATGAATACGTCTGGTGCCGGTGCGTTGATGCTCGGAACCCTGCTCCTTGCAGTCGGATGCGAAAGCCAGCCGAACACAGTGACTGCGCCGTCTACGTCCGGCCCAGCCACGCAGCCGCCACCGCCGCAACCGCTACCACCCGCAACTAACTTCGAAGTCACCGGCGTCGTCACGAGCGAACAGGGTGTTCCAGTCGCCGGCGCAGTGGTCACGATGGCGAACGGTCCCTACTCGTCTTGGCCATCGACCGTCTCTGACGGGTCGGGAGGATACCGGATCGCTTTTTCGGCGACTTCTACTGGAAGTGGGTTTGTCGCGCGAGCCCAGGTGATTGCGGAAGGGTACGAGCTGTATTGGCGTAGCTTGTTTACGAACAGCTTCGCGAACAATAACGTCGAGAGCTTTCGGCTGTACCCCGTCAAGCGGGTCACGGCCGGAGATTCGTCTGTGGTGGCGTTTCCATCCGACGTCGGAGAGTGTACCGGCTGGGTGGCCCGAAGGTGCGGCATCATGCGCGTGACGATCCCGAGTACTGGAATACTGACCGTGGAGGTGACGCCGACGGAGTCATCTGCACGACAGCCCACCCTCGAGATCTGCTGCGTCTCGGGCAACGAGATTTACGGCAACCCGTTGACGCTTCCTCTCGATGGCCTCGTGGGCAGCGAGTTGTTGGTGCTGGTTACACTGCGGGACGACAGCACCGCGGCTGAGTCATTCGTCGTAAAGACATCGTTCCAGAAGAACTGACGCCAACACCCGGCCTGCTGCGTCCTGATCGTCAGCCCTCTCCCGTCTCTTCTTTACTAGTGCGAAAGGGAACGAATGGAATTCTCCATCTCCGTCGCCTCTGGTGGCCCCGGTTGCTCGGTGAGAACGGTGCTCACAGGTGTGAGGGCCAAGGCGCCTGCATGCCGCACCCGCGCACTCGCTGCTGCCGTGTACGTCAGTCTTGTCTTCGTTCCCGCATGTAGTACGTCCTCCCCGACAGCCGCGGGCAGTCCGAATCAAAACCACGTTTTCGCCTCGGTAACAGACGGAGTCCGGCGCCCCCTGGCCGGCGCCTCAGTGCGTGTGCTGGACGGTCCCATGGCAGGCACCACACAGACATCGAATACTGCCGGGCGTTTCGAACTCTACAGTACGGCGACAGGCACCGTTACCCTTCAAGTTGCGCACGAAGGTTTCAAGCCACTCACGCACCGAACGCAATGGCAGCCAGCGATTCAGGGCGGTATCGATGTGATCAGACTGGAGTCGCTGGAGCTGTCAGCGATCCAGCTCGACCCCGGTGCGTATGCCGTAACCATTTCAATGGACCGCGCCGCGGCGCGCGATTTTGGGCCACTGCCACCATGCGCCGGCTTCCCCGCCGAGCTGATGTCTCGCAGCTATGACGCGACGATTGCTCTAAGCTCGCACGCTTGGGCCGACAGAGCCCTGTCGCTTGAGGGGCCGACGGTTTTCTCGAATTCTGGGCTTGACTTGTTAATAGGCAATCGTTTCATCGCATTCGAAATGGAGTCCCCATTCACCACGGAGCTCGCAGGCTTTAGGTATCTGAACATCACAGGATTCGCCCCAACTGACGAACCGGTGACTGTCTCGGAAGCTGCGATCACGGTGCCGTTCAACGCTCTGTTCCAGGTACCTGCCAGCTGAACTCTCCAGCTACGCGGGGCTGGGAAAATTGTCAACATGTTGCCGCCGATCAGATGGTGCAGTTCCACGCATGCGCTTCCGATAGCGCCCGAATGGTGTTCACCAGGCGCTAAGAGGGTCTTCTCGAACGCTGCTGCTCCCGCCTCAACGCTGCTGGCAGCGTCTCCAGTCCAGCCGGCAGGATCACGGTCGCTCTGTGATGTGGCCGCTTGCTGATAGCCACCTCACTAGCCGAGGCATTCACGAATGGTGCTGTCAATCGTCCAAGACCTCTCTGCTGGTGTTGTGCCCTCAAGCCAAGCCCACAGCTTCGGTTCGAGTGCTATGCGATCTGGCACAGTGGAGTCCCGCAGCGTCTGGAACAGATCGCGCAGGTGGTCCAGAGGGAGGGTGTCGGCGCTCCCGCACCGTTAGTTCCGGCCCACGCGGGCAAGCAGGATCATCCGAATCTCTGGCATTAGACCGGCGATCACCGTCGCCCAGCGTCCGGCAATCGCCGCATCGAGCCCCGCGATCGGGTTGAGATCTACGCCGACGCTTCGATCCGGCCGCAGCACGATCTCGGCGCCATGCGCCTCCATTTGCAACCCAGGCGCATCCGGACGGACCGGCGCCCGCGACGGGCTTTCGTAAGTTGTTCAATGTAAATGGTGAGCCGCCTCGGAATCGAACCGAGAACCCGCAGATTAAGAGTCGCATCAAGCGATCGAAATAGCCGGTATTTCTAAGGATGTCGCGTGTCAGGTCGGCAGAATGCGGCAAAGCGATGCATCACGACGCTACCCACCCGCAACCGATTTCACGTGAGAAACCACCATGCTAGGACGACGCATTCCCCTCAGTTCCCTGTCGAGTCGCGACCGCCGATGAGCGAGGGCAACGCCACAGCGGCGCAACGCCCACCCCGGCGGCGCCGGCCAGGTCGAGTCCATCGCCGAGCGCCGCACGCTTGCGCTCGAGTTGCGGAAGGCCGGCGGCTCGTACCGCGAGATCGCCCGACTGCTCGGCGTTGACGTGCACACGGCGCACGCGGACGTCATGGCCGAACTCGCCGCGCTCCGTGCAGAAGACAGTGGAACAGGCAGCGGAGCTTCGGGATTTGGAGCTTCAGCGCTGCGACTAGATGGTCGAGGGGTTGTGGCCGCAGGTCCAAAAGGAAGCCCGCCAGCCGTGCAAGCGGCGGTTCGCCTCTGTGAACGCCGCTCCCGGCTGCTCGGGCTCGTGAGCCCCTGCCACCCGCACCGAAATCAGGGGAACGCTGAGCGTGACCGCTGAAGCGCGGATCAAGGCCCAAGTCGAGAAACTGCAGCGCTGGCTCAGCGTCGAGGACAGCAGGAACTGGGCGAGAATCGGACAGGTTGTTCGCGGACGCCCTCGCGCTCGCGAAAGCGCGCAGAACCCCGATGCTGCTTGGCTCCTCGCCGTCGCCCGGCGCGGGTGTTGTTAACGTCGTGGCGGGCGAGCCGGCCGAGCAGTCGGCGGCTCGAACGCTCACTGACCAACGGGAGGCGGCGGTGCCGAAATCGTTCCGCCAGATACGCCGTGCCGACGTGAGCCGCCGCCTTGCCCTTGATGCGCTGGTGCGGGCGATTGTCTTCATCCTAGACGGCAAGCTGCATACTGTTCAGCCGGCGGGAATGGACTGTCGTCTGTTCGTCCTGAACTGAGGCTAACCGCTGACAGCCGAGTGACACTCACCTTGGTTCTGGCCTATCCTTGCGCCAACGAGCATGATCAGGCGAACTGTCGGTCACTATGAGATCGTCGAGCAACTCGGAACCGGTGGGATGGGGGTGGTCTACAAGGCCAGAGACACCCGTCTCGATCGCTTCGTTGCCATCAAGGTCCTGCGCGCCGAGGCCATCTCCGACGCCGAACGTAAGCGCCGGTTCGTGCAGGAGGCGAAGGCCGCCTCAGCGCTCAACCATCCGAACATCGTCACGATTCACGAGATCGCCAGCGAGGACGGTCTCGATTACATCGTGATGGAGCATGTCGCCGGCTACCGCTAGACCGGTTGATTGGCAGCGCCGGCATGAAGCTTGGCGACCTGTTGAACTACGCCGCCCAGGCGGCGGATGCCCTCGCCAAAGCCCATGCCGCGGGCATCGTCCACCGCGATCTCAAACCGTCGAACCTGATGGTGACCGGCGACGGTCGCGTGAAGATCCTCGATTTCGGGCTGGCGAAACTGTTAGTCACGCCGCTTGATTCTTCGGAGACGACGATCCTCACCGATCCGCTGCAGACGGGCGATGGAAGGGTCGTGGGAACGCCTGCCTACATGTCGCCCGAACAAGCCGAAGGCAGACCGATCGACTCGCGGACCGACATCTTCAGCTTCGGCGCGTTGCTCTATGAGATGGCGACGGGCACGCGGGCGTTCCGCGGCGATTCGACGGCGTCGACGCTGGCCGCCGTGCTGGCGTCCACACCGAAGCCGCCAAGTCAGGTCGTCCCGACCCTGCCGCGCGAGCTCGAACGGATCATCATCCGGTGTCTCCGCAAGGAGCCGAGCCGGCGGTTTCAGTTCATGGCCGATCTCGCCGTCGAGCTCGAGGAGATCAAAACCGAGTCGAGCGAGCGCATTGAGACGGCGCACGTTCCGGCGCCGCGACGCAGGTGGCGATGGGTGGTGGCAGCCGCGGCGACGTTCACGCTCATCGCAGCGGGCGCATGGTCGTTCTGGCCGAGAACGCGTGCGGCCGGGCCGCCAACCGTCACCTCGCTCACCACCTACAACGGCTCGGAAACCCAGCCGGCACTCTCTCCGGACGGCGCGTATGTGGCCTTCGTCTGGACCGGCGAGGAACAGAACAACTCGGATATCTACGTGAAGCCAGTGGACGCGGTCACGCCGCTGCAGCTGACGACGGATCCGCTGCCCGACATGTTGCCGGAATGGTCGCCGTCCGGCCGGGAAATCGCCTTTACGCGGATGCAGGCCGACGGCCGCGGCGCGATCTATGTCTCGCCCAACATCCCAGGGTCGGAACACAAGGTTGCCGACGTGCGGCGCACCGGCGCCGGCCTTCAGTTCACTCCGGCACCCAGCTGGACGCCCGACGGCCGTTGGCTGATCGTGGCGGACCTGACTTCCAACGACGGCGAGAACGGACTGTTCCTCATTGGAGTGGAGTCGGGCCAGCGGCGGGCAATCGTCACGGCACCATTGGCGAAGGTCCGTTACGTAGGAGCGAAGGTCTCGCCGAGCGGCGACGCTATCGCGTACGTCGGCTGCAACGTCGCTGGCACAGCGGGCTGCGATATCTGGCTTCAGCCTCTCGGTGCGGATCTGTCTGCCCAGGGTGACGCTCGACGCCTGACCGAATTCCACGGCGGGATCTCGGGTCTGAGCTGGATGCCGGACGGCCGCTCCCTGGTCGCAACCGCGTCGAGCAGCCAGATAGCGTTCGCGTATCTCTGGCGGGTCCCTCTCTCCGGAGAAAAGCCGACGCGACTTGATTGGGCGGGCTCGCAGGTCTACACACCAACCGTATCGGCGACGGAACGTCGGCTCGTGGTGGCACGCGACCTGAGCGATCTCGACATCTGGCGTTTCGATCTATCGACACCAGGTACGCCACCGAGTCGGCACCCAGCGTCGTCCAGCCTCGCCGACGCCGATCCCGAGTTCTCGCCAGACGGAACGCAGATCGCGTTCGCATCCGCGCGCTCCGGCCGGGAGCAGGAGGTCTGGATCGCCCGAAGCGATGGCACCGGCGGCGCGACCCTGCTGACGCGAGGAGCCGCCGGGCGGGACCGCGGCAGTCCCCGTTGGTCGCACGACGGCAAGCGCATCGTCTTCGACTCGAGGAGTGAGGACGGGGTGCGAAGAGCCTACGTGATTGATGCGGCTGGCGGAAGATCGCGCCCCGCCAGTGACTACCACGCGAACTTCCCCAGCTGGTCGCTCGACGACAAGTGGATCTATTTCGGGTCGAATCGATCCGGCCGCATGGAGGTGTGGCGGGTTCCCTCCGACGGCGGAACCCCGGTGCAGTTGACCCGTGAAGGAGGCGACGCACCGCGGGTGTCCACTGACGGGACGTTGTACTACCGGCGCGAGAGCACGTTGTACGCCAAGCCGCTCGCCGGCGGTCCGGATCAACCGATCGTCGAGGGTGTAACGGGCATCCTCAGCGCGTATCTACCGTTCGGCAACGAGGTTTTCTACGTCGTTGCACCGGAGCCGTCACGCTCAAACCTGCTGGAACTGCGGGCGATCGATGTGACGACGCGAAAGTCGCGGTCGATCAGCCGCTTCGAGGGATCCACTGCCTCTGGCCTGACCGTCGCTCCCGACGGCAAGGCTGCCCTGCTAGCCGTCTTCAAGGTTGCGAGGGATCTCATACTCGTCGAGAACTTTCAGTAACCCTGCGATTTCCTCGAGCGCAACCACCCTCCCAGAATCGAAGGCCGTCCGAAGTGTCGCACCGCGCGCGGTCGTTCAACCGGATTCGACGCCCGAACCGTGAGTGCAACCGGCGAAGTGCCAGCTTCAGCGACAGTCACTCACGGTGACCTGCCCCCTCTGATCCGCCACGTCCCATAGAATGCGGGTCCTCCAAAACGAGGAGGCCCCATGAAACGGAGCAAGTTCAGCGACGAGCAGATCCTGGCGATCGTCAAGGAAGGCGAGGCCGGGCGAAAAGTCGCCGATCTGTGTCGCACGCACGGCATCACCGAGCGGACCCTCGACATCCAGGCGCTGAAAGCGGTCGTCGCAAAAAAATGGTGAGCACCACGGCTCGGCGCGAGGCGGTGGAGTGGCTCCGGCAGACGCGCAGCACGAGTCTCCGACGGGCGGCTCGTGTCGTTCAAGCTCTGAGCCTGTCAAGCAGGCCACCTGGCAATATCGCCCGCGACTGAACGAGGCGAACGCGCAGCGGGCGTGGGACGCACGTCGTCGAGCAGTTGCACGCGCACGCAGCGGCGCGCAGCCCGGCTTCGGCTATCGCCGACTCCATGTGCTCATCGCCCGGGCCGGCACCACCGTGAATCACAAGCGGCTCTATCGGCTGTATCGCGCGGCGGGTCTGCAGGTCCGTCGTCGCCGTCGGAAGCGGCTGACGCGTGGCGAACGGGTGCCGCTGCCGACCCCGACGCGGCGCGGCGAGACGGTGGTCGATGGACTTTACGCTCGACACGCTCGCGGACGGCCGCGCCTTCCGTACGCTGAATATCGTGGACGACGACACACGGGAGTGCGTGGCGATCGAGGTCGACCATCGCTGCCCGGCCTCCGCGTGACGCGCGTCCTCGGTCGGCTCCGTGCTGCGATCGGGTTACCGCAATCGATCGTCCTGGACAACGGACCCGAATTTGCGGGCCGCACGCTGGAAGCCTGGGCGTACGCGGCGCGCGTCACGCTCTGCTTCATCCGACCGGGCAAACCGATCGAGAACGCGTACGTCGAGAGCTTTAACGGCAAATTCCGCGACGAGTGCCTAAACGAACACTGGTTTGTCAGCCTGGCCGACGCGCAGACCACGATTGAAGCGTGGCGGGTCGACTACAACACGGTGCGGCCGCAAAGTGCGCTCGCCGATCAGACGCCGCACCACTTTGCCACGACCACGGAGGGGGCTCGCCGGCTACCGCCCGCTCGCCTGCAGGACGACCTTACACCTGAGGAACTCTCGGTCTAGGGCGTGGCGGAAATTGGGGGCAGGTCAAGCCGCCTCTCATTGCGAGGGAAGTGGAAACGGTTGGAGTCGGTTTCGAGGACCAAACGGTGCGGGGATCGCGACACGATCGCTGCGAGACAAGGTCGAATCACGATCGCGAGCCTCGCGAGCGCTATGAGCGCGCGACCGGTGCCTCGAGAAGGGACGACAGCGCTGCGCATTGACTGTCGCAACGGAATCGCTCGGGCTAGGGCTCTCGATGCCGTCGCCGCAATCGATGTCGGAGTTTGGATCAGGCAAGGCCGATCGGGTCAACTGCGCGGGGATTGCGCGCTAGCGTGACGTGCCGCTGATTTTCGTGGGCAAGATGCGGAAGGGGCTCGTCGACTGGACGAAGACCGCGATGCTCGATCCGCGGCTCGCGCTTGCTGAGACAGTGATGCCGCGGCCCCCGCGATATCCGCTTCCCTCGCAGGTGCACCGGTCGGCCGCGAACTGCAGTACCTGCGCGCTAACGGCAGCTTGCCTCGAGCATCCGCACCTTGCTCACGTCCACGCGCCGCACCAGGACGTCGACCTTACGGTCGGGGTCGGGGCCGGCGATGACCGAGGCGTTGGGGACGCGGGCTTTCATTTCCCGCCCAGCCGACTTGACTTCGACTTCGGTCCACTGCTCCTTGCGATCGATCTTGATTTCGCCTTCCCGGAGGTCGCCCTTGAAATCGCCTTCGACTTCCACCCGATGACCAATGTGGGACTTCAGGTCGTCATCTTCGTCCAACCAATAGAAGATGTTGGCGACGACGCCGGTGGTGCCGACGGAACCTGGCGCCGCTGTATTGCTCGAAGCCGTGCCGGAGACCGGCTCCCGTGGCGAGTTGATGAGGAGGAATCCGTCGTTCCCCTCGCCCTGAACCAGGCAGCCGCTGAGTTTCACGGGCTCGACCGCGCCCGCAGGCACAGTCGCGAGCGAGCCCAATACAGCAGCGGCGCTCAGAACCGCCGCAAGACGTCGATTGGCCCTCATGGTGCCTCTTCAAAATCGCATTTTGCGCGTGCAAGCAGGGTGCCACGGCGCTGCGCTGCGCGCCCCACTTGATCGCGAAGTCGTCTGGCCACTCTCGCTATCGCACCGAATTGTTCTGCTGCTGCTATCCGCGCCGCATGAGCTCCTCCAACCGCCGAAGTCCGTAGCTCGCCTGCAGAAGCTCAGCGATTCCAGCGAGTCACCGCCGACGCCGATGGCAACAATGTCTGCGTCGAAGCGACGGAATCGCCTATAACACCGAAGGGCGCGGTCATGGAGGCAGACGTGTGGATGACGCCGGACCGCGAAGACGGAGAGCTTCAAGCAACAGCATCGCTCAAGCTGTGAAGGATCGTGCGAGCGCCATCCTGATTTCCTGTTCCGACCCGGCGCGGACGACCAGCGCGATCGACAACGCGGTCGAACGTGGTGTGCCGGTGATGACCTTCGACAGCGACGCGGCCGAATCGAAGCGCTTCGCGTTCTACGGCGTCGACGATGAGAAGCTCGGGCAGGCCGTGATGCGCGAGCTGGCCTCACAGATTCGCAAGAAGGTCCCGTGGCGATCTTCGCGGGGAACGCTTGTCGGTGCCTACAATCACGCCGAGACCCCGGCCGACGCGGCCACGGAGGTCAGCCGCGCGCAAGCGGCCAACCCGCAGATCAGAGGATGGGCCATGGTCGGCGGATGGGCGCTGTCCACGCCCCGGTTGCTGCAGGAGCTGGATCCAAAGAAGGTCACCGTGGTCGCCGTCAACGCACTGCCGGCGCAACTTCCATTCGTCGAGAACGGCGTGGCCCCGGTGCTACTGGCGCTGCGCCTTACAACTGGGGCTACGTATCGGTCCCGCGGATCGTCGAGAAGATCCATCTCAAGCAGGAGGTACCGACGATCATTCCGCCGATGGAAGTGGTCCGTGTCACGAAAGACAATCTTGGCACCTGGGCTCGCCAGCTGCAGTCTGGGGTTCCACCGTTCCTGATCGTTACTTGCAGCTCCAGTAACCCCGAGCGTGGATTGAGTCCGCGTGTGAGGGCACGCGATTTTGCCGTGCTAGCATCTGCCACGACATGATGCAGGTGCTGATGCGGACCTTACTTGCGGCCGCGCTGTTGACGACAGAAGCGGTCATGCCAACGGCACAGACGGTCGTTCCCCAGGCGCGAACCGGCCGCGTCACGGTCTTTCAGGACGAGCCCGCGTTCACCGCGGATGTCAGCGCTGACGGGCGGCTCGCTGCGGTATTCACACAGCCGTACGGCACTGGAACGAATCAGAGTCCCGCCCACATCGAGATCCGGAACCTCCAGACCGGCGAGCGGATAAGTCTCGGAGGGGGCGTGTCGAACGTGGGAACGCCCGTCGCTGGTCGGCGGTCGTTGCAACAGCTGTAGACTCCGGACTCGAGCGCCGGATAATGCCTCTTCCGGCATCCACGCCGCCTGTCCAGGGAATCGCCGTGAGCCCAGATGGAAGGATGCTGGCCCTACACACCAACGACGGTCGGATCTTCACAGCCGGTGTCGACGATGGCGACTTCCGCGAGGTGGTCACATCGTCGCCGGGCGGAGGGTGGCCAGAGGTCGTACAGTGGTCTCGAGATGGGCGGTACATCCTTTACGGCACGCGATCGGATTCCACTTCGACCGCCTGGCGATTTATGCGCGTGCGATCCAGTGAAGGTGTCGCCGAGCCTGTGGGTGTGGACTCGTCAAGACTGTCGAGGCCCGGACGGTTGATGCGCTGCGAATTCAGCCGGGATAGCGGGAAGGTTGCTGTCAGCGTTCGAAGTCAGCGACGGTTCGATGTAGGCGCGATTACCAGCCTCGCATCCGGCTCCCCGGGCGGGCTGTGAGCGTCTCAGTCGCCAAGAATGTGGCGACTCGCTTATCTCGTCAGCGCCTGCGCTATTGCCGTCCACGTCGCCGTGCCTGAGATCGCCAGCCGCAGCGGGACCGACGCGACCAACAGGGTGCCACCCCAGATATAGGCGGGGTGGATGCGCCGCCGCGACACGAGATCGTAGACGATCCCCGAGGCGAGGAATACGAACGCGATCCCATAAAACGCGAGCGGCCCGAGCGGCAACACGCCCGGAAGGCGCGCGGCCGGTGCACCCATGATGCTGACGTACGCGAGCAGCATCAGCCGCTTGTGCGCCTCCTTGTTGCGTCTCAGCGCCAGCGCAGCCGTGATGAACGCGGTGAACATGACCGTGTCGAACAGCGGAATCGCGAGGAACGCCAGCGGAGGAATTCCCGCCGGCCCTGAGCCACGTTGCACCGCGGCCAACGCCGTCATCGTCGCGACCACAATCATCGCCGCCGCCAGGAGCGCGCCCCCGACTCCGATCCGGCGATGCAGGGTCACGCGGCGCGCCGAAATCAGTGCGGTCTGCACGATGAAGAGCGCAACCCATGCCGTAAACAGCGCACCATGGATGTAGACCAACGGTGTGAAAGGGCGACCAGCACCGAAGGTCGCCATGGGACCACCGCTGAACAGCGGCAGGTAAAAGGTGGGCGCGAATCCTACGATCGCCATGAGGGCCATGGACACGGCAACGCTGCCGTAGAACACGCGGTCGTGGCTGCCCACACGGCGCAACGGCGCTTGCGACACCGTCTGCGAAACGGCGATCGTAGGCATGAACCCTCCGAGAAGGCCGACAGAATAACACGGCCGTAACCCGGGCGAGGTCGGCCTGTCAAGCCTTCGATTGTTCTTTGGGTGACGCTCGAACCGCGTGACGATCCCTTGCGATGTCGGCAAAGGATATGCGACCTCGCCAATCTCCGAGCCCGTAACAGCAGACACCTCATCGCCATGAACCTGCTGAATGTCGAAGTCGGGCAACCCGAACTCAGGAGACGGTGCAGAGAGGTGTTGACTGTCCAGCAGCAAATTGCGCTTTAGCCGATCGTACAAGAATCTCTGAGTGGACATCGGATAGATAGATGAACTCTAACCGTGGGGGCACGATCGCTGCGGTAACCGGATCGTGTGTTCCTGATGGGGGAACAAACACAAGTGAGCCTTTGTGAACGAGCTGTTGGTCTGCCCCAGTGTTCCGTGCGAAGTCGGTGCTCAGGTGATCCGGCTTGGCTGTTGTCTTCGAGAGTCGAATCTCAACGCAACGGGACTCCATTGGCGGTGCTCACTCCGCACACGACGAATGCCGCTGACGCTAGAAGCCGACGAAAGCCGTGAAGAATGCTTTTCGGGCAGGACTGAGTTACAACCATCGCTGCTCCGAATTGCGATGGAACCCTACGTTCACCTGTGTCGCTCGGGTGTGGGCCGGCGGTTCGCGAGTGTCGTAGCGACGCCCAATGCCAGCTCCGCCGTTGACGCATCCCAAGAAGCCCCAGCAACAACTTGCCAGCAGGACGAGCGATGTGGGCTCGGGAACTAGCGTCATCTCCAGCGTGAACGAGAACTCCCCGTGCATGGCGTGCGTCGAGCCTGCCACGCCGTCTAGATCGAACACTTGGTGCTGGACAAGGAAGAAATATTCACCACGCGGAAGCACAGCGGCTGCGCGTAGCTCGCCGCCAAGCTTCGGCTGTGGCGCCGCCGGCTCCGCATCCAGTTCCTCAAGGATGGCCTACCCCGGCCGGAGATTGTCTTTCCATCCGAGATCGGCACACGCCTCGATGACTCGAACATGCGCAAGGTGTTCCGCGCGATCTGCGAAAAAGCGGCACTGCGGCACCGCTCACCGCCCGACATGCGGCACACCTTTGCAACGCTGTCCCTGCTCGAAGGCTCCGCTGGCCTACGTGAGCAAACAGCTCGGGCACGCGGACAAGGCGATCACGCTTCGCCTCCTTACGCACTGGTTGCCTGAGAGTGGCGTTGAGCAGCAGGAAGCCGCCTGGCTCGATGCGCTTTCCGAAAGAGTTGCAAGGGAGTTGCAAACTCGCCGGACGGAGCAAGCCGCCGGCGGGCGATTCTCTTAGGAATTTGTGGTGAGCCGCCTCGGAATCGAACCGAGAACCCGCAGATTAAGAGCCGCCGCAAGCGAACGAAGTAGCCTGTATTTCTAATGTTTTTTCGAGTCGCCGCTGCAGATTGCGGCACCGTGCCGCATCGCGACGCAACCCAGTCGCAACCGTCTCTCCTAAAGAATCCCGCCCCTGGAGAAGAGCACGAGAGCAATGCTCCCAGAAGCACGCAGACGTGCATCGTGGATCCCGATTCCAGACAACCGTGGCAGACGGCGGAACGTCACACCCCAGTGAAGGCTTCATCACCTGCTACTTCTGGACGGGCCACGCGATCGTCAGAAGAAACGCGCTGTCTTCGAGTGCCTCTACGTCATGCGGTAGCCGCTGGTCCAGCGCAAGCAGTGTCCCAGCCGGCAGATCGAATGTGCGTCCCTCTGCTCGCACCTTGAGGCGCCCCGCGACAGTATGAATCGAGATCCGTCCTTCAGTTTGGTGTTCAGGGATTCGCGACTGCGCCTTCAAGGCTGTGAGCACGATTCGGAGGCCTTCGTTCTTCACAAGCGTCTTGGCGTTCTGCCCAGACTTCCATTCAGGCTCGCCGTGGAGCTGCTCCAGTTCTCTCGTGATATCGAATTCAAGGTACGGAGCCGCCATCGGTTGCGCGTGCGGCCGGCGGTGTTCGTTTGACGAATCTGACATTCTGAACCTCCTCGTTCACCTCTTCGCAACAGCTCGCCCTCAGTCCGGCAGTTCGACAATCGATCAAGTGTCCACCCAAACCTCGCCGAGGACGCGACCGACCTTCGGATAGGCGCTCACACCTCTGCCGAAAGCGATTCCTAGCGATGGCTCGACGATCGTGGCGCTGATTGACGGCCTGCCGACCGGCGCGTCGACTACGGCCACTACCGCGAGGACATGGCGACGCTGTTCCCCGACGCCGCCGGCGGCGTCGGCCAACCATCGACACCACGCGGCTCGCGAATGGTACGCATTCCATCAGCTGGACCGTGACTGACGATGGCGGGGGTGGGCTTGATTCGCCGATCGCAGGCACCGTCACGAGGCGACGAGCGCGTCGCAGACCTTCAAGGCGCAGGCCTCCGGCGGGTGCTCGACGACGACCAGAACGTAGGCACAGAAAAACCCGCCTGTCGAGGGGGCAGACTAAGTCGATGTACGCCGAACGCTTTCGGCGCGAGGTCCCTTCGGGCCCTCGCCCACTTCGAACTCGACGGAGTCGCCTTCGCGGAGATCGCCGATTCCCTCGCCCTGCACCGCGCTCTGGTGGAAGAAATATTCCTTCCCCGCCGCGTCCTTTATGAAACCGAAGCCCTTGTCGGTTCTCAACGTTCGAATCGTTCCCGTCATCATTCTCCTCAGATTCTGGCTTCAACGAACCAGAGCGCCCGTCACATAACGTGCATGGCGCTATTAGCCGCAATTGGCAGGTGGCCCACTATCGTATACGACACTCTCACGCCGTGGTCGCACGCCGCGATCTGGTGACAGTGCCGGACATTGAATCGCGTGTACCGCTCCCGGTACAGCCGCAGCACCAGTTCGAGCTGGGCGAGCGGAACCCGCGGCTGGGACGGCCGCATTTACCGGCGGTCGAGTCACCCGCTGTGTCCATGCATTTCGAAGCGCTCCCGCCAGCGCCGCAGGCGCTTACGCAGGCCTTCTTCGACCTCGTAGTCTGGGGCAAGGACGGGGTGAAGCCGATGCCCCGACCCATCGAGAGGCGCTTAGCAATCGACGGCGAGGCAGATGGGCGTGAACTGATTTGGTGGAACATCTTTCCTGTGGGGGATAAACCGCGATCAACGCCTCACTGGAGTCGCCACGGGCCCAGCTGCCGGGGCGCTACTGCTGCCCCCTATCAAGGAAGTCCGACGTCGCGCGCAACTTCGCGCACGGCTCTCCAGACGTCCTCGTAGAGTTCTGACTTGAGGCCACGCCTCGCTGGATGCCAGAGTTGCAACATGGCGCGAGGGCGAGCAGTCATTCCGAAATTCCACCACCTCGCGCCTGTCTTTCGAGTGACTGCCTGCTGTCCTCCAGGCAAAACGTTCACTGAAAGAAGCCCGGAGGGTGAGTCTCGACCAACGCCGCAGCCGAGCACGAGATGGGGGCCGTATAAGTCGATCTGTCGCTTCAGTGTTGTGGCGTACTTGGCAGCGTGCGCGCAGATTTGTTGAGCGTCCGATGTTCCCCGACCGCCGACCTTCTTGATCTGAATGTACGCGAATCGATTCACGACTTCGTGATTCCATCCGCCCGCGTCAAACCTAGCGAGCGCCGTCTCCCAGGGTTCGTCGTCAACGCCGCGGCGACGGCGTGAGCGAACATGCCGGCCTTCGCGTTCCACCAGCCCTTGGGCGATCTCTCTTCGCGGGAGCCATCCTCCATCAGGGGCCGGAACCGTTCGTCGCTGACTTCGTCCCGCATGTCATGGGCGTGCGCTCTACCGCCCATATTCGGCTCGCGAAACACAAACAGAACCCGGACTCGCTGCTCCAAGTACGCGTCTGGGCTGGGCACTCCGTCGCGATACAGGCGGCCGCGAAAGGTCCCATCCTCGGGTGCGTTCTCCATCGCGTCGAAGATTGCGTCCTCTTCAGCCCTAAGTTCGTTTGGACTAAGCGTCATCACTGCAGGCGTCTACCGAGTGTTCGCAGCAGTTTAGCTGCCCTCGTCCTCGTCAGACGAATACTTGACGAGCACCTCCATTCGGTGCATTTCAGCGAAGCCAGCCGCGAGCGGCCTTGACAGTCATTCCGAATTGCCCGAAGCGCCCAAGCCGCTCGTCGGCTGCAGCGGCTGGTTAGTCAGCTGAGGGTCACCCGCGATCCGTTTCGAAAAAGAACCACCGATGGCCTTCGAGATCTTCCGCCCGGTATCGTCGCCCCGGGGACCCCTCTTCGATCTCAGAGAGAATCATCGCACCGGCGGCTTTTGCTCGTTTGAAATGTTGATCCAGGTCGTCCACGTATACGAGCACGCCATCGATGATCCAGGGCACCGTAGACCACCTCCGTGCCTGTTCGCAAACCTCCCGATGATGTTTCGGACTGCGGTATCCGGTGTCGGCGACGCCACCATGATCAATCCCTTACCCGCTTCCATCTCGCCGTGTGAAAGCTTCCCATCCGGCGTAGTGAGACGCGCCATCTCACGAAACCCAAACGCCTTGCGAAGCCAGTCCAAAGCCGCGATGCCATCCTCGTAGGAGATCATGGGGACGACGGACGGGGTGTTGGGAACTGGTGCAGTGTTTCTCACCGACGTTCGACGCTTGCGCGTGATCGCCGCCTTCTTGCCCGCAGCCCGACGTTTCCGCGTGGTAGCCGCTTTCCTAGCCGCCGTTCGACGCTTCCGAGTGGCCGCGGCTTTCTGAGCTGCTGACGTCGCCATCGGTCAACTCCTTCGGATTGATGCTGCGGGCTCACTCGTGCTCACATGCCGGAAGCCTTCTGGCTCCGCTCGGCGGGATGCGTCCATCTTGAGTCGATCTCAATTCAGTTCCGGCGATTCCCCGCCCCACGCTTGATGGTCTGACTCCGTTCCAGCATCTGAGCGACTTTCATCGTGTCGCCATCCACCACTGCGGACACGACTGCCCAAATGGGATGCCATTCTCCTGCATCGGGTGCGGCTTGGCATTGTGGCTCAGGGTCAGGACCAACATGTTGCCATCTCTGTGGATGCCTGTTGCTTCGATTGCCGGGACGTTCGGGTTCGTCTGAAGGCTCGCCGCGACAGCTCCGCCGTTATCCCAGACTCTTATCGTGTGTGTCCCCTTGAACACTGCTGGCTCGGTCATCTCGATGACCCACACGCCCAGGAACGACTTGGCATTCGCCGGGTTCAGCGGCGCACTCTGTCCGCGCGCTCCGGGCGCTGCGATTGCGAGTAACCCTGCTACCAGAAGCACGCGTCTGAACGTCTCCATGTATGACTCCTCTTCAAGAAGGTTAGGGTCATGTCGGCACATCTCGCGAATTAGACACCCGATTCATCGAGTCGGTTCTCGCCTTCCGCAGCAACAGTAACGAAGAGTCGCCAAGTGGCGAGTTCGGCCCAGCGTCGCCGAGCCGCCTTTTCGCGAGTTGGAACCGCATTGGCGAGTGGCTCAGAAGGCTGGACGGACTTCGGCAATTGGCGTGAGGAGCTCACATTGCGCGGGTACGCGATCGTGGACGAAGCCAGGCAACGCGAAGCGGCGGCACGCCTCGATGCCTGGATGGCTGGCCTCCGGCATCACCATCGACGGGCACCGTCACTGTTCTCCGTCGAGGTAGTCGACTCCGGGGGCGCGTAACCGGGAGTCCGGCCAGCGCACTTACACAGTGATTTGCCCCACGAGCTGTGCTACGAAATGCCCCGCCGACAGGGTCACGCGCCCATGAACTCGCGGTGCGCCCGGGTGCGCCCACCACCGGGCCGGATACAGGAGGCGGCCGTCGGTAAGCCCTTTGGCGACAAGGCAAAACCGATCCGAGAACCCGCCCAACTGCTGCAGAGACGCAGCTGTTATGCTGAGCGCGAACGTTCGGCAGACGGTTGGCGCTGTCGGAGGCCTGTATTGCAGTTCGAGAGACTCGGCCGAATTGGCAGTTTCGTTGTCATCGCCGGTTTCGCCATCGGGGCAACGGCTTGGACGCTCGAGATGAGTCGCCGTTCGGTGGCCTTCGCCTTTTGATCAACTGGGCGTTGATGGGGCTGGCCTTCGTGACCTGGCTCGTGGCTCCAGCCCGGTTCGGCCGGTCCTACTATCGGGTTCATGCGTTCGAGCGCTCCGGTCGTCTGTATGAGCGTCTCGGAGTTCGCCATTTCCAGCGCTTCCTCCGTCGTGTGGGATTCATGAATCCGTGGCTGAGATATCGTGCAGGACCTTCCGCGGGCGCGACCCTTGTAGCAGCAACCGAGGCCTCAGAAACCGCGCACATGTTGATCTTCATCATGCTCGCGCTGGTGTCGGGAATCTTCGTGCGGCGGGGCTGGTGGGATACGGCGGGCTGGCTTTTCTTGTTCAACATCGTGCACAACGCCTATCCCGTTCTGTCGTTGCGGTCCGTGCGTGCGCGCGCCGACCGGTGCTTTGCCTCTCCTTCCGAGAACGGCGAATCTATTCGTCGCCGTCGTGCCGGCGTTGCCGGCACGACGGAGGCTGCCCACAAGCCGCTGCAGCCGACGAGCGGGGCATGGTCCAGACTCCTTCGCGCGATCGCGACGCCGTTCGCGGCGGAGCGGGCGTCCGTTCGTAACGAACAACGCCGCGGGTCTAGAGTGGGATGGTCAACCTGCGATCGACGTCGACGCGCGCCTCTCACAAATCCTCGGACTTACGATCGCGAGCTCGTTGCGACCACCGCGCCTGACCTCACCACGCGTATTGTTATCTGCGTCACGCCTGTATCCGCGCTCTACGGACATCGACGCGACGACTTCAAGTGAGCGCGCCATCGTCTCGGCGTCTGACGAGTCAGTTCGATGTCCTCACTAGCCAGCATGTCGGCCTCGTCGCCGAGCAGCTCGCGGGACCAGCCGACTGTTTGTCCAAAGGATTTAGCCACGGGCGTTGGTCTGTGTGCAGAAATTGCGAAGAGGGCAGCCGGCAAAGTACAAAGCTTGGCTTGCCAGCCGTAGTCTCGGTGCGAGCGTGAGGTCCGCCTACGCGTCGCTGCGCGACGGCTCCCGCGGACAGCCTCCGCGAGAACAAGAGCGGAGGCTGGTGAGCCTAAATTTCACGAGTTGGAACCAGATGGTGAGTTGGCTGAGCCAACTCCAGCGGCTGCGACGAGCCGGATAGTCTAGGTTGCGCCGCGGGCTTTCAGGAAACCCGCGATGTCCGTAAGCCCGTGCTTCGTCGCCCACATTACTGGCGTCTCGCCGTGCGTGTCCTTCGGTGACGGGTCGGCGCCGAACTCCAACAGAATCGCTGCACACTCCGTCCGATGGTCCATCGTCCGCCCGCGAACGTCCTTGTGGCAGAGCGCGTGGAGCAGCGTCACTCCATCAACCGTCGGGTAATTCGGATCAAGGCCACCGCGCATCAGCAACTCGCGCAGCATGTCGGGCCGCTCGAGCAGATAGGAGTGGCACCCGCCCGCCTGCGGATGGACTTTGAAACCGGCGTCAAGTAATCGGTGCATCAGCTTACGCCGGCCGCAGGTCACGACCGCCGTGAACACGCCCCCGCACCCGGCGAGCGCCGTCTCGGGTCGTTCGGTCACAATCCGCATGACCTCGTCGTCCTCGCCCTTCCACACCAGGTCGTACGGATCGAGGAAACCGCCATGCGCCTCGAGCAGTTTTCGGATCTCCGGTGTCTTCGCGGCATAGACGGCGTTGCCGCTGGCGTTGACGAAGCCGTTGGGATCGGCGTGATGTTTGAGCAGCAGTTCGACCATCTCCCGGTCGCCACGTCCCGCTGCGGCGTGCAAGGCGGCGCCGCGCTCGGACGCATCGGCGTCGGGCCACGTCGGGTCCGCGCCACGTTCCAGCAGCAGGCGGACGATGTCGAGATGGCCGAATTCGGCGGCGGCGGAGAGTGGGCGGCGATCGTCGGGGCGCTGCTCGGAGATGCGTGAGGGGTCGGCGTCGAGCATCGACCTCACCGCGGCCAGATCGTTCAAGGCGGACGCGACCGTCAGGTCGTAGGTCGCGCCGCGGCTGATGAGCAGTCGAGCCAGAGTCACGTTGCCGTTGCCGGGCCACGTGAGGCGGCCCGGCCGCCAGCGCCTCCATAGCGGCCACGTCAGGCGGTTGGCGTAGCAGCGCCATCTTGACAGAGGCGCTTGCCGCGGGCCGCCCCAGATCGCCAAGTCAATGGGCTGTTTATCCTGCGGCGCGTAGCCCTCGAACGACCCGGCCCCGGCGCCGTGAATCGCGTGAATGTCGGCACCACGATCGAGCAGCAGCGTCACCACGTCTGCCGATCCGCCGATGACCGCACGGTGCAGCGGATGACCGCCAGCGCGGTTGATGTCGTGAACGAGCGATGGCTGCTGATCGAGGAAGGCGCGTACGCGCGCCAGCTCGCCGGCTTCGGCGGCGTCATGGATCGGATGATCCTCGGGCGCGGTCGACGGCACGAGCCGTCGCGACGGATCAATCATGCGCGGAATCATATTATCTGCCCGACTCACGGCTTCGCTATCGCCCGCCTCACCGGGCAGATTTCAAGAGCCGTTCTGCGGATCTAACAGTTACGTCGCGAGCCTGCGCAAGATCAGCAGCGGCAACCTGCCCTGCAACGGTTCACGTTGGGCCGTTCGTCCAAGTTCCCTTTGCGGTTCGATTCCCGTCAGAGTTCGCACAGTTCTGGTCCGTAAGTTGTTGGCTGGACGGGACGGGAAGTGGTGAGCCGCCTCGGAATCGAACCGAGAACCCGCAGATTAAGAGCCGAAGCAAGCGTGCGAAATAGCCAATCTTTCTAAGGATCTGTGACGTTGCCGTTGCAGAATGCGGCACCGTGCCGCGTCGCGACGCAACCAGGCGCAACCGGAGGTTCCCATACGCCTCCATGACGTTCAGCGCCGGATCCTGCTGGCCGCATGATCACTGCTCGTTAGACCAGTAGGACATCCCTCCGCGTCGTTTGAGTCTCAAGCGGAGCGTCCTGGCCTCTAGCCGCGTCTACCCCCGCAGGACGAGTGCCCCATCAGTCGTTCGCTTCAGGCAACCTGAACTCTCTGGTTGCAAAAGGCTCGAAGGTTATGTTTCCACACACTGTATCGGCAGGATCTGCGCCGGGTCCGCTGCTCGCGCCCCAGAAGTTGTTTGTCGCTTCAACGACCGCGCCGCTACCGGCTCGAAGGCCGCAGTTGAGCTGAAGGGCCTCGGCAAGTCCATTCCCATAGAAGTTGGTCTTCTCAACGACGACCTGCGTCGCCCCCCGAGCCACGAAAATCCCGTCGGCGTGGTTGGCGATCACGGCGTTTCGGCTGAGAAACTGCTCGCCAACGTCGAAGACAAATCCCCATTCGCCGTTGCTGATCGCGCGGTTGCCGACGTACACATTCTGCGACGCGTGGACGCGGAAGCCGTTGGCGATGTTGTGAGCCGCGACGTTGTTGCGCAACACCGTGTGGGTCGAAAAGACGCCAAACCCATGGCCGTTCTCGGTGGAGACATTGTCGATCAATCGATGATGCGTCCCTCGAACCGCACTGAACCCATCCGGGCCGTTGTTGCCCCGCGCCATGTTTCCGATGACGCGTACGCGTTCGTCCGCATCGATAACGAGGCCCCCGCCGAGCAGCGATCCCGTCATGGTGAATCCGCCCTGTGGCGCGCCGAACACGACGCCACTCGCCACGATAGAGACAGCCGCCTGAATTTGCCCATTGATGTCGATGATCGTGGCCGCGGCGCCGTCTCGGGAGACGATGGTCAGGCGTTTGTCCACCAGAATCATGCAGAAGCATCGCTCGGACAACACCGGCTCTTCACCGGGCTCTCCGAGGACGCCATTTCGGTTCACGTCACCGTAGCGGCCCGGACCTACGAGAGGACCTCTCCGGACTGCGCGTTGGCAATGGCCTGACTGATCGATCGACAGGGCTCCGCGGAAGTGCCGCACCCAGGCGAGTCCACCGCATTGTTCGCCACATACAGGGTCCGCGTTTCGTTTGCCCTGAGTCCCGGGCCTGAGAACAGCATCGCAGACGCAAGACCCGCCAGGGCGAGGCATTTGTCGGTGTTGCTCATCCTCATTCCCTCCTGTGAGACATTAGGAGCGCAAACCGTCGCCCCATGCAGCTCGCGCCGTAGAGTCCATGAACGCTGTGCGGAAGTTCACGCTGCCCAAGTCTGTCATGGAGAAATCGGACTGCTGCCGCTCCCGGCTGCAGAATTGGCATAGGGGATACGCCAGCCGGCAATCTCTTAAAACCGCGACATGAGATCGGGATGGCGGACGCATCCCTGGAGTCAGCAGCGACGTCAATCCGACAACCGGCGAGTGTCCTTGCCATCGCGTTGTCTTGGCTCGGGTGAGCGTTTGAGGTGGGACCGAGTCTACACCACCGACGACGGCCGGAGCGACCATCGGTTCGCTCAGCTGGGTCCGACGGTTTGCTGAGCTGTTGGCCTACTCTCATGCTGAGCCGCTTGTGATGCGCGTGCGTCGGGCGGGGCCGCGCACCGACAGAGAAGTCCTTCGTGTCTCCAACTCGGGGTTGGCACCTCATCAGCGAAAAAGCACAATAAGCGTCAAGGGACCGTCGAGCTCGGCGTGTCTTTCTAGGTTCAGGTGTTCGGTCGGGACCAACACTTCCCCCGCATTTCGCAGCCATCGCGATGTTCACCTGCCGAGTTCTCTCGAGCGCTCGGTCGATGCTGACACTTGAGGGTCTTTTGGCGCGGTCGAAACTCCTTTGAAAGTCCAGGACCTGCGCGCGCCGAACGAGACCTTCGAGGAGATTGCGTCGCCGGATGATCGCAGGCCTGGCCCGATCGTTCTGGACTGCGACGAGCGGGGCGCGAACTGCCAGACTGCGCCGCATCGCTATCCGTGGGTCTACATGGGCCCCGGCATCTGGTCGAGCGCAACGTGTCGACGGCGACCCCCAGCCGCATCCACATTCGGCTCTCGCACACGAACAACCAGGTGCCCGGCGTCGCCGACTACGGCGGCGAGGAAGATCCCCGCCGGCTCCGGATCGCGATCGCGACCGAGACCATGCAGACCTTGCGCGTTACGTCGTCGAGTTATGTGCGGTTCGAGGGACTCGACATTCGGTACGGCGGCGAGGTGACCGCATTCATTGCCGACACCACCGGGTCGCGTTCGACCACGTGCGCTTCTGGGCCTCGAGCTATGGCGTCCGAACGCGCGACAACGACCGGGCTTACTTTCTCTCACTGCGAGTTCGACGGCGGCAAGCCGGGCTGGTATTTCCGCAACGACGGCAAGAAGGAGTACTGGCTCGCGACGGGCGCCGCGCCGATACGCAACATCCTCGGCAAGCAGACGATGCGCACCTTGTGGCTGCCAAGTCGCAGCGACGTCCGGACGACCGTGCATCACTGCGAGTTCCACGACGCGCACGACCTCTATCTCGGTGGCGACGACATCGACTTCCATCACAACTGGATTTCTGAGATGAACGACGAAGGGCTGTTTCTCGACGCCCACGGCGGCGACGATGTGCGCGTGCACCACAACGTCATCCTGAAGACGCTGTCGGCGCTCAGTTTCGCCGTGACGCCACGGGCGATGTGGAGGCCGTCGGCGGGCCGTTCTTCATCTACCGCAACCTGGTCGATCTGCGCGAGCCGACGGCTGGCTACCGGCCCCGCAGGCCCGGAGATGGCGCCGTCTGGCGCTATGGCAGCGCGGTCAAGAGCAATGGCGAGGACGGCCCATATGCGGTGTTCCAGAACACGTTCCTCGTTCGTGACCAGGACGGCCAGGCGTCGTTCATGCACTTCCGGAATACGCGAGGCAGTAGTCACCGGCGTTCTTCAACAACATCTTCGTCGCGGTCCATGTAGACCCGACCATCGATGTCGCGATCACGTTTATCCCGTCGCCCCTGTTTCCTGCCGCCACCGACGGCAATGCCTACTACCGGATTGGGGCGCCAACCTCGCGTCCGTATCGCTACCTGCCCTACGCGTCGGTCGACGCCTCGGGGCGCGGCGGATCGTTCGCCTGCTTAGCCGGGTGCGACGCACAACTGGCCGGGAGCACGCTCGTCGAACACAGCACCGCGCAATACGCGCCCGGGTACGAGGCCAGCAGCATCAAAGGCGACCCGCAGTTTCGTCGAATCGGCGCGGACGGTGTGTTACAGCCGAACGACGACCTCAGGCTGGCTGCTAGCAGTCCGGCGCGGACGGCCGGCATCCCGCTGCCCGCAGACCTGTGGGCACTCGATCGGCCTCTGGTCGCCGGCACTTCGGCCGTCGGCTGTTTCAGAGGCGACAGCGGCCCGCTGAGGGTCGGCGTCGACGGACGCCGCATTCATCCGGCCTCGCGATAGAGGCGATTCCGTACGCGAACACGATGTCAGAGACGCCTGCATGAATAGGAGACGAAGTCATGAGTATTGAAATGAAGTCACTGCGTTCAATTGGGCGGCTGGCGATCGCGAGCCTGCTGGTCCCGATCGCGCTCACGGCCGCGGCGCCCGAGGCGCAAAACGCCGCGGCGGTTCGAAGGGCCGATGCCTCGTCGGCGCCCTCGGCCGAACTGCTCGAGGAGTTGAAGCAGTGGAAGCTGGACAGCGTGGTCGGCACCACGCGCCTCCTGCCGAAGCAGAGCTTCGAGAGTGCGCCGGAACGCAACTACACGCTGAAGCACAAGGTCGTGCGCAAGTTCCTTCACCACGAGGAGCAGCCGCTCGGTATCAATCTTGGTCTCACCGACAACGCAAGTCTGGAGACCGGCAAGAAGGTCGCGCGCTGGTTCTTCACGCGCAACGGCCGCGCCGACGGCCCCCTGGTGTACGGCGAGGTGGTAGCAATGGCCGTCGGCAAGGATCCTTCCTTCCTCTGTCACGAGAAGCGGGACTTCGGCATCAACCTCGCCTACTGCTCCCGCCCGGTCTTCGAGTGGCGGCTGATGGGCGGCCCGGCCGGGCATCCGATCGACTTGGACCGCTACATCGCTATTTACAACGTGAAGGCTGGAGAGTTCGTCATCTTCTTCGACCGGACGCCAGGGATGGCGGACGTCGGGTGGCCCAGCTCGCAGCGATGGGGTGAGGGGCTGAAAGGCGAACTGCTGCAGCGTGCGAAGAAGGCGGTGATCTACGCGCTACTGGCGGCGGCCGCATCTTGATGCAGCGCGGACGGACGCGCCGAGCCGCGACCGCACCATCCTTGACGCATGGCGGGGAAGACCCCCCGCCATGCGTCTGCTTTGGACGCTCCGATGCTCGCCGTCATTTTCCTGCGCCATGTTACAAACGATTCGATGCTGCCCCTCGGCAGATCGAGGACCAGGCTCGGTGCGCTGATCGACGGCAACACACGAGCCTGCGACGGGCCTGTCGCGCGATCGGTCTCAACGCGGCGACGTGGCGCTATCAACGCGGGGCGGATCGACAACCCGCAGATTGGAATCTGCCGAGTCCTGGCGGCGAACGCGCGTTTCGCTATGACTCTTAAAGGAATCACGTACGACACGTCCTAGCAATTACATCTGAGATGCATCCTGCGACCACATCGATTGCCGGAAAGTGGTGAGCCGCCTCGGAATCGAACCGAGAACCCGCAGATTAAGAGTCTGCTGCTCTGCCAATTGAGCTAGCGGCCCACTGAGGTGATGTGCTGCAGTGGCTGGGCCCGTGGGGCCCAAGGCAATTTCTGATTATACAACACTGCACGCGATTCAACCCCACGCCCGATCCGCAACGCCGCCCCTCGTACTCGATCCGGACCGCCCGCAAAAGCCCCGACCGGCGGCGCCCGATGCGTCCGATGCACCATGATAGGCTTCGCGATCGCATGCCACGCTTGGCACTCGCGGCCGTCCTTCTCGCCATCGTGCTGCCGGCACTCACGGCGCAGTCGCCGGGCGTGCGGCGCGCCGCACCTTCGGTCCCGGCGTTCCAGCTTCCCCCCGGTTTCACCATCGAGCGCGTCGCCGGGCCGCCCCTCGTCGACCGGCCGATGCTCGCCGACTTCGACGATCGCGGGCGGCTCTACGTCGCCGATTCGTCGGGGTCGAACGAACGCGTCGAGCAGCAACTCGCCGATCGCCCGCACCGCATCGTACGCCTCGAAGACACGGACGGCGACGGCCGCTTCGACACCAGCGTCGTGTTCGCCGATCGCATGATGCTGCCCGAGGGAACGATGTGGCTCGACGGCTCGCTCTACGTTGCCGCGCCGCCGAGCATCTGGAAACTGACCGATACGGACGACGACGGCGTCGCCGACCGGCGCGAGGAGTGGTTCAAGGGAGAAACGCTGACCGGCTGCGCCAACGACCTGCACGGTCCCTATCTCGGCCCCGACGGCTGGATTTACTGGACCAAGGGCGCCTTCGCGCAGCAGACGCACGCGCGCGCGGGTGGCTCGCCGCTCGTGACGCGGGCGGCGCACATCTTCCGCCGCCGGCCGGCGGACGGGGCGCTCGAGGTCGTACTGACCGGCGGGATGGACAACCCGGTCGACGTGTCGTTCACCCCGGAGGGCGAACGCCTCCTGACCGCGACGTTCCTGGAGCATCCCCAGGCCGGCAAACGAGACGCGATCGTTCACGCGATCTACGGTGGGGTCTACGGCAAACCGCACAACGTCCTCGACGGGCACAAGCGGACCGGCGAGCTGATGCCGGTGATGTGTCAGCTCGGGCCGGCCGTGCCGGTGGGCCTCACGCGCTACGCCTCGCTCTCGTTCGGGCGCGGCTATCGCGACAGTTTCTTCGCGGCGATGTTCAACCTGCGGAAGGTGACTCGCCATGTCCTCGTGCCCAGCGGGTCGACCTTCACGACTCGAGACGAGGACTTCCTCGTTGCCGACGACCGCGACTTTCATCCGACCGACGTCATCGAAGACGCCGACGGCAGCCTGCTCGTCATCGATACCGGCCCCTGGTACAAGCTGTGTTGCCCGACCTCGCAACTGGCCAAGCCGGTCGTGCTCGGCGCGATCTATCGGATCCGCCGCACCGGCGCCGCGCGGCCGAGCGATCCTCTCGGACTGCGACTCGATTGGCCATCACTCGGCAGCGATCGTCTGGCCGCGCTGCTCGACGATCCGCGACCGGTCGTCCGGAACAAGGCCGTGCAGCAGCTCGGAAAGACAGGTGATGCGGCGACGCCGGCGCTCGCGCGTCTCCTTCGCACCTCGGCCTCGGCGGAGGCGCGGCGCAATGCGGTGTGGGCGCTGACGCGGATCGAGGCGTCGTCGGCGCGCACCGCGACCCGGCTGGCGTTGAGTGATCGCGACGACAGCGTCCGTCACGCCGCCGTCCATGCCGCCGGCCTGTGGCGCGACGCCGGCGCCCTCGACCAGCTCGCCGCCGTGGTAACGTCGGGCCCGCCCTTGATTGCCCGCGCCGCCGCCGAGGCGCTCGGACGGCTCGGCGACGCCCGCGCCGTGCCGCCAATCATCGCCGCTGCCGCGGCGTCCGGTGTCGATCGCGTGCTCGAACACTCGCTGACCTATGCGCTGATCGAGATCGGGAGCCCGTCAGCGACCGACGCAGGAGCCCGCTCGGCCGTTGCCGCGCGGGCGCGCCGCGCGGCGCTGATCGCGCTCGATCAGATGGACGGGAATCAGGTGACCGCCGCGGCCGTCCTGCCGCTCGTCGATCATGCCGATCCCATCCTGCGTGAGACCGCGTGGTGGATTGCCGGCCGGCACCCCGAGTGGGGCGGCGCCCTCGCGGAACACTTCCGGCGATCCCTCGCGGCCCAGGGCGCAGCCGCTGGCGATGCCGCGCAACGAAAGGCGCTCGAAGAACGACTCGCGCAGTTCGCCTCGAGTCCGGCGGTCCAGGAGACGCTGGCCGAAGCCGTCGCCCGCTCGTCGTCCTCGACGGCCAGGCTCTCCGCGCTTACCGCCATCGGCCTCGCTGTCTCCCCCGGCACCGCCGCCGCCTCCGCTACCCGATTGAAGGAGCTGCCGGAGAGCTGGACTCGGGCGATTGCGCAAATCCTCCCGTCGGCAGACGACGACGACCGCCCGACAAGCGTTGCGCATCGTTCACCTGCTCCCGGGTGCGCCGGCGGCGAATGACGAACTTCGTCAAGCGTGCCTGCACGTGGCGCACGACGCTGCCCGCATCGTCGAGGTGCGGATCGACGCCCTGAACGCAGTACCGACCGGCACGACACTCGACGCCGTGTCGTTCGAGCTGCTGCGTGCCAACCTCCTGCCCACATCTTCACCGGCGGCGCGCGCCGCCGCGGCATCTGCGCTCGAACGCGCGCGGCTCGATCGAACGCAAGCGCTCCAGCTGCTGCCACTGATGCTGACGGCGAGACCGCTGGAGCTGCCGCGACTGCTGCGAGCATTCACCTCAGCTGCCGGCAGCGACGAAGCCGACGGGCGTGCCCTGATCGAACACCTCGCACGCGCCGCGGCGGGCGCCACTCTGCGACCGGAGGTCCTGCGGCCTCGGCTCGCCTCCTATCCCGACTCGGTCAGACGCGCGGCCGAGGCGCTGCTCGCCTCGATTCATGTCGATGCCGCCCGGCAGGCGCAGCAGCTCGACGCGCTGCTGACGATCGTCGCCAATGGCGATGTCGCGCGTGGGCAGGCGGTGTTCAACGGGTCGAAAGCCGCCTGCGTCTCCTGCCACGCGATCGGGTATGCCGGCGGGACGCTCGGGCCCGACCTCACGAGAATCGGTCAGGTTCGCAGCGAACGCGACCTCCTGGAGGCGATTGTCTTTCCGAGCGCGAGCTTCGCGCGTGGGTATGAAACCGCAACGGTTCACAGCAAATCCGGCGCCTTGCACAGTGGCGTGCTGCGCGCCGACGGACCGCTCGAGGTCGTACTCGTGACGCCGTCAGGGGTGGACACGCGCATTCCACGGGCAGAGGTCGCCGACGTCCAGCCCGGCACGGTCTCGCTGATGCCCGCAGGGTTCGCGGAAGTTCTTACGCGATCGGAGCTCGCCGACCTCGTTGCGTTCCTCCGAGCTGCGAAATAAAAAGGACGGTCTCAATCGAGGTCGAGCACCTCGACCCTCACTACCGCCGCCCTGACGATCCGCAACGCCGCACCCTCGGTACTCGATCCGGATCGCCTCGTCGTCGGCACCGATCAGGGTACGAACTCCCGCCGGAGTCGGGCTTACGGGCGGGACCGGATCGCCGCCTCCATCGCCTCGGCAAAGCGCCCTGCCGCTCGACACTCCGCGCCCAGATACAACATCGGCTCGATCAGCTCCAGCTCGATCAGCATGAAGCCGTCAGCCGACGCGACGCCGTCGACGCGCGCGTAAAGCGGCGGCGCCGGCGCGGCGGCGATGGCGCGCGCCGCGGCCTCGACGAAGCCGGCGGGCGGCGGCAGCGGCGTCGCCGCGCCGCCATACTCCTCCTGGACGCGAAACTCCCCCGCCTGCGGCCTCTTCAACACGGCGTGGCTGAACGTGCCGCCGAAGAAGATCAGCGACCATTCCCCGTCGGCAATCTGCGGCAGGAACGGCTGCGCCAGGTACCGATCGGTCGCCATCGCGCCGCGAACGTCGTTCGGCAGTTCATCTCCGTTCGCGAGCCGCGCCAGCCTCCACGCTGTTGCCGAGACGGCCGGCTTGACGATGACGTCGCTCCAGCCGGTGGCCTCGCGCAGCGCGCGCATCGACACGAAAGCACCGGGCTCGAAGAAGCGCGTCGGCACGGTCGGCACGCCATGACGCGCGAGCTCGCGTAGATAGAACTTATCCATGTTCCACCGCACGAGCGGCGGCGCATTGAAGAGCTGCACGCCGGCGCGCTTCGACGGTGTCGAGCCACTGCCGGAAGGCGCCTGGCTGGAGGTGATAGTCCCAGCATGAGCGCAGCACGAGCGCATCGAACATGCGCCAGTCGATCGACGTATCCGTCCATATGGCGGGGCGCGCATCGTGGCCTCGCCCGGCAAGCGCGGCAAGCAGAAGCCGGTCGTCGTCCTGCAGCTGAGGCAATGCTTCGTAGGTGATCAGACCGAAACGGCTCACTCGCCTTCCTCGCTCCACATGAAAAGAATTCGACAGCCGCTCGTCACACGCGTCGCACGCGAAATCGCGACGACGAGCCAGGCGCGAATCACGGAGTATGATCGAATTTTCGCGTGGCCGACAACCAACCAGACCAGACCGCACGCGGGCCGCTGCGCGCCATCTATGACTGGCTGACGGGCGCCGTCGAAGCGACGCCGCCAACGCCGGCGCCGTCGGCCTCCGCGGCTGCCGGCCCGGGCGACAACACGCGTGAAGTCGCGCTCCCCGCCCGCATCGGCCACTACGCCATCGTCCACAAGATCGGCGAAGGCGGCATGGGCATCGTCTACGCCGCGAAGGACGAACGGCTGCAGCGCAACGTCGCGCTCAAGACGATGGCGGCGGTCAGCCGCGACGACTCGGCGCGCAAGCGCTTCTGGCGCGAGGCGCGGGCGGCGGCCAGCGTCAACCATCCCAACATCTGCCAGATTTACGAGATCGGCGAGGACCAGCGGCGAGCTCTTCATCGCGATGGAGCTGCTCGAAGGCGAGGTCCTGTCCGATCGCCTGCGCGGCGGACCGCTCGGCGCCGCCGACGCGCTGCCGATCGCGCTCGAGATGCTCGCCGCGCTCTCGGCGCTGCACGGGCGCGGCATCGTCCACCGCGATCTCAAGCCGTCGAACGTGTTCCTGACGCCGCACGGCGTCAAGCTGCTCGACTTCGGCCTGGCGCGGCCGGAGCTCGGCCCGATCGACGACAACACCGGCGTGACCCGCAGCGGCGTCGTCATGGGCACGCCGCGCTACATGGCGCCGGAGCAGATCGTCGGCAACGCCGTCGATCCGCGCAGCGATCTCTTCGCCGCCGGCGCGATCGTGTTCGAGATGCTCGCCGGCCGGCCGGCGTTCGGCGGCCGGACGATGCTCGAGGTCCTGCACGCGACACGCTACGAACAGCCGCCGGCACTTACCGGATCACCAGCGGTCGCCGCGGTCGATCGCGTCATCCGGCGAGCCCTCGCGAAGAAGCCGGCGGACCGGCCGGACTCGGCCGAGCTGATGGCGCGCGAGCTGCGCGCGGTCGACGGCCTCGTCGACACCGGCGCGCCGGCAGTCGCCCAGGCGTTGACGCGGCTGGTCGTGCTGCCCTTCCGGATCCTGCGCGCGGATCCGGAAACCGACTTCCTCGCCTTCAGCCTCGCCGACGCGATTGCGACCTCGCTCTCGGCGAACCGGTCACTCATCGTGCGGTCGAGCGCGGTCGCGGGACGCTTCGCGGCGGAAACGCCCGATCTCAAGGCGCTGGCGGCGGACGCCGACGTCGATCGCGTCGTCATGGGCACGCTGATGCGATCGGGCGAGCAGCTGCGGGCGACGGCGCAGCTGGTGGAAGCGCCGAACGGGACGCTGCTGACGTCGCACACGGTGCAGACTTCGCTCGGCGACCTGTTCCGCCTCCAGGACGACATCGCCCGCCGCGTCGTCGAGGCGCTGGCGCTGCCGCTGACCGGCGGGGCGCCGGCGCCAACGCCCGATGCGCCGCACGACGCCCGCGCCTACGAGCTCTACCTCCGCGCCAACGAGCTGGCGCGCAAGTACGAAGGGATGCCGTCGGCGCGGCAGCTCTACGAAGAGTGCCTCGCCCTCGATCCGCGATTCGCGCCGGCGTGGGCGCAGCTCGGGCGCTGCTATCGCGTCATCGGCAAGTACATCGACAGCTCGCCCGACAGCCACGACAAGGCGGAAGCGGCGTTCCGCCGCGCCCTCGCGATCAACCCGCGGCTGTCGCTGGCGCACAAGTTCTACGCCAACCTCGAGGCCGACATGGGGCACGCCGACCGCGGCATCGTCCGGCTGCTTGCCGAAGCGGACCTGCACGGCAACGATCCGGAGCTCTTCGCAGGGCTCGTGCACGCCGGCCGCTACTCCGGCCTGTTCGAGCAGTCGGTGGCGGCGCATCTCGAGGCGCGGCGCCTCGATCCCAACGTCCCGACCAGCTGCGACCAGACGCTGTTGATGATGGGCAACGTCGATCGCATGCTCGAGACGGCGCCGCCGCCGCTCGACGCCGGCGCCGACGACGGCATTCGTGTCATCGCGCTCGGCCTCGCGGGGAGAAAGACCGAGGCCCGCGAGCGGCTCGAGAAGATGCGGCAGCTGTCGCGGATTCCGCTGTTCCAGTCGTGGATGGACTACCTCACGGCCTGGCTCGAGGGCCGCAGCCAGGACATGATCCTGATGATGGAGGGCATGGAAACGCTGGAGATCCACGACGATCCCGAAGCGATCTTCCAGGAGGGGTGGCTGCTCTGCGACGTCGCCCGCCATGCCGAGGGCCTGCCCCACCTGCAGCGCGCGATCGCGAAGGGCTACTTCGTCGTCGATACCCTGAAGCAGCGGCCGCAGTTCGACGCCCTGCGCGGCACGCCGGCGTTCGTCGCGCTCGTGGACGACGCCGAGCGCGGGCGCGACCGCGCCCTGAAGGCCTTCCGCGACGCTGGCGGCGAGCGGATCCTCGGCGCATGACGCCGCACCGGTCCTGATCTCGATGAAGACGTTGAGCCGCGCGTCCGACCGCGCCGAGATTCTCCAGCGCCTCGCGACGCTGCGGCCGGACAGCGAGCGGCGCTGGGGCCGGATGACGGCGCACCAGATGGTCTGTCACCTCACCGACGCGTGCCGGATGATGACCGGTGAACGCCGCATCGCTCCGATCGGGAGCCGCGTCCGGCAGACGTTCATGAAAGCGATCGCGCTCTACGTGCCGCTGGCGTGGCCGGCCGGCATACCAACCGTCCCGGAGCTCGATCAGGCGCGGTGCGACAGCAGCCCGCGAACGTTTGTGGAGGATGTCGCGGCGCTGCGGTCGATCATCGACGCGCTCGCAGTTGAGCATCGCCCGTCCTGGCCGCAGCACCCGTTCTTCGGCGCGATGTCGGAGCGGGACTGGTTTCGCTGGGCCTACCTGCACAAGGACCATCACCTGCGCCAGTTCGGCGCGTGATGGCGGGCCGCAGGTTCAGACGCCCGTTTTCGTGTAGCGGCTGACGGCGGCGACGACGCGGTCGATCTCGGCCATCGTGTTGTAGATGTGCGGCGAGAAGCGCAGGCCCGCACGATCGCTGCCGCCACGCGTCGCCCCCGCGATCTTCTCCTTTTCATAGAGCGCAGCCGCCAGCTTGTTGGGGTCGAGCGCGCCCGGACGGAAGCTCACCACCGCCGCCGATCGCTCGGCCGAGGGATGCGTCCAGACTTCGACGCCGCCGATCTTGCGGAGGCCGGCCATCAGCGCCTGCGCCAGCTCGCGCGACCGCTGCTCGATCCGGGCCCGCCCGATCGAGTTCTGGAAATCAATCGCGGCGCCGAGGCCGACGAGCGCGCCGTCGTCGCGCTGGCCGAACCCTTCGAACGTCCGCGAGAAGCCGACGGCGCCGGGATAGGCACTGTAGAGCGATGGCCACACGCGGTCCTGGACCTTCCTGTTGACGAAGAGGATGCCGGCTTCCTTCGGGCCGCACGGCCACTTGTGGCCGCTCGCGGTGTAGAAGTCGGGCTGCATCGCCGCGAGGTCGACGTCGAGGAAGCCCGCGGTCTGGGCGCCGTCGACGAGCGACAACACGTTGCGCTCGCGGGCGAGCCGGCACAGCTCCGCCGCCGGCAGCATGTCGCCGACCGTGCTGGTGAGATGCGTGAACGCGACGACACGCGTGCGCGCGGTCATCGCCTTGCCGAACGCGGCCACGTAGTGCTCGGCGCCAGGATGCGGGCTGACCGCGTCGACGACGGTGATCGTGTAACCGAAGCGCCTGGCTTTCTCGCGCCAGGCCTGGTGATTGCTCGGGTGGTTGTCGCTGAAGATGACCACCTCGTCGCCGGCCTTGAGATCGAGGCCGCTCGAGACGAGGTTGTTCGACTCGCTGGTATTGCGGGTCAGGATGATCTCGTCCGGGCTGACGCGGAGGAAGTCGGCGACCTTCTTGCGCGTCGCTTCCTTCGCCGGCCCGAGCTTCTCGCGGTTGGTCATCGACGGATCGCGATCGATGTCGCCGGTGGCGGCATAGAGCGCGTCGAGTACCGGGCGGGACGACGGGCACAGGTTGGCGGCGTTCAGCACCGCGAGATCCGGCGGCATGACGAACTGCTCGCGCACCGCCTCCCAGAAGCGTTCGCCCTCGCCGGCCGCCGCCGGCGACCACGGCCTGGCGGCAGACTGCCGGGCGTACGCAGGATGGGCGAAGAGCGCCGCCGATCCGCCGAACGCGAACAGCTTCGAGAAATCCCTGCGAGTGACGGTCATGCGGGGATTATCGCCTGCCTTGCGTTTGGCGTGAGAGCCCATCTCAGCGCCCCAGCGCCGCCGCGACGATGTCCTTCGCCTCGCTGACGATCTGCTCGAGATGCGCGGCGCTGCGGAAGCTCTCCGCGTAGATCTTGTAGATGTCCTCGGTGCCCGAGGGACGCGCCGCGAACCAGCCCTCGGCGGTCTGCACTTTCAAGCCGTCGATCGGCGCGCCGTTCGACGGCGCCGTCGTCAGGCTGGCGACGATCGGATCGCCGGCCAGCGCCGTCGCCGTGACCATTGCCGGCGACAGTTTCTGCAGCCGGGCCTTCTCGTCCGGCGTCGCCGGCGCGTCGATCCGCGTGTAGAACGGCGCCCCGAACCGCCGCGTCAGCTCGGCGTAGTGCTGGCCAGGGTCCTTGCCGGTCGTGGCGGTGATCTCCGCCGCCAGCAGCGCCAGGATAATGCCGTCCTTGTCGGTCGTCCAGACGCTGCCGTCGCGCCGCAGGAAGCTGGCGCCCGCGCTCTCCTCGCCGCCGAAGCACACCTCGCCGCTGAAGAGCGTCGGCGCGAACCACTTGAACCCGACCGGCACCTCCGCGAGGCGGCGGCCAGCGGCGGCGGTGACGCGGTCGATCATGCTGCTGCTGACGACGGTCTTCCCTATCGCCGCGCTCGCCGGCCAGTCGCGGCGGTTGGCGACGAGGTAGTGAATCGCGACCGCGAGAAAGTGATTAGGGTTCATCAACCCGGAGGAGGCGGTGACGATGCCATGGCGATCCGAGTCCGGATCGTTGCCGACGGCGACCTCAAAGCGATCCTTCAGCGCCACCAGCCCGGCCATCGCATACGGGCTCGAGCAATCCATGCGGATACGGCCGTCATGGTCGAGCGTCATGAAGCCGAACGTCGGATCGATGCGGTCGTTGACGATGGTGATGTTCAGCCCGTGCGTCGCCGCGATGGCCCGCCAGTACGGCAGCGACGCGCCGCCGAGCGGGTCGACGCCGATCGACAAATTGGCGCCGCGGATCGCATCGATGTCGATGACGTTCGGCAGGTCGGCGACGTACGGCGCCACCATATCCTCCGGCCGCGTCGTCGGCGCCGCCGCTGCTGCCGCGGTCGTGGTCCGCTTGACGCCGGCGTTGCCGGCGGCGAGCAGGGCGTTGGCGCGATCCTGGATGCCGCGCGTGACGTCGGTGTCGGCCGGACCGCCGTTCGGCGGGTTGTACTTGAAGCCGCCATCCTCGGGCGGGTTGTGCGACGGCGTGATGACGATGCCGTCGGCGAGCCGATCGCGGCGGCCGCGGTTGTGGACGAGGATCGCGCGCGAGATCGCGGGCGTCGGCGTCACGCCGCCGTCGCGCTGGATGACCGTCTCCACGCCGTTCCCGGCCAGCACCTCCAGCGCCACCGCCTGCGCCAGGGGCGAGACGGCGTGCGTGTCCATGCCCATGTAGAGCGGACCGTCGATGCCCTTGCCGGCGCGGTACTCGCAGATCGCCTGCGTGATCGCGGCGACGTGCGCCGCCGTCAGGCTGCCGTCGAGCGGCGTGCCGCGATGGCCGCTGGTGCCGAACTTCACGCGCTGCCGCGGATCGGCGGGATCGGGCGTGCGCTCGAGGAACTCGCGCTCGAGCCGGGCAACATCGATCAGCTGGTCTCTGGTCGCCGGCTTGCCGGCGCGGGGGTCGAGGGCCATCGATGCATCGTGCCACGAGGCTGCCGACTAATCCAGCGGGCGTGGCCGCGGCGGTAACGTCGAAGCGGCATCAACGGCAACGCGGCGGCAGAACGCCTGATGTAGCGTTACGCCGATGCCAGCCGCGCCTCTTCCCCGTCTCGCCGCTGCGGTCGTGATTGCCCTCGGAATCGCGCCGGCCGCCCTGGAAGTCATCGTACCGGCACAGAAGCCGCCAGCGCTGCCGCGGTTGCGGGTGGCCGACAACAAACGTTTCCTCGTCACCGCGGACAACCAGCCGTTCTTCTGGCTTGGCGATACGGCGTGGGAGCTCTTCCATCGCCTCACACGGGAGGAAGCGGTGCACTACCTGACCAACCGCGCCGCCCGCCGCTTCACCGTCGTGCAGGCCGTGGCGCTGGCAGAACTGGATGGATTGAACCAGCCGAACCCGTACGGACATCGGCCGCTGGCCGGCAACGATCCGGCGACGCCCGACGTGAAAGACGGACCCGAGAACGACTACTGGGATCACGTCGACTTCATCGTCGCGGAAGCGGGCCGCCGCGGCATTTACATCGGGTTCCTGCCGACCTGGGGCGACAAGTGGAACATCAAGCGCGGGGCGGGCCCGGAGGTGTTCACGCCGGCGAACGCCGAAAGCTACGGCGCGTGGCTCGGCCGGCGCTATAAGGATGTGCCCAACATCATCTGGATCGTCGGCGGCGACCGTCCGGTCGAGACCGACGGCCAGCGCGCGATCGTCGAGGCCATGGCGCGAGGCCTGCGCGCCGGGGACGGCGGAACGCACCTGATGACGCTGCATCCGCCCGGCGGCAACGGCTCGTCGACCTGGTTCCACGACGCCGAGTGGCTCGACTTCAACATGCGGCAGAACGGCCATGTCGCCGAGTACACCGGCCGCTACGACCAGACGCGCGTCGACTACGCCCGCACCCCGATCAAACCGGTGCTCGACGGCGAACCGATCTACGAGGACCATCCGGTCTCGTTCGACGCCAAGCGGATGGGCCACTCGATCGCGGCCGACGTGCGGCGTCCGCTGTACTGGAATCTGTTCGATGGCGCGTTCGGCCACACCTACGGCCATCATTCCGTGTGGCAGATGTGGACGGCCGAGCGGGCACCGATCAACAACCCGCTCATGCCGTGGAAAGAGGCGATCGAACAGCCGGGCGCGGCGCAGATGCAGCACGGGCGCGCCCTGATGGAATCGCGCCCCTTCCTCAGCCGCGTCCCGGATCCGTCGATCGTCGTCACCGGGCGGGTGCCGACGAGCGTCCCCGGCGCCGGCCGCTACCAGTTCGTCGCGACCCGCGACGCCGCCGGCACCTACGCCATGGTCTACGCGCCCGTCGCCCGGCCGTTCGCGATCCGGATGAACGCGATCGCCGGTGGCCGCGTGAAAGCGTGGTGGTTCAATCCACGCGATGGCCGCGCCACCCCGATCGGCACCTTCGCCAACAGTGGCGAGCGGACGTTCACGCCGCCGGACGCCGGCGAGATGCTCGACTGGGTGCTCGTGCTCGACGACGAGTCGAAGGACTACCCGGCGCCGGGACGCCGCTGAAGCGGCGGGCTTACGCTACCTGCGCCGTCTCGACCTTGCGGATGTCGTCGATGTCGTACTTCAGCATCGCCAGGCGCTCGAGACCGTAGCCGATGCCGATCGCCACGTGCCGCGCCGGATCGGCGCCGAGGTGGCGGACGATGCGATCGGTGTAGACGCCCCAGGCCATGGTCTCGTGCCAGAGCCCGTGCTGCTCGACTTCGAGCTCCCAGGCCTGGCTGCACATCGCGTAGCGGGTGGGCACGATCTTCATCGAGCGCCCGGGCAGCACGCGGTCGACCGACTGCAGCACCAGCGCGGTCGCGCGCCACGCGTCGAGGCGCTCGCGCTCTTCGAGGTAGAAGACCTCGGCCTGGTGGAACGCGTCGAGATGCGTCGCGTCGATCCGGCCGTCGCGATACGCCTTGCCGGTGGTCCACAACCGCAGCGGCTTGCCCTCGTAGCGTACGGTCAGCAGCAGCGGCAGCGTCAGGTCGTAGCGCAGGATGCGGTTGGCGTCGATGCGGTGCAGCTCCTGCGGCTCCACGTACATCGCGTCCTCGCCGATCGTCTTGCACGCCTCGGTGACGTCGATGACCTCGGGCAGAGTAATCTCGGCACAGTCGGCGTAGACGCCGCGCAGCTGTTCGAGCGTGCTGCCGACCGGGTTCTCCGGGAAATCCGTCAGCTCAGGGCGCGCCAGCAGCTCGACGACCCGGGCCGGGAAGTCGGGCGCGAGGTCGCCAGGACGAATCGATCGTTGCTCGGACACTTCAATCTCCTTCCGCAGCTTGTCGCGGACCCGCTGCAACCGCTTCCGCATCGCGGCGTCGTCGACGCCGGCGGCCTGCGCCAGGCGCGGGACGCTCCAGTGGCCGTGATACCGGCGATCGCAGAGGCGGCGCTCGTCTGGCGTCAGCGTGAGAAGTGCACCCGCGAGCCGCGAGCGCTGGGCCTCGGTCCAGCCGCTCTCCTCTTCGTCGAGCACCGGCACCTCGGGTACGTCGTCGAGACGCAGCAGCGTCACCCGGCGTGACCGGCGGGCATTGAGTGCGCCGGTGATGACGATGCGGCGCAGCCAGCCGGGGAACGCGGCTGGTTCGTCGAGATGCGTCAGCCGGCGGAACGCGCGGAGGTATGCCTCCTGCGCCACGTCCTCCGCCATCGCGGCGTCGCGCAGGACGGCGCGGGCGACGGCAACCGCCATCGCTTGCGTCGCCTGGATCACTCGGCCGTAAGCATCGACGTCGCCGGCCTGCGCCAGCGCGACCAGTTCGCTCAGAGTGGACACGGTCGTTTCCGGTGCCTTGCTTCCCACTTCACCCACTAGGACACAACATCGACCCGCGTGTGACCGGCGGTCGCAAGTGCCTGAGCCTGGCAGGTTTCAGCGATCGGGAATCGCGGACGGGGCGCGGACGGTGACGCCGCGCCGCTTGACGGTGGCGTTGAACCGACGGTCGGGCTTGACGCCATCGGGCAGCGTGTAGGTCACCGCGTATTGCGCGAGAAGATCGTCGGCCACCTGCTGCAGCCCCGTGCGAATCGCGCCGGACGCCGCGACTTCGACCCGCCGGCCGCCCGACTGCTTCGGTCCGTCGCCGAGCACCTGCTCGCGCCCGCTCTGTTCGTTGAGGCTGCCGGCGCCCGGGGGGGTGGCGTCTCGAATGCCGAGCGTCACCGCGTGCATCGTGATGCCGCTGTCGCGAATCGCGTTCAGCACCGTGCGCGAATCGACGCCGGACTGCCCTCCGGACTGCGACACGACGACCAGGACGCCGCGCTCGGCTTTCTTGGTCGTGAACTCCTTCGCGAGATCGAGCACGCTCTCGGCGACGTTCGAGTCGCGCGACGGGTCGAGCGACAGCTTGTTGATGCCGGCGACGAACGTCTCGAGACTCGACGTGTAGTCGACGACCGTCTGCTGCCGCAGGCCGATCGTCAACAGGCTGACGTCGGCTGTCTCGATGATTCGCTTGACGAACTCGAACAGCGCGAGCCGCACCGAGCGATCTCCAATCAGGCGGTCCTCGACCGCCAGCGCCAGCCGCATGCGGGCGGTCGCCGGCACGGCGCGGACGATCTCGCGCTCCTTGCCGCCTTCCTTGACGACGATGTCCGCCGGGGTGAGGCCGGCGACCGGTCGGCCGTCATCATCCGTGATGGAGATGTAGACCGTCCGATCGATCGGTACCGGTGGTTCGTGCGGGGCGGCGGCGAGCGTTGCGGCCGATCCGACGAACGCAAGCAGGATCCCGACCGGGACCACCTTGAGCAGCTGTCGCATGAACGTCGCCTCCGCCACCGGTCGGCCGAGCCGCCGGGCCGGGGCGGACCATTGTCCCCGATTCCGGGTTTCGAATCGACTCGGAGCCACCGGCTCGCTCCCGCGTTTGAAGCTGGCGGCTGGTTGCGACAAAATGGCGCGACTCCGCCCGCCTCAATCCGTCAAGGAGCGTGACCATGAGACGTCGCGTCGCCGCCGTCGTTGCCGCCGGTTTCCTGGTGATGCTCGCGGGCCTGCATCCCGCCAGCGTCTCGGCCCAGACGCCGCCCGCGCCTCTGCCCCGGCCCGCACCGGCGCGCGACGCCGAGCAGAAGCCGAACACGGGAACCGCGATCATCCGCGGCCGGGTAACGGCCGGTGATAACGGCAAGCCGCTCCGTCGCGCACGCGTGACGCTGACCGCGCCGGAGCTCGGATCGGGCAATGACGGCCAGCGCAGCGTCAGCACGAATCTCGAGGGTCACTTCGAGTTCCGCGGCCTGCCGCCGGCGCGCTATCGCATGCGGGTGACGCGCGGCGGCTACCTGCAGCTGGAATACGGTCAGCGGCGTCCTGGCGAAATCGGCCGGCCGGTGCAGGTTGCCGAAGGGCAGACGCTCGACAAGGTCGACTTCGCGCTGCCGCGCATGAGCACCATCAGCGGCCGCATCACCGACGAGAGCGGCGAGCCGATCGAAGGCGCCCGCGTGTTCTCGATGCGGCAGATGTTCTTCGAAGGCAAGCGCAAGCTCGTTCCCGTCGGCTCGAGCCAGATCACGACCGACGACGAGGGCGAGTACCGGATTCCGCGGCTGTCACCCGGGACGTATTACGTGATGGCGACGACGAAGGAGACGTGGGCGGTCACGGAGAACGGACAGGAGCGGCTGATCGGCTACATGCCCAGCTACTTCCCCGGCGTCGCCAACTCGACCGAGGCGCGACGGGTCACGCTCGGTACCGGCCAGCAGCTGCCGACGATCGATTTCGCGATGATTCCCGGCCGGGCGGCGAAGGTCGCCGGCACCGCGGTCGACTCGGCCGGCCGGCCGTTCGCGCGCGTCAACCTGAGCGAGGAGATCCGCGGCCTCGGCTTCGCCTCGTTCGGCGGCGGGCCGGGCGCCAGCGTCGCGGCCGACGGCACGTTCACCATCCCCAGCGTCCCGCCAGGCGAGTACACGATCTCGGCGGTCCGGCGCGAAGGGGATTCGGCCGGCCCGCCCGAAGTCGCGATCGCGGCGATCTTCGTCGATGGCAACGACCTGGAGAACGTGGCGCTGAACGGCTCCTCGGGCGGCACCGTGAGCGGCCGCGTCATCATCGAGGGCGAGACGCCGCCGAAGATGTCGGCGGTCAACGTCGCGATCCGCGAGCCGCTGCGCAACCAGCCGAATCCCAACGTGCTCGGCCTGCAGCGCGGCCGCAACGCACTGTCGGTGAAGGAGGATGCGACCTTCACGATCGAGAACGTGTTCGGCAACGCCCGCTTCCAGGTGACGACGCCGGACGGCTGGATGCTCAAGGCGGTGATGCACGACGGGCGCGACATCACCGACGCGCTCGTTGCGCTTGGCAGCGGCCAGGCGCTGAGCGACGTGCAGGTGATCCTGACCAATCGCGTCACCAGCGTCAGCGGCCGCCTCGAAAGCGACAGGAAGACGCCGCTGCGCGACGCCACCGTGCTGGTCTTCGACGCCGACGCGACGAAGTGGTACGAGAGCTCGCGGCGGGTACGGTCGACGCGGCCCGACCAGGACGGCCAGTGGCAGATCAAGGGATTGCCGCCGGGCGAGTACCTCGCCATCGCGCTCGACTATGTCGAGGACGGCGCCTGGAACGATCCCGAGTACCTCGAGGGGCTGATGCGCGACAGCGAGCGGCTGACGCTGGCGGAAGCCGGCGCGGAAACGGTCGTGCTGAAGCTCGTCGTTCCGAAACAGTGATCCGACGGCCGCGGCTTTGACGCGGCCCGAGGACGTCGTGGTATCGTCGGACCAGCGATGCCTGAGTTCGTCATCGAACGGGAGATTCCCGGCGCGGGCCAGCTGTCGGAAGCGCAGATCGAGGAGATCTCGATCCGATCGCTCGACGTGTTGAAGGGCCTGGGGCCGCAGATCCAGTGGCTGCACAGCTACGTGACCGACGATCGGCTGTACTGCGTCTACCTGGCGCCGGACGAAGAGCTGATCCGCGAGCACGCCAGGCGGCTGGGCGTCCCGGCCAACCGGATTTCGGCCGTGCGCCGCCTGATCGATCCCAAGCGATACGCCTAGCTACTCAGGCGACGTCGTCTCGACCGCCAGCAGATGCCAGCAGACGATCGAGCGGCGCGCCGGCGCCATTGCGCCAGGCCGAAGCGTAGGCTTCCGGGCTGAGCTGCTGGCGCGCCCGCGTCAGCGTCCTCTCGATGGTTTCGCGCTCGCGGCGCCGCGCCGGGGCGCCGACACGCTGGCGGATCGCCGCCGCCGCGCTCGCCAGCATCACGGCCACGTCGTCGCGCGCCTGGCAGCCGGCGCACCACGCCAGCGATTCGAGCTGGCGGGCGACACCGCGCTGGTGGCCGAGATCGCGGAACGCCCGGATCGCTTCCCGCAGCGACGACTCAGCCTCGACATACTCCCCGACCTGGAGATCGACCGCCGCCAGATCAGAGAGGACGCGGGCGATACCCCAGCGATCGTCGATGGCTCGATACTTCGCGAGGCTGTCGTGATGGTAGCGTCGGGCGGCCGCGTGATCGCCCTGCACCGCCGCCACGTCGCCGAGGGCGTTGAGGGCCGACGCGAAACTGCGGACGTCGCCGCGCGACTGCGACGAGGCGACGACGCGCTCGAGCAGACGACGCGCGAGGGCGAAGTCGCCGCCGGCCTTGGCCGCGTTCGCAGTGTTGCTGACGGCGAGGTCGACAGCAGTTGGATCGCCGAGCTGTTCCCAGAGCGCCGCCGTCTCGCTGAAGAGAGAAACCGCTTCGTCGTAGCGGCCGCGCCGCTGCGCCTGGAACGCCATCACGATCATCGTCGTCGCCACGCCCTGGATGTCGGCGAACTGCCGATAGATGGCGCAGGCGGCCCGGCTGAGTTGATCTGCCGCGTCGGGATCCGCCTGGATATCGGCGAGCACGGCGGCGCTGTAGAGCGCGCGGGCGCGCAGCCGCGTCGGGGCAGCGGCACCGGGCAGGGCGAGGACGCTGGCCAGCGTCTCGCGGCCCTCGGTGAGGTGATCGCGCTGCTCCCAGAACCGGAAGAGCGCGCCGGCGAGCCGCATCGCCCACTCCGCGTCGCCGGTAGCGATCACCCACTGCAGCGCCGCGCGCGAGTTGTCGTGCTCGGCGTCGCAGGTCCGCAGCCACGCCTCGCGCTGGACCGGGCGCATCTCGAGATTTTCCTCCTCGGCGATCACCAGCATGTAGGCGGCGCGGGCCCGTTCGGTGGCCGCGACTTCGCCGTGCTCTGCCAGCCGCTCGCGTCCGTATTCACGGAAGGTCTCGAGCATGACGAAGCGGGGCGCGATGTCCTCGGCGAGGCGCTGGACCAGCAGGCTGTTGTCCACCAGCGCCGTGACGCCCTCCAGCACGTCGACGCCGAGGTCCTCGCCGGTGTCGCAGACGGCTTCGATTGCCTCGAGCGTGCAGCCGCCGGCGAAGACCGAGAGCCGGCGGAACAGCTTCTGCTCCGGCGCCGTGAGGAGGTCGTAGCTCCAGGTGATCGTCTGCCGCAGCGTCTGCTGCCGCTCGGGCAGATCGCGGGCGCCGCCGGTCAGGAGCTCGAGCGGCCGCTCGAAGCGGGCGAGCAGGTCGGCGGGCGGGAGGATCTTGACCCGCGCCGCGGCGAGCTCGATCGCCAGCGGCAGCCCGTCGAGCCGGCGACAGATCTCGGCGACGGCAGCGGCGTTCTTCGCCGTCAGCGTGAAGTCGGGCTTGACGGCGGCGGCGCGCTGCACGAAGAGCGCGACCGCCGCGTTCTCGAGCAGGGCCGCTGGCGCGAGCCCTTCGACATCCGCCGGCAGCGCCAGCGGCAGCACCGGGAATTCCTGCTCGCCATAGATGCGCAGGGCAACGCGGCTGGTGACGAGCACCTTGAGCAGCGGGCAGAGGTCGAGCAGATCCTTGACGACGTCCGCCGCGGCGGAGACCTGCTCGAAGTTGTCGATCAGCAGCAGCGTCGCGCCGCGCGTTCGAAGATGCGCCGCGATTGACTGCACGAGCGGCAGATCGCCGCTCTCTCGCAGTCCGAGCGCGCCAGCGACGGCTGATGCGACACGCCGCGGATCGGCCACCGGCGCGAGATTGGCGAACCAGACTCCGCCCTCGAAGCGATCGGCGAGATCTTCCGCGACCTGAATCGCCAGCCGGGTCTTGCCGGTACCGCCGGACCCGGTCAGCGTCAACAGCCGCGCGGCCTCATGAAACAGACGCTCCTTGACGGCGGTCAGTTCGGCGGTGCGGCCGAGGAGCGCCGCGCGCTGCGGCGGCAGGTTGCGAGCCGGCGGCGGCGGGTGTACCTGCCGCTCCCACGGCAGCGGCGTCGGCGCTGGAGCCGGCAGCATCGTCAACGACGCCTCGGCCTCGGCCGCAGTCGGGCGCGCGGCCGGCTCCTTCGCCAGCATCGAGAGCAGCAGCCTCTCCAGGGCCGGCGGCAGGCCGGGCATCCAGCGAAGCGGGCTGGGCGGGGGCTGGGTCGTGATCGCGTGCAGGAAACCAAGCGTCGACGCGGACTCGAAGGGATGCACACCGGTAGCGAGCTCGTAAAGCAACACTCCGAGTGAGAACACGTCGCTCGCCGCTGACGCTGTCTCACCCCGCGCCTGCTCGGGGGACATGTAGCGCGGCGTGCCGAGGATCAGGCTCGGATGCGTGGCGCTCGGGTCGAGACTGGCCGGTCGAGCCGTGAGCCGGGCCAGGCCGAAGTCGAGCACCTTGATGTAGCCGTCGGCCCGCAGCATCACGTTCTCCGGCTTGATGTCGCGGTGGACGATGCCGGCCGCGTGCGCGACGGCGAGCGCCTGTGCCAGCTGGGCCCCGATCCTGATCAAGGACGCGCCATCGATCGGCTTCGGGACAATCGCCGCCAGCGACCGCCCTTCGACGAGCTCCATCGCCAGGAAACGGCGCTCGGCGAACGTGCCAATCTCATAGATCGTGACGATGTTGGGATGGTTGAGCGACGAGGCGGCGCGCGCTTCCTGCTCGAATCGCCGTACCGCATCGGGGTTGCTGGTGAGGGAGGGCCGCAGCACTTTCACCGCCGCCTTGCGTCCCAGGCGCGTGTCCTCCGCGCTGTAGACCTCGCCCATTCCGCCGCGGCCGATGAGCGACAGGACGTCGTAGGCGCCGATGCGGCCGCTGATCGGCTCGGCATCGTCGGCGCCGCCCAGCGTCGCGTCCCACTCGGCGGTCACTTCCATCGCCGGGCGGGCGACGAAGTCGCCGGCTTCCTCGTGCGCCGCCAACAGCGATTCGACGTCACGCCGCAGCTCTTCGTCGCCGGCACAGGCGTCGGCGAGGAAGGCGGCGCGCCGTTCAAGCGGGAGCTCCAGCGCGGCATGAAAGAGCTCCCCGACCCGTTCGTAGCGCTCGGCGTTCATGGTCGGGCGCGCAACTCCCGGAACAGCCACGCCTGGGCCAGGCTCCAGTCGCGCCGGACGGTGCCGACCGAGACGTCGAGCACGTGTGCCGCCTCTTCGAGCGTCAGCCCGCCGAAGAAGCGGAGCTCGATGACGCGGCTCTGCCGCGCGTTCAACGTCGCCAGTGTCTCCAGGGCATCGTCGAGGGCGACGAGGTCGACGGCGGGAGCCGCGGTGACGTTCGCCGCCTCCGACAGCGTGACGTGCACCTGGCCGCGGCCGCGCTTGTCCCGGTCGCGCGACCTGGCGATGTCGACGAGCACGCGGCGCATGACCTGCGACGCGACCGCGAAGAAGTGAGCGCGGCTCTCCCAGCGGACGTCCTTCCAGTCAATCAGCCGCAGGTACGCCTCGTTGACGAGGGCGGTCGCCTGCAGCACGTGCCCTGGCCGTTCCCCGGCCATCCAACGAGCCGCGAGGCGCCGCAGCTCGCCGTAAACGAGCGGCGTCAGGGCCTCGAGCGCCGCCGGATCGCCGCCGTTCCAGGAGAGGAGCAGGCGGGTGAGGTTCCTGGATTCAGGCATGTCGAGAACCGGGCGGTTCCGGCTGACCGGAACCGGACAGGGACGCGGCGCCAGGGCTGGGGGGCCGCAGCGACCGAGCATAGCACCCGTTAGCACTTTGGCCGACGGACGTCGCCTTCTTCAGTAAGGAGAAAGTCATGTTCAAGGTTCAGGTTGCTGTGGTTACGCTGGTTCTGGCTCTTTCGGCGCCTCTCGCAAACCGCACGTCCGCCTCGGGGGCCAGTGCCGCGATCGTCTATGAATGGAATCAGATCTTGCAGGATACGGTCCCGACACCGCACGGTGTCCTGACGCCGCGCTACTTCTCGATGATGCACATCGCGATGTTCGACGCCGTCAACGCGATCGAACGCGACTTCACGCCGTATCGCGTCAACCTGCGCTACGCCGGCGGCTCCGCCGAGGCCGCGGCGGCCCAGGCGGCGCACGACGTGCTCGTGGCGATACACCCTGCCGCGACCGCAACTTACGACGCGGCGCTCGCCCGGCAACTCGGCCAGCAGCCGTCGGGGTTCACCCGCCGCGGCGCCGCCGTCGGCGCCCACGTGGCGAAGGAGATCCTGGAGTGGCGGAAGACCGACGGCTGGGTCGTCTCTCCCTTCCCGCCGTACTCGGAGCCGCTGGTTCCCGGGCGCTGGCAGCCGACGCCGCCGAACAATTCGACGGCGGCATTCACGCACCTGCAGTACGCGGCGCCAATGGCACTGCTGACCGCGACCCAGTTCCTGCCACCGCCGCCGCCGTCGCTCACCAGCGAGCGGTACGCGGCCGACCTCAACGAGGTCGCCGAGATCGGCAAGTCGGACAGCGCCAGTCGAACCGCCGAGCAGACCGCGATCGCGCGGCTGTGGGCAGGAATCGCCACCACGGGGTCCGGCACGGCCACCAACTTCATGTCGATCTGGAACAACATCGCGCGTGACGTCGCGACGGAGCGCCGCCTCTCGCTCGTCGACACCGCTCGCGTCTTCGTGCTCGTCAACGTGTCGGTGCACGACGCTCTGCAGACGGCGCAGGCCAGCAAGTTCGTCTACGGCCTGTGGCGCCCGGTCACCGCGGTTCGCCAGGCCGAAACCGATCTCAACCCCGCGACAGCGGCCGACCCCACCTGGCTGCCGCTGCTGACGACGCCGCCATATCCGTCGTATGCCGGCAACATGGCCGCGATTGGCGCGAGCGCGGCCCGCGCGCTGCAGCTCGCATTTGGCACCAACGACGTCGCGGTCACGGCGACGTGGCGGCAGTCGGGCGGGCAGCCGGATGTCTCGCACCAGTTCCCTGGATTCTGGCAGGTCGCGGAGGAGCAATCGGAGAGCCGGATCTACGGCGGCATTCACTACCGCTTCGATCAGGTGTCGGCTCAGCAGTTGGGCCGCGCCACCGCCGAGTTCGTCGCCGGGCACTACATGGCGCCTCGGCGCGGATTCAACAACTGAGGACCATGTAGAATTCCGGCTGATCACTATCACGAGATCGAATCACGCCATGACGAGCAGCCTCTCGGTCGATAACCTGCGAGCCGTCGTCGACGAACTTAAACCGCGAGTTCTCGGCCAGCTGCTCCTGCCTGGCGCGCCCGGCTTCGACGACGCGCGATCGGTCTGGAACGCAATGATCGATCGCCGACCGGGGCTCATCGTCCGCTGCCTCGGCGTCGCCGACGTCGTCGCCGGCGTCAACGCAGCGCGGACGCACGGCCTGCCGCTCTCGATCAAGGGCGGCGGCCACAACATCGCCGGCCTCGCCGTGTGCGAGGGCGGTCTGATGCTGGACCTGTCGTTGATGCGCGGCGTCTGGGTCGACCCGGCGGCGCGGCGGGCGCGAGCGCAGGCCGGATGCCTGCTCGCCGACGTCGATCGCGAGACGCAGCTGCACGGGCTGGCGGCGGTCCTGGGCTTCGTCTCGGCGACGGGCTGCGCCGGGCTGACGCTCGGCGGCGGTTTCGGCTACCTGACGCGCCGGTTCGGCTGGACCAGCGACAACCTGGCGTCGCTCGACGTCGTCACCGCCGACGGGCGACTGGTGCGTGCCTCGGCGCAGGAAAACTCCGACCTGTTCTGGGGGCTGCGTGGCGGCGGCGGCAACTTCGGCGTCGCCACCAGCTTCGAGTACATGCTGCATCCGGTCGGACCCGAAATCATCGCCGGCGCGATCGCATGGCGCGGCGAAGACGCCGCCGGCGTCCTCGAGATGTACCGCTCGCTCGTCGAGCGGGCGCCGCGCGAGCTGACGTGCGTCGCCGGCCTGCGCGTGGCGCCGCCGGCGCCGTGGCTCTCAGCCGACGTCCACGGCAAGCCGATCGTCGCCATCTTCGTGTGCTACTCGGGTCCGATCGCCGACGGCGAGCGCCTGCTGGCGCCGATCAAGAGCTTCGGCCGCCCGGTCGGCGACGTCGTGCAGAAGCGGACGTATGTGTCGCAGCAGCAGTTGCTCGACGCGACGCAGCCGAAGGGACGCCGCTACTACTGGAAGTCCGAGTACCTGCCGGCACTCGATCCCGCACTGCTCACCGGCGCGATCGAGCATGCGTCGAAACTCGTGTCGCCGCATTCGGCGATCCTGATCTTCCCGCTCGGCGGCGCGGTGAACGACCTGCCGGAGGACAGCTCCGCGGTCGGCAATCGCGACGCCGCGTTCGTCCTCAACATCGCCAGCGCGTGGGAGCGTGCCGACGACGACGCCGCGAACATCTCGTGGGCGAGGTCGGCATGGAGCGATCTCCGCCGGTTCTCGAGCGGCGGCACCTACATCAACTTTCTGACCGAAGACGACGGCGAGGACCGCACGCGCGCCGCCTACCGCGGCAACTACGACCGGCTGGCCGGGATCAAGGCCAGGTGGGATCCGGCGAACCTGTTCAGAGCCAACAAGAACATTCCGGCCGCCGTGGGGTCAGACCATGGTCTGACCCCATAGGTCTAACCCCCTAAGCCTTTGCGCTGTGGGGTCAAACCATGGTCTGACCCCACGGGGCTGTCGCCCGCTACTCGTCGCGCAGCGCGACGATCGGGTCGACGCGCGTCGCGCGCAGCGCCGGGATGGAGCTCGCCAGGAACGCCACCCCGGCCAGCAGCAGTGGCACCGCCGCGAACGTCGCGACGTCGCGCGGACTGACGCCGAAGAGCAGCGTCGCCATCACCCGCGACAGGAACACGGCGCCAATCAGGCCGAGGACGACGCCGACCACCGTCAGCTCCATTCCCTGCCGCAGCACCATGCCGACGATGCTGGTTCGCGGCGCCCCGAGCGCCATGCGGACGCCGATGTCGTGCGACCCCTGCGACACCAGGTACGACAGCACGCCGTAGACGCCGACCGCCGCGAGGATCAGCGCGAACACCGAGAACGCTCCCAGCATGATCGCCGCGAAGCGCTGCCGCGCCATCGAATCGTGCATGCGGTCCGGCATCGTCCGCACGTCGTAGACCGGGATCGTCGGGTCGACCGACTGGATCTGGCGGACGATGGCGGCCGCGACCGCGCCGGGGTCGCCCGACGTCCTTGCCACCTGGTAGGACAGCAGGTTCACCGACGGCCGATAGACGACGATCCGGCCGTCGATGTCGAGACCGTACTGCTTCACCGTGCCGACGACGCCGACGATCGTCATCTGCCGCTTGGGATCGTTCCAGAGCTTCTTGCCGATCGGATCCTCGCCGGGCCAGAAGCGCTGCGCGAACTTCTCGTCGATGATCACGACCGGCTGCGCGTTCGGCAGCCCGTCGGCGTCGGCGAACACGCGGCCGCGCTTCAGCGGGATCTCCATCGTGCGGAAGTAGTCCGAGGTGACGGCGCGCTGGTCGACCTGCAGTTCCTGCCCGGGCTGCGGGATGAAGCCTTCGACGTTGATCGAGCCCCAGCCGACGGCAGCGGTGAACGGCAGCGCCGTCACCGCGCCGCGCGCCGTTACGCCGGGCACGGCGGCGATGCGTTCGCCGATCTGGCGGTAGAACTCGATCGCCGCCTCGCGCTGTTCGAACTGGCGGCCGCTGGCGCCGAGCCGCATCGAGATGACGTTCTCGGGGTTGAAGCCAGGCGACACGCCCTGCAGCGCGACGAAGCTGCGCAGCAGCAGGCCGGCGCCGATGAGCAGCATGAGCGAGAACGCGACTTCCGAGACCACCAGCAGGCTGCGTAGCCGCCGGCGCGAGCCGCCGAACCCGCCTTCACCCTGCGAGCTGCGGCCGCCGGCTTTGAGACCGGTGTTGAGGTCGACCCGCGCCGCCCGCAGCGCCGGCGCGAGGCCGAACACCAGCCCGGTCACGACCGAGACCGCGAACGTGAACGCGAGGACGGTGCTGTCGATGCCGATGACGTCGAGGCGCGGAATGTTGCCCGGGTTCACGGTGCGGACGATGTAGACGCCGAGCTGCGCGATGAGCACGCCGAGCCCGCCGCCGATGACGCCGAGCAGCACGCTCTCGAGCAGCAGTTGACGGACGAGCCGCTGCCAGCCGGCGCCGAGCGCGGTCCTGATCGCCACTTCCTTCTGACGGCCGGTGGCGCGCGTCAGCAGCAGGTTGGCGACGTTGGCGCACGCGATCAGCAGCACGAGCGCAACCGAGCCGAGCAGCACGAGCACGGCACGGCGGACGTTGCCCACGACCTGCTCGTGCAGCGGCACGACGCTGATCGTGAACGTTCGATCGCGCTTGTCCTTCTCGCGGATGCGGTCGGCGATGAGCGAGATGTCCGACTGCGCCGCCGCCACCGTCACGCCCGGCTTCAGCCGCGCCATGAGGTTGTAGTTCTCGTCGCCGCGCCGGGTGACGGCGTCGGCGCCGAGCGGCAGCGGGATGAAGAGATCCATGTTCCGGATGCTGGCGACGGTCGGCATGATCTCTTCGTTCAGCAGGAACTCGGGGCCGAGCACGCCGGCGACCATGAACTGGTTCTTCTGCTCCCCCGAACCGGGAGCGGCGCCGTTGAGCGTGATCGACCGGCCGACGATCCCCGGGTCCGAGCTGAAGTGCCTGACCCAGAAGGCGTGACTGAGAATGGCGACGGGCGCCTTGCCGGGAACGTCATCCTCGGGTAGCAGCAGCCGGCCGTGCAGCGGCGTCGCGCCGAGGAGCCGGAACAGGCTCGACGACGTCCGCAGCGCCTCGACGCGCTCGGGACGCTCGAGGCCGAGCAGGGTGCCCGTCCGGCCCTGCGAGATCGACATGTCCGAGAACGAACGGTTCTCGGTCTGGATGTCGATGTATTGGCCGGGTGACGGCCAGTCCTGCGGGATGTTGATGCCCGGAGACCGGAGCCACAGCACTGCCAGCCGATCGGGTTCCGGGTACGGCAGCGGCTTGAGCAGCAAGGCGTGGACGACACTGAAGATCGCCGTGTTGGCGCCGATGCCGATGGCCAGCGACCCCACGATCAACAGGGTCAGGCCCAGATTGCTGCTGAGCGTGCGGACGGCGTATCGCAAATCCTGCAGGAACGCGGACATCACTGCTCCGTTTCTCGAGTGGGGTCAGACCATGGTCTGACCCCACGATCTTGGGCACCTGCCAGAATGGGGTCAGACCCAGGTCTGACCCCACGGCTAACGTGAGTTAGACGTTTCAGCCCGGCGAAGCGTTAACTGCGGCGATCCCGCGGGTTGCGTCGGGCCGGACTTTGACGTTCAATGGGGCCGTGGCCAAGCGATTCTATGTCTCCCGCCGGACGTTCCTCAGGGATTGCGCCGCCGTCGCTGCCGCGACGGGCCTGCCGATGTGGTTCGTCGAACGCGAGTTGTCCGCCGCGCCCCAGGCGCCGGCGACGACGTCGCCCAATGACAGACCCGGCATAGCCCTCATCGGTTGCGGCGGAATGGGCGTCGGCGACGCAAAGAATGCCGCACGGTTCGGCGACATCGTCGCGGTCTGCGACGCCGACGAGGCGCACGCGGCCGGCGCGGCGAAAACGCTCGGCGCCGCCGGCAAGCCGCCGGAACAGTTCACCGACTTCCGCCGCGTGCTCGAGCGGAAGGACGTCCACGTGATCGTTCAGGCAACGCCCGACCACTGGCACACCCTGATCAACCTCGCCGCGGCCGCGGCCGGGAAGGACATCTACGCCGAGAAGCCGCTGACGCTGACGATCGACGAAGGGAAGCGGATGGTGAAAGCCGTTCGTCAGCGCAAGGTGGTGCTCCAGACCGGCACGCAGCAGCGCAGCCATAAGCTCTTCCGGCTGGCCTGCGAGCTGGTCCGCAACGGCCGCATCGGCAAGCTGAACGAGGTCAAGGTATTCGTCCCGGCCGGACTGCGCGAGGGTCCGTTCGAGACTGTCCCGGTGCCCGCAGGTTTTCACTGGGACATGTGGCTCGGCCAGGCGCCCAAGGTCGACTACCTCAAGGAGCGGACTCACGGCACTTTCCGCTGGTGGTGGGACTACTCCGGCGGCCCGGTCACCGACTGGGGCGCGCACCACAACGACATCGCCCGCTGGGCCATCGGCCTCGAGGGGCCGACCGCGATCGAGGCGAGCGCCCCGACTGCGCCCATCCCCGGCGGCTACACGACGCCGCCGGCGTTCGAGGCGACGCTGACCTACGCCAACGGCGTCAAGCAGATCGTGAAGACGACGCCGGACGACAGCCCGTTCGGCGCCATCATCAATCCGAGCGGCCAGCGCAACGGCGTCCGCTTCGAGGGCAGCGACGGGTGGATCTGGGTCAACCGCAGTTCGATCGACGCGAGCGATCAATCGCTGATCGACACGCCGATGGAGAACCCCAAGGTCAAGCTCACGGTCAGCGACGATCACATGGCGAACTTCTTCAACGCCGTGCGTTCGCGCCAGGATCCGATCAGCCCGGTCGAGGACGGGCATCAATCCGCCGTCGTCGGCCACCTGATCGTCATCGCACTGCGTACGGGCAAGGCGTTGAAGTGGGATCCGGCGGACGAGAAGTTCGTCGGTGAAGGCGCCCGCGACGCCAAGAAGCATCTCGCCCGCGCGATGCGCAAGCCGTACGACTACAATTTCGCGACGTAGGGCCTCGGCGGCGCAGGCGGGGCTGAAGCCCCGCCCTACGAAGAACCCTACTCGTAGCGCGGAGCTTCAGCTCCGCGGTTATCCCTACTTCGATCTTCCCACCCAGCGCACCGCGTTCACCAGGAGCGTCTTGAACGCGTCGGCGTCGTGCGTGCGCTGATCGTGGCCGAGCGAGATGCCGACGATGCGGGCGGTCGAGTGGCTGGTGACCCAGACGGCGGGGTGCGGCTTCTTGAAGCGCACGCTCGGCGAAGTCTCGGCGAGCACTTCGATGGCGGCGGTGCCGGCCGGCACCTTGTCCGGTTCGGCATTGAGATAGTAGAGCTCGTCCTCGACCTGGAACGTCACCGGCACACCCTTCATCACCGGGTGCTCCGGCTTGAGTGCGTTGACCGAGAATGCGGCGATGCAATCGTGGCCCCGCGCGCCACCGCCGACGATCGTCGCGTTCAGCTCCGGCCAGTTCGCGAAGCCGTACCAGGTGCCGGGGTGCAGCATCACCAGCCCCTTCCCTGCCGCCGCGAAGGCGAAGAGCGCCTTGCGCCAGGCCGGCGTGTCGAAGAACTGGCGGTTGACGCTGATCACCGCGACGTCGGCGCCGGCAAGCTCCGCTGCCGCCTGATCGCGGTCCTCGGTGTAGTTGACGCTGAAGCCGGCGGCGTCGAGCGTCGCGGCATCGGTGCCGCCGAAGAACTTGCCGAAGTCGTGCGCGCTGCCGCCGCCGACGATGAGCACCTTGGTCTTGCCCGGCGCCCAGACCACCGGCTTGACCGGCGGCAGCGGCGCATCGCCCTTGCCGCCTTCCTTCGGACCAGCGGCGTCCTGGAACCCGCTCGTCCCGACGGCGGACTCGGCGCTCGGAGCGCGGAGCTTCAGCTCCACGGATTCGTTGGCCACCGCAGGCTCACGCGCGGCCGGCTTCGATCCGGGCGACGCCGGCACCGGCTCGCTGCCGGCAGTAATCGCGACGGTTGCGGGCACCACCTCGGTGTCGTAGCTTTCGAGGATGATCTTCGCCAGCGGCGCCTTCTTGCCGAGGTTGAACGCGAGGTAGCGAAGCTGGCCGCGGCGCGTGAAATCGCCGGCGTCGATGCTGCCCGGCACGTCGACGCGGCTGAACGCGTCGGCGATCTGTTCGCCGTACTTGAGGACGTGCTCTTCGGTCGTCCCGTCCGCGTACTGAACGATCACCTTCATCACGGGCGTACCGGGGGCGAGCGGTTTGCCGGCGGCACCCGCCGCCGTCGAGACGCCAGCGCCGACGCCGCCGAGCATGTGCAGGCTCGCAGCCGTCACCGGCGCCGCGATCTCGACGCGCCGCGGCAACTCTTCGGAGAGCCAGTTGCTGCCAGGACCACCCTTGAGCGCGACGAAGTTCATGCCGCTGCCCGTCGCTCGCGCCGGATCCAGGACGAAGAACGGCACGCCGTTGACGGTAACGTCGCCGAACCGAAGCAGCGTCACCGTGTCATCGGGCGCATCGTCGGTGCGCAGGCTTCGGCGGCTGTCGGAGTTATAGGCGGTGCGCATGTCGACGACGCGGTACTGGACGCCGTCGCCGGTCATGAAGGTGAGGATGTCGCGCAGCGCCTCGGCGCCGAGCGACTCGAGCCCCTCCGGCATCAGCGACAGCCGGGTATTGTCGCGCGAGACGATCTCTTCCTTCTTGACCTCGACGTCGCCATTGGCGTTCCGCAGCGTCAACCCCGCGGCATTCTCGCTGACGATGACGCCGCTCAAGGTCGTGCCCTGCTTGGTGGTGACGTTCCACTGCCAGAAGCTCGGATCGACTTCGCGGTTCGGGTCGATGATGTGGGCGAGCAGCGCGGCGCGGCCGTGCGCGCCCATGCCGTTCAACGGCGGGCCGACGTCGATCTTGCCGAGGTTGCCGTAGCGGTGGCAGGTCGAGCAGGCGCCGGTGAAGAGGGCGCGGCCCTTCTCAACGTCACCGGGCTTTTCCACCTCCGCGGTGAGCGACGCGATCACCGTCTCCTTCTCTTTGGCCGACGGGCTGAGGGTGTCGAGCAGCGCCGCCGCTTCTTTTGCGACGGCGCGGTTCGGATGGGTGCGCAGCCGCGCGACGTTGCCGGGGCCGAGGTTGGCCGGCGTCACCTCGCCCGCCTTCATCGCCGCGAGCAGCGCCCGCGTCGATTCGGGGCGGCGGACGACCTGGTCGAAGAGCGGCGTCGACCGCGTCTTCGCCAGGGCCGCGATCATCGCCTTGTCGGTGTCCGGGCCGGGGTTCTCGCCCAGGGTCGCGATCAGCTTCGACTTGAGCGCGTCCGACGCGTTCTGGTTCTCGAGGATTGTCGTGATCGCGGCCAGCGTCTCGGCGCGGCGCGCCGGAACGCCGAGCAGGCTGGCGGCGATGTCGGCGCGGCGGTCGTCCGGGGTCACGGCGTCGCCGAGCTCGGCGACGGCGCGCTTGCCCTGCGCGTCGGCGTCGGCGCTCAACGCCCCGGCCTTGTCCCACTTCGCTACGACCGGCAGCGTCGCCGCGGCCGTCGCGGGATCCGACAGCAGCGCCTGCAGCGCCTTCGTCGCCGCCGGCGTCATCGCCACCGATCCGCCCTCCATCCGCGACACGGCGCGCATGGCCGCGGCCTTGAGCGGCGCCGCGGCGGCAGGCGCGGCAGCAGCAGCCGCAATCATCGCGTCGGCGCCAGCGGGCAGCGCCGACGGCGCGACTGCGACGACGAACTCCGTCAACGCCTCCGGCGCCGGCGATCGGAACGCCTCGGCGACGTAGGCTGACGCCTGGCCGGTGGCGGCGGCGACGACCGCCGACCGCGTCCAGTTCTCGCCCGCCTTCGCGAACGTCTGCAGCAGCGCCTGGCGCTCCGCGTCGGTCTTGAGCGCGAGCGATTTCTCGTAGAGCGCTTGCGCCTCGCTGCCCATCGGCTTCTTGATCGCCGCGACGCGGGGGTTCGAGCCGTGGTTCTCCTGCGCCAGGCGCCATGCCGTCATCCTCACCTGCGCGTTCGGGTTCGACTCGATGGCCTGAAGGAGGCCGTTGACGTCCTTGCGGTCGAGCGACGGCACGGGCAGCGACTTCGCCTGCTTGTGCTGCACCTTCCAGATCCGGCCGAAGTAGTGATCGCGGTCCGGACGCACCGCCGCGTTCGCGGGACCGTGCTGCGGCCCGCGCGTGTCGTTGTGGATGACCGCCTGGTTGTAGAAGTCGACGACGTAGAGCGCGCCGTCGGGGCCGACGCGGGTCTCGATCGGCCGGAACCACATGTCGCCGCTGCGCATGAACTCGGTCTGGTCCCGCGCGGGATCCTTCGCCGACGTGTAGCTCACGCCCTCCGGCTTGACGAGCTGATGATGGACGAGGTTGAGCGTCGGCTCGCCGGTGAAGTAGCTGAAGCGCCAGGCGTCGGGCCAGGCGCCGCCATCGTAGATCGCGCAGCCGGCAGCGGCAGTGAACTGCCCGACCTGGTCGATCTGGATGTACGGCTGATCCTTGTAGGCAATCCTCGGGTACGTCGCCTGACCGGTGATCATGCCCTTCCACGAGGTCGTGCCCTGGACGCGTCCCTTCGCCAGGATCGATTCCGGCAGGACCGTGTGGAAGAGGACCGTGCCGCTCGTCGGCTGCGTCCAGAACACCTGGCCGTTCCACGTGATGTCGAGGCCCCAGGTGTTGCCGCCGCGGCTGCTGTACTGCTCGAAGGCGGACCCGTCCGGCTTGAAGCGGACGACGCCGCTGGCGTCGCGGCCGAAGGTCTGCTTGCCGTCGGGAGACGTCACGTTGCCGACGCTGTAGCCATGCGTCGCGTAGACCCAGCCGTCGAGACCCCAGCGCAGGTTGTTGATGACGGCGTGCGTGTCGTAGATGCCGAGCCCGGTGTACAGCTTGGTGCGCTTGTCAGCCACCTCGTCGCCGTTCGTGTCTTCGAGGAGCCAGATGTCGGGGGACGTCGCCGCGATCACGCCGTTCTTGTGAAGGACGAACCCGGTGACGAGCTCGAGCTTGTCGGCAAAAACGTGGCGCTTGTCCATCACGCCGTCTTTATTGGTATCCGTGAGGATCGAGATCGTGTCCTCCGGCTCGCGGGTTGCCTTCGCACGCACGAGCGACCCGGAATCCTTCCAGAGCTGGGTGTTCTGCGGGCGCCGGCCGTTGGGATACTCCGGCGTTTCCGAGACCCAGAGGCGGCCGCGCTCGTCCCAGTCGATGTTCATCGGCTTGGTGATCAGCGGCTCGGCCGCTACCAGCGACAGGTCGAAGTCCGGATGCACCTCGATCGTCGCCGCCGCCTTCGACGGATGCACAGGGCCGCCATCCGGATAGCGCAGCGCGTCGCCGAGCTCCTCCTTCTTGACGAGCTCGTCGAGGTTCGACCGGCCTGCCGCCCAGGTGATCCCGCGCAGGAGAATCGCGCGGAAGTTCGGCCGGTTGAAGTTCTCGTACATGTGGCCCGGGATGGCCACGAACGCGCGATACGGCGACTTGCCGCCGTCGACGGTGCGCTCGTAAGTCCACATCTGCGGCTGGATGTCGTAGACGCCGATGCGGCGGCCGCGCGACGTCAGCTCTTCGGCCCGGCGCTGGAAGCCGACATTGCGCGCGCCGGCGGCCTTAGGCGTGTAGGCCGAGGCCAGGATGCGCACGTCGGGCATCATCTCGAGATCCCAGTAGATCTCGTCGTCCATCTCCCAGTTCGAGCCGTCCCTGGTGATCGGGCTCTCGGGATCCGTGAAATAGAGGTGCATCGGCCCTTCGAGCCAGCGCGCCGTGCCGTTGCGCCAGGCGCCGCCGACGATCGTCTTGAACCAGTCGGGATCGCGCGACACGATCCCGGCGTGGATGACGACGACGCCGCCGCCGCGGGCGAGGAACTCGTTCAGTACCACCCGCTCGGCCGGCTCGATGTTGCCCGCCTCCTGCTTGTGCAGGATGAGGACGTCGGTCTCGGCGAGCTGCTCCCGCGTCGGGAAGGTGTCGGCGCCGGTGGCGCGCGCGCCGCGCTCCGTGAGCATCGGCACCCACTCCTTGAGGAAGCGCGGGTAATCATGCGCGCCCGGTCCGTGCGACTTCGGGCCCGACCGGATGAAGACGCGAAGCGGCTGAGATGCCTGCTTCGACGCGGCTTTCGCGGCGCCGGCTGCCTGGCCCTCTTCACGCGCAGCCGCGCGGGGCGCAGATATCAGAACCGCGGCGATGACGAGGAATCGAAGGGTAACGCTGAAAACAGATCGGGTGGAAGCCATGGCTGGACCGGACTATATCGAGGTGGTCTGAACGGGTCAATTTATGGACGCATCAGCAGTGCGTTGGGCACGGGTCGCCTGCGATCACTATATATTTGCGCGAGTGCCCTCCGTCTTCCTGATCGCAACGCTCGACACCAAGGGCGTCGAAGCGGCGTTCATGCAAGGCCTGCTCACTTCGTGGGGCGTGCCGGTCACGCTGGTCGACGCCGGCGCGATCGGGCCACCAGCGGTCGAGGCTGACATCCCGCGAGAACGGGTGTTCGAGCTGGCCGGCGTGCCGCTCGCCGAGGTCCAGGCGCGCGCGGACCGCGGCGAGGCGGTGACGACTGCTGCCGCGGGCGCGGCGCAGCTCATCAAGATGGCGCACGCGAAAGGTGACGTGTCCGGCGTCCTTGCCATCGGCGGATCGGCTGGCACGACGATCGGCACGGCGGCCATGAAAGCCCTGCCGCTCGGCCTGCCGAAAGTGATGTTGAGCACGCTGGCGTCCGGCACGGTCCGGCAGTTCGTCGGCGACAAAGACATCTTCATGCTCAACTCCGTCGTCGACATCCTGGGCATCAATCGGGTCAGCCGACTGGTGCTCACCCAGGCTGCCGCGGCGATGGCCGGCCTGGTGGCGCATCCGGCCCGCGCCGAGGCCCAGGACAAGCCGCTCGTCGCCGCGACCATGTTCGGCGTCACGACGCCGTGCGTCGAGCGGGCGCGCGCGACGCTCGAGCGCGCCGGCTACGAAGTTCTCGTCTTCCATGCGACCGGCAACGGCGGCCGGGCGATGGAGTCGTTGATCGAAGAAGGACTGATCGCCGGCGTGCTCGACGTGACGACGACCGAGCTCGCCGACGAGCAGGTCGGCGGCTTCCTCAGCGCCGGGCCGACGCGGCTGACCGCGGCGGCGCGCGCCGGCGTACCGCAGGTCGTCTCGACCGGGGCCCTCGACATGGTCAACTTCTACGCGCCTGATTCGGTTCCGCCGGCGTTCGCCGGCCGCCGCTTCTACAAGCACAACGCCAACGTCACGCTGATGCGCACGACCGCGGGCGAGTCCGCCGCGATCGGCGCCGGCATCGCCCGCAAGCTCGCCGCCGCACGGGGTCCCGTCTCGGTCATGCTGCCGTCGCGCGGGGTCTCGGCCATCGATCGCGAGGGCCAGCCGTTCGACGACCCGGACGCCCGCGCCGCGCTGCACGAGGCGATCCGCAGCGGGCTCGGCGGCCGCGAGGTCGTCGAGGAGCTCGACATGCACATCAACGATGCGGCGTTCGCCGACGCGATGGCGAATCGGTTGATGGCGATGATGCGCGCGTCATAATCCAGGTCGCGGCGCGGCGCGCCGCGCCGCGGTGGTGAGGCAACTTTCGCCGGCACGGGAGGACAGGTGGCAGTCGACAACTCGAGACAGGCAATCGTCGATCGGTTCCGGGCGCAGATTGCGCGCGGCGAACCGATCATCGGCGGCGGCGCCGGCACCGGGCTGTCGGCCGTCAGCGAAGAGGCCGGCGGCATCGACCTCCTCATCGTCTACAACTCGGGCCGCTATCGCATGGCCGGGCGCGGCAGCTCGGCCGGGCTCCTCGCTTACGGCAACGCGAACGAGATCGTGAAGGAGATGGCCTACGAGGTCCTGCCGGTCGTCAAGCGGACGCCCGTGCTCGCCGGCGTCAACGGCACCGATCCGTTCATCATCCCGCGGCTGTTCCTCCAGGAGCTGCGCACGCTCGGCTTCGCCGGCATCCAGAACTTTCCCACCGTCGGGCTCTTCGACGGCGACATGCGTCAGGCGTTCGAGGAAACCGGCATGAGCTACCAGCTCGAAGTCGACATCGTCCGGCTCGCCCACGAGCTCGACATGCTGACGACGCCCTACGTGTTCAACCCGTCGGAGGCGGAGCGCATGGCCGACGCCGGCGCCGACCTCATCGTCGCGCACATGGGGGTGACGACCGGCGGATCGATCGGCGCGCGGAGCTCGAAGACGCTCGAGGAGTGCGTGACGCGCATCCAGGCGATCTCGGACGCGGCCCGCGGCGTCAATCCGGACGTCATGGTGATCTGCCATGGCGGGCCGATCTCGGAGCCGCCCGACGCCGAGTTCATCATCACGCGGTGCAAGGGCGTCGACGGCTTCTACGGCGCGAGCTCGGTCGAGCGGTTGCCAGCGGAGCGGGCGATCGCCGATCAGATTCGGACATTCAAGCGGATTCGCCGCGGAGCCGGGCGATGAGCGCCCAGCGTGGGGTCAGACCACGGTCTGACCCCAACGCCATTAGGAGTGGCCGGCGACGTCGGACCCCTACCCGTTCGGGTGGGGTCAGACCTGGGTCTGACCCCAAGGTCTTCGTCAAGTCCGCCGACGCCAGGATTGAGCGGGCGCCGTGGGGCAGGCACTGGTGGCTGTCCGAGCCCGCCCTTACCCGCACCAAGCTCCTGACCCTCGTCCGCGTCACGATGCGGCCGGGCACGGGCCATCGCTTCCACCATCACCCCGAGCGTGAGGAGATCATCTACATCGTCGACGGCGTCGCAGAGCAATGGGTGGGCCGCGAGAAGCGGTTGCTCAAGACGGGGGAGATCGCGTTCATCCCGAAGAAGGTCGTCCACGCGATCTTCAACTCGTCGAAGAAACCGATGAGCTTCCTGGCAATTCTTTCCCCAGCCAAGGCGAAAGGACCGTTCCTGGTCGATTGTTACGACGAAGAGCCGTGGCGGAGCCTTCGCCCGGACCCGCCAAAGCGGCCGCGCCGGACGTCGAAGAAATAATCGCCGCCAGTTGTCGATTCGCGCCTCCCTGATTCGACTTACAGGTAGAGGGAAGCGCCCGTCGCCCGGGCGTCCAAGTCCCGGGGACAGTCACGCGGGACAGTCACGAGTGACTGTCCCCGCAGGCGCCCCGCTGGCTGACACAGCTCGGCATTTTTGGCAATGGTGGCGGTTCTTGCGCGTAATAGAGGGGTGACATGAGTTTCCTGACGGATCTTCGGGTGGCGTTTCGCTCGCTGGCCAAGGCGCCCGGGCTGGCCCTGACGGTCATCCTGACGCTGGCTCTCGGCATCGGTGCCAACGCCGCCATCTTCAGCGTCGTCCGCGGCGTGCTGCTGCGGCCGCTCGCCAATCGCGGCGAGGACCGGCTGATCTACATCAGCCACAGCGCCCCGGGCCTGGGCCTCGAGAACGCGGTCTTTTCGATCCCCGAGCTGCGCGACTTCCAGTCGCGGGTGACGACGATCGCGGCGTTCGGCGACTTCTCCACCGTCGAGTTCTCCATGATCGGCCTCGGCGAGCCGCGCGTCGTGCGCGCCGGCGTCGTTGGCGGCTCGTACTTCGAAGTGATGGGCCTGAGCCCGGTCCAGGGGCGCCTGATCGGCGCGCAGGACGACGGGCCGCAAGCCGCCGGCGTCGCCGTCCTGACGCACCGCTTCTGGACGACGGCGCTGCAGTCGGATCCGTCGGTCGTCGGCAAGACCGTCAGGCTCGGCGACCTGACGGCGACGATCATCGGCGTCCTCGAGCCCTCGGTCCCCTATCCCTCCGAGACCGAGATCATCGCCAACGTCGTCACGAGCCCGCACCACATGTCGGCGACGATGGTGGACGGGCGCGTGCACCGGATGACGGAGCTCTTCGGCCGGCTGACGCCGTCGGCGAGCCTGGAGGCGGCGCGCGCCGAGCTGCGGGCGGCGCACGGCGCAATGGTCAAGGAACATCCGGAAGCGTATCCGGCCGCTGCCGACTTCCGGGTCGATGCGGTCGGGCTGCGCGACCAGATCATCGCGCCGGCGCGAACGGTCCTGCTCGTGCTGCTGGCGGCGTCGGCCCTCGTCTTCGTGATCGCGTGCTCGAACGTCGCCAACCTGATTCTTGCCCGGTCGGTCAGGCGGGAGGGCGAGCTCGCGATCCGCGCGGCGCTCGGCGCGGGCCGGGCCGCGCTGCGGCGGACGCTCCTCGCCGAGAGCCTGCTCCTCTGCGGCGCCGGCGCCCTGCTCGGCATCGCCATCGCCTGGCCGATGGTCGCGATCCTCTCGCAGTACGCGGCGCGCTTCTCGGTGCGCGCGCTGGACCTGACGGTCGATGCGACGCTGCTGTGGGTGGGCGTCGGTCTCGCGATTGCCGCCGCGGTCATGCTCGCGTTCGTGCCGCGGCTGCCCTCCCCCGAAGCGGCCAACGGCCTCGGACTGTCGAGCGGCAGCGTCCGCATCACCTCCGGCACGAACCGCCGCCTGCGGTTGTTCGCGGTGGTGCAGATCGCCGCTTCGTTCGTCCTGCTCGTCGGCGCCGGCGTTCTGCTCGTGGCCCTGCTGTCGCTGCAGTCGGCGGCCACGGGGTTCAATACGCACAACGTGCTCGCGGTGAACGTGCCCGTGATCTCGTACCAGCGGTCGCCGGAACAGACGGCGGTGTTCTACAAGGAAGCCCTCCGCCGCATCGGCGCCCTGCCAGGCGTCACCCGCGCCGCCATTGGCACCATCGTGCCCTGGCGCGACGCCGGCGCGTTCGGTCCCGGCTTCCAGTTCTCGGTCGAAGGGTATGCGAAGACGAACGGCGAGGAGGATCCGCGGGCGAGGTTCCGCACCATCTCGGCGGGTTTCTTCGAATCGCTTGGCGTGCCAATCCTCGCCGGCCGCGACTTCCGCGAGACCGATCATGCCAAGGCCGAGCCGGTCGTCATCATCAGCCAGAGTGTCGCCCGGCGGATGTTCCCGAGCGGCGACGCGCTCAATCGCAAGCTGATGTGGACCGACCCGGTCATGAAGTTCATCGACGTCGACAGCGGCGGACGCCGCATCGTTGGCATCGCCGCCGACATCGACGACGAGAACATCGTCCCGGGCGCAGCGTTGAGCGTGTACCACCCGCTCGAGCAGCAGATCGGCGGCGGCCGGCTCTTCGTTCATGCCAGCCAGGATCCATACGCGCTGGTGCCGTCGATCACGCGCATCGTTCGCGAGCTATCGCCGGAGCAGCCAATCGAGAAACCGGCGACGCTCGACGACGTCCGCGCCGAGGTGCTGGCGCCGGATCGGTTGAACGCGTTCGTGTTCGGCGGGTTCGCCGCGGTCGCCCTGACGATCGCGGTCGTCGGCGTCGCCGGCGTGCTGGCGTTCTCGGTGAGCGCGCGCACGCGCGAGTTCGGCATCCGCCTGGCGGTGGGATCGTCGCCGCATCACCTGCTGCAGGGGGTGCTCAAGGAAGGCACGCTGATCGCGATCGCGGGGATCATCGCCGGGACGATGGCCGGCGGCCTCCTGGTCCCGGTCGCGGCCGCCTACATCACCGATCTGAAGATGCCTGGCGCGACGCCGGTGCTCGCGGCCGCGACGCTGCTGGTGGCCGCCGCGATCATCGCCTCGCTGATGCCGGCGGCGCGCGCGTCGCGGATCGACGTCATGAAGGCACTGCGCTCGGAATAAGCGCGAACGATCTCAGCGCCGCATCGATTTCTTGCGCGGGCGTGCTGGCGTCCGCTGCTGCTTCTTCTTCGCCGTGGCGCGCCGCGTCGGTGTCTTCTTCGCGGCGCGCGGCGCGCGCGTCCGAGACTGCGGCTCCTCCTCGTCGGCAGCGATTGCTTCCTGGCCGCGCGTGAACACCGGATCGGGAACGCGCGACGGAGATCGACGGCTGCCGCGGGACAGCGAGGGTGGCGCGACGCCGAGCACCGTTTTCGCGACGGCATAGAAAGCCTCGCGGTCGGCCAGCCCGTTGAATCCGCCGTTGATGCGGCGGGTGATTTCCTTGAAAGCGTCGGCCGTGACCTGGTCCGCCAGCTCGTTGAGCTTCTTCGTGTCTCCAGAACAGCGCGGCGATCCTGAAACCGAGCTCCGGCTGCGCGGCGCGCTCCGGCATCGGCAAGGAGATCGACGGAGAGCAGGCCGCCGAACCTGGCGTAGTTCGCGCGGCCGGTAATCTGGATCGGCCCGCGTCCCTTGAAGCGTTTGCCGTCGCCCGGTTCCGTGTTGCCGAGCCTGGTCGCGAGCGTCCCGGGCGGCTCGTAGCGACGCTGCGCGTCGGTCGGGCCCCAGATCTCCTCCATGAACTGGAACTGGCCGGACTCGTGCGCCAGCTGCGCCGCGAATGCTGCTTCGCGAGCGGGGCTGTTCACCTCGAACTCGCGCATCGCCGCCTGCATGAAGGGGAGGAACGCCTCCCGCTTCGCCGCAGGCAGCCGCGGCATGATTGCCTTCAGCTGGTCATCGGTCATCGCACGCGAGCCTCCAGATGGATGAGAGTCAGACCCCTCTCTCACTAACGCCATCTGGAGGTCATCCGAACGCCCGCGGCCTCAGCCCTTCACGAATGCCAGGAGATCGGCGCTGAGCTGGTCTTTGTGCGTGTCGGTGATGCCGTGCGGCGCGCCGGGGTAGACCTTGAGGGTCGCGCCCTTGACGAGTTTCGCCGACGTCAGCCCCGCGGCCCCGATCGGCACGATCTGATCGTCGTCGCCATGGATGACGAGCGTCGGGACGTCGAACTTCTCCAGATCCTTCGTGAAGTCGGTCTCGGAGAACGCCTTGATGCAGTCGTAGGCGTTCTTGTGACCGGACTGCAGGCCCTGGCGCCAGAACGCGTCCTGCATTCCCTGCGACACCTTCGCGCCGGGACGGTTGCCGCCGAAGAACGGTCCGGCGGCGAGATCCTTGTACAGCTGCGAGCGATCCGCGATCGAGGCCTTGCGGATGCCGTCGAAGACGTCGATCGGCAGGCCGCCCGGGTTGGCCGCCGTCTTGAGCATCAGCGGCGGAACGGCTGACACGAGCGCCGTCCTGGCGACGCGTCTGGTACCGTGACGGCCGATATAGCGCGCGACCTCGCCGCCGCCGGTAGAGAACCCGATGAGCGTCGCCTTCGTGACGTCGAGCGCATCCAGCAGCGCCGCGAGGTCGTCGGCATACGTGTCCATCTCGTTGCCGTCCCACGGCTGGCTCGAGCGGCCGTGGCCGCGGCGGTCGTGGGCGATGCAGCGGCAGCCGTTCGACGCCAGGTGCAGCATCTGCGCTTCCCAGCTGTCGGAGCTGAGCGGCCATCCGTGACTGAAGACCGCGACCGGGCCGGTGCCCCAGTCCTTGTAGTAGATCCCGGTTCCATCTTTGGTTGTGATTGTCGGCATGAAGAAGAACTCCAGAACGGGCCGGCACCCACGTGTTCCGGCCCTTCGAACGATATCGCGCGGCGCGCGCGAGGCACATCACGAGAGGGGGTGCGAACCCGATGCCACGATCGAGTTAGCTGGCGCACGCACGTCGCCGCCGGCAGGCGTCTCCAGCTGATCTAGGATGGTCGTCACTTATGGCTGACAACGAGTTCGAGATCCTCGATCCGCGCTTTCGCGACTGTATCAGGACCAGCGCCAGGCTGGATCTGCTCTACACGGGGTGCCGCTGGGCCGAGGGACCGGCCTACTTCGCCGCCCATCGCTCGCTCGTGTGGAGCGACATTCCCAACGATCGCATGATGCGCTGGGACGAGACGACCGGGGGCGTCGGCGTCTTCCGGCAGCCGGCGAACTATTCGAACGGCAACACGGTCGATCGCCAGGGCCGCATGCTGAGCTGCGAGCACGGAGGCCGCCGCGTCACCCGCACTGAGCCCGACGGTTCGATCACGGTTATAGCCGACCGCTGGCAGGGCAAGCGCTTCAACAGCCCGAACGATCTCGTCGTCCATAGCGACGATGGAATCTGGTTCACGGATCCGTCGTACGGGATCGACAGCGACTACGAAGGCTACAAGTCGCCACGAGAGATCGACGGCTGTCACGTGTATCGCGTCGACGCGGCAACCGGCGCATGCGACGTCGTCGCCGACGACTTCGTCCGGCCGAACGGGCTGGCGTTCTCACCCGACGAGCGGTCGCTCTACATCGTCGACAGCGGCGGCACGAGTGAGCGGGAGGGGCCGCGGCACATTCGCCGCTTCGCCGTCGTCGACGGCCGGAAGTTGTCGGGCGGCGAGGTGTTCGCCGAGAGTACTTCGGGCTTCTTCGACGGCCTGCGGTTCGACGAGGCCGGCCGGATCTGGACCAGCGCCGGCGACGGCGTCCATTGCTACGACCAGGACGGGACGCTGCTCGGCAAGATCCTCGTCCCCGAGCGCGTCGCCAACGTCGCCTTCGGCGGCCCGCGGCGCAACCGCCTGTTCATCTGCGCCACGTCGTCGCTCTACGCGATGCTGCTCCCCGTCCGCGGCGCCAGGTAGTACGCAGTTTTTGCGCCGGTGGGGGTCAGACCCTGGTCTGACCCCAGGCGCAGATTGGGTAATCGCACGCGGGTCGGATTAGTATCTCCCGGTGATCCCACAGTCCGGTCCGGCTGCCCCTGCGTCTACGGTTGACGTCTTCGATCCGGTTGGCAACGGCAACCTGCCGCCGATGCCCTATCGCGACATGCCCGCACCGCTGCCGCTCGGCAAGGTGCTCGGGCCGAGCGTCATCCTCGCCGGGCTCGGCGTCGGCTCGGGGGAATACATCATCTGGCCCTTCATGACGTCGACCGTCGGCCTCGGTTTTCTCTGGGCCGCGATCCTCAGCGTGACGATCCAGTACTTCCTCAACATGGAGATCGAGCGTTATACGCTCGCGACCGGGGAGACGGCAGTCTCCGGCTTCGTCCGGTTCTGGAAGCCGTGGGGCCTGATCTTCTGCCTTTTCACGATCATCCCCAACATGTGGCCGGGGTGGGCGACGAGCGGCGTGACCATCCTCACCTTCCTCCTGGGCGGCGGCAACGTGCCGCTCATGACCATCGGCGTCATGGTCCTGTCCGGCTTTGCCCTGACGATCTCGCCCGTCGTCTACCAGACGCTGGAGCGGGCCCAGTTCTTCAAGGTCGGCCTGACGCTCGTCTTCCTCGCCGTCGCCATCGTCGCCGCGATCAATCCGTCGGCGTGGACCGGGCTGCCGGCGATCGTGACCCACATCGGCTGGATCCCCGACAGCTCGATCCTCCCGATCTCGCTGGTGCTGAGCGGCCTCGTCTTCGCCGGCGCCGGCGGCGTCAACAATCTCGCCCAGAGCAACTGGATTCGCGACAAGGGCTTCGGGATGGGCGTCTACATCCCGCGGATCGTCTCGCCCATCACCGGCGAAGAAGTGGCGGCGCCCGCGACCGGATCGATGGTCAGGCAGGACGCCGAGAACCTCCGCCGTTTCGACGGCTGGTGGAAGGTCGCCAACAAAGAGCAGCTGGTCTCCTTCTGGTTCATCTGCATCTTCTCGATCACCGTGTTCTCGACACTCGCGTTCTCGACCGTGTACGGCCAGAAGCTCTCGGGCCAGGCCAACCTCGCGTTCATCCAGGCGGAGGGCATTGCGCTCAAGGCGATCGTCGCGCCGTGGTTCGGCACGTTCTTCTGGATCTTCGGCTCGATGTCGATGATCCTCGTCGCCCTCGGCACGATCGACTACATCGCCCGCATCATCGCCGACGTGATCAAAACGGTCTATGCCTCCGACAGCCAGAAATGGAGCGAAAGCCGGATCTATTTCGTCGTCGTCTGGGCGACGGTCGCGGCCGGCTCCGTGATCCTGCTCTCCGGCTTCAACCAGCCGCTGCTCCTGCTCGTGATCGCCGCCTGCCTCAACGGCATGGTGATGTTCGTCTACTCGATCCTGCTGATTCAGCTCAATCGCCGCGGCCTGCCGCCGGCGCTCCGGGTGCGCGGGCTGCGGCTCGGGATGCTGGTCGTCGCGACGCTCTTCTACGGCTTCTTCGCCGGGTGGCTTGTCCTCGTCCAGGTTGGCAGCTACCTCAGTTAGATCGTCTGCCGGTTGCCCGGTCGTCCGGTCGTCCGGTTGTGCGGTCGTCCGGTTGCCCGGTGACCGGGCGGGCGAGCTACCGTCGGGCTAGACTTTCGCGCGCCCTGCGAACGGCCCAATTTCTTCCTTAGTGTCTACTGCACGGCAAGCCATCGACTACACCAGGCTCCGCCAGGATTTCGTGAAGGCCGTGGCCCGGCTGCTCTCGCCAGGTCGGACTGCCAGCTCAACCGTGATGACGGCCGGCCGCGACGTTCGCGCTTGCTCCTTTCGCGCCGGTCGCCGCCATCCGGAGCGGATGGATCCGCGAAGTGATGGCGAAGGCCGCACTTCAACGTTCTCGTCGAGCGTCCAGGATTGCCGACGCTCGCCACGTTCGTCGCCATCGCCGAGTGTGCGACCAGGCGCCGTTCCTCTGCCTGCTGCCCGGTTCACTGCGACTGCCCGCGGAGGGCCGCCGGACGCTGCTCCTCGGCGACATCTTGCAGCTGACGCGCCAGCAACAGCGCGATCTCTATGACTGGATCGAGCGCGGCCACGAGGCGACGCCGATTGTTTCGGTCAGCTCGGTGCGGCTCTGGCCGCTGGTGGAGAGCGGCGTATTCATGGAAGATTTGTATTACCGTCTCAACGTCGTCACAGTGAAGGCGGAGGAAATGACGGTCGCCAACTGAGCGCTGCGGCCGACAAAAACAGCCATTGACCAGCCGCTGCGACCGGGCTAGTGTGGAGGCGTCAGCTCTCTGTGAACTGCTGGAGGTGACGCCGTGAACGCCTTGACTCATGACCCGGTCCGAGCGCTGATGCTGACGCCGGGTGCTTCGCCCGCTTCTCCCCCGACGAGTCCGCTCTTGCCTGAGCCGCGGCGAACTGCGCTCGCTACTCGCGTGCGCGGCGAGTTTCACGAGATGCCGGGTCTGTCGCCGACGTTGCGACAGGCAGCCCGTCTGTTCGGCATCCGCCCCGATGAGTGTCGCCAAATCCTGGAACTTCTGGTGCGGGAGGAGTTTCTTCGATGTGGTCAGGACGGGCAATATCGCATGAGATAGATCGCTGCGCGCCGGAGGCTCCGGCGCATCACGACACCTCGGCCGCGCCCGTCACGCCGGTCGATCGCGCGCTCGCCCGCCGCGTCCAGCGCGGCATCGACGCGGCGCGGGTACGGCTGGAGCTGTGGGACGGCAGCTCGCCGTACCGCGGCAGCGATCGTCTCGGCGATCTCGTCGCGCACGATCGCGGTACCCTGCTCGGCCTCGCCTTCAACCCCGACCTTTACTTTGGTGAACGCTACGTGAGCGGGCGGCTCGACGTGCGCGGCTCGCTCGTCGAAGTCGTCCATGCGATGTCGCGGCTCACGCCCGAGGTGCCGCCGCTGCGGCAGCGCCTCGCCGGCTGGCTCGCGCGCGCCAACGATCCGAGCAGCGCCCGCGACAACGTTCACCGCCACTACGATCTCGGCAACGACTTCTACGGCCGCTGGCTCGATCGCGACATGGTCTACACCTGCGCCTACTTCAGCGATCCATCGGACTCGCTCGAACGGGCGCAGCACGCCAAGCTCGATCTCGTCTGCCGCAAGCTGCGGCTGCGCCCCGGGGACTCCGTCGTCGAGGCCGGGTGCGGCTGGGGCGCGCTCGCGATCCACATGGCCCGGCACTACGGCGCTCGCGTCCGCGCGTTCAACGTCTCGCGCGAACAATTGGCCTACGCCCGCGCCCGCGCCGGCCGCGAGTCGGTCGCCGGCGCAGTCGAGTTCATCGACGACGACTACCGCAATGTCAGCGGCAGGTTCGACGTCTTCGTCTCGGTCGGGATGCTCGAGCACGTCGGCACGCGCAACTTCCGCGCCCTTTCCGACGTCCTGCGCCGGACCGTCAGGCGCGACGGCGGCCGCGGGCTGCTGCACTTCATCGGCCGCGACGTCCGCCGGCCGCTGAACGCCTGGGTTCGCCGCCGCATCTTCCCCGGCGCCTATACGCCGACGCTCGGCGAGGTCGCGACGCAGATCCTCGCGCCGGCCGGCATGTCGGTGCTCGACGTCGAGAACCTGCGCCTGCACTACGCCCGTACGCTGGCGCATTGGAGCGAGCGCTACGCCGCGTCGCGTGACGATGTCGCGGCCCGGTTCGGTGAGGAGTTCGCCCGCGCCTGGGAGTTGTATCTCGCCGGCTCCGAGGCGACGTTCGCCACCGGCTGGATGCAGCTCTTTCAAGTCCTCTTCGCCCCGCATGAATCGGCGCCGCCGTCGTGGACGCGAGCCGATCTCTACAGCGCCCGGGCCGTCCCGTGACCCGCTGCGACGCCGTGGTGGTCGGCGGCGGTCCCGCCGGGTCTACCTGCGCCCGCCTTCTCCGCCGCGCCGGCTGGGACGTCGTCGTCATCGACAAGGCGTCGTTCCCGCGCGACAAGGTGTGCGCTGGCTGGCTGACGCCCGGCGCGTTCGCGCTGCTCGCGCTCGCACCGGCGGAGTACCGGGCCGCCGGCTTCACGCTCGAAGCCATCACACGCTTTCGCACCAGCGTCACCGGCAGACCCGCCGTCGAGACCATCTACGACGAGGTCGTCAGCTACGCCGTGCGCCGATGCGAGTTCGATCACTTCCTGCTGCAGCGCGCGCGCGCGCGTGTGGTCGAGAACTTTCCGGCGCGAACGTTCCGCCGCCGCGAGAACGAGTGGATCGTCAACGAGTCGGTGGCGGCGCCGGTCGTCGTCGGCGCCGGCGGCCACTTCTGCCCGGTGGCGCGTTATCTGCGCGGGGGCGCCGACGAGGGTCAGCCGGTGGTGGCAAAGGAAGCCGAGTTCCGACTGCCCGCTGCCGACGCGGCGGCGATGATCGAACGCTCGCCGGAGCTGTTCTTCTGCCGCGACCTGCGGGGCTATGCCTGGTGCGTCCGCAAGGGCGAGTACCTGAACGTCGGCATCGGCCGGCGCGACCCGTCGGGATTCGCGGACCACGTCCGGGCGTTCATCGACATGCTGGTTGCGCGCGGCACGCTGGCGGCGGACTGCGACCTGTCGTGGCGTGGACATGCCTACTTCGCCGCCGGCGTCGGAGCTCGACCGATCGTCGGCGACGGCATGCTGCTCATCGGCGACGCCGCCGGCCTGGCGTATCCCGAGAGCGGTGAGGGCATCGCACCGGCGATCGAATCAGGCGTGCTCGCCGCCCGGACGCTGATCGAGGCGCGCGGCTCGTACCGGATGGCGACTCTCGGCGGCTACTCGCGGGCGCTTCTCCGCCAGCATCCGCCCGTGAGCGAATCGGCGCTGCAGTCGACGGCCGCTTACGCCGCCGCGGCCCGGGCCCTCCTGCGCTCGCGGATGTTCACACGCCGAGTACTGCTCGACCGCTGGTTCCTGCGCCGGGATCGCTCGACGCCGCCGCTTTCCGCGGCGGCCGGCCTCACCTGATCCATCTCTACTTCACCTGATCCACCTCTACGGGCGACCGCGCGAACCCGGGTGTATAGTTCCGAGGTTGTCCAATGCCAGTCGTTCGAGAGTGAAATCATGACAGCACGCTTCGGTCTGCGTCTCGCGCTGGCAGCGGCCATCGCGGCATCACTGTTCCCTGCCGCCGGCGGCGCGCAGAAGACCGCCGAGTTCCCGCCGCAGCTCGACGCCTACTTCACCAAGTACGCGAAGCTGACGCCGGCCCTGCGCGCGGACCTCCTGAAAGGACAGCCGGTTACGGCGGTCCTCGACGGCGACCAGGAGCACGAGGTGACGGTGTTCGGCGCCGCCTGGATCGCCGCTCCGCTCGATCGCTACCTCGAGAAAGCACTCGACATCGAGGAGTTCGAGCGCGGCGACAACTTCCGCATCACAAAGCTGATCTCCAGTCCGCCGCGTGCGGAAGACTTTGCCGGGATGGATCTGCCGAAGGACGATGTCGCCGACCTGAAGTCGTGCCGGGTGGGAAGCTGCGCCATCAAGATTAGTGAGCCGGCGCTGGCGCGCCTGCGCAAGGAAGTGGACTTCTCGAAGCCGACAGTGCAGCAGGACTCCGAACGACTGGTACGAACGCTGGCGCTCGAGTACGTCACCGGCTATCTCGAAGGCGGCAACGCGAAGCTGGCGACCTATCGCGATTCCGACCGGCCGACGTTCGTCGCCAACGAGTTCAAGGACATGATCGAGCGGATGCCGGCGCTGACCGAGTACCTCCGCGACCTGAAGCGCTACCTGCTCGATTTTCCACAGGCGAAGCTGCCCAACTCACGGTCGTTTCTCTACTGGCAGGAAGCGCAGTTCGGATTGAAGCCGACGATCCGGATCAATCACGTGGTCTCGCTGCAGCGGCCGACACACGCGGTCGTCGCCTCGAAGATGCTGTATGCGAGCCACTATTTCTGGACGGCGCTCGAACTGCGCGTGCTGGTACCCCATCCCGCCCGCGGCAATGGCTTCTGGTTCGTGAGCGTGAATCGCAGCCGCTCGGATGGATTGACCGGCTTCACCGGATCGATGATCCGCAGCCGGGTTCGCGGCGAGGCGGAGCAGGGCATGCTGGCGGCGCTGAAGCGAACCAAGACGAAGCTCGAACAGCCGCCGGGATCGTAGCGACGCCGCAACGCTCGCGCCGGAACCGGTTCAGACCAGGCGGGAGCGTTTTCATTCAGCAGGCGATCGACCTTCCGGCGTCGGCTCGTCTGAGCCTCCGGACACCGTCGACCGCCTGCTGCAACAACCGAAACAGCCTACTTGCTGAGCGCGAAGCTGGAGACGATCGCGTCCGAGTTATGGCTGACCCGGATGCCGGTCTGCCCGTCGAACGACGCGCCGCCGACGTCGGCCGTCGAGCCGCTCCACACCACGGCACCGTTGATCGAGCACTCGGCCTTGTCGCCCTTGACCGTGAACGCGACTTCCTGGGTCACTTCCGCGTCCTGGCCCGCCGCCTTGGCCACCTTCTCATGGACCGTGCGACGCACGACCTGGCTGGGCTTGCCCGCGGTGAACTGCCGCACCGTGTAGTTGCCATCGCGATAGGCGACGCAATAAATCATGCTCGGCGTGTCGGTGTCGAGCTGCGTCCCGCCGATGAACACCCCGAACGGGTGCGGGTGGTTGTAGGTCTGCTTCGGCTCCTTGAAAGTCGCCTTGACCGTGAAATCACCTTTGCCGACGTTGGCAGGGTTCCAGTAGACGCCGGCCGGGCCGGTCGTCACGCGATAGCCGCTGCCCTCGCTGGCGAACTTCGAATCGTTGACCGTGAGCCCCTGTTTGTTTCCAGGATCGGCTTTTCCCTGCCAACCTTTGGCAGTAACGCCGCCCCCGGCGACTTTCTTATCGGCGTCCTGCTGCTCCTGAGCTCCAGCGGCGACGGACATGACGCCGGCGATGACCCCGGCGACGACCAACCCCTTGACCACACGCATGACTGCCTCCCTTCGCACTTGATCTTCGCGCCGGCGCAGCCGGCAACAGCAGGACATTGTATTCAGTTTCCCTGTGCGTTGTATTGACAGGGCCGCTAGCCGCGCCGCTCGTTCTCCGGCGCCAGGTCGACGCTGAACAGCGTCTCGCCGGCGAGGTTGCGCAGGCTCGCCGTCAGCGCCCGCGTCACCGGATCGATGCGCAGCACGCCGAAGAACTGCAAGCCGTCGCTCGGCGGCCGATTCGGCTTCATGTCCTTCGGCACGCCGATGAACCGGACCTCGGGCCCGAACGTGCGATCGAGCGGCACCGCGCCGAACGTGCCGGCGTGCGCCGGGCCGGCGACGAACTCCCAGAAGGGATGGAAGGCGGTGAAGCCGGCGCGCGACGGATCGTAGTGATGCGCGGCGCAATAGTGGACGTCGCCGGTGATGAAGACGACGTTGCGGATGCCGCGATCGCGGATGAAGCGAAGCAGGTCGGCGATCTCGAGCTCGCGGCCGAGCGGCGGCCCGTCGTCGCGGTTCGCCACCGCCTCGTAGACCTTTCCGTCTGGGACGACGAGGCCGAGCGGCATGTCGCAGGCGATGACCTTCCATGTCGCCGTCGACGCGAGCAGCCGCCGTTCGAGCCACTCGATCTGCGCCCGGCCCATGATCGCCGACGCCGGCGACCGCGTCGGCTCGACGTTCGGCGAGTTCGCGCCGCGGTAGCTGCGCATGTCGAAGCCGAAGATCTCGGCGAGCGGCCCGACGCGGACGGCGCGATAGACGCGGTCCGGGTCGCGCGGGTCGATCCGGATCGGCGTGTACTCGAGGAAGGCCTGCTTCGCCCGCGCCGCCAGCACGGCGACGCGCCGCTCCGTATACGGCATGTCGGCGCCGAGGATCTCGCTCGGATACCAGTTGTTCAGGACCTCGTGGTCGTCCCAGATCGCGAACTGCGACAGCGAGGCGTTGAAGGCGCGGACGTGCTCGTCGAGCAGGTTGTAGCGATGGTTGCCGCGGAACTCGTCGAGCGTTTCCGCCACCTTGCTCTTCTCCGGCGTCACCAGGTTCTTCCACACCCGGCCGTCGTCGAGCATGACCTCCGGCGTCAGCGGGTTGTCGGCATAAATGGTGTCGCCGGCGTGCACGAAGACGTCGGCCTCGACGCCGCGCATCGTCTGATAGAGGCGCATGCCGCCGAGATCGGGGTTGATGCCCCAGCCCTGGCCGACCGTGTCGGCCGTCCAGACGACGGTGGTCGGCTGCTGCGGCCGTGCCGCCGCGGTCGTGAACGTGCCGGTCATCGGCGCGCTGGCGAGCCGGCGCTCGTTCGCCCCCTCGAACCTGGCGCGATAGAAGATGCGCTGCCCGGCCGGCAGCCCGCGCAGGTCGACGCGGGCGGTGAAGTCCGCCGCGGCGGTCGCGGTCGGGCCGGTGACGCGGCGGACGTCGGCGAACGCCGCGGTCGTCGAATACTCGACGACGAAGCGCGCCGGCCGGTCGGTGCGGCTCCAGATGATGGCGCGATCGCCATCGACGTCGCCGGCGGTGACGCCGAACGCCGACGACGGCCGGTCGCGATCGGAGCCGACGATCGCCGGCGCCTGGCCCGACGCCAGCGCCGCGCGCAGCCCGGCGAGCGTGCCGGCGCCCGTGAGCGCCGCGCCGGTGGCGCGGCGGAGGAAATCGCGGCGGGTCGGGCTCATCGCCCGCCGGCCGCCGATCGCGTGCTCGCAGTCATGGCCGATCCTCCACGGTCTCCGGCGTCTGGCAGTCGCGCCCGAGTGAATAGTCGCGGGCGTCGAGCGGATGCGGCAGCACCGCCTTCGGTTTCGCCGGATCGAGCGTGGCGAGGCGCTTGTTGACGAAGAGCACCTGGTAGGCCCACGCCGGCAGCGGCCGGTAGCGCGTCGAGCACGATTGATTGTTGTAGTGCAGGTGCACGAGACGGAACGTCCGCTTCAACTTGCGAATCAGCCGCAGGTAATCGCGGTTGGCGCCGTGCACTTCCATCGCCAGCTGGTCGATCTGGTTCAGGACCCGGTCCGGCGTCGCCATGACCGAGGCGAGCTCGGCGCCTTCGACGTCGATCTTCATGACCAGCGTCCGGCCGGCATCGCCGTTCCGCGCGATCTGGCGCGACAGCGAGTCGAACGCGCGACCCTCGATCGTCTCGGCCTTCGGCCCGACGCATTCGTCGTGAAACGTCGACTTGCCGTTCTCGCAGGCCTGGTGGGGCGGGCTGAAGCAATCGGTACTGGTGCACCGGCACGCCCAGCGTCTGCGAAACCTCGCAGCCCCAGTCGTCGCTGGGGCCGATGCCGAAGGAATAGGCCGCCTCGACGCCGCCCAGGAGATTGCTGCACATCAGGTATCCGCCGTCGTTCTCGCTGCCGACACGCGTCAACATGCAGTTTGACAGCACGACGGGCTCGAGCTCGGCGAGCAGCTGTTCACGAATCTCACGCGCGGTCAGCGCCGGCCCCAGCCGCGGCGCGAGCGCCAGCGCGGCGACGAGGCCGAAGAAAACGAGTTGAGCGACGAATCCGATCGCGGTGCGCAAAAGTTCCTCCCGAACCGCCCGCAGTATACGGTGTCGGCGGCAGTCACGGACACGATCGTCCGCGGTGGCACGAGTCTGGTAGCCTAGCGCCTGCGCAAGACGAGGTACGTAGGGCGGGGCTTCAGCCCCGCCGACTCACAACCGCACAACCGGACGACCGGACAACCGGACAACCGACTAAAGCCATGATCAACCTCTCAGCCCGACCGATCGTGATGCTCGCCCTCCTCGTCTCGACCGGCGGCAACCTTGCGAGCCAGTCGTCGACGGCCAAGGGGGACGCGGCGAAGATCGACCGCGAGTATCGACTCGAGTCGACGATGGTGGGGTATCGCGGGATCGGCGGCGAGATCGACGGCGTCCGCAACCCGACGCTCTGGGCCCGCACCGGCGAGATGGTACGGATCACGATCGTCAACGGCGAGCTGATGGTGCACGACGTCGCGCTCGAGAAGGCCGGCGTCAAGAGCACGCAGATCCTCGACAAGGGCGCGACCGCGAACATCACCTTCAGGGCGGAGCGCAGCGACGTCTACTACTGCTCCGTGCCCGGACATCGCCTGGCCGGGATGGAAGGACGCCTCGACGTCACGGACGAAGCGCGGGTCAAGTCGGAGGGCACGATCCCGACCATCAACGGCCAGCCGCTGAACGCGGACTTCGCGAGCGGCACGCTCGAGGGCTGGAGCGTCACGGGTGACGCGTTCCAGCCGGTCAAGTCGACCGCCGGCGCGACCTGGGCCGGCAGCGGCGCCGGCGGCAGCGCGAAGACGGGCACAATCACCTCGGTCCCGTTCGCCGTCACACAGCCGTATGCGAGCTTCCTGGTGTCGGGCGGCGCGTTCACCAGCACGCGGGTGGAGCTCGCGCTCTCACCCGACAACAAGGTGATCTACAGCATCTCCGGCGCCGAGCAGGCGGCGCTGCGGCCGGTCGTCGTCGATCTGCGGGCGTACGTCGGCCGCAACATCGTCATCCGCGCCGTGGACGACGAGACCGGCGCGCCGACGGCGGTCTACATCAAGGAAAGCCCGTGGGCGCACATCAATGTCAGCGGCTTCCGCCTGCACGAATCACGGCCATTCTTCGCGAACGAGCTGACCGCCGACGACTTCACCACGCTGCCGCCGATGGATCCCGTCAAATTCGCCGGGCTGTCGGGTGCCGAGGCGGTGAAGGCGATGCAGGTCCCGTCCGGCTTCAAAGCCACGCTCGCGGCAGCGGAGCCGGATGTCGTCCGGCCGATCGCCTTCACCCACGACGACCGCGGCCGGCTCTGGGTCGCCGAGGCGCACACCTATCCGCTGCGCGCGCCGGAGGGCAAGGGACGCGATCGCATCCTCATCTTCGAAGACACGAACGGCGACGGCACCCTCGACCGCCGCAAGGTGTTCGTCGAGAACCTGAACCTCGTGAGCGGCATCGAAGTGGGCTTCGGCGGCGTCTGGGTCGGTGCCGCCCCCTACCTGCTCTTCATCCCGGTGAAGCCGGGCAGCGATACGCCCGCAGGACCGCCCGAGGTCGTGCTGGATGGCTGGGGTTTCCAGGACACGCACGAGATGCTGAACACGTTTACGTGGGGGCCGGACGGCTGGCTCTACGGCACGCACGGCGTCTTCACGCACTCGAACGTCGGCAAGCCCGGAGCCCCCGACAGCGAGCGGCAGCGCCTGAACGGCGCCATCTGGCGCGTCCACCCGACGACGCGCACGTTCGAGGTCTTCGCCGAAGGCACGAGCAACCCGTGGGGCCTCGACTTCAACGACTACGGCCACGCGTTCACGACGGCGTGCGTCATCGAGCACCTCTACCACGCGATCCAGGGCGGCCGCTACACGCGCCAGGCCGGCCAGCACTTCAACCCGAACGTCTACGACAGCATCAAGACGGTGGCGGATCACGTCCACTGGGTCGGCCGCAAGGGGCCGCATGCCGGCAACAGCCGCTCGGCATCAGCCGGCGGCGGGCACGCCCACGCCGGCGCGATGATCTATCTCGGCGGCGACGGATGGCCGAAGGAGTATCGCAACTCGATCTTCATGAACAACATCCACGGCCACCGGACCAACACCGACATCCTCACCCGCAGCGGCTCGGGCTACGTCGGCGCGCACGGTCCGGACTTCCTCAACGCCCACGACTCGTGGAGCCAGATGCTGAACCTCCGCTACGGCCCGGACGGTTCGGTCCACGTCATCGATTGGTACGACAAGAACCAGTGCCACAGCAACAACCCCGACGTGCACCAGAAGAGCCTCGGCCGGATCTTCAAGATTTCGCACGCCAGCGACAAGTTCGTCCGCGTCGACCTGCAGGCGATGTCGTCCGAACAACTCGTCGAGCTGCAGCTGCATCGCAACGATTGGTACGTGCGCCATGCCCGCCGGATCCTGCAGGAGCGCGGTCCCAATCCCGAAGTCCACAAGCGGTTGACGCGGATCCTCCACGAGAACCCGGACGTGACCCGCAAGCTGCGCTCGCTCTGGGCGCTGCACGTCACGAAGGGGCTCACGTCCCAGGATCTCGTCGGGCTCCTCGAGCACGAGAGCGAGTACGTCCGGAGCTGGGCGGTTTATCTGCTCGTGGAGGATCGGGCGCCGGCGGCCGATGCGGTCGCGAAGTTCGCGCAGATGGCTGCGAAGGACCAGTCGTCGCTCGTCCAGCTCTACCTCGCCAGCGCGCTGCAGCGCATGCCGGTCGGACAGCGGTGGAACATCGTCGCGGCCCTGCTCGGACGCGACGTCGCGAAGGATCACAATCTGCCGCTCATGATCTGGTACGGCGCAGAGCCCGCCGTCGCGGCCGACATGCGCCAGGCGCTCGAAGCGGCGTCGAGCTCCCAGGTGCCGCGAGCCCTGCCGTTCACGATCCGCCGCATCGCCGCCACCGGCTCGCAGGAGGCGCTGAAGGTACTGACCGACCGCCTGGGCGTCACGACCGATCCGGCGCAGCAGAAAGAGCTCGCCGCCGGCATCACGCAGATCGTGAAGCCTTGATGACGAGACTCGCGAAAAAAAGTACTCGATCGACTGAAGTCCCGCGGTCGTCGCGCCGATACCCTGACAGAGTCTTCCGTGCGCCGGGCCTACCCGGTGTAGCTCAGCGCGCAAAATGCCCGGTGGCCCCCGCTGGGGTGGGCAGGGCACACGCGTTGCAGCGTATGACCGGACCAAGGGGAATCGATGTTCTATCGTGTGTCAGCCCTGCTGCTCGCGTTTCTCGCGCTGGAGATCGCGTCGCCGGGGACCGCAGCACCACAACCGTTCAGTTCACCGTCAACGATCGAAGAAATCCTCGTCGCGGAGCAGCATCTCGCCACCGCCCTCGCCGACGGCCACGACGCCAACGTCGATCGGCTCGTTGCCGACGATGCCCGGATCACGTCGGCGACCGGACAGTTCTTCGACGGAGCCAGCTGGGAAGCGAGGATGCTGGGCCGGACTCGCCCTGAGCTGCCCGTGCCGACCGCCCTCGACATTCGGCTCTACCGCAACCTCGCGCTCGTCCATGGCCGCGCCACCGTCGCCGGCCCGGCGCCGCGCGATGTCTATGTGATGCGGGCCTGGGTGGAGGCCGGGGAGACGTGGCAGCTCGCGGCCCAGCACACGACCGACATCACGAAGAACGCCAGGGCGGAGCCGCCGACGTTCGCAACGCTCGGGCAGAAGATTCCTGCCGGGCCGACGCACACTGCGCCGGGCGCGAGCGCGCGGGAAAAGGCGGTCGTCCGCGCGATGCTCGACTCGCATCGCCGCTATTGGGCGAAGGACGTCGAGGGCTATCGCCGAACGATCGGGCGCGACCTGATCCGCAGCGCCGAGACCGGCGTGCGTCCGGGCACCGAGCTCGTCGCCTACATGGAGTCGAACCCGAGGCTGCCGGGCGAGCCGCCGGCCCAGCTCGAGATGTGGGCGCGCGTCTTCGGCAGCGTCGCGATCGGCGGCTGGCTCGACGCCGGCTCGAACTCGGTCGGCGCCGCAAGCCGCAACCGCTTCACCGTCGTCCTGGTCTGGCGCGACCAGCGCTGGCAGATCGTGCAGATTCAGAGTACAGGGGTGAAGTCGAGCGTTTAGCAGAAACGTGCGGGGTGCGGGGTGCGGGGTGCCTTGTGCCTGGTGCTCGATGTGCTGGGTGCGAGGGTGCCGGGTGCAAGGGTGCTTGGTGCTACGTGCTACGTGCTTCTCACCCTCGCGCCGTAGCAGCCGGCACCCTCGCACAGCGCACCTTCGCACGACTCGCACCCTCGCACGACGCACCCTCGCACCCGGCACTTCGCACTTCGCACATCGAGCACCCAGGCACCAGGCACCAAGCACCAAGCACATGCGGCCGATATAAACTCGGCCGATGCTGCTCGAGGCGACCGGGATTACCAAGGCTTTCGCCGGCGTCCAGGCGCTGCGCGGCGTCTCGTTCGACGTCCGTGCGGGCGAAGTCCACGCGCTCCTCGGTGAGAACGGTGCCGGCAAGTCGACGCTGATCAAGATCATCACCGGCGCCGAGCAGCCGGACTCGGGTCGGCTCGCCGTTGCCGGCGCGCCGGTCGCGGCGATGACGCCGGCGCTCTCGCGGACGCTCGGCATCGCCGCCATCTACCAGCAGCCGGCCCTGTTCCCCGACCTGACCGTCGCCGAGAATATCGCGCTCGCCCTCGAGGCGACGCGGCCGTGGGAGCGGATCGACTGGCCCGGGCGGCGCCGCCGCGCCGCGGCGCTGCTCGAGCGCATCGGCGCCGCCATCGATCCCGACCGCCTGATCGAGTCGCTCAGCATGCCGGAGCAGCAGATCGTCGAGATCGCCAAGGCGATCGGCGCCGACGCCCGCATCGTCATCATGGACGAGCCGACCGCGGCGCTGACCGAGCGCGAAGTCAGCCACCTCTTCGACATCGTCGCGCACCTGCGCCACCAGGGGGCCGGCATCGTCTACATCACGCATCGCCTCGACGAGGTGTTCGCGCTCGCCGATCGCGTGACCGTGCTGCGCGACGGCGTGTCGGTGGCGACGCGGACGGCCGCCGGCCTGACCCGGGGCGAGGTCATCGCGCTGATGATCGGGCGCGAGCTCGAGACGGTCTTTCCCAAGCGGGCGATCCCGCGTGGCGAGGTTGCGCTCGAGCTGCGCGGGATCACCAACCGGGCCGCCGGCATCCGCGACGTCTCGCTGACGGTGCACCGCGGCGAAGTGCTCGGCATCGCCGGCCTCGTCGGCTCGGGACGGACCCAGGTCGCGGAAACCATTTTCGGCCTGACGCCGGCCGACAGCGGCGACGTCCTCGTCGAGGGCGCACCCGTGCGCATCGGATCGCCGGCGGACGCGATCCGCGCCGGCATCGCCTACGTCCCCGAGGACCGGCGCCAGCACGGCGTCGTCCTCGAGATGTCCGTTGCCGCGAACGCCAGCCTCGCCAGCCTCGATCGGGTGTCGCGCTCCGGGCTGATCGACGATGCAGCCGAGCGGCGCGCGGCCCAGCAGCACGTCGATCGATTCCGCATCAAGACGGCGTCGCTCGACGACGAGGTCGGCACGTTGTCCGGCGGCAACCAGCAGAAGGTCGCCCTGGCGCGCTGGCTGTCGACGTCGCCGCGCGTGCTCCTGCTCGACGAGCCGACCCAGGGCGTCGACGTCGGCTCGAAAGCGGAGATTCACGCCCTGATGCAGGATCTCGCCGAGCGCGGCCTCGCCATCGTCATGATCTCGTCGGAGCTGCCGGAGATCCTGGGCATGAGCGACCGCATCGCCGTCATGCACGGCGGCAGCGTCCGCGCGGTCGTCGATCGTGCCGACGCGTCCCAGGCGCGGATCATGGCGATCGCGCTCGCCGAGAACGAGGCCGAGCCCGAGGCCGAGGACAAGAACGAGGCCGGCGGCGATACCGGTGCCGCCGGAGCCGCGGAGTGAGTGTCTCGCCACGCCGTGACGTCTCGGTCGCGGCCGCGATTGGCGCGCTCGCGGTCGTGCTCGCCGTCGTCTCACCCGGGTTCTTCACGGCGGCGAACCTGCTCGACCTGTTCCTCGCCAACCTGCCGGTGCTGATCGTCGCCCTCGGCATGACGCTCGTCATCCTGACCGGGCAGATCGATATCTCCGTCGGGTCACTGTTCGCGATCTGCGGCGTGACCGCCGGCCTCCTCGCCAAGGCGGGCCTGCCCCTGCCGCTCGTTGCCGCCGGCGCCTGCGCCGCCGGGCTCGGCCTCGGGGCGCTCAACGGCGCGCTCGTGGCCTACGCCCGCATTCCATCGATCGTCGCCACGCTGGCGACGATGGTGGTGCTGCGAGAGGGTCTGCGCTGGACGACCGAGGGTGCGTGGATCCACGATCTGCCGCTCCGGTTCCAGTGGCTGGGAACCTCGCAGGCGGTCTATCCCTTCGTCGCCGGCGCAACGGCGGCCGCGCTCGTCGCGTTCTTCGCCTGGGGCCTGCGGCATCTCGCCGCCGGGCGGGCGATCTACGCGACCGGATCGAACCAGGACGCCGCCCGCCTTGCCGGCATTCCGACCGCGTTCGTGACCGCCGCGGCGTTCGCGACACTCGGCGCCCTCACCGGCCTGGCGGCGCTGCTGAGCGTGGTGCGCTTCAATCAGATCCCCTCGAACGCCGGCCTCGGCTTCGAGCTCAAGGTCATCGCCGCGGTCGTCGTCGGCGGCGCTGCCATAAGTGGAGGGCGCGGACGCATCGGCGGCACGGTCCTCGGCGTCGTCCTGCTCGGCATGATCGGACCGGCGCTGACGTTCCTCGGCGTCAACGCCTACTGGGAGCGCGCGATCCAGGGCGCGATCATCCTGACCGCCCTGCTCTTCGACGCGCTGCGGGCGCGGCCGGTGAGCCATGCGGCGGCGGTCGCGGCGGTCCGTTCATGACGCGGTCCGGGCGCAACGGCGAGTGGGTCCTGGCGGCGGCACTGGTCGCCGAGATCCTGGTCTTCTCGGCGGTCGCGCCGCAGTTCGCCACCGTCGGCAACTTCTTCGAGATCACCCGGCTCAGCGTCGAGCTCGGGTTGCTCGCCATCGCGTTGACGCCGGTGCTCATCGCGGGCGGCATCGATCTCTCGGTGGGTTCGATGATGGGCCTCGCGGCGGTGATGTTCGGTGTCGCCAACCGCGACTGGGGCCTGCCGGTCCCGGCGGCGATCGGCGTCAGCCTGATGACCGGGGCCGCGGGCGGAGCGCTGAACGCGACGCTGATCGCGCGCCTCGGGATTCCGCCGCTCATCGTCACCCTGGGCACGTTCTCGCTGTTCCGCGGCATCGCCGAGGGGATTACCGAGGCGGCAGTCAACTACACCGGCTTCGCGCCGGCCTTCCTCGCGCTCGGCCAGGGATACCTCTGGGGCGTCGTCCCGGCGCAGCTGCCGATCTTCCTGCTCGTGCTCGCCGCCTACGTCGTGCTGCTCCATCGATCGGTCGTCGGTCGGGCGCTCTACGCGATCGGCTTCACGCCGGCGGGCGCGCGCTATGCCGGCATCCCGGTCGCACGGCGCCTTGGTCTCATCTACGTGCTGTCCGGCGTCGTCTCGAGCCTCGCGGCCGTCGTCTACGTCGCGCACCTCGGCCAGGCGCGCTCGGATGCCGGCAACGGCTACGAGCTCGACGCGATCACGGCGGTGGTGCTCGGCGGGACGTCGGTCTTTGGCGGCCGCGGCACGCTCTGGGGCACGATGCTCGGCCTGTTCTCGATCTCCGTGCTGCGCAACGGCCTTCGCCTCGCGGCGCTGCCGTCCGAGCTCGCCGGCGTGCTCACCGGCATCCTGCTCCTGACGACGATCGCGATCGACCGATGGCGAACGCGAACCCGGGCGACGCCGGCGGCCGACCGCGGCGTTGGCGTATATTCAGCTGCGCCCGGGCTCGACCGGGTAAATGATGAAGACTTCAATAACGATGAGGACTTCGAGGTGAAGAACAGCCAGGTTGCCGTGCTCTGCGCGGCCATGCTCGCGGGCTCGATCATCGTCGCCGCCACCAACGTCTGGCTGGTGCGATCGCTCGTCTCGACGGCTCCCGCCTCGACGCCGGCGGCATCGGCGGCACCCGCCGCGGCGCCGAAGGCGCGGCCGGTGATCGCGATGATGCCGAAGGCAAAGGGCGACCCCTACTTCGTCAGCTGCCGGGTCGGCGCGGAGGAAGCGGCGAAAGAGCTTGGCGTCGAGCTGATCTGGGACGGCCCGACCGGGCTCGACGCCGCCCGGCAGAACGAAGTCATCGACAACTGGATTACGCGCAAGGTCGACGTCATCGCCGTCGCGGTCGAGAATCGCGGCGGCATCTCGACCGTGCTGCGCAAGGCGCGCGAGCGCGGCATCAAGGTCCTGACCTGGGACGCCGACGCCGAACCGGACGCGCGGGACTTCTTCGTCAACCAGGCGACCGCGGAAGGCATCGCCAACACCCTCACCGACGAGGCGGCGCGGTTGCTCGGCGGCCGCGGCGAGTTCGCGATCGTCACCGGCGCGCTGAGCGCCGCCAACCAGAACGAGTGGATCGCGTTCATCAAGCAGCGGCTGGCGAAGTACCCGGACCTGAAGCTGGCGACGATCCGGCCGAGCGACGACGACCGCGACAAGGCATTCGCCGAGACGCAGACGATCATGCGCGTGCACCCGAACGTGAAGCTGATCATGGCGATTTCGGCGCCGGCGGTGCCGGGCGCCGGCGAGGCCGTGCGCCAGGCGAATCGCAAGGACGTCAACGTCATCGGGCTGTCGCTGCCGAACATCAACAAGCCCTACGTCCACGCCGACGTCGTCCAGACGGTCGTCCTCTGGAACACCCGCGATCTCGGCTACGCGACGATCCAGGCGGCGGTGCAGATGCTCCGCGGCGGGCTCGCTGCGGGCGCGTCACAGGTCCAGGTCGGACGCCTGGGCGGGCTGGAGATTCGCGGCAGCGAGATCATCCTCGGCGCGCCGCTGAAGTTCACCAAGGCCAACATCGATCAGTTCGACTTCTAACACGCAGTTCGACTTCTGACACGGCGCACCAGCAGAGGCGGCCCGCGAGCGCCTGACGGCAGCGTCGCAGGGCCTGCCCTGAGCAGCTCGGGACCGCCGCACCACGGCGTCTCAGCGCGATCACCTCAGACGCCGATCAGTTCGCGTCGCGAGAGCCGCGGCGAGACTGGCTGGCGAGGCCCGTGGAGCGAGCCGACACGCTGCGAAGCAGGAACGGTGGCGCAGCGATTCCTCGCGTCGTGTTCCGTCCATGTGATCCGTGCCATCGCTAGATAGCTATGTCGGGCCGCGAGCGCCTGACGACCGTCGCTGTTAGCCAGCTCCTACACGACGCGGCAGCGACAGCGTACGAGCGGAGGCGCCGTTCCCGGCGAGCGGAGGCGGGCCTGGACAGCCAGCTTGCCCTGAGCGGCGTCGAAGGGGCCTCGCCGCGGCGTCTCTGCGCGAGGGCAGCAATCACTTTGTCCCCACGTGAACCGCGGGCGTGACGACGTCGGGCCGGGGCGCCGACTTCGCGCCGTGGAAAACGGACCCTCCGCGGCGCGGCTCACGGTGCGGCGGCGGCTTGGGGTCTGTCGGACGCCGGTAAAGCATCGGTTCAGCCTCGAGGGACCTCGACCGCCTGGGACGAATCAGCGCCGCCGCCGACGGGACCCGCTGCGGGCCCGTTTACTGCCTGCGCTGTCACGGCGCTCACACGGCGCCCGGCCCGACGTCGTCACGCCCGCGGTTGACCGTGATCGACGGCGCTCTCCCGTCACGAGAGCCGCGGCGAGGCCCATTCGACGACGCTCAGGGCAGGCTGGTTGGCCTGGCCCGTGGAGCGAGCCGACGCGCGGCGAAGCAGGAACGGCGGCGCAGCGATTCCTCGCGTCGTGTTCCGTCCATGTGATCCGTGCCGCCGCTAGATAGCTATGTCGGGCCGAGAGCGCCTGACGACTGCCGCTGCTGGACAGCTCCTACACGACGCGGCAGCGGCAGCGTACGAGCGGAGGCGCCGTTCCCGGCGAGCGGAGTCGGGCCTGGCCAGCCAGGTTGCCCTGAGCGGCGTCGAAGCGCCTCGTCGCGGCGTCTCTGCGCGAGGGCAGCGATCACTTGTGCCCACGTGAACCGCGGGCATGACGACGTCGGGCCGGGGCGCCGACTTCGCGCCGTGGAAAACGGACCCTCCGCGGCGCGGCTCACGGTGCGGCGGCGGCTTGGGGTCTGCCGGACGCCGGTAAAGCATCGGTTCAGCCTCGAGGGACCTCGACCGCCTGGGACGAATCAGCGCCGCCGCCGACGGGACCCGCTGCGGGCCCGTTTACTGCCTGCGCTGTCACGGCGCTCACACGGCGCCCGGCCCGACGTCGTCACGCCCGCGGGTGACCGTGATCGACGGCGCTCTCCCGTCACGAGCGCCGCGGCGAGGCTGGCTGGCCAGGCCCGGGGAGCGAGCGACACGCTGCGAAGCAGGAACGGCGGCGCAGCGAGACGACGTAGGGGCGACGCGCGTCAGCGCGCGTTTCGCGCCCGCGCGAAGAACGCGTGCGTCTGGCGGACGTAGGCCAGCCCTTCCTCGGCGCTGCCCCACCCCGTCACCTTCGAGAACTTGCCCGGCTCGTGCTCCTTGTAGTGGGCAAAATAGCGGCCCATGCGGGACTTGGCGGCGTCTGTGAGTTGATACCGCGGACGCCCGTCCGCGCCGCGCGGCGACAGTACGATCTTGGAATCGAGCCCCTTCTCGTCCTCCATGTGCATGATGCCGACGGCGATCCCGGCCACCGCCGTTCCACCTTCGATCGGCGGCCCGAGGACGAGCGCGTCGAAAGGGTCGCCGTCGTACCAAACGGTCTGCGGCACGAAGCCGTAGTTCACTGGGTAGCCGCCGACCGACGCCGGCATCACGCGATCGACGACGCGCCTGTTGGCGGCAATGTCGAGCTCCCACTTGCGGCGTTCGCCGCGCCGGATCTCGACATACGCGTTGACCGTGCCGTCGGGGTTGAGCGGCGCCGGGTCGCGCCAGACATGCGAGCCTGGGGTGGTCGCGGCGGCGAGACTCCTCGTCAGCTGAGCCGCCGCGGCCTCCGGCAGCGTTGCCGGTGGCGGCGCGGATTGCAGGCCCAGCAGCAGGACGCACAGCGTCGCCAGTAATTTCATGGCCAGATTGTAGAGGGTTCCTGCTCCAGGTTTCGCCTTCTGTTCACGTGACGCGCCGGCGCGAGCTGATCGGCTTGATCTGTCCGCGCCGGATCTTCATAATCGGTAAACGTTTAAGGGTCGCGGGCACGTTCCGCCCAGAACTCGGATCCGGATCACAGGGGGGTGCGTGCGGTCGTTCCTGGTGGTTGTTCTCCTGTCCTCGATTGCCGCGGTCGGCGCCGCACAAAAGGCGCCCGAGCCCGCGCGATCGCAGCCGTCCGCGGCCGCCGGCTTCGACACCCTCGTCAAACCGTTCGTCGCCAAGAACTGCATCACCTGCCACGGCAACAAGAAGCAGGAGAACGGCCTGAATCTCGAGGCGCTCGCCACCGCGGCGTCGCTCAACGATCAGGGCGACCACTGGGAAGACGTCGTCGCCAAGCTGCGGGCGAAGGAAATGCCGCCGATCGAAGAGGAGCAGCCGGAAGAAGAAGACCGGCAGGCGGTCGCGACGTGGCTGTCGAACGAGCTCGAGCGCATCGAACGCACCGCCGTCCCTGATCCCGGCCGCGTCACCGCCCGTCGGCTCAACCGCACCGAGTACAACAACACCATCAAGGACCTGCTGGGCATCGACACCAAGCCGGCCGACGATTTCCCGCAGGACGACGCCGGCTACGGCTTCGACAACATCGCCGACGTGTTGTCGTTGTCGCCGGGGCTGATGGAGAAATACGTCACCGCGGCCGATCGCGTCACGCGACAGGCACTCTTCGGACCGGCGACGCTCGAGCCGACGCTCATCAGGCTGCGCTCCGAAGGCCGTCGCGTCGTCGAGCAGCGCAGCGTGCCGGCGTCGTACGACGTCACCGGCCTCAGCCTGCCCAATGCGTTCCACGCCATCCACCGCATCCCTGTCGACGGCGAGTACGTGGTCCGCGTCGTGCTCGGCGGGCTGCGGCCGAAGACGTCGATGCCGGTGACGATCGCGCTCTGGGTCGACGACAAGGAAGTGCAGACCCGCACCCACGATCAGGAGAACGCGGCGTCGTTCGAGATCGATCGGCAGGATTTCGGCGGCCAGGCGGTCGAGTTCCGTGTCCGGCTGACGGCCGGCGATCGGTGGCTGGCGGTCGCGCTCCCGCGCATCTACGAGGGCCTGCCGGCGCGCTACGACGGTCCCAACCCGTCGACGCGGCCGGAGGTTCCCCGCGAGTTCAAGGAGCCGCCGAACGCGACGCCGGAGCGAATCGCCGCGGCGCGCAAGCGGTTCGACGAGAGCACCGAGGTGCTCGCGAAGATCCCGTTGAACGGCGTGCGGGTGAACACCGTCGACGTCGGCGGTCCCTACTCGTACACGAAGGGGCCGGCGCCGGCGAGCCGCGAGAAGATCTTCACGTGCGGCCATCTCGACGGCGCGCACGCGAGCACCTGCCCGGCACGCATCATCACCAGCTTCGCGCGCCGGGCGTTCCGGCGGCCGGTCACGGCGCGCGAGATGGAGAAGTACATCGCGCTGACGCGGGCGGCGCAGAAGGAAGAGAGCTCGTTCGACGAAGGGCTGGCGGTGGGGCTGCAGGCGATCCTCGTCTCGCCCGACTTCCTCTTCCGCATCGAGCGCGATCGCCCGGCGCGCGGCACCTCGGCGACCGCGATCTCGGCGTTCAAGATTTCGCCGCACGAACTGGCGACGCGGCTCTCCTACTTCCTGTGGTCCAGCATGCCCGACGCGGAGCTGCGGCGGGCGGCTGACGCCGGGACGCTGCGCGATCCCAAGGTGCTGGCGGTGCAGGTGCGGCGGATGCTGAAGGATCCGCGGGCGCACGCGATCGCGGAACACTTCGGCGGCCAGTGGCTGCAGTTCCGCGCCCTCGAGTCGGTGACGCGCGACCGCGAGAAGTTCCCGGATTTCGAGGACTACCTCCGCCTGTCGATGCGGCGCGAGACGGAGATGTTCTTCGACGCGATCGTCCGCGAAGACCGCAGCGTCCTCGATTTCATCGACGGCCGCTACTCGTTCCTCAACGAGCGCCTGGCGCGGCACTACGGCGTCGCCGGCGTCACCGGTCCGGCCTTTCGCCGCGTCGACCTGACCGGCACGCCGCGCGGCGGCGTCCTCACCCAGGGCAGCGTCCTGACGGTGTCGTCGTACGCGACCCGGACCTCGCCGGTGCTGCGCGGCAAGTGGGTGCTCGACAACCTGCTCGACGCGCCGCCGCCGGAACCGCCGGCCGACGTCCCCAACCTCGACGACTCGACGATCGGCACCGCCGCGTCGATGCGCCAGCAGCTCGAGGAGCACCGCAAGAATCCAACCTGCGCCTCCTGCCACCGGCGCATGGACCCGCTCGGCTTCGGCCTCGAGAACTTCGATGCCGTCGGCGCCTGGCGGACCGAGGATGGCAAGTTCCCGATCGACACGTCGGGACAGCTCCCTGACGGCCGCACGTTCAACGGTCCGGTCGAGCTGCGCGCGATCCTGTCGGGGGAACGCGAAGCGTTCTCGCGCGCGATCACCTCGAAGCTGATGACCTACGCCCTCGGCCGCGGCCTCGAACGCGCCGATGGCCGCACGGTCCGGCAGATCGCGGCCCGGCTTCCGGACCACGGCTACAAGTTCTCAGGGCTCGTACTCGAGATCGTCAACAGTCTCCCGTTCACGTCGCGCCGGCTGCCGCTGCCCGAAAAGGCTGCCGGCACCGCCGTGACGGCGGCCGGGGACCGTTAACGTCAACGCAGGCACAAGGAGCGCTTCGTCATGATCGTCACGCGCAAACACCTCCACCGCCGCACCTTCCTGAAGGGCATGGGTGCGGTCGTCGCGCTGCCCGTCCTCGACGCGATGACGCCGGCGTTTGCCGCGCCGGCGGCGCGCCAGGCGCCGCTGCGGATGGCGTTCACCTACGTGCCGAACGGCATCTCGATGGTCGACTGGACGCCGGCGGCGGCCGGACGGGAGTTCGACTACACGCGCGTGCTCAAGCCGCTCGAGAAGTTCCGCAGCGACACGGTGGTGTTGTCCGGCCTGTCGCAGAAGAACGGCAATGCGCTTGGGGACGGCCCCGGCGATCACGCGCGGGCCGCGGCGGCGTACCTGACCGGCGTCCACCCGCGCAAGACGGCGGGCGCCGACATCCAGAACGGCATCTCTGTCGATCAGGTCGCGGCGCAGAAGATCGGCTCGGCAACGCGGTTCGGCTCGCTCGAGCTCGGCTGCGACGACTCGCGCACGGTCGGCAACTGCGACTCCGGCTATTCCTGCGCCTACACCAACAGCCTCGCCTGGCGCGGCGAAGCGACGCCGATGCCGCCGGAAACCAACCCGCGGCTGGTGTTCGAGCGCCTGTTCGGCGACATCGACCCGAGCCTGGCGCCGGAAGTGCGGGCGCGCCGCCTCCGCCACCGCCGCAGCATCCTCGACCTCGTCGGCGAGCGGACGACGGAGCTGTCGGCCGATCTCGGCGCCTCCGACAAGCGCAAGCTCGATGAATACCTCTCGTCGATCCGCGAGATCGAGCAGCGCATCCAGCGCGCCGAGGCGGACATGACCGGCCTGACGCCCGGCATCGACAAGCCGACCGGCATCCCGGTCGCCTACGCCGACTACGTCAAGCTGATGTTCGACCTGCAGCTGCTGGCTTTCCAGACCGACTCGACCCGCATCGTCACGATGATGATGGGCCGCGAAGGCAGCATGCGGACCTACCCGGAGATCGGCGTCCCCGATCCGCATCACCCGCTCACCCACCATCGCAACAACGCCGAGTGGATCGAGAAGGTGGCGCAGATCAACGTCATGCACGTGCAGCTCTTCGCCAACTTCATCCAGAAGATGAAGGACACGCCCGACGGCGACGGCTCGCTGCTCGACCACTCGATGATCGTCTACGGCAGCGGCCTGAGCGACGGCAACCGGCACACCCACGAGGACCTGCCGGTGCTGATGCTCGGGCGCGGCGGCAACTTCCGTCTCGGCACTCACATCGTCTATCCGAAGGGAACGCCGATGAACAACCTGTTCCTGACGATGCTCGATCGAATGGGCGTCGACTCGGAACAGCTCGGCGACAGCACCGGACCGATCGAGCATCTGACTGAACTCTGATAAGGGAAAAGGCAGAAGGCAAAAGGCAGAACGCGTGCAGAGATTCGTCGGCCTTGCCCTCCTTCTGCCTTTTGCCTTCTGCCTTCTGCCTTCCTCTACGATGCGGGCAGCGAAGCAACCGGCATCGTTCCTCGTCTACCTGGGCACCTACACGGCTCCCGGCAAGAGCCAGGGCATCTATGTCTCGCGGCTCGACATGACGAGCGGACGGCTGTCGCCGCCGGAACTCGCCGCCGGGAGCGTCAGCCCCAGCTTCCTCGCGATCCATCCGTCGCGCGATTTTCTCTACGCCGTCAACGAGATCGATGCCTTCGAGGGCAAACCCGGTGGCTCGGTGAGCGCGTTCATGATCGATCGCGCGAGTGGCAGGCTGAATCTGCTGAATCGAGCGGGATCGGGCGGCGCCGGCCCGGCGCACGTGACGATCGATCCGGCCGGGCGCAACGTGCTCGTCGCGAACTACGGCGGCGGCAGCGTCTCAGTGCTGCCGCTCGAGGACGACGGCCGGTTGAAGCCGGCGAGCGCGGTGGTCCAGCACACCGGATCGAGCGTCAACCCCGGACGCCAGAAGGAACCGCACGCGCATTCCATCAACGTCGACGCCGCCGGCCGCTTCGCCTATGCCGCCGATCTCGGCCTCGACAAGGTGATGGTCTACAGGTTCGACTCGGGCAAGGGAACCCTGACGCCCGCGGAGCCGCCCTTCGCGTCGGTGACGCCAGGGTCCGGGCCGCGCCACTTCGCGATCCACCCGTCCGGCGGGTTCGCCTACGTCATCAACGAGATGACGCTGACGACGACCGCGTTCGCGCGCGACACGGCGAACGGCGGCCTCAAGGAGATCCAGACGCTCTCGACGCTACCGCCGAAGGTCGCGGCACAGAGCTCGTTCAGCACCGCCGAAGTGCAGGTGCACCCCTCAGGCAAGTTTCTCTACGGCGCGAATCGGGGTCACGACAGCATCGCGCTGTTTACTATCGACGCGAAGAGCGGCCGCCTGACGTTCGTGGAAACGGTGCCGACGCAGGGACGCACGCCGCGCAACTTCGGCATCGATCCGAGCGGCACGTACCTCCTGGCGGCCAACCAGCAGTCGGACTCGGTCGTGGTGTTCAAGATCGACCCGGCCACCGGCCGGCTGTCGACAACCGGCAGCACGATCTCGCTCAGCGCCCCGGTGTGCGTCAAGTTCGTCAGCCCGTAAATCGGCAATCTGCAGTCTGAAATCCCAAATCTTCAGTCTTCAATCTGCAGTCTTCAGTCTTCAATCTGCAGTCTTCAATCTGCAGACTGCAGTCTTCAATCTGCATTTCAGAGTCGCGGCGCCGCCGGCTTGACCGGCGCCCTCCACGACACCACCCCCTTCACCTTCGTCTTGCGCTTGAACACCTTGTCGCCGTTGGTGACGTACAACTCGTCCATGTTGGCGCCGCCGAACTCCACGTTCGAGAGCGCGGCCCGGTTCGGCGCCGGCAGGATGGCGTGGCACTTCCCGATCTGATCGAAGACCTGCACGCCGAGGGCGGTGGCGATATAGACGCGGCCGTCGGCGTCGACGGCCATGCCGTCCGAGGCGCTGCGCGTGGCGGCGTCGGGCATGTGGACGTAGAAGTAGCGCTGCTTGTGCGAGAGCGAGCCGTCGGGTTGAACCTGGAACACCCACGACAGTTGACCGACATAGTCCGAGACGTAGAGCAGCGACTGGTCGGGTGAGAACAGGACGCCGTTCGGAGAGTCGATGCCTTCGTCGACGACGCGGGGCTGGCCGCCTTTCGGCAGCAGCCAGATGCGCTTGGCCGCGGTGTCGGAGAAGTAGATGTCGCCCCTGACGTTGATCGCGAGATCGTTGACGGTCGCGTTCTCGGCGACGATCTCCGTCTTCCCCGCCATGTCGTAGGCGACGATCTGCTTCGTCCGGGTGGCGCCGGCATAGAGGCGGCCGTCGGGGCCGAACATCATGCCGTTGGCGCCGTTCGTGTTCTCGGCAAACACGCTGGACTTGCCGTCGGCGCCGACGCGGTGGATCCGATTGGTGGACGGGTCGCTGAAGAACAGCTCGCCGGCGCCATTGACCGCGGGGCCGTCGGTGCCGCGATGGCCCTCGCTCACGAGCTGCCAGTCGTCGCCCGGCGTCAGGACCTGAAACACGTCCTGCCGCGACTTGCGCTCCGGGTTGGCGACGATCGGCGCCGGCCAGTCGCGCCACAGCCAGGTCAGGACCTGCGGAAAGATTTCGGTCGCGTGCCTCGAATTGTGCTCGCCGTCGCCCCACTCGTGCCGGACGTCGTAGCCGGCGTACTCGAGCGCGGCCTGCATGTCCTGGTTCGCGATCCACCAGCTGCCGGTGTAGTTGTTGAGATCGTTGCGGCCGTCCTGGAGAAAGATGCGGATCGGCCTGGGCTCGGTCTTTCGCACCATCAGCGCCAGCTCGTGGCCGCCGCGCAGGCCGACGTAGGTGCCGATGGCGCTGAACACACGGCGGAACCCGTCGGGGCGCTGCCATGCGGCGACGAACGCGGCAATCGCACCGCTGCTGTTCCCGGCGATGGCGCGGTCGTTGGGGTCGGCGGACAGATTCAGCTGGTGCGTGCGGGCGACGTGCGGCAACAGCTCGTCGAGCAGGAACCGCGCGTAATCTCCGCTGACGGCGTCGTACTCGAAGCTGCGGTTCATGCGGTCGAGGGCGTCGGCGGACGCGGCCTTGACCCGCCCGTGCATCACGAACACGCCAACCATCGGCGGGATGGCGCGCTTCGCGATCAGGTCGTCGAATACGGCCGGGGCGTTGTACCTGAAGACCGTCCTGGAAGACCATCACCGGCGCGGGCCTGGCGCGGTCGAGGTTCTCCGGCACGTAGACCCAGTACTCGCGCCACGTTCCCGGATAGACCTGGCTCTGGCTGAACTCGCCGCGCGTCACACGTGGATGCGAGGCGGCGGCCGGCGGCTTCGGCGCGGCGGCCTGCGGGGCGGCGGGCGTTTGCCCGCGAACGGCCGGCCCGGCCGGCCCCGGGAACGCGATACCCGCCATGATTCCGAGGAGTCGCTGCCAAGCGACGAAATCCGTTCCAGTTCGCGACGGTCGAGGCGGTCATCGATGCTCTCCTGGGCTCGGGCCGGCCCGGGTCGGGCCGGCGGCAGCGGGAGGATAGCACCCCGTGTTCTTTTTCCCCCACCGTTGTCGTTACGACTTGTAAGCGGCGATTTCCCACACGGCGGCGGCCGCGACGGGTCTTTGGCACCAACGGGGAACCATATGTTTCAGGCTCCAGTGAACGTCAGGGTAGACATGGGCTCGGCGCTGGCGCTGAAAAGCAGGATCGAGCAGGCAGTCAGCGTGGCGATTGAAGAAAGAACCCGCGCGCGGCGCGAGCGCGCCGAGTTGCGCGGCGACAACAGCCGCCTCATGAGTGAGAACGAGCGTCTCGCGGAAGAGAACCGGCAGCTTCGACAGGCGGCGGAACTCTGGATCAGCTTGTACGAGCGCCAGCTCCATCGGGCCACACGCGCCGAAGCTCAGCTGATCGCGTGCCGCAACTCCAACGGCTGACCACCTCAGCCACGCTGCACACTTTCATTCGTCGACCGCCCGGCGCGGCGTCTTCGTCGAAAATCGTCCTCGGACCGGCAGCTATAATGCCGTGGCGTGTCTGCCACGGTCGCGTTGCCATGAGTGCCCCCGAGGACGAACGGGTCCCGTCTACCTCCGCTTCGCCGGCGCGCCCCCGCCGTCCCGACGTACCGCTCCGCCCGCCACCCGAGACCACGACCGACAGCGGTCAGATCACGCGCCTGCTCGCGGAAATTCGCGGCGGCGATCGCCACGCGATCGATCGCGTCTTCCATCTCGTCTACGCCGAGCTGCACACCGCCGCGCGGCGCCAGCTCGCCCGGGCCCGCCCCGGCCAGACGCTCGATACGACGATGCTGGTGCACGAAGCGTATCTGAAGCTGCTCGACGGCGCCCAGGTGAACTGGACCGACCGCGGCCACTTCTTCGCCGTCGCCGCCAAGGCGATGCGGCAGATCATCATCGACTACGCGCGCTGGGCGACGCGCAAGAAGCGCGGCGGCGGCGTCCACAAGATCTCGCTCGATGGCATCGACGTCGCCGACGAAGAGCGCGCCGCCGAGCTCGTCGCGCTCGACGCGGCGTTGTCGCGTCTCGAGACGTTCAGCGATCGCCTGGCCCGAATCGTCGAGCTCCGCTTCTTCGCCGGCCTGTCGATCGACGAGACGGCGCAGGCGATGGCGGTGCAGCCGCACCAGATCAAGCGCGAGTGGCGCAAGGCGCGCGCCTTCCTCTTCCAGGCGATTCAGGAGACGGACTAGGGCTCAGGGCTCAGGGCTCAGGGCTCAGGGCTCAGGGCTCAGGGCTCAGGAAAATGCTCTGATGCAAATCGAGCGGCTGCGCGCGATGAGCTCTTCGAGCCTGAGCCCTGAGCCTTGAGCCCTGAGCCTTGTCAGTGCTGAGCGACACAGCCATGCCAACGTCGTTCTCTCCGGAAGAATGGGCGCGTCTCGATGCGATCCTCGACGAGGTCCTCGAGCTCGACCCGGTGCAGCGCGACGCGGCGGTCGATCGGCTGTGCGGCGCTGACGGGCGGCTGCGGGCCCAGATCGAGAGGCTGCTCGCGGCCGATGCCGGCGCCGAACAATTCCTCGAGATGCCGGCCGCCGAGTACGCGGCCGGTGTCGTCGCGGCCGCGGCCGAGCACGCGGAAGATCAAGTCGATCGCCCCGGCGACCTCGTCGGTCCGTTCCGGCTGATTCGCGAGATCGGGCGCGGCGGCATGGGACGCGTCTTCCTGGCGGAGCGCGCCGACGGGCAGTTCCAGCAGCAGGTGGCCCTGAAACTGGTCCGCGGCGGCCGCTCCGGCGGCGAGATCCTCCAGCGCTTCCTGCGCGAGCGGCAGATCCTGGCGCGGCTCGAGCACCCCAACATCGCCCGGCTCCTCGACGGCGGCGCCACCGACGACGGCCGGCCCTACTTCGCCATGGAGTACGTCGCCGGCGAGCCGATCACCGCCTACTGCGACACCCGCGCCCTCGACGTGCGGCAGCGCCTCACGCTCTTCGCCTCGGTCTGCGACGGCGTCCAGTACGCGCACCAGAACCTCGTCGTGCATCGCGATCTCAAGCCGTCGAACGCGCTCGTCACCGCCGACGGTGCGGTCAAGCTGCTCGACTTCGGCATCGCCAAGGTCCTGCATGATCCGGGCGACGAGAGCGGGCACGACCCGACGTTGACCAGGCTCGGCAGCGGGCCGATGACGCCGGAGTACGCGGCGCCCGAGCAGGTACGCGGCGAGCCGGTGACGACCGCGACCGACGTCTACGCCCTTGGCGCCCTCGCCTACGAGCTGCTCACCGGCCGCGGGCCGCATCGCCTGGCGAAGATGACCCCGGCGGAAGTCGAGCGCGCGGTCACCGAGCGCGACGTCGATCGGCCGTCGGCGGCGGTCGCGACGCGGCGTTCCGGCGAGGCAGAATCGGCCACGGGCGAGATCGCGCGGCGGCGCGGCACCGACGCCAGCCGGCTGCGCCGCACGCTGCGCGGCGACCTCGACACGATGGTGATGCGGGCGCTGCAGAAGCTGCCCGCACGCCGCTACGCCTCGGCCGGCGCTTTCGCCGACGACATCCGCCGCTACCAGACCGGCCTGCCGATCGCCGCGCGGCGCGACTCGGTCCGCTACCGTACCGGCAAGTTCGTCCGCCGCCATGCGATTGGCGTCGCCACCAGCGCACTCATCCTGCTGCTGCTGGTCGCCGGCTTCATCGGCACGGCCTGGCAGGCGCGGCTGGCGTCGCGCGAGGCGGCGAAGGCGCGCGAGGTCAGCGCCTTCCTCAGCGGGCTGTTCGCGGTCGCCGATCCGGCGCTGACGAATGCCGCCGAAGTGACGGCCCGCGAGCTGCTCGATCGCGGCGCGACCCGGGTCGAAACCGAGCTCGCCGGCCAGCCCGACGTCCAGGCCGAGATGTCGCTGCTCCTCGGCCGCATCTATCGCGAGCTCGGCGTCTACGCCCAGGCGGCGCCGCTGCTGCAGCGCGCGCTCACGCTGCGAACCGCGGCCGCCGGGCGCGACTCGCTTGCCGCCGCCGACGTCCTCGCGGAGCTGGCCAGGCTCGAGCTCGACGCCGGCACGACCGAGCAGGCCGAGCGGTTGCAGCGCGAAGTGCTCGTCATCCGGCGGCGCCAGCTCGGCGCCGGCGCCGCACCCGTCGGCGAGACGCTGCGCGATCTCGCGACGGTGCTCAACCGCCTCGGCAGGAACGAAGAGGCGGAAGCGCTGCAGCGCGAAGCGCTGGCGCTGCACGAGAAGCTGTATGGCCCGTCGCACAACGACGTCGCGAGCGATCTCGAAGGGCTGCAGACCATCCTTCGCGCCCGCGGCCAGATCGAACCGGCGATCGCCGCCGCCCGCCGCGCCCTCGAGCTCCGCCAGCAGTTGCTCGGCGACAACCACCTCGAGACCGCGACGGCGAAGAACAATCTCGCCGTGCTGCTCTACGACACGTGGGACCTGCCTGGCGCCGAACGGCTCTGGCGTGAAGTGCTGGCCTTCGACTTCAAGCGCCTCGGCGAGCAGCATCCCAACACCGCGACGGTGATGAACAACCTCGCGTTCGTGCTGCGCGACCGCGGCGAGTACGACGAAGCCGAGAGGCTCTATCGCCGCGCCCTCGCCATCGACAAGGCGCTCTTCGGCGACGAGCACCAGTTCGTCGCAACGGTGATGCACAACCTCGGCACCGTCCTGGCGCGGACCGAACGCTACGCGGAAGCGAGGCAACTCTTTCAGGATTCGATGGCGATGTTCGGCCGCGAACTGGGAGCGGGACACTGGCGCGTCGGAACCGTCGGCGGCGCGCTCGCGTCAGTCGCCAGCGCCCAGGGCGATCCGGCAGCCGATCGTCTGTATCGCGACGCGGTCGCCCACGTCGAACGGACGCTGGGCGCGGTGCATCCCTACGCCGAGCCAGTGCTGATGGGATTCGGCCGTCACCTGACGACGACGGGAAGAGCGGCGGAAGCGGAGGCGCTGCTGCAACGCGTGCTCGCGTCGCGGACGTCGCGCCTGGGCCTGCAGGACCCGCGGACGGGCGAGGCCCAGGTGCGACTCGGCGCGTGCCTCGCCGCGCTGGGGCGCACGGCGGAGGCGCGGCCGCTACTGGAGTCGGGTTACGCCCGACTTCGTGAAGAACCGGGATTCCGAACGGAGGCCGATGAAGCTCGGAAGCTCATCGCCCGCCCTGAACAGGCCCGGCGGTAGTGAGCGGGACGTGGGTCGTGAGCGTCAGTCGAGCGTGACGCGTTCGGCGCGCGGCCCCTTCGGACCCTGACCGGCTTCGAACGTGACGGACTGTCCTTCGCGCAGTTCGGTGAAGCGCACCCCGGTGCACGCCGACTGGTGAAAGAAGTACTCCGTGCCGTCCTGCGCCGCCACGAAGCCGAATCCTTTGTCACTGACGAGACGCTTGATCGTGCCCTTCACTGCTGCCATTGAGACGCTCCTCGATTGTCGTACGTGCTGCGTTCACTGCCCCGGAGGCGCTACCAGCGCGGCTCGCGCCGACCGCCCCTGCCCCCACCACCTCCGCCACCGTAGCCGCCGGAGGACTGCGGCTTGGGACGTGCCTCGTTGACCGTGAGGTTACGTCCGCCGAGCGAATAGTTGTTGAACTGGCTGATGGCGTTCTGCGCTTCATCCTCTGTCGCCATTTCGACGAAGGCGAAGCCGCGGGCACGGCCGGTGGCCATGTCGCGCATCACGCTCACGGATTCCACGGTTCCGGCCGCCGCGAAGAGCGACTCCAGATCCTGTTCACCGGTTGTATAGGGCAGGTTGCCGACGTAGAGCTTTCGAGACATGTGGATGCTGCTCGCTTCTGCCTCGACGAACGAGGCCGATACCCGATTAGTGACGCGAAAACGGATCGAATGATGGATTCGGCTGCGTGCTCAGCAATCACGTTGTGCGGAGGAAGCGAGTCGTGAGGGGCTCGGTTCGGCGCGCGGCGCGGGCTCAAGCAGGATGGCTATCGTCCACCTAGCGGTCCGGAGTATAGCACGCGGCTGGACCGTGTCCAGACCCGCGCGCATGGCATCGGCGGTTCCGATACGCAACGAACTTGCCGTCGAAAGACGACTGGGATCTCCGCGCCACCCGCAGGCTATACCGTGCGTCCGGACGACTCGGGACAAATATCGTAAGTGCCACGACATGAATACGTAAGCCGAACTATCGATTATCTAGTTCGACTTGGCCAGGAAGCCGTCAATCATCGACCTCAGCGCGGCCGTCACTTCCTCGGGATGGCGTAGTCCATCCACTTTCCCAAAGGTTGCCCTGGCCTGGTAGTACGCGACCACAGGCGCGGCAAACTGAGCGTAAGTGTTCAGGCGGCGCCGGACCGTCGCCGGGTCGTCGTCCTGCCGCCGCACCAGCCTGCCGCCGCAGTACGGGCACGGATCGATCTGCTCGTCGACGTCCTGCAGGACCGACTGCGTGATTCCGCACGAGCCGCAGATGCGGCGTTTCCCCAGGCGACGGACGATCTCTTCATCCGCCGCGTCGATCAATATGACCAGCAGCGGCGCCTGCACGACGTCGTCGAGTACCGGCGCCTGCGACACCGTTCGCGGAAAGCCGTCGAGGATGAAGCCGTTGCCGCAATCGGGCTCCCTCAGGCGGGTCCGCACGAGATCGGACATCAACTCGTCGCCAACCAGGCCGCCGTTTGCCAGGGTATCCGCGACCTGTCTGCCGAGCGGCGTGCCCGCCTTGACCGCTGCGCGGAGGATGTCGCCGGTCGAGATGTGCGGCACGCGGTAGTGTTGCGCCAGCCTTGCGGCCTGGGTCCCCTTCCCGGAACCAGGGGGACCAATCAGTACGAGGTTGACGCGCATACGAATCGAAGGTCGGTCCCCAGCCAGCTCGTCGCTACCATAAGCACTGAAAAGCATAACCGAGCGCGAATGGTGGTGCCGGCTCGGGCCGGTCAGCTATGCTGATCCGAAGGTTTTCCGTTTCCTGTCGATGACTGCACGCGCGTACTCTGCACGATCGCTCGCCGACGCCGCGACCCGCACCGCGACAGCGTCCCGCCTGAGCCGCCGGCGCACGCCGTTGCTGCTCACCCCGGGCAAGGCGATCGAAAGCCCCGAAACCGGCTTCCGCTACACCATCGATCGCCTCGTCGGCGAAGGCGGCTTCGGCCAGGTCTTTCTCGCCCATCGCCTCGGACGCTCGACCACCGTGCCGGAGGTCCTGTGCATCAAGGTGAGCACCCATATCGATGGCTGGCTGCGCGAAGCCTACTTCGGTCAGCTGCTCGACGATCACCCGCGCGCGATCCGCGTTTACGACAAGTTCCCGATCGTCCGCGGCGACGGCGTGATCTACTGCCTCGCGCTGGAGTTCGCGCGCTTCGGCGACCTCAGTGCTCACCTTCATCGTGACGGCCGCGGCTGGCCGGAAGCCACGGCGCGGCGCGAGATTGCCGGGCTGCTGGAAGTGCTCGGCAAGCTCCATCGCGGCCAGCTGCTGCATCGCGACCTGACGCCGCTCAACGTTTTCGTCTGCGACGGCCGGCGCCTCAAGCTCGGCGACTTCGGCATCGTCGAACAGCAGAGCAACCAGCGCGGAATCACGGCGCGGACGATGAACGCGATGACGGCGCCGAGCGACATCATCGCGGGGTCGGCGCCGAAGTGGCAGACGCGCGACGACGTCTACCAGGTCGGCCAGCTGCTGGCGATGTTGATCAGGGGCGACGCGCGCTCGCGAGTCCGGACGCCCGACGTCCGCGGACTGACCTGCAGCGATCACCTGAAGGAAATCGTCTATCGCTGCCTCGGCGAGCGGCGCAAGCGCTACGAAACTGCCGACGAACTGATCCAGGCGCTGCGCAATCCGCCGGCGGTGCTGAAGGCGGGCGTGCTGCGGACGCTCAAAGGGGCGCACATCGCCTTCACCGGAATCCTGTCGAAGACCCGCAAGGAGGCGATGCGCGCCGCCAAGCGTGCCGGGGCGGTCGTGCACAGTTCCCCGAGCGCGAAGACCACAGTCGTCGTCCGCGGCCGGCCGAACCCGCTGCAGGCCGCGGGCCGCGATGCCGGGCTGAAGCTGATGGAAATCAAGCGGCTGCGCGAGAAGGGGCACCGCATCACGCTCTTGAACGACCGCCAGTTCTGGCGCCTGGCCGCACGCCGCTGAACCCATGCGCGTCCTCATCGTCGAAGACGACGGGACGATTGCCGATTTCGTCAGCCAGGGTCTGACCGAGGCTGGCTTTGCCGTCGACGTCGCCGCCGACGGCGAACGCGGCCTCGAGCTGGCGACGAGCGGTTCCTACGATGCGGCAATCGTCGACCTGATGCTGCCGAAGCTCGACGGCCTGGCGCTGATCGATCGCATGCGTACCGGCGGCGTGCGCACGCCGGTACTGATCCTCAGCGCCCGCCGCAGCGTCGACGACCGCGTCAGCGGCCTCCAGGCCGGCGGCGACGACTACCTGACCAAACCGTTCGCGTTCGCCGAGCTGCTGGCCCGCGTCCAGGCGCTGATCAGGCGATCGACCGGCGCCGCCGAGCCAACGCGCCTCGTCGTCGGCGACCTCAGCCTCGATCTGCTGACGCGGCGGGTCGAGCGCGCCGGCCGCGACATCGAGCTGCGGCCGCGCGAGTTCGCGCTCCTCGAGTACCTGATGCGGAATCCAGGCCGCGTCATCACCAAGACGATGATCCTGTCGCGCGTCTGGGGCTACAACTTCAACCCCGGCACGAATGTCGTCGACGTCCTGGTCTCACGGCTGCGCGAGCGCCTCGACCGCGACTTCGAGCCGAAGCGGCTGCAGACCGTGCGCGGCGTTGGCTACGTCCTGAAGGCGGACTGACGTGTCGAGCCCTGCACCGATCGCGCCTGCCGAACAGCCGGACAGCGGCCGCTTCGGGCTGCGGCTGGCGTCGTGGTACGCCGTCGTGTTCGTCGTCAGCTCGCTCGCGATCGTGCTGCTGACCTACGCCCTGCTGGCGGCGTCGCTTGCGGAGCGCGATCGCGAGATCGTCGCCTCGACGCTGCGCGAGTACTCGGCGCGCTATGCGAGCGGCGGGCTCGGCGCCATCGCCCGCGCCGTCGATCTCGAACAGCGAACCGGAGGGCGCGAACGCCTCTTCGTCCGCGTCGTCCGCGGCGGCTCCGAGACGCTGTTCGCCAGCATCCCGCCGGAGTGGTCCGACTTCGACGTCTCGCCGCTCGCCGGCCGCGACAGCGCCTGGGATCGGGTGCTCTCCGGATCGCGCCGGGCCACGCTCGAAGTCGCGTCGGCGCGGCTGATCGACGGCACCCTGCTCCAGGTCGGCAAGAGCACCGAGAGCCGCGACGAGCTGCTGGCGCGCTTTCGCACCGTCGCGCTCCTCGTCTCGATCGCCATCGTCCTCGCCGGGCTCGCCGGCGGCTTCGTCGTCACCCGATCGACGATGCGGCCGATCGAAGGGCTGATTGCCGCCGTCCGCAACATCATCGCGACCGGCCGGACCGACGCGCGGGTTCCCGTGCGCCAGCCGCGCGACGCGATCGACGAGCTCAGCAGCCTGTTCAACGCGATGCTCGATCGCATCACGACGCTCATCAGCGGCATGGGCGACGCGCTCGACAACGTCGCCCACGACCTGCGGACGCCGATGACGCGCCTGCGCGGCATCGCCGAGCGCGCCCTGGCCTCGGGAGATCCCGCCACCGAGCGCGAGGCACTCGCCACCTGTCTCGAAGAGTCGGAGCGGATCCTGGCGATGCTCGACACGCTGATGGACATCTCGGAGGCGGAAACCGGCACGCTGCGGCTCGCGAGAACCGACGTCGCCGTGGATGGCGTCATCCGCGAGGTCGCAAGCGTCTACGAGGACGTCGCCGAGGACAGGCGCGTCGCCGTCTCACAGCACCTGGAGAGCGGCCTCGTCGTCTCCGCCGATCGCGATCGCCTGCGCCAGGTCGTTGCCAACCTGCTCGACAACGCGATCAAGTACACCCCCGCCGGCGGCCGCGTCGACATCAGCACGAGGCGCGAGCGCAACGACGTCGTGATCGAGGTCGCCGACACCGGCACCGGCATCGCCGACCACGATCTGCCGCGCATCTGGGAGCGCCTGTATCGCGGCGACCAGAGCCGGGCCGAACGCGGGCTTGGCCTCGGCCTGAGCCTCGTCCGCGCCATCGTCGCCGCCCACAACGGAACAGTCGAGGTGAGCTCGCGTCCCGGTCAGGGCTCGACGTTCACGCTCCGCCTGCCGGTCTTTACGCGGAGCTGAAGCTCCGAGCTACGTACCTGCCCCCCCAACCTTGCACCGATGTAATGGTCCGGTAACGGCCCGGAAAGGCTCGGCTGCGTCAAAGAAGTATGAGCGGCCGGACGACTGGCGGAGATCGACCGGTGCTGCCGTGCTCAGTCCGCCATTGATTCATGCGCAGGGACGTGCGCAAGTTGCGCGCGCTAAAGGAGATAGGGCCATCATGTTCAACGTTTCGCCTCGTCGTCAGCTGACCAGGGCAGGCACCGGCGTCGCCGTCCTCGCGCTGGTCGGCGCCACCGGCTACAGCGTCGGTCAGAGCCAGAGCGCGGCCAGCGTCGCATCCGCGGCGCCGTACGTCGTCGCCAACCCGGCGACGCGTCCTGGGCTCGATGCCGCCACACCAGGGTCGTACGCCAACGTCGTCAAGGCCGCCTCGCCTGCAGTCGTTACCGTGAGGGTCGAGAAGAAAGCGGCGTCGACGCCGACCGGAATGCAGCTCCCGGACGACCCGATGTTCCGCGAGTTCTTCGGCCGCCGCTTCGGTCCGCAGGGGCCGCAGGGACCGCGCGCGCCGCGGCAGGCGGGGCTCGGATCCGGCGTCATCGCGACTGCCGACGGTTACGTCCTCACCAACAATCACGTCGTCGAGGGCGCGGACCGCGTCCGCGTCGAGCTGACCGATCGTCGGACGTTCGAGGGCAAGGTCATCGGCACCGATCCGGCGAGCGATCTCGCGCTGCTGAAGATCGAGGCGGCGAACCTGCCGACCCTGACGATCGGCGACTCGAGCCGGGTCAGCGTCGGCGACATCGTGCTCGCGATCGGCAACCCGCTCAACGTCGGCCAGACCGTGACGATGGGCATCATCAGCGCCAAGGGGCGCGCCACGGGCGTCGGCGACGGCAGCTACGAGGACTTCCTCCAGACCGACGCGCCGATCAACCAGGGCAACTCCGGCGGCGCGCTGGTCAACACTGCCGGCGAGCTCGTCGGCATCAACACGCAGATCCTGACGCCGACCGGCGGCAACATCGGTCTCGGCTTCGCGATTCCGTCGAACATGGTGCGGACCGTGATGGACCAGCTGAAGACCGAGGGGAAGGTCGTGCGCGGCCGCCTCGGCGTCACCGTCCAGAACGTGACCGCGGACATGGCGTCGAGCCTCGGGCTGACGGAAGTCGGTGGCGCGATCGTCAACAGGGTCGAGCCCGACAGCGCGGCGGCGAACGCCGGGCTGCAGCAGGGTGACGTGATCGTCGCGATCGGCGGCGAGCCGGTGGCCGACAACAACGCGCTCCGCAACCGGATCGCGAGCACGCGCCCCGGCACACCGATCAAGATCGACGTCCTCCGCGGCGGAAAGCGTCAGACAGTGACGGCGACAATCGATCGGCTGAACCCGGAGACGGCTGAAGTGGCGGATCGCGATCGTCGTCCGGACAGCGGCGGGTTCGGGATGACCGTCGAGCCGCTGACGCCGGAAACCGCGCGGCGCCTGCAGCTCGCGCGGCGCACCGAAGGCGTGGTGATTCGTGAAGTGGCGCCGGACGGGGCTGCGGCCGCGGCCGGTCTCGAACCTGGCGACGTCATCGCTCAGGTCAACGGGCAGGCCGTCAGGACGCCGGCCGAACTCAAGGCGGCGCTGGCCGCGGCGTCGGACAAGCCGGCGCTGCTCCTGGTCGCGCGGCAGGACGCGGAAGTGTTCGTCACGATCAAGAGCAACTCGTAACTCTCTCTCCCTCCTCCCTCCGGCGCGTCCTTGCTGGGCGCGCCGGTATTTTCATCCCTGAATCACGCGTGGAAGGTATTCAGGCGGCCGCTCTCGACGAGCGCGGCGAACGCTTCGACGAGATCGGGGCGGCGCCAGCCGCGCGACACCTGGTGGCGCAGGATATCGAGCGCTTCCTGCGCCGAGTGCGGTCCCTGGTACGGCCGCCTGGTCGTCACCGCATCGTAGACGTCGACGATGCCGATGATCTGCGCCAGCAGCGGGATGTCGTCCCCCGCGAGGCCATCGGGGTAACCCGAGCCGTCGTAGCGCTCGTGGTGGTGGCGGATGATCGGGCGCACGGCAGCAAGCGATCGCAGGTTGCCGCAGAGCGAGTCGCCGACGGTCGTGTGCGACTTGATCAGCTCGAACTCTTCCGCCTCGAGCGGCCCGGACTTGCGCAGCACGGCGTCGGGGATGGCGAGCATGCCGATATCGTGCAGGAAGCCGCCGCGGTGCAGCGCCGCGATCTCTTCCTCCGGGAGGCCGAGGGCACGCCCGAGCGCGGTGGCGTAATTGGCCATGCGGTGGCAGTGCCCCTCGGTATTGCCGTCCCGGGCCTCGACCAGCAGCGCCATCGCCGTGATCAGCGACGCCGCCGAATCGAGGTCGTCGGTGTAGCGCTTCATGCGGACCAGCGTCCGGACGCGCGCGAGCAGCTCCTGGGTGTCGATCGGTTTGCTGAGGAAATCGTCGGCCCCCGCCTCGAGGCCTTCGATCCGCTTCTCCCGGTGGGCCATGCCGGTCACGAGCACGACGGGCGTCAGCCTCGTCGCCGCATCTCCCTTCAGCTGACGACAGACCTCGAGCCCCGTCATCCCGGGCATGTTGACGTCGAAGATCGCGACGTGCGGCTTGTACTCGCGCACCGCCTCGACCGCCGAGACACCGTCGTGCACGACCTCGACGCCGTAGCCCGCCCTCGCCAGTACGCGCCGGAACATCTCGGCGACCGACTGCTCGTCATCGGCTACCACGACGCGCGCCAGCGGCCGTCGTCCCTCCGTCTCTTCGCTGCCCATCGAGCGTCCTCTTATCGCACGCCGTCGCGTTATTCGACGCCTTCGCGGCTCAGGCTGATGAACGCTTCCACGAGGCGGGGGTTCCGCCGCCCCTTCGCGCACTCGCTGCGCAGCTCGGCGTAGGCGTAATCGGCCGACAGCGCGTCGCGGTACGGCCGGCTGCTCGTCACGGCGTCGTAGAGATCGACGATGCCGACGATCTGCGCCAGCAGCGGCACGCGATCGCCGCTGAGACCGTCGGGATAGCCGCTGCCGTCGAGTGCCTCGTGGTGGTGACGGACGATTTGCCGCACCAGCCGCAGCGAGCGCAACTCGCCGCACAGCCGATCGCCGATCACCGTGTGCTGCTTGATCAACTCGAACTCGGCAGTCGTCAGCCGCGTCGGCTTGAGCAGGACCGCATCGGGGATGCCGATCTTGCCGATGTCGTGCAGGTAGCCGCCGCGATCCAGCGCCGAGACCTCGTCTTTCGAGAGGCCGAGCGAGCGGCCGAGCGCGACCGCGAGCCTCGAGAGGCGCTCGCAGTGGCCGTCGGTGTAAGGGTCGCGGGCGTCGATCGTCAGCGCCAGGCTCTTGAGGATGGCCTCGGCCGACTCGAGGTCGTCGGTGTAGCCCTTGAGGCGAACCAGCGACGCGAGCCGCGCGTGGAGCTCCTCGGCATCGAACGGCTTGGTGAGAAAGTCGTCGGCGCCGACGTGAATCCCGCGCAGGCGGTGCTCGCGCGCGTCCAGGCCGGTAACGAGGACCACCGGCACCAGCCGGGTTCGCGGCATCATCTTCAACCGCGAGCACACCGCGAAGCCGTCGAGCCCCGGCAGCCGGACGTCGAGCAGGACGACGTCGACGTCGACCCGTTCGAGCAGCGCCAGCGCCTCTTCGCCGTCGGGCAGCGTGACAACGTCGTATTCGCGGCCGAGGAGGCGGGTCAGCAGCTTTCGATTCGATTCCTCGTCGTCGACAACGAGGACGCGGGCCTTGTCACTGCGTTGCGAACTCCACTGGTCCGGCGCCGAAGACATCTCGACCGAATGTATACCAGAACCGGCAGTTTGAACCCGCTGTGCCGCGTCGACACGCGGCCCGGTGTGCGGTTGAGACTCACGGAAATGGGCCGAGCGAAGCGGCGGCGACGCGGCGGCGATGCTCGTCGCCGGTAAGTCCGGCAACGCTGATCAGGGCGGGGCGGGTCGGTCGAATCCGATGTGGTGCGCGTGTCAGTCCCTCCTGGTGAATCGTTCGTCACCCGACTCCGACGAGGAGACGACCGCGATCGTCGCAGGCGCGGCGCGAACGAATCAGTCAATTCGGTGAGTCTCACGGTTAGTAACCTCGAAACGGGCGCAGCAGCCGCCGGGGCTGTGCCAGGGTGAGGGATACTGGAACCGTGAAACCGACACCGGAGGAGGTCCGCCTCCAGCTCGGCCGCATTCTCGCCAGCGACGGCTTCGCGAACGCGGATCGGATGAGCGGCTTTCTCCGCTACGTCGTCGACCAGGAGCTGGCGGGCGAGAGCGCGCGCGTGAAGGAGTATGTGATCGGCGTCGAAGTCTTTGCGCGGGACCAGAGCTACGACCCGCGTCTGGATTCGATCGTCCGGGTCGAGGCGCGACGCCTGCGCGCCAAGGTTGACGAGTACTACGCCGGCACGGGCGCCAGCGACCCGGTGCTGATCAAGTTGCGGCGCGGCAGCTACGTCCCTGCCTTCGAACATCGCGCCGACGCCGCTCCGCAGGCCGTCGCCGAACCGGTCACGCTCCCGCCGCCACTGATCGCCAACCCGGTCGTGCCATCAGCACGCCGCATCGGTACGGCGGCGCGGATCGGACTCGCGCTCAGCCTCGCAGCGCTGGTGCTCGTCATGCTCGCGGCGCGCCGCGGGCCCTGGGCGACGACGGCGCCGGACGTCGACGTCGCCGTCCTGCCGTTCGCCGAGTACCTCGAACGACCCGACCGACGTCGCGCTGGCCGCCCGCCTCACCGACGGCGTCACCAGCGAGCTCGCCCGCCTCGGTTCCGTCGGCGTCGTCTCGCATACGAGCGCGCTGCAGTACGGCCGGCAGCAGCCGCGTCTGGCGGCGGCGCAGATCGCCGCGGCCCTGCACGCGGACCTCCTGGTCGAGGGGTCGGTCAGCCGCACCGACAATCAGGTTGTCGTGTCGATTCGCCTGGTGAACGCCAACCGCGATCGCAAGATGTGGGTCGAAGATTTCACCGGCACCCTCCGCGATCCGCGCGAGCTCGAGCGCCGGATCGCCCAGGCCGTCGCGCCCGCGGCCGCCCGCTACACGCCGATCAATCCTTAGGCGCTGGTTCTCTTCGCGTCCCGTGACCCGTCCGATCGGCGTCACCGAATCAGCGACTACTGCTGCTGTTGCTGCTGCTGTTGCGACGAAATCGAATCTGGCCTCACCGTCGGCTGGGTGACGTCGCGCGAGATCCACGGCATCGGCGGCGGCAGCGACTCGGACGGGTTTGCGGCCGCAGGGCCGACTCGCACCGACACCGAGAGCTCGCTCCGCACCGCGCTCGAGCCCTTGAAGACACCGCGCGTCGGCGGCACATCGGCATAGTCGCGGCCGACCGCGACGCGGATGTGCCGGTGATCGGTGACGAGATCGTTGGTCGGATCGAAGCCGACCCACTGCAGCTCGGGCAGCCAGGCTTCGAGCCAGGCGTGGGTCGCGCCCTGGACCGAGCGCAGGTTCTGCTCACCCTGCTGGTAGAGATAGCCGCTGACGTAGCGGCACGGGATGCCGAGCTGTCGCACCAGCGCAATCATGATGTGCGTGAAGTCCTGGCACACACCCTTGCGCGACGCCAGCGCCTCGTCGATCGGCGAATCGACGCGCGTGCTCTTGGGACTGTAAGTGAGGCGCGAGTAGAGCTCCCGGTTCACGGCTTGCAGCGTGACGACCGGATCCTCGAGGCGACTGAGCCGCATCTCCTCCGACAGTTCCTTCAGCCGCACGGTCGAGCGCGTGAACGGGCTCGGGTTGAGGAGCTCCCAGAACGCCCCGCTCGCCGTCGCCGCGTCAAGACGGTCCCAGCTCCCGGGGCCGAGCGTTTCCGGCAGCGGCGCCACCGGCAGCGATTCGACCAGGGCATCGGCGATGACGCTGAGCCGCGACAGGCGCCCGGGAATGTTGAAGTGGTGCACCAGGTTGCCGTCGTGATCCTGGTACATCCGGATGCGCGATACCGGCGTCGTGCTGAGGGCGAAGCGCAGGCAGCGCTGCGTGCCGTCGCTGCGCGGCTGGACGCGCGCCTCCATCACGCTCTCGCTGATCGACGCTTCGTAGATGAACCGCGTGATGTGCCGGATGTTGAACTGCACTCGCTGCCTCGCGTCCTCGTGCTGCCCGCGTCAGGCGGGAAGCGCCGACTCGATCGGATAGGTCACGTAGCTCTGGTAGGCGGCCGCGTGCACCTGGGCACAGTAGCGGCCGATGCTCTCGAGGTAGGCATGCGGATCCTCGTTGAGGATCTCGTCGACCTGGCCGTAGTCGAGGAGCGCGTGCAGGCGGCCGGCCAGCCGGTCGGCGCGGCCGCCGGTGCCGCGGCCGGCGAGCTGCGCGATCGCGCGCAGCGCCGATTCGACGAACGCCGCGGAGAATCGCACCGACCGCGGAAAATCCGGGTTGAGCAGCAGGAACTCGGCGATCTGTTCCGGTCGCAGGTCGGCGGTATAGAAGCGGCAGTAGCCCTCGAGGGCGCAGCAGGAGCGGAGCAGGCCGACCCATTCGACGTGGTTCGGCGGCAGCCTTGCCGGTTCACGGAAGTAGAGATCGACGAGCGCGGCCGTGGCGCTGGCACGCTCCAGATAGCGGCCCAGCTGCAGGTACTGCCACCCCTCGCCATGCGCCATCGTCGAATCGGTGACGCCGGTGAAGAGATGGACGCCGTCCATGACGAGGCGGCAGATATAGTGCGGCCGCGTCGACCACGTCCCCTCCGAGCGCGCTTCTTTCAGCCGCAGGAACAGCGCGTTCAGCTGCTCCCACATGTCGGAGCTGATCTCCTCGCGCACCTGGCGCGCGTTCTCGCGCGCCGCCGTGACGCACGCGAACGCCGACTCGTGGCAGTCGGCATCGAAGACCAGCGTGTCGATCAGCGTCCCCGGGCTCGAGGGGATGTCGCTCAGGTCCTGGACCCCCAGCGCCGCCAGCAGGCGTGTGAAATCCCAGCCGTCGCCCGAGGCGCGGCGGTCGAGGCCGAGGTCGAGCCGGACGTCGATCAGGCGCGCGGTGTGTTCGGCGCGCTCGAGATAGCGGCTCAGCCAGTAGAGCGAGTCGGCGGCGCGTGACAGCAGCATGGCTACTCCGCAGCCTCGAACGGATCGTCTTCCAGCACCCACGTGTCCTTGCTGCCGCCGCCCTGCGACGAGTTGACGACGAGCGAGCCCTTCTTGAGCGCGACGCGGGTCAGCCCGCCGGGGACGACGGTGACACTGTCGCCATAGAGGACGTAGGGCCGCAGGTCGACGTGCCGCGGCTCGATCCGCCGATCGATGAAGCACGGCGACTGCGACAGCGTCAGCGTCGGCTGGGCGATGTAATTGCGGGGATCGGCGAGGATGCGGGCGCGGAAGTCCTCGCGCTCCTTCGCGGTACTGTGCGGCCCGACGAGCATGCCGTAGCCGCCGGACTCCCCCACCGCCTTGACGACCAGCGAGTCGAGATGCTCGAGCACGTACTGCCGCTCCGACGGGTTCGACAGCAGGTAGGTCTCGACGTTGGCGAGGATCGGCTCCTCGGACATGTAGAACTTGATGATCGCCGGGATATAGGCGTAGAGGGCCTTGTCGTCGGCGATGCCCGTGCCGATGGCGTTGGCGAGCGAGACCTTGCCGGCGCGATAGGCATTGAGCAGGCCGGCGACGCCGAGGTACGAGTCGGGGCGAAACGCCAGCGGATCGAGGAAGTCGTCGTCGACGCGGCGGTAGATGACGTCGACCCGCTTCAACCCCGAGGTCGTCCGCATGTAGACGACGTTGTCGTGAACCAGCAGGTCGCGCCCTTCGACCAGCGCGACACCCATCTCGCGGGCGAGGAACGCGTGCTCGAAGTACGCCGAGTTGCCGACGCCCGGCGTCAGCACCACGAAGGTCGGATCGGTGACCTCGGGCGGCGCCAGCGCCCGCAGCGTCGCCAGCAGCGCCTGGCCGTAATGCGCCACCGGGCTGACCTGGTAGCGATCGAACAGGCCCGGCATCACTCGCTTGGTGACCTCGCGGTTCGCCAGCATGTAGGAGACGCCGCTCGGCACCCGCAGGTTGTCCTCGAGCACGACGAAGCGGCCGTCCTCGAGCCGGACGAGGTCGCTGCCGGCAATCGACACGTAGATGTCGCGATGGACGCGGACGCCGCGCATCTCGCGGCGATAATGGCGGCAGCTGAGCAGCAGGTCGCGCGGGACGATCCCCTCGGCGAGGATGCGGCCCTCGTTGTAGACGTCCTTGAGAAACAGGTTGATCGCGGTCAGCCGCTGCGTCAGGCCGGCCACCATCGTCCGCCACTCCGGGGCGGTGATGATGCGCGGCAGCAGGTCGAACGGAAAGATGCGCTCGGTGCCCTGCTCGTCGCCGTAGACGGTGAAGGTGATGCCCTGGGTCAGGAAGGCGCGGTCGGCTTCGACCTGGCGCAGCGCGAGGTCTTCCGGCGAGGCGGCTTCGAGCTCGACGGCGAGGGCGCGGCACTGGGCGCGCGGCACGCCGCCGGCGAGGAACATCTCGTCGAACGCCGCGCCGAGCTGGTAGTCGGCAAGGAGTGGCGACGACGACGACCGGGACTGGGTCTGGGTCTGCGACTGTGACGGTTCGAGGCGTTTCATCGGCGTGTTCCGCTGGCGCGATCGTTACCTTACACTCGAAGCGCGGCGCCCGGACAGCTCGCCGCAGAGACCGAGCATACCGGAACCCTTTGTGAGAGAGGGGCAACGTCGCCAGCCGGGCGCCCCGCTCCGAGTGCAGCCACGAAAACTCCCGCGAAACTCCTCCTGCCGACACAAATGTAGCTGCGGTGCTCGACGGCGACGGTTGTGTCGCGGCCGCTTGCTGCCGTTCAGCCGTTGGCGCGCGTGACCGCGCCCGAAGGTGTCCGGCGCAGGAACTCGTTGCGGATCAACACGTCCATCACCGCCTCGCACGACGGCAGATCGAGCCCCCAGAGCCGGGCCGCCTGCGGCAGCGTCAGGCGCAGGCCCGGCATCTCGAGAAACTCGCAGCGGACGCGTTCGACGACGTTGCGGAATTCGTAAGGCGACATGAAATGACCTGTCACCAGCACCTGAGCAAAAGCCGATCCGCCGGCCGCTCGTGCCGTAGATGGCGGATTCGGCTCGATCGCGGAGACAGCGGCCTGGCGCCGTGACCACTCCCCGTCAATTGTGTATACTCTAAGACCTCCAACCGACATTTATGTTGGAACGAGCAAGTGGCCCGGGCGGATTGCCGCGGCCTGGCGCAGGCGCCGCGCGACGTCGCGCGGCAGCGTTCTTGCTCCGACAGCATAGTTTTCACGACCCAACACGGAGGCGGGGATTGAGCATCAGCGACACGGCACAACGCCACGAGGCTTCGGTCCTGTGGACGCTCGAAGAGATCGGGCGGCTGGTATCCGAGAGCGGCGATCCCGCCGAGACGCTGAACAACATCGTCCACCTGATTCGCGAGCGGTTCTCGACCGACGTCTGCTCCGTCTACCTGCTCGAGCCCGATCGCGCCAACCTCGTGCTCGCGGCGACCGTCGGCCTGCGGCCGGAATCCGTCGGTCGAATCCGCATGCGCTTGTCGGAGGGCCTCGCCGGGCTGGTGGCCGAGCAGCTGCGGCCCGAGTTCGTCGCCGAGTCGACGTCGCACCCGCGCTTCAAGTACTTTCCCGACGCCGGCGAAGATCCGTACCGCTCCTTCCTTGGCGTCCCGATCATCGATCGCGGCATCCTGCAGGGCGTCCTCGTCGTCCAGACCGTCGAAGCGCGCACGTTCGACGCCGAGGACATGCGGCTGCTGATGATGGCCGGGAGCCAGCTGGCGCCGACGGTGACCGAAGCGCGTTCGCTCGGGCAGCTGGCGGCGCCGGCGCATCAAAAGCTGTCGGCGCTGGCGCAGAACCTGTGGTGGAGCTGGGATCCGGACACCACGAGCCTGTTCCGCGAGATCGACCCGGTGCTGTGGCGGGCGCTGGACAACAACCCGGTGGCGCTGCTGCAGCAGATCCCGATCGACACGCTCGAGGAACGCGCGTCGCAGCTGGCACTGCACAGCCGCATCAACTACGCGCACCGCCGGTTCCAGGAATACCTGCACTCGACCAGCACCTGGGGGGCGCGCCACGCCGGCGTCCTCTGGGCCCGGCCCGTCGCCTACTTCTCCGCCGAGTTCGGCATCCACGAGTCACTGCCGATCTATTCCGGCGGTCTCGGCATCCTCGCCGGCGATCACATCAAGAGCGCATCCGATCTCGGCGTGCCGCTGGTTGGCGTCGGGCTCTACTACGACCAGGGCTACTTCCGGCAGCGCCTCGATCGCGAGGGCTGGCAGCACGAGGACTACATCGACCTCGATCACCGGACGCTGCCGATCCGCCCGGCCGCCGCCGGCGGCGCCCCGGTCACGGTTTCGATCGAGACCCGGACCGGCACGCTGCACGCCCGCGTCTGGCAATGCGCCGTCGGCCGCAACACGCTGCTGCTCCTCGATTCGAACGTCGACGGCAACGTGCCGGAGGACCGCGAGCTCACCGCCCGGCTCTACGGCGGCGACGAGCGGATTCGCATCCGCCAGGAAGTGCTGCTCGGCGTCGGCGGCGTGCGGGCGCTGGCCGCGCTCGGCATCTCGCCCGGCGTGCTCCATCTCAACGAGGGTCACAGCGCGTTCGCGGCGCTCGAGGTCGTGCGCCAGCGCATGACGACGGAAGGGGTCGATGCCCTGACGGCGTTGCGGCGCGTCGCCGCCCAGGTCGTCTTCACGACGCACACGCCGGTGCCGGCCGGCCACGACCGCTTCTCGGCGCCGCTCATCGAAGAGCACCTCGGGCCGCTGCGCGAGTCCCTCGGCCTCGACGAACAGCAGCTCATGGGTCTCGGCCGCGTCAACACCAGCGACGCCGGTGAAACCTTCTGCATGACGGTGCTGGCCTTGAAGGCCTGCCATCGCGCCAACGCCGTCTCATCGCTGCACGGCCAGGTGTCGCGGGCGATGTGGAACCCGCTCTATCCGGAGCGCAGCGAGGACCGCGTCCCGATCGGCCACATCACCAACGGCGTCCACGTCTCGACCTGGCTGGCGCCGCAGATGCGGCAGGTCTACGACCGCCACCTCGGGCCGAACTGGTCCAGCCGGGCCAGCGACGCCACGCTCTGGGACAAGATCGACGCGATCGACGACGGCGAGCTGTGGGAGACGCACCAGACGCAGAAGGTCCAGCTCATCGACATCGTCCGCCGCCGCACGTCGCGGCAGGCCGAGCGCCGCTCCGAGTCGGCCGACACGGTGCTGCAGATGCGCCGCGCCCTCAGCTTCGACGCGCTGACGATTGGCTTCGCCCGCCGGTTCGCGACCTATAAGCGCGCCAACCTGATCCTGCGCGACATCGACGTCTTCGCCTCGCTCGTCAACAACTCGAAGATGCCGATCCAGTTCGTCTTCGCCGGCAAGTCGCATCCGCACGACAGCCCCGGCAAGAGCATGCTGCAGCAGATCGCGCAGCTGACGCGCGACCCGCGCTTCGCCGGCAAGATCGTCTTCGTCGAGGACTACGACATCAACGTCGGCCGGCACCTCGTGCAGGGCGTCGACGTCTGGGTCAACAACCCGCGGCGGCCGCTCGAGGCCTGCGGCACCAGCGGGCAGAAGGTGGTGTTGAACGGTGGCCTGAACCTGTCGATCCTCGACGGCTGGTGGGCGGAGTCCTACGACGGTTTCAACGGCTTCGCCATCGGCACCGGGGACGTCCACAGCTCGATCGACGTCCACGACGCGCGCGACGGCGAGTCGCTCCTCACCGTCCTCCGCGACGTCGTCATCCCGCTCTATTACGACCGCGACCGCGACGGTCTGCCGCGCGCCTGGATCGCGCGGATGAAGCGCGCCATCCGGACGCTCGGCTGGCGATTCAGTGCCGACCGCATGGTCAAGGACTACCTGTTGAAGACCTACATTCCCGCGGCCGGAGGCACGAGCAGCGACGTCAGCCGGACGTAGGGGAGGGTCGGCGCTCAGGGCTCAGGGCTCAGGGCTCAGGCTCGATTAGGCCGCTACCCTCGCTTCAGTAGGTGCTCTACGATCCGCAGCAGGTCGTCTTCCCACACCGGCTTGAAGAAGACACTGGCGCCCAGCTCACCCAGTTCCCGCGCGATCTCCTCGTCGAGGAAGTAGTCACCGGTCAGAATCGCCACCGGCAGGTCGCGGTGCTGCGGCCACTGCCGCACGCGGCGCAGGCACTCCAGGCCGGTGCCGTCCGGCAGGTGCAGGTCCAGGATCAGGACCGCGGGCGACGCCGTCTCGAGATACGCCAGCCCCGACTGCACGTCCTTCTCGGCGTGCGCGTCGTAGCCCGCAGCCTCGAGCATGTGTCCGAAGCTCTCATCCACCGCGACGTCGTCGTCGACGATGACGACCGCCAGCCGCGAGGCCAGGGCGGCGCCGGGTGCACGTGGGCCGAACTTGACCGTACCGCCGGCATCGGAGCCGGTCCTAGGACGCATCGACATCGAGGGACTCCCTGACCGTGCGCGCCAGCAGCTCCGGCGTGAACGGCTTGTGCAGGATCTTGACCCCGGCGCTGAGCGCGCCGCGGTCCGTATTCAGGCGATTGGCGAAGCCGGACATGTAGAGGACGCGGATATCAGGCCGCGTGGCGACGATGCGCTGCGCCAGGTCCGGACCGCTCAAGCCGGGCATGACGATGTCGCTGAGCAACAGGTGGATCCGGCCGTCGTGCGCCGACGCGATCTCGGCCGCGTGGGTGACGTCACGGGCTTCGAGCACCCGGTAGCCTCGTCCGCTCAGCACACGTTGTACGAGATGGCGAACCCCGGGCTCATCTTCCACCAGCAGGATTGTCTCGGTACCGGCGAACGGCACGGTCAGCGGCGCCTCGCGCCGCGGTACGTCGGTCGTCGCGGCGAGCGCCGGAAAGCGGATCGTGAACGCCGTCCCCCGGTTGCGCTCGCTCTCGACGCTGATGACGCCGCCGATTTGCGTGACGATGCCGTACACGGTCGACAGACCGAGGCCGGTGCCCTTGCCCGCGCCCTTGGTCGTGAAGAAGGGATCGAAGACGCGTTCCCGGATCTCGGGCGGGATGCCGGTACCGGTGTCCGAAACGACGAGTGCGACGCACGGCCAACGGGTCGCCGCCGGCTGGCGCGGATCGGCCGGCATCAGGTCGTTGCGGGTCTCGATTCGCAGGACGCCGCCGCGCGGCATCGCGTCGCGGGCGTTCACCGTCAGGTTCATCAGCACCTGCTCGATCTGGTTGGGGTCGGCCTTGATCGGGTGCAAATCCGCTCGCTTGTCCGTTTCCAGCCGCACGTCCTCGCCGATGACACGGCCCAGCATCTTCTCGAGTTCGGCGACCACGTCGTTGAGATCGATGCGAGTCGGTTCGATGACCTGTTTGCGGCTGAAGGTCAGCAGCTGGCGCGTCAGCGCGCCGGCGCGCTCGCCGGCCTTGCGGATCTCGAGGAGGTCGGCCTGTATCTCGGGCTGCTCGCGGGTGTTGTCGAGAAGCAGCGTCGTATAGCCGAGGATGGCGGTGAGGAGGTTGTTGAAATCGTGGGCGACGCCGCCCGCGAGCTGACCGACGGCCTCCATCTTCTGCGCCTGCCGGAACTGATCCTCGCTGAGGCGGAGCGCGTCCTCGGCCGCCTTGCGCTCGGTGATCTCGGAGGCGATGCCAAGCAGATGGCGGTCGACCGAGTCCGGCAGGTGCAGCGGCACGCGCCGCACTTCGAACCAGCGCGCCGCGCCGGTCCGCGGGTCGGTGACCATCTCGGCCGGCACGTACTCCGCGCGGCACGACGCGATCACCTGGTGCTCGACGGCGCGGCCGCGCATGACTTCTTCGACCTTCGGGTTGAAGTCCGCCTCCGAGCGCCCGATCAGATCATCGACGGCAACACCATAGAGATCCGCGACGGCGCGGTTGGCCAGCGTGAAGCACCCGGTCGAGTCCTTGACGTAGACAAGGCCAGGGTTGGTGTCGACCACGAGGCGGAGGAAGTCGCGCTGGTGCGCCAGCGACTGCTCGGCACGCCGCCGTTCGCGGCGGTTACGGGCGTCGACGAGCTCGCGCTCGAGCGCCGGCGCGAGCCGCGCCAGGTTCTGCTTCGTGACGAAGTCGTGCGCCCCGGCCTTGAGGATCGCGACCGCCGCCGCCTCGTCGATGGTTCGCGATACGACAATGAACGGCAGGTCGAGGCCCCGTGCCTGCATCAGCGCCAGGGCATCGGCGCAGGTGAGATCGGGGAGCGAATGGTCGCTGACGACGGCGTCGATGCCGGGCCCGAGCGCCAGGGCGTAGCCGGCGCGATCGCGAACCCGCGTCGCGCTCGGCACACAGCCCGCGTCGCGCAGGGCGTCGAGGAGGACGACCGCGTCCTCGTCGGAGTCTTCGACGAGCAGGAGTCGGATGGGCGCGCTCATCAGGGCTGCGGCCACGCCGCTGCGACGGGCCGCTCACTGGCTCGGCTCGCAATGGAGCGTGACGGCCTGAAGCTGGAGTCCCGACCGGCAGCGAACGCTCGGCCGATGTCCTGTAGCCGAATTCCGTGCCAGCGAAAAGCGGTGGGAAATGCCACGACCCCGCCGCGACGACAGCCGGCGCTGGCGCGAGTTGGAACAGGGCTGAGCAGTACCTGTGATCGGGTGATCGCCGGGACGCCGGAGCTAAAGCTGCGGCCTACGAGTATCGGGGCGGTTTCGTAGCGCGGAGCTTCAGCTCCGCGTCAGGCGGCCGTATGAAAGATCGGCACCCAGAGGTCGTCGTCGCTGACGACCGGCAGCGAGCCCGGAGCGAAATCTACGCCTCGAAGATCCGCTTCGCTCGTGGGGGACATGATGCGCAGAACTCGAGCTTTGGAATCGGTACTGGAGCGGCGAGATCGGCAGCTCCCGTTGCCCGGCGTCAGTGTCGATGACCAGGCTGCGGATGCGCGGCGTCCCCGGCTCGAGGACGAAGCCCTGGACGACGCCGACCTTCTGGCCGTCGAGGGTGCGCAGCGACAGCCCTTCGCGGCGCAGGCCACTCTCACGAACCCGGTTCGCTGGCAGATATCGCGGCGTGTCCATGCGGCCCCCTTGCCTTCCCCGCCCGGCCGATCCGGCAGGCGCTGCCGCACCCAGTAGCAATTCCGGCACCAGCGCAAAGTGTTGAAAATGACGGCATTCCTGGCTGCATCCAGCTCAGCGATGTGCGAAGATAGGCGCTCTGTTTCACATCTGTTGCAGCCAATCACCCTCTCTCTGGAGTCGTTGGAATGAAGCGTTTGGCAGTTGTCGTGACGATGTTGTTGTGCTCAGCCCTCCCCGCAGCCGCCCAGACCGAAGGACGCGTCAGCGTCGGCGGATCCGTCACCTTCATCCAGCCGACCGACAGTGAAGTGCAGTCGCTCTGGGGCTATGGGCCACTCGTCCGCCTGAACCCCAAGAAGGGCTGGGGCATTTCCGGAGGGCTCAACTGGTTCCGCGCCGACCTCGACAACCCCTCGGGTGCGTCCGGCGACTTCGCGCGGCTGCGGGTGCGGCCGCTGATGGCCGGCGTCGCGTACACGATCGGCAACCAGCCCGCCCTGGTCAGCTTCTCGATCGTCGCCGGGCCGTCGTTCAACGACCTCGACTTCCGCGACGAATACCTCGATCGCCTGCCGGCGGGAACGCCGCGGCCCGAGCTCGACGCCGACAACAGTTTCGCGGTCCGCGGCGGCGTGACCCTCACCTACACCGTAGCGCCGCGCATCGCCATCATCGGTTTCGGCGGCTACCTGGTCAACCGGCCGGACGTCGTCTATCGCGACGGCACCGGGCAGGAATACCGCAATCGCTGGAAAGCCGACTCGATCGCACTGAGCGTCGGCGCGGTCTACTCGCTGTTCTAGGACGTTTCAGCCGGCACCCAGTGCCGGAGCCACCCATGAAGGCAGTCGTGCTGGCCCGGGGCAAGGGCACGCGCATGCAGCGGGCGGACGCCACCGCGTCCGCCGATTCGGTGCAGGCAACGGTCGCGGACAGCGGGATCAAGGGCATGATCCCGTTCCGCCGGCCGTTTCTCGACTACGTCCTGAGCGCGCTTGCCGATGCCGGCTGCTCCGACGTCTGCCTCGTCATTGGTCCCGAACACGACGTCATCCGCGACTATTACGAGCGCGCCAGCGTGCCGGAACGCGTGCGCGTGCATTTTGCCGTCCAGGCCGAGGCGCGAGGCACCGCCGACGCCGTGCTCTCGGCGCAGGCGTTCGCCGGCGGCGATCCTTTCCTGACAATGAACTCCGACAATTACTATCCGGTCGACGTGCTGCGGGCCCTGACCGCGCTCGACGGGCCGGGCCTGCCGGCTTTCACACGCGACGCGCTCATAGCCGGGAGCAACATCGATTCGGAACGAATCCGCAGTTACGCTCTGCTCGAGAGCGTCGACGGCTATCTGACCGACATCATCGAGAAGCCGGACGAAAACACGTTCGCCCGCTTCGAACGCGGCGGCGGTGACGTCGCGGTGAGCATGAACTGCTGGCGGTTCGATGCTTCGATCTTCGACGCCTGTCTCGCGACGCCGCCCTCGCCGCGCGGCGAGATCGAACTGCCGAACGCCGTCCGCTACGCCATCCACCATCTCGGCATCCGATTTCGGACGGTGCCGGTCGAGGCCGGCGTGCTCGATCTTTCGCAGCGGCAGGACATCGCCGAGGTGGAGCGCCGGCTCGATCATGTCGATCCCCACCCCTGAACGCGCTTTCGTCGACGCGCTCGAGCGCCACGGCATGCGGCCCGCGATGGCCGCGCGCGTTGCCTCGCGCCTGGCGCAGCACGCCACCGCCCTCGCCGCGGCGCGTCCGGACGCCGGCGCGACGGACGCGTGGTTCGTGCCGGGGCGGATCGAAGTCCTCGGCAAACATACCGACTACGGCGGCGGACGCAGCCTGATTTGCGCCGTCGAGCGCGGACTCTGCGCCGTCAGCGCGGCGCGCGCGGACGGGCGGGTCGTCATCACCGACCGGCGGCGCGGCTTGACCATCACTGTCGAACCCGACGGTGCGGCGCCGTCCCTGTCGTGGGCGAACTACCCGAACACCGTCGTCGAGCGGCTGAAGCGCAATTTCCCGGGCGCCGTGCGCGGCGTCGATATCGTGTTCGACAGCGACCTGCCGTCGGCGTCGGGCATGAGCAGTTCCAGCGCGCTGATGGTGCTGGTGCTGCTGGCCGTATCGCGGGCCAGCCGGCTCGACGCGCGCGACGAGTGGCGCCGGGCGATCGGCAACGAGGAAGACCTCGCGGCCTACGCGGCAACGATCGAAAACGGCAGCGGCTTCGGTGGCCTGGCCGGCGAGCGCGGCGTCGGCACGCGCGGCGGCAGCGAGGATCACACGGCGATCCTCTGCAGCGAGCCCGATCGCCTCGGCCAGTACCTCGTTCCGGCCGACACGGCTCGAGCGCCGGGTGGCGCTGCCCGGCGACTGGATCTTCGCGATCGCCGTCAGCGGCGTGCGGGCACAGAAGACCGGCAACGCACGCGAGTCCTACAACCGCGCCGCCGAACGCGCGTCGCGCGTCGTCGAGCTCTGGCGGCAGGCGTCTGGCCGGGCCGACGAGACCCTCGCGGAGGCGGTGGCGAGCGCGCCCGAAGCCGAGGGGCAGATCCGCGCCCTGCTCACCGAACCGGCACTCCTCGATCGTTTCGATCAGTTCATCGAGGAGAGCAGCGTGCTCGTACCGGGCGCGACGGACTGCATCGAGCGCGGCGACGCAAAGGCATTGGGCGCCATCGTCGCGCGATCGCAGATGCTGGCGGAATCCCTGCTGGGGAACCAGGTGCCGCAAACCGCCGGGCTGGCGCGGCTCGCGCGCGAGCGAGGGGGCGCTCGCGGCCTCGGCGTTCGGCGCCGGGTTCGGCGGCAGCGTCTGGGCGCTCGTCGACGCGCAGGCCGCGGCGGGCTTTCTCAATCGATGGCAGAATGCATACCGCGGCGCGTTTCCAGAGAGTTCGACCGCGGCGACGTTCTTTCTCTCGCGCCCGGGCACTTGCGCGCACCTGGTCGAAGTTTAGCCGGGCGGGGCGGAAGCCCCGCCCTACTACGACGTAGCGCGGAGCTTCAGGTCCGCGATCGGCTCGAAGTGACAAGCGGAGACTCCCATGCATAACGACGACGCTCAAACCAACCGGCGGACCTTCCTGCAGATCGCCGGCGCGGCGCTCGGCACCACCCTGCTGCCGCGGCGCAGCGCCGCCGCTCAGGCGCCGGCCAGCGCCGCAGCCGGCCTGTTTGCTGCGCCGCCGATGAAAGAAGTCAGGATCGGGTTCGTCGGCGTCGGCGGCCAGGGCGGCTCGCACGTCCGCAACATGCTGCGGGTGCCGGGCGCCCGCGTCACGGCGATCTGCGACATCGTGCCCGAGCGCGTCGCCCAGGTGCAGAAGTGGGTCGTCGAGGCTGGCCAGAAGGAACCGGAGGGCTACTCACGCGGCCCGCGCGACTTCGAGCGGCTCTGCGACAGCCAGGACGTCGACCTCGTCTTCAACGCGACGCCCTGGGAATGGCACGTCCCCGTCTGCGCCGCGGCGATGAAGAAGGGCAAGCACACGGCGGTCGAGGTGCCGGCGGCGATGACGCTCGACGAGTGCTGGGAGCTGGTCGAGCTGGCCGAGAAGCACCGCAAGCACTGCGTGATGATGGAGAATTGCAACTACGGCCGTTCGGAGATGCTGGTCTTCAACATGGTCCGGCAGGGCCTGTTCGGCGAGGTCCTGCACGCCGAGGGCGGCTACCTGCACGACCTGCGCGAGATCAAGTTCGCCAATCGCGGTGAAGGCCTGTGGCGGCGGGCGTGGGCGTCGAAGATGAACGCCAACCTCTATCCGACGCACGGTCTCGGCCCGGTCGCCAACTGCATGGACATCAACCGCGGCGATCGCTTCGACTACCTGGTGTCGATGGCCGGCCCGTCCCGCGGCCTGCAGGATTGGGCGCGCGAGCACTTCCCCGAGGGCTCGCCGCACCGCGCAGAGAAGTTCGTCCTCGGCGACATCAACGTCAGCCTGATCAAGACCGCGAAGGGCCGCACGATCTACGTCAGCCACGACACCAACCTGCCGCGGCCGTACAGCCGGATTCACCTCGTCCAGGGCACGCGCGGGCTGTTCCAGGGCTACCCCGATCGCGTCTACATCGAGGGCCGCGGCAAGCCGCACCAGTGGGAAGAAGCGAAGACGTATCTGGCCCAGTACGACCACCCGCTGTGGTCGGAACTGACGAAAAAGGCCGAGGGCGCCGGGCACGGCGGCATGGACTATCTCGAGGACTATCGCCTCATCAAGTGCCTGCTCGACGGCGTTCCTACCGACATGAACGTCTACGACGCAGCCGCCCTCAGCGCCGTCGTCCACCTCACCGAACGATCGAACGCCCGGCGGAGCTCCGCCGTCGACTTCCCTGACTTCACGCGCGGCAAGTGGCAGGCGACGCCGCCGCTCGGCGTCGTCACGGCCTGATGAACGGCTGACCTGTAGCGAGTTTGCACGCCGCACGCTCAATGCGCGGCACTGTCATGTGTCTTTTGCCCGGCGGCTCCTGCCGATCCGCCTGGCGATCCGTAAGACCTACATCAATCTTCCGCTCTCTTCGTAACGGCTGAGCGGCGGCCGGTGGGCGGATGCTGCGATTCACTGACGATCGCCCACCCGGCACGTTCGTTGCCGTTCACACCGCACTCTCTCAGATCACTACCTGTCGTTCCATGGAGGACTCCGCCTTGACGCGTTCATCGGCCATATTCGTCGTGTCTCTCGTCGCCGTCACGTCGGGCCTGACGGCCTTGACCTGGGCCCAGGGTCAGCCCGACAACTTCACTCGTTTCTGGGGCCGGCAGCACACCTATCCGCCCTCGCCGGGCCTGTCGGGCGCGCGCCGCCAGCCACCCGCCGCCGTCAGCGATCGCGTTCATCACTGGAACCGGATCGCCATCGACAGTGCCGGCCTCGATCACACGCCGGTGCTGCCGGACGAGATCCGCGTCTTCGGCGAGCAGATCGGTCCGGGACGATCAGCGCGGGCGATGGCCATCGTCCACATCGCGATCTTCGACGCCGTCAACTCGATCGCCCGGCGCTACCGCGGTTACACCGGCATTCCCGACGCGCCGCCGGGTGCATCGATGGAAGCGGCAATCGCGGCGGCGGCGCACGATACCCTCAACGCGATGTACCCGTCGCAGGCGCCGCACTGCGACGAGCTGTTCGCCGAGGAGCTGGCAGCGATTCCGGACGGCCAGAGCAAGGAAGACGGAATTCGCGCCGGCCGGCGCGCCGCCGCCGCGATCCTGGCGAAGACGGCGAAGGACGGCGCGACGCACGCCGAGCCGGTGCTCGGCGTCGACTTCATCACCAGCAACCGTCCGGGCAACTGGCGCCAGGATCCGATCAGCCGGCTGCCGGTGGCACTCGGCGCCAGCTGGGGCGATGTCAAGCCAATGGTGATCTCGTCGGCCCGCGACTACCGCGTGCCGCCGCCTCCAGGCATGAACACGCGCGCCTACACCGCCGCCTACGACGAGGTGAAGCAGCTGGGAGGCGACGGCATCACGACCCCGACCGAGCGCACGGAAGATCAGACGAACATCAGCATCTACTGGGCCTACGACGGCACGCCGAGCCTCTGCGCGCCGCCGCGGCTCTACAACCAGATCGCCTTGACGATCGCCGACCAGATGGGCGTCAACGGCCTAGAGCTCGCGCGCCTCCTCGCCATCCTCAACGTCACGATGTCGGACGCCGGCATCGCCAGCTGGGAGTCGAAGTACTACTACCAGGTGTGGCGGCCGATCACCGGCATCCGCGAATCGGATCCCGGCACCGGCCCGACCGGCGGCGGCGACGGCAACTCGCGAACGATCGGCGACCCGACCTTTACACCCCTCGGCGCGCCGGCGAGCAACCTGCAGGGTCCGAACTTCACGCCGCCGTTTCCGGCGTACCCGTCGGGCCACGCCGTCTTCGGCGGAGCGCTGTTCCAGACGCTGCGCAACTTCTTCCGCCGCGACGACATCGCGTTCACGTTCGTCTCCGACGAGCTGAACGGGCAGACCCGCGACAACCAGGGCAATGTGCGGCCGCTGCTGCCGCGCAGCTTCGAGTCGCTCTCGCAGGCGGAAGAGGAGAACGGGCAGAGCCGGATCTATCTCGGCATTCACTGGGAGTTCGACAAGACCGCCGGCATCGCCCAGGGGCGGCGCGTCGCCAACTACGTGTTCCGGAACGCGTTCAGGCCGCGGGGACCCTCAGTTGGCGTTACGCCCGGCAGGGAACCCTGACCGTGGGGGTGCGTAGAATCAATCATGATCATCAGCACCACCGCGGTCCTCGACGGCCGTCCGGTCAGCCGCTACCTCGGCATCGTCACCGGCGAAGCCATCATCGGCGCCAACATCTTCCGCGACATGTTCGCCGCCGTTCGCGACATCGTCGGCGGGCGCTCGGCGACCTACGAGAAGGCGCTCGCCGAAGCGCGCGAGACGGCGCTGGCGGAAATGCAGCAGCGGGCGCAGGAGCTGGGTGCCAACGCCGTGATTGGCGTCGACCTCGATTACGAAGTGCTGGGACAAAACAACGGGATGTTGATGGTGTCCTGCAGCGGCACGGCGGTGGTTTGTTGAATAGTCACCAGTTGCCAGTTGCCAGTAGCCAGTCACAGGTATCGGCCCGGAGCTGGACTGGCAACTGGTGACTGGTGACTGGCAACTGGCAACTCACTTCGGCTTCCCCACCATCGGCACGAACCTTACGGGCAGCGTCGTGATCATTTCGAGCCCAGTGTCGGTACGGCGGAGAATGCGCAGCTCCTGGTCGCCGACGCCGACCGGCACCGCGATGATGCCGCCGACGCGCAACTGCTCGACGAGCGCCGCCGGGACGTCGTCGGGCGCAGCGGTCACGATGATCCGATCGAACGGCGCGGCTTCGGGCCACCCGAGGTAGCCGTTTCCCACCCGCACCTGCACGTTCGCGTAACCCAGCGCTTTCAGTGTCTTTGCCGCGCTCTCACCCAGCGGCGCCACGATCTCGATCGTGTAGACCTCTTTCGCCAGCTCGGCGAGGATGGCGGCCTGATAGCCGGAGCCGCTGCCGATCTCCAGCACACGATGCTGCGGCTCGACGCGCAGCGCCTGGGTCATGAACGCGACGATGTAGGGCTGGGAGATGGTCTGGCCGTGGCCGATCGGCAGCGGATGGTCGTCGTAGGCCTCGGCCCGGACGGCGTCCGGCACGAAGCGATGCCGCTCGACCCGGCCCATCGCCTCGAGCACCCTGGCGTCGGTGATGTCGCGGCCGCGAAGCTGCGTCGTGACCATCTCCGCCCGCGCGCGCGAGGAGTCAGTCAGCTGGGTCATCTCATCGCCAGGCGGCGCGCAGGAACCGAAGAAGAGTGCCGCGCCAAGCAGACCCTCGAGGCGCATGCGGTGACTCTACCACGGGTTCGGGGCTCAGGGCTCAGGGGCTTCAGCAGGGCGGAGCTTCAGCTCGCCGAAAAAAAAGGGGGCCGTGAGGCCCCCTGAAAAGAACAACCGAAAGCTGACAGCTGATAGCTGTCGGCTCGTTAGAACGTGAGCCGCGTGCCGAGATAGAACCGGCGCGGATCCTGGAAGCGGATGGCCTCGCCGAAATCGACGCCTCCGCTGCCGGCGACGACGTCCTGATTGCGGATCGAATCCTGGTTGTCGAACACGTTGAAGATGTCGACGAAGAACTCGGCCCCGAGCCCGCGCGAGAACCGCAGCTTGTACTGCGCGCGGAGGTCGAACTGGTTGGTGCTGGGGTTCTCGAAGCCACCCACCGCACCCTCCTGCGATCCACTGGAAGCCAGTGATGCCAGCGTAGGGGAACGCGTCGCCGCGGATCGGCAGGTTGCGATTCGAGTCGATGTAGCTCAGGGTGGCCAGCGTACCGGTGTTATAGCGGAAGGCTGCGCCAAACTGAAGTCCGACCGGGAACTCGTACGAACCCGCGACCTTGAACAGGTGCGAGATCAGTCCGGGCTGCTTGGCGAACTGGTTCGGCGCCCGTGGATCCAGCTGGAGCTCGTCCCCCTGGAAGTCCGCGTTGGAGTCGGAGTTGGTGTTGCCCTCCGCCCAGTTGTACGTGTAGGAGCCCAGCAGCTGCCAGTTGTTGCTGTAGCGCTTGCGGAATACGAGATCGAGCCCCTGGTAGTCGCGCTTGCCGCCCTCGAGCGTCGCGATGACGAAGTTCGAACCCGGGTTCTGGGCGTAGCCGAAGTAGTCGAGGCCGAGCCAGAGCGAGTCGGGATCGTCAATCGGACCCGGATAGGTCGTTGATGCCGTCGATCGCATACGCATACAGGCCGAGGTCGTAGTCCTCGAGAATGTCGCGCGTGCGGCGGTTGGTGTAGTTGGTCTCGAGGCTCATGTTCCGGCCGAGGTCGGCGGCGTAGCCGAACGTCAGGTCGTCGGTGTACGGCGTCTTGGTCGTCGGCGCGAAGAACGCGTCCTGCTGGACCGGGCCGCCGCGGATACGGTAGTTCACCCACTGGTTGTTGATGAAGATCTGCTCCTCGAGAATCGACCCGGTCAACGTGCCGGCGAAGTTCGTCATGTTGTTGCGGATCGGGTCGTAGTAGCGGCCGTAGAACGCGGTCAGCTTCTGGCGGCCGTCGCCGCGCAGGTCGTAGGCGGCGCTCAGGCGCGGCGCGAAGGCCCAGTCGAACGTGTAGATGTCCTCGCCGGTGGTGGCATAGTGCTCCCACCGCTCGGTCCGCATCCCGAGGTTCAGGGTCAGGCGATTCATCGTGAACTGATCCTGGACGAAGAAGCTGAGGCCCTTCGACGACGTCAGCTGCGGGCCGACGGCGGCCTGCACGGTGCGGTCGTACTGGACGGTCCCGTTCGGATTCAGCGTCGAGAACGTCAAACGCGGCCCCATCTCGGCCGGGGTGATCGTGCCGTCGCCGTTGGCGTCGAACGTCGAGTAGAACGCGGCGCGGTTCGGCAGCGAGTTGATGGTGTTGATCAGTCCGGCAAAATCGTTGGGGCTGTTGACGTTGAAGTCGCGGGCCGAGAACGATCCGGCCGAGAGCTCAGACGCGGAGAGGCCGGCCAGGCCGGGCTGCAGCGAGAACAGCGTCGGCGCCAGGAACGTCGTGTTGCGGAAGTTCTCGTTGTGCTGCCACTCGACGCCGCCCTTGAACGTGTGGCGGTTCCAGCTGTACTGCATCGACCCGCGCACGCCTTCCGTGTCGCGCTGGTTGATCAGATCCTGGCCGAAGCCGCCGCGCTGCTCGTCGGTGAGCGTGCGCACATCGGTGGCGCGGTAGACGACGGTGTTGGACTGCTCGCGGATCGCCGAGAGGTCGGTGACGTCGCCATTGTGCTTGAAATACGACGCTTCGATCAGCGCCGGGCCCTGCAGCCGCGAGTAGTTCAGGCTCCAGTTGTCGCCGCCCTGGACGCGGGCGCGATCGCGGGCGTTGGTCAGGTTGCGATCGCGGCGGCCGTTGATGTCCGTCGGATCGTTGATGAACATGAAGCTCACCGTGTCGCTGTTCGTCGGCGTGTAGGTGGCCTTGGCGTAGCTCTGATCCTGCTCGTTCTTGACCGTGCGCATGAACTGCTCGGTGTCGAGCGTCGTCACGTCGTCTTCACGCTCGAGGCGGCGGTAGCTGCCGAAGAACCAGGCGCGGTCGCGGTAGACGGGGCCGCCAACGGTGAACGCCGCGTCGAACGTCGAGAACTCCTGTTCGGTCGAGTTCTTGTTCTCGGCCACGAGGTCGGCGTTCTGGAAGAAGTAGTTGCCGGAGCCATGGAAGGCATTGCGTGCCCGACTTGGTGATGACGCTCGACAGCAGGCCGGGCGTGCCGACGAACTCGGCCGGGATGCCGCCGGTCAGGACCTTCTGCTCCTGGATGATCTCGGTGTTCAGGTTCGAGCCGAACGTGCCGCTCACCGGGTCGGTGACGTTGATGCCGTTGAAGTAGTAGAAGTTGTCGCTCGAGACCCCGACGTTGCCGCCGATGTCGCTGTAGTTGACGCCGGACTTCGACGCCGGGTTGCCGGGCTGCTGCGGATCGTCGGGCAGAACGCCCGGCACGAGCTGCAGGTAGCTCTGGTAGGAGCGGCCGGTCGGCAGCGATTCCGTCAGCTGGAGGGTGATGTCCTGTCCGGTCGTCGCGCTCTTCGTGTCGACGAGCGGCGATTCGGCCGTGACCTGCACCTGCTCGGTCACGCCGCCGACGGTCAGGCCGACGCGCAGCGTCGCGGTCTGGCCCGAACGCACGAGCACGTTCTCGTTGCGCGTCGGACGGAAGCCCGCAATCTCGGTGGTGACGACGTACTGCGCCGACGGCGCGAGGCCGACGAGCAGCGCCCGCCCTTCCGCGTCGGTCACCGCTTCACGCTTGGTGACGCTGTCGGCGGCGGTGGCGACGACGGTCGCGCCGGGAATCGCGAGACCGCCCTGATCCTGGACGATGACTTCGATTGTGCCTGTTTCGGTGACCTGCGCCACCGCGGGGCGGCCGAACGCCACGATCGCCATCGCGGCGAGCGCGAGGGCACGGGCCCACTGCTTCATGCTGTTCACTGGAATTCCTCCATCTTCTGTCACGACGCCGGCCACACGGCCAGCTCTGCTGTAAGAATTCGTCCCAACGATTGGCGACGCCGAGGGTAGGTTGGCGATCCGCGCGATCGATATGAAGACGAGCCCAGCGGGACGAACTCTTCGATTGGCGGGATGAGCCGCAGATTCTGTGCCATTGACCATCCAAGTCTGAAGTGGTCCTTCTGGGACGAATTCCGTCCCTTGTCCCTGTAAGTTGTTGTCAATCACGTCGTTCGTCCCACGTGTCCGAACTGCCCATCCAATCCGGGCGACTTCCCCGATCCGACGGGTTGGACGACAAGGCGACCCAGCCGTTGATTCGCGCTAAGGGGTTGGACGAAAATCGGCGCACTTCCCGGGAGACCACATGCAACTGAAAGTGATTGCCGCGGCGGTTCTGGCCGGAGCGGCCGCAGCCGGTCCGATCCTTCTCGCCCAGAGCAAAGCGGCGCCGACGGCCGCCGACTACGGACGCTTCGAGTCGCTGGCGGCGCAGCCGCGCGGCGGCCTCTCGCCTGACGGCAAGTGGCTCGCGTACGGCATCAACCGATCGAACCGCGACAACGAGCTGCGCATCGTCGCCGTGTCCGGAACGCCCGCCGGCGTGAAAATCGTGCCGTTCGGAACGCAGGCAACCTTCTCCGGCGATTCGCAGTGGGCCGCCTACAGCGTCGGCATGTCGGAGAGCCAGGAGGAAAAGCTGCGCCAGCAGAAGAAGCCGGTACAGCGCAAGGCGGGCATCCTCAACCTGTCGTCCGGCGAGATGATCACCATCGACGGCATCGAGAGCTTCGCGTTCAATACCAGCGGCAGCCATCTCGCGCTGAAGCGCTACGCGCCGGAGCGCAAGGAACCCGCGGACGCGCCGGCGCCGACCGACGACGGGCCTGCGGCCGCGACGCTGATCGTGCGCGAGCTCGCCACCGGACGCGACACGACGTTCGGCAACGTCACCGAGTTCGACTGGCACGACAAGAGCGATCTACTGGCCCTGACTATCGGTGACCGAGGACAAGACCGGGAACGGCGTCCAGCTCTTCGACGCGCGCACCGGCTCGTTGCGCGTCCTCGATTCCTCGCCCGCCATCTACACCGGCCTGGCGTGGCGCGAAGACACGGATGACCTGGTGGCGCTGCGCGCGAAGGGGGACGAGAAGCGCGAGGGGCTGACGCACGCGATCCTCGCCTGGCGCGGGCTGGGCCAGACGACGCTCTACGATCCCACCGCCGCCGCCGACTTCCCCGCCGGCCTGCGCGTCGTCTCGTACCGCCGTCCGGCCTGGTCCGATGACGGCCGCACGATTTTCGTCGGCGTCGCGCAGTGGGACGAGAAGCTCGCCCCGCCGGCGAAACCGACGCCGAAGCCCGATGCCGCGGGCAACGGCAACGGCAGCGCCCGCGACCCCGAGAAGGAGACCGAGGAACCTGCCGCCGTCGACGTCTGGCACGCGCGCGACGTCGACGTCATGCCGCGCCAGAAGATCAGCGCCCGCACCGATCGGCAGCGCAACATGCTCGCGGCCTGGCACCTCGACGGCAACCGGTTCGTCCAGCTCGGAAAAGGATTTCAGGAGCGCGTCGCGCCAATCCGCCGCCAGAAGCTGGCCTACGCGCTGACCTGGTCCGAGTACGCCATGGACCGGTCGATCGGACGGCCGGCCGCCGATCTTTATCTCGTCGACGTCGAGAGCGGCGCCCGGACGAAGGTCAAGGAACGGATCGAAGATCAGTACGTGCAGGCCAGCCCCGGCGGCAAGTACCTGCTCTTCATGCAGGACAGCCAGTACTGGACGGTCAACACAGCGACGAAGGCAATCGTCAACGTGTCGAAGGCGGCGGCGACCTCGTTCGTCAACTCCGAATCGGACGCGACGATCAAACAGAAGCCGACGTTCGGCACCGCCGGCTGGACGACCGGCGATGCTGCCATCCTCGTCTACGACAAGTTCGATGTCTGGCGGCTGGCGTCGGACGGCACGTCAGCGACGCGCCTCTCTACGGGTGCCGCCGACCAGGTGCGCTACCGCTACGTCCGGCTCGATCCGGAGGAAGAATGGATCGACACGACGAGGTCGCTGCTCATGAGCCTGTTCGGAATCTGGACGAAGCAGTCCGGCTACGCCCGCATCGATCCGAACGGCAGCGGCACGCGCCTGCTGCTCTCGGACAAGAGCATCAGCAACGTGGCGAAAGCCGAGAAGGCAGACGTCTACGCCTACGTGACGCAGAGGTTCGACGATCCGCCGGCGGTGATGATCGGCGGCGCCGCGCTGACGGACGCCAGGGTGGTCGCGAAGACCAATCCTTTCTTCGCCGACTTCGCGTGGGGACGCAGCGAGCTCGTCGAGTACAAGAACGAGCGCGGCGAGCGGCTGCAGGGAATCCTGTCGTATCCCGCCGGATACGAAGCCGGACGCAAGTATCCGATGATCGTCTACATGTACGAACGGCTCTCCGACAACCTGCATCGCTGGAGCAGCCCGTCGGAGCGCGAACCGTACAACCCGTCGGTCTTCACCAGCCTCGGCTACCTCGTGCTGCAGCCGGACATCGTCTTCAAGCCGCGCGAGCCCGGCCTGTCGGTCGTCGACTGCGTCGGCGCCGCGGTCAGGCGCGTGACCGCCATGGGTGTGGTCGATCCCGCCCGCATCGGCATCGTCGGGCACTCGTGGGGCGGGTTCGACACGGTATATCTCGCCACCCACACGACGACGTTCGCGGCCGGCGTCGCCGGCGCGCCGATCACCAATCTCGTCAGCAACTACGGCAACCATCACTGGACGTCGGGCATCGCCGAGACCGATCACATCGAGACCGGCCAGCAGCGGATGGAGGTGCCGATCTGGGAGGACCTGCAGGCCTACATCCGCAACTCGGCGGTCTTCGGCATCGCGACGATGAGGACGCCGCTACTGGTCGCGTTCGGCGACAACGACGGCACCGTCCACTGGCACCAGGGCGTCGAGCTGTACAACATCGCCAGGCGCGCGAAGAAGGACGTGGTGATGCTGGTCTACGGCGGCGAGGACCACAGCAATCGGCGCAAGCCCAACCAGATCGACTACCACCGCCGGATCGTGCAGTGGTTCGGCCACTACCTGAAGGGCGAACCGGCGGCGGCGTGGATCAAGGATGGCGTCAGCTATCTCGACCGCGAGCAGGAGCTGAAGCGGCTCAAGGCGAAGTAGTCGCCGAGCGAATCACTGGCGCTGGCTGTTGCCGTTGTCCATGTCGGACACGATCAGCCAGGGCCCGTTCGATTATGAGGCACGCCATGGCGCCGTCACTGGCGAGCGTCAGTGGCCGCCGAGCGCTCTCGCAGGCAGGCGAATCAACGCCGCAAGGAACTCGAACACGCCGTCGACAACCACCCCGACGAGGCGGAACGGCAGCAGCAGAAGCCAGACGATCGGGTAAAGGACGAGGGCCAGGAGCGCCAGCGGCCAGCAGACGACGAGCAACAGCAGCCAGAGCAGGAACTTCAGCATACTGACGTATACGAAGAGACGGCGGGATCGGTGCCGACTATGGCATTGCCAGTTCCCCGTCCCGGACCGTCGCCATGAAAACTCGAGATCTCATCAAGATAGGCATCCCCGCCGGCGCACCGGCTGAAACGGCGAAGCAGCTGCTGCAGAAGGCACAGACGGGGCGGCAGAGCACGGCCGCGGTACTCGCGGATCTGAAGCAGGTTGCGGCGGCTCCCTCTGAGTTCGTCGGCGACGTACGCTACGCCACCCTGGCGCAGCAGCTGCTCGACCAGTCCGCGGCGGCGGCCTCGTTCGTGCCGCGGCCGGTCGATGCGCCGCACCGCATCTGGGGCGCGAACCTCGAGTCGGCGGCGATCCAGCAGCTCGAGAACGCCTGCAAGCTGCCGGTGTCGGTGGCCGCGGCGTTGATGCCCGATGCGCACGTCGGCTACGGCCTGCCGATCGGCGGCGTGCTGGCGACGCACGAGGCGGTGATTCCCTATGCGGTCGGCGTCGACATCGCGTGCCGCATGAAGATGACGGTGCTCGACCTGCCCCTGTCGGCGCTGGCGACCGACCAGGCGCGGCTGACAAAGGCGATCGAGCGCGAGACCCGCTTCGGCGTCGGCGCGACCTTCGCGAGCAAGCGGCAGCACGACGTCATGGACATGGACTGGCGCGTCAGCGGCGTGACGGCGCGGATGAAGGACCGCGCGTGGGCGCAGCTCGGCACGAGCGGCAGCGGCAATCATTTCGTCGAGTTCGGCCTGCTCACCGTCGCGAACGACGCCGCCGGGCTGCCGCCCGGAAAATACCTCGCGCTGCTGAGTCATTCCGGCAGCCGCGGCACCGGCGCGCAAATCGCCGACCACTTCAGCCGGCTGGCCCGTGATCTCCATCCCGAGCTGCCGAAAGCGCTGCAGCACCTCGCATGGCTCGATCTGTCGAGCGAGGCCGGCCAGGAGTACTGGGCGGCGATGGAGCTGATGGGCAAGTACGCCGCAGCGAATCACGCGTTGATTCACGCGCACGTCGCTGCCGCGCTCGGCGTCGAGGTCCGGCTCGACATCGAGAACCATCACAACTTCGCCTGGCGCGAGAAGCATCGCCTGGCCGACGGCCGCGAGCGGGAGGTCATCGTGCATCGCAAGGGCGCGACCCCGGCGGGTGCGGGCGTCCTCGGCATCATCCCCGGCTCGATGGGTACGCCGGGCTACATCGTTCGCGGCAAGGGCTCGGCGGCATCCCTCAACTCGGCCGCTCACGGCGCCGGCCGCCGCATGAGCCGGACGCGGGCGAAGGAGCTGTTCACGTGGGACGAAGCGAAACGCTTCCTGCGCGAACGGAACGTCACGCTCCTGTCCGCCGGCCTCGACGAGGTGCCGATGGCCTACAAGGACATCGACGACGTAATGGCGGCGCAGCAGGACCTGGTCGAACCGCTCGCGAAATTCGAGCCGCGCCTGGTCAAGATGGCGCCGGCTGGCGAGCCGCCGGAAGACTAAACGGGGCTCAGGGCTCAGGGCTCAGGGCTCAGGTTTTTGAAGGCGAGGCGGCGGCCGGCTAGAACCTGGCGCTTGTCCGGGCCCTGCTGCGACCAGACGACGACCCAGTGGCCTTCGGCCGCGGCGACGACCGGATAGAGACCGCCGTCGGCGGCAAACACTTCGGGCGCCGCCGCTGCGCCCTTGTCGATGCGGCGCAGGACGATGCGCCGTGCGCCGGCCGCGTGCTCGTCCCACACTACCGCGCTCGCGCCATGATCGTCGGCCGCGATCTGCGGATGCGCCGCGTCGGCCTGACCGCTGTCGAGCCGCAGGCGCGGCGTGAACGCCTGCCCTTCACTCATCGACGCGAAGAAGATGCCCTTGCGCGGTGTTTCGCCCTCGACGAACGTCGGCCAGGCAATGTGCAGGCCGCCATGCGAATCAGCCGCCATCGCCGGACCATCGTCCGGGCAACCGGCAATCTTCCAGCCGTCGTCGCTCAAGCGGGTCGGCGCTTCGAACGTGACGCCGTTGTCGATCGACCGCGCGACCGCGATGTCGCGGATGCTGTCGGGAAAGATGTGGCGATAGGCGACATAGACCTTCTCGCCTGAGGTCGCGAGCGCCGTCTTGCAGCAGAAGCAGACGTTGGCCGCGACCTGCCGCTCTGCCGGCGCCGCCGCGCCCCTCCACGCGGCGTGGAAGACATCCTGGCGCGGCGCCGAATCGGCTTTCGCGCCGGGGTTCGCGTGCGACCCGTGATGAGCGTGGTTCGGGCGCGGCGCCGCATTCCGGCCGTCGAGCCAGGCCAGGTGGACGCCGCCGTCCCACCCGAGCGCCAGCGATTCCCATCCGCGCGCGCCGGTCAGCTTCTCGCCGGCGACGGTTACCGCCTTCGAGAATGTACGGCCCAGATCGGACGAGCTCGCGTAGCGGATCTGGGAGATGCCATCCTGCCGCGTCGGCCACACCACGTGAATCACCGGGCCGTGGCCAATCGCGATTCGCGCCGGCTGTTCGCCGGAGGCGCGCGCGTCGCCGTCGAGATCGTTGACGCGTGCCGGCGCCGAGAACGTCGCGCCGCTGTCGCGGCTGATCGCGATGTAGATGTCGGACACCGCATCCGTCGACGCCGTCCACACGACGGCGGTCAGCGTGCCGAGCGCCGCGATGGACGGGCCAAGGCTGGTGCGGCCAGCAACCTCCATCGCGATCGGAGCATCTGCTGCAGGCGCTGTCGGTGACTGCGCCGGACCGCCACCGCAGCCGCTGACGGCCGCGAGTGCGGCGCACGCGAGCGCCACGAGACGATGATTAACCATGCGCATGGTAGATCGCCGATTATAGCGGGAGGCGTGGGATATGATGCGCGACGACGCGCCGCATCGTCGCGCGCGGCCGAGGGCTCTTCATGACCACACCCGTCTTCGCTTCGGGACTACCCGCGCCGGTCGGACCGTACTCGCCGGCGATGATCGTCGGCAACCTCGTCTTCGTCTCCGGCCAGGCCGGACGCGATCCGCAGACGCTGCAGACGCCGCCGGACGTCGAGGCGCAGACCGAACAGACGATCAAGAACATCGCGGCGATTCTCGAGGCGGCGGGTACCGATCTCTCGCACGTCGTCCGCTGCGGCGTGTTCCTCGTCGACATAGACGAGTTCCAGCAGATGAACGGCGTCTACTCGCGCATGTTCGGCAGCCACCGGCCGGCGCGGACGACGGTCGCGGTGTCGGCGCTTCCCGGCGAGGGCCTGCGCGTCGAGATCGACGCCGTCGCGGTCATCCCGGGACGCTAAGGTAGAAGCTATCTCATGAACGTGCGAGCGAGCGAAGCGAGCGAGCCTGGCGAGCCGGAGCGGGGCCCCCGGGGCCCCCGCGAGCGAGCCAGTCGGGGAGTCCGAGGGGCGAAGCCTCTCGGTTAATCAATGCCGCGTTTCAGGTTGACGATCGAGTACGCCGGCACCCGTTACAGCGGCTGGCAGATTCAGCAGAACGCCCGTACGGTGCAGGGCGAGATCGACCGCGCCGTGCGCGAGGTCTCGGGCCGCCGGGAGTTCGAGCTCTACGGCTCGGGCCGCACCGACGCCGGCGTGCACGCGCTCGGCCAGGTCGCGCATCTCGAGCTCTACACCAGTCTCGCGCCGGAGATGCTTCGCCGTCGCCTCAACGACGAGCTGCCAGCTGACATCAACATCCTCGACGTCACGCGCGCACCGCACCGCTTCCACGCCCGTCACGATGCGATCGCCCGTACCTATCTCTATCAGATCTCGCGACGCCGAACGGCGTTCGCCAAGCCACTGGTGTGGTGGATCCGCGAACCGCTCGACGTCGGCGCGATGCGCCAGGCGGCTGCCGCATTCGTCGGTCGCCAGGACTTCGCCGCGCTGTCCGACGACGACCCTGCGGAGAAATCGACCGTCGTCGTGCTCGAAACGATCGAGATCGTCGAGCACGGCGCGCTCATCCTCATTCGCGTCCAGGGCTCACATTTCCTCTGGAAGATGGTCCGCCGCATCGTCGGCGTGCTCGCTGCCGTCGGGCGCGGAGAGGTGAAACCGCGCGACGCCGGCCGCTTCCTCGAATCCGATCGGCCCGGCCCCGGGGGCAAGACCGCGGCCTCGATGACCGCGCCGGCAGCGGGTCTCTTCCTCGAGCACGTCCGCTACGAGGGCGACGCGGCAGCCGGACCGATCAAGCCGGTTGTTGAAATCAGGGAAGAAAGTTCGAAGGTCGAAGGTCGAAGTTCGAAGTGAAGTAGGAAGCCTGAAGGCGGAAGGCTGAAGTAGAACCGGCAAGCTTGCAAGGCGGAAGGTCGAAACCGCACGACCGCACGACCGGACAACCGCACAACCGGACTACCGGCGCAAATCTCCCTGACTCACAATCACGTGCAGGGGGAACCGGCGGCGTTCGAGGTCACGCTGCCGCCCGGCTGCGAGCTCGCGGGCGTGACCGTCGGCTCGCTCGATCGCAGCGAACAGCAGGGCAGCCTCCCCCGCCTCTTCGTCTCCGCGCCGCCGCAGAGACGCCACCAGTTCCCGCTGAACCTCGAAGGGCCGGGCCGCAGCTCGTCGACGCTGACGACGTCGTTCCCAAGCGTCGCCGCAGCCCAGCGAGAAACCGGCGAGATCGCGGTCGAGGGCATCGGAACGCTGGAGATTGCTGCCGTCGTGGCGGCGGCACCGGCAACGCACGCGGGGACGATCGCCAACAGGCACAGGAGTCGCAGGCGCCGTCGGTCAACGTCCAGAACCTGCAGCGCCGCGCCTCGGGGGTGCTGCCGGTGCGCATCGACGTCCCGCGCGCCGGCACGTCCCACCGCTTCGTCAAGCCGCTCGTCATCGACGAGGAGACGGTCGTGAGGTTCAGGTATCGGAGGAAGTAGACGCGTCGGGTTCGGGGCTCGGGGCTCGGGGTTCGGGGTTCGGGGTTCGGGGTTCGAAGGGCTTAGCGCGCTTAGTCGCTGCGACTATGCGAGCCCCGAGTCCCGAACCCCGAGCCCCGGCCCTATTCGGGCACAAGCGTCACGAGCGTCGACCGATCCTGCGGGAAGTACTTCTTGAACGTCTCGTGCAGGAGCGCCGGCGTGACGGCTTCGATGCGCTGCAGCCGCTGCAGCATCAGCAGCGGATCGCGATCGAGCAGCCTGGCCGACTGCAGGCGTCCCAGCCAGTAGCCGTTCTGGCGGACGGCGGTCTCGTAGGCGCGACGCGCGGTCTCCTTGGCGCGATTGGTCAGGTCGGCGGACGGCCCTTCCTTCTGGAGCCGGGCGACCTCCTCCAGCACGCGGCTCACCATCTTGTCGGCGTTCGCCGGCGCGCCGCTGAATCCGATCTCGATGTGGCCGCCGCCGCGCTGCGGCAGTGCCTGGGCGAGCCCGACCGAGACGCCGTAGGTCTCGCCCAGCTCTTCGCGCAGGATGTCGCGCAGCGCGATCTCGAGCACTTCGATCGCCGCCTCGACGCGGGTCTGCTCGTTCTCGTCGATCGGCGGATCGGCGAAGAAGCTCAAGCGAGTCTCGGCCTTCGGCTCCTTGCCCTTGGCGACGCGCACCTTCTCGCTGGCCTTCGGGAAGGTGATGCCGACATCCTTGAACCGGCTGGCCGGCTTGCCCGTCGAGGGCAGCGAGGCGACGTAGCGCGCGACCAGCGGCGCCGCCTCGTCGACCTTGAACGTGCCGACCATGAAGAACGTGAAGTCGGCGGCGCTGGCGAAGCGCTCCTTGTAGAACGCGACCATCGCGGCGCGATCGAGCGCGGCGATGCGCTCGACCGTGAGCGGCCGCGACGTGTAGTGACTCACCGTGTTGACTTCGCCGAGCTTGTCGCCGAACACCGCCATCGGGCTGCTCAGGCGGTTCACGACCGCCGCCTGCAGCTGCCGCTTGATCAGCCCGAACGCATCGGCGTCGTCGCCCGGCGCCGTGAACTTGATGTGGAGGAGCTGGAGCGCGGTCTCGATGTTGGCCGGGGTGCTCGAGCCCTGGATGCCGTGCGAGGAGAGGGAGATGAACGGCGAGGCGGAAGCGATCCTGCCCGCCGTCAACTTCGGCAGGTCGATGGCGCGATGCCCGCCGGCGCCCGAGAGCTCGACCTGACCGGTCGCGAGCTGCGCCTCGACGTACTTCTCCGGCGCCTGCAGCGAGCTGCCGCCGGACGCGACCAGCGAGAACAGCACCTGATCGTTCTTGAAGTCGGTCGGCTTGAGCCACGCCTCGACGCCGTTCGCAAAGGTGATCACGGTGACGCCGAGCTCGGGGATCTCGCGGCGGCCGGTTTCCTTTCCGGGGTCGGGCAGCTTGTCGATGAGCACGGCGCTGCTGGCGGTATCGGCCCACGGCGTCACGGCGACGGCGTCAGCCGAGGTCACGGCCGTGCGCAGCTCTTCGTCGGTCGGCACGGCGACTTCCTTCTTCTGCGGCGAGACGGCAAGGATGACGCGGCTGGTATCGGTCAGGAGCGCCTTGGCGGCGTCGCCGACGTCGGCGGCGCTGATCGTCGGCGCCAGCGCCTGGACCAGCTTCTGCTCGTACTCGATGCCCGGGCTGGGCTCGCCCTGCAGGAAGTTGTTCACGTACTCCTGCACGTAAGAGCCGCTCTCGGTCTTGTCGCGCTCGGCGTAGGCGCGGTCGTAGCTCGCCAGCGTCCATTTGCGCGAGCGCTCGAGCTCGCTGGCGGTGAAGCCGTAGCGCTCGACGCGGTTCGCTTCGATCTCGAGCGCCGAGAGACCGGACTGAATCTTGCCGTCCTGGACGCTCGCCCCGAGCGTAAACGAATCCACGGTCGGCGTCAGCGAACCGCCGTAGGCGCCGGCGCCGAGGAACGGCGAGTCGGCCTTGCGCGAAATTTCATCGAAACGCTCGTTCAGCATCGCGTAGACGAAAGAATTGACGAGGCTGCGGCGGTAGTCGGCGACCGTGTCCTCGCTGCGGCTCGGGCGCCGGCGCAGGATCGAGACCGATGACTGCGTCGCTTCGGCATCGGTCGCCATCTTGACCAGCACTTCCGACGGCAGCGGCATCGGGTAGCTGCGCTCCGGCGCCGGCGTCGCCGGCTTCGCCAGCGCGGCGAACTCCTTCTTGATCAGGCCTTCGAGCGCGTCGACTTCCATGTCGCCGACCGCGACCACCGCCATGCGATCGGGGCGATACCACTTGGTGTAGAAGGCGCGCAGCTCGGCGGCCGGGAAGCTCTTGAGTACTTCCGGCTTGCCGATCGGCAGCCGCTCCGCGTACTTCGACCCGTGGAAGAGCACGGGGATCTGCTGATCGCGCAGCCGCGATCCGGCGCCGAGGCCGCTCCGCCACTCTTCGATCACGACGCCGCGCTCCTTCTCGATCTCCTTCGGATCGAGCGTCATCCCGCCGGCGAAATCGGCCAGCGCCTGCATGCCCTTCTCGACGATCTCCGGCTTGTCGGTGGGCAGCTGGAACATGTAAATCGTGTCGTCGAATCCTGTCTGGGCGTTGACGTGCGGCCCCAGCCTGGCGCCGGTTGACTCGAAGGTGGCAATCAGCTCGCCCGGCTTGAAGCGCCGGCTGCCGTTGAACCCCATGTGCTCGAGGAAGTGCGCCAGGCCCTGCTGCGCGTCGGTCTCGTCGACCGATCCCGCCTTGACCGCGAGCTGCAGCAGCACCCGCTTCTCGGGGCGGCTGTTCTTGCGAACGTAGTATTTGAGCCCGTTCGGCAGCGTGCCGGTCCGTACCGCGGGATCGATCGGGATGACTGCCGTCGGCTGATAGGCAGGCGCCTGGGCCGGCGCAGCCGCCTGCGCCCACGCCGGCGCGGGCGCCTGGATCAGCAGGCCGAAAGCGAGCATCGAAGCCACGGGACGGACGTCGCGGATGCACTGCAGCATAGCGAGAACTCTATCGTAGCCACGGGGGCCGCGGTAGTCGGCAGTGATGGACGGCGGGCCCGCCGTGACCACGGCCCGATTGGCGTGAGAAGGGGCGTCGGTTGATGCCGTGGCCGTGCGGCGCGTTACACAACCGTCAGCCCAGGTTCGTAATCGCCGCGGCGACGGCGCCCCAACCCGCGCTCCCGGGGTGGCCCGGAGTTCGCACGCACCCCGCAGTTCAGCTACTGTTCCGGTGCCGAGTCCAGGGTAGACGGTTCCTCGCAGCCCACGCAAAGGAGCTTCCCCAATGGCGTCGCGGTTGTTCATCGGCCTGCTCGCCGCCGCAGCGGCTCTCGTCACCCTCACAGGAGAAGTCGGCGCCCGGCGCCAGCGAGGCGAGCAGCCACGCCCGGCCCGGCCGGACTTCGACGTCCGCGCCGAGCGGCGGCCCGCGCCGGCGTCGGCGCGGGCCCGCGCCGCGCTCGACGAACGCAGCCGCGCTAACGGAGCGGCGACGGCGCGTCTCCATCCCTACTCCGGTGCGATTCGGCGGCTGGACTCACCTGGCTGGTCGCTGGCGCCAGCGGCGCCGGCCGCCGAGGCGCAGTCGCTGTTGGCGCGATTCGCAGCCCAGATTGGACTCGACGCGGAGGACGTCGACGGGCTGGTGCCGGTCCGGGACTTCGTGAGCCGCTCGAACGCGGTCCGCCACCTCACGTTCGCCCAGTCGCTCGACGGCCTGCCGGTGTTCGACGCCGCGATCACGATGCACGTGGCGGCGGACGGCACCGTGATTCGCGTGACGTCGAGCGCGGCGCGCGGCAGCGGCCGCGATCGGGAAGCGACCGTCGCGGCCGAAGACGCGGCCAGCATCGCCGCCGCCGATGTCGCGCCGGATGCCGCCGTCGCACCGGTGCGCGTCGGCGGCAGCGCGACGCGAGCGCGATTCAGCCGCGCCGGATTTCGCCGCGACATCGTTGCCGCCCTCGTGTGGCTGCCAATGGACGGCGGCGCCCGACTCGCCTGGCACGTAGACGCCGAGCCCGGCGGCGAGCCGGCGCTGGCGTACGACCTCCTCGTCGACGCCCGCAGCGGCGAGCTCCTGCTGCGGCGCAATCGCGTTCTCGATGCCGAGGGCAGCGGCCGTATCGTGCAGTCGGACGCGACATTCTTCGCCGATCCGCGGCGGCCCGACCAGATGCCTGCCGGCGCGGGCGGCTGCCCGCCGGTCGCGAACCAGGCGCTGCGGCACCTGTCGGCCCCCTTCCGTGACCCGGGCACCGTGCTCTTCGACAGCGGCCGCCTGTCGGGCAACAACGTCCACGTCTATCGCGGCAACACCTCCACCGAAGGCGCCCTCGGGATTCTCGAGGGCACGCACTGGATCTTCGACGAGCCGTTCAATACCGCGGCGTCGGCCGAGACCGCGCTCTTCTTCGCGGTGAACTTCGCTCACGACTTCTTCTACGACCTCGGCTTCGACGAAGCGGCAGGCAACTTCCAGGTCGACAACTTCGGCCGCGGCGGCCTCGGCGGCGATGCGGTCGCCGCCATCGCCCGCGCCCCCGGCCGGAACAACGCCACGTTCCGGTTCTCGCCGGACGGGACCAGCCCGGTCATCAGCATGTTCCTGTTCGACGGCCTCGGCTGCTGGTCGCAGGATGTCGACGGCGACGGCACCATGGATCTCGACGGCGACTACGACACCGACATCATCCTGCACGAGTTCCATCACGGCGTCTCGACCCGGCTCAGCGCAGGGTTCAACGGCGCCGAGGCCGGCGCCATGGGCGAGGGCGGCGGCGACTTCTTCGCCTACAGCATCAACGGCGACACGCGGCTGGCCGAGTTCTCCCGACCTGGCGGCCTGCGCGGCGTCAACGCCAAGACCTATGCGGCGTGGACGTGCCAGCTGGTCATCTTTTGCGAGGTCCACGCCAACGGCGAGATCTGGGCCAATGCCCTGTGGGACGTGCGCGAGCGCTTCCGCCGCGACCTGGTTCGCGGCAGCGAGGCAGCCGCGATCAACGAGGCGCACCAGCTCTACATCGACGCGCTCGCGCTCTCGCCGCCGGCGCCGACGATGCTCGACATGCGCGACGCGATGCTGCTCGCCGACGAGCTGCGCCAGCCCGGCATGCCGCAGAGCCCGCAGTTCTGCGCCCTGTGGGAGTCCTTTGCCGGCCGCGGGATGGGTGTCAACGCGACCGACACGGCCGACAACGGCCTCAATCGCGTCACCGCGAGCTTCGCGGTCCCGCCCGGCTGCACGGCGCCGCCGGCGCCCGCGCTGCTCTCACTGAGCACGATCTCGCCGGCATCGGAGGCCGGACCGACCAGCGGCGGTTTCACCATCAGCCGCACCGATCCTGCCGACACGGACCTCGTCGTCAGCTTCGGCATCTCAGGCACCGCCGTGCAGGGCGTCGACGTCGAGCAGCTGCCGCTCGTCGCGACGATCCCGGCCGGCGCCACGGGCGTAACGGTACCCGTCACGCCGATCGACGACTCGACAGTCGAAGTCAACGAGACGGTGATCCTCACGATTCTGCCCGGTGCCGGCTACGCAGTCGGCGCCGCCGCGAGCGCGACGGTCACGGTCGTCAGCGACGACGCCGCACCCGATTTCGCGGTGACGGCGCTCGCTGTCCCTGCCCTCAGCGGCGCCGGCCTCGCGATCGAGGTCACCGACACGACCCGCAACCAGGGCGGCGGCCCGGCCGGGGCGTCGACGACGTCGTTCTATCTGTCTGTCAACGGCCTGTTCGACACGACCGACCCGCTGCTGGGAGTCCGTGACGTGCCGGCCCTCGCCGCCGGCGGCGAAAATATTGCAACGACCACGTTTACGCTGCCGACCGATGCTGGTGCCGGCACCTTCCGCATCTTCGCCAAGGCCGACGGACCGGGACAATGGGTGGAGGGGTCCGAGTTCAACAACGTTCGCTCGACGACGATCCGCCTCGGCGCAGACCTGGTCATCACCAACCTCACCGTGCCGGCGGCGCTGGCCGCCGGCGTGCCGTTCACCGCGACCTACACCGGCGCGAACCAGGGCGGCATCGCCAGCCCGCTCGCGCGGACCCGGTTCTATCTCTCGCTCAACCCGTCGTTCGATGCGGCCGATCTGCCGCTCCAGGTTCACGAGATGAGCGCGCTCGACGCCGGGACGTCGCAAATATTCACGGCGACCGTGTCGATCGCCGCCGACACGGCGGGCGGCGCTTACTACCTGCTGGCAGTCGCCGACGCCGACAACCAGGTACCGGAATCGACGGAGACCAACAACACCCGTTCGGCCGCCATCCGCCTCGGCCCGGACCTCCGTGTCACTGCCCTCGCGGCGCCGGTCAGGGCCGTCGCCGGCAGTGAGATCCTCGTGACCGACACGGTGCAGAACATCGGGGCCGGCGGAGCGACAGCGTCGCGCACCGGCTTCTACTTGTCAGTGAACGTCACCGTCGACGCGACCGACATCCGCCTTGACGCGTATCGCCCGGTCCAGGCGCTCGCGTCGAACACGACGAGCGCCGGCCAGACGACGGTCGTGCTCCCGTCGACGCTCGAGCCGGGGGTGTGGCAGTTGCTCGCGCGCGCGGATGATGCCGCCGAAGTGGCGGAGTCGACGGAAACCAACAACGTCAGGGGATTCGCCATCAGCATCGGTGCCGATCTCGGCGTCGTCGGCGCCACGGCCCCGGGCACGGTGCAGGCCGGGACCACGATCTCGGTGACCGACAGCGTGCGAAACACCGGCGCCGGCGTCGCGGAACCGTCCACCACGCTGTTCTACTTCTCGCTCGATCTGCAGCTCGATGCCAACGACATCTCGCTGCAGGCGGAGCGCAGCGTCCCGGCACTCGCGTTCAACGAGACCAGCACCGGCCCGAGCACGATCCCGGTCCCGGCGGGCCTGTCCGGCCGCTACTACCTGATTGTCGTCGCCGACGGCCGCAACGCGGTCACCGAAGCGCGCGAGAACAACAACCTCAGGTTGATCAGCATGACGATCAATCCGTGACGACCGTGGCTGCCGTCAGCGACATCAACGCCGGCATAAGCGGCGCCGGCATTGCGCGCTCCGGGCCGGGCGGGATACGCTTTGGCGCACACCGGTTTCCAGAGCGAGGATGTCCCAGGCATGAATCCAATCACCGGGCTGTTGTCGGCCCTTGGCGTGTTGACGGTTTTGTATGTGGGCGCGTGGTTCAACGCGGCGCGCACGGCGAGGCCGATCGCCAGCGGCGATCCGCTGGCGACTGATTTCCGCGCTCCGTCCCCGTTTCAGATCCTCCTCGGCGGCCTCACCAACTTCTTCGACGCGCTGGGCATCGGCTCGTTCGCGACGACGACGGCCGTCTTCCGGCTCTACAAGATGGTGCCCGATCGCATCATCCCCGGCACCCTCAACGTCGGCCACACGCTGCCGACGGTCGTCCAGGCGTTCATCTTCACCGCCATCATCCCGGTCGACGTCGTCACGCTATTCTCGATGATTGCCGCGGCGGTGCTCGGCGCCTGGCTGGGCGCCGGCATCGTCTGCGGCTGGTCGAAGCGGCGAGTGCAGTTGGGGATGGGCGTGGCGCTGCTTGCCGCCGCGACGTTCATGTTCATGCGGCAGATGAGCCTGTTCCCCGAGGGCAGCGAAGCGATCGGCGTCAGCGGCGTGAGGCTCGTGATCGCGATTGCCGGCAACTTCATGCTCGGTGCGCTGATGACGCTCGGCATCGGCCTCTACGCGCCGTGCATGATTCTGGTCAGCCTGCTCGGCATGAGCGAGCGGACCGCGTTTCCCATCATGATGGGGTCATGCGCGTTCCTGATGCCGGTCGGGAGCCTGCGGTTCATTCGCGAACAGGCCTACAGCTTCCGCGACGCCGTCGGCCTGGCCATCGGCGGCGTGGTCGGCTCATACGTCGCCGGCAAGTTCTTCGGGTCCCTGAACATCCGGACCGTGCGCTGGCTCGTGATCGTGGTCGTCGTCTACACCGCCGTCACGATGCTGATATCGGCGTTGTCCGAGCCGTCCGTGCCGGAAAAGACTCCGCCGACGAAGCCGTAAGCCGCTCGGGACGGTCTCGATGATTTGACTTCAGCCCCGCCAGCCTTTCGCGGACTGAAGCTCCGGCCTGCGAGCGCTCCGACATCAGGCACACACGCCGCGCATGGTCGGCGTGTATCCCGGGAAGATCAGATCGAGATTGGGATTGACGAGGCGACGCTGGACGATCTCGGCGAGGATGTCGCGGTAGTCGATCGTCACCTGCAGATCCTGGTTCTGATAGAGCTGCCCAGCGGCCAGCCCCGGCCACTGCGTCAGCACGCGGCCGCCGCGGATGCCGCCGCCCATCACGAACATCGCGTTGCCGTGGCCGTGGTCGGTGCCCTGGCTGCCGTTCTCGCGCGCGACGCGCCCGAATTCCGACATCACGACGACCGTCACCTGCCCCATCCGGTTGGCCGCGTTCATGTCCGCATGAAACGCGCCGAGCGACTGCGCCAGCTGGGTCATGACGTTGGCCATGCCGCCGGTCAACGGCCCTTGCGCCGAGTGCGTGTCCCAGCCGCCGATGTCGATCTGCGCCGCCTCGATGCCGATGTCGGCGCGGATCAGCGCCGCCGTCGATCGCAGGGCGCTGCCGAAGCTGTTGTTCGGGTAGACCGCGCCGCCGGCCGGAACGTAGCCGTTGATGTTGAGGGCGGCGAGCGTGTTGATCGTCCGCTGGGTATTGAGCGCCGCGGTCCGCAGCGGATCCTGCTCGGTCAGATAGGCGTTGCCGAGCCAGGCGAGCCGCTGGTTTCGCGTCGACGAGGTGCCGGCGAGGCCGAAGTTCGCCGGGTTCGGGATCGGCAGGGTGTCGGGCGCGCCGGCGAGCGTCTGCTGCAGCCCGAACGCGAAGCCGATGGCGCGCAGCGCCGCGTCGGCGCGGGCCGGGGGCTTGGTCGCCAGGTGCCGGCCGAGCCAGCCGGTGACGACGTTCTTGTCGCCCGGCTTGCCGATCTCCATGTAGAACTGGGCGTCGAAGTGCGAGCGCGACGGATCGGTCGAGCCGGTGGCGTGGACGACCAGCAGCTGCCCCGACTGGTAGGCCGGCAGCAGCGCCGCCATCGCCGTCGGCAGGCCGAAGAAGCCGTCGAGATTGAGCGCCGGCGTCACCGAGCCGCTGTCGGGGCGCGGGATCGCGATCGTCGGGCGCAGCGTGTAGTAGGCCGCCTCGCCGAACGGTGGCACCAGCGTCAGGCCGTCGGCGCCGCCGCGCAGGAAGATCGAGATCAGGACGTCGCGGTCCGACGCCGACTGGGCGTAGGTGACGCGCGGCAGCCAGGCCGGGACGCTGAGGGCGACGGCGGTCGCGGTCGTGCGCGAGATGAACTCGCGCCGCGACAGCTCCTTGTATTCCTGGCAGCCGCAGGAATCGTCGGCGGTGAAGTCGTGATGGCTGGACATGTCGTCTCGCTCCTGAAAGGCCGGGCCGGCGTCAGTGCCACTGGAATGCGGGCGAGGCCAGCGCCAGGCCGATCGCGTCGCGGATACGGGAGGTCGATGGCGGATCGGGCCGCAGGTAGGCAATCAGCGCCGCCTTGTCCGCCTCCGGCATGTCGCCGGTGAAGAGCCGGGTCTCGATGCGGTCCGCCACCTGCACCGCCGTCGTCGCACCGGCGAGCAAAGCCGGCAGATCGAAGGTCGCGCCGCTGACGCCGTTGTTCGCGAGGTTGAACGCGTAGTTCCAGCGGGGCAACGGCAAGCCGCCCCAGTAATCGAAGGACTGCGGGTAGCCGTTCGGCGGCCCCCAGGCGAACGGCGCGTGGCCGCTGCCGGACAGGTAGGTATTGCGGACCGTATCGAGGTTAGTGACGTTCGCGTTGAGAACACGCAGCGCCGAGACGATGTAGTGGAACGGACGCTTGAGGAGCGGCGGCGCCCACAGCACGTTCTCATAGGCGAGGATGCGGCGGATGACCGCCTTGACGTCGCCGCGCGTCCGCGCGAACTCGCCGGCGACGTCGTTGACGAGCGTCGTCGACGGGTTGTAGTCGAGCAGCCAGCGGAGCATCTTGCGCGAGACGAAGCGGGCGGTGCTCGGCTGGTCGGCGAGGATCCGCAGGACGTTGAAGCCGTCGTTGATGCCGCCGCCGGCCGCGATCGGCACGCCGAGCACCAGCTTGGCGTTGTTGTCGTGGCGGCCGGCATCGTAGTAGAAACTGCCGGCGCGGCCGTCGCCGGTGCTGCCATAGCGGCGCCAGCCGGTGAACGCCCGCGCCACTTCGATGACGTCCTGCTGCGTGTAGCCGCCGTCGACGCCGAGCGTGTGCAGCTCCATCAGCTCACGGGCGTAGTTCTGGTTGGGCGCGGAGCGGGTGCTGTCCGTATTGTTCAGATACGTCAGCATCGCCGGGCTCGCGGCGCTGCCGACGAGCAACTCGAAGAAGTTGGTCAGCGCCAGCTTGCGGAAGACCTCGCGATCCTCGAACACCTTGTGGATACCGACGGTATTGACGTTGGTGTGGAAATGATCGCCCCAGAACTCCACCATCCGCTCGAACAGCTGTCGATTGGAATAGACGGCGCGGGTAACCGTCGCCTCGGCGAGCTGGCGCGTCACCATCGCCGCATCGAGGGTGTAGAGCGACACCGGCGGCAGCGACACGGTGGAATACGCCGACACTCGCGCGTCGCAGTCGGGATCGGCAATCGCTTCGGCGCCGAGCTGCCAGTCGAGGTACTGGTGATAGCCGATCGAATAGATGTAGGCGACATCCTGCGCCGTCGCGCCGTTGGTCGTCCGATCCAGGAGGCGCAGCTCGCCCGGCGTGACCGAGATCGGCCGCGACGAGCGCGGCGTCCGGACCTGGGCCTCGGCGTCGCGGGAGGTCAGGGCGCTGAACGCGCCGAGGCCGAGGAGCGCGCGCCGCGCCTGGCGGAAGCGATCGCGGTCGCGTTCCTCGGGCGCCGGCGTCGCCGTCTCTGGTCGAGTGTTGGAGGAAGCTGCCATGGCACGAGTCTCCTTGCGCGTCAGTTCTGAACCCGGAAGAACCGGCTGCCGACGCCGGCCGTGCGGCCGAGGTTGTCGCGAATCACCCAGTTGATGGTGTGCAGGCCGTTCGACAGCTGCCGCGAGTCGAACGTGAAATGACCGACCGCCCCGTTTGAATTGGCCAGTCCCGGAAAGAGCGTCGCAATGTCGACGCGATAGTTGTTGTAGACGGGGTGGCCGCGATAGACGTTGTCGATGTAGACATCGATGGTGCTGCCATCGATCGGAATCGACGCACCCGGCTTGGCCAGCGCCCAGCCGAAGTTGACGAACGTGCCCGACACCGTCGCTCCCTGACCTGGCGTATCGATGGTGCCGAAGGGCAGGTTCGAGGCGCTGTTGGCCACGTTCAGCCGCCGCGTGCCAATCAGCGACGACAGGCCGCCGTAGTCGGTGGCGTAGACGTAGAAGTCGAAGACCCCGTTGCCCTGATTCGGCAGCATGTTGGTCAGCAGCATGAAGCCCCAGCCGGCGATGTCGTTGTTCTGCGTGCCGGGAAAGGTGGCGACGACATCGGGACGCGAGCCGCGGATGAAGACGGCGCGGCCGACGTAGACCTGGTTCGACCCTTCCGAGGGCACCGGCGAGCGGTAGATGTCGACGCTCGCGACGGCGCCGTCGTCGATGGCCCAGCCGGTGACGGCAACCTCGCCGCTGACCGTGCTGTTCTCGAGAGGCGTGTCGACCAGGCCGATCGGCGCGGCAGGGGCGGTCAGCGTGACGGCAACGGTGGCAGTGCTGTTGAACGTCCCGGCCGACGTGCTGTGGCCGTAGGCGACGATCGTATACGGACCAACCGGCAGCGTCGCCGGCGCGACCAGGCTGAATCCTGAGCGGGCGAAACGCGCTCCCTGGGCCGCCTCGATGTCGGGACGCGCCTGTCCATACTGCGCCGCGCCGAGGAACACGGGAGCTGCCGCCGCCGGGTAAGCGTAGACGTGGACCGCGTCGACGCCGGTGCCGGTCGCGGCGTTGCCGTCGACCGCCCAGCCTTCGACCAGCAGCGGCTGGCCGGCGGCGCCGGCACGCGGCGTCTCGATCAGGGTAAACGGGCCGGGGGTGACGCGGAGCATCGGCGCGCTCACCGCTCCCTGGCTGTCGGGATTGAAGACCGTGATCGTCTTGAGGCCGGGCGTGGCGTTGACCGTGGAGATGTTGAGGGTCACCGTCGTCGGCCCGGTCAGCGTCACGCTGTTGATCACGACGCCGGGAATGAGGGCGCCGATGCGGCACAGGTAGCCGGCGCCCGGATCGAAGAAGGCCGCGCCGGCGGCGCCGCTCGCCGTCAGCTGGAGGTTGATCGATGCCGCGCCGCTCGCTACCGTTGCGGGCACGACGCTGACCGGCGTCGGCGGCGGCGGTCCGAGCGTGCGTCCGACCTGCAGGCCGTACCAGTTGGCCGCATCGGCGAACTGCTGCACGGTCCAGATCGTCGAGCCGTCGCAGCCGTCGGCAACCGTTGCCGAGGCGCCGCCCCAGCGGCGGCCGCGGCTCGAGCCCGGATCTCCCGGCGGATTGTAGGCATCGTTCGCGCCGGTGAAGAGCTGCGGCGCCCGCAGTGTGCCGGCCGCATCGGCGGCGAAGCGCTCCGCGACGCCGGCGTTGATGTACTCGTTGTTGCCGGCGGCGCTGAACCCGATCACGGTACGGCCGCGGGTCGAAGTCGCGATCGAGGGTACCCAGTAGTTGCGCTCGTTGACGCTCGTGCCGCCGGCATTGCTGAAGAGCGTACCGGACTGCGCCACCGACGGCGTCGCGGTCAGGTCCTGCAGCTCGTACCAGCGCACCGCGTTGCGGGTCGCCGCCCCACTGGCCTGGCCGCTGCTGAGGACGCCAATCGTCTGCGCGGTCCACAGCCGGCCGTTGACCAGGCTGGCGGCAGTCAGCCGATCGTCGCCGCCATCGAGCTGGCCGTTGGTGCCGGCGGCGTTACCGGCGTGCCGCACCGTGATCGGAAGCGCCGTTGCGGCGACGGGAATCGAGATGTTGCCGGAGATGGTGGGCGTGACGCCGGGATTCGATACCCGCCGCAGCATCAGCGTCCCGAGCGAGCCGTTGTCGACGCCGATGAAATAGCCGACGCCCGACGCCGGATCGTCGTTGTCGACGCCGAGCGGCGCAAACGGGCCGGCGCCGGACGCCGAGCCGGTCAGGCCGTGGAACGGCGTCACGACGATCGACGCACCGTCGATCACCGAGGTCTTGCGGACGACGTAGCCGGAGGTGCCGGCGTAGGTCGCACCGTTGTCGCAGAACTGCACGACGCCGATGTAGAGCGCCGCGTTGTCGAGCCCGAAGGTCGGTGAATCGACGGCGCAGCCGGTGCCGGTGAACGAGTTGTCGAACGCGAAGAAGCTCCAGACCGTCGACGCGGTGATCGTCGAGGCGTTGCTCGACGCGATCATGATGCGGCCGGGCAGCGCCTGGGTCGCCATCACGACGAACCAGCGGCCGGCGAGCCGGTCGTACTTGACCGTCGGCGCAAACGTCGCCGCGCCGTTGCGGACCGACCCGAAGAAGGTGTTGGTCGAGACGTTGAGGACGCCGTCAGGGCCGCCGGTTCCGCGCGAGAAGCTGCGGATGCGGCCGTTGGCGGCGAAGATGAACTGCGCCGGCCCGGCCGCACCGCTTGGGTCGGGCGGCAGCGACCCCAGCTCGCCGAGATTGGCGGCGGTGTACGACTGCAGGAACGTCACGGGCTCGGACGCTTCGAGCGGCTCCTGCGCGACCGCGGCATCGGCTGGCGCCGCCCCGGTCGCCGCGACAGGTCGTGGGACGCGGCGGCGGCGTGGCGGAACGGTCAGCTGCTGCAGCTCCTGCGAATCCTGCGTCATCAGCTGCAGCGTTGTGAACATCGGCGGCGGAGCACCCCGCTCCTGGCCCCGCTCGGCCGCGACGGTCGGTCCGTAGGCGCCAGTCGCCGCAAGGGCGAGGGCGACAAACGCCAGCAGCGTCAGGCGGCCGGACGAAGTCCCGTTCCGAGGGTGCGGACGCGAATTGGACATGAGATCTGCTCTCGAACAAGCCACGCCCCGAGGGGTGGCGCTGGCGCCCGCTGCAGAGGCTGTACCGGCTCAGAACGAGAAGCGAACCCGGCAGTTTTCTGAAGAAAACTGCCGCCTGAACAGGTTTGTCCGCACTCATAAGTGTGCGCACGCGTGCAACTCTGTCAGTTTTAGCCGGGCCGCGGGTCCCCGCCGGCAGCTTATGCCCCGATAACACATTCCAATTCGCCGCCAGTGGAGGCAGGCCGGTAGAATGCCCGCGTCGGGGTCCCCTGACGGGAGAGGTTTCATGCACAAACAGGTAGTCGCCGCCCTTGCCGCGGCCTTCTTCGTGGTGTCGACGTTCTCGATGCGGCCGGCGTACGCCCAGGGCACGGTCGCCGATTACCAGCGCGCCCTCGGCCTGCGCGAGGCGGTCCAGGGGCTCGCGATCGACGTGCCGGAACCGGCCACATGGGTGCCCAAGACGACGAAGTTCTGGTACCGGAAATCGGTGAAGGGCGGTTTCGCATTCGTCCTGGTCGATGCGACGACGCAGGCGAAGACGCCGCCGTTCGACCACGAGCAGCTCGCCGCGGCGCTGAACGCCGCCCTCAAGCCGGAGAAGGCTTATACCGGTGTGACCCTGCCGTTCAACGCGTTCACTCTCGTCGACGGCGATCGCGCGATCGAAGTATCGGTGACGAACGTGATCTGGCGCTGCACGCTCGCCGACTACGCCTGCCGCACCGATCCGCCGGCCGGGCGCGGCGGCCGTGGCGGGCGCGGCGGCCGCGGTGGCGGCGGCCTCGGCGGCCCGGTTCGCGCAGAGTTCGACATCAACGGCTTCGAGCCGCAGCGCTCGCCAGACGGCCGCTACGAGGCGATGGTCAACAACTACAACCTCGCCATCCGCGAAGTCGGCAAACCGGAGGTGACGCGGCTCAGCATCGACGGCTCCGAGGGCGGCTACTACGATCCGGCGTCGCTCGTGTGGTCGCCCGATTCAAAGAAGATCGCGGTCTACAAGGTCAAGCCCGGCTATCGCCGCTACGTCCACTACGTCCAGTCGTCGCCGGAAGATCAGTTGCAGCCGAAGCACTCGACGCTGCAGTACGCGAAGCCTGGCGACGTCCTCGACGCCGAGAAGCCGGTCGTTTTCCACGTCGACACGAAGAAACAGCTGATCGTCGACGACACACTCTTTCCCAACGCCTACGACGTCACGGCGCTGGTCTGGCGCAAGGACAGCAGCGCCGTCACTTTCGAGTACAACCAGCGCGGCCACCAGGTCTATCGTGTGATCGAAGTCGAGGCGATGAACGGCACGCCGCGCGTCCTCATCAGCGAAGAACCGAAGACCTTCTTCACCTATTCGAGCAAGAAGTACCGCCTCGACGTCGGCGACGGCAAGGAAGTCGTCTGGATGTCGGAGCGCGACGGCTGGAACCACCTGTATCTCCTGGACGGCGCCACCGGCAAGGTCAAGAACCAGATCACGAAAGGCGACTGGGCGGTGCGCACCGTCATCGGCGCCGACGAGGAGAAGCGGCAGCTCTGGTTCAGCGCCAACGGCATGTACCCGGGAAAGGACCCGTACTTCGTGCACTACTACCGCGTCAACTTCGACGGCACCGGGCTGACGACGCTGACCGAGGCGGACGCGAACCACGTCGTCAATTTCTCGACTGATCGCGGCTACTACGTCGACACTTACTCGCGGGTGGACCTCGCGACGGTGTCGGAGCTGCGGCGTGGCAGCGACGGATCGCTCGTGACGCGGCTGGAGGCGGGCGACATCGCGGCCTTGAAGAAGGCCGGCTGGAAGCCGCCGGAAGTCTTCACGGCCAAGGGGCGCGATGGCAAGACCGACATCTGGGGCGTGATTCTGCGCCCGTCCAATTTCGACGCGGCGAAGAAGTATCCGGTCATCGAGAACATCTACGCCGGCCCGCAGGGCTCGTTCGTGCCGAAGTCCTTTGCCGCGTTCAGCGCCATGCAGGCGACTTCTGAGCTCGGCTTCATCGTCGTCCAGATTGACGGCATGGGCACCAACTACCGCTCCAAGGCGTTCCATGACGTCGCCTGGCGAAACCTCGGCGACGCCGGGTTCCCCGACCGGATCCTCTGGCACAAGGCGGTGGCGGCGAAGTATCCCTACTACGACATCACCCGCGTCGGGCTCTACGGCACCTCCGCGGGCGGGCAGAACGCGCTCGGCGGCCTGCTCTTCCACCCGGAGTTCTACGACGCAGCGGTCTCGTCCGCCGGCTGCCACGACAACCGGATGGACAAGATCTGGTGGAACGAACAGTGGATGGGATGGCCGATTGACCCGCATTACGCGGCGGCGTCGAACGTGGACAACGCCTCCAAGCTCGAGGGCAAGCTGCTGCTGGTGGTCGGCGAGATGGACAACAACGTCGATCCGGCGTCGACATACCAGGTCGTCAACCAGCTGATCAAGCACAACAAACCGTTCGATCTGCTGACGCTGCCAGGCGCCGGCCACACGTCGGGCGGCGTCTATGGCGATCACAAGCGCTACGACTTCTTCGTGCAGCACCTGCTGGGCGTCAAGCCGCCGGAATGGAAGGCGCTGGAAAAAACGACCAAGCCGCAAACGTCGTCCGCAAGCGCGCGGTAGAAGTGGGGTCAGACCATGGTCTGACCCCAACCCTATATGCAGTGGTCGACGGTTGGGGGACGCTAGGGCTGGCCGCGGGGCGCGAGTGCTTCTTCGAGGAGTGCGATCGGCGAGGCCGGTTCGGGGCTGAAGACGCGCGACTGCCACCCCGGTACGAGCGCATCGACCAGCATGAAGATCGCGAGCCCCTCATCCTGTGACCAGTAGCGGCGGTTGTCACGCACGAGGCGAATCACCTCGGCGTGATTGCCGCCGGCGCTCGATTTGTTCACCTGATAGGCGGCCCACTGCCCGACCCCCTCGAGCAGCAGGAACTGCGATTCGAGCTCGGCGTAGGCCGCCTTGGCGCCGGTGAAGTACTTTGCCCGACGCTGCCGAAGCATCCCGAGGGCACGACGAGCAAGGAGGCGCTGCTTGTCGCCGTCGGGCTCGAGCGCGGCGCGATAGAACTGGTCGCGCTCGCGATGCACCGCGCCGGCGAAGCCACCGACTCCCGCGAACTCGTTCTGAATCACGTCGTCGTTGATCGGGTAGGCGAGGTCGTGCTTGCGCGCGAGCTCGCGGACGCGGCGGTTGATCGGCACGAGCAGGCGGATGTGCGTCATCTCGTGGCTGAAGACGCCCTGCAGGTACTCGGCGCGGGTCGGGCCGCTGACGTCGCGCGTCTGCCACACGGAGGGCATCGCCATCGCGAAGAACGCGGCGCGCCCGTCGCGGTAGAGCGAGGTGCTCGCCTTCATCTCTACCGCCATCGGTACGCCGTTCGGCAGGAAGATGGTGCCGTTGTGCGGCAGCGAGCCGATGTTTACCGGCGCGTTGGCGAACGTCAGCACCGCCTGCGGCGGCCTCGCCGCGGCGGGACTGGCCTCAGGATTGAGGTGCCAGACGCAGGCGGCGTCGTAGAGGACCACCCAGGGCAGCGGCGATGGGTCGGTACTGAGCGACTCGCGGCTGACCTGCTCCCAGCCGTGCAGCGCCCGCTGAAGCCAGGCGATCTCGGCGACGGGAAAACTGCACGGACCATCGGCAGGCGGCTGCGCCCCGCGCACGCCCGCCGCCAGGGCGAGCGCACAAGCAATGGCGAGCGGGAGCCGTCGGCGGACGCACACGCTTCGCCTCCTGTCGATGACAGACGTGACACGCCCGGCGCTGGTTGGCCGGACCGGCCGGTATTGCCCGCGAGACGGCAGCCGTCAGGCGGCGAGACAGCCGCGGGCGAGCGCGACGTAAGCGTCGACCGCGGCGTGCAACTCGTCAAGCTCGATGTACTCATCGTCGGTATGCGCGACGCGAATGGATCCAGGCCCGAAGAGCAGCGGCTTGCCCCAGGCACCGAGCAGCGGAACGTCGGTCGTGAAGGGGAACACACGCGGCTCGAACCCGGCGACGGTATGCATCCGGATCGGCGGCACCTGCAGCACCGGCTCGGCGGTCACCCGTGGTTCGAGCCGGCGCAGGACGTCGAGGACGGCCGCGTTCGGGCCGACGGTGCGGAACATGATCTCCGCCGCCGCGTGCGCCGGGACGACGTTCGGAGCGACGCCGCCCTCGATCAAGCCCACGCTGTACGACGTGGTGCCGAGGTCCTCGCTCGCCGGCAGCGGCAGCGAACGCAATTCGACCAGCGCGTCCACCAGCTTCTCGATCGCCGACTCCCCCTCTTCCGGCATCGACGAATGCGCCGCCCGTCCGGACGCGCGGAGGCGGACGCGGAACGCACCGCGCGTCGCCAGCGCGAGCTGGCTTTCGGTCGGCTCGCCGTTGATCAGATAGCGGCAGCGGTTCGGAATCGTGTTGGCCGCCGCGGCGCCGTCGCTGCCCCGCTCTTCGCCGGCGACGAACAGCAGGCCGACGCGCCGCTCACCGGATTGCCGCAGGCGCTCCGCCGCCGCCACCTGCGCCGCGAGGATGCCCTTGGCATCGCAGGATCCGCGGCCGTAGAGCCGATCGCCGTCGAGACGGCTCGGGATGAACGGCGGCACGCAGTCGAAATGCGTCGAGAAGACGACCTCTGGGGGATCCAGGGTGGCGAGGACGTTGGCGCAGCCGCGGGCGAGCGGTTGCTCCACCACGGTGTAGCCGAGGCCGGCCAGGCGCGCTGCCAGCCAGCGGCCGGCGTCTGCCTCGCGGCCGGTCGTCGAGTCGATGTCGACCAGCGCGCGCGCGAACGCGACCGTCTCTAGCGGATCCATTGTTCGAGCGCCGTCCGCGCGTCCGTCCGCTCGTCCCGGTACTTGACGATGATCGGCGTCGCCACCGACAGGCCCCATTCACGTCCCTTCGCCGAGGTGATCGGACGCGTCCCGGGAACGACGACCGCGCCCTCCGGCACAATCAACGGCTGGCCCGGCGCCGGTTCGATGATGCGCTCGTTGGGCAGGTCGTAGATCGGCGTCGAGCCCGTCAGCACCACGCCCGACGCGAGCACCGCCCGGCGCTTGACGATGGCGCCCTCGTAGACGCCGCAGTTGCCGCCGACCAGCACGTCGTCCTCGATGACGACCGGCAGCGCGCCGACCGGCTCGAGTACGCCGCCGACCTGCGCCGCCGCGCTGAGGTGGACGCGGCGACCAATCTGGGCGCACGACCCGACCAGCGCGTGCGAATCGACGAGCGTCGAGTCGCCGACCCAGGCGCCGATGTTGATGTACATCGGCGGCATGCAGATCACGCCGGGGCCGAGATAGGCGCCGTCGCGCACCGTCGAGCCGCCAGGAACGATGCGGACGCCCGTTTCGACCGTCATCGGCTTCAGCGGCAGCGTGTCCTTGTCGAAGAACGGCCACTTGCCGTGGTCCGACGACATGTCGGCATTGGCGCCGAAGCGGAAGCCGAGCAGAATCCCCTGCTTGACCCAGGTGTTGACGCGCCAGCCGGTCGGCGTCGACGGGTCCGGTTCCGCGGCACGCACCGTGCCCGCCGACAGCGCCTGGCGCAGGCGCGCGAAGACGTCGCGCGCCGCGTCGCGGCTGGCGTCGCCGCCGGCGGCGACGATCGAAGCGATCTCCTCCGCCAGGCTCACGAACGTCCGCCCGACGCCACGGCCATCGCTCCGTCGGTCTTCAGCGCGGCGAGCACCTGCCGGATCTTCGCCCGCGAGGCCTCGCGCGGCGGCACCATCGGCAGCCGGAACACTTCCTCGAGCAGGCCCATCGCCGCCATCGCGCACTTCACCGGGATCGGATTCGACTCGATGAAGTTGACGAGCATCAACGGCAGGATCTCGGCATGGATGCGCCGCGCCGCCGCGAAATCATTGCGCTCGGCATGCTCGACCATCCGCGCCATCTCCGCCGGCACCTCGTTGCCCGCTACCGAGATGATGCCGTGGCCGCCTACAGCCATCAGCGGCAGCGTCAGCGCGTCGTCGCCCGACAGCACCAGGAAGTTGTTCGGCACGGCGCCGCAGATCTCGACCATCTGGCCGATGTTGCCCGAGGCTTCCTTGACGCCGACGATTCCCGGCACGGCGGCGAGGCGCACCAGCGTCGCGACGTCGATGTTGCAGCCGGTCCGTCCCGGCACGTTGTAGAGCATGATCGGCAGCCCGACTTCGCCGGCGATCGCCGTGTAGTGCTGGACGAGGCCGTCGGGGGTGGGCTTGCTGTAGTAGGGCGTGACGGAGAGGATGCCGTTGGCGCCGGCGCGCTTCATGCGGAGCGCGGTGTGTATCACCTCGCGGGTGTTGTAGCCGCCCGACCCGGCGAGAACCGGCACGCGGCCGCCCGATTCCTCGACGACGAGCTCGACGATGCGGACGCGCTCGTCCTCGGTGAGGGTCGGACTCTCGCCGGTCGTGCCGCAGGGCACGAGGAAATGGATGCCGGCGTCGATCTGCCGCCGCGCCAGCCGCTTCACCCCGGCCTCATCGACGGCGCCGTCGCGGGTGAAAGGGGTGACGAGCGCGGTGCCAGCTCCAGTCCAGGGAATTCTCATCGATCTCCTCCGCCAAACGGGTCAGACTTGGGGTCAGACCATGGTCTGACCCCAGGCTGATCAGAAACTGCCACGATCAGATTAAAAACTGCCACATGTTCACAGGCCGAGCACGTCGTTCATCGAGAACCAGCCGCGGCGGCCGTGGACCCAGCGCGCCGCTTCGAGCGCGCCGCGGGCGAATACCGAGCGGTCGCGCGCCGTGTGCGTCAGCGTAATGGTATCCGCAGCGCCGTCGAATCCGACAGTGTGGGTGCCGGGAATCGATCCGGCGCGGGTCGAGGCGACGTCGATCGGCGAGCGGTAGCCGGCCTGCTCCATCGCCGCCTGCAGCGCCAGCCCGGTGCCGGACGGCGCATCCACCTTGGCGCGGTGATGCAGCTCGTGAATCCAGGCGCCGAACTCCGGCCGCGACGCCATCAGCTCCGCGGCGCGGGCGACGATGGCAAGGAACAGGTTGACGCCCAGCGCGAAGTTCGGCGCCGCGACGACGCCAATCGGATGGCTCGCGACCAGCTGCCGGACTTCGGCCTCCCGCTCCTGCCAGCCGGTCGTGCCGATGACGATGTTCGTGCCCCGCTGCGCCAGGCGCGCGACGTTGCCCGGGACCGCCGAGGCGATCGAGAAATCGATGGCGACGTCGGCAGCGGGCCAGCTGTCGTCGGTCCCGGCGTTGTGCTCGTCGACGCGGCCTGCCACCTCGAACCCGTGCTCGGCGGCGAGCGCGTCCACGAGGTGACCCATGCGGCCGTGCCCGACGACCAGCAGCTTCAGCCGCGGCAAGCCGGCGGTCACCGCGTCGCTCCCACCGACGACTCGGTCTTTGCCGCGAACCACGCTTCGTGCAGCCGGGACATCGCCGTCGCGACGTCGGCGTCCCGCATCACCACGGTGACGTTGCGGCGCGACGCCGCCTGCGACACCATCCGCAGCGGCACGCCGTCGAGCCCGGCGAGCATCCGGATCGCGAACGCCGGGTCCGAGCGCAGGTTCTCGCCAACCGCGCACAGCAGCGCCATGTCCGGCGCGACGTTGACCTCGGCGAACTCGCTCAGCGCCGCCACGATCTCCTTCAGCCGGCGGCTGTCGTCGATCGTCACCGACACGCTCACCTCGGACGTCGTGACGACGTCGACTGACGTGCGGAAGCGCTCGAAGACCTCGAACAGGCGGCGGAGGAAGCCGTGCGCCATCAGCATCCGCGTCGAGGTCACCTCGACGACGGTGATGTTGCGCTTGCAGGCCAGCGCGACGATCGGCCGATCGTTGGCGGGCGGCCGCGCCGTGATCAGCGTCCCTGCGGCCGCGGGACGACGGCTGTTCAGGATCTTGACCGGGATGTCGGCGGCGACCGCCGGCAGAATCGTGCTCGGATGCAGGACCTTGGCGCCGAAGTAGGCGAGTTCCGAGGCCTCGCCGAAGGAGAGATGCGACACCACCATCGGCGAGGCGACGATGCGGGGATCGGCGGTGAGCATGCCGTCGACATCGGTCCAGATCTGGATCTCGGAGGCGCCGATGCCCTCGCCGACGATGGCGGCGGAGTAATCCGACCCGCCGCGTCCCAGCGTCGTCGTCGCGCCGCTCACGGTCGCGCCGACGAAGCCGCCGAGCACCGGCACCCTGCCGGCGGCGAGATGCGGTGCGACCTCGCGGGCCAGCGCTGCGTGCGTCTCGCCGGTCAGCGGCGAAGCGCCCATGTATTGATCGTCGGTGACGATGGCACGCCTGGCATCGACCCAGACCGCGTCGATGCCGGCAGACGTGAGCGCCGCCGTCACGACCCGGCTGCTGAGGAGCTCGCCGGCGGCGGCGACGCTGTCGAGCGACCGCGGCGAGGCCTCGCGCAGGATCGCGAGCGCGGTGAGTATCGCCCGCAGCTCTTCGAACTCCGCGGTCACGGTCGTCGTCACCGCCGCGCGCGTTGCCGGGTCGCCGACCAGCGTCTCAATCGCCGCCAGGTGCCGCTTCAGCACCTCGTCGACGCCGGCTGCCAGCGCGCCGCGGTCTCCGGCCGCCGCCTCCGTCGCCATCGTCAGCAGCTGGTCGGTGACCTTCGACATCGCCGAAACCACGACCACGGGCGGCCCGGTCAGCGCCGATTCGGCGCGGACGATGTCGATCAACCGCCCCATCGCCTCGGCATCTGCCACCGAGGTCCCGCCGAACTTCATTACTACGTTGCGCACGATGCTTGTGTCTCGTTTCTCAATTTTGTGGTGGGGCCTCAGCCCCACAACCTGTCGGTCCTCGCTTCGCTCGGACCGGTGTTTAGCCGCGATCGGGTGCTTTCAGCAGCCGATCGTGGGGCCATCCTTCACGGGGTTATCCGTGAGCCATGAGCCATGAGCCGTGAGCCGTGAGCCCCTACCCCCTTAGACCCCGCCCCTCTCAGTCCAGCATCCCGTCCGCGACCATGAGCTCGGCGTTCAGAATCGCTGCGCCGGCGGCACCGCGGACGGTGTTGTGGCCGAGGGCGACGAGCTTCGAGCCGAGGATCGAACAGGGCCGCAGACGGCCAACCGTAATCGTCATGCCGTTGTCGCGCTCGACGTCGAGCCGCGGCTGCGGGCGATCGGGCGTCTCGGTGTAGACGATCGGCGCCGGTGGCGCGCTCGGCAGCTTCAGTTCCTGCGGCCGGGCGCGGAAGCCCTCCAGCGCCGCGCGGATGTCCGCCAGCGACGGCTTCTGCGTCAGCTCGATCGAGACCGCCTCGGTATGGCCGTCGATCACGGGCACCCGCGTCGTCGTCGCGCTGACGATGACGGGATGCGGCGTCACCCCGTCGCGCTCGAGCGCGCCGAGAATCTTCTGGGTCTCGCTCTCCATCTTCTCTTCTTCGCCGGAGATCGCCGGCACGACGTTGCCGAGGATGTCGAGCGAGGCGACGCCGGGATAACCAGCGCCCGAGACGGCCTGCAGCGTCGTCACCATCACGCGGGACAGGCCGAACTGGCGCAGCGGCGCCAGTACGATCGAGAGCACGACGGTCGAGCAGTTCGGGTTGGTGACGATGGCGCCGGACCAGCCGCGCTCGCGGCGCTGGCGGGTGATGAGGGCGAGGTGATCGCCGTTGACCTCGGGAATCACCAGCGGCACGTCGGCGAACATGCGGAAGTTGCGGGCGTTGCTGACGATGATGTGGCCGGCGGCGGCAAAGGCAGGCTCGATCTCCTTGGCGGCAGCCGCGTCCATGCCCGAGAAAAGAATCCGCGGCGCGTTGCCGGGGGTGCAGGCCTCGACCTTGCGATCGAGCGCGTCGGCCGGCGGCAGCGAGGCCAGCCGCCACTTCATCGCCTCGCGGTAGGTTCGCCCTTCGGAACGCTCGCTGGCGCCGAGCCATGTGGTCCTGAACCAGGGATGGTCGGCGAGCAGCCGGACGAACTGCTGTCCAACCATGCCGGTCGCGCCGAGCACGCCAACCTCGATCGATCTGCCGCCCTGTGTGCCTGCTGAACTCATGACGATCTCTGTCCTTCTTCCTGCGTCGGCCGCCGCGCTGGTGAGACGGCCGCGAAACATGCCCCGAAAAACGAAAAACCCGCCGACCTGGAGCAGGCCGGCGGGTTCAGATTGTCCGTTCGTGTTCTTTTCAGATCACGCGCGCACTCAGACCACCAGCCTGTCGGGTCGCTTGACCCGCTTTCGATCGGTGGTGTGGCCGGTGAGCTGAATCATTTGAGCCGGAAGTATAGCTGGAGGACGCCGCGGCCGTCAAACCGCAGGGCGCCGCGCCGATCGGACGCGCGCACTACGCTTGACCTGGCGCGCGCCGGGCCAGCAGGGCGCAGATTTCTTCGACGTTCGTGAAGAGCGCGTCACCCATGAAACGCAGGCTCGCGATCGAGCGCTCACCCGCTTCCTGGTGGCCGGCGCCGCACGCGTCGGCGACAACGATCGGGATGTAGCCGAGGTCGGCGCCATGCCGGACGGTCGGCTCGATGCCGATCTCGGTGGCAACGCCGACGATCAGGAACGCGTTGATGCCGCAGTCGCGCATCGCGATGTCGAGCGGCGTGCCCTCGAATGCCGACATCGTGATCTTGTCGAACACGGCTTCGGCCGCCGTCGGCGTCACTTCCGGCACGAGCTGGAATCCGGGCGAGTCGCGCAGGAACCATGGCTGGACGTCATCGACGCGCGAGACACGCTGCCAGGCCATGGCCATCCGCAGCTGAAACATCCCCATCTGTTCCTTCGGCAGCGACAAGTGGCGAAGGAAGAAGACGCGAATCCCGGCCGCGCGCGACGCGGCGATGACTTTCGCGACGCTGGAGACAATCGCCGGACCGTCCTTCATCTGGCGCATGATGCCGACCTGCATGTCGTAGACGACGAGGGCAAGCCGGCGCGGATCGCAAGCCTCTTCGAGAGTCTGTGGCACGTCCAGGCCGTAAGCTCGTTCCAAACCACACATCCTTCCGCGTCGGGCGCCGACGGCAGGCGTCAGCGGGTTGAGGATCACAGTAGCCGGTTGCGCGGTCGCAGGGCAAGGCTGCAGGCCGCCCGGTCACAGTTCCTTGTGCATGCGCAGCAGCGGGACGGCCGCGCCACCGCGCTCGTCAGTCGTCGCTTCGAGTTGGGAATAGCCGCAGGCGCGGTAGAGCGGCTCACCGGCCAGCGTCGCCATCAGCTCGACGAACATGTCGCTTCGTCCCGGCGATTGATCGCCGCCGTCCAGCGTCCGGCGGCGACTCCATCCGCCGCAGCCCGCCAGACACCCGTCCGCCTCGACGACGAAGTAGGTCCGATCGTCGATGAGCTGGGTGTCCAGCCCCATCACGAGGCGGCTCGCGGCCAGCTGGGCCGAGTCGAGAAACGGCGTCTGCAGCTCGGATATGGCTGCGTTCATGAACTCTCGCAGCGGGCCGACATCGTCGCGAGTGGCGAGCCGGTGGGTCGTGGTCAAGGCGAGGCCGGGCGATCAGTTGGCCGGCTTCACGTCGACGTTGTGGTACGCCTCCACCCACCATCGACCGCCCCGGCGAACGAGGACTTCCATGAGCTGCGTCTTCAGCACGCCGTCACCGGGAACCGTGAGTCCGGCCGGCAGCGCCTTGACGCCGTGGACCTCGTTGTCGATGTCGACGATGGCGACGTCGGGAGTGACGAACCTGATGCGCCGGATCGCGTGATGCTTCGTCGTGCCCTTGTAGATCGTGGCAAGAATCCCGGTGTGCCGTTCGGTGAACGCCGGTGCCCCATACATGACCATCCCGAACAGGTTGGTGAACGACACGTCTGGCGAGACGTCCCTGGCGTAGGCGGCGCCGTCGCCCGCGTTCCAGGCAGCAGCCTGCGAGGCGACGATGGCGCGAATCGTCTGCTCTGGCGAACCGTCCGGCGCCTGGCCGGCATGTACGACGGTCAGCAGCAGCAGACCGCCGCACCCAACGAGTGCTTTCAACATGTCGTCCCTCTTCTGACAGCAGTTGGTAGCGAGGCCCCCGCACCGCAAGGCCGCGGCGGCGCTCGCTTCTGACTGCCGCTCGCGAGCATACTAACGCCATGCGCCCGTTGCTGCTCGCCGTCCTGCTACCGTTCGCAATGCTCCAGACCGCGCCGCCGTCGTGGCTGCCGCTCACGTCCGGCGTCACGGCGCGATTGCGCGGCGTCAGCGCCGTCTCGGCCGAGGTCGTGTGGGCCAGCGGCGCCAACGGCACCGTCATCCGCAGCGGCGACGGCGGCAGGACATGGCAGTCGTTGACGATCCCCGGCAGCGAGAAACTCGATTTCCGCGACGTCGACGGCATCGACGCCAGGACCGCGTACGCGCTCAGCATCGGCCCCGGCGAGGCATCGCGCATCTACAAGACCGTCGACGCCGGCGCGACCTGGAGCGAGCAGTTCGTCAACCGCGATCCGAAAGCGTTCTTCGACGCGATGGCGTTCTGGGACGCGGAGCGCGGCGTCGCGGTCAGCGATTCGGTCGACGGCCGCTTCGTGATCCTCAGGACCGGCAATGGCGGCAGGACGTGGGAACAGGTGGCCGCGGCGGGATTGCCGGCGGCGCTGCCGAACGAGGGGTTCTTCGCCGCCAGCGGCACGAACGTCGCCACGGTGGCGCCGAACCTGGTCTGGATCGCGACCGGCGCGGCGAGCGAATCGCGCGTGCTGCGGTCGAGCGACGGCGGCGCAGACATGGCAGGTGGCGCGGACGCCGCTGCCGGCCGGGCCGTCGAGCGGCATCTTCTCGATCGCGTTCGCCGACGCCCGCCGCGGCATCGTCGTTGGCGGCGACTACAAGGTCGAAGCCGGCATCGGCGACAACGCGGCGGTCACGACCGACGGCGGCGCGACCTGGACGCTGGTCAAGGGGCAGACGGGATTCAGATCGGCGGTTGCCTATCTCGACGGCGGCGGACAGTCGGTGATCGCCGTCGGGCCTGGCGGCAGCGACCTGTCGCGCGACGGCGGCAGAACGTGGACCGCGATTCCAGGGCCCGGCTTTCACACCGTCAGCGTTGCCAGGCGCGATGGCGTCGCGTTCGGCGCCGGCGAGAAGGGCGCCGTCGGCCGCCTGGCGACGAAGACGAAGTAGAAGTGCGTAACTCGACGACCGCGATCCGACTCCCTTTTCAGTGGGTCATCGCGTAGAGCAGGATGTTGATGCCGACGGCGTAGCCTTCGGGGGAAAACAGATAGAAGAAACGCGGATCCTCGGCCTCGCGCTCCCAGGCGTCAGCGATATCCGTGTTGTGCGTGATCAGCACCATGACGCGGCCGCGCTCGTCGGTGATGCCGCGCAGGTGGACCTGCTCGCTGTCGAAACCGAGCTCCGACGTTTCCCCGCCCGAGCGCCGCCAGTGCGCAATCGACGGAATCTGCGGAATCCGCTTCAACTCGAACATCATCTTGTAGATCGGGTGCGTCCGCGGCAGCTCCTGCGGCTTGTACTGAGGCTCCGGCAGCACGCGTTTCAGCTGCTCTTCCCAGTACTCGAGCGCCTCCGTCCCCCAGAAATCGTCCGCCCAGAGGAACCCGCCCTTCAAGAGGTAGGCGCGCAGCCCTTCGACCTCGGCCGGGCTGAACTCGACGGTGCCGGCATCCTCGATGGTCACGAACGGGCACTGGAACAACGCCGCTTCGTCAGCGCGGACGACGAGGTGGTTGGGGTCGCCGCCGGGCTGCCGGCTGACACGGGTCTTGGTCAGCTCCGACAACCGGATCATGAAGTTGGTGTCGGCGTCGGGGTAGTCGGTCCACCAGCCCTGGCCGCCGTAGGCGCGCCGGACCTGCGTGTAGAAGAGGCGGCAGAAGTTGAACGTCCCGTCGAAGCTGGTGGCGGTCGCGAAGCGGGCGCTGCGCCCGCCGCGGCGGAACTGAAAGTAGTCCTGCGCACTGGCGACTCCGGCGAGCGCCAGTGCGAGGAGAGCGAAGGCGACCCGGCGGCGCACCCTACTGCTTGTCCGGGGTGCGCTTGTCGGGGACGGGTTTCTCCGGCGTTTTCGCCGCGTCCGGTCCCTTCGAGAGCGAACGATAGGTACTGCTCGACGACCTTGCGGAACTGCTCCGGCACCTCATCGGACCCGGAGAGCAGCGTTTGTCCCTGCTTGGCCTCGAGGCGGCGGCGGAGATTGGTACTCGACGCGCTTGGCGCTGTCGGTGACCTGCGCCTGGAGGCGCGCCAGCTCCTCGACGTCCTTGTAGACCCGCTCGTCGTTCAGCTGCCGCAGCGCGCGGAGCATCGCGTCGATCTCCTTCGGATCGACCTTCTCGCTCTGCAGCATGCGGCGGAGCCCTTCCGCTTCACGCGTCCAGCGCTGGAGCTCGTTGCGGAACTGACGCGCGTCCTCCTGCGTCATCGCCCCGGGTCGGCGATCGCCGGCGCCGCCGCCCGCCATCGGCCCCTGCCCGAAGGTCAGTCCGCCGCCTTCGCGGCCGGTGGTCGGCTGTCCGCCCGTGTTCTGGCCGCCCTGGCCGCCACCCTGCTGGCCTTGCTGACCCTGCTGACCCTGTTGGCCCTGGCCCTGTTGCCCTTGCTGGCCCTGCTGACCTTGCTGGCCCTGCTGACCCTGTTGGCCTTGCTGACCCTGCTGGCCTTGCTGACCCTGCTGGCCTTGCTGACCCTGCTGGCCTTGCTGACCTTGCTGACCCTGCTGGCCTTGCTGACCCTGCTGGCCTTGCTGCCCCTGCTGGCCCTGCTGACCCTGTTGGCCCTGCTGACCCTGACCGGTGCGCTCGCGCATGCGCTGATCGAGCGACTCCATCCCGCGCGCCAGTTCACGCGCCTTGTCGAGCGCGCTCGTTGTCGCGTCCGGCTTGGTCCGCCCGAGCGCCCCGGCAGCGTCGGCGAGCTTCTTCTGTACGTCACCGATGTTGTTGCCGATCTCCTGCTCGAAGGTCGAGGCGTCGCTGCTCGAGACGCGCGGCGATCGGATGAGCGACCGCGAGTAGCGAATCTTGTCGCGCAGCCGGTTCTCACGCATCGAGGTCGACGCTTCCCCGAGCTTGCGCGACGCGTCCTTCTCGGTCCGCGCCAGGTCCGCGGCCGTCTGGTCGACATGCTTCTCGAGCTCGGCGACTTTCTGCTCGAGGGTGTCCTTGCGCTCGCTCAGCTGCTCGGCCCGCTCGCGCCGCTGCTCGCCGGCCTGATCGAGGTTGCGGACGGCGTCGGCGATCTGCTGCTGCTCGCGCGCAATCTCCTCCGCCTGCCGCACCGCATCCTTGAGATCGCGCTCGGCGCGGCCGCTCTGCGACTGCTGCAGCTTGCGCTGCGCCTCCTGGAGCTTGTCGAGCGCCGTCGCCGCCTGGGCCGAGCCAGACTGGCCGTTGGCCGATGCCTGCCGCATCTGATCCGCGGCCTGCCGCAGCTGCCGGGCGCTGTCGCCCAGCTCCGGCCGGTTCTCTTCGCGCGACAGCTGCTCCAGGCGCCGCGCCGCTTCCTCGACCTGTTCGGCCAGCGCGCGCTGCGAGGCCGCGTTGCCGCCGCCCGGCTGCCCGGCCTGGGCCCGGCGCTGCTGACGCTCGGCTTCCTGCTCCTGCCGGCGCGCCAGCTCCTTGAGCTTCTCGAGCAGCGCGTCGAGCTGCTGATCGGCCTGCTCCTGCTGCGCCCGCTGCGCCGTTTCGTACTGGTTGGCCATCTTGTCGAGCTCGAGCTCGAACAAGTCCGCCAGATCGTTCGCCATCGCGCTCTGGCCGCCGCCGCCCCCGCCGCCCTGCTGGCGGCCCATCTGCACCTGGACCTCGTACTCTTCCTCGGCCTGCTGCAGGACCTGGAGCGCCTTCTGTTCCGGCTCGAGCGCGCCCTGCGGATCCGCCTTCTGCAGCTTCGCCTCGGCATTCTTCATCTCGGCGACGGCCTGCGGCAGCAGATCCGCAATCTTCTTGAACGACGGGTCCTGCTGGATCAGCCGGCTGTTCATCCGCGTCAGCAGGCCGTCAACCTGGTCGCGCAGCTTGGCCTGCGACAGGGCGATGACGGTCGAGCTCTCACGCACCTTGTCGGCGGTCATCGTCTTGCGATCGCGGTTGATGTTGAAGGTCGCGGAGATGATCTGCCGCTGCTGCTGTGACAGCGCGCCGACTTGCGAGCCCCCGCCACCGCCACCGCCGCCGGCGCCGGCATCCGACTCGGCGCGGCGGAATTCCTTCCGCAGCGGCCGGATCTGGAGGAAGTAGATGTCGCTCGACTGCCGCTTGCCGCCGGCGGCGTCGTTGTCGGCGGCGCGGGCGTAGTACCAGACGAAGTCGCCCGGCTTGACGTCGAGCTCCTCGAGGTAGAACGTGTGGCCCGCGGTCACTTCCGCCAGCCGGTTCCTGCCGTCGAACAGCCGGATCGATTTCTCGGCGGCGCCGTTCACCGAGTAGACGAGCTCGAGATCGCGGACGCCGAAGTCATCTTCCGCCCGCGCTTCGACCAGCACCTCTTCGATCGGGGAGGCGTTGGTGTCGCGGCCCGGCTTGGCAATCGAGACGGTCGGCGCCTGGTCCGAGAGCACGTCGATGGTGTACTGCGGCGATCCGGAGACTCGTTCGCCGGTCGGCGCGTCGAGCTCGAAGCGGTAGAAGCCGTCCTTGCTGGCCGTGAACGCACCCGTCAGGACGCCATCGCTCACTGCGAGCGCCACCTTCTGGTCGTCGTTCACGAGGATCTGTCCGCCCTTGGCGGTCATCGTCGGCGTCACCTTGACGCGGACCTCGGTGCCCTTCAGCACCGCGAGATCGCCGCCGTCCTCGATCTTGCGCGGCGCCAGCCCGGTATAGGCGGGAAAGTGCAGCTCGAGCTCGAGCTTCTGCACGTACGGCAGATCGACGACCTTCAGCGTGTAGGTCGGTGACGTCACGCGTTCGCTCTCGACGAAGTACTCGATCGGCGCCGCCAGATCGAACAGCATGCCTTCGTACTTGTTCGGCTCGTTGCTGTTCTCGCTGCGGACGAGCGGCATCCGCTCGAACGGCGCGTCGGGGCTCTTGCGCACCATCAGGTAGGCCTGATCGGCCTCGAAACCGGCGAGCGTGGCGGTGATCGTCTGATCGACGCCGCGCGGCACGCTGGCGTTGCCCGGCGTCACGTCGATGCGGTACGGCGCTGCCGCCTGCACGCTGCGCGAGACGACGAGGAGCGCCGAGAGGCCGTGGCGCAGGAATTTCGGACCGAGCGAGAAGAGCGCCACCGCGGCGATGCCGATGATGGCGAACGTCGCGGCGTACGAACGCAGGCGCGAACGCTCGACGTTGCGGCCCCAGTCGATCGCCTCGACCTTGGCGACGGCCGATTCGACCAGGCGCGCGACCAGCCGCTGCGAGTGCGGCGAGTTGCTCGTCGCCGCCAGCCGGCTGGCTTCGATGGCGCTGACGATCTCGGCCTGCAGCGAGGGCTCGTGCTCTTCGAGGTAAAGCGCAACCTGTTCGTCGCTGACGCGCCAGAAGAGCGGCCGGACGATGAACCAGCCGACGAGCGCGGCGACCGCGACCGCCAGCAGGATGCGGAACGTGATGATGGCGCCGGGCGCGAAGCGCCACGACTCGAGCCCCCAGGCGGAGAGCACGAGCGCGATCGCGCCCAGGCCGAGGACGCCGACGGCGCCGCGCAGCATCAGCTTGTATCGCCACCGCCGTCGCACCTGGTGGATGGCGGCCACCAGATCGTTCGGATTGTCGAGGCGTCGCTGAAGCATTGGCATAGCGTCTCGCTCCCTGGAAGTACCCAGCTTACACTGTCAATCGGTTGGCCACGACTGTTTCGGCCCCGAGCAGGACGAGGCCGGCAAACAGCAGATACCACCACACCCGCTGCGCCGATTCCTGCGCCTCATCGGTCGGCGGCGCGGGCGGCGGGCCCGCAACCTGGCCCCCCGCTCGTCCCACCGCCGCCGCGACTACCTCTTGTGGATCGAGGGCCGCGAGGTCCGACTCGGCCAGGTTCACGTTGCTGGCGACGACTACCGGCGCGTCGCCGTCCCGGCCCTGGTTCCGGAACTCGTAGAACCCCTGTTCGGCGAGCTCGAGCACTTCCGGCCCGTCGCCATCCAGCGACACCTGCTGACCGCCGGGCGTCACCGCGACCCGCGACGCATCCACTCCCGGCACTCCCGGCGCCCCCGGACGCGGCGCCTGCAGGCCCGGATCGACAACGTCGCCGACCGTGCGCCACGGCCGCGGATCGCGATAGCCGCCAAGGTAGCGGACGATGCGGTGAACGAAGGGCACGAACACCGGCTTGAGCGCCAGGTCGGTCCAGTTGGTGTCGAGCGTCGACGTCCACATCAGCACGCGGCCGGCGCCGACCCGCCGCTCGAGCAGCGCCGGCGCGCCGTCGTCGAACCGCGCCAGCGTCTGGACGTTGGCGGCGGGCGTCACGCTGCGATAGTTGTAGAGGCGGGCCGAGGCGAAATCGCCGGTGCGCGGACCGCGGAACACTTCGAACAACGGATGCCCGTACTCGAGCGCGCCCAGGCGCGCCGCCGAACCGCGCGAGCGATCGACGGGCGGTCCCGGCACCCCCGGCAGGAGGTCGACGATGCCCGGCCAGTCGGCGCGCTCGCCCATCGCCAGGAACAGGCCGCCGCCGCGCTCGACGAACTCCTTCAGGCGCTCCGCCGTTGCCTGCGAGACCGGCGTGTCATTGAGGATGATCACTGTTGCCGCAGCGATGTCCTCGGCGCTCAACGAATCGGCGGGGCGCATCCGCGCCTCGATCCGCGGCGACTCGCTGACCGCGACCGCGCGCGACAGGTACAAGCTGCTGTTGCGCTGGGCACCCGGCCGGTCGGCGATGACAACACGCACCGGCGCCTCCGGAGAGACGACGAAGTGAAAGACGTTGTCGCGCAGCAGCGCGTCGTCGGGCAGCTTGACCGTCGCGCGGACGTTGCGATCGGCGACGGTCACCGGATCGAACGAGGTCGACGCGGCACCATGCGCCGCCACCGACACCGGTTTGCCCTGGATGCGCTGGCCGCCGATCTCGAGCCCGATCTCGACCGTCTGCGGCGTATCAGAATGATTGACCACGCCGGAGGTGACGATGATGCGCTGCTGGCCCTGAAACTCCGACTGCTGCAGCGTGACCGGGGCGATCGCGAGGTTGGTCTTGCCGCTGTCGCTGATCGACACCGGCGTGAGCACCGCGCCTTCCGGCATCTGCACGCCTTCGCCACCCTGCCAGCCGCCGCGCTGGAAGTCGGTGATGAGAATCGCCTCGCGCCGCGGCAGCGCCGACTCGCCGAGGATGCTGCCGGCCAGCTTCAACGCCGGGCCGTAACGCGTCGCCCCCGAACCCGGCTGCAGACCGGTCAGCGTATCGAGCAGCCGGCCCTTGTCGGGCGCCGAGCGCAGCGCCACTTCGGCGTTCGAGGAGAACAGCACGATCGAGCCGCGGTCGCCGCGGCTCAATCCGTTGATGGCGTTCTGCGCCGCTGCCAGCCCCTGCGGCCACTTGCCGCCGTAGCCCATGCTGTACGAGCGGTCGAGCAGCACGACGACTTCACGCGCGCCCGAGGCGCTCGCCGCGATCTCGGTGCGCCGCACGAACGGGCGCGAGAACGCCAGCACGATCAGCGCCAGCGCCGCCAGCCGCATCAGCAGCAGCAGCCAGTTGCGGATCCGCCGCCGCTGCACCGACTGGTAGGGGATCCGCCGCAGGAACATGAGCGACGGGAACTGGACGACGTTCTTCCGCTCTTTCTGAATGAGGTGGATGATCACCGGGATCGCGAGCCCGGCGAGACCGAGGAGGAAGAGCGGCGTCAGGAATGACATGTCAGCGCACGCGCGAGAGCCGCTCGCGGGTCGTCAGGTAGCTGAACAGCGCATGGTCGAGCGGCTGCGAGGTGTTCAGCAGGGTGTAATCGATGCGATTGGCGGTGAACCGCTCGCGCAGCGCGTTGACGTGCGCCTGCACCAGTTCCTTGTACTGATCCGCCAGCGCGTCGGGAACGATCGGAATCTGCTCGCCGGTCTCGAGGTCTTCGAACGCCGACGGCTCGCGGAACGAAAAATCGAGCTCCGCCGGGTCGAGCAGGTGAAACACCGCCAGATCATGACCGCGGAAGCGCAGCGGGCCGACCGCCTCGAGCACCGCGTCCGGCTCCTCGTAGAAGTCTGAAATCAGCACCAGCAGCCCGCGCCGGCCGAAGTGCTCGGCGACCTTGTGCATCGGCACCCGCAACCCCCCGGGATTGGTCGGCTTGTCGCGGTCGAGCGAGGGTGTAACCCGATCAAGCGAGGGCGTAACCCGATCAAGGACGTGCAGCGCCACGTCCATGTGCTTCGCCGACGGCGGCACAAGTTCGACGATGTCGCGATCGAAGACGACGAGGCCGACGCGATCGCGCTGGCGATGCACCAGGTAGGTGAGGCAGCCGGCCAGCATCTTGCCGTATTCCAGCTTGGTCATGCCGCGGGTGCCGAAGCCCATCGACTTCGACACGTCGAGCAGTACCGAGAAATTGGAGTTCGAGTCGGCCTCGTACTCCTTGATGTAGTAGCGGTCCGTCCGCGCGTAGAGCCGCCAGTCGACGCGCCTGATGTCGTCGCCGGGAACGTAGCCGCGGTGTTCGGCGAAATCGACCGAAGCGCCGAAGAACGGCGATCGGTGCATGCCGTTGATGAAGCCGTCGACGACGGCGCGGGCCACGAGCTCGAGGTTCCCGATGCGCGCGAGCACGACGGGATCGACGAAGCGGGCGCCGGGGATTGCGGTGTGATCCATGTCGGCTCAGGGCTCAGGGCTTACGGCTCAAGGCGGCTCAGGCGCATCGTTACATTCCCGACCGCGGCACCGGCACGGTTTCGAGGAGGCGATCGATCAGCGCGTCGCTGGTGATGCCTTCGGACTGGGCATGGAAATTGGTCAGCACGCGGTGACGGAGGACCGGGTGCGCCAGCTTGCGCACGTCGTCGAAGCTGACGTGGTAGCGGCCGCTGGTGATGGCCAGCGCCTTGGCGCCGAGGACCAGGTACTGGGCGGCGCGGACGCTGGCACCGAACGCCGCCCATTTCTTGACCTGCTCGGGCGCCGTCGGCGACTTCGGCCGGCTCGCCCGCACCAGGCTGAGCGCGTAGCGCATCACCGGCTCGGCCACCGGCACGCGGCGGACCAGGCGCTGGAACGCGATCAGGTCGGCGCCGTTCACCGGCCGCTCGAACTTCGGATCGAGAATCGCCGTCGTCGTCCTGACGACCTCGTACTCCTCGTCTTCCGGCGGATGCTCGATGACGATGTGGAACATGAAACGGTCGAGCTGGGCTTCCGGCAGCGGATAGGTGCCTTCGAGCTCGATCGGGTTCTGCGTCGCGAAGACGTAGAACGGCTCCTCGAGCTGGTAGGTCCGCCCCTGGATCGTGACGCGATGCTCCTGCATTGCCTCGAGCAGCGCCGACTGCGTCTTCGGCGGGGTACGGTTGATCTCGTCGGCGAGGACGATGTTGGCGAAGATCGGTCCGGGCGCGAACACCATCTGCCGGCGGCCGGTCGTCGTGTCTTCCTGGATGATGTCGGTGCCGGTGATGTCGGACGGCATCAGGTCCGGCGTGAACTGGATGCGGTTGAACTTGAGCTCGAGCACGCGCGCCAGCGTGTGGACGAGCAGCGTCTTGGCCAGCCCGGGAACGCCGACAATCAGGCTGTTGCCGCCGACGAACAGCGACAGCAGCACGAGATGCACCGTGTCTGCCTGACCGATGATGAGCTTCTGCAGCTCGGCGACAATCTGGTCGCGGCCCTGCTTCATCCGATCGGCCAGCGCGACGTCATCGGGAGACTCGATATCGACCACTTGCTGCGCCACTCGCTCCACTCGGTCCTCGCTTTCAAGGTCTTTTCTCAATGTTCGCGGGGCCCCACCCCCGCTCACATCCTCCCGCTCGGGCCGCAGGCGCTTCTGCCTTCTGCCTTTTGCCTTTGCAGTCGTCAGTGCGTCAATCCATAGACGAAATAGTTCACGCCGAACTTGTACGCCTCGTTCGAGAGATCGACCGGCATCAGACCGGTGTCGGAAAACTCCCAGTACTCGCCGAGGTCCTGGTTGTGCCCGGCGATCGCCAGCATCCGCTTCTTCGGGTCGTTGTCCTCGAACAGCCCGTAGTAGGTCGGCCGGCCGTAGGCGCCGAACTCGAAGTTCTTGATCTCGAAGAACGAGTTGAAGACCAGCGACTCGGGCGCGAGCGCGACCCAGCGCAAGTCCGGCAGCGCCCGCTTCATCTGCTCTTCGAGGTTGTACCAATCGTTCTCGCGGAAGTCGTCGAAGATCAGGAACCCGCCCTTGAGCACGTAGTTGCGCAGCCCCGCCACTTCCTGATCCGACATGGACCAGTAGCCCGGCTCCGACACGTACGCGATCGGATAGTCGAAGAGATCCGGGTCGTCGAACTTGAAGACGTTCGAGACGTCGGCGCGCGGCGTCGCGGTCGTCAACTCCTGGAAGATCTTCATCAGGTGCGTGTCCGCCGTCGGGTAGTCGTGGGCCCAGGGCGGCTCGCCGCTGCTGCCCCGCGCCCGCCAGGCGTTGGCACCGAACCCGGTGTCGAACCGCATCCTCACGAACACCAGCCGGCCGTCGTACTCGACGTTGCCGTCGAAGCCGCGCGGCTCGGCACGTCGCTGCTCGACACTCCCGGCCTCGTCCCGGCGCTCGTGGCCCGGCAGCGCGACGGTCATTTCCGCCATGGCCGCCATGGCCGCCATCGCCACCATTGCCACCATGGCCGGCCCGAGTGCGACGGTCCTGCTCATCTACTTCTTTTCCAGCTCGCGGATCTGGCGCGTCTTCAACGCGAGATCGGTGACCAGCTTCTCGAGCTCGGAGGCATAGCGATCGGCCGGCATGCTGCCCTTGAGCAGCTTGAGGGCCTCGACGCGGCGCTCGAGGTCGCGGCGCTCGAGGTAGAGCGCCCGCACCTTCGGATCGGCCGGCAGCGGATCCGCGGCGGTCGCGCTGCCCAGCGACAGCACCGCGGCGACCTTGCCCTGCTTGCCGTCGGGGGTCGGGTTCGAGATGCCCTCGCCGCCGCTGTCGTTCAGCAGCGCATGCTCGGTCAGCATGATGCCCTCGCGCTCGTAGGCGGTCGCGACCTCGCGCTGCGCGTAGGTGAACGCCTCGAGCACCGAGACGCGGCGGTTGCGGTCGACGTCGGCATCGATGCCAGCCAGCGCATCAGCGAAATACCCGCCGAACAGCGTCGCGAACCGCTCGCTCCCCGAACGCGTCGCCGTGACGACGATCCGGCCCGGTCCGGCCAGCGCCTGCGCGAACGGCCCGCTCGCGCTGGCCGTGTTCACGAAAGCGATGTGCCGCGACTTCAATCCCTTCAGCAGCGGCTCGAAATCCGCCGGTGTCATGTCCGGCCCCGGCAGGTTGAACTTCGCCACCTTGCCGTCGAACGTACCGTGACCGATCAGGACGATGAAAACGACGTCGTCTTCCCCAGCCGCCTTGAGCGCGTCGAACGCCTTGACGACTTCCTCTTTCGAGGAGCGTCCAGTAATGCGCTTCGGATCGACGTCCGGCTTCTCGGCGAGGTAGATCGGCTTCTCGACACCCAGCTTGCCGGCGCCGTCGACGAGCGTCGACGCCCAGCGCTGAAACAGCTCCGCATGCTCGGGCTCGCCCGCGAGCCCGACGATTACCGCCAGATGCGCGTTCTGCGCCATCGCCGCCAACGGTGTCAGCAGCATCAGCGCGACGACGAACGCGGCGGAGCTGAAGCTCCGCCCTACGACCTTCTTCACCTTCGCCCCTTCACCTCGAACGTCCCTTCGAACGTCCCTTCGAACTTCAACCTTCGAACTTCGACCTTTCTTCCTACGCCATCCCGACGGCCCGCCGGTAGCCCCACTCGGCGCAGGCCAGCCCGCCGATGAGCAGGAGGATGATCGGCATGTGCCAGAGGTCACGTTCCTCGACCGTGGTCACGCCGCGGCCGGTGTACTTCAGGTCCTCGGCCAGGGCCGGCAGCGTCTCCGGCGTATAGAACTTGCCGCCGGTCTCTTCCGCGATGCGCCGCAGCCGCGCCGCGTGCATCGTCGCGTCGAAGTACTCGGCGTCGCCGGGCGCGGCGCGGACGTGGGTCTCGCCGGCGCCGAGCGGCTTGCTGGCGCGCGTCGCTTCGACGCGCGCCGCGTACATGCCCTCGTCGGTGGTGACGAACGTGCCGCGATACTGGCCGTTGCGCTCGCCGGTCCACTGCATCGGCACGTCGATCGCGCCGCCGTTCGGCGTCGTCACCTTCGCGGTCACCTGCGCGTCGTTGATCTCCAGGAAGGTGTCGTCGACGACGTCGGCGAGGACCGTCACCGGCTCGCCCGCTTCGACGCGCTCGACCGTGGTGTGGACTTCGACCGGACCGGGCACGCCGTCGACCAGCCATCGCAGCAGCTGCCGCCAGATGTTCTCGTGCGTCATGTCCTCGAGCGGAATGCTGGCGTGCATCTGCCAGCGCCAGGAATCGAGCACCGTGAACGCCAGCGCCTTGCCGCGGCCGTAGCGCTGGAACGACAGCACCGGCTGGGTGCCGCGGCCTTCGTCCGCGCCGGTGAGCAGCACCGTCGCGCCCGGCTTCACGCCCTTGATGGTGTTGGCGCTGATCAGCGTCGGCAGCTCGTTCCAGCGGTTGAGCGAGGCCGCTTCGGTCGGCGCGATCTGGGCCAGCGCATGTCCCTCGCCGGCGCGGGTCGGCCGGATCTTGAGGCGCGAGATCGACCACTGCGCCTGGCGCGCCATGCGTTCGAGCTCCACCGGCAGCGCGTCCGCCACCGGCGTGCCGGCGTAGCCGCCCTCGGAAAACGACCGGCCGCCGCCGAGCATCAGCAGGCCGCCGCCGCGGCGCTCGACGAACTCCGCGATCATCCGCAGCTGATCGCCGGTGAACGCGCCCGCTTCGATGCTGCCGAGAATCAGGCCGCGGTAGGCGAACAGCTCGTCGCGTGTCTTCGGAAAACCGCCGGCGAGCTGGTCGGCGTTGTCGAGCAGGAGCCGGTAGTACTTGTTGTCGGCGGTGCGGACGATGGTGACGACCTGGAGGTTCTTGTCCTCGTCGACGGCGCGATGAAGGAACGACTGCTCCGGCCGCGGCTCGCCCTCGAAGTAGAGGATCTTCTCGGTGCGATCGTAGACGTCGACCAGCGCCTCGCGCTGGTTGTTCTGCGTCACCTGCTCGCCGACGCGCGACGCGATCCTGAAGCGGAAGACGCGCGGCCCGGAATCGGCGGCCGTGAACCGCACCCGGACCGTCGCCGGCTGGCCGTCGATCGGCAGCTTCAGTTCCTGCGATCCGACGATGCGCCCGGCATCCTCGACGTCGAGCGTGACCGACTCGCCGGCGTAACCGGTTTGCGTCACCAGGGCGTCGACCATCAGCGACGTACCCTTCAGCGCCGCCGGCGGCACCGACACTCGATCGATCTGGACGTCTTTCTCGAGCGACTCGCGGCCGAGCCCGAGGGTGAAGACCGGCACGTCGGCCGCCTTCATCGCCAGCAGCGCTTCGGTCAGCTCGGCGTCGGTCGTGTCGGCGCCGTCGCTGATGACGACGAGGCCGGCGAGCGGCAGCCCGGCGAGCTCCTGGCGCGCGCCGTCGAGCGCCGCCCCGAGCTTGGTCTGGGCGCCGCTGAACGTGAGATCGGACGGCGCGCCGAGGCGCTGCGCCGTCGACGAGAACCGGAAGTTGCGAAGGACGAAGCGGCTGCCGAGCGCCTGCATCGTCGCCGCCTCGGGGCCGGCGAAGCTGCTTCTGGACGAAGGCGCTGCGCGGGCCGCCGTTGACGTCGGCGATCTGCATGCTGCGCGAGTCGTCGACCAGGACGCCGAGGAAGTTCTGCTGCGGCACCGCCGCCCGGACCACGAGCACCGGGCGGAACAGGCAGAAGAGGACGAGCGCGAGCATGGCGACGCGGATCGCCGTCAGCACGGCGCGATGCCTGGCGTCGCTGCGCGCACGCGCCGAACGGTAGGTGAGGATGGTGATGACGATCGCGGCAACAACCACGGCCGCGGCGACGTACGACCCCGTCGTCGGCAGCAGGCGGAATTCGCCCTGCTGAAACACTACCGGCCGGTAGTTGAAGAAGAGCCGAAAGATCGCATCGAGCACGCCTGTCCCCCGTGGCGCTCAGTGAGTGGGCCCAGGCGTGGATTGTATAACCGCCCGCGGCGCGTTCGGAGAGCTATGCGGTTTAGGTCACGTACTTAATATCACTATGACGACGGCCGCGGACAGGTAGCTTCAGGCAGGGGACAAAAAAGGGACGGCCGCGCCGGCGTGCGCGGCCGTCCCTTCACAGTCTTTTCACAATTGCGCCGGGGATCACCTCGGCAGCGGCACCACCAGGAACGTCTGCGGCTCGCCGATCGGCGTCACGGCGTCACCCGTCATCTTGCCGAGTGTGGCGCGATAGCGCCCGGCTGGCGCGATCGGGCCCTGCGCCGCGCCACCTCGGCCAGTGAATACCGGCGTGTCATCCTGTTCTTCTTCACCCTCGGCTTGCGCCACGGCACTGCCCCGCCCACCTCGACCGCCTGCCGGTGCCGCCGGTGGCTCGCCGCGAAGGTTCCAGACGATGCGGTGCACGCCAGTCGTTCCCTGAAGGTTGAGACGGCGGATCTGCTTGCCGGTGTCGTCCGCGATCGTCAGCACCAGCCGCGCGTCGGCGGCGGGCGCCTGGCCGACGTGGTAGGTGAACGTCGCGCCATAAGCAGGGTTCGGGGTCGAATCGTTGCCCCACGCCGCCGTGTTGTGACTGAGCTCCTCGAACATGTAGGCGTCGCGCAGCGGGAAGAGCGCCGCTTCCTGCGTCAATGTCTCCGCGGTCATCGCGCGCAGGGCGGAGTAATCGTCGAGGATGTAGGCGCCGCGGCCGAACGTGCCGACGACGAGATCCGTCTCGCGCCGCTGAATCTGCAGGTCGCGCGCCTGCGTCGTCGGCATCCCGCCCTTGAGCTGCGTCCAGCGCCCGCCGCCGTCGACGCTCGCCCACACGCCGAACTCCATTCCCGCGAACAGCAGGTTGCCGTTGACGTGATCCTGGGCGATGGCCCAGGCGCCGGCACGCTGTGGCAGGTTGCCGGCAATCGACGACCACGTCTTGCCGCGGTCGCTGCTGCGGTAGACGTAGGGCTTGAAGTCGCCGCGCTGGTAGTTGTTGAACGTCGCGAACACGACGTTCGCGTCGCGCGGCGACGCGGACAGATCGGTGACGAACGTGTACTCGGGCAGGCCCGGCAGCTTCTCGATCTTCGTCCAGTTCCGGCCGCCGTCCTCGGTGACGTGGACCAGGCCGTCATGCGTGCCGACGTAGATCAGCCCCTCGACGACCGGTGACTCGTCGAGCACGGTGATCGATGCTGAGCGTCGTCGTCGCCTGGTTGAACGCGACGGAGTCGGGCGGCCACACCTTGCCCATGATCTCGATCTTCGCCGGATCGAGATTGCGCGTGAGGTCGCCGCTGATCGCGGTCCAGTTCTCGCCGCGGTCGTCGCTGCGATACACGCGCTCGCCGGCGACGTAGACGCGGCGGCTCGAGTGCGGGCTGATGACAAGCGGCGTATCCCAGTGCCAGCGTCCGGTCGCCGCGCCGCGGCCGCCACCCTGGCCGCCGCCCTGGCCGCCAGCGCCCTGCTGGAACACCTGCTGGTTGAGACGCTGCCGCATGTTCAGGCGCGTCCCGGTGCGAAGATCGAGCCGGCTGAAGGCGCCGTTCTGCGATTCGGCGTAGACGATGTTCGGATCGTCAGGATCGCTGCGGGTCTGGAAGCCGTCGCCGCCGCCGACCGTGTACCAGTCGCTGGTGCGGATGCCGGCCTGCCCGTTCAGCGTCCGCGACGGCCCGCAGATCGAGCCGTTGTCCTGCATGCCGCCGCAGACGTTGTAGAACGGCCGGGCGTTGTCGGTGCTGACCCGATAGAACTGCGAGAGCGGCAGGTTGGTGAAGTGCCGCCACGTCTTCATCCCGTCGTAGCTCTCGTAGAGGCCGCCGTCGTTGCCGATGATGACGTGGTTCTTGTCCGTCGGGTCGAAGACGATCTCGTGATGGTCGACGTGAACGCCTTCCATCGGCACCATGCCCCAGGTCTTGCCGCCGTCGGTGCTGCGCCACATCTGCGTCTGCGGTGACCAGATGGTTTCGGGATCGTGGCCGTCGACGAAGATCTCGTTGTAGTAGCCGGGATCGCCGCCGCGATAGCAGTCGTCGGCGGGACCGCCGCGGCCGCCGCCGGCCGGCGCAGCCGGTGCTGCCGCCGCGGCCGGCGTCTCGGGAGCGGCTGGCGCTGCCTGAGCAGGCGGTCGCAGCGGGCGGTGCGCCGAGCGGACCACACGCGGCTGGCGGCGTCGCCGGAGCGGCGCCGGCCCGGCCACCGCCGCCGCGGCCGGCAGTCGGCGCGGAGCGGCCGATGCGGGTCCAGCTGGCGCCGGCATCGTCCGAGCGGAAGAAGCCGCCCTGCCCCCGCTGCGCCGTCACGAGCGCGTAGACCGTGTTCGGATTCTTCCAGTTGATGCCGATCCCGATGCGGCCGATCTCGACCGTCGGCAGCCCCTTGGTCAGCTTCGTCCATTTCGCGCCGCCGTCGGTCGTCTTGTAGAGCGCGCTCTCGGGACCGCCACCGATCAGCTGACCGACGGCGCGGCGGCGCTGATACGCCGCGGCGTAGAGGACGTTGGGATTCTTCGGGTCCATCGCGACGTCGGTGACGCCGGTGTCGGCGCTGATCGCCAGCACCGCCTTCCACGTCTTGCCGCCGTCGGTCGTCTTGTAGAGCCCGCGGTCGCCGCCGGCGTTCCACAGCGGGCCGATGGCGCTGACGTAGACCACGTTGGAGTCGCGCGGGTCGATGAGGATGTTCTGGATGTGCTCGGAGTTCTCGAGCCCGACCCGCGTCCACGTCGCGCCGGCATCGGTCGACTTGTAGATGCCGTCGCCATAGCTGACGCTGCGCTGGTTGTTGTTCTCGCCGGTGCCGAGCCAGACGATGTTCGGATTCTTCGGATCGACGACGACCGCGCCGAGCGAATACGAACCGTAGGTATCGAAGATCGGCGTCCAGGTGTTGCCGCGGTTCTCCGTCTTCCAGAGGTTGCCGGCGCTGGCGGCCACGTACCAGATGTTCGAGTTCTTCGGATCGACGGCGATGTCGGACAGGCGCCCGGTCGTGAGGCTCGGGCCGATGCTGCGGAAGGCAAAGTTCTGCAGCGCCTCGGGCGTCAACCGATCGCCGCCGGTCTGCCCGAAACCGGTTGCCGCCATTGCCACCACGCCGACCCAGGTCCAGACCCGTCTCATCGCACTACTCCCGGAAAGATTGCAGGATTGCCCGGCGGCCGGGACTCCGACCGCCGGTAGTTCTCGATGGCGGAACTACGACGTCAACGCCGATCGCATTTCATCAATTGTGCTTATGGCGTCATCGCACGTGGCCGTGCGACGGATCCTGCTTGTGCTGCTCGTAGTGCTGGCGCAGGAGGTCCTTGCCGTAGTCGTTGCCGTTCGGCGTCCGGACGACGGTGTGGACGTGGATGCGGCCGGGCACCTTCGGGCCGGGGAGCGCGACCGGCACCTGGTGGTCGAACTCGATCAGGATGACCGGGCTCTGGATGCGGTAGTAGAAGACCGCGTCGTTGCCCGTGGCGCCGACCCAGGCGAAGGAGGTCTCGGCGAGGTGCTTCTTTACTTCCTCCATCCGGACCTTGGCGTGGCCTTCCGACATGTTGCCGACGTACTCGCCAATCACGTCGACCAGCATCGCCCGCTGCTTGTCGTTCAGCTCGGCCGCCTTCAGGCCGGCATAGTCGAGGACCAGGTTGTCGCGAAACGCCTGGGCCTGGGCATTGTTCGCGGTCTTCTCCGGCTGCAGCGTCGCTTTCTTCTGCTGCTCGGGCGTCAGCGCCTGCATGAACGCGAGGCCCTTGTCCTGCTCCGGCTGAAGCACCGACGGTGCCGGCGTACTTCCCCGCCTCGGCGCGGATCGGCTCGGATCCCATGAAGGTCGGCGTCATCACCACCTGGTCGCGCAGGACGAAGTAGTTGATGATCAGGTGATGGCCGTCGAGCTGCCAGCCCCAGGGCGACGTCGCCGACGGCTCGCCCATGACGGTGACGTTGTAGAGGCCGTCGCCATACTCTTCGAACCGCTTCGTCATCTCGGCGATGGTCTCGTTGAGCCGCATGATGTTGCGCGACGTCTCGAGCCCTTTAGCGCTGAGCCCGGCCTTGAGCAGCGCGAACGCCGCCGCTTTCTGCGGCTCGCTCATCTCCTTGAAGCTGACGCCCTGGCGGGTGTAGCGATGGACGTTGTTCCACTTGCGCCATTCGCCGTCGTCGACGGCGAAGGCCGTCGCGCTGGCGCTGCTCGGGCGTGAGCGCGGCGAGGAACGCCGTCGCCGCGTCGCGCACCGGCGCCGTCGACACGCCCGTCGACTTGATCGGGAAGAGTCCCGGCACGCACGGTGCCGTTGGTGGTCACGCCTTTGAACGGCTCGTCGCCCGGACTCGGCCCCTGCGGCGGACCCTGCGCGGCCGCCACGGCGACGATGGGGAGGGCCGACAGCCACATGGCGAGGCGCAGCGATGTCCGCAGGTTCATGAAGTCTCCGTGAAGTCGAGGCGACGTGAGCGTAACGTACGGCCCGAATGGCGGGCAACGGCGTCTCATTCAGGCACGCGGAAGACCACCAGCGTGCCAGCCGCAAACACTTCGTCGAACATGCTCACGCGACGGGCGCGAAGGGCGTCCGCCACCTCCGTCCGAGCGAGCAGATGCGTGACGCCAAGTGTGCGCGCGAGGCTGATGAACCCCGCGCGATCGCCGTCGGCCGCCAGGGCGAACAGCCGGTCGCGGGCGGCGGCGCGCTCTTCGTAGCTCACATACGGGTTCGAGAACGCGGGGCTGACACAGACCGCCGAACGGCCCGCCGGGCCGGCGATGCGCAGCGCATCCTCGTCGCTGGAAAGGAAAACGGCCGAAGGAGTCGTATGAGAGCGGATCCACTCGTACACGGCACGGTCTTCCGTTTGCGCGAGCCGCCGCGACATCGCGGGTGCGGCCGTGAACGCTTCCCTTCCGAGATAACGGGGGTAGACGCTCAGGGTCATCGCGGCGGCGACGGCCGCGGCGACGGCCGACGGACGCAGGCGACCCTGGCTCCACCGCGCGACGGCATGCGCGAACCGTTCGGCGATAGCGGCAAGGCCGCAGCCGAAGAGCACCCACTTCCATGCGCGCAGCAGAAAGAAGAAGTGAAACGCGGGAACGAGCGCGGGCAGGTCCGCCCTGGCGGCTGTCAGCTCGGCGTAAATCAGAGCCGCCGCTGCCAGCACGCCCCATGCGCCAATCACGATCCTGCTGCCGGTGGGCAGGCGAAGCACCCGGGCGGCGCCATACGCCGCGATCGCCCACTGAACAATGGAACCCGCGCGGCCGAAGTCGATCAGGCTCGCGAACGTTGCCGACCCGTCGGACCATGTCGCCGGAGCGCGGTTGAGAACGTGGAACCCGTACCGGGTCGCGATCGGCAGCAGAAACGGTGCGGCCAGCACGCCAGCGGTGACGACCGACGCGAGCCCGCCGAGAATCCAGCGGCCAGCCTCCGGACGGGACGCGCTGAATGCACGCCAGCACCATGCCGCCAGCGCGGTGCCGCCGAGGATCATCGCGGCGGCCGCGTGCGCGAGAAACGTTGCCGCGAGGACGGCACCGAACAGCAGGCACGAGCGCAGTGCCGGGGCACGGCCGATTCTCGCGATGAGCGCGAGACCGGCATAGAACGGGATCTGCGCGGTCACCGACGGAAACAGCCACGGCGAGTAGGTTGCGGAAGCCCACGCCGGTGGTCTGCCCGGCAGGAACATGAACGCGGCGGCGGCAAAGAGCGCCGGCCACCCGCCGCACGCGCTCCGTACGAACACCCAGAAGGCAACGGGCGCCAGCGCGTTCAACCACGCGCCGAGCCGGCAGTACGCTGCCGGCGTCTCGATGCCGAGCGCGGCAGACGTGAGGCCGACGAGCCCGGGAACGAGCGGGCTGTACCACGCCGCGTCGTGCGCATAGAAGGGATCGCGCAGCCACCTGCCATCACGCGCCTGCTGGGCGATCGCGACATCGCGGAAGCCGTCCGCGTCGTACGGCCAGTCGACGTCGCGGGTGGCCCACGGGCCGGGGGCAATCGCGAGCGCCCACAGAACGAAGAAAATCCACGTCTCGATGCCACGTCGGGCAGGCTGTTCGCTCGTCATGACGAGAATCGCACGCCGATATCATAAGCTAGCGATCTCATGGGTCCGCTGCGTCCCGGATGGCGATCGATTGCCGTCCTGTGCCTTCTGCTCGCCGTCGTCCACACCTGGCCGCTCGTCACCGCGCCCGGGACGCTGGCCCGCAACGACAACGCCGACGCCGAGCTCAACGAGTGGATCCTCGCCTGGGTGGCGCACCAGCTCCCGCGTAACCCGGCGCGGCTGTTCGACGGCAACTTCTTCTATCCCGAGCGCGACACGCTCGCCTACTCGGAGCCGCTCATCGTCCCGGCGCTCATGGGCGCGCCGCTGGCCTGGCTCGGCGCCTCGCCGGTCCTCGTTTTCAACATCGTGCTGATGCTCGGCTTCGCGCTGACGGCTTACGCCGGTTACGCGCTGACATACGCGTGGACCGGCGACCGTGCCGCCGGCCTCGTCACCGGCTCGCTCTTCGCCTTCAACACCCACATGCTGACGCGCATGGCGCACGTCCAGGGGATCCACGCCTGGGGTTTGCCGCTGGCATTGCTCGCCGCGGACCGGATCGTCGTGCACGGCCGCTGGCGCGACGCGATCTGGCTGGCGGTGTGGATGGCGGCGATGGCAGGTACGTCCGGCTACCTCGTCGTCTTCGCCGCGATCATGATCGCGGTCGTCGTCGTCACGAGAGTCCCTGACTGGCGGCACCGTGCCGTCGCCGTCGGGCTGCGATTCATTCTCGCCACTGTCCTCGCGGCGGTCGCCATCCTGCCCGTCTATCTTCCTTATCGTCGTCTCGGCAGGACGATGGGCATGAACCGCCCGCTCGAAACGGTGGCGGAGTTCTCGGCGACCGTGACCGGCTATCTCGCAACCGCGGGCCGCCTGCACTCCTGGCTGTGGAGTTCGCGCTTCATCGGCAATCCCGTCGACTTGTTCTTTCCTGGCGTGCTCGTGCTCGTCCTCGCCGGTCTGGCGATTTACTGGGCGTTCGCGCGGCGAGCGCCGAGCAGTGCAGCAGCGACCGAGACCGCCGTACCGGCGATCGACAGCGGGTTGACGCGGCGCCGGATCATCATGCTGCTCGGCATCGGCGCCATCGGTTTCGTGCTGTCGCTGGGGCTGCAGACCCCGGTCTACGCCTGGGTCTACCACGCGTTTCCGCCGATGCAGGGGCTGCGCGCGGCGGCGAGGTTCGGCAACCTCTTTCTTCTGGCCGTCGCCGCGCTCGCCGGCCTCGGGCTGGCGGCGGCGCGACCGCGCCTGCCCGCGAAGCGTGCCGCGCTCATTGCCGCGGCGGTGGTCGCCGTCGTCAATCTCGAGTCGATGCGCGCGCCGATGGGCTACACGAGGTTCGAGGGAATTCCGTCCATCTACTCCGTCGTCGCCGATCTGCCCGGCCGGGTTGTCCTGGTCGAAGTACCGTTCTGGCCGCCGCAGGGTGCGTTCGAGCACGCGGAGTACGTGCTGAACTCGACCGCGCACTGGCGGCCGATGATGAACGGCTACAGCGGGTACCTGCCGCAGTCATATCGCAAGAACGCGCAGCTGTTCTGGTTCTTTCCCCAGGAGCACGCGATCCAGGCGATGCGGCGGGCCGGCGCGACGCACATCGTCATCCACCCGAAGGGTTTTGGCCACGAGGCCGCGGCGATGTGGGAAGCGGTCGCGGCGAGCCCCTACCTCGAACGGATCGCGACGACGCCGGACGGGCCGGCACTCTACCGGCTGAAGTAGGCTCGGGGACAGTCACCCGTGACTGTCCCCAGTGACTGTCCCCGGCTACTGCCCTGTGCCCGTCGAACCGAAGCCGCCGCGCGACGCGGCCGCCATCGACGAGACTTCCTCCCACTCGACCCGCGGTGCCGGCAGCAGGATGCCCTGCGCGATGCGATCGCCGGCGGCGAGCGCCACCGGCCGGCTCGTCACGTTGATCACCGGCACCTTGATCTCGTCTGCCGGGCCGCAGTAGTCCGAGTCGACGACGCCGACGCCGTTCGCGACCATCAAGCCACGCTTGAGCGGCGTGCTGCTGCGGGCAAACACGGCGAGGAACATGCCTGCCGGCACCTCGATCACGAGCCCGGTCGGGACGAGCGTGATCTCGCCGGGCGCGATCGTCATCGGCGACGCCACCGCCAGGTCGAAGGCCGCCGAGCCGGCCGTCCCGTACTCGGGCAGGGAAACCGATGGATTGAGGCGATGAATGCGAACGGTTGGCATTGGTGAATATTGTTTGGCTCAGGGCTCAGGGCTCAGGGCTCAGGCGAGCTCAGGCGGGCTCAGCGGGCCGTGAGCCGCCCTGAGCCCTGAGCCTTGAGCCCTGAGCCTTCTCACTGCGCCGTAGGCGCAGTCGTAACCTTCGGCTTGAACATGTCGTCGACGTTGCGCCGCCCGCGTTCGAGGTAGGGCACGCCCTTCTCCATCCATTCCGGCTTCGGCTTGCCGAGCAGGAAGTGATCGAAGAACTCGTCCTGGTGCACGGTCCAGTGCTTCTGGTTGTCGCGCTGGCGCAGGCCGTGCAGCTCGCCGTTGTAGACGAACATGTAGGCTTCCTTGCCGAGCCGGCGCATCGCCGAGAAGAACTCGATCCCCTGGTACCACGGCACCGCGTCGTCTTCGTCGTTGTGAATCGAGAGGTACGGCGTCTTCACCTTCTCGACCCAGAAGATCGGCGAGTTCTCGATGAACTGCAGCGGCGCGTCCCACGGCGGCAGGCCGATGCGGCTCTGCGTCTTCTGGTACTGGAACGCGCGCGACATGCCGGTGCCCCAGCGGATGCCGCCGTAGGCGCTGACCATGTTCGACACCGACGCGCCCGCCTGGACCGCCGCGAACATGTTGGTGCGCGTGATCAGGTGCGTGATCTGGTAGCCGCCCCACGAGTGGCCCTGGATGCCGATTCGCTTCGCATCGATGTAGCCCTGCGCCAGGACGGTGTTGACGGCCGGGATCACGCACTTCTCGGCGCTCTCTCCGGGATAGCCCGTGTCGTAGACGATGTCGGGCATCAGCACGACGTAGCCGTTGCTGACGTAGCGGGTGATGTTGATGCTGGTGCCGGGATGCCGGCGCGCGATAGCTGTGCAGGCCCTCGGACAGCTCCTCGTAGATGTAGACCATCAACGGATACTTCTTCGCCGGATCGAAGTTCTCGGGCTTGGCGATGATCGCCCGCAGCGTCTTGCCGTCGGCGTTGATGTACTGGATCAGCTCGGTCTTGCCCCAGACGTATTCGGCCTGCTGCGGGTTGGCGTTCGACACCTTCTTCATGTCCTTGAAGCTGGTGTCGCTGACCCAGAGATCTGGAAACTCGTCGAACCGCGCCTGGGTGAAGACGACGCGGTCCGCGTTCTTCGCCTTGATGACCGGGCCGAAGGCCTTGTCGACCATCACGACCTTGTCGGGCGCGGCCGTGCCGGTGAAGCTGACGCGGTAGAAGCCGCTGCTCTCGGTCTTGTCGTCGTTCGCCGAAAGCAGGAGCGGCTTGTCGGTCGGAATCGCGCGCTCCTCCGCATCGAGCGAGCGGTAGCGGAATACCGTCTGCGTCTTGCGGCCGTGGCCGTTCGTGATCATCCGCGGCGCGGTACCGTCGGGCTTCATCTCCCAGATGTCGTACTTGTCGTAGAGGACGACGGCGCCGTCCTTCGGCGTCCAGCCGGCGGCGCCGTAGGCCGGCGGCTGGCTGGGCGAGTCGTGATCCTCGCGCCAGAAGTTCAGGCCGAGCTTCGACGTGAGGTTGACCTTGGCGCCGTCTGAAATCCGGTAGGTGAACCAGTCGGCTTCCTGCTCATCGAAGTAGAGCAGGTAGCGCCCGCCCGGCGACATCGTCGGCGTGCCGCGCCAGTGCTGCAGGATCGCCTGCCGCTGGCCGCTTTTGAGATCGACGAGCGAGACGTCGCTGTAGGTCGTGTCCCACGACATCTCCTTGCGGTAGGCGAGGTCGGAGGTGCCAATCGCCCGCGCCGAGTCGTCGCCCTGAGCGACGTTCGGGAACTCCGCCGTCGCCAGCTGGACGAAGCGCTTGTCGGCGAGGTGGACGACGCCGCGATAGGTGCGGTTTCGCTCCTGCTGGGCGCGGACGCGCTGCATCGGCTGCAGCAGCGGATCCTGCCAGCTCCAGATGTCCACCGACCGTGGTGCCGGCGCCCCTTCCGGGGCCGGCGGCGGTGGCGGCGGCGCCGTACCGATGAAGAGCCGCTGCCCGTCCTGCGAGAAGCGCGGCGCGGCCTGATCGCTGACGACCAGGCCCTGCGCCATGCCGCGGGTCGCCGCAGAGACGAGCTCAACCGCGGCGGCGTCGCCGGGCTTCCAGTAGTAGAGGCGATACGGCGCGACGTCCTTGTCGTACTCCGCCTGATCGCTGAGGAACGCCAGCTGCCCGCCTGCCTCGTCGAACGCGAGGCTCTTGTAGTTGCCCTTGCCCTTGTGCAGCGCGACCACGGTGCCGTCGGCCATCTTTCGCGCGAACGCGCCGTCTTCTTCTGGCTTTGCCGACGACACGCCATACGCGAGCCACGCCCCGTCCTTCGACCACGCGAAGTCACTGACGAGCGGAATCGTGATGTCCTGGCCGGTCGTCAGGTTGCGGACGATGAGATCGCTGCCGTTGTCCTTGCGGCGCGCGCGCGACGCATTCGCGCCCGGCGCTTCGGTCTGGCCGGCTGCCGCTGCCGCCGCGGGCGGCTCGCCACCTCGGCCGCCACGGCCACCGGCGGCGCCGCCACGCCCGCCGCGGCCGCCGCCACCGCCGCCGGCGCGGCGATGGAACGCAACCCAGGTCGACGATTCCTCGGGCAGGCTCGGGCCGCCGACGCGATCGACGGTCGACACCTGGCCGGTTGCAAGCGTCATGATGCCGCCCGACGTCCGCGGCTGGGTATTCGCGCCTCCCCGTCCCTGCCCGGCTTCGGTTCCGCCGCCTTCACTGCCCTCGCCGCGCCGCCCGGCGGCGCCGCGGCCGGCAAGCCGCTCCTTCTCCTCGTCGGCCTTCGTCTGCGCGATGGTGAAGACGACGAACTTGCCGTCGGCGGTAAATGACGGGCCGGTGCCGCGCGGGTGGCGGAACTCCTGCCCCGACTGCAGGTTCTTCACGACGAGCTGGCCGTCGAGTCCCTGCGACGTCAGCGCGTACGCCAGCCACTGCCCATCTCGCGACAGCGTCGTCCCCTGGATCGACCACCACGCATCATAGGTGTCGTACGACAGCGGCCGCTTGCCTGCCGCCGGCTGCGCCCCGAGCGGCACCGCCGCCGGCGCGCCCGGGAAAGAAGTCCACGACAGGACGAGCAGGGCACCGCACAACAAACGCGTGGCGCGGCGGCGGAGTGTTGCACGCATCGACTACACCTCGTGAGCAGAGTGTCGGCCGTGCAGGAGTCGCGACGGTCGACGGATCGGAAAGGCGGCTTATTATCGATTGAACCCCGGCAGGGTTCAAGGCTCGGTTTTGCAGGACGAACGCCATTCATGTACAAAACTGTCGGCTCTCAGAATAGACGCCAGCTCGTCGCCGCGGCACTGGCGGTCGCGTGCGCGAGCCGGCGCGCTGGCGGCGCACGTGCCGCAAGCCCGGCCCCGCGCCCGCGAGCTCGGCCTCGAGCCCGGAGTGCGCGCGCCCGGCACGCGCAACGCCATCACCGACGTCGCCGGCGTACGCGTCGGCCACACCACGATCGCCGAGGGCGACCGCGTCCGCACCGGCGTCACGGCAATCCTGCCGCACGGCGGCAACCTGTTTCGCGACAAGGTCGCCGGCGCGGTCTTCGTCGGCAACGCGTTCGGCAAGCTCGCCGGCTCGACGCAGGTGCAGGAGCTGGGCACGATCGAAACGCCGATCGTCCTCACCAACACCCTCGCCGTCGGCGTCGCCGTCGATGCCAGCGTACGCTGGACCCTGGCACAGGCCGGCAACGAGGACGTCCGATCGGTGAACGCGCTCGTCGGCGAGACCAACGACGGCGCCCTGAACGACATCCGCGGCGGCCACGTCACGCGCGATCACGTCACCGCGGCGATCGCCGGCGCCAGCGAGGGCCCGGTCGCGGAAGGTGCCGTCGGCGCCGGCGCCGGCACCGTCGCGTTCGGCTGGAAGGGCGGCATCGGCACGTCGTCGCGCCGCGTCACTCCGGCGGCCGACGCGTGGACGGTGGGCGTGCTGGTCCAGAGCAATTACGGCGGCCGCCTGACGCTCGGCGGCGCACCGGTGTGGAAGGAGCTCACACCCGCGCGAGGCGAGGCGGCCGACAACGCCGACGGCTCCTGCATGATCGTCGTCGCCACCGACGCGCCGCTCGACGCGCGCGACCTCGAACGGCTGGCGGCGCGCGCCATCTTCGCGCTGGCCCGCACCGGCTCGACGTTCTCGAACGGCAGCGGCGATTACGCGATCGCGTTCTCGACCCACCCGTCGCTGCGCGTGACGACGACCGCGACGGCGCCACAGACGCGGACCGTGCTGCCAACCGATGCGGTGTCGGGACTGTTCGAAGCGGTGATGGACGCGACGGAGGAGGCGGTCTACAACTCGCTGCTCCAGGCGGTCGACACGACGGCGAACGGGCGCACGATTCGGGCGCTGCCGATCGAAGAGCTCAGGGGTGTGTTGAAGAAGTACGGACGGTAACTCAAGGGCTCAAGGCTCAGGGCTCAGGGCTCAGGGCGGTATAGACGGGGTTGAGTGTTAACAGAAGTCCGGCAGGATGGTTTACACCAGGGAGATGCCCTGGATGGAAACGCAGACGCTGGACCAACGGCAGCAGTTTATCGACGCGCTTGAGAGCGGGCACTGGTCGATGAGCGAGCTCTGTGCGCTCTTCGGGGGGTCGCGCCCGACCGGCTATAAATGGGTGACTCGGTATCGCGCCGGCTGCCGCGCGGCGCTCGCGGATCGCAGTCACGCGCCGCACCACTGTCCGCACCGCACCGGGGGCCAGCAGGAAGCGCTGATCCTCGCCGTGCGGCGCGAATATGGGTGGGGTGCCAAGAAATTGCGGGCGGTGCTGCACCGCCGGTATCCGGCCTTCGAGTGGCCCGCCCGCAGTACCATCAATGACCTGCTCTCGCGCCATCAGCTGCTGCGGCGGCATCGACGCCGGCGGCCCTGGACGCACCCGGGCAGCGCGCCGCTGACCACGACGCACCCGAATCAAGTCTGGCCGGCCGACTTGAAAGGCGAGTTCCAGACCGGGGATGGCCGCTACTGTTATCCGTTGACCGTCACCGATTACTACAGTCGCGTGCTGCTGGTCTGCCAGGCGCTGCCCTCGATCCGCGGGACGGGTGTGCAGCCGGTGTTTCGCACGCTGTTTGGCACCGTCGGGCTGCCAGAGGCGATTCGGACCGACTACGGCTCGCCGTTCGCGTCGCCCGCGATTCACGGCCTGTCGGCGCCGAACGTCTGGTGCGATGCAACTCGGGATTGTCCATCAACGGATTGCGCCGGCGAGTCCGCACGAGACCGGGACCCACGAGCGCAGGTTCCCGGACTGGCAAGGGAGCAATCAGGACCGCGCTCAGGAGCGACCAGGTCGCCGCCGCGGCGCCGATGCTGAACGCGAGCGTCAGGACGGACGCACCCGTTGCCCCCGGGTGTTGGAGGAGACGGCGGCCCGCAAGCCTCAGTTCCTGCATCAGCACCTCGCCCGCGACGACTCGCCCTGAGCCCTGAGCCCTGAACCGCGGCCGTCAAACTTACTTCACGACGGCCGGCACCGTGAGCGTCAGGCTGTGCTTCGCCAGCTCGCTGCTGAGCGTCTGGGCCCGCGCGAACATGGCGTTCGCGTCGGCGATCGCCTTCGGCAGCTCGGTCTTCGTGTCGGTGTACGCCTTCATGCTCGCCGCGGTCGGCCACATGCCGCCCATCATCGCGGTCTTGGCGAGCGCAAGGCGTGCCACGAGGTTGTCGGTGGCGCCGCCGCCCCGGCCACCGCCGCCGCCGAACCCGCGGCCGCCGCCCTGGATCACGAGCTTCGGCGAGAGCGCCGCCACGTCCTTCTGCAGCGCGTCGATCGAGGTCTTCAGGTCCGCTGGCAAGTCGGTCTTGCTACCGGCTTCCTTGGCAAGCGCCGGCAAGCGCGTGTTGAGCGCGCCCATGCCGGTCGCGACCTCTGTCGCGCGGCGCTGCAGGTCGTGCAGCTCCATCGCCATGTCGAAGAGCTTCCTGCGCTCTCCCTCGGTCAGGACCACCTCCGGGTCCGACATCACCTTCAACGGCTTGGTGTCGAGCGTCTTGCCGTCGACGATCAGCGATACGTTGTAGGTCCCGGCCAGAACGAACGGACCGGGCGTGCCGCCGCCACCACCAAAGCCGCCGCGGCCGCCGCCGCCCGCCGCAGCGGCGCAGCCGGCACCGAACGAGTTCTGCGCGGGCGCGCCGGCGGCTGCGGCGGTGCCGGCGCCACGGCCGGAACCGGAGGCTGCGCGCCTCCCTGTGCCGCCGGCTGCGGACCGGTCTGCAGCCCGCCGCGTCCGGCCTCACCGCGTCCGCCTGCCGGCGCCGGCGCCGGGATCGGCTGCACGCGCAGATCCCAGCAGGCCGACTGGATGCCGGCGCGATTCACGCTCGCCAGCGCGTTCCCGGAGATCGACCGGATCTCGCGGCCGCCGGCATCGGTGATCTTCAACTCCAGGCTGGTGACCGGCTTCTTCTGGTGCCACGACAGGATCGCCGCCTGCGGCGGGTTCTCGCCGAGGAACACCTGGTTGCCCCAGAACTCGTAGTTCTTGTCGCGAACCGGCCGGCGGTACATGGCGTAGGTGGGCGGCGTGAACAGCTTCGCGTCGGCAGTCGCCGCCTGGGCCGCGGCGAACTCCTGGATCGGCTCGAGATGATCGAGGATCCAGATCGCGCGGCCGTGCGTCCCGACAATCATCGCGTTGTCGCGGGGGTGCAGCGCGATCTCGTCGATGCGCACGTTCGGCAGGTTGGCGCGCAGCCGCTGCCAGCTCTTGCCTCGGTCGAGGGTCACGAACAACCCCGTGTCGGTGCCGAGGTACAGGATGTCCGGATTGCGAAGGTCTTCGGTCAGCGTGCGCGCGACTTCACCCTTGAGGTTCGACGAGATCGCGCGGAACGTCTGGCCGTAGTCGCTGCTGGCGAAAATCCACGTCTCGAAGTCGTTGACGCGATGGCCGTCGAACGTGACGTAGACCGTGCCCTCGTCGAAGCGCGACGGCACGACCTCCGATACGAAGGTCCCCTTCGGCACGCCCGGCACCTTGTCGACGACCTGCGCCCAGTTCTTGCCGCCATCGCGCGTCACCGACAGCAGCCCGTCGTCGGTGCCGGCGTAGAGCAGGCCGGCGCGCTTCGGCGACTCCGCCAGCGAGACGATCGCCGGCCACGCCTGGATGCCGTCGTGACGCGAGAACTGGATCTCGCTGCCCTTCACGCCCATCGTCTCGAGCGCGTCGCGATCCTGGCCGCTGGTCAGATCGCCGCTGACCGCGACCCACGACAAGCCGCGATCGGGCGAGCGGAACACCTTGTTCGCCGCCGCATACACGACCTTCGGATCGTGCGGCGAGAGCATCAGCGGCGTGTCCCAGTGCCAGCGCAGCGGCGGCTCGCCCGGGCCCGGCTGCGGCCTGATGCCCATCGTCTCGCCGGTGACGCGATCGACGCGGACGATGTTGCCGTCCTGCGATTCGCTGAAGGCGATGCGGTAGTCGGTCGGGTCCTGCAGCACGTGGAAGCCGTCGCCGCCCTGCAGCGTGCTCCAGGCGTAGTTGGGAATGCCGACGGCGCCGCGGACTTCGCTCGGGCCGCACCAGTTGTAGTTGTCCTGCATCCCGCCGCAGACGTTGAACGGGATCGCCATGTCGTAGCTGACGTGGTAGAAGAGCCCGACCGGCAGGTTGGGCAGGAACTGCCAGTTCCTGGCGCGGTCGTACGAGACGGCGAGGCCGCCGTCGTTGCCAATCAGCACGTGCTGCGCGTTGGCCGGGTCGATCCAGATCGCGTGGACGTCGTCGTGCGTCGGCTCGGCGACGTCGGTCGCGATCGTTCGGCCGCCGTCGAGCGTCTGGTGCAGGCCGACACCCCCGAGGTACACCACTTCGGGATCGGTCGGATCGATGTCGATCTGGCTGAAGTACATCGGCCGCGGGTTGGCGTTGTTGACCTTGCGCCAGGTCCCGCCCGCGTCGTCGGAGCGATACATCCCGGTGGGCTGATTGTTGAGCGCGCCGCCGCCGCCGCCACGGCCGAAGCCCGCCGCCTGCGCCGCGGCCGCCGCCGCCGCCGCGCCAGGTCCTTCTTCGGCCGCCGCCGCTCCGCCGCCGCGGCCGCCGCGCCCGCCGGCCGCCGGCGCCGGACCTTCGATCAGCGCGTAGAGGATCTCGGGCCGCTTCCGGTAGACGTCGATCGCGATGCGTCCGAGCGGTCCGTCGAGGACGCCGCCCTTCAGCTTCGTCCAGTTCTCGCCGCCGTCGGTCGACTTGAAGATGCCGCTGCCGGCGCCGCCGCCGTTGAAGCAGCACTGCGTCCGCCGCCGCTGATACATCGTCGCGTAGAGGATCTGGCTGTTCGTCGGATCGATTGCGACTTCGTTCGCGCCGGTGTCGTCGTCGATCTTGAGCGTCTGCTTCCAGGTCTTGCCGCCGTCGGTCGTCTTGAAGATGCCGCGCTCGCCGCCGGGGCCCCACAGGCTGCCGGTCGCCGCGACGAAGACGACGTGGTTGTCGCGCGGGTCGATGACGATGCGGTTGATGAACTTGGTGTCGCGGAGGCCGAGGTGAGTGAAGGTCTTGCCGCCGTCAGTCGACTTGTAGACGCCGTCGCCCCACGACACGCTCTGACGATTACTCGATTCGCCGGTGCCGACCCAGACGAGGTCCGGGTTCGACTGCGAGATCGTGACGTCGCCGATCGAGAGCGAGCCCTGGTTCTGCATCAGGGCTTCGAACGTCGTGCCGTTGTTGACGGTTTTCCACAAGCCGCCATGCGCCGTCCCGACGTAGTAGAGGGCGGGATTGGCTTCGTAGACCGCGAGGTCGGTGATGCGGCCGGACATCGCCGCCGGTCCGATCGAGCGGAAGCGGAGCGCGTCGAACGGCGAGGCCGGAGCGGGCGCAGTCGGCGCCTGCTCGACGCGCTCCGCCAGCGGTCGCCCGGTGAACATCACGCCGGCAGCCAGCGCCACGGCGAGCAGTCGATACACCTTCATCGTCAACGGCCTCCAGGGGTTTCGGAACGGAGATTATACGGTGGCGGATAGTAGTTTCGTTACACTCGGCGCTGACGCCGCCGGATTTTCGAACCCGTGGTGCCAGCCGCGCCGGCATGGCGTTGGCCGCGCGCGCGGCCGGGCGCGGGATGGCCGTCGCAGCGGTATGGTGATAAAATTGTGGTCATGAAGGACACGCGGAACCCGGGCCGGCGGCCGGCACGTTTCCGGCCGCGGGGCGGGGCCCCGAAGCCAATCGCCGCCGCCGAGTTCAAGGCGAAGTGCCTGGAGCTCATGGACGGCGTCCGGGAGAGCGGCGTGGAGTACGTGGTGACGAAGCACGGCCGGCCGGTGGCGAAGCTGGTTCCGTTCACGGGCGCGTTGCGGCAGCCGCTCTTCGGCTCGATGGCCGGCACCGTCCTCGAGTTCGAGCGGCCGTTCGACCCGATCGACGGCGACTGGGACGTCGCCCGCGACCAGAAGTGATCATCTTCGACACTCACGCCTGGATCTGGAGCGTCGAGGGGGAGGCGCGGCGAGTCGGAGCCCGGGCGCGGCGCCTGATCGCGCAGGCCGAAGCGCGTGACGCGCTGCGGCTGTCGGCCGCCAGCCTGTTCGAGATCGTCGCGCTCCATACCGCCGGCCGGCTGCGGCTCGCGCATCCGCCGGAGGAATGGATCGAGTTGTCGGTGGAGCGCGCCGGCGCCCGCATTGCCGAGGTCACGCGCCGCGTCGCCGTCGACGCCGGCTTCATCACCCGCGCCGCGCTGCCGGATCCACTCGACAGGCTGCTCGTCGCCACGGCGCGTCAACTCGAGGCGACGCTCCTCACCGCCGATGCGGGCATCCTCGCCTACGCGGCCCGCACGAAGCAGGTGCGCGTCCACGATCTCGGGCGGTAGCCCGCACCGCGAGCCCTGCTGCGACAGGCTTACGGCGTCGACGCCAGCAGCGGCTCGCACGTCTCCAGCCTGGCGCCCTTCGCGTCGCAGACGGCGAACTGCTGCGGCCGCGGCGCGTACATCGTCACGCCGGCGTACTCCCCCTTCTTGTTCAACATGTAGAAGTTGATGTTGAAGTTCGGCTCGCCGCGCTCGTTGAGCAGGCGCTTCTCGATCGTGTTGGCCTTGATCCGCCGCAGCGCCTCCATGCCGGCGTCCTTGGGATGCTTGCCGCGGCGCATCTCGTCGACGATCAGGAACGACGCCAGGCTGTAGAGATTCGCCTCGCCGCGGCCGGTCGAGCCGGCGGCGCCAATCTCGCCGTCGACGTAGAGGCCGGCGCCGAGGATCGGCGAATCGCCGACCCGGCCTGGAATCTTCCACGCCAGCCCGCTCGTCGTCGTGACGCCGCAGATCTCCCCCTTGGCGTTGATGCCGTTGCAGTTGATCGTGCCGTAGAAATGGTTGGGATCGACCCAGCCCTCGGCCATCATGTCGCGATCGACCTGACGGAGCAGCGCCTCACGCTTCTCGGGATCGAGGTAGCGCGCCGGGTCGCTGCGGCGCTTCCACTCCAGCCACGCCGCGCGCGACCGTTCGGTGTTGAGGTCGTCTTCGATCTTGAAGCCCATGTTGCGGGCGAACCGCTGCGCGTCCCGGCCGACGAGCAGGTGATGGTCGGTCTCCGTCATCACCTTCTGCGCCACCAGCGACGGCGTGCGGACGCCCTCGAGGCAGGCGACCGCGCCGGCGCGCTTCTTCGGCCCGTGCATCACCGACGCGTCGAGCTGGACGACGCCGTCGGCGTTGGGCAGCCCGCCGTAGCCGACGCTGGTGTCCGCCGGATCGAGCTCGCAGATGTTGACGCCGGCGATGAGCGCGTCGAGAACGTCCTTGCCCTCGGTCATCATGCCGAAGGCGATCTCGACGCCGGTCTTCGCGCCGCCGTTCTTGTAGGTGTGGCCGTTGGCGGACGCGATGATCACCGGCCGGACGCCGCCGCTCACGACGGCCGGCGCCTGGCTCTGCGCCGAGGCCCGGGTGTGGGTCGCGGCGGCAAGACCGGCCGCGGCGCCGGAGATCACGAACTCACGACGATTGATTTTTGTCTGCATAGGTCAGCCCGGCCGGTCATTGAATCAGGTCCCACTTCTTGATCGTCTCTTCGACGAGCGCCGCCATCTTCTCATTGACGCGCTCGAAGTAGCGCTTCGCCTTCGCGGCGTCGAACCGGGGGTAGCCCTGTCCGGCCTTGTACAGGCCGATGCTCGACGGCGACGGGTACGCGCTCCAGGTCCCGGCCGCCGGGTTGGCGGTCGTCATCTCCGGGCCGGTGTAGCGCTGCTTGTGGACGAGCGCGGGATCGATGGCGAGCATGAACGCGTTCTCGTTCTCGCCGGCGTGACCGCCGTCCTCGCCGAAGACCTCGAGCGTCACGTCGGCGCAGTAGGTCCACCAGTTGACGACGAGCGTCCGGACGCCGGCTTCGCGGCCGACCTCGACGCCGAGCGCGTTCAGCACCGCCGTCTGCGGGCCGCCGTGGCCGTTGACGAGAATGATGTTCTTGAACTTGTTCTTCGCCAGGCCGAGCAGCACCGCCTTGACGTAGGGCCGGTACGCTTCCTCCGGGATCGTGAACCCGCCGGGATATGCGTCGAGCGAGCCGGTGATGCCGTACGGCACGACCGGCGCGATCATCGCGCGCAGCCGCGGCGCGATCGCGCGCGCGATCGCCAGCGGGGCGATGATGTCGGCGCCGTTGGCGGTGACGCCGTGCGCCTCGAGGGTGCCGAGCGGCACCAGGACCGTGTCGCTCCGCGCCGGCACGACCTCGCGGAACTCCATCCAGTTGATGCGCTCGAGCTCGCGCGTCGACGGTTCCTGCGCCGCCGCCGGCGTGACGCCGACGAAGCACAGCGCGAAACAGACGATGATCCGGGGCATGGGCGTCCTCGTGGTCGGCCCGGCGCCGGCCGGGCGCCCTCAGTCTAGCGTGATACTCTAGCTCGCCTTCGGCGAGCGCGCCGCGGTTCGGGGTTCGGGGCTCGAAGAACTTCTCCTTCCCAGCCGACCGGCCAGGATCATGGCTTTTCGAGCCCCGGACCCCGAACCCCGGCTCTTCGCCCGCGGCGAAGCGCGAGGGCGAAACGATACTGGATCTTGACGAGACACATTTCCCTGGACACCGTCCGCGAGGCGGCCAAGCACGTCTACGAAGTGGCGCGGCGCACCCCGCTCGTGCCGCTGCCCACCGCGCCGGATCAGCCGGCGGTCTATCTCAAGCTCGAGACGCTGCAGCCGATCGGCTCCTTCAAGATTCGCGGCGCCTACAACGCCGTCCGGCAGCTGCCGCGCGCGGCGCTGTCGCAGGGCGTCTGGACCGTCAGCGCCGGCAACGCCGCCCAGGGCGTCGCCCTGGCGGCGCGCACGCTCGGCGCCCGCAGCAGCGTGATGGTGATGGACACGGCGCCAGACACCAAGCTGCGCGCCATCGCCGGCTTTGGCGCGACGATCGTCAAGGCGCCGTTCGACGAATGCTGGCGCACGGTCGAGCGCCACGCCTCCGATCGGATGAGCGGCCACTTCGTCCACCCGTTCGACGACGATGACTTCATCAGCGGCAACGGCACGATCGGCCTGGAGCTCCTCGAAGACTTGCCGGAGGTCGACGCGGTGATTGCGCCGCTCGGCGGCGGTGGGCTGCTCGCCGGCGTCGGCTGCGTGCTCAAGGCGGAGCGACCCGGTGCCGCCATCTACGCCGCCGAGCCTGAAACCGCGGCGCCGCTCGCGGCCTCGTTCGAAGCCGGGCGCGCCAGCGCGTTCGAGGCGTGGCAGCCGTCGTTTGTCGACGGCGCCGGCGGCCGCTCCGTGCTCGAGACCATGTGGCCGATCCTGCGCGGCTCGGTCGACGAGTCGATCGTCGTCTCGCTCGCGGACGCCGCCGCCGCGATGCGTGTCGTCGCCGAGCGCGCCCACGTCATCTGCGAAGGCGCCGCCGCCTGCGCCGTTGCCGCGGCGCTGTCGCCGGCGATGGCCGCCCGCGGCCACAAGCACATCGTCGCCATCGTCTCCGGCGGCAACATCGACCTTCAGCGCTTCGCAACGCTGGTCGGCGCCTGCTCATGATCGCCACGCACCGCCGATCCGACGAATCCGGCTGTACCGGACCCGACGCTCCGCCGTCGCGCTCGCGCTTCTCCGCATAAGGACCATCGTGACCGTCCAACACGCTGCTGACTCCCAGGCTCCAACCGTTCCCGACCGGATCAACCGTCTGCACGAGCTCGCCTACGACTTGTGGTGGACCTGGCACACGAACGCGCGCGAGGTCTTCCGCCGCCTCGACTACCCGCTGTGGCGCCAGACCGCGCACAACCCGGTGCTGATGCTGCGGATGGTGTCGCCGGATCTCCTGGCGCGCGCGGCCGCCGATCAGAAGTTCCTCGCGCTCTACGACAGCGCGCTCGCGGCGCTCGACGCCGCCCGCGCCGCGCACGATACGTGGTGGAGCCACCGCCATCCGCAGAACCAGGCGCCGGTCGCCTACTTCTCGGCGGAGTTCGCGCTGCACCAGTCGCTGCCGATTTACGCCGGCGGCCTCGGCGTCCTCGCCGGCGATCACTGCAAGGAAGCGAGCGACCTCGGCATCCCGCTGATCGGCGTCGGCTTCATGTATCCGCAGGGCTACTTCCACCAGACGGTCTCGGCCGAAGGGCTGCAGCAGGAGATCTACGTCCGCCTCAACTGGGCGGACGCACCGGTCGAGCAGGCGGTGACGTCAGACGGCCGGCCGTGCGTGATCGCGGTGCCGCTCGGCAATCGCAGCGTGCTCGTCACGGTGTGGCAGGTCCGCCTCGGGCGCGTGCGGCTGTTCCTCCTCGACACCGATCTCGAGGAGAACGCGCCCTGGGACCGCGAGCTGTCGGCGCGGCTCTACGGCGGCGACCGCGAGACGCGCGTCCAGCAGGAAATCATCCTCGGCATCGGCGGCGTACGGGCGCTGAAGGCGATGGGGATCGCGCCGGCGGCCTGGCATCTCAACGAAGGGCACGCCGCGTTCGTCGTCCTCCAGCGCATCCGCGATCGCATCGAAGAGGGCCAGTCGTTCGAAGACGCGCTCGACGGCGTGCGCAAGACGACGGTGTTCACGACGCATACGCCGGTACCGGCCGGCCACGACGCGTTTCCGTTCCACCTCGTCGAAACGCATCTCGCCGGCGCGTGGGGCACGCTCGGCGCCTATCGCGAGGCGTTCCTCGCGCTCGGCCACTACGACAACGGCAGCGGCCCGCTCTTCAACATGACGGCGCTGGCGCTGCGCACGGCGAACTACGTCAACGGCGTCAGCCAGCTGCACGGCCAGGTCACGCGCGACATGTGGGGCCCGATCTGGCCCGGCGTCGCCAACGAGCAGCGGCCGGTCCGCGCCATCACCAACGGCACCCACGTGCCGACCTGGCTCTCGTTCGAGGTCGCGGCGCTGTTCGACCGCCACCTCCCCGCCGACTGGCGCGAACGTCAGGACGACCCGGCGGTGTGGGACCAGGTGCAGCAGATTCCGGACGAGGAGCTGTGGCAGACGCGGCAGTCGCTGCGCGCCTACCTGTTCGCCTTCCTGCGCGAGCGGGCGCGGCAGCGCTGGCAGGAAGAGCACGTCACCGCCGCCCGCGTCGTCGCCGCCGGGACCCTGCTCGATCCGAACGCGCTGACCATCGGCTTCGCCCGCCGCTTCACCGGCTACAAGCGATCCGAGCTGATCTTCCACGACCCGGAGCGGCTGGTGCGAATCCTGACGGCGAGCCGGCGGCCGGTGCAGCTGGTCTTCGCCGGCAAGGCCCACCCGGCCGACGAGACCGGCAAGCACAACATCCAGAAGGTCTACCGCCGCGCCATCGACCCGATGTTTGCCGGCCGCATCGCGTTCGTCGACGACTACGATCTCCACGTCGCCCACTACCTGGTCCAGGGCTGCGATGTCTGGTTGAACAACCCGCGCAAGCCGCTCGAAGCGTCAGGGCACCAGCGGCATGAAGGCGTCGATCAACGGCGCGCCGCACCTCAGCATCGGCGACGGCTGGTGGGCCGAAGGCTACACGGGCGAGAACGGCTGGCTGATCGAGGGCGGGACGAGCTCGAACGACCCCGAAGCGGTCGACGCCGCCGACGCCGAAGCGCTCTATCAGCTGCTCGAGCGCGAAGTCGTACCGACGTTCTACGACCGCGACGCCCAGGGCATTCCGCACCGCTGGCTGAAGTTCGTCCGCGAGGCAATCCGCACCGTCTCGCCGCGTTTCTGCGCCAAGCGGATGGTCAAGGAATACGCGGAGACGATGTACATCGGGGCGATGGGGGCACAGTAGGTGGGCTCAAGGCTCAGGGCTCAAGGCTCAGGGGGCTCAGGCAAAGGCTTTGCGCCCAGAGACGTGCGACTCTGATCAGCAAGCTCTTGCCTGAGCCCTGAGCCTTGAGCCCTGAGCCTTGGAAGAGTTACGATCGAAAGATGTCCCGTAAGGCCATGACCCAGACGCGATGCGCACTCTGCGGCGCCAAGGATGTCTCCGAACCCAAGGGGGAGGAGCGTTACTGTCGCGATTGCTGGGATAAGAAGATTGCCGTCGAGGAAATCGTCGCGCGCGAGTTCGCGCTGAAGCGATATATCCGCGCCCACAGCGCGGAGAAATACCTCATCTATCACTCCACGCTCAAACGTCCCTGCGGCCAGCTCATCGTCGTCGACGACGGCTACGACCTGTTCCTCACGATGGTTCTCTATCCGAGCTTTGGCTGGGACGAGGCCGCCTATCACCTCGAGGGCGACCCCGAAGGCCGCAGCTTCGCCGAGATCCTGGTCGACGTCGTCGCCGCGGAAGTGATCGAGCCCTGGGGCGGCGGCAAGTGGCACCTCGAGATCTTCCGCTCGTCGAATCCCGAACCCGAGGACTGGAACGGCGAGATGTAGGTCTCGGGTTCACGGGTGCGGGTTCGCGGCGGGTCAGTTCAGCAACCGGGAACGAGTGAGTGGCCAGGGTGCGCTCGTCTGGCAACCGCCTGTATACTGTGCGCCGTCTGCTCTGGGCCGGCTGGAACCACTGCCAGCGGGAGGCTGGCGGCGGTCAGCGGACGCCCGCCGCATCCATCGGGAGGCCAATCTATGAACCGCCGCTTCGCCGTGTTCGCTGCCGTGTGTGCTATCTCCTTCCTGACCTCCGTTCCGGCCCTCGCTCAAACCAAGCCTGACGCGACGCCAGCCAAGGCGACGCCGCCGACAGCCAAAGTCACACCCTCGACGGCGACAGCGCCGGCCGCACCCGCCAAGTGGGTGCCGCCGATCAAGGGCACGGGCACCGTCGAGTTCATCGACACCCGCCGCCGCGTCAAAGGCGCGGTCGAGACCAACTTCAAGTTGAAGAACACGTCGAAGGGCGCGATAGCGCTGCTGGTCGTCGAAGAGCTTTGGTACAACGCCAAAGGTGAAATCGCGTCGAACGGCACCTACCGCCACCGCCAGTTGTTGAACCCGGGCGAGATCATCGAGTTCACCATCACCTCGCCGGACAAGGGCAGCCTCAACTCGAACAACCTGATGTTCAAGCACGCGAATGGCAAGATCGACCCGAAGCGCGTGAAGAAGCTCTGAGCCCAGGCGGTCCAATACGGGCGCGGCTCTGACACGAGCCGCGCTCGCGATACGATGCGTCCATGACCGACCCGCGCTACCCGATCGGCTCTTTCTCGCCAGTCGCGAGGCCAACACCCGAGAGCCGAACCGCCTGCATCCAGCAAATCGCCGAGGCGCCAGCCCTGATCAGGGCCGCGGTCACCGGGCTCAGCGACGAACGGCTCGAAACCCCGTATCGACCTGGCGGCTGGACGCTGCGGCAGGTGCTGCACCACGTCCCCGACAGCCACATGAACGCGTACTGCCGCTTCAAGTTCGCGTTGACGGAAGACAACCCGGGAATCAAGGCGTACGACGAAGCCGCCTGGGCACGGGTGGCCGACACCGCGGGCACGCCGCCGGAGGTCTCACTGGCGCTGCTCGACGCGCTGCACCAGCGATGGGTCGTGTTGCTGAGATCGATGAACTCGGCCGATTTCGAGCGTGGACTACAGCATCCCGAGAAAGGATCGATCACCCTCGACTGGATGCTGCAGCTATACGCCTGGCACGGGCGGCATCACGCCGCGCACATCACCTCGACGCGGACGCGGGAAGGCTGGTAGCGCGCCGCGCGGCAAGGTTGCCGGCAAGCGGCAGTTTCCAGATCCGCCCGTTGGCAGCGTGGAAGAGACAGAGACCCCAGGCCGCGACCCAGGCCGCGGCGATCGACGCCGACAGCCACAACATCACCCAGAACGCCGTCGGCGAAAACACCAGGAAGGCAAACGCGGCGACGAGCGCGACCACCGCGGCGAGGCCGAGGAGGCCCAGGCCGATGAGCGCCTGCCAGGCGTGAAAGCGGACGAAGGCGCTGGTGCGCTCGGTCGCGAGGACGAGCGCGCCTGAAAACGGCCCGCCAAGATAGGCCATCGCGGCAGCGACCGGCGGCGTCAATCCGGTGGACGATTCGCCGGCTGCCGATGCGTTGCCGGTACGTGCGCTCGAGCTCTGCGCCTTGACGCGCGGCGTCGCCTTCGCGTCCTTACCCAGCGGGCCCGGCGCCGGCGTACCGCGCGGTTTGAAGATGATCGTGCTCTGGCCCGGCGCATCCTCCGTATCGAATCGAATCGGGCCATCGTCGCGCGGCAGGAGCGCGACGTGGTACGGCGAGGTCATGACCTGCGCGATCGGCTGCGACGGGTCCGGCGCGGTCTCTTCGTCGACGATGACGAGAGCGTCGTCGTGGCGGCGGGCGGCGGCAATCGAGACGACGTAGCCGGGCGTCGGACGATGCCCGGCGAACACCGCCGCCGCCATCTTCGTCTCGAAATCGACGGTCGGCGGAATCGCGTCAGGACCGGCGTGCGCCGCCCAGACAGCGGCGAACGACTGCGCGTCCCGGACGACGAAACGGCGCGGTTCGACGAGGCGGCTGTCGTCGCCGCGGGCGAGGGTGTCGATGCTCACGAGGGGCGCACCACTATCGCACCGTGAACTCGACTTCGCGCGCCGCCGTCGCGCCGTTCGAAAGCAGCGACTGCGCTTCGACCTTGAGGACGTAGCGGCCGGGCGCGACGCCCTTGAGCGGTATCTTGGCGAGGTGGCCGAACGTGCCGATGGTGCCCTTCAGCTCTTCGCTGCGGCGTTCGTCGCGGGAGCTGAAAATCACCGTGCCGTTGTCGGCGGTCACCGTCGTACGAATCTCGACGCGGTGCGGCGTACCGGCCTTGTTGTCGTAGACGTCGGCCGCGAGGAAGACCTCGTCGCCGCTCGGGAACTCGCGCAGCGCCGACGGTGAGGCCGGCAGGATGTCCTTGAAACCAGGGTCGACGTTCGCCGTCGGCATCCGGCTCGCCGCGACCGACGTCAGGAGGAGACCGCCGAGCGCGAGGTCGGTCTTGCTGAAATCGGGGACGTCGAGGTCGTACATGACCGAGCCGACCGAGCCGCCGACGCTCTCGCGGGCGCCGATCTTCAGCTGATAGCGCCCGGGCGGCAGGGCGATCCGGCGCGTGAGCCTCACGCCGTTCTTGGCGACGACCGCATGGGTATCCGGCTTCAACCGCAGCTCCGCCGTGTCCTTGGCGCCGTCGCGAACCTTCGCGCTCTCGTCCAGCGCCACGATCGCGAGCTCGAGGTCGTTGGCGAAGACGCCCTTGTCTTCCTTGAATTTCAGCCCGGCGCCATCGACCTCGACGACCACCAGCACCGACGCGCCCTTGTTCTTCGCCGTCGGCGAACCAGCCATCGGCGCGGCAAACGCCGAGATGGAGAGCCCGGTCACCGGCACCGGGCTGTCGAGCGCTTCCCGCATCGCAATCGACGCGGCGATGCCGGCCGGCGCCGGCGTCCCGGCCGGTGGCCGGCCGCGCGGCGCGACGTAGCCCTTGCGCGCCCGCACCTGCAGCGACGAATTCTTCAACCTGACGTTGATGCCGCGGAACTGCCCGTCACGCCGGGTGTCGGTCGAGTAGTAGCCCAGCACGTAATAACTGCTGTTGTCGCGGACGATGCGGCCGAAGCTGTTGCTGAAGTCGTTGGAGTTGACGGCGGCAAAGCCGCCGGTCTCGCTCGCCAGCGTGCGCAGGCTGTCCTGCGAGATGCGGAGCTCGTCCTGCAGCGCACTGAGGCCAAGACCGAGCGAAGGGTCGTTGGGGAGCGCCCCGATTTCCGCCCCCTCGTCGAAGCTCGTCAGCCCGCGCGGGTCGACCGCGTAGTAGCTGACGTTGGCCCGCGTCGCCGCGGCAATCGCGTCCTGGCCGTAGCCGCGGATGTCCGACGCGTACTGGTTGTTGATCGGATCGTAGATGTCGTAGTCGATGCCTTCGCTGAAGAACACGACGGCCTTGCGGCGGCCGCGGATGCCGGCCATGTAGTCGGCGACGTTCTTCAGCACCGTGAAGGTGTTGCGCGCCTTGTAGACGCGAATCGCCTCCGACGGATCACCGGGCCGCCCGCCGAGGCCCATGCCTTGCGTGCGGTAGTACTCGTCGACGCGCTCGAGCGTCGGCGAGCGCTCCTTCTGTCCCATGAACTGGTCGACCGATCGCATCAGGCGCTGGTGGCTGCTCGTGAACTCCTGGCTGCCGCCCTTGGCACCGCCGGTCGTCACGATCGCGGCAACGTCGTTCGCGCCGAGGTAGCGGTCGATGAACTGGCGAGCGGCGACCTTGACGCGCGCGCTGCGCGAGAACGCGGTGTTGAGATCGTCGAGGACGATGACGTAGATGCGGCCGTTGAAGTCGTTGCGGTTGCTGCGGACGTCCGGTTCGATCGGCGTCGCCTTGAAGAGCGGCGGGTCGAAGCTTTCGACCGGGATGTCGACGAGCGAGAAGTTGGCGACGGTCTGCGGCTTGCCCTGCTCCAGGATCTGGAAGTCGTCCTTCTTGAGATCGCGGACGAAGTTGCCCTGCTGATCGGTGACGATGGCGTCCACCTCGACGTAGTTGACCTCGACCTTGAAGGTCATCGGCGGCTGGTCGGACGACCCGGCCGGCGGCGGCGCTGGCGGCTGCGGCCTGGGCGCCGGCGTCTGCGCCGGGACGACGAGCGTCGCGGCGAGCAGCATCAGGAGAACGATGGAGCCAGGGAGTCTCTTGCGCATAAGTCACCGACAGCGGCGCCAGGCCTCTTCATTATATGACCCTGCCGGGATGGCGCTGGTTTCATCTGTCGGACGCGGATCGCTATACTCGAAGGATGTCGTTGCCCATCGAGGCGGTCCAGCAGGCGCTCCGGGAGGAGCGGCTCGACGGCTGGCTGCTCTACGACTTCCAGGGATCGAACCCGATTGCCTCGCGACTGTCAGGCCTCGCCTCGTCGGGCAAGATGGCGACGCGGCGCTGGTACTACCTCGTCCCTGCCGAGGGGGCGCCGCGCGGCCTGGTCCACGCCATCGAGCGCCACAATCTCGACGACCTGCCTGGCGAGAAGCGCCCGTACGCGGGGCGGGAACAGTTGGCCTCCGAGCTGAAGCACTTGCTCGAGGGCATGAGCCGGGTGGCGATGGAGTACTCGCCCGGCAACGCGATCCCGTACGTGTCGCGGGTCGACGCCGGGACGGTCGAGACCGTCCGCCAGTGCGGGCCCGAGGTGGTCTCGTCGGGCGACCTGGTCCAGCGATTCGAGGCCGTGTGGACCGACGCGGCGTTCGCTTCGCACGTCGCGGCCGCCGAGCGGCTCTACCGCATCAAGGATCGCGCATTCGAGCTGATCCGTTCGCGGATGAAGGCTGGCGGCCTGCTCACGGAAATCGAAGTCCAGGAGGCCATGAGCGACTGGTTCCGCGAGGAGGGCCTCGTCGCCGGATCGCCGCCGAACGTCTCGGCGCAGGAGAACGCGGGCAACCCGCACTACCAGGCCACCCGGGCCGTTCACCGCGCCATTCGTCCCAACGAGTCCGTGCTGATCGATCTCTGGGGTAAGCTGCCAGAGGAGGGTGCGGTCTACGCCGACATCACCTGGGTCGGCTATACCGGCACGGCCATCCCCGGCGAGCTGCGGGCTGCGTTCGCGGCGGCGCGCGACGGCCGGGATGCGGCCGTGGACCTGGTGCAGTCAGCGGCGCGGGACGGCCGCGAGCTCCGCGGCTTCGAAGTCGACCGCGCCTGCCGCGCGGTCATCGACACGGCCGGCTTTGGTCGGCTGTTCATTCATCGAACCGGCCACAGCCTCGGCGAGAACGTCCACGGCAACGGTGTGCACATGGACGACTACGAGACTCACGATACGCGGCGGCTGCTGCCGGGCACCGGGTTCACGATTGAACCGGGCGTCTATACCGACCGATACGGCGTCAGGACCGAAATCAACATGTTCGTCAACGAGCGCGAGGCGATCGTCACCGGCCCGCGCCAGCAAGACATTCTGGTGCTCACGTAGGACTGGAAGAGGAAGCAGGGAGAACGACGATGCCGACGCGCAAGACCACGCTCTTTTATATCGTCCTCATCGCGATAGCCTCGGCGGCTGTCGGCATGGTCATCTCGTCGCAGTGGGGGCTTCCCGCGGCGTCCTCGGCCCAGACCGTGACGGTACCTCCGGCCAACACCGCGCCGCTCGGCGGGCCGGTCGACGCGACGACCTTCCGCAACATCGCCAAGACGCAGGCGCCGGTTGTCGTCAATATCCGGACGTCGGCGCGCGTGCGGCGCGAGACGACTGACGCGACCGACGAGATGTTCCGGCGCTTCTTCGGGCAGCAGAACCCGCGAGGGCGCGGCCGTTCGACGCCGGAAGAGCCGCCGGTGCAGCAGGGCGCGGGCACGGGCTTCATCATCGACAAGGCCGGCTTCATCCTCACCAACAACCACGTCGTCGAGGACGCGGAAGACATTCAGGTCGGGCTCTACGGCGCGAACATGTCGAACCCGAACGAGCATCTCTATGCCGCCAAGGTGATCGGGCGCGACGTCCTGACCGACAGCGCGCTCATCCAGCTGACGGAGATGCCGTCGGGACCGCTCCAGGAAGCCAAGTTCGGCGACTCGGAACAGATGCAGCCCGGTGACTGGGTGATGGCCATCGGCAACCCGTTCAACCTGAGCCACACGGTTACCGTCGGCGTTGTCTCGGCGATCGGCCGGCCCTTCGGCGGGCTGCCGAACCGGCCGCAGAACATGATCCAGACCGACGCCGCGATCAATCCCGGCAACTCCGGCGGACCGCTGTTGAACGTGCGCGGCGAAGTCGTCGGCATGAACACGGCGATCTACACCGATCAGCGGTCGGCCAACATCGGCATCGGCTTCGCGACGCCGATCAACGCGATTCGCGAGATCATGCCGCAGCTGCGCACGGGCAAAGTCGTGCGCGGCGTCATCGGCGTCAGCGTGCGCACTTACCCGCTGTCCAAGGAGGACGCGCAGGCATTCGGCCTGCCGAACACCAACGGCGCGGTGCTGATCAACGTCGCGGCGGGCCAGCCGGCCGACAAGGCCGGGCTCCAGCCGGGCGACGTCGTCACCGAGTACAACGGCCGTCCGGTCACCGACAGCGACGCCCTCGTCTCGATGGTCGTGGCCACCAAGCCGGGCTCGATCGTGCCGCTCACGGTCTACCGCGACGGCAAGCGCCAGTCGAAGAACATCACGATCGGCGAGCTCGATCTCGACGCCGAGCAGGGCGCGAGCCGACCCGAGCAGACGGAGAACGACACCGAGCCGACGACGACCGACTTCGGGATGGTGATCGCGCCGATCACGCCGGAAGACGCGCGCGAGCTCCAGCTCCCCCGCGAGCGGGGCGGCGCCATCGTCAGCAGCGTGAACCGCGCCAGCCCGGCCAGCAACGCCGGCGTGGTGCCGAACGACGTCATCCTCGCGATCAATCGCGTCGCGGTGACGAACGTGGCGCAGGTGACGCGCGAGCTGCAGCGCGCCCCCGCCGGCTCGACAGTGTTCATGCTGGTGTGGCGCGTCGGCCCGAACGGCGGCCAGGAGAACTTCCTGACGCTGCGGAAAAGGTGAAAAGGCTCAGGGCTCAGGGCTCAAGGCTTAGGGCTCAGGGTCTCAAGGCTCAGGCACGACCTTCGACGGCATGTTCGAGGGTCTTACCTGAGCCCTGAGCCCTGAGCCCTGAGCCTTGAGCCCTGCGCCCTGCGCCCTGAGCCCTGTATAATCCCGCCCGTGTCCACCACCACCCTCGAGCGCGAAATCAAGCTGCGGTTCTCGTCGGCGGAAGAAGCGCGCGCCGCCATCCTCGCCGCGGGCGCGACGCCGATGCTCGGGCGCCGCCTCCAGGAAGATGTCCTGCTCGATACCGACGACGAGTCGCTTCGACGCCGCCGCTGCGTCCTGCGCGTGCGGCTGGAGAACGGCAAGAGCCGGCTGACGTTCAAGGGGCCGGTAGAGCCCGGACTCATGAAGGTCCGCGAAGAACTCGAGACGGTCGTCGGCGACGGCTCGCTGCTGCTGCGAGTCCTGACCGAGCTCGGCCTTCACATCTGGTTCCGCTACGAGAAGTACCGCGAGGAGTTCGCCCACGGCGACGTCATCGTCGCGATCGACGAGACTCCGGTCGGCATCTACATCGAGATCGAGGGCAGCGAAGCCGGGATCCAGGACATGGCGCGGGCGCTCGGACGGGACGAGCCCGACTACATCAACGAGTCGTACCGCGGGCTGTTCCTGCAGCACCGCGAGGCGCTGGGCCTCACCGGCCACGACATGGTGTTCGACGAATCGGATGGCGGACGCTGAGTTCGGCGCGCTGCGCGCGCTCGTCCTGACCGCCGGGCTGGGCACCCGGCTTCGCCCCCTCACCTATCTCCGCGCCAAGGCCGCCGTGCCGATCAACGGCACGCCGCTGGCCGTGCGCACGATCGACTGGCTCGCCGGCGCCGGCATTCGCGACCTCGTGCTCAACCTGCATCATCGGCCGCAGACAATCGCCGCGCTCGTCGGCGACGGCGCCGACCGCGGCGTGCGCGTCCGCTACTCCTGGGAGCAGCCGGTCCTGGGATCGGCCGGCGGCCCGCGGCGCGCCCTGCCGCTCGTCACCGACGACGATGAGGATGACTTCCTGATCGTCAACGGCGACACCCTGACCGACCTCGACATCCGGCCGCTCGTCGCCCGCCACCGTGCCTCCGGCGCCCTGGTGACGATGGCGCTGATCGAGAACCCGCGGCCTGAACAGTACGGCGGCGTTTTGCTCGACGGGGAAGGATGGGTTCGTGGATTCGCGCCGCGGCTGCCAGCGGGCGCCGGCGCGGGAGCCCGGACGTATCACTTCATCGGCGTGCAGGTCGCGAAGGCGCGGGCGTTCTCGGCGCTCGCCGACGGCGTGCCGGCGGAGTCGGTCAACAGTCTCTACCCGCAGCTCATTGCCGCAGATTCGCGATCGATCGCGGCGCACGTGACTGGCGCCAGCTTTCTCGACATCGGCACGCCGCGCGACTGCCTGGAAACGACGCTCCTGCTCGCCGGGCGCGAGGGGGCACGGCTGGTCGGCGCGGGCACGGCAATCCACCCTTCGGCGGCGCTCAAACGCACCGCGGTATGGGATGATGTGTCGGTTGCCGCCGGCGCCTCGCTCCGCGACTGCGTCGTCGGCGACGGCGTCGCAATTCCAGCAGGCTCGAGCTTCGAGGGATGCGCGATCGTCCCGGCCGCGGGCAGGCAGGCGAACGGCGATGAGTGGATCGAAGGCGACCTTCTGCTCCGACGCCTGTGAACCCTGAGCCCTGAACCTTGAACCTGAGCCCTGAGCCCTGAGTCCTGAGTCCTGAGTCCTGAGCCTTGAACTCGCCAGCCACCACGCTGCCCGACCAGCGCGAACGCATCGACGCTTATCTGACCCAGTCCGGCCTGGCCGCGCGCGCACCGCACGTCGTGCCGCTGACCGGTGACGCCTCCGATCGGCGGTACTACCGCGTCATGCTGCCGGACGCGCCGTCCATCGTGCTGTCGCTGTACTCGACGGCATTCGAGTTCGAGACGCTGTCGTTCGTGAACGTGGCGCGGCTGCTCGAGGCGATGCCGGTGCCCGTGCCCAGGGTGATTGGCCACCTCGACAAGATCGGCGTCTTGGCGCTCGAGGATCTCGGCGACGTGACGCTGCAGGCCCATCTCGGGGCCGCCACCGCCGCGGAACACGCGGCGCGCTACCGTCAGGCGGTCGCGCTGCTCGCCGCGCTGCAACGGCGCGGCGCCGAGCTCGCCGACCCGTCCTACGTCCCGTACGCCATCGCCTTCGACGTCGAGAAGCTGGCATGGGAGCTCGAGTTCTTCACGAAGCACTTCATCGAGGCCTACCGCGGCATCGTCATCGCCGACGCCGCGCGCGAGGACCTGCGGCAGGCGTTCAAACCACTGATCGAGGAGCTGGCGGCCGAGCCGCGCGTCCTCTGCCATCGCGATTATCACAGCCGCAACCTGATGCTGCATCAGGACAGGCTCTACATCATCGACTTCCAGGACGCGCGCATGGGGCCCGACACCTACGACCTGGTGTCGCTGTTGCGCGATTCCTACGTCGACCTGCCCGAGCAGACGGTCGAGGAGCTGATCGCCTATTTCCTGGCCCTGAAAGGTCAGTCGGGCCCGCAGACCGCCTTCCGCGAGCGCTTCGACCTGATGGCGCTGCAGCGCAACCTGAAGGCGCTCGGGACGTTCGGCTACCAGACCACGGCGCGCCGCAACCCCGTGTACATCCAGTACATCCCGCGCACCCTGCGCTACGTTCGCAACAACCTGGCGAACCTGCCGCGGTTCGCGCGGCTGCGGGAGCTGCTCTCGACCCACGTCGACGAGTTCCGCTGATCCCGGGCCGGCTGCGGGCGCGTGCTACGATTGAAGGTTCAAAAAGGCTCAGGGCTCACGGCTCAGGGCTCAGGCAAGCCTTGAGCCCTGAGGCCCGCGACTCTGAACGCAAGCTCTTGCCTGAGCCTTGAGCCTTGAGCCCTGAGCCCTTTAATGCGTTTCGGTATTTCGACCCACCTGTATCACGGGCGCCGGCTCGAGCGGGATCATCTGGCGCAGATTGCCGGGTATGGTTTCGAGGCGATCGAGCTGTTCGCGACGCGCAGCCACCTCGACTACCACGACGACGCCGTCATCGCCCGGCTCGGTCAGTGGCTGGCGGAAACCGGACTGACGCTGAACAGCGTCCACGCGCCGATCACCGACGTCTTCGGCGGCGCCGGTGCGACGACCTACTCGACGGCATCCGGCGCGCACGCGGCGCGTGAAGCCGCGGTCGCCGAGGCGGAAACGGCGCTGAAGATCGCGCGGCAGATCCGGTTCGGCCTCCTCGTCCTGCATCTCGGCACGCCGACGTCGATGAAGCAGGCGGACGACAATCACCGCGGCGCCGCCGTCCGCAGCGTCGAGGAGATCTGCCGGCTGGCCGACGCGGAGGGCGTCCGCGTGGCGCTCGAGGTGATCCCGAACCGGCTGTCGCAGCCGTCGGCGCTCGTCGACCTGCTCGAGAACGAGATCGACGCCCGCAACGCCGGCATCTGCCTCGACTTCGGCCACGCCCACATGATGGGCGATGTCGGCGACGCCCTCGAGACTGTCGCCGAGCACGTCATCACGACGCACATCCACGACAATCACGGTCGCGAGGATGAGCACCTGGTGCCGTACATGGGAACGATCGACTGGGACCTCGCCCTCGTCACGCTGCAGAAGATCGGCTACGAGGGCACGTACATGATGGAGCTCGCCGGCGGCGATCGGCCGGCCGGCGTCCTGGAGGAAGCGCGCCGGGCCCGGCAGCGGTTCGAGCGCGCGCTGCGCTAAGCATGATGGTCTACATCGAAGACATCGCCTCGCACGCCGGTCAGGCCGTGACGCTCCGCGGCTGGCTGCACAACCGCCGGTCGAGCGGCAAGATTCACTTCCTGACGCTGCGCGACGGGACCGGCTTCATCCAGTGCGTCATGTCGAAGGCGGCGGTCGGCGAGGAGGCGTTCAGCCGCGCCGATCACCTGTCGCAGGAGACGTCGCTGACGGTGACCGGAACGGCCCGCGCCGACACGCGCGCCCCCGGCGGCTACGAGATCGACGTCACCGGCCTCGAGGTCGTCGCCGAAGCGCAGAACTATCCGATCACGCCGAAGGAGCACGGCGTCGACTACCTCATGGATCGCCGCCACCTCTGGATTCGCTCGGCGCGCCAGCAGGCGATCCTCCGCATCCGTCACGAGGTCATCAACGCCGTCCGCGACTTCTTCAACGAACGCGGCTTCATCCTCGCCGACACGCCGATCTTCACCCCGGCGGCGTGCGAGGGCACGACGACGCTCTTCCCGGTGCAGTACTTCGACGACGAGACGGCGTACCTGACCCAGAGCGGGCAGCTCTACAACGAGGCCAACGCGATGGCCCTCGGCAAGGTCTACTGCTTCGGCCCGACGTTCCGCGCCGAGAAGTCGAAGACGCGGCGGCACCTCACCGAGTTCTGGATGGTCGAACCGGAAGTCGCTTACGCCACGCTCGACGACGTGATGGACCTGGCAGAAGGGCTCGTGGTGTCGGTCGTCGCCCGCGTCCTCGAACGCCGCCAGCGCGAGCTCAAGGCGCTCGAGCGGGACACCAGCAAGCTCGAAAAGGTGAAGGCCCCCTTCCCGCGGCTGTCGTACGACGACGCGGCGGAGATTCTGAAGAAGAAGGGCCTGCCCTTCGAATGGGGTGGCGACTTCGGCGCCCCGGACGAGACCGCGCTGTCGGAGGAGTTCGACCGCCCGATCTGCGTCCACCGCTACCCGTCGGCGGTGAAGGCCTTCTACATGAAGCCCGACCCGCACCGCGCCGACGTCGCGCTCTGCGTCGACGTCCTCGCCCCGGAAGGCTACGGCGAGATCATCGGCGGCGGCCAGCGCATCGACGACTACGACCTGCTGGTGCAGCGGATCAAGGAGCACAACCTGCCGCAGGAGTCCTTCGAGTGGTACCTCGACCTCCGCCGCTACGGCAGCGTTCCGCACGGCGGCTTCGGCATGGGCATCGAGCGCGTCGTCACCTGGATCTGCGGCATCGACCACCTCCGCGAGGCGATTCCCTATCCGCGGATGCTGTACCGGATCTATCCCTAGGTTCCGGGGCTTCGGGGTTCGGGGTTCGGGGTTCGAATCGAACAATCGACAATCAAGGAAATCGACAGTCAGCACTCGGCAATTCAATCGGCAATCTGCAATCAGCAATCTTCAATGAAAATAGGCTTCCTCAGCCTCGGCTGCCCCAAGAACCTCGTCGATGGCGAGGTGATGCTGGGCATGGCGCGCGATGCCGGCCACGAGATCATCAACGACCCGTCGTCGGCCGACGTGCTGGTCGTCAACACCTGCGCGTTCATCGATTCCGCCAAGCAGGAGTCGATCGACGCGATCCTCGAGATGGCGCAGCAGAAGCGCGACGGGCAGTGCTCACGGCTGGTCGTCACCGGCTGCCTCGCCGAGCGCTACCGCGACGAGCTGCGGAAGGAGATCCCGGAGATCGACGCCGTGCTCGGCACGGGGGAGGTCGAGGGGATTCTGGGAGCTATCGGTAGTCCGGTTGTCCGGTTGTCCGGTAGTCCGGCGGTGCGGTCATCCACTAGTCTGGCAGTGCCGCTGCCGTTCTATGGGGGTAAAGGAGCGAAAGCTGCGACGGCAGCAAGGACAACCGGTCAACCGGACCGGACAACCGGACAACCGGTCAACCGGACGACCGAGCAACCAGCTCCCCTCCTACCTTTATGACGCCGACACGCCCCGTCTGCTGACGACGCCGTCGCATTTCGCCTACGTCAAGATCGCCGAGGGCTGCGACTACACCTGCGCGTTCTGCATCATCCCGACGCTGCGCGGCAAGTATCGAAGCCGGACCGGGGAATCGATCGTCCGTGAAGCGCGCGCGCTCGCGGAGCGCGGCGTCCGCGAGCTGCTGCTGATCTCGCAGGACACGACCTTCTACGGCATCGACCGGGGCGAGCGCGGGGCGCTGGCGCGGCTGCTGCGCGAGCTGAACGCGATCGAGGGGCTGACCTGGATCCGCCTGCTCTACCTCTACCCGACAACCATCACCGACGACGTCCTGGCGGCGATGGCCGAGTGCGAAAAGGTGTGCAGGTATATCGACCTGCCCCTGCAGCACGCCTCGGCCACGGTCCTCAAGCGGATGCGGCGGCCGGGCAACCGCCGCACGTATGACGCCCTGCTGTCGCGCATCCGCGATCGCGTCCCCGGTGTCACTCTCCGGACGACCCTCATCGTCGGCTTCCCGGGGGAGACCGAGGCCGATTTCGCCGAGCTCGACGGTTTCGTCGCCGACACGGCGTTCGATCACGTCGGCGTGTTCACCTACTCGCACGAGGAAGGCACCCGCGCTTTCGGCCTCGACGACGATGTGGCGGCCGCGGTCAAGACGCGGAGACGGAATGCGTTGATGGCGCGTCAGAAGAAGATAGTGGCGCGCGCCCATCGCGCCCGGATCGGCACCGAGGTGCCCATCCTGCTGGACGGCCGGTCGCCGGAGCACGAAATGGTCGTCCAGGGCCGCCTCGAAGGCCAGGCCCCGGACATCGACGCGGTGGTTTACCTCACCGACTGCGACGCCAGCGAGTTCCAGGCAGGCGACCTCATCCGGGCGCGGATCGTTGCCGCCCGCGGCTACGACCTGGTCGCCGCGCCGCTCGTCGGCGCCGGCGTTCCCGCGTAGCGTTCCAGCCGACTCGACCGGCCGCGCGACCGCGCCATTTTGGCGTTACGCGCGCGTCATGAGCCGCCCGTTCGGCCCCGCGGCAAGCCGCCGAACCTCGATTCAGTGCTATATTCTTGGGTGGCAGATTCGAGTAAGGCACCCGAGTGGGCCTGTGCCCACTCTTTGTTTTTAGGGCCGCTTTTTCGCGGTCACGGTGAGCATGGCGTCGGAACGACTGGCCGCTGTTCGTGAAACGGCCGAGCGCGTGGCGCAGAGCTACGGGCTCGAGATCTTCGACGTCCAGCTGCGCCGCGAATCGATCGGGATAGTGCTCCGGGTGGTCATCGATCGCCCCGACCGCGGCGTCGTGGAGACGCCCGAGGAGGCGGTGGGTATCGAGGACTGCCAGAAAGTCAGCCACGACCTGAGCGCGATTCTCGACGTCGAAGAGGAGCAGCTGGGCGAATCGGCGCTCGGCCAGCACTACACCCTGGAGGTGTCGTCGCCGGGCCTGGATCGGCCGCTGCGGCACGAAGCCGACTACCGGCGTTTCGCCGGCCGGCTCGCCAAGGTGGTGACGACGACGCCGATCGAGGGACAGTCGGCGTTTTCGGGACGCATCACGGGCCTCGAGGCGGGCGTCCTCCTGCTCGAGGAAGGCCGGAAGTTGCACCGTGTGCCGGTGGCCGCGATCAAGCGCGGGCAACTGGCAGTCGAGTTTTGAGCCGCTGACAGCTCTCAGCTGTCCGGCGGTCAGCAGCGGGCGGACACGCGCCCGGATCTGCAGACGGATGAAGAACGAACGAGAACGGCTGACAGCTGAGAGCTGACGGCCGAGAGCTGAGATCCATGGCTACCACGACCAATCCGCTGCTCCAGCAGATCGACGCCATCGCGAAGGAAAAGGGCGTCGAGCCGGAGATCATCATCGGCGCCGTCCAGGACGCGCTCGAAGCGGCCGCGCGCAAGCGCTACAAGAGCGAAGCGCTGCGCGCCCGGTTGAACCCCGAGACCGGGCAGTTCGACCTCTACGCCGTCAAGACGATCGTCGCCGAGGTGACCGACGAGTCGACGCAGATCTCCCTCGACGAGGCCCGCAAGATGTACGGCGACGAGGCCGAGGTCGACATGGAGATCGAGTTCCCGCGGCCGACGGAGGATCTCGGGCGCATCGCGGCGCAGACCGCCAAGCAGGTGATCTTCCAGAAGGTCCGCGAGGCCGAGCGCGAGAACGTCTACGGCGAGTACAGCCAGCGCATCGGCGAAGTCGTCAACGGCATGGTCAAGCGCTTCGAGAATGGCGACATCATCGTCGACATCAACGGCCGGACCGAGGCGCAGCTGCCGCGCAAGGAACAGTCGCGGGCGGAGAACTACACCACCGGCGACCGCGTCCGGGCCGTGATCCGCGGCGTCAATCGCAGCGCCAAGGGGCCGCAGATCGTCCTGTCGCGCACGGATCCGGCGCTCCTCATCAAGCTGTTCGAGCAGGAAGTGCCGGAAATCTACGACGGTACGGTGATGATCCGCGGCGCCGTGCGCGAGGCCGGCGACCGCGCCAAGGTCGCAGTCTACTCGCGCGAACGCGACGTCGACCCGGTCGGAGCCTGCGTCGGCATGAAGGGCACCCGCGTCCAGTCGATCATCCGCGAGCTCCGCGGCGAGAAGATCGACATCGTCGAGTGGTCGGAAGACCCGATCCTCTTCGTCACCAACGCGATCAGCCCGGCCAAGGTGCAGCGCGTGTCGATCGTCGACGACGCCGAGCGGGTGATGGAAGTCGTCGTCGAGGACAAGCAGCTGTCGCTGGCGATCGGCAAGAAAGGCCAGAACGTCCGCCTGGCGGCGAAGCTGACCGGCTGGAAGATCGACATCAAGAGCGAGGAAGAGAAGCGCAAGGAAGTCGAGATTCAGCTCGGCGCGCTCGAGATCGGCGAACCGGCGGCTGACGCCGGCGAGGCCACCGGGGAAGCCGAGGCCGAAGCCGAGGCCGTCGCCACCGATGGCGCCGACGTGATGGCTGCCGACGGGGCCGAGGCCGAGCCGGCGGCGCCGGAAGCGGCCGGAAGCGGCGGAGACCGACGAGAACACGAACGCCGACACCGAGAAGTAGTCGGGCGTCGAGGATAGACCGCGCGAAGGCGCGCCGGCGGTTAACGCGCGGCGACCACGAGCGTAAAGCGCAGCACGTAGAGAGGTAAATGGCAACAGTCCGGATTTACAGAGTCGCCGAGCTCCTGAACACGTCGAGCCAGGAAGTGATGGCGCTGCTGAAGCGCGATCACGGGATCGAGGTGAAGAGCGCGTCGAGCACGATCGAAGAGGTCGTCGCCCGTCAGTTCGTCGAGCGGCTTGCGCGCCAGCGCAACATCAACGTGCCGTCGAGCGCCTCGTTCGCCGACGCCCCGGGACCGGTCCGCGGCCGCAAGCCGGCGCCGAAAGCGCCGGAGCCGCAGCGCCCGGCGACGCCCGCGCTGCCGCCGCCGCGCCTGGTGAAGACGGCGAAGCCGGCGCCAGCCCTCGACATGGAACCGGAGACCATTGCCGCCGCCGAGTCGGTCATGGTGCCGCCGCCGGTCGACTACTACGCCCACGAGGCCCAGCCGGAACCGGCGCAGGAAGCGGGCGGGACCGAGCGGACCAGCGAACTGCCGGCCACGCCGGCACCCGCGGTCGAAGAACAGATTGTGGCCGCGCGCGCCGGCGAACCGGCACCGATGGTCGAGCACGAGTCGCAGGAGAAGATGGTCGAAGCGCCAGCCCAGGACAAGGAAACGGTCGAAGAACCGGCAGCGGCGACGACGCCAGGCGTCGAGCGCGCTCCCGCAGCGGCGGCCGCGCCGCCGCCAGCGACTCGCCCGGCAATGCCGCAGCCGACGGGCCGGGTGCTTCCGCCGACACTTCGACTTCGCGTCGAAGACCCGAAGACCGGACAGGCGCCGCCGGCGCCGCCGCGGCGCCCGATGCTCGTTCGTCCACCGGTGCCGTCACCTGCCGCCGCACAGGCGCCGACAGGCAACCTGAGCCGGCCGGCGGGGACGCGTCCTGGTCCAGGCACGCCAGCAGGACTCGGGGCGCGGCCGCCGCAGCGGCCGAGCTCGCTGCCGCCGCGCCAGGCGCCGATGGGCGGGCCTCGCCCGCTGCCGTCGCAGCCCGTACGTCCTTCACAACCGCCGCGGCCCGGCATGACGCCGGGCTACCGGCCGCCTCCGCCCCGCTTCGGCGGCGGTCGACCGGGCGGTGGACAGCGGCGTGACAGCTCGCCGCGCCCGAGCTTCCAGGCGCCGGCACCGGCAGCGCCGCCCCCGGTCACGCGCACGATCACCCTCGCCGAGGGCATGACCGTCGCCGACCTGGCGACCAAGCTCGACGTCAAGGCGAAGGACGTGATGCGCAAGCTCATGGATCGCCGCCTGATGATGACGATCAACAGCACGCTCGACGACGAGACGGCATCGATGATCGCGCGCGAGTTCGGCGCCGACGTCAAGATGCAGACCTACGAAGAGGAGATGCTGCAGGTCGAGGCGGAGGACGTCAGCCCGGCCGACGTCGTCACGCGCGCGCCGGTCGTCACGGTCATGGGTCACGTCGACCATGGCAAGACGACGCTGCTCGACGCGATCCGGTCGGCGCGTGTCGCCGAGCGGGAAGCCGGCGGCATCACCCAGCACATCGGCGCGTATGCGGTGAAGGTCAACGATCGCAACGTCGTCTTCCTCGACACGCCGGGCCACGAGGCGTTCACGATGATGCGCGCCCGCGGCGCCCGCGTCACCGACGTCGTCGTGCTCGTCGTCGCGGCCGACGACGGCGTCATGCCGCAGACCAGGGAAGCGATCGACCACGCGAAGGCGGCGAACGTGCCGATCGTCGTGGCGATCAACAAGATCGACAAGCCCGACGCCAACCCGGATCGGGTCAAGAAGGAGCTGTCGGATCTCGGGCTCGTGCCTGAGGACTGGGGCGGCCAGACCGTCACCGTCGCCGTTTCGGCGAAGAAGAAGCAGAATCTCGACGCCCTGCTCGAGATGATTCTGATCGTCACCGAACTGAGCGAGCTCAAGGCCAACCCGAAGCGCAGCGCGTCGGGCACCGTGCTCGAGGCCAAGCTCGACAAGGGCCGCGGGCCGGTGGCAACGATCCTCGTCCAGGACGGCACCCTCAACGTCGGCGACACCGTCATCGCCGGCACGATCGTCGGCAAGGTCCGCGCGCTCATCGACGACCGCGGCCGTCAGACCAAGCACGCCGGTCCGGCGACGCCGGTCGAAGTCCTCGGTCTCGGCGGCCTGCCGCAGCCCGGCGACGCCTTCCAGGCGCTGGCGGATGCGACCAAGGCGCGGCAGATCGCGCTGTTCCGTCAGAACCAGGCCAAGGAAAAGGCGCTCGGCGGCAAGGGCTCGCGCCTCACCCTCGAATCGCTGCAGCAGCAGATTGCCGAAGGCGGCATGAAGGAGCTGCCGGTGATCGTCAAGGCCGACGTCCAGGGCTCGGCCGAAGTGCTCGGCGACACCCTGACCAAGCTCGCGGACGAGAAGGTGAAGGTCCGCATCATCCACAGCGGCGTCGGCGCGATCAACGAGTCCGACGTGCTGCTGGCTTCGGCGTCGAACGCGATCGTCATCGGCTTCAACGTCCGGCCGGACCGCAACGCCGCCGACGTCGCCGACCGCGAGAAGGTCGACGTCCGCCTGCACTCGGTCATCTACAACGTCGTCGACGAGATGAAGAAGGCGATGACCGGGCTGCTCGATCCGACGTTCAAGGAAGTGCGGGTCGGCGCGGCGCAGGTTCGCGAGGTGTTCAAGGTGCCGAAGTTCGGCACCATCGCCGGCTGCATGGTCACCGAGGGCAGCATCAAGCGCTCGGGCGATACCCAGGCACGGCTGCTGCGCGACAACGTCGTCGTCCACGAAGGCAAGATCGGCTCGCTGCGCCGCTTCAAGGATGACGTCTCCGAGGTCAAGACCGGCCTCGAGTGCGGCATCGGCTTCGATAAGTTCAACGACATCAAGGTCGGCGACGTGATCGAGGCCTTCGCTGTCGAGCGGGTGGCGACGCTCGCCTAGAAGAAAGGCCGAAGTTCGAAGTTCGAAGGACGAAGGCCAAGTTCGAACTTCACTTCGAACTTCAACCTTCGAACTTCGAACTTTCTTAACATGTCGCAACGTCCATCCAGGGTCGGCGAGCAGATTCGCGAGGATCTGAGCGAACTGCTCGCGCGCGAGGTGCACGACCCGGGTATCGGGTTCGTGACGCTGACCCGGGTGTCGGTCACCGCCGACCTGCAGCAGGCGCGGGTGCACTACACCGCGCTTGGCGACGATAAAGCCAAGCGGGAGACGAAACGGGCGCTCGAGCGCGCGGTGCCGTTCCTGCGGCGCCAGCTCGGCCGGCGGTTGCGGCTGCGCCGCGTCCCCGAGCTGCAGTTTTTCTACGACGAAAGCATCGAGCGCGGCGACCGGATCGAGCGGATTCTCCTCGAGCTGGAGGCCGAGCGGGCCGCCAGCGCGCCGGCCGACGAGGGCCCGACGCCCGCGGCCGGCAGCAGTCAGACGGGAAACGATGAGCCAGACGACCAGCGATAGACCCGCGAGAACGCGTCCGGCAGTGGTCGACGAGATCTGCGACGCGATTCTCTCCCGGCGGCGCTTCCTCCTGACCTCGCACGCCCGGCCGGACGGCGATTCCATCGGCTCGCAGCTCGCGATGGCCTACGCCCTCGACGCCCTCGGGCGCGAAGTGCGAATCGTCAACGCCGATCCGGCGCCCGACCACTACCGCGAGTTCCCCGGCCTCGATCGCATCGAGATCGGCCCGCACAGCGACGCCGACGCCGACGCCCTGATCGTCATGGAGTGCAGCGATCTCAGCCGCACCGGCGTCACCGGCCTCGATCGGCACTTCATCATCAACATCGACCATCACGCCGGCAACAAGATGTACGGCGCAGTCAACTGGTTCGACGAGTCGGCGGCGGCGTGCAGCGAGATGGTGTTCGACGTCATCCGCGCGCTCGGCGTGCCGCTGACGCGCGAGATCGCGACCCACATCTACCTCGCGATCCTGACCGACACCGGCTCCTTCCATCACTCCAACATCACGCCGCGGACGTTCGACATCTGCCGCCAGGCGGTCGAAGCCGGCGTCAACCCGGCGGCGATGGCGCGCCGCGTCTTCGACAGCAACAGCTTCGGCAAGCTGAAGCTGATCGGGGCGCTGCTCGACTCGATGGAGCTGATCGACGACGGCCGGCTGGCGGTGCTGCAGATGGACGACAGCATGCTGCAGCTGTGCGGCTGCACCCACAATGACACCGAGGGGGTCATCAACCTGCCGCTCACCGCGCGCGAGATCCAGGCGGTGGTGTTCTTCAAGATCGGCGCGAACGGCGAGGTCCGCGTCAGCATGCGCTCGAAGTACGACGTCGACGTCCGCATGGTCGCGAGCGGCTACGGCGGCGGCGGCCACAAGAACGCCGCCGGCTTCACCGTCAACGGCCGTCTCGACGACGTCCGCCCGGAGATCGTCGCCCGCCTCGTGGCCGCCATCCAGCAGGGCCTCGTTACGAGGCCGGGAAGAAAGGACGAAGGTCGAAGTTCGAAGTTCGAAGGGTAAGTTCGAACTTCACTTCGTCCTTCGAATTTCGAACTTCGACCTTTCTTCCAATGTTCGGCGTTCTGGTCATCGACAAGCCGGCCGGGCCGACGTCGCACGACGTCGTCGCCGCGGCGCGGCGCGCGCTCGCCATCGATCGCATCGGTCACACCGGGACGCTCGATCCGCTGGCGACGGGCGTGCTGGCGCTGGTCGTCGGCAAGGCGACGCGTCTGGCATCGCTGCTGACGGCGAGCGAAAAGGAATACCTCGCGCGGGTGCGATTCGGGGCGACGAGCGAGACGTATGACGCGGAGCCGGGAGCGATCCGGGGCGGAACAGGCCCGGCGCCGGCGGACCGCGAAGCGGTCGCGGCGGCGCTCCCCGCTTTTGTCGGCACCTACCTGCAGCAGCCGCCGCCGTTCTCGGCCAAGAAGGTCGCCGGCGTTCCCGCCTACAAGCTGGCGCGCAGGAATCAGCCGGTGGAAATCAAGCCGGCGCAGGTGACGGTTGGTTCGCTCGAGCTCGTCGACTATGCCGAGGGAGTCGCGTCACTCCGGCTCGTGTGCTCGAGCGGCTTCTACGTCCGGTCGCTGGCGCACGAGCTCGGGCAGCGCCTCGGGTGCGGCGCCTACCTGGACGGGCTCATTCGAACCAGGGCCGGCGAGTTCATGCTCGCTGACGCCGTGCCGCTGTCGCTGGTGATGTCGGACCCCGCTGCCGCCACGGAACGGATGATCGGCGCCGATCGCCTGCTGCTGGAACTCCCGGGTGTGACCCTCACGGACGAGGGCCTGAAGCGCGTCGGCCACGGGAACGTGCTGCGGGGCGGCATCGATTTCGGGACGGCGCTGGAGGCTGACGGCGGGCCTGGCGGCACCGCATCGCGGATCCGCCTGCTCGACTCCGGCGGAGGCCTGCTCGGCCTGGGCGAACCCCGTCCGGGAGGCATGATCCAGCCGGTGGTCGTACTCGCGTAAGGCCGTCCGAGGGCCGTTGGACGAGCCCCACATTCTGTTGTAAAATATTGACTCGCCTTGAATTGTAAGTTCGCCAGCTAGCGCAATCCAGCGCAATCAGGTTGTAGACGGCGGTCTGGTGTCGATGACGAGCGTCATCGAAAATCTGGGCCGTGCGTGGAGGTTCGACGTGGCTCTGAGCAAGGACCGCAAGACAGACATCATCGGCTCGTACAAGACGCACACCGCAGACACCGGCTCCCCCGAGGTTCAAGTCGCTCTCCTCAGCGAGCGCATCAACTACCTCACCGAGCACTTCAAGACCCACGCGAAGGATCATCACTCGCGCCGTGGCCTGCTGAAGCTGGTCGGACAGCGGCGTCGCCTTCTCGACTATCTCAAGGGGAAGGACACGGATCGCTATTCCGACCTCATCAAGCGTCTGGGAATCCGGAAGTAGCGGGCGCGGCTGCGCCGGGCCGGGCTGGCCCCGTCCCCGCGCGCCATCCCCCTTCCACGATTCGCAGTCTCAGGTTCCTGACACAGTCACGTTTACGAGAAAGACACACATGCATACCCGCACCATCTCCGTCGGTCGGCAGACCCTGTCGATCGAAACCGGCCGTCTCGCCAAGCAGGCTGACGGCGCGGTCGTCGTGCGCTCTGGTGACACGATGGTTCTCGTCACCGCCTGCGCCGCAGCGTCCCCGCGCGAGGGCATCGACTTCCTGCCGCTGACGGTCGACTATCGCGAATACGCCTACGCCTCGGGCCGCATCCCTGGCGGCTTCTTCAAGCGCGAGAGCAAGCCGACCGAGAAGGAAGTCTTGACCAGCCGCTTCATCGACCGGCCGATCCGGCCGCTCTTCCCCTTTGGCTGGCGCCACGAAACGCAGGTCATCGCGTTCGTCATCTCCGCCGACAAGGAACAGGACAGCGACGTCCTGGCCATCACCGGCGCCTCGGCGGCGCTGGCGCTGTCGAGCATCCCCTTCACCCGGACGATCGCCGGCGTGCGCATGGGGCTGGTCGACGGCGAGTACCTCGTCAACCCGACGTATGAGCAGCGCCGCAAGAGCGACCTCGACTTGATCGTCGCCGGCAGCATGGACGCGATCGTGATGGTCGAGGCCGGCGCCCGGGAAGTCAGCGAGGACGTCATCCTCAAGGCGCTCGACCTCGCGCACGCCGCGATCAAGGAAATCATCGCCGGCATCGAGGCGCTGGCGAAGGACGCGGGCAAGACCAAGCGCGAGTTCGCGGTCAAGGAAATCGACGCCGCGGTCCGCAAGGAGATCGAGGCCAAGGCTTACGCCCCGCTCAGCGCGGCGATGCAGATCAAGGACAAGCTCGAGAACTACGGCAAGGTCGACGCAACCCTGGCCGAGCTGCTGGCAGGGATCCCGGACGATGAGCCGCAGAAGCGCGCCGACGCCAAGGCGGTCTTCAAGGAGCTCAAGGAAAAGGTCATGAAGGACGAGGCGCTCGAGCGCGGCCGGCGCCTCGATGGCCGCAAGTTCGACGAGATCCGCGCCATCACCATCGAAACCGGCGTGCTGCCGCGCACCCACGGCTCGACGGTGTTCACGCGCGGCGAGACCCAGGCCCTCGTCACCGTCACCCTCGGCACCGCCGACGACCAGCAGAAGGTCGAGATGGTGGATGGCGAAACCTGGAAGCGCTTCATGCTCCACTACAACTTCCCGCCGTTCTCGGTCGGTGAGGTGCAGTTCCTGCGCGGACCGGGGCGCCGCGAGATCGGCCACGGCGCGCTCGCCGAGCGCGCGCTGCAGCCGATGATCCCGGCCGAAGACACCTTCCCCTACACCATCCGCGTCGTCTCCGACATCCTCGAATCGAACGGGTCGTCGTCGATGGCGTCGGTGTGCGGCGGCTCGCTGTCGATGATGGACGCCGGCGTGCCGCTCAAGGCGCCGGTTGCCGGCGTCGCCATGGGCCTGATCATGGACGAGGCCACCGGCAAGTACGCGGTGCTCAGCGACATCGCCGGTGCCGAGGACCACTACGGCGACATGGACTTCAAGGTCGCGGGTTCGGCCGAAGGCATCACGGCGCTGCAGATGGATATCAAGGTGGCGGGCATCACGACCGAGATCATGCGCAAGGCGCTGGAGCAGGCGCGTGTCGGCCGCCTCTACATCCTCGACAAGATGAAGCAGGCGATTGGGGCCAGCCGCTCCGACGTCTCGGCGCACGCGCCGCGCATCGTTACGATCCGGATCCCTGTCGACAAGATCCGCGACGTCATCGGCCCGGGCGGCAAGATGATCCGCAGCATCATCGAGCGCACCGGCGTGAAGATCGACGTCGAGGACGACGGCCGCGTCAACGTGGCGTCAGCCGACGAAGCGGCGGCGGCCAAGGCCATCGGCATCATCCAGGAGCTGACGGCGACGCCGGAGCTGAACAAGACCTACCTCGGGAAGGTGCAGCGCATCACGGATTTCGGCGCCTTCGTTGAGATCATGCCGGGCCTCGACGGCCTGCTGCACGTCTCGGAGATCGCCCACTACCGGGTGAAGGACGTCCGCGACGAGCTGAAGGAAGGGGAACAGGTGATGGTGAAGGTCATCAACATCGACCCCTCCGGCAAGATCCGGCTCAGCCGTAAGGTCCTGCTGCAGCCGCCGGCTGCCGGCGAGGAGACGAAGGCCGGCCGCGGCGAGGCCCGCTAGCAGGGCAACCAAAACCGGACGCGGCGCGTCTTTAACAGTGGGAAGTGGAAGTTTGCGGGTTTCAAGCTTCGACTTCCCATTTTTTCTTCCCATCGCACATGTTTCGCATGGGATGACGAGGTGACCATGACTCGTCGGCAACGCCAGACCGCCGCAGCGGTAGCCGGGGTGGTCGTCGCAACGACGGCTTTCTGGATCCATGGACGCGCCGCCGGCCGCCCCGCGGGCCAGGTCCGCGAAGTCACCGTCGTCGGAGATCAGTTCGCCTTCTCACCCGCCCGCGTCGAGGTCCAGAAAGACGACCTCGTGCAGATCAAGTTCAGCTCCAAGGATATCGCCCACAGTTTCACCATCGACGCGCCGTACCGCATCTCCAAGCGGGCCGGCCCCGGCCAGACGGTGGTGTTCGAGTTCCGGGCTGACGAGACCGGGCGGTTCCGCTTCTACTGCAACCTGACGCAGGACGATCGCTGCCGCCAGATGGCCGGCGAGCTGGTCGTTCGCTGAGCCTGCGGTGAGCTGGTACCTCAGGTCCCTGACGTAGTTGAAGCTCGCGGCCATGTCGTCGAGCGGCGCCTTCGGCGCGTCGTGCTCGACGATGAAGTGCTTGACGCCGCCCTTCTCCGCCGCCGCGAACACCTTCTTCCAGTCGATCGACCCGGCGCCGACGTTGGCCATCTGCCCGGTGAACTTCGTGCCGGGCCCGAGCGCGCCAGCGTAGGCCTTGGCGTCGACGCCGTTCTGCAACCAGTCCTTCACGTGGATGAGCGGGAACCGCCCCGGATACTGGGCGAAGTAGGCCGCCGGGTCCTTCCCGGCGGCGACCGTCCAGCAGATATCGAGCTCCATCTGCACCAGCTTCGGGTCGGTGTTCTCGAGCAGGTAGTCGTACGGCAGCTTGCCGCCGAGCGATTCGGCCGGGACGAACTCGAATCCGTGCTGGTGATATGCGAACTGAATCCCCGCCCTCGCTGTCTGGGCGCCGACGCGGTTGAACAAGTCGGCTGCTTTCTTCCAGATGTCCGGCTGCTTGCGTTCCTCCTCGCCGATCCACGGGATGATCAGGAAGCGATGCCCGAGCACCTTCGCCGTCTCGATGGTCTCGGTCAGCTTCGTGTCCATGGTCACCCAGTCGACGTGCGCCGCGGGTGCGGTGAGGCCGTTCTTGTCGAGCGCGGCGCGGACGTCCTTCGGCGATTGTCCGAAGAGACCGGCGAACTCGACCTCCTTGAACCCGATGGCCGCAACCTTTGCGAGCGTGCCAGGAACGTCGGCTTTCATCAGGTCCCTGACCGAGTAGAGCTGGAGGCCGATGCGATCGATCTTCCGCTGCTGCGCGAGCGCACCGACCGGCAGCGAGGAAGCCGCGAGGACGAGCGAGCTCTGGAGAAAGGTGCGTCGGTTCATGCGGAAAGCGTACATCAAGTCGGTTCCCGGGTTCATCCGCTCACAGCGCCGCGCCTGACCGGCTGCGGTGGCGCAATCGGCTGTGGCGATAGCCGTAGCCGAAATAGACGGCGACGCCTATCGCCATCCAGATAATCAGCCGCTCCCACGTCGTCCACGGCAGGCTCATCATCAGCAGCAGGCTGATGATCGCCGACAGGATCGGCAGCGCCGGCACGAACGGCATGCGGAAGGGGCGCGGCAGGTCGGGGCGGGTCCTTCGCAGCACGACGACACCGATCGAGACGATGACGAAGGCCATCAGCGTCCCGATGCTCACGAGGTTCCCGAGCGTGGCAATCGGCGTCAGCCCGGCCGCGATCGCGACCACCAGCCCCGTCACCAGCGTCGACACGTGCGGCGTCCGGAAGCGGGGGTGAATGCGTCCGGCCCATGCCGGCAGCAGGCCGTCCTTCGACATCGCCAGGAAGATCCGCGGCTGGGCCAGCATCATCACCACCATGACCGAGCTGAGGCCGGCCAGCGCCCCGACGGTCACGAGGACCCTCAGCCCGCCCATCAGGCCCTCCCACGGCGTCCCGACGGCACGCGTCGCGGCGGCGTCGAGGGCGACGACGAGCGGCGCCGGCTCGTTGAGCATCTCCTTGTAGGGCACGAGGCCGACCATCACCGCCGACACGAGCACGTAGAGGATGGTGCAGATGGCGAGCGATCCGAGGATGCCGCGCGGCATGTCGCGCTGGGGGTTCCTGGCCTCCTGCGACGAGGTCGAGACGGCGTCGAAGCCGATATAGGCGAAGAAGATCACCGCCGCGCCGCGCATGATGCCGCTCCAGCCATACTCGCCGAACGTCCCGGTATTCGGTGGGATGAACGGGTGGTAGTTGTCGCCGACGACGAAGAACGCGCCGGCGCAGATGACAACCAGGACGACCGCGACCTTGACGACGACGATGACGGCATTGACCCTGGCTGATTCGCTGACGCCGATCATCAGCAGCAGCGTGACGGCAATGGTGATGACGACGGCCGGCAGGTTGAACACGGCCGTCACCGCGTCGCCCCCGGCGATCTGGACGACGGTGCCTGGCGCGGCGCTGATCGCGGCAGGAAAAGTCATCCCGAACTGGCCGAGCAGCGTCACGAAGTTGCCGGACCAGCCAACGGCGACCGTTGCCGCACCGAGCGCGTACTCGAGGATCAGGTCCCAGCCGATGATCCACGCAACGAATTCACCGAGCGTCGCATAGGCATACGTGTACGCCGAACCGGCGACAGGAACGGTCGCCGCGAACTCCGAATAGCACAGCGCCGCGAGCATGCTCGTCAGGCCGGCGAGCACCATGGCGATGACGATTGCCGGTCCCGAGTTGGCGGCCGCCGCCTGCCCGGTCAGGACGAAGATGCCGGTGCCGATGACGGCACCGACGCCGAGCATGATCAGCTGATTCGGCCCCAGTACCCTGGGCAGCGTTTCTTCCGTGCCGTCGCCGAGTTGCTCGCGGCGGATCTCCTCGATGGTCTTGGTCGCGTGGATGGACATGTGTCGGGTTCCCTGATTGCCGGCCTTACCGGGCGGCCGGCCTGGAGACTGGCAGCTTGGTCTACAGGCCGAATCCAAGTCCTGAAGAAGCGGTGAATCGCCGCCAAGAAACCCTCAAGTTCTTCTCAAGCCCGCGATAACATTGGATTTTTCGCATGGCTTCCCACGCTTCGGCCAACCCCGTCAGGGAGACCGCGCCGACGGCCGCGGCCCCGCCGGCGGCGACCGACGCCGGGCAGCGCCTTGCCCCGCTCGCATTCGGACCATTCGTGTTCGATCGCCGGACCGGCCTGCTGACCCGTGACGGCACGGAGCTGCCGCTGCCGCCTCGCGTCCTCGGCGTGCTCGAGCTGCTCCTCGAGCGTGCCGGCGACGTCGTGCCGCGGCAGGAGCTCATCGATCGGGTCTGGAAGGAGGCGTTCGTCACCGACACGTCGCTCGCGGAGGCGATCAGCGTGCTGCGCCAGACGCTCGGCGACGACTCGCAGGCGCCGACGTACGTGCAGACCCTCCATCGTCGCGGCTACCGGTTCGTCGCCGCCGTGGCGCCCGCGGTCCAGCCAGGGGCGGCCGACACCGGGGCAATGGCCGGCCACTCGCCGCTCGCGGACGAGACCGTGTCGCCTTCGATCGGCCGGGAGTTGGTGCCCTGGAGCATGGCGGTGATCTGCGCCTGCCTGGCCGCGGTCGCGGTCTGGCAATTGACGCGCCCCCGCATCGAGCCCGACGTCGCGACGCGCTTTTCGATCGTCGCCGCGGCCGGGAGTGCGTTCGACCACCGCGCGCCGGCGCTCGCCGTATCGCCCGACGGCAGCCGCCTCGCATGGTCGGCATGCGACGACGATCGCTGCCGGCTCTACGTCCGCGACGTCGATCGCCTGGACGCGGTGCCGCTGCCGGGACTCGAAGGCAGGGCGCCATTCTTTTCGCCCGATGGCCGCTGGCTCGGGTACTTCGCCGACGGCCGGCTGATGAAGGCGTCGCTCTCCGGCGGCGCGCCGGTGACGATCGCGGATGCGCCGACGGTGCTGGGCGCGGCCTGGACCGGCCGCGACATCATCTTCGCCGGCTCTCCCTCGGGCGGCCTGCTGCGGGTGTCGGACGAAGGCGGCGAAGTCCGGCCGCTGACATCGCCGCGTGAACGTTCGGGAGAGATTCGCCACGCCTGGCCCGCGCTCGTGCCAGGCACGCGCGTGCTCATCTTCAGCGTCGACACCAACCTGCCCGCGAGCGACGCCGGTTCGGCCGGCCTCCTCGCCGCCTTGTCGCTCGACGCGGTCGATGGCGCCGGCAGGTCGCGCGGCTGGCAGACGCTGCTGAGCGGAGTCAGCATGGCGCGCGCCGCCGCCTCCGACGCGATCGTCTTCGCGCGCGACGCCGACCTGCACGGCGTCGGGTTCGATCCGGTTCGCATCGCTCTTTCGGGAACGCCGCGCAGCGTCGCGGCGGGTGTCGCAACCGCGGCCGGACGGGCCCAGTTCGCGCTCTCCCCTGCCGGCACACTGATGTATCTCCAGGCCGGGCCCGACGCCAGCCGTGGGGCGGTCGTTCTGGATCGGGCGGGCGAGGGCGGCCGGCGCGAGTGGCAGTACGACGACGCGGTGCTGTCGCCGGACGGGACGCGCGTCGCCGGCGTCAGGATCGAGGAGAAGCGATCCGAGATCTGGATCGCGGACGCCGCCCGCGGCGCCGCAACCCGGTTGACGCACGCCGACACGAGCACGGCGCCGATCTGGTCGGCCGACGGCCGGACGGTCTACTTCGCGGCGCGATCGGCAGGCGCGTTCGAGTTGTGGCGGCGCGAGGCGGACGGCACGACGCCGGCAGCCAGGCTCCAGCCGTCGACGCGCAATGCCTTCCCGCTGGCGGCCTCGCCGGACGGTGCATATCTCGCCTTCCTCCAGACCGGCGACCGGACCAGCGCCGACATCTGGCTGCTGCCGCTTTCCGGCGGCGCGGCTCGACCGCTCGTCGAGAGCGCGTTCGACGAAGGCGCGGCGAGCTTTTCACCGGATTCGGCGATGCTGGCGTTCGAATCGGCCGAGAGCGGAACATGGCAGGTCTACCTGCAGCGGCTGCGGGACGGCCGGCGGCTGCTGGTCTCGGCCGAAGGCGGGCGGCGGCCGCTGTGGCGATCCGACGGCCTCTACTTCACGGCCGGTCGAAGCCTGATGAGGGCAACGATCGACGGCGAGGGTCTGCGCGTGCAAGCGCTCGCACCCGTCATAGCGGACCTCGGCGGCGAGCTGCTCGGCCTCGGTGCCGACGGCCGGCTGCTGACGCGCCGTGCCCCCGATGCCGCGGCATCCCATCGCCGTCGTCACGGTGGACTGGCTCCGTGAGCTGCGAACGCTGCTCGGGCCTGCGGTCGCCGAGCCGCCGCGATAACCATCGGTTCGGAACGTCCTACCCGCCCCAGAACCCGACCACCGCATCGATCAGCCCGTCGGCCCGCAGCGAGAACACGTTGGTGCCGCGGCCCTGCTCGACGCCGCCCGGATCCGACGCGATCCAGTCGACGAGCAGCGTGCCCTGGCAATGCCGGACCGCTCCGCTGCGGCGCAACCTGAGGCCGGGCATGAAGCGCTGTGTCGCGCCGATGTGCGGCACGAGATCAGCGATGCCGTCCACCAGCGCGAAGCGGTCGCGAAAGCGGACGTCGGCGGCGGCTATGCTCCGCAGGCGATCGCCGCGCGCCTCGGCGTCGGGCTCCGTCCATGCGTCGAACCAGGCGTCGACCGCCGCCGCGGCGCCAGCGTGCGCGAGGTCAGTCGCGACGTTGCTGAAGAGCGACAGCTGGTAGCGCCACCCCTGCTGATGCTCGTCGCGGACACCGGCTTCGGCGAACTCGTGCGTCAAATGCAGCCGCGTACCATGGCTCGTCGGGGTCAACTGGATCGTGACCGTCGAGCCGTCCCGCGGGATCGGCGCGCCGGTCTCGAACCCGTAAGTGAAGGCGATACGGTCCGGCGGCGCGACGTCGATCACCTCGCCAGAGACCTCGATGCCATTCGGATGACGAATGAAGACCCGGCCGCCAGCCCTGGCGTCGATGGTCGATCCGGTGCCCCACCAGGAGGCCCAGCGGTCGGACTCAGTGAAGAACGAGAAGACGATGGCCTGCGGCGCCGCGATGACGACGACGCGATCGAGGCGGTATGGGAGATCCATGTCAGTGTGTGTCCTTGGATTGCTTGCCGGCGCGAGGCACGCGCCGAACGGGGCCGCGCCGGCTCGCGGCCAGTTCAGCCTGAACTTTCAACCGCCACAGCGCGTCGCTCCACATCGCTTCGAGGGATCGGCCGACGGGGCCGAGGGCCTCGCGCCTCGCGCGATACAGGCGATACCGCCCGTCGGTACGCTGCCGCACCAGGCCCGCCGACAAGAGCGTTCTCAAGTGCTGTGACACCGCCCCGAACGTCACGTCGGGCATGGCGCGATGGATGCCGCCGGCCTCGAGCTCGTCGGTCCAGATCAGCCGCAGAATCTCGCGCCGCCGCAGCGACGAGATCGCCTTCAACGTCTCCGAGTCTGCCTGCATCCTGAGTATTATTTTAGTTAAAACTAAATTATTGTCAACAAACGTATCGGGTGGCCGCGAGACGGTGTTTTTGTGGCTGGGGCCTAGCCCTCGAAGGCTCGCGCCGCGCGGATCCGCTGCTCGACGGTCGGGTGCGAGTGGAACAGCCACACCGTCGTCGCCGAGGGGTTGGCTTCCGCGAGGTTCTGCGCGCCAAGGCGCCGCATCGCGGAGACGAAGGCTTCCGGCCGCCCGGTCAGGCTGAGGGCGAAGCGATCGGCGCGATGCTCGTTGCGGCGTGACATCGCATTGAGGGGCAGGCGGCTGATCATCGACACGATCGCCGCGACCAGCATCAGCAGCGGCAGACCGGCAGCGTCGTTCTGGGCGGCGAGGCCGAGCGGCCGCCAGAACGCTTCGAGCGCCACCGCGGCGGCGCCGAAGGTGACGATCACGAGCGCGATCTGGAGCATCAGCGCGACGCTGATGTCACGATGCGCGTGGTGTCCGAGCTCGTGCGCGATCACGACCTCGATCTCGTCCTCGGTGTAGTCGCTCAGCAGCGTGTTCGACAGCAGGATGCGCCGGCGGCGGCCGGTCCCGACCAGCGCCGCGTTGGCCCGCGTGCTCTTCTCGCCGAGGCCCCACTCGTAGATGCCAGGTACCGGCACGCCGGCCCGGCTGGACAGTGATTCGAGCCGCGACCGCAGCGACGGATGCTCGAGCGGCTTGAAGCTGTAGAACATGGGCAGGAGCACCGACGGCGCGATCCAGGCCAGTCCCAGCAGCGCACCGGAGAAGACGGCCGTCGACACCAGCCACCACGCCGCCGGCCACAGCGCCAGCGTGGCGTAGACAACGACGGCACCGACAACGCCGAGCGCCAGGCCAAGCCCGAACGCCTTGAGATGGTCGAGCAGCCAGACTCTGAGTGAGATGGTCGAGAGGCCGTAGCGCCGTTCGAGGACGAACGAGCGGTAGAACACGACGGGAAACACCGCCAGGTCCGCGGCGAAGATCAGGACGGCCGTGAAGAGGCCGATCGTCGTCAAGGCGGTCGGCGCCGCGCCGGTGGCGCCGACAACGGCGTCGCGGAGGAGAACGGCGCCGCCGCCGGGCAGGAGAACCACGATGCCGGCGGCCTGCAGCGCCAGCCCGATCCACGTCAGCGTGCGCTGAAGCCGGTGGTAGCGAGTCGCCTTGTCTTCGTTCAAGGCGAGATCGTCAGTTCAGCTGTACCGAGATCAGCTTCGAGACGCCCGGCTCCTCCATCGTCACGCCCCACAGCCGGTCGGCGATCTCCATCGTCTTGCGGTTGTGGGTGATGAGGATGAACTGGGTGTGCTGCTGCATGCCCTGGAGCATCTCGACGAAGCGGCCGATGTTGGCGTCGTCGAGCGGGGCGTCGATCTCGTCGAGCAGACAGAACGGGCTGGGCCGGTACTTGAAGATCGCGAACATCAGCGCCATCGCCGTCAGGGCCTTCTCGCCGCCCGACAGCAGCTGGACGTTCTGCAGCCGCTTGCCCGGCGGCTGGGCGATGATGTCGATGCCGCTCTCGAGCTGATCGGCTTCGTCGAGCAGGACGAGGCCGGCGCGGCCGCCGCCGAAGAGGGTGGTGAAGGTGCCCTCGAAGTTCTGGTTGATGACGGCGAAGGCCTCGCGGAATCGCTCCTTCGTCGTCTTGTCGATCTTGCGAATCGCCTCGCCGGTCGAGGCGATCGCATCGACGAGGTCCTTCTTCTGCGCCGTCAGGAAGGTGTGGCGGGTTTCGAGATCGTCGAACTGGTCGATCGCCATCATGTTGACGGCGCCCATGCGCTCGATCTTGGTTCGCAGATCGGTCACCATCTCGTCGGGCGTCATCGTGCGCGACGGCGCCGCTTCGGCCTCGGCTTCTTCGTCGCCGGCTGTCGCGATGGCGGTTTCGTTGCCGGCCTCCGCCGCCTCCGCGGCGTCGGGGCCAGCCTCCGCTTCCGCGGCGTCGGGACGATCGTCGATCGGCTTCGGGCTGGCGAGCAGACCTTCGCGCTCCAGCGCATCGACTTCGGCCGTCACCTCGTCGAGCGATGCCTGGACCGTCTCGACGCAGGCGGTCGCGAGATGGGTCAGGTCGGCCTCGGCGGTGGCACGGGCGACGTCGAGCTGCGACGCTTCGGCGCGGATGCCGTCGAGCGCCTTGCGTGACTCGCGGATGCTGACGTCCTGCTCGTCGAACCCGCCACGGAGCGACGTCGAGCGCTCGTCCAGGGTCTTGACCTGCTCCCGCTGTTCGTCGAACGCCCGGATGCCGGCGTCGAGCATGGTTTCCGAGGCCGTCACCGCTTCCTGCAGCTCGGCGCGCCGCGTCGTCGTCTTGTCCAGCTCCTGACGCCGCGTCGCCAGCCGATTTTCGAGCTCGGCGGCGGCCTGTTCGAGGCGCGCGACTTCGATTGCCAGCCCGCTGGCGCGCTCGACCAGCGCCGCGTGCGCCGCCTTGGCCTCGCCGGTGCGGTTCGCCTGCGCCTGCATCGTCTCGCGCCCCTCGAACAAGCGGCGCTGGGCGGTGTTCAACTGGTCGTCGGCGGCGCGCTGTTCGATCTCAATCCTGGCGATCGACTGCCGCGCTTCGTCCTGGCGCGCGTCCTGCGTCCGCTGCTCTTCCTCGGCCGAGCGACGCTCGACGCCGATCTGTTCGCGCTTGCGGCTGATGCGCTCGGCCGCCTCCGTCGCCGTCCCGACCTGCAGCTCGAAGCCGACGATCGACTTCTCCTGCCGGTGCAGTTCGTCCTGGAGCGCCGTCATCGCCGATTCAGCCGCGGCAATCGTCAGGTCGAGCGATTCGACCTCGCCGCGCAGCCGCTCGACGGCGGCAGCCTGGGTGTCGGCCCGCTCGCGCAGCTCCTTGATCTCGCGCTTGGTCGCGAGGATGCCGCGGGCTTCCGCGGGAAGGCCGCCTTCGACGATGTGGCCGCCGCGAAACACGTCGCCGTCGAGGGTCACGATCACCGCGGCCGCGCGATCGGCGCGCTGCTCCTGGGAGCAGAGCGCGATGGCCTCGACCGCAGCCGCAAAACCTTCCGCAACCCAGGTGTGCGACAGCGAGGCGCGGATGACGTCTGCCGCCGGGCCGGAAATGCGCAGGATCTCGGCAATCGGCGTCAGGCCGGCTGGCGCGAAATCCGATGACGCCGCCGCCGCCATCGGCGCAACCCCTTCGGGCGGCGCGATCACGAAGCCGACGCGGCCGGCGCTGCGCTCGCGCACGAGCTGGACGCCGCGGGCGGCATGCGCGTGCGAAGCGACGACGACGTGCTGCAGCCGTTCACCGAGGCAGGCTTCGACCGCGCGCTCGTAGCGGCGATCGACTTCGAGGTAGTCCGCCACCGACCCCATCTGGCCGACGTCGTCGGGCGATTCGGCGAGGACGGTGCGGGCGCCATCGCCATACTGGACGCGCGCGGCGTCGAGCTCTTCGAGGGACGTGCGGCGGGCATTGACCGACGCGAGCTCGTGCTCGGCCGTGCGAAGGCTCTGCGCCCGGGCGTCGCGGTCCGACCTCGCGCCGGTCAGCTCGGATTCGCGCGCGGCGCGATCGATGCGCAGCGTCTCCATCGCGGCGCGGGCACGCTCGAGGCCTTCCGTGGCAGTGCCGCGTTCGCTGGCGGCGCGCTCGGCGTCGAGCTGAAGGTCGTGATCTTCGGCCGCCAGGGCCGTCAGCTGCTCGGCCATGCGGGCGCGCGCGGCAATCGCGTGCTCCATGGCGTGGCGAAGGGCGGTGGCGGCGTTGACGGCGGCGAACACTTCGCTCCTGGCCGCTTCGACGTCCGATTCGAAGCCGTCGATCTGGCGCTGCGCCGTGACGTACTCGGATTCTTCCGCGGCCAGCGTCTGCGCTGCCGCCTCGCGCTCTTCCGTCGCGCGCGCGGCCGCTCCGCGCCGCGATTCGAGCTCCTGGCGCGCCGGCTCCTGCCGGGCGTCGAGCGCCTCGACTTCGCGCTCGATCGCAGCGGCTGCCGTCTGCAGCTGCTCGATCTGCTGACGGTCGAACGCGATCTGCTGCTGCAGCCGTCCGACCTCGAGCTCGGTCGCGTGCGCCGTTTCGCGCGCGGCCGTCGTCTGGCCGTCCGCCTCCAGCAGCTCGAGCCGCAGGCGCTCGAGTACGGTCTCGAGCTCGGCAAGGTGCGCCGCCGCGCCGGTCTCGCGCTCGCGGGCGCTGGCCAGCGCCGTCCGCGCCGCCTCGATCGCCTGTCCGAGAGCGCGATACTTCGCCGCGAACTGCACCTTCTCCCAGCGCCTCAGCTCTTCGCGCAGCCGCTTGTAGCGCCGCGCTTTCGCGGCCTGCCGCTTCAGCGTGCCGCGCTGCTTCTCGACCTCGAAGATGATGTCGTCGACCCGCGTCAGGTTCTGCTGCGCCGCCTCGAGCTTCAACTCCGCGGCGCGACGACGGCTCTTGTACTTGGTGACGCCCGCCGCCTCCTCGATCAGCTGCCGCCGATCCGTCGGCCGGGCACTCAGGATCTGGCCGATCTTGCCCTGCTCGATGACGGCGTAGGCTTTGACCCCGACGCCGGCGTCCATCAGGAGGTCCTGCACGTCGCGCAGGCGGCAGGCCTCGCCGTCGATCAGGTACTCACTCTCGCCGGAGCGATAGAGCCGCCGCATGAGCTCGACGTCGCGGACGATGAGCGGCGTATCATCCTCGACGGCCACCGCAAGACCGCCATCCGCGGCGCCCTCGGTTTCCAGCAAGGCAGTCGCTTCGGCGATAGCGTGGCCGTTACCGTTGCCGTTCTTGTGGCCGTGGCCGTTGCCGTTCCCGGGCACGCGCGCGGCGACACCGCTCAGCTTGAGCCGGACTTCGGCGGCCGCCGTCGGCTTCCGGGCGTCGCTGCCGCCGAAGATGATGTCCTCCATCCGCTCGCCGCGGAGGCTCTTCGCGCTCTGCTCACCCAGAACCCACGTCAGCGCATCGACGACGTTGCTCTTGCCGCAGCCGTTCGGACCGACGATGGCCGTGACGCCCTGCTCGAAGATCAGCGCCGACCGATCCGGAAAGCTTTTGAATCCAGCGATTTCGAGACGTTGCAGCCGCATGAGCCCGTTCCTTCCAGTGCCCGTTAACCGATCGACAAAGAAAAAGCCGCCACGAACCGGAGACAGACCCCGATTCGGAAGCGGCTGGGTGCGCTTCGAGCGTACGTGAGTGGCTGGGAGTCGCTAGGGTCGACGTCACTGACTGCCCGGCCGACTCCACATCCTGCGCCTGCAGGATGGCCCCGTGGACCCGGCAAACGGCGGTCAGTCTAACAAGCCCCTATTAGTGGGGCAAGTTCAAAGTGTGGCCCCCAACTAATGGGGCCAAAGCCCTACTTCTCCTTGTTGTCGCCGCCGACCCGGGTCCGCATCAGCTCGGTGAGCTTGATCGCTTCCGGGAACTGCTGCAGCGCGAACTGGGTCTGTGGATCCTTCACCGCCAGGTTGCTCCTGGCTTCCTCCACGCCGAAGAGGGCGAGGTCGATGTCATAACGCAACATGGCCCGGATGAACTGGTCGTCCTTGGTAAACGAGGCTTCGTCGAGCACGATCTTGCGGTTCTTGAGCTGAGCCTTGAACTCGTTGACCATCTCGTCGGTGACGGTAAAGCCCTTCGAGATGCGCTTCTGGTTGCGGCTCGCCGCGCTCAGCCGCGTGTCACCCTCGGCGCTGAACTGGTCGGCAAAGTTCGCGAACTCCTGCCGCGCCCAGAGGGTGCGGCCGAAGCGCGTCGGATTGAAGCCTTCGACCGGCCCGGGGAGGAACTTGTCCGGCTCGATGCCGCCGCCGCCGTAGACCTTGCGCTTGGCGTCGGTGTAGAACAGCTCGGCGGAATCGTGCGACCGGTCGGCGCTCTGATCGCGCAGCGAGTAGGTCAGGTATTCGTCGAACGCCCCATCCCACGGCCGCTGAATCATGCGCCCGCTCGGCGTGTGGTAGCGCCCGGTCGTCAGCGCCAGCCCGGCGCCCTGCGTCCGCGATCCAATCGTGTAAACCGACTGCACCAGCGCCTTGCCGAACGTCGTCTCGCCGACGACGAGGCCGCGGTCGTGATCCTGGATCGCGCCGGAGACGATTTCCGAGGCGCTCGCGCTGTTGCGATTGACCAGCACCACCAGCGGCAGCCTGGTGTACTCGCTCTCCTCGGTGGCGCGGTACTCTTCGTTCGAGCTCGGGGTCCGGCCGCGGGTGAAGGCGATCATCGAGCCCTTCGGCAGGAACCGGTTCGAGATCTTGATCGCCTGATCGAGCGGCCCGCCCGGATTGTCGCGCAGGTCGAAGATCAGCCGCTTCATCCCCTTGGCCGACAGGTCCTTCAGCGCCTTGCCGACTTCCTCGTCCGACGTCTCGGAGAAGTCCGCCAGCTTGATGTAGCCGGTGTCCTTGTCGAGCATGAAGGCGCCGCGCACGGTCGTGATATTGACGGCGTCGCGCTCGATCGTCAGGTCGATCAAGCCGTCGTGGCCGCGGCGGCGGATCGAGACGCCGACGGTGGTGCCCTTGGGCCCCTTCAACTGGGTCACGGCCTGGTCCGACGTCCAGCCCTTGGCGTCCTGCCAGCCCTTGGCTTCGTCTTCCTTGGTGTTGCTGCTCTTGATCCGGGCGATGACGTCGCCGCGACGGAGGCCCTGGCGGTAGGCGGGCGAATTCTCGAACACCGACATGACGGTGATGTCGCCGTCGGTGGAAGTCTGAATCTGGATGCCGAGCCCGTAGTAGCTCCCCTGCTGCCGTTCGCGGAGCTGGCGGTAGGACCTCGGATCGAAGAAGCTCGAATGCGGATCGAGTGTCTTCAGCATGCCGTCGATGGCGCCGTAGACGAGGCGATCGGACGGCAGTTCGTCGACGTACTCCCGTTCGATCGCTGAGAGCGCCGACGTGAAAATCTTGTACTGCTGCGACACTTCGTCCTGCCGCGCCATCAGGCCGCTGCCCAGAAGGCCGCCGGCGAGCGCAGACAAGACCACCGCAAGGGTCGCGACGGGGAGAAACCGGGAGGTGCGCATACGGGGGATCGTACCAACGAAGTACCGTAAAAGCAACGACTTCGGGGCGAATCCCAAAGCGAACGGTTGACCCCTCCCCCGGGCCTTCCTATAATCGAGGGTACGGCGTACAACCGCCCGGTTTTTCAAGGATTTCCAATATGTTTGGCCCCATCGGCATGCCCGAGCTGATCGTGATCATGGTGATCGCCCTGGTTATCTTCGGGCCGCGCAAGCTGCCTGAGCTGGGACGGTCGCTGGGACGCAGCCTCAACGAGTTCAAGCGTGCCTCGAACGAGCTCAAGCACACGCTGGACGATGAGATCCGGGTCGAAGATCAGAAGGTGGCGGACGAAAAAGCCGCCCAGCAGCGCGCGGCCGAACAGCAGGCCGCCGAGCAGCAGGCCGCCGACCAGCGCTCGCCCGAAGAGCGCCGCCTCGACGCTGACGCGAGCATCCCGCGTCAGTCGACCCTGTAAGCCGACTGCCAGGCATGGCCCTCGTCAAGTTCCCATCCGGCGCCGTCGCGCCCAACCCCGACGACCCGGACGACGACCGCCTCGACGACGATGGCGCAGGCGGGAAGATGTCCTTCCTGGAGCACCTCGACGAGCTCCGCAAGCGCATCATCATCTCCGTCTACGGCCTCGTCGCCGGCTGCGTCGTATCCTTCATCTTCGTCAACCACACCGAGCGCTTCATCCTCGAGCCGCTGCACAAGATGATGCCGGACGGGCAGCGCCTCGTCTTCACAGCGCCGACCGAAGGCTTCATGACGATGATGAAGATTGGCGCGCTCGGCGGCCTCTTCATCGCCCTGCCGATCATCATCCTGCAGCTCTGGCTCTTCATCGCGCCGGGGCTCTACTCCAACGAGAAGCGCTTCGCGATTCCGTTCGTGCTCTTCGGCACGTTCTTCTTCGTCGCCGGCGCCGCCTTCTCGCACTACGTCGCGTTCCCCTACAGCTGGAAGTTCTTCCTCGGCTTCGAGAACGCGTACATCCAGTTCCTGCCCAAGTTGAGCGAAGCGTTCTCGCTCTGGGTCAAGATGCTGCTCGGCTTCGGCGTCATCTTCCAGATGCCGACGATCGTGTTCTTCCTCGCCCGCATGGGGATGGTGACGGCAGGGTTCCTGATCAAGCACTTCAAGTACACCGTCCTGATCATCTTCATCCTCGGCGCCGTCCTCAGCCCCGGCACCGACATCGTCTCGCAGGCGCTCATGGCCGGGCCGATGCTCTTGCTCTACTTCCTCAGCATCGGTATCGCCTGGCTGTTCGCGAAGAAGCGCGTCGCCAGCGAAGACTGAGCGAGCGGGCTCCGTCAATGGTGATCAAGGCCTCCGCCGCGGCGGAAGTGACTGCGCTCGTCAGGGCCCTCACCGGTGCCGGCGCCGACCCCCGTGCCGACCCCCGTGCCGACAACGTCCAGCGCGAGGCGGCGATTGCCCGCCTGTCGGTGATTGGCGGACGCGCGGTTGACAAGCTCCACCGCGCCTATGAAGGCACGACCGACCTCGCCACCCGCCTCGCCATCCTGCGGACGCTCGAAGCCATTCCCGACCACCGCAACCTGCCGCTTGCCGCGGGCGCGCTCGCCGGCGGCGGCGATGTCGCCATTGCCGCGATCGGCGTGCTGCGGGCGCTGCTCGCGTCCGAGCGCGGCGCGGCCGGCACGGAAGCGCTCGAGGCGCTCGTCACGACCGCGGTGGCGGCCAGCGACGACCGGCGTCTCCGGGTCGCCGCGCTCGACGCGTTGAGCGACGTGCCCGGCGACGTCCGGGCGCGCGTCGCGCACGCGCTCGGCGCCGACGCGGAAGGCCCGGGTGTATCAGAGGGCGCGAACGATGTCGACCGTCAGCAGACCGCAGGATGGCAGGACGCGCTCGACGGCCGGCTGCCGGACGCACCGCAGGCGCTGCGCGCCGTCGTCAATGCCCGGGCCGCGGCGGCGCCGCTCAACTCGCTGCGGAAACTGATCGATGCAGTGCATGTGCGCGAGAACGAGACCGACGCGTCGATGCGCGAGGGCTGGCGGGCGCTCCGGGGATCGCTGCACCAGGCGCTGGCGCTGCGCGGCAGCCGCGTCGCGCTGTATGACCTGCGCGAATCGATCCCGGCCGGCGGCGAGCCGCTGCCGCCGTCGTTCCTGGCAGCGCTGCACGTGATTGGTGACGAGGCGTGCCTGGACCCGCTGGCCGCGGCGTGGGCGTCGGCAAGCGATGAACGCTGGCGGCATCAGCTCGCCGGCGCTTTCAAGGCCATCGCCAGGCGTGAGCGCGTGTCGAAACGGCACGCGGCCGCCCGCCGGATCCTGGCGCGCATGCCGGCTGCTGAAGAGCTGTGGGAATGACTAAAGGGAGAAGGCAGAAGGCAGAAGGCAGAACAAGGCGATTTCTGCCTTCTGCCTTCTCCCTTCTGCCTTTTCGCTAGTACGACTTCGCGAACCAGGGATCGCCAATCGATGGCTTGCCGCAGACGACGCATGGATTGCCGGTGGCTTCGGCGCCGAACGGGGTGTTCCGGAGCGTGGCCTGCGTCTCGGCCTTGATTCGCGCCTCACACTCCTCGCTGCCGCACCACGCCGCAATGACGAAGCCGGGGCGGCCTTCCATCACCGATTTCAGCTCGTCGTAGCTCGAGACGCGGGTCGTGTGCGACTCGCGGAACGCCAGCGCTCTCGCGAAGAGCGCTTTCTGGATCTCGTCGAGGAGCGACGCAACGTGCGCCGGCAGGCCGTCCATCGCTACCGGCTGCTTTTCCTTGGTGTCGCGGCGCGCGAGGACGACCGAGGATTTCTCGATGTCCTTCGGCCCGATCTCGAGGCGCAGCGGCGCGCCGCGCATCTCCCACTCGGCGAACTTCCAGCCGGGGGTGTAGGCGTCGCGGTCGTCGAGGAAGACGCGGATGCCCTGCGCCGTCAGCGCGTCGCGCAGCTCGCGCGCCTTCGGCAGCACGGTCTCCTGCCAGTTGCCGCGCGGAATCGGGACCATGACGACCTGATACGGCGCGACGCGCGGCGGCAGAATCAAACCGCTGTCGTCGCCATGCGTCATGATGACGCCGCCGATCAGCCGCGTCGACACGCCCCACGAGGTCGTCCAGGCGTGCTGCACGCTCTTGTCGCGGCCCTGGAACTGGATCTCGAACGCCTTGGCGAAGTTCTGGCCGAGGTTGTGCGAGGTTCCGGCCTGGAGGGCACGGCCGTCGCCCATCAGCGCCTCGATCGAGTAGGTGCGCGAGGCACCGGCGAACTTCTCGCTCTCGCTCTTCTGCCCGGCGACGACCGGCATCGCCAGCTCGTTCTCGGCGAACTCCTTGTAGAGCGACAGGATCTTCAGCGTCTCTTCCTGCGCTTCCTCCGCGGTTTCGTGCGCGGTGTGCCCTTCCTGCCACAGGAACTCCGTCGTCCGCAGGAACGGCCGCGTCACCTTCTCCCAGCGGACGACGTTTGCCCACTGGTTGATGAGGACGGGGAGATCGCGCCAGGACTTGATCCACTTGGCGTAGAGCGTGCCGATGATGGCTTCGCTCGTCGGCCGGACCACCAGCGGCTCGGCCAGCTCTTCGTCGCCGCCGCGCGTGACCCAGGCGACCTGCGGCGCGAAGCCCTCGACGTGTTCCTTCTCCTTCATGAGAAGGCTCGCAGGAATGAACAGCGGGAAGTAGGCGTTGACGTGCCCGGTGGCTTTAAACCGGCGATCGAGGGCCTGCTGAATCAGCTCCCAGATGGCGTAGCCGTACGGCCGGATCGCCATGCAGCCCTTGACCTCGGTGTAGTCGGCGAGCTCGGCGCGGCGGACGACATCGAGATACCAGCGCGAGAAATCCTCGGACTGGGGCGTGATTTCAGTAACGAGCGCGTCTTTCTTCGAATCCTTGTCGGCCATGAGTCTCAATTCGTCGGGATGAGCGCGGCGTCAGCGCGATTCGCTGAGGCGGCGTTGCCAGTGTATATCGTCGCGTTTCGGGAAATCCTCGCGGTAGTGGCCGCCGCGGCTTTCTTCGCGGCGCAGCGCGGCGCGGGCGATCAGCCGGCCGACGGTGAGCAGGCTCGCCGCGCGCCAGCCTTCGGCGTCGAGCGATCCGCCCTGCTGGAGGTTGAGATCCACCGCCTTCCATGCCGGTTCGAGGCGATCGAGCGCCGACTGCAGGCCGGCCCGGTTCCTGAACAGGCCGACGTCCTGCCACATCAGCCGCTGCACCTCCGCTGCGGCGAGCGCGATCGGCAGCACCGATGCATCGCCGATCGGCGCCGACGCCGCTGAGACCGCTGCGGTCCGCGCGCGCGGCAGCGCCGCCCGCATCGCGCGGCCGGCGCGGGCGCCGAAGACCAGACCCTCGAGCAGCGAGTTGCTCGCGAGGCGGTTGGCGCCGTGCACGCCCGTGCACGCGACCTCACCGGCGGCGTACAGGCCATCGATCGAGGTCTGCCCGTCGAGATCCGTCTTGACGCCGCCCATGACGTAGTGCGCTGCCGGACCGACGGGGATCGGGTCGCGCGCGAGATCGAGGCCGGCGGCGCGGCAGGCGTTCGCAATCAACGGAAAGCGATCGTGCACGAACGCCGGCTCGAGCGTCGCCAGCGACAGATAGACCGGCGCGCCGGTGCGCCGGGTTTCCTGCTCGATGGCGCGGGCGACGCGGTCCCGCGGCGCGAGATCGCCGACCGGATCGTAGCGCGAGACGAATGCCTCGCCGGACGCGTTGATCAGCTTCGCGCCTTCGCCGCGCAGCGCTTCCGACAGCAGGAATCGCGGCTGGCCCGCTACCCGCAGCGCCGTCGGGTGGAACTGCACGAACTCCAGATCGGAGACCGCGGCGCCGGCGCGATAGGCCATCGTGATCCCGTCGCCGGTCGCCACTGGCGGGTTGGTCGTATCGCTGAAGACATGGCCGGCACCGCCGGTCGCGAGCAGCACCTGTCCGGCGTGGACGAAGCCGGTGCTGCCGTCTTCGTGCAGGACTCTCGCCCCGATGCACCGACCCCGGCCGCCGTCGTCGATCACCCGAAGCTCGACGGCGCGGGCATGATCAGCGGTGCGGACGCCGGCGAGCGTGGACGCCTTCAGCCACAGGGTCCGCCCGATCTCGCGGCCGGTCGCGTCGCGCGCGTGCAGCACGCGGCGGGCACTGTGCGCGCCCTCCATCGCCAGCGCCGGCGATCCGTCCGGCTCGAGGTCGAAGCGGGCGCCCCACGCCATCAGCTCGCGCACGTACGCCGGGCCCTCGCCAACCAGGACGTCGACCGCCTGGGGATCGCACAGGCCGTCGCCGGCGGTGAGCGTGTCGGCGGCGTGCAGCGCCGGCGAATCGTTGGCGCCGACCGCCGCGGCGATGCCGCCCTGCGCGTTGGCGGTATTGCCGTCGCGCGGATCGGCCTTGGTCAGGATCAGGACGGTACCGGCATCCGCCAGCTCCACCGCGGCCCGGAGCCCGGCGATGCCGCTGCCGATGATGAGGAAGTCCGCACGCTGATCCACGCTGAATCCGATCCTGTTATCCTACCATCCGGCTCTCTGCTTCCCCGGTCGGTCAGCACACCCCTGCCCGACGGCCGTTCACGAGACCGCCGCGACCCGGCATTGCCGCGCATGTCCGGCGGGCACGCACCGGGATGCCCCGCCCGGACCGGTAGCCACCGTGCGACGGGGCGATTCAACATTCACTTGACCCAGACCGACACTCAGCCGCCCTCGTCGACCGCCGTGAGCACGCGCCTGCAGGTCCGCGCCGATTCCGGCACCTACGACATCGAAATCGGCTCCGGCCTCAGCCGCCGCCTCGCCGAGCTCATCGACAGTCTCGACGCGCCAAAACGACGCTTCGTCGTCTCGAACCCGACCGTGTGGCGCCTGCATGGCGAGGCCCTGGCGTCGCTGACCAGCGAGGAGCCCATCCTGCTGCCGGATGGCGAGCGCTTCAAGAACCTGCCGACCGTCGGCCGCATCTACGACGCGCTCATCCGTGCCTCGGCCGACCGCGCCACGACCATCGTCGCCATCGGCGGCGGCGTCCTCGGCGACACCGCCGGCTTCGCGGCGGCGACGTTCCTTCGCGGCGTGCCGGTCGTCCAGGTGCCGACGACGCTGCTGGCGCAGGTGGACAGCGCCATCGGCGGCAAGGTCGGCGTCAATCATGCGGCGGGCAAGAACCTGATCGGCGCCTACCATCAGCCCGCGGCTGTCATCATCGATCCCGAGTTGCTCTCGACGCTGCCGCGGCGCGAGTTCCGCGCCGGCCTCTACGAAGTCGTGAAGTACGGCGTCATCGCCAGCCGGCCGCTGTTCGAGCAGCTGCAGAGCGGCATGCCGGCGCTCTTCGCGCGCGAGCCCCAGGCGCTCGTGCCGGTCATCGCCGAGTGCTGCCAGATCAAAGCCACCGTGGTCGAACAGGACGAGCGGGAATCCGGGCCGCGGCGGGCGCTGAACTTCGGCCATACCCTCGGCCATGCGCTCGAAGCGATGACGAAGTACCGGCGGTTCCGCCACGGAGAGGCCGTCGGCCTCGGGATGCTCGCGGCGGCGAACCTCTCGGTCGCCCGCGGGATTATGAGCGCCGCTGACCGCGACGCGCTGGGTACGCTCATCGCGCAGATGGGACCGCTGCCATCGGTGTCGGACCTCTCTGCACTCGCGACCGTCGAAGCCATTGGCCGCGACAAGAAAGTCATCGCCGGACGACTTCACTTCGTGCTGCCGGTGCGCATCGGGGAAGTCCAGACCGTCACCGATGTGTCGCTGGACGAGCTCGTCAAGGCGGCCAGGACGATTGGGTTGGCGAACTGAGGCAAGTTCGAAATTCGAAGGTCGAAGGTCGAAGTAGAAGTTCGAAGGTTGGAACTTCACTTCGAACTTCGAATTTCGAACGTCGAACTTTTCTTCCCTACTCCAGCCTGTGTTCCTTCAACTTGGTCAGGAACATCTTGTAGCTGATTTGCAGGAGCTCCGCCGCCCGGCCCTTGCTGCCGTCCGCTTCTTTGAGCGTCTGCTCGATCTTCATCTTCTCGACGACTGAGACCGCCCGGCGTGTCACGTCGTTCAGGGAGCCATCGAAGTCGAGCTCGGCCAGCGGGTTGGGAGGTTCGGGATCGCGCTCGAGCGACACGAAGCTCAGATTGAGGTGGCGCGGCTGAATGTCGTCGCCTTCGGTGAGAATCACCGCCCGCTCGATGCAGTTCTGCAGCTCGCGGACGTTGCCCGGCCAGTGATACGACGTCAGGCGCTCGAGCGCGGCGGGCGAAATCGTCAGCAGCTTCTTCTTCATGTCGCGGCAGAAGCGCTCGACGAAGAAGCGCGCCAGCGTCGGGATGTCGCCAGCCCGGTCGCGGAGCGGCGGCACCGTGATCGGGAACACCGACAGGCGGAAGTACAAATCCTCGCGGAAGCGACGCGCCGCCACCGCCGCCCTCAGGCCACGATTGGTTGCGGCGACGAGCCGCACGTCCACCTGGACCGACGCCGTCCCGCCGACCCGTTCGAAACGTCGCTCCTCCAGCGCCCGCAGGATCTTCGCCTGGAGCGCCAGCGGCAGGTCGCCGATCTCGTCGAGGAACAGCGTCCCGCGGTGGGCCATCTCGAACTTGCCCGGCTTGCGGGCGACGGCGCCGGTGAACGCGCCCTTCTCGTGACCGAAGAGCTCGGTCTCGAGCAGGGTATCCGGGATGGCAGCGCAGTTGATGGCGACAAACGGCGCGTCGGCGCGGGCGCTCTGCGCGTGCAGCGATCGCGCGAAGAGCTCTTTGCCGGTGCCGCTCTCCCCTTCGAGCAGCACCGTCGTGTCCGTCGCGGCTGCCTTCTGGAGGCTGACCCGCACCTTGAGCAGCGACGGGTCCTCGCCGACCAGTTTCGGGGCGCCACGGCGCACACCGAGCTCCTCCTTGAGGAGCATGTTCTCAGTGGCCATGCGCCGCTGTTCGAGCGCGCGCGCCACCAGCAGCAGGAGATGATCGGGATCGACTGGCTTGGCGAGGAAATCGAGGGCCCCGGCTTTCATCGCCGCGACCGCATCTTCGATGCTGCCGTAAGCCGTCATCACGACGACCGGCGTATCGGCGTCGAACTCCTTCGACGCCTTCAGGACGCCGAAGCCGTCGCCCTCGGGAAGCCGCAGGTCCGACAACACCATTGCCGGGCTCTGTCGCAGCATCGCTTCGGCCTCGGGTTGATCCTTGGCTTCAAGGACACTGTGGCCCTGGCGCTCGAGCGTATGCCGAAGCATCGCCCGCAGCGAATCCTTGTCCTCGACGATGAGAATCTGCGCGGGAGCGGTCACCCGACAAGCGGCCTAACGGAGCCAGCCGGGCGGCACGCCGGCTTTACGCGCTTCTTCTTCAATATCGGCAATCTGCTTGCGACTCTGCTCAACGTCGGTCTTCACCCGGCCGAGTTCTTCGATCGCCTTCGATCGCTCCTCGCCGATGCGGGCGCGCTGATAGGGATCGTCGCGGCCGCCGAAATCGTTCGTCAGTGAATTGATGCGGGTCTGCAGCGCCTGCGCAAACATCTCGTTGCGCCGGAGAGCCTCGCGCGCCTGACCAATCCGCCCGCGCCAGGCCTGTTCATCCCCCCGCTGACTGGCGGGCGCCCCGGCAGCCGGTGCTGCTGCGGGCGCCTGCCCATCGGCGGACGGCGCCGCACCAGACTCGCCCGTTGCCGGCGCTGCGTCAGGAGACGGCTTCTGCCGCACCGCGGATTCGGGCAGGTCCTTGTTGGTGAGGACCTTCGTTTCCTTGGTCCCCTTCCGCCGTTCCGCCTCTTTCCTTGCCACCTCAGCCAGAGGCGGCGCGGACTGCTGCGCCTCGACGGTTGAGGGAATGTAGAAGCCGGCCGCCAACAGGACGAGAGCCAGCGTAGACGCCACGCGTGACCGGATGGTGTTGACAGTCATAGTGGTTAAATGCCTGATAATTATAGCACATAGCGGTTCCTCTTCAACCGAGGGGCTTCACCCCTCGGACTCTCCACGCGTTTATGAGATAGCTTCTTCCGGCGGTCAGGTCGTCCGGTCGTCCGGCTACCTCACACGCTGCCAGCTTCGACGCTCGATCGCCCCGTCACTCGAGCGCCGGACCGCTGCCTCGACCGCGCGGCGGGCGCCGCGGGCACCGAACGCCTGCGCGTGTACCACCACGCTGCCATTCGTATCCCGTCCCGCATCCCCATCCCCATCCCACCCATCGTCAGACACCCAGACGACGAGGTAGAGAGGGGTGTCGGCTCGAGCGCCGTAGAGGCGTTCGGTGGATGCGTGAGCGAAGAGGCGCCAGCGCGGCGCGTCAGCGCCAAACGCGCCGATGCCCTCGCGCGCGTCGCTCTCGCGCTGACGTTCGGCTGTTGCCGCCGCCAGCTCGAGCCGTCGTCCGTCCGGCAGCATGGCGAACGAGGACGTCTCGGAGAACGTCGCGGCGACGTTGGCCGGCGGCGCCGCCAGGGCGGCGGACCAGTCGGGCAGCGACGCCAGCTCGCGCAGCGCGCGCTCGAGCGCCGCCTCGGCGGCGTACGACGCTTCCAGACCGTGCCTGTGGCTCGACGCAATCAGGACGTCGGTGGTCGTCAGCGTGACGAGCGCGGCGCCGATCGTCGCGAGCAGCACCATGACCAGCAGCGCCACGATCACCGCGGCGCCACGTTCGTTCGCCGGCCCCCGTCCTCCCTTTCGCGGCGCGGTCATGGGATCGCTCCGCCGGAGAAGATGTTGCGCGGCGCAACGTCGAACGTGAAGCTCGACGTCGTGGACCCGGCTCTCACCGTGCGTCGAGCGGCCGGCCCGCGCGAACCATCGCCCGGTTCCCCGCAGTTCGTCGGCCGCGGCCTCGAGCCGGACGGTGACGCGTACCAGTGCGATTGACAGGAGATCGGCATCGAAGACGTTGACCCCGGCGCCGAGGATCGGGCCGTCGGTCAACTCACCGAGCGAAGCCGCCCTCAAGCCAGGGCCGTCGCGCAGGAAGTAGGAGAAGCTGACGTCGGCGACATGATCAACGAGCGGCAGATCGCTTTGATCGCCGTCGTAGAGCATCAGGCGACGGCCCGGCCGGTCGAAGTAGAAGACCCTCTGCACGATGGGTACGACCACGCTGGTCGCCTGGTCGTAGAGCCGGGAGAGTGGCGCGTCGTGCGCGAGCTCACCCGCGATGTCCGACACTGTGAACAAGTCGTGGCCGCGGCCGCGTCCGAGCGCATCGAAGATCAGCGCCCTGCTGCCTGCGGTGAAGCCGCAGAATCCTGCGCCCGGGCAGCCGAGCCCTGCTGCTGAAATGGCGATACCGGCGCGCGGATCGGTCGTGGGGCGCGTCAGTGGTGCAGACCACCCACCTTCCGGCACGAACAGCACCGTCAACCGATCGCCGTGCGCGGACAGTGCTGGATCCGGCGCCCGGACGCCCGTGCGCGCCGGCAGAACCGGCGGTAGGTATGAGGCCAGCGACCCGACAGCGCCGCCGTGAAGCGGACCGGCGCCGGCCATGGCGATGTCGCGCTGGAGCTTGTCGGCCGCGACCCGCGCGCGCTGGTGGAGGTCGGTCGCCTCGGCCTGCGAATGCGACAACCGCCGCGCGGCCGCCGTGACCTGCAGCACCGGGGCCGATACGATCAGCAGCAGCGCCAGGCCGACCAAAGCCTCGACGTACGCGAAGCCCCGGTCGCCGCTCCGCGTAGCCGGCACGCGGGCCTGCACTCTCGCTTCAACCATCTCGCGCAGCTCGCGCATCTCGTCTGCCCTCCTGATCTCACTGCCCTACGTCGCCTCATCGTGTTCTCGTCCGCATCGTGGAGAGGTACGCCTCCATGGCTCGCATCGACCCCGAACCGGCGCGACTCCCCTCCGACACCACCGTCGTGACGATGGCGCGGAGGATGAGGACGTGATCTGGATCCTCGGGCAGCGGTTGCACCGACCAGCGGCGTATGAACACAGCCCCGCGCGGCGGCGCACTCCCGTTGCCCACCCACCGGCCCTCGTCGTCTCTGTAGTCGACGTAGGGTGGGATGCTGGCTGCAAGCGTGCCGGGCGGGGACGCCGCGAGACCGGTACCGTCCCTGGCGAAATCAGATCGACTCAGGTTGGTAACGAGATCAGTGCGCGGGCGCGGCGGGTCGCCGGCCATTGATGGTTCGTAGGTCCAGTCGAGGGCGCGGAGCTCGTCGAGCTTTCCGGCGGCAAGGATCACCGCCATCGTTCGCTCGCGCGTCGTGCGCGCCGCGCGCGTGGCCGTCGCCGACAGTTGCGCGATCCCGATGGCAATCGCGACGAAGAGGCCCATCGCGATCAGGACTTCGACCAGCGTGAACCCGGGCGCATCCGCTCGCTGCCGTACCATGCCCGGCCTTGTGCAACGGCCGCGCCGCCTCTACTTGCGCCTAGGGTTGCGGGTTATTTCGAGGAAAAGTGCGGGGCAGTGTGTGGACCGGTGGCCGGGCCTCGCAGAATCTGCAACCGGCCGCGGGGCTCGCGGTTGCGGAAACTGCGCGTCAGGATGACGCGACCGGCAGCGTCACGACGAACGTCGCGCCGCCGTCGTCATCATTCGCGGCCGTGATGCGGCCGTTGTGAGTGACGATGATCTTCTGGACGAGCGCGAGACCGAGCCCCGTGCCCTGCGCCTTGGTGGTGAAGAACGGCCGGAAGATGCGCGGCGCGACATCGTCCGGGATGCCAGGACCGTTGTCGCTGACGGTGAGCTTCAGGACCCGGTGCGCCGGATCGGGCTGGCCCTCGATCGCGATCTGCGGCGCGACACTCGCGCCGTCGCAGGCTTCGACGGCGTTGCGGCAGAGATTCGCGAGCGCCTGCCGCAGCAGCACTTCGTCGCCTTCGACCCGCCCGAACGTGCCGCGGACCTGGACGTCACCGCCCCGCGCGCGGGCCTCCGCCCGCGCCTCTTCCGCTACCCGCTCGACGAGGACCGACATGTCGAGCGGCGCGAGCGCCAGCTCGGTCGGCCTGGCGAACGACAGGAAGTTGGTGACGATGCGCCCGAGCGATTCGGTTTCCTGGCGAATCGCCTGGAGGTACGAGCGTTCGCGTTCCTCGAGGCGATCGAGGTCGAGCAACCGGCTGTAGCCATGAATCGTCGCGAGGCCGTTGCGGAACTCGTGCGCGATGCCGGCCGTCATCTCGCCGAGGCGCGCCAGGCTGTCCTTCAGGCGAAGCTGTTCTTCGAGCTCCATCACTTCGCTGAGATCGCTGAACAGGCAGATGACGCCGTGCGGCGCGTCGGTCGAAACGTCGCGAATCGGCGAGACCGTCAGGCCGATGTGCGAAACCCGCCCGGCCGGCATCGGAATCGCGCGGCGCACTACGGGCGTCGCCGTGCGGAGGCATTCTTCCAGGACGTCGCCAAGCGAGCCGGCATGTTCGAGCACCTGCCGGTAAGGCCCGTCCCATCCCCGATCGGTCAACCCCAGCATCGTCTGGCCCGCCGGGTTGAGAGTGCGAATGTGGCCGTCGCCGTCGACGACGAGCAGGCCGGACGTCATGCTGGCGACGATCTCGCTGCTGAGGCGTTCCGACGCTTCCGCGCGCGCCTTCATCGCGCGTTCGCCGTCGCGCAGCTTGCGCACGGCATCTTCCATCGCCGCCGCCATGAAGGCGGTCTCGGTACCCGCCCGGCGCTCGTCGCGCGTCGCCGCGCGGGCCGCCGCGAAGATGCGCAGCACGGCATAGGCGAGGACGGCGGAGAGCGCGGCGACGATCGCGGTCAGGCCGAGGAAGAGGTAGCCGGACTGGGTCATGGCTGGCGGCGACTCAGTTGTTCAGCTGCCGGTTGCATAGTTGCCAGTAACCAGTTGCCAGTTACCAGTCAGAGAGCGCTGGGCAACCGAATTGGGACCTGGCACCTGGGAACTGGGAACTGGCAACTGGCAACTACTACTGCGTCGGCCTGAGCAGCTGGCGGAACGTCAGGGTGTTGACGTCACGGAACATCGGCGTGCCCGGTGGCAGCAGGTTCGGGATCAGGAAGTCGGTGTCGAAGTTGAAACCGCGCGTCGGCGCGCCGTAGACGTTGGCGCAGCACTTGAAGCTGCCGACGGCCTGGCGGCTGGTGAAGAAGCTCACGATCGACCCGCGGTAGTTCAGCGTCGATCCGTTGTTCCAGCCCTCGAGCAGCCGGAGAAAGTTGTGCGCGCCGCCGTCGGTGCCGAAGTCCTGCGCCGAGGCCCAGGTCGTCGGCCGGGTGAACTGCACGCTCTTGCCGCCGATGATCGCCATCCGGTAACCGGTGGTCGTTGCGTCGCGGTTGGTATGATCGGCTGGAAAAATGAACGAACGGATGTCGTTCCAGTCGTTGGACAGCAAGCTGACGGAATCGCCGATGACGGCCGCCGGCACGTTCGGCTCGGCCAGCGTGTTGGCGGCTTCAGAGTTGTAGTTCCCCTGCACGTAGACCGGGTTCTCCGAGGCGACCGTGAGACCGCTTGCCGGCAGGTTATTGACACCGCCAGCGATCCCGCCGTTTACCAACTTCAGCGCGCGGCGGAAGAAGAGGGTGTTGTTGGCGCGGGCGACGAGCGTTTTGACGGCCGCCACCTGCGCGGCCCCACCGCACCCCGCCGTGGTCGTGACACCAGTGTTCGCGTTCGTCAGCACCTGGGTCACCGCCGTGCCCCCGGCGGCGATCGGACCGGTCCGCATCGGGTTGGGGAAGTTGGCCAGGCACGCTGCCGACGACGCGGTCGGCAGGGTGGTGCGCGCGACTCGTCCATAGAGCTGAAGCGTGCCATCCCCGTTCGCGTCTTCGCCGGCGTCAAGAGCATTGTTCGGCGCGCCAGCAGTCGTTGCCGGGTTGACGTTGTCTTCGAAGCCGAACTCAGCCGTCTCCACCGGCGTCGCCGCGTCGTTCTTGTTGCCGCGCCGGTCGGAGAAATAGACGATGTAGCCGTTGTCGTTCTTGGCGTTGGCGCCATTCGGCGCGCCGGCCAGGGCAAGCTGCCCGGCGAGCCACCGTCGCAGATTGTTGACGTCGAGCTCGACGTAGTGCATGACCCCGCTGAGCGAAAGATCTGTAGAGGCCGCCGGGGTCGCATCGCGCATCGACGCTTCGCGGGCGTCGTACAGGGTGTTGGGCCAGTAGTCGTGCTCGTCCTGGCTCACCGCCGTGATTACGCCGGCCACTTCCGTGATGCCGCAGGGCGCCATGCTGCTCGGAATGTCGCGCACACGCTGCAAGCGGATGATCGCGTTGGGGTTGGGCTCGCGGCAAACGTCGTTGGCGCCGCCCAAGCCGTCGGGCAGGGAGTTCCAGCGGCTGGCGAGCGCGCGGTTGCCGTCGGCGAGGTTGCGGCCGGCAATTCCCATCGCCAGCACTTCGCCGGTGACATCCTCCCAGACGCCGTTCGTCGGGTTGGTGCCCTGACGCTGAATCTCGATCTTGATGTAGCCGCCGAGGACCGGGGTGTCGTGCGCGCCTTTATAAACACTCCCTGGGAGTTGACCGCTCGCCGTGCCTGCGGCCTCGTAGCTCCCGAGCGGCGCCCGGGTCAAGGGCGGCAGGCCGGGGGCATAGTTCAGGACGGTGCCGGCGCCAAAGAGCGCCACAGGCGCGGTCGCCGTGACAGTCGGGAGGTTCAGGATCTCGGCAGGAGTGTCGGAAAGCAGGATACGCACGGCCGCCATGCCGAAAAAGCGCTGGTCGTAGATGAGCGGCGCCGTGTTGTGCTCGTTGGAGTTCAGAGCCGGGCGCCGGATCAGGTCGATCGGGCGCGCCCCCTGCGACACCAGCGGCAGGTCGAGCCGCCGCGCGCCGGTGCGTCCGTTGCGAATGTTGCTGGCATACGTGCCGACGGACAGCGACGTCCACAACGGCTCGTTCGGCACCGCCGGGTTGTTCGTGACCAGGCTGCCTTCGTTGCGGGCGAGGTTGCGAAACGTCGCCGGCGCCGCGCGAATCACGCGGACGGTGCCGGTGTAATTGGTGTTCGTGTCCCAGCCATTCGACAGGTTGGTGCGAATGACCTCGCCAACCGCCGTCACCCGGTCCGCCATCGTCAGGGTCGAACCGTTGCCGGCCGCGAGGTAGACGTTGGCGTTCGAATGGACGCGACCACCGAAATTGAAGTTGGGCCCGGCGAAGAAGCTCAGGTCGTTCTCCGAGAAGAGGCCGAACTGGAAGACAGGGATCGCGACCGTCTGCAGGGTACGCCGCATACGGACTTCGGCGCCGCCCCGGGTGGAGTCACAGCTGCCGCCGGGACAGGACCTCGCGGTCACCGTGATGTCGTAAGGCGTGATGATGCCGCGAAATCCCTGGAAGGGGCCCGCCGCTATCGTGCTGCCGTTGGGATCTTCAGGCGCCGGGTTGCCTTGCGCATTCGGCGTGAAGCCGATGCGATAGCCGGAGGCGCCACCGGGATCGAGAAACGCGAAGCCGGGCAGCGACGGCGGCGTCGTCGTCAACGCGGTGATCTCGGCCGCTTCCGGCGAGAAGTCGGTGTCGAAAAGATCCGACAGGTCCGAGGTCAGCTGCTCGAGCCCGGCGTGCGCCGCGGCGTAGGCCTGCGTCTGGTCACGGTCGAGACCGCTCGCCCTCTGGTCGGCGACGACAGCGGTGACGAAGCCGACCATCAGGGCCGAGACCAGGAGCAGCACCATCAGCGTCACGATGAGCGCGACGCCGTCCTCGCTCCGCGCCACCGGCTGCCGCCGATCCGAATAATGGGCAATCATCAATCCGTCCTCAGCGATATTCGTCAACGAACGCCAGGCTGCGCAGGCTGACCTGCGTCACCAGGGCGTTGTGCAGGAAATCCCGCGTCGTCTTCAGCTCTCGCCGCGATCGACCCGAGATCGTCAGGTTCACCTTGCGAATCTGGTTCGGCGAGCAGGCCCGCGGCGCGCAGGCGCCAGTGCCGGCAAGGTCGTCGTCGTCCATCCGCACGTTGGTGATTGGCACCGGGGCGCCGCCCGGGATCAGGACGTCGGCGAGGTCGTAGCTGATGGTGAAGCTTTCGACGTCGAACGCGACCACGGTGCCGAGACTGTTGTCGAAATTCGTAGCGTGGCCGTTGTTCATGCGCCTGATCAAGCGAGGCCGCCTGGGGTCCGTCGCGACGTCGAGGTAATAGCTGATCAGGCGGATGCGCGTCGCTTCGGTGCTGACGAACACCGCCGGCGCAACCGGAGCGCTGTCGACCGGCTCCTGGGCGCGCAGCCACTGCAATCCGTAAGTCGCGGAGCTCTGGTTGAGATTCAGCGAGTCGCCGGCAGCGAACGTCAGTACCTGGTTGTTCACGGCGGTGACCTGCACCAGGAGGCTGTCCCTGCCTTTCGACAGCATGAGCAGATCGCCCGGCTCGACGTCGTCGGGCCCACCGTTCGTGATGTTGACGGCCGGGTTGATGGTGGCGGTACGGCCGTTCAAGGCAAAAGCGGTCAGCCGTACGCGCTCGAACGCGCTGTCGGCGGCGACGATCGTGAGCATGTCGGAGAACACGCCGTCGCCAATCTCCGGTCCGCGGCCAGGCCCTGGCACAACCGCGGTAATCTGCTCGCAAAGCGTATCGGGCGTAGCGTCGTTGGGATCCGGGGGACAGAACGAGGCGCCGTCCAGGTAGTACTCGGAGCCGAGCGGTCCCGGCAGGATGATCGGTGTCGTGCCGGCGCCGTTCGGCAGACCGATGACGCGGCCGGTGGGAAGCCCCTGGCCGACCTGCAGCAGATCGCGAACGACGAGATCCGTTGCGGTGCGGAGACCGGCGTTGAGATCGCTGACCTGCTTGGCCGAGTCCGTCGCCTTGATCGCGTCGTTCATCGCCACCATGGTCGTGCCGAGGATGATGGTGGTGATCCCCATCGCGACCAGCAGTTCGACGAGGGTGAACCCGCGGGCAGTTTCCGGCGAGGTCGAGGCGTTGAGCTGGCGTGTGGCTGTCGTCATCGGCAGCCTCAGGAAATCGACGACACGTATGTCGTCAGCTCGTAGACACGACCGGGGCGAAGCACACCATCGACATCGACCGGCCGGCCGAACCTGATCCGCACCCGGACCCGCCGCAGGTTCGAGTTGTTCGCACCATTGGTGACAATCTCTGAGATCTCGATCTCGCGCTCGAAGCCGACCATAGGGGTGCGAATGTCGTCGGAAGTGCCGAGGAGGGCGTCCGGACCGGGATGCAGCGATTCCTCCAGCCCGGCGTCCTCGTCGTCGGCGGTATTGACCAGGCCGTCCTCGCCAGCATTGCGGAGCGGCTGAGAGCCCGTCACAAACACGCCTTCGGGTTGACCGACACACGACGCGTCGCGCGCGGCGCCGACGTTGTAGATCTGGCACCAGCGAATGACGCGGGAGTCGCGCGCCGTGTGCACGCTCTCGACCGCCTCGCGCGCCTTCTCGCGCGCGATCATCGCCGAGGAGGAGGTCGCGAGGTGGCCAAGACCCATGGCGAACACGCCGGCCAGGCTCAGGAGCCCGGTGGCGAGAATGGCCATCGAGATCAAGACCTCAATCAAAGAGAAGCCCGCTGCGGCCGCGACTCTCGCCGTGCCTTCGTGCCTGTTCATCGCCCTACTCCACCCACTCTCTACCGTTCCACTGCCACATGCGAATCAACCCGGTCGGACCGAAGATCGTGATCGCCCTGGCGCTCAACGGGTCACCCCGGCGGGCCAGAAAAAACGTACCGTTCAGAGGATCACCCTGCTGATCGACGAACGTGCCCTCGCTCGTGAACATCCGCGAAGGCGACGGTCCGAACGAGATCGCCGATCCATTCATCGGAAACAGGTCCGGTGTGTTCGGAACTCCCGGCTCGAGGCGAAACTCGACCTGGTTCTCGAATTCAACTGTCCGAAGTACGGTCGTCCCTGTAACCAAGCCGCCGGCACCGATGTCCTGCCGCACCGTCTGCAGCGCATTCAGTCCAATCGGTCTGACGATGATGTTGCGCCGCTGACTGACCGAGGTTTCGCGGGCCAGCCGCAAAACGTCCATCACCTGCGCCACGCCGGAGTCGGCCTTCGCCAAGCGCAGAAACGACGGCGAGACCATGATCGCCATGGCGGCCAGCGTGCCGAGTAGCCCGACGACGACGAGAACTTCAAGCAGGCTGAAGCCTGCCTCGTTTCTACCGCCGTGATTGGATCGCGCCGTCATACCTCATCCTGTCTGCAACGGCATGGACCTGAGCAATTGGTATTCCAGCGTGTAATAACCCTAATTAAGAGAACCTGTTACATGGTGCTGACGACAGAGTTGTCAACTCCGGCGCCGACGAGTTGTCCCGAAACGGACCATATCGATCACGAAATTGCGGCTGAGTCGGATCGCCGACGGTGGTCTGAGCGCGGAAGTTCTTGCCGGACTTACTGATAGAGGCCGATGTACCAGGCGATAATGCGGGCGCCGAAGAGTGATGCCGTGAGCGCCGCGAGCGAGAGGAAGGTACCGTACGGCAGCGCGTACTTCATGCCGCCGCGCTGCACGGCGATGACGATGACGCCGACCAGTGCGCCGACGACTGAAGACAGGACCAGCGTCAGGATGACGGCCTGCCAGCCGAGAAAGGCGCCGATCATCGCCAGCATCTTCACGTCGCCGCCGCCCATCCCTTCCTGGCCTGAATACCGGTAGTAGGCCTCCCCGATGAGCCACAGGATGCCGCCGCCCGCGACGGCGCCAATCAGCGCGTCGAAGAGGCCCGGCGGCAGCATCGCGCTGAACGCGAGACCGACGACGATGCCCGGGAGCGTGATGACGTTCGGCAGCAGGTGATGCTCGAGATCGATCGCGAACAGGACGATCAGGATGCAGGCGAACAGCAGCCTCGGCACGAGCAGGATGTCTGGCCCGAAGACCAGGTAGTGGACGACGAAGATCACCATCGTTACGATCTCGACGATCGGATAACGAATCGAGATCGGCGCACGGCAGCCGCGGCAGCGGCCGCCAAGCGCGGCGTAGCTGACAATCGGAATGTTGTCGATCCAGCGCAGCCGATAGCCGCAGTGCGGGCAGCTCGATGGCGGATGAACGATCGACGCCTGCAGCGGCACGCGGTGGATGCAGACATTGAGAAAGCTGCCGATGGCGAGGCCGAGGATGGCGAGGGCCGCGAGGGGCAGGACGTGATCCGCTGCGAACAAGTCAACCGTCACGGGCGGAGGGTCTCCGGCATCGGTGAAAGGCTCGAGGCCCGCGCCACGGAGACCGCGCCGGTCGCAGGGTCGATCTCGAACGGCGTGCCGGCCGGATCGAGCGGGATGCCGCGCAGGACGCGCCGCCGCACCAGGTGCTCCCACGAATACAGCTGGCCGGCTTCCGGCGGGAAGCGCTGGACTATCGGCTGCAGCTGATCGATCGCATCCATCGCGTCGAGCTGCAACAGGCTGCGCGTCGCATTGTGGCGCAGCCACTCCTCGTCCGCCTGCTGCATCTGCATCCACAGGAAGCGGGCCGCCTTGCGATCACCGCCGGCGCCGAGCATCGTCGCCGCCAGCGGCCGCAGCCAGCCCGGTGCTTTCGGGAGCGCCGCCGCCTTGGTGAACCACTCGGAGGCAGCGGCTGGATCGCGCCGGGTCCAGTAATGGACGAAGGCGATGTCGTGGTAGTACTGCCACTTGTCCGGCTGCGCCGCGATGCCTTTCTCGAGCAGCGCAATCGCCTGATCCGGCCGGCCGGCCCCACCGGGATAGGGATCGCTTAGAAAGATTGCCCCGAAGCGATAGGCAATCGTGAAGTACGGATCGAGCGTCGTCGCGTGGTCGAGCAGTGGATAGAGGAGTTCGTACTTGTTCGCGGCGGCGGTGGTTCCGAGGCGATCACCGCCATAGTGCTGGATGGCGCGAATCCAGTAGAGGTCGGACGCAAGCGCGTCGAAGTCGAGCGTCAACCGCTTGATGGCGTCGGCCGACTCGACGTAGAGGATGCGACCGGTCTCGCGCGCGTCGGCCGCGTAGAGACGGCCGCGGGCGATCTGCAGGCCGACGGCGGCTGCGAAGCACACCACCAGGCCGATGCCGAGCATCATCCCGCCGCTCTTGCGTCTCACTTGAAGTCCCGCCGCGAAAAGATCACGGTCGCGATCATCAGCAGCACCGCGATGTAGAACAGGCCGTAGCCGATCGTCAGCGCCATGTAGCCGGGCGCGACCGGAAAACCATGGACCACCGCGGTCTTGACGTCGAAGGCCGAGAGGTCGGGCAGGACGTGATAGAGACCGCGCGCCAGCCAGGCCGCCGGCTTCGAATCGACGACGTGCTCGAAGTTGCGGAGGTCGGCATTGAAGTGGCCGGCGACGTAGAAGCCGAGCGTGAGCGCGGCCGAGAGCAGCGGGGTCGAGAACGTCGAGAAGAACAGCGCCAGCGCAGTGATCAGCATCAGCTCGACGAAGATCAGCAAAATGGCGCGAAGCAGCGCCGGGTCCATCCCCGGGGCATCCCAGGCCGACTGCACCGCCGCCGACTCGGCGTAGGTCATGTACGCGAGCACGACATAGAGCGCTGCCGTCATGATCGCGACGTTCACCGCCAGCGTCAGCACCAGGCCGCAGTACTTGCCGAGGATCAGCTGCGGCCTGCTGATCGGCTTCGACAGGAGCGCGTAGATGCTGCGGCGCTCGACCTCTTTCGAGACCAGGCCGATGCCGATGAAGATGGCGATGAACAGGCCGAAGACCGAGATCGCCGCCAGCCCGAGGTCCTTGATGATCTTGACGTCCTGACCCGCCGTCAGCTGCCCGAGCAGGAACGAGGCTCCGATCAGCAGGATCGCGAAGATCACGAGGTTGTACGGAACCCGGTCGCGAACCGATTCGCGGAAGACGTTGATGGCGATCGCGCTAACCATCCGCACGGCTCACTCCGATCGATGCCGGTCGTGCCGAGCCGGCCTCGGCGACGCGCTTCACGAACAGGTCTTCGAGAGTGTCGCGCACGGGGTTCAACGACACCAGCCTGGCGCCGGCGGCCGTCAGATCCTGCAGGACGCGCTCGGGCGGGGTTTCGAGCGACAGTTCGAGCGCGAAGCGGCCTGGCGAAATCTCGGTCGCCTTACGCAGCGCCGGCTTCACCCGCGCGAGCATCTCCGGCGCGACGTCGGCCATGATGAGCTCCCAGCCGCGGACTTCGAACGCCAGCAGCTCGTTCAGCTTGCCGGCCGCCGCCATGCGTCCGCCGGCAACGATGGCGACGCGGCTGCAAAGCGTCTCGGCGTCGGCCAGGATGTGCGAGCTGAAGAAGACCGTGCGGCCCTGGTCGCGCAGCTCGAGGATCAGGCCGCGGACGTCGCGGCGGCCGAGCGGGTCGAGGCCGGACATCGGCTCGTCGAGAAAGATCACCTCGGGGTCGTTGATGAGCGCCTGGGCGATGCCGACGCGCTGCACCATCCCTTTCGAGAACTTGCGCAGCTGCAGCCGGCGTTCGGCGCCGAGACCGACGCGATCGAGCAGCGCAGAGACCCGGCGTGCGCGCTCGCCCGGCGCATAGCCGAACAGCTCGGCGAAATACGTCAGCAGCTCCTCGGCGGTCAGATAGTCGTAGAAGTAGGGGTTTTCCGGCAGGTAGCCGATGCGTTGGCGGGTGGCGACGTGCCCGACCGGCTGGCCGAGGATCTCGGCGACGCCCGAGGTCGGGAAAATCAGCTGCATCAGCAGCTTCAGCGTCGTCGTCTTGCCGGCGCCGTTGGGGCCGAGGAAACCGAAGACCTCGCCGGGCTCAATCGCCAGCGTCAGGCGATCGAGCGCGCGATACGGCTTCTTCCGCCAGAAGCCGATCGCATAGTCCTTCGTCAGCTCCTCGATGCGTATCGCCGGGGGCATTCCGTCACTTTGCGGATTGAGCCTGCTGGAGCTCGATCTCGATCAAAGCATCAAAATACTGCGGCGCGAGGATCTGGCTCGGCGGGACGCGGCGACTGTTGATGAAGAAGGTCGGTGTCGAGTTGACGTCGAGGAGCTTGCCAAGACCGCCATCGACCTTCAGCTGTTCGACGTAGCGCGGATACTGCGCGTCGAAGTCGGTGATGCCGCCGACCGTGCGGGCGGCGTCCTTGACCTGGTCCGGCGTCAGCAGCGGCGGACCGATGCGCGCGAAGATCCAGTCCTCGAGCTTGGCGGACGATCCTTTGGCCTTCGCCATCTCGACGGCCGCAGCGGCTTCGCACGACGCGAAATGGTTGCCGTTCGGCACGCTCGGGTTGCACTCCGGTTCGAGCGCATAGTGCTTGACGATGTACTTCACCTGGCCGGAGGCGGCGTGCTTGACGAAGACCGGCTTGTAGGCGTCGTGCGTCATCCGGCAGGCCGGGCACTGATAGTCGTTGAACTTGACGACGACCACCTTGGCGCCGTCAGCGGAGATCGGCAGCTGGACGCGCGGCTGCAGGTTCCACCACTCGGCCAGCTTGGCGCGTTCGTCGGCGGAGACCGCCGGCAGCGGCGCCATCGCCGCTTCCTGGCCCGGCGCGCTCTCCCGCGGGAACGCGGCTATCGCGGTGACCGTCGCCCCGACCAGGACGGCGGTGATGAGCAGTGCCAGCGGGCTCGTGGCCAGGGTACGGACGTCGGCGCCGGCGCGCCCGGGCAGTTTCGTCATGGGAATCGGCGTGGCTCCACCAGAGATGAGGAAGATGGCGATGACCGAGACGTAGGTGATCGCGCAGAGAATGCAGAACGCGCCGAGCACGAAGTACGAAGCCCAGCCCAGGTAGAGCACGAATGCGAGGCCGACCGTCGACAGCGCGAAGATGTAGCCTGGCGCGGTGTCGCGGCTGGCCGCCGTCGGCCGGCCGGCGATGCCGGCAATCGCCAGCACCAGCGCAAAGAACAGGACACCGCCGATTGCGACCGGCACGCCCCACATGCTGCCGTACGAGCTGAGATAGGCCTGAGTGCAGCTGACCGACGTGCTGACGTCGCAGAAGCTGGTGTACGTGACGTCGGTCAACAGCTTGTAATGCACGTAGCTCGAGACGAGCGACGCTGCGAGACCGAGCACCGCGAAGATTAGGATCAGTTTGCGTTTTCCGGGTGTCATGCGATGCGTCAGCGAGCCGTGCTCGTGACCTCCGTCCCTGTCGCCGGCGCGCCGGCGTCGGGCATCTTGCCGGTGAAGGACTCGAGCGCCTCGTAGATTACGAAGCTGGTGTTCGTGCCAAAGAATCGGTTGCCTGTGGTCCCGCTCACAACCGGATCGGCCGTCACATGATAAGCGTCGACCGCGACGTCTCCGGTGCAGGTCTGGACCTGGTCGGCGGCCTCTGGCCCCTCCATCAGGAACCGGTAGCCGCTCTTGATAACTTCGTCGGCGCCGGTCAGATCCGGGCTCAGGAACGCAGCGTCTGAGCCAGGATGGGGCTTCCCAAGAGCCGTCAGGTTCGGCGCAAACTTCTGCCGTCCGCACGTCTGCATGTAGGTGAACTGCGCCTGGTTGATGGCGACGAGCGAGCTGATCGCCGAAGCTTCGGAGCCGCGCAGGCGGGCCTGGCGATAGTTGGCTACTGAGATGGTCATCAGGATGCCGAGAATCAGCATGACCAGCAGCAGCTCGACGAGCGTGAAGCCGCGCGAATCGCGCACGGAGTGAGCTTATCACCGCCCCGGGGCCGCCCTGCCCACTTTTGCTCAGCCGGCGCCTTACTGGATCGGCGTGGCGCCGCCGCCTGAAATCTGCGGCTCTGTAGGAGGCGCGCCGCTGGCGTTGAAGTAGATCACCCCCGACTCCGACGTGGCGAAGCTTCGAAACCCTGTCCGTCCCGACGTGATCGGCTGACCCGTCAGGTAGTACCCCTCCCGGGTGACCATACCGTTGCAGTCAGGAGGACCGGCCGCCGCGGCGCCCGGGTCGAGGGCGATGGAATAACCACTCTTCTGGGACGGGTCACCCACGAACTCCAGCGAGAGGAATCCCTGGCTGCCGCCAGGGCACGCCTGGGTCAGCACCGACAGCTGCGTCGCGTACCTGCCCTGGGCGGCGACGCCGGCGTAGGCGGATTCGGCGGTGTTGATGGTCCGGAGCGACGCAATCGCGGAAACCTCGTTGCCCGACATTTTGGCGCGTAGAAAACTGGGAACGGTGACGACCATGAGGATGCCGATGATGGCGACCGTGACGAGCAGTTCGATGAGCGTGAAGCCTCGAGCGTCGGGGCGGCGGGTGCGAAGGCGGTGCGTCATGGTGTCTGGTTCCGATCCGCGGTCCGTGGTCCGTTGCCGCTGCGCGTCCGGCCGACGGTCAAAAAAAGGGGGATGCCCGTGTCGGGCATCCCCAGCGTCCTTACCCGTTAGAGGTGCGAGGTGTTACTGGAGGGGCGTGGTTCCGGTGACCAAGCCAACCGGGTCGAAGAAGATCGTGCCCGCTGCGGTCGAGTTGAAACCGCGCTGTCCCGTGCTGCCGATGGTGATCGGTTCGGCCGTCGCCAGGTAGTCCGTATTGACAGGGTCCGCCGCAGCGCCGCACGAGACCACGGAACCAACCGCCACGCCAGTGCCCGCGGCCACGTCGATGAAATAGCCGCTCTTCGCAACGTGTGTGGTCGCGAGGTCGGGCGAGATGAACCCCTGCGACCCGCCCGTGCAGGGCTCGGCGAGAACTTCCAGCGTGGCCGCGTAGCCGCCGCTGTTGGCCGACGAGAATGCCGCCTGCGAGCTGTTGATGGCGCGCAGCGAGCCAATCGCCGACGCCTCGTTACCCGACATCCGGGCGCGCAGCAGGCCGGGAACCGCGATGGCGGCGATGATGCCGATGATCGCCACGACGATCAGCAGCTCGATAAGCGTGAAACCCTTCTGGTTACGAACCTTCATTGTCTCTCTCCTCAACTGAATGAAATGTGTGTGACCGCGGGAAACTTTTTCGTCGGCACCCGACCTGGTGTTCCAGCGGCCGACGCCTGCCATTGAGCAACGGGAATGCCAGAGGTCAAAGCAGCTTTCCACTCAACCATAAGGCTTTGTTTGTCTATCAGTTATAGACGACTGGCAGCGTGAGGAGGCCGACTGAATGGCTGCCATTTTTTGGCGGGCTGACATTTTGTGTCGCCCCGGGTTGCCAGAAAATGTCGGGCCTCGAAGGGATCGGGCTCAGGGCTCAGGGCTCAAGGCTCAGGGCTCAGGGGGCTCAGGGGGCTCAGGGGGCTCAGGAGCCTGAGCCTTGAGCCCTGAGCCTATTTCAGGTCGTACTTCTTCATGTAGTACCGGAACGACCGGAAGGACATCCCAAGCAGCTCGGCTGCCTTGACCTTGACGCCGCCGGCGCGCCGCAGGGCCTCGGCGATGTATTCCCGCTCGATGTGCTGGACGTGCTGCTCGAGGTCGAAGCCAGCCTCCGGGAACTGCTCGGACGGCGCGGCAGTGCCGCGGGCGACGACGGCTCCGACGCCACGGAGCTGGTCCGGCAGGCTGTCGACCAGGATCGACGGCGTGCGCTCCAGCGCCACCGCCCGCTCCATTGCGTTCTCGAGCTCGCGGATGTTGCCGGGCCAGGCATAGGCCTTCAGGCAGGCGACCGCCGCCCCCGAGATGCCGGTCACCGGCTTCCCCATCTGCGCCGCGAACCGGGTCACGAAGTGCTCGGCCAGGATCGGGATATCGTCGCCGCGCTCGCGCAGCGCCGGCAGCCGGACCGGGATGACGTTGATGCGATAGAACAGGTCCTCCCGGAACGTGCCCTCGGCCACCATCTTCGAAAGGTCGCGATTGGTGGCGGCAATAACGCGGATGTCGGCCTCGACCTCCTCGGTCCCTCCGAGCCGGCGGTAGCGGCGCTCCTGGAGGACGCGCAGCAGCTTGACCTGCACGAGCGGCGTCATCTCGCCGATCTCGTCGAGGAAGATCGAGCCCTTCTCGGCGACTTCGATCAGCCCCTTCTTGTTCGTGTCGGCGCTGGTGAACGAGCCCTTCATGTGGCCGAAGAGCTCGGAGTCGAGCAGCGTCTCGGACAAGGCGCCGCAGTTCACGGCCACGAACGGCCTGTCCTTGCGTGGCGAGTTGAAGTGGATGGCGCGGGCCGCCAGCTCCTTGCCGGTACCCGACTCCCCGGTGATCAGCACGGTGCTGTTGGTGCCGGCAATCGTCTCGATCAGCTGGAACACCGCCACCATCGGTTCGCTGCGGCCGATGATGTTCGAGAACTTGTGCGTCGTCTGCAGCGCCCGCTTGAGCATGACGTTCTCGCGCTGCAGGTGCTTGCGCTCGAGCTCCTTGCGGACGCGCAGCCGCAGCTCGTTGGCGGCGCTCGGCGACTTGTGGACGTAGTCGGCGGCGCCAAGCCGCAGCGCCTCCACCGCCGTGTCGGTCGAGGCAAACGCGGTCATGACGATGCTGACGATCTCGGGGTCGATGCGCTTGGCTTCGCGCAGCACGTCGACGCCGCTGATCTGCGGCATGCGGATGTCGGTGATGAGGATGTCGACGCGCTGCTTCTTCAGCACCTCGATGGCGCGGGCGCCGTCCTCCGCGACCAGCACCTGGTAGCCGTCGCGCTTGAGCACGATCGTCAGCAGCTCCCGCATCGATCGCTCATCGTCGACGACGAGGACGCGGGCGGGCGTGTCGGTTGCGGGCGCCGCCGGAGGAGTGGTGGTGTCGGTCACAGTCATGTGTCTCAGCTTTCAGCTCTCAGCTCTCAGCTTTCAGCTTTCGGCTATTAGCTCTCGGCCCAGTCAGGGCCTCTCACGCGCCGACCGCTCAGCTGACGGCTGACAGCTGAGAACTGACGGCCGCGACTGACGGCAGCTTCACCGTCACCGTTGTGCCGCTGCCCCGGGCCGAGCTCACCAGCAGCTCGCCGCCGTAGTCGCTGACGATGCGGTGGACGATCGAGAGGCCGAGGCCGGCGCCGCGGGCAAAGCCGCCGCGGAACGGCTGCAGGATGCCGTCGAGCTCCTCGGGATCGATGCCGATGCCCTCGTCACTGACCGCGAGCGTGACGGCGGTCGCCTTGCCTGCCTGCTCGACGGTGGCCGCGGCCAGCGTCAAGGCGCCGCCCTCGGGCATCGCCCGCAGCCCGTTGGTCGCCAGGTTCCAGACGATCTGGCGAATCTGTGCTTCGTCGGCCATGCACCAGACCGGCTCGTTCGGCACGTCGCAGCGGATGCGGTGCGATTCCAGCCGTTCCGGGCTGTTCTGCAGCAGCGTGCCGGCGTCGGTGACGACCTGGCGGATGTCGAGCCGCGTCAGGGCGTTCCGCTGCGGCCGGGCATACGCGAGGAAGCTGCGAATCGTGTCGTTGAGGCGATCGGACTCCCGCAGCACGATGTCCATCAGCTGCGACTGTTCGTCGCTGAGCGGCAGCTCCTGCCGCAGGATCTGCAGCGATCCCGACATCGACGCCAGCGGATTGCGAATCTCGTGCGCGATGCCGGCGGCCATCTCGCCTACCGCCGCCAGGCGCTGCTGAATCCTCGCCTCGCGCTCCTGACGCCGGACTTTCGTGACGTCCTGGAACGTGAAGACGAACCCGACCTCGCCGCGAGGCGTCGTCAGGATCGCGGTGCTGATGCCGAGCTCGATCTCCCGGCCGTCGCCTCCCTTGAACGGATACTCGACGCGAGGCAGCTTCCGTCCCGCCTCCGCGCCGGGTTGGCTCGCCTCGACTTCGCTGCGGCTCGCACGGCCGGCGCTTCGGCGCGGCTCCGCTTCGCTTCGCCCCGCCTCATTCTCAGAGCTCGGCGACATCCCGCCTCGCTCGCCGAAGATCCCGGTGAAGGCCGGCGGCAGCTGCAGGACCTCGGCGACGTGGCGCTCGATTGCCGCCGAAGCCGGGACGCCGGTAATCGCCGCCGCGGCCTTGTTGAAGCTCAGGATCCGGCCGTCGATGTCGGTCGTCGCCAGGCCGCCAGCCAGGCTGCTGATGACGTGCTCGCCGAACGCCTGGAGATTCGCGATCTGATCCGCCGCCTGCTCGAGCGCCGCGCCGGCCCGCCGCAGGCGCTCCGCGAGGTAGCCGCTCAGCGCCGCCACCGCCATGAAGCCGAAGATGTTCAGGCCGGCGATGAAGAACCCGACCCGCCGCGGCGGCAACAGGTCGCTGCCGACGACGATGGGCGCGACCGGCGTCCCCGCGTACTGCGCCGCGACGATGGCGCTGTACATCAGGGAGCTGAGCACGCCGACCATCATGCCGCTGCGCTGCGACTGGATCGTGCTGGCGGCGATGATCGGCAGCGCGTAGAGCGAGGTGAAGTAGCTCGCCACGCCGTTGGTCATGTAGACCAGCGCCGAGACGATCAGCGCGTCGCACGCCAGCTGCACGTCGACCAGCCAGCGGTTGCGCTCCGTCTGCTTCAGCAGCAGCACGTAGACCAGCGTCAGCGCGTAGGTCAGGCCAATCAGGAAGAAGAACGGATCGATCGGCAGCGCTCCCGGCGCGCTGAGATCTTCCATGACGATCGCCGTCCCGAGCAGCAGCGTGACCACCACCACTCTCGTGGTGATGAGCCACACCAGGCGGCGGCGAAGAAGGGCACTCATGGGTTAAGTTGATATTGCAGATTGCAGACCGGCGATTGCAGACTGAAGACTGCAGATTGCAGATTGCGGAGTGACGAATTTCGATTGACGATTTGTACGTCAGTCATACTCGCGACACCGAGGGTCAGGCCGGTCTCAAGCCAGCTCCGCCGCAAAATCATCAATCGCAAATCCTCAATGCGAGCCGCAATCTGCAATCTTCAATCTACAATCTGCAATCCCAAATCTGCAGTCTTCAATCGGCAATCTGCAATGCCTAGCCTGTCAGCTTCGAAATCAGGTCGAAGATAGGCATATACATGGCAATGACGATGCCGCCGACGACGACGCCGAGGAACGCGATCATGACCGGCTCCATCAGCGTCAGCAGGCCGGCGACCGCGGTGTCGACTTCCTCCTCGTAGAAATCCGCGATCTTCGACAGCATCGTGTCGAGCGCGCCTGTCGTCTCGCCGACGTTGATCATCTGGACCACCATCGACGGGAACACGTTGGTGGCCCGCAGCGGGCCGGACACTGTTTCGCCCCGCTCGATGCTGGTGCGGGTCGTCAGGATCGCCTTTTCGATGATGGCGTTGCCCGAGGTGCGGGCGGTGATGTCGAGACCGTCCAGGATCGGAACGCCCGACGACAGCAGCGTCGAGAGCGTCCGGCAAAAGCGCGCGACCGCGACCTTGCGCAGGATGTCGCCGAGGATCGGCATCTTCAGCATGACGGCGTCGATCATGAATCGGCCGCCTTCGGTGGCGTAGTAGCGCTTGACCAGCCAGCCGATGCCGCCAATCCCTGCGAGGATGAAGATGCCATAGGCGACGAGGAAATCGCTCGCGGCGATGACGACGCGGGTCGGCAGCGGCAGCTGGGCGCCGAGACCGGAGAAGAGCTGGGCGAACGTCGGGATGACCTTCCAGAGGATCGCGCCGACGACCAGCGCGGCGATGACGACGACGGCGATCGGATAGATCATCGCGGACTTGACATCGCCCTTGAGCTTGACGTTCTTCTCGATGTAGACCGCGAGCCGCTTGAGAATCGTGTCGAGGATACCGCCCGCCTCGCCGGCGGCGATCATGTTGGCGTAGAGCGCGTCGAACGTCTTCGGGTGCTTCTTCATGCTGTCGGCGAGCGCAGCGCCGCCCTCGACGTCCTCGCGCACCTTGAGGATGACGGCCGAGAAGTTCTTGTGCGGCTCCTGCCGGCCGAGGATTTCGAGACACTGCACCAGCGGCAGGCCGGCGTCGATCATGACGGAGAACTGGCGGGTGAAGATGGCAAGGTTCCTGGACGGCACGCCCTTTCCAGGCTTCGGCGCCCCGGGCTTCGCTTCCTTCGCCTCGGCCCTGGCGGCAGCCTTGGCCGGGTCGATGCGGGTGACCTGAATCTGCTCGCGCCGCAGCGCGTTGATCGCGGCGTCCATGGTGTCGGCAATGCGCTCGCCGGTCACCGTCTGGCCGGCTCGCGTGCGACCCGAATAGGCAAATGTTGGCATGGCGATCCTCGTAGCGGTCAGCTGTCAGCCATCAGCTGTCAGCTCTGTCTCCCAGACGCGTCTTGCTTCTCCGCTCCTCCAGCTGCGAGCTGACAGCTGACAGCCGGGGGCCGAAGCTCAGCGCTGCACCGTCGTGCGCGGCGGCATCCCCGGCCGGTTCATCCCGGCCCCGGCAACGACGCCCGCGCCTCGCGAAATCATCTGTTCGAGCTCGTCCTTCTGCGACGATGCGCTCATCGCCGTCTCCAGGCTGATCAATCGCTTCTGGTAGAGCGTCACCAGGTTCTGGTTCATCGTCTGCATGCCGAGCTTCTCCTGGCCGGTCTGCATCGCTGAATAGATCTGGTGCACCTTGTCGTCGCGGATCAGATTGCGGATTGCCGGCGTCGGCACCATGATCTCGAGCGCGACGACACGGCCCTTGCCGTCGGAGCGCGACAGCAGCGTCTGACAGACGATGCCCTCGAGCACGAGCGACAGCTGCGTCCGGATCTGGCCCTGCTGGTGCGCCGGGAAGACGTCGATGATGCGGTTGATCGTCTGCGCCGCCGAGTTGGTGTGCAGCGTCGCGAACGTCAAGTGGCCCGTCTCCGCGATCCGAAGCGCCGATTCGATCGTCTCGAGGTCGCGCATCTCGCCGATGAGGACGATGTCCGGATCCTCACGCAGTGCGGCGCGGAGCGCGGCGCCGAAGCCCAGCGTGTCGGCGTGCACCTCGCGCTGGTTGACGAGACATCCCTTGTGCGCGTGGATGTATTCGATCGGATCCTCGATCGTGATGATGTGCTCGCGGCGCTCGGTGTTGATCTTGTCGATCATCGCCGCGAGCGTCGTCGATTTGCCGCTGCCGGTCGGCCCGGTCACCAGTACCAGCCCGCGCGGCCGCTCCGACAGGTTCGCGATCACGCCCGGCAGGCCGAGCTCCTCGAAGGTCTTGATCTTCTCGGGAATGACACGGTAGACGGCGGCAACGGCGCCGCGCTGGTTGAAGACGTTGCAGCGGAAGCGCGCGACGCCGCGGATGCCGAACGAGAAGTCGAGCTCGAGCGTCTCCTCGAACCGCTTCTTCTGCGCGTCGGTCAGGACGCTGTAGGCCAGCGCCTTGGTGTCGGCGGCGCCGAGCGGCGGCAGATCGAGGACCTGCAGCTTGCCATGAACGCGAATCTGCGGCGGCGTCTGCGTCGTCAGATGCAGGTCGGAGCCGTTGTTGTCGACCAGCGTCTTCAGCAGTTCAGGTAGTGTGGCCATTATCGGGTTCAGCTCTCAGTTCGTTCGAAAACGTTCGCGCCGCGAGAATCGACAACCCACAATCTGCAATCTTCAATCTTCAATCTTCAGTCTTCAGTCTTCAGTCTTCAGTCGCTACTTCACCGTCTCCCGCGCCACTTCTTCAATCGTCGTCACGCCGTCCATCACCTTGCGCAAGCCGCTGCGGCGGAGAGTAATCATCCCCTCCTCGATCGCCTTGCGCTTGAGCTCGAGGCCCGAGGCGCCGACGAGAATGAGCTCGCGCAGCTCCTCGGTGATGTCCATGACTTCGTAGAGGCCGACGCGGCCCTTGTAGCCGGTCTGGTTGCAGACCTCGCAGCCGGTGCCGCGCTTCGGCACGACGCGCTGCGCCTCTTCCTGCGTGAAGCCGGCTTCGACCAGCGCCTGCGGCGGCGTCGGATGATCTTCCTTGCAGTTGGCGCAGACACGGCGGACGAGGCGCTGGGCGCAAATCAGGTTGACCGAGCTGGCGACGAGGAACGGTTCGATGCCCATGTTCATCAGACGGTTGATGGTGCTGGGCGCGTCGTTGGTGTGCAGCGTCGAGAGCACCATGTGGCCGGTGAGCGCCGCCTTGACCGCGATTTCCGCGGTCTCGAAGTCACGGATCTCGCCGACCAGGATGATGTTCGGGTCCTGCCGCAGGAAGGAGCGCAGCGCCGCGGCGAAGTTGAGGCCGATGTTCTCGCGCACCTGGACCTGGTTGACGCCGACAAGGTTGAATTCGACCGGGTCCTCCGCCGTCATGATGTTGGTTTCGGTGGTGTTGACCTTGGCGATCGACGAATAGAGCGTGTTGGTCTTGCCGCTGCCGGTCGGGCCGGTAACGAGCACCATGCCCCAGGGCTTCGCGATCGCGAGCTCCAGCTTGTTCAAGGACTCGTGCTCGAAGCCGAGCTTCGTCATGTCGAGCATCAGCTTGTCCTTGTCGAGCAGACGCATGACGATCTTCTCGCCGAAGAGCGTCGGCAGGCACGAGACGCGGAAGTCGATTTCCTTGGTTGCCCCTTCCACCGCGAAGCGAATCTTGATGCGGCCGTCCTGGGGCAACCGCTTTTCGGCGATGTCGAGCTTCGCCATGATCTTGATGCGCGACGTGATCGCGTCGCGGAATTTCATCGGCGGCGCCATCACGTTGTAAAGGATGCCGTCGATGCGGAACCGGACCCGGAACTCTTTCTCGTAGGGCTCGATGTGGATGTCGCTGGCGGCCTTCTGGATCGCCGACATCAGCATCAGGTTGACGAGGCGGATGACCGGCGCCTCACCGCCCTGCCGCTCGAGCGACGCGACGTCGATCTGCTCGAGCTCCTCCAGCAGCTCGACGTCGTCGTCGACGACCGCCGCCGTTTCTTCGAGCGCCTTGGTGACGAGCTCCAGCGTCGCGGCGCTGGTCAGGTTGGCCTGCTGCGTCGGCGCCTTGTCCTGCTTCCGGGCAGGCGCGGCCGCTGTCGTGTGTACCTTCGGCGCCGTCGTGCCGGCGGTCGGGTAGTAGCGCTTGATGGCGTCGGTCACCGCCGTCTCGGAGGCGACGACCGGCTCGACGTTGTAGCCCGTCATGAACTTGATGTCGTCCATGGCGAACACGTTCGTGGGGTCGGTGATGGCGATGGTGAGCGTGGCGCCGGAGCGGCTGAGAGGAACGATCTGGTACTTCTGCGCCGTGTCGGCCGGGATCAGCTTGATGACCGAGGCGTCAATCTCGAACTGGGCGAGATTGATCGAGGGAACGCCGTACTGCTTGCTGAGCAGAGACGTGATCTCCTCATCGGTGACGAACCCGAGCTTGACGAGGTTCAAGCCGAGCTTGCCGCCGTTGGACTTCTGGTAGTTCAGCGCCTCCTGCAATTGCGCAGGGGTGATGCGCTTTTCCTTGAGAAGCAGATCGCCGATCCGGACCGCCATCGTCTGGGACTCAGGTCGCGAAAAAGTAACCGCACACAGATCTCGACTGTCGGCCAGTCGACTGCGTTCAGTCGGCAGGGAGTACCCGCTGGGGAAGACTTGTAGTGTAGGGCAATGACATTTTTTGTCAAGCCAAAACGACAGAATGGGCGTTCGAGCGACAGGAACGACAGGAGGGCTCGCTTCGCTCGCTCGCCGGCTCAAGGTTCAGGGCTCAGGGCTCAAGCGAGCCTCGAGCCCTAAGCCCGAGCCTGGGCCCCCTGAGCCGTGAGCCCTGAGCCCTGAGCCTGATCAGAAGCGGCGTCGGCTCCTAGTAAACGAGCCGCGCCGCAATGCCCCAGCCACGGTCCGCGGCCTCGGAACCGAGGGTGACCTGGCCATCGACGAACATCGCCCGGAAGACGGCAAAACTGCCGCCCAGGGAGTAGGCGGGAGCATGGCCGCCGGGTTCGTCGTTGAGGGTATTCATCCGAAAGCCGGTCCTCGCGGCAACGCGCGGATGCAGCCTGGCTTCGACGCCTCCCGCCAGGTTCCGGACGTCGCCAAGCAGTCCTTCCGCGCGTTCCAAGTCGATATCGGCCGCGAACATCAGCCCCGGCAGGCCGGAGTAGGCGACGCCGGCGCGCGTCTGGCGCGCCAGCTTGATCTCGCCCCCGTCGGGGGTCTCGAAGTCCGGTTCGGTGACGTTGCGAATCGTCAATCCGGCGCGAAACTGGCCGAAACGGGCCATGACTCCGATGTCGGCGTCACCTTCCGTCGTTGACTTGTCGGCCAGATCGCCGGCGCCGTCCAGGAGATCCTCGCGGTTGGCGGCGGTGACATCCGCCGACGCGGCGAGGCCGCGAACCAGCTTCAGCGTCGACGCGATGGCGAATTTGCTGGTCACGGACTGGACGAACGTGACGCCGGCATGGTGTGTCGTCAGCCGGTTCACGCCCACGACCGGCATCGGCGAGAGGACGGTGGCGGGAGGCACGAGGCGCGTCGCGCTGAGCCGGTAGTACGAGAGTCCCAGCGGCAGCGTGCTGAAGCTGATAAGGGTGCTCGAGCGGCTGCCCGCCTGCAGTTCCCCGTCAGGCTTGGCCTCACCTACCCCGCCGTCGATGACGAGACTGAAATAGCTGCCACCGAGCGCGAGCCCGGCCGGGTTCCAGTACACCGCCGAGGCATCGTCGGCGACGGCGACGAAGGCGCCTCCCATGCCCTGGGCCCGGGTGCCGACCGACTCGAATGTCTGGGCCCGGGCAACCGCCGGAACGAGGCTGAAAACCGCGGTGATGGCAAGGGTGGGCAGCGCAATCCTGAGCATCACGTCCAGCTTATCGTACCGTCGCCGCAGGTCGTCCGCAGCCTATCCCTAAGTTGAAGGATAGATTGAGGTTGCAGTGTCCGAATTCGGAAACATCGTGGCCCCTGTCATCGTATTTGATGACGTACAATCGAGACATTCCCGCCGCCGGACGTCCCGGCCGGTTGGCGAACTTCCAGTTTATGAGTCAGACACCTGTTTCACCCGACACGGCGTCAGCCGCGCCCATGGGGCTGCTCGCCCGGTGCATCGGCATCATGACGTCGCCGCGGGCGACGTTCCAGTCGGTGGCCGCGCACCCGAAGTGGCTGGGGGCGCTGCTCGTGGTTACGATCATCGTCGCCGCAGGGGTGAGCCTGCCGTTGACGACCGAAGCCGGCCAGCAGTCGCAGCTCGATAACCAGGTGCGGGCGATCGAGGGCTTCGGCGGCGAGGTCAACGCCGAGATGTACGCGTCGATGCAGCGACAGCATGCGCTTCGCCCCGGTGCAGACATTCGTGACGTTCCTGATCATGGGGCCGCTGATGTCGGTGATCTTCTCCGGCATCCTGTTCGGCATGTTCACCGTGTTCGGCGGCCAGGCGACGTTCAAGCAGCTGTTCGCGGTCTACGTCCACTCGACGGTCGTCACCGCCGTGGCCCAGCTCTTCACCGGTCCGCTGAACTACTTCCGCGGCTCGATGTCGAGCGCCACCAACCTCGCCGTGCTGCTGCCGATGGTGAGCGACCAGTCGTTCCTCGGCCGCCTGCTCGGCATGATCGACCTGTTCTGGATCTGGTGGCTGATCGTCCTGTCGATCGGCCTGGCGGTGCTCTACGCCCGCCGGACGCAGTCGATCGCCTACATCCTCTTCGGGATCTACGCGCTGGGCGCGGTCCTGATCGCAACCGTGATGAACCTCTTCGGGAGATCGAATTGACGCGGAACAAGAAGATTCTGATTGGCGCCGGAGTTGCGGTCGCCCTGGCTGGAATCGCCTACGCCAACATCGCCTTCAAGCGGGTCGATGGAATCGCCGTCAACACCGAGGTGATCAAGAAGCAGAACCTGAAGGCCATCGTGTCGGCGTCGGGGAAGATCCAGCCGATGCGATTCGTCAACATCAGCGCCGACACGAGCGGGCGGGTAACCGACCTGGCGGTCAACGAGGGAGACCGGGTCTCGAAGGGGCAGTTCCTGCTCCAGATCGACCCGCGTAACCTGCGCACCCGGGTCCAGAGCGGCGAAGCCTCGCTCGGCGCCGCGCGCTCGCAGCTCGAGCAGATGCGGCTCGGGCTCGACAGCGCCCGCACGGCGCTGAAGCAGGCCGAGGACGCCTACCGCCGTCAGCAGAACCTGGCCAAGGGCGGATTGACGACGCGTGAGACGCTCGAGCGGGCGGAGAACGACCTGGCCATGCGCAAGGCCGACCTCGCTTCGCAGGAGCAGAACCTGCGCACGCTGCAGCTGCGCACCGAGCAGGAGCAGGCGACGCTCGAGAACGCGCGGACCGACCTCAGCAAGGTCCGCATCGAGTCGCCGATCGACGGCATCATCACGCGCCGGAACATCGAGCAGGGAGAGACGGCGGTCGTCGGCACGATGAACAACGCCGGCACCGTGCTGCTGCAGGTCGCCGACATGTCGGTGATCGAGGCGGAAGTGGAAGTCGACGAGACCGATATCCCGGAAGTGCAGCTCGGGCAGAAGGCGACGATCACCGTCGACGCGATCACCGGCAAGACGTTCACCGCGAGGGTGACCGAGATCGGCAACAGCCCGATCCAGACGACCGGCCAGGCCGCGACCCAGGCCACCAACTTCAAGGTGACGCTGCAGGTTGAAGGGGAAATTCCCGACGTCCGGCCCGGCTTCACCTGTACCGCCGAGATTACGACCGCCACTCGCGACAACGCCGTCGCCGTCCCGATCCAGGCGACGACGGTCCGCGAGATCGTGCTCGACGACAAGGGACAGGTCGTGCGCGAACCGGTGACGCCCGGGCAGCGGCCGTCGTCCACCACCGTGCAGGCCTCGGAGCTGAAGCCGGGACAGGAGCGCAAGGAAGTCGAGGGCGTCTTCGTCGTCCGCGACGGCAAGGCGCTGTTCGAGCCGATCAAGACCGGCATCGCGGGCGAGAAGTTTTTCGAGGTCACCAGCGGCCTGAAGGAAGGCGACAGCGTCATCGTCGGTCCCTTCGCCTCGGTCCGGACCCTGGCTGACGGGGCGGCGGTCAAGGTCGAACAGGCGACGCGCGCTCCCGGCGCACCGCGGCAATGACCTATTACCTCGAGTCGGCGACCATCGCGCTGCAGGCAATCTGGGCGAACAAGCTTCGCTCGTTCCTGACCGTACTCGGCAACATCGTTGCCGTGATGTCGATCATTGCCGTCGTCTCGCTGATCCAGGGGATGAACGCCTACGTCTCCGACACCATCGTCTCGGGCGTCGGCGCCGACAACTTCACGATTCAGCGCATGCCGATCGTGCGGACGGAAGCCGACGAGGAGCGGGTGCGGAACAATCCGCGGATCACCCTGAGCGACGCGGCCGCGGTGAAGCGCTACAGCGACAACGTCGGTGCCGTCGCGGCGCAGACGGGGTCGAACGCGAGCCTCAGCTACGTCAACGAGACGGTCGAGGGCGTGCAGGTCCGCGGCGTCACGCGCGACTACGTCTATTTCTCCACTTTCGACGTCGAGCGCGGACGGCTGATCAGCCCCGCGGAGATCGATGCGAGCAGGCCGGTGACCGTGATCGGGTTTGAGGTCGCCGACAAGCTGTTCGGACCGGTCGATCCGCTGGAGAAGATGGTGAAGATCGGGCCGCTGCACCACCGCATCGTCGGCGTCAGCAAGAAGAAGGGATCCGCCTTCGGCAACTCGCAGGACAACTTCGCCGTCATCCCGTACGGCACCTTCCGCAAGATGTTCGGCTCCCGCCCGTTCGGCATGCAGCTGCTGGTCCGGCCGAGGTCGCCCGAACTCGTCCAGGCGGCGATGGACGATGCCACGGTGGCGATGCGGATCGAGCGAAGGTTGCGGCCGAGCGAGCCGGACAACTTCGGGATGTTTTCGTCCGACACGCTGCTCGGCATCTATCAGACGGCGACGGCCGGCATCTTCGCCATCCTCGTCGGCGTCGTCTCGATGTCGCTGGTGGTCGGCGGCATCGTCATCATGAACATCATGCTGATGGTGGTCAGCGAGCGGACCCGCGAGATCGGGCTGCGCAAGGCGCTCGGGGCGCGGCGGCGCGACATCATGTCCCAGATCCTCACCGAGTCGGTGACGCTGTCGACGTTTGGCGGCGTGGTCGGCACGCTGCTCGGCTTCGGGCTCGCGCAGATCATCAGCAGGCTGACGCCGCTGCCGGCAGCGGTCCAGATCTGGTCGGTGGCCATCGGCATCGGCATCACGGCCGTGGTCGGCCTCTTCTTCGGGCTCTATCCGGCGATGCGGGCGGCCAAGCTCGATCCGATTGAAGCCTTGAGGCGCGAGTAGAACATGCGCACAGGGCTCTTCCGCGAGATCGTCGGCATGGCGTTCGACACGCTGCGCACCAGCAAGATGCGCTCGGCGCTGACCGTGCTCGGCGTCGTGATCGGCATCACCTCCATCGTCGGCATGACCTCGCTCATCCGCGGCTTCGACAACTCGCTGCGCGACTCGATCAGCCAGCTCGGGCCGGACACGATCATGTTGCAGAAGTGGGGAGCCCTGAGCTTCGCCGCCGGGCGCAGCTTCCTGGAGGTGGCGCGGCGGCCCAACCTGACGATGGAGGACGCGCGGGCGATCGAGCGGGAGTGCCCGTCGGTGGCGCTGGTTGACGTCTGGCTCGGCATGTACGGCAACTCGCGATCGCGCATCTACTACGGCCGCGAACGTACCAAGCAGGTCAGCGTCTGGGGCGCCACCGAGAACTGGGCGGCGGTCAACTTCGCAAAGGTCGAGGCCGGCCGCCTCTTCATCCCGGCGGAGGTCGAGCACCGGCGCGCCGTGGTGATGCTCGGCAACGGCCCGTGGCAATCGTTGTTTCCGAACATCGATCCGATCGGCAAAACGGTCCGCATCGGCAGCAACCAGTTCACCGTGATCGGCGTGCTCGGCAAACGGCCGAGCCCCGGCGGTTTCTCGACCGACGTCGACGACTTCGCCGTCATCCCCTACGGCGCGCACGAGAAGTACTACGGCAAAGTGCTGCGCGGCTCGGCGCGGATCTCCGCGAACAGCTTCAACCCCGCTGTCTTCCGCACGGCGATGATCGCGGTCGTGCCGCGGGCCGGCATGCGTGAGGCGGCGCTGCGCGAGGTCGAGGCGATGATGCGGGTCCGCCACCGGCTGAAGCTCGACGAAGCCAACGACTTCGATATCGCGACGCAGGACGCCGTGCTGCAGGTCTGGGAGCAGATCAGCCAGGCGACGTTCCTCGCCCTGGTCGTCATCAGCTCGATCGCGCTGATGGTCGGCGGCATCGGCGTCATGGCGATCATGATGATCTCGGTCACCGAACGCACGCGCGAGATCGGCGTCCGCAAGGCGCTCGGCGCCAGGCGCCGCGAAGTGCTGTGGCAGTTCCTGGTCGAAGCCGCGTTCCTGACCTCGGTCGGCGGCGTCATCGGCATCATCTGCGGCAGCGGCATCGGCCTCGCCGTCCACTGGGCCTCCGGCTTCCCCATCTCGCTGCCCTGGTGGTCGTTCGCCATCGGCATCGGCTTCTCCGCCACCGTCGGCATCTTCTTCGGCCTCTTCCCCGCCATCAAGGCCTCGCGACTCGATCCGATCGAGGCGTTGAGGTACGAATAGGTTTCCAGTTCCCAGTTTCCAGTTCCAGCCGGCGTTTTCTGGCTCCTAGCAAAAACGCGCCAGACCCGGCTGAACTGGTTCTTGCACCGTTGCTCCGCTCTCAAAGGAGAACGGCAATGCAGGACTACAGAAAACTCAACGTGTGGCAAAAAGCGCACACTCTCACGACTCAAGCGTACGCAGTTTCTGCGCGGCTCTCCTCCCCGCCAGCCTGGCCGCTGCGCGACCAGCTGCTTCGCGCGTTAATCTCCGTTCCGAGCAACATTGCCGAAGGCGCTGGCCGCGGGCACCGCGCAGACTTTCGCCGCTTCCTCTTGCTACTCCTTGGGGTCCCTGAACGAAGTTGAGTATGATTTGCTTCTTGCCCGGGACCTGGGGTTCCTGCCAGCGGATGAGCATTCTCGGCTCACCGTGCAGGTGGAAGAGGTCCGCCGGATGCTGAGTGGCTTGATCGCCACGATGGCGCCGGATCGTTCTGGAGAGTGTAACGGCACAACTGGAATCTGGAAACTGGCGTCTGGAAACTGACACCCGCGGAGGTTCAGTCCATGCGAGTCTACGACGCTTCAAATCTGAGAAATGTCGCCCTCGTCGGTCATAGCGGCGCCGGGAAGACGCAGTTGCTCTCGGCGCTGCTCTTCGACGCCGGCGCTGTCAATCGTTTCGGTCGCGTCGACGACGGCTCGACGGTGACCGACTACGACGAAGAAGAAATCGCCCGCAAGCACACTCTCGCCGCCAGCCTCGCCTACGTCGAGTGGGACAAGACCAAGATCAACTTCATCGACACGCCGGGGATGGCCAACTTCCTCAGCGACGCGCGGGCGGCGCTGCGGGTCGTGGACGCGGCGCTGGTCGTCGTCGACGCGGTGTCCGGCGTCCAGGTGTCGACGGAAAAGGTGTGGGCGGTCGCAGACGAGACCGCGACGCCGCGGCTCGTCGCCCTCAACCGCCTCGATCGCGAGCGCGCCAGCCTCGAGCGGGCGCTCGAGTCGCTGCGCGGCGTCTTCGGCCGCACGGTGATCCCGATCCAGCTGCCGATCGGCGAGGAAAAGGCCTTCCGCGGCGTCGTCGATCTCATCGCGATGAAGGCGACGACCTACGCCGGAGACGAATCGGGCAAGCCGGTGGACGCGCCGATTCCGGACGACATGGCAGCGGCGGCGAAGACGGCGCGGGAAGCGCTGATCGAAATGGTCGCCGAGGCCGACGACACCCTGATGGAGAAGTTCTTCGAGGCCGGTACGCTCGAACAGCACGATCTGATCGAGGGCCTGCGCCGCGCCGTCGCCGCGGCGAAGGTGTTCCCGCTGGTCTGCGTCTCGGCCGCCGCCAACGTCGGCATGCAGCCGCTGCTCGACGCCATCGTCGGCCTCGTGCCGTCGCCGGCGGACCGGCCGTTCACCGCGACGGGGCGTGATGGCGAGAGCGCGGCGTCGATCGAGGCGACGGCCTCGGCGCCGGCCGGCGTGTTCGTATGGAAGACCGTCGCCGATCCGTTCGCGGGGCGGATCACGATGTTCCGCGTCGTCTCGGGCACGGTCAAGGCCGACACGACGGTGCAGAACGTCACCCGCGAAACCGCCGAGCGGCTCGGCCACCTGACGCTGCTCCAGGGCAAGACGCCGACCAACATCCCGGAGCTCAAGGCCGGCGATCTCGGCGCCGTCGCCAAGCTCAAGGACACGCTGACCAGCGATGTCCTCGGCGACAAGAATCTTGCGTTCCGGGTGGCGCCGATCAAGTTCCCGGAGCCGGTGATCTCCTACGCCATCGAGCCGAAGAGCCGCGGCGACGAGGAAAAGATCAGCACGGCGCTGCACCGGCTGCAGGAGGAGGATCCGAGCATCAGCTACAACCGCGACGCGCAGACCAAGCAGCTGCTGCTCGCCGGCCAGGGCCAGTCACACATCGAGGTGACGGTCGCGAAGCTGAAGCGGCGCTTCGGCGTCGAGGTCAACCTCAAGATCCCGCGCATCCCCTACCGCGAGACCATCACCGCCTCGACCGAGGCGCACGGCCGGCACAAGAAGCAGACCGGCGGCCACGGCCAGTTCGGCGACTGCAAGGTCAAGTTCGAGCCGCTGCCGCGCGGCTCCGACTTCGAGTTCGTCGACGACATCTTCGGCGGCTCGATCCCGCGACAGTTCATCCCGGCGGTCGAGAAAGGCCTGCAGGACGCGCGGCTGCGCGGCTTCCTCGCCGGCTACCCGATGGTCGACTTCCGCGCCACGGTGTTCGACGGCTCGTTCCACCAGGTCGATTCGAACGAGCTGTCGTTCAAGATGGCGGCGTCGCTGGCGTTCAAGGATGGAATGGCGCGGGCGCGGCCGACGCTGCTCGAACCGGTGATGGACGTCGAGGTCTACGCACCGAGCGATTTCGCCGGCGACCTGATGGGCGATCTCAACAGCCGCCGCGGCCGCATCGGCGGCATGGACTCGCGCGGCGCCTCGACGTTGATCCGCGCCAAGGTGCCGATGTCCGAGATGCTGACCTACGAGCAGCACCTGACCTCGGCGACCGGCGGCCGCGGCTCGTATCACATGGAGTTCTCGCACTACGACGAGGTGCCGGCCCACCTGCACGGCAAGATCATCAGCGCCGCCAAGGCGGAACGCGGGGTGGAGGCGGTGGAGGAGGAATAAAGGCTCAGGGCTCAGGGCTCAGGGCTCAGGCGCAGGGCTCAGGGCCCATGCGGCCTGAGTCCTGAGCCTTGCGCCCTGAGCCAGACGAGCTTCTAAGAACCCCCGGCCTTGCGCGGCGCGGAGGTGGTGCGGCCCTTGCCGCGCGTGTCGGTCTTGCCGCTGCCGCCCTTGCCGCGGCCGGGACGGGACTTCTTCGGCTCGGCGCCCTCCGCCTCGCCTTCGGCGCCCTCGGCCTTCTTGCCGCGCAGCCGCTGGGCGGCAGCGCGCAGGCGGCCGCCAACGCCCTTCGGCTTGGTCGGCGCCTTCTGGGTCTTCTCGGTCTCGGCGTTGGGATCGTACTCGCTGCCGACGAGCTCGATCAGCGCGATCTCGGCGCTGTCACCCTTGCGATACCCGAGGCGCAGGATCCGGGTGTAGCCGCCGGGGCGACCCTCGAAGCGCGGTGCCAGCGTATCGAACAGCTTGCTGACGACCTCGCGGTCGTGGATGTCGCGCAGCACCAGCCGGCGGGCGTGCAGCGAGCGCGTCGCCGGGGAGGCGGCGCCCGGCGCGATGCCGCGCTTGGCAATGGTGATGATCCGCTCGACGAACGGCCGCAACTCCTTCGCCTTCGGCATCGTCGTCTCGATGTGCTCGTAGCGGAGAAGCTCCTGGGCCTGGTTGCGCAGCATCGAGATGCGATGCTCGGTGACGCGGCCCAGTTTACGGTGACTAACTCGGTGTCTCATGATGACTACTCTGTCCGGCTCTGGGTTCAGGGCTCAAGCATTTGCCTGAGCCCTGAGCCTTGAGCCCTATGCCCTGAGTCTCGCGGACTATTCCTGCGACTGCGCCGCCGGCTGATCGAGACGCATGCCGAGACTCAGGCCCATCCCGGTGAGGATCTCCTTGATCTCGTTCAGCGACTTGCGGCCGAAGTTCTTGGTCTTGAGCATCTCGCCTTCCGTCTTCTGCACGAGCTCGCGGATGGTGCGGATGTTCGCGTTCTTCAGGCAGTTGTACGACCGGACCGAGAGCTCGAGCTCCTCGACGCTCTTGTCGAGGTTCTCGTTGAGCGGGCGGCCACCCTGTTCGATCGCCTGATCCTGCTGCAGGTCACCGGCATCTTCGAGGTTGATGAAGATGTTGAGGTGATCGCGAATCAGCTTGGCCGACAGCGAGACCGCGTCGCGCGGCGTCACCGAGCCGTTGGTCCAGACGTCGACCGTCAGCTTGTCGAAGTCGGTGGCCTGTCCGATCCGCGCCGCCTCGACCAGGTAGTTGACCTTCTTGATCGGCGAGTGGACCGAATCGATCGGGATCCAGCCGATGCCGAGATCCTCGTCGAAGTTCTTGTCGGCGGCGACGTAGCCGCGGCCGCGCTTGATCCGCATCTCCATGTGGAGCTTGCCGCCCTCGGCGACGGTGGCGATGTGGGCATCCGGCTCGAGGATCTCGACGTCGCCGTCGGCCTCGATGTCGCGCGCCTTGACCTCACCCGCCTTGTCGACGCGCAGGTAGAGCGTCTTGGTCGTGTCGACGTGCATCTTGAGCGGGATCTGCTTCAGGTTGAGGATGATGTCGGTGGCATCCTCGACCACGCCCGGAATCGGCGAGAACTCGTGCAGCACGCCGTCAATCTTGACCGCGGTCACCGCCGTGCCGTCGATCGACGACAGCAGGACGCGGCGCAGGGAGTTGCCGATGGTGGTGCCGAAGCCGCGCTCGAACGGCTGGGCGTAGAACCGGCCAAATCTATCGGTGAGCGTCTCGCGCTCGAACTCGAGCCGCTTCGGTCGCTGAAAACCTTTCCAGAGCATGTGTCGTGCTTCCTTTCAATCGGACGCCCGTGGTTGAGCGACCGCCGGATCTGCGTTGAACCCCCTGCCTCCCACCGCAGATCCGGTAAGGCTGCGGGCAAGGGGCTGGTGCTCCTGGCTGATAGCCGGCAGCCAGGAGCCGAGAGCTACTTCGAATACAACTCGACGATGAGCTGCTCCTGCACCGGCAGGTTGATCTGCTCACGCGTCGGCAGCGAGGCGATGCGGCCGGTCAGGTCGCCGGGGTTGAACGACAACCAGTCCGGAATGCCGCGGCCCTTCACTTCTTCCATCGCGTGCTGGATCGTCGCGTTCTGCGCGCTGGTGCTGCGCACCGTGACGAGGTCGCCGGCCTTCATCGAGTACGACGGCACGTCGACCTTGCGGCCGTTGACGAGGAAGTGGCCGTGCCGCACCAGCTGCCGTGCCTGGGCGCGCGAGGTCGCGAGACCGAGGCGGTAGATGACGTTGTCGAGGCGCCGCTCGAGCAGCTGCAGCAGCGTCTCGCCCGTGATGCCGCGGGTCCGGTCGGCCATCTCGAAGTAGCGGCGGAACTGGTTCTCCAGCACGCCGTAGATGCGCTTGACCTTCTGCTTCTCGCGCAGCTGCAGGCCGTAGCCCACCAGCTTCGCCTTCCGCATCTTGCCGTGCTGCCCGGGCGGCAGGTTGCGCTTCTCGATCGCGCACTTCTCCGTGTAGCAGCGCTCTCCCTTGAGGAAGAGCTTCATGCCTTCGCGCCGGCAGAGCCGGCAGACCGGACCGATGTAGCGTGCCATTCTATGTATTCCTCTTAGCTCAGCTGACTTACACGCGGCGGCGCTTCGGCGGCCGGCAGCCGTTGTGCGGAATCGGCGTCACGTCGCGAATCGACTTCACCTCGATGCCAATCGTCTGCAGCGCGCGGATCGCCGACTCGCGGCCGGCGCCCGGCCCCTTGACCTTGACCTCGACGCTGCGCATCCCGAACGCCTTGGCGGCGTTGCCGGCGGAGATGGCCGCCTGCGTCGCCGCGAACGGCGTGCCCTTGCGCGACCCCTTGAAGCCGATGCCGCCGGCGCTCGACCAGGCGACCACGTTCCCGTCGGGATCGGTGATCGTCACGATCGTGTTGTTGAACGAAGCCTGGATGTGCGCGTAGCCGTGGTGCACGATCCGCTTCTCGCCGCGCTTCTTGAAGGTCTTCTTCTTCGCCGGCCGGCCCGCCGGCTTCTTGCCGCCGCCTTCGGGCTGTGTGGGATCGACGGTGTCAGTCTTCGCCATAATCTTGATGTCCTAAACTGTCTTCTTCTTCGCCACCGCGCCCTTGCGCGGTCCCTTCCGCGTCCGGGCGTTGGTCCGGGTCCGCTGGCCGCGCACCGGCAGGTTGCGGCGGTGCCGCATCCCGCGCCAGCTGCCGATCTCCATCAACCGCTTGATGTTCATCGACACCTCCTTGCGGAGGTCGCCCTCGACCCGGCCCTGTTCCTCGATCACCCGGCTGATCTTGCGGACGTCGTCTTCCGACAGGTCCTTGATCCGGATGTCGCCGCTGACGCCCGCCTCGGTGAGGATGTCGTTCGAGCGCTTGCGGCCGATGCCGTAGATGTAGGTCAACCCGATCTCGATCCGCTTGGTCCGCGGAAGGTCGATGCCTGCGATGCGTGCCATTTGCTAGAACCCCTTCGTTGCCGGTTGTCAGTCTCCAGTGCCCTGCGCTGCCTGCTCCCGACCCTGCCGGGAAACTGGCGGCTGGCGGCTGGCGACTCTCAGCCTTGCCTCTGCTTGTGCTTCTGGTTGCTGCAGATCACGCGCACCACGCCGCGGCGCCGCACGACCTTGCACTTGTCACACATTCGCTTGACCGATGCTCTGACTTTCATAAGGTCTCTCGCTTCTCAGCTCTCAGCCTTCGCTCCCGTGCCAGCCGCCGGCTGCCTCGATACCTTCTCGACAATCCGTCCGCGGCTCGCGTCGCGCGGCGACAGTTCCAGCCGCACCCGATCGCCGACCAGGACGCGGATGAAGTTCCGGCCCGGGCCGCTCGGCGCGTGCGCGGTCACCTCGCGCTGATGCTCGATCGCGACGCGATACAGCCCGTGCGGCAGCGATTCGAGCACCGTTCCTTCGAGGCTGACGCCCATTTCTCATCCGGGGGACTTCGGCCCCCGGAACCCCCTTACACGGTCGCTCGCGGGGCCCCAATACCCCGCTCCGCTCCCGTGGCTCGTTCGCTCTCGCTCACTCGCGCCGTTCGACGACCGTATCGACTTCGCTGCCGTCCTCGTCGCGCTTCTCGAGCGATCGAAATGTCAGCGCGCGCCCGCCTGCGTCTGCGAACGCTCGGTCAGGACCAGCGCCCCGTCCTTCGTCACCGCGACGGTGTGCTCGAAATGCGCCGACAGGCTGCCGTCTCGCGTCACCGCGGTCCAGCCGTCGCGCAGCACCTTGACCGCCGGCCGGCCCATGTTCACCATCGGCTCGATCGCGAGCACCATCCCCTCGGCCAGGCGCGGGCCGCGCCCGGGCTCGCCGTAGTTCGCAATCTGCGGCTCTTCGTGCAGCTGCGAGCCGATGCCGTGGCCGACGAACTCGCGCACCACCGAAAAACCCGCCGCCTCGACGTGCGACTGAATCGCGTGGCCGATGTCCGACACCCGGCCGCCCGGCCGCACCTGGGCAATCCCCTTGTGCAGCGATTCCCGCGTCACGTCCAGCAGCCGCTGCACGTCGGGAAGAATCTCTCCGACCGGCACCGTCACCGCCGAGTCGCCGTAGAACCCGTCCAGCTTCACGCCCATGTCGAGCGAGATGATGTCGCCCGCCGCCAGGGCGCGGTTCGCCGGAATCCCGTGCACCACTTCGTCGTTCACCGAGGCGCACAGCGTCGCCGGGTAGCCGCGGTAACCCTTGAACGCCGGCTCCGCGCCCGCTTCCCGCACCCGCCGCTCGGCTACGGCGTCGAGCTCCGCGGTCGTCACGCCCGGCTGCACCATCGCCGCGAGCTCCGCCAGCACGTCCGCCACGAGGGCGTTGGCGCGGCGCATCTGCTCGATCTCGCGCGGCGACTTGCAGACGATCACAGCCGCACGCCCCCGGCCGCCGCCGCCTCGCTGATCGCGGCATCCACCGCCGCCGTGACGACGTCGGCGCGCTGGTTGCCGTCGATGGCGCGGAACGTCGGCCGCGCCGAGTAGTAGTCCACCAGCGGCTTGCTCTGGCGCTGGTAGACCTTCAACCGCTCCCGCACGATCTCGTCGCCGTCGTCGACGCGTGCCACCAGGCTGCCGCCGCACTTCTCGCACGCCGTCGTCCAGTGCACCGCCGCGTTGGAACCGCAGCGGCCGCAGATCCGGCGGGTCGCGAGGCGGCGGGCCAGGACGTCCTCCGGCACCACGACATCGAGCACGAGCAGCGCGCCGCGTCCGTCCATCATGCGGTCGAGCGCCGTCGCCTGGTCGACGGTACGGGGAAACCCGTCGAGGATGAATCCGCGACGCGCGTCCTCCCGCTCCAGCCGTTCCCGGACGATGCCGATCATCACGTCGTCGCTGACGAGACGGCCGGCGTCCATCGCCTTCTGCGCGATGCTGCCGAGCGGCGAACCGGCCTGCACCGCCTCGCGCAGGATGTCGCCGGTCGAGATCCGCGGCAGGCAGCGGCGCTCGGCCAGCCGCTCGGCCTGCGTGCCCTTGCCAGCTCCCGGCGGGCCCAGCATCACGACGTTGAGTGCGGGCACAGCGCCGCCTTCTCCTTCGTGAAGGTGCACCTACTGCCCTCGTCGCCCGCGAATCCGTGTCTTCTTCATGAACCCGTCGTAGTGGCGCATGATGAGCTGCGACTCGATCTGGTTGACGGTGTCCATCGCGACGCCGACGATGATCAGAAGCGAGGTGCCGCCGAAGTAGAACGGCACGCCGAGGCCGTCGGTAATCCAGCGCGGCGTATAGGTGTCGAGCGTCGGCCCGATGAACGGGATCGGCGCCACCTTGAAGCCGCTGATCAGGAACTCCGGCAGCAGGGCGACGACCGCGAGGTAGATCGCGCCGACCAGCGTGATCCGCGTCAGGATCGTGTCGATGTGCTCCGCCGTACGCTTGCCGGGACGAATCCCGGGAATGAAGCCGCCGTACTTCCGCATGTTCTCCGCGACGTCATCCGGGTTGAAGATGATGGCGGTGTAGAAGTAGGCGAAGAAGATGATGCCGCTGACGTAGAGCAGGTTGTAGAGCGGCATGCCCCACGCCAGCTGATCGCTCACCTGCCGCATCCAGCTGCCCTCGGCGAACATCGACGCCAGGGTTGCCGGGAACGCGAGAATCGACGACGCGAAGATGACCGGGATGACGCCGCCAGTGTTCACCTTCAGCGGGATGTGCGTGCTCGAGCCGCCGTACATCCGCCGGCCGACGACGCGCTTGGCGTACTGCACGGTGACGCGACGATGGCCGCGCTCGACGAAGACGACGGCGGCAATCACGAACACCATCAACGCGACCACCAGCACCATCTGGACCAGGCCGATCTGATCGGTGCGCAGCAGCTCCAGGGTCGCGATCACCGCCGTCGGCAGGCCGACGACGATGCCCGAGAAGATGATGAGCGACATGCCGTTGCCGATGCCGCGCTCGGTAATCTGCTCGCCCAGCCACATCACGAACGCCGAACCGGTCGTCAGCGTCAGCACCGTCATCAGGCGGAAGCCCCAGCCCGGGCTGTAGACCAGCGGCAGGCCGCCGGCGATCTCGGTGCCGCGCTCGAGGAAGAACGCGATGCCGAGCGCCTGGACCACGCTCAGCACGATGGTGCCGTAGCGGGTGTACTGCGTGATCTTGCGCCGGCCGAGCTCGCCTTCCTTCGACAGCCGCTCGAGGTACGGCCACACCACCGTCAGCAGCTGCAGGATGATCGAGGCGCTGATGTACGGCATGATGCCGAGCGCGAAGATCGTCATCTGCGACAGGTTCTGCCCCGAGAACATGTCGTAGAGACCGAACATCGTGTTCCGCGCCTGCTCGGCGAGCAGCGCCAGCGCGTCCGGGTTGATGCCCGGCGTCGGGATGTGCGCGCCGACGCGATAGACGGCGAGCAGCCCGAGCGTGAACAGCACGCGGTTGCGCAGTTCCTGAACGGCGAAGATGTTCTTGAGACTGTCTTGCAACATAAAGTTGGCTGGCGGCGCTTACGCACCGCCCTGCAGGTCCGCGACGTTTACGCCAGTACTTCGGCTCGACCGCCGGCAGCGGCGATCTTCTCGGCCGCCTTGCCGCTGAACTTGTGCGCCCGCACCGTGAGCGCCTTGCCGAGGTCGCCGCGCCCGAGGACCTTGATCGGCTTCTCACGGCCGACCAGGCCGCGCTCGCGCAGCAACTCCGGGGTGATATCGACGCCGGCCTCGAACCGCTCGCCCAGGGTGTCGAGGTTGACGACCTCGTACTCCTGACGGAACGGGTTGTGGAAGCCGCGCTTCGGCACGCGCCGGTGCAGCGGCATCTGGCCGCCTTCGAACCCGCGCTTGCGCTTGAAGCCCGAGCGCGACTTGGCGCCCTTGTGGCCACGGCCCGCGGTCTTGCCGTTGCCCGATCCCTGGCCGCGGCCGATACGCTTCTTGGCGTGGGTCGCGCCCTTGGGTTTGCGGAGGTTGCTCAGATCCATGATCGACTCACTCAACAACTGTGACGAGATGACGGACCTTCAGGATCATGCCGCGCGTCTCCGGCGTGTCCGGCAGCTCGACCGAGTGGCCGATCCGCCGCAGGCCCATGCTCGTCACCACCGTGTCCTGCTTCCTGTCGAAGCCGATGGTGCTCTTGACGAGCGTGATCTTCAGGCGGCGCTGGCCGCCCGCCTCGCTCTTGTTCGCTTTCGAAGTCTTAGGCATTGATCGCCTCCGGCTCTTCTTCCTTGCCGCGGAGCCGGCGCACGAACGCCGGGTCCTTGAGGCCCGCCAGGCCGGCGAAGGTCGCCCGCACGACGTTGTGCGAGTTGGCCGATCCCAGCGACTTGGTCAGCACGTTCTGGATGCCGGCCGACTCGACGACGGCGCGCACCGCGCCCCCGGCGATGATGCCGGTGCCGTCCGGCGCCGGCTTGAGCAGCACCTGGCCGGCGCCGAAGCGGCCGACGATCGGGTGCGGCACGGTCGTGCCGTTGAGCGGCACGCGGATCAGCGACTTCTTCGCCGACTCGATGCCCTTCTTGATCGCCGACGGCACTTCCTTCGCCTTGCCGACGCCGAAGCCGACGACGCCGTGGCCATCGCCGACGACGACCAGGGCGCTGAAGCTCAGGTTCTTGCCGCCCTTGACGACCTTGGTGACGCGGCTGATGTTGACGACGGTGTCCTTCAGCTCGAGCTGCGACGCGTCGATCTTTTCTCTGGTGTCAGTCATTAGAACTCCAGCCCCGCCTCACGCGCGGCGTCGGCAACCGCCTTGATCCGGCCGTGATACAGGAACCCGCCGCGATCGAACACGACCCGCTTGATGCCCTTCGCGATCAGGCGCTCAGCGACGGTCTTGCCGAGCAGCGCCGCCCCCGCCTTGTTGCCCGGCCGCGCCGGCCCGCCCAGCTGCGGCTTCAGCCCCGGCTCGGTCGTCGCCACCGACGCGATGGTGGTGCCCGACATGTCGTCGATCACCTGGGCGTAGATGTGCGAGACGCTGCGAAACACCTGCAGCCGCGGCCGCTCCGGCGTCCCGGTAATCCGCTTGCGCTGACGCAGCGCGATTCGGCGGCGACGATCCTTCTTCGTGTTGATCTTCATTTCAGCTCTCAGCTCCGAGCGGCCTACTTCGCTCCGGTCTTGCCCGCCTTCTTCTTCAGCACTTCGCCGGTGTAGCGAACGCCCTTCTGCTTGTAGGGGTCCGGCTTGCGCAGGCGGCGGATGTTGGCGGCGACCTGCCCGACCTGCTGGCGATCGACGCCGGTGACGGTGATGTGCGTCTGCTTGTCGATGGCGACGTCGACGCCGGTCGGGACGTCGAACACGACCGGATGCGAGTAGCCGAGCGCGAACACCACCTGCTTGCCCTTCAGCTCGGCGCGATAGCCGACGCCGACGATGTCGAGATCCTTGCGGAAGCCCTCGGTGACGCCGCGGACGGCGTTGGCGACGAGGCTGCGCGCGAGGCCATGGAACTTGCCGAGCTGCGGATCGTCTTGCAGCGTCTTCGCGTTGAGCTCGTCTCCCTCGAGGGTGAAGCCGATCCCGGCCGGCAGCGGCTGACGCAGCTTGCCCTTGGGACCCTGCACCTCGACGACGCCCGGCTGGATGTCCACCTTGACGCCCTTGGGAATCGCGATCGTTTTTTTTCCAATTCGTGACATATAGCTCTCAGCTCTCAGCTTTCAGCGTTCGGCTGTCAGCAGCGTTCAATCGGGCCGTGCCTCGGCCGCGGCGCGCCGCGGCTGACGCCAGACCGATGACCTCGGCCTACCACACGTTGCAGAGGACTTCGCCGCCAACGCCGACCTTGACCGCGTCCTTGCCGGTCATGACGCCGCGCGACGTCGTCAGGATGCTGGTGCCGAGCCCGGCCAGCACGTCCGGCACGTCGTCGCGGCCGAAGTAGACGCGGCGCCCGGGGCGGCTGACGCGCTCGATGCCGCTGATCACGCGCTCGCCGCGCGGACCGTACTTCAGCAGCACGCGGAGCACCGGCTGGACGCGCTTTCCGGCTTCGGGCTCGAGGACCTTGAAGCCCTGGACGTAGCCCTCACCTTCGAGAATCTTCGCAATCTCCACCTTCAGTCGCGACGAGGGCATGTCCACGCGCGTCTGCTTGGCGAGAGTCGCGTTGCGAATCCGCGACAACATGTCGGCAATCGGGTCAGTCATATTTCTCTTGCTCTCAGCTCTCAGCTTTCGGCCATGCGCTCCCGGCTCCCGTCCGTCGGTCCTCAGCGGCGCTGAGATCCGGCAGCCGGCAGCTGGCAGCGATCTACCAGCTGCTCTTCGTCACCCCGGCAATGTCCCCCTCGAGTGCCAGCTTGCGGAAGCAGAGCCGGCACAGGGCGAACTTGCGGATGTAGGCGCGCGGCCGGCCGCAGCGCTGGCAGCGGTGACGCAGCCGGACCTTGTACTTCGGCGTCTTGGACTCTTTGGCGATCTTCGCGGTCGTAGCCATGGTGTCGTCTCTTTTCTCAGTGCCGTCGCTACTGCGTCCGGAACGGCATGCCGAGCAGCTGCAGCAGCTTGCGCGACTCTTCATCGGTCTTTGCCGTCGTCACGACCGAGATGTTCATGCCGCGCGCCTTGTCGACTTTCATGTAGTCGATCTCGGGGAACAGCAGCTGGTCCTTGAGGCCGAGCGTGAAGTTGCCGCGGCCGTCGAAGCCGCGCGGCGACACGCCGCGGAAGTCGCGGACGCGCGGCAGCGCCACTGCCATCAGACGGTCGAGGAAGTCCCACATCCGCTCGCCGCGCAGCGTCACCATCGCGCCGATCGGCATGCCCTTGCGCAGCTTGAACTGCGCGATCGACTTCTTCGACCGGGTGACGACCGGCTTCTGGCCGGTGACCCGCGCGATCTCGTCGGCACCGGTCTCGGCAATCTTCGCGTTCTGCGTCGCCTCGCCCAGGCCCATGTTGACGACCACCTTGGTGATCTTCGGGATCGCCATCACGTTCTTGTAGCCGAACTCCTTCTTCAGTCCGGCGACGACCTCGCTGTCGTAGCGCTGCTTGAGACGGCTCATTTGTCTACCACTCCCTCGCACTTGCGGCAGATGCGGACCTTGCGGCCGTCGCTCAGCACGGTGCGGCCGAGCCGGGTCGGCTTGCCGCACTCGGGGCAGATGTACTGGACGTTCGACGCGTGCAGCGGCGCCTCGCGCTCAATCACACCGCCCTTGACCTGCTTCTGCGGGTTGGCCTTGGTGTGCCGCTTGATCACGTTCACGCCTTCGACGAGGAGGCGGTTCTTGGCGGCGACGACCCTGAGCACGCGTCCGCGCTTGCCCCGGTCCTTGCCGGTGATGACCACCACCGTGTCGTTGCGGCGAATCGGTGTTTGCAACTTCGACATATCGTTCCGCTCTTAGCCTGAAGGCTAGAGCACCTCCGGCGCCAACGAGATGATCTTCATGAACTTGCGCTCGCGGAGCTCGCGCGCCACCGGCCCGAAGACGCGGGTCCCGATCGGCTCGCCCTGGTCGTTGACCAGCACCGCGGCGTTGCGATCGAAGCGGATGTAGCTGCCATCCTTGCGGCGCTGCTCCTTCGCGGTCCGCACGATCACGGCCTTGACGACCTGCCCCTTCTTGACGGTGCCATCGGGCGTCGCTTCCTTCACCGAGGCGGTGATCAGATCACCGAGCCGGGCGTAGCGCCCGGTCGAGCCGCCAATCGGGTTGATGACCGCGATCTTGCGCGCCCCCGAGTTGTCGGCGACGTCGAGGATCGATCGCATCTGCACCATGGCTAGACCCCCTTCGCTTTCTCGACGACGCGCGTCACCACCCAGCGCTTGCGGCGGCTGAGCGGCCGCGACTCGACGATCGCGACGCGATCACCGACCTTGGCGTCGTTCTCTTCGTTGTGGGCCAGGAACTTCGAGGTCCGGCGCTGGGTCTTACCGTAGACGTCGTGCCGGATCTGGCGTTCGACGGCGACGACGACGCTCTTGTCCATCTTGTCGCTCACGATGACGCCGGTGATTTCCTTGCTCGCCATGTCAGCGACTCCCCTTCTCGCGCAACACCGTCTTCACCCGCGCCAGGTCCCGGCGCAGGGCCTGGAGCTTGTGACCGGCCTCGGCCTGCCCCATCGACTTCTGGATCCGCAGCCGGAACAGCTGCTCGTCGTAATCCTTGACGCGCTGCTCCAGCTCGTCCACGCCGAGGTCACGTATCTCGGCTACCTTCATGACGCCTTCTCCTGCGCGAACCGGGTCGCGAACCGGGTCTTGATCGGCAGCTTGGCGGCCGCCAGCTGCAGCGCCCGGCGGGCGTCGACCTCGTTCACGCCTTCCATTTCGAACATGATCCGTCCGGGTCGGACGACGCACACCCACTGCTCGGGCGCGCCCTTGCCTTTACCCATTCGGGTTTCCTGCGGCTTCTTGGTGATCGGCTTGTCCGGGAACACGCGCACCCAGATCTTGCCGCCGCGCTTGATGAACCGCGTCATCGCGACGCGCGCCGCCTCGATCTGGCGGTCGGTCAACCAGCAGGGCTCGAGCGCCTTGAGGCCGTAGTCCCCGAACGACACATCGGAGCCGCGCCACGCCTTGCCACGCATGCGGCCGCGCTGCTGTTTCCGGTACTTGACCTTCTTCGGCATCAACATAACGGTGAATCCTTCTCGCTATCGGCGGTCAGCACCCCGGCGGGGTGCCTACGCCCGGGCCGCCCGGCGCGGTGTGCGGTAATCCTCTTCCCGCCCGATCCGCGGCGCCAGCCGCTCGCCCTTGTAGAGCCACACCTTGACGCCAATCGCGCCGTAGGTGGTGAACGCCTCGGCGAAGCCGTAGTCGATGTCGGCGCGCAGCGTCTGCAGCGGCAGCTGGCCGTGCAGGTACCACTCGGAGCGCGCGATCTCGGCGCCGTTCAACCGGCCGGACACCCGCACCTTGATGCCGCGGGCGCCGAAGCGCAGCGCCGACTCGACCGCCTTGCGCATCGCGCGGCGGAACGCGACGCGCTTCTCGAGCTGCATCGCCACCGATTCGCCGATCAGCTGGGCATCGAGCTCCGGCTTCTGGATCTCCTGGATGTTGATGAAGACCTCGCGGTTCGTCTGCTTCTGGATCTCGGTCTTCAGCTTGTCGACTTCCGTGCCCTTGCGGCCGATGATGATGCCCGGGCGCGAGGTGTAGATGTCGATCTTGAGCTTGTTGGCGGCCCGCTCGATCTCGATCTTCGAGACGCCGGCGTGCGCGAACCGCTTCTTCAGCTTGTCGCGCAGCTTGAGATCCTCGTGCAGCAGCTTCGCGTAGTCACGGTCGGCGAACCAGCGCGAGCGCCACGTCTTGTTGAAGCCGAGGCGAAACCCGTGCGGATGAACTTTTTGTCCCATCGTTAAGCCTTCGCTGCCTTCTTCTTGCCGCCACTTTTCGCCGCCGCCCGGGCCGGCGTCCTGCCGGCCGCCGGCTTCGCCTTCGGCTTGGCGCCGCGCGGCCGCTTCGGCGCGCTGTCTCCCGCCGCCACCGCCACCACCTTCGACGGCCGCTCGGACACCGCCACCGTCAGGTGCGCCGTCCGCTTGACGACGCGGAACGCGCGGCCCATCGGGGCAGGGCGGATCCGCTTCTGCGACGGCCCCTGGTCGGCGTAACAGGCGTTGACGAACAGGCGCTCGACGTCGCCGCCGAAGCCGTCCTTCTGCGAGGCGTTGGCGATCGCCGACCGCAGCACCTTCTCGATGTCGCGGGCGACGCTCTTGCGCGCGAACTTCAGCGTCGCCAGCGCGACGTTGACGTCACGGCCGCGAATCAGGTCGAGCACGAGCCCGGCCTTCTGCGCCGAGGTCCGTACGTACTTTGCCGTCGCTTGAGCCTGTACTGCCATTACCCACCAGCCTTGGGCGCGCCCGGCGCGACGGTCGCGGCCTTGTCAGCCTTGGTCGTGTGGCCCTTGAACTGGCGCGTCGGCGCGAACTCGCCGAGCTTGTGCCCGACCATGTTCTCGGTGACGTACACCGGGATGAACTTCTTGCCGTTGTGCACCGCCAGCGTGTGCCCCACCATCTCGGGGATGATGGTCGAGCGGCGCGACCAGGTCTTGACGACCTTCTTGTCGCCGCCGCGGTTCATCACCTCGATCTTCTCGAGGAGCGGGACGTCGACGAACGGACCCTTTTTCAGTGATCTAGACATGTTCTACTTCTTGCGCCTTTGCACGATGAAGCGATCCGTCACCTTGCGATTCCGGGTCTTGTAGCCCTTGGTCGGCTGGCCCCACGGCGACACCGGGTGGCGGCCGCCCGAGGTCTTGCCTTCCCCGCCGCCGAGCGGATGGTCGACCGGATTCATCGCGACGCCGCGGACGTGCGGCCGCTTGCCCAGCCAGCGGCTGCGGCCGGCCTTGCCGATCGAGACGTTCTCGTGGTCGGTGTTGCCGACCTGGCCGATCGTCGCCAGGCACTCGACGTGAATCTTGCGAATCTCGCCCGACGGCATCTTGACCGAGGCGTACTCGCCTTCCTTCGCCACCAGCTGCACCGACGAGCCGGCGCTGCGGGCGATCTGGCCGCCCTTGCCCACCTTGAGCTCGACGTTGTGCACCATCGTGCCGAGCGGAATGTTCTTCAGCGGCAGCGCGTTGCCCGGCAGGATGTCGACGTGCTCGCCAGCGACGATGACGTCGCCGACCTTGAGGCCGAGCGGCTGCAGGATGTAGCGCTTCTCGCCGTCGGCGTAGGTCAGCAGCGCAATCCGCGCCGAGCGGTTCGGGTCGTACTCGACCGTCGCCACCGTCGCCGGGATGTCGCGCTTGTCGCGCTTGAAGTCGATGATGCGGTAGTTGCGCTTGTGCCCGCCACCGCGCCACCACGACGTCAGCTCGCCGCGGTTGTTGCGGCCGCCCGACCGGCGCAGCGGCTCGGTCAGCGGCTTGTAGGACGTGTCGCTGGTGATCTCGTCGAACACCTGCACCGTCTGGAAACGGCGGCCCGGGGACGTCGGGTTGTACTTTCGTATCGGCATCGTCTTGATCTCTGCGTGGTGCTTACGCGCCTTCGAGGAACTCGGGAACCTTCTCTCCCTCGCGCAGCTTCACATAGGCCTTCTTCCAGTCCGACCGCTGGCCCATGAAGCGCCCCTGACGCTTGAACTTGCCGTGCGCGATCGACGTCCGCACGGCCTCGACCTTGGCGCCGAGCAGCTTCTCGACCGCGCGCGCGATGTCGATCTTGGTCGCCGCCACGGCCACTTCGAACACCACGGTGCGGTTGTCCTCGCGCAGCAGCGTGGTCTTCTCGGTGATCAGCGGTCGACGAATGACGTGTGTCAGTTTCATTTCAGCTCTCAGCTTTCAGCGTTCAGCCCGCGGCCGCCCGCTATCCCAGCACTTCCTGCAGCTTCTCGAGCGCGCCCCTGGTCGCGACGACGCGGGTCGTGTCGACGATGTCGCGCGCCGTGACCCGGTTGGCCGAGACCAGCTTGACGCCGTCGATGTTGCGGGCCGAGACCGCGAACGCCTCGTCCTGGGTCACGTCGAGCACCAGCGTCTTGCCGGTGACGCCGAGCCGCTTCAGGAAAGCCGCCGTGGTCTTGGTCTTGCGGTCGCTCGACTCCAGCCGATCGACGACGATGACGGCGCCGTCGGCCAGCTTCTGCGCCAGCGCCGCCAGCAGCGCGCCGCGGCGAACCTTCTTCGGCAGGTCGTAGGTGTAGCTGCGCGGCTGCGGTCCGAACACGGTGCCGCCCTTGCGCCACAGCGGATTGCGGATCTCGCCGACACGGGCCCGGCCGGTGCCCTTCTGACGCCACGGCTTCTTGCCGCTGCCGCTGACCGCGGCGCGGTTCTTGGTGGCGTGGGTGCCGCGGCGCTCCGCGGCGTTCTCCTGCACCACCGCCGACCAGATCAGGTCCGACTTGACGCGGCCGCCGAAGACGTCGTCGCTGAGCTCGAGCGCGCCGACCTTCTCGTTGTTGGCGTTGACAATGTTGATCTGCATCGCAGCCTACTTCTTCCCCTTGACGGCCTTCGACGGCTTCTCGACCTGCGGCTTGGGCTCGGGCTTGCGCGTGATCGCCTTGCGGATGATGAGATAGCCGCCGGGGGCGCCCGGCACCGCGCCGCGCAGCACCAGGATGTTGCGCTCGGCGTCGATCTGCACGACCTTGAGGTTGCGCGTCGTCACCCGATCGCCGCCCATGCGGCCGGCGGCGCGCATCCCCTTGATGACTCGCGACGGGAACGACGAAGCGCCGATCGAGCCGGGGGCGCGGTGGAACATCGAGCCGTGCGTCGCGGCGCCGCCGCGGAAGTTGTGCCGCTTCATGACGCCCTGGAAACCCTTGCCGCGGCTGATGCCGATGACGTCGACGCGGTCGCCGTCGGCGATGACGCCGGTCAGCAGCACCTGGTCGCCCGCCTTCGGAGCCTCGGCGCCGGCAGCGACGCGGACTTCACGCCGGATGCGGGTCGGCGGCACGCCGGCCTTCTTGAAGTGCCCGGCGAGCGGCTTGCGCACCCGCGCCGGGCGCTCTTCCACCAGGCCGAGCTGCACCGCCTCGTAGCCGTCGGTCGTGGCGGTCTTGGTCTGGACGACGACGCACGGTCCCGCCTGGATGACGGTACCGGGTATCGCCGTGCCGTCCTTGGCGAAGACCTGGGTCATGCCGACTTTTCTGCCGATGATGCCAGTAACCATTCTCTTCCCGGGGGACTTCGCCCCCCGGACCCCCTTACACGCTCGCTCGCGGCGCTCCCGAAGCCCCGCTCCGCTCGCGTGGCTCGTTCGCTCCGCTCACTCGCGGTGACAGTCCAGACCTATTTGTGTTCCTTGCCGAACGCCTTGATCTCGACGTCGACGCCCGCCGGCAGGTCGAGCTTCATCAGCGCGTCCACCGTCTGCGGCGTCGGCTCGAAGATGTCGATCAGACGCTTGTGCGTCCGCAGCTCGAACTGCTCGCGCGATTTCTTGTCGACGTGCGGCGAGCGCAGCACCGTCCACTTGTTCTTGTCGGTCGGAAGCGGAATCGGTCCGGCCAGGCGCGCACCCGTGCGTCGCGCCGTGTCCACGATCTCCGTCGTCGACTGATCCAGCACCCGGCTGTCGTAGGCCTTGAGCCGGATTCGAATCTTGTCGCTGAACGCGTTTGCCATTTCTTTTCCTTGAGCCTTGCGCCCTGAGCCCTGAGCCTTGGGTTACGTCTTCCCCTGCACCCGCGCCACGACTTCCTCGCTGACGTGGTTCGGCGCCTGCTCGTAGCGATCGAAGTGCATCGAGTAGGTCGCGCGCCCCTGCGTGCTCGACCGCAGGTCGGTGGCGTAGCCGAACATCTCCGACAGTGGCACGCGGGCGTTGATGATCTGCGTGCCGCCGCGATCTTCCTGCGACTGAATCTGGCCGCGGCGGCTCGAAAGGTCGCCCATCACGCTGCCGAGGTGCTCCTTCGGCACCACGACCTCGACGCGCATGATCGGCTCGAGCAGCACCGGGCGGGCCTTCTTGGCCGCGTCCTGGAACGCCATCGAGCCGGCAATCTTGAACGCCATTTCCGACGAGTCGACGTCGTGGTACGAGCCGTCGTAGAGGACGATGCGGACGTCGTCGATCGGGTAGCCGGCGAGGATGCCGCGCGTCAGCGCTTCCTTGATGCCTTCGTCGATCGGCTTGATGAATTCCTTCGGGATCGAGCCGCCGGTGATGTCGTTCTCGAAGACGTAGCCGGTGCCGGGCTCGCCCGGGAACAGATGGATCTTGGCGTGGCCGTACTGGCCGCGGCCGCCCGTCTGCTTGGCGTACTTCATCTCGCCGTCCGCCGGACGGGTGAGCGTTTCCTTGTAAGCGACCTGCGGCCGGCCGACCGTCGCCTCGACGTTGAACTCGCGCTTGAGGCGGTCGACGATGATGTCGAGGTGCAGCTCGCCCATGCCGGAGATGACGACTTCGCCGGTCTGCTGGTCGGTCTTGACGCGGAAGGTCGGATCCTCGGCCATCAGCTTGCCGAGGCCCTGCCCGAGCTTCTCCTGGTCGGCCTTGGTCTTCGGCTCGATCGAGAGCGAGATGACCGGCTCGGGGAAGTCCATCGACTCGAGCACGACCGGCTTCTTCTCGTCGCAGATCGTGTCGCCGGTCGACACGCTCTTCAGGCCGACGGCGGCGGCGATGTCGCCGGCGTAGACTTCCTTGATTTCCTCACGCTTGTTGGCGTGCATCTTCAGGAGCCGGCCGATGCGCTCGCTCTTCTGCTTGGTCGAATTGAAGATCGTGGTGCCGGCCGTCAGCACGCCGGAGTAGACGCGGATGAAGGTCAGCTGACCGACGAACGGGTCGGTCATGATCTTGAAGCCGAGCGCGGCAAACGGCGCGTCGTCGCGCGCCGGGCGCTCTTCGATCGCCTCGGGGCCCTTGTCCGGGTTGAAGCCCTTGATCGCCGGCACGTCGATCGGCGACGGCAGGTAGTCGACGACGGCGTCGAGCAGCGGCTGCACGCCCTTGTTCTTGAACGCCGAGCCGCAGATGACCGGCACGAACGCCGGCTCCGCCTTGTCGCCCTCGGTATGCACCGACGAGTTGACGCGCTTGCGCAGCGCCGCCTTGATCTCCTCTTCGGTGATCTCCTCGCCGTGGAGGTACTTCTCGAGCAGCTTGTCGTCGGCCTCGCTGACCTTCTCGATCAGCTGCTCGCGGAAGTGCTTCGCCTCCTCGAGCATGTTGTCCGGGATCTCGCCGACGATGTAGTCGGCGCCCATCGTCTCGTCCTTGTAGGTGATCGACTTCATCTTGATGAGGTCGACCACGCCGATGAACTTGTCCTCGGCGCCGATCGGCAGCTGGATCGCGACCGGGTTGCCGCCCAGCTTGGTGATGATCTGATCGAAGGTGCGGCGGAAGTCGGCGCCGATCCGGTCCATCTTGTTGACGAAGCAGATGCGCGGCACGCGGTACTTGTCGGCCTGGCGCCACACCGTCTCGGACTGCGGCTCGACGCCGGCGACCGAGTCGAACACGGCGACGGCGCCGTCGAGGACGCGCAGCGAGCGCTCGACTTCGGCGGTGAAGTCGACGTGGCCCGGCGTGTCGATGATGTTGACGCGGTGCTCGCGCCAGAAACAGGTGGTCGCGGCCGACGTGATCGTGATCCCGCGCTCCTGCTCCTGCTCCATCCAGTCCATGACGGCGGTGCCTTCGTGGACTTCGCCGATCTTGTACGTGATCCCGGTATAGAACAGGATCCGTTCAGTCGTCGTCGTCTTGCCGGCATCGATGTGGGCCATGATGCCGATGTTGCGCGTGCGGGCGAGCGATGTTTCTCGTGGCATGACGTCAGCTTCAGTAATCGGCTACCAGCGATAGTGCGCGAACGCCTTGTTGGCTTCCGCCATGCGATGGACGTCCTCGCGCTTCTTCACGGCGCCGCCGCGCAGGTTGGCGGCGTCCATGAGCTCGTTGGCGAGCTTCTCTTTCATCGTCTTGCCGTCGCCGCGCTCGCGGGCGTAGCCGACCAGCCAGCGGATGCTCAGCGACAGGCGGCGGTTCGGGTTGACCTCGACCGGGACCTGGTAGTTCGAGCCGCCGACGCGGCGCGACTTGACCTCGAGCGCCGGCTTGACGTTCTCGACCGCCTTCTTGAACACCTTGAGCGGGTCGTCGCCGGTCTTCTCCTGAATCGTCGACAGGCTGGCGTACATGATCTGCTCGGCGGTGCTGCGCTTGCCGTCGCGCATCAGGGTGCTGATGAACTTCGTCACCAGCGCGCTGCTGTAGAGCGGATCGAGGGGAACTTCGCGCTTCGGAACTTCTCGTCTACGTGGCATGGCTTAACTCTTCGGCCTCTTCGCGCCGTACTTCGAACGTCCCTGCTTGCGGCCCTGCACGCCGACCGCGTCGAGCGTGCCGCGAACGACGTGGTAGCGGACACCCGGGAGGTCCTTGACACGGCCGCCGCGGATGAGCACCAGCGAGTGCTCCTGGAGGTTGTGGCCGACACCCGGGATGTAGGTCGTCACCTCGATCCCGTTGGTCAGCCGGACGCGCGCGACCTTGCGCAGCGCCGAGTTCGGCTTCTTCGGGGTCTGGGTGAACACGCGAACGCAGACGCCGCGCTTCTGCGGGCTGTCCTGCAGCGCCGGACTCTTCGTCTTCGTCAGGACCTTGTCGCGCCCCTTGCGTACCAGCTGGCTAATCGTCGGCACGAGCACTCCATGCGCCCGGGTCGCCGCCCGGCGCAAAAAGACAACATGACAAAACCCCATCAGCAGCACGCAATCCGCCGCCTGGGCGACGGTGCTGCGCTGATGGCCGCTTTGCGCTCCGGGCCTAGGGAACCGCAATGCGGTCCGGCACCCAGAGCTGACTTACCCTATAAAGTTGATCTGGCGGCGCCGCGGCTTGTCCAACGGCGTCATCGATGCGGCATATGCCCAGCTGAGATTGCTGAGGCTGTTCGCCGCGGCGATCCCGAAGGGCATCGCCAAAGTCTGGCCCTAGATAGGGTGTCCCAAGGCCGACCAGAACCTTGCGAATATAACAAACTAGACCCAGGGGATCAAGTCCCCTTCGCTCATCTGCCCGCTGCGCGTCCCAGGACCGCCTTACAGATGAGCCGGATCGAGTTCACGGACCTTCCTCCGCCAAAGATCGCCGACAACGGCTGAGGAACCGGTTTTTGAAGTATCCCACGCAGGAGGTCCCCAATGAACAGGGACGAAGTCGAAGGCAAGGCCAAGGAAATCAAGGGACGCGTCAAGCAGGGCGTCGGCGACGTGACAGACGACCAAAACCTTCATGATGAAGGAGTTGCGGACGAAGCCGAAGGCGAGGTCCAGAAGGGTTTCGGCACCACCAAGCGGAAGGTTGGCGAGGTCATCGAGGACGTCGGCGAGGCGATCAAGAAGTAATCGGCTTCACACTCAATCAGTAGTCCGGTGGTTCGGTCGTGCGGTCGTCCGGTAGTGCGGTCGTCCGTTGACCGCGCCACCGGACGACGCACGGCGACAACCGGCCTACCGCACAACCGGACGACCGGACGACCCGCCAACCGGTTTACCATCTCGTGCATGCCCAGGCTGATCGACGCCCCCGCCATCGTTCAAGCCGCCGGAACGAAACCCAAACGCATCGAGGAATACGCCGGCCGCGTCAACAGCGGCCATTCGGCCGTCAGCGTCGCGCGCATGACCTCGCCGTCCGGCTGGGTCGAGCCGGGCCAGCGGCCTGAGTTCGAAGAGGTCACGGTGGTCCTGCGCGGGATGCTGCGCGTCGAGCATGACGCCGGCGCCATCGACGTTCGCGCCGGCCAGGCGATCGTCACTTCTCCCGGCGAGTGGATCCGATACAGTACGCCGGAACCTGACGGAGCGGAGTACATCGCGGTCTGCGTCCCGGCGTTCTCGCCGGACACAGTCCATCGAGACGAGGTGTGAGATGACGCGGGTGACTTCACGCCGGAGCGCGGTGTGCCTCGCCGCGGCCCTTTCCATCGTCGCGACGCCGCTGCTGCCGGCGGCGCAGCAGGACCGTCCGCCTTTCCGCTCCAACACCCGCCTCATCGAGGTCAGCGTCGTCGTCACGGACCGCGACGGCAAGCCGGCTCCCGGCCTGACCGCTGACGACTTTCAGGTCTTCGACAACGGCAAGCCGCAGAAGGTGGAGCTGTTCTCGGTCGAGAACGCCGCCGCTGCCAGTCCGGTCCCGACACCTGCGCCCGGACGGCAGCGAGAGTTCTCCAACGAGATTCCGGACGTCGGCCACGTCACGATCATCCTTTTCGACCAGCTGAACTCGTCCGACCTCGCGCGGATGAATGCGCGAGAGCACGTCGGCAGGTTCCTCGAGCAGATAAGGCCCGACGATCGCGTCGGGCTCTACGTGCTCGACGGCCTCGGGATGCTGCGCGTGGTTCACGATTTCACCAGCGACGCGAGCTCTCTCGTGAAGGCGGTTTCGAGCCTGCGCGGGAACAGTTCACTGGCTGTCGCCGCCGAAGACGAAGGCGCGCGGCTCGAAGCCGAGCTCGGCGAACTGCTGGCCGAGGAACGGCTCGAGGAAGCGGGCGGAAAGGCGATGCGCGAGCACTATCTGGGCAATCGCGGCGAGGACACCATCAACGCGCTGGAGTCGATCGGCCGCTACCTGTCCGGCGTCCAGAGCCGCAAGAACGTGATCTGGGTGTCGTCGGGCTTCCCGCTCGTGGCGTTCGACTACCGCGGCCGATCGCCGACGCGCGAGATCAACCGCGCGACCCGGTCTCTGAACGATGGAAACGTCGCCCTCTACACGGTCGATGCGCGCGGACTGATCCCGGCATTCACGGGCGTCCCGGGGAAGCTCGTACCGACGACGCTGTCGATGGTTCAGGTGAACCAGGACATCCTCCACAGCGTCTCCGAACAGACGGGCGGCCGGGCCTTCATCAACACCAACGACATTCAGGGAGCGATCCGGCGCGCGAGCGACGACGCCCGGATGACCTACGTGCTCGGCTACTACCCGACCGACGACCGCTGGGACGGCCGTTTCCACCGCCTCGAGGTAAAGGTGAATCGACCCCGGCTCGAGGCGCGCCACCGGCAGGGGTATTTCGCGGTGGCGACGGAGAAGCAGGCGAGCTCGCAGCGATCCGCAGCGCTGAACGCCGCGGTCTCGAGCCCGATCAACGCGAGCGCCCTGGGTATGACGCTGCGAATCGATCCCGTCGAAGGCAAGCCCTCGGACTATCGCCTGACGATCCGCGTTCAACCAGGCGCGATCGCGCTCGACCCTGGCGGCGGCGAGTCGCGCGGCGCCATCGACGTCATCGTCGCGCAGGTCCGCGCCGACGGCGCCGAGGGCCGGAGCCTCGAGAAGCGGGTGGACATCACCGTCTCCGACGATCGCCTGCCGCAGTTCATGCGCGAAGGCATGAGTCTCGACCATACGTTCACGCTGGTGCCCTCGGCCGACCGGCTGCGGGTCGTCGTCCGCGACGTCCGGACCGGCGCCATTGGCGCCGTCGGCGTGAGCCGGCAGCACCTCCAGACCATCGTCCCCTGACGGCGCCGCCTGACGCGCGCTCAGCGCAGCAGCCGGGTGCCGAGGCTCACGACGAACAGGGCGAGCCACGCCGCCACAGGCACCCAGTCGTACCGGTCGGCGGCTGCCACGGCCCGGCGGAAGCCTGCCGAACCGCGAATCGCCGCCGCGGCGCCGATCGCCCCGAGAATGAAATACAGCGGGAAGATGAACCGTTCGGCCCTGACGTTCGCAGGACTCAGGACGGCGATGAAGACGGCGGCGACCAGTGCCGCCCAGATTGCGCCCCGCCCGGGAGCCGTGCCCAGGAACCCCCGAATCTCGCCGCGCCGCCAAGCCATCACGACAGCGGCGAGCGCGAACAGGGTCCACGGCGCCGCGAACCACGCCAGCCGTCCGAGATACCAGCCGACGTTGGTCATCGCATGCGGCACGAGGCGCGGATCCGAGAGTTCCATCGACTGTCCGAGCCGCGTCGAACGGTAGAACTCGATGAACGATTCGCCGGTCGTGCGGACGTAGGTCGCCTCGTAGCCAACCGCCATCACCGCTGCGGCCGCGACCATTGCCGCCAGCCCGACCCAGGCGCGCCGGTTCGACCCGCGCGCCGGCGCCGGCACGACGACGATCCAGAGCGCGGCACTCACCAGCGCGAACATCGCGAACGCGCCCTTGACCAGCACGAGAAAGCAGAAGGCGGCGATGGACAGCGCCATCCACGCGGCCCGCTCGCGGGTGCGATGCGTCGCATAGAGGATCGCGAGGAAACACATGAAGAGCGGATGTTCCTGGTTGGCGCGGATGCGGTAGACGAAGGCGACCGGCATCAGCTGCAGAATCCAGGCGAGCGCCCGCGCCTCGAGCCGCGGCAGCACGGCGGCTGCGACGACCGGGATCAGCAGGATGACCGCGACCTGATAAACGAGGTTGACGGCGTAAGCAGCCTGCGGCGGGGGAAAGCCGGCGCGAATGAGGATCACCGAGGGCAGCAGGATGCCGACGGGATGTTCGCGAAAAAGCCCCTGGTTGTCCCAGGCGCCGTTCCATTCGGGCGCGATCCAGCGCGAGACGGGCTGCACCGCCAGCTCCGTTGCAAGGCGCGCGTAGAGCGCCGAGTCGGGATCGCGGCTCTGAAAGCCGGCGGCGACGAGCATCCAGGCGGCGACGAGGATGGCCGGCACCCAGAGCAGCGACAGCTTCACACAGTACCCGTCGGCGTACTCTCCAACGCCACTCCCGAACGGCACAGCGGACACTCGCCGGGCGTCCACATCGAGAACGGGAACGAGGCCACGCTCTCGAGCGTGAGACCGTGGTCCGCCGCGAGCGCGGCCGCCGCCGGTCCCAGCACCGCGAGGGCCCCGATCACGACCGGTGTCGCGTCACAGGCGGTGAGATCCGCCAGCGTTCCGCGCACCGCGGAGCCGGCGCTGATGACGTCGTTGACGATCGCGGCGCGCTTGCCGCGAAGCTTCGGTCGGACCACGTGCGGCACCACGTACTCGACCGGGAAAAGCGCCTCGGCCTCGCCCGCCCCGGCGGGCACGACGCGCTCGGCGTAGCAGAACTCGACCCCCAGCTCCAGCGCGACCATCAGCGCGACGAACGCGCCTTCGACGAGCGGCCCGCAGACGACGTCGACGCCGTGCGGCTCGAGCCGAGCCGCCAGCGCTGCCGCCCGCTGCCGCACGAACTCCGGGCGCGAACACAACAGTTCGAGATCGATCCACAGATCGCTGTGGTAACCGGACTCGAGCCGGAAGTGGCCGATTCGGCCCGGCAACTGGCTGACCGCCTGTTCCTGTTCGAGCAGGGCGCGAACGGCCGGATCGTCGGAGCGCCGGGCCGCCTCGCGCACCGAGCAGGCGAACGAGTTCACCGCATCCCACGACGCGCCGCGGTCGGTCAGGCGCCGCGCCAGGGCCACGCGCGATTGCGCGATCGCAGCGTGGAGCGGCGTGTAGCCATCCTCGCCCATGGCGTTGACGTCGGCGCCGGCGTCGATCAAGGCCCGCGCCGCCTCGTCATCGGCACCCCAGATTGCGGCGTGGAGCGGGGTGTCGCCGTTGGCGGCGCGCGAAGCCGGGGTGACGCGACCGTGGTTGCGCCACTCCGGCATCGCCGCCAGGTGATGGAGGAACTCGTCGAGGTTCATCGGCGACGATCCTAACGCGATCGCCGCCCGGGCGACGGCCTTAGTGAATATCGCGCCGGCGTGCCACGTTGGTGTCGGGCGCAGCGGCGACGGACTATCTGACGGCCGACGGGGTCGTACCGGGCTGAAGCGGCGCGATGCCCATCTGCCAGAGTATGAAGGCGTAGGTGAACGACGTCTCGCGCAGGGCGTCGTAGCGCCCCGACGATCCGCCGTGACCCGCGCCCATGTTGGTCTTCAGGATCAGCGGGTTGGTGCGGTCGGTCTTGAGCGCCCGCATCTTGGCGACGATCTTGGCGCCTTCCCAGTACGGCACCTGGCTATCGTTGAGCGACACCTGCACCAGCGTCGACGGATAGCTCACCGGCTTGACGTTGTCGTAGGGCGAGTACTTCATCATGTAATCGAACGCCGGCTTCTCGTTCGGGTTGCCCCACTCCAGGTACTCGCTCGTCGTCAGCGGCAGCGACGCGTCGAGCATGGTGTTGAGGACGTCGACGAACGGCACCTGCGACACCACGGCCTTGAAGAGGTCCGGGCGCATGTTCGACACTGCGCCCATCAGCAGGCCGCCGGCGCTCCCGCCCTGGATGACGAGGCGATCGGTCGACGTGTACCTGTTCTTGACGAGGAAGTCGGCGCAGTCGATGAAGTCGTTGAAAGTGTTGATCTTGTTCATCATGCGGCCGGCTTCGCGCCATTCCTCGCCGAGCTCGCCGCCGCCGCGGATGTAGGCCGTGACGTAGATGGCGCCGCGATCGAGGAGGCTCAGGCGGCCCGACGAGAACGTCGGCGCGCCGGACGCACCGTACGAGCCGTAGGCGTAGAGCAGGAGCGGCGCCTTGCCGTCGAGCGCGACGCCCTTCTTGCGCACCACCGACATCGGCACCTTGACGCCGTCGCGCGCCACCGCCCAGATCCGCGCCGCTTCGTACTTCGTGGGGTCGTAGCCGCCGAGCACCTCCTGCTGCTTCAGCAGGGTGCGCTTGCGCGTCGTCATGTCGAAGTCGTAGATCGTCGACGGCGTCACCATCGACTGGTAGGAGAAGCGCACCGTCGTGGTGTTGAACTCAGGGTTGCTGGAGAGCGACAGCGCGAAGTCCGGCTCGTCGGTCTCGATCCGGTACGACTGTTTCGTCTTCGGATCCATCACCCGCAGCTGCGTCAGGCCGCCCTCGCGCTCGGAGACGACGATGTGGCTGGCGAAGAAGGCGACGCCGTTGATCTTGATCGCCGGGTTGTGATCGATGAAGGGCTGCCAGTTCTTCTCGGCCGGATCGTCCATCGGCGCCGTCACGACGCGGAAGTTCTTGGCGTTGCGGTTGGTCGTGATGTAGAAGCGGCCGTTGTAGTGATCGACGTCGTACTCGTGACCGGGCTGACGCGGCAGGACGACACGCGGCGTCGACGCCGGCGCGCCGGCCGGGAGGTAGCGGAATTCGGTCGACGTCTTCGCGTACGAGGCGAGGAAGATCGCCTGGCGATCGAGCGAGCGGCCGACGCCGACGTCGAAGAGCTCGTCCTTCTCCTCGTAGAGGAGGTCGCTGCCGGCGGCGCCGACGGCGTGGCGGAAGAACTTGTTCGAGCGTTTCGAGACCGCATCCTCGGTGGTGTAGAACACCGTCTTGTTGTCCGTCGCCCAGACGACCGAGCCGACGCGCTCGATGTTCTCACCGAGCGTCTTGCCCGACCGCAGATCCTTGATGTGCAGCGAATACTGGCGATAGCCGGTCGTGTCGGTCGTATACGCCAGCCAGTTGCCGTCGTCGCTGACGACGTAGGCGCCGAGGCCGAGGTACTTGAGGCCCTCCGCCAGCGCGTTGAGATCGAGCAGCACTTCTTCCTTGGCGTCGGCCGCATTCGCGGCCTCCTTCACGCCGCCGGCCGCATTCGCGGCCTCCTTAACGCCGCCGGCCGCATTCGCCGCGGTCTTGGCGGCCGCAGTGCCGGCTTTGCGCCGGCACATGATCGGATACTGTTTGCCCTCCTCCGTGCGCGAGTAATAGAAGTACTCGCCGATGCGCGACGGCACGCTGAGGTCGGTCTGCTTGATGCGGCCGAGCATCTCCTTGTAGAGCGTCTCCTGCAGCGCCTTGGTCGGCTGCATGATGGCCTCGGTGTACGCGTTCTCGGCCTCGAGATACTTGACGACCTCGGGATTGCTCTTCTCGCGCAGCCAGAAGTAGTCGTCGGTCAGCGTGTAGCCGTGGATGCTGGTGGTATGGGCCTTCCGGGCGGCGACCGGCGGCGTCGGCGCCGATGTCTGGGCATGCGGCGTCGGGCCCGAAAGGACCGCGGCCAGGCAAGGCACCACCAGGGCGACTTCACGTTTCTTCATGCAAACCTCGTTGATCGTGACGACGGTCTTCGCGGAACCAGCCTCATGCTTCGGCCTGTTTCTACTATACGGCTAAGCCGTCCCGCGGCCCTTGGCACGGCCGGCAGGACGAGCGGCGAAGCTCATCGTCGCGAGCTGGCAAGAACACGCTCGTAGTGGCTGACGTATTGCGGCACGACATAGTCGACGCAGAAGCGCTCGCCTACCTGCTGGCACGCAGCCCGGGCGACGCGGGCGTGGAGCGCCGGATCCGTGAGCAGGGCGACGGCGCTGTCCGCCATGGCGTCGAGGTCCGAGGGCGCGTGCAGGAAGCCGGTGATGCCGTGCTCGACGACCTCGGGCAGGCCGCCGACGCGCGAGGCGACGACCGGCACCTCGCACGCCATCGCCTCGAGCGCCGCCAGGCCGAAACTCTCCTGCTCGGACGGCAGCAGGAACACGTCCGACGCCGAGAGCAGCGGGATGATGTCCTCCTGAGCGCCAAGGGCCTCGACCTGGTGCGCGATGTTGAGCTCGCGTCCGAGCCGGTAGGCGGTGCCGAGCTCCGGCCCGTCGCCGACCAGCAGCAGCCGCGCCGGGACGCGGGCGCTGATCTTCGCGAACACCTCCATCACCGCGTCGATCCGCTTGACCGGGCGGAAGTTCGAGACGTGGATGACGAGCTTCGTCGACGGATCCGGCGCGAACCGCCGCCGCAGCGCGGCGACGTCGCGGCGCCGGTAGATCCGGCAGTCGAGAAAGTTCGGGATCACCTCGATGTCGCGGCGGACGCAGAGCTCGCGCCGCGTCGCGTCGCGCAGGCTCTGCGACACGGCGGTGACGCCGTCCGAACGCTCGATCGAGAACGCGACGATCTCCGAGTACGACGGGTCGCTGCCGACCAGCGTGATGTCGGTGCCGTGCAGCGTCGTGACGACGCGCGGCGCGTCGTGACGGCCGACGTCGAGGACCTGCTGCGACAGGAGCGCCGCCGTCGCGTGCGGAATGGCGTAGTGGGCGTGGATGATCTCGAGCTTGTACTCGCGCGCGACCTGCACCACCTTGTTCGCCAGCGACAACACGTACTGCGGTTCCCGGAAGAGCGGATAGCTCGGCATGTGCACCTGGTGAAACGCCAGGCCGGCCTGGTATTCGCCGAGACGGAACGGCGGATCGGTGCTGACAAGGTGCACCTGGTGGTTGCGCTCGGCGAGCGCCTTGGCCAGTTCCGTCGCGACGATGCCGCTGCCGCCGACCGAGGCGTAGCAGATGATGCCGATGTTCACAGGATCACGTTTTCCTGGCGCCCTGGTTCTCCGCCTCGCTGAAGAGCGTCTCGCGCACGACCGGGCCCCGTACGACTATACCCTCGGCGAACCGGACTCCCGCCAGGGCGCCGAACTGCGCGTCCCGACTCTCGACGAGCTGCTGGAAGAGCGGCGTCGTGAGCCGCGTCTGGACCGCACCCGTGCTGGCGGCCTGAAATTGCGTGACGTGGCATGCCAAGGCGCGCCGCTTGGCATCGTAGTACTCGGAGACGTCGATGACGAACGACGGCGGCGCCGAATCGTTGATGAAGTAGAAGCAGGTCCATCCCGGACGCCAGGCTTCGCCGTCGGCGTCATAGCGGCGCAGCCCGGCGTTGAAGATGCCTTCGACGAGCAGCCGGCTGGCGGCGACGTGATCGGGATGGCGATCGGCGCCATAGGGGATCGCAACCGCGCGCGGCCTGGCGCGCCGCACCAGCGAGGCGACGGCGCGCAGGTGCGACACGTCGCTGCCGATGGCGCGATCGGGCAGGCGGAGGTTGACGCGCCATCTTGCCCCCAGCACCGCCCGCGCCGCTTCCGCTTCGGCGAGCCGCTCCTCGACAGTGCCGTTGCTTCCCATCTCGCCGGCCGTCAGGTCGCACAGCCCGACCGAGTAGCCGAGCGCCGCATGCCTGGCGACGGATCCCCCAGCCCGATCTCGATGTCGTCGGGATGCGGACCGAACACGAGCAGGTCGACGGGCTCCATCCTCGTTACCTGGACGCCGGCGCGACGGCGGCCAGCACCTGGCCGATGAAATCGTTGAACGCCCGCTGCTGGATCCAGCGGACCACCACCACCAGGTCGTTCTCCCAGTCGATGTAGACGATGTTGCTGCCGTTGCCCTGGAACGTCACCGCCGTCTCCGGAGCGCTGGAGAAGGCCGGCTTCGGGCCGGAATTCAGGAACCAGTTCATGTAGCCGTAGCCGGCGTTCGCCGGCCCCGGCGTCCGCGCCATCGCAATCCACTTCTCCGAGACGATCTGCCGATCGTTCCACTTGCCCTTGCGGAGGAACAGGTAGCCGAAGCGCGCCATGTCGCGGCCGGAGATGAACATGCCGCCGCCCCAGTGGCCGCCGCCGGTCATCGACTGCACCTTGCGGCCGTCGAGATCGATCCAGGAGTTCTCGTAGCCGTGCCAGCGCCACGTGCTCGAGGCGCCGATCGGCTCCATGATCTCCTCGCGCAGGATCTCGGGGAGCGGGCGGCGCGCGACCTGCAGCGCCGCCAGCGCCAGCAGGTTCACCCGGACGTCGTTGTACTTGTAGCGGCTGCCCGGTTCGCTCAGCGGACGATTCGGCCAGTCCGCGGGCGTCTTGCCTTCCGGGCGATCGGCCCAGTCCGGCTTGCCCCAGAGGGTCCCCTGCCAGTCGCTCGTCTGCCGCAGCAGGTGCTCCCACGTGATCTTCGAGTTGTGCGGACCGTCGAAGAGCTCCGGCGTCGGCATGTAGCCGCGCACCGGATCGGTGACGTCGCGAATCAGTCCCTTCTGCCACATCAAGCCGACGACGGTCGACAGGAAGCTCTTCGTCACGCTGAACGTCATGTCGACGCGCGCCGTGTCGCCCCACTCGCCGACGACGTAGCCGTTCTTGACGACGATGGCGCTGAGGGCACCGCGCGGCGCCAGCGGACCGATTGGCGTGTCGAACGGCTCGCGGCCGAACGACGTCGCGAGATCGACGGCGAGGTCCTTGTTGCCGGGATTCTCGTTGGCGGCGGCGAACTCGAACGCGGCTTTCAACCGCGCCGCGTCGACGCCGGCCTGCTCGGGCGTCCGCGTCTGCCAGTCGAAGCGCCCGGGATAGTAGGCGGGCGCGGCCTGACGACCCTGAGCGAGCGGCAGCGCGGCGGCGAGGATCAGGGCAACGGCTACGGCGGCGCGCCGGCGCACCGGATCGCACGAATCGCGGATCATGGGCGGATTATGTCAAAGGCAGGTGCGGCCCGCCACCGGCGACGGCCGGCGACGGCCGGCGCGAGGCCGCGAACTCAGAGGCGGACCTGCGGCGGACCGTCGTAGGCGGCGCCGATCCCGGTCAGCTGGTCAAGCGCTTCCGCGAACAGTTGGTACAGCTGCGCCAGGCGTTCGACGTCGGTGATGATGCCGGTGACCTCGAAATGCAGCTTGTCGACGCCTTCGGGAAAATGCGTCCCGAACCAGCCCTCATCGTCCTCGACCGTCAGGTGGATGTCTTTCTGCTGCGCGATCAGTTCGCGGAGGCGCGGGTTCGCCAGCAGCGCCCTGACCTGCGATTCGTCCGTACCCTTGATGATGAAGTCGTCGTCGAACGGCGAATCGCCGATCTCGATGTCCTGCATGCCGAAGGCCTTCGCGATGCCACTGAAGATGCTCTTGCGGTAGACCGTGAAACGAAAGCCGCCCGGGTTGACATAGGGCGCCCGGATCCGCGTCATCGGAATGTGAGCCTTGCCGGCCGGCACGACGTAGACGTCGAGCGTGACGACCCAGTCCTTGTGCGCCACCTCGACCTTGTCGCCCTTCCAGAAACCGCCGTCGACATAGCTGCCGCCAACCTTCTCGCTGAGCTTCCGCCAGATCTCTTCGCGGCTCGGGCCGAACCACTGCCTGACTCCCACGGGTCCTCCTATCTCGCTGCGTTTGCCGGCTTTCGCTGTCGGTTTGAATGATAGCCGCCCTGACCGCCCGGCCGATTCAGACTTCGACCTTCAGCGTTCGACCTTCACTTCGAACTTCGAACTTCGAACTTCGAACTTTCTTCATCCGTCCAACCGCCCCCCGTCATCGTCATACTGAACAGCCATGGACCTTCTGCTGACATTGTGGCTGGGGGTGCAGGCACCGACGGCGCCGGCGGCGCCAGACCCGCTGCCGGTATCGCTGGAGCGCATCCGCCGCGGACTCGACGGGCCGCCGGACCCGTTCGCGCGGCTGACCGTTACCGAGGGACTGCCGTCGGTCTTCTTCGTCGAGGTCGAGGAAGAGCTGCTCGACTACGAGCGGCTCTGGCGCGAATCGACGATGGTGCCGGCGTACGTGCGGCCGACCAGGAACCTCTATCAGCACGAGCTGCTGGAGTCGGTCACGCCGGACATCTTTCGCGGCACGGCGATGCACCCGTGCTGCGACGTCGTGCCGCTGATGGGATACGTCGGCAGGCAGGTGCGCGGCGCCTACCGCAAGTACGCCGTGTCGAAGGCGCGGCGCGAGGTCAGGAAAGCGATCGAGGAGTACGAGGCTTACATGCAGGCGCAGCAGGCCGAGAAGAAGTAGCGCGCGTCAGCCGATTTCCCGGTCGAGGAGCACCGGGCCGCCATGACTCGCTATCGAAGCGAAAACAGCCTGGCTGCCGAACCGGTAGTCGGCATAGGCGCGGCGGGCGCGCTCGACGAACCCGAGCTTCTGGAAGATATAGCGCGAAACGCTGTTGGTCGCCTCCGTGACGGCGAGCCGATATCCGCGCGCGATGGCGAGCTCGATGCAGCCGGCGACGAGACGTTGCGCGATCTGCTGCCGCCCGAAGGCCTGGTTGACGCCGAGCAGAAATAAGTGAATCGCGTCCCCCGGCAGGACGCTGCGGCCGCGGCGATACTCGGCTTCGAGGTCGGTCAGGATCTCGAAGATCGGATCGAACTTCCGGCTGAGGCGTTCGAGACCATGCGGGAACGGCGCCGCGGAATCCTCGGCGAGGAGCGCGCCGACCATCTCGCCGGTGCTGGCGCGGGCGATCATCGTGCATCCGCCGCCGGCAGCGCGATCGCGGTAGAGGTCGACGAGATCGGCGAACTCCTGGACGGTCAAGCCGACGGCGACCGCCGGCGGGTCGTGGGTGGCGAACGCCACCGACAGCATGTCGACCAGTTCGTCCAGGTCGGCACGCGTGCACACGGATAGCTGCACCTGCATCTGCGCTCCTCGCCCCAGGCAGAACGCTGGTCAGCAAGGATTCTATCCGCAACGCCCCGACACCCTCCGCACGCCGCCGGCTAGGCAACGGCCTCGCGGATTCTTGCGATCTGCCGCAGGTGCAGCAGGTCGTGCCCGGCATAAAGCCTCACCAGGTGCCCGACGCTCTCCTCGCCGCGCTCCGCGTGCACGCCGACGCGGGCGAGGTCGGCGGCAGTGGCGCCTTCGAGCAGCCGCAGGTTGGCGCGTCGCAGCGCATCGAACGTCGCCAGCGATTCCGCCGGGTCGGCGAGCTCATAACGCAGCCGCTCGGCCCACAGGTCCTGGTCGTAGCCGGTAATCGTCGGCCGATCGTGGGCGAGGATCAGCCGGACCCGCCAGCCCCAGACCAGATCCGAATCGGCGAGGTGCTGCAGCACCTGGGCGATTGACCACTTTCCCACCCGCTCCGGCTGCCTCAGCGCAATCGAGGACAACCCGTCGCTGGCGCGGCGCAGCGCTGCCGGTGTCGCGTGCAGGACCTGCATCGGATCCTGCGTGCCAAGGAGATCGAGGATGGCGCTGACGTACGCTTCCGCCTGGCCGGCGGCGCCGTTGGCCGGATTGGTGAAAACAGACATAGCCGCATGCTACTTCGCCCGGCCGGCGCGCAGAAGGCCACTCGCGTGTTGGACGCAGGCTGACGCCAGGTGACAAAATGCCGCCTCCATTCCTTTTCACGGAGCGACCACCCGCATGATTCGACCTGCAGCCGCCTTCGGAATCGCGGCAATGATGACGACGTTCGTGGCGAGCGCCCCCTCGGCGCAGGACAAGCCCGATCCGCTGCGAACCCGGGCCGAGCGTAGCAACTACGAGGAGACGAGCCGCGCCGCGGATCTCGAGAGCTTCCTCAACGCGATCAGCGCCAAGTCGCCGCTCGTGCGCGTCACGAGCTTCGGTACGACCGAGCAGGGCCGCGCCATGCCGCTCGTGACGCTCTCGAATCCCGCGGTCGCGAAGCCGTCGGACAAGCCGGCCAACCGCCCGGTCGTCTTCCTCCTCGCCAACATTCACGGCGGCGAGGTCGAGGGCAAGGAAGCAGTGCAGGTCCTCATGCGCCGGCTGACGTCCGGCGACCTCAGGCCGCTCCTCGACCGCATGGTCGTCGTCGTCGCACCGAACTACAACGCCGACGGCAACGAAGCGGTCGACGTCATGAACCGCACGGCGCAGTACGGCCCGATCGCCGGCGTCGGCAGCCGCGAGAACGCGAAGAAGCTCGATCTCAACCGCGATTACATGAAGCTCGAGTCGGCCGAAGCGCGCGCCCTTGCCGCGGCCTTCACGGCCTGGGACCCGCACCTGATGGTCGACCTGCACACGACCAACGGCTCGTATCACGGCTATCACCTGACGCAGTCGATCCCGCTCAACCTGTCGCTCAGCCCGAAGATCCTCGACTATCACCGCCAGACGATGATGCCGGCGATCATGAAATCGCTCGAGTCGAACCACAAGGCACGGGCGTATTACTACGGCAACTTCGGCCGCGGCAACGCCGCCCCGGGCGAGCTGCGACGCTGGAATGCGTTCGACTGGCGGCCGCGCGCCGGCCAGAACTACGTCGGCTTCCGCAACCGCCTGACGATCCTGTCCGAGGCCTATTCCTACCTCTCGTTCAAGCGCCGCATCGAAGTCACCGAGCAGTTCGTCGAGGAGATCCTCAAATACGTCGACGGCCACCGCGCCGAGATCGTCGCGTTGACTCGCAGCCTCGACGACGACTGGATCAAGGCCGCGCAGGGCACGGCGGAGCTGCCGCTCGGCGTCGAGTACGAGTTGCGGCCGCTGCCGAAGCCGGTCGAGATTCTCGTCGGCGAGGTCAAGAAAGAGATCAACCCGCGCAACCAGCGTGAGATGACGGTCGCCGTCGAAGAGAGCTTCAAGCCGGAGCTGATGCAGGACTACGCCTACTTCGCGCCGACCCGCACGGTGCCGATGGCGCGCGCCTACGTCATCCCCGCCGGCCCGGAGTTCCAGCCGGTCGTCGACAAAGTCCGCCAGCACGGCGTCGTCGTCGAGGAGCTGACGGCGCCGTTGACGGCGCAGGTCTCGACCTTCGTCGTCGGCGAGATCGTGAAGTCGCCGAAGCCGTTCCAGGGGCACAACGAAGTCAAGTTGAAGGGCCAGTACACGAACGAAGAGGCGACATTGCCGGCCGGCACGCGCGTCGTCAGGCTGGCGCAGCCGCTCGGGCTGCTCGGCGCCTACCTGCTGGAGCCCGAGAGCGACGACGGCCTGACCAACTGGAACTTCCTCGATCAATGGCTCGAGGTGGGCAAACCGGCGCCAGTTCGCAAGATCATGACGAACGTCAAGATGGCGACGAGGAAGTAGGACGGGATTGAAATGACTCAGGGCTCAGGGCTCAGGGCTCAGGCTCAGGCTCAAGGCTCAAGGCTCAAGGTCGCGGGCTGGCGGTGCTGAAGCTCCGCCCTACGTACGCCTTCGTAGCGCGGAGCTTTAGCTCCGCGGACCCCGAGCCCCGAGCCCCGAGCCCCGGAACGACTCACCTACTGGCCTGCTCCGTCGTCGTCACCTTCTTCGGCTCGGCCTTTGACGGGTTCTTCACGTGCTTGTCGAGCCACGCCGCCCACCGCGCCCACAGATCGAGCAGCGTTTCCTTCGACGCCGGGCCGTGGTCCTCGAGCGGGTAGAGGTAGAGCGCTGACGTCTTTCCCAGCCCGTTCAGGGCGTGGTAGAGCCGGACCGAGTTGGTCGGATCGGTGCCGACGTTCTGGTCGGCGAGACCGTGATACATCAGCAGCGCGCCGGTCAGGTTGTTGGCGTACAGGAACGGCGACATCGACAGGTAGACGTTCGGCGCCTCCCAGAGATCGCGCCGCTCGCTCTGGAACCCGATCGGCGTCAGGGTGCGGTTGTAGGCGCCGTCGCCGGCGATGCCGGCCTTGAAGAACGGCGTGTGCACCATCGCGTTGACGGCCGAGAACGCGCCGTAGCTATGCCCGCCGATCGCCAGCCGCGTGCGATCGACCAGCGCCCGGCGATCGAGCTCGTCGATGACCGCCGCGAGATTGTTGCGCAGATCGTGGACGTAGTTGTTGTTCATCTGCCCGGCCGGGCCGACGATCGGTGAGTCCGGTTCGACGACGGCGTAGCCGAGGCGGACGAAGAACTCCATCGAGCGCAGGCCGAAGGCCTGGAACGAGTTCTTGTTGTAAGTGCGGTCCGGACGGTCGTACGCGTCCTGATCCTGGAACTCGCGCGGGTAGAACCAGAAGATCGCCGGCAGGCGCGTCCCTTTCTGGTAGCCCTGCGGCAGCGTCACCGTCGTCCGGAACTTGAAGCCGTCGGGACGCTCGATCGTCAGCCGCTCGACGATGGCGTTGGTGACGTCGGGCGTGTAGTCCTGGTTCTGCGTCAGCTGCGTGCGCGTGGTGCCCTGCACGAGATAGTGCTGTGGCACGGTCTTCGGCCCCTCGCGCGCGACGATGAAACGGCCGGCGTCGGCGTCGAGGACGGAGGACACGCGCTCGTAGACGTCGCCATTCTCGCTCTCGTAGATCCGCTGCTTCTCGCCCGACTTGATCGCGACCTTGTCGATGAACGACTTGGGGCCGACGTCATTCGGGTTGCGATCGTAGACGCTGCCCTGGAAGAAGACGCTCGATCCGTCCGCCGACACGAGGACCGGGCCGCCGCCACCACCGCCGCCGCGCCCGCCGCCGGCGCCGCGGCCACCACCGCCGCCGCCACCGCGGACACCGACGATCGAGCCGGGGTTGGCGTAGACATCATCGAAGCGATAGCGCGCGAGCGCGTAGCGCTGCGCCGGGGCCGCGAGATCGACGGCGTAGTCGACGCTGTTCTGGCCGGCGCGCTCGCTGAAGAAGATCATCTTCGCATCGGGGGAGAAGCGCAGCCCGGTCATGCGCGTAGTGCTCTCGAAGAGCACCTTGCGGCTGGCGTCGTCGAACGGCGCCAGCCACTGGTAGAGGCGATCCTTGCGCTCAGGCTGACGCGCGCCGCGGCCGCCCTCGTCGGCCTGGGCATCCGCGCCAGCCCCGCCGCGACCGGCTGCGCCCGCACCCGCCCGGCCGGCACCCGCGCGCCCTGAACCGGCGGGAGGCGGCTCCTGCTCGAGGTACGTCAGCCCCTGGCCGTCGGTGCGCCAGGCGATCTCACGCTTGCCCTGCTGCGCCGCGCCACCGCGGCCGCCGCCCGCAGCCGGCGGATCGGCTGGCGGTGTGTCGTCCTGGACGCCGAGGTTCATCGGCCGATCGGTCAGCTTCGCGAGCGTCTTGCCGCTGCCGTCCCAGATCTCTTCGACCTGGCCGAAGCTGCTCGCCGGCACGTCGTAGGAGAACGGCTTGAGCATCCGCGTCACCCGCACGTACTGCGCGTCCGGGGACGGATCGAGGGCGCGAACCATCGTCGGCGCGCCGATCTTCTTGATCGTGCCTTTCTGGACGTCGACGAGCGCCACCTGTCCAGTGGCGTGCCACTCGAGCAGCGCCTTGTCGTGGGTGGTCGACATCAAGCTCGGGAACGTGCGGAGGCGGTTCTTCTCGGCGTCGGCGATCTTGACCGTCGGGCCATCGGGCGCCGGCGGCGGCGCCGGCATCGGTGGGCGGTTGTCTGGCATCAACACCGCCGCGATCTGCTTGCCGCCATCGGTGAACTCGAACGAGGTCACGAGCGTGGCGAGGAGCGGTGTCTTCGTCAGCTGACGGGCCTTGCCGGTCGCGACCTCCGCCACCCAGATGTGCGACGCGTCGTCGCCGTGCAGCATGAAGGCGATCGTGGTGCTGTCGGGCGACCAGATCGGGTTCGACACACGGGAACCGGCCGGGAGCTGGATCGGTTTCTTCGATCCGTCGGCGGCGGAGACCAGCTGGATGCCGACGTTGTTGCGGATCGTCAGCGCCCGCGAGCGGTTGGCCTTGTAGTCGACGAAGACGCCGCCGAGCTCGTGGAACGGCTTCGCGAACGTCTTCATCAACACCGGGCCGTCGCCGATCTCGTCGACGAACCACTGCTTGTCCGGGCTCAGATTCGCCAGCGTGACGTTGAGGTGCCGTGGCGCGAGCACCGCGTCGGCCAGCTCCTTCGGCGGCTGCGCGTACGCGTCCTGCTTGATGACGTCATCCGCCCAGGAGCTCGACGTGCTGGTCTGCTGGGACTGCTGCGCCGACTGTCCCGCGAGGCGCAGCGGAATCAGCACGAGCAGCAGTACAGGGATGGCGCGCAACAGGCGCTGCGCACGTAGCTTTGTCATGGGGCCTCCGTAAGATCTGGCGACGGAACGAACGAGGGATGGAGAAGAACGATTTGAACCGGAATACGCCGTTCTGTGGCGAGAAATTTACCTCAGCGCCGCGGCGACTGTCGAGACGGACCGCGATCGGCGATGCGAAACGACGACGTGGAAACGAAACGAGGAGCGCCCGTCGTCGCGCGGCGCGAAACCCTGCCGTGGCCCGCGGATCCAGTCCGACGCGGCCGCTCGAGTGACGCCGGTCGGATCGGGCAAGAGTCCAGCCCCGGCGAGGCAACCAAATCCGCCGGTCGATGACCAATCCGGCAGCGTCTGCACGCGCACACTTGCAGGAATCTTCCGAAACAGGCCAGATTTGCATGGCATCGTGCTTGCCTCGCGCCTCCGCAGGACGATGGGCGAAATCCTGAGAAGTGATTTGTTCCGGTTGGTGGCGGGCGCGGTCATGCTGGGCATCGCGGCCCTGACGCGCGTCGAAGCGCCGACCGACTTCCTGTGGAAGCTGACCATCGCCGCGACCGAGGGCGGGCCCTGGCTGCTGGCGGCCGCGCTGCTGCCGGCGATCCCGCGCGGCGGCCAGGGATCGCTCGGCAAGCTCGGCGGGGTGATGGGCCTTGCCGCGGCGGCGCTCCTCGTCTTTCCAATCTATCAGGCACAGAAGGTTGCGGAAACGCTGCCGGACAGCGTCGTGAGCGCCTTCGGTGAGATGACGCGCGAGCGCGGCAGATTCTCTGAAGACCCGCGGCCGGCGCCGTTCGCGCTCGGCGACATGTTCGGCGCCGTACACTCGCGTCCGGTCCGGCTCGAAGAACGCACGTTCGCGACCAGCGACGGCGAGACGCTGACGCTCGACATCTTTCGTCCCGGCTACGTCCATGGACCGCTGCCCGGCGTGCTGGTGCTGCATGGCGGGTCGTGGCAGGACGGCGACCGCCGCGATCGCATCGCGCTCAACGGCTACCTTGCCGCGCGCGACTATCTCGTCTTCTCGATCAACTATCGACTGGCGCCGAAGTGGAAGTTCCCGGCTGGCCGCGACGACGTCCTCTCGGCGATTGCCTACCTGAAGGTCTACGCGAAGGAGCTCAACCTCGACGCGACGCGGCTGGCGCTGCTCGGCCGTTCCGGCGGCGGGCAGCTGGCGCTCCTGGCGGCCTACACCGCCGGCGAGCCGTCGATTCGCGGCGTCATCTCCGTCGCCGCCCCGACCGACCTGCGCTACAACTACGAGAACCCGGCCCGGCGCGGCCTGCTCGACACGCGCGCCGCGCTCGAGTCGTATCTCGGCGGCACGCCGTCGACCGCCGACGGCGCCTATTTCGCCGCGTCGCCAATCAACTTCGTCAGCGCCGGCTCGCCGCCGACCCTGCTGATCCACGGATTGCAGGACGGCCACGTCTCGCCTGAAGAGAGCGCCCGGCTCGAGGCCCGGCTCCAGAAGGCCTCGGTCAAGAACATGTTCGTTCGCCTGCCCTGGGCGACGCACGGCTGCGACTGGAGCTTCAACGGCCCCTGCGGGCAGATCACGACCTACGCCGTCGAGCAGTTCCTGGATCGCGTGATGGCGACGCCGAAACCGGTGCGCAAGGAACCGACGCGGCTGGCGCGGCGGCAGCGCTGAGCGCGTCAGCGCGCGGATGAAGGCCGCGCGCCGACGACCACGGCCGGACGCGCCCGCACGGTCGCCCCTTGCCGTTTCACCTGGATAGACAACGTCCGTACGGGCTTGCCTGCGTCCTCGATCGGCACGCTGATGGTGTACATGGCGCGGGCGTCGTTCACGAGCCGCGTCAGCAGCGGTCCCGCGGCCGGCATCTCGCCGAATTCCGGCGGGTTCTCCGGCAGGCACAATCCGCCGCTCAGCCGCGCCAGCTCCTGCATCATCAACCCGGCACGCACCTTCGCCACCAGGTCGCCGCCCTGCGAGATCGTCTGGACGCGCGCGTCGCTGAGGCCGCTGACGACGATGCCCGCCGTGACCGCCCGGTCGACAACCGCCTGCGCGCTGACGGTGTTGCCGGTGCTGCGGCCGTCGGACACAAGAATCACGACGCGGCGTCCCGGTTCGGGCGCGAGCACGCGAATCGCCTCGTCGAGCGCATCCCAGATCGGCGACGGCCCGAACCGCTCGCGTTTAGGAAAATCGATCGCCGCGCGTCCATCGCGCACCAGCTCGCGGACGTCCGACGTGAAGCGCGGCGAGAGCTTCAGGCGATTGCCGATGCCGCCAACCCGCGCCCGATCTGTCGGCCGCAGCGCCTTCGCGAACGATCGCTCGATCTCGTCGCCGAGATCGCTGTAGTTCAGGACGCTGGCGCTGACGTCGAGGAGCAGCACGACCGTCAGCGGTTCGCCGGGGCCGGCGAGGGCGGCGATGGCTGCCGGCCTGCCGTCGACGGCGATCGAGAAATCGTCCCTGCCGAGGCCGGGAATGACGTCTCCGGTCGGTCCGGTGACGGCGACTTCGACCGGCAACACCTTCGGCTGCGCGACGAGCGGCGCGGCGAGCGCGGCGGTCAGCATCAGCGCCAGTATCGAGAGCCCTTTCGCCGCCATCTTCATGGTGGCGTCGCCCGCCCCGCGACGTAGCTCCTGCGCGCCCGCGCCTTCAGCCCGTCGCCGCTGACCTTCACCTCGAGCCTGTGGCTCCGCCCGTCGCCGGCGCCAGGCGAGAACCCGAGCAGGTACTGCCGCCGCAGCTCCTCGACAACGCGGACGAACGTCGCCTTGAGATCGTCGGTGCGCTTGACCGTGAAACGCCCGCCGCCGGTCTCCTCAATCAGCTCCTGGAACTCCCGCGCCGCATCGTCGCTCTGGAAGAGGCCCTCCATGCCGATGACATAGAGCATGTAGCCGTCGGTCGTCGCGCGCTTGCGCACGTCGCCGAAGTCGCCCGGCCACCCCGGCACCGAGCCCGAGCTCATGCCGTCGCTCAGCACGACGACGACGCGGCGTCCGGTCTCCTGCGCCAGCGATCCCATCGCCGCGTACATCGCGCCCCACAGCGGCGTACTGCCGCCGGGCCAGAGCTCCTCGCGCGCGATGCGGGTCAGCTCGGCCTTGTCGCCGGTGAGCAGCGGGCTCAGCGCGATCTCATCGCCGAACGTGCCGATGCGAACGCGGTCGCCGCTGCGCAGCGCCTCGATGAACCGCAGCGTCGACTCGCGCACCCGTAACAGGCTCGGGTACATGCTCGAGCTCATGTCGAGCAGCAGCGCCGCCGTCAGCGGCTGATCTTCATTGGAAAATGTCGTGATCTCGACCGGCTTGCCGTTGTCGAGCACCTGGAACCGTTCGCGCGGCAGGTCGGTCACGAGCCGGCCCTCGGCGTCGCTGACGGTGGCGTGGATGGCCACCGTCTGCACGCCGGTCCTGAACGTCGGCTGCTGCGATGGAGACGCCGCCAGGACGATGCCGGCGCCAAGCGCAATCGCCAGCGTCATCGCCTTCGCGAGCGGCGCGCCGACGGTCCTGGTTGCCGGCAAGCGACTCACTCAGTCATTTTGCGACGATCGCGTGGCAATGTGAAACTGGGCCGCGGGCAGGCGCGTCGACGGCCCGTGGAAGATGGCGTTGAAGAGCGGCTTGAACGTCGCCCGCGGCTGGGTCCGGAAGTCCACCTGGCTGCCCATCGTCACGACATAGCCGCTGCCGACGCGGAACGCGACGACATTGGCCTGTCCTCGCAGGTAGCTCTCGCCCAGCAGCCAGCCGCTCTTGAGGATCTCCCCCTCGGCGGGATACCGCGAGACGACGTCGGTCTGGATGCCGAAGCCGCTCGTGAGCCGGTAGGCCTGGTCGCTCTCGAAGAACACCGGCCATTCCGCCGGCATCCCGAAGGCGACCGGATGCGACGTGTCGAACTCGTTCTGCAGCAGCGAGCCCGGGCAATAGAAGAGCGACGCCGGATCGATGACGCGCTCGCGCAGGACCGCGTCGAGCCGCGCCGGACTGGAGAACGCGTCGCGCAGGACGCGGGTCGCATCGCCCGCAGCCTCGCCGCCGCCACGGCCGCCGCGGCCGCCGCGCCCGGCTTCGGGCAGCGCCCGCTCGATCGGGAGGTCGAGCAGCTCGCGCGCGGTTTCGACCGCCGATCCGATCGCCACCAGCGTCCCGCCGGCGCGCACCCATTCGGCCAGCTTCTTCCAGCCGGCGTCGCCGACGCCGTAGGCCCAGGTCCACTCCGCATCGTGGCGCCCGGGATCGAGGCCATTGACGATGGTGGTGCGGCTGATCCCGCTCGGCAGCACGATGGTGTCGTACTGCGCGCGCAGATCGCCGGCGAAGTCTGTCGACGCGATGGTCTTGTGATTGATGCCGTACTGCTCGAACAGCCACTTCATCCAGCCGCCGGGCATGTTGTTGGCGCCCCGCCACAGGCCGACGCGTGTTCCCGGTTTGAGCTGGAACACGTCGACCTGCGCCGGCTTGTCGAGCGCGGCGACGACGAGGCCGGTTGCCTGCGCCAGCTCGCCGAGGATGCGCGTCGACTCCTGCGAAGGAGGAACGATCCAGGCGCCGGCGGCAAACGAACGCCCGCCGGCCTCGATGCCGGTCGCGGCGCGGTAGATCGGGATCGACGCCGCCTGCAGCCGCGCTGCCGCGAGGAACCCGGCGTTCGACTCAGGCCCGATGACGTAGGCCCACTGGGGCACGGGCGGCATCGCCGTCACTGCCGGGCGCGGCGTTTTCACGAGCTCCAGCGACGCCTCGAACGGCTGGTCGATCTGCTCGACTTCGACTCCCATCAGCAGGCCGAGCGTGTGACCGGCAACGTCGTACGGCGGCTTGGGCGGCCCGCCCGGAAACTGCCGCAGGTCCGGGTACCGCTGCCGTTCGAGCATGGTCTTGGCGAAGGCGCCGTACGGCTGCGCCAGTTTGATCACCCAGGAGCCGGCCGGATACGAACGGCTGGCCGCCGTGAACGCCGCCTTCGCCTGGTGAATCTCGACCTCCCCGATGCGGAGGATGTCGAGCAGCTCGAAGGTCTCATAAGGATCGCGCTGCGCCGCCGGAATCACGAAGGCGAACGGCGCCGCCTTGCGGTTCACCCAGTCGGCGTGGACGCGATGAAAATTCTCGAGCCACTGGACGCGGTACTTCGCGATGTGGCTCATGCCGGCGAAGGCGGCGGTCGTGCCGTACTCGACGATCTGCCGCAGCCGCCAGTCACCGCGGTCGTAGGGCAGGAAGCTCCAGCGCGGCGCCTGCGGCCCGAGCGGCACGTCCTTGCCGGCCGGGTTGACGTAGGGATCGGCGAGGTTCACGCTCGCGATCTCGGTGAGGATGCGCGCCTGGCCGTGGTAGACCATGTACTGTCGTGCCGGCGCCCACAGATCGTAGCGCGCGTTCTGCTCCACTCCCCTCTTGCCTTCGGCAATCAGCGCCGACGCCATCGCCTGGCCGACGCTCGTCATCCCCTGCGCCAGGATCGGGTGGATGTTGGGATCGTAGGGGTCGTCGTAGGGCGGCACGAAGATACGCGACGCGCCGGCGCCCTGCTGATGCATGTCGTGCGTGATCACCGGCTTGAACACGCTGTGGACCTTCTCGATCGCGAGCCGCGTTTCGACCTGCGTGAACATGAACCAGTCGCGATTGTCGTCGTGGCCGGTGTACTTGTGGTAGAGGTCCGGGTAAACGCGGGCAAGCTGGGTGCCCTTCGTCTTGTACCAGTGATCGATGACGAGTACCTGGCCGTCGGGATTCTGCGACGGCACGACGAGCACGACAATGCTGTCGAGGATCTGCCGAATCTCCGGCGACGACTCCGTCGCCAGGCGATGCACGATCTCGTTGAGCGCCTGCGTATTGCCGACCTCGGTCGAGTGGATCGTGGCATAGAGGAAATAGAACGGCCGTCCCTCGGCCGCAAGCTTCTTCGCCTCCGCCTCGCTCAGGCCCCGCGGATCCGCGAGCCGGCGGTTGATGGCGACAAGCCTGTCCAGCCGCGCCAGGTTCTCGGGCGAACTGACCGTCGCCAGCACGTAGGGATTACCCATCGTCGTCTTGCCGAGCTCCTGGTACTTGACGCGATCGGTCGCCTTCGCAAGGTGCTGGAAGTACTCGAGGATCTTCGGATAACGCGCCAGCTCGCCGTCGGTGCCGATGCGGAACCCGAAGAACTGCTCCGGCGTCGCGCCGGCCCTGGCGGTCTGCGTCGCGTCGAGCGGCGTCAGCGCCGGCAGCAGCAGCAATGCGGCAATAGAGAACAGAGGCAGGCAGCGGCGCATGAAGGGCTCCCGGGTAAACGACGTCGCGGATCTACGGACGGTCCTGTTGCCGCTCGGTCTCGGTCCGCAGCGTGACCCCGTTCCCCAGCTTCTCGATGCGGCGCGTCTTCATGTTGTAGACGTCGCCCGACGACAAGACGAAGTACGGCTTCTCCCACGGTTGGTAGATGCGGGTGTTGTCGTGCACCGCGACCTTCCACTTGCCCATCACCTCGAACTGGTCACCGGTGACGACGATCGCGGTGCCCTCGGAGAGACCGAGGCCGAGCAGGTTGGGAAACTTCTGGATCACCGGGATCAGATCGTCCCAGCGGTTCCGCACGTTGATGTGCTGGTCGATCGCCGACCGGCGCAGGAACTTGAACGCCTCCTGGTGAGCCGGCTCCTGCGTCATCATCACCGCCGCACCCGAAGTGTCGCCGCGGACGAGGTAGTCGCCCTGGATGGTCGCGCCGGCGGAGCTTCCGGCGATCACGCCGCCGCGTTCCAGGACCTTGTGAAACTCCTGCAACGTGCGCGTGCCCGCGTACGAATCGACGATATTCCACTGCCGGCCGCCGTTGAACCAGACCGCGTCCGCATCCTTGAGCTCCTGGACGAAGGCATCGGTGTCGGCGACCTTCGGATCGTGCGTGTGCAGCATCCGGACGCGCTTCAAGCCGCGCTTCACCCACGACGCGATCACCTGCGCCTCGTCGTACGGGCGAACGGAACCGTCGGGATTCTTGTTGCCTCCGGCCGTCGGTACGATGATGAACTTCTTCTCCGCCCCGCCGGCAAGCTGGATGAAACGCTCGACGATGCCAGTGCCCTCGGTGGCGCCGCCGCCGACGATGACGAGCGTTCCCTTCGGCGGCCCGTACTCGGGCGCCTCCGGCTGCGCCGCCCGCGACGCGCCGAAGCTCGAGAGAAACAGGGTCAGCAGGACGACGGTGGCGAGGCGGCGCGTCAGCATATGCGCTGGGATTGTAGCAATTCAGCGGTGCGGGTGAACCGGTGAGCTGCAGTCGGGGCCGGCCCGCACGGCAGGTCCGGGCGCCGTCGACCGGTGAGTTGGCGTAAGATTTCGCGAGGGAGGCTCGCATGCGGCAATCGCGTCGTGGGTTCGTCGAGAGCATCACCGGGCGCGGCACGATGACCGGTGCGGACGTCGCGGAGTGGCTGGCGGCGAGAGGCAACGAGGACTACCAGGCGCGCGCCGGCCAGGCGGCCGTGAGCGTCCCGCCGGGCGTCAAGGCGATCAAGATCAGCGGCAACGAGAACCCGCTCGGCCCCGGCAAGGCCGCGATCGACGCCATCGTCAAGCAGTTCCCCGAAGCGTCCCGCTACCCCTTCAACGGCACGCCGGCCGACCATCACCTCGCGGCGGCGCTGGCCAGGAGTTTCAGCGCCAAGCCCGAGAACGTCGTTCTCGGCGCCGGGTCGCAGGAGATCTTGAAGAGCGCCGTTCGCTGCTTCACCTCGCCCGGACGCGGGCTGGTGACGGCGAGTCCCTCGTTCGAGAACCCGGCGACGATGGCGAAGAAGCTCGGGCATCCCGTCGTCGAGGTCAAGCTCGACGCCGCGCTGCGGCTCGACCTCGACGCGATGGCGGCGGCGGTGAAGGGCGCCGGGCTCGTCTTCGTCAACAACCCCAACAACCCGACGGCGACGGTACATGGCGCGCCGGCGATCGCGGCGTTCGTCAAGCGGGTTCGCGCCGAGTCGCCGGACACGGTGATTCTCTTCGACGAGGCCTATCACGACTACGTCACTGACCCGGCCTACCGGACGGCGGTGCCGCTGGCGCTGGAGACGCCGAACGTTCTCGTCGCCCGCACCTTCTCGAAGGCGTACGGGATGGCCGGGCTGCGGATCGGCTACGCCGTCGGCGCGCCGGCCACGGTCGCGCCGCTCCATCGGCTGCGGATGCCGTACAACGTCGCGACGCTGAGTGTCGCCGCCGCGATGGCGAGCCTGGCGGATCCGAAGCACATCGCTGCAGAGCGCGAGCGCAACACGGAAGTGCGCGCGTTCACCGTCAAGGTGTTCGACGAGCTCGGCTGCCGCGCCAGCGACTCGCAGACCAACTTCATCTTCGTCGACATCGGCCGGACCGCAGCCTCGTTCCGCGACGCCTGCGCCCTGCAGGGGATCCTCGTCGGCCGCGACTTTCCGCCGCTCGAGAAGACGCACGCCCGCATCTCCATCGGCACGATGGACGAGATGAAGAAGGCGGCGTCGGTCTTCCGCAGCATCCTCCGGCCGGTCACGACGACGGCGGGCAGATAGGAGAACGTGATGGCGATTTCACGACGGGGCTTCGTGCAGGCGGCGGGCATCGGCGCGGCCGGAGCCTGGATTGGCGGCCGCGGCCGCGAGCACAGCGTCTGGTCGAAGTTCGCGCCGACGCTCGAGGCGATCGAGCCGGGGATGATCGTGCTCAGCAGCAACGAGAATCCTCTCGGTCCCGGCAAGGCGGTCATGAAGGCGGTGCGGGCGGCATTCGGCGAGGGCGCGCGCACGCCGGGCCGATACTCGCTGACCGGCGGCGACCTCACCGACGCGATCGCCGCCCGTATCGGCGTCAAGCCGGAGAACATCGTCCTCGGCGCCGGGTCGACGCAGATCCTGAGAACGGCGACGCACCTCTTCACGGCGAAGGACAAGGCGCTGGTCGGTACGATCCCGACCTACGAAGAATGCGCGGGCTACGCCGAGATGATGGGCCACCCCGTCCGCCCGGTGGCGCTCGACGCCGACTTCCGCATCGATCTCGGCAAGTTCGCCGAGGCCGCGCGCGGCGCCGGCCTGGTCTTCTACTGCAACCCGAACAACCCGACTGCCACCTACGTCGGCGCGTCGGCGACGCGCGACTTCCTCGCCCGCGTGGCGAAGGAATCGCCCGCGACGACGGTGCTCGTCGACGAAGCGTATTTCGACTACGTCACCGATCCCGATCACGCCACGACCATCCCGATCGCCCTCGACAACCCGCGCGTCGTCGTCGCGCGAACGTTCTCGAAGGCCTACGGGATGGCGGGGCTGCGCGTCGGCTTCGCCGTCGGCCACGCCGACACGATCAAGAAGATGCGCGACTGGGACGGCGCCAACGGGTCGACGACGCTCAACGTGCTCGGGCTGCATGCCGCGCTCGCCGCCGTCGAACAGGACAAGTCGATCATCGAGGCCGAGCGCGCCCGCAACGCCGCGTCGCGCGACTTCACGATGCGATGGTTCGCCGACCGCGGCATGAAGCCGGCGGCGTCGCAGGCCAACTTCATGTTCGTCAACATCGGCCGGCCGGCGGCTGCCTTCCGCGACGCCTGCCGCGCCAGGGGCGTCCTCGTCGCCCGCGATTTCCCACCGTTCGAGAAGACGCACTGCCGCATCGCGTTCGGGACGATGGACGAGATGAAGAAGGCGGTCGCGGTGTTTGGCGAAGTCCTCGGAAAGAAGGCCGCGACCGCGGCCTGATCGCCGGCGCCTCCAGCCCACCAGAGCCGCGAGCCTGCGCCGCGAGTGACACCTCGGTGAGTTGACGGCCGGCAGCGTCACGCGCGTCGCCGCCGGTATAGCTTGTCGAGCACTCCGGGATGGCGTCGCGTCCACCTGATGTTGTCGATCGCAATCACGTAGTAGTCGCTGCAGCAGTCCCAGCAGGCGGACGGACCGTCCAGTCCCCGCCGCCGCTTGGCGTCACCGCCTGATGAGGCTCCTGACGGAGCGGCCGCCTGACCCAGCGGTTCGAGCTGAGCGGGGAGGACCGCGCACCTTCCCGGGGTTCGGACCGTGGCACAATTCAGCGCCAGGACCTCCTGACGATATGCGACGAACCTGGCTGCTCGCTCTGCTGCTTCTCCTCCCGGCCGTCGTCGCGACGCAACCGCCGGCCTACGACCTCTTACTGCGCGGCGGTCGCATCGTCGACGGCACAGGCAGCCCGTGGTATCGCGGCGATGTCGGGATCCGCGGCGACACGATCGTGAGGATCGCGCCGTCAATCACGACGCCGGCGACGCGCGTCATCGATGCGTCAGGGCTCGTCGTCGCGCCGGGTTTCATCGACATCCATACGCACGCACGGCGGGGCATCTTCGAAGTGCCGACCGCCGACAACTACGTGCGCCAGGGTGTCACGACGCTGATCGAGGGCCCCGACGGCAGCTCTCCGCTGCCGCTGGCGCCGTTCCTCGAGAAGGTCGCGGCGACACGCATCACCCCGAACTTCGGCAGCTTCGTCGGCCAGGGCTCGGTGCGGACGTCGGTCATGGGCGACGTCAACCGCGCCGCGACCGGCGACGAGATCGAGAAGATGCGGGGCCTGGTGCGGCAGGCCATGGGCGACGGCGCCTTCGGCTTGAGCTCGGGGCTGTTCTACGTTCCCGGCACGTTCACGCCGACGGCGGAGGTCGTCGAGCTGGCAAGGATCGCGGGCGGGCTCGGCGGCATCTACATCTCACACATGCGCGACGAAGCCGCGGGCGTCGTCGACAGCGTGAAAGAGACGATCGCCATTGGCGAGCGCGGCGGCCTGCCGACGCAGGTGACGCACCACAAGGTCGTCGGCACGAAGAACCGGGGACGCTCGGTCGAAACGCTGCGGCTCGTCGACGAGGCGCGCGCCCGCGGCGTCGACGCGACGATCGACCTCTACCCTTACACGGCGTCGAGCACCTCAATCGGGTCGGCGCTGCTGCCGGCGTGGGCGCTCGAGGGCGGCGGCGCCGAGACGCGCAAGCGGCTCGCCGACCCGGTGGTGCGGGCCAGGGTTCGCGCCGCCAGCGCCACCATCATCCGCGACGAGCGCGGCGGCGGCGATCCGAAGAACGTCGTCGTCGCGCGCTGCGACTGGGACCCGGCGCTGAATGGCATGGACCTCGGCGCAATCACGGCGAAGCGCGGGCTGCCGGTGACGCTTGAGAATGCTGCCGAGACGGCGATCTGGATCGTCGAGCAGGGCGGCGCCCAGGGCATCTTCCACGCCATCAACGAGGACGACCTCGAGCGCATCCTCGTCCACCCGGCGGCGATGATCGGCTCGGACGGCGAGGTCCCGATCTTCGGCAAGACCCACCCGCATCCGCGCAGCTACGGCACGTTCGTCCGCGTGCTCGGCGTCTACGTCCGCGAACGCAAGCGGCTGCCGCTCGAGGTCGCCGTGCAGAAGATGTCGTCGTTCCCCGCGCAGCGGCTCGGCCTCGCCGATCGCGGCGTGCTGCGTGAAGGACTCAAGGCCGACATCGCCGTCTTCGATCCGGCGACCGTTCGCGACACCGCGACCTTCGAGAAGCCGCACAGCTACGCCGAAGGCGTGAGCTATGTCGTCGTCAACGGCGAGGTCGCGTTCGAAAACGGCGCGATGACGGCGGCGAGACCGGGGAAGATACTCAAGAAACGATGACTGTCGGTTGTCCAGTTGTGCGGGTGCCGGTTGTCCGGGTCGTGCAGCCGCCGGCAGCGGCGGCGATTAGGGTGCCGGTTCGAAAGTCGCCGTGACCACAAATGGCAGTCGCAGATCGCCGTAATCCCAGGGCGCGCCGTCCGAAACGCTGATCAAGTATCTCAGGCCGGCGACGACCTGCAGGCGCCCGTCCACTCGCCCGCCATTGCTTCCAAATCCCTTCTCGTCGAGCCACAGTTCAATCCGACCGGCTGTGGCGTCGAATGTGACGCTCACCACCAGCAGGCCGTCCGCCGGCGCCGTCACCTCGAACAGTTCCTCGTCACCGTGATGCGTGAGCGTACCGCCGGTGCGTTCGCCGAACGCGATCGGGTTGCCGCGGCGTGAGTCGGCCGGTGGCGGTGGCGGTGGCGGCGGCGGGGTGATGGTGGTCGGGGCGGCGGGCGGTCGGATGCTCTGGCCATCATGGTCGCAGCCAACCACGAGGAGCGCAGCACCGAGGAGCAGTGCAGTGGTTCGCATGTCGTCCTCCAGGGCAACGTCTCAGCAGAGTCTACGGATCGGGATGGACGGTGATTCTGACCGTTTTGTAAAACGAGCATTCCAACATCGCCAGGGGACGTGGGCGCGTCTGGGGGTGAGGCGGCGAAGGGCGGACGAAGGCGGCCGGACGGGCCGGCCCTACGGCATGAACAACCGCACGCCGGCGCGGAAGGTGCGCGGCCAGCCGATGCCGCGGACGGGCGTCCGCGACACGTCGTACTCGGCGTCGAAGAGGTTCTCGACGCCGACGAAGAGGTGCACCGACCGTGCGATCTGCCGGGTCGCCGAAGCGTCGACGACGATGTAGTCCTCGAGCGTGAGCTCGTTGAGGTCGTCCTCGTACTGATCGCCGACGAAGCGCGCCTGGGCCGTGAACGTCGCCACCCGCGCGGCGTCGGCGATGACGCTGGCGCCAATCTGGTAGCGCGGCACTTGCGGCACGCGATTGCCCTGGATGGCCGGCTGCTTCGGCGTCTCGTCGTAGGTCGCCGACGTGAAGGCGCCGAACGCCGACAGCGTCACGCGCGGATGCGGCCGGACGTCGCCCTCGATCTCGACCCCCGACGATCCGACCTCGTCGGTGTTCTGCCGCTCGCGCGTAATCAGCGCCGGCGTCGACGACAGCGTGACGTTCGAGATCGCCTCGTTGAGCACGTTGTGGAAGAGTGTCACCCGCATCGACGCCTTGGCGGTGCCGATGAGGGCGCCGCCTTCGATGCTGGTCATCCGCTCCGGCTCGAGCAGCGGGTTGGCGTTGGTGACGATGTTGCCGACACGGAAGCCGCGATAGAGCTCGTTGAGCGTCGGCGTGCGATAGGCGCGCGAGACCGAGAACTGCAGCGACGCCAGGTCGGTGGCGCGCCAGGTCAGCGACGCGCGCGGACTGAAGAAGCCAATCGAGCGTGTCGAGTCCCACCAGTCGCCGCGGCCGCCGACGACGAGCGAGAGATCGTCGCGCAGCCCGAGCTTGACCCGGCCGAAGACCGAATAGTTCTCCTCGCTGACGTCGGTCAGCGATGTCGCGACCGGCGCGCCGACAACCGGGTAGCGCACTTCGTTGATGTCGGCCGTGGTGTGCCGCGCCTCGAGCCCGGCGAGGACGTCGATCCGCCGCCAGGCCCGCAGCCACTGGCCGCTGGCGGTGAAGAACGAGCCGGGAATGGTCTGGTCGTTGGTCAGCCGCTCGCTCTGCCGATCCGCGGCGATGGCGCTGAAGGTCTGGAAGTAGTCCTGGCTGCCGCCGGTGACGCGCGCGGTCCACAGGCCGCCGCCGGCGGCGCCATTGACGTCGCCCGACACCTGCCGCCACTGCGTGTCGTTGACCTGCACCGGCGTGCCGTTGCCGCGATCCTCGGTCGCGACGTGGCCGCGTATCGTCGCGCGCAGCCCGTGGCCGGCGTAGCCGGCGCTGCCGAAGCCGGACTGATAGTCGCTGTCGGCGCGAACGTCGACCGCGCCGCGATCCTCTTCCGCGATGACGTAGGCGCCGTCGGTGCGCTGGACCTCGGCGCCGCCGGCGAACGACCACGCGCCCGAGCGTATACCGCCGAAGCCCGAGGCGCGGAACGTGTCCTGCGAGCCGCCCTCGACGAGCGCGCGCAGCCGCGGCCGATCGGCGTCGAGCGTCAGCACCTGGATGACGCCGCCGAGCGCGTCGGCGCCGTAGAGATCGCCGTTGGCGCCGCGCACGACCTCGATCCGATCGACCGCCGCTACCGGCACGCGATTCCAGTAGACCCAGCTGCCGAAGTGATCGTTCAGGGCCCAGCCGTCGGCGACGACGAGCGTCCGGCTCGCGCCCGAGCCCGATACGCCGCGCAGGGTCACGCCCTGCGTCGTCGGATTGGCGACACGCGACGACGAGCGGCGGAACAGGCTGAAGCCGGGCGTGTTGCGCAGCGCATCGTCGATCGCGCCGGCGGCCGACGTCAGCAACTCGGCGGAAGAAACAACGGAGGCACTGGGCGTCGTGTCGACGCCGGGCGCGCCGCGGGACGCGGTCACCGTCACCGATTCGACGAGCGGCCGGGGATAGAGGACGATGCGCGGAACGGTGGACGTGTCAGCGATCGGGATGGACACGTCGGCGAAGCCTTCAGCCTGGACCTTGAGTGATGCCGCCGATCCACTGGACGCGTCGATGGTGAAGCGGCCATCGGCCGCGGTCGTCGAGGAGCCGAGCGATCGTCCGGCTGATTCGAGCGACACTTTCGCGCCGGCGACCGGCGCGCCGGAGGCATCCGTCACGATGCCCGCGACGCCGGCCGGCGACTGCGCGGCGGCACCGCCAGCCGCCGTGAAAAAGAGCATGAATGCAAGGACAAACGGCGAAACGCGGGGCATGTGAGCCGATGATACCGCACAACTTATACTCTTCCCGATGACTCACACCTGGGACGTGATCGGGATCGGCGCGACGTCGGTCGACTACGTCTACCGCCTGCCGGTGCTGCCGGAGGCGGACGGACCGCAGGCGAAGATCCGGATCTCCAGCCACCGCATTTCGTGCGGCGGCCAGACGGCGACAGCGCTGGCGACCTGCGCCGCGCTCGGGCTGAAGGCGAAGTTCGCCGGCGTGCTCGGCTCCGACGACAACGGCGCCCGGATCCGCGCCGAACTGTTGCGCCGCGACATCGACGTCACTGACGCCGTCGTCCACGACGGCGTCAATCAGTTCGCCGCGATCCTCGTCGACGAGCGCACCGGCGAGCGGATCGTGCTGTGGAGCCGCGATGAGGGCCTGGCGCTGCGGCCCGACGAGCTGTCGGCCGAGCTCCTGGCCTCGGCGGCAATCGTCCACGTCGACGATGTCGATCAGGAGGGGGCGATTCGCGCCGCGCGGCGCGCCAGGGAGTTCGGCGCGGTCGTCACGAGCGACATCGACCGCGTGACCGATCGCACCGAGGAGTTCGTCGGCGCGGTCACGATTCCGATCCTGGCCGAACACGTACCGCCGGCGCTGACCGGGGAGAAGGACATCGAACGGGCGCTGCGCAAGCTGCGGCTGCGCCACGACACGATGTTGTGCGTAACCCTCGGCCGTCACGGCGCCGTCATCCTCGACGGCGACACACTGCATCACCAGGCGGCGTTCCACGTCGACGCCGTCGACACCACCGGCGCCGGCGACGTCTTCCGCGGCGCGTTCATGCTCGGCCTGCTGCGCGGCTGGCCGCCGCCGGAGCTGCTGCGCTTCGCGAACGCCGCTGCCGCCGTCAGCTGCACGCGCGCCGGGGCGATGGACGCGGTGCCCGCACTCGACGATGTGCAACAAATGCTCGCCGTCGTTCAATAAGGCGGTCGTGCGGTTGCGCGGTCGTGCGGTTGTGCGGTCGTGCGGTCGTGCCGGTCTCGGACTTCCGGACAACCGGACAACCGGACAACCGGACAACCGGAACAAAAGATTAGATTTGTGAGTACGCCGCAGGTCGCAGAAACACGGTGGTGATGTTCGAGACGATCTCCGGATCGGTGTAACCCGGCGTCTGCGACAGCTTCTTCCAGTCCGGGGAGGTCCGGAAGCCGTCCCAGCTCTTTTCGCGAGCGGCCATGTTGTCGTGCACGAGCATGTAGGTCAGGCTCGGCAGGCGCGGGCCGACGAGCGTGCGGGCGAAGAACACCGGCGTCAACCCGACGGCGCGGAAGATCTCGATCTCCCCCATCTCGTCGAACATCCGGACCTTGGCGCGGTGCGCCCGCTCGTTGTGGCTCTCGTAGGTGCGCAGCTCGAACAACCGCGGCGCCTTCGACGCGGTCTGCTTCGGTACCTCGACCTTCGGCAGGCGCGGGAACGCCTGGAGGAGCGACAGCTCCTGGCGGACGTAGACCGGGTCGGCCGCGGCGGCGTCGAGATAGGGCGTCGCGCCCTTCATGAATTCCGCATCCTTCTCGAGCCGGCCTTCGATCGAGAAGAGCGCATCGAGAGACGACGACGGTGTCAGGACGAATACCGTCGGCGAGGGCACGCCGAAGACGACCTCGAAGACGCCGACGGGCGAATGCCCGAGGCGGTTGAGCGCCGGGATCGCCGCCTGGAGGAACTCGGCCAGCCGCCGCGGCTGTGTCCCGGCCTTGAGGATGTACTGCCGCCAGACGTAGAACTCAGGCGAGGCTGCCGGCGTCTGCGTCGATGCGCCGGCGTCGCTGCCGGCAGCAGCCAGGAATGCGGTGCCGAGGGTCGAGGTCAAGAAGTGTCGTCGCTCCACGCGTGGGATTGTAGCGCAGGGGGGAGTCGCGTCGCGGTTCGGGGTTCGGGGCCATCGCCGCGACTGCTGCCGCCCGGGTATCGCGGCGTTTACGGCGACGCCGCCCGATTTCCCACGCGGCCCGGATCCTGCGGCACGCGTCATAGGTCTCAGGGCTCAAGGCTCAAGGCTCAGGGCTCAGGGCTCAGGGCTTCAGGCCATCGATCATCATGTCGATCAGCTGATCGATCGTCTTGTCCGGGTTGTTCCAGGTGAAGTCAGGCACGCCGATGAGCAGCGACGTCATGCCGTGCACCCCGGCCCAGAGCGCGCAGCTGGCGCGGTGGACGTCGACTTTGGCCAGTTTCTTCTGCTGCACGCACTCCCTCACCAGCCCCTGCAGAAAGAAGAACGCCTGCATGCCCATCGTCTCCGGCTCGAGGTGTCGCGCCTCCTTTCCGGGATCCTGACTGTGCGGGACGCCGAACGTCGCCTGGTAGTGCGCGGGATGCTGGCGGCCGAAATCGACGTAGCGGCGCAGGCCCTTGCGCAGGGCGACCAGAGGGTCGCGATGTTTCGCCGCGACCTCGTGGAGCTCGCGGACCAGGCCGGCCATCAGCTCCTCGCAGACGCAGAAGACGAGATCGTCGCGATCCTTGAAATGGAGATAGATGGCGGTCGCGGAGTAGCCGATGCGGTTCGCGACCTTGCGCATCGACAGGCCCTCGTAGCCTTCGCGGACGAGGATGTCGCGGGCGGCGTCGAGAATCTCCTGCCGCAGCAGTCCCTTGCGACGCCCCTGGCGAGCGGTCACGGCCATGGCCAGGAACGGAATGAAGAAGATGAGCGGAATGAACCGGGTGAAGCGGCCGGGCCAGGACGCACCCGCCGGCGCCGGCGGCCGAGGCGGGCGCGGACCGGCACTACTGCGGCTCGGTGCCCAGGGGCCGTTGCAGCAGCGCGATCGTCCGCACCGGAGAGGTGACGATTCGCCGCAGCCCGACCTCGATCTCGATCTGAAGGCCGAGGGTGATGGTGTGGCGCTTGAGAAAAGAGCCGCCGGCGGTGCAGCCGGTGAGGCGCCCGACGGTCCAGTCCGGGAAGTACTTGCCGCCGCGGACGCGGACGTCGCCGCGCGGCGAGATCAGGATGAATTCATAGAGGCTGTTGCGGGTGCACACGTGAATCTGCTGGAACTCTTCCAGCTCGGACAGGTGCACGCTCTCGCTCCAGTCGCGGGCCAGCCAGACGTCGAGCGAGGCCGCCGGACGCGGCCGCTCGACCACCGTCGAACCGGTCCGCTTCGGCGAGCCGGAACGACTCGAATCGTCCGGCTTGTCGGCCGTCGACCGCGATGCGGGCAAGCGCAGGGACACGGGCCTCATTGCCGGGCTCTCACCTCCGCAAACCAGTTGAGCACGACGTTCAGCTGGTTGGTTTCCGCCGCGCCTTCATTCCTGACCGCGACAAAGGACAGCTTGTCAGGTGAAACATCGTAGTTACGCGCTCCGTCCATCTGTTCGTAGCGCGACGAGAACAAGGCCACGGGACGACCCGCCTTGAAGTCCGTCGCCGATGCGGTAACCGAGACGGTCATCAGGGCATCGCCCTGGCGGTAGTAGAGTTCCCGGCCATCTGCCGACCACGCCGGCTCCGTCCCGCCATCCGCTGAAATCGGCCACTTCCCGCCCGGGCCCGGGAAGGGCTGCACGTAGACCTCGCCCCGCCCGGACTCGTCGGACACGTACGCAAGCCACCTGCCGTCCGGTGAGAACGCCGGCGAAGACTCGTCGAATGGCGTCACCAGGAACGGCGAAGGCGACCCGTCGCGGCTCAAAATCCAGATATCCCGCTCCGCGCTGGGCTTGCGTTCGTCGAATGCGAGATTCGCGCCATCGGGCGACCACGACATCGGCACGTGCGGATTGGCCGCAGTGAAGGTCGGCATGGAGCCCGGCAGCAGTCCCGCGAGGGATCGTGACAATCCTGATGTGTCGCCCTGACTGCGGATGAGCGGCTCCGGCTCGGCATTACCGTCAACGAGCCGCGAATACATGGAGACGCCGCCCGACCGCGCTGACTGGAAAGTAATCCGCTGACCGTCGTGGCTCCATACAGGGAAGCCGTTGACGCCGCCGTTGGTCAGCCGCATCCGGCTGCCGCGCACGAGGTCGTAGACCCAGATGTCGGCGCCGTTCTCGGTTTCGATCGCCACGGCCAGCCGCTTTCCATCCGGCGACAACCGCGGATGCGTGTAGGCGGCGCGGGTGTCGTTCACCAGCGTCGCCCGGCCGGCACGATCGACGGTCACGAGCGATCGTGACGGCAGCGTCGATACTCGCGGCACGTACACCATCGTTCCCGTCGTGGAAACCGCGAAGGCGGCGTTGCCCGACGGATCGACTTCCGGGCGCTCGAGGAGCGGAACCGGCGACGCCGTCGCACCCTTGGCGGCATCGAACGGAACCGCGACCAGGCCGCCGCCGGCGGCGTACACGAGGTGGCCGGTCTCGACGTGGCGGGCGCCAGCCCCGCCGCTTCCCGGCTGTCCGAGAGGAATGATCTGCTTGCTGGCGAGCGAGACCCGCGCCAGGTGCCACCCGCGATCGGTGATGACCCCGAACAGCACGTCGCCGTTCGGCAATCGCGACGGATACGCGTGCTGGTTCTCGACGTTCGTATCGACCGTCGTCACCTGCTCGGGCACGCCGCCGCCGGCCGGCACACGCCACAAGCCGCCCGGCGATGCCGCGCCGGCGAACACGATGACGTCGTCGCTGCCCCACGACGCGCTCCAGACTGCCGGCGTTTCGCAGATGCGCAGCGCCGCGCCGCCGTCGATCGACACCCGCTGCAGCATGCCGTTGGCGTAGAAGCCGATCCACCGGCCGTCGGGCGAAAAGAACGGAGCGCTGGCCCCTTCCGTGCCGGCGATCGCGGTCGCGTCGAAGCGATCGAGCGGACGCACGAACAGCCGCGTCCGCCCGCCGCGCTCGACGGCGGAATAGGCGATCCGTGCCCCGTCGGGCGAGATCGCGAGCGGCGCCAGCCCGGCGCGCTCGATCTGCTGACCGGGCGGAATCGGCACCGCGAGCCGGGAGGACGTGCCCGACACCGGCGCCCCCGAACGTCCGGCGAGTGAATAGAACACGGCGGTGGCGACGGCGACGACGGCCAGGCCGGTCATCGCCGTCAGCAGCGCCCGGCGGCGCGAGACGCGCACCGGGTCGCGCCCGGGCATCGGCACGACGAGCGGCGTGCTCTCCGCGACCGCGTCGTCGATCTCGAGCCCGGCGTCGGCGATGTCGTGCAGGCGGGCCTGGGGTTCCTTCCGCAGGCAGCGTTTGATCAGGCGCTGAATCGCCAGGGGCGCCGGCGAGAGCGCCCGCCAGTCCGGCTCCTCCCGCAGCACCGCCGCGAGCGTGTCGGAAACCGTCGACGAGGCGAACGGCGTGCGCCCCGTGAGCGCCTCGTAGAACATGCAGCCGAAGGCCCAGATGTCGGTGCGGCGATCGAGGGCCTGCCCGCGCACGTGCTCGGGGCTCATGTAGGCAGCGGTGCCGAGGATGAACCCGCGCTGGGTCGTCGTCGTGAACATCGCGGTGCTGGCAGCGCTGTCGCCGCGCTCGTTCTCGAAGGCCTTGGCGAGGCCGAAGTCGAGAACCTTGACCCGGCCTTCCGGGGTGACCTTGATATTCGACGGCTTGAGATCGCGATGGATGATGCCGCGATCGTGCGCGGCCTGGAGCGCCTGCGCCACCTGCTTGAAAATTGGCAGGGCCTCGTCGGGCGTCAGCGGCCCGCGGCTGAGCCGCTCCGCCAGCGTCTCGCCGGGCACGAGCTCCATCTCGAGCAGCAGCGTCGCGTCGCCCGCCTCTTCGAGGCCGTGCAGCGTCGCGATGTTGGGATGGTTCAGCGACGCGAGGACGCGCGCTTCGCGCTCGAAGCGGCTCTTGTACTCGGGATTGTCGGACGTGAACTCGTGCAGGACCTTGACGGCAACCTCTCGGCCGAGGCGGACGTGCTCGCAGCGATACACCTCGCCCATGCCACCCGCGCCAAGGGAAGCCAGAATCCGATAGGGACCGACGGAGCTTCCGGGGGAGAGCCGCAATGCCTTTCTCTGCGCGAATTATACCGCTCAGTGGCGCTCGCACGGTCGTGCTACATTTGCCGCGCATGACTGGGGTCAGGGCAGGCTGCTCGCGACTCGGGTACCGGTCGTCGCGGGCCCCCGGCACCGCGCGACGACGGCAATGGCAGTGTTCGGCTCGTACGGCTGTGCTTGCGATCACGTGGATCGTCGCCGCCGGCACCAGCTTCGTCCTCGCCCAGACGGCGCCGGCGAAGCCTCAACCCCAGTCCGGAAACCAGCCGCAGATCGAAGCGGCCACGAAAGAGGCGCTGCTCCAGTATTCCGCCGCGCTCGAGTCGCTCGACGCCAACCAGGTCAAGAAGATCCATCCCTCGGTCGACGTCGAGGGACTCAAGCGCGCGTTCCGCGACATGCGTGAGCTGAACGTCGACATCGACGACGTCCGCGTCCTTTCGACCGAGGGCGCCGTTGCGCGCGTGAGCTGTCGCGTCACGCAGACCCTGACGCCCAAGGCGGGGGCGAAACAAACTTCCGCGGTCACGCGGGTCCTGCGGCTGCGCAGGCAGGAGGCGGTATGGTTGATCGACGGCTTCGAGCGCTGAGGGTGATCGGCCTGGCGGCCGCGCTCCTCCTCACCCTGACACCGGGAGCGGCGGCACAGTCCGAGTCGAACCTGGCGTCGCTCCTCCCCGAGCTGATTCTTCGTGAAATCCGGCTGCCGACGCCGAGCCAGCCCGGCCTGTCGCATTCGGCGCACTTCAGCCCGTTCGCCGTCGACGAGCTGCAGAACCCCGCCGTCGCGGTCGTCGACGCGTTCAACAAGCTGATGGTGACGCAGCTCTCGACCTTCCCGATCGGCTCGTCCTCGGGCGGCTTCAGCTACGCGTTCGATCCCACGCTCGGCACGCTGCGTCGATCGACCAGCAGCTTCGGTCCGCTCTTCGCCGAGCGGGCCGCCACCGTCGGCCGCGGCCGCTTCAACGCCGGCTTCAACTATCAGCACGCCAGCTACGACAAGTTCGAGGGCAGCAACCTCGACGACGGCAGCATCAAGTTCTTTCTCCGACACCAGGAATGCTGCGGCGTCTCCGGTCCCGCCGTCCCGCCGCTCTTCGGCGTCGTCACCAACCCCGACGGTTCGCTGCTCAGCCCGTTCTTCGAGGGGGACGTCATCGAAGCCGCGCTCTCGCTCTCGGTCGAGAGCGACGTCGTCTCGGTGTTCGGCAACTACGGGTTGACCGATCGGTGGGACGTCGGCGTCGCGGTTCCATTCGTGCACGTCGACATGGACGCGACCGTGAATGCGACGATCCGCCGGCTCGCGACCGGGGCCAACCCGATGATCCACACCTTCGAGGCCGGACAGCGACGTGCCGCAGCGGACGTTCTCGAGCGGCGGGTCGGCGAGCGGTCTCGGCGACATCGAACTGCGGACGAAGTACCGGCTGTGGGACTTCGGTGCCGGCGGCGGCCTCGCCGCGGCCGCGGACTTCCGGCTCCCGACCGGCAACGAGGACGATCTCCTCGGCGGCAGCTCGCAGGTGAAGGTCTTCTTCGTCGAGTCGGCGGGCACGAACCGGATCTCGCAGCACGTCAACATCGGCTACACCTTCTCGACCAGCGAGGCCGCGCCGCTGTCGGTGACGCCGATCGGCGCGACGCCGAGCCTGCCGGACGAGCTCAACTACTCGGCCGGCGTCGAGTTCGTCGTCGAGCCGCGCGTCACCATCATCGGCGACATCGTCGGCCGCAGCCTGCGCGACGCCGGGCGTCTCGAACTGGCCCAGAAGACGTTCCAGTTCCAACCGAGCGGCAACCCGGCGCCGCCCATCGACTCGATGCAGTTCGAAGAGTTCGAGCCGCGCCGCGGCAACCTCAACCTCGTCTACGGCACCGCCGGCGTGAAGGTGAACCCGCGCGGCAACTGGCTGATCTCCGCCAGCATCCTCATCCCGCTCAACGACTCCGGCCTCAAGAACCGCCTCATGACCATCATCGGGATGGACTACGCTTTTTGACGTGCCTCGTGCGGGGTGCCTGGGGCCTGGTGCTCGCGGTGCGAAGTGCCGGGTGCGAGGTGCCCCGTGCCCCGTGCCACGTGCCGTGCCCCGTGCCACGTGCCACGTGCTAATGCGCACGTGCCGAGTGCGCGAGGTACTCGCAGGCACGCACGTTAGCACCCCCGCACAAGAGCACCCTCGCACCCTCGCACCCTCGCACCCCGCACACCGCACGCCGCACGCCGCACCTTGGCACCTCGCACTGCGAGCACCAGGCCCCAGGCACCCCGCACCAAGCACCGTGTCAACGTGACACCTGTCACCCCCCCGAGCTGACCCCAGCCACTACCGCGACCGTTAGACAGACGCCACACTGAATCCTGTCAGGAGGATTCAATGGTTGCGGAGCTGATCGGAGTCACCAAGACATACGGCGCGGTCGTCGCGGTCCGGGACGTGTCGCTGGCGCTCGAGGCTGGACGGGTCACTGCGATCCTCGGGCCGAACGGCGCTGGCAAGACCACGGTCGTACGACTGCTGATGGGGCTGACGCGGCCGTCGCGTGGGACGACGAGGCTGTTCGGAGGCGAACCATTGGCCGCCGCGGCGCGGCGGCGTGTCGGCGTGATGCTGCAGATCGCCAAGGTCCCCGAAACGCTGACGGTGCGCGAGCACGTGCACCTGTTCTGCAGCTACTACCCCTCGCCGATGACGGTGGCGGCGGCGCTCGAAGCGGCCGACCTGACGCCGGTGGCCGACCGGCGCTACGGCGCGCTCTCCGGCGGCCAGCGCCAGCGCCTGCAGTTCGCCCTCGCGATCTGCGGCAACCCCGACCTGCTCTTCCTCGACGAACCAACCGTCGGCCTCGACGTCGAGTCGCGACGCTCTTTCTGGGCGCACATTCGTCAGCTGGCGGCGGCGGGACGATCGATCGTCCTGACCACTCATTACCTCGAGGAAGCCGACGCGCTCGCCGACCGCATCGTCATGCTCCGCGCCGGCAGCATCGTCGCCGACGACACGCCGCAGGCGATCAAGTCGCGGGTGGCGTCGCGCCGCGTCCGTTGCGTCACATCGCTGCCGGCGGCAGCGATCGAAACCCTTGCCGGCGTCGCCAGCGTTCGTCGCGACGGCGCCGCGACCGAGATCCTCGCCAGCAACGCCGAGCACGTCGTCAGGCAGCTGCTCGGATGCGACCCGGATCTCTCGGCCCTCGAAGTCGCTGGCGCCGGGCTGGAGGAAGCGTTTCTCAACCTGACGGCCGCGCCCGGGACCCCGGCTGCCGCGGCCGTCGTCTCTGCCGGAGGAGTGCGATGACTGCGACGACTGCCGCCGGCTGGTCGCCGGCGCGCGCCTATCTGCTCGAAGCGCGGTACGAGTTTCTCAAGCTCCTGCGCATGCCGGGATACGCCGTGCCGTCGATCTCGTTCCCGGCCATGTTCTATCTGCTCTTCGGCGTACTCTTCGGCGGCCGCAGCCTCGGCGGCGCATCGCTCACCACCTACCTCCTCGCGACCTACGGCACGTTCGGCGTCATCGGCGCCGCGCTCTTCGGCTTCGGCGTCGCCGTCGCGATCGAACGCGGCCAGGGCTGGATGATGCTCAAGCGCGCCAGCCCGATGCCGCCGATGGCCTTCTTCGTCGCCAAGCTGTTCATGTGCGCGATGTTCGCGCTTACGATCTTCTCGGGTACTGGCGATGCTGGGCGTCGGCTTCGGCGGCGTGCGCCTGCCGCCTCTCACCTGGTTGCGGCTCGGCGCGACGCTGGTCCTCGGCGCGCTGCCGTTCTGCGCCATCGGTCTCGGGCTCGGCTACCTGCTCGGGCCGAACTCCGCCGTGCCGATCGTGAACCTGCTCTACCTGCCGATGTCGTTCCTTTCGGGCCTGTGGATTCCGTACGAAGCGCTGCCGGGAGCGGTCCGGGCAATCGCGCCCTTCCTGCCGGCGTATCACCTCGCGCAGCTGGCGCTCGGCGCGATCGGACTCGGGGCCGGTCAGCCGGCGTGGGGGCACGTCATCGCGCTCGCCGGGTTCGCCTGCCTCGGGCTCGCCTTCGCGCTCTACGGATATCGACGAGACGAGGATCGGACATGGGGCTAGCTTCTGGCGCCACGGGAAACGTGCTTGGTGCGGGGTGCCTAGGTGCCTGGGTGCTCGAAGTGCGAGGGTGCAAGCGTGCCAGGTGCGACGTGCAGGGTGCGAGAGTGCAGGGTGCGAGAGTGCAGGGTGCGAGAGTGCAGGGTGCGATGGGCGCACCTTGCACCCTCGCACGCTTGCACACTTGCACGTCGCACCCTTGCACCCTCGCACTTCGAGCACTTGAGGCACCCAGGCACCAAGCACAAAGCACCCTGAAGCCGTGTCCCCTGAAGCGCGGATGTGAGGAATCAAGATGATGAAGCAGATTGCCGCGTTGGCTGTCGTTGGTGTTGCACTCATCGGCGGCGGCGTGATGGCGACACGGCCGGCGCCGGCGCGGGTCGCGGCGCCACAGAAGCCCGGGGAGTTCGTCGTCCGCGACGTCCGGGTGTTCGACGGCGAACGCGTGCTGCCGCGCGCGAACGTGCACGTGCGCGACGGCGTCGTCGTCAGCGTCGGCGACGCGCTGCCGCCCGGCGTGGAGACCATCGCCGGCGCGGGCCGGACGCTGCTGCCGGGATTGATCGACGCGCACACGCACGCGTTCGGCGACGCGCTCGAACGGGCGCTGGCGTTCGGCGTCACGACCGAGCTCGACATGTTCACGTCGCATCAGTTCGCCGCAGCGATGAGGGCCGAACAGGCGAAGGCCGGCGGCGCCGCGCGGCGCGCCGACCTGCTGTCGGCCGGGACGCTCGTCACCGCCCCGAAGGGGCACGGCACCGAGTACCGGGATGCCGATCCCGACGCTCGCCGCCGCCGGCGACGCGGACGCTTTCGTCGAGGCGCGGCTGGCCGAGGGCTCCGACTACATCAAGATCGTGTACGACGACGGCAAGGCCTACGGGCTGACACTCCCGACGGTCGATCGCGCGACGATGGCGGCAACGATCGCAGCCGCGAGGAAGCGCGGACGCATCGCCGTGGTCCACGTCGGCTCCCGACGCGGCGCCGACGACGTCGTCGAGGCGGGCGCCTCCGGGCTCGTTCATCTCTTCGCGGACGAGTCGCCCGACCCGGAGTTCCCGGCGCGGCTCCTCGCCGCCAGGGCGTTCGTGACCCCGACGCTGTCCGTCATCGAGAGTACGACCGGCGTTGCCAGCGGCGCCGGGTTGATTGCCGATCCTCGACTCGCCCGCTTCATCTCGGCACAGGAGAAGACGTCGCTCGAAGGCCGCTTCCCGACCCGTCCCGGCGCGAAGCGGGATCTCGCGATTGCATTCGCGGTGACGAAGCAGCTCTTCGCGGCCGGTGTGCCGATTCTCGCCGGTACCGACGCGCCGAACCCCGGCACGGCGCACGGCGTCAGCCTGCATCGGGAGATCGAGCTCCTCGTTCAAGCCGGGGTGCCGGCCTCCGGCGCGCTCGCGGCCGCTACGTCAGTGCCGGCGCGCGCCTATGGCCTGCGGGACCGCGGCCGCATCGCGCCCGGCCTGCGCGCCGATCTCCTGCTCGTCGCCGGTGATCCGACAACCGACATCACTGCGACGCGCGACATCGTCGCGATCTGGAAAGCCGGTGCCGTCGTGTCGCGGACCGCGGCGGCGGCCACCGCGGCGGCAGCCGCGGCGCCGGCGACCGACGGCACGGTCAGCCAGTTCGACGGCGGCGAAGTCGCGGCGGCGTTCGGTTCAGGCTGGCAGACCTCGACCGACACGATGATGGGCGGAACGTCGACGGCGGCGATGACGGTGGTGAAGGAGGGCGCCAATGGCACGCCCGGAGCGCTGCAGATCACCGGCACGCTTGCCGCTGGGGCCGCTTATCCGTGGGCCGGCGCCATGTTCTTTCCGGGACCGGCGCCAATGACACCGGTCAACCTCTCGCGGTTCAAGACGCTCGTGTTCTGGGCCCGGGGCGACGGCCGCGAGCACCAGGTCATGGTCTTCGCCGCCCGCCTCGGCAACATCCCGGCAACGCGGTCGTTCACGGCCGGCGCCGAGTGGAAGGAGTACGCGATGCCGCTGGCGTCGTTCTCGGGCATCGACGGGTCCGACCTGCGCGGCGTGCTATTCTCCGCCGGACCGACGCCGGGCGCCTTCTCGTTCGCCGTCGACGAAATCAGGCTGCGTTAACCGGCTGCGATGCGCTTCAGGCTGCTGCCCCCGTCCTCACCTCTCGGCTGGACGCCGTACGCCTGGCTGGTCTATCTCTCCTTCTTCCTCGCGTACGCGGTCGTGCAGAATCAGCCGGGCGACTGGCTGATCGACGGCGCGGTCGTCGCCGCGTTCCTGGCGCTCTACTTCCGCGGCTTCTGGGTCGAGGGCCGGGCGCTGCTCCCGATCGCCTTCGCGATCGTCGCCCTCGGCGTGATCACGGCGCCACGAAATCCCGGCGCCAGCTGCTTCTTCATCTTCGGCGCCGCGTTCCTCGGCGACGTCGGCCGGCCGGCCGTGGCGGTGCGATGGCTGCTGGTGATCCTCGGCCTCGTCATTGTCGAAACCGTCGCGTTCGACCTGACGCCGGCGTTCTCGATTCCGGCCTTCGTCATCTCGATCCTGGTCGGCGGCTCGAACATCCATTTCTGCGAGATGCGGCGGAAGGACCGGGCACTGATCAAGGCGCATGAAGCGGCGCAGCACCTCGCGACCATCGTCGAACGCGAACGCATCGCCCGCGATCTCCACGACCTGCTCGGCCACACGCTCTCGACCATCGTCCTGAAGGCGGAGCTCGCGTCGAAGGTCGGCGACCGCGACCCCGGCCGGGCGCTGCGCGAGATCCGTGATGTCGAGCGCATCTCGCGTACTGCGCTCGCGGAAGTGCGCCAGGCGGTTTACAGCTATCGCGGCGAGCGGCTCGAATCGGAGATCGCGACCGCCCGGACCGCGCTCGAGGCGGCGGGCGTGACGCTCGTCGCCGACGTGCCGGCGCTGGCGCTCACGACCGAGCAGGAGCGGACGCTGGCACTCGCCCTGCGCGAGGCGGTCACCAACGTCATCCGCCACGCGCGCGCCCGCACCTGCCGGGTGACGCTGGTCCAGGAGCCGCAGCAGCTGCGCCTGCACGTCGAAGACGACGGCGTTGGCGGCGGCGGCTCCGAAGGGGCCGGTCTCTCCGGGATGCGGGCCCGCGCCGCCGCGCTCGGCGGCACGCTCGATCGCGACGGCCGGCGCGGCACCCGCCTGACGTTGATGCTGCCGGCGGCGCCGCCCGACGCCGTGATCGCGTCATGATCCGCATCCTGATTGCAGAGGATCAGGCAATGGTCCTCGGCGCGTTGAGCGCGCTGCTCGACATCGAGCCCGACCTCGAGGTCGTCGCCGAGGCCCGCACCGGCACCGAGGCGCTGGCACTCGTCCGCCAGCATCGCCCCGAGGTGGTCGTCACCGACATCGAGATGCCTGGGATGACGGGGCTCGACCTCGCCGCCGCGCTGCGTGATGAGCCACGGCCGCCGCGTGTCCTGATGCTGACGACGTTCGCGCGGCCAGGCTACCTGCGCCGGGCGCTCGACGCCGGCGTGTCCGGCTATCTGCTCAAGGACGCGCCATCCAGCCAGCTCGCCGACGCGATCCGGCGCGTCGCCGGCGGCGGCCGCGTCGTCGATCCCTCGCTGGCGGCGGAAGCCTGGACGGAGCCGGACCCGCTGACCGATCGCGAACGGCAGGTCCTGCGCCTCGCGGATGAAGGATTGTCGAGCCTCGAGATCGCGCGGCAGCTGAAGCTGTCCGAAGGGACGGTGAGGAACTACCTGTCGGAATCGATCGGCAAGGTCGGGGCCCGCAACCGCATCGAAGCCGTTCGCATCGCGCGGCAGAAGGGCTGGCTGTGACGCCTGGTCACCGCGTTCGAGGTCATGATCGCGCCGGCCGCGGCCTACGCACGGAGCCGCGACGACAGGCGCCGCGGCATGGCCACCGCACTGCGGCGTCCGTTCGTGTCGGCGCTCGTCATCGGTACGGCCATCGCGATCACGGCAACACATTCGGTCGCGCCGGCATTTCAACGAGCGCGCGGTGCTCGACGCCGTCCGTGCGGGCCGGACGGTCGTCCACGATCATGTCGGCCGCGTCTATGAGGCCTCCGAGTGGGTGTCACTGGTCGAGCCGCACCGCCAGCACGCCCGACTGCCGGCCTGAACTCAATTGCGGTTGCGCTGGCGTTGGCCGGGCTCGTCCTCCTGACCCTGACGTAGCCGGATGAGCTGAGGCGGCACAACCGAAGGCTGCGCCTGACCGGCTCGCGGGGCAGGTCCGATACACTGAAAGACGTGAGCGTTTTACGCCATGCGCCGTTGGCTGCCGTGGTCGCACTGGCCATCGGCGTAGCCGGAACGGTTCACCCGCGTGCAATCGGCACCTCGGCGGCGCAGCCTCCCGCGGCGCGGCACTGCGGCACGCCGCCGGCCGACATCCCGGCGATCACGCGCAACGTCCGCGAGAACCTCCGTCGCGACTACTCCACGCCAAGGCCGTTCACCTGGATTGAAAAGCGGCGCGACGTCGACATCTCGCGCCTCGGCAGGGTCTCAGTCGGGCCGCTGCGGACGTTCGAGGTGTATCCCGGGCAGGTCGACGACTACAAGCGGCTGATCGCCATCGACGGCAAGCCGCTCGACCCCGCGGAGCTCGCGCGGCGCGACGCCGAACATCAGCACAACCTGAAGACCAAGGCGGAGCGGGAACGCACCGAGTCGCCGTCACGCCGCGCCGCCCGTCTCGCGAAGGAAGCGGAGGAGGTGCGCGAGCGCGACGCGCTCATCGACGACGCCGGCCGGGTCTACAGCTTCGCATTCGAATGCCGCGATGTCATCGAGGGGGAGCCGGTGCTGCTGCTGTCGTTGAAGCCGAGGCCCGACGCCCGCGTCACGACGCGCGAAGGCGACTGGATGAAGCGCTCCCAGGGACGGCTCTGGGTCACCGAGCACGGGCATCACATCGCCCGGGTTCAGTTCACCGCTTTCGACGAGCTCTCAATCGGCTGGGGCATGGTGGCACGCATCGACGCCGGCAGCGGCTTCGAATACGTGCGCACCAAGGTCAACAACGTCTGGCTGCCGGCGAAGCTGACGATGACGGGCAGCGGCAAGACGCTGCTGTTCCGCCGCTTCGAAGTCTCGACCGTGACGACGTTCACCGATCATCAGCCCTACTCGGCGTCGAGCGGCTCACCGCCAGGCTGACGCCGTCTCGCCGACGAACGCGCCGAACGACCGCGGCGCGTGCCCGAGCAGCCGCGTCTGCCGCTCGATCGCCTCCGGCGTCGCCTTCAAGCCATGCTCCTGGAAGAAGGCGTACATGTTCTTGAAATCGAACACTGCCCAATCCGGCATGTACTGCAGCGACTGCTTCTCCCACGCTTCGAGATCGTCGCCGCCGTAGGCGATCGGCTTGGCGAGAGCGCGGGCCCAGACCGCGGCTGTCGACTCGCCGGTGTGGACCTCCGGTCCGACGAGGTCGTAGCTCTCGCCCTCGTGGCCGCCGGCCGTCAAGGCAACTGCCGCCGCTTCGGCGATGTCGCGGACGTCGACGCGGTTCAGGCCGGCGCTGCCGAGCGGCTGCGGGTAGACACCGTACTGCAGCAGTGCGTCCTTGTAGTAATAGTCGTTCTGGTAGAAGTTGTTCGGCCGCAGGATCGTAAACGGAATTCCCGACCGGCGCACGGCTTCCTCGACGCCCACCTTGCCGCCGAAGTGCGGCAGCCACGCCGCCTTGTCGGCATCCTGGACCGAGACATAGACCACCCGCTTGACGTTCTCGAGGCGCATCGCGCACATCGCCATCAAGCCTTCGTAGATCTCGGTCGGGCTGACGGTATTGATGAGGAAGACGCCGTCCACGCCCTGGAAGACCCGGCGGACGGATTCGACCTGGCCGAGATCGCCCTGTACCGCCGTCACACCCGTCGGCAGCTTCGCCTTCCCCGGATCGCGGGTCAACACCTGCACCTGCTGGCCGCGCGCCAGCAGCTCGCGGACGACCTGGGAGCCGACGGTGCCGGTTCCGCCTGTCACAAGAATGCTCATGGATGCTCTCTTCTCTCGATTATGAACCTGGGTTCAATGCCATTCGCCACGCCGGCCGTCACGGCCGCGACGCTCGGTTGGACGCCGCGCCCGTGCCCCGGGGTCCCAGGTCCGGCGCCGGCGTCCGGCGCCATATAATCGCCGGCAATGATCTCCGACCTCTCCCGCAGGATTCTCATGCTCGTGGCCGCGACCCTGGTCGCCGCCGCTCACGCCGCCGCTCAGCCGAGGCCGATCGCCGAAACGGATCTGCTGTCGTTCGCCTGGATCGCCGATCCGCAGATCTCGCCGGACGGATCGCAGGTCGCCTACGTGCGCGTCGCCGTCGACGAGAAGCGCGACACCTACGATACGACGATCTGGCTGGCGCGCATCGACGGCAGCGCGCCGGCGCGGCCGCTGACGAGCGGCATTCGTGACACGGCGCCGCGGTGGTCGCCCGACGGCAGCCGCCTGGCGTTCGTGCGCGCGGTCGAGCGCGACGGCCGGGTGCAGCCGCCGCAGATCCACCTGCTGTCGATGGCCGGCGGCGAGGCCTGGGCCCTGACCGAGATGCCGCGCGGCGCCGCCGCCCCGGAATGGGCGCCGGATGGCAGCGCCATCGCCTTCTCTTCCGCGGCGCGGCCGGAGGATCTGACGCCGGCCAAGCCCGGCAGCGATCGCCCGCGCGAGAGCGACGTCCGCGTCATCACCGACGCCGCCTACCGCGCCAACGGCGTGGCCGGCTCCGGGTTCGTCGATCGCGATCGTCCGGCTCGGATCTGGACCGTCGCCGTGCCGGCCGGCACCGAACGGCCGGCGCCGGTCGCAGTCACTGGCGGCGACTTCGCGGCGTCCGGTCATCGCTGGTCGCCGGACGGCTCGCGCATCTTCTTCACCGCCGATCGACGCAAGGAAGCGTACTACTACGCCCGCGACAGCGACCTCTTCTCGGTGGCGAAGACCGGCGGCGATCCCGTCGTCGCGGCGAGCATCGACGGCTCGATCGGCGCCTACGCGATTGCCGGCGACGGCCGGATCGCCTTCGTCGGCATTCCGCACGGCCAGCCCGAACGCTCGTACTCGCAGCCCGATCTCTGGATCGTCGAACGCGCCGCCGGATCGCCGCGCAACCTGACCGAACGCTACGATTTCGACATCGCCGGGGGCCTCTCGGGCGACTCGCGCGCGCCGCGCGGACAGTTGCCCGGCGGTCCAGTATGGAGCCGCGACGGCGCCAGCATCATCGTCAGCGCCGGCGAGAATGGCCGCGCCAATCTCAAGCGCGTCGACGTCGCCAGCGGGAAGGTCGACCCTGTCACCGACGGCGCGCAGGACGTGATGGGCTACAGCGCCGACCGCGGCGCCGGGCGCCTCGCCTACGTCCTGTCATCGGCGACGGTCGTCGGCGATCTGCACGTCCTTGACTTGCCGCAGGCGCTCGACGTGCCGCCGGCGGGGCCGGCCACCGGCCGTCGTCTCGTTTCGCCCAACGAAGCCTTGTGGAAGCGGCTGACGATGAGCGAACCGGAGGAGTTCTGGTATGCGAGCTTCGACGGCCGGAAGATTCAGGCCTGGATTCAGAAGCCGCCGGACTTCGACGCGTCGAAAAAGTATCCGCTCATCCTCCAGATTCACGGCGGCCCGCACGCAGCCTACGGCAGCACTTTCACGCACGAGTTCCAGTGGATGGCGGCCAAGGGCTATGTCGTGCTTTATACGAACCCGCGCGGCAGCTCGAACTACGGCCAGGATTTCGGCAACATCATCCAGTTCAACTATCCCGGCGACGATTACAAGGACTTGATGGCGGGCGTCGACGAGATCCTCAAGCGCGGATACATCGACGAGACGAAGATGGGCGTCACCGGCGGCAGCGGCGGCGGCCTCCTCACCAACTGGGTCGTGACCCAGACGAACCGCTTCAAGGCGGCAGTGAGCCAGCGCGATATCTCGGACTGGACGAGCTTCTGGTACACGGCAGACTTCACGCTGTTCACGCCGACCTGGTTCCGCAAGGCCGCCGTTCGAGGATCCGGCGGACTTCGCGAAGCGCTCGCCGATCACCTACGTCACGAAGATCCAGACGCCGCTGATGTTCATCCTCGGCGACGAAGACTGGCGGACGCCGCCGTCGGCCGGCGGCGAGGAGCTGTTCCGCGCCCTCAAGTACCTGAAGCAGCCGACCGTGATGGTGCGATTCCCCGGCGAGAGCCACGAGCTCTCGCGCTCGGGCCGCCCGTGGCACCGGGTCGAGCGGCTCCAGCACATCGTCAGCTGGTTCGACAAGTATCTGCTGGGCAAGGAGACGACGCCGACCGCGGCCGCGCCGGCGCCGAGTCCGGCGGCGGGCTCACCCGCCGCGGCCACCGGCAAACCGCCCGTGCCCCGCGTCACCACGCGCGGCGACATCCTGCGCGGCGAATACGGCCGGTATCGCGCCAACAACGATCTGACCGAGTACGACCTCGACGTGCGCGTCGACCCGGACAAGAGGTTCCTGAGCGGCAGGAACACCATCACGTTCAAGATGCTCCAGGACGACACCCGGATACAGATCGATCTCTACGCCAACCTCAACGTCGAGAAGATCCTGTTCAAGGGCGCGGCGCTGAAGTACGAGCGCGAGCTGAACGCCGTCCTGATCGATTTTCCGGAGACGCTGAAGCGCGGCCGCGACTATTCAATCGAGTTCCACTACTCCGGCAGCCCGAAGGAAACCGGACGCTTCGGCGGCATCGCCTTCCGCAAGGACCCGGCGGGCAATCACTGGATCAACACCGCCTGCGAGGGCGAGGGCTCGAGCGTCTGGTGGCCGAGCAAGGATCAGTGGCGCGACGAGGTCGAGCGCATGAAGCTGAGCGTCTCGATCCCCAGCGACCTGGTCGACGTGTCGAACGGCCGCTTCGTCGGCAAGACCGACCTCGGCGACGGCTACACGCGCTGGGACTGGCAGATTCACTACCCGATCAACTCGTACAACGTGTCGCTGAACATCGGCAAGTACGTGCAGTTCTCCGATCGTCTCGGCGACCTGACGCTCGACTACTACGTCCTGCCCGCCAGCCTCGAGAAGGCGAAGGTCCAGTTCGCGCAGGTCAAGCCGATGATCGAGGCCTACCAGAAGGTGTTCGGCGAGTATCCGTTCAAGAAGGATGGCTACAAGCTGATCGAGGTGCCGTACTCGGGGATGGAGCACCAGAGCGCGGTCACCTACGGCAACCGCTTCGCCAACGGCTACCTCGAGCGCGACTGGACGGGCGTCGGCGTCAGCCCGAAGTTCGACTTCATCATCATCCACGAGAGCGCGCACGAATGGTTCGGCAACAGCGTCTCGGCGGCCGACGTCTCCGACATGTGGATCCAGGAGGGATGGACGACCTACCTCGAAGTCGTCTACGTCGAGGAAGTGTTCGGCAAGGACGACGCGGTGAAGTACATCAACGGCTACAAGTCGAAGGTGCAGAACCGCGCGCCGATCATCACCGAGCGCGGCATCCACCGCTCGCCGTCCCAGGACCAGTACTTCAAGGGCGCGTTGTTCCTGCACACCCTGCGCAGCGCCATGGACGACGACAAGAAGTGGTTGGCGCTGATTCGGGCGCTGTATCAGGAGTTCAAGTACCGCAACATCATGACCGAGGACATGGTGCGCTTCGTCAACGCCAGGACCGGACAGAACTGGACCCCGGTGTTCGATCAGTACCTGCGCCACAGCGCCCTGCCGACGCTCGAGCTCGCGTTCGACGGCACCGGCAGCGTGTCGTACCGCTGGAAGGCGGATGTGAAGGAATTCGCGATGCCGATCAAGGTCGGCAGCGCCGACGCCTGGCAGACCATCCGGCCGACGGCTGAGTGGCAGAAAATGGCGACGCCGCTCGGCAAGGATGCCTTCGGCGTCGCCACGGACCTCTTCTACGTCAACGTCGAGAGGAAGTAGCTTCGCGCGCTACTTCTTGACGATCTTCAGATTGTCCTTGACCGACTTCACGTTGTCGGTGTCGCGCGCAATCTGCACCGCCTTGCGCTTCTCCGCGCTGGAGGCAACGTCGCCGGTCAAGGTCACGATGGCGTCCTTGGTGTCGACGTTGATGTCCAGGCCGCCGACGACGGTGTCGGCCAGCAGCTTGGTCTTCACGGCAGTGGTGATGCCCGCGTCGCCCATCAGGGCGCCGCTGTCACGGGCCATATCGCGGGCGTTCTCGTCGATGCCAGTCGTCGCCGCCGGCTTCGGCGTGACGACGAGCGCGTCGACGACGTCGCGGACACCGTCGGTCGTGCGCGCCAGCGTCACGGCTTGAGCACGGGTCGCGTCCGAATCGACCTCGCCCTTCAGTGTCACGACACGATCTTTCGTGTCGACGTTGATCGTGTGCGCCTTGACCGTGTCGTCAGCGGCGAACTTCGACTTGACTGCGGTGGTCACGCCGGCGTCTGACTGCGCACAGGCCGCCGTCATTGTCGTCGCCATCGCGACGGCGCCGAGCAGGCCAAAGAACTTCTGTCGAGTCATTTAGCATCCTCCTGTGTGTTCGCTTGCACACCCGTGGGGATTAGTGCATCGCTCGTACCACCCAACGGCTGAGGTGTGCCAATCCGCAACTCTTCCATCGCGCCACCCGTCTAACCACGGCATGCGCAGGCTATTTCCCGGCCGTATCGCGCGCCGACTCTGGCGCGCCAGGACTTTCTCGATCGTCGCCATCCTGACGCTTGGCGTCGGCATTGCCGCCAACACGGCTATTTTCAGCGTCATTCGCGGCGTCCTCCTCAAGCCGCTGCCGTTCGAAGATGCCGACCGGCTCGTCGGTGTCTGGCACACGGCGCCGGGGCTGAATATCGAGCGGCTGAACATGTCGGCGGCTACCTACCTCGTCTATCGAGAAGAGGGCCGCATGTTCGAGGACGTCGGCCTCTGGAACACCGGCGCGGTATCGGTCACTGGAAGCGGCGAACCCGAGCGCATACGAGTACCTGAACGTGACGGATGGCACGCTGCCGCTGCTGCGGGTCAAGCCGTTTCTCGGCCGCTTCTTCACCGCCGACGACGACTCACCGCGCACGCCGGAACGCGTCCTCCTCAACCATGCCTACTGGGAGCGGAAGTTCGGGCGCGACGCCGAGATCGTCGGCAAGTCGGTGACGCTCGACGGCCGGCCGCACGAGATCATCGGTGTCCTGCCGCCGGCCTTCAGCTTCCTCGACGAGCAGGTGCAGATCGTCATGCCTTTCCGCATCAATCGATCGGAGCTGCACGTTGCCGGCTTCAACTATCAGGGCGTGGCCAGGCTGAAGCCCGGGGTGACGATCGAGCAGGCGAACGCCGACATCGCGAGGCTGATCCCGGTGCTCGCCGACCGCTTCCCGATGCCCGAGGGCTTCACGCGCCAGATGTTCGATGACGTCAAGATGGGTCCGAACGTGCGGCCGCTCGCCGACGACGTCATCGGCGACGTCGGCCAGGTCCTGTGGATCCTGCTCGGGACGGTCGGCCTCGTCCTGCTGATTGCCTGCGCCAACGTCGCCAACCTGTTCCTGGTCCGCGCCGAGGCGCGGCAGCAGGAGCTGGCGATTCATGCGGCGCTCGGCGCCGGCACCGCCCGCATCGCGCGCGCGCTGCTCGCCGAGAGCATGACGCTCGGCCTCCTTGGCGGCGCCGTCGGCCTGGCGCTCGCGTACGCGGGGGTCCGCCTGCTGGTCGCCAACGCCCCCGACGGCCTGCCGCGCGTCGCCGAGATCGGCCTCGATCCGGTGGTCCTGCTCTTCACGCTCGCGATTTCGCTCTTCTCCGGCCTGCTCTTCGGACTGATTCCGGTGCTGAAGTTCGCGTCGCCGAACCTGGCGCGGGCTCTGAAGGAGGGCGGGCGGCTGTCGAGCGCCGGCCGGGACCGCCATCGCGCCCGCAACGCACTGGTCGTCGCCGAAATCGCGCTCGCGGTCGTTCTGCTGATCGGCTCCGGTTTGATGATGCGCACGTTCCAGGCGATGCGGGACGTCCAGCCGGGCTTTACCAGCCCGGAAGAAGTCGTCACCTTCCGCGTCTCAATCCGGCCGGCCATCGTCCGCGATGACGAGCAGGCCATCCGCACCCACGAACAGATCGCGCGTCGGCTCGAACAGATTCCCGGCGTGACGTCGGTCGGGCTGGCGAGCTCGATCACCATGGATGGATTCGACAGCAACGACCCGATCTTCATCGAGGACTCTCCCGCCGCTCCCGACAAGCTGCCGCCGCTGCGCCGCTTCAAGTGGACGACGGAGAACTACCTGAGGACCATGGGCAACAGGCTCGTTGCCGGGCGCGAGTTCACCTGGGCCGATAGCTACACCAGGGCGCCGGTGGTGATGGTCAGCGAGAATTTCGCCCGCGAGGTCTGGAAGGAGCCCGCCGGCGCCCTCGGCAGGCGGATCCGGCAGACGCCGAAGGACCAGTGGCGCACCATCGTCGGCGTCGTCGGCGACGAGCGCGACAACGGTGTCGCCAAGCCGGCGCCAACGACTATCTACTGGCCGCTCCTCATCGCCAACTTCTACGACAACAAGAGCTTCGCCCAGCGCAACCTCGCGTTCGCGGTCCGGACCGGCCGGGCGGGATCGCCGACGCTCCTGAAGGAGCTGCAAGCAGGCCGTGTGGTCGGTCAACGCGAACCTGCCGGTCGCGAACGTTCGGACGCTCGAACAGATCCGCGCCGCCTCGATGGCGCAGACGTCATTCGCCCTGGTGATGCTCGGCATCGCCGCCGCGGTGGCGCTGCTGCTGGGGGTGGTCGGGATCTACGGCGTGATCTCCTACGTCGCGTCGCAGCGGACGCGAGAGATCGGCATTCGCATCGCGCTCGGCGCCGCCAGCCGCGACGTCAGCCGGCTGTTCGTCCGGCACGGGCTGCTGCTCGCCGCGATCGGGGTCACGTGCGGCCTGGTCGGCGCGGCGCTGATGACGCGGGCGATGTCGGCGCTGCTCTTCGGCGTCAGCGCCCTCGATCCGGCGACCTACGCCGCGGTCGCGCTGGCGCTCGGCGGGACGGCGGTCCTGGCCAGCTACCTTCCGGCGCGGCGAGCGGCGCGCGTCGATCCGGCGGTGGCGCTACGCGGTTCTGAATAGTGATCGGCTCAGGACTCAGGGCTCAGGGGGCTCAGGTTAGGTAGGGGTTTTCCCTGAGCCCTGAGCCGTGAGCCCTGAGCCATCTATTCGTCGCCGCCAACGCCGCGGCGACCGCGCTTGGTTTGCGAGCGCTGCTTCTTGCCGGTCAGTCGACGTTCCTTCGACGCCAGGCTCGGCCTGGTCTTGTGACGCTTGCGCGGGCGGATGGAGGCCTGTCGTAGCAGCTCGGCGAGCCGCTGGCGCGCGTCCTCGCGGTTCTGGCCCTGGGTCCGGAACGCGCGCGCATCGATGACGAGGACGCCGTCGGAGGTCATCCGGCTTCCGGCCAGGACGGTCAACCGATCGCGGGTTGCCTGATCCAGCGACGGCGACTGCGCCGCGTCGAATCGCAGCTGCACCGCCGTCGCCACCTTGTTGACATTCTGTCCGCCGGGACCCGAGGCGCGGACGAATCGTTCCTCGATCTCGCTGTCGTCGATCGAGAGGGTCGGCGTGATCTGCATCGCTCAGCTGACCGGCGTCACCGCGGCTTGGCGGCGACGTAGTTCTGGCGCGCCCGCACTTTCATGCCCCGGCCCTTGCCCTTGACCTTCACTTCCAGGTCGTGGCGCTTGCCATCGAGCTTGGTCGGCTCGAAGCCGAGCGCGTACTGCTGGTGCAGTTCGTCGGCGACGCGCGCGAACGTGGCCCTGAGATCGTCGGCGCGCGTCAGCTCGAAATACCCGCCGCCGGTCTCTTCGGCAATCTTCGGCAGGCCCGGGTCCGGCCGCTGGGTCAGGCCGCCGTCGGCGCTGCCGCCGAAGCCGCCGCCGAAGCCGCCGGCCATCGGCGACTGGCGCCGTCCGTACGGCATCCGGCTCTCGAGACCGATGGCGTAGACCATGACGTCATCACGGGTCGCGCGCTCGACGATGTCCATGACGCTGAGGTTGTTGGTCTTGAAGTTGCCGGGCGTGTCGACGCCGTCGGTGAAGAGCAGGACGACGCGGCGGCCGTCCTGGGCGGCGAGGTCGCCCATCGCCTTGTTGGCGGCGTTCCACAGCGGCGTCGGCCCTTCCGTCTGCATGTCGCCGCGCAGGATGCCGATCAGCGTCTTCTGATCGCTGGTGAACTCTTCCGGTTCGAGGACGATCTTCGTCGCGAACGAGCCAATCTTGCCTTTGTCCTGCGGCAGCAGCTTTCGCACCAGCTCCTCGGCGCCGGCGGCGACGAGCCTGAAGTTCTCCTTCATGCTGCCGCTGCGGTCGAGCATGATCGCGATGGAGAGCGGCTGGGTCTCGGCGGCGAAGAGCGTCAGCGGCTGCAGCTTGCCGTTGTCGTAAATCTCGAAGTCCTCACGCGTCAGCCCGGGCACCAGCCGGCCGGTGCTATCAGTCACCGTGGCATAGACCGCGACGGTGCTCGCGCCGCTGCGGAAGGTCGGCTGCTGGGGCTGTTGGTCCTGCTGAGCATGGCCGGCGAGCACGGCCGTCAGCGCGGCGATGGTCGCGACGGTCGGAAGCAGCAAGCGGGTTGAAAACACACCGCGAATCATGGAGGAATACCTCGGTCGCCGGGGCGCCTGGCGAGCGCCGCACGGGTCTGACGAACACAGCAGGCCGGCGTCCCCATTGTCGCACGACACGACAGGGACGAATATCGCGCGTCAGGATTGAGCCGGTCGGAGCTGGACGCGCAGGCCGAAGTGCTTTTCCAGCGCACGGACGCCAGCCGTCGTCAGCGACAGGACGCGGCCCTCGAGCTCGGGAACGACCCATCGCCGCTCCACCATCATGGCCAGCAGCGCGGCCGCCAGGGCGCCGCCGAGGTGTGGTCGCCGCTCGCTCCAGTCGAGACAGGCAAACGCGAAGCGGCGGCGCCGCGCGCGGGTGTCGTCGAGCCGGACCAAACCAGCGAGCCCGCGGTCGCCAGCCGGGCTCAACTCGTAGCCACCGGAAGCGGACGAGCCGACGGCGGACAGCCACTGCAACGACAACAGCCGGTCGTGGAGCTGGACGCCAAGCGTGCCCGCCAGGTGGTCGTAGCACGAACGGGCCGCGCGCAACGGCGCCGGGGTGCGAGTCACGAACGCCGCCGGCGGACTTCCCGCAAGCACGCTCAGGGCTTCCAGCGCCGCGCCGACATCCGTGCCTTTCAAGCTGTAGTACCGATGTTTGCCCTGCGCGAGCACGGTGAGCAGGCCTGCGCTCACAAGACGGGCGAGGTGGACGCTGGCAGTCGACGGAGTGATGCCGGCGACGACGGCCAGTTCGGTCCCGGTGCGGACCCGCCCGTCCATCAGACAGTAAAGGATCCGCGCCCGCGCCGGCTCGCCTATCGCCGCCGCAATCGCCGGCACCGCGTGCTCGGGGCTTCGGGGCTTCGCTGCATCCATTGTTTGACTATAAGCGAAGTATGAATGAAGAGAAAAGGCGAGACTTGTCGGCGGAGGGTTCACCAAGATGATCACGTGCATCATTCGCTACCAGATCGACCCGTTCCAGCGCGACGCGTTCGCCGCCTACGCCGCGCGCTGGGGCGCGATCATTCCGCGCTGCGGCGGCCATCTGATTGGCTACTTCCTGCCGCACGAAGGCACCAACGACATCGCCTGGGGATTGATCGCGTTCGAAAGCCTGGCGGCCTACGAAACCTACCGGAAGCGGCTCCGCGCTGATGCCGACGGGCGCGACAACTTCGGGATCGCGCAGTCCGGCCGCTTCATCCTGCGCGAGGAACGGACGTTCGCCGAGGTGGTCGCCGGTACTTTCGGGGTTGCGGCCGCAGCCGAATCCGACGACGGCGCCGCGCGATGATCACGCTCGCCGACAAGGCTCACGCGTTTCGCGACCGCCACCGCCGCCCCGGAGCGTTCGTCATGCCGAATCCATGGGATGTCGGCAGCGCCCACCTGCTCGCGCGCATGGGGTTCGAAGCGCTGGCTACGACCAGCGCCGGCCTCGCCTTCTCGAACGGGCGCCGCGACGGGACCGGCACGCTGGACGAGACGATCGCGCACGTCGCAAGGCTCGCCGCGGCAACCGATCTGCCGCTCAGCGCCGACCTCGAGCGCGGCTTCGGTGACGCACCGCGGGATGTCGCGCGGGCGATCCGCCTGGCGGCGGAGGCGGGAGCGGTGGGCGGCTCGATCGAGGACGCCACCGGCCAGACCGGGACGCCGCTCTACGACGTGGACTTCGCGGCGGATCGGGTTCGAGCCGCCGCCGAAGCCGCACGAGACCTGCCGCATCCCTTCACGCTGACGGCGCGCGCCGAGAACTTTCTCGTCGGTCGCCCGGACCTTCGCGACACCATCGTGCGTCTGCAGGCGTACCAGACCGCCGGCGCCGACGTGCTCTTCGCACCCGGCCTCACGACCGGCGACGAGATTGCGACAGTAGTCGCGTCGGTGGATCGGCCGGTGAACATCGTGATGGGGCTCCAGGCTGCACGGCTGACCGTGGCGGAGCTGTCGTCACTCGGCGTACGGCGCATCAGCCTCGGCAGCGCGTTGGCCCGGACCGCGTTCGGCGCCTTCCTGCGCGCGGCGGAAGAGGTGCATCAACACGGACGCTTCGATCTCACGAGCCAGGCGATCGCCTTTCGCGAGATCAACGATCAGTTTCCGCCAATGGAAAAGTGATCCGCGTCCGCTACCGGCCGGGATCCGCCGTGACTGCCGCTATTGCGTCGCCGGAGCCGAGCCGCCATTCCCGACGGCGACAATCATCGCGGTCGCGATCCGAATCGCCTCGACGGCGCTCTTGCGCTCGACGTCGGTCCATTCGTCCGGCGCGTGGGCCCGGCCGCCAGGACCGCCGCGGCCAATAGTGATCGCCGGGATGCCGAGGTTCATCGGCACGTTCGAGTCGGTGCTGCTGATGCCGTACGACGGCGTCAGCCCGAAGGCCTTGATCACCGCCGTCGCGGTCTGGACGATCGGCGTCGTCATCAGCGTCTCGCCGCACGGCCGGTCGCCGATGAGCGCCGGGTCGGCGGTGATCGGCCCTTCCCGCGTCGAGCGCGCCTTGTTCTCCTCCGCCACCGCCTCGCCGACGACGCCGAGGAAAGCCTCGTTGACCTTCTTCAGCTCGGCGCACGATTCCGATCGGAGGTCGACCACCATCTGCACCTCGGCAGGGATTGAATTGACCGACGTCCCGCCGCTGACGATGCCGACGTTGTAGGTGGTCTTGGGCGTGGCCGGCACCTGCAGCCGGGCGAACCTGGAGATCGCGTTGCCCATCGCGAACGCCGGGTTGACGAGGCCGAACGCGCCATAGCTGTGGCCGCCGGGTCCCTTGAAGGTGACGCGGTAGCGCAGGCTGCCGACCCCGCCGCGCGTGATGTTGGCCGGATCCTGGCCGTCGATGGCGATGAACTGCTTGATCCGATCCTTGTACTTGCCCTGGCGCATCAGGAACTTGACGCCGCGCAGGTCACCCTCGCCCTCTTCGCCGACGTTGCCGACAAACAGCAGGTCGTTCGCAGTGTTGAAGCCGCCGGCGTTGATCGCGCGCACGACCGCGAGCATCAGCGCGATGCCACGCGTGTTGTCGCCGATGCCGGGGGCGGCGAGGCGCGTACCGTCGCGCTTGACCTTGACGTCGGTTCCTTCGGGAAAGACGGTGTCGATATGGGCGACGATCGCGACCATCGGGCCGCCGGCCGGGCCGCGGCCGCGGCGGACGCCGAGCGCGTTCCCTTCACCGTCGAGCTCGACGTCGCTGAGCCCTTCCTTGCGCAGCATCTCGAGGTAGGCCTTCGCGCGGACCTCCTCCTTGAAGGGCGGCGCCGGGATCTCGTTCAGCGCGATCAGCTCCTTGACGAAACGGTCGTAGTCGCCATCGATGAAGGCGGCCGCCTTCTTGAACTCAGCGCCGGCAATCAGCTGCTGCGCAGCGGATTCACCCTGCTGCTGCGCGTGCGGCGCCGCGGCGGCAGCGAGCGTCAACATCATCGCGCCCAGCCGGCGCCTGCGGGTCAGTCCGACCGTTGCAAACATGACGAGCTCCTCCCCTGGAAACCCCGAATTATAGCGGCTCAGCCGAGTTCAGCGTGGTAGGCTCGAATCGCCAGCCTGTTCCAGGAGTGCCGCCATGGTCCCGTACATGCCGCTGCTCGCCGTCGCGCTCGTCACTGCCTTCGCGTTCCAGGATGGCCAGGAGCGCAAGAAGATCCCCGACGACTCGATCGAGCTCACCGTCATCGGCTGCCTCAAGGGCCGCGTGCTGACGACCACCGAGAAACGTCAGACCGACGTCGAGAGCGGACCGTACGTCGGCGAGCGGCGCTTCCGCCTCGCCGGCAAGAAGGACGTGATCAAGGAGGTCGAGAAGCACGACAAGCATCTCGTCGAGATCGTCGGCATCGTGAAGCGCTCGGCGCTCGACGACCGCGGCATGAGCGCGGGCCCGGTCACGTTCAACGGCGGCGCCCCGGCCGCCGGCCGCGGCATCCCGAATCCGGCCGACAACACGCCGGTGATGGACGTGTCGTCGGTGCGGATGCGGTTGAGCAGCTGTTCGGCGGACCCGGTCATCCGGTAGACCGGTCGTCCGGTAGTCCGGCGGGCGACCGGGCTCCTAAAACACGAACTTCACAGCCAGCTGCACCTGCCTCGGGTCGCCGACGCCCGTGCGCAGGAAGCCGTCGAAGTTGAAGAGCGCCGGCGTGCTCAGCGGGTTGATGTTGTTGGCGTTGTTGAACGTGTTGAACATCTCGAGAATCGGCGTCAACTCGTAGCTGCGGCCGAAGCGGAACGGCCGCGCCAGCCGCCAGTCGAAGGTGAAGAACTCGTTGTCCTTGCGGCTGCCGTTGCGGCCGCGGTCGACGCCGTCGAGGCTGCGCGGGTTGGCGGTGATCGGCTGGGCGCTGCGGTACTGCACACGCGTGTTGGCCCAGAAGCCGCCCGGCATGGTGAAGTAGCCGAAGAAGTTCACCTTGTGGCGGATGTCCCGATCCGCCGGTCCCCAGTCCTGCTCCAGGTCGAAGAAGTTGAAGCTGCGATCGGTGAACGGATCGCGCTCGTTCGAGTCGTTGTCCTCGTCCTTGGCCAGCACGTAGTTGCCTTCCAGCTGGAACCCGCTCGAGAGCCGCTTGCGGATGCCGAGCGTCAGCCCGCGGTAGCGCGACTCGCCGCGGCTGTTGGTGACCATCACCTCGTCGAGCTGCGGCCCGAACGGACGGCCGGTATAGGTGTAGACGTTGCCGGTCCCCGGCCCGACGTCGCAGCACACCGGCCCGCTGCGGTTGTAGTTCATGAAGCGGGTCAGGTCGTTGCCGTCGTTGTAGATGAAATCCACGTACCCGGCCCAGTCGGCCGCGAGCTGCTGCTCGTAGGCGATGTTGTAAGCAAAGATGTGCGGGTTCTTGTAGTCGCGGTCGTAGACGCGGACGCCGCTGAACAGCGGGAACTCACCTTCCGGCAGCGGCGCCGGGCTGACGACGCCGGGCCACACCGGGCCCGGAGCGCCGCTGCCGATGATGCTGCTGTTCATGAAGATGGTCTGCTGCTGCAGGCCATTCGTCGTCACCGAGCCGACCTGGCTGAGCATGTTCTGGCGCGCGTAGTAGACGCCCCAGCTGGCGCGCACGAGCGAGCGGCCGTTGCCGCTGACGTCCCAGGCGACGCCGAGGCGCGGCTGCCACATCGACCACTGGCTTGGAATCGTGCCGTCCGACGGGAACGCGGGATCGTCGAGGAACGGCGCGAACGCGGTCGTCTGCGGATCGACCGTCTCGGGCATCCGCTGCGAGTCCCAGCGCAGGCCGTAGTTCACCGTCACGTTCGGCCGGATCTGCCAGGAGTCCTGCACGAACAGCGAGAACTCGTCGTTGCTGATCACCGACGCGCCGGCGGCGTCGGTCGCCGGCCCGGAGCGCCCGGCGCCCTGGAGATAGAGCAGCAGCGGCCCGCCGTCGGCCGAATAGCCCGCCGGGCACGCCGCCGGGGACGTGACGTAAGTGGTCACGAACGCCGGCGTCGAGCAGCTGATCGTGCCTGGCCCGAACCCGCCTGGCGCCGCCGGCGAGGCGTAGCGCAGGAACCCCGGAACGCTTCCGAAGAGATAACGGCCGGTGAAGAAGCCGCGAAACACCTGGTCGTTCAGCGTGTGCATCCACTCGCCGCCGACCTTGACCGTGTGCGCGCCGACGATGACCGACAGGTTGTTGCGGACCTGCGTCCGCCAGATCAGCTCGTCGACGTTCGGCTGGAGGAAGTAGGGATTGCCGAAGCGGAACGATGGCGAGAACCCGATGCCGGTATCGGGAAGGATGCCGGAGTCGACAGCGGTACGCGGCCGGCTCTCACGCGAGTAGGTGAAGTGCGCCTCGTTCACCATTCGTGACGACAGCGTCGAGAACCAGTTCAGGTTGGCGACGTTGATCCGCGCCGGATCGCCTTCGGTGCCGTTCGCCGACGTGCCGTAGGTGGCGACGTCGAACGTCTCGTTCTCCTTGCGCGAGTGGTTGAAGTTCCACGACCCGGAGATGGTGTTGTTGGAGTTGGCGGCGAAGTCGAGCTTGCCGAGCACGGCCACGGTCTCGTTCGGATGCACGACCGGGGCGCCTTCGTCGCGGCCGAACCGGGTCTGGAAGAAACCGAGCAGCGCCCTCCGCTGGCAGTCCGGGTTGCTGTTGATCAGCGCTTCGTCGCCCTGGATCGTCGGATTCGACACCGGGCACGGCACGTCGCCGAGCGGCCGGCCCAGATTCGGCCGCTGGAAGTTGCCGGTGATGCCCTCGAGGGCAAAGAAGAAGAACGACTTGTCCTTCTTGATCGGGCCGCCGAGGGTGCCGCCGAACTGCTCACGGTGAAAGTCCTCGAGCGTGGTGCCGTCCGAGAGGTCGCCGGTCAGCCCTTCCATCCGCTGAAAGTGGAACAGGCTGCCGCGGAACGCGTTGGTGCCGGACTTGGTGATGACGTTGACGACGCCGCCGGCGGTGCGGCCGAATTCGGCGGGGGCGCCGCTGGCGATGACCTGGAACTCCTTCACCGCGTCGAGCGTGATGTCGATCGAGGCGCGCTGGCCGCCGGCCTGCTCGCCGAAGAACCCGTTGTTGTAGTCGCCGCCGTCGAGGCTGATGTTGTTGAAGACGCCGCGCTGGCCCGCGAACGTGATCTCGTCGCCGTCGGGCCCCTGCACGACACTGACGCCCGGCGTCAGCGTCAGCAGGTCCTCGAACTTGCGGCCGAGAATCGGAATCGACTCGATCGTGTTCTGGTTCAGCGTCGTCGCCGACGCGGTGCGCGAGGTCTCAATCACACGCGTGCCGGTCGTCACGGTCACGGTCTCGGCGACGCCCGACACTTTCATCGCCGCCGGCAGCGTGACGGCCTGGCCGACCGTCAGCTGAACGTTCTCCTGCACCAGCGTCGCGAAGCCGGAGAGCGTGAAGGTGACGCGATAGGGCCCGGGCGGGAGCTGCAGGAAGACGTAGCGGCCGTCCGACTCGGTGACGAGCATGCGGCCCTGATTGGTTTCGAGATTGCGCGCTTCGACGCCGACTCCCGGCAGGCTCGCGCCGGTGACGTCGGTGACTGAACCCTGGATGATTCCGGTCGTGATCTGGGTCTGGGCTCCGGCAGGGGACGCCGTCGCGAACAGGGCGACCAGCGCCGGAACGATCAGAAGACGAGGCGACATCGCGGACTCCTCTCGCAGGTGTGCTGCGGCGGATGGTAGCACGGCCCGCCGTCGCCAAAGGCTGCCGCCGGTCTGCTGAAGCGCGTGGCGCGAAGGGCGATAAACTGTGGTTCTCATGGCCAACATTCTCCAGAACCTGCCCTCCGGCGAACGCGTCGGCATCGCTTTCTCCGGTGGTCTCGATACGAGCGCGGCACTGCACTGGATGCGCGCCAAGGGTGCGATCCCATTTGCCTATACCGCCAACCTCGGTCAGCCCGACGAACCGGACTACGACGAGATCCCGCGTCGCGCCCTGCAATACGGCGCCGAAAAAGCCCGTCTAATCGACTGCCGCGCCCAGCTGGTGACGGAGGGACTGGCGGTACTCCAGTGCGCCGCGTTTCACATCACGACCGCCGGCGTTCCGTACTTCAATACGACGCCAATCGGCCGCGCCGTCACCGGCACGATGCTGGTCGGCGCCATGAAGGAAGACGACGTCCACATCTGGGGCGACGGCAGCACGTTCAAGGGCAACGACATCGAGCGCTTCTACCGCTACGGGCTGCTCGCCAATCCCAGCCTCCGCATCTACAAGCCGTGGCTGGACCAGACGTTCATCGACGAGCTCGGCGGCCGCGCCGAGATGTCGGAGTACATGCGGCAGGTCGGGCTGCCGTATCACATGAGCGCGGAGAAGGCGTACTCGACCGACTCGAACATGCTCGGCGCAACGCATGAAGCCAAGGACCTCGAGCGGCTCGACACCGGCATCACGATCGTCGAGCCGATCATGGGCGTCGCCAGCTGGCGCGACGACGTCGCGGTGAAGCGTGAGGAGGTGGCGGTCCGCTTCGACGAGGGCCAGCCGGTCTCCATCAACGGCATCGTCTTCAAGGACGCCGTCCAGATGATGATGGAGGCCAACCGCATCGGCGGCCGCCACGGCCTCGGGATGAGCGATCAGATCGAGAACCGCATCATCGAGGCGAAGAGCCGCGGCATCTACGAAGCCCCGGGCATGGCGCTGCTCTTCATCGCCTACGAGCGGCTCGTCACCGGCATCCACAACGAGGACACGATCGAGCAGTACCGCGACAACGGCCGCCGGCTCGGACGGCTGCTCTATCAGGGCCGCTGGTTCGACCCCCAGGCGATGATGCTGCGCGAGACGGCGCAGCGCTGGGTCGCGCGCGCCGTTACCGGCGAAGTCACGATCGAGCTGCGCCGCGGCAACGACTACTCCATCCTCAATACGACGTCGCCCAACCTCACCTACAAGCCCGAGCGGCTGACGATGGAGAAGGGGGAGTCGATGTTCACCCCGCTCGACCGCATCGGCCAGCTGACCATGCGCAACCTCGACATTGTCGACACGCGGGACAAGCTCTTCACCTACGTCAAGACCGGGCTGCTCGCGCCGCTCGGCGGCACCGACCTGCCGCACCTGCCGGAGATCGGCCCCGGCCACCCGGCCGACACCGAAACCCCGGCTCCCGACTCGACCCGCGCCGGTGAAGACCAAGGCGTAACCCCCGATGGAGCCCAAGAGGCGTCCATTTGAGATAAAATATCGGGTTGAAAGCCTGCCTGGACGGCAACTACTGCTGAGTTTGGTTTTCCGGCGGACCCGGGTGAAACGCCCCGGCGTCCAACGAAGTAACTGCATTCATAATCCACGGCGCGGTCCTTTTACAGCATCTGCCTGAACGCCGCCGTTCGGTCGAGGAGAAACATGCGAGCAGAGATTATTCGGCGAGCCAAGTCCGGCTTGCTCGACGACGACGAGTTGCAGCTGGTCATCACGGAGCAGATCGAGGAGGACCCGTCCTTCTGGACCGGCACCGGCAAGAGCCGCACGATCATCAACGTCGAGGTCAACGACGGGCACGTGACCCTCAAGGGGCAGGTGCGCTCGGCGCTCGAACGGCGCCGCGCCGACATCCTCGCCCGCGCCCTCGGCGCTGCCGGCGTCGAGAACGTGCTGCGCATCATCGACGAGTCGGCCGCGGACAAGCGCAAGCGCGCGTCGGCGTAGAACCCCATGGGGTCAGACCATGGTCTGACCCCACCGCAATCTGTAGTAGGCCGCGGACGTCGTGCTACCATCCGCGGAACCTTGAGCCTTCCGCCCGCCGCGCGATCCATCGGCCTCTGGACTTCAGTCGCGCTGGTCATGGGCAACATGATCGGCTCCGGCGTCTTCCTTCTGCCGGCCTCGCTGGCAGCCTATCGCGGCCTGAGCATCGCCGGGTGGCTGGTGTCAGCCGCCGGCGCCATGTGCCTCGCGCTCGTCTTCGCGCGGCTGTCCGCGTTCCGCCCAGCCGACGGCGGCCCCTACGCCTTCACCCGGCTGGCGTTCGGCGACGTGCCCGGCTTCCTCGTCGCCTGGGGCTACTGGATCTCGACGTGGAGTGCCCTTGCGGCGCTCGCCGTCGCCTTCGTCGGCTACCTCGATCCGTTCGTCCCTGCCCTGGTCCGCAACCCGATCACGGCGGCGTGGCTTGCGGTCGGGACGGTCTGGCTGATCACCGCGATCAACTGCCGCGGCATCAAGGCCGCCGGCCGGGTCCAGGTGTCGACGACGGTGCTGAAGGTCCTGCCGCTGATTCTCATCGGCGCGGCCGGTCTGTTCGCCTTCGCGCCGGACCATTTCCAGATGACCGGTGTCGAGGGCGGCGCGGCTCGCGGCGTGATGGCCACGGCGACCTTGACGCTCTGGGCGTTCCTCGGGCTCGAGTGCGCGACCATCCCGGCGACCAGCACCGCCGACGCGGCACGGACCATTCCGCGCGCGACGGTTATCGGCGCCCTCCTGACGACGGCGATTTACCTGCTCAGTACCGTCGGCGTCATGAGCCTGCTCGAGCCGGCGGCGCTGGTGCAGTCGACCGCCCCATTTGCCGACGCGGCGCGAATCCTTGGCGGCGACACCGCCGCCAGGATCGTCGCCGGGGGCGCCGCCGTCTCCTGTCTCGGCGCGCTCAACGGCTGGGTGCTGGTCGTCGGCCACCTGCCGCGCGCCGTCGCCGCGGACGGCCTGTTTCCCCGCCGTTTCGCGCAGTTGTCGGGGAGCGGCACGCCCGTGTTCGGGATGATCGTCGGGGCCTCGCTGGCATCGGCGCTGATCGCCATGAACTACTCTCGCAACCTCGTCGATCTGTTCACGTTCACGATCCTGCTCTCCACGCTCAGCACGCTCGTGCCCTACACCTTCTGCGCGCTCGCCGGCTTCATCCTCAGCCGGCGGCAGCCGGCGATGCCGTGGTCGCGTGGCAGGGCCGTCGTCGCGGCGCTCGCCTTCGGCTATTCCCTCTTTGCGATCGGCGGCGCCGGCGCCGATGTCGTGTACTCGGGTTTCCTCCTGTTGATGATCGGCCTGCCGGTCTACGCCTGGACCACCCGCTGAGCCACGCTCACGGGACGGTGTAGCCCGGTCGCCGCGCGGTCGCGGTCGACGTGCAATAATTCGAGAGACCCTCCTCCACGTTTCACCAATGCCGTTCGCGCACTTTCATCCGCTCGTCCAGCAATGGTTCGGCTCGACGCTTGGTCCGCCGACGGCGACGCAGCTGCGCGGCTGGGACGCCATCGTCAGCGGCCGCGACACGCTGATTGCCGCGCCGACGGGATCCGGTAAAACACTCGCCGCCTTCCTCGCCGCGATTGATGAGCTGACTAAGGAAGGCCTGCGGCAGCCGCTGGCCGACAAGGTTCGCGTCGTCTACGTTTCGCCGCTGAAGGCGCTGAGTACCGACATCCACAGGAATCTGGCCGAGCCGCTGGCGGGAATCCGGCGGCTCGCGCACGAAGCGGGGCTGCCGGCACCAGCGATCACCACGGCGGTGCGCACGGGGGACACGACCTCGTCCGAGCGCGCGGCGATGCTGCGAACGCCGCCGCACATCCTCGTCACGACGCCCGAATCGCTCTACCTGCTGCTCACGTCCGACCGCAGCCGGGCGATGCTGCGCGACGTCGAGACCGTCATCGTCGACGAAATCCACGCCGTCATCGGCACGCGGCGCGGCGCCCACCTGGCGCTGTCGCTGGAGCGGCTCGAGCACGTTGCCGGCCGACGCCTGCTCCGCATCGGCTTGTCGGCGACGCAGAAGCCGATCGAGGACGTCGGCCGCTATCTGACCGGCGCCGGCGCGCCGCCATGCGCCATCGTCGATGCCGGGCACCGCCGGGCGATGGATCTGGCGGTCGAGATTCCGCGGTCGCCCCTGGAAGCGGTGATGGCCCAGGAGGTGTGGGGCGAATACTACGACCGGCTAGCCGAATTGATCCGCGACCATCGCACGACGCTGGTCTTCGTCAACACGCGGCGCATGGCGGAGCGGCTCACGCGTCATCTGAGCGAGCGGCTGGGGGACGCGGCGGTGACGGCGCATCACGGCAGCCTGTCGAAGGAGAAACGGCTGGATGCCGAAACGCGGCTGAAATCCGGCGCGCTGAGCGCGCTCGTGGCGACGGCGTCGCTCGAACTCGGCATCGACATCGGCCATGTCGATCTCGTCTGCCAGATTGGCTCGCCGAACAGGATTGCGACGTTCCTGCAGCGCGTCGGCCGCTCCGGCCACACGATTGACGGCCTGCCGAAGGGACGGCTGTTCGCGACGTCGCGTGACGAACTCGTCGAGTGCGCGGCGCTGATGCGGGCGGTGAAGGCTGGCGAGCTCGACGCGATTGTGGCGCACGACTGCCCGCTCGACGTCCTCGCCCAGCAGATCGTCGCGGAAACCGCGTGCGGCGAGTGGACCGAGGAAGCGCTCTTCACCATGGTGCGACGAGCGTGGCCGTATCGCGATCTCGAGCGGGCCAGCTTCGACGGCGTCGTAGGCATGGTCGCTGACGGTTTTTCGACGAGACGAGGCCGCCGCTCGGCGCTGGTCCACCGCGACGAAGTGCACGCGACGGTGACGGCGCGCCGCGGCGCGCGCCTCCTCGCGCAGACGTCTGGCGGGGCAATTCCAGAGATCGCGGACTACCGCGTCGTGCTCGAGCCGAACGACACGTTCATCGGGACGCTCAACGAGGATTTCGCCATCGAGTCGATCGCCGGCGACATCTTCCAGCTTGGCAATGCGTCCTGGCGCATCGTGCAGGTGTCGGCCGGCACGGTCCGGGTAGCCGACGCGCACGGGGCGCCGCCGAACATCCCGTTCTGGCTCGGCGAGGCGCCGGCGCGCAGCGACGAGCTGTCGCGCGCAGTGAGCCGGCTGCGCGCCGACGTCGACACACAGCTCGCCGCCGGCGGCGACGTCAGCGCCTGGTTCAGCGCCGCGACCGGCCTCGATGCCGGCGCCGCGTCCCAGGCCGTGGAGTATCTCGCCGACGGCCGGCGCGCGCTCGGCGCGATCCCGTCGCAGCACACGCTCGTCCTCGAGCGCTTCTTCGACGAGTCTGGCGGGATGCAGCTGGTCCTGCACGCGCCGTTCGGCAGCCGAATCAACAAGGCATGGGGCCTGGCGCTGCGGAAGCGCTTCTGCCGGCAGTTCAACTTCGAGCTCCAGGCCGCGGCGACCGAGGACGCGCTGATGCTGTCGCTCGGGCCGCAGCATTCCTTTCCGCTCTCCGACGTCTTCCGCTACCTGCACCCGGAGACGACGCGTGACGTGCTGGTGCAGGCGTTCCTCGACGCGCCGGTGTTCGAGACGCGCTGGCGATGGAACGCGACGCTGTCGCTCGCCGTGCCGCGGGCGCGCGGCGGCCGTCGCGTCGCGCCGCAAGTGCAGCGCATGGTCGCCGCCGACCTGCTGGCATCGGTGTTTCCCGACGCCGCGGCGTGCCTCGAGAACATTCCCGGCGATCGGCAGATCCCGGATCATCCGCTCGTCGCGCAGACGATCCGCGACTGCCTCGAAGAAGCGATGGATCTCGACGGGTTGCTCGGGGTGCTGCGGCGGATTCACGCCGGCGACGTGGCGCTCCTTGGCCGCGACACCCCCGAGCCGTCAGCCTTCGCGCACGAGATCCTCAACGCCAAGCCGTACGCCTTCCTCGATGACGCGCCGCTCGAGGAGCGGCGCAGCCATGCGGTGCAGACCCGGCGCGCGGGTGAAGCGACGGTCGACGGGCTCAGCGCGCTGGACGCCGCGGCGATCGCGCGCGTGCGCGACGAAGTGCGGCCGACCGCGCGTGACGTCGCCGAGATGCACGACGCGCTGATGACGGCCGGCTTCCTTCGCGAGGAGGAGCTCGATAGCGAAGCGCTCGCGCTGCTCGTGGCCCTGGCATCGCGCCAGCGCGCCGGCCGCGTTCCGTGGCTCGGCCGGCTCTGGATTGCCGCCGAACGCATTCCCGAGCTCGTCGCCGTCCATTCTCAGGTCGTCCTCGAACCGCCGCTCTCCGCGCCGCCGACGCGCCAGCGCGACTGGTCGCGAGAGGCGGCCGTGATCGAACTGCTGCGCGGCCGCCTGTGCATCGCCGGACCGGTGACGGCTGAAGCGCTGGCCGCGCCGCTCGGCATCGACAGGCGGGACGCCGAAGCGGCGCTGCTGGCGCTCGAAACCGAAGGAGTCATCCTGCGCGGCCGGTTCACCTCGCCGCCGGGAGCCGCGGGCGGCGACGCGCTGGAGTGGTGCGATCGGGCGCTGCTGGCGCGGATCCATCGCTACACGCTCAACCGCCTGCGCGCCGAGATCGAGCCGGTCAGCGCCGCCGATTTCATGCGCTTCCTGTTCAAATGGCAGCACCTCGACCCGACCGATCGCCTGAGCGGCGTCGACGGGCTCCGCGAAGTGCTGGCGCTGCTCGACGGGTTCGAGCTCGCGGGAACTGCCTGGGAACGGAGCGTCCTGCCGGCGCGAGTCACCGGCTACGAGCCGACGATGCTCGACATGCTGTGCCTCGCTGGCGAAGTCGGGTGGGCGCGGATGTCGCCTCGATCGTCGGCGGCCTCGGAGCCGGCGCGGCTCACGCCGGCGACGCCGGTCGCGCTCTTCCTCCGTGAGCACACGGAGGCGTGGCAGTCGCTTCGCGACGCCGCCGGCACCGTCGCGGAAAACCTGACCGACAACGCCAGCCGCATCGCAGCGATGTTGCAGCAGCACGGCGCGTCGTTCTTCAACGACATTGCCGCCCGTACCGGGCTCGACCTCAGCGAAACGCGCCACGGACTCGGCGCGCTCGTCGCCAGCGGGCTCGCCGCGTCAGACGGCTTCTCAGGGCTGCGGGCACTGCTCGTCAGCGATCTCGACGGCGCGCCGGCCCGCGATCGACGGGCCAGCTTCGCCGGGCGGTGGACGCTGATCCCGGCGGCGGCGGAGCGGCTGGCGGAATCCGCGATCGACGCACAGGCGCACGTGCTGCTGCGGCGGTACGGGGTCGTGTTCCGCCGCCTGCTGGCGCGCGAGAGCGCGGCGGCGCCATGGCGGCTGCTGGCGCGGGCGTACCGGCGGCTCGAGGCGAGGGGAGAGATTCGCGGCGGCCGTTTCGTGGAAGGCGTCTCGGGCGAACAGTTCGCGCTGCCGCGCGCGGTCGAGCGCCTGCGGGAAGTCCGCCGGACGCCCAGCGACGGCCGCATCTTCACCATCAGCGCTGCCGACCCGCTCAACCTCACGGGCGTCGTCACCCACGACGAGCGCGTCCGGGCGGCGGCGCGAAGCCGGCTCGCCTATCGCGACGGCGTCGCCATCGCGGTCCAGGAAGGCAATGTGTTCCGGCCGCTCGCGCCGCTCGATGCGGCGCTCGCGGCGGATGCGGCGATTGCGCTCAGGCGCCGCACCCTCACGGGCGACGCCGGCGTCTATCCGGGCGTCCGTGCTGGCGCCGCGGTCCCGACGGCGCCGACGGCTGTGTTGCGGACGGCTGCGACGGCCGGCCGCGGTGTGCCGCCGAACGGCGTGCGGAATTGAACGCGGCGCGCTCGCGCTCGCCGCGCTTGCGGGCGCGAATCTCGGCAATCCGCTGCGCCAGCGGCACTTCGAGCTTCGCCTGCGGCCGCGCCGAGTAGTCGAAGTCCGGTACCGTCACGCGCGGCAGCCGCCGCCCCAGCACTTTCTCGATTCCCCTCAGATCGTTCTCCTCCTGGGGCGCAACGAACGTGAAGGCCTCTCCCGTAGCGTCCGCGCGTCCGGTCCGGCCGACGCGATGGATGTAGTCCTCGGGCACCATCGGCACGTCGAAGTTGACGACGTGCCCGAGCGCCTCGACGTCGATGCCGCGGGCGGCGATGTCGGTTGCGACCAGCACCGGATAAGCGCCGCTGCGGAAGCCCGCCAGCGCCGCCGTCCGCTGCGCCTGCGATCGGTTGCCGTGAATGCGCTCCGTCTTGATGCCGGCGCGGACCAGGAACTCGGCGAGGCGGTTGGCGCGGTGCTTCGTCCTGGTGAAGATGAGCGCCTGCGTCATCGTGCCCCTGGTGAGGAGATGCACGGCGAGCAGCGGCTTGAGCTCCTGCGACACCGGATACACAGCCTGGGTGATGCCCGAGGCCGGCGCCTGCTGCCGCTGCAGCTGGATGGTCGCCGGGGATCGCAGCATCTCGTGGGCGAGCGCGGCAATCGGCGGCGGCATCGTCGCGCTGAAGAACAGCGTCTGACGGCGCGGCGGCAGGTGCGTGAGGATGCGGCGAATCTCCGGCAGGAAGCCCATGTCGAGCATCCGGTCCGCCTCGTCGAGCACCAGCACTTCGAGGTGATTGAGGCGGGCGTAGCCGGAACGCATGTGATCCATGAGCCGCCCGGGGGTGGCGACGATGATGTCGACGCCGCTGCGGAAGGCGTGCTCCTGCGGCCCCATGCCGACGCCGCCGTAGACCGCGGCGCCGGTGATCGGCGTATGCACGGCGAGGGCCGTCAGATCTTCGACAATCTGCGCCGCCAGCTCGCGCGTCGGCGCCAGGACGAGCGCCCGCGTCGTGCGGCGTGGCTTGTCGATGAGCCGGTTCACGATCGGGAGGAGGAACGCCGCCGTCTTGCCGCTGCCGGTCTGGGCGGTGGCGATGACGTCGCGGCCCTCGAGCGCCGGCGGAATCGCCTCGGTCTGGATTGGTGTCGGGCGGACGAACCCGAGTTCCTTGATGCCCTGGAGCAGGGCGGGGTGAAGCTTCAGTTGGGTAAATGGCACAGATGATTATGTCATTCGTCGGCTCAGGGCTCAGGGCTCAGGGCGGCTCAAGGAAGATCGTCATGCCCTGCCTTGAGCCAACCTGAGCCCTGAGCCCTGAGCCTTGAGCCCATACGTAACGTGTGGTGCCGGGCCGAGTCGGTGCGGAAACGATATGATTCTTGCGATATCGGCGCGTTTTTGGGGAGGCAGAACGATGAAACGACGTGATTTCCTGACGACGGTGGCAGCGGCGAGCCTGCTGCCGCAGATGAGCGGCCGGGCGATGGCGCAGGCGCCGGCGGCGGCGCGCCCCGAGCGGCTCAAGCTCGGTGTCGCCTCCTACTCGCTGCGCAAGTTTCCGTTCGAAAAGGCCATCGAGATGACGAAGGCCTGCGACGTGAAATACATCAACTTCAAGGATTTCCACCTGCCGCGCACGGACTCGCCCGACGCCATCCGCGCCGCGATTGCCAAGACCCAGGCCGCGGGCCTGACGCTGATGGGCGGCGGCACGATCACGATGCGCAACGACACGCCGGAAGAGATCGCGACGCTGCGCAAGGACTTCGAGTACGCGAAGACTGCCGGCTTCCCGCTGATCGTCGCGGCGCCGAGCATCAAGTCGCTCGACGCCGTCGAACAGCTTGCCAAAGAGTTCCAGATCAAGATCGCGATCCACAACCACGGGCCGGAGGACAAGTTCTTTCCCTCCCCCTACGACGTCTACAAGCACATCAAGTCGCGCGACAAGCTGATGGGGATGTGCGTCGACATCGGCCACACGTGGCGCGCCGGCGTCGATCCGACCAAGTCGGTCCTCGAGCTGAGCGATCGCGTATACGACCTCCACGTCAAGGACCTGCGCGATCTCAAGGACCGCGACAGCCAGGTGATCGTCGGCAAGGGCGCGATCGACTTCCCGGCGCTTTTCCGCGCCCTGATCAAGATCAACTACCAGGGGCACGTCGGCCTCGAATACGAGATCAACGCTGACGATCCGCTGCCGGGCATGCTGCAGTCGTTCGCCTACATGCGCGGCGTGCTGGCCGGCGTTTCTCAGACGTAAGAGCTTTGCGAGTGCCAGTGCTGGGTGCGTTGTGCCTGGTGCCTGGGTGCTCGGTGTGCGCGGTGCGACGTGCTACGTGCGGGGTGCTACGTGCGGGGTGCTACGTGCGGGGTGCAAGGTGGCGCAGCATCCGGCGCCACTGCACGTCAGCACCGTCGCACCTCAGCGCCGTCGCACCTCAGCACCGTCGCACCGTCGCACCTCAGCACCGTCGCACTTCGCACCCTTGCACTTCGCACATCGAGCACTCAGGCACCAGGCACAACGCACCCAGCACGTTTTGACGAAGGTAGGAGCCAAATGCAGAAAATTAGACCGGTAACCTGGAGCCTCGGCGCCGCGGCGATTGTCTTCGCGGCCGTGGGCGTGCTGGCGCAGCAGACGCCGCCGGGCGGTGGCCGCCAGGGCGCGCCGATTCCACAACCGCCGCCGGCCGGGCGCGGCGGCAATCCGTTCCCGCGCGTGGCAACGCTGCCGTTCCCCGACGCGGCGCAGACCGTCGAGACCACCGGTCAAGCCCTGCGCGTCGTGCCGATGTTCAAGGGCCTCGCCACGCCGTGGAGCCTCGCGTTCCTGCCCAACGGCGACATGCTCATCACCGAGAAGGGCGGCAAGCTGCGGATCGCACGCGGCGGCACGCTCGATCCGGAGCCGGTGGCCGGGACGCCTGAAGTCTTCGCTGTCGGCCAGGGCGGCCTGCTCGAGGTCGCCGTCCATCCGCAGTTCGCGCAGAACCAGTTCGTCTACCTCACCTACTCGAAGGGCAAGGGCAAGGAAGGGACGACGGCGCTCGCCCGCGGCCGCTTCGACGGCAAGGCGCTCGTCGATCTCAAGGACATCCTCGTCACCGACAACTGGAACACCGGCGGCATCCACTTCGGATCGAAGCTCGTCTTCGGCCGCGACGGCATGCTCTACATGACGGTCGGCGAACGCAACGATCGCAACCGGGCGCAGAACACCAGTATCCACGGCGGCAAGATCCTCCGCCTCAAGGACGACGGCACCGTGCCGCCGGACAATCCGTTCGTCGGCAAGGACGGGTTCAAGCCGGAGATTTATTCCTACGGTCACCGCAACCCGCAGGCAATCGCCGTACACCCCGTGACCGGCGCCCTCTGGGCGACCGAACATGGACCGCAGGGCGGCGACGAGCTGAACGAGATCCAGGCGGGCAAGAACTACGGCTGGCCGGTGATCACTTTCGGACGCGAGTACAGCGGCGAGATCATCAGCGCCCAGCCGGCGCGCGATGGCATGGAGCAGCCGTTCACGTTCTGGGTTCCGTCGCCCGGCCTGTCCGGCATGGCGTTCTACACCGGCGACAAGTTCGAGGCCTGGAAGAACCAGGTGTTCCTTGGATCGCTCGCCGGACTGGGCATCTGGCGCGTCGGCATCAACGACAAGGGCGGCTTGATGGGACGCGAAGCCATGCTGACGTCGCTGCGGCAGCGGATCCGCGATGTCCGCGTCGGCCCCGACGGCTTCCTCTATCTCGTTGTCGACGCCAACCCTGGCGGCGTGCTCAGAGTGGAACCTGCGCCGGCGGCCGCCGGCTCCGGTCGGTAAGACTCGTCGACTCTCAGTCGGGCCCTGCACAGGCAGGGCCCGACTCCTGCCCTTTTCCCGGTTCCCGTCCAGCTCACTGTCCCAGCATTCCCGTCCAGTTCAGGAAGACGGTGATCGGCGACTGGTCTGGTCGCTGCGCCGGCGTCTTGATGATGACGCGCGAGCCGTCGGCAGTGACGGCGTAGTCGGCGCCGGCGGCCGACTGCGAGACCTGCGGCAGCTCAGTCTGGAACAGCACCCGGGGCGTGTCTGGCTGGAACGCGGGACCCGGACCGAGCGGCACCGCGATCAATCGGCCCTGGAGGTCTAGATAGAAGAGCTCCCGTCCGTCCCGCCGCCAGGTCGGATGGCTGCCGCCGCCGGAGGTGAGCGGCAGGCGCGAGTCCGGCGTGCTGACGCCGGCGACGTAGACTTCGGGCCGACCCGATTCGTCGGACGAGTAGGCCACCCACTGCCCGTCCGGAGAGAACCTTGCCTGGGTCTCGCGGTAGCGGGTCTGAATCAGCTTCCGCGCCTGACGATCGGCGAGCGATAACAGGAAGATGTCGCTGCGCGACATCTGCGATCGATCGATGTGGCTGTAGAGGCCGTAGCGGCCGTCGCGCGAGATGTCCGTGATCATCATTTCCGTGGTCGTCGACGTCGCCAGTGCGTCGTCGCGGCCGCCGGCGGTCGCCGGCCGCCGCAGCAGATGATGGTTCGAGCCCTCCCTGGCGGAGTGAATGATGCGGTCGTCGTCCAGCCACGCGGGCAGGAACTCGTCGGCGGCGCTGAACGTCAGCTGCGACGGCCGGTCGCGGGCGAGCTCGATCGTCCAGACGTCGCGGGTCGCGGTGAGCGGATCGAGGCGCGTCATGGCGACGAACTGCTCGTTCGGCGACAACGCGAGGTCCCAATAGAACCCCGGCGGCCCGATCTGGCCGAGCTTCCTGCCGCGGCGATCGAACCACGCCAGCTGCGTCGGCGTGTCGCCATGACCGCGGTAGGTCAGCACGCCCGTGTCCGAGGCGGAGAAGAACGCCTGGCTCGTCGCGACGTCCGAGCCGACGGGATGCGCGATCGGTATCGCCGGACCGGTGAACGCGCGGGCGACGGGGTCGAACGGTTGCGCCACGAGCGTGCCACTCTGCAGGTAGAGCGCATGGCCCGGCGGCCGGAACAGGACCGTGGAGTCGTTCGGCAGCAGGCGCGGGCTCTGGCCGCCGGAGAGATCGCCGACGTAGACGCCGTCGCGGTCCTTCTGCGCGCTGCGGACGACGTAAAAGAAGTGCTCGCCGTCGGGAAGGAACGACGGCGTGCGGTGGCCCCAGTCGCCGCGCGACGGGTCGAGGGCGGTCACTTGGACCGGTACTCCGCCCTTCGCCGACACCTGGTAGAGCGCATCGCGCGTGGAGCGCGCGAAGAGGATGACGCCGCGGGCGTTCCAGGTACCCGACCCGCCATAGGGCGCCGGGCAGAGGACTGTCGGCGAGCCGCCGGAAACGTCGATGGCCTTGAGGTGACCGTCGGCGAAGAAGCCGATGAAGCGGCTGTCGGGCGACCAGAACGGATCGGACGCGGCCTCGGTGCCCGAGAGGGGCTGCGCCGACAGCGCCTCCTGCAGCCGCACCCACAGTAGCGACCGCCCGTCGGGAAGCGTCGCGGTGAAGGCGAAGCGGCGGCCGTCAGGCGAAACGACGGGACCGTCGGACGCCGCCCACGTCGCTGACTCAGGGGCGTAAACCGGGAACCTGATCAACGGCTGGTCGACGCGCGCGGGCTGCCGCGGCCAGAACTGCCACGCGGCAACCCCCATCAGCGCCAGCGCCAGCGTCGCCGCTCCCGCCACCGCTCGATAACGCGCGGCCCGCAGCAACTGCGTCTTCTCGCCGCCCGCGGCGACGTCCTCGCGGATGCCGCGCAGCGCGAAGAGCACGTCCTGCATCGACGACCAGCGATCGTCCGGGTCCTTCGACAGGCAGTGGCTGATGATCCGGACGAGCGGCGCCGGCGCAATCGACTGCAACGGCGCCACCGGTACCGGATCGGGCGACAGGATTGCTGCCATGATGCCGAGGCCGCTGTTGCTCTCGAAGGCGCGCTTGCCCGTGAGCATCTCGTAGAGCACGGCGCCGAAGGCGAAGATGTCGGCCCGCGCATCGACTGATTTCCCCTCGAGTTGTTCCGGCGCCATGTAGGGACGAGTGCCGACAACGGTGCCGACCCGCGTCACTTCCAGCGTTTCGGTCACATCCGCGGCGCCGGGCGCGGCGGCGGCGACGTCGTGCTCCGCCAGCTTGGCAAGGCCGAAGTCGAGCAGCTTGACGCCCGACGGCGTCAGCATGACGTTGCCCGGCTTCAGATCCCGGTGGGTCAGGCTGTGGCGATGAGCGTGATCCAGCGCTTCGGCGATCTCGATGCCGTAGCGCGTCACCTGGTCGACCGTCAGGCGGCCGCGGTTCAAACGCTCCGCGAGCGTAATGCCGTCGCAGAACTCCATCACCAGCAGATCGACGCCCGACTCGTTCCGGACGTCGTGGAGGGTGCAGATGTGCGGGTGATTGAGGCCGGCGATCGCCCGCGCCTCGCGCTCGAACCGCTGGCGGAACTCCGGGCTGGCCTTCAGGGACGGCAGAACCTTGAGGGCGACGGTGCGGTTGAGCCGGGTGTCCTGGGCGCGGTAGACCTCCCCCATGCCCCCGGCTCCGAGGGAGGACAGAATACTGAACGGACCGAGACGAGTACCAGATTCCAGCATGGCCCGAAGGCGCCGCCTTTACCGACCGGATGACTGCAGCATCGATTCCAGGACCTTTCCGTCGGCCCCGGACAACTGCAGGCCGAGGAGCCTGGCGATGGTCGGCGCTACATCTATGCTATCGACCGCCTCGAGTGTTACACCAGATCGGACGCCGGCGCCGGCGGCGATGAACAGCGAGCCGAGGTCGGGATCGGTCGCCACATACCCGTGCGCGCCGAGGCTGCCTTCGGTCGCATCGACGACAACCTGCTCGCCCACCGCCGCCGTGAACGAATACCCGTCCCTGGGGATGACGAACAGCGCCCCCATCTGACTATTGCTGGAGGGATCGGGTAAGCCGTACTTCGCGTAGTCCGCCGGCTCGACGAGCGTCGCCACACCCTCGACGCCTTCGATCGCCTGTCGCGCCCGCGCCAGGATCGCGCCCGGCGAATCCGGCCCGGTGACGTAGACGATGGCCGTGCCGCCTTCGGGAACGACGTAGGCGTCCGCGCGTACGACCTTTCCGTCCTGCACGGTCAACAGGCCGGCCTTCGCGAGCGCCGCGTTCAGGCGAATCTGCCGCGTCGCCTGGCGGAAGCCGTGGTCGGACACCACGAACACGGCGGTGCGGGCGGCGGTGCCGGACTGTTCGATCGCAGCGAGAATTCGAGCCACGTGCGCGTCGAGCGCCGCCATCGCCGCCTGACCGGCGAGCGTTCGCGGACCGTAGCGGTGATGGACCGAGTCGAGCGTCAGCAGGTGATAGAGCATCAGGTTCGGCCGGTGCTGACGGATGATGTGGGCCGCCGCCTCGGTCCAGACGTGGTCGCGCCAGACGATGTTCCTCGTGTGGAACGTCTCGAGCTCCGCCTGCGACAGCACGCCGGCCTTCACGAGCTCCTGCGCGATCTGCCCTTTCGGATCCGGCCGCTCGGGAAACGCCCACGAGATCGTCGGCGCGTTCTGGATCGCCACCCAGTCGACCTGGGCCGTCGTCAACCCCTGTGCGAAGGCGATGTCGTAGAGCGTCGGCGAGCGCACCATCTCGCTCTTGTCCCGCCACGGCTCCACTCGCGGCGGAACGCCTGGCTCGCGGACTAATATGCCGTTGAACAGGACGCCGTGCGTTGCCGGCCGGACGCCGGTCACGAACGTGGTGTGATTCGGCCACGTCACGGTCGGGTTGACCGGACGCATCGTTCTGGCGATGGCACCGCGTCCGGCCAGCGCTCGCAGCGTCGGGACGGGAAGATACGGGTCGTCCATGGCCCACGACGGGAAGCCGTCGAGGCTGATGAGTACCACGTGCTCGGCGGCTCGCGGGGCCTGCCTTTCGGCTGGTACCCCGGTGGTGAATCCGAACACCGCCAGGCAGACGACGAGGATTCGTAAGCCGGCAGACATCGCAGCTCCCTGAGCATACGCCAGAGTCGGATCGTTGGGACGGTCCAAGGCCGGCCGGCGTCCTAAATAGAGAGGCTCATGATTCCCTTTTCCGTTCTCGACCTCTCACCTATCGTCGAAGGAGGAAGCGCCGGTCAGGCGCTGACGAATACCCTCGACCTGGCGCGCCACGCCGAGAGACTCGGCTACACACGCTACTGGCTGGCCGAACACCACAATATGCCGGCGGTCGCGAGCGCGGCGACGTCCGTGGTCATCGGCCACGTCGCGGCCGGAACGAAGACGATCCGGGTCGGCGCCGGCGGCATCATGCTGCCCAACCACGCGCCGCTGCTCATTGCCGAGCAGTTCGGCACGCTGGAATCGCTGTTTCCGGGGCGGATCGACCTGGGCCTGGGGCGGGCGCCCGGCTCGGACCAGATCACGGCGATGGCCCTTCGGAGGGCCGCCAACGCCGACACTTTTCCGCAAGACGTCGTCGAGCTCCTGGCGTTCCTGCGCGAACCAGCACCCGGGCAGAAGGTGCGGGCGATTCCGGGCGCCGGGCTGAACGTACCGGTCTGGATCCTCGGGTCGAGCCTGTTTGGCGCGCAGCTGGCGGCGGAGCTCGGGCTGCCCTACGCCTTCGCGTCGCACTTCGCCCCGGCGCAGATGATGCCGGCCATCGAGCTCTACCGCAGCCGCTTCAAGCCGTCCGAGTATCTCGATCGCTCGCGGTTGATGCTCGGCGTGAACGCCGTCGTCGCCGACTCGCGGGAGGATGCGCGCCGTCTGTTCACGTCGCACCAGCAGGTGTTCCTGGCCCTGCGGCGCGGCCAGCTCGGGCCGCTGCCGCCGCCAATCGATCCCGACCGGTTCGACGCCCAGCTGACGCCGCTCGAACGCGCCGAGCTCCAACACACCCTGTCCTCGGCGATTGTCGGCACGCCTGACGCGGTCCGCCAGCAGCTTGGCGAGTTCCTGGCGCGGACGTCGCCGGATGAAATCATCATCACCGGCCAGATCTTCGATCACCGCGCCCGCGTGCGATCGTACCGAGCTCCTGGCAGAGGTCCGGACCGCGCTCGCAGGGGAACGCGCGGCGTCGCCTGTCGTTTGACGGCAGCAGTCGCCGGGGCGCTGAGGGAAACTGGTTGGAAACCATCTCATGAACGCGCGCCTATGGCGCGAGCGTCAGACCGGAGCGAGCGAGCACTAGCGAGTGAGCCTGGAGAGCGGAGCGCGGCTTCGGGGCCCCGCGAGCGCCCGCCTTCGCGCCAAAGGCGCTTCGGCGAGGTCTCGCCGTAGCTTCAGCGGAGGCGGAAGCCAGTCGGGGAGTCTTTCTTTACCGAGGGGCAAAGCCCCTCGGTAAAGAAAAGGCTAGTGCGCCGGAACGAGCGCGGAGAGGGCCGTGGCGAGGCGCCGCGCTTCGACGCGTTCGCGCTGCTCGACGGCGCGCCTGACCAGCCGGTCGTAGTCGAGCAGCCGCAGGACCGGCGCCCGTTGGGCAGCCTCGGCAAGGGCAACCCAGAGCGCCCGCTTTCCCTCGATCCCCAGCGCCAGCGCTTCGAGCGCCTCGAACAACCGGAAGTCACCGGCCGCCCAGTCATCGAGTCGCAGTTTCATCAACGTCACGCGCTCGGCGACCCACGCCGTCGCCTGGCGGGCCTTGCTTTCGGCGACGTTCAGATGGCTCATCAGTTGGCGCAGCTCCCGCCGGTCGTCCTCGATGTCCGCTCGCAGCGCTGTAGCGAATTGCTCCACGGCATGGCCGGAATAGGCACGCTCGAGATGCTGAAGGAGCTCGAGTGCCACAAGAGCTCCGGCCAGGTGATCGTTCAGGTAGATGCCCAGAAACTCATCAGCCATATCGGCGCCGCTTGCATGGATCGCGCCGGTCGGCGGCTACTTCCTCGTTCCAAGGCTCACAACATAAATCCCGACGAGGACGAGCGCGCCTCCGGTCAGATACGGCATCGTCAGCGGTTCTCCGAGGAGAGGCACCGCCAGTAAAGCCGTGAGCGGGACCTGTGCGAGCAGCCCGACGGACGTGATCGTCGCGGGAAGGTGGCCGAGCGCGTAGGCGAGCCCGAGGTAGGCGCCGAGCTGCGAGATGAGCCCGAGCCCGAGCAGGGCGAGCCACGTGCGCGTGGTGAAGCCGCCGAGCGGACTGTCGAGGACCAGGCAGACGACCAGCAGCGTCAGGACGCTGCCGACAACCGCGATGGTGCTGAACGTCAGCGTATCCATCTCCTCGCGGACGTGTTCGGTCGTCAGCAGGTAGCCGGCAAAGAAGAAGGCCGCGGCGATCGCCATCCCGGCGCCGGCGAGATCGCCGCGTCCTCCCGCTTTCCCCGCCGCGGCCGCGACCATCATGATCGCCGCGCCCGCCACCGCCAGCGCGAGGCCGATCCAGAACGTGCGCCGGGGTGGACGCTTGAAGAGCAGCCAGGATCCAATGCCGACGAAGATCGGCGCGTTGTTCCCGAGCAGCGTCGCCGTCGTCGCCGTCGTGCGCATGACGGCGGTGTTGTAGAGCGCCAGGTCGAGGCCGAAGAAGATGCCGCCGACCAGCGCCAGCAGCATCGCCCGCGGGCGTGCCTTGACCATGCCGCCGGTCCTGGCCTGGGCGAGCGACGTCGCCAGACGCCACGGTACAAGCACCAGCGAGGCGATGAAGACGCGATAAAAGGCGGACGACGGACCCGGGACCGCCGACCAGCGAATGAAGATTGCCGACCAGGCGATGCCGGAGATGGCGACCAGCAGCGCGCCATACGCCAGCCACCGGCGCTCGCGAGGCATTACGGCTGGGGATCGATCACGCGGCCGGATGCCGTACCCGTCACGCTCTCGACATACGACTTCGCCACGGTGGCCGCCGGCATGCCGCCCTTCGTGTCGGTGCCCATCTTCTCGAGCGTCTCGGTGAGCCACGGCGGACTGACGACGTTGACGCGAATGCCGCGCGGCGCCTCGCAGGCCGCGGCGCGCGCGAACCCCTCGAGGGCGGCGTTGACCAGGCTGACGGCGGCGCTGCCGGGCGCCGGGTTCCGCGACAGGAAGCCGGCCGTCAGCGTGATGGAGCCGCCGTCGCGCACGTACTCGAGGCCGTAGCGGATGATGTTGACCTGCCCCATCAGCTTGTTGCGGAGCGTGAAGTCGAAGTCGTCGTCGCTCAACTCAGCCAGCGGCTTGTAGCGGGCCAGGCCGGCGGCACTGACGATGGCGTCGACCTTGCCGACGAGCCTGAACATCGACAACAGCGACGCGGCATCACTGATGTCGACGGTGAGAGGCGTGCTCTTCTTGCTGACGCTGAGCACCTCGTGCCCGGCCTCTGACAGCGCGGAGACGACGGCGCTGCCGATGGTGCCGGTCGCGCCGATGACGACGATTCGCATTGGGGGATCCTTGTTGGTCTAGGGCTCAGGGCTCAGGGCTCAGGGCTTTAGGCTCAAAGAACTTTCGGTTCACAGTCGCGCGGCTGGGAACTGAAAGCCTTTTGAGCCCTGAGCCCTGAGCCCTGAGCCCGACAAGACTTATACAAGCGCCTTCAGCCCGGTCACGAGCCGGCGCAGCCCTTCCATCACCGAATCGGCGCCGAGGGCGCCGTAGGAGATGCGTATCGAACAGCGCGAGGGATCGGCAAAGGCCGATCCGGGAATCGTCGCGACCTTGTGCTCCTTGATGAGACGCTCGGTCAGCGTCATGGGATCGAGGCTGGAGTGGACCCTCACCAGGTAGTAGAAGGCGCCGTCGGGCGACGGCACGTCGCAGGGCACATCCTCCCGGCTGAGCTCTGCAAAGATGGCGCGCCGGACGTCGTCGAGCGGCGCGACGTGCGCCGCGGCATACGGGCGGCCGACGGCCAGCGCCGCAATCGCCGCCTGCTGCGAGACGGCCGGCGGACAGATGAGGATCGTGTCCTGAATCTTGTTGATGGCGTCGTGCAGCCCGTCTGGAATCACCATGTAGCCGACGCGCCAGCTCGCCATGCCGTACGCCTTCGACAGCGAGTAGAGCGAGAGGGTATGTCCGGCCGCGCCGGCGATCGAGCCGGGAGAGAAGTGCGGCACGCCGCCGTAGGTGAAGTACTCGTAGGCCTCGTCGTGGATGTGGAAGATGCCGCGCGACCGGCAGAGCGCGTTCAGCTCGCGAAGCGCCGCCTCCGGATAGACCGCGCCGGTGGGATTGTTCGGGGACACGGTGACGATCGCCCGGGTACGGTCATTGATCGCGTCCGCCAGCCGCTGGATGTCGAGCTGATAGTCCGCCGAGGTCGGCACGCCGACTGCGACCGCGCCGGCGATAACGACCGCCATCTCGTGATTGAAGTAGTAGGGCGTCGGCAGGATGATCTCGTCGCCGGGGTCGGTAATCGCGAGCACGGCGTTCATGAACGCCTGGTTGCCGCCCGCGGTGACGACGACGCGACTTCCGGGGCGGACGGGAATGCCGTTCTCGTCGGCGAGCTTGCGTTCGATCGCGGCAACGAGCGTCGCCAGCCCTTCGACCGGGCCGTAGCGATGGTCGGCGAGGGCGCCACCGAACTCCCGCACCGCCACGGCAGTCTCCGGCGGCGGTTGATACGAAACGATGCCCTGTCCGAGAGAGATCGTGCCGGGCGTCTCCGCCGTCCAGCGGCCGACAATCGGAATGACGGGAGCCTGGACCGCGGCCAGGCGTCGGGACTGGTTGAGGCTGGGCGAGTCGACGCGACGGTTCACGCCATCAGCATATCGTCTGTCAGCCGGCCGCGGCGCGCTCGACGGCTACAATACGGTTTCACTCACACGAGGAGCCACATGTCCTTCCGTCACTACCCGGCGGTGTCGCGAACGGCGATGGGTGGCACCGAAGTCGTGGCGATCCTGAGGCGGGAGGCCGCGCGCTAGGGCGCGAGCGCCAGCAGCCAGTTCGTCGCGTGCAGCCAGGCGCCCGACTGACTGAGCGGCACGCGCAGCACTTGAACGGCCAGCGTCACGCCGCCCGCGATCCAGTAGGCGCGGTGGACACGTCCGCGCGTGCGCAGGTCGTAGACCATTCCGGCGACGATCAGCAGATCGACGACGAGCCCCGGCATCACGCTGACGAAGACCGGCGGCGGACTCACCGCCACGCCCGGCGCACTCGGCGGCGCGAGGAACAGCACGAACCACCGGCCGGCCGCGGCCTGCAGAATTCCCGCCGTGTTCACCAGCATCAGCCGCTTGTGCACGTCGCTGTCGTGCACCTTCGCGATCGCGATGGCGAACAGGATCGCGAAGAGCAGGATACCGCTGATCGGGACGATCGTGAACGCACGGGCGGCAGGCTCGAATCCGTTGGCGATCGATTCCTTCAAACTGTGGATCGCCATGCCGATGCCGACGAAGACCATTCCCGACGCCAGGGCGATGCCGACCAGCCCCGACGCACGGTGGCGAACGAACTGGCCCGATGCCGCCAGCGAGCTCTGGCGGATCAGCAGCAACAGCCAGCCGTAGAAGAAGAGCGCATGAACGTGCGCGAGGGGCTGGAGGTCGAGCGTGCCCCGGAGCAGCGGCACCCAGTACGTCGGCGCGAAGCCGATCACACCCACGGCGAGGCAGACCACCGCCATCCGCGCGTAGAAGCGATCGGTGGCCGCCGCCGGAAACGCCGCCTCTCTTACCGCCGTGAGGGTCGTCATGGGGGGATTGTAACGCTGTCGGGGTTCGGGGTTCGGGGCTCGGGGCTCGGGGCTCGGGAGCTCGATGAACGGCTCCTGGCGCAAGCGTCAAGGCCGAAGGCCGAAGCCCTTAGCCCTGAGCCTGAGGCCAACGAAAGAAGAAAAGGGCCGGCGTGAGCCGGCCCTTTCTAAAACCCCGAATCCCGAACCCCGAGCCCCGAGATCTAGGCACACCCTGACGTCGTGCCGCAGTTCGAGCACTTGTAGCACGAGCCCGAGCGCACCATGATCGAGCCGCAGGTCGAGCAGGGCGGCGCGTCCTCCTGGTTCTGCATCGCGGCGAACGCCGAGATCTTGGGCGTCGCAATCGCGGCCGTGGCCGAGGCGCCGGCGGCGGCGGCAACGTCGAGCGGAAGCTGCTCGGGCGTCGTCACCACCTCTTCGCGATTGTTGACGCCGACCCGGAACTGGGCGTCGGCCGACAGGAACTTGGTCGCCATCCAGCGGAAGATGTAGTCGACGATCGACTTGGCGAAGCGCACGTCCGGGTTCTTGGTCATGCCGGACGGCTCGAAGCGGACGTGGGAGAACTTGTCCACCAGATCCTGCAGCGGCACGCCGTACTGCAGGGCGTAGGAGATCGCCTGCGCGAAAGCATCGGCGAAGCCGGAGATCGTCGAGCCTTCCTTCGCCATCACCAGGAACAGCTCGCCCGGCGTGCCGTCCTCGTAGCAGCCGACCGTGATGTAGCCCTCGTGGCCGGCGATATCGAACTTGTGCGTGATCGAGTGGCGCTCGTCCGGCAGCCGGCGGCGGGCCGGCCCGGCGACGGCCGCGGCGGCGACCGTCTTCTCCTTGTCCTTCGAGGTGTTGAGCGGCTGCGTCCGCTTGCTGCCGTCGCGGTAGATCGACACCGCCTTGGTGCCGAGGCGCCACGAATCGATGTAGGCCTGCTGGATCTCCTCGACCGTCGCGTCCTTCGGGACGTTGACCGTCTTCGAGATCGCGCCGGACAGGAACGGTTGCGTCGCGCCGACCATCTTGATGTGCCCCATGTAGTGGATGGAGCGGACGCCGCGCGCCGGCTTGAAGGCGCAGTCGAACACCGCCAGGTGCGCGTCCTTGATGTGCGGCGCGCCCTCGATGGTCTCGTTCTCGTCGATGTACTCGATGATCTCCTTGACCTGCTGCGGGTTGTAGCCCAGCTTGGCCAGCGCCATCGGCACCGTCTGGTTGACGATCTTCATCAGGCCGCCGCCGACCAGCTTCTTGTACTTGACGAGCGCGATGTCCGGCTCGACGCCGGTGGTGTCGCAGTCCATCATGAAGCCGATCGTGCCGGTCGGCGCCAGCACCGTCGCCTGGGCGTTGCGGAAGCCGTGCTGCTCGCCGATCTCGATGACCTCGTCCCAGACCGCTTTCGCGGCGTCGAACAGGTCCTTCGGCATGTGGCTGCGGTCGATGTCCTTGAGCGCCGCGCGATGCTTGCGCATGACGCGCAGGAACGGCTCGCGGTTCTTCTCGTAGCCGGCAAACGGACCGCCGTGATCGCGCGCGACCTTCGCCGACTGGGCGTAGGCGGCGCCGTGCATCAGCGCGGTGATGGCGGCGGCGTAGTCACGGCCGGCATCGCTGTCGTAGGGCAGCCCGCGCGACATCAGCAGCGCGCCGAGGTTGGCGTAGCCGAGGCCGAGCGGCCGATAGGCGTGGCTGTTGCGGGCGATCGCTTCGGTCGGATAGCTCGAGTTGTCGACCAGGATCTCCTGCGCCGTGATCAGCGTGCGGCATGCCGCGTCGAAGCTGGCGTGATCGAGCTCGCCCGCCTGCGCCGATCCCTCCGGGTTGACGAACTTCATCAGGTTGATCGACGCCAGGTTGCACGCCGAATCATCCAGGAACATGTACTCGGAGCAGGGGTTGCTGGCGTTGATCCGCGCCGTGTTCGGGCAGGTGTGCCAGTCGTTGACCGTGGTGTCGAACTGCATCCCGGGGTCGCCGCAGATGTAGGTCGCCTCGGCGATCTGGCGCATGATGTCGCGCGCCTTGTAGGTGTCCATCGGCTCGCCGGTGATCACCGCCCGCGTCTGCCACTCGCTATCGTCCATCACCGCCCGCATGAACTCGTCGGTGACGCGGACGCTGTTGTTGGAGTTCTGGAAGAAGACCGACGAATAGGCCGGACCGGTGAACGAACCGTCGTAGCCGGCGTCGATGAGGGCCCAGGCCTTCTTCTCTTCCTCGACCTTGCAGTTGATGAACTCGGTGACGTCCGGATGGTCGGCGTTGAGGATGACCATCTTGGCGGCGCGCCGGGTCTTGCCGCCGGACTTGATGACGCCGGCGAAGGCGTCGAAGCCCTTCATGAACGAGACCGGCCCCGAGGCGGTGCCGCCGCCGGCGAGCAGCTCGCGCGACGAACGGATGCTCGAGAGGTTCGAGCCGGTGCCCGAACCGTACTTGAACAGCATGCCCTCGGTCTTGGCCAGCCCGAGGATCGACTCCATCGTGTCCTGCACCGAATTGATGAAGCAGGCCGAGCACTGCGGCGCCTTCTCGAAGCCGACGTTGAACCAGACCGGGCTGTTGAACGCCGCCTTCTGGTAGACGAGGAGGTGCTTCAGGTCGTCACTGAACGCCTGGAGATCGTCCTCGCTCGCAAAGTAGTTCTGCTTGCGCGCCCAGGCGGTAATCGTGTCGACGACGCGGCCGATCAGCTGCTTGACGCTGCGCTCGCGCTCGGGCGCGCCGATCTGCCCGCGGAAATACTTGGAGACGACGATGTTGGTCGCCTGCTGCGACCAGAACCGCGGAATCTCGACGTCGCGCTGCTCGAAAACGACCTGTCCCTTCTCATTGCCGATAACGGCCGACCGGATATCCCATTCCACTTCGTCGAACGGATCGATGCCCTCGTGACTGAAGTACCGGACGAACTCCATGCCCGGTGCAGACTGGGATGTCGTTGGGCGGGTCGTGATCTCTCCCCGGGTGGTGTCCACCTGCGGAGCAGCGCCTCTTTGCATGTCTCCCCTCCGAAAACGTCGAGCAGCCGACCTCCCCCCGGGGTCGGACGACTCCGAAACTGACAATTGTCGTGGAAGCGCGCACTCGATTGAACCGTACAGCAAGGGGCATTCAAGCTGCCCCTCGCCATCCGACCCGCGCGAGGGCTGGGATGCCCCGCAGATCTCATGGCGCTGGCGCTCTCCTCCGCTTGTCGCGGTGTCACGACACGCCTCGGCTGAGCTTCCGCCGCCGATGCGCGCTGACGTCGTGCGCGCGAAGGCGGGGTTGATAATGGCCCCTGTTTACCCCGTTGTCAAGGCCGGATCTACCAGATATTGTGCTCTTTTTTTAGGGCAGGCGCAAGATATTGACAGGAGGCCAATCGGGCTGACTTTTCCCCGGACGCCCTAATTCGCCCGACGATCGCCTCGGCGTTACCGACCTTCGAGCTGCTTCGCGATGATCTCGGCGCGCTCGGCGAACGATCGCGCGAGCATCAGGTCTTCCTTCTTCAACGCCTCATCGGCCGAGGCGATGTAGCTCTTGGCTGAGTCGTACGTCGCCCGACGATCCGGGGTCAGCTTCTGATAATCGACGTTGTTGAGGATGGTCTGGGCGCGCGCGATCATTTCGCGGACCTGCCGCGCCGCCTCGGGTCCCACCGGGCTCGTCGGCGTCCGCAGCGGCGCGACCGGCGGCGGCGGGTTGACGGTGGCCGTCCCCGCATCGGGCGGCAACTCGGGCTTGGCCGGCTCGGGCTTGACGTCCTTGGTCGGCGGCTTGGGCTTGTTCGCCGCCGGGGCGGTCGGCGGCGGCGGGTCGGCGGGCGGCTCGACGGGCGCCGGCTCCACGATGGCAGGCGGCTCGATCGTACGCGTCGGCACGGGCGGCACCACCAGCGGCGGGCGATCCTCGATCACTCGCGGGCCGCGGCTGGTGCATGCTGTCGACAACATCAGCGACAGCGCGATCGCGCCGGCGCCGGGGACGGTCCCGACCTTCCTCTGCATACTGAAACCTAGGCCTGGGGAAACAGGAGCCGGAACTTGGTTCCGTGCCCTGGAGTGGACTGTACCTCAACCTCGGCGTCGTGCAACTGAACGATTCGGAACACCATCGACAGGCCGATACCGCTCCCCTTCTCCTTGGTCGTGAAGTACAGGTCGAATATCCGGCCCAGGTTCTCGGGCGGGATGCCGACCCCGGTATCCTCGACCGTTATTTCCACGCGCCGCCGCGACACCGCCCGGCAGATCAGCTTCAGCGTCCCCCCATCCGACATCGCCTGGCACGCGTTGATCGTCAGGTTCAGCAGCGCCTGTTGCAGCATCCCCGGGTCGCCGTTGATCTCGGGCACGCTCGGCGGGCACTCCACCCGGACGACGATGTTCCGGCGCTCGGCTTCGGGAGCCGTCATCGATATGACTTCGCTGACGAGCGAGGCCAGGTGCACCGGTTGCAGCTTCAGCTCGTCGGGCCGGGCGAACTTGAGAAACCCGACTACGACCTGGTCGAGCCGCTTGATCTCGTCCCCGATGACGTTGACATGCTTGGTCAGATCGAGCGTCCGCGACCCCCCGGAAGGCCCGGCGGGCACGGTAATCGGCTCGCGCATCGACGCCAGCTTTTGCTTCAGGAGCTCGAGGTGAATCGTCATCGCGTTCAGTGGATTCTTCACCTCGTGCGCGACGCCGGCCATCAGGCGGCCGAGCGCTGCCAGCTTCCGCGAATAGTTCAGCGTCGTGTGGACGTGGCTGAGGTATCCGAGATTGCGCGCGACGATCATCGCGCCGAGGAACTTGCCGCGCGCGTCCTCGATCGCGTGGCAGAGGAGCAGGTACTCGGGCGCTTCCTGATCGCCTTCCGCCGTCCCGAGCGGCACGGCGATCGGACCGGCCGACTGCCGGCCGGCGAGCGCGCGCTCGACCAGCTGGCGCAGCGGGTGGTCCGCCGCCAGCATCGACAGCGTTGCCTTGGCCGCGGCCTCCCTGGGACCGATCTCCGGCAGCAGCGCCCGCAGTGCGGAGTTGCAGAACATGAGCTCGCCCTCGGCCGAGAACAGGCCGACTGCGTCCTCGAGGTTCTCCATCACCGACTCGAACTCGGTCGAGGTCGAGGCGGGCAGCGACGCCGGCGCCCGCACCGCCGCCAGCTGCGCGCTGACGGCCTCGAACGAGCTGCCGAGGTCGGCGAATTCCTGGCCCGGGAGGTCCAGCCGGACGTCGAGCTCGCCGCGTCCCAGCCGGCTGAGGCCGCTCTGAATCACGTGAATCGGCCGCAGCATCCACTGCGCCAGCAGCATCGCGACCATCGTCGAGATCGCGAGCGCCGCCGCCGCGGTGTAGCCGAACTGCTGCAGCGTCCGGAGGATCTCGTTGCGGATCAGGAAGGTCGAGGCGGCGATGCGGATGGCGCCGAAGTCCTTGTCCCCCAGCAGAATCTGCTCCCGCAGCTCGAACCGACGCTCTTCGAGCACGCCCGTCACCTGTTCGAGCGACGTAGCATCCTTGAAGACAATCAGGTCTTCGAGGACGGGCAGCACCGAGCCTTCCGCCGTCGGGATGCTGTGCGCGACCGCCCGGCCTTCGGTGTCGACGACCGCCGCGTACAGCATCGTGTTCGTCTCGGGCTGGTTGGTGACCGCCGAGTTGAGGATCGACCGCAGCCCCCCATCCTCCCTCAAAGCCAGATAGGGATCGGGATGGCCGGCGCGAACGACCTCGCCGGTGCGATGGAGAATCGCATCCTTCAGCTGCGCGGCGCGCGACGCCGTCTCCTCGATGCGGACGCGCGTCAGCGACGCCATCTGCACCGCCGTCATGCCCGCCACCACCAACACCACGAGCGTGGTGACGCCGGCGACCTGTTTGGCTTTAATCGACAAGGTTAGAGGGAAGGGTCAGAATTGCAGATTGTAGATTGTAGATTGTAGATTGCAGATTGAAGATTGGCATTGCCGATTTCGGATTGCCGATTGGCCTTGCGAAATTGACGACGGGTGATTTGAAATTGACGCCTGGCGCAATCTGCAGTCCTGTAATCGACAACCCAATCTTCAATCTGCAATCTACAATCTACAATCTCCTACCTCGCCTCCTGCTTCATGCGATTGAGCTTGTTGTGCAGGGTCTTGAGGCTGATGCCCAGAATCTCGGCTGCCCGGGTCTTGTTGTTCCTCGTATGCTCGAGGGTCAGCAGGATCAGCCGCCGCTCGGCCTCGTCGACCGTGGTGCCCGGGGAAAGCGTGACCGTCGGCAGCGTCTGCTCGCTGCGGCTGACGACCGGCGTCGGCAGGTGCCGCGCCTCGATGAAGTCGCCCTCGGCCAGGATGGTCGCCCGCTCGCAGACGTTGCGCAGCTCGCGGATGTTGCCCGGCCACGGGTAGCGCTCGAGCAGGTACATCGCCTCCTGATCGACGGCCCGTACCGCCTTGTTGTTCCGGGTGTTGAACTCGTTCAGGAAGGTCTGGACCAAAAGCGGGATATCGGCCCGCCGATCGCGCAGCGGCGGCAGGTCGATGGTGAAGACGTTGAGCCGGTAGTAGAGGTCCTCGCGCAGCTTACCGTCGCGGACGGCCTCGCCCGGGTCGCGGTTGGTCGCGGCGATGACGCGGACGTCGACGCTCTGTTCCTGCCGCCCGCCGAGGCGGCGGAACGTGCGCTCCTGCAGCACCCGCAGCAGCTTGACCTGCGTCGCCGGCACCATCTCGGCGATCTCATCGAGGAACAGGGTGCCCCGATGCGCCAGCTCGAACACGCCCGTGCGACGGTCGTGCGCGCCGGTGAAGGCGCCCTTCTCGTGGCCGAAGATCTCGCTCTCGAGCAGCGTTTCGGGAATCGCGGCGCAGTTGATTGCCACGAACGGGAACGACGCCCGCGGGCTGAGCTCGTGAATCGTCTGCGCCACCAGCTCCTTGCCGGTCCCCGATTCGCCCCAGATCAGCACCGACGCCGACGTCGGCGCCGCTTGCTCGATGACTCGGTACAGCGAACGGACCCCGGGGCTGTTGCCGACGATCCGGCCGAAGCTCCCCTGCTCGCGCAGCTGGCGTCGCAGCAGCTTGACCTCGCGCAGCGTCTCCTGCCGCTCGACCGCCTTCTGCAGGAGGATTCGCAGGCGCTGCGGATCCACCGGTTTGCTCAGGTAGTCGTAGGCGCCGTCCTTGATCGCATCGACCGCGCTCTCGATCGTGCCCTGCGCTGTCAGCAGAATGAACGTGATGTCGGACAGCTGGTCCTTTAGCGTCCTGAGCAGCTCGTGGCCGCCCATCCGCGGCATCACCAGGTCGCTGACGATGATCGCCGGACGAAAGCTGGTGACCTTGCGGAAGCCTTCTTCGCCGTCAGAGGCTTCGTCGGTCTGAAAGCCCCAGGCCTGGACGAGCTCGGCCAGACCCGTGCGGGTCGCCGGGTCGTCTTCAACAATCAAAACTCGTTCGCCCGGCGCTTCGCCGGCTGTCGTCGTCTCTTCCATCGTTATTGTCTTTTCCATTACGGGAAGAGTTTACCATGTTTTGGGTAAGATTTACACGGCAACGCCCATTCCAGTGAGCGGTTTGGGCCGGTTATTAGTTTACGGGCTACAGTTTCCGGGTGACCGACGTCGTCGCGCCGCCCGCTTCACCTGAGCCGCCGTCCTCGCTTCCCCCGCGCGTGAGAATGGCCGAGCGCGTCGCAGCACTGATGGAAGTGGTGATGTGCTCCGGGTTTCCGACGCAATTGTTCCTGCTGACGGTGATGGCAAGCTTCGGTATGCAGCTGCGGCTGCCCGACGGCGGATGGTCGCCGCTCTTCGTGACGACGCTGTCGCTTCTTGATACAGCGCTCCTGCTCGCCCTGATCGTGTTCTTCCTGAGGTCGCGCGGCGAGCGTGTGCGGTCCGTACTGCTCGGTGTGCGGCCCCTCGCGTCGGAGATCGCGCTCGGCTTCCTACTGCTGCCCTTCATCTTCGTCCTGGCGGCGATCGTCCTCGGCATCCTCTTCACCATCGCCCCGGAGCTGCACAACGTAGCGCGCAACCCGCTGCAGGACATGCTGCGCAACCCCCGCGACACTGCGGTGTTCGCGCTGGCGGCGATGATCGCCGGGGGTCTGCGCGAGGAAGTGCAGCGCGGCTTCATCCTGCATCGCTTCCGTCAGTCGCTCGGCGGCGGCCCCTTCGGTGTGATGGTCTACAGCCTGTTCTTCGGCCTCGGGCACCTCGATCAAGGCTACGACGCTGCGATCGCGGTCGCGACCCTCGGAGCGATCTGGGGCTCGCTGTACCTCATCCGCGGCAGTATCGTCGCCCCGATGGTCAGCCACGCCGCCTTCAACCTCACGCAAGTGATCAAGTTCGTGGTGTTGCGATAGCCCCGCCCAAAGCTCGCGAAGCGAGCGACAGAAAGGCGAACCTGTCGCGCCAAAGCTCGCGAAGCGAGCGCCCGAAGGCGGACTCGAGCGACAGAAGGCGGACTTGTCCGCCATAGCTCGCGAAGCGAGCGACAGAAAGGCGGACTTGTCGCGCCAAAGCTCGCGAAGCGAGCGACAGAAAGGCGGACTTGTCGCGCCAAAGCTCGCGAAGCGAGCGACGGCGGATACAATGAGTCGATGACCTCGACGGGCGGCGCGCCGCTGTCTAGCGAGCTCCCGTTCACCAGCGCCCCGACTCGCCTCGAACGCCCGACGTCGCTGCTGCAGCAGGCCGGTCAGCGCCACGTGGCGGTGCTGGTGGTGCTGTTCCTGCTCTCGATTCCCGCCATCACGCCGCGCATCTACGCGAGCGACGAAGTGCAGTACTTCGCGTTCCTGCGATCGATCTGGTTCGATCGCGACGTCTCGTTCGACAACGAGTACCGGCACTTCTACGACGCCGGCGTCGCCCGCAGCGATGGCTTTCGCGAGACCCTGCTCGAGATGCAGTCCGATACGGGGCTCCGCATCAGCTTCGCGACCATCGGCTCGGCGATCCTGTGGGCGCCCTTCTACGCCGTCGCCGATGCCGGGGTGCTGACGGCCCGCGCTGCCGGCGCCGCCGTGCCCCGCGACGGCTACTCGTGGCCGTATCTGGCCGCGGTGTGTTACGGGTCCGCCTTCTACGGGTTCCTGGCGGTGCTCCTCGGCGTTCGGCTGGCAACGGCGTTCGGCTTCGATCCGCAGCACAGCCTGGTTGCGGGCATCGCTGTCTGGCTAGGGACCCCCCTCATCTTCTACACCCACGTCGCCCCGGTCTTCGCGCATGCCACCTCCGCGTTCTGCGTCGCCCTCTTTCTGACGGTCTGGCTCAAGGTCAGGACCGGCTGGTCGGCGGCAGGCTGCGCCGGGCTCGCGGCAGCCGGGGCGTTGATGATGATGGTGCGGGAGCAGGACGTGTCGTTTTTCGTCGCGCCGGCGATTGACTTCATCTGGCACCACCTCAGACGCGCGCGCCTCGACGTCAGCGGCGCCGCGAGATCCCTGGCCGCCGCGGCAGCGACGTTCGCGCTGGTGTTCCTGCCGCAGGCTATCGCATACCTCCTCCTCAACGGCCACGTCGGACCGCCGCGGCTGGTGAGCCGCAAGATGAACTGGTTGAGCCCGCACGCCGGCCAGATTCTCTTCTCACCCAACCATGGCCTGGTCTTCTGGACGCCGCTGATGCTCCTCGTCGTGGCCGGGCTCGTCCTCCTCTTCAGCCGGCTGAGACGGGCGCAGGACATCTCCCTCGGGCGGCCGGGTGCTCTCGCCGTGTGCCTGATCGCCGCGCTGGCGGCACAGATCTACCTGCTCGGCTCGCTCGACTCGTGGACGTCCGCCGGCGCCTTCGGCCAGCGGCGTTTCGTCGGCTCGAGCTCGCTCTTCATCGTCGGGCTCGCGGCAATCCTGGCGCAATGGAGCGGCGGCTGGCGATCGACGGCGGTTCACGCGCTGGTTGCGCTGGCGCTGTGGTGGAACCTGGCGCTGATTGCCCAGTTCGCGACCGGGCTGATGGACCGGCAGCGGCTCGCGCTGACAAAGAACGCCTATGATGCCTTCGTCACCGTGCCGGCGATGGCGCCGCGGCTCGCCTACCGCTACCTGTTCGATCGCTCGTCGTTCTATCAGAACCCTCAGTGAGCCGCCCCCTTCGCATCCTCTATTTCGCCGACATCCGCTTCCCGCTCGAGCGCGCGAACGGGATCCAGACGATGGAGACTTGCTGGGCTCTGGCGGCGAGGGGCCACACGGTAAGCCTGGTCGTGCGGCCGGATACGCATTCGCCGGCCCGCGATCCGTTCAGGTTCTACGGCCTCGCGCCGGAACCGCGGCTGATCATCGAGCGCGCGCCGGTCTCAGGGCCCGGCTTGCCGCCGCTGGCGCGGCGCGTCGGCTACCTGGCGTTTGCCGCGGGGCGGGCGCTTGGCGCCGGCCGCGCCGACCTCGTCATGACGCGCGATCTCACGACGGCTGCGTTTCTGCTGCGGCTGCCCGGACGGACGCCGCTCGTCTATGAGTCCCACGGCTACGCGCCCGAGGTCGCCGCGGCACTGCCCGACATGCTTTCGACCGCGACAGCGCCGTCGGCAGGCAAGCTGCGGCGCCTGGCCGCGCGCGAAGCGCACGTCTGGCGGAGCGCGGAGGGCTACGTCACGATCACCCAGGGGCTCGCCGCCAACCTGACGAAGCGGCTCGGGCCGCGGCAGCGGCTCGCAGTCGTCCACGACGGCGCCCGTCTCGATGGGACCTTGCCGGCAAGCGGCCCGCCGGCGGCGCCGGTGACGGTCGTTTACGCCGGACACCTCTACAAGTGGAAGGGCGTGGACGTCCTGCTCGACGCCCTGGCCCAGACGCCCGGCGTACGCGCCGTGATCGTCGGCGGCCAGGAGGGTGAGTCGGACAAGCCGCGCCTCGAGGCGCAGGCCAGTGAGCTCGGGCTCGGCGATCGAATCACCTTCACCGGTCCGGTGCCGCGAAGCGGCGTCCCGGGATGGCTGGCGCGCGCCGACATCCTCGTCCTGCCAAACCTCACTTCCCCGCTCTCGACCCACGCCACGTCGCCGTTGAAGCTGTTCGAATACATGGCCGCCGGCCGCGCCATCGTCGCTTCCGACCTGCCGTCGATCCGCGAGATCCTGACCGACGACGTCAGCGCCGTACTCGTCGCGCCGGGCGACGCCGCTGCCCTGGCGCAGGGCATTCGCCGGCTGGCCGGCGATGCGGCACTGCGGGCCAGGCTGGCTGCAGCCGCGACGAGGGCCGTCGCGGAGTACAGTTGGGACGAGCGCGCCGCGCGGCTCGAGGCGCTGTTCAGCGACGTCGTGTCCTCCTCATCTCGCCGATGATTTCGGATCGTCTCATTGCCCTCGTGCGCTGTCCCGACTGCGGCGGCCGGTTGTCCGCCGCGCTCGCCTGCGACGGCTGCGGCCGCGTCTTCGCGGCGCCGCGGCGTCAGTTCCTCGACATGCATCCGGCCGACGAGTTCGCCGAGCGCACCAAGTACCTCGACGAAGCGCTCCACGTCGACGCGCGCCACGAGCGGGTCTCGCCGCCGCTCCTCGGATCGAAGATCCGCAACGACATGCTGCGTGAGTTCCTGCGGCCGTCGCCCGGCGATCTCATCGTCGATCTCGGCTGCGGCAGCGGCCGGGCGCTGATGTGGAACCGCGGCCTCGGCGCGGAAGCCATCGGCATCGACATCAGCCCGTTCTTCTCCGCCGACGCGGCGCGCGACGTGCCGCTCCTGCTCGGCGATCTGCGGCGGCTGCCGTTCGCCGACGCGACCTTTGACAAGGCGTGGTCGCTCGACGTCCTCGAACACCTCTCTCCGGAGGCGCTGCGGACGATGCTGCGGGAAGCGAACCGGGTGCTGAAGCCGGGCGGACAGCTGTTCGTCTACACCCACGTTCGCAAGAACGCGCCGGTGGCTGCCGGCCTGCGCTGGATCAACTCGCTGGCTCGCGGACTCGAACGCATCGGGCTGATCGACATGCGGCAGGAACGCCTGCGCAAGTCCGATCATCTCAACCCGCTGACCGACGTCCCCGACCTCGAGCGCACGGCCGCGGCGTGCGGGTTCGGCATCGGCCGAATCACTTTCTACACGCCGATCGTTGGCGGCTTCGTCGAGAACATCCTGATGCGGATGGCGGAGCACGCGATGGCGAAGCGCGCCGCGCGCCGCCTGGCCGCGGCGTCGCCCGGCGCCGGCGACGTGGATGCCCGCGCTGTCAAGGAGGCCCGGACCGCGGCGAAGGATCGCATCGCCCGCAGCCCCGCCACGCTTGCATTCCTCAGCGGCCTGTCGGCGGCGATGAAGCTCGATCTGCTGCTCTTCGGACGGATCACGTCGGGCCCGTTCTTCGCGCTGCTGGTGAAGCAGGAAGCCGAACCCGGGAACCGGGCAGCGCCCGGACCGGCATGAAGATTCTCTACTGCGCCATCGACCAGACTGTGCCCGGCACGACCGGCGGGTCGGTGCACGTCACGGCCGTGGCGCGGGGACTGGCGGCGCTCGGACACGAAGTCCACGTGCTCGTCACCCCGGGTGACGGTCCGGAGCCGACCGGATCCGTCCGCTGGATCCCGATGCCGCCGCCGTTTGGCGCCAAGCAGCTGCGCTGGCTGCGCATGTCCCGCGTGCGCGATCTGGTGTCACGGTTGAAGCCGGACCTGATCATCGAGCGCTACTACAACTTCGGCGGCGAAGGCGTGCTCGCGGCGGAAGCCGTCAAGGCCATGACCGTGCTCGAAGTCAATGCCCCGGTGATCGATTATCCCGGGTCGACGAAAGCGATGGTCGATCGCGCGCTCCTGGTCGAACCGATGCGGCGCTGGCGCGATCGCATCTGTCAGCGCGCCGATCTGATCGTGACGCCGAGCGCGGCGATTCTGCCGGCGGAGACGCCCGCCGCCAAGGTCGTGCGGCTCGAATGGGGCGCGGACACGGAGCGGTTCCGCCCGGGTCTCGACGTCGAACCGCCGTATCGGCGGCCGTCGGGGACGGTCGCGATCTTCGCCGGGGCTTTCAGGACCTGGCATGGCGCCATCAACCTGGCGCGCGCGGCCCGCGCGATGGTCAGCCAGGGCCGGACGGATCTGGGCGCGGTCTTCGTCGGCGACGGTCCCGAGCTCGCCGGCGTTCGCCATGAAGTCGCCGGCCTGGCCAACGTCACCGTGACCGGCGCGGTACCGCACGAGACGATGCCGGCGTGCCTGGCGGCGGCGGACATCGGCGTCGCGCCGTTCGAGATCGGCGCGCATCGCCCGTTGTCACTCGGCTTCTACTGGTCGCCGCTCAAGATCTTCGAGTACATGGCCGCCGGGCTGCCGGTCGTGGCGCCGCGCATCGACAGGATTCCGGCGCTGGTCGAGGACGGACGTCAAGGCGTCCTCTACGACCCGTCCGAGCCCGGCGCCCTGGCCGCGGCGCTCGAGCGGCTGACCGACCCGCACTTACGCCGGGCGCTTGGTGCCGCCGCTCGCGCCCGCGCCGAACGCGACTACAGCTGGAAGGCTCATTGCGCGGCGCTGATGGCGGCGGTCGAGGCGAGACAGCGCGGATGACTATGGTGGCGATGAACTCATGCGCCTGCTGATTCCCACCGACGCGTTCCCGCCGATCTGCGGCGGCAGCGGCTGGAGTGCCTACGCGCTCGCCGCCGGTCTGCGCCGCCGCGGCCACGAGATCACGATCTTTCAGCCGAAGCCGGCAACGCCGGCCGGGCGGCGCGAGCGCGAGTACGACGGCTTCCGGATCAGCGAGCTGGGCGCGCCGGCGCCGAACCTGCCGTACGTCCGCAACTACTTCAAGAACGAGCGCCTGTTTCCGGAAGTGGAGGCAGCGCTCGTCGATCTCATCGCCCGCCAGCGCATCGAGCTCGTGCACGCGCAGCACGTCTTGACGTGCCTGCCAGCGATCGGCGCCGCCCGCCGGCGCGGCGTGCCGAGCGTGTGCACGATTCGCGACTACTGGCCGGTCTGCTACTGGTCCGACTTGATCCACACGGCGGAGGGCACCGCACTGTGCCCCGCCTGCTCCGCCGGCATGATGACGCAGTGCGTGCGGCCCCGGTCGGGGCCTTTCTGGCCGCTGACGCTGCCGATGATTCCGTACATGCGCGCCAACCTCGCCCGCAAGCGGCACGGGCTCGCGGGAGCAGATGCGATCGTCGCCGTCAGCTCCGCGATCGCCGCCGATCTCCGGGCGCGAGCGCCGGAGCTGGCGGACGCGCGCATCGAGACGATCCCCAATCCCGTCGACATCGCCGGCCTGCGTGCGGCGGGCGAGGCCGCGCCGCCGCCGCTGCCTGGACCGTACGCGCTTTATGTCGGCAAACTCGCGCCCAACAAGGGCTCGGAGCATCTCGTCGACATCGCCGGGAAGGCCGGCCTGCCGTGGCCGCTCGTCATCGTCGGCGATGGGCCCGGTCGGTCGATCGTCGAGGCCGCGGCACGTGCATCCTCGCAGGACGTCCGGCTCACCGGCTGGGTCGATCAATCGGCCACCGCGGCGTGGCTGCGTCACGCCTCTCTCCTGGTCTTCCCTTCGCGCGGACCGGAGTCGCTGAGCCGTGTGCTCATCGAGGCCAGCGCGCTCGGCGTTCCGATCGCCGCGATGCTTACCGGCGGCACCGCTGACATCGTCGTCCACGGCCGGACCGGGCTGCTGTCGGCGACGCCGGCGGCGCTCGCGCACGACGTCGGCCGGCTCGTGGCGGACGCCGGGCTGCGGCAGCGTCTCGGTGACGCGGCGCGGCGCCACGCCGAACAGCATTTCGATGCCCCGGCGGTCGTCGCGCGCGTCGAGTCGCTCTACGCCGATCTGCTCGGCAGGTCGCGGGCCGCATGAGATCAGGACCGCGCGTCGCCGTCGTCGCCCGCTCGGTGTTTCCGCTGCACGGGCTCGGAGGACTCGAGCGCCACGTCTACGACCTGGTCCAGCACCTCGCCCGCGCCGGCGTGGAAGTGACACTCATCACGCGACGCGCCAGCGGCGCCGGCGCGACCCATGACGAAGCGCTCGACCCGCGGATTGCGCTCGTCACGGTTCCTTACCGGACCTTTCCGCTGGCCGGCCGCCGCGGCACGACGGTGCTCGATCGCAGCACGGCCTACCCGCTCTTCGGCCTGCGCGCCGGCCGCGCCGCATGGGATCTCGTACGCCGCGGCAGAATCGACATCGTCCACGGACTCGGTGCCGCCGTGCTCGGCTACGCGAAGCGACGCGCGTCGAGCACCGCGCCCCTGGTCCTGAACCCGCAGGGGCTCGAGGAGTTCGGCGGCACGAGCCCGTCGCTCGCCGGCCTCAAGCGGGCCGGATATCTGCCGCTGCGGCGAGCCGTGCTCGCCTGCGCCCGCGCCGCCGATCGCGTGATCGCCACCGATCGGTCGCTCGAGCCGGTCGTCCTCTCGCACCTGCGGATCTCCCCCGCCAAGATGGTGACGATCCCGAACGCGCTCGATCTCGATCAGATCGATCGCCTGGCAGGACCGGCCGACGGTCGCCGCGTCATGCGCGCCGCCGGACTCTCGCCCGGCGACGACGTGCTGGTGAGCGTGGGCAGGCTGGAGGAGAACAAGGGATTCCACGTGATGGCCGCTGCGCTCGGCGCGCTGCGGGAGCACGGCCGGCTGCGTGAACGGCATTGGCGGTGGGTGATCGTCGGCGACGGGCCGTATCGCCGGCGCGTGCAGCAGGCGGTGGAGGCGGCGGGGATCAGCGACGCGACGCGCCTGCTCGGCCGTGTCGACGATCGGACGCTGCATGCGTGGTACGAGGCGGCAACGCTCTTCGTCCACCCGACGCTTTACGAAGGCAGCTCGCTCGTCACCCTTGAAGCAATGGCGCACCGCCGCGCCGTCGTCGCGACGCGGGCCGGAGGCCTGCCGGACAAGGTTCGACCGGGCGTCAACGGCTGGCTCGTCGAGCCCGGTGATCCGTCGTCGCTCGCGGCGGCGGTCAGCGGCGCGCTGGACGACGCGGAGCGGCTTGCCGCGCTCGGCCAGGCCGGGCGCGGCATCGTGGAACGGGAATTCTCGTGGGACAGCGCGGCCGCAGCGACGATCGGGCTCTACGAAGACCTGCTGCGGACGCGCCCCGCGCGCTGACCTACTTCGACTCGAATTTCAGCGACACAGTCATCGTGACTTCGATCGGGGCGCAGTTCAGCAGCGTGCCGTCGAACTGCCAGTTCCTGACCGCCTCGACCGCCGCCGCGTCGAGCTCGGGGTGCACCGATTTGGTGATCTCGTAGTCCTTGACCGTCCCGTCGGTCCCGATCGTCGCCGTCATGGTCACGATCCCGCCGATGCCGGCGGCCTGGAGAGCCGGCGGATACACGGGACGCACGTCCTTGATCTTGCGCGGAGGCCGGATCCTGCCGCCCTGGGCGGACGGCTCGCATGCGGCGATGTCCCGCTGCAGCGCGGAGCGACTGAGGTCGGCCTCGAGTTGTTTGGCGTTCGTCGCGGGTGGTGCCACGCCCCCCGACGACGCCAACTTGTTGGCGGTGATGGTGACGGACTCCGACAAGGTTCCGAGCGCGAGGGCAAAATCGCGACGAACGCTGGCGCCGGACAAGGGGATCGTCGCTTCGGCTTTCTTGAACCCCGGCACCAGCGCTTCGAAGGTGTAGCTGGCGGCGGGCAGCGGCACGAACGCAAACTGCCCGCGCTCGTTGGTCTTGACCTCGTGCTTGGCGGCGGTTGTGGCGTTCGTGAGCACGACCTTGGCTTCGGCGACGGGCGCGCCCGTCGAGTCCGTGATCGTGCCCGAGAACAGGGTGCCTCCCTGCGCGGCGGCAAGAACACCGGTCGCCGCAAGCAGGAGCGCTCCGGTCATCACCCTGAACCATCCCGTCGCCGGCGTCCGGATCACACGTGTATTCAACATGGCGTCGAATCTCCTCTCCAGTCGTGAACATCGCGCCATCGCCGGAGCCGGCACCCGCGGCGCGCGCTCGAGACACAGCGCGCGGGTGGCGTCCAGCAGATGGGTCGCGTAATCGGAGGCGGGCACGCCCCCCCTGAGCACTTCGTCGTCGCAGGCCTGCTCGCTCTCGCTGCGCAGCCGCGCGCACACGATCCAGGCGAGCGGGTTGAACCAATGGAGGATGCGCAGCATTTCGCCGGCAAGCTGCACCAGCCAGTCGCCGCGCCTGACGTGCGCCAGCTCGTGGCGAAGGACGACGCGGATGCGGTCGTCGGCCCAGGCGACCGACGCCGCGGGGATGAGCACCCGCGCCGGCCTGACTCCCCAGGTGACGAGCAAGGAAGGATGCGTGCCGCAGAGCAGCCGCGTCGGCCGGCTGATGCCGTACTCGCGTTCGATCTCCCGGGCAATCGACACCCATGGTCCGTCGTTGATCGGCGTCGCGCGGGCAGCCAGCAGCGCGAGCCGGACCAGCCCCGCGAGGAGCAGCGCCAGGCAGCAGAGCGATCCGGCAAGCCAGATGACCGGAACGATTGCACTCGCCTCGAAGGCAGTCGGCGACGGCTGGCGGACGTCGAACGTCAGCTGCTCAGCGACGGTCGACGCGGGAACCGGGGCCGCCGCCGCTTCGCTCGAGCCGGGCGATATCGGCGCAGCGGTTGCGAGCGGGAGAGACCACGCCGGCAGCACCCGCCCCAGGACCGGGATGGCGAGTGCGCAGCCAATCGTCGCCGCGAGCAGCCAGTGCCTGGCCGCGGCGGAGCGCTGGCGTGCCAGCAGGGTGACCATCAGGCCCGTCAGCACGACCGCCGAAACCTTCAACGCTTCGTCCAACCAAGGGCTCATCGTTCCTCCCCCTTCCTCGGCAATCGAGCTTTCTCCACCTGCCGCGCGATGCGGTCGAGCTCGGCCTCGGTCACCCGCACGCCTTCGCCACCGAGCAGGGCGCCCACCACTTTCTCGACCGAGCCGTCGAAGAACGTTTCCACCAAATGCTTGAGCGCCGACTTGCGCGCCGATCGCCGGGGCACCGCCGGCAGGTAGATGAACTTGCCGTTCTGATCCTCGTGGTGGACGTGGCCCTTGCGCTCCAGGACGCGCAGCTGCGTCCTCACCGTGGAATAGCTGGGGTCGCCGGGCAGATCCTCCATCACTTCCGTGCCTGTGGCGCGGCCGCGGCGATAGAGGATGTCCATGATCTGGCGCTCTCGTCGTGACAGGCTCGGTGGTGTCATCGGTGCCCTGCTGCCTCGCGTTCCGGGTGCGGCCGGCGTCGGCGCGGCGCGCTTGATGTTATTTTCATAACATTCAATGCGACAAAAATAACACTCAAGCGAAAGCGATGTCAAGCCCCCGCGCTGTAGTACATTGGACCACCGTATGGAAGAGAGGCCCGAGCCGGCGGCGACCGGTCAGGCAGCCGCGTGCAGCACGACCTCGGGCGGGTTCCTGGCGATGGTCCGCAGTCGCCTGGAAGCCCTGGCGACGCCCGACGCCGATCCCCGGCGCACCGCGGCGGCGCTCGCGCTCGGCGTGTTCCTCAGCTTTTCGCCGCTCCTCGGCCTGCAGATCCTGATCGGCTTCAGCGCCGCCCTGGCGCTGCGTCTCAGCCGCGTCGCGATGCTGGTCGGCCTGTGCGCCAACCTGCCGTGGATCATGATCCCGTGGTACGCGATCACCACCGGCACCGCCGCCGCCATCCTCGGGCTGTCCACGGCCAACCTCACGGATCGTCTCGCCGAGCTGTTTGCCGTGCCGGTGTGGCGGCTGGCGTTCTGGGGCCGCGGCGCAGATCTCGTCGGGACCTTCTTCTGGCCGTTCCTGATCGGACCATTCGCCGGCGCGCTCGTTCTCGGCGCGCTCGCCTACATCGCCGGACTCCGTTTCCTCAACCGTCGTCTCGCCAGGATCCGCGCCCGTGCCCTCGAGTCGCCGTCAGTCGGGCTTCCTGGCGACGCAGAGGAGCGAGCTGCCGATCGGCATGTCCACGACGCGCAGCGCCCGGGCTTCCAGCCGTAGCAACGCGCTCAGCACCGCGTTGATTGGCTGCCTCGGGATGACGACGTCGGTCCCGGCTTCCTCAGGCGTCGCCAGCCCCATCAGGCGCTGGCCGGTGCGAACCGCGAGAATCAACGGAAACAGCGACGCGTTGGTGTAAGTCAGGCGCGCGACTTCGAAGCCGGCGCCTGTCAGAACCCGGCGCAGCCGCCGGCGCGTCGAGCGCCGCACTTCCGAGCCGAACACCGCGTGATTGCCGCGCAGGATCCCCAGCGCCGCGACGTTGACGATGAGCGTGCCGCCAGGCTTGAGAACGCGCCACATCTCGCCGACGGCGGCCGCCTCGTCCGGCTCGCTCAGGCTGTAGAGGACGTCGAACGCGGTGACCAGATCGAAGGCGTCGCCGGCGAACGGAATGCCGGTCATCGAGGCGTGGGCGAGGCGCCGCTGGCCGTATTGCCTGGCCAGCTCGAGGCCGCGCCAGGAAAGATCGAACCCCGACGCCCGGCCGAACTCGCCGAGCACCACCAGGTTGGCGCCGGTGCCGCAGCCGCAGTCGAGGATGCGCGGGGCTGAACGGCCGGCAACGGCTTCCTCAATCAGCGGCCGCGCGAACGCCCTCAGGCCGGTCCACCAGAAATGCCGCTGCTCGACTCGGTAGGTGGCTTCGAGCAGGCGATCCATGTGCTAACGTTGCATATTCTATCCGACCAGAGAAACTGCTGAGAGGCCTGTGGCTGAAAGGGAGTGGCGCGAAGCAATCGACCTGCACCAATCGGTCATTACCCTGGTGCTGATCCTTTTGCTGGCCGCCCTGCTGCGGTTCGTCGGCATCGGCTCCGGCATTCCGTTCAACATCGGCGTCGACGAACCGGAGATCATGGAGCGCGCCGTCCGCATGATGCGGACCGGTGACCTCAATCCGCACTTCTTCGACTACCCCTCCGGTTACTTCTACATCCAGCTCGCGGTCGCGTGCCTCCGCTTCATCAGCGGCGCCACCGGCGGCGAATGGACCGCGCTCGATCAGGCCCAGACCGCGGATTTCTATCTCTGGGGCCGCGCCGTCACGGCGCTGTTCGGCACGGCGACGGTGCTGCTCGTCTACTTCATCGGCGCCCGGTGGGGCACTCGTCAGGCGGCGCTCGCGGCCGGGCTGATGGCGGTGATGCCGCTGCACGTGCGCGAGTCCCACTACGTTCTCACCGACGTCCCGGCGACCTTTTTCGTGACGCTCGCGCTGCTGATGTCGCTGCGCGCGTCAGAGCGTCAGCGCGCCGTCGACTTCGCGTGGGCGGGCGCGGCCGCCGGCCTCGCCGCGGCGATGAAGTATCCGGGCGGCCTCTCGATCCTGCTGCCGCTGCTGGCCGCCGCCCTGACCTCCGGCGTCCGCCCGTCGCGAGTGATCGCGGCGATGGCGGCGGTCGCCGGCGCCGCCACCGCGTTCCTGATCGCGGCTCCGTACACGATTCTCGATCTGCCGGCGTTCCTCAACGGCTACGCCCACCTCGCCGGCTACTACAGTCCGAAGGCGCTCAGCGAACCGGCGTGGCTGACCTACTGGAAGCACCTGTCGCGCAGCATGCAGTGGCCGGCCGTACTGCTGCTCGTCACCGGGCTGATTCTCGGCGCCATCCGCGCCGTTCGCGGGCCCGGGCACCTGCGATGGACGATCACGTTGATCTTCCCGCTGGCCTACTTCTATTTCCTGTCGGGGCAGACGCTGATCTACGGCCGCTACCTGCTGCCGCTGCTGCCGTTCGTCTGCCTGCTCGCGGCCGCCGGCGCCGTCTCGGGCGTCAGCCTCCTCCGCCGCTTCGACATCCCGCGCGCCGCCCGCACGCTCATCATCGTCGGCGCGACGGCGGCGGCAATCCTGCCGCCGGCGGTGCAGTCGCTGCAGTTCACCCGCAACCTGCGCCGCACGAGCACGGTCGAGCTCGCCCACGCCTGGGTCGTCGACAACATCCCCAAGGGCTCGTCGATCGTCATCGAGACCAGGGCGCTGCTGATACCGAGAACGTTCAAAGCGACGAACGTGCCGCAACTGGTCCAGGACTACCGCGCGCCGCAGCAGTACGACGAGTACCTCAAGGCAGGCGTCCAGTACATCGTCGCCTCGTCGCAGAAGTACGGCGACGCCATGGACGCGCCGCACAAGCATCCCGACCTCTACGCCGCCTACATGCAGTTGTTCACGCAGAGCCAGGAGCTGAAGCGCTTCACGCCCTCGGGCGACCATCCAGGGCCGGAGCTGCGGGTCTACAAGCTGCGCTGATCACCGCCACAGGATGGTGACCTCGGCGCGCCGCCGCAATCCTTCGATCCACTCGCGAACGAGCGCCGTCATGCGCACCTCGACGATACGGGCCTGCACCGCGTCGCGCACCTCGGCAAGCGGCGGCGGCGTCCCGTTGCGCGCGAACTCGCCGGCGTTGATCTTGTAGTAGCGGGCGATGTCCTCGTCGGTCGGCTGGTAGCCGCCGCCAAACCGCTGCTGCAGATAGCTCGAGATTCGCAGGCCGTCGCGCACGGTCGCCCGCAGTTGTTCGCGGCTGACGCCGACTTCCCGCAGCGCCGCCTCGTACTCGGCGTCGGTGGCGAACCTGGCCCGCACTGCGGCGACGCCCTTGTCGATCTCGGCGGCAGACGGCTCGGGCGGCAGGTAGCGGTTGACCTCGATCAGCTGCAATCGCCGCTCGATGATGCGATCGAGCACCGCCTGCGTCCCATCGCCAGCGGCCGGCGCCGTCGTGACCAACCCGAGCCGGTCGGCGGCCACGACATCCGAGAGCGTGATCGGCTCGCCGGCTACGACCGCGACGACGCGATCAATCACCTGAATGGCAGCCGCAGGCGTTGCCACGGCGACGCTGAGGCAGACCGCGATCATGAGCGCGTGCGCGGCGTGGCGGGAGCATGGCGAGAAGGGGGGATGACGGCGCACGCGGTCTATAGTGTCGCACGCGGCGCACGGCGTGTACAATTCCAGAGCCAGCGCGTTCGACTCTTCCATGGATGCAATCCGAGATGCCGTCGGACCCGATCAGCCGAAATCGGACGCTGACGATAACGACCGGCCGCTGCGTCTTCCGGCGCGACTCCGCTCTCGCATCGCCCGGCCCTCGACGATCGCGCACGCGCTGGCGCTGCTGATCGCGCTGTACGGCGCGCTGCTGCGGCTCGACGCCTTCGTCGGCAAATACGGCACGCTCGACCATCCCGCCTGGGCCCGCGTCGCGACTCAAACGATCGCGCCGATGACAACGTCATTGAGGCCGTCGATCATCGCCTGGGGGCCGGAGAAGGCCCCCTACGTCGGCGGCGATCCAATCACCTACATCAAGTACGGCCGCGAGATGCGCTCGTTCTACCAGGGCCACGTCCGCGAACCGGTGTTCGTCGCGATGACGCGGGCCGGGCTGTGGTCGCTCGACGACCAGGACAGCGGTGTCAGCCTCGCGTCCGCCGCCGGGTCGACGGCGGCGATCGTCGGCACATATCTCGTCGGCGCCGCGCTCGTGTCGCCGGCGACGGGGCTGGTCGCGGCGGCGCTGATGGCGGGCGAAACCGAAGTCGTCACCTGGGCGGTCGACGGCTGGCGGGATGACACCTTCACCGCGACCCTGCTGTTCGCAACGTGGAGCCTGTTGCGGCTGCGGCAGAGTCCGCGCCGCGGTACGGCGGTCGCGGCCGGGGTCTGCTGCGGTCTCGCCTGTCTGACGCGCATCACGGCGGTGTCGTTCATCGTTCCGGGCCTGCTCTGGCTGCTGCTCGAACGATCGCGGTTCCCGTTCCGTGAACGCCTGCGGACCGTGGCGATCGCCGGCGCCGCCGCGATGCTGGTGGTGGCGCCGTATCTCTTCAACTGCGCTCTCGCGACCGGCGACCCGTTCGTCGCCATCAACTACCACACGACCTACTACCGCTTCGCCGAGCAGCGCCCGATCGATCAACCGATGAGCGCCGCCAGCTACGTCCGCGAGCGGCTGGTGACGCGCCCCGTTCGCACCATCGACACGGCAATCGACGGCGTGCTGGTGCAGCCGTTCGTCACCAAGTGGCGCGGCTTCGAGCCGTGGCGCACCGGTCTCGGCGCGACGCTCCGCCTCGTCGCCCTGGCCGGCCTGGCGCTGCTGCTGTTCAACAGCGGCGGTCGCCTCTTTCTGGTCATGCTCGCAGCCTCGCTCGTGCCGTACATGCTGACCTGGAACGTCGGCGGCGGCGGCGAATGGCGCTTCACGATGCACGCCTACCCGTTCTTCCTGGTCGCGGCCGCAGCCGCGGTGACGCTGACCGCCCGCGGGTTGCGTCACCTCCGGTTGCCACCGGCGCGAGGCTGGCGCCCGGCGATCCTGCGGGCCGCGGGCCGGGTTGCGCTCGTTGCCGCGCTCGCCGCGCTGATCGCCGCGTGGTACTTCACGATGCCCTGGTACGTGGTTCGCGAAGCCGTCGCTCACGGCGAGTCGACGAGTATCGAGACGGGCACCCGCGACCGCATCTTCTACCGGCGGGGATGGTCGCCGCCGCACGTGCAGAACATCACCGTGCGGGTGTCGGATGAACAGCGCGGCGTGATTCGCCTGCCGCTGCCGGAGAAACGCGCCTACGATCTCGTGCTGCGATTCGATCCCGCCGTCGCCGGCGACATCGTCAACATCCTGTTCAACCGCCACCTGGTTGGCCGGCTGCAGACGACCTGGAACCCCGGCCGCGTCGGTTCGTACCGGCTCACGCTGCCGCGCGACATCGTCACCGCCGGGTCGAACGAGATCATCGTCGTGCCGTCGGCGACGTCGACCGCCGCCGCGGCTGGCGAGCGTTTCGCGTGGCTGCCGCCGGAGTCTCTGGCCGGCGTGCGGCTCTGGTATGTGCGCGTGGTGCCGACGGCGCCATAGCCGCCCCTCGCGTCAGAACGCCTGGCCGAGGCTGAAGTGCAGCGCGGTGCCCCTCTCGCCGCGCTCTTCGCGCCGATCGAGCTTGAAGCCGAGGTCGAGGCGGATGGGACCGACCGGCGAGTGGTAGCGCAGGCCGAAGCCGACACTGCCGCGAAGCTCGGTGATGTCGAACTCAGTCACGCGGCGGAAGACGTTGCCGCCGTCGATGAAGACGACCGCGCCGACATCGCGCCACACCGGGAACCGCAGCTCGCTGTTGAGCAGGACGACGGCATTGCCGCCGGTCGGGTAGCCGTCATCGCTGATGGTGTTCGGCGCGCCGACCGAATCGAGCGCGTAACCGCGAATCGTGCTGTCGCCGCCGGCAAAGAAGCGCTCGCTCGCCGGCAGATCCTCGACCACCGTTGGCGGACCTGGCAGCGGGTTGCCATCCGGGTCAGTGGGCTGCACCTCGCGCTCGAAGCCGTCGGCGAGGCCGATCGCGACCCTCGAGGCGAGGACAATGGTGCGACGCCCCGGCAGACGGCGGAACCCGAATGCCTGGCCGTACGCTTTCATGAAACCGACCTGGCCGCCGAGCGCCCTGGCCGCGACCGTACCCTCGCCGCTGATGAACGTGCCCCGCGTCGGCTGGAGCAGGTCGTCGCGGGTGTCGCGCGCGACCGCGCCCGAGAAGCCCGACAGCCGCACCCGCGGGAACAGGCGATCGATCGTCGCCTGGTCTTCCTCCGACAGCTGCTCGTCGAAGGTGCGGGTGCTGCTGAACGAGTAGCGGCCGCTGACGCGGACGGCCGGGGTCAGGCGCCGGATGACGTCGAGATTGACGCCGCGGCGAGCGAAGTTGTAGGTGGTTCGCGCTCCCTGCTCGACGAGGCCGGTGACGGTCATGTCGTTCTGGCCGAACCAGCGCGGCTGACGATAAGTGGCGACGACGCGGTATCGCTGAAGCCGAAAGGCCCGACGTTGACTTCCGGATCGGCCGGCTCGTCCTTCGGCCGCAGGCTGACGCGGGTGTAGAGGTTGACCGATCGGTTGGCGCCAAACAGGTTGCGCCGGCCGATGTCGAAGAACCCGCGCGGCGCGAACTCGAGCTGCTGCTCGGCAATACCGTCCGGGTTCGACCGCAGCACCGGCATCGCCTCGACGCCGCCGCCGTAGCCGATCGTGGTTACCGGCGCCTCCTCGACCGTCACCAGGATGTCGCGCTCTTCGCTGCCGCCGTGCGGCAGCTCGTTGATGCGGACGCGCCGGAAGAGTCCGAGGGCGCTCAGCCGGCGCCGGCTTTCGACCTGATCCTGAAGACCGAACGGCTGGCCGGGCCGGAACTGCAGCTCACGAAGGATCACCTCCTGCTTCGTATGCTCGTTGCCGACGATCAGGATGTGGTCGACGATCGTCTGCGCGCCTTCCTGCACGGTGAAGCTGAGGTCGATGCGCGACCGATCGTCGCTGACCTTGAGGGTCGGCGACACCGCCGCCGACGGGAAGCCGCGGTTCAGGTATTCGAGCGACAGGGCGTCGCGCGCCTGGATCACGCGCGGCTCGTAGTACGGCTCTCCCAGCTGAACGGCGACCAGCGGCCGCAGCTCGGTCGTCGGCACCGCGCTGTTGCCCACGATCGTGACGTCCCCAATCAGCGAGCGCGGCCCCTCGACGATGACGATCGTCGGCCGCACGAGCCCCTCCCCGGCGCGCACCGGATCCGTCTCGTTGACGCCGGAGCGGACAACGGCGCCGGCGAAGCCGCGCTGGCGGTAGTGCTCGAGGATGGCCGACACCGCGGCGGACAGCCGCGACTCGACGAAGAGCGCGCCAGGCTCGAGGGCGACGAGAGCCTGGAGCTCCGTCAGGGACAGTGCCTGCGAGCCGGTGATCTCGACGGCGGCGGCGGTTCGATACTGCTGTCCACGCGTGACTGTGAAGACCACGGCGACGCCGGCGTCGCTCTCCTCGCGCTGGACCGCGACGTCGGCCTTCCAGTAGCCCTGCTGCCGCAGGTAGTTCTCCAGCCGCGCTTCGGAATCCTCGAGCAGGTCCTCGTTCACCGTGCCTTCGGTTTCGAGCGGCGCCAGCTCCTTCAGGCGATCCTCCGGGATCGGATCGCCGGCGAAGCGAACCGTCACCGGCCGTCCCGCGTCGATGTCGATCGCCAGCGCCACCGTGCTGCCGTCATCCGACTCGACACCGCGCAGCGTCGCCTCGGCCTCGTAGTAGCGGCGGTCCCGAAGTCGCTCGACGTAGCTCTCGAGCTTCTCCTGCAGCTGCGGCCGGAGGTAGGGCGCGCCGATCTTTGCGCCGATTCGATTGAGGAAATCGTCCCGGGTCGTCCGCGGATCGCCCTCGATATCGACCGTCGAGATGGCCGCGCGCGGTCCGGCGTCGATGCTGAAGGTCAGGAGCGTGCGGTCGGGATTGTGGAGAACTTCGGTGGACGTCCCGACCTTCGCGCGCAGATAGCCGTTGTCGGCATAGAGCTGCTGCAGCGTTCGCGCCGCGGCGTCGATGCGGCCGACCGACGGCGACTGGCCGTAGCGCTCGACGACCGTGCGCTTCAGCAGGCCGGCTGACAACCCGAGCGTCCCGGCGAACTCGATGCGATTGACGTTGTGCATCGGGATCAGGTTGAAGGTCACCAGCACGCCGCCTGCCGCGGCGGCCGCGGCTTCGACCTGGACGTCCTGGTACCGGCCGAGGCTGTAGAGATGGACGATCGACTCGCGGACCTGCGGCATCGCCAGCGTTTCGCCGCGGCGGACCTCGACGAGATCGAGGAGCGCCTGATCGGTGGTCGGCACGCCCTCGACCTGCATGCGGATGTCTTCGACCGGCCGGCCAACGTAGGTCGATGCCGCCGACTGCGCCCCGGCCGACGCGGCCGACATCACCGCCAGACCGAGCGCCGCGCACGTGCGAACAAGCCGCGAGGTCCAGGACATCAGAATCGGTGGCGGACGCGGAAATCGAGCGAGTAGGTGTTGTCGCCCAGCTGGGTCAGGACCCAGCCGACGCGGTCGTTCTGATCGTATTCGAGGACGATGATCTGATCGCGCTGGTCGCTGCTGGTGCCCAGCGCGCGGGCGAACGTCAGGTAGGCGCGGTTCGAGATCCGCTTGCCGATGACGACGCGGGCGGAAGGCGTGAGCGAGTCGCTCTCGGCGGCGATCGCCGGGGTGATCTGCACCGTGTCGACGCCGAACGTTCTTTCCACGGCGCGGCCCACCGGCGCCGCGATCGGGCTCGCCAGCAGCCGTGCCATGCCGTCGAAGAGCAGCGCCTCCTCGGAGTCCTCGACCGCACCTGACCGTAGCGACCGCAGCTCCGCGTCCTCGAGGTCGACGTTCTGACCGACGAGCAGCGAGATGATGTCGACTTCCGGCAGCGGCGGGTCCGAGCTGAGCGCGAACGAGATGCCGCGGGTCGTGCCGCTGACGCCGATCGTCAATCGGTACGGCTGGCCCGGGCGCCGCACCCGGGTCTCGAACTCGAGGTCGAAGAACGGCTCGATGCGCGAGGGGTTGAAGAAGTCGATGCTGCCGCCCGGCGTCGCGACGATGCGGTTGCCCTCGAAGACGAAGTCGCCGCGCTCGAGCTCGGCGCGACCGAAGAGCAGCGGCCGATCGTAGGTCCCCTGCAGCCTCAGGTCGGCGCTCGCCACCATGTTGGCGACGTTGTTCTGGATGCGCAGGCTCGACGCCGCGGTCACGCCGACATCGAAGCGCAGCGGCAGCCCGGAGGGCGCCGGGCCGGTCGGCAGCGGCGCGTCGCCGCGGCCCGCGAGCGCCAGCAGGTCAGGGCTGACCTCCAGGCGGCGCGACCACAGCGAGTCCTGGACGACGACGTCGCCGCTGAGGACGAGGGCGTTCAGCGTGCCCTGGAGGCTGAGGTCGGCGTCGATGATCGAGCGGAATCCCTCCGGGTAGCGCATCGCCATGCGCTGACCGGCCGCGGTCAGGCTGATGTCGCCGATGCCGAAGCCGTTCAGCGCGACGCGGCCGCCGAACGTCACGTCGCCGCCGCCAATCTTGCCGCGCACGTCGTCGACGCGGATGCCGCGGGCGTCGAACGAGATGTTGCCGTTGATTGCTTCGAGCGAGTGCGGCAGCGAGAAATGGCGGAGCCGGCCGTCGGCGATGCGGGCGCTGCCCGAGAACACCGGGTTGGCGAGCTCGCCGGCAATCGTCGCCGTCAACGCCGCGGTCCCGCGGCTGCGAAGGTTGCGGTAGAAGCCCTGGAGGATCCCCAGGTTGGCGTCGCCCGTCGCCTGGATGCCGATCGTCTGGTTCCTGAGGCCGACTTCCCCGGTCAACTGCAGCTGCGTGCCTTCGCCGACGACGTGGAAGCTGCCGATCTGGACGGTGTTCTGATCGAGCGTCAACTCGATCGGTCCCTCGTTGCGAAGCCGGTAGTCGAACAGCTTGAGATCGAGCTGCTCGATCCGACCGTCGACGATCAGCTGATCCGAGTTCTTCAGCTCACCGACCACGCGCAGCGTGCCGCCGACGATGGCAGTGGTGAATGGAGAGAGCCGCGGCTCGAAGAACCGGACGTAGGGATCGAGCGAGGTTTCGCTGAACCGCACCGAGATCTCGGCGTCCATCTCCGGCGTGAGCGCGATGCGCCCCGACCCGGACACGACGAGCCGCGGCGAGGCCGCTTCGAGATCCAGCGTCAGCAGCTCGCCGCGAAGCGACAGGCGGCCGGCCAGCTGGCCGATGCCTTCGTCACCGGCAAAAAGATCGTCGACCCTGAGCTTGACGTCGTAGCGCGGCTGCTCGAAGGTGCCGGCGCCCGTGGCATTGAACTGGAGCCGCCCCGAGAGCGGCGCCGTGGGAAACGCCGTCGTCACCAGCGACTCGACCGGGATGCGGTCACCGTCAGCGTCGAAGGAGTAGGTCCCGTCCCATCCGACCCAGGCCGCGCCCTTCACCCCGCCGGAGCTCTTGGTGATCGAGAGACCGTCGAGGCGGACGCCGTTCCCTTCGAAGCGAAGCGCGGCGGAGGCGTTGTCGAAGGTCTCGCCGTACGCCGTCCCCTGGTCGATGTTGAGGCGGCCGAATCCCAGAGGCGTCTGGTACTTCCCATACAGCTGATACTCGCCGGACACCGTGCCGTCGACCGGATAGCTGTCGAGGTTGAACGCGTGGCGCAGATCGCTCATCGGCCACTTCGTGACCCGCACCCGGGCGTCAATCTCGTCGCCGCCGTCGCGGCGCGGGTAGCCGAGGGAGAACTGGCCGTCGGCCCGGATCTCGGCCTCTCCCGTCGTCATCGACGCGTTGGTGACGAAGACGTAGCTGTTCTCGATCGCGAGCTCGGCGCGACCCGTTCCCCAGACGACGTCCCAGGCCCGCATCCCTTCGGCACGCATGCGTCCCTGGATGCGAGGCTTGGTGAAAGCGTCGAGCAGCACGCCGTCGAACTCGCCGTATCCGCCCACCGGCACGGCGCCGGTCGAGGCGCCGAACGCGGTCATGATCCCGGCGAGGAGACGATCGCTCTCCTGCCAGTCGAGGCTGGTGACGTGGAATGGAATCCGGGAGCGCTGGCCGTACGCCGTCTGGCCGTCGAACTCGACGTAGGTTCGCTCGGTCGCAGCCCAGCTCCGGCGGAGATGAATCCACTCCGGATCGAGCGCGTATTCGACCTGCCCGGCGATCGGCAGGTAGCCGAGCGACAGCCGCGGGTTGAATGGCCCGATTTCCTCCTGGACCGGCCAGCCGCGCATCGGCTCGCCGGCAGGGTTGCGGCCGGCGATCGCGGTACTCGAAGGCGGCTCGACGGCGACCGATCCGCTGCCGCGCTTCGCCGCCCACTTGCCGATCGGCCACTCGAGGCGATTCGTGCCCGACGCGCGGCCGGAGAGGCGCAGCCCCTCGGTTTCGAGAAAGTCGGTCAGCTGCGCGAGATCAACGTCCTTGTAGTCGACGATCCAGGTCGCCTGCGTCGGCCGCGTCGGCGACCCGAACGGCGCCATCCGGTAGTCGAATCGCGCCGTGCCGCCGTACAGCGCACTGCTGGCGTCGGTGATCTCCAGGCGATCGGGCACCCACAGGACCGAGCCGCGCAGGTTCGGGAACCGCCACTGGTTCACGCCGGCGACCGGAGCCGCGAACGTTCCCTTGAGCTCGCGGCCGCCCTTGAAGAGATGAAACGTGCCGGTGAATTCACCGGTGCCGGAAACGCTGAACTTCTGCCCGTGGAAGAAGATCTCCTTCTGGGTCGGAAAGTCGATCGTGGATCGGACCTTATACAACTGCTCCGGCCACCGCCCGAGATCGACGTCGCCGACGGCAACCGACCTGGCGCCGTCGCTGTCGAGATCGATGCGGTCGAAGCTCACCTTCCCGCCCTGCAGCTTGAACCGCGAGCGCATCGCCAGGGCGAACGGCTGGTAGTTCATGATCTGGACGACGCCGTTCGAGAACGTCGCCCGGCCGAGGTAGTTGTTGTCGATCGGGTTCTTGACGAGCTGCACCGTGAGATCCGGAGCGGTCGTGCTCCAGGGCGCGCCGTGGTCGTCGTAAATGAAGTGGCCGCGCGTTGCCAGCACCGAGCGCACCGTCGTGATGAACGGCGGCGGGCCCTTGCGCGGGTTCTTCGGTGTGACCTTGGGAAAGTTGTGGCGCCCGCCCTGCCACGTCTCGATCACCACTTCCCAGTCGGTCAGCAGCACCGATTCGATCACCAGCTCGCGCGTGAAGATGGACCACCACGGCACCTTCACCGTGATCGTCTTGGCCTTGAAGAACGGCCGATCGGACGGGGCCCGGCCGGCGATGACGAGATCCTCGAGCAGGAATTCGCCTGGCGTCAACTTGGCGGAGAGCCGGCCGATCCGCAGCTCCCGCTCCATGAACTTCGAGCCTTCGCGCTCGGCCAACTCGCGCAACTCCGGCCCGAGGTCGACGCTGAACACCGTGACGAGGACACCGGCGACGACCGACACGAGCACGGCGAGGATGTAGACCACGGCGCGGCGGAGCCAGTGCGGCTTCGTCGCCGGTGCGGCCCGCGCTTCCTCTGGCTGCTGCTCCTGTGGCTCGGGTTCCACTGATGATCGCTCGGGCTGACCGGTCTACGTGACGACGACGAGGACGCGTCCTGCTTCGACCAGCGTGCCCGGCGTGACTGCGACATCCTTGACGACACCCGCCCTGGGCGTTCGCAGTTCGTTTTCCATCTTCATGGCCTCGACGACCACGACTCCCTGACGCGCGGTGACGGTGTCGCCTGGCGCCACGAGCACGCGGACGACGCGCCCCGGCATCGGTGCCGTGACCGCCTGCTCGCCGTCGCTGCCGGCCGCACCGTCCGCGCCGCTGCGGCGGCGGCGGCCGTCGACCGAAACGGCGACGAGGCGGCCGTCCAGACCGACGAGCAATTCACCGGCATCGGCGCCGTTGGCGGCTGGGGCGACGGTGATCTCGCGGCTGCGGCCGTCGCCGCCGGCGAGGATCGAGAAGCCGAGGGCGCCGACGCGCTCGGCCGCCACGTCGTGCGCGACGCCGTCAACGACGATTCGGTAGCGCCCGGCCGCCGCCGACTCGATCGACACAGTCCGCCGCCGTCCGCCGATCTCGACCTCGAACGTCATCCGCGACGCGCCTCGGCGCGCGCCGCCTGCTGCCACAGGCTCATCGCCTGCGCACTGACGCCCGGCGCCGCCGCTGACGCGCGCAGGTAGGTGTGCACTGACGCCGCCAGCGCAACCAGGGTCTCCTCGTCGGGGTCGAGCTGGCTGAACGTCTCGCCGCCGCGGTCGCGCATCAACCGATCGAGCCACGTCGTGTCGTAGTCACCGTCGCGATACGCCGCCTGCCGCATCAGCCAGACGAAGAACGGAATCGTCGTCCGGATGCCGAGCACGTGATACTCGGTCAGCGCCCGGGACATCCTGGCGATGGCCTCGTCGCGCGAGCCGGCCCAGGCGACGAGCTTCGCGATCATCGAGTCGTAGAAGACGGGCACGGTGTAGCCGGCGTCGACACCGCTGTCGTCGCGGATGCCGGGGCCGGAGGCCGGCCGCAGCTCGCGGATCGGTCCGGGCGACGGCAGGAAGCCCTGGTCCGGGTCCTCGGCGTAGATGCGGCACTCGATCGCGTGCCCCTGCGGCGTCAACGCCTGGATCGGATCGATATCGAGGCGTTCGCCGCGGGCAATCCGGATCTGCCAATGCACCAGATCGAGGCGCGTGACCATCTCGGTCACCGGATGCTCGACCTGCAGCCGGGTATTCATCTCCAGGAAGTAGAAGCGGCCCTCGGCATCGAGCAGGAACTCGATCGTGCCGGCGCTGGTGTAGCCGACGGAGCGCGCGACCGCGGCGGCGGCAGACGCCATCCGCTGCCGCAGTGCGGCGTCGACGGCCATCGACGGCGATTCCTCGACGACTTTCTGGTGACGGCGCTGGATCGAGCATTCGCGCTCGACGAACGGCACGACGGTGCCGTGATGATCCGCGAGCAGCTGAATCTCGATGTGGCGCGGCCGGGCCAGCCGCCGCTCGAGGTAGACGCTGCTGTCGCCGAACGCGGCCCCAGCCTCCGAGCGCGCCAGATCGATCGCCGACGCCAGTGCCTCCGTCGACTCGACGACGCGCATGCCCTTGCCGCCGCCGCCGGCCACGGCCTTGACGAGCAGCGGATAGCCGATCGCCTCGGCGGCCCCGGCGATCTCCGCGGCGCCGGCAGCGGCGTCGAACGGCTGCTCGGTCCCGGGCACCACCGGGACGCCGGCGCGCACCGCGGCCGAGCGCGCGGCGGTCTTGCTGCCCATCATCGCGATGGCTTCGGGCGACGGGCCGATGAACGTCAGCCCGGCGTCGCGGCAGGCGGCGGCGAAGCCGGCGTTCTCGGCGAGAAAGCCGTAGCCGGGATGGATCGCCGTCGCGCCGGCGCGCGCGGCGGCATCGAGGATTGCCGGAATACTGAGATAACTGCGCGCGGCCTCGCTTGGACCGATGGGAAACGCCTGATCGGCCTCGCGGACGTGGCGTGACGTGCGGTCGCAGTCGGAGTAGACAGCGACCGACGCGAGACCCATCTCGCGGCACGCGCGGATGACGCGTACGGCTATCTCACCGCGGTTGGCAATCAGGATTTTCACGAAACGTCGTCGATTTCGGGCAGGAGCTCGCCAAGCAATTCTAATGGAGAACCGTCCCGCGTCGGTAATCCAACGGCCCGGCCGCAGCCCGGGGATATAGTGAACCTCGACCATGAATCAGCTCGATCTCCAGGGCCGCGTCGCAGTCATCACGGGTGGGGCGCGCGGCATCGGCCAGGCAATTGCCAGCCGCGCCCTCGCCTCCGGGGCTACCGTCTGCCTGTGGGACCTCGACGGCGAACGCCTGCGTCGGGCGGTTGGCGAGCTCGGCGACGCCAGCCGCGTCTCCGGGCGCGAGGTGGACCTCCGCGACGAGGCGCAGGTCCGCGCCGCCGCCGCCGCGACCCTCGCGGCCCACGGGCGCATCGACGTGCTCGTCAACAACGCCGGCATCACCGGCGGCAACGCGCCAGTCTGGGAGCTCGGGCCCGAGGTCTGGCGCGACGTCCTCGAGGTGAACCTGACGGGCCCGTTCCTCACCTGCCGCGCGGTGCTGCCGCACATGATCGACCGCGGCTACGGCCGAATCGTCAACATCGCGTCGATCGCGGGCAAGGAAGGCAATCCGAACGCCGCGCACTACAGCGCGTCCAAGGCGGGATTGATGGCGCTGACGAAGTCGCTGGCGAAGGAGCTGGCGCCGCGCAACATCCTCGTCAACTGCGTGACGCCGGCGGCGGCCCGGACCGAGATCTTCAGCCAGATGAAGCAGGAGCACGTCGACTACATGCTGGCGAGGATCCCGATGGGCCGCTTCCTGGAACTGTCCGAGGTCGCGGCCCTCGTCTGCTGGCTGGCGACGGAGGAATGCTCGTTCTCGACCGGCGCCGTGTTCGACATCAGCGGCGGCCGGGCCACCTACTGAGTCCCGGCGCCTATTTTTTGACCGGCGGCGCCGGCTTCGAAGTGACGGTGGGCTTCGGCGTCGTCGCCACGGCCTTCTGCAGCGTCGCCTTGCGGATGTAATCCAGCTTCGGGAACTCCTTGTTCAGATAGGCGTTCCCCTCGGCCTGGATCCTGCCCTGATCCGGCTCCTCCCCGTACGCGGCGTTGATCTTGTCGACGATCTCCATGCCGGACACGACCTGTCCGAACGGAGCGAAGCCGCGCTGATCGAGGCCGGCGTTGTCGCGAAAATTGATGAAGAGCTGAGTGGTACGCGTGTCCGGGCCGCGCATCGCGTAAGTCACCGTGCCGCGGCGGTTGCTTTGCGTCACGGGGTCGTCCTTGATATTGGCCTCGCGCCAGAACGCCTGCGTCTTCGGATCGCCGTTGAGGCCGAACTGCACGATGAAGTTCGAGACGACGCGGAAGAATCGGCCGTCGTCGAAGTAACCGTGCTTGACGAGGTTGTAGAAGCGATCCGCGCCGAGCGGCGCCCAGGCGCGCGTGACCTGGATGACGAAGGGCCCTGCCGTCGTATCGAACGCGACGCTGTAGACCTCGGGCGCCTTCTCTGTCAGTTTCGCCGGGTTCCGCAGCGCCGCACTCGGCGCGGCCGGCTTGGCGGCCGGCTTGGCGGTGCGGCGGCTTCGTCGTCGGCGGCTTCGCGGGCGCCGGCTGGGTCGGCGAAGGCTTCGCAGGCGTCTGCGCCGCCGGCTTGGATGTCGAGCCGGTCTGCGACGCGGCAGGCGATGTGGCCAACGCGAGCGCCGTCAGGCTCGCGGATGCAATCACTCGAAAGCTCATGTCGATGTCTCTCCGCCCTGTATTTTAGCGGAGCCGGCGACGGCCTGGTCTAGACGCTTTTCGGATCGGGATGAACCCACGGGCCGCGGTACGGGCGCCGCAGCAGCTTATTGGCCTCGGCGTCGTTGATCACCAGGCCCTTCGCGTGGTCCCATCGCAGCGAACGCCCGAGCTGCATCGAGATGTTGGCGAGGATGCAGGCGGTCGCCGAGATGTAGCCCTGCTCGATGTCGGCGACCGGCATGCCGCGCGATTCGATGCATTCGAGGAAGTTCTTCATGTGGGCGCGAATCGCCGGCGCGACGTGGCGTTCGAGATCCTTCTCGATCTTGTCTTCCGGGAACTGCTCGAACTCGTAGGTCACGTCTTCCTTGAACGGCTTCTCGCCCTTGCCCTGGGGGATGAAGGTGTAGCTCATCGGGCTCGCCTTGAGCGTGCCCTTGTCGCCGTAGATCGTGGCGCCCCACGGATATTCCGGGTCGGGCGTGGACCCCCAGCTGCGGTGCGTCCACACGATCGGCATGTCGCCGAAATGGAACGTCGCCGTCTGCGTGTCGGCGATGTTCGCCTTGCTCTTCTTGTCGACGAAGATGCCGCCCTCGGAGGAAATCCGGTCCGGCATGCCGAGGTCGAGCATCCAGCGCACCATGTCGAGCATGTGCACGCACATGTCGCCCATGATGCCGTTGCTGTATTCCATGAACGCCCGCCAGCTGCGCGGGTGCACCAGCGAGTTGTAGGGGCGCAGCGGCGCCGGTCCGGTCCACATCTCGTAGTCGAGATTGGCCGGCGGCGCCGAGTCGGGCGGGTTCTGCGTCGCCCGCATGTGGTAGTAGCAGTAGACCTCGGCGTAGGCGATATTTCCCAGCTTCCCCGCCTTGACGATGTCGTTGCGGGCGCGGACGAGGTGCGGCGTGCTGCGGCGCTGCATGCCGACCTGCACGACCTTCTTGTACTTGCGCGCCGCCGCCAGCATCGCCTGGCCCTCGACGACGTCGACGCTGATCGGCTTCTGCACCCAGACGTCGGCGCCGCTCTTCACCGCCTCGATCATCGGCAGCGCGTGCCAGTGGTCGGGCGTGACGACCAGCACGATGTCGAGATCCTTCTCCTTCAGCATCGCGCGGTAGTCGGTGTAGGTGCGGGGCTTGGCCTTGGAAGCCTGACGCGTCGCGACGAGATCCGCCGCATCGGAGAGCATCTGCTTGTCGACGTCGCAGAGCGACACGACCTCGACGGGCGCGACCTGGACGAGCCGGAGGAGGTCGGTCTTGCCGTACCAGCCGGTGCCGATCAGGCCGACGCGTTTCTTGGCGCCGCCGAACTGTTCGAGATAGCGCGGGAAACCCGAGACGGCAAACGCAGCGGCGCTGTTCCTGATGAAGTCGCGTCGGTTCATGGCCTCTCCTCGAGCGTGCATCTTATGCGAAGTCCGCTCGAGAGGCGCGGGAATCGATTTATGGAAAGCTGCCTACTCCGCCCGCAGCGCCCTCACCGCATCGACACGCGTCGCGCCCTACCGCGCCATCGCCCCCGCCCATGATGGAGCGCGGCTGCGGTCGCATTGTCGAACGCCAGCCCCTCACAATCCGGGGCGCGGCAACCGGAGAAGATCCTGCGGCACGGGCGCAAAGGCCTTCGCGCCTGGCGGCAGCCATCTCAGATTCAACGATCGACGCTCCCGCCGGTAGACGTAGCGGAGGTCGAAACGGTGCGTACCGGTGGTCAGCAGGACGGAGCCCTCGTTGATGCCGCCGTGGCATTCCAGCACGGTCTCGCCGTCGATGGACAGGCAACCCTCGTCGTCGGCAAAGAGCGAGAACCAGTACTCGCCATCGACCGGCACCGTGAGAAATGCACGGATGCTGAGCGTGAACGGCTCCGCGGCGGCACCGGCCTGCCGTACCAGCTCCTCGAGGTCGAGCGATCGCGCCGGGAACGTCTTCAGACCGTCGCCCGGATCGTCTGGATCGCGGCTGATGTTCATATCGGACGAGTGTCCGACGAGGATTCCCTGCTGATCGCCTGGCGACAGCGGACGGCCGACGGTCACGCGAGCGGGCGTCAGCGCGGCAACACGGGAAACCTGCTGGAGCGCACGCTGACGGTGAATGGCGCGCTCGATGTCCCGCGCCAGCCGGGGCCGGCTCAGCCACTCGATCCACGGGCCCAGCAGGTTCAACCGGAAGGCCTCCCGTCCCCCATCGTCGGGAACGAACACCTGCAGGTGCGAGGCGTTCGAGGCGATTCCGAACACGAAGACATAGCGCTCGACCCAGAGGGCAAACGGTGACAGCGCGGAGTCGGGCTGCAGCACGCGATCGAGCATGCGCAGGAGATCGGCCTGCTGCAGCCATCGATCGTCGACCCGGTCCCGCGGCACCCCTTTGCCGATGACGATCAGCGGAACCCGCGCCTTGGCGCTCTCGCCGTAGTTCTGGCGCTCCGCCTGTGTGACGGGAGTCATCCGGCGGTGATCGCCGGTAATAATCAGAACGCCGTGCTCGAAGAAGCCTCGGCGAGCGAGCTCGTCGTGCAACCATCGCAGCTCGCGCTGGACGTAGGTCCAGACGTTCTGCTCGGTGTCGAGGCGCCCGAGCGGATCGACGTACGGCGCATGGCTGCTGGCGGTGAGCACCGCCGTCAGCCGCGGCGCCCTCGACGCCTGGCTCGCGTCGAGCCGCGACAGCACCTCTTCGTACAGGACGTGATCGTTAGGCGACAGGAAGGCGTAGCGTGGCGCGTCGCGGAAGCGCACCGTCTCGTGCTGGCCGGCGGCGAATCGAAACCCCACGGACGGACTGCGCGCATAGCGGTCCATGGAGATGAATTGCAGCGGCACGCTGGTGAGGAACTCGGTCTGGTACCCTCGCGGGCAAAGCTGGCGACGATGCCGCGCTGCATGGCGTACTCGCCGAATGTATTGGTGGATGCCGTCGGGAAGTGAACCGGGGGCACACCGCTCAGGAGCGATACGATCCCGCCTTCGGACGCCTCGAAGTTCGCAATGAAGTTTCGGAACAGCGCGCCGTTCCGGCTGAGGGCATCAGATCGGGCAGCAGGTTGCGGAGGCCGGACGTCCGTGCAGAATCGGCCGCCGACAGCGACTCGACGATGACGAGCACGACGTCGGTGCCGGTGCGCGCGAACGGTGCGTCGAACAGGTGTTCGTACTCGTCTCGATACACGAGGAAGTCCCCGGCCGCAGTAGCGTGAGATCGGTCTGCGGGCGGCTGCCCCAGAGCTCCCGCCCGAGCAGCAGCACAGATCCCGGTACTTGTGAAGGTACGAGGGGATCTGACCAGCGGGGACGGCAAGCGGCACCAGCAGCAGCGCCGCGGCCGCGCCCGGCATCACCTGCGCGACCCGGCGCGGGACGCGCACCTTGACGAGGACGGCAGCAGCCGCGAGCACGATCACGACCACTGTCCATGTGGTCAGGAATCCGGGGGCCACCCACCACTCCCGAGCAAAGGTGCGCAGATCCGCGAGCTGCAGCCGTGCGTTCAGCACGCGAACCGTCGCCACGTCGGCGACATGGAAAGCGTAGACGATGAGCATGGCGGCCACGGCCGCGAGGCTCGCCACGACGCGGCCACGCTCCCTGAAGCGCGCCTCGACGGGCGCCAGGAACAAGAGGCTCCCGAGTACCGCCGCGTCCGCCAGCAGCAGGAAACCGACCTCACGCAGCTGGAACCCGGAGATCTGAGTGGACAACCACACTGCTCGATAGGCAGCGAGACATCCGGAGGCGATCAGGGGACCGATGCGCAGCAGCATCTACGACATGGGCGGGCGCCGCAGATCGCGGCGAACGTAGAGAATGAGGCGCACACCGGGACGCAGCCTGTAGGCGCCGATCGGCTCGTAGTTCCCGCCGAGCAAGGTGGCCAGAGACGGGCTGCTGGTCTTCCGAGGCGATCACCACCGGATCACCGGTCGCGGTCGGCCGGCCGTAGTAGCCGGCGCGGTAGACCGCGCAGATACCACGAGAGCGGGAATTGATCCGGCGAGAAGTCACGGCAATGGTGACCGGACCATGCGCCGCCTGCAGCTGCGCGAGGCGCTCCACGAGGCCGGAGCACCTCGCGTGACGTATGAGCGTATACGTACGGGTTGCAGATCGCTGTCGTAGTCGACGAAAGTTCAAGACCAGCGCCTGGCTCGTGGACAGTCCGAACGCCAGCGAGCGCCGCCACGGCGAGCGCGCCCCTCGATCGCGGCGACGGAGCCGCCATGCCAGGTCGCATGCATGACCCGCGCAAATCGCCAGCGGCGCAAGGAATGTTGAGCGTGAGCCATGGCGTCTTGTAGGGGATCAGCGAATAGGCGGCGAGCACGCCGATGGCCCACAGCGCACTGAACACCATGAACCTGTCGGTTCCGCGCCAGAGCGCAACCGCGGCGCCGAGAGCGCCCAGCACGAGCAGCGCCGATTCTTGTGCGGCAAGCCAGCGGAGGTAGGTGTGCCACGGCTGGACGTGCGCGCTAGTGCCGGTGCCGGTCCAAATCGCAAACGACCGCACCGCATCGATCACGCCGGGCCAGTGGGTGAAGAACGAGGAGTAGAAGACGACGTTCACCGCGAGGAACACGAACAGCGCGGTGACCAGCCGCAGGCTCGATCGCCGGCCAGGCAGGCGCGCACGGAACGTCGCGGCTGCGGCACGGGTGAGGCGCGTGAGCGGGGCCAGCCGCCCTGCGTCGAAGGCCCGGGCTCCCGAGCGAGCAGCAACGTTCGGCTGCTCCCCGCCGCGATGGCAATCACACCTGCCGTGATGATCGCCGTTTCCTTGGTGGCAAACGCCAGCCCGGCGGCGGCCGCGGCTCCGCACAGGTAACGCAGCCCGGTCCGGGGCGACGAGGCCGCCGCCAGGACGACGGCCCACAGGGTGAAGCAAATCAAGAGCATCTCGTGGATGCAGCACCGAGAGAAATACACCGCTCCGGGCGAGACGGCGAAGAGCAGGGCCGCCGCGATGGCACCGGCGCTGCCGATGCTGCGCCTCAGCACCAGGAACGCGAAAACCGCCAGCATCCCGGTCACCGCAGTCACCACCCGCATGGACACGGTGGACAGGCCGAGCCCGAGCGCGCTCAACCAGCCGAAATAATAGAGTGTCGGGCCGTGATAGTTCGCCGGATCGTACTCAGTAGACGTGTGGAGGCTGCACCAGCTTCGCGAGGAAGAACGCGTTGACGCCCTCGTCGTGATGCAGCGGCTTGAGCGGGAGATCGTAGAAACGCAGCAGCATCGCCGTCGCGGCCACGTACAACAGCGCCTGCATCCAGGCCCGGTTCGACACCTTCGAGACCGTCGCGGACGCGGCGGACGCGGTCCTGAGCGCCCCCGGCGGGACCTCGTCGATCACGGACGACCTCCGGCGGCGACCCGGTAGAGCCGATAACCCTCGACAACTCGACAATCGGCGTCCAGCGGGAGAAGAAAGCGTCGTTCACAGCAGAGGCCCTCTCGTGCGGCCTGATCGACCACGAAATCGATCCGGTGCTGCGCCAGCAGGCGGGACGCATCGGCCGTCCCGCCGTAGATGCGGCGGATGTCGGCTTCGCGCGGGCCGGGGTTCAGACCATGCGACCAGACGTGGCCCGCATATCCCATGAACGATCGTCGTCCGCTCAACGCCACGGGGTGATTATGGACGGGAGCGTGGAGAATCAGCGCGTCGGGCGGTGAGACGCCCGCGACCGCCTCTGCGAACTGCATGCCGGCGCGGTCGTAGACGCGCGACTGAAGCTGGCGGACGACACCCGCCACAGATCCAGGGCGCCGGCTGCCGTGAGCTGCCACGAACGTAGCCGCCGCGACAATCTGTACCGGTCCGCCCGAGACGCGCGAGCCGTCCGAGGGCGAGCGCCGCCAGCGGAACCGAGCCGATGAACCAGTAGATCAGCACCTTGATGTTGTCCCAGATCCATGGCGCCAGCCGGAACAGGTTCGGGACGACGAAGCAGAAGAGGAAGGGCAGGTAGTAACGGCGAAGACGTCGTGACCGCACTCGATCGACAGTGCCGGCGAGCCATCCGGCCAGGATGAGCGGGATCAACACGCCGGTGTTCTTCAGCCAGAACACGACCGGGTGCTGGCTCCCGTGGTCCCAGCCGATGGACCAGGCGAGAAACGAATGTCCGTCCATGTTGCTCATCCGCGACAGCCACCAGACCTGCGGCAGGCCGAGCGCGAGCGCCCACGCGAAGAACGGCAGCCACGTGATCCTCCGAGGGAACAGGAGGCAGAGCAGGGCGCCGGCGCCGAGGACCACCGCGAAGCTGTGCGCGTGGACGAGCGGCAACATGCCCGTCACTACGCCGGCCGCGATCATTCGGACGCCCCCGGCTCGCTCGTCCGGAGTCTCATCGGCGGAGAGCGTCAGCCACCAGAGGTGGAACACCAGGATCGCCAACGGCAGTCCTAACAGCAGCCCACGTTGAGTCACCAGGACGGAGGTGATGAGATTGCCCCACCGGAACGCGTTGTCGGGAGTGAGGGTGAAGTCGTGCGGGAGTCTGGCCAGGAACGCCACCACGCCGCGATCGAACGCCGCCGCCTCCGTCGCGAACCTCCACCAGCCGAGTCCGCCGGAGAACAGGGCGAGCGGCGGCGCGAAGAGCGCAGCCGTCCGGCTTCCGGTCAGCTCCAGCGTCCACCGATACAGGAGCAGCGCGACACACAGCACCAGGACGAACGTCGACCAGACGATCACCGTTGAAATCGGCAGCCCGGCCTGGACGAGCGCAGCGCCGATGAAGTCGGTGAGGAACGGGTACGTGAAGCCGACGCCGGCAAACGACGGATGCTCGGGCGGATAGTTGCCGCCGAAGAGAAACCTGGCGGTGACCGACAGGTGAAAGGGCAGGTCACCGATGTTCTGACTGACGCCGGTGTACAACCCGTCCTCGCGCAGGAACACGGCTCTGGACGACACCCGCCACAGGAAGAGCGCGGCGCCGAGGTACGTGAACGCGCCCATGAGCGCGGCCGGCGACGGCCGACGCAGGGCCGCCGACAACCCGCTCCCGAGTTGTCCGACGTCGGCGGCGACGCGCCGCCGGATCGCCGATATCGACAGCACCCCCGCACCGCAGGCCACGCCCGCACCCGCGGTGAACACGATCGGCCGCGTCAGGCCGAATTGCATCGCCAGCACGAAGCCGAGCAGGCCGAAGGCCGCGACTCCGAGGCAGGTGCCGGCAGGCACGCGCCAAGTCAGCGGTGTGCGCTGGTCGAAGAGGTACGTGACGAGGGTACCCGCCACGACGATGGCGGCACAGAGGGCCACGGCCAGACCGTCGGGGCCGTCAGCAAACATACCGGGAGGACCGGTGGAACCCGCCGCGCCGGGAGGGAGCCAGGTGGCCGTTACGCAGTCGCGCGCGTGGCTGCGGTCTCGACCCTGGCCCGAGCGTCACGCCGTGCCATGAGCCCCGAGACGTGGAGCGCGCGATCGTAGACGCCGCCGACGCCGCGGAGGCGGACGGTGTAAATGTCGCGCAGCATGCGAGCACCATCGCGCAGCATGTTGACCTTGCTGCCGTCGCGATGATTCCAGCGCACCGGGACCTCCCGGATGCGCAGGCCCGCGCGATGCGCCTCGTAGAGCAGTTCGATGTCAAAGCCGAACCCGTCAATCGATACCCGCTTCGACGAGCGGCCGGCAGACGCTCATGCGGAAGGCCTTGAAGCCGCATTGCGTGTCCTTGAACGGGAGCGCCGTGGCCATGCGGAGGACCACGTTGAACGCCCGGCCTGCCAGCTCCCGCATCCGGGACTGGCGGACGCCGATGAGGCTGCGATCCAGGGCCCGGGAGCCGAACGCGACGTCGGCCTCCCCGCTGTCGAGAAGGGCCAGCAGGCGCGGCAGTTCTTCGATTGGCGTGGAGAGATCCGCGTCGCTGAAGAGGGCGACAGGCGCGTGTGCCGCCATCAGGCCCGCACGGACGGCGTGCCCCTTGCCCCGATTCCGCGGCGAGCGGATGACGCGGCCCGACACGTGGGCCGCCGCCTGCAAATGCGCTTCCGCCACGCGGGCGGTGTCGTCTGTCGATCCGTCGTCCACCACGATCACTTCCAGCGACAGCCGGGTGGCGGCTGCATACCCGGCGATCGCCGAGAGGCCCGGCCCAATGCGCCCCGCCTCGTTGTAAGCGGGGATGATCAAGGACACCGCTGGCAGTGTGACGCTCATGGCGACCCCCGTCGCGAGAAAGGATGCACCTTCCCGCATCCGCGGCGCGGGAAGGTGCATGAGAGAACGTCGACCTATCAGTTCAGGCCGCAGCCCTGGTTGTTGAGAAAGTCGAGACGGTTCTTCAGCGTCTCGTAATCCCCACCGGGATAAGCCGCGTTGAACGCATCGATCACCTGCTGCGACGTCAGGTTGTAGTCGACGCCCCCCGAGGCGCCGTTCAGGAGCGCCGCAACCGCAGCGCGACCGAGCTGGTTCAACCCGGCGTTTCCGCCCCCCAGCTCGAGCACCTGCAACAGGGTCAGACCCGGGAACGCGTTCTCGAATACGGACGAGAACAACTGGTCGGGTGAGTACCCCTCCCAGGAGTCGAAGTGCTGCGCCTGCTTCCAGTAACCCGGCGTGCATCCCTGTCCACCCTGCGGCGGCGTGGGCGTCGGGGTCGGCGTCGGGGTCGGCGTCGGGGTCGGCGTCGGTGTCGGGGTTGGAGTCGGCTCTTCGCTCGGGGTCGGGGTTGGCGTCGGTGTCGGTTCCACAGTGCTCGCAGCAACGCCCGAACCGCTGACGCCGCTTGGCGCCGCCGGACTGCTGGCATCGCCGCACGAGGTCACCACGATCATCAGCGCAGTGCCGAAGGCGATCGGGGCGATCGCGGTCTGCCATTTCCAAGATGTACGCAACAGCTTCATATTTCCTCCAGAGGTTGCGGGCAAACGAGCAATCCGCCTGCCGTCCGCATTGGATGACCGCGGCGGGCGCTGAGATGCCGTGGTACGCGAACAGGAGAATGGAGTTGCGGGAGCGCGAATGCACGCTACGGGATGATGCGGCAGTGCCGGAAGGCGGCCGTGGCGCAGACTTTTGTCGGAGCCGTGGCGACGCGCAGGAATACACGATCGCTTGCGCGCGCGCCGTTACCTCACGGACAGCAAGACGGACCGTCGACGTCCTTCTTCACCGGCGGCCGCGGCCGGCGTCGCAATCGTCGCCGGGCGCATACTGTCGAAGTGGGCAAGCTTCTTCGACCGATACGCGTTGCCGCTCCCCTGGATACAACACAGTGCTTGAAACCGCCGGGCAGCCGGGAGTAAGGTGCCCCCGGAGGCTGACGATGCGCGACGACGACAAGACCGTGGGACGGGTGTTGAGCCGGCGGGAAGTTGTGGGGCTGCTTGGCCTCTCGGGCGTGGCGCTGCTCGTGGATCCACTGACCGGTCAGGCGGTGCAGCGCGAGTCCGGTGTCGCGCCGTGCGTGGTGCAGCCACAGCAGACCGAAGGCCCGTACTTCGTCGACGGCATGCTGAACCGGCCGGACATCCGCACCGAACCACCGTCAGGGCCGGCGAAACCCGGAGTGCCGCTGACCGTCACGTTCAACGTGATGTCGATGGCGGCAGGCGGTGCCTGCACGCCGCTCGCGGGGGCCCACGTCGATCTCTGGCAGTGCGACGCGCTCGGCGTCTATTCCGGGGTGAAGGACGCCAGCTTCGATACCGTCGGCCAGAAATTCCTGCGCGGCTACCAGCTGACCGACGCCAAGGGCGGGGCGAGGTTCACGACCATCTATCCCGGCTGGTACCAGGGGCGCGCCGTCCACGTCCATTTCAAGATCCGGACGAATCCTGGCGCCGCGAGCGGCCAGGAGTTCACCTCGCAGCTGTACTTCGACGAAGCGATGAACGACCGCATCCTGGCGCAGTCACCCTACGCGTCAAAAGGCCAGGGACGGACGCGCAACGCCAGCGACCGCATCTTCCAGGATGGCGGCGCGCAGCTCGTCCTCGCGCTCGAACCGCGCGGCGAAGGCTACACCGGCACGTTCAACGTGGCGATGCACCCGGGGCTCAAACCCGAGGGACGCGGACGAAGGGGATGATCGCCGACGGCCGATCGGCGGCGGTCTTCACTGCCCGAAACGCGGATTGACGATGCTGCTGAAGATCGATCCGAAGGTATAGGTCAGGTTGAGCGCGACGCCGTACTCGTAGCCGCTCTGCAGTTGCCGGAGGCGCAGCAGGATCTCCTCGTCGGTGGCGCCGCGGGCCGGGAGCGACAGCTGATCGCGGATGCGTGAGGCGTTCACCTCGGCGCCGACCGAGAGGCCGCGCGCGAGGCGCAGGGAGACTTCGCCCTCTACTTCCAGACGCGACTTCGAGAGGTCGTGGAGATACTGCGACCATTCCGTGCGGGCCTGCAGGGTGCCCCAGCGCTCGCGCTGATCGAGCGTCAGCGAGATCTGGTGTTTGGGGTGCGTTTCCTCGAGCTTCCCGTAGAGCGTGACCTCGTAGTAACGCGCGTACTCGACGCCGAGGCCGTAGGCGGCGCGCAACTGCCGGCGCGTGTACATCGAGTACGGGAACACGTTGTACTCGATGGCGCCGTAGTTCTCGGTCGCGAAGCTGATGTTCTCGAAAGTCGACGAGTCGATCTCGCCCGTGGCGCCCCACGACCAGTGCTCGCCGAGCGCCTTGACGACGACCCAGTTGAAATCCCGCTCGCGGCGCTCGACCTTTACCGGCATGTCCTCATCGAGGTCGAACTCCTCGCGCTCGTGGTCGAGTGACGCGGCGAACGAGATCTTCCAGGCTTCAGTAATGCGATCGGCGCTGGCGCTGCCGCCGAACTGCTGCTCGCGGTTCGACTCCTCGCCATCGAAGGAGGCCGAGCCTCGAACGGTGAACACCCAGTGGTCCCAGGGATCGCTGGTGGCCGCCGCGGGCGACTGTTCGCCGCCGAGACGCACGGTGACGCCGAGCTGTGACGGAACGGCGTCGCGCGCGACGAACCGAAGCAGGCCGACGCGCAGCGCGTTGGCGAGCTGTCGGCGCACGACGTCTTCCGTGTCCGACGGAGTCGTGACCGCGCGAAGGGTTTCCGTGAGCTGCTGAAACCGGCCCTGCCCCTCGAAGCCGAGCGTGTACTCGAGCCCGCCGGCCCCGGTCTGGGCGCGGGTGATCAGCACATGGACTTCGGCTTCCGTGCGGTCGCGAACGTAATCCACGAATGCAGCTTCGGTCCGGAGGAAGTCATCGAAGCAGTTCTCGCCGCAATCGAGGAACACCTTGACCCTGGGAACCGGCACGGGTTGCTGTTGGGCGTGAGCCGTCAACGGGTGGATGGCGAGAGCAAACAGGAAGACCGGGCACACAAGTAGCCACTGTCGAGGTCGCAGCATGCGAATGGCATTCTGCAGCAGCCAGCATGAAGAACCGATGAAGAATTCGCACCCGGACTAGAATCGCGTCGATGCGGGCCTCGCTCCTGCTTGGGGCACTGGTAGTCGGCGCTTCCGCCGACGCGGTGTGGACGTTCGACAGCGACCCGGCGGGGCGCGCGCCGGCCGCGTTCACCTATCGAGTGACGCGCGATTCGGCGCCGGCCCGCTGGACCGTCCAGCGCGAGGGCGCCAACGGCTTTCTTGCGCACGCGGGCGATCCACCGGCGAAGGGCGGGTTCTCGCTGGCAATCCTCGAAGACCAGCCGAGAAGTCCGCTGTCGTTGTCGGCGCGCATGCGTCTGGCGGGGCAGGATGGAGAAATGGGCATCGCCTGGCGGGTGCAGGACGCCAACAACTACTATCTCGCGCGCCTGGATGTTGACGGCGGCGAGCAGGACATTGCCCTCTACCGCATCGTCAATGGCAACCGCGTCCGCGTCGACGGCGAGGACGATCTCGAGCTCGATCGCGCCGCATGGCACACAATCAAGGTGGTGCAGGAAGACGATACGATCCGCGTCTACCTCGGCGGCATTCGGGTGCTGCGGGCGAGAGACCGGACGTTTGCCAAGCCGGGTGGCGTCGCGCTGTGGTGCACCGGCGATGCGGTGGCGCACTTCGACGATCTGCGGGTAGGACAGGAGAAGGAGTCAGCCAGTGCGCGTGATGATCGCAGAAGATGAAGTCGATCTCGCGCGAACCCTGCGCAAGGCGCTGACCGAGGAGGGCTACGCCGTCGACTGGGCGCCGAACGGATCGGAAGCGCTCGCCAAGGCGCTGGGGGTGCCCTACGACGCGATCCTGCTCGATCTCATGCTCCCCGAGATCAGCGGCCTCGACGTGCTCACCGCGGTGCGCCAGCACGGCGTCCGGTCGCCGGTCCTGATCCTGACCGCGCGGGACGCCGTCGACGACAAGGTGCACGGCCTCAACGCCGGCGCCGACGACTATCTCACCAAGCCATTCGTCCTGACCGAGCTCCTGGCGCGGATCCGCGCCTTGATCCGGCGGGCCTCGCCGGAACCCGTGGCCGAGCTCGCCGCCGGCCCCCTGCTGCTCGACACCAACTCGCGCCTCGTCCGCCGCGGCACCGAAGTGATCGAGCTGACCGCGCGCGAATACGCGATTCTCGAGCTCCTCGCCCGGCGCAAAGGCACGGTCGTCACCCGATCGGCCATCTACGATCACGTCTACGACGAGCACGAGGATACGCTGTCGAATGTCATCGACGTGTTCGTGGCGGCGCTGCGCCGCAAGGTTGGCCCGGACGTCATCCGTACACGCCGTGGACACGGGTACCTGATCGATGGCTGATTCGCTGCGGGCGCGACTGCTGGTCTGGTTCGCCGCGATCGTGATGCTCGTCATCGCGATGGTCGGCGCCGCCGTCTGCTGGATGACGTGGCGGTCGCGGCTGTCGGCGATCGACGCCGAGCTGGCGCGCCGCGGCGAGAGCATCGCGCGGGCGGTGCGTCCCGGTCCGGACGGACGGGTCGACGTCGAGCTGCCCGCCGACGTGACCGCATACTTTCAGCGGCCCGACGTGCCGGCCTACTACGCGGTGTGGCGCGCCGACGGCTCAATCGTCGATCGATCCGATCCCGACATCGCGCCGGGCGGCCCGCCGCGGCGTGGCGCTTCGACACGCGCCAGCAATCGTGAAGTGGTGATTCACAGCGGCGGGCTGACGGTGCTCGCCGGCCGCGACGTCAGCGACGTCTGGCAGGAGCTGTGGTCGCTGGCGGCAACGGTGATGACCGTCGCGCTCGTCGGCATCGCCGCCGCGCTCGCGGTGGCGTGGTCGCTTGCCGGCCGCGCGCTGTCGCCGGTCAAGCGCATCAACGAGACCGCGCGGCGAATGGCCGAGGGCGATCTGACCGCGCGTATCGCCATCGACCGGACCGAAACCGAGCTCGGTCAGGTGGCGAACGCGCTCAACCAGGCCTTCGACCGTCAGCGCGATTCAATCGAGCAGCAGCGTCAGTTCACGGCGGACGCGTCGCATCAACTGCGAACGCCGGTCGCAACGATGATGGCGGAGCTCGACTGGGCGTTGATGCGCGAGCGGAGCGGCGATGACTATCGCGAGGCGCTCGCAACGTGCAAGCGGGCCGGCGCGCGCATGCAGTCGCTGGTCGAGGGTTTGCTGACGCTGGCGCGGGCCGAGAGCGGCGAATTGCGGCTGCAGTGCCTCGAGACGCGCCTCGATCGCGTCGTCGAGGACGCGGTCGAGATGCTGCGGCCGCTGGCGATGCAGCGGGGCGTACGGCTCCACGCGGCGCTGTCTCCACAGACCGTCCTCGGCGATTCGGATCGCCTCCACGATCTCGCCGGCAACCTGATCTTCAACGCCATCGCCTACAACCGGCCGCAGGGAACGGTGTCGATCGTGGTGCAGCGGGAACGCGAGCTCGTCGTTCTCCGTATCCGCGATTCCGGGATCGGGATCGCGCCGATCGACCTGCCGAAGATCTTCGACCGCTTCTATCGGGCCGACGCGGCGCGAACGCGGGAACCAGCCGGCGCCGGGCTGGGTCTCGCGCTCGCGAAGTGGATCGTCACCGCCCACGGCGGCTCGATCGAATGCACGAGCGAACCGGGGCGCTCGAGCGAGGTCGTCGTGTCGCTGCCCGTCACCAATCAGGCCGCAGCTGCCGCCGGCGACGGACGACGAAGCGCGAGGTTGGCCGCGCCGCCAATCGCGCCGAGCGCGAGCACGGCGAGCGTGAACCCTTCGGTCCACAACGACGGCAGACCCAGCGCCGCATCGAGCGAGTAGGCACCGTAGCCGGTCAGCGCGATCGCCACTGCCGCCGTCGAGTAGAGGAGCGGCACTTCGATGCCGTTGTTCTGCGCGAACAGGCCGTTCGCCCAGTGCACGGTCGCAATCGCGACAACCATCACCGAAAGCATCAGCGCCGGGCCAATCGGGCCGAGCAGCCCGCTGGCGACCAGCAGTCCGCTGGCGATCTCGGTTGCACCGGCAAGCGCCGCGAACGTCTTGCCGGGCTTGAAGCCGAGCTGCTCGAAGAAGCCGCCGGTGCCGGCGAGCCCGTAGCCGCCGAACCAGCCGAAGACCTTCTGGGCGCCATGCGCCGCCATCACCAACCCGAAGACCACTCTCACCACCAGCAACCCTGAATCCATGACTTCGTCCTTTGATCGGGCTGCCGTGTCCGGCAGCCGGCTTTCATCGGGGCCACCGTCGTCCGGCAGCCGCATCTCATTCGCAAGTGAATATACATTGTATAGCGACTAACTGTCAAGTAGTTACTTGCGATGGGGATTCAGCCACGTTATCCTAAGAGTCGAACCATGGGAGATGCCAAGCACGTCCCGCTGCTCTGCCGCCGTTTCCACCACGCCAGCGAACTCATCGGCCGGCGCTGGACCGGCGCCATCATTTTCGTGCTGCTGCGCTCGACCTGCCGCTTCGCGACGCTGCGGGCCGCGATCCCGGACATCACCGACCGCATGCTCAGCGATCGGCTGCAGGAGCTCGAGCAGGAAGGCATCGTCGATCGGACGGTGATTCCGGAGACGCCGGTGCGGGTCGAGTACTCGCTGACGAAGAAGGGCCGGGCCCTGGCGGCAGCGATGGACGCGATCGCCGAGTGGGCCGAGAAATGGATCGATTCGGCGCCGGAACCGAAGGCCGCCGGCACCCGCCGGCCGGCAGCCGCGCGGCGCTAGCGACCCCGGTCGCTAGTTCCAGGCCGCGCGGAGAAACCGAAGGAAATTCCCTGAGCCAATCGCCTCGACGTCGGCGGCGCTGTAGCCGCGCGACGCGAGCGCCAGCGGCAGGCGCGACAGGTCCGCGATCGTTTGGACGTCATCCGGGCACTGTTCGCGGCCGAACGCGCCATCGAGATCGGTCCCGATGCCGCAGTGCCGGGCGTTGCCCGCGATCTGGCAGATGTGGTCGATGTGATTGACAACGGTGGCGAGGGAGACGCCATCGCGCTGCGGCGAGGAGCGGCCGCGCTCCCAGCCGGGCACCAGCATCCAGGCATCGAAGGCAACGCCGATGACGCCGCCGCGCCGCACGATCTCGCGGATGTGGTCGTCGGCGAGCTGCCGGTTGTGCGGCACCAGCGCGCGGCAGTTCGAATGGCTCGCCCAGAGCGGGCCGCGGTAGTGATCGAACGCGTCGCGCAGGCTGTCGTCGCAGAGATGGGTGACGTCGAGGATGATGCCGAGCCGCTCCATTTCCCCGAGCAGCTCGCGTCCGCGGCGGCCGAGATCGCCGGTGGCATTCGTTCCCTGGGCGTAGACCCCCGGCCCGTAGTGCCCCGGCCCGACCGCGCGTAACCCCGCGGCGTAGGCGCGTTCGAGGTGCTTCAACGTCACGAGTGAATCAGCGCCTTCGAGGCTGAGAATGTAACCAATCGGCCGCGGTTCGCCGACCGCCTGCCACTGACCCAGGTGAGCCTCGAGCGTGGCGCGATCCCGGACCTGCACGATCTCGCCTCGCGCCTCCATCTCGCGATACCACGCCAGCTGCGCCTGCGTCATCGCCCAGGCCTGCTCCTGCGAGTGCCACCCCGGCAGCGGGTTGCCCGGCGCAACGTAGCGCGCAATCTGCGTCGCGACGACCAGCCCGACGTCGCCCCGCCGCAGCTCGCCGAACGACACCGTCCCGAACCGGCGATCGGGCTTGTCCGTCATTCCCTGCTCGCGACCGCGAATCTCGTCGATCGGACGCGACAGGTCGCGATTCCATTCCATGGCGTTCATCGCCAGATCGAGGTGGGCGTCAATCAGCATTGTCGTGTTCAGTTGTGCTGCGTGCAGGGTGCCTGGGTGCCTGGTGCTCGACGTGCGAGGTGCGAGCGGTGCCAGGTGCTAGCGGTGCCAGGGTGCGAGGGTGCGACGGGCGAGGGTGCGCGCACCGTCAACACCGGGCACGTCGCACCCGGCACCCTCGCACCACGCACATGCGCACCCAGGCACCAGGCATCATGCACCAAGCACGGTCACTGAACAATTCCCGCAAGAATCAGAACCCCGCCAAGCCCTGCAATCGACACGATTGTCTCGAGCGCCGTCCAGGTCGCGACCGTCTGCGGCACGGTCATGTTGAAGTACTCCTTCACCAGCCAGAAGCCGCCGTCGTTGACGTGCGATGCGATCAGCGATCCCGCACCGACGGCGATCACCAGCAGATCGCGGTCGACGCCGGGCATCGAGGCGACGATCGGCGCCATGATGCTGGCGGCGGTCACGACAGCGACGGTCGCGGACCCGACCGACAGCCGCAGCACCGCGGCGATGACCCAGCCGAGGATCAGCGGCGACAGCGCGACGCCGCTCATCGACTGCGCGATCGCGGTATCGACGCCGGCGGCGTCGAGGATGCGGCCGAAACCGCCGCCGGCGCCGACGACCAGCAGCACGCTTGCGACCGAGGCGAGCGAGTCCTCCGCCATGCGCAGCAGCCTGACGCGGTCGAAGCCGCAGGCGCTGCCGAAGGTGACGAGCGCGAGCAGCGTTGCCAGCCACATCGCTACCAGCGGGCTGCCGGCCAGCACGATCCATTGCCGCAGGCCGCCGTCGGGCAGCGTCGCCTGGGCCAGCGCGGCGCCGAGCATCAGCAGCACCGGCAGCAGGATCGTCAGCAGCGTGATCCCGAGCGACGGCGTTCGCGCCGCGGAGGCTTCGACGCTCAGTTCATCCGCGACCCGGCCGGCGTCGACCGAGACGCGGCGGCTGATGAATCGGCCGAACAGCGGCCCTGAAACCATCGCCACCGGCAGGCCGATGACGAGCGAATAGAAGAGCGTCCGGCCGGTGTCGGCGCCGAGGCGTTCGATTGCGGCGAGCGGTCCGGGATGCGGCGGGACCAGCCCGTGCGCCGCCGACAGCCCGGCAATCAGAGGAATGCCCAGCCGCAGCAGCGGCAGGCCGGTCTGGCGCGCCGCCGTGAACAGCACCGGCGCCAGCAGGACGAGGCCGACCTGGAAGAAGACGGGCAGGCCGATGATGAAGCCCGACAACATCAGCGCCCAGTCGAGCCGCTTCTCGCCGAGCGCACGAACGAGTGCGCGCGAGACCACGAGGGCGCCGCCGGACTCGGCAAGGAGCTTGCCGATGACGGTGCCGAGCCCGATCACCATGGCGATGAAGCCGAGGGTGTCGCCCACTCCCTGCTGAAACGCGCGCGGGATGTCGGCGAACGGCATCCGCGCCGCCAGGCCGACGAGAAACGATCCCGCGGTCAGGGCAATGAACGCCGGCAGCTTGACCCGGACGATCAGCACCACGACGGTCGCGACGCCGGCCAACGCTGCCAGGAGCAGGCTCAGGGGATCGGTCACGTTCGCAAGAGCTTATCCGACGGCGGAGCGACGGAGTCCTCGGTGTTCACCGCGGAGGCACGGTGATACGGAGACGCACGGAGGTCCCGGGGAACGGCTACAATTCCAGTCGATGGCCCCGTCGTGTCTGCGGCTGCTCGTCATTCTGCTCGCCTCATCTACAGCGCTCTCGCTTCACGGGCAGCAGGGTCCGGCGGCGGTCCCCCCGGCGATCACGACCCCGCCGCTGTCGCCCGCCGACGAGATGAAGACCTTCCGCCTGCCGGCAGGCTTCCGCGTCGAGCTCGTCGCCAGCGAGCCGCTGATCGAGGAACCGGTGCTCATCGACTTCGACCCGGACGGCCGCCTGTGGGTGCTCGAGATGCGCGGTTACATGCAGGACATGCCGGCGACGAACGAGACGGCGCCGGTCGGCCGCGTCAGCGTGCTCGAGGATCGCGACGGCGACGGCCGCATGGACAAGAAGACCGTTTTCCTCGACGGCCTCGTCCAGCCGCGGGCGCTCAAGGTACTCGACCGCGGCGTTCTCGTCGCCGAGCCCCCTCACCTCTGGTTCGTCCGCGACACCAACGGCGATCTTCGCGCCGACACCAAGGACGAAGTCTCGAACGCCTACGGCCGTGCCGACGCCAACGCCGAGCACAACGCCAACAGTCTCCTGTGGGCGCTCGACAACTGGATGCACACGTCCGAGGGCGACATCTACCTGCGCTACAAGGGCGGCAAGTTCGAGGTCCGGAAGACGCTTTCACGCGGCCAGTGGGGAGCATCGCAGGACGACGCCGGCCGGATCTATCGCAATTCGAACGAGTCGGTGCTGCACGTCGACATCGTGCCGACGCCGTATTACGCGCGCAATCCGAACCTGGCGCGCACCCGCGGCTCGTACGAGTCATTGCGCGGCGACAACAACGAGAACATGACGGTGTTCCCGTCCCACCCGACGCCGGCCGTCAATCGCGGCTACCAGGCCGGAGTGCTGCGGCCCGACGGCACGCTCGCTGCCTACAGCGCGGCGGCCGCACCGACGGTGTTCCGCGGCGACAACCTCCCTGCCGATCTCTACGGCAACGTCTTCGTCGTCGAACCGGCCGGCAATCTCGTCAGCCGCCTGATCGTGACCGACAACGGCAGCGGTCTCAGCGCCCGACGCGCCTACGACGGCACCGAGTTTCTGACCTCGACCGACGAGCGGTTCAGGCCAGTCTACCTTTCGAATGCACCCGACGGGACGCTGTACCTCGTCGACATGTATCGCGGCGTCGTCCAGCATCGCGCCTACGTGACCGAATACCTGCGCGATCAGATCCTGTCGCGCAACCTCCAGACGCCGATTCGTCACGGACGCATCTACCGCATCGTCCACGAATCGACTCAGCCTCGGCCCCGGCCGGCATACTCACGTGAATCCCCCGCCACGCTGGTCACGCGGCTCGGCTCGCCGAATGGCTGGGTGCGGGACACGGCGCAGCGGCTGCTGGTCGAGCGCGGCGATCGTTCCGTGGTTCCGGCACTGCGCAGCCTGGCGACGAACACCAGCGCGGACGTTCGTGCGCGCCGGCACGCGCTCTGGACGCTCGACGGGCTCGACGCCATCGATGAGGAAACGGTCCTGGCCGTCGGACTCAAGTCGCCTGATCTGCGTGCCACGACGGTCAGGCTGGCCGAGCGCTGGCTGCCGACAGTGCGTCCCGGGGCGCAGGAGGCGATCGGCATTGCCGGCATGGTCATCGGGGCGACGCTCGATCGCGACTGGTCGGTGCGGCGGCAGGCTGCGGCATCGATCAGCGTGCTATCGGAACCGCAGCGGAGCCTGCTGGCGATGAACCTGCTGCGCCGCTTCGATGGCGATCCGATAGTCGTTGACGCCACGCTGAGCGGGTTCGCCGGCAGCGAGCCGGCACTGCTCAAACTGCTGACGGCGAAACCGTCGGAAGAACAACAGCCTGTCAACTCGATCACGATGCTGGCTGCAGCCATCTTCAAGAAAAGAGACGGCGCGGAAGCGTCGCAGGTCCTGGCAATGATCGCGGAAGACGACCGGCCCGCCTCGCAGCGAGCGGCCCTTCTCGGCGGCGCGGAGCTGGCACTCGCGCCGGCACGGCAGGGCGGACGAGGCGCGGGCGGTGCCACCGGTTCCGCGCCACCCGGCGCGCGCGGCGGCCCCGGCGGCGCGCCTGCCTTCCCTGCGCCGGCCGCGGCTTCCCGCGGGGCCAGCGCTGCACCGTTGCTGAAACTGCCGGCCGAGCCTGCGATCGTCGCCTTCGCGGCACGGGATTCGGGTGAGCTCGGCCGCCGCGCCGAGGCGTTGCTGGCGCGGCTGGACTGGCCGGGCAAACCGTCCACGACTCCGGCGGCGGCGCCGCTGACCGCCGAAGAGCAGCAGCGGTTCGCTGCCGGCCGCCAGGTCTACCAGACGCTCTGCTCCGCTTGTCACCAGCCCGATGGGCAGGGCCAGGAAAAGCTCGCGCCCAGCCTCATCGGATCCGAGCTCGCGCTCGGCCGTCCAGACCTCCCGGTTCGCATCGTGCTCAATGGCAAGGAAGGGCCGGTCGGCCTGATGCCGCCGATCGGCGCTGCCCTCTCGGACGACCAGATCGCCGCCGCGCTCACCTACATCCGCCGCGAGTGGGGCCACACGGCATCGGCCGTCGCTCCCGCGCTGGTGAAGGAGGTCAGAAGCCAGACCGCCGGCCGCGCCCGCCCCTGGACCAACGACGAGCTCAAGCGGACGGACGCGAAGTAAAGGCGAGCTGCCGGTTTAATTCAACGCTTCCTTGACGGCGGCATCGGCCAGCGGCCCCATGATCGCGTAGCCGGCGGCGTTCGGATGCAGGTCGTCGCCGCTCAGCTCGGTCCGCAGATGGCCGGTGGCGTCGATCATCGCGGAGAAGTAATCGAGGTAGACGTGATCCTCGTCCTTCGCGTACTTCTTCATCCAGTCGTTGATGGCGCGGATGCGAGTCATCGGCCGGAGGATGGTCTGGGGGACGCCGTTCGGCGCCGTGTGATAGGCGCTCACGGGGAGAACGCTCGAGAACACGACCTTGATGTCGTGCGCCTTCGCCAGCTGCGCCATGGACATCAGGTTGCCCTGGATCTCCTCGTCGGTCATTGGCCCGGTATTGCTGGCGATGTCGTTGGTGCCGGCGAGGATGACAACCACCTTCGCCTTCAGGTCGATGACGTCCTGTCGAAACCGCAGGACCATCTGCGGCGTCGTCTGGGCGCTGATGCCACGGCCGACGTATGGCCTGCCCGCGAAGAACTCGCTCGCGCGCTGCGGCCAGGCATCGGTAATCGAATCGCCCATGAAGACGGCGCGCTTGTCACCGCTGCGAGCCGGGCCGAGGGTCTTGTTGGCCTCGCGATAGCGCGCGAGGTTGGGCCAGTCCCGCATCCGGACGTCGCTGCGCGCCAGGTTGGTCAGTGCGGTCGCGAGCTCGGGGCAGCTCGGTACGCTGGCAACGACGGGCGGCGCCGACGGCGCCTGCTGCGCCGTCATCGAGGCTACGGCGGCACACAGGATCAGCGCGGCAATCTTCAAACGCATCGACGTGGTCCTTTCGATGACCGGCTCACTGAAAAACCGAAGCAGGTTACTTCGGTTCGATGATCGCTTTGACTACGACCTTGCGCACCACCTCCGGCTCCGTGACGGCGCCGCCAGGGGCGTGCACGTCCTCGGGGCCAAAGATGGCGTAGCTGCCGGGGCCGATCGTCACGAACGCAGCCCCCGGCTCGAACAGCCAGACGTCACGGTCGACGTCGTACGCCTGCCGCGGCACGAGGCTCGAGCGCGGCGCGTGCCCCATGCGCTCGCTGCCGCGGACAACGAACTGGACGTCGATGTACTTGCGATGCGCTTCCCACGCGCACTCGTCCATCGGCCTGGTCGTGTATTCCTGCACGAGCGCGACGAGCCGGTCGCCATCGATCTCGTGGCGGCCGACCGGCACCGCCGACATGTCGTGCGTACGCAGATACTCGAGCGCCTGGCGCACTCGAGGCGGAACGTACGCGTCAACGGCGCGGTTCCCCAATCGATCGACGATCACTCAGCCAACCCCAGTCTTCGCAGTGCCGCGATCGTACGTCCGCCGTCGGCGCGACCGCAAGACGTGGCGTGCAATTGTGTGCAGCGGGGCCGACAAATCGCGGCGAGCGGCCGCGGAACGCTCAAAGGGGGATGTTGCCGTGCTTTTTCGGCGGGTTCTTGTCGCGCTTGGTCTGGAGCCGCGACAGCGTCGCGATCAGTTTCGCTCGCGTCTGCCGCGGCCGGATCACCTGGTCGACGAATCCGCGTGAGGCGGCGACGTACGGATTCGCGAATTTCTCGCGGAACTCGGCGACGCGCTGCGCGCGCTGTGCGGCCGGATCGGCGGCGCCCTCGATCTCGCGCTTGTAGAGGATGTTGACCGCGCCTTCAGGGCCCATCACGGCGATCTCCGCCGTCGGCCAGGCGAAGTTGGCGTCGGTGCGGATGTGCTTGCTCGACATCACGCAATAGGCGCCGCCATACGCCTTGCGGGTGATCACGGTCACTTTCGGCACCGTCGCCTCCGCGAAGGCGAAGAGCAGCTTCGCGCCGTGCCGGATGATGCCGCCGTATTCCTGCCGCGTCCCGGGCAGGAAGCCGGGGACATCCTCGAACGTCACCAGCGGGATGTTGAAGGCGTCGCAGAAGCGCACGAAGCGCGCCGCTTTCACCGAGGCGTCGATGTCGAGCGTGCCGGCGAGATGCGCCGGCTGGTTGGCGACGATGCCGACGCTGCGGCCGCCGAGGCGGGCGAAGCCGACGATGATGTTGCGAGCGAACTGGCGGTGGACCTCGAGAAACAGGCCGTCGTCGGCGATTGAGTGCACGAGATCGTGCATGTCGTACGGCTGGTTGGCCGACTCCGGCACCAGCCGGTCGAGCGCCTCGTCTTCGCGATCGACAGGATCGGAGGTCGGGCGCACCGGCGGCTCGTCGAGATTGTTCGACGGCAGGTAGCCGAGCAGCTCACGGATGAGCAGCAGGCAGTCGCGGTCATCCGGCACCGCGAAGTGAGCGACGCCGCTGGTCTCGTTGTGCGTGCGCGCCCCGCCGAGCTCTTCCTTCGTCACTTCCTCGTGCGTCACCGTCCGCAGCACGTCCGGGCCGGTCACGAACATATAGCTCGTGCCTTCGACCATGACGTTGAAGTCGGTGATCGCCGGCGAGTAGACGGCGCCGCCGGCGCAGGGTCCCATGATCGCGGAGATCTGCGGGATTACGCCCGACGCCAGCGTGTTGCGCAGGAAGATGTCGGCGTAGCCGCCGAGCGAGAGCACGCCCTCCTGGATGCGGGCGCCGCCGGAGTCGTTCAAGCCGACGACCGGCGCGCCCAGCTTCATCGCCAGATCCATGATCTTCACGATCTTGGCGGCGTTGGTCTCCGACAGCGATCCGCCGAAAACGGTGAAGTCCTGGGCGAAGGCGTAGACCGTGCGGCCGTCGATGCGGCCGGCGCCGGCGACGACGCCGTCGCCGGGGACGATCTGATCCCCCATGCCGAAGTCGCGGCAGCGGTGCGTGACGAGCTTGTCGACCTCCTCGAAGGTGCCGGGGTCGAACAGCAGATCGATGCGCTCGCGCGCCGACAGCTTGCCGGCGTCGTGCTGCCGCTGCACCCGATCGGCGCCGCCGCCGAGCTCGGCGCGGCGCTCGAGCTCCTCGAAATCCTTCTGCGTCAGGCCTTCACCGCCTGGGCTTTCTCCCAGTCCTTCAGGAACTTCTCGAGCCCGATATCGGTCAGCGGATGCTTGAACATCTGATCGATCAGCGCCGCCGGGCAGGTGCAGACGTCGGCTCCCATGCGCGCCGCTTCGACGATGTGCAGCGGGTTGCGGGTCGACGCCACCAGCACTTCGGTGTCGAACTCGTAGTTGTCGAAGATCTGCACGATCTCGGCGATCAGGTTCATCCCCGAAGTCGCGATGTCGTCGAGACGCCCGACGAACGGGCTGACGAACGTCGCCCCGACCTTGGCGGCGATGAGCGCCTGCGTCGGCGAGAAGCAGAGGGTGACGTTGACCTTCTTGCCCTCGGACGACAGCGTCTTGCAGGCGCGGACGCCATCCTTCGTGAACGGCACCTTGACGACGATGTGCGGATCGATCGACGCGAGATCGCGGCCCTCGCGCAGCATGCCCTCGTAGTCGGTGGCGACCACTTCGGCGCTGGTCGGTCCCTTCACGATCTGGCAGATCTTCTTGAGGATCTCGCGATAGTCGCCCGACTCTTTCGCCAGCAGCGACGGGTTGGTGGTGATGCCGTCGATGATGCCGAGCGGCACCAGCGCTTCGATTTCCTTGAGGTTGCCGGAGTCGATGAACAGCTTCATGGCTTTCTTCCTTTATTACGCCGCCTGCTGGCGGCTGGCTTTATTACGCCGCCTGCTGGCGGCTGGCTTTATCACGCCCCCTGGGGCGGCTGGCTTACTACCCGGTTGCGGCGGTCAGGGGTCCGGGCGCTTACGCCACCGGGTTGGTCAGCTCACCAATGCCGGCAATCCGCACCGTTACCGAGTCGCCGGCCTTGAGCGGACCGACGCCGGCAGGCGTACCCGTAATGATGATATCCCCGGGCAGCAGCGTCATGACCGCCGAGACGAACGCAATCAGATAGTCGATGGAGAAGATGAGCGCGCTGGTCGGCGCCGACTGGCGCAGCTCGCCGTTGACGAGCCCCTCGACCAGCAGGCCCCCGGGGGCGCGATAATCCAGCCCGGTCACGATCTCCGGCCCGAGCGGCAGGAAGGTATCGAACCCCTTCCCGCGCGTGAACTGGACGTCCTTCTTCTGCAGCTCCCTGGCGGTGACGTCGTTCGCGCAGGTCAGGCCGAAGACGCAGCGGTGAGCGTCCGCCTGTGCCACGTGCCGCGCGTGCGCGCCAATGACGACGGCGAGCTCGGCCTCGTGATCGACGCGGCCGACTCCCGGCGGGATGACGACCGGTTCGCCCGGACCGACGATGGCGCTCGGCGGCTTGAGGAAGAGCAACGGTTCAGGCGGCAGCGGGTTGCCGAGCTCCGCCGCATGGTCCTTGTAGTTCCGGCCGATGGCGACGATCTTCGAGGGCTCGAGCGGCGCGAGGCGGCGATGGCCGTCCAGGCGCACGGCGTCGCCCGGCTCCCAGCTGCCGAACAGGTCGCCTTCCACCAGGCGCGTACTGCCGGCGTCCTCCACGACGTGGCGCGGCTTCCCCCCGTAGTCGATGCGGTGAATGCGGGTCATCGAGCCATCACCGCCTCGGGTGCCGAGGCCGCGCTCCGGTTGGGTGGCGTCGTCTTGTCGAGCGCCGCGATCGCGTAGACGTAGCGCACGCCGGGCGTCGCCGATGTGTCGCGATAGGTCGACTCGATGATGGGCTTCTGCATCAGCGGCTGCAGCGTCTCCGGCGTGTCGCCTCGAAGTACGAGGTAGCCGCCGATGTCGGTTTCCGTGTTCGGCTCCCACACCAGGTTGACGCCGCCTTCTTCCGCGACGGCGCGCAGGCCCTTCGGCGCCGCCGGTGCGAACGTGTCTGCCGGCGTCAGGCACGCCGGCGCCGACACGTCGCTCTCAATCGTGACGTTCTGAACCGTCTGGATGGCGCGGACGACGAAGCAGCGTTCCTTGCCGAACTCCCCTGCCTCGGTCTCGAACTTTACCGCGGTCAGCGGCGACGGGTTGAGGGGAGCGGTAATCGCGTCCGGGCGGTAGACGTTGTAGGTCAGCGGCGCGGCGTTCGGTTGCGCGACCGGCGGCGTCCATTCGACGGCGATCGCACGCTCGCCGGGCATCTGCGCCACCACACCGGTGGGCGCCGCAACCACGGCCTCGACCGGCACCAGCACGCGCGTCGACGGCGGACCCGCGCGCCCCGCGCGCGAAATGCCGCGGACGACATAGATTCGAGTCAGCACCGCGATCCCTGGCGGTGGCGCGGCGGGAGCTGCCGCCGCAGCCGGTGCGGGCGGTGCGCCTGGAGCCGCCGCAGGCGTTGCGGCAGTGGCGGCCGGAGCTCCGGCGGTGGCCGGTGGCGCCGCCGGCGTCGCGGCCGGAGCGCTGGTCGGTGGCGGCGCGCCAGGAACGGCCGACCCCGGCGGAACCGGAATCGGCGCCGAGCCAGGCGCGACCGTCGGCGTGGCCGGTGCGGCCGCGGCGGTCGCCGGCTCCGGCGTCGGCGTCGGCGTCGGCGCCGCCGTCGCCGGCGGCAATGGCATAGGCGTCAGCGCCGCCTCGGTCAGCTTCTCGACGAAGCTCACGCGCTCGCCGGGCGAAGGACGCTTGTCGGTCGGCGGCGGCTCCGGCTCGCCCTCGAGGAGCGGCGGCCGGACCGGGATCGTGCCGACGATCCGGGCCTTGGTGAGCACGTCGCGGTTCGGCGGCGTCACCGACCCGGGAGCAAGAGTGACGGCATAGACCTCGATGTGATCGAGGTCGATTCGCTCGGCGCCGGTCGAGTTCGCCGTCGGCAGGAGGAAGCGAAGCTCCACCTCCTCCGCGTAGCGGCGGGCCGCCATCTCGCCGACCGGCCCCGGCGTCAGCCGGAGCGGCTCGAGCGGCGGCCCCTTCTTGCCGCAGGAAGCGAGGCCGGCAAGCAGCAGTACGGCGACTGGCGGAAACCGGTAGCAGCGGCGCGTCACAGGACGTAGCGGGAAAGGTCTTCGTTGCGGACGATGTCGGCGAGCATGCGGTCGACGTAGGCCTCGTCTATCGTGATGTTCTTTTCTTTCATGTCCGGCGCTTCGAAGGAGATCTCGTCGAGCAGCTTCTCCATCACCGTCTGCAGCCGCCGGGCGCCGATGTTCTCCGCCCGGTCGTTGACGATCGCGGCGAAGTCGGCGATGCGGCCGACGGCGCCGTCCGTGAAGCGGATCGTCACGCCCTCGGTCGAGAGCAGCGCCATGTACTGCTTGACCAGCGCCCCCTTCGGCTCGGTGAGAATACGGACGAAATCCTCGCGCCCCAGCGCCTCGAGCTCGACCCGGATCGGAAAGCGGCCCTGCAGCTCGGGGATGAGATCGGACGGCTTCGAGACGTGAAACGCGCCGGCAGCGATGAAAAGGATGTGATCGGTCTTCACCATGCCGTACTTGGTGTTGACCGTCGTGCCCTCGACGATCGGCAGGATGTCGCGCTGCACGCCTTCACGGCTGACGTCCGGCCCGTGGCCGCCCTCGCGGCCGGCGACCTTGTCGATCTCGTCGATGAAGATGATGCCCGACTGCTGGACGCGATCGACCGCGGCCCGGGCGACGGTGTCCATGTCGACGAGCTTCTGCTCTTCCTCCTGCGCCAGCGCCTCGAGCGCCTCGGGGACGTTCAGCTTGCGCTTCTTGGTCCGGCCCTGGAACAGCCCCGGCAGCATGTCCTTGACGTTGATGTCGACTTCCTCGACCGAGGATCCGGCGATGATTTCGAACGACGGGAAGCTCTTCTCGCGGACGTCGATCTCGACCTGTTTCTGATCGAGACGGCCGTCGCGCAGCTGCTCGCGCAGCTTCTCGCGCGTCCGCTGCGCCTGCTCGCGGATCGCGGCGGCCTGGTCGTTGTAGTCCGGCGTCGCCGGCAGCGGCGGCAGCAGCAGGTCGAGGATGCGCTCCTCGGCGGCGCGGCGCGCCTTCTCGCGCACCTCGGCGATCCGCTCCTCGCGGATCATGTCGACGGCGAGCTCCGTCAGGTCGCGGACCATCGATTCGACGTCACGGCCGACGTAACCGACCTCCGTGTACTTCGACGCCTCGACCTTGATGAACGGCGACTGCGCCAGCCGCGCCAGCCGGCGCGCGATTTCCGTCTTGCCGACGCCGGTCGGGCCGATCATCAGGATGTTCTTCGGCGCCACTTCCTCGGCGAGGTCGGGCGGCAGCTTCTGGCGGCGCGTCCGGTTGCGCAGGGCGATGGCGACGGCGCGCTTGGCCCTGGCCTGGCCGACGACATACTTGTCGAGCTCGGCGACGATCTGACGCGGTGTCAGCGCCTCGATCGTCGTCGACGTGGTTTCTGGCAGGTAAATGGGCATGACCGCTCGAAACGTCCGGCGTTACAGCGACTCGACGGTGATCTTGTCGTTCGAGTAGATGCAGATGCTGGACGCTATCAACATGGACTCTTCCGCGATGCGCCTGGCGGGAAGCTCGGTATGGCGCGCCAGCGCCTTCGCCGCCGCCATCGCGTACGCGCCTCCCGATCCTATCGCGATGATCCCGTCGTCAGGCTCGATGAGGTCGCCGGTGCCGGACAAGAGGTACGTGACGCGCGGGTCCATCACCACCAGCATCGCTTCCAGCCGGCGCAGGCTGCGGTCGGTGCGCCAGTCTTTCGCCAGTTCGACGGCCGAACGTTCGAGGTTGCCGCGATACTGTTCGAGCTTGGCCTCGAACCGCGAGAAAAGCGCGAAGGAGTCGGCGGCCGAGCCGGCGAAGCCGGCAAGGATTCTGTCGTTGTAGAGCCGCCTGATCTTGCGGGCGCTCTGCTTGAAGACCGTGTCGCCGAAGGTAACCTGGCCGTCGCTGGCCATGACCGTCTCGTTGCGATGGCGGACGGCCAGGACCGTCGTGGCGTGAAACATGTTCTAAAGGACTACGGGTGCCGGGCGCCCGGCCGTTTCGGACGCCCGGTTGTCGGTCGCCCAGGGGCCGGTTCGGCCGGAGGCCGAAAGTCGAGTCTATCTGGAAGGGCGGGAGATCGGAAGTGTCGCCGTCCGCCGCTGAGGCCACTTCTGGTGACGCGCTGAGACCCGGAGGGGACAGCGGCCGGCGCGGGATGGGCGTAGACTAGTGTACGGGCCGAATTCCGTCGAGGTCGAGGTGGCAGATTCGTTGCTTTCTCGAGGCTCAGCGACGGGCCGTCCCGGCACGTCGCCGTTAGGGCCAGTGCGTCGGCGGCAGGACGTCAACCTGAGGCGCTCAGGTACCGAGGCGTTGAGATGAGAAACAGATTCGTTACGGCGCTCACTGTAGCAACAGCCATGTCGATGGCCGGTCTGGCCTCGGCCCAGGACCGAACATCGAACGGCAACACCACCGGCTCGTCCGTTTCCCGCGGCGATAGCGGCGGTGGAGGCTCGGTTTCGCGCGGCGACAGCGGCGGGTCGAGCGGCTCGAGCAGTTCAGGCGGCTCCTCCTCGAGCGGGTCGTCCGGCGGTACGGTCAGCGGCGGTTCGTCACCGACTCCGGCGACCTGGAACAGTTTCGAGGCGCCGCAGCGCGCCAGCGAGCCGGGGCAGGGCGGCCGGCGAAGCAGCAGCAGCGGCACGAGCAGCGGCGATCGCGCGGTTTCGCGCGACGGAGGTGGCGCTCCGCGCGGCGGCTCTGGGTCTACCGCGTCGTCAGGATCGCGCTCATCGGGCGCGTCGGCGAGCTCTGGTGAGGCGCCGCGGCGGGCAGTCCCGGAGAACAGCCGTCCGAGCAACGGCCGCACGATCACCGGCACCGCGGTACCGCGCGGCTCCGTGCCTCCTCCGAGCGGCGGGGGCGGGTCGATCATCTACTATCCCTCTTACCCCTACTATCCGTACTACGGCTACGGCTTCGGCCTCGGCTACATGTTCTACGACCCGTGGTACGGCGGCGGGTATGGCTGGGGCGACCCCTACGGCGGATATGGCGGCTATGGCGGATACAGCGGGGGCGGGGGCGGCGGATACTCCGTCGGCAGCGGCGGCTACCGCGGTGAAGGCTCGGTGCGGCTGAAGATCAAGCAGCGTCAGGCCGAGGTCTACGTCGACGGCTACTATGTCGGCCGCGTCGACGAATTCGACGGTTCTTTCCAGAAGCTGGATCTCGACGGCGGCGGCCACAAGGTCGAGCTCAAGGCCGATGGCTTCGAGCCGCTGGACTTCGAAATCCTCGTCACGCCAGGTGAAACGGTCACCTACAAGGGCGAGATGAAGCCGGTCAAGTAAGCACGGGCTGGTGGCGGCAGGTAGAATCTGCAGCCACCATGCTTTCACTCGTCGCCGGAATCTCAGGCCTCTACGATCTCATCGTCGGGGCCTTTTTGCTGCTCGCCAGCGGCGCACTCGCCCGCTGGTTCGGTGTTCCGCCCGCCGATCCGCGCATCTTCTCCGACCTCAACGCGCTTTTCCTGATTGCCGTCGGCCTCGGCTACTACTTTCCGTGGCGCGATCCGTTCCGGCACCGCGGCTACCTCTGGATCATGGGCGTGCTGTTGAAGGGCGCAGGCGCCATCGCCTTCCTCCTCGACTATCTGTTCCGCGGGTCTCCATCGTCCTTCCTGCTCTTCGCCGCCGCCGATGGCAGCCTGGCGCTGCTGACGCTGTGGGCGCTCGTCGTGGACGAGCCGCCGGCCGACGCGCACTGGAACTGACGACCAGGATGAGGGGGCGCTAGGATTTTCGCGCCGCGAAGACGTAGTAGATCGGGATACCGAGGCCGATGATGATCAGCCCGGCGGCGGCCGGTCCCCAGGGCGTTCCGTTCTGAATTGGGACGATGAGGTCGTTCCACAGCGCGTTGCAGACGATGGCCAGGCTGGCGAGGGTGAAGATGGCGGGCGCCAGAGGATAACCCCAGGCGCGGAAGGGCCGCGGCGCGTCCGGCTCCTGCTGACGCAGCACGAACAACGACAGGACCGCGAAGCCCGCAAACAGGACGACGGCGAAGCCGGTGTAGGTCGTCAGCGCGTTGGCGCCGCCGGACAGGACGAGGAGGCCGCTCCACAGTGCCTGCGCGACGATCGCGAGAGCCGGCGTCTGATACTTGGGATGAACCTTGGCGGCACCGCGGAAGAACAGGCCGTCGCGCGCCATTGCGAAGTAGACGCGCGGTCCCGCGAACGTCATCGCGCTGATGCTCGCCGCGATGCTGACGATCGAGACGATCCCCATGATGTCGCCGGCTCGAACGCCGAGCATCCGGTCGGCAATGACGTCGAGCACGCTTCCCTGGACCTTGGCCAGCTCGCCGACGGGCAGCACGTAAAGGAACAGCAGGTTCATCAGGAAGTAGATGATGACCACCGCCATCGTGCCGAGCGCCAGCGCCCGCGGGACGTTGCGCCCGGGCTCGTGGATCTCTTCGGCGACGTAGGCGGCAGCGTTCCAGCCGGAGTACGTGAACATCACCGGGATCAGCGCCAGCAGCCACGCCGCGCCCGAGGCAGGGCCGGCCGACTGGGCGACATTGGCCGCCGAGCCGGTCCCGAGCGAGAGCCCGAGGGCGATGAAGATGAGGAGCGCGGAGACCTTGAGCGCCGCGAGGACGTTCATGACGAACCGGCCCGGCCCGACGCCCCGCAGGTGGATCCAGGCCATCAGGAAAATCGCGGCGAGCGCCGTGATCGCCTGGCGCGAGATGGTGAGCGGCACGAGCGGCAGCGGAATCACCAGCAGCGGCGTCGGATCGTTCGCCGCGGGGAAGAAGCGGCCGACGTAGAACGCGAGGACCACGGCGCTCGCCGCCATCGCGCCGGAGAAGCCGGCGACGAAGGAGGTCCAGCCCGTCAGGAATGCCGCCAGGCGGCCGAACGCCGCCCTCAGATAGACGTATTCGCCGCCGGCGCGGGGCCGCAGCGCCGCCAGCTCGGCATATGCCATCGCGCCGGCGAACGCGAGCAGTCCGCCCGCGACCCAGGTGCCGAGGAACATGTAGGGGTTCGGCACGGCCGCGGCGACCTGCGGCGGCGTGAACAGGATGCCGCCGCCGATCACGTTGGACACGATGATCGCGGCCGCGTCCAGCGGACCGAGTCGGCGCTGCAGAGCCTGAGGCTCGGCGGCCGGTTGAGCGACGGAAGCGGGAATGGGGTGCGCCACGTGAACTGTGGCGCTACTTGGAAATCAGCACGCGGGGAATATCGTAGCTCACAAGGTCAACCCACGTCGTCGAACTTTCCTTGGCGAAGACCCTGGCGCGGACGTCCCGGAATAACCGGTGCGCCATCATTTCGGCGCGCGACTGCGGCGCGTCGCCGGTGAACCCGGTGGTCGGGCGCACGGTGATGAGGGCGGTCTGATCGCCTTCGCTGAACTCGACCTGCTGCCGGAACACCTCGTCCATCTCCTCCTCGGCTTCTTTCGAGCCCGGATTGTCGGGCGACACCTTCTTGAAGTGGACGTTGATGTCGACGGCGCGCAGCGCCGTGCCCGGCTGCTTCTTGATGCGGAAGGTGACACTCGGCACGAGCTTGTTCTTGCCGTCGACGATGCCGAAGTCGAACCAGCCGCCGGAGACGTCGGTGATCTGGAGGGCCTGACGGAAGTCGACGTGCTGGCTGCAGGCCGGGACCGCGAGCGCGGCGATGAGAAAGGCGGCGCCCGAGAGCGCCGCCGTGAGCTTCCGGACGCGAGACGGGACCGGCATCGGGGGATTGTAGATCAGAACACCCGGGCCTCGGCCTTCACCTTGGCGCGGATCTCGCTGCGAATCGCGTCGCCGCCGGCGTGATACGCCGCCAGGTCGCTGCCCTTCACCCGCATCGTGATCGTCACCGAGTCGGAGAGGGCTCCCGACATCGCGCCGCCGTTGTCGCGGGCCGCGACGGTCAGCCACTCGTCGGCGCCGAGCCGCATCTGCAGGCTGTGATCGAGCATGACGTCGACGAGCGCGTCCTTGACCGCTTCGGCGTACATCACGTCCGGGTTCAGCATCGTCGCGGTCGCGGCCTGGGTGGTCGCGGCCTGCGCCTGCATGATCTGCGCGTCGGACGTCCCGCCCTTCGATCCCGGCGGCGCCCCGACCGTCTTCTCGATGGCCTGCAGGGCCATCTGCGCCTGCTGCAGCGTCGGCCCGGCCGGCATCGCCTTGAGCGCGTTCTGCAACGAGCCGATCGCGTCCCCCATCTGGCGATCGCGCTGCACCATCATCACCGACCAGACCAGGCTCTGGTTCATGTCGGGGATCTCGACGTCGAAGAAAACGCCGTGGCCATCGAGGATGAACCCGCGAGCTCGCGGCATGCCGAGCATCACCGTCGACCCGGCCGGCTCGAACTGCGACATCTGGCGGCTGACGTGCTCGGCGCCAAGCCGTACGGCCTGCACCAGGACGCCCTCCATGATCCGAATCTGATTGCGACGCCGCTGCGCTTCGGGGTCGCGCCCTTGTCCTGCCGATGACGAGGGGACGACCAGCAGACACGTGCCCGCCAGCGCCAGCGTCGTCCCGAACAGAAATCCTCTCCTCACGATGACACCTCTGAAAGGTTGATACGCGACACGATTACCGTTGCAGGCCGACGCGCATCACGTGATCCTCGAGCGCGCGCTGCCGCTGGAACGTTTCGACGGCGGTCCGCTGTAGCTGCTCCGTGACGCGGCCGAGCCGCTCGAAGTCCGTCCGCTGGACGCCCTGCAGATCGCGGTTGACCTGGAGGATCTGACGCGCGAGCACGCCCTGCTGGCGCTCCTCGCTCGCCTCGATCATCTGGCGCACCAGGCGCACGAGCTCGGCATCCGACATCCGTCCGGCGATCTGGGTGCTGGGCGGCGCCGAGGTCGTGCTCGCGGGCACAACCGAAGCCGACGACTTCGCGACCCGCTGCTCGAGCTCCGCGAGCCGGGCGGAGACGCGCTCGAACTCGGGATTCGATCCTGCCTGGACGCGCTCGACGTTCGGCGCCGCTGTTGCCCATCCGGTGCGGACCGTGACGCCGCCAGATCCAACGGTCACTTCGACCTGAGCGATTGCCGCCGACACGGCGCCGACGAGCATCGCCGCCGCCGCCAGTCCCCACGCCGGCGACAACCCCCACCACCGTGCCCTGGCCGGCCGTACGACCGGGTCGGCGCGGCGCACCATCTCGAAGCCGAGATGCGACTCCGGCGGCGTCCACTCCTGCAGCACCGTCCGGGTGCCCTTCAGCGCGTCGACTTCACCGCGGCAATCGGCGCACGTACGCAGGTGGCCGTCGAACGCCGACCGTTCCGCTGGCGGCAGTTCGCCGTAGAGATATCCGACGAGTACTTCCTGGTCACACATATTGGTCAATCCCCGTATGGTCTCCTCGGCGCGCCGCGCGCGTCACCTCTGTCGGTCAACTCCGTGATTCGAATGCCCGGCCGAGATGCCTGACAGCTGGCGCGTGGGTGGGCTCCACCGCTCCCTGCCGCAGCTGACGCCGCAGCACAGTCAGTCCCTGATACAGCCGGGTCTTCACGGTACTCAACGGACAGTCGAGCAAGTCCGCAATCTCCTGAAACGTCAGGCCGTGATATTCCTTCAGGATCACGGCCGTCCGCTGTTCCTCGGGCAGGAGCGCCATCACTTTTGCCACGGCGGCGCTCAACTGCTTGCGCGAGACGAGCTCTTCGATCGAATCGGAGGGGTGCGTCTCGCCTGCGAGCTCGATCAGGTCGATGCCCTCCGGCGTGGGCGTGATCGGCGTTCGTCGCTCCTTGCGAATCCAGTCGCGACAGAGATTCAGCGTGATTCGATAGAGCCAGGACGAGAACTTCGCCTGCCCCTTGAAGCCGCTGAGCGCCCGGAAGGCGCGAAGGAAGGTCTCCTGAGCGACGTCGCGGGCGTCTTCTTCGCGCCCGATGACCCGGTAGGCGAGGGCGTAGATAGGCCTCTCCCAGCGCAGCACGAGCTGGTTGAAGCTATCGAGGTCGCCGCTTCTCGAGCGGTCGACCAGCTCCTCGTCACTCATCATTTAGGGCGGCCCAGCCATCGCGCCGGTCACTACTTTAGACGCCGCGCCAGGCGCCGTGGTCGGAGCTCGAGTTTATCCTTACAGTTCAATACCTTACCCCCAAACGGCGGGAATCGGCCACGGACCAGGGACGGGTGCTAGAATTCCCTCCACCCCTTACATGCCGCCGTCGCCCGGTGTCCCCGCGCCTTCGTTCCTGGCCCTGTCGCGCACCTTCTGGCGCGGCGTCACGACGACCCATGGCCTGAGCCAGGCGGTCGGCGAGGTGCTCGCCGAGTACGCGGCGCACGCGGGAACGGGACGGGTCTCGGTCTGGCTGCACGAACGGCGCGCCCGGCAGCTGGTCCTGATCGCGTCTTCTCATCACGACGGCGACGCAACGGCGAACGCGAAAGTCGCCACCAGCGATCCTGACGCGCCGGCCGCGCGCGGGCTGCGGCTCGAGCGGCCGCAGCTCATCGACGATGCCCCGGATCTCGTGCTGATCGCGCCGCTGCGCGGCTGGCGGCGCGCGCTGGGCACGCTCGTCATCGAGGGCGCCCCAGGTGCGCCGCTTTCGCCGCAGCAACACCTCGAGCTCGCGACCGATCTCGGGCGCCAGCTCTCGGTCGGCATCGAGAACGTGCAGCTGCTCGAGGAAATGCTCTGGCAGCGGCGCATCCTCGAGGACACGTTCAACTCGCTCGTCGATCTCGTCGCCGTCACCGACCGATCGCTGCGGATCGTCCAGATGAACGACGCTTTTGCGATGCGGCTGGGGCAGCCGCGCATCGAGCTCCTCGATCGGCCGCTCGCCGATCTCGTCGGCGCCGACCTCGCGGGCTGGGTGGCCGGCAGCGACGACGACCGCTCGCCGGATGCGGCGCGCGTCCGGACGATCGAGCACGCCCCGCTCGGCGGCAGCTTCAGCGTCACGACCACCCCGCTCGTCAACGAGGATGGCGAGACCGTCGGCAAGGTGATGGTGGCACGGGACATCACGAGACAGACGGCGCTCGAAGCCGAGAAGGATACGCTTCGCGCCCAGCTGGCGCAGTCGGAACGGCTGGCGTCGCTCGGCCAGTTCGTTGCCGGCATCGCTCACGAGATCAACAATCCGCTGCAGGGCGTGCTCGGCCACCTCGAGCTGCTGATGTGGACGCCGCCGGACCAGCCGGGGGCGACGATTGCGTCGCGGCGGGGCCTGCGCAAGGATCTCCGCCGCATCTACCACGAGGCCGATCGCGCCGCGACGATCGTCCGCAACCTGCTGACCTTCACCGGGTCGCAGCGCATGACGCGCCGGCGGCTCCGGATGGACCGCGTCATCACCCGGGCGCTGGCGACGCGTCGCGCCCCGATGACCAGGGCCGGCGTCGAGATCGTGCGCGAGCAGGGCGCGGACCTGCCGTCCGTCGTCGGCGACCAGCTGCTGCTGCAACAGGCCGTGCTCAACGTGCTGACGAACGCGGAGCACGCCGTCGCCAGCAACGATCGCGACCGTCGCATCACGATCCGCACCGATTCGCCCACGCCGTCGATTGTGCGCGTCACCGTCGGCGACAACGGCCCGGGCATCGACCCCGAGATCATGCCGCGGATCTTCGACCCGTTCTTCACGACCAAGGACGTGGGACAAGGCACCGGCCTTGGGCTGGCATTGACCTATGGCGTCATCCAGGAGCACGGCGGCACCATCCAGGCCGCCAACGGTCGGGACGGAGGCGCGATTTTCACCATCGATCTCCCGGCCGCTGATCCCCTCGTCGGCGCCCGTTCAGACGCCCCCGCACCCGGCCAGGACCCGGCAACCGGAGAGGATTGAGGCGCTACCAGCCGTCGCTGTTGTCTGATAAAGTTCTTTCGATATGCCGGACGAGGGCTTTCTCACGACCGAAGAGGTACCGAGTACCTCCAGGTCAACCTCCGGACGGTCTACCGCCTGATCAAGGCCGGCAAGATTCCCGCGGTCCGCGTCGGCCGGCAATGGCGCTTCCGCAAGCGCGACATCGACGCCTGGCTCGAGAGCCAGCGGCCCCGCCAGGCGCGACCGGGCGCCCCGACCGCAACGAGCGCGCCGAAAGCAGCCGCCGCCGCCAACGCCCGTCCCCGCATCCTCGTCGTCGACGACGAGGCGGCGATTCGCGATCTGCTGTCGAAGACGCTCGCCCTCGCAGAGTACGACGTCGATCTCGCGCCCGACGGCCGGCACGCGCTCGAACGCCTGCGCATCATTCCCTACGATCTCGTCATCACTGATTTGAAGATGCCGGGCATCGACGGCCTCACCGTCATCCGCGAGGCCCGCCGGCTCAAGGCCGACATCCCCGTCATCATCATCACCGGCTTCTCCACCGAGGCGAGCGCGATCGAAGCCGTCAACCTTGGCGTCTCGGGCTATCTCACCAAGCCCTTTCGCGTCCCTCGCGTTCTCGCCGCCGCCGCCAAGGCGCTCGGCGAGTAGCGCATGCTAGAGTGGAGTGTTCTGGCACGGCCAGGATGCCCTCTCCATGATTCAGCTCTCGAACCTGAGCAAGTCGTTCGGCGACCGCGTTCTCCTCGACTCCGTCAGCTGGCAGATCGACGACCGTGAACGAGTCGGCCTGAGCGGCCCCAACGGCGCCGGCAAGACCACGCTCCTCAAGATGCTCGCCGGGCTCGACGAGCCCGACAGCGGGCTGGTCGTCAAGCCCGCCGGCCTGACGATTGGCTACCTGCCGCAGGACGGCCTTCATCACTCGGGCCGGACGCTCATCGAAGAAGCGGGACAGGCCTTCAAGAACCTGCTGGCGATGCGGGCGGAGATCGCGGCGCTCGAGGAGCGGCTCGGCGACGACGCGGCGAGCGAGGCCGACCATGCGGAGATGCTCAGCCGCTACAGCGATTTGCAGGAGGCTTTTCGCAGAGGCGAGGGCTACAGCGTCGACCTCAAGATCCACACCGTCTTACGCGGCCTCGGCTTCGCGAAAGAGGACATGGAGAAGCCGACCGAAACCTTCTCGGGCGGCTGGCAGATGCGGATCGCATTGGCGAAGCTGCTCCTCGGCCGTCCCGGCCTGCTGCTGCTCGACGAGCCGACCAACCACCTCGATCTCGACGCCCGCAACTGGCTCGAGGAGTACCTGACGGAATACCCGCACGCCGTCATCCTCGTCTCGCACGATCGCTTCTTCCTCGACGCCGTCGTCACCCGGATTACCGACCTCGGGTTGCGAACGCTGACCGACTATCACGGCAACTACACCACGTTCCTCAAGACCCGCGAGGAACGGATGGAGCGGCTGCGGCAGCAGAAGCGCGATCAGGACGACGAGGTGGCGCGGATGGAAGCGTTCATCAATCGCTTCCGCTACCAGGCGACGAAGGCGGCGCAGGTCCAGAGCCGCATCAAGATGCTCGAGAAGATCGTCCCGATCGAGATCCCGCCGGAGCGGAAGCGGGTGCACTTCTCGTTTCCGGACTGCGCCAAGAGCGGGCGCACGGTGCTCGATCTTCGCGACGTCTCGAAGGCCTACGGCCCGCGGGTCATCTTCGATCGCATCAACGTCCACATCGAGCGCGGCGATCGCATCGCCCTCATCGGTCCCAACGGCGTCGGCAAGTCGACGATGATGAGAATGCTGTCGGGCGTCGAGGCGCCGGACGGCGGCACCCGGACCGAGGGACACCAGGTCGTGATGCAGTACTTCGCCCAGGACGAGGCGACGCGGCTCGATCCGACGCAGACGGTCTATCAGATCCTCGCCGGCAACGCGCCGATCCACATGATGCCGAGCGTCCGCAACATCCTCGGCGGCTTCCTGTTCTCGGGCGACGACATCGAGAAGTTCGTCCGCGTGCTGTCGGGCGGCGAGCGGACGCGGCTCGCCGTCGCGCGGATGCTCCTGCGGCCGTCGAACACGCTGCTGCTCGACGAGCCGACCAACCATCTCGATCTCGATTCGAAGGACGTCCTCCTCGAGGCGCTCGAGGATTTCGGCGGCACGCTGATCTTCGTCTCGCACGATCGCTATTTCGTCGACCGGCTCGCGACCAAGGTCATCGAAATCGGCGACGGCAAGGCCGTCGTCTATCCGGGGACCTACGAAGAGTGGCTGTGGAGCAAGAAGCAGCGCGAAGCGTCTGAGAGCAGCCCGACCCCGGCCGTCAAACGCCCCGCTCGCGGCCAGTCTCCCGCCCGGGTCCAAGCCCCGGCCGCAAACTTCCCCCCGGCCGAAACCGCGGCCACGGAAAGCTACGAAGATCGCAAGAAGCGCGAAGCCGACGCCCGCCGCGCCCGTAAGGCCAGCGACACCATTCGAAAGCGCGTGGAAGACCTCGAGGCGCGCATCGCTCAGCACGAGACCGCCATAAAGGAGATCGAGGCGCAGATGTCAGCGCCCGGCTTCTACGAGCGCCACGACCTCGCGCAGCCGGTCATTGACAAGCACCAGAAGCTCATGTGGGCGGTAGGCGATCTCATGAACCAGTGGGAAGCCCTGCAAACAGAATTGTAATCGCTGCTCACATTTGTAACGCCCCCGGCCGCCGAGAATTCCGCCAACCTCCTCAAATTCCTAAAGATTCCATCCTCGGCCCTCCGCCGCGCCGGGGCATACGGTTTGCCCCACGCTGACTCGGCGGCGGGAGGGGTGCGCCCCTGCTGTCCGAGTAGTGGACGGGAGAGCGGACGGCCCGCGGCACGCGCCCGTAACTGCAACATGGAAACGAGCTTGGCTGACCAGGATCGCGCGATTACAATATTGCCAGTCGAGGACCTGCTGACTCCGGTTGGTCCCGCGACCGATCCTGTGCCTACGCGATCGCCACGCGCCGTCAGCCGCCGGGCTGCCTCACCTCGTTCCGTCGCCCCGCGCAAGGGCAAGGGCGGCGCCAAGGCGCCCGCCGCGAGCCGTAGCGACGCCCCCGAAGGCTTCTTCCGCGACCTCGTCTGGAGCCTCCGGAACGGCGTCCTCGCCGTGACCGTCGACGGCCGGGTCGCGGTCATGAACGACGTCGCCTATCGCATCCTCGGGCTGCCGCCGCGGCGCTCCGACATCGGCCGGCCCTTCACCGGCGTCCTGCAGGCGCAGCCGGAAGTCGCCCGCATCATCGCCAGGGCCTTCGAGATGAGCCACCTGCCGAACCGCGCCGAGCTGCGGCTCAAGAGCAGCAAGAAGGTCATCGGCTACACCATCTCGCAGGTGCGCGACTCGCGGAACCGTGTCACCGGCGCGACGCTGTTCTTCAAGGATCTCACCCGGGTCGAGCAGCTCGAGGAACGCGAGCGGCTGCGCGACCGGCTCGCCGCGCTCGGCGAGATGGCGGCGGCGATTGCGCACGAGGTCAAGAACCCGCTCGCCGGCATCGAAGTCATGGCCGGCATTCTCAAGCGCACGCTGCCGGAGTCGAAGGACGCCCAGACGATCCTCGGCGACATCATCAAGGAAGCCAAGATGGCCAACGCCATCGTCCTCGAGGTGCTCGATTTCGTCCGTCCGATCCGGCTGCAGGTCGAGCACATGTCGGTGACCGAGGTGATCAACGACGCCATCGCCCTCGCCGAGGGCCACGCGCCGAGGGGCAACGTCCAGGTCAACGTCTCGGTGCCGCAGGGACTCTCGATCCAGGGCGACCCGCACCAGGTCCGGCAGGTGTTCACCAACCTCGTCATCAACGCCTTCGAGGCGATGAACGGGCGTGGCGCGGTGCGCATCGAGGCGACCGAGCTGCCGGAGGAAGAACCGCTGCCGGGCGGCGAAGCGATCGTCGGCCCGATGATTCAGGTCGACGTCGTCGACGACGGCCCGGGCGTACCGGCCGACGTCATCGATCGAATCTTCAGCCCCTTCTTCACCACCAAGCCGCAGGGCACGGGGCTGGGGCTGGCGATCGTCCGCAAGATCGTCAACGCGCACGACGGTCGCATCGACCTGAACACGATGGCGGCGGGCGGCACGCAGTTTCGCGTGACGCTGCCGGTGACAAACCATCACGAGCTGTTTCGCTGAGCGGGACCAGGGGCAAGACTCGGGGGGCGACGGATCAACGGCGATGTGAGAGCGCGGAGGGCCGCGCGCGGATCATCGATGAGGAGAGGCTGAGCAATGGGCCGGATTCTGGTGGCAGACGATCACGATTCGCTTCGGCGCGGTATCGTCCGCGCCCTGTCGGATGCGCATCACGAGGTGGACGAGGCGCCGAACGGCAACGTCGCGATCGAAAGGCTGCACGAGGGACAGTTCGACGTCGTGTTGAGCGATCTCAAGATGGGCGGCAGCGACGGGCTCGACGTCCTCCGCACCGCCAAGTCGCTGCATCCGACGACGGCCGTGATCCTCATGACGGCGTTCGGCTCGGTGCACACCGCGGTCGAGGCGATGAAGATCGGCGCCTTCGACTACGTCCAGAAGCCGTTCGAAATCGAGGAGATGGAGCTCAAGGTCGAGAAGGCCATCGAGCACCGCCGCCTCAAGCACGAGATCGAATACCTCCGCCACACCCAGCAGGACATCTACGACTTCGAGCGCATCGTCGGCCACAGCGGCGCGCTGAACTCGGTGTTGTCGGTCGTCAAGAAGGTCGCCAAGAGCAATACGACCGTGCTGATCCGCGGTGAAACGGGTACCGGCAAGGAGCTGATCGCCGGCGCGACCCATCACAACTCGCTCCGGGCCGGCCGCAACTTCGTCAAGGTCAACTGCGCGGCGCTGCAGGAGAACCTGCTCGAGTCGGAGCTCTTCGGCCACGAGAAGGGCGCGTTCACCGGCGCCGACAAGCAGCGCATCGGCCGCTTCGAACAGGCGGACGGCGGCACGCTGTTCCTCGACGAAGTCGGCGACATGAGCCCGAACACGCAGGCCAAGATCCTGCGCGTGCTCCAGGAGCACGAGTTCGAGCGCCTCGGCGGCACGCGGACGCTGCGGGTCGACGTCCGGGTGATCGCCGCGACCAACCGCAACCTGCCGCACATGGTCGCCAACGGCCTGTTCCGGGAGGACCTCTACTACCGCCTCAACGTCGTCTCGATCGACATGCCGCCGCTGCGCGAGCGCAAGGACGACATCCAGCATCTCGCGACGGCGTTCCTGCGGCGCTTCTCCGGCGATCTCAAGAAGCGGCTCGACGGCTTGTCACCGGAGGCGCTGAAGCTGTTGATGCGCTACAACTGGCCGGGCAACATCCGCGAGCTCGAGAACGCGATCGAGCGGGCGGTGCTCCTGACCGAGGGACCGCTGCTGAGCAGCGCCGACCTCCGCCTCGGCGAACTGACGACGAGCCATTCGTCGGGCGACTCCAACCCGGTGGTCAAGATTCCGCCGACCGGCATCGCGCTCGAAGAGATCGAGCGTCAGGCGCTGATCGAAGCGCTCAAGATGTCGAACTGGGTGCAGAAGGATGCGGCGGAACTGCTCTCGATCAGCCCGCGCGTCATGAACTACAAGATCAAGACGCTCGGCATCGACTACGCCCGCGGCCGCCGGCCGATGGTCGAATCGATGGCCAGCTGACGACCTGAGCCCTGGGCCCTGAGGCTTACGCCTTGGGATGCGCCTTGCGGTACGTCTCGAGCAGCTGCGCGGCGTTGACGTGCGTGTAGCGCTGCGTCGTGCTCAGGCGGGCGTGGCCGAGGAGCTCCTGGATCACGCGCAGGTCGGCGCCGCGCTCGAGCAGGTGCGTGGCGAACGAGTGGCGCAGCGCGTGCGGGCTGATGCCGAAGCGCGTGCTGCACGCAGCCACGTACTTCCTGACCAGGCGATCGACGCTGCGGGTTGAGAGCCGGCTGCCCTGATAGTTCACGAACAGCGGCTGGCTGCCGCGCCGCGCCCTCGGCGCCGGCAAGGCCCGGCGTCCGGGACGAACGCGAGGCGCCGGTTCGCTCATCGTCGCGAGGTCGGCCATCCAGGCGCGCACCGCGGCTTCGGCGGTGCGATTGAACGGCACCAGCCGCTCCTTGCCGCCTTTGCCCAGCACGCGGACCATCCGCCCGTTCAGGTTGACGTCCTCGAGATCGACGCCGACGAGCTCGCTCAAGCGCAGCCCCGAGGCGTAGAACAGCTCGAGGATCGCGCGGTCGCGGCGGCCGAGCGGCTGCGACGCATCCGGCATCTCGAGCAGCCGCGACATCTCGGCTTCGCCAAGGTGTGGCGGCAGGCGCACCTCGCGCTTCGGCGTCCCGACGAGCGCCGCCGGGTCGCCGCCGATCTCGCCCTCGCGGCGCAGGTAGCGGCCGAACGTCCTGATCGCGGCGAGCTTTCGCGCCGCCGACGATCGGGTGTTGCCGCGCTTGTGCAAATCGCCGAGAAACTCTCGGATCTGCTGGTGGTCGAACTCGGCGCAGGTCAGGTCGGCGCGCCGCCGGCCGGCGCGCGCGGCGAGAAACGTCAGGAACTGCGTCAGGTCCCCCTCGTAGGCGCGGACGGTGTGCTGCGACGCGTTCTCGTTGAGCCGCAGGTGCTCGAGGAATTCGTCGAGGAGGGCCTTCATCGCGCCGGGCTCAGCTCGTCGGACGAGGTTTGGATCCAGCGATCGAGGTCGGCGAGCGCGCGCTCCGAGAGCGCGAGCTTCCGCGCCTCCTTGCGGCTCATCAACCGGCCGCCTTCGCCGCGGCGGCGCGGCAACCGCCGATCGTCGATCGCTTCGATGATGCCAAACGTGATGTTGGTCGGCTCGTAGTGGCGCGGATTCGCGTGCGACACGTAGTGGGCGAGCGCGCCGATGGCCGTCGTTCGCGGCGGCACGCTCAGCGGCCGGCCGAGGACGCGCGAGGCGGCATTGCGTCCGGCCAGCAATCCTGACGCGGCCGACTCGACGTATCCCTCGACGCCGGAGATCTGGCCGGCAAAGAACAGGCTGTCGCGCCTGCGCGTCTGCCAGGTCTCGCGCAGGACGGTCGGCCCGTTGATGTAGGTGTTGCGATGGATCATGCCGTAACGGACGAACTCCGCCTGCGCCAGCCCGGGAATCATCCGCAGGACGCGCCCCTGTTCGCCCCACTTCATCTGCGTCTGGAAGCCGACGAGGCTGTAGTGATCGCCGGCGAGATCGTCCTGCCGCAACTGCACCACCGCGTACGGCTCGCGGCCGGTCCGCGGATCGGGCAGGCCGACCGGTTTCATCGGCCCGTAGCGCAGCGTCTCGATCCCCCGCCCCGCCATCACCTCGATCGGCAGGCAGCCCTCGAAGAACCGCGCGTCGTCGAACTCGCGCAGCGGCGATTTCTCGGCCGCCATCACCGCCTGGTGAAACGCTTCGTACCGCGCCTGGTCCATCGGGCAATTGAGATAATCGCCCTCGCCGTCGTCGACGCCGCAGGCCGCCGCCGGCGACGCGACAGCGCCTGACGAGGAGCCGTCGACGCCTGAGCGGAGACTGCGGCCCCAGCGCGAGGCGCGGAACACGACCCCCATGTCGATCGACTCGGCAAGGACGATCGGGCTGATGGCGTCGTAGAAATACAGGTGATCCCCGCCGACCAGGGCGGCGATGTCCTTCGACAGCGAATCCGACGTCAGCGGACCGGTGGCGACGATCAAGGGTCCAGGCAGATCGTCGGGGATCCGCGGGACCTCCTCGCGGACCAGCGTGATGAGCGGATGCGACGAGATCTCGCGCGTCACCGTCTCCGAGAAGCGGACGCGGTCGACGGCGAGCGCCGCGCCCGCCGGCACGCGCGCCATGTCGGCGGCCCGCATGATCAGCGAGCCGAGCCGGCGCATCTCCTCTTTCAAGAGGCCGACGGCATTATCGAGCTTGTCGCCGCGGAAGGAGTTGCTGCAGACGAGCTCGGCGAGCCCGTCGGTCTTGTGGACCGCGGTCGGGCGCGCCGGCCGCATCTCGTGGATGGTGACGGGAACGTCGAGGGCGGCCGCCTGCCAGGCTGCCTCGCAGCCGGCCAATCCCCCGCCAATGATGTGAATGCTGGACATGTTCAGTGCCGGGGCTCGGGGTTCGGGGTTCGGGGCTCGAAAAGCTTTCCCCGTTCAGCGCGCGACTGGAACAGGAAGTTTTTCGAGTCCCGAGCCCCGAGCCCCGAGCCCCGAGCCCCGACAGGCTAGTAGACCTACGCCGGCGCCAGTTCCTCGGAACGCACGTACTCGCATTCCTCGTTGTTGCAGATCAGCTGACGACCGTGGCGCTTGGTGATCTTCTCGACCAGGAACGGCGCGCCGCAGTCCGGGCACTTCTCCGGCATCGGCCGGTTCCACAGCGTGAAGTCGCAGTCCGGATAGTTGGCGCAGCCGTAGAACACACGCCCGCGACGCGACTTGCGTTCGACGACGTCGCCGCCGTCCTTGGGGCAGAGCACGCCGGTCGACTTCTGCTTGACGTACTTGCAGGTCGGATAGTTGCTGCAGGCGGTGAACTCCCCGAAGCGGCCCTGCTTGAGGACCAGGTTCGACTCGCACTTCGGGCATTTCTCGTCCAGCATCTGGTCCGGCTTCGCCGCCGTCAGCCCCTGTTTCGTCGCGATGACCTTGCGAGTGGTCTTGCACTCCGGATAGCCCGTGCAGGCGAGGAACTGGCCGAAGCGGCCGCGTTTCATCGCCATCGGCTTGCCGCAGTTCTCGCAGTTCTCCTCGATCTCCCCTTCGGCGTTGGCCTCCGGCGTCTCGAGCTCGCGGGTGTTCTCGCATTCCGGGTAGGCGCTGCAGGCCAGGAACAACCCGAACTTGCCCGCCTTGATCACCATCGGGGCGCCGCACTTGTCGCACGCCACCTTCGGGTCGGGCTCGACGCCCTCCTTGAGGTTGATCATGTCCTTGGCGGCGCGCTTGAGATCCTTCTCGAACTTCTTGTAGAAGCTGGAGAGGGCGGACGCGTAGTCGTTCTTGCCGTCCTCGATCTTGTCGAGCTCCTCTTCGAGCTCGCGCGTGTAGTTGACGTCGAGGATGTCGTCGAACGCCGGGCTCAGCAGCTTCTCCACCAGCATCATGCCGAGGAGCGTCGGCTTGAAGCGGCCTTCGATCTTGTTGACGTACTCGCGCGCCTGGATGACGCCGATGATCGAGGCGTAGGTGCTCGGCCGGCCGATGCCGTTCTCTTCGAGCGCCTTGACGAGCGTCGCCTCGCTGTAGCGCGGCGGCGGCTGCGTGAACTTCTGCTCCGGCTCGAGCGCCCGCAGCTCGAGGCGATCGCCCTGGTTGAGCGGCGGCAGCACCCCCGTCCCGTCCTCGTCCTCTGCGCTGGACGCGTCCGGACCCGGACCGGCGAGCTTGTCCTCGGCGGGCTCCTGGTTGTAGACGGCCATCCAGCCGGCGAACTTCGGCACCGACCCCTTGACCCGGAAGAGATACTGCGCGGCGTCGATGTCGACGTTGGTTTCGTCGAACGTCGCCGGCGGCATCTGCGAGGCGACGAAGCGATTCCAGACCAGGCGATAAAGGTAGTACCTGATCAGGCGTCAGCTGCGCCCGGATCGCGTCCGGGTGATACTGCATCGAGGTCGGACGAATGGCTTCGTGCGCGTCCTGGGCGTCGGCCTTGGCGCGGTAGAGGTTCGGCTTCTCGGGAACGTAGTCCGGCCCGTACTTCTGGCCGATGAACTCGCGCACCTCGGTCAGCGCCTGCTCCGCCACGCGCGTCGAGTCGGTTCGCATGTAGGTGATCAGGCCGACGGCGCCCTCACCCGGCAGCTCGATTCCTTCGTAGAGCTGCTGCGCGATCATCATCGTCTTCTTGACCGGGAAGCGCGACGCCTGCTGCAGCTTGCTGGTAATGAACGGCGGGACGGCGCTCTTCTTCCGTTCCTTCGTCGTCACCGACGCGACGATCCACTCCGCCTTGTTGAGGTCCTCGACGACGGTCCTGGACTCGTCGGCGTTGCTGATCTTGACGTTCGCGCCGTCGCGCTTGAGCAGCCTGGCGCTGAACTCGGGCGGCATCGGCCCGGCCAGACGCGCCGTGATGTTCCAGTACTCCTCGGCAACGAAGGCGCCGATCTCGCGTTCGCGATCGACGACGATCTTCAACGCCACGGACTGGACCCGGCCGGCACTCAGGCCGCGGCGGACCTTGTCCCAGAGGATCGGGCTGATCTTGTAGCCGACGAGACGATCGAGGACCCGGCGCGCCTGCTGCGCGTCGACCATCTGCTTGTTGATCTCGGTCGGCTTGTCCAGCGCCGCGAGCACACCCTTCTTGGTGATCTCGTTGAACATCAGCCGCCGGATCTTCTTGCGGTTGCCGCTGCCGAGCTCTTCCGCCAGGTGCCAGCCGATGGCTTCCCCTTCGCGGTCAGGGTCGGTCGCGACGAAGATCTCGGACGCGTCCTTCGCGGCGGCCTTCAGCTCGGCGATCACTTTCTTGCGGCTGGCGATGATCTCGTAGGACGGTTCGAATCCCTCCTCGATCGCGACGCCGAGTTTGCTCTTGGGAAGGTCCCGGACATGGCCCATCGAGGCCACGACCTTGTAGTTCTTGCCCAGATATTTGTTGATGGTCTTCGCCTTGGCAGGCGACTCGACCACGACCAGTGCCTTTGACATAACCTATGGACCCCTACGTTACCAGACGCCGGGAAAAGCCGCTTCCCGTTTGCGTCACCAGCGCCGGCGAGCTCGAGCTCCATCAACCGGGCCAGGAGCTTTGTACCTGTAACACCGGTCAATTCCATGAGCTCTTCGAGCCTGTAGACCTCCCCGGCCTCCATTCTCGAAAGCAAACTATCTGAATTCAATAACTTAGAGACGACTGCCGGGGGCGTGCCGGCGACGGGCCAGCCGAGTCCGTCAAGAATATCGTCCGCAGACTCGACGACCTTTGCGCCGTCCTTGAGGAGGCTGTGCGATCCCCGGTTACGCCCGGTCAGGACGTTACCCGGGACCGCCATCACGTCCCGGCCCTGCTCGAGCGCGTACCGGGCGGTGATGAGCGACCCGCTGTTCTCGGACGCTTCGACGACCACCACAGCCAGTGAGATCCCGGAGATGATACGGTTCCGCAGCGGAAAGTGCTCCGGCAGGGGCCACGCCCCTGGCCACAACTCGCTGATCAGGCAGCCCTTATCCCTGATCTGCTGCGCGAGTGCCTCGTGCTCCCGCGGGTAGATGTGATCGAGGCCGGATCCTAGGACGGCCACGGTCGAGCCAGCCCCGGCGAGGCAGCCCCGGTGCGCCGCAGAGTCGACGCCCCGCGCAAGCCCCGACACGACCACCAGCCCCCGCTCGGCCAGTTCCTGCCCCAACCGGTAGGCGACATCCAACGCGTACGTAGTGGCTGCACGCGATCCGACGATGGCCACGGCGGGAAGCGTTGCGGCAGCCAGGTTTCCCAGCGTCCAGACGACCGGCGGCGGATCCGGGATACATCCGAGTAGGGGCGGGAACTCCGCCGCATCCCAGGCCACCGGGACAATGGGCGTGGCCCGGCTGGAGTCGAGCGCCGCCACCGCGCGCGAGCGGGCGACGGCGGCCTGACCCACGCGCTCCTCTTCAGGCACGCGGCATGCGGCCAGTGTGGCCAGCAACGGGTCAGCTGTGGAGGAAACGTGGCGAAGATCTTTGAACGCCGCCGCGACTCGTGCACGAGACGCCGGCAGCATCGACACCGCGAGCGCGTCGAGGAGGTCCATGAGACGGGTGCCTTTCCCTGTCTCGGCCGCCGCCGGCAAACGCACGAAGAGGCCGGCCACGGCTGACGACAGCATGGTGGCTCGACCCCTCTCTCAGCATTATCCAGACATTGGCGTGACTCGGCAATGGGCGTCCTGGTGCTTACGGTCCGCGTCCGGGACTTACGAATCTTGCCGCGCCGCCGCCCGCCCGAGGCCGGCTCCGCGAGCCTCTGCCGTGGCACCCGCCTTGCTCGAAGATCGGGCGGGGAAACCAATTGATTGTCGCCGCCGCGGTGCTATAGTGGGCGTGAGTTTTCCATGACTTCCCGAGCCAGGATCGTCGCTGTGGCGCTCGCAGCCTTCGCGGCTGCGGCAGCTCCTGCGCCCGCGCGAGCGTCGGCCGGCGCAACGGTCATCGGCGCGATCGAAGACGCCCGCTCCGAAGCGAAGGAGCAGACCGCGTTCGGGATCAAGGTCGCGCAGAACGGTCTCTGGAAGGAAGCCGCGTACCGCTGGGAACGCGCCGTCGAAATCGATCCGACGTACGGCGCCGCCTGGAACAATCTCGCCATCGCCTACGAACAGCGCGGCGACTTCGACAAGGCGCGTGAAGCGTACGAAAAGGCCGTCACGCTCGAGCCGGAAAACCTGATGTTCCGGCAGAACTACGATTTGTTCAAAGAGATCAATGACCGCGCGAAGCGCCGCCGCGATCGCTAGTCTCGTCCTGCTCGCAGGTACGTTTGCCTGCACGAGCTTCTACGAGATTCCGATTGAAACGCCCATCCAGCCCAAGATGGACGTCTCGATGTTCCAGCGCGTCCTCATCGCCGGCTTCATCGGCGGCGGGACCGAGGATGTCGACGCGAACCTGGAGACGGTACGGTTGCTTCGCAGCCAGCTGCGAACCAAGTCGTCGCTCCGCGTGATCGAAGCTGAGGCACTGCAGCTCACCGAGCTGGCCCGCGATCAGGCCCGCTCCGAGGTCGCGCCGCCGCCGACGCCTGGCGGCGCTGCAGACGGCCAGCAGTCCGCCCAGCCCCCCCCAGCCGCCGCGGCGCCGGCCGAACCCGAAGGCACTCGCATTCGCAACGAGAAGGATCTCGAACGCTACCAGAGCATCTTCTCCGACGTCGCCTTCTGGAAGAAGATTGGCGAGGAATATCAGGGCCCGCTGATCATCACGGGAACGGTGCTCTTCTCGCCGCTCGCCACCGCCGGATACGTGCCGATCGAGCGCGAGTTCTTCGATCAGCTCGGGCGCCGGCGCGTCGTCCAGCAGCGCGAGTACCAGGAACGCAAGGGCTTCACGCTCCAGCCGAAGTTGATTTACATCGACGGCCGCACCGGCGCGACACTGTATTCCGAAACGCTCCGGGAAGAGGTCCTCTACCCGGCGCAGCAGAACACGCCGGCCCTGTCGTCGTACTTCGAGCTCATGGACAAGCTCATTCCGAGCTTTCTCAATACCCTGAGCATGCAGAAGATCCGGGGCACGCGCGTCCTGGTAAAGTAAATAGTCAAGTAAATAGTCCACCCCGTCCCCGCTCCCCGGTTGGCCAGATCCCCCAGGGCCGTGTTATCCTAGATACTTTGTCAGGCCGCCAGTTTGCCCCGCAGAGAGGGGCTCGGCACAGGAGTTTTGCCGTGTTCGCAATCATTCAGAGCGGTGGTCGCCAGATCAAGGTCGCCAAGGGCGACGTGATTACCGTCGATCGCTTCGACGCCATCAAGGGCGACGAAGTCACGATCGACCAGGTCCTGGTGATCGAGAAGGACGGCGGCGAAGTGCTCGCCGGCGCTCCCTACGTCGCCAACGTCAAGATCGTCGGCGTCGTCGACGGCGAGGAGCGCGGGCCGAAGATTCGCGTCTTCAAGAAGAAGCGCCGCAAGGGCATGCGCCGGACCAAGGGACACCGCAGCACGTATACGCGCGTCCTCATCAAGGACATCATCGTCTAGGCTGAGAGCTAGAGACCATGGCAACAAAAAAAGGTCAGGGTAGTTCGCGCAACGGGCGCGACAGTAATTCACAGCGGCTCGGCGTCAAGCGCTTCGACGGCAACGTTGTCACCGGCGGCTCGATCCTGGTGCGGCAGCGCGGCCGCCGTTTCCGTCCCGGGCTGAACGTCGGCCTCGGCAAGGATGACACCCTGTTCGCGAAGGTCGACGGCCGGGTCAAGTTCGAGGACCACGGCGCCAAGGGACGCGTCATCAGCGTCCACCCGCTCGAGTCGTAGCCGACGCACGGCCGCCGCTCCGGCGGCCGTGAGCCAGCGCGCCCGCGATCGCCGACGGTCATGTTCGTAGACGAAGTCGACATCCATGTTGCTGCCGGCCACGGCGGCCGCGGCGCGATGAGTTTTCGCCGCGAGAAGTTCGTTCCCCGCGGCGGTCCCAACGGCGGCGACGGCGGCGAGGGCGGATCGGTCTACATCCGCACCGACGCCAACCTCAACACCCTCGTCAACTTCCGCTTCCAGAAGAACTTCGAGGCCCAGCGCGGTGGGCAGGGCGAAGGCTCGAACCGCACCGGACGCGACGGCGCCGACGTCGAGCTCCGGGTGCCGATCGGCACGGTCGTCTACGAACGGCTTCCCGACGGCACGGTCGCCCAGCTGGCGGACCTCACCGAACCGGATCAGCGCGTCGCGATCGCCAAGGGCGGGATCGGCGGGCAAGGCAACGCGCGCTTCGCGACCTCCACGAACCGCGCGCCCCGCCACGCCCAGCCGGGCATGCCGGGCGAGGAGCGCGACCTCCGGCTGCACCTGAAGCTCCTCGCCGACGTCGGCCTGGTGGGCTTCCCCAACGCCGGCAAGTCGACGCTGATTTCGCGTATCTCGGCGGCGCGGCCGAAGATCGCCGACTACCCGTTCACGACCCTGATTCCGAACCTCGGCGTCGTCGGCCTCTCGGACGATCGGTCGTTCGTCGTCGCCGACGTTCCCGGACTGATCGAAGGCGCGCATACAGGCCACGGCCTCGGTCATCGCTTCCTCAGCCACCTCGAGCGCACCAAGGTGCTCGTGCACCTCGTCGACCTCTCGTCGGTGAGCGGCCGCGATACGGTGCAGGATTTCGACGTCATCACGCGCGAGCTCGCGCTGTTCCCCGGCCGCGACGCTGCCGGCGAACGGCTGGCCGACAAGCCGGTGCTGGTCGCCGCGAACAAGCTCGACGCGCTCGACGAGCCGGATCGGCTGACCAGGCTCGAGGCACATTTGAAATCCGCCGCCATTCCGCTCTACGCTGTGTCAGCGGCGACGGGAGAAGGCCTGGACAAGCTGCTCGAAGCGATCTGGCGTGAAGTCGCGCTGGCGCGCGAACGAGGTTCCTCCGCCGCACCGGCTGAATGACATCCGGCACCCGCATCGGCATTCTCGGCGGCACGTTCGACCCCGTGCACCTCGGCCACGTCGAAACGGCCCTTGCCGCTGCCCGGGCGCTCGCACTGGATCGCGTCCTCCTCCTGCCCTCCGGCGTGCCGCCGCACCGCCGCGCCCCGATCGCTTCACGCTTCCACAGGTTCGCGATGACGGCGCTTGCCGTGACCGGCGTCGAGCCGCTGGCCGCGAGCGATGTCGAGATCGGGGAACCTGGACCGTCGTACTGGTACGACACGCTGGCACGGCTGCAGGCTTCCGGGATGGACGCGTCGCAACTGTTCTTCATCACCGGCGCTGACGCCTTCGCCGAGATCGCGACCTGGAGCCGCTACCCCGACGTGCTCGACATGGCCCACTTCGTTGTCATTTCGCGGCCGGGATGCGGGGCGGCGGATCTGCCGCGGCTACTGCCAACTCTGGCGTCGCGAATGACAACGCCGGTTGCGATCGCGGATGAGCCGCGCCAGCGCCGGATAGTGCTGGTCGATGCGAGAACGCCGGACGTTTCTTCCACCGAGATCCGTCGTCGACTGGAAACTGGAAGCGCCATCGGCGGCCTCGTCCCCGACCTCGTCGCCAGGTATATCGAACAACATGGCCTGTATTCGCGCGTCGGCGCGATGAAGCGGGCGGCAGATCACTTGCATGGCTAAGAGCGAGCGAACAACGAAACCACGCGGGACCGGCGGCAAGAAGCGGCTCACATCAGAAGTGAAGCGCGCCGTTCGCGCGGCTCTCGACAAGAAAGCCACCGACGTCGTCGTGCTCGACCTGCGGCATACGCCCGCCTTCACGGACTTTTTCGTGCTGTGCTCAGGGCAGAACCAGCGGCAGGTGAAAGCAATCGCCGATCACGTCGAGGAAACGCTGCGCGACGCAAAGCTGCGAGCCGCCCACGTCGAGGGCTACGACCGTTCGGAGTGGATCCTGATGGACTTCTTCACGTTCATCGTCCACATCTTTGCTCCGAATACGCGCGAGTTCTATGCCCTCGAACGCCTGTGGGGCGACGCCGAGCGGATCGAGATCGACGAGAGCTTCGCGTAGCGGTCGGCGCGGCGGGCGCGGTTCCCAAGGTTCGCGCATGCGCGACGGATGCGGGGAGGGGTGCAGGTGGCTTCCCTGGCAAGCCTCCGTTCCCTGGCGAACGGTCTGATCTCAGTTGTCGTCTCGCCCGAGTGCGTCGTCTGCCGGACGCCGCTGGACGATGCCCTGAGCGGCCCGGTGTGTCGGGGCTGCTGGCACAGTATCGTGGAGTTCGTTCCGCCGCTGTGCCGCCACTGCGGCGAGCCGTTACCGTCGTGGCGGAAGGTCAGCCTGGCGGAGGCTCGCTGTCCGCGATGCCGGCGCCGCGATTCGTCCCTATCGTACGCTCGCGCCATCGGCCCTCACGATGGACCGCTGAAAGGCATCGTCCAGGCGCTCAAGTACCACCACTGTGAATCGCTCGCGGCCGGCCTCGGCGATCGCATGCGCCGCGCCGGTCCCGACCTGCTCGCCGCCTGCGACGTCGTCGTGCCCGTGCCTCTGCACCCGCGACGACAACGAGCGCGGGGGTTCAATCAGGCGGAGCTGCTGGCGAACGCGCTTGGTCCGCCGGTGCTGCTGGCGCTGAAGCGCCGACGGGGAACGCAGTCACAGACCGGCCTGCCCGCGGCACGGCGGCACGCCAACGTCAGGCAGGCGTTCGCCCTCCGCCGGCACGTTGGCGTCGACGGGCTGCGCGTGCTGCTGGTTGATGATGTGTGCACGACCGGGGCTACGGTGGAGGCCTGCGCCCGGGTGCTGCGCCAGGCTGGCGCCGCCGACGTCAGTGTGCTGACTGCGGCGCGAGCTGTTGCTCGACAGCCCGAATGACGTCGGCCGCAACCTCGGCCTTCGGTCGCTCGCCCGCCAGCCGGACCCATCCCGCCGCCGTTGCCTGCCGCCGATAGCTGGCGCGGACGCGGGCCAGCAGGTCGAGGTCGCGCTCGAAGCGATCCCGGCCGGCTGACTTGCGTCCAACCGCGGTTTCCGGGGCGATGTCGAGCAGGATCGTCAGGGTCGCTGGCGGCAGGAACCGCTGAATCTCCGTCAGCCATTCCGCGTCGATGCCGTGCGCTTCGCCGTAGGCGATGCTCGACGCGACGTAGCGGTCGCAGATGACCACGTCGCCGGCGGCGATCCACGATTCGATCGCGGCCCGCTTCTCACCCCGGTTGGCGACGTAGAGCAGCTGCATGACGTCCGGCGGATAGTCGCGTTCGCCGTGCAGCGCGTCGTGGATCTCGCTGCCGATCGCGGTGGCGTAGTCGGGAAACGACAGCATGTGGCACACGCGGCCCTGCCCCGAGAAGTAGTCGCGCAGCGCCTCGGCCTGCGTCTGCTTGCCGCTCTGATCGAGTCCCTCGAACGCGATGAGGAGGCCGGTCATAGCTCGAGGGCCAGCAGGTCGTCGATCGTCTGCCGACGCTTGATCAGCGCCGGACGGCCGTCCTGGACGAGGACTTCCGCCGGCATCGTGCGGCGGTTGTAGTTCGAGGCCATCACCGCGCCGTAGGCGCCGGCATCGAGCACGGCGACGAGATCGCCAACCGCCGGCGTCGGCATCCGCCGATCCTTGCCGAGCGTGTCGCTGCTCTCGCACAGCGGCCCGACCACGTCGACGAGCGCTTCGGGTGAGTCGCGGGTGACGACCGGCTCGATGCGGTGGAAGGCGTTGTAGAGCATCGGACGAATCAGCTCGGTCATGCCGCCGTCGAGGATGACGAACTGCTTGCCGCCCGGCTGCGGCTTGACATCAACTACCCGCGTCACCAGGGCTCCGGCCGGCCCGACGATGTTACGGCCCGGTTCGAGCACGATTGACATGTCGATGTCGCCGAGACCCGCGAGGATCGCCTCGGCATAGGCCTGCGCCGTCGGCGCCGGGGTGCCGTCGTAGGAGATCCCGAGGCCGCCGCCGAGGTCGAGATGTTCGAGCGGCAGGCCCTCCGCGAGGAGCTCACGGGCCAGCGCCGCGACCGTCGCCGCCGCCCCGCGCAGCGGCTCGAGATCCATGATCTGGGAGCCGACGTGCGCATGGAGCGCCACGATCTCCAGGCCCGGGCGATCCCGCATCCGGAGGCAGAGATCCCGGGCGTCGTCGATCGAGACCCCGAACTTGTTGGTCTTGAGGCCGGTGGAAATATGGGGATGGCTGCGGGCGTCGATGTCGGGGTTGACCCGCACCGCGACCCGCGCCCGCGTCTGGCGGCGCCGGGCCAGCGCATCGATGCGTTCGAGCTCGCCCTCGGACTCGGCATTGATGGTCTTGACGCCGAGATCGATCGCCTGGGCCAGTTCGCTGTCCGTCTTGGCGACGCCGGTGAAGACGATCTCGGGAGGGATGAAGCCGGCGCGCAGCGCGACGTCGATCTCGCCGCCCGAATTGGCGTCGACACGCGAGCCGAGGCTGCGCAGCAGGCGGACGATCGCCAGCGTCGAGTTGGCCTTGAGCGCGTAATGGAGCGAATGCGGGTAGCCGGCGAACGCGTCGTCGACGGCGCGGTAGCGCGATGCGATCGTGGCACCGCTGTAGACGTAGAGTGGGGTGCCGTGGGCAGCCGCGAGCTCGGCCAGCGGCACGCCGTCGCAGGTCAGCTCGCCATGTTGTCGGGGAAAAGCGGACACGATGAAGGGAAATTGTACTGCATCGCGTCGCGGCGCCGGCGGGTGACTTGCGGCCGGTATCTGATATCATCCGGGAGTATTCTGGCCGTTTCTGACCACCTGATGATGCATGCCCGTTGATTCTCCGGCCGCGCAGCCGGCCACGCCCGACATTCTCATCGAGCAGTGTCTGAGCGGAGACCAGGCGGCATGGGAAGCCATCGTCAGGCAGCACTGGCGCAAGGTTTTCAATGTCGCCTACAAGTTCGTCGGCAAGCACGACGAGGCCGAGGATCTGACCCAGGACATCTTCCTGAAGATCTTCAAGGCGCTCAAGACCTTCGATCGGCGGGCCAACTTCCAGACGTGGATTATCAGCATCAGCCGCAATCTGTGCATCGATCACTATCGCAGCGTCCGCAAGGAGCGGCAGACGATCGCACGCGAGGTCGATACGAGCGATCTGCAGCCGGCCTCGTCCGACCGCGGCCCGTATCAGACTGTCGAGCACGGCGACCTGCGGACGCTGCTGCGCCAGGCGCTGCAGACGCTGCCGGTGACGCTGCGTACCGCCGTAATCCTTCGCGACCTGCAGGAGCTCTCGTACCAGGAGATCGCCGACCGTCTCGGCCTGCCGGAAGGAACCGTCAAGTCCCGCATCAACCGCGGTCGCATCGAGCTGGCCCGCCAGCTGAAACGGCTGCAGGATAAACAGCCGGCCCTGCGCCGTCGCCGCGGATCTCCCGCGCGCGGCAAGGGTCGACGCTCCGGAGTCGCTGAATGAACATCACCACCGATCGCACGGGCAGCGTCGCGGTCATCCGCGTCGGCGAGTCGCGCCTCATGTACCCGCTGCTGTCAGAGTTCTCGTCCGCCGTCACGCAGCTGATCTCGGCCGGCGAACGCCGGGTCGTCGTCAACCTGTCGACCGTCGGCTACGTCGACAGCGCGACGATCGGCTGCCTCATGGACCTGTATCGACAGGCCAGCGCCGCCGGCGGCTCGCTGAAGCTCGCCGGCGTCCAGAAGCGGGTCGAAACGATGCTGACCATGACCGGCGCCCAGAATTTCATCGAAGTACACCCGGACGAACCCAGCGCCGTCAAAAGCTTCGGAGCCTGACGCATGCGCACGATCAAGATGACCACCGGCGCACGAGTCGCGCTCGACGGCGACCTGCTGACGCTGCTGGAGACCCTCTACCGGGAGCTCACGGCGAAACGCGATCTCGAGCGGACATTCGAGGATACGGTGCGGGAGATTCAGACCGTAATCGGCCAGATGAGCGAGCCGGAGCGCCAGCAGTACTTCTCCGAGAGCCTGTTTCTCAACTTCGTCTCCTACGAGAACGAGCGGCTGGGAGCCTATCTCAAGAAGAAGCTGTCGCCGGCGGCAACGAGCAAGGTACCGGTGGCGAGGACCCGGACGGCGAAGCGAAAAGCCTGAGCCGGGCCGACCGGGCAAAAAGAAAACGCGCAGGGAACCGAGGGTTCTCTGCGCGTTTGTTTTCTGGCGCCTGCCGGCGCGACGTCAGTTGGCGAGGTGGGCGTCGGCGGCCGCCGGCAGCGACCGCGGCACTGCGCCGACGGTCTCGGTCTCGCCCTCGACCAGCCGCCAGGCGTCTTCTTCTTCGAGAATCTTCGCCGCGAACGCCGTGTGCAGCGCGTGGCCGCCGCGGTGCGCGACGAGGTGCCCGATCACCGGGTAGCCAACGAGCGAAAGGTCGCCAATCACGTCGAGGATCTTGTGGCGCACGAACTCGTCCTCGAAGCGGAGGGCGTTGTTGAGGACGCCGGTCTCGCCGAGCACGATGGCGTTGTCGAGCGACCCGCCCAGGGCGAGGCCGCGCTGCCGCAACATCTCGACTTCCTTGAGGAACCCGAACGTCCGCGCCGGCGCGATCTCGTCGACGAACGTCTCGTCGGTGATCTTCATCGTCCGCGTCTGATGGCGGAGGAGCGGGTGATCGAAGCTGATGCTGTAAGTGACCTTGAAGTGGTCCGACGGATACAACGCGATCCGCTTGTCGCCCTGGGTCAGCGAAATCGGGCGCAGCACTTTGAGGTAGCGGCGGGGCGCCGCCTGACGCTTGATCCCCGCCTCATTCAGGATCAGGTAGACGAACGGCGCCGCGCTGCCGTCCATGATCGGCACTTCCGGCTGGCTCAGCTCGACGATGGCGTTGTCGATGCCAAGGGCGCGAAGCGCGGCCAGCAGGTGCTCGACCGTTTCGACTGACACCGCCTCACGCGTCAGTCCAGTCTGGTACTGGATGCCGCCGAGATGCGTGACGGTCGCCGGAATCTCCAGTCCGCCGAGATCGGATCGCTGGAACCGAATCCCGTAGTTGGCTGGAGCGGGCTTGAGGGACAACGTCACTCTCGAGCCCGAATGAAGCCCAATGCCCGTGCAAGATACTGATCGTCGGAGGGTACGCTGCGCGCTCATGACCTCTCGAGTTAGGGAAGCCGACTGGAGCGGAGCAAAGGCCCTGCCACGCAGACTTCCCCTGGGCAGAGTGACTTAAGTCCTTTGTTTACTTGACTATTGATCCAGAACCGGTGGGCGGATCCGCGCGTGGGGGACGTCGATTGTGGCTGCTGAGCCACATGCTCCGATGACGAAAGTGTGGTTTGTTTACCACAGCGAGTGTTCGGCATCTGATTCCGCCTCAGTGCGTGGCGTCCCTGGGAGCCACGTTCTTGCCGCCGGCGCCATTCCCGATCACGTCCGCGAGGAATCGTCCCGTAAAAGACTTTCGGCTCTTGACCACGTCTTCAGGAGTCCCCTGCGCAACGATGAGTCCGCCTCCCTGTCCGCCCTCCGGCCCGAGGTCGATGACGTGGTCGGCTGACTTGATGACGTCGAGGTTGTGCTCGATGATCAGGACCGTGTTGCCCTGGTCGACGAGCTTGTTCAGAACGTCGAGCAGCTTGCGGGTGTCCTCGAAGTGGAGGCCGGTCGTCGGCTCGTCGAGGATGTAGAGCGTCCGCCCCGTCCCGCGCCGCGACAGCTCCTTCGCCAGCTTGACCCGCTGCGCTTCCCCGCCGCTCAGCGTCGTCGCCGACTGCCCGAGCTCGACGTAGCCAAGCCCGACGTCCTGGAGGGTCCGCAGCTTGTTGGCGATCGGCGGAAAGTTCTCGAGCAGCGGCAGCGCCTGATCGACGGTCAGATCGAGAACGTCGGCGATCGACTTGCCGCGGTACTTGATCTCCAGCGTCTCCCGGTTGTAGCGCCGGCCCTTGCACTGCTCGCAGGACACGTAGACGTCCGGCAGGAAGTGCATCTCGATGGCGATGACGCCGTCACCCTGGCAGGCCTCGCAGCGGCCGCCCTTGACATTGAACGAGAAGCGGCCGGGCCGGAATCCGCGGGTCTTGGCTTCCGGCATCATCGCGAACAGCTCGCGGATGAACGTGAACAGCCCGGTGTAGGTCGCCGGGTTCGACCGCGGCGTCCGGCCGATCGGCGACTGGTCGATCTGAATCACCTTGTCGAGCAGGTCGATGCCTTCGATCGACGTGTGGACGCCGGGCTCGTCGACGGCGCGATAGAGCTGCCGTGCCAGCGCCCGGTAGAGAATCTCGTTCACGAGCGTCGACTTGCCCGAACCGCTGACGCCGGTGATGGTCGTCAGCACGCCGAGCGGAATCGAGACGTCGATATCCTTGAGATTGTTGGCGCGCGCGCCCTTGACGACGACCGCACCGCGCGTGGTCGGCCGGCGCACGCGCGGCGTCTCGATGGCTCGCTCGCCGCGAAGGTACGCGCCCGTGATCGAGCCATGACCATCTTCGAGCAGCTTTGCCGGCTCGCCCTGGAAGATGACGTGTCCGCCATGCTCGCCGGCGCCGGGCCCGAGGTCGATGACGTAGTCGGCGGTGCGAATCGTCTCTTCGTCGTGCTCGACGACGACGACGGTGTTGCCAAGATCGCGCAGCCGGGCCAGCGTCGACAGGAGGGCGCGATTGTCGCGCTGGTGCAGCCCGATCGAGGGCTCGTCGAGGACGTAGAGCACCCCGGTCAGGTTCGACCCGATCTGGGTCGCGAGCCGGATGCGCTGCCCTTCGCCGCCCGAGAGCGTCGCGGCGCTGCGGCCGAGCGTCAGGTAGCCGACGCCGACGTCGTTGAGGAAATGCAGGCGGTCGCGAATCTCACGCAGAATGCGGTTGGCGATGAGGTTCTCGCGATCGGTCAGCTCGAGGGCGTCGATGACGTTGACGGCCTCCGCGATTGGCAGGCCGACGTACTCCGAGATGGTCCGCCCCTTGACCCGCACCGACCGGCTCTGCGGCTTCAGTCGCTCGCCGTGGCAGCCCGGGCACGGGCGGAGCGCGCGATAGGGTTCGAGATTCTCCTGCTCGAGCCAGGTTCCCGATTCGTAGCGGCGACGGAGGTTCGGGATCAATCCTTCGAACCCTTCGCCGAACGGATCCTCGGCGCGCGCCTTTCTTGCCTTCTTGGTCTTCGCCGCGGCATCCGCCTGATCGGCGTCGCCGCGCTTGACGCCGGCGGCGCCGTAGAACAGCAGATCGCGCGTTTTCCGCGCCAGACGCCGGAACGGCAGCGTCAGGTCGATGGCGAACACCCGGCTCAGCGTCGTCAGGGCTTCCTTGACCAGCTTGCGATCGCCCTTGGCCCATGGCGCGATCGCGCCATCCTCCAGGGACAGCGAGTCGTCGGGCACCACCCGCGCCGGATCGAAGTCGTAGACGGCGCCGAGACCCTGGCACTCCTGGCAGGCGCCGTGCGGCGAGTTGAACGAAAACGCCCGCGGCGTCATCTCCGGCATGCTGACGCCGCACCACGTGCACGCGAGCCGGCGCGAGAAGAGGCGATCCCCGCCGTCCAGCGTGTTGATGATGACGATGTCGTCGGCGAGCCCGAGCGCCACCTCGACCGACTCGGTCAGCCGGCGCTCGATCCCGGGCTTCAGAATCACGCGATCGACGATGACCTCGATGCTGTGATTACGCCGGCGATCGAGCTTGATGTCTTCCTCGAGCGACCGCTGCTGGCCGTCGACGCGGACCTTGGTGAAGCCGCGCGCGCGCAGCGCCGCCAGCTCCTTCTTGAACTCGCCCTTGCGGCCGCGCACGATCGGCGCCAGCACGTTCACCCGCTCTTCGCTCGGCGACAGCATCACCATGTCGATGATCCGCTCGAGCGACTGCGACGCGATCTCGCGGCCGCACAGGTGGCAGTGCGGCACGCCGATGTTGGCGAACAGCAGCCTGAGGTAATCGTAGATCTCGGTGACGGTGCCGACGGTGGACCGCGGGTTGGAGCCGGTCGTCTTCTGCTCGATGGCTATCGCCGGCGACAGGCCGTCGATCAGATCGACGTCCGGCTTCTCCATCTGCTCGAGGAACTGTCGGGCGTAGGACGACAGCGACTCGACGTAGCGGCGCTGCCCCTCGGCGTAGATCGTGTCGAAGGCAAGCGAGGACTTGCCCGAGCCCGACAGGCCGGTGATGACGACCAGCTTGTCGCGCGGGAAGTCGACGTCGATATTCTTGAGGTTGTGGACGCGCGCGCCGCGCACCGCAATCCAGTCGTGCGCCATGTATACAGGGAGGGATTTCCCAGCAAATCCCAACCCGTAATGATACCAGCTTCTTACGGACCGAAGCCAGGCGGCGGGCTGCCGGCCAGCCCGGCCGTTGAGCCCAATCGGTGCCGGCCGCAAGACATCGATCCTGTAGGCCTTTGCGTCAGGTTCGGAGCTTGCTGTGGCGATAGCCGTAGGTGGCGTAGATGACGACGCCGACGCCGAGCCAGAGGAAGAACCGTTCCCATGCCTGCCATGGAAGACCAATCATGATGAAGAGGCACGCGGCGGTGCTCGACAGCGCCACCGGCCAGACAAACGGCACCTTGAACGGGCGCGGACGCTCCGGCTCGAGCACGCGCAGCACGAGGACGCCGATCGACACCAGCGCGAACGCGAACAGGGTGCCGATGTTCGTGAGGTCGTAGGTCTCGGCGGCGTCACCCACCAGGGACGCGGTGGCGACCACGATGCCCGTCACGAGTGTCGTCACGTAGGGAATGCGGCGAGTCGGGTGAATTTTTGCCGCCCACGCCGGGAGCAGGCCGTCGCGAGCCATCGCAAAGAAGATGCGCGGCTGCCCGTACTGAAACACCAGCAGCACGGCCGTCATCGACACGGCGGCACCGAGCGCGACAATCCAGCCGACGGTTTGAAAGCCGGCTGCCTGGAGCGCGTGCGCGAGCGGGTCGGCCACCGCCAGCTCGCTGTAGTTCACCATGCCGGTGAGGACGAAACCCACGAGGATGTAGATGCTGGTGCAGATGGCCAGGCCGCCCAGGATGCCAATCGGCAGGTTCCTGCTCGGGTTGCTCGTCTCTTCCGCCGCGGTCGAGATCGCGTCGAAGCCGATGTAGGCGAAGAAGACGATCGCGGCCCCCTGGTGGATGCCGGTGAACCCGTTCGGGGCGAACGGCGTGTAGTTCTCCGGCCGCAGGTGCGTCGCGCCGACGCCGATGAACAACGCCAGCGCGATCAGCTTGATCACGACCATGATGTTGTTGGCGCGCACGCTTTCCTTGGCGCCCCGCAGCAGCAGCCAGGTCACGAGCATCACGATGCCGAACGCCGGCAGGTTGACGAGGATCGGAAAACCGAACGGGGACGGCGCCGTATCGAGCAGACCGCGAATCGCCGGATTCGAGCTCAAGGCGGCGGTCCGGTAGCCGGTCGTGAGCCACTGCGGAAACTCGACGCCGACGCCGCGCATCAGGGTGTTGAAGTAGTCGCCCCAGGAGATCGCGACGGCGACGTTGCCGACCGCGTACTCGAGCACGAGGTCCCAGCCGATGATCCAGGCGACGAACTCACCGAGAGTCGCGTAGGAGTAAGCGTAGGCGCTGCCGGCCTGCGGGATCATCGCCGCGAGCTCGGCGTAGCAGAGCGCTGCCAGCGCGCAGGCGCCGCCGAGGAGCAGGAACGAGAACACCAGCGCCGGCCCGGCGGCGTAGCGGACGATGGTGCCGTCGGGATTGATCTGGCCGGCCGCAGCGGTGCCAATCGCGCCGAAGATGCCGGCGCCGATCACCGCGCCGATGGCGAGCATGACGAGGTCGCCTGCCGACAGGACGCGCTTGAGACCGTGCGCACCCTCGGGCACGAGTTCAGCGATCGGTTTGCGTCGAAACAGTTGCTGCATGCGGCGGCGAGCGTCTCACAGAATCACGCCCGAAACAACCGACGCGATCGCGTCAGGATGCGCTCGACGCCGGTAGTGGCAGGAGGCCGCGGATGCCGACGTCGAGGCGGTAGACGGTTTCGCTCGAACACACCACCATGCCGCCGCCAGGCGCGAACGCGAGGCCGAGCAGGGCGCCGCCCGAGAGCACGCGCTCCTTCTCAGGACGCCCGGGCCGCAGGCGATACAGCGCGCTGGAGCCAGCCACCGCGTCGACGATGAAGAGATTGCCCTCGGCGTCGAAGGCGAGACCCTGCGGCCGTCCGAACCCGTCGCTGAACACCTCGACCACGCCGTCGAGCGACACGCGGTAGAGCACATCGCACGGCGAGAGCGTCGGCGCCGAAACGTAGAGCCATCCATCGGGGCCGAACGCGAGGTGGAATGCGGCGACGCTCGGCGGCAGCGCCGCGACCTGCGTCGCCTTCTGATCGGTGATTCGGAGGATCGATCCCGACCGGTCGCCGACGTAGAGGTGACCGTCCGGGCCGAAAGCGAGCCCGCATGCAACCCCAAGGTCGGTCGCCACCGTGGTAACCGCGCCGCCGCCGATCTCGATGCGCAGGACGCTGCCGTCGAAGCGGCTCGAGACGTAAAGCGCGCCGTCCGGGCCGACGATCATCGAGGTGGGGTTCGGCACGCCCGACGCGTACGGCTCGCGGGTGCCGTCCGGTCGCACGACGTAGATCGAGACCGGCGCGTCGTGGCCGCGCGATCCGCTGAAGGTGACGAACAGGTTGCCGTCGCGATCGAACGCCGGATTGTCGACCTGATGCAGACCCGTCGCGATCGGGGCGCCGATCTCGACGTAGGCCGTCTGTCCGGGCGCGCCCTCGACGCGGATCGGCGTGTGGCCGCCATCGAGGCCCGGCGGCACGATCGCCGTCAGCACCTGCGTCGAGGCATGGGTCAAACGCGCCGGGATGCTGGCGAAGCGGTACTTCGGGCGGACGCGGCTCGAGGCTGAAGCCGGTGCCGGTGATGGTGACGCGCCCGCCTTCGACGGCCCAGAGCGGCTGGACTCCGGTCGTCATCGAGGACGGGGCGGGCTTGGTAAGCTCGGTCACGGACATGCGGGCAAGAGTTTGTCGTCCGAAGACCAGGGTCTGACCCCAAAGGCGGACAACCGCGGTCCGACCCTGTCAGCTCTCGTCCAACTCCATGTTCCAGTAGAAGTAATCGCGCCAGCCGTCGGGCGCGTTCTTGAGGCCGATGGAGATGCGAATCGCGGGCGCCCGTTCCGGCCGCCTCGGCATCCGAATCAGGTGCATGCCCGCTTCCGCCGGAGTCCTGCCGCCCTTGGAACGGTTGCAGCTGATACAGCAGGTGACGATGTTCTCCCAGTCTTTACGGCCGCCCTGGGCGACCGGCACCACATGATCGAAGGTCAACTCGGCCGTGGGAAAGACCTCGCCGCAATACTGACAGGAGTGATCGTCGCGCGCGTAGATGTTGGCGCGGGAGAACGGCACATAGTCGATCGTCCGCTTGATCCGGATGTAGCGCAGGAGGCGGATGACCGAGGGCAGGCGGAAGCTGAACTTGACGGACCGGATCTCCCGGTCGTACTCCGAGATAACCTCAACCTTCCCTTGGCAGAGGAGCGTAATCGCCTTCTGCCAGTGGACGACCTTGAGGGGCTCGTACGTCGCGTTCAGGAGGAGCGTCTGCTCCATGATTACGCATCATTCTCGCCGATGGATGACGGCCTGTCAAGGCTCAGCGGCTCGTAACAGGATTGTTTCCAGCGGCTTAGGGACAGTCACAGGAATCGACGCCCGGCCGTCAACAGATGCGGCAGCGGATCCGATAACGAAGGCGATGTGCAAGACCGGAACACTGCGGACGTGGATGCTGGCGGCGCTTCTTCCGGTCTTGGCGACCGGCTGCGCCGCTCCGCTCACGGCTGGGGGCGGCGCCGTCCCCCGCCCCTTCCCCGCCCCGGCCGGCGCTCCGTCTCCGGCAAACACCGGAGGCACGGCCGCCGAGTCACGACCGGCCGGTCCGGCAGCCGGCTACGCCATCGCGGGCACGGCGCTCTCGTTCCGCGGCAGCCCGTACCGGAATGGCGGCGCCGATCCGTCCGGCTTCGATTGCAGCGGCTTCATCTGGTACGTCTTCAACGCGCACGGGATTCGAGTGCCGCGCACGGTCACGGGTCTCTTCAGTCAGGGGTTCGACGTGACGCCGGACGCGCTCGAAGCGGGCGATCTGGTTTTCTTCAGCACCGAGGCGACGGGAGCTTCGCACGTCGGGATGTTGATCGGCGGCGACTCGTTCGTCCACGCGCCGAGCTCGCGCGGTCAGGTCCGCGTCGAGCGCATCAGTGCATCGTACTGGTCGTCGCGGTACGTCGGCGCGCGACGAGTGAGGTAGGTCAGGCCGCCTGGCCCTGTCGCTGGCCCTTGCGCCGGCTGGTCCGGGATCCGGTGAACTGCCGGACGTGCAGGTCGTTCTCGGTGTAGACGACCGGCTGCGTCAGCGGCTTGAGCGGTTCGACGCGCACGGTGCAGTCCGACGCCGGCATCTCGAGACGCTCCATGTAGCGCTGCGGAAACGACGGGAAGTTGCGGAACGTCGTGGCGAGCACACCGCCATGCAGCCGGTTGAGCCCGGCGAAGTCGTGCTGCAGGAACTCCAGCAGCGACGGATCCGGTTCGGTCGCCAGGTACTCCTTGACCATCGCCGCGACCTGCTCGTAATAGAGCGGACCGTGCGAGCGCATCGAATCGGAACCGTCGGCGCGGACGAAGCGTCGGATGCCGGTCTCTTCCGGATCGATGTGATAGAGCTCGTGGATGACCGTGTCGAGCTTGGCGATCCATGCGGGCGTTCCGTCAGGATAGAGCTCGGCCTTCCGCGATCGGTCGAGCGACTGATCGCAGAACCTGGGCAGCACGAAGGAAATCAGATACTTGATTGCGGTGTCGCCGAGCCGGACCGTCGGCGACTTCGTGACGAACCACTCGGACCGACGGGTCAGCTCACCCGTGGTGCGGTCGCGCCAGAAGAAGTAGCCCGGCTCGCTCTCGGGCAGCGTCAGGCAATGACAAGTGGCGAAGGCGCCCTCGGCTTCGGACCGGCCGAAGCGCGCGAAGACGAGAACCTCTGAGAGGTCGATGAAGGACAGCGCCGGAGTCCGTCGCACGACATCCTGCATGAGGAGCGAGATGCGCTCGGTGTAATTAATCATGCCGACACACGGGGCCCGAAAGCGCACACGCTTAGCGGGGCCGCGTCCCTGTCGCATCCAAAGTAAGCCCGGGGTTACCGAACTCAAGGGGGAGCTCTGATGCTGTGTGTCAATCAGTTTACGGAGACTCTCGAATCCTGTCAAGGTGAGCAAAACAAAAAACTTACGGCCGAGTCGCGAGTGCAAAAGTGAGTCGCGATTAGAGCCCCTTGGGAGGGCCGTTCGGCTTGCCACCCGGCGGGGTCGACGGCGTGACGATCTCCCCTGGCAGCACGGCTGGAACGCCGCCCGCAGGGGGCGTTAACGCTGGCCCCGATTCGGGTGCGTCTGCGGGCACGACTGGCTCAGCAATAACCGGCGGCGGTGTGGCGACGTCCATCCTGCGCAGCAGCATCGCCTGACGACGCCGTAAACGCGCCGTCGGATTGCCGGGATTCAGCAGCCGCGGGTTGATGATCGCGCCGGCGAGGAGCGCTGACTCCTGCGGCGAGAGCGACGCGGCCGACTTGCCGAAATAGGTCCGCGCCGCCGCCTCGGCCCCGTAGATGCCACGGCCCCACTCGATCACGTTCAAGTACAGCTCGAAGATGCGCTGCTTGGTCAGCTCGGCTTCGAGGCGACGCGCGATCAGCAGTTCGCGAGCCTTCCGAATCGGATTCTTCGAGGGGGACAGGTAGAGGTTCTTCGCCAGCTGCTGGGTGATGGTGCTGGCGCCGCGATAGAACTCCATGCGCTCGAGGTTGACCTCCATCGACTCCTGCAGCTGCTTGAAGTCGACGCCCTCATGCTGCCAGAACGTGCTGTCCTCGGCGACGAGCACCGCCCGCGTCAGGTTCTGCGAGATCCGCGAGTACGGGACCCAGCGCTGAACCGTGCGCAGCGGTTCACCGGCCGCGGCCGCCTGGCGCGCCCGCAGCTCGATGAACGCGGTGGTCTGTGGATTCTCCGTGCGCAGCACACGCACGTCAGGCAGGGTCAGGTAGATGTAGGCGGCGCAGGCAAAGCCTGCGGCGGCAAGAGCGGCGAAGGTTCGCCATACCGTCCGCAGGCGCTTGCGCCGGGCCATCGACTGCGATTATAGACCCCGATCTCCGTCGCGCTGCGACACGACGATCTTGATCCGGTCGCCGGGACGCGGTGCCTCGCGCGGATCGTAGTCATTCATGATCGCCAGCGTCGCCGGCTTGACGACGCCGCCGTTGCGCGCCGACAGCGACTGCCAGGTGTCGTTGTTGCGCACGGTGTAGAGATCGACGCGGTTCGGGCGGATCGACCCGGCCTCGGCTGACGTCAGCGTCCGGAACGACTGGATCGTGCCGGCGAATTCCCGATCGGCGGCGCGGAACTGATCCGAGGGCGCGATGCCGGCGATCAGGTAGATGCTGCGGCCGTGGGCAATATGCGCCGTCCTCGTGACGATCTGACCGAGCCCCTGCATGTTCCCCTGCCAGGCGCCGACATACGCGTCGCTGCCGTTGATCCGGGTCTTCTCACCGGCGAGCTGACGGAACCCGGAATTCAGCATCATTCCGCGCGCGGTCTCTTCGACCGACCGTTGCGCGTCACCGGCAACCTGCAGCAGGACGTAGTGCTCGCGGTCAGGCGCCTTCGCCAGCACCTGCGTCTTCGCGTTCTGGATCTCCCAGCCCTCCGGGAACGTCAGCGCCAGGCGGAGATCGGGATGAACGAACCGCGATCCCTGGACGATGCCTTCACTCGGGCTGTCGCCGAAGATGAGGCCGTCCACCCGCGTCAGGTACTCCGCCTCGTCGACGACTGGCTTGCCCGTGATCTTCGCGGAGGCCTGCGCCACCGCCGCCTGCACGTGCTCGACGCGGTCAGCCGGCGCGGGATGCGTCGACAGCCAGTTCGGCACACCCTTGCGGCTGCCGCTCGCATCCTCGAGGCGCGCCAGCGTATTCAACATGCCGGCGACGCCCGACGGATCCCACCCGGTCCGCGCGGCGTACTCGGCGCCAAGCGAGTCGGCCTGCCGTTCCGCGTCGCGGCCATGCTTGAGGAACAGCAGGCCGAACGCGTTCTCCGCCAGGCCGCTGTAGGGCTGCGCTTCGGGCACGAAGATGCTGAGCAGCGTCAAGCCGATGCTCGCGCTCGTGGCTTTCGAGTACTGCTGCGCCGAGTGGCGGGCGGTGACGTGCCCGATCTCGTGACCGAGGACACCGGCCAGCTGCGCCTCGTTGTCGAGGAACGGCAGGATGCCGCGCGTGAGATAGATGAAGCCGCCCGGCAGGGCGAAGGCATTCACCGCCGGTGAATCGACAACCGCGAATTGCCACGGCAGGTTGGGGCGATCAGACGCCCGCGCCAGGCGCATGCCGACGTCCTGCACGTAGCGCTGCAGCTCTGGATCGGAGTAGACGCCCATCTCCTCGCGCACCTGGGCATCCATCTGCCGGCCAAGCTCGATCTCCTGGGCCTCGCTCATCAGCGAGAGCTCGCGGTTGCCGGTCGCCGGATTCGTCGCGCATCCGGCGACGAAGGTCGCGGTCAGCAGCAGCGGTGGAAGCGTCCGGGGCAGTTTGAGGTGCATGAGTTACTCCTGCACCCCGAAAGTGCAACTCACGTGCCCGGGCCGCCGGTCGGAAATCGCCAGTAATTAACGCGGTCTGTCTGGCTGTGCTGTCCGCTACTTGGTAACGGCCGACTCCGCCGCAGTGACGGCCGCGCTGGGTGACGCCGTGCGATGACCCATGGCCGACAGCACGCGTTCGAGCGCGGTCACGAACAACAGCACGTTCGAGAGCGTCGAACCGGCACCCATGATGCCGACCCGCCAGACGCGGCCGGCCAACGGTCCAAGCCCGGCGCCGATCTCGATGCTGAATTCTTCGAGCAGCCGCCGGCGGACCGCCGCTTCGTCGACGCCGTCGGGAACCTTGACGGCGTTCAGCGTCCACAGTCGCTCGGGAGCTGGCGGCAGCAGCGAGAGCCCGAGCACCTCGAGGCCGGCGGCCAGCGCCAGGTGGTTGCGGCGATGGCGCGCCCACCGATCCTCGAGCCCTTCTTCCTCGATCACGGTCAGCGCTTCGCGCACCGCATAGACGAGCGGCGCCGAGATCGTGTGATGGTACTTGCGGCGGATCCAGTAGTCCTCGAGCAGCGAGAGATCGAGGTAGAAGCTGCGGCTGGCGACGCGCTGCGCCAGCGCCCGCGCCGAAAAAGAAATCGGCGCCATTCCTGACGGCGCGCCGAGCCCCTTCTGCGAGCAGCTGTAGCAGACGTCGATTGCCCAGTCTTCGGTGCGGAGCGGCAGCCCGCCGAGCGACGTCACGGCGTCGACGACGGTCAGGGCGCCGGACGCCGCCGCAATCCGGGCGATCTCCTGCACCGGATTCAGCACGCCCGTCGACGTCTCGGCGTGGACAACGGCAACGATATCCGCCGGCGCGGCCGCAAGCGCGCGCTCGACCGCTGCCGGATCGCACGCCCTCCCCCACTCGACGTCGAGCCGCGCCACGTCCGCGCCGTAGCGCTGAAAGATCTGCGCCAGGCGATCGCCGAAATAGCCGGTGACGACGGTCAGCACCCGGGCGCCGGGCCTGGTCACGTTGGCGACGGCCGCTTCCATGCCTGCGGTGCCGGTGCCGGAGAGCAGCAGGCTCGACGCGCCGCTGCCGGCGCCGAACGTCCAGTCGAGCCGACGCCGGACGTCATCGAGGATCGCCATCATCTCGGGATCGAGATGCGAGAGGACGGGTTCACTGAGGGCGCGCATGACGCGCGCCGATACCGGGCTGGGGCCGGGGCCGAGAAGCAGGCGTTCGGAAGTCATGAACTGAAGAGGGTAATGAACGCCGCGCGATGCTGTCAACGATCGCCACGGCGAGCGTCCAAAAAGAAAGCCGGCCCGGACGAACCGGACCGGCCTCCTCCCGTCAGCAGCGCGGCGCGGCCGGCGGCCGCGTCTCGCCTCCCCTCGCAGTAGTTCAGTGGATGGTCTGGCTCCACGCGGATCGCGAGCGCCGCCAGTCCTCATCGAGCAACGTCCAGAGGATCTGATCCAGGTACTCGCCGTCGCGCAGGAACGACTTGCGCAGCACGCCTTCCTGGACCGCGCCCAGCTTGCGCAGCGCGCCGTTGCCCCGGCCGTTGGCCGTCGCCGCCCGCGCCTCGAGACGTCGGGTGCCGACAATCTCGAACGCGAAGTCGACGACGAGCGTCGCCGCGTCGACGAAGATGCCGCTGCCCCAGAACGCCGAGCCGATCGCGAATCCCCACTCCGCGGTGCCGAACCCGGGCTCGAGCTGGCGGACCTGGAAAATCCCGATTGCCGTGTCCATGTTGTGCGGCACGACAGCGAAGCAGATGTAGTTGCCGGCGGCCCGCTCGCGATGCGTCCAGGCGATGAACCGCTCGAACCCTTCGACCGTGGTCGGCGGCGGCGAGATGAACCGCGCGACTTCCTCGATCGACAACATCGCCAGCAGCGACGGCGCATCGGACAGCCGCAGCTCGCGCAACGTTGCCTGGGCGCCGGTCAGCACCGGCAGCGCCTGGCGCCAGTCGCTGGTGGTCACGGCGCGGGCCGACGCCATCACGGCCTGCACGTCGACGACCTCTTGCGCGTCACGAAATGGCATCTTCTCCATTAGAGTCCCCCTCCCAAGATGCCGGTGACGGCGCCAAGCACACCCGACGTAGTCTGATTCAGGTCGGCAGGCGGCGCCGTCGAGACGGGCGGCGCCGGCGGGAAGAGCTCTTCGATGGGAATCTCGTCGAACACCAGGGGATCGGCGTCAGGGTTCTCGAACAGCGCCGCCTCCGCGCTCGAGCTGCCCCAGGTCACGTCATCGCCGTCACTCGCGGTGCCCCAGACGATTTCGTCGAGGATCCCGCTCGTGCCCCAGACAATGTTCTCGACGTCGATCGCCGTGCCCCAGACGATGTTCTCGAGATCGACGGCCGTCCCCCACACGATGTTCTCGCAGTCAGCACCGCCGCAGGCCGTGCCCCAGACGATGTTCTCGACGTCGGCGACCGTGCCCCAGACGATGTTTTCCGCGTCCAGCGTGCCCCACACGATGTTCTCGCCAGCGTCGACCGTGCCCCAGACGATGTTCTCGACGTCATCGATCGTGCCCCAGACGATGTTCTCGCAATCGTTGCCGCAGGCCGTGCCCCAGACGATGTTCTCGACGTCGTCGACCGTGCCCCAGACGATGTTGAGGCCCCAGGCGTTGCCGCTCGGCTTCAGCACGCCGCCGCTGACGCGATGGTTGCCCCAGTGAATCTCCTTGCTCCACTGCCACGAGCTCGGATAGGGATCGCCGGCGCGGGCGCGCGAGAAGTAGCGGGCGAGCTGCACCGCCCCTTGCGTGTTGAGGAAGCCGGCGCCCTGCGTCAGGGCGTCGTACTGGTACTCCTGCGCCGTGTACTGCAGGACGGCCTTCACCAGGTTCGGCGTCAGCTTCGGGTTCGCCTGAATCATCAGCGCCACGGTACCGGCGACGACCGGCGAAGCCATGCTCGTGCCGCTCAGGCTCAGATACGGCTTGTAGCCCGGGTCCCGAATGCCATTCAGGAGGTAGGCCGACTTGGTGCGGTAGAACTCGCTCGACGGGTGCACGAGCGACACCATGCCGGTGCCGGGCGCGACAATGTCGGGCTTGGCTTCGTAGTCGATCGCCGTCGGCCCGCGCGAGCTGTAGCTCGCGATCTTGTCGTCCTGGCGGAACACGGTGCCTTCGGTGCTGGAGGCGCCGACGGTCAGTACCCACGGCGCGTTGCCGGGGGCGGTGATGCTGCCGTACTGGACCTTGCCGTTCGCCTTCTTGCCAAGGTTGCCGGCGGCCGTGACAACGACGATGCCGGCGTCGACCGCGCGCTTGGCGGCCAGCGTCAGCGGATCGGTCAGGTACGACTCGGTCACCTTCGCACCAACCGAGAGGTTGATGACGCGGATGTTGTGCGCGACGCGGTTCGCAACCGCCCACTCGAAGGCAGCAATGACGTCGCTGATGACGCCGCGGCCATCCTGGTCGAGCACCTTCAGACTGACGATGTGGGCCGCCGGAGCGATGCCGGCGCGGGCGCCGTACGAGTCATAGCCGTTGCCGGCGATGATGCCCGACACGTGCGTGCCATGCCCGTTGTCGTCGTACGCCGTCGTCAATCCGTTGACGAAGTCGACGAACGCCGACGTCCGCTGGCCGTCCACCACGCGCACCTGGCTGTTGGTGCCGTGATACGACAGGTCGTCGTGCAGGGAGGTGATGCCGGAGTCGATGACCGCGACGCCGACACCGGCGCCGTCGTAGCCGTACTGCCGACGGACGGCGCGGGCGCCGACCGTCACCGCGGCACGATTGAGGTGCTGGCCGGTCGGCCGATCGTCGTGGATGCTGATGACTTCAGAGCGCTCGGCCAGCGCCTTGATGACCCGGTTCGGCAACTCCACGACCATGCCGTCGATCAGCTTCAGCTGGCGGCCGACACGGCCGCCCAGCTTGCGCACTTCCTGGCTGGCGTTGCCGTCCTGTCCCGGCTTGATCTGGATGATGACGCGGGAGGTGCCCAGGAGCCGTCCCGAACGAGCCTTCAGCTCCTTGTCTATCTTCTCGGCGCGCTGCGGCTGCCGCCGGTGACGCTGCTCCCGCGGACCCGCGCTTGCGTCGCCAACCAGGGCGACGGCGAGGAGCCCGACCAGCACGGCGGCTGGCGTGAGCCATTTGCTTACTCGCTGTCGAACACACATTAGGAATCTTCCTTTGTATACCTTCCGCTCTCGCGCGGAAGTGGTCGTCGTTGCCGGCGTGATGAGGACCCGCCTGCGTCAGGCGGTGGGCTGACTCTGTCAGTGAACCGCTGCGCTCCAGACCGCCTGTGCGCGGCGCCAGTCACCGCGGACGATCGACCAGAGCGCCTGGTCGAAGAACTGTCCGTGCCGCAGGAAACTCCGGCGCAAGGTTGCCTCCCGGATCGCGCCGAGCTTGGCGAGAGCGCCGTTGCCACGGCCGTTGCTGACGGCGGCGCGCGCCTCCAGCCGGTGGACGCCGACCGTCTCGAACGCGAAGTCGATCGTCAGCCTCGCGGCGGTGGTGAACACGCCGGTGCCCCAGAAAGCGCGGCCGAGCGCGAAGCCCCACTCGGCGGTCGCGAACGACGGCTCGAGCTGCCGGATCTGGAAGAGGCCGACCGCCGTATCGAGTCCGGCCGGAACGACCGCGAAGCAGATGTAGCGGCCGGCCGAGCGCTCACGCTGCGCCCAGCTGATGAAGCGCTCGAACCCCTCGGCGGTGGTCGGCGGCGGCGAGATGAACCGCGCCACCTCTTCGTCCGTGAGAAGCTCGAGCAGCGCCGCAGCGTCCGACGTGCGCAGTTCGCGAAGCGTGATGCCGCCTCCTGCCAGCAGCGGCAGCCGTTGCTGCCAGTGCTCGGCGTCGCGTGCCGCGCCCATCGTTTCGCTCGTCACCGGCAGCGCGTCATCGTCGGCGCCGCTGGCGGTCAGTAGCCGGGAAGTCGTAAGCATGTCTCGCCTGTCAGTTCGTGAGCCCGCGCGCGTGGGCCCTTCGCTCAACGCCTCGCTGCGGTTCGTCGCGGCCCGCCCGCTGAAGACACACGCAGCACGCCCACCCTTGAGCAAGTGCGGGGCCACTGCTGCAGGGCTTGCCAGCGATCGTGTAAGTGGTTCCGTTAACTAGACTTAATGTCCACGGCACCATTTCCGTGAGCAGACGCCGCCCATGTGCGGTGCTCCAGATCGGAGCACCAGATCCGTAATCCGCGTGCGGACCCGAGTCGACCGCAGTTAAGTGGGCAGTTTGCGCGGACTTAATGTGGATGAGCCAGAAGCGGACACGCGTGCAGGTTTGGAACACCACATGCACAATTGTCAAACGATTGATTCGGCAGGAGTTAGACGTGATCAGCGTGCAGTTGTGCGCAGTTCGACGGGCAGCCTCGGCCCGGTGATGAGATTCACTGACAGCGTGGCAAGAACGATAGCGAGGGCCGGCGCCATGAGCCACGGCGCCTCGAGGAGCATGCGGCCTCCGCCCGCCTCGCGCAGCATCCCGCCCCAGCTCGGAGTCGGCTCGCCGAAGCCGAGGCCCACGAAAGAAAGCGTCGATTCGGCAAGGATGAACGCCGGCACGAGGAGCGTGGTCTGTGCCGCCAGGCTGGCCGCCGCGGCCGGCAACAGGTGCCGCAGCAGAATCTGCGTACGTCCCGCCCCAAGAGCCCGCGCAGCTTCTGCGTACTCCTTCCGGTCCTCGACCGACACGATTGCGCGCACGACGCGGGCGGTGACCGGCCATCCCACGGCAGCCAGGACGAGGACGATCGTCCAGAACACCTGGGTAGTCGTCAGCGAGAGCGGCAGGGTGGCGCGGAAGGCCAGCACCACGTACAGCGCCGGCAGCGCGACGATGAAATCCGACAGCCGCATCAGTCCATCGTCCACGAGTCCCCGCGACGCGCCGGCGACGCCGCCAATCGCCGTCCCGATCAGCAGCGCCCCGAGCGCGGCGAGAAGGGCGACGCCGAGGGAGTAGCGGGCGCCCCATGCCAGTCGCGTCAGCTGGTCCCGCCCGAGGGCGTCGGTGCCGAGCGGAAACCACTCGGCGCCGGACGCGGGCTCCACCGAGAGCAGCCTTCCCTCGCGGAAGAACCGAATCGGCGTCGGCCGCGCGCGATCCTCGACGTACTGGCGCTCGAGCCGATCCGCGAGGCGCAGCGGATAAACGAAAGGCCAGCGGACGCCGGCCTGGTCGAACAGCCGCGGCGGCATGGGTGGGGCGTAGACGTAATCGACGGCCTGCGAGCCTGGCTCGTATCGCGTCAGTAGTGGCGCGAGCAGGGCGAGCGCGACGATGGCCGCAGCCAGGGCGGTGCCGAGGACACGAATACTTCGGTTCATGCCCGTGACTCGCTGCGCGGGTCTGCGACGACCAGCGCCACATCAGAGAGAAGAATCCCGAGCGCGAGGAACACCGAACCGGCGGCGGCACAGCCGGCGACGAGATAAAGGTCGCGCGAGACGAGCGCTTCGTGCATCAGCGCCCCGAGACCCGGCCAGGACGTGACGATCTCGACCACGAACGAGCCGCTCAGGACCGAGCCGATGATGATGCCGTAGATGGCGAGCACGGGGGTCAGCGACTGGCGGAGCGCGTGTTTCCATATCAGCCGCGACCGCGAGCAGCCGCGCGCGGCCGCCGCGACGACCGACGGCGCGGCAAGCGCGTCGGACATCGACTGCGACTGCAGGCGCTCCAGGGTCGCCGCGATTGGCAGCGCCAGCGCGATCGCCGGCACGGCGAGGTACCGTGCGAAGTCGCCCAGGGAGGCGTCGGGATCCGCCGGGTAGCCGCCGACCGGGAACCATCCGGTGAGCGAGGCGAGCAGCAGCAACCCGAACGAGGTGACAAGGGACGGCACCGAGACAATCAAGAGCGAGACCCCGCGCAGCAGGCTGGCCGCAATCGTCCGGCGGCTGCCGGTCAGGACGCCGGCCGGGATGCCAATCGCGGTCGCGAGCAGCAGCGCTGCCACGCCGAGCAGCGCTGTCTTCCCCATGCGGTCGGCGACGAGCGACGCTACCGGCCGCCGGTACTTGAGTGACTCGCCGAGGTCGAAGCGGAGTGCGCGGCCGGCCCAGCTCACGTACTGGACCAGGAACGGGCGATCGAGGCCAAGCCGCGCCCGCTCGGCAGCCGCAACCGCGGGATCGACGTCGAACCCTGCCAGGTGATCGCCGGGGGCGGCGATGACCAGGAAGAGGGCCGTGGAGGAAACGGTCGCGATCAGGACGACCGCGAGCGCGAACCGGCGAGCCAGGTAGCGAAGGAGCCCGCGGGGCACGGTCGGGTTGTCGGCTCGAGCGGCACTGCGCGTTATCGCGCCGCCGACGCCAGCGTGTCAGCGCTCCACAGAAGCTGCGGCACCTGGAGCGCGGCCGACAGGTGCTGGACCCGGGGCGAGGTCGCGACGGTGACCCGCGGCGCGACGAAATACAACGACGGCAGTTCCTCGGCCATGATCTTCTGCACGCCGGCGAAGGCGCGCTGGCGGCGATCGAGCTCGGGCGCCGCCGCCTGTTCCCGCATCAACTCGTCGACCTGCCGCTCCCACGTCGTCGCCGGCGATGACTGCCTCGGGTTCCAGAAGTGGAATGCGCCGCGGCTGAACCAGAAGTCTCCGTTCAGGGCGGGATCGGTCGAGCTCGCCTGGAACCCGAAGTAGATCGCATCGAAGTCCTTCGCCTCCCACCGCGACACGATGCCTCGCGCATCGAGCGCGACGACGTCGACGGCAAGGCCAAGCTGGCGGAGCTGCTCCTGCAGCACCGAGACGACGCGCTCGCGCAGGTGTCCGGTCTGCGTGATGATCGCGAACCGCGCCGGCTGGTTGCGCGCATCCTCGAGGGTGCCGTTGCCGTCGCGATCGGTGAGCCCGGCGGCCGACAGAAGCTGCCGCGCCTTCTCCCGATCGACGGTCGGACACGCCGGCGCGGCGTCGGCGAACCAGCGCTTGTTGCCCGGGGTGACAGGGCCGTGGACGGGCACCGCGGCGCCGAGGTAGACCGTGTCCACAATCGCCTGGCGATCGACGCCGCACGAGATTGCCTGGCGGAACTCGCGGCGCCCGAGCCAGGCGGCGCGGGGACGGGCGGTCCTGGCTGGGCCGAGGTTGAACGACAGGAAGTCGGGGTCGAGCCCGACGCCGACTTCGGTCAGCACCAGCCGCTTCTGCTCGGCGAGGCGGCGAAACGCCGCGTGATCCTGCGGGCGGATGTCGCCGTTGCTCATCAGGTCGATGCCGCCCGACTCGAGCTGCAGCGCCTCGGTGTTCTGATCGGGAATGATGAGCAGCGTCAGCGAATCGAGATAAGGCAGCTGGACGCCGGCCGCGTCACGGCGGAAGTAGCGCGGGTTGCGCGCGAAGACCAGCCGCTGGCCGGCAACGTGCTCCTTCAGGATGAACGGGCCGAGACCGACGACATCGGCGAGCGGGCGCGAAGGCGACAGCGCGTCGCGGAACGTCCCGGCATTCAGGTCGGCTTCGAACTTCTGGCGCGAAATGATCGGCAGGCTGTCGAGCACGCGCAGGGCGGGCGCGAACGGGGCGGGAAACCTGATCGTCACCGTCCGGTCGTCGACTTTGGCGACGGCGAGCGGCTTCCCGTCGACGACGAGCGCCGTCGCCAGCGGGCTGTTGACCGACGGTTCGTAGGCCGCCTTGAACGAAAACACCACGTCGTCGGCCGTCAGCGGCTGCCCGTCGGAGAACGCGACGCCGTCGCGCAGCGTGACCGTGTAGGTGAGGTTGTCGGCGTCGAGCCGCCAGGACTCGGCGAGCCAGGGTTCGAGCTCGTCGGTCGCACGGTTGACGCGCACCAATCGCGCCTGGGTCAGGAGGCTGACGAGATCGGTCGCCGCCAGCCCCGCGACATGCCGGTTGTAGGTCGAAGCGTCGGAGCGGACGGACGCAACCAGCGCGCCGCCGCGGCCAGGTTCTCCCGCGGCCGATCGCGGCGGGGGCGTATCGGCACGGCCGCACGCAGCGGCCGCCGCGGCGACCAGCAGCGCGGTCCGCAGGATGTTTTGGCGGGCACTGGCCACTCGGGGCACCTACCGGCCAACCAGTTGGCCGGTCCTTTCTCAGCCGTTTTCCGCGGTTTTCCGTGGGTATGGCCTACCCAACTCAGGCATTCAGTCCGAAAAGCCAATTACTTGGCTGATCCCCGGACAAACCGGGTAGTCAGGACACACAATCGTAATCGAATAGACAGTGCGGTGCAACCACTGTGAACCAACGAGTTCGTTCGTGTACGTTCGGAGCGCTTATTGAGGAGCGTGGCATAGACGGTGCCTCAAGCCCGAGCACACCCTGCGATTCTGTTGGCGACGCCCATGACTCACACACGCGTGTCTGCAGTCTTGATTCGGCGGCTTGTGGTTGCTGCGAGCCTGACGCTCGCCTGGACCCTGCTCGCCGATGCGGCCGATGCCGGTCAGCGGCAAGCTCGCCTGTCGCGCGGCCTCGCCGAGCGGCTGGCGGCGAGCACCGAGGCGATGACCGACGTGGACGTGATCGTTCCCGCCGATGCGGCCCAGGCCGAACTGCTGGCCGTGCGCTACGGCGCTCGCCTCAAGAAGCAGCTGAAGACCCACGCGGTGCTCGAAGTCACGGGCGTGCAGCTGTCGCACCTCAGCCAGGACGTCGACGTCGAGACATTGTCGGGCGACGTGCCGGTGCGGGCGATGGGGGGGACGGCGGAAGCGATTGGCGCCGACCAGCTCCGGGGCGGTGGGCCGCGCCTGCGGGGCTTTACCGGCAGAGGCATCGGCGTGGCCGTCATCGATACGGGCGTCGACGCGCGGCACCCGGCACTGCGCGACGGGGTGGTGCTGAGCCTCGATTTCACCGGTGAGACCCGGTTCCGCGGCCAGGATCAGAACGGACACGGCACCCACATCGCCGGCAACATCCGCGACATCGCGCCGGGGGCGCACATCATCAGCCTGAAGGTGATGGGGGCGGACGGGTCGGGCACCACGAGCAGCGTCCTCGAGGCGTTCGACTGGGTCATCGACAACCACCGGCAGTGGAACATCAAGGTCGTCAACGTGTCGCTCGGTCATCCGGTGATGGAGTCCGAGCGGGACGACCCGTTGTGCCAGGCAGTGCGGCGGGCCACCGACGCCGGCATTCTCGTCACCGTCGCGGCTGGCAACAACGGCAAGCTGGCCGACGGCCGGCGTGCGATCGCGGCGATCGGGTCGCCCGGCCACGCCCGGGCGGCGCTGACCGTGGGGGCGGTAAACACACGGCAGACGCCGCAGCGATCCGACGATGTCATGGCGACCTACAGCTCGCGCGGGCCGACGGCAATCGACGGCGTGCTGAAGCCGGATCTGGTGGCGCCAGGCAACCGGATCGTCGCCGCCGTCCCGGCGCGCTCGACGCTGGCGCTGGCCTATCCGGATCAGGTCGTCGGCCAGGGCGCGCGGACGGAGATGGAGTTGAGCGGCACGAGCATCTCGTGCGCCATCGCGGCGGGGGCGGCGGCAGTGCTGCTGGAAGCACAGTCGATGTCGCCGGAGCAGGCGAAGCTGACGCTGCAGCTGACGAGCAGCCGGGTGGCCGGCAGCGGCCTGATCGAGTCGGGCGCGGGCAGCCTGAACCTGCTGGCGGCCGTGTCGTGGGTGACCGGACGCGCCGATATTTCAGACGTCACGACGATTGGCGGGGAGGACGTGACGGCGTCGCTCCTTGGATACCAACGTGGCGCTGAGAACACCCGCCTGTTGAGCTTGGCACCCACAACCGCCCTCTGGACAAGCCTGCTGCCGTCCGACTTTCAGAGATCAGAACCGTCCCTCTGGATAAACGAAATCGTTTGGACGGACGCAATGGTTTGGACGGACGCGATGGTCTGGACCGACGCGATGGTCTGGACCGACGCGATGGTTTGGACGGACGCGATGGTCTGGACCGACGCGATGGTCTGGACCGACGCAATGGTCTGGACCGACGCAATGGTCTGGACCGACGCAATGGTCTGGACCGACGCAATGGTCTGGACCGACGCAATGGTTCTGGACCGACGCAATGGTCTGGACCGACGCAATGGTCTGGACCGATGCCGCACGTGGGGATCCTTAAGCCGCTCGCTGATCCTTCGATCTCCTGAACCTGCTGAACGCAGACTGAGAGGACCTAATGAGAATCATTATCTGGACCGACTAGAATGACCGGAGGCTGGCGCTGAGCCATGCCCGCCCAGTCGTGGCTCACTGAGATTTATGTCTCAATCGCGCTTTCGTTTGCTCTCGTTCCGCTCACGACTGTACGTGTCGGCGATCACGATCGCTGGGGCGGCTACGGTCGTGTACTCACTTATCCAGGTCGGTGAGGGGAAGATCCCGCCCTACTGGCTAATTCTCGCTGCTTTGACCGTTTTTAGTGCGTCAGTCCCAATTCGACTCCATGCAATTCCCGTCGCACTCTCAGTTTCCGAGACGTTCGTTTTTACCTCGGCGCTCCTATTTGGCCCAGCAGCGGCAACCCTAACGGTCGCAATCGACGCTGCTGTCATTTCGTTCTGGTCGTTCCGACGAGGTCAGTCTACCTATAAGATCGCGTTCAACATCTGCGCCCTCCCGCTAACTATCTGGATATCAGCGCATCTTTTCTTTTGGGTTGGCGGCTTTGCGCCGCTGTTCGAGTCCGAAGTTTCCCTTCCGCAGATTCTTGGACCGATGCTGCTGTGTACCGTCGCGTACTTTCTACTCAGCAGTTGGCTCATCACACTGGCCATTGCCTTAGAACAGGGTGTTAGGCCGTTCAAGGTCTGGTATGAGAACTTTGCTTGGATATCACTCAACTATCTCGGCGGCGCATCTGTGGCTGCGCTCGTTGTTAGCTATATCGACACGCCCAACGTCAGGTCCCTTGTCATTGTCGTGGCGCTCATTCCGTTATTGGCCTTGTTGTACGAAACCTATTCTCGGAGAGTAGATCATGTACAGGACGCCAACAGACATCTTGCTGAACTAAATACCCTTTACCTATCGACCATTGAAACACTTGCGATGGCAATCGATGCGAAAGACCAGGTGACCCATGGCCATATTAGGCGAGTGCAAACGTACGCCGTCGGCCTTGCGCAACACATCGGTATTAAAGATGACGAACTGATTCGCGCGATTGAGGCAGCCGCTCTCTTGCACGACATGGGTAAACTCGCAATTCCGGAATACATTTTGAACAAGCCTGGGCCACTTACGCCAGCCGAGTTCGAGCGCATGAAATTGCACGCCAGTATTGGCGCGGACATACTGTCGTCAATCAATTTTCCGTATCCGGTGGTGCCGATCGTGAGACATCACCACGAAAACTGGGACGGCTCCGGGTACCCTTCAGGACTAAGCGGCACGAGCATTCCAATTGGGGCTCGTATCTTATCGGTCGTTGATTGCTACGACGCCCTTACGTCGGACCGGCCTTACCGGCCTAGGCTCACGGAAGATCAAGCCATCGCGATCCTTTTGAGTCGCCGAGGAACCATGTACGACCCGGTGATGGTCGACACGTTCGTCAAGGTAAGGCCCCGCCTCACCTCCGTTGAAACGTCAGGGCTCTCCGTTTCAGAAGCAGGCCTTAAAGGGCTAAACGATGTGACGACGAGGCCTGCTAAGTCCTCTCCAGCAGCTAGACTGCACGACATTGCCGCAAGCACTGAAGAGATGCTTGTCTTGTACGACTTGGCTCAGGCTTTGTCTGGCCGAGTGGACTTTGCAGATGCGGCTGACATGATCGCGAAGCATCTGCGACGGATCGTCCCAGCGTCAACGTGCGTGTTCTATCTCTATGACAACGACAAAGACGATCTTGTTGCGGCGCATTCATCCGGCGAACACGCGTCGTACTTCATCGACCTTCGAATTCCTAGAGGGCAGCGCCTATCAGGTTGGGTAGCAGCAAATAGACAATCTATTCTGAATTCCGATCCGGTTCTGGATCTTGGAGACGCTGTTCGCCATCTCCGCCCATCACTGGTGAGCTGTCTCAGCACACCACTTATCAGTGAACCCGAGTTGGTCGGGGTTCTCACTGTCTACAGCACCCACGTCGAAGCGTTTACCGAAGACCATCTCAGGCTCCTTGAAGTCGTCGGCCGGCAGGTGTCTGCGACCGTCAAGGCAGGCAGGCGAGACGCCACGTCTGCTGGCCAGTCTGCGCGGGTGCCTGGGCTCACAGACTCCGAGCGATTCAAGCGTTTCGTAGCTGCCGAAATCGAGCATGCCTTCGGATCGCGACTCGCAATTGTCGTGATTCGAACCCACCAATCAGGCGGCCGACAGGGCACATCGCCCAACCCTCTTCAGATCGCTGCCGGTATTAGCAAAGTTTTGCGGGGCGGAGATGTTCTATCCTGCTATTCGGACGATGAGTTCGTAGTTGCACTGACTCAGACCGACTACTTGGCGGCCACGGTGGTCGGAAGCAGAATCCTGGATACAGTGACACATACGATCCGGGCACTTGGTAGCGGGTGCTCGGCGTGTATCGGTATTGCCGCAACTCCGGACGACGGCACGTCATTGGACGAGCTGGTCAGAAGTGCTAGAGAGCGATCCGAGCCTAACCCTCCCCTCCAACGGCGACCGGCAATTCACTAGTCTTGGTCGCTTCATGAAGGAGACTTCAGCAGCGGCCGCCCTATCTCGCGCTGGCCGCCTTCAAGACGCATGGCGGGTTGTGGATGACCTTAGACATCCAACACCGGCAGATCGTGTGCTCAAGGCAGAACTTCATCTACTTCGTGGTTCACCAAACCGTGCTCGCGAGCTCGCCGAGACGTATCTAGCAGAAGAAGGGATAGAACCTGAACTTCGGGCACGTTGCCACTTGGTCCTTGCCAGTTGCCTAACAGATCTCGGCGACTTACGAGCCGGTCTCGGCGCGGCTCGACGGGCAGAATCCGACGCGTCAGAGGGTTGTGAAACAGCCTTGATCGCTCTCGCTAGAGCGTTCGTATTGGAGCGCAGCTGCGACTATTCGAGCTTCAACGCGTCACTTCCATCGGCAGCCCTAGCTCGTCGTTCAGTTGGCGCGACAACAGATGTCCAGGCTCGCGCGTGCGTTCACCTCGCTTTCGCACGTCTTGAAGGCCGAGTCGGGCACTTTCATACCGCGCTTCGGCATTTCAGGGTCGGCCGTGAGTTGCTCACCAATGAGCCGAATGAGGTTCTGTCTGCGACAATCGACCTCGACGAGTCTTCCGTTCTGTGGCTGATGGGCGACCTCGAAGGAGCAATCGCTCTCGCAGGACGTGCGAGCCGTTCTGCTAAGCAACAAGGGTGGAGCAAAGGGGAGCTCGTCGCTGCCGTGAACCTAGCTCAATTCCTCGTTGCACAAGGCCGCTTCGCGGAGGCGACGGATCAGGTAGAAAACGCGAGGGCATCTGCCTCCGTGGCTCATAACTTCTTCAGAGGAAGTTTGGCTGATACGGAGGCGCAGATCGCGATTCATCGGGGTGACTTCGCAAAGGCTAGGCAGATTCTGAGCGATCCAGGCCGCCTGGGCGTCTCCACTTGGTACGCGTTATCACTCAATGTCACAGCAAACCGGCTAGCAATTAAAGAAGGCCACTGGTCGAGGGCCGCCGCGGCAGCGGAAACCAGTGAAGTTTCAGCACGGCTTTCCGGTGTCGAGCACTTGGCTAACGTTTTCCGGATGCAGCGCCAAGAAGCCTTGGCGCTTCAGAACAAGCTCGAGTCTGCGGAAGTCGACACCGTATTCGGCAACGCCGGAGGCACTTTGGCGGAGCTTGGCCTAAGCTTTCTCGTCTCCGCTACCGAACTCGGAACCGACGGAACGGGGCATCGCTCGTTGCATCAGCTGCAGAGAGCTTACCGAGTCCTGAGCGCGGTTGGGGACACCCTCGCGGCGAGTCAGGCTACCGATAGAATTCAAGCCACTGGTCTTACGCATAAACCTTTTGGCGACGCTGGCTCCCCTCTCGACGCCGCCGTCGCCCTCTTCGAGCTCTCAGGCCACCCGCATATCCTCGCCCGCGAAGCCGTTGCCATGGTGCAGGACAGCGGCTGCGCCGCCGCCCTCGCCCTCGTCGCGAGCAGCGGACGCGGGCTCCGGCTGGTCGACAGTCATGGCTGGAGCGCGGACGAGGCCCTGGCGGCGGCGCGCGGCGCCGCCGCCGACGATTTCATCGTCCTCGGCCAGCACCGTGACGAGACCTGGCAGATCCTCGCCCGGCCGCGGCCGGAGCTGGATCATCGCTGCACCCTCGCCGCCATCCGCAAGCTGGTCGACATGGCGCGGACGCTCGACCACTACCGCCGCGACGAGAAACAGCGCGCCGCGCTGTGGCCGGCCGAGGCGCTCGAAGGGGACGCCGAGAGCCTCTGGATCTCGGAGCGCTCGGCGGAGGTCCTGTCCATCGCCAGGCGCATCGCCTCGGCGCCGCTGCCGATCCTGCTCACCGGCGAGACCGGCACCGGCAAGGAGATGCTGGCGCGGGTGATTCATCGCGCCTCGGACCGCGCCGACCGGCCGCTCTACCCGTTCAACTGCACCGCCGTGCCGAAGGACATGCTGGAGAGCCAGCTGTTCGGCTACCGCAAGGGCGCGTTCACGGGCGCCGAGTCGTCGTTTCCCGGCGTCCTGCGCGCCGCCGACGGCGCCACCCTCTTCCTCGACGAGATCGGCGACATCAGCCTCGACGTCCAGCCGAAGCTGCTGCGCTTTCTCGAGCACCAGGAAGTCCACCCGCTCGGCGAGCCGCACGCCCTCAAGGTCGACGTCCGCATCATCGCCGCCACCAACGCCAACCTCGAGGCGCTGGTCGCCGACGGCCGCTTCCGCGAGGACCTGCTCTACCGGCTCAACCCGCTCAGGCTCGACATCCCGCCGCTGCGGGAGCGGCGCGAGGAGATCCCGCCGCTGGTCCAGCACTACATCCGCAGGTTCGCCGACGAGCAGCACAAGGGCCACCCGACGCTGAGCGACGAGACCCTCGAGTACCTGCTGCTCTACAACTGGCCCGGCAACCTCCGGCAGCTGGCCAACGAGATCCGCCGCATGATCGCGCTGGCGGAGGCCGACGCGACGCTGACGCCGGCGCTGCTGTCGAAGGAGATCCTCGCGTCGCGCCGCACCATCGCGGCGCCGCCCTCCGCCGAGCCCGAGATCAGCCTGCGCCTCGACCAGACGCTGCCGGCCGCGGTCGAAGCGCTCGAGCAGAGCCTGATCCGGCGCGCCCTCGAGCGCACCAACGGGCGGGTCGAGGAGGCGGCGCAGCTGCTCGGCATCTCGCGCAAGGGGCTCTTCCTGAAACGACGGCGCTGGGGCCTGCAGCAGCGCCCCTGACCGCCGCGCCGCCTAGCGGCTGCCGCCGAAGAACGACGGCAGCGGCATGTCGCGCATCGTGTGCAGGCCGGGCTCGACCTCGAGGATCTTCGGCAGCGAGTTGACGGTGATCGACGCCGTCGCGATGTCGCCATGGACGCCGCCGGCAATCTTCATCTTGAGCGCCGGCGAGCCGCTGATCTCGACCGCGTCGTAGGACTCCGGCGCGCCCAGGTAGGCCTCCATGTGCAGGGTGATGATCGGCAGGCCGTTGCGGTAGCCGATGCCGTCCTGCTCGATGCCGCAGACGTAGCCCGGATCGACTGCCAGGTACTCGCTCGCCACGGTCGTCGTCGCGATGCGCGGCTTGATCTCGTCGGTGATCTTGTCCAGCTTCCAGCCGAACGCCTCGGCAATCATCGACACCGATTCGGCGAGGCCGACGTGGCGGACGCTGCCCTCGTCGACCTTGCGCTGGAACTGCTCGCGGGTGAGTCCGGCGCCGATCTTCTGCTGGAACGGCAGCCGCCGCACGCGCGCGTCCTGGACCCGATCGACGCGAATCGCCTCGACTCGCTCGCAGACGCCGGTCAGCGTGATCGGCAGCGCGTCCATCACGAAGCCGGGGTTGACGCCGGTGCCGAGGACGGCAACCTTCGCCTTCTTCGCCATCTGGTGGATGGCGCGCGCGTAGCGCATGTTGGACTTCGTCGGGTAGGCCAGCTCCTCGGTCGTCGACACCACCGGCACCTTGAGCTTGAGGATGGTCTCGAGCTGCGGCAGGATCTTCTTCAACGACGAATTCGTGCACAGCACGACGACGTCGGGCTTGGCCGCCTTGATTGCCTTCTTCGCATCGCTCGCGACCTTGACCCGCAGCTGGCGATTGAGGCCGGCGATCTCGCCGAGATCCTTGCCGACCTTGCCCGGGTCGATGTCGACGGCGCCGACGATCTTGAACCCCTTGCGCTGCGCGACCTGCTTCACCACGCCGATGCCGATCGGCCCCAAGCCAAAGTGCAGAACCTTGATCGGTCCCGTTGCTGACGCCATGAGTGCAACTCCTGAAAAAAGCGGGATCTGGAGCCGTTCATTATACAGGCAGCGCCGGCACTGGCCCGAACCGGCCGTGATACGATGCCGCCGTGCGCGGGCGAGTTGCAGCCGTCGCAACCGCGATGGCGCTCTGGATCCTGTCGGAGACGGGAGCGATGCAAGGCACCGTGCCGCCGCCGGCCCCGCCAGCAACGCAGCCGCTGGCCGCACCGCCGGCGGCGCCCGCCCAGCCGCGCTCGCCGCGCAACGCCAGCTACACGATCACCGCCCGCCTCGACCCCGGCAGCCGCACGCTCAAAGGCGAGCAGCTCGTCACCTGGCGCAATGTCTCGACGGTCACCGTCAGCAACCTGCGCCTCCACCTCTACTACAACGCCTGGCGCAACACCCGATCGACGTGGCTGCGCGAGTCGCTGTTGGGCGGCGACTCCCTCGGTAGGCGCCGGTCCGACGACTGGGGCTGGACCGATGTCACGAGCCTGAAGCTCGTGCGCGCCAGCGGCGCGCCGATCGACGTCACCTCGCGCCTGCGGTTCGTCGCGCCGGACGACGGCAACCCGGACGACCGCACGCTCGCGGAGATTCCGCTCGACGCCGCGGTCGCGCCGGGCGAGACCGTCAACCTCCAGGTCGCCTGGACGGCCCGCATTCCCACCACCTTCTCGCGCACCGGCGTCGTCGGCCGCTACTACTTCATCGCCCAGTGGTTTCCGAAGATCGCCGTGCTCGAGGACGGCGGCTGGAGCGGCCACCAGTTCCACGCCGCCACCGAGTTCTTCGCCGACTTCGGCATTTACGACGTCCGCCTGACCGTGCCGACCGGATGGATCGTCGGCGCCACCGGCGTCGAGCGCGACCGCCGCGACGAAGCGGACCGGACGACGACGCATCACTACTATGCGGAGGACGTCCACGACTTCGCCTGGACGACGAGCCCGGATTACCGCGAGCGGACGGAGCGCTTCACGCATCCGGGTCTGCCGCCGGTCGACCTGCGGCTGCTGCTGCAGCCGGAGCACGCCGGCCAGGCCGACCGTCACTTCCAGGCGGCGCGGGCGGCGCTGCGGTATTTCGGCGAGTGGTTCGGCGCCTACCCCCACCCGAACCTGACGATCGTCGATCCCGCATGGCAGAGCGGCGCCGCCGGGATGGATACCCGACGCTGATTACCGCCGGAACCAGCTGGCTCGCGCCGCGCGGCGTCGCCGAGCCCGAGGACGTGGTCGTCCACGAGACCGGGCATCAGTTCTGGTACGGCGTCGTCGCCACCAACGAAACCGAACACGCGTGGATGGACGAGGGCCTGACGACCTACTCGACGGCGCGCGCGCTCGAGCAGTTCTTCGGGCCGCAGTACTACAGTGAGCGATACTTCGGCGGGTTCATCCCGTGGGTCTACAAGGACCTGCCGCTGACTCGCGCCGTCGACGGCAATCAGCTGGCTGGCTACCGCGCTGCCGGCAACCGCGATGTGCCGGCAACCGCGACATGGCGCTACTGGCCGGCCACGGCACCCGCGATCAGCTACAGCAAGACCTCGCTGTGGCTGCACACGCTCGAGCGCCTCCTCGGCTGGGAGACGGTGCAGCGCATCCTTCAGACCTACTACACGCGCTACGCCTTCAAGCACCCGAAGCCCCAGGATTTCTTTGCCGTCGCCAGCGAGGTCAGCGGCCAGGACCTGACGTGGTTCTTCGACCACGTCTACCGCAGCGCCAACACGTTCGACTACAAGATCGAGACCTTCACCAGCGACATCCCGGAGATCGAGGGCCACGTCGGCGAAGGCGAACGGCCGGCGCCGAGCACCTACCGCACGAGCGTCGTCGTCCGGCGGGAAGGCGCGGGGACGTTTCCGGTCGACGTCAGGGTGATGCTCGAGAACGGCCAGGAACTGCGGTGGCGCTGGGACGGCCGCGATCCGTGGCGGCTCTTCGAGGCGGACACGCCGGTCCGGGCGCTCACGGCCGAAGTCGATCCGGATCGCATTCTGCTGCTCGACGCCAGCTACACGAACAACAGCCGGACGCTGTCGCCGCGGCGCGAGGCCGCGGCCCGGCGCTGGTCGCTCACCTGGCTGATCTGGCTGCAGGACCACCTGCTGACCTACGGGTTCCTCATCTGATGCGGCCGCTGTCTGCCTGGCGGGACGGCATCCGACGCGTCAATGGCGCGCCGCTGGTGCTGGCCGGCATGTTCGCCCTGACGCTGCTCGTCGCACTGCCGCTGGCAACAGTCGTCGGGGCGATGATCGAGGAACACCTCGGCGACAGCCTGGTTGCGGGCGCCGTCGCCAGCGGCAACAGCCTCGACTGGTGGCAGGAGTTCGCCGCCCAGGCGCAGGGCCTGGGCACGACGTTCGTCCCATCGATCGTCGGCTTCGGCGCCGTGCTCGGCAACGTCAGCGATTTCCTCGACAACCAGCCGATGGCGGCCACGATCGCCGGCGTGACGACGGCGTGGATGGTGATCTGGTCGTTCCTGAGCGGCGGCGTGATCGATCGCTACGCGCGGCAGCGGCCGACACACGCGACCGGATTCTTTGGCGCCTGCGGCCTCAACTTCTGGCGGTTTCTCCGCCTCGGCGTCCTTGCCTGGCTCGTCTACGGCGTGTTGTTCGCGATCGTTCACCCCTGGATCTTCGACATCCTCTACCCGGGCGCGATCGGGGGCGGGACCGTCGAGCGCACCGCCTTCGTGGTTCGCGCGATCTGCTACGTCATCTTCGGGACGTTCCTGGTTGTCTGCAACCTGGTGTTCGACTACGCCCGCATCCGGATCGTGGTGGAGGATCGACACAGCGCAATCGGCGCCCTGATCGCCGCGACGAGGTTCGTGCGCCGGCACCCGGCGACGCTGGCGCTCTACCTGCTGAACGCCGGCCTGTTCCTCGCCCTGGCCCTGGTCTACGCCATCGTCGCGCCCGGCGCGCCGCAGGGCGCCGCGATCCTGATCGCGTTCGGCATCGGCCAGATCTACATCCTGCTGCGGCACTACGTGAAGCTCCTGTTCTACGCCTCGCAGACGGCGTACTTCCAGGGCGCGCTGGCGCACGCCGCATACACCGCCTCGCCGACCGTGGTCTGGCCGGAATCGCCGGCCGCCGAGACGATCGGCAACTGACCGAGGCGGCGCCGGTCGTTGTATAGTCGCGACTGATGAACCCGCGCATCACCGACATCGTCGAGTGGCTGCGGCGCCGGGTCAACGCCGCCGCGGCGCGCGGCCTGGTCGTCGGCGTCAGCGGCGGGGTCGATTCGGCGGTCGTCCTGCGGCTCTGTCAGATGGCGATGCCGGAAGGGACGCTTGCCGTAACGCTGCCCTGCAGCAGCGATCCGCAGGACGAGGCCGACGCCGGGCTCGTCGTCACGCACTTCGACGTCCCATCGATCGCCATCGATCTCGAACCGGCGTACGAGGCCATCGTCCTGCCGCTGCAGTCGGCGCTTGCGTCGCTGCCACCGGCGATCGCCGGATCGGCGGCGGCAGGTGACTCTCGCCTGCCGCTCGCCAACCTCCGGCCGCGGCTGCGAATGACGGCGCTGTACTTTCTCGCCAACTCGCTCAACTATCTCGTCGTCGGCACCGGCAATCGCAGCGAGCTCACGGTCGGCTACTTCACCAAGCACGGCGACGGCGGCGTCGACATCCTGCCGATCGGCCACCTGCTCAAGAGCGACGTGCAGGAGATCGCGCGCGAGCTTGGCGTGCCTCAGCCAATCATCGACAAGCCGCCAAGCGCCGGGTTGTGGGTGGGACAGACCGACGAGGCCGAGATGGGGTTCCGCTACGCCGACCTGGAGCGCTACCTCGCGGACGGGCCGGAAGGCGTGTCGCCGGCGTTCGCGCTGCGCCTGGAACGGCTGATTCGTTCGACCGAGCACAAGCGGGCGCTGCCGCCGGACCCTTCGGGCGCAAACTTCTAAGCCGGATCCGCGACCGGACAGGCGGCCGCGCTTACCCGGCGCCGACGCCGAGACCGATCTCGGCCGGGGCGGGCTCGGCCTGCACCGGCGCTTCCTTCTCCCCCGCCAGGCGCCGGCGCGCCGCCTTGACGCTCTGCTTGAGCACCGGGTCCTCGTCGTTCTCGAACCGCTTCAGGGCGCCGGCGAGGTCGTGCAGCTGCAGTGCGCCGACGGCGTAGACAGCGCTCGAACGCAGCCACGGGTCCTCGCTGCTGAGCAGCGTCGCGACCGCCTGCTCCGCCGAGTCGAGCGGCGCGCCGACGAGGCGGTTGGCGATCTCGATGCGCTCGGGAGTGGTCACCTGCGCGTCGAGCAGCGGCACGAGCAGCTGACGCAGCTCGGGGTCGAGGACGTTGTCGAGCAGCTCGAGCGAGTTGGCGCGGACGAGCTCGTCGGACGATCGCAGGCCGACGTAGGCATCGTGCAGCCCGACGTGCGGCAGCATCAGCCCCATCAGCCGGAAAATCCGATCGAGCTCCTGCTCCATCGCGCGCTGCATCGCCTGGACGACCGGGTCCTCAATCTTGAGGCGGTCGAGCAGCGGACCGAGGATCTGGTAGGAGCGGTAGTGGCCGGCAATCTCCGCCGCGAGGAGCAGGTTGATGGTCGACGGATCGAGCGCCACCTCGGGGTGAACCAGGCGGAGCTTGTTGAGCGAGGAAATCACGCGGTGGCGGAGCGTCACGTCCGACTGGAGCAGGCTGCCGATGAGCGCCTGCTCCGCTGCGGCCGTGCCGATCCGCACCAGCACGGCGGGCAGCTCGCGGCGCGTGTCGAGCGGCAGATCCTCGTCGCGCAGGCGGCGCTCGATCTCGGGAACAATCGTCGGGCCGATCTGGGCCATCGCGCCGGCGACCTCGTCGGTCAGCTCATCGCGTCCGAGCACGTCGATGAGCGCCGGCAGCAGGTCCTCGTGCGCGACCACCCTGGCCGACCGAATCGCCTCGCGCGCGACGGCCTCCTCGGCGTCGCGGATCAACGTCGCCAGGAGTTCGTGGAAGGCGTCCGGCGCGATGGCCATGGCCCGGGCGGCCTCGGCGCGTTCGCGCGCGCCGGCAGGGCCCGCTGCCTGTGTCATCGCCTGCAGGATGGCGCGGGCCGCGTCGAGATTCTGCGACGGGCCGGGAGAGGCGAGGAACGCCGCCATTCCGGCCCGGATCGAGTAGTCCTCGAAGTCTCCCAGCTTCTGGATCTGAGCCAGCGGATCGACGTGCATCTCGCGCGAGAGATACAGCAGCGCCTCGGTCCGCACCGCCAGATCCGGATCCTGCAGGAGGTTCACCGCCTGCTCGCCGATCTGGCGATCGCCGGCCGCGCGCAGCAGCGACAACGCGCGACGGCGGATGTCCGCCTCAGGGTGCGACAGGAGCAGCCGCAGCGACGGCAGCCAGCTCCGCGTCGCCTGCATCTCGAGCAGGCCGAGGGCGTATCGGACTTCCGACGGCTCCCCGCCCGACAGCTTGGACCGCAGCGCCTCGGCCGCCGACCGTTCGATCGTCGTCGACACCGCGCGCTCGGTATCGAGCCGGTGACGATGGATGCTGTCGTGAATCGTCCGCACGTACTCGGTGCGGACGCGCCACGCGACGACGGCCCAGATGCCGATGAGGACGAGGTTCACCGCCGCCGTGCCGCGGAGGCCGAGGCCGAGGCCGGGAATCATCGCAAAGCCCTGCGTCGCCAGGCCGAGCAGCAGCGCTCCGCAACCGTCGGCCACGCGGTTGACGACGATGTCGATCGCGTTCTTGAGCGGGATGCGCTGCGCCGGCGGAATCGGCAGGTAGAGCAGCTCGTAGCTCGCCTTGTCGAGCGAGAACCTGAAGCCCTGGTCGAACGCGTTGGTCAGCAGCACCGACCACAACGCTGGCGCCAGCAGGACGAGGGTCGACCCCAGGCCGAGCGAGAGCGGCAGCACCAGCACGGTGAGAGCGATGCCGAAGCGCCGCAGCGCCGGGCCGGTCACGAGCAGCTGCAGGATGAAGCTGACCGTGCCGAGGACGTAATTGAAGGTGCCGAAGAACTCGGTGAGCGCGTCGGCGTCGCCGCCAAACCGCGCCTCGGCCACCAGACTGAGCTGGAACGCCGTCCACTGCGTCACGATGGCGATGATGAAGACCAGGGCTGCCATCAGCCGCAGGTACGGGCTGGCGGCAATCTGCCGCATCGTGTCCCGGAAGGGATGGTCGGAGACGCGCCCGGTTCGCACCACGACCTTGTGGCGCACGTGCCGGTTGGCGAAGGAGACGATCACCGCGGCGGCAAAAATGAGCGCCGCCAGCACCAGCAGCATGTTGATCGCGCCGCCGACCGGGTCGACGAGAAAGCGCGCCAGCAGCCCGCCGGCAATGGCGCCGAACGAGGCGCCGGCGCCGACCAGGCCGAACAGCCGCTTGGCCTGCCGGGTGTCGAACAGCGAATTGGCGAAGCTCCAGGCCTGGACCGGCGCGATGATGCCGAAGCAGTTGACCCAGACGTAGAACAGGGCCGGCAGCAGCTCGAACGGCCGGTAGCGGAAGGCATACCAGAAGAACAGGACGTTGACGCCGAAGAACAGCAGCGTCACCAGCGTCACGCGGCGGGCCCCGGCCTTTGCCGTGGCGCGGCCGTAGAGCGGCACGAACAACGACAGGACGATGGGCACCGCGGCGTAGACGTAGACGAGGGAGTAGGCGCCGTACTCCTTGAGGAAAAGACCGTTTCGAATCGGCTTCGCCAGCAGGTACGACGCGACGACGACTGCGATGTAGAAGAAGGTGAGGAGGACCGGGAGGCCTTCACCGGGTCTGACGTCGAAGAACCGCCGTAACCGCGAGAGCATGGCCTGTTCGGCAGTTTACTTCAGTTTCCGCATCGCTTAGGCTTGGCCAATGCTCCAGCGCGTGTTGGCCCCCCTGGTGGACCTGCGGAAGGAAGAAGGCGTCACCGCGCTCCTGATGTTCTCGTATTCGTTCCTGGCGATGACGGCCTACAACGCCATCAAGCCGCTCACCAGGTCGAAGTTCATCACCTCGCTCGGCTCCGACAACATCCCCTACGTCCTGCTCGCGTCCGGCTTCATCATCGGCGTCCTGATGACCGGCTACGCCTGGCTGATGGCGCGCCTGCCGCGCCGCTGGGCGCTCCCGATCACGCAGGTCGGGATGGGCCTGCTCCTGCTCGTGTTCTGGGTACTGTTCCAGAGCTCAGGGACCTGGGTGTCGGTCGCTTTCTACGTCGCGGGCCAGATCCTGGGCGTGCTGCTGATCAGCCAGTTCTGGACGCTCGCCAACCTGGTCTACGACCCGCGCCAGGCCAAGCGGCTCTTCGGCTTCGTCGGCGGCGGCGCGCCGCTCGGCGGCATGGCCGGCAACGCCCTCGCCATCGCCTCCCCCGCCTTCGGCGCCGTCCACCTCCTGATCCCGGCCGGCGCCCTGATGTTCCTCTGCGCCTTCGTCGTCAGCCTGGTGGTCAAGCGCGAGAGCGTGCGCCCGGAGTCCTCCCTGATCGGCAAGCAGGAGACGGGCGTCAGCGCCGGCGAGGCATTCCAGCTGCTGCGGTCGTCGTCGCACCTGCAGATCATCGCGCTGGTGATCGCATTCGCGTCGATTGGCGCCGCCATCATCGAGCAGCAGCTCAACATGGCGGCCGAAGCGTCGCGCGGCGCCGGCAACACCGATTCGATCACCGCCTTCCTCGCCCTGGTCGGGTTCTGGATGTCGGGCATCGGCTTCGTGGTCCAGGTCTGGCTGACGAGCAAGATCCATCGCTACCTCGGCATCGGCTTCGCGCTGATGGTGCTGCCGGTCAGCCTCGGCACGACGGCGTTCGTCATGCTCTTCAACGCCGCGCTGTGGGCGCCGGCCCTCGCCCGCATCCTCGATCAGTCGCTCCGCTACACCGTCGACAAGACGACGCGGGAGATCCTGTTCCTGCCGCTGCCGAGCGACATCAAGCTCAAGGCGAAGTCGTTCGTCGACGTCACCGTCGACCGCGCCGCGAAAGCGGCTGGTGCGGTATTGCTCATCGTCCTGGTGAAGCCGTGGGGCCTGAACCTCGACTGGCAGCGCCTCAGCATGGCCAGCCTGGTGATGACGGTGCTGTGGGTGTTCATGGCAGTGCGCGCCAGACGCGGCTATCTCAGGGCCTTCCGCAACAGCCTGGCGACGCGCGACGTCCAGGCCAGCGAGCTCCGGCTCAACGTCGCCGACCTCACGACCATCGAGACGCTGGTGCAGGAGCTCGCGCACCCCGACCCGAAGCGGGTCGTCTACGCCATCGATGTCCTCGAGTCGATCGACAAGCGCAACCTGGTGACGCCGCTGCTCCTCTACCACGAGTCCGCCGAGGTGCGGCGGCGGGCGCTGGCGGCGCTTGGCGAGGTCCGCAGCGACATCGCGCAGCAGTGGGTGCCGCAGATCCGGCGCATGCTCGGCGATGGTGACGCGCGCGTCCGCGCTGCAGCGATCAGCGCGCTGGCGGAGATCGCGAGCGAGGATGCCGCGTCGCTGGCGCGGCCGATGCTCGGCGACGCCGACCCGCGGATCCGGGCGACGGCGGCGGTCGCGCTCGCCAGCAGCCCGGCAGCCGCGGACCGCGATCGCGCCGAGAAGGCGCTGGTCGAGATCAGCGGCGATCTGCGCGACGAGACCAAGTCGGCGCGCCTCGACGTTGCCGCCGGCATTCGCCAGATCGAGGATCCGCGCTTCCGCCGGCTCCTGATCCCGATGCTGTACGACCCGTCGGTCACCGTCGCCGACGAGGCGATGGAGAGCGTCCAGGCGGCCGGCACCAGCGACTTCATCTTCGTCCCGGCGCTGGTCTCGCTGCTCCGCAACCGGCGCCTGAAGGGACGGGCCCGCGCCGCGCTCGTCGCCTACGGCGAGCCGGTCATTGACTCGCTCGCCTTCTTCCTGCGCGATCCCGACGAAGACATCTGGGTCCGCCGCCACATTCCCGGGACGCTGGCGCAGCTGCCGTCGCAGCAGACCGTCGACGTCCTCGTCACCGCCCTCGAGGAGCGCGACGGCTTCCTCCGCTTCAAGGTCGTCACCGCGCTCGAGCGCCTGCGCCGCGAACGCCCGGATCTCGTGTTCAAGAGCGCACCGATCGAGACGCTCGCGATCGCGGAGGCGCGTCGGTTCTTCAACTTCCTGTCGCTGCACGACAACCTGTTCGGCAAGGAAAAGCTGCCGTCGGACTCCCTGCTGTCGCAGGCCCTGCTCGAGCAGACCACCCGCCTGCGCAACCGGATCTTCAAGCTCCTGGCCCTGCTCTACCCGCCGGTGGACATCGACGCCGCCCGCTACACGCTCGAGCACGGCGACTCGCGCGCCCGCTCGAGCGCGTCCGAGTATCTCGACAACATCCTCTCGGGACCGCTGCGCAAGCAAGTGCTGCCGGTGCTCGAGGACATGCCGCGCGAGGAGCGGGTCCGCCGCGGCAACGTCATCGTCAAGACCCGGCCGCGCGACGTCGAAGAGACGCTGCTGCAGCTGATCAACGACGACGACCCGGTCACCGCCTCGGCGGCGATCGACGTCGTCCGCGCGAACAAGCTGTGGAACCTTGCCGACGACGTCGAGCACGTCCTGGCGCACCGCGACGCGCGCGACTGGTACGTCTTCGAAGCGGCGTCGTGGGCGCTGGCGGAGCAGCGGATGCCGGCGGAACGGCGACGGCAGCTATGGCTCGAGCCGCTGCCGGCGGCCGAGCTCGCCGGCCGGCTGCGCAAGCTGCCGCTGTTTGCCTCGGTGTCGGTCGACGAGCTGTTCCGCATCGCCGGCGCCGCGAAGCAGCTGCGGCATGACGCCGGCACGGTGCTGCTGCAGGAAGGCTCGATCCCGTCGAAGGTCCACATCCTGCTCGACGGTCGCGTCACCGTGACCGGCCGCGATGCCAGCCCGACGACCGTCGACGCACCCGCGCCGCTCGGCTTCGTCCAGGCGATGGCGGGACTGCCGGTGCCGGAAACAATCAAGACCGTCGGGTCAGCCGTGACGCTGGCGCTGACGATCGAAGAGCTGCGCGTGCTGCTCGCCGACAACACCGATCTGGTCAGCGGCCTCTTTGCCACGCTCGCGGACTATGCCGGGGGGGACCAGCGCATCATCCACTCGACGCCGGCGGCGCGCGAGCTGGCGCAGCTCGCCAGCGGCGGCCTGACCGCGATCGATCGCGTCTTCGCGCTGCAGTACGTGCCGCTCTTCACGAAAGTGTCGGCGGAGGAAATGCAGCAGCTCGCGACGGTGGCGGCGCCGACGCCGCTGACGGCAGGGGCAGTCCTGTTTCCGGAATCCTCGCCGCCGGCGCTCTGGCTCACGCTCACCGGCGAGATCCTGCTCGAACAGGCGGGGCAGCCGCCGCTGACGGCGAAGAGCGGGGACGTGATTGGATCGGCCCTCACCATGGCCGGCCGGGAGCTCCACCGCTCGGCGAAGGTCGTGGCCGAGGGCATCGCCCTGAAGATCGACCGCGAGGCGCTGTTCGAGCTGCTGGCCGAACGGCCGGAGCTGCTGCGTCAGATGTTCGCCAGCCTGTTCAAGCGCGAGCGGCCGTTGACGGCGACGCGCTGACGGCGGCTACTGCGCTTCCTGGGTTTTCTGGGCTTTCGCCTTGGCGGCCATCTCGCGCTGGCCGCGCAGGATACTGCACCATTCCTTGTGCTCCGCGATCGGCATTCCGCACTCGACGCACACCCGAACCCGCTGCTTTGGTTCGGCCTTCCGGGAGAACAGCTTGGACAAAAAGGACATGGTGATTTTCCGCTGAACAGGGCGTCCGCCGCCGGTATCGGTCTATCAGAGGTATGAGACGGAGAAGAGGCGCCGGAGGTTTGCGGCAAAATCGCTCAAATCGCCGGATTGCCAGGCGCCGTCCGGTCGAGGTAAGGTCTTGCCCCGCATGATCTTCACTGCGACGAAGCCGGCCGCGGCCATTCTTGTAACCACCGTGTGTCTCGCGGCCACCCTTTCCCGGCCGACGGCGTTCGGCGACAACGGCCACCGCATCGTCGGCCTCCTGGCCGAGGAACACCTGGCGGGGTCGCGGGCACTGACGGAGACCCGGAAGATCCTGAGGCCCCAGGAAACCCTGGCCGACGCCGCCGTCTGGCCGGACACCATCAAGACGGCAACCTACGAGGACGGGGACACCGGGCTCTTCCGGCTCTCCCACCCGGCGCAGGACACCTACCACTACACCAACGTCCCGTTCCAGAACGACCGCTATCTGGCGACGACCCCGGGAGCGCGGCCGACCGACATCCTGCAGATCACGCGCGAAAGCGTCCGCGCGCTGCGGGGAAGGTCGAACGCCTTCGCGCCGCGCGAAGCGCTGCGGATGCTGGCGCATCTCGTCGGCGACATGCACCAGCCGCTGCACGTCGGCAACGCCTTCGTGACGGCCGCCGAGCCGGCCCGGTTCGTGGTGCCGCAGGGTCCGACCGGCTGGCGCTCGGCAGCCGGCGGCAACGCGCTCGTCTACGGCCCGCAGGACCGCTTCAACCTCCACTCCTACTGGGACAGCCACGTCGTCAACCTGGCGATGCGGAACGACGACGTCAGCGCCTACGCCAGGCGATTGCGGAACGAGGTGCCGGTGGCGCCGGGGTGGCTCGACACGGGAGATCCCGACGCATGGCCGGAGCGGTGGGTCAACGAGTCGCTGAGGCTCGCCGCCGAGGCGCACCGGGACGTTCGAATCGTCCAGTACCTCGGCCCCGACGAGTCTGGACGGACGCCGCATCGCTGGCGCATCCAGCAGCCGGCCGACTACGACGCGCGGTCGCGCGAACAGGTCCGCGGCCAGCTGGCCAAGGGCGGCTACCGGCTCGCGGCCGTGCTGAAGGCGATCTGGCCGCAGTAACACGCCTGGCGTCGCGCCAACCAAATTCCGTCCTTCCCCGTCCTATACTCGCCCAGGCACGGAACGCAAGGATCGGCGCCCAGCGCGGCGACGTCGTCCGGATGGTCGTCGGCGGCGGCATGCGGCTGGCGCTGATAGGCGTCGTCATCGGCACGCTCGGCGCGCTCGGCCTGTCGCGCGTCGTCAAGACGATGCTCTACGAGGTGACGCCGTTCGATCCGCCGAGCTATGCCGTGACCGCGCTCGTGCTGCTGGCCGTCGCCGCGCTCGCCTGCTACGTGCCGGCGCGGCGGGCGATGCGCGTCGATCCGCTGGTCGCGCTGCGGCAGGACTGAGCGCCGGCCGGGCTTGGGGCATACTCGTGGAGGCGCCGGCTCCTCCACGACCATGACCCATTCGATCCTCTTCAGCTTTGCCCACCCCGACGACGAGAGCTTCTCCGGCGTCGGGACCTCGATGACATACGCCGACCGCGGCATCAAGACGACGCTCGTCACGGCGACACGAGGACAGAAGGGGAAATGCGGTGAGCCGGCACTCTGTACCGCGGAGGAGCTGCCGGCGCGTCGTGAGAGCGAGCTGCGGGAGGCGGCCCGGATCGGCAGCATCGCCGACGTCCACCTCCTCGACTACACCGACCGGGAACTCGCGGCGGCGCCGCGGGCCGAGATTGTTCGCGCGCTCGTCGGGCACATCCGGCGTCTGCGGCCGACCATCGTCGCGACATTCGATCCGGACGGTTTCAACCTCCACCCGGACCATATCGCCATCAGCCGCTTCACCAGCGACGCGATCGCGGCGGCGAAGGACCCACGGTGGTTCGCCGACGCCGGGGCACCGCACGAAGTCACGCGACTACTGTGGACGCCGACAATGCCGCCGTGGGAGGCGGCGCTGATGCCGGATCTGGCCGGGCGCGGCAGCGTCGACTTCGTCCTCGACATCCGGCGATACCGCGAGCGCAAGGCCGCGGCGCTGCGCGCGCACCGCACGCAGCACCTGTCGATCAACCGCTGTTTCTTCGATCACGCAGAAATCGACGCCATCCTCTCGATCGAAGTGTGGCGCCAGGCGTGGGGGCCGGCGCTCGAGCGCCGGCCGGCCACGGACATTTTCGCAAACATCACGGTGTGAACACCCGCCGCCGGTCGGCATCGTAGCGGGCTGGTCCTCGTCTATCGCCCGCCCGATCCATTCGTATACGTGCCACGCTGCGTCTTGCCGCGAACCGGGTACGGCGGACGGACCGCCTTCACCGGCGGACTCTTCTTCAACTCCGCCATCACGACCTCGATGGTCTTCTCGAGCTGCGGGTCGCGGCCGGCGATGACGTCGGCTGGCGTCTGCTCCACCTCGATGTCAGGCGCGACGCCTTCGTTCTCGACCACCCAGCCGTCCTCGGGCGTCCAGATCGCGAGGTTCGGCGCCGTGATCGTGCCGCCGTCCATCAGCACCGGGAAGCCGAGGACACCGACGAGGCCGCCCCACGTCCGCTGGCCGACGAGCGGGCCCATCTTGTACTTGTGGAACATCCACGGCAGCAGGTCGCCGCCGGAGCCGGCGGTCTCGTCGATGATCATCGCCTTCGGCCCCTGGATCGAGGCGAAGGGCGTCTCGAGATCGGCGCCGTAGCGCATCGCCCAGTTGGCGATGAACGGCCGGCGCAGGATGTCGATGTAATAGTCGGCGACACTGCCGCCGCCGTTGAACCGCTCGTCGACGATGATCGCGTCCTTGTGGACCTGCGGATAGAAGTAGCGCTTGAAGTAGGTGTGGCCCTGCGCCGCGGTGTTGGGGACGTAGACGTAGGCGACGCGGCCACCCGTCGCCTTGTCGACCTTCTTGAGGTTGCCCTCGACCCAGTCGCGGTTGCGCAGCGCGCCCTCGTTCGCGATCGGCACGACCTGCACGGTCCGTGACCCGCTGCCGTCGGGATTCGGGCCGAGCGTGATCTCGACGATCTTGCCCGAGGTGTTCTCGAACAGGCTGTAGAGGTTCGTCGGCGGCCGCAGGTCGCGGCCGTTGACCGCGAGCAGGTACTCGCCGGCGACGGCGTTGACCCCCGGTTCGGTCAGCGGTGCCCGCAGCTGCGGATTCCAGTTGAGGCCGCCAAAGACCTTGGCCAGGCGGTAGCGGCCGCTGGCGACGACGTAGTCGGCGCCGAGCAGGCCGCCGGGAACGGCGCGCGGCTCGGCGAGGCTGTCGCCGCCGCCGACGTTGTGGTGGCCGACCGAGAGCTCGCTCGACATCCACTGCAGCAGCCGGTTCAGGTCGGCGCGGGTCGCGACATGCGGCAGGAACGCCGCGTACTTCTCGCGCTGCTTCGCCCAGTCGACGCCGTGCATGTTCGGAGCGTAGAAATAGTCGCGGTTGATCCGCCACGCCTCCTCGAAGATCTGCTTCCATTCGGCCTGGGGATCGATCCGGACCTCGATCGCATCGACGCCGATCCGTCCCTCGCTCGGCTGGATCGCCCGCGTCGTCGGCACGATCGACCAGGCGGTGCCGTTCCGATACAGCAGCTTCTTGCCGTCGGCCGAAACGAGGTAGTCATTGACCTCGGGCAGCAGCACCTCGTTCTTGCGCGAGGTGAGGTCGTAGCGATTGAGCGCCGACCGGCCGTCGACGGCCTTGAGGTAGTAGACGTGGCCGGCGGTGCCGACCTGCAGGTTGGTCAGCGCCGCCGGCGCGATCGGCAGATCGAGGATGCGATACTCGAGTCCCTCGAAATCGATCCGGAACGGACGGTCGGGCTTCGCCGGCGCCTTCTCCTCCGGCGTCGGCCCGGCCGGCTTGTCCTCGGGCTTCTTGCCGGCATCCGGCGACTCCGGCTTCGGCGCCTCGGGTTTCGGCGCCTCCGGCTTGACCGCGTCCGGCTTCTCCTCGTCGCTCTCCCGCGCCAATGGCGACACGAGGTCCTTCTGCAGGACCGCGAGGTACACCCCCGACGTCGATCGCATGTCGGCATTGGACTGGGCGAACCAGTCCTTCACCGGCCCGGCGTCGGTCGAGCCGAAGAAGAACAGGTACTTGCCGCTCTTGTCGAAGACCGGATCGCTGACGTCGCTGAGGCCGTCGCTCACCTGGAACGACTTGCCCTGATCGATCGAGTGGACGTAGACGGTCGTGATCATCGACTGGTTGTCCATCGCGTAGGCGAGCCACTTCGAATCGGGCGACCAGGCGTAGCTGATGATCACGACCGGGCCGTAGATCGGCTGCGCTGCGACCTGCTTCGAGACGCCGCTGGCGACGTCGAGCCAGTAGACCGCCTGCGCGTTGTCGAAATAGGCAATCTTGCGTGAGTCGGGCGACCACACCGGCGCCTGGTAGAACCCTTCGCCGGCGACCTTGATCGCCCGCGGCGCACCCTTGCCGTCCTGCGCGCCGATGTAGAGCTGGTACTCGCCTGACGCGTCGGAGAACCACGCCAGCGATCGTCCGTCCGGCGACCACGCCGGATAGCGATCGTGGGCGTCGACGCTGTTGGTCAGGTTGCGGACGTCCCCCTTCTCGCCCGGGACGGTGACGATCTCACCGCGGAACCCGAACGCGGCGCGGGCCCCGGTCGGCGACAGCGCGACGTCGCGGATCCAGCGCGCGCCCTTGACGTAGCGGGCGCGGGTCTCGCGCAGATCCGACGTGACGCCGATGACGAGCTTCCGGCTCGCGCCAGACGCCGGGTCGAGCACGTGCAGCACGCCGGCCTGCTCGTAGACGATGCGGCCGCCGCCGGCGCCGGCGGAGAGGACCGGAAAATCTGCATGCTTCGTCACCTGCCGGACCTGCTTGCTCTTCGTGTCGTAGCCGAAGACGTTGAACTCGCCGCCGCGATCCGAGCGGAAATATACCGTGTCGCCGATCCACATCGGATCCGCGTCGTTCGATCGCGCCGCCGGCTGCGGCACCTTCTCGATGGCGTGGCCCCGCGTGTTGTAGAGCCACAGCCGCGACACGGTCCCGCCGCGATACATCTTCCATTGCTGGTGGCGCCCGGCGATCGGGCTGTAGGCGATGCGCTGCCCATCGGGCGAGTAGGTGGCGCGAGCCGCATTCGGGATCGGCAGCGCCTGCTCGATGCCGCCGCCGACCGGCACGGTGAAGAGCTGGGTGTAGCGCGCGGTGAATGTCGCCCGCTGCGAGGTGAAGAGGACGGCCTTGCCGTCGGTGCTGAAGCCCTGGACGATGTCGGCGCCCGGATGCCAGGTCAACCGCGCCGGCGCGCCACCGGTCACCGGCACGGTGAACACGTCGACGTTGCCGTCGTACTGGGCGCTGAACGCGATCGTCCTGCCGTCGGGCGAGAAGACCGGGTTGGACTCGACGCCGTCATCGGTCGTCAGGCGGCGAACGTTGCTGACGGCGAGCGCGGCGCTGAGGTCGGCGACGAAGAGGTCGCCGGCGTAGATGAACGCGACGTGACTGGCGCTGATCGCCGGCTGGGTCAGCAGCCGGGTGTCGGCGGTATCGACGCGGGCGACGAGCGACGGTCCGGCGGCGGCGGCGAAGACGAGCAGCAGCGCAGTCAGCTGAAGCAGGCGGAACTTTCGCATGGCAGTTGTCCTCGAATAGAAGGGCTTCAGTATACGGCGGCTCGCTCGCGGAGCTCGCTCGCATCGTCGTCCGCGGGGCTTCGGGTCCGCCAACGCCTCTATACTGTTGCCGTGGGCCTCACGATTCTCTGCATCGCGACCTACCGCAAAGGTGACGAATTCCTGAAGGAATTGCGGCGCCAGGGCTGCCGCGTGCTGCTGCTGACCGAAGAGAAGCTGCGCCACGCCGACTGGCCGCGCGAGGCCATCGACGCCTTCTACTACGTCCGCCGCGAGATGTCGCTCGACGACGTCCGCAAGGGCGCCGCCCACCTCGCCCGCACCGAGCGCCTCGACCGCATCGTCGCGCTCGACGACTTCGACGTCGAGATGGCGGCGATGCTGCGCGAGTACCTGCTGGTCGCCGGGATGGGCGAAACCACGGCGCGCGGCTTCCGCGACAAGCTCGCCATGCGCCGGCGCGCCCATGCGGCCGGGATCCCGTGTCCACGGTTCGTGCACACGCTGCACCATCCCGCGATTCGCGACTGGATGTCGGCGGTGTCGCCGCCGTGGGTCCTCAAGCCGCGTTCGCAGGCGGCGGCGCTCGGCATCAAGAAGCTGGCCACGGCCGGCGAGGTCTGGGAGGCGCTCGAACGGCTCGGCGACGGCCAGGCCGACTACCTGCTCGAGCAGTTCGTCCCGGGCGACGTCTACCACGTCGACTCGATCGTCTACGGCCACGAGGTGCTGTTTGCCGCCGCCAGCCGCTACGACACCCCGCCGTTCGTCGTCGCGCACCAGGGCGGCATCTTCGTGACTCGAACGCTGCCGGACAGCGATCCGGGGATCGCCGACCTGCAGGAGTTGAATCGCCGCGTCCTCGAGACGTTGAGGCTCACGCGCGGTGTCTCGCACACGGAGTTCATCCGCGGCCAGAACGGCGCCTGGTACTTTCTCGAGACCTCGGCCCGCGTCGGCGGCGCCTACATCGTCGATGTCGTCGAAGCCGCGAGCGGCATCAACCTGTGGCGGGAGTGGGCGCGAATCGAGATCGCCGGCGAGAACGGCGCCTACGAGGTGCCGCCGCAGCGGCAGGCGTCGGGCGGCATCGTCCTGTCGCTGGCGAAGCAGGAAATGCCCGACATGGGGGCGTATGACGACCCGGAGATCGTCGTGCGCGTGCGCAAGGCGCATCACGCCGGGCTGATCGTCGCCTCGCCGGACCCGAATCGCGTCGCTCAGCTGCTCGCCGGCTACACCCGGCGCTTCTACACCGACTTCCACACCTCCGCGCCACCGCCGGAACGGCCGACTGAATGATGCGCGATCCGTCGTCGCTGCGGCGCATCCTGCCGCGGGTCCGATCGCCACAGCGTGAGCACGAGCGCGACATCGACGTCTATCTGCCCCGGTCGTACCGGCGCTCGCGCCAGCGCTACCCGGTGGTCTACATGCAGGACGGCCAGAACCTCGCCGACCCGCATCGCGCCTTTGCCGGCACCTGGGAGCTCGAGCCGGCGCTGGCAGCACTCGACGCCCGCGGCATCGAAGTCATCATCGTCGGGGTGCCGAACCTCGGCGCCGAGCGGATTCGCGAGTACACGCCGTTTGTCGATCCGAAGATGGGCGGCGGCGACGGCGACGCCTACCTCGCGTATCTCGAGCGCACGGTCAAGCCCCTGGTCGATCGCCGCTTTCGCACCAGGCCGGGGCGCGAGACGACCGGCGTCTTCGGATCGTCGCTCGGCGGCCTGATCAGCCTCTACTCGTTCTTCCGCGCCCCCGACACCTTCGGCTTTGTCGGGGCGATGAGCCCGTCGCTCTGGTACGCCGGGCGCGCCGTCATCGACTACATCGAAGGGGACGGCGCGCCGCCGGGACGGCTGTACCTCGACACCGGCACGGAAGAAGGCGCGGGCACGCTCCGGGACGTCCGCCATCTCGCCCGAATCCTGAGAACCAAGGGCTACGACGAAACCTCGCTGCGCGTCGTCGAAGACGAGGGCGGGCAGCACAGGGAGGCCCATTGGGCGCGACGGCTCGTTGCGGCGCTGGAGTTCCTGCTGCGGCCGCTCGTCGACCGCCGCCGGAAGGCGCGGCGGCCGAACCGGCTCATCGAGTAGATTAATGTCCGGTTGTCCGGTTGTCCGGTTGTCCGGTCGTCCGGGTCCGGTAGCTCGCAGGCCGGAGCTTCAGCTCCGGCTCAAGACGATGAAAGGTTTGAGATGAGAACGCTCGGTCTCCTGCTCGTGATGACGCTCTCGGGCCAGGCGCCTGCCGCCCGCCCCGACGTCACACCGCCGCAGCTCAAGATGGAATCGCATACGCTCGAGAACGGCCTGCAGGTCGTGCTCGCGCCGGACAGCTCGCGGCCGGTCGTCAACGTCCAGGTCTGGTACCGCGTCGGCTCGAAGGACGAGCGCAAGGGCCGGACCGGCTTCGCCCATCTCTTCGAGCACATGATGTTCCGCGGCTCGGCCAACGTCGGGCCGGAGGAGCACATGCGCTACGTCCGCGAGGCGGGCGGCGAGATCAACGCCTCGACCGACTTCGATCGCACGATCTACTGGCAGACGATTCCCTCGAATCACCTCGATCGCATCCTCTGGCTCGAGGCCGACCGGATGGCGTCGCTGGTCGTCAACGAGGAGAACTTCAAGAAGGAGCGCGAGGTCGTCAAGGAAGAGCGGCGGCTGCGCATCGAGAACCCGCCCTACGGCATGCTCGCCGAATGGGTGCTCGACGCGACCTTCCAGAACTATCCCTACAAGTACCTGCCGATTGGCTCGATGGACGACCTCAACGCCGCGACTGTCGCGGACGTCAAGGCGTTCTTCGACACTTACTACGTCCCCGACAACGCGACGCTGGTGATCGTCGGCGACATCGATCCGAAAACGGCGCTCGAGTCGGCGCGCCGGCACTTCAGCCGGGTCCCGCGCAGCAAGGGGGTGCCGCGGGTGACGGCGACGGAGCCGGCGCAGACCGCGGCGCGCACCGAGACGAAGCCTGATCCGAAGGCGCCGCTGCCGGCCGTCGCGAGCGCGTTCAAGCTGCCGACGCGCGGCCACGCCGATACTTACCCGCTCCAGATCGCCTTCGATATCCTGTCCGCCGGCGAGAGCTCGCGCATGTATCGGAAGCTCGTCTACGAGGAACAATCCGCCGTCGCCGCCCAGACGCAGCTGCTGCTTCTCGAGGGCCCGTCGATCGGCTTCGTCTTCGGCGTCGCCAACCAGGGCAAGGACGTCAAGGACGTCGCCAGGAGCATGCGCGGGGTGATCGACGGCCTCGCGGCGGCGCCGCCAACGCCCGAAGAAGTGCAGAAGGCGAAGAACCAGATCGTCGCCAGGCTCGTCGTCGGCCGCGAGACGATGCAGGAGAAGGCGGACTCGGTCGGCGCCGCGGCGTCGCTCCTCGGCGATCCGCAGCGCTACAACACGGAGCTGGCCAAGTACCAGGCCGTCACCGCCGCCGACGTCCAGCGGGTGATCGCGACCTACCTGGCGGAACCCCGCGAAACCAGGCTATTCATCACCCCCGCCGCGGCAGCGGACAAGAAGTGAGGCCGGCCATGTCGAAGCGATTCATCGCAAGCACGCTTGTTCTCGCCGGGGCGCTGGCCCTGCCACAGGTCCCCGTGTTCGCCCAGGCCGCGTCGTCGGCCAAGCAGAAGCCGCCGGCGGTCGGAGCAGAGCGTCCGTTCACGTTCCCTGCGCACACGACAACGAAACTCGACAACGGGCTCACGATCTTCATCGTCGAGGATCGCCGCCAGCCGTTCGTGTCCGCCACCCTGATGCTGCCGGGCGCCGGGGCCAACGCCACGACCGCGGAATCGGCCGGCCTCGCCGCCATGACCGCGGCCCTGATCCGCCAGGGAACGGAAACGCGCTCGGCGCAGCAGATTGCCGAGACCATCGATTCGGTCGGCGGTACGCTGACCGCCGGCGCCGGGCTCGATACCACCCAGGCGTCGGTCACGGTGCTCACTTCCTCGCTCGACACCGGCTTCGAGCTCCTCGCCGAGATCGTGCGGCGTCCGACGTTCGCGCAGGCCGAGATCGATCGCTGGAAGCGTCAGACGCTGTCCAACCTGCAGGTCGCGTATCGCGACCCCGAGTACCTCCGCGACGTCGTCGGCCAGCGGCTCGCGTTCGGGATGCACCCGTACGGCTATCCAACCGACGGCGTCCCGGCGACGGTCCAGGCGCTGACGCGAGACGCCGTGGTAGCGTTCCACAAAACCCGTTACACGCCGGTCGGCGCGTTCCTCGCGATCGCCGGCGACATCACGCAGGAGGAGGCAATCCCGCTGGTGCGCAAGCACTTCGGCGGCTGGACGCGGGAAGCGGCAGCCGCGCCGGCGGCGCCGCAGCCTCCCGCCGCGGCAAATACGCGCCGCGTCGTTGTCATCGATCAGCCGGATGCCGTCCAGACGCAGTTCGGGATGGCGGGCAGCGGCGTGCCGCGCAATCACCCCGACTGGCTGGCGCTGGCGGTCGCCAACCAGATCCTGGGGGGCAGCTTCAACTCGCGCCTGAACCTGCGGCTGCGCGCCAAGGAAGGGCTCACCTACGGCGCGCGCTCCGCGATCGAGAGCTACAAGCACGCCGGCGCCTGGGATACGACCAGCTTCACGCGCACCGAGGAGACGGCCAACGCGATGAAGGTGATGCTCGAAGTCCTGACCGAGTTCCGCAAGAGCCCGGCGACGGCGGCCGAGCTCGGCGAGGCGACAGCGTATCTCTCCGGCGTCTTCCCGCTGCAGGTCGAAACCGCGAGCGCGGTTGCCGGCCGGGTCCTGACGTCGGCGTTGAACGGCCTGCCGGCGGACTACTGGCAGACCTATCGCGATCGCGTCAAGAAGGTGAGTTCCCAGGATGTGGTTGGCGCCGTCGAGCGGCACGTGAAGCCGGAGGCGCTGACGATCGTCGCGGTCGGCAATGCCAGCGGCTTCGCCAAGGCGATCGAGCCGCTCGGTCCCGTCATGGTCGTTCCAGCCAGCGGGCTCGACATCCTCCAGCCGGGACTCCTCGCCCGACAGGAGTCGGCGGCCGGGCCCCAGGCCGGCGCCCGGGCGATGGAACTGGTCAAGGCGGCGGCGGAGGCGCAGGGCGGCGCGGCGAAGCTGGCTGACGTCAAGGACGTCACCGTCACGGCGGCAATGACGATCACGACGCCGAACGGCGATCTCGAAGGCACGGGCAAGACGTTCATCATCCACCCCGACAAGACCCGCGGCGTCGTCACGCTGCCGGTCGGCGAGATGGTGCAGACCTTCGACGGCACCACCGCCTCGATGACCTTCGGCGGCCAGTCCATGGATCTGCCGCCGACGATGGCAACCGAGATGCGCCGCGCGATCCTGCTGAATGGCGGCATCGGCGTTCTGCGCGAAGCGCTCAGCGGCGCGGCCCAGGTCGCGGCCCTCGAGCCGAAGACGGTCGACGGCGTCGCTCTCGACCGGGTGTCGTGGAAGAAAGGCGACCTCGACATGGTCCTCGGCTTCGACCCGAAGTCGCACCTGCTGACCACCGTCTCGTATCGCGGCACGACGATGGAAGGCCTGGTGGACAGCGAGCTCCGGCTCGGCGACTACAAGCCGGCGGCCGGCGGCCTGACGCTGCCGACGCGGTTCGAGACCTACCAGAACGGCCAGAAGGTCGTCGCGGTCTCGATCACCGAGTGGCAGATCAACAGCGGATTGACGGTCGATTCGCTCAAGAAATAGCGGGAAGGAGGGCGCCGGCCCGGCGCGCGGCGGGTTCTGCAGGACGGCGTGCCGCGGCGGCACGCCGTCGCTGTTTTCAGTGGATCACCGGGTCGACGTCGTCTTCCCATTCGAGATGCGGCAGCTCGAGGTCCTTCACCGCATCCACCGCTGCGTCGAGCGCCGCCAGCGCCGCGCGGCAGCTCTCGCCCCGCAGATCGCGCCGGACCTTCCTCAGGGCGCGCAGCACCCGGGCGCGGTCGAAGCGTTGTCCCTCGCAGTGTTCGCAGAAGCTCATAGGGGTATTGTCACACGCTCGGGGCTCGCGGTTCGGGGTCGCCTATTTGCCGGCGTACTCGAGGACCTGGCCCTCCTTGACGAGGCGGGCGCGCAGTTCGGCGTAGGGGACGTCCTGAACCGCCAGGTTGCCGTCGATGGCCATAACCGCCGCGGATCGCGGCGGAGTGCGCCAGCACCATGAACACCGGCTCCATGCGAATCGAGCCGAACGCGATGTGCGAGCTCGAGACGCACACCGGCACGATGAGATTGCTGGCCTGGCCCCGCTTCGGCACCAGCGAGCCGTACGCGATCTCATACGGGCCGGGCAGGGGCACGCCAATGTCCCCTTCGTTCTGGACCGCGCCCTCCGGCGTGATGTAGCGCTGCACGTTGTGCGAGTCGATCGTGTACGACCCCATGCCGACCGAGTCCGGCGTCGGCTTGCGCCGCATCAGCTCGTTCTCGGTCATCACGAACGACCCGATCATCCGCCGCGCCTCGCGCACGTAGATCTGGTGTGGCCACCCGCCGTTGTCCTTGAACTCGTCCTTCGGCAATCCCCACTGCTGCATCCGCTCGCGCACGTCCGCCGGCACGCGCGGATCGTTCGCGATGAAATACAGCCACCCTTTCTGGTAGTTCTCGTGTTCCTTCAGGATCTGTCGCCGCCGCTCGTAGCTCGCCTCCGGATAGTCGTAGTTCATCCCGATGTTGTCGGTGCTGAAGGGACCGTGATTGTTGCTGTCGGTCTTGCGGTTCGGCACCGGGTCGAACTTGTCGAACGTTTCGCGCCAGCCGGCTTCGTAGATCCGCAGCAGCAGCTCGTACTGCTTCGGATCGTAGCCCTCAGGCTTCGCAAACGGCGTCCTGTTGTCGGGATGGTCGGTGACGCAGTAACGGTAGCAGTACGCCTGGATTCGCTTGTCGGCAGCACCGTAATCGCCCGGCGGCGCGGCGCTGATCCGTGGCAGCACGCCGCTCTTTGCGTCGCCGGGCACGACGTACGGGCTGATCGGCGCCTTCAGCACGCCGAAATGATGGCGATGGTGCAGGACGCCGGTCTGCACGCCGTTCCACTTCTCGCCGTATGCCGCCTGCGATTCACGGCCGACGTGGTAGTCGACGCCGGCCGACGCCATCAGGTCGCCTTCGTAGGTCGCGTCGATGAAGACACGTCCGGTAAAGGTCCGGCCACTGAGCATGCGAATCGACACGATCCGCGGCCCGTTCTTGACGACGCCCGACGCGCGATCGAGCCATTCGTCGCGGTGCACTGGAATGCGGTGCTCTGCAACGAGGTCCTCGAACACCTGCTCCGCCACGTGCGGCTCGAAGATCCACATCGTCCGCTGCGCGCCGTCGATGGCCGGCGTCCCCTGACCCTGGTTGCCGTACTCTTCGCGCTTCTGCCACCTCCACGCCTCGGCGCGGTCGTAATGCTGCCAGATGCGCTGGTAGAACTCGCGTGACAGGCCGCCGATGACGGCCTTGTTGCCGGTATCGGTGAAGCCAAGCCCGCCGCTCGACAACCCGCCGAGGTGCCGGTCGGGCCCGACGATGACGACGCTCTTGCCGAGACGCCGCGCCTGAACGGCGGCGACGACACCGGCGGAGGTCGCACCATAGACGACGACGTCAACAGCCGGAGCCTGCTCCTCGATAGCCTCGAGCGGGACCTCGAGCCCGGAAATCGCGACGCTAAGCGTCACCGGGCCCTGCAGAACGACGCAGAGCGCGAGCCAGAAAAGTCGGACCAGGTTTTCGCGCATGTCAGATCCTCAACAGTACTTTGAGCGACTGCCGGGCCACCGCGAACGCCTTCTGGTGCTCGGAAAGCGGCGCCACCAGTGAGATGAGCGGATCGACCTTGACCGCGCCAGCGGCGAGCAGCGCGATCGCCGGCGCAAACGGACCGCACCGCGAACCGACGATCGTCACCTCGTCGACGACGATCGGCCAGGATTCGACCGGCGCCTCGCCATGAAAGGTCGACTTGAGGATGACGGTGCCGCGCGGCCGCACAACCGCCAGCGCCGTCGTCAATCCCGACGGCCGGCCGCTGACGTCGACGACGACGTCGTAGCGGTCCGACTGATCGACAGGCGCGTCGGACCTTGCCGTCGAGAGCCCGAGGGAGGCGGCTACCTCGAGCTTCTCGCGGTGGCGACCGAGCACGATGACGTTCGGCGCGACGGTCTTGATTACCTGTGCAACCAGCAGTCCCATGCGCCCGTCGCCGATCACGGCAACGCGGGCGGCGGGTTCGAGGGTGATCTGCTCGAAGATCCGGCAGGCTGCGGCGACCGGTTCGACAAACACTGCCTGTTCGTCGGTAATCGCGTCCGGCACCTCGTGGAGATTCTTCGCCGGCAGCGTCAGGTACTCGGCGAAAGCGCCGCTCCGGTCGCGGATGCCGAGAACGCTGCGGCTGATGCAGTGTTCCTTCTCTCCTTGCCTGCACCAGCGGCACACGCCGCAGCCGGCGTTGATCTCGCCGACGACGCGCTTGCCGACGAGCGCCGCTTCGTCGTCGGGCGCCGCTTCGACCGTGCCGACGAACTCATGCCCGGGAACGCCGGTGAAGCCGGCGTAGCCTTCGAGAATCTGGAGGTCGGTGCCGCAGATGCCGGCGAAGCGGACGCGGATCAGGCATTCGCCGGCGCGGGCCGGAACGGGAATGTCCTGCAACGACAGCGTGCCTGGGCTGGCAACGAGGAGTGCTTTCATACTCGAGGGCCGCCTACGACTCACTGCGGCGGCAGGTGCTCGACGAAGTAGCGGGCGATCAGATGGTAGACGTGCGGCGTCGTTCCCGGCCCTTCGGCGATCGCGTGCGAACGGTTCGGATAGACCATCAAGTCAAATGGTTTGCCGAGCTCGACCAGGCGGTTTACCAGGCGTTCCGTGCCTTGATAGTGGACGTTGTCGTCGCCGGACCCATGAACGAGGAGCAGCTTGCCGCGCAGCCCGTCGGCGAAGTTGATTGCCGATCCAACCTTGTAGCCGGCGGCGTTCTCGTTCGGCAGGCCCATGTATCGTTCCTGGTAGATGGTGTCGTAGAGCTGCTGGTCCGGCACCGGCGCGACCGAGACGCCGACCTTGTAGAGGTCGGGAAACCGGAACAGCGCGTTGAGCGTATTCGTGCCGCCGCCACTCCATCCCCAGATGCCGAGGCGATCGACATCGACGAAGGAATGCTGCGCGGCAAGGGCGCGGATCGCCGCCGCCTGTTCCTTCGAAGACAGGTCGCCGACCGACCCGTAGATCACCTTGCGCCACTCCGCGCCCTTCGGCGCCGGCGTGCCGCGGTTGTCGAACGAAACGACGATGTAGCCGGCTTCGGCGAGGGCGCGATGAAACAGCATCGCCGGCCCGCCCCATCGATTGAGCACGGTCTGGCCCGCGGGCTCGCCGTAGACGTAGACGATGACCGGGTACTTTCGCGCGGCAGCGAACGACGGCGGCTTCAGCATCCAGCCGTCGAGCACTACCCCGCCGCCGACGTCGACCTTGAGCATCTCGACTGGCTTCGGGATCACCGCGGTCAGTTTCTTGATGAGCGGCGTCGGGTCGGTCAGCGGTCGCAGCGACTTGTGCGACGGCAGCTCGACCACGTCCATGGCCGGCGGACGGTCGAATTGCGACCAGGTATGGAAGGCCAGGCGGCCGCCGGGCGCAACGTCGTAGGTGTGCGTGCCCGGGCTGTCTGCGGGAGTGACGCGTTCCGGAACGCCGGATCCATCGAGCTTCGAGCGATACAGATACCGTTCGGTCGCGTTCGTGGGGGACGCGACGAAATACAGCCACCCCTGGGATTGGTCCAGCCCCGCGATGTCGAGCGCATCCGCGTCGAACCTGGTGACGAGCGTCGGCTCGCCGCCGGTCCGCGCGACTCGATAAACGTGTTGCCAGCCGTCGCGCTCGCTCAACCAGAGGAACGCCTGGCCTTGCTCAATCCATCGCACCTCGTCGACGACTTCCACCCAGGTCTTCGACTGGTCGCGAAAGGCGCGCGTCACCGCGCCGCTGGCCGCGTTGGCCAGGAGGAAGTCGTTGGTGTTCTGCAGACGGTTGAGCTGTTGAATGCCGAGCGTCGTGGCATCGAGCCAGTCGACGCGCGCGATGTAGTGCTCCCGCGGCTCGCCCTCGACCTTCATCCATGTCGTCGGGCCGCCCCTGGCGGCGACGACGCCGACCCGGACGGCTGAATTGGTCGTGCCGACCTTGGGATAGGGGATCTTCGTGAGCGTCGGATAGAGGCTGCTGGTATCGTCCACCAGCGTGAAGATGCCGACGCCAGTCGAATCAAACTGCCAGTAGGCGATGCTGGCGCCATCCGGGCTCCAGCGAAAGCCGTCCCTGACGCCCAGCTCCTCTTCGTAGACCCAGTCCGAGGTCCCGTTGATGGTCGTTTCCGACCCGTCCTGCGTCAGCGGCGTCGTCGCGCCGGTCGCGAGATCCTCGACGTAGATGTTGTTGGCGCGCACGTAAGCGACACGGGCGGCGTCGGGCGAGAACTTGGCAAACATGAGCGAGGATGCCGGCGCCTTGCCGCCGAGCCTTCGCAGCGTACCGGCCGCGACGTCGAGCACCCAGTAGTCGCCACGGGTATTCTGCCGCCACACCTTCACGGTGTTCGTAAAGAGCAGCAGGCGCTTGCCGTCCGTCGACCAAGCGTAGTCATCGATGTCGAGCGGCGTCTTCGCTCCTGAGGGCACGAGCCTGGTCGCGGCGACGAGTACGCTGCGCGCGCCCGTCGCCGCGTCGTAGCGGACGATCTCTGAGCCCTCGCCGGAAGCCGGACGCTCGACGATCGCGTAGGCCGTGCCGTCGGGCATCCAGCGCGCCGGGCCGAAGCGCGGCGGATCGAACTCGCGGGCCTTGAAGATCCGATCGATCTGCGCCCGCAGACGGGCCGAGACGTCGGCCTGCTGCGCCGGAAGCGCCGCGGCCGACAGCATCAGTGCGACGGTGAAGACGGATCCGACCTGTCGTCGCGACAACATGACGGGAACGATACAACAGGAGGCGGAGCCGTTGTGCCCGGGAACGGTTCTGTGCTTGTCTGTGGAGTGCACTTTCAGCGCCAGCTGCGGCTTCGCGTCCTCGAAGCGCTCGAGCAGCGACTCAAGCAGTTCACCTCCCGGGAAGAACTGTGGCCGCTGCGCGTCCCGCGCCAGCCGCTGCTGCTCGACGATCTGATCGGGCGAACGCTCGGCGACGACCGAGACCGCTTCGACGTCGCGAGCCTGCGGTCGCGGCCGCTGCTCCGCTTCGAGTGGCCGGACGGCAGCGCCTGGGAAGCGTGGGTCATCGTGCTGCCGTCGAAGCTCAAGGCTTACTGCGACACGAGCGACGACGAATCCCGGGTCCTGGCCTCGGGCGGGAAGAACGAGGGGGACGAAAGCGACCGCGTCTTCCTGGAGCTGCTGGCCGACTCAGCCGGCGGACACTTCGGGATCGAGATGTCCGGCGGGCCGCCGTCGCGGGTCCGGACGGCAATCGACCGGGCGTTCGTCGTCACTTTCTTCGTCAACCTGTTCGAGGTCATGGGCCTTGAAGAGGACGTGAGGTCAACGCTGACGGCAGGCGCCGCGGAAGGCGGCGTGGCCGTCGAGACGACCGGTGATTTCCGACACGACGTCGAGGCTTGGCTCGAGCTGGCGATGCCGGCCAGGCCGGACGCCCGGAGGTAAAATCAGGGCGGCGTGTCCCCGACTCCCCTTCTCCGTTCGCGCCAGGTCCACCTCGGGACGATCCTGGCCCTGCTGGTGTTCGTCACGGCAGTTCCGCTGGGGCTCTTCGCCGGCCATCTCATCTACACGCTCTGGCAACAGCAGCGAACGCTGGTCAACGGCCAGAACATCGAGCGCGCGCGCGCGTTCAGCGCCGCCATCGATCAGGAAGTGCAGAGCACGATTGCGCAGCTGCGGGTGCTGGCAGCCATCGATTCGATCGGGCAGAGCGATACGCATTCGCTGCATACGTTCGCGACGCGGATGGTCGACGTCATGCCGGGATGGGAGGCGGTCAGGGTGCTGAGCCCGTCGCTCGTGCCAGTGATGGACACCTCGGTGCCGCTCGAGCAGGCGCCGCCGGCCCTCGACGACAGCTGGGCGAGAACGATCAAGGATGGCCGGACCATCAGCATCTCGACGCTGTCGAAACACCCCGACGACGGCCGGCCGTTCGTATCGATCGGCGTACCGATTTTCGTGAGGGATCGGCTGCGCTATATCCTCGCCGCCCGCGTCCGCGTCTCCGAGTACAGCAGCGTGCTCAAGGGGGTCGCGACGCCGACCGAAGCGGTCGTCTCGCTGCTCGATTCGCAACTCACGATCATGGCGCGCACGCGCAACGAGGAGCGCTGGCTCGGCGGCCAGCCGACCGAACAGTTCGCCGCCGCGATTCGGCGGGCCCCGGAAGGCACGGTCCGGTCGGCGACGCTCGAGGGCACGCCGACGTACTCGGCGCACAGCACGTCGAGCCTGACCGGGTGGACGATTGGCCTCGGCGTCCCGGCGAAGGACGTAGACGGCCAGCTCGTACGGTCGCTCGGGCTCCTCGTGACGGTGATGGTGGCCCTGCTCGGCGGCGGAGTCTTCCTCGCCCTGGTCGTACGGCACCGGATCGTCCGCGCCCAGACCTCGGCCGTGGCATCGGCGCGGGCGCTGGCGCGGGGCGAGCCGGTGAAGTTGTCGCGTTCGACGGTCGCCGAGTTCACCGAGTTGTCGAACGGCTTGAGCGAGGCGGCCGACATCCTCGATCGCCGGCTGCGCGAACGCGATGCCGCCGAGGCGGAGCGGGCCCGCGCGGTGGAGGAGCTCGAACGGGCGCTCATCGGCGAACAGGCGGCGCGGGCCGCCGGCGAACGCAACGAGGCGCGCCTGGCGGTCACCCTCAGCAGCATCGGCGAGGCCGTCATCACGACGGATCCCGCCGGGCTCATCACGATGCTGAACCCGGTGGCGCAGGCGCTCACCGGCTGGCGCGAGAGCGAAGCCATCGGCAGCCACATCGACACCGTGTTCGAGACGGTCGACGAACATACCCGGCGGCCGAACCCGAGCCCGCTCGCGCGCGTCCTCGCCGCCGACACGCCAGACCGGGCGTCGCTGCCGGCCTACGCCATCCTGCTCAGCCGCGACGGCCGGGACATCCCGGTCGGCGACAGCGCCGCCGCGATCCGCGCCCCCGACGGCACGCCGCTCGGCATGATCGTCGTCTTTCGCGATCGCAGCGGCGAGCGCGACGCCGAGCGCGAACGCGCCGCCGCGCTGGGCCGGGAACAGGCGGCTCGCCGCGCCGCCGAGTCGGTCAGCCGCTCGAAGGATGAGTTCGTGGCCACCGTGTCGCACGAGTTGAGAACGCCGCTGAACGCCATCTTCGGCTGGGTGGCGATGCTGAAGCTCGGCACGCTCGACGCCGAGGGCCAGGCCAAGGCGCTGACCGTCATCGATCGCAACACCCGCGTCCAGGCGCAGCTGATCGAGGATCTCCTCGACATGGCCCGGGTCATTCGCGGCACGGTGCGCCTCGAAATGTCGCCGCTCGATCTCGCCGCCGTCGTCGACTCCGCTCTCGACGCCGTCAAGCCCGCCGCCGACGCGCGCCGGGTCACGGTCACCGTCGACGCCGTCAGGGGCGCCGCCGTCATCTCCGGCGATGCCAGCCGGCTGCAGCAGATCGTCTGGAACCTGCTCTCGAATGCGATCAAGTTCTCCGAGGCGGGTGACAACGTCCGCGTCGCGTTGACCGTCGAGGACGACGACGCCGTGCTGACGGTGACCGACACCGGCACCGGCATCGACCCGGCGTTCCTGCCGCATGTGTTCGACCGGTTCCGACAGGAGACGTCCGACGTCACCCGCGAGCACGCCGGCCTTGGGCTGGGCCTGTCTCTCGTCCGGCACCTCACCGAACTGCACGGCGGGACGGTCAAGGCGGAAAGCCTCGGCAAGCACCAGGGCGCGAAGTTCACCGTCAGCCTGCCGCTCATCGGCGCCAGGATGGGGACAATGCTGCTGCCCGACATCGCGGAGGCGGCCCCGCCGATCCTCGCGCAGAACGCGCTGACCGGCCGCACCATCCTCGTCGTCGACGACGACCCCGACGCGCGCGAATTGATCGCGACCGTGCTGCGGCAGGAGGCGGCCGAGCCGCAGCTCGCCGCCAACGTCCGCGAGGCGCTCGCGCTGCTCGACACGCAGACGCCCGACCTCGTCGTCACCGACATCGCCATGCCGCACGCCACCGGCTTCGAGCTGGTCGAGCGGATGCGTGCCGACCAGCGCTGGGCCAGCGTGCCGGTCATTGCCGTCACTGCCTACGCGCGCGCCGAAGATCGCGCCCGGGCCATGGCCCTGGGCTTCCAGGCCCATGTCGGCAAGCCATTCGCACCGCGCGCCCTCGTCGCGATGATCATCGACATCCTGCGTTAGAGAAGTTGCGGAGGGTACGGAGACGCACCGAGGCAGCCGGGGCACACGCGCGTTGCACGGGTCGGTCTCACCGCGCTGACGCGGTTGGCACGGTGGCTGGAACCGGGACGGCGGCGTGCGAACGGCGCGGCTCGGCGCCACCCTGCACGTCGCTGCGGCTGACGTCGACAACGGTCGCGGCGGCATAGCCGTAGCGGACCTCACCCTTCCGGCCGATTTTCTGAAAGCGGTGCCCGCGCGCGGTCAGGTCCTGGACGACCGAACGGGGGAAGCGATCTTCGATCTGCAGGCGGCTGCCGCTCGGGTCCGCCGGGTCGCGGCTGATCAGGAAGCGCGGCGCTTCGATCGCGCGCTGGGCGTCCATCCCGCCGTCGATGACGTTGAGGATGATGTCGTAGACCGACGCCGGGATCCACGCGTTGCCCGCGGCTGCGACCGCCAGCCTCGGCGAGCCGGGCTGGCCGGCAGCGCCGCCGCTGAACACGAGCGTCGGCACGTTCGTCGACGACGAGCGTGCGAGCGGCAGGAATCGCCCCGGAGCAGCGCCGCCGAAGCGCAGGTGGTTGTTGTAGAGAAAGCCAAGACCGTCGGCGACGTAGAACGTCCCGCCCCACGTGCTCAGCGTCTGGGTCACGGCAATCATATTGCCTGCGGCGTCGGCGACCGCGAACGCCGTCGTCCCCCGGCCGATGCGCTCGGGCGGACCTTCTCCCGGCGCCGCGGAACGGTCGCGATAGATCGCCTTCGGCGAGATGCGCTTGAACAGCGTCGCGGCGTGGCTTGCGTCGAGGTGCTGGCCGAGGTTGACGTCCCATAACGCCGGATCGGCGATGCGCGGTCCCTGGTCCCGCGCCCGCCACGACTCGATCGCAAAATGCAGGAAGTCGGGATCGCGCGAATACGCGGCGCCCGCTCTCGGCGAGTAGTGGTCCAGAATCTGCAACGTTTCGATCAGCGCCGCCCCGGTCGAGACCGGCGGCGGTGCCGAATAGACGTCGTGGCCACGATAACGGCCAGCCAGCGGCTGCCGCTCGATCGCCCGGTACTGCGCCAGGTCGTCGATGCCGATGAGGCCGCCATTCCTGGCCATGTCGTCGGCGATGCGCCGCGCGATCGAGCCGCGGTAGAAAGCTTCCGCGCCGTCGGTCGCCAGCGTCCGCAGCGTGGCGGCGTAATCCTTGTTGACGAAGCGCTCTCCCGCCGCCGGCACCTGCTTTCCCGGCAGGTAGATTCGCGCCGACGACGGGTACTTCTCGAAGAACCGCCGCCCTTCCGCGATCGACGTCGGCAGGGCCGCGTCGAGCGTGAAGCCGTTCTCGGCATGGTCGATCGCCGGCACGATCAGATCGTTCCACTTGATCCTGCGGCTGCCGTACTTCCGGTACAGCAGGTCCATCCCCGCTACGACACCGGGTATGTTCGCCGCCGCCGGACCGTCGCCGGTGCCGGCGACGAGCAACGGGTTGTCGCGCGTCGCGCGGATCGGCACCTGATCCTTGTAGTCGATCGCGACCGGCGCGCTCATGCCCTTCAAGTAGAGGAGTGCCATGCCGTCGCCGCCGATGCCGGACGCCTCCGGTTCGACGACCCCGAGCGCGAAAGAGACGGCGATCGCGGCGTCGACGATGTTGCCACCCTGTTCGAGCACGCGGGCGCCGGCCTGCGACGCCAGCGGATGGCCGGAGACGACCACGGCGCGGCTGGAGGTAACGAGCGGCTTGATCAGCGGCTGCTCCGCCACCATCGCGTCGATGATGGTCTCCAGCTCCGCCTCGTCGCGCGCCGCCAGCGCCCTGGGGCGATGGGCCGCCTTCAAGGCATCCCACCGCGCCGCCGACGGGCCGCTCGCGTAGTAGAGCCGCCGGAGCGTTTCCCAGACGCGGTCGAAACCGGCGATCAGTCGTTCGCCGTCGCGGGCGCCGATGCCGACGACTTCGCGCGCGCCGGCGTCGACCGGCAGCGGCGCATCGATGGTCCACAGCCGGAACGCCTCCGCGTTGGCAAAGAGCGGCGGCGGCTCGTCGTCGTTGCGGGCGGGGTTGCCGTTGTAGGTCGGATCGGGCGCCGGCAGCAGCGCGATGGCGATGCGCTTCCCGTCGGGTGACCAGGCGGGGACGCCGCCGCGGCGTGAGACCAGCATCGGGGTCTCGGCCGGACGCGGCCGCGGCATGGGCACCGCGTCACCACCGGGATCAACGCTCGTCTCGGCCTCGGCGCCGACCACCCAAACCGAACCGACGCCGTCGCGTACCGCAAAGTAGGCGAGGCGGGCGCCGTCCGGCGCCCACGAGGGATGGCCTTCGAGGCCGCGGGCGCGCACGAGCCGGGTCCGCGCTACGCGATCGCGTGGGCCCAGGACGAGGTCCGCGACCCACAGGTCGGCTTCGCCGTCGTCGCTCTCGCGATCCGATACATAAGCGACGCGACGTCCATCCGGCGACAGCCGCCCCTGGCTCTCGTCATCGTCTGCCGTGTCGGGGAAGAGCGGCCTGGCCTCGCCGCCATTGGCCGAGATGACGTAGAGGCGCCAGCGGCCGCCGGCGCGGTGCGAGAACACGATGCGGCCGTCTCCGGTCCACGACGGCCAGCGCTCGTCCCCCGCCATCGTGGTCAACGGCTGCGGCCTGGAGCCGTCCGCGGCGACGGTGACGAGGTTGAAGCCATCGCCGGCGTCGGCGGCGAAGGCGATCGACTTGCCGTCCGGAGACCAGGCCGGGTCGCGCTCGGCGCCGGCCTGGCCGGGGCGGAGGGCGCGGCCGTTGCGGCCGTCGGGGGCGACGACCCAGATGCGATCGAGATACGAGAGCGCGAGGCGGCGGCCGTCAGGCGCCCAGACCGGCTCGCGGGCGCCGCGCACCGCGGGCGTCTGCGCGGCCAGGCCGAGCGCCAGCCCGACGACTACGACGCTGACCCCTGCGGCCGCGAATCTCGCCACGCGTGATCAGCGCTGCGCCCGGACAGCGTCCACGATGTGGCTGGCAGAGATGCCGAAGCGCTCCAGCAGCTCCTGGGGCTGGCCGCTGCGCGGCAGCTCGCGAACAGCAAGCCGGCGCACGACGATGCCGGCAGAAGCGACGGCTTCGGCCACGGCGTCGCCGAGCCCGCCCGGCGCGTAGTGATCCTCGACCGTGATGATGACGCCGTTGGTTTCCTTGCCCGCGGCGATCAGGGTCGCCGCATCGATCGGCTGCACCGAGTAGGCGTCGATGACGCGGATGTGAATGCCCTCGCCCTTGAGCTGCGTGTAGGCCTTGCGCGCCTCGTGGACGGTGATGCCGGCGGCGACGACGGTGGCGATGTCAGTCGCGCTCTGGTAGAGGACCTTCGAGCCGCCGATCGGGAACTGCTCGTCGAGGCCGTACAGGATGTCGGTCTTCGGCCGCGACGTCCGCATGTAGGCGAGACCGGGAATCTTCGCCATCTCGACCACCAGTCGCTCGGTGCTGACGGCGTCGCACGGGTAGAGCACCGTGCAGTTCGGCACCGCGCGCATCATGCCGAGATCCTCGAGCGCCATCTGCGACGGACCGTCTTCGCCGATTGAGACGCCCGAATGCGAGCCCGTGAGCTTGACGTGCAGCGTGTCCCTGGCGTTTGACAGGCCCGCCATGCGGATGAAGTCGCAGGCGCGGCTGAGGAAGCAGGCGAACGTCGACGGGAAGGCGATCGCGCCGCGGGCGGCGAGTCCCATGGCGGCGCCGACCATGATCTGTTCGGCGATGAAGTTCTGGAAGAACCGCTGCGGGTGCTTCTTCTCGAAGCGGTCGCTGAAGGTCGAGTTCTTGACGTCGGCGTCGAGCGCGACGACATTTGGATCGACGTCGCCGAGGGCGGCGAGGGCGGTGCCCCAGGCTTCGCGGGTCGCGACCTGATCGCCCGCCTTGTAGTTCGGCGGCGCGACCTTGGCGTAGTCGGGGCGGACAACCTCGCGCGGCCGGGCCGACGGCATTGGAATCGACGGCGTCGATCCGCCCTCGACGATCTGCTCCTTCAATTCGGCGATCGCCTTCTCGGCCTCGTCCTTCTTGAACGCCTTGCCGTGCCAGCCTTCCTTCCCCTCGACCGACTTGACGCCCTTGCCCTTGAGGGTCCGCGCCAGGAGCATCGTCGGGTGCCCCTTCGCGGCGCGGGCGGCGGCAAACGCGTGCTGCAACGCCTGGACGTCGTGGCCGTCGACGACGACCGTGTGCCAGCCGAAGGCGTTCCAGCGTGCGGCGAGCTCGTCCATGTTGTGGTTGAACTGCGTCGACATGCTCTGGCCGAGACCGTTGACGTCGATGATGCCGCAGAGGTTGTCGAGCTTGTGGTACAGCGCGACGTTGGCCGCTTCCCAGACCGAGCCTTCCGCCATCTCGCCGTCGCCGAGCAGCACGTAGGTGCGATAGTCGGAGCCGATGCGGCGGGCGTTCAGCGCGGTGCCGACCGCGGCGCAGATGCCCTGGCCGAGCGATCCCGTGGCAACGTCGGTGAACGACAACCGCGGCGTCGGGTGACCCTCGAGGTCGGAGTCGAGGCGGCGCAGGTTGAGCAGGTCGGCGCGCGGGAAGAGCCCGGCGTGCGCCCATGCGGCGTAGAGGATCGGTGCCGCGTGGCCCTTCGAGAGCACGAACCGATCGTTGTCGACGTTCTGCGGGTTCTTCGGGTCGTAGCGCATCTCGCCGAAGAAGAGCGTCGAGACGACCTCGGCCGCGGACATGCAGGTGGTGGGATGACCGCTGCCGGCTTCGGTCGTCGAGGCAATCGAGTCGATGCGCAGCTCTGTGGCGAGGTTCCTGATCGCGGCAACTGATGTCTGAGTCATTTTCCTGCGAGTTTATCACTTTGGCCGGCCGGCACCCGGCGGGCGCGGAGGTAGTACGCGGCCAGCGGACCCTGCGCCGCGGCCTGCGCCGCGACCGCCGCGAGCGCCGCGTCGGCGAGGGCGGCGAAGCTCTGGTCGCCGGTCGCCGCGGCGAGGCGTTTCAGTACCCGGCCGGCCTCACAGTTGGCCACGAACGGCTTCACGCGATCGCGCATCCTGCCGATCCGTTCTTCCACCTCGACCTCAGAGCGATCGAAGAAGCCGCCGCCGCGTTCGTCCCACATCGTCCTGACGGCGTAGTGCGCCAGCTCCTGCGCCATCATCTCGTAGACGATGTTGCCGGTGGCCTCGTAGGCGTCGAGCTGAGCGTCGGCCATCGCCATCTGATCGTCGAGCAGGCCGCGCACCGATGCGCCGTGCGGCGGCTCGTAGCAATGAGCGACACCCGCGCCGGGCCGGTAGCACCCGATCAGTACGCGCTCGAGCGACTTCAGGGCGAACTCGCCGAGGCCCTTGTCGTCGAACGAGAGCGAGGCGCGGAGCGCGGCACCCGCCATCGCCGCGTTCCAGCCGGCGTAGAACACGTCGCCGCGGACCAGCGGACCGGCCAAAGCGCCACCGGCGCCGGGCGGGACGGGCCGCGACATTGTCCATCCGCCGTCAACCGGATCGGCGAGCCACGTCTGAACGAATCGCAGCGTCTCGGCGGCGCGTTCGCGGTAGCGGGCGACGCGGAGGATGTCGGCGGCATCGAGGTAGAGGCGCAGCAGCGCCGCGTTGGTCTCGAGCAGCTTCTCGGGCTGCGGCGCGCTCCAGTCCCGCTCGGCAGCGCAGCGGTAGAAGCCGCCGTCGTTTTCGTCGTAAAGCGGGCCCCAGCCCATGCCGTCGAGCGACGTCTGCACGATCTGCGCGAGGCCTGCGTCCCGCGACCCCTCGTAGAGCTCGAGCGCGAGCGCCAGCGGCGCGGTGAGCGGAAACTTCGGTGCGCCGCCGAACCCGCCGTGCTCCACGTCGAAGGATTCGAAGACGAGCGTCTCGAGCTCGGCGTCCGAGATTGGTGTGCTTGGCGGGGGGTGAGTCGGAGCCGGCTCCGCGGCATGCCATCGCTCGTGCGAGTCGAGGAGCTCGTCGCGACGGGCGACGAAGGCGTCGCGCACCTGTGCGAGCGCGGCCAGCAGCCGGTCGGCCGGCATGAACAGGCCGCCCGTGATCATCGCGCCGTCAGGGGTCAGGAAGGCGGTCGTCGGCCAGACGTCGAGACCGTAGCGCTCCGCGATGTCGGGGCGGCGATCGGCATCGACCCTGACCGGAACGAAGTCGTTGCCAATGGCCGCGGCGATTCCGGCATCGGCGTAGGTGGTGCGATCCATCTCGGCGCACGCCTCGCTCCACGGCGTCACGATCGAGAGGAGGACTGGCTTGGCCTCATGACGCGCGCGCGCGAACGCGTCGATCGCCCACGGCATCCAGCGGACATTGGCCACGATCCGTCAATTATAATGAGGTGAATGCCTGTGCTTCGGTTCGCCGCAGCGGTCGCGCTGGTCATATGGCTGGGCGGCCTGATCGCGCTCGGCGCCGTTGCCGCACCCTCGATTTTCGACGTCATCGCTGCCCGCCAGATCGCCGAGGGACGGGCACTCGCCGGCGCCATCTTCGGCGAAGCCCTCCGCCGGTTTCACCTCCTGGCCTACGCCTGCGGCGCCGTCATGGGCTTGTCACTCCTGCTTCGCGCCGCGCTCGGACCGCGTCCGCCCCGCTTTGCCTGGCGGGTAGCGCTGACCGCCATCATGTTGAGCGCGACGCTCTACTCCGGCCTGGTGGTGTCGGCGAAGATCGCGGGCGCCCAGCAGGCGATCGGAGCCGGTGTCAGCGCCTCGAGCCTGCCCGACGGCGATCCCCGCAGAGCCGACTTCGGGCGGCTGCACGGCCAGTCGAGCGGCCTGCACCTCGCGGTCCTGGTAGTCGGCCTCGGTTTGTTATTCCTGGAGCTTCAAGACTGATGAAGTACGACTCCGTCCTCGCGGACGTCCGCGCCGCGGTCGCAGCGCACTCCGATTCAGAGCAGATCATGCGGCGTACCGTCGACACGCTGGCGAAATCCCTGCCGCACTACACCTGGACCGGCATCTATCTTCTGTACGGGAACGAGCTCGTGCTCGGCCCCTACGTCGGCAAGCCGTCGCCGCACGAGCGCATCCCGCTCGGCCGCGGCATCTGCGGCGCTGCCGCCGCCGAGAAAGCAACGATCATCGTCGACGACGTCAACAGCGATCCGCGCTATCTCGCCTGCAGCGTCGAAACCAGATCGGAAATCGTCGTACCGATCATGAAGGGTGCCGAAGTCCTCGGGGAGATCGACATCGACAGCGACAAGCTGGCGGCGTTCACGGCCGACGATCGCGAGCTGCTGGAAGCCGTGGCCGCGCTCCTGGCCAGGTCGCTGACGCCGCCAGCCTGAAGTCGAGTCCCGAACCCGAACCCCGAGCCCCGAGCCCCGAGCCCCGAAAGATCTTATGCACACCATCACCCTCATCCCTGGAGACGGCATCGGTCCCGAAGTCACGGAAGCGGTCGTGCGCATCTTCAAGGTGGCCGGGCTCGCGATCACGTGGGAACCGCACGACGCCGGCGTGACGGCATTTCAACGGCACAATGTCTCGCTGCCGGCCGAGCTGCTCGAATCGGTCAAACGCAACAAGGTCGCGCTGAAGGGACCGGTGACGACGCCGATCGGCGAAGGGTTCACCAGCGTCAACGTCGGCCTGCGCAAGGCGCTGGGTCTCTACGCGAATCTTCGGCCGGTCAAGAACATCGCCGGCGTTCCCAGCCGGTTCGAGAACGTCGACCTGATCATCGTTCGCGAGAACACCGAAGACCTCTACTCGGGGATCGAGCACGAGGTCGTGCCCGGCGTCGTCGAGAGCCTCAAGGTCATCACCGAGAAGGCGTCGACGAACATCGCGCGATTCGCGTTCGAGTTCGCCCGCGCCAACGGCCGCAAGCGCGTCACCGGCATTCACAAGGCCAACATCCTGAAGCTCGGCGACGGCCTGTTCCTGAAGAGCCTGCGCGCCGTCGCCCGCGACTACACCGACGTCACCTACGACGAGCGGATCATCGACGCGGCCTGCATGTCGCTGGTCATGCATCCCGAGCGCTTCGACGTCCTCCTGCTGCCCAACCTCTACGGCGACATCGTCTCCGACCTCGGCGCCGGCCTCGTCGGCGGCCTCGGCGTCGTCCCCGGGGCGAACCTGGGCGAGGGCTGCGCCGTGTTCGAGGCAGTGCATGGCAGCGCCCCGGACATCGCCAACAAGAACATGGCGAACCCGATGGCGCTGCTGCTGTCGGCGCTGATGATGCTCGATCACATCGGCGAGCAGGATGCGGGCCGGAGGATCCGCCAGGCGCTCGAGCGTGTCCTCGAGGCCGGCGATGTCAGGACGCGCGATCTCGGCGGCCAGGCATCGACCACCGAGTTCACCGACGCGATCTGCCGCGCCGTCGAAACCGGACGCTGACTCGCGTCAGGCGAGAGCGGCGAGGTAATCGCGGACGGCCCGTTCGAGGCCGACGTACAGGGCGTGGCTGATGAGGGCGTGCCCGATGGACATCTCGTCGACGTGGGGCACGGTCTTGAACAGGGCCAGGTTCTCGAGATCGAGATCGTGTCCGGCGTTGACCCCGAGACCAAGGGCGTGGGCGTGCTGTGCTGCGGCGACGTACTGCTCGAAGCTCGACTGCCGCGTCGGCCCGCCGATCTTGAAGGCGCGGGCGAAGGGCTCGGTGTAGAGCTCGACGCGATCGGCGCCGAGCGTCGAGGCCCATGAGATCGCCGCCGGATCGGGATCGACGAAGACGCTTATGCGGATGCCGGCGCGCTTCAGGCCGGAGACCACCCCTTCGAGCGCGGCGCGAGGCGTCTCGGGTGACCATCCCGCCTGGCTCGTAATTTCCCCTTCGCGCACCGGCACGAGCGTGCACTGGTCGGGCCTGACCTCGTGCACGAGCGCGATCAGATCCGGTCGCGGATCGCCTTCGATGTTGAACTCGACCCCCGTGACGTCCCGCACGGTGGCCGAGACTTCACGGACGTCGGTGGTCGTGATGTGGCGGGCATCGGCGCGCGGGTGCACGGTAATGCCCGGCGCGCCGGCAGCGATGCACACGCGCACCGCGTCGACCACGCTCGGGACGTTGCCGCCGCGGGAGTTGCGAAGCGTCGCGACCTTGTTGACGTTGACCGAAAGCTTCGACATGCACACCGATCTGACTCACGTCGGTTGTCCGGTTGCGCGGTCGTCCGGTTACGGTCGTGCGGGCCTGCGGGGGGCAGGTTGACGGCTAAACCAGTCGCACCTTGACGGCGTCCACGATCTCCTGCGCCCAGCCGTTGATCTCCTGCTGATCGCGTCCCTCGATCATCACCCGCAGCAGCGGCTCCGTTCCCGAGTAGCGGACCAGCAGGCGACCCGCGCCGGCGAGCCGCGCCTCGACGCCGTCCATCACCGCCTTGATCTCAGGCACGGTCGCGAGATCGACCTTCTTGCGCACGCGCAGGTTCAGCAGCACCTGCGGGAACGTGACGAGCTCCGCCGCGAGATCGGCGAGCTCCCGGCCGGTTTCAGCCATGACGCGCAGGACGCTCAACGCCGTCGCGATGCCATCGCCCGTGAACAGGTGCTCCGAGAAGATGATGTGGCCGGATTGCTCGCCGCCGAGCGACAGGCCGCGCCGGACCATCTCTTCCATCACGTACTTGTCGCCGACCGGGCACCGCACAAGATCGATCGCGCTGTCGCGCAGCGCAAGCTCCAATCCGATATTGCTCATCACGGTGGCGACAATGGCGTTCCCAGCCAGCCGTCCGTTGGCCTTCAGGTGACGGGCGCACATCAGCAGGACGGCGTCGCCATCGACGACGCGGCCGACAGCGTCGACGAAAATCGCGCGGTCTCCGTCGCCGTCGAAGGCGACGCCGAGGCGCGATCCGTTGGCCCGCACGGCCTCCGACAGCGGCTCCGGATGCGTCGAGCCGCAGCCGAGATTGATGTTGCGGCCGTTCGGCGTCGCGCTCAGCACCGTCAGGTCGAAGCCAAGCGACTTGAACAGCTGCGGCGCGACGGTGGTGGTCGCGCCGTTGGCACAATCGATCGTCAGCCGCATGCCGGCGACCGGCCGCGGATCGGGCAGGACGAGACGGAGATGCTGGATGTAGTCGTCGACGACATCCGTGCGCTCAACGCTGCCTCGCGCCGTATCCGGCACCGTCCAGCCGGTATCGGCGACAATCGCCTCGACCTCGCGCTCCAGCGCCTCGGTGAATTTCTCGCCCTTGCCCGAGAACACCTTGATGCCGTTGTCCGCGAACGGATTGTGCGAGGCCGAGATGACGATGCCGGCGTCGAACGACATCGCCGGCGTAATGTAGGCGATCGCCGGCGTCGGGATCACGCCGGCGCTGGTGACGGTCGCGCCCTGCGCGCCGGCGCCGCGCGCCAGTTCCTGCTCGATCCACTCGCCGGACTCGCGGCTGTCGCGCCCGACGACGAAGCGGAGCGGCGTCGACGGCCCGCCGCGGGATTCCTGCATCGCGCGAACCAGCGCCGCGCCGAGGCGGGCGACGGTTGGACGGTCCAGGGGATAGTCGCCGGCCTTGCCGCGCACACCATCGGTACCGAAAAGAGTTCGAGAAGCAGTCATTTGATGGTGACGGCGACGACCGTCGGCGCCACGGCATCGGCGCCGAAGTCCTGGGACGGGTCGACCTGAACTGTCAGATTATACCGGCCCTGGCCGAGGCCGGTGAGATCCACGAACGCGTCAACGCTGTCCGGCGTCAACTTCGTCAGCGCGTCCTGCTGGCCGCGCACGGTCACGCGCACCACTGCCGGGACGATGCGGGCGGACATCCCTGAGCCGAGATTCCGGAACCGCACCGGCACGCCGGCGACGTCCCGCTGGACCGGCGCCGGGAGGATGTCGACGACGACAACCGCGCTCTGCGGCTCTACCAGGCGCACCGAGGAGTCCGTGACGCCAATCGTCACGAGGTCGCGCACCCGGGCGCTTTTGCCGTCAATCTCGACCGGCTCGGTCGTGGCGTGGGCGACGTCCTTGACATGGCTCTCGGGCCCGGTCACCTGCACGGTTGACGGGTCCGCCACGATCCGGCCGACGACGAAGCCGGGAGCCGGCTCGCCATCGGTTGCGGGCACGACCGGAATCGTCCGCACGACGGCTTTCTCGACCGAAAGCGGCAGTGACGGCGGCATGACCTGCGCCACTTCGATACCGTACGGCACCCGCACCTCATCGGTACGAAGATGAAAGAGCCGCGACCCTGGCCGGGCGGTCGTCAGGTCCAGCATCGCCACGACGTCGCCGACATCGAGGCGGCTGAGCTGCGATGACGAGCCGCGGACGCGGACGTCCACCATGTCCGGCAGGTCACCCTCGATCTCGAGCGAGGTCGGCAGGTTGCGAACGGCGAGCGGCACCCGCAGGCTGCGCTCGACGACATGCTCCCCGGCAACGGTGAGCCACAGCACCGTCGCCAGCATGAGCGCCAGCACTTTCAAGCCGAGATGCCGGAAGGGATGGTAGGCCATCAGTAGTCGTAGATCGGCGCCGCATCCCGCGCCTTACCGGAGCGCCGCGCGGCCAGCAGCGCCTGCAGCCGCTCGCGCAGCTGATCCTGGGTCAGGTCCCGCTCGAGTCCGCCGTCGATCGAGAGCGCGATCTGGCCGCGCTCCTCCGACACGACGACGGCGATGGCGTCGTTCTCCTCGGTCAGGCCGATCGCGGCGCGATGCCGCGTCCCGAGCTCGCGACTGAGCTTCGGGTTCACTGTCAGCGGCAGGAAGCAGGCGGCCGAGGCGACGCGGCCTTCCTGGATCACCACCGCGCCGTCGTGCAGCGGCGACGACGGCTGGAAGATCGTCACCAGCAGGTCGTAGGTGATCTCGGCGTCGAGCGGGATCCCGCTCTCGATGTAGTTGCGCAGGCCGATCTCGCGCTCGATGGCGATGATCGCCCCGGTCCGCTGTGAGGCCAGCATCCCGGCGGCGACGACGACCTCCTCGATCGTCTCGTCCACCGCCTCCTGGCGGCTGAAGTAGCGGAAGAACGGCGCCCGGCCGAAGTGCGCGAGGGCGCGCCGGATGTCCCCCTGGAAGATGACGATCGCGGCGAACGCGACGTAGACCAGGACATTGCGGATGATCCAGTTCAGCGTCTGCAGCGGCGCCAGCCGCGAGACGTAGAACAGGCCGACGAGCAGCAGCGAGCCCACCGCCATCTGCGCGGCGCGCGTGCCCCTGATCAACTTCAGCGATTCGTAGATCAGGATCGAGACGATGGCGATGTCCAGCAGATCCCACCAGCCGACGGGCGGCCGGTAGCGCATCAGGCTGGCCAGATACTCGTTCATCCGGGAGATAGCTTAACAGCGGCGGCGAGGATGCGATCGGCGACACGCGCGACGTCGGCCATCTCGCGCACGGCGTGGACACGAATCACATGCGCGCCGCCGAGGATGCTGGCGGCAACGGCCGCGGCGGTGCCCCACTCGCGATCGGCTGCGGGACGCTGGCCAATCGCCAGCGTCAGGAACGATTTTCGCGACGGTCCAACCAGGATCGGCCGGTCAAGCGCCGCCAGATGTTCGAGCCCGGCGATCGCCTCGAAGCTGTGTTCCGCCCGCTTCGCGAACCCGATTCCCGGGTCGATCAGAATCTTCTCGAGCGGCACCCCCGCGTCCACGGCCTGCCGGATCGCTGCCTCCAGTTCGGCGGCAATCTCCCCGCTGACGTCGCCGTAGGACGCGTCCCGATACATCTCCCTCGAGCGCCCGCGGTTGTGCATGAGGACCAGGGCCGCGCCCGACTTCGCTACCGCCGCCGCCATCTCGCCGTCCTGCTGCAGCGCGCTGATGTCGTTGACGATCGCGGCGCCCCGGTCGACCGCCTGCCGCGCCACCGCCGCCTTATAGGTATCCACCGAAACGGCGACCCCGGATTCGCGCGCCAGCCGTTCGACGACCGGCAGCACCCGTCGCAGCTCCTCGTCCTCGGGCAGCGCCTCTGCCCCCGGCCGCGTCGACTCGCCGCCGACGTCGAGGATATCCGCGCCGTCGGCAACCATCTGCAGGCCGTCGGCGACGGCCCGGCCGGCGTCGAAGCGGACGCCGCCGTCCGCAAACGAGTCCGGCGTGACGTTGATGATTCCCATGACGAGCGTGCGCTCGCCGAGCTCGAGCGGCGCGCGGCCGGGCAGCGGAAGTCGGTAACGCCGGCGGATAGACATCAACAAAAAAGGGGTCCGAGCGAGAGCTCGAACCCCTTTTACTACTTGAGCCCTGAGCCCTGAGCCCTGAGCCTTATTCCTGCGTCAGCGGCTTGTTGAGCGGCGGTATCGGCGGCACGATTGACGGCCGCTCCTTGGGCAGACGCTTCGAGTCGTCCGTGTTCGTCGTCGAGGCCGCGACCTTCGGATCCTCGATCGCCTCGCCAGCGACGAGCCGCCGGACCTGGTCGGCATCCAGGACTTCGTGGATGAGCAGCGCATCGGCGATGCGGTCGAGCGCGACGCGGTGCGTGGCGAGCAGCGCCTTCGCCTTGGCGTAGTTCTCGGTCACGATCCGCTTGATCTCGTGATCGATGCGGATCGCCGTGTCCTCGCTGTAGTCCTGGTGCTGGGCGATCTCACGGCCGAGGAAGATCTGCTCTTCCTTCTTGCCGAAGGTGAGCGGCCCCATCGCCTCGCTCATGCCGTACTCGCAGACCATCTTGCGCGCCATCTCGGTCGAGCGCTCGAGGTCGTTGCCGGCTCCGGTGGTGATGCTGCCGAACGTCAGGTCCTCGGCAAGGCGCCCGCCGAGCAGGATCGCGATCCAGTCGTTCAGATAATCGCGGGTGTAGTTGTGCTTGTCGTCGGTCGGCAGCTGCATCGTCACGCCGAGCGCCATGCCGCGCGGGATGATCGTGACCTTGTGGACCGGATCGGCGTGCGGCAGCACCATCGCGAGGAGGGCGTGGCCGGCCTCGTGGACGGCGGTGACCTTCTTCTCCTCGTCGTTGATGATCATCGAGCGGCGCTCCGAGCCCATCAGGACCTTGTCCTTGGCGAACTCGAAGTCGAGCATCCGCACGACCTTCTGGTTGTAGCGGGCGGCGTTCAGCGCCGCCTCGTTGACCAGGTTCGCGAGGTCGGCGCCGGAGAACCCGGAGGTGCCACGCGCGAGGATGTGGATGTTGACGTCGTCGGACAGCGGAATCTTCTTGGTGTGGACGGCGAGGATGCCCTCGCGGCCCTTCACGTCGGGACGATTGACGACAATCCGTCGATCGAAGCGGCCCGGGCGCAGCAGCGCCGGGTCGAGGACGTCAGGACGGTTGGTAGCAGCGACGAGGATGACGCCTTCGTTCGATTCGAAGCCGTCCATCTCGACGAGCAGCTGGTTCAGCGTCTGCTCGCGTTCGTCGTGGCCACCGCCCAGGCCGGCGCCGCGATGGCGGCCGACGGCGTCAATCTCGTCGATGAAGACGATGCAGGGGGCGTTCTTCTTGCCCTGTTCGAACAGGTCGCGGACGCGCGAGGCGCCGACGCCGACGAACATCTCGACGAAGTCCGAGCCGCTGATCGAGAAGAACGGAACGTTGGCCTCGCCGGCGACGGCCCGCGCGAGCAGCGTCTTGCCGGTGCCCGGCGATCCCATGAGGAGGACGCCCTTGGGGATGCGTCCGCCCAGCTTCTGAAACTTCTGCGGTTCCTTGAGGAACTCGATGATTTCCTGGAGCTCTTCCTTGGCCTCGTCGACGCCCGAGACGTCCTTGAACGTGACCTTCTTCTGGGAGCTGGACGACAGCTTCGCGCGGCTCTTGCCGAACGAGAGGGCCTTGTTCCCCCCGCTCTGCATCTGCCGCATGATGAAGATCCAAAAGCCGATCATCAGGAGGATCGGGGCCCAGTAATAGAGCACGTTGGCCCACGGGCTGGCCGCCGGATCCTTGCCGCGGATGACCGGGACCTTCTCGGTCAGCTTCGCACCGAGCTGGGTCTCGAACTGCGTCGGGGCGTACGTCCGGAAGGTGTCGTTACCGTCGGGAAGCGAGGTCTTCAGCTTGCCGACGATGTCGTTGCCGGTAATCTCAACTTCGGCGACCTCATTGGCCTCGACGCGCTGGAGGAAGTCCGTGAGCGTAATGGACTTCGGGCCCCGGTTCAGATTGGTGGAGAAATTCCAGATCAGGGCCCCGACCACGACGAGGACCATCCAGAAGAGCAAGCTCTTGAGGGTCGAGTTCAACCTTGGCCTCCTAACCGCCTTGCTTTCAAGAGTATCACGCCTTGTGACGGGCTCGTGACCCGAAAATCCTCAGCCACGACGTGCCCGACCACCCATACAATCCGGTTTGTAGCGTCTACGACGAGCGGCAGTCGATCGCGTCTCTCACGCGCAATTTTTCGGTCGACCAGCAGGTCCTGGAGCTTCTTCGACCGCCCCCCCATGCCGAGCGGTTTCACCCGGTCGCCGCGCTGCCGGGAACGCACCGTCAGCGGCAGCGTCATCCCCTGGACCGTCGCCGCCAGCCCATCCGTTCTCCCCCGTGCCAAAATTCGGGGACTGTCACTAGTGACTGTCCCCGGGGAGGGACTGGCACTGGTGACTGTCCCCGGGGCTGGCTGGTGAGTCAGCCAGCTCTCGTCGTCGCACCGGACGGCCGATACGGCCCAGCCGGCGACGACTACCTCTCCTGGTATAGACAACGAAACCTGGAAAGAGTTCTGGAACGGTCCTGCAGGCGGCTGGCCCAGCAGGATCGCGTCGCCGCGACGTTCAGCCCGGCACCCCGGCAGGTCGACGGCGACCCGGCCGCCCGGCGCCGCGAGAGCGAGCAGGCGTTGGACGTGATCGAAGCTGAAGAACCGGCCGGGAGCGATGCGCTCCAGCAGTTGCAGCCCCACCCGCGATCCAATCGCCGGGTGCAGCCGCTCCAGAGCCACCGCGTCGATCTCGACCGTCTCGCCGGACGCCCCGGCATCCGGCCTACCTGATAAGACGATCGAATCGGTGAGATCGATTGCTTCCCGCCGCAGATGATCCTCGTCCTCCCGCGCGATCGACGCGCCGCGCGCGAGGACGTCGACGATTCCCGGCGCATAGCGCGACTCGAGTAACGGCAACAGCTCGTGGCGGATGCGGTTGCGCGGAATCGTCAGGTCGGCGTTGGTGTCGTCCTCGCGGAACGTCTGGCTCAACGACGACAGATACTCCCGCAAATCGTCCCGGTCGAGGTCGATGAGCGGCCTGATGACCCGTCCGGCTCGCGGGTGGATGCCGCCGAGGCCGCGCGGCCCGGCCCCGCGCAGCAGCCGCAAAAGAAAAGTTTCGGCCTGGTCGTTTCGCGTGTGCCCGGTGGCGATCACCGCCGCGCCGAACTCGTCCGCGACGCGTTCGAAGAGCTCGTAGCGCGCATTCCGGCCGGCGGTCTCGAGCGACGTTCGTTCGCGCCCGGCGCGCCCGCGCACATCGATGAGATCGGCGCGAAACCGGACGCCCATGTCTGCCGCCAGCGCACGGCAGAACTGCTCGTCTCCGTGCGCCTCGGCTCTCAAGCCGTGATTGAGGTGAACCGCCGCCGCGACCACGAGCTCGCCGCGTCCCTCGAGCTCCTTGAGCACGCGCAGAAGCGCGACGGAATCCGACCCGCCCGACAAGGCGACGACGACGCGGCCGCCCGGAGCGACAAGGGCGTGACGCCGAATCGTCTCGAGGACGCGGCTGGCAATCATGGGCCTGGGCGCGATCTGCCGCCGACGGGCGGCGTCGATCAGGATCCGCCGCGCACGCTCGGGCCGGACGCGAACCAGCCCGTCGTGCTCGAGCGCAAGGAAAGAAAATGGTGCCGGTGCAGGGACTTGAACCCCGGACAACGCGGATATGAGCCGCGTGCTCTAACCAACTGAGCTACACCGGCGGGAAACTATGAGTATAGCAAGATCCGGGGCTCGGGGGTCGGGGCTCGGGGTTCGTTGAATGACGCTCGCGGCAAGTCGCACGTCCGAGGCAAATCGAACCCCGAACCCCGAACCCGAGCTCCGAGCCCCGAGCCCCGACAAGAATCTTCAAATCACGAGCATCGCATCCCCGTAGCTGTAGAAACGGTAGCGTCGCTCGATCGCCTCCTGGTAGGCGCGCAGGACGGGCGCCGTGCCGGCAAGCGCGCACACGAGCATCAGCAGCGACGACTTCGGCAGGTGGAAGTTCGTGATCAGCCCGTCGATAACCTGGAACGTGTGACCGGGATAGATGAAGATCTCGGCGCGTCCGGCGCCGGCGCACACCACGCCGTCGCCGCGCCGTGCTGCGTCCTCCAGCGCCCTCGTCGTCGTCGTGCCGACGGCGATGACGCGCCGGCCTTCCGCCCGGGCCCGGGCAATCCGCGTCGCTGTCTCCTGCGGTATCTCGTATGACTCGGGATCGACGACGTGGTCGGCGACGCGCTCGGCGGTGATCGGTTTGAAGGTGCCGTAGCCGACGTGCAGCGTCACTTCGACGGGTTCGACGCCATGCGCCCGCAGGTCGTCGATCAACGACGTCGTGAAATGGAGACCGGCGGTGGGCGCCGCCACCGAGCCGCGCACGCGCGCGAACACCGTCTGGTAGCGTTCGCGATCGTCGGCGGTATCCGGGCGGTGAATGTACGGCGGCAGCGGAACGTGGCCGAGCGCGTCGACGAGCGAGCTCACCGGCGCGCCGTCCTCGGACCACAGGCGAATCGTCCGGCGGCCGTGGAAATGACGCTCGAGCACCTCTCCCATCAGCGCGCGGCCGGAGGCGTCCTGAAAACGTACCAGCGATCCCGGCTTCAGCTTCTGACCCGGATGCATAAGCGCCGTCCAACGCTCGCCGTCCTCCGAAGCCGCGGGCGGTGAGGCCGCGTCGGTGGCTCCGGACGCGTCCGCGCGTTCCAGGAGGAGGCACTCGACTGCCCCACCGCTTGGCACCCGGTGACCCAGCAGGCGCGCGGCGAAGACCCTGGTGTTATTGAGGACCAGTACGTCGCCGGCGCGAAGCAGCCGCGGTAGATCCGCAAACGAACGGTGTTCTGTCGTTCCGCTCGCCCGATCGAGGAGGAGCAGGCGCGATTCACCGCGAGAAACCGCCGCCTGCGCGATCAGTTCAGGTGGGAGATGGAAATCGAAGTCCGTCGGCAGCATCGGGTACAGAATGTGCTACGTCCAGCCTGCCTCCGGCCCGGTGCTCGAAAGTTCGAAAGTGCCACAGGTGCGGAGGTGCGCGGTGCGTCGTGCAACGCGCGTGGCGTCTGCTCGAGATCGTGCCATGCCGAACGGTCCGCGAAACAAGGAAAAGCAGGCGCGGGCGGCCGACGCCGAGGCGGCAGCCGTCCGTCCGGCGGGCGACGCTGAGGAGACCGCGGAACCGCTCGTCATCCGTATGCCGGTAGACGTCCGGAATCTGTCCCTCACCGTCATCGCGTCGCTCGCGCTCGTTTTGATGCTGCAGTACGCGGAATCGGTGCTGATTCCGATCGTCATCGGCATCCTTATCAGCTACGCCCTCAGCCCGATGGTCACCGCGATGGCGAAGGGCCACATCCCGCGGGCGATCGGTGCCGCGGTCGCGGTGCTCGTCCTCGTCGGCAGCATCGGCGCCGGCGCGTACACGCTCAGCGACGAAGCGCGATCGATCGTCGCCAACGTCCCCGAGGCGGCCAGGCGGCTGCGCGAACGGGTGACGGCACATCGCACCGAGCGCGACACCATGCTCACGCAGGTGCAGGATGCGGCCAAGGAGATAGAGAAAACCGCCGACGCGGCGACCGCGGACGCCGACCCGCGCCGCGGCCCGGTGCAGAAAGTCGAGGTCGTGCAGCCGGCGTTCCGCGCCTCCGACTATCTCTGGATGGGCGGGGTCGGGCTCTTCGGCTTTCTCGGCCAGTTCGTCATGATCCTGTTCCTCTCCTACTTCCTCCTCGTCACCGGCGATCTCTACAAACGCAAGTTCGTGAAGATCGCCGGGCCGACGCTCTCGAAGAAGAAGGTGACGGTGCAGATCCTCGACGAGATCAACAGCCAGATCGAGAACTTCATCAAGGTCCAGGTCCTCACCAGCGTGATCGTCGCGGTGGCGACCGGCGCGGCGCTGTGGTGGCTCGGGCTGCAGAACTACGCGATGTGGGGACTGCTGGCCGGCCTGTTCAACTCGATCCCGTACATCGGACCGATCGCCGTCACTGGCGGCCTCGGCGTCGTCGCGTTCATGCAGTTCGACGACCTGACGCGCACTGCCTACGTCTGCGGCGCCGCCTTCGTCATCACCAGCCTCGAAGGGTTCCTGCTGACGCCGGCGCTGGTGGGCCGGGCGGCGCAGATGAACCCGGTCGCGGTCTTCGTCGGCCTGCTGTTCTGGACCTGGATCTGGGGCGTCTGGGGCACGGTGCTGGCGGTGCCGATGATGATGATGCTCAAAGCGGTCTGCGATCACGTCGAGGATCTGCAGCCCATCGGCGAGCTGCTCGGCGAGTAGCGGTCAATTTTAGTCGAGGGGCTTCGCCCCTCGAACTCCCCGACACGCTCTCTCGCGCGCCGCTCCGACGGCGCGCTCCGTTCGCGTGGCTCGCTCGCTGCGCTCGCTCGCGCCCTTATGAGATAGGGTCATTAGACCAGCGGGAAGCGGCTGAGAAGCCAGGCCAGCAGCACGAGCGGAACCAGCGCAATCATCAGCACGGCGCCGATGCAGCCGAGCACGAAGATGTAGTCGCCGCGCGTCGGCGGCACGCCGCGCTGCGCGTGCCGCTCGAGCAGCGCCATGTTGCGGAGTTCAGCCTTCCAGAAGACGTCGGCGACGTCGCCCGCGAGCGGGACCAGGCCGATGACCATGTCGATCCCGGCGTTGAGCACCATCCGCGCGACTACCACCGCCGGTACCCGCATCGTCAACGCCGTCCCGAGCAGCGCCAGCGTGAACACCGGCGCGACGAGGTCGCCCACGCCCGGCACGAGGCCAATCAGCGCATCGAAGCCGAAGCGGATGTTGGTGCCCGGCACGCGGAACGCGCTGTCGAGCAGCACCGCCCAGCGCCGCATCAGCTGCAGGTTCGGCATCGCAGAACTGTAGCATTCCGACTGAAGGTAGCGATTGCAGACTGAAGACTGCAGACTGCAAGATTGCAGATTGCAGATTGCAGATTGCAGATTGCAGATTGCAGATTGCAGATTGTCGATTTGGCGACAAAAAAGGCTGCCGGCAAAGCCGGCAGCCCAAATCAACAATCTCAAATCGAAACTGCCAATCTTCAATCTTCAGTCATCAATCTACAATCCCGTGCCTACCTCCCGGTCGTGGCCCTTTCGAGAGAGCGGACCCGGTCGTGAGCGTCGTGGATCTTCATCGACTGCTCGCGGACGAGGGCGAGGGTCTGGGCGCTGAGCGGCGCGCGCAGCGCCTCTTCGTAGGCGGCCTTCGCGGAGTCTTCCCCGCGCTCGGCCTCGGCGATGATGCTGCCGTCGTCCTTGCCGGTGACGACCGACTTGATGTTGATCCAGCCGCGGTGCGCGGCGCCGGCGAACGTGCCGGCGGTTTCGGCATCGCCGCCGAGGCGGGCAACTTCGGCCTGCAGCTCACGAGCCATCTCGGCGCGCTGCCGCGAGTACTGCTGGAAGAGCGACTTGACCTGCGGATCCTGCAGACCCTCCGCCGCCGTCTTGAAGCCGTTTTCTCCGTCCTTCAAGGTCTCGATCAGACCGTTCAGTGTCGAGGTGACCTTGTTCGTATCCATGTGTTTCGCTCCTTTCTCACTCCCAAAAAGAGGAGCAAGGACGGGGCCACGGCAAGGCGTTTCAGCGGGACGCGGGCCTTGTGCTCTCAGCCGTTAACGTGGTTCGATGATGGCTTGTGCCTAAAAGCAGCCTTCGTGTCTGGCCTGGCTCGCCGCACCCGCTAGGGGCAACGTGGGACGGCGTCGGTGTGAATTTCGCGATCTTCTCGGAGCACGCGCACCGGGTCGAGCTCTGCCTGTTCGATTCGGCAGAGGCGGAAATGGAATCGCTCACCATCTCTCTGCCCGAGCAGACCGACATGGTGTGGCACGGCTATCTACCTGACGTCCACCCGGGGCAGCTCTACGGGTTTCGCGTCCACGGGCCGTACGCGCCCGATCATGGGCATCGCTTCAATCCGCGCAAGCTCGTGCTCGATCCGTACGCGAAAGCGATCGGTCGGGCGACGCGATGGAACGACGCGCTGTTCGGCTTTCCGATGGGACAGCCCGATGCCGACATGCCGGACCCCCGCGACAGCGCGCCCTACGCGCCGCTCGCCGCCGTCGTCGATGACGCCTTCACGTGGGGCGACGACCGGCGGCCGCGGACTCCGTGGCATGAAACGCTGATCTACGAGCTGCACGTCAAGGGCTTCACGCAACTGCACCCGCACGTCCCCGAGTCGCTCAAGGGCACCTACCTGGGCCTCGCGTCCGAACCGGCGATTCGCCACCTGACATCGCTCGGCGTCACGGCAGTCGAACTGATGCCGGTGCATCACCACACCGACGAGTGGCACCTCGTGCAGAAGGGGCTGAGCAACTACTGGGGCTACAACACGCTCACCTTCTTCGCCCCGAACATCCGCTATGCCCACTCGCCGCTGCCGCTCGAGTCCGTGCGCGAGTTCAAGGTGATGGTGCGCGCGTTCCACGCCGCCGGGCTCGAGGTCATCCTCGACGTCGTCTACAACCACACGGCCGAAGGCAACCACCTCGGGCCGACGCTGTCGCTGCGCGGCATCGACAACGCGTCGTACTACCGGCTGCTGCCCGGCAAGCGGCGTTACTACCAGGACTTCACCGGCACCGGCAATACCCTGAACGTGCGCAGCCCGCGCGTGCTGCAGCTGATCATGGACAGCCTGCGCTACTGGGTGCAGGAGATGCACATCGACGGGTTCCGCTTCGATCTGGCGAGTGCGTTGGCTCGTGAGTTGCATGCCGTGGACAAGCTTGGCGCGTTCTTCGACATCATCCATCAGGACCCCGTGCTCTCACAGGTGAAGCTGATTGCTGAACCGTGGGACCTCGGCGAGGGCGGCTATCAGGTCGGCAACTTCCCGCCGAAGTGGACCGAGTGGAACGGCAAATACCGCGACTCGGTGCGGCATTTCTGGCGCGGCGATCCGAGCGGTGTGTCTGAACTCGCGACACGACTGTCGGGCAGCAGCGATCTCTACGAGCACAGCGGCCGGCGGCCCTACGCCAGCATCAACTTCGTCACCGCCCACGACGGCTTCACGTTGAGCGATCTCGTCAGCTACAACGAGAAGCACAACGAGGCCAACGGCGAGAACAACCAGGACGGCGAGAACCACAATCTCAGCTGGAACGGCGGCGTCGAGGGGCCGACCGACGACCGGCGGGTGCTCGATCTGCGCGACCGCCAGCGCCGCAACCTGATGGCGACACTGATGCTGTCGCTCGGCGTGCCGATGCTCAGCGGCGGCGACGAGATCGGACGCACGCAGCAGGGCAACAACAACGCCTACTGCCAGGACAACGAGATCAGCTGGACCAACTGGACGCTGCAGCCCGCGGACCGTGACTTCCTCACCTTCGTCAAGCGCCTGATCCAGATCCGCCGCGAGCACCCGGTGCTGCGGCGGCGGAAGTTCCTGCAGGGGCGGCGGATCCGCGGCGCCGGCGCGACCGATATCGCCTGGCTCGACCCGTCCGGCCACGAGATGACCGACGCGGCCTGGAACTCGCCTGACGTCCGCAGCCTCGGCGTCCGCCTCAACGGCGACGCCATCGACGAGATTGACGAGCGCGGCGAGCGCGTTGCCGGCGATACGCTGATGATCCTGATCAACAACGGCAACGACCTGACGCCGTTCTCGCTGCCATCGACCGGTCCGAGCGAACGCTGGGAGATGCTGACCGACACCGCCGATCCGCACCAGCCGCCGCGCCGGCTGCGCGGCCGCGAACGCTACCAGCTCCAGGGCCGCTCGCTCGCCGTCCTCCGCCTCGCCCGGCACACGCCGCGCGCGGCCCGCGACGACGACTGGGGGCCGATGGGAGTTGTTTGAAGAAAGTTCGAAGTTCGAAGTTCGAAGTTCGAAGTCGAAGGTCCAAGGTCCAAGGTCCAAGGAACGGTCAGCAGTCGAACTGCTGACGACGGACGAGAGGACGGAAGGCAGCCCTGATGACCCGCAACCCCCTCTGGTTTAAGGACGCGATCATCTACCAGGCGCACGTGCGCGCGTTCCTGGACACGAACCAGGACGGGGTCGGCGACTTCCGCGGCCTCACCGAGCGGCTCGACTACGTGCAGGCACTCGGCGTCGACACGATCTGGCTGCAGCCCTTCTACCCTTCGCCGCTGCGGGACGACGGCTACGACATCGCCGACTACAGGAACATCCACCCCGCCTACGGTACGCTCGAGGACTTCGACCGCTTCGTCGAGGAGGCGCACGCCCGCCGGCTGCGCATCATCACCGAGCTGGTCATCAACCACACCTCCGACCAGCATCCGTGGTTCCAGGCGGCGCGGCAGGCGCCGGCGGGATCGCCGGTGCGCGACTTCTACGTCTGGAGCGACACCAACCAGAAGTACCAGGGCGTCCCGATCATCTTCTCCGATACGGAGAAGTCGAACTGGACGTGGGACGACACCGCCGGCGCTTACTACTGGCATCGCTTCTTCCACCACCAGCCGGACCTGAACTTCGACAACCCGGCGGTGCTCGAGGCGGTCACGCAGGTCATGCATTTCTGGCTCGATCGCGGCGTCGACGGCATGCGCCTCGATGCCGTGCCCTACCTGATCGAGCGCGAAGGCACGCCCTGCGCCAACCTCGACGAAACCCACGCCGTCCTCAAGCACATTCGCGCCGAGATGGATCGCCGGCATCACGACCGGCTCTTCCTCGCCGAGGCCAACCAGTGGCCGGCCGACGTGCGGCCCTACTTCGGCGACGGCGACGAATGCCACATGGCGTTCCACTTCCCCCTGATGCCGCGCATGTTCATGGCGGTACGCCAGGAGGATCGGCATCCGATTGTCGAGATCCTCCGCCAGACGCCGGACATCCCCGAGAACTGTCAGTGGGGCATCTTCCTCCGCAACCACGACGAGCTCACGCTCGAGATGGTGACCGACGAAGAGCGCGACTATATGTACCAGTGGTATGCGACCGATCCGCAGATGCGGATCAACGGCGGCATCCGCCGCCGCCTGGCGCCGCTGATGGAAAACAGCCGCCGGCGCATCGAGCTGATGAACAGCCTGCTGATGTCGCTGCCCGGCACGCCGGTCATCTATTACGGCGACGAGCTCGGCATGGGCGACAACATCTACCTCGGCGACCGCAACTCGGTACGGACGCCGATGCAGTGGACGAGCGACCGCAACGCCGGCTTCTCGCGCGCCGACAGTGCGCGGCTCTTCGCGCCGGTCATCGCCGATCCCGTCTACGGCTTCGCCGCGGTCAACGTCGAGGCCCAGGAACGATCGCCGTTCTCGCTCCTCAACTGGATGAAGCGGCTGATCGCGCTCCGCAAGCAGCACATCGTCTTCGGCCGCGGCACGATCGAGTTCCTGCCGGCGCACAACCGCAAGGTCCTCGCCTTCATCCGCCAGTACGACAACGAGACGGTCACTGTGCGTCGCCAACCTGTCGCGCTCGGTACAGCCGGTCGAGCTCGACTTGAGCCGCTTCCGCGGCATGTCGCTGCTCGAGATCCTCGGCCAGACCGAGTTTCCGCGCGTCGGCGACAGCAGCTATTTCCTCAGCCTCGGCGCCTACGCGTTCATGTCGTTCCGGCTGCAGGTGCCGACCGCGCCGATCACCGAACGCTCGTCGTCGGAATCGGCGCTGAGCGTCACCGAGCTGCCGGCGCTGATGGTTGGCGCGGTGTGGGAGACGCTGCTCGACGGCACGGTCCGGACCCTGATCGAGCGCGACCTGCTGGCGTCGTTCCTGGTGCGGCAACCGTGGTTCCAGGGACCGCGGCCGCGGTCGGCCCGCTTCAAGGACTGGGGACTGCTGCGGCGCGGGAGCGAGCCGCTCTTCTTCGCCATCGTTGAAGTCGAGTTCGACGAGGCGGCTGACGATGGGCCGCTGCCGGCGCGGTTGTACTACGTGCCGTTGTCGCTGGCGTCGGGCGAGACGGCGCGGACGGTGCAGGAGCGCGTCCCGCACGCGGTCCTCGCCAGGATCACCGGCGCCCGCAAGGGCATCGTCTTCGACGGCTGGCACGACGACCGCTTCGCCGAAGCCCAGCTCGAGTCGGTGAGCGCCGGGGTAAAGACACCGACCCGGCGCGGCGTCCTGCAAACGGAGCAGATGGCAGCCATTCCGCTGCTGCGGCGCGCCTCCGACATGCTGCCGGTCTCGCGGCCGGCAGCCTCGAAGTCGTCATCGTCGCCGATCAGCTACGCCAACCGGATGACGCTCAAGCTGTTCCGCCGCGTCGAACCGGGTGTCCACCCCGAACTCGAAGTGATGCGGCACTTGACGCTGGTCGGCTTCCAGCGCGCGCCCGCAGTCGCCGCGGTCATCGACTACACTCGCGAGGGTGACCCCCGCAGTTCGATGGCGATGATTCAACAGTCGGTCGAGTTCCAGGCCGACGGCTGGACGCACGCGACCGAGTGGCTCGGACGCTTCTTCGATCACGCCGCGGCCCGCGAGCGGCCGGAAGCGCCCTCGCCGGAGTCGCTGCTCGAGCTCGCGGCGACGGCCGCGCCGCCGTCGGTCCAGGAACACCTGAGCGCCTACCTGGAGGTCGCGGCGTCGCTCGGACGGCGGAGCGCCGAGATGCATCGCGCGCTTGCCACCGCCTCCGACGATGTCGCGTTCGCGGCGGAACTTTTCACCGGCGAGGACGGCGCCGGCGCGCAACGCCGCGGGCTGGCCCTGGCCGAACGCACCCTGCGCGCGCTCGAGACCGCGCTCGACGCCGGCCGCATCAGGCCGGCCGAGGATGTCGACGCGCGGATCCGAATCCTGCTCGATCGCCGCGAGGCGCTGCTGTCGGCAATGGGCTCGGACCTGTCGGGACTCGGCGCGTCGGCGAAGATCCGCATCCACGGCGACTACCGCCTGGCGCACGTGCTGCTGGCCGAAGGCGATTTCTACATCCAGAGCTTCGAGGGCCATCTCGCCTGGCCGGCGGCCGCGCTGCGTGAGAAGCAGTCGCCGTTGCGCGACGTCGCCAGCATGCTGCGCTCGTTCAGCTACGCCTCGCACGCGGCGCTGATGACGCGGACGGGGGCGACGGCCGACGAGCGCGCCGCGCTCGAATCCTGGGCCCACCTGTGGGAAACATGGACGACGGCCGCGTTCCTCCAGCAGTATTTCTCCCTCATGGACGATGCCGGCTTGCTGCCGGCGACGACCTCCGAGCGCGATCAGCTGCTGCGCTTCTTCATGCTCGATCGGGCGCTGCGCGAGCTCGACGGCGAGCTGAACAACCGGCCGGACTGGGTCGGCATCCCGGTCGTCGGCATTCTCGAACTGCTGAGACTCGGCTGATCCTGCCACCGGCACGCAGCCACAGATCATGTACGTTCCCGTCAGCACCTACCGCCTGCAGCTTCACGCCGGCTTCCCGCTTGCGGCGGCGACAGAGGTCGCCGGCTACCTGGCCAGGCTCGGCGTCGGCGCCTGCTATACGTCGCCGTACACCGCGGCGATGCCGGGCAGCACCCACGGCTACGACGTCGCCGATCACAACGAGATCAACCCCGAGCTCGGCGGACGCGAGGCGTTCGATCTGTGGACTGCCCGGCTGCGCGAGCTCGGCCTCGGCCACCTCGTCGACTTCGTCCCGAATCACATGGGCATCACGACCGGGGCGGCCGGCAACCTGCGCTGGCGCGACGTGCTCGAGAACGGCCCGAGCGCCGCGGCGGCGCATTTCTTCGACGTCGACTGGACGCCGATCAAGAGCGCGCTGCACTCGAAGATCCTGCTGCCGATCCTCGGCGACCAGTACGGACGCGTCCTCGAGCGCGGCGAGCTCGTGCTGCAGTTCCGCGACGGCCTGCTGCACGTCAGCTACTTCGAGCACGAGCTGCCGGTCAACCCGAAGTGCGTGCCGAGCGTCCTCCGCCTGTCGGTGGGGCCGCTGACGGCCTCGCTCGGCGCCGACAGCCCGCAGCTGCACGAGTTCCTCAGCATCCTGACCTCGCTGCAGAACCTGCCGGCGCACACCGTGCGCGACCCGGCGCTCGGGGCCGAGCGCCAGCGCGAGAAGGAAGTCGCCCGGACGCGATTGGCGCGGCTGGTCGACGAATCTCCGGAAATCCTCGAGCAGATCAACGCCGCCATCCGCGAGGTCAACGGCGAGCCCGGGCGAGCCGACAGCTTCAACCGGCTGCACGAGCTGCTCGAGGCGCAGTCGTACCGCCTGTCGTACTGGCGCACCGCGTCGCACGAGATCAACTACCGGCGGTTCTTCGACATCAACACCCTCGCCGGCCTGCGGGTCGAAGACGACGAAGTCTTCGCCGCGACGCACCAGTTGCTGATTGCCCTGGTGCGCGAGGGCGTGGTCCAGGCGGTTCGCGTCGACCATCCCGACGGCCTGTTCGACCCCGCCCGCTACTTCAAGATGCTGCAGCAGGCGCTCGGCGGCGACATCTACGTCCTGGCCGAGAAGATCCTGTCGGGACGCGAGGCGCTGCCGTCCGGCTGGCCGATCGCGGGCACGACCGGCTACAACTACCTCAACGACCTCAACGGGCTGTTCGTCAACGCCGCCGACTCGCGCCGGCTGCGCCGCGCTTACGCCAAGCTGACCGGGCGCGGCGATCCGTTCGACGACGCGCTCTATGAGAGCAAGCGCGTCATCATGGCGACGGCGATGGCGAGCGAGCTCAACGTCCTGGCCTACGCCCTCGAGCGGATCGCCGACGGCAACAGGAAGTCGCGCGACTTCACGCTCGACAGCCTGCGCGACACCATCACCGAGGTCGTCGCCTGTTTCCCGGTCTACCGCACCTACGTCGACGAACGCGGCTGGACCCCGGGCGACCGCGCCGTCGTCGAACGCGCGATCCGCCGCGCGCTGCTGCGCAACCCGGCGATGGAGGCTTCGCTCTTCGACTTCTTCCGCGAAGTGATGATGCCGCGCAGTCCGGAGGGCACCGACGAAGCCCGGCCCAACGATCGACGCGACGGCTATCCGCCGGCCGACGAGGCCGAGGCGCACGAGCGGCTGCGCTTCGCGATGAGATTCCAGCAGTACACCGGCCCGGTCCATGCCAAAGGCCTCGAGGACACGGCGTTCTACCGCTACAACCTGCTGCTCTCGCTCAACGAGGTCGGCGGCGCCGCCGATCGCGTCGGCCGCACCGCCAGCGAGTTCCACGAGGCGAACCTTCGCCGGCTGTCGACGCACCCCTACGAGATGGTGACGTCGGCGACGCACGACACCAAGCTCGGCGAGGACACGCGGGCGCGGATCAACGTCATCTCCGAGATGGCCGACGCATGGTCGCGCGAGGTCGGGCGCTGGATGCGCGTCAACAAGTCGCAGCGGACGATCGTCGAAGGCGAGCTGGCGCCGGATCGCAACGACGAGTACCGCTTCTACCAGGCGCTGGTCGGCATCTTCGAGATCGATGCCGAGGCCCGCGTCCCGGCCGATCTCGTGGCGCGGCTCACGGCCTACATGATCAAGTCGGTCAAGGAAGCCAAGCTCCACACCAGCTGGCTGACACCGAACGAGGAGTACGAATCCGCGGTGTCGCTGTTCGTGGAGCGGGTCCTGACCGGGGCCGGGGCGGCGCGCTTCGTGCCGACGTTCCTGCCGCTGGCCCGCCGCATCGCCGGGATCGGGATGCTGAACGGACTGGCGCAGGTCGCGCTCAAGTTGACCTCGACGGGCGTTCCCGACGTGTATCAGGGCACCGAGTTGTGGGACTTCAGCCTGGTCGATCCGGACAATCGGCGGCCGGTCGACTTCGCGAAGCGGCAGCGGTTGCTCGACGAGATCGACGCGCTCCTGGCGCTCCCGGACGCGGAACGCGCCCCGGCCGCCCACGCGCTCCTCGCACGCTGGGAGGATGGCGCGATCAAGATGCTGGTGACGGCTGCCGGGCTGCGGCTGCGGCGGACGTGGAGGGACCTCTTCCTGTCAGGACGCTACCTGCCGCTCGTGACCGAGACGGCGGTGAACGCCGAACTGCTGGCGTTCGCGCGCATCCACGACGGCCGCGCCGTGCTCACCATCGTGCCGCGGCTCGCCGCGCCGCTCGTCACCGACTCGCAGCCGGTGCCGCTCGGCGGCGACGCCTGGAAGACGTCACGCATCATCCTGCCGCCGGAGCTGCACGGCCGGACGTTCCGGCACTTGCTCACCGGCGCGACGCTCGAGCCGACGGTCGCCGCCGGCGAAGAGTGGCTCTTCGCCGGCCAGGTGTTCGCCCACCTCCCGGTCGGGATCCTCACGTCCGAGCCCAACGGACCGCAGCGCTGAAGCGCCACGCTACGGCTGCTGCTGGCGCCGCTCCTGGTCCCCGCGACAGTCCTCCGCCGACGTCCCGAGCAGGCGGCGGTTCAGGGATCAGGTGCCCCTTGAGATTCTTCGCCAGCTCCGAGTTCTTCTCGATGTCGAACTCGAAGGTGATCTTGCCGTCCTTCTCGACCTCGCGGATGCCGTGGTCTTCTCGCTCCAGGTGTCTCGTACGGTTGCCCGACCCAGGAGAAGGTACCGCCCCTGCTGAAGAAATCGGAGGTAGACAGCATCGCCGTCACGCCGGACATGAAGCCGCCGCTCGGATATGGCCGCAGATGACGACCCGGTTGACGTCGATGACGGATGCCGCATGGCCAGCTGCTCGATGGCGCCGCCTTCGTTGTGCGGCGAGGCCATAAGGTCGCGCAGAGTTGCCGTAGCGCGTAGTTGTGGTAACCACGTTCGAGTCGCGTCGGAGTGGCCGCTCGCGGTTGCCGACGCTCGACTCGGGGCGAAGTCCGCTCAGGGCTCAGAGTGCTAAGCAGCGGGTTCCCGAGCGAGTCGTAGAGCGTCGACTCAGGCGCGCTGTCGACCCGCGACGAATTGGCGACGAAGTACCGGTTCGACTCCGACACGACCGCCGAGTGCGACGCGTCGCCGCCGTTGAGCAGCTTCATGCCGGCGCCGTCGACGCCGACGCGATAGAGATGGGTGTAGTAGGGATCCTCCCCCTTCTCGCGGCCGGCGGCGGTGATGTAAATCGTCTTGCCGACAAGTCGTCGACGCCTTCGATCGACGTGGTGACGAACTCCCCTTCGGTGATGCGGTTCTTGAGCGCGCCGGTGGCGGCATCGTAGCAGGTAGAAGTGGCCACAGCCATCGCGCTCCGACCAGAAGATCAGGTCGGCGCCGTTCGACGCCAGGCGCAGCGGCTTCGATTCGATGTAGGTGTTCAGCCGCTCCTCGATGAGCGGCGTCGATCTCACCGGTCGCGGAGTTGGCGACGACAGACGTCGAGGCGGTGCATGTCGCGGCTGAGACGGGTGAACTCGAGCTGAAGTCGGATGGTCACACCCGTGCTGCTTGGCCGATGTTCGTCGTCAGTAGCACGCTTCCCGGGTCCGTACCACGGCCGGCGGCGGTGCTTGCCGTCGAGCAGCAGCTGATGGCGCGCAGGAGATCATAAATAGTTAGCGCGCGCCGGGCCACCCGAGGCAGGGATACTTGCGATGCAGCAGAGCACGCGATTACTGCGCACCCAGCCGATGTTCGTAGCATCGGCAGGATCAGCGCCGCCTGCTGGCCGCCGGTGCGGGATGACGGAGAAAGAGTCAAGCCGGTAGAGCTGACACGCCGAGCGCGCGCGAGCTCGCTACGACCGTGCAGCGGCTCAAGTAAGAGCTTGCCCCGCTGAGTCGTTCGAGCTAGCCTGAGCCTTGAGCCCTGAGCCTTGAGCCCTGAGCCCTGAGCCCTGAGCCCACTACTACTGCCTGGGTTTCAGCGGTTCGAGCCGCGGCGGGCGCTTGCCGCTGCGGACGGCGCCGGCGACGGGCACGTACGGCAGTTCGACGCCGGCGTCGACGGCGCGCAGCATCAGGCCGCCGCGGCTCATGTCGCCGCGGCCGACGAAGTCGATCGGAAAGAGGAGGCGGTCGCCGAAGATCGCCTGCAGCACGTCGACGTACTTTGGCGAGGCGATGCTGCCGAGGAGCACGACCTTGCAGTCCGCGTCGATGTCGTGCGCGATGGCGCGGGCGCTCGACTCGAGCGGGCCGCGATAACGCGGATTGTCGGCGGCGATGTCGACGTTGGCGAAAGCGCGCAGCGCGTCGAGCGTCACCGGCGTGTCAATCGACCGCAGCCCGGCGGTCGGCGTGATGACGAAGGCGCCGGCCCCGGAGATCGGCGACGTCGCGTCCGGCGGCCGGGCGAAGGCGCGCGCGTAGGCGAGCTTGCCGCGGAAATAGAGGCCGCTTAAAAACGCGAAGACGTCGCCAATCGGCGCCCCCTCCCGGCTCTTCAGGCGCAGCGCCACATCGAACGACGCCGTCTCCGACATCACGATGCGGGCGCGCTTGCCGCCGCAGTTGGCGGGAGAGAGGAGGAAGAGTTGGGGCATTTTCAAATTGCCGATTGCCGATTGCAGATTGATGATTGGGATTGCTGATTGTTGATTGTCGATTTTTGCGTCTCGCGATTGAGCCGCGCTCGCTCGTCGATTCAGCGTCTGGCGGCGGACGGTTGACCGCCGGCCGGGCGCTTCGCGAACTCGATGTCGCGGACGCGGCCGGCGTCGACGAGCAGCCTGTCGATCGCGCCGCTGGCGCCGGCGACGAATCGAATCGTCATGGCACGCGACCGGTAGCGGCCGTCGGCGAGCGGCTGCAGCAGCTCGGTCGATGGATCGTCGTCACGCTGCAGGAAGAGCTCCGACCCCTTCGCCGTGACCCGGAACGTCGCGTCGATCTCGTCGCTGACGTAGGTCCCGGCGGCGGCATTCGCATTCCCGGCTGCGTCAGGGACGGCCCTGGGACTCGGCGTCGGCTGGCCGGCGCCGGCGCTCGGCGGGCGCTGGGCGGCGGGCTTCATTTCTGTGAACCTATCGGCGAGCACGATGTCGGCGATCCGCTGCACGATCTGTCCCGGAGCAATGCTCGCGAGGTTGCACAGCAGCGCGACGCTGACACGCTGCTCGGGGTAGCGGGTGAGATGGGCGCGATAGCCGCCGAGCGCGCCGCTGTGCTCGATGACGCGCAGCCCGCGGTAGCGCGCCAGCTGCAGTCCCCAGGCGTAGGTCAGCGCCTGGCCGTTCGCCAGCGTGCCTGGCGTCTCGACCTGGCCGATCAGCGCCTTGCCTCCGACCTCACCCGAATAGAAGTTGCTGTCCCAGCGCAGCAGCTCACGCACCGTGGTGAAGAGGCCGCCGGCGCCGACCCGCTCGCCGGCGGGAGTATCGAGCCGCGGCTCTCCGCGCGCTCCCCACGTGTACCCGTATGCGCGGTTCTTCACCAGCTTCGACGCGTCGTCGCCGAAGTGACTGATCGACATGCCGAGCGGCTCGAAGATCTGGGCCCGGGTGTAGGTACCGAACGTCGACCCGGCGGCCCGCCCGACGATGGTGGCGAGCAGGGCGTAGCCGGTGTTCGAATAGAGATAGTCCTCGCCGGGGCGAAAGTTGAGGCCGTGCTGGCGCGCGGCGAGACGCAGTACCGCGGCATTGTCGAAGAGCGAGTCCTGGCGGCGCCCGGCGATCGACAGCAGCGTGTAGAAGTCGCGCAGCCCGCTGGTGTGATGGACCAGGTGCCGGACCGTGATGCCGTCGGCGTACGGCGGCAGCTCCGGCAGGTGCTTGCGAATCGGGTCGTCGAGACCGAGACGGCCCTGCTGAATCGCGAGCGCCGCGGCGAACGCCGTGAACTGCTTCGACACCGAGCCGGCGTAGAAAACGGTATCGGGCGTGATCGGTACTGCATGCTCGAGATCGGCCATGCCGTAGCCGCGCTCGTGCACGACCCGGCCGCCGCGGTAGATTGCCGCGGCGCATCCGGGCGAGTCCTTCCGGTCCCACTCCTTGAAGAGCGCGTCCACCCGACCCTGCCAGGGCGCCGGCTTCTGGGCCGCACCGGCAGTACCGGCCGCGATCAACGCACAGGCGAGGGCGGTGATGAGTCGGGACATTGAATCAGGCTCAGGGCTCAGGGCTCAGGGCTCAGGGCTCAGGGACAACGCTCACTTGACGGGCCAGCGCGCTGATTCCGTTCTCGCGCCGGCGAGATATTTCTCGATCTTCGCGACGACGTCGGGGTTGCCGGCGGCGATGTTCTGCTGCTCGTGTGGATCGTCGGGAAGGTCGTAGAGCTCGAGCGGTGCTCCCGGCTTCAGACGAACCGCCTTCCAGTTGCCCATCCGCACCGCCTGCTGGAAGCCGCGCTCGTGGAACTCCCAGTAGAAGAACTCGTGGGTCGGCTGCTGCTGCCCGCGCAGCGCGCGCGCCATCGACATGCCGTCGATGCCCGCGGGCGTTTTCGCGCCGCCGATCTCCGTCAGCGTCGGCAGGAGGTCCCAGTGGGCCCATTCGTGATAGCTGACACGCCCCTCCGGGATGGCTCCGGTCCATCGCGCGATCATCGGCACGCGGATGCCGCCTTCGTAGAGATCGCGTTTGATGCCGCGCAGGCCGCCCGAGCTCTTGAAGAAATCCGGGTCGGCGCCGCCCTCGCGATGCGGGCCGTTGTCGCTGGTGAAGATGATCAACGTCCGGCGATCGATCTTGCGCGCGGCGAGCAGGTCGAGCAGTGAGGCGATGTCGCGATCCATGCGCTGAATCATCGCGACGAAGGCCGCCTTCGGCGCCGGCTGCGACCGGTAGCCGAGCGAGGCGCCCTCGAACGTCGCGCCGGACGGGCGCGCGTCCGCCTTCTCGTTGACGAACGGCGTCTCGGGAAACTTGCCGCGCAGCGGCGCCAGCGAATCCTCGGGCGCGCGCAGCTCCGCGTGCGGCACGGTGTAGTTCAGGTAGACGAAGAACGGCCGCGCGTCGTCGCGCGAAATGAACGAGGCGGTCTCCTTCGTGAACAGGTCGTTGACGTAGTCGTTCTTCAGATCCGTCGCCACCCGCTCGCCGTTGCGGTAGAGATGGTCGGTGTACTGCCGGTGCGCGTGCCGGTGATCGAGAAAGCCGAACGAATAATCGAAGCCCTTCTTGTCGGGCGCCCCGGTCGTCCCCGCCACGCCGAGGCCGTACTTGCCGATCACCGCGGTGCGGTAGCCGGCGTCCCGCAGCAGCATCGCGACGGTCGTGTCTTCCGCGCGCAGCGGAATCTCGCCGTTGCCGCGAATCCAGACGTGGCCGGTGTGCTGCCCGGTCATCAGCGCCGCCCGCGACGGAGCGCAGACCGTGCTCCCCGAGTAGTACTGCGTGAAGCGGATGCCCTCGCGCGCGAGACGTTCGAGCCCCGGCGTCTGGAACTGTCCCTGGCCGTAGGCGCTGAGATCGCCGTAGCCGAGGTCGTCGGCGTGAATGAGAAGGATGTTGGGACGCTCAGCCGTCGCGGGCGTCTGCGCCAGCGCGGCCGCCGGCGCGAGCGACGTCCAGGCAGCCGCAACCAGTGCCGTGATCGTCAATCGCATGTCGATAGAAGGTATCAGATTGGCGGCCCCGCCCAATCGGGTGATGCGGTTTACCGTGGCCGCGCGGCAGGATGGAGACATGACATCGAACAGCCTCGAAACCTTGTCGAATGAAATGGCCGACGCCGTCGCCGCTGCCGCCGATTCCGTGGTCCAGGTGCGGGGCCGCCGCGGCGGCGTCACCGGCGTCGCTTACAGCGATTCCGCCGTCGTCACCAGCGCGCGGGCGCTCGGGCGCGAGGATCGGACTCAGGTGACGACGGCCGACGGACGCTCCGCGGCCGCCGAACTGACCGGCTGGGACCCGGCGAGCGGCCTGGCGGTGCTGCGCGTCGACGGGCTGGCGCTCAAGGCGGCGCGACTCTCGACCGTCACGCCGCGGGTCGGGCAGATCGCGCTGGCCATCGGCCGGTCGTGGAGCAACGCGCTGACCGCGAGCGCCGGCATCGTCGCCGTGATCGGCGGGCCGCTCAAGACCGGGCGGGGCTACGCGCTCGAACAGATCATCCGGATCACCGCGCCGCTGCACGATGGCTTCGCCGGCGGCGCAGTCGTCGACGCGAGCGGCGGGCTGATCGCGATCGCAACGGCAGCGAAGATCCGCGGCCTGGCCGTCACCGTGCCGGCCGGCATCGCCTGGCAGGGCGCGGCCCACGTGCTCGAGCACGGCCGGCCGAAGGTCGGTTACCTTGGTCTCTCCGGACAGACTGTCGCGCTACCCGAACGGCAGCGCACCGGCGGCGGCACGGGCATGCTCGTCACCGGTGTCGCCGCGGGCGGGCCCGCCGATACTGCCGGCGTGCTCATCGGTGACGTCGTCGTCGGACTGGAGGACCAGCCGGTGCGGTCGATCGACGACCTGCTGGCGCTGCTCGCCGGCGACCGCGTCGGACGCACCGTCCCGCTCCGCGTGCTGCGCGGCGGCGGCGCGCTGGACGTGACGGTGACCGTCGCCGAGCGGCGAGCGTCATAAACGGATATGAGACCGGTGGCCTGCTGATGCGGTGCGAAGCATGCGGGTCGTGATCGTCGGATCGGCGGCAGCGCGGGCGCGGCTGGCGTCGGTGCTTCCCTCCGAGATCGACGTCGCCGGCGAGGCCCGCACCCTCGCCGAGGCGCGGGCGAGCGGGCTTGCCGCCGACGCCTGGCTCATCACGCCGACCGCGGCCGACGGCGCCGAACCGCCGCCGCTCGAGAGCCTGACCGCCCGCGAGATCGATGTCGTCGAGCTGCTGGCGCAGGGCCTGCCGAACAAGGCGATCGCCGCCCGCCTCGGCATCAGCGATCAGACGGTCAAGTTCCACGTCGCGTCGATCTACGGCAAGCTCGGCGCGACCAATCGGACGGACGCGGCGCGCCGGGCGTTGAAGGCCGGGGTAATCCCGATGTGAGGTCGGAGGGGAGAACGACCTCGCCTTCGGTTGTTGTGAGCCCGGCTACAGGCTCCAGCGCAGCAGCACCGCCCCGACCGTGAACCCGGCGCCGACCGACGTCAGCAGCACCAGGTCCCCCTTCTTGACCCGCTTCTCGGTGACGGCATCCGCGAGCGCCAGCGGGATCGTCGCGGCGGTGGTGTTGCCGAAGCGTTCCAGGTTGATCACGACCTTCGACTCCGGCAGTCCGAGGCGGTCGGCCGCCGCCTGGATGATGCGGCGGTTGGCTTGATGCGAGACGAAGAGGTCGACGTCGGCGGCGTCGATGTCGTGCTCCCTCAGCACGCGCATGCAGAACTCCTCCGTCTTCCGGACCGCGAACTTGAACACGGCCTGGCCGTCCTGCTTGACGTAGTGCAGGCGCCCGTCGACGGTCTCGTGCGAGGCCGGCAGCCGGCTGCCGCCCGCCGGCATGCACAGCGCCGGGCCGCCGCTGCCGTCGATCTGGTGCGAGAAGCCGATGATCGACGGCTCATCAGGGCCGGCCGGCGACAGGACTACCGCGCCGGCGCCGTCGCCGAAGAGGACGCAGGTCGCGCGATCGGTATAGTCGATGATGCTCGACATCACGTCGGCGCCGACGACGAGGGCATGTTCGACGGCGCCGCTCGCGACCATCTGCATGCCGGTCGTCAAGGCGTAGGTGAAGCCCGAACAGGCGGCGCCGAGGTCGAAACCCCAGGCGTTGACCGCGCCGATCTTGGTCTGCAGCACGCACGCCGTGCTCGGGAAGATGGTGTCCGGCGTCGTCGTGCCGACGACGATGAAGCCGATCTCGGTCGGGGCGACGCCGGCCTGTTCCATCGCACCGCGCGACGCGACGGCAGCAAGGTCGGACGTCGCGACGCCCGGATCGACGATGTGGCGCTCGCGGATGCCGGTGCGCTGCAGAATCCATTCGTCGCTGGTCTCGACCATCTTCTCGAGATCGGCGTTGGTCAGGACTTTCGGCGGGACATAGGTGGAGAGGCCGGCAATCTTGACCGGCCTGAGCGACTTCGCTACCACAGACGATCCTTTGCTGGAGCGGTCAACCCGAAGTACTCGTAGGCGCGGGCGGTGGCGACGCGGCCGCGCGGAGTACAGGTCGAGGAAACCAATCTGGATGAGAAACGGTTCGTAGATCTCTTCAATCGCGTCGCGCTCTTCGCTCATCGCCGCCGCCAGCGTCGCGACCCCCACCGGCCCGCCGCTGAACTTGTCGATGATCGTCCGCAGCAGCCGTCGATCGATCTCGTCGAAGCCGCGGCTGTCGACCTCGAGCAGCTTGAGGGCGCGATCGGCGACATCGTGCGAGATCCGTCCATCGGCCCGCACCTGGGCGTAGTCGCGAACGCGCCGCAGCAGCCGGTTCGCGACCCGCGGCGTCCCGCGCGAGCGCCGGGCGATCTCGATCGCCGCCGCGTCGTCGATGCCGACCCCGAGGATGCGCGCCGAGCGGCGGACGATCTCTTCGATGTCGCGCTCCTCGTAGTAGTCGAGGCGGTGGACGATGCCGAAGCGGGCCCGCAGCGGCGACGTCAGCAGCCCGGTCCGCGTCGTCGCGCCGACGAGGGTGAAGCGATGGACCGGGACCTTGACCGAGCGCGCCCCCGGCCCCTGGCCGATCATGATGTCGAGCTCGTAGTCCTCCATCGCCGGATACAGGATCTCTTCGATCGCCGGCGGCATGCGGTGGACTTCGTCGATGAAGAGCAGCTCGCGTTCCTGGAGGTTGGTCAGCATCGCCGCGAGGTCGCCAGCCTTCTCGATCACCGGGCCGGCGGTCGAGCGAATCGGCACCCCGAGCTCGTTGGCGATGACGTAAGCGAGCGTGGTCTTGCCGAGCCCGGGCGGGCCGTAGAGCAGGATGTGATCGAGCGCCTCGCCGCGGTGCTTCGCCGCCTCGATCGAGACCTGCAGGTTTTCGCGGACGCGGTCCTGGCCGATGTACTCATCGAGCGTGCGCGGCCGGAGCCCGGCCTCGTACTGGAGGTCATCGTCGGCGCGCGCCGCCGTGACGAGCCGGTCGTCGCTCATGCTTTACCGAGGGGCTTCGCCCCTCGGACTCCCCTACACGCTCTCTCGCGCGCCGCGTCGCCGGCGCGCTCCGGTCGCGTGGCTCGCTCGCCGCGCTCGCTCGCGGGCGCCCCTCGGACTCCCCTACACGCTCTCTCGCGCGCCGCTTCGTGGTTTCGACCACGCTCACCACGCCCTGAGCGAAGTCGAAGGGCGACGGCGCGCTCCGGTCGCGTGGCTCGCTCGCCGCGCTCGCTCGCGGCACTGAAAGGGAATGCACTGGTCATCGCGCTATCTAGCCTTCATCATTGATCGAAGCGCGTCGCGCAGCGCCTGCTCGAAGCCGGCGTCCGGCTCGGCCTTGAGCACGCCGTCAATCGCCTTCTCCGCCGTCGGCCGCTGATAGCCAAGGTTGATCAGCGCCGACAGCAGATCTTCGCGCAGTTGATCGCCCGGCCCGGCATCCGCGGCCACCGGCCCGGCCGACACTGCCGGCGGCGGCAGCCGGTCCTTCAGCTCGAGGCCGATCCGCTCGGCGGTCTTCTTGCCGACGCCGGGAATCGCCGTCAGCCTCGCGGTGTCGGTCGTCCTGATGGCGCGAATCAGCTCGGCGGGCTCGATCCCCGACAGCACCGCCAGCGCCAGCTTCGGGCCGATGCCGCTGATCGAGATCAGCCGCTCGAACAGGTCCTGCTCGAGCGGCGTGCTGAAGCCGTAGAGCGCGATCGCGTCCTCGCGGACGTGGGTGTGAATCCGCAGCGACACCGCCGCCCCCGGCTCGCCGAGCCCGTAGAAAGTCGACAGCGGCACCTGGACGTCGTAGCCGACGCCGGATACGTCGAGGACGATGCGGCTGGGATGCTTTTCGAGGAGCGTGCCTCGAAGAAAGGCGATCACGTCAGGGGGTGTAGTCGCGCCACGAGCGCGGCGTGCCGGTTCGGGAACGGGAAGCGTGCAGCTGCGCTACCGCCCCGGTCGACGACTGGAGATGACACAGCGCGACCGCGAGCGCGTCGGCGACGTCGTGCGGCGAGGGCGGCGCATCGAGTCCGAGCAGCAGCTTGATCATCTGCTGCACCTGCTGCTTCTCGGCGCGGCCGTAGCCGACCACCGCCAGCTTCACCGTCGCCGGCGGATAGGTGACGACCGGCACGCCGGCTTCAGCCGCGGCCAGGAGCGCGACGCCGCGCGCCTCGCCGAGGCGCAGCGCGCTGCCGGGATTCTGCGCCTGGCGGTGATGAAAGATGTCTTCGATCGCGACGCACTCGGGACGATGCTGCGCCAGCAGGGCCGTCAGCCCGACGTGGATGGCCTTCAGCTTCTCGGGGAACGTTGCCTGGGCGGGGCCCGACAAGGTGCCGCAGACGACGAGAGTATGACGGCTGCCCTGGCGTTCGATGCAGCCGTAGCCCGTCCGCCGCGAGCCGGGATCGATCCCGAAGATCCTCACGCCAACGAGGCCTCGATCTCCTTCTCTTCGATGTCGGCGTTGGACCACACCTTCTTCGAGTCTTCGTGGTCCTCGAGCACGTCCATCAGCTTGACCATCTGCTGCGCCGCCTTGCCTTCGAGCTTGACGTAGTTCTGCGGCAGCATCGCGATCTCGGCCGCGCCCGGTTCGACGCCCAGGCCCTTGATCGCGTCGAGCACCTGCTGGAACGCGTCCGGCGGCGAGACCACTTCCCAGCTGTCGCCGTCGTCGCGCAGGTCGTCGGCGCCGGCGTCGAGCGCCGCCGCCATGAGGGGGTCCTCCTCGACCTTGGCCTTCTCGACGACGATGTAGCCCTTCTTGTGGAACATCCAGGCGACGCTGTTCGACTCGCCGAGGTTGCCGCCGTACTTGGTCAGCGTGTGACGCAGCTCGCCGACGGTGCGGTTGCGATTGTCGGTCAGGACTTCGATGATGAGCGCGGCGCCGCCGGGGCCGTAGGCTTCGTACGTGACTTCCTCGTACGACACGCCCGGCAGCTCGCCGGTGCCGCGCTGAATCGCCCGCTTGATGTTGTCGGCGGGCATATTGACCGATTTCGCCTCGGCGATGATCGTCCGCAGGCGGGGGTTCGAATCCGGATCGCCGCCGCCGGCCCGGGCCGCGACGCTCAATTCCTTGATGATCCGGGTGAACACCTTGCCGCGCTTGGCGTCAGCGGCGCCCTTCTTGTGCTTGATTGTGTGCCACTTGGAATGGCCGGACATCGGCTGAAACCCCCAAAATGTTAGAGAAAAGACGGATGATCCTATCACGGATCCACGGCCGCCCGGCTCAGGGCGGCGACCGCGCCGGCAGCCCGGGGAAGGTGACGCCGGCCGTCCCGGACGTGCAGTCGAGCAGTAAGTTGCGCAGCGTCGGCGCCGGGCAGTCCTTGCGCGCGTCGCCGCGCACGAGCGCGCCGTCGGCCGCGACGTGGAAGTCGGCGAGACCGTGGCTGCGCAGCAGGTAGCCGTCGTCGAGGCGGGCAAACGAGGTCGAGCGTGACGTCGTGGAAGGCGTCGCGCACAGCGGTCAGGCGCGGGCGAGGACGTCGGCGACAAACGCCGCGGCGCTCTCTTCCGTCACGAACAGATCGCGGTGCGCCGCGAACGCGGCGTGCTCGATCTCGGCGACCGTCCGCTGTCCGTCGCAGAGCCGGAGCACCGTCAACGTCGCCTCTCCCTCCGTGCTCAGCCTCGGGCGGTTGCCGGGGTCGGTTCGCAGCAGGTCGTCGCGATCCAGCATCAGTGCCCTGAGCGAACTGCGGCGAATCGGTTCCCGGCCGTCGACACGAATCTCCCAGGCATACATGCCTTCCGCCGGCCGGACCTGCACGCGTACGTCGATCGCCGTGCCGGCCTCGAGCGCGAGCGGCGCGCCGAGCGGCAGGAACAGGTTCCGCCGCCGAATGCGGTCGATCGCCACCGGCGAGTTCGTCATGCTGACGCCGGGCGCGAGCCAGGCGGTAAACCACCCGCCGAGGCCGTGCAGCGTCCCGCGCCGCGACGCGCGCAGCGTCGTCGTCATCGTCACCGGCAGCGCCACATCCGCCATGAGATCGAGCGTCGCGGCGCAGACCGGCTCCGACACCAGGTCGATCGGCTCGAGGTCGACATGGGCCGGACTGTTGGCGGCGACGTCGGTCACCGGAGAGAAGTCGAAACGCGCCGGCTGCGTGTTCCAGAATCCGAGACGCTCCTGCAGGCGCCCTTGTTCGACCGCAGCGAGCCACAGCTCGAGGCGGTGCGGCATGAATCTGCCGTCCTGCGCCAGGAATCGCGCGCGGGCCAGCTGCGACAGCTCGATGACTCCGGCATCGATCCCGAACGGTCCCATCTGATCGCAGCATGCGACAGCGGCAAGTTCCGGCAGCGTGACGGAGGCGGCGCTGCCGCGGATGTTGCGAATCGCATCGGCGAGGCCGTTGGCCCGGGCGATGTCGCGAGCGAGGCCGGCAATGCCCTCCTTCTCGATGGCGTAGACCCTGGCCGCGCCGGCCCGGCAGGCGAGCATCCCGAGAATCCCGGTACCGGATGCGAGATCGACGACGACCGCGTCGACGGGGACAAGTGAGCGCAGCGCACGATCATAGGCGGCGATGCGGTAGCGATCGCGCAGGTAGCCGCGATGCTCTTCAATCATCGGGGGATCATCGGGGGATTACGGCCGACACGCGGGCGGCACGACCGGGAACGGGAGGTAGGCAGGCGCCGGCGCGGCGCCGAGAACGATGCGGCCGCCGCACTCGACCCAGGCAGGCCCGGAGTTGCGGAACGGCGGATGCGACGCCGATCATCAGGCGCCCGGGCTGACGCAGCGCGGCGAGGATGATCACGAGCGCCCGGTCGCCGGCGTCTTCGGTTCAGACATTCAGGGCTTCCACCTCTTCAAGCCAGATCTCGAGTGCGATGATGGTCCCGATCGGCCCGCTCAATTCAATGTACGACTCGTCCCCGGCTCTGTAAAGCGACATCATCTGGTCGTACGGCGACGCACCGCCGTATCGTCGACCCAGCCCGCCTGCTCGCTTCGCAATTCCGTGAACATCTTCGAACCGCCGAGACCGTCGAGCGCGTCGATGAAGGTCGTCGAGAACTCGGCCTGGTCCAGGCGCCTCGCGACGGCGCCGGCAGGACGTCGCGGAGGGCGTTGCGGATGACGATCTTGCGCGCCCTGCCGGCCATCCGCTGCGACGACGGCAAGGCGAGGCCGAATTCCGCGACTCGGCGATCGTAGAAGGGGTGCCGCTCGCTCACGCCCGCCGCGTGCGCGGCGCGATCAGGGTGGGGGCGGTACATCTTTCGTTGGCTCAGGGCTCAGGGCTCAGGACTCAGGTTCAATCTCAGATCCTAGTCGAAGGTCTCGCTACGCCGAGCTTTTGCTTGAGCCCCCTGAGTCCTGAGCCCTGAGCCCTGAGCCATCTACCGTTTCGAAGCGAGCAGCACCCAGACGTCGGCGCGGGGATCCCACGGTCCGCCCCGATAGTCGCCGAGGATCGCGTCGACGCGGAAGCCGGCGCGCTCGAGGCGCTGCGCCATCTGCGGTACCGTCAAGGTGCGGAAGGTGAGCGAGAAACGATGGACGCTGCGGGTTCGCCCGCGGCGCTCGATGTACTCGTGGTCGAAGATCGTCAGCTTGCGCGGACGGTCCTGGCGCACCGATTCGATCAGCGTCACGGTGGACGCAGCGCTGCGGCGGCCGCGCAGGCTGGTGCGCCGTGAGTATTCGCTCCAGCGCGGCAGGTCCGGCACGAGGTCGATCCCGAACAACCCGCCGCGCTTGATGACGCCGGCGACTGATTCGAGGGTCGCGCGCAGGTCGCGCTCGCGGGTCAGCGATTGCAGGATGCCGTAGGGCGCCATCACGAGGTTGAAGCCGCGGCGCCGGCGGAACGGCAGGTATCGGATGTCGCCGCGGACGAGGCTGGCGCGATGATGCAGCCGGGCCCGGGCCAGCCGCCGCTGCGCCCGCGCCAGCATCGGTGCCGAAAGATCGATGCCGACGACGGTCGCTCCCGCCTTTGCCACCGGCGCGGTGATGCGGCCGGTGCCGCAGCCGAGCTCGAGCACGGGACCGTCCTGCGCCAGCGCGAGGCGCTGCCAGAAGGCGACGTCGCGCCGCGCGACCGTCCGCGCGTTCTCCCAGTCGTAGAACGGGGCGTAGGCGTCCCAGCCCGCCGACCCGTCGGGCCCGCGCGGCATCTACTCGGCGCGCTCGCCGACGGTCGCAAACAGCATGGTGTTCTGGATCTCGACGAAGGCGGCGCCGGCGGCCGACGCGTCGCGCGCGTACTGCTCGACGACCTTCAGGTAGTCGGCGCCGAGGCGGCGCAGCGATTCGTCCGGCGCCCGGGCGATGACGTCCTTGACGGCGGCGCGGCGCGAATCCCAGAACGCTTTCGGCGGGGCACCGAGGTGCGCGACCGAAACCGGGAACAGGCTGACCGAGACCGGCTCGACGTCGCACGACGCCAGCAGCCCGGGAACGAGCGGACCGACCGCGACTTCGCTCGACTCGCCGCGCACCGCGGCGACGCCGGCGAAAAAGCGGCGGCTCAAATCGAAGGCTTCCATGCCGCTCGGCACCGAGCTGAACCAGTAGCGCGCCGCATTGTCAGGTTCGACGACCAGGACCCGGCCGCCGGGCCGAGTCACTCGCGAAATCTCGCGGAGTGCGCCCGCGAGGTCACGAATGTGCTGCATGACGGCGACGCAGTAGGTCGAGTCGAAGACGCCAGCGGCGAACGGGAGCCGAACCGCATCGGCCGCCGCGTAGCCAACGCGGGCGTTGATCCCGCGCGTCGCCGCATGCGCCTCACGCACGCGCTCGTGCAGCAGGTCGACTCCGAACAGGTGCATCTGCGACATGCGCAGCCGCGCCAGGCTCATCTCCGCCGTGCCCGTGCCGCATCCGACGTCGAGGATGCGCTTGCCCGGACGCGGCTTCAACGTCTCCTCGAGGAACCCCGTGAAGGCGTCGTCCCACCAATGTTCACGCAGATGTTTCAGGGTCGAAGACGTGAGGGCGTCGAGGTCGCGACTCATAAGGAAGCGGGCGATTCTATCATGCGATTCGTCATCAACTGCTCCGGACCGGGACACCCGCGTGGGCTGCCGTCCACGACGCGGTCGCGAGCGGGGCGACGAGCGGCGTCATGCGACCGGCAAACCGCTGCGCCGACGCAAATCCTGCGGCGCGAGAATCGAGACGGTGTGGCCGCGGCTCAACAGTTCGGCCGAGAGCGCACGGTAAGTGAGGTAGACCGACGACTGCTCGTCGCGCGGCGTCTGCCGGACGATCGCGACTCTCAGGATTCGCCTCGGTTCGTCGACATGCCGAGTCAGTCCGCCGGATCAGTACGCCACGAGCAGCCGCGCCGCCCGCTCGATCTCTGCCTCGGACGGCAGGAACACGGCCTCGAGGGGCGGAGAATAAGGAACCGGCGTATCGAGCGAGGCGAGAATGCGGATGGGCGCGTCGAGGGCCTCGAAGGCTTCTTCCTGGATGATGGCGGCGAGGCTCTCGCCGATGCTGCCGGTGCGGGTGTCCTCGTGCACGATCAGGACGCGGCTGCAGTGATGGACGCAGCCGAGGACGGCGGTGCGATCGAGCGGCACGAGCGATCGCAGGTCGAGAACGCTGGCCTCGATGCCATCGGCGGCAAGCCGGTCGGCGACGCGCAGGCAGGCGTGGACGTAAGCACCGTACGTGATGACGACGAGATCGCCGCCGGCGCGGCGCAGCGCCGCCTTGCCGATCGGAATCGCGGCGGGCGATTCCTCGAGGATCTGCTTGACGCGCGGGTCGCGATAGAGCGCGATGTGCTCGTAGAAGAGCACCGGATCCGGATCGGCGACGGCGGCCGCCATCAGCGCGCGGGCGTCGTGCGGCGTCGAGGGCGCGACGATCTTCAGGCCCGGCGTGCGGTAGAACCACGCTTCGGTGTTCTGGCTGTGGTACGGGCCCGCCGAGCGCAGGCCGCCCCACGGCATCCGCAGCACCATCGGCACGCTGCCCTGCCAGCGATAACGGATCTTGGCCGCATTGTTCACAAGCTGGTTGAAGCCGGTGGCGACGAAGTCGTTGAACTGCATCTCGCCAATCGGCCGCTGCCCGGCGAGGGCCGCGCCGACGCAGACGCCGAGGACACCGCCTTCGGCGAGCGGCGAGTTGATGATGCGATCGCCGAACTCCTCGAGCAGCGGCCGCAGCAGCAGGAAGGCGTTGCCGTAGCGGCCGCCGACGTCCTCGCCGTAGACGAAGACGCGGGGATCCGAGCGCAGCGCGTCACCGACCCCGTGCATCACCGCTTCGAGAAAAGTCGTGCCCTTGCGATCGAAGGCCGGGCCGGCTTCGAGCGCCGGCAGGTCCGGCGCGGCGCCAAGCCGCGTTTCGCGAATCGACGGCTCGAGCACCTCGACCCGGAGCCGCGGCGGCTCGCCGGCAAAGACGCCCTCTCCAGCGCGGGCCGCATCCGGCCACGGCGCGTCGATCACGGCGCGGGCCTCGGCTTCGACCAGCGCCTCGCACTCGCCTTTCAGGCGCGCCAGCTCCTCACCATCGATGAGATTCTCTTCCTGAAGTCTTGCCGCGTAGGTCGCGATCGGATCGCGCGCCGACCAGAAAGCGTAGAGCTCGGGATCGGCGTAGCCGGACTCGTGCAGCGCCGGGTAGGTCCACCCCGGCTGCGGCTCCTTCCCGAGATAGAGCATGTCGTCGTGGTGGGCGTGCCCGCACATCCGCATCGACACCAGCTCGACCAGCGTCGGTCCGAGCCCGTCGCGGGCCCGCCCTGCGGCCCACGCGAACGCCGCCGCGACCTCGTCGGCGTCGGTGCCGTCGATCGTGATCCCGGGAATGCCGTAGCCTGCCGCCTTGTCGGCGAAGACGCGCACCGCCGACTGCTCCCGCACCGGCGTCGAGAGCGCGGTCTGATTGTTCTCGACGACGAAGATCGCGGGCAGGCGGCGCGCGGCGCAGAGGTTGATCGCCTCGTGCCATTCGCCGAGCGAGGATCCGCCTTCACCGATGAAAGAGATCGCGAGGCGGCCTGAGCCTTCGCGGTGGAACGCCAGCGCCATGCCGGCAATCGTCAGCGTGCCGATGGCCAGCGGCGCCGCCGCCGGGAGAATGCCGAAACCGAGGTCACCGTGATGAAGGTCCCGACCGTCCATCGGCGGGCCGGCCTTGGCCATCTGTGCCGAGAGGACGGCGTGCACGTTCGCGGCGTCGGGGCGCATCCCCAGCGTCGCGCCCAGATCCCGAATCACCGGCGCGATGACGTCGCCATGCCAGCGCGTCTCGCCGTCGACGATCTCGTGGAAGGCCTCGCCGCGCCGCAGCCTGATCACCGCGGCGTAGATCGCTTCCTGGCCGAGCGAGCGAAAGCCCTTGCCTTGAAACGCGGCCTCGCCATGACGAACTTCGCCGCCGGTGAACAGCGTCTTCAGCCGGTTGTCGGTAGCGCGCGTCAGGACCATGCCGCGCAGGATCTCGCGGCGTTCGTCCGGCGTCAGCGAGGCGCGGAGCGCGGCGCGATGAAGGAAGCCGTCGCACGCCTCGACGAGCTCATCAACCGCCTGCTCGAACCGCCGCGCCGCATCGACGCCCGGCGTCGTCTCGACACGGTCGGTCGGCTCGATGTTCTTCAAACGGCCCCGCAGCTCGGCGTCGAAGCGCCGGCGCACCGCCTCGAGGGATACATCGTCCGCTTTTACCACCGTCTTGCACGCGTCGAAGGCCGCGCGTACCGGACCAATCGCGAACGGAAACCGCTCGACGACAAAAGCTTCGAGACGACGGGCGAGATCGGTGGCGGGGTGGACGGAGGTGGCCCGATCCATGGCAGGAGGATCGTAGCATTCTCGCCTTCGCCTTCGGGGTTCGGGGTTCGGGGCTCGGGGCTCGGGGCTCGGGGCTCGGGGGTTCCGAAGAGCTCTGAGTCGTTCGACTGTGAGTTCCGCGAATCCCGAACCCCGAGCCCCGAGCCCCGACCGCGGAGCCCCGTCGAGCCCCGAGCCCCGACGGCGAAGCGCCGAGTGCTACGATCGCCAAATGAGCACCGCAACCCTCGACGAACGGGGCATCATCACGCCCTGCCCCTCCTGCGGCCAGCGCAACCGCGTTGCGTTCGGCCATGCCGGCAAATGCGGCAAGTGCGGCACGGAGCTCCCGGTCGCGGCCGAGCCGATCGACATACCGGACACCGTCGCGTTCGACGGCCTCGTCGCGGCGTCGAAACTGCCGGTGGTCGTCGACTTCTGGGCGCCGTGGTGCGGGCCGTGCCGCATGGTCGCGCCCGAGCTCGCGCGCGTCGCCGCCAGCAACGCCGGCCGCTACGTCGTCGTCAAGGTGAACACGGACGTGCTTTCGGAACTCGGCGAGCGCTACGGCATCCGCTCGATTCCGACGATGGCGGTGTTTGCGGGCGGGAAAGAGATCGGTCGAACCGCCGGCGCGCGGCCGGCGAAAGACATCGAAGCGTTCGTCGAGAGCGTGGTCGCGTCGCCGCGCGGCTGAGGACGCCGCGCGCAGGGTTCTTGTCCTGACCGCCAGCTCAGTCCGAAACTGCGAGCTCCCCCGGCACGATCGGACGCGTGCGCGGCAGGAGGCCGCGGCGGGCCTGGTTGCCGACGTAGACAAGGATGCCGACGAAGACGACCAGCTTGAGGACGTCCGCCCAGCGCGCCTGCGGCAGCACCTTCCACATCGCCCAGAGGATCGGCTGCGCGATCGCCACCGCCCACACTGAGCCGTAGAAGTACCGCCGCTCGTGTCCTTCGCCCTGGGTCGAGGCCTTGACGCGCGGCAGCTGCCCCAGCGCGCCGAGCATCCAGATCGTTCCCGCGATCGGGAAGTAGGCCTGGTCGTACATCTGCCGCAGCCGCCACTCGCCGGTGAAGATGGCGGTCGCAAGGCCAGCGATGTTGAGGACGCCGAAGGCAATCACCTCGCTCCACGCCAGCGTGTAGCAGACGCGCCGGTAGAGCGGGTTCGGACGATCTTCGGTGAAGCGGATGATGTAGGGCCGGGGCTCGACTCCCGGCAGAGCCCCGCGCAAGCCCGCGATGCCGGTGCCGATGAGCACGGCGGCGAGCCACAGCCACATCCGCGCATCGAACCCGCGCTCGAAGAGGTCGAAGGTCAGCGGCCCGGGCGCGATGAAGAAGACGAAAATCCAGATCGGCCAGTGCGCCAGCCGGTAGTTGATCTTGTTGCGCTCGCGGATGCGACGGTCATCGGCGAGCTCGATCCGCTCGGCGTGCCCGTGCTGACGTTCGTAGGACGGAGGTAGTAACGGCCAGCTCAATCGTTCTGACTTTAACACGCTCGGCCGCGACCCCACTCCACCCCCACCGAACCGGCATCCAACCGACGTCGTATAGGGAAACAGCCGCTGGAAGGCTTTCTTCCGGCCCTTCCCCTTTCAAGGCCCGCTGATGTCCATCTTTCAGGATCTGCGCTACGCCGGCCGCATGCTGGTGAAGGACCCGTGGTTCACCTTTGTTGCCGTCGTGGCGCTGGCCCTCGGCATCGGCTTGAACACGACGGTCTTCACCCTCGTCAACGCGGTCCTGATTCGGGGACTGCCCTTCGACGGGGCCGACGAGATCGTCCTGCTCGCGACCCGCAACACGACCGGCGACGCCGAGAACAGCTCGCCCGCGTCCTGGCGCGAATTCGAGGAATGGCGGTCCAGGGCGAAGTCGTTCGCCGGTGTGGCCGGCTTCCTCCAGGGCCAGATGAACATCAGCGACCCCGATCACCCGGCCGAGCGCGTCTCGGGGTCGTCGGTGTCAGCCAATACCTTCCGCCTGCTCCGGCAGCAGCCGTTCCTCGGCCGCGACTTCGCCGACGGCGACGACGCGACGGGAGCGGCGCCGGTCGTCGTCATCGGCTATCAGCTCTGGCGGAATCGCTACGACCGCGATCCGAACGCCATCGGCCGGCCGCTCAAGATCAACGAGGTGACGTACACCATCATCGGCGTCATGCCCGAGGGCATGCGCTTTCCGACCAACGCCGACCTGTGGCGGCCGCTGCTCGCCCCGGCGAACGAGCCGCAGCGGCACGTTCGCAACATCGGCGTCTTCGCCCGCCTCGCGCCGGGCTCGTCCTGGGAGTCGGCGTCGACGGAGATGGCGGCGATCTCGCAGCAGCTCGCCGCCGCCGATGCCGAGCACCAGAAGGACACGGAAGCGCGGCTGATGACGTTCAACGAGCGGTTCAACGGCGGAGAGATCCGCCTGATGTTCTCGCTGCTGATGGGTGCGGTCGGGTTCGTGCTGCTGATCGCGTGCGCCAACGTCGCCAACCTGCTGCTGGCGCGCTCCGCCTACCGGGCGCGCGAGATCGCCCTCCGCACCGCGCTTGGCGCCAGCCGCGGCCGGGTCGTGCGGCAACTGCTGATCGAGAGCGTCTTCCTATCGATGCTGGGCGGTGTGCTCGGCCTGGCGCTGTCGACAGTCGGCGTGCGTCTCTTCGACGCCGCCGTCGCCGACGTCGGCAAGCCTTACTGGATCCGCTTCACGTTCGACGTCACGGTGTTCGGCTACTTCGCGGCCGTCTGCCTGCTGACCGGCATCATCTTCGGCCTGGCGCCCGCGCTGCACGCGTCGAAGACCAACCTGAACGAGTTGATGAAGGAAGGAGGCCGCGGGTCGTCCGGCGGCTCGCGCGCGCGCTGGCTCACCTCGTCGCTCGTCGTCGCCGAGCTGACGCTGACGCTCGCGCTCCTCACCGGCGCGGGACTGATGGCGCGCAGCTTCCTGAAGCTCTACACGCAGGAGTTCGGCTTCGAGACGGCGCACCTGCTGACGCTCCGGACGCAGCTGATCAACAGCAAGTATCCCAAGCCGGAACAGCGGCAGGTGTTCTTCGACAGCCTGCAGCAGCGCCTGGCGACGCTGCCGGGCGTGACCTCGGTAGCACTGGCCTCGTCGCTGCCGCTCGGCGGCGCCGGCCAGTTCCTCTACGAGATTGAGGGCCAGCCGGCGGCGAGCGGAACGGAGCGTCCGAGACTGTCGTCGGTGACGATTGGCCCCCGCTACTTCGAAACGCTCGGCGTGAACCTGCTGCAGGGACGCGCCATCGCCGAAACCGACGGCGCGCCGGGATCAGAGGTGGTCGTCGTCAACCAGCGCCTCGCATCGCAGTTCGGATCCGACGGCAATGCCATCGGCCGGCGCATCCGGCTGATGCTCGGGGACCGCGGCGAGAAACCCGGCCCGTGGCTGACCGTCGTCGGCGTCAGCCCCGTGATACGCCAGGGCGAAGTGCAGGCGCTCGAGCCGCCCGGCGTCGTCTATCAACCGTACCGGCTCGAGTCGCCGATGGGGAGCGCGCTGCTCGTCCGGACGTCGCCGGAGCCCGGCACCCTGACCAACGCCGTGCGCGAGGCCGCCAGAGCGATCGATGCCGAACAACCGCTGTTCGCCGTCAATCCCCTCGACGCCTTCATAGCGGAGCAGCGGTGGCCATACAAGGTCTTCGGATCGATGTTCGTGATCTTCGCGATCATCGCGCTCGTGCTCTCGGCGGTCGGCGTCTACGCCATCACCGCCTACGGCGTCACGCAGCGAACGCCGGAGATCGGCGTCCGCCTCGCGCTCGGCGCCTCATCGGGGCAGATCTCGTGGCTGATCCTGAAAGGCGGGCTGTGGCAACTGGGGATCGGGCTCGGGCTCGGCCTCATCGGCGCCTACGGCGTGACGATGGGACTCGCCTCGTTCGTCGCCCAGATCCCGCAGCAGGATCCGGTGACGCTCGTCAGCATCACGCTGCTGCTCACCGCTGTCACGCTCGCCGCCTGCCTGATCCCGGCGAGACGAGCGACCCGTCTCGATCCGTTGAAGGCGCTGCGTGTTGATTAGATCCGTTCACGGCCCATCCGCGTCGTAGACACGCTGAAAAGATCGGGCGCGCTCACCAGGGCTCTCGAGCCTGGCAGCAATCGTGAGGCGGCGCGGCGTTCCACCGATGGTATAGCGCTCGGTCAGCTTCACGTCGCCTTCGTACTTCCGCTCGACGACCAGCGTCCTGTCGTCCCAGCGCGCCTTGGATTCGACCGTCAGCGCGCCCGCCTTCGACTCCGTCACCTTGTTGTCGGGCGTCAGCGTCCGCGATCGCCCGGACTCGTCGGTCATGACGATGGAGCGATCCGCGGCGGTGATGGTGAGCGTGGTGTGGGTCAGGAGCGCGAGCCGGATCGCCTCACGCGTGCGCGCCGTATCATCGGGGCTCGAACGGCTGCCGCCGCCGACTGACGTCGGACCGCGGCCGCCGCCGAGCGGGGCGCCGCTGCTGCCGACGGGAGCGCGGGGGCCCATGGCGCGTTCGGCCGTCGAGCCCGGCGCGGGCAGCTGGGTCAGCTCAGCGTTGAGCCTCCACACGCCGGCCAGATCCGGCCGATCTGACTGCGCCGGCAACGGCGTCGTCGCCGCCGCGGCGAAGGTTGCGCACACGAATGCCAGGAGAGCTGGCCGGGCATGCCGGTTACGGTTGCGGTGGCGAATGGATGGCCGCATCGACGTGTCTCTCCTTCACTTATTCCACGAACGAGGGGCCGCTGTCGACGGCGAATCGCTTTGTCTTGCTGCTGTTCCTGCGATATCGTTCGAGTTCTATGTCCAGTCGGTCGGCCTGCCTCCTCTTCGCGGCCGCGTTGCTCGGCGCCCCGCTCACCGCCGGCGCCCAGGACACGCGCGAGGCGGCGCTCGAGCAGATCCGCAGCGAGAAAGCGGCGGCGCTCTCGGAGTACACGCCGAAGAAGCTCGAAAAGTGGATGCTGTGGGTCGAGGACGCCAAGCCGTTCGAGAAGCTCGCGCCGCACGACGGCTTCTATCTTCAGTACGGTTTCAAGTGGAAGCCGACCGGCGGCGGCCTCGGCGTCGGCGGCGGCTGGCGGCACGATCTCTTCAACCGCAACGCGCGGCTGGTGCTCGGCGCCGGTATCTCGACGCGCAACTATCAGATGCTCCAGGCCGACTTCTCGCTGCCGTACCTGCTCAGGAACCGGCTCGAGATCGGAGGGCACGCGGTCTACCGGCACAATCCGCAGGAAGATTTCTGGGGCGTCGGGGCGGACTCGCTGAAGGACAACCGCGTCAGCTACAAGGTCGATTACACGAACTACGAGGGGCGCGCGATTGTCCGGCCGGTGGCGTGGTACGAGGTCGGCACGCGATTCGGCCGCCTCGATGGCACGATCGGCCGCGGCACCGACAGCCGCTTTCCGTCGATTGAAGACCTCTTCACCGACGCGGACGCTCCCGGCCTGGCGCAGCAGCCCGATTACAGCTACGCCGAGGTCTTCACCGTGGTCGATTATCGCGACCAGGACGACAACGCCCGCGACGGCGGCTTCTACTCGCTCACCTGGCGCGAGTATTCGGACCTCGACTTCAATCTCTACAGCTTCCGCGCCGTCGATCTCATGCTTCAGCAGTTCGTGCCGATCTTCGACAAGAAGCGAGTCTTTGCGGTACAGGCCGCGCTGCAGTCAGCCGCAGTCGACGAGGGCGCCGGCCAGCAGGTGCCGTTCTACTTCAAGCCGACGCTCGGCGGCAGCACCAGTCATCGCGGCTACAACGACTACCGCTTCCGCGACGATGCGGTTGTCTACGTCAATGCCGAATACCGGTGGGAGGCGTTCTCCGGTCTCGACATGGCGCTCTTCTACGACTGGGGTTCGGTCGCGCCGAACATCGACGCGCTGAAGCTCAACGACATGAAGCACGCCTACGGCATCGGGTTCAGGTTCAACACGACCCGTACGGTGCTGTACCGTGTCGACATCGGGTTCGGCGGCGACGGCGTACAGGCCTTCTTCAAGTTCAGCAAGGCGTTCTGACGCCAGCCACCGGGACGGACTTCACTGCATGCGCCACCGAGCTCCTCTTACCGCCGTCCTGATCGCGCTCGCATGGGCGGGACTGACTTCGGCGACGGCCAACGGGCCGACTTTCTTTCGCGACGATCCGATCGCGCGCGACGTGGAAACGCAGGACGCCTCCAAGGTCCGCTCCTCGGAGATCAGCCAGCTCTACGACTTCACTGAGAACTCGTTCCTCGGCGCCGGCGAGAAAGCCGACAAGCGCGCCCAGAACATCAACACGATCGACGAGGTGCCCGATTCGAGCTGGTTCACCAACCGGATCGGCAAGGCGCCCTGGACCGTCGACCAGCTGACGAAGGGACCGGATACCGGCGCCGGACCCGTCGGCAAGTGGATGGTCATCTCGGGCAAGCTCGAAGGCCGGTCGCCCGGGTTCACGATCCGCGACGAAACCGGCCAGATGTACTTCATCAAGTTCGACCCGCCGGCGAACCCGGAGATGGCCAGCGGCGCCGAGGTCATCTCGACCAAGCTGCTCCATGCCTTCGGCTATCACGTGCCGGAGAACTACCTCGCGATCGTCCGCCCCGACAACGTCTCCATCCAGGAAGGGGCGATGGTCGACGACCGCAGCGGCCGCCGCCGGCGGATGGACCAGCGCGATCTCGATGAGATATTCGATCGCGTCGCCCGCAACGAGGACGGCTCCGCCCGCGCGCTCGCCAGCAAGGCGGTCGAGGGCAAGCCCGTCGGTCCATTCCGGTTCTACGGCACGCGGCCAGACGATCCCAACGACATCTTCCCGCACGAGCACCGCCGCGAGCTGCGCGGCTACCGGGTCATCAGCGCCTGGCTGAACCACGACGACTCGCGCAGCGTGAACACGCTGGACACGCTGGTCACCGCCAACGGCCGGACCATCGTCCGCCATTACCTGATCGACTTTGGATCGACGCTCGGCAGCGGCACCATCCAGGCGCAAAGCCCGCGCGCCGGCAACGAGTTCCTGTGGGAATCGCGGCCGACGTTCATCACGATGCTGACGCTCGGGTTCTACGTCCGGCCGTGGATCAAGATCCCGTACCCCGAAATTCCCTCGCTCGGGCGGATCGAGTCGGATCACTTCTCGCCGCCCGACTGGAAGCCGGAGTACCCCAACACCGCCTTCGCCAACGCCCGCCGCGAGGATCTGTTCTGGGGCGCGCGCATCATCGCCAATCTGTCCGACGACGCCGTGCGCGCCATCGTCGGCACGGCGAAGTACTCGAACCCGGAAGCCACGGAGTACCTGTCCAAGGTCCTCGTTGCGCGCAAGCGCCGGGTGCTCGAAGCCTGGCTGAACGTCACCAATCCGATCGTCAGCCCGGCGCTCAGCCCGACCGGGCAGCTGACGTTCGAGAACGCCGCGGTTCGCGCCGGCGTCGCAACGGCCGCCGAACGCTACACCATCCAGTGGTCGCAGTTCGACAACGCGACGGGCAAGCACACCAACGTCGGTACCGAGCAGGCGGCCACCGACACGCGGGCGCAGGCACCGGCGGCGCTCTTCGCGTCGCAGCCGGAGTTCGTCGCCGCGGTGGTGCGGGGCTACAACGCCACGCATCCGGGGTGGCAGGAACCGGTCGCCCTCTATTTCCGCCGTGCGGCTGACGGCTGGACGCTGGTCGGGCTCGAGCGCGATTGATGGCACGGGGCAGGCTGCTGGTCATCGGCCTGCTGGCGGGGTTGGCCATCTGGGTGTTCATCTACCGCGCCGGCCCGAAGATGCCGGACTTCGACGTCTACTGGAAGATCGCCGCCCGGGCCAGCAACGCCGAACCGCTCTACCGCACCGACGACGGCCACTTCCAGTTCAAGTACCTGCCGGCGTTCGCAGTGCTGGTGATCCCGGTCGGCCTGCTGCCGCTCGCCACTGCCAAGCTGCTGTGGTTCGCGACGTCAATCGGCCTCCTGATCGTACTGCTGCGTCTCGCCGTGCGGCTTCCGCCCGAGCAGCGGCGCCCCGCGCGCTGGCTCTACGTCATCCTGATCGTCGCGTTCGGGAAGTTCTATGCCCACGAGCTCGTGCTCGGCCAGGTCAACCTGCTCTTCGCCGTGATCGCGACCGCAGCCCTGCTCGCGATGAAACATGGCCGCGAGCTGGCCGCCGGCGCACTCGTTGCGGTCGCGATCGTGATCAAGCCGTACGCGGTCCTGTTCCTGCCGTGGCTGGCGGCGCGGCGGCAGCCGGCGTCATTCCTCGCCGCGGGCGGCGGGCTGGCGCTGGCGCTGGCGCTGCCGACACTGCTCTACGGCGTCGAAGGCAACCTGCTGCTGCACCGCGAATGGTGGCGGACCGTCACCGAAACCACGGCGCCGAACCTCCTGGTCCACGACAACGTGTCGCTGGCGGCGATGTTCTTCCGCTGGTTCGGCCCTGGCGATCTGTCGACGCGGCTGGCCTACGCCGGCGCCGTCGCGCTGCTGGCGACCGCCGGGCTCGTGTTCCTCGGCCGCCGCGGCGTGCGATTTGCGGAGGGTCTCGAGGGCGGATTGCTCCTGACGCTGATGCCGCTGCTCTCGCCGCAGGGATGGGACTACGTCTTCCTGATCGCCACCCCGGCCATCGTCTACCTCGCCAACTACGACGACCAGCTGCCGCAACCGCTGCGGGCGCTGACGATCGCGGCGGTCGCGGTGATCGGCCTGGCGATCTTCGACCTGATGGGACGCGAGGCCTACAGCGCGTTCATGCGGCTGTCGTTCATCAGCCTCTGCTTCTTCGTCGTGATCGCGGCGCTGGCGGCGCTGCGCTGGCGAAAAGTCGCCTGATATGATGCCGGCATGAACCGGGCGGCCTGGCTGCTCCTGATCCTGGCGGCAGCCTCCTGCATGCGACCCTCCGAGCCATCGCCAACCCCGACACCGGAACGCGGCATCCCGCTGACGCTGGCCGAGTCACGCGCGAAGCGGATCAGCGATTTGCGTTACGAGCTCCGCGTTTCGGTGCCGGCGGCGCGGACGGCGGCGGTGACGGGACGCGCGATCGTAAGATTCACGCTCGCCGGTGCCGCGAGCGACCTGGTGCTGGACTTCGGCCCCGGCGGCACGGTCCGGGGCGCGACATCGCGCGGCAGGACCGTCGCCTTGACGCGCTCGCCTGACCACCTGGTGATTCCAGCCGCGGCCCTGACGAAGGGCGCCAACGAGATCGCCATCGACTTCGACGCTGCCAACGACGCGCTCAACCGCCACGACGAGTACCTCTACACGCTGTTCGTGCCGGCCCGCGCCCACCTGGCATTTCCCTGCTTCGACCAGCCGGATCTCAAGGCGCGCTGGAAGGTCAGCCTCGAGATCCCCTCGGCGTGGAACGCCGTCGCCAACGGCGCCGCGCTCGAAACCCGCAAGGGCGCCGAGCGGACGATCGTCGAGTTCGCCGAAACCCAGCCGCTGCCGACCTACCTGTTCGCGTTCGCTGCCGGCCGGTTCTCGGTCGAGACCGCCGAGCGATCCGGGCGGACGTTCCGCATGTTCCATCGCGAGACCGATGCCGCCAAGGTGGCGCGGAACCGTGACGCGATCTTCGATCTGCACGCCCGTTCGCTCGACTGGCTCGAGAGCTACACCGGCATCCCGTATCCCTGGGGCAAGTTCGATTTCCTGCTCGTACCGTCGTTCCAGTTCGGCGGGATGGAGCACGCGGGCGCGATCTTCTACAACGCGCCGGCGCTGCTGCTCGATCCGTCGGCGACGCAGGGCCAGCAGCTCGGCCGCGCCAGCCTCATCGCGCACGAGACGGCGCACATGTGGTTCGGCGATCTCGTGACGATGCGGTGGTTCAACGATGTCTGGATGAAGGAGGTCTTCGCCAACTTCATGGCGGCGAAGATCGTCAATCCGTCGTTCCCGGCGATCAATCACGATCTGCGCTTCCTGCTGGCGCACTATCCCGCCGCCTACGACGTCGACCGCACGCCGGGGACCAACGCGATTCGCCAGCGGCTCGACAACCTGAACGAGGCCGGCTCGCTTTACGGCGCGATCATTTATCAGAAGGCGCCGATCGTCATGCGCCAGCTCGAAGGCATTCTCGGGGAGGCGAGCTTCCGCGACGGGGTGCGGCAATACCTCGAGGATCGTCCCTTCGGCAACGCCACCTGGCCCGATCTGATCGCCGTGCTCGACGAACGGACACCCGAGGATCTCGCGGCGTGGAGCCGCGTCTGGGTCGAAGAGACGGGTCGGCCGTCGATCGCCACCGATCTCACGGTGGTGGACGGGCGCATCGAAGGTCTGCGCTTCACCCAGCGCGATCCCGTCGCCGATCGCGGCCTGCTCTGGAATCAGCGGCTGCAGGTGACGCTCGGACTGCCCGATGGCCTGCGTACGCTGCCGGTCCGGATCGCGGACGGCGCCGTCGACGTGCCCGCGGCCCGCGGGCTGGCGGCGCCGCGGTTCGTCCTGCCTTCCGGGCTGCGGTGTCGGCTACGGCAGCTTCGAGCTCGATGCCGGCTCGCTCGACTACCTGCTGGCGCACCTGCCGGAGATCTCCGATCCGCTCACCCGCGGCGCCGCATGGGTGACGTTGTGGGATCAGATGCTCGACCGCCGCGCCTCGCCCGCGGCCCTCATCACGCTGGCGCTCACGGCGCTGCCGCGCGAGACCGACGAGCAGAACGTGCAGCGGATTCTCAACTATGCGGAACAGGCGTACTGGCGATTCCTGCCGGCGGCCGAGCGCCCGGCGCTGACGCCGAAGCTCGAGAGCACGCTGCGCGCCGGGCTGTCGAAGGCCGGAACCGCGAGCCTCAAGTCAACGTGGTTTTCGGCGCTGCGGGACGTGGCGCAATCGCCGGCGGTCGTCGACTGGCTCGGGCGCGTGTGGAACAGAACGACCGAGGTTCCGGGCCTGACGCTGGCCGAGCCCGACTACATCACGCTGGCGCAGCGACTGGCGCTGCTCCAGCCGGCTCGCGCCGCCGCGATCCTGGATGCGCAGGCCGCGCGCATCACCAACCCGGATCGGCGTGAACGGTTCGTCTACGTTCAGCCGTCGGTCTCACCCGACCAGGCCGTGCGCGATGGGTTTTTCGCGAAGCTGAAGGACCCGGCGTTCCGCCAGCGCGAACCGTGGGTGCTCGAGGCGCTGTCGTACCTGCACGACCCGCTGCGGGCGCAGAGCTCCGAGAAGTACCTCCCCGACAGCCTGAATCTCCTGCTGGACATTCAGCGTACTGGCGACATCTTCTTCCCGAAGCGATGGATGGACGCGACGCTCGCCGGCCACAGCTCTGCCAGCGCCGCACAGGTGGTGAAACGGTTCATGGCCGATCTGCCGCGCGAGTATCCGGACCGCCTCCGGCGTGTCATTCTCTCGGCGTCAGACGATCTGTTTCGCGCCAGCGGCATCGAGCGGTAACCGCGGCGAAGCGTGACAGGACACTGTTTCACAGCGTCCTGCTCGAACGCGGACTACGACGACGCGGTTTCACGACGCTTGCGGGCGCCGCGGCGACGGATGTAGAAGTAGCCGCCGATGGCGACCATCGTCGCGGCAAGAAGCGTGAGAAAAGACATGAATAACCTCCGCGCCCTGCGAGGGCAAGCGGGGTGCCGGCGGCCCCGGGCGGCGGCAGTCCAGCCGTAACTGTCATCCGGTCAACGAATTGAGTCACGCGCAGCCGACCGGGCGGGGTGGCGGCCGCGGGCGGGCTCGTACAGAATGGAAGGATCGATATCAGATCTGTAGGGCGCATGAAGATACGCATCCTGGTGACCGGCGGCACCTTCGACAAGCAGTACGACGAGCTCTCCGGCCGGCTGTTCTTCCGCGACACGCACGTGCCCCAGATGCTGCAGCGCGGCCGCTGCCGGCTGGCGCTCGCGGTCGAGACGGTGATGATGGTCGACAGCCTCGACCTCGACGACGCCGGCCGGGCCGCAATTGTCGCCCGCTGCCTCGCCTCGGCCGAAACCAGCATCGTCGTCACCCACGGCACCGACACGATGGTCGAAACCGCGCGGGCGCTGGCGGCCGCGGCGCTGCGCGATCGCACGATCGTGCTGACGGGAGCGATGATTCCCTACGCCTTCGGCAGCTCCGACGGGCTCTTCAACCTCGGCAGCGCGCTGTCGTTCGCGCAGGTCCTGCCGCCGGGCGTCTACATCGCGATGAATGGCCAGTACTTTCCCTGGGATCGGGTGCGCAAGAACCGCGACACCGGCACGTTCGAGTGCCCGGCATGATCCGCGAATCGAAGCTGCCGGCGGTCGGGACGACGATCTTCACGGTGATGTCGCGGCTGGCGGCCGAGGTCGGCGCGATCAACCTCTCGCAGGGCTTTCCCGACTTCGACTGCGATCCGGCGCTCGTCGACGCCGTCGCCGCCCACATGCGGCGCGGCGAGAACCAGTACGCGCCGATGCAGGGGCTGATGCGGCTGCGCCAGGCGATCGCGGCGAAGTACGAGGAGACGCACGGCCGCCGCTACGATCCCGAGAGCGAAGTGACGGTGACCTCCGGCGGCACGGAAGCGATCTTCGACGCGGTCGCCGCCACCGTCGGCCGCGGCGACGAGGTCATCGTCCTCGAGCCCTGCTACGACTCGTACGTGCCGGCGATCCTCCTGAGCGGCGCGACGCCGGTCTACGTGCCGCTGCAGTTTCCGTCCTACGGCATCGACTGGGACGCGGTCCGCGGCGCCGTCACGCCGCGGACGCGGATGATTTTCCTCAACTCGCCGCACAACCCGGCCGGCGCGACGCTGACGGCAGCGGACATCCGCGAGCTGACCGCCATCGTCGACGGCACCGGCATCCTCGTCCTGAGCGACGAGGTCTACGAGCACATCATCTTCGACGGCCGCCAGCACGAGAGCATGGCGCGCCATCCCGAGCTCGCCCGGCGCAGCGTCGTCGTCGGATCGTTCGGCAAGACGTATCACACGACCGGCTGGAAGGTCGGTTACGCCGTCGCGCCGGCCGAGATCATGCGCGAGTTCCGCAAGGTCCACCAGTTCGTCACCTTCTCGACCAACACGCCGGTGCAGCACGCGATCGCCGACTTCCTCGAGACCCGGCGCGGCCTGGCGGAACTGGCGCCGTTCTTCCAGGCGAAGCGCGACCTGTTCCTCGATCTGCTGCAAGGCTCGGCGTTCCGGCCGCTGGCCTGCCACGGCAGCTACTTCCAGCTGCTCGACTATTCGGCGATCACGCGCGAGCGCGACGCCGACTTCGCGATCCGCCTGACCCGCGAGCACGGCGTCGCCTCGATTCCAACGTCGTCGTTCCTGCACCACGGCGAGGGGCCGCTCGTCCTGCGCTTCTGTTTCGCCAAGCAGGACGAGACGCTGCGGCTGGCGGCGGCGCGGCTGGCCGGGGTGGGGGCGTGAGGCTGCCGCGAAGGTCACATCGCCGCGGGCGGCGGCGGGCCGGCCACGTGCTAAACTCCCTGCGCCATGGCTGAACTCGACCTGTGGTCGATGCTGTTCGTGTTCATGCTGGCGACGTTCGTCGGCTTTCAAGTCATCCAGAACGTCTCCCGCCTGCTGCACACGCCGTTGATGTCGCTGACCAACGCGATCTCGGCGATCGCGATCGTCGGCGCCATCCTCATGGCCGGTGAGCAGGAATCGACGCTCGCGACCGTGCTCGGCGCGGTTGCCGTCGCGGCCTCGATGACCAACATCGTCAGCGGCTTCCTGATCACCGATCGGATGCTGAAGATGTTCCGCGCGCGCGAGCCCCGGGAGTCGAAGAAGTGATTCACGGACTCACCCAGCTCACCTATCTCGCGGCGGCGGCGCTCTTCATCCTCTCGCTTCGCTGGCTGAGCCATCCGAAGACGGCGCGGCGCGGCGTCGCCGCCGGCGTCGGCGGCATGACGCTGGCGGTGGTCGGCACGCTGATGGCGCCGGAGATCGTCAACTTCAAGTGGATCGCCATCGCCATGGTGATCGGCACGCTGATCGGCGTGCCGTTGTCGTGGGTGCCGCTGACGGCGGTGCCGCAGCGGACGGCGCTCTCGCACGCCTTCGGCGGCCTCGCCGCCGGCCTGGTCGGCACCGCCAAGTACATCGTCTGGTACGACCACGGCGAGCTGACGACGTTTCGGACCGGCGCGATCGTGCTCGAGGTCATCCTCGGCTACCTCACGTTCACCGGCAGCCTGATGGCCGCCGGCAAGCTGCAGGAAATCGTGCCGACGCGGCCGATCACCTACGCGAACCAGAACATCGTCAACCTGCTGCTGCTCGCGATCGCGATCGGCGCCGGCGTCTACCTGACGATCGATCCCTACGTGCCGATGGCGTTCGTCGTCATCGTGCTGCTGTCGCTGGCCTTCGGCGTGCTGCTGATCCTGCCGATCGGCGGCGCCGACATGCCGACGGTCATCTCGCTGCTCAACTCGTACGCCGGCCTCGCCGCCGTCGCGATGGGATTCGTGCTCGAGAACAAGCTGCTCATCACCGCCGGCGCGCTCGACGGTTCGTCCGGCCTGATCCTGTCGATCATCATGTGCCGGGCGATGAACCGCTCGTTCACCAACGTGCTGTTCGGCGCGTTCGGGCAGGTCCAGGCGACGGCCGCCGCCGGCGAGGCCAAGACCGCGAAGAGCGCGACGCCGCAGGACGTCGCCGAGCTGCTGACGACGGCCGACCGGGTCGTCATCGTCCCCGGTTACGGCATGGCGGTGGCGCAGGCGCAGCACAAGGTGCGCGAGCTCTACGATCAGCTGACGAAGCGCGGCATCGACGTCCGCTTCGCGATTCACCCGGTCGCCGGCCGGATGCCCGGCCACATGAACGTGCTGCTGGCGGAGTCGGAGATCCCCTACGACGCGCTGATCGAGATGGACGACATCAACCCCGACATGGCCCAGACCGACGTCGCCCTGGTCGTCGGCGCCAACGACGTCGTCAACCCGGCAGCGCGGCACGACAAGGGCAGCCCGATCTACGGCATGCCGATCATCGACGTCGACAAGGCCAAGGCGATCGTCGCGATCAAGCGCTCGATGAACCCCGGCTTCGCCGGCATCGACAACGAGCTCTACTACCTCGATCAGACGTTGATGGCGTTCGGTGACGCCAAGCAGGTGGTCAGCGACGTCGTCAAGTCGCTGTCAGGCGAGGGCAGCGGGCACTGACGTCAGCCCGTAATCCGAATCCTTATCAACTGCCGGGTGACGCCCGCCTCGCTCTGCGCCGAGAGCTCGAGCGAGTACTCGCCTGGCGCGTACCGCGCCAGCGGCACGTCGAACTGGTTGAGCGGCAGGTCGGCAGCCTCGCCGGCGCCGGCGAGGGTGAGCGGCGTCAGCTCCGCGAGCACGTTCCCGACCCGGTTGATCAACTTCGCCGACACCTGGACGTCGCGGCCGGCCGGCTCGTAAGTCGGAACCCGCACGAGCAGGCGATCCGTGCGCCGGAACTCGCGCGACGGGAGCGGCGCGGCGCCGGCGTCGGCCGCGAGCTCGCGAAACTCCCGGGCGGACGAGGCGCGGAAGAATTGCGGCTGCAGGATGACCACCTGCTTGGTGGTGAACTCCGGCAGGTCGAAATCCATCATCCCGGTGTCGATCTTGCCGCCGTCGGCGCGCAGGATCGTCAGGTCGAACTGGAGGCGTCCGGCAGGCGCTTCGAACGTCGCGCTGTCGGAGCGGCGGGCCACAACAGAGGTGGTGTGCGCCGGCGAGATGTCGCCTTCGAACAGGACCCGGCCGGCCGGCGTCGTCACCTTGAGCGAGACGAGATCGGCGCGCGCCGCCGCTTTGGCGGTCGGCGGCAGCGGCGCAGGCGTCCAGGTGAAAATCGCCCGCCGCTTGCCGTCCGTATCGACGACCGTGCCGAACCACGACTCGATCAGCGGGCTTCGCCGCAGCGGCCGCAGCGACACCGCCGGCGGCGGCACGTAGGTGCGCGTCGAGGCGGCGCGCTGGTCGATCGGGAGCGGCGTCCAGTAGCCCGAACGCGCCCGCACCGACGCGTCGCGACGCGTCGCTGAGATCTGAACGGCGCGGAACCGGCCGTCGTTCGGCGACGCCGAGCGGTAGGTGACGACGTAGTAGTTGTCGAGGTCGCGCGACACGTGCCGCAGCGCCTCGTAGAGATCGCTGCCCTGGGCAAGCGTTCCCCCACCCGACTGCTGCGCCAGGGACTGCAGTGCCGATGCGTCCGCTGGCCCGCTGTCGGAGGCCGCTGCCGCCTCGACCACCGGCGCGGCCGACGGATCGAACGCGTAGAAGAGCACTCGGAAGCGGCTCGCGGCCCGAACCAGGGTCTCGATATCGGGCAGGCGTCGTTCGCGGCTGCGGCTGAAGCCGCCGCTGAACCCTTCGCTGACGAGGACGACGCCGGAGAGGCCGCCGTTGAGCTCACCCATGCGCGAGGCGAGCGCCCGCAGCCCGGACATGACGATCTGCCCGCGCGCGGCGCGTACCGCTGCCGGGGCCCGGCCGACGTACTGTTCCTCGAACGCGGAGCGGGGGGCGTAGTCGCCGTTGCGGCCGGAAAACTCCGCGGCGACCTTCCTGGCCTCGTCGCGGTCGCGCGTGAAGCGGATCTGAGTCAGGTGATCCATCGGCTTCATCACCGCGACGAGATCGGACGAGCGAATCTCGGTATCGATGAAGCGGCGGACCGCGGCGCGAACGCGATCGGTGCTGGCGCCGGCGGAGACGTGGAACTCGTCGAGATAGAGCGCGATCACGCGCGTGCCCGGTTCGCGGGCCGCCCGCGCCTCATCCCGCGGCGAGTCGACCGGCGACGGCACGGTCGCGGCCGCGCCCTTCGACGTCAGGACCGCGGATTCAACCGTCTGGGCGACGCCATCCTCGAGGACGATGAAGTCCCGCGGCGCGAGGTTGGGGATCGGCTTGCCCTTCGAGTCGGTGACGATCGCCTCGAGGCGCACGGTACGAGATTCCGGCGCCTGGTCGGCAACGGCCGGCGGCGGTGAAGGTTCGCCAACCTTCTGCGCGCGGGAAGCGGTAGCGGCGGCCGTCAGAACTGCGAGGAGGACGACCGCCGGGGACCAGCGTCGTAGCAAGGATCCTCCGGACAGCCGTAGTGTACTCCGAAGGCCGGCGGCGATTTTCAGGGTTGAGCGCCGGTCTGGAGCCCGGACAGGCTGGCAATCTCCCGCAGCTTCGCCTGGATCAGCTTCATGTTGCGCGGTCCCATGCGCAGGAAGTGCCGCTGGGCCGACGACAGCGACTGGAGGCTCGGATCCGCGAACTCGTAGACCACGCTCTTCGATGCCAGGCCGACGCTGCCTTCAACGACGGGCGTCGCGAGCAGTTCGGCGATGGCACGCTCCATAACGCTGTCGAACTGCCCCTGCGGGTAGCCAAGCTCGCGGTAGGCGTCCTCGATTCGCGGCTTCAGGGTGGCGTAGAGCTGTGCCGTTCCGCGGGCGTCGAGCGCGTCGACGGCATCGGCATAGGCGTCGTAGCGCCGGTAGCTGCGGGGATCGATCGTGAGCGTCGCGCCGTCGTTCCGGGCCATGAACGCGCCCGTCGGACGCACCCGCGACAGCTGGCGCGAGGGCGTCTTCCCTTCGGCGATGTTCATCACTGACACGGTGAAGTTGCGAAGGAGCTGGTCGGTCGTCAGCCAGGCGGCGACGGTCGGATGCGTGGACAACTTCCCGACGAGCTCGCGCACGATGGCGTCGCTCTGGTCGAGCGGCGGCAGATCGATGTCCATACCGGGCGCGGCGACGGGCTTCGGCGCGGCGGCAGACGCGACCGCCTGCTCGGTGTGGTTCTTGACCTCCTGTGGCGCAGGCGCGGCACGCCGCCACAGCAGGAAATAGGCGGCGGCGAGAAGGCCAGCCAGCACGCCGATCGCGACCAGGATGCGCCAGGACGAGCGTCCTGGTTCGGGTCCAATCGGCGCCTGCCACTTGTCCAGCCGAAGATCGTTGAGTTCGGTCATAGGTCGGACTCCCCATGAGGGCTGAGCGGCCGGTTCGGACGCGTCTCTAATTGGACGACACCAGGGTGACCTTCGTCTGTTCGGCCGCTCCAGCAACTTTTTTTAGCTCGGCCGGGTGGATGCTGTTCGCTCGGTGAAATCCCGTCGTTCTTACATGTGTCAGCCTCTCCTCCCAAAGCCGAGCCGGGACGGTTGCCAACTCTCCGTTCCCGGCCGGCTGTCTTCTCCGGAAGTTTAAGTCGTGAAGCTGGTTAGAAGCCCTCGTTTTGAGGGTGCTGGACGGGGTCGCCACCCTGCCGGCCGCCAGGCCGCTGGCATGACGTCTGCGATAATCGGAGACATGCGCGCCTTGGCAATATCGTTCTGTCTCCTGGCAGTGACAGCCTGTTCAGAAAAGAGTCCGGTCGAGCCCTCACCCATTTCCAGCGAGCTCGTGCTTGCGCCTGGGCAGACGTCGGCGATTCCCGAGGCGTCGGTCAGCATCCGGTTCGAGCGGGTCAGCGGGGACTCACGCTGCCCGGGTGACGCGATCTGCATTCAAGGCGGGAACGCCCAGGTCGAAATCCAGGTGCTTCGCTCCGGGCGAACGAGACCGCACATCCTCAACACTGCCGAAACGCGCCCGGTCGTCGACCAGGACCTGACGATAGCCCTGGTCGAGCTGAGCCCCTACCCCTTCAGCTCGCGTCCGTTCCCGCCTGAAGACTACCGCGCGACCCTCCGCGTCACCCGTTAGACGCGACCGTCCGCGGCGCGGGAACGGCTGCGCTCACCTGTCCGAAGCCGGAATCGCAGCGACCGCAGGCGGACACAAAAAAGCCCGCCGTGAGCTCGGGAGGAGACCCAACTCACGACGGGCGCCTTGCAACCGGCGGGAGGAGGGTGCCGGTCCAAGTTCGGTGCGCGGCGAGCGCGTCGCCGCGTGCAAAAGCCAAATCTACTTGCGTCAGCGCGGACGCTTTACATCCGCCGCGGCGTCTGGCCCATCAGCGGATTCGAGGTCGGCGCCACGGCCGGCCGCGAGTTCGCGCTGCCAGGCATCGTGACCTGCGTCACGACGGCAGCGCCCTCAGCCACGTCGCCGCCGACGATCTCGGTGAAAGTCGCGTCGCTGATGCCGGTCGTTACCGTCGTCTTATGCAAACGGTCATCCAGGTATGTCCAGACCGTGCCGGGCCGACCCGAGCCACCGGCTGATGTCAGAACGTCAGCGCCGCTGGTCCCGACCGCCCGAACCGGTTCCGCTTCGGCCGCACCGAAGGCGGCCAGCACGGCGGCGGCAGGCTTGAAGCGCAGCGCCGCGCTCGGCACTCTCAGGACGTTGTCGCGCCGCGCGACCTCGACCTCGAGCGTCGCGGTCATGCCCGGCTTCAGCTTCAGCTGGGGGTTGGCCGCCGAGACGATCGCCGCGTAGGTCACGACGTTCTGGACCACGGCCGGTTCCAGCCGCACCTGGGTCACGGTGCCCTCGAACACGTCCGACGGATACGCGTCGACGCGAAACGACACGGTCTGCCCGTCGTGGATGGCGCCGAGATCGGACTCGTCGATGTTCGCGTTCAGGCGCATTTGTCGCAGGTCGGCGGCAATGGTGAAGAGCGTCGGCGCCTGCAGGCTGGCGGCCACCGTCTGGCCGAGATCGACGGCGCGCGAGATGACGATGCCGTCGATCGGCGACGTGATGACCGTCTTGGCCAGGTTGACCTCCGACTGCGACACGGCGGCGCGCGCCTGCGTCACCTGCGCCTGTGCCGACTTCACCTGGGCTTCAGTGGTGCGCAGCGCGATCTCGGCGGCGTCGAGCTCGTTGGCCGGGATCAACTGACGCGCCGCGAGATCCTTCGCCCGCGCCAGCTTGGTGGTCGCGTCGGCGAGCATCACCTGCCGCTGTTCGAGATCCGCCTCCGCGCCCGTCAGGTTCGCCCGGGCGCGCTCGATCTCGGCCTGGATCAGCGACGGATCGAGCCGCGCCAGCACCTGGCCCCTTTTCACGATCGCGTTGTAGTCGGCATGGAGCGTCTGCACGACGCCGGAGACCTGCGAGCCGACTTGTACCGTCCCGACCGCCTCGAGCGTGCCGGTGGCGCTGATCACGCTGACGATCGAACCGCGCGACACGACGCCGGTCGTAACCGCCGGCGCGGTATCGCCGCTGCGAAGGTACATCGCGGCGGCGCTGAGGCCGGTGACGGTGATGATCGTGAGAACGAGGCCGATTCGCTTGCGCATGGTTTTCATCCTGTCGGCAGCCGCGCCGGCCTCCCGCACACCCGGGCTTCCGGACCATCGGCTCACCGAACTATCCAATGAGACGGCACCCGCATGGCGGGGCCGTGGCGGCGCTGTGAAGAATCGGTGACAGGCGCAGATTGGGTCGTCCGGCGGGCATCCGGCGGCTACACTGGGCACATGGATTCGGAGGCTCGGGGGCCGGAGGGAGCCGGGCCGCGGGTGCTGGTAGTCGAAGACGAGCCGCACATCCGCGATCTCGATCGCGCTCCATCTCAAGCTCGAAGGACTGTCGGCCGTCGCCGTCGGCGACGGCACGGAAGGCCTGCAGATCGCACGGTCGGAGCCGTTCGATCTCGTCGTGCTCGATCTCATGCTGCCGGGGCTCGACGGCGTCACCATCTGCCGCGCCATCCGCCGCGAGACGACGAACAGCGACGTGCCGATCCTGATGCTGACGGCGCGGCGCGAAGAGTCGGACAAGGTGCTCGGGCTCGAGAGCGGCGCCGACGACTACCTGACCAAGCCGTTCGGCGTTCGCGAGTTCATCGCCCGCGTCCGCGCCCTGCTGCGCCGGCCACGGCCGTCGCGGCTCGCCGCCGGCACCGGCGACGACAACCGGCCGGTCGCCGCCAAAGGGCTCACGGTCGATCCGGCGCGCCGGCACGCCCGCATGAACGGCAAGGAGATCGAGCTGACGAGTCACGAGTTCGATCTGCTGTACCTGCTGGCGAGCCACCCGGGTATCGTGTTCAGCCGCGAGGCGCTGCTGCAGCGCGTGTGGGGCAATGAGACCTTCGTGACCGAACGCAGCGTCGACACGCTGATCAAACGGCTGCGCCGCAAGATCGAAGGTGACGCGACCGATCCGCAGCTGATTCTCACGGTCTGGGGCACGGGCTATAAGTTCGCGGAAGGTTGAGAAGAAAGTTCGAAGGTCGAACTTCGAAGTTCGAAGTGGAAGTTTGAAGTGCGAAGGGTCGAAGCTCGAAGTGAAGGTCGAAGTGAAGATCGAAGGTTTCTGAAGATGGGCGAGCTCGTCTGGTACAAGAGCCTCTACTGGCGGATCGCGTTCGGCTTCGTCGCGACGCTGGCGACGCTGCTGCTCGCGCAGGGCGGCGTCCTGCTGTGGCTCACCGATCGCATCGTCGGCAGTTCGTGGCGGACGCCCGAGCAGCTGGTGGCTGCGGTTGCCACCGATCTCTCGTCAGCAATTACCGCCGACCGCAGCCTGGACCTCGACGCCTACGCCCGCGACCACTTCCGCCACATCTACCGGCCGTTCCTGATCGTGATGCGCGACGGCCGGACGGCCTCGAATCGCATGAACGGCCTGCCGCCCGGCTACATTCGCGCGGCGCAGCAGCGCGTGCGGCGCGGGCTGCCGATGACCGGGACCGATTGGCGTGACGGCGGCGGCGGCGGCCGGCCGCGCGGTGGGGACTTCGATGGGCCTGGCAGGGGCGGCCGCGGCGAACGGGATCGAGACGACCGCGGCGAACGGCCGGGCCCGCCCGACGGCGCGCCGCCGCCCGGCGGACCGGGTCCCGGACCTGGACCTGGCGCCGGCGGCCCCGGAGGACCGGGGGGGCCGGACCGCGGCTCCGCCGTCGCATCGATCATCGTCGACAACGCCGAGATCGGCTTCGCCATCGTACCGATGGCGGCGCCACCGGTGTTCGTCGCCATCCGCGAGCTCGGCCCGACGCTGACGTGGGTCGGGCTGGCGCTGCTGACGATCGGCGCCGCCTGCGCCGCGCTCCTCATCTTCGGCCCGGCGCACCGGCGCCTGCGTACGCTCGAGCAGGCCGCGCGCGCGCTCGGCCAGGGGCGGACCGACGTCCGCGCCGTCGAAGCCGGCGGCGACGAGGTCAGCTCGCTCGCCCACACGTTCAACCGCATGGCCGACGATCTCAGCGCCCGCGCCGGGGCGCTGGCCGCATCCGATCGCGCCCGGCGTCAGCTCCTGGCCGACGTGTCGCACGAGCTGATGACGCCGCTCGCCGCCATCCGCGGCTACACCGAAACCCTCGCGATGCCAGAGCTGACGATCGATCCAGACTCACGCCAGCGTTATCTCGAGATCATCGGCGACGAGACGATAAAACTGGAAGGCCTGATCGGTGATCTGCTCGATCTCGCGCGCCTCGAAGGCGGCGGCGGGACGATGACCATCGAGGACGTGCCGGTGCGGGAGCTGTTCAGCCGCATCGCCGACCGGCACGGGCCGGCGCTGCGCGATCGCCAGATTGACCTCGACGTCCGCGTCGAGCCCGCCGACCTCACGGTGCCCGGCGACGCGCAGAAGCTGGAGCAGGCGCTCCAGAACCTTGCCGCGAACGCGATCCGCCACACGCCCCGCGGCGGGCGCCTGAGGCTCGACGCCGCGGTACACGGCGAGGTCGCGACGTTCAGGGTCAAGGACTCGGGCCCGGGCATTCCGCCCGAACACCTGCCGCACATCTTCGAGCGCTTTTACAAGGTCGACGCCGCGCGCAGCGCGTCGGCCATGTCGGGCAGCGGGCTTGGCCTGTCGATCGTCCGCGCCATCGTCGAGCGCCACGGCGGCCGGGTCACGGCAGCCAACGCGCCCGACGGCGGCGCGGTGTTCGAGATCACAGTACCCCGGTCAGAGATCCCCCCGGCGTCAGACTGACGTTGACGCGGACGGTGTCGCCGCGGCGCACGCGCACCGTCGTCGAGTAGGTCTGGAATCCCTTCTTCCGCACTTCGACGCGGTGCGTCCCTTCGCTCAGCTCGATGACGAACTGGTCTTCGCCGGGCGGCGCGTCCCACGGCTCTCCGTCGACGAGGATCTCGGCGTCGGCCGGACGGACGCGGAGCAGCAGCGAGCCGAACGGCACCGGCTCCTCCTCGCGCGGCGGAGCCGCCTGCCGCGACGGCCCGCGCGTCGCCGATTCGGCGCGCATCGACTCGTCCGGCTTCGACACCGGCTGCGCCGTCTCACCCGGCCCGAGCGGCTGCATCGTGTGCACGATCTTCAGCGTTCGGCCGCGCACCAGCAGAACCTTCTGGGTGAACGTCTGGTGGCCGTCGAGATAGAGCTGCAGCTCGTGCTCGCCAGGCTCGACGTGCAGGCGCTGCAGATTGCCGTCGAACTCGTCGACGACGCCGACGAAGTAGCCGTCGATGAAAACCTGGGCATTGCGCGGCGTGACCTGAAGCCGCGCCGAGCCGGTGAAGTCGTAGGCCCAGGGGCCGTAGTAGTACGGATAGGGATACGGGTACTGGCCGTAGAAGCCGAAGTAGAACGGGCTGTACCAGCCGTAGCCGATGCCCCAGTACGGGGCGTAATAGGGTCGGTAGTACGGCCGGTAGTAGTAAGGCCGGTAGTAAGGCCGGCTGTAACCGCCCGAGACGACCACCGCCTGGCGTCCGGAACTATGGCGCTGGGCGAGGAGATCGGTTGGGAAGAGAATCGCGACGCCAAGCGTCGCGACAAGAGCAAGCCGGGAAAAGCGAGTAGGGATGCGCACGACGTCCTCCGGAACGGCTGGCAGCACCCGGTCTATCTGAGCAATTCAGATGCCACAGGCGAGCCGCGTCTGGCATTGCCTCAACGCGGGCGCGGGACGCGCGACCGTCACTCGATGTGGACAGGAGTCTGGCGGAGGGGACGGAGGGAACGGAGGGAACGGATTCACCACGGAGGCGCGAAGCAAACGGAGACGCAACGGAGAAGGGAATCTCGGCGTGATCGGTGATGGCCAACATCTCTTCTCCGTTCGTCTCCGTTTCTTCGTTGCTCCGTGGTGAATCCGTTTCCTCCGTCCTCTCCGTCAATCCAGCTTTACCGGCTCCAGCTTCGGCACCAGCAGGTGAATCACGAGCAGCGCGAACAGGTATGCGAACGCCGCGATGAAAAAGATCGGGACGTAGCTGCCGCTGGCCTCGAGGACGTATCCCGTCACCTTCGCGATCAGCATGCCGCCGACGGCGCCGGCAAAGCCGCCGAGGCCGACGACCGAGCCGATGGCATGGCGCGGGAACATGTCGGTCGTCAGGGTGAAGAGGTTCGCCGACCATCCCTGGTGCGCGGCTGCCGCCAGGCTGACCAGGCCGACGGCCAGCCACAGCTCGCTCGCGCCCGCGGTAAAGATCATCGGCACGACCGCGACCGCGCAGGCCAGCATCGCCGTCTTGCGGCCGGCATTCGCGCTCCAGCCCCGCTGGAGCAGGAAGGATGAGAGCCAGCCGCCGCCGATGCTGCCGACGTCGGCGACCAGGTAGATCGCAATCAGCGGCAGCCCGACCGACTTCAGATCGATCTGGTGGTTGCGGTTCAGGAAGTCCGGAATCCAGAAGAGGTACAGCCACCACACCGGGTCGGTGAGGAACTTGCCGAGCGCAAACGCCCACGTCTGGCGGTAGCGCAGCAGCCGCGTCCATGGAATCTTGGCCGGTGGATCCGGCGGGTCGCTCTGGATATGGGCGAGCTCGGCGGCGCCGACGCGCGGGTGCGTCTCGGGCGCACCGTAGAGCGGAATCCACAGCACCAGCCACAGCAGGCCGATGCCGCCGGTGATGATGAACGACCAGTACCAGCCCCAGTTGACGGCGATCACCGGCACGATGAGCGGCGTCAGCACCGCGCCGATATTGGTGCCGGAGTTGAAGAGGCCCGTGGCGAACGCCCGTTCGCTCTTCGGGAACCACTCGGCGACGACTTTGATCGCCGCCGGGAAGTTGCCGGCCTCGCCGAAGCCGAGCGCGAGGCGGCAGACGATGAAGCCGGCGACCGAGGCCGAGTAGACAAGGCCCATGGCGGCGAGGACCGGCGCCGCGGCCTCGCCGATGAGCGGCGCTTCCGCGTGCGCCATCGCCGCGAAGCTCCAGACGACGATCGCGACGGCGTAGCCGGTCTTGGTGCCGAGCCAGTCCATCATCCGGCCGGCGAAGAGGAACGCGATCGCGTAGGCGAGCTGAAAGGCGAAGACGATGTCGGCGTAGTCGATCTCGCTCCAGCCGAACTCTTGCTGCAGCGTCGGCTTGAGGATGCCGACGATCTGGCGGTCGACGTAGTTGATCGTCGCGGCGAAGAACAGCAGCCCGCAGATGACCCAGCGATAGCGACCGACTCGCGAGACAGTAGTAGACATCGGTGAGGAAACCCGGGGGCGGCCTAGATTGTCGGATTGCGCCGATGGATCGCGAACTCGCGGTGGCCGAGCCGTTCGGCGGCCGTCAGCTTGCCGGACGCTACGGCCAGAACCTCGTCGAACAGGCGATCGGCCGCAGTTTCGAGCGTTTCGGAATCGTCCATGATCCCGCTGACGTCGAGGTCGATGTTATCGGCCATCTGTCGGGCGGTGCGAGCGTTCCCCGTTACCTTGATCACCGGTGCGACCGGGTTGCCGGTCGGCGTCCCGAGCCCGGTCGTGAAGACGACGACCTGGGCGCCGCCGCCGACCATGCCGGTCACGGATTCGACGTCGAGCCCCGGCGTGTCCATCACGGTCAGGCCCTTGCGCTCGATCGGCGCCGCGTAGGCGACGACGTCTTCGAGCGGCGCCAGCTCGCCTCCCTTGTGCGTCGCTCCCAGCGACTTCTCCTCGATCGTCGTCAAGCCGCCGCGGATGTTGCCGGGCGACGGCTGCGTGCCGCGGATGTCGAGGCCGAGCGCCCGCGCTTCGGTCTCAACGCGGGTGATGATCTGGATCAGCTTCGTCGCCGTCCCGACGCGCGTGGCGCGGGAGGCGAGGAGATGTTCGGCGCCCATGATCTCGGCGATCTCGCCCAGCACCGCGGCGCCGCCGAGCGCGACCAGGCGATCGGTGACCCGGCCGAGCGTCGGATTCGAGGCGAGGCCTGACGTGTAATCCGAGCCGCCGCATTTGAGCGACAGCACGAGCTCCGAGGCGTCGCACCAGTCGCGTTCGACCTTCGCCAGCTTGTCGGCGAACGCGCGCGCGATCTGGATCCCTTTCTCGGTCGCGCGGACGGTGCCGCCCTCGGTCTGAATCGCAATGATGTCGACCGGCTTGCCGTGTCGTTTCGCCGCCTCGGCGAGCGTCAGCGCCACTACCTGCTCGCAGCCCAGGGCGACGACCAGCACGGCGCCGACGTTGGCGTGGCCGCAGTAGGCGGCGAGCGTGTCGTGCGTCACGCGCATGTCGGGGCCGAGCTGGCCGCATCCGGCAAGATGCGGCAGCGCGGTGCCGACCCCCGGCGTCGCCGCGGCGATGCGTTCGGCGACCACCGACGAGCAGATGACGGTAGGCACGACCAGCACGTGGTTGCGCGTGCCGATGCGTCCGTCGGGCCGGCGGAATCCCTTGAAACCTGGCTTCATGACTGGCCGCCGTTTCTCGGATCGGGCGGCTCGGCGAGGCGCGGCTCGGCGTCGATGGCGGGCGAGCCGAGATCGCCGCGGCCGCGGGTGCTGGCGAGGTTGTGGGTGTGGACGTGCGCCCCGGCCGCGATCTCGCTCGTCGCCAACCCGATCGGGCTGCCGTACTTGACGACTTCTTCTCCCGCGTGGATGGCGCGGATCGCGATCTTGTGCCCGGACGGCACCGCCTCGAGCACCGCCAGCGTCGCGCCGGCGAGCGAGAGCGTCTGTCCGGGATCGAGCACCTGCAGGGCGGTCGCGACGTTGTCGCGTTCGCTGATCACCAGCACCGGTTTCATTTCTTGGGTCCGCTCGCGCTTTGCGCTCGCTCCATGTTCTAGTCCCGGTTCCTCTATTGGTTGACACCGCTGGCCAGGAAGCCGCCATCGACGGCGAGCATGTGGCCGGTGACGAACGAGGCGGCGTCCGAGGACAGGAAGACGGCGGCGCCGACGAGCTCCTGCTGCTTGCCGAACCGCTTCATCGGCGTCCGCATCAGGAACTCCTGGCCGCGCGGCGAATCGAGCAGGGCGGCGTTGAGGTCGGTGCGGAAGACGCCGGGGATGATGGCGTTGACGGTCACGTTATGGGGCGCCCATTCGACCGCGAGGGCGCGCGTCAGGCCGGCGACGCCGGCCTTGCTCGCGACGTAGGCCGCGACCTGGTAGAGGCCGACGAACGACGACAGCGATCCAATCGTCACGATGCGGCCGTACTGCTGCTCGACCATGTGGCGGCCGAACACCTGGCAGGCGCGCAGCGTACCGGTGAGATTGGTCTCGATGACGCGGTGCCAGTCCGCCTCGTCCATGTCGAGCGAGGCGACCTTCTTGGTGGTGCCGGCGACGGCCAGCATGATGTCGACCCGGCCGAACTCCTCGACGCACTCGTCGCGCAGGCGGGTCAGCGATGCGGCATCGGAAACGTCCGAGGCCAGCGCCAGTGTCCGGCGGCCGAGACGCTGCACCTCGGCCGCGACTTCCTGCACCAGCGGCAGGCGCCGCCCCGTCGGCACGACGTTGGCGCCGGCTTCGGCCAGGCCGATGGCCAGGGCGCGGCCGATGCCGCTCGTACCACCGACAACGACGGCCGTGCGGCCGGAGAGATCAAAGAGGCTCATGTCTGCGAAGTGTCGATTCGACGGCTTAGCGGCGTCGCGCCCGGGGGCGGCGCCTGGGGTCGGAAGCGGCCGGCAGCGCGGCGCCGGCGGCGTCTGACGCCGGCTCCTGCGCCTGATGCCGGCTCGCCTGCATCAAGTGATCGTGCATGGCCCGCCGCGCGGTGTCGGCGTCCCGGCCGCGAATGGCCTGGTAGATGCGCCGGTGCGCTTCGGCGGCGTCGCGCAGATCGCGTTCGCTCGCCCGCACCGCGGTCTCGCGCCGGCGCTCGTAGTAGAGCGCCGACACCATCTCGACCAGCGACGCGACGATCGGATTGCCCGAGGCCGCCGCGACGCCGCGATGGAAGTTGATGTCGTGAACGAGGAAGACCTGGGGGTTCTGCATCGAGGCGAACAGGCTCGCGACTTCCTCGGCCAGCGTCGCGACCTGCTCCGCCGTCGACCGCTCGGCGGCGAGACCGGCGGCGCCGACTTCGAGGATGCGGCGGGCCTCGTACATCTCGTCGCGGGTGAAGCCGTGCAGCGCGGCGAGGAAGCTCAGGGCGTCGGTATTGAACGCCGGCGGACCATCCGGGATGTAGGTGCCGGAACCGTGCCGCGACCGGACGACGCCCATCGCCGCCAGCGTGCGCAGCCCGGCGCGAATCGTCGGCCGGCTGACGCCGACCTTGAGCGCGAGATCGCGCTCAGCAGGCAGCCGATCGCCGGGCTTCAGGGCGCCGCGCTCGATCAACTCGCGGACGTGCGCCACGACCTGACCGGTACCGCCTTCGCTGCCGGAGCGCGATGCCGTGTCGCCGACGACCGATCGAGTGCGGGCTGCGCCAGTGGCCATAAGAGAGTCGGAGACATCCGCCCCACGCAGGCGGAACAAGAGGTAATACCACTTTGCCGAGGCGCGTGTCAACCAACGGCGGCAAAACATGAGATAAATTTGCCCGGTTTTTACCTGCCCCCGCGGCCGATCTGCGATTGCGCCGGCGGCGACAAAAATGTCGTAACCTGGCCTGAATGGTCTAGCCACTTGGCTCACGCTTCTGCGGCAGCTGTCTCCGCGCCGCCGGTCCCTTGACAATCGGGTGATTGTAGATAACCTAGGCATAGTTGTAGATTACCTGGGTATCGACATGAGCCGACCCTCCGACCTCATTCAAGGCACGCTCGACCTGCTGATTCTCAAGACCCTCGCGCTCGAGCCCAGGCACGGCTGGGCGATCGCCCGGCGCATCCAGCAGGTGAGCCGCGACGTGCTCCAGGTGACCCAGGGCTCGCTCTACCCCGCGCTCCATCGCCTCGAGCAGCAGGGCTGGATCAAGGCCCAGGCCGGCGTCACCGAAACCGGCCGCGAGGCCAGGTTCTACGCCCTCACCGCCGCTGGCCGCAAGCAGCTGGCGCGCGAGCTCGACAGCTGGGAGCGCCTCTCGACCGCCGTCGGCCTCGTCGTTCGCGAGGCCGAATAGGAGCCGCCATCATGCGACGCCTGATCGATCGCCTGCTGCTGCGCCTGCGCTCAATCGTTCGCGGCCGCCGGGTCGAGGAGGCGATGAAGCGCGAGATCGAGCTGCATGTTGCGGAGGAAGTCGACGACCTGGTCCGGCGCGGCATGAGCAGAGCCGACGCCATCGCCGCGGCGCGGCGTGCCTTCGGACCGATTGGCCTGATCGAAGATCAGATCCGCGACACCCGCCGCGTCGCCTTCTTCGAACACCTGCTCGGTGACCTGCGCTACACGCTGCGCTCGTTGGTGCGGCAACCGATGCTGGTGGCGGCCTCGACGCTGTCGATCGCCGTCGCCGTCGGCGCCAACACCACGATCTTCGGAATCGCGTCGCAGCTGCTGCTGGCGCGCCCGACTGCAGTCGAGCCCGGGCGCCTGTTCAACGTCTGGGTGGCCGGCGGCAGTCACATGTCGCACCGGACATGGACCGAGCTGCGCGACAGCGGCGCGGTCGCGGCGCTCGCCGGCTACTCGATCGAGACTCAGGTCAACTGGCGTGGGCCCGAGCGCTCGGTCGCCATCACGCCACTCCTCGTCACCGCAAACTTCTTCGACCTCCTCGGCGTTCCGCTCGGCCTGGGACGCGCGTTCACCGCCGCCGAGGCCGACGCCGGCCGCAACCCCGCGGTGGCGGTCGTCAGCCATCGTTTCTGGCAGACGGAGCTTGCGGCGTCACCCGCGGTCGTCGGCAGCACGCTGACGCTCAACGGCCGCGCCTACACGGTGCTGGGCGTCCTGCCGGCGACGCTGCGACCGATCACCGGACTGGGACTCGCGCCAGGTGTCTACGTGCCCATCGGCCGGACGCTCGTGCCGGATCTCGACGAACCGCTGGCGGGGCATGTCACCCTGATCGGCCGGTTGCGCGACGGCCAGACGATGGCGCAAGCACGGGCCGAGCTGAGCGCCGCCGCTCAGCGGCTGACCCGGGGCGATCGCCAGCTCGGCGCCGTCAGCCAGATGTTCCCCGCTGGGTCGCTCGAACAGTTCGGCCCGCTGAGCGTGATCCGATCGTTCTTCATCGTCCTGCTCGTCGCCGTCGGGTTGGTGCTCGCAATCGCCTGCGCGAACGTTGCCGGCCTGCTGTTGTCGCGCGCCACGACGCGACGACGGGAAATGGCCCTGCGCCTGGCCCTCGGCGCCAGCCGTCGCCGGCTGGTGCAGCAGCTCCTCATCGAAGGGTTCTGGCTGGCGCTGTTCGGCACCGTCGGCGGCGTCGGCCTGATGTTGTTGATGACCGGGGCCCTCGCCGGCATCTCCCTGCCGCTACCCGTCCCGATCGACATTCAGCCGACGCTCGACGGATCGATGTTCGCCTACGTCATTCTCCTCACGCTCGCGACGACCGTCCTGAGCGCGCTCGCGCCGGCACTCCAGGCGACACGGCGCTCGCAGCTTCCAGCTCTCAAACAAGATGCGGCGCGGCTCGGTCATCGCCGATTCACCCTGCGGCGCGCGCTCGTCGTTGGTCAGATGAGCATCGCCGTGCTGCTGCTCGTCACGGCCGCGCTCTTCCTGCGCAACTTGGCGAGCGCGCACGATCTCGACGCCGGCTTCGACAGTCACCGCACGCTGGTGGCCAGCGTCGGCCTGGTCGAGGAGCGCTTCACCACCGCCACGTTGACGGCGCTGCTCGACAGCGCCGTAGAGCGGCTGCGGGTGATGCCTGGTGTCGCCGCCGCCAGCTATGCCTGGGGCGCGCCGCTCACGATCAACAGCGGCATGTCCACCGGCATCGACATGGCGATCGAGGGCCGCGGCGTCGTGCAAACGGCATACGAGAACAACTTCGTCGGTCCAGGCTACTTCGCGACCATGGGCATCCGCGTCGTGCGCGGCCGCGAGTTCACGTCCGGCGATCGCGACGGCGCGCCGGCCGTCATCGTCATCAACGAGGAGTTCGCCCGCCTTTACTTTGCCGGGGACAATCCCATCGGCCGGATCTTGCGGCTGCCGGGTCCGCGCGATCAGGCCTATCCCGCCGAGATCGTCGGCATCGTCGGCAACAGCAAGCACCGGTCGATCGGCGAGACCCAGCGCGCGGCGATTTACGAGGCCTTCGCGCAGCGGGCGCGCGGCCGCCGCATCGCGCACGTCTTCGTCCGGACGGTCGACGACCCGGCGCCGCTCGCGCGCGATGCCGCAGGCATCATCCAGGATCTCGACCCGTCGGCATCGGTCGACATGCGTCCGATGCGGAACGCGCTGACGTTCGCGTTCCTGCCGAGCCGGATCGGCGCGGCAGTGCTCGGCACGCTGGGCGCGATCGGCCTGGCGCTGGCGCTCGTCGGACTCTTCGCCGTGGTTTCGTACTCGGTGAGCCGGCGCACGGCCGAGATCGGCATCCGCATGGCGCTCGGCGCGACGCACGGCGCGGTGCTGCGACTGGTGATGCAGGAAGCCGCGACGCTGGCGGCGATTGGCATCGTCCTCGGGCTGACCGCGGCGTGGTTCGTCACGAGCCCGCTCGCGATGTTCCTCGTCGCCGGTCTCAGCCCGAGCGACCCGGTGAGCTTCGCAGGAACGACGGCGCTGCTACTGGTGGTGAGCCTCGCCGCCGCCTGGGGACCGGCCCGCCGCGCGCTGCAGATCGATCCCGTCGCCGCTTTACGGGAAGAGTGAAAAGGCTCAGGGCTCAGGGCTCAGGGCTTAGGGCTCAGGGCAAGAGCCTGAAGCCGCCCTGAGCCAGCCTGAGCCTTGAGCCCTGAGCCCTAAGCCTTACTTAGGTTGTGGCACGTAGCGCAGGTACGGCTTGGCGGCGCGCCAGCCCTCCGGATACTTTTCCTTGGCTTCGCTGTCCGACACCGCCGGAAGAATGATGACCTCCTGGCCGTCCTTCCAGTTGGCGGGCGTCGCGACCTTGTGCTTCGTGGTGAGCTGCATCGAGTCGATCACGCGCAGCACTTCGTCGAAGTTGCGTCCCGTGCTCATCGGGTACGACAGCACGAGCTTGATCTTCTTGTCCGGGCCGACGACGTAGACGTTGCGGACGGTGAAGTTGTCCATCGCCGTGCGGCCGTCGCAGGTCTCGCCGGCGTCGGCCGGCAGCATGCCGTACAGCTTCGAGACCTTGAGCTCGGTGTCGCCGATCATCGGATAGTTCGGCGCGGTGCCCTGGGTCTCGGCGATGTCGGACGACCACTTGCCGTGGTTCTCGACCGAATCGACGCTGAGGCCGATGATCTTGACGCCGCGGCGATCGAACTCCGGCTTGATCCGCGCCATGTAGCCGAGCTCGGTCGTGCAGACAGGGGTGAAGTCCTTCGGGTGCGAGAACAGCACGCCCCACGAGTTGCCGAGCCACTCGTGAAATTTGATCGGGCCTTGCGTGGTCATCGCCTCGAAATCGGGGGCGTCGCTTCCAATTGGCAGTGGTCCGCTCATTTCATGCGCTCCTCAATCTGATCTTCACCGAGGGGCTTCGCCCCTCGGACTCCCCCACACGTCTCTCGCGCGCCGCTTCGACGGCGCGCTTCCGCCTTCGCTGAAGCTACGGCGGACCTCGCCGAAGCCTTGGCGGCGGCGGGCCGTTCGCGTGGCTCGCGCGCGGGGCTTACAAGGTAGCTTCCAGCTCTGCTCAATCTAGCGCAGCTTCGCCGCGTTTGCACGACCGGCCGGCCTCGATGGGCGCCACCGCGACGCCGATCGCGCCGTCCGCTCACTGCACGTAGACGCGGAAATTCAGCACCGACCACGGCACCGCATCATCCGCCCGCCCGGTCTGGGTTACGCGAATGAACTTGGCCTGGACTGGCTTGATTGCGACGATCGTCGGGGACAGCGCTCCCGCGCCCTCCGCCACTGGAGCTCCCCAATTCGTGCCGTCCATCGAGACCTGCACCTGGTAGCCGATCGGGAAGCTGCCGAATGGTGGCGGACCCGCGCGGCCACCGCCGCGGCCGCCGCGGCCGCCAGCCCCGGCCCCGGCGCGACCGCCGCCGGCCCGGCCGCTGCGTCCTCCGGGAGGTCCCGACTCGAACTGGATCTCCGCAATCGTCATCGGCTGCGGCAGCTCGACCTGGAACCACATCCCGGGTTCCTGTGCGACGCCGGTCGTCCACGCGCCGAGCGTCAGGCCGCTGCCGGCGCGCTCGGCATTGTGGCTGGCGCTGGCGCGCCAGCTGCCGTCCGAGGTCAGCATCCGCGGCAGCGACTTCTCGAGCTCGGGGAACGTCCACATCGCCTTGCGGCTGGCCGTCGCGGCGCGACTGCGGGCGACGTCGGCAGGCGAGATGAACGAGGCGGAGTTGCCGAAGTCGTTGCGGATGTACGAAGCGACGTTCGCAATCCACTGATCGTTCTGTGATCCCATCGGCAGCATGACCTGGGTGTAGGTCTGGCCGGCGAGCGGCCCGGTCATGCCGTGCAGCAGCGTGCGGATGACGTAGTCGCGATGGCCCTGCACGCGCGGCGAGCCGGCCAGCGGCGGACCCATCATCGATCCGTCCTTGGCCCCGGCGACGCTCACGCCCCGGGCGTCGTCACCGTGACAGGTCACGCAGAGGCTGCGGTAGATCGTCTCCCCTTCCTTCATCTGCGCCAGCTGGTCCGGGGAGAAGCCGGCCGCCGCGGTCGTCGCCGCCGTGGCGATGCGCTGCAGCACCCGCTGGCCGATCTCCTGGACGCCGCGGGCGGGACTGGCCGCCATCGTCTCCTTGATCAGCGATTCGACCTCCGGCAGGCGGAACAGGTTCGAGGTCAGCATCGCCTGGATCGCGACGTCGGCGTCGCTGTCCTTCGTCATCGCGCGATAGTCGTCGGCAAGGGCGCGGGTGCCGCTCTTGAAGAGCGTTTCGCTGGCGCGGATCGCCTGCACGCGCATCCGTGGATTGCCGTCCTTCATCTGCTCGCGCACGAGCCCGAGGTCGAGCGCGCCGAGTCCTTCGAGCGTCCAGAGCGCGTGAAAGCGCGCCACCAGGTTGTCCTGCGATCGAACGAGCTTCTGGAGCGCCGGCACCACCGACTTGTCCTGGCGCTGGACGAGCAGCTGCTGCGCCGTATCGCGCCACCAGCCGTTGCGATGACCGAGATGCGCGACCAGCTGCGCCGGCGTCTCGTTCAGCATTCGCGGACGCTCCGGGTCGAGCGCCAGCGCCGGCTGCGGCGGAATCTCGGGCGTTGCCTGCGCCGCCGGACCCGCCGGCGTCGCCGGCACACCGGGCAGGCCGTCGAAGCGCAGACGCCAGATCCGGCCGTGCGCGATGACCTTGTCGAGTTGATACTGGTCGATCTTCCGCCGCAGATACGACCCCGGCCGCGTCCAGTTACTTTCCTGGATGATGCCGTGATACATGTCGGCGATGTAGATCGTGCCGTCCGGCGCCGTCTGAATGTTGACCGGCCGGAACAGCGGATCGGTGCTCAGGATGAACTCCGATCCGGGATAGACGTTGCGCAGCTGCGTCAGCCCTTCGTTCTTGACGATGCGGGCGCGGCGAATGAGGCGGCCGACCGGCTCGCTGATGAGCAGATCGCCCTGCAGGTCCGGCGGCATCCGGTGCGCGCGGACGATATCGGCGCCGGAGGCGGCGGTGAAATGATTCAGGCGGCCGGTCGGCATGCGGACGCGAATCATGCCCCCCTGCGTATCCGAGAGCCCGGACTCGGGCCAGACGATTTCGAAGCCGGGCTCGAGCTGCTCCGGCACCGTGAACGCGCCGTAGTGAATCGGCACCTGGAAGTTCATCGGGCCGCGTTCGCCGCCCGCGTCCATGAACCACATCTTGCCGTCGTCATCCATCGTCACGTCCCCACTGGCCGCTGTTCGGGCCGGTGGGTTCCTTGAGGATGCCGGTCGGCGTCCAGCGGAAGCGGAACGCGTTGTAGGTCGTGTAGATCCAGTTGTCGAGGCCCCAGACGAACCCGGCCTGCTCGTGCTCGAGGTTGCCGTCGCGGCCGAGGCCGACGCCCGAGTAGAAGTGCTCGCGCTTGTCGGCGACGCCGTCGTTGTTCGTGTCGGTCCACTTGATGACGTCGTCCGAGGCGGTCTCGTTCGTCAGGATGCTGTTGCCGTCGAGCGGGACGATGGTGCGGGGCAGTACCAGCTTGTCGACGAAGACCGTGCGCTTGTCGAAGACGCCGTCGCCCTTGGTGCTCTCGAACCGCGTGATGCGGCTCTCGGGCTGGTGCTGGTTGTTGCCGTCGGCGTCGCGCATGTAGGTGATGAACTCGGCGACGTACATCCGGCCGTTGGCGTCGAACTCGACGACCGCCGGCGAGATCACGTCCGGCTCGGCGACAACGAGCTCCATGCGGTAGCCGGGCGGAAGGATGAACGTCTGCGCCTGCTCCTGCGGCGTCCTGGCCCTGACCGCCGGCTTCGGCGAGAAGTCGGCGCCGGCGTTAGTCGTCGACGAGAGCGTGCCGCCGCCGCGGCCTTCGTTGCCGCGTCCCTGCGGCGCGGGTTGCCCCGGCGCGGGCTGCGCCGCAGGCGGTGCGCCTGCCGGCGGCTGCGGCGGCGGCGGTGCCTGGGCGATCGTGACCGCACCGAGCGTCGAGACGAGGAAGAGGGCAATTCGCGCCGACCGCGAGGTCATCCAGTGCATGTTGAGTCTCAGGCTGATCAGGGAACGAAAGAAGTCTGTCGATTATCGATTGCGCTAATTTACGACACGTCGGAGGGTATCGCTGCGCGCCGTGGCGTTACCCAACGGCCGGGGACTGTCACTAGTGACTGGCACGAGTGACTGTCCCCGAGCTCAGCCGTTGGCACTCCTATGACGCCCGGCGCTCTGACGGTCCCTGGCGCGGCAGGAACGCGACCGCCAGCGCGCCGATCGCGGCGAGCACGACGAGCAGCAGGAAGCCGGACGCATAGCTGCCGGTCGTGTCGCGCATGCCGGCGACGAACATCGGCACCAGCGACTCGGAGACGCTGTCGGCGGTGAGCACGATCCCCATGACGCGGCCGAGAATCGCGACGCCGTAGAGCTCGGCCGCCATCAACGGGATGATCATGTAGTCGCCGCCGAGGCCGACGCCGAACAGGAACGCGCAGATCTTCAGCGACGCCGGCGTCGGCGCGTAGACGAGCATCGGGATCGACAGCGCGACGATGGCGTAGATCAGGAACATCACGTGCTTCTTCGGCAGCCGATCGGCCAGCCAGCCCATCGTCAGGCGGCCGATGACGCTGCCGGCGAGGATGATCGACAGCGTCGTGTCGATCTCGACCTGCGGCAGCTTGCGATCGAGGCTGAGATACAGCGCCAGGTTCTGAATCGTGCCGCCGACGGCGCCGATCGACGCCATGCTGCCAAGCGTCAGGAAGTAGAACGCCGGCCGGCTGACGATGTTCTTCAGCAACGGCGTCGACAGCGCGGCAGCGCCCGCCGCGGCGCGCATCGGTTCGCGCACGAAGTACGCCATCGGCAGCGCGATGACGATCATCAGCATCCCGAGAATGCGGAGCGCCCCGCGCCATTCGTAGGCCTGCGTCAGCGAGTACGCCAGCAGCGGCACGAGCGCCCCGCCGACGCCGATCCCGAGGTAGGCGATCCCCATCGCCCGGCCGCGCGCCTTGTCGAACCATCGCGACAGCAGCACCTGGTTCGGCAGCGGCCCGCCGAAGACATAGCCGAGCGCGTTGAAGGCGTAGAAGAAATAGAAGGCGCTCAGCGTGGTGACGTAAGACAGGCCGATCAGCGCCCCGCCCGCCATCACGATGCCGCCAAGCATCAGGCGCCGCGGCCCGACGCGGTCGACCAGCCGTCCGGCGAGGAAGCCAAACGCGAGGGCGACGAAAATCTTGCTATAGGCGTTGCCGGACGTCACCTGCGCACGCGTCCACCCCAGCTCCTGCACGAAGTACGGATAGAAGCGCGGCAGCCCGTACAACGCGAAGCCGACGACGGCAAACAGCGAGAGGAACGCGGTGACGACGGCAAGAATCTGATGCGCGCGCTGGTCGGACGGCTGGTTCATACAGATGGCTCAGGGCTCAGGGCTCAGGGCTCAAGGCTCAAGGCTGAGGCTCGAGGCTCGAGGCTCACGGTCCGCTCCGGCTGCGCGTGTCACGTGCGCGCCGGCGTCTTTGCTTCCTTCAACCGGGCGTGATGCGGGTGATCGACGTAGAGCGGGTCCAGCGGATAACAGCCGGAGACGAGACCGAGCCGCGGCCCGGTCGTGCAGTCGCTGAACGTGCGGCAGACCAGCTTGCGCGTCAGCGGCCGGCCGGCGAGGACGTCGGCCGGCAGGTCGGGGTACGAGACCATCATGCGGCCAAGGCCGACGAAGTCGGTCATCTCGCGGCCGAGCGTGTACTGGCCGACGTGCGGCAGCCATTCCTGAAGATAGGTGTAGCCCGAGCCGACGAAGACCATGTCCGGAAACTCCGCCTTCAACCGCGCCGTCGCGCGGATCTGCCGGGCAACGCCGCGCAGCGGATCCTCGGGGGGCTCGTAGCCGTCAATCGGCGGAAACAGCGCCGGCCGGACGACGTGCGGACAGTAGTACGGGCTGCCGGCAGTCACGCACACCCAGCGCAGCTCGCGCGCCCGCATCAGTCGCAGCAGCGCACGCGTGTCCTCGAGCGCGGCATCGAGCGAGCTGTCGTCGTTCACGCCGAAACCGTGCCGATAGGCGTCGGCAGCGACTTCCGGCTGGCCGGGACCATCCGCCGACTTCTTGAACGGGACGGCGTCGATCGCCGAAAGCCGGACGCCGAGCCGCAGCCCGGGCACGGCGGCGCGGATGCCGTCGGCGACGGCGAACATGAAGCGCGTCCGGTTCTCGAGGCTGCCGCCGTACTTGCCCGGACGGTCGCGTCCGCTCAGCAGCTCGTGCCCGAAGTAACCGTGGCAGTGCTTGATGTCGACGAACTGGAAACCGATCTTCCAGGCGCGCTTCGCGGCGTCGACGAACTCGTCGATCAGCCGATCGATGTCATCGTCCGACATGATCGTGACGCCGTTCGGAAAGCGCTTGTCGAGGACCGGGTTGACGTGCGCGGCGAGCGGCTCGGCGCGGTTCCAGACGTTCGGCCGGGCGAACCGGCCCGAGTGCGTCAGTTGCAGCCCGAGGTAGAGGTCGCCGTCGGCGTTGGCGCCGAAGCGCTCACGATGGCTGGCGACCAGCAGATCGCGCAGCGCCGCCAGCGACGGCTCGTTCGCTTCCGACATCATCAGCTGGTTGGGATTGGCGCGGCCGTCGTGCCGCACCGCCACCGCTTCCCCGCCCCAGATCAACTTGGCGCCGCTGGCGCCGAACCGCTGCCAGCGGCGGCGGGTCAGATCGCTCGGCTCGCCATCCGTCGTTCCGTCCCAGCCTTCCATCGGCAGGACGCAGAAGCGGTTGCCGACGACGACGCCGTCGCGCTCGAACGGTTGCGCGAAAGGGGATGCCGCCGGCGGCAGCAGCGACTCGTCGAACGGCAGGTCGATGCCGCCGGCCTCGAGGTGACGCCGCAGCAGGTCCGCGTTCTTCAGCGCCGCGACGCGAACGTAGCGCGCCTCGGATTTCACGGCTCGGTCGCTTCGCGCCTCGCTCAAGCCGGACGCTCGCGTTTCTCGCCGTCGGTCGTCGCTTCGAGATGGGCAGTGTAGGCGGCCAGCGCACCGCGGTTGTGATCGCGAATGGTCTGCTCGAGCGCCGGCATGTCGCGCGCTTCCATGTGCTCGACGATGGCGCGGTGCTCGGCCTGGGCGAGGCGCGTGCGGTGGATCAGGACGTCGCGGAAGTAGAAGCGCCGCACCCGGTCCCAGTGATCGACGATGCGCTGCATCATCTCCATCAGGATCGGCATGCCGGCGAGCTTGGCGATGGCGAGATGGAAGCGGGTGTTGATCTCGGCCCAGCGCTGCGGCGAACCGGCGTCGAGCGCCCGATCCATCTCGACGAGGAGGTCGCGCAGGACCGTGAGGCCGGCGCTGTCCGCCTTCTCGGCGGCGGCGCGTCCCGCCACGACCTCGAGCCCCTCGAGCAGCATGAAGACCTCGACGACCGACGCGTGCGACACCGGCGCGACTGTGGCGCCGACGTGGGCGGTGCTGAGGACGAGCCCTTCCGACTGCAGCAGGCGCAGCGCCTCCCGCACCGGGATGATGCTGACTCGGAACTGCTTCGCGAGATCGTCGATGACGAGCCGCGTTCCCGGCGCCAGCTCGCACCGCAGGATTGATTCGCGCAGCGTCGAGTAGACGAATTGCTGCTTGGTAAGATGGCCGCCGGCACCCGCCGGCGATCCGAACTTCACGGCCGTTCGCGTCATATGGTCAACCGCGTCTTCTGCTTGATGGCGTCGTTGGCGCGGATGCAGGCGCGCGCCGAGTCGAACGCCTTGTCGGCGCCGCAGGCGAGCGGCGTGCCGACCCGCACCGCACCGCAGAACCGCTGAATCATGATCTTCGAGCCGCGGGCGCGCACGTTCGGCTGCGACGCCATCGTCGTCGCCGGCGCCGCCGCCGCGTTGGTGTTGCCGCTCATTGTCTCCGAGGTCTGCGCCGCCGCCGCGCCGGGCGTGCGCGGCACGACCTCGACCGCGGTCTGCGTCGCCCGCGCCCCGGCGCTGCCTTCCTCGAACAGCAGCGCGTCCTGCTCCCGGTTCATGATGAGCGTGCCTTTCGTGCCCATGTACATCTCGTAGTAGTCGTCGAACGCGTTCGACTCGATCGACGAGAACATCGCGGTGCGGCCGCCGGGATAGTCGAAGGTCGCGTAGACGTGGTCGTAGACTTCGCGGTTGCCCTCGGGAAAGCGGTAGACGCCGCCCGAGGCGATCACCGCTTCCGGCGCCGCGCCGAGGAACCAGTTGGCGGCGTTGACCTGGTGGCTGCAGAGCTCGGCGAAAAGGCCCTGCGAGTACTTCCAGTAGAGCCGCCAGTTGAGCAGGTGATCGAAATCCGGGTAGCCCCATTTCGCCGGGCTGTAGTCGGGCGACGGCGGCTCGCCCTTGCGCCGCCACGAGCCGTTGCGATGCCAGGCAAGACGGATATGGTAGACGTCGCCGAGCGTGCCGCTCTTGATGATGCCATCGTAGGCGGCCTGATAGAGCGGACTGCTCAGGCGCTGGTAAGCGATCTCGAGCACCTTGTTGTTACGCGCCGCCGCCGCCCGCATGCGCTCGCAGCTGTCGACGTCCCAGGCCATCATCTTCTCGCACAGCACGTGCTTGCCGGCGTCGAGACAACCAACCGTGATGTCGGCGTGGGTCCAGAGCGGCGACGCGATCATCACCGCCTCGAGATCCTCCTTCTGCAGCATCTCCTGCCAGTCGGCGTACTGTCGCGGCGCCGCCCAGCCGTTCTTGGCGAGCAGCTCCGACGCCGCCTTGAGGCTGTTCGGGTTGATGTCGCAGATCGCCCGCAGGTCGACGTAGGCCGGGTCGGTGTTGCCGAGCAGCGACCGTCCCTGGCTGCCGACGCCGATGATCCCCATGCGCACCGGCCCGCCAGGCACCGGTCCGTGCAGCGCCGCCGAGACGCCGAGCGCCGCCAGCGCCGGCGTACCCGCCAGCACCTTGAGGAAATTACGCCGGCCCTGCTCGATCTGTTCGGGCGTCAGGTTCATAACGTCACCTCGCGCGGTTCGCCGATCTCGAGCGGCGGCGGTATCAGGTGCGCGCCGAGGCCCCCACAATCCGTCGAGGCCGGCGATGCGGCCGGTACGAAACGACAGCAGCACCAGCACGGCCGCGGCTTCGATCAAGTTCTTGTTGACGAAGAGATACGTCCCTTCGGCGCGGGCCTCCGGCAGCCCCACCGGGATCGAGGAAACATAGAACAGCGAGAGCAGCGCCAGCGCGCCGACGCAGCCCGTCTGCGTAAAGAACCCGAGCATCAGGCTGAGGCCGACGGCCACGAGTGCGAGCGCGATGAACACGTCGAGCCCGCCGATCCACGGCACCTCGGCCAGGCGGTGGAACGACTCGGCGAACGGACCGGTCGCCGCCTTGAGGTAGGCGGCTGACGACCACCCCGTGGCCGGGGCGCCGGCGCGTCCCCATGCAGGCTGCAGGATCTTGGTGTAGCCCTCATAGAGAAAGTGCCAGCCGATCAGCGTTCGCAGCAGGATGAGCGTGATCTGGCGCAGCGGGCTGATGTTCATACGGGCTCGCTCACTCAATCCACTCGTTCGTTGGCGTCGCGGCCGGCGATTACCGCGCCACAGCCGTCAGGGCGCGAACGATCGACGCCCCGGGATGACGTCCGAACACAACCGGCTCCGTCTCGCCTTCGAGCGTCATCAGCGCCAGGACATCGCGATGCTCACTGCAGTACTCGGCCGCGAGCGTGCGACCACCGACCAGGAACGCCGTCGAGAGGGCGTCGGCGGTCGCCGCATCCCAGGCGACGACGCTGACGCTCAACACGCCGGCCGCCGGCCAGCCGGTTCGCGGATCGATGACGTGACCGTAGCGGCGGCCGTCGACAACGACGAACTGTTCGCCGGCGCCGCTGGTGCCGATGGCGGCGTCGCGGAGGCGGACCTGCGCCAGCCGCTGGCCGGCCTCGACCCTGGGCGAGGTGATGTCGATCAACCAGCCGCGATTGCGCCCGCCGACCGCGAGCAGGCTGCTGCGCCCCGCCGAGAGCAAGGCATGCCGCACGTGCCCGCGCCGCAGGATCGCTCCGACCCGATCGAGCGCGAACCCCTTGCCAATCGCGCCGAGGTTGATCTCGAGCCCGTCACAGCCGAAGCGGACGGTGCGAGCCGCGGCATCGAGCTCGACGAGATGGCCGCCGACGCGGGCGCGCGCCGCGTCGATGGCGGCCTCGGACGGCAGTCGTCCCTCGCGCTGAAGAAACCCCCAGCACCGGCTGAGCGGCGTCGAGGTGATATCGAACGCGCCCGCGGTCTCGCGCGTGAGCGCCGAGCACGCCTGGAGGAGGTCGAACAGATCGGCGTCGACCGGCACCGGCGCGCCGCCGGCGGTGCGATTGACTTCGCTGAGAGCGCTGTCAGGTTTGAAGACGCTCAACAGCGCCTCGAGCCGGTCGACCTCGTCGAGCGCCTCGCGCGCCGCCGGCAGCCCCGACGCGTCGGCGCTGTCGAGGATGATGTCGAAGCGGCACGCCATCGCCCGGCGGTGGACGCGAATCCACGACTCGCCCGGTTCGCTCCGCTCCGGCATGACGCCGGAGAGGAAATCGCGCCGGGTGGTCGGGACGGGCAAACGGGAGTCCGGCATGAGTCGGCAGAGTATCCGGCCGCGAGGTCCGCGATGTCAACGGATCATATATGATCGCCGCGGCCGCTTTGGGATCTGTTCGTTACCGGGGTCAGACCCAGGTCTGACCCCAGCGGCTCATATTGTGGTCACGAGCGTTAGACCACCATTGCCTGTATCGGGGTCAGACCTGGGTCTGACCCCAATCCACCCGTAGAATGTCAGGGCTTCACCTCACCCAATGATGCGCATCGACCGAACCCGCACGCCGGCCGACCTCCGGCCGAAAATCGAGCGGCTGTTCGAGCTGTCCGCCGCCAAGATCCGGCGGCTCGAGCAGCGCTGGCCCGCCGGCAGCGGCGCACCGGTGTTCACCATCGAAGGGCGCTACACGGCGCGCGGCTGGACCGAGTGGACGGAAGGATTTCAGTACGGATCGTCGCTGCTGCAGTTCGACGCCACTGGCGATCGGGGGTTTCTCGACCTCGGGCGCGAGCGCACGCTGACGCGGATGGCGCCGCACCTCACCCACGTCGGCGTCCACGATCACGGCTTCAACAATGTCAGTACCTACGGGGCGCTCTGGCGAATGGCGCGGGAAGGACGCCTCGAGGCGTCCGACTGGGAAGTCAGGTTCTACGAGCTCGCTCTGAAGATCAGTGGCGCCGTGCAGGCGCGACGGTGGACGCCGCTGCCCGACGGCGGCTACATCCACTCCTTCAACGGCGCCCATTCCCTCTTCGTCGACACGATTCGATCGCTGCGCGCGCTCGCGATCTCGCACGCACTCGGCCACCGGCTGATCGAGGAGCAGGACGCGCAGATCAACCTGCTGACCCGCCTGCTCCAGCACGCGCAGGCGACCGCCAGGTACAACGTCTTCTACGGCGGGACCGGCGCCCCGTTCGACGTCGCCGGCCGCACCGCGCACGAAAGTCTCTTCAACGTCGTCAACGGCACCTACCGCGGACCGAGCACGCAGCAGGGCTACTCGCCCTTCAGCACCTGGACGCGCGGGCTGGCCTGGGCGATGCTCGGCTTCGCCGAGGAGCTCGAGTTCCTGGCGACCCTGCCCGCCGGCGCGGCGGCGGCCGCCGGCGGGCCGGACGCCGGGGCGGCGATGCTCGAGGCAGCGCGCGTCACGTGCGATTTCTATATCGACCGCGCCGCCTGCGCCGACGGCATTCCCTACTGGGACACGGGCGCGCCGCGCTTGAGTGAGCTCGGTGACTGGGGGTCGCGGCCGGCCGATCCCTTCAACGATCGCGAACCGGTCGACAGCTCCGCTGCCGCGATTGGCGCCCAGGGCCTGCTGCGCCTCGGCCACATCCTCACAGCGCGCGGCGAGGACGGGTCGCTATACACGCAAGCCGGCCTGCTCGTGCTCGAGACGCTGTTCGACGACGGCGGCCCGTACCTGAGCCGGGAGGCGAACCACGAAGGTCTCGTGCTGCATTCGGTGTATCACTGGCCGAACGGGTGGGACCATGTACCCGCCGGCGCCCGCGTGCCGCGGGGCGAATCGAGCCAGTGGGGCGACTATCACGCGCGCGAGGCAGCGCTTTACGTCCTGCGGCTGGCGAAGAACGAACCGTACCTGACGTTTTATGGCCCGGACTCCTAGCTCCCGCCCGGTCGCGCTCGTCACCGGAGGGACCCGCGGCATCGGCTTCGGCATCGCGCGGACGCTGGCCGCTGACGGCTGGGATCTCGTCCTGACCGGCGTGCGCCCGGCAGCCGACGCCCAGCCCGCGCTCGACGCGCTGGCCGACCTTGGGAGCCAGGTCGCCTACTTCGCCTCCGACATCTCCAGTGCCGGCGATCGAGCGAGCCTCGCCGCCGACATCCGGGCGCAGCACGGCGCGTTGAACGCGGTCGTCAACAACGCCGGCCGCGCGCCGCGCGTGCGTGCCGATCTGCTCGATGCGTCCGAAGAGAGCTTCGAGGAGTTGATCCGCACCAACCTGCAGGGGCCGTACTTCCTGACGCAGGCGCTGGCCCGCGACATGGTCGCGCGGAGGCAGGAGGCGCCCGAGTTCGCCGCCGCGATTGTCTTCGTGACATCCGTCTCCGCCGAGATGGCGTCGGTCAACCGCGGCGACTACTGCGTCAGCAAGGCGGGGCTGGCGATGACGGTAAAGCTGTTCGCCGTCCGGCTCGCGGCGCACGGCATCCCGGTCTACGAGGTCCGGCCCGGCATCATCGGCACAGACATGACCGCCGGCGTGCGCGAGGTCTACGACAAGCGCATTGCCGACGGTCTCGTCCCCGACGCCCGATGGGGGACGGCGGAGGACGTCGGCCGCACGGTGGCGGCGCTGGTGCGCGGCGACCTTCCGTACGCGACCGGCAGCGTTCTGTGTGTCGACGGCGGCCTCGGCATCCCGCGGCTCTGACCGCGGGAACTCGTTGCAATTCAACCGCTTGACAGACCGACGGAACCGCCGGCCACGGCGTTCGTCAATGAGTAGCGGATCGTCGAGCTGATCCGTGGGGGATGCGATGCGGCGTGTGATCCGATGGCTGGTGCGGCTCGTGGCGATGCTCGTGCTCGCCGTGCTGATCTTCTTCGGCTACGTGTACTTCAAGACCTCGCGGCAGATGAGCGCGACCTACGAGGTCTCGGTCCCGCCGCTGCAGGTTCCCGGCGACGCAGCGGCGATCGAGCGCGGGCGCTACATCGCCGATCGCGTCTCGATGTGCAGCGACTGCCACGGCAAGGACCTCGGCGGCCGGGTCGTCGAGGAGAGCTTCGCCATGGGACGCATGTCGGCGCCCAACCTCACGCGCGGCAAGGGCGGCATCGGCGCGAGTTATACGGATGCCGACTACATCCGCACGCTGTTGCACGGCGTCCGTCCCGACAAACGCTCGGTCCTCATCATGCCGTCTTCCGAGTATCGTTTCTCGGAGCGGGGCCTCGCCGACCTCATCGCCTACCTGAAGCAGGTCCCGCCCGTCGATCGCGAAATGCCGAAGCCGACCGCCGGGCCGCTCGCCCGTGTCCTCGCGGTGGTCGCCGGCTATCACCTGGTTCCTGCGGCGATCATCGACCACGAGCGAGTCAGCTTTGCCGTCGAGCAGACCGCCGAAAATCCAGTTGCCTACGGGGAGCAGCTGGTCGCAATGGGTGGCTGCCGGGCATGCCACCTGCCGGATCTCACCGGCGGCGGCGGTCCGCCGCCAGGCGCCGCCAACATCACGCCGGTTGGCATCGGCGACTGGACGGAGCGGGACTTCGTGACCGCGGTGCGCCAGCACAAGCGGCCCAACGGCAGCGCGATCAGCGAGATGATGCCGCTCGCCTACGGCGACATGTCCGACATCGACCTCGCCGCGATCTACGCCTACCTGAAGACGGTGCCCGCGGCCGGCAAGAAGACCGAGCGCCAGCTCCCGTAACTGCACGCCAACGCCGGCGGGCCCTCGTCCTCCTGCCGGCGTCACCCTCTTCACCTGTGCCGCAGAACGAAACATTGCCATAGCCGCGCACTCGGCAATATCCACGCAATTCGCGCAGTATTTTGCCTCCCGCCGGATCTTTTGCAGCGCGCCCGGCGTCGTGCTATGCTTCGCGGCGTTTCGCAATGAGGAACGAATATCACAGGCATTTATGAGGCCAAAGGGCGCCACGCGCGATCCTTATCTCGTGAAGTCCGTGGTGCATGCCTCCGAGGTGCTCGGCGCCTTCCGCTCCTCGGGTGAAGCGCTGCCGCTGCGCGAAGTCGTGGCCCGCAGCGGGCTGCCCAAGAGCATGGCGTTCCGCCTGCTCTACACCCTCGAGCGCTGCGGCATGATCGAAAAGGTCGGCGAGAACCTGTATCGATCGTACGTGCGGCCGTTCCGGCAGAAACCGTACCGGCTCGGCTACGCGGCGCAGGGCACCGACTACCAGTTCTCGAAGGAAATCTCGGAAGGCCTGCAGCGCGCGGCCGCGGCGCAGGGTATCGAGCTCATCTCGGTCGACAACCGCTACAGCCCGAAGATCGCGCAGCGCAACGCCGACGTCCTCGTCCGCGAGAAGGTCGACCTCGTGATCGAGTTCCAGACCGACGAACACGTCGCGCCGATCGTCGCCGCGAAGTACCGCGAGGCGAACATCCCGCTCATCGCGATCGAGATCCCGCACCCCGGCGCGACCTACTTCGGCGCCAACAACTACGAGGCCGGCCTGATCGGCGGCCGCTATCTAGGCCGCTGGGCGAAACAGCACTGGCAGGGCGACGTCGACGAGATCGCGATGATCGCGCTGCAGCGCGCCGGCAGCCTGCCGAAGATGCGGCTCACCGGCATGCTGGTCGGGATGAAGGAAGTGCACCCGCAGCTCGAGCACTGCCGCGTCACCTATCTCGACGGCGACGGCAACCTCGGCCCGAGCTTCGAAGCGATGCGCAAGCACCTGCGGACGTCGAAGTCGCGCCGCATCCTGGTCGGAGCGATGAACGACCCGAGCGCCCTCGGCGCGCTGCGCGCCTTCCAGGAGGCGGGACGCGCCGAATCATGCGCGGTGATGGGACAGAACGCGTCGCCGGAAGGCCGCGCCGAACTGCGCGAACCGGGGACGCGGCTGATTGGGTCGGTCGCCTACTTCCCCGAGAAGTACGGCACCGAGATCGTCGCCGTCGCGCTCGACATCCTGCACCGCCGGCCGGTGCCCCCCGCCGTCTTCGTCAAGCACCAGCTCGTGACGCCGGAAACGGTCGACCACATCTACCCCAACGACCGGCTGATGCAGCTTGCTAATCGTTAGGGCTGCACTGTCATTGCAGATTGAAGACTGCAGACTGAAGATTGGGAAATTGCAGATTGAAGACTGCAGATTGACGATTGCGCATTGTCGATTGGGGGATTGGAGATTGAAGCGACCAATCACCAATCGGCAATCGTTTCGTCAAATCAGCCAATCGACAATCTTCAGTCTTCAATCTTCAATCTTCAATCCGAACTCTTCAGTCTTCAGTCTGCAATCTTCAATAACGCCTATCGCAGAAACGCCTCAGACAACCCCCCGTCGACGGGGATGATATGCCCCGTCGTCTTCGCGCTCTGCTCGCCGGCGAGCCAGCAGATCGCGTTGGCGCAGTCGATCGGCAGGATCGGCCGGCGCGTCAGCGTCCGCTGGGCGTAGAACTCCGCCAGCTTGTCGCGCAGGCTCTCGACCGATTCGGACTCCTCGAACGGAATCTTGTACTTCTGCAGCGACACGATCACGCGATCGCGCGGGAACATCGCCGATCCGGCGACGACCGTCGCCGGGGCAATGCCGTTGACCCGGACCTGGTGCGGGCCGAGGCCCATCGCCAGCTCGCGGATCAGGTGATTGATGGCCGCCTTGCTGACGTCGTAGGCTTCGCTGCCGTGTTTCGGAACGATCGCGTTGGCCGAGCTGGTCAGCACGATCGACGCCGGCAGCGCCTGCTCCTTGAGGACCTTCGCGGCTTCGTCGGCCAGCACGAAGTTGCTGGTGACGTTGATCTGCATCGCCTTGCCCCAGGTGTCTTCGGCCAGGGTGCCGGGCGCCGGCGTCGGATAGATGGCCGCGGTGTTGACGACGACGTCGATGCCGCCGAAGCGGTCGATCACCTGCCGGAACGCCGCGACCATGCTGTCGCGCGACGTCAGGTCCAGTGCCACCGACATCACCATCTCGGTCGAAGCCAGCGCCACGGATTCCTTGGCCACCGTATCCGCCGTCGCCAGGTTCTGATCGGCAACGACCACATGGCCGCCGCGCCGCGCGATCTGCAGCGCGACCTCGCGGCCGATGCCGCTGCCGCCGCCGACGACGACGACAATCTTGCGGCTGAACTCGCGCTCCGGCGGCATCCGCTGCAGCTTGGCCTCCTCGAGCGCCCAGGTACTCGATGCGGAAGGCTTCCGATCGCGGCAGCGCGACGTAGTTCTTGAAGCTGCGGAACTCGCCTGCCTGGTCGGACCGCCGCGCCTGCGGCGGCGCGCCCGCCGCGGCGGCGGTGTCGGCGTGGCCAAGTGCGTTCGCGCCCGCCATGACGTGGATGGCGTTGACGAAGAACTCCGACGTGATCCGCGCCTCGCGCTTGTCCTTGCCGAAGCCGAACAGCCCGAGGCCTGGAATCACGACCACCGACGGGTTCGAGTCGCGCAGTGCCGGTGAGTCTTTCTGTGCGTGCGCCTTGTAGTAGGCGTCGTAGTCCTTGCGGTACTGCACCAGGCGCTCGCGGATTCGCGCCTTCAGCTCGGGCAGGCCTTCGGCGCCCGGCTGCCACGGCACGAACAGCGGCGAAATCCGCGTCCGCAGGAAGTGATCCGGGCAGCTCGTGCCCATCTGGCACAGCGACTCGGCCCACGCCGAGCCGGCGAACGTCATCGCGTCCGCGCCGCCTTCGTAGTGGGCGACGACGCGGCGGTTCGACGACACCGCGCCGCGCAGGAAGGGCAGCAGATCGGTGACGAGGGTCTCCCGATTACGCGCCGGCGAGACCGACGAACCGCCGAACTGCGGCCGGCCGGCGCGCTTCGCGTGATCCTCGACGAACTCCCCCATCTGATCGATCGTGCGGATGCTGCTGACGTAGGCCTCTTCCTGCGTGTTGCCCCACGTGAACAGGCCGTGGCCGCCGAGGATGATGCCGTCGCAACCGGGCAGATCGTCAACCGCCTTCTTCAGCATCAACGCCAGCTCGAACCCGGGCCGCTGCCACGGCACCCACGCGATCCGCCGGCCGTACTTCTGGTTGAACTCGTCGAGTTTCTGCCGCCCGTTGGCGCTCGCGGCCAGGGCAATCGCCCAGTCCGGGTGCAGGTGATCGACGTGCGGGAACGGCAGGAACGCGTGCAGGGCCGTGTCGATCGACGCCGCGACGCGGTTCTCGCCGAACGCGCAGAGCGGATAGTAGCCAACCATCTCGTCCTCGAACTCCTCGCCGCGATAGCGGGAAACGAGATCGTTGAGCTTGTCCATATAGAGGATGGCGAACCCGGAGGTGCCAATCGACCGCAGGTCGCCGCCGCTCCCCTTCACCGCCATCACCTGACGCGGCTGGCCGGTCAGCGGGTCCGGCAGATCGAATTTCGAGCTGGTGTTGCCGCCGCCGAAGTTCGTAATCCGCAGGTCGGCGCCGAGCAGGTTCGATCGATAGCGCAGCAGCTCCAGCGGCTTCGCCGCGAGCGCCGCAGCTTCCTGCTCGCTCCAGAGGTTCTTCAACAGGGTCGTTTCCGTCGCGGGTGTTTCAGACACAGGTGTGCTCCAGGTACTCATGAAAACGCGGATAGTGCGAATGCCACCGATCAGGCTCGGTCGGCGCGAAGCGCTCGACCGGGAACGATCGTTCGATGACGGTTCTCGCCTCGGCCAGCGATGCCACGGCGCCGGTCGCCACCATTTGCACGGCGATGTTGCCGAGCGCGCTCGCCTCGACCGGGCCGGCGATGACGACGCGGCCGGTGGCGTCGGCGGTGAACTGGTTCAGCAGCCGGTTGCGCGAGCCGCCGCCAACGATGCGGATCTCGGTGATGGCGATGCCGGTCAGCCGCTCCATCGATTCGAGGACGACGCGGTACTTGAAGGCGAGGCTCTCGAGGATGGCGCGGGCGTAGGCGGCCGGCGTCTGCGGTTCAGGCTGACCGGTTTCGCGGCAGTACTGCGCGATCGCCTGGACCATGCTCGACGGGTGGAGGAAGGCGCCGTGATCCGGGTCGAACAGCGACCGGAACGGCGGCTGATGTTCCCGCGCCAGCGTCAGCAGTTCGTCGTAGGCGAGGTCGTGCCCCTGCGCCGCCCAGTCGCGCCGGCACGACTGCAGCAGCCACATGCCGCCGATGTTCTTCAGCAGCCGCGTCGTCCCGTCGACGCCACCCTCGTTGGTGAAGTTCAGCTCGCGCGCCCGCGGCGTGATCACCGGCGAGCCGAGCTCGGTGCCGAGCAGCGACCAGGTGCCGGAACTGATGAAGGCGCGGTGCGCGTCGGCCGGAACGGCGGCGACCGCGGAGCCGGTGTCGTGACAGGCCGGCGCGACGACCGGCGTGCCGACGATCGAGGCCGGCGCGTCGCCGATGAGCGAGCCGATGACGGTCCCCGGCTCGACGAGCCGCGGCAGCAGGCGCGTCGGCATGCCGAGCTCGTTCAGCAGCCCCGTCGCCCACGTTCTCGTCCGCGCGTCGACGAACTGCGTCGTCGTCGCGTTGGTGAACTCGGCGGTGATGCTGCCGGTCAGCCAGAAGTTGACGAGGTCCGGGATCGTGCCGAACGAGTTGGCGGCGTCAATCAGGCGCGGCGTCGCCCGGCAGGCGGCATAGAGCTGGTACAGCGTGTTGAACGGCAGGAACTGGATGCCCGTGACGGCGTAGATGTCCTCGCGCGACACGCGCGTGAAGACCTCATCCATGACGCCGTCGGTGCGGGCGTCGCGATAGTGGTAGGGATTCTGGACGAGGGTGCCGCGCTCGCCGAGCAGCGCATAGTCACAGCCCCACGCGTCGACCCCGATGCTGGCGACGCGCTCGCTCGACGCGCGTTCGAGGCCGCGCTTGATCTCGAGCCAGAGGCGAAGCACGTCCCAGTGGAGCGAGCCGTTCTGCCGCACCGGCTCGTTGCCGAAGCGGTGAATCTCCGTGACGTCGAGAGTCCCGGCTCGCAGCTTGCCGAGCACGGCGCGACCGCTCTCGGCGCCAAGGTCGAACGCGAGGAACTGACTGCTCGAAGCCATGGGGTCTCGTCGCTGCCCCGTGAGCCGCGAGCGGGCCGGGAGCGTGGGAAAGGATACGCGGTTTGGGGGCGGCGATAAAGCGACTTCCGGGCGATCGGCGGTGTTTCGCTGACTGCAACGTTCCCGGCGCCATGAGGGCGGCGGCGGCCCTGCGGCAGGACCGGGAAAGTCGGGGGATTGGCCGACGGCAAGGGCGGATGGTCGGCGCGGAAATGACCGGCGCACCCGGAGGCGGGAGGCGCGGCTGTATCAACCTGCAAAACACCCGCGGCCGCCGATCCCCGTCATTTCGTCAGCAGGCCGCGGCCGCGCAGCCAGGTCGTCAACAGCGGCGGCCAGGCGCTGAGGGCCGGATCGTTCAGAGCCAGCCCGACGCCATGCGGCCCGTTCTCGAAGATGTGCATCTCAGCCGCGACCTTGGCCTTGCGCAACGCCAGGTAGAAACGGACACTGTTCTCCGGCACGACGGCGGTGTCGGCGTTGGTATGAAAGAGGAACGTCGGCGGCGTCTGCGGCGTGACCTGGAGGTCCGGCGACAGCTGTTCGAGCAGTTTCCGGTCGGGATTCTCCCCGAGCAGGTTGCGGAACGATCCGCTGTGGGCAACCGCGATGTCGGAGGCAATCACCGGATAGCCGAGGACGAGGAAGTCGGGACGGCTGCTGACGCGATCGATCGGATCGGCCGCGCCGGCGTTGCCGGCGTCGAAGAGCGTGCCGGCCGTCGCCGTCAGGTGGCCTCCGGCCGAGAAGCCGAGCATACCGATGCGATCGGCCGCAATCCCGAAGTCGGCTGCGCGAGCCCGTACCACCCGGATCGCGCGCAGCGCGTCGCCGAGTTCGATCGGGTGCCGGTAGCGGGGACCGAGGCGGTATTTGAGCACGAAGGTCGTCACGCCCATCGCGTTGAGGTAGTTCGCGACCTGCCGTCCTTCGTGATTCGATGCCAGGTTGCCATAGCCGCCACCCGGGGCGACGATCACCGCCGTGCCGGCCGGCTGACGGGCACGATACAACGTGATCGTCGGCTTGTCGGAGTCGTCGGCGCCGAGAGCGCCCGGAGCGCCGTCGGGCCACAAGAGGATGATCTCGGGTTCGGCGTTGGGATTGGGTTTCGCCTGCGAACCCTGGGCCTGCAGCGCGGCGGCGAGCGACAGCGACAGCGCGGCGGCGGTGAGGCCGATTCTCGTTATAGTCATAAGTATTACTGATACGTTCAGCTGGCCGCGATGAAAGCACAATCATGTGTGCGGCGCAAGGCGTGGGGTCAGACCATGGTCTGACCCCACTTGACACGAAAGCACAATCATGGTGCGGCGCAAGGCGGCGACTGCATTAAGATGCGGACCGAAATCCGGGAGCGCCACGGCATCTGTGGTGCGGACGAGCTCAACAAAGCAAGAAAGGCGAGGCTGATGCGATTCGGAAACAAAGCGCCACGGGTGATGCTCGCGGCGGGCGGGGCGTTGGCATTGTGGGTGGCGGTCCTGTCGCCGGAACTGTCGATCGCGCCGCGGATGGAAGCGGCGGCCTCGCCGCAGGCGGCGGCCTCGACCGGCGGACGGCCGCTGAAGGTGCTGTTCCTCGGTCAGGAGCAGCCGCAGCATTCCGCGGCAGCGATCTATCAGGCGGTCGCACCGCCGCTCGCGCGCCGCGGTATCCAGCTGACTCCGGTCCTCACGCCGGCGGCGCTCGTCGCCGAACGGCTCAACTACTACGACGCCGTCATCCTCTACGGCAATCACACGACGCTGGCGCCTGACCAGGAGAAGGCGCTGCTCGACTTCGTCGAGGGCGGCAAGGGTCTCGTCGCGCTGCACTCGGCGGCCGAGATGTTCGGCAGCTCCGAGCGCTACGCCGCGCTCGTCGGCGCCCAGGGCAAGCTGTCGGCCGGCGGCGAGTTCACCGCCGAGATCGTGCAGTCGGCCCATCCCGCCGTGCAGGGCCTGCAGCCGTTCGCGACGTGGGATGAGAGCGTCGCCTACACGAAGCAGAATCCCGCCGACCGCACCGTGCTGATGGAACGCGCCGACGCCGGCGGCCGGACGCCGTGGACGTGGGTGAGGACGCAGGGCAAGGGCCGCGTGTTCTACACCGCCTATGGCCACGACCAGCGCACCTGGACCAAGCCCGGGTTCATGCAGCTGCTCCAGCAGGCGCTGGTGTGGACCGTCGACGAGCCGGCGCGCACTGCCTTCAATCAGCTGAAGATGCCGGAAGTCGTCTACGTCGACGGCATGGCGGTGCCGAACTACGAGAACCGCGATCCGGCGCCGAAGTACCAGCTGCCCCTCACCGTCGACCAGGCGATGAAGTTCATCCAGGTGCCGGCGGAGTTCTCGCTCGACCTCTTCTCCGCCGAGCCGGACATCGTCAAGCCGATCACGTTCGCGTTCGACGAGCGCGGCCGCCTGTGGGTGGCCGAGACCGTCGACTATCCCAACGTGCCGCTGGCCGGCAACCCCGGCGACGATCGCATCCGCATCCTCGAGGATACGAACGGCGACGGCAAGGCGGACAAGTTCACGGTGTTCGCCGAGAACCTCAACATCCCGACCAGCATCGTCTTCGCCAACGGCGGGCTGATCGTCGCGCAGCCGCCCCACATCCTGTTCCTCAAGGACACCAACGGCGACGACAAGGCGGACGAGCAGAAGATCCTGAGCACCGGCTGGGGCCAGCGCGACACGCACGCGGTGCTGTCGAACCTGATGTACGGGCCGGACAATTTCATCTGGGGCGTCGTCGGCTACTCCGGCTTCAGCGGCGAGATCAACGGCAAGAAGTTCCAGTTCGCGCAGGCCGCCTTCCGCTTCCGTCCCGACGGCAGCGACTTCGAGGTCATGACCGGCTCGACCAACAACACCTGGGGACTCGGCTTCAACGAGACCTTCGACGTCTTCGGCTCGACGGCCAACAACGATCCGAGCTGGCTGATGGCGATCCCGAACCGCCACTTCGACAACATCGAAGGGCTGCCGACGCCGGGGCAGCGCGGTGTCGGGTCCGGCTACCAGAGCATCGCGGCGTTCTACGCCGTGCACCCGCTGACGCCGTACATCCGCCAGGTCGACGTCTTCAACGGCTACACCGCCGGCGCCGGTCATCTCTTCTACACGGCGCGGCAGTTCCCGAAGGAGTACTGGAACCGGATTGCGTTCATCAACGAGCCGACGGCGCACCTCATCGGCCAGGGCGTGGTCGAGAAGCAGGGCGCCGGCTACGTGACGCGCGACGGCTGGAACCTCGCCGCCGGCGCCGAGGAATGGTTCGCGCCGGTGCACACCCAGGTCGGGCCGGATGGCGCGGTGTGGTTTGCCGACTGGTACAACTTCATCATCCAGCACAATCCGACGCCGCCCGGGTTCAGCAACGGGCCCGGCAACGCCTACGAATCGTCGCTGCGCGATCGTCAGCGCGGCCGCATCTACCGTGTCGCCTACAGGAACGCGAAGCCGTCGCCGAAGCGGTCGCTGTCGGTCAAGGACACCGCCGGCCTGCTCGAAGCGCTCGCCTCGGACAACATGTTCTGGCGGACGACGGCGCAGCGCCTGCTCGTCGAGCGCGGCCAGAAGGACGTCGTGCCGCAGTTGATCAAGCTGGTGCAGAACACCGCCGTCGACGAGGTCGGGATCAACGGCGGCGCGACGCACGCGCTGTGGACGCTGCAGGGGCTCGGCGAATTGAACACGCCGAGCTCCGACGCGTACCGCGCCGCGGTCGCGGCGCTGAAGCACCCGGCGCCGGGTGTCCGCAAGTCGGCAGCGATGGTCCTGCCGAAGGACGCGGCGGCGGCAAGCGCGCTGCTCGCCGGCGGCGCGCTGCAGGATCGGGATCTCCACACGCGCCTCGCGGCGACGCTCGTTATCGCCGAGATGCCGGAATCGAACGAGGTCGGGACCGCGCTCTATCGCGAGAGCCAGAAGCCGGAGAACTTCTCCGACAAGTGGCTGAGCCGCGCCTTCTACCTCGCGGCCAACAAGCACAAGACGTCGTTCACGACCGCTTACAAGGCGGACAAGGCGGCGCTGCCGTTCGACTCGCTGCCGGTGGCGCTGCGGCTCGGCGCGCTCAAGCCGGACTGGCGCGTTCCGGGCGCGAAGGACATCGCCGCCGACTGGAAGGACATGGAGGTCCCGGGCAACTGGGAAACCCGCGGCCTGCCGGACTTCGACGGCGTCGTCTGGTTCACGCGCACGATTGACGTGCCGGCGACGGCAAGCGGCGAGGCAACGCTGGCACTCGGGCCGGTACGCAACACCGCCGAAGTCTGGGTCAACGGACTCGCGGTGACGCCGGCCGGCAACGGCGGCCGCGGCGCGCCGGCAGGCGGCGGACGCGGCGGACCCTCTTACGCGCTGCCGACCGCGACGCTTGAAGCCGGGCGCGAACCAGATCACGGTCCGGATCCAGAACGCGCGCAACGACGGCGGCTTCATCGGCCAGGCCGATCAGATGTTCATCCAGGCGGGAACCGCCAAGCTGCCGGTTGCCGGGACGTGGAAGTATCGCGTCGAGCGGCAGTCGAACGTCGGCACGCTCTACACGAAGCCGGGTGAGCTCGCGGCGCATGTCGCGTTCACGGTCGGCGGCGGCCTCGCCGGCTCGGCGGGCGCCAGCCTGAAGCCGGTGGCGCCGGCGGCGCCGGACGTCACGCTGCGCATCACGGCGGTGCCCGGCCAGCTCAAGTTCGATCTCGCCGAGCTGACCGTCGCACCGAACCAGTTGGTCGAGATCGTTTTCGTGAATCCCGACGCGATGCAGCACAACTTCGTCCTCGGCGCGACCGGTTCGCTCGAAGCGATCGGCACCGCCGCCGACAAGCTGGCGCAGTCGCCGGCCGGCCTGGCGCAGCAGTACGTGCCGGACATGCCGCAGGTGCTGTTCTCGACCAAGCTGGTCGAGCCGAACGAAACCGCGCGCTTCCAGTTCCGCGCCCCCGCAACCGCGGGCGACTATCCCTACCTCTGCACCTTCCCGGCGCACTGGCGGATTATGAACGGCACGCTACACGTGGTGACCCCGCAAGGACGGGGTGGACGCGGGGGCAACTGAGCTGCAGGCTCAGGGCTCAAGGCTCAGGGCTCAAGGCTCAGGCTAGAGCATTCAGAACACAGTCGAAGGACTGAGATCGAATGCTCTTCCGTGAGCCCTGAGTCCTGAGCCTTGAGCCACTCACATACACTACATACAAATGGCTACAGACAAGAAAATCAGAGTCGGCATCGTCGGGCTCGGCTTTGGCGCCGAGTTCATTCCGATCTTTCAGCGTCATCCGAACGCCGAGATGTACGCGATTTGCCGGCGCGACCGGAAGGAGCTCGACGCCGTCGGCGATCGGTTCGGGGTCGGCAAGCGCTACACCAGCTACGAAGAGATGCTGAAGGATCCCGACGTCGACGCCGTGCACATCAACTCGCCGATCGCCGACCATGCGCCTCAGTCGATCGCGGCGCTGAAGGCGGGCAAGCACGTCGCCAGCACGGTGCCGGCGGCGACGACGATCGACGAGTGCCGGCAGATCGTCGAAGCGCAGCGGGCGAGCGGCAAGGTCTACATGATGATGGAGACCGTCGTCTACAGCCGCGAGTACCTGTTCGCGAAGGAGCTGTACGAGAAGGGCGAGCTCGGGCGGATCCAGTTCATGCGCGGCAGCCACCAGCAGGACATGGACGGCTGGCCCGGCTACTGGGAAGGATTTCCGCCGATGCACTATGCGACGCACTGCGTCAGCCCGTGCCTCGCAATCCTCGGCAAGCACGCCGAGCACGTCGTCTGCCACGGCTCCGGGCGGATCCGCGAAGAGCTGATCCCCAAGTACGGCAGCCCGTTCGCGATCGAGACCGCGACCTTCAAGCTGCGCGATTCCGACGTCGCGGCGGAAGTGACGCGGAGCCTGTTCGACACCGCGCGCCAGTACCGCGAGAGCTTCGACGTCTACGGCTCGAAGAAGTCGTTCGAGTGGCAGCAGGTCGAGAACGAAGAGCCGGTGATCCACACCAGGAGCACGCCGGCGCAGCCGCTGACCGAAGCGCAGATTCCGGAGCGGGTGAAAGTACCGGACTACGCGCACCTGCTGCCGGAGCCCATCCGCAGCTTCACGCTGCCGGCGGCAATCCAGGACGCGGAGCACCTGTCGTTCCTGCAGGGCGGCGGCCACGGCGGCTCACATCCGCACCTCGTCCACAACTTCCTGCTCGCCTGCCTCGGTGAACGCCCGGCCATGCCGGATGCCGAAACCTCGGTCAACTGGACGATGGTCGGGATCTGCGCGCACCAGTCGGCGCTCAAGGGCGGCGAGAAAATCGTCATTCCGAGGTTCTGACGCGCTGCCGGCTCAGGGCTCAGGGCTCAGGCCAGGACTCGGCAGGGCTCAGGGGGCTCAGGGGCTCAAGGCACGGGGGACGCGGGACGGGGACGTAAGATCAATCAGCCGACGCGCGAGTGAGATCAGAACGCTCTTTGAGCCCGAAGCCCTGGGCCCTGAGCCGGACAATCGAAGGTAGTATCCACACCATGAACCCCATCGGCATCAGCACCTGGATCTGGACGTCACCGCTCAGCATCGACCGCCTGGCCGAGATCGCGCCGCACGTCGCACGCCTGGGCTTTGACCTGATTGAAATTCCGATCGAGAGCCCGACGGATCTCGACTACGGCCGCGCCGCGCCGATCCTGAAGGACCTCGGCCTGAGCGCCAGCGTCTGCGCGGCGATGAGCCCGGACCGCGACTTCATCCATGCCGACGAAGGCGTCCGCCGGAACGCCGTCACCTACGTCAAGCACTGCATCGACGCGGCGAAAACGCTCGGCGCGACCAACGTCGTCGGCCCGCTCTACAGCGCCGTCGGTCGGACGTGGCAGCAGACCGCCGACGAACGCCGGCGCGATCTCGACGTGCTCGTCCCGCAGCTGAAGGAGCTCGCGACCTACGCCGCCGACCGCGGCGTCGTCCTGTGCGTCGAGCCGCTCAACCGCTTCGAGACCAGCTTCCTCAATCTCGCGTCGCAGGCGATCGAGATCGTCGACCGCGTCGACAGCCCCGGCTGCGGCATGCTGCTCGACACCTTCCACATGAACATCGAGGAACGCTCGATCGGCGACGCGATCCGCGACGCCGGCAAGCGGCTGAAGCACCTGCACGCGTGCGAGAACGACCGCGGCGCGCCCGGCTCCGGGCACATCGACTTCACCGAGGTCGCCGACGCCTGCCGCGCCGCCGGCTACACCGGCCCGGCGGTGATCGAGTCGTTCACATCGGCCGTGAAATCCATCGCCCGCGCCGCCGCCATCTGGCGTCCGCTGGCCGAAACCCAGGACGGCCTGGCGCAGGACGGGTTGAAGCATCTGCGCAAGTGCTTTGGGTAGCCTCGTCATTGCAGATTGCAGACTGCAGATTGCAGATTGCAGACTGCAGATTGAATTGGGGATTGGAGATTGTCGATTCATCGCCCTGGCTGAATCGACGATCAGGGCGATGAGCAATCGATAAATCGGCAGTCCGCCAATCTAGTCGATCCGACAATCACCAATCCACAATTCCCAATCAACAATCCGCAGTCTGCAATCCCCAATCTTCAATCGGCAATCGGCAATCCGCCCTCCCAATCTTCAATCCGCAATCTACAGTCTCCAATTGACCAGCGAGCTTTCGTTTCGCGCAGCGAAACGGACGCTCGCTGGCCATCTTTCTGTTGACGCCGCCGTTACGATCGCTACACTAACCGTCCTGTAACCCGTTACAATCCCGATACCCAAAACGAGAAGCACCCGGATGACGCACGGTAAGCGTTCGTCTCACGCAGCGCGTACGTGGATCGCCATCGCCGCCGCCTGCGCCGTCTACCTCTCAGGCTTTTCCCTCGTCGTCGACACGCAATCGCCCGCCCCGGCGCCGCCGCAACAAGCGCCGCAGGCAGCGCCCGTTCCGGAGCCAGGCGCGCCCGATCCGGGCCGCGGCGGCCGCGGCGGGCGGGGCGCTGGCGGGCAGGGCCTTGGCGGACCTGGAGCCACGGACCCGGCGAACGCCGAGGCTGATTACTCGCCGCAGGCGCCGGTGGTTCCGTTACCCCCGAAGGAGCAGGCCGCGCGGTTCGTGCTGCCTCCCGGCTACAGCATCACGCCCGTCCTGACGGATCCCGACATCCAGGAGCCGGGCGCGATCGCGTTCGACGGCAACGGCCGCATGTTCGTCCTCGAGCTGCGCGGCTACATGCAGGACAAGGACGCCGCGCGGCCAGCTCGATCCGGTAGGCCGCATCTCGCGTCACGAGGACGCCGACAACGACGGCGTCTACGAGAAGCACTCGGTCTTCGTCGACAAGCTGGTCTTCCCCCGCTTCGTCCTGCCCTTCGGCGCCAACAGCGTGCTGACGATGGAGTCGAACGCGGATGAGGTCTGGAAGTTCACCGACACCGACAACGACGGCGTCGCTGAGAAGAAGGAGCTCTTCGCCACCAACTTCGGCCGCTCCGGCAACGTCGAGCACCAGCAGGCGTTCCTCTACTGGGGCATGGACAACTGGCTGTACAGCACCGTGAACGCCTTCCGCGTCCGCTGGACGCCGAACCGGGATCAAGCGCGAGACGACCGGGTCGAACGGCGCCCAGTGGGGCGCGACCCAGGACAACGAAGGCAAGATGTGGTTCCAGGGCGGCGCGAGCGGGCTGCCCTCGCACTTCCAGTTCCCGGTCCACTACGGCAACTTCACCGTCGCCGATCAGTTCGAGAAGGACTTCGACATTCCCTGGGGCGCGCCGGTCCGGGTCGCGGACATGCAGCCGGGCATGCGGTCGGTGCGGATGCCCGACGGATCGCTGAACCGCGTCACCGGATCCGCGGGCAATGACATTTATCGTGGTGACCGGCTCCCCGCTGATCTCCAGGGCGATCTCCTCTACGGCGAACCGGTCGGCCGCATCGTCCGGCGGGCGAAGCCGGTGGTCACCGAGGGGCTGACCCAGCTGAGGAATGTCTACCTGTGGAATGAGTTCGTGAAGTCCACCGACCCGCTCTTCCGCCCGGTCGACATGGCCACGGCGCCGGACGGGACCCTCTACATCGCGGACATGTACCGCGGGATCATCCAGGAAGCGACGTGGTCTGGCGCCGGCACCTATCTCCGCGCCCGCATCGATCAATACGGGCTGGACAAGGCAAAAGGTAAGGGCCGGATCTGGCGGATCACCTACGAAGGCAAGGACCGTGATCGCACCCGGCCGCGGATGTTGAACGAGACGCCGGCGCAGCTCGTCGCGCACTTGAGCCACCCGAACGGCTGGTGGCGCGACACGGCACAGCAGTTGCTCGTTCTCCGCCAGGACCCCGTCGTCGCTCCCGCGCTGCAGTCAATCGTCCGTACCTCGAAAAATCAACTGGCGCGCTACCACGCGCTGTGGACGCTCGAAGGGCTGGGTGTGCTCGATTCGATGCTGACGCGGCAGATGCTGAAAGACGCGAATCCGCGGATGCGAATCCAGGCGATTCGCGCCAGCGAGACGCTCTACAAGAGCGGCGATCGCTCGTTCGACGCCGACTACCGCGCGCTCGCAACCGATCCGGACACCGACGTCGCGCTGCAGGCGCTGCTCACGCTCAATCACTTCAAGGTCGCGAACCTGGCCGACGTCGTCCGCCAGGCGATGGCAGCGAACAAGGCGCGCGGCATCCAGGAGATCGGCGCGCAGATCCTGAAGCCGCCGGTCAGCGCGTTCGCGCGCGGCGGCCGCGGCGGGCCGCCGGCCTTCACGGCCGACGAGCTCCCGGTCATGGAGCGCGGCGACGCCATCTACAAGGAAGTCTGCTTCGCGTGCCACGGCGACGACGGCCGCGGCACGCCGATCGCCGACGGGCCGGCGGGAGCGACGATGGCGCCGTCGCTCGCGAGCTCGTCGCGGGTGCAGGGGCATCGCGACTACGTGATCAAGACGCTGCTGCACGGCATGGACGGCCCGATCGAAGGGCGGACGTACGCGGGCGGGGTGATGGCGCCGATGGGCACCAACCGCGACGAGTGGATCGCGGCGGTCGGGTCCTACGTGCGCAACTCGTTCGGCAACGTCGGCTCGTTCATCTCCGTCGCCGACGTCGCGCGGGTCCGCGCCGCGACCGGCGACCGCAAGACGTTCTGGAAGGTCGACGAGCTCATGGCGTCGCTGCCGGTCGCGCTCGAGGTCACGCCGGCCTGGAAGGCCACCGCCAGCCACAATCCCGAGCGGGCGAGCGGCGCGTTCTCGTTCGCGTCGTGGACGACCGGCGCGCCGCAGGCCCCGGGCATGTGGTTCCAGATCGAGCTGCCCGCGGCGACGACCATCTCGGAGCTGCAGTTCGCGTCGGCGGGCGGCGGGTTCGGCGGCGGCGGTCGTGGGGGGCGCGGCGGACGCGGTGCGGCACCGCCCGCGGCCGGCGCCGGTCCAGGGCAAACGCCGGCTGTAACGCCGGGTTCAACCGCACCAGCGGCGGTCACGCCGCCGATACAACCGGCCGCGGGAGGAACGTGGCCTCGTGCATACAAAGTGGAAGTCTCGGCCGACGGTAACGGCTGGACGACGGTCGCCGAGGGCGCCGGGCGCGCCGGGATCGACGACGATCGCGTTTCCACCGGTTTCGGCGAAGTTCCTGCGGATTACTCAGACTGCTGCGATCGACGGCGCGCCTGCGTGGTCGATGCAGCGGTTGCGGCTCGTACGGCCCGGGCGCTTCGGGAGGGGCGCAATAATCGAGTGTTTTGAATCAATTGCATGTGAATGCATGCAGCCTGTTGCGCATTGCGAACCAGTGTTGCGCATAGCGAAGTGGCCGTTGACCTGATGTAAGGGACGTGTTACACCGTTCGAGCGTTTGTAACCCATTACATCCGGTCGTTTGCAAGTTGGCGTTCGTCTGCACCCTTGTGAGAGAGGGAGGAGCTTCATGATCGTCAGATCGAGTCGCAGTGTGTTCACTGCGGCGTGTCTGATCGCGCTCGTTCTGAGCGCGATTCCGGCTGCCGCACAAATCACCACCGGGACAGTGCTCGGAAACGTCAAGGACAGCACGGGCGGGGTCGTCCCCGGCGCGACTGTCGTCCTCGTCAGCGAAGCGCGCGGCACCAAATCAGTGCCCGCGGTCACCAATGAAACCGGCGACTACGTATTCCCGAACATCACGCCGGACACGTACACCGTCGAAATCACGATGGACGGGTTCCGAACCGTCCGACGCACCGGCGTGCAGGTCAGCGGCGGCGACCGCGTGACCGTGCCGGCACTGACCCTCGAACCGGGCGGTGCGGCAGAAACCGTCAACGTCACCTCGGAAGCGCCGCTCGTCCAGGCATCGAGCGGTGAGCGCTCGTTTGCCGTGTCGACGGTGCAGATCGAGAACCTGCCGGTCAACCACCTCGGTGGCGGCTTCACGAACTTCACGTCGTTCACGCCTGGTGTCGTCTCGGGCGGCGCGTCGGCCGGCGGCACCCGCCTCGGCGGCGCCGGCCAGAACAACATCATGATGGACGGCATCTCGGCCATGGATACGGGCAACAACGGCCAGATGCTCAACATGAACGTCGAGTCGATTGCCGAGGTCAAGGTCCTGACCCAGGGCTACCAGGCGGAGTACGGGCGGTCGAGCGGCATCCAGATCACCGCCGTCACCAAGAGCGGCACCAACCGCTTCCGCGGCTCGGCCTACGACATCAAGATCAATTCGGACTGGAACGAGAACAGCTGGGTCAACGAGGCGAACGGCGACCCGAAGCCGATTAACAAGCGCGACCTGTACGGCTACTCGGTGGGCGGCCCGGTCGGCAAGCCCGGCGGCAACAACAAGCTGTTCTTCTTCTACTCGCACGAGTACCGGCCGACGAACGCGGCGATCAACAACGGCAACCCGATCCGCTACCGCGTTCCGACGCAGGCCGAGCGCAACGGCGACTTCTCGCAGACGCTCGACAACAACGGCGCCCCGTTCCCCTACATCCGCGACACCAGCCTGGGCACGAACTGCAGCGCCACCGACACGTCGGCCTGCTTCCGTGACGGCGGCGTGCTCGGCAAGATCCCGCAGAACCGCCTGAACCCGGCGAGCCTCGCGGTCCTGTCGCGCTACCCGCTGCCGACGCAGGCGCAGGCGGCCGGCACCGGCTACAACTACGAAGTCCTCGTGCCGCCCGCGGTCGAGGACCTCGAGCAGCAGCCGGCCATCCGCCTCGACTACCAGCTGTCCTCGAAGCTGCGCATCACCGGCAAGTACTCCGGCCAGCGCTCGCGCGTGCTGACGCGCCCGGGCCTGATTCAAGGCTTCACCGACGCGATGACGCCGTACCCGTTCATCACCAACTACGGCATCACGGCCAACTACGCGATCACGCCGACGATGTTCCTCGAGGGCACCTACGGCTACATCCGTAACGAGCTCGCCGGCGGCAACGAGAACGGCCTCCTCGTCAACGACTCGTCGAACCGGCTGAACTCGATGCCGAACTTCCCGCTGATCTATCCGCAGGCCGGCGTCATCTCCCAGAATAGCTACGCCTACAAGGTCCTGAGCGCCAACGACGTTCCCTTCTGGGACGGCACGTCGATCAACCTGCCCCCGGTCTTCAACTGGGGCGGCCGCATCGCCAACGCTCCGCCGAACCAGCGCTATCCCGGCTGGCTCAACATCAACCGGACGCAGGACGTGGCGATCAGCTTGACCAAGGTCGCCGGCCGGCACACGTTCAAGGGCGGCTTCTACAACAACCACAGCTACAAGGCCCAGAACACCGGCATCTCGTTCCAGGGCACGGTTGACTTCAACAACGACACCAACAACCTGCTCGATTCGCAGTTCGGCTACGCGAATGCCGCCCTTGGCGTCTTCTCGCGGTATACGCAGGCCGAAAAGTTCATCGAAGGCAGCATGCTCTACAACAACACCGAGTTCTACATCCAGGACAACTGGAAGGCGACCAACCGCCTGACCCTCGACTACGGCATCCGGTTCACCCGCCAGCAGCCGCAGTACGACGAGTTCGGTCAGATGTCGAACTTCTTCCCCGACCAGTGGTCGCAGAACAACGCGCCGGTGCTCTACGTCGCCGGCTGCAGCAACGGCGCCACCGTGTGCTCGGGCAACACCCGCAACGCGATGGACCCGCGCAACGGCCAGATCGTTCCCACGCCGGCCGGCGCGGCCAACACGTCGGTCCTCATCGGCACGCCGATTCCCGGCGCCGGCAATCCGCTCGAGGGCATCCGCCAGGCGGGCGACGGCATCTCCGATTACGGCTACACCTGGCCGACGCTGGTCTTCGGTCCGCGCTTCGGCGCCGCCTATGACCTCACCGGCACCCAGAGCATCGTCCTGCGCGGCGGCATCGGCCTGTTCTACGATCGTCCGGACGGCAACACCGTCTTCGCGACGCCGAACAACCCGCCGATCACCAACACCGCCGACCTGCGCAACGGCACATTGAACAACCTCGGCGGCGGCCTCGCGCCGCGGCCGGTGCCTGGCATGGAGATCTTCCAGTACGACGCCGATGTCCCGGCCTCGTGGCAGTGGCAGTTCGGCGCCCAGATGGCGCTCCCGTGGGCCTCGTCCCTCGACGTGTCCTACGTCGGCAACCGCGGCGTCCATCGCCTCGGCGCCTTCCAGAACGGCGGCCAGTCAAGGGTCAACCTGAATGCGGTTGACATCGGCGCCGCCTACCTGCCGCAGAACCAGGATCCGACGCTCGGCGCGCCCACGGTCCCGGGCGGCAGCTCACAGCCGGACAACGTGCTTCGCGCCTTCCGCGGCCTCGGCAACATCAACCAGTACACGACCGATTACTGGGACGAGTGGCACTCGATCCAGACCTCGCTGAACCGCCGGTTCCAGAACGGCTTCTCGGCCGGCGTCAACTACACCCTGGCGCTCTCGCTGACGGGCAACACCGGCCTGCAGCAGCGGTTGCAGCACGCGCCCGACGGCACGATCAGCCTCCGCGCCGATCAGGCCGAGTACGAGGCCCTGAACGAGGACCTCAACCCGCAGCGTCACGTCCTCAAGGCGAACGCGGTGTGGGACATGCCCGACCTCGACCTGTCCGGATCCAGCACCGGCAAGAAGATCGTCGGCTACATCGTCAACGACTGGCAGATCTCCGGCGTACTGACGTCCAACTCGGGCACCAAGTACGACCTGGGCTTCAGCTACAACAACAACGGCAGCAGCAAGAACCTGACCGGTTCGCCCGACTACAACGCCCGCATCGTCTTCGTCGGCGACCCGGGCGGCGGCTGCTCCGACAACCAGTACGCGCAGTTCAACGTCGCGTCGGTGGCGGGACCGGGGTATAACAGCACCGGCCTCGAATCGGGACGCAACCTGCTCTCGAACTGCGCCACGAACATCGTCGACCTGTCGCTGTCGCGCAGCATCCGCCTCGGCGGCGGCCGTCAGCTGCAGTTCCGGCTGGATGCGTTCAACGCGCTCAACACGGTCATTTACACCGGGCGCGTGACGAATGTCCAGTTCGACAACCCGATCGACCAGAGAGTCCAGAACGCGCAGTACAACGCCGATGGGACCGTCAACCAGACGCGTCTGACCCCGCGCAGCGCCGGCTTCGGCGCGGCAACGACGGCGATGGACATGCGCAACTTCCAGGCGATGATCCGCTTCCAGTTCTAACCGACTGAAGCGCTCAGACCTGAGCAAAACGAAGGGCGGGCGGGGATTCCCCGCCCGCCCTTTTTCTTTGTCGCCCACCTTTTTCTGTCGCTGGATGCGGCGCTCAGCGGCCCCGGACTTTACTCGGGTCGGCCTTCAGCTTCTCCGCCGGTCAGCGCCCACGCTCGATGAGCGCCAGGTTCTGCCGTGAGGGGGCGTGCGACGGGTCGATCGCCAGGGCGCGGCGGACGGTGGCGATCGCCTCGTCGCGGCGGCCTTTGGTGGCCAGGGCCGCAGCGTAGTAGTTGAGCGCATCGGGCGACGCAGGGTTGAGCGTGGCGTTGCGGCCGAGGTGCGCAAGGGCCTCATCGACCTTGCCCGTGCTCAGCAGATACAGCCCCAGGTTCTCGTGCGCCGGGGCGAAGTCCGGGCTCCTCGCGAGCGCCTGGCGGAATGCGGCCGCGGCCTCGGCGGGGCGCCCGGCCGCGTTCAGCGCGTAGCCGAGATTGAAGGGCATGCGCTCGTCGAGCGGCGCGAGATCGACGGCGCGGCGGAAATGGAAGATGGCCTCGGTGCTGCGTCCCGTCGCCAGCAGCGCGCCGCCGAGGTAGTTGTGCGCACTGGTGTGCTTCGGATCGAGCCGCACGGCCTCCTGCAGGTGAGGAATCGCGTCGTTCGTGCGGCCCGCCTCCATGTAACTGCTGCCGAGGAACGCGCGGTTGCGGGCGCTCGCGGGCACGCGCGAGACGAGCGCCTCGGCGCCGGCAACGTTCATCGCGATCTCGTGCGCGGCCACGTCGCGGGTGAGCGTCGCGGCATCGGCCGCCGACCGCGGCAGCACCTGCAGCCAGAGGTCGCCCATCTCGTCGGACGAGTTTGGCCCGTAGACCACCGGTACGATGGGCTGCGGGCGTCCCTCGTGGTGCGTCGGCCGGCTGTTGTCGTACGTGTAGCGCATCGTCAACAGCGTCCCGCGCGGCAGCGCGACCGGCTCTGCGTAGCGGTAGTCCTGCTGCCAGTGGAAATCCCAGCGCGGAATCCGGAGGAGCGGCCGCTTCGTGCCGTCCGGCAGCGTGGCTGACGCCTCCATCAGCGCGGCCAAGATAGTGCGCGTGCGGGTAGACGCTCAGGACGTCGATGTCAACCGGCAGCGCGTACTCATCGGTGACGACGTATCGCGCCTCGCCGGCGGGGATGTCGATGGCCTTCGACCCGAGCTTGATCAGCATCGGCGTCGCGCGCGGCGGCACGTCCGTGAAATAGAGGCCAATCGTGGGCTGCACCGGCTCGACCGCGGCCTGCGGCATCAGGTGTAGCTGCACGACGATATCGGTGCCGACGTCGAGCCGCCACGGCAGACCTTCGGGTGCGATGATGGGTCCGCGACCCGGCGTCCACCCGAGGAAGTGGCCGCCTGGACTCTGCGAGCCGTGCGTGATCATGCCGTCGAAGCCCGGCTGGCCGTCCGCACCGTCGCGCCGCCGTGATGCGCGTGTGGGATCGACGCTGATCACGGAGTGGTGGACCGCGTTGGCCGCGCCGGGCTGGAACTCGACGGCACGGACATAGCGGCCAGCGGGGATCGCCACCGGGAAGACGAGGTTACGGAAGACGTCGTCGTCACCTGGGCGCAGCGGGTACGCGCGCGGCGTGGTGACGACGAGATCAGGCGTGCCAAGCTGCCAGCCTGTCGGAAAGGTTGGCGCGCGCGGCAGATCGCGCGGGTCGCCCTCCACCCCTCCCTCGGCGATCCAGCGCTGCAGCGTCGCCAGCGTGTCGTCGGGCAGCCGGCGCGATCCGACGAACTCGCCGTGGCCCGGCTCGGGCAGCCACGGCGGCATGAGCCGATCGCGCGTGCGGTCCGCGATTTCGTCCAGTTCGGCGCGCACGTCGTCGTAGGTCAGGAGCGAAAACGGCGCGGCCTGTCCAGGCCGATGGCACGGCGTGCAATGCTTGAAGACGATCGGGGCGATGTCGCGCGTGAAAGTGAGTGGCCTCGGGGAAGCCGGTGTCGGCCGTTCGGCACCGCCCGAGCAGCCACTGGCACAGACGAGCAGGAATATCGCCCAGATCTGCTTCACAGCATCGAGGAGTCTACTACGGCCATGCCATCCAGTCGTGAGAGATGCCGCGCGCCCTGTCATAGATCCGATCCGTGCGATCCGTGATCCGATCCGCGTCCCGTGAGAAATCCGCGAGATCAGCGCCCCCAAAAACACTCATCCGCGCCCCCAGGTAACGGTCACACCCACTGCGTTCATGCGCACAATTCCCTGATATATGATGACCGTTCCACATCTCGAAACTGGAGGACACCAGGTGAAACGGATCGGCATGGGGATCGTTGGCGCGGGGTTCGTCGGTCCACATCACATCGATGCGGTGCGGCGTCTCGGGTTCGTGGACGTCATCGGCGTCGCCGGCAGCAGCGACGCCAGCGCGGCAGCAAAGGCCAAGGCCCTCGGCGTCCCGAAGTCGTACGGCAGCTACGACGCGCTGCTCGCCGACCCCGACATCCAGGTCGTCCACAACGCCACCCCGAACTACCTCCACTATCCGGTCAACGCCGCCGCGATCGCCAAGGGCAAGCACGTCGTCTCGGACAAGCCGCTGGCGATGACCGCCGCCGAGGCGAAGAAGCTCGTCGAGCAGGCGACGAAAGCCGGCATCGTCCACGCCGTGACCTTCAACTACCGCGGCAATCCGCTGGTGCAGCAGGCGCGGCACGCGATCGCCCGCGGCGACATCGGCAAGCCGCACTTTCTCGTCGGCCACTACCTCCAGGACTGGCTGCTGAAGGACACCGACTACTCCTGGCGGCTCGAGCCGGACAAGGGCGGGGCGTCGTCGGCGCTCGGGGACATCGGGTCGCACTGGTGCGATCTGGCGCAGCACATCAGCGGGCTGCGGATCACTGAAGTGCTCGGCGACATCACGACGGTGATTCCGAAGCGCAGGCGGCCGAAGGGCTCGCGCGAGGCCTTCGCTGCCGCCGGCGCCAACGAGGATCTCGAGAGCGTCGACATCAAGGTCGAGGACCTCGCCTCGGTCATGCTGCGCTTCGACAACGGCGCGCGCGGCAGCTTCTCGGTCGGCCAGGTCTGCGCCGGCCACAAGAACGATCTGATCCTGGAGATCTGCGGCGCCAAGTCGTCGCTGCGCTGGCGCCAGGAGCACCAGAACGAGCTGTGGCTCGGGCACCGCGACAAGGCCAACGAGATCCTGCAGAAGGATCCCGGCCTGATCGACGCCGAGGTGCGCGGCTACGCCCACCTGCCAGGCGGCCACCAGGAATCCTGGGCCGATGCGTTCTGCAACGTCATGCGCGACATCTACCAGTTCATCGCCGACGGCAAGAAGCCGGGCGACGCGCATCCGCCGGCCTTCGCCACCTTCGAAGACGGCTACCGCGCCAACTGCATCGTCGAGGCGATCCTCGACAGCGCCCGCAAGGGCAGCGTCTGGACGAAGGTGACCTACTGATGGCGACTAAATCGTTCGAACCCCAGTTCATGAAAGTCGGCGTCCTGACGGCGGCGCTGCAGGAGTTGACGCCGCGCGAGGTTCGCGATCCCGATCCCGATCGCGCGATCGAGGACTGGCTCGGATTCGCGAAGGATCTCGGCGCCAGCTATATCCAGGTCTCGGCGGCGCTGCATCCGACCGAGACGGACGTGCCGCCCGAGGCGATGCTCGACCCGGTGGCCAACACCCTCGACCTCCGCCAGCCGTTCGACAAGAACCGGGCGAAGCGCGTCGCCGCGGCGCTGAACACGACCGGCGTCGGCATCTCGGACGTCGGCTACTTCGACAACCTGCTGCACCACGATCCGGCGGTGCGCAAGAAGAAGATCGACTTCATGCTGCGGGTGTTCGACGCCGCGGTGCTGCTCGGCGCCGACGCCGTCTGCGGCTTCGTCGGCCGCAACCAGCAGCACAGCATGGACGAGAACCTGCTCGACTTCGAGCAGATCTTCATCCCGCTGCTGAAGGCGGCGAAGGAGCGCGGCCTCACCTACCGCGTCGAGCAGTGCCCGATGCCGGGCTGGACGACGGGCGACAACTGGCACAACAACATCGCCTACACGCCCGGCGCCTGGATCGCGCTGCACAAGATCTGCGAGAAGCACGGCGTCGGCGACCAGTTCCGCATTCACTACGACCCGTCGCACGCGATCCTGATGGGACAGGACACGCGCTCGATCTTTCAGTACCTCAAGGACACGGGCTACAACTTCCTGATCGGCGGCTTCCACGTCAAGGGACAGGTCACCGACTCGAAGGGCGTCTCCGCCTGGGGCTACGGCGGCCAGACGATGGAGCGCGGCGACTGGAAGGACGGCAAGCCGTCGGAGAATCCGGCCGATCAGCTGAACGCGTGGAAGAAACAGGTGGTGCTGGCGGAGCACGAGCTGCCTGGCACGGCCCGGCACGATCCGCTCGCCTACCTGCAGAACCGGACCGTCGACTGGCTCGATCACCAGCTCGCGGCGCGCGAGCTGCTGACGCTCGACGTCGCCAACACGCACCTCGTCGTCGAGCACGAGTACCCGAAGGCGCGCATCCAGGACAAGGAACTGCTGAAGCCGATCCTCCAGGGATCAATCGCGTTCGTGCGCCACATCGACGAGGCGGCGGGCTCGATGTTCGCGCTGCACCAGGTGCTGGAGTCGCAGGGGATTCCGGTGCAGGGGGTCGGGCGGCAGGCCTACCGATCCTGACGCTTGTCAGGCTCAGGGCTCAGGGCTCAGGGCTCAAGGCTCAGGGGGCTCAAGGCTCTTCCCTGAGCCCTGAGCCCTGAGCCTTGAGCCTATTTAGCGGCGAAGCAGTAAATCAACCCATCGCCGCCGGTCCCGATCAGCGCCTCCTGGCTGCAGCCCTTGGTCGGGTGCGACGAATTCCACGACGTCGGCGCCGATCCGCCGCCGACGCGATCGTGATGGCCGACGATCGCCGTCCCGTCCGTGCTGCTCGTCCAGTTGTTGCAGGTCTGCCCGTCCAGGAGCGACCCGTCGGGACCTGAGCCCGTCAGGATGTCGTGACGGTTCGGCTTGTCGCCGCGGCCGTTGACGACCTCGCCCTTCTCGTTCAGCGAGTTCTCCTTGCTCAGCTTGTTGGCGTCGCTGTGAAGATCGGCGACGCTCGTCGCGACTACGACGCCCTTGGCGTTGGTCCAGGGTCCGCTGCCGATGCGGTCCTTGGCGTGCACGGGCTTGTCGCCGCCGGCGCTGAGGTAGGCGCGCCAGGTGCGGCCGCCGGCGCCGGCCGCCTGCGCGAGCTGCTGGCAGTGCTTGTCAGCCCCTTCGAGCCCGCCGAGGTCCGCGCCCTTGCCCGAGCCGACGCTGGTGATGAAGAAGCCCATCCCGGCCGGCTTCTGCGCCCCCACGACCGTCACGCACACCATCGCCATTGGAATCGCGAACCTGTACGCCCACGCATGTTTCATCTGCTCATCCTCCTCGCAAGCATTCGTTGCCGGTTGATCGTTGGCAATCGCGCCCGCGCTGTCAAGGTGAGCGTCTCAGCGCCGGCCGCGTCCGGGTAACGGGAAGCGCGCAATGCGTGGTGCTATCCTTTCGCGTCCATGCTCGCGGCGGCCGGCATCGCTGCCGCGCCGCAGGGCATCAACGGAGAGCGCAGCGAACATGCAGAGCACCGGCTGGCGGCCGCGCCGCCTCGTCATCCTTCTCGCCCTCGCAATCGCGGTCGACGCGCTGCCGCTCGCAGCGCAACGCGCGCGGTCGACGGACGCCGGCAACTGGATCCCGACGTGGACGACGGCGCAGCAGATGATGCGGCAGCCAACCCCGCCGCCGGCCGCCGCGCCGGCGACGGTGCCGGCAGCGGCGACACCCGCTGCATCGCCCGCGACGCCGACTGCGGCCGCTCCGTCGCAGCCGCCGGCGGCGACAGCTAAGCCGCCCGCCCCGCCGCCGCTGCCGCCGCTGCAAACGCTCAAGAACCAGACGATTCGCATGACGCTGCGGACGAGCATCGGCGGCAAGCGCGTGCGGGTGAAGCTTTCGAACACCTTCAACGGCACGCCGGTGGAGCTCGGCGCGGCGCACCTGGCGATTCGTTCGACCGGCGCCTCGATCGTCGCCGGCTCGGATCGGACGCTGACGTTCGCCGGGCAGCCGTCGGTGACGATGATGCCGGGCGTGGTGATCGTGTCGGATCCAGTGGAGCTCGAGTTCAAGCCGCTGACGGACCTCTCGGTCAGCCTGTTCTTCCCTGGCGATACCGGGCCGCCGACGATTCACGCGAACGGGCTGCGGCCGACCTACGTGTCGGCTGAGGGCGACCTCACCGGCGCAGCCGAGATCCCGAGTCCCACGATTCGGATGTCCTACTACTGGCTCGCCGGCGTCGAGGTCGACGCCGACAAGGACTCGTCGGTCATCGTCGCGTTCGGCGATTCGATCACCGACGGCTCCCGCTCGACGCCGGATACCCACAACAACTGGCCGTCGATCCTGGCGGCGCGGCTGGCCGCGAACAAGTCGACGGCGAAGCTCGGGGTGGCGAACCAGGGGATCGGCGGCAACCGCGTCCTCACCGACGGCTCGAACACCGCCGGCGTGAGCGCGCTCGCGCGCCTCGACCGTGACGTCCTGAGTCAGCCTGGCGTGAAGTACTTGATAGTGCTCGAAGGCATCAACGACATCGGCAACGGCACCGCGCCGAACGCGACCTATCGCGTCACCACCGAGAAGCTGATCTGGGGATTGCAGCAGATCGTCAACCGCGCCCGCCAGCGCGGCATCAAGGTGATCGGCGGGACGCTGACGCCGTACGAAGGCGCCGGCTACTTCCGCGAGGAGGGCGAGACGATCCGACAGGCCGTCAACACGTGGATCCGGACGTCAGGCGCGTTCGACGCCGTCATCGACTTCGACGCCGCGACCCGCGACCCGGCCAACCCGCGGCGGCTGCGCGCGGAGTTCGACCCCGGCGATCACCTGCACCCGAACGACGCCGGCTACAAGGCGATGGCCGAGGCCATCGACCTGAAAATGTTCAAGTAACGGCTCAGGGCTCAGGGCTCAGCGGCTCAGGGCTCAGGCGGCTCAGGCAAGAGCTTCCCCCACGGTCGAAGAACCCGTGCCTTGAGCCCCCTGAGCCTTGAGCCCTGAGCCCTGAGCCTTTTTAGTGCGACTCCCGCAGCACCGTTGAGCCGCGGCAGCCGACGAGGAAGTCCATGTCGGCGCCCTTGTTCGCCTGCTGCACGTGGTCGACGTAGAGCCCCTGGTAGCCGCCCTTCATCGAGGGCTCCGGCGCCTTCCACGCCTTGCGGCGCTCGGCCAGTTCGGCGTCGGTGACGTCAATCGTCAGCGTCCGCGCCTCGACGTCGAGCTCGATCATGTCGCCGTTCCTGACGAGCGCCAGCGGTCCGCCGACGGCCGCCTCGGGGCAGACGTGCAGCACGACGGTGCCGTACGCCGTCCCGCTCATCCTGCGCGTCCGAGATCCGCACCATGTCGGTGACGCCGGTCTCGAGCACCTTTGGCGGCAGGCCCATGTTGCCGACCTCGGCCATGCCCGGATAGCCCTTCGGGCCGCAGTTCTTCAACACCAGCACACAGCTCGCGTCGACATCGAGATTCGGGTCCTCGATGCGGGCGTGATAATCCTCGATCGTCTCGAAGACGACGGCCCGGCCCTTGTGCTTGAGCAGGTGCGGCGACGCCGCCGACGGCTTGAGGACGGCGCCGTCCGGCGCCAGGTTGCCCTTCAGCACCGCGATGCCGCCGCTCTCGATCAGCGGATTCTCGAATGGGCGGATGACGTCGGCGTTGTAGTTCGGCGCCTGCTGGCAGTTCTCCCAGATGCTCTTGCCATTGACGGTCAGCGCCTCCTTGTGGAGGAGGTCCTTCTCGCCGAGCGCGCGCACGATCGCCGGCAGGCCGCCGGCGTAATAGAAGTCCTCCATCAGGTACTTGCCCGACGGCATCAGGTTGAGCAGCGTCGGTACGTCCCGGCCGAGGCGATCCCAGTCGTCGAGCGTGACGTCGATGCCGACGCGGCCGGCGATCGCGAGCAGGTGGATGACGGCGTTGGTCGAGCCGCCGACCGCACCGTTGACGCGGATCGCGTTCTCGAACGCTTCGCGGGTCAGGATCTTCGACAGCTTCAGATCCTCGTGCACCATCTCGACGATGCGGCGGCCGGTGAGGTGGGCCATGACGAGGCGGCGCGAATCGGGGGCCGGGATCGCGGCGTTCTGCGGCAGGCTCAGGCCGAGCGCTTCGACCTGCGTCGCCATCGTCGAGGCCGTGCCCATGACCATGCAGACGCCGGTCGAACGGCTCATGCTGGTCTGCGCGTCCATGAAGCTCTCGAGGCTCATGCGGCCGGCGCGCATCTCTTCGCTGAAGCGCCACACGTCGGTACCCGAGCCGATGTCCTGGCCGCAGAACTTGCCGTTGAGCATCGCGCCGCCGGACAGCACCATGGCCGGCAGATCGACGCTGGCCGCGCCCATCACGAGCGCCGGCGTCGTCTTGTCACAGCCGCAGAGCAGGACGACGCCGTCGATCGGGTTGGCGCGGATCGATTCCTCGACGTCCATGCTGATCAGATTGCGGAAGAGCATCGCCGTCGGCCGCAGGTTGGTCTCGCCGCTCGACATCACCGGGAACTCGACCGGGAACCCGCCGGATTCCCAGACGCCGCGCTTGACGTGCTCGGCGAGCTGGCGGAAGTGCGCGTTGCACGGCGTCAGCTCCGACCAGGTGTTGCAGATGCCGATCACCGGCCGGCCGTCGAATACGTCCTGCGGATACCCGCGCATCCAGCTGCGGTGAATGAATCCGTCCTTGTCGACCCGCGAGAACCATCCCGCCGAGCGGAACGTCCGCTTCTTCTGATCCGTCATACGCCCTCACTATATCGCTTCATACCCGCCGTTCCGCCAGCCCGAACAGGCGCGCCGCGTTCGCCTTCAACACCAGCGGCCGGACATCGTCGCGGATGTCGATCTTCTCGAAGTCGGCGAGCCAGCGATCGGGCGTGATCCAAGGGTAGTCGGAGCCGAACATCACCTTGTGCTTGAGCAGCGTGTTCGCGTACTGCACCAGCGTCGGCGAGAAGTACTTCGGCGACCATCCCGAGAGATCGATGTAGACCTGCGGCTTGTGCAGGCAGATGGAGATGGCTTCGTCCTGCCACGGGAACGACGGGTGCGCCATGATGATTGGCATGTCGGGGAAATCGACGGCGACATCGTCGATGTACATGGGATTGCCGTACTTCAGCCGCACTCCGCCGCCGCCGCGCATCCCTGTGCCGATGCCGCTGTGGCCGGTATGAAAAAGCACCGGCAGCCTGGCTTCGGCGAAGATCTCGTACAGCGGGTACGCGAGGCGGTCGTTGGCGAAGAACTGCTGGATCGGCGGGTGCAGCTTGAGGCCGCGAACGCCGCCGCCGGCAATCAGCCGCCGGGCCTCGGCGACCGCGGTCGCGCCGCGGTTCGGATCGATGCTCACGAACGCCATGGCGATGTCGGCGTTGTCGCGCGCGAACGCCAGGACGTCATCGTTGGTGAGGTGCGGCCGGCCGGTCAGCCGTTCGTCGACGGTGAAGACGACGCAGCCCATCTTTCGCGAACGGTAGTACTCCGCCAGCGCCGCGGCGCCGGGTTCGCCCTGTGATTTTCCAAAGTAGCTCTTCGCCGCCTTGTCCGCCTCGGTCGCGGGCCCGGAGTGCTCGAGGTGCACGTGGACGTCGATGGCGACCATTTGATCGACGTTCATGCCGCTGATGTTGTTGTTCACGCTCGCCTCTGGCATCCGGGGACTGTCACTCGTGACTGTCCCCGATTACGATTTTGTGGCCGGGGACAGTCACGAGTGACAGTCCCCGGGGATCCTGCTCGTAAAGCGCGTCGACGAGCGAACGGCGGCGCTCGAGAATCGCCCGCTGGTTCAGCGACCCCTTGTCGGTGACCTCGCCAGCGTCGAGCGACGGCTGCTCCTCCAGGACGACGAGACGCGTGACCCGAGTCGCGCTGCCGGTGGCTGTCGCCGCAAACGACGTCAGGAGCTCGCGCAGCCGGCCCGTGACGGCCGGATGCCTGACGACCTCGAGCGTCGATGCCTGTGCCAGGTCCGCGCTCAGCGTCCGGCAGGCCTCGACGTCCGGCACGCCGAGCATGCCGACTTCGTCGCGGTCGTGGCCGGTAATCACCGCGTCGCGCACGTAAGGCGCAAAGTGCAGCACCAGCCGCGCCCGCAGCGGCCCGACGCTGACCCAGGTGCCGGTCGAGAGCTTGAAATCCTCTTTGATCCGGCCGTCGAAGACCAGCCCCTTGCCCCAGTCCCGCGCATCGACGGCGCGCGCGGCGTCGCCCATGCAGTAGTAGCCCTCGTCGTCGAACGCGGCGCGCGTGAGGTCGGGTTGGCGCCAGTAGCCGGGCGTCACGTTCGGACCGCGGATGCGCATCTCGAGCTTCTCTCCCGACGGCGCGAGCTTGGCGTCGACGCCCGGCACCGGCAGTCCGATCGCGGCCGCCTGATCGCTCGGCCACGGCCGGCAGATCGCCATCGGCGCGGTCTCCGTCGCGCCAAGCCCGGTGACGAGAATCAGCCGCTCACCGCACGATTCGATCGCGATCGACTGCAGCGCGTCCGACAGGTGCTGCGACAGGCCCGCGGCGGCGTAGAACAGCACCTGCACCCGCCCGAAGAACGTCTGCGCCAGTGCCGGATCCTGCCGGCACGCGCGCACGAGCTCTTCGTAGCCTTTCGGCACGTTGAGATAGATCGTCGGCGACACTTCCTTGAGGTTGCGCACCGACTCCGCGAATGCCGCCGGCAGCGGCCGCCCGTCATCGATGTAGAGCGAGCCGCCGTTGTAAACGACGATGCCGATGTTGTGGTTGCCGCCGAACGTGTGGTGCCATGGCAGCCAGTCGACCAGCACCGGCGGCGCCTCGCCGAGCAGCGGCAGCGCCTGCAGGATCATCTGCTGGTTGCTGCAGATCATCCGGTGCGTGTTGATGACGCCCTTGGGCACCCCGGTCGAGCCCGACGTAAACAGGATCTTTGCAACGTCGTCCGGAGCGATCGCGTCATGGCGACGCCCCACCTCCGCGGTCGGTGCGACTGCGTTCAGGCCCTGGAAGGCGTCACGCGTGACGATCTCCGTGCCGGGAGCAATCGCCGCGTCGATTGCCGGCGAGAACCGCTGCCGATCGGAGACGTAGACGAGTCCGGGCGTCAACAGGCCGCAGACGTGGCGCAGCGCGCCGAAGTCGGTGGAGACGAGGGAGTACGCGGGCGAGATCGGCGCGAACGGGATGCCGACGTGCTGCGCCGCGAGCGCCAGCAGCAGGTGCTCGGCGTCGTTCCCGGAGAGGATGGCCAGCGGCCGCTCCGCCGACAGGCCGCGATCGATGAGAGCCTGGCCCAGCCGCGCGATGGCCGCGAAGGCTTCGGCGAACGTCAGGCGTGAGAACCCCTCGTTGTTCATCCGGCCAATCCGGCCGGGGGCGCGCCACGCCAGCAGCGTACGGTCAGGCGCCCGCTGCGCCCACTCCTCGAGGCGGTCCGTCAGCACGCGCGGGTACGGTCCGAGCGGCTGGCGCGCGCGCAGGCGTACGGATCCGTCCGGCCGCTCCTCGACCGTCGGTGTCAAATCGCCGAGCGTCACTGCCCGCCACGGAGGTGTCATCGTCTTCACGCTACAATCGGCCGGCCCGCATGCATCCACAACCCATCGACGTCGGTCGCCTGCTCGACGACGGCCACTGGCGCGCGCGCCAGAAGCTGTTCGTCTTCCTCACCGCGCTGACCATCGTCTTCGATGGCATCGACAACCAGCTGCTCGGCATCGCCGTGCCGGCGATGATGCGCGACTGGTCGCTCCCGCGCAGCACGTTCGCGCCGGTGATCGCCAGCAGCATGGTCGGCATGATGATCGGCGGCGCCGTCGCCGGCATCGTCGGCGACCGCTTCGGGCGCCGCGTCGCGCTCATCGGCAGCGTCCTCATCTTCGGCGTGCTCACTGCCGCCGTTGCCTTCGTCGACGGACCCTGGGCGCTGGCGGCGCTGCGATTTCTCGCCGGCCTCGGCCTCGGCGGCGCGATGCCCAACGCCGCGGCGCTCGCGTCCGAGTACGTACCGCGCCGCCACCGCCCGTTCGCCATCACCCTGACCATCGTCTGCGTACCCCTCGGCGGCACGCTCGCGGCGTTCGCCGGCGGCCACCTGATGCCGGTGCTCGGCTGGCGCGCGCTGTTCGGGCTCGGCGGCCTGGTGTCGGTCGGCGTCGCCGGCATCCTCGTGTGGGCGCTGCCCGAGTCGCCGCGATTCCTGGCCCGCTACCCGGAGCGCTGGCCCGAGCTGACGCGCATCCTCAACGCCATCGGCCACGACGTCCCGCCCGGCAGCAGCTTCGTCGACCGCACCGAACAGGCCATCGCCACCTCGTCGGTCCGCACGCTCTTCACGCCGGCTTTCGCGCGCGACACCGCGGCGCTGTGGGGCGCGATGTTCGCCTGCATGCTCTCCGTCTACACCGCGTTCAACTGGGTGCCGACGATGCTGACCGATGCGAAGCTGCCGATTGCAGTGGCGAGCAACGGCCTGGCCGCGTTCAACCTTGGCGGCGTCGCCGGTGCGATCTCGGGCGGCTTCGTCATCTCGCGCATCGGCTCGCGTCCGACCATGCTCGCGATCACGGCCCTCGCCGTCGCCGGCACGCTGATGCTCGCCGCGACGCCGATCGGACCCTCGGCGAACACGCTGCTCATCGTCGTGCTGCTCGGCCTGTCCGGCGCCGCCATCAACGCGATCCAGACCACCCTGTACGCCCTGGCCGCGCACGTCTACCCGACAATCGTGCGCGCCACCGGCGTCGGAACGGCGGTTGCCGTCGGCCGCATCGGCGGCGTCCTCAGCTCGTTCGCCGGATCGTGGGCCCTCGGCCTGGGCGGCAGCGCCAGCTTCTTCCTGCTGATGTCCGGCGCGATGGTGTTCGTCTTCGTCTGCCTCGCGCTGGTGCAGCGCCACGTCCCACGGCCTGATTAGGGTGTGCCTTCTGCCTTCTGCCTTTTCCCTTTTCCCTTCTCTTAAGCCCACACCTCGCCCGCCGTCTCGACGATCAGCGCCAGTTTCGCTTTCTCCTCGTCGATCGTCAGCGCGTTCCCCTCGACGGTCGATGAGAAGCCGCATTGCGGGCTGAGGCAGAGCTGCTCGAGCGGTACGAACCTCGCCGCCTCGTCTAGGCGGCGCTTCAAGTTGTCCTTCTGCTCGAGTACGCCCTTCTTGGTCGTGACCAGGCCGAGCACGACGAACTTGTCCGCCGGGACGAAGCGCAGCGGCTCGAACCCGCCCGAGCGGGCATCGTCGTACTCGAGAAAGAAGCCGTCGACGTTCAGCTGATTGAACAAGGCGTCGGCAACGTGTTCGTAGCTGCCCGTCGCCACCCACGACGACTTGAAGTTGCCGCGGCACATGTGCGTGCAGACACGCATGGTCGCCGGCTTCCTCGCCAGTGCCGCGTTCAGGTGGCGGATATAGGTTTCGTGCTGATGCTCGCCGTCTCCGCCGATGCGGTCGATGTAATCGCGCTGCGACGGGTCGTTCAGGTAGGCGAGGCTGGTGTCGTCGAGCTGGAGGTAAGTGCAGCCCAATTCGCCGAGCGCGGCGATCTGATCGGCGTAGACGCGTTCGAGGTCCGTCCAGAAACCCTCGATGTCCGGGTACACGGAGGCGTCGATGGCGGCGCGGCCGCCGCGATAGTGCACCATGCTCGGCGAGGGTATCGTCAGCTTCGGCGTCCGGCCCGTCGCCGACTTGAGGAAGCTGAAGTCGTCGCCGAAGATGCAGCGATCGAGCTTGAGCCTGCCGGTGACGCGCAGCGCCGCCGGCGTGAAGTCGATGTCCCCGTTCTCGTTGTGGAACTGGACCTTCATGTTGTCCTGGGCCTTGGTGATGCCGCCAATCTGGTAAATGAAGTCCATGTGCCAGGAGGCGCGCCGGTACTCACCGTCGGTAATGCCCTGGAGGCCGAGTGACTCCTGCATCTTCACCACCTCGCGGATGCCGTCGTCCTCGATCCGTCGCTTGTCGGCGGCAGTGAGGCGTCCCCGGGCGAAATCCTCGCGCGCCTGAAGGACGGCGGGGGTCCGGAGGAGGCTTCCGACATGATCGGCACGGAATGGGGGCGAATTTCGCAGGGCCATGGCGTTATGCATGCAGAAATGTGATTCAGGCGGCCTTGGAGAGGCGCCCGGACGCATGATTTAAGCACAACTGCGGCGCGGATTTCCGACCTTGCATGCAGAGTGCGACCATGTTAGGGTTCCCCTGCGGAGCCCTCCGACCTTGATCCAGCGTAGCGTCAGCCTCGAATCCCAGACCCTGCGCGCACTCCTCGAGATGCGCGAACTGATGCTCCGCGGGGCCTTCAAGCCAGGCGAACGGCTGAGGGAAGTACCGCTTGCCGCCCGCCTCAACGTGTCCCGCACGCCCCTCCGCCTGGTGCTCGACCGGCTGGCGCAGGAGGGACTGCTCAGGGCGCGGCCGACCGGCGGCTTCGTCGCCAGCGAATTCAGCGTCGAAGACATCCGGGACGCGATCGAGATCCGCGGCGTGCTCGAAGGCGCCGCCGCCCACCGGGCCGCCGAGCGGTTCAAGACGGCGGAGGAGGTGGCGGGGTTGCAGGCCTGCGTCGCCGCTCTCGATATGCTGGTCCGCGAAACTCCCGCGGACAACATGGAGTTCTTCGCCCACTACATCGACCTCAACGGGCAGTTCCACGCGGCAGTGCTCGAGCTGGCAAAGAGCGCCATGCTCAGCCGTTCGATGGAGCACGTGCTGACGCTCCCGTTCGCGTCGCCGAATGCCTTCTTCCTGACAGAGACGGAAACGCAGGAAGGCAAGGAAACGATCCTGCTGTCGCAGGCCCATCACCGGGCGATCGCGAGCGCCATCATCGACGGCGAAGCGAGCCGCGCCGAAATGCTGGCGCGCGAACACTCGCGCCTGGCTCGGACCAATCTCGAGAACGCGTTGAAACTGCAGCAGCTGACCCGGATCCCGGGCGCCTCGCTGATCAAGTTTCCGGAGGCGATTTGACGATGACTCGCACGCACATGCGCGTCGCCCTGGTGGCGACGCTGGTGGCGGTCTGGTGGACCGGCACGACCGTGACCTCGCAGCAGGCCGCGGCGCGGCGCGCCGCCACGGCGATGACGTCGGCGGCGACGAAGTTCCTGGAGGGCCTGACACCCGAGCTGCGAACCCAGGCGAGCTTCCCGCTCGACACCGAGGAGCGGACGCACTGGAACTTCATCCCCACCAACATGTTTCCGCGCAAGGGTGTGCCGATCAAGGAGATGAACGAGGCCCAGCGCACGCTGGCGCACGACCTGCTCAAGGCTGGGCTCGGCGACAAGGGCTACCTGACCGCGACCGCGATCATGGACCTCGAAGTCATCCTGCACGCGATCGAGAACTCCGGCGGCCGCGTCGGCAAGCAGGTTCGCGACAAGGAGCTCTACTTCTTCACCATCTTCGGCACGCCGTCGCCGAAGACGCCGTGGGGCTGGCGCGTCGAGGGGCACCACGTCTCGCTGCACTTCTCCGTCGCCAACAGCACGGCGGTCGCCAGCACTCCGTCGTTTTTCGGGACCAATCCCGCCGAGGTGCGTGAAGAGGGCCCGAAGAAGGGCCTGCGCATTCTTGGACCGCTGGAGGACACGGCGCGGGCGCTGCTCGCCACGCTCGACGAGACGCAGAAGAAGTCGGCGCTCATCGCCGAGGCCGCCCCGACCGAGATCGTGACCAACATCACGGTCAAGATCGATCCGCTCTCGCCGGTCGGCATCGCCGCCGCTGACCTCAAGCCGGCACAGCGCGATCTCCTGGTCAAGGTGATCGAAAGCTATACCGCGCAGATGGCGGAAGACGTCGGCGCCGAGCGGCTGGCCAAGATTCGCCAGGCCGGCCTCGAGAAGGTGACGTTTGCCTGGGCCGGCCCGCTCGAGACCGGCAAGCAGCACTACTACCGGATTCAGGGGCCGACGTTCCTGATCGAGTACGACAACTCGCAAAACCAGGGCAATCACGTCCACTCGGTGTGGCGCGATTTCGCCGGCGACTTCGGCCGCGACCTGCTCCGCGAGCACATCAAGTCGGTAGCGCACTGAGAAGCTGAGAGCTGACGGCTGACAGCTCTGGGAGAGACCCCCATGATCAACAGACGAAAATTCCTCGAGACCGCGATCGCCGCGGCCGCCGCGGCGCAGGCGCGACCGCTCTTCGCCGCCGAAACACGCGGCGTCCAGGGCGCCAGCGATCGGATTCGCGTCGGCATCATCGGCTGCGGCAACCGCGGCAACCAGGTCGCGACCGACTGGATGAAGCACAAGGACACCGTCTTCACCGCCGCCGCGGAAGTCGCGAAGGATCGCCTCGATTCGACCGCGGCGCGGCTCGGCGAAGCGCAGGGCAACAAGCTCGATACCTACGAGGACTACCGCCGCATCCTCGAGCGCAAGGACATCGACGCGGTCCTCATCGCGACGCCGGATCACTGGCACAGCCCGATGGTGATCGAGGCGATCTCGGCCGGCAAGGACGTCTACTGCGAGAAGCCGGTCTCGAACGAAGTCGAACCGGCGGTGAAGATGCTCGAAGCCGTCAAGAAGAGCAACCGCATCGTCCAGATCGGCACGCAGCAGCGCAGCTGGCACCACTTCCAGGAAGCAGCCAAGCTGTTTCACGAGAATTACATCGGCGCGAGCGTGAACCACTGTCAGATGTGCCCGCCCGGCGGTGGCGGCGGCGGTGGCGGCGGCGGACAGGCGCAGGCGTCAGGACCGCAGCCGATTCCGGCGGGCTTCAACTGGGAAATGTTCCAGGGACCGGCGAAGCGCAAGCCGTTCGTGCCCGGACGCCGCAGCTGGCGCGGCTGGTACGACTACGGCGGCGGCAACCTCACCGACTGGGGCGTCCACCTCACCGACATCATGAACTGGTACATGAAGACCGACGGCAAGGCGCCGCTGCTGACGAGCGCGTCGGCGCAGTATGTCCGGCAGGCCCGCGATCCCGAGCGCGTGCCCGACACCTACGCCGTCACCTGGCAGTACGAGAATTTCGTCGCGACACTGTCGAACGCGATGGTGCCTGGTGAGCAGGACCCGCGCGATCGCTACGGCAACTACTTCTTCGGCGACAAGGGCGTCCTGCTCGTCAACCGCATCGGCTACGAGGTCATGCCCTATCCGCCGGCGCAGGGACGCGGCGGCGGCCGAGGCCAGGCGCCGAACGCACCGCCGCCGCCACCGCCGGCACCGGCGATCGAGGCGAAGAAGTTCAAGGATCCCTCCGGCAACATGTCGGAAGTCGCCGAGTCGTCATTCGGGTCGGCGACGCACCGGCACATCCGCAACTTCCTCGACTGCGTGAAGTCGCGCCAGCAGCCGGTCTGCAACGTCGAGGTCGGGTTCTACTCGACGCTGCCGACGCTGCTCGCCATCGTCTCGGTCAAGGAAGGCCGGACAGTGAAGTGGGACGGCAAGGCGGCCAAGACCACCTAACGTCCAGAACGCGCTCGGCAAGCCCCGGCGGGAAGGCCTCCTTCCCGCCTTTTTTCTGTGCATCCCGTCCGGGGACAGTCACCGGGGACAGTCACGAGTGACAGTCCCCCCAAAATTGACCCCGGGGACAGTCACTAGTGACAGTCCCCGATTGAGACCGCTGGGAGGAGAGTGCCATATGGGTTCGCGCTTGGATCGCAGGAAGTTCATCAACACGACGGTCGGCGCCACCCTGCTGGCCGGAACGCCCCTCGCCACGGCGACGCCCGGAACGAGCGCCGCCAGCAGCACCCAGGTACAGGGAGCCAACGGCCGCATCCGCATGGGCCTCATCGGCGGCGGCAACCGCGGCAACCAGGTCGCGGGCTTCTTCCTGCGTCATCCCGACTGCCAGTTCATCGCCGTCGCCGAGCCCTACAAGATGCGGCTCGACAACTCGATCGCCAACCTGACCAAGCTGCAGACCGGCGTCAAGGTCGAGGGCTACGAGGACTACAAGCGGCTGCTCGAGCGCAAGGACATCGACGCCGTTCTCGTCGCAACGCCCGACCACTGGCACTGCCCGATCACGATCGAGGCGTGCGCCGCCGGCAAGGACGTCTACGTCGAGAAACCGCTGTCGAACGAGATCGAACCGGGCTGGAAAGCGGTCGAGGCGGCGCGCAAACACAATCGCGTCGTGACGATGGGCATCCAGCAGCGGCAGGGCGAAGCGTTCAAAGAAGCGGCACAGCTGATCCAGGAAGGCGCCCTCGGCAAGGTGTCGCACGTCATGCTGCAGTTCCAGGGCAGCTACGGCATGCCGCCGGAGCCGACCGGCCCGGTGCCGGAAGGCCTGAACTGGGAGCTCTTCCAGGGGCCTGCGCCGCGGCGGCCGTTCAAGCCGGGCCGCCTGCGCTGGCGCGCGTTCTACGACTACGGCGGCGGTCTCGTCAGCGACTGGGGCGTCCACCTCGTCGACATCGCGCACCTGGCGCTGAAGGCCGACCTCAAGGCGCCGCTGCTCACGAGCGCGGCGGCGCAGTACGTGAACCTCGACAACCCCGAGAAGGACCAGTGCCCCGACGCCTTCTCGATCAGCTGGACCTACGACAACTTCGTGATGTCGTTCACCAACGCCATCGTCCACGACTGGGAGTTCGGCCGGCAGGGAACCTACTTCTTCGGCCCGAACGGCAGCCTGCTCGTGCATCGCAGCGGTTTCGAGGTTCGCCCGCGGCCGGCGCAGGGCGGACGCGGCGGCACGCCGCCACCACCGAACCCGCTCCAGGCGCGGCGGCGGCCGTTCCTCGAGAACTACCAGAACGATCCCGACACGATCGCCCACGCCCGCGACTTCCTCGACTGCGTCAAGTCGCGAAAGAAGCCGGTCGGCGACATCGAGATCGGCTACTACTCGTCGCTGCCGACGCTGCTGGCGCTGCACGCCATCCGCGAGGGCAAGACCTTCAAGTACGACGGTAACGCCCACAAGGCCGTGGCCGTATAGAGAGACCTATGAGACGACCAGTCCTGACGCGCGCGGCCCTCGCGGCTTTGTTCACCACGTGTGCCGCCGGATTTGCCTGGCTGCCGGGGGCAGCCGCGCCGCAGAACCCGCCACCGCAGCCGCCGCCGACAGCTCAGCCGCCGGTAGGGGGCTCCGCAGCCGCACCCGGACAGGGACGCGGCGGTCGCGGCGGCAGTCCCGGCGCCGCGGTCTACGCGCAGTTCTGCGCCGCGTGCCACGGGCCGACGCTCCAGGGCGGCTCGGCCGGCAGCCTCGTCGACGGCGAGTGGAAGTTCGGCAGCGACGACGCCAGCATCGTCGCCAGCATTCGCGACGGCCGGCCGGGCACGGCGATGGTGCCGTTCAAGGACCTGATCAACGAGGACCAGATTCGTCAGCTCGTCTTCCATATCCGCACGCAGGCGGAACTGCTCAAGGGCAAACCTGAAGTCAAAGTGGATCCCGAAGGGCACGTCGTCAAGTCCGAGAAGCAGACGGTGAAGCTGGAAGTCGTCGCCCGCGATCTCGAGACGCCGTGGGGCATCGGCTTCCTGCCAGACAAGCGGATGATCGTCAGCGAACGTCCGGGCAAGCTGCGCATCGTCGAGAACGGCAAGGTGCTGCCGGCCGTCACCGGAACGCCGGTGCCGTGGGTGCGCCAGGACGGCGGCTACTTCGACATCGAAGTCGATCCGCAGTACGCGAAGAACGGCTGGATCTATCTCGCTTACTCCGAGCCGCTCGAAGGCTACACGCCTCCGCCCGTCGATATCAATGCGCCGAACGCACCCGCGCCGCAGGCGGGCGGCGGACGCGGCAACCAGCCGCCGAGCATCCCGTCGATGACGGTGATCGTCCGCGGCAAGATCAAGGACAACGCCTGGGTCGAGCAGCAGGTGCTCTTCCGCGGCTCGAAGGATCTTTACAGCACCGCGAACTTCCACTACGGTGCGCGCTTCTTGTTCGATCGCAGCGGACACCTGCTCTGGACGCTCGGCGACAAGGGCAAGCCCGAAGACGCGCAGGACCTGTCGAAGCCGACGGGCAAGATCCACCGGATCAACACCGACGGCACGGCGCCCAAGGACAACCCGTTCGCAGGCCGCGCCGGTGCGCTGCCCTCGATCTGGAGCTACGGTCATCGCAACCCGCAGGGCCTCGCGTTCGACCCCGTCACCGGCGCGCTGTGGGAGACCGAGCACGGTCCGACCGGCGGCGACGAGTTGAACCTGATCGAGCCGGGCAAGAACTACGGCTGGGCGGTCGTCTCGAACGGCCTGCAGCCGGGGATCACCAAGGCCGAGCAGGACGGGATGGAGTCGCCGAAGGCGGCGTGGACGCCGACGCTGGCGCCGGCCGGCATCGTGTTCTACGGCGGCGACCGCTACAAGGGCTGGAAGAACAGCCTGTTCGTCTGCGGCCTCGGCGGCCAGCAGCTGCGCCGCATCGAGGTTGCCAACGGCAAGGTCACGCACCAGGAAGTCGTGTTCAACGAGTTCGGCCGCGTTCGCGACATCGTCATCGGCCCCGACGGCCTGCTGTACGTGTCGCTCAGCCTGCCGGGCCAGCGCGTGTCCGACACGACCGCCGGTGTCATCGTCCGGATGGTGCCGCAGTAGGGTGTAACTCGAGAAGCGAGAGCTGAGGACGACTGAAACGCGCCCCATTAGGGCGCCGCCGGGCGAGCGCGAGCGGGGCAGGTCCCGCGGGCATTAATTGTTGATTGGGAGGGCTTGTATGCAGTGGAAAAGAACGGCGGCCGTAGTGGGCGCCGCGGCGGTGTTCGCAATGAGCGGCACGCCTCAGGCGCAGGCGCCGCAGGGGCGCGGCGGTGGTGGCGGCGGTCGCGGCGGCGTGGCGCCGTCGCTCTTCACGCTGACCGATACCAGCAAGGACGGCGCGGTCACCCGCGACGAGATGAAGGCCGCCTTCGACAAGCTGTTCACCGACTGGGATACCACCAAGAGCGGCGCGCTGACGCAGGAGCAGCTGGCTGTCGGCCTCAACGCCTCTATCGCCGCGGTAGCGCCGGCGGCGGGCGGCGGCTTCTTCCAGGGCGGCGGGCGCGGCGCGCAGCCGCAGCCGCAGACCCCGGCCGAGGCCGACGTGAAGGCGATGATGGCGGCACTGCCGGCCAAGGCGCCGGCGGCGCCGAAGCAGGCGCGCAAGGTCCTCGTCCTGTCGAAGGCCGGCGGCTTCGTGCACTCGTCGATTCCGCTCGCCGGCCGCACCATCGAGGAGATGGGCAAGAAGACCGGCGCCTGGACGACGACGATCACGTTTGACGCGGCCGACATCAACGAGGCCAACCTGAAGCAGTACGACGCGATCTTCCTCGCCAGCACGACCGGCGCGTTCCTCGACGATGCGAACGACGCGGCGGCGACGGCGGCGCGCAAGAAGGCGCTGCTCGATTTCGTCCGCGGCGGCAAGGGCCTCGCCGGCATCCACGCGGCGACCGACTCGTATCACCAGAACCGTCCGGACCCGGCGGCGGCAACGGCCACTGCCGGCGGCCGTCAGGGTGGACGCGCGGGTGGGGGTGGCGGCGGCCGCGGCGGCTTCGGCGCCGGCGCGCCGGTGGCGGCGCAGTTCGTCACGCAGGGCGACAAGAACGCGGATCAGAAGGTCAGCCGCGAGGAGTTCGCCGGGCTGTCGGACGCCTGGTTCGACAAGATGGACACTGACAAGTCCGGCCGCATCGCCCAGGCGGATTTTCCGCAGCGCTTCGCCACCATCCTGCCGCCGCCGCCGGCGCCCGTCCTCGGCCGCACAGGCTTCCCGGTGCAGGCACCGGCGAAAGAGCTCGGTCCCGACACGCAGGTCGGCACCTGGCCGGAGTTCAACACGATGATCGGCGGCTTCTTCAAGTTCCACTGGAACGACGGCCAGGAGATCACCGTGAAGGTCGACGAGCCGAACCACGCGCTGACGTCGATGTTCAAGGGCAAGCCGCCGCTCGTGGTGATCGACGAGACCTACACCTTCGGCCGCGAGACCTACTCGCGCAAGAACCTCAAGGTGCTGACCTCGGTCGACTACGCGAAGATGAGCGACGAAGACAAGAAGAAGGAGCAGTACCCGCGGGCTGACGGCGACTATGCCCTGAGCTGGATCCGTCGCGAGGGCAAGGGCCGCGTGTTCTACGAGGCCTTCGGCCACAACGAGAAGATCTACGCGATGACGCCGATCCTCGAGCACGTCCTCTACGGCATGCAGTACGTCCTCGGCGACCTGGCGGCCGACGACACTCCCAGCCAGAAGTAGCCGCCCGGTTGGGGTCAGACCATGGTCTGACCCCAACCCCGGCGGTGGGGTCAGGGCAAGGTTGGACCCCAATCCCTAGGCTTGACTTGCAACAGTGACAGACACCAGGGCCGCTGACGCGGCCGCCGCTCTTCTCCTTACCCACTGGTCCGCCGGCACGCGCCTGCGCGAGCTTCCCGCGCCGGTTCGCCCCTCAAACCGCGGCGACGGCTACGAGATCCAGCGCGCGCTCGCCAGACAGTCGCGCCAGGAAATCGTCGGCTGGAAGATCGCGGCGACCAGCCGCGTCGGTCAGCAGCACATCGGCGTCGACGGCCCTCTCGCAGGTTGCCTGCTCGCCGACCGCGTCGCGACGGACGCGAGCGCTGAGAGCCCGGTCAGCTTCAGGCTGCAAAACAATGTGATGCGGGTCGCCGAGGCGGAGTTCGCGTTCCGGATGAAACAGGCGCTGCCCGCGCGCGACGCTGCCTACGAGATGGCCGAAGTGCTCGCGGCGGTCGGGTCCATGCATCCCGCGATCGAAGTTCCAGATTCGCGCTATGACGACTTCGCTGCCGTCGGCGCGCCGCAGCTCATCGCCGACTGCGCCTGTGCCTGCTGGTGGGCCGTGGGACAGGCCGCGGACGACTCATGGCGTGAGCTGGACCTCGCGACGCACGCGGTGGAGGCGTTCCTCAACGGCACCACCGCCGCCACGGGTGTCGGCGCGAACGTGCTCGGTGATCCCCGCATTGCCCTGACCTGGCTCGCCAACGAGCTCAGGACCTATGACAGCGGATTGCGTCCCGGCGACTGGGTCACGACCGGCACCTGCATCGTGCCGGTTGCGATCGCGCCCGGAGACGTCGTCCGCGCCGAGTTCGGCGTGCTCGGCGCAGTCACAGTCAAGCTAGGCTAGAGTGCCTAGCCACTGACCTTCAGCAGCAGCTTCCCCGATGTCCTGCGGCTCTCCAGATCGCGATGCGCCGCCGCCGCATCAGCCAGCGGATAGGTCCCGGCGATCCGGACCGCCACCACCTTGTCAGCCACGTACTCGAGGACGTCGCCGGCGCGCCACAGTAACTCAGCGCGATCGCCGAGATGATGGGCGAGGTTCGGCCGCGTCAGGAAGAGCGAGCCGCGCTGATTGAGCACGGCCGGATCGACCGGCGGCACCGGGCCACTCGACTGGCCGAACAGCGCCAGCGTGCCGCGGACGCGGAGCGACGTCAGGCTCTTCTCGAATGTCGTCTTGCCGACCGAGTCGTAGACGACGTCGACGCCGCGGCCGTCGGTGAGGCGCTTGACCTCGGCTTCGAAGTCCTGCCGCGTGTAAATGATGGCCGCGTCGGCGCCGAGCCCGAGGATCTCCTGCGCTTTCTCCTCGGTCGACACCGTGCCGAACACGCGCGCGCCGCGATGCTTTGCCATCTGGACGATGAGCCCGCCGGTGCCGCCGGCGGCGGCGTGGACGAGACAGGCTTGGCCGGCGGCGAGCGGAAATGTCGAGTGCGTCAGGTAGTGCGCCGTCATGCCCTGGAGCATGATCGCGGCCGCCAGCGACAGATCGACGCTGTCCGGAATCTTCACCAGCTGCGCCGCCGGAACGACGGCGTACTCCGAGTAGGACCCGCGCACCATCGCGTAAGCGACGCGATCGCCGGGCTCGAGATCGGTGACGGCCTTCCCCACCTTCTCGACGACGCCCGACGCCTCGCTGCCGGGAACGACGGGCAGATCGGCCTTGTAGAGGCCGGTGCGGAAGTAGACGTCGAGGAAGTTGACGCCGCTGTACGCGATCTTGACGAGCGCGTCCGCATCGCCGGGCTCGGGCACCGGCACGTCCACGACCGCGAGCTGTTCAGGACCGCCGGGGCGATCGACCGCAATCCGTTTCATCGCGCACTACCTTTTTCAGTCTTCAGTCTGCAATCTTCAGTCTTCAATCCTCAGTCTTCAATCTACAGCGCGCCGCGCCTCCCGCCGGTAGGCGCGGGCGAGCAGGGACACAGGATGGACGACCTGCGCGTCCCGGCCAGCCTCCCGCAGCCCGCGGGCAATCTGCAGCTGGCAGCCGGGGTTGGCGGTGACGAGCGTCGTCGCTCCTGTCGACGCGATGTGCGCGACCTTGCGCTGAAGCAGCGCGTCCGCCTGGGCGGGCTGGGTCAAAGCGTAGACGCCGGCGCTGCCGCAGCACCAGCTCGACTCAGGCAGGTCGACCATCGAGACTCCTGGCAACAACCCGAGAATCGCGCGCGGCTGGACCGCGACCTTCTGCCCGTGGACCAGGTGACAGGAGTCATGGTACGTCGCGACGATCGGCTCGTCGTACGGCGCCGCCAGCGGCACGCGGCAGCCGATCCTGACCAGCCACTCGTTGATGTCGAACAATCGCGCGTCCCACTCTTTCGCCGCGTCGCGATAGCGGTCATCGCCGGCCAGCAGCGACGAGTAGTGCCGGAGGTGGGAGCCGCAGCCGCCGGCGTTCGAGATGATCGCGTCATAGCGATCGGGCGGCAGCAGGTCGAGCATCTTCCGCGCCTGCTCGCGGGCGAGGTCGAGCTCGCCGTTGTGGGCATGCAGCGAGCCGCAGCACGGCTGCGTCGCGGGCGTCTCGATGGCGCAGCCGTTGGCAAGCAGGACGTCGGCAGTGTCGCGGTTGACGTCGGCGAACACGAGGTCCTGGATGCACCCCGTCAGCAGCGCGACTTTGTACTTCGTCGCTCCGCGCGGCGTTTCGCTGCGCGCGATCAGCTGGTTCGAGAACCTGCGGCCGATGCGCGGCGCCTGCGGCTCGAGCCGCGCCAGCGTCGCCGGCAGGAAGCGCGTCAGCCCGAACGTCCGTATGGCGTACTCGATGCCGCTGCGCTGATACAGCCGCATCAGCCGTCCAACCAGCCGCAACACCGACGGCCGCTGAAACAGGAACCCGAGCGTCACCGATCGCCAGAACGTCCGCGTCCCGGAGTCGTTGACGTGCGAGCGCTCGATGTCGCTGCGCGCCGTCTCGAAGAGCACCGCGTAGTTCACCCCCGCCGGGCACGCCGTCTGGCAGGCGAGGCAGCCGAGGCAGTAGCTCATCTCGTCGGCGAACGTCTTCGTCACCTCGAGCTCGCCGTCCGCGATCGCCCGCATCAACGAGATCCGCCCGCGCGGGCTGTTGCGCTCCCGCTTCGTCGCATCGTAGGTCGGACACGTCGGCAGGCACATGCCACAGTGCATGCACTGCTGAAGCACCGAGTAGTCGATGGTCTTGAGGGTGGGCATTTACTCGGGGCTCGGGGTTCGGGGTTCGGCAAATCGAAAATCACCAATCGACAACCCAATCTGCAATCTGCAATCTGCAGTCTGCAGTCTTCAGTCTTCAGTCTTCAGTCTGCAATCGTCAATCGAACACCTTGCCAGGATTCAACACCCCCTGCGGGTCGACGGCGCGTTTGACGCTTTTCATCAAATCGAAGCTGGCGTCGCCGAGCTGGCGGCGGAGCCAGGGCTTCTTGGCGAGGCCGACACCGTGCTCGCCAGTGATCGTGCCGCCGAGCTCGAGCGTGCGCGTCACGATCGCGTCGAAGGCGCGATGCACGCGCGCCATTTCGTCGGCGTCGCGCTCGTCGGTCAGGAACGTCGGGTGCAAGTTGCCGTCGCCCATGTGGCCGAACGTTCCGATTTGCAGGTTGAATGCCGCCGCCGTCTCGGCGATGAAGGTGACCATCGTCGCCAGCTCGCTGCGCGGCACGGTGACGTCCTCGAGGATGGTCGTCGGCCGGCGTCGCGCCAGCGCCGAGAACGCGTTGCGGCGCGCCGAGGCCAGCTGCAGCGCTTCGGCGGCGTCGCGCGCGGTGCGAACGTCGCGGGCACGGTGGGCGCGGGCAATCGCCTCCATCTGTGCCGCTTCGTCGGCGACGGCAGCCGGGTGGCCGTCGGTTTCCATCAGCAGCACGGCTTCGCAGTCGGTCGGCAGGCCGACGCGCGCGTATTCCTCGACGCAGCCAGCCGTCATGCGATCGAGAAACTCCAGTGTGCACGGGATGATCCGCGCCGCGACGATCGCCGACACGGTTTCCGCCGCGTCCTCGATGCGGTCGTACAGCGCCAGCATCGTCTGCCGCGCCGCCGGACGCGGCACGAGCTTGAGCAGCACCTCGGTGATGATGCCGAGCGTGCCCTCCGAGCCGATGAACAGATCCTTGAGTGAATAGCCGGCGACGTCCTTGACGCAGCGGTTGCCGAGCCGCGCGACGCGGCCGTCGGCGAGGACGACCTCGAGCCCCATGACATAGTCGCGCGTCACGCCGTACTTGAGGCCGCGCAATCCGCCCGAGTTCTCGGCGACGTTGCCGCCGATCGTGCTGATGCGGAGCGAACCGGGGTCCGGCGGGTAGAACAGCCCGTGGCGGCCGGCGGCTTCGTCGATCCGCTGAGTGATCGCGCCCGGCTGCGCCGTCAGCGTCAGGTTGCGCGGATCCACGTCCAGGATCGCGTCCATTTTCGTCAGGCAGACAACCAGGCTGCCTTCGGTTGGAACGCTGCCGCCGCTCAGGCCGGTGCCCGATCCGCGGGTGACGATTGGCGTGCCACTCGCCGCGGCCAGCTTCACGCAATCCGACACTTGCGTCGTCGTCTGCGGAAACACCACTGCCGACGGCCTGGTCCTCAAGGCCGCGGTGCCGTCAAAGCTGTAAGGGACGAGGTCCTCCGCGCGCGTCAGCACCGCGTCGCCGCCAACGACTCCCGAGAGCGACTCGATCAAGCTGGCCTGGAGCACGCGGTACCTTCTTTCTCGCGCTCAGCCCTGGACGACGGTCTGCGTCTGCTCGCCGAGGCCGTCGACACCGAGTCGCATGACGTTGCCGGCGCGAAGGTAGACCGGCGGCTTCATGCCGTGGCCGACGCCGGGCGGCGTGCCGGTGCTGATGATGTCACCCGGCTGCAGGCTCATGAAACGGCTGAGATAACTGACCAGGTACTTCACGCCGAAGACCATCGTCGCCGTCGATCCGTTCTGGACCTTTTTGCCATCGACTTCGAGCCACATCCCGAGGCTCTGGCAATCCTTCACCTCGTCGGTGGTTACCAGCCACGGGCCGATCGGGCCGAACGTGTCCGCGCTCTTGCCCTTCACCCACTGCCCCGTGCCTTCGAGCTGGTAGGCGCGCTCCGACAGGTCGTTGACGACGCAGAAGCCGGCGACATGAGAGAGGGCGTCCGCTTCCTCGACATACTTGGCCGGCTTGCCGATGACGACGCCGAGCTCGACTTCCCAGTCGCTCTTGAGCGAGCCGCGCGGCAGTTCGACAGTGTCGTTCGGTCCGGTGATGCTCGACGTCGCCTTCATGAAGATGATCGGCTCGGCCGGCACCGGCATGTTCGATTCGGCGGCGTGGTCGGAGTAGTTGAGCCCGACGCAGATGAACTTGCCGACGCCGGCGACGCACGGGCCGAGCCGCGGCGACCCGGAGACTTTCGGCAGGCCATTGAGATCGAGCTGCCGCAGCCGGTCGAGCGAGGCGGGCAGCAGGGTGGCGCCGGAAATGTCCGGGACCGTCCCGGAGAGGTCGCGAATGGTGCCGTCTGCGTGCAAAACTCCCGGACGTTCCTTGCCGGGGTCACCGTAACGAAGCAGCTTCATGCCTGTGTTTTCTCTGGTTTTTGTCGTCCGTGGGGATGCAATGCCCTCTGGCGAGACCGGGCATCGGTCTACTATACATGGCGTTTTGCATGCAGACCAAAGACGTGTTAGTGTCGCGCACGGGAAGCGGGAATCCTTGGAGACGATAGTATGCCGAACATGAAGCTGGCCACGGGTGTGGGCCTGAGCGCCCTCGCTCTGACCGCTGCGATCGCCAGCGTCGACGCGGGCGAACAGGCGCAGGCGACGCCGGCTGCCGCAGCGGTTCCGTACTACGAACCCGCTCCCGATCCAGGTCCGAACGTCCCCGACGGCTTCACGCCCATCTTCAACGGCAAGGACCTCACCGGCTGGCACGTCAGCAAGACGAACCATCACGGCACCACGCCCGAGTACCGCGTCGTCAACGGCGTCATCGTCGGCACGCAGAACCCGTCGGGCAAGGGCGGCATCCTCCTCACGGACAAGAAGTACAAGAACGTCGAGGTCTACATGGAGGTCAAGCCGGACTGGGGATGCGACAGCGGCTTGTTCCTGCGATCGAATGAAGCCGGCAACGCCTACCAGGTGACGCTCGACTATCTGGCGGGCGGCCGCATGGGCGGCATCTACGGCGAGGGCCTGAAAGGGCTGACCAACGTGTTCGAAGCGAAGCTGTCGCCCGAGGAGCGCAAGGTCAACGCCGGCCGCTGGCAGAAAGCGTGGAAGCGGGAAGCGTGGAACACGGTGCGCGCCCGGATCGAGGGGGACGCTCCCAGGATCACCGTCTGGATCAACGAGCAAGTCGTCAACGAGTTCGAAGATTCGGCCAACCACGCCGCCGACGGCGCGGCCGACGGCATGATCGCGATCCAGATGCACTTCAGCGATCCCAAGGTCCCGCGCTGGGTCGACGGCGGCTTCTGGCGCTGGCGGACGATCGCGGTGAAGGAACTGCCGGCCAAATAGCCCCATGACATCGACGACGCCTACAAGAGCGCGATACATCGTTACCGCGTTTGCGGTGACGCTTGCCATCATCACCTACATCGATCGTGTCGGGATCTCCGTCGCGCTGCCGACCATCCGCAAGGACCTCGGGCTGACGACGATCCAGGCAACGTGGACGCTGTCCGCCTTCGCCTGGGCCTACGCGCTCTTCGAGATTCCGGGCGGCTGGCTGGGCGACCGCATCGGGCCGCGCCGGGTGCTGATGCGCATCGTCATCTGGTGGTCGATCTTCACGGCCGCGACCGGGTGGGCGTGGAACGGCGCCTCGCTGATTGCGACGCGCGCGCTCTTCGGCGCCGGCGAAGCCGGGGCGTTCCCCAACCTCACGCGAATGCTGACGACGTGGCTCCCCGTCAAGGAGCGGGAGCGGGCCCAGGCGCTGCTGTGGCTGGCGACGCGCGTCAGCGGCGCGTTCACGCCGCTGCTGGCGGCGCTGCTGATTCAGGGCATCGGCTGGCGGCGCACGTTCGAGCTCTTCGGCGCCATCGGCGTCGTGTGGGCGCTGCTCTTCTACCGCTGGTACCGCGACTCGCCGGCCGAGCACAAGGCCGTGAACGCCGCCGAGCTCGCCCTGCTGCCGCCGGCGCGTGACACGGCGATTGCGCACACCGGCGTGCCGTGGGGAGTGATCTTCTCGAGCCGCCACGTCTGGCTGCTTTCAATCCAGTACATGTGCCTGGCGTACGGCTGGTGGTTCTACGTCAACTGGCTGCCGAGCTACCTGCGCGAGGCGCGCGGCACGAGCGCGACGTTCGGCGCGCTGCTGGCGGGGCTGCCGCTGCTGCTCGGCGGGATCGGCTGTTTCGTCTCGGCGTTCCTGATCCCCAAGCTCGCCAGGAGGTTCAACTCGGTGGCGATCGCGCGGCGCATCATCGCCATCGTCGGATTCGTCGGCGCCTCGACGTCGATCATGGTCTTCACCGGCATCGACGATCCGGTCCAGGCGATGTTCGTGCTCGGCCTGGCGGGATTCTTCAACGACTTCGTCATGCCGGCGGCGTGGGCCGGAACGATGGACATCGGCGGGCGCTACGCCGGGACGGTCTCCGGCGCCATGAACATGATGGGCAGCATCGCCGGCGCCTCGTCGGTCACCGTGGTCGGCTACCTGCTGGTGTGGACCAACAACGACTGGACGCTGACGTTCTACATCTCCGCCGGGATCTACCTCATCGGCGCGCTGTGCTGGCTCACGCTCGACTCGCACACGCCGGTCGTGCCGGCTGAGACGGTGTAGATCAAATAGGCTCAGGGCTCAGGGCTCAGGGCTCAAGGCTCAGGGAAGAACACGCAGCTTCGAAAGGATCCAGGTATGCGCGGAATCTGCATTTCGTTCGGCCTCGCGGCGCTGCTCGTGGCGGCACCCCTGGCGGAGGCCCAGACCGGCAAGCCTTCGGGCAAGACGCTCGACATCTACGTCATCGACGTCGAGGGCGGCAAAGCCACGCTCTTCATCACGCCGAACGGGGAAACGGTGCTGCTCGATACCGCCAATCCCGGCCAGCGCGATCAGGATCGGATGGCGGCGGTGTTCGCGGCGGCCGGCGTCAAACAGATCGACTACCTGGTAACGACGCATTACCACGTCGACCATATCGGCGGCATGCAGGCGCTGGCGAAGGCGATGCCGATCAAGCACTACATCGACCACGGCCCGAGCGTCGAGGAGCGCGAGCAGGTTGCGGGGTTCCAGGCGGCGTATGCCGAGCTGAAGAAGGCCGCCAAGAGCACGGTGGTCAAGCCGGGCGACAAGCTGCCGATCGCCGGCATCGACTGGACGGTGGCGACATCGGCCGGCCAGGTGGTCAAGAAGGCGCTGCCGGGCGGCGGCAAGCCGAATCCGTACTGCGCCGACTTCAAGCCGCGCGAGAACCTGCGCGATCCGGAGAACGGACAGTCGCTCGGCAGCGTGATCACGTTCGGCAAGTTCCGGACGATCGATCTCGGCGACCTGCTCTGGAACAACGAGGGCGACTTGATGTGCCCGAACAATCCGATCGGCACCGTCGATCTCTACCTCGTGTCGCACCACGGCACCGACCCGTCGGGCTCGGCGGCGCTGGTGCACGCGCTGCATCCGCGGGTCGCGATCATGCAGAACGGGACGCGCAAGGGCGGGACGCTGCAGACGTCGCAGGTCATCAACTCGTCCCCCGGGCTCGAGGACCTGTGGCAGCTGCACTGGTCCTACAACGGCGGCGTCGAGCACAACCCGGCCGGACTCTTCATCGCCAACGTCGACGAACCGGCGGTGATTGCCAACATCCTGACCGCGCCGCCACCCGCGCCGCGCGGCGGCGGACCTGGCGGTCCCGGTGGACCCGCTGGTGCAGCAGCAGGTGCACCAGCAGGTGCCCCTGGCGCGCCGGCGACGCCCCCAGCGACGGCGCCGGCCGTTATTCCGCCAACAACGGCTACCCCGCCGACCATCGCGCCGCCAGCCACTCAGCCGCCAACTGCTCCCCCGGCCGCAGTTGCGCCGCAGACTCCCGGAACTCCCGGCGGGCCCGGTGGCCCGGGCGGACCTGGCGGCGGCCGCGGCGGCGCCCAGGCGCATGCCGGTCCGGCGCACTGGATCAAGGTGTCCGCGAGCGCCGACGGCAGCTTCACGGTGACAAACTCGCGAAATAATTTCAGCAGAACTTACGCAGCCAAATAAGCGCTGAAAGCTGATAGCCAACTACCATGTCCCACACTCCTGTAATCGATTCTTTTCGGCTCGACGGCAAGATCGCGCTGGTCACTGGCGGCGCCCGCGGGCTCGGCCTGACCATGGCGACGGCGCTGGCGGAAGCTGGCGCCGACGTCGCCCTTTCCGGACGCACGGCGTCCACGCTCGACGAATCGTCGAAGGCGCTGGCGTCATCGTCCGGCCGGCGCGTCAAGGGCTTCACCGCCGACGTCACCTCCAGCGCCGACATCGATCGGCTGGTGAAGTCGATCGAAGACAGCCTCGGCCCGATCGACATCCTCATCAACAACGCCGGCGTCAACATCCGCGGCACCGTCGATCAGTTGTCCGAGGCCGACTGGGACAGCGTCATCGACACGAACCTGAAGGGACCGTTCCTCGTCGCGCGCGCGATCGGGCCCGGCATGGCGAAGCGCGGGTGGGGACGGATCGTGAACCTCGGCTCGATCCTCGGCGCCGTCGCGCTCGGGGGACGCGCCCCTTACGCGGCGTCGAAGGCCGGCGTCATCAACCTGACGCGCGTGCTCGCGCTCGAGTGGGCCGGCACCGGCGTCACCGCCAATGCCATCTGCCCCGGCCCGTTCGCGACCGAGATGAACCTGCCGTTGCTGAACGATCCGGTGAAGTACCAGGAATTCGTCAAGAAGATCCCGATGGGCCGCTGGGGAGAGCTCGACGAGATCGCCGGCGCCGTCGTCTTCCTGTCGTCGCCGTCGGCGTCGTTCGTCACCGGCAGCGCGCTCTTCGTCGACGGCGGCTGGACGGCGCAGTAGGCGGCGGAGCTGAAGCCGCCCTACGACGACGACTTCATCTCTTCCTGCGCGGCGTGGAAGGCTGTGTTCGCCGCCGGGATGCCGGCGTAGACGGCAATCTGCAGCAGCGCTTCCTCGACATCGCACGGCTCGAGCTCGGCGGCGAGGCCGGTGCGCAGGTGAAGGCGGAACTCCTCCCATCTTCCCAGCGCGGCGGTGGTCGTCAGCACGAGCAGGCGGCGCGTGCGAACGTCGAGACCCGGACGCGTCCAGATCGTCCCCCACGGCACGTTGATGATCAGCTCCTGGAACGCCCGCGTGAAGTCGGTCACGCCGGCGAGCGAGCGCTCGACGTGGGCGGCGCCCAGCACCGCGCGGCGCACCTGAAGCCCCGATTCCCTCCGGTCGACGATCTCCGGCATTAAAAAGTCGAACAGCGCGCGCGAGAACGACCTCGGCCGCTCGAGGTTCGACAGGTGGGCCGCCGGCAGGCGCACGGCCTTCGCGCCGCGAATCGACGCCGTCAAGAGCGCGCCGTGATCGTCCCACGGCATGCCGACGTCGAGGTCGCCGCTGACGATCAGCGCCGGCACGTCGATACGACCGAGGATCGGCCGATGATCCATGTCGCGAATGGCGGCACAACAGCCGGCGTATCCGGCTGGATCCGTTGCCAGCAGCGCCCGCCGCGCCGCGGCGACGGCGGGGCCATTGGCCTCGAGCACCGCCGGCGCGAAGAACCTCCCCATCACCATCTCCGCGACGCCGGTCATGCCGGCATCGAGCACCGTGCGCCGGCGCGTCTCCATCGCGTTCGGATCGGCGACGCGCGGCGAAGTGTTGGCGAGGACGACGTGAGTGAGGCGGTCGGCGGCGTGGACGGCCAGCCACTGTCCGATCATGCCGCCGAGCGACAGGCCGCAGAACGCGAAGCGCGCCAGGCCACAGGCGTCGGCGATCGCGAGCACGTCGTTCGCCAGCGACTCAATCGTGTAGTCGCCACTGGGGACAGACGACGCCCCGTGGCCGCGGGTGTCGTAGCGCAGGACGCGAAAGTGCGGCAACAGATCCGCGGCCTGCGCGTCCCACATGCCGTGGTCGAGGCCGAGCGAATGTGACAGCACGATCGCCGGCCGATCGTCCTGGCCATCCAGGCGATAGTAGGACCGGCGATTGTCGTGTTCGAGGAATGGCACGGCAGTGGGCTCAGGACAGAAGGCGTTGCCGCAGCGCCTCGGCGGCGCCGAGATAGGCGTTCGGATCGTCGATCGTCTGCAGTTCCTGCGGCGACAGGGCAGCGACAGCGTCGGGCAAATCCGCCAGCGCCTGCTTGAATGTCTGGCCGCTGGCTCGAGCGGTGTCGAGCGCCTGCCGCACCAGTGCCTCGGCCTTGTCGCGGCCGAGCCGCGACGCCGTCAGCATCACAACCCGCTCGGCGAAGACCGCGCCGCGCGTCCGCTCGATGTTGGCGCGCATGCGATCGGCGTCGACGGTCAGTCCTTCGATTGCCGCAGCCAGCGCTGCGAGCCCGGCTCCGGCGGCCTGGACGACGGCCGCGACGGTCGGCCATTCGGCATGCCAGCCGCCGACGGCGCGATCGTGTTCCTGCACCATGCCGCTCAGGTACGCCGACACGAGCGACGGCATCCGGGTCGCGGCCGCGAGGGTGATCGCCGCGGCGGCCGGGTTGCGCTTGTGCGGCAGCGTCGACGAGCCGCCGCCCGGCTCGGCCACTTCAGCGACTTCGTCCTGCATCAGGAGCGACACGTCGCGGGCGATCTTGCCGAGCGTGCCGGTGTAGACGCCGAGCGCCGCGACGAGTGCCGCGAGGCGGTCGCGATCGGTGTGCCACGGCGCCGTCGGCGCCGCGAGCCCGAGTTCCGCCGCAACCGCTGAGGCGACGTCAAGGCCCTGGTCGCCCATCGCCGCGAGCGTGCCGGCGGCGCCGCCGAGCTGGACCAGCATCGCGCCCTCGTACTCGCGCTCGACGCGGGCCCAGCCGCGCCGCAGCGCCGCCACCCAGTGTGCCGCCTTGAGGCCGAAGGTCGTGGGCGACGCCGGCTGCAGCAGCGTGCGCGCGAGCATGACAGTCGATGCGTGTTCGGCGGAGAGCTTCGTCAGCGCGGCGTCGAGCCGCCGATGATCGGCAGCGAGGATCGGGCGGGCCTGTTTCAGCGCGAGGATCAACGCGGAATCGGCGACGTCCTGGCTGGTCGCGCCCCAGTGGACGAACCGCGACGCGTCGGCGTCGATGGCGCGGACGTGGGCGCGCAGCGCGCGGACCAGCGGAATCGCGACCGTCGCGTGCTCCCGTGCCTCGCGCGCGAGGCGCGCGGCGTCGAAGTGCGCGGCCCGCGCTGACGCGGCGATCGCCTCCGCCGCGGTTCCGGGAATCACGCCGAGCTTCGCTTGCGCCTCCGCCAGCGCCGACTCGAAGTCGAGCATCGCCTGGACCATCGACTCATCGGCGAAGACGCGCGCCAGCGCGTCGGTCGTGGCCAGGCTGTCGACGAGGTGGCCGCTCATCACAGGTCGAAGAAGACAGTCTCGTTCGCGCCTTGAAGACGCAGATCGAACTGCCAGGCGTCGTTGGCGCGGCGCGCGACGAGCGTCGAACGGCGGGACTCGGGGACCAGCGAAAGGATCGGGTCCAGGTCGAGGCCGTCGTCGCCCTCGAAGTAGATGCGGGTGAAGATCTGCCGCAGCAGGCCGCGCGAAAAGAAGCAGACGTTGATGTGCGGCGCCTGCATCCGCCCCTGCGGATCGGCGACGCGGCCCGGATGAATCGTCTCGAAGCAGCAACGGCCATCGGCGTCGGTCGCGAGCCGGCCGAACCCGGTGAAGCCGGCGGCAGCGGGCCGGCCATCCTCGAGCCGCGCGTACCTGCCGTCCGCGTCCGCCTGCCAGAGCTCGATCAACGCGTCAGGCACCGGCTCACCGTCGCCGTCAGTGACGCGAATGCACAACCGGATCGGCGTGCCCTTCGTATCCGCCTGCGCCATGCGGCCGAGTCCGGGATCGGTCGCGAGTCCGAAATGGAAGAACGGGCCGACGGTCTGCGAGGGGGTGGCGACGAGGCGCTCGGGATCGCGGCTCATGTGCGGGTCGATCATACACAATTGAGATAGCGCCATTCGGTTGTCCGGTTGTCCGGTTGTCCGGTTGCGCGGTTGTCCGGTCTTCCAATCACTCCACACGGTCATTTGGAGTACCGATCGCTGGCCGCAACCAATGACCAGGACACACTCTCCCCTCACCCGCCTCGCCGTCGTCGGCGCCGGCAACATGGGCAGCGGCATCGCGCAGAAGATGGCAACCGAAGGCTTCGACGTCATCCTCGTCGACGTCGACGACGCCAAGGTCGAGCGCGGGCTGGGAATCATCAGGAAGACGCTGGAGGCCGGCGTCGAGCGGAAGATCTTCCCGCCGGCAACCGCGGCCGCCATCATCGGCCGCATCACCGGCACCTCGAGGTTCGCCGATCTTGCGCCGGTCGATCTCGTAGTCGAGGCGGTCTTCGAGGACTTCGCCGTCAAGACCGACGTCTTCCGCCGTCTCGACGAGGTCTGCCGGCCGGATGCCATCCTCGCGACCAACACGTCGTCGTACTCGGTCACCGAGCTGGCAGCACAGACGACGAGACCCGAGCGCGTGCTCGGGCTGCACTACTTCTTCCATCCGGCCAAGAACAGGCTGGTCGAGGTCGTGCCCGGGAAGGCCACTGACGCGCAGCTGCTGCGGCAGGCGTGGCGCCTGCAGGAAGCGCTGGGCAAGACGCCGATCGCGTCGACCGACTCTTACGGCTTCATCGTCAACCGCTTCTTCCTGCCGTGGCTGGCCGAAGCGGTCCGCATGCTCGAGGAAGGAGTCGCCGACATCGCGACGATCGACGAGGGCGCGAGAAAGGCGTTCGGCATCGGCATGGGGCCGTTCGAGCTGATGAACGTCACCGGCGTCCCGATCGCGCTGCACGCCGCGACCACCTTCGGCCGTGCGTTCGGGCCATCGTACGCACCGCCGGCGCGCCTGAGGGCGCAGGCGCAATCGGGCACGGACTGGGACCTCGCCGGCACGCCTGACGCCGCGCTCTTCTCCACCGTCGGCGATCGGCTCGCCGCCGGCTCCTGCTGCGTCGCCGGCGCGCTGGTCGACGAAGGCGTCGGCACCATCGAGGACACCGACATCGGCGCGCGGGTCGGCCTGCGGTGGCGCCGCGGACCGTTCGAGCTGATGAACCACCTCGGCATCGAGCGGGCGCGGACCCTGGTCGCTGCGTATGCGGAACGGTGGCAGCTGCCGATGCCGTCGGTGGTCGAAGAACAGGCACGCACCGGCCGCCCGTTCACCTTCAAGCTGGTACGCACTGAAGTCAGCAACGGCGTCGGCACGCTGACGATCAACCGGCCGGACGCGATGAACGCGCTGAACGAGGAGGTCGTGGCGCAGCTCGAGACCGGTTTCGCCGCGCTGGCCTCAGATCCGGCGGTCAAGGGGATCGCGATCGCGGGCAGCGGCAAGGCCTTCGTCGCCGGCGCCGACATTCGTTTCTTCGTCCGCAACATCGAGTCCGGCCACATCGATCGGATCGAGGCGTTCACGCGCCGCTGCCAGGCGCTGCTGCGCGCGTTCGAAACCTGCGCCAAGCCGGTGATCGCCCGCGTCCACGGCCTCGCGCTCGGCGGCGGCGTCGAGCTCGCGCTCGCCTGCCACGCGATTGTCGCGACGCCGAAGGCCACGCTCGCATTTCCCGAGACCGGCATCGGCATCTACCCCGGCCTCGGCGGCACCCAGCGCACGACGAGGCGCGTCGGCACCGGCCTGGCGAAGTGGCTGGTGCTGACCGGCCAGATGCTCACCGCTGACGAAGCGCTCGCGATCGGCCTCGTCGACGCCGTCGTCGCCCCGGACCAGGTCGATGCAACGATCGCCTCGATCGTCGCAAATGGCGTCGCACGTCGCGGAGCGCCAGGCGTGCCCGCCGGCTACCAAACGCTCGCCGACTTCTTCGACCGCCACACCCCGGACGCGATCCGCTCCGGCGGCGCGGCCGACGCCGGCGATCCGCAGCTCGCGAAGGCGATCAAGAAGGTGGGAACAAAAGCGCCAATCGCGCTGCGCATCGCCGCCGATCTGATCGATCGCGGCAAAGATCTCCCGCTCGAGGAGGGCCTGACGCTCGAGCTCGCGCGTTTAGAGGAGACCTTCCGCTCGCGGGACGCGCTCGAAGGGCTGTCGAGCCTTGGCAGGAAGCCGCCGGTGTTTGAGGACCGATAGCGGTCAGCCGTCAGCCGACAGCGGTCAGCAAATCAACAATCAACAATCTTCAATCACAATCTTCAGTCTGCAATCTGCAGTCTTCAATCCGCAACCTGCCCCTATACAGCCATCAACCCCATCACCGCCTTCTGTGACGCGTCGGCGCGGGAGAGCTCGCCGGCGATGCGGCCGCCGCGGAAGACGAGGATGCGGGTCGACAGGTTGAGGACTTCCGGCATCTCGCTCGAGATGAGGATCACGGCGTTGCCGGAGGCGGCGAGCGCGTCGATGAGGGCGTGGATCTCGGCCTTGGCGCCGACGTCGACGCCGCGCGTCGGCTCGTCGAGGAAGAGGATCGGGCAGCGCGCTGCCAGCCACTTCGTCAGCACGATCTTCTGCTGGTTGCCGCCGGAGAGCGCCGCCGCCGGCGTGTCGAGGCCTGCCGCCTTCAGCTTCAACCGCTCGAAGAACGGCTGGGCCGCCGTCTGTTCGACCGGCCGGCTGATGAAACCGAGCCGGGCGAGCCGCGGCAGGATCGACAGCGTCGCGTTCTCGAGAACGTCCATCGACAGGACCAGCCCCTGCCGCTTGCGGTCCTCAGGCACGAGGCCGATGCCGGCGGCAATCGCACGCGTCGCGCCGGCCATGACCAGCGGCTTGCCGCGGACGAAGATGCGGCCGCTCGCGTGCGGATCGAGTCCGAACACCGCTTGCGCCACTTCCGAGCGTCCGGAGCCGACGAGCCCGGCGAAGCCGAGGACCTCGCCGGCGCGCACTGCGAACGACACGTCGCTGAAGCCGGCGGGGCTCGACAGCGCCTCGACGCGCAGCGCCTCGTCGCCGGCCTTGCCGGCCGCGTGCGACGGGAAGTAGTCGTCGAGCTTCCGGCCGATCATCATCTCGACCAGCGTGTCGCGGGTGAGCGACGCGGTTGGTACCGTGGCGACGTGCCGGCCGTCGCGCAGCACGGTGATGCCGTCGCAGAGCCGGAAGATCTCTTCGAGGCGGTGGCTGACGTAGATGCAGGTGACGCCCTGCGTCTTCAGGCGATCGATGAGGGCGTAGAGCCTGGCGACTTCGTGCTGCGACAGGCTGCTCGTCGGCTCGTCGAAAATGATCAGCCGCGCGCCCTGGCCCATGGCCGCCGCGATCTGCAGCATCTGCTGCTGGCCAATCGTCAGCTCGGCGACCGTCCGCGTCACGTCGAGCGTCGCATCGATCGGCGCCAGCATCGCTGCGGCGCGGCGCCGCATCTCGGCCTTGTCGAGCAGGCCGCGTCGGCTCGGCATCGAGCCGAGGCAGAGGTTCTCGGCGACCGAGAGGTTCTCGCAGAACGCGAGCTCCTGGTGAACCATCGCCACGCCGGCAGCCAGCGCGTCGGTCGGTCCGGCGAACTGCACGGCGCGGCCGTCGAGCAGGATCTGGCCGGCGTCCGGCGCGTAGATCCCGGCCAGGAGCTTGCCCAGCGTGCTCTTGCCGGCGCCGTTCTCGCCGCAGAGCGCGTGGCACGTGCCCGGCGGCCACCTCGAAGGAGACGTCTTCGAGCGCGACGACCCCGGGAAAGCTCCGGGTCACGTGCGCGAACGCGACCTTCATTACTGCGACGGCGGCAGTGCGAGATATTCCTTCGGGACGTCGGTGAAGCCCCACTTCTCGAGCTGCCGCGCCCAGGTGCCGAGGTTGTCCTTCGTCACCTTCACCAGCTCCATCGGGATGATCGGCGGTACGTCCTTCTTCAGGTGCACCTTGTCGACGATCACCTTCACGGATTCGTAGCCCCACAGGTAGGTCGGCTGCGCCAGCAGCACCGGCGCCAGGCCCTTCTCGACGTAGGCAAGCTGGGCCGGCAGGCCGTCGACGGCGACGACCTTGACCTTCTTCGGGTCGAGATCGGTCAGGAGCGTCTGCGTGAAGAGCGGCCAGCCGCCGATCATCGCCCAGCCCTGGATCTGCGGATACGCGTTCTGGACGCGGATGACTTCCGCCGCCGCATCCTGCGGCGTTTCGCTGTGATAGAAGGTGTCGACGATCTTCATCTTCGGATACTTCGCCGCCGCCTGCTTGACGCCTTCGACGCGCTTGCGCAGGTTGGGTGCGTTCTGGTTACCGGCGAGAATCGCGAACGAACCCGTCTCGCCCATCTGCTTCGCCAGCTCCTCCATCACCAGCGTGCCGGTCTTGATGTCGTCGACGCCATAGAACGAGAACCGCTGCGACTCCGGCGCATCGCTGTCGAACGTCATCACCGGCACGCCGCGGGCGACCGCGTCGTTGATCGCGCCGGTCACCTTGCCGGCGTCCGAGCTCGACACCAGCACCGCACTCGCGCCTTCGTTGACCGCCTGCGCGATCCGCTGCGCCTGGATCTGGCCGTCCTCGGCCGGCGGCGTCAGCCACGCGATCTCGATCGGGATGTTGTGCGCCGCCGACAGCTCTTTCGCCGCCGCCTCCGCGCCGGTGCGCGCCGACAGGAACACCGGGTTGGTCGACGACTTGGCGATCATCGCGATCTTCAACCCGCGCGCCGGCGTCTGGCCGGCCGGCGCCGGCGCCGGCGCCGAACCGCCGCAAGCCGCGGCAACGATCGTCAGGCACGCCGCCGTCAGCGGCAGCAACACGGTTCTCATCGATCTCTGCATGAAAGGACTCCCGTCGTTTGCATCAGGCGATTGCGGTCATCAGCGTCGACCAGCGCGCTCATCGCTTCACCGCCGACAGCCGCCGCACCGTGAACCTGGCGCTGGCCTGGTCGAGGACGACGGCGATGATGATGGCGCAGCCGATGATGATCCATTCGTAGTTCTGGTCGAAGTGCAGCGTCCGGATCGACTGCCGGATGAGCACGATCAGGACCGCGCCGAGCAGGGCGCCGACCGCGCTGCCCTTGCCGCCGGCGAGGCTCGCGCCGCCGACGACCGCGGACGCTATCACATAGAGCTCGTAGCCGGTCGCGTCGGCGCACGAGGCCGAACCATAGAAGCTCGCGCCCATGAAGGCCGCCAGGCCGGCCGTCAGGCCCGACACGACGTAAACCTGAACTTTGACGCGGCCGATCGGCACGCCGGAGAAACGGCTGGCCTCCTGGTTGCCGCCGACGGCGAACACGCGGCGGCCACCGACGGTCCGGATCAGGTAGACGCTGCCGAGGGCCGCGACGATCACCATCACCAGCATCGGCACCGGATACAGCGCCTCGGCGAGGCCGAGCGAGGCCTTCGCAACATCGGTCAGGGACCGCGGCAGCAGGATGCTCTCGGCGCTGCTCGCGACAAACGCGATCCCGCGCACGATCCACATCGTCCCCAGCGTGATGATGAAGGGGTGGACGCCGAGGCCGACGACGAGCGAGCCGTTGATCGCGCCGCAGATCAGGCCGAGGCCGAGTGAGACGGTCAGGCCGATCGCGACGGTCGTCAGCGGGTCCATCGGTCCGAGGCTGCGCAGCACCATCGCCGTCGTCACGCCGGCGAGGGCGTAGATGGAGCCGACCGAGAGGTCGATGCCGCCGGAGATGATGACGATGGTCGCGCCGACCGCCATGATGGCGAAGAAGCTCGCGTCGGTCGCGGTCTGGATCAGGGTGTAGGAGTTGAGGAAGTTGTTGACGACCTGACCGGAGCGGGGGTCGACGTGCGACCCCGCGAACGCCGTCAGCAGCCCGCCAAGGAGCAGCACCACCAGCACAAGCCCCGCCTGGGGCGAGGACAGCGTCCGTCGAAGCATCAGCTGAGAGCCTATCATTCCGGGGACAGTCACTGGGGACAGTCACGAGTGACAGTCCCCGATTCGGGATCCGTGCAGCTTCTGCGTACCGTTGAGAGATCTGCAACCGCGCGGATATCCAGAAGCCGGGGACAGACACCCGTGACTGTCCCGAGTGACTGTCCCGAACGCCCGAACCCCGAACCCGAACCCCGCCCCGTTACCCCTCCACCATCCTCATCCCGCCCTGGGCATAGCGCTCGCCGGTGGCGACGCCGCGAGGGAAGAGACGATCGAGCTCGGTGAGTTCGTCGGCGGTCAGGGTGACGGACGCGGCGCCGAGGTTGTCCTCGAGGTACTTCACGCGCTTCGTCCCCGGGATTGGGACGATGTCCTCGCCCTGGGCAAGCACCCACGCAAGAGCGACCTGGGCCGGGGTGCAGCCCTTGCGGACCGCGAGGTCGCGGACGTGATTGGCCAGCGCCAGGTTCTTCTCGATCGCTTCACCCTGGAAGCGCGGGTTGGTGTGACGCCAGTCGTCGGCGGCCATGTCCGACGACTTCTGGATCGTCCCGGTCAGGAACCCGCGGCCGAGCGGGCTGTAGGGGACGAACCCGATCCCGAGCTCGCGGCAGGTCGCCAGGACGCCGTTCGCCTCAGGGTCGCGCGACCAGAGTGAGTACTCGCTCTGCAGCGCCGCGATCGGCAGCACGGCGTGCGCCTTGCGCAGCGTCTGCGGGCCGGCTTCGGACAGACCCATCGCCCTGACCTTGCCCGCGGTGATGAGATCGGCGACGGTGCCGGCGACGTCCTCGATCGGCACGTTCGGATCGACGCGATGCTGATACAACAGATCGATGCGCTCGATGCCGAGCCGGCCGAGGCTCTCATCGCACACCTTCCGGATGTTTGCCGGCGTACTGTCGGCGCCCTCGATCTTGCGCGTCGCCCGATCGATCCTGAAGCCGAACTTGGTCGCGACGACGACTGATTCGCGCGGCACGTCCTTCAGGAAGCGGCCGAGCAGTGTCTCGTTGTCGAACGGTCCATAGATCTCGGCGGTATCGAGAAAGTTGCCGCCACGCTCGTGGTAGCGCCGCAGCACCTGCAGCGATTCCTGCTCATCGGCGGCGCCGTAGGCGTAGGACATACCCATACAGCCGAGACCGATGCAGGACACCTGGAGATCAGAACCGCCGAGCCGGCGGCGAGGGAGCGTGGTTGAAGCGGATTGCGATGGTGCGGTCATGACGATCCTCCGTCCGGCCATCGTATCAGGACGAGGAACACGGCCTCGCCTCGGCGCCCGGCGGTGCTCGAAGCCTGCGGCGTATAATCCCTGCCGGCCGCCCGTCTCAACGGCCTGAAAAGGATGGATGATGGCGACAAGGATCGAGAGCGCTTACGACGAAGCGCGCACGTTCTACGCGGAGCGCGGCGTCGACACCGACACGGCGATGAAGCGCCTCGCCACCGTCCCGATCTCGCTGCACTGCTGGCAGGGCGACGACGTCGAAGGATTCGAGCAATTCGGCACCGGGCTCGGCGGCGGGCTCGCCGCGACCGGCAACTATCCCGGCAAGGCCCGGACGCCGGACGACCTGCGAGGCGACGCGACGCTGGCGCTGTCGCTCATCCCCGGCCGCCACCGCTTCAACCTGCACGCCTCCTACGGCGAGTTCGGCGGCAGGACGGTCGACCGCGATCGGATTTCCCCGGAGCACTTCGCCGGCTGGATCGACTGGGCGAAGTCGCTCGGCATCGGCCTCGACTTCAACCCGACCTACTTCTCGCACCCGAAGGCGGCCGACAACTTCACGCTTTCGCATCCCGACCCGGCGATTCGCCATTTCTGGATCGATCACGGCGTCGCCTGCCGCCGGATCGGCGCGGCGATGGGCCGCGCCCTCGGCACGCCCTGCATCACCAATCTCTGGATCCCCGACGGCATGAAGGACACGCCGGTCGATCGCGTCGGCCCGCGCGAACGCCTGACCGAATCGCTCGACGCCATCTTCAAGGAGGCGATCGACCCGGCGCACAACCGCGACTCGGTCGAGGGCAAGCTGTTCGGGATCGGCTGCGAGAGCTACACCGTCGGTTCGCACGAGTACTACTTCGGCTACGCGCTGTCACGCAAGACGCTGCTGACGCTCGACACCGGGCACTACCACCCGACCGAGACGGTCACCGACAAGATCAGCGCGATGTTCATGTTCCTGCCGGAGATCCTGCTGCACGTCAGCCGCGGCGTCCGCTGGGACAGCGACCACGTCGTGCTGCTGAACGACGAGCTCGAGTCGCTCAGCCAGGAGCTCGTGCGCGGCGACTACCTCGAACGCACCCACATCGGCCTCGACTTCTTCGACGCCAGCATCAACCGCGTCGCCGCCTGGACCATCGGCACGCGCAACATGATCAAGGCGCTGCTCAAGGCCCTGCTCGAGCCGGTCGCCACCCTGCGCCAGCTCGAGGCCGACGGCGACTACACGGGACGCCTGGCGCTGCTCGAAGAGAACAAGACGCTGCCCTTCGGCGCGGTGTGGGACCGCTACTGCGAACAGTCGAACGTGCCCGGCGGCACGGCGTGGCTGTCAGAGGTTAGAAAGTATGAAAAGGATGTGTTGTCGCGCAGGTAACCCTCTCGGCGCGACAACACAATTGCAGATTGCAGACTGAAGACTGCAGATTGGGATTGTCGATTGCCGATTGAAGATTTTGGGCGACGGCGTTCCGCCGTCGCCAAATCAACAATCTTCAATCTTCAATCTTCAATTCAATCTGCAGTCTGCAATCTCCACTCTTCAATAACAGCCTGAAGCATCCCCCTTCAACCGGCTAAATGAAACGTTCCGACAGGCCGGACGGTATTACGTCCGAGGGCCGTTTCTGCATGCAGGACACTGTTCCGTATTGCGAAACGCGAGGCCCAAGTCCTTTGTGAAATAGAACCTGCGCAGTATGATCGACCCGTTCTGCATGCAGACAAGGCACCCGGAGGCGCCCCCATGCTCCATCGGCTGATACCGGTCCGGGCCTCCGGCGCGCTTGCGGTCTGGCTCGTTCTCGGCGCTGCCAGCGCCGACGCTCAACCATATTCCGCCCGTCAGGACGGGGACGTCGTCCGGCTCACGGACGCGAAGAACCAGATCGCGGTCGGCGTCGTGCCCTCCGTCGGCAACATCGCGTTCGAGATGACGGTCAAGGGCCAGAACGTCCTCCGCTTCCCCTACGGGTCGATCGACGACTTCCGCAAGAAGCCCGGGCTCAATGGCATTCCGTTCATGGGCCCGTGGGCGAACCGGCTCGACGAGCAGGCGTTCTACGCCAACGGCCGCCGCTATGCGTTCGACATGACGCTGGGCAACGTCCGCGGCGCCATCCCGATTCACGGCTTCCTCAGCACGACCGATCAGTGGAAGGTCGTCGAAGTGAAGGCGGACGACACGGCGGCGTGGGTGACGAGCCGCCTCGAGTTCTACCGCCAGCCGATGTGGATGAAGCAGTTTCCGTTCGCCCACACCATCGACATGACCTATCGGCTGCAGGGCGGCGTCCTCGAAGTGCGGACCCGGATCGAGAACCTGTCGCAGGAACCGATGCCGGTATCGATCGGTTTCCACCCCTACTTCCAGTTGACTGACTCGCCGCGCGACGAATGGACGATCTCGCTCGGCGTGAAGACCCACTGGCTCCTGGCGGAGAGCAAGGTTCCAACCGGCGAGACCCAGCCGGTCGAGAAGGTGCTGCCGACTCCGTCGGCGGCTCGCCTCGCCGATCTCGATCTCGATCACGTCTTCACCGATCTCGAGCGCGACGGCGCCGGCCGTGCCGTGATGACGGTCAAGGGCCGGAAACAGGAACTCGACGTCGTCGTCGGCCCGAACTACCGGGCGATGGTCGTCTACGCGCCCAGGCCGCAGCCGGCCGCGGCGGGCGCCGCGGCGCCGTCGCCGGCGCAGAGCCGGAACTTCATCTGCTTCGAGCCAATGGCCGGCATCACGAACGCGATGAACCTCGCCCACAAGGGCACCTACAAAGAGCTTCAGAGCATTCCCGCCGGCGGCACGTGGCAGGAAAGCTTCTGGGTACGGACGCGCGGATTCTGATTCATCGGACACTCATCCTCACTCACACCGCAGACAAACGAGGCCTTCATGAGATCTCTCAGACGACGTTCATTGCTGCAGATCGCGACGCAGAGCATCATGGCGCTGGCGCTGATCGCGCCGGCCGCATTCGCCCAGGGTCGAGGCGGCGCGCAAGCGCCGCAGGTCACTTCGCCGGAAGTGATGCCCGACCGCAAGATTGCGTTCCGCGTCTATGCGCCGCAGGCGCAGGCCGTCCGGTTGAACGCCGGCGACATCCAGGGGCTCGGCCAGAACACGGCGCTGACCAAGGCCGAGAACGGGGTCTGGGAGATCGTCGTCGGCCCGGTCGATCCGGGCACCTATCGCTATAACTTCGGCATCGACGGCGTGACGACGGTCGACCCGCGCAGCCCCTTCATCAGCGAGTCGAACAACAACGTCTGGAGCATGGTCAACGTGCCCGGCTCCGAGGCCGCCGACACGAAGAACGTGCCGCGCGGCTCGATCGGTGCCGTCACCTACTTCTCGACGACGGTCAACGGCTTCCGCCGGATGCACGTCTACACGCCCCCCGGCTACGAGCGCAACTCCGACAAGTACCCGGTCTTCTACCTGCTGCACGGCGCCGGCGACAGCGACGATTCCTGGACCTCGGTCGGCCGCGCCGGCTTCATCCTCGACAACCTCATCGCCACGAAGAAAGCCAAGCCGATGATCGTCGTGATGCCGGCCGGCCACACCCGCCGCGGCGCCGCCGGCGCGAGCGTCATCGGCCGCTCGGCGACCGACGAGTTCGTCAGCGACTTCGTCAAGGACGTGATGCCGTACGTCGAGAAGAACTACCGCATCATGACCGGCCGCAACAACACGGCCATCGCCGGGCTGTCGATGGGCGGCAACCACACGCTCAACGTCGGCATCCCGCATCTCGACAAGTTCGCCTACATCGGCGTCTACAGCTCGGGACTGCTCGGCGCGTTCCCGCAGCTGGCAGGACGCGGCGGCGGGCGCGGCGCGGCTCCGACGCCGCCGCCGACGACGCCACCCCCTGCCGTGGCGCCCGCCGCTCCGCCCGCGGCCCCGGCGAATCCGGCGCCGACGGCCGACGAATGGGCCAAGCAGCACGCCAAGGTGCTCGGCGACGCCAACCTGAAGAAGGGCCTGAAGGTGTTCTGGTTCGCGATCGGCAAGGATGACTTCCTGCTGGCGCAGAACAACGCGACCGTCGAGTTCTTCCAGAAGCAGGGCTTCACGCCGGTCGTCAAGGAGACCGACGGCGGCCACACATGGGTCAACTGGCGCGCCTACCTGACCGAGTTCGCGCCGATGCTGTTCCAGTAGGGAGTCCACGGAGGGGACGGAGGGCACGGGTTCACCACGGAGGCACGGAGATAGCCGAGACGCACGGAGTAGATTTGCGGCCGGATCAGCTTCTCCGCGCGTCTCCGTTTTCTCTGTGCCTCCGTGGTGAACCCGTGCCCTCCGACCCCTCCGCGCGCCCACAAACAGAAAGGACTGATATGAGACGCCTCGGATTCTGGATGATTGCCGCGTTCTGCGCGGTCGTAGCCGTCGGCGCGCAGGCGCCGGCGCAGCCGCCCGTGCCGCCGCCGACGGGCGCGCCGCCCGCGCCGCAGGGACGCGGTGGCGGCCGCGGTGGTCCGCCGCCCGTCGTCTCGCCGGAGGTCGGCGCCGACAAGTCGGTGACCTTCCGCTTCCGGGCGCCGAACGCCAGGGAAGTGACGCTCATCGGCGAGCTCGATGGCAAGACCTACCCGATGACGAAGGACGAGAGCGGCGTCTGGTCGGTCAAGATCGGTCCGCTGGCGCCCGACGTCTACAACTACCAGTTCAACGCCGACGGCGTCGTCGCGATGGACCCGGTGAACCCGTCGGTCAAGCTCGGCTTCGGCGCCTTCCCGCCGGCCAGCATGGTCGAGGTCCCGGGCGACGAGTTCGACGATGCCCGTGAGGTGCCGCACGGCGCCGTGCGGATGGAGACGTATCACTCGAAGAGCCTCGGCGTGCCGCGCACGGCGTGGGTCTACACGCCGCCCGGCTACGACCGCGGCAACACGCGCTATCCCGTGCTCTACCTGCTGCACGGCGCCGGCAACATCGATTCGAGCTGGATGCTGACCGGCCGCGCCAACTACATCCTCGACAACCTGATCGCCGACGGCAAGGCCAAGCCGATGATCATCGTCACGCCGCTCGGCTACGCGCGGATGGGCGTCGGCACCGGGCCGGACCGTCCGGTCACCGGCGCGCCGGCGCCGGGCGCGCCGCCGAATCCAGCCGCCGGCATCGGCGGCGGCCTCGTCGGCAAGGATCTCCTCTCCGATCTGATCCCGTTCATCGAGCAGAACTTCCGCACGCTGAAGGACGCGCCCAACCGGGCGATCGGCGGCCTGTCGATGGGCGGCGGCCACACCGCGAACATCAGCTTCGCGAATCCAAAGCTGTTCAGCCATGTCGCGATCATGAGTGCCGGCGCCAACAACGCCGACCAGAACTACCCCGAGTTCTTCAAGAACGGGGACGCAATCAACAAGCAGTTCAAGCTGCTGTGGATTGGCGTCGGCAAGGACGACTTCGCGCTGAACGGCAGCAAGGCGCTGTCGGAGCTGCTGACGAAGCACAACATCAAGCACACGTTCCACCTGAGCGAAGGCCGGCACGAGTGGGTGATCTGGCGCCACTACCTGCGCGAGGTCGCGCCGCAGCTGTTCAAATAATCGATCTCCGGCCGGTGGTCCGGTAGTCCGGTCGTGCGGTGGTCCGGGCGACCGGACAGGGAAAGCAAAGTAGGAGAAGCAATGAAGGATGAATCAGGATTGACGCGCCGGGAGTTCATCGGCGCCACCGCCGGCGCGACGCTGCTTTCGGCGACGTCGCTCGGCGCGGCGGCCCGCGTGCAGGGGGCGAACGACCGGGTGCGGATCGGCCTCATCGGTTCGGGCAGCCGCGGCCGTCAGGTCGCCGGGTTCATGCTGAAGCATCCCGACGCCGAGTATCTCGCCGTCGCCGACGTCTTCAAGCCGAACGTCGACAACGCCGTGAAGACGCTGACCGACATCCGCCCGGGCGTGAAGATCGACGCCTACGAGGACTACCGCCGCATCCTCGAACGCAAGGACATCGACGCCGTCCACATCGCCACGCCCGACCACTGGCATTGCCAGATCGTCGTCGAGGCGATCGACGCCGGCAAGGACGTCTACGTCGAGAAGCCGCTGTCGAACAACGTCGAGGAGATGGTCAAGGCGCTGAAGGCGTATCGCGGCGGCAACCGCGTCGTGCAGGTCGGGACGCAGCAGCGTTCGGGCCAGCACTTCCAGGAAGCAGCCGCGATCGTCCATTCGGGTCAGCTCGGCAAGATCTCGCAGGCGGTCCTGCTCTATCCCGGCAGCGGCTACGGCCGCGGTCCCGACCCGGTGACCGACGTCCCGGCGGGCCTGAACTGGGACGGCTTCCAGGGGCCGGCGGAAAAGCATCCCTACTCCACCGGCCGGCAGCGCAGCTGGCGCGGCTACTGGGACTACGGCGGCGGCCTCATCACGGACTGGGGCGTCCACCTCACCGACATCGCGCTGTGGTACCTGCAGACGCAGAACGCCGGCCCGCTCCTGACCGTCGGCCTCGGCCAGTACGTGAACGTCGTCAACCCCGAGAAGGATCAGTCGCCCGATACCTTCGCGGTCACCTGGCAGTACCCCAATTTCCTGATGTCGTTCAGCAACGCCGTCGTCAACGACGCGGAGTTCGGGCGGCAGGGGAACTACTTCTACGGCCAGCGCGGCAGCCTGCTCGTGCATCGCGGCGGCTACGAGATCCGTCCGGCGCGGCAGGGCGGCGGCGGACGCGGCGGCGGGCGCGGCGCAGGTCCGGGCGCTCCCGGGGCGCCGGGCGCAGCGGCGCCGGCCATGCCGACCACACCGCCACCGGCGGCACTCGAGTTCAAGCGCGTGCCGTACGCCGAGAACTACAACGACGATCCGCATACCGTCGCGCACTGCCGCAACTTCCTCGACTGCATCAAGTCGCGGCAGAAGCCGGTGTCGAACCTCGAAGTCGGGTTCTACGCGACGCTGCCGACAATCCTCGGCGTCATGGCGGTGCGCGAAGGCCGCGCCTACAAGTGGGATGACAAGGACCTGAAGGCCTCGAAGGTATAGACTCCCCCACTGCATGGCGTGGGTTCAGATCTACGATCCTCTCGGCAACGCCTGGCTGAGCACAGCAGCCGCGGCGTTGCCGATTTTTTTGCTCCTCGCTACGCTGGCACTGCTCGAGTGGAAGGCGCAGTGGGCGGCGCTCGCCGGCCTCGCCGCCGCCCTCGCGGTTTCGATCGTCGTCTACGGCATGCCGGCCGAAACGGCGATGGCGACGGCGTTCTACGGCGCCGCCTACGGCCTTTTCCCGATCGGCTGGATCATCCTCAGCGCCGTTTTCCTCTACAACCTCACCGTCGAGACCGGGCAGTTCGAGATCGTCAAGCAGTCGGTCGCCAGCCTGTCGGCCGACCGCCGCGTCCAGGCGCTCCTGATCGCGTTCTCGTTCGGCGCGTTCATCGAGGGTGCGGCCGGGTTCGGCACGCCGGTCGCGATCACGGCGGCGCTGCTGATGGGCCTGGGCTTCACCCCGCTCTATGCCGCCGGCCTGTCGCTCATCGCCAACACCGCGCCGGTGGCCTACGGCGCGATCGGCACGCCGATCCTGACGCTCGGCGCCGTCACCGGCATCGACGCGCAGCTTCTCTCCGCGATGGCCGGCCGCCAGCTGCCGATCGTCTCGCTGATCGTTCCGGCCTGGCTGGTGGTGACGATGAGCGGGTGGGCCGGGTTGCGCGGCGCGTGGCCGGCCGTGCTCGTCTGCGGCGGCTCGTTCGCGATCGTGCAGTTCCTCTGGAGCAACTACGTCGGACCGGAGCTCGTCGACATCATGGGCGGGCTCGTCTCGCTCGGCTGCCTGGCGATCTTCTGCACCTGGTGGAGGCCGGCGCGGACGTGGGAGTTTCCGTCGACGGCGGGGGCGCTGCCGCCCACGCCTGGCCCCAACGCGGCGCGCCAGGCGATACCCCGCGCCGCGCTCTTCCGCGCCTGGATGCCCTGGGTGTTCCTCTCGGTCTTCGTCACCGCCTGGGGCATCGGGCCGATCAAGGCCTTCCTCAACGGCGGCCCGGCCGGCGCCGCGCACTATAGTCGCGCCCGCACCCAGCCGCCGCCGCATCCGCTCCTCTCGCCGGCGATCGAGGTACCGGCGCTGCATCGCATGGTGTTCCGCGACTACCCGGTCGAGCCGGACGCCGTCGACCGGGCCCGAATGCAGCAGGCCGAATACAAGGCCAAGCGCGCTGAAGCGGCCCGATTCACGTTCAACTGGCTGTCGGCGACCGGCACCGCCATCCTCTGCGCCGCGCTCGCGACGATCCTTTATCTCAGGGTCCCCGGCGCGGTCGTCGCGGCGACGGCGGCGAAGACCCTGTCGCGCATGCGCTGGCCGCTCGTGACGATCGCGTTCATGCTGTCGCTCGGGTTCGTCACGCGCTACGGCGGTACCGACGCCACGCTCGGCCTCGCGTTCACGCGCACCGGCTGGTTCTATCCGTTCTTCGCCGCGCTCCTCGGCTGGCTCGGCGTCGCGCTGACCGGCTCCGACACATCGTCGAACGTGCTCTTCGGCAGCCTGCAGAAGATCACCGCGCAGCAGCTCGGCCTCGACCCGGTCCTCATCACCACGGCCAACTCGACCGGCGGCGTCATGGGCAAGATGGTGGACGCGCAATCGATCGTCGTCGCGACCGCCGCCACCAACCAGTCCGGCCAGGAAGGACGCATCCTCCGCTTCGTCTTCTGGCACAGCATCGCCCTGGCGGTGATCATGGGCATCATCGTCATGCTGCAGGCGTATGTGTTTCCGTGGATGGTGCCGCGGTAGATCTAAGGCTCACGGCTCAGGGCTCAGGGCTCAGGGGGCTCAGGTCGGCTCAGGGTGGGGCTCAGGGGTGGGCCACTGAGCGGCTAAGATTAAGAGCTTCCTTGAGCCGCGTGAGCCCTGAGCCCTAAGCCTTCGAATGCCGACCTTCACCGTCATCGAATGGGCGCTTGCCGTCCTCGCCGCGCTCGGCATGGGCATCTCCAAAGGCGGGCTCGCCGGCATCAGCCTGATGCACGTCGTCATCCTCGCCTTTCTCTTCGGCGCCCGTGATTCGACCGGCGTCGTGCTGCCGATGTTGATCGTCGGCGACATCTGCGCCGTGACGATGCTGCATCAGCACGCGCGATGGGACTACGTGCGGCGGATGCTGCCGCCGGCATGCATCGGCGTCGTCATCGGCTGGGCTCTGATGGGGCGCGTCTCGGACGCGACCTTCAAGCCGATCATCGGCTGGGTCATCCTGTCGCTCGCGCTGATGCAGCTGACCCGGATGCTGCGGCCGGACTGGTTCACGCACGTCCCCCACAACCGGGCCTTCGCCTGGGGCATGGGGCTGCTCGCCGGGGTGGCGACGATGCTGGCCAACGCGGCGGGCCCGATCTTTGCGCTCTACGCGCTGGCGGTGGGACTGCCCAAGTTCGAGATTGTCGGCACCAGCGCCTGGTTCTTCTTCATCGTCAATTCGTTCAAGGTGCCGTTCAGCCTCGGCCTCGGGCTGATTCACGCGCAGACGCTGCTCTTCAACGTCGTGATGACGCCGATCATCATCCTCGGCGTGTTCGGCGGCCGCTGGCTCACCCACCAGCTGCCGCAGCGCCTCTTCGACACCTTCCTCCTCGCCTTCGCCGCAATCGCCGCGCTGCGGTTGATCGGTTTGATTTAGCTACGGCGGAGCTTCCGCTCCGCGGCAGGCGTTCCTATAGAATTCTGCGTGGAACAAAAACGGACATCGCCCTGAGAACGGAGCAGATGAGCATGCGCATTGGCGGCGGCGTCGGGATCGGGTCGAAAAGTGCGTTCAAGATCGGTCTGTGCGCTGTGCTGCTTGCCGCCGGCGCGATGCGCGGTCAGGAGCCAGCGACGAAACCGCCCGCGCCACCGGCACCGGCGACCGCCCCGCCGCCGCAGACCGGGCGCGGCGGCGGCCTCGACGCCGAGATCAAGATGGGCGCCGACTTTTCGCCGAAGCCGCCGGTGACGCGCCTCGATCCGGCGGAACAGCAGAAGCACTTCCAGCTCCAGCCCGGGTTCAAGATCGAACCGCTGCTCACCGATCCGCTGATCCAGGATCCGGTCGGCGTCACCTTCGACGGCAACGGCCGGATGTACGTGCTCGAGATGCGCTCCTACATGCGCGACGCGGACGGCTCCGGCTCCCGCGATCCAATCAGCCGCATCTCGCGCCACGAGGACACCAACGGCGACGGCACCTACGACAAGCACACCGTGTTCGTCGACAAGATGGTGCTGCCGCGCATCGCCTTCCCGCTGCAGGACGGCGTCATCCTCGCGCTCGAGACCGACAACCGCGACCTCGTCAAGTACACCGATACCAACGGCGACGGCGTCGCCGACAAGAAGGAGCTCGTCTACACCCCGTTCGGCCGCGTCACCAACATGGAATGGCAGCCCGGCGGCATGGTCTGGGCGCTCGACAACTGGCTTTACACGACCTACAACCCCTTCCGGCTGCGAATCACCCCGAAAGGCGACGTCATCCGCGAGGAAACGGAAGCGCCGGGCGGACAGTGGTGGGCGGCACAGGACAGCTACGGCAAGACCTGGTGGGTCGACGGCGGCGCCGAGATCGGCCCGGTCAACTTCCAGGTGCCGATCGCGTACGGCGCGGTGAACGTCGCCGAGAACTTCGAGACGGACTTCCAGGTGCCGTGGCCGGCGCCCGGCGGACTCGCCGACATGCAGGGCGGCATGCGCCGGGTCCGCATGCCCGACGGCACGCTCAACCACTTCACCTCGGCGTCTGGCGTCGAGATCTATCGCGGCCATCGCATGCCGGCGGACATGCAGGGCGATCTCTTCTTCACCGAGCCAGTCGGCCGCATCGTCCGCCGCGCCAAGGTCGTCGTCAACGACGGCGTGACCCAGCTGCGCAACGCCTATCCCAAATCCGAATTCATCCGCTCCACCGACCCGCTGTTCCGGCCGGTCAACGTCTCGACGGCGCCGGATGGCAGCCTGATCGTCAGCGACATGTACACGGGCATCATCCAGGACGCACAGTTCGTCGGGCCGAACTCGTACCTGCGGCGCAAGGTCGAGCAGTACGGGCTCGAGAAGCAGTTCAACTGGGGAAGGCTCTGGCGGGTCACGCACGATAGCGCGCAACCCGACCGCCGGCAGCCGCGGATGTACTCCGAGACGCCGGCGCAGCTCGTCAAGCATCTCGAGCATCCGAACGGCTGGTGGCGCGACACGGCGCAGAAGCTCCTGGTCCTCGGGCAGGACAAGTCGGTGGCGGCGGCGTTGAAGACGATGGCCTCGAAGTCGCCGAACCAGCTCGCGCGCATCCACGCGTTGTGGACGCTCGAAGGGCTGGATTCGCTCGACGCCGGGCTGGCGCGTCAGCTGATGAAGGACGCCGATCCTCAGATCAGGATCCAGGCGATCCGCGCCAGCGAAACGCTTTACAAGCTTGAGAAGGGACCGAAGGGCGACAAGTCGTTTGCGGACGACTATCGGGCAATGACGAAGGACGCCGACGCCAGCGTCGTCATCCAGGCGATGCTGACCATCAACCTGCACCGGATCGATCAGCACGCGAGCACGATCTCCTCGACGATGGCGGCGAACACGTCGCGCGGCGTCAAGGAGATCGGGGCGCAGCTGCTGAAGCCGGGCGGCTCGCGCGGGCAGCCGGCGGCCTTCGCTGATCCCGAGCTCGTCGGCTCGCTCGGCCTGCCGCTCGAGCTGCGTCGATCACTGCAGCGCGGCGGCGCCGCCTACGTCGAGGTCTGCACCGCCTGCCACGCGCCGGACGGCAAGGGTGCGCCGCTCGGCGGTGCCACCGACGGCACCACGCTCGCGCCTCCGCTCGCTGGCTCGGCCCGCGTCGTCGGGCACTCCGACTACGTCGTCAAGGTGCTGCTGCATGGCATGACCGGGGAGCTCGATGGGAAGAACTACCCCGGCGGCGTAATGGTGCCGATGGGCAGCAACACCGACGAGTGGATCGCCGACGTCGCCAACTACGTGCGCAACAGTTTCGGCAACCGCGCTGCGGTGATTTCGCCGGCGCAGGTGAAGGCCGTCCGCGACGCGAACCCGCGCACGTCGATGTGGTCCTACGCCGAGCTGTTGTCGACGACGCCGATGCCGCTGCTGAACCAGGCGGAGTGGAAGGCGACGGCAAGCCATAACCCTGAAACCGCCGCCGACGGCATCAACGGCACCGGCAGCGCGCGCTGGACGACGGGCGTCCCGCAGGTGCCGGGGATGTGGTACCAAATCGAGCTGCCGAAGGCCGTGCGCGTCGCCGAGGTCCTCATCGACAGTTCAGTCGGCGGTCGCGGCGGCCGCGGTGGCCGCGGCGGCCGCGGCGCCGCCGGCATCTTCGCGAGCGGCCCGGTGGGCTGGCGATTCCAGGTATCGATGGACGGGACGACCTGGAGCGAACCGCTGGCTGAAGGGGCGACGCAGGGCGCCACCGCGGCGACGACGATTTCCGTGAAACCGGTCGAGGCGAAGTTCATTCGCATCACCCAGACGGCGTCGCCACCGCAGAACATCGGCTGGGCGATCCAGCGCGTGCGGATCTTCGCGATCCAGTGAAACGTCCCCAGGAGGCTCGTCGATCGTGCCGGCACTGGCCTCGGGCCTTGTGGTCTGGCGGCGTGTGAAGGAAGGCATGGACAGCATCAACGTTCGGCGGCTGGCGGAAGCGGTGCGGGACGGAGATCTGCCTGCCGTCACGGCAATCCTCGACGCGCGCCCCGAGCTCGTGGCCATGGACATGGCCGAAAACGACGAGCACCAGGCGCTGCACCATGCCGTGCTCAACCGGCGTCCAGAGATCGTCCGCGCCCTGATGCAGCGTGGCGCGGATTCGCGCAAGGGCATCTGGCCGCACCGTGACGCGACGAGCGCACTCACGATCGCCAGCGAGCGCGACTACAGCGAGATCGTCGAGATCATCAGGCAGGAAGAAGCGCGCCGCTCCCCCGTCGCCGTTCCGCTCGATTCGTCCGTCGAGCGGCAGCTGACGCGCGCCTACCAGCAGGATGACGAGTCGGCCTTCCTCGGCATTCTCGAGTCGCGCCCGACGCTGGTTCACGCCGCCGACCCGGCCAGCGGCATGACTGCTCTCCACCTCGCGGCCGCGTGCCTCTGGGAACGAACGGCCGTGTGGCTCGTCGGGCATGACGCAAGGATCGATGCCGCCGACAGTTCGGGCCGGACGCCGCTCGACCTCCTCGGCTCCGAGTCCGAGCTCTCGTCCGCAGCGGCGCGCGAGCGCGCGGCCGCGATTGCCAGCCATCTCCTCGCCGCCGGCGCCGAACCTAACGCCCGCGCGGCGGTCTCGACCGGCCGCGTCGACATCATCCGCGCCCGTCATGCGCGCGGCGACCTCGCCCGGGAACGAGGCCTCGTCACCCATGCCGTTCGCAGCCAGCAGCCAGGCAGCGTGGCGGTGCTCCTCGAGTTGGGCCTGGATCCGGACGAACGCGGCCGCGTCGAGAACGTGGAGGAGGTGGTGCAGTCGTGGGGCGAACCGCTTCGCGCGTGCGCCCGCAGCGGCGACGTCGCGATGGCGAAGCTGCTGCTCGACCATGGCGCCGCTCCGAACACGAACGTCTATGCCTCGAGCTCGGCGATGTACGAGGCCTTCGCGCGGCAGGATCGCGACATGATCGCGCTCCTCGAATCGCATGGCGGCGTCGTCACTCCGACGGGCGCCGGCTACCTCGGGATGCTGGAGCGGGCGCGCCAGCTGCTCGAAGACGAAGCGGCAGGCCGCCTGCCTGCCGGCACGGTCGGCCCGGACGGCGTGGCGGCTGCCCTGCTGGAAGGCGCGGCGGACAGCGGCCACGTCGAGATTGTCCGCCTGGCGGTCGACCGGCTCGACTGGCCGAGGGGCGACTCGCGCTGGACGTGGTTGGCGATGCGCCCGTTCGGCCGGCACTCGACCGACACCCGCGATCGCTTCGTCGAGTGCTTCCGGCTCATCGTCGATCGATCCGGCGGCGATCTCGAGGCCCGCTTCGGCCGGACGCTGCTGCACGACGTCGCCGCGAACTGGCCGCGCACTTCGCCGATGGGAGCAATCGAGCGCGTCACGTTCGCCGGCATGCTGCTCGATCGCGGCGCGCGCCTGGACCGGCGGGATGAGATTCTCAAGAGCACGCCGCTCGGTTGGGCCTGCCGCTGGGGGCATATCGAGCTGGTGCGACTGCTCCTCGATCGCGGCGCCGATCCGCGCGAGACCGCAGCCGAACCGTGGGCCACTCCGCAGGCCTGGGCCCGCCGCATCGCCCGGACCGACATCCTCAGCGTGCTCGATCGCGCGACAGCCTGAACGTCGCCGCTGCTACGCTTCCCAGACCGTCTTGGCGTTCACGAACTCGCGGATGCCGTGCGCGCTCAGCTCCCGCCCGTAGCCAGAACGCTTGACGCCGCCAAAGGGCACGCGCGGATCGGAGACGACCATCGCATTGACGAAGACCTGGCCGGTCTCGAGGCCGGCGACGAAGAGGTCGCGCTCGGCGGCGTCGTTCGTCCACACGCTCGCGCCGAGGCCGAACGTCGAGTCGTTGGCGAGCGCCAGCGCCGCTTCGGCGTCCTTGACGCGGAACACCGACGCGACCGGGCCGAAGAGCTCGTCCTTGTAGGCCGGCGAGCCTGGCGGCACATCGATCAGCACCGTCGGCGGATAGTAGTTCCCCTTCCCTGGCAGGCGCGTCCCGCCCGTGACGATACGCGCCCCGGCCGCGACCGTCTCGCTGACCTGGCGCTCGAGATCCTCGACGATCGCCGGCGTCGCCAGCGGTCCGACCTCGGTCTGCGGGTCCAGCGGATCGCCGACCTTCAACGCCGACATCGCCGCCGCGAACTGCTCGAGGAACGCGTCGGCGATCGACTCGGCGACGATGAAGCGCTTGGCGGCGATGCAGGACTGGCCGTTGTTGACCATCCGCGCCTTGACCGCCGTCGCCACGGCGCGCGGCAGATCGGCCGAAGGCATGACGATGAACGGATCGCTGCCGCCGAGCTCGAGCACCGTCTTCTTGATTGCGCGTCCGGCGCGGCTCGCAACGTCGCGGCCGGCGCCCTCGCTGCCGGTGAGCGTCACGGCGCTGATGCGGTCGTCGTCGATCAGCGCCGGGACGCGGTCCGACGGGATGAGCAGAGTCTGAAAGACGCCGTCAGGAAAGCCGGCGCGCGTGAAGACCTTCTCGATGGCGAGCGCTGCCTGCGGGACGTTCGACGCGTGTTTCAACAGACCGACGTTTCCGGCCATCAGCGCCGGCGCGGCGAAGCGGAAGACCTGCCAGAATGGAAAGTTCCACGGCATCACCGCGAGGATGACGCCGAGCGGCTCGTAGCGGACGTAGCTGGCCGTCGCGTCCGTCGCGATGCGCTCGTCGGCCAGGAACGCGGCGGCATGCTCCTGGTAGAAACGGCAGCCGCGGGCGCACTTCTTGATCTCGTCGACCGCCGCGGCGAGCGGCCGGCCCATCTCCTGCGCGATCAGGCGCCCCAGCGCCGGAGACTCTCCGTCGAGCACATCGGCCGCGGCGCCCATCAGCCGGCTGCGATCGTCGAACGAGGTGCGCCGCCACGCCCTGAACGTCGCCGCCGCGCGCGCGACCCGCGCTTCGATCCCCGCGGCGTCGAGCGGCTCGAACGCTGCGAGGACCTCGCCGGTTGCCGGGTTGATGCTCTTCACGTCACGCTCGATCCGCTCAGGCCGCCGCCGCCTCGGTCGGCTTCGCGGTGATCCGTGCGCGCGACTGGAAGAAGATCAGCACGAGCAGCCCGATCGCGCCGGACATCGCCGCCGAGCTGAGCCAGAACGCGCTCCAGTTGCGCACGATCGCGGTGCCGGTCGTCGTCGTGTAGTAGTCCAGCGCATAGCCGGAGAGCAGAGATCCAACCAGCATGCCAAAGCCGTAGGTGACGACAGTGATGAAGCCCTGGGCCGTGTTGCGGAGGTGCGCCGGCGCCTCCTGGTCGGTGTAGAGCTGGCCGGTGACGAAGAAGAAGTCGAAGCACACCCCGTGCATGATGATGGCGAGGAAGAACATCCAGACGCCGGCCCCGGGATCGCCGTAGGCCAGCAGCACGTAGCGGAGCGCCCACGCCCCTAATCCCATCAGCAGGATGCCCCTGACGGTGAACACGCGGAAGACGAACGGCATCGCCAGCATCATCACGACTTCCGACACCTGCCCGAGGCTCATCTTGCCGGCGGCATTATCGACGCCGACTTCATTCAAATAGAGGTTCGTGAACGAGTAGTAGAAGGTCAGCGGTATGCAGGCGAGGAAGGAGGCGATGACGAAGACGAGATACGAGCGGTCCTTCATCATCGAGAGGGCGTCGAGGCCGAGCGCGGCGCGCAGCGTGACCTTCTGCCCGCCGCCGCTCGGCGGCATGTGCGGCAGCGCCAGCAGGCTGTAGAGGCACATGACGACGCACGCGGCCGCTGCGAACAAGAACGGCGTCGTCGTCGCTTCGACCTTCAGGAAGCCGACGATGGCGGTGATGGCGATCCAGCCGAGGGTTCCCATCATCCGGATCGGCGGAAAGGCCTTGCCAGGATTCTTCACGCTCCGCATCGTCATCGCGTTGGTCAGCGCGATGGTCGGAAAGTAGCAGAGACAGAAGGCGAGCAGCAGGCTGTAGACCGCGACGAAGCTCGTCGCCTGCGTCAGCACCACCATGATGATCGCGCCGAGCGCATAGAGGCCCGCCATCAACCGCTCGGTAGCGACCAACCGGTCAGCGACGAGACCGACGATGAACGGCGCCAGCAGCGACGCCACCGCCGTCGTCCCGAACGCCGCCCCGGCCTGCGTGCCGGTGAAGCCGAGCGTCGTGGTCATGTAATTGGTGACGGTCACATACCACGAGCCCCAGATGACGTACTGGATGAACATCATCACGCACAGGCGGAGTATCAGCATTCGGGGAGTATCGCACAGCAGAAAAGGCTACTGCAGGCTGTCGATTGAAGATTGAAGACTGCAGATTGCCGATTTTGGAATTGCAGATTGTTGATTTTGGATTTTGGGCGCCTTCGGCGCCATACGGGGGCGAACCCAGCAACAAGCCTCAAATCACCACCAGACATCCACAATCCAAAATCGAAAATCCCAATCTGCAGTCGTCAATCTGCAATCGACAATTCCAATCATCAATCTGCAGTCTTCAATCTTCAGTCGTAGGGCTTTTACCACAAGACTCTCTGACGATGAGTTGGCAGTCGAGGAGGATGTCGCGGGCGGGAAGGTCGCGGTGGGCGACGCGTTCGAGCATGGCGGCGAGCGCCGCTTCCCCGATCTGGCGGGTCGGCTGGCGCCACGTCGTCAGCGGCACGGGCAGCAGGCCGGCAAACTCGACGTCGTCGATCCCGACCAGGCGGATATCGCCGGGAATGGCGCTGCCGATCCTGAGCAGCGTCTGCATCAGCCGGCCGGCCGTACGGTCGTTGGCGCAGACGATGCCGTCGGGGCGGTCGGCTTCGACAAGCGCGCGGACGCTGGCGCGATCGGACGGGTCGAGACGGTGAGCGCGCGGCGTCTCGGCGGTCAGGTTCCAGGCGAAGAGGGCTTCGCGATAACCGGCCTCGCGGGCATCGACTGTCGCGGCCGCGTTCGGCAACCCCACGAAACTGATACGGCGGCTGCCCAGCTTCAGCAGGTGCGCGGTGACGGCGTAGCCGGCGCGGCGGTTGTCGATGCCGACGAGATCGTGGTGACCGCGTTCCGGGTAGGCGTAGACCGTGCGGTCGAGGAGCACGATCGGAATGCCGGCGGCGTCCAGCGCGTTCGCGATGCGCTCGTTGACGTCGGCGCTGGCCTCGCCGAACTCGAGCGGCGCGAAGAAGACACCTGAGACCTGGCGCTGGATGTAGTGCTGGCACTGCTGCCACGCACGCTCTTCCTTGTTCGCGCCGCCGTGCGGACTGCCCCATACGAGCGCATGGCGCTCGGCGAGCGGCGAAGCCATCATCCCCTGGCAGACCGGCTCGAAGATCTCCGTCTCACCGAGGTCTGGAATCAGCAACCCGAACGACAGCGCCTGCGCCTGTGTTGCCTGCGGCGCGCGCACGAAGGTTCCCGATCCGGCGCGCCGCTCGACCATCCCCTGGAGCTGCAGGTCCCGGACGGCTCGGCCGACGGTGATCCGCGAGGCGCCGAAACGCCGGCCGAGCTCGGCCTCGCTCGGCAGCCGCTCCCCACGCTCGAGCTTGCCCGAACGGATGTCCCGCCACAGCGTGTCGTACACGTGCTTGTACTTGGGAGGGTCGGCTGCACCGCGTGCCATGCTGTAAATGATATGACAGCTTTATGACTATCCGCAAGCCGCGGTGAGGCAATATGGTCAATTTTGTCCAGAATTTGCTACGTATGTCCATGTACCGCCTTTGACGAACCCCGCCCTGCCTGCTATCCTCGATCTCGGCATCTTGATATATCAATAAGCGGCAATGAGGAACGAACCCATGACGACGACTCTACCCAAGCATTTCCTGGTGGCGTCGGATTTCGATCAGACACTGAGCTTCAACGACTCCGGCACCGTCCTCAGCGAGCTGATTGGCGCCTCGCGCTTCGAGGAGAAGGTCAACGGCCTGGCCCGCAGCAACCTCGTGCAGCAGGGCGGCGAGCTCGCCTACCTGATTCGCCACGATCCCGAGTTTCGCGGCGTCCGCCGCGAGCACCTCGAAGAGACCGGGCGGCGGGTGCGCCTCCGGCGCAATATCCCGGCGCTCGTCGACGTCCTCTCGCGCGGCGTCGAGGGCTGCCAGTTCTCCTTCTTCGTCATCTCGGCGGCGCCGCGCGAGGTCATCCAGTCGGCGCTCGAGGGCATCGTCGAGCCGGCGAACATCTTCGGGACCGAGCTGGAGTTCGACGACTCCGGCGAGGTGCAGTCGATCGCCCGCGTCCCGGCCGGCTACGGCAAGGTCGCGGTGGTCGAGGAGCTGGAGGACCGCCTCGGCATCGCGCCGGATCGGACGATCTATATCGGCGACGGCAGCTCGGACGTCCACGTCATGCTGCACGTCAACAACCGCGCCGGCCACACCATCGCCGTCTCCGAGAACAAGCAGCTGGCGCGGATCGCGCGCAGCACGATCCTGAGCGACGACGCCTCGAGCGTGATCGTGCCGATCCTCGACGAAGTCCTGGGCTGGGGCGTGCGCGACATCCGGGCGCTGTTCGAGTCCTACGGCCTGACGCTGCAGGAGTGGGAAAAGGCGCGGACCGACCGGGTCACGGTCGGCGATGCGGCGCGCGAGGTCGCGTGATGGACCTCCGTCCGGTCGAGTATCTCGGGTGGGCGGCGACGGCCGTCTTCGTCAGCTCCTACTTCTGCGCCCGCGCCGAAACGCTGAAGCGGGTCCAGATGGCGGGCGCCGCGATGTGGATCGCCTACGGCGTCGTGATCGGCGCCGCGCCGGTCATCGTCGCCAACCTGCTGGTGCTCGGGGCCGCCGGTTGGACGCGCGCGTCTACTGCGCCTTCGGGTGCGACGCCGTCGATCCCTCCGTCAGTCCAAGAACCCACTTGATCGCCTCGAGATACATCTTGGTGACGTCGGGATCGGTCCACGATTCCTTGGTGTGGCCGAGGCTGGAGTAGAAGACACGGCCCTTGCCGTAGGTCTTGGCCCAGGTGATCGCGAAGTCGCGGTCCGACCGCAGCTCGACGCGGGCGCGGCCGCGGCCGGTCGGTGACGGCGGCGGCTCCGGTCCGCCCACGACCGAGGCGTTGAGCGGGGCGCCGAGCTTGTTCTCGTCCAGCCGCATCAGCACGTTGACCTTGCTGCGCGAGAACGTCTCCATCTTCGGCATGTACATCTCGTCGAAGAGCACGAGCCGGTTGGCCGCGAAGTGCCGCGTCGCCGGGAACTCCCGGTCCTCGACGATCACGGGCGCCGGGAAATGATTCCACGGATGCGCAGCGAACTCGCCGCCGATCATCTCGGTGTATTCGGGCCAGATGCCGCTGCGGTGCGCGTCGAGCGCGGCGTGCACGCCGACGAATCCCTTGCCCTCGTCGCGAATGAAGGAGATGAACTCTTTCTTCTGCTCGTCGCTGAGGTTCCAGTTGCCGGTCGTGTTGACCGCGACGATGGCGTCGAAGTAGTCGAGGTTGCGGCTCTCGCCGCCGCCGGCGCTGCCCTTCGTGATCCACTTGGTGTCGGTGCGGATCTCGCTCTCGAAGATGCCCGACTGGTTGCCGATGGTCCAGAGCGTTGCCGCCGCGTTGGTAATCGACGCGTGGTGGAATCCATTGGCGAACGCGAGTATCAGCACCTTCTTCCTGGGGACCGGGATCGATTCCGGTAACGGCGCCCGCGCGGCTGGTTGAACCGGTGCGGCTGCCTGCCCCGCCGGCGGCGCCGGCGCCTGCGCTTCCCCATCCCATGCCGTGCCTGCCCCGGCGATCACCATGCACAGGCCCACGATCGCGGTCACGAGTCGACTCATCTCGCCAAAGCCTCCTCTTCTCACCGAGGGGCTTCGCCCCTCGGACTCCCCACTGGCTCGCTCGCGGGGGCCCCTCCCCCACTCCGCTCGCCAGGCTCGCTCGCTGCCGCTCGCTTGCGCATTTACGAGATGCCACTTGGAGAGCTTATCTCGTAGGCCCCTCGCCATCTCCGTTCTGCGAGCGAGCGCGGCGAGCGAGCCACGCGAACGGAGGGCGCCGGCGTAGCGGCGCGCGAGAGAGCGTGTAGGGGAGCCCGAGGGGCGAAGCCCCTCGGTGAGACTAAGATAGCAGCGAACGGCCATCGGTCGATGGCGGCGCGAAGCGAATCCGGGAGCGATAGTGGCGACAGACGTGCGCGTGGGACTGCTTGGGTTCGGCCATGGTGGCGAGGTCTTCCACGCCCCGTTGATTCACGCGACGCCCGGCCTGACCCTCGCCGCCGTCGTCACGACCGATCCCGAACGCCGCGCCCGCGTCGTCCGTGACTACCCCGCCGCCCGCATCGCTTCCAGCGCCGCCGAGCTCTGGGATGCGGCCGCCGGCTTATCCCTCGACCTGGTCGTCGTCGCCACGCCCAACAAGTCACACGCGCCGCTCGCGCTCGAGGCGCTCGCCAGCGGGCACCATGTCGTCATCGACAAGCCGATCGCCGCGACCGCGGCCGACGCCCGCCGCGTGATCGACGAGGCCGGTCGCCGAAGACGATTGCTGACGGTGTTCCAGAATCGCCGCTGGGACGGTGACTTCCTCACCGTCAGGAAGCTGATCGAACGCGGCGCCTGTGGCGAAGTCTGGCGCTTCGAGTCGCGATTCGAGCGCTGGCGCCCGGCGCCGCGCGGCGGCTGGCGCGAGAATCCGGCCGCCGACGAGGCGAGCGGCGTGCTGTTCGACCTTGGCACGCACCTCATCGACCAGGCGCTGGTGCTCTTCGGCCCGGTCACCCACGTCGACGCCGAAGTCGATCGCCGGCGGCACGGCATGGCAGTGGCCGACGACGTGTGCGTGTCGCTGACGCACGCGTCGGGCGTGCGGAGCCGGCTGTGGATGTCGCTGGCGTGCGCCCAGCCGGGCCCGCGCTACCGGGTCCTCGGCAGCAAGGCCGGTTTCACCAAGTACGGCATGGACGTCCAGGAAGACGCGTTGCGCGCCGGCGCCCGCCCGGGCCATCCCGGCTGGGGTGAAGATGCGCCCCAGCACTACGGCACGCTCGGCGCCGACGATGCGCTCGAGAGAGTAGCGACTGAACTGGGCAGGTACCAGGATTTCTACGCCGCCGTGGCGCGCGCGATCCGCGACGGCGGGGCGCCCCCCGTCGATCCGAACGACGCCGTTACCACCCTCGAAATCATCGAGACCGCAATCGCGCAGGGCCGGAAACTCGGACTATCCTAGGGCGATCGGCTCGAACCGGTTGTCCGGTCGTCCGGTTGTGCGGTTGTCCGTCGTGACGGACGGACGCCAGTTCAAACGACCAGCGAGGAACATGACATCGATGCAGCAGATCACATATCGCGCCCTTGCCCTCGCCCTCGCCGTCGCAGGCGCCGGCTGGCTCACCCTTTCCGCACAGGCGCCGCAAGGGCGCCGCGGCGGCCAGCCGGAAGCGCCGGGACCGCGCATCAACGCCCTCCTGGTGAGCGGCGGCGGATATCACGACTATCCGTTCCAGGCCAAGGTGATGATGGATCTGACACGGTCGCTGCCGGTCGACTGGACGGTGACGATCCAGGGCGGACGCGGCACGACCGGACGTCAGCCGCTGCTCGACAACCCGGACTGGGCCAAGGGCTTCGACATCGTCGTCCACAACCAGTGCTTCGCGGACACCACCGACGAGGCGCTGCTGAAGCGGATCACGGGCGCCCACAAGGGCGGCCCGCCGGCGATCGTCATCCACTGCGCGATGCACACCTATCGCGCCGCCACCGTCGATACCTGGCGCGAGTTCCTCGGCGTCACGACTCGGCGGCACACGAAGTCGCACAACATCAGCGTCAAGGTGGCGGCGCCCGACCACTCGATCATGAAGGGCTTCAAGGCCGACTGGGTGACGCCGATCGACGAGCTCTACGTCATCGACAAGTTCTGGCCGACCTCGAAGGCGCTGGCGACGGCGGTCAGCCCCGAGGACCAGAAGGAGTATCCGCTGGCGTGGGTGAGCGACTACGGCGGGACGCGGGTCTTCGGCACGACCCTCGGCCACGGCAACGACACCTGGAACGACCCGGTGTTCCAGGACCTGATGCTGCGCGGCTTCAAGTGGGCAGTGAATCGCGAGTAGGAGCCGGAATGAAGCTCGCGCACCGTCAGCTGTCCGGTCCGGGCAGGCAGCGCCGCCCGTAAACTGAGCTCGTGCCGCACCGCACACAGGTTGGCATCGTCGGCGCCGGTCCCGCCGGCCTGATGCTCGGCCACCTGCTCCATCGTCACGGCGTCGACTCGGTCATCGTCGAGAACCGCAGCCGGCAGCATGTGATCGAGCGCGTCCGCGCCGGCGTCCTCGAGCAGGGCACTGTCGACCTGATGCGCGAAGCGGGGGTCGGCCAGCGGCTCGATCGCGAGGGGCTGCGCCACGACGGCCTCTATCTCGCCTTCGGCGGCAACCGCCACCGAATCGATCTCTCCGAGCTGACCGGCGGCCGCGCCATTACGGTCTACGGGCAGAACGAGGTCGTCAAGGATCTGATCGACGCGAGGACGGCGACGTCCAGGCCGCTGGTGTTCGAGGCCGACGATGTCGTCGTCGACGGCGTCGCCGGCGACGAGCCGGTGATCCGGTACCGCGCCGACGGCCGCGGCGAGGAGCTGCGCTGCGACTTCGTCGCGGGATGCGATGGCTTCCACGGCATCTGCCGGCAGTCGATTCCTGGCGACGTCCTCAGGATTTACGAGCGCGCCTATCCGTTCGGATGGCTGGGCATCCTCGCCGAGGCAGCACCGTCATCCCACGAGCTCGTCTACAGCCACCACGAGCGCGGCTTCGCGCTCTTCAGCATGCGATCGCCGACCGTCACGCGGCTCTACCTGCAGTGCGCGCCCGACGAGGATCTCGACGCCTGGCCGGACGAGCGGATCTGGAGCGAGCTCCAGGCGCGGCTCGCGACCGGCGACGGCTGGCGACCCAACGAAGGACCGATCTTTCAGAAGGCCGTGACCGGGATGCGGAGCTTCGTCGCCGAGCCGATGCGCTACGGCCGTCTGTTCCTCGCTGGCGACGCCGCGCACATCGTGCCGCCGACCGGCGCCAAGGGCCTCAACCTGGCGATGGCGGACGTCTATCGCCTGTCGTTCGCGATCGCGGAGCACTACCGCGCCGCGAGCGATCGGCTGCTCGATCTCTATTCCGAGCGGTCGCTGCGCCGGACGTGGCGGGCGCAGCGGTTCTCGTGGTTCATGACGTCGCTGCTGCACGTCATGGACAGCGGCAACCCGTTCGATCACCGGCGTCAGGTCGCGGACCTGGAGTATCTTGTAAGTTCCCGCGCCGCGATGACAAGCCTCGCCGAGAGCTACGCCGGCACGCCGTTCGAGCATGAGTAAGCTGACGACGCTCCGCGCCGCCATCGAGGCGACCGTGCGCCCTGGCGATCGGGTCGCGCTCGAAGGCTTCACCCACCTGATTCCGTTTGCCGCCGGGCACGAGATCATCCGGCAGAAGATCGGCGATCTGACGCTGATTCGAATGACGCCGGACCTGCTCTACGACCAGATGATCGGCAGCGGCTGCGCCCGCAAGCTCGTGTTCTCGTGGGGCGGCAATCCCGGCGTCGGCTCACTGCACCGGCTGCGCGACGCGGTCGAGCGCGGCTGGCCGCGGCCGCTCGAGATCGAGGAGCACAGCCACTCGGCGATGGCGCACGCCTACGCCGCCGGCGCCGCCGGCATGCCGTGCGCGGTGTTCAAGGGCTACCGCGGCTCGGAGCTCGCGCGGGTCAATGCGAACATCAAGTTCATCGACTGCCCGTTCACCGGCGAGCCGCTCGCGGTCGTGCCGGCGATCAAGCCCGACGTCACTATCGTCCACGCGCAGAAGGCCGACCGCGAGGGCAACGTCCTCGTCGAGGGCATTGTCGGCGTGCAGAAGGAAGCCGTGCTGGCGGCGGCGCGCGCCGTGGCGACGGTCGAAGAGATCGTCGATCGATTCGAGGGGGTCGGGACGAACGCCGTCATCCTGCCGTCGTGGACGCTGAACGCGATCGTTCACGTGCCCGGCGGCGCCCACCCGTCGTACGCGCACGGCTACTACGATCGCGACAACGCGTTCTATGTCGGCTGGGACGAGATCGCGCGCGATCGTCAGCGCTTCACGCAGTGGATCGACGCCAACGTCCATGGCAGCGGCCCCGGCGATTTCGCGGCGCGAGTCGTGCCGCGAAAGGAGCGCGCGTCGTGAGCGGAGCGTACACTGCGTCGGAGATGATGACCGTCGCCGCGGCGCGGGCGCTCGCCAACGACGACATCTGCTTCGTCGGCATCGGGCTGCCGTCGGCGGCGTGCAACCTCGCGCGGCTGACGCACGCGCCGAAGCTGACGCTCGTCTACGAGTCCGGCACGATCGAGACGAAGCCGTCGGTGCTGCCGCTGTCGATCGGCGACGGCGAGCTCTGCGAGACCGCGTTGACGACGGTGTCGGTGCCGGAGATGTTCCAGTACTGGCTGCAGGGCGGACGAATCTCGGTCGGCTTCCTCGGCGGAGCGCAGATCGATCGCTTCGGCAACCTGAACAGCACCGTCATCGGTCCGTACGAGAAGCCCAAGGTGAGGCTGCCCGGCAGCGGCGGCGCGACGGAAATCGCGACCAGCTGCCAGCGCATCTACATCGTGATGCGGCACAACCCGCGCGCGTTCGTCCGGAAGCTCGACTTCGTGACGTCGCTGGGGCACGGACCGACCGGCAGGGAACGGCGGGCGCTCAGCGTGACGACCGAAGGTCCGGCGCTGCTCGTCACCGACCTCTGCACGATGCGGCCGGATCCTGACACCCACGAGTTCGCCGTCGTCAGCGTCCATCCCGGTGTGACGCAGGACGCGGTGCGCGCCGCCACCGGGTGGGAGGTACGCTTCGCGGCGACCGTCGAGGAGACGCCTTCGCCAACCGCGACCGAGCTCGACGCGCTGCGGGACCTCAACGCCAGGACTGCTGAGGCGCATGGGGTCGGGAGCGAAGAGTAATAACATGTCCCGCGAGCCTGGTATGTCCACTGAATCCGGCACTCAGCCGCCGCTCCTCTACCCCGGCTACAAGACGTCGATCAAGCGCGCCCCGGCCGAGCCGCTGATCCGCATCCCGGCGAACTTCGCCGACCTGGCGGCGCCGGTTTACGGCTACCTGCCGATCGGCGAGACCGACGGCGACCTGACGCGTCAGCACGCCGGCGAGCCGCTCGGCGAACGCATCATCGTCGCCGGCAGGGTGCTCGACGAGGATGGCCGCGCCGTCCCCAACACGCTCGTCGAGATCTGGCAGAGCAACGCCGCCGGCCGCTACCTGCACGTGCGCGACGACCATCCGGCGCCGCTCGATCCGAATTTCACCGGCGCCGGCCGGGTGATGACCGACGCCGAGGGCAACTATCGCTTCACCACGATCAAGCCCGGCGCCTACCCCTGGCGCAACCATCCAAACGCCTGGCGCCCGGCACATATTCACTTTTCGCTCTTCGGCACGTCGTTCGAGTCGCGCCTGGTGACGCAGATGTACTTTCCCAACGACCCGCTGTTCCCGTTCGACCCGATCATGCATTCGATCGCGAACGAAGAGGCGAGGATGCGCATGGTGTCGAAGTTCGATCTGTCGCTGACCGAACCCGAGTGGGCGCTCGGCTACCGCTTCGACATCGTCCTGCGCGGCCGCCACTCGACCCCTTTCGAGGAGCGCATTTAGTCTCAACCGAGGGGCTTCGCCCCTCGGACTCTCCGACTGGCTTCCGCCTCCGCTAAAGCTACGGCGAGACCTCGCCGAAGCACCTTCGGCGCGAAGGCGGGCGCTCGCGGGGGCCCGGGGGCCCCGCTCCGCTCGCCAGGCTCGCTCGCTGTCGCTCGCTCGCGCGTTTACCCCGCGTGGGGTCAGACCATGGTCTGACCCCAGCGATTGTCGATCCCGGGCGCCCTCAATCGACGTCACAGTAGCTGCAACCACTTTTAAGGAGAGACATGCGTAAGCTGACTGTGTCCGAATTCGTGACATTGGATGGGGTGATGCAGGCGCCCGGCGGCAAGGACGAGGACCTCGACGGCGGGTTTGCCTACGGCGGCTGGACGGTTCCCTACTGGCACGACGACATTGGCAAGAGCTTCTTCGGGATGATGCAGGGCGTGGACGCGCTGCTGCTCGGCCGGCGCACCTACGTGACGCACGCCGAGGCCTTCGAGCCGATGCCGGTCGGCGATCCGTTCGGCGACCTGATGAACACGCCGCGCAAGTATGTCGTTTCGAAGACGTTGACCAAGCCGATCTGGCGCGACACGACGATCATCCGTGACGACGTCATCGAGTCGATCCGCGCCCTCAAGGCGGAGCCCGGCGGAAACATCGTGACCGACGGCAGCAGCCAGCTGGTTCACGCCATGATCGCCGGCGATCTCGTCGACGAGCTGCACCTGCTCGTTTATCCGATCACCCTGGGCAGCGGAAAACGAGCCCTGCCCGACGGCGTCCATTCCGCCTTCAGCCTGGTCGAGGCCGTGCCCTACCCGACAGGTGTCGTCGGCCTTCACTACGCGCGCAAACGCTGACCGTCGGCTGACGCCGGTACCATGCCATCTCAGCACTTGTGCAGCGGCGCGATCAGGCGGTACGCTGCGGTCATGCAGCTTCAGTCTTCCGCCTTCCCCGGCAGGCGCCGGCGTTCAACTCTCGCTGTGGCGCTGGCCGCGATCTGGCTCGTGGCCGCGTGCCGCTCCGGCCCGGCGGCGCCGCCAGCGCCGCCGCCGCTCGCGCCGGATACGTGGGCGGTGGTCGACGGCCGCGTCATCTCCCGTAGCGACGTCGACAAGGCGTTCCGCCGCATGCAGGACCCGTCACAGACGCCGTCGGAAGAGGAAGTGCTCGCCGCGAAGCTGAACCTCCTCAACGACCTCATCGTCCAGGATCTGCTGCTGGCCAAGGCGCAGGCATTGAAGGTCGAGATTCCGGCGGCGGATCTCGACAAGGCCTTCAACGACGCGAAGAACAACATGCCGGAGGCCGCGTTCCAGGAGGAGCTGAAGCGGCGCAACATCACCGCCGACGACATGCGCGAGGGGCTGCGGCGGCAGCTGGTGACGCAGAAGGTCATCGAGCAGGAAGTGACCTCGAAGGTCAGCGTCAGCGACCAGCAGGTCACCGACTTCTTCAACGCCAACAAGGCGCAGTTCAACCTCGCGGAAGAGGCGTATCACATCGCGCAGATCGTCATCACCCCGGTCCGCGAAGAGCGGCTCGGCAACAGCACCGGCGACGATGCCGCGACGCCGGAAGCGGCAGCGGCGAAGGCGCGCATGCTGATGGAGAAGCTCAAGGGCGGCGCGTCCTTCCGCGAGCTGGCGGCTGGCTTCTCCGAGGATGCGGAAACCGCGCCGCGCGGCGGCGATCTCGGGCTGGTGCCGGTGTCGCGCCTGAAGCAGGCGCCGCCGCAGCTGCGGAACGCCGTCCTGGGCAAGACTGCGGGAACCGTCAACGTGGCGAGCTTCAGCGGCGCGCATACGCTCGTCCTCGTCGTCGCGCACGAGCCTGCAGGCCAGCGCGATCTGTCGACGCCGGGCGTCAAGGACCGCATCAGCACGACGCTGCGCGGCCGCCGGGAGGAGCTCCTGCGCGTGGCCTATCTCACGCAGCTGCGCAGCGACGCAAAGGTGGTCAATCACCTGGCCAAGCTGCTCGTTGATTCGAAGGGCGCCGCCCTGGACGGATCGGCCGCAGCGTCGGCCCCGACCACGACCCCGGCCCCGGCCCCGGCCCCGGCGAAGTAGCGACGGGCGACCTTTTGCCGGGACGACTGCGACTCGCCACCGGGCCTTTCTACCTGGCCACGGGCGAGAGCGCGGCGGCGATCCAGTTCCGCCATTTCTCGCCGCTCGATGCCGCCCGCGCCTCGCTGTCGTCGCCGTAGAAGTAGATCGTCACCGAGGCGTTGACCATGTTGCCGGCCCCGTAGGTGCCAATCATAGCGATGCCTGGCGCCGGCGAGTCGAGCCGCATGATGATGCAGCGCTGCTTCCCGTCCTGCTGCGTCCGCTCGACGACGCCCGACAGCTGCTCCGGGACCGGCGGCGTCGTCCGCACCTCGCCGACGCTCGCGTCGGAGAGATTCAACGCTGACAGCAGCCGCTTCCAGACGTCGAGATCCTTGCCCTCCAGCATGCTCATCGCCTGGAACGTCGCTGCCTTCCGGCCGGGATAGTGCTGCAGGTAGAGGCGCAGCACCGCGAAGAAGAGCGGCCACCCGGACTCGAACCCTTCCATCTGATCGTCCCACTCGTCGGACGTCGAGAAGAGCGAATGCACCATCCGGACGACGCAGGTGTTGCCGGAGCGGGCGGTGATGGTGATCTCGGTGGCGACGGGCGGCGCGCCTTCGCTCCACTCGCGCTCGACGTAGCCGAAGCGGAGCGGCGGCTCCCACTCGGTCACTTCTCCCTTCGAGCTGCCCTGCTCGCCAAACTGGAACGTCAGCGCGCCGCCGACGCGTTCGTCGATCGCGGCTTGCGTGAACCACGCCGCGTTGCCGGGGCCCGTGGCCAGCGCCTGCCATACCTGTTCAGGCGTGCCGGGGGTAACGAACTCCATTTCGACCCAGCGCTTGCCGGTGCCGTCTTTCTTGATAGGCATGTGCGTGCTTCCTCAGCGTGTGGCGCCGTCGGGCGCCGGGTAGGAGGCGACCACCAACCGGTGCGGGCGCCCCTGCGGTGATGATTCGTCGTGGTAGCGCGCGACCAGCGTCGCGATGGCCTTCCCGAGATCGCTGGTGAACGCAGCACGATCGGCCGGCGACTTGAAGCGGACGACCGTATCGACCGAGAGCGTCGCGAGGCGCTTGTCCTGCTGCCGCGCCGCCCGCCACAGGCCGCTGACCTCGGCGACGATGCGCGCCGCCACCGCGATGAGGTAGCTGGCCGAGACGCGATCGTTGTTGCGTGCCGGATCCGCGGCGATTGGCCCCAGCGCCGCCGGCGAGACGACGTACGAGGCGGCAGTCGCGACCATGAGTCGCTCGGTGAGGCCGCCCCACCGCCGCTCCTCTGCCGGCTCGACCAGCTTGTGCGCTTCCAGTGCCCGCAGGTGATAGTTGACCTTCTGTCGCGGAAGGCCGACCCGCGCCGCGAGCGACGCGGCCGAGGCAGGCCTGGACAGCTCGGCCAGGAGCCGCCCCTTGATGGGGTCCAGCGCGGCCGCAGCCGCGCCGGGATCGTCAATGACCGCGACATCGAGCACGGCCCAAAATAGCCTTGACAACTTTTATTGTCAAGACCCTCCGGAACGGCCCCTGCAACTCGATCGGCCGGGTTGGGCTGGGCTTTTTCGGCGGGTCTGCCCTCGCCCCTGCGCAGCGGGTTCAGGAGGTCGCGTGATCAGGAAACTTGCGTCGGGTCAGTATCGTTTGTACTCACGGAAGAAGGACCCGAAGACCGGGCGCCGATGACGCCCATGTATCAACTACCGGCGCGACCCATCGGTCGCCGCCGTCGACGAAATGCACGAGAGGACATGCCCCGCACTCAAGACCATTCCATACTCGACGCCCTGCTGGACTCGTGGATCGCAACAACGCCATCGTCGTCAACCTGCTGCGTGCGCTGCCCGAGGAAGGGCTCGACGCCCGGATGATGGAGAGCAGTCCAACCGTGGCGCAGCTGTTCGCGCACATCCACTACGTTCGGCTCATCTTCGTGGTCGAGGACGCTCCAGAGTTCCGCCGCCCGCTACCCGACGGCGAGTGGAAAGCGGAGCGCGATCGCGATCGACTCGCGCAGATGCTGAACGGCAGCGCGGTTGCGGTTCGGGACGCCGTGAAGGGCCGGCTGGAAGCAGGCCGCGAGATGGACCTGCACTACGACCATCCGATCCTCATGCTCCAGCACCTGATCTGGCACGAGGGCTATCATCACGGGCAGATCAAGCTGACCCTCAAGGCGGCGGGCCGCGCCTTCGACGACGAGGAGATTGGCGAGGTTACGTGGGGTGTGTGGATGGAGAAGGGGAAGTGGGGATGAGGATCTGGCGAAGAGTCGGTGTCGCGGCACTCCTCGGATCGTTCGCCGTCGCCACGGCCGGCACCCTCGCCGGCCAGACGTCCAAGCCGCCGATTTCATCGCCATCCGTCGTCGAAGCCGCCGACGTGGTGGCGTGCACTGGCGATGCCCGACGGCAGGACGTTCGTCACCGACGGCGGTCTCTCGATTGACGCCGCGCTCGTCAAACCTGCGTCGATGCCGGAGAAGCTTCCACCTGCAAGCGCCACGGTGATCGCACGCCTTCTCGCGACGCCATCCGAGAAGGAGACGGCGCTCGTCGATCTGCAGCCCGGCAAGTCGCCGAACACGTTCAGCACGAAGGATGGCGTCATGCTCAACGGGAACTACATCACGCTACTTCGATCGGTTCTGGCGTCGGGCCGGGCGCGGCTGAGGACGAGAGGCAAGACAGATCCAGTGGTTGTGGTGCAGGACGGCCAAGCGGTCGCCGTGATGATGCCAGTCCAGCCTCCACCCGACAAGTAGTACGCGTCGAGGCCCGCGAACGTGGTCCAGAGGCCGGAAGCCTCGTCGGTGATGTCGGGTGTTGAAGTCTGGCTGGGTGTTAGGGACGGAATTCGCAACCGGCTGGTCACTGCTGCGTGAGCGCAACACTCGTGAAAGTTGCTTGCTCCAACCGCTTGTCGCAGATGACGTTAGTCCGCGGTTACGGGCGATTCGGTTCCGGCGGGCGTTGCCCCGCCAGCATCCGGTGACGCCTCCTGCTCGGCGATCCAGGCGCTGAGCCCCGTGTACGCGACTGCGAGCACCACGGGGCCGACGAACAGACCTACCAGCCCGAAGCCGATCAGGCCGCCGATCACGCCGGCCATTATGAGCAGCAGCGGCAGGTCGGCGCCGCGGCGGATCAGAAGCGGCCGCAGCACGTTGTCGAGCACACCGACGATCGCCGTCCACACGATCAATCCGGTCGCCGCCGTCGTGGCACCGCCGAGATAGAGCCAGCCGACCGCTGCCAGCAGTGGCAGCACGGGTCCGAGCTGCGCGATGCAGAACACGAACATCACGGCTGAAAAGATCGCGACGAAAGGTGCGCCGGCGACGACGAGACCGACGGCCCCGAGCGCGGTCTGGACGATCGCGGTGACGACGATGCCCTGCGCCACCGCGCGGATCGAGCCGGCAGCGAGCAGCACCAAGTGATCCCCGGCCTCGCCCATCAGACGGCGGGCGAACCGGCGCACGCCGAGAGCCGCCGTCTCGCCGTTGACGTAAAGCACGGCGCAAAGCAACAGCGTCAGGACCATGTGGAGCAGGAACGTGCCGAAGGTGCCGGCGCGGTCGGCGACCCAGCTGACGATCGTCGTCACGTAGGGCGCAGCCTTGCTCGCGAGCTCCTCCGGAGTCGCCGCGGCGTAAACGCGCCACTCGGCGGTAAGCGTCGCGCCGACAACCGGAACGCCCTCGATCCAGACAGGCGGCATCGGAATCCTGATCTCGGCGACCTTGATGCCCGACAGCCGCGCAGCCTGTTGCACAACCCTCGATGTCGCGACGGCGAGCGGCGCGAGGACGATCACGAACCACAGCGCGGTCATCGCTGCCGCGGCCAGGCTGCGCCGGCCCCCCAGCGCGCGCTGCAACCGCAGCATCAACGGCCAGGTGGCGACGACGATCATCGTCGCCCAAATCAGGGCGGGCAGGAAAGGCCACAGGACCGCCAGCGCGCCACTGATCAGCAACAGGATCAGGAGCACGCCGAGGACGATTCGCACCACATCGCGGGAGCCCGACGGCAGACTCATCAAAAGCCCTCAATAGGACTGCAGCTCGGCGGTCACGAGCAGGAGCCGGCAGTTGCTGCTCCATCGCACCCCATTACGACGCTGCGATCGCCAGCGCGTTCGCGGCTGAAATCATAGCGCGGATTGTGGACCTGCACGGTGCGCGCCGAGCTTCACGGTTTGGTAGCTTTGCGGGGCGCTTGACTGCGAACGTTCACGGGCGTAGAACTTCATTCGTCGTCGGCCAGTGGTTGCGGACCTCCTGTTCGCCATTCAGAGGAGCCCGATGCAGCAGCCCGCACCCGTTTCGTCCACCCAGCGGCTCGAAACGCTGGACGTCCTCCGCGGCTTTGCCCTGCTCGGCATCCTCGCGATGAACATCCGCGCGATGGCCGCGCCCATGAGCGCCTACATGTATCCCTATGCGCTCTTCGATTACGAGGGCCCCAGCCGCCTCGCCTACTTGTTCACGACCGTTGTCTTCGACCTGAAGATGATGGGGCTGTTCTCGATGCTCTTCGGTGCGGGTGTGCTGCTCTACGCGAACAAGCGCACCGAATCCGGCCGGTCACCGATCGCGCTGTGGTTCAGGCGGATGTTCGTTCTGCTGGTCATCGGACTCCTGCACGCGTACCTCATCTGGGCTGGCGACATCCTCGTACCTTACGCACTCTGCGGCATCCTCCTGCTGTGGTGGATGCGCAACCGTACCGCGCGCACGCTGCTTTACTCCGCCATCGTGATGCTGGCAATCGGCGCCGCCCTCGCCGTCGCCCACGGCCTCACCTGGGGTTCGATGAGCGAGGCCGACCGCGCCGCCGACCTCGAGCTGATGATGCCCACGCGCGAACAAGCGCTCGGTCACGTTGACCTGATGCGCGGCGGTTACCTGAGGTTCGTGGCTGGCAGCGCAGCCGGGACGTTCATGTTCGAAACGATGTTCTTCGCGGTGTTCTTCTTCTGGCGGTGCGGCGGGATGATGCTGCTCGGAATGTCGCTGTATAAGTCGGGGTTTCTCGGGGGGCGGCTGTCCTCCTCAACGTATGCTCGGGTCGCGTTAGTCGCCACGCCCTTTGGACTGGGGCTCGCGTTCATCGGGGCTCGCGAACTGGACCGCGTCGCGTACGCCATGCCGATCCGGGCCCTGGTTGATCTCTGGAACTATGCCGGTGCAGTGTTCGCGTCGATCGGTTACGCCGCGACGCTCATTTGGATCGTCAAGCGCGAGGCGATGGCCGGCTTGCGCCGACGCCTGGCTGCCGTTGGGCAGATGGCACTCTCCAATTACCTGTTTCACAGCATTACCGCCTCCGTAGTGTTCCTCGGCTGGGGCTTCGGATTGGCCGGCCGCTTCGACTATGCCGCGCAGCTGCTCATTGTCGTCGCTATCTGGATAGTGCAGTTGATCATCAGTCCGATTTGGCTGCGGAGCTTCCGGTACGGACCAGCGGAGTGGCTGTGGCGCACGCTGACGTACGGGCGGGTGCAACCGATGCGTCAGGAGGCACGGACGCTCGCACGGTCGATCTCAGGTAGATCTCTTCGTGCTGTCGATCGAACATCGCGAAGCGATTCCTCTTGTTGCGACCGACGCGGACGAGTGGCCCGCGACCTTTTCCCCGGACGGAAAATGGATCGCATATAGCTCCAATGAAACAGGGACACGCGAAGTGTGCGTGCGCGACTTTGCGCCTCGTGGCGAGATTAGGGGATCGTGGTGGTTTGACGAGCGTGTTCGAACAGCAGGCGCAAGGAGGTCGTGATGGTCCGGCGAAACGCAATCGTCATACCATCAGTGTTGTTACTGCTGTCGGACGCCGGACGGGCGCAGCAGAGCATAACGGGACTGTATCGTGGGGTTCACGAGCCCGGCTTGTTCGAGAACGTTTTGTGCGGCGTGTTCAGATCCCCGCGGAAATCGCGGACTGGATTGCCGACGCTCGACGCGACAGCCCAGGCGACAAGGAGCGATTCCACAGAACGGCCATTGGCCAACTTCAGCAGCGCTGCTTGACGGTCCAAAGCACACTGGATCGGGCATACGACGACCGGATGCTCGTCGAAGGCAACGAAACGGGAATTGGCTGGGTGTTAGGGACGATTTCCGCAACTGGCTGCTGACCGCGGCGTGAGTCGATGCCGGTTCATTACGCGGATTTCCTGGATTTCGCCAGGTTGTCTTGCCTCGAGACTCGGCGAGTGTCCGAAATGTGTATACAAGTTTCGGACAGATCTCGGCGTCGCGGCCTGTCCGAAATATGTATACAGATTTCGGACAGCGTCATCTCCCTCCGAATCGGCGCGCGGCGACTACTGGTCCCCGGAACGTTCGACACCCTCCGCTCGAATGTTGTGAAGTTGCAGCTCTCCAAGATTCGCTGGCCGATCGTCGGGCTTGAGGAAGGCTCGTGGGTACGTCGCGGCCCGGCCTGTTGATGCTCGCCGCCGCTGCCCTCGACACGCTGCTCATCGTCTGCGCCAACATCGGCAGGTTGTCGGCGGTGGAGCTCGAGGCGGCATCGCGAGGTTGCGGCGCGCGGCGCGCGGCGCCACTCGTGGTCGTTGTCAGCCGGATGGGTTAATCAGTCGTGCTGGCTCTCCTTGGGAGAACTGGGCGGGACCGTCAGGGTGATCACTCGGCCCGCAACGCCTCGGTTGGCTGGATTCTGAGGGCGCGTCGTACAGGCACGAGTGTCGCGAGCGAAGAAATCGCGAGAATGACACTCCCGTACATCAAGACGAGTCCCACACAATTTCCGCCCGAGATGCCGATCGCGAGAAACAATCCCACGAGGATACCGAGCCCAATTTGCGTCATTGGGGAGCGAAACATCGCGATGGCGACATGGCGAGGCTGACCACCCAGGGCGACGCGAATTCCCATTTCTCGCGTCCGTTGCGAGGCGATGAAGGAAAAGAGCGCGTAAATGCCCGTGAGCGACAGGAGCACAACGACCGCCATCAGGATTGCCGTCATCCAGAACAGCAGCCTGTAAACGCGCAGATCCGCCACCGCGACCTGATCGAGCCGGACGATGTGGTGGAGTTGAAGCGTCGGATCGACGTCCGTGGCAATGGAACGCATCCGCGATGCAAAGACGAGTGGATCGCCTCGCAGGTGGACGGCTATGCGTACGGGGTAACTGCCGCCGGGAGGTTGCGGGTGATAGATGCGGGCCGCCGCCGCCGGGTCCCGGGTTTGCGAGGGGATACCGACATCCGCAACGACGCCGACGATTTGATGCCACGGCTCTCCCGCGGCCCTTGCGCCGGCCTGTCCTTCGTCCGTATAGCGAAGGCGCCGTCCGATCGGGTTGCTGTCGCCGAGCACCAGCCGCGCGAAGGACTGGTTCACAATAACGCTCGGCGCGCCGGGCCGGAGATCGCCCGAGTGGAAGGCGCGGCCTGAGATGGTCGGCGCCTCGACCACGTCGAAGAAGTCCAGAGCGACCCTGGCCGAGGAGACCCGCCGGTAATTGAAGTACTCGTTCAACGGCGCGGCGCTCCCCTCGTCGAGTTCGATTCGGCGGGCCGAGTGGTCCATCAATGGCAGCCGATCGGCGAGCGTCACTCCCGTGACGTCGGGTTCGGCCTCCAGTCGCCGCTCGAGTTCCTGAGAGGCCGCGATGAACCGGGCCGTCAGCATGTCGCGCGACGCGCCCGGTAGCCGGTCCCTCTCCATCGCGAGGGTGGCAGAAAGATACCGCTCTCCGGGGAAGCCCGTGTTTGTCCAGCTGAGCGTGTTCGCGGACTCCCCCTGAATGATGAACAGGAAAAGGGGAACGATGGCCATGACGGCAACCTGCGTGACGATTAGCGCCGTCCACATACCGCCGAACCGAAGACCGACGCCGCCAGGGCCAGCCTGCTTGAGGCGCGTCCCGATGCCGCGTGTCACTTTGAGACCCGGGAGGAGTCCCGCGATGGCGGCGGCCGCAAGCGTCAGCAGGACGGCGTACAACACAGTCGACGGTGAAAGGCTGGCGTTGAACCAGAACGGAACCTCCCCCGGTTCGAACGCCTGCGCCGTGGCCACATCGAACACCAGCTTCCACCCGAACTGTGCGGTAGTCAGCGCGACGACAGCGGCCACCCCCGCCAGCACCAGCGCTTCCACGAACAGTTGCCCCATGATCCGACCGCGGCTCGCCCCGAGTGCCGTCCGAACGAGGATCTCGTTCTCGCGCGTCGCGGCCCGCGCGAACATCAATAGCGAGACGTTCCCGCAAATGAGCACCACGAGCGACACCGCCAGAAGGTTGACCGACGTCAGGCCGAGGGTAAAGGGCTGCGAAAACGCGCCGAAAACCGAATGGACGTAAGGCAGGATCCGGGGCGTCACGCGCGCGTGCGTGTCGGGAGATGCCGCGGCGGCAGTCGCACCGAGGACGCTCAGCTCCGATTGGGCGCTGTCGAGGGTGGCACCAGCAGCCAGCCGGCCTACAACCCTCACGCGGGGACTCTGTCGCTGGTCGTACTTCCAGACATCCAACCTGACGGGCACCCAGAAGCTATACGCAACCGGGAAACGAAAGCCTTCCGGCATGACGCCGACAACAGTGTGGTGGACGTTGCCGAGCCGAAGCGTCCTTCCGATGACGTCCGGGACCGAATCGAACCGCGCGCGCCAGACATCGTGCCCGATCACGACGACCCACGGTGCCGACGGTTGTTCATCCGCCTCAATAATCGGTCTTCCCATCAGCGGCTGCACGTGCGTCACGCGGAACGCGGCGGCGCTGATCTCGGCCACCGTCACTGGTTCTGCTGAATCGCTTCCCACGATTATGTTGAGTTCGCGCGTTCGAAACGCCGCGAGGTCCTCAACGGATTCGAGCGTGTCGCGCCACGCCGAGAAATCGTGAAGCGACGGCGTCGTGTCGCTTCCTGCGGTAGCGTCCTGCATCACAATCCCAACAATGCGCTCGCCATCCTCGAGAGGCAGTGTGGGGCGCACGACCTGGATGAAGAACTCGAAGGCGAGCATGCCGACGCAAATCGCGAAAGCCATGGCCACAGTCCCGACGACGGTCAGTCCGATGTGCTTCACAAGCAACCGCAACGCGATTCGGACGTCCAGCGACAGGCCCCGTAGCGGCGCCAGAAGGCTGTCTGTCCTTGTCAAGTTGCCTGGGCGATCAGCGAGGTCCGTGGTCCGCCGGCAGCCGTGCACGACGAGCATTCTGAAGAACGCGAGGTGACCGACAAACCAGATCCAGCGACTCCGCCAGTTCGGCCCACTGCGCAGAGCCTCCTCGTATTCAGCCTGCAGATCGGCAATCGCCGGATCGACCAGGCGTTCCATCATGCTCGCCGCAAACAGCCGTGCCGCCAGGGCCCGCAGCCGGGTGCCTGGAGGCCTCATCGCCCGAACTCCGGCACCAGATGCGTCGCGCCGCTCGTCCAAGCCGCATGCATGCGACGGCCCAGGGCAGTCGCCGCGTAGATGCGTCTAGGCAGGCCACCCGCTCCAGCGGGCGGCGCGCCTAGCGTCGAGGTGATGTAGCCCTTGTCCTCCATTCGACCGAGGGTGACGTACACGGTGCCGCGCTTCAGCTGGCCGCTCGATTCGGCTACGAGTTGAAGGCCGTACAACTCCTGGCCGTGGAGCAGCAACTCGAGAACGAGAAGTTCCTTCGGAGAGACGGTGAGGACACGAGGGTGGAAGGTGACCACGCGCGCAGTCTGACATCGATGTAAGACTCGTGTCAACGCATGAGCAAAGAGGGGTGAAGCGGCGGCGCGTATTCGTCGCGGTGTCAAAGCGATCCGCGCTGAAGGGTTCGCCACCGAACTACGTTCTATGGGAGTAAGGAGATGTGTGCCTTGCGGAAGAGCTAGCTGGAGAGAAAGCCGTTCGACATGCTCGTCGAAGGCAACGAAAACGGGAATTGGCGGTGAGGCAGGGATTCGAACCCGATAGCGTGGTCCAGAGCCACGCGCCGGAAGCGCGTGACTCTGGAAAAGAACGAGGACTAGCCGCCGATCGAGCCCGGCTTGAGGATGAAGTTGTTCTCGGCGTCGGTGGCGCGATACTGCTGGTGGCAGGTGCGGCAGCTGGCGCCGACCTCTTTCAGCGCCGCTTCGACCGCCGGCGCGTCGACGGTGTCGGTCGCGATCAGCTTCTCCAGCGCCTCGATCTTCCCGATCGTCTCCTTGTTCATCTTCACCGCGTCGTCCTTCTTGTGCTCGATCCAGAAGGACTGCGAGAGCAGAACGTTCTCCTTGGCAGTCGCCAGCGCCTTTCGCGCGTCGCCGTAAGCCTGCGACTTCAGCGCCTTCTGAATCGCCGGCATCTGCACCTGCTTCATCACCTTGTCGAGCTCTTCGGGCGTCGTCACCTTCTGCTGCGCCACGATCACCGCTCCCGACCATGCCAGCAGCATCGCCGCGGCATACACGCGAACTCGCATACCTTCTCCTCCATTGGTGGAACGCCCAGGCCCACGAACCGTCGGCGCCGCGACCGTGGCCGCGGCCCAGATTATTGCATGCGGCCGGGCTGGCCGCTATTTCTGGCGTTTCGCCGTCCAGGGCGTGTCCTTGCCATTGGTCTTGACGGTGCCGGTGATGCTGTCGCCGCTCACCTTGCCGGAGTACTGCGCTCCGCCGGCGGTGAACGACAGCTCCTCGCCGCGAATCTTCGGCGACTCGATGGCAGCGCTGCCGAGCGTGCCGCTGAGGGTCTGGAAGTCCTGCTTGAGCGTCAGCGGCCCCTGCGGCATCTGCCACGAGCCGGCGACGTCGGCCGGGACGTAATACAGGAGCACCGTGCACCAGCTGGTGCAGTCGCCCTCGATCTGCAGCGTCTCCTCCGCCGTCCAGCCCTCGATCCCGAACGTGTTGGCGACGATGCGCGTTCCGGGCTTGAGGGTGGCGAACTTCGGCCGCAGCTTCGACAGGTTGTCGGTCAGGAGGAACAGCGCCAGCACCGACGCCTGCTGGAAGTCGGCCTCGTACATGTCGCCCTGGACGAACTGCGCCTTGTCGGCGACGCCCTCCTTCGCGGCATTGCGCTTCGACAGCTCCACCATGTCCGGGTTGTACTCGACGCCGAGGCCGCGGGCGCCGCGCTTGGCGGCGGCAATGACATTGCGCCCGTCGCCGGACCCGAGGTCGACGACGAAGTCCTGTGGCGTAACCTTGGCCACGTCGAGCATTTTCTCCACGGTCGACTGCGGGCTCGGCACCCAGACGACGTCCTTGCCGGCCTGGCCGACCTTCGGCTCGTAGGTCGTGGCCGGCGGTGCCTGGGTCCCGGTCGCCGGCGGCGCAGTGGCGGTCTGGGCCGCGGCAACCGCCGGCGCCGCAAGGATCAGTGCGAGGACGGCCGCCCCCAGTTTGTGCAGAAAGCTCATCGTGTCTCTCTCCCTGTATCAGCTATCAAAAGATTCCCTGCACGGCTTCGTTATCACGCCTTCGCCGGCCCATGCAAGCGGCTTACCGCCTGTGCGCGTTGGACCGGCGAATCGTGCCTGAGGCATCATAAGAGGGATGAGCACCCGAACAGTTCGCAAAGCAGTCATCGCCGTCGCCGGATCGGGCACCCGCTTCCTGCCCGTCACGAAGGCGATGCCGAAGGAGATGCTGCCGATCGTCGACAAGCCGATCATTCAGCTGATCGTCGAAGAACTGGTCGACGCCGGAATCCAGGACGTCATCATGGTGACGAAGTGGGACAAGCGGCCGCTCGAGGACCACTTCGACCAGAACTGGGCCCTGGTCCAGGAGCTGCGGCAGCAGGGCAAGGAATCGCTCCTCGCCACGACCGAGCGCCTGTCCGAGCTCGCCAACTTCGTCTATATCCGGCAGCGCGGCCCCTATGGCAACGGCACGCCGGTCATCTCCGCGGCGAGCCTCCTCGGGGACGAGCCGTTCCTCTACGTCTGGGGCGACGACCTGGTGAAATCGAAGGTCTCGTTCTCCAAGCAGCTCGTCGACGACTACGCCCGCCACGGCACGCCGATGATCGGCGTCCAGCAGGTCCCGCGCGACGAAGTCAACCGCTACGGCATCGTCAAGCTGCGGCCCGGCACCGACGAGATCGAGGACATCATCGAGAAGCCGTCGATCGAGGAAGCGCCGTCGCAGCTCGCCGACTTCGGCCGGATGATCCTGAACAAGGAAATCCTCGAGACGCTGAAGCAGACGCAGCTCGGCAAGGGCAACGAGCTCTGGGTCGTCGACGCGATCCGCGACTACGTCCGCGCCGGCAACAAGTTCCTCGCCAAGGAAGTGCAGGACGGCGCCTGGCTGACGACCGGCGATCCGCTCAACTACCTCAAGGCCGTCCTCGCCTACGCCCTCGATCGCGAGGGGATTCGCGAGCCCCTGTTCGATCACATGAAGGCGATCGTCGAGGCCAGGAGCCAGGCTTAAGCAAAATAGAACCAGAGGCCGGCCGTGAAGATCGCCAGCACTGCTGTCGCGGCAATCTGGAACGGGAACAGCCCGCCCTTGTCCGACGCCAGCCGGTAGCCCTCGTCGAGCGTCGCGAACGTCAACCCCTTCAGCTTCGCCAGCGGTTCCGCCTGCGTCGCCAGCGACACGGCGACGAGCACGACGGCGCTGATCACGAACAGCAGCACCGCGATGTGCAGGAAGTTGATGCTGACGAACCCGGTCAGGAGCGGCGACCCGGTCACCAGCGCCGAGTCGCGGTTCAACTCGAGAACGAAGCGCGCGGCGCCGACGAGCGCGCCGACGACGAGCGAGGCGATCGCGCCGTGGCGATTGGCGCGCGGCCAGAACACGCCGAACAGGAACACCGCCGCGATCGGCGGGCTGATGTAGGCCTGGACGCTCTGGAGGTAGATGTAGACCTCCGAGCTCAGGTAGCGGATGAACGGCACCCACAACATGCTCAGCCCGACCATGACGACGGTGACGAGACGGCCGACGCGAACGAGCTGGGCTTCGGTCGCCGCCGGGCGCAGCACCTTGAAGACGTCGAAGGTGACGAGCGTCGACGCCGAGTTGAAGGTCGCCGCCAGCGACGACATCAGCGCCGCCATCAGCGCCGCGACCATGAAGCCGGTGAGCCCGGGCGGCAGCAGCCGGATGATCAGCGTCGGATAGGCGTCGTCGCCGTTGATGTCGGGATAGAGGACGCGCGCGATCAGTCCCGGCAGGACGAGAATGAAGACCGGCAGGATCTTGAGCGCCCCGGCCAGCAGCGCGCCGGCCCGGGCGTGGCTCTCGTTCCTGGCGCCGAGCACCCGCTGCACGATCATCTGGTCGGTGCACCAGTACCAGATGCCGAGGATCGGCGCGCCGAAGAAAATGCCGGTCCACGGGAACGCGGCATCGGTCGACGGCTTGATCATGTGGAAGTAGTCGGCCGGCAGGCCGGCGCGCAGCGCCTCCATTCCGCCGACCTCGTTCAGGCCGATCAGCGTCAGGACGATCGCGCCGACGACCAGCACGACCGCCTGGAGCAGCTCGGTGTAGATGACCGCGGCCAGGCCACCGAAGATCGTGTAGACCCCGGTCGCGAGCACCATCACCGTCGCTGAAGTATAGAAATCCCATCCCACGACCGCCCGCAGCACCAGCGCGCCGGCGTAGAGCGACACGGAGATCTTGGTGACGACGTAGGCGATGACCGAGACCGTCGTCAGGTACCAGCGGCAGGCGGGACCGTAGCGGCGCTCGAGGAACTCGGGCATGGTGTAGACGCCGCTGCGCAGGTAGAACGGCACGAACACCCACGCCAGGATCATGCACATGAACACGGCGAGCCACTCGAACGAGCCGACCGCCAGGCCAGAGCTGGCGCCCGAGCCTGCCAGGCCGATGAAGTGCTCGCTCGAGATGTTGGCGGCGAAGAGCGACGCCCCGATCGCGATCCAGCCGACGTTCTTGTCGGCGAGGAAGTAGCTCTTGCTGGTCTTTGCGCGGTTGAAGAAATAGGCGCCGATGCCAAACACGACGGCGAAGTAGGCGATGAGGACGGCGAAGTCGATGGTCTGCATGGCGACAGCGGGTTCTACGCGTTGGGTTCTACACGTCGGGTTCGATCAGGGCTTGCACGCGGCGGGATCATTGTGGACGAAGTACGGTTTGTACTTCGGCGACTTCTGATCCATGCAGCCGGAGAGGTTCAGCAGCTCGATCCTGCGGAACTCCGTCGGGTGGCTTTCGCCCTGAATCGCGATGTAGCCGGCGGTCAGGAGCGTGCCATCCTGCTTGACCGCCGGGTCGAAGCCGTTGACGTCGCCGCCGCCGATGGTCGGCCGCTGATACTCGAGCACGGTCTGGCCGTCGATGACGTGGGCGATGCGATCGCCGCCGTGGACCTCGATCTCGACCCGCACCCAGTCGTCGCCGGCATACGTTTTCGATGTCGAGTTGCGGCAGTGCCCCTTCACCATCGTGTCGTTCATGAAGATCTGGGTGCCGGGAGTGCAGACGTTGGCGGTCGAGCGCGGCTTGCCGTTGACCAGCCCGCCGAGCAGCTGCACTTCAATCGAGATCGGAAAGTCCTGGCCGACGCCCATCGTCGCGGGCGCCTGACTGTGCAGCATCAGGCCGTTGTTGCGCACGGCCCAGTCGGGGCCGCCGGCGGCCTGGTCGCCGACGAAGCGATACTCGGCGACGAGCCGGTAGTACGAAAAGGCATCCTTGTAGAAGAGATGCCCGAATCGATCCTCGAAGCGCTCGTACTTGTCGTACGACACCCGGAGGGCGCCGTTGGCGACGCCGAACGTGCCGAGGTAGTTCTCGCCGAGCGGATGGCCGCGGAACTTCGGCGTCCAGCCATCGAGGCTCTTGCCGTTGAAGAGCTGAATCCAGTCCTGCGGGGTGGCCTGGTTCTGTCCCGCCTCGAACGATCCGGTCGCGATCGTCAGACCGATCGACAGCGTCAGGACCATGCCGTACAGCGTTCGCATTCGCACCTCGGCTTTCGTGATAGCGTGCAGCAGAATACTCGGAGGGCTTATGAGAGTCACGCGCGTTCGTGCGGCGGGCCTCGGCGCGATCCTGGTAACGGCGGCAATCTCGATCGACGGCCAGCAGCCGAAGATCGGCTACGACGACACGCCGATGCAGCCCAACGGCCGGTGGCACGTCCACGACGGCACTCGGCCGCAGCCGCGCCTGGTGACGCCGGGCGCGACGCCCGGCGCGGCGCCGTCGGACGCGACGGTGCTGCTCGGCGCCGGCGCGGACACGAGCCAGTGGCGCACTGCCAAGGGCGAGCCGATCGCGTGGCCAGTCGCCGATGGCGTCCTCCAGTCCGGCAAGGGCGTCATTCAGACGGCGTCGGAGTACACCGACTTCCAGCTGCACGTCGAGTTCGCGACGCCGAAGGAAGTGAAGGGCGACGGCCAGGGCCGCGGCAACAGCGGCGTCATCCTGCTCGGCGCCTTCGAGATCCAGGTCCTCGACAGCTTTCAGAACCCGACCTACCCGGACGGCCAGGCGGCGTCGATGTACGGCCAGTATCCGCCGCTCGTCAACGCCTCGCGGCGGCCCGGCGAGTGGCAGGCCTACGACATCGTCTTCACCGCGGCGCGCCTCCACCCGTCAGGCGAGGCGGAGAAACCGGCGGTCGTCACGGTCTTCCACAACGGCGTGATCGTCCACCACGCGACGGCGTTCCTCGGGCCGACGGCGCACAAGACGATCGGCAAGTACACCGCGGCGCACGCGAAGGGACCGATTCGCCTGCAGGACCACGGGAACCCGGTCCACTTCCGCAATATCTGGATCCGTCAACTGACCGGCTACGACGAGGGCAGGTAGGCCACTTCCGTCCAGACGAGCGAGAGTTGCGGTGAAGAAGCGCGCCATTGCCCACGTCGCCGTCGTCGCGGCGCTGCTCGCCTGCGGCGCGACGGCGGGCGTTCCGACGCAGTCGACGGTCGCCACCCCGAACCAGGCCGCGGCCGGCAGGACGTTCGCGTCGCAGATCGAGGCGCTGTCAGAGCCGGGCGGCTACTTCGATACCGACAACCTGATCTCGAACGAGCGCTCCTATCTCGACGTCGTGCCGGCCCTGCGGCGTCTCGAGGTCAGCGGCGGCGCCTACGTCGGCGTCGGACCGGACCAGAACTTCACCTACATCGCCGCGATCAGGCCGGACATCGCCTTCATCGTCGACGTCCGGCGCGACAACCTGCTGCTCCACCTGCTCTTCAAGGCGCTGTTCACCCTGTCGGGCACGCGCGTCGAGTACCTGGCGGCGCTGGTCGGACGGCCGGTGCCCGTGGATGTCCAGGAGTGGCGCACCGCGCCCATCGAACGCATCGTCGCCCAGGTGGCGCGGCCGCCGCTCGACGCCCGCGGCGTCGACGCGCTGCGCGAACGCGTCGACCAGGCGATCGGCCGGATGGGCGTGAAGCTGTCGCGCGAGGATCGGGAGACGATCGATCGCTTCCACCGCCGCTTCATCGAATCGGGCGTCGGCCTGAAGTTTCAGTCGACGGGCCGGCCGCCGCAGAGCCACTACCCGTCATTCGAAGAGCTGCTGGTCGGGCGCGACCCGAGCGGCGAGCCGGCCAACTACCTTGCGTCGGACGACCGCTACCAGACCGTGCGCCGGATGCAGCAGGACGATCGGATCGTGCCGGTCGTCGGCGATCTCGGCGGACCACGAGCGGTGGCGGCCATCGGCACGCTGCTGCAGCAGCGCAAGCTCCAGCTGTCCGCCTTCTACACCTCGAACGTCGAGTTCTACCTCTTTGGCGACGCCCGGTTCGATCGCTTCGTCGCCAATCTCGCGGCGCTGCCCAGGGCCGCCAACAGCGTCGTCATCCGCTCGGTATTCGGCCGCTTCGCCCGCGGCGCCGGCAGCACGTCCCACCTCCAGTCCACGCACGCGCTCGTCGATGGCTACGGCAAGGGCCAGTTCCGCTACTACGGCGAGCTGATCGACGGCCGCTGAGGCTGTTTGTAGGGCGCTAAACGCCGCTAGCAGGGCCAAAACACCAACGCGAGGTGCTTTGTGCGGGGTGCCTGGTGCCTGGGTGCTCGGCGTGCCGAGGGTGCGAAGGTGCCTCGTGCGAGGTGCCTCGTGCGAGGTGCGACGTGCGAGGTGCGACGTGCGAGGTGCCACGTGCGAGGTGCTCCGTGCGAGACGAGGCGCCCGGACTTGCTGACGTCGCACTGGCACGTCGCACCCGGCACCTCGCACCCTAGCACCCTCGCACCCTCGCACCCTCGCACCTCAAGCACCCAGGCACCAAGGCACCACGCACAAAGCACGGCCGGACGACGACAATCGAAGAACCGATCAGTCCTGTCGCAACGCGATCATCGGGTCGACGGATGCCGCGCGCCGCGCCGGAATGTAGCAGGCAATGAGGGTCACGGCTGCCAGCAACAGCGTCACGCCCGCGTAAGCGATCGGATCGGCGCGGCTGACGCCGAAGAGCAGGCTGCTCAGGAACCGCGTCGCCAGCAGGCTGGCGACGACGCCGGCGACGAGGCCGATCGCGACCAGCTTCCCGCCCATCGCCAGCATCAGGCCGACGACGTGCCGGCGTGCGGCGCCGAGCGCCATGCGGATGCCGAGCTCCGGCGTCCGGCGGGTCACGTGAAAGGACAGCACGCTGTAGATTCCCGCGGCCGCCAGGATGAGGCCGAGCAGGGCAAAGGCGCTGAAGAGCGCCATGATGAATCGCGGCTGCACCACCTGCTGGCCGAGCGCCTCGGACAGCGTGATCGGCCGGCCGAGCGGCTGCTCAGCGTCGATCGCGAGCACCTGCGCCCGCACGGGGTTCAGCATCAGGTTCGGATCGGCGGCCGTACGCAGCGACAGCATCCGCGCCGGGCGCCCCGACCGCGCCGAACGGAATGATGATCGCCGGCTGCGTCGGCTCACGCACGCCGACGTTCCGCGTGTCGGCGACGACGCCGACGATGGTCACGGTTGGCGGCCGCGTCGTGTCGAGCAGGACGCGGCCCTGCGGCTTCGCGAGCGCGACGAGGTTGATCTCGCTGCCAATCGGGTTGACGCCCGCCGGCCAGAGCTTCGCCGCGGTCTCGTTGATCACCGCCACCCGATCGCCGCGCCGCGCCTCGTTCGCGTCGAACATACGGCCGCCGCGCAGCTGCGATGCCGAACGTCCGCAAGTGACCCGCGCCCCGCCGGCAATCACCAGCGATTCGCCGCGACTCGTCGGTTGTCTGGCCCGGGATCGAGTAGGCCGACTGGTTGCCGCCGAAGGGCGTGCCGAATGTCGCCGCTTCGACGCCTGGCAGCGCCGCGACCCGCTCCAGCAGCTCGTCACCGAAGCGATTGCGCTTGTCGAGCGTGTCGTACTTGGTCGGCGGCAGCGGCACGCCGACCATGAGCACGCGCTCGCTGTCGAAGCCGACGTCGACGCGCTGCAGCGCGAAGAACGTCCTCGCCGTCAGCCCGGCGCTCACCAGCAGCACGACCGAGAGCGCGACCTCGACGATGACGAGAAGGTTGCGTGTGGCGCTGCCCTGCGAGGCCGCGCCGGTGCTGCGGCTGGCGCGCAGCGCTTCGGTGACGTCGGTCTTCGCCGACTGCAGCGCCGGCGCCAGGCCGAACAGGATGCCGGTCGCCACCGCGACGACGACCGAGAACAGCAGCACGGTGGTGTTGATCGTGACCCGCGATTCGTTCGGGACGTAGAACTCCGGCATCAGGCCGACGATGGCGCGAATTGCCACGACGGCGAACAGCACGCCGAGCCCGCCGCCGATGAGCGACAGCAGCACGCTCTCGGTCAGCAGCTGCCGCATCAGGCGCCGGCCGCCGGCGCCGATCGACATCCGCACCGCCATCTCGCGGACGCGCGTCGTGCCGCGGGCGAGCTGCAGGTTGGCGACGTTGGCGCACGCGATCAGCAGGAGAAAAGCCACGGCGCCAAGCAGCAGCATGAGGCTGCTGCGCATCTCGCCGCTCGCCACTGTCACGTCGAGGTAGTTCCGCAGGAGCGTGGTGAAGCCCTGGGACGGGAACGTCGCCGGCTTCTCGGCCGCGAGCTGGCGGTTGAAGGCGTCGAGCTGTTGCGTCGCGACGGCGTCGGTGACGCCCGGCGACAGCCGCATGATCGCGGCGATCCCGGGAATGTCGGTCCGCGCCGGCGACAGCGGCAGCCAGAATCCGTCGCTGCCGTACCATCCGAACCGCGGCGGCATGACGCCGACGATGGTGCGCGGCACGTTGTTCAGGCGCAGCGTCTTGCCGATCGCGCCGGGGTCGCCCTCGAACAGCCGCAGCCACAGCTTGTGGCTGATGACGACGACCGGCTGGGCCTGGCCGTCAGGGGTGACGTCCGACGGCTGCAGGGTGCGGCCGACAACCGGCGGCACGCCGAGGAAGTTGAAGGCGTTGGCCGTCAGCAGCACGCCGTTGAAGCTCTCCGGCGCATACTCACCGGTGAGCAGCACAGGCTCCATCGATGTCGCCATGACGTCCGAGAATGCCGGAATCGCGCGCAGCCGCGGGAGCTCGTCGAGCCGGTAGCCCCGGAAGCTGCGGCCGTCGAGGGATCGGACGTCCGGCGCCCAGATTTCCCCCGGCCGGGCGTAAGGATAGGGCGACAGGATGACGCCGTAGATGACGCTGAAGATCGCGGTGGTTGCGCCGATGCCGAGCATCAGCGAGAGCAGCGCAACCATCACGAAACCGGGACTGCGACGGAACGACCGCGCCGCGTAGTTGAGATCCTGGGTCAGCGGTTCCAGCCAGCGCGGCATGTCCTCTCCTTCACATGGTCGGGTCGAGTGTCGGGTTCGAGCATTGGACGGCTCCGGGGCATACCTGGTTGCGTCCGGGCTCAGCTTTTCGCCACGGTCGAGCCAGCCATGCGCCTTGAGTCGATGGCCGTCGGCCTGCTAGGATCGAGGATCTATGGTTTCAAAAACTTTCGCAGGAATCCCCCGCTGGATCGCTCAGGCCGCCGCAGGCGTGGCGCTCGTCGCCGGTCTCAGCGTCGCCGTCGGCGAATTATCGACGCCCTCCACCGTGCTCACTGCCCAGGCGCCGAACGGCGTCAAGGGCGAGGGGTGCGAGCCAGGCTTCACCGGCTCGGCCGCGGCGGGCTGCACCGACGTGAACGAATGCACGGTCAGCAACGGCGGCTGCCACCGCCTCACCGCCTGCCAGAACACTCCGGGTTCGCGCACATGCGGCGGCTGCCCCAAGGACTACGCCGGCGACGGCTACGTCGGCTGCTTCGACGTCAACGAATGCGCCAACCCGGACTGCAGCGACCGCCTGCCCTCGGGCGCCGACGATGCGCCAGGCCCGGCGGTGACGACGTCCGGCGACGTCAGCGTGGCGGCCACGGGATCGGGCGGCGCGGCCGCAACCTTCACGGCTACCGCGAAGGACAAGGTCGATGGCACGCGTCCGGTGAACTGTCTGCCGGCGTCGGGCTCGACGTTCAAGGTGGGCAAGACAGCCGTCGACTGCTGGGCGTACAACAAGCGGGGGAAGATTGGGCGTGCTGCCCTCGTGGTGACAGTTACGGGCAGCTGACGTCATTGCAGACTGCAGATTGACGATTGCCGATTGCGATTGTCAGATTGCCGATTGAAGATTGAGCGGCGGTCACCTTTGGTGACCGCCGTTTTTCTTTGTGCACCCAATCGTCAATCAAAAATCGACAATCCTGAAAATCTACAATCTTCAGTCAGCAATCTTCAATCGACGCCTGCAGTCTTCAATCGACAGCGAGCAGTCGAGTCTCAGAAGGTCAATAACACCTGCGAGAAACTCATTAGTTGCTGCACCCCGCTCGCCTTCTCGTTCTTGAAGACAAAGTAGAGGTCATGCACGCCGGTCGTCGGCTTCAGCGTGACGACGACGGGCTTGGGACCGAAGCCGCGGCCGCCGGCCGGCGCGGGAGCGTCGGCGTCGACCGGCTTCTCGGTGCCGGGGAGGCCGACGGTGGCGGTGCCAATCACTGGTCCGGTCGGCGAGTCCAGGCGAATCTCAATCGTGCCGCCGACGTTGCCGCCGCGCGCGGTCGCCTGCGCCATCAGTTCCGCGGTCTTGACGCCGGTGAGATCGAGCGCCTTGAAGCCGACGTGCGAGTTGGCGCCCGGCAGCACGGCGCCGGCCGATCCGCGGCCGGTCGGCAGCGTCACGCCGCTCTTCACGTCGGCCGAGGCCGCGCTCATGCGCGGGCTGCGCAGCACCTTGATCGCCTCTGACGTCTGCTCCGGCAGCTTGTTGGCGCCCTTGTCGGTGTAGACGGCGCGCATGATCACCGAACCGCGGCCGCTGTCGCCTGGCGGCACGATCGGCGTGTAGGTGCCCTCGAGCGGCGGCGCCGCGTTCAACTTCGGATCGGCCTTCCCCGCCGGCGTGCCGAGGTTGAGCATGTAGCGGACGATGGTGCGCGCGTCCTGGGCGCTGATCTGCGGGTGTGCCGGCATCACTTCAGGTCCCCACACGCCGGTGCTGCCGGTGCGTACCTTCTCGGCGAGCTGGGTCAGCGTGTCGGGCTCGGGCTGGTACTTCTCGGCGAGCTGAATGAACGACGGCCCGCGCGACTTGGTGTCGCGGTTGTGGCACGTCGCGCAGTCGGTCTTCGACATCAGCGCCTTGCCGACGCCATACCTCGTCGTCGCATCGACCTTGTCGCGGCTCGAGACCGAGGCGACGTCGAAGCCCTCGGAAACGTAGTCGATGCTGAGCGCGACCGCGTCAGGGGCGATCTTCTTCGCGGCGACGCTGCCGTCCTCGCGGTCGGCGACGGTGACCGAGTACCTGAATCGGCGTCTTCGGCGTGAAGAAGCTCTTGTTGGCGCCGGCGACCTCGATCGCGACCGCCGGCGGGTCGTTGCCGGCGATGATGTCGAGCGAGGCAGTGGCCTTGGCGCCGGCCGGATCGCTGACGGTGAGCGTCGCGACGTAGATGCCGTCCTTGTCGAACGCCACCGTCGGGTTCGCCTGGGTGAAGACGCGCGGCTTGCTGCCGTCCGCCGATTCGATCGTCCACTCGTATTTCAGCTGGTCGCCGTCGTAGTCACGGGTGCCGTTCGACGAGAACGCAATCTTGAACGGAGTCGTCCCGCCGGTGCGGTCGGAGGTGATCTGCGCCGTCGGCGTCCGGTTGCCGCCGTTGTACTCGATACGGATCAGCGATGCGTCCGGGCTCTTGGCGAACCAGGTGCTGCCGTAGTCGAGCACGTAGAGATCGCCGTCGGGGCCGAACCTCGAATCGATCGGCTCGACCAGCTTGAGGTCGGGCAGGAAGCGCTCCATCGAGACGTAGCTCGACTGCGCGTCGAGCGTGACCGCCATGATCCACGCGCGCGAGAAGTCGGAAATGAACCACTTGCCTTCGTAATACTCCGGGAACGGCCGCCTGGCGTCGGGATAGTCCGCGCGGCGGTAGATCGGCCCGCCGTTGGCTGAGCGCGCGCCGCTGCCGACTTCGGGGAACCTGTCGGACGGTCCGTAGGGATACGAGATGAATGCCGGCTGCGCCGGCGGGAGCTCGCGCAGGCCGGTGTTGTTCACCGACGAGTTGATCGGCTTGGCCGGATCCTTCGGCGTCGTCGGCTTGTTGGCGGCGAAGTCGAAATAGGGGAAGGCCTTGTTCTCGCCGACGAAGTACGGCCAGCCGAAGAAGCCCGCCGCCTTCGCCTGGTTGTGCTCGTCGTAGCCGCGCGGCCCGAGCTGCGTGTCTTCGTTGGCGTCAGGACCGACCTCGCCCCAGTAGACGTAGCCCGTCTTGCTGTCGATGTTCACGCGCCACGGGTTGCGGTTTCCCATGGTGTAAATTTCCGGCCGGGTGTTCGCGGTGCCAGGCGGAAAGAGGTTGCCTTTCGGGATCGTGTAGGTGCCGTCAGGTTCCGGATGAATACGGATGATCTTTCCGCGCAGGTCGTTGGTGTTCGCGGCGCCGCGCTGGTCGTCCCAGGGCTGGCGGCCCGGACGCTCGTCCGACTGCATGCCGAGCGAGTTGGACGTATTGTTGCCGACCGTCATGTAAAGGTTGCCGTCCTTGTCCCACGCCATGCCGCCGCCCGTGTGGCAGCACTGCTCGCGCTGGACGCCGTACTCGAGCAAGACCTTCTTCGATCCGTCGACGAGCGCCATCGTCCGCTGCCCGTCGGCGTCCTTCTTCTCTTCGACCGTCCACCGCGCCAGCGCGTGCTTGGCGACCTCGGGATCGGCGTAGAGCATGTAGATCCAGTGGTTCTTCTCGAACCCGGGATCGAGCGTCAGCCCGACCAGCCCTTCCTCCGCCTCGCGCTGTTCGCCGGCCGCATTCGTGTACTTGGTGTTGACGGGAATCTTGGCGACGACCTTCGTCGTCTTGCTGGCGGCTTCGTACAGCTTCAGGACGCCCTTCCGCTCGACGATGAGGACGCTGCCATCGCGCAGCACCTGGAACACCATCGGCTCGTCGAGCTCACCCGCCGGCACGACGGTGACGGCGGTAAAGCGGTTGTCGTCCGGTTTCTTCTGGCCGGCCGCAGGCTTCTGCTGCGACTCCGCGGCGGCAGCCCCGGCAGAGACGTACTCCACGATCGATGGAATCGATAGCGAGGACATCGACAGCGCAAGACACCCGGCCAGCACCGCCGCCCTACCGATCCGAACGCCCTTCACCGACATCTGAATCCTCCCGGACGGCAAAAAGGGGAAAGGAACGTCTCGCCCCTTTCCCCCGTGAACCCGTAGTCACCGACAATCGTCAATCGACAATCGCAATCTTCAGTCTGCAATCGTCAATCTTCAGTCGACTACTTCTTGACGACGATATTCCCTCGCATGCCGGCGGCGAAGTGCCCCGGGAACGTGCAGACGAACGGCACGTTGCCCTCGACGGCCGGCACCTTGAACACGACTTCGACCGTCTCACCCGGCCCGGCCAGCGTCGTCGCGGCCAGCACCTGGTCCTTCATCTCGGTCGGGATGAAGTCGGTCGCCCGCGCCATCGCCGCAGCGTTGACGAAGTCGAGCTGCTTCGCTCCCGGCTTCAGGACGACGACGTTGTGCGCCATGGCGACCTTGGGCAGCGTGCCCTTGGAGACCAGGCGGATGCGCAGCGTCTCCCCCGCCTTCGCGGGAATGCTGGTGACGCTGTACTTCATGTCGTCGCCGCCGACGATCTCGACCGTCCGCGGGCCGGAGGCGGGAGCAGACGCGGGAGCGGCGGGCTTCTTCTCCTGCTCCGCGCCAGGGGCCGGCGAAGGCGAAGGCGTGAACGCGGAAAGCGGCGACATCAGAACAACCGATACGACCAGAGGCAGAAACATGGTGATAGCTCCTCAGCGAAGAATGAATTCGGGCGTCCCCGGTCATCACACCTCGGCCGCCCAATGTCTCTACTGTCCCGGCCACCCCAGTGTTTCGGGGACGGCAGCAGCCGGGCGCGTGACAATCCAGTACTCCACAGCAACCCGCGCGCCAGCCGGGAGCCACCGGAAAACCGGGGTCTCGAAGAGCTGGCCGCGTTCAATCATCTCACGGCGCGACTCGGGGAAGGGAGAGACGCCGAACTCCATTCCTCGCGTCAGCACGGCGCCGTTCCAGGGCGGCTGGGAACGGCTGTGGTGCTCATCCCACATGCCCATCCAGGGAAAGTCGGCACGGCGCCAGACATAACCGAACGCCAGACCGAGCGCGGGCGTGTAGGCCAGAAAGCTGGCATGTTCGTGCCCCGGATCCATCAGATGAGCTGTGTAGGCGCTGGCCGGTTTCCGAACGTCCACAAGCCTCAGGTCGGTCGTGCCGCCGGCCGCCAGCGGCGCCCGGGGCCAGGAGAAGTCCGCGCCGGCAGCGAGATAGTCCGCAGGTCCGAACGTCCCTTCGTAAACGCGTGATTGTGTCGCGGATACACGAAGCTGGGTGTGGCCGGGCTGGAGGAACGGCGGGCCGAGAGTGACGTGCTGCGTCCACCCGACAGGACGATTTGTCGCCCCCATGTTGTCCACCCGTTCGCGGACACGGATCAGCCCGCCGCCGGCGCGGCCGGCGTCGACCAGCGCGATCTCGCGCTCGACGAACAGGCCCGACAACGGCAGCGTCGCGCTCAGCACCAGCTGGTCGTCCGTCCGCTCGATATCGAACGCGGCGGTCGAGGTCTCGCCGTGCGCCGGCAGGCCCGCCTTCGCCTCGTCGGCGGACGGACCGCCGAAGATGTCGAGGCACAGGTTGTGTCCCATGATGCCGGCGAGGAGGCCGGCGTCGGCGCCGCTGCCGTAGACCGGGTGATCGTCCGGATCGTAGGCGGCAGGCTCGATCGAGGGCCACGGCGGCATCCAGAGCGGGTTCACTCCGGTTTTCTTGTCGAGCACTTCGGCGATGTGTCCACCGCCTTCGAGGACGGTGATCTTGACGGCGTCATTCTCGAGCGACGCGGCGCGGCGGCCGTGGTAACGCACGTGAGCCATGGCCCGCTATTATTACGCCGCTGGGGGTTCGCGGCGCCGGTATCGCGTCGCAGAACGCCGCGCGCCGGGCGGGCCAGCCGTGGACGCCGGACGGGCCAGGTTTTACGCGCTTTTCTGCCGCCGTGTTCAGCCACCCGTTTCTCCCAGCGAAATGCCGCACGGCGACGGGAAGGATCTTGAAGTGATCGTTCGCGTGGTTGTATCGTCCGAGGTCGCCGCCTCCGCGGCGCCTAGAACCGAGGAACCTTTTCGATGGATCGATCCCAGGTCAAGAATGCGCTCGACGAAGCGGGAGGCGTGCTGCGGCTGGAGCCGAGCTGGGTCCCGCGTTCGTTCATGATTCCAGGCGAGCGGCTGAAGCTGCATCCGCGCGATCTCTACGCCCTCGGCGGCCACCGCGGCGGCATCAACGAACGCTGGTTCTCGTCGACGACCAACGCCGACAACGGCCCCGGCACGCCTGCCGACGAGGGGCTCAGCTATGCCCGCCTGAAGAGCGGCGGCCGGTTCCTGCTGAAGGACGCCGTGGAAAGTGCTGGCGACCTGCTGCTCGGCGCCACGGTGATGGAGCGCGAGAAGGGCTGGAACCTGCTCTGCAAGTTCTTCGACAACATGGGGCCGATTCCCCATCACATGCACCAGAGCGACGCGCAGGCCAAGCTCCTGGGGCGCAAGGGAAAGCCCGAGGCCTACTACTTCCCGCCGCAGTACAACCAGACCGACAACAACTTCCCCCACACGTTCATGGGGCTCGAGCCGGGAACGACCAAGGCTGACGTCCGCCGCTGCCTCGAGAACTGGAACAAGGGGGACAACGGCATCCTGTTCCTCTCGCGCGCGTTCAGGCTCGAGCCGGGCACCGGGTGGCAGATCGATCCCGGCATCCTGCACGCGCCAGGCTCGCTCGTCACCTACGAGCCGCAGGTCGCGAGCGACGTCTTCGCGATGTTCCAGTCCGAGGTCGAAGGACGCATCACGCCGTGGGCGCTGATGACGAAGGACGTCCTGCCGGAGTACCACGACGATCTCGACTATCTCGTCGAGCTCCTCGACTGGGACGCCAACGTCAACCCGAACTTCGCCGCCGACAACCGCTGCTTCCCGAAGCCGGTCCGCCCGTTCGCCGAGACGGAGGGCGAAGGCTACCGCGAGCAGTGGATCACTTACGGCACCGGGCTCTACTCCGCCAAGGAGCTCACGGTGCTGCCCGGCCGCACGGTTACCATCAAGGATGCCGCTGCCTACGGGCTGATCCTGACGCAGGGCCACGGCATGTTCGGCTCGCTGCAGGTGTCGACCCCGTCGATGATCCGCTATGGCCAGATGACGGAAGACGAGCTCTTCGTGAGCGAGGCCGCGGCGACCGGCGGGGTCCGCATCGAGAACCGCAGCGCCACCGACCCCCTCGTCATCCTCAAGCACTTCGGACCGGGGAACCCGGACGCGGAAGCGCTGCGCGTTAAGATAGGCTCAGGGCTCAGGGCTCAGGCGGGCTCAAGGGGCTCAAGGCCTGAGCCGGCCTGAGCCCTGAGCCTTGAGCCTTGAGCCAGACTATTTACATACGACCATGCATACACATCCAGCTATCCACAACGCCATGTGGCCCGGACTCGTCGGCAAGGGACCGGGCGCCGAACCGCCGATCGAGCTCGACACGATGCTCGACCTGACGGCGGCGGCCTCGGTCGACGGCGTCAAGTTCGACGGCGTCGATCTCTTCCTGTTCGATCCGCACGTCAGCATCGACTCGACGCCGGACGATCTCAAGCGGCTGGCCGACAAGGTCGCCGCCAGGTCGCTCGTCGTTGGCTCAGTGGTGGCGCCGGTGTGGCCGCCGACCGGCGGCGGCTCGGCGATGGGGTCGGAAGAGGAACGCAACAATTTCCTGACGCAGGTGCGCAAGGCCTGCCACATCGCCAAGTCCCTCAAGGATCTCGGCATCCGCAAGTACGGTGTCGTCCGCATCGACTCGGCGGCGAGCCCGGCCGAGTGGGCGAAGGATCCGGCTGGCAACCAGAAGAAGATTGCCGAGACGTTCCGCGCAGCGTGCGACGTCGCCGAAGAGTACGGCGAGCGGCTGGCGGCGGAAGGCGAGATTTGCTGGGGCGGCATGCACAGCTGGAAGCGCAACGTCGAGCTGCTCGAGCTGGTGAACCGCCCGAAGACGCTCGGCTTCCAGGCCGACATGGCGCACACGCTGCTCTTCACCCTCGGCTACAACGCGCCGGAAGATCGCATCCTGCCCGAAGGCTACGACTGGTCGGACGGCTCCGAGCTGGATTCGGCCTTGAAGACGATGACGCGAGCGCTGCGGCCGTGGACGATCGACTTCCACGTCGCGCAGAACGACGCCACGGTCAAGGGCTCAGGCTCGCACGACAAGACCGGCCGCCACTGCCTGCCGAAGGATCCGAACGGCAAACTCGACATCGTCCGGCACTCCGGCGCGTGGCTGCGCGACGACGACGGCAAGGTGACGAAGGCGATGCAGCACATCTGCTGGGACGGGTGCATGTTCCCGAATGCGACGATGATGCAGCCGCAGACGTGGCAGGACGTGCTGGGCGCGATGATTGCCGTGCGCAATGCGCATGGGTGGAGCTGACGCTGGATACAGGCTCAGGGCTCAGGGCTCAGGGCTCAGGGGGCTCAAGGCCCTCAGCCTGCCTGAGCCAACCTTGAGCCCTAAGCCCTGAGCCTTGAGCCTTCGTGGAATATATATGAAGCAACTGAACATCGGCCTCGTTGGTTATGGCTTCATGGGACGGACGCATTCCAATGCGTTCCTGCAGGCGCCGCGGTTCTTCGATCTGCCGATGAAGCCGGTGCTCAAGGCACTCTGCGCCCGCAACGCCGATCGGGCCAAGGCGTTCGCTGCCAACTGGGGCTATGAATCGATTGAAACCGACTGGCGCAAGCTGATCGAACGCAAGGACATCGATCTCATCGACATCGCCAGCACCAACGACACTCATCACGACATCGCGATTGCCGCCGCCAAGGCCGGCAAGATGGTGATGTGCGAGAAGCCGCTCGGCCGCACCGCCGCCGAAGCGAAGGCGATGGTGGACGCGGTCGAAGCGGCCAAGGTGCCGAATTCGGTCTGGTACAACTACCGCCGGGTTCCGGCGATCGTGATGCTCAAGCAGCTGCTCGACGACGGCCGGTTCGGACGCATCTTCCACTACCGCGCCAAGTTTCTCCAGGACTGGACGATTTCCGAGGATCTGCCGCAGGGCGGCGAAGGACTGTGGCGGCTGGACGTCAAGGTCGCCGGCAGCGGCGTCACCGGCGACCTCCTGGCGCACTGCATCGACACCGCCATGTGGCTCAACGGCGGCATCGCCGAAGTCACCGCGATGACCGAGACGTTCGTCAAGCAGCGCAAGCACAACCTCACCGGCAAGGTCGAGCCGGTCGGGATCGACGACGCCAGCGCCTTCCTGTGCCGCTTCGAGAACGGCTCGCTCGCGACGTTCGAATCGACGCGATACGCCCGCGGTCACAAGGCGCTCTACACCCTCGAGATCAACGGCGAACATGCGTCGGCCTTCTGGGACCTGCACGACCTGCATCGCATCCAGTACTTCGACCATCGCGACGAGGGCCGCGTCCGCGGCTGGCGCAGCGTCCACATCACCGACGGCGATCATCCGTACATGAAGCACTGGTGGGTGCCCGGCCTGCAGATCGGCTACGAGCACACCTTCATCCACCAGTTCGCGGATTTCGTCCAGGGCGTCGGCGACGGCAAGCCGGTCGCGCCGACGTTCCGCGACGGGCTCGCGACCGATCAGGTGACTGACGCAGTGCTGAAGTCGGCGCAAACGCGTCAGTGGGAGTCGGTCGAGGGGAAATAGCTCGCGGCTCGGGCGACAGGCGAACGTATCTCAGGTCGAGGGAGAAGCAATGAGGAACAGGCACTGGTTATGTCACGGCGATGGTGGGCGCCATTCTGATATGCAGCGCTCGCGTTCGAACTGATCGCGCAGCAGCAACCGCCGGCCGGCCAGCCGCCAGCAGGGCAACCGACAGCCGGACAACCGCCAGCCGGGCAAGCCGCGGCCGCCAAGGCCGCGGTGAGGGCCGCCGCGGCGGCGGCGGTGGACGCGGGCCGCAGGTGATTCCGTTCGAGGACCGCACCGGCTTCACGCCGATCTTCGACGGCACCAGCCTCAAGGGATGGGACGGCGATCCCACCTTCTGGCGCGTCGAGAACGGCGCCATTGTCGGCGAAAGCACCGAAGCGAATCCCGTCAAGCAGAACACCTTCGTGATCTTTCGCGGCGGCGAGCCCGGGGACTTCGACTTGAAAGTGGAGCTTCGGCTGAACGGCGGCAACACCGGCGTCCAGTACCGCAGTCAGCAGGTGCCAACAGACGAGAAAACGGGCAAGTGGGTGTTGAAGGGGTATCAGGCCGACTTCGACGCCAACAACACGTTCACCGGCATGCTCTACGAAGAACGCGGCCGCGGCATCATCATGCAGCGCGGCGGCGTCGCATGGCTCGGCGACGGTGCCCGGGGCGTCATCGGCTCAACAGGTACGCCCGACGAGCTCAAGCCAATCATCAAGGACAAGGACTGGAACCAGTTCCACGTCATCGCTCGAGGCAACACCCTGATCCACATCCTCAACGGCCGCGTCACCGCCATTCTCGTCGACGACGATGCGAAGAACCGATCGGCGAAAGGCCTGATCGGTTTCCAGATTCACACCGGTCCGCCGATGAAGGTGGAGTTTCGAAACGTCCTGTTGAAGACACTCTAGACGTTTCGAAGGCTCAGGACTCAGGGCTCGGAGGCTCGCTCAGGCCTGGAGCCGAGCTGGCCGCTTGGCGCGCAGCGCCGCGCTAACGCAGCGCCCGCAGGCGCGCGTGCCGGCGGCGCGTCGATGTGCACCGTCTTGTAGCCGCCGATCGACCTGAAGTAGAGGAACAACAGCAGATAGACCACCGCCATGACGAGCGGGATGTAGGCGTCGGCCTTGAGCGTCTCGCGGTCGCCGATGATGCTGGCGTCGGCGACGGTCCGCTGCTCGGGCGTCTTCGTGACTGCGGTTTGCGCCGCCGACAGCTTGGTGCCGTCCAGGCCGTGCACTTCGTCGAGGAAGAGGAAGCGGCTCGGCGTCGGCGCCTTGTACTGCTCGTAGATGGCCGGCGCGGTCGTCTGGAGGTGCTCGGCGGTGAAGCGGTCCTTGGCGTAGCCGAGGCCCGGACCGCCGAGGAGACCGGCCGACATCATGCCGATGCCGCCCATGATCGACATCGCCACGGCGCCGGTGCGCGGGAAGCGGTCGCCCACCACCGCCAGCATCGTCGGCCAGAAGAACGTCTTGCCGATGGCGTAGACCGAGAGCGCGACCATCGCGCCGGCGAAGGTCTCGATGCCGCTGACCATCCGCAGACCGATCATCCCGAGCAGGGCGCAGAGGAACAGCAGGCCAATCGGCGACAGCTTCAGCGTCTTCTCGATGAAGTCGGCGCAGAAGCGGAGCGAGAACATCAGCAGCGAGGTGAAGACGAAGAGAATCTTGCCCTGCGCCGGCGTCAGGATGTTGCCGGTGATGTTCTGAATCCAGCCGTCCGTCCCCAGCTCGACCGCGCCGACGAGCGCGTGGGTCAGGAAGAGGACGAACAGCAGCAGCGAGCCGACCGAGAAGTTGGTCTTGATGCCGACCATCAGCAGCAGCACCGCGGCGACCGACCAGCAGAGCAGGCTCCAGGTGGTCGAGGCGAAGAACGTGCTGCCGGTGAAGAACGCGAGGATGCCGCCGAGCTGATCCTTGAAGAACAGCCCGAGCAGGGCGCAGGCGACGAGGGCGCCGAGGATGCCCACTTCCTGCATCATCTGGCCGACGCTCAGGCCCTTGGCCGAGGCCTCGGACTTCGGGAACGGCTGGCCGAAGAACGCGAAGCCGTAGAGCACGGTCGGGACGAGGAACAGGCCGAGCTGAATCTTCCAGCTGACGCCCATGCCGTCGCCGAGAATCCAGCCGATCAGACCGCCGATGACGAGGCCGGCGGGCCAGCTCGCGTGCAGGATGTTCAGGTAGTGCGTGCGGTTGCGCGGGAAGAGCGTCGAGACGAGCGGATTGGCGACCGCTTCGAGCGTCCCGTTACCGAGGGCGAAGACGAACGTGCCGAGGTAGAGGAACATGTAGGCCGTCGCCTGCGCCTGGCCGGCAGTCGCCGAGAACGTGATGACGGCCGACAGGATGTGCATCACGAAGGCGGCGACGATCAGCTTGCCGTAGCCGATCTTGTCGACGACGAGGCCGCCGATGATGACGCCGAAGCAGAAGCCGGTGAGGCCGGCGCCGCCGATGGCGCCGAGCTGGGCGCCGGTGAAGCCGAACTGCGCCGCCCAGGTCGCCAGGATGCCGCCGCGGATGCCGAAGCCGATGCCGGTGGCAAGAATCGCCAGGAAGCCGGCCCACAGCAGGCGCTTGGCGTTCGGTGCGATGCCTTCCGAGTTCACTGTCGCAGTGCTCATGGTTGTCCCTTTATCTCCGGGGGACTTCGTCCCCCGGACCCCCTTACACGCTCGCTCGCGGGGACCCCGCCGCCCCGCTCCGCTCGCGTGGCTCGGGCGCTCGGCGCCCTCGCTGCTGCTTCGCTTCCGGAAGATGTCGTCCCCCGGACCCCTTTTACACGCCGAAGCTCTTAGCGAGCGGGCAGTCGTTCGCTGCTCACTCTATCTGCTTCGGTTGTTCTTTGTCAGGTTCTCGCCGAGGAAGAGCCCGCTCTTGCCCGGACAGACTAGATCAAGATCGCCGTCGCCGTCGATATCGACGACCGGCAGCTGCATCCCGGCCCCGGTCCTGCCGCCATAGTCGATCAGGTGCCGAACCCACTCCACGTTGTCCAGCGGGGGACAGTCACTGGTGACTGTCCCCCGTGACTGTCCCCGGGGCGACGGAGCTCATACCAGTAGACGCCGAGGGGCTCGCGTTCGCCGGGATCGCTGCCGTTGTGGGCCATGAAGCGCTTGCCGGTGACGAGATCGGGCCGGCCGTCGCCGTTCAGGTCGGCCAGCGTCGAGGCGTGGCCCTGCGACCATGCGGCGTCGATCGTGCGGCGCGTCCACTGGCCGTTCTCCCCCTGCTCGAACCAGTAGACGCCGTAATCGTGTCCGGCCGCCGCTATTACGTCGTTCCGGCCGTCGCCGTTGACGTCGAGCACGTGCATGAAGCCGAGCTGAGAGACCGCCACGGGGCCCGCCTTCGCCGGCGGCTGCGCTTCGGGCTTCGGCGAGGTGACAGGCGTATTGACGGACTCCCAGGCGGCGTGAAACTTCCAGTTACCCGACCGCGGATCGGCGGGCGCCTCGAGCCAGCCGCGCGGCGTCAGGACGTCGGTCCGGCGATCGCCGTTGACGTCGCCGGCGCCGATGCCGTGGCCGTAGGTGCGATCGGAGATCTCGTGCCGCAGCCAGCGTCCGCCCTTCACCTCGTACCAAGCCTGCGGCGTCCCGTTCTCCTGCGCCACGACCTCGAGCGCCCTGCCGTCGTTGTCGACGTCGGCAAGGATCGCGAACTCGACGTTGAAGCCCTGGTGAATCACCCCTTCCGTCCACTCACCCTTCGACTTCCCTGGGTTCCGCCACCACGCCACCTTCTTCGCGAACCACGAGACCGAGACGATGTCGGGGTAACCGTCGGCGTCGACGTCAATCGGCAGGTCGCTGAAATTGTCGATGTACTGGTTGCTGAACCCGAGCGTCCGGAAACGGTGCCTGGTCCAGCGAGGCTCGTTTGCAGGGCCCTGATACCAGTACTCGCCGGAGATGATGTCGAGGCGGCCGTCGCGGTTGACGTCGGCGACCGCCGCCGTCTCGCTGGCGCCCGGATCGATCTGGTGAAGCCTGAATGGAACGTCCGGGGGGCGGGATGGAAGCTGCGGGCCGAGCAGACCGAGCGACCGCGAGGACGACAGCGCGCATGTGAGCCGTGTCAGCTTACTACCGCCAGCCTCCAGCTCCCAGCCCCCGCCTGAGCGGGAACCGGGAGCTGAAAGCTGACGGCCGAAAAGCTTACGTCAGAACCTGAACCGCACTCCGAGCTGGATGACGCGGTTCGAGTTCGGCCGGACATCAGTGACACGGCCGAAGTTGGTGTCGGTCTGCTGGCCGGTGTTGTAGTCGAACACCGCGCTCGTGTCGACGTCCTGGTACTGCGTCAGGTTGAACGCGTTGTAAAGCTCCGCGCGGAACTGCAGCACCTTGCTGCCGAAGATGAAGTTCTTGAAGAACGTCATGTCGTGGTTCATGTATCCCGGCGGGTGGTACTCGTCGTTGGTCGACGTGCCCATGTAGTAGGGGTCGCCCGGCCCGCCGCCCGGACCGACGCACTCGGTGCGGAACTGACGGTCGAACGTCCGCTCGCTCGACGGCAGGTTGGGATCGCAGGACAGCGAGACGCGCCGGGCGTAGCCGTTGCCCGACAGGTCGTTGGTCGGCGCGCCGGTGAACGCGTAGGAGAAGCCGTTGCGCTGCTGGCTCTGGAAAATCGAGACACCGGAGATCTGCCAGCCGTCCAGGAGGACGCGGCTGAAGAGATTGTCCCACTTCTGGCTCGCCAGTGGCAGTTCCCAGTTGTAGTTGAACACCAGGCTGTGCGGACGGCTCTGGTTGCCGCCGTTGGTCGAGTAGTTGTAGTTGCGCGCCTTGTTGTCCGCCTCGCTCAGGAATGGATCGTAGAGGCTGAGCAGCTTGCGGTTCATGCCGGTGTAGGCGACGCCGAAGGCGAAGCCCTGGGCGAAGCGTCGGTTCACGCCGACCTGGATCGAGTGGTAGTCGTTGTACCCGGTCCAGTCGCGGACGCCGATTCCGCCGTAGCCGCGGTACGGGCGGAGGTAGTCAGCCGCGATCGGCTGGCCGCCGTTGGTCGGGTCGGCGTTCTGCGGCTGCAGCTGCGTGCCGTAGGGCAGATCGTTGATCTGGTTGGTCACCGGCTGATTGCGGCCGGCGTTGCCGACATACGCGACGTCGGCGATCAGGTTCCACGGCAGCGCGTGCTGGATGCCGATGCTCCAGTTGTAAACCGTCGGCGCCTCGAACTCGGCGAACGAGGTGACGCCGCGCGGGCTCTGGATCAGCTGCGAGTTCTGCAGCTGCGGAATCGTCGTGAAGCTCGTCGTCCGCGTGTCCATGAGCGGCGGCTGCTCGACGAGCGACAGGATGAAGTCGTCCTGGTAGCGATCGTAGAAGATGCCCCAGCCGCCGCGGACCGAGGTGCGGCCGTCGCCGAACACGTCCCAGGCGAAGCCGACGCGCGGCGCCGGCAGCAGGCCCTTGCCCTCGTAGACCGTCTGCTCGGTAACCACCATGCCGTTATAGAAGTCGCCGGAGTTCGGGACCAGCTTGCCGATGTAGGTGTTGTTGAGAATCTCGCCGGTCAGCGGATTGCGGGCCTGACGCGTCGTGCCCGAACAGGTCGCGGCGTTGTTCGGACATACCGGCTGGAACAGCAGCGGCGCGTTGTTCTGGCCCCAGACACCGTTCTCGAAGTACGAGACATCCTGGTCGGCGACGTAGGTCGGCCCGATGTAGTAGAAGCGCACGCCGAAGTCGAGGGTCAGCCGCGACTTCACGCGCCAGTTGTCCTGGACGAACATCTCGACCTGGTTGAAGCGGCCCTCGGCGTATGGCTTGGCCGTCGACTCGGTGTACTCGTTGATCGACCCGAGCAGCGCGTTCGAGAACCCGAGGTTGGTATCGAACGGGTTGCTGGCGTTGCCGTTGAAGTTGAAGTTGCCGTTGAAGACAGCCGCGCGCGGCGCCGGACGCGCGGTGTGTTCGAAGAACACGCCCGCCTTCAGGTTGTGGGAACCGGCGATCTTCGACAGGTTGCCCGAGTAGTTCCAGATCGTGTTGCTGGCGTTGAACGGGTAGCGGTCGGCGACGCCGACGCCGCGGGTGTTCGGCAGCGCGTTGGTGCCGCCGTAGCTGATCTGCGGCACGAGGTACTGCGGGTTGGCGCTCGGGAAGAACTGCGACAGCCCGCCGAGGACGACGCGGCGATCGTTCTGATCGAGCGACTCCTGCGAGACGTGGCTGACCAGCTGCTCGGCCCAGTTCCTTCCCACCGTGACTTCACCGACCATCGTCGAGTTGAAGGTGTGCAGCAGCGTGCTGACCATGCTGACGGAGGCGACCTCATAGGAGGTATTGAACTGCGGCCAGCCGGCGTTGCCGCCGTTGCCGGTGCCGGCGCCGAGAAACGCGTTGGCGCCGCGCGAGTTCACTTCGTTGCCGAACTGCACCCGGGTGTAGAACGTCGTGTCGCGGTTGACGTTCCAGTCGACGCGCGCGACCTGGTCGTGACGCGGCTTCTCGAGCTCGTTCTGGTAGGTGTAGTTGTACTGCCGGCTGCCCGACGGGTCGGTCGAGTTCGGCAGCGGGAAGAGGTTGAGCATCTGCTGCCCGATGCCGTTGATGCGGCCCGCCGGGATCATGTTGTTCGCGAAGCAGCCGGCACCGCCGTTGGTCGGGTGACACGCTAGTCCCTGGGCGGCGAGCTGCGGGTCCTTGATCCAGATCCGCTGGCCGCGGCTGTCGACGGTCTGGGAGAAGTCACCGGCACGCTCGGCCGCGGTCGGCATCGTGCTCAGCTGCAGCGTGCCCGGATCGTTTCTCGGCAGCAGATCCTGCGAGAAGAAGAAGAACAGCTTGTCGCGATTGCCGTTGAAGCCGGTGCCGGGCACCAGCACCGGGCCGCCGATCGTCCAGGCGGTGTTGTCGAACCGGTACGGCGCCTTGGCGCAGCTCGGGACCAGATCGGCGGGGGTGCCCGCGGCGACGCCGGCATCGCACTGGCGGCGGCGGTCCCAGCTGTTGGTGTTGAAATTTTCGTTGCGCTTGTAATACGCGGCGGTGCCGTGGAAGTCGCGGGTGCCGCTCTTGGTGACGACGGTGATCGTCGCGCCGGAGCTGCGGCCGTACTCGGCCTGGAAGTTCGAGGCCTGGACCTTGACCTCGGCGATCGAGTCGAGCCCCGGGGCGGCGTAGTTGCTGGAGTTCGAGCCGGTGTCCTTGTTGGTGACGCCGTCGTAGGAAAAGTTGAACGAGGTCTGGCCGTTGATCGACATGCTGCCGACCGAGCCCCAGCCGGGAGCGTCGCGGGCCGAGGTGTCGATCACGCCCGGCAGCACCTTGAGACTGCCCATGAAGTCGCGGCCGCGGAGCCCGACGTCCTCGATCTGCGCCGCCGTTATCGTCGCCGAGCGCTCGCCGCTCGTCGTCTGCACCTTGAGCGATTCGGCCGCGACCGAGACGACCTCGGACAGCCCGCCGACTTCGAGCGCGATCGTCTGCAGGGCGAGACGCTCGGTCGCGCCGAGGACGACGCCCTTCAGATCATAGGGCCGGAATCCCTGCACGCTGACGGTGAGGTCGAAGGTGCCGGCCAGCAGGTTGGTGACGACGAAGGCTCCATCCGTGCCGGTGACCGTTTCACGGGTGAGGTTGGTGCCGACGTTCTTGACTGTCACCGTCGCGCCCGGCATGACGCCGCCGCTGTTGTCGGTGACGACCCCGGAAATCTGGCCGGTGAGGCCTTGTGCGGACAGTTCGGATGATTCGCCGCTGACGCCAACGATGGTCGCCAGCGCGAGCAGAATGACGCACACGCGCTTGCTCACGCTCTCCTCCTCTGTAGCCCGTCTTGCAGGAACGCACCCGGCACACGGCACGCGGAGCGCCGCCGGCCTCGGTCTTGTCAGTTGCGCGAAGGCTACGCCTGCCCGCAGACGCCGTCAAAAGGAAGCTTGATGAGGCGGCCAGTTTCGAGATGAGAAACGTGTCACAGCGGATATGACGGCAGTTTTACAGGTTGGGAGCGTATATGACGGGGCAGCGTCAGAGCACCTTGTTTTGCTATGCAATCCGATTGCGGCAGCCGAAGCGGCCTGCCACCAGCTGCCAGCGGTCCGGCGAAGCCGGACGCTGACAGCTGACAGCTGAGGGCTGGGAGCGGAAACCTACCAGAGCAGCCTGAACGCGAGCTGGACGAAACGGGGGTCGTTCGACTGCGTTTCGGCCACCGTGCCGAACGCCGTCGCGGTCACGGTCGTATTCGGGTTCGGCCACTGCACGGCGTTGGTGACGTTGAACATCTCGACGCGCAGCTGGAAGTTGAAGACATCGGTCAGCCGCACGTTCTTGAAGAACGACATGTCGAGGATCCAGGGATCGCTGCGGTAGACGCGCTCCAGCCGCGCCCCGGTGGTGTCGAGGGCGTTCTCGGCCCGGATGCGGAACGCCGGCTGTTCCTCGGCGCTGGCGCAGTTCTGGCGGGCGCCGGCGACGGTGAGGGTGCAGGTGTTGAAGGCGCGCTGGTTGGTCGGGTTGGCGAGGACCGGGTCGCCGATGAGATCGACGTTGTCCGGCATGCCGACCGTCAGGCCGGAGCGCCAGAACGTGCTGGCGTTCACCTGCCAGCCGCCGAGCAGATAGCGCATCAACGCGCCGCGGCTCTCGAAGCGCGGCAGGTTCCAGCCGCCGGTGAAGAGCACCACGTGGGGCCGGTGCGTATCGGTCACTTCCTCGAACGGCGCCTCGCCCATGTTGAGCACCGAGGTCGCGCCGACGTTGCGCGAGCCGGTGTAATTGACCTGGAAGTGCAGTCCCTGCGTCAGCCGCTTGTTCCAGGAGACCTGCAGCGCCTGGTAGTCGAGCGTGCCGATCGGCACCAGCCGTTCGTTGATGCCGACAAACTGCGGATCCGCGCGCAGCAGTTCGCGCCGCTGGATCGTCGCCGCGGTGTTACGCGCGCCGCCGTCGGGCACCAGCCCGCGGAACGGGTTCGGCACCAGCTCGTTGAGGTAGGCGTCACCGAGAGCGATCTGGTCAGGGGTGAGGTTGTTGATCGGGCGGTTGACGCCGATCTTCCGCGTCATGCTGCCGATGTAGGCCACTTCGACCACGCTCTGCCAGAACAACTCCCGCTGCGCGCCAATCGACCACTGATGGAACTCGGGAATCCTGCGGCCGTTGATGTCGTAGTTGATGGTCGTCCCGAGCGCCGTCGCCGAGCCGCCGGAGGCGCCGGCCGGCACCAGCAGGCCGTTCGGATACGGATCCGCCAGGCGGCCCGCCGGCGTGCGGTTGCTGTCGAGGGAGGCCACGTACTGCGTGCCGCGCGTGAAGCCGGTCTGGGTGCCGCGATCGGTGGAGGCATCGAGGAACGTCAGGCCGTAGCCGCCACGCACGACCAGCTTGTCGGTCGGCGAGTAGGTGAAGCCGGCGCGCGGCCCGAAGTTGTTCATGTCGCGGCCGTAGAACGCGCCGTCGGCGAACGTCAGGCCGCCCATCAGCTCGGTCGGGAGCCCCGACGCCGGACAGGCCGGGCAGACGAGCGCGAGCGCGTTCGCGTCGAACCCGGCATTGACCTGGTCCGCGGTCTCGGTGATCGGCGCTTCGTAATCCCAGCGCATGCCGAGGTTCAGCGTGAAGCGGCTCGTGAGCCGCCAGTCGTCCTGCACGAACGCGCCGCCGTAGGCGCTGCGCCAGTCGAAGATCGGGCTGCGCGTGACGGTGTTCGACGCCATGTAGCCGAGCAGGTACGACGCGAACGCGTTGCCGCCGTCGGCGACGGTGAGGTTGCCGACGTTCGGCCGCAGCGAGGTGAAGTTGCGGGTGAACGAGAAGTCCGAGAAGTTCGTGCCGGCGAGCGGGTTCTCGACGTCGCTGACGCCGTAGCGGAACTCGCCGCCGAACTTCACCTGATGCCGGCCGAGCACCTTGGTGAGCGTCTCCTGGACGTAGAAGTCGTCGCTCGGGCCGTCCTGCCCGCCGCCCTGGCCGATCGAGGCGCCGCCGTAGTCGGCGATGCGAATCGGGACGAAGCGCGGCGGAATCTGGCTGGTGAACAACGACGGGAAGCCGAGGACGGCCGGGTCGAAGCCGCCCTGATCCTCGGCGCCGCTGACGTCGAGCCGGCGGTGCCGCGTCCAGCCCGCGCGCAGGCTCGACAGCAGGCTCGGCGTCAGCGTCGAGCTCAGGTCGACGCTCAGCACGTTGTTCCAGCGGTGGTGGTAGCCGGCGGTCAGCGCGATCTCCTCACGCCCGGCCTTGGCGCGGGTCTCGCGCCGGCCATTGTGGCCGTAGCGGGCGAAGAAGCGATGGTTGTCGGAGAAGTTGTGATCGATGCGGGTGATGCCCGAGGTGTAGGTATCGAAGCGCGAGTTCTCGAGCGGGAAGAAGTTGTTGCCGGCGGCGTCCGGCGTCGAGTTCGGCGACACCATGTACTGCATCAGGTTGCGCGCCACCGGATCGATGCGGTCCTGCGGGATGCGGTTGCCGGGGAACGGCTGCGGCACGCCGTTGACGGTGTTCAACGGATCGTAGATGGTCATGCTCGACTGCGAGAAGTCGCCGCTGCGCTCGAGGTCGGTCGGCGCCCGCTCGCCCGACGAGACCGGGATGCCGGACTTCAGGCCCTCGAACGAATAGAAGAAGAACGTGCGGTTGCGGCCGTCGTACTTCGGCACCACCACCGGGCCGCCGATGCTGAAACCGGGGTTGTAGTGGAACAGATCCTCCTTCGGGATGCCGCGGACCGTGTTCTCGTAGAGGTTGCTGTTCAGCGACGCGTCGCGGTGGTTGTAGTAGGCGGACCCGTGCAGCGAGTTCGTGCCGCTGCGGATGCTGACGGCGATGACGCCGCCGCCGGTGCGGCCGAACTGGGCGTCGTAGGTGTTCGTGCTGACCCGCACTTCCTGGACGGCGTCGGGCGACGGGACAAACGCCAGGCTCCCCTGCGACGCGCCTTCGCGGCTGGTGTTGGGGGCGCCGTCGAGCAGCAGTTCGTTCGAGCGATTGCGGCCGCCGTTGATCGCGATCGCGTCCATGCCGCCGTTGTCGAACGGCCGTGAGCTGATGCTCGGCCGCGTGAACTGCGTCGTCACGCCCTGGATGGTGTAGGCGAGCGCGTAGGGGTTGCGGCCCGAGAGGGGCAGGTTCTCGACCTTGTCCTTGTCGATGACCTGGCTGCGGGTCGCGGTCGTGGTCTCGAGCAGCGGCGTTTCGGCGACGACCTTCGTCTCCTCGGTGATGCCGCCGATGGTCAGCGTCAGGTCGACGCGCAGCCGGTCGCCGGCGCGCATCTCCAGCTCGCGCACGACCGGCGAGAAGCCGTCGAGCGTGCACGTCAGGCGATAGCGGCCGTTGACGAGCGACGTCAGGACGTAGACGCCGGACGCGTTGGTGACCGCGGATGTCTTGACGTTGGTGTCGAGGTTGACGGCAGTCGCCGTCACGCCCGGCATGACACCGCCCTGGGCGTCAGTCAGGGTACCGGTGATGGTCCCGAGCTCGCCCTGGGCCACCGCCGGCGCCACCGAGCTCAGCAGCAGCGCGCCTGCTACCAGAATCCGCGATGCGATCGCGAGATACAGCCTTCTCACGGTGTCCTCCTCCCGTAACGGATCACGTTTCGATAGTGCGGAGGCTACGACCGTGAAGGAGCGGTGTCAAAAAGAAGGTGAGGCGGCGGCGCGATTTCGCGATGACAAACCCGGCAATAGGAAGGATGAAGGATGTTGGCGGGCGATTCGCGCGCGGCGCCCGTCGAGCGCACGGCCGCCCGATTTTGCATTGCGAACCGATGCAGCCCGGGGACAGTCACTGGGGACTGGCACGAGTGACTGTCCCCGGGGACTGGCACGGGTGACTGTCCCCGGGATTGACTGCCGGGCTCAGTTGGCGGCGAGGGCCCTCGAAAGCCGGCCATGTTATCGTCAATTCCTCGGGAGGCACTGTTGAGCGTAGTCGCAGGCATCGACCTTGGTGGAACCGCCATCAACTACACGTTTCTTCGCGGCGAGCCGGGGAAGGAAACGTGGCTGATCGAGAGCCTGTGCGAGCACCCGGCACGATCGAAGGAGGGCCCGTCGATCTGCCTGCAGCAGATCGCGGACGGCCTCGAGATGGCGGCCGCGGCGGCCGGAATCAAGACCAGTGAGATCGTCTTCATCGGTCTCGACACTCCCGGTCCCGCCAGCAGCGCCGGCGTCCTGAGCGCGCGGGGCTCGACCAACTTCGTCCATGCCGACTGGGCCGGGTTCGACATTCGCGAAGGGCTCGCCACCAAGCTCGGCAAACCGGTCACCTACCTCAACGACGGCAACGCCGGCGCGCTGTGGGGGCACTTCGCCATCTTCGGCGTCGGCCGTCCGGCGACTTCGATCTCCGCCATCGTCGGCACCGGCCTCGGCGGCGGGGTCATCGTCGACGGCAACGTCGTGAAAGGTCGCAAGGGATTCGGCGGCGAGCTCGGCCACGTGCTGATTCCCTATCAGAGCATCGCGTCGCTCGCGGGCGTCACGCCGCACTGCAACTGCGGCCGCATCGGCGATCTCGAGTCGGTCTGTTCGCTGACGGCGATCGGCCGGACGCTGCTGCCCCACTTCCTGACGAAGTACCCGGACCACGAACTGCAGAAGGAGCGCGACCTGGCGCAGGCGGCCAAGCGCGTCCGCGGCATGGCGGAGCGCGGCGACGCGATGTGCCGCGAGATCTTCCGCGCCCAGGCGCACGCCCTCGGCCTCTTCTTCGACGAGATGATCAACACGTTCGATCCGGACGCGCTGATCGTCGGCGGCGGCGCGATCGAAACCGCGGTCGAGTTCCAGGAGTGGATCGCCAGCGAAATCCGCGCCGGCATGCCGTCCCAGCGCACCGAACAGCAGGACATTCCCATCCACGTCATGCCGAACGGCGACACCGCCGGCGCGCGCGGCGCCGCCATCGAAGCCCTGAAGCTGGCGCGCGACGGCGGGATGTTGTGATCGACTCTGGCTCAGGCTCAGGGCTCAGGGCTCAGGGCTCAAGTAAGATCGACCGGATCTCGAAGCTCTCTCCTGAGCCCTAAGCCCTGAGCCTTGAGCCGACGATCGTAAGAACCAGTGACCAAGCTTCGCGTCCAGAACCTCAGCAAGCGTTACGGCAGCGTCGCCGGGGCCCGCGGCGTCAGTTTCGACGTGGCCGACGGCGAGATCTTCGGCCTCCTCGGACCGAACGGCGCCGGCAAGACGACGACGCTCGAGTGCATCGTCGGGCTGCGCGAGCCGGATGAAGGGACGATCGAGGTCTGCGGCCTCGACGCGCGACGGCATCCGTTCGAGGTGAAGCAGAAGATCGGCGCGGCGCTGCAGACGACGGCGCTGCAGGACACGATCACGCCGCGGGAGGCGCTGCAGCTGTTTGGCTCGTTCTATCGCTCGGCCGAGACGCCGGCGGCGCTGCTCGAACGCTTCGCGCTGGCCGACAAGGCCGAGGCGCGGTTCGATTCGCTCTCCGGCGGCCAGCGGCAGCGGCTGGCGCTGGCGCTGGCGTTCGTCAACCGGCCCGAGTTCGTGTTCCTCGACGAGCCCACGGCCGGACTCGATCCGCAGTCGCGCCGCGATCTCCACGCCGAGATCCTGCGCATGAAGGCGGACGGCCAGACAGTGCTCCTGACGACGCACTACCTCGACGAGGCTGAGGCGCTTTGCGATCGCGTGGCGATTATCGCGCGCGGTGAGATCGCCGCGACGGGCTCGCCGCGCGATCTCGTGCGGCAGTCGACTGACACACCGCAGGTCGAGTTGTCGACGGTGCAGCCGCTGCCGCCCGGGCTCTTCGATGGCCTCGCCGACGTGCGCGAGCTGACGCGCGACGCCAACACCGCCCGCTTCCGCGCCTCGCAGCCGGCCCGAACCGTTGCCGCCGTGCTCGGCCGGCTCGAGGCCGGCGGCGTGCAGATCGCGGACCTGCGCGTCCGCAAGGCGACGCTCGAGTCGGTATTCCTCGAGCTCGTTGGCGCGAACGCGACCACCGGAGTGCCGGACACCCCGACACACTGAACCAAGTCGCCGCCGTGAACCTGGTCTACCTCTTCCTCGCGCTCCGGCTCCATCTTCGCAACAAGATGGCGCTGATCTACAGCTATCTCTTCCCGACCATCTTCCTGGTCGCGTTCTACGTGCTGTACCGCTTCGAGCAGGTGCCGCTCGTCCGCCACATGGGCGAGCTGCTGACGGTCACGGCGCTCGGCGGCGCCTGCTTCGGCCTGCCGACGACGATGGTCGGCGAGCGCGAGCGGGGCGTGTGGCGGCGCTACCGCCTGGCCCCGGTCGGGGGCGGGACCCTGGTCGCTGGCACGGTGGCAGCGCGCTATCTGCTCCTTCTCGTCGCGGCACTGCTGCAGGTCGTCCTGGCGATGGCGATCGGCATGCCGCTGCCGCGCCACCCTTTCGATCTCTTCATCGCGTTCACCTGCGTCGCGTTCGCGTTCATCGGCCTCGGCCTGATCATCGCGATGATGGCCGACAACGTTCCCGCGGTGCAGGCGCTCGGCCAGTGCATCTTCCTGCCGATGCTGATCATCGGCGGCGTCGCGGTACCGCTGGCGGCGCTGCCCGACTGGGCGCAGCGCGTCTCGTCCTATTTCCCTGGCCGCTACGCGGTCGAGGCGATCCAGGCGACGGTTACCGGGGACGGGCTCGGCGCCGCCGCCTTCAGCATCGGCGCGCTGCTCGTCATCGGCGCTGCCGGATGCCTTGCCGGCGCGATGATGTTCCGCTGGGACGCGCAGCAGCGATTCGTGTCGACGCGCGGCAAGGGCTGGGTCGCGGTGGCAATCGCGTCATGGGTCGCAGTGGGCGCCGCCGCAGAGTCGCGCGGCATCCGGCCGCAGCGCTCGACGACCGCGGCCAGCACTTCACAGGCGCCAGCCGTTCCCCCGTCGGTGGCTCCCCCGCCGACGACGGCCCCGCCGAGCGATTCCCCCGCGCCGGCTCCGGAACCAGCGCCCTCAACACCGCCCGTCGCGACGACGTCGCCGACAGCGCCGCCAGCTCCGACTTCACCGCCCGCCGTGGCGCCCGCGACGAAGACTCCCCCTCCGGCGACGACCGCTCCGGCACCGGAGCCGGCAGCCCCATACCAGCCGCTGCCAACGGCCCCGCCGGCTGCTGGCGACACGTCGCCGAAACCGTCGAGCCTCATCACTCGCAAGGGCAGTCCGCAAACATGGCGCGACGTGACGATGGAAGACATCGACCGCGATCTGATCTTCACGCGCCTGCCGCCCGATGATGGCGTCGTCACGCCGATCGCGCGGCCGGACGAAGAACCGGAGCCGCAGATTGCGGCGCAGCTGGACAAGATGCGCGGCGCCATCCCGGACTGGAAGCCGGGCAAGGTCGCGGACCCGGTGCAGAAGGTTCGCAACCTGCTCTACGTCGCCGCTGTACCCGACGTCTTCCAGATGGCCGAGCTCGAGCGGTTCATCCCCTACGTCGTCTACGACCAGATTCAGGCCGAGGTGCCGGAGCAGGACTTGATCAAGATCCTTTACTGGATCGCGACGCATCCGTTCGAAGGCGACGACAGCGCTGTCGACCAGCTGCGGCCGCTCGGCCTCTTCAACGGACCGGCGGACATGGAGACGACTCGCGATCGCCTCAGCGTGTATGCGGTGAAGCTGCTGGGGAGGGTGACGAAGAGGTTGCAGTAGGAACTGCAACCTCTTCGTCACGATTGCAGATTGAAGATTGAAGACTGCAGATTTGGGATTGCAGATTGCAGATTGCAGATTGTTGATTTTCGAATGGGGATTTGATGGCCATCGATCGAACACTTCCGACCGTCGCGCTTGGACGGACGGGCATGAAGATCACGCGCGTGGGATTTGGGGCATGGGCGATTGGCGGCGGCGGGTGGGCGTTTGCCTGGGGAGACCAGGATGACGACGACTCGCTCGCGGCGATGCGTTATGCGGTCTCGCGGGGCGTGAACTGGATTGATACGGCGGCGGTCTACGGCCTCGGACATTCCGAGGAGCTGGTCGGGCGGCTGCTGCGTGAGCTGCCGCCGCGCGATCGGCCGTATGTGTTCACGAAGTGCGGGTTGATCTGGAACGAACAGGACCGCAAGGAAGTGGCGAAGCGCGTCGGCAAGCCGGCGTCGATCCGCGGCGAGATTGAACGATCCCTGAAGCGCCTCGGCGTCGAGCGGATCGATCTCTACCAGATGCACTGGCCGGCCGAGGACGGCACGCCGATCGAGGAGTACTGGCAGGTCCTGCTCGACCTCAAACGCGAAGGCAAGGCGCGCGCGGTCGGGCTCTCGAATCACAAGGTCGATCAGCTCGAGCGCGCCGGGGCGCTCGGGCACGTGGACACGCTGCAGCCGCCGTTCTCGCCGATCCGCCGCGATGTCGCTGCGGCGGAGTTGCCGTGGTGCGCGGACCACCAGACCGGCGTCATCGTCTACAGCCCGATGCAGTCCGGCCTCCTGACCGGCGCGTTCGACGAGGCGCGCGCCGCGGCGCTGCCGGCGGGCGACTGGAGGTCGCGATCGCCGGAGTTCCAGCCGCCAAAGCTGCAGAACAATCTCGCGCTGGCGGAGGCGATGCGGCCGATCGCCGAGCGTCATGACACGACCGTCGGCGCGATCGCCGTTGCCTGGACGCTCGGCGTCCGCGGCGTCACCGCCGCGATCGTCGGCGCGCGCAGCCCGCAACAGGTCGACGGCTGGATTGCCGCGGGGCGACTGACGCTGAGCGCGGACGAGCGAGCTGCGATCGCCGCCGCGATCGAGCGGACCGGCGCCGGCACGGGGCCCGGGGCTTAGAAACACGCGTCGGGGCTCGGGGCTCGGGGTTCGGGGTTCGGGGTTCGGGACGGGACGGCTATTACCATGCGAAACAGGGCCTGTCGACGACCATCGGAGGCGATCGCACAAAATGCCGCTTCTCTTCGCGCCTGCCGCGGCCACCGCATTTGTCATGGCGAAACGCGCGTCGCCGCTTGACGTGCAACGCCGGGCTTGTTAGAAACCACTCTGATCCCGCGGCCCTGCAGGACGCTGGTGGAGGTCTCCGACATGAATAGGCGATCCGTTCGTACGGGAGTCGTGCTCGCTGGCGTTGTCACGGTCGCTTCGATGAGCGCCGCGCCGACCGGTCAGGCACCCAATCAAGCAAGCCTCGTGAACCAGACCGTGGCCGGCGTGCAGTTCAGCACCCTGCCCGGCTTCAACATCGAGCGCGTCAACCCGCCCGACAAGACCGACAGCTACGTCGTCGTCACCTTCGACAGCCAGGGGCGACTCGTGGTCTCGAAGGAGCAGGATTTCCCGCGAATCATGCTCGACGCGGACAAGGACGGGGTCTACGAGGGCGAGAAGATCCTCAGCGACAAGGTCCGCAACTGCCAGGGCCTGTGGTTCGACGGCCCGACGATGTGGGGATCGTGCGTCCTCGTCGAGGCGGCCGCGGAGCTCGCGGCCAAGGCGCCGCCGGCGCACGCCGGGTGGACGCGGCGGCGGTGGCGGTGGTGGCGGCGGCAACCGCCCGGCCGCGATCGTCCGCCTGCAGGACACCAACGGCGACGACGTGATGGACACGCTGGAAACGGTGGCCATGGCGGGCAGCATTCGGTGAGCACGGGCCGCACGCGATACGCCGGCGTCCGGACGGCGGCATCGGCCTGATGATGGGCAACAACGAGTTGATCGAGGACAAGGCGCTCGAGCTCGACGTGCCGGTGCTCAAGGACAAGGACGTCCAGTTCCTGCCGCACTTCCCGAACTGGGTCAACAGCTCCCGCGACGGCGCCCACAGCGCGATCTACGAGTGGAACCCTGAGACGAAGAAGTTCTTCACCTTCTCCGGCGGCAACCGCAACTCCTACGACTACGCCTACAATCTGACCGGCGAAGCGTTCCTGTTCGACAGCGACATGGAGTGGGACATCGGGATGCCGTGGTATCGCGAGGTCCGGACCGTTCACCAGATCCTCAACGGCACTTACGGCTACCGCAATGCGTCCGGCAAGTATCCGCCGTACTACATCGACTCGCTGCCGCCGGTGCGTGACCTCGGCCGCGGCTCACCGGTCGGCGTCGAGTTCTACACCAGCTACGCCTACCCGAAGGAGTTCTTCGACAACCTGTTCGAGGCGGACTGGTCGCGCGGCCGACTGCTCTATACCGCGCTGACGCCGGCGGGCGCGACGTTCACGGCGCGTTCGGATCGCGCGGAGTTCGTCCACGGCGAGCCGTTCAACATCACCGACGTCGAAGTCGGCCCGGACGGCCTGATGTACTTCACGACCGGCGGCCGCAACACGACCGGCGGGCTGTGGCGCCTGCGCTACAAGGGCGCCGGCACCGCGACGCCCGACATGACCGGCATCCTCGCCGTCGTGCGCCAGCCGCAGCCGCTCTCGAGCTGGGGCTGGGCCGCGGTCGAGAAAGTGAAGTCGACGATGGGCGCGTCGTTCGGCGCCGAGCTCGAGAAAGTCGCGCGCAACGCCGCCGGTGGCGGCATCACCGCCATGGATCGCGTCCGGGCGGTGCTCGAGATGCAGCGGCATGGTGTCGCGCCAAGCGCGGCATTGCTTGCCGATCTCGCCAAGGACAAGAGCGCCGAGGTTCGCGCTGCGGTCGTCTACGTCGCCGGCATCCAGGGTGAAGCGGCGAAGGCCGTTGCCGCCGCCGGCCTGAAGGACGCGGACGCCGTCGTCCGCCGCCGCTCCGCCGAAGCGCTGATGCGCATGGGACAGTCGGCGAGCAAGCCGAGCCTGGCGCCAGTCGCCGACATCTACGGGCTGCTGAACGACAGCGACCGGTTCGTTCGCTGGGCCGGCCGTCACCTCATCGAGCACACGACGCGCAACGAGTGGAAGGATCGGGTCCTCAAGGAAACCAATCCGCTCGGCTCGCTCGAAGGCATGGTGGCCTACGTCCGCACCGGCAGCGGCGAGAGCTTCGAGCCGCTGCTCGAGAAGCAGCTGGCGATGCTGAAGCAAACCAACCTGTCGGTCGACAACAAGCTGCGGCTGTATCGCACGCTGATGTTCACCACGGCCGAGCACAAGGGCGGCCTGACGGCGGCGCAGAAGCAGCAGCTCAATGCCGCACTCATCGGCCAGTTCCCCGCCACCGACGAGCGCCTCAACCGCGAGATGGCGCTGATGCTCGGCTACGCCGGCGATCCGGCGGCCATCGGCAAGATCCTCGCGGCGACGCCCAAGGGCAACGACAACCAGCAGCTGCAGCTGCACAACCTCTACGCGCTGCGGATGATCAAGACCGGGTGGACGACCGAGCAGAAGACGGAGCTCGCCGAGCTCCTCGGCCGCGCCGCCAAGTGGCGCGGCGGAGCGCAGTTCGTCAACTTCGTCGGCGCGTTCTTCGACTCGGTCGCTGACCTCTACACCAGCGACGCCGAGAAAACGCTGCTCTACGAAAAGGCGCCGGACTTCTCGCCGCTGACGCCGGAGGAGCTCGCCGAGATCCAGAAGCGGCAGGCCGCCGGCCGCGGCGGACGGGGCGGCGGAGGCGGCGGCAACGCGGCGCCGGCGGCCTTGTCCGCGCGCACCGCCGGACGCGTCCTCAGCCGGCAGGAGATGTTCGAGGAGACGGTGTATCAGCCGCAGCAGGTGCTCGACGTCGCCGCCGGCCGCAAGGTGTTCGAAGCCAGCTGCGCCTCGTGCCACAAGTTCGGCGCGGTCGGCAACGACCACGGTGTCGCCGGCCTGAACCTGTCGAACTCGACGCTGCGCGCCTCGAAGCACGCACTGCTCGAAGCGGTGTTCTTCCCGGCGAAAGCGGTCAAGCCGGAGCTCGAAGCGACGGCCATCGACACTGCCGATGGCAAGAAGCTGAACGGCCTGGTGGTGAAGTCGGGGGAGTCGGTCGCGCTGCTGACCGAGGCGGGCGCGGTCACCGAAGTGCCCAAGGCGCAGATCAAGGGCCAGCGCAAGACCAAGACGACGATCATGCCCGACACGCTGTGGGACACGATCGACAGGGCGAGCTTGCGGAATCTGGCGGCGTTCCTCGCGGCCCAGCCGCCGCAGTAAATACACTGAAGACTGAAGATTGCAGACTGAAGATTGAAGATTGCTGATTGAAGATTGAAGATTGCTGAGTGAAGATTTGTCGAGTGGCGATTAATCGCCACTCGACATCCAAATCAACAATCGGCAATCGGCAATTCAATCGACAATCGGCAGTCTTCAATCTTCAATCGTCCGCTATCACCTAACCCCTGCTTCGCCGAGTCGGTCCATCGCCAGGGGCGGCGGCTCCTGCTGCACCAGGTACTCGAACTGCTTCCGAAACCCCTCCTCGGTCAGCTTCGACGTCGCCGCAAGCCTGGCGAGCTCGGCCGGATCCTCGAAGTCGTCCCGGCGCAGCCGGATCATGTAGCGGCGCGCGATGGCGTAGCGCGTCGAGCTGATGTCGACCAGGCGGATGCGGGTGCGGCCGGTTTCGCCGTCGATCATGGTCGAGAACGGCACCGGGATGAAGTGGCCGCCCTGCATCGACACCATCGCGGCGTTGCCGCCTGACACCAGGTACTTCGCGGCGCAGTAGCCGAGGTCGCGCGAGTACTCCATGTCGAACGGGATCGGATCGGCGCAGCGCAGCTCGTAGCCGATGTTCTTGGCCGCGATCGTCGTCTTGATGCCCAGCGCCTTGAGGCGCGCCGAGACTTGCGCTTTCAGGATGTTGCCGAGGTCGACCTCGGCCAGGCGGATGTGGCCGTGCGCGTCGCGCTCGACGTCGGCGAGCCCTTCGAGATCCTCCGGCACGACGTCGAGGACCACGCCCTCGGCGATGATCGCGACGCCGTCGCGGCGGCCGTCGGCGAGGCGCTTGATGATTGCCGCCGTCAGGGTGTCGACGATCGTATTCATCCGCGTCGGCGGCGTGAACTCCTCGGTGATGAGCGTGACCGTCGCCCCCGCCGCCTTGCCGATGCCGAGCGCGAGGTGGCCGGCCTTGCGCCCCATCGCGATGACGAAGTACCAGCGCGAGGTCGTCTTGGCGTCGACCATCAGGTTCTGGACGATCTGGACGCCGTAGTGGCGCGCCGACTGGAAGCCGAAGGTGTCGACGTGCGCCGGCAGATCGAGGTCGTTGTCGATCGTCTTCGGCACGTGGACGACGCGGATGCGGCCGGCGGCGCGCTCTTCCAGCTTCATCGCCGAGAACGCCGTGTCGTCACCGCCGATAGTGACCAGCTGCGAGACGCCGAGGCGCAGCAGCGAGTCGATGGTGCGGTCGAGCAGCTTCGGGTCCTTGGTCGGGTTGGCGCGGGCGATGCCGAGATACGAGCCGCCGCGAAAGTGAATGCGGCTGACGACGTCGATGCCGAGCGGCATGACGTGGTCGATGTCGCCCTGCATGATCCATTCGAAGCCGTCGCGAATGCCAACGACGTCGATCCCTTCGAGCCGGGCGCGGATCGTCGCCGCGCCGATGACCGCGTTGATGCCGGGGGCAGGGCCGCCGCCGACGAGAATGGCGAGCTTGTTACCTTCCATGAGCGTGATCCTTCGTAAGAGAGCGTGAGCTGGAAAACCTGGATTATACCCCGGTGTAATCGGTTACTGCGGGGCCGACAGCGTCGCGATACGACGGGCGGTCGCCTGGTATCCGCGATCCGTACAATCCGCGTCCCGTGAATCCGCGTCCGAAAGAATGGAAAAAACCTAAGGCCGGGGCGCGGGCGCCGCCGTGCTCGCGCGAACGCGGAGGGTGTGCGGGAGCGTCACCGAACGCGGTGGGTCCTGGCTGCCATCGAGGATCTGCAGCAGCAGCGCCACCGTGCCTTCGCCGATGGCGCGCATGGGCTGCGCGATCGTCGTCAGCGGCGGATCGACGCACTCGGCGAAGCGGATGTCGTCGAAGCCGACGATCGAGAGCTCGTCGGGGATGCGCAGGCCGCGGCTGCGGGTATGTGAGATGACGCCCATCGCCATCTCGTCGTTGAAGCAGAAGATGCCGGTCGGCGGCGTCGGGCGCGACAACAGGCACGCCGCGGCCTCCGCTCCCGATCGGATCGAGAAATCCCCCTGCGAGACAAGGACGTCGCTCTCGAGCCCGTGCACGCGTGCGGCGGCGAGCGCCCCCTGGAGACGATCGCGGCTCAATGGGCTCAGGAGCGGCCCGGTGACGACGCCGATGACGCGATGGCCGAGGGCGTAGAGATGCTGCATCGCTTCGGCGGCGGCGGTAGCGTTGTCGATGTGCACGCTCGGCACGCCGAGCTCGGCGCTGAACTCGCAGCCGTTGACGATCGGGGCGCAATGCGGCGCCATCTCCTGCACGACGCTGGCGGCGACGCGCGGCAGGCGGTGGCCGAGGAAGATCAGGCCGTCCGCCTCCTTCTGCTTCAGCATCTGGGCGTAGCGCTCTTCACGCTGCTCGTCGTTCTGCGTATCGCCGAGCAGCACCGCGTAGCCGTTCTTCTGCGCCGCGTCTTCGATGCCCTGGAGGATCAGCGAGAAGAAGGGGTTGGAGATGTCGGGAACGGTGACGAGCAGCTTGCGCGACTTCAGCGTGCGCAGGTTCTTGGCGGCCGAGTTCGGCGCGTAGCCGAGCCGCTCGACTGCCTTCAGCACGCGCACCCGCGTGTCTGGCGAAACGACGTCGGGCCGGCTCAGCACCCGCGACACGGTCGCCGTCGACACGCCGGCACGCTTTGCGACTTCGCGGATGTTCGACATCTTTATCCGGGGGACTTCGTCCCCCGGACCCCCTTACACCGTCGCTCGCGGGGGCCCCTCGGCCCCGCTCCGCTCCGGTGGCTCGCTTCGCTTTGCTCGCTCGCGCTCTTCGGCATGCGACTGTGGTGCCTCGCTTCGCTTTGCTCGCTCGCGCTCTTCGGCATGCGACTGTCGTGCCTCGCTTCGCTTCGCTCGCTTCTCAGATCGGACGGCAGGCTGCTCTCCGCGCTACTCTCCACTCCGGTCGGGGCTGTGCTCGGCCACAGGTTCCGCGGACGATCGCGGCGAACTGGGGGATGGCGTTACTGCGCTACTTGGCCGGCGGCGGCGCCATGATGAACGCGAGCAGGTTCGAGATATCCGTCTGGCTGTAGGGATCGAGCAGGCCCGGCGGCATCAGCGACGCCGTCGACTCGGCACGGCTCGCGATCTGCGCCTTCGGCACGGGCACCTGCTTGTCGGGAAACTCCGCGGTCCGCACGAAGACGCTGATGGCGTTTTCGCGCACGACCACGCCCGAGACGACGTTGCCGTCCTTCAGCTCGAACATCTCGGACTTGTACTGGTCGGAGATGACCTTCGACGGCCACAGGATCGCCTCGAGGACGTCGCGCTTCTTGAACCGGCTGGTGATGGTCGTGAGGTCAGGCCCGACCTCCTTGCCGATCGCCTCGCCGAACCGGTGACAGCTGGCGCAGGCCTTCTCGAAGATCGGCCGGCCCGCCTCGGGCGACCCCGCCTGCTCCTGCTTGTTCTGGAATTCGAAGATCTCTTCCGGTGTGGGCTTCTGGCCGCCGCCCGCCGGCGCCTGCCGCGCCTCAGCGGTCACGAACAGGCACGCCGCCCAGACCAGCGAGGACGCCACGATTGCCGCCCGAGTGCTCGTCATGAAGCAGCCTTGTAACACCGGCGTGACCCCAAAATCAATGATCTTCATACTTTACTGGCTATGTTTCGCATCGCGTAACACATCTGTGGGGGCATCCGAGCCGGTCCGTAAACTCATCAGTGACTCTCGAAACCACCTGATGCCACAATGCTCCGTCCGTGGCCGCGAATCGCTGGCTTCAGCTCATCCGTCCCGCCAACGTCGTCACTGCCCTGGCCGACGTGCTTGCGGGCTACGCCGTCGCCGGCTTCCCCGACCGCCGGGCGCTGCTGTGGCTCCTTGGTGCGACTGCCTGCCTCTACGCCGGCGGCGTCGTCCTGAACGACGTGTTCGATCGCGACCTGGACCGGGTCGAACGGCCGGAGCGGCCGATCCCGAGCGGACGCGTCAGCACGATGGCAGCGGCCTGCCTCGGCGGCAGCCTGCTGCTCATTGGCGTTCTTGCCGCCGCCTTCGCCAACCCGACTGCCGGGCTCGTCGCCGCGCTCACGGCCGGCTGCGTCCTCCTTTATGACGCCTGGGGCAAACGTCAGTCCCTGTTCGGTCCGTTCAACATGGGACTCTGCCGCGGCCTCAACCTGTTACTCGGCATCGCGGCCGCACCGGCCGTGCTGCCATCAGCCTGGCTACTCGCCGCGTTTCCAGTGACTTACATCGCCGGGGTCACGGCGTTGAGCCGCGGTGAGGTTCATGGCGGCCGCCGCGGGATCGCCGTATTCGCTCTGATATCCTTAGGTCTGGTCCTGATCGGGCTGGTCGCGATCTGGGCGGCCAGCGGCGCGTCGTGGCCGGGCCTGGCCCTGATTCTGGTTCTGGGATGGCGAGTGCTGCCGCCATTCTGGGCGGCGCGGCAATCGCCGGACCCGACGACGATCAGGCGGGCGATCAAGACCGGCGTGCTGTCGCTGGCGCTGCTGGACGCGGCTATCGGCGCCATTTACGGCGGCGGCGTTTACGCCCTCGCAATACTTGCGACGGCAGTCGCGGCCGGGGCGCTCGCCAGGTTCTTTTCCGTGACGTGACATGGATCACATCAGGCAGAAGGTCACCGTCGAGTTCGAGTACCCGGTCTACTTCACGTCCGGGGTACTGTCGCCTTCCAACCTGCTGCTGCGCGACGTCGTCGCCCGCTCAGCGGATATCAGCCCGTCCCGCCTGGTCTTCGTCATCGACGACGGCGTACGCCGCCATTACCCGGATCTCACCGCGCAGATCGAGGAGTACTGCCAGCGCCACCGCACCGTCCTCTGCCTTGCCGGCCCGGTCGTCGTCGTGCCCGGCGGCGAGGCGGTGAAGAACGACCCGCGGCACGTCGACGCGATCCACCGCGCGATCAACGACGGCGGCATCTGCCGTCACTCCTACGTCGTCGCCATCGGCGGCGGCGCCGTGCTCGATGCGGCCGGTTATGCCGCGGCGACGGCGCATCGCGGCATCCGCCTGCTGCGCCTGCCGACGACGGTGCTGGCGCAGGACGACTCGGCGATGGGCGTCAAGAACGGCATCAACGCCTTCGGCAAGAAGAACTATCTCGGCACCTTCGCGCCGCCGTTCGCGGTGATCAACGACTCGACATTCCTGACGACGCTGTCGGATCGTGATTGGCGCGCCGGCGTGTCCGAGGCGATCAAGGCAGCGCTCATCAAGGACCGCACGTTCTTCGACTTCATCGAGCGCCACGCCGCGGCGCTGAAGCATCGCGACCTCGCGGCGATGGAGCAGGTCATCCACCGCTGCGCGGCGCTGCACCTGACGCACATCGCCACGAGCGGCGATCCCTTCGAGCTCGGCTCGTCGCGGCCGCTCGACTTCGGTCACTGGTCGGCGCACAAGCTCGAGCACCTGACCGGCTATCGGCTGGGTCACGGTGAGGCGGTTGCGATTGGCATCGCCCTCGACACGACCTATTCGTACCTCGCCGGCTTTCTGCCCGAAGACGACTGGCGCCGGATCCTGAACCTGCTGCCGGCGCTGGGCCTGTCGGTGCACGTTCCCGAGCTCGATCGCGACCTCGACGCCGACGGCTCGCCGCACAGCGTGCTCGGCGGCCTCGACGAGTTCCGCGAGCACCTTGGCGGAACCCTGACCATCCTCATGCTCCGCTCGATTGGCGCGCCGTTCGACGTTCACGAGATCCGGCGCGATGTGATGCGACGCAGCATTGCCGTCCTGCGCGATTTCGAACAGGCGCAGCGGGCGCGCGAGAACCGAACCCATGCAGAAGCCAGCCACTACCGCAACGTCGCCGTTGAGCCCGAGGGAACTGGTCGATGAGTACTTCATCGAGAACCGGACGAAGCTGCTCGAGATAGCCGCGTTCCTCGACCGCGTCGATCGCGCCGATCCGCGCGTACGCCGCCGGCGATTTCCGGATGAAGGCGTTCGCCGAGTCGCTCGCGGCGCTCGACGGCCAGAACCGCATGGATCGCATCCAGCAGATCCTCAGCGACCCGCGCACGACGCCGCTCGAGGCGCTCGATCGCAAGAGCGCGCTCGGCGCCTACGACCGCTGGAGCGGCGCGGCGGACGCGAACAGGAAGAAGGACGCACGCTCATGAAATACATCGATCACCACGCGCACATGGTGTCGCGGACGACCGACGACTACCAGCAGATGTCGCTGTCGGGCTGCGTCGCCGTCACCGAACCGGCATTCTGGGCCGGCTGGGATCGCAGCCGCGCCGAGGGATTCGAGGACTACTTCCACCAGCTGACCGACTTCGAACCGAAGCGGGCGGCGCTGTATCACATCCAGCACTACACCTGGATGGCGATGAACCCGAAGGAAGCGGATGATCGCGAGCTGTCGAAGGAAGTCCTGCAGCGGATCCCGAAGTTCCTCGACAAGCCGACCGTGCTCGGCATCGGCGAGATCGGCCTCAACCGCGTCACCCGCAACGAGATCGAGACCTACACCGAGCAGATCGAGCTGGCGATCGCGCACAAGCAGCTGATCCTCATCCACACGCCGCACCTCGAGGACAAGCTCAAGGGCACGCACATCTCGATCGACGTGCTGCGCAGCTTCCCGACGCTCGAGCCGTCGCGCGTCCTCGTGGATCACGCGGAAGAGCACACCCTGCAGCAGATCCTCGACAACGGCTACTGGGCCGGCCTCACGCTCTATCCGCAGACCAAGGTCTCGCCGCAGCGCGCAGCCGATATCGTCGAGCGCTTCGGACCCGATCGGATCTGCATCGCAGGCGCCTGCGACTGGGGCCCGAGCGACTCGATGGCGGTGCCGCGCTTCATTATGGAGATGCGGCGGCGCAAGCATCCGGAGAGCCTGATCCACAGGCTCGTGTTCGAGAACCCGGTCGAGTTCCTGAGCCAGTCGTCGCGGTTCCGGATCCGGCCGGAGCGCGAACGCGAAGCCGTCGGCTCGCGGTAGGCCCGGCCCCAGGCGACCAGGCTTCAATCGCAGTGCAGATCGCGCACGGGTTCCACCTTACCTACTGCACGAACATCCACGCCGCCGACGGCTGGGACGCCGTGCTGGCGAACATCCGCCGCTACGCCCCGGCGCTGAAGGCGCGCCTGTCGCCAGCGGCGCCGTTCGGCATCGGCCTGCGGCTCTCCGCCAGGGAAGCGCGCGAGCTCCGCGACGGCGGCCGCCTGCGCGACCTGCGCACGTTCCTCGACGACGAAGGGCTCTACGTCGCGATCATCAACGGCTTCCCGTACGGCCACTTCCACGGCCGGCCCGTGAAGGCCGACGTCTACGCGCCCGACTGGCGCGACAACGCCCGCGTCGACTACACGATCGACCTGGCGCACATCCTCGCGGCGCTGCTGCCGGACGGCATCGACGGCGGTGTCTCGACGGCGCCGCTCTCGTACAAGCCGTGGATGGCGGACGCGACGGCCGCGGACTGGCGCGACATCACCCGGCAGGTGGCGCGAGTCGCGGCCGAAATGGCCCGCATCCGCAACGAGCGCGGCGCGTTGATTCATCTGGACATCGAGCCGGAACCTGACTGCTCGATCGAGAACACCGACGAATCGGTGCAGTTCTTCACCGGGCAGCTGATGCCGCACGGCGCCCCGGCGCTCGCCGCCGAGATGGGTCTGACCGAAGAGACCGCCCGCGAACTGCTCCGGGAGCACGTCAAGTTGTGCTTCGACTGCTGCCACTTCGCCGTCGAGTACCGAGGATCCGGCCGAAGCGCTGCGTCAACTGGCCGCGGCCGGCATCGGCATCGGGCGCGTTCAACTCAGCTCGGCGCTGACGGTGGATTTTCCGCAGTCAGGCGCCGAGTCGGAAGATGTTTCCCGCGTCCTCTCACGCTTCGCCGACGCCACTTACCTGCACCAGGTGGTGGAACGACAGCCTCACGGCCTGACGCACTACCCTGACCTCGACGTCGCGCTCGGACGGCCCGGCGGCACCGCCGGCCGCGAATGGCGCATCCACTTCCACGTCCCGCTCTTCGCCCGCGAGTACGAGACGTTCGGTTCGACGCAGGACTACGTGCGCAAGGTCCTGGCGCTGGCCGCGGCCGCGCCGTTCACCCGTCATCTCGAGATTGAAACCTATACCTGGGACGTGCTGCCGCCGGGGCTGAAGGAGGACTTGCTCGAGTCCATTGCGCGGGAGTATCTGTGGGTGTTGGAGGCGATGGGAAAGGCGTGACATTGAAGATTGCTGACTGCAGACTGAAGATTGCTGACTGAAGACTGCAGATTGACGATTCTTGATTTTAGATTGGCGATTGTAGATTGGGCGCGCCTGCTGTGATTAGTCGCAAGTGCGCAGGACGACGACAATCTAAAATCTAAAATCGACAACCCACAATCGACAATCTGCAGTCTGCAATCGACAATCGTCAATCGTCAATCTACAGTCTTCAGTCTTCAGTCATCTCCCCTGGTATGCAACGCACTGTAATACTCAACGTTGTCGGCCTGACACCGAACGTCCTCGCGCGGGCGCCGCGGTTGTCGCAGTGGGCGGCGGCTGCCGGCCTGTCGCGCATCGACGCGGCTTTTCCGGCGGTCACCTGCACGGCGCAGAGCGATTACCTCACCGGCCGCTACCCTGAAACCCACGGCATCGTCGGCAACGGCTGGTACTTCCGCGACGATTGCGAGATCAGGTTCTGGCGCCAGTCGAACAAGCTGGTCGAGGCGCCGAAGGTGTGGGACGTCGCCCGTGCCGCGGATCCGGCGTTCACGGTCGCCAACCTGTTCTGGTGGTACAACATGTATTCGACCGCCGACGTGACCGTCACGCCGCGGCCGATGTACCTCGCCGACGGCCGCAAGCTGCCCGATATCTACACGACGCCGGCAGGGCTGCGCGACGAGCTGCAGCAGGCGCTCGGAAAGTTCCCGCTGTTCGACTTCTGGGGACCTCGGGCGTCGATCGCGTCGACGCGATGGATCGCGGAATCGGCGAAGCGGGTCGAAACGAAGTTTTCGCCGACGCTGACGCTGGTCTACCTGCCGCATCTCGACTACAACCTGCAGCGGGTCGGACCAGGGGATCCGGCCGCGGCCGGCGACATCGCCCAGGTCGATGACGTCGCCGCGGATCTGATTGCGTTCTACGAACAGCGCGGCGCCCACGTCGTCGTGCTCTCCGAGTACGGGCTCTGCGACGTGACGACGCCGGTCCACCTCAACCGCGTCCTGCGCGATCACGGCCTGCTCGCCGTGCGCGAGGAGCGCGGCCTCGAGCTGCTCGATCCGGGCGCCAGTGCGGCCTTCGTCGTCGCGGACCATCAGGTTGCCCAGGTCTACCTCAACGACCGATCGCTTCACGACAGAGTCCGCGACGTCATCGCGAACACGCCTGGCGTCGAACGCGTGCTCGACGCGGCCGGCAAGAGAGAGCTGCGGATCGACCACCCGCGCGCGGGCGAGCTCATGGCAATCGCCGGGCCCAAGGCGTGGTTCACGTATTACTACTGGCGTGACGATCGGCAGGCGCCGGATTTCGCCCGGACGGTGGAGATTCACCGCAAGCCGGGCTACGATCCGGTCGAACTGGTGCTCGATCCGGCGATCAAGCACCCGCAGCTGACCGTCGGATGGAAGCTGGCGCGGCGGGCGCTCGGCTTCCGGACGCTGCTCGACGTGATCCCGCTCGACGCGACGCTGGTCCGGGGCTCGCACGGCCGTCCGGGCAGCGGCGACGACGGTCCGCTCGTGATGACGCGCCAGCAGCACCTGCTGTCGGCGCCGACGCTGCGCTCGGTGGACATCTATTCAGTGATCCTCCGCCACCTGGGGGTGCCCGATGCAGCCTGATGACGGCCTGGCAGGCGAAGTCGAACGGGCGTTCGCGGCCGGTTCGTACGATGCGGCATTGGCCCGCATCCTGATCGCGTTCGCGGCCGACAGCGGCACGGTTCACCTCCTGGGCGGCGACGGCGTGCTGCATCTCAAGGCGGCGAGCGCCGGCATTCCACAGGTCGTGATCGAGACCGTGCGACGGGTACCGGTCGGCAAGGGCATGGCCGGCCTTGCGGTCGAGCGTGGCGAGCCCGTCAACTCCTGCAACATCCAGACGGACGCCACCGGCGACGTCCGGCCGGGCGCACGAGCCACCGGGTTGCAAGGGTCCATCGTCGTACCGCTGCTGCTCGATGGCCGGGCGATAGGCGCCGTCGGCATCGCCAACCACCGCGAGCGCACTTTCACCGACGAGGAAGGGGCGGCGCTGCTCGAGGCGGGCCGGGTGCTGGCGCGGCTGTCAGCGCCGGCCGGCGAGGGTCAGGCGCGCGAGTAGCATGACGAGCCCCGGGATCAACAGCGCCCCAAGCAAAGCAACGAGGAAGGCGACGAGGAACGAGTCGAGCCGCATCGAATAGGCGCCGAAGGCGGCATAGCCGACGGCGATGCCGAGGTTCGACAAGGCGGTCAGCGCGAGAAAGCGGCCGAACGGGGCGTGGATCAGCCCGGCGAAGATGACGCTGGCCTCGGCCAGCACCGGGACCGGCCGGCACAGGGCGATCGTCCAGTCGCCGTAGCGATCGACCAGCGCTTCGGCCCGCCGCAGCCCGGCGTCGCCGACGAACCGCCGCGCCGCCCCCGACGCGCGCGTGCCCAGCCAGTAGCCGCACAGGCAGGCCACCATCATTCCCAGCCAGACGACCGCGGCGCCGCGCCAGGCGCCGAGCAGCACGCCCGCCGCCGTCGACACGATGCTCGATGGCACCGGCAGGAAGACGTCGCCCGCCAGCAGCCCGAAGATAGCGGCGGCGGCGAGCCATCTCGCCGTCTCGCCCGACGTCATCCGCTCGGCGAAAGCCGTAAACTGCGCCTCGAACAACAGGAACGGCAGGAGTACGAGCGTGATCAGGACCGCCCACACGATCGCCCAACGCATGGCCTGAGCGTATCAAACCGGTTACACTCCCGGAGGATTGAAGGGTTGGGGTCAGACCCGGGTCTGACCCCGGTTGCACTTTTCCCCGACCTATGCTTGGTTCCCTACACATCGGAGGCCGAACGTCATGAGAGTTGCTTTGTATCGACTTTGTGGAGCGGTGGCGCTCCTCAGCGCTGGGTTTGTGATGGGACGTCTTGCGCCGGAGCCGGTCGTCGAGGCGCAGGCGCCGCGCGTCTTCGAGATGCGCACCTACACCACGAACCCCGGCATGCTGCCGGCCCTCGAAACGCGCTTCCGCGATCACACGCTCAAGTTCTTCGAGAAATACAACATGAAGAACATCGGCTACTGGATCCCGACCGAGGGTCCGATGGCTGATACGCAGCTGATCTACATCCTCTCGCACTCGAGCCGCGAAGCCGCCAAGGCGAGCTGGGCGTCGTTCATGGCCGATCCTGAATGGCAGAAGGTCCGGACCGCTTCCGAGGTCAACGGCCGCATCCTCTCCAAGGCGCCGGACTCCGTATTCATGAAGGCCGCCGACTACTCTCCGATCAAGTAGCCCGTTCGAGACGATGTCCCGCAGAGGCTTCCTCATCCTCGTCGCCGCGCTGGCGCTCTCGCCTGTGGCGCGGGTGGCGCCGGTCACGCCGCAGGCGCGGCCGACGATCAGCCGCCTGCCGGCGACGCTGAACGGCCAGGATTTCTGGAAGCTGAGCCTCGAGCTCTCCGAGCCGGACGGGTTCTTCCGCTCCGACAATCTCGTGTCGAACGAGATGTTCATGCAGCGCGTGATCCCGGAGCTGGTCAAGACGGTGCGGCCCGGGCGCGCCTACCTCGGCGTCGGCCCGGAGCAGAACTTCACCTACATTGCCGCGACCCGCCCGTCGATGGCGTTCATCGTCGACGTTCGGCGCGGCAATCTTCACCTTCACCTGCTGTACAAGGCGATCTTCGAGCTGTCGAGCGATCGCGCCGATTTCGTGTCGCGCCTGTTTTCGATGAAGCGTCCGGCCGGGCTCGGAGCGAAGTCGACGGCGCAGGAGATCTTCGCCGCCTACGACGACGCGCAGCTGCGGCGCGACGAACTCCACACGCAGAACATCGCCGCCATGCGTGAGCTCTTCAAGACGAAGAAGATCGTGCTGCCGCCTGAAGACTGGGCGCGGATCGAGAGCGTCTACGGCGAGTTCTTCAGCCGCGGCCTCGATATTCACTACGAAGTCACGCCAGGATCGGCCGGCTCGTTCCCGACCTACGCCGAGCTGATGACGGCCACCGACACCGCCTCGGTGGCGCGCAGCTTCCTCGCCTCCGAAGAGAACTTTGCCATCGTCCGCGACCTGCAGCGGAAGAATCTGGTCGTGCCAGTGGTCGGCAACTTCGCCGGAACCAAGGCGATCCGGGCGATAGGCGCCTACCTGAAGAAGCACGGGACGATCGCGGGGACGTTCTACGTCTCGAACGTCGAGCAGTATCTGCTGCGGGAAGGCATGTTCGAACGCTTCTGCGCCAACGTCGGGACGCTGCCGCTCGATGCGGGCAGCACCTTCATCCGCAGCGAGCGGGGCGGGTTCGGCGGGCGCAGCCCGCGGGGAACGGGCGGCTTCGGACCAGGCTTCACGTCGCAGCTGCACAACATCCGCGACGAGATGACGAGCTGCGGACGCTAGCGCCAGCTTAAGGATGAGCTTGGGGACAGTCACTCGGGACAGTCACGAGTGACTGTCCCCGAAGCTACGGCGTCGACTTCAGAAGGAACGCGCGGCGCTTCTCGACGAAGCTCCGGAGGCTGCGCTCGCCGGTCTCGACGTCGTTCTGAAACGCCTCGAAGCTATAGAGCTTGCGCGTGTCGGCCTTGACGTCGGCGGCAATCAGCGCCTGGTAGCGCTGCACTTTCGGGCCGAGCACCTTCCAGTCCAGCCACTTCTCCGCGATGTCGCGGACGTAACCTTGATAGCGTGCGCGCAGCGCAGGCACCGCCAGCAGCTTCGAGCGCAGCGGCTTGGTCGAATCGTCGAGGCCGATCATCGGATCGAGCTCGGCGCTGGCGCGGCCAAACCCGCCGCGGCCGCCACCCCGCATGGCGGGCCCCGGCTGGCCTGGCTGGCCAGCCTGACCGGGCGGCGGTCCAGGCATCCCTGGCGGCGGGCCATCCGGACCGCCGAACCGCATGCCTCCCCCCGGAGGCCCGAACCCGCGTCCGGCGCCCTCGTCGGCCAGCCCCTCGTTGAGATCGTGCGGCACGACGTGGAACTTGCCCTTCGGATCCTGGTAGATGCTGTAGTCGCTGGCGCGCGCCCAGTAACCGTCACTGTTGACGAGCGCGACTTCGAGAGCGAGGAACTTGAGGACGCCGTCCACGTCGAGCACCGGTGCCAGTGCCGCCTCGAGCTTGTCGGCCGGCGTCTCGTTCAGCACCTTGAACATCGCGATGAGGTCTGACCAGGACTTCGTCGTGTCTTTCGTCTTGATCTCGTAGATTCGCTTGTAGGTTGCGGGATCGTCGCCGAGATACTCCATGCCGCCGCGGCCGCCCGGGCTGCCCGGCACCTTCCAGCGGGCGCCGTCCGTGCTCTTGAAATAGTCGCGGGTGAAGTCCTTGTTGAACTGCTCGGCGCTGACGTAGACGCCCCAGCTCTCGCCGTTGATGACGACGCGGACGAAGTTCGCCTTTGGCGTCGGGATGTAGTGCCGGGCGATCTCGGAATAGAGCACCGTGCGCATGAAGGTCGCGTCGCCGTTCGCGTTCAGCAGGTTGAGCGTCCGGTGGCCGCCGATCTCCTGCTTCTCGATCGCGTAATCGAACGACAGGTTGAGCGAGCGCTTCAGGCTTTCCGGCACCATCATGTAGGACGACGCGCCGCGGAAGTGGACGCCGACTTCCTTGTAGGTCTTGCCGTCGACCGTCACCAGCGCCGGCACTTCGACGTCGGTGTTGTGGAAGGCCGCGAGCTCCTGCTCCCAGTCGCCGTTCTCGAACTGGAGGAAGATCGTGCGCAGCGTGCCGATGTCATAGAGCGGTTCGCTCGAGTACGACTTCACGTCCGCCGGTGTCAGCCGGGCGCCGGGCGAACCCGACTCGATCCGTCCGACGCCGGGGCCGCCCGGGCCGCCGCGGCGCCCGAAGCCGCGCCGTCCGGTACCCTCGGCCGCCAGCGCTTCACGCGCGGCCTTCCGTTCCGCGGTGTCGAGCCGCTTGTCTCCGTTCTTGTCGAACATGCCGACGACCTTGCGCTCCTCGCCGCCAAAGCCGCCGCGGCCGCCGAAACCCATCGGCGGTGGTCCCTGCGGTCCGCCCGGCGGCGGTGTCGGCGGCTGACCCGGCTGGACGGCCTGCGCGCGCGCCGGCACGCCGACGGTCACGCTCAGCAGGAAGTAGCCGCCGAGCCCGGCGACGATGCCGAGAAGAAGCGCCTGCGCCATCGTCATCAAAAGGCCGCCGCGATTGAGTTGGTTCTGCATTGGTGGTTCCTGTTCATTCGTCGCCGTTGACGCGCGTCAGCGTCACTGTCTGCACGCCGTCGACGCGATTCAGCATCCTCACGAGCTCGGTCGCCGAGTCCTCGCTCCGCAGTTCCGTCCGGTACGACATCTCGAGCGCCATGCCCTTCCCCGCCGTCGACATGCCCGCCAGCTGGCGCGTCCTCGCGTGCGCGTCCAGGGCCGGCTTCACCAGCGCTTCGGGGTCGTGGCCCAGGCCGACCCTGACCTGGAGCAGGTAGGGGCCGTATCGATCGACGGTCGCGTGCCGGCGGGTCATCAACCAGGCCGCCAGGCCAACGACGAGGACGCCGCTGATGGCAACCTCGGGATGGCTCGCGCCGACAGCCATGCCGACGGCGACCGAGAAAATGACGAACGCGGTGTCCTGAGTGTCGCGGACGACGGTGCGAAACCGGACGATCGACAGCGCGCCGACGAGGCTGAACGCGCGGGCGACGTTGTCGCCGATCACCTGCGTCACCATCGCGATCAGGATCGACAGGAGCACCAGCGTCACCGTGAACGACGGGGACGCTTCACCCGTCCCCCGGGTCCGACGGTAGACGAACGCGACGGCGCCGCCGAAGAACAACGCCGCGAGCAGCCGTCCAAGGACGACGAGCGGAGGCGCCGCCGCCGGATCGGTGAACGCGGTGCGGAAGAACTCAGGCATGGATCGATTCCGCGCCGCCGCTCGACGCCGAAGCAATCGCGCCGGTTTCGAGCGTCCGGAGAGCCGTCAGCGACAGGCGGTACTTCGAGGCGGCCTGCGGGTTGAGCGCGAACTCTTCCGCCAGGCGGCGGAAGATCGCCGGCGCGACGCCGCGGTACTTGAGCTCGAGGATTGCCTGGCCGGGCAGCACCGGCATCTTCACGCTCTCGGCGAACGATGCGTCGCGCGCGAGGTGCACCGACAAATCGGAATCGAGCGTCAACCGCACCAGCTCGCCGTCGCTCGTCGACTGCCGGGCGGTCCGGTGATAACTGACCTGGCACACGGGCTGGAGCTGGCGCGCGGCAACCCGCTGCGCGAACCATTGCCCCGGCCACCCCTGATCCGTCGGCCCGCCCCAGACCAGCGGAACCGTCGCCAGCGGCACCCTGGTCCGGCGCTTGGCCAGCGCCGCCGGCTGGCGCAGCTTCCGCTCGAGGAAGACGGTGTCGTCGCTGCCGTAGCGCCGAATCCGGTACTTGCTCCGGCCGAACGAGCCCCGCCGATGGAACACGTCGGCGCCAGCGGTATCCAGATAGACGCTCGTCGTTTGGTACTCGTCGCCGAACGAGCCATGGCCGTGGAGATCGGCGGCGAGATTGGTCCGAGCCCACTCCCGAACTCGCGCCGCGAGGTCGCTTGAAATGACGAACTTGATCTCCGACGCGTTGGATCGAACCTCGCGGCTGTGTGGCATGTCGCAGGTAGGATACGGGCCGGGAAGGCCGACAGACACACGGAAGTTACACGAACGACATGTTTTCACCGGCCTGCCACGGGTTTGCCACAGATCCGGGACTCGGGGCTCGGGGTTCGGGGCTCGAAAAAGAACACCGCTCCTCATGGGGCGACTAGGATCAGCGAGCTCTTCGAGCCCCGAGCCCCGAACCCCGAGCCCCGGCTCTTTAAGGCCCTACCTCTCGACCGGCCGGACGACGTGGGCGGAGATCAGGTCGAACAGCTGGCGGCGGTGGCCGTAGCGCTCGTCGCTGACTGACGTCGAGGACGTCGCAACGACGACGAGGTCGAGATCGCGAAAGAACATGATGTACTGCCCGCCGAAGCCCCAGGCGAAGCAGGTCTGGCGGCCGCCCACCTCCGACGTCCACCAGCCGTATCCGTAATGCCGGTCGGAGTTCCATCGCGACGTCGTCCGCGGCACGCACGACGTCTCGACCCACGCGCGCGGCACCACCTGACGCCCCCTGGCCATTCCCCCGCGCAGGTACAGCTCGCCGATCGACACCATCTGGCGCGGCGTCATCAGCATCTCGTTGCCGCCGAAGTAGATGCCCTGGGGATCGCGCGGCCACTGCGCCAGCGAGAAGCCGAGCGGTTTCGCGAGCCACTCCTGCGCCAGGTGCCAGGTGCTGGTCTTCGCCGCCTTGGTGAGGATGGCCGACAGCAGGTGGCTGGTGCCGGTGCTGTACTCCATGCCGGCGCCGGGCTCGGCGACGATCGGGCGATCGAGCGCGTAGCGCACCCAGTTGCGGCTGCTGACCCACGCCCCGTAATTGCCGCCGCTCGTCGACTCGAGGCCCGACCTCATCGTCAGGAGATCCTCGACCGTGATCGCCAGCTTGCGTTTGTCGGCGGACTTCTTCAGCTCCGGGAACCACGTGGCGATTGGCTCGCGCACGCTCTTAATGAGCCCCTTGTCGATGGCGATGCCGACGAGCGCGGCAATGATGCTCTTCGACGCCGACTTCACGTTCGCGAGGCGCGTTGCGCTGCGCCCTTGGGCGTAGTACTCGACGACCAGCTCGCCGCGCCAGCTGACGAGCAGGCTGTGGAGCTGCGGCAGCGCGGCCGCGGCGCGGGCGGCGCCCGAAAAATCTGGATCGCGCGGCGATGGCTGCGCCTGAAGGCGACCGGCAATCGCCGTCAGCGCCGAGACGGCGAGGATCAGGGCGCCGAGCCGCTTCACAGGATCTTTCCGGGGTTCATGATCCCCTTGGGATCGAGCGCGTGCTTGATGGCCCTCATCGTCTCGACGGCGTCGCCGTGCTCCTTTGCCAGGTAGTTCATCTTGCCGATGCCGACGCCGTGCTCACCCGAGCACGTGCCGCCCATCTCGATCGCGCGCGTCACCAGCCGCGCGTTCAGGCGCTGCGCCTCCGCCATCTCTTCAGGGGAATCGGGGTCGACGAGATAGAGCATGTGAAAGTTGCCGTCGCCGACGTGACCAACGAGCGTCCCCGTCAGCGTCGATTCGTCCAGGTCCCGCTTGGATGCGACGATGCAGTCGGCGAGACGCGAGATCGGCACGCAGGCATCCGTGCTCCAGGCCTTGGCGCCGGGGCGCAGCGCCAGCGAGGCGAAGTAGGCATCGTGCCGCGCCCGCCACAGCCGCGCCCGATCCTCGGGGCGGGTCACCCAGGTAAAATTCGAGCCGCCGTACTCGACGGCGAGCGGCTGGACGGTTTCGGCCTGTTCCTGGACATCACGATCCGTGTGGCCGTGGAACTCGAAGAACAGCGTCGGCTGCACGGGGTAGGCCAGCCTGGCGTGCCGATTCACGGCGTCCATCTGGACCTCGTCGAGGAGCTCGATCCGGGCGACTGGGACGCCGAGCTGAATCGTCGCGATCACCGTCTTGACCGCGGCCTCTATCGACGGAAAGCTGCAGACGGCGGCCGCGACAGCTTCTGGCAGCGGCTGCAGCCGCAGGATGATCTCGGTGATGACGCCGAGCGTGCCCTCGGACGCGACAAACAGGCGCGTGAGATCGTAGCCCGCCGACGACTTGCGGGCGCGGCCGCCGGTGGTAATGACGCGGCCGTCTGCCAGCACGACGGTCAGGCCGCGCACGTTCTCGCGCATGGTGCCATAGCGGACCGCGGTCGTCCCCGACGCGCCGGTCGCCGTCATGCCGCCGAGCGTCGCGTCGGCGCCGGGATCGACGAAGAAGGTCAGGCCGGTGTTCTCGAGATGCTTCGCGAGCTGGCGGTGCGTGACGCCGGCCTCGACCGTGGCGTCGAGATCCTCGACGCTGACGCGAAGGATCCGGTTCATGCGCGAGAGGTCGATGCAGACGCCGCCGTGCAGCGCGAGCACCTGCCCTTCGAGCGACGTTCCAGCACCGAATGGTACGATGGGCACTTCCCGGCCGGCGCAGAGCCGAACGATCGCGCTGACTTCGTCGGTCGATACCGGGAACGCGACGAGGTCGGGAGCCGCGGGCGTGTGATACGACTCGCCGTGGCTATGATGGTCACGGATCGCCGCGGCCGCGGTCACGCGGTCGCCGAGCAGCTCACGGAGCGCTTCGAGGAGCTCGTCGGTTCGGGCAGTCACCCGTGAATCGTAGCACCGGCTGAGGTGCCGATTCGGGACGCTATTTTGCAGAGTTCCGCTTTATGAAACGCGCCAAATCGACAGAGCGCAAGCCCCGGGCGAAACGTCCAAAGCCCAAGGGCCCGGCAACGAATCCGCCGACGCGAAAGATCGCCGGCGTCGCGGATCCGAACGCGCCAATCGTCGAGTGGTCGACACGCGATCCGGCCCTCATCCGCAAGTGGGCCCGGCTCCACGAGGCCGAGCCGGCCACCGGTGAAGCGACCTCCTCCGGCAGAGCCTCGTCGATGCGGGTCGACGACGGCGGATCGGGGCTGCGGTTCAACTTTCCGGGAGCGGGCCGCTTCCGTGAAATCTCGTGGGATGAGTGGTTCGAGCATTTCGGCCGCCACGATCTCGTCTTCGTCTGTGACGACCCCGACGGCGAGAGTTCGCCGGGCGCACACTACCGTCTCGTCCACGCCGACGAAGTGCGCCATGAGGACGAGACGGACCCCGACTGACCGTCAGGTGCGCGAACGGCCGAACAACATGAAGATGGCACCGACGACGACCACGGCTATGAGGATGCCTACCCACATCCCCGCCTTGAAGATCCCCTCGATCGCCTGACATCCCGACGACGTCATCGCCAGCAGTACCAGAAGTTGCAGACGCAACAACATGTTACGGGTCACGATAGCCTCCTGTCGGCCGGCGGCACCTGCCGCCTGGCGTCCGGCATCATCAATCACAGCAAAGCCGGATCCAGTGGCGCCGGCCGGCCGTGGTAGTGTCTTGCCACAGATTTCGGGGACAGTCACTGGGGACAGTCACGAGTGACTGTCCCCGGGCATCCGCGCGCAGTTCCCGGCGCCCGCGGTCCTATCGGAGGCAGCAGTTGATGCGACGAACAGTCACCCTCAGCGCGATCCTGGCAACCGCAGTTGTCGTGGCGCCGTCAGGCTCGACGCAAGCCACGCCGCAGCCGCCGCCGACCCAGGCGCCGCCCGCCGCGCCGTCTGCAACGCTGTCGCCTGACCTGCACTACCGTCTGGGTCCGGACTCTCTCGCGCAGGAGGGAGTTCCCAAGGGAGAGGTCCGCGGCCCCTTCACGCTGCCGAGCCAGGCGTACCCGGGGACGCAGCACACCTACTGGGTCTACGTCCCGGCCCAGTACGACGCGTCGAGGCCGGCCAGCCTGATGATCTTCAACGATGGCCAGGCGTTCATGAACATGGAAGGCGATCTGCGGGTCCCGAACGTGTTCGACAACCTCATTCACCGCCGCGAGCTGCCGGTGATGCTGTCGGTGTTCATCAACCCCGGACGGACGCCCGAACAGCCCGAGCCCACGCCGCAGGAGTGGGGGGACAAGACGACGAACCGCCCGACCGAGTACAACTCGCTCGACGATCGCTACGCCCGCGTCATCGTCGACGAACTGATGCCGGCGCTGACCAAGGAATACAACATCTCGAAGGAGCCGGAGCAGCGCGGCATCGGCGGCGCCAGTTCCGGCGCGATCGCGGCGTTCACAGTGGCGTGGGAGCGGCCGAACGAGTTCCGCAAGGTGCTCAGCCTGATCGGCAGCTTCGTCAACCTGCGCGGCGGCGACGCCTACGCCGACCTCGTCAGCAAGAGCGAGAAGAAGCCGCTGCGCATCTACCTGCAGGACGGCCGCAACGACAACCGCGGCGTCGGCCGCGGCGGCAGCTACGATCCGCGCCGCGACTGGTTCCTCCAGAACGTGCGGCTCAAGGACGCGCTGGCCGAGAAGGGCTACGACCTGAACTACCAGTGGGGCATCGGCCGGCACAGCCAGAAGCACGGCGGCATGGTGCTGCCGGACATGATGCGCTGGCTGTGGCGCGACCACGCCGTGTCGACCGACGTCAACGACGCCGTCGAGCGCGGCTTCAACGCAGGAAAGAAATAGCTGATAGCTGACAGCTGATGGTGTGAGCTACTTGAACATCCTGAGCAGCTTCGTCAGCGGATCGTAGAAGCGATCGACGACCCGCTCCTTGAGCGGGATGATCGCGTTCTCGGTGATCGTGATGTGCTCGGGGCAGACCTTCGTGCAGCAGCGGGTGATGTTGCAGTAGCCGATGCCGTCGCGATCCTTCAGCGGCTCGAGCCGGTCTTCGGTATCGAGCGGGTGCATCTCGAGCGCGGCGTTGTAGAGCAGGAAGCGCGGACCGATGAACTGATTGTGCAGGTGGTGGTCGCGCAGGATGTGGCAGACGTCCTGGCAGAGGAAGCACTCGATGCACTTCCTGAACTCCTGCACGCGGTCGACCTCGCGCTGGTGCATGCGCCAGGTGCCATCCGGCGCATCGGCCGGCCGTGGCTTGAACGGCTTGATCGCGCGCTTGACGGCGTAGTTCCACGACACATCGGTCACGAGATCGCGGATCAGCGGAAACGCCTTCATCGGCTCGACGGTGACCGGCTGCGTCAGGTCGAGCGAATCGAGCCGCGTCATGCACATCAGGCGCGGCGTGCCGTTGATCTCGGCCGAGCACGACCCGCACTTGCCCGCCTTGCAATTCCAGCGCACCGCGAGATCGGCGGCCTGCTCCGCCTGGATCCCGTGCACGGCGTCGAGCACGACCATGCCCTCACTGACTTCGGTCGTGTAGTCCCTGAAGCCGCCCTGCCGCTTGTCGCCGCGCCAGAGACGAAAGGTGGCTGTCTGCATAGGCTCTCCCTCAACCCGACGCGTTACTTATTCTCCTCAATGACCTGCTGCAGCTCCGACGGCAGCGGCGGCAGCGGCGCGTGCGCGACTTCCATCGCGCCTTCGGCACCGCGCCGGACGACGACGTTGAAGGTCGCGAACGACGGCACCTTGTCGGGATAGTCGGCGCGGAAGTGCCCGCCGCGGCTTTCCTTGCGCTCGATCGCCGACCGGGCGACGGCCTCCGAGACCATCAGCAGGTTGGCGAGATCCTGCGCCGCGTGCCAGCCGGTGTTGTACTCGCGGTGCCCGGTGGCGCCGACGCGCGCCGCACGCTCGTTGAGCGAGGTCAGGCCCGACAGCGCCTGCTGCATCTCGTCCTCGGTCCGGACGATGCCGACGAGGTCCTGCATCATCCCCTGGAGATCCTGCTGCACCTTGAACGGGTTCTCGGCCGCGGCGCCGCGCTCGAACGGCTCGAGCGCCCGCTGTGCCGCCGCCTCGACCTGCTGCTGATCGACGCCGACGGCGCCGTTCGCCTTGGCGAAGATCGCGGCGTGCTCGCCGGCGCGCTTGCCGAATACCAGCAGGTCCGAGAGCGAGTTGCCGCCAAGACGATTGGCGCCGTTGATGCCGGCGGCGCACTCCCCTGCCGCGAACAGGCCCGGCAGCGTCGACATCTGCGTGTCCGCGTCGACCCTGATACCGCCCATCACGTAGTGCGTCGTCGGCCCGACTTCCATCGGCGTCGTCGTGATATCGAGCCCGGCGAGCTCCTTGAACTGGTGATACATGCTCGGGAGCTTCTTGCGGATGTGCTCGGGCGCGTTCGGAATCCGCTCCTTGATCCAGGCGATGTCGAGGAAGACGCCGCCATGCGGGCTGCCGCGGCCGGCCTTGACCTCGCGCATGATGCAGCGGGCGACGTGATCGCGCGTCAGCAGCTCCGGCGGCCGGCGGGCATTCTTGTCGCCCTGCGTGTAGCGCCAGCCTTCGTCGGGGTTGTCGGCCGTCTGGCTGCGGTAGTTGTCCGGGATGTCGTCGAACATGAACCGCTTGCCTTCGCTGTTGCGGAGCACGCCGCCTTCGCCGCGAACGCCTTCGGTGACGAGAATTCCCTGCACGCTCGGCGGCCAGACCATCCCGGTCGGATGGAACTGCACGAACTCCATGTCGATGAGCTCGGCGCCGGCGCGATAGGCGAGCGCATGCCCATCGCCGGTACCTTCCCAGCTGTTGCTCGTGATCTTGAAGGCCCGGCCGATGCCGCCCGTCGCGAGCACCGTTGCCTTGGCCTTGAAGACGCGGAACCGGCCGCGCTCGCGGTCGTAGCCGAACGCGCCGACGATGCGGCCGCCGTCGCTCAGCAGCGAGACGACGGTGAACTCCATGTGGACGTCGAGGCCGCGATGAATCCCGTGATCCTGGAGGGTACGGATCAGCTCGAGGCCGGTGCGATCGCCGACGTGGGCCAGCCGCGGATACTTGTGGCCGCCGAAGTTGCGCTGCAGGATGCGGCCGTCCGGCGTGCGATCGAAGAGCGCGCCCCAGGCCTCGAGCTCGCGGACGCGGTCCGGCGCCTCCTTCGCGTGCAGCTCCGCCATGCGCCAGTTGTTGACGTACTGACCGCCGCGCATGGTGTCAGCGAAATGGACCTTCCAGCTGTCGCGCTCGTCGACGTTGGCCAGTGCCGCGGCGACGCCTCCCTCGGCCATGACGGTGTGCGCCTTGCCGAGCAGCGACTTGCAGAGGAGACCAACTTTCACGCCCGCCGCCGATGCTTCGATCGCCGCCCGTAACCCTGCGCCCCCGGCGCCAATGACGAGCACATCGTGCTCGTGAGTCTCGTACGTCAGAGAATCCTCCAGTCCGTGATCACGCCCATCGAGCACAGTCGGACGTAGAGGTCGGCGAGCGCCACCGAGAAGAGGCTGGCCCAGGCGAACTTCATGTGCCGGCAGTTGAGGCTGCTGGCGCAGTCGTAGAGCTTGAGCCTGGTCGGATGCCGCGAGAACTGATCGAGCACGCCGCCGACGAGATGACGGAACGAATGGCAGCCGAGCGTGTAACCGCCCAGCAGCACGAGGTTGATGGCGAGCACGATCGTCCCCAGGCCGACACCGAACGCGCGGCCGCCGGCGCCATCGGCGAACCACAGCGCCTGCCACACGTCGTAGGCGAGCACGACCAGGAACAACAGTGCCAGGTAGAGAAAGTAGCGGTGGACGTTCTGGAAGATCAGCGGAAACGAGTTCTCGCCCAGGTACTTCTTGCGCGGCTCACCGACAGCGCAGGACGGCGGATCGGCCCAGAACGCCTTGTAGTAGGCGCCACGGTAGTAGTAGCACGTGAAGCGGAATCCGCCCGGCGCCCACAGGATCAACAGCGCGGCCGAGAACGGCAGCGCCGCCGGCCACCACGCCGGCTGCGGCCCGAACCAGCTGTGCGGGCCGTCACCGAAGAGGAGCGGCGAGTAGAAGGGAGAGAGATACGGGCCGAACTCGTAGTGGTTGCCCTGGAACGCCGCCCAGGTCGCGTAGACGACGAACCCGCCCAGCACGATGAACGTCAGCAGCGACTGCGCCCACCACGCGTCGCGCCGCATCGTCTGGCCGAAACGCCGACGTTCCAAGGGGATCACCACCTGGTGCATGAAGACCGAGCCTCCCGCCGATTGCAGTCATGAATTACACCGTTGCCGCAGAGCTTCGCCGTCACCATACACCAAGACGTGCCGTGTGCGAAGGTGCCTGGTGCCTCGTGCTCGAAGTGCGCTGTGCCGAGGGCGACGTGCGGCGTGCTAGGGTGCGGGGGGCGAGGTGCCGAACGCACCTTCGCCCGGCGCACCTGGCACCCTCGCACCTGGCACCCTCGCACCCGGCACCGTCGCACCTTGCACCCTCGCACCTGGCCCACCGAGCACCCAGGCACCAGGCACCCGCAGCACGAAGCACCTATTTGGGAACGTCAACCTTTCCGCGGAGGGAGGCGCCGTCGGCGATGGCGAGGCGCGGGGCGTAGACGTCGCCGGAGACCGAGCCCGTGGTCTGGATCTCGACCTTCTCGCGCGCAGTGACGTTGCCGGTGACCGCGCCCTGAATGACGACGGCTTTGGCGTCGATCGTGGCGTGGATGTCGGCATGGCGCCCGATGGTGAGCGTGTGGCCGCCCTGCAGCGTCACGCTCCCTTCCATCCGCCCGTAGAGCGTCAGGTCCTCGGACGCGATCAGATCGCCCTTGATGACGATGGACTTGCCGAGATCCATGATGATCCGGCCGTTATCTTTCGACATGCCGCGCCTCCGGCGCCGCCGCGATTTCTGCTGCGGACGATGAGGCACTGTAGCGCGAGCCGCGAAGCCGCGTAAAGCTCAGGCGTAGGTGCAGTTAGTTAGTACTTCGGCTGTGTCGGGTCGATGCGATCGCTCCAGGCGAGAACGCCGCCCTGCAGGTTCTTTCCCTCGATGCCATGCTCCTTGAGCAGGGTGACGGCCTTGGCACTGCGAGCGCCCGACCGGCACATGACGATGACCTCTTTCCCTGCCGACGCCGGCGGCAACTCTCCGTAGCGGGCGCCCAGCTGGCCGAGCGGGATGAGCGTCGCGCCGGGGATGCGCGCAATCTGATACTCGTGCGGCTCGCGCACGTCGAGGAGATAGATCGGGGCCTTGGCGTCGATCTTCGCCTTGAGCTCCTCGACGGTGATCTCCGGCACGGCGGCGGAGGCCGCCGCGGCCACGGGCTTCACGCCGCAGAACTCCTCGTAGTCGATCAGCTGCTTCACCGTCGGGTGGTCGCCGCAGACCGGGCACTCCGGATCGCGCCGCAGCTTGAGCTCGCGGAAGCGCATCGCCCAGGCGTCGTACAGCAGCAGGCGTCCGACCAGTGTCGAACCGGCGCCGAGGATCAGCTTGATTGATTCGGTCGCCTGAATCGTGCCGATGACGCCCGGCAGCACGCCGAGCACGCCGCCCTCGGCGCAGCTCGGGACGAGTCCTGGCGGCGGCGGCTCAGGATACAGGCAGCGATAGCACGGTCCGTTCTTCGTCGCGAAGACCGAGGCCTGCCCTTCGAAGCGGAAGATGCTGCCGTAGGCGTTCGGGATGCCGAGGAGGACGCAGGCGTCGTTGACGAGATACCGGGTCGCGAAATTGTCGGTGCCGTCGAGGACGACGTCGTAGCCCTTGAAGAGATCGAGGGCGTTGGCGGACGACAGCCGCGCCTCGTAGGTCTTGACCTGGACTTCCGGATTGAGCGCGTTCAGGCGGTCCTTCGCGGACTGCAGCTTCGAGCGGCCGACGTCTGACGTCGAATGAAGAATCTGGCGCTGCAGGTTGCTGGCGTCGACGCTGTCGAAATCGACGAGGCCGATCGTGCCGACGCCGGCGGCGGCGAGGTAGAGCGCGGCGGGCGATCCGAGACCGCCGGCGCCGATGCAGAGCACCTTCCCCGCTTTCAGCTTGCGCTGCCCGTCGATGCCGACTTCTGGGAGGATCAGGTGGCGGCTGTAGCGCTGAATCTCGTCGTTGCTCAGCTCCGGGTAGACCTCCGGCGGGCTCGACACCGGCGCGCCGCCGGCCACCGACGGCACGATGCTGATGACGTCGCCGTCCTTCAGCGCCGTCGCGTCGCGCTCGAGATACCGGATGTCGTCGTCGTTGACATAGATGTTGACGAAGTGGCGCAGCTTGCCGTCGTCGGCGTAGAGGTGCTTGCGAAGATCGGCGTAGCTCGACGTCAGCGACGCCAGCGCTTCTCCGACCGTGCCGCCGTCGACTTCGACGGCGTCCTTCTGGCCGGTGAACGCGCGAAGCGGTGTCGGAATCAGGACCCGGTGGGCCATTTCAACTCTCCCTCGTCGTATCCGGAACGATCGTCGCGCAGGTGCCAGACGGTGATGTCGGCGGGCGTGCCGTTCCGGACCGAAATGATGACATACGTGAGATTCGGCCAGGCGTGCTCGAGATCGTACGCCGATGGCCGCGCCGGCTCGTTCGGATGCGAATGATAGAACCCGACGAGCGATCCGCCGGCCTCGCGCGCGCGCTTGTCGGCGAGGCGATACCCGTCGGGGCCGATGCGGAACCGGCGCGCGGCGCTGCCGCCGGTGGTGTTCTCCATCTTGAAGGCTTCGCTGACGACACCGTCAACCTCGATCAGCGCGCCGCAGCACTCGTCGGGGAACGTCTCGGCGCCGTGGGCACGGATGGTCTCGAGCGCGTCCAGCGTCAGCGTCGTCACCGGCATCGATGCCGCGCCACTCACCGTCGGCGCCGGGCTGAATTGTTCGACCATGAGAAACCTTTTTGACCTGAGCCCTGAGCCCTGAGCCCTGACCTCTGCCCGCCTTCGCCAAGCGCGGAGGCGGACCAGAAGCTCTCGGTCAGGTAGCGCGAGCCGCTGTCGGGAAAGATGGTGACGATGACGCCGTCGCGGATGCGGGCGGCCAGATCGAGCGTCGCCGCCAGCGCCGCGCCGCTCGAAACCCCGACCAGCAGCCCTTCCTCCGCCGCCAGCCGCCGCGTCAACGCGTGCGCCCGCTCGGTCGAGACGCGGACGTCCTCGTCGGCCAGCGTGTCGTCGTAGATGCCGGGCCGGATCGCCGTCTCCATGTGCTTCAGCCCCTCGATGCCATGCAGCGGCGACTCGGGCTGGACCGAGATCAGCTTGATGTCACGGTTGAACGCGCGCAGGCGCCGGCCGGTGCCGACGAAGGTGCCGCTGGTACCGAGACCGGCGACGAAATGCGTGATGCGGCCGTCGGTCTGCTCGAGGATCTCGACCGCGGTGGTCTCGTAGTGGGCGCGCCAGTTGGCCTCGTTGTTGTACTGGTCGGCGTAGAAGTAGCGGCCGGGCTCTTCTTCGTGCAGCCGCCGCGCTTCGCGAATCGCGCCGTCCGTGCTTTCCATCGGATTGGTGATCACGAGCTCGGCGCCGTAAGCGCGCAGCGTCCGCAGCCGCTCGGCGGTGACGTTGCCAGGCACGCACAGCTTCAGCTTGTAGCCGTGCGCAGCGGCGAGCATGGCGTAGGCGATGCCGGTATTGCCCGAGGTCGCGTCGAGGATGACGGCGCCGGGACGAAGATGTCCCTCCGCCTCGGCCCGCCGCAGGATCGCGGAGGCGGCCCGATCCTTCACCGAGCCGCCAGGGTTCTGGAACTCGGCCTTGGCGTAGATCTCGACGTGCGCCGACTCGCCGGCCAGCCGCCGCAGCCGGAGCAGCGACGTGTTGCCGATGGTATCGACCACCGAGACGGGCGGGAGGCTTGGCATCGACATGGTTTATCGGCCGCGAGTCGCTAGGCGCTGCACTCGCCTTCCATCACTTCCGGGTTGAACGGGCTGACTTCCGCGAGATCGATGAAGTCCTGCGCCGATGCCTGCTCGGGCGCCAGCTGCTCGAGATCGGCGAGCGCCGCCTTGACGACCGGCAGCTCGACGCGGCGGAAGAAGCCGACCGCCGACTCGTCTGCGGTGCGCTGCTCCTGATAGAGCTGCAGCAGCCGCTCCAGCGCGTCGACCGCCCGGCGCGCCGGGATCTTGGCCGCCAGGCGGCCGAACGTCGTGCTGCCATCGCCGACGCCGCCGCCGACCATGACCATGTAATGCGGCGCCGGCTGGCCGCCGACCTTCTTCATGCTGCCCTGGAACCCGAGGCCGGCAATGTGATGCTGGCCGCACCCGTTCGGGCAGCCGCTGATCTTGATGTCGAGCCCCGGCGCCAGGGCGACGAGGTCCTGCCGCTCCAGCAGGTGATCGGCGAAGACGCGACCGAGACCGCGCGACTGCGTCACGGCAAGCTTGCACGACTCCGCGCCAGGGCAGCTGGTGACGTCCGACAGCGTCCCGGCGCCGGGCCGCGACAGGCCGGCAGCCGCGAGGCTGCGGTAGAACGGTTCGACGTCCCCGTTCTTCACCCAGCGAAACACCAGGTTCTGATCGACGGTGACGCGCACCGTGCCGTCGCCGTAGCTCGACGCCAGGTCGCCGAGCAGGCGCATTTGCGCCGAGGTCAAATCGCCGAGCAGCGTCGCGACGATCACGATCGAGTAGCCGGCCTGCTTCTGCGGCCGGACGTTGGTCTTCGCCCAGTGGCGGTACTGATCGGCCGGCACGCCGAGCCGCGGCTCGACCTTCGGCACGATGCCCGGGCCGATCACCGTCGTCGCGGTGGCGCGGCGCGCGATCTGGTCGAGCGCCAGCAGGTCGCGTGACGACGCCGGCGGCGCCGCTTCGACCGGCGGCGCGTCGCGTTCGAACGGCAGCGCCGGTGTCTCGCGCGTCAGCAGCCCGGTCCGCTCCTTCTCGTACTCGGCCCGGAAGGTGTCCCAGCCGAGCGCCTTGACCAGGAACTTCAGCCGGTTTCTCTGCTTGTGCTTGTAGTCGCCGAGGCGATGGAAGACGCGGATGATCGCTTCGGCGCAATCGAACATCTGGTCGGCCGGCAGGAACTCGTGCAGCTCGAGACCGGCCCGCACCATGGTCGCGGTGCCGCCGGCGACGGTGACGCGGAAGCCGTGCACCGGCGCGCCGTCGACGACCCTGACGCGGGCGTGCCAGCCGATGTCGTTGATGCCGACGCCGACGTGATCGTCGGCGCAGCCTTCGAACGCGATCTTGAACTTGCGCGGCAGCGACGAGCTCAGCGGATGGCGCAGCAGGTAGCGCGTCAGCGACTCGGCGTACGGCGTGACGTCGAACGGTTCGTCCGGGGCAACGCCGGCGTACGGGCAGGCGGTGATGTTGCGGACCGAGTTGCCGCAGGCCTCGCGCGTCGTGATCCCGGCGGCGGCGAGCTCGCGCATCGCCAGCTCGGCGTCGTGCAGCTTGACGAAGTGGAACTGGACGTTCTGCCGCGTCGTGATATGGCCGAAGCCGCGCGAGTAACGCTCGCCGACGCCCGCCAGCGCCTCGAGCTGCTGCGCGTCGACCACACCCTGCGGGATCTTCACCCGCATCATCTGCGCGTCGCTGGTCTGACGCTGGCCGTAGGTGCCGCGCAGCAGGCGGAACGCGCGCCATTCGTCGGGGCCGATCTCGCCGGCCTCGAACCGCGCCAGCATCGAGACGAACTCGTCGACGTCCGCTTCCTGCGCGAACGACAGCCGCGCCCGTCCGAATGTCTCTTTGCCTTGCATCGTCGCCATGATTACTCCGCCCCTCGTGCGTAGGGCGGGGCTTCAGCCCCGCCGCTGACGCGGTGCTGAAGCACCGCGCTACGACTCAACCCTGCGCCTCGGCCGCATCAGCGTCGGCGTCGTCGCTGACGTCGAGCAGCGCCCGCAGCTTGACAACGTCGCCGATGACGATCGTCCCGGGCTGGCCGTCGCGTTTATCGTCGGCCGCCTCCGCGCCCTGCTCGAGATCCCGCAGCGTCGCGGTCCAGACCGACGCCCGCCGCGTTGACGCGCCGAAGATGACCGCCGCCGGCGTTGCCGCATTCCAGCCGCGGCCGATGAGCAGCGACGCGATGAGCGGCATCCGGCCGATGCCCATCATCACCACGACCGTCGCGCTGTGCGGCGCCAGGCTCTCGAGCACCGGTCGATACCCTTCCTCGGCGTGCCCTGAGACGACCACGAAGCCGGTGGCGAGCCCGCGATGCGTTACCGGGATGCCGGCGAGACCGGCGGCGGCGACTGCCGAGCTGACGCCGGGCACGACCTCGAACGCAATCCCGGCGGCGGCCAGCGCCAGTCCTTCCTCGCCGCCGCGGCCGAACACGAACGGGTCTCCTCCCTTGAGACGCACGACCCGCTTGCCGCGTCTCGCCGCCCGCACCATCAGCCAGTGGATGAACTCCTGGCGTACGGCCGGCCGATGCGCGCGCTTGCCGACGAAAACGCGCTGTGCCGCCGGTGCGAGCTCGAGCGCCGCCGGATCGACAAGGGCGTCGTAGAGGACGAGATCCGCCTCGAGCAGCCGCTGGGCCGCCTTGCGCGTCAGCAGATCGACGTCGCCCGGCCCGGCGCCGACGAGCGAGACAAATCCTATTCGGGGGGCTTCGCCCCCCGATGCCCCCCTACTGGCTCGCTCGCGGGGCCCCCCGGCCCCGCTCCGCTCGCCAGGCTCGCTCGCGGCCGCTCGCTCGCGACCGGTTGATACAAGATCGAGGTTCATGCTGATTGCAGTCCGTACAAGCGATTGAGGGCCTCGAGGAGCAGCGGCCGTCGTTCGGCCATCGGCACGCTGCCGCGCCAGCCAGTCGCGCCGCGCCTCCTGCGCCGTTGCCATCCACACGTCGAGGTCGTCGGGCAGCAGCTGTTCGAGCGCTTCGCGCAGCAGGCCCGCGAGCGCCGGCGCTTCCCCGTCGGTCGACAACGCGACGGTCACCCCGGCGCGGTTCACGATCGCGCCCATGTAGGCGCTGGCGTTCTCCATGTCGTCGACCGCGTTCACGAACAGCTGCCGCTCGCCGGCGGCCCGCGCCACGGCTCGGTTCACTTCCGGCGGCGCCGCCGCGACGACATACCAGGCGCCGTCGAGGTCGGCCTCGACGAACGGCCGGCGGAGAATCTCGATCCGGTCCGCGCGCGCGGCAATCTCGTCGACTACTTCGGGGGCAACGACCGTGACGCGCGCCCCGGCAGCGACGAGCGGCGCCAGCTTGGCTGCCGCCATCGGCCCGGCGCCGACCACCAGCACCCGGCGCCCTTCGAGCTTGAGAAACACCGGAAAAACTGCCAACTTGCCTCCCAGAAACCGAGTTATGCCCGCAAAAAACACAAAAGCCCGGGAGGCCGAGGCCTGCCGGGCTTGCTCTTGTTTCGACTGCGATGACTCGACTGGTTCAGCTCGTCTTCATCGTTTCGGTGCGCAAGAACACGGCCGTCAGGCCCCCCGGGCTCGCCGGGCGACAACATGCGCAGGTGGGACAGGAAACGATAAACACGCTCCTCGCAGATTATCGGCCGGACAGCCGGGTGTCAAGTTGGGCCGGGGGGACAGCCATGTCGGGGCTCGGGGCTCGGGGTTCGGGAGTCGGCGGAGCCGAAGCTCCGCGCTCCGTGCCGCTGGGACTCCGTGTGACGCCAACCGAGCCCCGAACCCCGAACCCCGAGCCCCGACGCCAATCCTTAGTAAACGACCCCGATCCCGAACATCGCCACGACCTTGTTCGAGTCGCCGGCGTTGAACGCCTTCGGCGTGTCGCCGAAGGCGTAGAAGTCGACGCCGCCTTTGACGCTCCACACGCCGAACTTGCTGTCCGCGCTCGAGATTGGCGCGGTCAGCAGGCCGCCGATCTGGAAATAGCCGAACGCCTCGTCGCCATCTGCGCCTTCGTAGTAGTCGTTGAGGCTGAAGCCGAACTTCGTCGGCACGGACAACGTCGCCCTGCCGCCGCCGAGCGCCCAGCCCGGCGCGACGCCGAGCTCGAGGTAGGTGCCTTCGTTCGAGCCGCCGTCGGCCTGGCCGTCGAGCTCGAATGCAATCAGCCCGTAGGGCGCGAGCCAGTGGGTCTTCGCCACCTTGAACGCAAGCTCGTGGACGGTGCCGAACATGCCGTTCGGGCTCGTGTAGGCCGTGTAGGTGGTCCCGACCGACATGCCGCCGCCGAAGCCGAGCGTCAGCGTCGTGTAGAAGTCCTCTTCGTAGTGCAGCTTCTCCTGCGGACCGTCCAGGCCGGAGGATCCGGTCAGCAGCGCATTCCACACGCCGACGTTGACGCTCGCGCTCTTCAGGCCGCCTTCACCCGTGAAGAACGTGATGCCGAGGTCGCCGTACGGGAAGAGCGTCAGGCCCGAGTCCGCCTCCTGCACGAGGCCGCGAAACACGTACTTCGACGGGAGGTCGACGCCGCCGGTGAAGGTCAACGCGCCGGTATTGGGGTCGGCCGCCTGCGCCAGCGCCGACCCGCTTCCGATCACGCCACACGCAACGATCGCCAGCGCCACACGGAACAGGCGCCGAGATACACGAATACTGTCAAGAGTCATGAGCACCTCTCCAAAGTCGCAGAATGAATACGGAAATTTCAGGACAGACCGGCGCCGAAGCCGAGGGTCACGGCGCCGCGTCCGGCGGCCGTGAACCCTCGCGCATTCTGTGCCTTCATATGTCCACCTCGAACAAGTGGACCAAGCGTGGCGCGTCGGCTCAGGACGCGCTCGGAACCGGCGACTTCGAGTAGCTGCCTCCGGGAGCGCTGGCAGGGCGCAAGCCGGAGATTGAAGGCGTCATGCCGCGTTCGTGGATGTAGGCCTCCTCGCCGTGCTGCGTCAGATCCATGCCGGCGGTCTCGTCGGCGCCATCGGCGCGGAGCGGGATCACCAGGCCGATCACCTTGAGCAGCACGAAGCTGACGACGCCGCTGTAGACGATCGCCGCCGCCACCGCCGTCGCCTGGATGCCGAGCTGGCCGGGATTGCCGAACAGCAGGCCGTCGGCCACGCCGTTCAGGGCCTTGTTGGCGAACACGCCGGTGAGGAGCGCGCCGACCGTGCCGCCGATGCCGTGCGCGGCGACGACGTCGAGCGAATCATCGAGCTGGGTCCTGGCGCGATAGATCAGCGCGAAGTAGCTCGGGACCGCGGCAATCGCGCCGAGCGCAATCGCGCTCATCGGCCCGACCAGGCCGGCGGCCGGCGTGATCGCGACGAGGCCGACGACGATGGCCGTCGCCGCGCCCACTGCCGTCGACTTCTTCTGCCGGATCAGATCGAGGAGCACCCACACCGTCAGCGTGCCGGCCGGCGCCAGCATCGTCGTCGTGAAGGCGAGGGCGGCGATGCCGTTGGCCGCGAGCGCGCTGCCGGCGTTGAAGCCGAACCAGCCGAACCACAGCAGGCCGGCGCCGAGCAGCGTGAACGGCACGTTATGCGGCAGCAGCCCCGACGACGGATAGTCGCGACGCTTGCCGACGCAGAGCGCGGCGACGAGCGCCGCAACGCCGGCGTTGACGTGGACGACGGTGCCGCCGGCGAAGTCGAGCGCGCCCATGTCGGCGAGCCAGCCGCCGCCCCAGACCCAGTGGCAGAGCGGGCTGTAGACCAGGACCGCCCAGAGGCAGATGAAGGTGAGGTAGGCGGAGAAGCGCATGCGCTCGACGATCGCGCCCGAGATCAGCGCCGCGGTGATGATCGCGAACGTCCCCTGGAAGCACATGAAGAGCAGCTGCGGGATGGTCCCCTGCTCCGCCAGGCCGACACCGTTGAGGAACATCTTCGAGGTGTCGCCAATCCAGTTATTGCCGGTCCCGAACGCCAGCGAGTAGCCGATGGCGGCCCAGAGCACGCCGACGAAGCCGAGCGAAACAAAGCTCATCATCATCGTGTTGAGCGCGTTCTTCGACCGGACGAGCCCGCCGTAGAAGAAGGCCAGCGCCGGAGTCATCAACAGCACCAGGGCTGTCGCGACCAGCATCCATGCAGTGTCGGCTTGATTCATATCCTCTCCTCACCCTCTCAATCGGAAATCAATGCTGACTGGCGCCGACGAGTCGATGCGGTCGATCCGGTCGGGCGATATTGCGACGTCGGCGTATCAAGAACAGCGCCACCCGGGGGTGGCGGCGCGGGCCGATGTTTTCGCTGGTTTTTGCTCCCGGCCCGCGCGACGATCCGACATCTTTGTAGCCCCGTCCGGTGCCTCCCGACATCGTTGTCGAAAGCGACGTCAGACCATGTCGCGTTCGCCCGTGCGGATGTTGTAGCCGTGGTCGACCGGCAGCACGAAGACGCGGCCGTCGCCGATCTCGCCGGTGCGCGCCGCCTTGATCACCGTCTGGATGACCTCGTCGACGACCTCGTCGGGGACCACGACCTCGATCTCGACCTTGGGCAGGAGCGTGACGTCGTACTCCTTGCCGCGATAGACGGCGGTGTGGCCCTTCTGGCGGCCGTGGCCGCGGACGTCGGTCACGGTCATGCCCGAGACCTTGAGCTTCTCCAACGCTGCGCGCACTTCGTCGACCTTGTCCGGCCGAACGATGCTCTTAACGAGCTTCATGTGTGTCCTCCAGCATCCGCTCCAGGTCTTCCCGCAGGGAGACCTGGTCGGATTCGTTTAACTTCTTCCCGCCCTTGGTGATGTGCAGCACGTCCACCGCCTTCTTGCCCTCGGTGGCGATGAGCACGAGATCGACGTCGCAGCCGCGGCCCGAGATCGCCCGGCTGACCTTGTGCAGCAGCCCCGGCGCGTCGTCGGCGACGAGCTCGAGGACCGTGTACTTGCGCGAATGGTCGTTGTCGAAGCGGATGACCGGGGCGCCATGGCGGCGCCCGCGGTAGACGACACTGCGCTCCTTGCCGCGGAGCAGCGTCGGCACGTCGAGCGAGCCGGCGACCGCGTTCTCCAGCATCCGCGTGATCTCGCCGGTCGCGCCCGCGTTCAGGCGCAGGAACCGTTCCTCGTCGGCGAACTGGAACACGTCGAGCACCAGCCCTTCCGGCGTCGTCATCGCCTGGCCGCGATGGATGTCCATGCCGAAGTAGGCGAGCACGCCGCAGATGTTCGAGAACAGGTAGGGCTTGTCGAGGGTGACCAGCGACAGCTCCCAGACGTCGTCGTGGCGCTCGAGCATGGCGTGGACTTCGTCGGCGTGAAGGCCGCGCGCCAGCCGGACGTGGCGGTAGATGGAACCGAGGCCGAAAAGCGACAGGTAGCGCCGCGGCAGCCCCTTGAGGAACTGCGACAGCTCCTCCTCCGTGATGTCGTCGGGCCGGCCGGCGACGACGACGGCGAGGCCGGCGGGGTCTTTCTGGAGCAGATCGTCGGCGTAGCCGAGCGTCAACCGGTTGTAGGCGTGGACGTAGAGGCGCCACAGGAGCTCTTCCTTCCACGGCGTCAGGGTCTCGGTGCTGACCGCGCCGACGTCGGCGAAGGTCATCAGGGTCAGCATCTTGAGCCGCTCTTCCGAGCCAATCAGGTCGGCGAACTGCTTGACGACGTGCGGATCGTCGAGGTCGCGGCGGAAGGCGACCTGCGACATCTGCAGGTGATTGCGGATCAGGAACTCGACGTGCTGGCGGGCCGGCGCCGGCAGCTCCAGCCGATCGAGCGCGGTCTGGGCCAGCCGGACGCTCTCCTGCGCGTGCTCCGTCTCGCGCCACTTGCCGACGTCGTGAAAGAGCAGCGCGACCGTCAGCAGCTCGGGCGCGTGCACCTCCTGAAGGATCGAACCGAAGCGCTGGTGGCTCGCGGTTTCGGGGTTCCACAGCGACTCGATGTTGCGAATCGTCAGCAGCGTGTGCTCGTCGACCGTGTACTTGTGATGGAAGTCGCGGATGACGCGGCAGTGAATCCGGCCGAACTCGGGAAAGACGCGGTCCAGCAGGCCGCAGTCGTGCATTTCCGAGAGTCGCGCGTACAGCCCCGGCCGCGGATGCAGCAGCGATCGCACCAGCTGCCGATCGGCCTCGGTGGCGAGGAAATCGTCGGCACTGTAGCGCTCGACGTTCTGCTCGATGCAGCTGAGCGCCTGCTCGGAGACGGCGCAGCCGTTCGAGAGCGCGAGGCGGAAGAGCTCGAGCCACAGCCCCGGCCGCGAGGCGGCGCGCGTCAGGTCGAGAAAACGCACGCCTTCCGGCGTGATTTCGAAGTGACGCCCGACATGGCGCGAGGCGCCGCGGACGGGCGCCGGCGTCACCGCCCGGCGGGCCCGTTCGAGGGTGCGCGCCACCGCCCGGGTGTGGCGGAAATACTCGCCCATCAGCGACTCGACCCGCTGCTGCGTCTGCCGGCCGCGCGAGCCGAAGACCTCGGCCACGCGCTCCTGCAGGTCGTGGCTCAGCATGTTGACGTCGCGCCCGGTCTCGAGGTGCAGCACCGAGCGGGTCCGCTGCAGGAAGTCTTCGGCCTCGAGCAGCTGGCGCGCGCCGCGGTCAGCCTCGCTGTCGAACGACGTCGGCTGCAGCGCCTTGATGTGTCGGGCCGCGGCGATGTCGCGCAACCCGCCCGGGGCGCTCTTGATGTCCGGTTCCAGCTGGTAGAGGGTGCCGTTGTAGGTGCGGTAGCGCTCGTCGATCAGGAAGAGCAGGGCGTCGAGGATGCGGCGGCCGGCGATCGGGTCCGCGGTCGACGACTGCACCCACGCCGTCAGCCGCTGGAACAGCCGCTCGTCGCCGGCGATCAGCCTCAAGTCGAGCAGCGACAGCAGGAACTCGGTATTGCTGGTGTCGGGCTCGTCGAACTCGTCGAACTCGCGGACGTGGTGGCCGACCGAGAGGCCGATGTCCCACAGCGGCTGCAGCAGCGCGTTGATGAAGCGCTCCTCCGGCGCCGCGATCGCTTCCTCGACGACGATCAGCAGATCGACATCCGAATGCAGACACGACGCCCGCCGGCCGTAGCCGCCAAGCGCGCAGACGACGAGCGCCGCGCCGGTGTGCTCGCGCGCCGCTTCCGCCAGCTGCTGGACGATCGCGTCGATCTGCGCCGTGTAACGTGCCTGCAGGTCACGGCCGCCGCGCCCGGCGGCCGCCGCCACCTGGTATTCCGCCCGCGCCGCCGTCAGCGCCGCGCTCACCTGCTGCTTAACGGCGTCCGCGCGCGACGATGCGGCGGACACCTCCGACCGGTTCGAAGTCATGGTTGACATTTCCCAGACTCGAAGCCGCAGCAAGTTGGACGCCACCGGCGGTCGCGCCGCGGCGGCAACGCGGCGGCAATGAATTCGCCGCAGGAACTGTCAGGTCGGTCGTCGCCGGGCCGGGTGGGGTTTCTGTTTCCCTACGACATTTATGTAGGACTAATTATTTCACCCTACAAGTCAGTAGGGACGGAGACTAACGCGCCGGGCTCGCCGCCGCGCCCAGGTAGCGGTCCACCGCGTCGGCCGCCTGCCGTCCGTCGGCGATCGCCCAGACGATGAGCGACTGGCCGCGCTGCATGTCGCCGGCGGCAAAGACACCCGGTTCGCTCGTCTGCCACTCGTTGTCGCGCCACACCGTGCCGCGGTCGGTCATCTTCACGCCGAGGTCGGTCAGCATGCGGCCGCGCTCCGGCCCGACGAAGCCCATCGCCAGCAGCACCAGGTCGGCCTCGAGCTGGAATTCCGAGCCGGCGACGCGCGCGAACTGCAGCCGGCCGCCGTCGCGCCGGCTCTCCACGGTGACGGCGTGCAGCGCCGTGACCCGTCCCTGCGCGTCACCGGCGAAGCGCTCGGTCGAGACGGCGTAGACTCGTTCGCCCCCCTCCTCGTGCGCCGACGAGGTGCGGAAGACGTGCGGCCACTGCGGCCAGGGGTTGTCGTCGGCGCGGGCGTCGGGCGGACGCTGCAGCAGTTCGAACTGGTGCACCGAGCGCGCTCCCTGGCGATGCGCGGTGCCGAGGCAGTCCGCGCCGGTGTCGCCGCCGCCGATGATGACGACACGCTTGCCGGCGGCCGAGATGACCTCGCCCGGCGGAATGCGGTCGCCGGCGAGCAGCTTGTTCTGCTGCGTCAGGTAGTCGACCGCGAAGTGGACGCCGTTCAGCTCGCGCCCGGGAATCTGCAGATCGCGCGGCGCCGGCGCGCCGCCGCAGAGCACGATGGCGTCGAACTGCCGCCGCAGGCTGCTGACCGGAAGGTCGATGCCGATCTCGACGCCGGTCCGCATCTCGATCCCCTCGGCGAGCAGGATGTCGAGCCGGCGATCGAGAATCCGCTTCTCGAGCTTGAACTCGGGGATGCCGTAGCGCAGCAGCCCGCCGATGCGATCGGCGCGCTCGAAGACGGTGACGTGATGGCCGGCGCGGTTGAGGCGATCGGCAGCGGCGAGCCCGGCCGGCCCCGACCCGACCACCGCGACCCGGCGCCCGGTGCGCACCGCCGGCGGCCGCGCCGTGATCCATCCCTGCTCGAACGCGTGCTCGACGATCGACAGCTCGATGCTCTTGATCGTCACCGGATCGTCGTTGATGCCGAGGACGCACGCGCCTTCGCACGGCGCCGGGCACAGCCGCCCGGTCCACTCGGGGAAGTTGTTGGTGGCGTGCAGGCGCTCGATCGCCGACTGCCAGCGGTTGTGGTAGACGAGGTCGTTCCAGTCCGGAATCAGGTTGCCGAGCGGACAACCCTGATGGCAGAACGGGATGCCGCAGTCCATGCACCGGGCCCCCTGATCGCGGACCTTCGCTTCGGGCTCGGGCAGATAGACCTCGTGCCAGTCGCGAACCCGTTCGTCGACCGGGCGCGCCTGCGGCTTCGCCCGCTTGATCTCGATGAACCCGGTCGGCTTACCCATTGGCCGCTCCCACGAGCTCGGCGAAGCGCGGCTCGCGCTGCTCCGCCCTTGCCCTCGCCTCGGCCACGAGCACGCGCTTGTAGTCGCGCGGGATCACCTTGACGAACTGCGCCCGGGTCGCATCCCAGCCCTCGAGCAGCCGCGCCGCGACGGTGCTGCCGGTGTACTCGACGTGCCGCTCCAGCAGCATGCGCACGGTCTCGATGTCCTCCCGCTCGTCGAGCCCCTCGAGCTCGACCAGGCCCTTGTTGCAGCGGCTGTTGAACACGCCCTCCGGATCGAGGACGTAGGCGACGCCGCCGCTCATGCCGGCGGCAAAGTTCCGGCCGGTCTTGCCCAGCACCAGCACCCGCCCGCCGGTCATGTACTCGCAGCCGTGGTCGCCGACGCCTTCGACGACCGCCAGCGCGCCGCTGTTGCGGACGGCGAAGCGCTCGCCGGCAATGCCGCGAATGAAGGCCTGGCCGCTGGTCGCGCCGTAGAGCGAGACGTTGCCGATGATCACGTTCTCTTCCGGCGCGAACGACGCCGTCCGCGGCGGGAAAACGACGATCCTGCCGCCTGAAAGGCCTTTGCCGACGTAGTCGTTGGCGTCGCCCTCGAGCGTCAGCGCGACGCCGCGCGGGACGAACGCCCCGAAGCTCTGGCCGGCGGTGCCGGTGAACGCGATCCGGATCGTGTCGTCCGGCAGGCCGCTGCCGCCGAAGCGCCGGGTGATCTCGTAGCCGAGCATCGTGCCGACGGTGCGGTTGACGTTGCGGATCGGCAGCGCAATCTCCACCGGCTCCTGCCGGTCGAGCGCCGCCGCCGCCCGCGCGATCAGCTCGACGTCGAGCGCGCGCTCGAGCCCGTGATTCTGCTTCTGCGTCGCCCGGCGGTCGGCCGCCGCCGCCACCTCGGGCTGGTGCAGCACCTTCGCGAGGTCGATCCCCTTCGCCTTCCAGTGCTCGACGGCCGGCCTGGTCTCGAGCACCTCGGTCCGCCCGATCATCTCGTCCATCGTCCGGAAGCCGAGCTGCGCCATGAGCTCGCGCACGTCCTGGGCGACGAAGCGGAAGTAGTTCTCGACGAACTCCGGCTTGCCGTTGAACTTCTTGCGCAGCTCCGGGTCCTGGGTCGCGACGCCGACCGGGCAGGTGTTGAGGTGGCAGACGCGCATCATGATGCAGCCCGACACGACCAGCGCCGCCGTCGCGAAGCCGAACTCCTCTGCCCCGAGCAGCGCCGCCATCACGACGTCGCGGCCGGTCTTCAGCTGGCCGTCGACCTGGACGACGATGCGATCGCGGAGGCGGTTGAGGAGCAGCACCTGCTGCGTTTCCGCCAGGCCCAGTTCCCAGGGAATGCCGGCATGCTTGATCGACGTCAGCGGCGAGGCGCCGGTGCCGCCGTCATGGCCGGAGATCAGCACGACGTCGGCGTGGGCCTTCGACACCCCCGCCGCGACCGTGCCGACACCGACCTCGGCGACGAGCTTCACGTGCACGCGCGCCTGCGGATTGGCGTTCTTCAGGTCGTGAATCAGCTGCGCCAGGTCCTCGATCGAGTAGATGTCGTGGTGCGGCGGCGGCGAGATCAAGGTGACGCCCGGCGTCGCGTGCCGAACCTTGGCGATCCACGGGTAGACCTTGTGGCCCGGCAGCTGCCCGCCTTCGCCCGGCTTGGCCCCCTGCGCCATCTTGATCTGGATGTCGTCGGCGTTGACGAGGTACTCGCTGGTGACGCCGAATCGCGCCGAGGCGACCTGCTTGATGGCGCTGCGCCGCGAATCGCCGTTCGCGTCGGGGACGTAGCGCGCCGAATCCTCGCCGCCTTCGCCGGTGTTCGACTTGCCGCCGAGGCGGTTCATCGCGATCGCCAGCGTTTCGTGCGCCTCCTGGCTGATCGATCCGTAGGACATCGCGCCGGTCGCGAATCGCTTGAGGATCTTCTCGGCCGGCTCGACCTCTTCGATCGGGACCGGCGTGCGATCGCCGCGGAAGTCGAGCAGCCCGCGCAGCGTCCCGAGCTGGCGGCTCTGATCGTTGACGACGTTCGTGAAGTCACGGTAGAGGGCGTACTGGCCGCTGCGGGTGGCGTGCTGGAGCTTCTGCACGGTCTCCGGGTTGAAGAGATGCAGCTCGCCGTCGCGGCGCCACTTGTACTCGCCGCCGGCGTCGAGATCGTCGTCGTCGCGGCGGCGCGCCGGGAAGGCGCGGACGTGCCGGGTCTGGACTTCACGGGCGACGACGTCGAGGCCGACGCCGCCGATGCGCGAGGGGGTCCAGGTGAAGTACTTGTCGACGAATGCCTGCTCCAGGCCGATCGCCTCGAAGATCTGCGCGCCGCAGTAGCTCTGCAGCGTCGAGATCCCCATCTTCGACATGACTTTCAGGATGCCCTTGTTGAGCGCCTTGATGTAGTTGACCGTCGCCTTTTCGTGGGTCAGCCCCGGCACGTCCGAGAGAACGCCCTGCCGGATCATGTCGTCGAGGGTTTCGAAGGCGAGGTAGGGGTTGACCGCCCCGGCGCCGTAGCCGATGAGCAGCGCGACGTGGTGCACCTCGCGCGCGTCACCCGACTCGACGAGCAGCGCGCAGCGGGTGCGCGTCCCCTCGCGCACCAGGTGATGGTGGACGCCGGCCGTCGCCAGCAGGCTCGGAATCGGCGCGCACTTCTCGGTCACGCCGCGGTCGGACAGGATGAGGATCGTGTGGCCGGCGGCGACGGCGGCGCTCGCCTGCTCGTTGAGGCGGTTCAGCGCCCGCTCGAGCGCCGCGCCGCCTTCCCGCGGGTCGTACGATCATCGGCAGCGTCGTCGAGCGGAAGCCCTCGAGCGTCGTCGTGTTGATGTGACGCAGCTTGGCCAGCTGATCGTTGTCGATGATCGGATAGCGGACGTTGATCTGGCGGCACGATTCCGGCTCGGGCCGGAGCAGGTTGCGCTCGGGGCCGACCGTCGATTCCATCGACGTCACCAGCTCTTCTCGAATCGCGTCGAGCGGCGGGTTGGTGACCTGCGCGAAGAGCTGCTTGAAATAGTCGTAGAGCAGGCGCGGGCGCTCCGACAGCGCCGCCAGCGGCGTGTCGGTGCCCATCGACCCCAGCGGTTCTTCCCCGTTCCGGGCCATCTGCGCCAGGAGCAGCGAGACGTCCTCCTGGGTGTAGCCGAACGCCTGCTGCCGGCGCAGCACGGTCTGATGATCGGGCGGCGGCAGGTAGGGCGCGTCGGGCACGTCCTCGATGGCAATGAGATGCTGCTGCAGCCAGTCGGAGTACGGCTGCTCGCGCGCCAGCTGCTCCTTGATCTCGTCGTCGGCGATGATCCGGCCCTGCGCCGTGTCGACGAGCAGGATCCGGCCGGGATGCAGGCGCTCCTTGAGCAGGACGTTCTCGGGGGCGACGTCGAGAACGCCGACCTCCGACGCCATGATTACCAGGTCGTCCTTGGTGACGTAGTAGCGCGAGGGCCGGAGGCCGTTGCGGTCGAGCACCGCGCCAATCACGGTGCCATCGGTGAACGCGATCGACGCCGGCCCGTCCCACGGCTCCATCAGCGACGAGTGGTACTCGTAGAAGGCGCGCCGGGTCGGGCTCATCCCCTCGTGGTTCTGCCACGGCTCGGGGATCATCATCAGGAGGGCGTGGGGCAGCGAGCGGCCCGCCATCACCAGCAGTTCGAGCACGTTGTCGAAGATCGCGGTGTCGCTGCCGCCCTCGCGGATGATCGGCATCATCTTCTCGAGGTCCGGGCCGAGCACGTCCGACTGCAGCAGCGCCTCGCGCGCGTTCATCCAGTTGATGTTGCCGCGCAGCGTGTTGATCTCGCCGTTGTGGGCGACGTAGCGATACGGGTGCGCCAGCGGCCACGACGGAAACGTGTTGGTGCTGAATCGCTGATGCACCAGCGCCAGCGCCGACTCGACCCGCGGGTCGAGCAGATCGGGATACATCGGCCCGATCTGGTCGGCGGTCAGCATCCCCTTGTAAATCAGCGTGTTCGACGACAGGCTGACGACGTAGAAGAAGCGCTTCTGCGCCGCCGGCAGGTCGAGCCCGTCGACCGCGTGCTCGACGCGCTTGCGGATGACGTAGAGCTTGCGCTCGAAGCGCGCATCGGCCTCGATCGACTTGCCCGCCGACGGCAGCCCCGCGCCGCGGCCAATGAAGAGCTGCTTGAAGACCGGCGCTACGGCGACGGCGCTCGGGCCGACGGCGCTCGTATCGGTCGGCACGTCGCGCCAGCCAAGGACGAGCTGGCCTTCCTCGATGACGATGCGCTCGAAGAGCGCCTCGATCTCCTCGCGGACGGCGGCGTCGTGCGGCAGGAACACCAGCCCGGCGCCATAGGCGCGCTCGACCGGCAGCGTGAAGCCCAGCCGCTCCGCCTCGTCGCGGAAGAAGCGGTCCGGCATCTGAATCAGGATGCCGGCACCGTCGCCCGTATTGGCCTCGCACCCCGAGGCGCCGCGGTGCAGCAGGTTCATGAGCAGCTGCAGCCCCTGCTCGACGACGGCGTGCGACTTCGTCCCCTTGATATGCGTGATGAAGCCGACGCCGCAGGCGTCGTGCTCGTAGCGCGGATCGTAGAGGCCCTGGGCCGCGGGCGGGTGAGGATCGGTTAGCGGATGCTGTTCGTGCACCCGTTCGTTATGGAGGATCCTGACTCAGAAGCAAAACGGGATTTGTTTATCGGCTGCATGCGTTCTGCTCATGAGTCATCCATCAGTAAAACTGCTGGCGGCCATGATGCGCGTGGCGGTCATTTCGTCCCGACGCATCACCAAAACGCATGCATCTGCCGCCGAGATTCTATGCAAGCGACGGCAGCGTGACGGATACAGTTGCGTACGGCGCCTACGGCAGACCTTTGGCCAGCTGATGCAGGAAGAGCCCGACGTCGGTCACGAGGCCCATCGTCTGTGAAGAGCCGCGGTCGGCCAGCTTGGTGACGACGGCGGGGTTGATGTCGACGCACACCACTGGGACCCAGGCCGGGAGCATGTTCCCCACGCCAATGCCATGCAGCATCGTCGACAGCACGATCACCATGCCGGCCGAAGCGAGGACTTCGGCGTAGCGATCCTGGGCCTCGACCATGTCGGTGATCGTATCGACGAGCGGACCGTCGTCGCGAATGCTGCCGGCGAGGACGTATTCGACGCCGGCGCGGATGCACTCGACCATCACGCCGGTCGTCAGCACGCCGGTGTCGACGGCGGGGCGCAGGCCGCCGGCGCGGTTGATGGCGTTGATTGCCCGCATGTGGTGGCGATGACCGCCCTGGACCGGCACCCCCGACTCGAGGTCGACGCCGAGCGACGTACCGAAAAGCGCGTGCTCGGCATCGTGGACGGCGAGGGCGTTGCCGGCAAGGATGGCGTCGACGTAGCCGCGGCGGATGAGGTCGATGAAGTACGGCGTGCCGCCGGTATGAGTGACGACCGGGCCGGCGACGAACACGATGCGGCCGCCGCGGCCGCGCGTGTCGCGCACCAACCGCGCAATCTTCGCGACGCTCGACTCGACCCGTCGCTCCGACGACACCTCGTTGGCCATGAAGATGAAGTCGCCGCGCTCGCGATCGCGGAACTCGGGGATGACCCGCAATCCCGTCAGCCCGCAGACGATGCGGTCGCCGATGCGAATCTCGCGGAGCTTGCGGCAGACGGCTCGCGGCGGTGCGCCTTCGACGACCACGACCGCATCCATGCGCTGGCGCTCGACCGGAAGCCAGGCGCCGGCGACGCGGACCTCGGTGCGAAGGTTGGTGGTCGAGTAGAAGTCTTCCGGCGCCGCGCCGTCGAGATCGGCGGCGCCCAGGACCGCGTCCTGTTCCTCGACGGCGCGGCACCCGAGCGGCATGAGGTCCTCGAGCAGCCGCTGCAGCACCTCTTCCGTCGGCGCCGAGACCTTGAGCTTGAGCCGCGAGAAATCGTCGTTGGTGCGCCCGATCTCGAAGTGCAGGACCTCGAACTGGCCGCCGCGCTCGATCACCGTGTCGAAGATGGTGTTGAGGATCTCCGAGTCGATGAGGTGCCCTTCGGCATCGACGACCTTGTGGGGCGAAGTAGGGGCCATGATTGGAACTGCGGGATTATACCGTCCACATTCGCCGAGGCGGCGGTGAGATCCGGCGGAACTGAAGTTCCGCCCTACGGACGAACGACGCCAGCGAGCGAGTACAACGAGCGAGCCACGCGAACGGAGCGCGCCGTCGAAGCGGCGCGCGAGGGCGCGTGTAGGGGAGTCCGAGGGGCGAAGCCCCTCGGAAAATAACGTGGTTGAGACAGCATCGGATCCGCACAAGGCGCTCCGCGACGACGTGCGGATGCTCGGCGAGATTCTCGGCGAGACCCTGCGTCGCCAGGAGGGACAGGGCCTGTTCGCCCGCGTCGAGCGGGTGCGGGCGCTGGCCAAGCGCGCCCGCCACGCCAGCCCTTCGACACCGCTCAGGGCAGGCGCCGACCAGGACGGCTTCGAGGCGCTCGCCGAGGAGCTGCGGACCATGCCGGTGGAATCGGCGCTGCCGATCGCGCGCAGCTTCGCGCAGTTCCTGAACCTCGCCAACGTCGCCGAGCAGTACCACCGCGTCCGCCGCCGCCGCGCCTATCAGCGCGACCCGCGGGCGCGGCCGCAGCCGGCGTCGGTCGAGGAGGCGCTGCCGCGCCTGCTCTCGTCCGGCATCGCCGCCGGACACGCTGCATCGCGCCGTCTGCAACCTCGGCATCGAGCTGGTGATGACGGCGCACCCGACCGAGATCATGCGGCGCTCGCTGCAGCACAAGTACACCCGCATCGCCGACGCGCTGGCGACGCTCGACCACAGCGACGTCACCTGCCTCGAGCGCGAGAACGCCGTCGACGCGATGCGGCGCGAGATCACGGCGGCGTGGGAGACCGAAGAAGTACGGCGCGAGCGGCCGTCGCCGCTCGACGAGGTGCGCTCGGCGCTGGCGGTCTTCGAAGAGACGCTGTGGGACGCGCTGCCCCAGTTCTGCCGCTCGCTCGATCGCACGCTGAAGCAGGCCACCGGGCGCGGCCTGCCGATCGATGCCGCGCCGATCCGGTTCGGCTCGTGGATCGGCGGCGATCGCGACGGCAATCCATTCGTGACGCCGGAAGTGACGCGGCGCGCCTGCCTGATGGCGCGCTGGACGGCGCTGTCGCTCTACGCGAAGGAAGTCGAGCAGCTGCGCTTCGACCTCTCGATGTCGGAGGCGTCGGACGAGCTGCTCTATCGCGTCGACGGCGCGCACGAGCCGTATCGCGCCCTGCTGCGGGCGCTGCAGCAGCGGCTCGAGTCGGCGAAGCAGCGCGTCGAGGCCCTGCTCCTGCGCGCCGGCAGCCTCGGCAAGGAAGGGGGCGACAGCGGCTTCACGTGGGAGCCCGAGGTCTTCGAGACGGCGGCCGAGATCGCCGAACCGCTGCACCTCTGCTACCGCTCCCTGCGGGCGACCGGCAACGGCATCATCGCCGAGGGCCGCCTGACCGACGTCCTCCGCCGCCTGTCGGCGTTCGGCGTCACGCTCGTCCGCCTCGACGTCCGCCAGGAAGCCGAGCGCCACACCGAAGCGGTCGACGCGATCACCCGCGCCCTCGGCCTCGGCGAGTACGCCTGCTGGAACGAGCAGCGGCGGGTCGAGTTCCTCAGCACCGTGCTGGCGCAGGGCCAGCGGCTGACGCCGGCGCGGCTGGCGACGTCGCCGCGCGTCGCCGAGGTCCTGGCGACGTTCAGGGTCATGGCCGCGATCCACCCGGAATCGCTCGGCGCCTACGTCATCACGATGGCCGGGCGGCCGTCCGACGTCCTCGCCGTCGAACTGCTGCAGCGCGAAGCCGGCGTCGCCGCGCCGCGCCGCGTCGTGCCGCTGTTCGAAACGGCGCGCGATCTCGCCGCCGCGGCGCCGATGGTCGACGCGCTGCTGTCGATTCCCTGGTACCGCAACCGCGTCATGCAGAACGAGGGCCGGCTCGAAGTGATGGTCGGCTACTCCGATTCGGCAAAGGACGTCGGCCGTCTGGCCGCGGCGTGGGAGCTCTACAAGGCGCAGGAAGCGATCGTCAGCGCCAGCCGCGCCCACGGCGTGCCGGTCACGCTCTTCCACGGCCGCGGCGGCAGCGTCGGCCGCGGCGGCGGCCCGACCCACCTCGCGATCCGCTCGCAGCCGCCGGGATCGGTCGACGGCACCCTGCGCGTCACCGAACAGGGCGAGATGATCCAGGCCAAGTTCGGCCTGCCCGGCATCGCCCAGCGGACGCTCGAGGTCTACACGACCGCGACGCTCGAGGCGACGCTCGCGACACCGCCGCCGGTCGACCAGGATTGGCGGGAGACGATGGAACGCCTGTCGGGGGCGGCTCGCACGACGTTCCGCGAGGTCGTCTACGAAGACCCGCGCTTCATCGCCTATTTTCAGAACGCGACGCCGGTCGCCGAGCTCGACGCGATCAACATCGGCAGCCGCCCGGCCCGGCGCGAGCAGCAGGCGGCGCTGCAGGCGCTCCGCGCCATCCCGTGGCAGTTCGCCTGGACCCAGACCCGGCTGCTGCTGCCGTCATGGCTGGGCATCGAAGGCGCGCTCGAAGATGCCGACCGCGATCGATGCCGCGAGATGTACCGGCACTGGCCGTTCTTCCGCTCGACGATCGAGCTGATGGAGATGGCGCTCGCCAAGGCGGACGCCGGCATCGCCGCGCACTACGACCGCCATCTCGTGCCGCAGGACCAGCTCGATCTCGGACGCATGCTGCGCGGCCGGCTGCAGCGCGCGGTCGAGATGGTCCTCGACATCACCGGCCATCGTCAGCTCCTCGACAACAACGCGGTGCTGCGGCGCTCCATCGACGTCCGCAATCCCTACGTCGACCCCATCAACCTGCTGCAGGTCGAGCTGCTGCGCCGGCTGCGCGACACCAGCGGCGCCGGCAGCGACGACGAAGTGTGGCTGCGCCGGGCGCTGCTCGTCACGATCAACGGCATCGCGGCGGGGATGCGCAACACCGGGTAGATGCCGCAAGGGCCCCCTCTCTACTTCGACGCCAACGCAATCCGCAGGGTCAACCCGACGGTTCGACCATCGCCCGGCTGCCCGACATAGAGGCCGGTGTTGCCGGGGGCCGCCGTCAGCAGCTCGTAGTAGTTCTTGTCGAGCAGATTGCGCGACCACAGCGACAGCGCCCAGCCATCTGCCCACGGAAGCCGACGCGCGCATTGAGCAGCGAGTAGCCGTCGACGACGAGATACTGCGAGGCGCTGGCGCTCGAGGAGAACGACGAGCGATAGCTGGCGTCGAACGCGCCGAAGAACTCGCCCGCCTGGCCGAGCAGCGTCGCCGGTTGCGCGTACTCGCCGCCGAACGAGAGCGCCCACTTCGAGATGCCGGGCAGCACCGAGCCCGAGATGTCCTTGACCTGCGGCCCGCCGGTGTCTTCGAGCGGCGGCGGCGCATCGGGAAACGAGATGTACTTGCCGTCGGTATAGGCGGCGGCGCCGTAGAACGACAGATTGCGGTTGACGCGGACGCTGCCGTCGAACTCGACGCCGCGCACGCGCACTTTCTCGGCGTTGGCGAGATAGCCGCGCAAGCACGCCGACGCCGGCGTTGACGACCTGCGCCTGGAAGTCCTCGATGTCGGTGTTGTAGAGCGGTGACGTTCGCGGTCACGCCGCGAAACGGCTCGGTCTTGACGCCGAACTCGATGTGGCGCACGTCCTCCGGCTTGCACCGTCGCGGCCGAGAGCACGGGCCGATCCAGGGCGTCGGTCGGCAGGCCGTTGAGGTTGAGGCCGACCGACTTGAAGCCGGTCGCATAGGTCGCGTAGGTGTTGACGCTCGTCGGCGACCTTGTAGGCGACCGTGAACTGTCCCGACAGGTTGGTGTCGTCGACGTCGGCCGCGTACGCCTGCGGCGCGAGAACCGAGCGCTGCAGCGCGATCAGCGCCGGATCGGTCGTCTGCAGCCCGCCGTAGACCTGCTGGTCGAAGTCCACGTCCTTCTGGTCGTAGTTGAAGCGCAGGCCGGGCAGCAGGCGCAGGCGATCGGTGACCGCCCAGTCGAGCTGGCCGAAGACGCGCCGCGCTGACGTTGTCGAACGTCGACGTACTGGTCGAAGCCGTAGCCATCGAGCAGCCCTGGCGTCGCGGCCGCCGCGGTCGGCGCGAGGAGAAAGCGCGCCGCGGCCGCGCCCTGCTCCTGCTTGAACGACGGGTTCGAGTCGAGCGCCTGATGGAACGCGAACGCGCCGGCGACGAGGTTCGACGCGCGGCGAGACGTCGCCCGCATAGCGCACCTCCTGGGTCCACTGCCGCTGCTTCGACGGCGCCGCCGAGACCGTCGTGACCGGCAGGCCGATGAAGTCGCGGTCGTTCGACGGATTCCAGTCCCAGTAGCGCCACGCGGTGGTCGACGTCAGCCGGCCCTGCCGAGCTTCCAGTCGACGGTCAGCGACGCGCCGCCGAGGTCCTGATACGACCGCAGCGGCGTGTCGACGTCGGTCAGGCGATCGAAGGCGTTGAAGCTCGGCGCCGTGTAGCCGAGATCCGCGGCGATCTGCGGGTACTGCCGGTTCGCGGGCGCAGCGTCGGCGCGACGCCGGCGACCACCTGCGTGTAGCCTTCCGGCCGCTGGCGCGTGTGGTCCACGGCCGCGCGTGATCGCGAGCTTGTCCGACGGCGCGAACAGCAGCTGGCCTCGCAGCGCCCAGATTGTTCGAGATCGTTCACGTCGTCGCTGCGTCGTCGTGTTCTGGACAGTGCCGTCGCGCTGCGTGCCGGAGAACGACAGCCGGCCGGCGACCTTCTCGAAGAGCGGTCCCGTGACCGATGCCTTGGCCTGCACGAATCCGAGGTTGCCGTAGTTGAGCTCGAAGTCGGTCTCCGGCGTGAAGCTCGGCTTGCGCGTCGTGACGTTGATCGCGCCGGCGGTCGTGTTCTTGCCGAACAGCGTGCCCTGCGGGCCGCGCAGCACCTCGATGCGCTCGACGTCGAGGAAGTCGAGCGTCGCCGCGGCGGGCGCGCGTAGAAGACGCCGTCGATGTAGAGGCCGACGCCCGGCTCGATGCCGTCGTTGGTGAGCCCGAACGGCGCGCCGAGGCCGCGGATGTTGATCGCCGAGTTGCGCGGGTTGGTCGAATAGAACTGGACGGTCGGAATCAGTTCCTTCAGGCGGTTGACGTTGAACGCGCCGGCGTCTCGATGAGGTCGCCGCTCACGACCGAGACCGGAATCGGCACCTCCTGCGCCACCTCCTCGACGCGTCGCGCCGTGACGACCACGCCCTCGGTAAGCTGCGACGGGGTCAAGCGTCACGTCGAGCGCGGCGGTCTGACCAGCTTCGAGCACCAGGCGGCGCACGCTGGTCTCGAACCCGTCGAGCGTCGCCTCGAGGCGGTACGGGCCGGCCACCAGCCCCTCGGCACGATAGGCTCCCTGCTCGTTGGTAACCACTTCGACGGTCGCGCGACTCTTCTCGGCGATGACTCGAACGGTCGCGCCCGGGACGGCGGCGCCCGACGAGTCGCGGACGAGCCCGGTGAGCGAGCCCGTCTGGGCGAAAGCCACACCCGGCACCAGAGCAACAACCAACGCCACCGCGATCCTGAACCACTTGCAAGACATCACTACTCTCCGGCCGGTCGACACACCGGCGCATCCACGCCGCACGCCAGTCGGGCGCGCACGACAATCCACGGACGCATGTCCACGAACGAACAGCCAGCCGACGGGACGGATGCGAGGGAGTGTGTGGGACTTGCGGGGGTTAGACGGTCTCACTCACCTGCCGGTCGTCGGCTTGATACAGGTACGCCGACACGCGGCGCAGTACCGGCGACGACAGCGGGACGAAGACATGCGGTCCGGACGACGCAATCGCCGGACCACCAATTTTCTGGCAGGAAAATGCGGAGCGGCCGTGATCGAGGCCTACTACTTATTAAATGTGATAGATTTTTCATCTTTAATAACAACATATCTAGCTTATGTCACAGCTGATCAGGGGCACGAGCACGCGGTCAAGAATTTCAGCCGACCGCCTGATCGACGGCGACTCGCGCGTCGGCGAAGAGCGGCTGATCGGCGGCGACACCGGCCTCGCCGCGGTGATGGCGCGGCGCGCGATGGTCTCCCGCAGCAGCGCGCCGGTGCTGCTCTATGGTGAGACCGGCACCGGCAAGGAGATCGTCGCCCGCGCCCTCCACGAGCACTCACCGTTCCGCGACCGGCCCCTTCCGCCGCGTCAACTGCGGCGCGATTGCGTCCGAGCTCATCGACTCGGAGCTCTTCGGCCACGAGCAGGGCGCGTTCACCGGCGCCACGACGCGCCGCAAAGGCTGGTTCGAGCAGGCCGATGGCGGAACCCTGTTCCTCGACGAGGTCGGCGAACTGGCGCCAGCCGCGCAGGTGCGGCTGCTGCGCGTCGTGCAGGATGGCGAGGTGGTACGCGTCGGCGGCGAGCGGCCGGTACACGTGAACGTCCGCATCGTCGCCGCGACCCACCGCGATCTGCCGGCCATGGTCGAAGCCAGACCTTTCGCGAGGATCTGTACTACCGCTTGTCGGTCTTTCCGATCGTCATCCCGCCGCTGCGCGACCGCCCCGGCGACATCCGGGCGTTCGCCGAATACTTCGCCGACCGCGCCGCGAATCGCTTCGGCCTGCGGCGGTGCCGGTCTCCGACGACGACGTCAGGTGCTGACGGCGTATCGCTGGCCCGGCAACGTGCGCGAGATGGCGGCGGTGATGGATCGGGCCGTGCTGATCGGTCAGGGACGCGAGCTCAACGTCGCGGCGGCGCTCGGCCAGGGCGCGCCGACGCGCCGGCCCGCTGCGGCCCGTGCCTCGGGCGAGCCGCCGGTCGCCACGCCATCGAACCGCTCGACGTCGTCATGCGCCGGCACATCGAGGCCGCCCTCCGCGACACCGCCGGGCGCGTCGAGGGCCCGCACGGCGCCGCCCGCGTGCTTCGCATCAATCCCCACACACTGCGCGCACGCATGCGCAAGCTGAAGGTCGACTGGCGAGGATTCCGGGCGCCGCGCGAGGCGGACGCTTGACCACGATGTCCGCGCCTGCGCTTGACAGTTCTCGCGGTTCGTTGGTAGAAGTTGAGGCTCTGACTTCGAACGCCTGCTCCACCGACGGCGCTGTCCGAGCGGTTGCGACCCGCTGCCGGACATCATGTATGGGGCCGGAGACTGCCAGGCAGAGTTCGAGCGTTCAGATCCTCAACTCTCCCCGGTAGCCGCCGGCCGCATTCTCGGCGTCACACCTAAACCGTCAAGTCTTGTTAGTTCGATCGCGGGGAGGCCCTGGCTGCCCGCGGCGAGGAGCTGTGGTCGACATATCCGCCGGAGATCGGGCGCGCCAGCCAACATGGCTCCTCCCGCGAGCGTGGCTCGTCAGGCGCGTCACGACCGGCCTGGCCGCTATCGTCGCCATGTCTGGAATCGCAGTGGCGCAGACAGCGTCGCAACCCGCACCGGCGCCGACGCCCCCCGTCACCGTCGGCTGGAACGACGGCTTCTTCATCCAGTCGCCCGACGGCGCCAACCGGCTCCTGATCGGGTTCGTCCTCCAGACCGACGGCCGCTTTGCGCTCGACGAGCCGCCGCCGTTCTCCGACACGTTCGTGCTGCGGAAGGTGCGGCCGACGTTCAGCGGCCGCGTCGCCCGCTTCGTCGAGTTCAGGGTCATGCCGGAGCTGGCCGGCGGCTCGGCGACGCTGCTCGACGGCTACGTCGATCTGCGGTTCACGCCGTCATTCCGCATCCGCGGCGGCAAGGAGAAAACCCCGGTCGGTTACGAGCTCCTGATCGGCGACGCCTCGCTGCTCTTCCCCGAACGATCCGTCGTATCCCAGCTGGTGCCGAACCGCGACGTCGGGTTCTCGGCGCAGGGCGAGGCGGTGGCAGGGCGGATCGTCTACGCCGGTGGCATCTACAACGGCAACGCTCTCGATGGCGGCAATACGCCGAACGACATCGACACCAACAGCGGCAAGGATCTCGCCGGCCGCATCGTCGTGCTGCCCTTCCGCACGAGCGCCACGCCGCCTTCGCGCTGGAACAATGTCGGGTTCCACCTCGGCGGATCGGTCGGCGACCAGACCGGGGCCCTCCCGTCGCTGCGGACAACGGGCGGCCAGACCTACTTCGCGTATGCGGCAACCACCGCCGACGGCCGGCGCACCCGCATCACGCCCGCGGCCTTTGCCTACGTCGGACCGTTCGGCGGCTTCGCCGAGTATGCGCGCAGCACCTCGGAGGTTGTGCATGCCGGGGCGCCATTTACGGTCGCGAACGACGCCTGGAGCGTCAACGCCTCGTACGTTCTTACCGGCGAGTCGACGTCGGAACGCGGCGTACGTCCACGCGCCCCCTTCGAACCGGGCGCCGGCCATTGGGGCGCCGTCCAGCTCGCCGTCCGTTACGCCGAGATTGCCGTCGACGACGAGGTCTTCAGCGCCGGTCTCGCCACCCCCGACTCGAGCCGCAAGACGACGCAGCTGACGGTCGGCGCCAATTGGTATCTCACCCACTACATCAAGATTTACGGCACCTACGAGCGGTTCGCGTTCGACGGCCCGAGTGAGCGGCCGAACGAGAACTCGATCACCGTCCGATTGCAGCTCGCCTTCTAACGGTGCCCTTCATGGAGTCTTCAATCATGCGCAATCGTCTGAGATTCACCGCCGCTGTCGTCCTCGGGCTGGCGCTCGCCATCGCCAGCTCGCACACCACGCCGCTCGCTCAGGGCGGACCGATCACCCTGCTCAACGTCTCGTACGATCCGACCCGCGAGCTCTATCGCGAGTTCAACGACGCCTTCGCCCGCTACTGGAAGGCGAAAACCGGCCAGACCGTGACCGTTCGCCCGTCGCATGGCGGCTCGGGCAGCCAGGCCCGCGCCGTCATCGACGGTCTCGACGCCGACGTCGTGACGCTGGCGCTGGCGTTCGACATCGACGCCATCGCCAACGCCGGGCTGACCGCCCGCGACTGGCAGAAGCGGCTGCCGAACAACAGCACGCCCTACACCTCGACGATCGTGTTCCTCGTGCGCAAGGGGAACCCCAAGGGCATCAAGGACTGGAGCGATCTCGTCAAGCCGGGGATCCAGGTCATCACGCCGAACCCGAAGACGTCGGGCGGGGCGCAGTGGAACTACCTCGCCGCCTGGCAGTACGCCAGGACGCAGCCGGGGGGCAGCGACGCGACGGCGAAGACCTTCGTCACCAGCCTCTACCGCAACGTCCCCGTGCTCGACGCCGGCGCCCGCGGCGCCACCAACACCTTCGTGCAGCGCGGCATCGGCGACGTCCTCCTGGCGTGGGAGAACGAAGCCTATCTGGCGATTGCCGAATCGAAGGGCGCGGTCGAGATCGTCGCGCCGTCGATCAGCATCCTCGCCGAACCATCGGTGGCGGTCGTCGACAAGGTCGCGGCGAAGCGAGGCACCACGGAGGTCGCGCGCGCCTACCTCGAGTACCTCGGCAGCCCGGAGGGACAGGAGATCGCGGCGAAGCATCACTATCGTCCCCGCGATCCAAACGTGCTAAAGAAGTACCAGTCGACGTTCGCCAACGTGAAGCTGTTCACGATCGATCAATCGTTCGGTGGCTGGCAGGCGGCGAGCAAGACGCACTTTGCCAGCGGCGCGACCTTCGATCAAATCTATCAACCCGGCAAGAAATAGGCCGGCGAACCGAGCAGGGACAAGGAACGAGGTTTGTGATCCGAGCCGGCTCCAGACAGTCCAGCCTCCCGGGATTCCGCCTGACGATGGCGTTCACGGTGGTCTACCTGACCGCCATCGTCCTGGTCCCGCTGCTGACGCTGCCGGCGAAGTCGTTCGCCGACGGCTGGGGCTATTTCTGGCAGACGGTCGTCGACCCGCGTGTCGTCGCGTCCTACCGCCTGACCGTCGGAGCTTCCTTCGTCGCCGCGCTCGTCAACGGCGTCCTCGGCTTCGTCGTCGCGTGGGTGCTGGTGCGCTACCGCTTCCCCGGCCGGCGGGTCATCGACGCGATGATCGATCTGCCGTTCGCGCTGCCGACGGCGGTGGCCGGGATCACGCTGACGAGCCTCTACGCGCCCACCGGCTGGTTCGGGCAGTACCTCGAGCCGTACGGCATCCAGGGGGTCTTCAGCCCGCTCGGCATCACGATCGCGCTGATCTTCATCGGCCTGCCGTTCGTCGTCCGCACCCTGCAGCCGGTCATCGCCGACCTCGACGTCGAACTGGAGGAAGTGGCAACGAGCCTCGGCGCGAGCCGCTGGCAGGTCGTCTTCCGCGTGATCCTGCCGTATCTCTACCCGGCCTGGCTGATCGGCTTCGGGATGGCGTTCGCCCGCGCCATCGGCGAGTATGGGTCGGTGGTGTTCATCGCCGGCAACATGCCGATGCGGACCGAGATCGCGTCGCTGCTGATCGTCACGAAGCTGACGCAGTACGACTACGTCGGCGCGGCGGCCGTCGCCTTCGTGCTGCTGATCCTGTCCTTCGTCCTGCTGCTGACGCTCAACGCGCTGCAGGGATGGAGCGCACGGCGGCTGGGGTACTGACGATGAGCGCGCCAACCCTGCGTCCTCCACCGCGGCCGGGATTGACCGAGCCGGCGGCGGTCCGCGTCCTGCTGACGTCGGTCGCGCTGCTCTTCCTCGTCGCGTTCCTGTTCGTGCCGCTCGGCTTCATCTTCGTCGAGGCGCTGCGCCAGGGCTGGGGCGCCTACGTCGCCGCCATCGAACGAACCCGGCGCGCGCGCCGCCATCTGGCTGACGCTGCTGGTCGCGGCGCTGACCGTGCCGGCCAACGCCCTCTTCGGCCTCACCGCCGCCTGGGCCGTCACGAAGTTCGATTTCCGCGGCAAGCGCCTGTTGACGACCCTGATCGACCTGCCGTTCGCGGTCTCGCCGGTGGTCGCAGGCCTCGTCTTCGTCCAGCTGTTCGGGCGTCAGGGCTGGTTCGGACCGTGGCTGTTCGAGCACGAGATCAAGATCATCTTCGCGCTGCCAGGGATCGTGCTGGCGACGATCTTCGTCTCGTTTCCGTTCGTCGCGCGCGAGCTGATCGCCGTGATGGAAGCCTCGGGGCGCGAAGAGGAAGAGGCGGCCGGGCTGCTCGGCGCCAACGGCTGGCAGACCTTCATGCGGGTGACCTTGCCGAACATCAAGTGGGCGCTGCTGAGCGGCGTCATCCTCTGCACCGCGCGGGCCCTGGGTGAGTTCGGCGCCGTCTCGGTCGTCTCCGGCCGCATCCGCGGCGAGACGACGACGGTGCCGATTCACGTCGAGATTCTCTACAACGAGTACGCGTTCCAGGCGTCGTTCGCGGTCGCGTCGCTGCTCGCGGTCGTCGCCGTTGTCACGCTCGTGCTGCAGACGGTCGTCGAGCGCCGCAGCCGCCAGACCGGGGCCGGAGCGGCGGAAGCGGCGGTGCAGGCATGATCGACGTCCGCAACGTCACCCGGTCGTTCGGCGCCTTCCACGCCATCCGCAACATCTCGCTCTCGGTGCCGAAGGGCCAGTTCCTGGCGCTGCTGGGGCCGTCGGGCTCGGGCAAGACGACGCTGCTGCGCATCATCGCCGGCCTCGATCGCGCGGACCAGGGCGCGGTCTTCATCGGCGGCCGCGACGCCACCGCCGAAGGGGCACGGGGCCGCAACGTCGGGTTCGTGTTCCAGCACTACGCGCTCTTCCGCCACATGAGCGTGTTCGAGAACGTCGCCTTCGGCATGCGGGTCAAGCCGCGCGCCACGCGCCCGTCCGAAAGCCGGATCCGGGCCCGCGTCGACGAGCTGCTGCGGCTCGTGCAGCTCGATTTCCTCGCCGGACGGCTGCCGTCGCAGCTCTCCGGCGGCCAGCGGCAGCGGGTCGCCCTCGCCCGCGCCCTGGCGGTCGAGCCGGCGGTGCTGCTGCTCGACGAACCCTTCGGCGCCCTCGACGCCAAGGTCCGGCAGGAGCTGCGCACCTGGCTGCGGCGGCTCCACGACGAGATCGGGTTGACCAGCGTCTTCGTCACCCACGACCAGGAAGAAGCGCTCGAGCTCGCCGATCGCGTGGTCGTCTTCAACGGCGGCGTGATCGAGCAGGACGGCACGCCGGCCGAGGTCGTCGACCACCCGGCGTCGCCGTTCGTCGCGACGTTCATCGGCCGGGTCAACGTCTTCCACGGCCGCATCGAGTCGGGCAAGGCGCGCTTCGGCGCGCTCGAGGTCGATCACCCGACGCCCGAACACAGCGAGATGCGGGCGGAGGGCTATACCCGGCCGCATGAGCTCGACGTCACCCGGGAGGACGTCGGCGGCGGGCTGTGGGCGACGCTGGCGCATGCCAGCCCGGCCGGCGCCTTCGTGAAAATGGACCTGACCGGCCCGGACGGCAAGCTGCTGCACGTCGAAATCGCCCGCGAACAGTTCGACGAGCTTGCCGTCCTGCAGGGGGAACGGGTCTACGTCCGGCCGCGCCGGATGCGCGTTTTTGCACGGGCCGAGGAATGAGCCGGGGCGCGTCCCGTTTGCAAAAGCTTTTTGCCCTGTGTTACGGTGCTCCTTGACGGCATGATGTTCGTTCCGCTCTGCTGCTGTCGGCGCCCCTTCGCCCCGTGTCGCTGCACCTGTACGGTGCCGGCGACCGGCCGGTAGAACCGCGCGCATCCGTTTTCGTACCTTCCGCGGTTCGGTTCCCGTCGTTCGCTGGCCCTCCCGATTCAGATCCCAGGACTCAGTCTGTCTGATCCGCGACTCATCGCGGATGGAGTTCCAGCATGTTGACGCCAACGGACGATCTCGCTCCCAGTGTTCTTCGCGCCCCGGTGCCGCCGCCGCGGCCGGCCGCGCGCCGGCCCGCGCTCAGCCATCTGCGCGCGCTCGAGGCCGAGAGCATCCACATCATGCGCGAGGTGGTCGCCGAGTTCGAGCGGCCGGTCATGCTGTATTCGATCGGCAAGGACTCGTCGGTGATGCTGCGGCTGGCGCAGAAGGCGTTCCATCCGGCGCCGATTCCGTTTCCGCTGCTGCACATCGACACCACCTACAAGTTCCGCGAGATGATCGCGTTCCGCGACTGGTACGCCGCCCACGTTGGCGCCAGGCTGCTCGTCCACACCAACGACCAGGCGATCGCCGACGGTACTCAGCCGTTCGCGGTCGGCACCCAGCGCTGCTGCGGGCTGCTCAAGACCAAGGCGCTGCTCGACGCGATCGAGGCCGGCGGCTTCGACGCCGCCTTCGGCGGGGCGCGGCGCGACGAAGAGCGCTCGCGCGCCAAGGAGCGCATCTTCTCGCTGCGCGACGCGCAGGGCCAGTGGGATCCGAAGCGGCAGCGGCCGGAGCTGTGGCACCTGCTCAACAGCCGCATCCGCAAGGGCGAGAGCATCCGCGTCTTCCCGCTTTCGAACTGGACCGAGCTCGACGTCTGGCACTACATCGACGTCGAAGACATCCCGGTCGTGCCGCTGTACTTCGCCAAGGAACGAGACGTCATCGTCCGCGGCGGCAGCCTGACCATGGCCGAGCAGCCGTTCGTGCCGCTCGGACCGGGCGATCGCCGCGAGCGGGTGATGTGCCGGATGCGCTCGCTCGGCTGCTCGCCCTGCACCGGCGCCGTCCGCTCGACCGCCGACACCGTGTCGAAGATCATCGACGAGCTCGTCGCCGTCCGCCAGTCCGAACGGCAGCTGCGGGTCATCGATCACGACCAGGACGGCTCGATGGAAATCAAGAAGCGCGAAGGGTATTTCTGACGCGATGTCGGGCCTCCTCCGCATCTGCACGGCCGGCAGCGTCGACGACGGGAAGAGCACCCTGATCGGACGGCTGCTGTACGACTCGCGCTCGGTCTACGAGGATCAGGTGCGATCGGTCGAGTCGGCGTCGAAGAACCGCACCGCCGGGCCGATCGACTTCTCGCTCTTCACCGACGGCCTGCGCGCCGAGCGCGAGCAGGGCATCACCATCGACGTCGCCTATCGCTATTTCGCGACGGCGCGCCGCAAGTTCATCCTCGCCGACACGCCCGGCCACGAGCAGTACACGCGCAACATGGCGACCGGCGCCTCGACCGCCGACGTCGCCATCCTCCTGGTCGACGCCCGCCACGGCGTCCGGCCCCAGACGCGGCGGCACGCCCGCATCGCCAGCCTGCTCGGCATCGCCGACTTCGTACTGGCGGTGAACAAGATGGATCTCGTCGACTTCGACCGCGGCGTGTTCGACGCCATCTGCGGCGAGTTCGCCGGCTTCGCCGACGGCGCGCGGGTCCACGCGATCCCGATGAGCGCGCTGCACGGCGACAACATCACCGCCGGCAGCGACCGCACGCCGTGGTTCGACGGACCGCACCTGCTCGAGCATCTCGAGACCCTCGAAGTCGCCCCCAAGGAGGGTCCGGAGCCGTTCCGGCTGCCGGTGCAGCTGGTGGTCAGGCCGGACCAGGATTTCCGCGGCTTCTCGGGACAGATCGCGTCGGGCGAAATCCACACCGGCGACGCCGTCACCGTCTGGCCGTCCGGTCTCAGCACGACGGTCTCACGCATCGTCACGTGGGAAGGCGACCTCGAGGCGGCGGCGGCGCCGATGTCGGTGACGCTGGTGCTGGCGGACGAGATCGACATCAGCCGCGGTGACGTCCTCGCGACCGGGCCGATTCACGTCGGCCGCCGCTTTGCTGCCAACGTGGTCTGGATGGACGAGCGGCCGCTCGAACCCGGCCGCCTCTACGTGCTGAAGCAGGGAACCCGGACCGTGACCGCCGAGGTCGACCGCGGCCTGGCGCTCAACGAGATCGGCGTCGTCAATATCTCGACGACGCGGCCGCTGGTGTTCGACGACTACGCCGGCAACCGCCGCACCGGCAGCTTCGTCCTGATCGATCCGGGCTCGAACTTCACGGCTGGCGCCGGCATGATCGCGCATCCACTGACGGACGAATCGACGGCGAGCGTCGGCGGCGCCGCGGCGAGGCTGGCGGCGGCAGCGCGGACCGCGCGCAGCGACGCCGACGCCGAGCTCGCAGTGCGGGCGCTGCTCGAGGAGTTGCTGGCATGATCGACGCCGCTGAACTTGTCGCGCGCGAGCTCGAGACGGCGGAGAATCCGTGCGTCACCGCCAGCTTTCAGGCCGAATGCGTCGTGCTGGTGCACATGCTGCGCGAGCTCGCGCCGAAGATCCCGGTGCTCTTCCTCGACACCGTGCACCACTTTCCCCAGACGCTCGCCTATCGCGATGAGCTGGCACGGGCGTGGAACCTCAACCTCGTCACGCTGCGGGCGCCGCAGCCGGTGCCCGGCCTGTGGCAGACCGACACGCGGGCGTGCTGCGATCGCCACAAGGTCGGACCGCTGTTCGCGGCGCTCGCCGGCCACGACGTCTGGTTCACCGGCCTGCGGCGCGATCAGTCGCCGTCGCGAGCCAACCTCGAGGAGGTCGAACCGTTCCGCGTCTCCGCCGACCACAATCTACGCAAGATCAGCCCGCTGGCGCGCTGGACGACGCGCGACGTCTGGGCCTATGCCAGGCAGCACGCAGATTCCCCTGCTGCCGCTCTACGAGCTCGGATACACGAGCGTCGGCTGCGAGCCGTGCACGACGCTGCCGCTCGATCCGTCGAACGAGCGCTCCGGCCGCTGGGGCGGGAACAAGCTGGAGTGCGGCATTCACCTTGAAGTGAAGTAGATCGTGCTTCGTGCAGGGGGCCTGGTGCCTCAGTGCTTGGGGTGCGCAGGGGCGACGTGCGGAGTGCGAGGTGCGAGGTGCGGGGGTGCGAAGTGCGCGTGCGAAGTGTGCGTGCGAAGTGCGCGAGTGCACGCACCCGGCACGTCGCACCTCGCACGACGCACCTTGCACTTCGCACCCCCGCACCCCAAGCACTGAGGCACCAGGCACCGAGCACGAAGCACGCTAAGGAACGGGTGTTTCCCCTGCCTTCGCGCGGCGGGGCGGGGCGCCGAGGGAGAGCCTGAGGCCGCCGCGGATGCGCTCGAAGGTGTTCATCATCTCCTGCACGGGCCGCGGCACGCGGTTCAGGCGCAGGTGGACCCAGCCGGTTTCGCGCACCAGCTGCTGGCCGGCGATCCGGGCGCAGAACAGGTGGCCCATCCGCACTTCGCGGGCGACAGCCTGATACGGGATGATCGAGACGCCCATGTTGATGCGGACCAGCGCCTTGATGATCTCGACGTTCTCGGTCTCGGTCACGATCGCCGGCGCGATGCCCTCGCTGGCGAAGAACTCCTCGATCGCCTTGCGCGTGCCGGAGCCCGACTCGTAGAGGACGAACGACTGCCGCGCCAGGTCCTGCGGCGTCACCACCTTCTTGCGCGCGAGCGGATGCTGCGGCGCGGTGACGAGGAGCAGCTCTTCCCGCATCACCGGGACGCTGACGAGCGCCGGATCGTCGACCGGCAGCGTCAGCAGGCCGAGGTCCGCCGTGCCGGACCGGAGCTGGCGGATCAGCCGCGGCGTCGCGCCCGGCATGAGTTTGACGTCGACCGCCGGGTGATCCTTCCGGAACGCCTTCAGCAGCGGCGGGAACACGTAGAGGCAGACGGTCATGCCGCCGACGAGGCGGAGCGTGCCGGTGACCGAGCGCTGTGTCTCGAGGATGCTGGCGCGGGTCTGCTCGAGATCGTCGAACATCCGCTGGCTCAGCCCGAGCAGCGTCGTGCCGGCCGGCGTGATGCGGATCTTGCGGCCAAGGCGCAGGAACAGCTGCTCGTTCAGCTCTTCCTCGAGCAGCAGGATCTGCCGGCTGACCGCCGACTGCGACAGGTGCAGCTGCTCGCCCGCGCTCGTGAACGAGCCGGTCTGGGCGACGGCGCGCAGAATCTCGAGTTGCCGAAGGTCCACGGCACGAATCTTATAACAGTGCACTCCGGGCTCAGGGCGCAGGGCTAAGGGCTCAGGAGTCGAGGCTTGGGCCGGACGGACTGATAAGATCGTGGCGCCGACATGCGCATCGCGCTCGCTCAGCTCAATCCCACCAGCGGCGACATCACCGGCAACACCGCGGCGATCCTCGACGCCCTCGCGCGCGCGATCGCGGCCGGCGCCGAACTGCTGGTGACGCCCGAGATGGCGCTGCCCGGCTACTGCATCGGCGACCTCGTCGAGGACACCAGCTTCCTCGCCGCCAACGAAGCGGCGATGCAGAAGATTGCTGCCGCCGCTACCGGCATCACCGCCGTCGTCGGCTTCATCGACGTCGCCGCCGGCGCCCGCAACCAGGACGGCACGATCCGCAAGTACAACGCCGCCGCGGTCGTCCGCGACGGGCGGGTGCTGCAGCGGGCCCACAAGGCGCTGCTGCCCAACTACCGCTACTTCGATGACAAGCGCTTCTTCACGGCCGGGAGCGAGCGCCAGCCGGTCGATGTCCCCGCCGGCGCCGGCACCGTCCGCCTCGGCGTCTCGATCTGCGAAGACATGTGGGACGCCTACTACGACGTCAAGCCGCTGCCCGAGCTGGCGGCGCAGGGCGCGGACATCCTGCTCAACATCAACGCGTCGCCGTTCTGCCCCGGCAAGCGGCACGAGCGCGATACGGTGATCCGCGGCCACATCGCGCGCCTCGGCAAGCCGTTCGTCTACGTCAACACGGCCGGCGCCGCCGACAACGGCAAGAACATCATCCCGTTCGACGGCGAGAGCCTCGTCTACGACGCCGCCGGCACGCTCGTCGCGGTCGGGACGCCGTTCGCTCCGCAGCTGCTGATCGTCGACCTCGACGTCGGCGCCGCCGCCGCGGCGCCGGCAGCAGCATCGGCGGCCCTGCCGGTCGTCCCGCGCGAGCGCCAGATCTACGACGCGCTGGTCATGGCGCTGCGGGATTACATGGCCAAGACCGGGTTCACGCAGGCCATCGTCGCCCTTTCCGGCGGCATCGACTCGGCGCTGGCCCTGGCGATCGCGGCCGAGGCGGTCGGCCCGGGGAGCGTCCGGGCCTACAACATGCCGTCGCGCTTCAACACCGAGACGACGAAATCGATCGCGGCGCGGGTCGCCGCCGCGCTCGGCGTCCACTACGGCGTCATCCCGATCCACGAGATCGACGAGACCGTCGCCCGCACCTTCGAGACGCACGCGCATCCAATCGGCCGCGGCTTCACGCGCGAGAACCTGCAGGCGCGGATCCGCGGGCTCCTGATGATGGCGGAGTCGAACGATACCGGCGCTCTCCTGATTTCGTGCGGCAACGAGACCGAGATCGCGCTCGGCTACGCCACGCTTTACGGCGACATGTGCGGCGGCATGTCGCTCATCGGCGATCTTTCGAAGGTCGATGTCTATCGCCTCGCCCGCCACGTCAACGAGCGTCACGGCACCGAGGTGATCCCGGAGGAGACCTTCACCATCAAGCCCTCCGCCGAGCTCGCCGCCGATCAGTTCGACCCGTTCGATTACCCGGTCGTCGCGCCGCTGGTCGGCGAGATCGTCGAGCGCCGCCTCGGCCGCGCCGACCTGCTCGCCCAGTTCGAGGCCCGGCGGCTCAACCCCACCGCGTTCCTGCCGGACGCCGACGGCCGCACCGTCTACGACAAGTACACCGCGGCCTCGTTCGCCGCCGTGATCGACGACGCGATGCGGCGGATTCGACAGTCGGTCTACAAGCGGCTGCAGGGCCCGCCGATCGTCGTCGTTTCCGAGCGGGCGTTCGGCTTCGACCTGCGCGAGACCATCATCAACGGCTGGAACGGCTGACCGCCGGCCGCGGCCGGTTGCGCGATCGCTCGCGGGCGGAGAGAATCTAGCCCGATCATGACCATCCACCGCCGCGACTTCGTCAAGACCGTCGCCGCCGCCACGGCCGCGACCGCGCTCTCCTCCTCGCGCATCCTCGGCGCCAACGAGAAGGTCAGGCTGGCGCTCGTCGGCTGCGGCTCGCGCGGCGTCGGCGACATGAACAACTTCCTCAAGCTCGGCGCGGTCGACGTCGTCGCCGTCAACGACGTCTACTCGCCGCTGATGGAGGTGGCGCGCAAGACCGCGACCGCGGCCAGGCCGGTGAAGGACTACCGCCAGATTCTCGAGATGAAGGACGTCGACGCCGTCCTCGTCGCGGTGCCCGATCATTGGCACACGCCGATTACCATCGACGCGTTGAACGCCGGCAAGGACGTCTATGTCGAGAAGCCGCTGACGCTGAAGATCGAGGAAGGTCCGGCGATCGTCAAGGCGGCGCGGGTCAACGGCCGGGTCTGCCAGGTCGGGATGCAGCAGCGCTCCGGGCGTCACTATCTGCAGGCCAAGCAGGAGTACTTCGACAGCCGGAAGCTCGGCAAGATCACGCTGGTGCGGACGTGGTGGCACGGCAACACGTATCACCTGCGAACCGCGCCGCCGGCGCTCAAGACCAAGCCGGCCGACCTCGACTGGGCGCGTTTCCTCGGACCGATCGCATGGCGCGACTACGATCCGCAGCAGTTCTACAACTGGCGCGCCTATCTCGACTACGGCGGCGGACAGATCACCGATCTCTTCACCCACTGGATCGACGTCGTCCACATGTTCATGGGGCAGGACATCCCGGTGTCCGCGTCGGCCGCCGGCGGCGTGTATCACTACAAGGATGGCCGCACCGCGCCGGACACGATCAACGTGCTGCTCGAGTACCCGACCGAGTTCACCGCGACGTTCGAGGCGACGCTCGCGCCGGGCATGGCCGGGGCGGCGATTGAGTTCTGCGGCACCGAGGGACGGTTGTGGATTTCGCGCAGCCGGTTCGACTACTTCCTCGGCGGCGAGGGCGCGCCGGTGTCGGCGTCGGTGAAGGCTGCGGGCAACATGGACCAGGACCACATGCAGAACTTCCTCGACTGCGTGAAGTCGCGGGCGCTGCCGAACGGCGACGTCCTGATCGGCCACCGCTCGGCGCAGGCGTCGCACCTCGGCAACATCGCCTACCTCGAGAAGCGCCGCATCAAGTTCGATCCGATCCGCGAGGTCATCCTCCCGGGGTGAGTGCTGGGTCCATGGTGCCTCGTGCCTGGTGCTCGGGGGGTGCGAAGTGCGAGGGTGCGGGGTGCGAGGGTGCGGGGTGCGAGGGTGCGGGGTGCGAGGGTGCGGGGTGCGAGGGTGCGGGGTGCGAGGGTGCGGGGTGCGACGCACTCGTGCCTCCGCACCGAGGCACGTCGCACCCCGAGCACCAGGCACGAGGCACGGCGCCCCCGGCACTTACTCGCGGCGCAGCGCCTCGAGCGGATCGAGGTGGCTGGCGCGCCGCGCCGGCAGCCACGCGGCGGCGAGCGCGACGCCGATCAGCGCCGCCGCGGCTGCCGCAAAGGCGAGCGGATCGAAGGCGCTGACCTCGAAGAGGAACGCCTGGATGACGCGCGACGCCGCCATCGTTGCGGCTGCGCCCGCCAGCGCGCCGAGCGCGATCGGGCGCATCGCCTCGCGCAGCGCCAGCGCCACTACCGAGGCGCGGCTGGCGCCGAGCGCCAGGCGGACGCCGAACTCGCGCGTGCGGCGCGCCACCGAGTAGGCGACGACGGCGTAGACGCCAATCGCGGCCAGGCCGAGCGCGATCAGCGCAAATACGCCGGTCAGCTGCGCTGTCAGCCGTTCCCGCCACAGTTCGTCGGCGACGATCGCCGTCATCGTCGTCGCCTCGCCCACCGGCACACCCGGGTCGACGCCGGCGACCTCACGCGCGACGCTGGCAGCGACGCCCTCCGGCTCGACGGTCGTGCGCATCACGAACGTCATCGTCGCCAGGCCGAACTCTCCCGCGCGCTGGGCGTACGGCAGGTAGACTTCGTCGGCCGGCGCATCGGTCCAGCCGGACTGACGCGCGTCCGCGACGACCCCGACGATCTCGATCGGCGCCTGGACGCGACTGGGGCCTGGCAGATAGATGCGCTTGCCGACGGCGCTCTCGCCCGGCCACCGGCGATCGGCCATCGCCTGGTTGATGACCGCGACGTTCGGCGTACCCGGGAGGTCGCGGCGCGAAACATCTCGTCCCTGCAGCCGGCGAATCCCGATCGACTCGAAGTAGCCCGGCAGCACGATGCGATAGGCAGCGGCGAGCTCTTCGCCTGGCGGCGGTACCGGACGGCCCTCGATGGTGTAGCCGAGGGTCCAGAGATCTCCGGCGAGCGGCAGGTGGTTGATCGCGCCGACGCCCGAGACGCCCGGCATTCCAGCCAGCCGCTCCTGCAGGCGCTCGAACATCGGTGCGCGATTGGCGGCTGCGGCGTGCGGGGTGCCCGCCAGCGACACGCTGGCGACCGCGACGCGTTCGGTTGCAAAACCCGCATCGACAGAACCGAGCCGCGCCATCGTTCGCCCCATCAGCGCCGCGCCAACCAGCAGCACCAGCGCAAGGCCGACCTCGCTCGCGACGAGCAGCGTACGCAGGTGCTTGCGCTGTCCGCCTTCCGTCGCGCCCTTCGCGCCGTCCAGCAGCGTCGACGTCAGTCCGCGCCGGGTCAGCTGGACCGCCGGCGCGAGGCCGGTGATCACGCCGCAGGCGACCGTCGCGAGCGCGGCCATCAGGAACACGCGGAAGTCGAGGCCGACTTCCTGCTGGCGCGGCAGGCTGGCGGGAGGCAGCAGCGTCATCAGCCACCGAACGCTCGTCGCGGCCAGCAGCAGGCCGGCGGCGGCGCCCGCCGCGCTCAGGAGCAGGCTCTCGGTCAGCAGCTGGCGCACGATGCGTCCGCGGCTGGCGCCGATCGCGGCGCGCAGCGCCATCTCCCGCTGCCGGCCCGACGCACGCGCCAGCAGGCCATTGGCGACGTTGGCGCAGGCAATCAGCAGCACGAAAGTGACCATCGCCATCAGCGCGAGCAGCGTGCCACGCACGTTCGACACGACCTTGTCGAGCAGCGGCTGGACGGTGATGTCGAGGCGGGCGTTCGTCTGCGGAAAGGCCCGGGCCAGTGACGCGGCAATCGCGCTCATCTCGGCCTGGGCCTGGGTGAGCGTCACGCCGTCTTTCAGGCGCGCGAAGACGCGCAGCGAGCGGCCGGATCGATCCGTCGAGCGCGCCGCCAGCGACAGCGGCACCCACAGCTCGGCGCGCGTCTGCCAGAACGGCGCGAAACGGAAGCTCGGGGGCATGACGCCGAGGACGGTGTACGGCTCACCGTCGAGCGAGATCGATCGGCCGACGATCCGCGGGTCCGCGCGCGAATCGACGCTGCCACAGCGCATGGCCGAGCACGACGACCCGGTTGCGGCCGGGAGCGTCTTCGTCGTCGACGAACGTCCGACCGGCAATCGGGCTGACGCCAAGAACCTGGAAGAGGCTGGTCGACACCTGGAGCCCGGCGATGCGCTCCGGTCGGTCGCCGCCCGTCAGCGTTGCCGCCCACGCCTGCGCCGCGCCGATCGCGTCGAACGAACGTGCGGCACCGCGGTAGTCGAGATAGTCAGCGGGCGAAACCGGGCCGGTGGCGGCGGCGCCGTGCAGCGCCACCACCAGCCGCTCGGGCTCGGCGTACGGCAGTGGCCGCAGCAGCACCGAATCCACGACCGTGAAGATCGCGGTCGACGCGCCGGTCCCGAGCGCCAGGGCGACGACGGCGAGCGAGGTGAACAGCGGCTCGCGGAGTAGCGAGCGGAAAGCGTAGCGAACGTCGCGGGCGAGAACGTCGAGCGCCATGCCTGGTTGGACGGGACTCGCGGGCACGCGGTTGGCCCACTGCGGCGGGGGTGAAGCCCCCGCCCTGCGAGGACAGGAACGATTGCTCGGTACGTAGCGCGGAGCTTCAGCTCCGCGGCCGCGCCGCTGCTATGATGCGACCGCTGGAGGTCAGAACATGAGCTGTGCCCGAACCCGGATCGCTATCGTCGCCAGCGTTGCCTGTGCGCTGCCCGTCACCGCGGCCCTGACCTCGACGGCGGCGTCGACATGGCTGCCGGGCGCGGCGCTCCTCGCGCAGTCTCCGGCGAGTCCAGCAGCGCCGGCGCCCGACGACTCGAAGCCCGCGTCGTCCAACGTGCTGAACGCCGCGTATCCGCGGGTGCATCCAGACGGCCGCGTCACGTTTCGGCTGGTCGCGCCGGCGGCCCAGAAGGTCCAGCTGCAGCCGGGCGGCGCCGACAACGGGCTGGGCAAGGGTCCGCTGGATATGCTGCGCGACGAAAAGGGCGCCTGGACGGTGACGGTGCCGCCGGCGGTTCCGGGCTTCCACTACTACTGGTTTCTCGTCGACGGCACCATCGTCAACGACACTGGCAGCGAGACCTACTTCGGCTGGGGACGCCAGTCGAGCGGCATCGAGGTGCCCGAGAAGGGCGGCGACTTCTACGAGCCGGCCGACGTGCCGCACGGCGACGTCCGGGTGAAGTGGTATCGATCGAAGACGACCGGCGCCTGGCGGCGCGCCTACGTCTACACGCCGGCCGACTACGACCGTCAGCGCGACGCGCGCTATCCCGTCCTCTATCTCCAGCATGGCGCCGGCGAGAACGAAACCGGCTGGACCAAGCAGGGCCGCGCCAACCTGATCCTCGACAACCTGATCGCCGCCGGCAAGGCGAAGCCGATGATCGTCGTGATGGAGACCGGCTACGCCACCAAGCCGGGCGCCACGCCCGTGCAGGGACCGACCGGGACCGCGACGATCCCGAACGCGTTCGAGGAGGTCGTGGTGAAGGACCTCATCCCGACGATCGACGGCAGCTTCCGCACGCTGGCGAATCGCGACAACCGGGCTATGGCCGGGCTGTCGATGGGCGGTGGCCAGACGATGCAGATCGCGTCGGCGAACCTCGATCTGTTCGCGTGGATCGGGTCGTTCAGCGCGCCGATGCGCAACTTCGACCCGAAGACGTCGATGAACGGCGTCCTGTCAGACCCGGCCGCGTTCAACAAGCGGGTGCGCCTGTTCTGGATCGGCGCCGGCACCGGGGAGGTCAGCTTTCACGAAGCGGCGACCACGCTGCACAGTCAGCTCGACGCCGCCGGCATCAAGCACGTGTTCTACGAGTCCGCCGGCACGTCGCACGAGTGGCAGACCTGGCGGCGGAGCCTGAACGATTTCGCGCCCGCGTCTCTTCCGCTGAGCGCCGGGGACAGTCACTGGGGACAGTCACGAGTGACTGTCCCCGCGGCGGCCCGACCGCTGCCCCGAAAGGAAGGCCGGCGACGGCCGGCGTAATCTTTCTATAAGTGATGTGAATGCCTTGCCTATGGCCATTCACATCACTTATAGTTGAACCCGTGCTGCGCTGTTTCATTCCGGCCACCATTACCACCATCCGAATTCGACGGATGCCGCGGACCGGTGGCTTCTGCGCAGTGACTGGCTGACAACCACGAACCGACACAGAACGACCCGCCGGCCCACAGGCCTGGCGGGTTTTTTTTTGCTCGAACGGCAGCGGACGGCATCCGGCCGCCACCGAACGGCCGATACACGGCGGACAGGCAGAGGACGCAGCGCAGAACGGACAGGTTGTGAATCACGCCGCCCTGACGGGCACCACCATCGTCGTCCCGGGATCGATCAGCAACCTCGGACCTTCGTTCGACGCGCTGTCGGTCGCGGTGCAGCTGTACATCAGGCTGACGATCGTCGACGTGGTGCCGACGGCGCCGGACACGGTCGAGTGGATGTTCGACGGCCAGCCGCCGAGCGGCGACAACCGCATCGCCACGGCCTATGAACTCGCGCGCGCCCGCGTCGGCACGCCGGCGCCCGGCCTGCGCGTGCGCGTTGCCAGCGACATCCCGCAGACGGCCGGTCTCGGCAGCAGCGCGGCGGCGGCGGTGGCCGGATTGCGCCTCTACGAAGCGGTGACGGCGCCGCGGGCGCCACTCGACGTGGCTCTCGCTCGCCTCCGAGCTCGAAGGCCATCCCGACAACGCGGCCGCGGCGCTGCTCGGCGGCCTGGCCATCAGCTGCGAGCTTGGCGACGGCCGGGTCACGGCGCGGACGACGGCCTGGCCGGACGCGATTCGCCTGATCGTCGCGACGCCGGAGCTCGGCCTGCACACGTCGCACGCGCGAGCGGTCCTGCCGCAGCAGCTGCCGCTGCAGGATGCGATCTTCAACCTCCAGCGGGCGCTGCTCTTCGTCCGCGCGCTCGAGTCCGGCACGCACGAGGACCTGCGTGAGGCGATGGCCGACCGCTGGCATCAGCCGTCTCGGGCGCCGCTCGTTCCAGGGCTCGCCGAAGCCATCGCGCTCGACGATCCGGCGATCCTCGGCGTCTGCCTCAGCGGTGCCGGCCCCTCGATCCTCGCGCTTGCGACCGTCGCCGACGCGCCGGCCGCGGCCGCCCGCCTGCGCGAGCTCTACGACAGCCTCGGCCTGCCGTGTACGATTAGAAGTTTGTCGGCCCATCAACCTGCAACAGACGCTGCTCATCAATAGCCATGCATTTCAGCCTTCGCTGCCATCTCTGCCAGACGGCCTTCCCCGCCACCGCGCTCTGGGTCTGCGACCAGTGCCTCGGCCCGCTCGAAGTGACTTACGACTACGCCGCCATCGCGCAAGTTGATCTCCCGCGATCGTGTCGCCAGCCGGCCGGGGAACCTGTGGCGCTATCGCGAGTTGCTGCCGATCGAGGGCGAGCCGCGGACAGGCATGCACTCCGGCTTCACGCCGCTCGTCCGCGCGACGCGGCTCGCCGCAGCGCCTCGGCGTCCGCGAGCTGTACGTCAAGGACGACTCGGTCAACCATCCGACCTGCTCCTACAAGGATCGCGTCGTCTCGATCGCCGCGACGCGCGCGGTTGAGCTCGGTTTCTCGGTCTTCTCCTGCGCCTCGACCGGCAACCTCGCCGGCAGCGTCGCCGCCCACGGCGCCCGGCTCGGGCTCTCGGTCTACGTCTTCATCCCCGACAACCTCGAAGCCGGCAAGGTCGCCGGCGCCAGCATCTATCACCCGCGCATCGTCGCCGTGCGCGGCAACTACGACGACGTGAACCGGTTGTGCACGCAGGTGGCGGACAAGTACGGCTGGGGCTTCGCGAACATCAACCTGCGCGCGTACTACGCCGAGGGCGCGAAGACCTACGGCTTCGAGATTGCCGAGCAGCTCGGCTGGCGTTTCCCGCAGCACGTGGTGTCGCCGGTCGCCGGCGGCACGCTGCTGCCGCGCATCCTCAAGGGATTCGAAGAGCTGAGAACGGTCGGCCTGGTCGACGGCCAGCTGCCGGCGATTCACGCCGCCCAGGCCGCCGGCTGCGCGCCGGTCGTGCGCGCGCTCGAGGCCGGGCTCGAGTATCCCGAGCCGGTGAAGCCGAACACGATCGCCAAGTCGATCGCGATCGGCAACCCGGCCGACGGCTTCCAGGTGCTGCGATCGGTGCGCCAGACCGGCGGCGGCGGCGCCATGGTCAGCGACGCCGAGGTGATCGAGGGCATCAAGCTGCTGGCCGAGACGGAGGGCATCTTCACCGAGCCCGCGGGCGGCGTCACCGTCGCGGCGACGCGGCAGCTGATCGAGCGCGGCGTCATCCCGCGCGACGAGTCGATCGTCATCTGCATCACCGGCAACGGCTACAAGACCATCGAGGTCCTCAACGGCCACGGCGTCGAGCCGATTCACATCGGCCGCAGCCTCGCGGAGTTCGAAGCCAGCCAGGCCGCGCCGGCGGCGGCCGGCGCCTAGCGTCCATCGATATGAGCAGCTACAGCGCCGTCTTCCGCTGCGCCGCCGGCTGTCATGGCGAGCACTCGATCTGGCAGCCGATCTATCACTGCCCGACCTGCGGCGGCCTGCTGCAGGTCGCGCACGATCTCGACGCGCTGCGGCACCGCAGCTCGGTGGCGTGGATGCGCCTGTTCGACGATCGCTACAAGCGGACGGCGTGGCCCTACGGCTCCGGCGTCTGGGGCAAGAAGGAATGGATCTGCCCGGAGATCCGCGACGAGAACGTCGTCTCGATGGACGAAGGCGGGACCAACATCTTCTGGGCCGAGCGCTACGGCCGCGAGCTCGGCGTCGAGGATCTGTGGGTCAAGATGTGCGGCAACTCGCACACCGGGTCCTTCAAGGATCTCGGCATGACCGTGCTCGTGTCGGTCGTCAAGCAGATGATTGCCGACGGACGGCAGATCCGCGCCGTCGCGTGCGCCTCGACCGGCGACACCTCGGCGGCGCTGGCCGCCTATGCCGCCGCCGCCGGCATCCCGGCGATCGTCATCCTGCCGCGGGCCAAGGTCTCGCCGGCGCAGCTGGTGCAGCCGCTCGCCAACGGCGCGCTCGTGCTCGCGCTCGACACCGACTTCGACGGCTGCATGGCGATCGTCCAGCGGCTGGCCGAGGAAGAAGGCGTCTACCTCGCCAACTCGATGAACAGCCTGCGGCTCGAGGGCCAGAAGACGCTGTCGATCGAGATCGTGCAGCAGTTCGACTGGGAGGTGCCGGACGTCGTCATCATCCCCGGCGGCAACCTCGGCAACGTCAGCGCCATCGGCGCCGGCTTCGACATGATGATCGAGCTCGGCCTCATCGCCAAGCGTCCGCGCATCGTCGTCGCGCAGGCGGCGGCGGCAAACCCGCTCTACACCGCCTACAAGTCGAACTGGGCGTTCGAGCCGATGAAGGCGCAGCCGACGCTGGCGTCGGCGATCCAGATCGGCAACCCGGTATCGGTGCACAAGGCGATTCGCGCCCTCCAGCGGTTCAACGGCATCGTCGAGCAGGCGTCGGAGAGCGAGCTGGCGGAAGCGGCGGCGCGGGCCGATCGCACCGGCATGTTCAACTGCCCGCATACGGCGGTGGCGCTGGCGGCGCTCGAGAAGCTGGTGGCGCGCGGCGAGATCAGCGCCACGGATCGCGTCATCGTCATCTCGACCGCGAACGGGCTGAAGTTCTCCGAGTTCAAGAGCGGGTACCACACCAATACGCTGGCCGGGGTGACGCCGCGTCACGCCAACCCGCCGGTCGAGCTGCCGAACGACTATGACGCCGTGCGGCGCGCCATCGAGCGCGTGACGCCGGCCGCGGGAGCGCGCTGAATCGTGGCGAAGCCAAAGGCGAGAGCTCGAGGTCTGGAAGTTCGGCGGCGCCTCGCTCGCCGACGCGGCGGCGATCGCGAAGGCGGTGTCGATCATCTGCGGGCATGACGGCCCGCTGGTGATCGTGGCATCGGCGCTCGGCGGCATCACCGATCTGCTGCTCGAGGGCGCCGCCGCCGCGACCTCCGGCGTCACGCCGATGCGAGCCGCGCCGCGGCGGAGTTCCTCCGCCGCCACCGCGACGTCGCCAGGGCGCTGCTGCCGCCCGGCGCGGCGCGGCGCCGATTGCTGGCGACGATCGACGCCTCTGCCCGCGAGTACAAGGAACTGTGCATCGCCATCGGCGTGCTCGGTCACCTCGCGCCGCGCGCGAGCGACCTGCTGGTGTCGCGCGGCGAGCGCATGGCGGCGTCGATCCTCGCCGCGGCGCTGTCGAACGCCCGGCGGCGGGCGGCGTACGTCGACGCGACGGAGATCATCGCGACCGACGGCAGCCACGGCGGCGCCGCGCCGCTGCTGGCGCAGACGTCCCGCCAGGCGCGGCGGCGCCTCGTGCCGATGCTCGAGGCGGGAACGATCGCGGTCGTGCCCGGCTTCATCGGCCGCGCCGCCGGACGGCAGCGTCACGACGCTCGGGCGCGGTGGTTCCGACCTGACGGCGACGCTGCTCGGGCGCGCGCTCGCCGCCAAGCGCGTCGTCTGCTGGAAGGACGTGCCCGGCATCCTGACCGCCGACCCGCGTCTCGTCGCCGACGCCCGCCTGATTCCGCAGCTGCATCATCGCGAAGCGGCCGAAGTCGCCCACTACGGCGCCAAGGTCCTGCATCCGCGCGCGCTGATCCCGATCGCCGGCACACGGATCACGCTGCACGTCCGGTCGTTCGTCAACCCGGACCAGCCCGGCACCGAGGTCTCGGCCCGGCGCTCGCTGTCGCAGTACCCGGTCAAGGCGCTGGCGATCGTTCGCGGCCAGGCGATCGTCACCGTCGCCGGCAAGGGCATGGTCGGCGTCCACGGCATCGCCGCGCGCACGTTCGTCGCGGTCGACGCCGAGCAACTCTCGGTCTCCACCATCTTCCAGGCGTCGTCCGAGAGCTCGATCGGCTTCACGCTGCCGGAAGGCGAGGCCGATCGCGCCGTCGCCAGCCTGCGTACGGCGTTTCGCGACGAGCTCGCCCACGGCCTGATCGACAACATCACGGCGCGCCGCGGCATGGCGGTCGTCGCGGTCGTCGGCGACGGCATGGTCGGCGCGCCCGGCATCGCGGCGCGCGTCTTCTCGGCGCTCGCCGCCGCCAGCGTCAACGTCGTCGCCATCGCGCAGGGCTCGTCGGAGCGCAACATCTCGTTCGTCGTCAGCGCCGAGCAGGCGACCGACGCGGCGCGCCGCGTCCACGCCGCGTTCCAGCTGTCGAAGATCGGCGGCGGCGGCGCCCCCGCGGCCCCGCGTACCGACGTCGTGCTGCTCGGCTTCGGCCGCGTCGGCCGCGCGCTCGCCGATCAGATCTCGGCCGCCAACGGCCAGTCATCGGTCCGCGTCGTCGGCCTGCTCGATCGATCCGGCTACATCTTCGAGCCGCGCGGCCTGTCGCGCCGGCGCCTGACGGACCTGACGCGCGAGAAGGACGCCGGCGCGCTGCTGACGGCGCTCGGCGGCAAGCCGGCGGCGGCGGCAGAAGCGCTCTCCGTGATGGCGCGCCACGCCATGTCGCGGCCTGTGGTCGTCGACGTCACGAGCGAAAACACGGGCGACCTCCTCTGCACCGCGCTCAACAGCGGGTTCAGCGTCGTCCTCGCCAACAAGAAGCCGCTCGCAGGAACGTGGAAGAGCTACGAGGAGCTGCTGACCGCCGCGACGCGCGGCGGCCGGCAACTCAAGTACGAAGCCACCGTCGGCGCCGGCCTGCCCATTATCGACACCTACCAGAAGCTCGTCGAAACCGGCGATCGCGTGACGATGATCGAAGGGTGCGTGAGCGGCACGCTGATGTACGTCGTCTCGGCGGTGTCGGCCGGCAAGCCGTTCTCGCAGGCCGTGCGCGAAGCGGTCGACAAGGGCTACGCCGAGCCCGACCCGCGCGACGACCTGTCCGGCGCGGACGCCGCCCGCAAGGCGCTGATCCTGGCGCGGCTGATGGGATACCGCGGCGCCGGCCCGACGCCCGACGACCTCGTGCCGAAGTCGCTGCGCAAGCTGCCGCTCGACGCGTTCATGGCGCGGCTGTCCGAAGTCGACGACGAGTGGCGGACCAGGGTCGCGCGCGAGGCGGCGCGCAACCGCGTCCTGCGCTACGTCGTCTCGGCGTCGCCGCGCGGCGTCTCCGCCCGGCTGACCGCCGTCGACGCCTCGAGCCCGATCGGAGCGCTGCAGGGCACGCGCAACCTGATCGCGTTCACGACGAAGCGCTACTCGAAGGAGCCGCTCGTCGTCAGCGGCCCCGGCGCCGGCGCCGAGGTCACGGCGGCCGGAATTCTCAACGACATCTACTCGTTGGCTACGACCCTAACTCGGGGTTCGGGGCTCGGGGCTCGGGGTTCGGGGCTCGGTTCGGCGATCGGATTGCTCATGGACACTCAATTGACGCCAGACGCGCTGCTCCGGCTGATCCTCACGAGCCGTGTGTACGACGTCGCGCAGGAAACGCCGCTCGAGCCGGCGCGCCACCTCTCGCGGCGGCTCGGCAACGAGATCCTGCTCAAGCGCGAGGACCTGCAGCCGGTCTTCAGCTACAAGCTGCGCGGCGCCTACAACCGCATCGCCCATCTCAGCGAGGCGGAGCGACGCCGCGGCGTCATCGCCGCCAGCGCCGGCAATCACGCGCAAGGCGTCGCGTATGCCGCCCGCCATCTCGGCCTGCGCGCCCTCATCGTCATGCCGCAGACGACGCCCGAGATCAAGGTCGAAGCCGTGCGCGAGCTCGGCGCCGAGGTCGTCCTGTTCGGTGACACCTACACCGACGCCAAGGCCCGCTGCGAGGAGCTGGCGGTGGAGACCGGCCTGGCGTTCATCGATCCGTTCGACGATCCCCTCGTCATCGCCGGCCAGGGGACGATCGCCAACGAGATCCTGCGGCACAAGCTCGGCGACGTCTCGGCGATCTTCGTGCCGGTCGGCGGCGGCGGACTGATCGCCGGCATCGCCAGCTACGTCAAGGCCGTCCGCCCGGACGTCCGCGTCATCGGCGTCGAACCGTTCGAGGCCGACGCGATGTTCCAGTCGGTGGCCGCGGGCAAGCGGGTCGCGCTCGATCGCGTCGGCATCTTCGCCGACGGCGTCGCCGTGCGCGAGGTCGGCGCGCTGACTTTTCCCATCGTCCTGTCGTCGGTCGAGCGCATCGTCCGCGTTTCGAACGACGCGATCTGCGCCGCGATCAAGGATGTCTTCGACGACACGCGCTCGATCATGGAACCGGCGGGCGCGCTGGCGGTCGCCGGGCTGCGGGCCTGGGTCGAAGAGACCGGCACGAAGGATGCGCGCCTGGTCGCAATCCTGAGCGGCGCGAACATGAACTTCGACCGGCTGCGCTTCGTCGCCGAGCGGGCGGAGGTGGGAGAAGCGCAGGGAAGCGATTCTCGGCGTGACGATCCCGGAGCGCGCCGGCGCTTTCCGCGAGTTCTGCGCGACAATCGGCCGCCGCGTCGTCACCGAGTTCAACTATCGGCTGAGCAGCCGCGATCGCGCTCACATCTTCGTCGGCGTCGCGACGGCGTCGCGCGAGGACGCGCGCGACCTCGCGGCGACGCTGACCGCCGGCGGCTACGAAACGCTCGTGCTCACCGACAACGAGGTGGCGAAGCTGCACGTCCGCCACATGGTCGGCGGCCGCAGCCCGGAGGTCGTCAACGAACAGGTGTGCCGGTTCGAGTTCCCTGAGCGCCCGGGCGCGCTGATGACGTTCCTCGACAAGCTCGGCGGCCGCTGGAACATCAGCCTGTTCCACTATCGGAACCACGGCGCCGATTTCGGCCGCGTCCTCGCCGGCTTCGAAGTGCCGGCCGACGAGATGCCGGCGTTCGAGTCGTTCCTCGACGGCCTCGGCTACCGCTACCAGCGCGAGCAGCACAACCCGGCCTACGACCTCTTCCTCGCGCGGCAGCCGACAGGCGTGCCGCTTTGATTATCCGAGGGGCTTCGCCCCTCGGACTCCCCACGCTCTCTCGCGCGCCGCTTCGTCGGCGCGCGACGTTCGCGTGGCTCACTCGCCACGGCTCGCTCGCACACCGCCGCCAGCAGAACCGCGGGTTACGATATTTCGACGACGTGCGGGGAGCGGGTCGCGCCGGGCCCCCGACTCATCAAGGTCGGGAGACGGCTGGTCGCCAGGCCAACGGTCGCGGTCGACTTGCGTCCGGCCGTCGACGTCGCGGCCCTGGTGGAAGAGGAGCGCAGCCGGTGGCCGTGAGGCTGTTCCTCGACACGAGCGTGCTGCTCGCCGGGCTCGTCGACTTCGGCCCCCAGAGCGCGCCGGCGCAGTCCATTTCCACGCCGTCGCCGAGAAGCAGATCGTGAACGTCGGCACCGCCTGGCACTGCTGCCTGGAGTTCTTCTCGGTCGCGACGCGGTTGCCGCCGGAGTATCGACTGGCGCCGCGCGAGGCGCTGCAGCTGCTCGACAGCGAGGTCTTCGAGCGCCTGGCGATCGAAGACCTGCCGGCGCCGATCGAGCGCCGATGCTGAGGGCCGCGGCGCAGGATGACACCGCCGGCGGCCGCATCTACGACGTCCACATCGCCGAGATCGCCCGCGCCGCGGGCGCCAGAATCATCGTCACGGACAACCGCCGGCATTTCATCGCGTCACTGCGACACGGCATTCGCGTCGAGACCCCGGCAGAGTTCATTGCCGGCCACAACACGCGAGGCCTCGGCGATTCCAGGTCGCGGCCGGACTGAGGCCGGGCCGGACCGCGCTGTCGACAGCGGAAGATCGCGACGGTTGGGTGCCCACCGTGAGCACCCCCAGTTCCACCTAAGGAACTTCCACCCCCATCGCCACGACTACCGTCCCCCAGTGCAGCACCAGCTCCCCCTTCTTGCCATCGACGACTGGAAAATAGAACGCCATCGTCTCCATGTGCGCCCCGGCGCGCGGCGTGACCTCGAGCCGCAGCGCATCCTGCCCGGCCGGATACCGCGTGTGCCACACCGCCGCCTGGCGATTGAACATCACCGCCCACTTCTCGGCGTTCGGCTCGGCCCACACCGAGTATTTGCCCTTCGGCAGTGACTGCCCGTCGATCGTCACGTCCGTCGTCAGTTCAATCGTCGTCGCGTCGTCGGCGCCGGGGCACCAGACCTTTCCGTAGGGGACGAGCGCGCCGAAGAGCTCGCGGCCGCGGGCGACAGGTCGGCTGTAGTCGATCGTGATCGTGGTCTCGCCAATGCGCTGGGTGACGGAGGCGCGCTGGCTCGGCTTCGGCCCTTTTGGCGCTTCCTGACCAACAGCGACGAGAGGCAGGCATGTGACGAGAGCGGCGATAGCGAGCGTGTGACGCATGGTAGACGCAGTGTGGCATGAATCCCGCGCCCGCACCCAGATCGGATCGCCGCGGGCCGCGCCGTGTTCGTCGTGAATACGTCGAGCGTGACGGCAGCGCTCAACGCCGGCGCGGAGACGCTCACCACGACGGCCACGACGACCACGAAAGGCACGACGCCAGGAGGAGGGCGAGCGATTCACATGAGACGCTGAACCAACGGCCCCAATCTTCGTGGTCGTCGTGTTCATCGTGTTCGTCGTGGAGACGGCGAGCGTGACAGCGAACACGAATCCGCAGCTCCTGAACGGGCTGATATGATCCCCCAGAATGACGACGCGCACCCGCATCACCGCTCTTGCCGCCGGCCTCGCGCTCGGCGCTCTCGGCGTCCACCTCGGCGCCAGGGCGCTGGAACCGATCGTCCTCATCCCGATCGATGGCGAGGGCGCCAATTACTGGAGCCGATGGCGCGGCCCGTCGGGACAGGGAATGGTCGCCGGCACCAACTACGTCGACCGCTGGTCGGCAACGGCAAACGTGAAGTGGCGGGTGGCGGTTCCGGGGCAAGGACACTCGTCGCCGATCGTCTGGAAGGACCACCTCTTCCTGACGACGGCGTCGGAAGACGGCGGCCGCATCTCGCTGCTCGCCTACGACCGCGTCAAGGGCGCGCAGCTCTGGGAAACGGTCGTGCCGTCGAGCGGCGTCGAACGCAAGTACTGGAAGAACAGCTACGCTTCGGCGACGCCGGTCACCGACGGTCAGTTCATCTACGCCTCGTTCGGCACGCATGGCCTCGCGGCCTTCGATTTCAGCGGCAAGCTCCTGTGGCAGAAGAAGCTCGGCTCGCTGAGCAACTACCACGGCAGCGCCGGTTCGCCGGTCCTCTACAAGGACCGCGTCTTTCTCTACCAGGATCACAGCGGCTCGGCCGAGACTGGATCGTTCGTGGCGGCGTTCAACGCCAGGACCGGCGACGTGCTGTGGAAGACCGATCGCATGGCATCGGTCGGCTGGGGCACGCCGATCGTGATCGACGCCGGTGATCGCGACGAGCTGATCGTCAACGGCCAGCAGAAGGTCTACGCCTACGATCCCGGGACCGGGGCGGAGCTGTGGAGCGTCAGCGGGACCACTCGCGAAGTCATCCCGACACCGGTTGTCGGGCACGGGCTGGTGTTCGCCTCCTCGGGACGGGCCGGCCCGACGCTGGCGATCAAGCCCGGCGGCAAGGGAGACGTCACCACGTCGCACCTGGCGTGGTCGTCGCCGCGCGGGTCGCCGTTCGTGCCGTCGCCGCTCCTGCATGGCGACCTGCTCTACATGATCAATGACATGCAGAGCATCCTCACCGTGCTCGACGCGAAGACCGGCGCCGCGATCTACCAGGACCGGCTCGGCCAGGCGACACGGGAGGGCTTCTCATCGTCGCCGGTCGCGGTCGGCGACAAGCTGTTCTTCACGAACGATCGCGGCCAGACGTTCGTGGTGCGGGCGGGACGAACGTTCGACCTGCTCCACGTCAACGAGCTGGACGCGACCGTGCTGGCGTCGCCAGCGCTCGTCGACGGCGTCTGGTACTGGCGCACGGACAAGGAACTTCTCGCCATCGGCAGCTGACGCCGCCGGCGCGCACCGACGTCCGGTGCGCGGGCGGTTGGCGTAAATCGGCTTCACTGGAAAGGGCGTTCATGACCCGTCGACTCGCTACATTCGCGCTCGCCGCCATCCTCGCCTTGGGCGCCGCCACCGCACTCCGCGCCGCCGACATCTCCGGCAAGTGGACCGCCGTCTTCGACACCCAGATCGGCCAGCAGTCCTACACCTACGAGTTCGTCGTCAAGGACTCGACCCTGACCGGGAAGATGACGTCGAACCTCGGCTCGTCCGACGTCATCGACGGCAAGGTGACCGGCGACAAGGTGTCGTTCGTCGAGATCTTCAAGTTCGAGGGCATGGACGTCCGCATCACGTATACCGGCACGGTGGTCTCGGCCGACGAGATCAAGTTCACGCGCCAGGTCGCCGACTTCGCCACCGAGGAACTGGTCGCGAAGCGGGTCAAGTGACGCGGTTCGATTGACATGCGGCGTCGGCTCGTTCCTGTCGTCGCCTGCGTCCTCATCGCCGCGTCCTGTTCGCGGGAGGCGCCAGCCGACAAGCCGGCGTCGAACCCCGCCGGGCCGAGGCTCTACGTCTCCGACGAAACCGGCAGCGCGGTCGTCGTCATCGATCCGGCGGCCGGCCAGGTGCTCGAGCGGATTGCCGTCGGCAAGCGTCCGCGCGGCATACGCGTTTCGCGCGACGGCACGTTGCTGCTGGTGGCGCTATCGGGATCGCCGATCGCCGGACCGGGCGTCGACGAGTCGAACCTGCCGCCGGCCGATCGCGCCGCCGACGGCATCGGCGTCATCGACCTGGCGACGCGGAAGCTGGTGCGAACGCTCGACAGCGGCCAGGATCCCGAGGCGTTCGACCTCTCGCTCGACGGCAAGACGGTCTACGTTTCGAACGAGGAGACCGCCGAGATGTCGGTCGTCGATCTCGCGACGGGCAAGGTGACCGCGCGGGTGAAGATCGGCGACGAGCCGGAAGGCGTGACCGTGACGCCGGACGGCCGCGAAGTCTACGTCACCTGCGAAGACGACAACGAAATCTTCGCCGTCGACACGGCGACGCTGAAAGTCGTGGGACGCATGAAGACGGCGGGACGCCCGCGATCCGTGGCGTTCACCAGGGACGGCAAGTTCGCGTTCGTGACCGACGAGAACGCTGCCACCATCACCGTCCTCGACACAGCGGCGCGCGCCGTAGCCCAGCCAATAGTCGTGGCGCGATCGAAGGAGAGCCCGACGCCGCCGCGGCCGATGGGCGCCGTCCTGAGCCCGGATGGCCGGAGCGTGCTCGTCTCACTCGGCCGCGCGCGTTCAATCGCCGTCATCGACGTCGAGACACGCACCGTCGCGCGGACGATTGAGAACGTGGGCGACCGGCCGTGGGGAATCGAGGTCAGCGCCGACGGTTCGACGGCCTATACCGCCAACGGCCCGTCAGCCGACGTTGCCATCATCGACCTCGCCTCAGGCAGGGTGACTCGGCGTATCGCCACCGGCGGGTCTCCCTGGGGTCTGGCCATACATTGAAGATTGGCGATTGAAGATTGAAGACTGCCGATTGAAGATTGCAGGACGGATTGCAGATTGCAGATTTAGAGCCCGCCCAAAAATCTGCAGTCAACAATCATCAATCCAAAAATCGACAATCGACAATCGGCAATCCCAATCGTCAATCTACAGTCTGCAATCTAAAATCCTACTCCGCCCCCGCCGGCTTGTAAGCCCATGGGGCGCGCGCGTACATGCCTCCGTCGACCCAAATCGTCTGACCGGTGACGAACTCCGCCTCGGGGCTCGCCAGGAAGGCAACGACGCGGGCGATGTCGAGGGGCTGGCCGACGCGGAGAAGCGGCGTGATACGGCCCCAGGTGCCGGCGTAGTCGGGGTCCTCGAGTTTGGTCCGCTCCACTTCGACTGCGCCGGGGGCGACGCAGTTGACGCGGATGCGATGCGGCCCGAGCTCCACCGCGGCGACCTTGGTGAACATCTCGATCCCGCCCTTGCTGGCGGTATACGCCACGAGATCCGGGAACGCCACCTTGTTGCAGCCCGAGCCGATGTTGATGATGACGCCGCCGCCGTGGTCCTTCATGTGCCGCGCCGCCTGCTGGGTGCAGAGGAAGCAGCCCTTGAGGTTGGTGTCGATGACGCGGTCCCACTCGGCCTCGGTGACGTCGAGCAGCGGCCCCCAGGTCTGGACGCCGGCGTTGTTCACGTGCAGGGTCAGACGGCCGGCGCGCTCGATGACGTCGCGGAACATGCGTTCGACGCTGGCGGCGACGCTGACGTCGCCCTGCACTGCGAAGGCGCGCCCGCCCGCGGCTTCGATCTCGGCGACGGTGGCGTCGGCGAGCTCAGGCGTGGCGTGATAGTTGACCGCGACCTGGCAGCCGAGACGTGCCAGCTCCATCGCGATGCCTTTGCCGATGCCTCTGTCCGCGCCGGTGACGAGCGCGGCCTGTCCGTCGAGTGCAGCCATAAATGATGCGTCGCCAGGGTCGAGCGCTAGGTGATCGAATCGTAAATCAGGACTTTCTCCCAGAACGTCCCGCACTCGTCGCGGAAGCGGTCGTGAATCGGGTCGGTCTGGTAGCGGTCGTGGTCGTCCTGACTCTCGAAAAGCACGATCAGGGCGTGTGAGTACGAACGGTCGATCACCGGCCGATCGGTCGGCGCCGGGATGCCGAAGTGGGCCTGCTTGACGCTGGCGATGGTGGTGAGCGAGCGGGCACCGGCCAGGAACGCCGCGGTCTGCGGCGGCGTCAGATCGTCTTTCAACCAGAAGTAGACAGCGTGAACGAACATGCGGCGTGTCTCCGGGTGTCGCGATTGATTCTATGCGCAGGGAAACGAAGATCGGGGTTCGGGGCTCGGGGTTCGGGGCTCGAAGAGCCCGACCACAAATCGAACGGCCCTGAGCCGAGCCCGAACCCTGAGCCCCCTGAGCCCTCAGCCCTGAGCCCTGAGCCCTGACCCTGAGCCCGGCATAAGCCCCCTGGTCAGACCTCCCGTCATCGAAACGAAGATCGCCGGCGGGCGCGGCGGCGGCGCGGCGGCGGGCCGGAACGGCGCGCAATGGCGTGCAATCGTGGAGAAATCGGCGTCGCTCGGAAGGATCAGGGGAGCTCGAAACCGGCGTCGGCCATGGAAAAGTGGTCAGACCAGTTTGCCAGCGGTGCTTTTCTCTGGTATTTCCACAATCATATATCATATAGTCCCGCCGGACCCGGGCGTCCCCCCGGGCCGACGTGTTCTGCGCTCGCTGCAGGCTCGCGGAGCGGAACGCTCCGCGAGACGACAACGAGGAGGAGGAGGAAAGCGATGAAACGGCTCATGCGACAGTGCCGTGGCCACGTCTGGAGGCAGCTTCAGCGCCCCGGTTGCCCGGTTCGACCAGGTTCCCTGTTCCACTACGCGCGGTTGATCGTCGCCGCGGTCATCACCGCTGCGGCGCTCGCGGCACCAGCCGCCGCCGTCGCCCAGGAAGCGCGCGGTACGATCCTCGGCACCGTCAAGGACGCCTCGGGCGGCGTCATCCCGGGCGCCACGGTCACCATCACCAACGTGGCGATGGGCACCACGGTCACCGTCGTCACTAATGATGCCGGCCTGTTCCAGGCGCCGTTCCTCATCCCCGGTACCTACCGCGTCACTGCCGAGCTCCAGGGCTTCACCAAGGCGGGACGCGAAGTCGAGCTGAGAATCGCCGACCGGCTGGACGTCGACCTCTCGCTGACGTCCGGCGCCGCGACCGAAACCGTCAACGTCATCGCCGACACGCCGCTGCTCGAGACGACCAACGCCTCGCTCGGCAACGTCGTCGACTCGCGCCGCATCACGACGCTGCCGACGCCGCACGGCGATCCCTACGCCCTCATCGGCCTCGCGGCGGGCGTCACCTACACCGGCTCCGCCCGGCTCGACCGGCCGTTCGAACCGACGCACATCGTCGGCTACGCCATGGACGGCACCCGCGGCAACCGCAGCGACCTGACCATCGACGGCGTCCCGAGCACGGCGACGGCGAACGCGGGCGAGGTCATCGCCTCCTACGTGCCACCGGCCGACATCGTCCAGGAGTTCAAGGTCCAGACGGCGACGTTCGACGCCGCGTCGGGCAATACCGAGGGTGGCGTCACCAACCTCGTGATCAAGTCCGGCACCAACAAGCTCTCCGGCACCGTCAACTTCGGCAAGACGCCGAAGTCGCTCTTCGCGAACGACTTCTTCGCCAACGCCAACAACATCCCGTTGTCGGACTTCGACTACAACCGCTACGGCGGCACCGCCGGCGGTCCGATGGTCCTGCCGGGCTACAACGGCCGCAACCGCACCTTCTTCATGTACGGCTTCGAGGGCATCCACGAGTCGCGGCCGCGCAACAACGGCACGCCGACGGTGCCGACCGAGAAGATGCGCACCGGCGACTTCTCTGAGCTGCTGGCGCTCGGGCCGCAGTACCAGATCTACAACCCGTTCACGCGCCGCGCGATTGGCGGCGGCCGCTTCCAGCAGGAGCCGTTCCAGGGCAACATCATCCCGCAGGGCCTGATCAACCCGGTAGCGAGGGCCGCGCTCGAGTACTTCGGCCGGCCGCTGACGCCAGGCAATCCCGACGGCACGAGCAACTTCCAGAACCCGTCACTGCCGGAGGAGATCAAGTACGCGAACAACACCGTCCGCATCGACCACGTGCTGACGGAGAAGCAGCGGATGTACGGCCGCTTCAGCTGGTACGACCGCAACAGCAATTACAACAACTACTTCAATAACCTGGCGACCGGCGAGTGGTTCAAGTTCGTGTCGCGGCAGTTCGCGCTCGATCACGTCTACGTCCTGACGCCGAGCACCGTGATGAACGTGCGCTACGGCTACAACTGGTTCGTCCGCGGCACCAACTCGAACCCGGAGAACCACGGCTTCGACCTGACCAGCCTCGGCTTCCCCGCGTCCTACAACGCGTCGATCCCGGATGACATCCGCCGCTTCCCGCGCTTCGACATCGCCGGCTACCAGGGCACCGGCATCGGCGGCGAGGAGCGGCCGAACGAGACCCACTCGTTCATCGCCACGGTCACCAAGACGGCGGGCTCGCACTCGGTGCGCGGCGGCATGGAGGTGCGGCAGTATCGCGAGACCAACTCGCTGTTCGCCAACGCCCAGACCGGCCAGTTCAACTTCGACGCGAACTGGACGCGCGGCCCGCTCGACAACTCGACGGCGGCGCCGAACAACCTCGGCCAGTCCGTTGCCGCTTTCCTCCTCGGCCTGCCGACGACCGGCTTCGTCACTCGCGCCACCGGCTACGACGAGAAGTCGCAGAACTGGGGCTTCTACGTCCAGGACGACTGGCGCCTCAGCGAGCGCACGACCGTCAACCTCGGCCTCCGCTACGAGTACCAGACGCCGATGACCGAGCTCAACAACAACAGCGTCCGCGGTTTCGATTTCGACGCCGTCCAGGCGATCGACGCCCAGGCGCGGGCGCGCTATGCGCAGAACCCGATCGCCGAGGTGCCGGTCAGCGAGTTCGACGTTCGCGGCGGCCTGACGTTCGCCGGCGTCAACGGCGAGCCGGAAGGGCTCTACGAAACGCCGAAGAACAACTTCATGCCGCGCGTCGGCCTGACCTACAGGATCAACGACCGGACGGTGCTGCGTTCGGGCTACGGGATGTTCTACGGCTTCCTCGGCCAGCGCCGCGGCGACGTCATCCTGAGCGGGTTCAGCAACAACACCAACCTGATCCCGACGCTCGACAACGGCCTGACTTTCATCGGCACGCTCACGAACCCGTTCCCGAACGGCATCCAGGAACCGGTCGGCGCCGCCGCCGGCATCGCCACGTTCCTCGGCCAGGGCGTCACCTACTTCGATCCGGATCCGAAGACGTCGCGGACGCAGCGGTGGCAGGTCGGCGTGCAGCGCGAGCTCGGCAGCCGCTGGATGGTCGAAGCCAGCTACGTCGGCAACCATGGCTCGCAGCTGCAGACGAACCGCAACCTGAACGCGACGCCGAACGAGTATCTGAGCACCAGCCCGGTGCGTGACCAGGCCCGCATCGACTACCTGAGCGGCAACGTGCCGAACCCGTTCTTCGGCCTGCTGCCGTCGACGGCGATCGGCGACCTGCAGGGCCAGAACATCCAGCGCCAGCGCCTGCTGCGGCCGTATCCGCAGTTCGACGCCGTCAACACCACGACCAACGAAGGCTGGTCGTGGTACCACTCGCTCCAGGCCAACGCCAGGAAGCGGATGAGCGACGGCTACACGATGTCGGTCAGCTACACCTTCTCGAACTTCGTCGAAGCGACCGAGTTCCTCAACCCCGGCGATCCGGAGCCGTGGGAAGGCATCTCGTCGGTCGACACGCCGCACCGCTTCGCGGTCGACGGCGTATACGAGCTGCCGTTCGGACCCGGCCGCCGCTACGGCGGCGAAACCTCCGGCGTCGTCGGCGGGCTGATCGGCGGCTGGGTGCTCTCGGGGATCTACACCTACCAGAGCGGCTTCCCGATCGGCTTCGGCAACATCATCTTCACCGGCGACCTCAACGACATCCCGTTGTCCGCCAGCGAGCGCACGGTCGCCCGCTGGTTCAACACCGATGCCGGCTTCAACAAGGTCGCCAACCAGCAGCTCGGATCGAACGTGCGGACGTTCCCGCTTCGTCTCGAGAACGTGCGGACCATGCCGATCAACAACGTGGATCTCTCACTGATCAAGGACACCACCATCGCCGGCAAGATCTTCCAGCTGCGGTTCGACTCGCTCAACGCGTTCAACCATCCCCTGCTCGGGGCGCCGGTCAACAATCCGACCGCGAACAACTTCGGGCAGATTACCGGTTCGACGCAGGGCAACTACGCGCGCCGGACGCAGGTCTCGGTGAAGTTCATCTTCTAACGGTTGTCACACCGGCTCGCAGCCCTCGCGGCTGCGAGCCGTCTTTCCTCGCAATCCCTCTTGACGTTCGTCGTTTACCCTCGTACATTCGATCCGATGGTTCTCGTCCCCACCGCCCGCCTCGCCGCCTCCCTGGTCGCCTCGCTGCGCCAGCGGTGCGCCCGGCAGGGCCAGCAGCAGTGCCGGTGTGGATGACGGAACTGTCCTGAACTCAATGAGTTAGACAGGCCGTCACCCCTCGCAGGTGACGGCCTTTTTCAGCTTTCAGGGGGCCCAGGCTAACCATGACAGATATGTGCGGTTTTTCACATCGATACTACAAAAATGTCGTCAGCGTTTGATCGCCCGACCATGCCTTCACCGCGCCTGCCCGCCCGGATGCCCCACCAGGACCCGGACCGCAACGCGCACAGCGGTGAAGTCCGCAAGCTCACGTCGCTGCTCGACGTCAGCCAGGCGCTGGCGTCGCCGACCAACCTGAAGTCGTCGTTCCATCGCGTCCTCGAGATCCTCGAGCGCTACCACCGCACCTGCCGCAGCGTCGTCTCGATGCCGCCGGACGAGGACGGCCGCCGGCTGCGGCTCTACGCCTCGATCGGGCTGCGCGGCGCCGACGCCGAGGCGCCGCTGGCGCCGACCCTCGCCCACCAGGTGTTCGAGAGCGGCCGGCCGATCGTCGTGCCGCGGGCCAGCAGGGAGCCGGCGCTGCCGGAGCGCCGCGTCCGCACCGACGCCGACGAGCTGACCTACATGTGCCTCCCGATCCAGCAGTCGCGCAAGTGCCACGGCGTCCTCGAGGTCGAGCTCGCCTTCGCCGCCGACCGCCCCTACGACCGGACGATGAAGTTCTACGGCGTCGTCGCGACGATGCTGGCGCAGGCGCTGAAGATGCAGCAGCTGCTCGCCGCCGACCGGCAGCGGCTGGTCGACGAGAACGTCCGCCTGCGCGACGAGCTGCGCGAGCGCTACGACTTCACGCACATCCTCGGCAACAGCGGCGCGATGCGCCAGGTCTGCGAGCAGGTGGTCAAGGTGGCGCGCACCAACACCACGGTGCTGATCCGCGGCGAGTCCGGCACCGGCAAGGAGCTGATCGCGCAGGCCATCCACCACAACTCGCTGCGGGCGCGGAAGGCGTTCCTCAAGGTCAGCTGCGCCGCGCTGCCGGACTCGCTGATCGAGTCCGAGCTCTTCGGCTACGAGAAGGGGGCGTTCACCGGCGCCGAGCAGCGCAAGAAGGGCCGCTTCGAGCTGGCGCACGGCGGCACGCTGCTGCTCGACGAAATCGGCGACGTGCCGCTGCAGACGCAGGTCAAGCTGCTGCGCGTGCTGCAGGAGCGCGAGTTCGAACGGCTCGGCGGCGTGGAGACGGTCAAGGTCGACGTCCGGCTGATCGCCGCCACCAATCGCGACCTGGAAGCGTCGGTGTCGGAGGGGGGGCTGCGCCAGGACCTGCTCTACCGCCTCAACGTCTTCACCATCTTCATCCCGCCGCTGCGCGAGCGGAAGTCCGACGTCCTGCTGCTGGCCGACCACTTCGTCGAGAAGCTCGCGACCGAGCACGGCAAGCAGGTCAAGCGCATCTCGACGCCGGCGATCGACGCCCTCGTCGCCTACCACTGGCCCGGCAACGTCCGCGAACTGCAGAACGTCATCGAGCGCGCGGTGCTGGTGAGCGACGGCCAGGTGATTCACATGCACCACCTGCCGCCGACGCTGCAGACGGCGGAGGGCTCGGGCACGGCGTCGACGCAGTCCCTCGGCGACGCGGTCGGCGCCTTCGAGCGCGACATGATCGAGGACGCGCTCAAGATGGCGCGCGGCAATCGCGCCCGCGCCGCCCGTCTGCTGCAGGCGACGCGCCGGATCGTCAACTACAAGATCAAGCAGTACAGCATCGACTGGACGCGCTATCAGGACCCGGAATCCTGACGCGCACATTCCTGGTCCGGCAGTGGGCGGCGGCTGTACACAAATGTTCAGCTCGAGCGGCGGGTAAAAGGCCTGGGCGGCCGCGGTAAGTGGTTAAGCCACTTCACTTTTGAGGAGACGGCGCGATGAAGGCGGTTCCGGTGTCCAGCTTGCTCTCTTTCGGAAAGCATGTGGTACTCGCCGGAACATCTCGTAGCTTTCAGCTCTCTCGTGCTGCTCTCGCCGACGACGCTGCCCCACGTCGACGGCGCCGTCGCGGCGCACGTGACGGTGTGTGACGCGCCGAGCTATTCGCTGCCGCCGTCGGTGCAGCTCGAACACGGCCTCGAACCGCTCGTCGGCTGGGCGCTCGAACATTCGCCGACCTTGCGGCAGCAGTGCCGGACGATCCTGGCCGAGCCGAAGCTGCGCGCCAGCATCCGCGTCAGGGCGCGCGTGCCCGGCGACGAGGTCCGCGCCAGGGCGATGTTTCGCGGCACGCCCGAGGGCGGCACGATCGCCGAGATTGAACTGGGCAGCAGCTCCAGCCTCGTCGAGCTGCTGGGACACGAGCTCGAACACCTGATCGAGCGCCTCGACGGCGTCGATCTGCGCGCGCTGGAACAGGAAGGACAGGCGCGCCGCCTCGAGAACGGCGCGTTCGAAACCGCCCGGGCGATCGCCGCCGGGCAGCGTATCTCTGGAGAAGTCTTGAGTCGCGCGCCGGACGGGGTCCGGCGCACAACGGGGTCGATGTGGAGAGCCGTGCGTCGACTACTGAAGACGGAGTAGTGGCCGGGACGGGCCACTACTCCGGTTGTATCGCACGCCTTCGCGTCACGACAGCTTCAACAGCTCGTCGATCTTGACCGGCCGGCCGGTGTCGCAGCTCTTGCGGGCGGCGATGCCGGTCAGGCAGGACAGCGCCCCGGCCCGCGAATCCGGCAGCCGCATGTGTGCCGCCGCGTCGGTCTTGCGGAAGATCAGGTCGCGCAGCACCTGGTCGCCGCCGCCGTGGCCCTCGGTGGCGGTCGGCAGATCGATCTTCATCCGCTTGCCGAAGCTCTTGATCACGTGCATCGTGGTCTCCTCGCCCGGATCCCACGCCTGGCGCTCGTAATCGCGAATCTCGAGCCGCCCCTGGGTGCCGTTGAACGCCAGGTAGTAGCCCTCGATCGGCATGAACGTGTTGACCGAGTAGCTCATGTTCACGCCCGTCGAGTACTTCACGACTGCATTCATCGTGTCGAAGATGTCGACGTCTTCCTTGAAGACGCAGCCGTCGCGCTGGTAGCCGTCTGCCGATTCACAGTTGTTGTACAGCTCGACGAGGCTCTTGCTCCGGTTGATGTCCCAGTAGAACGAGCACTCTTTCTTGTGCGGGCAGGGCCGGCAGTTGGTGTGGCGGAACGGCCCCGCCTTGCCGTAGTTGGCAAGCGAGCCGAATGCCGAGACCTGCGTCGGCTCGGCGTCGAGCCACCAGTTCACGAGGTCGAAATGGTGACTCGCCTTGTGCACCCACAGCGACCCGCCCTTGCCGCGCAGCCGGTGCCAGCGGCGGAAGTAGTCGGCGCCATGCGAGGTGTCGAGGAACCAGTTGAAGTCGACCGAGGTGATCTTGCCGATCTCGCCGCCCATCAGCAGTTCCTTGATCTTCTGGTGCTTGGGCGCGTAGCGGTAGTTGTGGGTGACGACGATCTTGCGGCCGGTCTTCTTCTCGGCCTCGAGCACCGCCTTGCACTGGGTCTCGTCGATGACCATCGGCTTCTCGGTCATGACGTCGATGCCGCGCTCCATCGCCCGGACGAGATACTGGCTGTGGAAAGCGTCGACGGTCGTGACCATCAGCAGGTCGGGCCGCGCCTTCGCCAGCATGTCGTCGAAGTTCGTGAAGGTCGGGCAGGTCGCGCCCATCTGCCGCTTGGCGACTTCGACCCGCAGCGGGTTGATGTCGCAGAGCCCGACCAGGTCGACGATGTCGCCGTAGTCGCGGAGGATCGGCCGGCCCCACATGCCAATCGCGCGGACGCCCGTGCCGACGATGGCGTAGCGCCGCTTGCCGCCCTGCGCGGCCGCCGGCGCCTGCCCGGCGACCATCGCCCCGACCGCGGCACCGGTCGCCACCGTGACGAACTCCCTCCGGGAAACCCCGTCGCTGCTCATCGCGTCCTCCCCTGTGCGTGCCAAAGTGGTTTGTCCACTTTGCAGATTCTATCCCGAGCGGGCCCCCACTTTCGCCTGCCACCCCTTATCATCGCGGGATGCTCCGCAAGGCTTTCCGGATGGCGGTCCACCCTGGCCAGGAGGCCGAGTACGAACGGCGGCACCGGCCGATCTGGCAGGAACTCGAGGCGACGCTGGTCGCGCACGGCGTCAGCCGTTACAGCATCTTTCTCGACGCCGGGACGCGGGATCTCTTCGCCTACGTCGAAATCGAAGACGAGGCGCGGTGGGCGGCGATCGCCGGTACCGACGTCTGCCGGCGCTGGTGGCGCCACATGCGCGAGATCATGCCCGCCAACCCCGACGACAGCCCGGTATCGCGCGAGCTGCGCGAGGTGTTTCACATCGACTCGCGAAGCTAAAGCTTCGCGCTACGGACCGCCTTGAGGTGCGGCTTCAGGAACCGCCCTGTGTGCGACGCGGCGCAGGCGGCAACCACCTCCGGAGTGCCGGCGACGACCACTTCCCCGCCGGCATGGCCCCCTTCCGGCCCGAGATCGACGATGAAGTCGGCGGTCTTGATCACGTCCATGTGATGCTCGATGAGGATCACGGTGTGGCCGGCGTCGACCAGCTGATTGAGCGACGTCAGCAGCCGCTCGACGTCCGCCAGGTGGAGGCCGGTCGTCGGCTCGTCGAGGATGTAGACGGTGTGCTTCGAGCGCTGCAGCTTGCTCAGCTCGGTCGCGATCTTGATGCGCTGCGCCTCGCCGCCCGACAGGGTCGTCGCCGACTGTCCCAGCGTGAGATAGCCGAGGCCGAGCGCGTCGAGAACCTCGATCTTGCGCGCCAGCGCCGGCTCGGCGGCGAAGAACTTCGCGCCCTCCTCGACCGACATCTTGAGGATGTCGTCGATCGTCTTGCCGCGGACCGTCACCTCGAGCGTCTCGGCGTTGAACCGCGCGCCCTTGCAGGCGGCGCACGTGACCTCGACGTCCGGCATGAAATAGAGCTGAGTAGTGATTACACCCTCACCCTGGCACTCCTCGCAGCGCCCGCCGCGGACGTTGAAGCTGAAGCGGCCGGGCCTGTATTCGCGCTCGACCGACAGCGGCGCCGCCGTGAAGAGGTCGCGGATGGCGTCGTAGAAGCCGATGTAGGTGGCAGGATTCGAGCGGCTGTTGCGGCCGATCGGCGACTGGTCGATGCTGACGACCTTGTGGACGTGCTCGATGCCGTCGACGCCGTCGTGCTCGCCTGGCAGCGCCCGCGTGTCCTCGAGCCGCTTCCACAGCGCCTTGAACAGGATGGCGTTGACCAGCGTGCTCTTGCCGGACCCCGAGGCGCCGGTGACCGCGATCAGCGACCCGAGCGGAAACCGGACGTCGACGCGCTTGAGGTTGTGCTCGCGGGCGCCGCGCACGACGAGCGTCTTGCCGTTGCCGGTGCGGCGCCGCGCCGGCACGGCGATCGCCCGCCGGCCGCTGAAGAACTGCCCCGTCGGCGACGTCTTCGACTTCACGACATCGTCCAGCCCGCCCTGGACGACGACGCGGCCGCCGTGCACGCCGGGGCCGGGTCCCATCTCGACGATGTGATCGGCGGCGCGGATCGTGTCCTCGTCATGCTCGACGACGATGACGGTGTTGCCGATGTCGCGCAGGCCCTCGAGCGTCGCGATCATCTTCATGTTGTCCTTCGGGTGCAGGCCGATGCTGGGCTCGTCGAGAACGTAGAGCATCCCCATCAGTCCGGACCCGATCTGGGTCGAGAGGCGAATGCGTTGCGACTCGCCGCCTGACAGCGACCCGGACCGCCGGCTGAAGTTGAGGTAGTCGAGGCCGATGCCGAGCAGCAGGTCGAGCCTGGCGCGGATCTCGGCCAGGACCTGGCGGCCGGCGTCGGCGCCGCGGCCCGCGGGCTTGATCGTCGCGAGAAACGCCTTGAGCTCGTCGAAGTTCAGCTGACCGACGTCGTGGATCGTGCGGCCGCCGATGGTGAAGCACAGGCGGGTCGGGCGCAGGCGCGCGCCGTGGCAATCCGGGCACGTGTGCTCGACCATGACGCGATCGAGCCACGCCTCCATCCGTGAGTTGGCCTCGCCGCGCTGGCGATAGCGGCGGTAGTAGCGCTCGATGCGCCGGGCAATGCCGCTGAAACCGACCTCACGGCCTTCCTGGTCGTCGCGCCGGACCTTCGCGTCCGGCGGCGTCTGCACCGCGATCTTGCGCGGCTCGATGCCGTAGAGAATCGCGTTCCTGGCGGCGTCCGGGAGCTGGGTCCACGGGGCGTCGAGCGGAAACTTCAGCGCCCGCGAGAGGCTGTACATCATCCGGCCGTCCCAGGTGTCCGGGTTGTACTTGAAGGCCTCGCGCACGAAGCAGCCGCCGAGGATGCTGCGGCGCGGGTCGGGCACCAGCAGCTCGGGGTGCGTCAGCTTGTCGACGCCGAGACCGCCGCACGTGCGGCAGGCGCTCTCCGGGTCATTGAACACGAAGAAGGCCGGGCCGACGTCGCCGTAGACGAAGTGCCAGGTCCGGCTGCAGTGCGCCTTGTAGAAACGCTCGGCGTCGCCCTTCGCCGCGCCCTTGCCGACGTGGACCTGCATCAATCCGTCGCCGACCAGCAGCGTCGCGGCAATTGCCGCCTTGATCGCCTTCTCGTGCCGACGGCTGACGATGATGCGATCGACGACGGCATCCATGTGCTCGACATCGGCGCTTTCGAGCGTCGTCGTCTCCGACAGGTCGATGGCGCGGCCGTCGACAATCAGGCGGCGGCAGCCCTTCTTGCGTACCTCGGTGAAGACGACCTCGAGCTCCTCGCCGTAGATCTTGAACACCGGCGCGCGCAGCTCGACCTCGGTGCCGTCCGGCAGCGACAGGATGGCGTCGAGAATCTGGCTGGCGCTGCGGCTCTGGACCGGCTCGTTCGTGCGCGGGCAGTGCGCCTGCCCCATGGTCGCGAACAGCAGGTTGAGGTAGCTGGCGATGTCGGTCATCGTGCCGACAGTCGAGCGCGGGTTGTTGGCGAGCGTCTTCTGCTCGATCGAGATGACCGGCGACAGGCCGAAGACGTAGTCGACGTCCGGCTTCGCGACCTGGGCGACGAAGCGCTTGGCGAACGACGACAGCGACTCCATGTAGCGGCGCTGCCCCTCGGCGTAGATCGTGTCGAACGCCAGGCTCGACTTGCCCGATCCCGACAGCCCGGTGACGACGACGAGGCTGTCGCGCGGGATCTCGACCGTGATGTTCTTCAGGTTGTGAACGCGGGCGCCCTGGACGACGATCGTCGTGCGCGGCGCCGGCCGTTTGCGGCGTGTAGTCATGCGGTGGCAGCGGTCAGCGCCGCGGTGGCGACCATTCGCCATCGTCGCCGCCGGCGAGGGCGACGAACGCCAGCTCTTCGACCTCGACGTTGCTCTTCTTCGTCAGCCGGGCCGGCAGCGACACCTTGGCGATCACGCCTTCGTCGGCGAGGTATTCGCAGGCCGAGGTGACGTCGGAGATGTCGAACCGGCGACGGAAGTCGGCCTCGAGCTCGGTCGCCGACCGCGCCTCGCCCGCCTCGCGGAGGTAGTCGAGCACCAGCGCGAACAGCGCCGGCGTACGGTCGCGGAGGTAGCCGTCGGCCGCCGCGAGCGCGGCGGTCACGGCCGCCTTCGTCTTGCGCTGATTGAGGAGGCCGGTGTACGCGATCCCGAAGAACGACGGGTTGAGCGCGAGCGCGTCCGGCAGGACCTCGCGATCGGCGACGCGGCCGGTGCCAATCACCTCGATCTGCGCCAGCGAGGACGCGGCATAGAGGATCCAGAGCGCGGTGTAGTCGAGATCGCCGCGCGTCGCCAGCCACTTGTGGGCCTTGTTGAGCGCGCCGAGCGCCCCGGTCGCGGCGCGCAGCATCTGGATGCTGCGGTCGCGGGCGCCGAGGTCGCGCATGGCTTCGCAGAGCGCCGTGATGCTCTCGTCGTGGGTATACAGGACGACGCTCTTGACGAGCAGGGCGTGGATGAAGGAATGCTGCAGCTCGCCTTCGACCAGCTTGCGGAAGCTGGCGCGCGGGAGCAGGAAGGCATGCACGTTGACGTCGTCGGCATTGAGCGACCTCATGCCGGAAGCGATGCTGCGGTCATCAACCGTGACCAGGGCGAGGTCGATGTCGGAGCGTTCCCAGACGCGGTCGTGGGCGAGGCTGCCGCAGAGCAGTACCGCGAGGATGCTGCGATCGCGCCTCAGGCGTTCGAGGAGCGGTTCGAGGGCGCGGGCGAACCGTTCCTGGACCGGGTAGCGGGCCATTTGACGGGCCGAGTTTAGCGGATTCTCGGGGTAAGATTTGAGCGTTTCAGCAACTCGCCAGCAGACTTTCCATGAACGAACCCAAGACTCTCGACTCCCGCGCCGCGACTGCCGCCGCCATCGAGCGGGCCGGCGTGGTCGCGGTCATCCGCATGAAGGATCCGGCCAAGGTGCAGGCCGTCGTCGACGCCATCGCCGCCGGCGGCGTTCGCGCCATCGAGGTGACGATGACCGTACCGGGCGCGGTCGATCTGATTCGCGCCCTGGCGCCGCGGATGCCGGCCGGGTTCCTGTTCGGCGCCGGCACCGTCCTCGATCCCGAGACGGCGGCCCGGGTCATCGACGCCGGCGCCCAGTTCATCGTCAGCCCGGTCTTCCGGCCGGCGCTGATTGCGGCCTGCCACGAGCGCGGCGTGCCGGTGACGCCGGGATGTTTCACGCCGACGGAGATTCTCGACGCCTGGGAGGCGGGCGCGGACATCATCAAGGTGTTTCCGGCGACGGCGCTCGGCCCCGGCTACATCAAGGACGTGCGCGCGCCGCTGCCGCAGGTCAAGCTGATGCCGACCGGCGGCGTCACGGTCGAGAACGCGGGCGAGTGGATCAAGGCGGGCGCCGTCGCGGTTGGCGTCGGCGCGGCCCTCCTCGACACCAAGGCGATCGAGAGCGGCGATTACGCGGCGCTGCGGGCCCGGGCCGAGCGGATCGTCGCCAACGTCAATACTGCGCGGGCGGCGCGGGCCTGACCGCGCCCCATCGTATCCAGGCAGCCATGGCCAAAGTCGTCACCTTCGGAGAGATCATGCTGCGCCTGAGCCCGCCGGGGTTCGAGCGCTTCCTGCAGACACCGCAGTTTGTCGCCACCTTCGGCGGCGGCGAGGCCAACGTCGCGGTGACGCTGGCCCAGTTCGGGCTCGACAGCTACTACGTCACGCGCCTGCCGGCGCACGAGATCGGCGAGGCGGCGATCAAGGCGCTGCGCGCCGAGGGCGTGCGGACCGAGTACATCCTGCGCGGCGGCGATCGCATCGGCATCTACTACGCCGAGACCGGCGCCAGCCAGCGCGCCTCGACCGTCATCTACGACCGCGCCCGCTCGGCCATCAGTGAGATGGAACCGGAGGCCGTCGACTGGAAGGCGGTCTTCGCCGGCGCCGCCTGGTATCACGTCACCGGCATCACGCCGGCGCTGGGCGACAAGGGCGTCGCGGCGACGACGAAGTCGCTCGAAGCGGCGCGGGCCGCCGGCGTCAAGGTCAGCGTCGATCTCAACTTCCGCAAGAAGCTGTGGAGCGAGAAGCGGGCGCAGGAGATCATGGGCCCGCTGATGCGCCACGTCGACGTCGTCATCGCCAACGAAGAAGACCTGCAGTCGGTGCTGGGCGTCCACGTCGAAGGCACTGACGTCTCCAGCGGGCAGTTGAACATCGACGGGTTCCGCGCCGCCGCCGAGCGGGTGACGCGCGACTTCGGGCCGAAGATGGTCGCGATCACGCTGCGCGAGAGCGTGTCGGCGAGCGACAACGGGTGGAGCGCGGTCCTGTGGGACGCCGGCAGCGGCGAGATGCACCGCAGCCAGCGCTACGACGTCCGCCTGGTCGATCGCATCGGCGGCGGCGACAGCTTTGCCGGCGGCCTGATTTACGGCCTCGTCACCGACCGCGCGCCCGCCGACTCGCTCCGCTTCGCGGTCGCGGCGAGCGCCCTCAAGCAGACGATTCCCAACGACTTCAACCGCTCGACGGTCGCCGAGGTCGATCGCCTCGCCGGCGGCGACGCCTCCGGACGCGTCCGCCGGTGATCACCCGCCGGACGTTGCTCGCCGCGGCCGGCGCGCTCGCGCTGCCGCAGGACCGCGGCGACGGACACGTCACGGCAGCGATAAAGCCGCCATCGATCGCGATCGCGCCCGGCGAGCACCGCCTCGGGCTCGGCGCCGAGCGCGACGGGCTGCTGATCGTTCCGCCCCGCTACCGCAAGGAAACGCCGGCGCCGCTCGCCATCATGCTGCACGGCGCCGGCGGGTCGTCCCGTCGCGTCGCCGCGCTGTTCGCCGTTGCCACCGAGCTCGACGTCGTCCTGCTGGTGCCGGAATCGCGCGGCTCCAGCTGGGACGCCATCCGCGGCCGCTTCGGTCCGGACGTCGACTTCCTGAGCCGTGCCGTCGCGCACACGATCGAACGCTGCGCCATCGATCGGCGCCGCGTCGCCGTTGGCGGCTTCTCCGACGGCGCCAGCTACGCCCTCTCGATCGGCCTCGCGAGCGGCGACCTGTTTACGCATGTCCTGGCGTTCTCGCCCGGGTTCATCGCGCCGAGCAGCGTTCGCGGCCGTCCGCGCATCTTCATCGCCCACGGCACCACCGACGAGGTCCTGCCGATCGGACGCACCAGCCGCCGCATCCAGCCGGCGCTGCAGAACGCCGGCTATGCCGTCAAGTACCAGGAGTTCGACGGCCCACATACCGTGCCGCCAGCGATCGCCCGCCAGGGCTTCGACTGGTTCCTCGCTGGCTGAGGCCGCGAGGCACCCGGCGGGCGCGCAGCTGCGTCTCGAGGCTTAATGTCCCCAGGGTGTACAATGATCCGATGCGACGCCTCATCTCTCGCGCCCTCGTCGTTTCACTCGTCGCGCTCAGCTCGGCCGGGTGCCTGCGGGCGACCACGACCATCGAGCTCAAGCCGGACGGCAGCGGCACGGTCGTCCAGGAAACCGCGATGACAGCGCAGGCGCTGACGATGCTCAAGAGCATCGGGGCGCAGCAGGGCGGCGCCAACCCGACGGCCGACATGTTCAGCGAAGCGGAAGCCAGGAAGGCGGCCGCGACGATGGGGGTCACGTTCGTTTCCGGCGAGCCGATCAAGACCGCCGAAATGGAGGGCTATCGCGCCCGCTACAGCTTCAGCGACATCACCAAGGTCAGAGTGGACATGCAGCAGGGCACGCCGGCCGGCACTTCGAGCGGCGGCAATCAGCCGCCGTTCGCGTTCGCCATGGATCGTTCCGGCCCGACGTCAGTCCTGACGATCAAGATGCCCGAGACGCCCGGCGGCGGTCCGCTTCCCGGCCTTCCCGCCGGCGGCACCGACGCCGAGAAGGCGCAGGCGCAGCAGGCGCTGACCATGATGAAGGTGATGATGCAGGGCCTGTTCGTCGACGTCTCGATGAACATCGACGGCAAGGTCGTCAAGAGCAACGTCCCGACTGAAGGCTCGAAGGTGACGCTGCTTCAGATCGACGTCGACAAGCTGTTCGCGGACCCGACGGCAATGGAGAAGCTGCAGGCGGCGACGACGCTCAAGAGCCTGTCCGGCATCCCCGGCCTCAAGGTGCCCGCCGAGCCGACGGTCACGATCGAGTTCGCCCGCTGAGCAGCGTCCTCACGATCCGTTCCCACTCGACGTCGAGCGAGTCCGTCGCGATCGGTTGCCCCGCCCGGCGGTACCAGTAGCCGGCGTTGCTCTCGTCCCCTTCCTTGCGGTGCAGGTAGGCATGCACCCACGAGCCCGTCGCATCCTCGATCTCCTGCGCCGTGTTGTGCGCCGCCTCCCAGTCGCCGCGCGCGTCGTGCCAGAGCGCGACGAGGGCAGGCGTGACGGCCGGGGGCGTGGAGGCCTTCAGGGTGGCGCGAAATTCGTCGAACGTCATGATCGGGGCGGTACCTCTGTAGCTCTGAGCGCGATTCCGGCTGCACCGGCGGAAAGGTAATCATCCGGCATTTCAGGGCGCGGACGGCGGACGGCGAACGGCTGGGCTTGGGCCCTCTATCCATCTCCGTCGGCACGGCCTATACTTGCGGCGGATTCGGCGCCGGGACGCTGGCCTTCGGTATCTGTCCACGAATCGCCTGCACTCGCACGGTATTACGGACCCCCTCCGCGTCCCCGGAGGACAGTATCTCCGGCGTCCATACGAGGCCCGTAAAACGCCACCGATGCTTGCGGTTCCGCTTGGCACAGCACATGCGGGCGTCACAGCGCCATCGCGGGGGTTCGCCCCCAATCGGGATGGTCGCGCGTGACTTACGGGGGCGTTCGCTAATGGAGCCTGTTCAGCCGCAACGTACTCCTCACCGGCGGTGGCGCGACACGCTGGCGGAACGCGCGGCCTGGGCAATCGGGATCGTGTGCGTCGGCACCTGGGGCGTGCTGCAGATCGAAGGCGCGAGGGGCGCCCGGACCGAGCTCGAGCGCTTCGCCGTCCTCCAGGCCGTCGCGGCGCAGCAGGTTGCTGCACCGGATCTGAGCCTCTGGGACGAGGAGCGCGTCCACGCCTGGCGGCGTTCACTGGATGCGCCGGCGGCGGCGCCGCTGGGGGTGCTGCGCATCCCGAAGATTCGGCTCGAGGTGGCGGTCTTGCCCGGCACCGACGACTTCACGCTCAACCGCGCTGTCGGCCACATCGAGGACACGGCGACGCCCGGCACGGATGGCAACGCTGGAATCGCCGGGCACCGCGACGGATTCTTTCGCGGCCTGAAAGACGTCGGACCCGATGATGCCATCGAGCTCGAAACCCTGGGCAAGAAGGAAATCTACCGCGTCGAGCGCACCTGGATCGTGCTGCCGGAGGACGTTTCCGTCCTCGACCCGACGCCGAAGCGCTCGATCACGCTGGTCACGTGCTATCCGTTCTACCACGTCGGTCCGGCGCCGCAGCGCTTCATCGTCCGCGCCGTGCGGACCGATACCGACGCAGCAGATCAGCGGTAGGGGAACCAATCAGGAGCCGTGAAGGAACTCGGATACCCGGAGAAACAGGAGGCTGTATGACGCGTGCAGTGATTCGATTCGTAATGTGTGGTGCGCTCGTGTGCTTGTCGGCGGCGGTTACCTCTGCCCAGACCCAGACGACCTCGGAGACCAAGAAATTCACGGTCATCTCCGTCGATGGCAGCCAGCTCGTGGTGAGGTTGCCGGAGGGCACGCGTGAACTGACGGTGCCGCCGGACTTCCGGTTCACCGTCGACGGAAAGTCGCTGGCGGTCAGCGAGCTGAAGCCGGGCATGTCAGGCACGGCGACCATCACCACCAAGACCACGACGACGCCGGTCACCGTTACCGAGGTGAAGAACGGGACGGTCACGAGAGCGATGGGCACGAGCATCATCGTCGCCACCGATGGCACCTTCAAGATGTTCTCGCAGAGCGACGTCGACAAGCGCGGCGTGACAATCATGCGTGAGGGCAAGCCGGCCGCGATCTCGGACTTCCGTGAGAACGACCGGATCACGGCAACCATCATCACGCCGAAGCCGCCTCGCGTGATGACCGAGAAGGAAGTGAACGCGACGCTGGCGCCGAGCGCGGCCTCCGGCGCGGCAGCCGGAGCAGCCAAGCCAGCAGCGGCGCCAGCGGCGGCACCGCCGGCGGCAGCGACGGCGGCGTGCAGGCGCAGGCGCAGGTGCGGGTGCTGGCGCGGAGAAGAGAACTCTGCCGAAGACCGCGAGCCCGTTGCCGATGCTCGGGGGCATTGGGCTGGCCTCGCTCCTCGCGGGGCTCGGCCTCACCCTCCGTCGGCGCGCCACGCGCTGACAGGTTACTAGCGACACCGGGCTGCGACCTGAGAAGGTCGTGGCCCGGGCCTTTTCCGCCGGCGGTCAGTCGCCGCGTCCCGCCTCAGTAAGTCCAGCCAATAGACAGCACGACGCCGACGTCATTCGTGTCGGCCGCCGGATTCGGCGGCCGGTTGTCGTAGCTGTTGTACAGCGTCACGGACACGAACAGGTCCTTGAAGAACTCGCGCTTGGCGCTGGCGTCGAGCTGCACCCGCTGACGGCCGGTGTTGCTCAGGCTCGGGAAGTACTGAAGATTGATGTCGAGGTTCGTTCTCGGGCGATCGTAGGTGTAGTACCGAGGTGCCGAACATGAGCAGCGCCTCGACATTCTGCGTCGGCTCGACGTCCAGGCCGCGCTCGTCGTTGAATGCCAGGCCGGCGCCGAGGACGAGCTGGGCGCGGTTGCTGTTGACGATGCGAGGGCCGACGGCGCCGGCGACCTGCGAGCGCAGCACGAGGCCGAGGCTCTCGTTCGACTCGAAACGGCTGACTCCGAGGATGAACCAGCGCTGCCACGGGTAGCGCAGGTACGACATCTCGAGCGACGAGCGATCGTCGCGGTCAGATTCGTCATCCTTCTGGATCTGCGTCAACGACGCAGCGAGCCGCGTCCTGGACGCGAACGTGCGGTAGGTGGTCTCCGCGTTCAGATTGAGCTGCGCGACCCCGCTCGACCGCGAATAATTGAATCCGGCGTCGATCGATCCCTCCAGCTGACGCCAGAAGCTCCGCTCGATCGGCGTGATCAACGTCACGATCCACATCTGGAGCGGCACCTCGCCGTCCGGGGTGATGACGGTAATCGATCGGTTGGGGGATGGACCCAGGCTGCCCAGATACCGGAGGCCGCCCATCGTCAGCACCTCCACCCGGCGCGTCGCCACGACGCTGAAAAGCTTGTCCCACTCCAGATACAGCGTGCCGGCATCGTCGGTCTTGAACTCGAGCCGGCCGCGGCTGAGCTGTGCGACCTCGCCGGTGATGCGATCGCCATTAGCGAGCGTGACGACGTCGGTCCGCCCCTGGGCATGACTGGTCGCGCTGAATGGCAGCATCAGCGCAGCGGCGAGAAGTGCGCGGGAAAGGAGCCGCATGGGTTCGTCGCTCAAAGCAGTGAGACGATGACCGTGCCCCAGAAGGCGCGAGGAGCACGTTGCCGACGGCGTACGAGACGCCGTATCCGAGCGTGGGCACTGGACTCTTCGCCGCTTCCTGGATGGCAGCGAGGGCGGGAGTGGCGGTGCCGGCGCCGGCGCAGACGCCGAGCAGCACGCCGGGTTGCATCTTGAAGACCCAACGCCCGAGAACGACGCCGACCAGGTGCGGTACCAGCACCGTGATCAGACCGGCAATCAGCAGGCTGGTGCCGCTGGTCCGCAGGCCGATGACGAAGTCCGGCCCGGCATTGAGCCCGACGACCGCGACGAAACCGGCGAGCCGACGACTCGAACACCCAGAGTGTCGGCGCAGGAATGCGGCCGAAGAAGCGCGGCCACATCGAACGCAGCCAGCCGCACACGAGACCGCCGAGCAGCACGCCGACGCTGAGGCTCAGCCCGATCTCGATGCCGCCCGAGCATGAGCGCCGGGATGCCGACCAGCGCGCCGGCGACGATGCCGAGCGCGACGAGCACCATGTCGGTGACGTCGCGTGGCGCGATCGGGGACACCGATCATGGCGCGCGCCTCAGCGATTCGCCGTGTCGGCCCGACCATGAGTCACGACGTCGCCGCGGTGCAGCGTCGTCGACGGGAAAGATCGGCACCGGCGTGCCCGCGCGCACGACTGCGCCGCAGGTAGACGCTCCGCGCGAATTCTTCGGTCGCGAGGTCGGCCAGCGTCCGCCCGTCGACGCGGCGGACGGTAACGACGACGTCCAGGGACTCGGCCGGGATCGTCGAGCAAGCCCCGATCGTCGACCTCGCGCAATGCAGAGCGCATGCTCGTCGATTCGCTCCACCAGCCGCCCGCGGCGGCCGGTGATCGCCATGACATCGTCCGCCCAGCAGCGTCGTACTGCCGTCCGGATCGAGGATGCTGATCGCCGCGCCGAATGCGTTCGACGAAGAGGCGCGCGTCGCTGCACCTGCTGTTCGAGCTCGCCGACGTCCGCCTGCCGACGAGCGGTGAGCCGGGCTCGCACCGGATAGGCGCGATACTCGACGTCGTGCCGGGCGGCGGCGTCGGCTGTCGCGTCCGCCCTGCATCTCGCTGTTCGTAGCGCCGGCACTCTTCCTCGAGGTCGATGCCCATCAGCTGCGGGGCGAGCTGGGCCAGGAACCAGGCGGCGCCGACGACGCCGATGAGATAGGTGACGGCAAAGGCCACGGGGATGCGGTTGATCAGCGCCGCGCTTTCGGCCGGCCGGCAGACCGAGGCGTTTGATGGCGTCGCTCGCCGTGCCGATCGTTGCCGACTCGGTGAGCGCGCCGGCGATGACGCCGGCGGCCGTGCCGGCGTCGTAGCCGAGAACACGCGGCTGACGATGTAGGCGACGACCAGCCCGGTCGTGGCGACGATCGCCGACAGCGCCGCCTGCTGCAGGCCGTCGCTCCTGCAAGCCGCGGAAGAACTGCGGCCCGGTCCGGAAGCCGATCGAGAACAGGAACAGGAGGAAGAAGCACTGCTTCACTTCGTCCGACACCTGCACGCCGAGCTGGCCGATGGCCACACCGGCGAGCAGCGTGCCGGTGACGGCGCCAGCGTGAAGCTCCCGAGCTTCAACTTGCCCAGCAGATACCCGATACCCGAGAACGAGGAAGAACGTGATCTCGGGATGCTCGCGCAGGAGTCCGGCAGCGCATGTCCGTCATCGAGGCCCTTACGCCGTGCGCTCGCGACGGTGGCCGCGGCGCCGCCTCCTGCGAGGCCCGGTAACGCCATCACGTAGCCACGCGCGACGGCGCGGACGGCGCGGCCGATGTCGTCATACACGTCGTCGTCGAGGTTCGCGAACGACACCCGCACCGACCAGTCAGGCGCGTCGAACCCGCCGCCGTTGAGGAGGACGATGCCGTGGTCTTCCGCCAGGCGGAAGACGATATCGAGCGGATGGACGTTGGCCTTGATCCAAGCGACGACGTCGTCGCCGCCGTACTTGCGGAGCCAGAACTCGAAGTCGATCAAGCCGTAGTACCAGTCGAACAACGGGTTGGGCGGGACCTCGATCCCCAGCCCCTCGATGGTGGCGATGGACTCGCGTGCGCAGGATGTCGATGCAGGCCTGCTGATAGGCCTTCTTCTCGTCGTAGCAGCTCGGCGAGCGAGAACAGCGTCATCATCACCTGCTGCGGCAGCGACAGGCCGGCGGTGTGGTTGAGCGCGATGTCACGGCTGTCGGCGACGATGCGATCGATGAACTTGATCGTCGCGCGGCTCGAGCGTGAGCGGCGCATAGCGCTTGTCCAGCGGCTTCGCCACCGCTTCCGGAGTGCGCGGCAATCTTCTCGTCGAAGATGTTGTTCTCGTGCAGAGCGATGACCCCGAGCCGCCAGCCCGAGCAGCCGAAGTACTTGCTGTAGGAGTAAACGCCGATGGTGTTCCGCGGGAATTCGCCGAGCAGCGACCGGAACCCGGGCACGAATGTGCCATAGACGTCGTCGGTCAGCACCATGAGATCGGGACGCGCCTTCAGGACGCGGCCGATCGCGGCGATGCGACTCGGGGCTGAGCGCCACGGCGTACGGGTTGCCGGGATTGACGACGAAGAACGCCTTGATCGTCGGGATCGAGCAGCGGCGCGAGGTCGCTGTCGGTGAACTGCCAGCGCTGCTCCTGCCGCGCCGGGATGCTGACGATCTTCAGGTCGTAGTCCTCGAGATGCGGCATCTCGAGATACGGCGTGAAGATCGGCGTCACCATCGCGATGGTGTCGCCAGAATTGAGCAGCCGGTTCGCCTTGAGCGACTTGAACAGGTAGCACATCGCCGCGGTGCCGCCCTCGACCGCGTAGAGGTCGAACGTGCCTGCCGGCGCGGGTCGCCGCACATCGCCCACTGCAGGTACTCGTGGACGATGCGCTCGTTGTGCACCAGCATGCGATCCGGCACCGGGTAGTTGTCGCCGATGATCGAGTCGACCAGCTCGTGCACGAACGCATCGGCGCTCGAAGTCGAATTTCTTGATCGCCCAGGGAATGACATTGTCGCAGACAGTTCCGCGCCGGGCATTTCGCCGTGCGCGCTGAGCCACGCGGCGAGCCGGGCGGCGATGCCCGCGGCCTTCGGCATGCCGCCGACGCCGGCCGGCAGCTGCATCGTGCGCTGGCTCTCGGTGACGGCGAACTGGCCGAGCAGGAAGAACGCCGAGCGCGGCTCGGTGGCGATCCAGTTCGGATTGCCCGTCCGGCGTTCAGGTAGGCAATCTGCGACGCTTTGGAGCGTCCTCGTCGCCACCTTCGCCAGGTCATTCTTGATCTCGAACGGGCTGAGCGTTTCGTACTGGCGCAGTGTCACGGCGTCCATGCAATCGCCTCCAGACAGTGAACTAACCAAATTTGCTCATCGAACAGCACGACCGCCATGCCAAAGATCGTCAGGAGCGTGTTGCCAATGGCGTACGGCATGCCGTAGCCGAGCGCCGGAACCTTGCTCCTGGCGGCGTCCTGGATCATGCCGAGCGCCGCGGTCGTCGTCCGGACGCCGGCGCAGGCGCCGAACAGGATGGCCGGATGGAACTTGAAGACGTGGTGCCCGATCAGAACAGCCAGCACCATCGGGACTGACGTGGCGACGATGCCCCAGAGGAACAGGCTCAAACCGACCTGCTGGAGACCGGCGATGAATCCGGGGCCGGCGTTGATACCGACAATGGCGATGAAGACGTTGAGACCGAGAGTGTTCATGAGGACGAGAGCTGGTGTCGGGATGCGGCCGAACGTCGGGCGCAGCGTCCGCAGGTAGCTGATGAACGAGGCCGGCGAGCAGCGCGCCGCCGGACGTCGACAGGCTGATCGGCACGCCGCCCAGCTGGACGGTGATCGCCCCGAGCAGCCCGCCGACGAGAATGCCGCCGGCGACGGTCATCAGGTCTGTGGACTCGAGCGGGCGATCGGCGAAGCCCAGCGCCTTGACCGCCGCGTCGACGTGGCCGACGCTGCCCGACGACCGTCAGGATGTCGCCGCGCAGCACTTCGGTCTCCGGGAAGGATCGGGATCTCGACCATGTTGCGGCGTGATCCGGCGGAGATGGACGCCGCGTGCGAATGGCTGATCCGCCAGCTGCGCGCAGCGTCATGCCGCTGAACGCGCGGGCGGACACGAACACGTCAATGGCCGTAGACCGGCAGGCTCAGGAGCGCCGGCATCGTGAACCTCCGGCACGCATGCGCTCGACTCTGTTCGACCAGCGACCTGCGCGTGGCCCGATGATGGCGACGACGTCGCCCGGCTGCAGCACGGTATCTGCGTCGGCATCGATCAGCGCATCGCCGCGCCGCACGCGCTCGACGAAGACGCGCAGACCGGGGAACAGTTCGCGCACTGGCCGCCCGGTCATCTCGTTGAGACGTGGTCGAAGCGATAGGCGCGCAGTTCGATGGCGCGATACGCAGACAGGACCCGGCGTCGAGTCCGACCGAGCCGGCGCCGAGCTTTCGCTCGTACTCGGCGCAGGCCGCGGGCGAGATCGACTCCGATCAGCTTCGGGCCGAGCTGCGCCAGAACGATAGCCGAGCCGATGGTGCCGAAGATGTAGGTGACGGCGTAGCCGATCGGAATCGGCGTCGGCATAGGCCTTCGCCTGGGCCGCGCGGCAGCCCGAGCCTGTCGATCTGGTCGGTCGCGACGCCGATGGCGGCGGAAATGGTTTGCGAGCCGGCGTAGAGCCCGGCGGCGTAGCCGACGTCGAGGTCGGCGAAGACCGCGCAGAGCACCGGCACGAGCAGGCAGAGCGCGAGGACGACAAGCGAGAAGGCGATCTGGCGCGGCCCTTCCTTGCCGAGGCCGCGGAAGAACTGCGGGCCGACGCCGAACCCGACGGCGAAGAGGAACATCAGGAAGAAGGTGGACTTGATCGGTCCGCCGACCGTGATCCCCAGCTGGCCGATCAGGACACCGGCCAGCAGGGTCGCAGTTACGCTCCCGAGGGCGAATCCGCCCACCTTCCACGACCCGACGCACGAACCCGACGGCGAGCGCGAAAAAGACCGCGAGCTCCGGATAGGCACGAAGTGTTTCGACGAACCAGCGCGCCAGGTCCGAGCTCCATCGTCGCTTCGCGGTCAGTACTTGTCGAACAGTTCCTGGACCTGCTTCGGCGTCGACGTCTGCGTCAGCGCCAGCTTCAGCAGGACGCGGGCCTTCGAAGGATTGAGCTCCTTCGAGGCAACGGTGCCGACCTTGTCGTCGTCGACTTCGATGTTGCGGCGGATGACGCCGTCGCCGACCGCGGCTCGACCGCACGACGACGACGCCCTTGGCGATGGCGCGCTTGATGGCGTCGAGCGCCGGCGTCGTCATGTTGCCGTCGCCGACGCCGGCGATGACGAGCCCCTTCGCGCCGTTGGCGACGGCGGCGTCGATGAGATCCGGTGACATCCCGGCGTGGGCGTAGATGATGTCGACGCGCGGCAGGGTCTGGCCGTCGGTGACCTTGAACGGCGTGGCGGTGGTGTGCGCCCGCGCCGGCGACCGCGACGAACTCACGGTCGTCGAACAGGCAGACGCCAATCAAGCCGGCCTCAGGCGAGACGAAGGTCTCGACATCGGTGGTGTGGCGCTTGGTGATGGCGCGGGCGCCGTGGATGTCGTCGTTGGCGACGACCAGCACGCCGCGGCCCTTCGCCCGCTGGTCGGAGGCGACGCCGACGGCGTTGTAGATGTTGAGCGGACCGTCGGCGCTGAGGGACGTCGACGGTCGCATCGAGCCGGTGAGCACGACCGGCTTGTCGCTCTTGACGACGAGGTTGAGGAAGTAGGCGGTCTCCTCCATCGTGTCGGTGCCGTGGGTGATGGCAATGCCGTCGACGTCGGACTGCGCCAGCAGGCGGTTGACCTCGCCCGCCAGCTTCACCCACAGCTCGTCGTTCATGTGGATGATCCGGCGCCCGAGAACGACGCCGCCCAGACGCGGGCCGATCGCACGGCGGCGGTGAGGACGTCGGGCGATCACGTCCTCACCGCCTCGTGCTTCAGTATTACTTCCTGGCCGCGTAGGGGTTGCCGCCGAGCGCGTTCGAGATATCGGTGATCGCCCGCTGCGCGCGCACGCTGTTGCCGGCGTCGTCGAGCGGCGGCGAGACAACGGCGATGCCGAACTTGCCCGGCGCGACAGCGACGATCCCGCCGCCGACGCCGCTCTTCGCCGGCAGCCCGGTGTGATACAGCCACTTGCCGGAATCGTCATAGAGGCCGGCCGTCGCCATCACGGCGAGCACGCCCGGCACCTTCGCCGCGTCCATCACCTGCTTGCCGGTGACGGGATTCTTGCCGCCGCCCGCCAGCGTCGCCCCCATCATCGCGAGGTCGCGCGCGTTGACGCCGATCGAGCACTGGCGCGTATACAGGTCGACCGCCTGCTGCCAGTTGTTCTTGATGTAGCCGTAGGCGAGCATCAGCGCGCCGATCGCCTGGTTGCGCTGGTTGGTGTCCGACTCGGACTTGTAGACGTCCTGCAGCACGGTCAGCTGGCGTCCGGCGGCGTCGTTGTGGAAGCCGATGATCTTCTTCCACACTTCGTCCGCGTTCGAGCCGCCGCACCATGCTGGTGGCGGAAATCGCGCCGGGATTGACCAGCGGGTTCATCTCGGGCGCGCCCGATCCGACGACGGTGCGCACCGCCTCGACCGCGATGATCGAGTTGAACCGCGCTCCCGTCGCGTCGACGCCAATCTGCTTCTCGACCGACTCCAGCCCCTGCTCCTGGATCACCTGGGCCATGGTGAAGACCTTCGAGATCGACTGGATCGACACCTCGGTCTTGACGTCGCCGGCGGTGTAGACCTTGCCATCGGCGGTGACGACGGCGATGCCGAACAGGTTCGGGTCGACCTTCGCCAGCGCCGGGATGTAGTCGGCGTTCTTCCCCTCCTTGAGGGTCTTGAACTTCTCGTAGGCGGCGTCGACGGCCTTCTGCACGTCACCCGGCGGTTGCGCATTCATCGAGGTCAGTCCCAGCGCCAGCAGCGCCGCGACGGCGCCAAGCGCGCGATATCGAGCTGTCATGACTAGCCTCCAAGCTTCCACGAAAAGTTGTATTTGAACGAGAACTGGACCTTGAAGCCATCGCTCTGGAACCCGTCGGCGAAGTTCTCGCGACGGCCCCACTGCAGCTCGCCACCCATCATCACGTTCGGGACCGGGTAGTAGAGCAGGTTGCCAAGGGCATACTTTCCGATCCTGAAGGCGTCAGCCGCCTGGCCCTCGGTGTTGTCGTTGTCCTGCGCCGAGTATCCGATCGAACTGGTGAACTTCTCGCTCCAGGTGTGATCCAGGAACACGCCGTAGGCGACGATCGGGACTGGTTCGCCGAGAATCGGCGTCACCGGGTTCGAGAAGTTGTTGACGATGCCGATGTCGACCGGCGAGTCGTTCATTTCGTTCTGAATGCCTTCGCCGAACGTGACCTGCATCCGCAGGACGTCGCCGTCACCGGCCTTGAGGTTCGAGCTGAAGTTCAGTCCCCACCCCGTGGCGTCACCGGAGAGGTCGAACTGGTCGTCGAGGGTGTCGTCCCAGTTGATCTTCCGCAGGATTCCAGCGGTTCGGACGTAACCCCACTTTCCGGTGTACTTGTACGCGGCGACGAAATCGGGCAGCGGAAACCGGGCCTTGATGCCCTCGAGCTCGATACGGTCGGAGTAAACGCCCTGGTCGCCGCTGGCGCCGGGGCGCGCGAGCGCGAGCATCAGGGTGCTGGCGCCGCCGCGGATCGGCGTGTAGCGGAGCTGCACGTTGCGGTACCACGGAATACCGGTCGGACCCCAGTACTCCAGCGTGTTCGGGTAGACGTCCGGATCGCTGAAGGGGCTCCAGTACTGGCCGGCCCCGAACCCGCCGAGCTCGCCCCACGCATGGCGCAGGCGGAAGGTCGTCTGGCCTTCGTCGACGCCGGTGCCGAACAGCTCGAACTCGAAGATGGTCTTGAATTCGCCGATCGCCGTCGGCGTCGAAGATCTGACGCCGAGGCGGCTCTGGCGCACGCCCGCGAACGTGCTGTTGTCCTCACCGAACTCGTTCTCGACCTTTGGCAGCTTGGTGACGCGCAGGGTGTCGTACCAGTTCGGGTTGATCTGCTTGAAATCGTGGCCGATGTCGAGCATCGCGAAGCCGTAGATCTCGAGGCTCGGCTTCGCGGCCTCGGTCTGCACGTAGACTTGCTGTTTCGGCGGGTCCTGTGCCTTTTCCTTGGCCGACGCGTCCCGACCCCCGGAGGGTGCATCCTGCGCCATCGCCGCTGAATGAGCTCCGAGGCACAAGACCGTCGCCAGAAGCCAGACCACACCGGCGTTCCGGTTTACCCTTGTAGATCGCATAACCACGTCTCCTTTTTGACTAACTCGTTCATCGCACGTTGGCCTTTTCCCAGGCCCGGACCTTTCGCCGTCCTTCGTCGAAGATCCGCTCGTAGTTGCCCTTGCGCACCTTGAGGCTCGCGTCAGGCGTCAGCTTGCTCCAGACCGGCGCCCACATGTCGAACACCGCGTAGTAGGGGGCCGGGCCGGAGGGCGCCACGGTGTCGGTCCCGAACAGGAACCGATCCGGGATACTTGTTGAGCATCCCCGCGACGCGCGTGATCGACTCGGGGGTGGCGACGGCGTACTTGGCGACCTCGTCCCAGGAGATGTCGAAGCTGACGTGGGAGAGCGCCGGATCGGTCAGCATCGCCTCGACGATCGCGAGCTGCGTCGGATTGCGCTCGGCCGCTTCGGCCGAGACGCGGACGGGATGCACGATGCGGCCGAGGCCGATGTGCGCCCAGATGATCGTCGTCTTCGGGTGGCGCTTGAGCAGGGCGATCATCTGCCGCAGGTAGACCGGCTCGGCGTCCTGCTTGGCAAACGGCATGTCGATGTCGTTGTGCAGGATGACGACGAGGCCGGCCTCGGCGGCGAAAGCGAGGATGCGATCCAGCGCCGGGTTGGTCAGGCTGGCGGTCTCGCCCGGGACCTTGGCGCTGACGAACTCCTTGTGGATGCTGAACTCGCCGATGCCGGTGAAGACGCCGGGAAACGTCGTCAGCACGCGGCGGATGTGATCGACGCCGTACATGTCGGCCGGGTTGAAGCCGGTGATCATCGGATCGAGGCGCGCCTGCTGCTCCGGCCGAAGGCCGCGGTAGACGCTGGCGATGTAGGCGTCCGTGAACGAGTAGTAGTAGAGCGGCGCGTCGGTGTGAAGGTAGTAGGTCGGCGCGAAGTCGCCGGAGTTGGCGTACGACCAGTGCTGCTGCAGCGGGATGCCGAACAGCGTCGAGCGGGCGACGCGCGTGCCCATGATGTCGAGGAACTTGGTGACGTCGATGCCCTGCTGGATGTAGTTGGTCAGGTGGAAATGGGAGTCGTTGAACCCGTCGGCGCCGGCCGGGGCCTGGGCGACGAGCGGGCGCGCCCGGCCGATCGCGAGCACCAGCAGCGTCACCGCCAGGAATGCCCCGAGGGCGACGGCCGCACGGGATGAAGGTCTGCGCGTCATCTGCACCTCCTCGATCAGAAGTTCATCTCGAGGTTGATGTGGAACACGGCTCCCTTGGCGCCGACCGGGTAGGGATAGGCGGTGTAGCCGACCGGTGACCGGTTCACGTACATCAGCTCGCCGTTGAGGCGAATCCCGCGTTCCTTCATCGGGTACCAGTTCTCGCCGCCGCGAATCTCCCACTGGTCGCCGTACTGGCCGAAGATCTGCGAGGCGCCGAAGTACAGCTGCAGCGCCTTCGGCACTGCCATCCCCGAGGCCTGGATCTGGTAGCCGTGGTCGTTGATGTCGGGAACGACGGCGGTATTGACGCCGGCGTAGTTGCTCAACCAGCGCCAGTAGTACTCCCCTTCGAGCGACAGGCCCTTGTACTTGGCGCCGGCGTCGATGCTCGACATCCGGTAATCGACTTCGTTGACGGTGACGCCCGGACCGAACAGGTCCGGCGTGAAGATGATGCTGCCGTCAGACAGCCGGATCTGGCTGTTCTCGATGCCTTCGGTTCCGGGCTGGCTTTGCTTCTCCTCGAGGCTGTGGGTGTAGTGAAAGGCGAGCCGGGTCGCGAGCTTCTGGTGATCGTCGTAGTCGCCGAAGGTGTTCCACAGGCCGAACTCGCCGGTCGTCGGCATCCACGCCACCGACATCGATTGCGTGTCGAAGCGGTTGTCGAGCTGCGCCGCGCTGACGCCGAGCGTGCTCAGGTTGTTGGCGAACATCACCTGGTACTTGACCTTGGTGTGGAACTCGCCTTTGAGCCAGACGCCGGAGGTATACGAACCGCGGAAGAACTCGTCGGCGATCAGCCGGTCGTCGACGCCGAGCCAGTACGGGAACTGGCCCTCGGTGCTGCGCACCGAGGGCAGCGAGGTGATGCCGGCGCCGACGGCGACATGCCGGTTGAACGTCCACGTGAGGTTGCCCGCGCCGACGACCTGCGCGTCGTCGCCCTGCGAGGTGTTCGCGGACCAGACGTAGAGGTAATAGCGCATCTTCGGCGTGAGGAACCAGCCCGAGAACGGCGCGAAGAACTTCTGCAGCTGGACGTCCTGGCGCCGCGTGACGTTCTTCGTGTTGCCAAAGGCGTCGACGTAGGAATCGTCCAGGTTCCGCTGATTCAGGTATCGGGCGTAGCTGAATAGCCGGAAGTAGATCTGCCCCTTCTCGCCGTCGAACAGCAGGAAGCCGACATTGGGCATGTACGAGAGCGGCTTGGGCTTCGTCGTGTCCGGCTCGACGGCCGCTCCGGTCACGAACTCGGCGCTGCAGCCGTCCGACACCCAGACGCTGTTCTGGTCGTAGCCCCAGGTGCGTCCGAGCAGGCAGGCTGACTCACCGCATCGAGCGCAGCAGCACGACGCCTCTCGACGTGTCCGCCGCGCACTGCGTGCGTTGACCGAGCGCCGACGAGCAAGTGAGCGTAGGCGGTTTCGGCTGGGTACTGCTCTGCGCCGCCGCCTGCGCCGGCGCGGTCTCCGGCGCCGGATCCTGCGCGTCCGCCGACTGCGCACCAACGAGCCCGAGCACGAGAACGGCGGCGATCGATGACAACCAGCGCACTGCGGGCGCGCGCAGCAGGAGCACAGAAGACGCGTCAACCATTGCGTGTTTGCATCAGCACGCCCGATGCCACGCACGGGGCGCGAGCCGCCGCGCGGTTCAAGTCATTGAAAAAGCAGCTAATGACGTGGGCCCCGCGACCGGCCGTGGGTACGACGCCTCCGCTATACCGGAGGATCTCCGGTACTGCGGAAGCTGACACGGAGGGTAAGTCGACACGGCTCGCGCACTTCCCGCGAACACTGGAGCGGTTCCGGCATTTCCGGATCGCTCCGCGTCAGGCGTCATGGACTGGCATGAGCGATGCTCTGTGTCAGCGCCCAGAAAGGATCGTGAAATGCGTTCAAAGACGGTATTCGTGTTAGTCGTGAGTGTTATCGCCAGCCTTCCGTCCCTCGCTTCGGCCCAGACAAGGCCGGTGAACTTTTCGTTTGGAGGAGGCTACAGCCAGCCGAATGCGGAAGTGAGTGACCGCCTCGGGGGGCGGCTACAACTTCAATATCGGCCTCCAGGGCAACGTGACCCCGGTCATCGCGATCGAAGGACTCTATAGCTTCAACGGATTCGGCGACAAGCAGTTCTCGATCAACATCGCCGACAACCCCGGCGGGCCGACGGTCCCGACGGATCTGTTCGGCGACATGAGCATGCAGTACGGCACAGCGAGCTTGATAGTGCAGAAGCCGGATGGCGGCGTCAGGCCGTACGGGCTCGTCGGATGCGGCGTCTACTATCGCAAGGTCCGGTTGACGACGCCCGGTGTGGGCTGGGTGCCGGGCTACTGCGACCCGTGGTGGTACGTCTGCTATCCGGGTGGCTGGGTCGAAACCACGAACATCATCGGCGACCGCAGCTCCACCGACTTCGGCATGTCGTTCGGCGGCGGCGTGAACTTTGGCCCTGCCTACGCCGAGCTGCGCTATCACTACGTCTGGGGTCCGGAGGTGCAGGCGAATCAGCCGACTCCGCCGATCGCCGGTGTGGACCTCGACACCCGGAAGGCCAACGGACAGTTCCTCCAGACGACGTTCGGCTTCCGCTTCTGAGTCGCACGGCCGCGTGATGCGGCCGTGCGAACACAAACGTCGCTGCGGTGGCTGGCCTCCTCCCCCGCTGCAGTGATACCTCGCTCGTCCGGTACCGCCGGTGCGCCCGCTCCTGGCGGGCCGGACGAGACGGGGATTTCACTCTCTCGCCAACTGTTCAGGGCTGCGCGATCCGCCGCGCCAGCCATTGCGAAAGCTCGGCATCGATACTGCGGCCCGACTCCAACGGGCCGTACTCCGCATCGAACCCGATCCGCCGCAGCGCGTCACGAAGCTGGCCGTGCACGTCGGCCAGCCGGAAGTCGATCGACCGCGCGCGGAACGTCGAGTGCAGGTTCGCCAGCAACTCGGCGCCGGCGAGGTCGACCTTCGGCACCGCGCTCAGCGACAGGACGACGAGCCGCACCGGATCGGGACGCTGCGCGACGAGATCGACGAGACGCCCGCGCACGTACTCGGCGTTGAAGTACACCAGCGCCGACTCGCAGCGCGACGACCAGCACGCCCGGCGTGACCTCGTTCTCCGGGTGCCGCACGAGTCGGCGAAGTAGGTCGTGCCTGGAACCCGGCCGAGCTCGGTCACCCGCGGCCGCGACGCCTGGCGCAGCAGGAGCACGACCGACATCGCCGCGCCGAGCAGGACACCGTTGACGGGGCCCGATCCCAGGACGCCGAGGAGCGCCGCCATCGCGACGAAGAACTCGCCCCGGCTGAATCGCCGGATGTGCCGCAGGGCGTGGACGTCGACCAGGCTCATCACCGCGGCGAGCACGATCGCGGCGAGCACGGGCTGCGGCAGGTTCCGCAGAAGCCCCGACGCGAACAGGACGACGATGAGCGTGAACACCGCGGCGATGAACCCCGACACCGGCGTCCGGGCTCCCGCACTCTCGTTGACGAGCGACTGCGACATCCCGCCGCTGACCGGGAACCCGCGGCCGAGCCCGGCGCCGACATTGGCGACGCCAATCGCCAGCAGCTCCTGGTTGGCGTCGAACCGGTAGCCGTGCTTCTGGCCGAACATCCGGCCGATCGCGGAGGTCTCGACAGCGGCGAGCACGAAGCCCGCGAGCGCAACCGGCCAGAGGTCGTTCAGCTCGCGCCGGCTCACGTCGGGCAACCCGAGCGCAGGCAGGCCCTGCGGCACGTTGCCGAGCAGCGCGACGCCCTGCGACTCGAGATCGAGCGCCCGCGCCGCGAGCATGCCCGCGACCACCACGAGGAAGGCGACCGGCCGGTGCTTCAGCCACAGTTTGCCGGCCACCAGCGCCAGCAACGCGGCGACGCCGATCGACAGCGACGCCTGGTGCGTGTCGCCCAGGTGCGAGACGAAGTACGCCGAGCGTTCCCAGAAGTCTCCATGCGTACCCTTGAACCCGAACAGCTTCGGCAGCTGTGTGCTCGCCAGGTAGAGCGCCAGGCCGGCCTTGAAGCCGACGAGAACGGTCTCGGAGAAGAAGCTGATCGCGTTGCCGGCGCGAACCAGCCAGGCGGCGAAGGCAATCGACGCCATCATGAGCGTCACGCAGGCCGCGAGCGCCGCGTGGCGGGCCGGATCGCCCGCGCTCAGCTCTCCCACCGAGGCCCCGATCAGCAGCGATAGCGCCGACGTGACCGTGATGACGGTGTGCCTCGAACTGCACAGGCCCCAGAAGACCAGGCCGGAGAAGAGACAGGCGTAGAGACCTGCCTCGGGCGGCAGGCCCGCGAGCGACGCGTCGCCGATGCCGGCCGGCAGCAGGTAGGCCGCGAGCGTCAGGCCGGCGACGAGATCCGGCCGCAGCCACTCGAACCGGTACTCGGGCAGCCACTTCAGCGCCGGCACCGCCGATAGTGCTGCACGAATCTTCTGCATAGGCGCTGGGCCTCAGGCGAAATCCGGTCCACGAGCCGATCGCGTCCGGCGCGCGTGATTGCGCGTCCTGCTGCGGTTCCGAGCGACGCGCGGGTCAGGCGCCTCCGACATCCGGGAGGATCTCCGGTCCTGCGGAGGCCGGATCGTATCCCGGGACCGGCTCGAATCGTCCCGGGCTCCCAAGCCCTTCCAACCGAACGACTTCTCCATGCCTCCGACGGCTCTGCCGCGGGTATGCGCATTGCTCTCGCAGCAGTGGTACCAGCGCCAGCCTCATTCGCCATTGCCCGCCGAGGGTGCACGGGGTCGGCATTGCATTCGTCCTCACGTCGTTCCTGAAGGAACGGGGACCGCGGCTCGGGCGCCGGTCCGGATACCAGCGGAGCAAACGCCATGAATCGAGAGCAGGGAACTGGAAAGTACGAGCAGGTGCTCGTCCGGTGCCGCACCCTCGCGCCGGTAACGACCGCGGTGGCCCATCCATGCGAGTCGACGGCGCTCGTCGCGGTGCTCGAGGCGGCTCAGAAAGGGTTGATCACGCCGATTCTGGTCGGCCCGGCCGCCAAGATCGAGGAGGTGGCGCGGAAGAGCGGCCTGACGCTCGGCGCTACCGAGATCGTTGACGCGCCTCACAGCCAGGCGGCGGCGGCCAAGGCGGTGGAACTGGTTCGCCAGGGACGGGCGGAGCTGCTGATGAAGGGAAGCCTGCACACCGACGAGCTCCTGGGCGCCGTCGTTGCCCGGGAGACGGGCCTGCGTACAGGCCGCCGCATCAGTCACGTGTTCATCATGGACATCCCGACCTATCACAAGGTGCTGATCGTCACCGACGCGGCAATCAACATCGCGCCGACGCTCGAGGACAAGGTCGACATCTGCCAGAACGCCATCGATCTCGCGGTGTCGCTCGGCGTCAGCCACGCCGAAGGTGGCGATTCTGGCCGCGGTCGAAACCGTCACCTCGAAGATGCCGGCGACGATCGATGCGGCGGCCCTCTGCAAGATGGCCGAGCGGGGACAGATCAGAGGCGGGCTCCTCGACGGGCCGCTGGCGTTCGACAACGCCATCAGCAAGGAGGCCGCGAGAATCAAGGACATCCAATCGAAGGTCGCCGGCGATCCCGACATCCTCCTCGTGCCCGACCTCGAGGCCGGCAACATGCTGGCCAAGCAGCTCAGTTTTCTGGCGAACGCGGACAGCGCCGGCATGGTGCTCGGCGCCCGCGTGCCGATCATCCTGACCAGCCGCGCCGACAGCGTGCGTTCGAAGATCGCCAGTTGCGCCGTCGCCGTCCTCACCGCGCACGCCCGGCGGCAGGCGATTCAGGTGGGAGCGTAGCTATCAGCTGAAAGCTGAGAGCTGAAAGCTGATTCATGAACGACTACGCCATCGTCATCAACGCCGGCTCGTCGAGCCTGAAGTTCTGCATCTACTGCCGCCCGGAAAAGGAACGCTGGCACCTCGACGTGCGCGGCCAGGTGGAGGGCATTGGAACGTCGGCGCGCTTCTCGGTCAAGGACAGCGCCGGCGAGCTCCTCGACGACCGGGCGCTCGGCAACGAGGTGCGCGACGCCCGCGGCGCCCTCGATTCGCTCGGCGCCTGGCTGCGCGGCCGCTATGAAGGCGCCCGCGTTCTCGGGGTCGGGCATCGGGTCGTGCACGGCGGCGCCAAATTCGCCGGCCCGGTGGTCGTCACGCCGTCGGTGCTGGAGGATTTGAACGCGCTGATACCGCTCGCGCCGCTGCATCAGCCGTACAACCTCGCGGCGATCACGGCGGTATCCGAACGGCTTCCCGGTGTGCCGCAGGTGGCCTGCTTCGACACCAGCTTCCATCGCGGACAGTCAGCGGTCGCCGAGCTGGTGCCGCTGCCGCGCGAGATCTGCCAGGGCGGGGTGCAGCGCTACGGCTTCCACGGGCTGTCGTACGAATACATCGCCTCGGTCCTGCCCGAGGTCGCCCCCGACATCGCGTCCGGGCGCGTGATCGTGGCGCACCTGGGCAGCGGCGCCAGCATGTGCGCCCTGAAGGGCGGCCGCAGCGTCGACCACACGCTTGGATTCACCGCGCTCGACGGGCTCTGCATGGGGACACGGCCGGGTGCTGTCGATCCAGGCGTGATTCTCTACCTGTTCCAGCACCTCGGCCTGTCCGCCACCGACGTCCAGAACATCCTGTACAAGAAGTCTGGTCTCCTGGGCATCTCCGGAATCAGCAACGACATGCGCGATCTCGTCGGCAGCGCCGAGCCCGGCGCCAAGCTGGCGGTCGACTATTTCGTCTACCGCGCGTCGAAAGAGATCGGCGCGCTCGCGGCGGTGCTGGGCGGAGTCGACGGGCTGGTCTTCACCGCCGGCATCGGCGAGCGCTCCGCCGAGATCCGTCGCCGCATCTGCCTGGCGTCGGCATGGCTCGGGCTCGAGATCGACGACGACGAGAACGCCAGGCATGGGCCGCGCATCTCCAGGAATGGCAGCAAGGTATCGGCCTGGGTGATTCCGACCAATGAAGAACTCATGATCGCCCGTCATACCGGGGTCCTTCTCGGCCTCATCGGGGCCAGGGCCTAGGCCAACGAGCCAACGAACACATCAACAGCATCGACGAAAGGCAAGGTCATCATGGCCGCGACCGCATCCCAGGCAAAAGCAAAGGACACGACCGGCTCCGCCTGGAAGGGATTCCAAACCGGTCTCTGGCAGAAAGAGATCAACGTCAGGGACTTCATCCAGCAGAACTACGAGCCCTACGACGGCGACGCGGCGTTTCTCGCCCCGGCGACCAGCCGCACGGAAGCGCTGTGGAAGAAGCTGTCCGACCTGTTCGTCGAGGAGCGCAAGAAAAGCGTGCTCGACGTCTCGCCGATTCCGAGCTCGATCACCGCGCATGCGCCCGGCTACATCGACCGCGACAACGAGATCATCGTCGGGCTGCAGACCGACGCGCCGCTGAAGCGCGCCATCATGCCGAACGGCGGCTTCCGCCTGGTGGTCAACGCACTCAAGGCCTACGGCTACGAGCCCGACCCGGCCGTCGTCGAGACCTTCACGAAGTACCGCAAGACCCACAACGACGCCGTGTTCGACGCCTACACCGCCGACGTGCGCCGGTGCCGGAGCTCGCACGTGCTGACCGGGCTGCCGGATGCCTATGGCCGCGGCCGGATCATCGGCGACTATCGCCGGGTCCCGCTCTACGGCGTCAACCGCCTGATCCAGCGCAAACAGGAAGAGAAGCGAAGCCTCGACGACGTGCCGTCGACCGACGACGTGATTCGCGACCGCGAGGAGCTGGCCGAGCAGATCCGGGCGCTGAAGGAACTGGTGCAGATGGCGTCGAGCTACGGCTTCGACATCTCACGGCCGGCGGGCACGGCGCGGGAAGCGGTGCAGTGGCTCTACCTGGGGTATCTGGCCGGCGTCAAGGAGCAGAACGGCGCAGCGATGTCGCTCGGCCGGACGTCGACGTTCTTCGACATCTACTTCGAACGGGATATCGCCGCCGGTCTCCTGAGCGAGAGCCAGGCGCAGGAGATCATCGACGACTTCGTCATCAAGCTGCGGATCGTCCGCTTCCTCCGCACGCCCGAGTACGACGAGCTCTTCGCCGGCGACCCGACCTGGGTCACCGAATCAATCGCCGGGATGGGCGACGACGGCCGCTCGCTGGTCACGAAAACGAGCTTCCGCCTGCTGCAGACGCTCTACAACCTCGGGCCCGCGCCCGAGCCGAACCTGACGATCTGGTACACGCCGCGGCTGCCCGAGGGCTTCCGCCGCTTCTCGGCCAAGGTCGCGATCGACACGAGCTCGATCCAGTTCGAGAGCGACGAGATCATGCGCAGCGCGTGGGGAGACGACGGCGCGATCGCCTGCTGCGTGTCGCCGATGCAGCTGGGCAAGCAGATGCAGTTCTTCGGCGCCCGCGCCAACATGGCCAAGTGCCTGCTCTACGCCATCAACGGCGGCCGCGACGAGATCAGCGGCGACCAGGTCGGGCCCGCCCTCGAACCGGTCAAGGGCGACATCCTCGACTTCGACGACGTGCTGGGCAAGTTCGAGCGAATGATGGAGTGGCTGGCCGGCGTCTACGTCAACGCCATGAACATCATCCACTACATGCACGACAAGTACTCCTACGAGCGGGTCGAGATGGCGCTGCACGACTACGCGCCGCTGAGGACGATGGCGTTCGGCATGGCCGGCATGTCGGTCGTCGCCGACAGCCTCTCGGCGATGAAGTACGCGAAGGTGCGCGTCGTTCGCAACGACACCGGCCTGATCACGGACTATCAGACCGAGGGCGAGTTCCCGGTGTTCGGCAACAACGACAACCGCGTCGACCAGCTCGCGGTCTGGACGGTCAGCACGTTCATGAACAAGCTGCGGAAGCACCCCACCTACCGCAACGCGGTCCACACGCAGTCGATCCTGACGATCACCTCGAATGTCGTCTACGGCAAGGCCACCGGCAATACCCCGGACGGACGCCGCCTCGGCGAGCCGTTCGCGCCGGGCGCCAACCCGATGCACGGCCGCGACAGCCACGGCATTCATGCGTCGGCGGCGTCGGTGGCGAAGATCCCGTATCGCGACGCCGCGGACGGCATCTCGCTGACGACGACGCTGGTGCCGACCGGCCTCGGCCGGGTGGCGGAGGATCGCATCACGAACCTCACCGGCATCCTCGACGCCTACTTCGGCAGCACGGGATATCACATGAACGTCAACGTCCTCAATCGCGAGACGCTGCTCGACGCCATGGATCACCCCGAGAAGTACCCGAGCCTGACGATCCGTGTCTCCGGGTATGCCGTCAACTTCGTGCGGCTGACGCGGGCGCAGCAGATGGACGTGATCAACCGGACCTTCCACGGAGGCGAGGCCCGTGGCTGAAAGCCACCCGGTCTCGGCGCCGGCGCTCGAGGCGAAGAGCCCGTACGAGCTTCGCGTCAATCTCGGCAAGAACGTCCCCGAATCGGACGTTCGCGCGGCGCTGGCGACCGGCGACATGGGATTCCTGCACTCCTTCACGACCGGCTCCGCGGTCGACGGGCCGGGCATCCGCGTCGTCGCGTGGACGGCGGGCTGCATGTGGCGGTGCCTCTACTGCCACAACCCCGACACCTGGACGATGACCAATGGCATCCCGGTGACCGTCGAGAAGGCGACCGAGACGCTGCGCAAGTACCGGCACGGCCTGCAGGTCATGTCCGGCGGCTTCACCCTCAGCGGCGGCGAGCCGCTGATGCAGCATCGGTTTGCCATCAAGTTGTTCACGGCGGCGAAGGCGATGGGCGTCCACACCGCCCTCGACAGCAATGGCTACTACGGCGAACGAGTCACCGATGGCGAGCTCGAAACGATCGATCTCGTCCTGCTCGACCTCAAGACCGCTGACCCCGAACGGCATCGCCGGCTGACCGGCATGGACGTCGGCCCGACGTGGGAGTTCGCCAGGCGCCTCGCGTACCTGAGGCGCCCGATGTGGGTGCGCTACGTGCTGGTACCTGGCTTGAGCGACGATCCGGCCGACATCGCGAAGACCGCCGCTTTCGCCGGCCGCCTCGGCAACGTGGCGCGAGTCGACGTCCTGCCATTCCACCAGATGGGCAAGTACAAGTGGCGGCAGCTGGGGATGGAATACGCCCTGGAAGACGTCGAACCGCCGACCGCCGCCGTGATCGAGCGGACCTGCGCGCTCTTCCGCGCCGAGGGACTCACGACGTATTGACCCCGCCGCATCGCCGGCTGCCCGAGGACCCTGGCACATGAAACCCGATATCACCGACGTCACAGAACAGAAGCGCCTGAACGACGCCCGCGAAGCTGGCATCCCGTGGAAGAAATGGGGCCCCTACCTGAGCGAGCGCCAGTGGGGCACGGTCCGGGAGGATTACAGCGACGACGGCAATGCCTGGGCGGATTTCTCGCACGAGCAGTCGCGCTCGCGCGCCTACCGCTGGGGCGAGGACGGTCTCGGCGGGCTCTGCGACGACCAGCAGCGGCTGTGCTTCGCGCTGGCGCTGTGGAACGAGCGCGATCCGATCCTCAAGGAGCGCCTGTTCGGCCTGACCAACAGCGAAGGCAATCACGGCGAGGACGTCAAGGAGTACTACTTCTACATCGACAGCACGCCGACGCACTCGTACATGAAGTATCTGTACAAGTATCCGCAGCGTGAGTACCCGTACGCCGACCTCGTCACCACCAACGCCGGCCGGTCGCGCCAGGACTTCGAGTACGAGCTGCTCGACACCGGCGCCTTCACCGACAACCGCTACTTCGACGTGTTCCTGGAGTACGCCAAGGCGGAGGCGGAGGACGTCCTGGTCCGGATCACCGTCCACAATCGCGGCCCGGAAGCGGCGCGGCTGCGCCTGTTGCCGACGCTCTGGTTCAGGAACACCTGGGCGTGGGGCGGAGACGACCGCAGGCCGGTGCTGCGTGCAGCCGGCAACGGCCGCATCGAGGCGGTGCATCACGATCTCGGCACCTACTGGCTGGACTGCGACGGGACGCCCGAGCTGCTCTTCACCGAGAACGAGAGCAACGCGCAGCGGCTGTGGCAGCAGCCGAACCGCACGCCGTTCGTGAAGGATGCGTTCCACTCGTACGTGGTGTCGGGACGGCGCGGCGCGGTGAATCCCGAGCGCACCGGCACCAAGGCAGCGGCGCACTACACGCTCGACATTCCGGCTGGCGGCTCGCAGACGGTTCGCCTGCGGCTGGCGGCGGCGCCGTCGACAGCGCCGTTCGATGGCTTCGATCGGGTCGTCCAGTCGCGCCTCGCCGACGCCGACGAGTTCTACCAGCGCATCACGCCGGCGACACTCAGCGAGGACCAGCGCCGGGTGCATCGACAGGCGCTGGCCGGCATGATGTGGGGCAAGCAGTACTACTACTTCGACCTCGAGCGCTGGCTGAGCGAGCACCGGAGCCACCCGCTGCTCGAGGGTGCCCGGCCGGGCGTGCGGAACACGGAGTGGTTCCACATGCTCAACGCCGACATCATCTCGATGCCGGACAAGTGGGAGTACCCGTGGTACGCGGCGTGGGATCTCGCGTTCCACACCGTCGCGCTGGCGCTCGTCGACTTCGACTTCGCCAAGGATCAGCTGCTGCTGATGCTGCGGAATCTCTACTTCCACCCCAACGGCCAGATTCCCGCCTACGAGTGGAACTTCAGCGACGTCAATCCGCCGGTGCACGCGTGGGCGACGCTGTTTCTCTACCGCATGGAACGAAACCTCGGCCGCGCCGACGTTCGCTTTCTCGAGCGATCGTTCCAGGGCCTGATGCTGAACTTCAACTGGTGGGTGAATCGCAAGGATCCGGCCGGCCGCAACGTCTTCGCCGGCGGCTTCCTCGGCCTCGACAACATCGGCGTCTTCGATCGCAGCGCGCAGCTGCCCACCGGCGGCTCGCTCGAGCAGGCCGACGGCACGGCGTGGATGGCGTTCTACTGCCAGTGCATGCTGGAGATGTCGCTGATCCTGTCCGAGTACGACCCGATGTACCAGGAGGTCGCCTTCAAGTTCGTCCAGCACTTCATGTGGATCACTTACGCGATGGATCGCGTCGGCGAAAACCACGACGAGATGTGGGACGAAGAGGACGGTTTCTTCTACGACCTGCTGCGGCTCCCCGACGGTCGGGCGATGCGGCTGAAGGTGCGGTCCCTGGTCGGGCTCCTGCCGCTCTGCGCTTCGACCGTCTTCGAGGCGGACCTGGTGACGCGCTACCCGAAGCTGCGGGACATGATCGAACTGTTCCGCACCCGCCATCCGGAGCTCATGTCACAGGTGTCGCCGACCGACGACGGGTTCATCGGCTACAACCAGCGGCGGCTGCTCGCGGTCCTCAACAAAACGAAGCTCGAACGCGTGCTCGGCTACCTGCTCGACGAGAACGAGTTCCTCGGGCCGCACGGCATCCGTTCGCTGTCACGCTATCACCGGGATCATCCGTTCACCTTCCACGTTGGCCAGCAGCCGTTCGAAGTGCGCTACCTGCCGGCCGAATCGGATTCAGGGATGTTCGGCGGCAACTCCAACTGGCGAGGCCCGGTCTGGATGCCGGTCAACGCCCTGATCGTCCGCGCCCTGATCAACCTGTACGGCTTCTACGGCGATGACTTCACGGTCGAGTGCCCGACCGGGTCCGGCCGCCGCATGACGCTGTTCGAGGTCGCCCGGGAGATCGTCCGCCGCCTCTCGAGCACGTTCCTCCGCGACGAGAGCGGCCGGCGCCCGGTCTACGGCGGCACCGCGACCTTCCAGGACGATCCCCACTGGCGCGACCTGATCCTCTTCTACGAGTACTTCCACGGCGACAACGGCGCCGGGCTCGGCGCCAGCCACCAGACCGGGTGGACCGGCCTGATCGCGCCGCTGCTCGACATCTTTGCCCGGACGGACGCGAAGGCGTTCCTGGAGCTCGAAGCCGAACATCTGCGGGCGCGCCTGGTCGCGGAGCAGGTGGGGGGTGACCACGTCACCCGGTGAGGGCGCGGGCGGTGAGATCTGCGTGACTGGGCGAGCCGCCCGTTCGACGCGGGTCGCCCTGCTCGCCCTGGTGCTCGTCGCCACGCTCTTCGCACCGGCCTGGCTGCACGCCCAGGAGGGCGGCCTGCCGGCGTCCGAGGCAGACATCGCGACCGCGCCGGTCGAGATCGACGGCGTCCTGCTCTTCCGGCTGCGGGGCGTATCCTCCTTCCCGGCCAGTGTTCGCGCCGCAAGCGTGACGTCACGCATCATCGCCGCCGCGCAGGACCGCAGCGTGACGGCCGACTCGCTGCGCATCGTCGACACCGACGGTCTGCTCGGGATCATGGCCGGCAATCGCCCGATCGTGACGATCGTCGACGCCGACGCGAGCCTGGAGCAGGTCGGCAAGGCGGCGCTCGCCGGCGTTCACCTGCTCCGGATCCGTCAAGCCATCGACGACTATCGCGCCAACCGATCCCCGGCCGCCCTGCGCCGCGCCGGGGTCAAGAGCCTTTCCGCCACGCTCATCCTGGTCGTCGGCGTCGGGCTGCTGTTGTGGGTGTGGCGCCGGCTGGATGCGTGGCTGGGAGCACGGCTGCACGCGCACGTCCACGACGTCGGCATCCAGTCGTTCGAGGTGATGCGCGCCGATCGCATCCGGTCCGCGCTCAGGAGCCTGCTGGTCGGCACCCGGACGCTGCTCATGGTCGCCGCGCTGCTGATTTATGTCGGCTACGTGCTGGCGGCGTGGCCGAGAACGCGGAACCTGTCGCGCAACATGGTCGACTTCGCGCTCGGGCCGCTCGAGGTCATCGGCAACGGCGTCGTCGCCAACATCCCGCGGCTCGCATTCCTCGTCGTGCTCTTCCTCGTGATCCGGCTCCTGCTCAGGCTGGTCCGGCTGTTCTTCGAAGCGGTCGAGCGCGGCACGGTGACGCTGAAGAACTTCGACGCCGACTGGGCGGCGCCGACCTACAAGATCGTCCGGCTCGGGATCGTCGCGTTCGGGCTGATCGTCGCCTATCCCTACATCCCGGGATCGGAGTCCGAAGCGTTCAAGGGGGTCTCGCTCTTCATCGGCATCGTGTTCTCGCTCGGCTCGTCCTCGGCGATCGCGAACATCATCGCCGGCTACATGATGACCTACCGCCGCGCGTTCAAGGTCGGCGATCGCGTCAAGATTGGCGACGCGATCGGCGACGTGATCCAGACCCGGCTGCAGGTGACGCACCTCAAGTCGTACAAGAACGAAGAAATCGTCATCCCCAACTCGCAGATTCTCTCGACCGACGTCATCAACTACAGCTCGCTGGCCAGGACGCAGGGGCTGATCCTCCATACCGACGTCGGCATCGGCTACGAGGTGCCGTGGCGGCAGGTCGAGGCGATGCTGATGGCAGCGGCGGCGCGGTGCTCTCCCCCGGCCAGCGAACCGCCGCGCGCGTTCGTACGCCTGACAGCAGCTGGGCGACTTCGCCGTCAGCTACGAGCTGAACGTCTACTGCAGCAACGTCGCTTTGATGCTGCCGCTGTACGGCGCGATGCACCGCCACATCCTGGACGTGTTCAACGAGTTCGGAGTCCAGATCATGACGCCGGCGTACGAAGGCGACCCGCCCGAGCCGAAGATCGTGCCGGCGAAGGACTGGTATACGGCGCCGGCAGCCGCGGCCGCGCCGGTGCCGCCGCCGCGGCTGTGATGGCGCTCACCGATGCTGTCGAACCTCCTCGTCGCCTTCTGCCTCATGTCGCTGTGCGTCGTCATCCACGCCGCCGGCGTGACGGAAGCGCTGCGGTGGGTGCGCCGCCATCCGTTCTCGCTGCGGTTCTGGTCGGGGACCCGGTTCTTCGTGCTCGTCGCCGCCTGGATGGTCATGCTGCATCTCTCGGAGATCACCGTCTGGGCGCTCTACTACTTCTGGCGGGGGGCGATTACCGACCTGCAGTCGTCCTTCTACTTCAGCGCCGTCACCTATACGACAACAGGGTATGGCGACGTGGTGCTGCCGCAGGAAAGCCGCCTCGTCGGCGGCGTGGAGGCGCTGACCGGCATCCTGATGTGCGGCTGGTCGACCGGGTTCTTCTTCGCCGTCGTCAGCCGCATGGAGGAGCGGCGCCGGCGAAACGCGGCGCAGCCCCAGGACGTCTTTAGGCGTGATACTGAGGGTACTCGAGAGCGTTAACGGTTAGGAACGAGGGCAAGCTCCCTCGGAGGAGATTTCATGAACGCGCGATTTACGACCGCTCTGGCTCTGCTCGGCGTGGTGTCCGTCTGGGCCGCGGCGGGTCCAGGCGAAGCGCGGGTCCAGGACCCGCCAAAAGTACAGATTCCCCAGTCCGGCGTGCCAGAGATCCTGGTTATGGAAGGCAAGTTCGTCCGCGCCGCGTACAACAACGAGGGCTACGTGATCCTCGGCTACCAGCTTGCCAACCGCTCGCTCGGCGAACCGTGGATGCTGCTCGAAGTCGGGGTGACAGTGCGCGACGGCGTGCCGAACTACGAGTTCAACCGCTCCGCGGTCTCGCTCGAGACGCCGGACGGCAAGACCCTGCCGCTGCCGTCGATAGAGGAACATCGCAAGGCCGACACCCGGGCGCTGCAGCAGCGGGAACGGGTCCAGCGCGACTCGATCAACTACTTCCCGCCCAGCGCCACCAGGGCATGCGGGCTCACCTTCTTCCCCGACCTGGAAGCACGCGTGCTGCCGGTCGACCACGTCGAGCTCAGCAGCTCGCGCGCGTGCGTCGGGCGCTTCTATTTCAACATCCCCGGCGGCATCGCCTACGGCCAGCACTGGCTCAACGTCAAGTTCGAGAAGAGCCTCATCCGCGTGCCCTTCAGGATCCTCACCGCCGAGGAAGAGAAGATGCTGTCGAAGAATTACGGCAACATCAGCAAGCAGGTGAAAGACGCGTTCAAGCCGAAGAAGAAGTAAGGCGGTCCACTGCCGTCTTACTTCGCCACGACCACCAGCAGTTCGAGCGGATCGCTGCTGGCGTTCGCGAGGCGGTGCAGGGTGTTAGCCGGGATGACTTCGACGTCGCCCCGGCGCACCGGCGCCGCGCCCCAGAGCCCGGACAAGGGCCAGGTCTGCCCGCCGCGGAGGTAGACGACGAGCACGTCCTCGGGATGGAGGTGCAGCGGTCCGCCGTAGGCGATCGGCTCGTAGCGGTGCTTGGCGACGACGACGCGCGAGTTGTCGATCAGGCGCGACACGGTCACGCCGTCGCTCGAATCGAGGGCTTCGAGCGGCGTTTCGCCGGTGACGCGCTGCGGCGCCTCCTTCAGCTCGATCGCGATCGCCTCGAGGCGGACCCGGCCGCGATTCTCGACCGCGGCGCCTCCCGCCGGTTGCCAGACGGCTTCAGCCGGCATCCTGCCTTCGGGATCGGCGGTGAGGTACACCAGCACCTGGTTGCCAGCCGTGGGCAGCGCCGCGCCCGGTTCGATGGACAACCGCGTCAGCCGGATACGGCTGTTCTCCCACGGCAGGCTGGGCACACCGATGGCGCTGCCGTATTGCGCGCCAACCGGCTGGATCAGCAGCGCGCCGAGCGCGAGTGCCGCGACGATCAAGGGCATGGAAACGTGCGAGGGCGTCTTCATGGTCATCTCCTTCATTCAGTGGTCAGCCCAGCTTCGCCAGGCCTGAGCCGTCCGCCGCCGCCCGGCCGAGCGTCGTATCCTCCACCCGGAACGCCGGCACGCGATATCCCGGAGGCCGTGCGGCTTCCGGGATCGTCACGGTGTTGCCATCGCGGAGCGACGTGTAACTCGGCGACATGATCTCGACGCCCGCGGCGGCGAACGCGTCCTGGATCTTCGCGTGCAGGGCCGCGTAGATGTCGATCATCTGGCGCGGCGTATCGGTGTAGGCGTTGATCTCGTAGGTGACATGGAAGTCGTTCAAGGCCGTCTGCCACACGAACGGCCGCGGCTCCCTGAGGATGCCGGGCGTCGCCAGCGCCGCGTCCACCAGCAGATCGTGCACCTGGCGCCACGGCGAGTCGTAGCCGATGGTCACGCTGGTGTGCAGAATCAGTCCGAGCGTCGGGGCGCAGCGCGAGTAGTTGATCGTCGACGTGCCCAGCACGATGCTGTTCGGAATGGTGACGTCCTCGTTCTTGATCGTCCGTACCCGCGTCGCCAGCAGCGAGGTCTCGACGATGTCGCCGAAGGAATCGCCGACCTTGACGCGATCGCCGAGCCGGAAGGCGCCGGTGTAGGTCAGCACGATCCCGGCAATCATGTTCGAGAGCGCCGAGCTCGAGGCCAGCGAGATCAGGATGCCCATGAACACTGAGACCCCGGCAAAGGCCGGCGAGTCCGACGCCGGCAGGTAGGGGAAGGCGACGACGACCCCGAAGGCGATGAGCAGCACCCGGGCGATCTTGTTGGTCGGATCGGCCCATTCCGGCGGAAAGTTGGCCAGCACGATCCGGCGCTGCCGGATCAGGTCGAAGAACAACCCGACCAGTCGAATCGCCGCGTAGAAGATCGCGCCGATGACGACGACGAACAGCAGGTTCGGAAGGTAGCCGACGAACGCCGTCGCCGCCGCCTCGACCGGCGTCAGCAGGTAGCGGAGGAGCATGGACGAGACCGCGCGCGTCCACGGGAACAGGCCCAGCACATACGTCAGGTACAGATCGGCGGCCAGCAGCACGAGCACGAGGCGGACGACTTTGAGCGTGCGCTCCATGGCGTGCCCGAACTGGTCGGCCGACAGGATTTCGACGCCGCGCAGGCGCAGCGCGCCATGCTGCACCGCCAGCCAGCGATCGAGGCCGCGGCGGCAGACCCAGACGAGGCGATAGATCAGCCACACCATCGCAATCAGCGCCAGCGTCGCAACCACGCCGTAGATACCCGAGCGCAGCAGCGTCGCCGGGGCGTAGCGCAGGCGCTCGGAGCGGATGGCGGCCTCGAGCTCGCGGGCGTACTGAAGCGCGAGGGCAGGTCGCGGTAGGCCCAGGCTGCGGGCGTCGCGCGGCGTGACGACCATCAGCAGCCGGGAGCCGGCGCGCAGCTCGGACGAGCCTTCAGTCTCGATCACGGTCACGGTGGGATCGTGGAGGGTGCGATCGCGGATGGCCTCGTGCAGGCGGCGACGGATGCGCTCCGCCCGCAGTTGGGTCGTGTAGGGTCCGGCGCCGGCGGTCACCCAGATGACCGGGTCCCCGCCGACGAGCACCGGCGCCGGCTGGTCGGCGTCGGCCTCGGGATCAGGATCCTGCGATGACGGCGTCTGAGTCGCTTCGGCGGAGGCGGCGCCAGGATGAACGACGGCCGCGCACGGCGACGCAAAGAGCACCGCAAGCAGCGTGGCCTGGGCGGCTCCGCGCAGAACGGTACTGAGCGTGGTCACATTCTGCGACGCCTCTTGACCTGCAGTTGCGCCAGCGACCGGGCCAGCGAGGCGTTGACGGTCGCGACCTCCTCGTCGGAGATCTTCTCCGCCAGGCGGGCCGCGGCGCGGGCGCGCGCTTCCTCGGCCCGGGCCTCGTCGATCTGATCGGCCGGGATCGCCATGTCCGTCACGATCGCGACCCGGTGCGCGCTGATGTCGACGAGCCCCTCGCCCACGGCCAGGAACTGCTCGGTCGCGCCGACCGTGACGATGATCTCGCCCGGCACGATCTGGGTAATCAGCCGGACGTGGTGCGGGTAGACGCCCATCTGGCCTTCGATGGCCGGGAGCGTGACCATGTGCACGTCCTCGGAGAAGACGACGGCCTGCGGCGTCACGATTTCGAGCCTGAGCGTTTCAGCCATGCGTCATTGTCTCCGCCGGTCTCAGCTGGCCCTCAGCCCTGCGCGATCTCTTCGATCCCGCCCTTCATGTAGAAGTTGCCTTCGGGCACGGTGTCGTGCTTGCCGTCGAGAATTTCCTTGAAGCCGCGGACCGTGTCCGTGACCGCCACCTGTCGGCCTTCGCGGCCGGTGAAGACCTGCGCCGAGCTGAACGGCTGGCTGAGGAAGCGCTGGATCCGGCGCGCCCGGTAGACCGTCTGCTTGTCCTCGGGCGACAGCTCGTCCATCCCGAGGATGGCGATGATGTCCTGCAGATCCTTGAACCGCTGCAGCACCTTCTGCACCCGCCGGGCGACGTCGTAGTGCTCTTCGCCGACGATCTCGGGCGCGAGCGCCCGAGAGGTCGAGGCCAGCGGATCGACCGCCGGATAGATGCCGAGCTCGGCGATCGAGCGTTCCAGCACGATCGTCGCGTCGAGGTGCGCGAACGTCGTCGCTGGCGCCGGGTCGGTCAGGTCGTCGGCCGGGACGTAGACGGCCTGGAACGACGTGATCGAACCCTTCTTGGTCGAGGTAATCCGCTCCTGCAGCGTTCCCATCTCGGCCGCCAGCGTCGGCTGATAGCCGACGGCGCTCGCCGTCCGGCCGAGCAGCGCCGAGACCTCCGAGCCGGCCTGCGAGAACCTGAAGATGTTGTCGACGAAGAGCAGGACGTCCTGGTTCTTCTCGTCGCGGAAGTACTCGGTGATCGCCAGGCCGCTGAGCGCCACGCGCAGGCGCGCGCCGGGCGGTTCGTTCATCTGGCCGTAGACGAGAGCGATCTTGGAGGCCCCGAGGTCCTGCTGGTTGATGACCCCGGCCTGCGACATCTCGTGATAGAGGTCGTTGCCTTCCCGCGTCCGTTCACCGACGCCGGCGAACACCGAGACGCCGCCGTGGAGCTTGGCGATGTTGTTGATCAGCTCCATGATCACGACCGTCTTGCCGACGCCGGCGCCGCCGAAGGCGCCGACCTTGCCCCCCTTCAGGAAGGGGCAGATGAGATCGATCACCTTGATGCCGGTGGTCAACACCTGCGGCGACGTCGATTGATCGACGAGGGGCGGCGGCGGGCGGTGAATCGGATAGTACTTCTCGGCCGCGACCGGGCCGCGCTCGTCGATGGGATTGCCGGTGACATCGAAGACCCGCCCCATGACGGCTTCCCCGACCGGCATCGAGATCGGCCCGCCGGTATCGATCACCGGATACCCGCGCTTGATGCCCTCGGTGCCCGCCATCGAGATGGTCCGCACCCAGCTGTCGCCGAGATGCTGCTGCACTTCCAGCGTCAGCTTCACGGGCTGCGACTCGACGACGTAGTCGACCGTCAGCGCGTTGAAGATCGGCGGCAGCGCGTCGGGGAACTCGACGTCCACGACCGGACCCACGACTTGCACGACTTTGCCGGTGTTCATCAGATCCTCAGCAATCAGCAATCGACAATCTGCAATCTACAGTCTGCAATCTACAATCTACAGTCTGCAGTCTGCAGTCTGCAGTGCTTAACCCGCCTGCCCGCCCGCAATCTCGAGCAGCTCCTTGGTGATGTTGCCCTGCCGCAGCTTGTTGTACTCGAGCGCCAGCTCCTTGATCAGCGTTTCCGCGCTGTCGGTCGCGTTCTTCATCGACACCATGCGGGCGCTCTGCTCGCTGGCTTTCGCGCTCAGGAGCACGTAGTAGATGTAGATGTTCAGGTAGTGCCCGAGCAGGTAGCCGAGCAGCGCCTCGGGGCTTGGCTCGAAGAGCGTCTCCCCTGTCTCCGCAACGAGCTCCTCCTCGGATTCGACGCCGGGGATCTTCAAGCCCTTGATGGCGCCAACCGGCAGGTACTCCATGACCACCGGTTCCTGCGTCAGCGTATTGACGAACCGGGTCGTGATGATCTGGACCTCGTCTACCTCTCCCTTGAGGAAGAGGTCGCGGGCGAACGCGGCAATCGCTCTCGCCTCGGGAAACGTCGGAGAATCGGCGTAGGCGAACTCCGCGACCAGTCGGCGACCGCTTCGCGCCACGAACTGCGCCGCCTTGCGCCCGGCGGTGATGAAGACGGTCGACGCCGGATCGAACTGGGCAGCCAGACGAAAGACGTTGGTGTTGAGGGCGCCGCACAGTCCCTTGTCGCCGGCGATCAGGATCACCGCGCGCCGCCTGACCGGGCGCTTTTCGATCAGCGGATGCGCGAAGTCGCGCGCCCGGGCGGTGGCGCTGCGCTGGATGGCATACAGGAGCTGCGCAAAGGGCCGCGCCGCGAGCGCCGCCTGCTGCGCCTTGCGCATCTTCGACGCCGCCACCATCTGCATGGCCTTGGTGATCTGCGCCGTACCGCTCACGGACTTGATCCGGCGTCGAAGATCTCGGGGGGAATTCATCGCTTCCACGTCTGCTTGAACTGATCGGCGGCCGCCTTCAATCCGGCGGTCAGCTCGGGGCTCAGTGCCTTCTCCGCGGCGATGCGGGCCAGGAGCTCGCTGCGCCGCGTCGTCAGGAAATCCGCCCACGACGCCTGGAACTCCTTGATCCGCTCGACCGGCACGTCGTCGACGTAGCCGTTCTGAACCGCCCAGATGATCCCGACCTGGACTTCGACGGCGATCGGGCTGTACTGCGGCTGCTTGAACAGCTCGACGATCCGCTTGCCGCGGTCGATCTTCGCCTGTGTCGCCGCGTCCAGCTCGGACCCGAACTGCGCGAACGCGGCCAGCTCGCGGAACTGCGCCAGGTCGCCCTTGAGCTGTCCGGCGACCTGCTTCATCGCCTTCAGCTGCGCCGCCGAACCGACCCGGGAGACCGAGATGCCGACCGAGATCGCCGGGCGGATCCCCTGGTAGAACAGGTCGGTCTCCAGGAAGATCTGACCGTCGGTGATCGAGATGACGTTGGTCGGGATATAGGCGGACACGTCGCCGGCCTGGGTCTCGATGATCGGCAGCGCCGTCAGCGAACCGTTGCCATACTGCTCGCCGACGCGGGCGGCGCGCTCGAGCAGGCGGCTGTGCAGGTAGAACACGTCGCCAGGATACGCTTCGCGCCCCGACGGGCGCTTGAGGACGAGCGAGACCTGCCGGTAGGCGACGGCGTGCTTCGACAGGTCGTCGTAGACAATCAGCGCGTCCATGCCGTTGTCCATGAACCACTCGCCCATCGCCGCGCCGGCAAACGGCGCCAGGTACTGACTCGTCGCCGAGTCCGATGCGGGCGACGCCAGGACGATGCTGTAGGGCATCGCGCCGGCTTCTTCGAGCACCGTGATGATGCGGGCGATCGTCGACTGCTTCTGACCGATGGCGACGTAGATGCTGTAGAGCGGACGGTAGCTCGTGTCGCCCGCGGCCTCGGCGGCCCGGTTCAGCCGCGCCTGGCTGATCATCGTGTCGATGCAGATCGTCGTCTTGCCGGTCGAGCGATCGCCGATGATCAGCTCGCGCTGTCCGCGGCCGATCGGGATCATCGCGTCGATCGGCATGATGCCGGTCTGCACCGGCTGGCTAACCGGGCGGCGGCGGATGATCCCCGGCGCCAGCTTCTCCACGGGATAGGCCGCGTCGCTCTGAATCGGGCCCTTGCCGTCGAGCGGTTCGCCCAGGGTGTTGACGACGCGTCCCAGCAGCCCTTTGCCGACGGGCACCTGCAGCAGCTTGCCCGTGGCGTTGACTTCGTCGCCTTCCTGCAGCTTCGTGTAGTCGCCGAGAATGATGACGCCGACTTCGGTCTCGTCGAGGTTCAGCGCCAGGCCGGTGATGCCCTGACCGAAGTCGAGCATCTCGTTCAGCATGACGTCGGCCAGGCCCTCGACCCTGGCGACGCCGTCGCCAATCTCGCGAATGACGCCGACCGTTCGTTTGCCGGCGGCGGCTTTCGCGCCCGCGATCTGGGCTTCGATTTCCTGTACCAAGTCAGCCATAGGTCATCTCACTACTGAAGCGTCAGAGCCGTGCTTCCAATGCGGCCAGCCGGCTCCGCACGCTGCCGTCGTAGACATCGCTGCCGATCCTGATCCGCATGCCGCCGATGAGCGCGGGGTTGTCGACGAAGCTCGCCACCAGTCCCGGACCGTAGACGCGGGCGAGGTCGGCCTGGATACTCTCGCGCAGGCTGCCGGGCAGCGGCGCGGCGCTTTCGACAACGGCGGCATGCCGATCCTGATCGAGCCGGACCAGCCGCTGAAAATGCGACAGCAGCTGCAGCGAGCCTCGACGCGTCGAGGTGGCGATCCGCTGGGCGATCTGGCGGACGCGGTCCTCGTCGAGGATGCCGTCGACGAGGGCCGCGCGATACAGCTGCCGCGCCGCTCGCGTGAGTTTCCGGTTCGCCTTCATCGTGTCGTTTCCTGCCGTGCGGCGGCGTCTAGGACGCCAGCTGCCGCGCCGTCTCTTCCGCCAGCCGACGGTGATCGTCCGGTGTCAGGATCTTGCCGGTCACCGATGCCGTCGTCTGGACGACGAGGCGGCCGACCTCCTGTTTGAGCTCCGCCAGCATCCGGGCGCGATCGCGCTCGGCGGCTTCGCGAGCCCGGGTCAGAATCTGCTCGGCGGCGTCGGTGGCCTTGCGCGTTTCCTCGGCCTGCACCCGGGCGGCGGCGGCGCGGGCCTCGTCGATCATGTGCTTGCCTTCGACCTCGGCCCGGGACAGCACCTCGAGGCGCGCCGCCTCGATCCGGGCCAGCTCCGCCTTGATCTTCTCGGCGTTCGCCAGGCCGCTCGCGATCTGCTGGCGCCGCGCCTCCAGCATCTGCAGGATGGGTTTGTAGGCGAGCAGGTACAGCAGGCCGCAGACGATCCCGAAGCTGATGATCTGGGCGCCGAGGTGCGGCCAGTTCACGCCGAAGGTCGTCGCGATCTTTTCGAGCTGCCCCGCGCCTTCCGCCGTCGCCTGTAATGCCAGAAGCATCGCGAACTCCTTGAGTGCCGTGCCGCACCGCCGGACCCGCCAGCCGGGACCGTCGTGAGATGCCGGCTATTGCACGAGGAACAAGGCGTAGAACACGATGGCTTCCGCGAAGGCAATCGCCAGGATCGACTGGACCATGATCTTCGTGGACGCGCCGGGATTCCGTCCGACCGCGGTCGAGGCGGCACTGCCGATCAAGCCCACGCCGATCGCGGCGCCGAGCGCCGCCAGGGCGACGTGCAAACTTCCGGTCATCGCTATCGTCCTTTCTGCTATGGCTGGCGCGGCACCCGCGCCGGCGGTCTTCCCGTCAACCGTGAGCCACCGTGGCTCCCGGTTCCTCGTGGTGCTGGCAAATGAGAAGCGTGAACACCGCGGTCAGCAGCATGAAGACCAGGGCCTGCACCAGCCCGACCAGCAGCTCCATGAAATAGAACGGAATCGGCAGCAGCCAGCCGAAGCCCGGCACGAGCGTCGCCATGGTCTCGAGCATGTTCTCGCCGGCGAAGACGTTGCCGTAGAGACGAAAGCTGAGCGACACCGGCCGGAACAGGATCGAGATGATCTCGAGGCAGCCGGCGGCGAAGAAGACGACGATCATCAGCAGCCGGAGCAGCCCGCTGGTGTCCCCCTTCGGCGCGAACAACTCCTTGAACATGCCGCCGATGCCGACTTCCTGCAGCGCCCACACGATCCAGCAGGCGAAGAAGACGAGCGCCATCGCCAGCGTCATGTTGAGATCGGCGTTGGCGCCGCGCAGCAGCGGCTGCTCGATGACGAAGCCATGATCGGTGTGATGGCCCCACCCGATCGTGCCGACGCCCGGAATCAGCCCGACCCAGTTGGCCGCGAGGATGAAGATGAAGATGGTGGCGAAGAACCAGAACGTCTTCTCGACCAGGTGCCGGCCGATGATGCCTTCGAGCAGCCCGAACAAGCCTTCGACGAGCCACTCCAGGAAGTTCTGGGCGCCGCCGGGAATCTGCGACATGCGGCGGGTCGAGAGCTGCGCGAACACGATCAGGCCGGCGGCGACGGCCCACGTCACCACCATCGAGTTGGTGATCGGGAATCCGAACGGCCTGCCGATCTCGACCGCCTTCTGCGACAGCCCATGCTGCGCCGGTTCGAACAATCCAAGACACAGAATGTCGAGCACATGCACTCCGGTGCCGCCTGCCGCAGCACGGGGCGTGCCACCGACGAGATGCCAGCCCGGAGAATTCAGAAGCCGTGAACCCCGCCCGGGTGCGGGTCGAGTATCATTCCGCAGCGCCACCCGACGCCGCCGTCCTCCGGCATTCCGGATGTTCTCCGCGATCTCGGAGCCGACGACTCCAGCTGCGTCTGCCGGACTCACGCAATGTCCTCCCCGCACGGCGTTCTCGTCGTTCGCGCGGGGCCGTCGGCGCTGGTACGCCTGCTGCACTTGGGGCGTCCGCTTGCGATTCGGCTAAGAGAGGTCATGATGCTGCGACAGACGTTCACCTTCGGCGTGCTCCTGGCAACCACGCTCGCCGCCACCCCCGGGTACGCCCAGGCACCCGAGACATTCACCGCAACGGCTACGGTCAAGACCGCCGGGCAGGCGGACGCGAGCGCGCCGGTGACGATCGTCGTCGACCGCTACATGCCGCAGAGCGAGGCCGATAAACTGCTCGCGGCATTCACCGCCGGCGGACCAGCGGCCCTGCGCAAGGCGCTCACCGGGGTGCCCGCGACGGGTACCGTCAAGCTCGGCGCCGGGGCGGCGACGCCGACGCGGCTCGCGATCGAGCGGCCGACCGACAAGGGCCGGCTTCTCACCATCGTGGCCGACCAGCCGCTGCTCTTCCTCGGCGCCGGCGTACCGGGCGCCAAGCCGAAGGAAGGCTATGACTTCGCCATCATCGACATCGTCGTCGACGCCAGCGGCAGCGGTGCCGGCGCCCTCGCTCCGGCGGCCAAGGTCACGGTGAAGCAGGGCGTTTTCGTGGTCGAGGACTACGCGGCGGAGATGGTCAAGCTGACGGCCGTGAAAAAGGTGAAGTAGCCGCGAGGGGGCCGTGGCCAGCAACAGTTTCGACACGACCACCGGCCTCCTGCTGGCGATCGAGGCATCGCCGGCCGGCCTCCTGGTGTCGGACGCGGACGGCACGATCCGCCTGGTCAACCGCGAGCTGGAGCGCCAGTTCGGCTACAGCCGCAGCGAGATCCTGGGACAACGCGCCGACCTGCTGATGCCGGAGGTCCTGGAGATCGTCGACGCCATCAGCCTGGCAAGGGGGGCGGATGCGCCGGCGGGGGGGCCGCCGACCGATTCCAGCCGCGAGCTGGCCGGCCGGCGCAAGGACGGCTCGGCGATCGTGGTCCAGGTCGGATGCCGGCCGATCGAGACCGGGGAGGGGCGCTTCGTCCTCGCCTCCGTACTCGACATCAGCGAGCGCCGCCGCGCCCAGGACACGCAACGCTCGCAGCTCGAACGGCAAGTCGAGTTCGAGCGCTTCGTCGCGGAGCTGTCCTTCCAGTTCATCAACCTGCCGGCCGATCAGATTGGCGACGCCATCCGGACCGGAGTGGGAAGGATCGGCGAAGAGCTTGGCCTGGACCGATGCTCGTTCTTCAGAATCTCGGCTGACGGTGTCCTCTTCGACGCAGTCGTCTGGAGCGCGCCCGGGACGACGTCGGTCGAGGCGCCCTTCACGGACAAGACCCGATGGCCGGAGTCACTCCACCGGCTGCTCGCCGGCGACGTCGTCCTGTTCTCGACGCCCGGCGAAATTCCGAACGAAGTCGATCGCATCGCGTTCCGCACGATCGGCACCAAGTCAGCAGTGTTCATTCCCCTCTCGGTTGAAGGCCGGGTCGCCGGGGCAGTCGGATTCAGCAGCATCCGATCCGAACGAACGTGGTCGCCCCGGGAGCTGCACCAGCTGAAGGTCTTCGGCAGCGTGTTCGATCAGGTTCTCGCCAGACAGCAGCGCGACGAAGCGATGCTGGCAGCCTCTCGCGAGATCCAGCGGCTCAAGGATCAACTGCAGGCAGAGAACGTCTATCTCCGGCTGGAAGAACGGGAGCGGCTGGGGCTCGCGGGAGTCGTCGGGCAGAGCGCGCCGATACGCGAGGTGATGGAGCAGATTCAGCAAGTGGCGGCCACCGACTCCACGGTGCTCCTGCTCGGGGAGACGGGAACCGGCAAGGAACTCTTCGCGGCGCAGATCCACGAGCTCAGCAACCGCCGCGGCCGCGCCATGGTGCGCGTGAACTGCGGCGCGATCCCGTCGACGCTGATGGAGAGCGAGCTGTTCGGCCGGGAGAAAGGCGCGTTCACCGGCGCCTTGTCGCGCCAGGTCGGCAGGTTCGAGCTCGCCGACCAGTCGACGATCTTTCTCGACGAGATTGGCGACCTGCCGTTCGAGGTGCAGGTCAAGCTCCTGCGAGTACCTGGAAGAACGAACGATCGAACGGCTGGGGAGCGGGAGGCCGATCTCGATCGACACCCGCATCATCGCCGCCACGCATCGCAACCTCGAGCAGCGGATGGCCGACGGGGCGTTTCGCGAGGATCTCTACTACCGGCTGAACGTGTTCCCCATCCACGTGCCGCCGCTGCGGGAACGGGTCGAAGACATCCCCCTGCTGGTCTGGCGGTTTGTCGACGAGTTCGCCAAGGCGTTCGGGAAAAGAATTGAGACCATCGACAAGGACAGCCTGATGGCGCTGCAGCAGTCGCGCTGGCCCGGCAACATCCGTGAGCTCCGCAACGTGGTCGAGCGGGCGATGATCACCGCCACCGGCCCGCGAGTGACCATCGCGCTGCCGCCATCGGCCGCGAGCACTGTCAAGCGCAGTCCGAAACTTCTCGACGTCGAAAAGGATCACATCCGCGCCGTGCTCGAGAGCACCGGCTGGCGCATCCGCGGCGCCGGCGGCGCCGCCGACCGGCTCGGGTTGAAGCCGACGACGCTCGAAACCCGGATGGCCAAGCTGGGACTGAAGCGTCCCGGCCACCACTAGCCGCGTCCGACGCGGACAATGCGGCTCCGGCATTCCGTGGGAGCACCTAGGATCCCGGGGGATGGCTGGGGGCTGGTTGGGCTACGGGTACGCTCGATCGCGCCAAATCTTGCTATGCGACCGCTGTCACCTCGCGCGAGGGCCGACCCCGACCTTGGAACGACCGGTGCACAGCCGAGGTCATGGTCCGGCTCTCTGTCGCCCTCAGCGCATCCTCGAGCCGGTGCGTTCAGGACCTTCTCGAAGCCCTTCGCTTCCTGATGTCAGGAACGCGGCTCGAGCCCGGGTGTCGAGGCTGTTCGGTCTGGGTTGATCCCGACTCGACGTTGCAGTACATCGAGGAGTGGGACACGGAAGCGGACATGCGCCAGCGCGTCCGATCGCCCCGCTTCACGTCGCTGCTGGGAATTATCGAATCCGCGGACGCGCCGCCGCGCGTGCAGTTCGACTTCGTCACCAGCACGCGGGGCCTCGACTACGTCGCCCAGGTTCGCAGCGACGCCCTCAGCTAAAGCGCTACGATTCTTTCGGGCGTTTCAGTCCCAGCTTGGCAAGCCGGGTCTCGAGCGTCGTCGGCGGCAGCCCCAGCCGCTCGGCGGCGCCGCCGGCGCCGCGAATCCGCCAGGCGGTCGTCTCGAGCACGGTGCGAATGTGCTCCTTCTCGACGTCGGCGAGTTTCGGGCTGCGTTTGGTCGCAGCGCTCGACGATTGCGGAACTGGGATCACCAGCTGCCGGCCAGATGACGTGATCATCGCCCGCTCGACGACGTTGCGGAGCTCGCGGATGTTGCCGGGCCACGAGTACCTGCTGCAGCGCGACCAGGTTGTCCTTGTCGATCGTATCGATGCGCTTGGCAAAGGTCTTGGAAAACTCCTCGACGAAGCGCCAGACCAGCAGCGGAATGTCTTCGGCGCGCTCCCGCAGGGGCGGCACGTGAATCGGAAAGACGTTCAGGCGGTAGAACAGGTCCTCGCGGAACGTGCCCTCGGCGATGCGCTGCTCGAGGTTCCGGTGCGTCGCCGCGATGATCCGGGTGTCGACCCTGATCGGCCTGGGGTTCCCGAGGCGCTCGAACTGGCGCTCTTCCAGCACCCTGAGCAGCGACACCTGGATATCGAGCGGCAGGTCGCCAATCTCGTCGAGAAAGATCGTCGAGTGGTCGGCAAGCTCGAAGCGCCCCATCTGACGTGAGAGCGCCCCCGTGAACGCGCCTTTCTCCCGCCCGAACAGTTCGCTCTCGAGCAGCGTCGCCGGAATGGCGGCGCAGTTCACGCGCACCATCGCCCGGGCGTGGCGGGCGCTCAGCTCGTGAATCTGCGTGGCGAAGAGCTCCTTGCCGGTTCCGGTTTCGCCGAGCAGCAACACCGTCGAGTCGGTGCTCGAAACGAGCTGCACCTGCTCGAGGACCTGTCGGATCGCGGCGCTCTTGCCAATGACGTTCCCGGTGCCGTGCCGTTCCTTGGCCTCGGTCCGAAGGTAGACGTTCTCGGCGTAGAGTTGATCGCGAAGACGCGCGACCTCTTCCGTCGCCCGATGAAGCGCTTCTTCGTTCTCGCGCCTGGCCAGGACACTGGCGAACGCGCCCGCGAAGACTCGCAAACGATGCACGACATCCGCGGGCCAGGTGCGCTCGTACCGGAATGTGACGAAGCCGACCGCGCCGACCACGCGGCCACCCACAGACAGGGGCACAAGGACGCCTGACCGGACCTGAGCCGAGCGGTAGCCCTCCCGATCGGCCTCGTACGGGATCTCATCCAGGGTCTCGAAACACACCAACCTGCCAGCCTGAATCGTTTCGTAGACCCACGGAGATTGCTTGTTGAGCGGAATCGGAGCTGGTGGCGGGGGGAATCCCGGCCGCAGCCATGCCACTGGCGCATACGCCGTCCCGTCTGGTTGAAGGCGGAAGAACGTACAGCGGTCGATGTCGAGGGCCTCACCGATCCGTCGCAAGGCATCGCGCATCGCGTCATCGACCCGATCGGCGGGCAGATTGATGAAGCTCGCGGCCAGCTCGGCGACGAGACGCTCGAACTCGAGGTGTCCTTCGGCGGTCGACTCGCGGGCGCGCTCGGGTTGCCGGCGGACGGTGTCGTCGACGACGACAACGAGGGTGAACGTGCCGCGATCGTTTCCGAGGGGGCTCAAGCCGACGCGAACCGGAAACTCAAATCCGTCGCGGCGCCGCCCCAGCAGTTCATGGCACTGCGCAGCGTCCTGAAGTCGTGGCAGGAGCGCCTCGATGGACTGGCCGATTAGCTGGTCGCCGCGGTAGCCGAAGAGCGACTCGACCTGTTGGTTGGCCAGCATGATGACGCTGGCAGCGTCGACAACCAGAACGGCGCCCGGCATGGAGTCGACGACCGCGCGCGCAAGTGCCTCGGCGGGTTCCCAGGCGACGACAGAATGAGAAGAGTGCGGCACCCGGTCCACCTCGGGGCAGTCTACCCCAAACGGGGGAGATAGATTCTCCTATGTGAGAGTATTAATCATCCCTCATATGGGACTTTAGGCCTATTTCCGTGCGGTTGGATTTCAACGTACGATGCCGGTTCACACCAGCTGGTGCACGGAACCCTATGTCATCCAGGCGAGCCCGAGGCTCCCTCGCGGCGCTTCTTCTTGTCGCGCTGGCGCTCTGGCCGGCCCTGGCCGGTGCCGCGGCCGCGAAACAACCCGGGCGCCTGACCGGCATGGTCAAGAACGCCCTGAACGAGCCGTTGCCGGAGGTCACGATCAACGTGAGCGGTCCTGCGTCCCGGGATGCGCGGACGCGGGGCGACGGCGGCTTCGACTTTCCGGGCCTCCCCGAAGGCACCTACGAGCTGGTCGCCACCCTGAACGGGTTTGCCCCGGCCCGGCGAACGGTTCGTCTCCTGCCCGGTGCCCGCACGACGGTGTCTCTGACACTCACCGTCCTTCTCCAGGAACAGACCGTGGTGACCGCTTCCAAGACCGGCGAGCGCGACGTCCAGACGACGCCGATGGCGGTCAGCGTGCTCACCGGGACGGATCTGCAACGGGCGGAAGCGCACAACATCGCCGACATCGTCCACGACGCCCCTTCGGTGACGTTCTCCCAGAACTCGGACTTTGCCCAGTTGACGATCCGCGGCATCGGCTCGAACGTGGTCTTCGCCGGATCGGATCCGAGCTCCGCGGTCTACGTCGACGGCGTCTACCTGTCCCGGCCGGTCATGCTGGGCGGCGACTTTCTCGATCTCGAGCGCGTCGAGGTGCTCCGCGGCCCGCAGGGTACCCTGTATGGCCGCAACGCCGTGGGCGGTGCCATCAACCTGATCACGAAGGCGCCGACCAGCACGCTGGACGCGTCCGCGCGCTTCGTCGCCGGGAATCTCGGCACCTTTCGCACCGAAGCGCGACTGAGCGGTCCGATCGTCCGCGGCCGGGTTCTGGGCAGCGCCGCTATCGTGCGAGGCGTCCGCGAGGGGTTCGTCCGCGACCTCGATCACCCCGATCATCCGCTCGGCGGCGAGGACGTCACCGCGCTGCGAACCAAGCTGCACTTCATCTTCAATCGACACAGTAACTTGATGCTCTCGGCCGACGTCACCCATCAGGATCCGATCCCGCTGACCTACGCGAAGGTGCTGGTGGTGAAACCCGGATTCCAGGTGGACAACCCGGCGGATCTTCACGAGGTGCGCACCTCGACACCGGCGCATGGTCGAATTTTTCAACAGAGCGCCTCGGCGCGCTTCACCGCCAGCCTTCCAGCCGGGATGACGCTGACGAGCACCACTGGCTTCCGGAAACTGGATTACCGGATCGCGCACGACGCCGACATCACCGAGCTGGACCTGACGTCGGTCGACCTGCGGGAGCATCAGCATCAATGGACCCAGGAGCTGACCGTGTCCCGACAGCGCGGCCAGCTGTCGTGGATCGGCGGGCTGTTCCTCTTCGACGAAGCCGACCGTCAGCCGACGGCGATCACGCTGGAGGTGCCGCGGCTCGAGAATTTTCTCAACCCGAATGTCGGCGCCGATACCCTGGGCCTGTTCGGCCAGGTCACGTTCGACTTGACGCCGCGCCTGTCGGCGACCGCCGGGCTCCGGTATTCACGCGAACACAAGACCATCGACAACGCGGGGCAGCTCTCGACGCTCGATCCTCCGATCGCGGTGGTGCCAGGCTCGGCATATGCCTACTCGGATGCGATCGCCCACACCGCCTGGACCCCGAAGTTCGATGTGGATTTTCGCGTGCGCGACAACCTGTTCGCCTATGCCTCGGCCAGGCGCGGCTTCAAGAGCGGCGGGTTCAACTTCACCTCGCAGGAGGCCGGTCGGGGCTACGCCCCGGAGTGGGCGTGGAGCTATGAAGGCGGACTGAAGACGACGGTCAACGGCGGCCGCTCGACGATCAATGCCGCGGTCTTCCATACCGACTACACCGATCTGCAGGTGCAGACCGCCATCCGCCCGGGCGTGATCGACATCTCGAACGCTGCCGCCGCGACGATCCGCGGCATCGAGCTCGAGGGCACGACGCGTCATCACGACCGCGCCTCCGCGCCGGCGGGCACATCGCGTGGGTGTCGGCCACTTACAATCGCTACGTCGCCGTCGGGGTCGGGGGGATTACCGGGAACGTGGCCGGCAATCACCTCACCAACGCCCCCGAATGGTCAGGGCGGACGTGGCTGCAGTGGAACGGCAGCGTCGGCCGCGCAGGCCTGGTCTCGCTGCGAGGAGACGCGACCTGGCAGAGCACGGTCTTCTTCACCCCGTTCAACGACAGCATCCAGCGTCAGAACTCGTATGGCCTGCTCGACGGCAGTGGTGAGTTCGGGCCGGCCCGACGGCACTGGTCGGTCACCGTCTGGGCGCGCAACCTCACCAACACCGGCTACATCACCGGCAGCTTCAGCACACCGGTCCCGGCCATCGGCGGGCGTCCCGGCGTGCCTCGCCAGGTCGGCGTCCAACTGACCCTCCGGCCGTAAGCGCGTTGCAGACCCTCATCGCCGTCAGTGTGCCCGTGCTCTCGTTTGTCCTGCTCGCCGGAGTCGGACTCGGCTTGACGGGGGAAGACTTCCAGCGCGTGCGTCGCCACCCGGCAGTCGCGTTGATGGGGCTGATCGGTCCTCTCCTGCTGCTGCCACCGATTGCCCTCGGCCTCGCCTGGGTGTTTCAGCCGCCGCCTGACGTCACCGCCGGGCTGCTGCTCGTCGCCGCCTGTCCGATTGGCGGCATCTCGAACACGTACAGCTACGTGGCGCGCGCGTCCACGGCCTTGTCGGTGACGCTGACGGGCCTGTCGTGTCTCTTCGCCGGTGTGACGGTGCCGGCAGTCGGCCGGGTACTCGGCATGGTGGTGACCGAGCCCATGGAACTGGCGGTACCGCTCCCGACCCTGGTCACGCAGCTCTTTCTGATGTTCGCCCTTCCGGTGGCACTCGGGGTGTGGGCGCGACAACGCCATCCCGATTGGGCCTTGAAACACCGCCCGACAGCGGAGGGCCTCGCGTTCGCGGGCGCCGGTCTCATGCTGGTCCTCATCATCCTCGACAACCCCCGCGCCTTCGTCGCCGAACTGCCGACTACCGTTCCGCTCGCAGCGGTGTTCATCGTCTGCTCGTCAGCAGCCGGATGGCTGGCCGCGACGGTGGTGACGCAGGACCCTCGCGATCGATTCACGCTCGCAGCCGAGTTCGGCACGCGCAACCTGGGCATCGCGATCGCTGTCGCGGTAACGATGCTCGGACGCGTCGCGTTCGCCCGCTTTGCGTACACCTACTTCCTGACCGAACTGCCGTTGATGCTGCTGGCCGCCGCCCTCTTCCGTCGTCATGCGGCCCGGCTCGCGGCCCGGTAGGCGCACGGCGCAAACACGAAGCTCTGGCGCTACACGGACGCCTCCGGCATCCTGTGCATGCTGTACGATGCCGGAGGAGCGTCTGCCGGCGCAAATCGCCCCGGCACAGAGGTAGCGATGGCGATCCGTGTCATGGAAACGGCGAGCCTGGAGCAGCCAGCTTACGCCGTGCAGCCGCGCGCGATCGCCCTGCTCGCCTTCGCACATTCCACTGACGCACCACCAACGCCGAATGGGGAGAACCACCGTGGCCAAGCCGCTGTCGAAGGATCCGCACGCGAAGACCGCTGACGAGACGCCGCTGGCGGCGCAGGAGCTCGAACGGATGAACGCCTTCTGGCGGGCGTGCAACTACCTGTCCGTGGGGATGATCTATCTGCGGGACAACCCGCTGCTGCGGCAGCCGTTGAAGACCGAGCACGTGAAACACCGCCTCCTCGGTCACTGGGGCGCGAGCCCGGCGCTGTCGTTCGTGTGGGTGCACCTGAACCGGCTGATCGTCAAACACGATCTCGACGTGATGTTCGTCGCCGGACCGGGCCACGGCGCGCCGGGCGTGCTCGGGCCGGCCTATCTCGAAGGGACCTACTCGGAGATCTACCCGGACAAGAGCCAGGACGAGGAGGGGATGCAGCGGTTCTTCAAGCAGTTCTCCTTCCCCGGCCACATCGGCAGCCACGTGACGCCGGAAACTCCGGGCTCGATCCATGAAGGCGGTGAGCTTGGCTACAGCCTGTCGCACGCCTACGGTATGGCGTTCGACAACCCCGACCTGATCGTCGCGTGCGTCGTCGGCGATGGCGAGGCGGAGACCGGGCCGCTCGCCACGGCGTGGCATTCGAACAAGTTTCTCAACCCCGTCCACGATGGCGCGGTGCTGCCGATCCTGAATCTCAACGGCTACAAGATCGCCAATCCGACGGTCCTCGCCCGCATCAGCCACGAGGAGCTCGAAGCGCTGTTCGTCGGCTACGGCTACACGCCGTACTTCGTCGAGGGCAGTGACCCGGCGAAGATGCATCAGCAGATGGCGGCGACGCTCGACCGGGCCGTCGCCGACATCCGCGCGCAGCAGCAGGCGGCGCGCGCCGCGAACAATCCGGTGCGTCCGCGCTGGCCGATGATCGTGCTGCGCTCCCCGAAGGGCTGGACCGGACCGGCCGAGATCAAGGGACACAAGGTGGAAGGGTCCTGGCGCTCGCACCAGGTGCCGTTTGCCGATGTCCGGGACAATTCCGCGAACCTGAAGCTGCTCGAGAACTGGCTGCGCAGCTACAAGCCCGAGGAGCTGTTCGATGCCGGCGGCGCGCTGGTGCCGGAGCTGCGGGCGCTGACGCCAGTCGGGCCGCGGCGGATGAGCGCCAATCCCCACGCCAACGGCGGCGTGCTGCGCAAGGACCTCAAGCTGCCTGACTTCCGCCAGTACGCGGTCGACGTCTCCTCCCGCGGCGCGGCCATGTACGAGAACACGAAGCCGCTCGGCGAGTACCTGCGGGACGTGCTCAAGAACAACCCGACCACTTCCGCCTCTTCGGACCCGACGAGACCGCCTCGAACCGCCTGCAGGCGGTCTACCAGGCGAGCAAGAAGACCTGGATGGCGGACCTCCTGCCCGAGGATGCCGACGGCGGCGAGCTGTCGCGCGACGGGCGCGTCATGGAGATGCTGTCGGAGCACACGCTGATCGGCTGGCTCGAGGGCTACCTGCTCACCGGACGCCACGGGCTCTTCCACACCTACGAGGCGTTTGCCCACGTCATCGACTCGATGTTCAACCAGCACGCCAAGTGGCTCGACATCTCGAAGAACCACGTGCCGTGGCGGGCCGCGGTGTCGTCGGAGACGATCCTGCTCTCGTCCACGGTCTGGCGACAGGACCACAACGGGTTCTCGCACCAGGACCCCGGGTTCATCGATCTGGTGACGAACAAGGGACCGTCCGTCACCCGCGTCTACCTGCCGCCCGATGCCAACACGCTGCTCTCAGTCGCCGACCACTGCCTTCGCAGCATCGACTACATCAACGTCATCGTCGCCGACAAGCAGAAGCACCTGCAGTTCACGACCATGGACGAGGCGGTGACGCACTGCACCAAGGGCCTCGGCATCTGGCCGCGGGCCAGCACCGACGCGGGCGAGGAGCCGGACGTGGTGCTGGCGTCGTGCGGCGACGTGGCCACCATGGAGGCACTGGCGGCCGCCGCCATCCTGCGCGAGCGGGTGCCGGATCTTAAACTGCGCTTCGTCAACGTCGTCGATCTGTTCAAGCTGCAGCCGGCGTCGGAGCATCCGCACGGGTCGACCGAGCGGGAGTTCGACAGCCTGTTCACCACCGACCGGCCCATCATCTTCAACTTCCACGGCTATCCCTGGCTGATCCACAAGCTCTCGTACCGCTTCGCGGGACACGCGAACCTGCACGTGCGGGGCTACAAGGAGAAGGGGAACATCAACACGCCGCTGGAGCTGGCGATGTTGAACGAGACCTCACGCTTCAACCTCGTCATCGACGTCATCGATCGAGTGCCGAAGCTGCGGACGAGGGCGGCGCACCTGAAGGAGGAGATGAGGAACACGATCATCGACAACCTGAACTACGCGCACGAGCACGGTACCGACCGGCCGGAGATCGTCAACTGGACGTGGCCGTACTGAAACGCACCGAGGAGAAGCGTGTCCACGGAAGAGAATCTGCTGCTCAACGACGAGGAGCTCGCCCGGCTTCAGCGCACGACGGTCCTTTACTATCTCCACGAGACCAATCCGGACAACGGGCTGGTGCGCGACAAGACCGACCCCGACGCGCCCTGCAGCATCGCCGCCGTCGGCCTGGCGATGGCGACGATTCCGGCGATTGTCGAGCGCGGCGTCGTCATCCGCAAGTTCGCGGCGAAGATCGCGCTTCGCCGGCTGCGCAGCCTCAACGCGCTGCCGCAGGGGCCCGAGCCTGACGCCAGCGGCTACAAAGGTTTCTTCTATCACTTCCTCGACATCGACACGGGCCGCCGTGTCTGGAACTGCGAGCTGTCGACGCTCGATTCCGCGTTCCTGTTCGCCGGCGCGCTGACCTGCGCTTCCTACTTCGACCGCGACACGGAAGACGAGGCAGAAGTCAGGCGGCTGGCCTATGCGCTGTATGACCAGGCCGACTGGGACTGGGCCGCCAACGGCGGACCAACGCTCAGTCACGGCTGGACGCCCGAGTCCGGTTTCCTTCCCTATCGCTACGAAGGATATGACGAGGGACTGCTGCTCTACCTCCTCGCCCTCGGCTCAGGGACTCACCCCCTTCCACCGGAGAGCTACCTCGCCTATTGCGCGAGCTATCAGTGGAAGCAGATCTACGGCCGCGAGCTGCTCTTCTCCGGGCCGCTTTTCACCCACCAGCTGTCGCACCTGTGGGTTGATTTCCGCGGCATCCGCGATGCGTTCATGCGCGCTCACGGCAGCGACTACTTCGAGAACAGCCGGCAGGCAACCTTTGTCCAGCAGGAATACGCGATGAGAAACCCGCTGGAATTCGAGGGCTACGGGGAGCACTGCTGGGGGTTCACGGCTTGCGACGGCCCGGGATGGGCCCGGCGCACCGTCAACGGGATCGATCGGGAGTTCCACGGATACATCGCCCGCGGCGCTCCGTTCGGACCTGACGACGGTACGGTCGCGCCCTGGGTCGTGATTGCGTCGCTTCCCTTCGCGCCGGAGATCGTCATCCCGACCGTCCGCCAGTTCGCAAACCTCGACCTCGGGATCACGGCGCCCTATGGATTCAAGCCATCGTTCAACCAGACGTTCGCCGTGGAAGGAAGCCCTGCTGGCTGGTGGGTCACCCCTCATCATTTCGGCATCGACCAGGGACCAGTGGTGCTGATGATCGAGAACTATCGCTCGAGCCTCATCTGGGACATCATGCGACGCTGTCCGGTGATCGTCGCCGGCCTGCGTCGGGCCGGGTTCACGGGCGGATGGCTTTGAGCGTGAGGTCCGAGGAAACACGCCCGGCTGCCCGGAGAAACTCCGGTCCGCCGGAGTCCGGGCGCAAAAATCCCGACCGGCGTGTCGGCTGAACCCGGCGCAACTGACTCATACCGCAACGCTTTTGTCCGCCACGCCCAGTGACGAGAAGGGGCACGCGCCTTGCCCTGTCATGCTCGGCTCAGAAGCCGCTCGTCAGGAAGTGATGCTCGAGCGCGGGAGCCTCCACCTATGAAGAAACTTGTCGTCGCCACGAATGTCCTGGTCGTGTTCGGGTTCGGCCTGGGAATGCTGGTTGGACTGGCGGCGGTTGAACCGCAGACTGCGCAGAAAACTGCGGCGCCGGCAGCGGCGCCAGCCCTCGCGCCCGATGCCATCGACAGCCTGCTCGCGCCTGTCGCGCTCTATCCCGACGCGCTGCTCGGGCAGATGCTGCTCTGCGCTGCCAACCCGGGCAAAGTCGGAACGCTCAGCGAGTGGCTCCGCAGCAACCAGTCGTTGACGGGCACTCAGTTGCAGGACGCGGCCAAAGCCGCGGGCTTCGACGACAGCTTCGCGGCGATCGCCATCTTCCCGCAGGTCGTCGACACCATGGCGCAACAGATCGACTGGACGACGAAGGTCGGGCAGGCGTTCGCGGCGGACAAGTCGAGCGTGTTCGCGAGCATCCAGCGGCTGCGGACGAAGGCGCGGGACGCGGGCAAACTGAAGAGCACCGCGCAGCAGGACGTCGAAACCCGCACGACGGCTGCCGGCCAGCAGGTCATCGTCATCGAACCCGCCAACCCGCAGGTCGTCTACGTGCCGCAGTACAACGCGCAGACGGTCTACACGACCGCTCCGACGTCGTCGACGGTCGTCATCCAGGACGATGACGACGCCGAGGCGGCAGTGGCGGCGGGGCTGATCGGTTTCACCGCCGGCATCGCGCTGGGCGCCGCGATCGACAACGACTACTACTACGGTCCGTACGGATGGCGCGGCGGCGTCTACATGTACGACGACGCATGGGACGACTGGGCCGACCACCGCGAGGATGCGCGCGAAGACTGGCAGGACCATCGCGAGGATCTGGTCGACGAGCGCGGCGATCGCGCCGGCGAGGCGCGGGAGCAGCGCAGCGAGCGGGCGCAGACGGGGCAGGAACAACGGACCCAGCGGACCGAGTCGCGGCAGGAGAACCGGCCAGAATCGCAGGCCCAGCGCGAGCAGCGGCGCACCGACGCGCAGGCTGCAGGCCAGAACAGGTCGACCAGCACGGCGACCCAGGAATCGCGCGGCTACAGCCGCGACCAGGCACAGTCGCGTGAACGGAGCGGTACCAGTTCGGATGCCTTCTCGGGCTACTCGAGTGGACGTTCCGAGCGTTCCGCCAGCCAGCGCGGCCAGAGCAGCCGGAGCAGCTCGCGCGGAGGCGGAGGACGACGCCGGTGAGATTAGTACCGATCGTTGACGCACGTCGCGCTGATGGCAGCCGCCTGCGCCGTTCTGACCGCGGCAGGCGCGTGCAATCGCGCCGCTCCTAAAACCTTTGCGACGCCCGAAGACGCGGTGCGGGCGCTGATCGATGCGGCCAGGACCAAGTCGGTCGACCCTGTCGTCGCCATCTTCGGCCGGGACGGGCAGTCGCTCATCGATTCGGCTGAACCGGCCACGGCGCGGCGGAACCGGGAAGTGTTCAGCGCCGCCGTCGCCGAGAAGTGGCACCTCGACGACCAGCCGGACGGCACCAAGCTGCTGGTGATCGGCAACGAGGACTGGCCCTTCCCGGTGCCTCTCGTGAAGGATGCGAGCGGCTGGCGCTTCGACACGGCCGCCGGCACCGAAGAAGTGATCGCCCGCCGGATTGGCCGCAACGAGCTCGCCACGATCCGGATCTGCGGCACCTATGTCGCGGCCCAGCGCCTGTACGCCGAGGTCGGACACGATGGCCAGCCGGCGGGCCGTTATGCGAAGACCATCGCCAGCGAGCCCGGACGGCAGAATGGCCTCTACTGGCCGGCCGCTCCTGGACAGAAGCGCAGTCCGCTGGGCGACCTGGTGGCCCATGCCGCGGCGGAAGGCCGGCGGCTTGGCAAGGATGGCGGGCAGCCGTCGCCGTTCCACGGCTACCACTTCAAGATTCTGACCGCGCAAGGGGCCGCAGCGCGCGGCGGCGCGAAGGACTACGTCGTCGACGGACATCTGTCGGGCGGGTTCGCGCTCGTGGCCTGGCCGGCGCAATACGATGCCACCGGCATCATGACCTTCATCGTCAATCACGAGGGCGTCGTGCACGAGAAGGATCTCGGCGTCGAGACTGCCGCCACGGCGAGCGCCATGACGCGCTACGATCCCGATCCGTCCTGGAAGGCCGTCACCCACTGAGCGGCGGGCTGGGCCGGGAAAAGACGAACTAAGCCGGAGCTGCGTTGGCCATCGGAGCAGTGGTTGGCGCGTAGACGAGCCCTGGGTCGGCGGCGGAGATCGTCGTGCCCGCGTGCCCCGCGATGATCCGCAGAAGGTCGATTGGCGCGCCGATGGCGGCTCGCCTGCCTGTCCACGTCGCGAAGCGGCACGCCGCGTCGACCTTCGGCCCCATCGTTCTCGGCGCGAACGCCATCGCCCGCATGGTTTCCGCGGACGCCCGCCTGATCGCCTGCTGGGTTGGTTTGCCCCAGGCGGCGTAGACCGCATCAGTGCCGGTCAGCATCACGAAGAGATCGGCGCCCAGCTCGCGCGCGAGCATCGCCGACGCAAGGTCCTTGTCGATGACGCACTCGACGCCTTTGAGCGTTCGCGAGGCGCCCTTCTCGTGCGTCGCGGGAATGCCGCCGCCGCCCGCCGCGATGACGATCGCATTACGTTCGAGAAGCCACTTGATTGGACGGAGCTCGAGGATGCGCTTCGGCTCGGGCGACGCGACGACGCGACGCCACTTGTCGCCTTCGGGCTTGAACACCCAGCCCTTGTCGCGCGCGAGGCGTTCAGCCTCGTCCCTGAGATAGAGCGGGCCGATGAACCGGTTGGGATTCGCGAAAGCGGGATCGCGGCGATCGACTTCCACTGTCGTCAGCACCGTGGCGATCGGGCGGTCGAACGGGAGCTGGTTGGCGAGCTCCTGCTCGAACATGCAACCGATCATGCTCTCGACCTGGGCACTGAGTACGTCGAGCGGGTAGGTCTCGACCTTCGCGTACGCCGCGCCCTGGAGGGCGAGCAGGCCCACCTGCGGGCCGTTGCCGTGAGCGAGAACGAGCTGATGCTCCGCCGTGAGAGGAGCGAGCGCCGCTGCCGCGAGCTGCAGGTGCGCACGCTGTCTGTCGCCGGTTATCGGTTCTCCCTGGCGAAGGAGCACGCTTCCACCGAGCGCAACGACGACGAGCATGGCTCAGGCTCCCAGTGTGGCGATTCGAATCGTCCTGACCGATCCTGCGTTTGCGGTCCGTGGGCCTGAGAGCGCGGGCTTTCCGGTCGCACGGCCGTGACGCGGCGGTAACAACCGCTTGACGGTCGAGTGCACCACAGCTGCCACATCGGGGGATGCCGCGGCAACGCCGCTAAGGTCTTGTGCCGAAGGTTCTTGACGGTGTGAGGTCTTGGGTCCGCGACGGCGGCGGTAGTCGTCGGCGTCCGGCATCTCGGACGCCCTCCGGGATGCCGGGGGGCGACCGGCACGCATGGTTGGAACCCAATGCGACGCCGGTAGACGCGACGGCACACGGTTAGCACTCCTCCACGCGCCATATGCCGCTGGGACCGGAAACACTAGCTCGGCTCTTGAAGCCGTCGCTGCCGCGCGGCGTCATCGTTCCCGTCGCGTTCGCCGTCATCTTGGTGCTTGCCTCCGGCGCGCTCGCCCAGCCCGTGCCCGTACCGGGCGGGGCGGCCGTGACGGCGCAACCGCCGGCCGCGGCGCCGGCGGTGGATCCCCTCGGCCGGAGCACGCCGCGGGGAACCGTCTGGGGTTTCCTGCACGCGGCGCGAAAGGGGGAGCTCGACCTGGCGCGGCAATACCTCGACACCCAGCTTGGTCAAAGAGCGGCCGAGGAGCTCGCGCAACAGCTGTTCGTCGTGCTCGACGCCAGGCTCCCGGCACGACTGACCCAGATCAGCGACGTGCCGGAAGGCTCGCGCGCCAATCCGCTGCGGCCCGACCAGGATCTTGTGGGTACCGTCACCGGCGCGGCGGGTTCGGTGGACATCCTCCTCGATCGGGTTCGCCCCGCGACCGAAGAACCGATCTGGCTCATCTCGAACACCACGCTCGACGCGATTCCCCGGCTCTACAAGGAAGTGTCCAGCACTACTGGTGGCGCCATCCTGCCGTCATCGCTCAGCAGCGCCCGCCTGCGCGGCGTCCGAATCGTCGAATGGCTGGTCGTCCTGCTGGCGATTCCGATTGCATACTTCGCGACTGTTCTGCTCAACCGCCTGCTCGTACCGCTGGCGCGGCCCATTTGGCGGCGGATGGTCGGCGACGCCGGCCCGCCCGTCCGCAGCGTGCTGCCCGTACCGGCGCGGCTGCTGCTGCTGTGCGTGCTCGGCAACTGGCTGCTGTCGTTTCTGTCGCTGTCGCTGCTCGTCCGCCAGTTCTGGTCGAGCGTGGCAAGGACGATGGCGATCGTCGCCGTCGTCTGGCTGCTGCTGGTCATCGCCGCCGAGGTCGAGCGAGCCGTTCGACGCCGTGTACCGCCGGCCAATGCGGCAGCGGCGTCGTCACTGCTGCGCCTCTCGCGCCGCGCCGTCGAGCTGCTGATTGTCTTCGCCGGGCTGCTCGCCATGCTCCGCCATTTCGGCGTCGATCCGACGCCGGCGCTGGCCGGCCTTGGTGTCGGCGGCATCGCCGTCGCCCTGGCGGCGCAGAAGACGCTGGAGAACGTCATCGCCGGCGCGTCGCTGATCTTCGACCAGGCAGTCCGGGTCGGCGACTTCCTCAAGATGGGTGAGATTGCCGGCACCGTCGACCACATCGGCCTGCGCTCGACCCGCATCCGGACGCTGGATCGCACCGTGGTCAGCGTGCCGAACGGGCAGATTGCCAACGCTGCCCTGGAAACCATCTCGGCCCGCGACAAGTTCTGGTTTCACCCGGTGGTGACGCTCCGCTACGACACCACGTCGGAGCAGCTCCACGCCGTCATCGAAGGAGTGCGTCACCTCCTCGCGCAGCAGGCGTTCGTGGATCTCGAGTCCGTACGAGTAAGATTCATTCGTCTCGGAGCGTTCTCCCTCGACGTCGAGGTCTTCACCTACCTCTTCTCGCGGGATTGGAATCATTTCCTGGAGCTCCAGGAACAACTGCTCTTTGGCATTACCGAGATCGTCGAGCGGGCCGGCACCGGCATCGCTTTCCCGTCGCAGACGATGTACGTAGCCGATGCGCGCGGCGCGCTGGAGAAGCCAGCCGCCGAACGGTCCCCGTCGCAGGCGGAAACGCCGGCGCGATAGTCGCAGGCCGCGGCCTGTCCTCTTGAACGGAGTGTGAGTCTCATGCGTTATTCGACGATTGTCCCGACGGTTCTCCTGGTGTGCGCCGCGGTTGCCGCGCCGGCACACGCGCAGCGCAGGGGCGCCCCCGAAGCCTTCACGGCCAACCTGCAGGCCGCCGGGCGGCACGGGCGGCGGCGGCGCCGGCGCCGCGACGATCCAGATCGACATCCAGAAATATTCGGCTGACGCCGACCGGGCTGCCGTCGAATCGGCACTGAAATCAGGTGGCTACCCGGCCTTCCTGGAGGCACTGAAAAAGGCGCCGGCGGTGGGTACGGTCAGTTTTGCCGAACAGAAGTGGAACATCCGCTGGGCGCGTGAGCTGGTCACCCCCAAGGGCCGGTCGATCGTCGTCGTAACCGATCAGCCGGTGTTCTTCGTCGGCGGCGGCCGGGTCGATGCCAAGCCGCGCCAGGGCTACGACGTCGCGGTCATCCAGATGTCCATCGACGACGTCGGCCTCGGCAATGGCTCGATGGCGGCGGCCGCCAACGTCAAGGCGGGCGGGGAAAGCGGCGTCGAGATCAACGACTACGCCGACAAGCCAATCAAGCTCGTGTCGGTCGTGCGGAAGTTTTAGCAGGCTGCTGACGCAGCCTGCAAGGGAGAAGGCAAAAGGGAGAAGGCAGAAAGCAAAGCAATTTCTGCCTTCTCCCTTCTGCCTTCTCCCTTCTGCCTTCTCCCTTTCAGGATCCTCAGGGCCGGGCGTCGAACGCGCCGCCCAGCGCGAGGTGCAGGTTCACGCGCTGGACGCGCTGCTCGGTCCGCACGCGGATGACCGCCGACCGGGCCGCATGCAGCGCCAGCTGGCGCTGGGTCACGAAGCGCAGGTCGGTGCTGCCGATTTTGAACTGCGTCTGCACGATCTCGAAGGCGCGCTGGCTGTCGGAAAGCGTCTGCGCCAGGATCTGTTCGCGGTCTCGCGCGGCGATCTCGGACGACAGCGCGTCCTCGACCTCGGCGAAGGCCTTCAGCCCGACCGCCGCGTACGAAGCGACCGCCTGCTTCTGCTCGGCGGTCCGAATCTCGACCTGGGTTTTCAGCGCCCCGCCCCTGTAGAGGGGCGCCATCAGGTTCGCCCCGAGGTTCCAGATCGGGTTGTCGCTGTTCGTGAGCACGAACAGTTCGCTCGAGATCGAGCTCACTCCCGTCGTCAGGGTAATGGCCGGCAGGCGCGCGGCCTTCGCTTCTTGGATGCGATTGAAGGCCGCGGCGACGCGCCGTTCCGCCGCGAAGACGTCCGGGCGCCGTTCGAGCAGCTCGGACGGCAGCCCGGCGGGGACCGCGTCAGGCTGGCCGGGTAGCTGCGAGCTGACGGCGGCGACCGCGCCGGGATAGCGACCGAGCAGGATCTCGAGCGCGCGGATCGCCTGCTCGCGGGCGAGCTCGATCTGCCGAAGGTTGTCGCGTGACGCGCCGGCGGAGGCGCGGGCGACGAACACTTCCTCGTCGTTGGCGACGCCGATCCGCGAGCGCGTCTCCGCCAGCCGGATCAACTCCTCGTCGTCGCGGATCGTCCCGCGTGCGACCTCGGCCTGCAGGCTCGACTCGATGGCGAGAAACCAGCTTTTCGCGACGAGCGCCGCCAGCGACTGCCGCGCGTACTCGAAGTCCGCCTCTACCGACGCCGCATCGGCGGCAGCCGCCGCCCGGCCGTAGCGAACGCGACCCCACAGGTCGAGCTCCCAGTTCACCGACAGCACGCCGCCCTGCAGCCCGGAGCCGTCGCCCGACATCTTGCCGCCGCCGCGCGCGAGAAGGTCGGCCGAAGGGTAGAGTGTCGCGCCGGCGAGCCGGGCGTGGAGTACCGCCTGCTCGACGCGGGTGGCCGCGACGCGCAGGTCGGCATTGTGCGCGAGGGCTTCGATGACCGTCGCCGTGAGGGCGTCATCGCGGAACGTCGTCAGCCAGTTGCTCGAGACCGCCCCGGCGGCGGCGCCGGCGGCCGTCCAGCCGCCGGGCACGTCGACCGACGGCATCGCTTCGCTCTTGATCGCAGCCGCGTCGGGCGGATTCTTCAAGACGCAGGCTGACAGCGGCCAGAGTGCGACCGCTACGAGCGGCGCCAGGCGCGCCAGGCGTGCAGCCGCGGGGCGATGGTTGACGCGCGCGCGTGATGTCATCCCGACCTCCATCAGTGGCCGCCGCTGAAGCTGTGCTTGATGATGATGTAGTCGAGATACGACGCGACGCGCAGCAGCACCTTCCGGATGATGTGCACCATCGCGAAGTGCTCGGTATAGATGGCCGCCGAGCCGCGCGCGCCCGCGGCCATGAACAGCGACTTCTCCTGATCGTTGACGACGAGCTTGGCCGGGAACCGGCCGGGCGGCGCCACGAAGACCGTGCGCGGGAGGTCACCTGAGGCGTCGAGCTGCCCCTGCCCCTGCGCCCAGATCACGGAATCCACGTGCGCCTTGATGATGCGGCCAGGATAGGTGTCCAGCGTGATCTCGGCATGATTGCCCGGCTCCACCTGGTGCAGTTCGTTCTGGCCGAACATGGCAAAGATCTGAAACTCGTCGTCGACGAAGGTCATGACCTCGTTGAACGGCATCCCGGCGACGAAGAAGCCGGGGCGCAGCATCACGTTGACCATCGTGCCGTTGCCGGGCGCCAGCACCGTCGTCTGCGTCAGGTCCCAGCGGGCGTTGTCGAGCTGCGCCCTTGTCGTTTCCACCTGCGCCTCGGACACGCGCAGCTGTCCCTGCGCCGTGGCGATCTGCGCCCTGACCTGGGCGACCACGGCAAGGTCGCCCTTGACGCGGCCCGAGAGCTTCTCCTTGACCTCCTGTTCGGCCGCCCGTGCTGCCGCGAGCTTCGCCGACAGCTCGTTGACGCTGGTCTGCGCCTGCTCGAGATCGAAGCGATTACCGGCGCCGGCGGCGACGAGCTCGGTGTTCTGCTCGACGCGCTTGCGGGCGAGATCCAGCGACGCCGTCAGCGACGTCACCTGACCCGTCGCCTGCTTCTGCTGCTCGCGGAGCTGCGGCTCGCTCGACTGGGCGTCGGCCATGCGGGCCTGGGTCTCGGCCACGCGCGCCCGCTCGGCAACAACCTTGGCCTCCTCGGCGATCAACTGCGCCTCGAGCGAATGGACCTCGTTCTGGTACGGCGTCGGGTCGATGCGGAACAGCACGTCGCCCTTCTTCACGGGTCGATTGTTCTCGACCGGGACCTCAATCACCCGTCCCCGGACCTGCGACACGATCGGAACGACGTATTTGACGACCCTGACGTCGGTCGTCGTCGGCGCGAAGATGTTCAGCAGGAGCATCATGATCGCGAGGGCGACCACGGGGAAGATCGCCACCGCCACCTTCCAGGGTGTCGTCCATGGCAGCAGCTTCAGCTTGATGAAGATCAGCCAGACGAAGAACGAGTAAATTCCGAGCAGCAGGAGCTCCATTACCGAACCTCCTGCCCCTCGAACTTCGCTTCGAGCGCCTCGAGATCGGCGCGGAGGGTCGTCAGCTCGGACGCCGGCACCCGTCCCTCCAGCCTCGCCACCCGATCCCTGAGGCTGGCCGTCGTCGGGCGCCTCGACGACGGGGACGACGACGGCCTCACCGTCGGTGTCCGACGCAGGCGCCTTGTCCGTGCCGTAAGCCATCTTGTACATGACCGGTTTGGAGTAGGCCCACAGCCAGGCCAGCGGCCAGAGCAGTCCGCCGAACACCAGCGAGAGCAGGCATAGCGTGCGGATGGCTTCGAACTGCGGGTGATGACGCTTGTGCGCGATCTTCTCCGGAAGGATGTGCACCATCCAGAACAGGACGATGAGCACCACCGGCACGATGAACAGGACGAAGATGGCGATGAAGGTGGCGATCTTGTCTTCGACCTCTTCGGAGAAGAGCGATGCCTGGGCATCCGCCGGCGCCAGCAGGAGCGCGGCACACATGAAGAGCAGGACCGCCGGCAGGGAGGGGGCCATTCTTCGACGTCCAATCACGACCGAATCACGTGGGACTGATGCCATATCCAACGTCCGCGAGAGCTGTGTTGACGACTGAAAGCGGGGACGGGCATCGCCAGAGCACTGGCCGTGCCACCCGCCGGGAGAGCCGCAGGCACTGGAAAGCCTTGAGCCACGTCACCCGCCGGCCGGATCTTGCCCCCGGCGACGCGTGCGAACCTCCGAGATAACGGGCTGTCTCCGGTATGCCGGAGTCCGGCGCGCCGAATAGCCACCAGATCGGACGATGATTGCTGCCGCGGCAGGCGACGCCCCGGGCACACCGATTGCTCCGCTTTTCTGGCAATCTCAAAAAGGCGAGCGGTAGAGGAGCGGGTATGTCGATGCTCTATTCGGGTGACACATGTCTGTCCGGCCCCACCACCAAGGCCGGGAAGTCTGAGGGTGAGTTCAGCAATCGCGTCGTCCGAACGCCCCTCCGGCGGGACGACATCGACCCCGTCGGCACGTCGGCCATCGTCGGCCGGAGCGCGGCGCTGCGGCGGGTGCTGGAGCAGATCGAACACGTGGCGGCGACCGATGCCACGGTGCTGCTGCTCGGCGACACCGGGACGGGCAAAGAGCTCTTTGCGACGCGCCTCCACGAGTTGAGCGCGCGGCGGAGCCGCGACATGCTGCGGGTGAACTGCGCCGCGATTCCCTCGACGCTCATGGAGAGTGAGCTGTTCGGCTGCGAGCGCGGCGCCTATACCGACGCCGTGGCGCGGCGAATCGGCCGGTTCGAGCTCGCGAATCATTCGACGATCTTCCTCGACGAGATCGGCGATCTGCCGGCGGACGTGCAGGTGAAACTGCTGCGCGTCCTCGAAGAGCGTCAGATCGAGCGGCTCGGCAGCCCGAACAGCATCCCGGTAGACGTGCGGATCGTGGCCGCGACGCATCGCGACCTCGAGCAGCGCATCGCCAACGGGTCGTTCCGGGAGGATCTCTTCTACCGGTTGAACGTGTTCCCGATCCGCGTCCCGGCGCTCCGGGAGCGGGCCGATGACATTCCCCTTCTCGTGTGGCACTTCATCGAGCAGTACTCGAAGTCGCTCGGCAAGCGGATCGATGGCATCCCCCGCGAAAATATGAGCAGGCTCCAGGAGTATTCCTGGCCGGGCAACATTCGTGAACTGCGAAATGTCGTGGAACGCGCGATGATCGTGGTGGCCGGTTCGCAGGTCACGATCCCCGTCCCGTCGGAAACGCGAGCGGCCCGCCAGTGCAGCGCCAAGCTGATTGATGTTCAGAAAGAGCACATCCGCAGCGTGCTCGAGGCGTCGCGGTGGCGTATCAGGGGTGCCGGCGGTGCCGCGGACCAGCTCGGGCTGCGCCCGACGACGCTGGAAACGCGGATGGCGAAGCTCGGACTCACCCGACCAAAGGCATCCTGAGAGCGTTACGGCCGGACGTTTACGGCCGATGAGAGCTGGAACTGCAGGCGTGTTTCGGCGGGGAGCTGCAGATGCTCCTCGCCCTGACTCGATACCGCGGCGCCCGTGACGCCGCCGATGGCCGCGCCGATGGCCGCGCCCTCGCCGCCGCCCGCAATGCCTCCGACAATGGCCCCGAGGCCGGCGCCGCCGCCCACCTTGCGCGCCGTGCGCTTGCCTTCGCCCTTCCCCTTGGCCTCGACGTAGCCGGTCGCGACCTCGTAGACGAAACCGCCGAAGGCGATGGCGTTCATTTTCAGCGAGATCTTGTCGCTGCCCTTGAACTTGCCCGACTGCTCCACCTTCGCGGCCTGAATCGTCGCCGAGGCGCCGCGCGGAATCACCACCGAGCCGCCGATCATCACCGGGTCGTCGATGATGGCCTTGAACGTCTGCCCCGCGTGTGACACGTCGACGTCGATCGCCTGGGTCAGCCGGACGTTGAGCGCCGTACCCGCCGGAACGGTTACCGGCTTCGGCGCCGCGGGTTTCGGCGCCGCGGGCTTGGCCGCGCTCGGCGCGGGCTTGGCCGCGGCTCGGCGCCGGCGCCGGCGGCGGCGGTTTCCGCGGCGAGAACTCCACGGCGACGGTGTCTTCCAGCCGGATCTCGGACACGCTGCCGTTGTCGAGGAGCAGCCGGACGGTCTTGCTGTCACCGCCGATGAACATGCCCTCGACCACCTTGCCGGAACGCAGCCGGATCCGGTCCGCCGAGAGCGAGGCGCCGGCGGCGACCATGATCATCGCCGTCGCGATCGGCACGATAACCTGTCGGATTCTCATCTCCTGCTCACTCCGTTTTTGTGCGTCTCGCGGGTCACTTGGCGATGGGCAGGGAGGCCGAGATCTGCAGGTCGATCAGCAGCAACAACTGGTGCTCGACCTGGAGGAAGCGCAGGGCCGTCCGCGGCGTGAGCGCGGTCTTGAACTGTTCGAAGAACTTTGCCTTGACGGCCTGTCGCCGCGCTTCGAGATCGAGCGCCTTGCTGGCGAGCTTCTCGGCGACGGCATCCGTCAGCGCCGAGTAGTTGCCGGCGTACTCGGCGATCAGCGCCAGGCGCTCGTCGCCGAGCTTCGCCATCTCGACGTCGTAGTCGCGGTAGATCGGCCAGAACACCTTGTCCTCGGCCTCGGTGAACCCGACGACTTCCGTGATGATCGCGACCTTCTGCGCCCGGAGATCGCTGCGCAGGAGCTCGGCGTACGCGCTCAGATTGAGCGTTATTCGTCTCGCCTTCGCTCGGAGGCGGCGCTTTTGCCTGGGCCCGGGCCTGGGCCGGGAAGAGCGCGGCCGCCACGAGGACGGCCGCGAGGATCGTGCGTTGAGACACGTGGATGCCTCCGAGCGAGGTGTGTTCCGAGGGTTTCGCTACGTCTTTACCTTCGGCGGGTAGTTCTTGAAGATCTTCTTCACGGCGTTATTGATGCTCTTGTCGCGCTTCTCGGGTTTGGCATCGGTGTCGATTTCCTTCACGCCCATCCCGCGCCACGCCAGCTGCCCCTTCTTCGCGTCGGCGATGTCGATCACGAGCGTACCGTTCAGGATGTCCCGCACCGTCGTGTGCGTCGACCCGCCGGCCCAGCCCGCGCCGCCCCAGCCCCATCCGTAGGCGCCGTAGCCGCCGCCGTACCCGGAGCTGTAGGTGGAGATGTCCTTCTGCTTGTCGAAGGCGACATGATAGACCACGAACACGTCAGGGTTCGCTTCGGACTTGGTCAGGCCCTTCTCGGCAAGCTGCGCATCGATGGCCGCGACGATGCGGGCGTCGATGAGTTCCTGACCGACCTTGGTGCCGTCCTTCATCGCGTAGGTCTTGAAGCCGGCGAAGTTCGCGCTCTTCTCGTAGTCGTAGGTGACTTTCTGCGCCACGACCAGCGCGGGAATCGCGAGCACGGCGATCGCGAAGGCAAGAAATCTCTTCTGCATACCCTGTCCTTTCGGTCCTGTAGACGACGGCAATTTCGCAAGCTTCGCTGGTGCAATTGTCAAGCCGCCGCGATCGCATGGAAGAAGGCCGCAGGGACACCGGACTCCAGTCGCCTGTCCGTCCTGCCGGAGGAACTCCGGTAAACCGGAGCCGCGATCCGGGGCTGCCGGGCGTCAACCCTCGGCCGCTCACCCAACCTCCTGTCGCCGCGGCACTTGATCCCGCCCCCGACCCCGGCCGAACCGGCATAGTCCATGCTCGACCGGGCGTAAGATGACTTATGCCAGCGACCCTGCAGCACGATAGGGATAATATCTTTCGCATCGAGCTCAGCGGAGCCTTGCGGAAGGCGGATCTGGAAGACTGCCAGGACCGGCTGATCGCCGAGATGAACCGGGCGGGCCCGGTGAAACTGCTGTTCGTGCTCGACGAGTTCGGCGGGTGGGAGCCCGGCGCGAACTGGAACGACCTCTCCTTTTACGTCAAGCACGGCGATCGGATCGAACGAATTGCCATTGTCGGGCCCGAGAAGTGGCGCAGCCAGACGTTGATGTTCGCGGGCGCGGACCTGCGGCGGGCGCCGGTGGAATTCTTCGCCGGCGATGCCCTGACCGAGGCGCGGACGTGGCTGGCTTCGTGACCGGCGGGTGCAGTATCCAGGGGCGTTGTCCCTCGAGGAAGGAAACACGGAGCGATGAACCGCAATAGTCGAGCACGCCGCGCCGCAGCCATGATTGCGACGCTGGGCATCCTGGCGGAGCCGTCGGCGCACCTGATCGCCGTCGCCACGGCGCAGGCGCAGCCGGCGCCGCAGACGACCACCGCCAAGCCGCAGGCAACGGCACCGGCCGGCAAGACGCCGCCGCCTGCCTCCACCACCGCGAAGCCGCCACTGGCCGCCGTCGCCGCCGCAACGCCGCCGCCGGTCGACGGCGGGTGGCCGCGACTCTACAACCTTGCGAGCGGCGGCAGCATGCTCGTCTACCAGCCGCAGATCTCCACCTGGGACAAGCAGACGCAAATGGTCGCCTTCAGCGCGGTGTCGCTGCGAAACAAGGCCGGCGACAAGCCGGCGCTCGGCACGGTCAAGCTGGAAGCCGACACCAAGGTCGCGGTCGCCGATCGCCTGGTCAGCTTCCAGAACATGAAGATCACCGAGGTGAATTTTCAGACCTTGCCGAAAGAGCAGGTTCAGGAAATCGTCGCCGCCGTCGAAACGGCGATGCCCGTCGACGAACGGGTGATCGCGCTCGATCGCGTCCTCGCCAACATCGACAAGAGCAGCATCGTGCCGAAGACGGTCGAAGGCATCAAGTCCGACCCGCCGACGATTTTCTTCAGCAAGAGCACGGCCGTGATCGTCAACCTCGACGGCGATCCGATCTGGAGCCCGATCAAGGGAAACGATCTCAAGTATGCGGTGAACACGAACTGGGATCTGTTCGAGAACACTCCCACCAACACCTACTACCTTCGCAACAACGACACGTGGCTGAAGGCGGCCGACGTCAAGGGCCCGTGGTCGCCGGCGGGGACGCTGCCCGACGGCTTCAAGCAGCTGCCGGCCGAGGACAACTGGAAGGACGTCAAGGCCAACCTGCCTGGCAAAGCCGTGAAGACGGCGCCGCAGGTCTTCGTCAGCACGACGCCGGCTGAATTGATCCTGCTGACGGGCGAACCGAGCTACCTGCTCGTTCAGGGCACGAACCTTCTCTGGGTGAGCAACACCGAGAGCGACATCTTCCGGATGGGCAAGACCGGGCCGGTCTATTACCTCGTCGCCGGACGCTGGTTCTCGGCTCCGGACTTCACCGGGCCGTGGACGTTCGCAACCCCATCGCTGCCCGAAGACTTCAAGAAGATCCCGCTCTCGCACGACCGCTCTCGCGTTCTGGCGTCGGTCCCGGGCACCGATCAGGCCGCGGAAGCGGTGCTGCTGGCGCAGATCCCGCAGACCGCGCGCGTCAACAAGAAGGAAACGAAAGCGCCGGACGTCGCCTTCCAGGGCAATCCCGAGTTCGCGCCGATCGAGAAGACCACGGTCGAGCGCGCCGTGAACACGGACAAGGACGTCTTCAAGATCGGCGACCTCTACTACATGTGCTACCAGGGCGTCTGGTTCTCCGGCAAGAGCGCGACGGGACCGTGGGAAGTTACGAGCTCGGTGCCGCAGGAGATTTACCAGATCCCAGCCAGCTCGCCGTCGCATCACGTCACCTACGTCACGGTCGAAGACGACGACGATGATGATTGGGTGGTGTATGCCGCCGCGGCCGGTTACACCGGGATGATGGTCGCGTATGGCTGCACGGTCTGGGGCACGGGTTGGTACTATCCGCCCTACTGGGGATACGGCGGCTACTACCCGTACTACTACGGGCACTTCCCGACCTACGGCTACTCCGCCTGGTACAACCCGTGGACCGGCGCCTACGGACGCAGCGCCGGCGTCTACGGCCCCTACGGCGGCGCCGGCGTCGGCGCGCGCTACAACCCGCGGACTGGCACCTATGCCCGCGGCGCGGCCGCCTACGGTCCGTATGGCGCGCGCGGCGTCGCCCAGGCGTACAACCCGCGAACCGGCACTTACGCGGCGACGCGCCAGGGCTCCAACGTCTACGGCAGCTGGGGCTCGACCGCGGTGCAGCGCGGCGACGACTGGGCCAAGACCAATCGCTATACCAATCGGCAGACCGGCAACACCACCCGCACGATCAGGACCGATGAAGGCTCGGCAGTGACGCGGCGCGGCGCCGGCGGCGCGACGGTCGGCGTCGGCGACGGCGGCAACGTCTACGCCGGCAACGACGGCAACGTCTACCGCCGCCAGGACGGGACGTGGCAGAAGTACGACAACGGCGGCTGGTCGAATACGGACCGGCAGCCTACCGGCGAGAGGCCAACCCCGAGGGACCAGTCGACGACACGTCAGCAGCCTGCCGATCGAAGCAGCATCGATCGCGCCACCACGGACCAGTTGAACCGCGATTCAGCCGCGCGCCGCGAGGGAACGCAGCGCACCGGTGACTACGGCAACTATCGTGGCGGCAGCGGCACAGGCGGCACTGGCAGCTATCGCGGCGGCGGCGGATCCCGCGGCGGCGCGTCACGCGGCGGCGGCGGCAGAAGGCGATAGCCAAAAAACGGAAGCGCCGCCAGCCTGCCAGGACTGGCGGCGCTTCGTAGGTCCCACGCTCGGCTGAACACCCGGTTCAGCGCGCCAGCAAACTAGCCGCCTCGGCATCGAGCAAGAGCACCGGCGTTCGCGCCCCCCTCAACGCCAGCGCCACCGGCAGCCGTGACTCGGGGTCTCGCACGGCTTCGGCAATCACCTCGGCTTTCGACGATCCAAACGCGGCGACGACGACCGTCGCGTCGCGCAGCGCCGGCAGCGTCAGCGTCATGCGCCGCCGCGGCGGCTTCGGTGAATCGGTCACCGCGACGACGCGGCGCTGCTGCTCGTCGAGCGCCGGGTGCCCCGGAAACAACGAACACACATGCCCGTCAGGTCCAACGCCGACGAGGGCGACGTCGACGCGTGTCGGCCCGGTGGTCGCGCCGTCGAGCTCGGCTTCGTAGGCGGCCGCCGCGCCATCGAGATCCTCGCTCTCTGCCGGCATCCGGTGCACCCGCGCCGCCGCGACCGCCGGCGCCGTCAGCAGCAGCCGCGACGCGAGCTTGTAGTTCGAGTCGTCGTCTGCAGGCGGCACGGCGCGCTCGTCGCTCCAGAAAACGTCGATCGCGGCCCAGTTCACCACCGCATCGGCGAGCACGGGGAAGAAGGCCTCAGCGACCGAGCCGCCGGGCAGCGCCAGCGCCAGGCGCGCGGCACGCGCGCTCATCTCGCGCAGGCGCCGCGCGAAGTTGTCTGCGAGCTCGAGGGTATTGCCGACGACGATTTCGGGAGCAGCCATTCCACATTGTGTCGCGTTCGGCGCCCGAACGCAGCTGCCACGGGGCGCGGCGCGTTCGACACGAGAGCGCACCGTGTTGTCACACCCCGACACGTTCCGGGCGCGCCACGACGCTTGCCGAGGCGATCCTCGAGCACGCCGCGTCAAACAACGACACGGCGCGCGAGGCCCGGGCGGCTCGCGCCGCGTACCTCTCGCGCTCGCTCGCCGACAAGCAGGCCCTGATTGCCTTCCTCGAGAACCTGGTGCTGTTCAAGGTCGAGGAGGAAGAAGAAGCGGCAGCCGCGGCAGCAGGTGAAGATCGCGCCGAAGGGATTCAGGATCAGGCTCGAGTAGGAGGAAACCTGATAGCGTAACTGACGCGATGCGTGTGCCGCCGCCGGGCCAGCTGATCGACGTCGGAGGATACCGCCTGCACCTCTACAGCACTGGTGCCGGCTCTCCCGCGGTCATCCTCGACGCTGCGCTCGGCGGCTCTTCGGTCAGCTGGGCATGGGTGCAGCCGGCGCTGTCGCAGCGGACGAGGGTGTGCAGCTACGACCGCGCCGGCTTCGGCTGGAGCGACGCCGGACCGATGCCGCGCACCGCGGCACGCATGGCGGTCGAACTGCGGACGCTGCTCGAGCGCGCCGCAATAACTCCGCCCTTCATCATCGTCGGCCACTCGTTCGGCGGGCTGGTGGGGCTGATCTTCGCGGCACGCTATCGCGACGATGTCGCCGGGCTGGTGCTCGTCGATCCGGCCCACGCCGAGGATTGGGTGAACCCGGCGCCAAAGGAGCAGATCAAGATCGACCGCGGCGTGCGTCTCTGCCGCTACGGCGTCCGGGCGGCGAAGGTGGGGATCGCCCGGCTGGTCGCGGCCTTCGGCGCCGCCGGTGTCCTCGGTGTCGCCCGCGGGATCGTCAGGATCGTCAGCCGCGGCGGCATCAAAAGGGAGGACGAAGGCATCCTCGCGCCGGTGTGGAAGCTGCCGCCCGAGGCGCGGCGGCCGCTGCGGCAGTTCTGGACCGATCAGAAATTCTTCGCCGCGCTCGGCAGCCAGATCGAGTCGATTCGCGTCAGCGCGCGCGAGACCCTCGACGCGACTGCCGGCGGCTACGGCGACCTGCCGCTGGTCACGATCTCTTCGACCGATCCCGGCGACTACCGGCTGCGCCAGCAGGAGGCCCTCGCCCGCCTCTCGACCCGCGGCCGCCACATCGTCGCGCGCGCGAGCGGCCACTGGGTGCCGCTCGACGAACCGGCAGTCGTCATCGCCGCGGTCGAAGACATGTTGAGATGCTGACCGCTAGCGCCTGAACGCGTCGACCACCACGAACGCGTCGACGACGAGCGCGTTGGTCCAGAGCGCGTGGCCCGATGGCGCGTAGGTCTCGGGGCCGCGGAAGTCGCGATTGCTGAAGGATTGCGGCAGTATGTCGAAGCCCACTTGATAGGTAACCGAGCGCAGCAGTGCGCGCAGCCGCCGTCGATCGGCACGCTGAAGGTAGTCCGAGTTCGCCCAGAACTCGCTCGGCGTGAACCGCGCGCGCAGCGGGATCGAGATCCGCCACAACGACTCCTCCGTCACCGCCGCGCCGGTGAAGTGGTAGAGACCGAAGCCGGCGCCCAGATCGAGGCCGTTCGCGAGGCCCGGTATCGACCTGACGCCGGCGATCTTCTGACCCGGCACGTAGGCGACCAGTTGATACGTTCTCAGAAAGACGTTGCCATCGAACCTGATCGGATTGTCGTCGCGCGGCTTGTCGTTCAACCATCCCAGTTCGAGAAGGGCGTAAAAGCGCACGTCCCTGCGCTCGGTGGTGCACACCGGCGACGGCGATCCGTCGTCATCACGACAGAACACCTCGAAGCCGTAGATCCCGAGCGGGCCGCCGGCGTGGTGGAACGGGCCCGGCCCGCTCAACTCGTGGATGTAGGCGATGATGTCCCAGATGTCGCCCGCCGCCGCCGGCAGCGGCGTGGCGAGCAGCATGACGAGAATCCACGGTGCGAGTCCCTTGCTCCAGACGCTCATGCGGGTTCCTCCAACACGGCAATGGCTGGCTGCTGGAATATACAAGGGCGGGCTGCGCCGAATCCTGACGAATCCTTGCTGGTTTGCTGAATCGATCGGCGGTGCGCCTGCGCGCGCTTACTTCGCGGCGGCGGGTGCGGCCCCGTACGCGTCGAACAGCTTGCCGTAGTTGCCACGGGTCGCCGGCAGCCGGGGATCGTCGCGGCGCACGACCTGGTTGCGCGACGCCGGGCTGGTCGGGCAATGGAGCAGGAGCTCGTCGCCGGCCTCGCCGATGATGAAGCATTGGCGGTCGTCGACGCGAACCTCCGGGAAGGAGTCGCTGAAGAGGATGCGCCAGGGCCCGGCCAGCAGGAACAGCAGGATCGCCAGCAGCATCCCGGACGCGATCATCGGGCCGGCACTCAGGCTGTTGCGCCGACGCGCCGCTGCCTTGGACGCCGTCCACAGCCCGGTCGCGAGCATGAACATCAGGATCACCAGCACGGCGCAATAGGCGGCGTGCAGGGCGATGCGCTCCGAGCCGAGGATCGCGAGATCCTCCGCCGGCGCCCGCGCCGCGCTGGCGACGCCGGCATAGGCGAGGATCAGCGGCGCGAAGTACCACAGGTGAGCGACGAGCCCGATCAGCGCCACCACGCACAGCGCCTGCACGAAGGTGTCGGGATCGCCGAGGCCGGCCAGGTACAGGCGACGCTGGATCGCGCCGCGCCAGTTCGACACGGACCGCGCGATCGCAGGCGCCATGCGTCCGGCGACGCGGGCAATCAAGGCGAAGACGTTGAACAGCAGGACGGCAAGGCCGACGTAGAGGATGGGCGCCACCAGCGACATCCAGCCATATTTCAAGTATGCGGCGAGAGACTCCTGCCCGAACGCGCCGCGGCGATCGAGCGTCAGGTTGAGGAATGTCGTCTCGATGAACCCCAGGATCGTGAAGAGAACCGGCGCGGCAGCGGCGGCCAGGGCCAGCTTGACGAGCCAGTGCATCCCGCCGCTTGGTGCCGGCACCGGACCCGACCGCGACATGCGCGACGTGTCGTCCTCTGGCGACAACCCGGGCATCGCTTCGGCCAGCCGGTCCCTGAACTCCTGCGGCGAGCGGAAGCGATCGCCCGGCGCGCTCGACAGCGCGCGTTCGACGACGTCGACGAAGCGCGCCGGCAGATCGAGGCGACACTCGGCGAGCGACAGGCGCTCGCCGCGCAGGTGGGCCTGTCGAACCCCGTCGAAGCCCCGTCCCTGGACCGGATGCCGGGCCGTGACGAGGTAGAACAGGAGGACGCCGAGGCTGTAGATGTCCGAGGCCGGCGAGTCGTCGGCGCCAAACAGCAGTTCCGGAGCGACGTAGGCCGGCGTGCCGACGACGTCCGAGCCCGAGGCGCGGTCCGAACGGTCGCGGCCGGCGCCGAAGTCCATGAGCACGATCCGGCCGCCGTTCTCGCGCATCACGTTGCTCGGCTTCAGATCGCGGTGGACCAGCCCCTGGCTGTGCACGGCCGCGAGCGCGTCGCACAGGGACAGGCCGACGACGGCGGCCTCCTCGCAACCGAGCGGGCCCTGCTCGCCGACGAGCGCCGCCAGCGTCCGGCCGTTGATCAACTCCATCGCCAGGCCGACTTCGTCGCCGATCCGAACCGCGCTGAAGACCCTGACGACGTGGTGCTGATTGACTCGCGCCAGCAGCTGGCCCTCGGTCAGCAGGCGCGCGCTGGCGCCGCCGAGCTGCCTGGTGTTGAACAGTTTGAGCGCGACTTCGCGGCGCAGCCCTGGATCCCACGCGCGATAGACGACGCCGAACCCGCCGCGGCCCAGCTCCTGCAAGAGCGTGAAGTCGCCCCACGATCGCGCCGACGCACTCGGTGACTCGTCGGTGTGGGTCGTCATGTCCGACGCGCGCGGCGGCGCGCCGTCGGTGCCGGTCACTTCGGTGGTGTGCTGGTCGAACGGCGGCGTCGGACTCCTGAGGAACGCGTCGAAGTCGGGCGTCTCGACGTAGCGGCTGAGCAGCGTCTCGAGCTCGGTCTGCAACGCGGGATCGTCGGAGCAGTGATCGGCGATGCAGCGCACGCGTTCGCCGGGAGGCCGGCTGGCGGCAAGCTCGAGAATCGTCCGGGCGCGTCGCCACTGCTCGGGTCGCATCGGTCAGCGCTTGCGGAGGGTGCGGGAGACGCGGCCGACCGGCTCGCCGTCGAGGTTCAGGATCGCGCGGACGACGTAATCACCGGCAGCGAGGTTGGCGAGCGGCACGACGCCGGTGGCGCGACGGGTGGCAGCATCGGCCGTCGCCGCCACGGTGCCGGGGACGCGGACGAGCGCCGGTCCGTCGTCGGTGCGCGCGATCTCCATCGCGACCGACAACGTGCCGGCCGGCGGCGTGCCGACGATCTCGAAGTGGCCCGCGGCGGTCGGCTCCTTGCCGAACTGCAGCCGCGGCACGAACCCCTGCGGCATGGTCACGCCGAGAACGAGGCCGCTCATCGCGAGGCTGCCGGCGGCGACACGTTCGGCGGTGACGGAGGTACTCGGCGGCGCCGCGGCGGCCGGCGGTGTCGATGGCCGTGGCGCGCAGGCGATATTGCCCCGGCGACGCAAGGCCTGCCGAGGCGATCGGCGACGACTTCAGCTCGCCGTCGGTCGCGGTCCACTGCGCCACCAGCCGTCCCCGCTGATCGATGAGCCCGAATGCCGCGGCGCCGATCGCCACGCCCGTGTCGAGCGGCTCGAGCATCGCCACGACACGCAGCTTGACGTCGTCCGGCTCAGGCGAGGTGACGGCGACAACGCGCAGCGGCAGGTCGCGGTACGAACGGCCGTCTCGCAGCATCGCGTGCGGCGTCAGCGCCGGTTTGCCTTCGGCCCTGGCGATGAACATCGTGGGATGCGCGCGCACCTGGATTGGGCCGCCAGCCTCGCGCCGGACGTGGACCGCGACCCGGCGGTAGGTGGCGTTGCGTTCGGTGTCCTTGGGCTCGAAGCCGAGGAGGTAGTAGCCGGAGCTCTCCGCCGCGATCTTCGCGAAGGCGCTGCGATCGGTTGGCGTCAGCCGCATCAACTGTCCACTCGTGACGCCGGCGAGGCTTTCGATCCCGGCGAGCTCTTCGTTGGAACTACGGAAACGGCTGGCGGTCGGGTCCACGAACGCGTTCTTGCCGGAGTCGATGATGAAGTCGTCCGGCCGGACGACGTAGACGTTGGCGCGGGAGCGGACGGCGGCGCGGCCGACCTGCTCGTAGTTCTCCGAGCGAATCTCGCACGGTCCCGGTGCCCGGTTCATCGCTGCGTCGCGCCGCGGCAGCAGCATGCCGGACGAGACAAACACCGTCGTCTTCGGCCCTTCGATGTGGGCGACGCCGTCGAGGTAGCCGGCCAGCGCCAGGAGCGTGTCGCGGGTACGGCAGCTCTTGTCGGAGTCGGTAGACTGCTGCGCCGCCTGGCCGGTGATCGTCGACAGCACCTTCAGCGTCCGCGCGTGATCGCGGGTTGGTTCGACCAGGACACCGCCGTACGGCATCGTCACCACCGAGACCCAGTCGCGCGGCGACAGGCCGCGCACGAACTCGGCCGCCGCCGTCATCGCCTGTTGCGCGACGTTGGCGCGGATCGAGTCGGTCTCGATCACGAGCAGGACGGTGCGGCCGAGATCGTCGAGCGTGTTGGTGCCGAATGGCGCGACGGGCGGCGGCGAGTGAGCCGCGGCGCCGGGCGTCGCGGTATCGAGGCGGACGAACTGGAGCGATCGGACCTCGCGCGGCCTGCCGTCGATCTCGAGAACGACGTCGGATGCCGAGAGATCGGTGACCGGCTGCCCCGAGGGCGACAATGCGAGGAAGTCGAGCCGAACGAGCTCGATCGCGCTCCTGACGGCGGCGTCCTGCGCCGCCGACGTCCCGCCGGTGAGCGCGAGCAGGGGAACGACGGCCGCCAGTCGACGCCACATCGCTCAGAGGATACCGCCTCAGCCATGGCCCGACAACAGCCGACGGGGACGCCGCTACCTGCCTTCGACCGCGGCTTTCTGGGCTGCGGCCCAACTCTCCACCCTCAGGCGATACGCCGCGACGCGGTCGGGGTGGGCAGCCGCGAGGTCGCGCGTCTCGTCGGGATCGCGGCAGACGTCGTAGAGCGTCGACCGCGCCGGCTCGACTTCCCAGAGGTATTTCCAGCAGCCATCCGCGAGGCCCAGCCAGCCGCGGGAGTAGTCGGTGTAGAAGAGCGCCATCAGGCGGCGAGGCGCCAGCAGCGACGACCCCTGGTACTCGCCGGGAACGTCCAGGCCGAGGAGGTCGAGGATCGTTGGAGCCGTGTCGACAGCGCTCACAAGCCGAGAGATCCGCGTCGCGCCGTCGAATAGACCTGGCGCGGCGATGACGTATGGGACGCGCAGGTTCTCTTCGAACGCGTACAGCGTGTGGGCGATATTCCCCGGATGCTGGTTGAACGCTTCGCCGTGGTCGCCGGCGATCACGAACAGCGTCCGGCGATCGAGCCCTCGCCGTTCGAGTCCGGCGACGAGTCGGGCCAGCGCCGCGTCGCTCTCGTGCAGGGCGTTGCGATAACGATCGAAATCGCCCTCCCCGTCGAACGGTCCCGGTATGGTGGCGGCATACGGATGATGGCCTGAGATCGGAAGATAGGTGACGAAGAACGGCTGCGCGCCGCGGGCGTCGATCCACGTCAACATCCGCTCGACCGTCGAGGCGTCGTCGACGCCGAAGCTCGATTGGACGTCACCGCCAATCGCGCCGGCGTCTTCCAGCGTGTCGAAGCCGCGGCCGTCGACCGTGGCGTGCATGCCCAGATAGCCGAAGCGGCCGGAGTGAAAGAGCGCGGTCGCGTAGCCGGACGACTGCAGCCGGCCTGCAAGCGACGCGCAGGGTACCGAGGCATATATCTCTGGAGACGTGTCGAAGCCCGGATAGCGCGAGCAGAGCGTCGCGAACAGTCCCTTGATGCTCTCGGGATAGACGGCGTACGCGCGATCGACGACCAGCGCGTTGGCAGCGAGCCGCGTCAACCCCGGCATCGGATCCGGGCGGGCGCCGTGCAGACCGAGGTAGCGCGCCGCCGTCGACTCGAGCATGACGAGCACGACGCTGCGGCCGCGCGCGGCGCCGCGGAGCGTGGTCAGGTCTTCGCCGCTGCCGCGCTCGAACGGGCTTTCGCGCCAGTCGACGCTGGTAGTGTCGGCGCGCACCGTCCGGCTCGACGGGGAACGCGGCATGCTCGTCGCCGCGAGGGCCCCGACGGCGTTGCGGTGCAGGCCGCGCGTATCGATACGTCCATCCACGACTGGGCCGACGGCGGCAATCAACGCGAGGACGGCCAGGATCGGTGTGAACCGGCGCTGGTTCCCGGACGCGAATCGAGTCAGCGTCGGTGGCAGGAGCAGCGCGGCGACGAGCGTCGCGGCCGCGGCGGCGAGATTCGGGACCGTGAGGTAGTAGCCGACCGAGTCGGCGAGCGCGCCGCGGGCGGCACGCAACATCGCCCGGGTCAGCGGGCTCGAGAGCACCAGCGTCACCGGCACGTTGACGGCAGCGTAGAGCGCGATGATGACGTACGCGCTCCACGCCAGGCGCGGCCGGCGCAGGGTCGCGTCGGCGGCATAGAACACGAGCGCGACGAGCGCGTCCTGCCAGAAGTACGCGAACGGCCACCAGGCAGACCAGGCGTCCGTCGCCGCCCCGAGGCCGACGAGCGTCGTCGCCTTGGCGACGGCAAGCACGCCGAACAGGCTGACGGCCCTCAGCGCGTGACGAGGTTCAGCCGTTTGAGCAGCAGCCACGAGATCGGGACTCCGGCCGGGTGCCGGTTCCATATCCAGTCGTGAATCAGGGTGAAGCGGGCCGGCGGCGCCAGGTACAGGGCCCGGCGATCGCCATCGTAGGCCAGCGGGATCACGAGCAGTTCGGCCGGCGCCTCGGTTGCGGGATCGAAGGTCCGTTCGGCGAATCGTACGGCCCCGTCATCCGTGGCACTGCGGCGCTGGAGAAATGCCTGAGCGGCGGCGATGTGCTCCGCGCGCTGTTCGACGATGGTGAGCGACGCCTCTGGCAGCAGCTGGCGCAGGATGAGCAGCGTCCGCGGGAACAGGCCGCCGCCAACGATCGTGACCTGCGCGACGCGGGGCAGCTCCGCGAGCACACGCCTGAGCGCACGTTCGTGCCGCGCAAGGACGAAGCGTTGCAGCCACGACGACCTCAGTACCAGACGCTCGAGCCCCTCGAGCGAAAATGCGTCGAGCCAGCGCAGGACCGGCGGCCAGCGGCTGCGACGCTCGTTTGCCGCGCCGAGCCGCGGCAGCCGGGTCCAGTGCACACCCGGTCGCGAGTGATGTTCGACGTGATAGCCGTCGTTGAAGAAGCACAGGTTGTACGCCCGGCCGTAGTGACTGGTCGTGCCGCGGGCGTGCTCGTAATGTCCCTGGAGGAAGCACAGCCCGAGGCCGGCGGCATAGCCGGGCAGGTAGATCCCGAAGAACACATCGCTGGCGGCAAGCGCCAGCAAAGACCCAGAGCCCTGCCACCACACCGGTCTCCATCGCGAGGAGGCCGCTCCTGTCGCGCCGGCAGGGGCGCCCGGCGTGGTGATCGAGGTGACGGCGCCGCCAGAGCGTCTGGGGGATGCCGGTCAGCGCGGAGAGGAACAGGGAGTAGGCCGTGTTCAGCCGCGCCGACCGGAAGAACGGAGTGTGGATGAAGTTGTGCGCGACCGTGTTGGACGTCCACCACAGCCCGATGGCGACCAGCGGAATCGACGGCGCCAAAAGCAGGACGGCGCCGTACGCGAACGACAACCCGACCAGGCCCCATCCCACCGGGAAAAGCGCAGGAACCCAGTCCGGGCAACGGTGGCGCTCACCTCGTACCTCCTGCGTCGCTACTTCGCTGTTAACGCTGCCTTCAGCCTGGCGACAATTGCCGGCTGCTGCCCTCGCGTGCTCATCTTCACCACGCCCATCCGGATCGGGTACGGATCAGGAGAGGCCGGCGCCTCGCTGGCCTTGCGGATGCGGGTGGCCGGTTCGAAGCGGCCGCCGAATCCAACGCCAGTGCCGGTGCCAGCGACGCTCTTCAGGTCCTTCCACTCGTTGCGGCAGGTCTGCTCCTTGCCCGCGGGGCAGCTGTAATAGAGATACCCGGCGGTCGCGGTCGAATAGTCATCGTTGTTCATCGTGCTGTCCGACAGCGCGAACGCGCCCCACACCTGGACGCGCAGCGGCTCGGCCTCGTTCGGTTCGAGGACGACCTTCTCGACGATGGCATAGATCCCGACGGGATCGCTGGCGTGAAGTGCGGGGGTAGCAGCGAGCGCGCCGGCCAGGGCGCCTGCCGCCGCAACGCAGAGAATCGTGCCCTTCATGAGTGCCTTCCTCCGTTCGAGGTTGACGACGACGTTTTCTTTCTGTCGACATTAGACTCGCGCGCGGCGCCGCCGGGCGGTTACTAACGGTGACACCCAACCCCACCAACGGTTTACGAGGGATCTCTGGCCGCCGACTACCTGGCCTGTTCGGTCATCCCCAGCTGAGCGTTATTCCGCAGTGGGGGGACTCCATGCGGGTAGAACTGCAGACGACGGGAAGGCGGCGCTTTTTCGCCCAGCCTGAGGCGCCGATTGCCGTCGACGTGTGCGGGCTTGGGGAAGAGGAGCGGGCTGCCTTCAAGCAGCTCGTCAAGGAGGCGCGGGTCTTTGAACCTCATGGCGGACTGACGCCGGCCGTCGCCTACTTTTTCTTGGTACTGCGCCTGGCGCGCCGCTTCAGCGTCGATTCGACCAGCGGCCACGCCTTGCGGAGCACGTCGCCCGCTTCTTTGTACGACAGCTTGCGGAGTGCCTGCTTGAAGCGGCACCACCTCATCCGTCGCCCCTCGCGCTCCTTCCCGGAATCGCCGGTAACGACGATGAAGTAGTGGACGCGGTAGCGGTTGGTGCCGTAGTCGAAGGTCATCGAACCGGCGGAGGCCGCCACCTTGCCATCAACCCCGGCCTCTTCCTGCGCCTCGCGCACCGCCGCTTCCCGCCGCGTCTCGCCCGACTCGATGTGACCCTTCGGAAAGATCCAGGTGCCGGGGTTGCGCCGCGCGGTGACCAGCAGCACTCTCGGCTCGCTCTTGCCCTGCCGCACGATGATGGCGCCAGCCTGCTGGATTGTCGGAGCCTTCCGCTTCGGCACGAGAGCATTCTAACGTCCACCGCCCCGAACCCGACAGCATCGCCTTGCGGCATGCGGATTGGATGCATCGGCTGGACGCGCGTTATCCGACCACGAACGTGTCAGACTCAGCGCACGTCGTGGTCAGTGTGTTACCCGTCAGGTCGGGGCAGGGGCTCAGGGACGAATGAAACTTTCAGTCATGGCGACCATGGCGGCGGTTCTTGCGCTGACGATGCAGGCAACCAGCACGCCGCTGCGCATCGTGTCGTCGCTCGATCTCAACCGCTACCTCGGCAAATGGCACGAGGTCGCACGGCTGCCCAACCGCTTCCAGAAGCAGTGCGTCAGCGACGTCGTCGCGGAGTACGGGCTGCGCACCGACGGCAGGATCGACGTGCGGAATACGTGTCGTACTGGCGACGGTACGACCGACGAGGCGCGGGGCATTGCGCGCAAGGCGGGCGACGGCAGCAACAACGCCGTGCTCCAGGTGCGCTTCGCGCCGGCGATCCTGTCGTTCCTGCCGATGGTGTGGGGCGACTACTGGGTCATCGGGCTGGGGCCCGACTACTCATGGGCGGTCGTCGGCACGCCCAACCGTCAATTCCTGTGGATCCTGTCGCGCACGCCGACGCTGAGCGACGCCGCCTACGAGCAGGCGATCGAAGTCGCGAGGGGCAACGGCTTCGATGTGATCAGGGTGATTCGATCCCGGTAGTCCGGTTGCGCGGTTGCCCGGACGATCGGACGACCGGACTACCGAACGACCGAAGTATCAGCAGCGACTCCGACCGGGCAGGAAACGCCGGTGCCGCCGAGCCCGCAATAGCCGTCGGGATTCTTCGACAAATACTGCTGGTGATAGTCCTCGGCGTAATAGAACTCCGGCGCCGGGACTACTTCCGTCGTGATCGCGCCGTAGCCGCGCTTCGAGAGCTGCTCCTGGAAGATCGCCAGCGATCGCTCGGCCGCTTCCTGCTGCGCCTCGTCGAAGACATAGATGCCGGAACGGTACTGCGTCCCGACGTCGTTGCCCTGCCGCATGCCCTGCGTCGGGTCGTGACTCTCCCAGAACGCCTTCAACAGCGCGTCGTAGGAAACCTTCTTCGGGTCGAACACGACGAGCACGACTTCGTTGTGGCCGGTCATGCCGCTGCAGACCTCGCGGTAGGTCGGATTCGGCGTGTAGCCGCCGGCGTAGCCAACTGCGGTCGTGTAGACGCCCGGCAACTGCCAGAACTTCTTCTCGGCGCCCCAGAAGCACCCCATCCCGAACATGGCTCGCTCGAGACCGTCGGGAAACGGCGGCGACAGCCTGGCGCCGTTGACATGGTGCGCGGCCGGCACGTCCATCCGCTCCTCGCGTCCCGGTAACACCTGTTCACGCGTCGGCATTCTCGTCTTGCTGAACAAGGGGTCTCCTGTTCTGTTCTTACGATGTCACGGCGTCTGGCTCAGGGCTCAGGGCTCACGGCTCAGGAGAGCTTCCCGATCACGGTCGCTGGACTGTGATCGCGAGGCTCCTCGAGCCTGAGCCTTAAGCCCTGAGCCCTGAGCCCTACTCTACCTTCGTTGGTAAGACGCCGAGCAGGCGGACGAGGTTTCGATCGAGATCGTCCGGCGATTCGAGCGTCAGCAGGGCGCGGATAAGGGGCGCGAGCTGAGGTGAAGCCGCCGGCTGGGCACGTGAAGGCGCACCTGTTTCCGGGTCCCAGGTCATTGCCACGGCCGAGTCGGGCTGCGGCCCCTCGGACCAGCGCCGGAGCGCGGCCCGGGTGTCCTCGAACCAGCGGCCGCGGCAGCAGGTCAGCGACCGGGGTGAGATGAAGACGAAGCGCGTCGTCAGGTCGGCATCGACGAACGGTGGCTGCACCGCAAACGGCATCGCCCATTCCCAGCTGCGAGTCGGCGCCCCGACGACGATCAGCGATCCTTCCGGCAGGACGCCGGCTATGGCTCGGACGTCCTGGACTGCGCGCTGCGACACCGCCGCCATCGTGTTCCAGTCGCGCACGGCGCGATGCAGCGGCAGGAGGTACGCGGTGAGCACGACGAGAGCTGCAGAGATGACGAGCCGCTGCAGCGACGCGACCCGGGCGCGCGTCATCAGCACGTCGAACGCAATCGCCACTACCAGCGCCCAGCCAACCGCGGCGAGGTAGACGTGCCGCGGCGACGAGTAGCCGGCGACCAGGATCGGCGCTACGCCGATGAACCACCAGACGGGACCGAAGTACAGGATCAGCCGGCGCTCGTCGCTCCGCGCCAGTCGGAGCACCCAGATCAGCCCGAGCAGCGCCAGAACGACCACCGCGCGCCAGCCGTCGGCGTCACCGGTGATCACGTGCGCGAGGTGGCGCTCCACTAACGTCGCGAACTGCACGAGGCCCTCAGCCGTCAGCGCGCCCTCGCGCGCGACCTCGCCGAACAGCTGCAGTCGCAGCCAGAGATAGCCGGCCGTCAGCGCCGCGAACGGGACGTAGGGCGCGACGAACCGTGCGATCGGCGTCCACGGCTGGCGCAGGACGATGACGTCGTAGGCGGCGAGCGTCGCGACCATCGTGATCGTGTTCTGCTTCGTGAAGAGCGCAACGAAGAAGAGCCCGAGCGACCATCCGAATAACGCAGGGGATGTCGAGCCGCCCCGCCGCCAGCGGGCATAGGCGAGGAACGACGCGAGGTAGAACAACGCCGGCATCGAATCGACGCGGCCGGTAATCCAGGCGACGCTTTCGGCGTGAACCGGCAGCAGGACGAACAACAGCCCCGCCAGTCCTGCAGCCGGGACGCTCATCGTCAGCGTCCGGGCAATCGCCAGCACTAGCAGGCCGTTGGCGATGTGCAGGATGACGTTGAAGACGTGGTGCAGCCATGGCGAGCCCGCGCCCGCGAGGGCCGACAGCTGGTACGACAGGGCCGGGAACGGCCGGACTTCGTCGGGCGTGAACCCCCAGATCTGATCCATCCACGACGTGTAGAACCACCGCGGGAAGTAGGCCGCCGGCTTGGACGCCAGCAACTGCACTACGCCGAAGTCGTCGCGGACGAAGTAGTTCCCCAGGGTCGAGAAGTAGGCGAGAACTGCCGCGACCGCAATGATCAGCGCGGCAGCGCGCTCGTGCGTCCGGCTGGAGATCGCCGGCTCGGCGGACGGCGTCACGTGAAGCGGTACCTCAGGATCAGGCCGATCATGTTGAAGCCGGTCCTCAGCGTTCCCTTGAGGTTGCCGGTGATCTTCGATTCGCCGACGCGGCCGCGATAGTTGACCGGCACCTCGATCACCTTGAGGCCGCGCTGCAGCGCCAGGATCACCATCTCCGGGAGGAAGTGCGATGCGCCGACGGTCAGGTCGCCGCGAATCTTCTCGAGCGCGGCGCGGTGCGTCAGCCGCAGCGTGCAGCCGCAGTCGCTCAGCGACGGCCCGCCGAAGAGCACCTGCAGCAGCTTGGCGACGGTCCAGTTCCCCATTCGCAGGAACCACCCCATGTTCGCCTGGTCCCACACCAGCTCGCGCGTCGTCCTGGTGCCGCAGACCATGTCGAAGTCGTCGGCATAGGCCAGCAGCTTGAGCACGTCGCGGCCGATGAACGTGCCGTCGGGCTCGGCCATGATGACGATGTCGCCCGTCGCCTCCTGCAGCCCGCGCCGCAGCGCGAAGCCGTAGCCCTGCCGCGTCTCCTGCACCAGCCGCGCCCGCGTCTGCCGCGCTTCGTCGGCCGTCCGGTCGCGCGAGTTGTTGTCGACGACGACGACCTCGTCGACGACGTCAACCGAGAAGAAGTCCTCGACGGCGGCGCGGATGTAGCCCTCTTCGTTGTAGGCGGGCAGGACGACAGAAACGGTCTTGGTGCCGTGCACTGGTGAATCTTACCGGGGCTCGGGGTTCGGGGTTCGGGGACAGTCACTGGTGACTGGCACTGGTGACTGTCCCCGGGGACAGTCACTCGGGACAGTCACCAGTGACTGTCCCCGAATGTGAAGTGATCAGTTTCTGCACACTGGGGCTTCGCGAACGTTGTCACCGGCGCCAGGACGCGGGCAGGTTCCGCTCGATCTCGATCGCCTCGAACGCCGGCGTCGACCGGGCGCCGTGGATTCGCACCCAGGCCGCCATCGCCGCGAGGCCGTCGTCGAGCGACGTCGTCGAACGGTGACCGAGCACGCGCGCGATCTTGTCATGACTCGAATGCGCGTGCAGCACCTCGTGCCTGGCCGGCAGGTAGGCGATCGCCGGCTCGACGCCCATCGCCGCCGCGACGCGGGCCGCGAGATCGTTCAACGTCCAGGGATCGTCGGCGCCGACGTTGAAGATCTGGTTCCACGCCGCCGGTTCGTCGATCGCCCGGACCATCAGCGGCGCGACGTCGTCGATGTAGCTGAAGGCGCGCGTCTGGGTGCCGTCGCCGAAGATCGTCATCGGCTGGCCCTGCAGGATCTGGTTCATGAAGATGCCGACGACGTTGCGGTAGCGATCGCCGATGTTCTGGCGCGGCCCGTAGACGTTGTGCGGCCGGAAGATCATGTAGTCGAGGCCGAACATCGCGCGGCTGGCGGCGAGCTCGCGCTCGACGGCGTACTTCGCGATGCCGTACGGATCCTCGGGCGACGGGATGGTGTCCTCCGTCATCGGCAGGACCGGACTGCTGCCGTAGACGGCGATCGACGACGTGAAGACGAAACCCTTGACGCCGTTGTTGACGGCGGCGTTGATCAGGTTGGCGCTGCCGATGACGTTGTTCGTGTAGTTGAACCGCTTGATGAAATGGCTGAGGCCTTCGGCGGCGTAGGCGGCCAGATGAAAGACGCAATCGAAGCGCGACTCCGCGAAGAGTCGATCGACGAGCGCGTGATCGGTGACGCTGCCCTGGACAAACTGTGCGCCGGCCGGGAGGTTGTCCGGAAATCCGCCGCTGAGATCGTCGAGCACCGTTACCGTCCGACCCGACCGCACCAGCCCATCGGCCACGTGCGAGCCGATGAATCCGGCCCCGCCGGTCACGAGCACACGCTCCATTCGGGCCGAATCCTACCATGCGGCCGATCCAAGCCCTTGGAGCCTCAATCCTCCACGACCGCTGTCATTCGTCACATTCTTTCGGCAACGGCCACAAACAGGCGTAGATTCATCCCGGCTCAGGTGGCACTCGCGTTGCTCGCCTGCAGTTCGTCCCGCGCAGGTCCCGGCGGGACCTTTGTTTTCCTGGCAATACCTTTGGAGGTTGCATGACGAGCCTAAGCAAGTGGGGTTCATCCTGGGTGCGCGCCAGCCTGGTGCTGGCGCTGGTCACGGTAACCGTGACTGCCGCGGCGGCCCAGACGACCCTCGGCCGGGTGGCCGGCTCGGTGCTGGATTCATCCGGCGCCGCGCTCCCCGGCGCAACGGTCACGCTGACGAACGAGAAAACCAACCAGGTCCAGACGACGGTGACGGGCGAGAACGGCGGCTACGTCTTCCCGCAGGTGTCGCCCGGCAGCTACAAAGTCGAATTCGCGCTCCAGGGCTTCAAGACCGCCGCCTTCAACGAGGTGATCGTGGTCGTCGGCCAGGAACGATCGCTGACCGCCAACCTCGAACTCGGCGCGATCACCGAGCAGGTCGAAGTCACGGCCGGCGCGTCGCTGGTTTCGTCGACGAGCCCCGAAGTCAGCGCCACGGTTCTCCAGCGTCAGATCCTCGATATCCCGCTCGCGAACCGCGACGTCACCAACCTGATCAAAGCGCAGCCTGGTGTGCAGCCGTTCATCAACCGGACGAACACCAGCATCAACGGCGGCCGTCCGACCTGGACGACGGTCACGCTCGACGGCATCAACATCCAGGACAACTTCATCCGCACCAACTCGCTCGACTTCCTGCCGAACCGTCCGACGTCGGACACGATCGCCGAGTTCTCGATCACGAGCTCGGTCGCCGGCGCGGAAGCGGCGGGCGGCGCCAGCTCGGTGCGCATGATCACGCCGTCGGGCTCCAATCGCTTCAGCGGCAGCGTCTTCGAGTTCAATCGCGACTCGAAGTACGCGGCGAACTCGTTCTTCAACAACGCGGCAAGGCCCTCGGTCCCCAAGTCGGACCTCAGCCGCCACCAGTTCGGCGGCCGCTTCGGCGGTCCGGTCCAGAAGGACAAGTTGTTCTTCTTCGGCTACTACGAAGGCTTCCGGCAGACGACGCAGGCGTCGCAGAACCTCACCATCCCGGCCAACGCCGACTTCGTCAACGGCGTCTTCCGCTATGCCGGCAGCGATGGCGTCGTTCGTTCGGTGAACGTCATGGAACTGTCGGGACAGGCGGTCGACCCGACGCTGCGGCAGAATTTCCTGGGCCTGATTCCGGCGGCTTCGAACGTCAACAACTTCGAGACCGGCGACTCGACCACGAGCCGCAACCTGAACACTGCCGGCTACCGGTTCAACCAGACCGATCAGAACGATCGCAATCAGTGGGGCTTCAAACTCGACTACGCGATGTCGGACGCACATCGCTTCGAAGGCGGCTACCACTACTTCAAGGAGATCGACGATCGCACCGATCTCGATTCCATCAGCCCGGATCGTCCCCTGGTCTACACCAGCTCTGATCCAAAGCGCTTCTCGCTGGCGTGGCGGTATCTCGCCACCTCGAACTTCCAGAACGAGCTGCGCGGCGGCGCCAACCTCGCGCCGGTGCAGTTCGAGAGCGACTGGGCATATAGCGGTAACCAGTACACGACGGCGCTCGGCATCATCAACCCGATCGGCGGCAATGGCACGGCCATCGGCTTCCAGCCGCAGGGCCGCTACACCAACACCTACCAGATCGGCAACAACGCGTCGCTCCTGAAGGGCAGCCACCAAATCACGATGGGCGGCAGCTGGCAGCGGAATCACGTCAATCCGTACAACTTCGCCGGCGCGTTCCCCCAGGTCAACTTCGGCTACAGCGCCGCCGCGCCCGGCAGCCTGACGCTGACGACGTCGCAGTTCCCCGGCGGCATCGCAGCCGCGGATCTGACGCGCGCCAACGCGATGGCATCGTGGCTTGCCGGGACGATCACGTCGGTTCAGCGCACGTTCCAGGTCGAGGACACGAGCTCCGGCTTCGTCGGCGGCATCGCGTCGAACGAGAACTACACGCTCGACAACATCGCCGCCTACGTCCAGGACAACTGGCGCTGGAAGCCGAACTTCACGGTGCGGGCGGGGTTGAAGTGGGAGTACTACAGCCCGCTGAAAGAGGACGACAACCTCGGTTTCCTGCCGATCCTGAACGGCCGCTCGCTCGAGCAGACGATGCTCGACCCGGCGACGGAGCTCACCTTCGTCGAAGGCGACATGTACAACAAGGATCTCAACAACTTCGGCCCGACGCTCGGCTTCGCCTGGGACGTCACGAAGGATGGTAAGACGGCAGTGCGCGGCGGCTACTCGCTGACGTTCGTCAACGAGGAGACGGTGACTGTCGGGCGCTCCGCGTCGCGTGGCAACACCGGCCTCAGCAGCGTCAGCATGCTCAGCAACCAGTTCGCTCGCGTCAACTCCGGCGTACCCGAGGTCCCGACGCCAGCGTTCCTCTCAACCCGAACGCTTGCGAATCAGATGGCGCTCAGCTCCACCGGCGTGTTGTGGGGCCTGGACCCAGAGCTCCAGGCGCCGCACGTGCACCAGCTCAGCTTCGGCATCCAGCGCGAGCTGGGGGCGTCGACCGCGGTCGAAGCCCGCTACGTCGGCACGTTCGGCCGCGGCATCTGGCGCGGCACCGACTACAACCAGGTGCAGATCAGCCCGGAGTTCCTCGCCGACTTCAATCGCGCCCGCTCGAACGGTTATCTCGCGCAGCAGGCAGGGCTGGCGTTCAACGGCGTCTTCAATCCCGCCGTTCCCGGCAGCCAGCCGCTGACGCTGCTGCCAAGCTTCGGGACCGCGCTCACCAACGCGACGATCGTCACCAACCTGCAGACCAACCAGGTGGCGGCGCTGGCCGACTTCTACATGGTGCAACGCCTCACGACGCCGGCCACCTTCATGCAGAACCCCGGCATCTACGCCTCCCAGGCGCTGTCGAACGGCGGCTTCAGCGACTACAACTCAGCGCAGTTCGAGCTGCGGCGCCAGTTCCGGAACGGATTCTTCGGCCAGTTGAACTACACGTGGTCCGACACCAGCACCGACTCGTCGGGCACGGGCCAGAACCGCTTCGAGGCGTTCATGGACAACAACCGGCCCGGCCTCAACACCGGCCGATCCGTGTTCCACGTCACGCACGCCATCCAGGCCAACTCGATCTACGAGCTGCCCTTCGGCACCGGCAAGAGGTGGTTGAACTCGAACGGGCTCGTCGACGCCATCGTCGGCGACTGGCAGGTCAGCGGCATCTTCGCGTGGTCGAGCGGTTCGCCGATCAGCATCACCTCGACGCGCGGCACGTTCAACCGCGCTGGCCGCTCGAACTGCGCGACCGATCCGATCTCGTGCAACACCGCGTTCACGAACCTGTCGCCTGAGGAGGTCAAGGGGCTGCTCGGCATCCACAAGGTCGAGGACCGGATCTACTGGATCGATCCGAAGGTCATCGGCGCGGACGGCCGCGCCGTCGGCGCCGACAACCTGAACAACGCCGCTGGCTTCGACGGCCAGGTCTTCTTCAACCCGGTCGCGGGCGAAGTCGGCAACCTGCCGATCCTGGAGTTCGACGGTCCGGCGCAGTTCCGCATCGACATGGCGCTGTCGAAGCGCTTCGGGTTCGGCGACACGCACCGCTTCGAGCTCAAGGGCGAGGCGTTCAACCTGACGAACACGCCGAGCTTCTTCCGCGGCGACATGGACATCAACAGCGAGACAGTTCGGCCGCCTCACCAGCGTCAACATCGGCTCGCGCGTCATCCAGTTGTCGATTCGGTACGAGTTCTAACCGAGGGGCTTCGCCCCTCGGACTCCCCTACACGCGCCCTCGCGCGCCGCTTCGTCGGCGCGCGCCGGGCGCGTGGCTCGCTCGCTACGCTCGCTCGCTGCAACCCAGACGAGTTCTAGAGTACCGGTTGTCGACCGGACCACCGGACGACCGGACTACCGGACCACCGGCTCTCAGTCCTCCCCCAACACCATCAGAATCAGGACCGCCGCAATCACCGCGACGATCACCAGGAACAGGATCTTCCAGAAGCTCTTCGGATAGTCCCCTGCCATCCGCCCGGTCGCGCCGTTGACGACGACCTGGTAGGCCTTGGCGCTGAAGTTGTACGTCAGCAGCCAGATCGGCACGAGCAGATGCTTGAACGTCTGGCCCGAATAGGTCGGCTGGATGGTCAGGTTGCGGTAGGTGTCGCCGGGAATCTGCGCCGCGCACAGCTGCCTCACCTGCTCGGTCATCGACTCTTCGGAACGCTTCGCAGCGTCGACGAGCACGATCTGGTAGTGCTCGACGACGAAGCCGGAGACAAACGCCTTGTCGTACGGCTTGAGGTCGGTGAAGGGAAACGGCTCGATCTGCTTCAGCAGCTCGTGCGAGACGCCGTGCGTGCCTGGAATCGGCTCGTCGTCGAAGAAGTGCCGGATCTCGCCTGACGCCGGCACCCAGCGGACCTTGCGGACCTGGCGCGTCTGCATCCGTCCGTTCTGGCGGAAGGTCTCGGTCTCGTAGTAGTAGTGCCCGGCATCGGCCTGCCAGGGGCTGACGACGTGGGCGTCGAACGTCCAGTAGGGAATGTAGAGGCCGTGGACGCGGTCGACGAGGGCGCGCGTCTTGAGGCGATTCGGCGCCAGCCACTTGCTGGCGTACCAACTACGGATCTGCTCGCGCACCGCCGTCTCGGGCACCGTGAACGGCAGCAGGCTCCTCGGCCGGATCGGCGCCTTGATCTCCTCGTAGTCGACCAGCTTGGGCGAGCCGCAGAAGTCGCAGTTCTGGCCGACGCGCTCCGGATCGAAGACCGAGATCGCCTGGCAGTTCTGGCACTGCACCGTGCGTTTCTCGGTCAGCCATCCGCGCTCGGCGTCCGGCACCTCGCGCAGCGCTTTCGCGAGCTCCAGCTCCTCGATCGCGCCGGTCGCGGCGTCGACGTCGAAAGGCGCCGCCGTGCCGCAGAACGGACACACCAGCAGCTTGCGCGCCGGATTCCACTGCGCCTGGGCACCGCAGGCGGCGCAGGGGTACTTGTCGAGGGCGGAGAGGTTGGTGGGCTCAGGGCTCAAGGCTCAGGGCTCAGGGCTCGTTCAGGCTCAGGGCTTAGGGCTCAGGGCTTAGGGGGCTCAAGGCTCGGGTTCGGGGCTCGGTTCGGGCTCGCGGCACGGCCTGAGCCCTGAGCCCTGAGCCCTGAGCCGATCACTTAGCGAGATACTCGTCCAGCGAGCTCTTCTTGATCCGGTACGCCGTGCCAATCTTCTTGGCGGCGAGCTCGCCGGACTCGATGATCGCCATGACGTCGGCTTCGGCGACGCCGAGCGCCTTGGCGGCGTCGGCCGGCGACAGCAGGTCGGGCAGCGCCACGGCGGCAGTGGCGGCGGTGGCGGCGCTCGCGCCGGGCATGCCCTGCTGCTGCATGATCTGCTGCGCGATCGAGAGGCCGACGGCGAGCTCGGTCGCGGCGCCCGCCGAGCCGCCGCCCTTCTCCATTCCCTGCGCCATCTGGAACTTGACGTAGTCGTTGAGGTTGCCGACGGCCGCCATGCTCGAGCGCTTGTCGATCGCCTGCTCGACCTCCGGCGGCACCGACACGTTCTCGACGATGAAGCTGGCGATCTCGATGCCGTACTTCGCGGCGATCACGGGATTGATCAGCGGCAGCAGCGCTTCGCCGAGCTCGGTGTAGCGGCTGGCGACGTCGAAGACCGGAATCTTTGCCGAGGCCTGGGCGTCGGCGAAGACGCTGACGATGCGCGAGCGCATGGTGTCGGCGAACTCGTCGAGGCGGAAGTTCTGATCCGAGCCGGCGACTTCCTTGAGGAACATCTTCGCGTCGACGATCCGGAAGTCGTAGGTCCCGAAGGCGCGGACGCGCACGATCCCGAGATCGTTGTCGCGCATCATGATCGGGTTGGCCGTGCCCCACTTGTTGCCGGTGAAGAGCCGCGTGTTGAGGTAGTAGACGTCGGCCTTGAACGGCGAGTTGAAGCCGTACTTCCACGACTTCAGCTTCGTCAGCACCGGGATGTTGTCGGTCGTCAGCGTGTGCTTGCCCGGCCCGAAGGTGTCGCCGAACTCGCCGACGTAGATGAACTGCGCCTGCTGCGATTCGCGGACGATGAGCTGCGCCCCGTTCTTGATCGCCTTGTCATCGTCGGGAAACCGGAAAGAGAGCGTGTCGCGCGAGTCGTCGGTCCACTCGATGACGTCGATCAGCTCGCCCTTGATGAAGTCCATCAGTCCCATGTTGGACACTCTTTCACGAAAGCTCGAACATCGAAGGTCGAGGTTCGAAGGTTAGGCGCGTCGGCAGTTTCACTCGTCGGGGCTCGGGGTTCGGGGTTCGGGGTTCGAAAAGCTTCAGATCTCAGCCGAGCGACTCAGAGCCGCCCGATTAGTTCTGAAGGTTTTCGAGCCCCGAACCCCGAGCCCCGAACCCCGAGGTTGGCTATTCTAAAGCATTCGCCTTCTCCGCAGGCTCCTGCAGGACCTACTCCGACGGCTCGAAGTTCAGCGCGACGCCGTTGATGCAGTAGCGCAGCCCGGTCGGCGGCGGCCCGTCGGGGAAGACGTGGCCGAGGTGGCCACCGCAGCGGTTGCAGTGCACTTCGGTCCGGCGCATGAAGTGGCTGTCGTCGTCGGTCGTGCCGATTGAGCCCTCGAGCGGCGCGAAGAAGCTCGGCCAGCCGGTGCCGCTCTCGAACTTGCGGTCGGCGACGAACAGCTTGTTGCCGCAGCCGGCGCAGGTGAACGTGCCGGCACGCTTCTCACGCAGCAGCGCGCACGACCCCGGCCGCTCCGTGCCATGGCCGCGCAGCACCTGAAACTGCTCCGGCGTCAGGATCTTCCGCCACTCCGCATCCGTCTTCGTGACTTCGAACGTCTTGGTCGTCGCCATGGCCACCATCACTTTCCGCATGCTGTCGCCCAGTCGCGGCCGCCGCGACCGGTCATTTCTTCTTGAAGATACCGCCGACGTCGAGCCCGAACTCGGGCTTGTCGCGGTTGCCGCCGACCTTGATGGGAATCACGGCGCCGGCCCCCTGCTTGCGGAAGATCGGATCGACCATCTTCAGCAACATTCCCTTGAAGCCGCCCTTGCCCGCCGCTTCGGACACGCTCGCATCCATCCGCACGGTGCCTGCGAAGTCGATGGCCTCGCTGCGCAGGCCGTAGGATCCGTTCAGCCGCACGAGCGCGCCCGGCATCGAGAAGGACAGGTTGCTGAGCGCCAGGTTCGCGTTCCGCAGCCGGAACGATCCACCCAGGTCCGAGACCACGTTCTGGTCCCTGACGTCCGGACCCTTCCCCTGCGCCCGCTGGCTCATGCCCGACAGTTTCCTCTGAATCTCGTCGTCGGTGAACTTCGCGGCATCGACGTCGAACCGGCCATCGAGCTGCAGCCGCTCGACGACGTCCGGCTCGCCCGGGGGCAGCAGGAAATCAGTCTTGAGGCCGACCCGGCCGACCATCAACGGCTCGTCGCCTTTGACGGCCAGCCAGAGCAAGTCCTCGATCCGGCCGTCCTTGATCTCGACGTCGAGCTTGATGGTCCTGCCCTTGACCCCCTTTGTTCCGACGACGGCGCCCTTCGCGAGGATCCCGGTATTGCGCAATTTCGCGTCGACGGCGTTCAGGTACGTGTCGCCGTCGGTGCCGTCGACAATCGCGTCGAACGTCGTCGTCAGCTGCATCGGGTGGCCGGCGGTGTCGATGTGGAAGTCGGCGGTGTCGGTCTTGCCCCTGACCGCGATGCGGTTCAACTCGCCGCCGAACGAACCGGTCGAGTTCAGGATGCCGCCGATCCCCTTGATGGTGCCAAGGTCGGCGTTCTGGAAGCTGTAGTCGCCGGCGACCGGCGTCGACCCTGGCTCGCGCTTGCGCCATGGTCCGAAGGTGCCGCTGGTCTCGATCTCGCCGCGCGGGATCGGGTTGGTGAGCGACGCCGTGAACGGCATCTGCTGCCCGAGACCGAGCGACTGCATGCGCAGCGATCGGATCGCGAACTCCTTCGGCCGCTTGTCGGCCCGCCGCGGGATGATGCGCAGCATCGCGTCGTTGGCCAGGAGTTCGTCGACGATGATCGGCGACTCGCCGTCGTTTTCTTCCCTGGCGGCGGCGGCCTGGTCGGCGGCCGACGGCGCCGGTGGCGGGGTCAACTCCGTCGCCGGCCTGCCGGCGGCCGGGCCGTCAAAGCCTCCACGGCGTATCTTGAACCCGCCGGGAGGAATATTGACGACCAGCCCCTCGAGCGTCACGGTCCGGAATCGCCGCGGCCGCCGCAGCATGTCCATGATGTTGCAGTGCACCGTGAAGCTCGCGATCGAGATGAGCGGCGGCTGGCTCGCTTCCTGGGTACGGTGGCGGATGACGAGTCCCTGTCCGGAAACGACGACGGTCGGGAACGTATCGACGCTGAATGCTTCGAGCGAGACATCGCTGTCGAGCCGCTCGGTGAGGGTTTCGACGACCAGGCGCCGCAACGGCTCGGTTCGCGACCCCGCGGCGGCGACGATGGTGAGGACGACGAGCGCCGCCAGGACGCCGAGCGCGACCCACCTGACGACTTTGACGATGGACATGAGTACCTCGGCGCTCCGGAAGGATCCGGATCGCCGGACCTACTTCGCGGGCGCCTGCTTGGCGATCTCCAGGACATCCTCGGCGGGCAGAATCACGCCGAGCATGCCGAACGCGTCGCTGCTGCCGAATATCGCCGACATGTTGGCGCGGCCGGCATCGACCTGCCGCAGCGTCAGCAGGCCGATGATCTTGCCGCTGGTGCTGAACGCCGGCGTCCCGACCCCGGACTCGCCGCCGGCGAGCACGTAGAACGTCCGCGGCCTCTCGATGATGGCGCTGACGTCGTGAAGCGAGGCGCCGGGTGCCCATCCGCCAACCCGACCGAGCCGGGTCAGAACCAGCACCTGCTCCAGCAGGACCGGCTTCGCCGAGGCGCTGAGATCGACGGCAACCAGCGGTTTGTCCAGCGGCTTGGTCGGCCGCAGGAACACGAGGTCGAGATCCTCGTCCCGGAGGACGATCCGCGCCGGGACTTCGCGCCCGTCCGCCAGCCGGATCTTGACGTCCGTCGGTTCGGTGGTGATGTCGACGTTGGGCTCGCCGTTGCCGCCGCCGGCCGAGCCCATGAGCCTGGTCATCATCCCGCCCGGGTTGAGCGCCCCGAGCGACAGCACCGTCAGGCCCGATGGATCAATCACCGTGCCGACCGTGTCGACGGGGTCGTCGGAGGCCTGCATTTCCCGCCCCCCCATGGACATGCGCATTTTCAGCACGACGCGGACGTTGACGACGGCGTTCTGCCACTTGGCGGCGACCTCGCGGGCGGCGGCGCGCCCGTCCTGTGCCTGAGCTGTGGAGACGGCTACCGCCAACCCGGCCGCGAAGAGCACTGCGATTCTCACTCCGGTCCCCCGCGTCATTGTCACGCCGGTCACTCCGGCCACCCCGTTTCCAGCTCGACGAAGAACGTCCGGATGCCTCGCCGCACCTGGAGCACCACGGTGCGGGGCTTGGCCTCGGCGATCGCCGTCATCTTCTTCTGCACGGATTCGACGTCGGCAACCGGCGTCCCGTCGATCGCCAGCAGCAGGTCCCCGTCCGCCAGGTGACCGAGCGCCGCCCACCCGCCCTCGCGCACCGCGTCGACGAGGACGCCGGGCTGGTCCGCTGGCAGCCGCGCCGCCGCACGGTCAGCTGCGGCGACGTCACGCACCCGGAACTCGAAGTTCGGGTCCTCGGTACTTCTTCATCTCGCGCGGCAGGCGCGGCGAGGTGTCGAGCGTCACCGGCACGATCAATTCCTTGCCGTCGCGCAGCAGCGTCAGGCGGACGACGGTGCCGATCTTGTACTGGCGAATCAGCGTCGCGAAGAGCTCGGTGTCGCCCGGCTGCGAGGCTTCGAGGGCATTGCCGTCGAGCGCGACGACGATGTCGCCGACGCGCAGGCCAGCCGCCTGCGCCGACCCGCCGAAGACGCGGGTGATGCGCACGCCGGTGCGATCGACAGCGCCGAGACGTTCGGCCAGTTCGCGCGTCAGCACCTGCACCGACACCGGCACCCAGGCCTTGCGGGCCTCGAGCCCGGGATCCTCGAGCCCGGCGCGGCCGACGTCGATGACCGTCAACAGGCGCTCGCCGGCGCGCTCGAAGCCGACCAGCGCCGCCACCCGCTCTTCCTTGCCGCTGGTGAGCACCTCGATCGTCTTTTCCAGCGCCTCGAACGACCCGATCGCCTTCCCGTCGACGCTCACGATCACGTCATCGTCGCGCAGCGAGGGCTTGGCTTCGTCGGACGGACCGCCGGGACGAATGCCGCGGACGCGGACGCCATCGCGCGAAGGCCGCTTCAATTCGGTTGCCGCCCACGACGTCAGGTTGGAGGCGGTGATGCCGAGCAGCGGGATCTCGCGGACCCGGGCGTCGACGCTCTCGCGCTCGGCCGGCGTCACCGAGATCGTCTTCTCGGCGCCGCGGCGCAGGACGACGGCCTCGACCGGCTTCCCGATCGGCAGGCGCATGACCATCTGGTTGAAGATCGGCACTTCCTCGGCGAAGCGGACGGTCACGTCGCGGCCGGCGAGCTTGAGGATGATGTCGCCCGAGAGGAACCCGGCGGCGGCCGCCGGCGACCCGTCGATGGTGCCGCCGACCAGCGCCCCGCGCGTCGCCTTCGACGACGACAGGAGCGGCTGGACCTCCAGCCCGAGCCAGGCGCGGCGGACGCGGCCGTCGCGCATCAGGGCCTCGGCGACTTCCCGCGCCAGGTCGGCGGGAATCGCCCCGGCGAGGCCGAGGCTGATCTCGTTGACGCCGACGATCTCCCCCTTCATGTTGACGAGCGGACCGCCGGAGTTGCCGCCGAAGATCGCGGCGTCGTGGCCGATCCAGCGGACGATCGAGCCGACATCCTCGCCGTCGAGCGTCATCCGGTTGAACGGCCAGAACATGCCCGGCATGATCATCTCGGTGTTGCTGACGATCCCCATCGTCACCGACTGCGACAGCGCCAGCGGGCTGCCGAGGGCGAGAACGCGATCGCCGACCTGCAGCGAGCCGACGTCGCCGAAGCTGGCGACCGGGAACTTCCGCGGCGCCGCCGGCTTCAGCTTCAGCACCGCGATGTCGGACAGCGGATCGGTGCCGACGAGCTCCGCCGGTATCTCCTCGCGGCTGGCGAGGGTGCAGACGATGGCGCGGGTGCGGCCGGCGACATGGTGGTTGGTGACGACGTGGCCGTCGGCCGAGATGATGGTGCCGCTGCCCGACGACTCGCGCTTCAGTTCGCGGCCGTCGACGTACTCAATCGAGACCACGTGGACGCGAACCAGGCTGGGCGCGACGCGTGCCAGCGCCGCCTCGACCGCGGCCGGCGAATCGGGCACGGACTGGGCGGACGCGGACGCGGCGACCCCGCAGAGGACGACCGTCGCGAGCAATCGGCGCATGGACAGATGTTATCCCGGATGGCGCGGACGCATTGGTCCGCCGGATTTGTCGTGGTAATCTTCTATCGATAGCCACCCGCGTTCCGATGGCGGTGTGCCCACACGGGCAGCCGTAGGGCGCATCCGGGACGGCTCTCGCGACCTCGGGCCGATCCCACCAACCGAACACGGTCGCCGAGGTATCGCCGAGATGAGCAGCCTTCCTCGTCAGGGTCCGATCTCCACGTTCATCGAGCGTCATTTCCGTCATTTCAACGCGGCCACCTTGAACGATGCCGCGCTCGCGTATCGCAGCCATCTCGACGCGGGGGGCTCGATGATGCTGGCGATGGCCGGGGCGATGAGTACGGCGGAACTGGGCGTCTCATTGGCCGAGATGATCCGGCAGGGAAAAATCCACGCCATCTGCTGCACCGGCGCCAACCTCGAAGAGGACGTCTTCAACCTGGTGGCGCGGTCGCACTACGAGCGGCTGCCGAAGTACCGCGACCTGACGCCGCAGGACGAGCAGGCGCTGCTCGATCGCCACCTCAATCGCGTCACCGATACCTGCATCCCCGAGCACGAAGCGATGCGGCGGATCGAGAACATCGTGCTGGAGGAATGGCGCGCCGCCGACAGCAAGGGCGAACGCCTGTTCCCGCACGAGTTCCTCTACAAGGTGCTGCGCTCGGGCAAGCTCGACGAGTACTACGAAATCGACCCGGCCGACAGCTGGCTGATCGCGGCGTCGGACGTCAACCTGCCGATCTTCGTTCCGGGCTGGGAGGACTCGACGCTCGGCAACATCTTCGCCGCGCACTGCATCCAGGGCACGCTCAAGAACGTGCACACGGTGCGGTCGGGCATCGAGTACATGGTGACGCTGGCGTCCTGGTACCAGTCGCACAGCGCCAAGAGCTCGATCGGCCTGTTCCAGATCGGCGGCGGCATCGCCGGCGATTTTCCGATCTGCGTCGTGCCGATGCTCAGCCAGGATCTCCGCCTCGAGGACGTACCGCTCTGGGGCTACTTCTGCCAGATCAGCGACTCGACGACGAGCTATGGGTCGTATTCGGGCGCCGACCCGAACGAGAAGATCACCTGGGGCAAGCTCGGCATCGACACACCGAAGTTCATCATCGAGTCCGACGCTACGATCGTCGCGCCGCTCGTCTTCGCCCGCGTCCTGAACTGGTAGTCGCGGTTATCTTTCTCACGGGACGCGGATCTCACGGATATCACGGATTTCCGGGGCCGCTCGCCGCCGCTCGCTCGCATCGGCGTGAGCCGCTCCCGTGCCGATCAGGCCCAGCTGGTGAGGAACTGGCCCAGCACGTTGGCGGCTACGCGCTGGCGGTAGTGCGCGGTGGAGCGCAGGTCGTCGATCGGCCTCAGGTCCTGGGCGAGCGCCGCGACGGAGTCCGCGATCGTTTCTACCGTCAGCGCCCGTCCGCGCAGCGCCGCTTCCGCCTGCGCGGCGCGAACCACCGTCGGCGCCACGCTGCCGAACGCGATCCGGGCGTCGGCGACGATGCCGCCGGTAAGATGGACGCCCGCGGCGACGCAGACTTTCGAAATCGCCTGCGCCCGGCGCGTCCCGACCTTGCGCCATGCCTGCCGCCAGTCGCCGCGGCCGCGAACCACCCGCACTGAATGAATCAGCTCGTCGGGCGCGAGATCCATCCGCTTGTAGCCGAGATGAAAGCGATCGTAGGGCACGCGGCGCATGCCGCGCACCGAGACGAGGTCGACGCTGGCGTCGTAGACGAGAAGCGCCGGCGGCGTATCGGCCGCCGGCGAGGCGTTGGCGATGTTCCCGCCGATGGTGCCGCGATTCTGGGTCGCAACGCCGCCGGTATCGGCGGCGGCCCGGCACAACAGCGGACATTCGGCCTGCAGCGCCGCCGACCGCATCACGTCCGAGTACGTCGTCAGCGCGCCGATGACAATCGCCTGGTCGTCGGTCGAGATGCCGCGGAGCTCGTCGAAGTGCTGCAGGCTCAGGTAGCGGCCGGCCGCGAGCTTGCCCGCCTCGAGCAGCACCATCAGGTCGGTGCCGCCGGCGAACGGCCGCCACGCGCCAGGCTCGGCGGCGATCATCTTCAGCGCCTCGCCCAGTGACGAGGCAGCGTGGAGCTCGAAGTCGGGAAGATATGACCGCATCTCGTGAACGCGGTCAGGAGGCGCGGCACGCCGCGAGGACGGCCTCGAAGATGCGGGTGTAGCCGGTACAGCGGCACAGGTTGCCGGCGAGCGCGACCCGGACATCGTCGACCGACGGCTCTGGGGTGCGCTCGAGCAGCGTCAGCGCCGCGAGGACCATCCCCGGCGTGCAGATGCCGCACTGCGCGCCGCCGTGACGGACAAAGGCCTCCTGCACGGCGTGGAGGCGGCCGCCGTCGGCGACGCCTTCGATCGTCGTGATCGTCGCGCCGCGCGCGTGCAGCAGCGGGAACAGGCAGCTGTTCACGAGCGCGCCGTCGACGACGACCGAACAGGCGCCGCACTCGCCCTCGCCACAGCCTTCCTTGGTGCCGGTGAGCTGCAGCTGACGCCGCAGCGCGTCGAGCAGGCGCTCGAGCGGATGGCCGGTCAGCGTGACCTCGGTGCCATTGACGCGGCACCCGACGCTGACCTCCTGCTCACGCACCGGCGGGCTCCATCAGCGCCATCAGCGATTCGGGCGTCATCGGCAGCGTCCGCGGGTCGGCGCCGAGCGCGTGCGCGATGGCGTTGGCGATGGCCGGCGCGGGCCCGTCCATCGGCAGCTCGCCAATGCCTTTCGCGCCTCCCGGACCGTGCGCGTACGGCTGCTCTTCGAAGTAGACGCGGATCGGCGGCAGATCCATCGACGTCGGCATGATGTAGTTCGTCATCTCGCCATTGGCCATGCGGCCCTCGCGCCACACGACCCGCTCGTAGAGTGCCCAGCCGATTGCCTGGGCGATGCCGCCCTCGATCTGCCCGGTCGCGAGCACCGGGTTGATGACGCGCCCGACTTCCTGGACGGCGACGAAGTCGTCGACGCGCGTCTCGAAAGTCGTCGTGTCGACCGAAACCTCCGCGACGTACGCCGCCCAGGCGTAGGTGCCGTACGCGTCACCCTGATACGTCTCGTCGTCCCACCGCAGGCCGGGCGGCGGCTGGTAGCGGGCGATGGCACGCAGCGGGCCGAATCGCGCGGTGAAGTCGGCGCACGCACGGCAGAACGCCTCGGGCGCGAAGCCTTCTGCAGCCAGGCCGGCCCTGGCGAGCTCGGCGCGCAGGTTGGCTGCCGCCGATTCCACCAGCTTGCCGACGACCATGCACGTGCGCGAGGCGACGGTCGGGCCGCTGTCCGGTACGACGGCCGTGTCCGGCCGGACGACCTCTATGAGGTCGGGCGGCACGCCGAGCGCGTCCGCGGCGATCTGCGTGAAGATCGTCGTGGTGCCCTGGCCGATCTCGGTGTTCGACGAGAGGATCCGGACGTGGCCGTTGCGGTCGGCCTCGATCGCGACGACGGAGCGCAGGTGTTCCTCGCCAGAGCCGGTGAAGCCGGCGCCGTGCATGAAGGTGGCGAGGCCGATGCCCTTCCGCACCGTCAACGCCGGGTTGACCGCGGTGAAGCGGTCGCGCTTCGCGTGGTAGTCGGCGATCGTCATCGCGCGATCGAGCAGCGCGGCCATGTCGATCGGATCGCGCATCACCTGGCCGACGGCGCTCGTCTGCCCAGGGCGGATGAAATTGCGGCGGCGCAGTTCGTCCGGGGTCAGACCGACGGCGGCCGCGACGCGATCCATGTGGCGCTCGAGCGCGAACAGGCTCTGCGGCGCGCCGAAGCCGCGAAACGCGCCGTGCGGCGGCGCGCTGGTCGCGACGGCGCGGCCGCTGAGCCGCACGTTCGGGCAGAAGTACGGCCCGGCGGCGTGAATCGTGCCGCGCGACAACACTACCGGCGACAGCGTGCAGTAGGCGCCGCCGTCGATGACGAAGTCGATCTCCATGCCGAGCAGCCGGCCGTCGGTCGACACCGCGGTCCGATGCCGCGTTCGCGACGGATGCCGCTTGGTCGACGCGACCATGTCCTCGGCGCGATCGTAGACGAGCTTGACCGGCCGGCCAGACTTCCACGCCAGGAGCGCGGCATGCGCGGCAACGATGGACGGGTATTCCTCTTTCCCGCCGAAACCGCCGCCGGTCTCCATCTGCACGACGCGAACCTTGGCGGCCGGCAGATCGAAGATCGCCATCAGCGCCTTGTGGATGTAGTACGGGCACTGCATCGACCCCCACACCGTGACGCCGGCGTCGGGCGAAGCCACCGCGATCATCCCGTTCGGCTCGATGTAGAGCTGCTCCTGCGCGCCGGTCTCGTATTCGCCTTCGACGATGACCGGGGCCGCCGCGAGCGCCGCGTCGACGTCGCCGCGCGAGACGACATAGCGCTTGAAGACGTTGTCCTCTCCCCACACGATCTCGCGCCCGCCGAGGGCATCGTCGATGGTGAAGACCGGCGGCTCTTCGTGAATGTCGATGCGGACGTGGCGGCGCGCCTTCTCGAGCAGCTGGCGGTCGGAATGCGCGAGCAGCAGTACAGGTTCTTCGGGATGATTGACGCGATCGTCGGCGAGGCAGGGCTGGTCGTCGAGGATGAGCGCGATGCGGTTGCGGCCGGGGATGTCCGCCGCCCTGACGACGGTGATGGCGCTCCAGTCGATCTCGGGACCGTATTCGATCCCGCGGATCCAGCCGCGCGGCGACGGGCTCCGGACGGTCATGCCATGCAGCATGCCCGGCAGTGTCATGTCATCGACGTACTGCGCCCGGCCGGTGACCTTCTCCGGTCCGTCGCGACGGGGCGTTGACGCGCCAAGCATGGGAGGTCGCAGGGTACTGACCCGACTTAGCTGACAGCAAAAGGCTGTGAGCTGAAAGCTGAGAGCTGACAGCTGACAGCTGACAGCCTATTGAAATGTATCGCAGGTCTTCATGTCACCGGATTGCAGGCCGCGGCGGAACCAGGTAACGCGCTGCTCGGAGGAACCGTGGGTGAACCGGTCGGGTGCGACGCGGCCGCCCGACATGCGCTGGATGCGGTCGTCGCCGATCGCGGCGGCGGCGTTCAGTCCTTCCTCGACGTCGCCGGATTCGAGCTCGACCTTGCCCTCCGCGGCGCGGCCCGACCGGGCCGCCGTGTTGCCCCAGACTCCGGCAAAGCAGTCCGCCTGCAGCTCGAGGCGGACCGAGAGCGCATTCTGCTGATCGGGGCGCGACTGCTGCAGCTGGCGGACCTGGCCCTCGATGCCCGTAATGCGCTGCACGTGGTGACCGACCTCGTGCGCGAGTACGTACGCCTGCGCGAAATCGCCCGGCGCGCCGAACCGGGCGCGAAGCTCGTTGAAGAAACCAAGGTCGAGGTAAACCAGCTGGTCGGCCGGGCAATAGAAGGGACCGGTCGCCGACTGGCCCATGCCGCAGGCCGACGGATACGTATCACGGAAGATGACGGCGCGGGTCGGACGATAGCGGCCGCCGAGCTGCGCCTGCCAGATCTCCTGGACGTCCCGCATCACCGCGTCGACAAAGAGGGTGAGCTCCTCTTCCTCCGGTGTCGTCCTCAACTCCCCGGCACCTGCGTTCGCAGAAGGCGGCGCTGTCGCGTCGGGCCCGACCAGCTGGAGGAAGTCGATCCCCGTCAGCCAGCTCAGGATGAGGACGACCAGCAAGCCGCCGATCCCGAGCCCGCCCATGCGCATCCCGCCCCCGCCCGAGCTGGCGCGAACATCTTCGATGTTGTCGCGGTTTCCGGCTGTCCATTTCATTGAGAGGTCCTCACGGGCGAGTGAATACTACATCGGGTGCGCACGACGGGTGCGCACGTTAGGTGCCCACGGCAGGTGCTCAGGGCAAGTGATCGCGCCGCGGAGCTGTGACCTGAAACGGCCACCCTAGCCGGTCGCGGCGGACGAATGCAGATACGGTGCCGACCTGGGAGAACAGACGGTGCGCACCCGTTGTGGGCACCAGCCGTGCGCACCTGACGTGCGCACCAGAAGTGAACTACTCCACCACGATGTGCCGCCACTTGCCCTGCCTGAATCGCAGGACCGACAGGCAGCAGCGGGTGAAGTGGCCGATGACGATGGCGGACCAGACGCCGGAGGCCTCGAGGCGGCCGAGACTCTGGAGCACGGCGCAGATCCCGAGCGGCAGGACGACCTGCGACACCAAAGTGATGTAGAGCGGACCGCGCGTGTCTCCCGTGCCCTGCAGGCCGCCGGTGAACGTCAGCGCCACGGTGATGAAGAAGCCGGACACGGCGAGGTAGCGCAGCAGCTGCGTGCCGAGATCCACGACGATGCCTTCATGGAGACCGAAGATCGCGAGCAGGAGCTTCGGAATGAACAGGAACATGGCGCCGACGATCGCGGCCACCATGACGCCGATGCGGGCGGCGATGTAGACGCCGCGGACGGCGCGCTCGGGCTGGCCGGCGCCGAGGTTCTGGCCGGCAACGGCGGCGGCGGCGCCCATCAGGCCGACCGACGTCCACGTGATCAGCGCGAACAGCTCGGCGTAGCCGACGGCGTATGCCGCCTGCGCCTCGGCGCTGTGCGGCAGCGAACCGATGAAGCGCAGCAGCATGACGCCGGCGACGTTCATCGCCACGCCCTGCAGGCCGGCCGGCAGACCGAAGCGAAACAGCGAGCGGATGATTCCCCAGTCGGGCCGTTTCGACATCGTCTCGGGGAAGTGGACGACGAGACGGCCGCTGAACAGCAGCCACAACCCGATCGTCGAGACGATCAGGCTCGCCGCGACGGTGCCGATCGCGGCGCCGCGCGTGCCGAGCGCCGGCAGCGGGCCGTACCCCGGAATGAGGAAGACGTTGAAGGCAATCGTCAGCACCGTCATCAGGATGCCGAGGCGCAGCGGCGTACGGGCGTCGCCGGCAGCGCGCAGCGCGCCGCCGAGCATGAAGAACATCAGCATGCCGATGCTGAAGCCAAACATGATGCGCAGGAACGGCAGCGCCTCGGCCTTGACGGCTGATGTCGCGTTGACGAGATCGAGCAGGATTGGCGACAGGAAGTAGCCAACTGGCGCGAGCACGCCGAGCGAGAGCGCAATCGCGGTCAGAAACGCCTGGTAGACCGTGCGATTGACCTTGTCCGGCTGGTTGGCGCCGGCGAAGCGGGCAACGAGCACGCCCATGCCGGTGAACAGCGACGCGATGAAGACGATGACGACGAGGAAGATCTGCCAGCTGACGCCGATGGCGGCGTTGGCGGTGAAGCCGACGTAGTGGCCCACCATCGCGTGATCGATGATGCCCTGCAGCCCGCCGATCGCGTTCTGCAGCACCGTCGGCCAGGCCATCCTCCAGACCGCCGGCGCGATCGGTCCTTCGACCAGCGACCGATCGAGCTTGCGTACCCGGGTGCCCGCCACGGCCGGCGCCGCCGGCGCCGGAGGATCGATCGCGACATCCTGGAGCGCCGCGGGAGCGCCTGCCGATGGTGAGGAATCCGGTGCGGACACGGGCAAATGATGATATCAGCAGGCCGCCCGCGTTCACGCCTGCGCGCGCATCGCCTTCAGCGCCTGGCGAACGTCGGCGTGTGCGAGCACGACTGCCGGTTGGCGCTGCAGCGACTCGAAGTAGCGCTTGGCGAAGCCTTCGCCGTCCTCCGATGCGGTCAGCAGCGCGCCGACCTGCTCAGCGATGGTCTTCGACCTCGGCCTCGCCAGGCGGCTTCTCCCCCTCGACGGTCTCATCGATCCGGACGACGAGCTCGGAAAGGGCGTGCAACCAGGCAAACCACGGGTCCCCGATCACCAGCTGGAGCAGGTTCGCCGCTGACCCGACGCGACCGCGATCCAGTTCATAGGTCGCCTTGGCGTCGTCGATCAGGACCTTGTGCAGGTTGAGGAGGCGGCCGCGAAGGGTCAGAAGGTGATTGCGCGCGGCGTCGTTCTCCGCCGACGCCGGCGGCTGGATCGCCGCGGCCCGCAGACGCCGCAGGTCGAGACGCTCGGTGACCATGCGCAGCGATCCGTCGCTGGCGCGCGGCCATTCGTCCCGCGGCCGGTCCCAGTAGAGCTCGACGCCGTTCTGGTCAGGGTCGCGCAGATAGAGCGCCTCGCTGACGCCGTGATCGCTCGCGCCGTCGAGCGCGATGCCGGCGCGATCGAGCCGCAGCAGGGCCTCGCCGAGCGAGGTGCGGTCCGGGTAGCGAATCGCGAGGTGATAGAGCCCGGTGGTGCCCGGCGGCGGCGGCGAGCCGCCCTGGCTTTCCCAGGTGTTCAACCCGATGTGGTGATGGTAGCCGCCGGCGCTGAGAAACGCCGCTTGATCACCCATCCGTTGCGTGACGTCGAAGCCGAGGACGCCGTGGTAGAACGCGAGGGCGCGATCGAGGTCCGCGACTTTGAGATGAACGTGCCCGATGTCGACCCGACGATCGAGCCGCTTGCCTGCTCCGTCGCCCATGCCGTCAATCATGTCGAGCAGGCCGGGTGCAGATCAAGCGAAAGCTCGGCAGTGCTCGTGGTGGAGGTTTTGCATCGGCCTCCTCGGTGGAGGAAAAAGAAGACGTGATCGACACAGAAACGTTCGTGCAGTTCTCGACGCTGCTGCAGGACGACTCTGGCCGCACCTACATTGCGCACGCCTGCGGCTCGGAAATGCCCGACGGGCTCTGGCAGGGCTGGCTCGAGTTCCTGCCGACCGACGGCGGGACTGCTCTCGCGACGGGGCGCGAAACGACGCAGCCCAACCGGACGGATACCGAGTACTGGGCGACCGGCTTGACCGAGGTGTATCTCGAAGGCGCCCTGCAGCGGGCCCTCGATCGCGCGATGTGACGCGGCGTGTCAGCTTCGGTCCGCGATCGACCGCACGACCTTGGCCGTCGTCACGATCTGCCCCGCGTGCCGCTGAGAATGCTCGGCCGCGTGGAAGATCAGGCCGATGACCGTCGTCGGCAGCGCCGCGCGCCCGACCGCGCGGGCGTCGAACACGGACGCCGGCGGCGTGTTCTTGATCTGGTCGAGCGCGGCGTCGATCGCCTTGCGCAGCCCGGCGAGGAGCGCGGCGCGGCCGGTGCGCGGGGGATCCTTCTCCGCCGCGAGCGCCGACTTTTGCGCTGCGTCGAGCGTCGCGCCGCGCGCGTAAGTCAGCAGGCGATCCGTCGATCCGGCCAGGTGCATCAAGTGAAAGCCGACCGGCGCGGCGCCGTCCGGCGCCAGCCATACCTGATCGTCGGTCAACCCTTCTGTCCAGTGCTCGGCATCCTCGAGCGTCTGCAGAAAGGCGTGGGCCGCCGGCATCAGCACCGGCTCGACCCCCTCGATCGGGCCGCGGAGCCAGAATTCGGGTTGGAACGACATCGCGGCCGATCCTATACCGGGTTCCCCTTGCGCCCCCTCCAGCTCTAGCGCAGAATGCCCGCGGAGGCTCCTGCATGCGTCACTGGCCGTCGGTCGCCGTTCCCGGTCGCAGATTGCTCGCCGTCGCCGCGCTCGCCGCCCTCGGCGTCATCGGCCATGCCCCGACGCTTCCCGCCCAGGCCGTTCCGGAGCCGCCGAAGCTCACGCCGCTGCCGAAGCTCACGCCGCTGCCGACGCCGGAGGCAGACGCCGAAATCGAACAGTTCCTGCTGAAGGGCGACATCAAACGGACGCGCGGCGCCGGCAAGGGCATCACCGGCTCGCTTCGCGCGACGATGACGTTCGGCGACCGCACCCACGACGCGCACATCCAGGTCATCGACGAGAGCAAACGCGAGTTTCAGTCGACCGGCGGCACCGAGTTCAACTTCCGCGACTCGTGGGAGTTCAACGTCGCCGCCTACAAGATCGATCGGCTGCTCGGACTGAGGCTGGTGCCGGTCTCGGTCGCACGGCGCTTCCGAGACAAGATGGGGGCCTACACCTGGTGGGTCGACGACTTCCAGATGGATGAAGGGGAGCGGCTGAAGAAAAAGCTCAGGTCGCCTGACACGCTGACCTGGAATGAGGAAATGCAGCTGGTGCGCCTCTTCGACCAGCTGATTGCGAACACCGACCGCAATCTCGGCAACCTCTTAATCACCAGCGACTGGATGATCTGGGCGATCGATCACACCCGCGCGTTCCGGGTCGCACCGACGCTGAAGACGCCGGGCAACGTCGTCCGCTGCGATCGCGCGATGTTCGAGCGGCTCAAGGCACTCGACAAGGCGACGATCAAGCGCGCAGTCGGCTCCCACCTCCAGAACTGGGAGGTCGATGGGCTGCTCAGTCGTCGCGACGCGATCGTCAAGCTGATCGAGAGCCGCGGCGCGGCCGGGCTGTTCGACCGGCGCCGCGAAAAACAGGCCAGGCCGTGAAGACCGCGCCGGCCGTCGTCGCCGCGATCGCCCTCGCGGCCGGCGCCTGGGCGATGGTGCCGCGGCAGCCGTCGCTGGCCGATCTCGCGCAGACGGCGCTTGCCAAGATCGACGGGACCGTCGAGATCCCCGGCCTGCGCGGCGAGGTCCAGGTGCTGCGGGACGAGTCCGGGGTTCCCCACATCTCGGCGACTTCGATCGAGGACGCGTTCTTCGCCCAGGGCTACGTCGTGGCGCAGGATCGGCTGTGGCAGATGGAGATCTGGCGTCGCACGGCCGAAGGACGTCTGGCGGAGATCGTCGGGCCGCAGGCCGTCGCCCGCGATCGCCTGGCGCGCCTGCTGAAATATCGCGGCGCCGCCGATGCCGCCGAGCTGGCCGCCTATCATCCCGAGGCGAAACGACTGATGACGGCGTTCGTCGCCGGCGTCAACACCTTCATCGCGCAGCACCTGAACCGACTGCCGGTCGAGTTCGTGCTCACCGGCATCATGCCGGATCCGTGGACGATCGAAACGCTGCTGCTGCGCCAGATCACGTTCGGCGACGCAGCCGCCGAGCTGCAGCTCGCACGCGCCGTCGCCGAGCTCGGCGCGGCCGAGGCCAATCGTCGCCGCAACCCGGATCCCTGGGACGATCTCGCTGTGCCCGAGGGACTCGACCTCGGCGCCATCGGCCGCGAGGTGATCGAGGCGGCGCGGGCTGCCGGACGCGTGCCCCGGCCCGAGCTGCTCGCACCCTATCGCCAGCTGGCCTCCGTCGATGGCTCGTCGCGCAGCTACGTCGTGGATCCGGGCAGCAACAACTGGGTCGTGAGCGGCGCGCTGTCAGCGACCGGAAAGCCGGTGGTCGTCAACGATCCGCACCGCGAAGTGACGCTGCCATCGCTGCGCTACATCGTCCACGTGACTGCCCCGGGCTGGAACGTGATCGGCGCCACCGAGCCGCCGTTCCTGAGCGTCGCCGCCGGGCACAACGATCACGTTGCGTGGGGCTTGACGATCGTCGGCACCGACCAGCAGGACGTCTACGTCGAGGAGGTCAATCCGGCGAATGCGAATGAGGTTCGCTGGAGAGGTGCCTGGGAGCCGCTGCGCATCGTCCGCGACGAGATCAAGGTCAAGGGCGGCCCGCCGCAGATCGTCGAGCTGAAGTTCAGCCGTCATGGACCAATCTTTCATGAAGACCTCGCGCGGCGTCGCGCCTTCGCGCTGCGGTCGGCGCTGCACGAGCCGGGCACGGCGCCGTACCTCGCCGGCCTGCGGCTGAGCGCGGCGAAGAACTGCCGCGAGTTCCTGGACGCCGCCGCGCACTGGAACGCCCCCTCCGAGAATCTCATCTGCGGCGACGTCGACGGCAACATCGGATGGCGCGCGTCGGCGCTGACGCCGAACCGTCACGGCCGGACCAGCAAGCCCTGGAACGGGCGCCTGCCGGTCCCCGGCACCGGTACCTATGAGTGGGACGGCTTCCGTCGCGACCTTCCGAGCGAGCTCAACCCGGCGTCGGGTCTGATCGTCACGGCGAACCACAACATCCAGCCGAAGGGATTCCGGCCGCCGCTGATGTTCAAGACTGCCGACACGCGGTTCGAGCGGATCACGCGGTTGCGGCAGCTGCTCGTGCCGGGACGTACTTATTCGCTCGAGGATCATCAACGCTTTCAGCACGATGCCCTCTCACTTCGCGCCGTGGCCGATCGCGGCCGTTTTGGCGGCTGGACGGCGAGCGACTCAGAAGTCGAGCGTGCGCGCGCAATGCTGGCGGAATGGAACGGCGTTTACGACCGTAACAGCGCCGCGGCCGCGCTCTACGAAACCTGGCGCGACCTGGTCGCAGCCGACACGGCGCCACCGGCCGGAACGACGGACAAGGCCGAGCTGACAAAGGGCCTGCGGGCCGCAGTCGACGAGCTTGCGAGGACGCAGGGCAAGGACTGGAAGACGTGGCGGTGGGGCCGCATGCACGCGCGCGCGTTTCCGCATCCGCTGACCAGGGCCTTCGACCTCCCGCCCGTCGAACGCGGCGGCGGCGCCGGCACCGTCGCCGCGGACGGCGCGACCTACCGCGAGATCATGGACGTCTCGAACTGGGATCGGTCGCTCGCCACGAACACCCCGGGGCAGTCCGGTCAACCGGGGAGCCCGTTCTACGGGAATCTCCTTCCCCTGTGGGCCGAGAACAAGTACTTCCCGCTGCATTTCAGTTCGAAGGCCGTCCAGGCCCAGGCCAGGCATCGTCTGACGCTGACGCCGGCGAAGTAGCGCTTCACCGCCGGAAGTCCTACCGCCTTCTTACCGGGTTTACGGCCCGGTCACTGGCGCCTCGCGCGCCTGCGCTCGTACAATTCGATCAGGCGGTCGCGCCCTTCCCCGGCGCCTCACTCACCAATCGACAGGAGCACCGTGGACGATCAGTACAAGTGGGACCTCACGCATCTCTATCCGACCGATGAGGCCTGGCGCGCGGCGAAGAACGCGATTGAGACGGACATTGCGCAGCTGCAGCCGTACGCCGGGCGGCTGGGGACCGAGGCTGCGGTGCTCGCCGGCGCGCTGGAGACGGTGACGCGGCTGTCGAAGGAGTTCTCTCGCGCCTACGTCTACGCCAGCATGATGTCGGACAACGACACGCGGGTCGCGAAGTATCAGGGACTGCAGCAGGAGATGACCCAGCTCGGTGCGGCGATGGCTGCCGAGGCGGCGTTCATCGAGCCCGAGATTCTCCGGCTTGGACGGACGACGATCGACCGCTTCCTCGCCAGCGAGCCGCGGCTGGCGCCGTACCGGATGTACCTTGACGATCTGCAGCGCCGCGCCGAGCACACGCTCTCGGACGCGGAAGAGCGCCTGCTCGCCAGCGCCGGCGTGATGGCCAGCGCGCCGTCGAACACTTACGGCATCTTCTCCGACGCCGACTTTCCCTACCCGACGGTGACGCTGAGCGACGGCAAGGCGGTGCGGCTCGACAGCTCCGGCTACAGCCTGTATCGCGCCGTGCCGAATCGCGACGACCGCGCGCTGGTGATGTCGTCGTTCCTCGACGCCCTCGGCGGCTATCGCGGCACGTTCGGATCGACGCTCAACGGCCAGGTCCAGATCGACATCTTCTACGCCCGCTCGCGCCGGTATGCGCGCACGCTCGAAGCAGCGCTCGACGGCCCCAACGTCCCGACCTCGGTCTATACGCGCCTGGTCGAGGGCGTCAACCGCCACCTGCCGACCTTCCATCGCTACCTGGGGCTGCGACGGCGGATGATGGGGCTCGACGATCTGCACTACTACGATCTGTACGCGCCGCTCGTCGCCTCGGTCGATCTCAACTACTCGATCGAAGAGGCGCAGCGAATCGTCCTCGAGTCGCTGGCGCCGCTCGGGGAGGAGTACATCGCCGGCGCGCGGCGGGCGTTCACGGAACGGTGGACCGACTGGCACCCGGTCGAAGGCAAGCGCGCCGGGGCCTACTCGAACGGCGGCGCCTACGACGTCCACCCCTACATGCTGCTGAACTACAACGGCAAGTACAACGACATGAGCACGGTGACCCACGAGCTCGGGCACACGATGCACAGCTATTTCTCGAACCGGGACCAGCCCTATCCGACCGCGTCCTATTCGATTTTCGTCGCCGAGGTGGCGTCCACCTTCAACGAGGCGCTGCTGATCGAGCACATGCTCGAGACGATCACCGATCCGGCGGTGCGCCTGTCGCTGCTCGGCAACTACCTGGAAGGGATCAAGTCGACGGTGTTCCGCCAGACGCAGTTCGCCGAGTACGAACTGAGGATGCACGCCGCCGCCGAGCAGGGCGAGCCGCTCACCGGCGAGTCACTCGATGCGCTCTACGCCGACATCACGCGGAAGTACTACGGCCACGACCAGGGCGTCTGCGTCGTTGATGACTACGTCGCGCACGAGTGGTCGTTCATCCCGCACTTCTACCGGAACTTCTACGTCTTCCAGTACGCGACGTCGTTCACCGCCGCCGAGGCGCTGGCCGAGAAAGTGCTCGCCGGCGACGCGGCGGCGACCGGGCGGTTCCTGAAGTTTCTCGGCAGCGGTGGGTCGAAATACCCGATCGATCTGCTGAAGGACGCCGGCGTCGACATGACCACCGACGAACCGCTCGAGCTCACCATCGCGAAGATGAATCGGGTGATGGACGAAGTCGAGGCGCTTTCCCTGGAATGCCAGGAGCGGGGCGTTCCCGCGACCGGGCGGTGACGGCCGGCGCCACGGCCGGCCCGCGCCCTCAGGCGCCGGCCGGCTGCTCGGCCACGTACTTGTCGATGTCCTTCTCGAGGAAATAGTTCAGCACCGTCCTGATCGCCGCAATCGCCGCCAGCATGCCGACGTCGTCCCAGGTCGGCGAGATCGCGGTGCGCAGGACGTCGGCCGCCAGCTCGAACTCGAGCGCCAGCAGCAGCCAGATCGCGAACTGCACCCAGATCTCTTTTCGCCGCTTGACGCCCCGCCCGGCACGCGACGTGAACCGACGCACGAGCGACCACAGCGCCTCGGCGGCGCCGACGGCGATGAACAGCGCCGCGATCCCCTCGACCAGGATCGCGATGGTACTGGCAAACGTCTTGAACAGTTCTTCCATGACGAATCACGCTCGCAGGAACGGGATCGGCGCCGGCGCGATCCAGGTCAGGGCTGCGCCGACGGCCGGACGATGCAGCGGAAGCCGAGGTGGCAGGTAGACGTGTCGACCGGTTCGGGGAACCGCGCCGCCGGCCGGTAGCGGCGGCAGTAGTTCGGGGCGCAGAGGTGAGAGCCGCCCTTGATCACTTTGCGCGGAATGGGGATGTGCGGTTGCCGGGGATCGAGGCTCGCCGCTTCGTCGCCGCCGCGCGGATTGCGCGGGACGCAGCAGGCCTTCGGCTCCTCCGCCGCGTGCGCCTGGCTGTACCAGTCGGTGGTCCACTCCCAGACGTTGCCGGTGACGTCGACGAGGCCGTAGCCGTTGGCCGGAAAAGACCCGACGGGCGACGTGCCTTCGAAGCCGTCCTCCTTGTGGTTCTGCCAGGGGAACTCCCCTTGCCAGAAGTTCGCCATCAGCTTGCCGTCGACGCGCAGGTCGTTGCCCCACGCGAACTCGGCGCCGTCGAGCCCGCCGCGGGCGGCGAACTCCCATTCGGCCTCGGTCGGCAGCGCCTTGCCGGCCCACTCCGCGTAGGCGACGGCGTCCGAATACGCGATGTGCACGACGGGGTGATCCTCGCGCCCCTTGATTGTCGAATTGGGGCCGCGGGGATGCCGCCAGTCGGCGCCGAGCACGAAGCGCCACCAGTTGTGAAAGTCGCTGAGGTCGACCGGGTTGGGTGGCTTCACGAACACGAGCGAGCCGGGGTGGAGCAGCTCCTTCTTCGCGCCGGGATAATCCTCGGGATTCGGCGGAATCTCTGCGAACGTGACGTGCTTCGTCTCGGCGACGAAGCGCTGGAAGTCCGCGTTCGTGACCGGCGTGCGATCGATCCAGAACCCGTCGACGCTGACGCGATGCACCGGCCGCTCTTCCGGGTAGTGCTCTTCAGATCCCATCCGGAAGGTGCCGGCGGGAATCCAGAGCATGCCGGCGTGCGGCGGCGCACCCGGGGCGGCATCGCTGTTCGCTGAGGACATGACTAACTCTGGCATGGTCTCTCGACCTTCTTCAACTCCCCGGGCCACGGCGGCAGGCCCGACGCGCCGGGACATCACCGCGAACGGCGCCGTCCGTTGTGCGATCCGTGCTATGGCTGCTGGGCAGTTGTCGAGGTGCAGGTACTCGAACCCGTTCGAGGCCGCCCGAGGACTGGATTGAGGTTTGAATCGCCCACACCGCTGCGGTCGGGCTCACGCCCGCCGCAGCGGCACGAGGCGTTCCGATCGGATCCGCGTCACGCGCTCGGTGATGCGGATCTGGCGCATCATCGGCGCCCGCTGGGCGATGACGTCGGCGTAGAGCGCATGCCGGAAGCGATACCCGTCCTTGACCGCGCGCGCGCTACCGCGTTCGCGGGTCGGGACGATCAGCTGGCCCCGCCGCGCCAGCGGCGTCAGGAGCTCGCGGACCATGCCCGGCCTCGTGTCGAGCGCCGCCGCGACCATCCCGGCTGAAAAGTCCTTGCCGACAGCGGCCGCCGCCTCGAGCACTTCACGTTCGCGTGGCTCGAGCTGATCGAGCTGCTGCACCACGGACTCGCCGAGGGTCTCAGGCAGGGCGCGGACGATTGCCTCGACCGGCACGGTGCGGTGCCACCCGTCCGGCGCTTCGATGACGAGGCCGCGCGCGACGAAGCCGTCGAACGCGTCGACCACGAGCGAGGGATTGCCGTAGGTGGAATCGTGGACCGAAGCCGCGAGGTCGGTCAGGCATCCGGGACCGAACCTGGCGTCGACATACCGCTCGACATGTTCGGCCGTCAGCGGCCCGAGCTCGAACGTGTGCTTTCGCGGGTTGGCGTCGGAGGTCGACATCAACCGGTGCTTCTCGTGTACCCCGGCGATCCACTCACCGGTGCAGCAGGTCGCGACAATCAGCAGCTTCGCCGGCGCGGAGCGCGCGGCGAGGTGGTCGAGCCCCCGCAGCGAGTCGACGTCCGCCCATTGCAGGTTCTCGAGCACCAGAACGAGCGGCGTGTCATGCGACAGCGCCTCGAGCAGGCCGGTCAGCTCCTCGAGCATCCCCTGCGTCTGCACGCCAGGCGTGCGGCTCCCCTGCCACTGCGGGAAGCGCGCCAGCCAGGTCGGCGCGACGCGAGCGAGCAAGTCCGGTACGAGGCCGCGGTGCCGGCGATCGAGGCGAACCAGCGCGTCGAGGAAGAGGAAGTACGGCTCCGGATCCGACTCACGGTCGAAACACTGGCCGTAACTCGTCCGGGCGGGCCCGTTGACCTGGGCACCACGGAGGAAGACATCGCAGAGTACGCTCTTGCCGCTGCCGTGCTCCCCGGACACGATCACGAGCCGTCTCGCCGACGCTCTTGCCGCATCCAGTGCGTCCGCCAGCATGGCAAGCTCGGGACCGCGATTGACGACGATCGGCGCCCGCGACCCGGCAGCGGCGTCGGCGCCGCGATGTTCGGCCTGGTCCGAGATGCGGCTGACGAAGGTGTAGCCACGGCCGACCGCGGATCGAATGTAGAGCGGCGCCTTCGGCGCATCGCCGAGCGCGAGGCGAATCTCCCGCACGAGCACCTTGATGTTGTCCGGCTGGACATACGTGTCCGGCCAGACCGCCGCCATGATCGCGTCCTTGGAAACCCACGTTCCCGCGCGATCGATGAGGCAGCCGAGCAGAGTGGAGGCCTTGCGCGTCAGCGGCAGCTCGTCGGCGCCGCGGAAGAGCCGGCCTTCGACAGGGTCGAAACTGAACTGACCGAAATACTTCATGGCTGTCATCGCCCCCGGCCGCGCGCAGGCGCAGAGAGGTCACGATATGCTGCGGGGCGGTCACGGATCCATTGGACCTAGGCCCCGACAAGCTGGGCCTTTGGTCCAATAACCTATAGCAAAATTGTGAGGTAGGGCTTCAGGCTGGTCGAAATCGCTTTATGCCCGGGACGACAGGCCCAGGCGGTCGGTCATACGGACGAGCTCGGCGAGGGATTCGGCCTCCATTTTGTGCATCACCTGGGCTCGGTGCACCTTGATGGTCTTCTCGGCCGTCCCAAGCTCGGCGGCAATCTGCTTGTTGAGCAGCCCGGAGGCGACGAGGACCATGACCTCGCGTTCGCGGGCCGTCAGGGTCTCGAAGCGATCCCGCAGCCGGTGCAACTCCTGGCGATCCTGGCTGCGCACGCGCTCCTGCTCGAGCGCGTGGTAGACCGCGTCGAGCAGCGCCTGGTCGTCGAACGGCTTGGTCAGGACCTCGAGCGCGCCCCCCTTCATCGCCCGGACTGTGAGCGGCACATCGGCGTGCGCGGTCACGAAGATCACCGGCAGGTTCATCTCGGTCTGGTTCAGCATGCGCTGCAGGTCGAGGCCGCTCGCTCCAGGCATCCGGACGTCAAGCACCAGGCATCCCGAGACCCCGGTGGTGCTGCGGTTGAGAAAATCGGCCGCGTTTGCGAACGTCTCGCAGGGCAGCCCGACCGAGGCCAGCAGCCGCTGCACCGCGGTCCGGACCGAGGGGTCATCATCGACGACGAAGACGGTCGGCACGAACGTTTCAGACATGTTCCTCCGGCCGCGGCAGCACGACGTGGAAGGTTGCCCCGGCATCGCTGTTTGGCGTCGCCCACAGGCGCCCGCCGTGCATCTCGACGATCATGCGGCTCATCGACAGCCCGATGCCCATGCCGCCGCTCCGGGTCGTCACCAGCGGCTGGAAGATCCGCTCCGGGTCCTCGCCGAGACCGGCGCCCGAATCGACGACTTCCGCGTAGACGTTGCCGTCATGCCGGCTCGTCGCGATCCGCAGGACTGGCGGCGCCGCGGGCGTCCGCGCCATGGACTCGACGGCGTTGAGTATCAGGTTGCAGAACACCTGCTGCAGCTGCAGCGCGTCGCCGCGCACGGTCGGCAGCGCCGGATCGAGGGTGATGCGCGTGGCGATGCGGTGAGCATCGCACGAGCCCTGGGTCAAGGCGATGGCGCTGTTGACGATGACGTTGAGATCGAGCGGACGCCGCTCCACCGCGCCGCGCTCGAACAGGTTGCGCATCCGCTTGATCAACGCGCTGGCGCGATTGCCGTCGCGGACGACGTCTTCGAGTGCGCCGCGCACCTGCTGCATGTCGGGGTCGTCGCGGCCGAGCCAGCGCAGCGAGGCGCTGGCATTGGCGACGATCGCGCATAGCGGCTGATTGACTTCGTGGGCGATGGTCGCGGTCAGCCCGCCCATCTCGCTCAATCGGGTCAGCCGCGCGAGCTCGCTGCGCGCCTCCTGCAGCGCCTGCTCGGTCTGCTTCTGCGTCGTGATATCCATGTCGGTGCCGGTCATCCGCACCGCACGCCCGTCGCGCCGCTCGACGACGACGCCGCGCGCCAGAAACCATCGCAGGCTGCCATCCTTGTGCACCATGCGATGGGCGATCTCGAACGCCGGCGCCCTGCCCTCGATGTGCGCCTGCGCCGCCATCATCACGCGCTCGCCGTCATCGGCATGAACGCGCTTGCCCCAATCGTCGAGATGGTTGGCGATCTCCGCGTCGCTGAAACCCAGGAGATTCTTGAGCGCCGGATCGACGTAGATCTCGTCGGTCTCGAGGTTCCAGTCCCAGACCCCCACCGCCCCGGCCATCGTCGCCAGGCCGTAGCGGCTGTCACGGGTCCTGAGCTCGCGCTCGCCGCGGCGCCGCTCGGCGAGCAGCGCCGAGAGGAACAGCAGCGGCAGGCCCATGGCGATCAGCGTCAGCTGGGTGGTGACGACGGCGTCGATCGGCGCCATCTCGACGCTGACCGCGGGATGGACATCGGAGAAATAGCGGAAGAGCGCCGTGAAGCACAGCGCGATGCCGACGCCGGCGGCGCCGAACCTGGCCGCCGCCCAGAGCAGGAACGGCAGCAGCGAGTAGAGTAGCGGCGCGCCCGTCATCGGCGTCGCGATCGAGGTGGCGATGCGTTCGCTGAGGCCGAGCAGCAGCAGCAACGCCGCCATCTCCAGCGCCTGGCGGGCGAACGGCCGCGGCAGTCGCTGCGTCTTCAGGAACACCAGGAGCGGCGGCGCGACGGCGATCGCCGACAGCACGTTGGTGACGAAGCGAACCCGCCAGTACAGCCACGGTTCGTCGACCCAGGCCAGCGCCGACAAGGAGAAGAGCGCGAGGAAGGAGGCGACCGCCGGCGCGCCGATCACGGCGACGGCCACGAACGTCGTCACGCCGCGCAGCGTCTCGAACTGCTCGCGCCAGTCGCCGAGGCGGCGCAGCGCTATTGCGCCGAGCAGCGACTGGGTCAGGTTGCCGACGAACATGCCGAGCGAACGCCCGAGCGGCACCGGCACCGTGAAGGCGACCGCGACCTGGGCGGCGAACGCGACCAGCACGACCAGCGGCCACAGGCGGACCGGCGTCGTCAGGAAGACGCCAAGGAGCAGGACGTTGGGCGTCCACAGGATCGCGAGGCTCGGAAGGATCGGCAGCGTCAGGAGGAGATGGCCGGCGACCGCGGTCAGGTAGTAGGCGGCCGCCAGCGACGCGAGCAGGACAGCCGGCCGCAGGCGCGGCGCGATTGCCTCGCCCGCCAGCCAGTCGCTCGCCCGGCTCGTCTGCGCCAACGCCTGCATCATGAACGCTTCGCCCGCCCGGAGGCGGCTACTTCTTCTTTTCGGTGATCGCCTTCTCGAGCAGCTTGCGGCCCTCTTCGAGCTCCAGCCGCTTCGCGCCGTCGACCTTCGGAAACGCGAGATCGAGCTCCTCGAGCGCGCTGATGATCGCCGCGGCGACGACCAGCCGCGCGAACCATTTCTTGTTGCCGGGGACGACGACCCACGGCGCGTATGGCGTCGCCGTCTCGCGAATCGTTTCCTGATAGAGCTCCATGTAGTCGTCCCAGCGCGCCCGCTCTTTCAGGTCGCCGAGGTTGAACTTCCAGTTCTTCTCCGGCTCGTCGAGCCGCTTGCGCAGGCGCTGCAGCTGCTCCTTCTGCGAGACGTGGAGGAAGAACTTGCGAATGACGTAGCCCTGGCGGCTGAAGTACCGCTCGAACGCGCGGATGTCTTCGAACCGCTCCTCCCATATCCGCTTTGTGACCAGCGGCTTCGGGATCGGCTGACTCTCGAGGATCTGGGGATGGACGCGGACGACGAGCACTTCCTCGTAGTACGAGCGATCGAAGATGCCGATGCGGCCGCGCTGCGGCAGGTGGCGGAAGTTGCGCCACATGAAGTCGTGGTCTCGTTCCTCCGCCGACGGCGCCTTGAACGACGTCACCTCGACGCCAGCCGGGTTGACCCCGGACATCACGTGCTCGATCGCCCCACCCTTGCCGGCGGCGTCGAGCGCCTGGAACATGAGGAGGACGCCCCACTGGTCCTGGGCGTAGAGCTTCTCCTGAAGGTCGCGCAGCCGGTCCACGCCTTCGGCGAGCGCTGCCTTGGCGGCCTCCTTGTCCGGCTTGAGCCCGGCGGAGTCGTCAGGATCGATGTCCTTCAGCCTGAACTTGGAGCCTTTCTTGACGAGATACGGCTTGACGAAGTCGCGCACGTTGATTCTGGACATGATCGCTCCCGTTTCCTGTCGCCCCGCACTCGTGCCGGACGCGGTTCAGACGTGTCGGTCCGACCGGTCCGCAACTCTCTCGATCTTGCCATTCTGGCCGTTCTTGTCGACCCGGCCTCTCAGCAGGACCTCAATCACGACCTCGGCCTCCAGCATCTGCGGCCAGGTCACGTTGAGCGAGGTCCGCCGCGTCCGGTTCAGGGCGTCGTCGGGCTGGATGTCCAGATTGGCGACGTTCACGATGCCATAAGTTCATGCCGAAGTGATAGTGGGCAGGTCATCGCCCAAGCCTAGCCAGGCCGTCGGGCGGGCGCGTGCCGCCACGGCCCGAATACACTACTGGTGCATGCCGGAGCACGGAACACTCCTCCCCGAACTGGTTTTGACCTACGCGATCGCGCTGGGCCTGATCCTCGTCCTGGCGAGGCTGCGAATCCCGCCGATCGTCTCGTTCATCATCGCCGGCGCGATTGCCGGCCCGACCGGTATCGGCATCGTCGAAACGCAGGAGGACGTCAACGTCCTCGCCGATCTCGGCATCGTGCTGCTGCTCTTTACCGTCGGCCTCGAGTTCTCGCTCGGCGAGATTCGCCGCATCTGGAAGGCCGTGCTGTTCGGCGGGACGCTGCAGATCGCCGGCACCGCGGCGGTGCTGATGCCGGTGCTGGTCCTGGCGATGGGCGAATCGTGGCGCGTCGGGGTGTTCATCGGCCTGTTCGTCGCGCTGTCGAGCACCGCCATCGTGCTGCGCGAACTGGCGGCCCGCAACCAGCTCGATGCGCCGCACGGCCGGTTGATGGTCGGCCTGCTGTTGTATCAGGACCTGGCGATCGTCGGGCTGCTTCTGCTCGTACCGATACTCTCGGGCAAGACCGCATTGAGCGCCGTCCCGATGGTGGTGCTGAAGGCGGCGCTGGCGATTGGCGCCGTTGCCGTCGTCAGCCGGCTCGTGCTGCCGGTGTTGTTCCGGCTGGTGGCGCAGAGCGGCCGCCGCGAAGCGTTTCCCCTGGCGGTGCTGGTCGCCAGCATCGGCACGGCCTGGGTCAGCTCGCTGCTCGGTATCTCGATGGCGCTCGGCGCATTTCTCGGCGGGCTGGTGCTCGCCGAGGGGGAGTACAGCCACCAGGCGCATGCCGAGATCCGGCCGCTGCGCGACATCCTCGCCGGCCTGTTCTTCATCTCACTCGGGATGCTCGCCGACTTCGGCGCGATCATGGCGCAGCTGCCGATGATTCTCGCGGTCACGCTGGTGCTGATCATGGTCAAGGCTGCCGTCGCCGGCGGCGCGCTGTGGGTCGTCTCGACGCCGCTGCGGGTCGCCGTCACCGCCGGCATCGGCCTGGCCCAGGTCGGTGAGTTCTCGTTCATTCTCGGCCGCGCCGGCATCGAGGTCGGCCTCATATCGTCAGGAGAATGGCAGGTCCTGCTCGCCGCCAGCATCGCGACGATGCTGGTGACGCCGGTGCTCGTCGCGATGGCGCCGCGGGCCGGCACCTGGCTGGCGGAACGGACAGGGCAGATCAGCGACGCCACCGAGGACTCCGATCGCGCGCACATGTCCGGGCACGTCGTCATTCTCGGCTTTGGCGTTGGCGGCCGGCTGCTCGGCGCCGCCCTGCGTCAGCTCAACGTGCCTTACGTGATCCTCGACATGAATGGCGCGACGGTCCGGCAAATGCGTGCCGACGGCGAGTCGATCTTCTTCGGCGACGCGACAAATGAAGACGCGCTGCGCAGCGCCGGCGTCGCCGACGCCCGCGCCGTCGTCGCGGTGATGAGCGATCCGTATGCCTCCGCGCGGGCGTTGACGGCGATTCGCGCCATCAATCCGTCCGTGCCGGTGATCGTCCGGACGCGGTACCGGTCGGAGGCCGATTCGCTGCGGCGGATGGGTGCGACGGTGGCGGTGGCCGAGGAACTCGAGGCATCGCTCGAAGTCGTGGCGCAGGCGATGGCACGGCTCGACGTGCCGGGCAACGTCATCGAGGTCCTGCTCGAAAGCTACCGTCGCGAATCGACCGGAATGCGTACGGTGCGGGCGCCATCGCAGCCGCTCGAGTCGGTGACGCAGACGCCGGTCGCGTCGCACCAGCTCGCTGCCGGCAACTGGGCGGTGGGCAGGAGCCTGGCGGAAGTGAACCTCCGCGCGGAAACGGGGGCGCTAGTGATCGCGGTGCAGCAGGGTGGGCGGCACATCACCTCGCCGTCGCCCGAGCTCGTCCTTGGGGAGAGCAGCGTGCTCTATCTCGTCGGCGACGACAGCGACGTCATGCTGGCCCGCCGCCGCCTCGGCGCCGGCCCAGGCTGAGCTCCCCAACTTCTCAAAGATGGCATCGGGATGCGTCGCCCGGCCGCATGCCAACCGTGGATTCTCAGTTCAGCTCTCAGATCGACATGCTCGTGCGCGTGTACCTCATCCCTGTCGCCTGGCGGATCGCCGGCGCGGTTTGCATCTGGCTCGTCGGCAGCTGGGCCATTAAACTCTTCCGCTCCGCGCTGCGCCGCTTCATGCGCCTGCGGGCCCTCGACGTGACGCTCGCGGCCTACCTGGAGGCTGGCGCGGGTGCCGTGCTGCAGCTGCTCGTCCTCATCGCCGTCATGGGAGTGCTCGGCGTCGAGACGACATCGTTCGCCGCGCTGCTCGCCGCCGCCGGCATCGCCATCGGCGCCGCCTGGTCGGGGCTGCTCTCGAACTTCGCCGCCGGCCTCTTCCTCCTCACGTTCCGGCCGTTCAAGGTCGGCGACACGATCGCCGCCGCCGGCGTGACCGGCGTCGTGCGCGAGATCGGCCTGTTCGTGACCGCAATCGATACAGCCGATCACGTTCTTACGTACGTCGGGAACAATCGCCTGTTCTCGGAGAACGTCCAGAACTTCACCGCCAATCCGTTCAGGCGGGTCGACCTCACGGCGCAGCTGCCCGCGACGGTGAATCCGGAAACCGCCGGTGCGCAGCTGCTCGAACTGGTCCGCGGGGTCCCGCACGTGCTGATGAACCCGGCGCCGCGCGTCGAGATCCTGACGTTCACCGCCACCGGGCCTGTCCTCGCCGTGCGGCCGTTCTGCCCGAGCGAGAACTACTGGCAGGTGTACTTCGACACCAACCGCACCATCGGCAAGTTCCTGACGAACGAGATCGCGACCTGACGGCCGGGCGTCGGACGCGGTCGGCGGAGGGCGAGGAGCGATCGGCTACGCCATCACGTCCAGCAGCAGCGCCGCCCACGGAACTTCCGAGTAGAACAGGATCACGAGGAAGGTCGCGACGTACAGACGCCGCAGCCACACGTCGTCGTCTGACGTCTGGGTCAGGCCCATCACGAGCAGCACCCAGCCGAAGCCGGCGACCGGCGCGAACGCATAGGTGACGAGGCAGAAAACGAGCAGCAGCGCGTGGCGTATCCACGCCGGCGCGCTGGCCAGCATCGCGGCGGCGACCGCCGCCTCGAGCAGCAGGATGCCCCAGGTCGAGACCCGGGCCAGCGCGCGCAGGCGCGGCGTCTCGACGATCGGCGGCGGCGTCTGCCAGGCGGCCCCCTCTGGCAGCGGCGACAGCGCGCGGCGATTGGCGACCAGCTCCTCCTGCGAGAGCCCGCCGATGAGCATCGCCGCCTCGCCGAAGCGCGGATCGGTCAGGAGCGTGACACGAAAGAACCGGCCGTCGAGGAAATCGGGGGCCAGCACCGCCTTCCACAGGACGGCGCAGGCGAAGGCGAGACCGATCAGCCAGCGGCTGTTGTGCGCCAGCGCCGCTGGCGGTGCCGCGCCGCGCAGCGACAGCGCGATCGCCAGCGCCCAGTAGGCCAGCAGGTAGATGTGATTGTCGGCGAGCGGCCAGTCGTCGGCGATGCGGAACGCGATCAGCAGCGCGACCGCTCCCCACAACCGCGCCGAGGCCAGCGCGCGGGGATAGATCAGCGCCAGCGCCGCCGCGGCAATCAGCGCCGGCCGCACGAACCAGGGTCCCATCGGCCGCAGCAGCAGCGCGATCGCGGTCAGCCGCAGAGCAGTGTCGACGCTACTGAACGACGTGGACGTAGGCACGCAGGACCCGCTCGTTGGCGTGCAGGGTGGCGCGGTCGAACTCGGTCCGCCAGACGGTGAGGGTGACGCGGCTGACGGGCCGCTGCCGCCGCCGCTCCCGCGCGACGATACCCTCGGCGAGGCGATGGAGCAGCCAGTCGGCGGGAAGGCTGGCGGCACGCGCGGCCAGCAGTTCGAGCGAGGGCGGCATCTCGAGCTGCTCGGATCGCTCCGGCGCCTCGACGACCGCGCTGACCCGCCGGTGCGCGCCGTGGTCGAGGGTCGAGAACATGCCGAACCCGCCCCCCTTCCACGCCGTCAGCCCGCCGGCACGGGCGAGGCCGACCTGCGCAACCGCCACGGCAATGAGCAGCAGCGCGGCCAGCGGCGGTCGGCGCACGGTCCGCCCGATCGTCATTTCTTCGGCGGAAAGTGCTTCAGGATCTCGCGCACTGCGTCCTGGATGAGCGGCGTGCGCTGCGCCGGCGTCTGGCCCGGCTTCAGCTCGGCCTGGCCGATGCCCCGCCAGACCACCTCGTTGTTCGCGCTGATGTCGAGGACGAGCGAGCCCTGCTCGATGACGCGATATGACTGGGTCGCGGCCGTGAACGGCGGCACGCCCCACTCCGTAACCGCCGGCAGGAACTGCCCGAGCTGCTGCGACTGCGTGCCGACGGTGATGAGAATGTAATAGGTGACCTCGACGTCGGCGGCGGCGCCCGTGGCCGCTGCGGTCACGCCGCGCTTCGGCAGCTCCGCCTCCACCGCTGCCTTGACGACCGGCTCCGCGCGCTGGCGCACCACTTCGGGGTCGTCGTCGGCGGTGCGCGCCATCTTGACCTCGCCGGGGCCCTTGTCGTTCCAGGCCCACGTCTTGGCCTTGGCGAAATCGTAGCTCTTCGTGAACTGGGTCTTCACCTTGACCGCCGCGCCGCCCGGCAGGGTCAGGGCGAGGACGCCGGCAGCGGTGAGGGCGGTCAATACTCTGGTCATCTCAAACCTCATCTCATGCTTCAGGGTCGCGCCGTTATTGTCCCTCAGTTGGGGTGGGACGACCACGAGCCTTCGCGGCTGCCGCGAGCGCCCGCGCCGACGGCCGCGAGAATGCGCCAAATTGGCGGGATTGGCGCGCCCTCGCGGCCCGTTACCGGGGGAACGGAGGTTGCACCCGCTGGCGGCCGATGCTCCTGGCCACCATCAAGTTTCGCGCCCAGCCGCACAAGCGGGCGGAAGCACTGGGCGCCGTCGATTCGCTGGCGCAGCGGATGCGCGGCTACTCGGGGTGTGGCTGCAGCCGGGTCCTCACCGATTCGGACGACCAGAACGTGCTGCTCATCTCGTCCGAGTGGCAGGACGCGGGTGCCGCAGAAGTATTCTTCCACTCGCGCGAGTTTCAGATCTTCAAGGGCGTCCGCATCCTGATGCGCGAAGAGCCGGTCATCATCATCGACGAGGTGCGGGCCCGGGTCACGCGGCTGATGCGCGCCGGCTGACGCCGCTCGAACGAAGGCGACGCCGATGCCACGCCTCAGCGCGGCCGCGCGATGCCAAGCTTGAGCATCCGGCTGCGCAGCGTGCTCGGCTTCAATCCGAGCTGCTGTGCCGCGCCGTTGCCACCCTCGATGCGCCAGCGCGTCGACTCGAGGACGGCACGGATGTGCTGCCGCTCCAGCTCCACGAGCGTCATGTTCGCCATCGGCATCGGCGGCGGCGCAGACATCAGCCAGGCATCGCCAAGCGTCAGCGTCGTTCCCGGCGAAAGAATGATGGCGCGCTGCAGCACATTTTCCAGCTCGCGAATGTTTCCCGGCCAGTCGTAGCTCTCGAGCGCGTGCAGCACGTGTTGGGGAACGGTTTCGATCGTCTTGCGCAGCGACCGCGCCAGCCGGCGCACGAGGTAGTGCACGAGAGGGCCGATGTCTTCGCGGCGATCGCGGAGAGAGGGGATCGTGATCGGGAAGACGTTCAGGCGATAGTAGAGGTCCTGCCTGAAGCGGCCCTGCCGCACCTCTTCGCCGAGGTCACGATTGGTCGCGGCAATGATGCGGACGTCGACTTCGACCGTCCTCGGGCTGCCGAGGCGCTCGATCTGTCCCTCCTGCAGCACGCGCAGCAGCTTCGGCTGCAGTTCGAGCGGCAGCTCGCCAATTTCGTCCAGCAGGATCGTGCCGCGGTGTGCCAGCTCGAAGCGGCCCATCTGGCTCGCATGCGCGCCGGTGAACGCCCCCTTTTCACGCCCGAACAACTCGCTCTCGACGAGATTGGCCGGGAGCGCGGCGCAATTGACCACGACCATCGGCCGCGACCGCCGCGGGCTGCGGCGATGAACCGTCCGCGCCAGCAGCTCCTTGCCGGTGCCGGTCTCGCCGAGAAGCAGCACAGCGGCATCGGTCGGCGCGACCTGGTCCAGCCGGTACAGAACGTACTTGAGAGCGTCGCTCTCACCGACGACCTGGTCGCGGTCCTCGGGGATAGCGGGTATCGACGGTAGCTCCATTGTGCGAGGCAGTGGCGGAATGGGGCTGAGATCTCTGAACGGAGGCGTCGCAGGAAGCGTCATCACAATCCTCCAGGGTCAACGTGTCGACGCTGACGTCTGTCCGACGTCGAAAGACGGCGAGTCCACGGTCATGCCGGGAGGCTGGAGAGGGACCGTGGACCCGCCGAAGACCAGCGAGGCGAGAGGCGCCGGCCTGTGGCGATTATTCTTTGCGATATCTCGCGGGCCGGAAGTTGGATTGGAGTAAGAGGCGCGTAAGACCGCGCGTCGCGCCGGCGTCATAGCGGTAGTATTTCGGTAAGATCGGCGCTGCCCCGTCCGTTAATGCGCCGCATTCGCCGGCGACGGGTGACAATCCTCCTACGTGAAATATTTTGCTCCTTTCAGGATTGACCCCCAGGGGCGGACGCTCTGGCGCGGACATGCCCGGATTCCGCTCACTCATAAAGCCTTCGAGATCCTGAGAGTCCTCGTCGACCGGGCCGGGCACGTCGTTGGTCGCGATACCCTGCTCGGCGCCGTCTGGCCCGACACCAACGTTCACCCCGACAACGTCAAGGTGCTCATCGGCGAGATTCGCCGCGCCCTCGGCGACGACCCTGCCCGCCCGCACTTCATCCGCAGCATCGTCAAGCGCGGCTACGTCTTCATCGCTCCGGTCGTCGAAGCCCCGCGCGACCTCTCGCCGCCGACAGCGGAGCTGCCGATCTTCGTCGGCCGGGAAACGCCGATGCAGCAGCTCATCGGCGCCTTCGACGCCGCCGTCGAGGGCAACCGGCAGGTCGTCTTCGTCACCGGCGAGAGCGGTGTCGGCAAGACCTCGCTGTGCGAAGCGTTCCTGCGGGTCGCGGCGCGGCGCCACGCGATGCGCGCGACCTGGGCGCGCTGCGTCAAGCCGATCGGCCCCTCGGAACCGTACTGTCCGCTCGGCAACATCCTGACCCGGCTCACGAGCGCCGCCTCCGACGAGTCCGTCGGCGCCATCCTTCAGCAGCACGCGCCGACGTGGGTCGCGCGACGGGCCGCGACCCCGGGCGACCTGCGCCGGCTGCCGAGCGGCCTGGCCCCCGGCCCGGCGGCAAGCATGCTGCGCGAGATCGTCACCGCGCTCGAGGCGTTGACCGAGGAAACGACGCTCGTCGTGTGGCTCGACGACATGCACTGGGCGGATCCGTCGACGGTCGACGTCATCAACCACCTCGGTCAGCGTTCAGATGCTGCCAGGCTCCTGGTGATCGTCACCTCGCGACCGCCGGACTCGATTCCTTCCGCCGCGGCGCTGCGCCGGGTCCAGTCCGATCTGCTGGCGCAGGGGCACGCCGCGCAGGTCAAGCTCGCCGCCTTCACGCGGGACGAGGTCGCAAGCTATCTCGACGCCCGCTTCGGGCGTGACCTCGCCCAGGATGCCGCTGAAGTGCTCTACCGCACGACCAACGGCAATCCGCTGTTCCTCGCGACGGCGATCGACCACCTGGTGGAACACCGCTTCATCACGCAGAGCGACGAGCGCTGGGCGCTGACGGTCTCGCCGCCGGCGCTCGAAGCCGCAGTCCCAGGCAGCGTCGCCAGCGCCGTAACCCAGAATCTGGCCGAGCTCACTCAGGATGAGCGCCGCGCCATCGGCGCCGCCAGCGTCGCCGGTACGCAGGTCTCGCTCTGGCTCGCGGCACACGCCGCCGGCGTCGAGGAAATCGCCCTCGAGCCCGTGCTCGAACTGCTCGCGCGGCGGCAGCGGTTCATCGCCCGCGAGGGCGTGATCGAGCTCGCCAACGGACACTTCAGTCCGCTCTACCGCTTTCGCCACAGCCTCTATCAGGAAATCGTCCTCGATCAGACTCCGGCGCCGGAGCGGGCCGAAGCGCATGCGCGCGTCGGCCAGGCCATCGAAGCGCTCTTCGCGGGACGCGAACAGGACGCGGTCGGCGATCTCGCCTGCCATTTCCACGGCGCGAACGACCACGCCCGCGCTTCCCATTACCTCCGCCTCGCCGCCGCGAACGCGCTCAAGCGCTACGCGCCGCGCGAAGCCGCGGCGCTGCTGCACGGCGCCGTCACCCACGCCGCCTTCCTGCCGGACGACAGCCGCCGGCACGCCCAGCTGCCGATGATGCTGGAGCTCGGAAAGGCGCAGCTCGCCGCCGGCGAGACGACCCTCGCCGTCGAGACCCTCGGCCGAACCGCGAGGCGGGCCGAGAACGCGGGCCGCAAGGACGATCACCTCCGCGCGCTGCTGGGGCTCGCCGACGTCCACGTCGAACGGTCGCGCGAGGCGACGCTGGATACGGCACGTCAGATCGCGGACGTCGCCGCCGGCATCACCGACCCGGTCCTGGCGGCAACGGCGGTGATCCGCTCGGGTCTGCTGCAGATCCAGTTCGAGGGCTGGTCCGACGTGCTTGCGGATCGATGCGTCGATCGCTGGCGTTCGATGCAGTCGGCGGTCGAGGTCGAGTCCCGCGCGCTGGCAATTCGACTGCTCTTCATCCAGACGACCCGGGCTGCGTACCAGGCGGCGTGGACGGCGGGACGACGGCTGCTCACCGCGTCGGTCCGGAGCGGCACCTTCTCGGACACGCTGCACTGCTGCCACGCGCTCACCATCGCGGCGCTGCATCTCGGGCGGTGGGGCGACGCGATGGAGATCGCGCTCGAAGGCGCCGCCATCGCCGACAAGGCCGGCAGCCCCCGGCACGGCATCGTCATGCGGCTGCTGCAGGCGTGGGTCGCTCTCGAAGGCCAGCGCTGGGACGAAGCGCGGCGCCTCAGCCTCGCCGACCGGCCACAGGTCGAAGGCCACGAAACCGCCAACGCGCTCCAGATGTCATTGCTCTTCGGCGGCGCGGCGGCCATCGGGCAGGGGGAATTCGCGCTCGCGGCCGCCGACCTCGAGCGGCTGCGAGGCTGGCATCGGCGGGAACGCCTGGTCATGGACTGGTTCTGGAAAAGCCAGTTGCACGGCGCGCTGGCAGAACTGGCCATGCGAACGGGAGACCTGCCGACGGCGGCGCGCGAGGCGCAGCGGGCCCAGGAAGCCGCGGCATCGACGCCGGAACGGACGTGGCGCGGCCGGGCTCACGTGATTGCCGCGCAGGTGGCGCTCGAACGGGACGCGTTCGCCGACGCCGACAAGTACCTGCGGCAGGCGCGCCGGGAAACCCGCGGCATTGACGCGCCGCTTGCCTCCTGGCGCATCGAAGCCGTGACCGCCACTCTCCTGGAGCGCACCGCCCAGCCAGATTCGGCCCGGCGGGCGCGGATCAAGTACGAACGGACCCTCACGCGGCTCGAACAATCGATGGACGAGCGGCATTTCGATACGCCGCAGCCCCCGCCCCCCGATTCCGGCCAGGTCCACTGAGACCGCCAGCCGGGCCGTCGGGACCGGCCCCCGCCCTACGGCCGACCTAGGTTACACTAGGCCTTTCCCCACACCGTGCGCACTGGACCCTCAGGCCTCATCGTTCGGTTGTTTCTCGCTGTCGCGGGGTGCCTCGTGCTGTCGCCGGGCACAGGCGCGCAGCAGAACAACTTGTCCGGCCTGATTCCCTTCGAGAGCTACCTCGAGTCGCTGCGCGTGCAGGCCGGTATTCCAGGCATGTCGGCGATCATGCTCCAGGACGGCGAGGTGGTCTGGGAACGCGGCCTCGGGTTCCAGAACCAGGAGTCGCGGATCCGCGCCACGCCGGATACGCCCTATCCGATCGCCGACTTGAACCAGACCCTCACCGCGACGCTCGTGCTTCACTGCACCGAGCAGCGGCGCCTGGATCTCGGCGATCCGATTCGACGCTACGGCGAGTCCGTTGCGGAACCGGGCGCAACCATTCGCCAGCTGCTCAGCCACACGTCGGCCGGGGCCGGCGACACCTTTCAGTACGATCCCGAGCGCTTCGCCAAGCTGACGCGCCCGGTCGAGGCGTGCATCGAGCAGCCCTTCCGCAAGACCGTCGCCGTCGAACTGCTCGAGCGACTGGCGATGAAGGACTCGGTGCCGGGACGCGATGTCGTCACGCCCGGCGCGTTCAACGAACCGCTCTTCTCCGCCGAGATCCTCGAGCGCTATCGCCGCGTGCTCGACCGACTCGCCGTGCCCTACAAGGTCGACAAGCGCGGCCGCCTGACCCGCAGCGAGCTGCAGCAGGAAGGGATCAACGCCGCCAGCGGCCTCGTCTCGACCGTGCGTGACCTCGCGCGCTTCGACGCGGCGCTCGGCAAGGGACTGCTGCTGCGCGACGAGACTCGCGCAATGGCGTGGTCGAACATCCAGACGTCGCAGAGCACGGCGATTCCAACCGGGCTCGGCTGGTTCGTCCAGACCTACCGCAACGACCGCGTCGTCTGGCACTTCGGCCTCGTGCCCAACGCCTATTCCTCGCTCATCATCAAACTGCCGGGACGCGGGCTGACGTTCATCCTGCTCGCCAACAGCGACGGCCTGAGCGCGCCGTTCCAGCTCGACGCCGGCGACATCACGCGCTCGCTCTTCGCCACGCTGTTCCTGCGGCTCTACACCTGAACGACGTGCGGACCCGTCTCAGAGTCCTGGCTCTGGTCGGCACCCTGATTACGGGATTGCCTCAGGCCGCCGCCGCCGAGTGGCACATCACCCCGTTTTTCGGCTTCACCTTCCAGGGCGAGACAACGCTGCTCGATTACGAGAGCGCGGTCGGTACGACGCACTGGCATTTTGGCAGCACACTGTCGCTCGTCGGGTCCGGGCCGATCGGCGTCGAGGGGCTCGTCATCTACGTTCCCGGCTTCTTTCAGCGGGACAACCCGCCGGCGATCGGCGGCGTGCCGCCGATCAACGTGACCAAGAGTCGATCGATCGGGCTGATGGGAAACCTGGTCCTGACGACGCCGCGCCGCTGGAACGAGTACGGCCTGCGACCGTTCGTCTCCGGCGGTATCGGCTGGCTGCACGCCTCGGCCCAGGACGCGTCGGACGTCCTGCCCGTGAGCGCCAATCTGCTCGGCTACAACGTCGGCGGCGGCGCCGTCGGCTTCCTCACGGACCGCACCGGCCTGCGCTTCGACCTGCGCTACTTCAGCAACCTGAAGCCCGTCGACGACTTCGAAACCGCCATCGGCAGGGTCCAGCTCAGTTACTGGACGGCAAGCGTCGGAGTTGTGCTCCGCTACTAAACGTGCTTCGTGCAGGGTGCCTTGTGCCTGGTGCTCGAGGTGCGAGGGTGCCAAGTGCCAGGGTGCGAACGTGCGAGGGTGCGAACGTGCCAGGGTGCGAAGGCGCCACGGTGCCCGCGCGCGCAGCACCCGCGCACAAAGCACGAAGCACCCAGCACTCCCGCACCCCGCACGCCGCACGTCGAGCACCCAGGCACAAGGCACCCCGCACGAAGCACCTTTCAAAAACTACTTGGGCATGAGCGCCATGACGTCGTCCCTCGGCGGCGGCATGGGTGACATGACGGCGCTATCAGGCACGACGGCGCGGGTCGCGAAGATCACCATCTCGGGTGAGACGAGCTCCGGGCGCGGATCCAGCCACGCCGGGCCGTGCGAGACGATGCGCGCCACGAGGCGGAAGGGCGACCCCTCGCCCGTGAAGAGCAGCTTGTAGAGGTGAACGCGCTCCGGCATCCTCGCCTGCACCTCCGGGTTGAAGTAGCGCGGATAGAACGCATCGGAGTCGACGACGATGCCGTTGGCGGGGTTCTCGAGATACGGCAGCATCTCCTTCCAGAACCCGGCGCCGCGATACGTGGGCCCGAGAAGGACCGGAATGTGGCGCAGCGGGAACGACGGCCGATCGAAGTAGGGCAGGTAGGCCTCGACCGCGAAGTAGTCGACCGGCATCCCCGCCGGAAGCGGCAGCGCCTGGATCCAGCGCGCCGACGTGTAGCGGGTGTCGGCGACGAACATGTAGCTCACGCGCGCGGCGTAGGCGGTCGAATAGAGGCCGACGAACGCGGTCAGCGCCACCGCCGCGGCACGCAGCACCGGGAGCCTGGCGGTTCGCACCATTGTCATGCCCGCTGCCGCCGCCAGCAGCGCCAGCGACGGACCAATCGGCATGATGAATCGAAGCGCCCGGTGTGAGGTGATGCCGTAGAAGCCGTAGAAGGCCACAATCCAGGCGGCGTGAATCAGATAGAACTGCCGGGTTCTCGCGTCAGTACGTCGCAGCAGGAGCGCGAGCGCTCCGAAGACGAGCCCGGCGAGCGACAGCGCGAAGAGCGGCCATCCCAGCGCATTGCCGATGATGCCGATGTACTGGACCCACGAACGCTCCATGCCGGCGAGCGACCCGCTCGGCGCGCCGGTGAACCAGGTGTAGATCAGCGCATCGCGGAACCCCGCCAGTTGAGCACCGCGTACGGCGTGCCGAGGACGAAGCCGCCGATCACCGAGGCGAACGTCAGCGCCATCCTGGCGATGCCGTCGAGCGACAACCCCCGGCGCAGGCCGCGGCCGCTCAAATGCGCGGCGAGGAACGGCACCGCGAGCACCCACGGCGTGTACTTCGTCGAGCAGGCCAGCCCGGTCGCGAGACCGGCGAGGACGTAGTCGCGCCAGGCGCCGCGATCGGCGACCAGCGTGAACCGCCACAACGCCCACAGGCACAGCATGAACAGCATGCTTTCGCCGGTCGCGAAGTGCGCCATGTTCACCAGGCCCATCGTCCCGGCGCCGAACCAGGCGGCGACGAAGCCGGCGGTTTCGCCGAAATAGGATCGGGCGATGACGAACAGCAGGTAGACGGTGGCCAGTTGAAAGAGTACGGACAGGCCGCGCGACAGGCGATAAGCGAGGAACTGGATCGGGCGATCCGGATGCGCCGGATCGGTCATCACCACGTTGGCTTCAGTGCGGTACTTCAACCCCTGCCGCGGCGCCAGCGCGTAGGCGGCCCGTACCGTGGCGTAGATGGCATAGGCATGTAGGCTCGGATTGATGAAGTGCGGCGGCTCGAGCGTGCGTTCCCGAATCATGGTGTCGGCGACCATGATCTTCTCGTCGGGATGCCAGTTGTAGGGCAGGCCCCAGTCGAGGCCGCAGAACCCGAGGACGGCGCTGAGCAGGAGAATCAGGGACAGCCAACCGACTGTGCGGCGGGGCGGCCACGGTGCGACGCGCCGGACCGCGACCTCGAAGCCGCCGATGCGCATGCTAAGATGCGCCGATTCATTCATGAAATTGTCGATTGTCATCCCAGTATATAACGAGGAATCGACGATCGCGGCGGTACTGGCCCGCGTTCACGCCGTCACCCTGCCGGTTGCGCGCGAGGTGATCGTCGTCAACGACGGCTCATCGGATGCGACCGCGGCGCGGATCGCCGCCGTCCGCGACAACTACCCGGGCCTGGTGGTCCTCGACATGCCGCGCAACTCGGGCAAGGGCGCCGCCATCGGCCGCGGCGTCGCGGCGGCCACCGGCGACATCGTCGTCATCCAGGATGCCGATCTCGAAGTCGATCCAGCCGAGCACACGCGGCTGCTGAAGCCAATCCTCGAGGCCGGCGCGCCTGTCGTCTACGGTTCGCGGTTCCTCGGCCGGCGCCGCGGCTTCTCGGTCAACGCCGTCGCCAATCAGGCACTCACGCTGATGACGAACGTCCTCTACGGCGCCGGCATCACCGACATGGAGACGGCTTACAAGATGGTCCGGCGCGACGTCTTCGATCGTCTGCGCCTCGAGTGCCGGCGCTTCGATTTCGAACCCGAGATCACCGCCAAGCTGCGCCGCTGCGGCTACCCGATCGTCGAAGTCCCGATCTCGTACGTGCCGCGGAGCCGGGAAGAAGGCAAAAAGATCAAGTGGCAGGACGGCGTCGTCGCCGTCCGCGTCCTGCTGCGCTATCGGTTCGCGCCGTTCTCGCGCATCGTCCGCGACGATGAGGTCGGTGCGCCGGCGCCGACACGGTAAGCGGCCGGCGTCGACTGCGGGCCGAACGCCCGCGCCAGTCCTTCCTCGAAGACCGCCGCCATCACCTCGTAGCCGCGCGCCGTCGGGTGCAGGTTGTCCTGGCCAATGAGCGACAGGTCATCCTTCATCGCCGCGAAGACGTCGATCAGCACCGCGTTGCGGCGCGCCGCGAGCGCGCGGACCTCGTCGTTGAAGCCGGGGATGATGCCGGCGACGGCGGTGCGGTCCGGGGTGCTGAACGGCCGCTGCGGCGGAATCGTCGCCAGGCAGACGCGTACGTTCAGACTCTCCGCGTCGTTGATCATCGACTCGAGCGCCTGCAGCGCCGGCTCGACGCCGCGCTGCTGGAAGAGCAGATCATTGGTGCCCTCCATCAGAAGGACGACCTCCGGCTGGTTCGCGATCAGCGTGCCGCGGAAGCGGCGGACGCCCTCGCCCGAGACGAGCTCGCCGGCGTTGCCGGCGTTGAAAATCGTCAGCGACTGCGTCGGATAGCGCACCCGCAGCAGATTCCGCAATACCGAGGGGTACGAGCCGGGACGATCGAGCGCGAGGACCGTCGGCGACAGCGAGATGACGCCCTCGGTCAGGCTGTCACCGAAGGTCAGGTATTTGGAGAAGCGCAGCTGCGGCGGCGGCCGCACCGTGACGTTGAAGCTGCAGCTCGCCGCCTGGCCGCGGGTATCCTTCGCTTCGCAGGACACCGCAGTAGTGCCGACGATGAACTGGTGGCCAGGCTGCACCGAGCAGGTCGTCGTGATCGGGGCGGTACCGTTGGTCGTGCGGGGCGCTTCGAACGGTACGACGACGGGATTGCCGTCGGTGGAGTCGCCGCTGACGGCAGTCGGGCAGGTGATCGCCAGAGCCGGCGGGGCGGGCGCGACTGGCGAGCTGCCGCCGCAGCTCGCCAGCATTGCCGGCACGGTGAAGACGAGAGCGGTAAAGACCGGGCGTCGACCGAAGGCGAGGAGAACGCAGCCCATTAGAACCCATCAATTTTAATACATGAGGCGGCGGAGGCGGCCCTGGCGGCCGCTCCGTTGCGAATCGAGCGGGGATGGCCGTAAAGTACTCGGCATGGGCATCTCATGCGCCTCGTAAACTCGCGTCTCTGCCTCGACTGCGAAGAGGTCCACGAAGAACAGCACTGCCCGATCTGCGGATCGGAGTCGTTCGCGTTCATGACGCGATGGGTCACGCCTACCGACACCGTCTCGGACTCGCCTGGACGCCCGGCGCGGTCGCCGGCGACGCCGCCGACGCCGCAGGCGGCGCCGACGGAACGTTCCGAGCAGCCCGTCCTCGAGCGGCGCCATCAGCTGGCGCGGCGGGAGCAGGTCGACGCCTATCGGCAGATGCTCAACCCCGACGCTGCGGCGCCCAGCCGCGGCCGGATGGTCGCCCGCGGCGCGCTCGGGCTCGCGCTGCTGGGCCTGGCGCGCGCCGTCTGGCGCTCGGCGCCGGAGGGCAACAACGAGCCTCGCAAGAACAGCAAGCCAGGGCCCCAGTCATGAGCCCTGTGTCCAGCCGCGTGCGCGCGTGGTCCCTCGTCGCCGTGCTGCTCGCGGCCGGCGCGCTGCCCCTGGCACAGACCAAGGTCACGCCGCCGAAGAACAAATTCACGCCCGAGCAGGACGTCGAGCTCGGCCGCGAAGCTGCCGCGGAAGTCCGCAAGCAGTACCCGGTGATCGACGACCAGGCGGTCGCGGCGTATCTGGAACGCCTGGGAGATCGGCTCGTCGAACAGGCGCCGCAAGAGCTCAACCACCCGGTGTTCGAGTACCTCGTTCACCCCGGTCAACCTCAAGGACATCAACGCCTTCGCCCTGCCCGGCGGCCCGATGTTCGTCAACCGCGGCATGTTCGAGGCGGCGCGGGAGCGAGGGGGAGGTCGTCGGCGTCATGGCGCACGAGCTCAGTCACGTGCTCCTGCGGCACGGCACCGCCAACGCGACCAAGGCGCAAGGCTTCCAGATGGGGCAGATCGCCGGCGCCATCGCCGGCGCGGTTGTCGGCGGCGGCTGGGGACAGGTGATTTCGCAGGGCAGCCAGCTCGGGCTCGGCTCGTGGCTGATGAAGTACAGCCGCGAGTACCAGAAGCAGGCCGATCTCCTCGGCGCGCAGATCATGGCGCGGGCCGGCTACGACCCTCGCGACCTCGGGCGGATGTTCGAGACGATTCAGAAGCAGGGCGGCGCCGGCACGCCGGAGTGGCTGAGCAGCCACCCTGATCCGGGAAACCGGTCGGCGTACATCAGTCGCGAGGCGGCGGCGCTGACGATCGCCTCGCGCAACCTGTCGGCGGCCGATTTCGACCGGGCGCGCTCGACGTTCGCGTCGATGGCGCCGGCGAAATCGATGGCCGATCTCGCGCGCAACGAGTCATCGGGCGGAGGCACGAGCGGCCCGGCCTCGGTTGGCCGGGTCGGCGATCCGGTGCCGGCGCCCTCGGCGCAGTACCGGCGGATGCAGGGCGGGCGCCTGTTCGATGTCGACGTACCGTCGAACTGGCAGGCAGTGACCTCGAACAACGCGGTGAAATACGTGCCGGCGAACGGCTACGGCCAGGTGTCGGAGGGGCAGACCGTCTTCACGCATGGCGTCGAGCTCGGCGTCGCCCGCGCCAACAGCCGCGACCTGGCGGAAGCGACGGAGACGCTGCTCGGCGCGTTCGCTCGCAGCAATCCCGATCTGCGGCGGGCCGGCGAGGTGCGCGAGATCGCGATCTCGGAGCGGCGGGCCCTGGCCCTGCCGCTCGTCAATCGTTCGGATCTCGGCGGCAGCGAGCGCATCGGCCTCTATACGACCTTTCTGGCCGACGGCAATCTCTTCTACTACGCGACCATCGTCCCGGACCAGGAAGCCGATCTCTACCGTCCGGTGTTCGATCGGATTGGGCGCTCGATCCGGCTCCGCGACGCGCGGTAGGCTCGAGCTCGATCGCACCGGCCCCGCGTCACTTCACCGCGCGGGCCAGTCCCTGCCGGTGCATCTCGTCGACACAGGCTTCGACCAGTTCCTTCATGAAGGCGGCGAGCGTCTTCGGCTCTTCGCTCTCACTCACCGCCGCCCACAGCAGCGTGTCCTTGGGCACGCTGAAAATCAGCGTCTCCACGGTGACCACGGTCTCGTGACCGATTGTGCCGGGAATATAGACGTTGTTCCAGCCGTAGCCGTAGTAGCCCCACAGCGTGCCGTAGTAGGGGTTCGCCCAGGTGCTGGGCGTATAGGTCGTGCGCCTCTCGGAGGAGATCGGCCGCAGCGCGACGACGCCTTCGACGCCGGCACGCTCGAACCAGCCGCGCGCCTTGGCGACATCGGTCAATTCCTCTTTCGGCGCGATGCGGTAGGTGGCGACGCCCTGGAGGCCGCGCTGCCCGAGCTCCCGGACGAGTGCCTCCTCGCCGGAGACGCGGAGGTCGGTGTCGTTGGAAATCACGAGCGCGGCGACCTTCTTGCCCGCAAGGGTGACCTCGGCGGCGGCGGGCGTCTTCCAGACCGACGTGAACTTGGGCTTGGCGGCGCCCGCGCCAACAACCATGACGGTGGCGAGCAGGGCCAGGGGCGTGAGGAGTCGATTCATGTCCGCGACGTTAGCAGAGTGCGGACCGGGCTGGCAATGCGCCGGGGGCGAGCGCCGCCCGGAAACGAGAGATGCCCTGAAAAAAGAAACGCCCGGCGCTCGTGTTAGCGAGCGTCGGGCGCAGAGTGAAAAATAATCCCGGCAGTGACCTACTCTCCCACGCAGTTACCCGCGCAGTACCATCGGCGGTAGAGAGCTTAACTTCCGTGTTCGGAATGGGAACGGGTGTGACCCCTCTCCTATGACCACCGGGAAAGTCAATCTTGGTTGCCTGGGGTTCGACGGCCAATCGCACCTGATATCTGCGCGGGAGTCGTCGATCGTCCCAGACTATGTCAAAGAGCACCGGGCGTTGCGGCCCGGCCAACTGAGTATCCTGCAAACGGTAGTTTCAACCAACCACGGCAGCTTTCCCGCGCCATAGCCGCATAGCGGCGACGGCGGGATGTGCACTCTTCTCCGGAGAGAAGAGAGAAATGGTCAAGCCTCACGGCTGATTAGTATCGGTTAGCTCCACGCATTGCTGCGCTTCCACACCCGACCTATTACCTGGTAATCTTCCAGGAGCCTTTAGAGGCCTTGCGGCCTGGGAAATCTCATCTTGTGGAGGGTTTCACGCTTAGATGCATTCAGCGTTTCTCCCTTCCGCACGTAGCTACCGAGCGCTGCCACTGGCGTGACAACTCGTACACTAGAGGTGCGTCCATCCCGGTCCTCTCGGTACTAAGGACAGCCCCACTCAAATTTCCTCCGCCCATGACAGATAGAGACCGAACTGTCTCGCGACGTTCTAAACCCAGCTCACGTACCGCTTTAACCGGCGAACAGCCGGACCCTTGGAACCTGCTACAGCTCCAGGATGCGATGAGCCGACATCGAGGTGCCAAACCTGAGCGTCGATGTGAACTCTTGGCTCAGATCAGCCTGTTATCCCCGGCGTACCTTTTATCCGTTGAGCGATGGCCCTTCCACGCGGAACCACCGGATCACTAAAGCCTGGTTTCCCACCTGCTCGTCTTGTAGGACTCGCAGTCAAGCTCGCTTCTGCTTTTGCACTCTACGGCTGATTTCCAAACAGCCTGAGCGAACCTTCGCGCGCCTCCGTTACAGTTTAGGAGGCGACCGCCCCAGTCAAACTACCCACCTAGCAGTGTCCCTGATCTGGATGACAGAACGAGGTTAGAACGCCGGAGTGTTAAGGGTGGTATCTCACCGTTGACTCCCCCAAGCCCGAGAGCCTGGGTTCAAAGTCTCCCACCTATCCTGCGCATAACACGCCAGCATTCACTACTAAGATGTAGTAAAGGTGCACGGGGTCTTTTCGTCTAGTCACGGGCAACCGGCGTCTTCACCGGTACCACAAATTCGCAGTGCCCCTCGTTGAGACAGCGCCCAGATCATTACGCCATTCGTGCAGGTCGGA
>CAVVSF010000007.1:1192500-1544726 GCA_963750915.1 uncultured Acidobacteriota bacterium
GCCCGCGACAGCGCCGCGTCGCGCGTCCCGTGCGGCACATCGACCTGCCCCTTATTCTGCATCAGAATCCACGCCTGACCCGCCTGCACCGGAATCGTCGTCACCAGGACGTCGTTCGCCTGCAGGACGTGGATCCGCAGGATCTGCCGGCCGACCTGCAGCAGGAACGACCCCTCGCGCTCGACCGGCGTCCGGACCGCGGTGAACTTCTCGCCGTTGATGCGTACCGCCCCCTGCTGCACCTTGCGCGTCGCCTCGCTGCCCGACTTCGCCAGCCCGCACTCGAGCAGCAGGTGCTCGACCTGCGTCCCCGCCAGCATCGGCCGTTCAACCACATCGTCGGGTACGCCGCCGCGCGAGCGACGCTCGAAGTCCTCGGCCGCCTGTTCGGCATCCTGCGGGCCGTGGAAGTCGCGGACGATCGTCATCGCGAGGTCCGATTTCGCCCGCTTCGGATGCAGCTCGCCCGATTCGACGGCGCGTTGGCGGGCGTCGATCTGATCGGGCGTGAGGTCCGTCAGCAGCGAGTAGTACTTCCACATCAGCTCGTCGGAGATCGACATCAACTTGCCGAACATCTCCGACGGCAGCTCGGTGACGCCGACGTAGTTGCCGGCGCTCTTCGACATCTTCTCGACGCCGTCCAGCCCCTCGAGCAGCGGCGTCGTCATGACGACCTGCGGCTCGAGGTCGTAGGCCGGCATCAGGTCGCGGCCGACATTGAGGTTGAAGAGCTGATCGGTGCCGCCCAGCTCCACGTCTGCCTTCAGGAACACCGAGTCGTAGGCCTGGGCGAGCGGATAAAGGAACTCGTGCAGCGCAATGGGCTGGCCGCCCTCGTAGCGCTTCTTGAAATCACGCCGCTCCATCATCTTGGCGACGTTGTACTGCGCCGCGAGCCGCACCCAGCCGAAGCTGCCGAGCGGCTCCAGCCACTCGCTGTTGAACCGCACCTGCGTCCGGGCCGGGTCGAGGATCTTGAAGACCTGGGTCTGATAGGTTTCGGCGTTCTGCTGGATCTCCTCCGGCGTGAGCGGCGGCCGGGTCTTGGATCGTCCGGTCGGATCGCCGATCAGGGCGGTGAACGAGCCGACGACGTAGACGACCGTGTGGCCGAGATCCTGGAAGTGCTTCATCTTGCGGATGAGCACGGTGTGCCCGAGATGCAGGTCTGGCGCGGTCGGATCGAAGCCGACCTTCACCACGAGCGGACGGCCTGTCGCCGCCGACTTCTCGAGTTTGAGCCTGAGCTCGGCGGCGCGGACGACGTCGACGCAGCCCTTGGTGAGATATGCGAGTTGTTCGTCGACTGTCATGGCAGAGCGCCATATTATGACGCATGGGTACCTGCCGGCGCCCGACGGCGGCGAGACGCGCGTCGCGGGCGGCCTGACGAATGCCCGCGAACGCTCTTCCAACCCGCACGCCAGTCCGCGCGTCAGGCGGCGGCCTGACCCGGCGCGACCTGCTGCGGGCGCTGACGGCGGTCGCTGCCGGCACCGCCGTCGGCGGCTCGGCCTTCGGCTTTCTCTACGAACGTCATCAGATCGAGATCACCCGGACATCGTTGTCCGTCGCCGGGCTGCCCGACGGCCTCGCCGGACTGCGCGTCGGCTTCCTCACCGATCTCCATCGCAGCTCCACCGTCCCGGCCGAGCTCATACGCTCGGCGGTGCAGCTGCTGATGCAGGAGAAACCGGATCTGATCGTGCTCGGCGGCGACTACGTGACCCATGGCGAGCGCCGATTCGTCCCGCTGGTCGCCGAGGATCTCGCACCGCTGTCGGCACCGCACGGCGTCTTCGCCGTGCTCGGCAACCACGATGACGACCGTGACATGCCGACGGCGCTCGCGAACCGCGGCATCGAGGTGCTGCGCGACGCGCGCACGCGGCTGACGCTGCGCGGCGAGACACTCGACATCCTCGGCATCAGGTACTGGACACGGAAGCTGTCGGACCTGACGCGCCTGGCGCGCGGTGCCGCGCCGGCAACGATGTTCGTCGCGCATACGCCGGCGCGGCTCACCGAAGCGGCGCAACTGGGGCTGCCGATGATGTTGAGCGGCCACACCCACGGCGGCCAGGTGGTGCTGCCGGGCCTCGGCGCCGTCGCGGCGAAACACTTTCCGATCATCGCCGGCCACGGCAGCCTCGAGAACACGTCGGCGTTCGTCAGCCGCGGCGTCGGCACGGTCTACGTCCCGGTTCGTCTCCGGTGTCCGCCCGAAGTCGCGATCCTGACGCTGCGACCGGCAGACGTTTCCTGAACGCTGCCGATGCGAAAGCTGGTTTCGCGGCGATTTTCCAGACGCGCGAGCGAGCGAAGCGAGCGAGCCACGCGAACGGAGCGCGCCGTCGAAGCGGCGCGCGAGAGAGCGTGTCGGGGAGTCCGAGGGGCGAAGCCCCTCGGTTAAAACGGTTCGCTATCTCGAGGGGGACGCCGGCACGAAGCGCCGGCCCTGCAGCGTCCAGCCGCCGTCGAGCAGCGTCCGCACCGCTTCGGGGTAGAGGCGGTGCTCCTCGATGAGGATGCGCGCGGACAGCGTCTCCGGGCGTATCGTCGGCCCGGACCGGGACCGGCGCCTGCAGCACGATCGGACCGTTGTCGAGCTCCCGGGTCACGAGGTGAACCGTCGCGCCGCTGATCTTTACGCCATGCTCGAGCGCCTGTCCCTGCGCGTTGACACCGGGGAAGCACGGCAGGAGCGAAGGATGGATGTTGAGGACGGCGTTCGGGAAGGCATCGAGCAGCGTTGCGCCGACCAGGCGCATGAAGCCGGCCAGGCAGACGAGGCGCACGCCGGCGGCCCGCAGCTCGTCGACGACCGCGGCTTCGAACGCCTCCCGGCTCGGGAAGCCGCGGTGTTCGACGACAACGGCGCGAATGCCAGACGCCCGCGCCCGTTCGAGACCGGCGGCGTCAGCGCGATTCGCGATCACGACGCCAATCGTCGCCCGCAGCCGGCCTTCGGCAATGGCGTCGATGAGCGCCTGCAGGTTGCTGCCCCGCCCCGAGATGAGGACGCCCAGCGTCCGCGCCTCTGTCGCATTCACGTCTGTAACTCCCGTCCCTGCCGACGGGGGTCAGACCCAGATCTGACCCCGGTCACACATAACTGACGCCGGCGCCAGGCTCGATCCGGCCGATCCGCACGGCGCCTGGCTCGCCGGCCGACGCGAGCAGCGTCAGCAGGCGCGCGGCGTCACGCTCCGCGCACGCCACGATCAGGCCGATGCCCATGTTGAACGTCCGCAGCATGTCGGAGTCAGGGACGCCGCCGGTCTTTTGCAGCCACTTGAAAAGCGCCGGCACCTGCCACGCGGCGCGATCGATGACGGCGCCGGTGCCGCTCGGCAGGATCCGCGGCAGGTTGTCGGTGATGCCGCCGCCGGTGATGTGCGCCATCCCCTTGATCAGGCGCTCGCCCAGCAGCGGCCGGACCATCGGCAGATAGGATCGATGCGGTGCGAGGAGCGCGGCGCCGATCGACTCGCCGAGCTCGCCGACGCGATCGCCCGGCGCCAGCCCGGCCTGCTCGAACGCGATCTTCCGCGCCAGCGAGTAGCCATTTGTGTGCAGCCCCGACGACGGCAGGCCAATGAGCACGTCCCCGGCCACAATGCCCTTGCCATCGATCAGCGCGTCGCGCGCGACGACGCCGACGATGAAGCCGGCGACATCGTACTCGCCGTCGGCGTAGAACCCTGGCATCTCCGCCGTCTCGCCGCCGAGCAGGGCGCAGCCGTTGTCGCGGCAGGCCGCGGCGAGTCCCTGTACGATCTGCACGGCGACGTCGGGGTCCAGCCGCCCGGTCGCAAGATAGTCGAGAAAGAACAGCGGCTGCGCCCCCTGGACGAGGATGTCGTTGACGCAGTGGTTGACGAGATCGACGCCAATCGTCGTGTGCACGCCGGTCATGAACGCGACCCGCAGCTTGGTGCCGACGCCGTCAGCGCTCGCCACCAGCACGGGATCCGTCACCCCGGCCTGACCGAGCTGGAACAGCCCGCCAAACGAGCCGATCTCCGACAGCACGCCCGGCGTGAACGTGCCGCGCGCCAGCGTCCGGATTCTGCGCACCACTTCGTTGCCGGCGTCGATGTTGACGCCCGACTGCTTGTAGTCCATGCCTCGGTCTGTCGCTAGAAGATGTTCGCTAGAAGGTGCTCGCCAGAAGATGCCCGGTGGTCGATGCCCGCATCCGGCGCGTCGGGTTCCTAGAACTCGAGCTTCCGGATGAGCGTATCGGCGACGGTGCGCTCCGGCGATCCGGCAGCCGACTGCCAGTAGGTCCGCCGCACGGTCGCGAAGAAACGTTCCTCTTCGAAATCCTCTTCGAGCATGTCGAACGCCTCGCGCAGCAGCTCGACGCCCGGCTCACGCAGCACGTCCTGCGCCAGCATCTTCATCAGCAGCGGCGTGTTGCGCAGCGCCAGTGTCCCAATCGACAGCGCGATCGGCGCCCGCACCGGGTCCTGCGTCGGACCGCCGAGGGCGATGAGCTCCGTCGCCGCGTCTTCGCGACCGGCGACGGCGAGCACGCTCAAACCGGATGCGGCCGAACGAACCAGCGACTGGAAGCCGATGTTCGCGATCGAGAAGCGCAGCGAGTCGACGATATAGGGCTGATGCGAGGCGCAGTTGACGCCAAGGAGGCAGATCGCGGCGGCGATGCCCGGCTGCGATTCGCGCGGCGCCGTGCGCTGCAATCCGGCCAGAACCGGCAACGCGGTCTTGTCGCCAATCTTGCCGAGAGCCAGCGCCGCGTCGTCCTGCAGCGGGCCGTCGACCTTGGCAACCTCGAGCAGCGGCTTGAGCGCGTAGGTGGCACGGTGATCGCCCAGCGCTTCGATGACGACGCTGCGGAAGAAGGCCTGGCCCTGCATGACCAGCTTCTCCATCGTCTGGCGAACCTTGGGATCGTCGGCGTGTGCCGCCAGCGCGCGGGTCAGCGCCGGCCGGACAAACTCCGATTCCTCGCTGTTCAGCGCTTCGAGAAGCCGGGGGACGACCGTCTTGTCGGGGTTGCCCTCGAAATAGGCGTAGGCGACGGTGCGGAGGCGGTCGTTCTTGTCGGCGATCGCCGAGACCATCAGGTCGCGCGTGCGCGGGTCGTTGAACCCGGACAGGATGACGAGCGCGCGATAACGAACGTACTGATCGGCGTGGGCCTTGACCGCCTGCGTCAGCGCCGGGATCGCCGTCGCCGGCTCGGCGCGTCGCACGATGCGCGCGGCCGGAGAGCGCACGGCATAGTCGATCGAGCTCAGGTTGTTGATCGCGGTGCGAAGCTGCTCCGCCGTGACCGGCCCCTGCGCTTCAGGCGCGGCCGCTTTCGGGGCAGCGACCGGCGGGGCAACGGGCGGCTTGACCGGCGGTTTCGCCTGGCTCGCCGGCGGCTGCGGCGAGCGCGCGAGCCCGGTCGAGGCGACGGCGAGGGCGAGAAGGGCGGAGACAGCGAGTTGGCGCATGCGAATCGTCAGTCGACGTTCTTGAGCGCGAGCTGAAGGTATGCCTGCTCGTTGCGCGGGAAGGCGACAGGATAGACGCCGGTGTAGCACGACGTGCAGTACGAACCCTGCTGGGTGCCGACGGCCTGGCGCAGGCCATCGAGGCTCAGGTAGGCGAGGCTGTCGGCCTCGACGTACTTGCGAATCTCCTCGGCAGTGTGCGTCGCGGCAATCAGCTCGGACCGGCTCGGGGTATCGACGCCGTAGAAGCAGGGGGACACCGTTGGCGGGCAGCTGATGCGCAGGTGCACCTCGCGCGCGCCGGCGGCCTTCACCATCTTGACGATCTTGCGGCTCGTCGTGCCGCGCACGATCGAGTCGTCGAGCAGGATCACCCGCCTGCCTTCGAGGATGCTGCGGACCGGATTGAGCTTGACGCGAACGTTGAAGTGGCGGATCGACTGCTGCGGCTGGATGAACGTCCGGCCGACGTAGTGGTTGCGGATCAGCCCCATCTTCATCGGCAGGCCCGCTTCCTCGGCAAAGCCGATGGCAGCGCAGACGCCGGAGTCCGGGATCGGCACGACGACATCCGCAGGCGCCGGCGCCTCGCGGGCGAGGATGCGTCCGAGTTCGGTGCGCACCTCGTTGACGCTGCGGCCGAAGACGTAGCTGTCGGGCCGCGAGAAGTAGACGTGCTCGAAGACGCAGTGCGAGAGCGGCTGGGCCGGAAACGGCTTGATCGATCGCACGCCGCTGTCGCTGATGACGAGAAGCTCTCCCGGCTCGACGTCGCGTATGTACTGCGCGCCGATGAGGTCGAGGGCGCAGGTCTCGGAGCAGACGATCCAGGCATCACCGAGACGGCCGAGCGCGAGCGGACGGAACCCGTTCGGATCGCGGGCGGCAATCAACCGGTTCTTCGTCAGGAGCGCGAGCGAGTAGGCACCGCGTACCTGCGCGATGGACTCGACCAGCGCCTCTTCCACCGAGGCCGCCTTCGAGCGGGCGTAGAGATGCAGGATCACCTCGGTGTCGCTGCCGCTCTGGAAGATCGAGCCGTTGCGAACGAGCTCGTCGCGCAGCTCGCGCGCGTTGACGAGGTTGCCGTTGTGCGCGACCGCGATCTGGCCGTGGGCGCAATCGATGAGGAAAGGTTGCGCGTTCTCCAGCTTGCTCTCGCCGGCTGTCGAATAGCGGGTGTGGCCGATCGCGATGTGCCCGGGAAGGCGCTCCAGGCTGTTCTCGTTGAAGGCATCGGCGACCTGGCCCATGGCGCGCGAGACGCGCAGCTTCTCGCCGTCCGCCGTCGCGATGCCGGCGCTCTCCTGCCCGCGATGCTGCAGCGCGTAGAGGCCGAGATACGTGAGGTTGGCGGCCTCGGGATTGCCGAAGATGCCGAAGACTCCGCACTCGTCTTTAAATGGCATTCGCTCGCGCCTCCGGCGGACGTTGCTGGTGAGCTGCCGAGCGCCGAAGGCGCGCGGCGTCCTTGCCACCCCTGGTACAGCTTGCGGCACGCCTGTAGCCCCTGCGGCACGCCCAGGCATCCCTGCCTGCCGTCCCTGGAGCAAATGACTCGCGGTGTCGGTCTCCATTCTACGCCGCTCGTCCCTTGAAGTATCTCGACAATGCGTTGGCCCAGATTTGCTCGGCTTCGACGACGCTGCAGTCGATGGCCGGGGTGCCCGCAACCGCCACGGTCAGGCGATCGCCGCCCGTGCGCCCGATCTCTTCGGCGGGAACACCGAGCTCTGCCGCGATCGCCAGCACCGCCGCGAGATTGGCCGGCGTCACGCTGACGAGTGCGCGGGACGCGGATTCGCCGAAGAGCGCGGCGGCGACGGACTCGCCAGCCGCCGCCGGCACGGCTCCCGTGAAGCCAATGCCGCCGGTGTCGAAAGCGCACTCGGCGAGCGGTGACGGCGAGGCCGCCATCCGAGCAGTCGTGCGCGGACTCGAGCAGGCCCGCCGCCGACGCCCGGGTCAGGAGCGCGATCAGCGAGCGTTCAGCGTCAAGATCGAGCCGCGGCGGCTCGCCGCTGACGATGTCGTGCACCGTCTTGAGGTATTCGCTGCCGCCAAGCTCGCCGAAGCTCTTACCCAGCAGCAGCACGGCGTCGCCGGCGCGCTTGAAGGTCCGCGACACCGTTCGCGAGGCATCCTCAATCAACCCGACGACGCCGATGATCGGCGTCGGGTAGATCGCCTGGCCGTCGGTCTCGTTGTAGAGGCTGACGTTGCCGCCGGTGATGGGAATGTCGAGCGCACGGCAGGCCTCGGTCAGCCCTTCGACCGCTTCGGCGAACTGCCACATGATCTCGGGCCGTTCAGGGTTGCCGAAGTTGAGGCAGTTGGTGGCGCCGATCGGGATGCCGCCGGCGCAGGCGACGTTGCGCGCTGCTTCGACGAGCGCGAGCATGGCGCCGCGCCGCGGATTGAGGTAGGTGTAGCGGCCGTTGCCGTCGGTCGACATCGCCAGCGCCGTCGCCGTGCCCTTCACGCGGACGACGCCGGCGCCCATGCCGGCGAGCAGCAGCGTGTTGGTGCGGACCATGTGGTCGTACTGGCGGTAGACCCAGCGCTTGCTGGCGACGGTCGGCGATGCGAGCAGCGCCTTGAATGCGTCGCCCGCTGCCGGCCCCGGGCCGACGCTCGCCAGGTCGAACGCCGCCACCTCGTCGAGGTACGACGGCCGCTGCGTCGGCCGGTTGTAGACCGGCGCTTCGTCGACGAGCGCCGTGTTGGGAATCTCCGCGACGACGGTGCCGTGATCCTTGACCCGCAGGATGCCGTCGGTCATGACGTCGCCGATGTTGGCGGCGTGGAGGTCCCACTTCTCGAAGATCGCCTCGACCTCGGCCTCGCGCCCCTTCTTGACGACGAGCAGCATCCGTTCCTGCGACTCGGAGAGCATGATCTCGTAGGCGGTCATGCCGGTCTCCCGCTGCGGTACCCGGGCGACGTCGATCTCGATGCCGCTGCCGCCGCGCGATCCCATCTCCGAGGTCGAACAGGTCAGGCCGGCCGCGCCCATGTCCTGGACGCCGACGAGGGCGTCGGTCTTCATCAGCTCGAGACACGCTTCGAGCAGCAGCTTCTCCATGAACGGATCGCCGACCTGCACCGCCGGCCGCTTCTCGGCCGACTTCTCGTCGAACTCGGCCGAGGCCATGGTCGCGCCGTGGATGCCGTCGCGGCCGGTCTTGGCGCCGACGTAATAGACCGGGTTGCCGCTGCCGGCGGCACTGCCCAGCACCAGCGCGTCCGCATCGACGATGCCGAGGCAGAAGACGTTGACGAGCGGGTTGCCGGCGTACGAATCGTCGAACGCAATCTCGCCGGCGACGGTCGGGATGCCGATGCTGTTGCCGTAGCCGGCGATGCCGGCGACGACGCCCTCGAGGATGCGCCGCGTCCGCGCCCCGTCCGGGCCGTCGAGCGAACCGAACCGCAGCGAGTTCATCAGGGCGATCGGCCGCGCCCCCATGGTGAAGATGTCGCGGATGATGCCGCCGACGCCGGTGGCAGCGCCCTGGTACGGCTCGATGAACGACGGGTGGTTGTGCGATTCGATCTTGAAGACGGCGGCGAGGCCGTTGCCGATGTCGACGGCGCCGGCGTTCTCGCCCGGCCCCTGCAGAACCCGGGGACCGGTCGTCGGCAGCTTGCGCAGATGCACCCGCGAGCTCTTGTAGCTGCAGTGCTCCGACCACATCACCGAGAAGATGCCGAGCTCGGTCAGGGTGGGTTCGCGGCCGAGCGATCGGACGATGCGGTCGTACTCGTCCGGCTTCAGCCCGTGACGCTCGAGAACGGCGGAATCAAACGCGCTCATGTCGGTCTACGCACTCCTCAACGCACCCTGCCTCGACAGGGCGTTGACCACCGATTCGAACAGCACCAGGCCGTCAGCGCTGCCGAGCACGCGCTCGCAGGCCCGCTCCGGGTGCGGCATCAGGCCGACCACATTGCGTCCCTCGCTGCAGATCCCGGCGATGTTGCGGACCGAGCCGTTCGGATTGGCGGCATCGCTCGTCCCGCCCTGCGCGTCGCAGTAGCGGAAGACGATGCGGCCGCTCGACTCCAGCGCGTCGATCACCTCGGGGCCGGCGAAGTAGTTGCCTTCGCCGTGAGCGATCGGCAGCTGCAGCACCTGGCCGGGCGACGCCGCCTGCGTGAACGGCGTGTCCGTGCGCTCGACCTTGACGCCGACCATCTCGCAGTGGAACTTGAGGTCGCGATTGCGCAGCATCGCTCCGGGCAGCAGCCCCGCTTCGAGCAGGATCTGGAAGCCGTTGCAGATGCCGAGCACCGGTCCGCCCTGGCGCGCGAACTCGGCGACGCTGCCCATCACCGGCGAGAAGCGGGCGATGGCGCCGGTCCGCAGGTAGTCGCCGTGCGAGAAGCCGCCCGGCAGGACGACGACGTCGGCGCCGGCGAGGCTGGTGTCCTTGTGCCAGACGAACGCGGCTTCCTGGCCGAGGACGTGCTTGGCGGCGTGGTACGCGTCGTGGTCGCAGTTCGAACCGGGAAAGACGACGATGGCGAATTTCATGGTCAGTTTCCAGCTGCCAGGTCGCAGTGTCCAGCCGCGCCGGCGCCAGTGGTCCACTGGTCACCCGCGGCTGGCGACGGGATGACTACGGTTCAACCTCCACCCGATAGCTTTCGATCACCGGATTCGCGAGCAGCTTGTCGGCGACTTCGGCGGCGAGCGTTTTGGCGTGCTCAGGCGACGTCGAGTCGAGCTCGAGCTCGAAGTACTTGCCCTGGCGGACGTCGCCGACGCCGGCGTAGCCCATCGAGTGCAGGGCCTCGGCAATCGTGCGCCCCTGCGGATCGAAGACCGATTGCTTGAGGGTGACGAACACTCTGGCTTTCATCATTCGCAGTTCACGCTGAAAGAGACAGGGTTCACGCGCTGACGCCGACCGGCGTCGGCGTGAAGACGCGGGCAAAGATGGCGTCGACGTTGCGCAGCTGGTCGTCGAGATCGAACGCCTTCTCGATCTCTTCCCGGCTCAGGACCTTGCCGAGGTCGGTGTCCTCGAGCAGCAGCCCCTTGAAGTCCCGCTGCTCGTGGAACGCGCGCATGGCGTTGCGCTGCACCCACTCGTAGGCCTGCTCGCGCGAGATGCCGCGCCGGGCGAGCTCGAGCAGCACGGTGCCGGAGAAGACGACGCCGCGCGACCGCCCGAGGTTCTCGCGCATCCGCTCAGGGTAGACGACCATGCCGCGGACGATGCGGGTGAACCGCCGCAGCATGTGATCGAGGGCGATGAAGCTGTCGGGGAGGATGACGCGCTCGACCGACGAGTGCGAGATGTCGCGCTCGTGCCAGAGCGCGATGTTCTCGAGCGCGGCCATGGCGTTGGCGCGGATCAGCCGGGCCAGGCCCGTGATCTGCTCGCAGCCGATCGGGTTGCGCTTGTGCGGCATCGCCGACGAGCCCTTCTGCCCCTTGCCGAACGGCTCCTCGACCTCGCCGATCTCGGTTTTTTGCAGGCCGCGGATCTCGAGCGCGAACTTCTCCAGCGATGCCGCGGTGATCGCCAGCGCGGTCATGAGCTCGGCATGCCGATCGCGCTGGATTACCTGCGAGGCGACCGGCGCCGGCTCGAGGCCGAGCCGCTCGCAGACCCGCGCCTCGATCGACGGATCGAGGTGGGCGAAGGTACCGACCGCACCCGACAGCTTGCCGACCGAGACGACGTCGCGGGCGCGCAGGACGCGGTCGAGATCGCGCTGCAGCTCGGCGTACCACAGCGCCAGCTTGACGCCGAGCGTCATCGGCTCGGCGTGGACGCCGTGCGTCCGGCCGATCATCGGCGTGCGCTTGTGCTCCTCGGCGCGCTCGCGCACCGCCTCCATCAAGGCGGCGATGCCCTTGACGATCAGCGCCGCGGCCTCGCGCATCTGCAGCGCCTGCGCCGTATCGATGACGTCCGACGAGGTCAGGCCGAAGTGCAGCCAGCGCGCCGACGGCCCCGCCTTCTCGGCGACGGCAGTGGTGAAGGCGATGACGTCGTGCTGCGTGACCTGCTCGATCTCGGCGATGCGGGCGACGTCGAATGCGGCCCCGGCGCGGAGCTCGCGCGCGGCATCGGCCGGCACCAGGCCCGCCTCCGCCATGGCGTCGGTGGCCGCGAGCTCGACTTCGAGCCAGGTCTGGTAGCGGCGCGCATCGCTCCAGATCGCGCCCATCTCGGGGTTGGTGTATCGCTCAATCAAGGTTCAGACGTGCCTTCGTGAGGTCGGGCGCCTTCGGCCCGAGAACCGTCGCCGCGAGCGAGCCGTTGGCGAAGAGATCGCAGGCGACGCGCTGGATGTCCCGCGCCGTCACCCGCTGCACGCCGGCCAGCGTTTCGTCGAGGCCGAAGTGTCGATCGAAGTAGATCTCCTGCCGCGCCAGGTGCGACATCCGGCTGGCGGTGTTCTCGAGGCTCAGCATCAGGCTGCCCTTGAGATGATCCTTGGCCCGCGTCAGCTCGGCGTCCGGCACCAGCGACCGCTTCAGGCCGCGCAGCTCCTCGACGCAGAGGTCGATCACTTCCTCGACGTTGTCGGCGGCGCAACCGGCATAGATCGTGATGTTGCCGGCATCGCGATACGCGCTGAGGCCGCTGAAGACCGAATAGGCGAGGCCGCGCTTCTCGCGGACGTTCTGGAACAGCCGCGAGCTCATCGAGCCGCCGAGCAGCGAGTTCAGGATGTAGCTGACGTAGCGATCGTCGTGGCGCTGCGGATAGCTGTTGGTGCCGAGGCAGAGGTGGCTCTGTTCGAGCTCCTTCGTCCGGGTGATGACGTTCGGATGAACCACCGGCGCGTCCTGGACGAACGGCGCCGCACGATGCGGCAGCGCCGCGAACGCCTTTTCCACCAGCTCGCGCACCTGGGCGTGCTCGAGATTGCCCGCGGCCGAGACGATCATGTTCGGCGCCGCGTACGCCCCGGTGAAGTACTCGCGCAGCGTCCCGCTCGTGAAGCTCTCGACGCTTTCCTTCGACCCCAGGATCGGCCGGCCGAGCGGATGCGCGTCCCAGAAGTGCTGGGTGAAGAGCTCGTGCACGAGATCGTCGGGCGTGTCCTCGACCATCTTGATCTCTTCGAGGATGACCTTCTTCTCGCGCCCGATCTCTTCCGCGACGAACGCCGGCCGCATCACGATGTCCGACAGCAGGTCCACCGCCAGCGGCAGGTGCTCGTCGAGCACTTTGATGTAGTAGCTGGCGTACTCCTTCGCCGTGAACGCGTCGAGCTGGCCGCCGATCGAGTCGATCGCCTGCGCGATGTCCTCCGCCGAGCGCGTGTCAGTGCCCTTGAAGAGCATGTGCTCGACGAAGTGCGCGATGCCGCCCTCATCGTCGGCCTCGTGGCGCGAGCCGCGCATCAGCCACACGCCAATCGTCACCGACCGCACCTGCGGCATGGTCTCGGTGATGAGCCGCAGACCGGTATCGAGGACGTCCCGGGTCACCAGAGGGGTCGTTGAAGTACTCACCTATCTCTCAGTCCGCCACGCGACTGGACGCGGCGTCGACAGCATCGTTGGCCTCGGTGCGGCGCGGTTCGCGTTCCGCGTCCGCGGCGCAAGTACTTGATTCGGAAGGGTTTAGCTAAGACTGCCGAAAAGGGGATGATACCACGGCCGGAGACGTCAGTTCAAGGCTCAATTCCCGCGCCGACGGCCTCGAAGCGGGAGCAACAGCGGCTGTACAATGGAAGGTCGGACTGGATCCGACACTCTTCAAGCCATGGCCCTCACCCCTCGCGTCACGCTGAACCGGCTCGATGTGGCTGAGCTCGAGCTCGACGAGCTCGAAACGCATCTCGGCGGCGCCGGGGTGCCGAAGTTCCATGGCCGCCAGGTGTTTCAGTGGATCTATCGCCGCGGCGTCACCGATTTCGAAGCGATGACCGACCTCGGCCGCGAGCTCCGCAGCCAGCTGTCGCGCGACCTGGTCGTTGCCACACCCGAGCTGGTCGGCCGCGAAACGTCGACCGACGGCACGACCAAGCTCCTGCTCCGCCTCGCCGACGGCCACCGCATCGAGTCCGTGTTCATCCCCGACACGCCTTCGCAGACCTTCTGCCTGTCGACCCAGGTCGGCTGCGCGATGAAATGCGCCTTCTGCCTGACCGGCAAAATGGGCATCGTCCGCAACCTGACCGCCGGCGAGATCGTCGGCCAGGTCCGCGTGCTGCTGCGCGAGCTGGGGATGCTCGGCGATCGCTTCAACATCGTGCTGATGGGCATGGGCGAGCCGCTGCACAACTACGACGCGACGATGAAGGCGCTGCGGATTCTCGCCGACGATCATGGCCTGGCCGTTTCGCCGCGGCGGATCACACTCTCGACCGTCGGCGTGCTGCCGGCCCTCGAACGGCTGGCTACCGAGCCGTTCATGCCGAACCTGGCGATCTCGCTGCATTCCACGACCGAGGACCAGCGTGACCTGCTGGTGCCGATCAACCGCAAGTACGGGTTGAAGGAGCTGCTCGACGCCTGCCGCCGCTTCCCGCTCAAGCGCCGCGATCGCATCACGTTCGAGTACGTGATGCTGAATGAAGTGAACGATACGCCTGAGGATGCGCGACGCCTGGTGCGGCTGCTGCACGGCATCAAGGGAAAGGTCAACCTGCTGCCGCTCAACGAGGCCGCCGGGATCCCGTTCGAGCGGCCGTCGGACGCACGCGTCAACCGCTTCGCCGAGATCCTCGCGCAGCACGGCGTCACGGTCTCGGTGCGCCGTTCGCGCGGCCGCGACATTCGCGCCGCCTGCGGCCAGCTGATCACGGAATCGACGCGAAACGACGCTCCTGGTCGTCAGCTGGCGCAGCTGATGGCAGGGACAGCACCGACGCGCTAGCGGCGGACGTCACCCGCACCATCACGCGCGAATTCCGCGCCACTCCGGGCTCAATCCTCAACTTCAGGAAGTTGTCGGTGACGACGACGGTGCCGTCATCGATCGTCAGCGCCGGCCGTGTCGTGCCGATCTGACGGTCATGAAAGCGGCGCGACAGCTCGGCCCCAATCGATCGCAACCGCGCTGCCCTTTCCCGGATCACCGGCGCCGCCACCCTGGCGGACATCGCCGCGGCTTCCGTGCCCGGCCGGTCGGAGTAGGGGAAGACGTGGACGTGCGACAGCGGTGATGCCGCCAGGAACCGGGCGTTCATCGCGAAGTCGTCGTCATCCTCTCCCGGGAATCCGACGATGACATCGCTGCCGATTGAGGCGTGCGGCAGACGTTCGACGATCCGATCGGTGAGCGCGCGGTAGCAGCCGGCCGAGTACGGACGGCGCATCCGCGCGAGCAGGCGATCGCTCGCGTGCTGCAGCGGCAGGTGGAAATGCGGAGCGAACCTGCCGCCGCTCGCGGCGACGAGGTCGACGATGTCCGGCGTGCAGTCCATCGGCTCGAGCGAGCTGATGCGGAACGTGATGTCGAGGGCGGCAGACTCGAGCCGCTGCAACAGGTCGCACAGCGACGTCACCGGCGTCAGGTCGCGGCCGTACGACCCGAGATGGACGCCGGTGAGGGCAATCTCCTTGTAACCGGACGCCGCAGCCCGGGCGGCGTCGCGAACGACGGCGTCCGGCGGCAGGCTGCGCCCGGCACCGCGGGTCGACGGGATGATGCAGTAGCTGCATCGCTGGTCGCAGCCCGTCTGCACCCGCAGCGTGAACGCCGTGCGACCGGCGACGCCGGGTCCGAGCGGGGCGCCGCACGGCCCGTCGCCGAAACCGAAGCGCTCGGCGGTGGTCGCGACGAGCGTGTCCTTGTCGTCATTCCTGACGACGCGAACGACGTTCGGCAGCGCCGCGAGCTCGTCCGGGCGACGCGTCGCGTAGCAGCCGGTGACGACGATCGCGGCCGCGGGATTGTCGCGGGCGATGCGGCGGATCGTCTGCCGCGCTCCCTGATCGGCGCTGGCCGTGACCGAGCAGGTGTTGACGACGACGAGCTCGGCGTCGGCGGCGGACGCCGCGGCACCGCCGCGGCCGCGCAGCTGCGCTTCGATGCGCAGCGAGTCGGCCTGGTTGACGCGGCAGCCGAAAGTGACGATGGCGTACTTCATTCTTTTCCGAGGGGCTTCGCCCCTCGGACTCCCCTACACGCTCTCTCGCGCGCCGCTTCGTCGGCGCGCTCCGGTCGCGTGGCTCGCTCGCTTCGCTCGCTCGCTTCAGCCCGCCGTCGCGCTACGTACGTAGGGCGGAACTTCAGTTCCGCCGAACGGTCTGGCGCTACTTTGCGGCCAGCCGCGCCGCCGCCTGTTCGACTTTCTCGGCCAGCGTCGTCTTGTAGCGGTCCAGCCGGGCCGCGATTGCCGGATCCCCGAGGGCGAGGATCTGGGCCGCGAGGACGCCGGCATTGGTCGCGCCGGGTTTGCCGATCGACACCGTCGCCACCGGCACGCCGGGCGGCATCTGCACGGTCGACAGCAACGCGTCGAGTCCCTTCAGCGCCGAGGAATCGATCGGCACGCCAATGACCGGCGCGGTGGTGTGCGCGGCGACGACGCCGGCGAGATGCGCCGCGGCGCCGGCGCCGACGATGTACACCTTCACGCCCCGGCCCGGCGCCTCACGCACGAGCCGCATCACCCGTTCCGGCGAACGATGCGCCGAGGCGACGGTCATGTCGCAGGTGATCTCGAGATCGCGCAGCACGTCGACCGCCGCCTGCATCACCGGCGCGTCGGAATCAGACCCCATCAGAATCAGTACTTGAACGGCCATGTCCTGTGTCTCACCCGTTGTGAATCTCGTCAAACAGAAGCGGTCAGGAGGTAACGCGGGCGGCGGCGGCAAGCGCCTTGCGGCCGATATCGCGGCGGTACTGCATGCCGTCGAACGAAATTCGCCCGACGCCTTCGTAGGCGCGCGCGATCGCGACGTCGAACGAGGGGCCTCGGCCGACCACTGTCAGGACCCGGCCGCCCGACGTCACGAGCCGACCGTCTCGGAAAGCGGTCGCGGCGTGCAGCACTTCGACGCCCGGCACGGCGCTCGCGTCGTCGACGCCGGCAATCGGCAGGCCGGTCGCGACCGACCCGGGGTAACCGGCCGAGGCCAGGACGACGCCGACGGTGACATCGCCGTCGAGCCCGTCGACGGCATCGCCGACTGCGCCGAGATCGCCGCGGGCGGCGGCGATGAGCAGGTCGATCAACTGCGGGCCGAGGCGCGGCAGCACGACCTGCGCCTCAGGATCGCCGAAGCGTACGTTGAACTCGATCACCTTCGGTCCGTCGCAGGTCAGCATCAGGCCGACATAGAGGAACCCGCGATACTCGTGCCCCTCGGCGCGCATGCCGCGGACGACGGGCTCGACGATATCGCGCATGACCCTGATGCCGAGCTCGTCGTCTTCGAGCGGGCTCGGCGCGAACGCTCCCATGCCCCCGGTATTCGGGCCGCGGTCGTCGTCGAAGATCCGCTTGTGGTCCTGCGCCGTGCCGATGGCGACGCCTCGGCGCCCGTCGCACAGGACGAAGTACGACACTTCCGGTCCGCTCAGCGCCTCCTCGATGACGACGCAGGCGCCGGCGGCGCCGAACTGGCGATCCTCCATCGCGGCGCGAATGGCGGCGTCGGCCTCTTCACGAGTCGCCGCGACGACGACGCCCTTGCCGGCGGCGAGGCCGTCGGCCTTGATGACGATCGGCAGGCCGAGGTCGCCGCGCGCGATCACGGCATGCGCGTCGGCCGCGGTGTGGCAGTTGCGATACCGCGCCGTGGCAACGCCGTGGCGGGTCATGAAATCCTTCGCGAACGACTTGCTGCACTCGAGCTGAGCGGCGGCGCTCGAGGGCCCGAGGATCGGCAGCCCCTCAGCCTGGAAGCGATCGACGATGCCGAGTGACAGCGGCAGCTCCGGCCCGACGACGGTGAGGTCGAATCGCTCGCGCCGGGCGAGCTCCAGGAGGCCGTCGACATCGCTCGCCTCGATCGGCACGAGGGTGGCGTCGCGGCCGATGCCGGCGTTGCCTGGCGCGCAAACGAGACTGATGCCGGGGGCGGTGCGGGCGAGGGCCCGGACGAGGGCGTGCTCACGGCCGCCGGAGCCGATAACGAGGAGCTTCATCGCGCGGTAAGAGTCCTAAAATGAGACACTTGCGGTCGAACTGATGAGTGGTAGATTTTTACCAACCCGGATGAGCTTTACTGCCTAAAATGACGGGCTCTTGTGATAGCCTAACGCATTCCGTCGAACTCTAAGGGCCTTACAGGGGGACACTAGGGCGCGAGACCTTGGGAGAGGCTGATCGCCGCCAGAGAGCCGGAGCAGGAACCGGCGCTCACGTGTCCGGGAATCGACGCGCAAGCGTTGGTGCCGGCGCTCACATTGTGAGCCAGTGAGGATGGTGAAGGGGGTGTAATCAAGATTGGCTGAAGTCAAGATTCAGGAAGGCGAGTCGATCGAAAGCGCGCTTCGTCGCTTCAAGCGGAAAGTGCAGCAGGAAGATATCATCAAGGATATCAAGAAGCATTCGTTCTATTTGAAGCCAGGCGACCGTCGCCGCGCAAAGCAGGCGCTGGCGCGCAAGCGAACTCGCAAGAAGCAGCGCCGCGAGTCGGACTAGCCCGCATCGGCGGGCCCTGTCTATCGCGGCTGCTGGGCTGATCAAGCGGTCCACTCGGAGCCGGGCCAAGGGGCTCGAGCACGAGTGGGCCGTTCCGTCACGGTACCCTGTTCCGTGAGCGGAAGGGCTCGAGTTGGTGAGAGGTAGGACCGATGGAGTTCCAGGACAAGTCGCTGACATGTGTGGACTGCGGGGCGGAGTTCACGTGGACGTCGGGTGAGCAACTGTTCTTCGCAGACAAGAATTTCAAGAACGAACCCAAACGGTGCAAGAGCTGTAAGGCCAAACGCGCGTCGCGTCCCGCGGCCGGCGTCTCGCAGCCAAGAGAACGCGTCGAAACCACCACCAACTGCTCGGCCTGCGGCAAGGAAACCACGGTCCCGTTTCGCCCCACGCAGGGACGCCCGGTCTTCTGCCGGGAATGCTTTCAGCAGCGGAAGTTCGCTGCCGGCGCCTGACGGTTTCTCCCGCAGGATCAAATAGAATGTGAGGCCACGCTTCGGCGTGGCCTTTTTTTTCACGCGCCCACTATGCTCGAGCTTGGGCGCACCGCGTCCGTGTCTGCCGCCGGATCCGTACTCCAGCCTCGAGCGTCGAAGATAGATTCCCCATGGCATCGCAGAACCTGTCAGTTCCACGAGCCGGCGCCGCGCTGGCGCTGGCCGCGCTGTCGACCATCATCGCCTGCCGCGGCAACGCGCCGGGGCAGGCCCAGGCTCCGCCGCCGACCGCGGTCCAGACGCTCACGCTCAAGGCGGCACCGGTCGAAGACGCGTCCGAGTTCATCGCGACGGTTCGCTCGCTGAGGTCGACGACGGTTCAGCCGGACGTCGACGGCATCGTGACGCGCATTCTTGTGGTCTCGGGGCAGCGGGTCAACGTCGGCACGCCGCTGGCGCAAATCAACCCGGAACGCCAGGAAGCGGCGGTGTCGAGCACCGAAGCCAACCGCAGCGGCCTCGAAGCGGACGTGCAGTACTGGCGGCTGCAGGTGAAGCGCCTCGCGTCGCTGCTCGAAACCGGCGCGGTCAGCAAGGCCGAGTACGACCAGGCGGCGTCGACGCTGCAGACGGCCGAGTCGCGGCTGACGGCGCTCAACGCTCAGGTGCGGCAGGGCCGCGTCGAGCTGCAGTTCTATCGCGTCACGGCGCCGCAGGCGGGCGTCGTCGGCGACATTCCAGTGCGCCAGGGCGACCGGGTCACGACCTCGACGATGCTCACGACGATCGACGACACGCAGGCGCTCGAGGCCTACGTCCAGGTGCCGCTCGACCGCGCGCCGCAGCTGCGGACCGGGCTGTCGCTGCAGCTGCTCGACGCCGATCGCAAGGTGCTGGCGACCAATCCCATCACCTTCGTCTCGCCGCGGGTCGACGATCAGACGCAGACCGTGCTCGCAAAGAGCCTGCTCAAGGAGAAGCCGGAGGCGGTGCGGGTGCTGCAGTTCGTGCGCTCGCGGATCGTCTGGCGCAGCGTTCCCGGCCTGACGGTGCCGATCACGGCGGTCGTCCGCATCAGCGGCCAGTACTTCTGCTTCGTCGCCGAAGACGGGCAGGGCGGCACCGTTGCCAGGCAGAAGCCGATCGTGGTCGGGGAGGTTCTCGGCAACGACTACGTCGTCACCAAAGGCCTGAAAGAGGGTGAGCGCTTGATCGTGTCCGGCATCCAGAAGATCGGCGACGGCGCACCGGTGAAGGCCGAGTAGGCGGGCATCGCATGTTCGTCGACACGTTCATTCGTCGCCCGATCCTCGCGTCGGTCTGCTCGCTGGTCCTGATTCTTGCCGGCGCGGTCGCGATTCCGACCATGCCGGTGGCGCAGTACCCGAACCTGGCGTCGCCACAGGTCAGCGTCACCGCGATTTATACCGGCGCCAACGCGCAGGAAGTCGAGACCGCGGTCACGACGCCGCTCGAGCAGGCGATCAACGGCGTCGAGGGCATGCTCTACATGTCCTCGTCGAGCACCAACAGCGGCATCTCGACGATCACGATCACGTTCGACATCACCCGCAACCAGGACGTCGCCGCGGTCGACGTCCAGAACCGCGTCAATCAGACGCTCGGCCGCATGCCGGCCGAAGTCCGCACCACCGGCATCACGGTGCAGAAGCAGTCGACCGGCTTCATCATGGCGGTCGGTGTCTTCTCCGAGAAGGGCGAGTACGACGCGCTCTTCATGAGCAACTACCTCGACATCTACATCAAGGACGCTGTCAAGCGCGTGCCCGGTGTCGCCGATGTCGTCGTCTTCGGCGAACGCAAGTATTCGATGCGGTTGTGGCTCGATCCCGACCGGCTGGCGGCGCGCGGCCTGACCGCCGGCGACGTCACCAGCGCGCTGCGCGAACAGAACGTCCAGGTCGCCGCCGGCAGCCTCGGTCAGGCGCCGGCGCCGGCCGGGCAGATGTTCACGATCAGCGTCCGTGCCGTCGGCCGCCTTACGGAACCGTCCGAGTTCAACAACATCATCCTCAAGAGCGGCAAAGACGGCTCGCTCGTGCGGCTGGCGGACGTCGGCCGGGCCGAGCTCGGGGCCGAGACCTACGCCGCCGACCTGCGCTTCCAGGGCGTCGAGGCGGTCGGATTCGGCGTGACCCAGCTGCCGACCGCGAACTCGCTCGAAGTCGAGCGCGCCGTCAGCACCGAGCTCGATCGCCTGGCGGAGTCGTTTCCGCCCGGCATGCGCTATCTGGTGTCGTTCAATACCACCGACGTCGTCGAAGCATCGATCAAGGAGGTCTTGCAGACGCTGGTCGAGGCCATCATCCTGGTCGTTCTCGTCATCTTCGTCTTCCTGCAGTCGTGGCGCAGCACGCTGATTCCGGCGATCACGATTCCGGTGTCGCTGATCGGCGCCTTCGCGTTCGTGAAGGTGATGGGCTTCTCGATCAATACGCTGACGCTGTTCGGCATCATCCTCGCCACCGGCATCGTCGTCGACGACGCGATTGTCGTGATCGAGAACATCGAGCGGCACATCCAGGAGTACAAGGTGTCGGCGCGCAAGGCGGCGTCGGACGCGATGAAGGAGGTGCTCGGCGCCGTCATCGCCACCGGCCTGGTCCTGATCGCCGTCTTCGTCCCGGTCGCGTTCTTCCCCGGCACCACGGGCCGTCTCTACGCGCAGTTCTCGATCACGATCGCGTTCGCGGTGGCGCTGTCGGTATTCAACGCCATCACGCTGACGCCGGCGCTGTCAGCGCTGCTGCTGAAGCCGCAGGCGCACCAGAAGGGACGATTCTTCGGCTTCTTCGAGCGGATCATCGACGCCGGGACGCGGGGATACGTTCGCGGCCTCGGCGCGGCGCTGCGCTGGCGCTGGGCGGTGGTGCTGGTGTTCGCGCTGTCGCTCGGGCTCACCTACTGGGTGTACCGGACGGTGCCGCAGGCGCTGATTCCGGAAGAGGATCCGGGCTACTTCATCATCCAGGTCCAGGGCCCGGCGGGTGCGTCGCTCGAGTACACGGGCAACATCGCGCGCCAGGCCGAGGCGATCATCCTCAAGGATCCGGACGTGCTGGCGCTGTTCTCGGTCATGGGCTTCAGCTTCAGCGGCGCGGCCCCGAACCAGGGGCTGATGTTCGCGCGTCTCAAGCCGTTCGACGACCGGCCTGGTGACGCGCACTCGGTGCAGGCCGTGCTGGGACGACTCAGCGGGCCGCTGTTCGCGCTTCCGGGCGCGATCGTCGTCGGCTTCGCGCCGCCGGCGATCCAGGGCCTGAGCCGGTTCGGCGGCTTCGAGTTCCAGGTTCTCGATCAGTCGGGCGGCGACATCAACCGGCTCGCCCAGGCGACGCAGGCGGTCGCCGGGGCTGGCAACGCCTCGCCGCTGCTGCGGCCACCGCTCTTCAGCACCTTCACCGCCAACGACCCGCAGCTGCAGGTGACGATCGACCGCCAGCGGGCGCTGGCGCTGGGCCTGCCGCTCAGCGAGATCACGAGCGCGCTCCAGATCTTCCTCGGCTCGCAGTACGTCAACGATTTCGAGTTCAACAACCGCGCCTATCGCGTCTACGTCCAGGCCGATCAGAGCTTCCGCACCAACCCGCAGGCGCTGCGCGAGCTCTACGGCCGGACGCAGGACGGCCGCATGGTCCCGCTCGAGCAGGTCGTGACGATGAAGGAGACGACCGCGCCGCAGGTCATCAGCCACTTCAACCTGTTCCGATCGGCGAGCCTGAACGGTTCCGCGGCACAGGGCGTCAGCTCCGGCACCGCGCTAGCGGAAATGGAACGCATCGCCGGCGAGACGCTGCCAGCCGGCATGGGCTACGCCTGGTCCGGCATCTCGCTGGAAGAGACGAAGGCGGGACGGCAGGCCTACCTGATCTTCGGGCTGGCGCTGCTGCTCGTCTACCTGACGCTCGCGGCGCAGTACCAAAGCCTCGTCCTGCCGTTCATCGTGCTGCTGGGCGTACCGATCGCGGTACTGGGAGCGCTGCTGTCGCAGTGGGCGCGCGGCCACGCCAACGACATCTACTGCCAGGTCGGCCTGGTCATGCTGATCGGCCTGTCGGCCAAGAACGCGATCCTGATCGTCGAGTTCGCCGAACAGCTGCGCGATCGCGGCATGTCGGTGATCGAGGCGGCGATCGAGGCATCACGAATCCGGCTGCGGCCGATCCTGATGACGTCCCTGGCCTTCATCCTCGGCGTGCTGCCGCTCGTCTTCGCCTCTGGCGCCGGCCAGGTCGCCCGAAGGTCGGTCGGAACCACCGTCGCCGGCGGCATGTTCCTGTCGACATTCCTGAACCTGCTCTTCATCCCGATCCTCTACGTCGTCGTCCAGGGTCTGCGGGCACGGTTCGGCGCCGGCGGGGCCAGGCACGCGGAAGAGACCCGGGAACCGGCGCACTGAGCCCTTTGGGGGGCGGTGGAACCGGCCGGGGATTCGCGTGTCCAACCTGGCGGCGCCGGTGTGCGCTTTTGGTGCCGAATTCTTGACAGTATTTGAACCCACGTAGTACGCTGGCCGGTCTTTTTCGGCTCGACGGTTCGACGCGGGGTGTTGCACGGCGGGCTGCGTATAACGCGTTTGGAGGGGGGCGGGCGATGCAGATCGAGGAACGAGTCGTCGACGGGGTGACGATTCTCGACCTGAAAGGGAAAATGACGCTCGGCGAGGGCGACGAGTTGCTCAAGGACAAGATCAACTCGCTGATCCAGCAGGATCGCAAGAAGCTCCTGCTCAACCTCGAAGGCGTGCCGTATATCGACAGCGCGGGCCTGGGTGAGATCGTGCGCACCTACACGACGGTGAGCCGTCAGGGCGGCAAGCTCAAGCTGCTGAACCTGACGAAGCGCATTCAGGACCTGCTTGCCATCACCAAGCTGCTGACCGTTTTCGAGACCTACGAGTCCGAGCCGGACGCGGTCAAGAGCTTCGCGTCCTAGCCGAATTCGTCAGGCACGATCCCGGCTGACGCCGGGGTCGTGCCGGCGAACCCGCGCTGCCGACTCACCCGCGGGCGCCGGATGACGCCGCCGACGGTCAGTCGTACATTCCGCGCTCAGGATGGCGCGCCACACAGCTCCCGACGTCATCGAGAGAGTCGAACCGCAGCCGGTGTCCTCCTCACGACCGCTGCTCGTCAGCCTAGCCCTGTCCCTGCGTCCCTCGCAGTGGACGAAAAACCTGTTCGTCTTCGCGGCGCTGATGTTCGGCCAGCGGCTGTTCGAGCCGACGGCGGTCGCGCAGGCGGTTGCCGCCTTCGTCATCTTCTGCGCGCTGTCGGGCGTCGTCTATCTGATCAACGACGTCGCGGATCGCGAAGCGGACCGCCGCCACCCGGTGAAGATGCATCGGCCGGTCGCCTCCGGCGCGGTGTCGGTTCCCCTCGCGATCGGAACGGCGGCGATCATCGCGGCGCTGGCGCTGCTGGCGGCGTTCTGGCTGCGGCCGCAGTTCGGGCTGGTGGCGGTGTCCTATCTGGCGCTGCTGACCCTGTATTCGTGGCTCCTGAAGCATGCCGTCATCATCGACGTGCTGACGATCGCGATTGGCTTCGTGCTTCGCGTTGCCGGGGGCGCGGTCGCGATCGGCGTCCACGCCAGCCACTGGATGTACATTCTGATGATGCTGCTGGCGCTGTTCCTGGCGCTGAGCAAGCGGCGGCACGAACTGGTGCTGCTTGCCGACGGCGCCACCGGGCACCGCAAGATCCTCGAGGAGTACAGCCCGTACCTGCTCGACCAGATGATCGGGGTGGTGACGGCGTCGACGATCGTCGCGTATGCGTTCTATTCCGTCAGCCCGGAAACGGTCGAGAAGTTCAAGACCGAACTGCTCGGCTTGACGCTGCCATTTCCGCTCTACGGCATCTTCCGGTACCTTTACTTGGTGCACCAGAAGGAAGGGGGCGGCAGCCCGTCGGACATGCTGCTGACCGACCGTCCCTTGCTCGTCTGCGTGGGCCTCTGGGCGGCGACGGTCGCCTTCATCATTTATAGTCCCGCGCTGCGCGGGTCCTAGCTCGGCCGGCCGCAGATATCTGGCCGTAAGTAGTAGTCACAAAGCGTTTTATGCCGAAGTCCAAAGTCGCGATCCTGCGCACCTCGCCGGCTACGGTCCTGCGGGACTATCACGACCTGATGAACCTTGCCGGCTATCAGGACGTCATCGCCCGGGACGCCGATACGGCGCTCAAGGTCAACATCTCCTGGCACTTCTTCTTCCCGGCCACCTCGACGACCCCATGGCAGCTCGAGGGCGTGATCCGGGCGATGAAGCAGGACGGCTACGACCCCTCGCTGATCCACGCGTGCCACAACCGCACCGTCGTGATCGACGCCCACCTCGGCGAGCGTGAGAACAAGCAGGTCAACGTCGTCGACGCCCACAAGCTGCGCAACATCCACATCTACGAGACCGAAGAGTGGATCAACATCCGTGACGCCGTCGGCGACCTGACGCAGAAGTTCACCTGCCTGAACGAGGTCTACCCGAAGGGCTTCATGATCCCGAAGCGCTTCATCGGCGAGAACATCATTCACCTGCCGACCGTGAAGACGCACGTCTTCACGACCACGACCGGGGCGATGAAGAACGCGTTCGGGGGCCTGCTCAACGAGCATCGGCACTGGACGCATCCGGTGATCCACGAGACGCTCGTCGATCTGCTGATGATCCAGAAGAAGATTCACCGCGGCGTGTTCGCGGTGATGGACGGGACCTTCGCCGGCGACGGGCCCGGGCCGCGGTGCATGACGCCGCACGTCAAGAACGTGATTCTGGCGAGCGCCGACCAGGTCGCGATCGACGCTGTCGCCGCCAAGCTGATGGGCATCGACCCGCTCTCGATCAAGTTCATCCGCATGGCGCACGAGATGGGCCTCGGCTGCGGCGATCCGCGCGACATCGAGATCGTCGGCGATCCGTCTGCGGCGGCGGAGAACTGGCACTTCAACGGGCCGTTCAAGAAGATGACCTTCGCCTCGCGGATGCAGCACAAGATCTACTGGGGACCGATGAAGAAGCCGGTCGAATGGTCGCTCAAGACGGTACTCGCGCCCTGGGCCTACATCGCCAGCGTCCTCTACCACGACAGCTTCTGGTATCCGGTCAACGCGAAGAAGGCGATGCAGGAGGTCCTCGAGAGCCCCTGGGGCCGCCTGTTCAGGAACTGGGAGACCGTAGCACCGGACGCGGCCGGCCTCGGCTATCCGGACGTCGGCGGCAACACCGCCACGATTGAGAAGACCGGCGCCAAGGCACTCGTCGAGTCGTTCGGCATCCTCGGCACGTGCATCAAGGAAGCGCCGGAGTTCGCCGGCCGCCGCCGGCACCATAAGAAAGTGTGAAGTTCGAAGGTCGAAGTTCGAAGGCAAGTTCGAACTTCGAATCTCGAACTTCGAAGTTGAGCCAAAGTCCAAATGACTGATTTCAGCATCAAGAGCGACGCCGTCGACGTCGAGGAGATCATGCGACAGGTCCGGTCGCGGATCCGCGAGAAGCGCGGCGTCGACTACACCGAGGATGAGATTCGCGAGCTGGCGAGCGTCAAGCTGGAGCGGTTCCTCGATCCCAAGGGCGTTCGCTCGGATCTCCTCGATCAGTACCGCAAGCGCAAGGAGAGCTCGACGACGCCGAGGAACTATGCCTTCGAGGACACGACGCTCTACGACTCGAGCCGGCCGCTGCTGCGGTTCATCCGCAAGCTGCTCAATCCGATCCTCAAGCTGTTCTTCAACCCGGCGCCGATGGTCGAGGCGCTGCACATTCAGTCGCGGCTGAACGAGAACTACAACCAGGCCGAGGCGCTCTACTACGAGCTGATTCACAACCTGGTGCTCGAGACGACGCGGCTCAGCATCGAGGTCAAGAACCTGAAGATGCGGGTCGAATCGATGTCGAGCCGGCTCGACTTCGACGAACGGCGGGCGCGGGCGCTCGAGGGCGTGGTTCAGGTACCGCCCCGGCGCCGTCGCGCCGTTGCCGCCGCCGGTCGGCGACCGTGAGCGGGAGCGGCCGGCGGGAACGAGCGCGATGGCGGGTTCCGAGGCGGAGCGACGCAACCGCCGGCGGCGCCGGCGTGGCCGCCGCCGTCCGGGCAACGGTGAACGGCAGGGAGCCGGCGACGCCGACAGCGGCGGCGGGCCCGAACACGACGGGCCGGATTCGTCCGGCGCTCCCGATTCGAACGGCCCATCGGAGTCGTGAAGCTCGCGGTCGTCGTTCAGCGTTACGGCGCCGACATCAACGGCGGCGCGGAGCAGCACGCCCGTTACATCGCCGAACGGCTGGCCCGGCACGCGACCGTCGAAGTCCTGACGACCTGCGCCCGCGACTACGTGACCTGGCGCAACGAGCTGCCGCCGGGCAGCGAGTCGATCAACGGCATCACCGTCCGGCGCTTTCCGGTCTCGCGCGAACGCCAGCCGGCCGACTTCGGCCGGCGCTCGCACCGGGTGTTCGAGCACGCGCATTCGATCGAGGACGAGATCGCGTGGCTCGACAGCGAGGGCCCGACGAGCCCGGCACTGATCGCACACCTGCGGCAGGCGGGCAGCAGCTACGACTACGTCTTCCTTTTCAGCTATCGCTATTACCACGCCTGGCATGGCGCGCGGCTGCTGCCGGGCAAGGCGATCCTGGTGCCGACGGCGGAGCGGGACCCGGCCGTGGGTCTGTCGATCTTCGGGCCGACGTTCCGTGGCGTCCGCGGAATCATGTACAACTCGCACGAGGAGCGGGCGATGATTCAGGCGGCGGCGCGCAACCAGGCGGTCCCTGGCGTCGTCGTCGGCGTCGGCTCCGAGGTGCCCGGACGCACCGACCCCGAACGCTTTCGCCGCAAGCACAACCTCCGCCGGCCGTTCGCGATTTACATCGGCCGGATCGACACCAACAAGGGCTGCGGCGAGCTCTTCGACTACTTCCAGCGCTACGCCGTGTCGTTTCCGCGCGGGCTCGATCTCGTGCTGATCGGCAAGGCGATCATCCCGGTCCCGTCGAGCCATCGCATTCACCACCTCGGCTTTCTCAACGACCAGGACAAGTTCGACGCGCTGGCGGCGGCCGACGTGCTGATCATGCCGTCGTATTTCGAGAGCCTGTCGATGGTCGCGCTCGAGGCATGGGCGCTCGGCCGGCCGGTGCTCGCCAACGGCCGCTGCGACGTGCTCAAGGGGCAGTGTATCCGCAGCGGCGCCGGCCTCTACTACGAGAGCTATCCGGAGTTTGCCGAGACGCTCTACTCGCTCGAGTCGAACGGCCCGCTGCACGCGCGGCTCGGCCGCAACGGCTCCGAGTACTTTGCCCGGCACTACGCCTGGCCGGTGATCGAGGGCAAGTATCTCGACATGCTGCGCCGGCTCGAGCGCGAACCGGCGCCGGCGCCGGTCGAGCCGCTGCCGGGCTGGCTGGCGCGGCGGCGCCGCGACGTCCCCGCCGCCAGCGCGGTGCTGGCCGGCATCCCGTCCGGCGCCGTGATCACCGCTGACCCCGTCCCCGCTGCCGCGCGCCGCGAGACCCCGGCACCGGCGGTCGCGGTCCCGAACGGCAGAGGCCGCCGCCGATGACGGCGAGCGCGTCGCGCCGCGGCCGCATCCACCAGGTCCTGGCCACGCTCGGCTACGGCGATGCCATCGGCCACGAAGTCCTCGGCATCCAACGCGTGCTGCGCGGCGCCGGCTTCGCCTCCGAGATCTTCGTCGAGACCGCAGATCCGCGCCTCGAGGACCTGACCATCGACTATCGGGAGATGGTCGGCCAGATCGGGCCGGAAGACATCCTCATTCACCACTTCTCGATCGGCTCGCGCGCGTCGCGCGTCGCCTACGCGCTGCCGGGCCGCATGGCCCTCGTCTATCACAACATCACGCCGCCGGAATACTTCGTCGGGGTGCATCGCGACCTGGTCAAACTGTGCTTTCGCGGCCGCCGCGAGCTCACGGCCTACGTCGACCGCTGCGATCTCGCGCTCGGCGACTCGGAGTACAACCGCGAAGAGCTCGCCGGGCTCGGCTTCGAGCCGACGGGCGTCCTGCCCGTGGTCCCCGACTTCACCCACCTGAACCTCGAGCCGAACCGCATTCTCGCCGCCGGCTTCGACGACGGCTGGACCAACATCATGTTCGTCGGCCGGGTGATCCCGAACAAGAAGTTCGAGACCATCGTCCGCGCCTTCCACGTCTACCGGACGCGCCACAACCCGCGGTCGCGGCTGCTGCTCGTCGGCTCCTACAGCGGCTTCGAACGCTACCTGACGATGCTGCACGGGCTGATCGCGAGGCTCGGGACGCCGGACGTCCACTTCCTCGGCCACGTCTCGAACGAGGAGCTGACGGCGCTCTACGACGTCGCCGACCTGTTCCTCTGCGCCAGCGCCCACGAAGGCTTCTGCGTGCCGATCATCGAAGCCTTCTACAAGCGCATCCCGGTGCTCGCCTACGCCTCGACCGCCGTGCCGGCGACGATGGACGGCGGCGGAGTCCTCTACGACAGCACCGATCCGCAGGAGATCGCGCGGCTGATGGCGGCCGTGCTCGACGCACCGGAGATCGAGGACGCCGTCCTGCAGTCGCAGGACGCGGCGCTCGAGCGCTTGCTGACGCGCAACTTCGCCGGCACGCTTCTCGGTTTCGTCGACGCGTTGCAGCAGCAGCCGCCGCGGCCGGCGCCCGACGTCGCGTGGGACTTCTGGGCCCAGTTCGACCAGTTCGAGCGCCTCGAGGAGCTGCGCCAGTTCAGGCCGGCAGTGTTCCAGGCACTGCCGTCGAGTCAGAGCCAGGGCTCGGGGTCGGGGCTCGGGGCTCGACCCGGCGCCGAACCGGGGACCCCGAGCCCCGAGCCCCGCCGCAGTGATCATCAACCAGTGGGTCCCGGCCGCGCATCGCGGCGACGCGATCGGCGACAGCGCCAGGCGGGTGCGCGACGTCCTCCGCCGCCAGGGGCACACCTCCGACGTCTTCGCCCTGACGATCGACGATGACCTTCGCGGCGACGTCCTGCCGTTCGCCGAGCCGGCGGCGCGGCGCGGCGACGTGACGATCTTCCACTTCGCGCTGCCCTCGCCGATGACTGAGGCCTTTGCCACGCTCGACGGCGCCCGCGTCCTCCAGTACCACAACATCACCCCGGCCTCGTTCTTCGCACCGTACGCGCCGGGGCTGTTTCGCCTCGCGGCGGTGGGTCGGCAGGAGCTGGCCGTCACTCCGCGGCAGGGTCGATCTCGCGCTCGGCGACTCGGAGTTCAACCGGCAGGAGCTCGAGGCCCTCGGGTTTGGCGCAACCGGGGTGATGCCGATCGCGGTCAACACCGAACGCATTACCAGCGGCCCGCCGCGGCCGGCACTCGAAAAGATCCTCGGCGACGGCCTGATGAACATTCTGTTCGTCGGCCGGATCGTGCCGAACAAGAAGATCGAGGACCACATCCGCCTCGCCGAGATCTACAAGCGCTACGTCGACAGCCACTACCGCTTCATCTTCGTCGGCCGGACCGACGGGGTGCCGGCCTACTACGCCCAGGTCCGCGCCCTGGTCGCGGAACTGCGCATGCTGCCCGACCGTTTCTGGTTCACGGGCCCGGTGCCGGACGAGGATCTGGCCGCCTTCTACCGCTGGGCCGACGTCTACGTCTCGCTGAGCGAGCACGAAGGCTTCTGCGTCCCGCTGGTCGAGGCGATGGCGGCCGACGTGCCCGTCCTCGCCTACGCCGCCGGCGCGGTCCCCGAGACGCTCGGCGGCGCCGGCCTGCTCTTTTCGCCAAAGGATCTCGAAGTCGCCGCCGAGATGCTCGGCATGCTCGTATACGATCGTCCCCTGCGTCAGCGCATCCTCGCCGGCCAGCGTCGCCGGCTGGAGGATTTCGCGCCGGCGCGCCTGGAAGCGCGTTTGAGCGAAACGCTCGCCACATTGAGGCTCTCTTGAAGATCGCATTCATTGTCCAGCGCTACGGCGCCGAGATCCTGGGCGGCTCCGAGTATCACTGCCGCCTGATCGCGGAGCGCCTCGCGCCCAGGCACCAGGTCGAGGTCCTGACGACCTGCGCCGCCGACTACATCTCGTGGAAGAACGACTACCCGGAAGGCACCGATCGCATCCGCGGCGTCACCGTGCGGCGCTTCGCCAACAGCCGGACGCGCGACATCCATGCCTTCAACCGCTATTCGGAGTGGATCTTCACCCACGAGCACAGCCGCGAGGACGAGAGCGAGTGGCTGCGGCAGCAGGGACCGTGGTGCCCGGGGCTAATCGAGTACCTCGAGCGCAACCAGCACCAGTACGACGTCCTGATCTTCTTCACCTATCTCTACGCGCCGACGGTGCTCGGCATGCGCATCGCGCCCCACAAGAGCATCCTCGTGCCGACGGCGCACGACGAGCCGGCGATCCATCTCGGGCTCTACAAGGAGTTCTTTTCCCTGCCGGCCGGCATCGCCTATAACACCGAGGTCGAGCGCCGCTTCATCACGACGCACTTCTCGATCCGCGCCGTCGAGGAGCAGACGGTCGGCTGCGGCGTCGACCTGCCGTCGCCGCAACCGGCGCGCAAGGAGGGCGACGCGGCCGAGGACGATCACGACGAGAACGCCGCCGCGGCCGACGATTCCCCCAGCTTCCGGCCGCATCTCGCGCGCCGCGGCGCGATGTTCCGCCGCCGGCACCGCCTGCACGGACCGATCGCGCTCTACGGCGGCCGCATCGACCCCGGCAAGGGCTGCGAAGAGCTGGTGGAGTACTTCAGCACCTACGTCCAGGACGGCGGTGACGCGTCGCTCGTGCTGATGGGGGTCAAGCTGATGCCGCTGCCGGAGGAGCCGTTCATCCGCTTCGCCGGCCGGTTGTCAGACCAGGAGCGGCTGCAGGCGCTGGAAGCCGCAACGGTCGTGATCGTGCCGTCGCCGTACGAAAGCCTGTCGCTGCTGGCGCTCGAATCGTTCGCCGTCGGCACGCCGGTCCTCGCCAACGCCCGCAGCGAGGTCCTCGTCGATCACTGCCACAAGAGCAACGCCGGCCTCTACTACGCCGACCGCGACGAGTTCACCGAATGCCTGCGGCTGCTGCTCGCCGACACCCACCTGCGCGAGCACATGGGCCGGAACGGCCGGCGCTACGTGCAGCAGAACTATCGCTGGGACGTGATTCTGCAGAAGTACGAGCAGATGTTTACGAGCGTGAGGAAGAAGTAAACCCTATTGCAGATTGAAGATTGAAGACTGCAGATTTGGCATTGTCGATTGAAGATTGAAGATTGACGATTGACGATTCCGAGCACTGACTCGGCGCCTGCCTATGCAGCCGAATTAACCCGAACCAAAAAATCGACAATCCGAAATCCCACAATTCCAATCTGCAATCTTCAGTATCTTCAATCTTCAATCTTTCAGTCTGCAATGCTTTCCGCCTCTTCCTGACCGGCGCGCTTGCGGCGGGGGCGGATGTCGTGCCGCTTGATCATCTCGTTCAGCGTCGTCGGCTTGATCTGCAGGAGCTCGGCGGCCCGTTTCTGCACGCCGCCGGCCTGCTCCAGCGCTGACTCGATCAGGCCGCGCTGGAACGCGTTCTCGGCGTCGCGATACGAGATCCCTTCCGGCGGCACCACGAACTGCGGCATCTGGAAGCGGCGGCTGCTGCGGACGTTGTCCGGCACCAGATCGACGTCGATGCGGGCGCCGGACGAGAGGACGACGGCGCGTTCGATGACGTTCTCGAGCTGACGGACGTTGCCCGGCCAGTCGTACTCGAGCAGCAGGTCGAGCGCCTCCGGCGTCACCTCGAGCCGAGGCTTCTGGTTCTCGACGCTGTATTTCTCGAGAAAGTGCTGCGCCAGCAGCGGGATGTCCTCGCGCCGCTCGCGCAGCGACGGCAGCTGCACGGTGATGACGTGGAGGCGGTAGAAGAGATCCTCGCGGAACCGGTTCTCGTCCACCATGCGCTGGAGCTCGACGTTGGTGGCGGCGATGATCCGGACGTCGACCTTGATCATCTCGACGCCGCCGAGGCGCATGAACTCGCGCTCCTGGATCACGCGCAGCAGCTTGGCCTGGGTCTCGAGCGGGATGTTGCCGATCTCGTCGAAGAAGATCGTGCCCTTGTCGGCGAGCTCGAACAGCCCCTTCTTCGGGTAGATGGCGCCGGTAAATGCGCCCTTGACGTGGCCGAAGAGGTTCGATTCGAGCAGATCCGGCGGCAGGTTGCCGGAGTTGACGGTGATGAAGGGACGGTCGGCGCGGGTCGAGTTCTGGTGCAGCGCCCGCGCCACCAGCTCCTTGCCGGTGCCGCTCTCGCCGTTGATCAGGATCGTCGTCCGGCTCGGCGCCGCCTGGATGATCAAGTCGAAGACCTGGCGCATGCGCTGGCTGCGGCCGATGATCTCGCCGAAGTGATTCGAGTGCTGCTGCAGGTTCTGGCGCAGCGTCCGGTTCTCGACCACCAGACGCCGCTTCTCGAGCGCGTTGCGCAGAACGCCGAGGACCTCGTCGTTCTTGAACGGCTTCATGATGTAGTGGAAGGCGCCGCGCTTCATCGCGGTGATCGCGCTCTCCACCGATCCGAACGCCGTAATCATCAGCACCGGCAGGTCGTCGTCGATCTTCTTCAGCTCGTCGAGCGCCGCCATGCCGTCCATGCCCGGCATCATGATGTCGACGATGGCGGCGTCGAAGGGGATGGTGCGGGCGAGCTCGAGCCCTTCGGCGGCGTTGGCGGCGAGGCGGACGGTGTAACCCTCGCGCGTCAGCAGCGCCTCGAGGATCTCCCGCATGATCTCCTCGTCGTCGATTACCAGGATGGAGCCGGTACGCGTCATGCTCGGGGGACTGCTACGCCTGGCGGTTGGCGGCGGTCAGGGCGGCGGAGCGCGAGCTCACCAGCGGCAGCGTCAGCCTGAAGCGCGTGCCGTGGCCGATGGCGCTGTCGCAGGTGATCGTGCCGCCGTGCTCCTGGACGATGCCGTAGGTGATCGAGAGGCCCAGGCCGGTACCCTTGCCGATGTCCTTGGTGGTGAAGAACGGGTCGTAGATGCGTGACAGCTGGTCGGCGGGGATGCCCGAGCCGGTGTCGGCGACTTCGATCGTCGCCGAGTCGCCTGTCGCCCGGGTCGCAATCGTCAGCCAGCCGCCTTTCGGCATCGCGTCGCGCGCGTTCATGAACAGGTTCAGGAACACCTGCTGCAGCTTGTACTCGATGCCCATCACCGCCGGCACCGAAGCCGTCAGCTCCTTGCGCACCTGGATGCGGCCGGTGCGGAACTGGTGCTCGAGCAGCGACAGGACGTCGTTGATCACCGCGTTGACGTCGACCGGGCCGCTGTCCACCTGCGCCGGGCGGGCCAGGTTGAGCAGGCCGTTGACGATCTTCGCGGCCCGGAACGTCTGGCGCTCGATCTTCTCGAGCACCTGCGCCCGCGGATCGTCGGCGTCGGTGTTCTGCATCAGCATCTGGACGAAGCTGGAGATGCCGGTCAGCGGCGTGTTGACCTCGTGCGCGACGCCGGCGGCGAGCAGGCCGATTGAGGCCATCTTCTCGGAAATCTGCAACTGCTCCTCGAGCTGCACCCTGGCCGAAATGTCCTCGACGACGACGATGGTGCCGGTGATGGCGCCGGACATGTCGCGCAGCGGCGTTGTCGCGACGTTGACGAGCAGCCGCCGCGGCGCCTCGTGCTTCGACGAGATCGGGGCGCGGTAGATCGCCGCACCCTCCGGCGAGTCGTTGCGGCTGGAGCGCAGCACCTCGTAGAAACCGGGGTCGAGCACCTGTTCGAGGCGGCGCCCGACCGCGGCCTCGTGGCGAATGCCGTAGAGCTCTTCCAGCCGCCGGTTCCAGCGCACGACGCGGTCGTCGCGGTCGACGACCGCCAGGCCGTCGTTCAGCGACTCCAGGATGTTCTCGCTGAACTCGCGCATGCGATCGAGCTCGTTGGCCTTGACCGTCAGCTGGCGGTAGAGCCGGCCGTTCTCGAGCGCGGTCGCCGCCTGCGCCGCAACCGCCGCGAGCAGCGCCATGTCCTCGCTGCTCAGCGGTTCGGCGCTCGACTTGCGCCCCAGCGCCATCACCGCAATCGTCCCTTCCTTCGAGACGCACGGCACGAAGTAATGGATCCCGTTCTCCCGCCAGAACTCGATGTCGGTCGAGTCGAGGCGCCGCTGCGACAGCGGATCGTCCAGCGTCAGCGTGTGACCGGAAATCAGCCGCGTCGCGACCTCCGAGGACTTCGTCAACACCGGCGGCTCGCCGCCGAAACCGGAGTGGGCGACGGTCACGAACGGCGAATCGAAGCCCTCCGGCGCCATGCCGGTCGGCGCCAGCATCAGCGCCATGCGATCGACCAGCAGCGTCTCGGTGACGCGGCGCACGAGACGTTCGCTGAGGCGGTAGAGGTCGAGATCGCTGTTGAGGTCGCGCGCGAATCCGACGAGGGCGCGGCGGTAGTCGTAGCGATCGCGGTAGTAAACGCGGTCGAGGCCGGTCTGGATCGCGTTCTTCACCGGCCGCGCCAGCAGCACCAGCACCAGCGTCGCCAGGAACGCGACGATGGTATTCGGACCACTGCCCTGCGCGTCGGTCGGGTAGAACTGCTCGGCGAGCTGCAGCAGGACGGCGTAGAACGCGGCAATCGCGGCAATCGCCGCGGCGTAGACCAGCCCGCGCTTGATGATGACCTCGACGTCCATCAGGCGGTAGCGGATGATCGCCGAGGCAAAGGCGAGCGGCACGAGGCCGAGCAGCACCGCCGTCAGCTCGAAGCCAGGCTGCGGCGTGAAGCCCATCGTGAACGGCAGCGCGTAGCCGAGCACGAACGGCACCGCGCCGAGGCCGGTGCCCCACACGATCCAGCGCAGCTGCCGGCGCGCCGTCACCGAGCGCACGCGGTAGAGCGCGCGCGTCATGATGATGAAGCCGCCGACGAGGCACAGCCCGAGGTAGAGGAACTCGGCGCGGTCGACGAACTGCAGCACGCTCGTCAGCACGTCGCCATTGCGATCGCCGCGCATGATCATCGCGACTTTGAGCGCCCCGAGCAGCAGGCCGGGCAGGTAGACCAGCGGCAGCAGGTTGCGGCCCGTGTCGCTCCTGGCCCAGCTGTCGGGCCGTTCCGGGAACACCAGCGCGAAGTGGACGAAAAGCGGCGGCAGCAGCAGCATCGCCACGACGTCGGCCCAGTAGAACACCCAGTCGAGCCGATCGAGACGGCCGCTGTAGGAGAACGTCAGGACGCCGAAGAACGCGATCGACAGCCAGAAGAAGTGGAGCGTCGCCTGGTTCTCGGGGCGGCGCAGCCGCACGCCGGTGCCGACGAGCAGCGAGAACAGGCCGACCCCGGCGAGCGCGAAGTAGAGCCAGTGGGCCTCGTTCGGCAGGCCCGAGACGGCGACGTGGAGCATGTCCCCGCCGCCGGCGTCGCCGTTGCGAATGACGACGTAGCGCAGGACGTCGGATTCACGCGCGCCGTGGAGCACCTCGTGGACGTCCTTCGGCGACGAGACCAGGCGCTCCCCGACCCGCACGACCGAGTCGCCCGGGCGAATGCCGGCGCGCGCCGCCGGCGACCCTTCCGTCACCACGCTGGCAATGACGTCGTTGCCGTTACTCTCCCACAGCACACCATCGTCCTGCTCGGTCCAGCCGCGGGACGAGATATTGAGCGCCGCAAGGACCACGAGGACGGCCACCAGCGCGAGCTGGAGCAGTACCCGGATCAGGGCGCGCCGGGCGACGCCCGGCTGTGAAGTAACGATTGACACGGAGAGGTCCGGTGGCTGCGAAGCAAAGGACGTTCCCTGCTCTCCCACCGAAAAGTCTCTATAACCCATTGCGTATCAATAACTTCAATGGGCCAATTGACGATCTTTTCCAACCATCTGGAAGGTGGATCCAAAGATTCGGAGAGCACGCGGACGTCGCGACGTGACTCGGACACGCGGGAACGACCGGCGAGGACGCGATCAGGTCCATACCGAACGTAAAGACTTGACCCTTTGCCGGCTAGAAGCGGACCAGGAAGCCGCCGACCACACGCTTCGGCGGCTTGACGACCAGGAGCTCGTCGTAGACCGAGGCCGGATCGTTGGGATCGCGGAACAGGTTCCGCAGCCCGACGAGCACCTCCCACTTCGTGCCCTTGATGTCGAACGGCAGCGCCTGGTTGACCTGCACGTCGAAGCGGGCGTCGAGGCCGGGATGCGCGAGCGCGGTGTCGGACTTCGTGTAGCCGGTGTTGACCTTGTAGAACACGAAGACGCGCGTCGCGGTCTCGGGAATCTCGGTCTGCAGCGACGTCGTGACGTCGTGGAGATCCTCGTTCTCCGGGCGAATCGCCGCCGGTGCGAGGCTGCCGATGTCGCCGGTCTGACCGCGCGACAGCCAGCGCGCGCGTGTGAGGCTGTAATCGACCGATCCGCTGAAACGCTTGCCCGCGGCGCTGCTCAGGCGCACGGCCCAGCCGTCCGCGCCAAGCGAGCCGGCGTTGGCGACGTAGTAATGGCCGTTCGAGTGCGGCCCGTCCGGCAGGTTCATGCCGAAGAGCGTCACCAGCTGGTTGTCGACGTCCTGGTAGAAGCGGCGCACGCCGATGGCGACCGGCGCGTCGAATTCGTGCTCGACCATCAAGTCGACGAAGCGCGCGCGCTCGACGCTGAACGGGTTCGCCGACGCCAGTCCGCCGAGCGGCGCGAACGTCCGCTCCGGCGGCAGCCACGGCCCGGGCGTCTCGCTGGCCACGAACTCCTCAGCGCCCGGCGCGACCATGCGCTGGGCCACGACCGCGGATACGCGGGTGTTGCGGAACGGCTCGACCGACAGGCCGAGACGCGGGCTGACAAGACCCCGGCCTTCGAGATAGTCGTACTTGCCGTAGCGGGTGCCGTATTCGAGCACGATGCCGGGGATTACCGTCCAGTTGTCGAAAGCGTAGAGCTCGCCGACATTGCGGCTCCCCTCGGTTGCGGCGGCGAGCGCCGAGGGATTGCCGCCGAGGTATTCCTGTTTGCTGTACGAAAGCCCGAACCGGTAACTGTGCGTTACGTTCGCGCGGGTCTCGTAACCGCCGGCGAGGATCCACGACGTCAGATCGCTCTGGCTCATCGCCGCGCGCACCGACCACTGGCCGGCGCCGGCTGGGGCCCCGATCGCCATGTAGGCGACGCCGCGCGGCATGAAGTCGCCGGCGAACAGGCCGTCCGATCCGACGGCACTCGTCGTCAGCACGTTGACTTCGCCGGTGAAGGGCAACTCGGTGAAGAAGGTCGTCGCCAGGCTCGTCGCCGAGCCCATCGCGCGGCCGAATGACGGGCTCGCCGGAATCTCCTCGTCCTGCTCGACGAGCGTCGCCACCGGCGAGGCGTCCTTGAGAATGCTGCGCTTGATGTGGCGAAGCCGCCACGAGGTTTCGTTGTGCGGATGCTCGTCGCGCGCCGCGGTTTCTGAGGACTTCTCCGCGTCGGGCTGATCCGCGAGGGTGCCCTGCGGCAGGCCGATTCCGGCCGCCATGATCGGACGCGTCGCCACCGGCGAGGTGCCGGTGGTCGCGACCGCGCTTTCGAGGCGGCGCAGCTGCAGGCGCTGCGAGCCGCCGCTGACGCCGTTGACGCGGACGGTGGCGCGGGCGGACCCGGCGAAGCCGGTGCGATGCGCCTGAATGGTGTAGTCGCCGAGGGGCAGCGCGTCGAACGAGAACCAGCCGGACGCGTCCGTCGTCGCCTTTGCCGCGGTCGTCATGCCGAGGGCCGACACCAGCGCGCCCGCGATCGGGCCGCCGCTGTCGTCGCTGACGACGCCGCTGATGCTGCCGCGGACGGCGCGGACGGATTGGTACTGCGCGGTCTGAGCCAGCGCGTTCGTCGCGCCACTCGATCCGAGCATGCCGATGCCACACGCCGCTATCGACGCCGTGAGCACCCGGTTGAGGCGTTCCATTGCCTTCCTCCGTTTCGGCCTGATACCAATCCCCGATCGAGCTAGGGCTGCACCGTGAACAGGACGTCGCGCGAGAGCGATTTTCCCGAGAGCAGATCGAGCACCTGCAGCTCGAGCCGATACTCGCCTTCCTCGAAGCCGCCGAGCGGAACCACCTGTCCCGCGAGCACAGGCTCACCGCCGGCCGGATCGAACGCCGCGCCCATCAGCGCCGGGTTGAAGCGCTGCGGCTCGGTGTGATTGAAATACCGCTCTCCCGCCCGCGCCACGGAATGCGCCGGCCCCCCTCCAGCGGGCTCACCCCTGGCCTTCCCGTCCTTCCGGAAAAAATGGTACTCCACTTTCACGTCGAACTGGCGCTCCGTCGTGACCATTGGGTTGTAGACCAGGAACACGACAATGAGCTCTTCACTCCGCCGGAACACCCGGTCTGCCGCCGGCGTGATCTCGTTGCGGCCGACGACGTAGGGCCGCTCCGGCAGCTGGTCCGAGGGCACCGGTTCCGACAGGGTCGTCAGCCGGTCCGCGACCATGATGCTGCTGGTCGTGAACTCGCTGGCCCAGAAATCCGGGACGTTCAGCGCCCTCTGCAAAACCGAAGCTTTCGGGCGGGATTTCGTCCCTTCCGGGTCGACCCGCTCCCGCAGCACCACGAAAACGTCGTACTCGCCGGGCGTCACCGCAAAACCGCGGCTCACCCGGGCCGTCCGCCCCTGGCTCCGGTCGAGCTCTACCGGAAAGATCGCGTCAACCGGATAGGACGCGTCCCCGGGCGACTCGGTCTCCTGCTCCTTGCGATCCCGCCGCCGGGCGTCCCGCGAGCGTTCCGGACGCCGCCGCGCCCTGACGTAAACCAGCGCCGCCGGCCGACTCAGCGCGGTGACGTCGATCGTCAAGGTGAAGGGCACGAAGGTGCCGCGCTGCGCCTTGACGAAGTCGTTCTGCCACTGCACGTCGAAGTCCGCGGGCACCGACTTCCCGGCCATCGCGCTGTCCGCCAGCGCCAGGATGGCCTCGCCCTCCTCGCGGTGGGTGCGTTCGACGGCCCGCTTGTCGGTCTCGGTCTCCCCGGGACGAAGCGTCTGGGCTGCCAGAACGCCCGGGCACGCCACCAGCATCAGCACCCCGGCGACCTGTCCGAGGAAACCCGATACCTGCGCCATTGCCACGAGCATTCAGCCCTGACCAACCCCGTCGATCATAGTTGAGGGAGTCGTCCCAAGTCAAAGAAGGGACGAGGATTACGGTCACGGGCCGGAGACTCGCCGGGCCCGCCGGACCAATCCGCGCCCGGGCAGCGCGCGTCACCGGGAATGATCAGCAAATCAGCTATGATTCCCCGATCGATGACGTTGGCGCGGCCGGTCGAGCTGCGACGTCCCGATTCAGCGAGGGCGAGGGGCCGCACATGCAGGACGATGTCGTCGTGATGGTGCTGGCCGGCGGAGCCGGCGAGCGCCTGTATCCATTGACGAAGGAACGGGCGAAGCCGGCTGTGTACTTCGGCGGACCGTACCGCATCATCGACTTCACGCTGAGCAACTGCATCAACTCGGGCCTGCGCAAGGTTTTCATCGCCCTGCAGTACAAGTCGCTCTCGCTCGGCCGCCACATCCGAATGGGCTGGAGCGTCGTCGCCGACGAGCTCGGCGAGTTCATCGAGATTCTCAGCCCGCAGAAACGCGTCGGCGAGCACTGGTATCTCGGCACCGCCGACGCGGTCTACCAGAATCTCTACTCGATCGTGCGCGAGGATCCGCGGCACCTGCTCGTCCTTTCGGGCGATCACGTCTACAAGATGGACTACTCGCGGATGCTCAAAGTGCACCGCGATCGCGGCGCCGCCGCGACGATCGGCGTGATCGAGATCCCGACGGAGGAGGCGCATCGCTTCGGCGTCATGCAGGTGGATGCCGAGGATCGCCTGGTCGGCTTCCTCGAGAAACCGAAAAACCTCGAACCGGGCGGCACGGTCCTGGCGTCGATGGGCATCTACGCCTTCGACATGTCGTACCTGAAGCCGGCGCTCGAAGCCGACGCCCGGCGCTCGACGACGCACGACTTCGGCAAGGACATCATCCCGGAGCTGGTGTCGCGCGGGTCGGTGGTCGCGTATCGCTTCACCGACGAGAACAAGAAAGAGTCGAAGTACTGGCGCGACATCGGCACGCTCGACGCCTACTACGCCGCCAACATGGACCTCTGCCAGGTCAACCCGGAGTTCAATCTCTACGACCCGGAGTGGCCGCTGCGCACGCAGCAGATCCAGGCACCGCCGGCGAAGTTCGTGTTCGCCGACGAGGGCCGCCGCTGCGGCCAGGCGCTCGATTCGATCATCTCGGCGGGATGCATCATCTCGGGCAGCCGCATCGCCGGCAGCATTCTCTGTCCGAACGTGCGCGTCCACAGCTTCTGCTCGGTCGAGCAGAGCATTCTCATGCCGGGCGTCCGCGTCGGGCGCCATGCGAAGATCCGCCGCGCCATCATCGACCGCGACGTCTTCATCCCCCGCGGCGCGGTGATCGGCTACCACCCCGAGGAAGATCGCGAGCGCCACACCGTCACCGAGAGCGGCATCGTCGTCGTCACCACCGACGACGAGCCGTACGTCAGCAAGATCGAGGCGGCGGCGCTCGCCAACGAGCAGGAATTCGATCGCAGGGGCACCAGCATTTAGACGGGCTTCGTGCGCGGTGCCTGGTGCCTGGTGCTCGAGTGCGAAGTGCGAGGGTGCGAAGTGCGAGGGTGCCGGGTGCGAGGGTGCTGCGTGCGGGGTGCGAGGTGCTGTGGTGCGAGGCAGCAGCCTCGCACCACCGCACCATCGCACCCCGCACCCTCGCACCCTCGCACCCTCGCACCCTCGCACCCAGGCACCCTCGCACCTCGCACATCGAGCACCAGGCACCAGGCACTACGCACGAAGCACCTGAGAGCCGGTAGAATAGCGGTGTATCCCCCGCGACAACGTCACGGCTCCTGAATCAAAAGAATGTCCACCATTACACACGTCATCGGACGCGAGATTCTCGACTCGCGCGGCAATCCCACGGTTGAAGTTCAGATCACCCTCAGCGACGGCGCCGTCGGCCGCGCCGGCGTTCCGTCCGGCGCCTCGACCGGCGAGCGCGAAGCGCTCGAGCTCCGCGACGGCGACAAGAAGCGCTATCTCGGCAAGGGCGTGACCAAGGCGGTCAGCCACGTCAACGGCGAGATTGCCAAGTCGCTCGCCGGGCGCGACGCCGATCAGCGGGCGGTCGACAAGGCGATGAACGAGCTCGACGGCACGCCGAACAAGGGCCGCCTCGGCGCCAACGCCATCCTCGGCGTCTCGATGGCGCTGGCGCGGGCGACGGCGCAGAGCGAACGCGAACCGCTCTACGCGCACCTTTCCAAGCTGTACGGCGGCGCGCAGTACTCGCTGCCGGTGCCGATGATGAACATCCTCAACGGCGGCGCCCACGCCGACAGCAGCGTCGACTTCCAGGAATTCATGGTGATGCCGGTGGGCGCGCCGTCGTTTGCCGACGCCGTCCGCGCCGGCGCCGAGATCTTCCACACGCTCCGCGGCATCCTGAAGAAGAAGGGCCACAGCACCGGCGTCGGCGACGAGGGCGGCTTCGCGCCGAGCCTCTCGTCGAACCGCGAGGCGCTCGACGTCGTCCTCCAGGCGGTTGAAGGCGCCGGCTACAAGGCCGGCGGCGACATCTACCTCGCGCTCGACGTCGCGGCGAGCGAGCTGTGGAACGGCGACAGCAAGAGCTACGAGTTCAAGAAGTCGAAGGAGAAGACGCGCTCCGCCGACGAGATGGTGGCGCTCTACGAAGACTGGGTGAAGAACTACCCGATCATCTCGATCGAGGACGGCCTCGCCGAGGGCGACTGGGACGGCTGGCGGACGCTGACGAGCGCCCTCGGCTCGCGCGTCCAGCTGGTCGGCGACGACGTCTTCGTCACCAACCCCGAGATCCTGGCGCGCGGCATCGCCGAGAAGATCGGCAACGCGCTGCTGGTCAAGCTCAATCAGATCGGCACCGTCAGCGAGACCCTCGACGCCGTGGCGATGGCGCGCGACGCCGGCTACGCCAGCGTCATCTCGCACCGCTCGGGCGAGACCGAGGACACGACGATCGCCGACCTCGCGGTGGCGACCGGCGCCGGCCAGATCAAGACCGGCTCGGCGAGCCGCTCGGATCGCGTCGCCAAATACAACCAGCTGCTGCGCATCGAGGAAGAGCTCGGCGCGAGCGCCAAGTACGCGGGCCGGTCGGCGATCCGGGCCCTGGGCGCGCGCTGAGCATGCCGCAGGCGCCTCTCGTCCTCCTCGTGCTCGACGGCTGGGGTATCCGCGCCGAACGCGAGCACAACGCCATCAAGCTGGCGCGGACGCCGGTCTACGACGAGCTCGTCGGGCGCTACCCGACGGCGCAGCTGCGCGCCTCGGGCGAGTCGGTCGGCCTGCCCGCCGGGCAGATGGGCAACTCCGAGGTCGGCCACATGAACATGGGCGCCGGCCGCGTCGTCTACCAGGACCTGACGCGCATCGACAAGAGCGTCAGCGACGGTGATTTCTTCACCAACCCGTCGCTGGTCGCCGCGCTCGACCGCGCCGCCGACGGCCGGCACGCGCTGCAGATCGTCGGCCTCGTCTCCGACGGCGGCGTCCACAGCCATCAGCGGCACCTGCACGCGCTGCTCGAGATGGCGGCGCGGCGGCACGTGCCCGAGGTGTTCATCCACGCGATCACCGACGGCCGCGACACGTCGCCGACGGGCGGCGTCCGCTACCTCGCCGACCTCGACACCGCGATCAACCGGCTCGACGGCGACATCCGCGTCCGGGTCGCGACCCTGTCCGGCCGCTACTACGCCATGGATCGCGACAAGCGGTGGGAGCGGACCAGGCTCGCCTACGACGCGATGGTCCACGGCGTCGCCGAGACGACGGCGCGGTCGCCGATCGGCGCGACTCAGCGGTCGTACGAGGCCGGCGTCACCGACGAATTCATCAAGCCGATCGTCATCGTCGACGAGAACAACGCGCCGGTCGGCACGATTCGCGACGGCGACCCCGTCGTCGTGTTCAACTTCCGCGCCGATCGGGCGCGGCAGATCACCCGGGCGCTGGCGCTCGACGAGTTCGACGGCTTCGAGCGGCGGTCGCGGCCGGCGGTTCACGCAACGACGATGACGGTGTACGACCGGACCTACAACCTGCCGGTCGCCTTCACGCCGCAGACCTTCAGCAACAACCTCGCCGACGTGCTCGCCGCGCACGGCCGCACCAACCTCCGCCTGGCCGAGACGGAGAAGTACGCGCACGTCACCTACTTCTTCAACTGCGGCCGCGAGGAGCCCTACACCGGCGAGGATCGGATCCTCGTGCCGTCGCAGAAGGTGCCGACCTACGACCTGATGCCGGAGATGAGCGCCCCCGGCATCGCCGACGCGCTGGTCGCCGACATCAATGGCGGCCGGCACCAGGTCGTCATCTGCAATTTCGCCAACGCCGACATGGTCGGCCACACCGGGCGGCTCGACGCGACGATTGCCGCCGTCGAGACCCTCGACGTCTGCCTCGGCCGGATCATGAAGGCGCTGCACGCGATCGGCGGCACCGCGATCGTGACGGCCGATCACGGCAACGCCGAGCAGATGTGGGACGGCACGCTCGAAGCGCCGCATACGGCGCACACCTCGAACCCGGTGCCGATCGTCCTCTGCGGCGACGCGTATCGCGAGCGCCGGCTCGCCGACGGCGCGCTCTGCGACGTCGCGCCGACGATCCTCGATCTTCTTGGTATCCCGAAGGCGGCAGAGATGACGGGGCAGACGCTGCTCGAACCGTAGGCCCGAGGCTTTCACCCTCGACGTCATGAGCGACCCGCATATACCCGCGCTCTTCTTCCTCCAGGTCGGCATCATCCTGCTGGTGTGCCGGCTCGTCGGCTGGATCGCCGGCCGTTTCGGTCAGCCGCAGGTCGTCGCGGAGATGGTCGCCGGCTTCCTCATCGGACCATCCTTCTTCGGCTGGGTCGCGCCGGACCTGCAGGCCGGACTCTTTCCGCCGGCGACGCGAGGTGTTCTCTTCGTCGTCAGTCAGGTCGGCCTGGTGCTCTACATGTTCTGCGTCGGGCTCGAGTTCCGCACCGACCTGATGGCCAGGCACGCGCGGCGTGCGGCCGCGGTCTCGATTGCCGGCATCGTCGCGCCGTTCGTCCTCGGCGGCGCGCTGGCGCTGTGGCTGCTGCCGGCCGGCGGCTTCTTTGCCGAGAACGTCCGCGCCTATCAGGCGGTGCTGTTTGTCGGCGCCGCGATGTCGATCACGGCCTTTCCGATGCTGGCGCGGATCATCTACGAGCGCGGCATGGCGGGCACGGCGATCGGTTCGCTCGCCCTGGCCGCCGGCGCCATCGACGACGCGTGCGCCTGGGTCATCCTCGCCATCGTCCTCGGCACGTTCACCGGCAGCAACGCCACGGCGTTGGTCGCCGCCGGCGGCGGGCTGATTTACGTCGCCGCCGCGATTCTCTGGGCGCGGCCGTTCTTCGCCCGCGTCAACGCCGCGGCCGAGAGCGGCGGCGCCGTCGAACCGTGGATGATGTCTGCGGTGCTGATAATGCTCGCCGCCGCGGCGTGGTTCACCGACCTGACCGGCATCCACGCGGTGTTCGGCGCCTTCACGCTCGGCGCCGTGATGCCGCGCGGCATCGTGTCGCGCGAGCTCCAGCGGCGCATCGAACCGCTGACGAGCGCGCTGCTCGTGCCGCTCTTCTTCGTCTACTCGGGGCTCAACACCAGCGTCGGGCTGGTCAATACGGGCTGGCTCTGGCTCGTCGCCGGGCTCGTCTTCCTCGCCGCGTGCGCCGGCAAGGCGCTCGCCTGCTGGGTCGCGGCGCGGCTGACCGGCGCGAACAACCGCGAAGCCCTCGGCGTCGCCACGCTGATGAACGCGCGCGGCATGATGGAGCTGATGCTCCTCAACATCGGCCTGGAGCGCGGCCTGATCACGCCGACGCTCTTCACCATCCTCGTCATGATGGCGATCGCGACGACGTTGATGGCGAGCCCGCTGTTCTCGTACGTCTACGGCCGCGAGCGCCCCGCCTCCGATCGTCCTTCACCGCTCGCTGCCGACACGCCCTAGCCGCTCGAGCCATCCCGTCGAACGGTCAGAACGCGCAGCCGCTGTTCGTTTGAGTCTTTTCGAGGGGGAGGCAAGCTCATCAAGCGGAAGTCGCCAAAGCCGCCGCCGGACGACATGGCTCCGCTGTGAACTCAAGTGGGGTCAGACCATGGTCTGACCCCACTTGACTTTCATTCGCTTTTTATTCGACTTCTTTTTCTTTTTCCTGCGCCTCGTCCGCGGCAATCCGCAGCGATCGCAGGAAACGGCGGTCGTTCGCGCTCATCTCGACGCTTCGACGTTCTCCGCGCAGAGCTTTCTGCGGCGCGCCGACCTTCGCGAGCGCCCCAGGGGTGGTCCGGTTGACGAACCCGATAACCGCCTCGAGCGAGACTTTCATCTCGTAACCCGCCGCTCGCACTCGCTCCCGGCAGGCTTCGACGCGGGGATCTTCTGCTACGGCAGCAGCGATGGCGTCGGACAGCTCACGGGCCATCCGATTCATGACGTCATCCATTCTGGTCCCTCCTCACCGCCGCCGGAACTGGGAACCCGGGGCGTCTCCCGATCCTGTGGAACTCCAGTGAGATGGACCTCACCGGAGCCGAGACTGTCGCCCGGGGGGAGCGCCAGGGATCGGCCGACAAATTTGTTCATAATGAAGGATTTGCAGCGTGGGAACGCTGTCTCATTGTAGGCATGCCCCTATCGAGTGTCAATGGCGCGGCCGCAATATCTAGTGGTCGAATTTCCCGGCGGCGGATCCGGGGTTGATAGAATGCAGGCCGGCCGACCGCTGCTGATGACCACCGACAACCCGCCGCCCCGCCCGTCCGCCGGTTGGGACCCCCTCGTCGATCTCGGGTTTCCCGGGGAGTTTCCCTACACCCGTGGGATCCAGCCGACGATGTACCGGGGCCGGCTGTGGACGCTGCGGCAGTATGCCGGGTTCGGGACCGCGGCCGAGTCCAACCGGCGCTACCGCTACCTCATCGATCAGGGGGTCACCGGTCTCAGTGTCGCCTTCGATCTGCCGACACAGATGGGCTACGACTCCGACCACGCCCTCGCGTCGGGCGAGGTCGGCCGCGTCGGCGTCGCCATCGACTCGATCGAGGACATGGCGGAACTTTTCGACGGCATCCCGCTCGAGAAGGTGTCGACGTCGATGACGATCAACGCGACGTCGATCATCCTGCTCGCGCTCTACGCCGCCGTCGCGAAGTCGCGCGGCATCGCGCTCTCGAGCCTGTCCGGCACGGTCCAGAACGACATCCTCAAGGAGTACGTCGCCCGCGGCGCCTACATCTACCCGCCGCGGCCCTCGCTGCGCATCGTCACCGACATCTTCGCGTTCTGCGATCGCGAGATGCCGAACTGGAACACGATCTCGATCAGCGGCTACCACATCCGCGAGGCCGGCTCGACCGCGATCGAAGAGGTCGCTTTCACCTTCGCCAACGCGATCGCCTACGTCGAAGCCAGCGTCGCCGCCGGGCTCGACGCCAACTGCCTCGGCCAGCGGCTGTCGTTCTTCTTCAACGCCCACAACAACTTCCTCGAAGAGATCGCCAAGTTCCGCGCCGCGCGGCGGCTGTGGGCGCGGATCATGCGCGAGCGGTTCGGCGTCACGAACCCGCGGGCCGAGCAGCTGCGCTTCCACACTCAGACGGCCGGCAGCACGCTGACGGCGCAACAGCCCGACAACAACATCGTCCGTGTCGCGATCCAGGCGCTGGCCGCGGTGATGGGCGGCACGCAGTCGCTGCATTGCAACGGCCGCGACGAGGCGCTGGCGCTGCCGACCGAGGAATCGGCTCGCATCGCACTCAGGACGCAGCAGATCATTGCCGCCGAGACCGGCGTCGTGAACACCGTCGATCCGTTCGGGGGATCGATGGCGGTCGAAGCGATGACGGACGAGATCGAGCGCGGCGCCCGGGCGCTGCTCGACCGGATCGACGCGGCCGGCGGCACCCTGGCCGCGATCGAGCAGGGGCTGATTCAGCGCGCGATCCAGGAATCGGCCTACCAGGCGCAGCAGGACATCGACGCGGGGCGGACGACCGTCCTCGGCGTCAACGCGTTCACGAGCGAAGGCGGCGCCAAGATCGACGTGCACAGCATTGACCCGGCCCTCGAAGCGAGGCAGGTCGAGCGGGTGCACGCCGTCCGCGCCAGCCGCGATCACGCGGCGTGGCGCGCCGCGCTCGAGGCCGTGACCGCCGCCGCCCGCGGCAGCGACAACCTCGTCCCGCCGATCGTCCACGCCGTCGAGAAGCGGGCAACGGTCGGCGAGATCTCGGACGCCATGCGCGCGGTGTTCGGCGGGCACAAGGAAGTCGACGTCTGATGACGGCGGACGCCCAGTCGGATTTGACCGCAGCCGCCACCGGCGCCGCGCCGCTGCTGGCAGTGAGCCACCTCACCTCCGGCTTCGAGCAGCAGGACCGCTTCGTGCCGGCCGTCATCGACGTCAGCTTTCACATCGACGCCGGCGAGACCCTGTGCCTTGTGGGCGAGTCCGGCAGCGGCAAGTCGCTGACGGCGCTGTCGATCATGCGGCTGATCGAGCGGCCGGGGCGGATCGACGCCGGCCGCATAATATTGCGCACGGCCGCCGGAACGCGCGACCTGCTGAGGCTGTCCGAGCGGGAACTGCAGCGCGTGCGCGGCGCCGAGATCGGCCTCGTGTTCCAGGAGCCGATGACGGCGCTCAACCCGGTCTTCACGATCGGCAACCAGATCGAAGAGACGCTGCGGATACACGGCCGCGCGACGCGCCGCGACGCACGCGAGAAGGCCATCGCCCTCCTCAAGTCGGTGAGCGTGCCCGAGCCCGAGCGCCGGGTGCGGGAGTATCCGCATCAGCTCTCGGGCGGCCTGCGTCAGCGCGCGCTGATCGCGCTGGCCCTCGCCTGCGGCCCGTCCCTGCTCATCGCCGACGAGCCGACGACCGCGCTCGACGTCACCATCCAAGCGCAGATCCTCGACCTGCTGCGCGATCTGCAGCGCCGCATGGGACTGGCGCTGCTGCTCATCACCCACGACCTCGGCGTCGTTGCCGAGATGGCGGACCGCGTCGCCGTCATGTATGCCGGGCGCATCGTCGAGGAGGCACCCGTGCGTCGGCTGTTCGAGGAGCCGACGCATCCCTACACGCGAGGGCTGATGGCGTCGATGCCCGGGCACGAGCCCGGGGCGCGGCTCAAGGCGATTCAGGGCACGGTTCCGGCGCTCGGCCAGCTGCCGCGCGGCTGCGCGTTCGCGCCGCGCTGCCCCGATCGCTTCGCCCCGTGCGAGATCGCGCCGCCGGCGACGACGGAGCTCCCCGCCGGTCGCAGCGTGAAGTGTTATCTCCACGGTCCGGCGTCAGAGCCGGCGGCGAATTCTGCGAACTCCGGGGTCAGACCCCGGAGAGAGGTGTAGGCAGAGTGGCGCTGCTGGAGGTTCGCCATCTCGTCAAGGAGTTCGGCCGGAGCGGCGGCCTGCTGCGCAAAGGGTCGGTCGTGCGCGCCGTCGACGACGTGTCGTTCTCGATCGATGAAGGCGAGACCTTCGGCCTCGTCGGCGAGTCGGGCAGCGGCAAGACCACCACTGGCCGCTGCATCCTGCGGTTGATCGAGCCGACCTCAGGCGAGGTGACGTTCCGCGGCGAGGACGTCCTGCGCTTCTCGCGGACGCGGCTGCGCGAGGCGCGCCGCGACATGCAGATCGTGTTTCAGGATCCCTACTCGTCGCTCAACCCGCGGATGCGGGTTGGCGCAATCGTCGAAGAGCCGCTCATCATCCACAAGATCGGATCGAAGGCGGAGCGGCGGGCGCGCGTCCGGCAGCTGTTCGAGATGGTCGGCCTCGACGCCGGCCAGATGCTGCGCTATCCGCATCAGTTCAGCGGCGGCCAGCGTCAGCGCATCGGCCTGGCGCGGGCGCTGGCGCTCAATCCGTCGCTCGTCATCGCCGACGAACCGGTCTCGGCGCTCGATGTGTCGGTGCAGGCGCAGGTCGTGAACCTGCTGATGGATCTCCAGCAGCAGCTGAAGCTGACCTATCTCTTCATCGCCCACGACCTGCGGCTGGTGCGGCACATCTGCAGCCGCGTTGCGGTGATGTACCTGGGGCGGATCGTCGAGATGGGTCCGACCGAACGTCTGTTCGAGGCGCCGGCCCACCCCTACACGCGCGCGCTGCTGTCGGCGATCCCGGTTCCGGATCCGACAGCGACGAGGCAGCGCATCATCCTCGATCCGTCGACGTTCAATCGCGAGGCGGCGCTGCGCGAAGTCAGCGCCGGGCACTGGGCGTCGATCTGATCTCGCGAAGCTGATTTCGCGGAGCTGAAGCGCCGCGCTACGAAGAAGGGGCGTCGGGCGGAGCTTTAGCTCCGCCAGGACACGCTCCTGGATTACGCGGCGCGGCGGACGTCTTTCTCGACCTGTCCGTCGCGGATGTGAATCGCGCGGTGGGCGAACGCGGCGATGTCCTGCTCGTGCGTGACGAGGACGATGGTGTTGCCGTTGGCGTGCAGCCTGTCGAAGACGCCCATGATCTCGGTGCCGGTCTTCGAATCGAGGTTTCCGGTCGGCTCGTCAGCGAGCAGAATCGACGGATTGTTGACCAGGGCGCGCGCGATCGCGACGCGCTGCCGCTGACCGCCGGAGAGCTCGTTCGGCCGGTGCGACGCGCGTTCTGTCAGCTCGACCTTGGCGAGCGCTTCCCGCGCCCGCTCCTGCCGCACCTTGCCCGAGACCCCGGCGTAGACCAGCGGCAGTTCGACGTTGTGCAGCGCCGTCGCGCGCGGCAGCAGGTTGAAGGTCTGGAAGACGAAACCGATCTCCTCGTTGCGGATCCGCGCCAGCTCGTCGTCGTTCATCGAGGCGACCTCCTTGTCGTTCAGGAGGTAGCTCCCCTTGCTGGGCGTGTCGAGGCAGCCGATCAGGTTCATCAGCGTCGACTTGCCCGATCCCGACGGGCCCATGATCGCAACGTACTCGCCACGATGGATCTCGATCGAGAGGCCGCGCAGCGCGTGGATCTCCTCGTCGCCCATCACATAAGTCTTCCAGAGGTCTCGTGTCTCGATTAGAGCCATAGGTTGTCGCTTCCCGCGCTCCGTATTCTGTCGTCCGTCCCTAGAGACGTATCTTACGTCGTTACGGTTGGGGCTTGATGGGGGTTCCGGCCGGGCCCGGTTTTCGCGCTCTGATCGCCACCCGGACCTCGCGGCCCGACGGCTCGCGCAGGACGACGCCGTTGCGGTCGATGGCGCTCACCAATCGGCCAGCCAGCAAATCGCCCGGCGCGACCACGATTCCGTCGAGTATTGCCAGCCGACGTTCGCCCGAGATCATGATGCCGTCGACGTTCGGCAGACGCGCGGTTACGGCCCCGGTGGCTCGCTCCCGTCGCGGCGCTGCCGTCCCGACGATGGACGGCGCCGCCTCCTCTGCGGGCCGGGCCGCTGGCAACGCACCGACGCGGCCCATGGTCGCCTCAGGCTGCCAGGGCTCAACCACCGGCGGTTCCCGGAGTTGGTCGGCGAGTATCGCCGCGGCCGGAGACGGGAAGGGCGTCGCGGGCGAGGAGCCGGACAGTTGCAACGACGACCATAGGACGGCGAGCAGAACGGCGCTCAGCGTCGCGATCGGCCGTGATGCTGACCGCTCCGGCGCGTTCCGTGCCGGGGCCTCGACGTGCTCCTGCCGTGTCTCGACGCGTGGAAGCGACGCCGCGGCCGCGAGCTGGAACGCCGCGGCGCCGCCGAGGGCTTCCGGATACGTTGGGCCGAGGCGGTCGTCGGAGTCGAGCGTTTCGACGTCGAGATCGAGCTCCTCGATCAAAAGCATCGAGAGCGATCGCAGCTCGCCGGTGGTGCCGCACATGTAAATCGACGTGGTATCGACGCCGTAGACCGGACGCGCCAGCTCGATGAAATGCTTCAGCATCGGCGCCAGCTGCGACACGGTGACGTAGCGATCGAGCAGCTCCGAGCCCGATCGCGCCGATGGCGACCCGAGCGGCCACGTGAACGCCCGCGAGGTAAGGACGGCGCCGCCCGAGACGATGGCAATCACCCCACCGCCAGAGTGGACGGACGCTACGGCAACCGCGGCCTTCGTCGTGTCGACGCCCGCGACCGAGACCGCCCTCGCCAGCGCCTCCGCCGGCGACAGCACTTCGGCGATCTCGAACCCGGCGGCAACGAGCGGCGCCAGCGCCGGGTCGAGCAGCGCCTCGTGCGCCGCCAGCCCCTCGCGCCGCCGCCAGACGACGACGCTCGATCGGACGGGCAGCCGGCTGGCGTGCTTCGCCTGGCGCAGGCGCTCGATGAAGGCCTGCCGATCGGCATCGCCGCGCAGCGGCTCGACGAGACAGGCGGTCGCGGACAGCGACTCGCCGCCAGTGTCGGCGCGAACCAGCGCGATGCCGTCAGGGCCGAGCTCGATCCCTGTCGTCGGCTTACCCTTCCTTCTCTTCGTACTCCGATTTGAGACGGGCGACGACGGCCGGATCCGCGAGCGTCGTCGTGTCGCCGAGCGCCTTGCCTTCGGCGATGTCGCGCAGCAGGCGGCGCATGATCTTCCCCGAACGCGTCTTCGGCAGGTCGGCGGCGAAGAGGATCTGATCGGGCCGCGCGATCGCGCCGATCTTCTTGACGACGTGCTCCTTGAGCTCGGTGGCGAACTCGGGCGAAGCCGTCACGCCTTCCTTGACGGTCACGAACGCGGCGACCGCCTGACCCTTGATCTCGTGCGTCCGGCCGACGACCGCCGCCTCCGCCACTTTGGGATGATCAACCAGCGCGCTCTCGACCTCCATCGTTCCGAGACGATGGCCGGCGACGTTCAGGACGTCGTCGACGCGGCCGAGCAGCCAGTAGAAGCCGTCGGCGTCGCGTCGCGCGCCGTCACCGGTGAAATAGGTGCCGTCGGTCCAGCGGCTCCAGTACCTGCTGCACGAAGCGCTCGCGGTCGCCATAGATGCCGCGCAGCATCGCCGGCCACGGATGCGTCAGCGTCAGCAGGCCGCCCCCGCTCTCGACCTTCTCGCCCCGGCCGTCGCGGATCTCGGCGACGATGCCAGGAAACGGCAGCGTCGCCGAGCCTGGTTTTGGACTGGTGAGGCCGGGCAGCGGCGTGATCATGATCTGGCCGGTCTCGGTCTGCCACCAGGTATCCACGATCGGGCACCGGTCGCGGCCGATGTTCTGCTGATACCAGATCCACGCCTCGGGGTTGATCGGTTCGCCGACCGATCCGAGGAGGCGTAGCGTACCGAGGTTGCGTTTCGCCGGCCACTCGGTGCCCCAGCGCATGAACGCGCGAATCGCCGTCGGCGCCGTATAGAAGATGGTGACGCCGTAGCGCTCGATCAGCTGCCAGAAGCGATCTTTCGCCGGCCAGTCCGGCGCGCCCTCGTACATCAGCACCGTTGCCCCGTTGGCGAGCGGCCCGTAGACGACGTAGCTGTGGCCCGTCACCCAGCCGATGTCGGCCGTGCACCAGTAGACGTCGTCTTCCTTGAGGTCGAACACCCACTTCGTCGTGGCATAGGTGCCAACGAGGTAGCCGGCAGTGGTGTGAACGATGCCCTTCGGCTTCCCGGTCGTGCCCGAGGTGTAGAGGATGTAGAGCATGTCCTCGGCGTCCATCGCTTCGGGCTCGCAGTCGGGCGACGCGTCGCGGACGACGTCGTGATACCAGACGTCGCGATCCTGGTGCATGTCGACCTGGAACGGCGCCGCCGACTGGCGCTGCACGACGACGACTTTCTCGATCGACGGCGTATCCTTCAGCGCCTCGTCCGCCATTTGCTTCAGCGGCACGACGTTGCCGCGGCGGTAGCCGCCGTCGGCGGTGACGAGCAGCACTGCCTTCGCGTCGTTGATACGATCGCGCAGCGATTCTGAGCTGAAGCCGCCGAAGACGACGCTGTGCACGGCGCCGATGCGGGCGCACGCCAGCATCGCGATCGCGAGCTCGGGAATGAGCGGCAGGTAGAGCGCAACGCGATCGCCGCGCTTGACGCCGAGCGACTTGAGGGCGTTGGCAAAGGCGCCGACCTGGCGGTAGAGGTCCCAGTAGGTCAGCGTCCGCCGATCGCCCGGCTCGCCCTCCCAGATGAAGGCGGCCTTGTTGCGGCGCGCAGTCCTGACGTGGCGATCGAGGCAGTTCGCGGCGATGTTCAGCTTGCCGCCGCTGAACCACTTCGCGTCAGGCGATTTCCACTCGAGCACCGTATGCCACCGCTCGATCCACTCGAGCTCACGGGCGAATCCGGCCCAGAAGGCCTCGGGATCTGCTGCTGCCCGTTCGTACACCGTCGGGTCTGAGATGTTCGCCGAGCGCCGCCAGGCGTCAGTCGGCGGAAAGCTGCGGTCTTCCTTGAGAAGGGCGTCGATTTCGGACATGTCAGGACGATTGTAGTTCGACGCGGGCGCATCGACGCTGGGCGGGACCAACCCCGGGGACAGTCACCCGTGACTGTCACTCGTGACTGTCCCCGGGGACTGGCACCGGTGACTGTCCCCGGGCTAGAGGGCGGCGACGCGGCGGAACCAGCTCAGGACGCCGTCGCTCGGCGCCAGGCCGAGGCCGGCCGCGGCGCGCAGCACGAGCTCCGCATCGACCACCGGGTGCCCCTCGGCGAACCCCGCCTGGAGCGCGCGCTCGCACATCAGGTTGATCAACCGCGGGTTGCCGCGGCTGGACCGGTGGACGGCGTGCAGGGCTCTCGAGGTGAACAGGTCCGATTCGACGGCGCCAGCGACCTGGAGTCGATGCGCGACGTAGGCCGCGGTCTCGTCGGGCGCGAGGGCCCGGAGCCGGTAGCGGATGCTGATCTGCGACGCCAGAGCGGCGACCGCCGGGTTGCGCAGGACGTCCTTCAGACCGAGTTGACCCACGAGCAGGATCTGCAACAGCGGTCGGCCGTTCTCGGTCAACCCGGCGAGGCGCTGCAACTGCTGCAACATCGGCAGCGACAGCTTCTGTGCTTCGTCGACGATCAGGACGGCCGCCGCGCCGAGCGGCACGAGCGAACGCAGGAAGTCGTGCAGCGTCCGCAGCAGGTCCTGGGAGGGCACCTGCGCCAGCCGGCCCGCGCCCGCCTCCTCCCGCGAGATCACTCCGAAATCCTGGAGGATGACCTGAAGCAGCTCGTCCGCCGTGAGATACGGATTGAGGACGAGCGACGTGAACGTGCTGCGCTCGAACGTGTCGTCGCCGAGCTGGAGGATCGTCCGGCAGAGCGTCGTCTTGCCGGCGCCGCTGATGCCAGTCAACGTCATCACGCCGACCCGCTGGCGCAGTCCGTGCCGGACCAGCTCGAGCGCGTTGGCGTGGGAGGAAGTGCCGTAGAAATACGCCGGATCGGGCGTCAGGCTGAATGGCTTGGCAGTGAGCCCGTAAAAGTCCTGGTACATGTCGTCCTACCCGAGATCAACGATTGGCTCGGCGCAGGCGAACAACGGACGCCGGCACCGGGCTGCAGGCAATTTCGGGTCGGGACAGGGCGAGCGATAGGGCTTGCGCTGGGCTGGCGGTAGGAACTCGAAGGGCGGGATTCGGGCTCAGCGCTTCAACAGCGCTCAGGAAGGGCGCCGCGGCCCGGGAAACCCGGGCCGCGGACCAACTTCAGCGCATGTCGACCGGCGGCGGCATCGCGCCGGGGTACGGCGGCACGTCGATGGTTTCGCCGGGGGGCGCGGGCGGCGGCGTCTTCTTGAAGATCGCGGCGCCGATCAGGCCGCCGAGCGTACCGAAGACGGCGTAGATGGCAAGCGAGAACAGGAGCCCGATCACCCACATGCTCGACGTATTCGTCACCCATGCGAGCCATTCCCGCACTTCCGGCGGAACGTCGGGGTTCTCGTTGAGCGCCCGCTCCATCATCTGCTGCTGCATCGGCCCGGTCATCATCTGCAGCGGGATCGCCAGCACCGAGCCGACGACGGCGCCGATGAGGCCGGCCATCACGCCGAGGACCGCGCCTTCAGACGGCGTGATCGGATACGGCGTGTTCTGCTGCCGCAGGTACGACGCCAGCGCGCCGCCGACCAGCACCCACAGACAGCAGCAGCAGTTGCCCGCGCTGACCAGCGGCAGCGCCGACAGCACGCCGATGAACACGCCTCCCCATAACGCCGGCTGCAGTCTCTCGTTCATTAGTCGTAGTACTCCCGGCCAAGGTGAGTAATGAGCTCCTCGCCGCGCAGGTAGCGCAGCGTGTTCTTCAGCTTCATCAGCTGGATGAACAGATCGTGCTCAGGATACAGGCCGGGTGCGTGCATCGGGCTCTTGAAGTAGAACGAGAGCCATTCCTGGATGCCGCTCATGCCGGCACGCTTCGCCAGATCGAGGAAGAGCGCCACGTCGAGCACGATTGGAGCCGCCAGAATGCTGTCGCGGCAGAGGAAGTTGACCTTCAACTGCATCGGATAGCCGAGCCATCCGAAGATGTCGATGTTGTCCCAGCCTTCCTTGTTGTCGCCGCGCGGTGGATAGTAGTTGATCCGCACGACGTGGCAAAGCTTGTCGTAGAGGTCCGGGTAGAGATTCGGCTGGAGGATGTAGTCGAGAACCGACTTCTTGCTCTCCTCCTTGGTCTTGAACGACTCCGGATCGTCGAGGACTTCGCCGTCGCGGTTGCCGAGGATGTTGGTCGAGTACCAGCCCTCGACGCCGAGCAGCCGCGCCTTCAGCCCCGGAGCGACGACGGTCTTGAGCCACGTCTGACCGGTCTTGAGATCCTTGCCGGCAACCGGCGCGCCGGCGTCGCTCGCCAGCTGCAGCAGCGCCGGCACGTCGGCGCTCAGGTTCGGCGCCGCATTGGCATAGGGGATGCCTTCCTTGATCGCGGCGTAGGCGTAGATCATGCTCGAGGGAATCGATTCGTCGTTCGCCTCGAGCGCTTTCTCGAACGCCTCGACGCTGGCGTGCGCCGCCGACTCGGTGAGGAAGATCTCCGTGCTGCCGCACCAGATCATCACCAGGCGCTCGACGCCGTTGTCCTGCTTGAAGCGCTGGATGTCGACCCGCACCTGCTCGGCGAGATCCTTCTTGTTCTTGCCCTTCTTGACGTTCGGGCCGTCGAGCCGCTTGACGTAGCGGCGGTCGAACACCGCCGACATCGGCTTCACCGCTTCGAGCTCGGGACGAATCTGATCGAGCAGCGCGCTCTCGAGCACGCCGGCCGTCTTCGCCGCTTCGTACGAGTTGTCTTCGAAGATGTCCCAGCCGCCGAAGACGACGTCGTCGAGTGCGGCGAGCGGAACGAATTCTTTGATGAGGGGCGAACGCCCGTCGGTGCGCTTGCCGAGACGAACCGTGCCCATCTGCGTCAGCGAGCCGATCGGCTTCGCCAGCCCTTTGCGCACCGCCATGACACCGGCAATCGTGGTCGTGCTGACCGCGCCCATTCCGACGAGCAGGACACCCAGCTTTCCCTTGGGTTCTGCGATTTTCTGAGGGTTTTTCACGGGGCAGAACTATATCATCGGAAGGGAGGGCGAACCGAGACCGATGCTGTTCAAGATCCTGCCGGCCTTGCGTCAAGGAACCGCGCTGCCGCCGCTCAGCGTCGGGATGGCTGCGGCCAAGCTCGGCGATCGCGTGCTCGTCATGGGCTGCGGCGACACTCGGCTGATCGCCGCGATCGGCGCGCGAACCGGCTTGACCGGGCGGACGCTGGCGATCGACGAGTCGAGGGACCGCTGCGCCCGCGCCGACTTCGTTGCGCAGAAGGAAGGCACGCTGATCGAGACACAGACGACACCGCTGACGTCGGTCGGCGTGGATGCGGGAAGTTTCGATCTCGTGCTCGTGCGCGACGCCCTTCGCGAGGCCGACGTCAACCGGATGGCGACGGCGCTCTCCGAGGCACATCGCGTGCTGCGGCCGGGCGGACGCTGCCTCGTCATCGAGGGGTCACCCAGCCGCGGCCTGTCTGCGCTCTTCGGCGTCGGCTCGAAAGCGCCGGCGGCCGACCCGATCACTCGCGCGCTCGGCGCCGTCGGCTTCGCCGGCGTCCGCACGCTGGCCGAGCGCGACGGACAGCTTTTCGTCGAAGCCATCAAGAGGGCTTAGCGGGCGCAGGTCAGGTGACGGCCGCCGTCGATCGCGATCGTCTCGCCGGTGATCCACCCCGATCGATCCGAACCGAGGAAGTAAATCAGATCGGCGATCTCCTGCGGTTCGCCGGGACGGCCGAGCGGGTGCGTCTCGCGCGATCGCGTCAGGAACGCGCTGTAGTTCTCCTCGCTCATGCCGCCGCGGCGATGGAGATTGGTGACGGTCACGCCCGGGTTGACGGCGTTGACCCGCACGCCCTTCGGCGCCAGCTCCAGCGCGGCGCAGCGCGTCAGCTGATCGATCGCCGCCTTGCTGACGCAGTACCGACAGCACGCCGGGGAAAGCGCGCAATCCGGTCACGCTCGACACGTTGACGATGGCGCCTCGGGCGGCGACGAGGGCGGGCGTGGCCGCGCGCATCAGCCGGAACGGCGCCCGGACGTTGATGTCCATCATCCGATCCCAGTCCTCGTCGCTCGTGTTCTCGACCGAACCGGAACCGATGATGCCAGCGGCGTTGACCAGGACGGAGATGCCTCCCAGCTCCTTCGCCGCCGCCGCGACGATCGTCTCCGGTGCCGACGTCTCGGTGACGTCGGCGCGACAGACGGCCGCTCGGCCGCCGGCGCTCCTGACCTCGGCCGCCACCTCGCGCAGCGCGTCGTCGTCCCGGCTCACGACCAGCACCGCCGCCCCTGCTTTGCCGAACGTAACCGCCGCCGCGCGCCCGATGCCGCTCGACGCCCCCGTCACCACCACCTGCTGAGCCATGCGTCGGTTGTAGCACAGACTCGGATCGAAAGCGGCGGCTGTGCCGGCGCGGCCCCGATCTGTCCTCCGTGGTGTCCAGGATCGTGCACAGTCGCCCAACAGGTGCGACCGGGAAAGGCCGAAAAAACAGGGGCGCGCCCGCAGGTGCGGACGGCAAGTGTTTTGCCCCGTCTTCGTCCGTAGTTGGTCCCGGCGGCTGGCACTTTGCCCGGAAGGGCGCCAGGCCGCCTTTCTGCACTTTGCGGCTCTACATGCCATGTCCACACGACTGCACGCCGGCGCGGAGGTGTTTACCGCGCGGGAGATAGCGGCTGCTGCCGGCACGACGACGGCCGACGCCGAGGCGCTGATCGCGTCCGGCGCGATCTCGACGCTCGACGGCCGTTTCGTCGGCTGCGATGATGCAGTACGCGCAGTCCTGCAACTCCGGGGGTATGATGCGGGGCCCGAACCGGCCCGCCAGCTCTTCCGTCCAGCGCCGGCGTCCCGGGCGCGTCGAAGCGTCCCCCTGACGACAGCCGGCCTGCTTCACGCCGCCGGGTTTGCTCTGATCCTGCTCGCAACCTGGACGGTCGCGAGCAAGGCTGAGGTCGCGCCGAAAACCGATCCCGCACGGCTCGTCTTCCTAGTGAAACCGGGACCTGGCGGCGGTGGCGGTGGCGGCGGGCAGAAGCAGCCTGCCCCGGCGCGGCCAGCCGCGATGAAGGGAAAGTCTGCGCTCAAGAGCCCGGTGCCGGTTGAGCGCGTCGTCCGTCGGCCGGATCCTGAGCCGCCGCCACGGCCCAAGCCGGTACCGCCGCCAGAGGTGAAGCCCGCGGAGCGGCCGGCTGAACCGCCGCCGCCCGTGCCAAAGCCGGACCCGGCGCCGCCGGTGGTCGCGCCCGTGGTCAGTGCGCCGGCCGATCCGGTCGAGAAGCCCGGCGTTCTGGCGGACACGAAGCCATCGGACAGCCGCGGACCAGGGACAGGCGCCGGATCCGGATCGGGTGCCGGCAGCGGGATTGGCGAAGGGACCGGCGCTGGCATTGGCGACGGCAGCGGCGGAGGCACGGGGGGTGGTCCCTATCGGCCTGGCAGCGGCATCACCGCGCCGTCGATAGTCCACGAAGTTCGCCCGGACTACACGGAAGAGGCCAGGCGCCGGAGCCTCAGCGGCGACGTCGTCCTCGAAATCGTCGTTCGCGCCGATGGTCGCGTCGGAAACGTGCGTATCGTGCAGGGACTCGGCTCGGGTCTCGACCAGCGCGCGATCGATGCCGTGCGGCAGTGGCGCTTCGCGCCGGCCCGCCGGCTCGGGACGCCGGTGGACGTGATGGTGGAAGTCGCGGTGGAGTTCAGGCTGCGATAGGTGGAAGGATGGAATCGATGCTCGTAGTCATCATGGCGGGTGCGCTCGCCGCGGCGGTACTCCTCGGCGGCCTCGTGGTCAAGCTGACGCTCGACGAGCGACGTCGCGCGGCGGCGCGGGTCGCGTTTCTCGCCGGCCTGGCCACGGAAGCCGCAGGGTCGGCGGTACCGCGCGAAAGCACCGCTGACCTCGAGCTGCGTTATGCCGACGCGGAGGACTTCGAGCCCGAACCGGAGCCAGTGCGGGCCCGCGAAGTGCGCGACGTCGCGCCACGACTGCAGCCGGCAAGCACGGACTGGCGCGACAGCAGCTTCGATGACCGCACCGAGCTCGAACCGGCCCAGCTCTTCGCGGCGCCCGTCCAGCGGTCGGCGTGGCCGCGGCGTGCGGCCATCGGCGCAGCCCTTGCGGGAACGATTTTCGGCGTCGCGGTCGGCCTCCGCTCAATCGGCGACAGTCGGTGGCGCAGCGCCAGCGGCGGCGAGAGTGACGAGCGTTCCTCAGCTCGACCTGATGTCGCTCAAGCACACCCAGGACACCGACGCGATGACGATCGTCGGCCTGGTGCACAATCCCGTGAACGGTCCGATGCTGCCGAACGTCTTTGCCACGGCTCTTCTCTTCGACGCCGACGGCTCGTTTCTCGCGAGCGGCCGGGCGCCGCTCGACTTCGGCGGCCTCGGCCCGAACGGCGAAAGCGGCTTCGTCATCAAGGTGCCGGTGAGCGCGCCGGTCGCACGCTATCGCATCGGCTTCCGCGCCGAGGACGGCCGCGTCATCGGCCATGTCGATCGGCGCTCGGCCAGCGCCATCGCAAGAGGACCATCATGACCCGCTTGACCGTCGGCGTCGTCGCCGCGCTCGTCGCCCTCGCTGTCGTCGCCCCGGCCGGCCAGCAACAGTCACAGCTCGCAGTCGCAGTCGCAGCAGGATCAGGTCTTCCGCTTCAAGACCGGCGTCGAGTTGATCAACGTAACTGCTACCGTCACCGACGGCAGCGGCCGCTTCGTCTCCGGATTGAAGAAGGAAGACTTTCGCCTTTTCGAGGACGGGGAAGAGCAGCCGATCACCTACTTCAACAGCGAGCGCGTGCCGGTCAGCCTCGGCCTCGTCGTCGACACCAGCGGCAGCATGGAGGGCGAGAAGTGGATCAACGCCCGCCAGGCGCTCAGCCGCTTTCTCTTCGAATTGCTCGCGCAGGACGACGAGGTCTTCCTGTATCGCTTCGACAATCAGCCCGAGCTGATCGAAGGCTGGACGACCGACAAGCAGCGAATCGCGAACGGTCTCGGCCGGATCCGGCCGCGCGGCGCGACGTCGCTCTACGACGCCGTCGCCGAAGCGGTGCCCCTGGCGCAGACCGGGCGCCATCGCAAGAAGGCGATGGTCGTGATTTCGGACGGCAACGACACCAACAGCCGCGCGACGATGCGCGAGTTGAAGCAGGAGATTCGCGAAAGTGAAGTCCTGATCTATGCCATCGGGATCGACAGCCAGGCGGTCGCGACGCGCGGCGGAGCGCCGCCTGGCAGCTACCCGCCGGGTCCCGGACCGCGCATGCCGGTGCCGCTGCCCTTCCCGTCGCCGGGCGGCGGGCGGCGAGTGCCGCAGCCGCCGGCGCGCACGCCACCGCCGATGCCGCCGGCGGGCGGCTCGGTGCGAGGCAGCCGCCTCGACGATCGCGTCAACGTCGCGACCTTGCGCGACATCACCGACGACAGCGGCGGCCGTACCGAGATCGTCAGGACCGGGCGTGACCTCGATCCGGCAACGGCGAGCGTCGCCGATGAGTTGAGCAAGCAGGTACCTACCTGGGGTACCCGTCGCCGGGCAAGCGCGATGGCCGCTGGCACAACATCCGGGTCGAACTGCGTGCCGGCGACCATCTGGTGCGCGCGCGGCGCGGTTACGTCGCCACGCCGTAGCGGCGCGACGCTCAATCGCGCCGGCTCCCCGGAGCCGTGCAGTATCATCGGTCGGTGGATCTGTATGCGACCGCGATCGGCCTGAGCGTACTCGGCAGCCTTGGCGGGTTGCTGACAGCATCGACGTTCCTGCTGCTCGGCGATCACGTCCGCGTCAAGCTGGTTCCGTGGCTGATTAGCTACGCCGTGGGCACACTGCTCGGTGTCGCTCTCCTGGCGCTGCTGCCGGAAGCGCTCGAGCAGATTCCGCCGGGGTCGGCGCTGCTGACGCTGCTCGGCGGCGTGCTGGCGTTCTTCCTGCTCGAGAAGCTCGTGCTGTGGCGGCATTGTCACGACACCCACGAGTGCGAGGTCCACACCAGCAGCGCCGCGTCGCTGGTGATCGTCGGCGACGCGTTTCACACCTTCGTCGACGGCGCCGTCATCGCCGCGGCGGTGCTGACGTCGGTGCCGCTCGGCATCACCACCGCGCTCGCCGTGGCCGCGCACGAGATCCCGCAGGAAGTCGGTGACGTCGCGATCCTGCTGCGCGCCGGGTTCTCGCGGCGCCGCGCCTTCCTGCTGAACCTCGCCGCCGGCGCCGGCGGCGTCCTCGGCGCGGTCGGCATGCTGCTGGCGTCGGACGTGGTTCCGAACCTGCTGCCGTTCGTCCTGTCGTTCGCGGCCGGCAACTTCCTCTACATCGCGATGTCCGATCTCATCCCCGACCTGCATCGCGGCGGCGTCGAGGGCGGCCCGTTCCGCCAGCTCCTCCTCATCGTCGCCGGCGTCGCCACGATCTCGCTGCTCTGATCCCGTTCGTGCTTCGGGGACAGTCACTCGTGACTGTCCCCAGTGACTGTCCCCGGGCGACTGTCATCTGTAGCTGTCGGGGACGGCACCTCTGGTTGGCGAAAGGCCCACCTTTGTTGGGCAAATTGGCCCCTCAGGGCTGGCACCGCGTTTGCCCCACTCCAGTGCAGAACGAGAAAGGGAAGACCCGGCGGGTCGGGACGTTATGACTGGACGAAACTGGATTGGCCGTACGCTGCTGACGCTAGCGTTCCTGGCCTCAGCGGTATCCGCGGTCCCGGCGCAGGATCGCTTCGACACGAAGATCGCCAACAGCATCAGCCGCGAGATCGAACGCTACCCGCAACTCACCATCTTCGATTTCGTGAGCGGCACGGTCGAGAACGGGGCCGTCACGCTGACGGGGAAAGTGACGATGCCGTTCAAGAAGGACGACATCGGCCGCAAGGCAGCGAAGGTCGAAGGCGTGCAGAGCGTGAACAACGCGATCGAGGTGCTGCCGGTGTCGTCGTACGACGAGGAGCTGCGCTTGCGGATCGCTCGTGCGATTTACGGCAACTCGGCCTTCTGGCAGTACGGCGCCCGCGCCAACCCGCCGATCCGTATCATCGTCGAACACGGTCACGTGACGCTCACGGGCGTTGTACGCAGCGCGGTCGACCGGATGCTGGCCAGGACACTGGCGACCGGATTCGGCGAGCTGTCGGTGACGAACGACCTTCGCACCGACGCGGAGATGCGGAGCGAATAGCGCGGCAGGTGAAGAGGCGCTACGCCCGCGGCGTCTGCGCGTCGTCGGTCTCGCGTCCGCCCTTGCGCACGACCCACCAGAGGATGGCGCCGATCAGCAGCACCGCCGCGACGAACGCGCCGACGAACAGGAACAACGTGCGATGCAGGATCGACTGCCGATCCATTCGCACCTCAATCGACACCGGCCGGCCGTCGAGGCGATCGGTCAGCGCCTGTTCCCACGCCAGGATGTTGCCGCGGGCGATATCGCCTGGCTCATTGGTCGCGAGGTCGCGTACGTTGTGGTAGACGACGCGGCTCGGAAGGTGGAGGCGGAAGGCGACGAGCTCCTTGCCGTCCCAGCCGACGTTCTGCATCGCCCCGGCGCGGAAGGCGGATGCGCCGACGTTCTGGCGGTAAACCGCAAATCCATCCTGTTCGCCGAGCTCGTAGGTCGACCACGAGAACGGCGCCGCCTTCGACAGCTGCCGGACATCGGCGACCCGCATGCGCACCTGGATGAAGCGCCGGCCGAACCGCCGCCACTCGCGACTCACCCTCGTGACTTCCGTCTGGGGCGTCTGATACAGGGCGCGAAGCGCCGCCCGATCGAGCCGCGCCTCCGGATCGAGCGGCAGGTTCAGGCCGCGCAGCATCACCAGCGCCGGAATCGACGCGTTCACCGTGATCTCAGCCGAGCCGTCGAGACTGATGTAGATGTCTTCTTCGTATTCGTAGACGCGGCCGAACATCTGGCCGCCGCACGCGGCCGACAGCGCCACGACGAGCGCCGCCGCCAGCGCGACCACATGCGAGCCGGCGCGGGCTCGGCGGGGAAACGATGCCATTTTCCGAATGATATACTCACTTTCTGGCATCGTTCCCGCCCGTTTGATGCTCGTGACTTCCCTCGTGTGATCAATGTCCACTCCCGAACGCGTCTTCCTGATCGACGGCAGCTCGCAGATGTATCGCGCCTATCACGCGATGCGCGGCTCCGGCCTGTCCGGTCCGGGTGGACGCTCGACGCACGCCGTCTACATTTTCGTGACGATGCTGCGGAAGCTGTTCGAGGATCATCACCCGAAGTTCATCGCCGCATCGTTCGACCTTGCCGGGCCGACCTTCCGCTCCGACATGGCGGTCGACTACAAGGCCAATCGCTCGCCGATGCCGCCGGACCTCGCCGAGCAGATTCCATGGGTGCACGAGGCGTGCGAAGCGCTCGGCGTCCCGATTCTCACCTACGAGCGGTTCGAAGCCGACGACGTCATCGGTACGCTGGCGACCAGAGCCACTGAAGCGGGGTTCGAGGTCGCCATCGTCACCGGCGACAAGGACTTCTTCCAGCTCGTCGACGACGGCATCAAGGTCTACAACCCGCGCGACGACGGCACGTGGTACGACGCATCCGGCGTCGTCGAAAAGTTCGGCGTCGCGCCGGCGCAGGTCGTCGACGTGCTGGCGCTGATGGGAGATTCGATCGACAACATCAAGGGCGTGCCCGGGATCGGCGAGAAGGGGGCGCGCGACCTGATCGCGACCTACGGCTCGCTCGAGGAGCTGCTCGCGCATGCCCCCGAGGTGACCAACAAGAGGTATCGCGAGGGTCTCCTCGGCCACGCGGAGGACGCGCGGCAGAGCCGCGAGCTGGCGCGCATCCGCACCGACGTGCCGGTGCCGTTCGAGCCGGAAGCGCTGCGCTATCGCGGCGCGTCGCGCGACCGCTGCTTCGAACTGTTCACACGCCTCGGGTTCCGCTCGCTCGTCCTGGAGTACGCCCCGACGGCGGAGACGGTCGGCAAGGACTACGCGGTCGTGCGATCGCTCGACGAGCTGAATACGCTCGCGAGCGAGCTGGCGCGAGTCGGGCGCTTCGGCATCCACGTGCTCGCCGACGGTCCGGCGCCGATGCGCGCCGGCATCGTCGGCCTGTCGTTCTCGACCGGCCCGCACCAGGCTCGCTACGTGCCGCTGGCGACGACGGCAACCGTGAGCGAGGGGCTGTTCGGCGCGGCGGAGGACACCGGCAAAGGCCTCGAAGGCGCCGCAGCGCTGGCGGCGCTGAAGCCGCTGCTCGAGAACGAGGGCGTGCGCAAGGTCGGGCACGATCTGAAGGCCGACGCGATCCTGCTGTCGCGTCATGGCATCGCGCTGCGCGGGCTCGAGACCGACGTCATGATCGCGAGCTATCTGCTCGACGCGACGCGATCGTCGCACCCGCTCGCGGATCTCGCGATCGAGCACACGGGCTACAAGGCGCTGACGGAAGAGGACGTCTGCGGCCGCGGCGCCAAGGCGGTCTCGTTCGCGTCGATCCCGGAGGCGCGGACGCTCGACTTCGCCGGCGAGCGCTCGGATCTGGGCCTGCAGCTCGCCGCCCCGATGCTGGCGTTGATGCGGAAAGACGAGCTGCAGAGCGTTTACGACGAGCTCGAGCATCCGCTGATTCCGGTCCTCGTCGACATCGAGCGGGCCGGTGTGCGCGTCGACACGGCGGCGCTCGCGGCCCAGGGCGGCCGGCTCGAGCAGGAGCTGTCGCGGCTGGCGGCGCGAGTCTACGAGCTCGCGGGCGAAGAGTTCAACATCAACTCGCCCAAGAAGCTGTCGGAGGTGTTGTTCGACCGTCTCGGGATGCGTACGGAGACGATCCGCCGCACCACGAAGACGAAGGCGCAGTCGACGGCGTCGGAGGTGCTCGAAGAACTGGCGCTGACGCACGAACTGCCGCGGCTCATCCTCGAGTGGCGCGGCCTGCAGAAGCTGAAGGGCACGTACATCGACGCGCTGCCGACGCTGGTGAATCCGGAGACCGGCCGCGTCCACACGTCGTTCAACCAGGCAGTCGCTGCAACCGGTCGTCTCAGCAGCAGCGACCCCAACCTGCAGAACATCCCGATTCGCACCGAGATCGGCCGCGAGATCCGCCGCGCCTTCGTCGCCGAGCCCGGGCACGTCCTGATCTCCGCCGACTACTCCCAGATCGAGCTGCGTGTGCTCGCGCACATGGCCGCCGAGCAGACGCTGGTCGACGCGTTCAACAAGGGAGAGGACATCCACGACCGCACCGCGCGCAAGGTCTTCGGCAACCACAGCGCGCTGAGCGGGCACGAGCTGCGGCGGCGGGCGAAGATCATCAACTACGCCCTGCTCTACGGCAAGCAGGCGTTCACGCTGTCGAAAGACATCGGCGTCTCACGGCAGGAGGCGCAGGAGTTCATCGACGCCTACTTCGCGGGCTTCCCTGCCGTCCGCGGCTTCCTCGACGGCCTGCTGGCGCGGGCGCGTGAAACCGGCGTCGTCAAGACGATGTTCGGCCGGAGGCGGCTGGTGCCGGACCTGAACAGCCGCAACGGCCAGATTCGCGGCCGTGCCGAGCGCGAAGCCACCAATCTGCCGATCCAGGGCACGGCCGCCGATATCCTCAAGCGCGCGATGATCGACGTGCACGAGGCGCTCCCCGGCGTCGCCGGCGGGCGGGCGCGGATGATCCTCACGGTGCACGACGAGCTCCTGTTCGAAACGCCGAAAGAGGCGGCCGACGAAACCGCGGCGGCCGTGAAGGAATTGATGGAGCGTGCGGTGAAGCTCGACGTCCCGCTCGACGTCGATCTCGGCATCGGCGAGAACTGGAAAGAAGCGAAGTAGCGAAGCCGCGAGCGACAGCGAGTGGCCACGCGAACGGAGTGCGCCGTCGAAGCGGCGCGCGAGAGAGCGTGTCGGGGAGTCCGAGGGGCGAAGCCCCTCGGTTGAGACTAGAACGCGGTGCCGCCGGAGCGCGAGTTGCGGTTCCAGGTGTTCTTGAAGGCGGTCCACTCCTCGATCATCGCCGCCTCGGCATCCTTGACGTCGACCCGCGGACCGAGCTTGGCGGCCCGCTCCGGGATGATCGCCGTCGTCATCAGGCGATCGAGATCGGCGCGGAGCGTGTTTTCTGGTTCGTCGGCGAGCACGGCGCGGAGCCAGCCGGCGAGCGCGGCGTGCCATGCGGTCTCGAGATCGCCATTGGCCCGGGCCGCGGCCGCCAGCCAGTAACCAGCCGCGGTCGACCCCGGATTGTCGGCCGCCTCGATCGTCATCCGGTCGATGATCTGGGCGTAGTATGCCTTCCGCTCGTCGGGCGATCGGAGCTGCGCCTGACGGTCAAGCGACGTCGCCCACCAGTCGAGGACGCGCTCGTGCGCCGAGCTGCCGAGGAGAGCGGCGCGGGCGCGGATCGACTCGAAGAGCTGCGCCGCGGCGGCGAAGCGGCCTTCGAGGAACAGCGCCTCGGCGAATCCGATCATCAGCTCGACGCGTTCGCTGGTGTGCAGCTTGGTCGCGTCGACCATGCGCAGCGATTCGCGGGCGAGGTTGAAATCCTTGACGTCCGACGAATTCCGGAAACGCTCGAGCTGGACCCGGCCAAGGACGACGCGGGCGGCGTCCGCGCGCGAGGCGTCGGTCGCGGCATCGCGCGCGAGGCGCTCCGCCACTTCGTACTGTCCGAGGTTATAGTGCCGACGGGCGTCGCCGAGCGTGTCGGCAGACGCCGCCGTCCCGCTCAGGGTGAGCAGGGCGAAGCCGATCAGACACGAGCGCATGGTTGGATGGTAGCATACCCAAGGGGTTGCCCTAACCCCATCATATTCAGCAACTTAATAGCTCCGCCGCAGGCGGCGGTGCTATAATCCGAGGCGATGGTGGAACCGACCATCGTGCCGCGGGCCGCGCATGCCATATCGCGACGGGACATCGATCCCGCGGCGCTCAAAGTCCTTTATCAACTGCACGAACACGGCTACGTCGCCTACCTGGTGGGCGGCAGCGTCCGCGACCTGCTGCTCGGCCGCCACCCGAAGGACTTCGACGTCGGCACCTCGGCGCACCCGCACCAGGTCAAGAAGCTCTTCCGCAACTGCTGGATCATCGGCCGGCGCTTCCGTCTCGCCCACGTCAAGTTCGGACCCAAGACGATCGAGGTCGCGACCTTCCGGCGGCTCGTGGATCCGGCGGAGCTGACGCCGGAAGTCGAGGCGGCCGAGGTCACGCCGGGCGACGTCGTCGCGCCGGGCGAGGCGCTGCCGGCCGAGGTCGAGCGCGACGAACGTACGACGCCGGATCGCTCGCGGCTGATTCAACGGGACAACACTTACGGCACGCCGGAAGAGGATGCGTTCCGCCGCGACTTCACCGTCAACGCGCTCTTCTACGACATCGGCACGTTCGCGATCATCGACTACGTCGGCGGCCTCGAGGATCTGCAGCGCCGCCTGATCCGCTGCATCGGCGATCCCGACGTCCGCTTCCTCGAGGATCCGGTCCGGATGCTGCGCGCCGTCGTCCTCTCGGCGCGGCTGGAGTTCACGATCGAGGAGCCGATCCTCGACGCGATCCGGACGCACCGTCACGAGATCGCGCGCAGCGCGCCGGCGCGGCTGATGGAGGAGTTCTACAAGATTCTGCGTTCGGGCCACGCCGAAGACGCGATGCGTCAGCTGCGCGAGACTGGCCTGATGAAGGTGATCACCAGTGAGCTGGCGACGGCGCCGGACGCGCTGTGGCATTCGATCGCCGCGCTCGACCGCTATCGCCGCCGCTTCACGGCCGCGCCGGAGGCGCTGACGAACGCGATCCTGGCCGGCACGCTGCTGCAGCCGATGGGGTTGCTGCGGCGGCAGAAGTTCACCGCCGATCCGCTCGAGCGCCGCATCGACCTCGGGATGCTGCCGGTGCCACGCCGGGACGTCGAGCGGCTTCGGCAGATCATCGCGATCCAGCCGCGCCTGCTCGATCTCCAGGCGCCGCCGCGGGCGCAGCGGGCGCTGCTGCAGCGCTCCGTCCTCGACGAAGCGCTGACGTGGCTCGACGTCCACGGCGAACGGCCGGAGGTCGTCGCGCACTGGCGGGCGATGAAGTCGGAGACGCCCTCGGAGGCCGCCCCGGCCGAGGGGGAAACGGTCGGTGTGTTCAAGCGGCGGCGGCGCCGCCGTCGCCGGCGCAACTACGGTTCGGCGACGAACCGGTAGCCGACGCCGCGGACGGTGAGCAGGTGCCGCGGCCGTGACGGATCGCGCTCGATGTAGCGGCGCAGGCGGACGATGAAGTTGTCGATCGCGCGCGTGTCCGTATCCTCGCGCAACCCCCAGACATCCTCGAGCATCGACTTGCGCGACACCGCCGTGCCCTGGCGGTCGATCAGGTAGCGCAGCAGGCTGGCTTCCATCAGCGTCAACGGCAGTACCCGGTCGCCGGCCCGCAACTCGAGGCGATCGTAGTCGATCGTCTTGCCGGCGAACGCGAACCGCTCCGCCGGGCGACGCAGCCAGCCCGAACGACGCAGCAGGCCGCGGACGCGCGCCAGCAGGATGGCCAGCTCGGTGGGCTTGGGCAGGTAGTCGTCGGCGCCGGCCTCGAATCCCTTCAGGACATCCTCGGGCCGGCCGCGCGCCGTCAGCATCAGCACCGGCACGAACTGCCTGGCTTCGCGCAGCTCGCTGACGACGGCGAAACCATCCTTGCCCGGCAGCATGACGTCGAGGACGACCAGGTCGAACGGCGCCGCCGACTGGTCGAGCAGCCGCGCCAGCGCCGCCTCGCCGGTCTCGACGACGGCGGCGACGTAGCCTTCCGCCTCGAGGTTGAAGCGCAGGCCCTCGGCGAGGTGCTGTTCATCCTCGACGATGAGGACGCGGTGCCGCGCGTCGTCGCCGGACGGAGACGTCGCCTGGGTCACGCTTCGGCCGCCTTCGGCAGGAGGAGCGTGAACGTGCTGCCGTGGCCCTGGCCGCGGCTCTCCGCGAAGGCCCGGCCGCCGTGCTTGCGCGCCACCGACCGCACGATGAAGAGACCGAGGCCGCTGCCCTTGGCGCGCATCGCGACGCTGGCCGGAATGCGGTAGAAGCGGCGGAAGATGCGCTTGAGCTCGACCGGCGAGATGCCGACGCCGCTGTCGCTGACGCGCAGCGCCAGCTTCTGCCCCTCGGCTTCCTCGAGCGCGACGTGGACGCGCACCTCGTTGCTGGAGTACTTGATGGCGTTGTCGATCAGGTTCCAGATCGCCGCTTTCAGTTCGTCCGGATCGCCGATGACGACCGGACTGGCGCCGGTGCCGAGCCGCGATTCGTAGAGCAGCGACTCCCCGGCCAGGTGATACCGGGTCCGCGCCAGCTGCACGCACTCCTGCGCCACGTCGTCGAGATCGACGCGCGTCCGCGAGATCCGGCGCCAGCGCGAGCCGGAGCTCCCGGCCTGCAGCACCTGCTCGATCGTCTGCAGCAGCCGGTCGCTGTCCTCGAGCATGATGCGATAGAACTCGCGGCGCTTGGCTTCGTCGAGGTCGCGAGTCTGGAGTGTCTGGAGGTAGAGCCGGATCGAGGCGACCGGCGTCTTGAGCTCGTGGGTGACGGCGTTGATGAAGGAGTCGTGCTGCTCGTTGCGGCGGATCTCGCGGATCAGAAAGACCGTGTTCAACACCATCCCGGCAATGATCAGCAGGAAGAAGACGATGCCCAGGACGACCAGGCCGGCACGCTGCCAGTTGAGGACGATCCAGCTGACATTCAGCGTGACGGCGAGCGCGACGAGGCAGACGCCGAGGACGGTGAAGAAGATGATCGACCGCCGGCGGCCGCTGATCATCCTCTCATTCTAACGATCTCTGGCTTCCCGTTCCCGGGAAGCAGCCTAGGCGGCGGCTTCGTCGGGAACCGGGGCCGCGACCTTCGCGACCTTGAGGTCACTGACCACGCCAACCACGCACAGCATCTTCAGGGTGATCCAGCTGATGTCGAACTCGTACCAGGTCAGGCCGTGGCGGGCCGACACAGGGTGGGCGTGGTGGTTGTTGTGCCAGCCCTCGCCGAACGTCAGCAGCGCGACCCACCAGCTGTTGCGCGAATCGTCGCGGGTCGCGAAGCGGCGCGTGCCCCACATGTGCGTCGCCGAGTTCACCAGCCAGGTCGCGTGCAGGCCGAACACGACGCGGAGGAAGATGCCCCACAGCACCATCGACCAGCCGCCGACCGCAAGCAGGATCAGGCCGACGACCGTCAGCGGCACGTAGTGATAGGAGTTGAGCCAGCGATAGAACGGGTCAGCGGCGAGGTCGGGAGCGTAGCGCGACATCAGCGCGGTGTTGTTGTGGTGCGTGTCGCCGAAGAGGATCCAGCCGATGTGAGCCCAGAACCCGCCCTCGCGCGGCGTGTGCGGGTCGCCGTCCTTGTCAGAATGCTGATGGTGCACGCGATGCGTCGCCACCCAGAAGATCGGCCCGCCCTCGAGCGTCAGCGTGCCGCAGACGGCGAGGAAGTACTCGAACGCCTTCGACGTCTTGTAGCCGCGATGGGTGTGAAGGCGGTGGTAGCCGAGGCTGATCCCGAAGCCGACCGCGAACCAGTGCAGCACCAGCGCGACGAGAAAGTTCGTCCAGGTGAACTGGAACAACGCCATGACCGCGAGCACATGAAACACGATCATGATGAACGCGGTGAGGTTGTTCAGAGAGGTCAGCGTATACGGCGCGCGGCCGCCTGCAAGAGACGTGGTCGACATGGCTCCTCGGGGTTGGAGATACCACGTCACAGTAGCAGGTTCGCCCGGGGCGAAATGTAAGAGTTCTGTACACCCCTAAGTCGCAGAAAAAGAACGCGTTCGGGGCTCGCGGTTCGGGGCTCGGGGCTCGGCTCCAGACGGGCCGAAGGTCTCCCCCGAACCCGGCGCCCGAACCCGAACCCCGAACCCCGAGCCCCGAGCCCCGAGCCCCGAGAACGTGCCTACCCGTTCTTCTTCTCGAACTCCTTCATGAACTGGACGAGCGCCGTGACCCCGTCCTCGGGGAAGGCGTTGTAGATGGACGCGCGCAGGCCGCCGACCGAGCGGTGCCCTTTCAGGCCGTCGAGCCCGGCCGCGGTCGACTCCTTCGCGAACTTCTTCTCGAGCTCCTCGCTCGGAAGGCGGAAGGTCACGTTCATGCGCGAGCGCGAGTCCTTCGCGGCGTGGCCGCGGTAGAAGCCGCTGCGGTCGATCTCGGCGTAGAGCGCGTCCGCCTTGCGCGCGTTGCGCGCGTTCATCGCCGCCAGCCCGCCCTCTTTCAGCACCCACTTCAGGACCAGCCGCATGATGTAGATGCCGAACACCGGCGGCGTGTTGTACATCGACTTGTTCTCGGCATGGACGCCGTACTGCAGCATCGTCGGCAGCGTTTTCGGCGTCCGGGCGAGAAGGTCGTCGCGGACGATGACGAGCGTCACGCCGGAGGGCCCGAGGTTCTTCTGGGCGCCGGCGTAGATCAGGCCGTACTTCTCGATGTCGATCGGACGGCTGAACATGTCCGATGAGGTGTCGGCGACGAGGGGCACGGCGCCGACTGCCGGGACGTCATGGAACTCCGTGCCGAAAATCGTGTTGTTGGTCGTGTAGTGCACGTATGCGGCCTCGGGGTCGAGCGTCAGCTCCGACTGCTTCGGCACCCGGGCGTAATTCTCCGACTCCGTCGTCGCCGCGATCTTCACCGTGCCGACCCGCTTCGCTTCCTTGACCGCCTTCTCCGCCCACGAACCGGTGACGATGTAGTCGGCCGAGCCGCCGGGCGGCAGCAGGTTCATCGGCACCATCGAGAACTGCAGGCTGGCGCCGCCCTGGAGGAAGAGCACCTTGTAGTTCGAGGGCACGCCGGCGAGCTGGCGCAGGTCGGCCTCGCAGCCGTCGATCACCTCGTCGAAAGCGGCCGAGCGGTGGCTGATCTCGAGGATCGACATGCCGACGCCGGGCAGCGCCAGCAGGTCGCGCTGCGCCTCCTCGAGCACTTCGATCGGCAGAACGGCAGGACCGGCGGAAAAGTTGAAGAGTCGCGTAGATGTCGGCATCGGAGAGTTCCCGGAATCAATGAAAGGTTGTGCGCGGTTGCGAGCCGGCTGCGGACCGCGGGTCCGCGGCAGGCTCAGGTCAGTGAGACGACATGGAGATCGAGCACGTCGCCGTTGCCGCGCTTGATCTTGTCGCACAGCGCCGGCTCCGGGGCCCGGTCCAAATTGATTCTGGCTACCGCCGCTTCGGCGCCGGCAAAGACGATGTTCTCGGTTTCCTGCACGTTCAGGTTGGCTTCGCGAAGGTGTCCGAAGACGTGCGCGAGCACGCCCGGGCGGTCGCGGTGGCGGACGACGAGCATGTGCGTCGCCGGCGTCCGCTTCGCCAGGTTGACGACGTTCGGCACCTTGCCGGTCTCCTTGAAGCTCCGGACGATGCGGACGGTCTCGGCCGCGATTGCCTCCTGTGCCTGCTCCGTGGAGGCGCCGATGTGATGCGTGCCGTAGACGTTCGGGAGCGCGACGATCGCGTCGCTGAACGGCGCCGTCGGCGCCGCCGGCTCGTCAGCGAACACGTCGAGGCCGACGCGGACCCTGCGCTCGCGAACGACGGCGGCGAGCGCCTCGTGATCGACGAGCTCGCCCCGCGAAGTGTTGATGAAGAACGCCCCCGGCTTGAGCGCCGCGAGCAGCGCCGCGTCGACAATGCCCCTGGTCTCAGCGCCGAGCGACAGGTGCACGCTCAGGATGTCAGCGCGGGCGGCCGCTGCCGCCGGACTGGGCGCGAGATCGATCGGCACCTGCCGCGCCGCATCGTCGAGGCCGAGCGCTGCGGCTTCGGCATCGGACATCGGCCGATCGAGGCCGTCGAAGCGGCGGCTCCAGACGACGACCTGCAGGCCGAAGCCGGCGGCGCGCTTGATCACTTCCCGGGCGATGCTGCCGATGCCGAGGATCGCAAGCGTCGCGCCGTGCAGCCCGCGCGCCTTCGAAAACTCCTGCTTGTTCCACGAGCCGGCCCGCAGCTCGGCGACGTTGTCGGGAACACGCCGATCGAGCGAGAGGATCAGCGCCAGCGTCAGCTCGGCGACGGCAATCGCGTTCCGGCCAGGACAGTTGGAGACGTAGATGCCGCGGGTCGAGGCGGCGTCGACGTCGATGGTGTTGTAGCCGGCGCCGGCGCGGACGATGAGCGACAACCGCCCGGCGTCGAGCATCGCCGCGGTGACCTTCGTGCTGCGGACCACGAGCACGTCGGCGGCAGTCGTCCCGATCGCCGCAGCAAGCGCGTCGTCCTTCAACCCGGGCTCGTAGACAACGTCGCAGCCGGCGGCGCGGAGACCGTCGAGACCACTCGCTTCGAACTTGTCGGCGACGAGCACTTTCATGGTCGTGGCGGGATGCCTAAATCACATGCACCAGCAGGCCGTCCCGCAGCTTGGGCTCGAACCACGTCGATTTCGGCGGCATGATGCCACCTGCATCGGAGATGGCCATGAGGTCGTCGATGGTGACGGGGAACATCGAGAAGGCGACTGCGGCGCGGCCGGAGCCGACGGCCTCCTCGAGAGCGCGAGTCCCCCTGGCACCGCCGACGAAGTCGATCCGCTTGTCGGAGCGAATGTCGCCAATGCCCAGCAGCGGCTCGAGTACCAGGTGCTGGAGCAGGGCGACATCGAGCGAGCTGGCCCGGCTGTCGTCCTGCGGCGTCGCGCCGGACACGTCGATGGCGTACCAGCGGCCGCCGAGATACAGGCCGACTTCCCCCTTGCGGCGGGGACTGGCCTGGCCGTCGCTGACCGGCAGTCGCTCTCGTATCGCTGCCAGCAGTTGCTCCGGCGTGCGGCCATTCAGATCCTTGACCGTGCGGTTGTACGGCAGGATGTGCATCTGGTCGTGCGGAAAGGCGACGGCGATGAAGGTTTCGGCGTCGGCTGCGGCGCCGATCTTCGTCTGCAGCGCGGCGCGGGCGCGCGCGGCGCTCGCGGCGCGGTGGTGGCCGTCGGCGATGTAGAGCTCTGGAATGCCGGCGAACGCGCTCGTGAGGGCATCGCTGTCAGCCGAACTGGCGCGCCAGACGGCGTGCTGGATGCCGTCGGCGGCCGTGAAATCGTAGAGCGGCTCCGCCGACATCACCCGTCCGACGACGGCGTCGACGGCCGCAGCGGCACGATACGCGAGAAACACCACCCCGGTCTGGGCCCTGAGATCGACGATGTGGCGCGTCCGATCGTCTTCCTTGTCGCGGCGCGTCCGCTCGTGCTTCTTGATCAGATCCTGTTCGTACTCGTCGACCGAGAAGCAGCCGGCGACGCCAGTCTGCTCGTGGCCGCCCATGCGCAGGCGGTATACATACAGTGATGGCGCCTCCTCGAGGACGAGCGGCGCGCTGGCCCGCAGTGCCTCGAAATTGGCGCGCGCGAGGTCATAGACCTCGCTCGAATACGGATCGGTACCCGCCGGCAGATCGATCTCCGAACGAGTGACGTGCAGGAAGCTGAGCGGGTTGTCCGCGGCGAGCTGGCGCGCTTCTTCGGTGCTGACGACGTCGTACGGCACCGACGAGACGTCGGCGGCCGCATCGACGGCCGGCCGCAAGGCGCGGAACGGATGCAGGGAGGCCATCCGCCTATTGTATTTCAGGCGTTACTCTAACGAATTGCGGGTTTACTGGTTGGCCTTGATCGCGTCGGGGACCGGCGGCGCGGCGGCGACCGCGCCGGCGAGCTGCTGCTCGACGGATCCGCGCGCGGTGAGGAAGCTCTCGAGATGATGCGCCGGGATCGGCTCGCCCGGCGGCTGCTTCGCATGCTCGCGGCGCGGATCGACGAACACGCCGTTGCGCCGCAGGCGATAGTCGAGATGCGGTCCGGTCGCGGTGCCGCTGGAGCCGACGCGCCCGATCAACTGCCCTTGCGAGACAGGCGCGCCGGCACGAACGCCGCCGGCGAATGACGACAGGTGCAGGTAGTAGCTCTCGAGCCCGGAGGCGTGACGGATTCTGACCTGACGACCACCGCCGCCGGCCCAGCCCGCGGAAACGATGACGCCCTCAGCGACGGCGACGACCGGCGTCCCGGTCGCGGCGGCGTAGTCGACGCCGAGATGGGCCCGCACCGTATGGTGCACGGGATGCAGGCGCGCGCGCGAGAAGCCGGACGTCACGCGCGGCGTGAAACGCAGCGGTGACGCGAGCACGAAACGCTTGAGCGAGCGGCCCCGCTCGTCGTAGTAACCCGCCTTCTTCGTATCGGGGTTGACCCAGCGGTAGGCTTGATGTTCTTTGCCGCCATTGGTGAGGCGGGCGCCGAGGATCTGGCCGTAGCCGGCGAACTCTCCCTGGTACCGGGTCGACTCGAACAGGACCTCGAAGGAATCGCCCGGCTGCAGGTCGTTGTCGAAATCGACCTGGCCGCCGAAGAGCTCGGCCAGCGCGATCGCGAGCTGGATCCGCTCGCCGGCGGCGGTCATCGCGCCGATCAGCGACGAATGGTCGCCGCCGATCTCGCCGCGTATCCCGACGACTGCAATCTCCTTGTCGTAAGGAACGATCTCGGCGTCGAGCCGCTCGGGGGCCGAACGATCGCGATTGATGATGCGGAGGAAACGATCGGCGTCGATCTGATACTCGAACTCGCGCAGGAAGCCGTCGAACGACAGCACCAGGCGGTACGGACGGGTGGCGCGCAGCTGTTTCGGATTGAAGACGACGCGGGCCGACTCAATCGCCGCCTGGACCATGTGCTGCGGCAGTTCGTGATCGCGCAGCAATGATTCGAGGGTCGCATGCCGCGGCACGATGGCCTCGATGATGCGGCTCTCGACGGGCAGGACCACGTCGACGCGTGCTGGAGGCGGCGGCAGCGCGGGCGTCTCGCCCGAACAGCCGGCGAGCCCCACGACTCCGATGGCGACGGCAGGCAGCACCCGTCGAAACATGGATCCGCAGTGTAACGTACCGGTCCCGCCGACCGTCCGTGAAGAAACTTTGACAGCGCGCCGCGGTGTTCGCTATTTGGACACCGTGATCTGAATCATCTTGCGGAACTTCACCGGGCGGCCGTTCAGGGTCGCCGGCTGATACCGCCATTCGCGCGCCGCCGAGAGCAGCTGCGAGTCGAAGATCGGGTGAATCGACATCCGCAGCCGCACCTGAATCACGCGTCCCTGCTCGTCGATGGTGACGTCGAGCAGACCCCGGTCGCGGGCCTGGCCCGCCACCTGGGTCGGCACGCGGGGCACGTCCTGGCGGATGATGACCGGGCTGACCACGCCTTCGTCGTCGGCGCCGAAGACGCGCTGCGGATCGGCCTGCGAGGCTGCCGGCGCGGCTGACGGCGGCGCCGCCGGCGCTTCCGGCCTCGGCTCGGGGCGGAGTTCGGGCTTGACCTCCGGTGCCGGCGGCGGCGCCGCCGAAGCGGTCGTCAGATCGACGAAGCCGGCGACGAGCGTCCGGAGATCGCCCAGCCGTCCGCCCATGTCCGGATCATCGATGAGCTGGAGCAGCTCGCGGAACTGCTGTTCGGCAACCTGGAGATCTTTGCGGTCGAACGCCGCCTTGGCCGACGCGTAGCGGGCGCGCGCGATCTCGGGCAGTTGACGCTGACGCACCTCGGAGAACGCCGACCGCACGCGCGGCGACGCCTCGGTTTCGGTCGGCAGATACATCGGATCCGCGTTCACGACCGCGGCAATCGCAGCCTCCGCCTCGGCGCTGCGGCCGAGCGCCAGCAGGCACAGCGAACGGACCTGTTCGATCGAGCGCAGCGCCGTCGGGTTGCCGCTCGCCTGCGGCCGCAGTCCGTTCAGCATCATCAGCGCTTCGTCGTAGCGCGCCGCGGCATAGAGGTCGCGGGCGGCGATCAACGGGCTGTCCTGGGCCCAAACCGGCGCCGCCAGCGAGAAGCCGAGCGACGCGGCAAACACCGCGCTCGCGATGGTGCGTGTGACCATGGGGTTCTACCTTCTCACTTTCGAACGAACTTCGCGCTGACGGACCACGGCGGCGGGAATGTCGCGCGTCAGTAACGCCGCGAGGGTCATGATCATGCCGAGCGTCAGCAACACGAGAAACGTCTGCATCACGCGACTCCTTCCGTCCGCTTACTGCTTCATGTCGATGCTGACGCGCATCGGGCCATTCAACGTGACCGAGATCGCGTGGCGCTTCTCGCCGAACTGCGGGTGCTTGAAGACCAGCTCGTGCGGCCCGATCGGCACCGACAGGTTGCCGATTGGCGTCTCGCCGACGCGCTGGCCGTCGAGCCAGACTTCGGCCCACGGCGTCGCGTTTAGGTTGACGGATCCGTTCGGCAGGTCGACCTTGATTTCTGCAACCTTGCCCGGCATCACCGTGACGACGCGGCTGCTGCGATAGCCCATCGTGTCGCTGACCAGCACCAGCTCGTGGCGCCCGGCCGCCAGCATCACGCGGTCGGTGTCGGAGGTGCCGATCATCCGGCCATCCTCGCGAATCTCTAGCGAAAAGGGCGACTTGACCGCCAGCCATCCGGACACCGGCCCGGCCGCGGAAGCCGCCGAGGCGACCGGCGCGACGAGCGATGCCGTGCCGCCTGCCTGGACGTTGACGACGTGGCGCGCCGTTGCCAGCGGCGTCTGCAGGAGCACCTCGTGATCGCCAGGCACCAGCTCCGTCACCATCACCGGCGCTTCTCCGCGCTCGACGCCGTCGACGACGACCTTGGCGCCGGGCGGCTGCGACTCGACGCGGAGGCCGCCGGTTTCAGGAACGTTGGCGAACTCGAGATGGTGCGACACCTCCGCGCCGGCAGCGATGACGAAGTTGATGACGCGCGGGACGCCCCGGCCGCGCAACTCGAGGGTGTGGGCGCCGGCCTCGACCGAAAGGCGCGCCGGAGTCTGTCCGCGGTCGACGCCGTCGACGAAGACCGGCACTCCCGCCGGGTTGGACTGCACGACAAGGGTACCGGTGGTCGGCACTGCCGCGCCGCCGCCGCCGATGTAGCGCGACGCCACGACACCGCCGCCCGCGAGGAGGACGACGGCGGCGGCGGCGACGAGCACCCGGCGTGAGATACGCAAGGAGAAGCGCGAACCCGCGCGAGCCTGTGACTTGGCCTTGGCCGACTCGGCGGCGGGCAGTGTGAACGGCGCCTCCGGATCGAACAGCGGCTTCGACGGATCCGGAATATCGTGCGTCGCCTTGAGATCACTCGCGGGAATCAGATCCGTGAGATCGCGAGCCATCATCACGGGGCCCGCCTGGAGGGCGTCGGCCTCGCGTGGCTCGAACGAGTAGTCGACCCGGGCCGGAGCCGGCGTATCCACGATCGGGGCCGGTGGCGGCGGGACCAGAGCAGCGTAAGCGTTGGTGTACGACGGACCTGCCGGCGCCGGTGGTACGGGCGGCGGCGGGAGCGTGAAAGCGGCCGCCGGAGCGGCTGCCGGAACCGTCGGAATCAGCGCGGGCGCGCTGGCCGGCGTGACGACGGGCGGCGCCATCGGCGCCGCCGGAGACGTGAACAACTGGGCCGATGTCACGGGCCCGGGCGGGGCCGCGACCGGCGGGACGAAGACGCTCGGCGGCGGGGCCAGCACCGGCTCGGCCGGCAGCTCGAGCAGCGCTGCGATGTAGCGCGACATGAAGGTCTCGAGCGCCACCGGCGCGGCGACGTACATCGAATCGTCAGCGACGAGCTCTTCGAGCGCCGCCACCGCTTCCGGCGCCGACGAAAAGGCGCGCCGCGGGTCGAGCTGCAGCGCGCGGGACAGCCAGTCGCGCAGCGGCGCCGACAGCGGCTGCTCGTCGCCGAGCGCGGTACGCTCACGCGCCTCGGCCAGCAGCTGCGGAATCTGGTTCGGGAACTCGTGCACCTCGAGCGGACGGCCGAGCACGAGCGCGAGCGCGACCAGGCCGATGCCGGTGACGTCGGCGCGATGATCGAAGCGCGGCAGACCGGCGCTCGGCGGCAGGGCGATGCGGAACTCCTGCCACAACCGATCGCGTCCGAACTGCAGCTGCTCGACCGCCGCCGCCAGCACGTGCTCGACGATCACCAGCCGCGCGTGCGGCGTCACAATCAGGCGCTCCGGCGCGATCAACCCGTGCGCTACTTCGCGCGCGTTCTCGTGCAGCAGCGCCACTGCCGGCACGAGCTGACGAATCATGCACAGCGCGGTATTGATGTCGAGCTGCAGCTGACGCTCGTGCGCCACCCGCAGGATGTCGGAGAGACGCGTCCCCTCGACGTGGTCCGACACGATCGAGAGCCCGGGCGCCGGCACCGCCACGCGATCGATGCGGCGGACCCTGGCGTAGTAGGCATGCCGGAAGTTCGCCAGCCGCGCCGCCCGTTCGCGCAGCGCGAACTCGAACGACGGCACCGCGGTGAGCGCCGGTCGAATGCGGAGGATCTGCAACAGCTCGCCGGTCGCGCCGTCGGCGGCGACGACACGTTCACCGAGACCATCGCAGAACAAGGGGGCTTCGGGGCGGTCGTTAGTGTTGGGAACGGTTGTCACAGGTACTCCGGCGACGCCGGCTGCAACCGCCGGACCATCCCGCACACGGTTTCATGGATCACCCGGAAGTGCCTGTTTTCACTGGCTGAAACCGGCCTCCCCGTGTGCATCGAGCAGCACACGCACTTACGAGCCTGTCGGGTGCCCGTCGCTTTTGTAAGTGGCACGGCGCGGCGAAACACGTTTATGCTGGCGGCTGTCTGTTTTCGTCGCCGTAGGAACCTGCGGTCACCTTTCGGTGATTGCGCGGGCGCTCGCACCTTCCAGAGAAGCCGCGCGAGCGAGCGGCAGCGAGTGAGTCTGGCGAGCGGAGCGGGGCGCGGGCCCCCGCGAGCGCCCGCCTTCGCGCGAAGGCGCTTCGGCGAGGTCTCGCCGTAGCTTCAGCGGAGGCGGAAGCCAGTCGGGGAGTCCGAGGGGTGAAACCCCTCGGTTGAGACTGAGGAGGAGGAAGAAGGCATGAGGCATCTGATTCGGAGACGGCCGGTGCTCGCCGGCGCGGCTCTGGCGGTCGCGGTGACGTTCGCGCCGGTGGCGGCGCAACAGGCGGAACGCGTCGATCTCGACGCCATCTACAAAATCAAGGACGAGGGCTTCGCCCGCTCCCAGGTCATGGACATCATGAGCTGGCTGACCGACGTCTACGGGCCGCGGCTCACCAACTCTCCAGGCTTCCGCAAGTCCGGCGACTGGGCGGTCAAGCAGATGACGTCGTGGGGGCTGACCAACGTCAAGCTCCAGCCGTTCGGGCCGTTCGGCCGCGGCTGGTCGAACGACAAGTACTACATGATGGCAACGACGCCCGGCGGCAGCTTCGCCGTCATCGGCCATCCGCAGGCGTGGACGAGCGGCACCACCGGCGCCGTCTCCGGCGACGCCGTCTTCGCGACGATCGAAACGCCAGCCGATCTAGAGACGTGGAAGGGCAAGCTCAAAGGCAAGGTGCTGCTCGCAACAGCGATGCCCGACGTCCCCGCGCTCTTCGAGGCGCCGGCGCAGCGCTACTCCGCCGACCAGCTCGCGGCGCTCGAAGGCGAGGTCGATGCGGTCGGCCGGGGCGGCCGCGGCGGGCGCTTCGGCGGGCCGGGCCGGGCCGGCGGGCCGGGGGGCCCCGGGGGCGTCGTGCCTTTCGCGCAGACGCGGACGCAGTTCCTCAAGGACGAAGGCGTCCTCGCGATCCTGACGCCTGGACGCGGCACCGGCGGCACGGTGTTCGTCGGCGGCGGCGGCTCGCGCGAGGCCAACGCGCCGGCGACGGTGCCGGGCATCACGGTGGCGGTCGAGCACTACGGCCGAATCCTCCGCACGCTGCAGAAGAATCAGCCGGTCACGATCGACCTCGACGTCAAGAACACGTTCTACGACGACACCATGTCGTTCAACGTCATGGGGGAGATCGCCGGCACCGACAAGGCCGACGAAGTAGTCATGCTCGGCGCCCATTTTGACTCCTGGCACGGCGGCACCGGCGCGACCGACAACGCCGCCGGTTCGGCGGTGATGATGGAAGCGATGCGCATTCTCAAGCAGACGGGTCTGCCGCTGCGGCGCACGGTACGGATCGGCCTCTGGGGTGGGGAAGAACAGGGCCTCATCGGCTCGCGCCAGTACGTCACCGAGACCTTCGCCGATCGCGCGACGATGGCGGTGAAGCCGGCGTACGGCAAGTTCTCGAGCTACTTCAACGTCGACAACGGCACCGGCGCGATCCGCGGCGTCTACCTCCAGGGCAACGAAGCGGCGGCACCGCTCTTCGAGGCGTGGATGAAGCCGTTCACCAACCTCGGCATGAAGACCCTGACGATCCGCGATACCGGCGGTACCGATCACCAGGCCTTCGACGCTGTCGGCCTCCCTGGCTTCCAGTTCATCCAGGACCCGGTCGAGTACCTCGAGCCGGACGCACCACTCCAACATGGACACCTACGAGCGCATCCAGGAAGAAGACATGCGCAAGAACGCGGTGATCGTCGCGTCGTTCGTGTATCACGCGGCAAACCGCGATCAGCTCTTCCCGCGCAAGCCCCAGCCGAAGCCCGCACCCGCGGCCGGAGGGAGGGGGACGGCAGGAGGGCGATAGGAACGTGCTCGGTGCTTGGGGCCTGGTGCCGGAGTGCTCGATGTGCGAAGGTGCCGGGTGCGAGGGTGCTAGGTGCGAGGGTGCTAGGTGCGGAGGCGCGAGGTGCGGGTGCGAAGGTGCGCGCACCCTCGCACCCGGCACCCGGCACCCGGCACCTTTCGCACCCGCGCACCTCGAGCACGCAGGCACCCAGGCACCTTGCACGCAGCACCTCGAGCACCTCCAAGCACCCAGGCACTGAGGCACCTTGCACCGCCGCACCCTTCTCGTTCTCACCGCATTTCTCCTCCTCGCGATCGCGTGGACCTGGCCGGTCGCGGCGCACCTGACGTCGCGGGTGCCGCACGACGCCGGTGATCCGCTGCTCAACATCTGGATCCTGTGGTGGAACGCGCAGGTAATGCCGCTCACCGAGCGATGGTGGAACGCGTCGATGATGTGGCCGGTGCCTGGGGCGATGGCGCTGTCCGAGCACCTGCTCGGCCTCAGCCTGTTCGCTACTCCGCTGCAGCTCGCCGGCGCCAGCGTCCTCACCGCCCACAACGTCGTCCTGATCCTGACTTACGCGATGTCGGGATTCTTTGCGTTCCTGCTGGTGCGCTGGTTGACGGGATCGATGCTGGCGGGCATCTGCGCCGGGCTGGCGTTCGGGTTCTCGCCGTATCGCGCGAGCCAGCTCTCGCACATCCAGGTGCTCTCGGCGCAATGGATGCCGCTGGCGCTGCTCGGCCTGCACGCCTTTCTCCAGACCGGCCGCCGCTGGTGGCTGGTCGTCTTCGGCGGCGCGTGGCTGCTGCAGGCGCTGTCGAACGGATACTTCCTGTTGTTCTTCCCGATCCTGATCGCCGCGTGGCTGGCCTGGTTCGTCGACTGGCGGCGCGCGCCGCGACGCGGGCTGGAGCTCGTCGCCGCCTGGGTCGTGTCGTCGCTGCCGCTCGCCCCGATCCTCTGGAAATACTACAGCGTCCACAGCGCGCTCGGGCTGCGCCGGACGGTGCCAGAGCTTCGCGACTTCAGCGCGACGGCCGCGTCGTTCTTTCAGTCGGCGCCGATGATCCGGTTCTGGCCTGAGAGTGGGACCGCAAACTACGAGCTCTTCCTTTTTCCGGGGCTGACGGTGCTGATCCTGACGACGATCGCCATCGTCGCCGCTTTCCTGCCCGGCGCCGCAGGGCGACGCTCGACGCGATCGCCGGTCATCTTCTACTCGCTGGCGGCGCTGCTCATGGCGGCGCTCGCGCTCGGACCTGGCGGGCAGGGCAACGAGCCGGCGTCGCCGCTCTATCCGTTCACCTGGCTGCTCTGGCTGCCGGGGTTCGACGGCGTGCGAGTCACGGCCCGCTTCGCGATGATCGTGACGCTGTGCCTGGCCGTGACGGCCGGCTTTGGCGCTGCCTGGCTCGCGGCGCTCGGACGGCGCTGGCAGGTGCTGCTCGGCGTTGCCGCGGTCGGCGGGCTCGCCCTCGATGGCGCGACCGAACCCGTGCCGATCCTGACGCCGCCGGGCCGGCTGATGCTGCCGGACGTCCGCGATCCGGCGATCGTCGAGCTGCCGATGGACAACATCTATGTCAGCGTCGCGGCGATGTACCGCTCGATGTCCCATCGTCAGCCGCTCATCAACGGCTACTCTGGACACTTTCCGCCGCACTACAACGTCCTGACGCTCTCGCTCGCGGGCGGCGACACTTCTGCACTGCTCGCGCTCGGCCACCGCCGGCCGCTGGTGATCGTCGTCAACGATCAAAGAGATCCGGGCCACGGCTACCGGACGATGATCGAGAACATTCCCGGCATCAAGTACGCCGGGATCACCGCCGGAGGGTCGACGTTCGTCCTGCCGGCGCAGGCGCCGCCGCGGCAGCCGCCGCGCGGCCAGGTGCTGGCCGCGACAACGCGGGTGACCGGACGCTATCAACTCGAGATCGATCTGTCGTCGCCGCACTTCGTCAGCGGCCTCGAGTTCGATCTCCGCGACCGCTACCGGGACCTTGCGAGCCGGTTCCGCATCGAGATGTCAGACGATGGCCAGGTGTGGCGCGAAGCATGGACCGGCTGGACCGGGCGCTTCGCGATCGACGCGATGCTGGCCGACGCGCGGCGTGCGCCCCTGCGCGTGCCGCTCTCCGGCGAACGCGCGCGCTACATCCGCCTCTACCCCGCGTCGGAGTGGATGACCGCCGAGATTCGCGTCACCGGCGACTGAGAGTTTCGTTCTACCTTCGACCTTCTGACTTCGGCCTTGAACTTCGAAGTTCGAACTTCGAACTTCGAACTTTCTTCTAGTTCGGCCTGCCTCCCGGCAGCCAGTCGGGCTTGAAGCCGGAATCGGCGAGCCAGCGGATCGGCTCGAGCATCGAGCGGATCGCGTCGGTCATGTGCGCGAAATCGATCTTGTCGATCTGGTCCGAGGGCTGGTGATACTCCTTGTGCAGGCCATAGCTCGAGACCGTGTGCGCGATGACGCCGCGGCGCGCGAACTGGATGTTGTCGGAGCGGGTGAAGAAGCTCTGTTCCGGGTGCGGATCCTGGACCAGCTTGGCTCCCTGCTTCGCAAGCGCCGGCCCGAGCGTCGAGCGTTCGTACCCGGTGAGCCATAGCGTATGCGGCGGCACCTTGCCGTCGGGGCGGCCGATCATCTCGAACTGCAGGTTGGCGACGAGCTGCGCCAGCGGCACGACCGGCTTGTCGGCGAAGTAGCGCGAGCCGAAGCCGCCGGCTTCCTCGCTGCCGAAGAAGGCGAACACGATCGTGCGCTTCGGACGGCGGCCCTGCGCCAGCGCACGCGCCAGCTCCAGCACCGCGATCGTCCCGGAGGCGTCGTCGTCGGCGCCGTTGTAGATGACGTCGGCGCTGGCCGGGGCGCCGGCGGCGGGCGGCCTGGCGCCGATGTGATCGAGGTGGGCTGAAAGAAGAATCACTTCCTTCGCCGACGCCGGGTCGCTGCCGGTCAGCTTGCCGACCGCGTTCCAGGTGTGGGTGGTCGCGCCGTTCTTGACGTCGGCTTCGAGCGACACCGTCGTGCCTTCGGCCAGCGCGGCGATCGCCTCGTACGCCTCCTTGCCGAGGGCGACACGGCCCGGAGCCGACGCTGGCGCCGGCGTCACGCCGGCGAGCCGGGGCGAGGGCGCCGGCAGCCGTCCGCCGGCGGCCGGTTTCGGCGCGGTGGCAGTGTCGAGCGTCACGATCATCGCCGCGCCGGCGAGGCCGGCCGGGGCGGGACCGGCGCCGCGGCCCGTGGCGGACGGCGCCGGCGGCATGACGAGGACGGCGCCAGGCTTGACGGCGGCGCCGGCGGCAAACTTCTGTATCGGTCCCGAGGCGCGGGCGCTGCCGATCGCGAGCACGCGCATGTCCTTGCCGTGGGTGTAGGTCCGGCCGCCGGCGCTGAGGGTCGGCGGCGTTGACGTCTCGGGACGCTCGATCGCGATCTGCTGCACGAAGGTGCCGGCGTCGCCCATCGGCTCGAGTCCCCACGATTGCATCTGGGCGCCGAGATACGCCGCCGCGATCCATTCGTCGCGCGATCCGCTGGCGCGTCCGTTGAGCGCGTCGCTGGCGAGGAAGGCCATGTGGCTGCGCACCGAGGCCTCGCCGATCGGTGAATTCGAATCGCCGCCGGAGGAGGAGCCCTTGAGGGCGCAGCCGTGCAGCGGGATCAGTGCGGCAAGGGCGAATGCCGCGGTAGAACGCATGAAAATGGAATACACGAGCTCGATCTTATTCGCTTATTCACAAAATCGCCGGAGTCGTGCCCGCCACTCGGCGGCGGCGATTGGTCCCGGGGCGGGCTCGCGGCGCAAGCGGCTGCGGGCCGTAGCATAGAATCAAGAGTCCTGCGAGAAACGACTGGCGCTGTTGTGGCGTCTAAAGCCGACAAGATGAATACACCGATGTTCAAGTCCGGAACTCTGATCTGCCTTTCCCTCTCGTGGCTGACGGTCGCGACCGCTTCTGGCCAGACACCGACCCAGCCGCCGCCGGACGACCCCCTCCGCGTGACCCTGCCGACGGTGTCGGTGACGGCCCAGAAGGAACCGGAAGATCCGCAGAAGCTTCCGCTCAGCGTCACCGCCGTCTCGAAGGAGACGATCGATCGTGCGGGCGTCCGCATCGTCAGCGACGCGGCGATTTTCGCGCCCAACACCTATTTCACCGAGTTCACCGCCAGGAAGCTGAGCAACCCTCGCTTCCGCGGCATCGGCTCGAGCCCGGCCAACCCGGGCATCACGACCTACTTCGACGGCGTGCCGCAGCTGAACAGCAACTCGTCGAGCATCGACCTGCTCGACGTCCAGCAGATCGAGTTCGTGCGCGGGCCGCAGAGCGCGCTGTTCGGCCGCAATACCATCGGCGGCCTCGTCAACGTCACCAGCGCGGCGCCAGGATTCGCCAAGTGGACCGGCAGCGCCTCGGTGCCGTTCGGCAACTTCTCGGCGTTCGAGCTGCGCGGCAACGCGTCCGGCGCGATCATCGACGACACGCTGGCGGCGAGCGTCGCCTTCAGCTACGCGACGCGCGACGGCTATACCGTCAACACCGTCACCGGCGACGACCTCGACTCGCGCGATTCAATCAGCGGCAAGGGCCAGCTGCTGTGGAAGCCGACCGCGAACTGGCAGGCGCGCGCCATCATCACTGTCGAACGGGCCGAGGACGGCGACTACGGCCTCAACGACCTCGAAACGCTGCGCCAGGACCCGCACCAGTCGATGCGCGACTACGAGGGCTACACCGATCGCAACATTTTTGCGACCACCATCCTGGCCGAGCACAAGGGCAGCCGCTTCAACTTCGCGGCCACCACCGGGTTCGTTCGCTGGACCTCGGAGGACTCGACCGACCTCGATTACTCGCCGCTGCCGATCGCGACCCGGTTGAACGCGGAGGATGATTTCCAGTTCACGCAGGAAGTCCGGGTGGCATCGGCGACGGCGACGAAGCTGACCGACACCGCCTCGCTCCGCTGGCAGGCGGGCGGCCTGCTCTTCACCCAGAACTACCACCAGGATGCGGCGAATACGTTTGCGCCGTTCGTGATCAGCCAGTTCGTCGAGTTCCCGGTGACGCGCTATTCGCCGGTTGCCGAGCTCGACGACATCGGCATCGGGCTCTACGGCCAGGGCACCGTCACCGTCAACGAGAACCTCGATCTCGTCGCCGGCCTGCGGTTCGACTACGAGAACAAGGACGCCGATCTGAAGACGTTCTACGATCCGGCGATCGCCCCGCCCACCGTCGTCACGCCCGACGACAGCTTCAGCAACGTGTCGCCGCAGCTCTCGGCCGCGTACCGGGTCCAGCCGAACGCGTCGATCTACGGCACCGTTGCCCGCGGCTTCAAGGCCGGCGGTTTCAACCCGGCATCGCCGACCGGCAGCGAAGCCTACGGCGAAGAGGCGACCTGGAACTACGAGGGCGGGTACAAGGCGCGGATGATGAACGATCGCGTCGCGCTCAACGCGGCCGTGTTCTTCATCGACTGGAACGACCTGCAGCTGAACGTGCCAAACCTGACGTTGCCGGGCGAGTTCTACATCGCCAACGTCGGTTCCGCCTCGAGCAAGGGCGTCGAGTTCGACGTCGCGGCCCGGCCGGCGGCCGGCGTCGACGTCTTCGGCGCATTCGGCTACACCCACGCGCGCTTCGGCGACGGCTCGTCCGCCTCCGGCGCCGACGTCTCGGGCAACGACGATCCCCAACACGCCAGACTTCACCGCCAGCTTCGGCGCCCAGGTACTCGCGCGATGTCGCCTCGGGCGCCGCCTACGGCCGCGCCGACGTCGTCATTTACGGCAGCTTCAACTACGACGAGGCCAACACCCAGTCGCAGGACGCGTACTCGCTGGTCAACCTGCGCGGCGGCTACCGCAGGAACATCTTCTTCGTCGAAGGGTGGGTGAAGAACCTTTTCGACACCACTTACATCCCCGTGGCGTTCGCCTACGGTCAGCTGGCGCCGTCAGGTTTCATCGGCGAGAACGGCGCGCCGCGCACGTTCGGCCTGCGAGCAGGCGTGGCGTTCTAGGCGGCTGAAACGCTGCCTCAGGCAGAAGGGAGAAGGCAGAAGGCAGAAAACGAAGCAATCTCCGCATTCTCCCTGGCCTTCTCCCGTTGCGGCGGGGCTTCAGCCGCCTGCTACTTGCCGATCGCGAACAGGTGCTTGTCGCCGCGGATGAGGATGCGGCCGTTGGCGATCGCCGGCGACGAGTAGACGGGCTCGTCGATCGAGTTGGTCCGCACGATTTCGTGCGCCGGGCCGGCCTTCAGCATGAACGTGTCGCCGTCTTCGCTCGTCATCGCGACGTAGCCTGCGAACGCCACCGGCGAGCCCATGAACCGCGCCGGCTTCGGGATCCGCCCGCCTTCGTACTTCACCTCTCCCGTTTTCGGATCGAGGCACGTCACGATGCCGTTGTCGGTGAAGAGATAGAGGTAGTCGCCGTAGAGCAGGTTGGAGATGACATAGCCGGTGCCGCGGGTGTACTCCCACGCCACCCGCTTCCCGTCCTCGACGACGCCCGGGCGCAGCGCGATCACGCGCTTCACCGGATACCCGGCGGTGACGATGACGAGGCCGTGCCCGGCGAGCGGCGTGTGGATGGCGTTGCTCTCGACGCCCGCGCTGCGCCAGAGCTCCTTGCCGGTCGCCGGGTCGTAGGCGACGATCGCCTCGCTGCCGTTGGTCACGAGCTCTGTGCGGCCGGCAGCCTCGACGAGGATTGGCGTTCCCCAGCTCAAGTCGACGGTGCGCTTCGCGCTCCAGACTTCCTTGCCCGTCTTCTTGTCGTAGGCGACGAGCGCCGACTGCGCGGCGTTGTGCTCGTCGCGCTGGATGATGACGAGGTTCTCGTACAGGATCGGCGATGTCCCAGCACCCAGCCCGAGCGTCGGAAACTTCTCTCCTGCCTTCCACTTCAGGTTGCCGGCGGCGTCGTAGGCGTAGAGCCCTTCCGGGCCGAAGTATGCGAACACCATGGCGCCGTCGGTGGCCGGCGTCGGCCCGGCGAACGAACTGCGGCGATGCCGCGCGTCGTAGACCGGCCCCTCGTAGGCGGCCTTGTCCCAGAGCACCGCACCCGTTTTCGCGTCGAGAGCGACGACCTTGAGGGTGTGTTTCCTGTCGGCGGCGACGCTGTCGGGGTGGATCCAGTCCTCGTCCTTGCCGTAGCGATGCTTGACCGCGCGCTGGCCCGGAATCGCCTCGCCCTCGATCATCGAGGTCAGGTATATGCGGTCCCCCCAGACGATCGGCGACGACATGCCGGTGCCGGGAAGCAGCGTTTTCCACGCCACGTTCGTCGTCGCCGACCACTCCGTCGGCAGCGCCGTTTCCTTCGAGATGCCCTGCCCGCCCGGGCCGCGCCACTGCGGCCAGTTCTCGCCAGCAGCAGACAGGGTGCCGAGGGAAACGGCACAGGCGACGGCGACACCTGTAAACGTGCGAACAGCGACCATCAGCAACTCCAGTGGCGTGAAACGGAAACCGGGGCCTCCAGCGTAGAGAGCAGAGTATAGGTGCCGGCCTCCGCCCGGGCACCGGTTCTGGTACGAAACCCTCGCCGCGAGGGGTGGGCGCCGTGCTCAACCGTAGCTGTCCCGCGGGTCAATCCCCGGGCTATCCTAGAGGCTTATGAGATCAGGTCCTCGACTCCCTGTGCTGGTCGCAATCGGGCTGTTCATTCCGGCAGCGGCGCTCCTTCGCGGCGCTGACTGGCCGGACTGGCGCGGACCGGCACGCACTGGCGTGTCGACCGAAACCGGGCTGCCCTCGTCGTGGTCGACGTCCGGCGAGAACCTCGCCTGGAAGGCGCCCTACGGCGGCCGGTCCGGACCGGTCGTCTTCGGCGATCGCCTCTACCTCCAGACCACGTCCGGAGAGAACGAGACTCTCCAGGAGCGCCTGATCTGTTTCCACGCCGATACCGGCAAAGTGTTGTGGGAACACAAGTACAACCTCTTCACGAGCGACGTCCCGCCGCACCGCATCGCGTGGGCATCGCCGGTCGTCGACCCCGCGTCCGGCAACGTCTACGCCTTCAGCGGCAACGGCAACCTCCACGCCTTCTCGCGCGACGGCAAGCTGCTCTGGGAGAAGTCGCTGGCCGAGGAGTTCGGGATGTGGACGACGCACGGCGGGCGCGTGTCGTCGCCAATCATCGATGGCAACCAGCTGATCGTCAGCGGCCTCATGTTCAGCTGGGGCGCGCACGCCGGCGGCGCCCACCGCTACGTCTCGTTCGACAAGGCCACCGGCCGGGCCAACTGGATCAGCGCCCCCGAGGGCCGGCCGACCGACACGATTTACGCCAACCCGTACGTCGCCGACGTCGACGGGACCCGGATGCTCTTCTCGGGCGGGAGCGACGGCGGCATGCACGCGCTGAAGATCAACACCGGCGAGAAGATCTGGAGCTGGATCGTCAGCCAGCGCGGCCTCAACACTGCCGCCCTCATGGTCGGCCCCGACGTCATCGTCTCGCACAGTGAAGAGAACATCGGGACCAGCGAGATGGGGATGCTGGCGGCGATGCCGGCGAACAAGTCCGGGACGCTGACCGACAAGGACGCGCGCTGGCTCGTGCGCGGCGTCCAGGCTGGTTACGCCTCGCCGATCAGCGACGGCCAGCGCATCTACGTCGTCGACAACGGCGGCATCATGTTCGCGCACGACGTCAAGACCGGGCAGCGGGTATGGACGCTGAACCTTGGCACGATCCAGAAGTCGTCGCCGGTTCTCGCCGACGGCAAGATCTACGTCGGCACCGAGAACGGCCGCTTCTACATCATCAGGCCGCACGCCGACAAGGGCGAGATCCTCGATCAGGACTGGCTCGGCAGCGAACAGAACCCGGAAGCGATCGTTGCCGCGCCGGCCGTGGCCCGCGGCCGCGTCTACGTCGCATCGATGAGCTCGATCTACGCCATCGGGCCGAAGATGGCCCCGGGCAACCCGGCGGCGAACCCGGTGGCGAAGCCGGCGGCGGCGCCGGCGCTCCCGGCGGGCGTGCCCGCGGCATTGCTGGTGACGCCAACCGAGCTGATCCTCAAGCCGGGTGAAAGCATTGCGCTGACCGCGCGCGCGTTCGACGCCAACGGCGCCGAGATCGCGCTGCCCGGTGCGCCGGCGTGGACGGTCGAGAACCTCAAGGGCACGGTCGACGGCGGCAAGTTCACCGCCGACGCCGCCGCGGTCGCCCAGGCCGGCGTCGTCAGGGCGGCGGTCGGCACGATTGTCGGCGCTTCGCGGATCCGTGTGGTTCCCAACCTGCCGTGGAGCTTCGACTTCGAGGACGGCCGCGAGACGCCGCCGGCGCAGTGGGCGAACGCGACGAACAAATTCGCGGTCCGCGATCTCGAGGGCAACAAGGTCCTGGTCAAGCTGGCGGAGAACGATTTCGCGTTCGCCAAGCGCTGCCGGCCGTTCTTCGGATCGCCCGAGCTGAGCAACTACACGATCGAGGCCGATATTCGCGCCCTGGAGCGCCGCCGCCAGATGGGCGACGCCGGCGTCGTCGCGCAGCGCTACGAGCTTGTGCTCTTCGGCAACCACCAGCGGCTCGAACTGCAGCCGTGGCAGCCGGAGACCAAGCGGACGGTGAGCATCCCGTTCAAGTGGGAAAAGGACGTCTGGTACACGGTCAAGCTCGAGGTCCAGTCGCTCGACGCCGCCAAGGTGCGGGCGCGCGGCAAGGTGTGGCCGAAGGGGCAGCCCGAGCCCGAGGCGTGGACGATCGAGCGCATCGATCCGATCGGCAGCCACAAGGGCGCGCCGGGGATTTATGCCGATGCGCCGTCGCGCGTCGGCGGCGGCTCCGAGCTTTACTACGACAACATCAAGGTCTACTCCAACAAGAAGTAGATCGGGGTTCGGGGTTCGGGGTTCGGGGGTCGGCTTGCCCGCCGTAGCTTTAGCGAAGGCGGGGATACTTCAGGAGAGCAGGCACACATGGCAGGTAAGGCTACGGCGCTCGTCGGAATGCTGTCGGTCGGCGCGCTCGCAATCGTCGCGGGCTCGGAGCCGCCCAAGGATTGGCCGATGTGGGGCGGCACGGCGGATCGCAACCTCGTCTCGAGCATGAAGGGCTTGCCGACCAGCTGGGACATCAAGACGAAGAAGAACATCAAGTGGGTCGCCGAGCTCGGGTCGCAGTCCTACGGCAACCCGGTGGTCGCGAACGGCACCGTCCTCGTCGGCACCAACAACGAGTCGATGAAGGATCCGGCGGTCAAGGGTGACAAGGGCATCCTGATGGCGTTCCGCGAGACCGACGGCCAGTTCCTCTGGCAGGCGGTGCACGACAAGCTCTCGGCCGGCCGCGCCAACGACTGGCCGTTCCAGGGCGTGTGCTCCTCGCCGATGGTCGAGAACGGCATCGCCTACTACGTCTCCAACCGCGGCGAAGTCGTCGCCGTCGACATCGAAGGATTCCGCGACAAGGGCGAGAACGACGGCCCGTTCAAGGACGAGAAGCAGACGCGCGAGGTCGACGCCGACATCATCTGGAAATACGACATGATGGAGGAGCTCGGCGTCCTCCAGCACAACATGGCGAACTCGTCGCCGGTGATCTTCGAGAACCTGATTTACGTCAGCACCTCGAACGGCCAGGACGAGAGCCACGTCAACGTGCCGTCGCCGAAGTCGCCGGCGATCATCGCGCTCGACAAGACCACCGGCAAGCTGGTGTGGGAGGATGCTTCGCCGGGCGAGAAGATCCTGCACGGGCAGTGGTCATCGCCCGCGGTCGGCAGGGTCGGCGACACGGTCCAGGTCGTCGTCGGGCAGGGCGACGGCTACGTCCGCGGCTACGAGGCCAAGACCGGCAAGAAGCTCTGGGAGTTCGACATGAATCCCAAGGACTCGGTCTGGCCGAAGACGCGCAATGAAGTCATCAGCACGCCGGTCATCTACGAAGGCATCGTCTACATCGCCAACGGTCAGGATCCGGAGCACGGCGAGGGCGTCGGGCACCTGTATGCCATCGACCCGACCAAGCGCGGCGACATCACGACCAGCGGCCAGCTCTGGCACTACGACAAGATCCGGCGCTCGATCTCGACTGGCGCGATCTTCAACAACATCCTGTTCTACTCCGACTTCAGCGGCTTCCTCCACGCCGTCGACATCAAGAGCGGCAAGCCGTACTGGACGCACGACATGTTCGCGGCGATCTGGGGCTCGCCGATCGTCATCGACGGCAAGGTCTATCTCGGCGACGAGGACGGCGACGTCACGGTGCTCGCCGCCGACGTGAAGATGAAGGTGATCGACGAGAGCAACATGGGCAGCTCGGTCTACTCGACGCCGGTGCCCGCCAACGGCGCGCTGTTCATCGTCAACCGCAACGAGCTCTTCGCCATTTCGGCGACGGCGGGAGCGCCGGCCGCGAAGTGAATCTCCAGGTTCTTCTCGTCGCAGCGTCGACGCTCACGCTCTCGGCCCAGGCGCCGGCGCCGGCCGGATCACCGGCCGATCGCTGGACCCAGTTCCGCGGCTCGCCGGCCCTCGTCGGCACGTCGGACGCGAAGCTGCCGCCGGCGCTGAAGCTGCTGTGGACCTACGAGGCCGGCGACGCGATCGAGTCGTCGGCGGCGATCGTCGGCGGCACGGTCTACGTCGGCTCGCAGAGCGGCGACCTGCACGCCGTCAACCTGGCGGACGGCAAGGCGAAGTGGAAGTACAAGGCCTCGCCCGACGGCATCGGTGAATCGTCGCCGGCCGTCGCCGGCGGCCTGGTCTACATCGGCGACCTCTCGGGCGTCGTCCATGCCGTGCACGCCGACTCCGGCAAGCCGGCGTGGACCTTCAAGACCGGCTCGGAGATCAAGTCGTCGCCGGTCGTCGCCGGCGACAAGCTGATCGTCGGCTCCTACGACCAGCACCTCTACGCGCTCGGCGCCAAAGACGGCAAGCTGGCGTGGAAGATCCAGACCGAGGGCTACGTCCACGCGACGCCGGCCATCGTCGATGGCATCGCCTACCTCGCCGGCTGCGACGAGATCCTGCGCGGCATCAGGATCTCGGACGGCGTCGAGGTGCTGAACATGGCGTTCGGCGCCTACACCGGCGCGTCGCCGGCGATCGCCGACGGCCGCGCCTATTACGGCACCTACGAGAACAACGTGCTCGCCGTCGACCTCAAGGCCAAGAAGGTCGCCTGGACGTACAAGCATCCCGAACGCAGCTTCCCGTTCTACTCCTCGCCGACGCTGGTCGGCGACCGGGTGATCGTCGGCGGCCGCGACAAGATGGTGCACGCGCTCAATCGCAAGACCGGCAAGTCGCTGTGGACGTTCGCGACCGGCGCCCGCGTCGACTCCTCCCCTGTCGTCGTCGGCGGCCGCGCCTACATCGGGTCGAACGACGGCAAGCTCTACGTCCTCGACGTCGCCTCGGGCAAGAGCGTGTTCCAGTTCGAAGCTGGCGGTCCGCTCTCGGCGTCGCCGGCTGTCGCCGATGGCAAGCTCGTCATCGGCTCGCAGGACGGGAAGCTGTTCTGCCTCGGTTAGCGCGCGTCCCGTACGCGGCGCGGAGCTTCAGCTCCGCGAGCCATCGCCCCGCCTACTTTCGTGTGACCGTCGCGCGAATCGCTTCGTACAGGATCTCGATCGCCGGACCGAGGGCGTCCACGGGGACGAACTCGGCGTCGCCGTGCATCGACGCGACCGCGTCGGCAGGAACGATCACCGGCGTGAAGCCGTAGGCCTTGATGCCGAGCGGGCGATAGCCGTTCGAATCGGTCCCGTACGGCACGATCATCGGCGTGACGATGGCGCCGGGGTGGCGCTTGCGGACCGCCGCTTCGAGGGCGCTGTAGAAGACTGTGTCCTGCGGGGTAACGACCGGGTCGGGCCCCTCGTACGTGACCTCGATCCTGATCGACGGATCCCCCAGGCGAGCGGCAATCTCCTTCAACCATGCCGCGGTCGGCGTGCCGGGAAGCACGCGGCAGTCGATCGTCGCCTCGGCGATCGACGGGATGACGTTGACCTTCGGCGGCTCGCCGACGCCGGAGCGCAGGCTCGTGAGCGAAATCGTCGAGTTGCGAATCGCGTTGTTGAACTTGTTCGGCGCCAGCGTCCCGACGCGCGCCTCGAGCGTTTCGAGGACTTCGAACCTCGACGACGGCGCCGGTGACGCGAGCAGCCGGTCGAGCGCCTTGACCAGGCGGTCGTTGGGGTTCTGGTCGTGCGGCTGCGAGCCGTGCCCGGCCACGCCTTCGGCGGTCAGCTTGAGCCAGAGCATCTTCTTCTCGGCGACGGAGATGCCGAACACGAGCTTGCCCGGCGCGAACAGGTCGCGGCTGCCGAAGCCGCCCTCGTCGAGAATGAACTCCGGCTCGAAGTCCTGGAGATGATTGGCGCGCATCCAGGCGGCGCCGAGACCGCCGCCGATCTCCTCGTCCGGCACCGCCATCAGCAGCACGTCACGCGCGAGCGGCACCTTCTGCCGCTTCAGCGCGATGAAGGCGTAGAGCTGAGCGACGCCAGGACCCTTCATGTCGAAGGCGCCACGGCCCCACAACTTGCCTTCGGCGATCTCGCCGCCGTAGGGAGCGCGCTTCCATCGCGACGCGTCGGCCGGCACGACGTCCATGTGATGCAGGAGCAGCAGCGGCTTGGCCGGCCCGCTGCCCTTCAGCCGCGCCAGGACAATCGCGCGTCCAGGGCCTGATTCGTAGCGCTTGACGGAAATGCCCTCGCGTTCGAGCAGGCCCTGGACGAAGTCCGCGGACTTGATGACGTCGCCGGACGGTGAGGTGTCGATGCGGACGTAGCTCTGGAGCGTCGTCAGCGCCTCCTGCTCGAGGCCCTTCCAGTCGGGCGTCTGCGCCGACGCGGCGGCAGCGCAGAACGTGAGCAGGAGTGGCAGAAACTGCGCTGTCCGCACTCGGTCCCCTCGCGGTTTTTGCGATGGGGTCAGACCATGGTCTGACCCCATCTTCGAGTTCCCGGCTACTCCGGCAGGTCTTCTTTCGGTGGTTCGGGCAGGAAGAAGCTCGCGATCAGGCCGACGAGGTAGACGCCGAAGCCGACGCCCGCCGCGACCAGTGCGACCTTGGTCGGGGCATAGGCGCGATCGGGCGTCACCGCCAGCGTCGCCGTGACCCACGCGAACGACGTCCCGATCAGGCGTCCGCCGATATTCGCGGCGAAGCTCTCACCGGTGCCGCGCAGGTGCACCGGATACACGCGAGGCAGGTAGTTCCCCCAGAAACTGAACTGCGACACCGTACAGAAGCCGGCGAGGAATATGAACACGTAGAGGTGGTTCAGGCTCGTTGTCGCCGCCCACGCGAACGTCAGCGGCAGGATGATCAGGCCGGGGATCTGGAACAGCCGGATCAACGTCTGGCGGCTGACGACGATCGTGGCGAGGACGGCGAGGGCGACACGGCCGACGAGCCCGCCGACCTCCTGCACCTTGGTGACGTCCGACGCGGTGGCCTGCTCGACCATCCGCGCCTGCGGCGGCTTCTGCCCCTGGGTCGCCTGCCGCACTTCCGGCAGGCCGGGCACGATCTGCGGCACCTGCTGGATCGCGCCGAAGGCGGCGCCGTACGACATCGCGAACATCAGCGTCGTGACGATCGTCGTCCGCCGCAGCTCCGGCGCGAAGAGCGCCGCGATGCTCGGCCGCCTGAGCGTGCCGGACGCCTTCTTCTGCTGCCAGATTGGCGACTCGGGGAGGAACGGACGGATGACGATCAGCGGAATCGCCGGGATCACGCCGGACATGACCGTGTATCGCCATGGCGCGTGCGGGTCCGCGATCCCCTGCATCCCGAACGCTGCGAGCGACGGCAGGCTGGCGGCGTAGTCGACCGCCCAGCCGTTGGCGAGCGCGACGAGCAGGCCGCCGAGCGACGAGAACGCCTGCGTGTAACCGAGGACCTTCTCGCGCTGGCGCGGATCCGGGAACAGCTCGGCCAGCCAGGCGATGGCGGCGACGAACTCGACGCAGACGCCGATGAACACGAAGCAGCGCAGGACCAGCAGCATCTCGATCGACGTCGCGAACCCTGACAGGAACGCGGCAAAGGCGTAGATGAGGATGCTGTAGGTCAGGACGCGGCGCCGGCCGAGACGATCCGTGAGATAGCCGCCGAGCAGGCCGAAGATGCCGCCGGCGAAGGCGGGAATGTAGAACAGCCGCCCGACCCACATCTGGAACTCCGGCGATCCGGGCGCCGCGCCAGTCAACTCGAGCAGCGCCGGCCGCACGATCAGCGGCAGCATCAGGATCTCGTAGATGTCGAACGCGAAGCCGATCACCGCGATGGTGCAGATCAGCCACTGCGTCGACGTCAGCCGGAGAGCGGACTGGCTTGTGGGCATGGGGATGTTACGCGCGCGCGGATGATAGAGTTTACTTCAGTTGATTCCCTTCGAATTTCACGCCCGAACTCGGGTCATCTTCGCCCCCGGCGCCTCGGCGCGGCTCGGCGTCCTCGCCCGCGATCTCGGGTTCACGCGCGTTCTGCTCGTCGCCGATGCCGGCCTCGTCGCGACAGGCGCCGTCGCTGCCGCCGTGAGCACGCTGGAGGAGGCCGGCCTCACCGTCTTCACGTTTCACGAATTCGGCCAGAATCCCGACGGCAACATGGTCGAGGCCGGCCGCGCCCACGCCGCCGGCTTCGGCGTCGACGCCATCATCGGCTTCGGCGGCGGCAGCTCGCTCGACTGCGCCAAAGGCATCAACTTCCTGCTCACCAACGGCGGCACGATGGCCGACTACCGCGGCTACGACAAGGCGCGGACGCCGCTGCTGCCGATGATTGCCGTCCCGACCACCGCGGGTACCGGCAGCGAGGCCCAGAGCTACTGCGTCATCTCCGATCCGGCGACGCACATGAAGATGGCGTGCGGCGCCCCGTCCGCGGCCGTCCGCGTCGCGATTCTCGATCCCGAGCTGACGCTGACCGCGCCGCACGCGGTCACGGCGATGGCCGGCTACGACGCCATCGCTCACGCCGTCGAAACCTGGGTGACGACGAAGCGGACGACGCTGTCGGAGACGTTCGCCTGGCGGGCGTGGGATCTCCTCCGTGGTGCGTTCGAGCGCGTCCTGGCGACGCCGCAGGATCTCGATGCCCGTTCGGCGATGCTCGTCGGCGCGCATTTCGCTGGCGCCGCGATCGAACAGTCGATGCTCGGCGCTGCGCACGCCTGTTCGAACCCGCTGACGGCGCGCTACGACCTGGCGCACGGTCTCGCGCTCTCGATCCTGCTGCCGCACGTCGTCCGCTGGAACGCGTCGCATGTCGGCGCGCGTTACGCCAGGCTCGTCGACGGCTCGACCCAGCGCACGGCCGGCGACGATCTCGCGCAGCGGCTCGAACGCTTCGCTGCCGCGGCCGGCCTCGGCGGCCGGCTCCGCGATCACGGCGTTGCCGCCGGGGCGCTGCCGGAGCTTGCCGCGCTCGCGGCCCAGCAGTGGACCGGCAGCTTCAACCCGCGGCCGTTCGACGCCGCCGGCGCCCTCGATCTGTATCGGTCGTCGTTCTAGTTTTCCCTCTTCGATCTTCACGGGACGCCGATGGCGCGGATCTCACGTCCCGTGAAATCAGATTAGCTGTACCTGATCAGCGTCCCCGCCGACGGCGGCCGGGTCACAGCCGAGACCCCGATCATCAGCACGAGCGAGATCAGCGTCATCGGGACGACGGGCATCAAGCCGAACCAGGCCAGCGCTCCCGGCACGTTGGCGGTGTAGATCACCGCCGATGCCGTCCACAGCGTCACTGCCAGGGCGCCCCACTTCGTGCTGCGCTTCCAGAAGAGCGCGCCGAAGAACAGCACCGACAGCGATGAATACCCGGAGAAGGCGTACTGCACCGCGAGGTCGAAGATGCCCTGCGGCGCGCGCAGGGCGATCACGTACGCGATCAGCGTCAGCACGACAACGAACAGGCGGCCGGTCTGGACCTGCACGTGCTCGCCGAACCGCTCCTTGCCGCCGTAGAACGCGAACACGTCTTCCGTGAACATCGTCGACAGCGCGAGGATCTGGGAGTCGCTGGCCATGACCGCCGCCATGATGCCGGCGCCGAGCAGCCCGGCCAGCCACAGCGGCGCGTACTGCTCGAGCATGATCGGCACGACGTCGTCGCCCGCCGCCTGGCGGCGGAGCGCGGCGCGTTCTTCCGCCGGCATCGACGCCGGCGCCGCGGCGAGCGCCTGCCGCGCCTCGAGCTTCTGCTCGATCCTGGGCACGTCGCGCATCGCGTTGGCGGCGACGCCGAGGAAGACGCAGGGCAGCCAGATCGCGAGGATGCAGATCGGGTAGAAGATGACCGTGCGCTTGAACTGCACCATCCGCCTCGCGGTGAGGCAGAAGATCGTGATGTGCGGGAACGCGATCGTCGACAGCGGGATGAACGTGTAGCTCAGGAACGTCAGCGGCGAGAACCGCTCGCGGGTCAGCAGGTACGACGACGGTGAATCCAGCAGCGACTGGATCGCGACAGGAAACCCGCCCATGCCGCGGCCGATGACGACGAGCGCAATGGCCCCGAACGAGAGGAAGAGCACGGTCTGGAACGAGTTGACCCAGGCGGTGCCGCGCATGCCGCCGAAGAACACGTAGCTCATCACCACCAGGGCCACGACCGCGCCGCCGAGCCAGTAGGGGACGAACCCGCCGGTGATCGCCCGCAGCGCGGTGCCGCCGCCCATGACGCCGATGATGATGTAGGGCACGAGCAGCGCCGCCTGGACGACGAAGATCACCGTGCCGATGTGGCCGCACTCCCAGCGATCGCGGAACATCTGCACCGAGGTCATGAAGCCATGCCGGCGGCCGAGGGCCCACACCCGCGTGCCGACGAAGAACAGCGTCAGCGGGATCACGAACGCCGACGCCGACGCCATCAGCCCGAACGTGACGATGCCGTTGGCGAACGCATGCCCGGCCGAGCCGAGGATAGTAAAGGCGGTCATGTTGGTGCCGAACAGCGACAGCAGGAACACGACTGGCCCGAGGGCGCGGCCGGCGAGGAAGTAGTCCTCCGCTTCGTGGTCGGCCGGGCGCGGCCGGCGGAACGCGAAGATGCCGATGTAGAGGACGACGGCGAGGTACGAGAAGACCAGGATCGCCGGGATCACGATGCGCGATCCTCAGGCGACGCGGCGGCGTCCTCGAGATGCGACGGCCAGGCCGCGGTCGTCAGCGCCCACATCAGCAGCGCCGACACGAGGCAGAAGGCGCCGTGGTAGGCAAGGCCGATCGGCAGGAAGCCGAAGATGAGCGGATGCGGCGTGCGCCAGAACCAGATGTCCTGGTGCAGGACGTAGAGCGCGACAAGGGCGAGAGCGAGGGCGAGCGATGTGATCGGCATGTCGTCAGGAGTGTCGGACTGGAGCGCCCGTTTCGCGGGCTAAGAGTAGAACCTATCGCATAGATGCGCGAGCGAGCGCCAGCGAGCGAGCCACGCGACCGGAGCGCGCCGTCGCCCTTCGACTTCGCTCAGGGCGTGGTGAGCGTAGTCGAACCACGAAGCGGCGCGCGAGAGAGCGTGCAGGGGAGTCCGAGGGGCGAAGCCCCTCGGTAAATATTAGTCCACTGATAGAATTGCTGGGTGTACCGCACAATTGTTCTGGCGCTTTGCCTCCTGTTCGTCCCACGTCCAGCCCTCGCACAAACCACGTCGTCGATTGGTGGATCGGTCGAAGATCAGAGCCTGAGCGCGTTGCCGGGCGTCACCGTCACCGCGACAAATGTCGCCACCAGCCTGGTCCGCAGCACCGTGACCGGCCCGGAAGGCCGCTACGTCCTCGTCGGCCTGCCCCCTGGCACCTACGACCTCACGGCCGAGCTCACCAGCTTCAAGCCGCACGTCAGGCGCGGCGTCGTGTTGCCCATCGCGACGACCATCGTCGTCAACGTCACCCTGCAGCTTGGCGGCGTCGAGATTCGCGACGAGGTCGTCGCCGGCTCGTCGCTCGTCAACACGTCCACGTCCGAGCTCAGTTACCTGGTCGGCTCGGAGACGATCGAGCTGCTGCCGCTCAACGGCCGCAACTACACCGACCTTGCGCTGCTCCAGCCCGGCGTCCTCGCCTATCCGCATCGGGACGGCGGCTCGGTCGTCGCCCACGGCCTCGGCATGAGCATCAACGGTCAGGATCCGCGGTCGAACGTCTACCTGCTCGATGGCACGATCCAGAACGATTTCACGAACGGGCCCGCCGGCAGCGCCGCCGGCACCGCGCTCGGCATGGAAACCGTGCGCGAGTTCCGCGTCGAGACCAACGCCTACAGCGCCGAGTTCGGCCGCAACTCTGGCGGCCAGATCAACGTCCTGACCAAGTCGGGCAGCAACCGCTACAGCGGCAGCGCCTACGAGTACCACCGCAACGACGCTTTCGACACCCCCAACTACTTCGACTCGCTCGGCAAGCCGGACTTCACCCGCAACCAGTTCGGCGGCTCGGTCGGCGGTCCGATCGAAACCAACCGCGCCTTCTTCTTTTTCGGCTACGAAGCCTTGGTCGAGCGCCTCGGGCGCACGGTCTCCACGGTCGTGCCGGACGACAACGCGCGCCTCGGCATCCTGCCGAGTGGCACGGTCGGCGTCAACCCGGCGGTCGCGCCGTACCTCGACGAGTATCCGCGCGCCAACGGCGACAACCTCGGCCAGGGGCTGGCGGTCTACAACTTCCCCTTCAATCAGCGGCTCGACCAGAGCTTCGTGCAGGGCCGCGTCGACTACAACACCGATCGGCGGCAGTTCTTCGCCCGCTATACCTTCGACAATACGACGCAGTACCTGCCGACCGATTACCCGCAGTTTCCGCGGACCTTCTTTTCGCGCAATCAGTTCTTCACCGGCGAGTACCGTGAGGTGCTGTCAGCGCGGACGCTGAACACGGCTCGCATCGGCTTCAGCCGGACCAGGATCGGCCAGAACGTCGAAGCCAACACGTCGCAGCCGCTGGCGCCGTTCGTCCCCGGACGGGAGTTGATGGGCTCGATCGACGTCGGCGGGATGCGGCGATTCGGCACCCAGAGCTCCGCCAACCTGCGCCTGGTTCAGAACGTGTTCGCCTTCCAGGACGACCTCGTGCACGTCCGCGGCCGCCACGTCATGAAGGCCGGCGCCCTCGTCGAGCACTACCAGGACAACATGGTCAACCCGACCTTCAGCCTGGGCATCTATGCGTTCCCGAACCTCAGCGCCTTCCTGCGCAACGCGCCGAACAACTTCATCGGCCTGACGCCCGAGGCGCAGTTCGATCGCTACTGGCGCTTCACCCTGTTCGGCTTCTACTTCCAGGACGACTACCAGCTCTCACCGCGCATCTCGCTGAACGGCGGCCTCCGCTACGAGTTCTCGACGATGCCGCAGGATATCTACGGCCGCGATTCGGCGCTGCCCGACCTGACCGCGTCGGCGCCGGTCGTCGGGCCGCTCTACGAAAATCCGACCTACACCAACCTCTCGCCGCGGATCGGCTTCGCCTGGGATGCGACCGGCGACGGCAAGACGTCGGTGCGCGGCGGCTACGGCCTCTACTTCAACACCAACAACCACCAGAACCTGATCGTGACGGTGACCAATCCGCCGGCGACGCCGCGGCCGGTCATCGTCAACCCGTCGTTCCCGACACCGGACTTCAACCGCGCCGGCGCGATCTCGATGCGGCCGGTGCAGTACGACCTCGACAACCCGCGCGTCCACGTCTTCAACTTCAATGTCCAGCGCGAGTTGTGGTGGCGGACGGCGCTGACGCTCGGCTATGCCGGCTCGCGCGGCCGGCATCTGCTGCGCAGCGGCGACGTCAACACGGCGCAGCCGATCATCCAGGCCGACGGCACGGTGTTCATTCCCGCGGGCACGCCGCGGCCGAACACGGCGTTCTCGACCATCGAGCTCAAGAGCAGCGACGGCGAATCCTGGTACAACGCGCTCATCGTCGACGTCCGGCGCCGCCTGAGCGGCGGCGTCTCGCTGCAGTCGTCGTATACCTACTCGAAGAGCATCGACACGACGCAGGCGTCGACCTTCTTCTCCGACGCCAACAACGGCACGACCTCGGCGATGCCCGAGTACATCGCCGACTACAACAAGGGACCGTCCGACTTCGACACGCGCCACAACTGGGTCGCGAGCCTGATCTGGGAGCTGCCGACGCCGTCGGTGGCGCCGGCGCTCCTCGGCGGCTGGCGCATGTCGGGGATCTGGACGATGCGGAGCGGCCAGCCGCTCACGGTGTTCGTGACCGCGAACCGCTCGCGGTCGCAGTGGAACCCGTCGCGGGCGCCAGGCATCGGCCAGGACCGTCCGAGCTACGCCCCAGGCTTCGGGCCCGACAACGCCCTCAACGGCACGCCCCAGCAGTGGTTCAACCCGGCGGCGTTCGTGCTGCAGCCAGCCGGCACGTTCGGCAACACCGGCCGCGGCGACCTCGTCGGCCCGGACCTGCGCACGCTGGACCTGTCACTGACGAAGAACGTGCGCTGGGAGCAGCTCGGCAGCGGCGGCCGCGTCGAGTTCCGCGTCGAGGCCTTCAACATCCTCAACCGGGCCAACTTCGGCATCCCCGAGCTGCGGGCGTTTGCCGGCCAGGCCGACGGCGAAGCGCCGCTCGCGACCTTCGGCCGCATCAGCAACACGATCACATCGTCGCGGCAGATTCAGCTCGGCGTGAGAGTGTTGTTCTAAGATCCGGTTGCCCGGTTGCGTTTGTGCGGTTGGCCGGACGACGAGAACCGGATTACCGCACTATCGCCCTACCGGACAACCGCACGACCGGGTTCGACCGTACGAAACTGGAGACTAGATATGACATGGTTAGCGTTCGTGGCCGGTGCGGTTGGCTCGTGGGGCGTCTACGGCGCGATGCTGCACGGCGGGCAGGTCAAGCTGGGCAGCCCGATGCGGGCGCTGTTGTGCGTGGGCGTCGCGTACTTCCTGATCGGCGTACTGGTGCCGCTGGTCGTGCTCTACAGCCAGGGCCAGGGGCTGAGCGGCTTCAACCGCGAGGGGACGACGGCCGCCACCGTCGCCGGCGCGCTCGGAGCGCTCGGCGCCGTCTGCATCATCTTTTCGTTCCGCACCGGCGGCACGCCCACCTACGTCATGCCGCTGGTCTTCGGCGGCGCCCCACTGGTCAACGTGCTCTACACGATGTACATCCATCCGCCGAAGATGCCGGTGAGCCCGATGCTCTACCTCGGGTTCCTGATTACGGCCGTCGGTGCCGGGATGGTGCTCTACTTCAAGCCGCAGGCTTGACGATGGCTCAGGGCTCAGGGCTCAAGGCTCAGGGGGGCTCAAGGCCGAAATCCCTGAGCCCCCTGAGCCCCCTGAGCCCCTGAGCCCCTGTGCCCCCTGAGCCCCCTGAGCCTTGAGCCCTGAGCCCTGAGCCCTTTCTCCTTAGAACCTAATGCCCATCGAGAACCGGAACTGACGCGGTACCTGGTACGCGTTCTTGTTCCGCGCCGTGCCGAACGCCGGCGCCAGCGCCCAGTTGACGTCCTGCACCGGCGTCGTCGTGAACGGATTGAAGGTGCTCAGCGACGTCGTGCCGCCGTCGCGGGTGCGGGTGGTGACGTCGATGTTGTTGACGTCGGCGATCGCATCCTGGTTGAACACGTTCCACATCTGGAACTGGAAGAAGAGCTCCGACGTGGACAGGTTCGGCAGCCGGTAGCCGTAGTTCACCGCCAAGTCGGTGCGGTAGACCGTATCGGTCCGGAAGCCGTCACGATCGGTGAAGAAGTACGTCGCCTGCGGCGGCGGGCTCTGGTAACCGAAGTCGTTGGTGACGTAGTTGCTCGGGTTGACCGGGCCGGCAGCGAAGTACGGGCTGCCGGTGTTGATCTGCTCGACGACGCTGACGCTGACGTTGCCGAGGGACTCATCGAGCGGCAGCGTCCACACGCCCCAGAAACGGGCGCGATGGCGTTGATCGGTGGCGAGGTCGCCGAGCGGCCGGTTCCACGCCGCCTGGTAGTACTCGGGGTAGACGCCCCAGCCGGTGCGGCCGACGGTGGCGCTGCCGGCGGCGACGGCGCCGGCGGTGATCGGGCCGTTGTTGACCGTCTCGCCGTCGAAGTTGCCCCAGGTCCGCGACAGCGTGTACATCGCCTGCAGCGTCAGGCGCGTGCCGAGCCGGTACGACGACTGGAGGTTCATCGCCGCGTACTGCCGCTCGGGGTCGCTGCTGTTGCCGACGACCGTCAGGTCGCGCGCGATGCCGGTCGGATCGAGCACGGTGCCGGTCTCGGTGTCGCGGCGTGAGTAGTAGAAGTCGGTCCAGGCCCGGTAGATGCCGTCGACCCGCACCATGCCGCGGCTGCCGATCTGGCGGGTGACGCCGCCGGTGACTTCGTGCACGCTCGGCGACTTGAGGTTTTCGCCGATAGTGTTGTTGACGCCGGGAATGTCGACGCCGACGACCGGTCGCGTGGTGCCGCCGTTGGCGTTGAACCACGACCACAACGTGCGCAGGGCCTCGTCGGTCGGAATCAGCGAGCTGGTGGGCGCGGTCAGATCCGTGTTGATGGCCGGACCCAGATAGGCGTACTGGTAGGTCGACGCGACGCCGCCGTTCGAGCCGCTGTCGGCGACGCTGTTCGCCAGGCCGGCGATGTACTTGCCATAGCTGGCGTTGACCGTCCAGCTCGCATCGCCGGTCGGATCGAACGTCACTGCCAGTCGCGGCGAGAAGCCGGCGTCGTCGGCGACGGGGTTGCCGGCGCTGTCCTTGCCGGAGTTCTTGTCCCAGCGGACGCCGAGGTTCAGCGTCACGTGATCGCCGAGCCGCCACTGATCGTTGACGAACAGCGAGTGGGTCCGGAACGCGGTGCCAAGGCTGGCCGCATCGATCGGGTTCCACTGAACCTGGGTCGACGTCTGCGCCCAGCTCGGATAAACGACGCCGTCGCGGATGATCGAGGTCGTGCCGAGGATGCGGTAGTCGCTGCCCGACTGGTGGTTCTCCGCCAGGCGGATGTCGTTGAACGTGTCGTAGCCGAACACCAGGCTGTGTGAGCCTGTGCCCCTGGTCGAGGCGAAGTAAGTGCCCTTGACGACGAAGTTCTCGTTGTTGCGTTCCTCGTCGAGGCCGCAGACGCCGCAGAACGTCGGCGACCAGTAGCGCGAATTGCGCGCCTGGTCGGTCACCAGCGTGCCGTCGACGATGTCGGTCGAGGTCGCGCCGCTGTCGACGAACTTGAGGTTGCGGTTCGAGTAGGTGCCCTCGATGAAGAAGTTCGGCGACAGCACGCCGGTGTAGTTCACCGAGCGCAGGTCGTCCGGCAGCGAGCGGTCGTAGAGGCTGCGCAGATCGAGGATCGTGAACGACGAGGCGTTGAACTGGTCGCGGTTGCGGTAGATGTAGCTGCCGCGGATCGTGTGGTTGGCGGTCGGCGAGAACGTCAGCTTGCCCTCATAGCGGCGCTCCGCTTCGCTGAACGTGTAGGGAACGTTGGTCGTCGTCGTCTGCCGTCCCTCGACCCGATCGACGACACGGCCGGCGCCGAAGAACCACAGGTGATCGCGCGCGATCGGGCCGCCGCCGGTGAACTCGTAGGTCGGCACCACGTCGTCGACCTTGACGTCGTTCGGGTGCGGCGTCAGCTCGCGCCAGTCGTCGTTGGTGAAGGTCGTCCGGAACGAGCCGCTGAAGCGGTTGCCGCCGGACTTGGTCACGGCGCTGACAACGCCGCCGGAGAAGCGGCCGAACTCGGCCGAGACCGCGCCGCTGGTGACGGTCGTCTCCTGCACGGCATCCTCGATGAAGAGCGGCACGGCCTGGCCGCGCAGGTTCTCGTTGAGGACGACGCCGTTGACGAGGAACAGGTTCTCGAACGACATCGCGCCGGCGATGGTGATCGCCTGCGTCGACGAGTCCTGGCTGTTCGTGCTCGGGCCGGTCGCGAAGACGCCCGGCGCGAAGAGAACCGTCGAGTTGAGCGAACGATCGGTCGGCAGCGACGCGATCTCTTCCGCCTTGAAGCTGGTCGCCACCGGCGCGAGCCGGGCGAAGTTATCGCTGCTACCGGTGACCGTCACCGTCTCCGTCGTGCCGGCGGTGAGGCTGACACTGACCGGCACCGTCTGCGCCGCGGCGACGTTCGTCGTCTGCTCGAGGGTCCGGAATCCCTGCAGCTCGAACGTCACCTTGTAGGCGCCGGGCGGCAGCAGCGGCAGGATGTAGTCGCCGTTCTCCGAGCTGACGGCGGTGCGGCTGCCCTGCAGGGCCGGCGACGTCGCCGTCACGGTGACACCAGGCAGCGGGCCGGCGTCAGAGCTCACGCGACCGGAAATGGTCCCGGTCGGACTTCCCTGGGCGAATCCGGGCGTCGCCATCGCCAGGCACGCCAGAAACGCAAACGCTAGGCGGATCGATCTCATTGGGGTCTGCTCCTTCGAAGCGGTCCAATGAGCAACCGGAGTGCCCTGCCGTGGGACGGAGATCGTGATGGATGTCGAGTCGAAGAGCGGGCGGGCCGAGCCGACCTGAGGGTGTGGCCGGTCGACGCCAGGTGTGGCCGCGGCATCCGGCGTCACCGGCGTCGACACCGCCCGCCAATTCAAACCGCCGGATTATCGCCGTCGATTAATCCTGAGAAACGTATTCGCGGACGCCGCCGGGGACAGTCACGGGGGACAGTCACGAGTGACTGTCCCCGACCGTAGAAGGTATATATATATCAGAAACTGATCGCTTTGGCGTAGCAGAAACTGATCGCTTTGGGGTCAGACCATGGTCTGACCCCAAGCGACAAGCGATTCAGTTGGCGGTTCCGCCGCCAGGCTTCCCGATCGCCCACAGGTGCTTGTCGGTGCGGATGAAGAGCTGGCCGTCGGAGACGGCCGGCGACGCGAGGCAGTAGTCGTCGAGCGGGTTCTCGGCGAGGACTTCGAACTTCGGGCCGGCGCTGAACACCGTCGTCGTTCCCTCGTTTTCGCTCGTGATGTAGATCTTGCCGTCGACGAGCACCGGCGACGAGCTGTAAGCGCCGGTCTTGAGGCGCTCGGGCCCCCACACGACGGCGCCGGTCTTGACGTCGAGCGCGTGGACGACGCCGTTGTCGCGCACGACGTAGACGAGCTTGCCGTCGCTCACCGGCGACGGCACGTCCGGACCGAGATCGAAGCTCCACACCTTGTGCGTCGTCGTCACGTCGCCGCTGCCGCCAGGCTTCAGCGCCAGCATCGGCTTGTTGCGCGTCGGGGCGACGATCAGCCCGCCGGCGACGATGCCGGACGCGACGATGCGGTAGTAGGGATCGTTGGACGGGTTGAGGCCGTTCGATCGCCACAGTTCCTTCCCGGTCGCGGGATCGTGACTGGTGACGATGTCGCCGCCAGTGACGACGATCTCGATCGCCTTACCGCTGCCGACAAGGATCGGCGTCGTGTAGGCGTCGGGCGATTCGGAGATCGCAGCGGTCGGCCGGTCGACCTTCCAGATCGTCTTGCCGCTCTTCCCGTCGACCTTCATCACGTACGACGGATCGTCGGTCTTCATCCCGTGAAGCACCTGGACGTAGAGCGCACCCTGCTGGAGCAGGGGCGATGACGCATAGCCCCAGTTCAGGCCGAACTGACCGTAGTCTTTCTGGATATCGCGCATCCAGAGCTCGTTGCCCTTGAAGTCGAACGCCTTGAGGATCCCGGTACCGGTCATCACCCACACCGTGGTCCCGTCGGTCACCGGCGACGGCGTCGACATGTTCTGCTTGCGCTGCTGGTTGTTGCCGCCGCCGAGCGGCTTCTTCCAGAGCACCGCGCCCTTCGCCTTGTCGACTGCCCACAGCTCCAGGTTACCGGTCTGCATCTGGGTGGCGACATTGAGGAAGATGTGGTTGCCCCAGACGATGGGTGTCGCACCGCTGCGGCTCGGCATCTCCAGCTTCCAGGCGACGTTCTCCGTCGTCGACCACTTCAGCGGCACGCCCTTCTCTGTGCTGACGCCATTTGCCTGCGGGCCGCGCCACGCCGGCCAGTTTTCGGCGGACAACGTCGTGATGGCAGCAAAGCCGACGGCGACTGAGATTCCGATGCTTTTCGACACGGCACACCCCTCCAGGGCGTCAATCGTACTGCAGGTCTTCCCGATCTCCGCGCCCGTCGAGCTTCAGCCGCCGCCTGGGATCCGCAGGCTCTGCTCTTTCTTCTCTCCAGCGGCAACCGTCACGCTGATCGCGCCGCCGTCGAGCTGCTGAAGAAACGCGGGGTCGTAAACGACACCGGGCTCAGGGTCGAGCACCGGCACCAGCCGGTAGTCGCCGGCGGGGATGTTGCGGAAGGTATAGCGGCCGTCGGTCGCGGGCCGCACCGAGAGGATGCGCCGAGAGAACGGGACCCGGTAGCGCTGCTCGGCGGGATAGAGGATCAGGGTGTAATCGAGCACGGGCTGCGACTGCGAGTTGGTGATCAGGCCCGACAGTTCGGATGGACGATCGGTGAGTGTGACCGTCGCCCCGCCGATCGCGCCGCGAACCTCCACGGGGAAGTCGAACGCATCCTGGCCGTCGAGCATCGACGATGCGACGACCCAGCCGGGACCGGCGCCGCTCGCGCCAAGCCGATACCGTCCGGGGATGACGCTCGAGATGGTGAAGCGGCCCTCCGCGTCGACACGACCGGTCGCCCCGCTGGCGATCTCGCGTTCGCCGCTCGGAATCGGGGCGAGCGACACACGCATCGACGTCAGCGCGGCGGGCTGCGCCGACGCGCCGTCGAACACGATCCGGCCCGACACCGGCACGCCCGGCTGCAGCGTGATGACAACGTTGGCCTGGCTGCGGCCATCGACGGCGACGTCGGCCGTGCCCCACATGCGGATCGGATCCGCATCAGGACCATTGATCCGGCCGCGCGCGACCTGCGGCTCGCCGCGTCCACCAGGGGCAGCGCCGCGGCCCGGCGCGAAACCGCGGCCGCCTGGTCCGCCCTCACGACCGGCGACGATCGTCGACCGCGCAAAGATTCGTGTACTGCCCGGGCGGAACGTTGGCGAACCTGAATGCGCCTTGTTGATCGGCTCGCGTGTTCCCCGGCGACAGACCCGGGACGTCGAAGCCGACGTTGACGAGCGTCAGCTGAACGTTGGCCGGCAGCGTACGCCGACCCGGCAGTCACGACGCCTTCGACGCGTGAGACCGGGACGACGACGTACTGGAAGTCGACGCCCGACTTCTCTTCCGACGCACCCACCGCGACGGTGACCGCGCTCGCCGGATTGGTCGTGCCCGGGTAGTAGACCGGCGCGTAGCCCGACACCGGGCCGTCCTCGTCCGCCGGCACTTCGATTGACAGCCGCTCGATGCGCTCCGCGAGCACCTGCGACTGCTCGGGATTCGCCGCCGCGACGGTGCGAGCCCGTTCCAGCGCCGACTGCACAGCCTCGCGCTGCTGCACCGCCACGAACTCGCGCGAGTTGTTGCGCGGCGTCGCCGAGACGAGATACTCACCCGGTTGAAGCCCGAAGAGGCGGTAGATGCCACGGTCGTCAGTCTGCGCGTTGCCGGATGCCTGCAGCGTGCGGAGACCGTTCTGCGTGACGTAACGCAGCGCCCGTACCGGTGTGTTTGGAATCGCCTCGCCGTGCTCGTCGAGGAGCGTACCGGTGATCACGCTGCCCCGCCAGATCTGGAACGGCGCCTGGAGCTTCTGGCCATCCGTGAGCTGTATCGCGGTTCCGGGCCGTCCCGGCAGGCGCTGCCCGAAGCTGCCGCCGATGTGACCCGGCTTCGACGCCGACAGCGTGTACCTGCCCGCAGCGAGACTGGCAAACGCGAAGCGGCCGGTGTCGTCCGTCGCCGTGCTCTGTCCTTCTCCCTCAGATGCGTTGAGCGTGACCCGGGCGCGCCGCGCGGGCACGCCCGAAACGGTGACGATGCCGGAGATGCTGCCGGTGCCGACCGGCCCGGGGGCCCTGCCGCCCGTGTCGCGAACCGTCGTCGGCGCAGGCGCCGGCTGGCGCGGGTCGCGCGGCGGCTGGCCCTGTCCGAGCAGATCGATCGCTCCCGGGCCGGCGAATGGCACTGCCAGGCATGCAACCAGCAGGGCGGACCAACCGGCGCCTGAGAGGGAAATGAGCCAGCGATTCGTAGTCATGGTCGCTGAGTTAGACGGCCGGTCGACTTCAGGCGTTTTGGTCGCCAGAATTTTTCACAAGTCGCCGCGACATACCGACTTTTACGACACGCGACAGCCGGCCGTTTCGCGCTGGGAACGACTCAGAATCGCCAGAAAATCAGCGAATCCACGTCCTTGACCACGAGGCCGCTGCCGGCCGGGGCGGGGTGCGCCCAGACCGGTGACTCCGCGATGGTGTAGCGCTTCACCAGGTCGAACTGGCCGGGCGTGTTCCGCATGACGACCAGTTCCCCCTCGGTCGTCGCCGCGAGCACGATGTTTCCCGCGGCCAGCAGCGCCGCGTTCTCCGCCTCACGCCCTTTCGTCGTCCACATCACCTTGCCGCTGCGCGCGTCGACGCAGAAGAACTGGCCGCGGTTGCGATGCGTCAGGCCGAAGAGGAAGCCGCCGGACTCGACCGGTGAGCTCATATACATCGGCAGATCGGGCAGTTGCCACGCGGTTGCCGTCTGCCACTTGCCGCCGGCGGTGCTGACGCGAATCGCGGTCGTCGGCTTGCTCATGCCGCCGTAGATCAGGAGATCGCCGACGACGATCGGCGTGACGCTGTTCTGGTCGTAGCTGGTCTCGAACGGGATCTCCCAGAGGGCGCGGCCGTCAGCTACCGCCAGCGAGATCAGGTGCTTCTGTGACATCGTCACGACCTGGGGCGTGCCACCGAAGTCGGCGACGATCGGCGAGCCGTACGCCGGCCCTTCGCGTGTCCATGCCCACCTGGGATTTCCCGTGGCCGCGTCGAGGGCACGCAGGGCGCCGCTGCCGGCGCCGCCGGTGTGAACGATCAGCGAGTCGCCGGCGACCATCGGCGACATCGCCACGCCGAAGTCCGGCAGCTGACCCTTGTGCTCCTTCGCGAAGTCCTTGCGCCAGAGCAGCCGCCCGTCCTGCGCCTGCCACGCCGACAGCACGCCGCCGATGCCGAGCGTATAAAGACGTCCGCGATCGAGGACCGGCGTCGACTTCGGGCCCTTGCCGTGGCTTGCCGCCGCAGGGTTCATCTGGTACGGCGCGGCGTATGCCTGCTTCCAGATCTCCTTGCCCGTCGCAAGATCGCGCGCCGACGTCACCTCCTGGTCGCCGACTCGAGTGAAGACGTAGACGCGGCCGCCGGCGATGATCGGCGAGGCGTGCCCTTCGCCGACGGTCTGCTTCCACACCTGCGCCGGCCGCGCCGGCCAGGCCGCGGGGGCCGTGAAGTCGGCCGTCGCGCCGGTGCGCGCCGGTCCGCGCCACTGCGGCCAGTCGGCCGTCGCGCCGACCGTCGCCAGGAGTACGAGAAAACTGCCAATCGCTGCCCGCACTGCGCACCTCGCGGCTGGGGGTGGGGTCAGACCATGGTCTGACCCCGGTCGTTCAGTTACACACTACGACATATGGTGCTGGCCAGGGGTCAACCACCGCCGGCAGGGGTGGGGTCAGACCATGGTCTGACCCCACGCCCGTCACTCCGTTTTCAGCGCCTGCAGGATGTTGCCGCGCAGTGCGGCGCGCGTAGCGACGATCGACGCGGCGATGCCGGCGACGACGACGGCGGCGAGCAGGGCGACCAGGCCGGCACCCGGCAGCGAGCCGCCGCGGCCGAGCCACGCCGGCGCGATCGCGATCGCGGCGCTGCCGACGCCGGCGGCGACGCCGGCAAGCAGGACGAAGATCGCCTCGGCCAGGATCATCACCGACACGCTGCGGGCGTCGTAGCCGACGGCGCGCAGCAGCGCCAGCTCGCGCCGCCGCTCGAGCACGTTCCTGAACATCACCGTCGCCAGCCCGATGGTTCCGAGCAGGAGCCCCAGCCCGCCCAGCGCCTGGAACGTCGAGAGGTAGGTGTTCTCGACGCGATGGAACGCCGCGAGGCGCTCGGCCGTCACCGTCGCGTCGACGCCGTACGGCTGCAGCTCGGTCTCGACGACGCCGGCAAGCTGGTTCGCCTGCTCGATCGTCGTCACGGCCGGCGCGTCGGCGAGGAACATGCGATATCCCTGCTGCTGCGGAAACAGGCGGACGAAGTTCTCCTCTCCCATCACGAGCTCGCCCTGCAGCACGCTGTCGCGCAGCGCGCCGACGAAGCGGATGACGAGCGGCGCCGGGCCACCGGTGTCGATCGACATGGTCTCGCCGACCGACGTGTGGAGCACGTACTGCAGCGACGTCGCGTCGGCGACGACGGGAATCGAGCCGTCGGGGAACGCGCGCCGCAGCAGCAGCCATGGGTTCGCGCGCTCGGCTTCGGATTCCGCGCTCGACGCCGCGAACGTGAAGCGGCCACTCTCGATGAAGCCGCTCTCCGGCGCGACGATCGTGGGATTGGTCGGTCGATAGAGGTTCAGGCAGCTGGCGTCGTCTCCAGGACGAACGCGGAACCGCGTGAACTTGACCGTGCTGAGCTCCGGCGCCTGCAGCATCAGCGCGTCGCGGCCGGCGGCGTCGTTCGGGTTGTGCAGCAGCGGCACCTCCGATTCGCCGAAGAGAACGTAGCCGCCGGTGCCGGACCTGGGATCCGGCGTCAACGCGCCGCCTTCGCGCCGGAACGCGTCGACCGACACGATGATGAACGCGGCGGCGGCAATCAGAGCCGCCGACAGCACGCTTCGCCCGGGACGAAAGGCGGCGCTGCGAAAACCGAGGCGGGCGACGGCCCAGGTTCCCTGTCCCGAGACGACGCGGGTGTCGCGCGCCCGCAGCCACGCCGACAGCCAGAACAGCGCGGCAACCAGCAGCGCCGCGCCGGCGCCGAAAAACGCGCCAGCCTGCGCCGAGGGCAGGGCCACGCCGACGGCAACAAGTACTGCGGCGAGAAGCGCAAGCGCCAACGCGATGCGGCGGCTGCGGCGGGCGCGCCGGTCGTCGACGGTTGCTGCCGCGTCGAGCGACTGTGCGAACAGCAACGTCCGCGGTGACATCTTCCCGACGGCGCGGAGCGATACCAGGACGCACACCACCGCGGCAATCACCCCGCCGATTGCCCCCGCTGCCAGCGACGCCGGGTTCACGTGCAGCGTCAGCATGGTCGTACCGACGGCGCCGATCCACCAGGTCTTCAGTCCGTAGACGATGAGGCGGCCGTAGGCAACCGCGCCGGCCGCGCCAAGCACGCCGCCAGCAACGGCGAGGATCACGGCTTCGCCGAGCAGCAGCCGCCGGATCGTCGCCATCGGGTAACCCGCGGCCCGCAGGATGCCGGTTTGCCGCAGCCGCTGCTCGACGCCGAGCTTGAAGAAGAGCACGGCGAGGAGCAGTGCCGAAACCACGAGGAAGAAGCTGAAGTAGGTGAAGTACTCGCCGAAGTCGGTGGCGCCTTGCGCGGCATCGAGAGCGGCGGCCCGAACCGGCATCAGGGCAAGGCCCATCGACGCGGGGGACACGGTTGCCGCGAGCTGCTTCGCGATCTCGGCGGTGGCATTTTGCACGGCATCCGCCGACGCGGCGCGCAGTCGGAACGACGTCGCCGCGCCGTAGCGCGTCTGCCACAGCTTCCTGCCGTCCTCGTAGCGGATGAACGCCTTCGGCGTCGTCCGGTACTCGTCCCAGTACTTCTCGTCGATCGGGCGAACGCGCTCGAGGTCGATCGGGAATGGCGGGTCCCAGTCAGAAAGATGCTTCGCCGCGGTGATGCCCGGATACTCGGGGACCAGCCCGCGGTCGGCGGCGAAGCCCGCAATCGGGATCACGGCAGCGACGCGAAAGCTCGCCGTGTGGGTCGTCAGCCCTTGCGAGGCGTCCCACAGGTAATAGTCGACGTCGATGCTGTCGCCCGCGGCAGCGCCGAGGTCCCGCGCCAGCCACTCGTTGAGCACGATCGGAGCGGGCGCAGCGGCAGTCGCGCCATCTACCGCGTTCGCACCGCCATCGCCGACGCCAACCAGATCGAGGTCGGTAGCCGTCACCAGCGAGTACGGCACCTGGCGATCGCCCTTGCGGATCGTATTGGCGAGATAGGTGAAGACGGGCGTCGGCCGCAGGCCCGCTGCCTTCGCGGCCGCCGTGATCGCGGTCTCGAGTGCTTCGGAAACGATGCCGCTGGCGCTTTCAACGGCAACGGCGGGCGGATCGGCCACCGCCGCAACCCTGACGCCGATGTCCAACAAGGGCACCGCGGCGCGCAGCTTCGACTCGCTCCGCTCCCCGCCCTCGATCAGGATGGTGTTGACCTGCCCGGCGACGGCGAGGTCGCGCTGGATGCGGCGCAGCGGCGCGAACACCGCCCGCACCTCGGTCTGCTGCGGCTTGAGCGCGAACTCGCCCAGCTGATCCCGCGGCAGGACGCCGGCCAGAGTGAGACGCACCGTCCTCGCGGCATCCTCTTTCCTGCCGAACAGCGACTCGATCGGAATCGCGGACGGCTTCTGCAGGCGCGTCAGCAGGACGTCCCCTTCGCTCGCGCCAACCTCGGCGGCCAGGGCGGGCGAGACGAAGACGCCGTCGCGCGGCGCGATGCCGTTGAAGCTCCAGAACCGCTCGTCGACGCCGTAGACGAGCACGTTCGCCGCCCGCCGGCCGGAGGATTCGAGCGTGACGAACCCGTCGGCGACGATGAGCGAGGCGGTGTTCGACGCCGACAGCGCCTTCTGGACATCGGTGCCGAGATCCTCCCGGAAGAATCCCAGCGAGCTGATGACGCTGTCGGTGCGGCCCAGCCGCCCGAGCGCGAGGTCGCGCAGGCTGCCGCGGACCGAATCCCCGACCAGCAGCGCGCCAGCCAGCACCGCGACCGCGGCGGCAACGCCAAGCATGACGGCGACGTTGGTGCGCCAGTAGTAGCGAAGGCTGTGGAGGATCAGGCGGGTCAAAGTCATTGCTAATTGTCCGGTTGCCCGGTAGCGCGGTTGTCCGGTCGGGCGGTTGTCCGATTAAGATTCGAGCCCCGAACCCCGAACCCCGAGCCCCGGATCGCAGCTCTCAGATCTCGAGGCGCTGCAGCGTCCCCGCGTTCATCTCGTAACGCACCGCGAACCGCTCCGCGAGCGGGCTGCTGTGCGTCACGACGAGAAGAATGGTGTCGAGGCGCTTGTGCAGGTCGAGCAGCAGGGTGGCGACAGTGTCGGCCGACGACCGGTCGAGGTTACCGGTCGGTTCGTCGCACAACAGCAGCATCGGATCGCCGATCAGCGCCCGCGCGATCGCCGCCCGCTGCTTCTCGCCGCCCGAGAGCTCGGCGGGGCGATGATCCAGGCGATCGCCGAGGCCGACCTGCGTCAGCAGCTCGCGCGCCCGCGCGTTGAGGTCACGGCCGCCATTGGCCGACACGAGCGTCGGCGCCAGCACGTTCTCGAGCACCGAGCATTGCGGCAGCAGCGAGTGATCCTGGAACACGAAGCCGATCCGCCGGTTTCGGAACGCCGCCTGCTCGCGCTCGCCGAGCGTGAATGGATCCTGCCCGTCGAGCGTGACGGTGCCCGATGTCGGCGGATCCAGCGCGCCGAGAATGTAGAGCAGCGTGCTCTTGCCGCTGCCCGACGGCCCCATGATCGCCGCCGCCTCACCCCGGTTCATCGTCAGCGACGCGCCGGTGAGGACGCGCAGCTCGCCGCGCGGCGTCGGATAGGACCGGACGATGTTCTCAGCTCGCAGCACGCGATCTCCCGCTCCCGGCGAGCTCGGCGTAGATGCGCTCGACCGACTCCGCCATCCGATCCACGGTGTAGTGCTCACGTACGCCGCGCACGCCGGCGGCGCCGATCCCCGCGGCCCGCTCCGGATTCCGCCACAGGTCGAGCCAGGCGTCCACCAGCGCTTCGGGATCGTCGGGCTCGACGATGATGCCGCCGCCGGTCGCGCCGATGATCTCGGGGAACGCGCCGCGGCGCGGCTGCACTACGGGAACCCCGTTGGCCATCGCTTCCAGCAGGAACATGCCTTTCGGCTCCTCGTACGGCGTCGGCACCGAGAGCACGTCGAGGCTGCGCATGAACGCGATCTTCTGCTGCCGATCGACCTCGCCACGATACTCGAACTGATCCGCGAGCCCCCACGATCGCAGGTCGGCGACGATGCGGTCGAAATAGCCGCGGTGCTCCGGCGCGAGATATCCGGCCGCGACCAGCCGCGATTCGCCGACGTCCGGCCGCGCCCGCAGCCGGCGATACGCCTCGGCGAGAACGTGCAGGCCCTTCTCAGGCGCGACGCGGGCGAAGTAGCCGATCGTGAAGGGTCCCGGCGGACGCGAAGCTCGCGGCCCGTAGCCGTCGGTATTGATGCCGAGCGGCACCATGCGCATCTTCTCGCGCGGGATGCCGAGGAATCCCGGCATGTAGTCGAGGTAGTAGCGGCTCACCGGCAGGAACAGGTCGACGTGAGCGCTGGCGTCGCGAATCAGATCCAGCGACTGCTGCCGCCACGGCTCGCCGAGACCATCGAGGAACAGGTCCTCGCCCTGCAGCGTGCAGCAGATCGGCGTCCCGAGCTCGCGCCGCAGCGTCTCCGCCAGCCCGATCAGCAGCGTATACGGCAGGTTGATGACGTCGAACTTCGGCTCGGTCCGCAGCCACTCGAGCAGCTTGTCGATCTCCTTGCGCTGAAAGCCCTGCTCGCCGCGCAGCATCGAGACCGTCAGATCGCCGAGGCTCTTGGCGTCGACCTTGATCTGCCGCTTCGACGCCATCTTGATGACCCACTCGGCGTCCCACAGGCGATCGAGGGCACGCGGAGTGTGGCGGAAGAGCGACGAATACTGCTCGAGGAAGACGCTGATGCCGCCGAACGCGACGCGGTGCTGGCTGACGTTCCGTTCGTCAGTACGGGTCGGCGTGTAGACCGGGGTGAGGACGACGTCGTGGCCGCGGGCGAGCAGCGCCGACGCCAGCGCGTTGTCACGCAGGCAACTGCCGCAATACATGTTGCCGGCGCCGCCGGTGAAAGACAGGATTCTCAACTCACTCCCGAGTGTACTCGACGGGCGAGGCCGTCGCCGTCAACGAACTCCCGGCAGCATCTCGATGTCGCTCGTCCACTGATCGAATTGGACGTACATCATCGAGCGTCCGTCGCGCGTGACGTTGAAGTAAGGGGCTCCGGAAAACCGCAGGCCCGCGGGCAGCCGCGCAACAGGAACCAGCTTCCGCAAGGCGAAGCTGTACATCTCGACCGTCGCCTGCGGCTTCGCAGAGGCATCCATGATGAAGATTCCCGTGTCTGCGACGTCGAACGCCAGCGACCGGCCCCGCTCGACGACCTTAACCTCGGGGCCTCCCTCGAACGGGACTGTCCAGATACCCTGCGCGGGCAATTGCTTCGCGTAGTAGAGGTGCCGGCCATCCGGCGAAACAATCGGGTCCAGGCCGCCGTTCCGGGTTATCCGCACCGGAGTTCCGCCGGCCGAGGGCATCTTCCAGATTTGATAGTCTCCCGTTCGATCCGACGCGAAGTAGATCCACGTGCCATCGAGCGACCAGGCCGGTCTGACGTTGTTGTATCGATCGGAGAGCACCGGTCGACTGATGGGGCTTCCATCGGCAGCGACGACTTGGAGGCTCCAGCTGCCGCCGGGCTCGAGCGCGTCGAACAGCGATCGACGCGCCGTCGGCGCTCCAGCAAGGGCTTCCCGCGCGCCAGCCCCCGAAGTTCGTCAGCTGTCTCGCCTGGGATCCGTCGCGGTTCGACACCCACAGGTCGCTGTGCCCGGCCCTGCCAGACGCGAATGCGATCCGTGTGCCATCAGGTGAGAGCCTCATATCTGTGTCATTGGACGTCGACGCGATAACGCGGACGCTTTCGTCCCTCGTGGCTTGGCTATTCAGGGACAACGGTAGACGCAGTTCATAGATGTTCGAGTCGAGGGCCGTGGCCTGATAGACCACGCCGGCACCGGAGCGCGCCAACGAGGGCATCGCAGTCCTGACGTTCGCCCAGACGAGCTCGGACGCGCCGCCGGCGACGCCGACTCGCCACAACCCTGGTTCCATGAGCCCGGCGTCATGGACGATGCTGCGGCTGTCGTGCGTCCAATCGAACGCGGCCACGGTGTGGCCGAACGTCAGTTGGATCGGCTCCCCCGACAGTTGCAGGTGCTCGAGCTTCTGCAGGAAGACATTGCCGCCGCGGCCATACGGGTTCAGGCGCACGAACGCGAGATATCGGCCATCCGGCGAAACAATCGGGTGAATGTCGCTGAGATTCGCGGGAGGCCTGGTCAACTGCCGTCTCTGGCCATCCTTGAGCGAGTACAGATAAATGGCCGACGTGAGTGCGGAGGCGCTCCGATCACCGAAGACCAGGTGCTTGCCATCCGGCGTCCACGAGAGCCCGTACAGACCAGCCGCCGAGAGACCAGGAGACACCCTCCGTCCCCGACGCCTCGAACAGCTGCTCCTCCGGGCCGCCGAGCGCGGGCATCGCAATAATCATGCGGCGTCCGGCGACGACTCGTATGAACGCAATGCGCTGTCCGTCAGGCGACCAGGCGGGCGAATGGTCGGGCGAGGCATCGCTCGTCAGCCGAAGCTCAGGGCTCGCCATTGATCGGTCGCACGTAGATGTCGAAGTTGTCTTCGTTATTGCCGTTCCACGCAAAAGCGACGAAGTTCCCTGTCGGAGACATCGTCGGCTCGACCTCTGATCCCGGAAACCGTGTGATGGGGATCGGCCTCGCTGCCGACTCGGCCGGTGCGGCATTCTTGGGTCTCAGTCCTGCCCACAGCGCCGCGCCGAGGAACGCAAGCGCAACTATCGCAAGCGCCACGTTTCGCAGACGTAGTCGTCGACCTTGCACCGGCCCGGCAGGAGCGGCTGGCGACGCGTCGGCGGGAGCCGGGACTGGCAGCGGGGCTGGCAGGCCGGTCGACACCACGTCCACCGGCGCGATGAATCGATACCCGCGGCGAGGCAGCGTCTCGACGTAGCGAGGCGTATCAGCCGAATCGTTCAGCGCCTCGCGCAGACGGCGAACCGCCGCGTTCAAACCGGCCTCGAAGTCCACGAACGTATCGGGACCCCAGAGCCGATCGCGCAGTGCCTCGCGCGTGACGAGCTCTCCCGGGTGCTCCAGCAGCGCCTGCAGAATCGCGAGGGATTGATCGGGAACCCTGAGCCGTGTCGCGCCGTTGCGCAGCTCGCCGGACCGCCCGTCGAACGTGAAGGGGCCGAATCGAATGACCGACGGGACGTTTCCTTGCTCGTGCATGTTCCGGCGGTGGTCTACCGTTTCAACGAACTCCGTAGCATCTCGATGTCGCTCGTCCACTGATCGAACTGGACGTACAGCATCGAGCGCCCATCGCGCGTGACGGTGAGGTAAGAGGATGGCTGAACCCGCACCCCCGGCGGCAGCCGCGCGACCGTAACGATCTGCCGTGACGCGAAGCTGAACAGCTCGACCGTTGCCTGCGGCTTCGCGGAAGGGTCCATCCAGTAGATTCCGTTCTCTGCGACGTCAAAATTGAGCTGCGTGCCCCGGTCGACGATCTGAACTTCCTGGCCTCCCTCGGCCGGGACCGCCCAGATGCCCTGGATGGGCGGCGGCTTGGCGTAGTAGACCCGTCCGCCGTCCCACGAGACGACAGGATCCCTTCCGCCCCCCGAGTGATCTGCTCTGGCTTCCCGCCGGCCCATGGCATCTTCCAGATCTGCCAATCTCCGGTACGATCGGATGCAAAGTAGATCCACCGGCCATCGGGAGACCAACTCGGGCGAGAGTTGTATAACGCGTCGGAAGTGAGCGGTGTGACGGGGCCGCCGCCGGCGGGCACGATATAGAGATTCCAGCTGCCACCGGGGCGGATCGCGTCGAACGCGATCCACTTGCCGTCGGCGCTGAACCAAGGGCTTCCCACCCGCCCGTCCTCGAAGTGCGTCAGCTGCGTCGCCCGGGATCCGTCGCGGTGCGACACCCACAACGCGCTGTAGCCCGACCTGCGAGAGGTGAACGCGACTCGGGTTCCATCCGCTGAGAACCGCATGTCCGTGTCAGAGAACGTCGACGCGATCGCGCGATAGGTCGCATCTCCTGAGGGCTGGCGATTCGGGGAGGACGGCATCGGCAGTTCCCAGATGTTCAAGTCGACGAGCGCATTCTGATAAACGATGACGTCGGGTCCGGAGCGCGCCACGGAGGGCCTCGCCCCCCTGGTAGGTAACACAAGCTCGGCCGCCCCGCCGGCCAGACCGACTCGCCACAAACCTGGCGCCACGTGGCCCCCGTCGTGGACGACACTGCGGCTGTCGCGCGTCCAGTCGAACGCGGCCACGCTGCCGAATGTCAGTTGGACGGGCTTCCCCGCCACTTGCAACTGCTCGAGCTTGTGCACGAAGACGCTCCCGCTCCCGTCGAGGGCCAGCGGGTTCTGGCGAAGGAAAGCGAGATATCGGCCGTTGGGAGAAACGACCGGGTGAACGTCCCCGAGATTCGTGGGCGGATGTGTGAGCTGGCGTCTCTGACCATCCTCGAACGAGTACCGAGTAGATCGCCGACGTGGGACCGGAGCCAGTCCGATCGCCGAAGACCAGGTGCTTGCCGTCCGGTGTCCACGAGAGCCCATACGACGCGCCGACCTGAAACCAGCCCCCCAGTTCCGGCCCGGCCTCGAACAGCGGCTGCTCGGAACCGCCGAGCGCCGGCAGAACGATAATCTCCCGCTTTCCATCCAGGACACGGACGAACGCAATCCGTCGTCCGTCAGGCGACCACGCCGGTGCATGGTCGGCCGCGGCATTGGTCGTCAGTTGCAGCTGAGAGGTGCCGTCGATCGATCGGACGTAGATGTCGAAGTTGTCTCCGCCCTCGCCCTCCCAGGCGAAGGCGACGAAGGTCCCGGTGGGAGAGATCGCCGGATCGAGCTCCAATCCCGGGAAGCTGGTGAAGGGGACGGGCCTTGAGAAGACGGGCGCTGCAGTGTTCCGCATCAACCCGAACCAGAGTGCGCCGCCGATGATCCCAAGCGCGAGTATTGCCAGCACGGCACGCGGCACGCGAACACGTCGTGCGTCGACTGTCTCAGACCGCAAGGAAACCGGAGCCACCGCGCCCGACGACTTGTCCGCCGTAGCTTCAGCAGAGGCGGAGTCCGTCGGCGTGCCTGTCGCTCCGTCAATTGGCCCGATGAATCTATACCCGCGGCGAGGCAGCGTCTCGACGTAGCGAGGCGTATCAGCCGAATCGTTCAGCGCCTCACGCAGACGGCGAACCGCCGCGTTCAGACCGGCCTCGAAGTCCACGAACGTGTCGGGACCCCAGAGCCGATCGCGCAAGGCCTCGCGCGAGACGAGCTCTCCAGGGTCCTCGAGCAGCGCCTGCAGGATCGCTACCGATTGGTCGGGAATCCTGAGTCGGGTAGGACCGTTGCGCAGCTCACCCGAGCGGCCGTCGAGCGTGAAGGGGCCGAATCGAACCACCGAAAGTCTCGCCTTCTCCTGCATGGTCGCTTATCGAAACTCCCGCAGCATCTCGATGTCGCTGTGGCGGGACTCGTATTCGACGTACAAGATCGACCGCCCGTCGCGGGACACGGCGAGGTTGGCGACTGCTTCGGACCGAGGAGGTAGCTGTGCCACCGTCACGAACTGCTGCGAGGCGAAGCCCAACAGCTCGACCGCGGACGGGGTCACGGACCAATTCATATAGAAGACTCCGTCGTCTGCAACGTCGAACCCCATCGCGCGGCCCTGGTCGGTGACTCGCTCTTCCTGACCTCCTTCGGCAGGGACCTTCCAAATCCCTTCCGCAAACTCCTTCGTGTAAAAGACCTGCCGGCCGTCCGGCGAGACGATGGGGTGATGGCCACCCCCCCGCGTGATCTGAACTTGCTCTCCGCCGCCGACGAGTCGCATCGTCTTCCAGATCTGCCAGTCCCCAGTCCGATTCGACCCAAAGTAAATCGAGCCATCGCGGGACCAACTGGGCCGAATGTTGTTGGATGTGTTGGAAGTAAGCTGTCGAATGGGGGGGCTACCGTCAGCGGCCACGACATAGAGGTCCCAGTTACCGCCGGACCGGCGCGCGTCGAACGCAATCCACTTGCCGTCAGAACTCCAGCTCGGGCTTCCCATGGCGCCGTCGAAAGGTGTCAGCGGTTTCGGCCCGGATCCGTCGCGTTTCGATACCCAGATTTGAGCGCTGCCCGACCTGGTCGAGACGAACGCGATCTGCGTCCCGTCCGGTGAGAACGCAGGATCAAAATCGTTCTGCGTAGACGCGATGAGGCGATAGGCATCCCCCGGGGATTCGAGCCGCTGGCGTCGGTATTCGTAGTTCCCAGATGTTCGAGTCGACGGCCTCGGTCTGGTAGACGATGCCCGAGCCGACGCGAGCTACCGAGGGTCTCGTGGCCGGGACGTTCGGCAACACGGGGACTGGCGCCCCGCCGCTGACGGCGACTCGCCACAACCCTCGTCGCTGGCCCGAGTCAAAGATGATGCTGCGGCTGTCACTCGCCCAATCGAGCGCCCTCACTTGATGGTCGAATGTCCGTTGATCTGGATCCTCCGTTGGCCGTAACTGGTCGAGCTTCTGCAGAAACACGTGCCCGCCAAAGACAGGGTCGGGGCTGCGAACGAACGCCAGGTATCGGCTGTCTGGGGAGACGACCGGCTGAAAGTCAGATAAACCTAGGGGCGGGTGCGTCAGCTGGTGTTTCTGTCTGTCCTCGATCGAATACAGATAGATCGCGGACATCGCAGCGGAGTCAGCCCGCTCTTCGAAGACGAGATGCTTGCCATCTGGCGTCCACGAGAGTCCGCTCACCCTCAAAGAGAGCCCGCCCACACTCAAGCGCGCCGGCCCGGCGTCGAACGACAGTTGCTCGGAACCGCCAAGCGGCGCCGGCACCACGACAACCACACGTCTTCCATTCTGAATGCGGACGAACGCGATGCGTTGACAGTCCGGCGACCACGATGGCGAACGCTCGGCTGCTGCATCCGTCGTTAGATGTGACTGAGAGCTGTCTTCGAGCGATCTGATGTAGATATCGAAGTTGTCCCCAGCCTGACCGTCCCACGCGAAGGCGACCATGGTCCCTGTTGGACAGAGCGCGGGATCGATCTCCGATCCCGGGAAACTTGTAACGGGGACAGGGCGCGCCGCACCCACCGGATTCGTCGCCGTGTCGTTCCGGCTCAGTCCGGCCCAGAGTAAGCCGCCCATGACCGTCAGGGCGAGGGCCACGAGCACGACGTGGCGTACGCGCACTCGGCGAAGGGGAACGGTCTGAGGTAGCGCCGGGACTGGGTCCGCCACGACCGCCGACTCTGCTGGCGCGGGAGGCGCACCGGTCAACGTTCCTTCGCCGGGGGCGATGAACCGATAGCCCCGGCGGGGCAGCGTCTCGACGTAGCGCGGGACATCAGCCGAATCGTTCAGCGCCTCGCGCAACCGGCGCACTGCGGCATTCAAACCCGCCTCGAAGTCCACGTGGGTATCAGGCGGCCAGAGGCGATCGCGCAGTGTCTCGCGCGTGACGAGCTCACCCGGGCGCTCCAGGAGCGCCTGCAGAATCGCGAGGGATTGATCGGGAACCCTAAGCCGTGTCGCGCCGTTGCGCAGCTCGCCGGACCGCCCGTCGAACGTGAAGGGGCCGAATCGAATGACTGAGGGTGCGTTTCCATTCAGGTGCATGGCGCGATCAACCACTCGTCGAGAGGAGACGAAGGGTACTACACCTATCGGCGACAACCATCGAGCGGGCGTCGCGGTTCGGTTGTCCCCCCGCCTTCGTCGATCACCTAACTGGAATTGAACCAATACCTTGCGGTGTTAGCTGCGTGTCAGACCGATCTCAGGCAGATGTCCGGCCGGCGCAATTGAGGTAGACGGCGGCGCGAGCGAGTTTCGGCTTCGAAGGAGGCACTCATGCCCTCGAAGCTCTCGAAATCGCTCGCCGTTCTTCCGCTGGCTCTACTGCTGGTGAACTGGTCGGGTCCAACCCTCGCGGCGCAAGTGAATCTCGAGAAATGGCGCCTGATTCGAATCGTGGACCCCGCGGCGCGCCGAGCCGCGATTGCGGCGCTCGAGGCGGCCGCTACTCAGCTGGAGGAGGGAGACTGCAGAAAGGTTTTGACGGATTTCAGGAACGGCAACGGGGCGACGCTCGCCGACCAGCTGTCGTCGTTAGGAGTCGACATCCAGGCCTACTTCGCGATGATCACCTTTATCGACACGCGTCACAGACTGTGCGAAGGCGGGGCCGTGCTCTTTACTACTCCAGGCAGCCGCGTCGTGCGTGTCTGCATTGATGAGCTCAAGCGGCTCAAAGGGAACGAACCGAACCTCGTCGCCTTGTTCATCCACGAAATACTGCACACGCTGGGGCTGCGCGAGGACCCGCCATCGTCCCAGGAGATCACGGCACGGGTGCTCGCACGGTGCGGCCGCAAGTAGGTGGAGGATCTGCGTTACGCCGTCTGGAACGCCCTCGCGCGGAACAGGAACTCGACGATGTTGCCTTCGTGCGGCTGCAGCCAGTTGAGCTGAATCGTCGGCACCGGACCGAGATTGAGGCGATCGATGTGCACGGCATCGAGCAGCCGGCGGTGGAGCTCCGGCTTGTTCGTGATCGCGCTGCAGACCAGCGTCGGGCCGATCGCCTGAATCATCTTCTCCTCAGGGCATTCGACGACGCTCACGAACGGGAACATGTATTCCTGCTTCGACACGGCAGTGTCCGGCGAGGCGCTGTGGACAACCGTCGGCAGCAGGTAATCGGCGAGGCCGTCCTTGACGACGCGCGGCGTGTCGCGGTACTTCGCGGTGACGTCGGTGACGCCTGCCTCGTTGAGGGTGGCGTCGATCGCACCCGAGATCGCGTCGGCAACGCCGGGCACCGTGAACGCGGCGAGGCTGGCGTCGGGATGGTCCGGCTTCAGCGGCCGGATCGCGGCGAGCCGCTTCGCCAGCGCGTCGGCGATCTCGCGCGTGTGGCGGCTGGCCCAGATGCCCGAACAGTTGATGCAGCCGCGGCCGCTGTTGGCGTAGACGCTCTCGACCATGAGGTCGAGATACTTCTCCCAGTTGTCGACCTCGTCGTCGCCGAGCAGGATCTTGGAGAAGCCTGGACCGTGGGCCTGGACCTTGTGGTTGCCGCGGTAGCGATCGACCGTCGCCTGGCCGCCGAAGATCAGGCTGCGATCGCAGTGATCGAGGACGGCGGCGCCGATGTCGCCGCCGCCGGGATAGATCGAGATCGCTTCGCTCGGGATGCCGGCCTGGGCAAACGCCGCCGCCATGCGGTACGGGGTCCAGGGCTCCTGCGGCCCGGGCTTGAGCACGAGGCCGATCTGCATCGGGATGATCGGCAGCCACAGCGTATGGACGCCGGGCGAGTTCGACGGCAGCACCAGCCCGAGGACCGGGCTCTGCGCCTGGAAGCTGATCGGCACGCCGCGCTCCTCGCCGTAGCCCGTCGAGAGCACGTCGAGCGACAGGCCGCGCGTCAGCGACGTGAGGATCCGCCGCATCTCGGCCAGCACGAAGCCGTTCTTCTTCATGTTGCCGCGGCACATCCTCTCGGGCAGGCCCGTGCTCGCCGACTGCGCCTTGGCGAACTCTTCCGGCGACTGCGTGCCATCCCCCATCGGCAGCGTGGCGTTCATGTAGAGCTCGCCGGCGGCGCCGACGCGGGCGATCAAGTCGTCGATCGGAATCTCGCGCAGCACCTCGCGGGCGCGCGCCGCCTTGCGCATGTCGCGGCCGATCATCCCGCCATTGGCGCGGCTCACCTTGGCAATCGGCTCCCCGGTCGAGAAGTGGACGACGTCGTCGACCTCGAGACTCGAGTACGGCTGGCCCCAGCGAAGAATCGGTAGTTGGATCATGTTCGGCTTCGGACTTCACTTCGACCTTGGACTTCGAAGTTCGAACTTCGAACTTCGAACTTGTCAGTAAACGCCAACCGTCGTCGTCGCCGCGAGCGCGCGATAGGGGCGGACGCCGCTCACCCCGTCCCACGGATAGCGGCTGTACGGCGGCTCGCGCTCGCCCTCGTCACGCTCGAGGAAGCCGGGCATGAAGAACTCCCGCGTCAGCGTCGTCAGTTTGACCCGCCCGGTCTGGCCGTAGTCGACGACCTTCGTCGGATCATCGAGGTCGACGACCTCGGTGACCGCCCGCGGCTGCGGCGCGTAGTAGCTGATCTTGTAGTTGTTGTGCGGACCGGACGGGGCGCTGGCGGCCAGGCCCATCAGCGTGTTGCCGTAGGTCGGCGTCATGTAGGCGCCGTCGAGCAGCTCCTCGTGCGCGAAGCGGTTCCACTGCGGGGTAAACTCCGTCCCGCCGGAGAAAATTCCGGTGATGCCGGCCTTGTGGAGGCTCGACCCCGTCTCCTCGAGCCGCAGCGCCAGCGCTTCGAGCAGCTTCGGCGTCGTGAACATGCACTTGATGTCGTGTCCGGCGCCGAGGATCGTGATGGCCTGATCGATGACGTGGTCCTTGTAGGCGTTCAGGTGCTCGGTCCAGCCCTTCTTGATCAGCTTGATGACCCAGCGCGGATCGAGATCGACCATGAAGCAGATGCCGCCGCGGTGCTGCGCCAGGTGCTCGATCGCAAGCCTCAGCCGACGCGGCCCGGACGGCCCCACCATCAGCCAGTTCGAGCCCATCGGGAACTTGTCCTCGGGCAGCGTGTCGCTGAAATTCGAGTAGTCGATGCGAAAGTCTTCGTAGTTGATGCGCGACTTCGGCACGCCGGTGCTGCCGCCGGTCTCGAACACGTAGATCGGCTTGCCGGCGATGCCTTTCGGCACCCAGCGTTCGACGGGGCCACCGCGCAGCCACTCATCCTCGAAGAACCCGAACCGGCCGAGGTCGGCGTAGCCCTTGACGTCGGTCAGCGGGTTGAAGTCGAACTGCTTCGCCCGTTCCAGCCAGAACGGACAACCGGTGGCCGGGTCGAAGTGCCACTGGACGATCTCGCGGACGTGAGCATCCAGGCGATTGCGGGCGGCGTCGATGGCGGACTTGTCGGCGAGGGCGGCAGCGTCTGGCATGTTCGGGAAATCGTATCAAAAAAGGGTGGACCCGGTTCTGGCCAGCAAGAGATCGAACTAAGACCGCCCGTGCGTCCGCGAAAGATCTGAAAGGAATGACGCGCGTTCCTGCCCCCCGAATCGGTGAGAAGGTCCTCGACCGGACCGGGAAGACGCCACGACCAGTTGATGTCGCTGATCAGCGCCGGGATGTTGACGCGATCGCGCCAGCCGAAGATGTCCTGGATCGGCAGGATGAGCAGTTGCGATCCCGAACCGAACAGCGTCGCGAGCAGGCCGTCGCGCAGGCCGTCGGTGAAGGGCGCGGTCAGCGACGGCTGGAGCGGGCGCAGCGACGGGATGTCGGCGAGCGCGCGGCGCTCCTCTTCCGCCGCGCCGTCCCACCACTCGGCCATCGTCTCGGTGTCGTGCGTCCCGCTCGTCGCGACCGAGACCGGGGCGTACGAGGCCGGATCGATGAACGGCTGCCCCGGCGCCTTCCATTCGCGCTCCCACCGCAGCACCTTCATGCCGGGAACACCGCGCTCGGCCAGCGTGACGCGGAGGAAGTCCGGCACGGTGCCGAGGTCTTCGCCGATCAGGCTGGCGCCGCTCTCGAGGAAGAGCGACATCAGCTCGTCACCCATCGCCCGCTGATCCGCTTCCCTGGCCGGCCAGAACCCGGGGGCCGCGCCGGTCTTGCGGACGTAGGTGCGGAAGAAGCCGATCAAATGATCGATGCGGTACCCGTCGTAGAGCGCCGCCGACCGCCGGGCGCGATCGCGCAGCCAGCTGAAGTTGGAGGCGCGAACGACATCCCAGCGATACGCCGGCAGTCCCCAATCCTGGCCGGTCTCGGAGAACGCGTCGGGCGGCGTGCCGACGGAAGCGTCGATGTCGAACTCGTGCTGCCGCGCCCAGACGTCGGCGCTGTGGCTGCTCACCATGAACGGGAAGTCGCCGAACATGCCGACCGAACCGGCCTCGCGGCGCGCCGCCTGCCACTGCTCGTCGGCAAGCCACTGCAGGTAGGCGTAGTAGGAAATCTCCTGCCCAAGCCGCTGCCGCGCGTCGTTCAGCGCCGCCGGAACGCGGTTGCGGACGCCGGCGTCCCACTCGCGCCAGTGACGGCCGCCGTGCGCCTCGAGCAGGGCGCGGAACAGCGCGTAGTCGCCGAGCCACCAGTCCTCCCGCTCGCGAAACGCGCGGAAGCGCCGATCGCGATCGCCGCCGCGGCCGGCAACTGTCTGACGAAAATGCGAGAACGCCTGCCGCAGCGCCCGCCCCTTCACCGCGCGGACGCCGGCATAGTCGACGCGTTCCGCGCGCCGCACCCGGTCGAGCAGCGCCAGGTCGTCGCCGGCGAGCACCGCGTCCTCTTTCCAGTCCTCGACCGATTCGACCGAGATGTAGATCGGATCGATCGCCATCGCGCTCAGCGCCGAGTAGGGCGAGCTCTGACCCGCCTGCATCTCGTTCATCGGCAGGAACTGGACGAAGTCGAGGCCGGCCGCCGCCAGCCAGCGCGCCAGCGGCACGAGGTCCGGGATCTCGCCGATGCCCCAGCTGCGCCGGCTCGGAATCGAGAACAGCGGCACGAGCACGCCGGCGTGGCGCCCGCTCCAGAATCGCGACCGTGCCTCAGCCATCGACGCGCTCCAGCAGACGCCGCACCCCGTCGGCAAAGACCACTGGCTCCGGCAGCAGGCTCAGGACGACGAACGACTCGTGCGGGAAGTCGAAGAAGAACCCGGGGTGGACCAGGATCCGATCCTGTTCGAGCAGATCGACGACGAGATCCTCTTCGCTGCGCGTCGACGGCACGCGCACAACCGCCGACCATCCGGCCTCGGCTGGCAGGACATCGACGGCGGGATGCCTGGCGGCCGCCGCACGCAGGGCGCCAGCGTTCTGCCGCACCCGCCGGAGGATCTGCGCACGCGCGGCAGCGCCGCTCTCGATGAGCGACGGTGCCGCCACCTGCACCGGCGTGGAGACCGAGAGGTAGGCATCGCAGACGACCTCGAGCCGCTCCAGCGCTTCCTCGACCAGCGCCTCGGGCCCGTCGACGGCCATCCATCCGAGCTTGACCTGCGGCAGGCCCGCCGACTTCGACAAGCCGCCGAGGCGGAACGTCAGGCATGGCGGCGGCGCCGCAGGGCGCGTGCGCAGCCTTCTCCACGTCGATCGGATAGTCGGCGAACACTTCGTCGACGATGAGCGCGGCGTGACGGCGGGCGCAGCGATCCGACAGCTCCTGAAGCTCGTCGTCGGACACGATCGAACCGGTGGGGTTGTTCGGGCTGACGGCCAGCACGGCACGGACGCCGTCGGTCCAGGCACGGTCGAGCTCGTCCGCGGCGAGCGTCCAGCGGCCGTGATACTCCAGGCGGTACGGCACCGCTCTCACGCCATCGAGCATCGTCAGGTGATCGAACAGCGGGTAGCTCGGCGTCGGCACGAGCGCGTCGTCGCCCCGCGGCGCGCAGAGCAGCTTGAAGAGCAGCGTGTAGGCTTCGCTGGTGCTTGCCGTGAGCACGATGCGGCGGGGATCGACAGTCTCGCCGCGCCTGGCGTAGTCGGCGGCGACGGCGAGCGCGCGCCGACGGCAGGCCGAACGGCTCCGGCGTGTACTTCAGCCCGTCAGGCGACGACAGCGCTGCCAGAAGATCGACGGGATAGTCGATGCCGGCGCACGTCGGGTTGGTGATCGGTGAGGTCGACGATCGGCGTCGCCCCTGAGCGTGCCGTGGAGACCGCGCGTGTAATGCGATTCGGCGACAAGCTGCGCGGCACGCGCTCGGAGAACATTCACTTGATAGACTACAACGCTTGACTCCGAGTGGGGTCAGACCATGGTCTGACCCCAAATTGGCAGAATGTGCGTACATCGATGACGATGGAACTCGACTACCGCGAGCTGCTGCGTTACAGCGGCGAGGAACGTGACAAGTGGCGCGACTGGCTGCTGCTCCATCCCGAAGCGATGGAGGTGCCGGTGCAGCCCGGCGGCCGGCTGCCGACCGTCGGCAAGCTGATCGACCACATCTTCCTCGTTGAGCGGCGGCACCTTCAGCGCCTCACCGGCGATGCCCTCGATACGACCACCGGCCTGACCGGCAACAACGCGATCCCGCTGTTCGACTATGGCGCGTCGGTCCGGCGCGAGCTCGAGCAGTTCGTCAGCGTCCTCGATGACGACGACGCCCGGCAGCCGCGGGAGATTCATCGTCCGCGACCAGCCGTATCGGATGACGCCGCGAAAGCTGCTCTTCCACACGCAGCTGCACGAGATCCGCCACTGGGCGCAGATTGCCCTGGCCGTCCGCCTCGCCGGCCTCGATCCGCCGGGCGATCACGACCTCTTCTTCAGCCGCGCTCTGGAGTAGGGCGCGCAGCGCTCACCGCACGTCTTTCCTGATCATCAGTACCAGGGCGTCCCTCGGGCGGAACCAGTACCAGTAGGTCGGACCATTCGCACCGGCGACGAAATTCACGCCGGTGCCGGTTTCCATGTTCACCCAGACGGCTTCCTGCGTCTCGGGCGGGAACGTCATCGTCACTTTCTGCGATTCGTCGCCATGGTTCAGCGCGACGAGCATCAACACTGTCGGCGACTCGAGGAACCGTGTCTCGATCAGACCATCCGAGCCTTCGAGCCGGACTTCCGGCGCGGCGCCGGCGCGCGTGACCGCCTCGACGATCTGCGCCGGCGACATCGGCCCGCGCGCCGCGTCGATGACGGTGGCTTTCGCCGACCGGACGATCTCCGACGCCCGCGGCGTCAGGTCGCCGGGCGCGGCGCGGACGAAGAGGCGATAGCGCCCGGCCGTGGCCGCGTCTAGCTCGCCGGACGAGATCACGTCGGCGGGAATGTTCCGCGACAGCAGCGCTCGCTGCACCTGCCCGAGGACCGGCTGATCGTTGCCGCGCGGGTCGTGAAGGATCGCGACCCGCGACGGGCGAGGCCGCAGCGGCAGGAACAGCCCGGGATTGCGGGCAATGAGGGGAACAAACTCCGGCGGCTGCCGCCATTCGGGAACGACAATGCCTTTCGCGCCGCGCGCGACGGCGCTCCAGCCGACGAGGCGTGCCGATTCGACGCGGTCGAGCGGCGGAGATCGAAGCCACCACCCTTTGTCGTGAGTCGCGCTCGAAAGTCCGGCAAACGCAAGAAGCGGGCGCAGTGACGCGTCGGGAGACGCGTCCTGCGACCCGCCATAGGCGTCGACGGCCGACGCCATCTGCCAGTCGTCCTGCCCAGGCGCGTCGCCGATGCCCTGGAGGATCGACGGCTTCTTCGTGTGGCTGATGACGGGCCGGTATCCGACATTCGCCGACGTTTCAGCCAGCTGCCTGAGATCGTCGCGCACCGCCGCGCGCACGTAGGCGGCGCGATCGCTCGAGGCCGCCTGCTTCGACCACATCACGAAGCGCCGCATCGTGTGCGGGCAGAGGCAGAACTCCGGCGCCAGATCGCTGGCGACGTCGATGGCCAGCACGCTGCGCGCGCTCGCGGCCCGGCCGGCCGCTGCGGCGACGAACGCCAGCGCATCGCCGCGAAGGTAAGGATGGTCGAGACAGCCGCGCAACTCGTCGCCGCTGCCGGTCCTGGCGGGCAGCACTAACCGACCGTCGGGATAGCGGGTGAAGGCCCAGGGCGGCGGCACGCCGGCCTCGAGCTGCAGCACGAGGCGCAGCCCGGTCGACTGCGCCAGCTCGAGCGCGTGAGTCAACGCATCGAAACGATACTGGCCGCGCTCGGGTTCGCTGTCCAGCCACCGCACGACGAGAACGACGGTGTTGTAGCCGAGCCTGAGAATGTCCTGATAATCGCGGGCAATGAGCTCGCGGGTCGCCGCGGCCGGCAGGCGGTACTCGGCCCCCACGGGCATGAACGGCTCGGCGCCGCGCTGCGCCGACAGCCCGCCCGCGAGCAGTACCCACGCGACGAGGAGCGCGACTCTCCGCATCGCGCCGATCTTACCTGAGCCCCTGATAGAATCCGCTCGTTGCACGCTTGCTCTCTGTTCGAGGACTGCAGGCTCTCTCTTCGAGGACTGCACGGAGGATGGACTGATGCATTCACGCACCGCCCTGCTGGTCACGGCTGCTCTCGCTTCCCTGACTCTCGGCTCGCCCCGGCTTCAGGCGCAATCGGCGGCGCCGGCGGCATATCTGACCCCGCCCAAGGCCATCGTCGACATCCTCGACGCCGAGCCGCTGCCAACGGTGGTCGTCAGCCCGGCCGGCGACACGATCGCGCTGATGTCGCGCGCGAGCATGCCGTCGATCCAGGAGCTGTCGCAGCCGATGCTTCGGCTGGGCGGCGTGCGGATCAACCCGAAGACGAACGGCCCGCACCGCGCGCCGTCCGGCACCGGCATCACGCTGCGCACGATCGCGACCGGCGCCGAGCGCCGGATTGCCGTGCCCGCCAACGCCCGCCTCGGCTTCGTCAGCTTCTCACCCGACGGCAAGCGGTTCTTCTTCACCAACACGACCGACGCCCGGATCGATCTGCACGTCGGCGAGGTCGCCAGCGGCCAGACGCGCATGGCCGACGCGGCGCTCAACACGATCAGCGGCGGCTGCGAATGGCTCGATGACAGCTCCGGCGTGCTGTGCGGCTTCGTGCCGGCCGGGCGCGGCGCCGCACCGGCGCCGCCGAAGGCGCCGGCCGGCCCGAACATCCAGGAGAGCTACGGCAAGTCGGCGCCAGGCCGCACCTACCAAGATCTCCTGACCAGCGCCTACGACGAAGACCTCTTCGAGTACTACTTCGCCAGCCAGCTGGCGGTCGTCAACGCCGCCGACGGCAAGCGGACGCCCGTCGGCAAGCCGGGGCTGATCACGTCGAGCCGCTCGCTGTCGCCGGACGGAAAGTACGTCCTGGTCGAGAAGATCAAGCGCCCCTTCTCGCGGCTGCTGCCCTACTACGAGTTCCCGACCGACGTCGAGGTCTGGAGCCGCGGCGGCGAGAAGGTCAAGACCGTCGCCGACGTGCCGATGGGGGACGTTGTACCAATCCTCGGCGTCCACACCGGCCCGCGTGGCTATCGGTGGCACCCGCTGGCGCCGGCGACGCTCGTCTGGGTCGAAGCGCTCGACAAAGGCGATCTCAAGAACGCGGTTCCGCACCGCGATCGCATCGTCACGCTCGCGGCGCCTTTCGCGGCGCAGCCGACGGAAGTCGCCAAAACCGAGTTCAGGTATGGCGGCCTCAGCTGGACCGAGAAGGGCACGATCCTGCTGACCGAGTCGAACCGTACCAACCGCACGACTCGGACCTGGCTGCTCGACGCCAACTGGAGCGGGCCGCGCAAGCTCTGGGATCGGCGGCAGCAGGATGCGTACTCGAATCCAGGATCGCCGCTCTTCCGTCCCGGCAAGGGCACGATCCTCCAGGCCGGCAACGCGATCTATCTGACGGGCGCCGGCGCCTCGCCCGAAGGCGAGCGGCCGTTCCTTGACCGGCTCGACCTCGCGACGTTGAAGAGCGAGCGCCTCTTCCGCAGCGACGCGACGGCTTACGAGACGGTGGTCGGGCTGCTGGACGACGGCGCGGCGAAGCTACTGACCCGCCGCGAGACGAGGACGCAGCCCCCGAACTACGCCGTGCTCGAGCTGAAGGACGGCGCCCGCCGCGCCGTCACCGACTTCAAGGATCCACATCCGCAGATCACCGCCGCCGAACGGATGCTCGTCACCTACAAGCGCAAGGACGGCGTCGGCCTCAGCGGCACGATCTACCTGCCGCCCGGCCACAAGAAGGGTGAACGGCTGCCGATGCTGGTGTGGGCGTATCCGCGCGAGTTCGCGGACGCCGACTCGGCCGGACAGGTCATCGGCTCGCCCAATCGCTTCACCACCGTCGGCGGCTCGTCGCACCTGCTGCTGCTCGCGGCCGGCTACGCCATCTTCGACGGCCCGACGCTGCCGATCGTCGGCGCCGGCGAAACTGCCAACGATACCTACGTGCAGCAGCTCGTCGACGGCGCCGCGGCCGCGATCGACAAGGCCGTGGATCTCGGCATCGCCGACCGCCATCGCATCGCCGCCGGCGGCCACAGCTACGGCGCGTTCATGACGGCAAACCTCCTCGCGCACTCGGACCTCTTCGCTGCCGGCATCGCCCGCAGCGGCGCCTACAACCGCACGCTGACGCCCTTCGGGTTCCAGGCCGAGACCCGCACGTTCTGGGAGATCCCGCAGATCTACGAGCAGATGTCGCCGTTCTGGTACGCGCACAAGATCAAGGAGCCGATCCTCCTGATCCACGGCGAAGCGGACGACAACTCGGGCACGTTTCCGATTCAATCCGAGCGGCTCTACATGGCGCTCAAGGGCCACGGCGCGACCGTCCGCTACGTGACGCTGCCGAACGAAGCGCACGGCTATGCCGCGCGCGAGTCCAACCTCCACACGGTCGCGGAAACCCTGAACTGGCTCGACAAGTACGTGAAGAACGCGCCGGCGAAGCCGCAGACCGACTCGGCGTCGCGATGAACGTGACGGTCGCGACAAACAAGGTGCGCGCGTGATGGCGGCGACGTCCTACACGACGCTCGCTGCCATCCGCGAAGCGGCGGAACGCATCAGGGGCATCGCCCGGGTCACGCCGCTCGTCGACGTGTCGGCCGCCGCCGGGCGGCCCTTCTTCCTCAAGTGCGAGAACCTGCAGCCGGCAGGCGCCTTCAAGATCCGCGGCGCCTACAACATGGTGGCGCAGCTGACCGACGCGCAGCGCCGGGCCGGCGTCATTACTTATTCATCGGGCAATCACGGCCAGGCGATGGCGCTGGCGGCGCAGACGCTCGGCGCGCCGGCGGTCGTGGTCATGCCGACGACGGCGCCGCCGATCAAGATCGACGGCGCCCGGGCCTTCGGGGCCGAAATCATCCTCGCCGGCACGACGTCGTCGGAGCGCCGGGCGCGTGCGGAGAGCGAGGCCGCGGCGCGCGGCCTGACGATGGTGCCGCCGTTCGATCACGAGTGGATCATCGCCGGCCAGGCGACGGCCGGGCTCGAGATCCTCGAGCAGATGCCGGACGTCGCCGCGGTGCTGGTGCCGATCGGCGGCGGCGGTCTCGCCGCCGGCGTCGCCGCCGCCGTCAAGCAAAGCCGGCCCGAGGTTGCCGTGATCGGCGTCGAACCGGCCGGCGCCGCGAAGATGAAGGCCTCGATCGAGGCCGGCCACCCCGTCACGCTGGCGCGCACGTCGACGATCGCCGACGGCCTGATGCCGGTGCGCCCCGGCGACCTGACGTTCGCCCATGCACGCCGGTTCATCGATCGCATCGTCACCGTTGACGATCCGGCGATCGCCGAGGCCGTGCTGTGGATCTTCGCCAACGCCAAGATCGTTGCCGAACCGAGCGGCGCGGCGACGACTGCCGCCGTTCGCAGCGGCATCCTCGACGCGGCGTTCCCCGTCAGCGGTCCGATCGTCGCCATCGTCAGCGGCGGCAACATGGCGGCCGAGCGGCTTGCGACGATCGAGGCGGAAGCAGAGGCTCAGGGCTCAGGGCTCAAGGCTCAGGGGGCTCAGGAGCCCTGAGCCGATCAGATTTCACCAATGCCGATCGAACTCTTCGAGATGGAACGGATGCAGTCGACCTGGGAGAACCTCGTCGACTACGACATGAGCGAGAGCGGCGTCCGGCCGCTGACGCTGCGCGAGCTCGTCGAGATGGGATTCGATCTCGACGCGTTCCTCGATCAGCCGCTCGGCTACAGCCAGTCGAACGGCACGATCGAGCTGCGCGAACGCCTCGCGGCGCTCTACCCGGGCGCGGACCTGGCGCAAATCGAAGTCACCAACGGCACCTCGGAGGCCAACTACCTCATCGCCCTCAGCCAGCTCGCGCCCGGCGACGACGTCGCGATGGAGGTGCCGAACTACATGCAGGTGCCGGGCGTCGCCCGCAGCCTGGGCGCGACGATCAAGACGTTCTCGCTGCTGCAGGACAGCGGCTGGGAGCCGGACTGGGACGCCTTCGAGCGCGCCGTGACACCGAGCACGCGGCTGCTGTATCTCTCCAACCCCAACAACCCCACCGGATCGATCCTGCCGGAGACGGCAATGCGGCGCATCGTCAACCGCTGCGAGACGACCGGGACCTGGATCGTCGCCGACGAGGTGTATCTCGGCGCGGAGATCGACGGCCCGCGGACGCCGAGCTTCTGGGGCATGAGCGATCGCGTCATCGTGACGAGCGGCCTGTCGAAGGCCTACGGGATCCCCGGGCTTCGGATTGGCTGGATCGTCGGCCCGCGCAGCGTGCTCGCCGACTGCTGGTCGCAGCACGACTACCTCACGATCGGTCCGAACAAGCTTTCCGACCGCCTGGCACAGATCGCGGTCGAGCCCGGCAACCGTGAGCGCTGCTACGCCCGGACGCGGGCGATTCTCGCGCACAACCTGCCGATCGCGCGCGAATGGATCGCGAGCTTCGGCGGCCGGCTGACCTGGCAGGAACCAAGGGCCGGCGCGATTGCGCTGGTCCGCTACGATGCCGACGTCGCCAGCGTGGAGATCGCCGAACGGATCCGCGTCAACCAGAGCACGCTCATCGTCCCGGGCGAGCACGTCGGCCTCGAGGGCTACCTGCGCATCTGGCTGGGCGGGCGCGAGGAGTTCCTGCGGGAAGGGCTGCGGCGGGTCGGCGTCGAGCTGCGGCAGGTCCTCAACGTGGACGCGTGAGCGAGCGCAGCGAGCCCACGCGAACGGAGCGCGCCGTCGAAGCGGCGCGCGAGAGAGCGTGTCGGGGAGTCCGAGGGGCAACGCCCCTTGGTAAAGACTCGTTAACCACGGCGGTTCGGCTCCGTAGTAGATAGGTGAGGAGTCGCACAGTCCGATGCGCCACACACAAGTTTTCGCGGTAATTGCTCTCGTTGCAGGACTTTCGGCCGTTTCGGCCAACCCGGCCGCCGCCCGCGGGCGCCAGGAGAAGGCCCAGGTGCCGGCAGCGAGCGCCCCGGCCAGCCAGATCGTCCTGGCCCAGGACCAGGACGCGCGGGAGACGCGCGAGCGGCTCGAGGAACTGCTTCGGAAGCTGCCCCCGGCCGTCGGCCGGGTTCTCCGCGCCGACCCGTCGCTGATGGGGAACGATACCTACCTCGCGACGTACCCGACGCTGGCGGCGTTTCTCAAGCAGCATCCCGAGATTCGCAACACCCCCGGGTTCTTCTTCGAGAACATGGGCTCGTACCGAGTTCTGGAACCCGTCGCCGCCCGAGACGTCCGAAGGAAGGGCGATCCGGCTCTGGGGAGAGATCTTCCAGGCCATCACGATTGCCAGCGTCTTCATCGCCATCACGATGGCGGTCGTCTGGCTGATTCGCACCGTCGTGGAACAGCGGCGCTGGTACCGCACGTCAAAGGTGCATACCGAAGTGCACAACAAGCTGCTCGACCGCTTCACGACGAACGAGGACCTGATGACCTACATCCAGACGGATGCCGGCCGCCGGTTCCTCGAGTCGGCGCCGCTCTCGATCGAGGCCGCGCCGCGGCAGGTCGGGGCGCCGTTCAGCCGCATCCTGTGGTCGCTGCAGGTCGGGATTGTCCTCGCCACCGGCGCGTTCGGCCTGCTGTTTGTGAGCGGCCGCGTCATCCAGGAGATTGCCCAGCCGATCTTCGCATTCGGCGTCCTCGCGCTCACCGTCGGCGTCGGCTTTATCGTCTCGGCGGCCGCCTCCCTCGTCCTCTCGCGGCGGCTGGGCCTGTTCGATCCCGCGACGGCGACGCGCGGGCCCTCCGACTCGGCGCACATCGCCGGTTGAGCACCAGATGTTTCGAATAAGCACGACAGACGTGACGCTCACCGGCATCGATCGCCTGGATGGGACCGCGGACGCGGATGTGAGCTTCGAGATGGACGAGGAGGCGTTCCGCGCCTTTTACGATCGAACGGCGCGGTCGCTCTGGTTCTACCTCTCGCGCATGACGGGCGACTCGCAGGTCGCCGACGACCTGCTGCAGGAGAGCTACTATCGCCTGCTGCGGAGCCACGGCAGCGTGGGAAAGCGAAAGCCACCGCCGCGCCTACCTCTTCCGCATCGCCACCAACCTCGTGCGTGACGGCCACCGCCGGGCACGGCGCGGGGAGACGGTCGCCCTGCCCGAGTCGGATCACATGAGCCTTGCCGCGCCCGGCACCGACCTGGCGGAAGCGACGGCACAGCGCACCGACCTGCGGCGGGCGATGGGCCGGCTGCGGCCGCGCGAGCGGGCGCTCCTGTGGCTGGCTTACGGCCAGGGCCACGCGCACGCGGAAATCGCCGAGACGCTCGGCGTCAAGACCGGCAGCGTCAAGCTGCTGCTGTTCAGGGCGAGGCGCAGGCTGGCGACACTGCTGCGTCGGTCACCCCGCTACGGCGGCGGACGGAGGACCCGATCGTGAGGACCATCGAGTGCAGTCGTGAACAGGACGTCATCGACGCGCTGTCGAGCGGCCGGTGGCCGGAACGCGCGCCTGGTGACCTGCCTGCCCACGTCGCGTCGTGCCAGATCTGCAGCGACACGCTGGCGGTTGCCAGCCTCGTCCTCGCCGACCGCGATGACCCGGCGTTGGATCCACACATCCCGTCGTCGGCCGTGATGTGGTGGCGGGCGCAGATGCGGGCGCGGCAGGAAGCCGCCCGCGAAGCGGCGCGGCCGATCGCCGTCGCGCAAATCATCGGCGCGATCTGCGCCGTCGCGGTGCTGCTGGTGGTCGGGCTCTGGTTCTCGCCGCTGGCGCGCGACTGGTTCACTGACGTCGCCGCCGGCAACCGCGAGTTCAGCATCACGGCGGCGTTGAAGATGTACGGCTGGCTGCTGCCGGCGCTGATGATCCTGTTCTCGCTGATCGTGACGCCGCTCGTCTACTACGCCGTCGTCGAGGACTGAGCTATCGCGCCGCCAGCGGGCTCGAGGCGAGCGGAACCCCGGGCCTCGCGTTCGTCTGGACGCCGTCGCGGACGACGAACACGCCGTTGACGAGGACGTGCGGGATGCCCCGGGCATAGGCGTGCGGCTTCTCGAAGGTCGCGGCGTCGGCCACCGTCCCGGGATCGAAGACGACGATGTCGGCGGCCTTGCCTGGCGCGAGCCGGCCGCGGCCGGTAAAGCGGAAATGATCGGCCGGCAGCGACGTCATCTTGCGGATCGCTTCCTCCAGCGCAATCACCTTCCGGGTTCGCACGTACTCGCCCAGGACGCGGGCGTTGTTGCCGTAGCCGCGCGGATGCGGCGCGCCCTCGCCGTAGGTCAGCACAGACGCATCCGACGCGAAACCCACCCGCGGATGCTTCATGATCCGCTGCACGTCGTCGTCGGACATGAAGTGGTAGACCATCGACGCGCCGCCGGCCAACATCATCGTCCGCGCCGCCTCGAACTGGGCGTCGGCAGTCTCGGCGCCCTGCAGCCGGGCCGCGACCTGCTTCATCGACAGGCCGTTGAGCGCAGGATCGCCGCGATAGGAAGCAACGACGGCGAATGAGAGATCGGACAGGCCCCGCTCGGCGAGCAGCGCCGCCATCTCGGTCTTGATCCTGGTCCAGGTCGCGGCATCGTTGAGGCGCGCGGTGATCTGCGACTGGCCGCCTTCGAGCGCCCACGCGGGAAACCTGATGCCGAGCGACGAGCTCGCCGCAGTGTAGGCGTACTGGTCGGCCTCGACGGCAACGCCGCGCGCCCGCGCCTCGTCGATCAGCGCCAGTGCCTTCGCGCTCGCGCCCCAGCGGTTCGGGCTGTCGACCTTCAAGTGCGAGATCTGGACGCGGGCGCCCGTCAGCTCGCCGATGCGGATCGTCTCGGCCACCGATTCCTCGAGCGCCGTGCCTTCGTTGCGCATGTGCGAGGCGTAGACGCCGCCGGCGTTGCCGGCGACGTGCGCGAGCTCCATTACCTCGAAGGTCTTGCTGTAGGTGCCGGGCACGTACTGGAGGCCGGTAGAGAACCCGACCGCGCCGTCGGTCATCGCCTTCCAGACCAGCCCCTTCATCCTGTTCATCTCGGGGATCGTCGGAGAGCGATCGGCGGTGCCCATCACCGCGCGCCGCACGGTGTTGTGGCCGAAGAGGGTCGCGAAGTTGACGGCGGCGCCGGAATCCTTCACCGCCGCGAGCGCCTTGCCGACATCGACCGCCGACGAGCCGCAGTTGCCGGCGACGATCGTCGTCACACCCATGCGGACGAAGTTGGCGGCGGCGGGGTGGTCGGCGATCTCATCGGCATGGGTGTGGACGTCGATGAAGCCGGGAGCGACGACGAGCCCGGTCGCGTCGATGCGGTCGGCGCCGTCACCCGCCGCGATCTTGCCAATCGCCTCGACGCGTCCGCCCTTGATGCCGACGTCGGCGCGCCGCGGCGGCGTGCCCGTGCCGTCGACGACCAGGCCGCCGGTGAGGACGATGTCGAACTTTGCAGGCTGAGCCTGTGAGCGGGGCCCGCCGGCGACGGCTGCCGACAGGACCACCGCGAGCACCGTCATGAAGCGCATGGGAAATCATAACGGTTCCGCTGGGATCCGTATTGCACGCGGCCGACCGCTCAAAGTTGCGGCAGGAGGAAGAATCGGTGGCGAGGTGAATGGATGAGGTGTTCCCTGAATAGGACTGAGGATGGTGGCATCCGCATTGCTCCTGGGCGGGGTGCGAGTGACGATGATGAATCGAACGACCAACCTCGAAGGCTACCGGGCGCCGCTGATGGCGCTGCTCTGCGTGGCCGCGTTGACGGTGGCGTTCATGAGCGTGACCTCATGCCGGCGCGGCACCCCGATTCTGAATCCCGGCGAGGCCTCACAGTCGACCGACGGAACCATCAGCGGCACGGTGCGCGGCCCGGAAGGCACGAGCTCGATCGTCGGCCGCCAGGTGGAAGTGGTCAACGTCGATTCCGGCGAGCGCCAGCAGGCGACGACGAACAACGCCGGCGGGTTCACCTTCAAGGTCAAGCCGGGCAAGTACCGCGTCGAGGTCGCGCTGGTTGCCGGCGAGTCCATCCTCAAGCAGCCGGGCGTGATGCACATCAACAAGAGCGACGTCGATGCGCACGCGGACTTCGTCATCGGATCGGCCAAGGCGCTCGGCCCTGCGAGCCGACCGCGCCCGCCGGCATCGTCGACCGCGACCGGCCTCGGCTCGCCCGTCGCCTGACCGTCCCGATCGGCACACCCGCCGCGCTCCCATCAATTCAGGAAATAGACCGCCGCCTCGCCGAGGCCGTCGTGAAAGCGGCCGATCTCGCGCAGGCGGTGGCGTTCGGTCAGCGCCTGGATGGTCCTGATCCGTTCGTCCGGCCAGGTACTCGACCAGGTGGACGACGAGATAGCGGACGTTGTCCCGGCGCAGCCGCGCAATCGCGTGGTCGTCAGGGAAGAACTTGAGGTCCTCCATCCGCTCGAGGTACGAGTTCGGCACGAAGCCGCTGTAGCCGTTGATAATCGGCTTCCAGTGAAACGTCGACATGTAGCTGATGCGCGGATCGTGTCCGGGCACGATCTTCGGCATCGGCAGTGACGCGACGACACCGGGCGGCTGCTTCGCCAGCCAGGCGTAGAGCGGCGGCGACTCGTTGAGATACGGGATCAGGTTGATCCACCGGACGCGGTATTCGCACACGAGCACGGCGACGCCGAAGACGAGGAAGAGCCGCTTGAGCCACGGCCGCATGCCCGCGGCGAGCGCGGCATAGCCGAACGCGCCGAGGATTGACAGAAAGAACACGACGAAGATGCCGAGCCGCGCGACGGCGCGGAAACCGCCGAACACCGGCACGTAGTCGAACAGGAACCGATAACTGTAGCCCGACAGGCCGAGCGACATCTCGAACGACACCACCATCGCGAGCAGGTAGGCGATGACGATCGGGATGCTGGCGCGCGGGCGCATGAACAGGCCGAAGATCGCCAGCACGGTGATGAAGACCCCCGGAAACAGCCGCCGCTCCGGCCGGCCGCGGCGCTGGAACATCTGGCCATAGACGACGTTCTCCGGCGTCGCGACGAGGTAGTTCGACGGTCGCGCGCTGTAGAGCATGATCTCCCGCTCGGCGCGCCCGCCGACTTCCTTCTTCGTCTCGAGATATGGAATCGCGTAGGCGCCGCACAGCACCGCGACAACGACCGCAGCTGGTGCCAGCGCCATGACGGTCCGGGCCATGCCTTTCAGCGACAGCGGCAGCAGCAGCAGGAGCGTTACCACGCCGATGACGACAATCAGGAAGACGCCGTAGTAGATGCTCGACAGCATCTGCAGCGAGAGGAAGAAGCCGGTCAGCAGCCCGAACTTCGGCCGCCTGGTCTCGAACGCCCGGTGCAGCGCCCACAGCGCCCACGGCATCCACATGGTCCATTGCATCTCCATGTGCATGTAGTGCTCGAACCGGTACGGCACGAACGCGAAGACGATGCCGGCGAGGAGGCCGGCGCCGGCCGAACCGGTCAGGTGCCGCGCCAGCACGAAGACACCAATCGCAGAGCTGATGATCGCGCCGAGCAGCAGCAGGTTGTGAACCAGCACCCGCGGCAGCCCGGCCATCAACAGCGGTGTCCCGATGAGGCCCTGGACGATGATGGCGTCGGAATAGGTGAGCGCGCGGCGTTCCGGGTAGAAGATGTTGCCGTCAAACAGGCGCTGCGGCGCGTTGACGAGGGCGTGCTCGATCCAGCCGAGCCGCCACATGTTGAAGTAGACGTCGTGGTGACCGTAGGCGTGCGTCGAGAGCTGCCGCGCCTGCGGCCAGGTGAGCAGGACCGTCAGTCCGACCAGGATGAGCGCCGCCCCGAGCGTCTGCCAGGACCGGCCGCGCGGCGGCAGCGCTTCGGGCAGGGCCGATTCGTTCACAGATCTATTCCAATCAACTGCATCAGGCGCAGGGCGTTGCGCGAAGTCGCGAGCCCCGGCCTCAGCGTGTAATCGAACCGCATGGTGCCATCGGGATCAAGCGTCTCGGTGAAGTGCAGCAGCTGCGCCGAGCTCGCGAGCGGCTCCTCGCCCGCCACCGCGAGATCGTGTGTCGTCATCGCGCCGATGGCGCCGGCGTCGAGCAGGTGGCGCGCGACGGCGCGGACGGCGATGCTGCGTTCGGCACTGTTCGTGCCCTGCAGGATCTCGTCGAGCAGGTAGACGAGCACCCGCCCTTCGCGCTCGTGCTCGGCCGCGTCGACGACACCCTTGAGCCGCGCCAGCGCCGCCATGAAGTACGACAGGCCGCGCTCGAGCGAATCCTGCACCCGCAGGCTGGTCTGCAGATCGCACGCCGGCAGCGTCATGCGCCTGGCGCAGACGCTCGCGCCCGCCTGCGCCAGCACGATGTTCAGCCCGATCGAGCGAAGCAGCGTGCTCTTGCCCGACATGTTGGAGCCGGTGATCAGGACGAGCGTCCCCGGCGGGCCAATCGTGAGATCGTTGGCGACGCGCCGATCGTCTGGAAGCAGCGGATGGCCGATGCCCTCGGCCTCGATCGCCGGCGTCTTGGTGATCTCCGGCACTGCCCAGTCCGGATTGTCCCGCCGCACGTTTGCGACGAGCGCCAGCGCGTCGAGCTCACCGAGCGCCGCGAGCCATCCGCGCACGCGCGGCCCGGTGGCCTGCCGCCACCGGTCGAGGGCGAAGATGACGTGGAAATCCCACAGCGTCAGCGCCTGGATCGGGAAATGGAGGATCGCCGCGCCGCGCCGCAGCTCGCCGAAGCCCAGGATGCGATTGAGGCGGCGCATGCAGCCGGGGGCGGTCGCGCCATGCGATGACAGCCGCTGCCGCAGCGCCGCCAGCCGCGGCGCGTCGATCGGCGCGCGCACCGCGTGCTCGAACATCGACGCGTAACGGCCAAGCGCATACTGGCCGCCGCCTGCCCGGTCGAGGATGGCCTGCACCTTCTCGCCGGTCGCGAACGACAGCACGATGCCGACCACCAGCGGGATCGGCCAGAGCGCCACGTTCGTGACGCCGGTCGCGTCCAAAGCGATCGAGACCCACAGCGTGACCACGATGAGGAGCACCGCCGCGCGGAGCGCGAAGGCGCGACGCCCGAACGGGTCCTCACCTTCCGCCCACGCGAGGAAACGGTCGATGTCCGGTTGACGGGCCGCGCCGGCGAGGACGCCGTGCGCCGCCATTTCGAGACGCCAGTCGTCCTCCGCAGCGAGACGCCCGACGGCCTGCTGCCGCTCGCGGACCTCCTGCGGCGAGGCCGGCTCGATCAGCCAGCGCGCCAGTTGGAGCCTGCCACCGGCGGTCGATGCCGGTCCGAGCCACTGGAAGAGCGAGGCCCGGCCGAACACGTCGAGGTCGAGCGCAAAAGGATGATCGGAGACGGCCGCCTCGATCGCCGCCGGCATGCCGGTCTCCGGCAGCTGGCTCCAGTCGCGCGCCCCGCGCGCGAGCGCACGCAGGTTCACGAGCCGCATCGCGTCATGGCGGGCCATGCGCTCCTCGACCCGCGCATGCCACCCCACGGCGATCCCGAAGACGACGAAGAAGAGCGCCGAGACGGCAATCGGCGACGGTGTCGCGCCGCGCCACAGGCTCCACACGAGCATGCCGGCGCCGACCAGGAACGTTGCCAGCCGGAGACGAGAAATCCGCTCCGACAGCCGCGCCTCCGTCTCGCGTGACAGCGCGTGCCGCCTGGCGTTCTCGAGATAGGGAACCGCTGCCGCCGTCACGCCGCCCGCTCGATCCCGGCAGGCTTGCGGGCCAGGATGTTCAATCGCCAGTAATCGAGGGTGTAGGGCGGATCGTCGGCCGCGGCGCCCTCCGCCAGCGCGTCCAGGAATCGCGCCTGCAGGTCCGGCGGCAGCCGCTGCAGGTGCTCGCGGACGCAGACGCAGGCGAGAAAGTCGCGATAGCCTTCGCGATCGGCGAAGCTCGTGGGCGCGGCGACCAGCGCCACGTCGATGGCGGTGAACCCGGCGCGGTCGAGCCGCTCGGTCGTGGTCGCGACGTCGGCGAACTCCCACGGATCGCGCCAGCCGATGAAATGGTCGCGGAACGGCGGCTCGGTCATGAGCACCGCCGCGCGCGCCAGCATGCGGCCGAGGTTGCCGGCACCGCCGCACTGCGCCACCAGCCGGCCGCCAGGAACCAGCGACCGGCAGATGCTGGCGAACAGTCGATCGTGATCGAGGATCCAGTGAAACGTCGCGGTACTCAGCACCGCGTCGAAGACGTCGACGAACGGCAGCCACAAGCCGTCGGCGCGGACGACGTGCAGGCGGGTCGGCAGCTTGTCGGTGTCGACCGGGTGCGGCCCGCGGTGCCAGAGATGCCGCGACGCCGCCTCGCGCAGCATCGATTCCGATCGATCGACGGCGACGACCAGCCCGTCCCCCATCGCCGCGAACAGCTCCGACGTCAGGCGCCCGGTGCCGCAGCCGAGATCGAGGATGCACTCGTTCGGTTCGGGCGCGAGCCGTTCGAGTACGTGCCGCCCCCACCCGAGCTGCGGATTCGAGAGGCGGTGATAGCGTTCAGCGTCCCAATCGGTCATCGAGATCAGCGGTGAAGGGCCCGTTCGGCTGAGTCGGCGCGCGGTGCGCCGCCGATCGGACGTCTTAGTGTACAGTCCGGACCGAGTCCGCCGCGACCCGATCGATCTCGATGCCCGCCGTGCCGCCCCGTGACCACAAGCGCATCGCCGTTCGCATCCGCCCTCGTGGTGGTCGCTCGGCGCTTTCGAATCGCATGTTCGCAGCTTGCGGCTCGGCCATTACCGCATGCGCGGCGTCGCAGGGATGAGTGCCGCCGCGTTCGAGCAGTGGATGGGCGCGGCGTTGAACATGGGCGGCGGCGCTGAAGCTCCGCCTTGCGAGGGGGTTGCCATATCATCTAGCGGATGCGACGTCTTCGAACCCTCCTGTTCTTCGGCCTGCTCGCGACCCTGAGCTGCGGCGGCCCGGCGGCGCCGCCGGCGCCGGCCTTCGACATCGTGATTCGCGGCGGCACGGTCTTCGACGGAACCGGGGCGCCGGGACGCGCGGCCGACGTCGCGATCAAGGGGGACCGCATCGCCGCGGTCGGCGACCTCAAAGCCGCGAGCGCCACCACCGTGATCGACGCCAGCGGCCTGGCCGTCAGTCCCGGATTCATCAATATGCTCTCGTGGGCAGTCGATTCGCTGATCGCGGACGGCCGCTCGCAGGGCGACATCCGCCAGGGCGTGACGCTCGAAATCTTCGGCGAAGGCAGCTCGATGGGTCCGCTGACCGACGAGATGAAGAAGCGGATGGTCGAGGAGCAGGGCGACATCAAGTACGACATCACCTGGACGACGCTCGCCGAGTACCTGCGCGAGCTCGAGAAGCGAGGCGTCTCGACCAACGTCGCTTCGTTCGTCGGCGCGACGACGATCCGCGAGCACGTCATCGGGCTGGAAGACAAGAAGCCGACGCCGCAGCAGCTCGACGCGATGCGCGCCCTCGTAAAGCGGGCAATGGAAGAGGGGGCGCTCGGCGTCGGCAGCTCGCTCATCTACGCGCCGGCGTTCTACGCCACGACCGAGGAGCTGATCGAGCTGTGCAAGGTCGCGGCGAAGTACCGCGGCAAGTACATCTCGCACATGCGGAGCGAGGGCAATCGCCTGGTCGAAGCCGTCGAGGAGCTGATCCGGATCAGCCGCGAGGCCGGCATCCCGGCCGAGATCTACCACCTCAAGGCAGCCGGCAAGGCCAACTGGGGCAAGATGGACGCGGTCATCGAGACGGTCGAAAAGGCGCGGCGTGACGGCCTGCAGATCAGGGCCGACATGTACAACTACCCCGCCGGCGCCACCGGGCTCGATGCCGCGATGCCTCCCTGGGTCCTCGACGGCGGCTACGACGCCGCGTACAAGCGCCTCGCCGATCCGGCGACGCGCCGGAAGATCGCGCACGCGATCGAGACGCCGTCGAAAGACTGGGAGAATCTTTACCTCGCCGCCGGCTCGCCCGACCGGGTGCTGCTGGTCGATTTCAAGTCCGAGAAGCTCAAGCCGCTCACCGGCAAGTCACTCGCCGAGGTGGCCAAGATGCGCGGTGAATCGGTGCCCGACACGATCATGAACCTCGTCCTCGAGGATCGGTCTCGGGTCGGCACGGTCTACTTCATGATGTCGGAGGACAACATCCGCAAGCAGCTGCAGCTGCCGTGGGTGACGTTCGGCTCCGATGCGGCGTCGATGGCTCCGGAGCCGCCGTTCACGCGGTCGTCGGCGCATCCGCGCGCCTACGGCAACGTCGCCCGCCTGCTCGGGAAGTACGTGCGCGACGAGAAGGTCATCCCGCTGGAGCAGGCGATCCACCGCCTGTCGGGCCTGCCGGCGACGAACCTCGAGCTCGAGGGCCGCGGCTTCCTGCGCGAGGGCATGTTCGCCGACGTCGCGATCTTCGATCCCGCCCAGGTCGCGGACCGGGCCACGTTCGAGCAGCCGCACCAGTACGCGGTCGGCATGCGGCACGTCCTCGTCAACGGCGTCCGCGTGCTCGAGAACGGCGAGCATACCGGCGCGAAACCGGGCCGCGCCATCTGGGGGCCGGGAAAGGTCAACGCACAGTAATGCGCACCAACCATCACTTCTGGCACTCGCCGCGGCTCGGCCACGACATGGGCGTCGCGGTGTTCGGCCACTGGGGGCCGCCACTGCTCGCGTTCCCGACCAGCCACGGCGACGAGTGGGAGCTGCAGCGCCACGGCATGATCGACGCGCTCGGCGACTACCTCGAAGCCGGACGCGTCAAGCTGTTCTGCGTCGGCTCGAACAACCACGAGTCGTTCCTCAACGGCGGCGCCCACCCGTTCCATCGCAGCTGGCGGCAGCGGATGTTCGACGAATACATCCGCGAGGAGGTCATCCCCTTCATCTACGCCGACTGCCAGACCGGCGACATCGCGATCTCGACGATGGGCGCATCGCTCGGCGCCTATCACGCCGCCAACACGCTGTTCCGCTACCCGCACCGCGTCAAGCGCTGCTACGCCCTCTCCGGCGTCTACGATCTCAAGCGCTTCATGCACGGCCTCTACGACGACAACTTCTACTTTCACAACCCGATCGACTACATGGCGAATCTCGAGGACGGCTGGATCCGCAGCCAGCTCGAAAGCTGCGAGATTCACCTCGCCACCGGCTCGGGACCGTGGGAGGAGAGCCGCTTCACCTACGCGATGTCCGGCGTACTCGAGGCGCGCGGCATCCGCCATCACCTCGACGATTGGGGCGCGCGCGGCGGCCATGACTGGCCGTACTGGAAGGATCAGATGCGGGAGTATCTCTCTGGGTGGTAACGCTCCGGTTGTCGGGTTGTCCGGTTGTCCGGTTGTGCGGTCGTGCGGTTGGCCGGTCGTGCGCTCGCCGGTCGTCCGGTCGTCCAACGTAGGGCGGAGCTTCAGCTCCGCCGCAGGGCGCTGAGCTAGAGCTCGGCGCTGCGGGCGAGATCGAACTTCTGCAGCATGTACTGGCCGCCCTCGATCACCTGGTCGTCGTCGATCCAGACGTCGCAGCCGCGGGTGAGGACGTCGACGTGGGTCCGCGACGTCCAGTCGGCGTTGGTCTGGCTGCCGTAGGGATCGCCGAACGCGAGGTGGACGCCAGGTACCTTCTCGTCCTGCAGCAGCACGCCGATCATCTCGCGCAGCCCGAGGTTGGTGCCGAACGCCAGCTCGCCGACGCGATCGCTGTTGCCGTCGGTGTGGCAATAGCTCCAGAAGTCCTCTTCGAGGTCGGCGCGATCGCAGTGCGCGGCGCGGAGGCGCCCGCCGCGAATCTCGAGCACCAGCGGCGTCGAGTCGAGCGTGCCGTACTTGGTGTTGAAGTAGTCGCCGGCGGTGCCGTCGCACACGAACGTGCCATCGACCGACGCCGGGGTCGTGAACACCTCGCCGGCGGGTAGGTTGGACCAGTAGCGCGGGTTGATCAAGCCGCTCGTCTTGACCCACGCGAGCGAAGGATCGAAGGTCGCCGTGAAATTCGTTCCGGCCGGGGTGCGGACGGTCAGGCGCGTCGCCGACGGCATGCGCTCGCAGAGCTGCTGGCTGAGGCGGTCGACGCGGCGGTAGTCCGCGCGCATCCCCTCGCGCATGATCCGCGGCGTCACGCCGACCATGTGCGCGTAGCGGATGCGCCGCCGTTCGACGACACCGACGATGGCGCGGCGGGCGTCGAGCTCGCCTTCGAGCGGCTGGACGCAGAGGATCCCGGCATCGGCCTGCTCGAGCGCGGCCAGCGCTTCCGCCGGCGCCTGCGGCATCGGCCGCGGCGAGACCGACTCGATCCGCAGGCAGGTCGCGCGGGCGCCGCGCTCGGTCAGCGCCTGTTCGATGCCGGCCGCGACCTCGGCGCTGGGATCGTCGGCAACGAGCGCGACGCGCTCGCCAGGCGCGATCGCGAGACAGACGTCCACCGCATTGCGTGCGCCCGGCAGTACGTCCGGCGAGGCTTGCCCGAAGGTCATCCCTTCATTGTACCCGCGCCCGCGCGCGGACGCTGGCGGCGCGCTCGCTGATGACGCGCACGGCGATGCTCGTCTCGCGCACCAGGATGATCGACCCGCGCACCAGCGCAGCGACGCCGATCGTGCCGGCGGCGACGGCGCCGAATTCGAGCGTCAGGAGCAGCACCCCGCTGCCGAAGCGCGACATCACGGCGCCGAGCAGCGCCGAGAGCGTCGACCACGCGAACCCGCCGAGTGCGAAGTAGAAGCTCTGTAGCACCCGCAGCAGCATCGTCGTCCGCTGCTCGGTCGCCGTCAGCTCCTGGAGCCGGCGGTCGAACTCGCGCCGGGCCTCGACATCCATCTCTTCGGCCGAGGCTGCGGCCGTCTCGAGCTGCCGCGCCAGGTCGCGGGCCCGGTCGACCGCCCGCGCCAGGCGGTTGCTCGTGCTCATCGCCAGGACCGAAGACGCGTTGGTGAGGATGGCGGGCGCCACGATCAGGGAGAAGGCGGCGAAGAAGTTGGCCGCTTGCGGGTCCATCCGCGGATCTTACTGGTTCGCGGCGATCGATAATTGCTTTCTGTCTCATCGTCCGGTCGTCCGGTCGTGCGGACGGCGGTGTACGTAGCGCGGAGCTTTAGCTCCGCGAGAAGCGCGGGACTGGAGCCCCGCCTCGCAAATCATGCCAATCATCGATACCAGGGGCGCGTCGCTTTTCTACACCCGTGACGGCAGCGGTCCGCCGCTGCTGATGATCCAGGGCGTCGGCGCGGCCGGCAGCGCGTGGCGGCCGCAGGTCGACGAACTTGCGGCGCACTATTCGGTCGTCGCGTTCGACAACCGCGGCATGGGGCAGAGCCGCATCCTCGACGGCCGGCTGACGATCGAGGATATGGCCGCCGACGCGCTCGCGATCATGGACGGTCTCGGGTTCGCGCGCTTCCACGTCGCCGGGCATTCGATGGGCGGCGTCATCGCCCAGGCCGTGGCGCTGGCAGCGCCCGAGCGCGTGCTGAGCCTGGCGTTTCTCTGCACGTTCGCCCGCGGCCGCGACGGCTCGAAAGTGACGCTGCCGCTGCTGGCGACGGCGATGCGCATGCGCATCGGCACGCGCGCCATGCGGCGCAATGCGTTCCTGAGCCTGATCATGCCGGACCGCTATCTGCGCGGGATCGATCGCGTCGAGCTCGCCGGCCGGCTGCATCCCCTGTTCGGCCACGACCTCGCGGAGCAGCCGCCGATCGTCATGAAGCAGCTGAGCGCGATGTCGAAGTACGATGCGGGCGCGCGGCTGGGACGACTGGCGCGCATTCCAACCCTGGTCGTTGCCGCGAGCGAGGATCGGATCGCGCAACCAGCCTCCAATCGAGCGCTCGCCGACGCCATCCCCGGCGCCACTTACGTCGAGCTACCCGATTCGGGCCACGGCGTCACGATTCACCGTGCCGCGGAGGTCAACCGGCTGCTGCTCGACCATCTCGCGCACGCCCAGTCGAAGCGTGGCGGGGGCTGAAGCCCCGCCCTACGTACAACGCAGTACGTAGCGCGGACCTTCAGCTCCGCGAATCGGGAGCGGGCCTGCTCACTCGACGGGCCGTCCCGAATAGACCGACACGTGTGAGCCTTCGGCGACGAACGCCGACGCTGGCGGCCGCGAGAGAATCTCGCCGAACGCCGGGCCGTACAGCGCGGCGGCAGGGCCTGAAAACTCGTGCCGGCGTGACGTCCACACGCGCCAGGGCGGATGCCGGACCTCGGTACTCGAGCGTCGAGCCGTCGCGCTGTCGCGTGTAGCCCCAGTAATGCTCGGTGATGAATTCGGCTTCGCTGCCCGGGAGCGGCACGGCGGCGGCGCCCTCGGCCTCGGCCGCGAGGCGGTAGGACCTGCCGCGGAATTCCCAGCCGTACTCCACCCGCCCGCCTGCTGCCGCGCCGAGCGTCGTGCTGTGCCGCATCGGCACTGAGAGGTAGGGCTCGTTGTAAAAGGCCCGCGCCACGACTGCGATCGCGAGGCGTGGCACGAGCTCGCGCACGAACACCACGCCGCGCCGGACAGGTCCGCTGCCGGGGTCGCGGCGGACGTAGAAGCGGAGGTTCACCTCTTCGAACGAGCGGTGGCGTGGAATCGACAGGCCGAGCACTCGCGTATCGGCGAAGTAGAAGCCGACGACGCTGATCAACGCCCGGCCGTGCCACGTGTCGAGCTCGGTCCCGCGGGGCACGAGCGGCGCGAGCAGCGACGGCGGGGCGTCGTAGTTGAGCAGCGCCAGATCGAGCCAGCTGGCGGTCAGGAAAGGCATGTTGCCGCACAACCGGACGATCGGACTACCGGACAACCGAAACGTTCGCCCTATTGGAGGTCTATCTCGAGCCCGCCGATCATCCCGGCGACGACGTTGTAGATACCTGCGGTCAGGAGTCCGCTGACGACGCCGATGATGCCGTAGAAGATGGGGAAGATGACGATCGCGCCGACGCCGAGGCCGGCGCCGAGCCACGCCGGCGCGCCATCCTCGATCGCGGTCTGCGACATCCCGGCCCCCACCAGTGCGATCAGCGCGAAGCAGGCGCCGATGATGAACCCAATCAGCCCGTAGAACACCGCAAACATCTTGACCGCCGAACCGACGCCGATCTTGCGTATGACCATCGCGGCTCCTTGAAATCAGGGGACGGCACACGATAGCAGAGCTCGACAAAAAAAGGCGCCCGGGAGTGAACCCGGGCGCCCAAGTGAGTGCAGCGAGGGCGCAGAGCGCCCGAGCCACGCGAACGGAGCGGGGCCGCAGGGCCCCCGCGAGAGAGCGTGTAAGGGGGTCCGGGGGACGAAGTCCCCCGGATTCTATTTAATAAACAGCATCTCGCGGTAGGTCGGCAGCGGCCAGGTTTCGTGCGGCACGATTGATTCGAGCGTGTCGCCGGTTTCGCGCAGGCTCTCCATCGCCGGCACGACCTTGTCGCGGAAGTACTTGGCGTGCTTCTCGCTGCCGCCGTTGTCCTCGTGCTCGAGCAGCACCTGCAGCTTGTCCGTCTTCTGCTTGAACTCATCGCTCAGCTTGACGAGCTGGTCGAGCGACTTCTTCCCTTCCTTCGACACCGAGCCGGCCGCCTTGACGGAAGCCACGCTCGCCGCGATGTCGCCCTGGTACTTGAAGGCCGCCGGCAGGATGTAGCGGTTCGACATCAGCACCATCAGCTGGCCCTCGATGTTCAGGGTCTTGATGTACTGCTCGAGCGCGATCTCGTAGCGGGCCTTGAGCTCGCGGGCGTTGAGGACGCCGTACTTTTCGAACGCCTTGGTGACCTCGGGCTTGAGGACTTCGCCGAAGGCGTCGACCGACGTCTTGTGGTTGAGGAGGCCGCGCTTGCCCGCTTCCTTCTGCCACGCCTCGGAGTAGCCGTTGCCGTTGAAAATGATCTGCTTGTTCTCCTTGATGATCTTCGTCAGCAGATCCTTGACCGCGGCCGTCAGCTTCTTGCCGGCTTTCAGGCTCGTCTCGAGCTCGGTGGCGCAGAAGTCGAGCGACTCGGCGACGGCGACGTTGAGGACGACGTTCGGCATCGCGATGCTCTGGTTCGACGACACGGCGCGGAACTCGAACTTGTTGCCGGTGAAAGCGAACGGGCTGGTGCGGTTGCGGTCGCCGGCGTCACGCGGCAGCTTCGGCAGGACGCCGACGCCGGTGTCGAGGATGCCGCCCGACTTCGTCGTCTTGGCGCTGCCCGCCTTCTCGATCTGCTCGAAGATGTCGGTCAGCTGGTCGCCGAGGAAGATCGAGATGATCGCCGGCGGCGCTTCGTTGGCGCCGAGGCGGTGGTCGTTGCCGGCGCTGGCGATTGAATAGCGCAGCAGCCCCTGGAACTTGTTGACGGCGCGCAGCACCGCGGCGCAGTAGACCAGGAACTGGACGTTCTCGTGCGGCGCATCCCCCGGGTTGAGGAGGTTGTTGCCGAGGTCGTCGCTCATGCTCCAGTTGAGGTGCTTGCCCGAGCCGTTGACGCCGGCGAACGGCTTCTCGTGCATCAGGCAGGCGAGGCCGAAGTTCGGCGCCAGCCGCCGCATCGTCTCCATCGTCATCATCTGGTGATCGGTGGCGACGTTGGCGTTCTCGAAGATCGGCGCGACCTCGTACTGGCTCGGCGCGACTTCGTTGTGGCGGGTCTTGAGCGGGACGCCGACCTTATAGAGCTCGCGCTCGACTTCCATCATGAAGGCGAGGACGCGCTCCGGGATGGCGCCGAAGTACCTGATCCTCGAGCTCCTGGCCCTTGGGCGGCTTGGCGCCGAACAGGGTGCGGCCGGCGTTGATCAGGTCGGGACGCGCGAAGTAGAACTGGCGGTCGATGAGGAAGTATTCCTGCTCCGGACCGCAGGTGGTGACGACGCGCTGCGCCTTGGAGCCGAAGAGCTTCAGGATGCGGACTGCCTGCTTCGAGAGCGCTTCCATCGAGCGCAGGAGCGGCGTCTTCTTGTCGAGTGCTTCACCAGTCCAGCTGATGAACGCGGTCGGAATGACGAGCGTGGTGCCGGCCGGCGTCACCAGCAGCCAGGGCGGGCTGGTCGGGTCCCAGGCGGTGTAGCCGCGGGCCTCGAAGGTTGAGCGCATGCCGCCCGACGGGAAGCTCGAAGCGTCCGGCTCACCCTTGATCAGCTCCTTGCCGCTGAACTCGGCGACGGCGCGGCCGTCGGCGGTCGGCGACAGAAACGAGTCGTGCTTCTCGGCGGTGATGCCGGTGAGCGGCTGGAACCAGTGCGTGTAGTGGGTCGCGCCGTGCTCGACCGCCCAGTCCTTGAGGGCGCTGGCGATGATGTCGGCGACCGACGCGTCGATCGGCTCCCCCTGGGCGACGGCGCGGCGCAGCGCGCGGTAGACGTCCTTCGGCAGGCGGGCCCGCTGGGCCTCGTCGTTGAAGGTCAACGACCCGAAATCCTCACTCGCCTTGCGCGCCCCCACCGATTTGGAGCGCGGGGCCCAGCTGCTGATGCTGCGGATTGCTTCGCCTGCGGATGCAGAACCCATAGGAAGTTGTTCCTTTCTCGTCGAGCGTTATGAACTGTGGATAAAGCGGAGAGGCACGAAACGATCCGTGGCCGCCTTGAAGCTCCCAATTATTGCCGGGGCTCGCGGCGCCCGCAAGACCGGGGTCTGGCGGCGGCGCCAGAACCACGACTCGGACCGCATGTTTATTGGCTGGATCGTCCGTCTATGTTTCACCTACAATGTTATCTATATGCAGCCGTTTCCGTATGCCGCGATTCTTGGCGAGTTCGAGCTGCTGGTGCTGCTGGGGCTGCTGCGGCTCGGCAACGGCGCCTTCGGCGCCGCGATTCATCGCGAGATCGCCAGCCGCACCGCGCGCGAGATCAGCGCCAGCGCCGTCTACGTCACGCTCGATCGGCTGGAAGCCAAGAAGATGGTGTGCTCCTACATCGGCGCGCCGACGCGCCAGCGCGGCGGCCGGCGCCGCAAGCACTACCTGCTCGACACCGCCGGCCAGCGGGCGCTGGTCCGAGCCTGGCGGACGTTGTCGCTGATGACGGCCGGCCTCCAGCCGGAGCTCGACGACTTGACGCTGCGGCTGTCGCCCGGCGCCACCGGCGTCCGCGCCACGGCGCGGCGGGCCGGATGGTAAGGCGCCGCCAGGCCTATTCGATCGACACCGTCATCGAGCGGACGTTGATCCCGCGAAAGGCGTAGACCGGTTCAAGAGCGGCATAGACCGGCGCCTGAGGATTGACGATCCGCAGCTCGATATCGAGGCCGCCGCGGCCGGCGAGGAGCGCCGCCGGAATGCTCGTCCGCCTTCCCGACGGAATCGGCTGAGGCGAACGAAACACCCACTGGTCGACCTTGACGCCGTTCGCGTACACGTCGACGTCCGTCCGCCGATGCGTCGGCGCACTAAAACCATAAGCGCTGGTTTCCAGGATCAGCGTCCGCGCCGCATCGACCGGCTGGTTGAGGCCGAGCCGCACGATCGCGAGCGGCCCTTCAGTCCACGTTCCGATCGGCAGGGGATGGTCGCCCCAGCCGAAGGTCATGTAGCGGCGTGAGCTGTCTGCGGTCGTGAAGTCGATCAACTCGCCAGGTTGATAGGGTGCGGCGGGCGGCGGCACTTCACGCACCGGGGCCGCCGCCGGCGTGCACAGGTTGAAACGGTCGGTCAGCACGCACGAGTGAGACGTGACACCCGCCATCAGCCAGGCGACGCGAACCCCTTCGGTGACGACATATGCTGATCGCGGATCGAGCTCGCCGGCAAGCAACTTCCGCTGCAGGTCGACGCAGTGGGTGCGCATCTCGGCCTCGCTGTAACGGGCCGCGTAGTAGCTGTTCGTCCGCAGCCGTGCCGCCGCCGCGACCTTCCCGAACGAGGAGTAGCTGTTCACGCCGCCAGGCGTGCCGTACGGCGAGCACTGGAACGCCGGCAGCAGGATCAGGTCGTCGTACTTGTTGCCGAGCTCCTTCCAGGCCGGGTTCACTAACTCCAGCGGAAAGCGATTGTTGACCATGGACCGGACCTGGAATCGCAGGGTCGCGAGGTCGGCAGCCTGGAGACCGACCGCGGCAATGAGGATCGCCACGCGCGACGCACCTTGCCAGTTCCAGAACACGACCGCCAGGCCGGCAAGATACAGCAGGTAGTAGACCGGCCAGAACAAGCGGCCAGACGCGCGCAACCCGTGGGCGACGCTGGCGAATGGCCCCGCTAGCGGCACCTCGAACAGCGTCGTCGCGCCGAGCGACACCACGGCGGACGCGGCCATCGCGGTCAACCCGATGCTCATCGCGACAAGCGGCCACAGGCGGCGGTCGCCCAGCCACCGGATCGCCAGCGGCCGGCGCAGAAGACCGATGACGAGCAGTGTGAGCACACCGAGCCCGAGGTAGTTGTATCCTTCGACCTGTTCCGGGCCCAGGGTCGGACGCGGGGGCAACAGCAGTGATCCGTGCGTCATCGGATTGATCAGCGCGTTCAGGTTCATCGAGAAGAGGCCGTAGCCCGGGGCGAAGTACGACGATGAACTGCCGCCAATCAAGCCGATGCCTGCGGCAGTAGCGATCAGTACGATCGCGGTGCCAGCCAGCATGGCCGCGCCATCGATCAAGCCGCAGCGTCGCTCGACCATCAGCCGCGCCAGGCCGGCGGCGGTGATCGCCAGGCACATCGCGCTGATGTATGGCGTAGTCCCGACCGCCAGCGCCAGCACGACCCAGAAGCGCGCCATCCATCGCCACGCCACGGGTCCGGGCTCGCGAAAGTAGCAATCGAGCGCCGCGAGAATCAACCAGTGGCTGATGAGACCGGTGTGGCCGAACACCCGCCACGTCATCGGCGCGGACAGCAGGAAGAGGCACCCGCCCAGCAGGATGAAGGCGGCACTCTGCGGAAAGAGCCGACGGCAGAGACTGAAACCGAAGTGCGCCTGAAGAACGAAGCAGAGCAGCGTATAGATGCCGAGGTACTGGAACGGGTCGGACAGCAGCGGGCTCAATGGTCGCAGGACGATTGCCAGCAGCGGGATGGCGTCCATCATCGCGATCGACGCGCCGACCGGGTAGCCGATTCGCTCGGTGAACGCCAACGGAAAGTTCAGGTGGTGGTCCTGGCGATAGAGCGCCCATCCCATGTAGTAGGTGGCGTTGTCACCGTAAATCCACTCGATGTTGCGCGGATCCATCGGCTCCGGCCCGAGCAGCAGCAGGGCGTTGCCGATACCAAGAGCTATCGCCAGCGCCGCCAGTGCCGGGCGCGAGATGAGTACAGTCGCGAAGGACATCGAAGGGTTCAGTCGGGATCATGGCGCGCACGGCAGTGCGCTGTCGCAGCAGTCTACCAGCGGATCGAACCCGAACCCCGCACTCCGAGCCCCGAGCCCCGAGCCCGAGCCCCGACGAAGACTAGCTTGCGCCGGCACATTCGGTGTATCTTCGCCCCTGCGACATCGTGCTCACCGACGCCCCGCGGCCCCTCAGGCGCATCCTGCACGTCGACATGGACGCGTTCTACGCGTCGGTCGAACAGCGCGACAACCCGTCGCTCCTCGGCAAGCCCGTCGCGGTCGGCGGCAGCCCCACCGAACGCGGCGTCGTCGCCGCCGCGAGCTATGAGGCGCGGGCGTTCGGGGTGCGCTCGGCCATCCCCATGTCGCGCGCGGTCCGGCTCTGCTCATCGCTCGTCATCGTGCCGCCGAATTTCAACCGGTATCGCGCCGCGTCGCAGGCGGTCTTCGAGCTGTTCCGCGCCGTGACGCCGCTCGTCGAGCCGTTGTCGCTCGACGAGGCCTATCTCGACGTGACCGAGAACGCGTGGGGCGAGACGCTCGGCAAGGCGGTAGCGCAGCGGCTCAAGGCGCAGATCAAGGACGTGACCGGCCTGACGGCGTCGGCCGGCGTCGCGCCGAACAAGTTCCTGGCGAAGATCGCATCGGCGTGGAAGAAGCCCGACGGGTTGACGGTGATTGCGCCGGAGCGTGTCGAGCACTTCCTGCAGCAGCTGCCCGTCGATGCCCTCTGGGGGGTCGGTCCGGTGACCGCGTCGCGCCTGCGCGAGCGCGGCATCGAGCGCCTGGTCGACGTCCGCTCCGCCGACGATGCGACGCTGCGCGCCGCGGTCGGGAGCCAGCTCGACTGGCTGCGACGGCTGTCGATCGGCGTCGACGAGCGGCCGGTCGTCGCCAACCGTGCCGCGAAGTCGTGCGGCACCGAGAACACTTTCACGCGCGATCTCACGAACGCCGACGAGATCCGCACCGCCATCGACGAGATGGCGCGCAGCGATGCGGCGTGGCTGGAACGGCGAACGCTCCTCTGCCGAACCGTCACCATCAAGGTCCGCTACTCGGACTTCACGACGATCACGCGCAGCCACAGCCAGGTGCCGCCGACGCGCGACGCCGACGCCCTCGCCGCGCGCGCCTGCGCCCTGCTCGAACGAACCGAGGCCGGCGTCCGCGCGGTCAGGCTGCTCGGCGTGAGCGTCCACAACCTGTCGAGCGAAGGCGGCGCCGAGGCCGGCGGCGACGCCCCGCTCTTCGAACAGGATCCTTTTTAACCGAGGGGCTTCGCCCCTCGGACTCCCCTACGCTTCCGCCTCCGCGCAAAGCGCTACGGCGAGACCTCGCCGGAGCTCGAAGAGCAAAGGCGGGCTCTCGCGCGGGCCGGTCGCGTGGCTCGCGTGTTTTTCGAGACGGCTCCCAGGCCTAGTCGACGTCCTTGTCCTTGTTCATCTCGTTGACCATTAAACCGTCGCGCCGACGCCGACCAGCGTGGTCACGAGGCCGATGATCATCGCCGTGCTGCCCTGCTTCCGGATTCGGCTCGACGGCCGCGCGGTCGAGGCGCTGGCCCCGCTCCAGCGCGCGAGTGAGCGCGTTGCGCACGTTGAACGTGTCGTCCAGCGCCAGGCGCATCAGCGCTTCGGTGCGCTGGTCGGCCGAGGCCGCGGGCGCGGCGCGGTCGAAGGCCTGCTTGAGCAGCGCGAGGCCCTCGACGTCGTTGCGGCGGGCGTAGGCGAACGCGGAGCGCTTCAGGAGATCGTCAATCTCGGCGCGCGCGGCGCAGTTCGTTGATTGGGGGGACTGGGGAGACTCGGAAGGACTGGACGCCAGTCGCGGGATCGGTCGAGGCGTGTGTGCCTGCCGGTCCGCGCAGCCGCCAGGATCAGCAGGACGACGCCGATCTGCGTCAGCGTCGTCCCGATCACTTTTTATTGCTCGGTGGAATCAGTACGGGCGCGGCTCCGGCTGGCCCGGGGCTTGGCCGCGCTCTTTCGCGGCTTGGCCGGTGTGTCGGCCGCCTTGCGCGCCGGCCGGCCCTCGGCCGCGGAGCGGCCCTTGGCCGCGCGCGGACGACGCCGCGAGGGTTTCGCGGCCGGTTCCGCCGGCGCTTCCTCGCCGTCGACGACCACCGGAGCGTCGATCTCCCGGACGACGTCGCCGTCGACGACCTCCTGGCTCCCCGCCGGTTCGACGTGCGGCGCCCAGCCGCTGTCGTACGCCGCCGCCACTTCGACCGGCTCGGCCTGCAACCCGGTCTCGGCCTCTTCCTCCGCCGTCGAGGCGTCGGCGGTTGCCGGCGCGATGTTACCCGGGAAGATCCGCATGCCGCCCTGGCGATCGCGTTCGATCCGCAGCAGGCCGTCGCGCTGACACGCGCGCATCAGGTCGCCGAGCGTCTCGAAGCCGTACTTGCGCTCGTCGAAGGTCGCGTCGACGGCGCGGATGTACTGCTTGAGCTGACGCACATACATCGGCCACCGCGGCGGCCGCTGCGCGTTCTGCAGCAGGCGGCGGATCTCGCGCACGCCATCCGCGGCGCGGCCAACTGCCTCGCCCGTGAGGGGCTCGTCGGCTGCCACCGGGCTCGGCGCCGGTCTGGACGGGGCCTCCTCGGTGACCGGCGACGACACCGGCAGGCTGTCGCTGAGCTCGACGAGGACGTTGCGTCCAGCCTCGCGCAGGGTGACGTGGCCGGCGGCCGCGAGCTTCTGCGCGAAGTCGCGGAAGCTGCCGGCGCCGTAGGTCCGCTCCGAGAACGTCGAGTCGAGCTGCAGCAGCGTGCTCTTCAGCAGGCCGAGCTGCGGCGTCACCTCGCGATCGGCGAGCACCTTGAGGGCGCGGCGCACGAGCGGGACCACCTGGTCGAGCGACGCCGGAGGAGTCGTTGACGCGGGGGCGCTGCGCTGTCCGCCCTGGCTGCGATCCTGGAAGCGGCGCGAGCCGACGAGATTTTCGTAAGCGATGAACTCGTGGCAGTTGCGCTGCATCACCAGGCTGGTGAAGGCGCGGCCGCCGACCACGAAGATCTGCTTGTCGTACTGCTTGAGCTTTTCGACCAGGCTGATGAAGTCGCTGTCGCCGCCGACGACGACGTAGGCGTTGATGTGACTGTGCGTGAACGCCATCTCGAGCGCGTCGAGCGCGAGATTGATATCGGCGCCGTTCTTGTCACCGCCGGGCGTGAGGTTGCGCTGAACCAGCTTGGTCGCGTGCTGAGTGAGGGAGCGGCTGTAGTCACCGGCCCGGGTCCAGTCGCCGTAGGCGATCTTGGACACGACGTCGCCCCGTTCCTTCAAAGCTTCGAGAACGACCCCGATGTCGAACTGCACCCCGAGCGTGCTCTTGACCCCGATCTCGATGTTGTCGAAGTCGATGAATACTGCAATCTTCAGTCGCGTTGTGTCTGCCAAAATCTTTCAGTCTTCCCTTCTACCCTGCTTGTATGAGCGGGCCATGTTGCCATCGCTTCATTATGGCCCGAAAGCGCGCTATTTGGCCCGGACGTCGTAGGCGTAAAGGTTGTCCTGATCCCGCAGAAACAGCCGCCCGCCGGAGACCACGGGATGGCTCCAGGTCGGCAGCCGGCCGGTATTGGCGAGCGTGAACCGGCCATGCTCGCGGTAGCCCGTCGGCGAGGCCTCGGCCAGGCCGACGACCCCGCCTTCGCTGAAGAGGTAGAGCCGTTCGTCGGCGAAGACGAGCGAACCCTTGCCGACGGCGCGGTTCTGCCACGCGACCTTGCCGGTGTCGAAGTGCAGCGCCGTCAGGATGGCGCTGTCGTAGCCGTACAGGTGATCGCCGACGAGCACCGACGTCGCGTGGTGGTTCTTCATGTCGCGCGAGAAATAGACCTGGCGCGCGCTGACATTCTTGCCGGAGTTCGACAGCTCCAGCAGGGCCGAACCGGTACCGTAGTCGGACGAGACGAACACGCGGTTGCCGCGGACGATCGGCGTCGCGATGTTGGCGACGTCGTTGGCGACCTCGCCGTAGCTCCACAGTTGTCGGCCGTCGGCGACGTCGACGCCGATGACGCGGGCGCTCGTGAAGAAGATCGCCTGCGTGATGTCACCGACCTTGTGGATGACCGCCGAGGAGTAGCCGGCTTCGTCACCCTCCGACTTCCAGATCAGCGAACCGTCGGTCTTCCGCAGCGCGACGATCGTGCCGCCGGCGTTGACGAGGATGCGATCGCTCAGGACGAGCGGCGATTCACTCAGCCCCCAGCGGATGTTGGAGCCGCCGTACTGCTTGAGCACGTTGATCGCCCAGTGCTGCTTGCCGGTCGCGGCGTCGCGTACGCTCAGGTCGCCGCTGGCGCCGAACGCATAGACGCGATCGCCTTCGATGGTCGGCGTCGCCCGCGGTCCGTCGCCGCGATCGTTGCTGAAGCGGGTGCCATGCTGCGCTTCCCACACCTGCTTGCCGGATGCGACGTCGAAGGCAATGACGTATTCCGTACCGCCCCTGGCGCCGAGTGTATAGAGGCGGCCGCCGGCGACAGAAAAGGACGAGTAGCCCTCTCCCGCCCCCTTGGTCTGCCAGGCCAGCGGTGGCCCGCCCTGCGGCCAGGCCTTGAGCAGCCCCTTCTCCGACGAAATCCCGTCGCGGTTCGGTCCGCGCCACTGGGGCCAGTCATCGAGTGCCCGGTTCGAAACCGTCGACGGCAGGGACAGAACGACCGCGGCAAACGCAACGCCGGCTAGACAACGAACACTGTTCTGCATCAGACGCTCCAGTTGGCCTTTGGACGCCGCCCCCCCTCCACGATGGTGCTGGGGGGACGACCACGCGGCTACTGCAGGATCCTTACGCTCTTCAGGTCGATTCTGTTGACCGGGGCGTCGCCAGAAACCGCAGCCTGCCCAATCGCCTCGACCGTCGCCAGCCCGTCCACCACCCGGCCGAACACGGTGTACTTCCCGTCGAGGCTGGGCGCGTCCCCGGTCACGATGAAGAAGGAGGTCGTCGCGCTTGCCGGGTCGTCTCCCCGCGCCATCGAGATGATGCCCTTGACGTGCTTGATGTCGTTGAACTCAGGCGGCAACTCCCGCACGAGCTTCTGCTGCTTCTCTGTCAGCGGCCCGCGTGAGGTCACCGAGCCCGTCTGCACCACGAAACCCTTGACGACACGATGAAACGAGGTGCCGTCGAAGACACCTGCCGCCGCCAGCCGCAGGAACTGGCGGACGTGCTCCGGCGCCTTGTCGGGAAAGAACTCAATGGTCACTGGACCCGCGGCGGTGTCGAGCACCGCGCGGTACTTCGCCAGCTCCGCGGCGCCGGCCGCCGCGAACGGATCCGGCTGCAGCTTCGGCGCATCCCTGATCTCAACGCCGGTGACGACGATGCGCTCGACCGGCATGCCGTTGGCGTCGGCCGCTGCTTCCGAGATCTTCTGGACGACGTCCATCCCCTCGGAGACGCGGCCGAAGATCGTGTACTTGCCGTCGAGCGCCGGCTGCTCGGTAACGCAGACGAAGAACTGGGAGCCCGCGCTGTCCGGCTTGCCCGGCTGCAGCACCGCCGAGACGGTGCCGCGTGTGTGCTTCTCCGCCGGCGACGGTTCCGCCCGCAGCATACCCAGCCCGCCGGTGCCGTACTGCTTGACCCGGCCGGGGTCGGTCGTCAGCGGGTCGCCGCCCTGGATGATGCCGTGACGGACGACGCGGTGAAACACCGTGTGGGTGAACGCGTCCTTGCCTGCCTGCGCCATGAAATAACCGACGTGGTTCGGCGCCAGGTCGGGCCGGAGATCGATCACGAAGGCGCCGGCCGTCGTCGTCACGACTGCCTGCTTGCCCGTCATCTCGGCAAGCGTCAGCGGCGTGATGAAGAAGGTGCCCGGCTTGGTCTGGCCGAGTATCAGCGTCAGCGCGAGAACGGACAGGGCCTGAATCGAGAGCGTCGGCATGGGCAGATCCTAAACCCTAACTCCTCCCTAACCGCCGCCTCATGACGCGGAGCGCGGGGGTCCGTAATCTCAATCGATGCGCACTGCCAAGAAGACCGCTCCGTGGATAGTCCTGTTGCTTGCGGGGGCCGCCGCGCCGGCCAGCGCCCAGACATCGGCGCCAGCAGCCTTGCTGCCCGCCGTCGCGACCAACGACAACCGCCAGGCCGCAGGGACGATGCGCGACGGCACGCTGACGCTGAGGCTGCGGGCGAGCGAGGGGCTCTGGCGGCCGGAGGGCGATGCCGGCCCGGCGCTCCGCATCCAGGCCTTTGGCGAGGAAGGCCGGCCGCTGCAGATCCCGTCGCCGCTGTTACGGGTTCGCGAAGGCACGCCGGTCGTCGCCGAGATTCGCAACGAGCTCGCCGATCCGCTGCGGCTGTTCGGCCTCTGCGATCGCGCCGCCGGCAAGTGCGCCGCGGTCGACGTCCCCGCCGGCGAATCCCGCCGCATCACGTTCACCAGCGGGCCGGCGGGCCTCTATCACTACTGGGCGACGACCATGGGGCTGCCGCTGATCGCGCGATCGGCCGAGGACACGCAGCTCTCGGGCGCGTTCGTCGTCGATCCGCGCGACGGCGAGGCGCCGTCCGACCGTGTCATCGTCGTCACCGACTGGACGAACGTCGACCGCGCGGCGCTGCTGGAGATTCTCGAGGCCGACGACATCGGCAAGGCGTTCATGAGCCGATCGCCGAAGTTCGCGTTCCCGATGAACGGCCTGCTGTGGCCGCACACGGAGCGGTTCCACTACCAGCTCGGCGAACGCGTGCGCTGGCGGGTCATCAACCTCAGCACCCAGGTGCACACGATGCACCTGCACGGCTTCCATTTCGAGATCGAGGCGACCGGCGACGGCGGACGCGAAACGCGGTACGCCGAAGGGGACCGCCAGAGCGTCGTGACGCAGCTGATGCCGGCCGGGGCGACGCTGACGATGACATGGACGCCGGAGCGGGCCGGCAACTGGCTGTTTCACTGCCACGTCATGGCGCACGTGCATCCCGGCCTGCGGCTGACGCCGGCGACGGCGCACGCGGAACATCACGGCGCCGGCGATCCTGGCGCGGGCATGTCCGGAATGATCCTCGGTGTGACGGTGACGGGACCCGAGCCCGCCAGCGGCGACGCCGCAAGTGGCGGAGGCGAGAAGGCTGACGCTGGTGATGGCAACCGAGCCGGCGCGGTACGGGAAGGACCCGGCGTTCGGGTTCATCGAGCTGGAGAAGGTGGAGAACGCGGATGCACCGATCCCCGGGCGCGTGCGCGTGCCCGTGCCTGGGCCGCAGCTCGTCCTCGAGCGCGGCCATCCGGTCGAGATCACGCTGGTGAACCGACTCCCGGAGGCAACAGCGATCCACTGGCACGGCATGGAGCTCGACAGCTACTACGACGGCGTCCACGGCTGGAGCGGCGCCGGCCAGCGCATGACGCCGATGATCGCGCCCGGCGAGTCGTTCATCGTCCGCTTCACGCCGCCACGTGCCGGCACGTTCATGTATCACACGCATCTGCACGACAACCGGCAGCTGCCGTCGGGGCTATACGGCGCGATGATCGTCGTCGATCGCGGCGCGGCGCACGACGTCAGCATCGACCACACGTTCGTGATCGGTCGCGGCGGGCCGCAGCCGTCGGCGTTGACGGTGGTGAACGGCGAAAACCAGCCGCCGGCGGCAGTGTGGAAGGCGGGCGCGACGCACCGCGTCCGCCTGATCAACATCACGCCGAGCGACATCTTCAGCGTGTCGCTGCAGTCAGGCGACGGCCCCGTGACGTGGCGCCCGGTCGCCAAGGACGGCGCGGCGCTGCCGCCGTCGCGCTGTCAGCCGGTGAGTGCGCGCCAGACGATAGGCGTCGGCGAGACCTACGACTTCGAGGTACAGGCGCCGCCGGGACGCTCGACGATGTGGCTCGAAGTCCGCACCTCGGGAGGCCGCTGGATGGTGCAGGAACAGATCTTCGTGAAGTGAGAACCTACTTCAGCGGCTTGCGCGGCAGCTTCTCGTCCCGCATCGCGGCGTTGTAGGCGAAGATCGCGACGACCGTCGCGTGCTGGATCATGTCGTCGGCCTGCACCCGGTCGAAGGTGTCCATGTTGGAGTGGTGGGTGCGCGAGTTGTACTCGAGGCGATCGACCATGAACTGGAACGCGGGCAGGCCGACGGCATCGAACGACGAGTGATCGGTTGACGCCACCGAGCGCGGGCCGATGGCGGTGACGCCGAGATCCGCGAGCGGCTTCATCCACTGGCGGAAGATCGGCTCGGCCGCCGGGTTGCTCTGCAGCCAGATGCCACGGACGCGGCCGGTGCCGTTGTCGGAGTTGAAGTAGACCGAGAGGTTCTCGTGATCCGGCAGCAGCGTCCGGGTCGCAACGCTGCCGAAGTGCTGCTCGACGTAGGACCGCGAACCCAGCAGTCCCTGCTCTTCGCCGCCCCACAGCCCAATCCGGATCGTCCGCCGCGGCTTCGCACCGACAGTCTTCAGGATGCGCAGTGCTTCCATCATGGCCGCCGAGCCGGTGGCGTTGTCGGTGGCGCCGGTGCCGGCGGCGACCGAGTCGAAGTGCGCGCCGAGCAGGACGACTTCATCCTTCAGTACCGGGTCGCTCCCCGGCAGCTCCGCGATGACGTTGAATCCGTTCGGCGTCGTCTCGTCGTGGAATCGCGTCTGGATGTTGAGCTCGACCCTGACCGGAAGATTCTTCTCGAGCACGCGGACCATCCGGTTGTAGTGCTCGACGGCGAGCGTGACCGTCGGCAGGCCGGTGCCGGCGTCGGCGCCGCGCGAGCCGCTGCCGGTCGGGAAGATCGTGCCGCCGTCCGGACGCTGTTGCCGCCACGAGAGCTCGCTGCCGCCGGCGGCCGTGTCCGAGTCGCCGCCACGATTGAAGAGCGCGACGACGCCTTCGTCCTTGTAGAACTGCTGCAGCTTCTGCGCGAAGCTGACGACATCGCCGCGTCCCGCGCCGCGGCCACCAGCCGTCCCTCGGCCCGCGGCCGCGCCCCGGCCGGCTGCCGGGGGCGGCACCGTCGCCGCTTCCGCGAACTCCGGCTCGGTCATGCGCAGCACGAAGGGCCCCTCGAGCATGCGCACGGCGCGCTTTGGCTGGGTCAGGACGATCTTGTCCTTGAGCTTGCCGCGAAACTTCTGGAAGTCGGCCTCCGTCGCGATCTGCGCGAGGATGACGTCAGCGGTGACCGGGCCGTTGGTGCCGGGCGTCCACGCGCCAGGGAAGCCGATGAGCGGTTCGATCTGCGGTTCGATCAGGTGAGCGCTGAAGCGCTCGAGCGTCCAGCCCTTGCCGAACGCGAAGGGCTCGCGATGACCGTTGGCGAGCCCCCACTCGCTGAACTTCTTCAGCGCCCACTCGCTCGCCTGCATGATGCCCGGGCCGCCGGTCAGCCGCGGACCGTAGACGTCGCTGAGCCAGCTGATGTGGTCCATGACCTGCGAACGCTTCAGCCCCTCCTCGCGAATCTTCGCGATCATCGCGGTATCGAGCGTCTCGGCTGCCGGGACCGGGGCCTGCGCCTGCGGCGCAGCGACTATCGCGACCATGGCGAGGCAGAGCAGGAATCGTCGTGTCATAGGAAAGGTGAGCGTAGCACCCGGGTTCGTCCGGCGGCAACGCGGCCACGACAGTGGACGGCTTACGCCGGCCTGCATTACTCGCGACGAGACGCCGCGACGCGAGATGATCGACGTCGATCACGTCACCGGCGGGCGTGACGACGTCGGGGCGGGGCGACGTGTGAGCGCCGTGACGGCGCAGGCGGTAAACGGGCCCGCAGCGGGTCCGATCGGCGGCGGCGCTGATTCGTCTCCGGCGGTCGAGGAACCTCGTTGTCGAACCGATGCTTTACCGGCGTCCGGCAAACCCCAACCCGTCGCCGCATCGTGAGCCGTGCCGCGGAGGGTCCGTTTTCCACGGCGCGAAGTCGGCGCCCTGGCCCGACGTCGTCACGACCGCGGTCACGTCGCCTGGGGATGGCTGCCCTCGCGACGAGACGCCGCGACGAGGCTGGCTGGCCAGGCCCGCAACTCCGCTCGCCGGGAACGGCGCCTCCGCTCGTAATCTGCCGCTGCCGCGTCGTGTACGAGCTGTTCAGCGACGACAGTTGTCAGGCGCTCGCGGCCCGGCGTTGCTATTTAGCAGCGGCACGGATCACACGGTCGGAACACGACGCGAGGAATCGCTCCGCCGCCGTTCCTGCTTCGCAGTGCGTCGGCTCGCTCCACGGGCCTGACCAGCCAGCCTCGCCGCGGCGTTCGGGACGCGAGATGAGCCGCGTCGATTGACGCGCACCCGCGGGCGTGACGACGTCGGGTCGGGGCGACGCGTGAGCGCCGTGACAGCGCAGCCGAAAAACGGGCCCGCAGCGGGTCCCATCGGCGGCGGCGCTGATTCGTCTCAAGCGGTCGAGTGACCTCGTTGCCGAACCGATGCTTTACCGGCGTCCGGCAACCCCAAGCCGCCGCCGCATCGTGAGCCGCGCCGCGGAGGGTCCGTTTTCCACGGCGCGAAGTCGGCGCCACGGCCCGACGTCGTCACGACCGCGGTCACGTGGCCACAAGTGTGTGTGTGCTACGTTGGCGTGCGTTCCGATCTCACCAATCGGCAGCCGGTGTAACGGCGGTCCCGATTCTCGTGTACTCTTGGGACACGACTGCGGGCGCAGTCGTCACGGCAACCCGGCACGGCGTCCGGAGGCGATCATCAGATGTCTTCCTCGACTTCCACTCTCCGCATCATCGAAAGCGCTGAAGCCGCGGTCCGCCTGCGTGAGGCGGAGACTTGGCTGATCGCGCGGCCGCATCGCGGCGCGCTCATCGTCTCGGCATCTCGCGGCGCGGCCGACGATCTGGCGCGGAAGGTGGCGCTCGCGCAGGGCGCCACGGCCGGCCTGCATCGCTTCAGCTTCGCCCAGCTGGCAGCGCGGCTCGCCGCGCCGGTGCTCGCCGCCCGCGGCATCGCGCCGGCGACGCTCGTCGGCGCCGAGGCGGTCGCGGCGCGCGCGACCTTCGATGCGCGCCAGCAGGGCCAGCTCACCTACTTCGACAGCGTCGCCGGAACGCCCGGCTTTCCGCGGGCGCTGGCGCGCACCCTGCACGAGCTGGCGATGGCCGGCGTCGCGGCCGAGCGCCTCCGCGGCCTGCCGCTCGGCGGCGCCGACCTGGCGCGGCTCCTCGAAGGCTTCGACGAACAGTTCGCTGCCGCCTCGGCAACCGGGCGCGCGGCGTTGTTCGAAGCCGCGAGCGAGGGCGTCGCCGCAACCTCGATGCCGCTGGTGCTCCTCGACGTGCCGATGGAATCGGCGATCGAGTTCGAGCTGGCGCGCCGCCTGATTGCCGCCGCGCCGGACACCCTCATCACGGTGCCGTTCGGCGACGTCGCGACGCGCGACTACCTGAATCGGCTCGGCGTCGAGATCGAGACGCGGGCGCCCGGCGGCGACACCGACCTCGCGGCGCTGCGGCGCTCGCTCTTCGCTCCCGGCCAGCCGCCGTCGCGCGAGAAGCGCGGCGACGTCCGGCTGTTCTCCGCGCCGGGCGAAGGGCGCGAATGCGTCGAGATCGCCCGCCGCATCCTCGCCGAAGCGCGGCAGGGCGTGAAGTTCGACGAGATGGCGGTGTTCCTGCGCTCGCCGCGCGAGTATCTCGGCCTGCTCGAGAACGCCTTCGAGCGCGCCGGCATCGCTGCCTGGTTCGATCGCGGCGCCCGCCGGCCGCACCCATCCGGCCGCGCCTTCCTCGCCATCCTGAGCTGCGGCGTCGAGCGGCTGTCGGCGATCCGCTTCGCCGAGTACCTGTCGCTCGCCCAGGTCCCTGAGATCGACACCGACACGCCGCCGGAAACATTGCCGCCGGCCGACGAGTTCGTCGCCGGTTTCCTCGGCAGCCAGCCATCGCCGGCCGATCTCGACACCGCCGCGGCGTCCCGGCCCGTTGACGACGACTCGGCGGTCGTCGACGGCGCCCTGCGCGCGCCGTGGAAGTGGGAGCGACTGATCGTCGAGGCCTCGGTCGTCGGCGGCGATCCCGAACGCTGGCGGCGCCGGCTCAACGGCCTGCGCGAGCACTACGAGGCCCAGATCAAGGAAGAGCGGCGGCGCGAGGATCCCGAATCGCCGCGGCTGGCCGGGCTCGAGCGCGATCGCCGCAATCTCGATCATCTCGCCAGCTTTGCGCTGCCGATCATCGAAACGCTGGCCTCGTGGCCGGCGAAGGCGACGTGGGGCGAATGGCTCGATCGCTTCGGCGAGCTGGCGCCGCGCGTCCTCCGCCGCTCGGCGCGCGTCGTCCGCGTGCTCGGCGAGCTGCGGGCGATGAGCGCGATCGGACCGGTCGCGCTCGAGGAGGCGCGCGACGTCCTCGCCGAGCGCCTGCGCACGTTCGACGAGCAGCCGCCGGCCGATCGCTACGGCCGCGTCTTCGTCGGCAGCCCGCACCAGGCCCGCGGCCGCGCCTTCACGGTGGTGTTCGTGCCCGGCCTCGCCGAGCGGCTCTTTCCGCAGAAGCTGCGCGAGGATCCGCTGCTGCTCGACGAGGAGATGCGGCGGCCGCTCGGCGCCGGCCTGGTTGAACAGGACAACCGCGCCGAGACCGAACGCCTGCTGCTGTGGCTCGCGGTCGGCGCCGCGACCGATCGCCTGTGGTTGTCGTATCCGCGGCTCGACGTCGCCGGGGCGCGGCCGCGCGTACCTTCCTTCTACGTCCTCGACGTCATGCGCGCCATCCTCGGCACTATCCCGCATCACGAGCTCCTGCAGCGCGAGGCCGCCGCTGCCGGCGGCGCCAGGCTCGACTGGCCGGCGCCCGCCGATCCGGGCGCCGCGATCGACGACGTCGAGCACGATCTGGCGACGCTGCGCTCGCTCATCGATACACCCGACCGGGCTTCGGTACGGGGCCACGCCCACTACCTCCTCGGCCTCAACCCGGCCTTGAGACGATCGGTGACACGCCGCTGGGTCCGGGCCCGATCGCGCTGGCTGCCGCAGGACGGCCTCGTTCGGGTCACGCCGGCGCTCAAGCCGATGCTCGACGCGCAGCGGCTCGGCGCCCGGCCGTACTCGGTCTCGGCGTTGCAAAAGTTCTCGACCTGCCCGTACCAGTTCGTCCTCTCGGCGATCTACCGTTTCGCGCCGCACGACGCGCCAGAGCCGCTCCAGCGGCTCGATCCGCTGACTCGCGGCTCGCTCTTCCATGAAGTCCAGGCCCACGTCCTGCGCGAGCTCCAGGACGCCGGGAGCCTGCCGTTGGCGTCCGGCGGTGTCAACGCGGCGCTGGACACGCTGACGGCCGCGCTCGCCGAGATCGCCGGCGCCTATCGTGAGCGGCTCGCGCCGGCGATCGAGCGGGTGTGGCGCGACGAGATCGCCGCGCTCGGCCGCGATCTCCGGGTGTGGATCCGCAAGCTGCCGGAAGCCGCGCCGTGGACGCCTGAGTTCTTCGAGTACAGCTTCGGCCTCGCGGACGAAGGCCGAGACGCGCGCAGCCGGCCGGAGCCGGTCCGCATCGACGATCGCTTCATCCTCCGCGGCTCGGTCGACGTCATCGAGACCAGGGCCGGCTCCCCCGACCTCCGCATCACCGATCACAAGACCGGACGCAACCGCACCAACCCGCGCATGGTGATCGGCGGCGGCGGCACGCTGCAGCCGGTGATCTACGGGCTCGCGATCGAGCAGATCTTCGACCGGCCGGTGCGCGAAGGCCGCCTGTTCTTCGCGACGACGGCCGGCGGCTTCGCCGAGCACCCGGTGCCGCTCAGCGACGCCAATCGCCGCGCCGGCCTCGAGGCGCTCGAGATCATCGATCGCGCGATCGAGCTCGGGTTCCTGCCGGCGGCGCCGGCCGAGCGCGCCTGCGCCTGGTGCGACTTCCGTCCCGTCTGCGGCCCCGACGAGGCACGGCACGTGTCGCGCAAGGCGGCCGAGCCGCTGGCCGACCTCGCCGCGCTGCGGGAGATGCCATGACGTCGCCCCCTGACATCGCCGACGCTGCCGCCCGCGGGACCATCGAACGCGATCTCGACGCCACGCTCATCGTCGAGGCCGCCGCCGGCACCGGCAAGACGACCGCGCTCGTCGGCCGCATCGTCCGCATCATCAGCGAAGGCCGGTCGCTCATCCGCGACATCGTCGCGGTCACGTTCACCGAGAAGGCCGCGGGCGAACTGAAGCTGCGGCTGCGCGAGCAGCTCGACACCGCGCGGCAGTCGGCCGCCGCCGGGGCGCGCGAGCGACTCGACCTGGCGCTGCATCAGCTCGAAGAAGCGCACATCGGCACGATTCACGCCTTCTGCGCCGATCTGCTCCGCGAGCGCCCGGTCGAGGCCGGTATCGATCCGCTGTTCGAGGTACCTGACCGAGCCCGCCTCCGCGCGGCTCTTCGACGAGGCGTTCGGGCGCTGGCTCCAGGACGTCCTCGCCGACCCGCCGGAAGGTGTCCGCCGGGCGCTGCGCCGCTCGTCGTTCGGCGGCGACGACGGTCCTGTCGATCGGCTGCGCAAGGCGGCGTGGGACCTGGCGCAGTGGCGCGACTTCACCGCGCCGTGGACGCGCAACCCGTTCAACCGTGAAGCCGACATCGACGGCGTCGTCAGGCTGCTGCACGAGACCGCCGACCTGACCCGCAACCCGGCGTCGCGCAACGATCCGCTGTTCTACGGTACCGATGCGGTGCGGCGCCTCAGCGACGAGATCGGCCTGCAGCAGGCGTTTGGCGACGACGGCGCCGCCGACTACGACGGCTGGGAGAGCGGGCTCGCCGATCTGTCGCGCGACCGGGCGCTGGCGCAGATGAAACAGGGCCGCGGCGCCAGCTATCGCGACGGCGTGCCGCGCGAGCGCGTGCTGGCGGCCGTCACCGAGCTGCGTTCGCGCGTCGATCAGCTGCGCATGGACGCTGACGCCGATCTCGCGGCGCTGCTCCAGATCGAGCTGCGCGGCGCGCTCGAGTACTACCGCGAGCTCAAGGCGCGCGACGGCGCGCTCGATTTCCTCGATCTGCTGCTCGTCGCCCGCGACCTCGTCCGCGGCAACCAGCGGGTGCGCGCCGGCTTTCGCGAGCGGTTCCACCGCATCTTCGTCGACGAGTTCCAGGACACCGATCCGCTGCAGGCCGAGATCCTGCTGCTGCTCGCCGCCGACAATCCAGGCGAGACCGACTGGCGCAAGGCGCGGCCGCTGCCCGGCCGGCTGTTCCTCGTCGGCGATCCCAAGCAGTCGATCTACCGCTTCCGGCGCGCCGACGTCGCGATCTATCGCGAGGTGTGCGAGCGGCTCGAGGCGTGGGGCGCGACCGTGGTCCGGCTGACGACGAGCTTCCGCAGCGTGCCTGAGATCCAGTCGTTCGTGAACGCCGCGTTCGCGCCGATCATGACCGGCGACGCCACGACGCTGCAGGCGAGCTACGTGCCGCTGTCGCGGCACCGGCCGGCGATCGACGGACAACCGGCAATCGTCGCGCTGCCCGTGCCCGAGCCCTACGCTCGCCGCTACGTATCCGGGCGTTCGATCGAACAGTCGCTGCCGGGCACGGTCGGGGCGATGGTCGAGTGGATCGTCAACTCCAGCGGCTGGAAGGTCACCGAACGCAGCGGCAGCGCACCGGTGCCGGTCTCGGCGAAGCACATCTGCCTGCTGTTCCGCCGCTTCGTCAGCTGGGAAGCGGACGTGACGCGGCCGTACGTCGATGCGCTGGAGGTCCGCGGCATCCCGCACGTGCTGGTCGGCGGCCGCGCCTTCCACGAGCGCGAGGAGGTCGAGGCGATCCGTGCCGCGCTCACCGCGATCGAGTGGCCGGACGACGAGCTGTCGGTTTTCGCGACGCTGCGCGGGCCGTTCTTCGCCATCGGCGACGAAGAGCTGCTCGAATGGGCGCACCGCTTCGGCCGGCGCACCGGCGAGCGCTTCTCGCGCGGCATCTTCCATCCGTTTCGCGTCCCGGCGGTCTTCGACTCGGGCACGCCGGCGGAGATCGCGCACCTGCGCCCGATCGCCGCGGCGCTGTGGCTGCTCCAGCGGCTGCATCGCCACCGCAACTACGTCCAGCGCTCGCCCGACGGCGCGACCGACCGGACCGCCGGCGGGGTGTCGGGGACGCTGCAGCAGCTGCTGAGCGAGACCCGCGCCCACGTCGGCTTCGCGCTCCGCACCGGCGGCGAGCAGGCGCTCGCCAACGTCCTCCACATCGCCGAGCTGGCGCGTCAGTACGAGATGGGCGGCGGCATCTCCTTCCGCGGCTTCGTCGACGAGCTGCGGGTCGCGGCCGAGAACGCGCAGGCGTCCGAGGCGCCGATCCTCGAAGAAGACAGCGACGGCGTGCGGATGATGACCGTGCACAAGGCCAAGGGGCTGGAGTTTCCGATCGTCATCCTCGCCGATCTCACCTGCCGCCTCTCGCGCCCGGACGCGAGCCGCTGGATCGACGAGAGCGGCAGCCTGTGCGCGCTGAAACTCGGCGGCTGGTCGCCGACCGACCTCCTGCTGCACGGCTACGAAGAAGCGGCGCGCGACAAGGCCGAAGGCGAGCGGCTCGCGTACGTCGCCGCCACTCGCGCCCGCGACCTCCTCGTCGTGCCGGTGATCGGCGACGAGGTCTACGAGGGCGGCTGGCTCGATCCGCTCATGCCCGCCACCTATCCGTCGCTCTTCGCGCGCGAGCTGCGAACGACGGGCGCCGGCTGCCCGGCGTTCACGTCGCGCGACTCGGTGCTGAACCGGCCCGACGGCGATCCGGCGCGGCCGACCACGGTCGCGCCGGGCAGCTATCCGTTTTCAGCGACGCAGGCGGACCCGAGCCCCGAGCCCGAGCCCCGAACCCCGAGGACTATTCCGTCGTCTGGTGGGATCCGCGGGCGCTGCGGCTCGACGCCGACAGCGGCTACGGCCTGCGCCGCGACGACCTCATCTCCCGCGACGGCGACCCGGCGATGGTCGCGGCGCGCCTCGCCGCCTACGAGCAGTGGCGGGAGGGACGCGAGGAGGCCGTCACCGCGGCGCGTATGCCGTCGATGCGCGTCCGCACGGCGACGTCCGTCGCCGTCGACAAGACGTTCGACGCCGGCGGCGCGCCGCCGGAGGTCGAGGTCGTCGACTTCTCGCGCTCGACCGATCGCCCGTTCGGCGCCCGCTTCGGCACGCTCGTGCACGCGGTGCTCGCCGCCGTGCCGCTCAACGCCAGCGAACGCATCGTCAGCCAGGTGGCGCAGGCGCAGAGCCGGATCGTGCCGCTGGAAGGACGCGAGCCTTATGTCGGCGAGGAAGTCTACGCCGCCGTCGAAGTCGTGACGTCAGTGCTGCGCGACTCGCTGTTCGATCGCGTGCGCCTCGCCGAGCGCGCCGGCCGCTGCGAACGCGAGCTGCCAATCACCTGGAAAGCGCCGGACGGGACACTGATCGAAGGTGCGGCCGACCTCGTGTTCGAGGATCTGACCGGCATCACCGTGATCGACTTCAAGACCGACCGCGAGCTCGCAGGCGACCTGGAACGCTACCGCCGGCAACTCTCGGTCTACTGCCAGGCGCTCGGCTCGCTGCGCGGCACCAGCACGCGCGGGCATTCTGGCGAGGATCTGACTCAGGGCTCAGGGCTCAGGGCTCAGGGCTCAGGGCTCAGGGAAAGCCGCATCGGCTGAGAACTTGAGGCTTTTTTAGCCCGAAGCCCTGAGCCCTGAGCCCCGACAATCGAAGCTCCTACTCGTAATGCAGCGCCTTGACCGGATCCAGTGACGCGGCCCTGATGGCGGGGTAGAGACCGAAGATCAGGCCGATCGCGACGGAGACGACGAACGCCAGCACGATCGACGTGGTGGTGACGATCGTCGACCAGCCGGCGAGGTAGCCGATCATCTGCGACAGGCCGACGCCGACCAGCACGCCCATGATGCCGCCGGCGAGCGAGATGATGGTCGTCTCGATCAGGAACTGGCGGATGACGTCGCGGCGCTTGGCGCCGATGGCGCGGCGGACGCCGATCTCGCGCGTCCGCTCCATCACGCTCGCCAGCATGATGTTCATGATGCCGATGCCGCCGACCAGCAGCGAGATCGAGGCGATCGCGACCATCACCATCTCGAAGATGCGCTGCGTCCGCCGCTGTTCGGCGAGGAGCTCGGCCGGCGAGACAATGCTGAAGTCGGCGGCGCCGCGATGCGAGACGTTGAGCAGGCCGCGCAGCAGGGCTGCCGCTGCCGGCACGTCGGCGCCCTGTTTCATCTGCAGATAGATGCCGTCGATCTCGTCGCGATAGCGGCTGTTGGCGTCCTCGAGGCGGAAGATCGCGGCGTGCAGCGGCACGTAGATCAGATTGTTGCGGTCCTGCGCCGGGACGCCGGCGACGTCGGCCTGGACGGTCAGCTGCGGTCCGGCGACGCCGATCACCTGGAACCACTGCTCGTTGACCTTGACGTGCCTGCCAATCGGGTCGTCGGCGCCGAAGAGCGACGCCGTCGCGCCCTCGCCGAGCACCGCCACCGGCGCCGCCGCGTCGGTCTCGCCCGCCGTGAAGAAGCGCCCGGCCACGACCTGCAGGTTCGCGATCTGCATGTACTGCGGGCTGACGCCGTAGACGACCGGCGGATCGCTCTGCGGCCGCGGCAGCAGCTTCGACGGGACGAACCGCTTGCGCGCGGTCGAGGCCGAGATGTCGTCGAGGTTGGCCTGGATCACGCGGTAGTCGCGGAACGTCAGGCCGGCGGAAAGCTGCCGCACCTTCTGCACGACCTGGTAGTCGGTCGATTCGCGGGCCTCGACGATCAGGTTGCGGACCCCGAGCTGCTCGATGAACGCCATCACTTCCTGCTGCGCCCCGGCGCCGATCGACAGCATCGCGACGACGGCGGCGACGCCGAAGATCATCCCCATCATCGTCAGCAGCGACCGCAGCTTGTGGGCGCGAAGGTTCTCGAAGCCGAGGCGGAGCTCGGGCAGGAAGTCCGAGGTCGTGCCGATGATGCGCGGAGCGGCCATCTCTAGCGCGTCCCGGCGGCAGGAAGCGTCGGCGAAGAGCTGTTGCTGGTCGGTCGCGCCAGCGTCGGATCGCTCAGCGCCACCTCGGTGCCTTCGGCGACGCCGGCAATCGCGGCGCGGCTCTCGGTCAGGTGCTCGACCTTGACCTCACGCTGCTCGAAGCGGTCGCCGACCTTGACGAAGACGTGGGTCTTGCCGTTCTTCTCGAGCACCGCCTGGCGCGGCACGTGGAGGGCGTCCGGGATTTCCTTGCCTTCGATCACCACCCGCGCCGAGGCGCCCGCCTTGAGGCGCGGATCGGGCGTATCGAACTGGAAGCTGACGTCGAACAACCGCGTGACGGTCGCGCTCTCGTACCACTGCGCCCGCGTCGCCAGCCCCGACAGCGAACCGACGCGGACGACGAACTTCTCGTCGGGTAGCGTGTCGACGTAAAGGGTGGCGGGCTGACCGGAGGTGATGTTGGTGCGGTCGCTCTCGGCGATCTTGGCGCGGACCTCCATCTTGCCCGACTCGATGACGTCCGCGACCGGACGCCCGGGCCACACCGAGTCGCCCTGGCGGTACTCGGGAATCACCATGCCGGGCCCGAACATCATCAGGCCGTCGCGGTTCTCCTTGACCGAGACCGTGCCGTCCATCGGCGCGCGCAGCACCAGGCTCTCGATCTGCTGCTGCGCCCGCTGCATGCCCATCACCGCCTTGTTGCGCTTCTCCTGGACGACGGCGAGCGAGGCGACGTTGGTCGCGGCCCGCGACTTGACGTCTTCTTCCAGCTGCGCCAGCCGCCGCTTCGCTTCTTCGAGCGACAGCTGGTTCTTCTGGGCCTCGACCGCGGGAATCAGCTCGTTGCCGCTGGCCTCGAGCTCGGCGCGGCGGACGTCGAACCGCGCCGTCAGCATCGCGACGTCGTCCTGCGCCTTCTGCACTTCGGCGTCGGCCTTCATCTTGACGATCTCCTGCTCGGCCTCCGCCAGTTCCGACTTCGCCTGCTCGAGCGCGTACTCCTGGTCGGCCGGATCGAACTCCATCACGACCTCGCCGCTCTTGACCGGCATCCCCGTCGTCTTCATGCTGACGACGCGGAGCATGCCGCCGACCGGCGGCGTCACCAGCGTCATGGTGCGGCCGGCGCGCAGCTCGCCGGTGGCGTGAATCGTGACCTTGAGCGGGCCGCGGGCGACGCCCGCCGTCGGCACGGCGTCGCCGCGCTCCGGCAGCCGCGGCATGGCAAACACGATCGCGGCGCCGACGGCGAGGACGAAGAGGCCGAGGGCGGGACCGACGAAGCGGCGTTTCACTGGGCCCTCCTGATCATCTCGACCGACGGCCGGCGGGTCGCGACGTCGTCGCCGGGCTCGACGCCTTTCGTCACGATCGCCTGTTCCTTGCCGCGGCGGCCGATCTCGATCCGGCGCTCTTCGAACTCCGAGCCGTCGAGGACGTAGACGACGGGCGAGCCGTCGCGCTGAAAGATCGCTTCCGACGGCACGAGGATGACGTCCGGGACGCGCTCGGTCGCGATGCGCGCGACGGCGGTCATGCCCGGCCGGATCCGCGCGTCCTCCTCGAGCAGCAGCAGGTCGAGGTCGAAGTTGCGCGGCGGCGGCCAGCTCGATTGATAGTCGACGCGCGCCAGCATCGAGATCGCGTCGATCCTGGCCTTGAACTCCTTGCCCGGCACGGCCTCGATGCGCACCGACGCCGGCTGGTTCGCCTTCAGACGGCTGCGGTCGGACTCGTCGAGCCGCGCCAGCAGGTGCACCGACGACAGGTCGGGTAGCTCGAGAATCGCCGCCCCGGCCCAGGCGCGGTCCCCTTCGCGGAACTCCGGCGCGGCGCCCATCATGTTGCCCGAGCGATAGTTCGGCAGGATGTTGACGACGCCGTCGCTCGGCGCCTTGACTTGAAGCTTCGCCAGGCCGTCCTCGGCGCGCTTGAGATCGAACAGCGCTTTCTCACGCTTGCGGAGCTTGCTCGAAAGGTCCGCCCTGGCGCCGGTCGCGTCCGACTTCATCTTCTCCTCGAGCTCGCGCAGCCGCTGCTCGGCGTCGCCGAGGGCGAGCTTCGCCTGCTCGTTCTCGAGCCGCGACACCGTCTCGCCGCGGTTGAGATCGAGCCTGGAGCGCTCGATGTCGTACTTCGCTTTCATCAGCGCCGTCGCGTTCTGCTCGGCGGCGATCCGCGACTGGGCGTTGGCCTGCTCGATCTCGGCGTTGGCCTGCTTGAGCTCCGACTCCTTCTCCTGGATCGTCCGCTGCAGCGTCGTGCCGTCGAACTGTACGACGACGTCGCCAGCCTTGACCTTGGTGCCGTTGGCCGCGAGCTTCAGGATCTGCAGTTCGCCCGACTGCATCGGCGACGAGACGACGACCGAACGCAGCGGCCGGATCTCGCCGCGCAGCTCGAGCGCGTCGACGTACTCGCCGCGCTTCACTTCGATCGTCGGCAGGTCCGGCGCCGAACCGCGCCCGACGGCGGCGAACACGCCGGCGGCGACGACAACGACGAGCACGGCAAGGGTGGCGATGCCGCCACGGCTGCGTACGCGGGAAACGAGGCTCATCGGGGCGTCCCGGCGACGGGCGGCGCAGTGCGCGCTTCGGTACTGGCCGGCGCCGCGGCGCCGGGGCTGGCCGCGGCGACGACGTCAGCCGTCGGCGCGATGTTGCGGGCGACGACGGCGCCTTCGTCGACGCCGGAGGCCACCACCGCGTGCAGCGCGCTGAGGGGACCGAGCGTCACCGGCTGTTCGGAGTAGGTCGAGCCCCGCTGCACGCGGACGAACGTCCTGCCGCCGTCGCGGCCGATGGCGTCGCGCGGCACGACGAGCGCGTTCGGGACCCGCGCGAGCGTGACGTCGAGCGAGGCGGTCAAGTCGGGCATCAGGTTCGGGTGGGCGCCGTTGACGTCGACCAGCACGACGAAGATCCGCACTTTCGGCGACAGCGTCGACACCATGCCCAGCGGCGAGATCTGGGCGATGCGGCCGTCGAACACGAGATCGGAATACGCGTCGAGCCCGACCTTGACGGTCTGCCCGATCTGCAGCTCGTTGATGTCGGACTGGCTCACCCGCGCCCGCACCCGCATCGTCGCCGGGTTGACGACGTCGACGACCGGTACGCCGGCGCGGACTTCCTCGCCTTCCTGCACTTCGGCCATGGTGTTGGACTTCCAGACCGTGCGGACGACTGCCATGCCGTCGATCGGCGCCACGATCGCCATGCGCTCGGCGTTGGTCTCCGCCTGGCGCATCGAGCTCTCGGCCCGGCCGCGGCGGATCTTGAGGATCTGCAGATCGGCCTCGGCCGCCTTGCGCTTGAGGGCGTAGGTCGTCTTGTGCTGGTTGAGCGTCGCCACGGCCTGCTCGACCGCGAGGTTGTTCTTCTCGACCGTGATCTTCGGCAGCAGCTCGTTCTTCGACTGTTCGAGCCGGGCCCGCGCCAGGGCCGACTCGGCAAGCATGATCTCGCCGTCGTCCCGCGCCTTGGTGGCGTTCTCGGCCGCTGCCTTCTTCATGATCTGCTGATCGAGGTCGTTCAGCTCGGCGCGGCGGTCGAGGGCGGCGGCGATCTGGGTCTGCCGATCGAACTCCACGAGCAGGTCGCCCTTGCGGATGGCGGTGCCTGGCTTGACCAGCCGGGTGATCACCAGCGACTGGGTGTTGGGACCGGCGAGCCGCGGCGTCGCGATCGTCGTGGCCTCCACCGCTTCGACCGTGCCGCTCAGGCGGACGCCGTGAACGAACTCGCGGCGCTCGACTTTCGCCGTGGTCGCGCGCCGCCCCGACTGCCCGGTTTCGGGACTCCTGGAATCCCGCATCAATGCCACGACGGCCACGCCGGCAGCGACACTGAGGAGGATCGCACCTGTGACGATGGCGAGACGATAGCGGGTTGATGGAGGCATACGTCTCTCCGGTTATCAGACGGCGTGCCCCAGGGATTGGTTGGCGCTAATTCGTTGTCAGCGCAAGGCCGTGGCGCGCGCGCGGATGGCCGTCGAGCGATTAGACACCGGCCGATGAGAATACGCCAGCCGGGGTGAGTGTGTGACTCGCCGGATTGAGTCAGACCGTTCCCTCCCCCACAAACTGTAGAGGTAGCAACCTCGCCGTCTGGATGCGGCTTCACCGCCTGATCGCTGTCCTGCGCACGCGTTGAGGTTCAATAGGGGTGCGGCGGACCCCGCCGCACGACGATTCGGAGGCTGCGGAATGTTGACGACGTACGAAGCGGCGGCGCCCATCGCGGCGTTGATTCTCGGCCACGGCGCCGGCGCCGGGCAGAAGAGCCCGTTCATGGTGCGGTTTGGCAAGGGCATGGCGGCCCGCGGCATCAGCGCCGCGACGTTCGACTTTCCCTACATTGCGGCGGGCCGGAAGGTGCCCGACCGCGCGCCGGTCCTCGAGCAGGCGTGGCGCGAGGCCGTACAGGCCGGCAAGTCGGCGTTCGCCGGGGTCCCGCTTTTCATCGGCGGGAAATCGATGGGCGGCCGCATCGCCTCGCACATCGCGTCGCAGGGATGCGAGGGGTTGTCCGGACTCATCTTCCTCGGCTATCCGCTGCATCCACCGGGCAAACCCGATCAGCGGCGCGACGCGCACCTGCCCGCCATCGCCGAACCCATGCTCTTCGTGCAGGGCTCGCGCGACCCGTTCGGCACCACGGCTGAGATCGCGGCGCTTCTTCCGACGCTGGCGCGAGCGACGCTGCACGACGTCGCCGGCGGCGACCACTCGTTCAAGGCCCCCGGCAGAAAAGCGGATGCCGGGCTCGACGAAATCATGGACGTCGTCGCCGCCTGGATCCGCAAGACGAGCGGCGCAGCGTGACATCCGGGGCGCGACGGTTGTGTCATAGTTTTTGGATGCCGCCGCTGCCGCGCTTTCATCCCTCGGACGTGGCTTGGCATCCCTCGGACGTGGCCGAGGCCCAGCCGCCGGCCAGCCGCAGCCGCCAGCGCGCCGACATCGCCGAGCGGTTCAAGTGGAACCTCGCCGATATCTTCGCGAGCTGGGAGGAGTGGCAGGAGGGCTTCGCGCGCCTCGACGCCGGGATCGATCGCTACGCCGCGCTCCAGGGGACGCTGGCGCAGGGGCCCGAGCCGCTGGTCGCGGCGTTCGGCATGTCCGAGGAGCTCGGCCAGCTCGCCTACCGCGTCTGGTATTTCCCGTCGCTGCGCTACGACGAAGACCAGCGCGACAACGCCGTCAACGCGCGGCGGCAGCAGGTGCAGCTGCTGTTTGCGCGATGGAAACAGGCCGAGTCCTGGTTCAACCCGGAGCTGCTCGCGATCCCGCACGCGACCGTGCGCGGCTGGATGGAGGCGTTCGAGCCGCTGCGGCTCTACCGCTTCGCCATCGACGATCTCTACCGGCAGCAGGAGCACGTCCTCGATCATGCCGGCGAGCGGCTGATGTCGCTCGCCAGCCGGCTGTCATCGGCGCCGAACGACGCCTACTGGGCGCTGTCGACAGCCGACGCCACGTTCCCGACGATCACGCTGTCGTCGGGCCAGAGCGTCACGGTCTCCTACGGGCGCTACCGCGCGATTCTCGCCACCGAACGCAACCAGGCGGATCGCGCCGCCGCGTTCCAGGCGCTGCACGAGGTCTACCGCCGCAGCCTCAACACCTACGCAACGCTCTATAACGGCGTCTGCCAGCGCGACTGGTTCACGGCGCGCGCCCGCGGCTACGCCTCGACGCTCGACGCGGCGCTGCATGGCGACAACATCCCGACCTCGGTCGTCGAGAACCTGATCGAGACGACGCGCGCCGGCGTCGAGCCGCTGCGCCGCTACCATCGCCTGCGCCGCCGAGTCCTCGGCGTGCCGTCGTACCACGTCTACGACTACTCGATTCCGCTCGTCAGCTTCGATCGGAAGTACCAGTACGACGACGTCCTCGACTGGATCGTCGAGTCCGTGGCGCCGCTCGGAGGCGAGTACCAGGCCCGGATGCGGCAGGGCTTCGCCGGCGGCTGGATCGACGTCTACGAGAACGAGGGCAAGCGGCCGGGCGCCTACTCGGCGCCGGTGTACGGCACGCATCCGTACATGCTGCTCAACTACAGCGACACGCTCGACGACATGTTCACGCTCGCGCACGAGATGGGGCACTCGATGCACACCATCCTGTCGCACGAGACGCAGCCGTTCGTCTATTCGAGCTACACCATCTTCGTCGCCGAGGTGCCGTCGACGCTGAGCGAGGCGCTGCTGCTCGAGTACCTGCTCGCCCGCTCGACCGATCCGGCAGAGCGCGTCGTCCTGCTGCAGCATGCGATCGACAACATCGCCGGCACGTTCTACACCCAGGTGCTGTTCGCCGACTACGAGCTGCGGGCGCACCGGCTCGTCGAACGCGACCAGCCGGTGACGGCGGAGATCCTGACGGCGATGTATCGCGAGCTGCTGACCGACTACTACGGCGACGCCCTCGACCTGAACGAGCTGACCGGCATCACGTGGTCGCGGATCCCGCACTTCTTCAACTCGCCGTACTACGTCTACCAGTACGCGACCTGCTTCGCCTCGGCAGCCCGCATCGCCCAGGACATCATGCACGGCGACGCCGGCACGCGCGCGGCGGCGCGCGATCGCTTCCTCGCGCTGCTGCGCTCGGGCGGCAGCAACTATCCGATGGAGTTGTTGAAAACGGCTGGCATCGATCTGAGCCAGCCGGACACCGTCAGAGCCGTCGTCCAGCAGCTGGACGGCCTGGTCACCCGCCTCGAACGGGAGCTGGCCGCGCTCGACCGTACGTAACGCGACGCGGAGCGGCTATTTCTTCAGCGACACTGCCGTGATCGTCACCGGCTCGATCGGGTTCTCGCCCTTCGTCGGCAGTTCGGCGATCTTGTCCACCACTTCCATGCCGCTCAGGACCCGGCCGAACACCGCGTAGCCGAAGTCGATCGGCGCGTAGCCCCGGTGATCGAGCGAGCTGTTGTTGGCGACGTTGATGTAAAACTGCGTCGTCGAGCTCCTGACGACCTGCGTCCGCGCCATCGCGACGGTGCCGCGGGTGTTCTTCAAGCCGTTGGTGGCCTCGTTCTGCACCGGCGGTCCGGTCTGCTTCTCGACCATGCCGGCGCTGTAGCCGCCTCCCTGCACGACGAACCCGCGGACGACGCGGTGGAAGATCGTGCCGGGGTAGAAGCCGTCGTTGACATAACGAAGGAAGTTCTCGACCGAGACCGGCGCGCGATCCTTGAACAACTCCATCGTGACGTCGCCCATCGTCGTCGAGACGACGACGACCGGATTGCCGGGGGCCGGCTCGAGGGGGGCGGGGGGCGTCGATGGTGCCGCTGGTTTGACCGGCGCCTGCAGCGCCACGAGTTTGACGGGCGCCTGCAGCGCCACGAGTTTGACGGGCGCCTGCAGCGCCACGAGTTTGACGGGCGCCTGCGGCGCCACGAGTTTGACGGGCGCCTGCGGCGCCACGAGCAGAATGAGAGCGAGGGTCCACATGCAGGTCATTGTAGCGGTCGGAGGGCGGCGCGCGGGCGCAACCATGGCGGCGGCCCGCGCCGAGTGACCGGTTGCGGGATCGGCGCACCAGGCGCTTCCGGAAACGGACTGCCGATTGCACGGGCGTACGGCGGTCCGCGGTTTGAAAGACTTAGCAGCGTCCACGCGTTGACGAATCCGGACGGACGTTGCGGTTGATTCAAATCGATGGATCGACGACGCGCTGGAAGCGTCGCGAGCAAGTCGCCAGGGGCGCGAAGAAAGCCGGAATTCGGCCGTGCGCCGCGGGTTCTCCGGCTCGATCCGTGGGCTACAATGGCCTCAGAATCGGGACAAGCGCGAAACGCGCGGGAGATGCGCGATGGCGACAGGACTCGAGAACGAGCAGAAGGAACTGGCGGACTTCATCCGCGCCGGCTCGACGCGCGGGCATCAGTGCTTCGGCAGCTACTTCGACGAACAAGGCGGATCGTGCGCGCTCGGCGCGGTCTACGAGGGCGTGTATCACCTGCCCCGGGCCCACGGCAAGCTGATCCCCGACCATCTCGAACGGCTGTTCCGCTGCCTGGACGAGGTCACCAAGCCGTGTCCGCAGGGCTGCCGGAAACGGCTCCCGCTGGCGTCGATGATCGTGCACTTGAACGACGACCATCGGATGACGCGCGAACAAATCGCCGAATGGCTCACGCAAGAATCGAACGGTTGAATCGAATCGCGTAAGTCACGCACCGTCCGACGGGCACCGAACGTCTGAACTGATCGTATAGATCACGAAACGAGCGCTGCCCGCCGGCCGTGCCTGACTAACCGATTGAAGCAAGGCTCCCCCATGTCTTTCCTGGATCGTTTCAAGCCCCAACCGAAGTATCGAAGCCCTGACCCGGCGATCCGGCTGGCCGGCATCTCCGAACTGCCCGACGATGCCGAGCACCGCGGCGTGATCGCCGAGCTCGCGGCCTCCGACGATGACGTCCGCGTCCGGCGGGCGGCAATCGCCCGGCTCGGCACCGCCGGCTACCTGTCGCGCCTCGCGCGTACAGAAAAGGACGAAGGCCTGCGGCGCGAGCTCGCGGAACGGCTGGTCGAGATCGCGAATACCGCCGCCGACAGCGACAGCGACGCCGCGACCGCGCTCGACGGCCTGAGCGACCAGAAGAGTTACGGCGCCGTCGCCAAAACGTCGCCGCACCACGCCGTCCGCATCGCGGCGCTCGCCAGGATCCAGGACCAGAAGACGCTCGGCAGCGTTGCCCGCCACGCCATCGACCCGCGGGTCGCGCTCGATGCCGTCGCGCGCGTCGCGGACGTCGGCGAGCTGGTGGCGATCGCAACCAACACCGAGAGCCGCGAGGCCGGCCTGGCGGCGTTGCAGCGCGTCGTCGAGGCGACGGCCGGGGAGCGCGAGCGGCGCGAGCTGCTCGACAGCCTGTCGACCCGCGCCAGGAACAAGGCGGTCGGCAAGCGGGCACGCGCGATCATCCAGGAAATGGACGACGCCGAAGCCCACCGCCGGGCGGAAGCGGAAGACCTGCAGAAGCGGGCGGCCCTGGCAATCGCCCGGATCGACGCCCTCGGCGCGGCGCCGGCGACGGCTGACGCCGCGGCGCAGCTCGACGAAGCTGAAGCCGCGTGGCAGGCGCTCGTTGCCCGCATCGATCAGGACGCATCGGACCGTTTCACCAGCCGGCTGGCAATCGCCCGCGCCGCCGTCGACGCGCACGCGAAGGCAGAAGCCGAGCGCCAGGCGGAGATCGAGCGCGCCGCGGCGCGGCGGGCCGCGTTTGTCGCCCTGTGCGATCGCGTCGAGGAGCTTCGCGGCGACGACACGCCGGACGAGATCGAGAAAGCGCGCGCCGAGTGGGAAGGGATGCCGGGGGCAACGGCGCAGGAGCTGCGGGACGCCGAGCTGCGTCATCGCTTCGACGCCGCCTGTCGCATCGCGGCGGAGCGCCACGCCAACCGTCAGGACCTCGAACGGACGCACGCGCGGCTCGCCGAGCTCGCCGCCGAGGCGGATCGGCTCACATCCGCCGGCCCGGCGGAGCCTGCGGCCGAGGGCGGGGCGCCGGTCGACACGGAAGCGGCGTGGCAGACGGTCGCCGGCGAATGGCACGGGCTGATCGGCCGCGCCGACGGGCTCGACGCCGAGGTCACTGCCAGGTTCGCCGAAGCCGAGGCCCGCGTGACGCAGCGCGCCGAGGCGAAGCGCCTCGCGGCCGAGCGGACCCTGCGCCAGCAGGCGCAGCGCATCGAGCAGCTGCTCGACCGCGTCGCGGCGCGCGCCGCGGCCGAAGACCTGGCGCTGCGCGAGGCCGACCGCGCCGTTCGCGATCTCAAGGCGGCGATCGAAGCGCCGCCGGCGCTGCCGGCGCGCGAGCAGCAAGCGCTCGTCGAGCGCCTCAAGGCCGCGATGACGACCATGGCGCCGCGGCTGCACGACCTGCGCGAGATGGACGAGTGGAAGCGCTTCGCCAACGCCGCCGTCCAGGAAGAGTTGATCGCCAAGGCCGAGGCGCTGCACGCGAAGTACAACATCGGCAGCACCGATCCGGAAAAGCCCGAGGAGATCGAGAAGGCGGCGCACGAGCTCCACGAACTGCAGGAGCGGTGGAAGCAGGTGGCGGAAGCGCCGCGCGCCCAGGCGCAGTCGCTGTGGCATCGCTATCGCCAGGCGGCCGATCCGATGCAGGCCAGGGCGCGCGAGTTCTTCGCGCAGCGCGCCGGGGAGCGGGACGCCAACCTGCGCCTCAAGCTGGCGCTGATCGAGCGCGCCGAAGCCCTCGCCGAGTCGACCGACTGGATCAAGACCGCCGACGAGCTCAAGAAGCTGCAGGCGGAATGGCAGCAGGTCGGGCCGATCCCGCGCCAGGAGTCCAAGACGACCTGGAAGCGGTTCCGGGACGCCTGCGATCGCTTCTTCACACGCCGCAACGAGGACCTCAACCAGCGCAAGGAAGCCTGGTCGGCGAACCTCGCCAGGAAGGAAGCGCTGTGTGAACGCGCCGAGACCCTCGCCGGCTCGCGCGAGTGGGACAAGGCCGCGGCCGAGATTCGCCGCCTCCAGGCGGATTGGAAGACGGTCGGGCCGGTGCGCCGCAGCAAGTCGGAGGCGATCTGGAACCGCTTCCGCGCCGCCTGCGACACCTTCTTCGAGCGCTTCAAGCGCCGCGACGAGATCGAGCTCGAAGCCAAGCACGCCGACCGCGAGGCGCTCGTCGTCGAACTCGAGTCGCTGACGACGCCCGGCGAGGGCGAGGCCACCCTGCCCGCCGACCTCCTCGAGCGCGTACGCTCGCTGCGCAACCGCTGGAACCAGAGCACGCCCGTCGTCCGTCAGGGCGTCGATCCGCTGAGCACGCGCTTCGTCGACGCGCTCGAGCGCCTGATGACGACCCAGCCCGACGCCTTCAAGGGCACCGAACTCGACGTCGAAGCCAGCCGCCAGAAGATGGAAAAGCTGTGCGCCAAGGTCGAGGGCTTCCTCGACACCAGCGCCGCCGCGCCCTCCACTGGCTCGCAGGCGCTTGCCGACATGCTGCGCGAGGCGCTGGCCTCGAACACCATCGGCGGACGCGCCGGCGAAGAGAGCAAGTGGCGGGCGATGGCAGACGACGTCCGCCAGGCGCAGGCGTCGTGGAGCCGGCTCGGTCCGGTGCCGGGCGACGCCGGCCGGCAGCTGACGGAACGCTTCCACCGCGCCTGCAACAAGTTCTTCGATCTCTACCGCCGTAAGGTGCCACCGGCGGCGCAGCCGCAGCGCTCACGGCAGATGAGCAAGGTTTGATTGAAGACTGCAGATTGAAGATTGAAGATTGAATTGTCGATTGCAGATTGCAGATTGCGTGACATATGAGCATGACGCCTGATGCCGTGATGCGGGCCTGGTTCGACGAGGTCTGGAACCAGGGGCACGAAGCTTCGATCGACAAATTGTTCTGCGCCACTGCCACGGCGCACGGCCTTCCTGGCGGGCCGTTTCAGGGGCCGGCAAGCTTTCACGCGGTATACAGGACGTTCCGCGGCGCCTTCCCCGACATCCACATCGACATCGTGCGATCCACGGTCGAAGGGGATTACGTGACCGTCCTGTGTCGAGTCACCGGCACGCATTCCGGGGACACCCTCGGCTTTGCGCCGACCGGACGGAAGGTCGATTTCAACGGCATGGTGCTGGCGCGAGTCGCCAACGATCAGTTCCAGGAAGGATGGAACTGCTTCGACTTCCTGACGATGTACCAGCAGCTCGGGGTCGTGTCGACGACGCCGGGTGTATAGTCCGACGCGGGTGCCGGCCCCGGCACACGCAGGGCGGGTTTCAGCCCCGCCCGATGAATCCAATCAACTCTCGGCCAGCGAATAGCTCGTGCTGCGGCCGCCGGCGGCATTGCGGACCAGCACGCCGCGATCGACGAGCTGCTGGATGTCGCGCAGCGCCGTGTCCTGCGAGCACTTCGTCAATGCCGCCCACTTCGACGTCGTCAGCTTTCCCTCGAAGCCGTCGAGCAGGCGCGTGATGACGAGACGCTGCCGATCGTTCAACGAGATCGCCCGCAGCGTGTCCCACGCCCGCGCCTTGCCCAGGACGCCGGCGAGCGTCGTTTGCGCGCCTTCGATCGCGCGCGTCAGGCAACCGAGAAACCATTCCATCCACGGCGTGACGTCGAGCGGCCCCTGCTGCGTCCGCTCGAGCATGCGGTAGTAGTCGGCGCGCTCGGCGCGGATCTGCGCCGACATGCTGTAGAAGCGGTGCGGGCTCTGCTCCGATCGCGCCAGCGTCATGTCGGCGAGCGCTCGGGCGATCCGGCCGTTGCCGTCGTCGAACGGATGGATGGTCACGAACCAGAGATGCGCCTGCGCCGCCTTGAGCACGGGATCGATCGGCGCCTCGGCGTTGAACCAGGTGATGAAGCGCTGCATCTCGTCGGGCAGACGAGGCGCGGCCGGGGCCTCGAAGTGCACGCGTTCGCGTCCGACCGGACCGGAGACGACCTGCATCGGCGCCGCGCGGTCGTCGCGCCAGCCGCCGACGGTGATCCGCGTGCCGCCGCTGCGGCCCGTGGGAAAGAGCGACGCGTGCCACCCGAACAGCCGCTCGTCCGTCAGCGGCTGCTCGTAGTGCCGGGTCGCGTCGAGCATCATCTCGACGACGCCGTCGACGTGGCGGTCTGATGCGACGAGGCCAGCGATGTCGAGGCCAAGGCGGCGCGCGATCGACGAGCGAACCTGGTCGGCGTCGAGGGACTCCCCCTCGATCGCGCTGGTCTTGACGACATCCTCGGTCAGGGTCCGGAGGGCCGCGGCTTCCCGGACATCGAAGCCGAGCGCCTCCATGTGACCGACGAGCCGGCCTTGCTTGTGCCTGACCGACGCCAGGAGCGGCGTCAGCGTGGCATCGGCCCAGAACAGGCGCGGCCAGCCGTCAAACTCATGTATATATTTATTCGCCGCTTCCATTGCGGAGATTGTACGGCCAATCGCCGCATGCCGTCAACATTCACCGCTTCGGATGCGTTGAATGTGTCGTTCGCCGCGGCGCGGACGCTCAGGCCCTCCCATAGCGAATCATCAACGTTCCCGACGGAAACTGCTTCAGGTCGAGCAGCCGCAGGCTGACGGGCGTCGGCACATTGATCAATGACCGGCCGCTGCCAAGAAAGGTGGGACTGACGACGAAGAGGTATTCGTCGATGAGGCCGTGGATCGTCAGCTGCGACACGATCGAGGAACTCCCGAAGATGAGGATGTTCCCGCCCGGCTGACGCTTCAGCGCCTCGACCTCACGGACGTCCAGCTCGCCGAGAATCCTCGAGTTGTTCCAGCTCACATCCTTCCGCGAGCGCGAGAACACGAGCTTCGTCATCCGGTTGAGCATGACGGCGAAGTTGCGCTGCTCGGGCGATGGCTGGCCGCCGGCGTGAGGGTCCGGCGCCAGGTCGGGATCGGCGAGCGCGCTCGGCCAGAAGCGCTCGAACAGCTCGTAGGTCTTGCGGCCGAAGAGAATCGTGTCGGCGTCGCTGCTGCCGGCGGCGGCGCGGTCGACGTCCGGCTCGGGGACAACCCAGGACAGGCTGCCATCGAGGTCGGAGAAGTAACCGTCAGCGGTGACGCGGTTGAAAGCCAGGATCTGACGTGTGGTGGTCATGCAGCGCTCCATCCACCCGGCCGGTGAATCGTTCCGGCTCTATCGAGTGGTCTGCTTGTTCGACGCGCGAGCCAGGGCGGTCCGGACAGTCGCCTGGGCGGCGCACTGCGTCAGGCGCTTGTCGAGGAACCGGCGCTCGGCTTCGTTGCGCGCGAGCGCGCGCGCAGCAATGAAATGCCGGCGGGCGACGTCGAGATCGCCAAGGCGGCGATGCATCTCGGCGAGCGCCGCCGGATAGAACGGGTAGCGCGCGAGGCGCTCGCTCCCTTCGATCGCGTCGATCGCGGCGAGCCCGGCAGCCGCGCCGTCGCGCTCGGCGATCGCGAGAGCACGGCTCAGCGCCACGACCGGCGTCGGGACGATCGCCAGCAGGCGATCGTAGAGCGAGACGATCAGCGGCCAGTCGGTGGCATCGAGGTCCGGTGCGCTGGCGTGCGCCGCGGCGATAGCGGCTTCGACGTGATAACGGCTGACGACACCGCCGCGCGCCGAGCGCTCGAGCAGCGCCAATCCTTCCCCGATCAGCGCCGCATCCCACATCGTCCGGTCGTGGTGTGCGAGCGGGTTGAGGTCGCCGGCGGCGTCGAGCCGCGCCGGCAGCCGCGCCGCGTCGAGCGCCATCAGCGCCGCCAGCGCTTCGGTTTCCGGCGTCGCCGCCGGCGGATACTCGCGCAGCAGTGCCGTCAGCCGCATCGCCTCGCCGCACAACCCGGCGCGAACCGTCGCCGTCGCCGACGCGCCGTGATAGCCCTCGTTGAACAGGAGATACAGCGCACCGCGGACCGCCGACAGGCGATCGGTGAATTCGCTGTCGTCGAGATCGAACAATCGAGTCGCCGACGACAGCGTCCTCTTGCCGCGGGCCAGGCGCTTCTCGATCGCGTCACGGCTGACGAGGAACGCGGCGGCGATCTCTGCGGCGCCGAAGCCGCACAGGATGTTGAGAACCAGCGCGACCTGCGCCGGTTCCGGCAGGCGCGGATGACAGCAGGAGAACATCATCCGCAGCTGCTCATCACGGATCGCCGGGGCAGCGAACGCGACGTCGAACGCCGGCGCGAGCGGGTTGCCGGCATCGAGGAGTCGGCTCAGTTCCGGCGCGAAGGTGCGGGCGGTACGCTCGCGGCGGATGACATCGATGGCGCGATTCTTCGCCGTCGCCATCAGCCACGCCGCCGGGTTCTCGGGGATGCCGCGCACCTTCCAGACCTCGAGGGCGCGGCAGAAGGCATCCTGCGCCACGTCCTCCGCCATCGCGAGGTTGTGCACGCCGAAGAGGCGCGTCAGCGCCGCGATCAGGCGTCCCGACTCGCGGCGGAACAGGTGCTCTTCGAGATTCACGGCCACTGCCTCGCGCCGCCTAGATGTCGAGCGTCCCGATCGGCCGAACTTCCACCGAGCCGCCGCCGATCGCGATCGGGCAGCCTCCGGCGATCCCCGCCGCGTCGTCCAGGTCGCGTGCCGTGATGATGATGAAGCCGAGGAGGATGTCCTTGACCTCGGTGAACGGGCCGTCCGTGACGGCGGCGTTCGTCACCACCCGGCCCTCCATCGTCAGCGGCTGGCCGCGATCCTTGAGGCGTCCCGAGGATTCGAGGTCCGCGATCCACTTCAGCCATACCTCCAGGCTCTGCTGCGCGCTCTCAGGCGTCCCCATGGCTGCCCGCTGGCCCTCGGCCGACGAGCGGAACAGCAACGCAAAGTCACTCATGACACCCTCCCAACCATAACTGCATTCATAGCCACCTTCTCGACGTTCCATCCGTCGTCGTCCGGACATCCCTGGCGCCAATGCCCGGCTGGTCGGGAGTGACTCCGTGAGGAGTTTGCTAGACTTTGCGGAATCTCATCCTGAGGAACCTGCCTGCATGCCCGTACTGAACGTCGAACACATCGCCTGCAACGTTTCCGACCCGGTGAAAATGGCCGCCTGGTACGTCGAGCATCTCGGCATGAAGGTCATTCGCAGCGTCGCGACGCCGCCTCACATCCACTTTCTCGCCGATGCCGCCGGCCGCACCGTGCTCGAGATCTACAGCAACGCCGCCGACGCGATTCCCGATTATGCGGCGATGCACCCGCTTCGCCTCCACGTCGCCTTCAAGACCGACGACCCGGAAGGTGCCAGGGATGCGCTCGTCGCCGCCGGCGCCACGCTCGTCGACGACCAGACTCTGGCCGACGGCTCGCGCCTGATGATGCTGCGCGATCCGTGGGGCCTCGCGCTCCAGCTGTGCAAGCGGACGACGCCGCTGCTTTCGTCTTAAACCAAGCTGCTAAACTGCTGCAAAATCCGCACGAAAGAGCGAACACCGGGGAGAGATGCCCATGCGTCATCGAGAGAAGCGTTCCTGGATTGGAGTCGCCGCGATCCTGCTGGCCGGCGCGTCGAGCACGTTCGCGCCGGTCGTCACCGCCCAGAACCCGCGGCCGATGTCGTTCCTCGACATGCAGCTCCTGAAACAGGTCGGCGGCCTGACGCCGAGCCCCGACGGGCAGTGGCTGCTCTATACCCTCTCGACGCCCGACTGGAAGGAAGCGAAGCGCCAGACCGACCTGCACCTGGTCTCGCTGCAGCAGGGGCTGTCGTCGACGCGGCAGATGACCTTCACGAAGGAGAAGAACGAGGCGTCGCCGGCGTGGGCGGCCGATGGCCGCGCCTTCTTCTTCCTGTCGAACCGTGACGCGCCGGAAAGCGCGTCGAGCCGCAGCCAGATCTACGTGATGCGCCCGGACGGCGGCGAAGCGCGCCGCGTCAGCGACGCGAAAGAGGGCGTGTCGAACTACACGATCAGCCCTGACGGCCGCTGGCTCGTCTATCGCAGCGGCAAGAGCGGCGAGGAACAGCTGTATCGCCTGCCGCTCGCCGGCATCGAGACCGCCAGCGTCGAGACGCTGACGAAACAGCCGGCCGGCGTCGGTACCTGGCGCTGGGCGCCCGACAGCAAGCGCATCTACTTCGTCACCGCCAACGCGGTCGACGCCGACGAGAAGGCGCGGCGGGAGAAGAAGTTCACCGTCAACATCCGCAACGCCGAGACGCCGCTCGCGAGTCTCTGGGCCCTCGACCTCGAGCCCGTCAAGGCGACGCGGCTGACGACCGACACGACTTTCAGCGTCTCTGACTTCACCGTTTCTGACGACGGGAAGTGGCTGGCGTTTCGCGGCGGCTCAGCAGACCGCTACCAGCGCAACATCACCCAGGAGGGCCTCTACGCCGACCTCTGGCTCCTCGACGTCGCGTCGGGCCAGCTCGAGCGGCTGACCTCGAACCAGGAAGTCAGCGAGAGCGCGCCCAGCTTCTCTCCCGACAGCAAGTGGATCGCGTTCGCGGCGCCGGACGATCTGCAGAAGTACAGCATGACGAACGGCCGGGTCTACCTGCGCGCGGTCGCCGACCGTGGCAAGCCGTTCCGCAAGCTCGGCGCCGGCTTCGACGGCGACGTCAGCGTCGGCTTCTGGTCGAAAGACGGGAACACGATCTATTTCAACGAGGGCGTCAAGGCGACGAACCAGCTGATGGCGATCGACGTCGCCCAGAACAAGGTCCGCCAGATCAGCAGCGAGAAGGCCTCGCTCACCGTCCAGCGTGACAACACCGGCGTGCTCCTCATCGAGTACGCGGACGGCACGACCCCTCCGACCGTCTTCACCGTCGCCAGCGTCGACCAGGTCGGCACGCGCTCCTCGTGGAAGCAGCTGACGGACGCCAACCCGCAGGTCAAGCAGCTGGCGCTCGGCACGCAGGAAGAGATCGCGTGGAAGTCGAAGGACGGGACGATGGTCGGCGGCGTGCTGGTGAAACCCGTCGGCTACGTCCAGGGCCAGCGCTATCCGCTCATCGTCGCCATCCACGGCGGCCCGGCGTCGGCCGACGTGCTGGGCTTCAACGGCGGCTACGGCTCGCAGGTCTACGCCGGGGCCGGCTACGTCGTGCTGCGCCCGAATTATCGCGGCTCGACGAACTACGGCCAGAAGCACAAGACCGACATCGTCGGCAACTACTTCGCGCCAGGCTACGACGACATCATGAGCGGCGTCGACCACCTGATCGCGCAGGGCATCGTCGATCCGGCGCGGATGGGCGCGCTCGGGTGGAGCGCCGGCGGCCACTGGTCGAACTGGATCCTGGTTCAGACCGATCGCTTCAAGGCGATCAGCTCCGGCGCCGGCACGTCCAACTGGATCTCGATGTACGCCCAGAGCGACGTCCAGCGCAACCGGCAGTTCTATCTCGGCGACAAGCTGCCGTACGACGACTACGAGGCGTACTGGAGCCAGTCCCCGCTCAAGTACATCAAGAACGCCAGGACGCCGACGATGATTCACGTCGTCGAAGGCGATCCGCGGGTGCCGAGCCCGCAGTCGATCGAACTGCACATGGCGCTGAAGCAGCTCGGCGTGCCGACGGAGCTCTACATGTATCCAGGGTCCTCACACAGCATTCCCGACCCGCGCAACCAGCTGGCGAAAGCGATGAGCGAGATGGCGTGGATGGACTATTACGTCCGCGGCAAGGGCGAGAAGTTCAGCTGGCAGCAGGCGCTCAAGACACTGGAGGACGCGGCGCCGGCGGCGAAATCCGGCACGGAGGACAAGTAGCGCGACACCTTCCACCTCGACGCATCCATGACCCTCGGCGACCTCTTCGCGCTCTCACTGTCCGGCCGCCGCGATGCGCCGGCGCTCGATGGCGACCGCACGCTGACCTTCGGCGAGCTCGATGCCGAAGTCGACCGGCTGGCGCGGGTGCTGGCGTCGCGCGGGGTCGGCAGCGGCAGCCGCGTCTGCCTGTACCTCCGCAACTCGCCGGCGCTCGTCGCGGTCTATCTCGCCATCCTCCGGCTCGGCGCCATCGTCGTGCCGATGAACATCCTCTATCGCGACCGTGAGCTGAAGCACATCATCGGCGACGCCGACCCCGTCGCGGTCATCGCCGACGGCGACGACCTCGAGATGATCCCGGCGCCATGGACGGCGTGGCCCCTCGCCGAGCTGGTCGCGGCCGCCGCGGACCCACCGGACCGGCCGCCGGCATCGCCGAACGACGCTGACGCGCCGGCGCTGATCATCTACACGTCCGGAACCACCGGCGCGCCGAAGGGCGCAGTGCTGACCCACAACATGCTCTGCACCAACGCGCTCGCGCTCGTGACCTGCTGGCAGATGACCGCGGCCGATCGCCTGCACCTGACGCTGCCCCTTTTCCACGTGCACGGCTTGTGCGTCGGCATTCACTCCTGGCTGATCAGCGGCTGCCTGCTGCGGCTGGAGGAACGCTTCGATCATCAGTCAATCGCGCGGCAGATGCTGGCTTTCCGGCCGACAGTGTTCTTCGGCGTGCCGACGATGTACGTCCGGCTGCTGGAGGTCGAAGAGGCCGCCGCGCGCGAGATCGGCAGCCGGATGCGGCTGTTCGTGTCCGGCTCCGCGCCGCTGCCGGCCCGCGTCTGGGAGGACTTCGAGGCCAGGTTCGGACACCGGATCCTCGAGCGTTACGGCATGAGCGAGACGCTCATCAACATGTCGAATCCCTGCGTCGGCGAGCGGCGGCCCGGAAGCATCGGCCTGCCGCTGCCCGGCGTCAGCGTGCGCATTGTCGACGACGAGGGCCAGGACGTCGGCGACGACGAGGCGGGCGAGGTGTGGGTTCGCGGACCGAACGTCCTGCGCGAGTACCTGGCGCAACCCGGCGGCGACGGCGGCAGCGTTCGCCGACGGCTGGTTCCGGACGGGCGACATAGGACGACGAGCGCGCGACGGTTATTACACGCTGCACGGACGGCGGAGCGACCTCATCATCTCCGGCGGCTTCAACATCTACCCGCGCGAGATCGAGGACTTCCTGTGCGAGCAGCCGGGCGTCGCCGAGGCGGCCGTGGTCGGCGTCGCCGACGAGCGCCGCGGCGAGGTGCCGGCCGCGTTCATCGTCGCGGCGGACGGATGGGAGCAGGCACGCGTCGAACGCGCGTGCCGCGAGCAGCTCGCCTCGTTCAAGGTGCCCCGGACCTTCACCGTCGTCGAGCGGCTGCCGAAGACGGCGCTTGGCAAGGTTCAGAAGAGCTTGCTGGCGGCGGAGCTCCAGCGGCGGGAATGGCGGGGCTGAAGCCCGGCGATGTCGAGAACCTGCCGTCGGTTCCGACTTACTGGTGAACGCGCAATCGCGCGCACATGGAGGGTTACGACCGTGAAGTACATGCTGATGATGCACGCCCCGCGCAGCACCAGTGGCGACTGGAGCGTCGCCAGCTGGGCGCCGGACGACTTGAAGGCGCACATCGGGTTCATGAAGCGCCTTGCGAAGGACCTGTCCGAAAGCGGTGAGCTCGTCGCCGCGGAGGGCCTGGCGGCGGCGGAACAGGCGCGCATCGTGCGCGCCGGCAGGAATGGGGCGCCGGAGGTCACGGACGGTCCCTTCGCCGAGTCCAAGGAGTTCCTCGCCGGTTTCTGGATCGTCGATTGCGAGAGCACCCAGCGGGCCTACGAGATCGCGGCGCGGGCCTCCGCGGCGCCAGGCGAAGGCGGCGTCCCGCTCAACCTGCGCATCGAGGTGCGTGAAGTGATGAGCGCGCCGCCGGTCGAAGTGTGACGGACGGCCGGCTGGACTCCGCCGGTGAGCAGCTCCTGCGCGTGCTGGCGCCGCAGGTGCTGGGCGCGGTGGTGCGCCGGTTCGGCGACTTCGCCGCCGCCGAGGACGCAGTCCAGGAAGCGCTCCTGGCGGCGGCGGTCCAGTGGCCGGGTGAGGGCGTGCCCGACAACCCGCGCGGCTGGCTGATCCAGGTCGCGGCGCGGCGCATGACGGATCAGATCCGCGCCGACCTTGCCCGCCGCCGGCGCGAGACCGTCGTTGTCATGCAGGCGCCGGCCGATGACGCTATCGTCCCGGCGCCCGACAGCGACACCACGCTGCACGAGGACGACACGCTGATCCTGTTGTTCATGTGCTGTCATCCGGCGCTGACGCGGGCGTCGGCCATCGCGCTGACCCTGCGCGCCGTTGGCGGCCTGACCACCGCCGAGATCGCCCGGGCCTACCTGGTGCCGGAGGCGACGATGGCGCAGCGGATCAGCCGCGCCAAGCAGCGCATCCGGTCGTCCGGTGTACCGTTCCGCCTGCCGACCGATCGCGACCGCAACGAACGGCTCGGCGCCGTCCTCCACGTCCTCTATCTGATCTTCAACGAAGGCTACGCCGCCACTGCTGGCGGCGAGCTGCAGCGAGCGGATCTCTCGAGCGAAGCGATTCGCCTGACCCGCGCCGTCCACGCCATGCTTCCGCGCGATCCCGAGGTCGCCGGCCTGCTCGCCCTGATGCTGCTGACCGACGCCAGGCGCGCTGCCCGTTCCGGTCCCGACGGCGAGCTGATCCCGCTCGCGAAGCAGGACCGCTCGTCGTGGAACCGCGACGCGATCGCCGAGGGCATCGATCTCGTCTCGCGCACGCTGCGCCACGGCGCGGTCGGCTCGTACCAGCTGCAGGCGGCGATCGCGGCCGTGCACGACGAGGCGGCGCGGGCCGAGGACACGGACTGGCCGCAGATCCTCGCGCTCTACAACCTGCTCGACGGCATGGCCGACAACCCGATGGTGACGCTCAGCCGCGCCGTCGCCGCGGCCATGGTCCACGGCCCTGCCGCCGGCCTCGCGCTGCTCGACCGCCTCGATCGGGACGAACGCATGGCCGCGACACATCGCGTCGACGCGGTCCGGGCGCACCTGCTCGAGATGGCGGGCGACACCGCGGCGGCCATCTCGCACTACCGCCGTGCCGCGCAGAGAACGACGTCGACGCCCGAGCGCGACTACCTGCTGACGCAGGCGTCGCGCCTGGCGAACCCGCCTGCCTGACGCCGGTTTGCAATTGCCGCGAGCGTTCGCGTATAACGAGCGCTCCGCCATGACTGCATCCTCCGCACCGGCGACGGCAGCTTCCTCGTCTCCCTCGGGACGGCTGGTCTCGCTCGACGTGTTTCGCGGTTTGACGATGGCGCTGATGGTCATCGTCAACAACCCGGGCAGCTGGGATACGGTTTACTGGCCGCTGCTGCACGCGGAGTGGCACGGCTGGACCCCGACCGACCTGGTCTTTCCTTTCTTCCTCTTCATCGTCGGCGTGTCGATCACGCTGTCGCGCAAGAGCGCCAGCGCGGCGGCGATCGCGCAGCGCGCGGCGGTGATCTTCGCCATCGGCCTGTTCCTGAACGCCTATCCCGAGTTCGAGCTGGCGACGCTGCGAATCCCGGGCGTGCTCCAGCGCATCGCCGTCTGTTACCTGGTGGCGGCGCTGCTCTTCAACGCGACGAGGCGCAGCCCGCGCCAGCCCGTCGTCGTGGCGGCGCTCGCGGCGGCGCTCCTCGTGGGTTACTGGCTGGTAATGGCGCTGGTGCCGGCGCCCGGCGGCGTTGCCGGCGATCTTTCGCCGGAGGGCAACGTCGGGGCGTGGATCGATCGCGCGCTGATGGACGGCCACCTGTGGAAGCCGCGTTGGGATCCTGAGGGCCTGCTCAGCACAGTGCCCGCGGTCGCTACGGCGCTGCTTGGCATCCTCGCCGGACTGTGGCTGGGGTCTCACCGCGATGCCGCGGGGAAGGTCCGCGGCCTGCTGCTCGCCGGCGCCGCCGGCATCGTGCTCGGTTATGCATGGAACGCGGCGTTCCCGATCAACAAGAGCCTGTGGACGAGCTCGTACGTGCTGCTCACCGCCGGTCTCGCCGCGTGGCTGCTGGCGGCCTGCTACTGGCTCATCGACGTCCGGCAGTCGCGCGGCTGGACGCTGCCGTTCGTCATCCTCGGCTCGAACGCCATCGCCCTGTTCGTGCTGTCGAGCGTGATCGGCTCGTCCCTGGCAGCAACAAGGGTGACGGGCGCGAACGGCCAGGCAACGTCGCTTGGTTCTTTCCTCTACACGAGCCTCTTCGTGCCACTGGGCCCGCCAAAAGTCGCGTCGCTGCTCTACGCGTTCGCGCACCTGGCCGTGCTGTTCGTCATCCTCGCCTGGATGTACCGGCGGCGGCTGTTCCTCCGCGTCTGATCCGCCGGGCTCCGTCAGCGCGCCGGCGCGATCGTACCGGCGGGCCTGAGATTCGTGCCCGGACGCTTCGTGAGCGCATCACCCAGGTCCTCCCGGGCGCGCTCGACGAACACCATCAGCGAGGTGACGACGTCAGGGTGCTGGCCGGCGACGTTCACGGACTCGCCGGGATCCTTCTCGAGATCGAAGAGCGACAGCTCGAGCTGGCGCGTCACGTACTTGCCGGGCAGGCCATCGGCACCGGCAGTCTCGAGCGACTGGTAGGGGTGCGGGAGGTGCAGCTTCCACCTGCCGGCGCGCACCGCGTGCAATTCGGCGCCCCAGTAGAAATAGAGCGCGTCGTGCGGTGCCGTTGCCTTCGGCTGCCCCGACAGGATCGGCCAGATGTCGAGGCCGTCGATTGGATGCTTTGGGAGATCCGCCGCCGCCAGCTTCGCCAGCGTCGGCAGGAGATCGATGTTCATCGCCGGCAGATCGCTTGCGGTGCCGGCAGGGATGCGGCCCGGCCATCGGGCCACGAACGGCACCCTCACTCCACCTTCGAACGCGGTGCCCTTTCCTTCGCGGAACCCGCCCTGCGACCCGCCATGGTTGCCGTACGACAGCCACGGGCCGTTGTCCGAGGTGAAGACGACGAGCGTGTTGTCGTCGAGGCCGGCGCGCTTGACCGCGTCGAGAATCTGTCCGACCGACCAGTCGATCTCGGCGATGACGTCACCGTAGAGGCCGCCGCCGGTCTTGCCTTTGAATCTCTCCGAGACGAACAGCGGCACGTGCGGCATCGCGTGCGCGACATACAGGAAGAAGGGCTTGTCGCGCTGGCGCTCGATGAACTGCACCGCCCGCTCGGTGTACCACGTCGTCAGCCGGCTTTGATCCGGCGCCGTCAGCTTCACATCGCTGCCCTCGATGAGCGGCAGCGGCGGATAGAAATCCTTCTGCGTCGGATGATTCGGCCACATGTCGTTCGAGTACGGCAGCCCGAGGTACTCGTCGAAGCCGTGTTGCAGCGGCAGGAACGGCTTCTCGTGGCCGAGATGCCACTTGCCGAAGATCGCGGTGGCATAGCCGCGCGGCTTCAGCACGCCGGCAATCGTCGGCTCGGAAGCGTTGATGCCGTGCGTCGCCGTGTGGTTGAGCGCGCCGCGAATGCCGACCCGGTTGGGATAGTTGCCGGTGAGCAGCGCCATTCGCGACGCCGAGCACACCGCCTGCGCCGCGTAGAAGGACGTCAGCCGCACGCCCTCGCGCGCCATGCGATCGAGGTTCGGCGTCTGCGGACGTCCGGCGTCCTTGCGGGCGCTGAAGCTGCCGATGTCGGCGTACCCGAGATCGTCGGCGTAGACGATGATGACGTTCGGCGGCCGCTGCGCCAGGGCGGTCCGGGCAATGCGATCGGCTGGCGCAAGACCGAGCGCGATTGTGAGCAGGGCGAGGAGGATGGGACGGAGCATGGTGTGCAGCTTGTCAGTTGCCAGTTACCAGTCGCCAGTTACCAGTCGGTTCCAACAAAAACTGGAAACTGGAAACCGGGAACTGGCAACTGCTTCTAATATTCGAAGAACATCCGCTGGATCTCGTCCACGTCCTGCGTCACGGTGAGCGCGAGCATCAGCAGGATCCTGGCCTTCAGCGGCGCAAGGTCTTCGGCGGCGATACGGCGGCGCGGCGGCTGGGCGCCGCCACGACCGGCGGCGTCCGGCGTGGTGGCGGCCGCGCTGCCGGGGCCGGCGGCGTCGCCGCGGCCGGCTGGTGGCGGACCGCCCCGGCGCCCGGCGATCCGGCCGCTGCCGGCGCGCGTACTGGTAACGACCAGGACGCCCTTGCCCGCCGCATACTGCAACCCCTCGCCCTGCGTCCCGCTTGTCGCCCCGGCGCCGGCGGACGCCACCACGATCCCCTTCGCTCCCTGGTCGGCCATCGCCTTGATCACGTCGCCGCTCGCCCCTTGATAGACCATCGCGATGTCGACGCGCGGCAGCGACTGGATCGCGCTGACGTCGAACTCCGAGGCCTTGGTGTGGCGCTTGACGACGTCGCGGTAGTAGACGACCCGATCGCTGTCGACGACGCCAAGCAGGCCGACGCCGCGCGATTGAAACGTCTGCAGGCGGAGCGCGTCGGTCTTGGTGACGTCGCGGGCGGCGTTGATCTCGTCGTTGAGGACGACGAGCACGCCCTTGTTGCGCGACGCCGGCTCGGCGGCGACGCGAAATCCTTCCAGCAGGTTGGCGGCGCCCTCGTAGCCGAGCGTGCTCGGGTTGCGCATCGAGCCGACGACAACGACCGGCTTCTCGCTGCGGACCGTGAGGTTGAGGAAGTAGGCGGTCTCTTCCATCGTGTCGGTGCCGCTCGTGACGACGACGCCGGCGAGCTCGGGATCGTCGGCGAAGAGCGCATTGATGCGGCGGGCGAGCGCGAGCCACTGATCGAGCGTGAGCGCGGCGCTCGACGTGTTGGCGAACTGCTCGGCCTCGGCGCGGGCGTAGCGCTCGACGCCGGGAATCGAGGCGACGAGATCGTCGGCGGTCAACCGGCCGCCGGTGCGATTCGAGATCGTCCCGCCGGTGGCGACGAGGCGGACCTTCGGCAGCACCGCGGCGGCCTGAGCGCTCTGCGGTGCGGGTGTCGCAGCGCTCTGCGGCGCCGCGCCGGAAGCGCCGGGCGTCAGGATCAGCGTGAGGACCGGCAGCGTAAGGAGGCCGAGGCGGAAGCGCGAATATGGCACGCGGCAAATATAGCGCGCGTCAGCCACCGTGGGGTCAGACCTAGGTCTGACCCCATTGCGGACGCCATCGTAGAAACGGGAACAATTGACGGCTTTCGGGCGTCTGTGTATACTGTGCATATCAGACATGCACAGTCTGCTGATCTCCCACGCCGACCCGCGGCCGATGTACCTCCAGATCATGGAGCAGATCAGGCACCGGATTGCCGTGGGGGACTGGCTGGCTGGCCAGGAACTTCCCTCGATCCGGGCGCTTGCAGCCGATCTGCAGGTCAGCGTGATCACGATCAAGCGCGCCTACCTCGAGCTCGAGCGGGACGGCGTGATCGTAACGCGCCAGGGGAAGGGATCGTTTGTCTCTGACACCGCCGATCTGAGCACCCGGCTGCGCCGGGTCGAGCTGGATACACACCTGGATGCCGCCGCCGCCATCGGCCGGCAGCTCGGGATGAGCGCCGAGGAGCTCGCGGCGCGGCTGCGGCAGATCCTGCGCGACAAGGATGGACACGATCGATGACCGAGCCACTCATCGAGCTTTCCGGCGTCAGCAAGCGCTTCCGCTTCTTCCAGCTGGAAGACGTCGCGCTGCGTCTCGAGGCGGGGCAGATCCTCGGCTTCGTCGGCCCGAACGGCGCCGGCAAGTCGACGACGATCCGCATCCTCATGGGGATGATCCAGGCCGACCGCGGCAGCGTGCGCGTGCTCGGGCACGCGATGCCGGCAGACCAGGCGGCGGCCAAGCGCGACATCGGCTACGTCGCCGAGGACATGCGACTTTACAGCGGCACGACACTCGCCTGGCACATGGACCTCGTCGCGTCGATCTACCCGGGCTGGGACCCGAAGTACGCCGAGCTGCTGCTGCGCCGCTTCAACCTGCACGCGGCGCAGCCGATCAAGGCGCTGTCGCATGGCGAGCGCGTCAAGGCGACGCTGCTGCTGGCGCTGGCGCGGCGGCCGCGGCTGCTGCTGCTCGACGAGCCGACGACCGGCCTCGACCCGGTCGCCCGCCACGAGATCCTCGGCGAGCTGATGGACGTCGTCCGCGACGAGCGGCGCGGCATTCTCTTCTCGTCGCACAACACCCAGGACGTCGAACAGATCTCCGATCAGATCACGTTCATCGATCGCGGCCGGATCATCGACGCCAGCGAGAAGGAGCAGTTCCTCGACCGCTGGCGGCGGTTGTCGCTCGACGTTCCGCCGGGGGCGACTCCGCCTTCCTTCCCGGGCGTCGTCGGCGTCTCGGCGAGCGGCCGCGTCGCCGTGGTCACGACCCGGGCCTACTCGGCCGAGCTCGAGGCCGCGTACGCGGCGGCCGGGATGAAGGTGCACGACGTCCAGCGCATGACGCTCGAGGAGATCTTCGTCGCCAACGTCATGAGCAATCGCCGGGAGGAGGAGCGATGAGCGGATCGGTCTTCAACCGCCTGGTGCTCAAGGATCTGTACCTCGTGCGCTGGATGATCGCCGGCGCCCTGGTCGCCGGTGTCGGCGCCGTCGCGCTCATGCCGGTGAACCGCGTCGCCACCTACGTCGGCGGCGTCTCCCTGGTCTGCGTCCTGATCGTCCTCAACATCTTCCTGGTGATGACGACGGTGGCGCAGGAGCGGAAGGACAAGGTACTGCTGTTCATCCTGAGCCTGCCGATCTCGACGCGGCAGTACCTCGTCGCCAAGATCACGGCGAACCTGATCGCGTTCGTCGTGCCGTGGCTGGTGCTGTCGCTGCTGACGATCGCCGTGATCGATCGGACGCCGCTGCCAAACGGCGTGCTCCCCTTCTGGGTGACGCTGCTGGGCTACCTGCTCGCCTACAACTGCGTCCTGCTCGCGATCGCAGTCGCAACGGACTCGACCGGCTGGCAGGCCACGGTCATCACCGCCGGCAACATCTCGGTGAACTTCTTCATCCCGTTCATGCTGTCCCGGCCGTCGATCGCCGCCCACGCCGAGGCGGCGGCCGCGGTCTGGACACCGGACGTCTTCGTCGTCCTCGCCGTCGAGATCGCCATCGCCATCGTCGCGCTGTCGGCGGCCGTCGCCTATCGCTCCCGCGATCCCGATCTGGTCTGAGCGTCGGCTCGCTTGCCCTCGCCGATCGAAGTCTCCGTGTGAGTCTTGAAGGAGAAGCTATGTCCAGTCACGACCGTTTACACGCGCTCGATGCCGTCCGCGCGTTCGCGCTGCTGCTCGGCGTCGTCTTTCATGCCGGGTTCTCGTTCATCCCGGGAATGATCCCGGGGGTGTGGGCGATGGTCGACAACTCGCCGAGCACGACGCTCAGCGCCGCGCTGTTCGTGTCGCACATCTTCCGCATGTCGCTGTTCTTCTTCGTCGCCGGCTTCTTCGCGCGGATGCTCTACCAGCGGGGCGGCGCACGGGGCTTCTGGGCCAACCGCGCCAAGCGAATCCTCGCGCCGCTGGTCGTCGGCTGGATCGTCATCTTCCCGATGATCGCGGTCGTGTGGATCTGGGGGATCACGAAGACATTCGGCGGCACGCTGCCGTCCATGCCGCCGCCACCGTCGCCGCCGGGAGCGTTTCCGCTGACGCACCTGTGGTTCCTCTACTACCTGATGGTGCTCTACATCGTCGTGCTGGTGCTGCGGAAGGCAATCGTGATCACCGATCGAAACGGCGCGATTCGGCGCGGCGCCGATTCAGCGGTGCGGTGGCTGGTGACGAGCGGCGCGGCGCCGCTGGCGCTGGCGCTGCCGACGGCGGTCGCGCTCTACCTGCGGCGCGACTGGATCATGTGGTTCGGCATTCCGACGCCGGACAGCTCGGTGATCCCGCAGGCCGCGTCGGTCATCGGCTATGGCGTCGCGCTCGGCTTCGGCTGGCTGGTGCATCGACAGATCGACCTGCTCGACGTGCTGGGGCGCCGGTGGCAGGTTCACCTCGGCGCCGCGCTGGCGGCGACGGCGCTGTGCCTGTCGCTCGGAGGCCTGGTGCCGGTGTTCGTGCCGGCGGTTGCCACGCCGCGGACGTTCGCCTACGCCCTCGGCTACACGATCGCGATCTGGTGCTGGAGCTTCGCCGTCATCGGCGCCGCGATGCGGTATCTCTCGCATCACGACGCCCGCATCCGCTACGTCGCCGATGCGTCGTACTGGATCTACATCGTCCACCTGCCGATCGTCGCGGCGATGCAGGTGATCGTCGGGCGCTGGCCGCTGCACTGGACGATCAAGTTTCCGCTGGTCGTCGTCGTCAGCATGGCGGTGCTCTTCGCGAGCTATCACTACATGGTGCGATCGACGTTCATCGGCAAGTTCCTGAACGGGCGGCGGTATCCGCGGCGGATGGAAGCGCCGGGATCGGAGCCGCCGCCGGCGCGAGAGGCAATACTGGACTCCTCGCGGTGATCGCTCCAGCTCGACAGCGCTTCGGCGCGAAGAACGACACGATGCCCGCGCGTCTCGCGTCGGGACGCGCGGGCGTACCAGACAGGCTCCCGGGTGAGCTCACAGCTCACCTGGTACGATCGGAAGGGAGTCGAGGACAAACTGCTCGGGGGCAACTGGCCCGGCGCGAAATAGGGCGCGCCGTCACTCCATCCGCAGCGCCTGCAGCACGTCGATCCGCGACGCCCGCGCCGCTGGCAGGAGCGATGCCAGCACCGCCGCGCTCGCCAGCACAGTGGCGGCGGCGGCAACCGGCAGCGCACCGGGCAGCCGGATGCCGTCGACGCTGCCGGTGGCGATGCCGGCGAAGACATAGCCACCCGCGGCGCCGGCGGCAATGCCGATCGCGACGATGGCGATTCCTTCCGACAGGACCCCGAACAGCAACCGGCGCGGGCTCGAGCCGATCGCCATCCGGACGCCGAACTCGCGCGTCCGGGCGCTGACCGAGAACGCGAGCACGCCGGCGACGCCGACGACCGCGATCAGCAGCGCGACGCCGGCGAAGCCGGCGATCACGAAGGCGTTGACACGATCGGGCGCCAGCATCGCGGCGCGCACGTCGGCCAGCGTCGCCGGGCGCTCGATCGGCTGCTCCGCCGAGATACTGCGGATGATCTTCGTCACCTCGGGCAGTAGGGTGTATGGATCACCGTCGGCTCGCACGAACAGGCGGCCGGCGAACCGCATCTGCTGCACCGGCTGGTAAATCATCAGCACCGCCGACCGGCCGACCTGCTCGTCGTCGGCGTCGGCGACGACCCCGACGACGCGGCGGGGCTGGGGCTTGCCCCAGAGAGGATCGGTCCACCACATCTGCCGGTTGAGGACGTCGCCGCCAGGAAACAGCCGCCGCGCAACGCTCTCGCTGACGATGACGACCAGCTCGCTCTTCTCGTGATCGGCGTCGGTGAAGTCGCGGCCGGCGAGAAGCGGAACCCCGACCACATCGAAGAACGCCGGCGAGACGACGCGCAGGCGCGCGTATGGATCCTCTTCGCCGTCGGCCGGCGAATAACCCTCGACCGTGAACTTGAAGCGGAAGCCGGCCGCCTGCCCGGCATCCCGCCACGGCACGAAGCTGCCGAGCGCGGCGCCGCTGACGCCAGGCAGCGTCGAGATTCGCCGCGTCATCTCCTTGTAGGTCTCCATCTCCTGCGGGCTCCTGATGCCAAGGCCCTGGGTCGGAAGGTCAATCGCGAGGACCTGGCGCATGTCGAAGCCGGTCGCCGCCGTCTGCAGCGCCACGAGCGCCACCAGCAGCGTGCCGGCGCCGGCGAGGAGCACGAACGAGAACGCGATCTGCGCCATGGCGAACACGCGCAGGCGGCGGCTGGTGCCCGGCGTGATGCGAACGCTGCCGGCCGCGGGACCGAGTCCGCCCGCGCCGCCCCGATCGGAAGGCAGTCGCGGGATGTAGGCGAGCAGCACTGCCGCCGCGATGGCGAGGCCGGCGCCAACCCAGAGCAGGCTGGCGTCGACCGTGATGTCGAGCGCCCGCACCGAGTAGCGGGACGCGAATCTCGCCACCAGCGACACCAGCGGCCGCGCCAGCGCCACGCCGAGGACGGCGCCGGCGCCGCACAGGACCAGGCTCTCGGCAAGCAGCGTCCGCCGCAGCGCGCCCCGGCTCGCCCCGAGCGCCGCCCGCACCGCGAGCTCCCCTTCGCGCCGGACCGAGCGCGCGAGGATCAGGTTGGCGACGTTCGAGCAGGCGATGACGAAGACGACGGCGGCGGCGGCGAGCAGCACCAGCAGGATCGGCCGCGCCGGCGACGCGATCTGATCGCGCAGCGGGGTCACGCCGAGGCGCACGTCGGCGCGCTGCGAATACGCGGCGGCGTTCTCCTGCATCATCGCCTTGTGCACGGCGACGAGCTCCGCGCGCGCCTCCTCGACGGTTGCGCCGGGCGCGAGCCGTCCGAAGAGCTCGGTCATGCGATGACTGCGCCCCGTCACCATCGTCGCGCCGAGGTGATGCGGGCTGGTGACAACGTTGGCGATGATCTCCGTATCGGCGGGATATGGCACCGAGGGCTCGAGGACCCCGATGACCGTCGCGGTGCGCGGCCCGAGACGGATCGTCCGGCCGATGACCGTGGGATCGCTCTCGAGCGACGTCGTCCAGAACCGGTAGGTCAGGACTGCGACGCCGGCCGCCGCTCCGCCGTCGTCGGCGGGGTTGATCAAGCGGCCGAGCACCGGCTGCAGGCCCATGACCTCGAAGAAGGAGCCGCCGACGACGCCGGCCTTGACGACGCGCGGCTCGCCGAAGCCGATCATGGTGAAATCGATGGTCGAGAAGTCGCCGAAGCTGGCGATGGTCGTGACGCGCGCCTTGAAGTCTTCGATCTCGGGTACTGAGAAGGTCGTGTTGGGATTGCCGATCCCCATCGCGCTCTGGCGCAGGTAGACCAGTCGGTCCTCGCCGCGGTTGACGAGCGGCCGCAGCAGCACGCCGCGGACGACACTGAAGATGGCGGCGTTGGCGCCGATGCCGAGCGCGAGCGTGACCACGACCGTGAGTGCCAGCCCCCTCGCCCGCATCAGCGAGCGGAAGCCGATCCGCATCTCCTGCGCGAGCGCCGCAGCAGCGTCGAACCATCGGCTGTACCAGACTCGGCGCATCGACTCGCGGATCGCGGGGACGTAGCCCAGCTCGCGCAGCGCCGCAAGGCGCGCCGCTTCCGGATCTTCACCGCGCTCGACACGATCCTTGATGCTCAGCGCCAGGTGGCCACGGATCTCCTCGTCGAGCTCACGCTCCTCGGGACGCATCGTGCTAGTCCTTTGCCGGCGCGGGATTCATGATGCGGCCGATCGCCTGGACCAGCTGCGACCAGCGATCGTGCTCGCGCGCGAGCTGCGCCTTGCCGGCAGCCGTCAGCTGGTAGTACTTCGCCCTTTGATTCGCTTCGCTGACGTCCCACTCGGATTTGAGCCAGCCGCGCTTCTCCAGGCGGTGGAGCGCGGGATAGAGGGAGCCGGTCTCGACCTTCAGCACGTCGTCGGACTGGGAGCGGATCGCCTGGCCGATGCCATGGCCGTGCTGCGGCCCCCACTGCAGGGTGCGAAGGATGAGCATGTCGAGCGTGCCCTGGAGGAGCTCGAGGCGGCGTTCGTCCGAGGTCTTGGCCATAAGCGTGTAGACAGTCTACTACCTTGGACGGCGGCGGGCTGTGGGGGGTTCCGTGCCTGAGCTCACGACAAGGTGCGGGCCACCATCTTCAAGTCCGCCACGAGCATCTCGAAGTACGACTCGCTGTCGTCTGCGCGCAGCACGGCGGAGGGATGGATGGTGACGAAGACGGACGGCGGTCAGTGCGCGATCGAGCAACTGTCCGGCCGGCCCGACGAACGGATGACCGGCGCGATCCTCCGCGTCTCCAGGCTGCTCGCCAACGAGCACCAGCTTTGCCTTGGTTGACCCCTCACCGAACACCACTTGGGTCGCTTTGGCGTAGAGATCGCAGCCGCGACACCGGCCGGCGGCGGCGCCAAGCTCCGGCAACGACCCGCCCTCGGGCACGAACGGACGGGCTGATGGCGCGGCAGCGCGCCGCGGCGGTTTCGGCTGACCTCCCGGCTTCCGTGCCATGGCGGATGGTCAGAGCAGCGACCGCGCCATGCAGGATGGTCGCCTTGCTGAGCTTGGGCGTCGTTCGATCAGCCCGATCCACTCGCGGCGTCAGGCGAGACAGGGCGGGGCCACAAGGCGGCGCGATAGTATTGAAGACCGTGAACGATGCCGCGGTCGTGCAAGGCTGCGGCTCTGCAGATCACACCTTCCGACTCAGAGGCGACGCATGGCTGACAACAGTGTGACCCGCGAAGACTTGGTTCGACTCCTGAACGAAGACCTGGCGCGCGAGTATCAGGCGATCATCGCCTACGTCGTGTATTCGCAGGTGTTGAAGGGCGCAGAGTACATGTCGGTCGCGAAGGAGCTCGAGGTCCACGCCGGCGAGGAGCTCCAGCACGCGATCATCATCGCCAAGCAGATCGACTACCTCGGCGGCATGCCGACCGCCACGGCGGCACCGGTCAAGCTCAGCGAAGACGCGGTCGAGATGCTGCGCGCCGATCTCGAGAACGAGCGGGTCACGATCAACAGCTACCGCGAGCGCGTCAAGCAGTGTGAAGCGCTCGAGGAGTTCGCCATGGCCGAGCACATCCGCGAGATCCTGATCCAGGAGCAGGAGCACCTGATCGATCTCTCGACCGCGCTCGGCGAGAACCCGCCGGACGTCGGCCGCGGTTCGAAGAAATAGCGGGTAATGCTCGCTCGTGTTTTTGGATTTCTACTCCGTCTTCAGGGCCGTGATCGCGTCGACCCGCAGCGCCCGCAGGGTCGGCGCGACGCAGCCCAGGATCGTCATCGCCAGCGTCAGGCCGACGGCGGCGGTCATGGTCCAGAGGTCCGTCGGCTTCACGCCGGCGAGCAGCGCCTCGAGACTTCGTCCCGCCGCGTACGCCAGCACCATGCCCGGCACGAGCCCGGCGACCGCGAGCAGCATTCCGCGCCGCAGCATCATCGACAGGATGTCGGCCGGCGTGGCGCCGAGCGCGACGCGGACGCCGATCTCCTGGGTCCGCTGCGACACCGCGAACGAGAGCAGGCCGTGAATGCCGACGGCCGCGAGCACGAACGCGATCGCGGCAAAGGCGCCGAGCACCCGCACCTGGACCGCACGTGACGCCGTGTCGCGCGTCACCATCTCGGCCAGCGTCCGGAGCTCGGTGATCGGCAGCGCCGGATCGGCGCTGCGGATGATGCCGCGGATGGACGGCGCCAGTGCCGCGGCGTCACCAGTCGTTCTCACCGCCAGCGCTTTCGGCGCGTAGAACGTGATCGCGCCGTCCGCCACCTGCTGCGACGACAGGTAGACCTGCGGCTCGCTCACCCGCTCGAGGCCGCGGAACATGACGTCGCCGACGACGCCGACGACGACACGGTCCGCGAAGGCAAAGGTGAAGTGCTGGCCAAGCGGGTCGGCGTCGGGCCAGTACCGCCTGGCAAACGACTCGCTGACGACGGCGACGGCCTGTCGGGTGGGCGTGTCCCCCTCGCTGATGTCGCGGCCGCGCTTCAGCGGGATCGCCATCGCCTGGAAGTAGCCGGGAGTGACGTAGCGAATCGCGGCGACGTTGTTCTCGCGGCGGACGTCGCTCGCGCCGGTCGGATCGCCGGGCACCGCGACCGTCCAGATACCGCCGCGGAAGCTCGAGATCGGCAGGAAGCTCGTGTAGCCCGCCGCGGTGACGCCCGGCAGCGCCCGGATGTCGGCGAGGACGCGGGCGTAGAAGGCTTCCCGCCGCGCCACCTCGGCGTATTGCGGCATCGGCAGTTCGGTCCGCAGCGTCAGCACGCCGTCCGCGGTGAATCCTGGATTCGTGCCCTGGACGGTCAGCAGCGCCCGCATCAGCAGGCCGGCCGCCACCAGCAGCACGACCGACGCGACGATCTCCGCCACCACCAGCGCCGAGCGCAGCCGCTCTTTCTGGCCGCCGCCGGCGCGCGTTCCCTCACGCAGGCCGGCGAGGTCCGGCGCGCCGCCGCTGCGCAGCACCGGCGCGACGCCGAAGACGAGACCGGTCAGCACCGTCAGGCCGACGGCGACCAGCATGACTCGGACGTCCACCGTCGGCGCCGCCGCCAGCGGCAGCGTCTGCGGCACCAGCTGCGACAGCATCGGCACCGCGGCGATCGCCAGGCCGACCCCGAGCGCGCCGCCGGCGCCGGCGAGCGCCAGGCTCTCGGTCATCAGCTGGCGGACGATGCGCTCGCGGCCGGCGCCGATCGCGGTGCGGACCGCCAGCTCGCGGCGCCGGCCGAGCGCACGCGCCAGCAGCAGGTTCGCGAGGTTGGCGCAGGCGATGAGCAGCACGCAGGCCGCGGCGGCGAGCAGCGTCACCAGCAGCATGCGCGACCGATCGGAGATCTCGGCGCCGAGCGCAACCACCGACGCGCCGGTGTCCTTGTTCTCGATCGGGTAGCGGGCCTCGGACTGCGCCGCCACGACATTCATCTCGGCCCGCGCCTGTTCCAGCGTCACGCCGGGACGCAACCGGCCGACGGCCTCGAGCCAGTTGTTGGTGCGCTGCGTATCGGCGTAGTCCTCCTCGCCGAACCAGGTCGGCGTCCAGAACAGGACGTCGCTCGCCGGGAAGTGGAACTCGCGCGGCATCACGCCGATGACGGTGTGCGGCGTATCGCCGAATCGCAGGCTCCTGCCGACGATTGCCGGGTCGCCGCCGAACTCGGACTGCCAGAAGCGATAGCTGAGGATGACGGTCGCGGCGGCGCCACGGCGATCGTCGTCGGCCGTGAAGCCGCGACCGAGGTGCGGCCCGACGCCGAGCGTCGGAAAGAGATCGGCGCTGACGGCAGCGCCGGACAGCCGGCGCGGTTCGCCGCCGTCGATCAGCGTCGCCTCGGTGTCGTGGTACATCCCCATCGAGAGGAACGACTGCGATGCCGCGCGCCAGTCGCGATAGTTCGGCGCCGACAGCTCCATCCGCGAGTAACCGGGGGTCCGCTCCCAGAGCTTGACGAGCCGTCCGGGTTCGGGGAACGGCAGCGGCCGGAACAGCACGAAGTCGGTGACCGTGAACGCGGCGGTCGTCGCGCCGATGCCGAGGGCCGCGATCAGGACCGCCGTCGCCGCGAACGCAGGGGCCCGGCTCAGCATCCGCGCCGTGTACGAAAGGTCCTGAGCCAGGATGTCCAGGTGCGCGCCGGCGCTGTTGACGATGACGTCGGGAATGGTGCGGATCCAGAGCGCGGGAACGGCGAGACCGCTGGCGCGCCGCCGCTCGCGGGCGAAGACGGCGCGCATCTCGCCGCCGTACTCGTTCCTGAACGACGCCGGATAGAGACGGAGGAGCAGATCGTAGAACGTCATGAAGGTTCCGGCGGTCTAGGCACGCCCGGGTGAAAAGCCGGCGGCGCGCGCCATACGCAGCAGCTGGGCCAGGCGGCGCGCCTCGGCGCTGGCGACGGCAGTACCGAAGGGCGTGATCCGGTAGTAGCGCCGCCGCTCGTCGTCTTCGTCCGGCGCGGGACGCTCGCTGGTCTCGAGGAGCAGGCCTTGCTCGAGCATGCGGTGGATCGATCGGTAGAGCGTACCGGCGCTCATCTGCAGCTCTCCCCCGGTGCGCGCGGCGACGTCCTGGATGATGGCGTAGCCATGCCGGTCGTCGTCGGCGAGGGCGAGCAGGATGTGGAACGTCGCCGCCGGCAGCGGCAGCAGGGCGTCGATCTCTTTCGCCTGGGTGGAACGGGTTGGGTCGTCCATGAGCTGACTATAGCCACACTGGCTATATTGTCAATGGCTATAGACGATGGAAGCGGGGCGGCGGTTCACCGCGCGGGCTGTTTCCTCGATCAGCGCGTCAGTCGCGCCGCGACGCTCTCGACGAGCGGCAACAGGACCCGGCGCTCCGCGTCCAGGTGCTCCCGCCCGCGCCGGCGAATATCTGCGCGGTAGGCGATGATGCCGGCCTTCGCGAGCGCGCGTGCGACGAGATGCCCGCGCAGCCGGATGGCATCTGGCCACGATGCAGCGTTGATTTTCGCCAGCTCCATTCGCTGACTCACCTCCGCATCCGCGGCGAGGTACTGGTGGGATTCGAGAAAATCACCGTCCATCCGCGGCCCGGCCGCCGCCATGAAAACGCTGCCATCGCGGCAGATGGCGACAACCGCTGCCACGCCGGGCTTGGACAGCTGGCCGATGTCGGCGGCGCTCAACCCGGTATTGGAAGGGTGATTGTGAATGAGGACGATGGCGCTGCCTGGCCGCCGCAGCAGCTTGTCGAGTTCGGCGCCGATGACGACCGCGGTCCGCCCGCCCTCGCGAGCCATGACCAGTTCCCCGGACGTCGTCACGGCCAGCAGCCGTTCGGTCGCGGCGCCGTTAAGCTCGAGCTGCCGCAGCCAGGCGTCGGTACCTCGCCCGGACAGGTCCAGCCTGGCGGCGAGCACGCCAAGCTCGTCCTCACTTACACCGGCCGCCCCGACAACCGAAACAAACCCGACCATTATTGCTACGGCGACAAAGAGCTTCTGGTAGATCACGACCGTTTCCTCGCTTGATCAAGCGAGGAAACGAGGCGTTACCGACGGGCTGAGAAGAAAGGGTCAGGAACCAGTCAGATTTCTGCCTACCAGGCATGGAGCGAGCCGTGGTATCTCAGCGCGAGGACAGGCATTACGGATAGCAACAGAAGGGGCCGGCATCCACACACACTTGCAGCCACGTGAACTGCGGGTGATCTGATCGACACGATCATCTCGCGTCGCGAAAGCCGCGGCGAGGCTGGCTGGCCAGGCCCGTGGAGCGAGCCGATGCGAGGCGAAGCAGGAACGGCGGCGCAGCGATTCCTCGCGTCGTGTTCCCGCCCTGTGATCCGTGCCGCCGCTGAATAGCAATGGCGGGCCGAGAGCGCCTGATTACTGTCGCAGCTCACCAGCTCCTACACGACGCGGCAGCGACAGGGTACGAGCGGAGGCGCCGTTCCCGGCGAGCGGAGTCGGGCCTGGCCAGCCAGCCTCGCCGTGGCGTTCTCAGCGCGAGGGCAGGAAACCGGCGCGTCCCGCGATCCGCGGTATCTCAGCGCGAGTCCGCGCGGACGAGCTTGAACGCCGCCATCTCCTCACCGTTGCGCACGAGCAGCACGTCGCCGACGAGCACCGGGTGATTCCAGGTCTTGCCTTCGATCGCCTTCACGCGCGACAGCTCGGTGAACTTGTCGCCCGCCGCCTTGACGAGCGCAAGCTCGCCTTCCTCCGACAGCACGAGCAGCAAGTCCTGCTCCGGCAGCAGCAGCATCTGGCCGTGACCGTAGCGGCCGCCCTTCCACTTCCTCGCTCCGTCGGCGAGGCTGATGCACGCGAGGATGCTGCCGTCGAAGCCGTACGCGTGGCCGTCGTGGACGACGAAGTCGTTGAAGTACGGCTTCAGTCCATTCGAGGTCCACTGTTCCTTGACCGTCCAGTTCGTCCCCTCGTGCGCGACGGTCAGGCGCAGCGTGCCGCTGTGGTTATTGAGCCCGGAGCCGCTGCCGAGGAGCAGATCACCTCCGGTCATCAACACCGGCTGCACGATCGAGTCGCCGGCCCAGCTGTGCTCCCAGAGCACGTCGCCGGTTGCCGGTGATACTCCGATCACGCCGGGACCGTTCACGAGCACGACGTGGGGCACGCCGCCGATCGTCGCCAGATGCGGCGAGCTGTAGCCGAAGCCTCGTGTCTTCCCTACCCACTTCGGCGCGCCGCTGGCGGCGTCGTAGGCGGCCAGCACGCCGGCGGTGGCGACGATGACGACGTCGCCGACGACGAGGGGTGAACCGGCGATGCCCCAGTCGGGAACCGCGCGATTCGTGTCGGTCGTCGCGTTGCGCGACCAGATCACGCGCCCGGTCCGTTCGTCGAGCGCGTTGAGAAGGCCGGTGCCGCCAAGCGTGAAGACGCGGCCGTTGGCGAGCGTCGGGGTCGCGCGCGGTCCCGCACCGGCATTCGACTCCCAGAACCGGACGCCATCGCGATGCCGCCACACCGGCTCGCCCGTCTTCAGGCTGTAGGCGGACACGACCTCGTCGTCGCCGCGCTGCTCCTGCGTAAAGATGCGGTCGCCGCGCACGGCGAAGGACGACCACCCCGGTCCGATCGGCCGGCGCCACAGCTCCTGCGGCGGGTGGGTGCTCCAGTCCGTATCGAGTCGGACGCCGCGCACGACGCCGTCGCGCGCGCGGCCGCGGAAGCCTGGCCACTCGGCTTCGGATACTGCCGCGCCAGGATCGGAGGCGGCTGGCTTCGGCTTGTCGATGACGCTGCCCGCGGGCGGCGCCGGCGCTGCGGCAGGAGCGGCCGGCGAGGCCGCCGGAACCGCAACTGCCTCGGGTGCCGTCGACGACGGCGCCGGTTGCGCGGGCGGCGCTGCGGGCGGCGCCGGCGGATCGTCGCTGCCCTTCGCCAGCAGCCGCTCCTCGGCGGTGGCGGTCCACCTCCATCGAAGCTGCGACGCAGCGTCGCCCGTGATGCCGTCAGTACCGGAGGAGCGTGAACAAGCCGCATGCGAGCAGGATGCCGACCGTAATCGACACCCGTCGGGGCCGCGTCGACGACCGGCTGGCAAAAACGGCGGCGGCGACCAACGCCAGGCACAGCACCGGGATGGCCTGGACGTACAACATGAAGCCCATCATGCCGTTGGCAATCGACGGATGGACGACGCGCGACGTCGCCGCGAGGCCCGCGGCCATCAAGGCGATGGCGCCGAGCCGCTCGCGCCAGGCGGCGCGGCTGAGGAACAGCCACCAGACAATCACGAGCAGGCTGCCGGCCATCCCGCCGAGGATCGCCGCGCCGCCGGCCTCGGGCGAGACCAGGGGGACCCCGAAGCGCGCCACCAGCAGGATCACGGCGGCGACGACGCCCGGCCACAGCCGGAGCGCCGGGCGGAACGGGCCTTCGTTGACGACGGTCATATCCCCTCCGATCGCAGAACTATACCCAGTCCACGATTTCGGCGGCATCCGGGTCCTCGCTCATGGCTGTAGACAGACTACTGCCTTTGACGTAGACGGTCTACGGCTTGTTCCGGGCTCCGGACTTCGGGCGCTGGCCTCAGGGCTCAGGGCTCAGGGCTGAGGGCTCAGGTTTCTGGGAATGGGCCTCGCCTTCGAGGAACGGGCAATGCACCCGGAAGCCAAGCTGCTCGTAGAGCTGCCGCGCACCGAGGTTCTCCTGGCCGACGTTCAGGACGATCGTCGGAACGTTCTCGTCGATGGCATGCCGGACGACGGCGCAGGTGACGCGGGCGCCGTGTCCGAGCCTCCGCCGGTCGCGGCGCGTATACACGTTGCCGACGGTGCAGATGCCGAGCGCGGGCGAGAAGAGATGGGTGCCGGCGACGGCAATCAGGTCGCTACCCTCGCGGATGCCGCGAAACGTTCCCTGGCGCAGCATCGACGGCTGGAAGAAGGTCGGCCCCTCCCCATTCGCGCGGCCGTCGTCGTAGAGCCGCTCGAGGGCGTCGCGGTCTGACTCGTCCAGCACCTCGACTGCCGCCGCGGCATCGTCAAGCGGACGAAACGCCGCCGCGTCGAGTGACATCCGCCACACATGCTTGAGAGCCGTGGGTCTATACGCAGGCGTGAGCGCCGGCAGCGCTTCCGGCCGAATGTGCAGCGAGACGATCGGCGCGTCGAGCTCGGCGACGAGGGGCGCGAGGTGCGCCGGGTCCCCCATCGCGAAGAGGATGGGCGGCGAGAACCCGCGATAGAGGAGCACCAGCGACGCGGTATCCGGTTCGGCCACGAGCCAGACGCAATCCTGCGCCAGATCAGGATGCAAGTCGCCGATGGCGTAGGCTGACCAGGCGCGGTCGTGATCGAGGCAGGCACGAACGCGCGAGAGGTCGTCGACGGGAGGCATGACTGCCTGATCATCCCCCACCGGCAGGCGCGGCGGCCAGCGTCCCGTTCTCAGGCCGGGATCGGCCGGCCCGCGCGCTCGAGGGCGAGCAGCCTGGCCTTGGCGTCGAGGCCGCCGGCGAATCCCGTCAGCGCGCCGTTCGCGCCGACGACGCGGTGGCAGGGGGCGACGATGGAGATCGGGTTGCGGCCGTTTGCGGCGCCGACGGCGCGCGCCGCGCCCGGGCTGCCGATCCGCCGCGCGATCTCGACGTAGGAACGCGTCTCGCCGAACGGGATCTTCAGCAGCTCGCGCCAGACCTGGCGTTGAAAGTCGGTGCCGGACGGATCGAGCGGCAGCTCGAACCGCGTCCGGCTGCCGGCAAAGTACCTCGCGAAGCTGACGCTCGGCTTCGAGGAGGATCGGGTTGCACTCGTCCTCCCGCTCGAGCGCGAGGCGGACGCGCCCGGGGCGATCGTTCTCCCACAGAATCGCGGCCAGGCCTTCGTCGCTCGCCACGAGCGTGAGCCGGCCGACGGGAGAGTCGAGCTTCTTGTAGACGTATCGCTTGCTGTTGCCGCCGTGAACGTAGGGCGGAGCTTCAGCTCCGCCAACGCGGTTGTGATTGGTCATGTTGCTCCTCGCTCGTACTGCAGACACTCTCCGAGAATACGAGCGGGCACGTCAGGATGCTCGCCATTTTCGGCCGTCGTCACTGCAAGAACGCTGATGTCCGAAAATGGCTAGCTCGAACCCGGCCGAAGCGCTATCGTGAAGCCATGGACCAGGACCGCCGTCTCTACGCCGCGCTGTCAGCACGCGATGCCCGTTTCGACGGCGTTTTCTTCGTCGGCGTGACCTCGACCGGCATCTACTGCCGTCCGATCTGCCCGGCCCGGACCCCGAAGCAGAAGAACTGCCGCTTCTTCGACACGCCGCAGGAAGCCGAACACGAAGGGTTCCGTCCCTGCCTGCGCTGCCGGCCGGAGCTCGCGCCGGGAAACGCGCCGGTCGACGACGCGCAGCGCATCGCGCAGCTCATCGTGCAGCGGCTGCAGGAGGGACACCTCGATGACGAGGCCGGACTCGAGGCCATCGCCGCCCAGTTCGAGCTCAGCTCGCGCCAGATCCGGCGGATCGTCCAGAAGGAGCTGGGCGTGCCGCCGATCCAGCTCCTCCTGACCCGCCGCCTGCTTCTCGCCAAGCAGCTCCTGACCGAGACGACGCTGCCGATGACGGAGGTGGCGTTCGCGAGCGGCTTCTCGAGCCTGCGCCGCTTCAACGACGCCTTCAGCCGCCGCTATGGCATGCCGCCGACGCGCCTGCGGCGCAAGGCGCGCGTCGACGACGGGCGCGCCAGCGGCGGCAGCGAGACGTCGACGCTGCTGCTGGCTTATCGTCCGCCATACGACTGGGACGGGATTCTCGCCTTCCTTTCGGCGCGCGCGCTCGCCGGGGTCGAGCACGTGACGCCGACCTCTTACGCGCGGACAGTGCAGCTCGGCACGGCGAGAGGCTGGATTCGCGTCACGCACGCGAAGAAAACGCGGGCGCTGGTGGTCGAGTTCACGCACAGCCTGACGCTCGTCCTGCCGGCGCTCCTCAGCCGGATTCGCGCGCTCTTCGATCTCGATGCCCGGCCTGATCTGATCGCCAGGCACCTGCGGAAGGACGCGCGCCTCGCGGCAGCCGTCAGGGCCAACCCCGGCCGCCGTGTGCCCGGCGCCTTCCACGGATTCGAGATGGGCCTCCGCGCCATCATCGGCCAGCAGATCACCGTCGCGGCAGCGACGACCGTCGCCTGCCGCTTCGTCGCCGCTTTCGGCGAGCCGTTCGCCACTCCTCATGCCGAGCTCAATCGCCTGACGCCGTCGTCGGCGCGCATCGCCGCGGCGACCGTTGACGAGATCGCGCGTCACGGCATCATCGCCGCGCGCTGCCGCAGCATCATCGCCCTGGCGCAGGCGGACGTGTCGGACAGCCTGTCGCTCGACGCCAACACGCATCGCAACCCCGACGACTCGATCAAGCGGCTCGCCGGCCTGCCGGGCATCGGGCAGTGGACGGCGCACTACATCGCGATGCGCGCCCTGCGCTGGCCGGACGCGTTTCCGAAGGAAGACATCGCCGTGCGCAACAGGCTCGGCGGCGTGACGGCGACCGAGGCTGAAGCCCTGTCGCAGGCGTGGCGCCCGTGGCGGAGCTATGCCGTCATGCACGTCTGGGGGATGACGGCCTAGAAGCCATCTCATGAACGCGCGCGCGCGCGAGCGGCGGCGAGCGAGTCTGGCGAGCGGCGCGGGGCGACGGGCCCCCGCGAGCGCCCGCCTTCGCGCCGAAGGCGCTACGGCGAGGTCTCGCCGTAGCTTCAGCGGAGGCGGAAGCCAGGTAGGGGAGTCCGAGGGGCAAAGCCCCTCGGTTGATGGACGATACTAGAAGCGTGGAGTCTGACGGACACTCGAAGGACCAGGGCCCGGCGTCGGATCGACTGCCTAATGCCGACGCGGCGACGACGCTCCGCCCGGCGCCTGGCGGCGGAGCGCCGGCGCGCATCGGCCCGTTCCGGATCCTCGCGCCGATCGGCGAAGGCGCGATGGGCATCGTCTACGAGGCGGAACAGGAGCGGCCGCAGCGGCGCGTCGCGCTGAAGATCGTCCGCCCGGGCATGGTGCCGGCCGACGTACTGCGGCGGTTCGAGCTCGAATACGAGTTCCTCGGCCGCCTCCACCACCCGGGCATCGCCCAGATCTACCAGGCCGGGATCGAGGAGACCGGCTACGGGCCGCAGCCGTACTTCGCGATGGAGCTCGTTCGCGGCCGGCGGCTCGACGAGTACGTGCGGACGAAGCGGCCGGGGGTGCGGGAACGGCTGGTGCTGGTTGCCGCAATCGCGGACGCCGTCCAGCACGCCCACCATCGCGGCATCATCCACCGCGACCTCAAACCGGCGAACATCCTGGTCACGGATGCAGGCGAGCCGAAGGTGCTCGACTTCGGCATCGCCCGCGCCGCCGCCCACGACGGGGTCATGACGGCGCACACGTTCGCCGGCGAAGTGCTCGGCACGCTCAGCTACATGAGCCCGGAGCAGGTCGCCGGCGACGCCTCCGGGCTCGACACGCGCTCGGACGTCTACGCGCTCGGCGTGATCCTCTACGAGGTGCTGGCCGAGCGGCCGCCCTACGACCTCGATCGCAAGTCGTTCGCCGAGGCGGCGCGGATCATCCACGACGAAGAGCCGACGCGTCTGCGCTCGGTGACCCGCGTCGTCCCGGCCGATGTCGAGACGATCGTGGCCAAGGCGCTGGAGAAGGAAAAGGAGCGGCGATACAGCTCGGCGGCGGAGCTGGCCGACGACATCCGCCGCTTCCTGCGCGACGAGCCGATCACGGCCCGGCCGCCCAGCGCCGCCTACCAGGTGCGCAAGTACGCGCGGCGGCACAAGGCCATCGTCGCCGGCATCGTCGCCTCGCTGCTCGCGCTGCTGGTCGGCGTCGTCGCCACGTCGTGGCAGTCGGTGCGGGCGACGCGGGCCGAACGGGTGGCGCAGGCACGGGCCCGCGACGCCGAGACGGAGAAGGCCAAGGCTGAAGCGGTGACCCGCTTCCTCACCGAGACACTGGCCGCGGTGGACCCGGAGCAGGCGCGTGGCCGCGATGTATCGGTGCGCGAAGCGCTGGACGCCGCGGCGGCGAAGATCGACGGCGGCGCGATGACAGGGCAGCCGGAGGTCGAAGCCGCCGTCCGCCACGCGATCGGGACGACCTACGCCAGCCTCGGGTTGTTGGACGCGGCTGAAAAGCAGCTGCTCGCCTCGCTCGACCTCCAGCAGCGCAGCGGCGCAACACCGCTGCAGCGATCGGATACGCATGGGCAGCTGGTCGACCTGTTCTATGCGAAGGGCAAGACCGAGGCGGCGATCGAACACGGGCGGGAGGCGCTGCGGCTCCGCCGCGAGAGCCTGGGCGAGAAGCGCCCCGAGGTCGCGACCGCCCTCGACAACCTGGGGGCCGTCCTCATGTCCCGCGGCGACATGACGGAGGCCGAGCCGCTGCTGCGGCAGGCGCTCGCGATCCGGCGCGAGCTGTTGCCCGCCGACGACCCGCAGCTCGCCGTCAGCCTCAACAATCTGGGGTTCCTGACCTGGCGCAAGGGCAGCCTGCAGGAAGCCGAGGCGATGTACCGCGAGTCGCTGGATATCGACCGCCGCAAGCTCGGCCCGGATCATCCCGAGGTGCCGACCAAGCTGCTGAACATCGCGATCGTGTATCGCGATCAGGGCCGGCCCGAAGAAGGGGAACCGCTGGCACGCGAGGCCGTGGCGATCCGGCGGAAAATCCTCGGCAGCCAGCATCCGCAGCTCGCGGCTGCGATCGACACGCTGGCGGGGCTGCTCGAGGACCGCGGCCGGTACGGCGAGGCGGAGACGCTGCTGCGCGAGGCGCTGGCGATCTCGCACCAGGCCCATGGCGAGGTCAACCGCAGCACGGCGCGGATCCAGCACAACCTCGGGTGGTTGCTGTCCAGGGAAGGAGCGTATGCCGACGCGGAGCCGCTGCTTCGCACCGCCTCGATCAACATTCCCAAGACCTACGGTTCCTCGTACCGCGGCGCGCCGATGGCCATGGCCAACCTCGCGCACAACCTCAACGGCCTGGGCGACTACCGCGCCGCTGAAACGACGGCGCGGGCAGCGATCGAGACCTATCGCAAGACGCCAACCGATCACATGATCGTGACGGCGCTCATCGCGTTGAGCCAGTCGCTCGTCGGCCAGCGGCGGCAGGCCGAGGCTATTCCGCTGCTTCGCGAGGCGCTCGCTTCGGTCGAGCAGTACCCGCAAGCGCGGTACCCGTGGTTCAAGGGAGAAGCGCAGAGCACGCTCGGTGCCGCGGTCGCCGCCACCGGCGATGCGGCCGAGGGCGAGCGGCTGATGCTGGCAGGTTACGAATCGATGCGCGATCTGCCGTCGACGCCGCCGACACGTCATCGCGCCGCGGTCGAGCGCCTGCTGTCGTTCTATACGGCGACCGGCCGGGCCGCTGAAGCGGCGCCGTGGCGCCGGCGCCTGCAGGAGCTCGGCGCCGCCGCCGATCGACGCAAGGGTTGAGCCGTGAGCAATGAACACTCCCGGGAGGTGACGGCCGCGGCGATCGCGCGCGCCGAGTCGGGAGACGCGGCGGCAAAGGACGCACTCTTTTCCGCGCTCTACGACGAGCTGCACCGCCTCGCACAGTCCCACCTCAGGCGGAGCGGCGGCGCATTGACCATCAGCGCGACGACGCTGCTGCACGAAGCCTACCTGGAGCTGGCAGGCCGGCAGGCGCAGTTTCCCGACCGCAATCGCTTTCTCGGCTACGCCTCGAGGGCGATGCGAGGTCTGATCATCGATTACGTTCGCCACCGCCGCGCCCAGAAACGCGGCGGTGACTTGACGTTCATCCCGATAGAGGATCAGCACGTTCCTTCCGACGACGGGACAGTGGATCTCGAGCGGCTGAGCCGGGCGCTGGATGATCTCGCCGCCGTCGATCCCGCCCTGTCGGCGCTCGTCGATCTGAAGTTCTTCTGCGGCTTCTCCCTGATTGAAATTGCGGCGATGCGCGGCGTCTCCGAGCGGACGGTCCGCCGTGACTGGGCGAAGGCCCGCACGGTTCTCCATGAGTCGCTTCGCGATGAGTGATCGCGCTCGCGACTCTCGGACGATTGCTATTTAACCGGCGCCGCCAGCTGGGCCTGGATGAAGGCATTCCCGGGCAGCCTGGCATTCCAGTGCCGCCACAATTGCAGCCGTCGCGTGTCGAAGTCCGAGGCGAGCTCACCTTCCCCGGCGCGGCCGTGCAGCAGCGACAGCGCTTCGTACAGCCGTGACAGGCTGCAGGCATCGGTGAGCTTTTCCTGAGGCGCGGACCTGGCAGAGACGCGATCGTGGAGCGCACGGTAGGTGTCGATGGCGCGCGCCGTGTGGCCGGTGTCCGCGAGATGATCGGCGCGCGCACGCAACGCCGTGTCGGTTTCCGACCCGAGCTCGATCTCGTTCACCAGGTCCGCCTCGAGCTGCTGCAGCCGCGCGAAGGCATCGTCGAGCCGCTGCCGGGCCTCCGTCGAACGCCCGAGCGTCCGGAGAGGATAGGAGGATCCGCTCAGGAGTTCGATCTCACTGCGGCGCGCCCGCGGGTTGTCCTTCACCTCTCCGAGCCGGCGCAGCGCCCGATCGTACACGGCCAGGGCCCGGGCCGGGTCGCGGCGTCGCAGCAACTCCCCCAGCTCGCGCGCGGCATTTGCGACGAGCACCCTGCTCCCGGCGTTGGCCGTGTCCTTCGACGCCCAGTCCTCGACGAGATCGAAGGCGACTTGAAAGACGACGATGGCTTCGTCCGGGCGGCCGAGGCTGATCCGGCCTTCCTCGCCCAGGATGAGACCTTCGCGCCATAGGATGTTGAATCGTGTCTGAATCCTGGCAGCATCGCTCGCAGGAACGTGCTCGAGCAGGCGGCGCGATTCGCGGATCGCGGCGAGGGCTCCATCCAGATCGCCCGAGAGCCGCATGGCGTCGGCGATGATGCTCCACGACTGGGCGCGGATCTCGTCGGCGCGATCGACGGCGGGGACGAGGGCGATATTGCGCCGCGCGTAGGCAATCGCCTCGGCGTACTGCCCGGCGTTCTTGTGAAACAGGGCGACGTTGCCGAGCAGCTGCGCGGCGGCGAACTTTTGCGCGTCGGTCGCCTGCCCGCCGGCCAGCAACAGGTCCACACGCTCGACGGCCTTTTGCGCATGGCGCAGCGCTTCCTCGTCCCGTCGAGCGTTGTCGGCCAGCATCATGCGCGCTTCGAAGACGTTCGCCGACTGCAAGAGCGCCGTCGGATGCCGCGGCGTCCGTGCCAGCACCGAGTCGAAGAGCGCCTCGGCATGGCCGAGGCTTTCGGCCGCATCCCTGGAGAGGCCGAGGTTTGCCGGTACTCGGTACGCCCTGCGCCGAAGCAAGCCGGTAGTAGGCGACAGCCAGCTCGAGGGCGAGGTCGATGTCGGCCGCTGCGTCCGGACGCAAGGCTTCGAGGTAGTCCTTAGCCATCGCCACGACCTCGTGCCTGGCCGTGGTGGAGCCGGGGAGCAGTCGAATCTGGCTGTCGAGCCGCAGCACCCGGTTCGCGAGGGCGCGCACCTGCCCGAAACGGTGCTCGGCCTTGACCCGTTCGCGGTTGGCGACATACATGCCTGCCGAGAGGCTGACGACCACGGCGACCATCGCCGCGACCCCCAGCCGATGCCTGCGCACGAACTTGCGGCTGCGGTAAACGAACGAGTCGGGCCTGGCGGCGATAGGCTCGTCCCTCAGGTGCCGGCGCACATCGTCGGCGAGGGCGGCGACGGACTGATAGCGTTCGCGCGCGTCCTTCTTGAGGGCCTTGGCGGCGATGGTATCGAGATCGCCCTGGCAGGCGCGCGCAAGCCGATCACGGGTCGTATTCCGCGCGTCGAGAATGCGTCGACAGTCGGGATCGACGGCCTGAAACGCTGACACGACGTCGCTCGGCCGGCGCGGCTGACATTCGGCGAGCGTGCGAAGAATCACGGCGTGCGATGCGCCTTCTCCCGGCATCGTGGGATGACGCCCCGTCAACATCTGGTAGAGAAGCACGCCAAGCGCGTAGACGTCGGTCGCCGTGGTGACCGTGCCACCGGCCGCCTGTTCGGGCGCCGCATGTTCCGGCGTGAGCGCCGCGCCTGCCGCCAGCGTCAGCGTCGAGGGATTCGCAGTCGAGCTTTCGTCGACGAGTGCCGCGATGCCGAAATCGAGCAGCTTGGTCCGGCCGGACCCGTCGACCAGCACGTTCGAGGGCTTGAGATCGCGGTGAACCACGAGGTTGGCGTGCGCGTGGGCGACGGCGTCGGCGACTTGCAGGAGCAGCGTCAGCCGCGCCCCGACGCCGAGCCCATGGTCGTCGGCGTAGCGATCGATGCGGGTTCCTTCGACGTACTCCAACACCAGAAAGGGTTGTCCTGCGTCTGAGACGCCGGCGTCGAAGAGCCGCGCGATGTTGGGGTGAGACAGCCGCGCCAGGAGCGTCCCCTCGCGGCGGAAGCGCTCGCGAGCCGCGTCATCGAGCGCCGACAGGTTGAGGAACTTGAGAGCGACGTGGCCTTCGAACCGGCCATCGCTGCGCTCCGCCAGCCACACGGTGCCCATGCCGCCCGCCCCGAGCGGGCGGACCAGGGTATAGTCACCGACGCCGCGGCCCTCCATCGGCGCAGCGGGCGCGAACGGCGCCGTTTCGAGGAAATCAGACGCCGCTACGTGATCGTGCTCCGCAAGCAGCCGCTCGAGGGCGTCGGCGACCGACGGCTCGTCGCTGCGAATGCTGGCCACCAGGTCGCGTCTCGCCGCCGGATCCAGGTCCAGCGCGCGGTCGAGCAGCGGACTCAGCCGACCCCACACAGCCCGGTTCGACTCACGCATGCGCACTACCTCGTGGAGCCGGCCGCCTGGCCTGGATTAAGCCGTGGCCCGCCACCTCTGTGGCCCGCCACCTCTCTAGAGAGATCGCTATTCCCGCCGCGAACCTGACAACACCTGATCCATAAGCCTCCCGACCTCGCTGCCTGGCCGGGTCCGCGCGCCATCTCCGATCTCCTCGACAGCGCTTCCTTCCCGGTGGCGTGAACCGTTTCTACTCAGGAGGCATGATGTCGAACCAATCCACGCTCTCGTTTGCGCGCGCACTCGTTGGGGTCCTGATAGCTGGTTGTGTCTGGGCGGGCGGTCTGCAGGCGCAAGCCGGACCATCGCAGCCGCCGCATCATGGGGAATCGTCGGCTCAGCGATTGCCCTCGAGCGAGTTCGTCAGCGCCGTACGCGAAGCGACGGCCCGCTTCAAGGACGTCGCCCAGGCCGAAGAGGAAGGCTATGAGCTGATGTTCGGATGCGTGAGCGGACCGGACTGGGGAGCGATGGGCCTTCACTATGTGAACTTGTCGCTCGTGGGCGACGGCGTGCTGGATCCCGCGCGCCCCGAGATCGTGATCTACGAGCCGCTTCCGAACGGGCGTCTGCGACTCACCGGCGCCGATTTCCTGGTGTTCGCGGACCAGTGGCACGCGAACAACGCCGCGACACCCCAACTTGGCGGGCAGCTCCTGCACCTCTTCGAGAGCCCCAACCGATTCGGTCTACCGAGCTTCTACACCCTGCACGTCTGGGCCTGGAAAGAGAATCCGGCCGGCATGTTCTCGAACTGGCATTCGAAGGTGACCTGTGACGCCTTCAGCGGGAAAGAGGAGTAGGTGTCGCATCAGCGACGCTTGAGGGCGTTCCGCAGGTTCTCGGCGAGCGTACCCAGCGACGGCGACGGCGCGGCTTCCGAGCGGGCGACGTATTCCCGCAGCTCGGCCTGCTCGCGCTGCTGCGCCACCGCCTTCCGGCTGAGGCGAATGCGGCGGCTCGCCGGGTCGACCTCGAGCACGACGACCTCGACGTCGCTGCCGACTGGAAACGCCTTCGCCATGTCGCCGCCGCGATCGACGCCGGTTTCAGCCGCCGGGATCAGGCCGGTGCGTCCCGGGGACAGGAACACGAAGACGCCGAACGTCTCGTGACGCTCGACCTTTCCGGTCACGATCGCGCCCGGCACGAGCGCGCCCTCCGGCGGCGCGGCACCCGCGGCGCGCGACGATCCCTCTTCGACGAGCGCGATGCCGATGCGCTTCTGCGCCGGGTCGACAGCTGAGGATCTCGAATGCCCCGGTCATGCCCGCGGCCACGGACTTCGACCAGCCGCCGGGCCGCGACGTCGGCGCGAACGTCGACGCGTGCGCCAGGCCTTCGATGCCCGGCTCGAGCTCGACGAAGGCGCCGAACTCCGCCACTCGCGTCACCCGGCCGCTGCGCACCTGGCCGACTTCATAGCGGCTCGCCGCCGTCGCCCACGGATCGTCCTGGAGCTGTTTCAGACCGAGCGAGATTTTTCCCGTCGCTTCGTCGACACGCAGCACCTTCACCGTGATCTGATCGCCCGGCGCGACGATCGCGCCTGGCGTCGTGTTGCGCGACCAGCTCATCTCCGAGACGTGCAGCAGGCCCTGGATGCCGCCGCCGAGCTCGATGAAGGCGCCGAAATCGAGCACCGACGCGACCCTGCCGGTGAGGATGGCGTCGGGCACGATCGACTTGCGGACCGCGTCCGCGCTGGCGCGCTGCTGCGCCTCGAGATACTGCCGCCGCGACAGCACGACGTCCCTGCCGCCGTCCTTGTACTCGATGATGCGGAAGGTGTAGACCTTGCCCTCGTGCACGGCCGGGTCGACGGTGCGGGCGATGTCGATCTGCGACAGCGGACAGAAGGCACGCTCGCGGGCGATGCGGACTTCGTAGCCGCCCTTCACGGCCTTCTCCACTTTCCCCTCGACCGCGAGCCCGGCGCGGAAGGCATCCTCGAGCTCACGCTGCGTCGCGGCGTTGCGGACGCCCTTGCGCGAAAGCACGATGCCGCCGCTCGTCGACACTACCATCGCCGTGAGGCGGTCGCCGACCGAGACCTCGACGTCGCCGTCGGCGTCCTTCAGCTCCTCGAGGTCGATCTCGGCCTCCCCCTTGCCGCCGACGTCGACAAAGGCCACCTTCGGGCCGAAACCGACGACGACCCCTTCGATGGTCTGGCCTCGATCGAAGCGGCGCGGCTTGACGGACGCCTCGAACATCGCCGCGAAATCTTCCTCGTGCTCGCTCACTGGCTGCCCCCGGATCTGGACCAAACCTTGATTATACGAGGCTCGACCGGGGCGGGGAGCAGCTCAGCTGAAAGATGACCGCGCGCGAGCGAGCGGCAGCGAGCGAGCCACGCGACCGGAGCGCGCCGTCGAAGCGGCGCGCGAGAGAGCGTGTAGGGGAGTCCGAGGGGCGAAGCCCCTCGGTTGAGATTAGACGTCAGCGCGCAGCGCCAGCATGGGATCGACGCGCGCGGCGCGCCGCGCCGGCACGTAGGTCGCCAGCAGCGCGACCGCCGCCAGGACGATCGACACGACCGCGTACGTCAGCACATCGATCGGCTCGACGCCGAAGAGGAACGCGGACATCAGGCGCGTGACAATCGTCGCGACACCGATGCCGAGGAAGATGCCGATCGCCGTCAAAGCGAGGCCGTGGCGAATGAACATCTGGCGCACGTCCGCAGCCTGCGCCCCGAGCGCCATCCGCAACCCGATCTCACGGGTTCGCTGCGTCGCGGCGTAGGCGATGACCCCGTAGATCCCGACCATGCCGATCAGCAGCGCGACGCCCGCAGCGATGCCGAGCATCACCAGCGCCAGCGACGTCTGCGCCATCGAGCGCGACTGGATCTGCGCCAGCGTCTGCACGTCCGCCAGCGGCAGGTTGCGGTCGACCGACCAGACCGCCCGCTCGAGCTCGCCCAGGAAGCCGGGTGTTCCCACCCTCGGCGATCGCACGGCATACGCCATCGTCCGCCACCGGTAGCTCTCGTTCAACATCGGCCAGTACACGATTGCGGTCGCCGGCCTGTTCAGCCCGTCGTCGCGCTCGTCGCCGGCGACGCCGACGATCTCGCGCCAGGGCGCGTTCCGCTGCTGCGCGCGGATGCGCCTGCCGACGGCCAGAGACGGCTCCTGCCAGTACTCCCTGGCCAGCGCCTGCGAGATGACGACGACCGGCCGCTGTTCGCGAACCTCAGCCCATGTGATCGAGCGGCCGGCGACCATGCGGATGCCCATCGTCGCGAAATATCCCGGCGCGAAGCTCTTGAAGCGCCGCAGCGGCGGCATCTCGCCATCCCGCAGCGGCGCGCCTTCCACGTCGATCGTGTTGCCGTTGTCCTCGCCGTCCATGGTGATCGAGGTGGAGAGACCGACGGAAGTGACGCCAGGCACGCGAGACAGCCGCTCGGCGATGCGCTCGTGCGCACCCGCCGCCTGCTGATCGTCGGCGACGGCCGCCGGGGGGATCGACAACACGAAGGTCTGAACTTCCTCCGGCCGCGTGAAGCCCGGGTCGACCCCGCGCATCGCGACGAACGTCCGGACCATCAGGCCCGCGACGATCAGCAGCGTCAGCGCCAGGGCGACCTGGCCGACGACCAGCGCATTGCGCGTCCGGTGCCGCGCCGGCGCGTCACTGGCGGCGCGGCCGCCCTCCTTGAGCGCCGTCATGCCCGGGCGTCCGAATCGCATCACCGCGAACAGCCCGAAGAGCACGCCGCTCAGCATCGATACCCCGAGCGTGAAGAGCAGCACGTTCACGTCTATGACGATGTCGTTGATCCGCGGCAGCTCCGCCGGCGCGATCGCGCGCAGCAGCTGGACCGCGGCCCAGGCAAACAGGACGCCCACTGCCCCGCCCGCGACCGCGAGCACGACGCTCTCCGACAGCAGCCCGCGCGCGATGCGGCCGTAGCTCGCCCCGAGGGCCGTCCGCATCGCGAGCTCCTGCTGCCGGCCCTCGGCGCGCACGAGGAACAGGTTCGCGACGTTGCCGCACGCGATCAGCAGCACGACGCCGACGGCGGCCAGCAGCATCCACAGAAACGTCACGACGTCGCCGGTCACGTCGTCGGCCAGCGGCCGCACGTTCGGCCGCAGCTCCAGCCTGGCGAAGGCCGGCGGCAGCAGCGAGATCATCCGGGCGACGTCGTCGTTGGCCTGGGCGACCGTGACGCCAGGCTTCAGCCGCGCCAGCGCCTGAAACCCGAAGCTGATGAAGCGCGGCGCGCTGACGTCGAGCTGCATCGGCAGGACGACGTCGGGACGGGCGCGCAGGAACGCGAACGACGCCGGCAGCACGCCGATGACTTCGGCCGGCCTGCCGTCGATCGCAATTGACTGACCGGTGACCCCGGGGTCGCCGCCGAAGCGTCGCTGCCAGTAGCCATGGGTCAGGAGCACGCGCAGCGGCCTGCCGGGCTGCTCGTCGTCGGGACCGAAGATCTGGCCGGCGAGCGACTGCACGCGCAGCAGCGGCAGCGTCGCGGCGCTGACCGCGAGCGCCTCGACGCGCTCCGGATCGCCTCTGCCGGTGATCGACACCTCGCTTGTGTCCCAGGCGCCAATCGCCTCGAACGCCTGCTGATTCTCCCGGTAGGTGAGATAAGTGGCGGGGCCATGATTGGCTCCGGCGCCGTGCGGCGCGTGGTGACGCACCGTGACGAGTTGGTCAGGTTCCTGGAACGGCAGCGGCCGCAGCAGCACGCCGTTGACGACGCTGAAGATCGCGGTGGTAGCCCCGATGCCGAGCGCCAGCGTCAGGACCGTCGCCGCCGCGAAGGCCGGCTGCTTGGTGAAGGTGCGGGTCGCGTAGCGCAGGTCCTGCCACGTGTCACTGAGCAGGTGCCCGGCGGGCGATCCTGGCGGCGCGAGGGCCGGCGCGTGCGACTGCCGCAGCGGCGCCATGTACCGGGCGAGCCGGTTGCCGCTGCTGAACTCGCCCAGCGCGAGCCGCGTCGCCTCGTCCCTGGAAGTACCGCCGGCGACGAGTTCCTGGTAGCGGTCGTCCAGGTGCTGCGACAGCTCGTCGACGATCTCGGCCTCGCGCGTCGGCGACAGCCGCAGCGGCGACAGGCGTCGCCGCACCTCGTTCGTCCAGTCAGGCACCTTCGCCTCCCGTCACCAGCCGGACGGCCTCGACGAACGCGGCCCAGGTCCGGCGCTGCTGCGCGAGCGCCCGGCGCCCCTCGCTCGTCACCTTGTAGAAGCGCCGTCGCCTTTCGTCGGGCTTCTCGACCCAGCTGCCCTTGATCCAACCTCGTTCCTCGAGGCGGTACAGCAGCGGATAAAGCGAATCGATATGAAACGTGAGCTGACCGCGGGAGCGGGCGTGAATCAGCTTGCTGAGATCGTAGCCATGGCGCGGCCGGGCTTCGAGCAGCGAGAGGATCAGCAGCTCGGCCGAGCCGCGCTTGAGCTCGCGGTCGAGCGCCCGCGTGTCGATATCTGACATGAACAGATATTACGTGGACAGTGCTGCGGAGTTCAACCGCGGTCTGACTGCCTCGGGAGCGTCAGCTCCGGCGCTTGCGGCCGCGGGCCGCGGTTCCGTAGCGGGCAAGGAACGTCTGCACGCCCTCTCGCGCGACGGCGAGGACGTGCTCCCTCGGCGGGATCGTCCCGACCAGCACCGCGCGGTCGAGCGGTTCCCCCGCCACCAGGTAGGCGAACTGCGCCGCGGCCCGCCGCGGGTCGTCCACCCGCAGCAACCCGCGCCTGCCGAGCCGCGCCATCGCCGACGCCAGCGCCGCGAGCACCTGCCCGGGCGCGCGATCGAAGTACTCCGTCGCCAGCGCCGGGAACGTCCGGGCCTCGCCGATCAGCAGCCGGCGCAGCGCGATCACCTCGGGACGAATGATGCCGAGCGCCAGCCGCCGGCCGAGATCGTCGAGCGCGGCGCCGAGACTGGCGGCGTCGATGCCGGCGCCGAGCTCTTCGCGGAGGCCGCGGGCGAACGTCTCGGCGTAGGCCGTGACCTCGCCGACGATCTGCGTGAAGAGCGCGTCCTTGTCGGCGTAGTTGTTGTAGACCGTGCGCTTCGTCAAGCCGGCCAGGGCCGCGATCTCCGCCATCGTCGTGCCGGCGTAGCCCTGGCGCAGGAACAGCGTCCGCGCCGCGGCGACGACCGCCGCCTGCGTCCGGACGACGCGCGGATCGTCAGACCTCGGCGCCGCCCGCCGGCGCCGAGCCGGCTGCTTTGAAACTTTACTCATGGGTAAAGTATTATACCGGCCGGGAGACAAATGTGCAGCCCTTGGAGGAAGTCATGCAATCCAGACTGTCGCAGGCGGCCGGCACGGCGGCCGCCAGGCCGCTGCTGCGCTGTGGCGTCGTCGCAGGGCCCTTCTATCTCGCTATCGGCCTGATCCAGGCCCTGCTCCGCGACGGCTTCGAGTTCGCGCGCCACCCGCTCAGCGTGCTCGCGAATGGCCCGGGCGGATGGATCCAGACCGCGAATTTCGTGCTCACCGGCGCGATGGTGATCGCCGCCGCCATCGGCTTCAGGGGGGCGCTACGGCCGCAGGGCGGCGCGGCCGCGCTGTTCCTCGGCGGCTTCGGCGCCGCGATGATCGCGGCCGCGGTGTTTCCCGCGGATCCCGTCGACGGCTTCCCTCCTGGAACGCCGAAAGGATTCCCGACGTCAGTCAGCACGACCGGCCTGCTCCATTTCGTCTTTGGCGCCCTCGGGTTCGCCTGCCTCGCCGTCAGCTGCTTCGCCGCGGCCTGGACGATGATGCGGCGGCATCTGCCGCAGCTCGCGCTGCTCTCGCTGGTCAGCGGCCTGGTCGTTGCCATCGGCTTCTTCGGCGGCATCGTCCTGCCGCTGGGCATCCTCGGCATCTGGCTGGCGGTGATCGCGGGCTGGGCCTGGCTCGCCCTGATGTCGATTCGCCTGGGCCGCCTGTGACGGCTGCGGCGAGCAGTTGACAGGCTGGCGAGGCCGTCCCGACGCGATGCGCCGGATCAGCGGAAGCCGGTGAGGAGAAACACGTCGCGCAGGGTCGTGCCGCGGCTCAGCACCAGCGTGCGTCCGTCGGGCGACAGCACGAACCGGACGATCGTCATGTCGGCGAGGCTGGTAACGCGGGTCTCGCGGCCGTCCGCCAGGGTGCGGCGCCACACATTCGAGCCTTCGACCGTGCTGTAGATGAGGCTCTTATCGTCTGGCGTCCAGCCGAACGAGCCGCTGGCGTTCGCAGCGTCTCGCCCGAGACGAGCTCCATCGAGATGAAGTGAACCGGGCTGCCGTTGGCGCCCGTTATGAACCGCGCGCGCCGATTCGGATCGCCGACCAGGTGCTCCGGCAGGACCTTCAGCGCCACGGCTCGACCCAGCTCGGTGTCGTCGGCGCGATAGACCTCGCCCATCCCGCCGCGCCCGAGCAGCGGACCGATGCGAAGACGGCCGATGGTCGTACCGGAGAGTGGACCGCTCAGCGGCTCGGACGGGACATGCGGGTCGCGGCTATGTTACATCGCCGCAATCGCGATGACAGGCGTCTGGCGCCGAGACGCAGATCGTTGTCGGTCCAGAATGGTCTCGCGGCGAGACGCCGCGACGAGGCTGGCTGGCCAGGCCCGACTCCGCTCGCCGGGAACGGCGCCTCCGCTCGTACCCTGCCGCTGCCGCGTCGTGTAGGAGCTATCCAGCGGCGATAGTGATCAGGCGCTCGCGGCCCGTCATAGCTATTGATCGGCGGCACGGATCACACGGACGGAACACGACGCGAGGAATCGCTCCGCCGCCGTTCCAGCTTCGCCGCGCGTCGGCTCGCTCCACGGGCCTGGCCAGCCAGCCTCGCCGCGGCTTTTCGGATGCGAGCCGATCGGCGATGAACGACGCGCACCCGCGGGCGTGGCGACGTCGGGCTGGGGCGCCGTGTGAGCGCCGTGACAGCGCAGTCGAAAAACGGACCCGCAGCGGGTCCCACCGGCGGCGGCGCTGATTCGTCCCGGGCGGTCGAGGGACCTCGTTGCCGAACCGATGCTTTACCGGCGTCGGCAGACCCCAAGCCGCCGCCGCATCGCGAGCCGCGCCGCGGAGGGTCCGTTTTCCACGGCGCGAAGTCGGCGCCCCGGCCCGACGTCGTCGCGCCCGCGGTCACGTGCTCAGGTCTGTGAATGGCCGGTGCGAAATGCACTCGCGGGAAGGAGCCCAGCGGGGACATCCAAGTCGGCGGTCCGGATCAGCGCTGCATCAGCACCCGTACGCCGACGTCGGCACCGCGAATGAGGCGCCGCCCCCAGCCGCGCGCCAGGGTGTTCTGGAGCTCCGACGTCAGATCGCCGCCGTCGTCCTTCCGATCTGGACCGACGCTGTAGATCGTGTAGGCGCCGGCAGCGGGCCGGAACAGGAGCGGACGACCGGAGTGGGGATCGACGGGGACGTCGCTCAGGTACGCGGGAACGAGATCCGTCAGCGCGCCCGGCAGCGCCCCTCGGTCGCGCCTGAACCTCTCCACCGCGACGGCGACGCGGGAACTGCGGTCGATGGTCAGCGGAGTCGCATCCACTGCTCGCGAAAACAGCCCGAGCACCTGATCCCGGTTGAGCGGCGTATAGATGCCGACCCGCGGCGGCTGCTCGTTGCGGTAGCGTTCGAGGATCTCGCTGCTGCGTGCGCTCTTCTCGGGCCACGGCATCTTGACCACCTCGACCAGCTCGGCCCACCGCCGCAGGCCCGCGACGGCGTGATGCGTGAACCACGGCCGCATCACGGTTTCCGTGAGGCTGCGCATCGGCAGCGTGTATCGCGACGGCGCTCTCGGATCGCTTCCGTAGTAGCGGCGCCAGGTCGCGTCGAGAAATCGCGCCCGCAGCCGGAGGAAGTCCTCGAGCTGCTGCTCCGGCCGGTCCTGCGCCTCGAGTGCGGCCTGCAGCCGGGTCAAGGCGGCTGGTGATGGCTGCGACAGGCTGAGCACGGCCGCGGCCGGCAGCTCGCCGACGAACATCCAGCTTGCGTCGCCCAGTGCGCGCCGGAGCCGCAGGCCGCTGATCAGGGAGTCAACAGCCGCGTCGCCATCACCCGCCGCGCTCGAGCTGAACGTGCGCGCCGTGATCAACGCGGACAGCGAGCTCACGCTGGCCGTGCGGTAGCTGTAATCCGTGCCGGGGGAAAAGCCGTCGAATGGCAGCTCCCCGCCTTTGTCCGCGAGCAGCAACGCGTCGCCCGAATCTCGAACCAGCGCGTGCAGCGGCGGCGCCAGCTTCGCCAGCGCCTCACGATCGGGGCGCGGTTCCGCGAGCCACTCGCGGATCGGCGTCAACACCTGAATCGGGCTGCGGCGAAGCGCGAGCATCGCGCCGGCAAGGTAGTAGGAGCCCGCACCCTGTTCCTCGGATGGCACCGGCTCTCTCCCGCCGACGGCGTCACGTTCGACGAGCGGCTCACCCCTGGACCGAATCGCCTCGATCTCTCGGACCAGGCGCCGCATTTCGACGTAGTTCCACAGGCTGTGCGCGGCAATCGGGATCAGGATCGCGAACGCGCCGATCGCAATCCGGCGGAGCGCCGGGCGCACCCGACGTTCCGGGATTACGTTTGAGGGTTCGCCGTTCATCGCAGCTCTCCGGCAAAAGCATCGGTTGCCATCGGCGCGACGGACGCGTTCTCCTTCCGGAACTCGTGCTCGACGACGATGAGCGCCGCGAGCTCGCGAGCGGCAGCGTCACCGCCGAGGAGTTCGGCGAGATCGTCGGTCAGGCTGGCAGCCACCGCGGATTCGACGCCGACCGCCGCGCTGCTGAGCTCGTGCCTGGCAGCCGCATGGAGGCTCAGGACCGACACCAGGAGAGCGGCCGCGGCGCCTGCCCAGGGCCAGATGCGACGGGGCGGGCCTGCCGCGACGAGGCGTTCGCGAAGCCGCGCCGGCGGGCCGGCGGGCCGGTACCGCCGCAGCAGGTCTTCGATATCGGAATCCTTCATCCCAGCTCCTGCGCTCTCAGAACGGCGTCAGCATCCGCCGCAACTTGCCGAGCGCGTATCGATACCGTGCGGTGACGGTGTTGATGGACAGGCCCGCCGCATCCGCGATCTCCTGGAACGTCAACCCCTCGAACACGTGCAGGGCGATCACCTCGCGCTGTTCCGGCGGGAGATCCCTGAGCGCGCGCTCGACGGCGATGCGCTCGTCGTGCGGTGCGGCCTGGACGACCGGCTCGAGGATCGCGCCTGCGCCTGGACGTTCGCCGTACCGCTGCTGCCGCCGCAACGCCGAGTAGCACTCGTTCCGAACCGCGCGGCGAAGATAGTGGAGTTCCTCTTCGAAGCGTGGCGGGTGCCGCAGGATCGCGGTGAACACCTGGTGGACGGCATCCTCGGCCGCAGCGGTGTCCGCCAGCAGCAGCAGGGCGTAGCGATAGAGCGCCGCGCCGTAGGTGTCGTAGAGACGGCCCACGAGCGATCGCGCATCGTCCCGGGGCCGGTCAGACATCGCGTCATTCTATAGACGCCTGAATGGGCGTTTTTCGTGCAGGGAAACCGGCGACGACGACGGCTTTCCGGGTGTCGCTGGCTGGCCGCCCGAGCCTGCCCCCGGACCGGACCGGCACCCGCACGGAGGCGCGACATTCCGGAGGACACTCCGGCCAATCGGAGGGTCGGCTTCGGTCGTTCGCACTTCCGTAACGCTTGACCTCGATACTCGCCCCAAATGAGGCGTATCATCCGATGCCCGTGCGGCACGGGCCGTGCTGTCTGCCCGCGCGGCGTACGCTCGCGCCGATGGTCTGTGCGGGCGGGGCAACAACGGTAGTGCCGGTCGCCGCATCACAGGGAGCACAAGGATGAAGACACCACTGTTGGCCTGCGTGCTGGTCGGTGCCGCGCTCGCGTACGCGGCTCATCCGTTGAAGGCAGGCGGTCAAGAGGCCGCGGAGCTCGCAAGCGCGTCCAAGGCGTCGCTGCAGTCGCTCATGGCCACCGTCCCGGCCGCGAAAGCGCTCGCGAATGAGGCCGAGGCGATCCTGGTTTTCCCGAAGATTACGAAGGCCGGACTCGGCATCGGCGGCCAGTACGGCGAAGGCGCACTCCTGAAGAAAGGGTCGGCCGTCGGCTACTACAAGACGACAGGCGCGTCGTTCGGCCTGCAGGTCGGCGGCCAGCAGTACGGATACGCGATGTTCTTCATGAACGCGAAGGCGCTCACCGCAGCTCGACAACGCCAACGGCTTCGAAATCGGTGTCGGCCCGTCCGTAGTCGTCATGGACGAGGGGATGGCGAAGAGCACCACCACCACGACACGCAAGGATGACGTCTACGCCCTGATCTTCGGGCAGAAAGGACTCATGGCGGGTCTCGGGCTCCAGGGCAACAAGATCACGAAGATCACGCCGAAGTAAGCCTCGGCAGCCTGCGTCCAGGTCGGTTGGAGGGGAAGGCGCATCAAGGCGCGACTAGGAGGGCACATGAAACGGTTGGTAGTAGGTATCACTGCAGCGGTGGTTCTGGCGGCGGCGGCTCAGACGGCCTCAGCCCAGGCCAGGACCATCAGGTCGGAAATGCGGACGGAGGCAGGCGTCGTCGAGGCAATCGAAGCCGCCAGCCGCACGGTCACGATCAAGAAGGCCGACGGCACGTTCGTGTCGGTCATCGCCGGGCCGGAGATCAAGCGGTTCGCGGAAGTCAAGGTCGGGGACAAGGTCAACGCCCGGTTCTACGAGAACGTCATCATCCGGCTGAAGGGGCCGGGAGAGCCGGAAGTGGACAACGCCTCGAAGGCGACGACCGGCTCCGAGCAGGCCATGCCCGGAGGCACGAAGGCCAAGCAGCGGACGATCACCGCGACGATCACGGCCATCGACATGACGGCGCCGACGGTCACGTTCACGGGACCGAACGGCTGGAAGTACACCTCGAAGGTCCAGGACGTCGAGGCCCTCGGCAAGGTGAAGGTCGGCGACAAGGTCGACATCGTCTGGACGGAAGCGATGATGGTGTCGCTCGAGCCCGGCGCGTAACTGCCTGTTCAGGACCGGGCGATCACCCGTGATCGCCCCGGCTCTTCGGTCAATTCACTATCTGCAGCGCGCCTCACGCTTCGATGCGAAGGGGCTGGGGGCGGCGAGGAGGTCGAGAGGCGCGACCACGAGGGGCGTGGTCTCTAAGCTCTCCGCCGAGTTTCTCGGCACATTCTGGCTCGTCCTTGGCGGTTGCGGCAGCGCCGTCCTCGCCGCCGCCTTTCCCGACGTCGGCATCGGACTGCTCGGGGTTTCCCTGGCGTTCGGCCTCACGGTGCTTTCCGGAGCATACGCGCTCGGCCCGATCTCGGGCGGGCACTTCAACCCGGCGGTGTCCGTCGGCCTGTGCGCCGGAGGCCGCTTTCCGGTCGCCCTGCTGCTGCCGTACACCGTCGCGCAGGTGCTCGGCGGCGTCCTCGGCGCCGGCGTCCTCTACTTCATCGCGAGCGGCAGGCCGGACTTCAATCTCGCCGGGGGGTTCGCCTCGAACGGCTACGGCGCGCACTCGCCTGGCGGCTATTCGCTGGCGGCAGGACTCGTGTGCGAAGTCGTGATGACGTTCATGTTCCTGATCGTCATCCTCGGCACCACCCACAAGCGCGCTCCGGTCGGATTCGCCGGCCTCGCCATCGGCCTCGCGCTGACGCTGATCCACCTGATCAGCATCCCGGTGACCAACACCTCGGTCAACCCGGCGCGCAGCACCGGAACCGCCGTGTTCGTCGGCGGGTGGGCGCATTCAACAGCTGTGGATGTTCTGGATCGCGCCGGTGATTGGCGCCGCCCTGGCGGGCATCACCTACCAGGCGGTGTTCGAGGCCGAACAGGAGCCACCTGTGACCGGACGGGCCCGTTCCTGATCTTTCAACTCTCCAGTGCTTGGGGGGGGGGGGCGTGCGGGGTGCCTTGGTGCCTGGTGCTTGATGGGCCAGGTGCGAGGGTGCTTCGTGCGAGGGTGCTTCGGGTCTAGGGTGCCGGAACTGCGTCGCCGCGGTGCGGCGCCGCATCGAAGTGCCGCGGCACCAAGCACCTAGCACCTAGCACCTAGCACCTGGCACTCTGGCACCAAGCACCTGGCACCCCGCACTTCGAGCACCAGGCACCGGGCACGACGCACCCAGCACGATCTCTTCACCGGCCAGGGCAGCTCCACCTCGTAGCGCCAGGCGTTTCCTTCCTTCCGCCCCAACAGCCGCAGGACCGGCGCGGCGCGGGCGCTCCGGCGGCGTGACTTGCCGGCGCGAGCGACCGGCCCATAGAATTCTCTTTTCCGATTCCACCCAGCCCCATGCTCCCCATCGCCCAACGAATCGCCGCCGAGCTCGACGTCCGCGTGCCCCAGGTCGAGGCCACCATCGCGCTGCTCGACGACAAAGCCACCGTGCCCGTTCATCGCCCGCTACCGCAAGGAAGCCACCGGCGGCCTCGACGACACGCAGCTGCGCACGCTCGAGGAGCGGCTGACTTATCTGCGCGAGCTCGAGGATCGCCGCGCCGCGATCCTCAAGAGCATCGAGGAGCAGGGCAAGCTCACGCCGGAGCTCGCGGCTTCGCTCCGCGCCGCCGACACCAAGGCGCGGCTCGAGGATCTCTATCTGCCTTACAAGCCGAAGCGGCGGACCAAGGCGCAGATCGCCCGCGAAGCCGGGCTCGAGCCGCTCGCGCGCGCGCTGCTGCGCGATCCGCAGCTCGTGCCCGAAGCAGGCGGCGGCCGCCTACGTCGACGCCGCGAAGGGCGTCGCCGACGCCGCCGCGGCGCTCGAAGGGCGCGCGCTGGATCCTGATGGAGACAGTTCGCCGAGGATGCGGAGCTGGTCGGCGGGCTGCGGCAGCTCTGTGGGAGCGCGGCGAGTGGCGATCGACGGTCGTGCCGGGCAAGGAGAACGCGGGGGTCAAGTTCTCCGACTACTTCAGCGCCAGCGAGCGGCTGAAGAGCATCCCGTCACACCGCGTCCTCGCGCTGCTGCGCGGCCGGAAGGAAGGCTTCCTGCGCCTCGCCGTGGTGCTGCCGGACGAGGAAGGCGCGGCCGGACCGACGGAGCCCGAGCGCCGCATCGCCGGCCGGGCCGGCATCGAGCAGAAGGGACGCGCCGGCCGACGGCTGGCTCGCCGAGACGGTGCGGTGGACGTGGAAGATCAAGCTGCTACGCGCACCTCGAGGTCGAAGCCGAGCAGCGGCTGCGCGAGCTGGCCGAGGCGGAAGCGATCCGCGTGTTCGGCCGCAACCTGCACGATCTGCTGCTCGCCGCGCCGGCCGGGCAGCGCGACGACGATGGGGCTCGATCCCGGGCATCCGGACCGGCGTCAAGGTCGCGGTCGTGGACGGCACCGGCAAGGTGCTCGAGACCGCGACGGTCTACCCGCACGAGCCGCGCAAGGACTGGGAGGGCACGCTCCGCACGCTGGCGGCGATCTGCGACCGGCACGGCGTCCAGCTCGATCTCGATCGGCAACGGCACCGCGTCGCGCGAAACCGACGCGCTCGCCGCGCGAGCTGATCGCCACGGCACCCGGAGCTGGCGCTGACGAAGGTCGATGGTGTCGGAGGCCGGGCGCCTCCGTCTACTCGGCGTCGGCGCTGGCGGCGAAGGAGTTCCCCGATCTCGACGTCTCGCTGCGCGGCGCGGTGTCGATCGCCCGCCGGCTGCAGGATCCGCTCGCCGAGCTCGTGCGCATCGAGCCGAAGGCGATCGGCGTCGGCCAGTATCAGCACGACGTCAACCAGGTGCTGCTCGCGCGCAAGCTCGACGCCGTCGTCGAGGACTGCGTCAACGCCGTCGGCGCCGACGTGAACACCGCGTCGGCGCCGCTGCTCGCGCGCATCTCCGGCCTCAACGAAACGCTCGCCCGGAACATCGTGACGTTCCGCGACGAGCACGGGGCGTTCAGGAACCGCCAGCAGCTGCTGAAGGTGCCGCGCGTCGGCGAGCGCACGTTCCAGCAGGCGGCCGGCTTCCTCCGCGTCATGAACGGCGACAATCCGCTCGACGCGTCGGCCGTGCACCCCGAAGCCTATCCGGTGGTCGAGCGGATCGTCGCGCGAACCGGCGTCGCCGATCGGCGAGCTGATCGGCAGCGTCCGCGGTGCTGCGCACGTTGAGGCCCGAGGAGTTCGCCGACGCGCAGTTCGGCGTGCCGACGGTCAAGGACATCCTCGCCGAGCTCGAGAAGCCCGGCCGCGACCCGCGGCCCGGAGTTCAGGACCGCGGCGTTCAAGGAGGGCGTGCAGGCGATCGGCGACCTCCAGCCCGGGATGATGCTCGAGGGCGTCGTGACCAACGTCGCGAACTTCGGCGCCTTCGTCGACATCGGCGTGCACCAGGACGGCCTCGTGCACGTCTCGCAGCTCGCCGATCGCTTCGTCAAGGATCCGCGCGACGTCGTCAAGGCCGGCGACATCGTCAAGGTGCGGGTGGTCGAAGTCGATCTCGCAGCGCAAGCGCATCGCGCTGACGATGAAGCTGCAGGAGCGGGCGGCCGGGACGCCGCAGGGCCAAGTCAGGACGCGCGGTCCTGCCGCGGCACCGCCGGCGGCGCCGCCGGCCGCGACCCAGACCTCGCTTGGGGCCGCGTTCGCGAAGTTGAAGCGCTGAAGGCGCGAGCTCTGGAGCCGCGGAAAGCAGGGGAACTCGATTGATATGGTAGCCGATTGGTGAGACTAGAGGATCAAGAGCGGTGTGAGGAACAGCGGGTAGTAGACGTTGTGCGGTTGAGGTAGTAGTAGATGTTGACGTAGGGGAAAGTGGACGCGGAGGCAGACGGCAAAGACGAAGTGGTAGGTGGCGATAGCGTAAGGCGTGCACAGATGTTGTTGGGTTAGTAGTAGTAGCAGTAGATATTGACGCGGAGCATCACGGGCGGGCAGGCCTAGAGAGACGTCCTGATGTAAGTGAAGGCGCGGACAGCCTCTATCAGCTGCAGCTAGGGTGTAGTGCAGCAGCCGCGACGGTATGTGTGGGATGAAGAGGATGCTGTCGCTGTCAATAGCAGGCGGTAAAGAAATGTGGTACTAGGCGACGTGCATCTGGTAATAGGCGTAGTGGAAGCACTGGATGCTGGTAAGCTGCTTGTAGGCGGCCAGGCTTAATAGACAAAGTAGAGGAAGACGTAGGTGTCACGTGAAGTCAACTGCTTGTAGGCGGGAATGAAGTTGGCAATGGTAGGCAAGTTCTCAGAGAGTAGGGCGTACCGGACGGCGGGAGCATAGTCGTCGGGATCGACGACCGGCGAGAAGGCTGGAGGACGTCGAAGAGACTCGGCGCGGCGAGGCCGCCGCACATACGCGCCGTATCCCGCGCCGCGTCGCGCGCGGGCTCGGAGAACTATCGGGAGAGGGCACACGGAATGAAGCACCAGTAGTAAGGCATCGCTCAGCTTTCGTCCTAGTAAGTGTAGTAGGCAAACTGAGGAGTAGGAAAACAGGTGCCGAAGACGTGGTTGTAGAGCTGAGCCTTCTCCGCCGGGTCGGCGATGGCGTAGACACGGCGATAGACTGCTCGAGCTTGCGGTTGGCGAGATGGGCGCGTCGAAGGGGCCGCTGCAGCTGCTGGTTGTAGCAGTCGAGCGAATGCGCTGGCAGAGCAGCGCGTCGACGATCAGCGAGGCGTCGCAGCACGCGGTGGGTGACGTAGAGGATGATGCCGTTGACGGTCTTGTCGCGGTAGGTCTGCTTCAGTACGAGGCGCTCGCGCAGTAGCTGACTTCCAGGTAATCCTGCTTCGGTTCGATGCAGTTGCAGTGCTTCTACGTCACCTCTCGATGAAGCGCACCGGGTGACGGTGTAGTCGGTGAGGTTGCAGAGCTCGAGGTAAATCTGATAGCGGACCGCGGCAACCTGTTCCTTGTCGGCGAGCACCGAACGCAGGAAGTTGTCGAGCGATTCGAGGGTCAGGCGCGGCGGCTGGTGTAGTAGCCGTCGAGTAGACGAACGAGAGGTCGTGAAGATACGTGATGAGTGAAGTACTATTGCAGCAGCTGACGGAACACGAAGTTGAGGACAAGGCTGCGATTGATGTTCTCGAGCGTCTGGGTCGTCGTCTGCTAGGTCTCGGAGATCTCGGTAGACGTCACGTCGGTGTTGATCTGGACTGCCGCTGCGTGTCGGCGGTCTGGACGTGATGGCTGACGGCGTTGTTGAGGGTGCTGACCTGCTGCGACAGCGACGCGACGTCGTGTTGACCGAGGAGGCAGAGGCGCTGGCGTCGCCGCAGACGTTCCAGATCAGCATGTTGACACGCCTCGGCGCTGGTCGCCGCGGCCATGCTGTCGACGTCGGTCTCCGACGCGTCGCTGTTCACCGAGCTGGAGGTCTCGACCGTAGTCTGCAGATAGTACATCGCGCTCTCGGAATAGCTGTCGAGGACAGACTCGCTGGTAGAACGAGTGGTCTCGTTGTGGCGATAGTCGCGGATCTCGATCACGTCTTCTCGCGAGGCAGCAGGCTGAAGGTGCTGAGCGTCTGGCCGGCGCCATAGTCGCCGAGGTAAGAAGGCCATGCGCATCTTCATGACCATGTAGATTGACGGACGCGGCTTGCTCGGACGCTTCTGGAAGATCACTTCCTGTTTGCCAGAGGCGCGGCGGATGATCTGAGGGCGAAAGCCTTCGGCGATCTTGTGCGCGCTGTAGTAGCGCGCGAAGCTCGCAGACTGCGTGGAGACTGTGAGGTACGCGGCCTTGAACTTGACACCTGTGGCAGTGGCAGGCTCGGCGGCAATGAAGTTCAGGCCCGTGTCCATGACTTCCGCCAGGCTGGTGTAGGCCTGGCCGCCCAGCACCGCGGTCAGGCGCTGCGGCGTGAGATCCTCCTGCTCGCGCGCCAGGTCGAACCGGTTCCAGTAGTTCCCTTCCGGCGGCTGCTGCTCGCTCTTCTTGAATCGCGTCGCCGGCATGATCAGCCGGACGAGGCTCACCACCTGATAGGTGGTCGACGTCGGCAGGTTGTAGTTGAGGATCGAGGCGCTGCCATTCTGGTCGAGCTTGATCAGTGGCTCACGCGACGTACAGGACGAGTTTTCCATGGTGGCCTGAACGGTCCTTCCTGCGCGGGCAGCGGTCGTGCCGGCGGTGCGCGAACGATAGTTGCCGGTGCGGAGTCGATCAATTACCGTAAACACACCATGCGCCGTCGAAGAGACAGACACGATGGCTGAGTCGGTCGGGCTGCGACTGGCGGAGGTGCGGGCGCTGCTCCGTATGATTGGCGAGTGCGGCGAGCTTGGCGCCGATCCGGCGGCGTGGCGCCGGCACATGCTGGACGGGCTGCGCCGTCTCACCGGCGCGCAGGTGGCGCTCGCGCTGCAGATTCGCAATCAGGGCAGCGACGCAGAGGCGATCGTCGAACCGCTCGACAGCGGGTTCCTGGACGACAGCGACCGCGCGCTGTGGGCCCACTATCAGCAGGAGAACGCGCACCGCGACGATCCGTTCCATCTCCGCTACTACCGCAACTTCACCGGCGCGCTGCGGACGCGGTCGCTGCGATCGGTCGTCGATCTCGCGGTGTGGCGGCGGTCGCGGCACTACAACGACTACATCCGCGCGTGCCGCCTGGACGACCGCATCACCTCGTCGATGTCGATCCCCGGATCGACGCCGCGAACGACGGATGTCGTCGTCCTCCACCGGGCGGCGGCCGATGGCTGGTTTCCGCAGCGGGCGCTGCAGTTGACACATCTGCTGCGGGCGGAGCTGCTGCCAATGCTGGGACGGCGGCTGGCGCTGCCCGGCGCCGACGAACCGGGCTCGCTGCCGCGTCAACTGGTCAGGGTGCTGGAGTGCCTGGCGTGCGGTGATTCGGAGAAGCAGGCGGCGGCGCGGCTCGGCCTCAGCGTCCACACGGTGAACCGGCACGTGCAGCGGCTCTACCGCCGCTTCGATGTTCACAGCCGCGGCGAGCTCATGTTCCGCTGCCGCGACGTCGTCACCGCGCTCATGGCGCGCGGCGCCGGCACCGAGCCAGGCCTGACCTGACCTCGCCGCTCGTCAGCGCAGCTTCACGCGCGCCAGGTAGATGGACGTCTTGCCTTCGTGCGAGGAGTAGTAGCTGACCCAGAGCAGATCCGCGTGCCACACCATGCCGGCGTAGCTGGTGTCGCCTCCTGACGGCAGCGTGAGTACCGGTTCGTAGCCGCCATCGAGCGTCATGCGGGCGACGACCGTCTTCGGCCCGCCGGGATAGCTGCGGCCCGAGCCCCACAGCTCGCCGTCCGGCAACCGGATGAAGTTTGGACCGCCCACCTGGTGGGTTGTCGGACGCCACGTCCACTGCGTGAATGGCGCGCGGCTGCGCCCGAGCCCACGCGAGGCGGTCACCGGCCTCACGCCTCACGAGCGCCACCATCTCGCCGTCCGGCATGAATCGGATCGTTGCCTCGTTGGGGCTCCCCGGCACGGACAGCGTCGTCACGCGATCGAACGTACGGCCGTCCGCGGACGAGACGAGCGTCAGCGCCGATTCAGGCGATGACGCTGGCAGCGTCTTGTAGGTGATGCCGTAGGCACGCCCTTCATGCCAGGTCACGCGCCACAACCAGTCCCCTTCCTCGAGGACGCGGGCCGGAGGAGTCCACGTGCTGCCGTCCGGCGAGAACATGACGCGCGGCTGCCGGCCCAGGTAGCGCTTGCCCTCGTACACCGAGCCGCCGGCGACGATCATCAACCGGTCATCAGGGGTAATCGACAACTTGGGATCACGAAGATCGATGCCGGCTTCGCCTACCAGCGCGGCCGACGTCCACCGCTCTCCATCGGCCGACACCAGCACGCGGATGCGGCCGTCGCCGCCGACATGATCGTCTCCCTCGCGAAACGTGCAATACCAGCGGTCGCGCCAGCGAATCAGATCGGTGAACGCGTTGTGCGCGCCGGCGTCCCAGATCCGTTCGACGCTGACGATCGCGGGCGAAGGGCCGGACTGCCACGAGTGTCCGATGGCGAGTGCCAGCAGCAGAAGGCCGATCCTGCTCATCGCGCGATGATACGGTCAACGGCCTGGCGACGGCCATGATCGATCGGACGCCGCGGGCAGCCGCGCGCTTGCCGTCACGAATCGGCTGCTGCGCGTCCGGCGCCGGTATTCGGCAACCGCGCGGCGCGAGGAAACAGGACGTTGTTCTCGAGATGAACATGCAGGTGCATGTCGGCCTCGAGCTGGGCGAGCCCGTAGTAAAGCCCGCGGAATGTCGGGCACGCCCACTCCGGCGGCGCGAAGCCGTCGGTCACGGACCGGATGAACACCAGGGCCCGGCCCGCCTCCGCATGGTCGGCTTCCATCGCGGCGATCGGCGACTGGATCCACTGGCGCGCATTCTCGATCGGCAGCGGCTCGCCGGCCTCGAGCGCGACGATGAACGGGAAGAGCACCTGGTCTTCCTTCGCCATGTGCTCGAGCAGTTCCGCCTGCAGCCGTCTGAACGCCCGCTGCAGCGGCAGGAGCGTCTCCGGCAGGTGGTCACCGTGTCGGCTCACCACCTTGGCGAGCATGGCGTCGAGGCGGGGCAGCTCGAGCCTGAGCTGCTCGTGGTAGCGCGCCTGGATGTGCTGGATCAGCGCTCGCAGGGTGGCGCTGGTCCACTCCGGTACCGGCGAATCCGGTGCGAGCGCGGTCTGCAGCTCGGTCATGAGGGCGTCGACCTCGAGGCCGGCGGCCGTACACGCCTGCGTCAGGGGAATCTTGCCGCCACAGCAGTAGTCGATCTGATGCTGCTGGAAGATGCGGATCGTTGCGGGCGCGGATGTCGCGATCTCGGCGACGGTGGTTTCTGGTGTAATCGTCATGTTTGCGGCCCCTCGAAGAATCGATTGAACGGCCCCAGACTACCGACTGTCCGCCTTGCCGTCGTTGCGCTGGCGCAAACCCCGATGGGCCAGCGGCGCAGGGCCGGGCCACCGAAGGACGCCGGGCGTCCGCAAGGAGACCATGCACTCGAGCTCGTTGCTTCGTTCACGAATGTTCGACGGGCTGAGCGATCCCGAACGCGAGCGGTGGCTCGTCCGCGGGACGTCCCTGTCGCTGAAGCGCGGCGACACGCTGGCGAGACAGGGAGAGCCGGCGCGGCACCTCTATCTCGTGGAGTCCGGCTTTCTGAAGATCCTGCAGCTGACGGCCGAGGGCACCGAGCTGATCGTTCGATTCGTGGGGCCCGGCGAGCCGTTCGGAGGCGTGGTGGCGCTCGGCAACTCCGCGTATCCCGTGACCGCCGTCGCGGCTCAGCCGACCGTCGTCCTGGCGTGGACGCGAGAGGCGGTCGGCGAGCTGCTGAACCAGAACCAGCAGGTCCGCGTGAACATCATGCGCGAGATGGCGACTCACATGACCGATGCCCTGACCCGCGTGCGGGAGCTGACGACGGAGCGCGTCGGTCAACGGCTCGCGCAGACGCTGCTCCGCTTGACGCGGCAGTGCGGAGAGATCAGCGGGAGCGGCATCCTCATCACGCAGCCGCTCACTCGCCAGGAGCTCGCGGACCTGACAGGGACGACGCTCTACACCGTCAGCCGCACGCTGGCGAAATGGGAATCGCTCGGCGTGATCGAATCGCGGAAGCGGCTGCTGTTCGTCCGATCGGCGAAGCGACTCGAGGAAATCGCCGGCTCGGAAGAAGAGTAGAAGCTATCCCGCACTGCCGCTCATTCCGCGCATGCCGCGTGCGAACGAGCCTGGCGAGCGAGCACGGTGCGAGCGAGCGGCAGCGAGTGAGCCACGCGAACGGCCCGCCTTCGCCAAGGCTACGGCGAGGTCTCGCCGAAGCGCTTCGCGCGGAGGCGGAAGCGCGCCGTCGCCCTTCGACTTCGCTCAGGGCGTGGTGAGCGTAGTCGAACCACGAAGCGGCGCGCGAGAGAGCGTGTAGGGGAGTCCGAGGGGCGAAGCCCCTCGGTTAAGCCTAGAAGTCGCGCCGCCGGCGGGCGCCGGCAACGCCGAGGCCGAACATCACCGCGGACCACACCGAGAGCAGGCTGGCCAGCCACAAACCGCCATGGTCCAGCCACCAGCCGACGAGCATCCCGGTCCCGATGCTGGCGGGCGCCGTCTGCTCCAGTGTGAACAGCATCGTGACGCGCAGCGCTGCCAACGGGTTGAGCATCATAGGCAGCACCCACGCGTTCGGGTAGGACTGCACGAACGGCGCTCCCGAGATCGCCAGCAGCAACAGGTCGACGCCGAAGAGCAGGCCGAACCAGGCGCCAAGGGCGACCAGGAGACCGCGCACGTGATCGCGGACCCAGCATCCGATTGCGAGGCCGAGCAGCGCCAGGACCAGGCAGACGCCCGCCGCGGCCGCGCCGACGAACGAGAGCGAGGCCGTCACGCCGCTCGTGAGCGCCGCCGGCGCAACGGTCAGGATCGACGCCGCGCCGAGGAGCGCCGCCAGGGCGATCGCCTTGCCGGCCAGCCATGTCGCGCGGCCAACCGGCTGAGTGAACAGGACGGGGAACTCGTCCGCGTCACCATGGGCGGCGCTCAATCCGAGGAGCAGCGACGACAGCGACAGGCAGTACAGCACCGACTGCAGCACCCACGCCGGCGCCGAGCGAGTCGCCGCGTCAGGCGTGAACAGCGGCAGCAGCCCGGTCAGCGCGCATAGCGCCAGGTGGACCTGCAGGAAGCGATTGAGCCGGTGCTCGGCGATCTCGCGGCGAAACGCGGCGTCGATGGTAGCGATGGCAACGAGGCGCGGCGGTGCGAACATGGCAGTCTCCATCAACCGGCGTGCGCGAGCCCGTCGTCGAGCCGCGCGAAGGGAAAGGCGTCGAGCAGCCGGGCCGGCGGCAGTTCCCGCTCGATGCGGCCGCGCTCGAGGACCAGGCAGCGGTCGGCGTGTCCGTTCCACTCGCCGAGCAGGTGCGTCGCCACCAGCACGGTGGCGCCGCGGCGCGCGGCCGCGCGCAGTTCAGCCTGCAGCAGCCGGCGCCAGTGCGGGTCGAGGCTGAGACCGGGTTCGTCGAGCACGAGTACCGGCGCGTCGGGCAGCGACAACACCGCCAGCGCCAGCCGCTGCCGCGTGCCGCCGGACAGGCGGCCCGTCGATTGCGCCCGGACGCCGGTCAGGTTCCATTGCGCCTCGACGATGCCGACGCGCGAGGCCGGCAGGCCGCGCAGCCTGGCGTAGAACGCCAGGATCTCTCCGGCGGTGAGCCGGGCATGAAAGCGCGGCGCCTGCGGCAGGAAGGAGAGCTGCGCCAGCGCCGCCATCCGCGACACCGCCAGGTCCGACTTCCCGATGACGACGCGGCCGGCGTCGGGCGCCGACAGCCCGCACAACAGGCGCAGGGTCGTCGTCTTGCCGCACCCGTTCGCCCCGACCAGCAAAGTCACCTCGCCGGGCCGGACTCGCATGTCGAGCGAGTCGAGGACCCGGTGGGGGCCGTACGATTTGGTCAGCCCGGAGATCTTGATCATGGGTGTGATCCATTCGTGAGAGGAGCGCGATCGACGACGCCGGCCAGGCCCGGCAGCTCGACGCGGGCGTGGACGAAGCGCAGCAGCCGTTCGGCGGGGCTGCCGGCGAGGAGGCCAATCGCCGGCAGCTCGCGGCGCAGCGCCCCGAAGAGATCGAGCTCGCGGTGTGGAAGGTCGGCGATGCCGTTTCTGTCGAGATCGATCGCGAGGGCGCCGTCCCAGTAATTGCCGCGGCCGTCGATGCTCCATTCGCTGGTGACGTTGCCGCCCGTCGTCTCGACGGTGTGGAGGTTGCCGAGGAAGCGGTTGCCGGTGAACCGATTGCCATCGGAGCTGTCCGAGACGTGGATGCCGATGTGATTGCGCTCGATCCGATTGCCGATCAGGCGGTTGCCGTTGCCGCTCTCGAAGAACACGCCGACGGTGTTGCCGCTGATCTGGTTCTCCTCGAGCGTCGAGCGTTCGACGGTCTGCAGCAACACGCCGTAGGATCGGTGGCCCTGGTTCGCGACGAAGCGGTTCCGCCGCAGTACGATTCCGTGCGACGACATCAACGCCGCGCCGGCCGCGTTGTCACGAAACACGTTGTCCTCGAACCGGTTCTCGTCCGAGTACATGTAGTGCAGGCCGTAGCGCACGCCTTCGACCTCGTTGTCGCGGACCTCGCTGTGGTCCACGAACGAGAAGTAGACGCCGTCCCGGGTATAACGAATCGTGTTCCCGGCGACGACGTGACCACTCGAGTTCCAGATGTGGACACCGTTACCGCGGCGGTTCTGGTTGAAGTCGACCTCGCACAGCTCCCCCGCCGCGGGCGTGCCGGCGGCTGCCAGCGGATCGATCGGCTGCTCGATGACGCGAGGGCCGGTGATGACGTTGCCTTCGATGCGGGCGCCGTCGGCCTGCCGGACGTAGACGCCGTGCAGCGAGTCGTGGATGCGATTGCCGACGATCACCGCTCGCGCGCCGGTAACGTGGACGGCGGCGTGATCGCGACCGAGGTCGAGGCCGGAGCCGCTGATCTCGAAGCCTTCGAGGACGACGGCGGCGGCGCGGATTTCGAGCGTGTGGGTGCGGCCGTCGCCGCGGAGGTGGGCTCCCGCCGCGGCGCGCAGCCGCACCGCGCGGTCGATCGTCCACGGCCCGCGATAGACGCCCGCCGGCACATCGATCGTGGCGCCGTCGCGGGCGCTGGCGAGTTGCGCCGCCAGCCACTCGGTCCGGTCGGGACCCTCGGTCAGCGGCGCTGCCTCGTGAGCGGACGACACGGCGATCGGTTGAACGGTCGCGAGGCGCAGCCCGGCGGCGACCACAAGCGCGGCCTTCGCCCACCTGGCGAGGCGGCGGCGCGCGTCGGCGGTCACGCTGCCTCCCGGCGTGCCTCGCGCACCGACGACCAGAGCGCGGCGAGCAGCAGCAGAAGGAACCCGGACATGCAGACGCTTCCGGCCAGCGGCAGGCTGGTCTGCTGGAAGTTGGCAATCTGCTGCGACCCCATCACCACCGGCATGAACGGCTCGATCTTCATCGGCGCGCGTGGATCGAGGTGGTGCCCGTAGCTGTAGAGCCGGTAGGCGAAGCTGCCGAGCGAGAACACGCCGAAGTAGCAGAACAGCACCGAGAGATCGATCAGGCTGACGATTCGGCCGATGGCCACGGCACGAAGCGCCAGCAGCGCGAAGACGCCGATTGCGAACGGCAGCACCTTCATCTCGAGGAAGTCCGTCTGCGCGATCGGCTTCATGCCGATGTAGTGGTTCAACGTGTTGATCTCGGCCAGATCCTGACCGCCGTTGCCGGCAACGATCTGATACGCGTACATGTCGAGCGTCAGCCCCTCGGCGTACTGCGGCGCCACCAGGCTGATTCGCCACAACGGCAGGGCGCCGCCGACGAGCAGCACGGCGATCGCAACGAGCAGCAGCATCCGCCCGGTACGGCTCAGCGGACGGTCGAGGAAGCGGTGCATGGTCTTGACACCTGGCTGAATGCGGTTCACGGCAGTCTCCCTGTCCGCCGGCCCGGGGGGCCGGCGGACGGCAGTTCAAAGTGCCCTATGGCTTCACGGCGAGGTAACCCTGCATCTCCTGGTGGAGCGCCGAGCAGAAGTTGGTGCAGTAGAACGGATAGACGCCCGCCTTCCCGGCGACGAACTTCACCGTCTTGGTCTCGCCGGGGTCGACGACGACGTTCATGTCGTGCTCGATGATGCCGAGGCCGTGAATCATGTCGGTCGTCTGCTCGACGTTGGTGACGTGAATCGTGACCTCGTCGCCGGCCTTGACGTCAATCCGGTCCGGGACGAACCGGCTGCGGATCGCGACCATCTTCACCTCGACCTTGTTGCCGCTGCGGGTCACGCCCGCCTGGGCGGCGTCCCACACCGCCTTGGGGTGGTGGTTTTCCGCCTTCGGATAGACCTCGATCGGCGCAATCGCGTCGGCCTTGAGGATCTGGGCGAAGTGGGGCTCGGGTTCGGTGTAGGCCTCGTAGAGCATCGTCATCTTCTGGCCAGTGATGTCGATCAACTGGCTGCTCTCCGGCTGCGACGGGCCGACCGAGAGATGGCGCCCCTTCGAGAGCTTGTTCATCGCCACGAGGTACCGGCCGTAGGGCTCCTTCGTGTCGCTGCCGCCGACCACCAGGTGGCCGATGTTGAAGTGCACCGGGATCTTGTCGGTGATGACCGAGTTGAGGTTCTTCTTCTGGTCCTCGGTCCACGGCGGCAGGGTCCACTTCGCCACCGCCGACTCCACGTACAGCGACGTGTAGGCGTTGCCCTTCCCGTCGTACTGCGTGTGCAGCGGGCCGAGGCCGACGGGAATCTCGCCTTCGATGACCGCTTCGTACTTGATCACCGGCACGCCGCGCACCTCGCCGTCGAAGGCGCGGGCCGCGATCGCCTTCTGGATCTTCTCGAAGTCGAACACGCTGGTCACCGGCTGCAGCTTGCCCGACGCCGCGATCCAGCGGCCCGACGGGTCGGTGTCGATGCCGTGCGGTGACTTGGGAACCGGCAGGAAATAGATGACCCCTGGAACCTTGGCGGGATCGAGCACCGGGACGCCGTCGAGCATGCCGGCCTTGCCGTCCTTGACGGCCTGCTCGGCGGCGCGCCAGTTGACGATCGCGGCGTAGTCGCGTTCCCCTTGCGTCGATGTCGCCTCGAGCGTCTCGTGCGCCATCTCCGAGTTGTACGAGGTCCAGAAGGCCCAGCCCGAGCTCGGTCCCTTGCCGGTCGATCCGAGATCCCAGTTGAATGGCGGCGTCAGGATCTGCCACCCCACCGCCATCTCCCCGCTCTTCGGATCCACCTTGATGCCGCTGACCATGCCGTTGAAGTCGGTCTTGTAGGCCGACGGGTCGGCGTAGCGCCCCTTGGGCAGCGGCACCGAGAACCGGGTCGCGACGAGGACGTATTCGCTGTTCTCGGTCACGAACGACGAACCGTGGTTGCCGCTCGAGTTCGGGATCGGCCCGAGGATCTGCTTGGTCTTGAAATCGCGGAGATCGACGCGCGCGATCCGGTTATTGGCGTTGTCGTTGACGAACAGCCAGCGGCCGTCGTACTTGCCGTCGCTCTGAGACAGCCCCGGATGGTGGACGTCGCCCCACGTGAAGCGGCCCATCATCTGTTTCGATTCCTCATCGAAGCCGTAGCCGGTCGCGGGATACGGCGCGAAGACGGGAATGGTCGCGATGTGGCGCATCGACGGCAGACCGGCGACGTAGACCTGTCCCGAGTGGCCGCCCGAGTAGAACAGGTAGAACTCGTCCTTCTCGCCGGGCGGCACATACGACTTGGCGGCGGCAGACGTGTCTTTGACGGCGGCGGCGCGGCTTCCCGGGGGGTTGCAGCCGGCCGCGGCCACCAGGGCGGCAGCGAGGCTGGCGCCGGCGACCAGAGTGAAATGTTTCGACATCGCAGGATCCTTTTCTGAAGTGTGTCAGCCGACGATCAACACGCCGCGCATCCCGACCTGGTAGTGCCCGGGAAAAGTGCAGAGGAACTCATAGCGTCCGGGTGTGGTCGGCGCCGTGAACGTCACGGTGTCGCTCTCCTTCGGACCGAGGAGCTTGGTGGCGGCGATGACTTGTGCCTTCTGCGCCGCCGGCACGTAGTCGGTCGTCACGGCCTCCGCTGCCGCGACCAGGAACGGCTGGATGTCGACGGTAGCGGCAAGGAGCACCCAGTTGTGTCCCATCGAAAACTTCGGCGTCGTCCCGGCGTTGAGGAGGGTCACGCTCAGCTTCTCGCCGGGCTTCGCCGTGATCTCGGTCACGCTGAACTTCATCGTGTCGTTGCCGGTGATCTCGATCGCGCGGCCGTCGTGTACCGGTGTGGCTGGCGTCGCGGCCGGCGCCCCCGATGCTGGCGCCGCGGAGCTTGTGGTGGGCAGGTCGGTGGCGGCCGGCGCGGAACACCCGGCAGCCGATGTGGCTAGCAGCAGAATGAATGACGTCAAGTATCGAGGCATTTAGTCCTTCCTTGGTGACCAGTCTGGACCCGTGCCTTTGGCCTGTCTTTGTCGCAGCGCAACCTCCGGCGCGCCGGCGGGCCGCGCCGCGGCAGAACGTTGCGCCGGCGCAAGGACAGCGGCTGCCGGCGGCGCCAGAATCGAGGCATGACGACGAAACGCCTCGGGCTGCTGCTGGTTGTCGGAATTGTCGTGAGCGTGGCGGTGACGCAGACACGCAGGGATACGCCGGGTGATCCGCAAGCACGAACCTACCCGATCACTGGCGTCGTGACGGCGCCGGTTGCCGACCGGCGCGTGATGGTGTCGCACGACGCCGTCCCGGGCTACATGCCGGCGATGACGATGCCGTTCCCGGTTGGCGCGGACGTCGCGCCGCTCGCCGTCGGTGATCGCGTGCGTTTCACGCTGAGCGTCACGGCGGACCAGGTGCAGGCACACTCGTTCGAGGTGACGGGTCACGACGCCGCGGTGGCCACGGCGTTGAACAGGCCGGCGGCATCAGCGCCGGCACGACTCAAGAAGGGCGACGCTCTCCCGGCGTTCTCGCTCACGACCTCGGAGGATCGACCGTTGACGTCCGCCGACCTCCGCGGCCAGGTGACGGCGATCACGTTCATCTTCACCCGCTGCCCGGTCCCGGAGTTCTGCCCGCTGATGGTGAAGCGATTCCAGCAGGTGCAGCAGGCGCTCGAGTCGAGCCCGTCGCCATCGCCGGTGCGCCTCGTCAGCGTCACGCTCGATCCGGCGTTCGATACGCCGCCAGTGCTTCGCGAATACGCCGCCAGCAAGGGGGCGGACCCGGCGCGCTGGCAGTTCGCGACGGGCCACCCCGACGAGATCGCGCGGCTCACGACCGCGTTCTCGATCCACGTCGAGCGCGGCGGCCTGCTCATCGACCATACGCTGGCGACGGCAGTCGTGGACCGCGACGGCCGCATCGCGGAGATCTGGCGCGGCAACAACTGGTCGGCAACCGAAGTGCTCGACGTGATTCGACGGGTCGCCGCGTCTACCGATTGACGCCGCCCGAGCAGATCGCCCGGCGCCTTCGCGCTTGACACGGTGGTGCCCGTGGCATCAGATCTGGACCGGCCATGATCGACAACACGCGGAGTCGTCGCGCATCGGCTACAGACGAGCCGCAATCCCGATCGTCGGGCGGCAGCGCATCCCGCGCGCTGGCGCTGGCGACGATCTCCTTCGCTGTGTGCTTCGCGGCGTGGGGATTGATCGGCGGCCTGGCCTCGGTCTTCGCCGGACTCTACGGACTGACGGCGTCACAGACGGCCCTGCTGGTCGCCCTCCCGGTCCTCCTCGGATCGCTGGCGCGGCTGCCAATGGGCATGCTGACCGATCGATTCGGCGGACGCCTGGTCTTCACCGCGCTTCTCGCCTTTTCGTCGCTGGCGGCGCTCGTCGTTCCGCTGACGAGCAGCTACGCGTCCCTCCTCGTCGCGGCGTTCTTCCTCGGGATGGCGGGATCGTCCTTCGCCGTCGGCGCCGCGTTCGTCTCCAGGTGGACGCCAGCAGCACGGCAGGGCACGGCGCTCGGCGTCTACGGCCTGGGAACGCTGGGGCAGTCGCTGGCCGTGTTCGTCGGCCCGGTGCTGGCAGCTCGCGCCGGCTGGGAGGTCGTGTTCCGCGGTACCGGCGTCATCCTCATGGGCTGGGCCGTCGCGTACTACTTTCTGGCGAGGAACCCGCCCGTCGCGGGACGGCCGTCCACCGTCGCCGCGATGACCGCGGTTCTGCGCCGGTCGCCGACCGCGTGGCTCCTCGGCGCGTTCTACTTTCTGACCTTCGGCGGGTTCGTCGCCTTCTCGATCTATCTGCCGACGCTGCTGCGGGCCCAGTTCGGCCTGGCGCCCGCCGACGCAGGCTTCCGCGCCGCCGGCTTCGTCGTGCTGGCGACGCTCATGCGGCCCGTCGGCGGGTGGCTGGCGGACCGGATCGGCGGCGCCCAGGTGCTGTCGTGGGTGTTTGGCGGCGTCGCGCTATTCGCGCTGCTCCTGACCTGGCCGTCGATGGTGCCGTTCACGGTCGGCGCGCTCGGCTGCGCGATGCTGATGGGACTCGGAAACGGCGCGGTCTTCAAGCTCGTGCCCGAGCATTTTCCGAAGGACACCGGCACGGTGACCGGCCTCGTCGGCGCCCTCGGCGGCCTCGGCGGGTTCTTTCCGCCGCTGCTCCTCGGCGTCTTCCAGGATCGGATCGGCGTCATCTGGCCCGGGTTTCTCCTCCTCTCCGCGACGGCATTGCTGCTGCGCGCGGCGAACCAGCGCGTGTTCCGCCCTGGCGACGTCGCATGGACGCGGTCCCTGCCGCCCGGGGCGCGCCAGGCGCTCGAGCGCGTCAGGGCCGGGGCGTGGGCAGCACTCGTCACTGCCGTGCTGGCAGCGGCGATCGTCGTCGGGTCGCGGAACCTGCAGCACTTCGATGCCGCGCTCGTCGGCTATACCTTCGCCACGCTCTTTGCGGCGTTCGGGATCAGCTATCGCTACGCCATGTGGCTGCAGCGGCCGCCGACGCGGATGTACTGGCGGCGCGGGTGGCAGGTGTTCTTCTCACGGCGCGCGGTCGCCGGCAACACGCTGAGCCTCGCCCGCCGCGCGCTCGTGGAGTTTGCCGCCAACGCCTACATCTTCAAGCGCGGCCGCCTCCGCGGGCTCGCGCACTGGCTGATCATGTGGGGCTGCGTGCTGGCCGCGGCGATTACCTTTCCGCTCGTCTGGGGCTGGATCCACTTCGAGACGGTGCCGGGCGACCTGCACATGTACCGGACGTTCGTCTTCGGTTTGCCGGTGCAGGACTTCCCCGTCGAATCGGCGTTCGCGTTCCTCATCTTCCATGGCCTCGTGTGGTCGTCGTTCCTGGTCATCGCCGGCGTCATGATCGCCTTCAGGCGGCGGATGATCGATCACGGCGCCGTCGCCGTGCAGCAGTTCGGGCAGGACATCCTGCCGCTGCTGCTCCTCTTCGCGATCAGCGTCACCGGCCTGATGCTGACCGCGAGCTACACCTGGATGCGGGGCTACGCCTACGACTTCCTCGCGATTCTCCATGCGGCGACGGTCATCGTCACGCTGCTGTGGCTGCCGTTCGGCAAGCTGTTTCACGTCTTCCAGCGGCCGGCCCAGCTCGGGGTCGGCTTCTACAAGGACGCCGGCGCGCGCGGTCAGCAGGCGGGATGCCGGCGCTGCGGCCAGCCTTATGCCTCGCAGCTCATGGTCGACGATCTCGCCACCGTCGAGCAGGAGCTCGGCTTTCGCTACGAGCTGCCCGGCGGCGGGCACTATCAGGACGTCTGCCCGAGGTGCCGGCGGGCGCTCTTCGGCCTCGCGCAGGGAGCGTTGTGGCAGCGCTACCTCAACGACCGGCCGCCTTCGCCGGGCGGCCTTGACGAACGACAGGCAGGGTAGGCGGCATGGCTGAAGTTCCGGTCGATCCCCTCCGCATCATCGGGCAGTTCGGTCCGCATCTGTCCGAGATGACGGGGGCGCGGCTGTCGACGAGCGCCGAGCCCGATCGACTCGTCAAGACCCACTGCTGCTTCTGCGGCCAGCAGTGCGGGATTCAGCTGAAAGTGCGCGACAACGAGGTCATCGGCTTCGAGCCGTGGGAGGAGTTCCCGTTCAACCGCGGCATGCTCTGCCCCAAAGGGGTCAAGCGCTACCTGCAGGGCTCGCATCCCGACCGGTTGACGACGGCGCTGCGGCGCGACACGTCTTCGCCGTCCGGATTCAGCTCGCTGCCGTACGCGGAAGCCATCAATCGTGTCGCCGCCGAGATCGCCCGCATCCAGCAGGCGCATGGCGCCGGCGCGATCGGCGTCCTCGGCGGCGCCAGCCTGACGACGGAGAAGACCTACCTGCTCGGCAAGTTCGCGCGCGTCTGCCTCAAGACGCCCTTCATCGATTACAACGGCCGGCTGTGCATGGTCAGCGCCGGCGCCGCGAACAAGAAGGCCTTCGGCATCGACCGCACCACCAACCCCTGGTCCGACATGGTCGGGACGGAGGTGATCTGGGTCGCGGGCTCGAACGTCGCCGAGTGCTCGCCCATCACTACGAACTACATCTGGCAGGCGCGCGAGCAGGGCGCCAGGATCATCGTCCAGGATCCGCGCATCACGCCGGCGGCCCGCACCTGCGATCTCTACCTGCCGGTCAAGCCGGGGCGTGACGCGGCGCTCTTCGCCGGCGTGCTGCAGGTCATGATCGAGCGCGACTGGCTCGATCACGCGTTCATCGACGAACACACCACCGGCTTCGACGACGTGGCTGCGTATTGCCGCGAGTGGACGCTGCCCCGCACCGCCGAGGTGACCGGCGTGCCGCAGCGGGCGCTGATGCAGGCGGCCGAGTGGTGGGGAACCGCGAAGACCAGCTTCCTTTTCCATGCCCGTGGCATCGAGCACCACTCGAACGGGGTGCAGAACTCCCTTGGCACGATCAACCTCGTGCTCGCGTCCGGCCGCATCGGCAAACCAAAGAGCGGCTACGGCACCATCGTCGGCCAGGCCAACGGACAGGGCGGCCGCGAGCACGGCCAGAAGTGCGACCAGCTCCCGGGCTGGCGCGACATCAGCAACCCCGAGCACCGCCGCTACATCGCCGGCGTCTGGGGAATCGACGAACAGGAACTGCCAGGTCCAGGCGTCGATGCTTACGAGCTGTTCCGCAAGATCGATCGCGGCGAGATCAAGGGCCTGCTCTCGATCTGCTTCAACCCGAAGGTGTCGCTGCCGGACAACGCCTTCATCACGCGGTGCCTCGACAAGCTGGAGTTCTACACCGCCATCGACTTCTTCCTGAACGACACCGCCTGGCACGCCGACGTCGTCCTGCCGGGCAGCCTGCACGAAGAGGACGAAGGCACGGTGACACAGGTCGAAGGGCGCATCATCAAGATCAACAAGGCCGTCGACTGCCCCGGCGAAGCGCGCGAGGACTGGCGCATCATCCAGGACATCGCCCACGCGCTCGGCCGGCCGCACGGCTTCACCTTCGACAATCCGCGAGCGATCTTCGAGGAGCTGCGCCTCGCCAGCAAGGGCGGCGTCGCCGACTACTCCGGCGTGACCTACGAGAAGATCACGCAGCAGCTCGGGGTTTTCTGGCCCTGCTACAGCGAGGATCCACAGACCGGCGCCGCCATCGACCATCCAGGTACGCCGCGGCTCTTCGAGCCCGGCAGCTACAACCCCGTCGCCAGGGGCAGCGGCCCGTTCTACTTTCCGGACGGCCGCGCCCGCTTCAACGTCGCCGACTACCGCCCGCCGGTCGACGATGCGTGCGAGGAGTACCCGCTTTACCTGACCACCGGCCGGGTCGTCAGCCAGTTCCTCTCCGGGACGCAGACCCGGCGAATCGGGCCGCTGGTGAAACAGTACGCGGAGCCGAGGATCGAGATGCATCCACGCCTGGCGGCGAAGCTTGGCGTCGGCGACGGCGACTGGGCAACGGCTGAGACGCGGCGCGGGACGATCACGCTGAGGGCGCAGGTGGTCACGACGATTCGTCCGGATACGATCTTCATCCCCTATCACTGGGCCGGCCGGAAGAGCGCGAACCAGCTCACCGTCGCCGCCCAGGATCCGATCAGCAAGATCCCGCAGTACAAAGTGTGCGGTTGCCGTGTGCGCAAAGCCGACGCGCCGCCCGAGTACGCGGCGGTGCTCGAGCCGCAGCAATAGACGGACAGGACCCAGCGCATGGCCAAACCCGACTATCTGCATTTCTTCATCGATCCGAACCGGTGCATCGGCTGCCAGTCCTGCGTGCAGGCGTGCTCCGAGTGCGACACCCATCGCGGCGAGTCGATGATCCACCTCGAGTACGTCAACCGATCGGAAAGCGTGCAGACGGTGCCGGTCGTCTGCATGCACTGCGAGCAGCCGACGTGCGCGGAGGTCTGCCCGGCAGACGCCATCAAGCGCACCGCCGACGGGGTCGTCCAGTCGGCGCGCAAGCCGCGCTGCATCGCCTGCGGGAACTGCGTCGTCGCCTGCCCGTTCGGCGTCCCCGAGCTTTACGAAGATCGCAAGATCATGATGAAGTGCGACATGTGCTACGACCGCACGAGCGTCGGCAGGAAGCCGATGTGCGCGACCGTCTGCCCGAGCCAGGCGCTGTTTTTCGGCACGCGCGAGCAGATCGAGCAGATGCGGCCGCTGTCGGCACCCGTCAACACCTTCCAGTTCGGGCAGCAGACGATCACGACGCAGGTGTTCATGATGGTGCCGCGCCAGCTCGCGACCGTGGCGCCATACGTCGACGTCACCTCGGCGATGGAGGAGCGGCCGCAGAACCGAGCGGTGTCGTTGAAGGTCGTGAGCGCAGGTGCGGCATCTGGCATGGCTGTCGACAGCGACCCGTTTGCCGGGATCGAGGTGTAGGCGATGGCCAACGAATCCGATCCGCGCCGTTCGATCGATCCCGCGATCAGCTCGCCGGGCCGGGAGGGCCTCGCCGGTACGGCGCCCGCCAGCCTCTACGCGCCGGCGGCCGAGCGCGAGCAGATCACCATCGCGCCGGATTTCGCGCCCGCCGATGTCCAGCCGGCGTGGCGGCAGGACTTCCCGATCGACTGGCCGCAGGATCTCTACGTCGAACGCCGGGACTTCATGAAGTTCCTGGTCCTGACGAGCGCTGCGTTCACGTCCGGCCAGATCTGGATCGGCCTCCAGAACTGGTACCGCAAGCGCAGCGGCCAGCCGGCGATCAAGCGGATCGCGGCTGTCGACGACGTCGCCGTTGGCGCGGCAATCACCTTCACCTACCCGAACGAACATGAGCCGTGCCTGCTGGTGCGGCTGAGCGACAGCGAGTTCGTCGCCTTCAGCCAGAAGTGCACGCACCTGTCCTGCGCCGTGATTCCCAGGCCGGCGGAAGGCAGCTTCTTTTGTCCGTGCCATGAAGGACGGTTCGACCTGAGGACGGGCGCGCCGACCGCGGGACCGCCGCGCCGGCCGTTGACCCGCATCGTGCTCGACCTCCGCGGACGCGACATCTATGCGGTCGCAGTCGAGGAGCGGACCGTATGAGCGCATCGGCGAAACGGCCGTTCAGCCGCGAGCAGCGCACGACCATCGTTTATGGGATGCTCGTCTTCGTGCTGATTGTCGTGGTCCTGCAACTGTGGCTGCTCACGGCCACCATGAACGCCTGGCTGGGCGGCGACGAGTCGATCATCTGGCCGGCAGCCGCCGTCAGCGCCGGCGGGCTGGCGCTGAATGTCGGCCTGCTGGCCTACCTGCGGCGGATCGAGCGCACGCGCGGGAGTGGAGCGTGAAAGATGGCGAGTACACTTCCTGCCGGTGAACTGGTCGCGTTGGAGACGCTGGTGACGCCAACCGCCCACGGCATTGCCAGCCGGGTGCTGGCGCGGACGGCGGCGGGCAACATCACCCTGTTCGCGTTCGACGCCGGCGAGGAGTTGTCGGAACACACCGCGCCGTTCGATGCGCTGGTTCTCACGCTCACCGGGTCGCTCCTCCTGACCATCGGCGGCCGCGAGGTGCGGACGACGCCGCAGACAATGGTCCTGATGCCGGCACACGTGCCGCACGCCGTTCGGTCGCCCGAGCCCTCGCGCATGCTGCTGATCATGCTGCGCGAGTAGCCCAGGCCGCGAGCGCGCGCGGGTGTCGAATCCAGGGATCGCTTCGACGACCTGCATCGCGCCGGCCGGACTCCGGGCGTCTTGCCCGTTATCGTCTCAGGTTGACGGCAGTTTCGCCGAGGGCCACAATCCCAAAGCCACCCCGTGCCCGACTGCCGACCATGACCCCCAGCACAGCCGATGAGCTGAGCCCGAACAGGCGACGAGCGACTCGCCTGCTCGATCGAGCCGCCTCGGTACTGCCGACCGTACGCGCGCGCCTGTTCGCGCTCGTCCTCGTCGCGCTGGTGCCGGCGCTGGTGATCCTCGTCTACGACGAGTGGCTGGCGCGCGAGCGCGGCTTCGCCGCCCTGACCGATCTCTCGACCCGCATCGTCCGCCTGTTGCAGCGCGAATTGGACGACCGCATCACCCGCGGGTCGCAGCGTCTCGAAGTGCTGTCTGCCGATCCGGACGTCATCGCGGTGTCGCCGATGGCGACGCGCAAGCTCGTGGATGCGCTGCGCGAAGACGGCCTTTACAACAACCTGTTCATCGCCGACGGCACGACCGGCGACGTGAGGGTGAGCGCCATCCCGCTCGATCAGAAGGCCAACGTGCGCCAGACGACTGCCTTCGAGCGTGCCCGGCGCACCCTCGGGTTCGCGATCGGCGCCTTTCTTCCCGAACCCGCCACCCGTGAGCCTGGCCTCAACGTCTCGCAACCCGTCGTCGACGAAGTCGGCGTTCTGAGGTCCATCGTGTCCGCGAGCATCGACCTCGACTGGGTCGCGGGGTTCATCGGGCGCTCCGGCCTTCCCGAGAGCACCGTGCTGACCGTGATCGACGGCCAGGGCGTCGTCCAGTACCGCTCGGTCGATCTGGAGAAGTTCGTCGGCAAGCACGCGGGAGAGTGGGCGACGGCGCTCGACACGAACCAGAGCGTGCGCGGCCTTGCCGGCCTCGACGGCGTCGAGCGCCTGTACGTTGCCGAGCCGCTCGAGTTTCGCGGCCAGCATACCGGCACCCGCGTGACGCTCGGGATCGCGCTGGCGCCGTACCGCGCCGGCCTCAACGCCGCGCTTCGCCGCAACCTCATGCTGCTACTGACAGGCACGCTCATCTGCTTCGTGATCGCGTGGCTGGTCGGCGAGGCGCTGTTCCTGCGGGAGGTCCGCATGATCGTCGCCACGGCGCGCCGGGTGTCGGCGGGCGACCTCGAGGCGCGCACCGGCTTCGGCAACGAGCGCGGCGAGCTGCGCGAGCTCGGCCGCGTCATGGACGAAGCGGTGGCGGCGCAGCAGACGTCGAATCGCGACCTCGTCGCCGCCCGTGAGGTAGCGGTGGAGGCGAACCGGGCGAAGGGTTCCTTCCTGGCGATGATGAGCCACGAGATCCGGACGCCGATGAACGCGATCATCAACATGAACGCGCTGGCGCTCGAAACCGATCTCTCGCCAAAGGCGCATCAGTTCGTCAGCATCGCGTATTCCTCGGCGCGCAACCTCCTCGGTATCCTCAACGACATCCTCGACTTCTCCAAGATCGAAGCCGACAAGCTGCAGCTCGAGGAGGCGTCGTTCACGGTCCGGGACGTGCTGGAGGAGGTGACCGAAACCTTCCGCGCAACGGTCATCCAGAAGCACGTCGAGCTCATCACCCACGCGGTCCCCACGGTACCGGAACGTCTCGTGGGCGACGCGCTGCGTTTCCGCCAGGTGCTCACCAATCTCGTCGGCAACGCGTTCAAGTTCACGCACGAGGGCGAGGTCGCGCTGCGTGTCGAACCGGCGGCGACCGCGGACCACGACCCGGACCACGTGAACCTGCGTGTCACCGTCCGGGACACCGGCATCGGCATCCCGAAGGAACAGCAGGGCAAGCTGTTTCAGGCGTTCACCCAGGCCGACAGCTCGACGTCGCGCCAGTACGGCGGCACCGGCCTCGGCCTGGTGATCAGCCGCCGCCTGGCGCGGCTCATGGGCGGCGACCTCACGTTCGAGAGCACCCCCGGCGCCGGCACGACGTTCATCTTCACGGCCCGCTTCGCGGTCGACGCGGAGCAGGCGGCGCCCGGGCCCGAGGTTCCCTCGACGTTGACGGAGAAGCCGGTCCTCATCGTCGAGGATTCACCCACCAGCCGGGAGCTGCTCGAAACGCTGTTGAAGCGCTGGTCGATTCCTGCCGTCTCGGTCGCGAGCGCGGAGGACGGCCTCGCGCTGCTGCAGCAGCGCAGCCGGCCGGGCTCCCCGGATCCTTTCGGCCTCGTCATCCTCGACTGGATGCTCCCTGGCATGAACGGGCTCGATGCCGCCGAACACATCCGCAGCGGCGCCAACACGCGCTCGCTGCCGATCATCATGATCAGCGCCTACGCCGGCAAAGAGGAGGAGGCGCGCTGCGCCGAGCTCGGCGTCAACGTGTTCCTGCGGAAGCCGGTGACGGCCTCCTCCATGTTCGACGCGATCATCGAGTCCCAGGGCGTGCGCGTCCACGCCGCGGCGCGCGGGCTGGATGCGCCGCTCGAACGCGAGTTCGAAGGGGTGCAGGCACTCCTGGCCGAGGACAACGAGGCCAACCAGATCGTCGCCGTCGAACTGCTCGGCCGGCTGGGCATCGCGCTCGACGTCGCCCGCAACGGCCGCGAGGCCATCGAGATGGCCGGGGCGTCGCCGATGAAGTACACCGCGATCCTGATGGACATGCAGATGCCCGAGCTCGACGGCCTCGCGGCGACGCGGGCGCTGCGGGCCGACCCGCGCTTCAGGACGATACCCATCATCGCGATGACGGCAAACGCGATGAAGGTGGACCTCGACGCCTGTCTCGAGGCGGGAATGAACGATCACGTCACCAAGCCGATTGACCGCCGGGCGCTCCTCGCGACGCTGCGGCGCTGGCTGCCCTCTCGAGCGAGCGAGCCGTCCCCGCCGCCGCAGCGGCGCCGAACTCGCGGCAGGTGTCGCCGATGCCCGCCTCGATGGCCGACGACGCGCCGGCGGCGGACGCCGGGCCCGGGCTCGAAGGCGTCGACGTGGCCGGCACGCTGCGGCGGCTCGGGATCGAACGGGCCAGCCTCGAACGGATGCTGCTGCGGTTCGCCGACGGCCAGCCGGAGATACTCGACGCGCTGCGTGCCGCCGTCGTCGCGGGCGACGCCTCGCTGGCTGCCAGGCATGCTCACTCGATCGCGGGCGCCGCCGGAAATCTCGGCGCCGACGGGCTGCGCGGCGCGGCGAAAGCGCTCGAGCAGGCAGGCCGGGAGGGCCGGACCGACCTGAACGACCTCCTGGCGGCAGTCGAGGAGTGCGCGGCCGTCGTGCTGGCGTCGATCGCGACGCTGCGACCTTCAGATCAGCGCGAGGCCGTCAACGCGGCACGCCCGTTCGATCGCGCCGCCGCCGGCGCTGCGCTCGATCGGCTGGCGACCGCGCTGGACGATTACGACGCGACGTCGGCGGGTGAAGCGCTCACCGATCTCGGCATGTCCGGGCTTCCGGCCTGGGCCGCCGACGACATCGACCAACTGCGCCGCTCGGTCGACGGCTACGACTACGGCGAGGCGCGGGAGACTGCGACACGCCTGCTCGCCCGCGTGCAAAGCGCCGGGCCGAGCCGACTGCAGAGGAGACCGCGTGAAGGAACTGTCCGATTCCCGGGTGCTGATCGTTGACGACGTCAAGGCGAACGTCGACGTCCTGGTCCAGGCACTCAGTGGCGACTACAAGCTCTCGGTTGCCCTCGGCGGGCAGCAGGCGCTCGACGCCGTACGCCGGAACCCGCCCGATCTCGTGCTGCTCGACATCGTCATGCCGGATATCGACGGCTACGAGATCTGCCGGCGGCTGCGGGCGGCGGAAGCGACGCGCGAGCTGCCGATCATGTTTCTCAGCTCGCTCGAGGACGTCAACGACAAGACACGCGGCTTCGAAGTCGGCGGCAACGACTATCTGACCAAGCCCTTCGAGATCCTGGAGGTCAAGGCCCGCGTCCGTTCGCTGTTGAAGGCCAAGGCGTACGCGGAGGCGGTCAAGGCGGCGGCGGAGCGGGACCTTCGCATCGCCCAGGAGATTCAGACGGGCCTGCTGCCGGCGAACATTCCGGCGGAGATCCAGGGCACGGGGCTGGATGTGCACGCCATCCTGGAGCCGGCACGCCACGTCGGCGGCGACCTCTTCGAGGTGCTGCGGCTCGGTCCCGACCGTGTGCTCGTCGCCCTGGGTGACGTGTCGGGGAAGGGTATCCCGGCCGCGCTCTTCATGGCCGTGGCGATGACGCTCCTGCGCAGCCTGGCGCGCCAGGGGCATACGCCTGAGAAGATCCTGCAGCAGTTGAACGACGAGCTGCTGCAGCAGAACCCGCGCGGCATGTTCGTCACGCTCCAGATTCTCGTCTTCGATCTCGCCAGGGGCAGCGTCACGTGCGCGAGCGCAGGCCACCACGGCGTCGTCCGGATCACGCCTGGAGAGGCGCCGCAGCTGGCCTTCACGTCGTGCGGCCGCGTGCTCGGGCTGCTGCCCGCCGAGGACATCGCGAGCGAGAGCCTGCAGCTCCAGGCGGGCGACACCTTCGTCCTCTTCACCGACGGCGTCAGCGAGGCGTTCGGCCCCGAGGACGAGCTCTTCGGCGACGAGCGCCTGCTCGAACACCTCCAGACTTCGCCAGGTCAGGACGCGCGTGAAACGACGCTTGGCGTGCTCGGCGCCGTCCGGCGCCACGCCGACGGCGTGAAGCAGTCCGACGACATCACGGTGCTGTCCGTACGTTACGCCGGGCGCGGCTGACGGCTCGCAGGCTGCCAGATCGGCCCTGGATGAGCTACGATCCAGGCTTCTTTCTCCAACAGCGATCCCTTTGATTCCCGGCCGACTGGAGTCCAGCCATGAATGACGACGTCGCGCTCAGCATCCGGCAGATGGACGGCGCCTGGCGAGTGATGTGCGCCGGAGGACCACGATACGTGGCCGCGGCGAGCGCGGGAGTTCAGTACATCTTCAGCGGCGTGCCCATCAGCTTCTTCAATATCGCGGTGCTCACGGGCTCCGGCCTGTCCGCCGAGGCCCTCAGCGCGCGCGGCCGCGAAGCGTGCGCGTGGGCCGCCGCTCACGATGTTCCGTGGATGCTGGTGGTCACGCACGAGCTGCTCGACGCGGGCGTCGACGCCGCGGCAACGCTGGACGCGTGCGGTCTGGCGGCGGTGATGCCGATGACGGGGATGAGCGCACGGACGGTAGGTGCCGCAGCGGCCGTTCCCGGCCTCCAGCTGACCGAGCCGCAGGAGGACCGCGACTGCGCCGCGCTTCTCGACGTCAACGGGCTCGCTTACGGAATGGACATGGAAGCCGGCAAGGCGGCGATTGGTTCGCGAGCGTTCTGGAAGGATCACTTCCCGGTCCTGGGCCTGTCTGGCGGCAAGCCGGTCAGCAGCGCCGCGGTGCTGATGGTGGACGGCCTCCGGTATGTCGCCCTCGTCGCCACTGACCCGGATCATCATCGTCGAGGATTCGCCGACGCGACGATGAGGCAGGCGCTCGCGAACGCGGCCACCGCGCATGGCGAGGCGCTGACGGTGCTTCACGCCACCGACGCGGGCCGGCCGGTCTACGAGCGCATGGGCTATGCGCCCATCTCGACGCACACGCTCCTCATGGAGAAGCGCTTCCTCGAGGAACATTGAAGAGTCATCGATGACGACTCTCGACACGGCCGCCTCACGGCTGCACGCTCATGTCGCCATGCTGGCCGACACGATCGGGGATCGCAACGTGTGGCGCTGCGAGGCGCTCGATCGCGCGGCGCACTACATCGCGGCACAGTTCGCGACCGGCGGCTACGTGCCACAGCTGCAGACGTTCGACGTGGCGAAGATTCCAGTCAGCAACGTCGAGGCGGCGCTGGCGGGCGCCGCGCGCGCGGCGGAGATTGTCGTCGTCGGCGCTCATTACGACTCGGTAGCCGGCTGCCCCGCCGCGAACGACAACGGCACCGGCGTCGCCGCCGTACTGGAACTGGCGCAGCGGTTCTCGCGGCGGCCGCAGCCGCGGACGATTCGCTTCGTTGCCTTCGTCAACGAGGAGCCGCCGTTCTTCCACACCGATCAGATGGGCAGCGCCGTGTATGCGAACGCGGCGAAAGCCCGCGGCGATCGCGTCACGGCGATGCTGTCGCTGGAGACCATGGGCTATTACTCCGACGAGCCAGGGAGCCAGCACTACCCGGCGGAGATTGCCTCCCTCTACCCTGATGTCGGGAACTTCATCGGTTTCGTCGCGAACGACGCGTCGGCGCAGCTCCTGTCGGAGGTCCGGCTGGCGTTCGAGCAGAAGACACGATTTCCGGTGCAGTCGATGGTCGGGCCTGCTGACGTCGACGGCATCGGCTGGTCGGATCACTGGTCGTTCTGGCAGGCCGGCTACCCGGCGATCATGGTCACCGATACGGCGCCGTTCCGCTACCCGTGGTATCACACCGTGCACGACACGACCGACAAGATCGACTTCGAGAAGCTGGCGCAGGTGGTCGACGGAATCGAAGCCGTCATCACCTCCCTGGCGAGTTAGCCTCGATGCCCGGGCTGCTCGCCGAGGCGCTCTCTCATTAGCCTGGCCACCTCCCGGAAACACTTCAACGACAACCCCGCCTGGGCGAGATGGTAGGTAAGCGGGCGCTGAAGAACCGTGAAGCTCGCGGCGAGAAGTCGGGTGACTTGCTCGTCGCCGTAGGCGTCGAGAATGAGCGCGAGGGTCTCGGCGTGCCTCCCGGGGGCCGTGCGGACCAGGCACGTCGCGGCCAGCGCCCGGACATCGTCCGCCTGTTGCCCGGCGACCGGGCGGCGCGAGTCGTGAACCGTCTCGAAGTCGAACCAGCGGGCGGCGGCGCTGTCGACGTCGATCAGCACGTTCTCGGCCATGGCGTCGCCGTGGGTGAATCCGAGGCGATGGAACTCGGCAAGCGCCGCGACCGCCTGCTGGATGATCCTCTTCCGTACCGGCTCCTCGAGCGTCGAATCCTCGAGCAGCGTCGCCAGCGTCTCACCTGCCAGGCAAGGCAGGACGAGCGTGCCGTCGTTCTCGATCCGGATCGAAGCACCGTGGAGGCGCCAGTACATCAGGCGCTCCCGCTCTCCCCACTCGCGCTGCCGCAGCACTCGCACACCCGTATCCAGGACAGTCACGAGCGGGCCACCCATCCAGACCAGAAAGGGCGCGTAGAAGCGGCGGCGCTTTCGCACGTGACGCTCGCCGTCCTGGTTGACGATCCGGGCGTTCGAGTACGCGGCGGATCGGAGAAGCCGCCCCAGGACCAGGCACAGGGCAAAGTACGCACGCTCCGCCAGATCCCGCACAGGCTGTCAGTCCCCGGCGAAGACGCAGGCGATGCCCGTGATGATCAGAAGGATGCCGAGGACGTGCAGCCGGCGGATGTGGTCGCCGAAGAAGTAAACACTGGCGAGAGGGACCAGCACGTATGTGAGACTCGTCATCCCGTAGGCGAGCGACAGCGGAGCGACCCGGAGAACATACAGCCAGCACAGAGTCGAAGCGATCCAGGCTGCGAGTCCCGACAGGACATGCGCGTCCCTGGCGGCGGCGAGCAGGAACTCGAGGCGGCCGAGGTGCGCCAGGTGCTGCGCGCCGGATTTCAGGAGCAGCTGTCCCATCGCCGAGAATGCGACCGCGCCCAGGATCAGGACGATCGTTCTTCCATGCATATCAGCCGGCCGTCCCGTGTCGAATCCGATCGTCGAGCGAAGTACCGCGCCCAGGGGAAAAGGACCACCGAAACCCACTTCAGGAACGTCCGCAGGTAACCGAACGTCTGGAGCTCCATCCGGCGGCTGGAGGTGCGCGCGACGATGCTGCGGTCGTAGAGAAAGCGCTCGCGGTGATACCGATATGCGGCCGTGGTCAGCGGCCACTCTTCGGCGATCGCCCACGACTCCCTGAAGGGGCCGTAGCTCTCGAAATGTGCCCGGTCGCAGCTCAAGAACGCCGGCATCGACTTGGCGCGCGCGAGCGGGAGGCGTCGCGCCAGGCCCCAGAAGCTCCACCAGAGCCAGGCCCGGATCCCGGGCTCGCGGGAAGCCAGTCGATAGAGCACCAGGCATCTGCCTTCGGCCTCGTGACGCTCGAGGATGCGGCCGACGGCATTCTCCGGAACGATGGTGTCGGCATCGACGAAACAGAGGACCCGCCCGGAGGCGGCCGCGGCGCCGAAGTTGCGGGCCGCGCCGCATGTGCCTCCGACACCGGGGACGAGTCGCACGCCGGCGGCGGCGGCAAACGTGCGCACGATCGCCACGGTGTCGTCCGTGCTGCCGTCGTCTGCCACGATGACTTCGAGCGACGTATCCGGGAGCCAGAGATCGTGACGCGAGACGCCCGAGGCGCGCGCCGCGCTCGCGAGAATGGCCTCGAGGGTCCCGCCGATCAGCGCCTCCTCGTTTCGCGCCGGGATCACGAAGGAGAGGCGCATCTCAGACATCGCGCTCGAGAATCCAGCCGGCGACCACCAGGAAGCCGCCGGGCAGCACCGGCCGCTCACGTCGCGAGCGGATGTGCAAGCCGGCCGCCCGCACGTCCCGCTGCAGCGCCGCGGCGGTATAGAAGCGCCGCGTATTCATCGTGAACTTGGCGTCGGCCGGGACGTAGCCAAGGACCTTCGACACATTGAATGCCACGACGGTCCAGAGGAACTCCCGGACGCGCAGCCACGCATAACCGATACGTCCCGAGTGCAGGGACTGCACCACGATGATCGGTCCCCGCGTCACACGGGCCGCTTCCGAAAGGACACCGGCCGGGTCATTCGGGTAAGCGAGCATGAACAACAGAAGCGCGGCCGAGAACGTTCCTTTCTCGAAAGGAAGTACCCCGTCGGCGATGAGGACCGGGGGCCGTCCGACGACATGCAGGTCGCTCACGTCGGCTGGTACGACCTCGAGTCCGAGCTCGCGCTCGAGCCGCGCCGTGAGGTGTCCGGTCCCGGAGCCGAGGTCCAGCACAGGTCCCCGAGTCGGCAGCCATGCGCCGACCTGCTCCATCAGCTGACGCGCGCGCCGTTCCATGACGGCGTCGAATATCGAGGTCAGCATCACTGGCTCTCGAGCAGCGCCGCCGGGGTGCTCGGTTCGTACCCGGCTTCTAGGAGCTCCTCGGTGAGCTGGAGGATCTTCGGCCAGAAGCCTCGCTCCAGGTCTCGCGGGTGAATCGCGAGCGTCGGAACTCCGCAATCGAGGCTTTGCAGCAGGCGACCGACCCCGTGTCCGACGTAGCCGAGCCCGCCCCAGCAGCCGCAGTCCCACGTCCAGGTCGCGAGCGGAACGCGCTGCCCCGCCCGTGACTCGAGGGAGAAGAAGCCCAGGACGTGCTGCAGCCCGAGCGTGTTACCTCCCGCCAGGCGCACGTGGCCCAGCTGCCAGGCCGGTGGAAGAAAGGTGCGCGCCGGCTCACCGAAGGCCTCCGCCAGAACACACTGGCCGCGCTCGAGAGTGCGTCTCGTTTCGTCGGGGTCCAGGCCGTTCATCTCGTCGCTGCTCTCGGTCAGCAGCGTTGTCGGTCCCCAGCCTCGGTGGCGTCGATGGAAGTAGCCGTGAAGGAGAAGCTCCTCGGAACCCTCCCGGATCAGCCGGCAGTAATCAGGATGCGACGACAGTGACCACTCGCCGTGCCAGTTGGGGACGACCGCGAACGAGAGGCGACGGCCGAGAAAGGGAGCGAGGTCCCGGATCATCACGCGGGTTTCACTGGCGTAGGCCGGAGTGGCGTCGTGGATACAGACGAGAAAGCGGCGCATCATTCGCCTACGCGCTCGCCTGGCGAGGGATCGCCCGATCGAGGACTCCACCGTATCGACGATCGCGGCCGGCAAACGCCTGAACGGCAGCCGCGAGATCGGCATCGTTGAAGTCCGGCCACAGGACGTCGGTGAAGTAGAGCTCGGCGTACGCCGACTCCCACAGCAGGAAGTCACTCAATCGCTGCTCGCCGCCGGTGCGGATGAGCAGGTCCACGTCGCGCGTTCCGCTTGGTGCGTGGATGGCCTCGTACAGGGATTGCTCGAAGGCCTGGCGGGTCGGAGGGTTGCCCTGACCGGCACGTCCGGCCGCTGCCAGCAACGCCTCGCGTGCCGAATAGTCGATCGCAACCCGCAGGTGGAGAGTGGCTCCCCCGCTCGTGCGCTCTTCGACGTCCGTGATGCTCTGCCGGAGCGCAGCCGGGAGCCGATCCCGGCGCCCGATCACGCTCAACCGCATGCCCTTGTCCGTCATCGGGACACACTCGGAGTCCAGGTACCTCTGAAGCAGAAACATCAGGTTGTCGACTTCGCCGCTCGGACGTCGCCAGTTGTCGGAGGAGAAGGCGTAGAGCGTGAGCGTGGTGATCCCCAGGGCTGGCGCGGACTCCACCGTCTGCCGGACCGCTGCCGCGCCGGCGGCATGGCCTTCCTCCCTAGGCCGACCGCGCAGGAGGGCCCAGCGGCCGTTCCCGTCCATGTTGATCGCGACATGGAATCGGTCCCGGCCGCCGCCCGATTGCTCGGAGGTCCCGGCTGGTTCCACTGGTTCGGGGTCCTGCCAGCAAGAGTCCAGACTGCTTCGTGTCACGGAACGTCTCCAGAAAACAGGTGTCGGGGTCGCAACGCCGGCCACTCTCGGGTGCCGGCGTGCGAAGGATCGCCCGGGCGGCGGGTCGATGTCTTGACGCGGGGGTGAGCGTTGCGTGAGATGGCGGTGAGATCCGCCGATTCTTGCGGCTATCAGCCTCGTCGTGGCTTTTCACCGGGAGCAGTGCGGCGTGTAGCCCCATCCGCCAGCCCCAGACGCGCGTGACCGCGGGCGTGACGACGTCAGGCCGGGACGCCGACTTCGCGCCGTGGAAAACGGACCCTCCGCGGCGCGGCTCACGATGCGGCGTCGGCTTGTGGTTAGCCGCACGCCGGTAAAGCATCGGTTCAGCTACGAGGTTTCTCGACCGCCTGGGACGAATCAGCGCCGCCGCCGACGAGACCCGCTGCGGGCCCGTTTTTCGACTGCGCTGTCACGGCGCTCACACGGCGCCCCGGCCCGACGCCGTCACGCCCGCGGGTGATCGTGATCGAACGATCGAGCATCGTCGGCGCGCCGGCGACGACATTCGGCTAATGGCCGATCGTCTCGCGTCGCGAAAGCCGCGGCGAGGCCCTTTTGACGCCGCTCAGGGCAGGCTGGCTGGCCAGACCCGTGGAGCGAGCCGACGCGCGGCGAAGCTGGAACGGCGGCGGAGCGATTCCTCGCGTCGTGTTCCGTCCGTGTGATCCGTGCCGCCGCTGAGTAGCTACGCCGGGCCGAGAGCGCCTGATCACTGTCGTGACTGGACAGCTTCTACACGACGCGGCAGCGGCAGGGTACGAGCGGAGGCGCCGTTCCCGGCGAGCGGAGTCGGGCCTGGCCAGCCAGCTTGCCCTGAGCGGCGTCGACGGGGCCTCGCCGCGGCGTCTCAGCGCGAGTAGTGTGGCTCCAGCCATTCACCGAGGTGGCCACCTGAACCGCGGGCGTAACGACGTCGGGCCGGGCGCCGACTTCGCGCTCGTGGAAAACGGACCCTCCGCGGCGCGGCTCACGATGCGGCGGCGGCTTGGGGTCTGCCGCACGCCGGTAAAGCATCGGTTCGGCTACGAGGTTCCTCGACCGCCTGGGACGAATCAGCGCCGCCGCCGACGAGACCCGCTGCGGGCCCGTTTTTCGACTGCGCTGTCACGTCGCTCACACGGCGTCCCGGCCCGACGCCGTCACGCCCGCGGGTGCGCGCGCGCTCAAGGCTGTTGTCTCGCGTCGCGAAAGCCGCGGCGAGGCCCCTTCTACGGTGCGCGGGTGCCATCGATTAGTGCAAGATCGGCGCAGGTAAATGTTCGGTCCAGCTGGGGAGAGGGCACGTTGCTGAGATTCACGACCGTGTTGATCGCTCTGACGGCCGCGCTGTCATCGACTTCGACGGGGCAACCGCCAGCGGTCGCGATCGACTTCATCGACACCAGCATCGAGAACGGATCCCCGTTGTGGTACGAGGTCGTCGACAACGTCGTCCGAATCAATCTGATCTACGACCATGAACGCTCGTCACCGAACCGCGCCGCCGGCCATATCCACTTCGTGCTGCAGGCGCGCCCGGGTGCGTCGCTCACGCTCGAGTTCCGCAACCTCGACAACGTGTGGAACGGTCAACCTGGATCGGTCGCCGGCGAGCTCAAGACCATCGCGATCTCGGAGGACGGAAAGGCCTGGAGGACGGTGCCGACCGAAAGCCTGCCCGGGAACCGGGTCCAGCTGCGCGTGACGCTGACCGGGCCGCGCCTGCACGTCGCGCGGATGGAACCCTACCGACTGTCGGACCTGTCGCGCCTGCTCGACACAATCCGCGCCCATCGCCTGGTCCGCGTCGAACCGATCGGGCAGACCGTCGCCGGCCGGCAGCTCGAGATGGTTCACATCGGCAGTCCGGACGCACCGTATCGCGTCTTCGTCCGCGCCCGCGCGCATCCATGGGAGGCCGGCAGCAACTGGGTCGCGCAAGGGCTCATCGAGCGCTTGCTGACCGACGATGAGGAGGTCGGTCGCTTCCTGCGCACCTACCGCGTCAGCGTGCTGCCGATGGCGAACATGGATGGCGTCGCGCGCGGCGGCACGCGGTTCAACCCGCAGGGAATCGATCTCAATCGCGGCTGGGACAAGCCTGCCGATCCGGCGTTGGCACCGGAGAACGCGGCGCTCGAGCGCTGGCTCGAGCGCGAGATCGCCGCCGGGCGAAAGCCGCAGCTGGCGCTGGAGCTGCACAACGACGGCAACGGTCGTCTGCACATCAGCCGGCCGCCCGTGCCACAGCTCGATCGATATCTCTCGCGCATGACGATTCTCGAGCAGCTGCTGCGCCAGCATACGTGGTTCACGGAAGGCACGACGAACCCGGCGTTCCGCAACCGCGGGACTCTTGGTGAGGGCTTCCTCCAGCGGTACGGCATCGACGCCGCCGTCCATGAGTTCAACTGCAACTGGATCGAGGGTCTGAAGCAGCCGACATCAAGCGCGCAGTGGCGTGCCTATGGCGCTGGACTCGCGCGGGTGTTCCACGACTACTTCGAGAAGGTAAAGCCCTGAGCGGTCAGTCGTAGAGCAGGAACGGCCGCCGGCGTTCGCGGAACGCCGATGCTTCGACATCCCATTGCTCCAGCAGCGCCGGAAGGGTCCCGCCGTCGATGGCCAGCCTGACTTTGTCGGAGCCACGTCAACCTGTCGATCGACTTCCCCCACGCGAAGTCCTTTGGATGCTGGCGGCGGATCTCGTCGATCAGCAGCAGCGACGTCCGCACCGGGCGGTAGGCTTCGCGGTCCGTGACGACAAACCGGATCGCGGGAATGGTCTGCCCTGGGAACTTGGCGGCCCCGCGCGCCACCGCCATCGTAATGGCTTCGAAGCGGATACCGCTCACGCGGCGGTCGTTCATCGTCTTCACGATCGCAGGTGCATCGAGCCATGGCGCACCGACCTGCTCGAAGGGACGGTCAGTACCCGCGGCCCTCCGTCAGGTTCGTCCCCTCGAAGTAAACCGTGCCGGGGTAGTTGTTCAAGGCGGCCGGCGATCGGAGATTCGGTGAGGGGTTGCGCCAGGGCAGGCGCGTGTCGGCAAACCATTGAGCGCGGCGCCAGTTCGCCGTCCGCGCGACGATCAGCTCGACGCCGATGCCGAACTGCTTGTTGAAGAACGTCGCGAGCTCGCCGACGGTCATACCGTGCCGCGCCGGTATCGGATACATCCCCACGAACGACTTGAATGCCGGATCGAGCAGCGCCCCCTCCACGATCTCGCCGCCAATCGGGTTGGGTCGGTCGAGTACGACGAACGGAATGCCCTTTCGTGCCGCCGCCTGCATGGAGAGCGCCATGGTGGACACGTAGGTCCACGTCCGCCCGCCGACCTCTGGCAGGTCGTAGACCAGCGCATCGATCTCTTTCAACATCTCGGGCGTCGGGCCGCGATCCTCCGCCATGTACAGCGAGAAGATCGGCAGGCCGGATGCCGGATCCCGGTCGTCGGTCACCATCTCACCAGCGGCAGCGACGCCCCGGATGCCATGCTCGGCGGCGAACAGAGCCACCAGCTTCACGTCCGGGTGCGCGGCGATGAGATCGATGTCGGACTTGCCGGCACGGTCGATGCCCGCATGATTCGTGATGAGCCCGATGCGCTTCCCGCGAATGCGCTCGGGCACAGCCGAGAGGAACACCTCGATTCCGGGTCGAACAGGCTCCTGTGCCGTGGCGGCAACGCAGACGACGACCAGAAGCAAGCCCGAGATGAACGCTCTCATAGTCATGAGCATACGCCGGGCGCCGCCGATGGGACCCGCTGCAGGCCCGTTTACCGGCTGCGCTGTCACGGCGCTCACACGTCGCCCCGGCCCGACGCCGTCACGCCCGCGGGTGCGCGCCGATCGCCGCCGCTCGTCTCGCGCCCCGAGAGCCGCGGCGAGGCCATTCGACGACGCTCAGCGGCAGGCTGGCTGGCCTTGGCCCGTGGAGCGAGCCGACGCGCGGCGAAGCAGGAACGGCGGCGCAGCGATTCCTCGCGTCGTGTTCCGTCCCCGTGATCCGTGCCGCTGCTGAATAGCCATGTCCGGGCCGCGAGCGCCTGACAACCGTCGTGCTGAATAGCTCCTACACGACGCGGCAGCGGCAGGGTACGAGCGGAGGCGCCGTTCCCGGCGAGCGGAGGCGGGCCTGGCCAGCCAGCCTGCCCTGAGCGGCGACGTCACGCCGCGTCGCGGCGTCTCAGCGCGAGGGCCGCGATCACATTGTGACCACGTGAACCGTGGGCATGACGACGTCGGGCCAGGGCGCCGACTTCGCGCCGTGGAAAACGGACCCTCCGCGGCGCGGCTCACGATGCGGCGGCGGCTTGGGGTTGCCGGACGCCGGTAAAGCATCGGTTCGGCCACGAGGTCACTCGACCGCTTGAGACGAATCAGCGCCGCCGCCGATGGGACCCGCTGCGGGCCCGTTTACTGACTGCGCTGTCACGGCGCTCACACGGCGTCCCGACCCGACGCCGTCACGCCCGCGGGTGATCGGATCGACACCGCTCAACTCGCGTCCCGAGAGCCGAGGCGAGGCCCTTCGCCGCGGGGTCTCAGCGCGAGCTCATGCGGCCGCTCTACGGCTCCGCATCCCAGAGCTTGCTGACGATCCACCATCGCTCGCCGATCTTCAGCAGGTGGAAGTGATCGATCACGGCACCGTCGTGACCGGTTTCCCGGACTGTGACCGCGGCGACTCGTCCCGTCACATCGAGCCTGAGAATCTCGCAGCCAAACGGCTCTCCGGTTGCGGCCGGCGCGGGAGTCGCCTCGACCCAGTCATACAGGCCGGCAATCGGCGCCGCGATCAGCTCGTCGCCGAGATAACCGCAGAGGATGGCCTGCTCGTGAAAGCCTCGCTTGAGCGTCTCGACCGCGCCGGTGCGCATGCCGTCAGCGTAGTGGGCGATCGCTTCGCGAATTCCCTGCTCTTCGGACGACTTCTCCATAAGCTCCTTATGCCGCGCCGTGTAATCCTGACCACTCATGGCAGGTTCATGCTTTCCAGCAACGCCATTACTCTCGGCTCATCGGCGAGCCGGCGAAGCGCGTCACCGGGGGCCGCTCCGTCGATCTCTCCCTTGAGGAGAACCATCTCGCCGTTGCGCTCCGCGAAGGCGGTTTCGAGCCATTCAATCGCCTTCGCCGTGTCGCCGGTGCGGCTGTAGACGCGCGCCAGGCAGATGGCCGGCACGTACTGCTGGCGCCGCATCTCGAGCAACTGGCGCAGAATCGCGGCCGCTTCGTCATCCCTTCCCGCCAGACTGCAGGCCGAGGCCAGGTCGGCGATGACGATCTGATGACCGCCGAGCGAGACGGCTGTCCTCAGTTGAGCGACGGCTCGTTCGAACTCGCCTTCGCTCAGGTGAATTGCACCCTGCAACCAGTAGGCGCCGTAGAAATCCGGGTCGCTTTCGATCATCCTGGCGGCCTGCTGTGACGCTTCGGCCAGCATCCCCGCAGCAAAGTAGGTCCATCCGCCATTCATGTTGATGAGCGGCGCCAGCGGATCGAGAGTCAGTGCCCTTCGGTTCAGCCTGATGGCCTCGTCGAAGTGTCCCTCGAAGGCGAGGAACATGGCGTAATAGGACAGCGCTTCAGCGTTGTTCGGATTGAGCGTGGTTGACTGCCTGAATGTCTGCTCGGCTCTCTGCCAGTCCCAGTCGTAGAAGAACGCGATGATCGCCAGCGGCAGGTACGCTTCCGCCAGGTCGGCGTCACTCGCCAGTGCCTGGCTGATGGCGCTTCTGCATTGCGGGATCGTCTCTTCAGCGGGAAGAATGCCGAAGAACCACTGACAGCCGCGCGCCGCCGCGATACCGGCATAGGCGGGCGCATAGCCGGGCTGCCTGTCGATCGCCTTCTCGAAGAACTCGATCGCGCCCTTCCAGCCCTGCGCCGTGTACTTGTACAAGTGGAACCGGCCCTTGAGGAACAGCTCGTAAACCTCGGCGTCCTCGGTGTAGCGCCGCAGCACCGCCGCCTTCTCGTCGCCGAACAGCGTCACCTTGAGCGCCGCGACGACGGCGAGGGTAATCTCGTCCTGGAGCGCGAAGATGTCGCTCATCTCGCGGTCGTAGCGCTCCGACCACAACTGGTAACCGTCCGCAGCATTGATCAGCTGAACCGAGATTCGCACTCGATTGCCTGATCGTCGGATGCTGCCCTCCAGGATGTTGGTGACGCCCAGCGTGCGCGCGATGGTGCCGACGGTCGCGTTCTTGCCTTTGAACGAGAACGCCGATGTTCGCGCCGCGACCTTGAGCGCATCAATCCTGGCCAGGGCGTTCAACAGCTCTTCAGCCAGACCGTCGCAGAAATACTCGTCTTCCTCGGCCGCGCTCATGTTGGCGAACGGCAGAACCGCAATGGATGTCACGGCGCGAGTAGCGAGCCTCGGGTCGGCAGCGGCAGGAGGCCCGAGGGCGCTAAAGACGGGAGCGTCCAGCTGCTGTTTCACCCCGCTGAGGTCCTGCAGCAGGTCCTTCGCCGTCTGATAGCGCCGTGACCTGTCTTTCTCCAGCGCCGTGGCGACGATGTCAGTGAGTTTCGGCGGCACGTTCGCCAGGGGTGGCGGCACGCGTGTCAGCACGGCGACAATCACATCGCCGACCGTATCGGCCGCGAACGGCGACACACCGGACAGCATTTCGTACAGCACGGCGCCGAAGCTGAAGATGTCCGTCTGGTGGTCCACGTCCGTGCCGCGAGCCTGCTCAGGCGACATGAACTGCGGCGTGCCCATCAGTACGCCGAGCTGCGTCTGAACCTGAAGCGCCGTCGCGGCGTCATTGCCAGGCCGGGTCGGCTTGGACAACCTGGCGATACCGAAGTCGAGCAGCTTGACCAGGCCGCTTGCCCGAATCATCACGTTCTCAGGCTTGAGATCGCGATGCACGATGCCCGCGTGATGCGCCTCGACCAGCGCCGACGCGATCTGAATCCCGATCTCCAGCGCCGACGCGACGCTCAGCGGCCCGTTGCCGGCAAGCTCGCGCAGGGTTTTGCCGTCGATGAACTCGTAGGCGATGAAGGGCGTGCCCGCGGCTTCGCCGATATCGTAGACGGTGACGATGTTCGGATGATTCAGCGCCGAGGCGGATTTGGCCTCCCGAATGAAGCGATTCAGCCGGTCGCTCTCGGCGGCGAACTCTGCCGGCAGGACCTTCAATGCGACGCGGCGGTCGAGGTGTGTGTCCTGGGCCAGATACACCTCGCCCATCCCGCCTTTGCCGAGCACGGAAATGATCTCGTAATGCCCGAGCTGAGCGCCCTTGTCCACCACGTTGTTTGCTGCCGACTCGATTGTAGAGTCAGCGCCGCACTCGGAGCCACGGATTCGTCTGCGAAACCAAGGGGAGCCGTCACGGCGCTCACACCGCGCCCCGATCCGAAGCCCTTGCTGCGGCGTCTCAGCGCGAGTGAGTTTGGCTCCAGCCCTTCACCGAGGTGGCCACCTGAACCGCGGGCGTAACGACGTCGGGCCGGGGCGCCGACTTCGCGCCGTGGAAAACGGACCCTCCGCGGCGCCGCTCACGATGCGGCGGCGGCTTGGGGTTTGCCGCACGCCGGTAAAGCATCGGTTCGGCAACGAGGTCACTCGACCGCTTGAGACAAATCAGCGCCGCCGCCGATGGGACCCGCTGCGGGCCCGTTTATCGACTGCGCTGTCACGGCGCTCACACGGCGCCCCGGCCCGACGCCGTCACGCCCGCGGGTGCGCGCCGATCGTCGCGCCGATCGTCTCGCGTCGCGAAAGCCGCGGCGAGGCCCTTTTGACGCCGCTCAGGGCAGGCTGGCTGGCCAGGCCCGTGGAGCGAGCCGACGCGCTGCGCAGCTGGAACGGCGGCGCAGCGATTCCTCGCGTCGTGTTCCGTCCATGTGATCCGTGCCGCTGCTGAATAGCTACGCCGGGCCGAGAGCGCCTGATCACTGTCGTGACTGAACAGCTCCTACACGACGCGGCAGCGGCAGGGTACGAGCGGAGGCGCCGTTCCCGGCGAGCGGAGTCGGGCCTGGCCAGCCAGCTTGCCCTGAGCGGCATCGCCGGGGCCTTGCTGCGGCGTCTCAGCGCGAGTAGTTTGGCTCCAGCCCTTCACCGAGTGGCCACCGTGAACCGCGGCGCGTAACGACGTCGTCACGCCCGCGGGTGCGCGCCGATCTCCGCCGATCGTCTCGCGTCGCCGAAGAGCCGCGGCAGTCTCAGCGCGAGGTGAGAGCCCAGCGCAGGCCATCCACTGCGGGGTCCGCGTCAGGCGGAATTCCCGCGCTATTCGGGTTGTCGGTGACGGTATATCGCAGGTGCGTCACATCCGTCGAGGCGATGGTATCGGCGAGCGCGACGGACGGGCTGCCCGTGTTCTCGAAGAGGTGTTGGCCGCCGCCGAAGAGGACGGGGGCAACCGACAGGAGGAACTCATCGACGAGTCCGGCCCGCAGGTACTGCTGGATCAACGTGGGACCGCCCGCGACCCGGACATCTCGATCGCCCGCGGCATCGCGAGCCCGCCGCAGCGCAGCCTCAATCCCGTCGTTCACGAAATGGAACGTCGTCCCGCCCGGTCGGATCCACGGGCCGCGCACCTCGTGGGTCACCACGAAGACGGGCGTGTGGAATGGCGCCTCCTCCGGCCAGAATCGTTCGCCACCGTCGAACATCCGCTTGCCCATGACGCTCGCTCCCGTGCGGTTGAAGACCGACTCCAGCAGCGCGTTGTCCGGCCCCGTCTCGCCGCCCTCGCCGAGCCGCAGGTTCTCGCGGAAGAACCGCTGACGGAACATCCACTGCGTCAACGCGCTCCACTGCCTGAACCAGGGCTGCTGGTCCAGGTTGTCGGCGTGAGCCAGGTCCATGTCCCTGGGCACCATGTAGCCATCGAGCGATAAGCCGATACTGAAGAACACTTTGCTCATGACGGGTCTCGACCTCCGCGTATATATCGAACGGGCCTGACGCGGATCGACAGCTCAGGGAAAATTTCTTACGGCTAAGCCGCGTCGAGCGCAGTTGGGAGCGCGTGGACGACGTCCGGGGCGCTACTCCGCCCTCATGGCGACGATTGGCTGCACCGCGGCGGCGCGGCGCGCGGAGGGAATTCCCGCCAGCGCCGCCACCGCAAACGCGGTCGCGGCGGCGAAGGCGTAGATGAGCGGTTCGACGCCGCCGAGCGGATACCACGACGGATCGGCCACGCGCACCCAGAACACCGCCCCCAGGAGCCCGAGGCCGATTCCCGGGACGACGAGCTTCAAGGCGTCGCCGAGCACGTCCCTGAGCACGCGCGCGCGTGACGCGCCGAGCGCGACGCGGACGCCGATCTCGCGGGTGCGCGTCGCCACCATGAAGGCGATGACGCCGTAGACCCCGAGCGCGGCGAGGACGAGGGCGACGCCGGCAAGGACGCCGCCGACAGCGGAATGGGTCAGGAGATCGGCATGGCTGTTCTCGATCAGCCCTTCGCCGGTGATCAGTTCGCGGAGCACGAAATCGGGTTTGGCGGCCGCGAGCGCATTCTCGAACGCGCGCCGCATCGACGGATCCGACGGCGCGCCGCGCGCGATCGAGAGCACGGTGGACGCAGGGTGCTGTGCCAGCGACACGAACAGTTGCGGCCGCGGGTTGCCCATCTGCGTCGTCACCAGGTCCGCCGTCACGCCGACCACGGTGTAGGTCTGCGGCTCGTTCCCCGCCAGTCCGAAGACGACGCGCCGGCCGAGCGGATCCGCGGTCGGGAACAGTTGCCGCGCCAGCGGCTCGGACAGCATCACGACCCGTTCCGCGGCGGCGCGGTCGCTGGCGTCGATGGCGCGGCCGGCAAGCAGGCGGATGCCAAGCGTGTCGAAGTATCCCGCGCCGACGCGAGTCGTGTGCGCGGCGGCAAAGATCGACTCGCCCTCGATCGCGACGCGCGTGTCGCGGTAGTTGAAGTCCAGCGGCACGCCATCGGCCACGCTCACGGAAGCGACGCCCTGCGCCTGCGCGAGACTGTCCTGCACCGTGCGCACGAACCGCTCTCGCTCCTCGTCGGTCTTGCCGATGACGGGGAGATTCAGCCGGACCGCATAAAGGCCGTGCGGCTTGAAGCCGACGTCGGCCAATGCCGTGACCCGCGCCTGATCGAGCTTCACGCCGCCGATGACGAGGAACGGGACGGCAAGACCGGCCTGCACGGCCGCGGTCAGCCGCTGCAGCCGGCCCACTCGCCGGCCGCCGCCGGTGGAATCGCTCTTGAGCGCCGACAGGATCGCGGGCCGGCTGAAGCGAAGCGCCGGCAGCAATCCGAGCACGAGACTGGTCACGAAGCAGAGAACTATGCACTGGAGCACCAGCCACGCGTCCGGCTTGAACAGGTCGAGCTCCGGACCCCAGTAGTTGAACCACCAGGCGACGACGACCGGCACGCCGAACAGCAGCGCCGACGCGAAGCCGCCGCCGAACACGGCCAGGGCCAGCGCCTCGCTCAGGTGATAGCGGATCAGGCGCCAGCGGCTCGCGCCGATCGCCAGCCTGATCGCCAGTTCCCTCTCGCGCATGGCGCTGCGGACCAGCATCATGCCCGAGATGTTCAGCCCGACGACGAAGAGCACCATCCCTGACAGCCCCAGCATCATCATTCGAGCGGTCCGTATCTGCGATCGCTTCTGTGCTCCGGCCGAGAAGTAGGCTTCGGCGCCGCCGGCCTTGTCCTGGTTGCTGGCCGGGTAACGCGCGGCCAGCGCCGCCATCGACGATTGCACGACGGCGTCCGCCTGCGGCAGCGTCGTCCCGGGCGACAGCCGCGCGAGCACGCGCAGCCAGCGGGTCTCGCGGCTCAAGCGGACGTGCTCGGCCGCCGTCAGCCGCGAGTGATGCGAGAGGGGCAGCCAGAGGTGATACGAGGCGTCATCGAGCCCGCCGACGTGGCCGCGGAACCGCTCCGGCGCGACGCCGACGATGACATAGCCGGACCCGTTGACGGAAATCGTGCGCCCGATGATCTCCGGATCGCCGCCGAAGCGCAATTGCCAGGCCCGATGACTGATGACGGCTTCCGGCTCCGCGCGCGACGCGTCGTCGACCGGCGTGAAGCCTCGTCCGAGCACCAGCGCTACGCCGACGGTCGAGAAATAGTTGCTCGACACGTACATCGTCGGCACCGGTGAGGCCGCAGTCTCACCCGGCAGTTGAACGAGCCCTTCGCCGCGGCTCCACCCGGTCGTGACCATGACGCTGGCGGCGTCGCGCACGTCGAGGTAGTCCGGGAAGGACCACGTGTCGATCATGGCTGTTCCAGCCTCGGCCCGGAGCGGACCGCTCGGCCGAATCACGAGCTCGACAAGGCCGTGGTCATTGACGCCGGGCGGGGTGGAAAACAGGAAGCCGGTAAGCATCAGGATGGCGATGACGCTCCCCATTCCGACGCCCAGCGAGGTGACGCACACAGCCGTGAAAGCCCGCGCCCTGATGAGCGTGCGGGCGGCCTGGACGAGGTCGTTTATGTAGCTGAACATAGGGATGCGGGCGCCTGCTCAGTCCTTCCTCAGCGTCGCGATCGGATCGATGCGGGCGGCACGCCATGCGGGAACCGATACCGCCACCACGCACGATGAGACGATGACCAGCAGGCCTGCGGCGTACGCGACCGGATCGAACACATTGACCGAGCCGCCGATCTCCGCGGCGATGGGTGTCGACATCAGCACGATCGCCACTGCCGCGGCCAGGCCGCCACCGGCAGCCAGGCCGATGCCAACCGGCCGCAGCGATTGAAACAGGATCAACTGCGCCACGTGTTTCGTGGCCGCGCCGAGCGCCATGCGGACGCCGATCTCCTTCGTCTGCTGCTCGACGAGATACGACAGCACGCTGAACAGGCCAGACACCGTCAACATGAGCGCGAGTCCGCCGAGGACGACGGTGACGCAGAACGCAATCTGCAGCATGTAGGTCTGCATGCCGACCACCGTCCGCAGCGTCATGACCCCGAACGCGGGATCGAGGCCCGTGAGGCGGTCGAGCAGCGCGGTACGCGCCTGCTCGGGGTTGCCGCGGACGCGCAGCAGGATTGACGTCCCGGGGCCATCGAGTCCGGTCGGAAGGTAGACACCGCGGAACCCCATCGCGGAAGGAGGCGCCGGATCGCGCACGACGCCGACGACCGTCAGCATGCGCGATGGGAGCGACGGGGCATCCGCCGACCCTGATTGCGGTGTCTCGAGGCGCACCACCTGCCCGACGCCGTCACCGTTCGGCCACAGCTGGCGCGCGATGGCCTCGGATACGACCGCCACGCCCGCCTCCGCGGTCCGTTCCGCCTGGGTGAAGGGCCGCCCGCTCACGAGACCCCAGCCGAGCACATCGAAGTACTCGGACGACACGGCCATCTGATCGACCGTCATCCTGCTCGGAGTTACAGACGTTTCGACGACTCCGCGCGGCGCCGATGACGAAGCGGCGATTGCCACCACCAGGGAATCGGCCCTCAGCGACTGCAGCAGCGCGCCGCGCTTCGATTCGTCGTCGACGTTGACGATCACCGTATCGCTCGTGCGAACCCCCGGATCCTTCGTCGCGGCGGCGACGGCGCCTCGCAGAAAAATGGCGGCACAGATCAGGAGGAGAACCGATGCGCCGACCTGGACGGCGATCAAGGCGTGCCGGGCACGGCTCGGCCGCGCATCCCTCGTCACTTCGCCGCGCATCGTCCGCACCAGGTCGAGGCGCGTGGCCTGGAGCGCGGGCGCAAGGCCGAAGAACACCGTCGACACGATGGCGCCAGCCACCAGGAACGCCAGCACACGCCAGTCCGCGGTCGGAGCGGCAACGTTGAGCAGGCTCACCAGGCGGGCGATCTCCGGCGGGAGCGTCGTGATCACCGCGTGGAGCGCGCCGTCCAGAAAGAGCCGGGTGACGGCAACGCCGCAGACCGCTGCCGCGAGCGACAGGATCAAGCTCTCGGTGAGGAGCTGACGGATGATGCGCTGGCGCGACGCGCCGAGCGACAACCGGGTGCCGATCTCCCGCTGGCGCGCGACGCCGCGCGCGAGCAGGAGGTTGGCGACGTTGGCGCAGCCGATCGTCAGGATCAGCCCGAAGGCAAAGAACAGGGGAGCGAAGACGATGCCGAACCCCTCGCTCGGCAACGTGCCCTGGCGCGGTGACAGCGAGACGTTGATCGGACGCGCCGCCGGCGCCTGGAAGTCGGCCCGTCCCGCTGCCCATGCCGCGAGGGCGGTGGTCGCGGCCTCTGGCGACATTCCAGGTTTCAGGCGTCCGATGACCTCAATCCCCTCTTTCCGTTCTGTCGAAGCGGCCTGGAACTGCCCCGCGAGCGCGAGCGGCAACCAGTAGTCGGGCGGTGTGACGCCGAGTCCCCGAAAGCCGTCGGGCATGACGCCGACGATCTCGTACGGCGCGCCGCCGATCGTCACGCGCCGGCCGATCACGTCCCGATCGCCCATGAAGAGTTTCTGCCAGCCAGCGTGACTCAGCACGATCACCGGCCGGCCCTGGAACCGCTCGTCGTCTTCCGGCAAAAGGGAGCGCCCGAGCGCAGCCTGGACGCCCATCGCCTGGAAGAAGTTCCCGGTCACGAGCGCCGGCCGCGCGAGGCGTCTGTCGAGTTCGGCCGGGGCTCCGTCCCCGTCCAGCATCGCGACGATCTCGGTGAAGACGCCGGTCTCGCGGCGCATCGCCTCGTAGTCGAGCCGCGCGAGCGGCACCGCTTCGTCATCCGCACCCGGACCCGCCGGCCGCGTCAAGTTCACGGCGAACAACTCGCCTGGGTTCCGCACAGCGTCGACGCGAAGCATCAGGAAGTTGTAGACCGTGAAGACGACGGCCACCAGGCCGAGGCCGAGGGCGACGGTCGCGACGACGGTGAGAGCGGCGAGCGGTGCGCGACGAAACGTGCGGAAGGCGTAGAAGACGTCGCGTGTCAGGTCGTCGACGAAACCGACGCCGCGCGCGCTGGAGCCGGGGAAAGGCTGTGGCATGGTGTCGAATGGCGACGCTACGCCCGCCGGGCGTCGACTGTCAACATCGGAAGGACCCGGCCGAGTCGCGCGAATCGACGGCATCACGCGCCGATTGACTCCCTGCCCCTGTCCGACTACCCTAGACCGCTAGGTGAACATGCTTGGTCGACGCAAACCCGACGCGCTGCAGGGCACACTCGATCTCCTGGTGCTGAAGACCCTCAGCCTTGGCCCGCAGCATGGCTACGGCATCGCGGCGCACGTGCAGCGGGCCTCCGACGACATGCTGCGCATGGAGGAGGGCTCGCTGTACCCGGCGCTGCACCGCATGGAGCAGGCCGGCTGGATCAGCGCGTCGTGGCTGGTCACGGCCAACAACCGCCGGGCGCGCGTCTACCGCCTCTCGCGTGCCGGCCAGAAGCGTTTGAGTGAGGAGCAGGCCAAGTGGGATCGCCTGACCGACGGGGTCGGCAGGGTCCTGCGATTCGTCTAGGAGCTCACGCCATGGGATGGATCCGCCGGCTCGGCGCCACGCTTCGCCGCTCGAACGACGCGGACCCGTTTGACGAAGAAGCCCGCTTTCACATCGAGCAGCGCATCGCCGAATACCTCCGCGACGGCATGACGCCGGACCAGGCCAGGCGCGAGGCGCAGCGGCGGTTCGGCAGCGTCACCCGCGCCCGCGAGCGCTCGCGCGAGGCGAACACGCTGCCCTGGCTCGTCGACGCCGTGCAGGACCTGCATTACGCCACGAGGCAGCTGCGCCGCAATCCCGGCTTCGCGCTCACCGCCATCCTGACCCTGGCGATTGGCATCGGGGCAAACACCGCCCTCTTCGGCGTCGTCAACGAACTGCTGCTCGAGCCGCTGCCGGTGCCCTCGCCGCGCGAGCTCGTGTTGTTCAACTGGCTCGAAGGCCGGCAGAGCATGCGCACGGGCATGGATGGCGTCAGGACCACCGACGAGTCAACGGGTCGCTCGACCAGCACGTCCTTCTCGTATCCCGCGTTTCGACGGCTGCAGGAGGCCAACCGCACGCTGACCGAGCTCTTCGCGTTCTATCCGCTGCAGCAGCTGAACGTCGTCGCCGACGGCGGCGCCGACGTCGCCTCAGGACAGTACGTGTCGGGCAACTACTTTCGCGGCCTCGGCGTCGGCGCCGCAATCGGCAGGACCTTGAGCGACGACGACGACAGGCCGGGGGCGCCGCCAGTGGCGACGGTCACGTACCAGGTACTGGAGCCGACGCTTCGATCGGAACCCGAACGTCCTCGGCAAGTCGGTCCTCGTCAACAAGGTGGCGTTCACGATCGTCGGCGTGACGCCCGAAGGGTTTGCCGGCGCGCTCGACGTGACGCAGTCGCCTGACTTGACGCTGCCGTTCGCCGTCGAACCGCTGCTCGGCGGCCAACGCTCCGATCTCGTGCGTCCCGCGTTCCTGTGGGTGCGGATGATGGGCCGTCTCAGGCAGGGTCTATCCCGTGAGCAGGTCGTGGCCGACCTGACGCCCGTCATGCAGCAGGCAATGCTCGAGGAGTGGCATCAGGCGCTGACGTCAGGGTCACGCGCCGCCCTCGACAGCACACGGACGATGGAGGACGCGTCGACGCTGCGCGCCGAGCCTGGCGGCCAGGGGCTCATGGACTCGCGACGGCGCTATGCGCAACCCCTGCTCGTCCTGATGGGATGCGCGGCGCTCGTGCTGATCATCGCCTGCGTCAACGTCGCGAACCTGCTGCTCTCGCGCGGCGCCGCCCGGCAGAGGGAAATCGCCACGCGCCTCTCCCTCGGCGCCGCCCGCGGGCGGCTCGTCCGCCAGCTGTGCACCGAGAGCCTGCTGGTTGCGGTCCTCGGCGCCGCCGTCGGCCTCGTGCTGGCGAGCTGGGCAGCCGGCATGCTGGCCGTCTGGCGGCCGTGGGGCGGATCTGCCGTGCTCGAGGGCGGGCTCGACTGGCGCGTCTTTGGTTTCTGTGGCGGCATCGCCCTGGCGACAGGCGTGCTGTGCGGTCTCGTGCCCGCGATCCCGGCCACGCGCACCGAACTCGGCCAGGCAACGAAGCGCACGACAGGGGTGACGTCACGTCTTGCGCCGACCCTGGTCGCGGCACAGATCGCCCTGTCCTTCGTCCTGCTCGTCGCCGCGGGACTCTTCGCCGGCACGCTCAGGAACCTGCACGCGGTGGACAAGGGGTTCAACGCCGACAGCCTGCTGATCTTCCGCGTCCAGCCGCAGCTGAACGGGTATGCTCCGCCGGAGATCGCCGCGCTGTACACGCGGATGATCGAGCGCATCGAAGCCATCCCCGGCGTCAGCAGCGCGACGCTCTCGCGCCATCCCCTCCTCGGGTTCAGCCGCCGCGCCGACAGCGTGACGATCGAGGGCGTCACAACAGCCACCGGTGCCGGCGCCGAGGTGAACGTCGTCGCGCCGGGCTTCTTCGACACGATGGAGATTCCGCTGCTGCTCGGACGCCGGTTCGAGGATCGCGACAATGCAGCGGCGCCGAAAGTCGCCGTCGTGAACGAGCAGTTCGCCGCCGCATACCTGGCCGGCGCCACCCCCATCGGCCACCGCCTGTGGTTCGGCGACGCGGCGGGCAGCACGCCGATCGAGATCGTCGGCATGACGCGCAACGCCAAGTACACCGACTTGCGCAGCCCGGCGAGTCCTACCGTCTACGTTCCCTTCCAGCAGGACATTCCCGGGCAGGTCACGTTCGCGGTGCGCACCGTCGGTGAAGCGATGGCGGTGGCGCCCGCGGTGCGCAACGCCGTACGCGAGCTCGACGCGATGCTGCCGTTATTCGACATCCGGTCGCAGGCCGAACAGGTCGAACAGTCGCTGGCCCGGGAAACGATGTTCGCCCGGCTCTCGACGCTGTTCGGACTGATCGCGGTGCTGCTGGCAGGGATCGGTCTCTACGGCACGATGGCGTACGCCGTCGCGCAGCGTACGGCGGAGATCGGCCTGCGCATGGCGCTTGGCGCGAGGCGTGCCACGGTCGTCGACATGGTGGTGCGCCAGGCGCTCGTGCTGGCTGCGATCGGCGTTGCCGTCGGCGCGGCGCTGAGCTTCGGCGCCACTCGCCTCGCCGGCACGGTGCTGGATGGGATGCTGTTCGGTCTCGAGCAGCACGATCCGCTGGTCCTGGGGGGCGCGGCGGCGTTTCTTGCGCTGGTCGCGATTGCCGCCGCGCTGGTGCCAGCACGCGCCGCCGCCCGTGTCGATCCGCTCATCGCCCTGCGACATGAGTAGCGAGACGGGTGTCGTCCGGCCGCGCTGGCGCCTGTCTTTGAGCAAGCGCGTGAGCGCGGAGTGACCTGCCCTATTTCTGGGGCGCCGCGAACTTGATGATGGCGTCGGCGAGCACATCACGTCCGCCTTCCATCGCGTTGTGGGCCTGGCGAGCGAGCACCACGACGGTAGGGTTCGGCAACGACTCCCGGAGCGCGCCTATCGACTGCCTGGCGTACGGCGACGACGTTTCGTCACCGGTCAACAGCAACGTCGGCATCGTCACCGACTTCATGCGGCTGGCGTCGAATCGATACGCCGACAGCGCGCGCATCTGGCGCGGATGAACGGCGATCGAGGCGACCAGCCCCGCCCACGTCGGCCGCGCCTTCATCCTCGCAATCTCCTCCGGCGACTGCTTGACGATCTCTACCTGAAACGTGAGGAACGCCTGTTCCAGTTCGCCCTTCCCGACCATCTCCTCGACCCTGGCCGCGACAGCGAGGTTGTTGCCGACCGGTTCGTGCAGGGGCGGTTCGTAGAGCATCAGCTTTGCGATGCGGTCGGTCAGGAACGCGGCTTCCAGAGCTGCGACGGCGCCGTAGGAGTGTCCGAGAACGAAGACCGGCCCGGAGCGCGAGTTGACGACCGCCGCGACGTCCTCGGCTTCCTTCGACAGGCTGTATTCAGGTGAGTCGCCACTTGCGCCGCGGCCGCGCCGATCCATCGCGCACGTCGTAAACGTCGACGCCAGGAGCGGAAACATCGGCGTCCACCGGGTGCGGTCGCCGACACCGCCGTGAACGAAGAGGAGCGTCGGACCCGTTCCCGCACATTCCACCCCGATCCGCGTCCCATCCTTCGACGTCACCGTGATCAGCTCGCTCCGATGCGCGGCGGCCACCGTTTGCGCTTCGGATTCGTCGGTCGCCGCGAGGTGACCGCCCGACAGCGCCGCGAGCAGCGCTCCGACCATCGCCAATGAGGGAGCCGACGACTGCGACATGGAACGCTCCTTGTAACCGCGAGGCCAGGTCGCGCGAGTGCGTGGCCCGGGCGCTGATGCTCACACGAGCGGCGTTGGGTGAGTATACGGCTGCCCGACTGGTGCGCTGGCGCTGGCGGGACTCGACGTCTACACCTCGGTCGAGCCAGGGAGTCTCAACCCACCGGTGACACATCGTCGCTCTGCTCGGCCGCTCGCCGGACTTGCCATGCCTGAAGCAGGTGACGGCGCTCGTGCGCTGCCAGCACGTGCAGGCCGGTCGCGAGGCTGAAGCGGACTCCTCTGATGAAGGGGTTCGGGAAGACGACGCCGGCAAGGTCGATCGCCGCGAACCTCCGCAGGAACGTCACGACCTCGCGTTGAGAGGCGAGGAACTGCTCCATGGCGCTGTCGAGCGGCGGCGATGTTCGCGGCCGGATCTTTCGCGGCGCCTTCATCTTGAAGAAGGTCTTCACCGGCGGCTCGAACGATCGAACGAACCATCCTCCGATCAAGCCAGGCAGAGCCGGGCCGCGCCGGCTGCGTCCTTCGGCCAGCGCCCGTTCGGCAGCCGGCAGCATCGCGGCCAGATAGACGCGATTGGCGGTCGCCAGGTGATCGAGGCACTCGGCGACGCTCCACGAACCGGGCTCCGCGCGCCATGCTCCCTGTCTCTCACTCAAGCCGCTGACGACGACGCGCGCTTCCTGCTCGTTCACCTCGAACGCCCGCTCGAGCTCGGCAATATCCTGATCCCGCATGTGCATGTGCATTTCCATACCCTAAGGTATGGAAGGATTGCTGTCAATACCTGCTTGGTATGGAGAGACAATGACAGCGTGAAGCAGAAACGTTCTGGCGCTCCGCGCCTTGGCACGCCGACATTGACCGCCTCAGACTGGGCGGAGGCTGCGCTGCAGCTGATTGCCGAGAAAGGGCTCAGCGCGCTGACCGTCAGTGCGCTGGCCGACCGACTCGGTGTAACCAAGGGCAGCTTCTACTGGCACTTCGTCGGCCGTTCAGAGTTGCTTGCGGCGGCGCTGGACCGCTGGGAACAACGCACCACAATCGAGACGATGCGAGGACTCGACGCAGTCGCCGATCACCGCCGGCGTCTCGAGTTGATTCTCGACGCCGCGTTTCAACCACCGCGCGCCAGATCGCTGTATGCGGCGCTGGCCGAAGCCGCGGAAGACCCGATCGTCGGCGCCGTGTTGAATCGCGTCGCCTACGGCGCGGATCGCGTATCTCGAGTTGTGCTATCGCAACCTCGGCCTCTCAGCAGCCGTGGCCAGGTCCCAGGCAGTCTTTGCCTACGCGGCGTATCGCGGCCTCCTGCAGCTTGCTCACGAGGCTCCGGGATCGCTGTCCGATGGAGTGGTCGACTTATCCGACAGTGGCGCGCAAGGCGCTTCTCTCATGGGGTCGAGGGTCCGCGTCCGGGCGAGATCAAAGAATCGCGCGAGAGACGCGACGAAGTTCTGACGATCCCAACCTGCGCAATTCCCCGGTTGAGCCCACAGAACGGCCGAGGCCCGGTGTCCACAAACTTGCATGCCTTGCTGCAGCCACCGCTGCGCGGCCGGAGACCCTGCGGTCGCCGACACAACAAAGGAGCACACAAACACATGACGCCAAAGAACACCATCTGCCTCTGGTTCGACAAAGACGCGGAAGAGGCGGCGCGCTTCTACGCCGCCACCTTTCCCGACAGTAAAGTGACCGCCGTTCGCAAGGCGCCCGGTGATTACCCGTCCGGCAAGGAGGGCGACGTGCTGACGGTGGAGTTCACCGTTCTGGGAATTCCCTGTCTCGGTCTCAACGGGGGCCCGACGTTCAAGCACAGCGAGGCCTTTTCCTTCCAGGTCGCGACGGACACACAGGAAGAGACGGACCGCTACTGGAACGCGATCGTCGGCAACGGCGGCAAGGAAAGCGAGTGCGGCTGGTGCAAGGACCGCTGGGGCCTCTCCTGGCAGATCACGCCGCGCACGCTGACCGACGCGCTTGCGGCTGGTGGCGCTGAGGCGAAGCGTGCCTTCGACGCGATGATGACGATGAAGAAGATCGACGTCGCCGAAGATCGACGCAGCACGGCGGGGGTGACGCTCTCAGACCGCGATCTCGCCTGGACAGTTTGACGGCTCTGCTCCGCCACTCGAGGCAGCGTGCACCGTCATGAACGGCGCAAGAGCCATGCTTGCAACAAACGCTCAGGTTGCCGTCGGGCTGGCTCGAAAAGCCGGAATGTCACAACTGCCGGGGCTGGTTCGTCTTCCTCTCGAGGGCGAAACAGGAGGTCGAAGTGTTGAGATGGCTACTACGGCGCACGGTCAGCGCGTTCGAACGGCAATGGAAGTACGACGCGAGTTATCTGCAGGAGATCATCGACGTGAGCCCGCGCGCGGCCTGGCGTTTCATGAGCGCCGCCCGGCTGGGGAGCTACGCCCGTGACGTTCCGGTCGAGGCGCTGGTCGCCGCCGGCATCACGGCCGTCCGATCGGAAGACTGTGGCCCGTGCACGCAACTGGCGACGGCGATGGCCGAGAAGCGCGGCGTCGATCCGGACACCCTGCGCGCCATATTGAAAGACGACGTCGCCGCGATGCCCGACGACGTGGCGCTCGCGTGGCGGTTTACGAAGGCACTCCTGGCGCACGATCCGGCCGCCGACGACTACCGGGCCGTGATCCTGGAGCGATGGGGACCGAGAGCCGTCGTCTCGCTGGCGTTCGCGATGACCACGGCGCGCATCTATCCGACGGTGAAGTACACGATGGGACACGGCAAGGCCTGCACTCGCATCGTCGTCGCGGGCGCACCGGTGGCGGTTGACCGGCAGGCGACCTCGCAGGCATGGAACCTGGCCTCCGGGCGGGTGGCAATCCGTTGAGAGCGCGTCGGCGCCACTGGATCCGGCTATTTCATCAGCCGCGCCCATTGCGCGGTGTCCGTGTACTGCTGAAACATCACCGCCTTGTCGCCATTGAATCGGTAAACATGGCAGAACGGCGAGTCGAGCGTCGCGCCGCCGGCTTTCATCGTACCGCCATAGCGGCCGAGCACCACGACGTGATCGCCACCGTCGATGAACGTGCCGGGCACAGCGGTGAAATTGTCGATCGTCGCCAGCAGCCGCCCGAACACGCCTTCGCCGACAGCCTGCGGGCCAATGTAGGGGTTGCGATCCGCGAGAGGATTGCCCTCTGCTTCTTTCCAGTCGATCGCGGAATCCATGGCCGCAAACAGCACGGAAGGATCGTTTCGGCCGAACGCCGCGTACGCCGCCTTGATGGTCTCGAACGCTGACATGTTCCAGTCTCCCTGATGATGCGCTGCACTCACGCTTGAGCCACGTGATGCTAGCACAGCCATTGGTGCCTACGTCAGCCTCGGCACCTCGAGCGGAAAACCAGGGAACTGCTGTCCCAACTCGGGATTGCCGTCGACGAACGAGAGGCTCTGCCTGTACATCAGGTCGAGCGACGGCGCCGGATAGATCGCGCTGACGTCGGCCGCCGGCATGCCGTGCGACGCCACGCTTGCGCGCGGCAGGTAGTTGGCGTCGCGGGCCTGCGCCAGGACCTGCACCGCCTGCATCATCCCGTGATCCTCGTGCATCAGGATGTGGCAGTGGTTCACCCACATGCCGGTGTAATCCGCGAAGCGGGACCGGCAGACGACGCGCCCGCCGCGTGGAATCGACACGGTATCCATCCACACCGGTTCGTCGAGCACGTTGTGCAGGCGCCCCTGGTCGTCCGGCACCTCGATGCGCGTGACCCAGAGCGGGTTGACGTGGATGTGGAACGGGTGATCGGCGCCTCTCGTGGTGATTTGAAACTCCGGATCGCGGGCGAAGCGCGCCTGGCCCTCGGCCTTGCTGATGGGATAGGCCTGATAGTGGAGCGCGTACTGCCCGGGTTGCTTGAACTTCTCCTTGTCGGTATGGCTCCAGAGCGGAATCGAACAGTTGTAGAGCACCCACTCCTCGCAGGTGTCGACGAGCACTCTCGGGTGATGGGGATCGTGGTGCCCGAACTTCTGCGGCACCGGCGGCTCCGGGTTCGCGGCGAGGTCGAACTGCCCGTTGATCGCCATCGTTCTCGAATACGGCGCCAGCAACACGCGCGTGCCGCCGATCTCGGCCCAGCGCAGCTTGTTCATCTCGGGGTGCTGGCGCGCGAACGCTTCGGGCACTTCGATCAGGGGAAAGTCCGTCGGGCCGTAGCCGGAGTAGCTCATGACGCGGGTGCGAAAGCTCCCGGCCGGCACCTTGCGGCGGGAAGCCTCCGGCGCCGGCACCCGCAGCTCGTCGTCGGCGACCGGCTGCAGATACGGCGGCACCTCCGGCAGCCGATCCCGGAGGGTCATGACGTCGAAGTCGCCGCCTGGCACCGGCGCGCCGGCAACGCGGACGTAGCCGACGACGACGTCGATCGGCGCGGGGTTGCCGGCGGAGAAGCCGCTGCGCCCCGAGGCGATCCCCACCTGCAGGCGCTGATGGAAGTTGTCCGTATGCAGGAGAAACTCCTGCCCGAGGATCGTGTAGACCTTGCCGGCGGCGTCGACCGGCGCCTTGAAGAAGACGTCGGCGCGGTTCGCGTTGGTCAGGAAGACCTGGTTGGGACGGACGAACAGGTTCCGCACGCTCTCGCCGTCGCGGTAGCAGTCCTCGACGTTGCGCAGCATCGCCTTCGCAGGGTCTTCCCCAGCCGCCGGCTGCCGATCGAGGGGGCTCTTCGTTCCCGCGTTCTGCTTCGAGAGATCCTTGATGGTGTAGCGGGCCCGGCCGTTCTCGACCGTGACGAGCGTGATCCCGTCGAACGACAGCTGGTAGATGGTCCGCGTCGCGTCCTCGACGTCCTGCCGCGTTGCCGGCTCGACGACGCGCGGCGCCGTCGCGTTCTCGCCCGGCTTGACCTTCCACAGTTGTCGATCCGCGAACACGAACTGCCCCTCGAGCACCATGAAGCTCTTGGTGCCGCGGCCGTCGACGCTCGCGTTCAGGACGCGCCACCTCTCCACGGCGCCGGGACGCATGAAGATCACCGTCGGCGAGAATCCGCCGTTGATCGCCACCGGTGGCGGCAGGCGGCCCTGGTTGCGGCGGGGGCCGGCGTCCATGTCGAGCGACGAGACCTCGACCCGCTGGATCATCATGAGGCGCTCGCGGTAGTCGAAGGACCCGGTCTTCTCGGTTGGATCGGGCCGCGCCGTTCCGGTCATCGCGCGGTTGATCGCATCGTCGACATCCCCTTCGATGATGAAGAAGCCGGCGAGACCGCTGGCGACCTGGTCGTGTGTGGCGCCATGACAGTGCGGGTGATACCAGTGGGTGCCTGGAGGGTGGGGCTGGCGCGTACCGCGCCGGCCGGACTGGGATCCCATGACGTTGCCGAGCGCGAATTCGAAGTCGGCCTCCCCGACCCGCTCGTGCGCGTCGAGGGTGCGCCGGCATCCTTCGGCGCCGCGCTGGCGGATCTCCCAGTCGCCCCTGGGCAGCACGCGGAGGAAGGTGTTGTCCCCCTCCGTGCCGTTCGGATTGGTTCCCGGCTGCACGTGCACGCCGTGCGTGTGCAGGTTCGTGGTGTGCGAGCCGTGCGGCACGTTGGCGGGGCTGGCGAGGCAGCTCGTGTCCACGAGCGTGGCCGGAATGTGATGCAGGATCTCGTCGAGGTGCTCGAGCACCCGCGTCGGCGGCGCGGAGCAGTCGCCTCCCTGGGTCTTCGAAATGGCGCAAAGGGCGGCGGTGAGATCGTCGGGCGGAATCTCGAACGGGTCCGGTGTCGGCCCCTTCGGGACCAGCCCGTGATTCGGGCCGAGCATGTTTCGCAGCTTGACGCGCAGCACGGCATCGCCGCGCGTGCGAATCGTCGGACCCGGGCTCGTGCCGTTGAAGCTGAAGAGCGGCGTGAACCGGTTGCCGGGCGAGACCGCTCGCGGCACATGCCGGTTGCCAACGATCTGCAGCGCGAGTGGCTGTCCCGGCCACTCTTCCGGCCGCCAGACCCATGGCTCCGACCAGTCCTCGACACGCATCGTCGCGGGATTGGCGATGGCATCCGGCGCCGGCGGCTGCGGCGGGCGCTGGCCCTGGCCCTGGCCCGACCCTGGCGTCTGCGCTCCTGCTTTCGCGGGTGCCGCATGGCTTGCGCCCATCGCCACCAGCCCCGCCGCGCCAAACTGCAGTAGTTCGCGGCGCGCCAGCAGGCGTGGTTCGCCCGCCTCGTCGTTCTGTTTCATCAGCGTGTCTCCGGGAGTGCGTTGGACTGTAGCAGACGACCGCAACCTTCACGAAGAACAATCTCTGCTGTTACACTCCGCCCCGTGTTGAGACGCGTGGTGGCCGTCGCTTTTCTCGTCCTGCTGATCGCGGCGCCCGCCCGGGCGTTCGTCGGGCAGGTCATCGACGGTCGCCGCCGCACTCCGATCGCGAACGCCGAAGTCACCATCGTCGGCCACCGCGGGTCCGTCCGGACTGGAGCGGACGGCCGATTCGAGTGGGCGCTGAGAGCGGCACCTCCTCTCGCCTTCGTCGTCATCCTGCAGGACGGGGTCGTCAGCCGCCCGATTCACGTCGCCATGATCGATGAGGCGACCGGGGTGACGCTCGTGGTCGAACCGGCGATCGCGGAGTCGCTGGACGTCAGCGGTACAGCGCCGGCGATCGATGTTTCCGCCGGAGCCTCGACGTCCCTCCTCACTGCCGCGGATATCAATCTCCGGCATCCGATCACGGTCGTTGAGATCCTCGAGAACATTCCTGGCATCAGCGTCATCTCCGAGGGCCAGTCAGCGACGCCGGCGATTCGCGGCCTGGCCCGCGGCCGGACGTCCATCATGGTCGACGGCAGTCGCGCGGCCAGCGAACGGCGCGCGGGAGCCAACGCCTCGTTTCTCGACCCGGCCATCGTTGAACGCGTGGAGGTCGCCCGCGGCCCGGCATCGGTCGCATATGGCTCTGATGCGATGGGCGGCGTCATCGCCGTGCGGACGCGCGGGCCTGACTACACCCGGCCGCTGCAGGTGCGATTTGCCGGCACGCTTGGCGGCGGATTCCCGGAAGCCAGCGGCGATCTGGAAGTGTCGGCCGGTTACGGCAGCGGCGGCTTTCTCGCCGGCGTGCGCGGAAGGGACTTCGACAGCTACGACTCACCCGCTGGTCCGGTGCCGAACTCCGGCTGGCGCGATGGCGGCGCCAGGCTGCGATGGGAGCACGCGACCGGGTCGGCCGTGTGGTCCGTCGGCTGGCAGAGCGACCTGAGCCGCGACATCGGGCGTCCGCGCAGCGACGCAGACGTGATCCGCGTGACGTCTCCCTCCGAAGACTCGCACCGGCTGACGATGTCCTACGGACGTCGTTCGCTGGCCGGGTTCGATCGCATTCGGCTCGATGGTGTCGTGGGCTCGGTGCGCCAGCAGACCAGCCAGGATCGACTCCCGGTGCCCGCCCGGCCTCGAAGCCTCGAACAGGCAGAGGTCCAATCGCGGGAGTTTCAGCTGCGTGCGACCGCGGACCGCACGTTTGGGAGCGCGCGGTTCCAGTTCGGCGCGGACGTCGACGGCCGCCATGGGCTCGAGGCCACCGACACCGTCGTGTCCTACAACCTGGCGGGCGCAGTCGCCGCGACGCAGACGACGCCGTCGATCGAAGACGCGACTCGCACGAATGCCGGCGTCTTCACCCAGGCGGACGTGCAGGCCGCCCGCCGGCTTCGCCTGTCTGGCGGGATCCGCGCCGACGCCGTGCACAGCGCCAACCAGGGCGGATACTTCGGCAACCGCGAGATTACGCATTCTGCGGTCTCCGGATCGGCCGCGGCCACGTTCACCGTTGTCGACTCGCTGGCCCTGACGGGGCAGGTATCACGCGGCTTCAGGGAGCCGATGCTCCTCGACAGGTTCTATCGAGGACCGGTGGGACGCGGGTTCATCGAGGGCAACCCGGAACTCGAACCTGAAACGAGTCTGCAGTTCGACGTCGTCGCCCGCTACGACACCGGGCGGCTCGTCTTCTCCGGCGCGTTCTACGATTACCGCATCTCGAACCTGATCGAGCGCTACCAGAGCGGGCCGAACAGCTTCCTCTTCCGCAACCGCAGCACCGCGCGCATCCGCGGGGCGGAGCTCGAAGCGCGCGCGGCGTTCCCGCACGGCTTCGCCGTCAGCGTCATCGCGCAATCGTCGCGAGGCCGCGACGACGACGATGGAACGCCGATCGACGATATTGCCCCGGCATCGATTGGCGTCGTGATGCGGCACGGCCTGGGCGCCGTCAGCTCGTACCTGCGCGTCACCTCGTTCGGCATCGCACGACGACGCCGGCCCGAGCGAAGTACCGACGCCGGGGTATTGGCTGGTCGATGCCGGCGCCACCTGGCGCGTGATGCGGCATCTGCAGATCGTGGGCACTGCGCGCAACCTGCTCAACGATTCGTACTACTCGAGCGCCGGTCCGCGCTGGGTCTACGCGCCTGGCCGTCGCGGATCGGTGACGGTCGTGGTGCGGTTCTGACGGCCGCGAGCGGCTGCGGACGGTGCTTCACCGAGGCCTGATGCGAAGGACTCGCCTGACCGCCGTCGTCAGCGCCGCCGGAGAATTCTGTAGGTCAGGTGCGTCATGCCTGACGACGGAAGAACGGCCCGCGTTCGCTCGAGCTCGATGCGATCAGGGCCCAGGTGCTCGAACAGGCGAGTCCCCGCGTGAAGGAGCACCGGGACGAGGTTGAGGTGGATCTCGTCGATGAGACCGCGCCGGAGAAACTGCTGGATGGTCTCGGCGCCCATGACATTGACGGCTTTATCGCCCGCGGCCGCCTGTGCCAGGGCGAGGGTTCGCTCGGGGCCTTCCGTAACGAACGTGAACGAGGTCTTGCCCTTGACCAGCGTCGGGGCGGCGCGGTTCGTGAGCACGAAGCCGGGCATGTAAAACGCGCCATCCTCGCCCCACGGTTGTTCGCCCACATCGAACGTGCGCCGGCCCATCACGACCGCGCCGGTCGTCCGCGTCGAAAACATCTCCGCGGCCGTCTCGATGTCCGTCGCATCCGAGGCGGCGAACATCCACTCGTGCAGCCGCTCGCCGCCGACGCCCATCGGCTGTTCGACGCTGACATCCGGTCCGGTGACGAAACCGTCCAGCGACGCGCTCATATGGACCCGCACCGTTCCCATGACGCTCATCGTAACAGCGCGAGCCTGCTGGCTTGACACGTGCTGCTCGAGCCGACGTATACTGAGCGTGCTTACTAAGTTAGCTATGTATGCCGACGCGTCCAGATACGCTCCAAGGCTCGTTGCCGCTACTGGTCCTCACCCTCCTGAACCGACGAGGTCCGCTGCACGGCTACGCCATCACGTCACACATTCAGAATCTGTCCGACGCCTTGCGGGTAGAAGAGGGCTCGCTGTATCCGTGCCTTCATCGGATGGAAGAGGCCGGTTGGATTGAGGCACGAACCATCACGACCGAACACAACCGCCGCGCGCGCGCCTATCAAATCACGGCCGCTGGACGACGCCAGCTCGGTACGGAAGAAGCGCGGTGGCGATCGGTCACCGACGCGGTGAACTACGTGCTCAAGCACGCCTAGGTGCACTCATGTCCTGGCTGTCTCGGCTAGCGAACGCCTTTCGTTCGTCCGACGTCGATCGCGCCCTCGACGATGAGATCGCCTTTCACATCGAATCCCGGATCACCGATCTCGTCGCCGGTGGGATGACGCGGGAGGCAGCGACGGCTCTGGCGCGTCGTCAGTTCGGGAACCGCCTGCGGCTTCGCGAGGAGAGCCGCGACGTCAAGCTCCTGCCCTGGGTCGATTCGCTCGGGCGCGACGTGCGCCTCGGCGCACGGATGCTGCTCAAGAACCGGCTGGTGACGGCGGCGGCGATTCTGTCGTTGTCGCTGGCGCTGGGCGCGTGCGCGGCGGCATTCTCGCTGGTCGACGCGCTGATCCTCAGGCCGCTCCCGGTGTCCCAACCCGAGCGCCTGATCTACCTGACATATCCCGGCAGCAACCCCGACTTACCCGAAGACGACGTGTTCAGCGATCCGGCGTTCGTCCGCCTGCGCGACGCCGGACGCGGGCAGGTCGACCTGTTCGCCATCGCCTACCCGATCAGGCCCCGCGTGACAATCGACGCGGGTGGAGATCGGGAGACGCTGCGCACGCAGTTCATCTCCGGTGCCGCGTTCGAACGGCTCGGCGTCGGCCCGGCTGCCGGCCGGCTGCTGACGAGCGAGGACGATCAGCGCCCCGGAGCGCATCCCGTGGCCGTCCTGAGCCACGCATTCTGGATGCAGCGGTTCGGCGGCGATCCCGGGGTTGTCGGGCGCTGGTTCGTGATCCATCGTCAAAAAGAGGATCGGCAATTCCAGATCATCGGCGTCACCGAGCCACGCTTCAGCGGCATGGAGCCGGGATATTCCACGGACGTGTGGATCCCGTACTCGATGCAGGACCCGTCTACGTTGGGCAACAGCGGGTATCGATCGCTCCGCGTGTTTGGACGCCTAAAGGATGGCGTCTCGAGAGAGCAGGTGCACGGCGTCCTTCAGGCCGCGTTCACCAACTTCCGCCGTGACGACGTGGCGAACAATTTCGGCCCGAATCCCCCGCCCGATCGCGTCGCGCACTTTGTCGGCACGCCGCTTTACCTGCGATCTGCGGCCACGGGCTCTTCGCCGCTCCGCACCAGGTTTCAGCGGCCGCTGTGGATTCTCACCGGGATTGCCGCGCTGATGCTGCTCATCGCCGGCTCGAACGTCGCGAACCTGTTCCTCGCACGGGCCGCGGCACGTGAGGGCGAGATGTCTCTGCGTCTGTCATTGGGAGCGGGCCGAGGCCGCCTGATCCAGCAGATGCTCATCGAGAGCGCGCTCGTCGCCGCTGCCGCCAGCCTGATCGGAGTGGCGTTCGCGGTGCTCGCGGCGCCGGCAGTCGTCAGCATCCTCACGTCGGCGGAGGATCCGGTACTGCTCGATCTACGCGTGGACTGGCGGTTTCTCGGCTTCATCGGCGTGATCAGCATCCTGAGCAGCGCGCTGTTCGGGCTCGCTCCGGCGTTGCGCGCGTCGCGCGTCGAGCCGATGACGGCCCTGAAAGCGAGCGGCATTCGTACATCCGCCCGCACCGGCGCGGTACGTCCGTTTGTCATGATGCAGGTTGCGTTCAGCCTCATCGTCCTCTTCGTGGGCGGACTGCTGGTACGGTCCTTCGTCAAACTGTCCAGTGTGAATCCTGGATTTGCTGTGTCGGACGTGTTGCTCGTGTCCTGGGAAGCCGTGCAACGCCTCGAGCCGGATCAGCAGCAGGCAGCGCTGCTGCAGGTGCTCGATCGGCTTCGCGATCTCCCTGGTGTCGCTGCCGCCAGCGCCGCCGAGTTCACCGTGCTCGGCCGCCCCTGGCGGCACGAGCTCCGCGTGCCGGGCACCGCCCGCGAGACGATCGAAGCGACCATGGCGCCGGTGACGCCAGGCTACTTCGAGACGATGAAGATCCCGCTCCTCGCTGGACGGACCTTCGTCCGCCGCGATCTCGACACCGAGGCTCCGACCGTCGTCGTCGTCAACGAATCGTTTGCGAAGCGCTACTTCGGCGGTGAACCGGCGGTCGGCCGCCGGTTCGACGGGCGATTCGGCACGACGCGCGCCGCGAACGAGATCGTCGGCGTCGTGGCGGATGTTCGCTACGATTTGCGCAAGCCGCCGGCGCCGGCGATCTACATCCTGCTTCCGCTGCAGGGCCTCCGCACGCTGCATATCCGCGTTGACGGCGATGCGAGGGCGATCGCCTCCAGGCTGCCCGGAGAAGTGCGTGCCGCCACACCGCTCTTGCGCGTGACGACGGTCACGTCGCAGGAGGCGCTGGTCAATCGTGCGCTCGTGCGGGAGCGTCTGCTCGCGCTGCTCTCCGGCTTCTTCGCGCTGGTCGGGCTCGTGCTGACGGCCGTCGGGCTGTACGGCACGTTGAGCTATGCGGTCGTGCTGCGCACCCGCGAGATTGGCATTCGGGTCGCGCTCGGGGCACGCGCGGTCGGCGCGGTGCGCTCGGGTACTGGCGGACACCGCCAGGACGACGCTGATGGGAGCCGCCTGCGGCCTTGCGGGCGGGCTGTACGCCTCGCGTTATGTAGAGTCCATGCTGTTCGAGGTAGCGACGCGCGATGCCTGGAGTCTCGCGCTGCCGCTCGCCACGCTGCTGCTGGCCGCGTTCGTGGCCGCCGTCGTTCCCGCATGGCGCGCGGCACGCGTCGATCCCGTCATCGCGCTACGCAACGAGTAGCGGCCAGCGTCGGCGCTCGTCTTGAGTTGACGTCTACCGCAGCTTCGCCGCGAATGCATTGCCCAGTTCCAGCAGGGTCGGCTTCAGCGTATCGAACGTCTTTCCCCTGGAGATGTCGGTCTGTACCGTGAGGAGGTGCGGGCCGACCTTGACCAGCAGTTCGCCGAACAGGTTCTGATTGTTGCGGAACCAGGCGCCATCGCCGACACCGGTGACGGATTCCAGCTTTCCGTTCTTGGCCAGGGCGTCGATCGTCGCCTGCCGGAACTGCATCACCTGCACGGTGACTGACGGATAGTTGCAGGATGAGCCGCCGGTGAACGCCTCCTCCTCCACCTTCATCTGGTCGAACATCGGTTCCCAGGGCGCCAGCTTCTTCACCTCAGCGACGGTGAGGAGCGAACAGACCTTCACGACTTGATACTGACCGCGACGGCCGCTGGCTCGGCGGCGCCGATGTCCGTCGGGCCGGTGCAAACCACGAGGGCGACCATCACCAACACGCGGACGGCAATACGCGCCATATGTCTCCCTCCCCCATCGTCACTTAGGTCCGATGAACTGCTTCGCCTCGGCGAGTTCGCGCCGATCGCCATCGGCGTCACCAGCGAGCGCGATGAGTTTCGCGTAGTCTGCATGGTCATGGCGTAGAACGATAAACCAGATTGGCCTCACTCCTGCCGCGTGGAACAGCACGTCGCGGCGTGTCAGTGGCGCGGCAGGGGCGTGCGATGCAGGGCCGCGTCGATGAGCCGGGCCGCAAAGGCATGGCTCGCAGCGGCTGGCGTCGTAAAGGCGAGATCGCGACGCCAGCTCTCGGGCGCTTCGGCGTGAACGCCGGTGAGCACCACCCATCCCTGTCCGAAGGTGCCCTGCACGACGGCAGGCGTGTTGTCGGGATATCTCGCAACAGTTTCGCCCCAACCCGTGAGCTGGGGACCGTCCTCCCAGTAAACCTCGATCTTCGGCCCGTCGGCAGTTGTAATGGCGACCGGCGCCTTGCGGATGCCCTGGTCCTCGAGCGCATAGAACGGGAACCTCGCGCCAGACGCGAGATTGAGCCCGTTGTAGGGAGAGGCCCCGGCGAAGAACGCCCCGGCGCAGATGCCCAGATAGTTCAGGCCGCCGCCGACGGCACTGCGAAGCCTCGCCGTCGTGTCCGCCCGGAGCGCGTTGCCGATCTCTTCGAAATTCCCACCGGGAACGATCAGCAGTCGGTAGGCCTTCAGCTCGGCTTCGCTCATTGCGTCGAGTCGCGCCGAGCTCGCGGTCGAATAGTTCCAGTGCCGCTCGCGGAGGATGCTTTCGAGAGCGGCCACATCGTTGGCGGATGTGCCGCGCCCGTTGAACAGGAGAATGTCAGGCGGGGTCGGCTCGGACACGGTGCAGGCCGTGACGAAGATCGCGACGAGCCAGAGGAGAAGTCGCAGCCGGCCCACCGAGGAATAGTAGTGCACGGCAGGGCGGAAGCCGCGGCTCGCAGTCACTGCGGCGCGCGGTCCGCAGCGGCCAGCACGTCGCGGACGAAGGCCGCATGGTCCCACGCTTGCGGGTAGCGCGTGCGGCCCAGGCGGACGATGACGAGATCGCGTGAGGGCACGATCGTCACAAACTGTCCCTCGTGGCCCGCGGCATGGAGGGCCGGCAGGGGAAGCCGAGCGTCGGCCCCGGCGTACTCGGGCGGGATCTCCAGCCAGAAGTGCGCGCCATACCGCCTCGCCTGGTCGGCGGGTGCAGGCGTTCTGGTGTAATCGACCCATCCGACCGGGAGGATACGAGTGCCGTTCCAGACGCCGTCCCGAAGGTACAACATCCCGAACCGGGCCCAGTCGCGCGCCGTCGCATACATGTAGGACGAGCCGATGAACGTGCCTGCGGCGTCGGTCTCCAGCACGGCGCTCGACATGCCCGCCGCGTCGAACAGCGCACGCTTCGGAAAAGCCAGGTAGGTAGCGCGGTCGCTCAGTACATTCCGCATCGCCACGGCGATGATGTTGCTGCTGGCGTTCGAGTATTCCCAGTGCGTCCCGGGGGCAAAGGCGATCTCCCGGCTGGTCACGAACCTGGCGATGTCGCCGACGCCGAACAGCATCCGCATCACATCCGAACGCGGGCTGTCCTGGTTCTCCTCGAAGCCAAGGCCGCTGCTCATGCGGAGGAGATGGTCGAGCGTGATCCCCGCCCTGGGATCCCCAGGCCGCTGCCACTCCGGAATCGGAGCGGGTGCGTCGATCGACAGTCGACCCTCGCGGACGAGAATACCGACGAGCGCATTCACGACACTCTTGGACATCGACCAGCCCGCGAGCGCCGTGTCGGGCCCGATCCCGGCCTCGTAGCGTTCGGCAATGATCCTTCCGCCCTGCAGCACGACGACGGCGCGCGTTCGGCGCGGGTACCGCGGGTCCGGTTCGTCGAACGCTCGCGCAACCACCGCGTCCAACTGCCCCCTCGGTTGGCCGGCAACGCCATGTTCGGTCGGCGTCAGTCGTCCGCTGTCGCCGGATCCGGTGGCCACTTCAGGAGTGCGATCGCTTTCCGGTAACCGGGGCGGCGTGAGGTTGTCGAGCTCGAGCGCGCACCCGAGGCCCTCACGATAGACAGCACGGCGTTCGACGCCCAACGCTCGGGCGGTGACGGTGTGCGCGACGGTGTCTATCGATGCATCGACATATTGCAGGACGGAGAGATCGTCCACTTGAAGGTCTGCCAGGACCGCAGCCGGGGGGCGCTTCGACACGAACACCCCCGAGCAGAGCACCCTGGCTTTGTGGCCAACGCCGACTGACAGCACTGGCGGCACGAACCACGCGACTGCTCCGAGCGCAAATACGAGCCCGATCCCGATCGCGGGGAGAACCAGCCGCCGGACTCTGCTCGCCATCGGCCCTCGTCTATGTCGCGCGGTTGGTCTTATCTCATCCGAGGGGCTTCGCCCCTCGGACTCCCCGACACGCTCTCTCGCGCGCCGCTCCGTGGTTCGACTGCGCTCACCACGCCCTGAGCGAAGTCGAAGGGCGACGGCGCGCTCCGTTCGCGTGGCTCGCTCGCTTCCGCTCGCTCGCGCCTTTTTTGAGATGGCTTCCAGTTGAGAGCGTAACCGTACGCCGCCCGGACGCGAAGGCCTTCGACCTGACCGCACAATTTTTCCGCACACCGTGTAACCGTCGGCCGCCCCGCGCGTCCTGGATGGTGAGGCGACGGGACGAAGTCCCCCGCCCTGAATCGCCGGCTGAAATAAACGAGGTGGACGGGTGGGCGCGATGGAAACGTGGATCAGGGACTTCAGGCGCGCGGCGCGCAATCTTGCCCGCACGCCGGGCTTCACACTCACCGTCGTGGTGACGCTCGCCCTCGCCATCGGAGCGAACGCTTCGATCTTCAGCATCGTCAAGGTGGTGCTCCTGGAGCCGCTGCCGTTCCCGCATGCGGACCGGCTCGTCCATATCGGCGGGACGGCTCCAGGGACGGATCAGCCCGAGGAGTTCGGCGTTCCGGACGAGCTGTACTTCGCATACCGCGAGAGCGTGCCCGGAATCGAGGACGCCGCGATTTACGGTACCGGATCGTCGACGACGCGCGCCGAAGGTCAGGTCGACCAACTCTTCGTGACGCAGGCTACGCCGTCGCTCTTCACGACGCTTGGCGTGGTGCCCCTGCATGGGCGGCTGTCGACCGACAAGGACGACGGCAGCGTCGTCGTCCTGAGCCACTGGCTGTGGCAGGACTGGTTCAAGTCCGATGAGAAGGTGATCGGCAAGAGCTACTTTTTCGCGGGGCAGAACCGGCAGGTGATCGGCATCATGAAGCCGGAGTTCCGCTTCCCCGATGAGCGCGTCGCGTTCTGGGTGCCGCTGGCGATTCGCGCCGCTCAGGTCACGCCAGGCGGGTTCGGGCCGCGCATGGTGGCGCGCATGAAGCCGGGAACGGACCGCGCCGCGCTCGTGGCGCAGCTCGAACCGCTCGCGCGTCAGGTGCAGCAGCGGCTGGGCGGACCCGCGCCGTACGCGCGGATCATGGAGCGTCACCGGCCGGTGGTGAAGCCGCTTCGCGAGCAACTGGTCGGCAGGATCTCGACGGCGCTCTGGATTCTGCTCGGCACGGTCGGCATCGTGTTCCTCGTTGCGTGTGTCAACGTCGCCAACCTGTTCACGGTAAGGGCGGAGAACCGGCGGGTCGAACTGTCAGTGCGCCGGGCTCTCGGCGCCGGACGAAGCGACCTCGTGCGTCCGCAAGTGACAGAGGCGCTGCTTCTCGCGGCAGCCGGAGGCGCGGCTGGCGCGGCGATCGCGTGGGCTGCCGTCCCGCTCCTGGTCAGCGCGGCGCCTGATGCGGTCGCCGGCGGCTTTGCCGGCGCACCCATTCCCGGCCTCGCCGCCGCGCACCTCGATCGTACGGCGTTGTTCTTCACCGCTGGCATCTCCGTCCTGGCCGCGTGCGCGTTCGGCCTGCTGCCCGCCATCCGCGTGTCGGGCTCACGGCTCGGTACCCTTCAGCAGGCCGGACGAGGCATTGTCGGCCGCCGGAGCCTTGCGCGCGATGCGCTCGTGGCCGTGCAGACCGCCTCGGCTCTCGTTCTGCTGGTTGGCGCGGCGCTGCTCATGCGCAGCGTCTGGGAGCTCAGCCGAGTGGACGCCGGCTACGACACGAAAGGGATCTTCACGTTCCAGGTCGCGGCCGGCCGGCCCGATCTCAACGATCGTGCGTCGGTCTCGCGGTTTCAGTACGTGTTCATGGACAGGCTCAAGGCGTTGCCCGGCGTCGAGTCGGTTGGATTCATCTCCACGCTGCCGCTCGACGAAGGTGCGGGCCGTGCCAACGTCACAACCCCGCAGATTCAGGCGAGCGGTGCGGAGGCGCCAGCCGTGCGCAACGCCGCCGCCGGCGGCGCCTATTTCCAGACCATGGGCATCGAGCTCAAGCGCGGACGGTTCTTCGAGCGAGTGGAAGAAGAGCAGGGAATCCGCAACGTGATCATCAGCGAGTCGGCCGCCAGAGTGCTGTTTCCTGGCGAAGAGCCGATTGGAAAGCAGGTCCGGCCGGCGACCGGCGCGGCCGATGCCTGGTTCACGGTGATCGGCGTGGTCGAAGACGTCCTCGTGGACGACCTCCGCCGCAAGTCCCCGGAGCCGATGGTCTACCTGCCGGGTGCGTCCACGTCGCCAGCCTACGTGATCAAGTCAGCCCGCGCCGACCAGCTGGCGCCGGAGGTTCGCGCCGTCATCCGGGAAATGATTCCGAACTCCCCGATGTATCGCATCTTCACGATGGAGGGTCTGGCCGCGAAGGCCATGGCCAGCCTGTCGTTCACGATGGTCATGGTCAGCATTGCCGCCGGGCTCGCGCTGGTCCTTGGTGCGATCGGCCTGTATGCCGTGCTCTCGCACGGCGTGACGCAACGGACGCAGGAGATCGGCGTCCGCATGGCCCTCGGCGCCGAGGCAAAGACCGTGCGCTGGATGTTCGTCTGGCAGGGCGCCCGGGTGGCGCTGCTTGGCGTGGTCGTGGGAGCGCTGGCGGCAATGATCCTGACCCGCAGTATCCAGACGCTGCTCTTCGGCGTCGGGCGGCTGGACGCGACGGCGTTCGCCGCAACGTCCGCCGTGATGCTTGCCGTGGCGCTCGTCGCGAGCTACATACCGGCGCGGCGCGCGTCGCGAGTCGATCCTCTCGTTGCGCTGCGCAATGAATAAGTTCTCAGGAGACAAAAACACATGATGAAGAAAGTCGTCGCTATCGCAATCGTCCTCTTCTCGCTCTCGCCCGGCGTCATCGCCCAGACTGCAGCCTCCTTCACGGGCAAGTGGGAGGGCACCTTCAAAATGCAGCGCCCTGATGGCACGGAGGGCGATCCGAGGCCGGTCGTGTTCGACCTGATCGCAGAAGGGGAAGGTGCTGACCGGCACCGCGGGCCCGACCGCACAGTGGAAGGTCGAGAACGGCGTTGTCAACGACGGCACGGCCACGTTCGACGTCCAGCAGCCCGACGGCCCGCTGTTCAAGTTCACCCTGACGATCGTCAAGGGACGGCTGCAGGGCGAAATGGCCGGCACGCGCGAGGGCGTCGTACGGGGCCATGCCAAGGTCGACGCCGCGAAAGCGAAGTAACTGTGTAATAGTCGCCCTCCTCGTGCGTCAAGGTTGGTAAGGCGGACCAGGTGCCCCCAGCCAGCACACAAATCGAGGAACTGCTGATCCCCGTGACTTCCACGGCCCCGCTGGCGGGGTTTGCCGAGCTGTACGAGCGCCATTACGAGGCGGTCTTCCGCACGGCCCTGCGCGTGACCGGGCGTCCGGCCGACGCCGAGGACGTCCTGCAGACCGTCTTCCTGCGCGTGCTGGCCCGGGGCGGAGAGGTCGAGGACGTCGCGCAGCCGGCCGCCTACTTCCGGCGCGCCGCCGTCAACGCCGCCGTCGACGTGCTGCGCCGGCGCGAGCTTCATGCGGAGTCGGAGTACGACGATCTGGCACCGCACGCCGCCGTGCAGCCCCCAGGTCTGCTGAAGGAGCGGCTGCGCCGCGCCATCGCGACAGTGGACAGCGACGATGCCAGCCTGTTCCTGCTGCGTCACGTCGAGGGGCTGTCGATCGAAGAGCTGGCCGGGATGTTCCGGATCGAGAAGAACAACGTAGCCGTGCGGCTCCACCGGATCAGGCACCGGCTGCAGGCAGAGATGGAACGTTAGGCCGACGAGCGAGCGCCGCAAAGCAAACGCCGCGAGCGAGCGAAGCGAAGCGAGCCACGCGATCGGAGCGCGCCGACGAAGCGGCGCGCGAGAGCGCGTGTAGGGGAGTTCGAGGGGCGAAGCCCCTCGAGTAGGTAAGGAGGCTGGTGATGTCGGAAGACCGTCTGGATCGAGCGCTACAGGAAATGAACGACGAAGACGTGGACTCCGGCACGCTCGAGGCCGCGCGCGCGCGCGTCTGGGAGACGATGTCGAACGCCGACCGCGCCACGTGTGCGGAGTTCCGGCAGGACTTCCGGGCCTACCTCGGTAGTGAGCTGGGCGGCAGCCGCCGCCTCCTGGTGGAAGACCATCTCAGTCGCTGCCCCGGCTGTCGCGCCCGGATCGCCGAAATGAAGGGCGAGACACGGGTCGTGGCGATGCCACGGCGTTCATCGTCCCGATGGGTGCAGTGGGGAGCGCTGACCGCGGCGGCCGCCATGCTTCTCGCGGTCCTTTATCTCGGCCGCGACTCCATCGACGGCATGATGGCGCCAGGCGGCGCGCGGGCCACGGTCGTTTCCGCCGACCGCGGACTGTATCGCCTGACCTCCTTGTCCGCCGACTTGTCCGCCGAAGCGCGCAGCGCGAAGGCGGAAGGCGAGGCGAAGGTCTCTCGAAGCGGGCGCAGCTATTGGCGAACGGGAGTCGGTCCGCACCGGCCCTGGAGCACATGCAGTGTTGCGGCTCGCCGACGGATCGATCGTGGACGTCAACGAGCGAACCGAACTGTTCGTGACGGCCGCCTGGAGCGGCCAGACGATTCACCTCCAGCGCGGCGACATCATCGTCAAGGCTGCCAAACAGCGTCGTGGCCGCCTGCAGGTCCTGACCCGTGATTCCATCGCCTCGGTGAAGGGAACCGTTTTCGCGGTGTCCGCCGGCATGGGCGGCTCGGTGGTCTCGGTGGTCGAGGGATCGGTGGCGGTGAACCAGCCCCACAAGCAAGTGGTCCTCAGCCCCGGTCAGCAGGCCGCCTCCATCCCGGCGTTGACGAGCTCGGTCGCGGCCGCTGTCGCCTGGAGTCCCGAGGCGGAGTCCTACCTGGAGCTGCTCGGGTCGTTCGTGAAGATCGAGCGCGAGCTGGCGAAGTTCCCCGCCGAGCTGCGGACCGACCCGGGCCTGCTCTCGTATCTTCCCGCACAGGCGATCGTCTACGGCACGGCCCCGAATCCCGGCGTCACGATCGGACGGGCCCTGGCCCTTGCCGAGGAGCAGTCGGCGCAGAACGCGACGTTCGGGGCGTGGTGGAATTCCGAGACAGGCCGGCAGTTGAAGGAGATGGTGGACCGCGTCCAGTCGGTGAACCCGCTGCTCGGGGATGAAATCGCCTTCTGCGCCAGCCTCGCCGCCGGGCTCAACGATCCGGTTCCGATGGTGATGGCCCGGGTGAAGCCCGGAAAGCGAGCGGAGCTCGCGAGCGCACTGGAAAAACTCTTCGTCGAGGCGGGCGAGGCTGCCGGATCGTACTCCGTGTCCGACGACCTGATAGTCGTTTCAGACTCGCCGTCGTCCCTGACGTGGGCCCTCGCTCAGCTCGGGAAGGGCGCGGGCTCTCCCTTTGCGGCGGCGATCGGAGAGCGATACCGGCGCGGTGTGGGCTGGCTCGTCGCCATCGATGCGCCCCCGGTTGTCAAAGAGGCGGCTGGAGACGACGCTCCTCCAATCGAATTCGCCGGCATGGTCGGGATGAAGTACCTCTTCCTCGAGCAGCGTGCCCCTGCAGGTGCGGAGGAGAACGAAGTGACGTTCGCGTTCGAGGGGACGCGAACGGGCATGGGTTCGTGGCTGGCCGACAGCGGCTCCGGGGGAGCGGCGGAGTACCTGCCGGCCGATGCACTCCTCGCGGGCTACGTTTCGACGCGCGAGCCCCTGCAGCTGTTCGAGGATCTCAACGCGGTGATCACCAGGTCGGTGGCGCCGGACTTCGAACGCGCCCTGGCGACGATGGACGAGAAGCTTGGCGCCGGCTTCATCCAGAACCTGACCGCGGCGTTGGGGACCGAATCGGCCCTGGCGCTGACAGGACTCTCTGCCACCGGCCCGACGTGGGTCATGGCGACCGTGGCGAACAACCCGTCCGTCATCGACAGCTCGCTGCAGAAGCTGGTTGAAGCGTTCAACGCCGAGCTGGGGCCCGACGAGCAGAGCCACCGGATCGTGTTCGGGCAGGAGAGCGTGGGCGGACGGACCTGGAGCACGATGAAGCCCGGTGGACTTCCGATCGGCATCACCTGGACATACGATCGGGGCTACATGGTTGCGGGCTCGGATCGAGGAGTTGCGGAGCGTGCCATCGCGACCCGGAACGGCGGCTCCCCGCTCGTCTGGTCTCCGGAGTTCCTCGGCCAGCTGCCCTCGTCTGCCGGACTCCACCCGTCGGCGTTCGCCTGGCTCAACGCCAAAGGGGCGCTCGGAGTGCTGTCGGCCCTGGCCCCGAGCCCGGCGCTCGGCGAGCTCATGGCCGGGCGCGATCCGATCCTCGTGGTGTTCGACGGAACACCGGAACTGATCCACGCAGCCAGCCGTACTCGTATCTCCGGGTTGATCATGGACGCGATGCTGATCGAGAGCCTGGGCCGGGCGACGCTGGGACAGCAATCCGGCGCCGTTCCTCGGTAGTGACTGGCTCGGTCCGGAGAGGCTTTTTGGACACGGTACGCGGTAGTCGAACTCGAGAACCTGAAAGTAAAGCTGGGACGGCGGGAGATCCTTCACGGGATCACCCGCCGTCTCGGCGTTTCGGGCACGGGAAAGGCAGTGGGGTTGCTCGGACCCAACGGGGCCGGCAAGTCGACGCTGATCCTGACGCTGCTCGGGTTCCTCAAGCCCAGCGCCGGCCGCGCCCGCATCCTCGGCCTGGACTGCCGGCGCAACATGGGCGAAGCCCGGTCGCGAATCGGGTACATGCCCGAGAACGACTCGTTCGTCGGGGAGATGACGGCGGTGACGTTCGTGCGCCAGTTCGCCGAGTTGTCCGGCCTCCCGCCGAAGGCGGCGCTCGAGAAAGCGCACGAGGTCCTGTTCCACGTCGGCCTCGGGGAGGCGCGCTACCGGGAGCTGCGGACCTACTGGTACGGCATGAAGCAGATGGCGAAGCTCGCGCAGGCGATCGTGCACGGGCCGGAGCTGGTCGTGCTGGACGAACCGACCAACGGGCTCGATCCTGCCGCTCGCCGGCGGATGCTCAAGCTCATCGTCGACATGAAGGAGGAGCAGGGGATGAACATCCTCGTCTGCTCTCACCTGCTGCGCGACATCGAGCAGGTGTGCGACGAGGCCGTGATTCTCAAGGACGGCGCGATCGTGCACCAGTGCAACCTCGAAGAAGAGCGGCGCTCGAACAGGCACTTCGTCGAGCTCGAGGTGACCGGCGACGACCGGCACCTGCGGACGGCGCTGCCGGAGATCGGTGCCGAGGGCGTGTCCGAAGGCGCCGGGCGCTGGCGCATCGTGCTGCCGGCGGGGGTCGAGGTCGAAGCCGTCTGGGGGCTCGCCGCGCGGCAGAACCTGCTGGTGAGGAAGCTGACGCACCGCCGCGACACGCTCGAGGAGATCTTCCTGAAAGCCATGGGCCACCTGTCAGCCGGTTCCCAGTTCCCAGTTTCCAGCTCCCAGCAGGACACTGAGAAGTGAAACTGGAACCGGCAACTGGAAACTGGCAACTGGAAACTGGACGCTGACCGATGGCTGTCTACAAGCGGGGATACCAACGGTACGCGGGACCGCTCACGGGACGATGGACGCGGTTCATGGTCCTGCCCCGCTACGCCTGGCGCAGGCTGTATCAGCAGCGGCTGGTCCTGCTGCTCACGATGGCGGCGTTCGTCTGGCCGCTCCTGTGCGCCGGCTTCGTCTATCTCACCAATCACGTGGACCTGCTGCAGGGGCTCGAACCGGAGTTTCGCGCGTTCATCCAGGTCGACGGCAGGTTCTTCTCGATCTTCATGTACGTCCAGGGCGCCTGCGCGGTCTTCCTCGCGGCGCTGGCCGGCCCCGGCCTCCTGGCGCCGGACCTCGCGAACAACGCGCTGCCTCTCTATTTCAGCCGGCCCCTGACGCGCTGGAGCTACGCCTTGTCGCGGCTGACCGTGCTCGTCGGCATGCTGTCGGTCGTGACGTGGATCCCGGGCCTCCTTCTTTTCGGACTGCAAGTCGGCCTGGCCGGCGGCTGGTGGTTCCTGGCGAACTGGACGCTGGGTGCCGGCATGGTGGTCGGGTTCCTTCTCTGGCTGCTCGTCCTGAGCCTCGTCGCGATGGCCAGCTCCGCCTACGTGAAATGGAGGGTCGTGGCCGGGGCGGTCAGCCTCGCCTTCTTCTTCATCCTGGCCGGCGTCTCCGAGATGGTCGACGAAATCTTCCGCGTCACGTGGGGGCACGTCCTGGATCCGGCCTGGGCGGTCAACCGGGTGTGGGCGACGCTGCTGGGCGTGGATCCGCTCGAGGGTCCGGGCGCCGGCGCATCCCTCTTCACGCTGGCGGCGTACGTGCTCCTGCTCGTCCTCGTCATCGAACGCAAGCTGCGGCCGGTCGAGGTGGTGCGATGACTGACGCAGTGCGAACGAGCGCAGCGAGTGAGCCACGCGAACGGAGCGAGCCGGCGAAGCGGCTCGCGAGAGAGCGTGTCGGGGAGTCCGAGGGGCGAAGCCCCTCGGTGGTATTCGAAGAGGTATCGAAGTTCTACGGCGACGTGCTCGGCGTGAACCGCGTCACGCTGAACATCCCGCCGGGAATCACGAGCCTGGTCGGGCCGAACGGCTCCGGCAAGACGACGCTGATGAACATGATGACCGGCCTGATCTTCCCCGATCACGGCCGCATCCTCGTCCGCGGGATTTCGCCGCGCGATCCGGAAACGCTGATGCGGATCACGGGATACGCCACGCAGTACGACACCGCGCCGCGGTGGGCGACCGGGTTCACCTTCATCACCACCGGACTGCTGCTGTTCGGCTACGGGCGATCGGAAGCGGAGGAACGGGCGTGGAAGGCGCTCGAGCGCGTCAGCCTGACCGACGCCGCGAACCGCAAGGTCGCCGCATATTCCAAGGGCATGCGGCAGCGGGTGCGGCTGGCGCAGGCGATCGCGCACGACCCCGCCGTGCTGGTGCTGGACGAGCCGCTGAACGGCCTCGACCCGCTGGTGCGCGCGGAGACGATCGACCTGTTCCGCGCCTGGGCCGCCGCGGGCAAGCACGTCATCCTCTCGAGCCACGTGCTCCAGGAGGTGGACCTGATCAGCGATCAGGTCGTGCTGATCGCCAACGGGATGATCGTCGCGGAAGGCACGATCCGCGACGTGCGCGACGAGATCCAGGAGCATCCCAGCCAGTACATCGTCCGCTGCCGCGATCGGAACGCATCCGGCGTGGCCGCAGAGCTGTTCCGTGAGGAACACATCACCGAGATCAAGCTGCACGAGGACCAGCTCGGGATGCTGGTGATGACTCGGGACCGGGAGCAGTTCGCCCGGGCGCTCGGAAGAATCGCGCTCGACGGACACAGAATCGAGAGTGTCGTGCCGGCCGACGAAAACGTCGACGCGCTGTACGAATATCTGATCGGCGGTGAATCCCAATGAACGCCCCCAATTCCTTCGAGGGGCGGGCCCGTGCCCTCGGCTCCGCTCGGGCCAGGCAAGCGTGGACGATTGCCAAGATCGAGCTCCGGCGTGCGTTCTTCGCCAAGCGCTCGCTCTGGGTCTACGCGCTGGCGCTCCTGCCCTCGGTGATCTTCTTCGGGCACGGGCTCGACGCGAAGCTGCGGATGGACCGGCTGGCGCGGCGCGGCGTGATCAGCCCGGCTCTGATCGACGGCGTCCGCGAAGGAGAGACGGCCGAGAACGTGAGGGGGCGGCTGGGAACGCCGGCCGACGAACGCTCGGGGGTGCAGATGCGGCGCGTCCGGCAACGCGCCGCGAACGCCGGAACGACGACCCACGTGATCGAGCCGACGGTCGACGCCAGATTCGTCCGCCTGAATGTCTCTCGTGCGTCCTACAGCGGCGAGCCGGTGGCCAGGATTTACGAGTTCGAGGTCTACGGGCCGGACGGCCGCGCGAATCTCGCGCTCAACCGGCCGGCGACTGGAAGTTCGCCGTGCAGCCAGGAGCAGGGCTCGGAGAAGGCGGTGAACGGCAGCGTCGCGGGAGGCCCGGCCGACAAGTGGTGCGCTGAGGGCTGGGGCCTGTTCCTGCAGGTCGATCTCGGAGCGGTTCGGCCGGTGACGCGCTTCGTCGTGAAGCACGCCAGTGCCGGCGGCGAGAACGAGCAGTCCGACACCCGCGACTTCAACATCCAGCTGAGCGCCGACGGCAAGAGCTTCACCACGGCCGCCTCCTCGACGGGCGCAGGGTTCGTCGAGGAGCGGACCGAGTATCGCCAGTTGGTCTACTTCGACGGCCGGCGCGAGGCGCGGTTCTATTTCGAAGACGGCAAACTGCAGCGCAGGAACATCAACCGCTTGCTGGACTTCGAAGAGGATCGAACGATCTTCGCCGGCATCTTCCAGTACCTTCTACCTGCGGCTGGCGATCTTCTTCGGCTGTCTCGGCATCTTCATGAATCTCTTCCGCGCCGAGATGAGCAATCGGACGCTGCACTTCTGGTTGCTCGCGCCGGCGCGGCGCGAGGTACTGCTCGCGGGCAAGTATGCGGCCGGGCTGATCGCGTCTTCTACGATCTTCGGCGGTGGTGCCGTGCTCACGCTCGCGGCCATGATCTGGCCGCACGACGCCGTCGAAGTCCAGTCCTACTGGAACGCCGGCGGTGTGAGCCACGTGTTCTGGTATGCGGCGGCGGCCGTGCTCGGCTGCGTCGGCTACGGGAGCGTCTTTCTCGCGGTCGGACTCTACGTCCGCAATCCCATCATCCCGGCGGCGGTGCTGCTGGCCTGGGAGGGGGTCAACGGCATTCTTCCGCACGTGCTGCAGAAGATGAGCGTCCTGTACTACCTGCAGTCCCTGTGTCCCGTCCCCGCGCCGATGGAAAATGACGCCCCGGTGTTGATCCGGTTGCTGGCGGCGCCCGCCGCTCCCGCCTCGGGCCCTGGCGCGATTCTCGGGCTGCTGCTCCTGACCGCGTTCGTCCTGTGGATCGCCGCTCTCGCCGTCCGGCGCATGCAGATCTCCTACGGCGCCGAAACGTAAGGTGGCTCGGCGTCGACGTTCAGATGCGACCGGCAGAAATGTCGGCCGTTCAACGGGGATCGTACTTCCGCAGCTTCGCCTCGATCTTCGCGACACGCGACGCGATCTTGGCGACGTCACCCGCAGCCAGGTGGCTGGCAACGGCGCACCGTCGGAGCTGCGCGGCTTCGGCTTCGAGCCCCTGACGTTCGGTGTCGACGCCGGTGTGCGCGGCTTCGTGGCTGAGCACGGCGGCGAGGAAACACCACACCTCGTCCTGCCCTGTCGCGCGCGTTCGCAGCGCCTTCGACGCCCTGTAATACAGGTCGGATGTTCGCAGGAGATAGATCGCGGCGTCGGTGATAGTCGCACCGTCTCCTGATGGCCGATGGAGGCGGTAGGCGACGAGATCCCCGACGGTCTGCCTGACCGATTTCGGAAGGTGCTCCGGCCCCACGACCACGACGATCGGTCTGCTGGCGGCGCCTCCATGTTCGAGGATTCGCGCGACGACCGGATCGGGACCTCGGGTGTCCGATGCGGCGGCACCCAGACGCGGCTCGCAGAAAAGAACGGCAATGCCGAGCACGCCGAGCAGCCCAATCCTCACGGTCCAGGTCCTGACTGAGGCGCGCGAAGCGCGCCGCGATTGGCGCTTGTGGCCTCAGCAAGGGACGCGAGAACGGCGGGCAGGCTTGCTCACGAGCGTTGCGCGCATGGCCGCTCGCTCCGTATCCGGCCGAGCGGCAGGATGGCGCTGGAGAGGCACTTGGAACCTGACGCGAGAAGCGGGCCGGGAATTGCTCACGCCGCGCGCCCGGGAGCGAACGCTTGACGAAGGCGCACATGGGAGGCAGTATCAGGGCACTTCATGGAGACCCGCGACGTCACGGCGCTGCTTCGCGCCTGGAGCGAGGGCGATCGCTCGGCCAGCGATGCGCTTTTTCCGCTGGTCTACGCGGAGCTTCACTGGCGAGCGGCGGCGTATCTCAGAAGAGAGCGTCCCGGGCATACGCTGCAGCCCACGGCGCTCGTGAACGAAGCCTACCTCCGCCTCGCCGGCCAGAACCGCGCCGTGTGGAAGAACCGGGCGCAGTTCTTTGGCGTCGCGGCGTGCCTCATGCGCCGCATCCTCGTCGATCACGCCCGCGCCGGCCTGATGGCGAAGCGCTCAGGACGATGCATCCGGGTGACGCTCGATGAGCGCGTCGGCGGCGTGGTGTCGCCAGACATCGACGTGCTCGCGCTCGATCAGGCGCTGACACGCCTCGCCGCTCTCGACGCGAGGAAGAGCACGGTGGCGGAACTGCGCTTCTTCAGTGGCCTCTCGCTGGACGAGACCGCGGAGGTGCTCGGGATCTCGATCGCGACTGTCGAGCGCGAGTGGCAGGCCGCGCGCGCGTGGCTCTATGCCGCGCTGAAGTCATGACGCCGCCGCCGGACCCGACGCCTCAACGCTGGCACGAGATCACCGCGATCTTCCACGCCGCCATCGCGCAGGACGCCGCGGCGCGAGAGGCGTTCCTCGACGAGGCGTGCCGGCGCGATCCGTCGCTGCGCCAGGATGTCGACGCGCTCGTCGTCGCCCACTTCGAAGCCAGCTCGTTCGGCGACAGACCGCTCGGTCTTTCGCCGCGCGCGACGCGCCTCACGCCTGGATCGTATCTGGGCGTCTTTCGGATCGACGCGCTGATCGGCGTCGGCGGCATGGGCGAAGTCTATCGGGCCACGGACACGAAGCTCGGGCGCGCGGTTGCGATCAAGGTCCTGCCGGACTCGGTCGCCAGCAATCCGGATCGGCTGGCGCGGCTGGAGCGCGAGGCGCGCGTGCTGGCGTCGCTCAACCATCCGCACATCGCCGCGATCTACGGCGTCGAAGAGGCCGACGGCGTACGAGCGCTCGTCCTCGAGCTCGTCGACGGCGAGTCGCTCGCGGAGAAGCTTCGATCGCGCGGGGGGCGTGGGTTCGCCGACGCCGTCGAGACGCGTCGCGTGAACGAGGCGATCGGCATCGCACGACAGATTGCCGAGGCCCTGGAGGCCGCGCACGAGAAGGGCATCGTCCATCGCGATCTCAAGCCCGCGAACATCGCCATCACTCGCGGAAGCGGCGTGGTGAAGGTGCTGGACTTCGGGCTCGCGAAAGCGTGGGACGCCGACCTTGCGGATCCGGCGCTGGCCACACGATCGCTGGATGAGTCCGGCCTTGGAACGATTCTCGGCACCGCGCCATACCTCAGTCCGGAACAGGCGCGCGGGCTCGCGGTCGACAAGCGGACCGACATCTGGGCATTCGGTTGCGTCCTGTACGAGCTCCTGACGGGCGGGCTGGCGTTTCCCGGCGACACGACCGGCGACACGATCGCCGCCATTCTGGAGCGCGAGCCGGACTGGAACGCGCTGCCTGCCTCGACGCCGCCGAACGTGCGACGCCTGCTGCGCCGGACGCTCGAGAAGAATCCGCTGCTGCGTCTGCGCGACATCGGGGACGCGCGGATAGAGCTCGTGTCTGGTACCGAGGAGAGCGGCGAGGCCCGAGGCTCATCCGGCCGGCGGCTCGGCTATCTGGCGACCGCGGCGGTGATATCCGTCGTCGGTCTCGCGACTTTCCTCCTGGGACGGCAGTTCGCACCTGCGCCACAAAGCGGTCAGGTCGCCGCGCCGCCGACATTTCGACAGTTGACGTTCCGGCGCGGCGTCGTGCAAACGGCGAGGTTTACCGCCGACGGGAAAAGCGTCGTCTACTCCGCCTCGTGGGACGGCCGACGGCCGGAAGTCTTCACCGGCAGGATCGACGGATCCGAATCGCGTTCCCTCGGATGGGCGGACGGCGTCCTCTTCGCGGTCTCGTCGACCAACGAAGTCGCGCTCACGCTCCGGTGTCGCATGGATGTGCATTTCCTGGGCTGCTTCGGTGGCACGCTTGCCAGGGCTCCCGTCGCCGGAGGCGCACCGCGTGAGCTGGAGACAGACGTCAGGTTCGCGGATTGGTCGCCCACCGGAGAGCTGGCAGTCATCAGGAGTCGAAACAACCGCCATCGCCTCGAGTTTCCGACGGGACGGGTCGTTTACGAAGGACGCCTCCTGAGCTTGCCCAGGATCGATCCGTCCGGTCATCGCGTCGCCGTGTTGAGTGCGGAAACAAACGTCACGCCCGATGCGCCCATTCACATCGTTGTCGCCGAACGTGACGGAACCACGCGCACGCTGAAGTCCGGGCCGTCGATTTCCGGGATGGCGTGGTCGCCATCCGGCGACGAGCTGTGGTTCAGCGGTTCTCAAGCCGGCGGGATGGGAGGGCTGCACGCGATCGCGCTCGATGGCCGCGAGCGTCTGGTGATGCAGATACCAGGAAGCGTACAGCTTCACGACATCAACAGGGACGGCTCGGTGCTGCTCGTCCAGTCCATGTCGCGCGTCGTGACGATGACCCAGTCTCCAGACAAGGACGCCGCGGAGCCGCTCTCGTGGTTCGACGCTCCGCGAGCCGTCGGGTTGTCGGCCGATGGAAGGCAACTGCTCTTTACCGAGCGAGGTGAAGCCGTTGGTGGAAAGATGACGATCTTTCTGCAGCCTGTGGACGGATCGAGCCTGCCCGTCCGACTCGGCGAAGGTGCGGCGATCGCGCTGTCACCCGATGCGGCGCGGGTGCTGGCGGTTCGGGGCGACGGGGCGCAGGCGCAGCTGGTCGTCGTGCCGGCAGGCCCGGGAGAATCGCTCGCTCTCCCTCGCGGCGCGATCGAGGAGTACCATCCGACCTACGGTGCGTTCTTTCCGGACGGCCGCCGTGTGTTGTTTCACGGCCGACGGCCGGGTGAGGGCCTTCGGGCCTTCGTACAGGATCTGCCGGCCGGGGAGCCGCGGCCGATCACACCCGACTTGGCCTACGTCGGACGCGGTGTGATTTCTCCAGACGGGCAATGGGTGGCGGAGTCGATCAACAGTCCGGAGGGCATCCGCCACCTGCTCTTCCCGGTCAACGGCGGCGAGCCTCGACCGATTCGCGGGGCACGGGCCGCGGACAGCCCCCTGCAGTGGAGCTCGGACGGCAGGGATTTGTTCGTGCGGACCTGGCTTCCCAACACGCCGGAAACGGAGAGCAGGATCCTGCGGCTCTCGCTCCAGACCGGCGCACGGACGCTGTTGCGCACGGTCGGCCCCGCGGATCGCGCGGGCGCGGGATTCGTCCGGTCGTTCGCGCTGACGCGCGACGGCCGGACCTACGCCTACCAGTATCCGCAGCTGCTTCACGACCTGTATCTGGCGACGGGACTGAAATAGAGAATTCGGACTGCGGTAAGCTCTTGCGCATGAGAACCATCCCCCTTGGTTCGCGCAGACGCCGCGTGAGATTCGCCTGCTGGTGTCATTCATCGTTCGGCCGAGGAGTTGGACTGGCTGACCGGCTCACGTTTCCATCCGGTCGGTGTGATCGTCACCCGAGGACTTACGTAGGTTCGGCTCCTCATGGTCGCGTGCAGGATGGCAGTGTTGGGTACCGGGATGCCTAAACGCACTCATCCGCGGGACGTACTCGGCACGCTGCTGCGCTCGATTACGCCTGTGACGGGCGCGCTGGCCGGGTTACTGGGCGTCGCCGTTCCGATCCTGGCCGCGACCTTCTACGAAATGAAGTTCGGACGCCCGAGTTCCACAGCCGGCCTGGCGATTCCTTTTGCCATCATCTTTGGGGTGCTTGCAGCTGGAGCCGGAGCTGCCGTGGGACACGGAGTTCGACAGATGGTGGCGCGTACACGATGGGCCGGGACGATAGACCTTCGCGGAGCCGCCATCCTGCTGATGCTGATCGTGACCGTTCCGAGCCTCCTGGCCATTCACGCGGTTCGCCGCATGGAAGCCGAGAACGCGCCGCGCGTGATCCTGTCCGCCGGTGAGGTTTCGCGCGCCGAGGGAATGTCTGAGCTGGCACCTCTGCGGTCGGCGACATTTCTCTGGGTCAGCTCACCACACCCGGACCACCCGCGACAGCAACTTCATTGGAATGGCCGGCGAGTCGACGTTCGCGTCACCGACGATCGGTTGCTCTTGACTACGGACGAACGTCCGACAGCCGCCCTCAACATCAGCCGCTTCGACTACGCGCGCGAGATATATGGGGTAACTGCCACGCTCTCAGCCACTGGACAGGAATGGCTGGCGCTGCTCGTCCAGTTGCGGGCGACGAGCGGTCGGGACCTTCTCTTCATCTTCAATCCCGAAGGCGTGCTCGTTCATGAGGAGTTGCTGCAGCGGCGCCGCGGTCGCGTACCCCGCGTGGGGCTCGGCGCGACCGGGCCGGCTGGTGGGCGCCAGGAGATCAGCCTCGATCGCGGGGTGCCCATGCGCTACTACGTCGGCGAACGTCGGGCGACGTATTCGCCCGCGTCAACCAAACCGTGAAAAGGCGTTCATGTCCACACGCCCGTGGCTTGCCAACTGCGACAAAAGGTCCGACGACCTTGACCCATACCCTGATGACACGCTGGTGGATCTCGTCCGGTAGTGCGCGCACGAGAGACCGGGCGCGCGCGATTCTCGGGCTGCTCCTCCTGACCGCGTTGGTCCTGTGGATCGCCGCTCTCGCCGTCCGGCGCATGCAGATCCCTACGGCGCCGAAACGTAAGGCGGCGAAATTTCGACTGCGGTAAGCTCTGGCGCATGAGAACCATCCAGTGCGCGATTGTGCTCGTCCTTCTCGTCTTCGGGGCGGCTTCGTCCTCTGCACAAGACGCCGCGCGCGTGGAGGACGTCGTGCAGAGCTACGTTCGCGCCAGGACGTTCGCCGGAGCGGTGCTCGTCGCCCGCGGCAGCGACGTGATCCTGAGCAAAGGCTACGGTGCTGCGAACCTCGAATGGGATGTCCCGAACACGCCGGCGACGAGGTTCCGGCTCGGCTCGGTCACGAAACAGTTCACCGCCGCGTCGATTCTGCTGCTCGAGGAACGCGGCAAGCTGACGCTCGACGATCCGATCGGGAAGCACGTGCCCGATGCCCCCGCGGCCTGGGACAAGATCACGATCTACAACCTGCTGACGCACACGTCCGGGATTCCGAACTTCACCAGCCTGCCGGACTACGCATCGCTGAAGCTGCAGCAGACGCCGGTCGCGAAGACGATCGCCACTGTCCGCGACAAGCCGCTGGACTTCGCTCCCGGCGAGAGAATGAGCTACAGCAACTCGGGCTATCTCGTGCTCGGCTACGTGATCGAGCTCGTGACCGGCGGAAGCTACGAGACCTTCGTCATCGACAACATCTTCACGCCGCTAGGCATGAAGGACTCGGGCTACGACTCGAACACCCGCATCATCCCGCGCCGGGCCGCCGGCTACATGCCGTCGCCGTCCGGTCCGGTCAACGCCGGCTACGTTCACATGAGCATTCCGCATGCGGCCGGCGCGCTGTATTCCACGACCGAGGACCTGCTGCGCTGGGAGCAGGGCCTGTTCGCCGGCAAGGTAATCTCGACCGCATCGCTCGCGAAGATGACGACGCCGTTCAAGAGCGACTACGCGCTCGGGGTCGTCGTGCAGACCGCCAGCGGCCGGAAGGTCGTTCAGCATGGCGGAGGCATCGACGGGTTCAATACCTACCTCGCCTACTACCCAGACACCAAAGTGACGGTGGCAGTGCTCGCCAACATCAACGGCAATGCGCCGGCGCAGATGGCGGCGAAGCTCGCCGACGTGGCCCACGGCGTCGCCGTGACCCTTACCGCCGAGCGGAAGGAAATCACGCTGCCGGTGGCAACGCTGTCGAAGTACGTCGGAACCTACGAGGTCGCGCCCGGCATCAACATGATGATGCGGCTGGTCGGCGATCACTTGACGACGCAGCTGACCGGTCAGCCGCAGATTCAGGTCTACGCAGAATCGGAAACGAAGTTCTTCCTGAAGGCCGTCGAAGCGCAGCTCGAGTTCTTCACCGATGCGAGTGGTGCCGTGACGCACGCGGTGATGTACCAGAACGGCCGCGAACGCAAAGTCGTGCGCACCAGCGCGACCGTCGTCGAGCCGCCGCGCTGATACGCCTCGGCGCGCGTCTCGGGAGGGTGTGATGACGATGCGTCTGAATCGCCGGGCATGGTTGGCCAGCCTGGGAGCGGGCCTCGCGTCCGTCCCGCGCGCCGCCACGGGCCAGCCTCGCCCGCCATCGACGCAGCCGGCGCCGCAAGCGCGCCCCGGCTCACTCGCGCTCGAAGACTTTCAGCCGCGCAGCATGCTCGTCGTACCGCAGCAGCCGATCGACCGCGCGCGGTTCCCGGTCGTCGACATGCACACGCATCCGACGGGCCGCGCGACGAGCGCCGGCATCCCGCGCGGTGAGGCGATCGAGGTGCGGAGCACGCCGGCGGAGCTCCTTGCGCTGATGGAGCGCCGCAACGTGCGCACGCTCGTCAATCTCACGGGTGGCGTCGGCAGCGGCCTCGCACAGGCGGTGCGGACGTTCCAGGAGCCCCACGCCGACCGCTTCGTGGTCTTCACCGAGCCTTCCTACGATCGCGTCGCGGAGCCCGGCTACGCCACCTGGCAGGCCGACGAGCTCGCGCGTGCCAGGAAGGCCGGGGCGAAGGGACTCAAGATCCTGAAAGTGCTCGGGCTGTTCCTCCGCGAACAAGTCGACAAGGGGCCGCTCGTGAAGATCGACGACAAGCGGTTCGATCCGATGTGGGAAGCATGCGGCGCGCTCGGCCTGCCAGTCGCGATCCACGTTTCGGATCCGACGGCCTTCTTTCTCCCCGTCGATGCGCACAACGAGCGCTACGAAGAGCTGAGCCGCCATCCCGACTGGTCGTTCCACGGCAAGGACTATCCCTCGAACGCGGAGATTCTCGCCGCCCGCGATCGGGTGCTGGCGCGGCACCCGACGACGACGTTCATCGGCCTGCACGTCGGCCACTCGTCCGAGGACCTGGCCGCGGCGTCGGCGGCGCTCGATCGCTTTCCGAACCTGCACGTCGAGATTGCCGCGCGCATCGGCGAGCTCGGTCGCCAGCCCCGGGCCGCGCGCCGCTTCTTCGACAAGTACCAGGACCGCATTCTCTTCGGCACCGACGGCCCGCGCGAGGCGCTGTACCCGATCTACTTCCGCTTTCTCGAGACCGAGGACGAGTACTTCGACTACGGGCCAGGGCCGGTGCCGTCGCAGGGACGGTGGAAGATCTACGGTCTCGGCCTGAGCGACCAGGTCCTCAGGAAGGTGTACTCGGGCAACGCCGAGCGCCTCCTCTCGCTCCCACCCGTTCGGGCCTGACCGCTCCGGTTCACGTGACGGTCAATTCGGGCTGGCGCCGGCCATTCAAGGACGAGACACCTGATGAGGTAGAGTGCGGGATCGGGCGGCTTGATCGCCGTCGATCCGGAGGTACTGACGTGAAGCTCGTATCCGGTCTGATGCTGGCGTTGTCGATCGGGGTACTCGCGCAGGTCCAACGCCTGACTGGTCAAGCCCCGCCAATTGGCCGAGGCGCGTCCGGTCAGGCCAGCGCGCTGTCCTTCGGGGCGCCCACCGCGCGCGACGCGCGTTCGGGTGAGGTTCACGAATATGGATTGACCGTCGCCGCAGGGGATCTGGTTTCCGGAACCATCGAACTGCGCGGATTGGCGGCCCTTGTTGAAATCGTCGACAGCACCGGGCATGTCATCGATACGAACTATGTTTTCAATAACGCTGCGCCGGTACCGGAGCGCCTGGGGTTCGTCGCGCCCGCGACTGGTGCGTATCGTCTGCAGATCCGGCTGTTCGATCGCATCGACGCCGGTGGTTCGCAAGTCATGCCGGCTGAACCTCTGCCGGTCACGGGAACGGCGGCTGGCAGCTACACACTGCAACTGGAGGCAGCATCCGTCGCGGCGCGCATGGGCGGTCAGGAGCCGGCGGCTCGAGAGGACTATCCGAGCGCACGCCTGAAGGGACTCGCGCTGGATGTCCAGGCAGGACGTGGCGATGCGCTCCAATCGTTCTGGCGGCAGGTGGCCGACAAAGGGCCCATCATCGAAGAAATCGCCGGCAACGATCGCGATGCTGACGTGACTTTTCTCTGGCGTGAACTCTACGACACCCGGAATGTCCGGCTGGCGTGGGCCGCACATGAAGACTACATGTCGCGCTTGTCGGGGACGGATGTCTGGTACAAGACCGTGCGCTTACGCCGCGGGACGCGAATTGAATATGTCATCTCACCGAACGATCGGCCGGCGAACCGGTGGGCGACAGCACAGCTCGATCCGTTGAACCCGCGCAAGTTTCCCGACGATCCGACCTATCGATTTGTCAGCCAGTCTGTGCTCGACATGCCGGGTGCTCCAGACGAGCAGTGGGCGATGCGGACGCCGATCCGTCGCGGTCTCATTGAAGAACGGACGGTCAAGTCGGCGCTGCTCAAGAACCCGGTATTCAAGGACGACCGACCGATCTGGATCTACACGCCGCCAGGCTACGAGCCAACCGCTGGTCCGTATCCGTTGCTCCTGCTCCTGGACGGAGCGGCGTATGTCAGCCATCGTTTTGGCAAGGCGCCAGCGACGCTCGACAACCTCATCAACGAGGGACGGATCCGGCCCGCGATCGTGGTTTTCGATGTCGGCAATCGCGGCGGAGGAGCTGCGGGGCGCGCGAGCTACGGCGAGGCGCTCGTCCGGGAACTCATGCCGATGCTGCGCGCGTCCTATCCCATCAGCACGCGCCCGGCCGACACTGTGATCGGCGGATACAGCGGCGGCGGGCGTTGCCGCCGCCGAGATCGCGCTGTTGCATCCAGACGTGTTCGGCAACGTGCTGTCACAGTCCGGCGCCTTTCGGGACGCGGCTGGCGGGGACGAACCGAACGCTACCGCCCGGGCCTTCCTGGAGCGCCTCGGAAATCGATTCGCTTCTATATCGAGGTTGGCCTCTACGACAACGTGCCGGCGGCCGGCCGGCCGGTGTACGAAATGGTGCTCGACGAAACCAACCTGATGGGCAATCGCCACCTCCGCGACGTCCTTCGCGCGAAGGGTTACGACGTCACCTATCGCGAGGTCGGCGGCGGCCATGACTTCGTCCACTGGCGTGCGATGCTCGCCGACGGGCTGATGACGCTGCTGAAGCGATGAGTCAGCGCCTCTCTGCAGGTGAGTCCGAACCCGATCATGGGCAGAAGCCACCGCCGCGGATTTCGCTGAAAAGCGGCTGGCTTCATCAACGCGGCTGAGAGCGTACACCCGTACCGCCTTGACGGTTGTCGCCTACGCAGGTCGCGGGATCTCATGATTCGACCGTTAAGGCAGCGCAATCGGTGTTTAATAGCTGGACTATATGAACGCTCTCTCGAAAGCACTCGCGATTGCTGGGCTCGCGGCTACGTCGTTGACCGCGGCACAGTCAGCCGATGTCCTTCGCGTCCGGGAGTGGCGAGCAAAGAACGAGCGACAGATTGTCGCCGAGTTGATTCAGCTCGTCTCCTTGCCCAGCATCGCTTCGAACAAGCTGGACATCATCAGGAACGCCGAGGCGTTGACGGCGATGTTCGAAAAGCGTGGCTTCAGCGTGAAGCGGATCGACACGCCGGGATCGCCGATTCTCGTGGCCGAGCGAACCGCCGGGAAGCCGGTGGGCACGCTGACCTTCTACATGCACTACGACGGTCAGCCCACGGACGCGAAGGACTGGACCATCGGCCAGCCGTTTGCGCCCGCCGCGTTCAAGGACGGCGCCCGCGTCGAGGTGCTCGGCGGCACCGGTCCGATCGATCCGGACGTGCGCATTTACGGCCGGGCGGTTGCGGACGACAAGGGACCGATCATCGCGTTTCTTGCGGCGGTGGATGGTCTCATCGCAGCGAAGGCGACGCTGCCGTGGACGCTTCGAGTCGTGCTCGACGGTGAGGAAGAAGCCGGCTCGCCAAATTTCGAAACGGCGCTGATCGCACATGCCGCGGCCGTGCGCGCCGACCTGGCCGTCATCGTCGACAGTCCGCGCCACCCGAGCAACCTGCCGACCGTGTTCTACGGCAGCCGCGGGGTCACCGGCGCGGAAATTATTGTTTACGGCGCCACCGGCGATCTGCACAGCGGCAATTACGGCAACTTCGTTCCGGATCCGGCGATGGCGTTGACGAAGCTGCTCGCGTCGATGAAAGACGACCGCGGCAACGTCACGATCAAGAACTTCTACGACGACGTCGTGCCGTTGACGCCGAGCGAGCGGCGGGCGATTGATGAGATCCCGAACGTCGATCAGAAACTGCTCGAGCAGTACGGCGTCGCGCAGGCCGAGCATCCTGACAGCCGGATCGAGTTCCAGCACAATCGCCCGACGCTGAGCGTGGTCGGCCTGTCATCGGGCACTGTCGGCCCTGGCGCGCGGAACGCCATCTCGGGTTCCGCGACCGGCCGCGTCGAGATCCGATTGGTCAACGGCCTGGATCCCACAAAGCAGTTCGAGCGGCTCGTCGCCCACGTTCGAGAGCAGGGCTATCACATCGTCACGGCGGCCCCGGACATGGCGACGCGGCGCAAGTATTCGAAGATTGCCCGCATTACCCAGCAGGGTGGTGGGTTGCCGATCGGCAAGAGCTCGATGGACGATCCGCGCACCGCGATGGCGGCGACCGCGATTCGGTCGCTCAATCAGCGGCTCGTGCAGATGCCGACGATTGGCGGCAGCTTGCCGTTCTCGACGTTCAGCAGCGGGCTGAAGCTGCCAACGATCGGTCTGGCAGTGGTGAACTTCGACAACAACCAGCACGCGATCAACGAGAACCTGCGTCTCGGGCACCTCTGGGAGGCGATCGACATCTTCGCGGTGCTGATCACGATGGCGTCTGAGACTGGATCGAAGAACTGAAGCAGGTTCTTGCGACGGGCGCCCACGCTCATTCCGATCGCAGGGCCACCACGGGGTCGATGCGCGACGCCCGCGTCGCGGGCACATAGCCGGCAAGCCCGGCGACAATCGCGACCACCACGGCGACACCGCCGAACGTCACCGGGTCCGACGAGACAACACCGAAGAGCAAGCCTTCGATGGCCTTCGCCCCCATCCAGGCAACAGGAAGGCCGATCGCCAGGCCGATCGTCGCAAGGGTCATCGTCTGCGTCAGAATCCGGCGTTGCATGGCCTGCGGGGCGGCGCCAAGTGCGACGCGGATGCCGATTTCCCGCGTTCGCAGGCTCACCGAGTACCAGATGACCGCATAGAGTCCCAGCGCCGCCAGAATCAGTCCGAAGCTGGCGAAGCCGGCAAGCAGCCGCACGATGATCCGCCTGGTGAATACGGACCGATCCACGAGTTGCTCCATTGTTCGGAACTCGACCGCCGGCAGCCCGGGATCGGCACGCATCAACGCCGCCCGTATGCCGGGGATCAGGCTGGCTGGAGGGACCACACTCCTGACGACGAGATCAACCGTCTGATAGTCGCCGGTCTGTCGGAGAAGCATGTACAGCTCGTGGCCGGTGTCCCGTTCGAGCGCGAAATAGCGAACGTCGTTGACGACGCCGACGACGCGATAGTCCCGGCCGGACGCTCGAAGCACGCGGCCCAGCGGGTCCTCATCCGGCCACAACGCGCGCGCCAACGCTTCGTTGATGACGACGACCCGTTCGGACGACGAGTGATCATCGGAGGTAAAGCCGCGGCCGGCTTTGAGAGCGATGCGCATCGCGGAGAAATAGCGGTCGTCGATCATGCGGACGAGCGGGTTCGCGCGCGCGCCAGGATCGGTTGCGCGATCTTTGGCTGAGACGGTCCAGCCGCGCCACCCGAAGTTGTCGCCGAGCGGCAGCGCGTCGGTCAGGCCGGCGGTTTCGACGCCCGGCACCGAGCGAACGTGTTGCAGGACCGCATCAAAATAGGCGTTTCGCGCCTCACGCGTCGGGTGCTCGAGGCGTGACGGGTCCACCCGCAGCGAGAGCACGTTGTCGGACGTGAATCCCGGATCGACGTCGAGGACGCGACTGAGACTCCGCGTGAGCAAGCCGGCGCCGGTCAAGAGGACGCAGACCAGCACGATTTCCGCAACGACGATCGCGCGGCGCATCCGGCCGCTGCCGCCGGTCGCGCCGCGGCCGCCGCCCTTCAGCGCATCCTGCGGCGCGGATCCCGAGGCTTGAAGCGCCGGCAGCACGCCGAAACAGATCCCTGTGAGCATCGCCACGGATGCGACGAACGCGATCACCAGTCCATCGACGCGGACGTCCCGGAGCAGTGGAATGCTGGCGCCCTCGAGCTGCGCGATCAGGCTCGTGCCGCCGAACGCCAATGCCAATCCCAACGTCGCGCCGCCGCAGGAGAGCGCCAGGCTTTCGACGAGCAGCTGACGGACCAGACGCTTGCGCCCGGCGCCGAGCGCCATCCGGAGCGCCATTTCCTTGTGCCGCGCGGACGCGCGCGCCAGAAGCAGGTTCGAGATGTTCGCCGAGACCAGGAGCATCAGGAACCCGACCGCAGCCGCCAGCACCGCAAGCGTGCCGTGAAACCGCCCGCTGATGCGCTCCTGCAGCGGACTCAGGTTCGGACGGAACGCGTTTCGGCGCCGACCGGGTTCGACGTCGGGTGCGGTCCTGCTGATGTGGTCGACGACCGTCACCGTTTCGATGGCGGCGGTCGTCAGATCGATCCCTGGTTTCAGGCGGCCGATCACTGCCAGCGTGTTACCCCTTCGATTCGTCTCGGGACTCAGCGGAAATGGAAGGAACAGATCGGCGGGGCGTCCGGGAGAGAACGTGCCGCCGAAGTCGAACGATGGTGGCAGCACGCCGACAATCGTCACCGGGGCGCCATCGAGGGTAATCGACCCGCCGATCACATCAGCCTTCGCGCCCAGGCGGCGCTGCCAGAACACGTAGGTCAGGATCGCGGTTCTTGGGGCGCCCCAGAGGCATTCCCCGGCGGTGAAGTCTCGTCCGAGCCAGGGACGTACGCCCAGGAGCGGAAAAAAGCCCTCCGTCACAGGCACACCGGTGACGCGCTCCGCTTCGCCGGTGCCGGTCAGCCTGATGTCGCCGACGCCATAGAACGGCGAAAACCCTGCGAGTCCAGCCAGCGACTGGCTCTGCTGCCGCAGATCGACGAGATGTCCGACTTGAACGGCCTGCCTCGACAGGTTCTCCGACGGTCCGTTCGCGACCCAGACCAGGCGTCCCGGGTCGTCGAACGGCAGCGGCCGAAGCCACAGTGCGTTGACGACGCTGAAGACGATCGTGCTGGCGCCAACGCCAACACCGATGATCAGGATGGCGAACGTCGTCAACGCGGCGTCGCGCCGCAAGGTTCGCACGGCGTATCGCAGGTCGCCCACCAGCGTCTCGACGAGGGACAGGATGTTGTGCATCGACTCGCAGCCTGACTGAGAGACGCTGCTTAGATGAATGGGCAACCCGATTTGGTTGCAAGGAGGCGGAACACGGATGTCCGGGCCGAAGCGCGCCGATCGGGCGTACCCGAGCGGCGCGCTTCGCCGGCTGGAACGGCCCTACTTCGTCTTCGGCTTGACGGTAACCTTCCCCTCGAGCTTCGAGAGCTCACTCGCAGGAATCGCTTCTTTGAGCTTGGCGTCGTCGAGACCACTGTAAGGACGGCCCGCCACAACCTTCTGCTGCGTGGCCTCATCAAGCCCGAGCTTCGTCATTTGCTCGGCAGAAGCGGTATTGAGATCGACCGCGTCAGGCGCTGCGGCCTTTTTGACCGCGCCCGCGGCGGCATCCTTTGTGGCATCCTTCGCAGCATCCCCCGCAGCGTCCTTCGTCGCCTCCTTGACGGCCTTCTTCGCGACCCGGCCGCTCTGAGCGTTTCCCGGAACCGCCGCGAACAACACCAGCCCGGCCAGTGTCAGTACCGAGAGCATTCGAATTGTGCGCATGTCAACTCCTTGCCTGGTCGCTGAGAGCCTACCGCATATACGGCGGGACGTTCGCCGCAATCGCGCGGAACTGGTCGTCAGTGAGCGGAAGCAGCTTGCGAAGCATCGCCCACGCGTCACCCGGCGTGACGTTCGACAAGGTTGCGTCGGAACCGAAGACGACGCGTTCGGTCCCGACCCGTCGAATCATCGCCGCCCACCGCTGCGCCGTTTCGGGCGTCGCAGGCGCGCCCAGTGTCGTGACATCGAAGTAGAGCAACCGGGTCAGCGGATCGCGCTTCTCGACGGCCTCGGCAAACACCGCGAACGCCTGCTGCGAACCTTCATCCTGCCACGGTCCGGCGCCGGCGAGGTGCGCCACCTGCACTACCACATCCGGAGCCGCGGGCAGGAGCTCGTTGAGGAAGACCAGAGCCTCCTTGCGCCCGTACGGCAGGTTCTGCGTCACCGACGCGCGCAAGTGAACGACGATGGTCATTCGAGAATCGTTCGCGCCGCGAAACACCCGCCGAATCCGTTCGATGTGCCCACTGTTGTGGTAGTCGACCACCGAGTTCCCGAAGTGCAGCTTGATGCCTCGGCGGAGGTTCGGATCGCGAGCGCATCGCGCCAGCTCGTCGAGCGCGTAGTCTTTCAGCGGGTTGACGCTGCAGAACCCGATGAGACGGTCGGGAAACTGCGCCACCTGCCGGCTGGTCCAGTCGTTCTCGCGCCTGACCTTCTCCGCCGGCGCGTCGACGGCGCGGGACGGTTGCTCGTAAATGTACGCCGCCGACAGCACCACCGCCCGTTTGATGCCCGCGGCATCGAGTTGCGCAATCAGGTCGGCGGCGGTTCTGGGCTTCGCTGCTGCTACGGGCGGCGTCGAAGAAAGGAGCTTAGCAAGCTCGGGGCTCCATAGATGCTGGTGATGATCGGCCAGAGGCGCTGGCTGGGTACGGCTGCCGCGCCCTCGATCCTCGATCTGAGCAACCACGGCGCAGGCAACGGCAATCACACCGATGCCGGCGAAACACATCGCCCTCAGGGTTCGAACCGGTGCCATGGAAAAGGGACCGAACCATATCATGAGGCACGGCAGCTCGTCCAAGTTGCGTGGACGAGAGCCAAGCGCGGCGCGCTTCCACTCTCAAGCACCTGCAACTTCCTCTACCGTGGCGTGTATTTCACCTGGACGAAGTCCAACGACAGGAGCCTCGTCGGACACGGGAGGTGATGAGTGCACGGATTGTCACGCTATATCTGCCTGCGCGCGGTCCTCTGGATCGCATCGTCCGGCGTGTTGGCCGCTCAGTCGACGCCAACGCCTCGGCCTGCCGCTCACCGCGAGCCAATCGCCACACTCGTGGACGCCTTTAGAACCCACCCGCTGGTCGCGCTCGGCGACAACCACGGGAACGTTCAGGTACACGAGTTTCGACTGGCGCTGCTTCGTGATCCGCGCCTGGTGGGTGTGCTCAACGACATCGTCGTCGAGTTCGGAAATGCACGATACCAGGACCTCATGGACCGCTTCATCCGGGGCGAGGAGGTGGCCGATGTCGACCTCAGGCACGTTTGGCAGGACACCACGCAAGTCGAAGAGGCATGGGACCTTCCGATCTACGAGGACTTCTTCCGCGCCGTCCGCGACGTGAATGCCTCTCGCCGCCCGGAGCAGCGGTTGCGGGTGCTTCTCGGTGATCCGCCCATCGACTGGGCCGCCGTGCGGACGGGCGACGATCTGACGCCGTGGATGGATCGCGACGGACATGCCGTCGGCGTCATCCGTCGCGAAGTCCTAGCACGTGGCCGTCGAGCGCTGATCATCTACGGGGATCAGCACCTGCTGCGCAGGAGCACGGCGCCCAACACCACGGACGAATGGTCGGGAGGGATCGTCGCCCAGCTTGAACGGAGCGGTCTCGCGCAGGTGTTCAGCATCCACGTCGATACGCGTCGGGATCTCGTCGCCATGCAGGCCGACGTGGCTACGTGGCCGATACCGAGCCTGACGCTGCTGGTCGGCACGACACTCGGCGAGACCGTGATGGATCCTTCGCCTGGTCGGAAGCCGGTCAAGATTGACGAACAGTTCGACGCCATGCTGTACCTAGGACCACCCGCTGCCATGACGATCGCCCAACTCGCACCCGCGCGCTGCGCCGATGCCGACTATGTGCGCATGCGCGCCAACCGCCTGGGGCTGCTGCCTCCGCCTCCAGATGCGCCGTTCAATCCGGCGGATCGACTCCGAGCGCGATGCGCCTTCCCCGGGACGAGCGGAGAGGTTGGCGGACGACCAGGAACTCTACATGCCGTGGACCTCTGCAAGGCTCACAGGTCTCACTTGGCCGCTGTTACGACGTGCGCCGAGAGTGGCGCGTCGGTTTGGTCCCACCGCGCAAGTGCCGCTGTAACCGCATCGAGGGCACGACCAAGCGCAGACGGATCGCGCCGCTCGATTTCCGCGCGGAAGGGCGAGCCGAGCACCAACCCCTGAGCGGCGTCGCGCGCGCTGCCACAGCTTGTGAGGGCGACCGTCTCCAGCTTGATCTTTGTGAAGCCAGCCGCGAGCAGATCATGCTCAATCAACGCCGGGTCGACATAGCTGAATGGACCGCGCTCCATGTACGTAGGCGGATCGTCAGGAAACAGTTCGGCGACGGCATTCCCCGCTGCCTTCGGCACCGGGTTTAACTCGAGTCGATCGAAGCTCACAAGCAGGTAGTGGCCACCGGCGCGAAGCACGCGCCGCGCCTCCTCGTTGGCGCGGACCTTTTCGGGGAAAAACATCACGCCAAACTGGCAGACAACGAGGTCGAAGCTCTCGTCATCAAAGGGCAGATCCTGAGCGTCCGCCGGCTGAAAAGACACGCGGTTCGAGACGAGGCGCTGCGCTGCTACGTCCAACATCACCGGGTTCACGTCCGTGGCTACGATTTGCGCGCGCGGTACCGCTAATTGAAGCGCGCGTGTCACGATGCCGGTGCCGGCGGCGGTCTCAAGAATACGATCCGGCTGGAGAAGGGCCGCGCGCTGGGCCACGAGTTTCGCAAAGGGCTCGAAGAGCAACGGGCCCATGTACCTGTCATAAAGCTCCGGCGTTGAATGCTTGAACGGAGTGCCTGTCTCAGTCATCCCCTTGGCCCGTTTCGGAGTCTATAACCTGCAGTGATGCGGTTGAGTTGGCTGAGTGTCATGCGAAGAGGGACATTGCCAGAATGTACGCTACAAGGCGGGGAATTCAGGCACGAATCGCCGACTGTTCGAGCTGAATGAGGGTTGAGGGTTGGCCGTGGCCTCGCGGGGGAAAGTGACGGTGCAAAGTATCAACCGGCCTCGGTCTGATTCATCGGAGTCCTCCAGCCGTCACGTTCGGACTGGCCATGTGCACTTTGGCCGCGAACTCCTTGATCCCCATGGCGCGGATTGAGCGGTTACGAACCAAGGATCTCAGCGATGTAGGCGAAGTCCTTCTCGAGTTGCGCCCGTTCATCAGCAGCCAACGGCTGGTCCGCGGCCGCGGCGAGGGATGTGCGAGCGTCGTCATGCTTACCCAGTCTTACCTCGAGTTCCGCGCGATAGAGGCAGGCTCTGGTCTTCTGCAGCGGCGTTGCGGCCGTGTAAGGTGCGAGGCCGGAAATCAGCGTCTCGAGCGCGCGCGGCTCGTCGTCATGCGAATCGCCCAGACGCGCTGCGGCCTCGACGACCTGGTCGAGACTCCTCGCCTTTGGCGCTTTCGGATCGTCCTCGACGTCGCTCAACTTCGAGATGCGAAGCCAATTGCCGCCCGGATCGATGACGCTGAACCCGCGGACGGTGCCGTAGCGTTTCTTCGGCCGGCCGATTCGCGGAATGCCTGCGACCGGCAGCTTGCCGTAGCGGGCGCGCAATCCGGCGGCGAAGGCCTCATAGAGTTCGTCGGGATCGGGGACGGCGACGATGGCGGTGCCGTACGATGTGACGGGATCGAAACCGTCCAAACCGAAGAGATGAATCAGCAGATCCTCGCCGGCGACGACGGTGTACGGGTTCGGCCGGATCTGGCGGTAGGTCCGGCGGAAGCCGAGCGATTCGTAGAAGGCGATCGAGTCGTCGAGCGCCGGACGGGGCAGGCAAGGACAGGTGCGCAACTCGTCACATTTGACTAGACCAGCATCGTATCCTTTCGCACGATGTGTCTGGGCCGAGTTCGCTCGCGCAACGACTGACCGCAGACGAAGAGCAGAGGCAACGGCGTCAGCTGCGTGGGATTCGGTGTAGCATGGCCGCACTCAAGGAGCCGGACATGAAGCGCACGGTGTTGACGATGGTGCTGGCGGCTGCGGTGGTCGTGATCGGAGGGGCGGCGCAGGCGCCTCCAGACCTGTCGGGCACGTGGCGGCCACAGAATCCGAATAGCGGACAGGCGAACCCGTTCGAGTTCACCATCACGCAGGCGGCCGACAGCGTGACAATCCGCACGCCGCTCGGCAATCCCGAATCGGTGACGCTCAAGCTGAACGCCGAGACACGCACGCCGATCAGTGGCCGGGGTGGCGCCCCCGCGACGGCGGTTTCTACCGCCGGCCTGGAAGGGTCGAAGCTCGTGGTGACGACGGCGATCACCGGTGGACCCGGCGGTGCCACAAGCTCCGCCAGGCAGGTCTACTCGCTGACCGGCGACAGCCTGACGCTCGAGTCGAGCAACTCGCTTCCCGATGGCTCGATGAGCCAGGTCCGGACCGCGACGTACGTGAAATACAGGCCGGTGCCGATGCCGGCGCCGCCAAGCCGCCCGGCCGAGTCGGGCTACACGAGTCTCTTCAACGGCAAGGATCTGACCGGCTGGAAAGCGAGCGCGAATCCCGATTCCTTCAAGGTCGAGAACGGCGCCATCGTCGCCAACGCCGCGGGCCAGGCGTCGCACCTGTTCTACGACGGGGCCGTCGGCAACCATTCGTTCACGAACTTCGATCTGCGGCTCGACGTGCTCGCGCGCTATCGGTCGAACGGCGGCGTCTACGTCATGACCGAGTTCCAGCCGCAGGGATTCCCGGGGAACGGCTTCGAGATCCAGGTCAACAACAGCCACAGCGATCGCATCCGTACCGGCAGCCTTTACCACGTCGTCGATCTATCGACCATCCCGGGGAAAGACGACGAGTGGATACCGATGCAGATCACAGCTCAGGGGAACAGGATTACGGTCACGGTCAAGGGGCAGGAAGTCGTCCAATGGACGCAGCCGGCCGACTGGCAAAGCAACTACGATACGGCGAGCCGCAAGATCGCACCCGGCACGATCGCGTTTCAGTCACACGATACGTACAGCGTGACCGCCTACTCGAACATCCGGATCAAGGTGCTGAACTAACTTTGTCGCGGGGCCGGTGCCTCCGCGCTACGCCGCTCCGGCGAGGGAGCTTCAGCGAAGCTGGGCGCGGGCGACGAAACCGTCCTGGAACGAAGCTCGCGCGAAGTCTGGCTGGGTGTCAGGGACGATTGTCGAACCTGGTTCGTCAGCGCCGCATGAACGGCGTCATCGGACACTGAAGGGTAACGCTGCTTCACCGAGGGCCTGATTCGGCCCCGCCTATCGACATTCCCGCTTTCTGCAGCCCCTGCATCAGGTGCTCCACCATGTCCGCCTGGATCCATGTGTTGAGGATGGCCCGCGGGTTCGCTGAAAAACTCGGGATCTGCGTCATCAGCGCGCGAACGGCCGCAGACGCCGGCTGTTGCTCGCCCAGTTGGCCGTGCGCCGCCGCCAGCACGATCTGCATCCAGAACAGGTAGGGAGCATTGGTCCTGACCGCTTCGTCGATGGCGGCTCGGTAGTTGCCGCTCCAATACTCCCTGTAGCTCAGCATGCCGCGATACCAGACGGGATGTTGCGGGTTCAGGTCCATGGACCGCTCGATCAGCGTGCAGCCCCGGATCCAGTCCCCGGCGAACGCGATGTTCGCGCCCATGTTCGCATTGCATCCGGCATCGAAGGGGTTGAGCGCGATCGCACGGTCGGCCTCGTGCAACGACGCGGTGACTTCCTTGCGGAGCAACAAGACCGTCGACATCGCCTGGTGGGCCAGGGCATTGCCCGGGGCCAGGTCCACTGCGCGGTTGGCTGCCGCCTGCGCACGCTCCAGCGGGTCAGGACCGGTATTGAAGCCGTGAGCGTATTCGTGAGCGTACACCAGTGACAGGACGGCCCAGCAGTCGGCATTGCGTGGGCTGATCTCGACCGCGCGCTCGAGCCCGCTGCGCGCAGCAAGATGGTCAGCTGCCCCTAGCCGCCGGTGGTACGAGAAGAAATGCAGAAGAGCCTCGTACGGGGACCACAACACGGGATCCGTGCCGCGAACGACGTCACCGATGCTGCGCGGGATGACGCCGAAGGGATCAGCGCACGTGGACACGATGCGAACGACGAGATCGTCCTGGATGTCGAAGATCTTGTCGGGGTCCAAGGTGCGTTCGTAGGTTTCGACCCACAACTGGGCTTCCGTGATCTTGTCGGTCAGCTGGACGGTGACGCGCAGCCGGGAGCCAGCCTGGCGGATGCTGCCGTCGATCAAATAACGAGCCGACTTCTCGCTGGAGCCGGCGGCGATGACCCGAAGATAACTGAAGCGCGTCAGGCCGGCGTTGATCTCGGCAGTCAAACCCTCGGCGAGCGTCTGGAGACTGGCGTCGACGGTACGGCAGTGAAAAGGCGCCACCGCCACCCAGAAGCCGTGATCGCGCGGGTCAGCGTTGCTGCCGGGTACAACCGCTGTTTGGCGCGCGATGTCCCGCAACCCGGACGCGAGCAGACGTGCTGACTGGAGGCGACCGCCGGCGGTCTTGGCCAGGCACTGGTCGATCAACGTGATCAGTGAGGAAGGCACGTCCGGCTTGGTGACAGTCGGCGGCGGATCGCGCAGGATCGCCGCCGTCAGTTCAGCCTGCGACGCGCCGCGAAACGGCCGATGACCCGTCAGCATCTCGAACAGGATGATGCCGAGCGAAAATACGTCCGTGCGGTGATCGACCTCTACTCCCGAGATCTGTTCGGGCGACATGTAGAGCGGCGTGCCCATAATCACTCCCGGCTGCGTGCGCCCGTCCGACGTGACCGTCTGGCCGTCGTGTGCGACGGCATGAACGCCTTTGACAAGGCCGAAGTCCAGCACCTTGACGTGCTGGTCACTGGTCACCAGGATGTTCGCCGGCTTCAGGTCGCGGTGCACGAGGCCCTTGTCGTGGGCGGCGGCGATCGCCTCTGCCAGCGGAGTCGCGAGTTCGACCACGCGATCGGCCGGAAATCCCGCCGACGGAATCAGCTCGTCCAGCGGCCGCCCGTCGACCAGCTCCATCGTGAAGAAATGAATGCCGTCGATCTCTTCTACTGAATAGAGCGTGACGATGTTCGGGTGATTCAGGGCGGCGGCGGCCCTCGCCTCTCGGTGAAACCGCATCAGGCGATCATGATCCGCTGCCATGTCCGCGGGCAGAACCTTGAGCGCGATCTCCCGGCCGAGCCTGGTGTCTGTGGCTCGATAGACTTCACCCATTCCGCCCGCACCAAGCAGTGCGTGGATCTCGTAGTGACCGAGATGCTCGGCGACGGTGAGTGGCATGTGCGCGCCAGTCTACATATGAATGCGGAGACAGACCAGATGGGCAGCGACTCGGGCTACTTCGTGTGAAGTTCGATACTGAAAATCACCCTGTGCTGTAAGTGCTTGAAAACACGGAATGCGGAGTTGACGTTCGGTCTTTCGAGATGAGTTCGCGGGTGAAGGGAGGATTTCACCGTTCTATAATCCTGACCAATTCCATGGCTCTGGCGTCAGGGACGCGACTCGGTCCGTACAAGATTCTTTCCGCCCTTGGCGCTGGCGGCATGGGCGAGGTGTGGAAGGCGCGAGATACGCGCCTCAATCGGCTGGTCGCCATCAAGGCGAGTCACACATCTTTCAGTGACCGTTTCGAACGTGAGGCTCTGGCCATCGCGGCGGTGAACCATCCTCATGTCTGTTCGCTTTACGACGTCGGCCCCGACTACCTCGTCATGGAGTACGTCGAGGGCGAGTCGCTGCACGGACCGGTGCCGCTCGCTCAGGCGCTCGCACTGGCCGAGCAGATCCTGGACGCGCTCGACGCCGCGCACAAAAAAGGCATCGTCCACCGCGACTTGAAGCCCGGCAACATCCTGGTCACCAAGAGCGGCGTGAAGGTTCTCGATTTCGGTCTCGCGAAGATCCAGCACGCTCCTGCAGTCGACGGCCTCAGCCAGGTGGCGACTCAATCCGTTTACCTGACCGCGGAAGGATCCATCCTGGGCACGCTCCCGTACATGTCGCCGGAACAGGTCGAGGGCCACGACGCCGACACGCGCAGCGACATCTTCGCCTTCGGAGTCGTGCTCTACGAGTTGATCGCAGGCACCCGACCTTTCACCGGCGAGACACAGGCGAACCTCGTCGCGTCGATCCTCAAAGAAGAGCCGCGACCTCTATACGAGATGGAGCCGCGAACGCCGCGCGGCCTCGCGGAAGTAGTGCGAATCTGCCTCGAAAAGGATCCTGAGAAACGTTGGCAATCAGCGCGCGACGTCAGGCACGCCCTGAAGTGGGTGGCAGCCGCGCCTCCGCCGTCGGTGCCCGCGCGATCGGTTCGCGTGTGGCAAGGGTTGGCCGTGGCGATGGCTGCGACCGCACTGGGGATTGGAGCCTGGGTGTTTCAGCCCACGGCGCCAGGCTCGCCCAGTCGGTTCGAGGCGTCGATGCCGGAGGATGCGACGGCGTTCGAGCACCTGTCGGTATCCCCAGACGGCCGCAAGCTGGTGCTCACCGCACCAGAGGGGATGTGGCTGCGGAATTTCGCTTCAGAGGAATGGTCGCGCCTGCCGGGTACGGAGCGCGGCACGACTCCATTCTGGTCCCCAGACAGCCGGTACATTGCCTTTACCGTCGACAAACTACTCAAGAGAGTTGACACAACCGGCGGTCCACCGGAAACGGTGGCCACTGTGCCCACCAGCGCCGCCCGGTCGGGCACCTGGAATGGCCGTGGCGACATCGTGCTGGGGAGTTGGGGAGGCGGATCGGGCGGTCCGCTCTGGCGAGTGTCGGCGGGTGGCGCGGCCACGGCGGTGACGCAGGTCGACGTGTCCGCCCGTTCCGAGTGTCAGAAGAGACAGGCCAGCCGTCACTCGGCGAGGGCAAGTGGCAGGTCTCGAAGGACCACGGCAACTGGCCAGAGTGGCGCGTCAACAGAGAGATCGTCTTCAACACGGCTCCATCTGGAACCGCAACGTTTGCCGCGCCAGTGAACACAACCGGTACCGCCTTCGAGAGTGGCGTCCCGCAGCGGCTGCCCTTTCCTCCGAGCGCGGGCGTGACCACTACTCCGCAGTCCACTCCGACGGCCAGCGCTTCTTGATCGAAGTGCCACTGGATCAACGAGCGGCTCGAACGTCAATCAACGTGGTGCTCAATTGGCCAGCGTTGTTGAAGCAGTGACCTGGGAGTTTCGGCTGCTTATCGGCGGTCGAGTAAACGTGGTCCGACCCGCTACGCGCCGGGCGGTCGATACTGGATCTCCTTGGCCTTGCGCAGGGCATCCAGTGTTTCGTCGACGGTCAGAAGAAGGGTCGTTTCCAGCGAGCTGAGCGCGCCCCCGCCGGTGATCGCGATCGCAACCGCGGCCATGGACACGTTGTCGGGAGCTTCCCACAGGGTGTAGGCGTCGTGGGCGCCGAAGGCGTACCAGAACCCGTGCAGCTTGCCGCCCACTGACTCGATGTACGACTGGGCGGCCTTCCGGCGATCCTCTGGATGACCGATCAGCCTCGTCCATGTCGCCGGCGTATAGCTGAACCTCGTGAGATAGAGGGGCATCGTCTTTCCTTCTCGTTCGCCAAACCGGGTCCTGGATCGACCCTCGGTGGATTTAAAAACCGGCCACTGATCGACACTTGAAAGCCGCCCAATGTGGAGGGCGGCCGAGACAAGTGAAGTTCTACTGCGTGACCTCCTCGCTGCGCAAGTCGTCGGCGTCAACGTCTCGGCTGGCTACGCGTGGGCTGATCATCGCCAGTACGGCCGCCGGCGACAGCACACTCGCGTTCGCCACGAGCCCGTCCAGCCTGCCCTTCGGAATCGACGCCTTGAGCCCGTCAATGCGATTGACGACTCCCGGATCCATCGGGTGTTCGATCACAACGCCGGTGCGCTCGCTCAATGCGTGCGCGGCCGCGGCGATGGCGACGGCGCGTTCCGACCGGCCTTCGGCAGCTTCGACAGCCGCGAGCCCCAGGAGCGCGAGGCCGGTCCCCTTTGCGCTGCCGACTCCTTCGTTCGCCTGCACGCCGAGGCGGAATGAGCGTTGCGCCGCACGCGCATCCCCGGCCGCGAGTGCGGTCCAGCCCATCTCGCAGTGCACACGGGCGACCTCGGGCTGATCGCCGATGGTGGCGAGCGACTCGAGCGCCTGGCCGTAGAGGGCGATCGCACCTGCGAGATCGCCCTTCGCGAACGACATCTGGGCCAGGAAGCTGAGCGCCAGGCCGCCGCCTTCACGATCGCTCAGCCGTTCCTGAATCCGACGCGCCCTTTCAATGAGGACCATGCCGGCTTCAAGATCGCCGGTCACGAAGAGCAACATCCCTCTGATCGTCATTGAGATCGCCTGCAGGAAGTCGCTGACGCCGCCGGCACTTCGTGCCATCGCCTCATCGAGCGCCGCAGCAGCCTCGTCCATCCGCCCGAGGCTCAGACAGCAGTAGCCCACACCTATCAAGCCCTCGGCTGCCACCGCCGCGTCGCCGATCGCCTTGCCGTCTTCGTACCCGCCGGCCGACTCGCTGAGTGAGCGCTCCCATTCGCCGGTCGCGGTCGAAGCCATCCCGGCGGCAATGCGCGCGAGCGCGCGGCCACGGCTCGGCGGAGCTTCAGCCGCGAGCGAAAGCAGCGTGTCGAGGAGTACGCGCGCAGTGAAATGCTGCCCGCCGATATGCCAGAACCAGTTCAAGTGGCCGCACAGGAGCAAACTCTTCTCGACCGCGGTTTTGTCCCCTGCTCGAGCGCAGGCGGTGAGCCACTGGATGGCGGCATGCGTGTTGGCGTTCTCGTTGCGGGCAGCGCGCACAGCCTCGAGCTGCTGCGTGGTGCGGAAGCCTGCCGCCACTCCAGCCGCGAATTGCAGGTAGTAGTCCGCATGCGCATGCCGCGTGGCAGCCACCTCGCCGCACGCGTGGAGCTGTTCCGCCGCGAAGGCGCGGATCGTCTCGAGCAGCGCATAGCGTTCGCCAGAGCCCACCACGCGGACCAGGCCCTTCTCGACGAGCGAGTTGAGTTCGTCGAGCGCGCGGTGACGCTCGTCATCGCGGTAGCAGACTTGCTCCATCGCTTCGAGCGTCCAGCCTTCGTGGAAGCTCGATAGCCGGCGCAGTAGCAGTTGTTCCCCCGCGTCGAGCAGCGAGTAGCTCCAACTGATCGTCGCTCGCAACGTGCGCTGCCTGAGCGGGAGGTCGCGATCGCCGGACGTCAGCAGATCCAGCGCGTGATCGAGCCGCTGGAGCAATGCGGCCGGGTCCAGCACGCGCACGCGCGCCGCGGCGAGCTCGAGCGCGAGCGGCAAGCCGTCGAGCTGCCGGCAGATTGCAGCGATCGCCGTCGAGTTCGTCGTCGTGAGGGAGAAATCCTGCTTCACCTTCCCCGCTCGCTGGAGGAACAGCGCCACCGACGGGCAGTTCCGGAGCGCGTCGAGCGACGTCATGTCCGGAGTCGGTATTTGCAGCGGCGGCAGGCTGAACTCGGTTTCGGTGCCGATCTTGAGCGGCGCACGGCTCGTCGCGACCACCTGAAGCGCCGGGCATCGCGCGATGAGCGCCGCGACCTCTTCAGCGACATCGATCACCTGCTCGAGGTTGTCGAGCACGATCAGCATCTGGCGCTGTCCGATTACCGTGCAGAGCGCATCGAGCGCCGAGCGGCCGTGCGCCTCTGGGATGTCCAGGGTCACGCAAACGGCCGGCAACACCGCCGAGGCTGCCGTCACCGCCGCGAGCGAAACGAATGCGGCGCCGCCGGGATACGCCGGCGCCAACCGGTGGAACAGTTCGATCGAGAAGCGCGTCTTGCCGGTGCCGCCATAACCCGTCACCGTGAGCAGGCGCGCACCACCGCGCACGCGATTAGTCGCGGCGTCCAGCGTCTCCTCACGGCCGAGCAGGGGTGTGGACGGCGTCGGAGGCGGCTTGAGGATCGTCGCGGCGACATCCTTTGTCATCCCCGCGCGCCGCAGTTCGTTGCTCACGTCACGCGCGGTCTGGATACGCGCGCACGGCTCCTTCTCCAGGCAACGCGCGATGATGCGATCGAGATCCGTCGGAGCATCGGCCCGCGCGCTCGACAGCGGCCTGGGCGTGTCGCGAAGGATCGCGCTGCTGATCAGACCCAGCGTGGCGCCTTCGAACGGCCGGCGCCCGGTCGTCAGCTCGTAGAGCAGGATGCCGAGCGCGAACAGGTCCGTGCGGCTGTCCACGGGCTCGCCACGCACTTGCTCCGGTGCCATGTACGGTACCGTGCCGACGACCTCACCCGCAGCCGAGACCGGCGCTCCGATCGTCACCGCCTGTGCAACCTCGAGATCGGTGCGCGGATCGGCGAGCTTCGCAAGTCCAAAATCCAACACCTTGACTCGCCCGTCGTTCGTCAGCATGACGTTCGCGGGCTTGAGATCGCGGTGCACCACGCCCTTGTCGTGCGCCGCCGCGAGCGCATCCGCGAGCGCGACGCCCAACTCGATGACGCGCGCGATGGACAGCCCACCCGGTGTCACCTGCCCCTCGAGCCCGTGGCCCTCGACCAGCTCCATCGTCAGGAACCGAATGCCGTCCTCATCCTCGACTGAATAGAGCGTGACGATGTTCGGGTGGTTGAGGCCGGCGACGATGCGGGCTTCATGTTCAAATCGCGCCAGGCGTTCCGCGTCCGCGGCCACGCCGGCAGGCAGTACCTTGAGCGCAACGTCACGACCGAGGCGGCTATCCCGCGCCCGATACACTTCGCCCATGCCGCCGGCGCCGAGCGCCGCGATGATGTCGTAGCGACCGAGTCGGGAGCCTGCGAACAGGGGCATCGTCAGAATGTACGCTACAAGCTGGGAATTCAGGCACGAATCGCCGAATGTTTTGAGCTGAATGAGGGTTGAGGGTTGGCCGTGGCCTCGCGGGGAAAGTGACGGCGCAAAGTATCAACCGGCCGGCGGCGCGCCTGACTTCCACTGGCGTTGGTACTCCTTCGTCGAAGTAACCCTTCGACTCCGCCAATGAGGCCATCGGCACCAATCGTCCACTCCTCGTAGCCGCCAATTCGAACAGACTTGCCAGCGCCTCCTGGCGTGCCCGGAGTGTGGTCCGAGGACGACGAGCATCGGAAACATCGGCGAGTCCGGTTGCTCGCGCGATCATCGCGGCGCCGGGCTAGTGACGGTCCGCTGCATCGCATCGATCCAGTCGACCATCAGGACCACGCGATTACGACTGCCGACGACTTGGCTGGCACTCCCGGTCCGCTGGCAACCCCTGGCACCGGTGTGGCCGCGACTGAGATCTATCTGGGATTCGAACTCGGCGATCGATGCCAACGTCTTGATCGCGCTCGGGTTACGCAGTGTGAGGAAGTCACAGGTGATTCGTCGATCTCGAAGCCTCCCGAGATCAGAACTCCCAAACGATTGCGCAGCCAGAAGTTGACTTGCTTCGGAAGGATTGGCTGGGTGTTAGGGACGGAATTCGCAACTACCTGATTACGGCGGTGTGACGGTCGTCAGCATGCCAAGTGGCGCCGGTTAAGCGGTTGGCGGTCAATCGCCTCGGTCCGTGCGCGCCGCTTTTCCACACAACGCCACGTCCCTGCGACGATGCCTTCGGCCGATCGTTGGCGACGCTCCGGCTACTCCGCTCGGCGTTCACCTGATCGAGTAGCCCCCGTCGACGCGAATGGTCGCGCCGGTCACGAAATCGGACGCGTGCGAGGACAGATAGACCGCGGTACCGGCGATCTCGTTCGGTTGGCCCCACCGTCCAGCCGGCGTCCGCGCCAGAATCTCATCGTTCATCGCGATCATCCCGGGCGTCCGCACGGGTGCGGTCATCTCGGTCTCAATCCAACCTGGTGCGATGGCATTGACCTGAATGTTGTGCGGCGCCAATTCGATGGCCATCGATTTGGTCAACTGGATGACCGCTCCCTTTGCGGCGCTGTAGGAGGGAATCAAGCCGGACCCAAAGAACGAGTACATGCTGCCGACGTTAATGATCTTCCCGCGGCGCCGCGTGACCATCGCCGCAGCAGCCAATCTCGACAGCAGGAACACCGCGTTCAACTGTGACTCGATGACGGCGTCCCAATCCGCTGCGTGCTCCAGCAACACGCCGCCACTGAGATTGGCATGGCCGGCATTGTTCACAAGGATGTCCACCCCGCCCAGTTCACGCTCGACGCGCAGAAAGGCGGGTTGGAGTCCGTCGCGATCCGTGACGTCGACGTTCATGACCAGCGACTGACGGCCGATGGCCTTCAGGTCATCCAGGATCCGTCTGTTCTTGTCCTCGTTTCGCCCGAACACGGCAACGGCCGCACCTGCGTCGGCCAGTCCGATCGCGATGCCGCGACCGATGCCGCCGTTCCCTCCCGTCACGAGGGCGACTCGACCCGTCAGGTCGAACAATGCGCGAGTATTCATAGTGGCACCTGAGAGAAATGTCGAACAGGGCCGGACAGTCGTCGACCCGTCGAGCGAATAGCTGCGCCCGAAGCGTATCGCACAATCACCGACACTCGGGGGACGTTGGTCGTGGATCCACCGCGACGCGGGGATTTGGACGATACTCACGCGAATCAAGGAGATTCCATGCGCTCATCGTCTTGTCTCTGCACCGGCGCCTGCCACGTCACAGCCGGCGCCCTGCAACCAGTAGCCGCTGAACCCTTCTGGCCGCTCCTAGAAGGCCGGCCCTGGCGAGCACGGTTCGTAGGCGGCGCTTCGTCGTCCCGTTCCGCTTGCTTCGGCGGAGCCGTGTACGGAGCAGACGGACCCATTCCTCGTTGATGTTCCGACGCTCAGCGTAGTCGACGATGGACCGGAACTCTGCGACCAGCGCGTCATTCCGGATCTTGATTTTTGAAATGCGTCGAAGATCGAGCGGCTCATCGAAACACGAAGATTGTTTCATGCCTGCCGCAAGGAAATTGAGTTGCGTCCTCACGCATTTTTCGCACACGCCGCAGTTTCGACCTTGTTGCTTGCCCTCCCAACACACTTTCAACGACGCCACCGCCGCGGGAAACCGTGACAGAAACGCGATCTTGTCGCTGCGGGAGAATGCCGCCCCATCGTGAACAATCTTCAGCTGTCCTCCCGAGAGCAGGTGATCCGTCACGGGATTCGATCCCCACGGCAGCACCAACGCATCGTACGGTTCAGAGCTTCCCATCAGCGCGACGGAGAATTCGGCCGAGAACAGATGCATGCACGCAGCGAGCTGGGCGGCGAACGAATCCTCCCACTTCTGTAGACGGAGCTCCTTGCTATTGGTCCGCACGATCCTGAGTTGCACACCGGTCAGGGCACGGATGGGGGCAGTGCGCTCAATCAGCTCCTGAAAATCGTCCCCGTTCGCAAGCGACACGTCGAATCCATGCACCAACAGCACTGTATCGACGCCATAGCGGCGCGTGGCCGATTGGGGACTGTTGCGGAGTAGCGTGAATGATGCGTCTGCACCGCCAGAGAAGGCGGCGATCGACCTCGCTGATCGCTCACCAGCAGTAGTGACGATCGTGTCGACTTCAATCTCCACGGGTCGGCTAAACGGCTGGCAACCAGCGAGACCACGCGAGCTGGAACTCGGCCAAGTTGAGAAGCATGGTGCGCGTGGCCGGGCCGTGCAGGCGGATGTCGCGCCCTTCCGCCATGGCGTGGCAGACAATTGCGCAGAGGATGCCGTCGAAGTTGTCGGGCCGCGGCGGCGCGCCGTCGCGCGCGAATTCATAGAACAGGGGGGCGGTGCGTGGACTGTTCGAGTACTCCAGATCGAACTGGTACCCGAACGGTTTCAGCTGTTTCGAGTACGCGCGGCTGAATGTCCAGAGTTGAGCGAGCCATAAGGATTCGCCAAGTCTACCAGCGGCATCGGGCGAACTCCGATGCCGCTGACCACTCTATCCGCCATATCCGCCGATCTATCGCCTCGAAAAGCGCGGCTGGATCAAGGGGACGTGGGTCGAGACAGCGGCTGAGCGCGCGCCGGTTCTATCGGGTGACGGTTTGCTAGGCTGCCAGCGATCAGTTCGAATCCCGCTGAACTGCTCTGCTTTCTGTAGGAAGGTCAGCCGTGGGAACCCAATCGCCTGACTGCGTCTCGATCAGCTTGGCGAGTTCGTAGCCGTGCGGAGTGTTCGGGACGATTTCCGCAAATGGCTCATCCATGCGGCGTGAGTCTCGAGCCGCCCAGTCGGGCGATTCCCCAGAATGCATTCAGTATAGGGGCGCGCCCCCTACCGGGCTGTCCGGAGTTAGTAGGCAAGTCTCAGATGCGTTAAAGCGCTGATTGTCGGGTCACCCGACGAGCCGGAGTGTGGTGATGAGGGCCGTGAGAGCGGCGGGCTGTTGCTTGCGCGTCGGGTAGTACAAGAAGAAGCCGGGGAACGGTGGACACCAATCCTCGAGCACGCGGATCAGCGCTCCACTCTCGAGGTGTTCGGCGATGCGATCCTCCGCGACCCAGGCAAGTCCCGCCCCGTCGAGAGCCGCCTGAATTATCAGGTCGAGTTCATCGAGGAGCAGTGAACCGTTGACGGCGATCGCGAGGGACTCATCGCCTTTATCAAACTCCCACTTGTACACGCCCTCGCCTCGGTGTCGGAAGCGGATGCATTCATGGTTCAGCACGTCTCGGGGAGCTGTCGGCTTGGCGTGTGAGTCGAAGTAGGCCGGTGCGGCGACGATGGCCGGCCGGAGGTCCGGCGACACACGAACGGCCACCATGTCCTGCGCGATGTATTCCCCGAATTGAATGCCGGCATCGTAGCCGGCGGACACGAGATCCACACGGCTATCGTCGGTCGTGATCTCGAGCTCGACGCCCGGGTAGTCACGCACGAACTGTCCGAGCTTCGGGCCCACGACCGTCTTCGCGGCGAGCCTCGGACACAAGAGCCGGATGCGTCCAACGGGCGTCGACTGCAATCCGGACAGCGTGGTCAACACGCCCCGGATGTCGGAGAGTGCGGGCCGAAGCTGTGCCAGCAGCTGCTCGCCTGCATCGGTGGGCGACACACTGCGGGTTGTGCGGGTCAGCAGCCGGACCCCTATCTGTTCCTCCAGCCGCCGAATCGCATGACTCAGCCCTGAGGTGGAGATGTTCAGGCGTTTCGCGGCCTTGGTGAAGCTGCGCTCATCCGCTACGGCCAGGAACGCGGACAAGACGCTGAGTTCGTCGCGCACGATTATTCACTCCCAGTCAACAGCCCTTGCAGATTGTACCGGCTACTCAAGGTTCGCGTGAGCGCGTTACGCTGGTTTTGCCAAGGGAATTGAGATTTACCTGGCAGATGAAGACGGCTCGAATTGTTGAGACGCCGGAGCCTCGTAAGCCAACGGAATTTTGACATGAACAAGAACACTCGCACTCGACACCTTGCGGAATCGCCGGTCGGCGGCGACGTCGACCGCCGCAGTTTCTTGAAACTGACGGGCGCGGGTCTCGTCGCAGCGCTGCCTATCAGTGCCGCACCGTGGGCGGGCCCGGCAGCAGCTCAATCAACGCAAAGCATCAAGCGGGAGGCATACGTAATGAAGACGCGGAAACTGGGAAGCTTGGAGGTGTCGGAGATTGGCTTCGGCAACATGACGCTCAGCGGCGGCCACTACGGGCCGGGCGTTGACCGGGCCCAGGGCATCCGTCAGATTCGCGATGCCCACGAGCGGGGCGTCACGTTCTTCGACACGGCGGAAGTCTACGGTCCCTATGTCAACGAGGAACTGGTCGGCGAGGCCCTCGCACCGGTCCGCGACAAGGTTGCCATCGCTACCAAGTTCGGCTTCAAGATCGATGGCACGAACGGATTAGACAGCCGGCCGGAGCGCATCCGGCGCGTCGTCGAGGAATCGCTGAAGCGCCTCAGGACCGATCGCATCGATCTCTACTATCAACACCGCGTCGATCTCACAGTGCCAATCGAAGACGTGGCCGGCACCGTCAAGGATCTGATCAAGGCCGGGAAGGTGCTGCACTTCGGCCTGTCGGAGCCGAGCGCGAAGACCATTCGTCGCGCGCACGCGGTTCAGCCGGTTGCCGCCATCCAGACCGAATACTCGCTCATCGAAAGAAGCGTGGAGCACAACGGGGTGCTTCAAGCGTGCGAGGAGCTTGGAATCGGCTTCGTTCCATGGGGACCGCTGGGACAAGGTTTCCTGCCCGGGACAATGGACGTGAACGCACAGTCCACCTTCGACCCGAAGAACGATCTGCGAGCGACGTTCCCGCGCTTCTCCCCCATGGTCATGACGAACAACCAGCCGATCATCGAGCTTCTGAGGACGTTCGGTGCCAAGAAAGGCGCGACGCCCGCCCAGATCGCGTTGGCGTGGTTGATGGCTCAGAAGCCCTGGATTGTTCCAATCCCTGGCACGACGAAGATGGATCACCTGCGCGAGAACCTGGACGCCGTGAAGGTCCAACTCACGCCAGCGGACCTTCGCGAGATCGAGACGGCCTTCTCCCGGATCGAGATCTATGGCGGCCGCATGGATGCGAGGCAGATGGCGCAGATTGGCCAAGACGGAGAGTAACCATGAGCAGCCTGATCTTGCTGTTCAGCCTGCTCGTCCCGGGGGCTGGTGCGGTATCTGCACAACCGGAGGAATTGCGTATGTGGATGACCGTCGGCGAACGCCGCTTCGCCGTCACCTTGACCGACAACGCCGCCGCCCGTGCGTTCGCAGCGCAACTGCCGCTGACGCTGGACATGAGCGAGCTCAATGGCAATGAGAAGCACGCCGACTTGCCGAAACCGCTACCCGCGAATGCGAGCCGACCAGGAACGATCCGGAATGGCGATCTCATGCTGTATGGCGCGGACACCCTGGTGGTCTTCTACCTGACGTTTCAGTCGTCGTACTGGTACACCCGCCTTGGTCGGGTGGACGACCCTTCCGACCTGCCACAGGCGCTCGGGCCGCGCGGTGTTCGAGTCCTATTTTCCAAGGACTAGTTTTCTGAATGACGCGGGAAGTGTCAGTTCTTCCGTCGAAGCGACGTGTGGGCCAACGGAAGCAGTAGGTCAACAAGGCGGTCCGTCATGACGAGAGACACAAAAACGAATCGGCAAGCTGGGTGCTCGCGGCGGTCCGTCTTGCGGACGGCACTTGCGACCCTGACGTTCTCGTTCGTCCGCGCTTCCGCCGCAACGCCAGGAGGTGAGATGGAAATCAAGCGCAGTGGTTCACAACCGTCGGCCAAAGGGCCCGCGGAGTGGTTCACCGGAACGGTCCGCATCGATCCGTTGTTCGACGCGCCTGTTCCGGCTCGCGCTGCCGGAGCGAGTGTGACGTTCGAGCCCGGGGCGCGGACGGCGTGGCACACCCACCCGCTCGGCCAGACGCTGATCGTGACATCCGGCGTTGGCCGCGCCCAACGTTGGGGTGGGCCGATCGAGGAGATTCGGCCCGGTGACGTCGTCTGGTTCTCGCCAGGCGAAAAGCACTGGCATGGGGCGGCGCCAACGACGGCGATGACCCACATCGCAATCCAGGAGAAGCTCGATGGCAAGCCGGTGGACTGGCTGGAGCATGTCACCCCAGAGCAGTACGAAGGACGGTCCGGCGGAAGCTAGCCTGTGATCGCAGCATGGCGAGGATCTTCATCACCGGTAGCACAGACGGCCTGGGCCGAGCAGCAGCACAGGCTCTGATCCAAAAGAGTCACCAGGTCGTTCTGCACGCGCGATCGCCTGAGCGCGCGGCGGCGCTCGACGACCTCGCTCCCCGGTCCGCTGGCGTAGTGATAGGCGACCTGAGTAGCGCGACTGACACGCGAAATGTCGCGAACCAGGTGAACGCGCTCGGACGGATGGATGCCGTCATTCACAACGCCGGCGCGTATTCGACGAAAGGTCGATCACCGACGCCAGAGGGCCATCCGACCATCATTGCCGTCAACGCCCTCGCGCCCTATGTGCTCACGGCGCTGATGGAACGGCCTCGCCGATTGGTGTACCTCAGTAGCGGGATGCACCGCGGCGGCTCCGGCTCCCTGCGAGACATCGATTGGAGCGAGCGGCGCTGGAACTCCAGTCAGGCGTACTCAGACAGCAAGCTCTATCTGACTGCACTTGCGTTCGCCGTCGCACGACGCTGGCCCGACGTGCTGAGCAATGCCGTCGATCCCGGGTGGGTTGCGACGAAGATGGGCGGGGCGAGTGCGCCGGACGATTTCGAAGAGGGGTATCTCACGCAAACATGGCTTGCCGTGAGCGAAGATCCCGCGGCAACGGTCAGCGGCCGATACTGGCATCACCGCCGACCGCTGCCCCCGGCCAAGGAAGTGGAAGACCCAGTCTTTCAAGACCAGCTCTCCGCCAGGCTCGCTGAAATGACCGGCGTGTCGCTTTTCTGAGGCGC
>CAVVSF010000008.1:0-655122 GCA_963750915.1 uncultured Acidobacteriota bacterium
GGGGTGTTACTTAGGATTGTCATGCGGCGCGACAGGCCACCCCTCGAGCGCGGCGAAGTGCAGGAGCAGACAGTGCCCGCGGTCCCAGAATGCGGGACCGAGCGCAAACGTGTCCGGCGGCTAGCTTCTAGGTCGTTGGTCGCAGCTCTACCTGCCGAGCGCGTCGCACCGGGAAGTGGACCGATTGGACACGCCGCACGGGCCCCACCCCCGCGCAACCGGATACAGCTTCGGCCAATCAGCGTGAACGTCGTAGGTTGTTTGGAATGAGTGGTGGCCGCCTCGGAATCCAACCGAGAACCCGCAGATTAAGAGTCCCATCGAACCATGAGAATGGCCGGATTGATTGAGGGTTGTTGCAGATCGGCTGCGCAGAATGTAGCAAGGAAAAACAATCAGAAACCTGCATCGGGGTCAGAAGGCATACTCGAAGACGAACGTGGGCGTGATGGGCGCGGTCAGGCCGTGTTTCATCAGCGGCCAGATCGCGTTCCCCCCGAGCACCAGCGTGCCTGTCACGTTCCACTTGAAGCCCACCAGCGCGTTCGCCAGTGTCGTCCCGCCTTCGCCCGGTACCAGGCGGAAGGTGTCGACGCCTTCGATCGTCGGGTGCGGCGCGGACACCAGATGGACCTCCTCCAGAGCTGCCAGATCACGAACCATCACCTCGCCCGAGATGGTGACGCGCGGGTGTGCTGCCACGGACAAGGCGCCGGCGAACGTCGTCTCGTCCGAGATGCCGCCGCGGACGATGCCCGCATTGGCGTGAACCGCGAGGCGCCCTTGCTCGAGGGATGCGATGCCGAGCAGGCGGTACGACTGGGAGCCCACCCCGAGCAGGTTGGTCTCGTCTCCCGTCGGCAGGCGCAACTCGCCCGCGGCCGCGATGCCGCCAGCCCGTCCTGACAAAAGCGTGTACTTCGCGCGCAGGGCTAGGTCGCCGATGCCGCTGGCCGTCGCGCTGCCGGACGCCTGCATGAAGGTCGTGGCGCGGTAGACGTTCACGCGGGAACCGTCGAGGGTCAGCCGTGAAAAGGGTACGGCGCCGCCGATCTCCAGGCGCTCGGTGACGCCGACGCTGCCGAAGAGCGTCATCGTGTTGCTGTGCATCCGAAGCGTCAGCGACTCGGTGTCGAACGGCGCAGATTCGTCGCGGAACTTGTTCGCGATGGTGATGAGCGTCCCGTCGCGGAGGTCCTGCCCGTCCAGGTGATCGAAGTCGCTGCTGCTGGCGGTGATCCCGAAAGAGGCGTGACCGCGTCCCACCGTTAGGGCACGCTCCACGAAGAACGGACCGAAGCTCTCAGTGGCGCGCTCCACGGTACCGAGCTCGCGGTTGAGGTGGTACAGGAATCCGCTCGACGACGCGCCCAGTGGCATCGAGGTCAGGTTCACGAGGAGCGCACGGGACATGGCGGCCCGCGCCGCTTCCGCGGCGGCCAGGTCGCGCTCAGGACTGGCCGTGGGCACGGCTTGGTTCGTAACGAGAAAGCCAATCACGTCGGTGAACGTCTCCTGTCCGGCCGCAGGCGCAACCATCGAGGGAGCACACGACAGCGCGAAAACGGAAGCTGCAGTAACCCAACGCATCACTTCTTCTCCAGCTCGCGGGCCCACACGCGGCCATCCGGCATGACGAATCCCTGATCTTCACGCGTACGGTCACCTGCCGCTCGACGACACTCGCGGCAGCCTGACGACCGGCGGGCTTGCTGTTCTCGGCCACGGCGTGATCGCGCCATCACCGTGGCCTTTCGGTCGGACCGGTGAACGTATTTTACGACGCTGCCCATCCGCAGACGCGCGCCTATCGTCATAGTCCGACTGCGGCGGCAAGCGCGCCACGCACGGTCGAGCTGCCCCAAGGCGCAGCATCGTCGTCGGGTGTAAGATGTTTAACTCTTGGACGGGCAGGCGGTTCTTGCCCGAGAATCGCGCCGGACGAGCTGGGATGTTGAGCCACTCATGTCGCCACCCGTGAAGCAACAGAGCGACACAGGCCTCCCCGCCGAAATGCCGCCGCCGAAGGCGCCGACCCGCGCCGCACGTCCAACCGACCTGTGGATCGTCGATTCCAACAGTGACCTGCGGCAGTTGGAGGGCCTCGCGGATTTCGCCAACCTCGCGGATTTCGCCAGCGAAGACACGCTGCCTCCCCCGCAGCCGGCGGATGTCGTCAACCTCGCGGATTTCGCCAGCGAAGACACGCTGCCTCCCCCGCAGCCGCCGAATAGGGAAGGGTGTAGTGCACTCGATACTTTTCCGGACGAAGTAACCCTCGATTCCCCCACGCCGACCCCGGTCTTCTCGTCACCCGCCGCCGCTCGCGCGATCCGAGGACGTGCGACTCGGGACAGGCGCCGGTATGTTTTCTTTGCGTTGACGTCAGTCGCCCTTCTCGCCGGAGTGGTCGCGCTAGAGACGCCAAGGTTGCTCGTCGAATGGTCGTGGCAACCCTTGGGCCGAACCGCAAGCGCGCCAACGGTCAGCTCAGATCTGGCAAGTATCCCGGCCACGCCGGTGCCATCTCCGGCGCCACGAACTCTGCCCTCGACAGCCCCCGCCCTCAACGCCGAGCAGTCACCGCTGGCCGTTACTTCAGACCGCGTACCCCCAGCATCCAAAAGAATCGGCCAGGACGCTCTTCCTGGAAGCACCGCGAGACGTCCCCCGTCAGCAGCGAACGCCACGCCGGTTCGACAGGTCGGGACGAGGCCTGCGCGTGATCCGGAATCGGCTCCTGTATCGGATGTGAGTCCCGTTGCCCCGCTCACTCGGAGGCCGCCACTTGAGACGACACTCCCCGACCAGGTGACGGCCATGTCAAGTATCGAAGCCTTGAGCGTGGTGCCGTTGCCGCCCGCCCCACCGTCACTGGCGCGATCAGCCGATGTTCGCGCGCCTGCAGTGGCCGTCGTGCGGGAGACGCCCAGCGAGCAGGACCAGGTGCAGGCCGTGCTGGCTCGCTACCAGTCGGCCTACCACCGCCTCGATGCGGCGTCTGCGAAGAAGCTCTGGCCGTCGCTCGATCAACCTGCGCTCGAGCGAGCCTTCCGCAACCTTCACTCGCAGGAACTCCAGTTCCACGAGTGCCGCCTGAGCGTGGCCTCCACGAGTGCAGTTGCCACCTGCACGGGCGCCGCGCGTTACGTAACCCGCATCGGCAACAGCAGCTGGAAGGCTAATGCCCACGAGTGGATCTTCAACCTGAAAAAGGATTCGGACGCCTGGCTGATCGAAAGCGTTCGGATGCGATGACAGGCAAACCACCGCGGGGATGACGAGCTTACTTCCCCTGGTTGACCGTGACCGTGTGTCCCGCGACGGTCAAGGTCCCCGTTCGACCACTGCCCATGAGTTTCTCAATCTGGACGACCACCAAGCCGTTCCCTGTGCCGCTTGCGCCCGATTGTATTGTCAGCCACGACGCGTGGGCGGCGGTGACCGATGCCGTCCAGGTGCAAGAGGCCGCCGCGGTGACAGTGATGTTTTGAACCTGCTCCGATTTGTCGAGTTCGAGGACGGTCGGTGTGACCAAGAACACACAAGAGGCCGCCTCTTGCGACACCGTGAATGTCCGGCCCGCGATTGACGCGGTTCCGACCCGCGCGGCACCCGTGTTCGCGTCCGAGCTGAGGCTGACGGTGCCATTCCCCGCGCCGCTCGCACCCGCGGTGATGCGGAGCCACGAGGCATTGCTGGTCGCCGTCCACGTGCAGCCGGCGCCCGTCGTCACGGTCGTCGTCATGCCTCCGCCGGTGCTCGACAGCGTCTGACCGGTGGGCGCAATGCTGTACGTACACGGCACCGTCGCAGCCTCTTGCGACACCGTGAACGTCCCGCCCGCGATTGACGCGGTTCCGACCCGCGCGGCACCCGTGTTCGCGTCCGCGCTGAGGCTGACGGTGCCATTCCCCGCGCCGCTCGCACCCGCGGTGATGCGGAGCCACGAGGCATTGCTGGTCGCCGTCCACCTGCAGCCGGCGCCCGTCGTCACGGTCGTCGTCATGCCTCCGCCGGTGCTCGACAGCGTCTGACCGGTGGGCGCAATGCTGTACCGTACACGGCACCGTCGCGGCGGACTGATCGATCCTCATCACCTGCCCGGCGATGAGCACATTGCCGGTTCGCCCTGCCCCGGTGTTCGCAGCGACCTGGACGGACACCGCGCCGTTCCCCGAACCGCTCGCGCCGGCAGCGACGACAATCCAGGACACGGTGCTGGAAGCCGCCCACGTGCAGCCCGCGGACGCAATGACTGTCACGGTGACGGACTCTGCCGCCGAAGAGAGCGAGGCGGTTGCAGGAGCGATGGCAAAGCTGCACCCGGGCACGGATTGGGGTGCTTGCGACACCGTGACTTGCTGACCCGCAATGGCAACCACGCCGCTCCTCGCGGAGCCCGGATTCGCGCCGACACTCACCACGATCTCGGTGGAACCGGTCCCTGTAACAGACGTGACACTGATCCAGGACTCGCTCGAGACTGCCGTCCAGGGGCAGAAATCCTGCGTCGTCACCACAACCTGCGCCGCGCCGCCACCCGCCTCGAGCGACAGGGCCCGCGGCGATACGGCTGCTTCGCACGTTGCAGCTTCCTGCGTAATCGCGACGCGTTGTTCGTTGACCGCGATCCCCCCGAGACGCGGGACCGTGCTGCGGTTGCCCGCCACAGAGAATTGCAGCGTGACCGGGCCCTGGCCGGAGGCGGTTCCAGCGAACGTCAGCCACGACACGTCCGACGTCGCGGTCCACTGACATTCCCGCTCGGTCTGGACCGTCACTGCTCCCGAGCCGCCCGATGCTCCAATCGTCGTCACCGTTGCTGCTACGCCGACCGCACATCTTTGCGCGGTTGGAGACGGAGCAGTCGTCGTCCGAGCGGAGTCTCCGCAGGACGTCAGCAACGAGAGCGCACACAACAGATAGAAAGAACGCTGTGTGTCCATTGAGCGTTGACCCGCCTCGGAGTTACAGCCGCGAGGTCACTCACGTCAGGCAAGGGATGTTCGGCACATCACGTGCCACAAGCCACCACCGCCGCGGCGACCTGCCCGTTGCGCCACTTGCCCGAGAGGAACGTTCGACGGGTCGCGATCGACGCCGGCAACCTTCCGATCACCAGTATAAGGACATTGATGGCCGCTCGGAAACTGGGACTCGCCAGCGTCCGAACCACGCCGACGAGCCCCTGACCATCAACTCGGACAGAGCGAGTCGAGTGGCTCCCCATTGTATCGGGCGCCTCGATCGACCCGCACGAAGGGGCGCCACGATGCAGCCGAAAGACTTCCACGCACTCGTTCAACAACTGATTGACAGCCTGCAGGTCGCGCTGTTGCTCAGCCAACGGCTTGAACTCGGGACCCGTCGACCGGGAGAGGGCTGCCGGGCATGTTCAGGTTGTTCCTCCGGTGGGGGAGGAGGCGTTCCCCACCCACGCCCCCCGCATTTTGCTGACCGCCGACAACAACAGTTCCACAGTGCGCGCACCGCAGAGGGCTTTGGCGGCGTCTTCACGTTCGTACTGACCGACGTAGAGCCGCGCGGCGCCGAGCGGGGTCCACGAGCCGCACTTGACAAGACGTAGAAACATGTTTATACACATGATTATGCCACGGAAAGAGCTGACCGCCTTTCGCGTCGAGGCGGACATCATGGAGGGTCTGCGGCGCGTCAAGGACCGTGACGGCGTACCGCTCTCGGTCCAGGTCGACCGCGCGTTGCAGGCGTGGCTAAAGAAGCAGGGTGTCCCCGTGACGAGGGCGTCGAAGGCGAGCAGGCGCGATCCGAAGACCGCCGCCACACGTCGGAGGAGGGCGTGAAGGTCGCCGTGTATGCCCGTGTGAGCACGCACGATCAAACGACCGAGAATCAACTGATCGAACTTCGCGCCTATGTTGCGGCTCGCGGCTGGAGCGCCGTCGAGTACGTGGACCACGGCGTCAGCGGTGCGAAAGATCGCCGGCCTGCGCTCGACCAGCTCGTCGCCGATGTGCGGCGCCATCAGGTGCAAGCGGTCGTGTGCTGGCGTCTCGATCGTCTCGGGCGGAACCTTCGGCACTTGGTGATGCTGCTCGACGACTGGCACTCGCGCGGGATCGCGTTCGTCACGCTCGGCGAGGGGATCGACACCAGCACACCCGCCGGCAGGCTCGTCGCCGGGGTCCTCGGCTCGATCGCGGAGTTCGAGCGGGCACGCATTCAAGAGCGCGTTCGAGCGGGCCTCGCCCGTGTGCGCGCACAAGGCCGGCGCTTGGGCCGTAAACCGTGCGCCGTCTCGGACGAGCGGTTCGCGGCTGTCGCGAATCTCTCCACGCGGCAGGCCGCCCAGCAACTCGGCGTCTCTCACACGGTTGTGGCCCGCTGGCGCGCTGTAAACAAGACCCGTCTGGAAGCGATCGTGGAAACCTCTGATTTTCCAGCGTCCGCGTAGCCCAACCCCGCTGTAACAGAATCACTTCTCAAGTTTCCAGGTTGGGCTCTCCAAATCGTGCACCTGTCGGGCGCCGTAGAATCGGACCGGACCGTCGACGACTACGAAGGATAGGCCGATGTGCATGAACCGGGGGCGGTGGCCGATGTGGCCGCCACGCCCGGCACTCATCCTCCGCCCACTCCCACAGATAGCCGGGAAGTTTACGGTCGGTGTCGGCGTCGTCGTTCTCGCCGTCGTTTTCCATCACCACTTGTCCAGCCGTGACGCGGCCTTCACCCGCGAGTGCCAATGTCTATCGAACCGGAACATATCGGCAGGGATCTTTACGTCTCCTAAACAGCTTGGCGTTCCAGCCACGTCCAGACGTCAACGCCATGAGCCGCTGCTTCCTCGCGCAATTGCGCGACGACCGCGCTCGCGATCGGTTTCGCCAGCAACGTCTCAAATGCCTCAAGTTCCGCTCGTTCGCGCCCGCCGCCGATCGCTGCGCGCTGTTGCAGTTGGTCGTGCACCGTCATATCAATGAGACTTGGCGAACCATCTGCCGAAACGATTCCGCGAAGCGTGACGGGTTTTGACAGCACTGGATGCGCGACCCAGCGTGTGAGTCTTGCCTCAAACAGCGGAGGAGTCACGTGTCCAAGGACGATGGACCGCCGCACCGTGGGCAAATGATGGGCGGAAGCCCACCAGACTCGTTTGTTCGCTCCCGTCGCTTCCGACGAGTCGGCTGGTGTCTCGCTGAAGATGCCCCCATCAACCCCTCGAGCCTGATGCCAATAATTGTCAGAAGATAAGGCCCGCCCGCCAGATGCAAGAAGATCCTGCGTGGCGCTCTCCCTTTACTGTCCGATGCGGCTGCGATCAATGAGCGTCATCGGAGATCTCCGGTCCACCACTTCGACGCATGTCCAGTCGTTCTTGACGACTACTGAGCCGCCGACGATCAACTGGCGAGTAGTCGATCAGTTGGCCCTCGAACTCCATCGCTGCACAGACGGTGATCAAATCGAGAAGCGACAACATCCACGGCGGTTGGCCGAACTTCAACAGGCCGAGAGCGCCAGCATGGCTCGGGTTTGCTGCGATGAGACTTAAAGTTCCCCGCCCTGTGATACCGATCAGCAGGACTTCCCTGATGGCGTCTCTGTCGATCACCAGATCCGCACCGTCGTCGTTCCGAAACCGGATCTCACCCACGCATTGCTCGACGTACTCGCGGGCGCGCACGGCTTGTTCAATCGCGTCATTCAGCGCTTGCTTTTCGCAGTTCGAGCGCTGACCCCGCGGCGCGCGGCGATGGCCTCAGTCTGGCCGCGTCGCCCGCGCCGGGGTGGGCGTTGCGCCGTTGTGGCGTTGCCCCTGGTTCGTCGGCCGTCGGGCCGGCTGGGAACCGAAACCTTCGGAATCCGTCGTCGTGGCATCGTGACCTCTCGGAAAAATGCGATAGTCGCGAACGCGATGAGTGTGCCAGGCGGGCTCGCGCCACTCAAATCGGGTATGGTGACGCTCAGAGGGGAACCAGTCCACGGTGCGGCGCGAGCACGGCGATCAGGTCATCGTCTGGACGTCGGTGAGCGTCGTGGCGGGTCGGCGATTCGCGGCGAAGACCTGGGCCAGGAACGCTTCCAGCCCGGTGCGGACGTCCTGCGAGACGGTCGCGTTCGAGGCCAGTCGATTCCAGTCTTCCACGAGTGCCGGAGGGAGGTGTCGGCCATCACGCCTGTGCGGGCCAACTGGCACTCTGTCATGTTGTGACTTCGAGTGCCACGACAGAGTCGCGAAGTCCGTGCGCGACTTTCCTTGAGCAAAGTCGCCGGGCGGAGGCGGATTCGTAATCAGCAGGTCCTCGGTTCAAGTCCGAGCGCCGGCTCCAGATTTACTAGCAAATCACCCCAATTCGACACTCTCTCTCAATGTGAGGCTCGGTCTAGCTACCACATAGCTACCAGCGAGCGAGTCGTTTACGGCTCGCCATCAATTCACCAATGCCGGCGATGAGCTGAGCGTGCAGACGGCCACACAGCACGCGTCGTTTGAACACCGCCAGATTGATCACGCCCGACAGTACACAACCCGGAAGGCTGGGCGATCGACGAAGCCTACGTCTTCGTCGACGACGGTATCATCGGTGCCGAGTTCGCGAACCGTCCAGGCTGTTCGATCGGCGCATGTGACGGCCGCTGCTCAGGCTGCGGGAATGGAATCGGAACGGCTTCGGGTGCATCCCGGAGATTTCTTCACGGATGCGCTCCCTTCCGCCGATTGTTATCTCATCATGCAAGTAATCCACGACTGGACCGATCAGAACCAGGGTACCGTCGCGCGCCTCTATTGTCGCTGCGAAACCTGCGGCAATATCTGGCATCACTGCGACCGCACTTGAGCGTTCGTCTCGGTCGAAACACGACCAGGTTAGGCCCCCACAAGGATAGGGGTTTCCCCGTATCGACACCGCCGGACTTCGCGCCTACCATCGCGCTGTGGCTGAGACCAACGACAACGACTTGGCGGTTGCACCACCGTTGCCGTCGTGCCCTGATTGCCGGTCTGGCGACGTCCGACGGTTGTTTGGTTCGGACGTTGGGTTCTTCTGCCAGTGTGCATGCTGCGGCCGGCTGTGGTTCCACGAACCGCCCCGAAGGTAGAGGGCGCCCGCCATGCCTGACCGAGAGACGGCCGCCCGGTGGCTGTCCGCCCCGACGGCAGGACGGCCGGCAGAACGCCTGATGCCGCACGGCCTCGAATGCCGCGCCACAGTACCGGCAGGCACGCGCCACAACCCGTCGTGCGGGGCGATCCTCTGCATCACGCACGGCTTCTATAGAGCAGTCGGAGATGGGCCTCTGAGTCACGGCAGATAGCCGCGTCCCTCCCCCAGTGCTGGCGTGTCTGGTTCGTCTCGACCGCCGCTGGCCTACGTTCGCGCAAGCGCGAACACACTTTCTTCAGCGATCTTGAGCGGTCGCTCACGACTTCTGGGAGAGCGCCGTGTAGCTTACAGGCTGGAGGTTCTCAATGCCCTCAGCGACAGCGGCAGCGTACCTGGTCGCGGGCCTTGCCCTGCAAGCCCCAGCCCTCGAGCACTGGAACGCTACGAAGGCCTCGATCCAGGACTTCTCTTCGTCGTGGACACAGTTGGACCGGGCTCTGGGCTCAACGGTGACGGTCAAAGCCGCAGGGGGACTTACGGCAACGGGCACACTGCTCCAGGTCGACCCCGAATCCCTTGTCCTTCGCGTCGTCACCACCAAACAGCGTTTCGATCGCGATGAGGTCCGCCGCGTGACGTCGAAGCGCAAGGACTCGGTCAGGAACGGCGTACTGATTGGTGCCCTGATCGGGGCCAGCATGGCGGCGATGTCGAGCTGCCGGATCGGCGACCGCGAATGCGGCGCCGGCGGCAGGGCGGCGTTCGTGGGACTGGGGGCCGGGCTCTGGGCGGTGATTGGGGAAAACATCGACCGCAGCGTGGAGAAGTCCGTCACGCTGTATGAAGCCCGCGCGAACACCCGGAAGTAGAGTCATCATCCGCACGAAGATAGCGCCGTCCAACCCGATCAGCGTGTCGGCGTCGATCGGGCGACGGCGGGGCCCAATCAACACACCTGTCATTGCCAATCATCTTCAAGCACAGCCCGGCGGCGGAAAAGGCCCACGAGGGTTGAGCGCCCGACGGCCAGAATAATCTTTGCGCTCCGAAGTAACACCCTGGCCATTCTGCATGACAGATCGTGTCGCCGTCCGACACGTCGACCACCTCTCTGGTGAACTGTCCGTGAGCGAGACAGACGGATGACCACACGAGGGCCGTGACGAAGAACAAGTCAACGCGTCTTCGCATTTTCCGGATAACCGGCGAGGCCAGATCAGACTTGCTGGCCCGATGAGTCGGTAGGGTGGAAGGCGATGCCCTGTTGGGCGGTTGGAGTATTGTTACGCTCCATGACCACACCGCTGGTCCCGCTTGTCCTGTGTCGATGCGATTTAGGCCGTGGCGTTGTCGAGGCTGTTGATTCTGTGGGAGCGTTCCGCGGCAGCAGCCGGACGGTCTGACGTCATGGGCAGCGCACACAGCCGCGCGGTGATCGCGTCATCCGTGCAAGGGTGGGTACTGCCGCACCTGATCGGCTGGGTCGAGAGCCGCAATGTCAACGCGGCACCTATTCGCCGCCTCTTCGGCCGGACGAGGCTCGAGGATCCCGATACTCGCGTCCCCGAGGCTGTAACCGAGACGGCGTGGCGCCTGGCCGCAACCCTTACATCCGATGATGCGCTCGGCATCCATCTCGCCGAGTCGCTGCCCCGCGGCGCGCTCGACCTCATCGAGTACGCCATACGATCCAGCTCTTCTCTCGAAAACGGACTCGAGCGGCTAGCGCGGTATGGCAGACTGCTGAGCGATCGCGTGGCGGCGCGGACACACCGCCAGGAAAAAGGTCTCCTCCTCCTGGTCCACGACACCGCCACCACGCCGCTGCACCCGGCACGGACGGAGTTCGCGCTGGCGATGGCGCTCAAGCTGGCGCGTGACGCCACGGGCGCGAACATCACACCGGTCCGCGTCTCCTTCGCTCACCCTGCACCGGACGAGACCGCGGAGCATCGGCGGTTCTTCCACGCAGGTGTACTGTTTGGCGCCGGCTCGAGCTCGCTGAGCCTCGACGCGGCCGATGCCGCACGGCCGATGCGCGAAGCCGATGCGGCGCTTGCAGCAATCATCCGCCGCCGGCTCGAGAACGCGCTCGGCGATCGCGACCGGTCGAGCGGCGGCGTCATGAGCACCCGCGTCCGACGCATCGTGGTCGAGCGTCTCGGGCAGTCGACCCTGACGCTCGACGCCGTCGCCACGACGCTTGCGGTCAGCCGTCGGACCCTGACCCGTCGCCTGGCCGAGGAGCGCGCGTCGTTTCGCCAGATTCTCGATGAGGTGCGACGTGATTTCGCGCGCGCCCTGCTTCAGGATCGCAGCCTGAGCATCGGCGACATCGCGTTCTTTCTCCAGTATTCCGAACCTGCGGCGTTCCACCGATCGTTCCGCCGGTGGACCGGTCGCACGCCGCAAGCGTTCCGGGAAGCCTGAACCGTTCTCACTAACTGACTTCGGAATGCGTTTCGCTCACGGTTGCCTGTCGTAAACCTGAACGCTCGAGTACTCCGTGCCGTCCCTCGTGCCCTTCGTCGTGACCGTCAACACCTTGCCCTTGTCCGAGACGGTTCGCGTTTCCGTCTCCACGACCTGTCCCTGAATCTTGCCGGTCCGCTCGACCGTTTGATCGTCCACGCGTCTCAGTGACACCGTGTTCAGAACGGAGTTCGAGATCGGATAGTCGTTGCCGTCGAATCGCGCGGTGTGCTCGACGACGATGCTTGGCTTGTCGGTGCTCATCGTGAAGGTGGTTTCCTTGATGGCGTCGCCCGCCACTTCGAACTTCATGACACGGCGATACGGGACGGCGCCGCTGAAGGTCGATTTCGCGTGGTTCAGCGTCCATGCCCCGAGCGCAGAATCGGTCACGCTCTGGGCACGCATCACGCCTTGACCAACCGAAAGAACCGCGAGAAGCCCGAAGATGATGACGCGCTGCATCTGCCCTCCGCCTGAATCCGAACCACCAGCTGACGAAACGGTCGATTCGCCACATCCTACACCTGCCGGCCCGAGCGCGCGCATCCCTCGCTCATCGCCGGACCGTCGCGGATTTGCGCCCGGAGGCGATGACGCCGCCTCACCCGGCAGAGGCCGCAGTATCTCCCACCACAGCGCGATCATCGAGAGCCCGTACACCGACCCGAACGTCACGGTGCCGATGACGCCGCCGTGGAACCGGTCGACCAGCGCATACGGCAGGCTCAGGCCGATGCCCGTGAGCCACGCCGCCCGCCAGCGGCGCGAGCGTGAGAACGCCAGCCCGATGGGCCCGATGCCGACGATGGCGTAGTGGATCTCGGCGAGCGGCGACAGCAGCAGCGCCGCCAGGCTGATCACGGCCCACGCCTGCGTCCTGTCTTGCCGCCGCGTGACACCGCGCGCAGTCAGGAAGGCGATCAGCGCGACGGCGCCGATCCAGGCGGCAACTTCCAGTTCCCGCGAGACCACGATCGGCGTCGTCGTCAACGCATACGGCTGCTGCGGCGGCGCCGCGAACCAGCGGGCGGCCAGACCGCGGACCGACACGTTGGTGAGGTGCGCCTGCCAGTTGATCTGGCTCAATGACACCACCCACGAGCGGACGATCTCCGGACGAAAGTCGAACAGCATGACCGCGGCGCAGAGAAGCCCGCCGCCGACGATGCCGGCACAGGCGCGCCAGTCGCGGCGCCAGAGCATGTAGATCGCGAACAGTCCGTAGAACGGCTTCAACGCCATCAACACGCCGAGCGCGAGACCGCTCCGGCCGGAACGACCGTCGCGATCGGCAAGCCAGGCGTACGTGAAGAGCGCCATCACGAAGAACACGATCTGCCCCTGCCGGATCGTGAGCGCGCCGGCCTGGGTGGCCAGCACGATGAGCAGCAGGATTCGCCGGGTTGTCGGCACGACGTTGGGCGCCAGTGCCCGGACGGTCGCCCAGAGCGTCAGCAGTCCGAGCCCCAGCCACACCATCGCCGCCGTGGCATACGGGAGCCAGGTCAGCAGTTCAGTGAGGACGATGACCGACGGGGTGTTGGTGTTGGGGCCCAGGCCCTGACTGGCCAGACCGAGATACGGGTCGCCGCCCCGCCGCATGAGCCAGGCTGAAACGTAGAAGATCCTGAAGTCCTGAAATTGGTCGCGCCAGCCGATGACGAGGCTCTGGATGGTCGTGGCGGCCGCGACGACGATCAGAAAGCGATCGGCGTAGTAGTTGAGCGGGCCCTTGTGCCGGGCGATGGTGGCGAGAAGCGGGCTCACGAGTCGGTTTTTGGCGGGAACGCGTCACATCCTAGCATCTGTCCGGATCCGGACGGGCTAACTGTCGACCTTATCCTGCCATTAGCCGAACTGCCTTGTCCGGGGACGGCCGTTTCTGTACGCTCCAGCCCGCTGACATGACGAATCGGTCGGAAATATCGACACGATCCGCGGAGGAGACAGATGTCCAGGCTGCGACCGGTCCGATTTACGTTCGTGATCTTCCTGCTCGCTTTTGCTTTCACTCCCGATCCCGCGGCGGCGCAGTTCAACAGCGCCATCCAGGGAACGATTGTTGACGGCCAGAAGGCCGTCGTCGCCGACGCGGTCGTGATGGTCACGAACATCGCCAGCGGCGTGGCGCGCGACGCCACGACGACGAGCGACGGCGTGTTCCGCGTCCTGAGCCTCGGCCCGGGCACCTACCGGATCGAGGTCATCAAGACCGGGTTCGCGAACGGCCTGCGTGAATCGGTCAACGTCGGCGTCAACGAGACGATCCGCGTCGACTTCACGCTCGAAGTGTCGGGCCTGAAGGAGACGGTCGAGGTCACGAGCGCGGCGGCGCAGGTCGAAACCGAGCAGGGACGCGTCTCCGGCCGGGTCGATCGGATGCAATTGCAGGAGATGCCGCTCAGCGGCCGCAACCTCTACAACTTGATCGCGCTGCAGCCGGGCGTCACCGGCAAGGGCGTGTCGGCGTCGATCAGCGGCGGCGGCGGCGCCGACGATTCGTTCGCGGGCGAGTCGGCGCCGCGGATCAACGCCAGCGGCCAGCGCGACGAGGCCAACTCCTACACCGTCGACGACACCAGCACCAACGGCGTCGCCCGCGGCGGCATCACCAACCTGACGCCCAACACCGAGTCGGTGGAAGAAGTCCGGGTCGTCTCGAACAACTTCTCGGCCGTCGACGGCCGCAGCCCCGGCGCGCAGGTGCAGGTCATCACCAAGTCGGGCACGAACACGTTCCACGGCAGCGGCTCGTACTACTTCCAGAACGACGACCTCTCGGCCAAGAACGTCTTCGAGACGGCGGTGCCGAAGTTCGACAAGAACCAGTTCGGCTACAGCTTCGGCGGACCGATCGTCCGCAACCAGCTGTTCTTCTTCACGTCCTACGAAGGACTGCGCCAGACCGGGGCGCGCGGCTCGAATTTCACCGTCGAGACCCCGGAGTTCCGCAACTACGTGATCCAGCGCAGCCCGAACAGCATCGCGGCCGAGCTCCTGCGCGACTTCGCGCCGGCGGTCGATCCGACCTCCGGCTTCCGCGATCTGGGGAGCCCGGCGCCGGGCGTCAACACCATCGGGCCGGCCGACGGCATCATGGACGTCGGCAGCGCCTTCTTCGTCCCCGAGGGCTGGCGCCGCGGCAACCAGTTCAACATCCGCTCCGACTACGAGGTGCGTCCCGGCAAGGACCGCCTCTACGGCAACTTCTACCGCACCAACTCGTACGCGGTGACCGGCGGCATCCGCCCGGAGTTCAACCGGCCGACGCCGAATACGACGCACTACTGGAACGTCAACTACACGAAGACGCTCAGCTCCTCGAAGCTGAACGAGCTCCGCGTCGGCATGATGCGCCTCGTCGGCCTGCCGGACACGCCGCTCCACCTCGAGATTCCCGGCATCAACATCACCGGCGTCACCGGCTTCGGCCAGTCGGGCTATCCCAACGGATGGTGGCAGACCAACTGGCACGTCAAGGACATCTTCACGGTGATCAAGTCGAGCCACCTGATCAAGATGGGCGGCGAGCTCCGTCAGATGTACGGCTCGGCGAGCAATACCAACAACTACATCCCCAACTACCAGTTCTCGAACCTGCTGAACTTCGCCGACGACGAAGCGCTGCAGATGACGCGCTACGTCGACCCGCGCACGGGCGAGCCGGTGACGGCGTTCTCGGAGCTCACCCAGACGGAGTGGGCGCTCTTCATCGACGACGACTGGAAGGTGGCGAAGAACTTCACCGTCAACATGGGGCTGCGCTACGAGAACTACGGCACGTTCAAGGACTCGGACGACACCCTGCGCAACATCATTCTCGGGCCGGGCTCGAGCTTCAACGAACAGATCGGCAATGCCCGCGTCGACTTCGTCGATCGCTTCTTTGCCACCGATGCCAACAACCTCGGTCCGCGCCTCGGCTTCGCCTGGGATCCGAAGAGCGACGGCAAGATGTCGGTGCGCGGCGGTTACGGCCTCGCGTTCGACCGGTTGATGAACCTGCCGGCCGAGAACTATCGCCACAGCCCGCCGCTGCGCGCCTCGGTCGTGCTCGGCCAGCAGTTCGGCACGCCGACGTTCACCTACAGCCTCGGTGACGCCTCGGCGCCCTACCTCGGCTACCCGGTCGATCCGGCGCTGCAGGTCGGCCTCGACGACCGCAACGGCGTTCGCGGTGCACGCGTGGCGCTGACGGTCGTCGATCCGGACCTCAAGAGCCCGTACACGCACAACTGGTTCCTCGGCGTGCAGCGCGAGATCATGTGGGGCATGGTCGCCGAAGCGAACTACCTCGGTTCGGCCGGGCGGCAGCTGCACAACGCCTACAACGTCAACCGCTTCGTCGGCGATCTCGCCACCGACAACGTCTTCACCGGCTTCAACCCGAGCTTTGCCGGCATCACCATGGTGCGCTCGAACTCGCGCGCCAACTATCACGGCGGCACCGTCACCCTTCGCCGCAACTTCCGCCAGGGCTACACGTTCCAGGGCGCCTACACGTTCGGCAAGGCGATGAACGACGCCGACCAGGCCGTCGGTTCGACCAACTTCCAGGATGCGGCCAACATCGGCGCGGACTACGCGCTCGCCGGTTACGACGTGCCGCACAAGCTGGCGCTGGTCGGGCTGTGGGAGATGCCGTTCTTCAAGGACCACACCGGCCTGGTGCGGACGCTGTTCGGCGGCTGGCAGATCGCCGGCTCGGCGATCCTGCAGGCTGGCAACCCGATCAACGTCACCAACGGCGCAGCGTTCCCAAGCGGCGACTTCAACGCCGACGGCAACGGCGGCGATCGGCCGAACGCGCCCGCGAGCGACGTGAAGACGAGCGGCTGGAGCGTCGACGAGTATCTCGCCGGCATCTTCCGCGCCGCTGACTTCCCGGTGCCGGCGCGGGGCACGAACGGCAATCTCGTGCGCAACGCCTATCGCGGCCCGGGCTACGCCGACGTCAGCCTGTCGCTGTCGAAGCGCTTCCAGATGACGGAGAAACTCAACACCGAGGTGCGCCTCGACGCCTTCAACGCGCTCAATCGCGTCAATCTCGACAATCCGAACATGGATCTGAGCAGCACCAACTTCGGCCGATCGACGGCGCAGTTGAACACGCGGGCGATCCAGCTGGGAGCACGAGTCAGGTTTTAAACTCCGGTTGTCCGGTCGTCCGGTCGTCCGGTTGTCGCGGTTGTGCGGTTGTCTGGTTCGTTCGGTTGCCCTGGGGCTCGGTGACCGTTGTATGGTTATCTGAGCGCCGAGCATCCGGACGACCGGACGACCGGCCCCCGGACAACCGGTCTCATGCTTCTCCCCCCAGACATCGAAGAGCATCGCGACGCCCGCTGGTGGCGTGAAGCGACGCGCCAGGTCGAGACCGCCAACGATGCCGAACGGTTCATCGAGCAGGTCGGCTTCACCGCCTGCCTGACCGACGCCCGGCGGCCAGGTCCCTCGCTCTACGTCGCCGTCTGCGGCCGCCGCGACGCGGTGATGCCGCGCAACGTCCAGAAGGATCCCGAGGCCTCGCTGACGTGGCACCTCAAGGACGAGGTCGTCAAGCGCGCGCGCGTCTACTACGCCAAGCTCGCTCGCGGCAAGACGATGTTCATCGCGCCGAGGATGGTGCCCTACTTCCATGCCATCTTCGGCGTGCGGCGCGCCGACGAACAGCACCGCCTCAGCCGTAACGCCAGGGCCATCCTCAAGGTGCTGCGCGCCGAATGGGAGATGGCCACGTCCGACCTGCGCGACGAGTCGGGCGTCAGGGATCGGGTGGCGTTCACGCGCGCGCTCGACGAGCTGCAGGCGGCGATGATCGTCGTGCCGAGCGAGGTCTTCTACCAGCCGAAGTTCACATACATCTGGACCCTCGGCGTCGGCCGCTTCCCCGAGGCGCTGCGCCGACGCGTCAGCCGCGCCACGGCGCTGCGCGAGATCGCCCGCTGCTTTCTCGACGGTGCCGGCATGACGATTCCCGGCGAGCTCGCCCGCGTTACCGGCATCCCCCGCCCGGAGGCCGGCCTCGGCAACCGCGCCCTCGTCGCCGAGGGCTTCGCGACGATGCCGTCGCGCGGCGTTTACGTGCGGACGGCGCCGCTGGCCGCCGCGACGCCGAGCCGCTTTTCTGACCTGCCGTTGCAACCAAATCGAGCGGCCGTACCGTCTAACCGCTCGACATGCCCCAGACGATCACGGTCGCGATCCGCCAGTTCCTGAAGTCTCCAGGCTTCACCTCCGTGGCGCTGCTGACGCTGGCGCTCGGCATCGGCGCATGCACGGCGATGTTCAGCGTCATCGATGCGGTGCTCCTGCGTCCGCTGCCCTTCGCCAGGCCGGACGGGCTGGTCTGGATCGAGAACGGTACCGGCGGGCTCTCGGCACGGACGACGCGGGCCGACACGTTCAACGCGTGGCGGGCCGAGAACCGCAGCTTCGAGGCGATCGCCGGCTACTTCGCCTTCTTCGATTTCGGCCGGCGCCAGACGGTGACCGGCGGCGGCACGCCCGAACGCGTGCGCTCGGTCGGCGTCTCCGACAATTTCCTCGAGCTCCTCGGCGTCGCCCTGCCGCTCGGCCGCAACTTCACCGCCGACGAGTGCCGCTTCAACGCGCCGCCGGTCGCGATCCTGAGTCACGCCTTCTGGCAGCGCCGCTTCGGCGGCAGCGCCGACGTCGTCGGCCAGTCGCTGTCGCTGAACAACAACCCGATCCGGATCATCGGCGTCCTGCCGGCGTCGTTCGACTTCGACGCGATCTTCGCGCCCGGCAACGAGATCGATCTGATCCGGCCGTTCCCGCTGACGGCAGAAACCGCACGCCAGGGCAACACGCTCTTCGGCATCGCCCGGCTGAAGCCGGGCGTGACGCCGCAGCAAGCGGCGTCGGATCTCAAGGCAATCAGCGAGCGCTTCAAGGCATCCAGCAATTACCGCGGTGTGCTGAGCGCCCGCGTGATGCCGCTCGACGATGCGCTGCGTGGCGGATTCCGCCAGGCGTTCTACGTCCTCGCCGGCGCGGTGCTGTTCGTCCTCGCCATCGCATGCGTCAACCTTTCGAACCTCCTGCTGTCGCGGTTGAACGGCCGGCGCCAGGAGTTCGCGGTGCGCGTCGCGCTCGGCGCCCGCCGCGCCGACCTGATCAGGCAGACGCTCACCGAGAGCCTGCTGCTGGCGTTCGCCGGCGCCCTGCTCGGTGTGCCGCTCGCGATCTGGGCGACGCGCGCGCTTTCGCGCCTGCAGACGTTCGGCGTGCCGCTGCTCCAGGACTCATCCGTCAATGCCCTCGCCCTCGCCGTGACGCTCGCGCTCACGACCATCGCCGGCGTCGTCTGCGGCGTGCTGCCGGCGTTTCACCTCGCCCGTGGCGGCGGCTGGCAGCAGAACGCGACGCATCAGCGCACGGCCGGGCGTTCGTCGGCGCTCGCGCGCAGCGCGCTGGTCGTCGTCGAGGTGGCGCTCGCGATCGTGCTGCTGATCGGCGCCGGCCTGCTGATTCGCAGCTTCACGGCGCTGCTCGACGTCGAGCTCGGGTTCGAGCCGCAGCACGCGACGGCCTGGCGCATGGACCCGCCACGGCAATTCAAGAGCCTGGCGGAGGCCAACCAGTACCTCGACGACGCCGTCACCAAGGTTGCAGCGCTTCCCGGCGTCGAAGCGGCAGGGCTGAGCGACGTGCTGCCGCTCGGCCGCAATCGCACCTGGGGTGTCGGCGCACTTGGCGTCACCTATCCGTCCGGGCAGGGCCACAGCGTCTATCCCCGCATCGTCGACTCGGGCTACCTGCAGGCGATGCAGATTCCGCTCAAGGCCGGGCGCTACTTCGATGCCCGCGAAACCGCGACCAGCGAGAGGTCGGTGATCATCAACGAGGACCTCGCGAAGGCGCTGTGGCCGGGCCAGGAGGCCGTCGGCCAGATGCTCTCGCAGGCTGGCGGCACGCGGGTCATCGGCGTTGTCGTCAACGTCCGCCATGGGTCGCTCGACCGCGCCGGCGGCAACGAGATGTACCTGCACTATCGACAGACCGGCGACTGGGGCGGGATGGAGATGGTCGTCCGCAGCAACCGGCCGATGGAATCACTGGCGCCCGAAATCCGCGCCGCGCTCGCCGCCCACGATCCGACGTTGCCGAACGGCGACTACTACCCGCTCGACCGCCTGATCGAGAACGCGGTCGCGCCGCGGCGGCTGACAACACAGCTGCTGTCGTTCTTCTCGGCGCTGGCGCTGGTGCTCGCCGCGATCGGACTGTATGGCGTCATCGCCTATTCCGTCACGCAGCGGACCCAGGAGATCGGCATCCGTCTGGCAATCGGCGCGCAGCGGCGTGACGTCCTGCGCCTGATCCTCGCCGGCGGCATGAAGCTCGTGGCCATCGGCGTCGTCTGCGGCCTCGCCGCGTCGTTCTTCATGACGCGGGCGCTCGACAGCCTGCTCTTCGGCGTCACAGCCCGCGATCCGATCGTCTTCGCGGCCAACGCCGGACTGGTCGTCGCGCTCGCGCTCGCCGCCTGCGTCCTCCCCGCCATCCGCGCGACGCGCGTCAACCCGATCATCGCCCTGCGAGCCGACTGAACCGCGAGCACCAGTTGTGCGCACCCGCCGTGCGCACCCTGACTGACCGCACCCGACGTGCGCACCACCCGTGTTACGCTTGCGCCGGAGGCGGGAATGTCGAAGCGAAAGCACACGACCAGGCGCGATTTCATCCGGCAGGTCGGCGCCAGCGCCGTCGTAGCGGCCGGCACAGCCGCGGTGGCGACGCCGACCCGCGCCCGGCAGTCCAGTAAGGCGAAGAGCCGCATCATCGGCGCCAACGACCGCATCAACGTCGGCTTCGTCGGCTGCGGCGGCCGGATGAACACGCACATCCGCCGCATCATGGAACGCCAGGAGGAGCGCGGCGACGTCCAGGCGGTGGCCGTCAACGACATCTGGGACAAACGCAAGACGCGGGCCCGTGAAGCGACCAAGGTCGACGAACGCGCCGTCCATCACGACTATCGCGAGCTCTGCGCCCGCCCCGACATCGACGCCGTCGTAATCGCGTCCCCCGATCACTGGCACTTCGCCCAGACGATGGCGGCGATCGAGCAGGGCAAGGATGTGTACCTCGAGAAGCCGATGACCTACACGGTCGACGAAGCGAGGCAGATCGCCGACGCGGTGAAGGCAAGCGGCAGGATCCTCCAGGTCGGCAGCCAGTACGCGTCGATGGATCACTTCTGGAAAGCGAAGAAGGCGATCGCCGACGGCGTGATCGGCGACGTCGTATGGGCCTCCGGCGGTTTCGGCCGCAACAAGAACCTGCGCGGCGAGTGGAACTACACCATCGATCCCGAGGCGACCGAGAAGACGCTCGACTGGAAGGCGTTCCTCGGTCCGGCGCCGAAGCGGGCGTTCGATCCGGAGCGCTACTTCCGCTGGCGCAAGTACTGGGACTACTCCGGCGGCATCGCTACCGACCTCTTCTATCACTCGGTCTCGCCGCTGCTGCTGACGATCGGCGGTGACTTCCCGAGCCGGGTCACGGCTTCTGGCGGCATCTATCTCCAGAAGGATCGCGAGGTTCCCGACACATTCTTCATGAACGTCGACTACACGTCGTGGACGATGCAGCTGGCGTGTTCGGTGGGCAGCGGCGCCGGCGCGCCTCTGGTCGTGCACGGCAGCAAGGGCACGCTGTACATCGCCCAGAACAGCGAGAGCCTGGTCAACACGACGATGGACGTCCTGCCCGATCGCGACTTCCGCGACGAGTTCGTCAAGAAGACCGGGGTCGAGGCTCTCAAGATCGACGTCACGCCGGTGCCGCTCGGCGGCCATCCGCACATGGACAACTTCCTCGACTGCGTCCGTTCGCGACAGGAGCCAAACCTGTCGGCGCGCCTCGGCTATCAGGCCATGGCCGCGATCGGGATGGGCGTCCAGGCGTATCGACAGAGCGAAGTGCTGTTCTTCGACAAGCGGCGCGAGAAGGTCAGCAACAAGCCGGTCACTACCTGACGTTGCTCCTCCGCTCGCCGCGCCCGCGGCGGGCGGAGGTAACGGCACTTGGTCCCCAAACCCGTCATCAATCCAGCCAAATCCGGCGATCCACGCCCGAAGCTCGTCCCGCAGTTTCGCAGGCCGACCGGGCTGTTCCACATAATTGTAGGGTCGGCTGGAACTCGTCCCAATTTGTGTATTGATCGTCACTCGTCCCAGGCATAGACTTCACGGCAAAACTCGTCACACCGCTCATCACGTCAGCCACAACACTGCTTAGGGAGGGACACCGCCCGGTGTCCTGGGGGAGGGAGAGTATGTGGGGTACGGCCTGGTGCAGGAGCATCGCGCTCCTCGTCGCATTACTAGCCTGCGTAGTTCCGCACGCCGAGGCGCAGTCCACCGCGTCGATTTCAGGCGTCGTCAAGGACACCGACGGAAGCGTGCTTCCCGGCGTCACGGTCATCATCAAGGAAGAATCGACCGGCCAGTCGCACGAGGTGACGACGGACGGTGAGGGGCGGTACCAAGCCACGGCTTTGTCCGCCGGCAGCTACACCGTCTCGGCAACGCTCGCCGGCTTCAAGACCGCGACGGCCAAGTCCGTGCGGCTTGCGATCGGTCAGCCGATCGCGATCGCGCTGACGCTCGAGATCGGCCAGCTCGAAGAGACGGTCATCGTCACGAGCAGCTCGGAACTGATCAACACCGAGAATGGCACGGTGGCCGCGACGCTCAACGCCGATCAGCTGACGCGGATGCCGACGCCGACGAGAAACGCGCTCAACGCCGTCGCCTTCCTGCCCGGCGTCAACACGACCGGCACCAACCGCGACTCGACGATCAACGGCCTGCCCGAGAGCTTCCTCAGCATCACGCTCGACGGCGTCAGCAACAACGACAATTTCCTGCGGAACACCGACGGGTTCTTCGCCTCGGTGACGCCGCGGCAGGACGCGATCGAGGCGGTATCGGTGACCTTGTCGGCCGGCGGCGCGCAGGTCGGCGGCGGCGCCGGCGCGGTGACGATGGCCTTCCAGACCAGGTCGGGCGGCAACCGCTTCACCGGCAGCGGCTACGAGTACTACCGCAACCCGAGCTTCAACTCGAACTACGTCTTCAACGAGATCAACAAGCAGCCGAAGAACGAGGTCAAGCTGAACACGTTCGGCGCCCGCGTCGGCGGACCGATCGTCGTGCCCGGCCTCTACGACGGCCGCAACAAGGCGTTCTTCTTCTTCCACTACGAGCAGATTCGCTTCCCCAACAGCTTCACCCGCACCCGCACGGTCTTCAACCCGCGCGTCTACGACGGCTGGTTCCGCTACCAGTTCCAGAACGAAGTCCGCGAGGTCAACCTGCTGTCGCTGGCGGCGGCGAACGGTCAGATCGCCACCAAGGATCCGACCAGCATGAACCTGCAGATGATGATCGACGCTGCCACGAAGACGGCCGGCACGCGCTCGGCGCAGAGCGATCCGCTCTACGACAACTACGTCTGGCAGAGCCCGTCTGAGCTCTTCGAGCATCAGCCGACGGTACGCCTCGACTACAACCTCAGCGACGCCAACCGCCTGAGCGGCTCGTGGTCGACGATCACCGCCAAGCGCACGCCCGATTACCTGAACAACACTGACCCGAGATTTCCCGGCGCGCCGAACCAGCGCGACTTCGTCTCGACGCGGCCGCTGCTCTCGACGTCGCTGCGCTCGGTCGTCAGCAGGAACATCATCAACGAGCTGCGCGGCGGGCTGACGGCCTATGCCAGCGGCTCGAACTTCGGCTACCCCTCGAGCCTGGCCTCGCGCAACGACCCCAGCACGTTCTCGGACTCGGGCGGCTTCGCGATCACGACGCCGACCAGCACCACCGACTGGTTCACGTCCAACGACTCCGAGCTGGCGCAAGGCGCCGACCTACAGCATCGAGAACACACTGACCTGGAACCGCGGCGCCCATACCGTCATGACCGGCGGCAGCGCCATGATCTCGGACGCCTCGTCGTCCGGCCAGACGATGGTGCGGGGAATTACGCTCGGGTTCAACACCGACTTCGACCCGGCCGCGGGACTGTTCACCAACACGAACTTCCCCGGCGCATCGGGCGATCAGCTGGCCGCGGCGCGTGCGACCTACGCCGTCCTGACCGGCCGCGTCGCGACCGTCGCCAGCACCGCCGTCCTGGACGGCGCCAGCGGCCAGTACCGAGGAGCTGGCGGAAAGCACGCTCGAGGGCGGCTACAAGGTCTTCGGCATGTTCCTGCAGGATACGTGGAGGGTGAAACCAAACCTCACGCTCACGGGCGGCATCCGCTATGACATCACGACGCCGTTCGTCCCGACGACGAGCGTGATGTCGTCGGTCACGATGGACAGCATCTGCGGCCGTTCCGGGGTTGGCAACGGCGACATCTACAGCCGCTGCGACGTCCTCAATCCTGGAGACCTCAACGGCGTCGCGCCGCAGTTCAACCTGCTGGAGAAGGGATCGGAAGGCTACCAGACCGACCTGAACAACTTCGCCCCGTCCGCGGGCATCGCCTGGCGGCCGAACGTGCAGTCGGGATTCCTGCGGGCGATGTTGGGCGATCCGGACCAGGCGACGTTCCGCGCCGGTTACGCGGAAGCCTACGATCGCCAGGGGCTGACCCGATTCACCACCCTCTATGGCAACAATCGCGGCGCCTCAATCTCGCTCAACCGAACCGCGAACACCGGCCTCGTGCCGGCCGGCGAATCGTGGCCGGTTCTGCTGTCGCAGACCAACCGCCTCTATCCGGCGGAATTCGATCCTGATCCGACCTACCCGATTGCCGTCGGTGCGAACCGGGCGGATCGCGTGGATGCGTTCGCGCCGGATATCCAGGTGGCCAGGGTTCGCACCTGGACGGTCGGCTTCGCGCGGTCGGTGTCGCGCAACGTCGCGGTCGAGATCCGCTACGTCGGCAACCGCGGCATCGACGAGTGGGAGGCGATCAACTACAACACGGTCCGCGGCGAGAACCTGGTCGCGAACGGCTTCATGAACGAGTTCAAGATGGCGATGGCGAACCTCCAGGCCAATAACGCCTCCGGCGCCTCGAACCGCGTTGGCTCGTTCGCCTACTTTGGTTCGGGCACCGGCACGAGCCCGCTGCCGATCTACCTTGCTTACCTCAACGGCCGGGCCGATGCATCCAATCCCGCGGCATACCTCAACCCGGGTACCACCTGGGCCAACGCCACGATCGCTGGACGGCTCGCGGCGCCGAATCCCAATCCGACCGCGGCGGCGGGCACGGATCTCGACGGCAACCTGTCGCGCCGCAACCAGGCCCAGGCGCTCGGCTACCCGGCGAACTTCTTCGTCGTGAACCCGGACGTCTCGAGCTCCAACGTGACCGACGCCGGCGGGTTCAGCAAGTACAACGCGCTGCAGCTCGAGCTGCGGCGCCGGCTCGCGAACGGGTTCTCGGCGAACATGAACTACACCTACGCGTTCGAGGGCGGCTCGCAGTTCGACGGCTTCAGCTTCGGCCGCGCCTGGAGCGACATCCCCGTCACCGGCAACCCGACCGTCCGCCACGCGCTCAAGTTCCAGGCGGACTGGACGCTGCCGGTCGGCCGCGGCGAGCGGTACGGCGGCGACATGGGCGCATTCACCAACGCCCTGCTCGGCGGCTGGAGCGTGTCGAGCGTCGGCCGCTTCCAGGTGACGGCGGAGAACCTCGGCAACGTGCAGCTCGTGGGCATGTCGCTCGACGACCTGCAGGATGTCTACAAGTTCGAACGCCGTGCGAACGCCGCCACGGGGATCGACGAGATCTGGATGCTGCCGGAGGACATCATTCTCAACACCCGGCGGGCGTTCAGCACGAGCAACACGACCGTGGACGGCTACTCGACGTCGCTGGGCGCACCGCAAGGAAAATACATCGCGCCCCCCAGCAACGCGACGTGCGTGCAGGTGAAGGCCGGTGACTGCGCGCCGCGCAACCTGCAGCTGATCTCGCCCTGGTTCAAGAAGGTCGACCTCGGCATCGCGAAGCGGATCGACATCCGCGGCACGATGAACGTCGACGTGCGGTTCGAGTGGCTCAACCTTTTCAACAGCCCGAACTTCACGCCGGTGGCCAATCCCGGTTCGGGCGCCACCATCTTCCGCACCACGGCCGCTTACCAGGATCCGAGCAATACCTACGATCCGGGCGGCCGCATCGGGCAGCTGATGGTCCGGTTCAACTGGTAGGTCGATGTCGGGGGCCAGTTTCCAGTTGCCAGTGGCCAGCCTCCAGTTCAGACTGCGAAACGCTCGCAGCTGACGGATGGCAACTGGCGACTGGTTACTGGCAACTGGCTACTGACAACTGACTCATGCGCTCGTCCCGCGCCATCATCGCCGTCGTCGCTGCCATAGCGCTGTCGACGGCGGCGGAGCCTGTCGGCGCCATTGAACCGCAGATCGCCACCGAGCGCCCCACTGGCCCCACCGTCGACTTCATCGCGCTCGACGCCCAGGGCAGTCCCATCGTCGACCTTCAGCCATCCGAGATCGAAGTCCGCATCGCCGATCGGCCGAGAACGGTGCGGGCGCTCCGGCGGGTGTCCGCCGTCGCGTCGGCGGTGAACGCGGCGCGGGTTCCCGCTCCCTACGGCAGCAATGGCGATGTCGCCGCCGGCCGGCGTTTCCTGATCGTCATCGACCAGGAGTCATTCGCGGCCGGGCGCGAACATCTCTTCCGCAGCGCGATCGACGGACTGGTCGCGCAGTTCACACCGGCCGACCGCGCGATGGTCGCCGCGCTCCCCTTCGGCGGCGTCGTCGCGCCGTTCACGTCGGATACGGCGAGGCTCAGGCTGGCAGCCGGCCGCGTCACCGGACAAGGCGCGCGCGCTGAAACCGGATCGGACCTCGCCTGCCGCACGCGGCGGTTCCTCGAATCGCTCGACGGGTTCCTGCAGGGTCGCGGCGCCCAGGCCTCGCCGCAGACGTTGGTCATCTTTACCTCCGGCCTGGCCGGACCCAGGCGGGACGCGCCGGCGGGCATGGCCCCTGGCATGTGCGAACTGCTCGTGGATCAGTTCCGGTACGTCGGGGCCGCTGCCAGCGTCGCGCGGGCGTACGTCTACGTCATGCAGCCGGCTGATGTCGGCATCGGCGCCGCCCTGCCGCGGCCGACAGCCGGCGGCGTCGGCGACATCGGCTCCGACAACCCGCTCGAGGGCATCGAGAACCTCGCCGGTGTGACCGGCGGCACGCGGCTGCCCCTCGATGCGACCGGAACGACGTCGCTGCTGCGGGTGGCGCGCGAAACCGCCTCGGTACTACGTCGCCGAGCTCGAGCCGGTCAAGGGCGAGGTCGTGGGCCGCAGCCGGAACCTCGCCGTCAGCGTCTCGCGCCGCGGGGTTACCGTGCGCACGCGGCCCGAGATCGTGTTCGTCGAAGCGCCGCCGCCGACGGCACGGCTCACGATTACCGACGTCCTCGGGTCCACCGACGCGGCGCCGGATCTGCCGCTGCGGGTCGGCGGCTTCACCCTGCGCGATCCGGATGGCAAGCTGCGCGTCGGCGTCCTGATCGAGCCGTCCGATGCCGCGGTCACGCTGACGTCGGCCGGGGCCATCCTCATCGACGGCAACGACCGCGTCGTCACCCACTGGCACGCCCGCGACGCCACCGAGCGGCCGCTCGTCGGGGCATTGGCGGCGGCGCCGGGCACGTATCGGATCCGCGCCGCAGCGATTGACAGCAGCGGACGGGCCGGAGCGGCGGAAACGGTGATCGACGCCGGACTGACCCAGGTCGGCAGCCTGTCGCTCGGTTCGCTGCTCCTGAGCGTCTCGCGCAGCGGCATGACGGCGCTGCAACTGCAGTTCGGCACCGAGCCCACGGCGCGCGCCGCCTTCGACATCTATGGCGGTACGGAAGGACAGCGGCTGTCGGCGATCCTCGAAGTGGCGCGCGACCTCGATGGTCCGCCGATCGCCGCCCTGCCGCTGGCGCTGACCCGCGCCGACGCGACCCGCGTCGTCGCGACAGGGACCGTGCCCCTCGGCGCCCTGGCGCCCGGCGACTACGTCGTCCGCGGCGTCGTCACGCTCGAAGACGGGACCAGCGGGCGTGTCGTGAGAACGCTGCGGAAGGTTGCGAAGTAGCCTGGGGTCAGACCACGGTCTGACCCCAACCACGATCCGAATGGGGTCAGACCGTGGTCTGACCCCATCGCAGTTTCTGCTCACTCGCAACGGAGCTCGAGGTGCACAAAACGCGTGCCCGCAATCGTGACCACGGTGATCCGTAGGGATTCGAGGACTCTCACCGTGGAACGGGCCATGAACCTGCCCCGCCTATGGCCCGGCTACCGAGGATCCAATCCCCTGACCTGCTTCGTCATGTGACCGCCCGCGGCAACGGGCGAATGGTCATCTTTCGCGACGCGCACGACTATCGTCGATTCCGTCAGACGCTTGGCGAGGTCGTCGACGAGTTCGCGTTGGAATGCTGGAACTATTGCCTGATGCCGAATCACTACCACGCCACGATCCGACCGACGCTGCCGAACATCTCGGCGGCGATCCAGGCGTTGAATAGTCGCTACGGCCAATGGTGGAATCAGCGCCACATGACAGTCGGACACGTTTTCCAAGGGCGCTTCAAGGCGCAGGTCGTCCAACACGATGCCTACGCGCTGACCCTGTCGAGGTATGTGGCGCTAAATCCGGTCCGTGCGAACCTGGTCAAGCGACCCGAAGACTGGGAGTGGAGCAGCTATTCCCAGTTGATCGGTGTCCGTCCCACACCGCGTTTCCTCGCAGTCGAGCCAACGCTGGCGCTGTTCGGCGAGGCCGATCGACCAACGCTTCAGCATCGATTTGCGGCATTCGTCCGTGCCGGTTGCACCGACGAGGTGGTCGATGAACGGCTACGCTCGGCCGAGCGGATAGTCGGGGATGCCTCCTTCAAGCGCGCCGTGGAGCTCGCGCAGCCCTGGGGTCAGACCATGGTCTGACCCCGCGCGCCAAACCAGGGGGTCAGACCATGGTCTGACCCCATCGAGGTCAGGCGCCGCGCAGCGAGCGCGCAATCAGGCCGAGACCGCCGAACAGCATGCCGAGCATCAGGAGGGTGTTGAACAGCGACGTCTGCCGGAAGTAGATGTCCATGTTCATGAGGATCCCGGCCAGGATGATCGCCGCGCCGAGCCCCGTCAACACCCAGCCCACGATCGACTTGCCGTCGTAGAACAGCATGGCGACGCCGATCAACAGCGGCAGCAGGGTCAGGCCGAAGCCGCCGTAGCGGCCGAAGTTCCAGAACGACGTCGTCACCTGCACCTGGTTCAGCAGCAGGTAGCCGCCAACGGCGGCCAGAATCAGCCCGAGGAAAAACTGGCCGACGCCGCCGGGAGTGCCGCCGGCGCCGCGCGGTGTCGGCAGGGTCGAGGGGGTCGCCACGGCTGACAGGATAACAGAGGTTTTCGCAGGGACCCGTCGCTGCGCTTGCGGCCACTCACCTCCTCGTAGCGCGGAGCTTCAGCTCCGCGTGTCCGGCGGGTGGCGATGGGCGCCGGTCGCGCTAAGAGTCGAGCAGCGCGGCAAGGAACTCCCGCGTTCCCGCCGGGCCGGTCATCGACAGCTGCACTGCCCCGCCGCCTGGCTCGATCTGGATGTCGAAGCGAAGGAAGCGGCAGCAGGCGCGTTCGGCGTCCACCGTCGCGGCAACGGATGGAAAGGCGTCGGCGGTGAAGATCAGCCGCAGGCCCTCGGAGAGCCGCTCGCGGCGAACCGCCTGACGCGCCAGGCCAGGCAGGAGCCCGGCCCGGCGCGCGTTAATCGCGTCGGGTGTCAGCGAACACGCGACCGGGAGATCGCTCATTCGCATCTCCCTCAGTGAATCGTCGGAGCGCAGAACTTGTCGAACGCGTCGGTCAGCGCCTTGGCGATGTTCTCCGGGCTCTGATTCTCGATCTGCCGCCGCTCGAGCATGAAGACGACCTTGCCGCCCTTGAGCAGCGCGACCGACGGTGACGACGGGGCGTAGGGCGCGAAGTAGCTGCGGGCGCGTTCGGTGGCCTCGATGTCGCCGCCGGCGAACACCGTCGCCACCTCGTCAGGCTTGTTGTGATGTCCAAGGGCCAGCGCCACGCCAGGGCGCGCCCGGCCGGCGGCGCAGCCGCACATGGAATTGACCACGACCATCACGGTGCCCGGGGTGCCGCGGACGATCGCGTCGACAGCGTCGGCGGTCCTCAGCTCCTTGACGCCGAGGTCGGTCAGTTCCTGGCGCATCGGGCCGATGAAGGATTCGGGATATGGCATCCTTCAAGCTTAGCCCATCTCGCTGCCGGTGCCGGCAGTATCGAGACGCAGGAATGCGCGCATGCGCTCGAGCTCCGCCTCGAGCCCGCGGCGAAATTCCGGTTCGCGCGGCGCTGATCCGATGTAGCCAACCTCGGCGCGCAGGCCGCCGTCGACGACCGCGAGGTTGCCCCAGCCGAGGACGCGATCGCGCCACAGCAGCGGCAGCGCGTAATAACCGCGCTCGCGCTTCGCCGCCGGCGTGTAGGCTTCGAAGCGATAGGCCCAGCCCCAGAACGCTTCGAAGCGGCGGCGGTCCCACACGACCGGATCAAACGGCGCCAGCAGTCGGACGCCCGCGGGCACTTCATGACCGCCCGGCCCCTCGCCAGCCGGCCAGTACCAGTCGACGCCGGCGAGCCGCGTGTGTGCCAGCCGCGACTTGGCCCGTACGAGCGCCGCCCGCAGGCCGCGCCGGAGTTGCGGCGCCGCGTAACGCAGGCGGGCGACGAGCCACGACAGCGTCGCGGCCGGGACTGGCGCGTAGACGTGGACGGCGAGGTCGACGAGCGCGTCGAGCCGTTCCTGCCGCGCCGCCGCGGCAGCGGCGTCGGCCGGGTGCAGGTGCGCGGCGTAGATACGGATGCCGGCGTCGCGCCGGGCGACGCGCAGCAGGCCGTGATAATGCATCTTGTCGAGCAAGTGGGTGGTCGCGCTCGAGGATCCGCCCCAGTAGTTCGTCACCGAGCCGTGGGCGAAGTGCTCGTCGACGAGCCTGGGATGACTGGCCCCGCGCTCGCGCACGAAGGCGAGCAGCAGCTCGGCGCGCTTGCGCGACGCCGGCGTCCAGGCGCCGGTTCCCGAGCGCGGGTGCATCAACCGCTGCAGCGGCCGCGGCAGGAAGCCGTAGTTGACGAAGAAGTCCTCTTCGATCGCGAGGGCGGCGTAGCGGCGCTCGAGATCGCCGGCGCGGTAGCCCGTGACCCGGTGCCGGAGGATCAGATCCTGGGCCCGGGCCGGGGCGCGAATCGGATCGGCCTGGACGAACCCGAGGCGCGACACGGCGTGCGCGAGCGAGGTCGGCGCGAACAGGCTGCGGGCAATCGCGAAGCGCCGCAGGTCCTCGAGGGCGATCGCGGCGCCGGGGCGCTGCCTACTTTGACGCGCCACCGATGCGAATCCCGGCTGTGACCCAGCGTCCCGGCATGCTGACGCCGACGACTTCCCGGTAGCTCTCGTCGAACAGGTTGGCGGCGTCGACGAACAGCGTGACACGCGCGAACGGGCGCGACGCGCGCACGTCGACGACCGCATAGGAGCGGCCGTCGTTGCGGCTCGTCCACCCGATGCGCGGCGCCAGATCGATCGCCAACGGCAGCCGCGCCGAGCCGCTGACGGCGACGTTGTGCGGCGCGTACTCGAGCACGTACTTCGAGAGCAGCCCGGCGAGCTCGACCGCGTCGGTCGACAGCCGGGTGTACTGGCCGTCGATCCAGCCGGTCTCGCCGAACAGGTAGCGCCCCCCCAGCTCGACGCCAGTGGTTTCGACGCGGCGGACGTTGGTCGTGCGCCACCGTTCCACCGGCGTGACGCGGGTCCAGTCGATGACGCCGCGGTCGTGGCGGGAGAATACCGTTGCCCGCACGAGCGCGCGCGTCGACGCCGTCCAGTCGACGCCGGCCTCCGCGGCCCAGCCGCGCTCCGGCTCGAGATCGTCTCGCGCCTCGTGGTTGGGATCGCGGTAGTAGAGCTCGGTGAACGTCGGCACGCGGAAGGCGTGGCCGACGGAACCGCGCAGGCTGAATCGCGGCCGCGCGGCAAAGCGCGCGGCGATCGACGGGCTCCACGCGTCGCCGAATCGCGAGTAGGCGTCGTAGCGCAGGCCGGGGTAGATTGTCAGCCGCGACCCGACGCGCTGCTGCAGCTCCGTGAAGAGGCTGCCGCGCCCGAACGAGCGGACGCCGAGGTTGTTGGAATCGATCCAGTCGCCGCCGAACTCGCTGCCGGCGGTCAGCCGCGTCTGCGCCCCGAGCTGACGGGAACCGCGCGCGACCACTGTCGCCGCCTGCGTCCGATGCTCGTTCGGCACCGACCCCGGCCGCGTCCGGTCGTAGAGAAACCGATCGCCGTGGGTGCGGTACTGGACCTGCAGCGACGATCGCCAGCCGGCGGCGGCAAACGTCCGCGTCAGGGCGACCAGCGTTTGATCGGTCGTCTCGCGGGACTGCGCCGGACCGTAGAAACCATTGGCCCCGAAGTCACGGCGGACGTAGCCGGCAACCACCCGCGTCGCGCTGCCGATCGTCGTCCGGCCGGAAATCGCGACGTTCTCGAAGTCGCGATCGACGTCGAAGCCGGACGAGCGCGTCGCTTCGACGGCGAACGACTGCTGAACGCGCGCGCCGCCGAGGCTGCCGCGGGCGCGGCCGCTGACGAGACCGAAATCCCCGCCGACGATCGCCGCCTCCACCCCCGCTGCCGCGCGCGTGATGATGTTGACGGTGCCAGCGAGGGCGTCGGCGCCGAACAGCGATGAGCCGCCGCCGAGCAGGACCTCGACGCGCTCGATGTCGTCGAGCGTGAGCGGCAGATCAGTGTTGTGATGGCCCGACTGGGCGTCGTTGATGCGCACGCCGTCGATCAGCACCAGGGTCTGGCCGAAGGCGCCGCCGCGGATCGAGATGTCCGACTGGACGTATGGACCGCGCGACCGGACGTCGACGCTCGACGCGAAGCGCAGCAGATCATCGAGGCCGCGGACGGGCAGCCGGGCGATCTCCTCCCGGGTTATGACCCACACGGCGCGGCCGGCGCCTTCGAACGGCACCGGTTCGGCGGCGGCAGTGACGACGACGGATTCGTGCAGCCGCGGCGGCGGTGGCTGTGCCGGCGCCTGGAGCGCCGACAGGACGCTCAGCAGCGGCAGGAGAGGAATGAGCAACGGCTGGGACATCAAACCCTGAAGCGTATCGCAAAAATCCCGCAACCCCACGTCTTCACCCGACGGCAACGAGTTGCGGCGCTACCGAGCCGGGAACGCGTCTTGCTACGTCCGAGGATATGGGAATCACGCGACAGATCGGACAGTACGGACAGCGGAAGATGACGCGTCGGTTGCTGCGGTCCGCGCCCTGGGTGGGCGCGGTCGTGGCACTGGCCACGCTCGGCGCCTCCATGCGCCGGAAGGGAGCAGTCGGGGGCGTGGTCGACACCGCGCTCGATTTCGTCCCGTTCGTCGGCGGGTTGAAGAACGCCGCAGAAGCGATGCGCGGCCGCGACTTCATCCGCGATCGCGCGACGACGGGCAGCGACATGACGCGGGGCTGAGCCCCGCGCTACTTCGTTGGTAGCGCGGAGCTCTGCACGCGACCTGCCTCAGAAATAGACTTTCACGCCCAGCTGGATCTGCCGCGCCGGTGTCGACAGCGACCGGATCGTCCCGAAGTCGGTCGACGAACGGTTACCGTTCGGCGCGCCGAAATTCGTCTTGTTCAGCACGTTGAACGCCTCGATGCGAAACTCGAGCCGGCTCTCGGCGAGGCCGAGACCGATGCTCTTGTGCAGCCCGAGATCGAGGTTGTAGATCGCCGGCCCGCGGGCGACGTTGCGCGGCGCGTTGCCGAACGGCTGCGTCCTGTCGGTCGGAACCGTGACGTTGTCCCGATTGAAGTAGTTGTCGATCGACCCGTCGCCATAGATATCGCCGTTGATGTTCGGACGATGGGTCGGCGCGGTGCTGACCGTGAGGATCGAGCTCGGCGAGTAGGTCAGGTTGACCGGCAGGCCGCTCGTCATCGTGTTGATCGCGGTCATGCGCCACCCGCCGACGAACCCGTCGACCACCGGGTGCATCTCGTTCGCCCAGCGGCGATCCCGGCCGAACGGCAGCTCCCAGACGACCGTCGTGGTGTTGTTGATCGGCTGGTTGTAGCCCGACGTCCCCCACTCCCCTTCGATGTCGCGGTAGTTGACGCGGCTGTTGTCGCCGTTGGCGGTCTCGAGATGACCGGAGGCGTTGTCCTCCGCCTTCGAGTAGGTGAACGAGTTCAGCAGATAGAGGCCCCGCGTGTAGCGGCGCTCCACTTTGATCTGCAGCGCGTGGTAGCTGGCCCGGCCGCCGTCGAACGCCGACTGGATGAACTGGTAGCCCTGGATCGGACGACGGGCCTGCAGCGGAATCTCTTCACCGGGGTTGTTGGGCCGCGCCTGGTTGTAGTCGCCGAGGATCACGAGGTTGCGGCTGCGGTTGCCGATGTAGGCGACGTCCACCATCAGGTTCTGCAGAATCTCGCGCTGCACGGTGACGTGCCAGTTCTGCACGTTGCCGGTGTTGGTGTCCGGCGGAATGTAGTTGACGCGGCCGTTGAGGGGATTGAAGTTGGCCGGCACGTTCAGCCCCTCCGGGTAACCCTCCTGCGTCGTGCGGAAGCAGGACGTCGGCGACTGGTTCGGGGCGCAGGCGCCCTGCGACGGCTGCTGCGTGATCGCGATCGGCACGACGTGCGGCCCGTTGAACGACAGCAGGTTCTCGCCGCCGAGGCGGTTGAAGTGGATGTAGCTCGTGCCGTAGGCCGACCGGATGACCGTCTTCGGCGTCAGGCTGTAGGCGACGCCGACCCGCGGCGCGAAGTTGTTGCGGTCCGGGTTGACGAGGGCGCGGTCGGCGACCGAGCCGTCGCTCGCCTGCAGTAGCGTGTTGGTCGCCGGATCGAAGTTGGTCAGGTAGTTGCTGTCCTCCCACTGCGGCGTGCCGAGCTCGTAGCGCAGCCCGAGGTTGAACGTCAGGTCCGGGCGGACGCGCCAGTCGTCCTGGAGGTAGCCGAAGTGCATCCGCTGCCGCAGCTCGAAAATGAACGGGTTGACGAGCTCGTAGCTGCTGCGGGCGCCGACGAGGAAGTCGACGAGGTTGAAGGTCGCCGCATCCGCGACCGCGCCGGCCGGCCGGCTGAACTGGCCGCCATACGTGTCAGAACCGTACTTCGGGTGGACGTCGTCGACGTCGGTGTTGATGTGCTGGTACTCGTAGCCGGCCTTCACGGTGTGGCGGCCGCGGATCCACGAATAGTTGATGCGGGCGTCCCACACCAGCGGATCCTGGAACTGCGGATTGCTGTTCTGCCGGCCCCAGGCCGTCCAGCCGCTGACCGACTGCTGTGTCAGGCCGCCGGCGAAGTCGTACTCGCCGTTGCGCGGCAGGCCGGTGATGCCGAACCGCTCGAACATGTCCGGCGTACCGGTGCCGAGCGCCGTCTTCCCCGCCTTGGTGCGCGACAGCCCGACCCGGACCTCGAGCACCGACGTCAACCCGATCGTCCGGGTCACGCCCATCGCCAGCTGCTGATTCAGGACGTTGACGTTGGCGTTCGACGGGCTGCTGGTCTCGCCCGGGATCGGCGGCGGCTCGAAGTTGTCGGCGTCGCGATAGCTGAAGCGCGCGAACGCGCTCGTCGACGAATTGATCTGCTGATCGACCTTGATGTCGAACTTGTCGTTGTAGTCCTGGCGGCGCGGCAGGCTGTCGAAGTTGTTCGAGATGCCGGTGCGCGTCGGATCGGGCAGGCCGGCGAGGACCTCGCGGGCGAACGGCGTAATCGCGCTCTGCGGCACGATGCCGTTCTCGTAGACCTCGCCGGTCAGCGGATTGCGCACCGCCTTGCCCATGACGCCCTGCCGCTGCGCCATCGTCGGGATGCTGGCGAACGTCACCGTCCGCTGCTCCTGGCGGAAGCCTTCGTAGTTGAAGAAGAAGAACGCCCGGTCCCTGACGATCGGGCCGCCGACGACGCCGCCGAACTGGTTGCGGCTTGAGCGTCGGCTTGACGCCCGACGACGGCTTGAAGAAGCCGGTGGCGTTGAGATCGGTGTTGCGGTTGAACTCCCAGGCCGAGGCGTGCAGCTGGTTGGTGCCGCTGCGGAACGTGGCGTTGATGACGGCGCCGCCGGCGCGCCCGTACTCGGCGCTGAAGTTGTTGGTCTGGACCTTGAACTCCTGCACCGCGTCCGGCGTCACCTGCACGACCTGGTTCGAGAAGCCCTGGTTGCTGGTGCCGTAGGAGTTGTTGTCGACGCCGTCGAGGATGAAGTTGTTGAGCGAGCTGCGCAGGCCGTTGACGTTGAACGAGCCGTCGCGAGACTCGGAGATCGACGACTTGCGGACGCCCGGGCTGAGCAGCGCGAGGTCGGCGTAGGCGCGGCCGTTGAGCGGCAGGTTGACGATCTGCTCGCGGCCGATGACCTGGCCGCGATCGCTCGATTCGCTCTCGAGCAGCCGCGCCGCGCCGGTGACCTGGACCGTTTCGCCGATGTCGCCGACCTTCATCGTCAGGTCGACGCGCTGCCGCGCATTGACGGTGACCGAGATCTGCTCGGCGATCGCCGCGGAGAAGCCCTGCAGTTCCGCGCGCAGGCTGTAGGTGCCGATGCGCACGTTCAAGAATTGATAGTGACCCTCGCCGTCGGTCACCGTCGTGGCCGTAATGCCGGTGTCCGTGTTCCTGAGCGTCACGGTCGCGCCGGGGACGACTGCTCCCGTGGCGTCGACGACCGTGCCAAGCACCGTGGCCGCGTCGAACTGGGCCAGGGCGATGCGAGGGACGAGCAGGCAGGCGAGGACCAGCGCCAGCGCGCCGAGTCCTTTCGAACATCGATACAGAAACATCCCTTACTCCCGAGCGAACGGCGGTTCGCTCAATGATTTGTGAAACGCCGCACGGCAGGCCCAAGCCCGACCGTGGAGCACCGAGTAGCCTATCAGCTTCAGTCTGCGGACAACATCGGGAACTGGCGGCGTCAAGCGGTCCGGATGAGCAGGATACCGTTACGGTATGAAGGCCGTGCAACACGGCCCGGCGACAGAATCGCGTCAGTCGTGGCGAAGCGCAGCGGAGGGGCTGACGCGGGTCACGCGGAGAGCAGGCACCAGGCACGCGAGGAGCGCGACCGTTGCGAGCAGCGCCGCCGTCGCCGCCATCGTCAGGGGATCTGGACGCAGGCTGTCGGGGACGGCTCGCACGGTTGCAACGATCGCCAGGGACGCCATGGCGCCCGCGGCAAGGCCCCACCCGACGAGCGACGCGCCGCGGCGCAGCACGAGCCGCGCGACCCGGGCCGGCGCCGCGCCGAGCGCAAGGCGGACGGCGAACTCGCGCATGCGCGACGAGACGCTGTAAGACAGCACGCCGTAGAGACCGATGGCCGCGAGCACGAGCGCCAGCGCGGCGAACAGCCCGACTGCCCAGCGATACAGGTGCAGTTCCCACAGCGAGTCGGCCACGACCTGGTTCATCGTCTTGACGTTGAAGATCGCGACGACCGGGTTGATCTCGCGGACCGCCGCCCGCACCGCCGGGATCATCGGCTCGATCGCGCCGCTGCTCCGGACAATCAGCGACATGCCGAGGTCCGAGGCGATGCCGGCGTCGCTGCTGACGACCTGATAGATCTCCGGCACGACCGGCACGTCGAGCCGCTCCTGCGGCACGTCGCCGACGACGCCGACGATCGGGCCGCGATCGGTGGCGCGCATCAGCGGATCCTCCCCGGCGAACTGCCGCCGCACGAACGTCTCGTTGACCAGGATCGCGCGCGCGTCGCCGACGTCGGCATCCGTGACGAGGCGGCCGCGAACCGGGATGCCGAGCGCGGCGAAGTAGCCGGGCGTCACCGTCCGCAGCTCGACCTGCGGCCGGTCGTCGCGCGGCCGGCCGGTGATGTTCATGTCGCCGATCCAGCCCCAGTTCTGCAGCGGCACCATCTGGATGAAGCCGGCCGCGACGACGCCGGGAATCTGGCGCACCCGCTCCTCGATGGCAAAGTAATCGCCATCGGGAGCGCGCGGCGTGAGGTGCAGCGACACGACGTTGTCGGTGATGATGCCGGGGTCGGTCCGGCCGAGCTGATGCAGTTCGCGCATGACGCCGGCGACGCCGCAGGCGAGCACGAATGCCAGGGCCACCTCGGCCACGACCAGCCCATCGCGCACGCGGCCGTAGCGCGACGACACGGTGGCGCGGCCGCCGGCCTCCTGCGTGACGCTGCGGACGTCGGCGCGCGACGCGATCATCGCCGGCAGCAGCCCGACCGCGACGGCCACCGCGACGCAGGTACCGAGGAGGAATGCGAAGGCGCGCCAGTCGAGGGCGATCTCGTGCGCCCGCGGAATTCTTGCGGCGCCGGCGGTGACCAGGACGCCGACGCCCCACCACGCGACCGCGGCGCCGATCACCCCCGCCGCCAGCGACAGCACCAGGCTCTCGCACAGGAACTGACGCACCAGCCGGCCCGGGCCGGCGCCGAGCGCGGCGCGCGTCACGACCTCCTGGGTCCGCGACACGGTGCGCGCCAGCAGCAGGTTGGCGACGTTGGCGCAGGCAGCGCCAAGCACCAGGCCGACGGCAACGAACAACAGCCAGAGCGAGCGCTGAACGACCCCGAGGACCTCGCTCTGCAGCGGCGTCACCTGCATCCCGATCGGCCGGTACCGCCCCGGCGTCGTCAGGTCGAGCCGCTGCTCGAGCGTGTCGAGCTCGGCGTCGGCTGCCGCCGCGGTGACGCCCGGACCGAGCCTGGCGACGACGGTCCCGCGCGACGGCGCCGTCTCGCTCATCACCCACAGGTCGGTGCGCGCCTCTGGCAGCGAACCGCTGAAGCTGGCCGCGGCGCCGTATGGAAACTGGAAGGCATCGCCCATGATGCCGACGACCGTCAGCTCGCGGCGATGCAGAACCGCTCGCTGCAATTGGGGATTCCAGCGCGTCCCGGTCAGCGTGATCGCCCGCCCGATGACGGACGGGTCACGGTTGAAAAGCCGGACCCAGAGGTGGGTGCTGATCACCGCCACCGTCGGCGGGTCGGTGCGGGCAAAGACCCGGCCGGCGATGGCCGTCGCCCCGAGCACGGCGAAGAGCTCCGGGTCCGAAGAAACGCCGGTCACCCGCTCGGAGCCCTGCGGCGTTTCGAGCAGCCGCGTCGTCAGCTCGTAACTGCTCAACCCCGTGAGCGAGGTACTCTGCTCGCGAAACGCCTCGAGGTCAGGGCGATTGACGCCGCTCGGATTGCCGTTCTGCGAGATCGCCGAGACCTGCACCAGCCGGTCCGGCTCGGAGAACGGCAGCGGCCGGAGCAGCACGCTGTTGACAATGCTGAAGATCGCCGTCGTCGCGCCGGTCGCGAGCGCGAGCGAGAGGATCGCCGCGGCGCTGAAGCCCGGCGAGCGAGCCAGGGCTCTGACCCCGTAGTGGAAATCGCGGGCGAGATCATCGAGCCAGCGCCAGCCCCACACGTCCTCGGCGATCTCACGATGCAGCAGGACGTTGCCGAACTGCGGCGCGTCGCCGAGCATGGCCCGGTGCGCCTCCATCTCCTGCCGCAGCAGCGCCTCGTGCCGGCGGCGGTTGAACCGGTACTCGATCCGCCGCAGCCACTCCCCTGGTCGTTCGAACATGGCGTGACTACGCGGTCCCGAGGATGGCGTCGATCGCGGTCGCGGTACACCGGGTACTCGGCGCGCTGCGCGTGGAGCTGGCGGCGGCCGGCCGGGGTCAGTCGATACTCGCGCACCTGACGCCCGGTGTCCGAGATCGCGGGGGCGGCCTTGACCCAGCCCTTGAGCAGCAGTTTCTGCAGTGCCGGGTAGAGGGAGCCTTCCTCGACGCTCAGCTCGTCCTGCGACAGTTGAGCGATGCGGCGGGCGATCGCGTAGCCGTGCAGCGGCTGGCTCTCGAGGACGCGGAGGATGAGCATCAGGAGGGTGCCGGGCGGCAGGCCGTCGGTTCTAGGCATAGTTAACCTATGCCTAGTCTTGACGAGGGTGCAGGGCGATGTCAAGCGCCGCCCGCGTCCGGCGCCTGGCGGCCGACGCGCGCCAGCACGAGGACGGGGATCAGACCGGCGCCGACGATCAGCAACGCCGCCAGCGCCCCGTCCTCGTAGGTCCCGCGCGCGGCGTCGCCGTAGAGATGCGTCGCCAGCGTCTCGAATCCAAGTGGACGCAGCAGCAGCGTCGCCGGCAGTTCCTTCATGCAGTCGACGAAGACCAGCAGGGCCGCCGTCGCCAGCGCCGGCCGCGTCATCGGCAGGTGAATCCGGCGCAGCCGGCTGCCTGCGCCTTCCCCCAGCGTCCGCGCCGCGTCGTCGAGCGACAGCGAGACGCGGCTGAAGCCGGCCTCGACACCTCCGACCGCGACGGCGAGGAACCTGGCACAGTAGGCGTAAATCAGCGCCGCGCCGGAACCGAGCAGCAAAAGTCCGGTCGAGATCCCGAACAGGTGTGTCGCGACAGTGTCGAGCCGCGCGTCGAGCCCGGTCACCACCGGCAGGATGCCGATCGCCAGGACCGTCCCCGGCACGGCGTAGCCAGCCGAGACGACGCGAACGAAGACGCCCGGCCAGATGCCGCGACGGACGCGCGCGGTGTAGACGACGCCGATGGCGGCGACGAGAGTCAACAGCGTCGCCGCGAGCGAGACGACGAGGGTATTCAACGTCTCGGACAGGATCGCCGGCGACAGCCCGGCAAACCGCAACCGCGAGACGCTGGCCTCGACGAGGTATGCCGCCGGGACGAGGAAGCCGATCGTCACCGGCAGTGCGGCGAGGGCGCAGGCCGCAACCGCGCGCGCGCCGCGCAGCCGGTGCGGCCGCAGCGGCTGCGGCCCTTGCGCGTCGTTCGCGTAGCGGCGGTGGCGCCGCGCCCGCTGCTCGGCGACGACGACGGCGACGACGAGGAGCAGCATCGCGAGCGCGATCTGGGCGGCGCCGGCGAGGTCGGAACGCGTGACCCAGGTCGTGTAGATCGACACCGTCAGCGTCCGCACGCCGAGGAACTCGGAGGCGCCGATGTCATTCAGCGCCTCGAGCAGCGCCAGCGTCGTGCCGACGGCGACCGCCGGCCGCGCCAGCGGCAGGGCGACGCGCGTGAACACGGTGCGTCGCGTCGCCCCCAGCGTGCGAGCCGCGTCGATCAGGTTCGCCGCCTGCATCAGGAACATCGCCCGCGTCGTCAGGTAGACGTAGGGATACAGCACGAAGCCGAGCAGCAGCACGCAGCCGGTCATCGAGCGAATGTCCGGGAGGCGGAAGTCGCGGGGGCCGTCGATCCCGAGCAGCGATCGAATCAACGTCTGGACCGGTCCGACCGGATGCAGGAGGTCGAGGTAGGCGAACGCGATGATGTAAGTGGGAACCGCCAGCGGCAGCAGGAGCGCCCAGTCGAGGACGCGGCGGCCGGGGAAGTCGTAGGCCGTCACCAGCCACGCGGTGCCGGTGCCGAGGACGGCCGCGAGCGCGCCGACACCGGCAAGGAGGAGCGCCGTGTCGAGCACGGCGTTCGGCAGCACGTAGACGGCGAGATGCCGCCAGTGATCGGTCGAGCCTTGTGCGGCAAAGACCGCGAGCGCGACGATCGGCGCCAGCACCAGCACCGCGACCGCGGCCGAGCCCGGTACCCAGCTGCCAGGGCCCGTCCTCATCCGCGGTCCGGCCGGCGCCGGCTCGTTCACCTGTCCAGTCCGACCCGGTCGACCAGCTTGCTCGCGGCGGCGCGTTGTCGGGCGATTTCGGTGAGCGGCAGGCTGTCGACCTTGAGCGTGCCGAGGGCGCCGATGAGCGGATGAACCGGCGCCCCGGCCTTGACCGGGTACTCGTAGTTGGCCTCGGCGTAAATCTTCTGCGCCGCATCCGAGACGAGATACTCGAGGAACTTGATCGCCGCCGCCTTGTTCGGGGCGTGCTTCGCCACCGCCGCGCCGGAGATGTTGACCTGGGTGCCGCCGCCCTTGAAGGTCGGCAGGATCACCTTGATCGCGTCGCCCCACTTCTGCTGGTCCGGGCCGCCGGCGCCGCTCCGCATCAGGCCGACGTAGTAGGAGTTGGCGATGCCGATGTCGCAGATGCCGCCCATGATGTCGCGGGCGACGTCACGATCGCCGCCGGTCGCGGGACGCGCCAGGTTCGCCTTGACGCCCTTGAGCCAGGCTTCAGTGGCGGCCTCGCCATGATGCGCGAGGTAGGCGGCAATCATCGCGGTGTTGTAGGGATGCTGGCCCGAGCGGATGCAGATCTTTCCTTTCCACTTCGGATCAGCGAGATCTTCGTAGTTGAACGTCGTCACGTCGAGACTCTTGGCGGCGTAGAGCACGCGCGCCCGCAGCGACAGCGAGAACCAGTCGCCGTCCTTGCCGCGCAGGTTCGCGGGAATCGCCTTTGCGAGGACCGCCGATTGAACCGGCTGGGCGAGGCCCTTCTCGACCAAATCGAGCAGGTTGCCAAGATCGACCGTCATCAGGATGTCCGCCGGCGACCGCGTACCTTCGGCGGCGACGCGTTCAGCCAGGCCATCCTTGACGAAGATTGCCGAGACCTTGATGCCGCTCGACTTGGTGAACGCATCGATCAGCGGCTGGATGAGACCCGGTTCGCGAGTCGTGTAGAGGTTGACTTCCTGAGCTGCGGCTGGCGTCGCCGCCGCCGCGAGACAGAACAGTGCTGCGGTCACAAGGCGCCGCCCGCGCATATGGTTCATCGATCGCTCCATCGAGGTCGGTTTGCGTAATTGGTCAGTTCGCGCGTCAGAGGTCGTCGTGCGCCACCACCAGCACGTCGCTGGCGTGGACTTCGAGATACGCTGCGTCGCCAGGCGCGAGGCGGGCGCGACCGGGCGTCCGCGCGGTCAGCGGCGTCGCCAGCCCCGGCACGCTGAAGGTCACGTGATCGGCATCGCCGAGGAACTCGGAGCCGACGACGCGGGCGCAGATCGGCGTCGGACAGCCGGCGATGCGCAGGTGCTGCGGCCGGATGCAGACGCTGCACGCTTCGTCGTCGGCGAGGTGCGGCGCCGGAAAGCTGCCGAGCGGCGTCTCGATGCGGCCGTTGCGGCAGACGCCGCGCAGCTCGTTGACGTCGCTGAAGAACGCGGCGGCGAATCGCGTTGCCGGCCGAGCGTAGAGCTCCTCGGCGGAACCGTGCTGCACCAGCCGTCCGCCCCGGAGCAGCGCGATGCGATCGGCGATGCGCACCGCTTCGCGCGGGTCGTGGGTCACGATCACGGTCGTCGTCGCCGTCTCGCGCAGCAGGGCGATCGTCTCGCGGCGAACCTGGTCGCGCAGGCGGCCGTCGAGGCTGGAGAACGGCTCGTCCATGAGCAGCAGTCGCGGCGCCGGCGCCAGTGCCCGGGCCAATGCGACGCGCTGCCGCTCCCCGCCCGACAGCATGTGGGGATAGCTATCGGCATAGCGCTGAAGATCGACCCGCTCGAGCATCGTCGAGACGGCGCGGGCGGCGTCGGCGCGGGCCCAGCCGCGCAGGCCGAACGCGACGTTGTCGGCCACGGTCAAGTGCGGGAAGAGCGCGTAGTCCTGAAACACCATGCCGATCCGGCGCCGCTCCGGCTCGACAAAGGTCTGCGGCCCCGCGACCTCGACGCCGGCGATGGTGACCCGCCCCGCAGACGGGTGCTCGATGCCGGCGATCAGACGCAGCAGGCTCGACTTGCCCGAGCCGGAAGGCCCGAGCAGGCAGGCAATCTCGCCGCGCCGGACGTCGAGCGAGACGCCGCTCAGCGCCGGCACCGGCCCATAGCGAAGCGTCAGGTCATGCAGTTGGAGCATCAGAGACGCACCCGCGAAAATTCGGGGACAGTCACTGGTGACTGTCCCCAGTGACTGTCCCCGGCCTGTCTTGAGACTCGTCTCATTCTGTCACAACTGGGACCAGTTTGGTCGCCGTTTGAGGAAATCCGGCGGCTTGGGGGATCGACGGTCTGAATCGCAGCAAAAGCAGGCGGGGGAACGGCGGGACACGGGCGCCTGCAGCGAGGCGGCGTGTCCCGATCGAGCGGAGGGTCAGACTCGGTCGGCGTCGTCCTCTTCTTCTTCTTCCTTGACGTCGTCGAACTCGTCGCCCCAGGGCGACGGTTGGGGGCCGGGGACAATACCGGCGATATCCGGGTCTTCGCCTTCACTCCCCGGGGGCCGCGTCGTCTTGCGATCCTTCGCCTCGAGGCGGCGCGCGGTCTTCTGCTGCTGCTTTTCCTGGCGCGCGCGTTCACGCGCACGCTTGTTCTGGGTGGGTCGTGACTTCTGCACTTTTCCTCCACGGGGCGGCCGCTGGCCGCCAGACCGCTGCGTCGGCATCGCGGTGCTGGACCGCAGACGCGTCGCGCGGGTTCAAACTCGAATGCGCTGTGTGTTGTGACGCCGGCGGGGTCGAAAGAGAATCGAGCCGCCATAGTCGGCTCGCAACGACAGCACAGCGAGGCGTCGGACGCCTCGTTCAGTATACATCCTGCGCGGCGTGCGTGCCCGCGCGTCCGTCGCGTGGCAGGCGTGTCGGACGGCGCCGCGGCCGGCGGCCGAACGACAGCAATCGTCCGGCCGCGGGCCCGCGCCTCGAGGTTATTCCTCGCCCATGAAGGGGTATTTGTGGTCCCGCGGCGGTGAGAACGTCTCCTTGACCGTGCGGGCGCTGACCCAGCGGACGAGATTCAGCTTCGAACCGGCCTTGTCGTTCGTGCCGGACGCGCGGGCGCCGCCAAAGGGCTGCTGCCCGACCACCGCGCCGGTCGGCTTGTCGTTGACGTAGAAATTGCCGGCGGCGTTGCGCAGGCCGCTCATCGCTTCGCGAACCGCCTTGCGATCCTTCGCGAACACCGCGCCAGTCAGCGCGTACGGCGAGGTCGAATCGACGATTGCCAGCGTGTCCGCCCACTTGGCATCCGGATACACGTGCGCGGTGACGACCGGTCCGAAGATTTCCTCGGTCAGCAGGCGGTAGGCGGGATCAGTCGTCTCGACCAGCGTCGGCTCGATGAAGTAGCCGTTCTCGCCCTTCGCGACGCCGCCGTGCACGACCCTGGCGTTCTTCTTCGCGTCATCGAGATAGCCGCTGATGCGGGTGAACGCCTTCTTGTCGATGACCGCGCCCATGAAGTTGCGGAAGTCGCGCACGTCACCCATGCGGATCTCCTTCATGATCGCGACCGTACGCTCACGCACCTCGCTCCACAGCGATTGCGGCACGTAGACGCGGCTCGCGGCCGAGCACTTCTGGCCCTGGTACTCGAAGCCGCCGCGGGCGATCGCTACCGCGACTTCCTGGGGATCGGCGGACGGGTGGACGACGATGAAATCCTTGCCACCGGTCTCGCCGACCAGGCGCGGGTATCCCTTGTAGCGGCCGATGTTCTCCCCCACCTTCTTCCAGATGCTGTTGAACACGAACGTGCTGCCGGTGAAATGCACGCCGGCCAGGCTCGGCGAATCGAGGAGCTGGCTGGTGATGCCTTCGGCCTCGCCGGGCACGAAGTTGATGACGCCCGGGGGCAGGCCCGCGGCTTCGAGCAGCTTGAGCGTGTAGTAGCTGCTCAGCATCGCCGCCGCGGCCGGCTTCCAGATCACCGTGTTCCCCATCAGCGCCGGCGCCGTCGTCAGGTTGCCGCCGATCGCGGTGAAGTTGAACGGGGTGATGGCGTAGATGAAGCCCTCGAGCGGGCGGTACTCCATCGAGTTCCACATGCCGGGGCTGCTGACCGGCTGCTCGCCGTAGAGCTCCTGCGCGAAGTAGGTGTTGAAGCGCCAGAAGTCGATCATCTCCGAAGCGGAGTCGATCTCGGCCTGGTACGCCGTCTTCGACTGGCCGAGCATGGTCGACGCGTTGATGGTCGGACGCCAGGACGTGGCCAGCAGCTCGGCGGCGCGCAGCACGACGGCGGCGCGGTCTTCCCACGGCCAGGAGGCCCACTCGCGCTGCGCTTCGGCTGCGGCATCGATCGCCTGCTGGACGTGCTCCGGGCTGGCCTTGTGATACTCGGCGAGCACGTGCTGATGATCGTGCGGCATCACGGCTTTTTCGATCGCGCCGGTGCGAATCTCCTTGCCGCCGATCACGAGCGGAATCTCGATCTTCTCGCCCGCCATCGATGCCAGCCGCGCCTTGAGCTCCGCCCGCTCCGGCGTGCCGGGGGCGTAGCTGCGGTTGGTTTCGTTGACCGGTTCGGGCACCCGGCGAATGCCGGCGAAGGCCGCGGTCAGGCTGATGGTGGACGTCTGATTGTTGCTGGAAGTCTTCGCGGCCGAAGCCGCTGCCGTGGTTGTCATCGTGAGGAGCCTCGAGCGTGTGTGAGTCGGTACTGAATCTGTCTATCGGTACTCGCTCGGCCGAAACGGCAACGTTCGTTTTTCTTATTCCGCCATTCGCGCCGTCGCGCCGGCCGGGTTGACTTTCGACGTTTGTTCGCCTATCCTCGCCTTCCGCTTTCAGCCGGCATGCTCTTCATTCAGACGCCGCAGCGCGGCAGGAGGTCACGGTGGATCACAAGACGCTGTTCATGAAGCTCTGGGACAAGGAAGCTGTGGCGACCCGCAAGGTGCTGACGCGAATTCCTGAGGCATCCGACTACCGACCGGACCCGAAGTCACGCACCGCGCGCGAGATCGCCTGGGTGATGATCGTCGAGGAGGTCGTGCTGGCCGAAGGCCTCGAGAAGCGGGCGCTCGAATGGAAAGATCAGCCGCTGCCGGCAACCATGGCCGAGGTCGTCGCGGCGTACGACAGGCATCACTCCGCCGCGACCCGGATCCTGCAGAGCCTTCCGGCGGCTACCTGGGAGGCCGAGGTGCCGTTCCTCTGGGAAGGACAGGAAGTGATGCGTACCTCCGGGTATGAAATGGCGTGGGGCTTCCTGCTCGATCAGATTCATCACCGCGGGCAGATTTCCACCTACCTCAGGCCCATGGGTTCGACCGTCCCCGCCATTTACGGTCCGAGTGCGGATGAACAGTCGTAATTGCAGACTTAAGACTGGAGACTGCAGATTGAAGACTGCAGATTGACGATTGCAGATTGACGACTGCAGATTGACGATTGCGGGTCGCGGCCGAACGGCGCTGCAGAGAGGTAAGCTGTCGAGATGCAAGATCTGACGACGGGCTCAATCACCAGGCATCTGCTCAAGACCGCCAGCTTCATGCTGGTGACGATGATTTTTCAGACGCTCTACTTCCTGATCGACCTGTACTGGGTCGGGCAGCTGGGGAGCAAGGCGGTCGCGGCGGTCGCGGTCGCGGGCAACCTGACGTTCATCGTGCTGGCGGTCTCGCAGATGCTCGGTGTCGGCGCGACGGCGCTCGTCTCGCACGCGGCCGGGCGCAAGGATCAGGAGCGCGCCCTCCTCATCTTCAACCAGTCGCAGGTGCTGTCGATGATCGTCGGCATCATCTTCCTGATCGTGATGATGTCGCTGCGCGGCATTTACGCGCGCTCGCTCGCCGCCGACGCCGAGACGGCGGCGATGGCCACCGACTACCTGACCTGGTTCATCCCGGCGATGGCGCTGCAGTTCCTGATGGTCGCGATGGGATCGGCGCTGCGCGGGACCGGCAACTTCAAGCCGGGCATGGTGGTGTCGACGGCGACCGTCATCCTCAACATGATCCTCGCCCCCTTCCTCATCTTCGGCTGGGGGACCGGAACGGCCTACGGCGTTGCCGGCGCGGCCGTGTCGTCGCTCGTCGCGGTCGTCGTCGGCGTCGTCTGGCTGGCGATGTACTTCATCAAGCCGTCAGCGTACCTGCACTTCCGCGTCTCGCAGTGGCGGCCGCAGCTGCCGTTGTGGGCGCAGATGCTGAAGATCGGGCTGCCGGCCGGCGCCGAGTTCGCGTTGATGGCGGTTTATCTCGTCGTCGTTTACGCCATCAGCCGCCCGTTCGGCGCGGCGGCGCAGGCCGGCTTCGGCATCGGCCTGCGGCTGGTGCAGGCCGGCTTCATGCCGGTCGTGGCGCTCGGCTTCTCGGTGGCGCCGGTGGCGGGGCAGAACTTCGGTGCCCGTCTCGGCGACCGCGTCCGCAAGACATTCTCGATCGCGGCGTGGATGGCAACCGGGTTCATGGTCTTCTGGGCGGTCGTCTGCTTCTTCTTTGCGCCGGCGATGTTCAGCATCTTCACTCACGATCCCCAGGTCGTCGCGATTGGCAGCGAGTACCTGCGGATCATCGCCTTCACCTTCGTCGGGTCGGGGCTGATTTTCGTCTCCTCGAGCATGTTCCAGGCGCTCGGCAACACGCTGCCGCCGCTCGCCGCTTCGTTCGCCCGCATCCTGCTGGTCGCGGTCCCGGCCGTGATCATGGCCGGCATGCCCGGGTTCGAGTTGTGGTGGCTCTGGTACCTGACGAGTGCGACGGTGCTGGTGCAGCTGACCGCCGTGCTGTGGCTGCTGCAGCGCGAGTTCCACCGCAAGCTCGGCCCGGCGCTGGCCCCGGCGGCGGCGCCGGCGCCCTAACCGTTCAGGAATCGCGCAGCGCCACCATCGGGTCGACGCGCGACGCCGCGCGCGCCGGCAGGTAGGAGGGCGCGGTCGTCACGAGCACGACCGCCGCCGTCGTCGCGGCGAAGACGGTCACGTCGGCCGGCGTCACGTCGTTGAGCAGCGCGCGGATGACGCCGCCGAGCATCCAGGCGGCGGCGGCGCCAATCGCAATCCCGACCAGCGCCAGCACGAGCCCGCGCGCCACGACCTGGTTGCGCACGCGGCGGGCATCGGCGCCGAGCGCGAGCCGGATTCCGAACTCCCGCCGCTGGCGCCGGACGTCATATGCCATCACGCCGTAAATCCCGATCATCGCCAGCAGCCCGGCGAGGAGCCCGAACAGGCCGGTCAGCGCCGACATCAGCCGCGGCTGCCCCACTGAATCGGCCACCACCGCTTCCATCGTCTGCACCCGCGTCACCGGCAGCGACGCATCGATCGCTCGCACGGTCTGCCGGACCGCCGGCATGATCGCCGTCGGGTCGTCGCGCGTCGTCCGCACGACGATCGACATCGACGCGAAGGACTCCTGGTCGATCGTGCGGTAGAACTCGTACGGCGTCCGCGCGCGAGGCCAATCGAGCGGACGTTGCCGATCACGCCGACGACCTCGTACCAAGCCGCGGCACTATCGCGCGCCTGGCCGAACCGCTTCCCCACCGCTTCCTGTCCCGGCCAGAACTTGTCGGCCATCGCCTGGTTGACGAGCACGGTTCGTGTGCCTTTGCCGTCGCGCGTGTCCAGCAGCCGGCCCTTCACCAGCGGCACGCCCATCGTTTCGAGATACTGGCCGTGGAGCCAGCGGTACTCGACCAGCGGCGCCCGGTTCGGCGGCCATGGCAGCGAGCCCTCGATCTGGAACTCGCCGTTCCAGCCGTAATCGACCATCGGCAGGTGGCTCGTCATCCAGAGGCGTTCGACGCCGTCGATCTGGGCCAGCCGATCGTAGAGATCGCGGTAGAAAGCGACAACGCGGTCGGCGCCGGCGTAGCGCGGACCAGCCGGCGAGACGGCAAACGCCAGGATCTTCGCGGTGCGAATGCCGGCGTCACGCTGGCTCAGGAGGACGAGGTTCTTGACGAGCAGCCCGGCGCCGACCAGCAGCGCGAACGCGACCGCGATCTCGACGACGACCAGGCTGCTGCCCAGCCGGCGACCGGCCGCGCTCGAGGTGCGCGTGTCGTTCTCGCGCACGGTGCTGGTCAGATCGGCCGCGCGCAAGCGCAGCAGCGGCCACGGGCTGCAGCGGCTGGAGCAGGACGCCGCTGAAGATGCTGAACACGGCGCTCGTCACACCGATCCCGAGGGCGAACGAGGGTTGCCAGGATGCTGACAAACCGGGACCGGACGACCGTGCGTGCCGCGTATTTCACGTCCTGCAGCAGTCGGGACATGTAGCCTCCGTCCTCGTCTGACGGAAGATCGCCGCGAGACGTTGACCGCCGCCGCGCGACCCGTACAGATTCGTTCCGGCTCGCGTAAAGTTCAGGTGGAGGTTCACCAGCATGCGTCGCATGGCCGTTCTCGTCCTGACCCTCGTCGGTTGTATTCCCACCGGGCTCGATGCCCAGCTGACGACCCCTGGCGACTGGAAGTGGCGGCAGGACGCGCCGGCGCCGCTGGCGAAAGGCGCGAGGATGGAGCCCGGCTCCTGGGTTTTCGTTCAGATGCCGCCCGGGTGGCATGTCACGACCGGCCCGGGCGTCCTGCTCTATCCGACGTTGAACGGGGACGCCAGCGGCAACTTCTCGCTGGAAGCCGACATCTTCCTTTTCCCGGGCGACAGCCGCGAGGAGTACGGCCTCTTCCTTGGCGGGCAGGCAGTCGACGACGCCAGCGCACCGGACTACGTCGCCGTCGTGCTGCGCCGGGACGGGCAGGCCGCGATCCTGCGCCGAAGCAGTGGACAGACGACAGCGCTGGCCGACTGGCAGCGGCACGACGCGATCGTGGCGTACAAGGAAGGCCCGGACGCGGTGAAGAACAGCCTGCGCGTCGACGTCGATCCCTCGACCATCGCGCTCAGCGTGAACGGCGCGAAGGTCGCCTCAATTCCGCGTCAGGCGTTGAAGACCGACGGCCGCATCGGTTTCCGCGTCGGCAAGGACATGAACCTGCACATCGCGACCCTGAACGTCACGCGCAAGCTGGCGCCGGTGCCGGCGAAGAAGGGGATATAGGCGCGCCGACGACGAAGAGCGGCGCCAGGTCGCCGGCGTGCTGCTGCCAGACGCCGGGCGACATTGCGGCGAGCTGGCGGAAGTCACGCGTCATGTGCGCCTGGTCGTAGTAGCCGCAGGCCAGGGCGACCTCCGTCAGCGGCAGCCCCTCGCGCACGCGACGCAGCGCCTGCTGCAGCCGGACGATCCGCGCCAGCGTCTTCGGCGACAGCCCGACGTCGTCCTGGAACTGGCGTTCGAGGTGCCGGGCGCTGACGCCCGTCGCTCGCGTCAGCGTGTCGATGGGTGCCTGACCTCCCGACTGGAGAACCAGCGCCACGGCCGCGGCGAGGGTGGGCCGCGGAGCCGGACACGCGGCCGCAATCAACCACGCTTCGAGCGCGGCGAGCCGCGCCGGATCACCGTCAGCGTCGGCGAGACGCTGGCGCAGCGCGGCGACGCCTGGCAGGACGCCGTCGAGGTCGACGAACCGGCCCGAGACCTCGGACAGCGGAAAACGCAGCAGCGTGCGCGCCGCCGCCGGCCGGAGCCTGATTGCCGCTACACCGGTCCGGCCCCGCGGCGCGAGGACGACCGGCGCCACCATCTGGCCGACGAGCAGGGCGTCCGGCTGCTTCACCGGATCGCCGTCCTCGACGTGCCGCCAGAACAATCCTTCGTAGTGGAAGACGAGCTCGATGCGGCCGTCGGGCAGGATGGCGTCGGCATCGGCCGGCGCGACGCCCTCGAGCAGCCAGAAGCGCTCGACCAGGGTCTGGAGGCGCGGCGACGGCAGATACTCGGCGTAGCGCACCGGGAGATTGTAGTATTAGCGATTGCGGCGCGCGCGGGTCGCGCGCCCAGAGGTTACCGCAGCCGTCGCATGAGTCTTCCGTTCGTCCCCGCCGCGCCGCGGCGCGCGGCCGTCACCTTCATCTTCATCACGGTCGTTCTCGACGTCCTCGCCCTCGGCATCATCGTCCCGGTGCTGCCGGCGCTGGTCGTCGAGTTCCTGCACGGCGACACGGCGAAGGCGGCGGAAACCTACGGCGTCTTCGCCACTGCCTGGGCGCTGATGCAGTTTGCCGCCTCGCCCTTCCTCGGCGCGCTGTCCGACCGGTTCGGACGGCGACCGATCATCCTGCTGTCGATCACCGGCCTCGGGCTCGACTACATCCTGATGGCGCTGGCGCCGACGCTCGGCTGGCTGTTCGTCGGCCGCGTCATCTCCGGCATCACGTCGGCGAGCTTCGCGACGGCGGCGGCCTACATCGCCGACGTCACGCCGGCGCACGAGCGCGCAAAGAGCTTCGGCCTGATCGGCGCTGCCTTCGGGCTCGGATTCGTGCTCGGCCCCGCGCTCGGCGGCGTGCTCGGCAGCGTCAGTCCGCGCCTCCCCTTCTGGATCTCGGCGGCATTGTGCCTCGCGAACGCGCTCTACGGCGCGTTCGTACTGCCCGAATCGCTGCCGCCCGAGCGGCGGGCGGGCTTCTCGTGGAAGCGCGCCAATCCTCTTGGCTCGCTGCGGCTGCTGCGATCGCACCCCGAGCTCTTCGGCCTTGCCGGTGTGACCTTCCTCTACTACATCGCCCACGAGGTACTGCCGAGCACGTTCGTGCTCTACACGGGATATCGGTACGGATGGGACACGCGCACGGTGGGGCTGACGCTGGCGCTGGTCGGCGTCTGTACCGCGATCGTCTCGGGCGGGCTGGTCGGCCCGATCGTCAAGCGCGTCACCCCGCGCGGCGGCGTGCTGCTCGGCCTGGCGTCGGGCGTGTTCGCGTTCGCGGCCTTCGGGCTGGCGCCGAGCGGAACCGGCTTCCTGATCGGGGTGCCGCTGATGGCGTTCCTGGGCGTCTACAGCCCGTCGGCACAAGCGGTGATGAGCCAGCGCGTCTCGGTCACGGAGCAGGGGCAGCTGCAGGGCGCGGTCATGGGCCTGCGAGGGCTGAGCGGCCTGTTCAGTCCGTTTCTCTTCACCTTCACGTTCGCGACGTTCATCTCACGTCCGGACCTGCACGCGCCGGGGGCGCCGTTCCTGCTCGCGGCTGCGCTGCTCGTCGCCGCGCTGGTGCTGGCGGTCCGCGTCACCGCCGCGCGGGGTCAGACCCAGGTCTGACCCCACCGCTACGGGTAGTAGGCGAACTTTGGGCACCACAAGGAGTTCAGGTCGGCCGGTGCAATGATGGTCACTGTGAGCGGCCCAACGCCGGCCGCGACGACGGTCGTGTTCTACGACGGCGTCTGCGGTCTCTGCAATCGCTTCGTCCGCTTCCTGCTTCACCGCGACCGTCGCGGGTCGCTGCGCTTCGCGCCGCTGCAGGGCCGCGTCGCCAGCGAGGCGCTCGCGCGCGACAGCGTGAACGCCGGCGATCTCGACACGATCCGGGTGCTGACGGGTTGGGAAACGGCGGACGAGCATGTGCTCCAACGGTCGCGGGCAGTGCTGCACGCGGTGACGGAACTCGGCGGCGCCTGGGCGCTGGCCGCGCGCCTCGCGGCTCTGGTCCCCGACGCGATCGCGGATCGGGTGTACACGTACGTCGCGCGTCGGCGCTACCGGACCTTCGGCAAGTACCAGAGCTGTCCCATACCACCGCCGGAGTGGCGCGATCGGTTCCTCGAGCCCTGAGCACCGATTTCGGGGACTGGCACGAGTGACTGTCCCCGAGGGTGCCCGACTTCGCCGCGAACGCCGCAACCGCGGTTCACGCCGACACCCCGAAGTTGCTGGTGGCCATCAACTGTCCGTGTAAGTCACTGAGCCGCGAATTAGCGGCAAATCGGGGACTGGCACGAGTGACTGTCCCCGAATCGGCGACCCTGTCGGATGCAACCGGGCGTTGCGCAACGTTATCGCTGCGCGCCTCCCGGCTGCGACGTCGACGTCGCGGGCGACGCCGGCGGCCCCGCGAGATCGTTCCAGTTCATCACGGCGTTGAATACCATGTTGAACTCGCCGTGGTTCTGCCAGCGGTAGATCGGGTTGTTCGAGAACAGGACGACGCGGCCCTTGCCGGTGAAGCCGCCGGGCACGTCGACGGCGAACGGGCGCTGGCGAACTTCGTCCGGCCGGTTCATCAGGCCGCTCATGATGCCGTCGGTGCCGCCGACATAGCGCGCCAGCACGCCCGGCTTGATCCGGCGCCCCGACGCTCATCAGCGGCCCGCCGAGATACTTGATCGGCATCGTCTTGTCCTTGTAGCCGTAGAACACCGGGTGATCGAGCTTCAGGACCTCGGCGGACACGATCGGCCGCGGCGCGTAGAAGTCTGTCGACGTCGTCCCGCCGGCGTCGACCGTACGCGCGAACCCGAGCTCGGTCGGGAACCGCACGGCATTGCCCATCGCGATGAGCGTGCCACCGGCGTCGAGAAACTTCGCAAACGCATCGACGCCTGCCCCGCCCATGCCGCCGGTGATGTCGGCGGTCTCGCCGTACATGCCGAGGAACTGGTACTTCTCCGACTTCATGTAGGGCACCGGCCGCGCCGCCGGCGCCTGGAACACGGCCGCGCGGTTGACGGTCTGGGTCGGCATGACGATGACGTCGTAGTCGGCGCGCAGGTTGCCCTTCTGGACCCGCTCCTTGTAGATCAGGTCGTAGGGAATGCCGAACTTGTCGAACGTGAACCGGACCCACCCGATCTCCTGCGTCCCGGTCCACGACGAATACATCGCGATGCGCGGCACGTCGGCGTCGTGCATCGGCACGCTCGGCAGCGATCCGAGCGCGACCGCCGTCAGGCCGAGCTCGTTGACCGCCGCGCGCGCGGCACTCATGTCGGCCGGCGGCGCGATCACGAACGACCCGGCCGGGAACTCGACGTTCTCAGCCGTGAAGCTGCGATCGGCGATCTTCATCGCGGCGTTCCGCAGCTTGTAGCGGAGAGCAATCATCTGGTTCGAGCCGTAGTGGGCGACGGCGAGGCCGGCCGTGCCCGAACCCGACACACGCCCCGCCAGCGCCGCTTCCTTCACCAGGGTCGTCTTGACGCCGAGGATCGCCGGGTCCTTGACCTCGCGAACCTCGGCGAGCATCGCCATCCCCATCGTCCAGCCGCTGTCGTCGTAGGTCCGCAGGTTTGGATCCGGGAAGGTCTGCTTCTCGAGCAGGTTCTTGGCGAGGCGCCCATACGGCTGGTCGCGCTTGATGACATAGGAGCCGGCCGGGAACGTGCCGTCGCTGACCTTGATTTCGGCGTCGGCACGGCCGACCTCGATCCGCTGCACGCGGAGGATGTTCACGAGCTCGGTGACGCGCGTCATGTCGCGCTGCACCGGGATGACGTAGCCGTGCGGCGGATCGCTCTTGCCGGCCTCGATCGAGTTCTTCGTCTTGCGGTAGAAGTTGTCGACGACGAGATTCGGGAACGTCGCCGTCAACTGCAGCGCGCTCAGGACGCCGGTCTGCATGTAGTTGGTGTTGTTGCGCCGCGAGAAGTTCGCGGCGGCACCTGGCGGAATCGGCAGCCCGCGGTACCACTCGCGGTTCTGCGAGCCGCCGCGGCCGGTCGGCGGTCCCGCGGCCGCGCCGCGGCCGCCCCGTCCGCCCTGGCCACCTTCGGCCGCCGCCTGCGGCTCCGCGGGTGCCGCCGGAGCAGTTGCAGTCGTCGCAGTCGTCGTTGCGGGCGTCTCGCCGCGCCCCGCGCCGCGGGCGCCGCGACCACCGCGGCCGCGACCCTCACTACCCGCTGCGGGGGCCGCCGGCGCACCAGGCGCTGATGCCGTCGCGCCCGCTGCCGGTGCAGCGGCCGGGCCGCCGGACGGCGATGCGGCGCCGGGCCCCGGTCCGCTCTCGCGGCCGGACTGCGTTTCGTACATCCGCATCATCCCGTTGTGGTTGTATGCAACCGAGCCGAGATAGCCGGGCGACCAGCCGTCCATGAACGCGTGGGTGTAGACGCCGGGCATTCCCCACTTCGTCATCTGCGACAGCTCGAAGTTGGAGAAGAACGGCAGCTCGGTGAAGAGAATCGGATCGAGGTTCGGGTTCTGCGGCGCCGCGCCGCTGTAGGTGTAGAGCAGCGCCAGCGACTCGTGCAGGTCGTGCATGATCGGCGGATACGCGGTGAAGTACCAGTCGACCAGCGCCCGCATCGACTTCTGCGACAGGTTAATGTCGCGGTTGTTGTCGTGGTAGACGTACTTCCCCAGTACGGCACCGCCGGGCCGCCACGTCCGCCACCGCCCCCGCCACCACCGGTTCCCTCGCCCGCAGCCGCTTCGCCGGCGGCGCCGGAGCCAGAGCCGCCCCCGGCAGGCGGCGGAGCCGGCTGCTCGAGGCCGCGATAGAACCAGTCGACGTTGCGATCGCGGCCGTCAGGATCGGCCTGCGGTGTCACCGAGACGATGACGTTGTTGCGAATCTGGTCGATGAGGGGCGACGTCTCCGTCGCCAGCCGGTAGACCAGCTCCATCAGCATCTCGGACGGACCGGTCTCACCGCTGTGCAGTCCGCCCATCAGGTGATAGTGCGGCTTCGTCGTCGCCACCAGCTGCCGGATCTGATCGTCGGACAGGCCGCGCGGATCGGCAATCTTCGCCAGCGCGTCGCGGTTCTGCTGCAGGTTCTTGATGTTCTCGTCCGAGGAGACCCAGACGACGACGAGCTCGCGGTCCTCGTCGGACCTGCCGATGGTCTCGATCCTGACGCGCGGCGTGGCGGCGGCCAGCGCACGGTAGTACTTGAGGGCATCGGCGTAGTAGGTGAGCTTGGCCGGCGCCCCGACGTGATAGCCGAGCACGTCCTTCGGCGTCGGAACGCCCGGCACCTTTGGCAGGTGATCGACGAGCGGGCTGATGTAATACGGCTGCGTCGTCCATTCCTTGACGAGCTTCGCGAACTCCTCGTCCTGCGCCTGCGCCGGGTCACGCGTTTCGGTGACCATCTGCTGCGCCGGTATGGTTATACCGGCGCACAGCGCGACGGCGCCGAGGAACAAAGGCACCCGTCGCCGACGGGTGGCGGTCTCGAACCTCATCGATGGAACTCCTTGGAAAGACGGCCAGATTCTAGCATCCTCTCGGGAGGCATGATTCACCTTCTGGTCATCGCGGCGCCCGCATACAATGATCGCGAGCGCTGACATGAACACGACCATCGGCAAGGCCATCACCATCAAGGGCACCATCCAGGCAGACGAACCCGTCACGATTGCCGGGACCGTCACCGGCGACGTCATGGCGTCGGACTTCGACGTCACCGTCGAGCTCGGCGCGCACGTCGACGGCGCCGTCACTGCGCGGCGGATCACCGTGCGCGGCCGGTCGACCGGCCGGCTGATTGCGCGGGAGGTCGTGCACGTGCTGCAGAGCGCCGCCGTCAAGGCCGACGTGCGGGCGCCGAAGATGTCGCTGGAGGAAGGGGCGACGTTCAATGGCTGCGTCGAACCCGCCAAGACCGATGCGGCGTTTCTCGTCGCTGCCTATCGCAACAAAAACGAAGCCTCGAAGACCGCCTGACGGCACATCCCGGCCCGTCGTCGCCCACGGTTGCACGGAATCTGGCGGCACATCGTTGCGAACTTGTCGAGCTCAACTATTATGCCGCCTGGTTTGACGTCGGCCGCGGCCGGGGTTAGGATCCTCTTCCCCCAGCTCGTCCCTGCCATCGACGTCCGCCTTGAAGGAGTATCGTGCACAGAGCACCGTTGGTCCTGCTCGTCGAAGACGACCCGCTCGCACGCGAGGGATATGCCGAGTTCCTGGAGACCGGCGGTTTCCGCGTCGCCCAGAGCGGCTCGGCGGAAGATGCCTGGTCGCAGACCCTCGAGCTCATTCCCGACATCGTCGTGACGGACATCGCGCTGCCTGGACGTGATGGCTTCACGTTCGCGGCGGATCTGCGGGTGCAGTCGCGGACCAGCGGCATCCCGGTCGTGGCGATGACCGCCTACTGGGCCTCGGACGTCCACGAGCGCGCCGACAAGGCCGGGATGAGCGCCATCCTGATGAAGCCCTGCCAGCCGGACCACCTGATCGCCGAGCTGCAGCGTGTCCTGCAGCACCACCAGCCGAAGGGCCCGTCGACGCCGTCGGCGCAGCCATCAGGGGCGAAGTTCCATTCGTAGTCAGTCGGATCGACTGGCCGCAGGCTGGCTCGCGGCCGCCGCCCTGCTGGTCGCCGCCGCAGGCATCATCCTGCTGCAGATGGGCCAGGTGCCGATCTGCAAGTGCGGCTACGTCAAGCTCTGGCACGGCGTCGTCTTCAGCTCCGAGAACTCACAGCACATCTCCGACTGGTACACGTTCTCGCACATCATCCACGGCTTCGGCTTCTATGGCCTGCTGTGGCTGGTCGGACGCCGCTGGCCGGTGGGTCTGCGCCTGGTCGCCGCGATCGTTCTCGAATCAGCGTGGGAGATTTTCGAGAACACCGACATGGTGATCAACCGCTACCGCGAGGTCACCATCTCGCTCGACTACTACGGCGACAGCGTCCTCAACTCGGTGTGCGACATCCTGGCAATGGTCGCCGGCTTCTTCCTCGCCCGGACGCTGCCGGTCTGGGTCGTCGTGGCGCTGACGATCGCGATGGAGCTGTTCGTCCTCTACTTCATCCGCGACAACCTGACGCTCAACATCCTGATGCTGCTGTACCCGCTTGACGCGGTAAAACGGTGGCAAGGAGGGGGTTGATATTTTAGATTGCAGACTGCAGATTGAAGATTGAGCGATTGCCGATTGCCGATTCTTGATTGGTTCACGGCCAACAATCGCCAAACGCCAATCGCCAATCGGCAATCTACAATCGCCAATCTACAATCTGCAGTCTTCAATCTTCAATCTTCAATCGTCGCCCGCCCCTCCCTTCACCTCCACCGGCTGTACCCACGCGACGCGACCGTTGCTTTCGATGACCTTGGCGCGAACGTAACCTTCGTCGCCGCGGAAGGTGTACTCGGCCGGGCTGTCGAGCGCTTCGTGCAGTACTCGGCCGGCTTTGCCGATGAACTGGATCCGGTACTTGCTCCACGCATCCTTCTTGACGGCTACGGTCATGCTGCGGCTGGTCGTGACGATGTCGGTGATCTCGACACCGGTCGAGGCGTAGAACTGTCCCTGCTCGAGCGCGGCCAGGATTGCGGCGGCATCCAGCCGCTCGGCCCGAACCATCACCCAGCCGCGGCCGGGCCCGGCGACGGCCGGATTGCCGGGCTGCTTGAACGTGTGCGCGTCGTCGACGGCGATGCCGTACATCGTCGTGCCGCTCGAGAGCACCGCGTCCCACGCTTCTTCCAGGCCCGGCACGCCGCCGCCGCCGAGATTGTTGACCTGCGGGTGGCCGTTGTAGATCTCCAGCAGCTTCATCCGCCGCACCTGTTTCAGGACGTCAGTCGTCAGCGCCCAGCCGAAGTTCGGGTGGTTGATGTGCGGAACGCCGCGGACCTGCCTAATCGCGTCGACGTTGCGCTGGACGACGTCGAGGAGCGACGTCCCCTTCTGGGGCTCGACGCGCTCGGCGACGTCGAGGCCGTTGACATGCACGGGCTTTCCGTCGAAGCGGTCCGTGACCTCCTCGCCCTTGATCAAGAGAAAACTGCCGTCGTGGCCGTGGAGCGCATTCAGCGCCTCGATGGACGTGAGGACGTTGTGATCGCTCAGGACGAGGAACTGGTAGCCGTGATCGCGATACCACCGCGCGACGTCGTCCGGGGAACTGTCGCCGTCGCTGTTGGTCGTATGCGTGTGTGTGTTGCCCTTGAACCAGCGCCCGGCCTGGCCCTGCGGCGCGGGCGACAGCGGCGCGACACGCAGCGACGCGAGCAGGACGATCGCGAGCGACCCGGCGAGCAGGAGGCGGCTGGAGGCCCGGCGTGATGGCGTCATGGTGCGAGGATACCTGAAAGCCCTCACGTCACCGTGACAGTAGCGCGGCCGCCGTCAGGCGACAATCGTGTATGCGAGCCCGACCAGGGCAAGGCCGGTCGCAAGATCCAGCACACGGCAGGGCCACCCCGAGGCAAGCACGTGCGAGAGCGTTCCGCCCGCGGCCGCCCAGGCGGCGTGCCAGGAGAACGCGAGCGCGACGTGAGCCGCCGTCAACAGCAGGGCCGCACGCGCGACCGGTGCGCCCGGGACAATGAACTGCGGCAGGACGAGAAAATAAAACGTCGCGAGCGCCGGATTCGACACGTTGGTGATGAAGCCTTCGCGCGCGTAACGCGCGTCGGCACGGGCAACCTGCGGCACGGACGGTCGTAGCGGCGATGCGGCGATGGCGCGCCGCAGGGACTGCAACCCGAGCCACGCGAGGTAGAGGCACCCGGCGACACGCAGGACGACCCACACTTGCGGCCAGCGCGCCAGGGCGAGCGAGCACCCGCCGGCGCACAAGAGCCCGAAACACACGGAGCCGGCGTTGGCGCCCACCGCGGTCTCGAGCCCGCCGCGAACACCGCCGGACAGGCTGTTGCGAAGCACGACCGCCGTCGACGCGCCGGGCGTCAGCACGAGCGGCACGGCCACCGCGAGGAAACTCCACCACTTCACCACGCGCTCGATGATAGCCGCAGAGCGCCCGCGGAACTGAAGCTCCGCGGGCAGCCTGAGCCGGCGCGCAGCGCCAGGCCTAGCCAATCTACGCATCCATGCATCCACATACACACATCTTGACATCGGCGCGATGAGTGGCTTACGCTTCGGTTGTTCGCGGCCGCCGCGGACGTTTATCCAGAGTGGCTGAGGGAACAGGCCCGACGACGCCACAGCAACCAGGCTGCAAGGTTCCGGCACCATCGCTCGGGCGATCCGGAACGCCAAGGTGCTACTTCCTGCCCGATAACCGGGAGAGATAAAGGCCTCGAGGACCGTTCCGGTCTGACGAAGTTCCTGGCTCCCATTTCTGCGCCTGGCGCCGCTTCGGCCCGTCGACTCGACGTGGCACGCGCCGCCAGCGCGCCACAAGGACGGCACCGCCGTGCGCACGCCGATGCGTGCTGCAGGCCGCCCCGCTGATGACGATCGCCACGCCCTCGCTGAAACGCCGCCCGCTTCCCCGCCGCCGCCCGGCCGAAGACGACGCATCGCCAATCCGCGTCGGCCTGCTCGGCGCGGGACAGGTCGGCTCCGCCGTCGCCGCGCTCGCGCGCTCGCAGCCGCCGGCACTCAGCCGCCCGGTGACGATTGCCGCCGCGCTGGTACGAGATCCAGGAGCCCGGCCGCGCCCGCCCGGCCTTCCCCTGACCACGCGTGCCGACGATGTGTTCGCGGCGGCGCCCGACGTCGTCGTCGAAGTCCTCGGCGGCGTTGAGCCGGCGCGAAGCCTGGTCCTCGACGCCTTGACGCGCGGCATCCCGGTCGTCACCGCCAACAAGTCGCTCCTCGCCCACCATGGCGACGAGCTGCAGCAGGCGGCACGCGACGCGGGTGTGCCGCTGCGTTATGAGGCCAGCGTCATCGCCGGCGTGCCGTTCCTCGATACGCTGGCGCGGCGGCCGCTGGCTTCGTCAGTTACCGCCGTGACCGGCATCCTCAACGGCACCTCCAACTACGTCCTCAGCCGGATGCAGGATGGTGCGGTCGAGTATCGCGAGGCGCTCATCGCCGCGCAGAAGCTCGGGTACGCCGAACCGGACCCGGCAAAGGACGTCGACGGTGTCGACGCCGCCGAGAAGCTGACCATCCTCCTTCGCCAGCTGACCGGCGCGCGGCTCGGGCCCGGGTCGATCGCCACCGCGGGCATCACCGATCTGCAGCCCGCCGATTTGCAGGCGGCGCGCGATCTCGGCGGCGCCGTCAAGCCGATCGCGCACGCCCGCATCGATGGCGGCGCGATCCGCGCCTTCGTCGCGCCGGCGTTCGTCCCGCGCCAGCACGGGCTGGCGTCGCTGCAGGATGCGGTCAACGGGTTGTACATCTGCGATCCGGCCGGCCGCGAGGTTGGATTCACCGGCCCTGGCGCCGGGCCGGATGTCACCGCGATCACCGTACTGGACGATGTCGTCGAGGCAATGCGAGGCGAGGTCGCGCCATTTGTCGAGCGGAGGGACATCGACATCACGACGCCAGATACCGCATGGTTCGTCCGGCTGTCCGGCCATTCGGGACTTCCGGAAGGCGCGGAGGTCGCTGACCTGCTCGGCAGCCACGGGATATGGGCATCGCGAACGTCGGCGACGAAGTGGCAGGACGGCGGCGCCCTTCGCTGGCTCCTGACGTACCCATGCGCGGAGGCGCGGCTCGGCGCAGCGCTTGCGGCGCTGTCTCGCGCCGCGGGGTGCGCGACGCGGGCGTGGCGCGCGCTGGAGCCGCGATCGTGACCGCCTCGCCGACGCCCGCGGGCCAGATCCGGGTGCTCAAGCTCGGAGGCTCTGTCCTGACCGGGGTTGCCGCCTTCGCCGCCGCGGCAGCGTTCGTCGCCGAGCGACAGCGGGCGCTCGGATCCCGCCTGGTCGTTGTGGTGTCCGCCGAGTACGGCCAGACGGACGCGCTGCTAGCCCTCGCGCATGGCCTCAACCCTCATCCCGACAGGCACACGCTGGATCTGCTGTGGTCGACGGGCGAGCTCCGTTCGGTCGCGCTCCTCGTGCTGGCACTGCAGGCGCGTGGCGTGCGCGCCGCCGGCGCCAACGTGCATCAGACCGGCATCAACGCTCCGGATAGCGTCGACGCCTCGGGCCGGGCCACGCTGCAGCCCCTGAGGCTGCTCGCGCTGCTCGCCGGGCATGATGTCGTCGTGGTTCCAGGGTTCCTCGCGCGAACGGCCGGTGACGCCGTCGCCTCGCTCGGGCGCGGCGGATCCGACCTGACGGCCGTGCTGATCGCCCGGGCCCTCGACGCCGGCGGCTGCGAGCTCGTCAAGGACGTGGACGGCTATTTCACCGCCGACCCGCGGACCGACGAGCGGGCCCGGCATCTGCCGTGGCTCGACTTTCCTGGCGCGATCGCCATGGCCGACGCCGGCTGCGAGCTGGTACAGCGCGACGCGCTGCTCGCCGCCGCCGCCGCGGCACTGCCCCTGTCGATTCGCGCCATCGGCGGTTCTGGCGGCACCCTCGTTTCGTCATTACCGGCGGCGCGCTGACGCCGCCACGACGCCCGCGACTGGCGGGCACAAGGAGCAGCATGGAGTTCGCAACCCGTACGATTCACGCCGGGCAGCCGTCGGAGCCGGGCACCGGCTCGCTGGTGGCGCCAATCTTCCAGACCTCGACCTTCGAGCAGGACGCCCCCGGCGTCCATCAGGGGTTCGACTACTCACGCACCAACAACCCGACGCGGGCCCGGCTCGAGACGGTCCTCGCCGATCTCGAAGGCGTCGCGCACGCCGCCGTGTTCGCGTCCGGCCTCGCCGCCGAGAACGCGGTCCTGCAGGCCTTTCTCAAGCCCGGAGATGAAGTCGTCATCCCGCCGGACGTGTACGGCGGGACGTATCGGCTCCTGACGCGCGTCTTCCAGCCGATCGGCTGCACCGTCCGACAGGTCGACGTCGGAAATCCGGACGCGCTGCGAGCCGCGCTCAGCCAGCGGACACGGCTCGTCTGGATCGAATCACCGACGAACCCGCGGCTTCTCGTCTACGACATCGCCGCCATCTGCGCCGCGGCGCATGCGGCCGGCGCCCTCGTCGTCGTCGACAACACCTTCGCGACCCCGGTCTTCCAGCAGCCATTCGCGCTCGGCGCCGACATCGTCGTTCACAGCGTGACGAAGTACCTGTCGGGACACTCGGATCTCATCCAGGGCGCGGTCCTGGCGCGGGACCCCGCGGTCTTCGAGCCGATCAAGTTCCTCCAGAATGCGACCGGCGCGGTGCCGTCGCCATTCGACTGCTGGCTGACCCTGCGCGGGCTCAAGACGCTCGAGCTCCGGGTTCTGCGCCACGCCGAGAACGCCGCCGCGATTGCCGATGCGCTCGCCGGACATCCGCTCGTTCGACGCGTCTATTACCCGGGTCTGGCGACGCACCCGGGGCACGCGGTCGCTCGCCGGCAGATGACCGGGTTCGGCGGCATGGTGTCGTTCGAGCTCGACGGAACGGTCGACGACGCGATCGCCTTCGTGTCGTCACGGCGGTTCTTTGCCCTCGGCGAGAGCCTCGGCGGGGTGAAGTCGCTGGTCTGCCACCCCGCGAAGATGACGCACGCCTCGATCCCTGCGCCCGAGCGCGCCGCGCTCGGGCTGTCGGACACGCTCGTCCGCCTGTCCCCGGGGTGCGAACATCGCAACGATCTCGTCGCCGACCTGATCGAAGGGCTGGACCGCGTCGGCCAGCGCCTGACTGTCGCCGCCGGCGGACGAACCGTATGACCGGGCTATGATGTGCTCCTTCGATGATCCTGTCGTCGCTCGCCCTGCCGCGCGTCCTGGCCGTCGCCGGCGGGCTCTACTTCGCCGCGATCATGGTGCTGGTCGTGTCGAAGGCGCCGCTGGGATCGCCGATCTTCTATGGGACCGCCGCCGTCGCCGCGCTGGCGTACGGCGCGGTCGTCGCGCGAATCTGGCACGAACCGGTCGCCTCCCGTCGTCTCCTCTACATCGCTTTCGCGATGGCCGTCGCCTTCCGAGTGCCGCCGGCGGTCGCGCCGGTCGGCGTCGACAGCGACATGGTCCGCTACCTGTGGGACGGCCGGGTGCAGCAGCTCGGCTACAACCCCTACACCGTCAGGCCTGACAACCCGGCGCTCGCCCACACGCACCGCAACCAGTCGGCGGCGATGCCGAGCCGCCACGACGGCACACCCTATCCGCCGGCGGCGCAGCTGTTCTTCCGCTTCGTCGTCAGCCTGCACGACTCGACGCTGGCGATGAAGCTCGCGCTCGTTGTCTGCGATCTGCTGACGATGCTGGTGCTGTGGCGGTGGCTGCACTTCACCGGCCGCTCGGAATGGCTGACGCTCACTTACGCCTGGAATCCGCTGGTCGTGCTCGAGGTCGCGCACAGCGGCCACATCGATGCGCTCGGCGCGCTGTGGACGGTCGCCTCCGCCTTCTGGCTCGCGCGGCGGCGGACCCAGCTGGCGACGCTCGCCTTCGTGCTTGCGGTGACGACGAAGCTGATGCCGATCGTCCTTGTGCCGCTGTTCCTCGGCCGGGTTCGGCGCCGGGACGCAGCTCTCGGCGCCGCGTGCCTCGTCGCGCTGTACCTCCCGTTCGGGGCCGCGGACGGTACCGGCACTCGGCGCCGTGCCGAACGTTGTCGATCGCGTCCGCTTCAACAGTCCGATCTTCTCGACGCTGTCCGCGATCGCGTTCCCGCGGTTCGCCGCAGGTGTCGCGCTCGTCCTGGCCCTGACGGCGGCGACCTGGGCGCGACTGCGCCTGGCTCACGACGATCCCGCTGCCTGGGCGTGGCCAATGGCGATCGCGATCGCCTGCGCGCCGGTAATCTATCCCTGGTATGTCCTGTACCTGACGCCCTTCCTCTTCACGACGGCGACGCTGCCGCTGGCGGCGTGGACGATCAGCATCCTCCCGGTGTACGAGGTTTGGCGCCGGTCGCGGCTCGGCTACAGGTGGATTACGCCGGTCTGGGTCATGGCCGTGGAGTTTGGCGTCGTCGCCGCGTCCGCCCTCGCGCTCTTCCGCCTCCGCTCACCGGCTCCTGCAGAACAAGCGCCTGTAACCGACCGGACGCCCATCGGCTGAGCTCTCACGTGAGCACGGTTCTTGCGGTACCGCGAACCGGAGTTGATTATGGGCACACAGATGCAGACTTCACGGCGCTGGGTTACGAACTGCGGCCCTGCGGTCCTTCCAGTGGCCCTGGCCGCCTTCCTGTTCGGCACCGCGGCCTCGGCGAGCCGGGCGCCTCAGCCACAGGAACAGCTCCCCGCCCTGCAGGAAATACCCGTCAAGCAATACCGCGCCTTCAGAAAGCTTCACGGCCGCAACGAGAAATTCAACCAGGAAGCCTGGATCGAAGCCTGGACCGAGCTCGACGGTTCGACCTTCCGGTACGAGATCACCAGCGAGCGCGGCTCCGACTACATGCGCAACAAAGTTCTGAGGACGCTGCTCTCGAGAGAGCAGGAAGTGGTCAATGCGGGCGAGGCCGGCCGCGCCGAGATCTCGGCGGAAAACTACCTCTTCGAGGAGACGCCGCCGGATGACGTCGAGTTCCGCTACGTGCTCCTCAAGCCCCGGCGCAAGGACATGCTGCTCGTGAACGGCCGCATGGTGCTGAACCCGGCAGGGACCGAACTGCTGCGAGTCGAGGGAACGCTGGCCAAGAACCCGTCGTTCTGGACGAGCAACGTGAACGTGGTGCGGGAGTTCGCCGTGGTCGACGGCGTCCGCGTGCCGGTATCGGTGTCCACCACCGCCAAGGTGAAGCTCGCCGGGCAGGCGCACCTCGACGTTCGCTACGAGTACGAAAGCATCAACGGCAAGCCCGTCGACCGCGCGTCCGCGCACGCGGTGACGAGCGCGCCGGTGAGCACCGACGCCGCCAATCGTCAGTCGCGCTTCTGAGCGGGGAAGAGCGCGGCGGCGCGCGACAGCAGGAACCTGGCGCGCTTCTGAGCCACGAGGGTCACCAGGCGGGATGCGGGTTCGGCATTGACGTCGATCGCCAGCGCCGCCTTCAAGCCGCCGGTCGAACGCCGCGCGGTCGCGCGCCGGCAGGTCGACGCTCGTGGCCATCGTGACGTAGGCGAACGCCGAACCGCCCTTTGACAGTTCGATCGCCCGATTGAAGTGCTTCGTCGCCCGCTCGACGGAGCCGCCCAGCAGCGCCGGCATTCCCTCCACCGCAATCATCGCCTCGTGAATCGCGCCGCGGTCCCATGCTTCGTCGATCGCGAGCGCGCGCGCGAAGAGCGCGCGTACCGTCACCAGCTCCTGCAGCCGCAGCAGCTGATTCTTCGCGAGCGACATCTCGGCAGTCCAGGCGACGGCGAGCCAGTAGAGATTCGACACGTCGGCAGCACCCATCCTGCCAAGAATCTGGGCCGGGTCGCGGGCAAGCGCGTCGCGAAACCCGCGATGGCGGACCTCGAGCGCGCGAGTGCAGTAGCCGCGCGCCCGTTCGTACATCAGCCCGGCCCGCGTCCGCAGCTCTTCCGCCCGCGCCGGATCCGACGGCTCCGCGACCTCTGCGTCCACGTGCAGGAACCCGTAGGAATACTGGGTGAAACCGGTGCAGGCCGTGGTCAGCAGCCCGACGTGATTCGGCTGCTCTTCGAGCACCATCTCGACGAGTTTCAGCGTCGACGGCGCGGCAGCCCGGACCAGTTCGATGTCGTTGTCGCGGCCGTAGAGGCTGGCCGTCGTCGTCAGCGCGTCGGCCATGCGGTTCAGGCCGATCTGCTTCGCTGAGCAGGCTGACGAAACGACGATGAGCAGAATGATGAAAGGAGCGCGTGGCGCCCGGAACTTTGCGGATATCTCCGGCATCAGCCGAACGATAGCATGCCGGCCGCGTCAGTCGAGGCGCAGCGCGGCGAGCGGAATCGACCTTCGTCGCTCGACGGGCCGGTATAGACAGGCTGGCGGCGAAATCGGCCGGCCGGCTGGTAGGATCTTGCAGGCAGCAATCGCATGAACATGGATCGCGAATGAGCCCGGCGACGACACGGCTGGCCGGACTGGCTGGCACTCTTCTCTACGGCGCGCTGATCGCGTGGCTCTACGTCGCGCAGCCCCAGACCGTCGCCCAGGTCACCGGCGGCCTGACCGCGACGGTCGGCGCCTATCGCACCGACCCGCAGGCATTCGACGACGGCCTCGGGTTCTTCGCGAAGGAGCAGTTCGCCGAGGCGCGCGCCGCCTTCGCCCGCGCTGATCCGGCGGAGCGCGACGCGCGAACGCAGTTCTACATCGCCTACGCCTTCTACCGCCAGGGCTGGGGACGCGTCTACAACGACGACATCCTGTTCAAACAGGGTCTCGCGGCCGTCGACCGCGCCATCGCGCTCGCCCCGGCCGGCCGGCTGGTCGTCGAGGATCCGCAGCTTGGCATGCACACCGCCGACGAGCTGCGCGCCGAGCTGCAGCGCGGGCTGGTCCGCGACGCCTCGGACTTCAACCCGCTCCGGGTGTTCAGGCCGCGACGATGACACCGCTGCGCGAGGCGTTCGTCCTCCCCTGCCTCTATCTCACCGTCGTCCTGCTCGGCGGCCTGCGGCTCGGCGCCGACGTACGGCTCGCGCCGCCGCCGGTCGTCGCCCTGGTTCTCGCGGTCCTGCTCGTTGGCGCCCTGATCCGTTCCCATACGATTCAGCCCGACGGGCTGATGAACGCCCGGCGCACGCCGCTCGAGAATGCGGCCGGGCTCGCCGTGATGCTGACGCTCTTCGCCGCCTCGGCGCAGATCTTCAATCTCGTCACGCCCGACGACGGGCTGCTGCACCTCCTGGTCAGCGTCTTCTTCTTCGTGCAGCTGCTGACGACGCTGGCCGCGGTGCGCGACAGGGTGTCGATGCTGCGCAGCCTCGCAATCCTCTTCGGCTGCGCCTTCGTGCTGCGATTCCTCGCGCTCGAATCGCTCTACGCGCCGGGCCGCGGCATGATGAAGCGGGTGATGACGGCGTTGATGGAAGGGATCACCCTCGGCGCGCTCGACTATCGGCCGGCCGGCCAGGCGACGGGGTACGTGGCGTTTCTCGCGCTGTCGCTCTACCTGGTCGGCCTGGTGCTGATGCGGCCGCCCGCCGAATCGTCTCGCTTGCCGGTTCTGTTCGATGACGCCGGCGCAGGGCTGTCGCACCGCGATGCGACCGCCGTGCGCGGCGCCGGGCAATAGCGCCGCGTCACTCCGGAAGCCACCCGAGCCCGACCAGCTGCACCGAGACCTGGCCGCGCTTCGGCGAGAGCGACAGCTTCTCGATCGGCAGCGGCGCCGCATTCGAGGTGATCTTGCTGGTCTCGCCGGCGACCTCGTCTTCGAGCGCCTGCTGCCGCGCCTCCACCGCCTCGACGTTCTCCTTCGCGACCTTGATGTCCTCGGCCTCCTTCATGCTGCGCCCGACGCCCCGGGCGGTCGTGGTCGCACGGCCGAGGGTGCTGGCGCTCACGGTCTTGCGGCCGAAGATCGCGCCGAGCAGCGTCGCACCCATCGACAACCCGGTCTGGAGCTTCTGCTGCGACGCCTGGGCCGTCTCGCGTTCGACGGCAGCGCGGGCGCGGCGGAGTTGTTCGGCGAGCTGTGCCTGCTTCGCGCTGTACTTCTTGCGCAGGGCGTCGACGGCAGCGTCGCGCGCCTCGCGCTGCGATTCCTGGACGCGCACCGTGAAGTCGCGCTCGCTCTCGCTCGGCGTCGAGGTCATCTTGAGATCGCGCTGCCGCATCAGCTCGAGCTTCTCTTCCTGCGCCATCCACTTCGCGAAATCCTTGCTCCAGCCGGCGTAGCTGCGCGCCTGGAGGCCGGCGGCGGGAACGGCGCCGAACGCAGCGCCCGGGGCCGGCGACGGCAGCAGCTCCGACGCGGTCGCGTCGAGCCGGCTCGCGCCGGCCCAGTCGAGCGCAATCGCGCCCTGACCGAACGGCGCAGCGTAGAGAACGTCGCGGACCTCGTCGACGCCGAGCCTGGCGTCAACGAAGCCGACGCGCGCCGCACCGATGACGACCGGGGTGTAGCGCGACACCGGCGCGCCGGCGGCCGCCGGCAGGAAGAACTGCTGGATGCCGGGCGGCAGCACCGGCGGCGCGCCGCTCGTCCCGACCGTCGCCGCGGCCGGCGCGGGTGCGGCGCCGCCGGCCGGAGCCGCGGTCGCGGCGGCGGCCGCCGCGCGCGGCGTCAGCGTTCGCACCTGATCGCGTGACAACGGGCCGCGCAGATAGGACAGCGCCCAGCGCGTCTGGAACACCACCGGCGCGGCGTCGTGGACGTTGTGCAGCAGGAACACTCGCTTGTCGAGCGCCGAGAGCAGGCGGTCCGTGGTGGCTCGATCCATCGCGCCGGCGGCGCCTTCGAGGCCGTCGAGCACGCGCGCCTTGTCCCGCTCGGTCTGCAGCCGGCCGAGGAACCAGGTGCCGGTATTCGCCAGGCCCTTGTAGTCGAGATCGACCGGATTCTGCGTCGCCAGCACCACGCCGACGCCGAAGGCGCGCGCCTGCTTGAGCAGCGTCAGCAGCGGCGCTTTCGACGGCGGGTTCGCGACCGGCGGAAAGTAGCCGGCGATCTCGTCCATGTAGAGGATCGCGCGCAGGCTGGTGGTACCGGACTGGCCGCGCATCCAGGCGACGATCTGGTTCAGCAGCAGCGACACGAAGAACATGCGCTCGGCATCGCCCAGGTGCGCGATCGAAAAGATCGCGACGCGAGGCTTCCCGGCCGGCGTCCGCAGCAGGCTGGCCGGATCGAGCGGCGCCCCCTCCATCCATTGCGCGAACCCCGGCGCCGCCAGCAGCCCGTTCAGCAACATCGCGAGCGAGAACCGATCCTTCGCCGGAAAGAACGCCTCGAGGTCGAGGATGCCGACCTTCTCGAACGGCGGCGTCTGTACCTGGTGGATGAGCGCGGGAAGATCGAGATCGCGGCCGGCGGTCCACGATGCCGCGAACAGCGTCGACAGCAGCGTATGTTCGCGGCCCCGCGGCTCGGCGTCGGCGTTGGCCAGCGCGAGCACGCTCGTCGCCGTTGCCGCCGCGCGTTCGGCCAGCCCCTCGGCATCGCCGCGGGCCGCGGGCGGCGGTGCCATGAACGAGCTGAGGATCGACACCGGCTGGCCGGCGCTGCTGCCCGGCGTATAGATCGCGAACTCCGCCGCGTCCCGCAGCCGCGCGATGCGGTCCTTCTGCTGCCCCCACTCCTCCAGGCCCTTCGCCCACTTCTCCGCTTCAGCGGCCGCGAACTCGTCAGTCGACTGGCCCTGCCTTCTGGCTTCGTCTTCGTCGATCCAGGGGCGAAACTCCGCGGCGGACAGATTGGGGAACGTCAGCAGCAGGTTGCCAAGATCGCCCTTGGGGTCAATCGCGATGACCGGGACGCCGTCGATCGCCGCCTCCTCGATGAGCGACAGGCAGAGCCCGGTCTTGCCGCTGCCGGTCATGCCGACGCATACCGCATGCGTCACGAGATCGCGCGAGTCATAGAGGATCGGCTCGTCCGTCACCCGCCGCGCCTCGAGATCGTAGCGACGGCCGAGGTAGAAGAGTCCCAGCTTCTCGATGTCCATGGTGGTAATGGTAGTTCGTCAGCCGGCGGCTAAACCGTCCAGCGTACCAGCGGCACGGACAGAATCATGTAGCGTTTGCGCAGCTCGATGACATGGCCGGCATAGTCGGGCCTGGCGATGGCGCCGGCGATCAGCCTGCCGCGCAGGCGGCGGATCTCGAAGAGATACAGGTCGCGGACGGCGTCACGCAGGAACTCGGGGGAAGTCGTCGGCAGCGGCCGCAGGCCGTGATCGGCCAGGGCCTCGAGGATGCGCTCGTCGTAGTCGTAGATCTCGCGCGGCACGTGGTCTCGAATGCCGAAGGTGGTGGCTGTTCGTAGAAAAGAAAAGCCGGGCCGCGGTCTCAGCCACGGCCCGGCTCGTTCGAGTCGAATCCAGCTATCGCGCCGGGCTCGCGGTCCCCGTTCCGCCGCCGGCGTCCTGGTGCTCAGGTAGATGCCGTTGAACAGGAACTTGAAAGTCCCGTGCGGCTGGGCGCGGAAAGTGATCTCCGGCCCGAACGCGTAGAACTTGCCCTTCCCTACCGTCGCGTCGAGAGCGACGACGCCATCCTTGAGATAGCCCTGGCCGTAGGCCCAGCCGCTCCGCAGCGGCGTCGCGCTATCGAACCATGCCACCGGCCGTACGCCTTTCATCGTCGAGTCCGGTCCGAGCTCGAAGACGGGACTGTTGTCGAAGAAGACGTCGACCGGATTGGAGATGCCGTGCGCGAGCGGCGCTGTGGTATCGACGGCGACGCGCAGGATCGATCCGGGCACGTCAGTACTTCTCCGACGGCAGCGGCCGGGAGGCCCCCTCCGGGCTGCGCTCGACGAGGTGGTTCTGCACCGGCAGATCGAGCAGCTCCGCCATCGTCATCGACGAACGGCCGACGCTCAGGATCGTCCCGCCATCGTCGAGGAACTTCTTGAGCTGGGGCATGGTCTGGGCCGCGGTGTAGGAGCCGAGCTGCGCCTGGTACTCCGCGGGAACGTTGCCGCCGCCACCGCGCCCGCCAGCCTGGCCGCGACCACCGGCCGCACCCGCCGGCGCGCCGCCTGCTGGTGCGCCTGCCGGAGCGGCTGCCGGAGCACCGCCGCGGCCGCCGCCGCCACGTCCGCCGAAGCCGGCCGACGGCCCGACCCCCGACGGAAAGATGATGACGTCGTACTTGCTCGACAGGTTGCCAGCGTCGATCGCCTGCGGGAAGACCACCTCGAACGGGAACTCGAACTGTTCGAGCAGCCAGCGCGTCCAGCCCGAGGGCATCGAGCCGCCGTACTGGTCGGCAAGCGCGATCCGGACTTTCCGCAGCTTGATCGCGTCGCCAGCCGGCTTTGCCGCGACGCCTTCGAACGAGACGCCGAGATCAGCCGCCAGCTTTGTGACCGCGGCCGTCGTCGACGGTTTGGACGCGACGAAGAACGCGCCCGGCTGCGAACCACCCGTCACCCAGTAAACGTCCTCGCCTGCCGCGACCAGTCGGTTGATGGCGGTGAACGAATCGTTGACCGCGTGGCTGAAGGTATAGCCCCCAGCCGCCGTCGTCACCTTCCCGGGCGCCGGCTTCTGCATCGCGCTCAGCTTCTCGAACGGGCCGTCGAAGCCGTCGAGCACGCGATCGAACTTGACGCCCATCTGGTAGGCGAGCGTCCAGCCGGCGTTGTCGTACGGCCGGCTCGGCGGGCCGCCCGGATAAGGAATGTCGTCGGGATGATCCTGCGGCTCGAACATGTCGAGGACATGCGGACGGAAGGCCTGTGACGCCTTGACGACATAGGAGCCGGCCGGATAGTTCTTGCCGCCGACCGTGAACGCCGCCGTCGCGCGATGCACGGCGACGCCGGTCTTCATCAGGGTGTTGACGAACTTGGTCACGGTCGGGAAGTCGGTCTGATCCGCCGGCAGAACGAAGCCGCGCGGGTCGCGCGTGTTCGGATCGCGCAGCAGGCGCTTGAAATCCTCCGCCGTGCCGCCACCGCCGCGACCGCCGCGGCCGGCCGGCGCGTCCGGTTCGTCGCCGCCCGGGGCATCGCCTCGCCCGCCGCCGCGCCCGCCACCGCTCACGGCCGCAGTCGCGGCGATGACGCGGCGAGGCGTCGCCGTCCAGCTGTCGCGGTTGCCGCGATCGATGGAGTTCTTCCCCATCTGGTAGATGTTGTAGAGGAAGTTCTCCTTGTTGCGCGAGGCGATGTCGAGAACGGCGTAGTTGGCGGTCACCGAATAGTCGACGGACTGGCGGAAGTGCCAGGGCTGCGGCTCGATCGGGAAATGGAGATTCGAATCCGGCAACTGCTTCGACGGAATGAACGGGATGCTCATCGGCGTCGGATTCCCGATCGTCTCGGTGAGCAGGCCGACCATGTTGTGGAAGTAGGCCATCGTCCGCAGGCCGCCGTTCCACCAGGTCGAGTAGTTGGCGCCGCGGCGGCTGGTGACGCCGGGCTTCCCTTCCGCGGCGAAGCGGCTATGCATCGCCGCCGCGACGAGATCGAGCTGCGCCGGGATCAGGGGATCGAAGTTGTAGTTGAAGGGATCGCGGAACGGCGGCGCGAACATCACCGTGCCGGCCGGTCCGGTCTGGTGATGGTTGTACATGATCTGGGGGTACCACTCGGTGTACATCACCCGGTTCATATTGGTGCTCTCGGGCTGCGTCGACATGTAGAAGTCGCGGTTGTTGTCGTGCCCGATGTACTTCTGGTAGAGCCGCGGCAGGCCGCCGCTCGAGCGGCGGGTCGGCTCGGATTCGCGCATGTACCAGCTCGACACCAGTTCCATGCCGTCCGGGTTGGCGTGTACAGCGAGGATCACCAGGTCGTTGAGAAACCGCGTCGTCTCGGCATCGGTGCGCGAGACGAGCTGGTAGACGGTTTCAATCAGCTGATGCGCGCCGAGGACCTCGGTCGCGTGCAGGCCGCCGTCGATCCAGACGACGCCCTTCCCTTCCTTCGCCAGGGCCCTGGCCTGGTCGGCCGTGAGACCTTCGGCAAGCGCCAGCTTCGACGAAATCTCCTTGTAGCGATCGAGCTTCTTGTGGTTCTCGGGGGAGGTGATGATCGCCATCAGCTGCGGCCGCCCCTCGGCGGTCTTGCCGATCTCGACGACCTTCATCCGCTCGGATTCCTTGTCGAGCTTCTGCCAGTAGGCGACAAACTGCGTGTAGGTGGCGAGCTGGTAGTCGTCGCCGATGTTGAAACCGAAATGCGCCTTCGGTGCCGTGACCGTCGGCGCCTGTTGCGCGGACGCGGTCGCAGCTACCGCCAGCATGACTGCCGTCGCGGCGGTAACCGCGCGGCGCTTGGTGCCCGTGAGCATCGTTCCCCCTCCCCCAAACGGCCCAGGAGCGGGCCGCGTTCCCTCGTGGAGGCGTTAACGATACCAAAAAATCAAATTTTGAAAGAAAGCCGCGCTGTCTACTTGATAGGGTTGCCTGAGGGCGGCGCACCTCCCTCGGGCATCGTTGCCAGGAACGACGAGGTGTCCTCGTAGACGACGCCGTCGGCGTTCGAGCCAAGGTAGCGAGCTGGCGGCGTCACGTCGAGCGGATCACCGACGATGGCGTAGCCGGACGACGCCGCCCCGACCGAGAGGCCATTGCACGAGCCAGGCGCACCAGCAACGGCTGTACCGGCCATGCTGAAGGTATAGCCACTCTTGACGAAGATCGGGTCTGCCGTGAACTCCGGCGCCAGGAACGCCTCGACCGAACCGGGTGGAACGTCGCCCAGTGTCGGCAGATCCGGAGAGTAGAAGCCGAAGCCGCAGGTAATGGCAAAACTCAACTGCGCACTGTTGACCACCTTGATCGTTCCGATCGCCGACACCGACTGCGCCGCGCCCCGGGCTCGCATCAGACCGGGAATCGCCAGCGTCGAGAGCAGGCCGATCAAGGCGACCACGAACAGCATGTCGATCAGGGTGAATCCAGCCTCGCCGCGACTCACACCGACTTTAGGAGAAGTCATTTCGCACCTTCGCGACTGACAATATTTGGCACTCTGCCATTTTGCGACTGCCGGAAATTGGCCAACTCAGGCATTCCGGCCTGCCAAGCTCTCACAGAGCCAGGCCCAAACTACTGATTTTAAAGTGGCTTACTAACTACGCGCCGTCAGTGACGTCTGGGAAAGTGCAAGAAGAGCACCACAGCCATTCCCGCCAGGCCCGCGAAGTCCGTCCAGGGTGAGGCGTAGCACAAGAGCAGCCCGGCGAGGCCGGCCGCCACCCGCCCGGCAGGCGCCAGGGGTCCGCGAATCCAGCCGCCGAAGGCGGCGGCGAGGCAGGCGATGCCGGCGGCGGCCGTCGTGGTCGTCAAGAGGATCGAGTTCCACGAGCCTTGAAAGAGGAGCCCCTCCCCCGCCGGTGAGAGCGTAAACACGAAAGGCACGAGAAAGGCCGGCAGCGTGTACTTCCAGGTCAGCATCATGGTCTGGAAGGGGTTGCCGCCGGTCAGCGCCGCGGCGGCGAACGGTGACAGCGCCGTCGGCGGGCTGACCTCGGAGAGGACGGCGTAGTAGAAGATGAACATGTGCGCGGCGGCGGGCGAAACGCCGGTCTGGACCAGGGCAGGCGCGATCATCACGGCGGCGATGATGTAGGACGCCGTCACCGGCACCGCCAGGCCCAGCATCCATACCGCGAGCGCCGAATAGACGACCGTCAAAATCAACTGACCGCCGGCCATCGCGACGATCAGGCCGCTCAGTTTCAGCCCGAGCCCGGTCAGCGTCACGACGCCGACGATGATGCCTGCCGTCGCGGTCGTGGCGACGACACCGAGGACCCCGGTCGCGCCCGTCTCGAGTGCCCCGGCCAGGGCGCGCGGGCCGAGCGCCGTCTCGCGACGGATCAGGCTCAAGGCAACGGCCAGGAGTGTCGCCCAGAAGACGGCGCGGAAGGCCGACATCCCGGCCACCATGAAGACCGCGATCGCGACGAGCGAAGTGAAGTGATAGCCGCGGGCGCGGAACAGGTCGCCGGCGCTGCGGCCGTCGGCTGCCAAGGCGCGGGTGCCGAGCCGGCGTGAATCCGCCTCGATCATCAGCAGGATCGAAAGGTAGTACAGCAGCGTGGGGATCGCCGCCATCACGAGCACCTGGAGATAGGAGATCTCGAGGAACTCGGCGATGAGGAACGCCGCTGCGCCGAGCGTCGGCGGCGAGATCAGGGCGCCGATGCCGGCCGCAGACAGGACTGCGCCGGCCACCTCCGGTCGGTAGCCGGCGCCGCGCAGCAGCGGCCACGACACCGATCCCAGCATCACGGTCGTGGCGACGCCGCTCCCGGAAACCGTTCCGAGGAGAAACCCGGCGACGGTAACGGTGCGTCCAGGCGCGGCGCCGGACGAGGACCGTCGCATGACCGCCATCGACCACTCGATGAAGAACCGGCCGGCGCCGGAGCGTTCGAGGACGGCGCCGTAGATCGTGAACAGCACGATGTAGGTCGAGGCGACATCGAGCGGGACGCCGAACATCCCCTCGAGCGTCATGTAGAGCGTGCCGACGAGCCGATCGAGCGCGTAGCCGCGATGGGCGACGAGCGGCAGCCCGATGCGATCAAAGACCGGCCCCGCCCAGCCGTAGACGATGAATCCGATCGCTGTCGCGGGCAGAATCCAGCCGGCGGATCGCCGCGTCGCCTCGAGGACGAGCAGGATGGCGAGGGCCCCGAGGGCGACATCGATGCCCATCGGGTCGGCGGCGCGGTAGACGAACTGCGAAAAGTCGACGATGGGCCAGGACAGGGCGACGACGGCCGCCGCGATGCAGATCCAGTCGAGCGGCACGACGGTGCCGGCGTCGCGGCCCGGCCGCGCCGGCACGAGCAGGAAGATCAGCACCAGCGCGAGGAGGAGGAAGCTGACGCGGTAGACCTGCGGCTGGACGACGAAGAGGACCCAGTAGAGCGCGTAGAGCGAGAGCCCGATCGCCAGGCCCCGGGCGAGGGCGCCAGGCCATCCGCTCAGCGAGCGGACGGAGAATTCCTGCAGTGGTTCAGGTGGCGCGGTCACCACGCTTCAACCAGACGCTCGATGCCGCCGGTTGCCGACATCTCGCCCGCCCGGATCAGCGGCCGCTGCCGGTGTAAAACCGAATCGCGCCAGCGTGAAATGGCGCCGGCGAGCCGCTTTTGGCGCGGTCGGGCGACAGATGGGCGGCCTCGGGGTGGATCGCCGTCAGTTCCGACTTCTTCTCGAACAACAGCCGTGTGATGTCGTAGGCCAGCGCCTCGGACATGGAACGATTCACGACCAGGACGTTGGCAACGCCGGCAACGGCAACCGGCGTGTCGACACCGCGATAGGTGCCGGCCGGAATCTGCAGCGGAAAGTAGAAGTCCCCGAACTCACGCTGTAGCGCCGGGATGTACTCGACCGTCGGCAGCAGCCGGAGGCTGACGCCGTGGCTGTGCGCCAGATCCTGCACGGCCGCCGTCGGCAGGCCGCCGCTCCAGAAGAATGCGGCAACCTTGCCATCCTTCAACGCCCCCGCCGACTCGGCGACGCCGAGTCCCTGCCGGGTCAGATCGCGATCGGGATCGAGCCCGGCCGCCCGCAGCACGCGTAGCGCGATGACCTCGGTGCCGCTGCCAGGCGATCCGGTCGAAATCGTCTTGCCGCGAAGATCGGCCGCGCTCTCGACGCCCGACCCGGGCGTCGTCACGAGCTGCGTGTAGTTGGAATAGAGCACCGCGAGGCTGACGGCCGGCACCGGCCGGCCCTCGAAGGCGCCGCGGCCGGCAATCGCGTCGGCGAGCGTATCGGCGAGCGTGAACGCGACGTCGGCGCGGCCGTCACGAATCAGCTTGAGGTTGTCGACCGACGCCGCCGTCACCTCCGCCGTCGCCCGCACATCCGGCAGGTTCTCGTTCAGCACTTTGGCGATGCCGCCGCCGTACGGATAGTAGACGCCGCCCGTGCCGCCAGTCGCGATGGATACAAAGCGCGACCCCGCCTGGCCGCTATTCGAACAGGCGGCAACGAGCGTCGCGAGGAGAAGGACGGCGAGTCGCTTCGCCGGGGCTCGGGGCTCGGGACTCGGGGCTCGAAAAACATCCGAAATCACGTCGAGCGACTCCGTTCAGAATGCACTTCGAGCCCCGAGCCCCGAGCCCCGAACCCCGACATCTACCTGGTCAACTTCCGGTACTTGATCCGGTGCGGCTGATCCGCCTCGGCGCCGAGCCGTCGCTGGCGATCGGCTTCGTAGTCCTGGTAGTTGCCTTCGAACCACACCACCTTGCTGTCGCCTTCGAACGCCAGCAGGTGCGTGGCGATGCGGTCGAGGAACCAGCGATCGTGGCTGATGACGACGGCGCAGCCGCCGAACGAGAGCAGCGCTTCTTCGAGCGCGCGCAGCGTGTCGACGTCGAGGTCGTTGGTCGGCTCGTCGAGGAGCAGCAGGTTGGCGCCGCCCTTGAGCAGTTTCGCGAGATGGACGCGGTTGCGCTCGCCGCCCGAGAGCGCCCCGACCTTGCGCTGCTGATCGCGCCCCTTGAAGTTGAACCACGAGACGTAGGCGCGTGACGCGACCGTGCGCTTGCCGAGTTCGACCTCGTCGTTGCCGCCGGTCACTTCCTCCCACACGGTCTTGTCGGCGCCGAGCGCGTCGCGCGACTGGTCGACGTGGCCGACCTTGACGGTATCGCCGAGCCTGAGCGTGCCGCCATCCGGTTTCTCCTGGCCGGTGATCATCCGGAAGAGCGTCGTCTTGCCGGCGCCGTTCGGGCCGATGACGCCGACGATGCCGCCGCGCGGCAGCGTGAACGTCATATCGTCCATCAGCAGCACGTCGCCGTAGCCCTTCCTCAGGTTGCGCGCCTCGACGACGATGTCGCCGAGCCGCGGCCCCGGCGGGATGTAGATCTCGACCTGCTCGATCTTCTGCGTCGTCTCCTCACGCAGGAGGTCCTCGTAGGCGTTCAACCGCGCCTTGCCCTTGGCCTGGCGGGCGCGCGGCGACAGGCGGATCCACTCGAGCTCCCGCTGCAGCGTGCGCTGGCGCTTGCTCTCCTGCTTTTCTTCGTGCTCGAGGCGCTTCTGCTTCTGCTCGAGCCACGACGAGTAGTTGCCTTCCCAGGGGATGCCGGAGCCGCGATCGAGCTCGAGGATCCAGCCAGCGACGTTGTCGAGGAAGTAGCGGTCGTGCGTCACCGCGACGACGGTGCCGGGATAGTCCTTGAGGAAGCGCTCGAGCCAGGCGACCGATTCGGCGTCGAGATGGTTCGTCGGTTCGTCGAGCAGCAGCAGGTCCGGAGACCGCAGCAGCAGGCGGCACAGCGCGACACGGCGACGCTCGCCGCCCGACAGCGTCTTGACGTCGGCGTCGGGCGGCGGCAGGCGCAGCGCGTCCATCGCCAGCTCGAGCCGGGAATCGAGATCCCAGCCGTTGGCCGCCTCGATCTGATCCTGGATCCGCCCCTGCTCCGTCAGCAGCTTGTCCATTTCCTCGGCGGACAGCTCCTCGCCGAACCGGGCGTTGACCTCGTCGTAGCGCGTCAACAGCGCGCGAATCTCCGAGACGCCCTCTTCGACGTTGCCGAGCACGGTCTTGTCGGCATTGAGCCGGGGCTCCTGGTGGAGCATGCCGACGGTAATGCCTTCTGCCGGAAACGCCTCGCCGACGAAGCTGTGGTCCTCGCCGGCCATGATGCGGAGCAGGCTGCTCTTGCCGGCGCCGTTCAGCCCGAGCACGCCGATCTTCGCGCCGGGGAGAAACGAGAGCCAGATGTCCTTGAGAACGACGTGGTCGGGCTGGTGCACTTTGCCCAGCCCCTTCATGGTGTAGATGAATTGGGGCATGAATCGCAGCTGTCGGCTGTCAGCGTCCCGCTGCCAGCCAGGTGGTTTCTTTCAGTCTACTTCACCCCGGCCGGGGCCGTCGTCGTGAAGTCCTCGCCCGGATTGATGAAGCGGTCGGTCTCGAGCATGTACTGCTTGTCGTAGAGGGTGCGGTAGCGGCCGCCGAGCGCGAGCAGCTCGTCGTGGGTGCCGCGCTCGACGATCTCGCCATGCTCGAGGACGAGGATCTGATCGGCGCTGCGGATGGTCGATAACCGGTGCGCGATGACGAACGTGGTGCGGCCGCGGCGCAGCGAGCGCAGGCCGTCCTGGATCAGCGCCTCGCTCTCGCTGTCGAGCGACGACGTCGCCTCGTCGAGCACGAGAATCTTCGGGTCGGCGAGGATCGCGCGCGCGATCGCGACGCGCTGGCGCTGCCCGCCCGACAGCCGCACGCCGCGCTCGCCGACGACCGTGTCGTAGCCCTTCTCGAAGCCGTCGATGAACTCGTCGGCATGGGCGATGCGGCTGACCGCGCGCACCTGCTCGATGGTCGCGTCGGGGCGGCCGTAGCTGATGTTTTCGCCCACCGGTCCGTCGAAGAGGAAGTTGTCCTGGAGCACGACGCCAATCTGCGAGCGGTAGTCGCGCAGGCGGATGTCGACGAGGTCGCGGCCGTCGACGAGGATGCGGCCGGCCGTCGGCCGGTTGAACGCCATCACCAGGCTGATCAGCGTACTCTTGCCCGACCCGCTCGACCCGACCAGCGCCGTCGTCGTGCCCGCCGGCGCCTCGAAGTTGACCTGCTTCAGCACCGGGACGCCGGCCGTGTACTCGAAGCTGACGTTCTCGAAGATGACCTCGCCGGCCAGCGCGCCGAGCGGCGCCTTCTTGTCGTCCTCGTCATCCTCGGTCGTCATGTCGACGAGCTCGCGGATGCGATCGAGGCCGGCGAACGCCTCGCTGATCTGCGTCCCGATGGACGCGATCTGGACGACCGGCGCTGCCATCAGGCCGGTCAGCACGAGGTAGAAGATGAAGTCGCCGAGCGTCATCGCTCCCGACAGGATGGCGCGGCCGCCGATCACGATCATGATCACGCCGATGACGCCGACGACGACGGTCGAGAATGCCGTGATTGCCGAGACGCCGGTGATCGACTGCGCGACATTGCGGAAGAGGCGATGGACGCCCTTCGTAAAGACCAGCTCCTCGCGCTTCTCGGCGGTGTAGGTCTTGACGATGCGGATGCCGCCGAGGGTTTCGTTGAGGCGGCCGGTAACCTCGGCGTTGATCTTGCCGCGCTCGCGGAAGAGCGGCCGCAGCCGGTTGAAGGCCAGCGCCATGGCGCCGCCGAAGATGGCAAGGGCGGTCAGGGTCGCGAGCGTGAGCCACCAGTTCAGGTAGAAGAGGATCGCCAGGGCGACGAGGGCGGTGACGATGCTGCCGACCAGCTGGACCAGGCCGCTGCCGACCAGGTTCCGGATGCCTTCGGCGTCGGTCATGATCCTCGAGATCAGGACGCCGGCCTGGGTCGAGTCGAAGTAGCGCACCGGCAGTCGGGCGACGTGGGCCTCGACCCGCCGCCGCATGTCGGTGATGGCGCGCTGCGCCGCGACACCGAGCACCTGCGACAACGCGAACGAGGTCACCGCCTGGACGATGGTGGCGGCGCCGGCCGCCAGCGCCAGCGGCATCAGCAAATCGGCCTGCCGCTTGCCGATGACGTCGTCGATGAGGAACTTCGACGTCGCCGGCAGCACCAGACCGACAAGGCGGTTCACGAGCATCAGCCCCAGCCCGAGCGCCAGCCGTCCCCTGCGCGCGGCGATGAGCGACCTCGCCTCCCGCCACGCATTCGAGGCGTTGAGCTTCTTCTTCTTGGGCGGTTCCGGCGGCGCGGTGGCCGCCGCCTGCCCGCGGCGGCTGTGGCTGCGCTCCGATCGCGGCAGGCCGCTTCCCCTGATTAAAGCCATGTTCTTTCGTTGGACGCTGCCCCGAAGACGAACGTCTCAATCGCCCGGGCCACCCCCGCGTTGTCGTTGGTTGCCGCCTCCGCCCAGCCGCGCGCGCGCAGCTCCTCGACGGCGTTGCCCATGATCACCGGTCGGCCGGCGAACTCGAGCATCTCGAGGTCGTTGAGATTGTCGCCCATGGCCATGACCTCTCCGGCGGCGATGCCCTGCCGCGCCGCCCACTCGCGCAGCGCCAGCCCCTTCGAGCAGCCCGCCTGCAGCACGTCGACCAGGGTGAAGTCGCGGCCCAGGTACTCCGTCAGCGTCACCGAGAACTCCGGCGTCGCCGCGTCCGCGAGCCGGCGGCGCAGCCCGTCGAACAGTATCCGCATCGCCGCGCACGAACCGGTGAACATCACCTGCACCGGGTCGTCGTCGGTCAGCGCCTGCTCGAGCGGGTCCACTTCGCAGACGAACTCACGATTGCGCTCGCAGAAGAGCCGAATCCGCGGGTTCGCCCAGTCGATGCGCTCGAACACCACCTGCCCTTCCCGCTCGCGATCGAAGATGAGCGCCGCCTCACGGCGGTGGCCGCCGGCAGACTCGAGTACCTGGCGCGCCGCCGCCCGCGGCAGCAGACGCTGCTGCAGCGTCCGTCCGTCGCCAGACTTGACGATCGCCCCATTGCTCAGGATCAGCGTCAGGGGCGCGGGCAGCTGTTCGAGGATCGACCGCGCGAACTCATAGCGACGGCCGGTGGCAATCGCGACCTCGACCCCGGCGTCGAGCGCGCGCGCCAGCGCCCGCCGATTGACGTCGGGCACCCGGCCGCGACTGTCGAGCAGGGTTCCGTCGAGGTCGAGGGCGAGGAGGCGTATGCGGGGCAAGGGTACGGATTGCAGATTGCAGACTGAAGATTGCAGATTGGTTGATTGCCGATTGCCGATTGCCGATCGGCTGGCAATGCCGAGTGCCGATTGTTGATTTAGCGAGAATATCGCAAAAGCCCGAAAGCCGCGCGCCGAAGGCGCGCCAAAATCAACAATCGACAATCCCCAATGGCAATCTTCAATCTGCAGTCTTCAATCTGCAATGACTACTTCCTCGCAAACCCCACCTTCACCTCCGCGACAATCTGCCGCTTGGTGATGTCGCCGAAGACGTGCTGCTGGACGTCGCTGTTGGCGAGGTTCACCACCTTGATCGACGTCGTCACCTTGTCGTCGGCCCAGCGGACGCCGAAGGCGCCATTGATCAGCGTGTAGGACTCGGTCGTGCCGTGGTACGGATCGTTGAGGACGTCCTGCCAGAAAGCATCGTCAGTGAACGTGACGGAGAGGTTGCCGAGGAAGTGGCCGTAGCCGAAGTTGGCGCCGATGTTGAAGCGATGGTTCGGTGGCAGGTTCAGCTCGGTCAACGGGAAGTCCTTCGGGTCGGGGTCGGCCTGATACGAATAGTTGACGAAGGCGGCGGTGTAGCGGTTGAAGTTGCCGTTGACGCCGAGCTCGATGCCCTGGGTGGTGCTCTCGCCGAAGTTCTTGTAGGTGAACCGCGACGGCAGGAAGCGGCCCTGCGCCGCGAGCAGGCTGATGACTCCCGGCGGCAGCGGCCAGTTCGAGGGCGGCGCCGCGGCGGTGTAGACGCCGTCCTGCGTGAACAGGATGTCGTTCTTGATCCAGTTCTTGTAATAGGCCGCCGAGATGATGGCGCGGCCATTCATGATGACGCCCGAGTAGCCGAGCTCGACGGCGTCGAGTGACTGCTCGTCGAGGTCGGGGTTGCCGACGATGGCGACGGGCAGGAGATAGGGAAACGGCAGCGCCGGGTTGATCGGCCGCAGATCGAGCGGCTCCGAGATGACCAGGTCGATGTGGTTGTTGATCACCGACGGCGACCGGTAGGCGCGATTGTACGAGACCCGGATCGTCTGGTTGGCGCCCGGCTTGACCATGAAGGTGGTTCGCGGCGAGAACACGACATCGTCGATGTAGTCGAAACGATCGAGGCGGCCGCCGACGACCCAGCGGAACGCCTCGGAGAGGAAGATCTCGTCCTGGATGTAGCCGCCGAACTCGGTGCGATCGTCGGCGCCGGGGGCGATCGACAGCGCCGAGGTGTTGAATCGCAGGTTGCCGCCGTAGCTGAGAACGTTGCGCTTGCCGAGCGTCTGGACGTTAGAGACGTCGACGTCGAAGGTCTTGGTATCGAAGTCAAAGGTGATCGGCGCGCCGTTGAGGCCGACGGTCAGCAGCTGGTCCGCGTCGCCGTTCAGGACGTTGGTGAAGAAGCCGGCGCGCAGGCCGCCTTTCGTGTAGCTCGCCTTGCCATAGCCCATCACCGAGCCGCTGCGGATGTCGAACGGGCCGATGCCCGAGTGCATGATGCCGTCGGTGCCGGCGATGCCGCCGGAGAACGACAGGACGCGGCCGTCCTCGTAGTCATAGTCGACGCGCGCGTCGAACTTCGGCTGCGTCGTGCCCTCGTTGACGAAGTTGGGATAGTTCGTCGTCGGGACGACGCAGACCTCGGGATTGTCGCAGGGAATCTGGCCGGTCGGTCGCGCGAACGCGTCCTGCGACAGTCCGCCGCCAGACAGCTTGTACGACCAGCGCTCGTTCGGCGCGTCGGCCCAGGTCGAGCTGAGCGACCACATCGTGCCGGCGCGGGCATCCGGTCGATCGAAGCCTCCGAACGACATCATGCCGCTCGCACCCTTCAACTCGCGGGGCGTCTTGCTGATCACGTTGACGACGCCGTAAAGAGCGTTGGCGCCCCACACCGCCGACGCCGGACCGCGAATCACTTCGACCTGCTTCACTTCATTGAAGTTGACCGGCAGGAAGTCCCACATCACGAACCCGAAGAAATCCTGGTAGAGGCTGCGGCCGTCGAGCATCGCGAGCTGGCCGGTAGCCAGCGTGCCGGTGGCGGCGCGGCTGGTCACGTTGATGTCGCGGGCCGACACCTGCGTGATGTTGACGCCGGGGATCGAGCGCAGCAGCTCGGCAAAATTCGCGCTTGGCGCGGTTTCGATGGCGGTCGTGGTGATCACGCTCATCGTCGCCGGCGCGTCGACCAGCTTCTCCTCGGCGCGCGAGGCGCTGACGACGACGGTTTCCTCGAACGTCGGCGGCTCGACCGGCTTCTGTTCGTCCGGCTTCTGTTCGGGCTTCGGCTCGGGCTTGGCGGGAGGTTGCTGTGTGGCGGCCGTTCCGGGCGCCTGGGGGAGGCCGGCAGCCGCCGGCGTGCTGGCACACAGAAGGCTCACCACAGCCCCTACGAATCGGCACGAAACGGTCATGTTCACTCCTCAGGGCTCTACGTCCCCGGCGGGACGCGAGACTGTCTGGTGAATCGGGCGCACCGATATACCACAGCCCGCAGAAAGAAGGAAACGCATAGACTGATGAGGCCCGATGTCTGAAGACGGCCCCCCGACGTCGCCAATCCCCGGTCCGGACGCAATCGTGCCGCCGGAGGAATGGGCTTCCTGGCCCGACGAGAAGCTGCTCGACCTCCGCATCTCCCAACTCGGCGTCACGATCGAAGGGAGCGCGCTCGAGCCGCGCCTGGCGGAACTGCAGGCCGAAATCGACGGCCGCGGCCTGGCCTTTCAGCCGCACTTCTGGCTGTCGGCCGAGTGGTTCTCGCCCGACGGCGTGCCGGGCGTCGCCATCCCCTTCTACCTGGCCCACCCGCGGCTGGGCCAGCTCGAACGCAGCCAGATGCTCGAGGTCGAGGGCGGAACGCCGGACTGGTGCATGAAGATCCTGCGCCACGAGGCCGGGCACGCGATCGACAACGGCTACAAGCTGCGGCAGCGGCGGCGACGGCAGCAGATCTTCGGGCCGTCGTACATGCAGTACCCGGAGTACTACACGCCGAAACCGTACAGCAAGAGCTTCGTCCTGCATCTCGACAGCTGGTATGCGCAGAGCCACCCCGACGAGGACTTCGCCGAGACGTTCGCGGTCTGGCTGAACCCGCATTTCGACTGGCGCGAGCGCTACGCCGACTGGCCGGCGCTGAAGAAGATCGAATACCTCGACTCCTTGATGCGCGAGCTCGCCGGCAAGCCTGCCATCGTCCGCACCCGGCGCAAGGTCGAGCCGCTGCACTCGCTGCGCAAGACGCTGCGCGCCCACTACCAGCGCAAGCGCCGCCACTACGGCGTCGACCACCCGCACTTCTACGATCGAGACCTGCGCAAGCTGTTCTCGGACGCGCCCGAGCATGCCGCCAACATGAAGGCGGCCCGCTTCATCGCCCGGGTCCGGCGCGAGGTGCGGCGGATGGTGGCGGAGTGGACCGGCGATAACCAGTACACGATCGATCAGGTGATCGAGAACATGATCCGCCGCGCCAACGAGATGAACCTGCGGCTGAAGGGGTCCGAGGACCGCAGCAAGCTGGACTTCACGATCATGCTGACGGTGCAGACGATGAACTACCTGCACAGCGGCTTCCACCGCGTCGCGCTCTAGTCTAACCGAGGGGCTTTGCCCCTCGGACTCCCCTACACGCTCTCTCGCGCGCCGCTTCGACGGCGCGCTCCGCCTTCGCTGAGCTACGGCGGACCTCGCCGGAGCCTTGGCGGCGGCGGCCGTTCGCGTGGCTCGCTCGCTTTCGCTCGCTCGCGTGTTTATGTTCTAGCGTCAGCGCTCGCGACGGACCGTCAGCCGCAGCCCGCGCACCTTCGTCGCCCGCAGCGCGTCGATGATCTGGTCCGCGAGCGACTCGGGCACCTCGACCAGGGAGAAGCCGTCGTTGATCTCGATCGCCCCGATCGAGCGCGACGGCATCCCGGTCTCGCCGCTGATCGCGCCGACGAGATCGCCGGGGCGAATCCCCGCCCGGCGGCCGCCGCCGACGAACAACCGCACCATGTCGCCCTCGGCCGGCGGCGCCGTGCGCTCGCCGGGCGCGCGGCCGCGCGCCGATTTCAGCGGCCGTTCGCGGCGGCGCTCTTTCGTGGACGGCGCGGCTGCCGCCGGAATGTCGCGATCGTCACTCTCGGCGTCACCGCCCGCGGCCGCATGCGCCAGCTGCACCGCCGCGGCCGCGATGTCGACGATGTCGAACTCGGTGGCAAGCGCCTCGACAACGACCCGCGTGCGCTCGAGATTGCCGGCCAGCAGGCGCTCGCGCAGCGATGCGCGCGTCAATTCCAGCCGCCGCGCCCGCAGATCGGCGATCGTCGGAATCGGCGCGACCTCGATCGGCTGACGGGTCGCCGCCTCCATCGCCCGCAGCAGGCGATGCTCCCGCGGTTCCGCCAGCGTAATCGCGGTCCCGCCGCGTCCCGCCCTCCCGGTTCGTCCGATGCGGTGGATGTAGGTCTCGGGCGAGGCCGGCACGTCGTAGTTAATGACGTGAGACAGCCGCTCGATGTCGAGGCCACGGGCCGCGACGTCGGTCGCGACGAGCAGATCCGCCGCGCCCTCGCGGAAGCGCGCCATGACGCGATCGCGCTGCCGCTGTTCCATGCCGCCGTGCAGCGCCTCGGCCCGATGCCCGTGGGCGGTGAGCGTCTCGACCAGCGTATCGACCTCGCCCCGGGTTCGGCAGAACACGAGCGCCGAGTCGGCATTCTCGGTCTCGAGCACCCGTTCGAGCGCGGCAGGCTTGTGAGCCCGGGCGACGATGTAGGCGAGCTGGCGCACCCGTGGCAGCGCCCCGGCCGCGGTCTTCTCGCGGGCGATGGAGATGCGCCGGGGGTTGCGCAGCTGGCGTTCGGCTATCGACAGGATCCGCTTCGGCAGCGTCGCGGAAAACAGCGCCGTCTGGCGTTCCGGCGGCGTGGCCTCGAGGATGGCCTCGAGGTCCTCGGCAAAGCCCATGTCGAGCATCTCATCCGCTTCGTCCAGGACGAGCACCGCCAGCCGATCCAGCTTGAGCGTCCCGCGCCGGATGTGATCGATCGTCCTCCCCGGCGTGGCGACGACCACGTTGGCGCCGCGCTCGAGGGCGCGGATCTGCTGCAGCATCGGCGCCCCCCCGTACAACGCGACCACGCTCAGTTGACCGCCGCGCGCGTACTTGTGGACGGCCTCCGACACCTGCATCGCCAGCTCGCGGGTCGGGACGAGGACCAGTCCGGTCGTGCGACGCCGATCCTTGGCGTCGAGCTGCGCCAGGCGGTGCAGCAGCGGCAGCGCGAACGCCGCCGTCTTGCCGGTGCCGGTTTCTGCCTGGACGACGAGATCGCCGCCGGCAAGCATCGACGGAATCGTTTCGCGCTGGACTGGCGTGGGCTCTTCGTAGCCAAGGGCCGCGACAGCAGCGATCAGGCTGTCGGCGAGCCCGAGGGTCGCGAACCCGGTGGCGGCGGCCCCGGCGGCTGGTGTCGGGCGATGAGGCATCCAGCATTGTCGACCGACCGCGGGCGGTTGTCCACGTCGCAGTCAGGCTTAACCTTTCCCTAACGGAGGTTACTTTTCACGATTCCGGCCCGGAACCCTCGCCAGCGCGCCCGCGGGGCCCTTACAATTGAGCCTCGACCCATTGTCGCGAGGTATGCATGAAAGCCATCCGCTTCGTCGCCGGGCTGTCGTTGTTCAGTCTCTGGGTGGGGTCCCTGACGCTCGGCGCCGGCCAGGCGCCCAGGCCGTCGCCGGCGGCGCCGACCTTCACCAAGGACGTCGCACCGATCCTGTTCGAGAACTGCACCGGCTGCCACCGCCCGGGTGAGATCGCGCCGATGTCGCTGCTCAGCTACAAGGACGCGCGGCCGCACGCCAAGGCGATTCGCGACGAGATCGACGCCGGCAACATGCCGCCGTGGCACGCCGACGCGCCGCACGGCACCTTCCTCAACGAACGATCGCTGACCGACGCCCAGCGCGAGATTCTCAAGGCCTGGGCCGAGAACGGCGCTCCCGAGGGCGATCCGAAAGACCTGCCGCGGGCGCCCGTCTACCCGGACGGCTGGGCGATGGGCAAGCCGGACGTCGTCCTCGAGATGCAGGAGGACTACAAGGTCCCGGCTGAAGGGGTGATCGAGTACCGAGTACTTCTACATCCCGACGAACTTCACCGAGGCGAAGTGGATCTCGGGAGTCGAAGTCAGGCCCGGCAACCGCGAGCTCGTGCACCATGCGCTCGCCTTCCACCGCGCCGCCCCGGACATCAAGCGGCCGCCAGTGCTGCAGCCGAACCGCGAACAGATGCGGACGCCGCCGAACGAGAAGCAGGGGCTGCGGCCGCAGCACCGGGACCTGCCGCCGGGACGCCTCCTCGCCACCTACGCGCCGGGGACGAATCCGCAGCTGCTGCGGCCCGGCACGGCGATCCGACTCGAGCCGGGCGGCATCATCGAGCTGCAGATGCACTACACGGCGACCGGCAAGGCCGGCCGCGACCGGACCAAGGTCGGACTCAAGTTCTCGACCGACCCCTCGCCGCAGGAAGTGCGGGTGACGCACTTTATGAATGGGACGCTGAAACTGCCCGCCGGCGCCGCCGACGTCCGCGTCGACGCCGACATGACGTTCGTCGCCGACGCCATCGTCTGGGGCATCTTCCCGCACACGCACGTCCGCGGCAAGAAGTGGGAGTACACGCTCGAGCTGCCGGACGGCACGCGGAAGAACGTGCTCTCCGTGCCGCGCTACGACTTCAACTGGCAGACCTATTACATGTTCAAGGAGCCGCTGCGCGTGCCGAAAGGCGCGAAGCTGATTTCGAGCGCCTGGTACGACAACTCGGCCGCCAACAGCTCGAATCCCGATCCGAAGGTCGACGTGACCTGGGGCGACCAGACCTGGGAAGAGATGCAGTACACCGGATTCATGTTCAGTCCGGCGCCGGCAGCGTCCACCGCGCCGCAGTCGCCGGGCGGCCGGCAGTAGCGCGACGGCCGCACTCGATCGACGGGAGCGCGAGGTGAAGCAATCGCTCCGAGCGTGGCGCGCAGTCGCAGTCGCAACTGCCGCGGTCGTTCTGGCGCTGACCGTAGCGCACGCGCACGACCGCATCACGACCCGCGTCACCTGGAACGGCGACATCGCCCGCATCGTCGCGGCGCGTTGCCTGGGCTGTCACGTCGCCGACGGCCGCGGCCCGATGTCGCTGGCGACCTACGAGGACGCGCGCCCGTGGGCCCGCGCGATCAAGGAAGAAGTGCTGACCCGGCGGATGCCGCGATGGCAGGCGGTGCGCGGCTACGGCGATTTCAGCAACGACCCGTCGCTGTCGTCGTTCGAGATCGCGCTGATCGCAGCCTGGGTCGACGGCGGCGCCCCCAGGGGCACAGACGGCGCTGTACCGGCGGCGCCACCCGCGGCGGACGGCCGGATCGGCCCGCCGCTCCAGACGGTGACTCTTCCCTGCGGCGAGCAACCGCTCCCGGCCGGCTCGCTCGTCTCCGTGCGGCCGGCCACCGACCGCGATGCGTCAGTTGGCATCGCGGTCCGCCAGCCCGGCGGCGACCGCCAGATCGTCGCGTGGATCCGTAGCTACGACCCGGACTTCCCCACCACCTACACGCTGAGGACCCCGATGCGGCTCGCGGCCGGCAGCCGGCTAGTGACCGAACCGCGCGACGGCTGTTCGGTCACGCTCGGGTTGACGCCGGACCGCTGAGCCCGACGACGGAATCTCGACGACGAAGGGCGCGGTGACGATCGCCCCGCGACGCTGAACCTGCACCCAGAGCTTGTAGCGCCCGGGCGCGGGAAAGACGGGCTGGAAGGACACGTCGGGACCGCCGGTGAACCCGCCCTCCGGGTGCCCGTGCAGCGCCGACGTCGCCGCGGCGTTGACGATCAGGAGGTGGCCGGCGGCGCCGAGAAAGGGCTCGAGGTCTGTGACCGGGCGGCCTGTCACGGCGTCGGCAACGACGAACTTCAGCTCGCTTTCGCGGCGCGGCGCCAGCCGCGGCGTCTCCAGCCGCACGCGCAGTCCGTCGACGACCTGCTCGAAGGGCAGCATCTCCAGCGGCTTCGGCGCGACGAAGAGCGGCCCGTCATAGCCGGGCGTGGCGATCGCGCGCTGCACGAGCTGCGGCGTGCCGGCGGCCGGCAGAAAATCGGCAACGAGCGTGAACGCGCCAGGCGGCAGCGAGTGCGTCAACAAAAAGCTGCCGTCTTCCTGTCGTTCGGGGTGCAGGTGCTCGAAGGACTCGAGATCGCGCCCGAGAATGAAGAGGTGGAACGGACGTTCGTGGACGTCGATGAACGAGGTCACTGGCGCACCGGATTCCGGATCGCGCACCGTCAACCGCAGGCCGGAGGCGCCGCCCGCGGCGCGCGGCCGCACGTCGACGTCGAGGCGGTACTCGCCGATTCGCGGCGGCGGAATCGGGACCAGCGGCATACCGCAAATCGGACACGAAGCGGGAGACGCGGCGCGGACGTCGAGGTGCATCGGACACCAGTGCGTATCCGGCCGGTCGGTGTCGCGCACGATCTCGACGACGATCCCTGACGGCGCGACGAAGCGGGCAGCGTCGCCAGTCACGTTCGCCGCGGTGATGCCGACGCGCGCCACGGCGGCGGCGAGATCGTCGGCGGCAAACGCGACGTGCGCCAGCCGCGCCGACGGCATCCCGCCGCGCATCCCCGTCCCGGCGAAGGTGGCTGGCGCCACCGCCAGTCCGCGCTGGCGCAGCCAGGCCACGGTATCCGCGTAGACGGCCGCAACGTCGGCCTTCATCGCGCCGGCAGTCGCCGCGCCCGCCCGTTCGAACAGCACGTACTCCTTCCCCACCTGGACGCCGACGCCGAGCCCCTGGACGATTGTGCGGGCACCGCCGAGGCGCTCGACCGCCTCGCCGAGCGCGGCCCCCGGATCCTCGACGGCGTAGTGCAGGTGATGAAAGCGAAGCGCGACCGGTGCCGGCGGCGGCGCGGCCTGGCCGGCGAGCCCGGCGACGGCGGCAATCGCCAGCAACGCCCTCGTTGCCGGCATCAGCGCCTGGTGTCGGAGAGCGCGGCGGGCAGCTCCGGGTTGAGCGCGCCGCGGCCGTGCAGGCGCACGACGGCGTCGGCGATCTGCGGATCGAAGTGAACACCGGATCCTTCCGCCACCAGGCGGACGACCTCGTCGAGCGACTTGGGCTCGTGATAGGCACGCGCCGAGGTCAGCGCGTCGAGGAAGTCGGCGACGCCGAGCAGGCGGCCGAGCAGCGGGATGCCGGCGCCCTCCAGGCCCTCGGGATAGCCGGAGCCGTCCCAGCGTTCGTGGTGATACCGGACCCCCGGCAGCACCGCCGACACCAGCGGGCTCTGAATGTTCGCGAGGATGCGGGCGCCGTGCTCTGGATGCTTGCGCATCTCGGCGAACTCCTCGATCGTCAGCCGCTCGGGCTTGTTGAGAATCGAATCGGGCACCGCGATCTTGCCGACGTCGTGCAGCAGCGCCGAAAGCTCGGCGACCTCCTGCTGGTCGACTCCGAGCCCCATCTCGGCCGCAATCCGGCTGGCCAGGGCCGCGACACGCTCGGAGTGCCGGTGCGTGTAGCCGTCCTTGGCGTCAATCGTCGCGGCGATCGCCCGGACGGTGTCGAGGAGAAGCCGCTGCAGCTCCCCGATCAGCCGCACTCGGTGCAGCGCGACGCCGGCGTGGTTGCCGATTGCGGCGAGGAGCTCCAGGTCCTGGTCGCTGAACTTGTTCGGCCCGGTCTGGCTGTCGACGTAGATCGCGCCGAGGATCTCGTCGGTCGTGCGCAGCGGCACGCACATGACGGACCGGATCCCCTGGCCGATGACGCTGTGGCCGCGGGCGAAGCGCTCGTCCATGCTCGCATCCCGCGCGAACGTCGAGACGCCCTTGGTGATGGTCTCGACGACCAGCGTCCGGCTCAACGTGAACCCTTCGTCGGTCGGATGCCGCAGCCGCGACGCCGCGATTTCGAAAGCGCCCGGCGTCGGACTCTCCAGCCGCAGGACCAGAGCGGCACGGTCGGCCGCGGTGACCTCGAAGATGGTTTCGAGCACCGCCGCGGCGAGCGTCTGCAGGTCGCGGGCGCCGGCCAGCGTTTCCGAGATGCGATGCAGCGTCTTGAGGTGGCGCTGCGCCCGCTGCAGCAACTCGAGCGCTGGAAGCTCCATCGTTCCCGACGTCAGCCAGTCGACGTCGGTCGGATCGATCTGGCGCTTGATGACCTCTTCGACACCCCGGTCCGCCAGGCGCGGCGGCGCAGCGGCGGTGGTGATCTTCGCTGGATCGCGGAACTCGAGCACCGTCGATCCGACGCGAAGCAGATCGCCGGGACGCGCCGTCCCCGACTTGATCCCGCGCTCGTTGAGGAAGGTGCCGTTGGCCGATTCGAGATCGGTAATGGCGAGCTCGCCATCGCGCACCGTGATGGTGCAATGGCGGCGCGACACCGACTGATCGTCGACCTGGATCTCACACTGCCAGACTCGCCCGACAGTCACGTTCGCGCCCTCGGCGAGCGCGTACACCAGCGCCGTGCCGCGCACGGCAATCTCAACGGCCACGGCCATGCCCTATAGAATACCCGTCTCATGCGCGCGCCGACTCTGCCGCTGGCCATTCTCGCGATCATGCTCTGCTCGATCACTGTCAGGCCGCTGCCGCAGCCGCCGCCGCAGTGGCTCGACGCCTACCGCGACGCGGCGCGGCGGCTGCTGGGCGAGTCGCTCGACAGCGACTTCGCGTGGCAGCGCCTCGCCATCCTCGGCGACACGTTCGGCCACCGCCTCAGCGGTTCGGCGGCGCTCGAGCACGCCATCACGTGGGCGATGGGCGAGATGAAGAAGGACGGCCTCGAGAACGTGCGGGCCGAGCCAGTGAAGGTGCCGCACTGGGTGCGCGGCCGCGAGAGCGCGGTGATCACGACGCCCTTCCCCTCCGCGCTGGCAATGCTGGGCCTCGGCAACAGCGTCGGGACGCCGGCGGACGGCATCGAGGCCGAGATCCTGGTGGTGCGCAGCTTCGCCGAGCTCGAGAATGCCGCTGGGCGGGTCAAGGGCCGCATCGTGCTCTTCAATGCGGCCTTCACGAGCTACGGTGACACGGTCACGTATCGCACCGCTGGTCCGTCACGGGCGTCCGCGCTCGGTGCCGTTGCCGCGCTGGTCCGATCCATCGGACCACCGGGACTGCGTACGGTTCACACGGGCGTCACGCAATACGCCGACCGCGGCGCGCGGATACCCGCCGCCGCGATCTCGACCGAGGACGCCGATCGGCTTCAACGGATGCAGGATCGCGGCACGACCGTACGCCTCAGGCTCACGATGGAAGCCAGGATGCTCCCGGACGCGGACTCGGCGAACGTCGTCGCGGAGATTCGCGGCCGCCAGCTCCCGGACGAAGTCGTGGTCGTCGGCGGCCACCTCGATTCCTGGGACGTCGGCGCCGGGATGTCTGACGATGGCGGCGGCTGCGTCGTGACGTGGGACGCGCTGCGCTTGATGAAGAAGCTGAACCTGCGGCCGCGGCGGACCGTTCGCGTCGTCCTCTTCACCAACGAAGAGAACGGCCTCGCCGGCGCGCGCGCTTACCTCGAGCGCTACCGCGGCCAGCTGCCCAATCACGTGATGATGCTCGAGTCCGACGGCGGCGTCTTCCGGCCGACCGGCTTCGGCTTCACCGGCACATCGAGCGCCCGCGCGACCGTGCAGCAGATCGCGACGTTGCTGCGGGAGATCGGCGTCGATCGTATCGGCCCGTCCGGCGGCGGCGCGGACATCAGCCCGAGCGTGCAGGCGGGGCGGATTCCCTCGATGTCGCTCGACGTCGACGGCGAGTACTTCCTGATTCACCACACCGAAGCCGACACGATCGAGCGGATCGACGCCAGGGACATGGCGCGGGCGGCGGCGGCGATTGCCGTGATGGCCTACGTCATCGCCGACATGCCCGAGCGGCTGCGCTGACGCAGCGTTTTACTGGACCGTGTAGACCAGGTAGTCGGCGCGGGACAGATCTTCTGCGCTCGGCGCCGCGGCATCGATGTCCTTCACCGGCAGGATCGACACGATCACGACGCGGCGGCCGTCGAGGCGGCGCCTCACGCGCTCGACGGTGCCGAGGCCGAAGTCGCTGTGGAACGAGCCGTTGACGTGAACGACAGGACGTCCCGGCGTGAAGGCTGCGGCGATCGCCTCGGCCATCGTCTCGTCCTTCAGGCATTGCGAGTAGTAGTAGCGGTCGGTCGTCGCCGCCTGCTCGGCGGCTGAGACCTTCTCGCTGCCGGGCGCCGGGTGGCTGGCCATGTTCTCGGCGAAGCGCTCGAAATAGCGATCCTTCGGGCACTCGAGGTCGCGCGCGATCGTGCGGCGCTCGTCCGGCGAGAGCGACTCGAGCGCGGCCGGACCGCTCTTTGCCGCCGCCGACGCGTGGCGCCGCGGCACATTGGCGGCAACCACCGGCCAGCGGTTCGCCTTCGCGGTCTCGACCAGCGGCTGGTAGTCGGTGGCGTACCGGGGCCACGGCCGTGATGCCTTGAGAAACGCGTCTCCCGCTATCCCGCCGGCGAGATAGGCGTCGAGGTCGCCCTGCACGTCACGCTCGAACATCTCCAGCGACAGCGTCACGGCGGCGCCGCGGCGGTGCAGGCCCTCCAGGATTGCGGCCTCGAGCCGATGGGTGTTGGGATCGTCGTGGCGCTCGCCGACGAAGATGACGTCGGCCCGCGCCAGATCGGCCAGCATCACTTCGAAGTCGGCGAACTGCTGCCGCCGCGCGTCGTAGACGCGTTCGGGCACGTAGGCAGCCTGGCCGGTAGATGTCTGGGCGATGGCGCGCGCCGGTGACGCGAAGGTCACCGGCGCGGCCAGGAAAAGGAAGAGGGCGAACGGGACGGCGCTCATCGAGCCTGATTATGGCCTAAGCGCCGGTACCGGGCGCAGCCGGGCGGCCGATCTCGAGGTCAATCGTGATCGTGACCTCGTCGCCGACCACGGGGCCGGCTTCGACCATCGAGTTGTACTTCAGGCCGTACTCGAGGCGCTTGACCCGGGTCGTAGCGGTCGTGCCCGTGACCACGCCGCGGTTGCCCTTGATAATCGGCGATGGCGCCTCGGCGTCGAGCACGACTTCCTTCGTCGTCCCGCGCATCGTCAGGTCGCCGACCAGCTTGAATGCGCCGTTGGCGCCGGGCTCGACCCGCTTCGACTTGAAGCTGACGGCCGGATGATTCGCGGCGTCGAAGAAGTCAGGGCTGCGGAGGTGGCCGTCGCGCTTCTCGTTCTGGGTGTTGATGCCGTTGACGTCGATGGACACGTCGGCCTTGATCGAGCGGACGTCCTTGCCGTCGTACTCGATCGTGCCGGAGACGCGTCCGAGCTGGCCGCGAACGGTCGAGACCATCAGGTGACGAACGCTGAAATTGGCCGCCGAGTGGCTGGAATCAATCTGCCACTGGTTCGGGCCAAGCGCGGGCGGCGCCGGTTTCTGGGTCACCGCGGCGGGGGGCGCCGCTGGGTTCTGGGCTGACACCGCCACGCCGACAGCCGCAAACAGCACCGACGCCGCGGCCACGCTGGTAATCACACGTCTCATATGTCCAAAACTCCTCGTCCCTCGCGGAGTTGGAGCTCCGCCTGCTGGTGATGGCCCACGGCCGGCGTGGCGGGGACTGACGATCCAGCCCCCGCGGCTCTACGTGGAAGATACCGACTAAGACGCCGGCTGGCGGCGCGGCGTTTCCGTGGCGGCGAAATATCTAGGCGTCGCCGTAGGGCTCGTGCAGCTTGACCGGCGACGACTTCCGCTTCATTCGCAGGTTGATCGCCTCGACGAAGACCGAGAAGCCCATCGCGAAGTAGATGTAGCCCTTGGGGATGTGGTGATCGAAGCCTTCGGCCATCAGCGAGAGGCCGATCAGGAGCAGGAAGCTGAGAGCGAGCATCTTGACCGTAGGATGGCGGTGGACGAACGCGTTGATCGGCTCCGCCGCCGCCATCATGATCCCGATGGCGACAATGACGGCCGTGACCATGATCCAGAGCTCATCGACCATGCCGACCGCCGTGATCACCGAGTCGAGGGAGAAGACGACATCGAGGAGCATGATCTGGATGAGCACGCTTATGAACGAGGCGGCGGCGCGGGCCTTGCCCGTGTGTTCCTCGCCCTCGAGCTTGTCGTGAATCTCGTGCGTGCTCTTGGCGATCAGGAACAGGCCGCCGAGAATCAGGATCAAATCGCGGCCGGAGATCTCCGTGCCGATGATCGTAAACCACGGCTCCCGCAGCCGGATGATCCAGGCCAGCGAGAACAGCAGCAGGATGCGTGTGAGCAGCGCCCCGAGCAGGCCGAGGCGGCGCGCCCGCGCCTGCTGCTCGAGCGGCAGCCTCCCCGAGAGGATGGAGATGAAGATGATGTTGTCGACGCCGAGCACGATCTCGAGGAACGTCAGTGTTGCCAGCGCGATCCACACCTGCGGGTCGGAAATCCACTCCATCGAAAACCTCTATCTTGGTTAGGGCGCGAGAATTCGTAAAGGTCAGACGCCGAACGCTTCGGGCTGCCAGATCAGGCCGAGCGCAGACGGCGGTCCCATGTAGCCGAGCAAGGCGGAGGCCGCGACGACCGCGGGACTGGCGAGGTAGCCCTCGCCGCCGAGGCCCATGCGGTTCTGCCAGTTGCGATTGAACGATGTGATCGCGCGCTGTCCGGGGCTGAGCGCGTCCGGGCCCTGGCCGAAACACGGGCCGCACCACGACTGCCGGATCTCGCCGCCGGCGGCGCGGAACACCGCCGCGATCGATTCGCCGCCGAGGCGCGGATCCGGCCTCTCGATCAAACGTCCGACACCGCCCGACCCCGGAAAGACCGCGAGCGCCTTCTCCACCCGCGTCGCACCAAGCGGACGGGCACCGCGAATCACGAGCGCTGCCTGCAGCAGGTCGTCGTAGCTGCCGTTGGTGCAGGAGCCGATCATCGCCTTGTCGAACGTGATGTGCTCGCGTTCCACCTCGTCGGCAGGAAAGGCGTTCCCCGGGCTGAACGGCTTGGCGATCATCGGCTGGACGGCGGTGAGGTCGAGCGACTCGTCGATGTCGTAGGTGGCATTCGCGCCGGGGGTCAGCGGCGGATACGGCAGCGACGTCACCCCCTTGTCGCGATACCACGCAACGGTGATGTCGTCGGGTGCGAAGATGCCGTTGAGCGCCTCCGCTTCCGCCATCATGTTGGCAATCGTATTCCGATACGCGATTGGCAGCTGCGCGCCAGCGTCGACGAGCTCCACCGACATTGCCTGCGACTGCTTCGCGCCCCACCGCCGCAGCAGCTCGAGGACGATATCCTTGCCGCTGACCCACGGCTGCAGGCGGCCGGTGAAGACGACGCGGCGCTGCCGAGCCAGCGTGAAATAGATGTGGCCGGTCGACCAGCCGAAACCGAGGGTCGTCGAGCCGACGCCGATGCCGACGGCGCCATACGCGCCGTAGGCGCGGCTGTGCGAGTCCGCGCCCGGGATGAACTGTCCCGGCATCACGAGCCCCTGCTCGGGGAAATAGAAGTGGAAGATGCCGTCGCCCGGGGTCGCGTAGTAGGGCTTGGTAATCGCGTGGGCGGCGGCAAAGTCGCGGCCGATCGCGGTCTGCTTCTCGTCGGCGTCGACGCCGGTGAAGACGAAGTGATCGTTGGCGATCGCCGCCTGGCGCGGCCGAATGAGCCCGCCGCCGGTGATCTGATTGAAGGTGTGGATCGCGAACGGCGCCGTGCCGTCAGAGGCCGGCAGCAGATCGGCGTAGACGCGCAGCGTCGTGCCAGGCCGCAGATCCCGTGGCGCGAGATCCTTGTCGACGCGGTGCGCCCAGACGATCTGCTCGGTCGTCGTCATCCCGGCGGCGGCCGCGGGATCGGCCCAGTCGACCGACGGCCGCGTCAGCACCGACTTGCGGAACTCGCGCCGCCCGACTTCGAAGATGCCGCCGCTGCGGCGGATCTCCTCCTCCTTCGGCGACAGCGGTACCGGCGCGTAGTCCCTGCCCTGGGTCTCGTTGCGCAACCCGCGCGTCAGCGGATCGAACGAGAACTCGTCGCCATCCTGCGCGTCGGCGACCGCTTCCGGGCTCTGCACCACGTGCAGGCCGAGGTTGAAGCTGTTGCGGCGGAAGATGTCGCCCATGTTCTGGCCGCAGACCACCACCATCTCGCGTCCGACCTCTTCCGCGACGCCCTTGAGACCGGCGGGGCTCATCTCGCGGGACGAACCGATCGCGAACCGGTCGCCGGCGATGACGAACGTCTCGCCGCGATGGACGCGGGCGCGAAAATCCGGCATCAGGTAGCGGAACGACCCCGCCTTCCAGCGCTCGTCGAGAGTGTCGAGGCTTTCCGAGACGCAATCCTGCGCCGGGGTGATTTGATCGGTGTCGATCGCATCGAGCTTGCGCGCAAACCTGGTGCCGGGCAGGCTCCCCTTGTCCCAGAAGATCAGGGCGCGGCCGTGAATCAGCGGCGGTCGAGCCTTGCTCGTCTCGGCAACGGCAGGATCCGCCGGCAGATCCCGCAAGGTCCTGCCCTCCGCGAGGCGCGCCGGTTCAATCTCGTGCATACAACTGTCAATGCTAGCAAACCGCTTACCGTTTTCCGCCGGCACGAAACCGGGGCACACCAGCACGGGCAACTGCGGGTACTTCCGGAAGCGGGGATCGGTCGCCGACAGGCGGCACAGATAGAACCGCGAGCCGCGCGCGCTCTCGACGCGCTGCACGTGCACGCAGCGTGCGCACAGCCCGACGTCTTGCTCCCGCCCCGGCGAATCGTTCATCATTGAACCAGGTATGTTTACTTCGGACGCTACGACCCAGGGAATCCGCGTGCAAGTCGTCGCGCGCTACTCGCCCGAGCGCTCCCAACCGACCGGCAACAAGTGGTTCTTCCTCTACACGGTCACGATCTCGAACGAAAGCGCCGACACCGTGCAATTGCTCACCCGCCACTGGATCATCACCAGCGGCACCGGCGATGTCGAGGAAGTGCGCGGGCCCGGCGTCATCGGCAAGCAGCCGACGCTGGCGCCCGGCGAATCGTTCGAGTACACGTCCGGATGCCCGCTCGAGACCTCGTTCGGTGTCATGGAAGGCTCGTACCAGATGATCACCACCAGCGGCGAACGGTTCGACGCCAAGATCGCCCCCTTCGCGCTCAGCGAGCCTTACACGGTGCATTAATCGCCGGCGGCGGTCCAGTCACCTCATCCGAAGTCACAATCGATCGCCAGGGCCCGCTCCAGCCGCCGCAGGTATTCCTTTCGCGGGATGTCGATGGCGCCGAGGCTCTCGAGGTGCGGCGTCGTCCACTGAGTGTCGAGCAGCGCATAGCCACGCTGGCGGAGGCGATCGACGAGCGCGACCAGCGCCACCTTGGAGGCGTCGTGCTCACGGTGGAACATCGACTCGCCGAAGAAGGCGCCGCGCAGCGCGACGCCGTAGAGCCCGCCCGCCAGCCGCTCGCCGTCCCAGGCCTCGACGGAGTGAGCGATGCCGTGCGCGTGCAGCGCGGTGTAGCTCTCGATGATCTCCTCGCTGATCCAGGTGCCGGGATCCTCCGGATCGCGCTCGGCGGCGGCACAGGCGCGTATCACCTCGACGAAAGCACGATCGACCTCGATGCGGAAATGCCCCTGCCGCACCGTCCGCGCCAGCCGCTTCGACACGCGCAAGCCGTCGAGCGGGAAGATGCCGCGGGGATCCGGCGAGAACCACTGGATGCCGCGCTCGACGGCCATCGGGAACCACCCGGTCGCGTACGCGGAAATGAGAAGGTCCAGGGGAATCACGATCCGGGGCGCGCAGCTGTCAGTCGGCGCGCAGTGAGATCATCGGGTTGACCCGCGTCGCCCGCCGTGCCGGGATCAGACAGCCCGCAACGGCGGCCGCCACGAGCAGGAGGGCGACAGTCGCATAGGTCTGGACATCGCGCGCGTCGACGCCGAAGAGCTGGGTCTCGAGGAACCGCGCCATCACGAAGGCGCCCGCCAGGCCGAGAACGACGCCGGCGATCACCAGCTTGAGGCCGTCGATCAGCACCAGCCCGAGCAGATTGGCGGGCGTCGCGCCAAGGGCGAGGCGGAGGCCGAGCTCCTGTGTCCGCTCGGCGACCGAGTACGACACCACCGCGTACAACCCGACCAGCGACAGCACCAGTGCCAGCGAAGCGAACGTCGAAGCGAGGGACATCGTGAAACGCTGCCGCGCCACCGCATCCGACACGACCGTCCGCATCGTCCTGACGCGGCCGACCGGCTGGTTCGGGTCGAGCTCGTGCACGGCCGCGCGCGCGACGGTGGCGTAACTCGACGGGTCGCCCTGCGTCCGCAGCACGATCACCATCTGCGGCGTCGATTCGATCTGGTGGTGAATGTAGACCTGCGGCCGCAGCGCGCTGTCGAGCGCGGTGTGGCGCGTGTCGCCGACGACACCGACGATCATGAACCACGGCGCCTTGGCGTCGTAGGCAACCAGCTTGATCTGGCGCCCGATCGGGTTCTCGCCGCCGAAGTACGCCTCGGCCATCATCATGTTGATCAGCACCGTCGGGTTGCTGCCCGGCGCCGGGCTCGCCGGCAGCGGCTCTCCCGCCACCTCGGCAATACCCATCGTGCGGAAGTAGTCGTTGGTCACCATCCGGAAGTCGGCGAGGATCTCTTTGCCCGGGTCGGGGCGCGGCCGGCCCTCGATCGTCACCTGGCGGAGATTCTCGGCCCCGGTCAGCGGGATGTTGGACGCCGCGCCGACAGCGTCCACGCCAGGCACCGCCGCCAGACGGGCGACGACACGGTCGAAGAACTCCGCGGCGCGCGCCCCGGGGTAGACGGTGCGCGGCACCGTGACCTCCATCGTCAGGACGCCGTCGGCAGTGATGCCGGTATCGACGTTGACCAGCCGGACGAACGTCTGGATCAGGAGCGAGGCGCCGATCAGCAGCACCGCGGCAATCGCGACCTCCATCACGACGAGGACGTTGCGGGTGCGATGCGCGCGGCGGCTGCCGACGGCACCGCGGCTGCCGTCGCGCAGGCCCTCGACGAGATCGACGCGCGAGGCCTGCAGCGCCGGCACAATGCCGAAGACGATGCCGGTCAGGAGCGAGATGAGCGCGGTGAAGCCGACCACGCGCCAGTCGAGCGACGCGGCAGCCACCGGCAGATCGGCCGGCGCCATCAGCAACAGCGCGCGCAGCCCCCACCAGCCGATGAGCAGGCCGAGCAATCCGGCAGCGACGGCGAGGACGAGGCTCTCGATCAGCAGCTGGCGCAGGATCTGCCGGCGCTCGGCACCGAGCGCGTAGCGGACGGCAACCTCGCGCTGCCGTGATGCCGCCTTGACGAGCAGCAGGTTGGCGACATTGACGCAGGCGATCAGCAGCACGCAGCCGACGGCCGCGAGCAGGACGATCAACGCGGTGCGTACACCGCCGACGAGCTGCTCGCGCAACGGCATCACCCGCACCGTCCAGCCCGCGTTCGACGCCGGGGACTCCTGCGCGATACCCGCGGCGATGACGTTGAGCTCGGCTTCTGCCGCCTCCGCGGTGACGCCGTCGCGCAGCCGCCCGATCATTGCGAAGCTCTTCCCGCCGCGGAACGTCCGCTGCTTCTCGTCGAGGATGTCGAGGGTCCAGATCTCGGGGACCTGCGCCAGCCCGAGAGCGCTCGGCATCTGCGCCGCCGCCGGGAACCGGAACCAGGCGGGCATGACACCGATGATCGTCGCCGGCGCGCCGTTTAACGAGATCGATCGACCGAGGACGTCCTCGCCGCCGAATCGCCGCTGCCACAGGCCGTGGCCAATCAGGACCACCGGGCCGGCAGTCCCGTCGGCTTCGGCGAAGCTGCGCCCCCGCGTCGGCTCGACGCCCAGGGTACGGAAGAAGTTGCGGCTGACGCGAACGCCGCCGAGGCGCTCCGGCTCACCGCCGCCGGTGAGGTTGACGCGATCGGAGCGCATCGAGGCGAGGTCCTCGAACGCCGTGTTGCGGGTCACGAAGTCATTGACGTCCCCGGGCGAGGCCGGGAGGCGATCGAAGCCGAGCCGGCGCTGGACCTCGTCGCTGTGCTGCCACGGCATGACCAGCCGGCCGGGCTCGGCGAAGGGCATCGGCCGCAGGAGCACCGTATCGACGAGGCTGAAGATTGCGGCGTTGGCGCCGATGCCGAGCGCGAGCGTGCCGAGCGCGATCAGCGTGAAGGCGGGACGGCGCAGCAGGGTGCGAATCGCGATCGTGAAATCCTGCATGCGTGGACTGTGTCGCGGCGGCGTGCCCGGCGGAGACACGCGCGGGCGGAGGATGAGTATATCCCGCGGGCAGACCGAATACGACTTCGATATGATCCGCACACGGCGCGCACGGGGCGCGCCGGGATGTGCTGGGCGCGGCGCCGCGGCGTCGCGCGGGAGACTCAACTGATGCCGAAGCTGACCGTAGAAGGATTCGAGCCCGTCGACGTCGAGGCAGGGAAACGACTGGTGCTGGCGATCGAAGAGGATGCCAGGGTCGACGTGCTGCACGCCTGCGGCGGCAATGCGCGGTGCACCACCTGCCGAGTCGAGTTCATCGATGGCGAACCCCCACGGCAGACCGCCGCCGAACAGCAGGTGCTGGCCGCGCGCGGCGTCACCGGCGCCCGGCTCTCCTGCCAGATCACCTGCGATCACGACATGACCGTGCGGGCGATCTCGCGCCTCACCGGCAGCGGCCGCCCCGATCCTGGACCGACACCCGCCGTTGAGATCACGCCGCCCCCGGTGTGGGTCTAGCAGGAAAGGGAGAAGGCAAGGCAGAAGGGCAACGTTTTCTGCCTTCTGCCTTCCGCCTTCTCCGCTTCTCATGAGCCTGCTTGCGAGTAGCGCTCGCGGATGCGGGGAATCAGATAGTCCGAGAACGCCTTCTCGATCGTGTGCTGCGGCGCGAAGCCCCAGTCGCGGCGCGCCGTGCTGTCGTCGACATCGGCCGGCCATGAATCGACGATGCTCTGGCGCTTGAGGTCGGTATCCCACGTGATGTCGGCGCCGGGGAACGAACCGGCGACGACATCGCGAATCTCCTCCGCCGACGGGTTGAACGCGGCGACGTTGTAAGCCGTTCGCGTCAAGGAGTCGGCCGGCGCCGCGGTGAGCGTGAGCAGCGCGTCAACCCCGTCCGGCATGGTCATGAACGGAATCCGCGTGTCTGGACGGACGAAGCAGGCGTAGCTCTCGCCTTGGGCCGCGGCGTGAATCATCTCGGACGCGTAGTCCGAGGTCCCCCCAGACGGCAGCGTCTGCGCCGAGATCAGGCCGGGGAACCGGACGCAGCGGAAATCGACGCGGCCGCCGGCGCGCTCGGCCGCCAGCTGCTTGTAGAACCGCGCGTAGTAGCGGCCCAGCTGCTCGCAATACAGCTTATTGCACCCGTACATCGTCGTCGGCCGCGCCCAGTCATCTTCCTTGACGCGTCCGGCACGGTTCTTCGTGTCGACGTCCGGCAGGCCGTAGGCGGCGATCGAGGACGGGTACATGAAGACCACCGGCCGGCCGTGCGACTCCGCCTCGCGCTGCGCGAACTCGAGCAGGTTGAGTGTGCCCTCGACGTTGACCGTATGCGCCGTGACCGGCGTGAACTCGGAACGGGTCGAAAGCAACGCCGCGAGATGAAAGACGAGCTCGACCTGGAACTCGGCGAGGACGCGCTCGAGCACGCTGCGATCGAGAATCGAGCCCGTGATCTCGCGGTCGACCTTGCCGGCAATCACCGGTTCGAGGCGAGCGACGTCGAGGGTGACGATGGCGCGGTGCGACTGGCCGGCGAGTCGCTCGATGAGACCGTGGCCGATCTCGCCGCCGGCGCCGGTGATGAGCACGACTGGTTTGCGCACCCGCGAATTATACTGAACCACCATGAGCCTCTGGCTGGCGCTGCTGCTCCTGACCGGCCTCGTCTTCCAGGCACGCGAACCGTTCGACTTCGATCGAACCATGCGCGTCGACTACTTCCACACCGGCGGGCCGGCGTCCGGTGAAACCGTGTCGCTCGATCGCGTCGTCAACGACGGTGCGTGGCCCGGCCGCCGCAGCGCCTTCGCCGACGACTCCAATCTCGGCAAGTACCTGTTCGAGGTGCGCGACAAGCAGGACGGCCGGCTGCTCTATTCCCGCGGGTTCGCCTCGATCTACGGCGAGTGGGAGACGACGAGCGAAGCGCGGGCGACGCATCGCACGTTCCACGAGTCGCTGCGCTTCCCGTGGCCGCGCGCGGCGGTCGAAGTCGTGCTGAAGAAGCGCCAGTCGGACAACACGTTCGCGAAAGTCTGGGCGACCGACGTCGATCCGGGCTCGCGTTTCGTCAACGCGGCGCCGCCGCAGCAGGGCGGCGCGACGGTCACGACCCTGTTCGAGCACGGATCGGCGGCAGCCAAGGTCGACCTGCTCGTCATCGGCGAAGGCTACACGGCGGCGCAGATGCCGAAGTTCCGCCAGGATGCGGCCCGGCTCGTCGGCCGGCTCTTCGCCGAAGAACCGTTCAAGAGCCGCAAGGGTGATTTCAACGTCCGCCTGCTCGAGGTGCCGGCGGCGGCGCCAGGCGTCAACCGGCCGAACGCCGGCGTCTTCCGCCGGACGCCGCTCTCGACCGAGTACAACGTGTTCGACTCGGAGCGCTACGTGCTCACGCTCGACAACCGGGCGCTGCGCGACACCGCGGCGGCCGCACCGTACGAGTTCCTCGAGATCCTGGTGAACGAGCGCACCTACGGTGGCGGCGGCATCTTCAACGACCACGCGACGGCGTCGGTCGACAGCGCCTTCTCCGACTACGTCTTCGTGCACGAGTTCGGCCACCACTTCGCGGCGCTGGCCGACGAGTACTACACCTCGGACGTCGCCTATGAAACCGGCGCGGCCGCGAAGCAGGAGCCGTGGGAGCCGAACGTCACAGCGCTCCGCGATCCTGCCGCGCTCAAATGGCGCGACCTCGTCACCGCCGCCACGCCCCTGCCGACACCCTGGCCGAAGGACGCGTTCGAGGCCCACAGCCGCGGCATTCAGGAACGGCGGCGTGCCATCAGGAAGCGAAACGGTCCCGAGGAAGAAATGGATGCGCTCTTCCGGGAGCAGCGCGCGTTCGAAGAGAAGCTGCTCGGGGCAGCTCAGCATGCGGGCGCGGTCGGCGCGTTCGAAGGCGCCTCCTACGAGGCGCGCGGGCTCTATCGTCCGCAGGCCGACTGCATCATGTTCACGCGCGACGACGTCGGTTTCTGCCGCGTCTGCCAGCGCGCCATCAGCCGCATCATCGACCTCTACTCAGAAAAGTAGGAAGCGCCACGACAGGAACGACGCCACCACGGCGAGCCCCGACGCGGCGATACAGATGACCGCGAAGACGAGGTGGTCGGTTCGCTCGCGTTTCAGCGGGTCCAGGAACATCGAGACCAGGTAGCCGCCGAGGTAACCGCCGGCGTGGGCGTAGTTGTCGATCCCAGGGAAGATGAACCCCATGATGAAGAGCGTCGCGGCGTAGCCGAGCGCTTCCGACCGGATCATCGAGCTGCCGCCACGGCGGCCGTAGTAGACGAGCGCGCCGAGCAGACCGAATATCGAGGCGGAGGCGCCAACGGTCATGCGGCTGCCGGTAAACGGCGGCGGCAGGAAGCCGAGGAACGCGCCGGCGAACGAGCTCAAGGCGAACCCTGCCGCGCCCGACAGGACGTAGATGATGACCATCCGGCCGGGGCCGTAAATCTCCGCGGTCGCAGGCCCTAACTGCCTTACCCACAGCATGTTGAAGAGGATATGAAGGACACTGCCGTGGAGCCACGAGGCGCTCAGGATCGTCCACCACTGGCCGTAGCCGAAAACCGGTACCGCCCCCGACGCGCCGAACGCGAGCTGGACGTTCACGGCTGGCGATAGCATCGACAGCGGATTGCCGCGGCCCATGATGTCTTCCCCGGTCATCACCGTCAGCAGCAGGCCGGCCACGTAGAGCACCGTGCAGGCGCCAATTACGAACGTGACGAAGCCGAGATCGTTGCCGAGGGCGCGGAACATGGGCGCGAAGCCCCACAGGCCCGGATTGCGGCGGCCGCAGTTGTAACAGGTGTCGTCGTTGACCCCGACGAGCGAGCCGCACGACGAACAGACGACGGATCCGGTAGTCTGCCGCTTGAACATCCGGCCCAGCATATCAAGGTGAACGCGCCGGACAGCGATTCCGCCATGGATCCCGTCGACCCCGACGCTGCCCGGGACAGGGACGAACCTGCTCCCCCCGGCGGGCTAACCAGCCCCGACAACCCCCGTCTAAGCAATTGGATGCCGCAATCGGATGCCGCAACCGTCGCGCTGGCCCGCGACGGCAACAGCGAGGCGTTTCGCGCGCTCGTCGACAGCCACAGCCGTGCCGTCTACCGGATCGCCCATCGCATGACGGGCAACCCCTCGGACGCGGAAGACGTGGTGCAGGAGACGTTTCTCAAGGCGTACCGCCAGCTCGGTCGCTTCGAATCGCGCGCCAACTTCGGCACCTGGCTGCACCGCATCGCCGTCAACTGCTCGATCGACCTGATCCGGTCGCGGCCGCACCGGGAGTCGGGTCACGACGCCGCCGACCTCGACGACATCGGCAGCATGGACAGCAACGACATGAGACAGAAGACCCCCGAGCGCCTGATGCTCAGCACCGAAGTCCAGGACCGCATCGCCGCGGCGATGTCGCTCCTCAGCCAGCGCGAACGCGCCGCCTTCGCGCTGCGGCATTTCGAAGGCCACTCGATCGACGACATCAGCCGCTCGCTCGGCATGAAGGCGAACGCGACCAAGCACAGCATCTTCCGGGCGGTGCGGAAGATGCGCGCGGCGCTCGAACCGTTCATCGCCTCGGATCAGCACAGCTAGCCTGGAACGGATAGAACCATGAGCCACGGCCATACGGCAGCGACCGACACCACGCACCTGAGCGAAGACGATCTGGTGCTGCACTACTACGGCGAGACGTCCGGCGCCGACGAAGCGCGGGCGACGGCGCACCTCTCGGCCTGCGCCGCCTGCCACGACGGCTTCCGCAGGCTGCAGCGCGTCCTCGCAGCGGTCGACGAAGCGGCGCTGGCTACTCCGGAGCTGCCGCAGCATTTCGAGCGGACGGTGTGGGCCCGGCTCGAGCCGAACCTGCAGCGCCGGGATCGCCGCTGGTTCTCCTGGTTCGTGCTCTCCCCCGCCAGGCTCGCCTGGGTCGCCGGCATCGTCGCGCTGGTCGGCGCGGCGTTCGTCGCCGGACGGATAGTCGATCAACCGGCGGCGCCGGCGACGGTCGCGACCACGGCCGCCGACGACATCCGCGAGCGGATCCTGCTCGTCGATCTCGGCGATCACCTCGAGCGCTCGCAGATGGTGCTGGTCGAGCTCGTGAGTGCCGACGACCAGCAGCCGCTCCGCATGGTGGACGAACGCAATCGCGCCGACGAGCTCGTCGGCGCCAACCGGCTGTATCGCCAGGTCGCGGCCGCCAGCGGCAATACGACGCTGGCCGACTTCCTCGACGACCTCGAACGGGTGCTCGTCGACGTCGCCGCCAGCCCCGAGACGCTGTCGTCGCAGGACCTCGCCGAGGTCCAGCGCCGCATCGAGTCGAAGAGCCTGCTGTTCAAGGTCCGGGTCGTGTCATCTGAAGTCCGGCAACGTCAAGAGTCGATGGCGCAGGCGCGCGCGGGCCAGCGCTCGGCGCTGTAGCCATCGGTTTTCAGTTATCAGCTGTCAGCGCCTGGCTGTCAGCGCCAGTTTCGGGTTTCCGAACGCAGAGGGATCGAACATGACGATGATGAGATACGTGGTGGGATGCGCCGCGGCGCTGGCATTCGCCAGCCCGCTGGCGGCGCAGGACGGAACGACGATTCAGGGGACAGTTCGCGTCGCCGAGCCGGTACGCACGACGGCGCCCGCTGAAGCAGCCGCGGTCGCGGCCGTCTCGGCGCAGGACATGGCGGAGCACGAGATCTACGCCGCCCGCCTCGCGCGCGAGCACTCGGCGCAGGACCGCGAGCGCGAGGCCCGGGAGCGCGAGGTACAGCGGGCCCAGGCCGAGCGCGATCGGGAATCGTCGCTCTACGAGCAGGGCACCAACGCCCTTTACGAGAGCCGCTGGGACCGCGCCCTCAACTCCTTCACGCGGCTCGCCGACCTCAAGGGGCCGCGCACCGACGCCGCTCTCTACTGGAAGGCGTACTCCCAGAATCGGCTCGGTCAGCGCGCCGAGTCGCTGGCGACGCTCGGCGACCTGACCAAGACCTATCCGGCGAGCACCTATGTCAAGCAGGCCCGCGCGCTCGAAGTCGAAGTCCGCGGCGCCGCCGGGCAGAAGGTGTCGCCCGAGTCGCAGGCGGACGAGGACCTGAAGCTTTACGCCCTGAACGGGCTGGCCCACAGCAAGCCGGCCGAAGCGGTGCCGCTGCTGCAGAACCTCCTCAACGGCAACGCGACGCCACGGCTCAAGGGCCAGGCGCTCTTCGTCCTGGCCCAGATCAACACGCCGCAGTCGCGCGAGATCCTCAAGAACGTCGCCAAGGGCGGCGCCAGCCCGGAGCTGCAGGGACGCGCCATCCAGTATCTCGGCGTCCATGGCGGCGCCGAGAGCCGGGCGACGCTGGCCGAGATCTACACCACGACGACCGACGTCGACGTCAAGCGGCGCATCCTCCGCGCCTTCATGACCGCCGGCGAGAAGGATCGGCTGTTTGCCGCGGCCCAGTCCGAAACGACGCCCGAGCTGCGGATGGAAGCGGTGCGGCAGCTCGGCGCGATGGGCGCCAACGACTATCTGTGGCAGATGTATCAGAAGGAGACCGCGGTCGACGTCAAGCGCCAGATCATCTCGGCGATGCAGGTCGGCGGCAACACGTCGCGGATGATCGAGCTGGCGAAGACCGAGAAGGACCCCGAACTGCGGCGCGCGGCGCTGCGCAACCTCGGCGTCATGGGCTCGAAGACGGCCGGCGACGCGCTGGTCGAGCTCTACGCCAGCGAGCAGGATCCCAACCTGCGCCGCACCATCATCAACTCGCTCTTCACGCAGGGCAACGCGACCGCCCTCGTCGCGCTCGCGCGCAAGGAATCGGATTTCGCGATGAAAAAGGAGATGGTCCAGCGGCTGTCGACGATGGACAACAAGATCGCGCGCGACTACATGCTCGAGCTGTTGAAGTAGGCGCCGGCGTCATCGCAGGAGACGAGACATGCGTACCCGAACAAGCCTGACGCCGATCCGCCGCGGCCTTGGCGCCGTCGCCGCCGCCGCCGTCGTGACAATGACCGCCAGCGTCGCCGCGGCGCAGCCGCGGATCAGCAACGGCACCGTCAACAGCCAGCCGGCCGGAGCTCTGGCCGCGACCTTCCGCTCGCTGGTCGCGGCGCGGAGCGATGCGGCCTGGATTGGCTACACCGTGCCGGTCGTCGACGGCGAGCGGGTGATGTGCTGCTTCGGCGGCGACACGACCTGGGTCAATGGCACTGTCGTCAGCTCCGACGCGCAGTCCTGCTGCCGTGCCTGCCGGCTCGAACCGGCGGCCGACGGCGTCTCGATCGCGAAGCGTGCGCCAGCCGCCGGCGGGCCGGCGATCAAGCTGTCCGGTTCGGAGCGGATGGTCGTCCTCTTCCGCGTCGTCGGCCGCGAAGTCGAGCGCATCCGCACCTTCTCGGAGGACTGCGCCCTCGACGCCGGCGGCCGCCAGGTGACGTGGCTCGAGAACGTGCAGGCGGCCGACAGCATCGCGCTGCTCGAGTCCTACGCGACGTCGACGCCGGCGGCAACGCCGTCAGCCTCGTCGACGTCGACCGCAGCGGCCGTATCCCGGCTCGCCGATGCCGCCGTATCCGCGATCGCGCTGCACGGCGACGCCGCCGCGGACGCGTCGCTCGGGCGCCTCGTCGCCCCGACGCAACCCGAGGCGCTGCGCAAGAAGGTGACGTTCTGGCTCGGGAATACGCGCCGCGGGCCCGGCCTGGCGCTGCTGCAGAAACTGCTCGCGGGCGACCCGAGCCAGGAGGTCAGGAAGGGCGCGATCTTCGGGCTGTCGCAGAGCCACGAGGCCGGAGCATTCGACGCGCTGGTCGCCGTCGCCCGCAACGACACCAACCCGCGGCTGCGCGGTGAAGCGCTCTTCTGGCTCGGTCACAAGAACGATCCGCGCGCGACGAAGGAGATTCTCGCCGCGATCGAACGGGACCCGGCCGCCGAGGTCCGCAAGCGCGGCGTCATGGCGCTCAACCAGCTCAGGGACGATACCGGCGTCGACGCCCTGGTGCAGCTGGCGCGCACGTCCACTGACGCCACGACCCGCGGCGAAGCCGTCTTCTGGCTCGGCCAGAAAGCCGGCCAGCGTGCCGCCGCCGCGATCACCGAAGCGATCGAGAAGGATCCGGACACCGAGGTGAAGAAGCGCGCCGTCTTCGCGCTGAGCCAGATGCCGAAAGATCAGGGTGTGCCGCTGCTGATCAACGTCGCGCGGACGCACGCCAATCCCGCGGTTCGAAAGCAGGCCATCTTCTGGCTCGGCCAGTCCCGGGATCCGCGAGCGACCGAGTTCTTCGCCGAGATCCTGAAGTAGCGACGGGTATCAGTGAATGCCTTGCCCGAGATGGAGCGCCGCCGGATCGGCGCCCATGCGGCGGATTGCGGTTTCCCACATCACTTGCGGCTCGACGTCGAAGAGCAGATCGACGTCGAGGGCGCCGATGAGCCAGGCCGACTGCGCCAGCTCGGCGTCGAGCTGGCCCGGTCCCCATCCGGCATAGCCGGCAAGGACGCGGGCGCGCGGCGGCGGGGATTCGGTCAGCACGCGGCGCAGCAGCTCGGGCGACGTCGACAGGTAGAGGCCGTCGCAGATCGTGCGGTACTCGGGTTCTGGTGGCGCTTCAGCCAGCAGGATCCAGCCACGCTCCGGTTCGACCGGGCCGCCGATGCAGAGCGGCAGGCCGTTCGAGCCGACCACCGCCGGTTCGAGGCGCACCATCGATCCCGCCGGCATTTCAGTCGGCCGGTTGACGACCAGCCCGAAGGCGCCGTCCGGATCGTAGTCGCACAGCAACACGACGGCGCGGGCAAAGTTCGGGTCCTGCATCTGCGGCATCGACACCAGGAGTGCCGGTTCGAACGCGTCCTTCATGACGTCTGCCCCCGAAGCCTGGCGGCCGCCCAGTCGACGTGACCAGTGACGAGCGGATCCTGACAGGTTGGTTCCTGATGTCCGGTCAACGCCGCGGCCGCTGCCGCGTCGCCGCTGTTCCCGATCGCGACGGCGAGGTTGCGCCGCAGCCGCCTGACACCTGCCCGCTTCATCGCACTCCCCTTCAGCGCCTGCCTGAGCTCGTCGTCCGACCGCGACCATAAATCGACGAGCCTCGGCGCGTCGAGCGCCAGCCGCGGCAGCCACGCCGCGTCGCCCGACACTCCCCTCGACGGCGTCAGGTTCCACGGACAGACTTCCTGACAGATATCACACCCGTACGCATGATTGCCGATCGACGTCCGCCACTCGGCGGGAATGTCGTGCTTCAGCTCGATGGTCAGGTACGAAATGCAGCGCGTCGAGTCCAGAACGTACGGCTCGACCAGGGCGCCGGTCGGACAGGCGTCGAGGCAGCGGGCGCAGGTGCCGCACTGATCGAACGCCGGCGCATCCGGCTCGAGCAGCGCGTTGGTGATGATGACCGAGAGGAACATCCACGATCCCAGCTCCTCGTTGATGACGCAGGTGTTCTTGCCGATCCAGCCGAGGCCGGCATGGCGGGCGTAGACGCGCTCCTGCACCGGCCCGGTATCGACGTAGCCGCGGCCTTCGAAACCATCGCCGGCTGACTCGCGCATCCACGACAGCAGCGCGTCGAGGCGCTGCTGGATCACGACGTGATAGTCGTCGCCCCACGCGTAGCGCGCGATCGCGGCGATGTCGCCGCCGTCGTCGCCCCGCTCGTTGGAGTACGGGCGATCGGTGTTGTAGATCGTCCCCATCACGATTACCGACTGCGCCGACGGCAGCACCTGGTGCACGTCCGCGCGTCGTTCGGCCGTGCGCTCGAGGTAGTGCATCTCGCCGGCATAGCCGCGGTCGATCCACTCGCGCAGGAAGCCGAGCTCCGGAAAACGGTCGGCGGCCGTAACGCCGCACAGGTCGAACCCTGTCGCAGCGGCCTGTCGTTTGACGGCAAGTGAAGTCAGCGCAGGAAGCGCCGGGGTCGTCATCATCGGGCGATCCCCATTATAGGGGCCCGAGATCGGCGGGGCTGAAGCCCGCCCTGCGAGGGCCGGGGCGAGGGTGGGGCCGAAGCCCCGCCCTGTGCCCGGTCTACTGTTGCTTGGCGAGCTGCCGCACGACGTACGGCAGGATGCCGCCGTGGCGGAAGGCAACGAGCTCTTCCGGCGTATCGATGCGGGCGATGGCCTGGACGTCGCGCGCCACGCCGTCGTCGCCGGTGACGCGGACGGTGACCTCGCCCGACGGGCGCAGCGTGTCGCCCATGCCGATCACCTCGTACGTCTCACGGCCGGTCAGCTTGAGCGTCGCCGCATTCTCGCCGGCACGGAAGCAGAGCGGCAGCACGCCCATGTTGACCAGGTTGCTGCGGTGGATGCGCTCGTAGCTCTCGGCGAGGACGGCCTTGACGCCGAGCAGCAGCGTTCCCTTCGCCGCCCAGTCGCGCGACGAGCCGGAGCCGTACTCCTTGCCGGCGATGACCATCAGCGGTACGCCCGCGGCCTGGTACTTCATCGAGGCGTCGTAGATCGTCATCACCTCGTTCTCTGGCAGGAGCGTCGTCCAGCCGCCCTCCGTCCCGGGCGCGAGCTGGTTGCGCAACCGGATGTTGGCGAACGTGCCGCGCATCATCACCTCGTGGTTGCCGCGCCGCGCGCCGTAGGAGTTGAAGTCGGCCGGCGAGACGCCCTTGCCGATCAGGTACTTCCCCGCCGGGCTGTCGGCGGGAATCGAGCCCGCCGGCGAGATGTGATCCGTGGTGACGCTGTCGCCGAGCATGGCGAGGACGCGCGCGCTGCGGATGTCGGCCGGCGGCTCGGGCTCGTGCGTGAGGTGCTCGAAGAACGGCGGGTTGCGGATGTAGGTCGAATCGTCCGACCATTCGAAGCGCTCGCCGGTCGGAATCGGCAGCGACCGCCAGCGCTCGTCGCCGTCGAACACCTGCGCGTACTTGTCGCGGAACATGTCCGACCGCACCGCCCGCAGCATCGTCTCCTGGATTTCCCTCTCCGGCGGCCAGATGTCTTTCAGGTAGACCGGCTTGCCGTCGCGATCGTCGCCGAGCGGCTCGCTCGTGAGATCGATCTGCATCCGGCCCGCCAGCGCGTAGGCGACGACGAGCGGCGGCGAGGCGAGGTAGTTGGCCCGCACCTGCGGCTGGATCCGGCCCTCGAAGTTGCGATTGCCGCTCAGCACCGACGCGACGACGAGGTTCTTGTCCTTGACGATCTTCGACACCAGTTCCGGCAGCGGACCGCTGTTGCCGATGCACGTCGTGCAGCCATAGCCGACGATGTTGAACCCGAGCTCGGCGAGATACTCGAGGAGGCCGGCGGCCTTGTAGTACTCGGTGACGATGAGCGAGCCCGGGGCGAGACTGGTCTTCACCCACGGGCGCGTCTTCAGCCCCCGCTTCACGGCGTTGCGCGCGAGGAGACCGGCGCCAATCATGACGCTCGGGTTCGAAGTGTTGGTGCAGCTCGTAATCGCGGCGACGACGACGGAGCCGTGAGAGAGACCCTCGAGCCCCGGCGGCACCGCCTCCGCCGTCGCGACGGCGGCGGGCGCGCTGGCCGTCTTGGCGGCGGCATCCGCCGCGGGCGCAGCCGCCTTCGGCTTCCGCTCGCTCAGCATCACCTCGAGCGCCTGCTCGAACTTCAGCTTCGACTGGCGCAGCGACACCCGGTCCTGCGGCCGTTTGGGCCCGGCCAGGCTGGGCTCGACGGTCGACAGATCGAGCTCGATCGTCGAGGTGTAAACCGGCTCGAGCGAGTCCGCCGTCCTGAACAGCCCCTGCTCCTTCGCGTACGCCTCGACCATCGCGACGTGAGCTTCGTCGCGGCTGGTAAGCCGCAGGTAGTCGAGCGTCATCGCGTCAATCGGGCAGATCGCGATGGTCGCGCCGTATTCCGGCGACATGTTGCCGAGCGTGGCGCGGTCGGCAATCGTCAGGTTCTCGAGTCCCGGTCCGAAGAACTCGACGAACTTGCCGACGACGCCGACCTTGCGGAGGCGCTCGGTGATCGTGAGGACGAGATCGGTCGCGGTCGCGCCCTCAGGCAGCCGATCGACCAGCCGGAAACCGACGACCTCCGGGATCAGCATCGAGATCGGCTGGCCCAGCATGGCCGCCTCGGCCTCGATGCCGCCGACGCCCCAGCCGACCACGCCGAGGCCGTTGACCATCGTCGTGTGCGAATCCGTGCCGACGAGCGTGTCCGGGTACGCGAGCACGCGGCCATCGACGTCTTCCTTGAACACGACGCGCGCGAGGTACTCGAGGTTGACCTGGTGCACGATGCCGGTATCGGGCGGCACGACGCGGAAGTTGCGGAATGCCTCCTGACCCCAGCGCAGGAACGTGTAACGCTCGCGGTTGCGCGAGAACTCGAGTTTCGCGTTGAGGTCGGCGGCGTTGACCTCGGTGTAATGGTCCACCTGCACCGAGTGATCGATGACGAGCTCGACCGGCTGCAGCGGGTTGACCTTGCGCGGGTCGCCGCCGAGGCGCACGATGCCGTCGCGCATCGCCGCGAGATCGACAACCGCGGGAACCCCGGTGAAGTCCTGCAGCAGCACTCTCGCCGGCGTGAACGCGATCTCCTTCTGTGCCTTCGAGGTGACGTCCCAGCCGGCCAGCGCCTGGATGTCCTCGGGGTCGACGAACCGGGCATCCTCGCGGCGGAGCAGGTTCTCGAGCAGAATCTTGAGGGAGAACGGCATGCGGGCCAGCGACGGGAAACCGGCCTGCTCGAGCTTGGGCAGGCTGAAGGTACTGGAGGCTGGTGCCGCCGACTGTCAGTGAGGTCAGCGTTCCGAAAGAATTGTTCGAGCCCATCCTTTAATCATTCTCCACACCGGCATGTCTGTTCAAGGCCGGCAGTACGCTGGTTTACTGCAGACCCGCAAGAAACTCGCGGGCGACCTCGGCCGGATCCCGCCGCCCGGCGTCGACAGCGTGGTTCATCCGGCGCATGTCGGCGACCGGGATGCGCCCCGAGAGGCTCCTGATCGCCGCTTCCGTCGCCGGGTGGGCGAGCAGGGCCGGCGCCCGCGCCACGACGACCGCATCGTACGGCGGAAAGTAGTGCCGGTCGTCCTCGAGCATGGCGAGGTCGTAGGCGTCGATCAGGCCGCTCGTGGCGTCGCCGGCGATCAGATCCACCTGGCGATCGGCAAGGGCGCGGTAGATCAGCGACAGATCCATCGCGCGCGGGGGTGCACGGAACTGCAGGTTGTAGGCCTTCGCCAGCCCCGGATACCCGTCGGCCCGCTGGAGGAACTCGTAACCAAATCCCGCCTGCCAGCCCGCCGCCGGCGCCGCCGCGTCCGCAATCGTCCGCAGCTTTAGCCGCCTGGCGTCGTCACCGCGAACGAGGATCGCGAACGTGTTCTCGAAGCCGAGCGGCTCGAACACGGTAAGGCCGGCGCCGGCGTAGTTCGCGCGCACCCTGTCGAGGACCTGGGTCGGGTTCGTTTCTACCGGCGAGCGGAAGATAGCGGTGTGCGCCGTGCCCGTGTACTCGACGTAGAGATCGATGTCGCCGGATCGGAGCGCCTGGTCGCAGATGAACGTGCCGCCGAGGTTGAGCCGCCGCTCGACCCGGACGCCGGCGCGCGACTCCAGCGTCTGCGCCAGGATTTCGCCGAGCAGGATCTGCTCCGTAAAGTTCTTCGAGCCGACGCGGATTGTCGGCGGGCCGGAGCGGCCGGCCAGCCCCACCCAGAGGCCGCCGACGACGACTGCCGACAGAACCGCCGCCGTCGCCGCGCGCCCCGGCCGCCAGCCGCTCGTCATCGCGGCGCGGACGCCGCGTTCCGCCAGCATCAAACCGCCGTCCAGCGTCAGCGCGAGGAGCGCTGCCGGGATCGCGCCGGCGAGGATGACGGTCGGGTCGACCATCGACAGGCCGCGAAAAATGTACTCGCCCAGACCGCCGGCGCCGACCGCCGCGGCGATGGTCGCGGTACCGACGCCAATCACCGCCGCGACCCGGATGCCGGCCACAATCGACGGCAGCGCCAGCGGCAGCTGGACCCGGCGCAGGAGCTGGCGGGGCGTCATGCCGAGCGCCGTGCCGGCCTCGACGAGCGCGGGGTCGACCGACGTGATGCCGGCGATCGTCGTGCGCACGATTGGCAGCAGCGCGTATACGATCAGCACCGTGATGGCGAGGCGCGCGCCGAGACCGCCGATAAACGGCAGCGGCAGGAGAAAGCCGAACATCGCGAGGCTGGGAATCGTCTGCGCCGCGTTGACGATCCAGACGAGCGGCGCGCCGAGGCGCGGCCGGCGGGCGGCGAGGATCCCGAGCGGCACGCCAACCGCGACCGCGGCAAGCGTCGAGATCGCGACGAGAAAGAGGTGCTGGCCGAGGAGCGACGCGAACTCGGCGCGATGCGACGCGAGGAACTCGACCAGCCTCACTGAGCCCGGCTCCCGCGCAGCGCCGCCGTCGCCTCGAGCAGCGGCTCGAGCATCGCCCGTACGCGCCCGTCCTCGCTCGCGGCCACCTCGGCCGGCGGCGCCAGCGCGACGAGGACGCCGTCGGCGAGCACCCCGATGCGGGTCGCCAGCGACATCGCCTCCGCCATGTCGTGCGTGACGATGACGATCGTCTTGCGGACCTCGGACTGAATCCGGCGGAACTCGCGGTGCAGCTCGCTGCGCGTAACCGGATCGAGCGCGCCGAATGGCTCGTCCATCAGCAGGATGGGTGGATCGCCGGCCAGCGCCCGCGCCACGCCGACGCGCTGCCGCTGCCCCCCCGACAGCTCGTGGGGCCGCCGTTGCGCGAAATCGTTCGCCGGCAGGCCGACCAGCTGCAGCATCGTCTCGACACGGGTCGCGGTCCGGGATCGCTCCCACCCGAGCAGCGCCGGCACGACGGCGACGTTGTCGCGAACGGTCATGTGCGGAAACAGGCCGACGTCCTGGAGAACGTAGCCGATGCTGCGGCGCAGGGCGAAGGGATCCCAGGCCGTGAGGGCGCGCTCGCGAACGACGATCTCGCCGCGATCGGGCGTCAGCAGCCGGTTGATGGCCTTGAGGATGGTGCTCTTGCCGGCGCCGCTGCGGCCGACGAGCGCCAGCGTCTCGCCCTGCTCGACCGCGAGGTCGATGCCGCGGAGCACAGTCTGGGCGCCGCGTGAGAGCCAGACGCCGCGAAACTCGATGTCAGCCGTTAGAACACCCACACCAGGGAAGCGCCAGCTTCCGGGACGACGCGGCTCTTGTCATCCAGATCGAAGCCGCCGTCGCGAAACGACACCCCGACGTCGCCGCGAATCGCGAAACGGCCGCTGCCGAGCCATACCTTGATGCCGCCGCCAGCGTGATACTCGACACCTTCTTCGACCAGGGTCTCGCCTTCGTGCAGCTCGCGCAGGTAGCCGGCGCCGCCGTAGACGAACGGCACGGCGCGGCTGCCGCTGCCGAAGTGATAGACGAGCGAGCCGTCGAACAGGTACTGGCTCAGGTCCTCTTCCGCCGTCGAGTCCGGCGCGTTCTCGAAGTCATCGGTGATGCGGACCTCGTAGACCGGCTTGGCGAAGCGCAGCCCGCCCTCGATCGAGAGCGACCGGGAAAAGAAGTAGCCGAGCCGCGCGCGATACCCGACGACCGGCTTGATCTCGCTGTCGGTGGTGAAAAAATCGAACGGCGCCCCGGTCGAGCCGGAGTTCGCCGTCTGCTCGGCGGTGCGCTCGTCGAAGCTGTAGCCGCCGATGTAGGTGATGCCGCCGGAAACCTCGACGCTGCCCTTACCGAGCCGCGCCTGCGCCCCTGCGACGGCCGGCAGCGTCAGAAGCGCGACCGCGGCGGCAATCGCCCGACCACGGCGCCTCACTTCGGGTTCACCCTGATTTCGATGCCGCGGGTGCCGCCGCCTCGCGGCACCGCGACGACGCGCTCGTGGAACTTCACCTGGAAATCGAGGTCGACCTCGAAGTCGTCGTCGAAGAAGCTGTTGACGTCGCCGTCGTCGAGCGGCTCGGCGCGAAGGATGTGCGGCCCCGGCAGCAGTCCGGCAATCACGTAGTCTCCGTTGTCGTTGAGGGTGAAGCCGCCGACCAGGCGGCCGGACGCCTGGTGGAACGCCACCACGTGCGCGCCCTTGACCCCGCGGCCGTTCTTGGTGACGCGGCCGCTGATGCTGCCGGTCTCGCGTTCGAAGTCGGTCGTGCCGTAAACGTCCGAGATGCCGGCGATGTCGTCGTCCTTCAGCGACCGATCGGCGATGTTGCCGCGGCTGAAGGAGATCGGAAACATCACCGACTCGGCGGCGATGACGCGGCGGCCGCTGCCCTGCAGTTCGGTCTCCCCCAGCGCCGAGTGCGACAGCCCGAGCAGGTGGCCGATCTCGTGCACGGCGATCGACTCGACGTCGAACCGATCGGTGTTGCCGCCCTCCGCCGTCGACCAGGGGAAGAGCGTATTGAAGTAGATGTCCGACTCGAGGATGCGGCCGTCGGTGGTGTCAACGGTGAACGTCGTCGCCGCCAGCGTCCGGTCCTGGTCGGGGCGGTTGAGGAAGCCAATCACCGAGGCGCCGTCCTGGACGAACGGCCGCGACTGCACGAAGCCGACGAACTCCGATGACGTGCGGGCAGTCTCGACCGCGTGCCACGTCGCGAAGCCGCGTCCGACCGCCGCCTGGAGCTGCGGCGCGCTGACGAGCGCGGCATCGGCGTTGGTGACGAAGTATCGGACCGGAAAATCACGCCACTGCAGCGTCAGCGTCCGGCCGTTGACGTCGGTGCCGAGCTTCAGGTACGCCCCGACCGGCACGGCCAGCGCCGCAATCAGCGCGACCGCCGCCGCCAGCGCGCGGCGGCTCATCGACCGCCTCTCGGCGCCGATGCCGCGGCCGCGGGCCTCGCCGCCATCGCCTCGCGGACCCTGGCGCCAAAGGCTTCAATCGGCATCGGCTTGCGCTCGACGGCGCCGCGTCGGATCGGCTGCCCTTCCGCCGTCGAGGCCGCGGTCGCGACCGTCGCCGACATGACCGGCGGCACGACGATCTGCTGCCCGGTGTGCGCATCGCGCCGGACCCGGAACACGCCCTGGTTCAGGCCGAAGACCGACGGCCACTCTTCGCTGCCCTGCTTGAGGAACAGCACCGCCTCGTCGCCCTTGTTGAACACCGGCGCGCCGATGACGACGCTGCGGTAGCGTCCGAGCTGCCCGCCCGGAACCTTGAACGTGACCGTGTTGCTGACGCCGCCCTTGAGCGACGTGAGCACTTCGGCGGTGACGATGCTGTCGACCCACCGCCGGCCGTCCGCCCACTGCGGCCTGACGTCGACGATGCGCGCGTGCGCGATGATCGCTGATCCGCCGACGATCTCGCGGAACTCTGCCGGTACCAGTACGGTCGCGGTCGCGATCGTGTGCACGAGCACACACGCGATGAACGGAATCACACGTCCCATGCGTGCAGTCTACCCCAAACGCTTCGCGCCGAATCTGGCCGCCACGGCCAGCACGGCGGCCGCTGCGCGCCGGCTCGCGCCCGGTTCGCCGAGCTTCGCCTTCACCGCCGCGAGATCGCCGCGCATCCGCGCCGCGGCCTCGTCGTCGGTCAAGAGTTTCAGTGCCTGGGCCGCCACCGCCTCCGGCGTGAACGCGTCCTGCATCAGCTCCGGCACGATCTGCCGGCCGGCGACGAGGTTGGCCATCGCGAACGTATCGACCTGGACGAACGGCCGGCCGAGCCTGTAGGTGATCGGCGACAAGCGATAGACCACGACCATCGGACACTCGTGCATCGCCGCCTGCACGGTCACCGTCCCGGAGGCGACGAGCGCGACGTTCGCCGCCGCAAGAATCGCGTCGGCAGCGCCGTCGAGCGCCGTAATCGGCGGCTGCTTCGCCGCGAGCGGCGCGAAGAGCTCGTCGGGGACATGCGGCGCCCGGGCCAGCACGAACTGCGCCTGCGGCACCTGGCGATGGAGAATCGCCGCCGCGCGCACGAGGCCCGGCAGGATCGCGCGTACCTCGTTGGCCCGGCTGCCGGGCAGCAGCGCCACCACCGGCCGCGACGGATCGAGACCGTGGCCGCGAGAGAAACTCGTCGCGCGGCGGCAGCCGCGGCGCGACGTCGAACAGCGGATGCCCGACCCATTCGACCGGGATGCCCGCCCGCCGGTAGATCTCCTCCTCGAACGGAAAGATCACGAGCACCTGATCGACGAGCCGGCGCATCGTCTCGAGGCGACCCGGCCGCCACGCCCAGAGCTGCGGGCTGATGTAGTAGACGACCGGGATGCCGAGCTTCCGCATCCGGTTCGCGAGCCTGAAATTGAAGTCGGGAAAATCGATGGCGACGAAGACGTCGGGCCGATTCGCTTCCGCCTCGGCAATCAGCCGCCGGTAGACGCCATAGGTGCGCGGCAGCAGCCGCGCGACCTCGAGCAGGCCGGTCACCGACAGGCCCTCGAAGTCGGCCGTCAGCGTCGCGCCGGCGCGGCGCAGCTGCTCGCTGCCGAAACCCGTGACCTGGGCCGATGGATCGAGCCGGAGGATTTCGCGCGCCAGCGCGCCGGCGTACATGTCACCCGACGGCTCGCCGCAGGAGATCATGACGCGCATCGTGACTCTCGGGGGAGGCAAAAGGGAGGAGGCAAAAGGGAGAAGGTAGAATTGCTCTGTTTTTTGCCTCCTGCCTTCTCCCTTCTGATTTGCAGGCTGGCTTGTTCATCAGCCTGCTAATGGCCGGGACGGGAAAAGAGCGACGGGTCGAGCGCCACGTTGTATTCGAAGGTGCGGACGCGCCGCACCAGGAACGGCAGCCCGTCGCGCTTCACCGCGGCGGTGTAGGCGACCTGGAGTCCGCCGACGCTGCGATAGTCGCTGAAGATCTCCTCCATCTGCGCCGGCTTCCCGGCCGCGCCCGGGACGGCGTAGCGCTGGGCGCGCACCAGATCCGTTGCCGGGTCGAGCAGCATCGTGACTCCCGACATGCCGGCGCCGTCGACGCCGATGGCGCGCCAGCCGCGGCCGTCGGCGACGACGTCGTCGAGTTGCCTGGCCTCGAGCCGGCCGTCAGAGAGGGCGAGCAGCAGCCCGATGACGTCGCGCTGGATGGTGCCGCGAATCTGGTCGGCTACCGGCTCGTCCGCCTGGCGGACGCCGCGCCGATCGCGGACCCAGTAGTCGCCGCCGTTGAAGACCTGCGTGACCGGACCGCCAGGCATCTCGGCATCGACGCGAAACGCGTTGGGATAGCTGATGAACGACGTCGTCTCGACGTCGACCGGCGTCGGCTCGCCGACCAGCGACATCGTCGACGTCACTTTCACGGTACGGATGCCGCGCAGCTTCTCGAGGCCGCCCTTGGCGGCGACCGCGCGCGCGACCAGGCTTGAAAGGTTGTCGTCGCGGCGAGGCGCGGCGCCGGCCGACTGCGCCGGCTCGCGCGGCGCGGCGGCCGGCGGCGAATATGCGATCGGCTTGAAGCGAACCGCTGGCGCTGCGGGCCATGGCGCTTCAGGTCGGCTGACCCGAGATCGAGGTCGGTGAGCGCAATGCGCTCGAACTGATCGAACCCGACGCCGGCCAGCTGCTTCGTGAACACCGACGCATCGCCGACCAGGACGATCGACAACCGGTCGGGATGCAGGTACTGCCGCGCCACGCGCTGGATGTCGTCCGGCGTAATCGCGTTGACCCGCTCGCGATAAGTCTGGAGGTCGTTGAGATCGAGACCGTAGAACACGGCGTTCAGGATCTGCAGCGCGATGGCGCTCGGCGTCTCGATCGTCAGCGGGAAGCTGCCGGTGAGATAGGCCTGGGCGTCGGCGAGCTCTTCCTCGCGCACGCGCTGGCGCTGCAGCCGCCAGAACTCGTCGACGATCAGCCGGAGCGCCTCCCCGGTCGAGTCGGACCGCGTGTCGGTGTCGGCGACGATGTTGCCGCTCTCCTTGTAGGCGTTGAGATCGGCCGACGCGCCGTAGGTGAGCCCGCGGTCGGAACGGAGGACGCGGTGCAGCCGGTTGCCGCCTTCGCCGCCGAGGATGTTGATCGCCAGGTCGAGCGCCAGGAAGTCCGGATGCCGCCGTGGCAGGCCGATGTTGCCGACCCTGATCTCGGTCTGCACCGCCCCGGGCCGATCGATGACGACGACGCGGCGGGTCGGGGCCGGCGGATCCTGCGGCTTGGCGGCCGTGTTCGGCGCCTTGCTCCAGTTGCCGAAAGCGCGCTCGGCGCCCGCGAACGCTTCCTCGTGTGAAACGTCGCCGACGATGGCGAGAATCGCGTTGTTGGCGCCGAACCACGCTTTGTGGAACGCCACCAGGTCGTTGCGCGTGATGCCCCCGATCGAGGCGGGCGTCCCCGAATCCGGGACGCCATACGGGTGGAACCCGTAGACGAGACGGTCGAAGACCATGCCGGCGATGTAGTCGGGATCCTCGTAGCCGACCTTCAGTCCCGACAGCATCTGCTGGCGCTGGCGTTCGAGCTCCTCGGGCGCGAATGCCGGGTTGCGGGTGATGTCGGACAGCATGTCGAGGCCGAAGGCCAGGCTGTCCTTCATCACGACCGCGGTGACCGACGTCATGTCGCTGCCGGCGCCGGTACCGAGCAGGCCGCCGATTGAATCGATCGCGCTGGCAATCTGCTCCGCGTTCTTCGTCGTCGTCCCCTGGTCGAGCAGGGCGGCGGCGAGGGTCGCGACACCCGATTTGCCCTGCGGATCCTGGGCGCCGCCGGCGCGCACGATCAACCGCAGGCTGACGGCGGGCTGCTCGTGATGGGCGACGGCAACGACCTGCAGGCCGTTCGCGAGCGTACGGACCTGGTAGGGTGGAAACTTGACCTCGCGCGCCTGTAGTGGCGCCGGCGGTCGTTCGGTCGGCCAGCCCGCCGCGGACTGTGCCGCCGCCGGCGAGACCAAGCCCAGGGTCAGCGCCGCGGCGGCGCACGACAGGCGAAGCGCGGCGATCATTCGTGCTCCCTCGATCCGCCGGCGCCGCGCGGCATTATCGTCAGCACGAGCCGGTTCTCGGCGGTGAAGTACTTCTGCGCCACGCGCTGCACTTCGGCCGCGGTCATGTTCATGAAGATGTCGAACTCGCCGTCGGCAGTCGTGATGTCGTCGTGGATCACCGCCGCGTGCGCGAGAGTCTGTGCCTTGTCCTTGTTCGACTCACGGCTGAGGATGTAGTCGCGGGCGAACTGGTTCTTGGTCTGTTGCAGCTCCGCGGCGCTGATCGGCTCGGCCTTGAGGCGATCGAGCTCGGCAATCAGCGCGTCGATCGCTTCCTGCGGCGTCCGTCCCGGCTGGACGATCGCCACGGCATAGAACAGGTTCGGATCCTCGATGATGTTGCCCTGGCCGAACGCCGCGAGCGCAATCTGCTTCTCGTAGACCAGCTTGCGATAGATGCGCGAGCTCTGCCCGTCGGACAGCACCTTCGAGGCGATGTGCAGCGGGTAGGAATCGGGGTGGCCGTCGTAGGTGATGTGGTGCGCGACGACGACCGCCGGCAGCGGCACGCTCTCCGGCAGCGACAGGCGGCGCTCCTTCGCCATCGGCGGCTCGGCCGGGATGTCGCGGGGCACGCGGTGGTCCGACTTCGGCACCCGGCCGAGATACTTCTTCACCAGATCCGTCGCTTCTTTCGGATCGAAATCGCCGGCGAGGACGAGGGTGGCGTTCTCGGGAACGTAGTAGGTCCTGAAGAAGTCGCGGACGTCGTCGATCGACGCCGCCTCGAGGTCGGCCATGCTGCCGATCGTCGGGTGCTTGTAGGGATGGGTCGTGAACGCCTGGTTGTAGATGATCTCGTTCAGCTTGCCGTAGGGCTGACTCTCGACCCGCATCCGCCGCTCTTCCTTGACGACCTCGCGCTCGGTCAGGAAGACCTTCTCGTCGATGCGCAGCGTCGCCATGCGATCGGCTTCGAGCCACAGCACCATCGGCAGGTATTGCGCCGGGAACGTCTGCCAGTAGACCGTGACGTCTTCATTGGTGTAGGCGTTGCTCTGCCCGCCGACGCTCGAGATCCGCGACGGGTGCCCCTCCGGCTCGACGTTCTTCGAGCCCTTGAACATCATGTGCTCGAAGAGATGCGCGAACCCGGTGCGCCCCTTCTTCTCGTTCTTCGATCCGACGTGGTACCAGATCTCGGCGTGGACGATCGGCGTCGAGTGATCCTCGAGCATCACGACCTTGAGGCCGTTGTCGAGCGTCATCATCGTGTAATTGAGTTTCGGGGGCCGGACCGAGGCGTGCGGCGAGGGCGCCAGCGCGATCCACGTCGTGGCGGCAAGCAGTGCCAGCAAAGCCCGCCCTGAGCGCAGTCGAAGGGATCGGGAGCGCAATTTCAGGCCGATTTTGTCGGGGTGCATGGAAGGTTCGATTATGGCATATCCTCCAGCTCCTGAATTCGGCGCTCGAGCTCGGCCAGTCGTTTCTTCAATTCGGGCAGCTTGCGGTAGACGGCCGCGGCGCGGAGCCAGTCGCGATTGGGAATCGCGGGATAACCCGAGATGAACGAACCGGCAGGCACCGAGTTCGGGATGCCGCTCTGCGCGGTCGCGATCACCCCTTTGCCAATCGTGATGTGGCCGGCGACGCCGACCTGCCCCGCCAGCGTGACGTTGTCTTCAATCGTCACACTGCCCGCCACACCGACCTGCGCCGCGAGCAGGACGTTCCTGCCGATGCTGACGCCGTGCGCGACCTGGACGAGGTTGTCGATCTTGGTGCCGGCGCCGATCCGGGTCTCGCCGACGGCGGGCCGGTCGATGGTCGTGTTGGCGCCGATCTCGACGTCGTCCTCGATGACGAGCGCGCCGATCTGCGGGATCTTGTGGTGGGTGCCGTCGGCGCGCCGGGCGAAGCCGAAGCCGTCGCTGCCGATGACGGCGCCGTCCTGCAGCACGACGCGATGGCCGATGCGGATGCGCTCGCGGATCGACACCCGGGCGTGAATCACGCAGTCGTCGCCAATCGTCGTCTGCCGGCCGATGCTGACGTGCGGATGGACGATCGAGCGGGAGCCGATGTGCGTCCCCTCGCCGATCACGGCGAACGGTCCAATCGACACCTCGGTTCCCAGCGTGACGTTCTCGCCGAGCGACGCGAGGTTGTGCACGCCCGGCGCCGGCCGCCATGGATCCTCGAAGATGGCGACGGCGCGCGCGAAGGCGAGATACGGCTGTCGCGTGCGCAGCATCGGGCAGGGCGCGGCCGGCGCGTCCTCGGCAAGGATGACCGCGCCGGCGCGCGTCGCCCGCAGCTCGGCGGCGTACTTCGGATTCGAATAGAAGGTGAGATCGCCCGGGCCGGCGTCCTCGATGCCGGCGACGCCGCGAATGTCGACGCCGCCATCACCGTCGAGACGGCACTCGATGCGGGCGGCGATCTCGTGGAGCTTCAAAACGCCGGTCAGTATCTCACGACGGCACGGCGGTGCGTTCGACGAAGCTGGCGAGATGCTCGAGGCGGAGGCGGGTCGCAACTTCGTTGACCCGCTGCTCGCGCGCCGCCGGGGTCAGGGCGATGGCGCGGCGGAGCTCGCCGAGCGCCTCGCTGCGGACCGGCGTCCACTCGATCAACGACATGCCCTGGCGCGCGCCGCGCAGGGAGAAGTAGTGGCCGACGAGACGAAACGCGAAGTAGTAGGCGATGACGTTGGGGCCGGGAACGAAAAAGGCGACGCCGGAGGCGACGAAGCCGAGGCCATCGATGGTCAGCCAGAAGCGGTGCCGCTCGAAATCGCGTTTGAGCTGGCCGCGGAGCACGCCCATCGCCTGCGCTTCGTCGAGGTCGTCGGGATAGTAAAGACAGCCGGCCGTCTGCTTGCGGAGGTGCCACAGCAGCCGCTGCTCGGCGATGCTTTCCGCCACCCAGCGCATCGTCCGGCGCCTGGTGCGCTCCCACCACGTCGCCGGCTCCGGTGCCGCAGTGCGGGCCTCGCGCCGTTCGCGCTCGGCCTCGGCCAGCATTTCGTAGAAGCCATCCCGCATCCGGCGGAAGAATCCGAGGATGTGGTTGACGAGGCGGCGCCAGAGATTGGGCCGAGGCTCCGGCTCGTCGGGGGCCGCGCCGACGGCGGACGCCTCATGGGTTGGCTCCTCGCCGTCGGGCACCTCGCAGTAGAGCTCGTGTTTGTCGGCGCCGACGGGGACCAGATAAACGTCCATGCGATGTGAGCCCTGACGCTACGATAGCACGCGGAATGTTAAGATTTCGGCATGCGGAGCCACATGGTGCTCGTCCTCGCGCTCGTCACCGCGCTGGCGGCACAGGATCCGCAGGTCAGCCTGACCCTCGACGTGCGCGCGTTCAACGGCACCGAGGACGTGACCGCGCACTCGCGCTTCACGGTGCACCGGGCGGGCGAACGACAGACCTCGGTGACTCCTGCCCCCATCAGGATGGGAGACGGCCAGCCGGCGCTGCAGGTTCCCAGCGGCGTCTACGACGTCCAGGCGATCCACGAGCGCGACGGCAAGGTCGTCAACATCCGGTGGGCCAACCGGCTGGTCGTGATGCCCTACCCCGACGAGAAGGGTCACCATCTCGAAGTCGTCAATTTCAAGAACGGCTTCGGCGCGCTGCAGGTCCGGGGTACCGGGCCGGAAGAAGGACGCGTCCCGACTGCGGCGCTCTACGTGCCGGGGAACCGCGCCAAGCCGGTGGTGCCGCCGCACAGCGGCCGCGGCTACGCGCTCTTCGTCGTTCCCGCCGGCACCTACGATCTGCAGGTGCGGATCGGCGATGTCGTGACCTGGATGACGGGGCTCGAAGTGCCGATCGAACGCACCCGACTGATCATCGTGCCGAAGACCGAGGAACCCGGAAAGACGGGGACGCCGGGATCAGGCGGGGCTCGATGACGTCTCGCTCGGAAACGGGATCAGAGCTGAGTCGATGACGTCACTCTCCGACTGGGAACTGACACAGCGGCTGCTGCTCGCGGCGATCTTCGGCGCCGCGCTCGGCGTCGAGCGCGAGTGGCGCAACAAGGAAGCCGGGCTCCGCACCAACATCCTCATCGCGATTGGCTCGGCGCTGTTCACGCTGATGTCAATCGAGCTGACCGACGCCAAGACCGGCGACACCAGCCGGGTCGCGGCCCAGATCGTCACCGGCATCGGGTTTCTCGGCGCCGGCGCGATCATGCGCACGAACGGCGGCATCCAGGGGCTGACGACCGCGGCGACGATCTGGGTCAACGCGGCAATTGGCGTCGCCGCCGGCGGCGGCGAGTATCACCTCGCGTTCATCGCCACCGCGGTGACGCTGGTCGTGCTGCTGGTACTCCAGCCGATCGAGAAGTACCTCGATCATCGCCGCACGCTCCTCAGCGCGGACAAGCCGGCTACTGACGCCTGACCTTGCGCGGCTCGCGCGCCTGCTCGAGCCGCAGGGCGGGCTTGCCGGCCTGCTCCCACGCCGTCGTGATCGCGGAGGCAACCGCGACGACCGAATCCGATAGCCGGTCCTCGAGGATCGGCCTCAGCTTCTGGAACAGCAGCTCGAAGTAGCCGTCGTCGTAGACTTCGCGGCCGGCGACGGCGGCCTTGTCAGCCTCGAGGATCGCCTGCACGTGCGAGTAGCTCTTCACCAGCGAATCGAAGGCGTAGTCGCGCATGTTGTCGATGCGGACCAGCGGCTTCGCCGGCAGCTGCAGCTTGTCACGGTAGCGCTCGAAGAGCTCGGACTCGAAGCGCGAGTGAATGCCCCACTGTCCGGTCAGCTGGCCGTCGTGATTGAGCGCGGCGTGGAAAGGCACCTGCGCGTCCGACAGGTAGTGCCCCACCACCGACGAGAACAGCTTGATGTTCTCGCGCGAGTAGGTCTGCTTCAGCAGGAACGCCTCGGCGAGCCGGCCCTGCATCTCCTGGGCGCGCCAGGGCAGCAACCCGTACTTCTTGACGAAGTCCTCGCCGCGCTGTTTGACGGCTTCGGCATGGTCGCGCGGCAGCGCCGTAAAGGGATACGGACCGTAGGCGTCCATGTCGAGGAAGTGCCGCGGGCCTTCCTCGTCTTCCCAGCCGACGGTCCGCCAGAGATCGGGGTCGACGGAATGCTCGACGATCGTGACGCGGAACTTCTCGAAGAACGGCCGGATTTCCGGCGGCAGCGCCGCAATCGCGCGCTCGAGAATGTACTTGTGCGCCTCGAACCCCCAGGCCTCAGCCGGCCGCGGCACGACAGAGATGAGCGCCGCGAGCAGAACGATCGTGATGGTGCGCATGCTCCGTTAGCTTAGCGCACCGATCGGCTGGTCGGTCCGCCCGAGCGGTTCACCAGCCCGCGCAGCGTCCTGAGGTTGCGCCGGTCCCACGGATCGGCGTCGCTCAGGCGCCGGCTCTCCGGCGTATCGAGCTTCGGCGTCTCGAGCAGCATCGGCATCCGTGCGAAGCGGGGATCGTTGACGAGACGCCGGAATGGTTCGAGCCCGAGGCATCCCTTGCCGATGTGCTCATGCCGATCGACCCGGCTGCCGCAGGGCTTCTTCGAATCGTTCATGTGGAACGCGGCGAGGCGATCGAGGCCAACGACGCGATCGAGATTCGCGAACGTGTCGCGATAGCCCTCTTCGCTGCAGAGGTCGTAGCCGGCCGCCAGCAGGTGGCAGGTATCGAGGCAGACGGCGACGCGCGGCGTCCCGTCGAGACGCTCGATGATCGCGGCGAGGTGTTCGAACCGGTGCCCGAGGTTCGTTCCCTGGCCGGCGGTCTGCTCGAGCAGGATGCGGACGCGGCCTCGGCGCCGCTGCCGCAGCAGCGTGCGCAGGCCGTCGGCGACGAGCCGCAGCCCGCCTTCCTCGGTACCGGTGGTGAACGAGCCAGGATGCATTACGAGCCCGTCGAGGCCGAGCGCTTCGGCGCGATCGATCTCCTCGCCGAGGGCGGAAAGCGATTGCGCTCTCAGCGCCGGCTCGGCGGCGGCGAGATTGATCAGGTAGCTGTTGTGCGCGACGACCGGCTGAATCCCCGTCTCCTCCACCCGGGCGCGAAAGCGCGCCACCTCGTCGGGTGGCAGCGGCCGCGCCCGCCACTGCCCCACCGACTTGGTGAAGATCTGCAGCGACTCGCAGCGCGTCGCGACCGCGCGGTCGACGGCGCGCGGCAGGCCGCCGGCAATGGACAGGTGGGCGCCGAACCGCGGCATTAGTTCCAACCGAGAGGATTCGCCCCTCGGACTCCCCGACTGGCTCGTTCGCGCATCTTCGTGGGTTCTAGTCGTCGCCGAACACGTCCGCCGTGAAGCGCGAAACCGTCGCGCCGCGGCGCCACGCGTCCGGCGGCAGTCCGGCCTTGATCGAGGTCTGCCGCAGGAACTCCTCGACCGTCCAGCCGCGCTCGGACGCGACCTGCGGCAGCAGCAGACCCCGATGGTCCTGCTGCTCGACGACGAGGCCATGACGCCCGACGACGACCGCGCCGGGCGCGTGCGGATCGATCGGCTCGAGCGGGCTGAGCACCGAGATCTCGATCGACAGGCCCGGCGCCTCGGCTGGAGTGACGGCGGCGAAGCGCGGATCCTGGGTCGCGGAATCGACGGCGCACCGCGCGACCGCGGCGCCGAGATCGGGGCCGCACGCGAACGTCCCCAGACACCCGCGCAGGGAGCCCCCCTGCTTCAGCGTCACGAAGACGCCGTCGGCGCGCGGCATCGGCAGATCGCCGGCAGCTAGCCGCGGCCCGCGCGCGAAATGTGACGCGATCGCCGATCGCGCGATCGTCAGCAGCGCGTCGCGCTGCGGCTCAGTGAGCACGGAAGGCTCCGAACACCGCCGCGAGGTAGCCGACGACACTGGTGTAGTCGCCGGAGACGTGGCCGGAATGCGCGTAGCGCAGGACCCGCGCATCGCGGGCGCCGAGCGTTTGTGCCGCCATCATCACGGCGATCGCCGGTCCCATGCCACAGCCAACGCGACGACCGCGCTCCCCCTCCGGTTGCCCTTCGAAGTAGGTCAGCAGCCCCGCGGCGTCGAACGCCTCGACGCGGTCGTGGACCTGGGTGTCGAGCGCGGCCGCGGTGTCCGCGTCGTAATAGTGGGACAGGTCCGTGCTGGCCACGAGCAGGGCGCGGCGGCCGGCGACGCCTGCCGCCAGCGCGCCGGCGAGGCGGGTGATGGTGCCGGCGGTCTGCTGGCCCATCAGCAGCGGCACGATCGGCAGGTCCGGCAGCACGCGGCGGAGAAACGGCAATTGCATCTCCAGGGAGTGTTCGCGCGCATGCGGCCCGACCGCCGCGTGCACGATGGCATCGGCCGCGGCGATCGCCGCTCCTGTCGGCGCGTCGATCGCGATCGGCCCGAACGGCGTCGCGAACGCGCCCTCGGGGTAGAGCGCGACCCCGTCGAAGCCGACGAAATGCGACGGCCCGACCAGCACGGCGACGTCGTAAGCCTGCGTCGCCGCCGCCTTGTAGGCGCAGGCGGCCACCGGCCCGGAAAACATGATGCCGGCGTGCGGCGCGATGACGGCGTGGATGCCGCCGGAGGGCGGCGGCACGGCGGCGTCGAGGTAACCGTCGACTTCGCGCCCCAGCGCCCCTGCTGACGCGGGGTACCACGAACCGGCGACGGCGGCGGGACGAGTGGTCATACGCTCCATGCTACGATCGCGCGCATGCCAGCGGATTTCACTCGCGCCGACATCGAGCGCCTCGCGCGGCTGTCGCGGCTCGAGCTGACCGACGACGAGAAGGCGCTGATCACGCCGCAGCTGTCCAGCTTTCTCGCCTACGCCGAGCAGGTGCAGCAGGTCGCGACGAGCGGCGTGCCGCCGACCTCGCATCCCTTCGGCGGCGCCACCGAGTGGCGCGACGACGAGCCGCTGCCGTCGCTGCCGCGCCAGGAGGCGCTCGCGCAGGCGCCCGAGGCCGACCGGCCGCACGGCCTCTTCAAAGTACCACGAGTCATCGGGTAGACATGCCGTTCGAGACCGCCCAGGATATTGCGGCCGCGATCCGCCGCGGCGAAACGACCGCTGCCAGGGTCTGCCGCGACACCCTCGACCGCATCGCCGCGCTCGAGCCTGCGATCAAGGCGTTCACGACGATTGCCGCGGACGCCGCGACCCGCCAGGCCGGGGCCCTCGACGGCCGCCGCGACGAGTGGGCGGCGCTGCCGCTCCTCGGCGTCCCGATCGCGCTCAAGGACAACCTGTGCACGCGTGAGGTCAGGACGACCGCGGCATCGAAGATCCTCGAGCACTACGTGCCGCCGTACGACGCCACCGTGGTCGAGCGGCTGGTCGCCGCCGGCGCGGTCGTCGTCGGCAAAACCAACTGCGACGAGTTCGCGATGGGCTCGTCGACCGAGAACTCGGCGTTCATGGCGACGCGGAACCCGTGGGCGATCGATCGCACGCCAGGGGGATCGAGCGGCGGCTCGGCCGCGGCGGTGGCGGCGCGCATGGTGCCGCTGTCTCTGGGATCCGATACGGGTGGCTCGATCCGCCAGCCGGCCGCGCTCTGCGGCGTGGTCGGGCTCAAGCCGACCTACGGCCGCGTCTCGCGCTTCGGCCTCCTCGCCTTCGCATCGTCGCTGGATCAGATCGGACCGATCGCGACGACAGTTGCCGATGCCGCGCTGGCGCTCGAAGTCATCGCCGGCCGCGATCGGCGCGACGCAACCTCTTCCCCGGCGACGGTCGCGGCCTACACCGAAGCGCTGAGCGGCGACGTCCGCGGTCTGCGTATCGGCGTGCCCCGCGGCCTGCTCGCCGATGGCGTCGACGGCGAGATCCTCGCCGCGTTCGAGGCGGCGCTGGCGACGCTGACTGACCAGGGCGCCTCGATCGTCGACGTCGACCTGCCGTACAGCGCGCAGGCAATTCCGGTCTATTACCTGATTGCAACCGCCGAAGCGAGCTCGAACCTCGCGCGCTACGACGGCGTCCGCTACGGATTTCGCGCCGAAGCGTCGTCGCTCGGGGAAATGTACGACCGGACGAGGGACCGCGGGTTCGGCGCCGAAGTGAAGCGGCGGATCCTCCTTGGCACCTACGTGCTCAGCGCCGGCTACTACGACGCCTACTACCTCAAGGCGCAGCAGGTGCGCACGCTCATCCGGCGCGACTACGAAGCGGCGCTTGGCGTCGCGGATCTCGTCGCCATGCCGACCAGTCCGGTTCCTGCCTTCAAGCTCGGCGAACGCACGTCGGATCCGCTGCAGATGTATCTCGCGGACGTGTTCACCGTCGGTGCCAACCTCGCCGGCCTGCCATCGATCGCCGTCCCGTGCGGCTTCACTGCCGCCACGCTGCCGTGCAGCCTTCAGCTCACCGGCCGTCCGCTCGACGAAGCCACGGTGCTCCGCGCCGCCGACGCCTACACGCGCGTCACGCCGTACGCCGCAATGACGCCGCCTGAATCGCGGAGCTAAACCTCCGCGCTACGACCTTTGACGATCGCGGAGCTAAGCTCCGCGCTACGTAGAAGATTCCGCCAATACCGACCTAGGACAGACTTCAGTTCATCGTCGTAGGGCGGAACTTCAGTTCCGCCGGCACCAGGCGCTGCGCCCAGATGCAATGCGTCAGGCTGTCGCGGCGCGCTGCGAGCGCATCACGGCCCAGACGACGAACCCGATGCAGAAGAGCGGGAAGAGCGGGATGACAACGCCGGCGACGGCTGCGATCGCCGCCGCAGCGGTCGCGATTATGACGATCGGCGCAACCACGATCGCCACCAGTCCGAGGACGAGGAACTTCAGGAGGATGAACGGCAGGAAGAACAAGCCGAAGACCAGGCCGACGATGATGCGAACTGGCAGCAGAACGAGCCAGAGGATGGCCTTCGCCAGCATGAGGAGCGCGACGCCGCCCGCGAGGATGACGAAGAAGACGATCGCGAGCATCGCCACGGTCAGTCCGATCATCGATGGTCTCCGGCCCACGCACGGGGCAGCCCGCGGGTGTACCGGAGGTTACGTCGGGGCCGGGCGCCGGGTTCCGGGTGGTCTCCGGGCTGAAGGACGCGCGCTACTTACCGAAGGCTTCGGGTTTGATGGGGAGCGCGTACTCGACCAGGCCCGACCGGACTTCTTCCATGGCGATCCGCTCGAGCTTGTGCGGCGTCACCGATCCTGCCTGACGGTCGAGCCTGGCCAGGGCGCCGCGGCGCAGCTGCTTGGCGCGTTGCGCGGCGACGTCGACGAAGAGGAACCGGCTCGTGAGCAGCGCCTGGTTTTCTCCCGCGTCCGCTTCGTCGAAGGGTTCGGTGTCAGCGTTCAGAACCATGGCCAGCAAGGGTACCTGAAATCGGCGGCGGCGTCACGCGACCCCCGAGCTGAGGCGCCGTACAAAAAAGAGGGAGAGGCGACTGACCTCTCCCCGTGCGTCGCGGGACATCCGCCCGGCCGACGCATCACTGCCGGTGCCGTCTTACTGGACGTTGACCGAAATCTGCTTCGGCTTGCTCTCTTCGCGCCGCGGCAGCCGAATCGTCAGCACGCCATCCTTGTAGACGGCCGCGATCGCCGAGGCATCGACGAAGTCCGGCAGCGTGAACGCGCGCGCGAACGCGCCGTACCGCCGCTCGAGTCGGCGGACCTGCCCCTTCTCGACCGATTCCTCCTGCCGGCGTTCGCCGCTCACCGTGAGGACGCCGTTCTCGAACGCGACGTTGATGTCTTCCTTCTTGACGTCGGGCAGCTCGGCCTTGATTACCAGCTCATCGCCCTCGGTCTCGTAGATGTCGACCGCCGGGACCCAGGCGCGAGTGCCTTCCGAGTGGAGGTCTGAAAACAGCCGGTTCAGTCGATCGAACTCGAGCGCCGCAAGATCACCCATCGGATTCCATCGAACAATTGCCATTGCTTGCCTCCTGATGACGGGAGCCGCGCTCCCGAAAATTCGTTCACGAAGACTAATGTAGTCTATCAGTGCGTCAGTGTCAATAATATTTTATGCGTATTAGTCACTCATATTATTCGAACAGCATCCTTCCAGCGCAAGTCGCTGGAAATCACGGGTTTGCCCTCCCGCTGGCTTCCTCGCCCTGTCACTGCAGCCTCGGCGGGATTAGAATGGCTCGGTGTCACCCCTCTACTTCCAGCGGCGCGAGCTGGCGGGCCTGGCCGAGGCGGGCGAGCTCAGTCCCGAGCTGCGAGCGTTCCTCGATTGGCTCGACGCGACCGCGCCAGGCGCGCCGCCGGCCGAGTACCGTCCGCCCGTTGACGTCATCGAGACGGCCACCGCCATCGAGATCGTCGCCGACCTCCCCGGCGTCACTTCCGACACCTTGCGCGTGGTCTACACCAGGGGCGCGGTCGTGATTGCCGGACGAAAAGCCGCACCGGGCTGTGAACATCGCGGCGCGACGTTCCATCTCGCGGAGCGCACCTTCGGTCGATTCGCGTGCGTCATCCGACTCGCGACGGCCGTCGACGGCGGGCGCGGCCAGGCGACGCTCGCGGCCGGCGAGCTGCGGGTGCGTCTCCCCCGCACCGACGAGCGCCGCGGCCGCGACATCACGATCACGGTGGAGGCGGCTTCGTGACTGTCTCGCCGGCGCAGATGCAGATCCTCTTCATCGGCGACATCTTCGGCAAACCTGGGCGCGAGATTGCGCGCCGGGCGATTCCGGCGCTGGTCGAGCAGCGCGGCATCGATTTCGTCATCGCCAACGTCGAGAACTCCGCTGCCGGATTTGGCGTGACCGGCGACATCGCCCAGACGATTCTCAGCTACGGCGTCGACGTCATGACGTCGGGCAACCACATCTGGGACAAGAAAGAGGTCCTCGAGTACATCCCGCGCGAACCGCGGCTGCTGCGGCCGGCGAACTTTCCCGCCGGCGTCCCCGGCCGCGGCTCGTACGTCGGCCGCACGCGTACCGGCGAGCCGGTCGGCGTCCTCAACCTGATGGGCCGTGTCTTCATGACACCGATCGACGATCCCTTCGCTGTCGCGCTCAAGGAGATCGAGGCGTTGAAGGCGAAGGCGCGCGTCATCTTCGTCGACTTCCACGCCGAGGCGACGTCGGAGAAGGTGGCGATGGGCTGGCACCTCGACGGCCGCGTCACGGCGGTGGTGGGCACCCACACCCACGTCCAGACCGCGGACAACCGCGTCCTGCCCAAGGGGACGGCCTGCCTGACCGACTGCGGCATGACCGGGCCGCACGACTCGATCATCGGCGTCACGATCGACGCGGCGCTCGGCCGATTCGTCAACGCGATGCCGGCGAAGTTCGAAGCGGCCACCGGCCCGGGCCGCCTCAACGCGGTCATCGTCACCGCCGATCCGAGGACCGGGCGGGCGATAGCGATCGAACGCCTCAATCTGTCGGCGGAGCAGGTCGAGGCGCTCGCCACCGCCACCGCGGCGGCGTCCGAGCGCTGACGCCCGGTCTTGCGTCATGTCCGATCTCTTCTCGCAGCCGTTCGAACCGGATGACGACGAGCGCGCGGCCGGAGCCCGGCCGCGGCGCGAGCGGCGCGTCGTCAGCGTCTCGGAACTGACCAGCGCGATTCGCGGGCTGCTCGAGACCGGGCTCGGCGATGTCTGGGTCGAGGGCGAGATTTCCAACTGCAAGATCTGGAACACCGGCCACATGTACTTCACGCTGAAGGATCGCGGCGCCCAGATCCGCGCCGTGATGTACCGATCGGCGGTGCGCTACCTGAAGTTCAAGGCGGATGACGGGCTGCATGTGATCGCGCGCGGCCGGATCGTGGTCTACGAACCGAAGGGCGAGTACCAACTGCTCTGCGATCACCTCCAGCCGCACGGCCTCGGCGCCCGCCAGCTCGCCTTCGAGCAGCTGAAGAAGAAGCTGCAGGCGGAGGGCCTGTTCGATGCGGCGCGGAAGCGGCCGCTGCCGGCGTTGCCGGGCAAGATCGGCGTCGTGACCTCGCTCGACGGCGCCGCCGTGCGGGACATCGTCAACGTCATCGGCCGGCGTCATCCGAACGTGCACCTGGTGATCAGGCCGACGCGGGTGCAGGGCGACGGCGCCGGCGCCGATATCGCCGAGGCCTTGCGCAGCATCGCGCGCGTGCCGGGGATCGACGTCATCATCCTCGCTCGCGGCGGCGGCTCGGCCGAAGATCTGATTCCGTTCAACCAGGAGCCGGTCGCCCGCGCCATGGCGGCGTCGCCCGTGCCAATCGTGACCGGCGTCGGCCACGAGGTCGATTTCACCATCGCCGATTTCGTCGCCGACCTGCGCGCCCCGACGCCCTCGGCGGCGGCGGAGATCGTCGTCGCCGCGAAGGACGAGCTGTTCGCGCGCATCGACCGGCAGGCGCGACGCATGCGGGCGTCGATGGGTGGGCAGATCGGACGGGCGCGAGCCCGCGTCCACGTCCTGGTCAGCCGCCGCGGTCTGGCGGCGGTGCCGGCGCGGCTGGCGCTCCGCGGCCGCCATGCCGCGGAACTGACGCATCAGCTGCGCCGTGCTGCCACCGCCGGCCTGGCGCGGCGCGAGCGCGTGTTCCGCGACCTGCGGGCGCGTCTCGAAGCGCGCGAGATCGGCCGCCGGCTGGCCGCGTATCACGGCCGTCTGAACGCGGCCGGGAGCCGGCTCGACGCAGCGATGCGCCGGCGCCATGCCGGCGCCAGCGCCAGGCTCGGCGCCCGCGCCGCGCGGCTCGAGTCGCTGAGCCCGCTCGCGGTCCTGGGCCGCGGCTACGCGGTCTGCTGGAACGAAGATCACACGGCCATCATCCGCAGCGCCGCGGCGGTGCGGCCGGGAGACCGCGTCAACGTGACGCTGCTCGAAGGCAGCCTGGCCTGCGACGTCCGGTCCGCGGATGCGGCGCACCGTTCGCCCCAGCCTCCCGATCAGAAATCATGACCGACCCGAAGATCACCGACTTCGAATCCGCCCTCGCCGAGCTCGACGCCATCGTCAAGACGCTCGAGGACGGTGACCTGTCGCTCGAGAAATCGCTCGAGCTCTACGAGCGGGGCGTGCAGCTGTCGCGCTTCTGCCATTCCACCCTCGAAGGCGCCGAACGTCGGATCGAGATCCTCAACGAACGCGGCGAAATCAAGCCGGCGCCGCCTTCACTCGGCCTCGACGGCGACCCGGCCGCCCGCAAATGAACGGCGCGTCCGGCAGCCTCGACCGCTGGCTCGACGCGAAACGCCACATCGTCGACGAGAAGCTGTCGCGCTACCTGCCGACGGACGTGCCGGGCGTGCTGGCCGACGCCATGCGCTACAGCGTTACCGCCGGCGGCAAGCGGTTGCGGCCCATGCTCGTGCTCGCCGCGGCGGAAGCGACCGCCGAGCGTCAGGGCGACGACGTCGATCGCGCGATCGAGCTTGCCCTGCCCGCGGCCTGCGCGGTGGAACTGATTCACACCTACTCGCTCGTCCACGACGACCTGCCGTCGATGGACAACGACACGCTGCGGCGCGGCCGGCCGACGGCGCACGTCGTCTACGGCGAGGGCATGGCGATCCTGTCGGGTGACGGCCTGCTGACGGAGGCGTTCGCCCTGCTCGCGCGGGAGCCCGCACCCAGGACGCTGGCGGATGGCGACCTCGCGCAGCGCCGGCTCGACGCGCTGCTCGCGATCGCCAGCGCCGCGGGCGCGGTCGGCATGGTCGGCGGCCAGGCGCTCGATCTCGCGGCGGCCCAGCCGGGCGCCTCGCCGCTCGATGCGACGGCGCTGGCCGACATGCACGCGCGCAAGACCGGCGCGCTGATCCGCGGCTCCGCCAACGCCGGCGCGATCATGGCCGGTGCCGCTGCCGACCTGCGCGCCGCGATCGACGCCTACGCCGAGGCTCTCGGCCTCGGGTTTCAGATCGTCGACGACATCCTCGACGTCGAGGGCGCGTCAGCCGAGCTCGGCAAGACGGCCGGAAAGGACGCCGCCGCCGGCAAACCGACCTACCCGGCGCTCTTCGGCCTCGCCGAGTCCCGGCGCCTGGCCTCGGATTGCCGCGATCGCGCCCGCGCCGCGCTGTCGCAGGCGGGACTCGCGGGACAGTTGCCGGCGATCGCCGACTGGGTGATCGGCCGCAGCAACTGAGAACCGACAGTAGTAGGCCGAACCCCGAGCCCCGAGCCCCGAGCCCCGAAACCATCCATGAAAAAGACCAGCCGCCTCGACACGATCCTCGTCGAACGCGGGCTCGCGGCGTCGCGCGAACGCGCCCGGGCGCTGGTGCTGGCCGGCCAGGTGCGCGTCGACGGGCAGCCGGTCACGAAGGCGGGGGCGCCGATCAAGGCCGACGCCGACGTCACGCTGCAGACGCCCGACCATCCGTACGTTGGCCGCGGCGGGCTCAAGCTCGCGCACGCGCTCGAGCGCTTCGGCATCGACCCGGTCGGCAGGATCGCGCTCGACATCGGCGCGTCGACCGGCGGCTTCACCGACGTCCTGCTCCAGCGCGGCGCCGTCCGCGTCGTGGCGCTCGACGTCGGCCACAATCAGCTCGACTGGCGCCTGCGCAGCGATCCGCGGGTGATCGTCATCGAGGGAATAAACGCGCGGACGCTCACGCCCGACGCCCTGCCCGACGGCAACCGCAGCTTCGGCGTCATCACGATCGACGTGTCGTTCATCTCCCTGCGCCACATCCTGCCGGTCGTACCGCTGCTGCTTGCCCCCGGCGGCGACGTCGTCGCGCTCGTCAAGCCGCAGTTCGAGTCGCAGCGAGACGAGGTCGGCAAGGGCGGCATCGTCCGCGACGACCGGGTCCGGCAGCGGGTCGTGGACGAAGTCGTGGCGGCGGCACATGCGCTAGGATTGACCCGCGCCGGCATCACCGAGTCACCGATCACCGGCATGGAAGGCAATCGGGAGTACCTGTTGCACCTTACAGCCGCCTCATGACCGGTAACCTGGCCCCCATCGCCCGCGTCGGGCTCGTCGCCAAGCACAATCTCGATGCCGCCGCCGGCGTCCTCGCCGAGCTCGCCGGCTGGCTCGACGCCCGCAACATCGCCGCGGTGTTCGAGAGCCACACCGCGGAGCTCGCCGGCCTGCCGCCGGGACGGCCGACGGCCTCGAGCGAAGATCTGCCGACGGCCTGCGACCTCATCGTCGTGCTCGGCGGCGATGGCACGCTCATCGGGACCGCCGGCCGCATCGCCCACGCCGGCACGAATGTGCCCATCCTCGGCGTCAACTTCGGCAGCCTCGGCTTCCTCACCGAGGTCACGCTGCCGGAACTCTTCGAATCACTCGAGTCGGCGCTCGAAGGCGACGCCGAGATCGAGGAGCGCCTCATGCTGCGGGCGCGGACGCTGCGGCGGGGCGAAGTCTTCACCGAGCGCTTCGTCGTCAACGACGTCGTCATCACCAAGGCGGCGCTGTCGCGCATCATCGATCTGTCGGTGTCGATCGGCGAGCAGCTGGTGATGCAGGTGCGCGCCGACGGACTGATCGTCGCGACGCCGACGGGATCATCCGCCTATAACCTTGCTGCCGGCGGCCCGATCGTCCACCCCGAGGTCGACGCGATGGTCATGACGCCGATTGCGCCGCACATGCTGACGAACCGGCCGGTGGTCGTCCCCGCCGATTCCGACGTCTGCGTCGAGCCGTCGATGAACGGGCAGGAAGAGGTCTACGTCACGTTCGACGGCCAGTCGGGGCACCCGCTGCAGGGCGGCGACGTCATCCGCATCGAACGCGCCGACCGCACGCTGCGCCTGGTGCGCGCGAGAAAGCGCAACTACTTCGACGTCCTTCGCCAGAAGCTGAAGTGGGGCGCCCGATAAGCGGAACTTCTGCCAACTAGGGCTGGTAGTACTCTCGTACATCGTGTGAAGTGAACCTCTTCTGAGTTGCCGGGAGGAGGCCTCTTGCACGTAGTCGTCGGTCGCGCCGCCGTCGTCTTGGCGGCGCTCATGTTCCTGAACCCGCCGGCGGCCGCCGGCCAGCCTGCCACCTTCTCCGGCCGGGTCGTCGACTCCAGGTCGGGCGCTGCCATCGTCGGCGCCACCGTTTCGGTTGCCGGTCTGCCGGGCGCGATCACGACCGACGTCGACGGCCGGTTCACGCTCGCTCCGGCGCCGCCGACGCCGTTCCATCTGGTGGTCGTGATGCCCGGCGGACAGGTCGCCAAGCCGGTGGTCATCGAAAAGATCGACAGCGACCGGACCGTGCAGGTCGACGCGTTCGCCGACGAGTCCGTCACCGTCCTCGGCGCCGCGCCAAGCATCGATGCCTCGCCCGCCGCCGCGACGACACTCCTGTCGCGACGGCAGCTGGCGACGCGGGCGCCGGAACACCTGCTGCAGGCGCTAGAGACCGTACCCGGCATCAACCAGGTTTCTGAAGGCCACGCCGCCGTGCCGGCCATCCGCGGCCTCGCCCGCGGCCGGGTGCTGCTGCTGATCGACGGCGCGCGCGTCACCTCGGAGCGCCGGGTCGGACCGAGCGCGACGTTCCTCGACCCGGCAGTGCTCGAAGGCATCGACGTCGCCCGCGGCCCGGGATCGGTCGCCTACGGCTCGGACGCGCTCGGCGGCGTCATCTCGATGCGGACGCGCAACGTCGAAGCCAACGCGCCGCTGCGTGCCGGCGGGCAGATCAGCGGCGGCGCCGGCGTTCCGGATCGGCGCGGCTCGATCGAAGTCTCGCGCGGCTTCGCGAAGGGCGGCATCCTGGTCCAGGGCCACGCCCGCGGCGCCGACGACTGGGACAGCCCCGAGGACGGCGGCGAGATTCTGAACTCGGGCTGGAAGGACGGCGGCTTCCTGATCAAGGGCAACCACGTGCTCGGCAGCGGCGTGCTGACGGCGGGCTGGCAGAGCGACTACGGCCGCGACATCGAGCGGCCGCGCAACAACTCCAACGTCGTGCGCTTCTACTATCCCTGGGAGAACTCACACCGGTTCACGACCGGCTACGCGCTCGGCACCAAGGCCGGCCTGGATCAGATCGAACTCACCGGCTTCCTCGGCACGTTCGAACAGCGAACCGACCAGGATCGGTTCGCCACCGCGACCACCGGCCGTAGCATCGAACGGGCGGAAGTCTCGGCCAACGACTTCCACGTCAAGGGCACTGCACAGAAGCAGCTCGCCGGGGCGCGGCTCGAATTCGGCGTCGACGTCAACGGCCGCTACGACCTCGAAGCGCTCGACATCATCCAGGCCTACGATCTCTCCGGCAACCTCACCCGCGACACCGTCAACGTCTCGGTCGAAGATGCGCAGCGGACCGACGTCGGCGCGTTCCTCCAGGCCGACTACGCCATCACCTCGGTGGTCCGCGCCTCGGGCGGCATCCGCGCCGACAACGTGACGACCAGCAACACCGGCGGCTACTTCGGCGACCAGTCGACGTCGAACGGCGCGTTCTCCGGCTTCGCCGCCGCCACCGTCGGCCCGTTCTCCGGCTTCAGCATCACCGGCCAGGTCTCGCGCGGGTTCCGCGACCCGACCTTGTCGGATCGCTACTTCCGCGGCCCGTCAGGCCGCGGCTTCATCACCGGCAACCCCGATCTGGAGCCGGAAACGAGCCTGCAGTTCGACGTCAGCGGCCGCTACACGATGGCCCGCTCGCAGATCGGTGTGTCGTTCTACAACTACCGCATCGACGATCTCATCGAGCGCTATTCGCCGCAGACCGACTTCTTCTTTTTCCGCAACCGCGGCCGCGGCCGGGTCAAAGGCGTGGAGGTCGAGAGCCGGACGGATCTCGGTTCGGGCTACTCGCTCGAGCTCGGCTTCCAGATCGGCCGGGGGGAATTGGAGGACGACGGCTCCAACCTCGACGACATTTCTCCGGACACGTTCCTCGCGCTCGTGCGCAAGGACTTCGGCGAGCGCGCCTACGCCCAGGCCCGGCTGGCATTCTTCGCGGAAGACGATCGGCCGGGTCCGAGCGAAGTCGTGGCCCCCGGCGCGAACGTCATCGATCTCGCCGGCGGCTACCACCTGACCCGGAACCTGGAGCTGCGCGGCATCGTCCGCAACCTGCTCGACGACTCCTACTACGCGAGCCCGGATCCGCGCTGGGTGTGGTCGGCAGGACGGTCGGCGTCGCTGACTCTCGCTGTTGGTTTTGATTGAAGATTGAAGACTGCAGACTGCAGATTGAGGATTGTCGAGTGCAGATTGTTGATTGGGCCCAAAAATCGACAATCGCCAATCAACAATCCCAATCTTCAATCTTCAGTCTGCAATCTGCAATTGCTCTACTTCCCCCTATTCCTCCGGAAGTAGAGCACCTGCCATTCGTGGACGTTGCGGTTGTGCTCGGCGAGCGTCGTCGCGAAGACATGTGAGCCGTCGTTGCGGCTGACGAAATAGATGTAGGGCACGTCGGCGGGCTGGGCGGCGGCCAGGAGCGAGGCGGCGCCCGGGGCGGCGATCGGGCCCGGCGGCAGCCCGGCGTAGCGGTAGGTGTTGTAGGGCGAGTCGAACTGCAGGTCGGCGCGCGTGAGGTTGCCGGTGTAGCGGCCGGCGCGCTCGAGGGCGTAGATCACCGTTGGATCGCACTGCAATCCCATCCCGATCTTGATGCGATTGGCGTAGACCGCGGCGACGAGCGGCCGTTCGTCGGCCTTGGCGGTCTCCTTCTCGACCAGCGACGCGAGCGTCACCAGCTGTCGCACGGTCAGCCCGCGGGCCGAGGCCTGGGCGCGCACTTCTGGCGTCAGGGCTTTCTCGAAGCGCGCCACCATCCGCGCCGCGAGCTGCGCTGCCGTCGTCCGCCGCGGCAGCGCGTAGGTGTCGGGGAACAGATAGCCCTCGAGGTCGCGCGCCTGCGGGTCCAGATCCTTTACCGCCTCGGCGTTTGCGGCCGCGGCCACGAACTCGGCCCGCGCTCCGAAGCCGCGCTCCTCGAAGATCGCCGCCATCTGATTGATGGTCAGGCCCTCGCGGAACGTCACCGGCTGGAGGAAGACGTCGCCGCGCACGATCTTGTCGACGACCGCCGTCGGCGGCAGCGGCGCATCGAAGCGATACTCCCCCGCCTGCAGGCGCCGTCCGGCGCCGCGCACCCACACCGCGACGCGAAACGCGGTCGGGTTCGCGACCACGCCGGCCTCGCTCAGCACCCGCGCCATCGCCTGCGGGCTGCTGCCCGGCGCGATGTCGACGAACGTTTCGCCGCCGCTATACCCCTGATAAGGTCGATGCGCCACCACGTACAGCCAGAACGCGGTGGCCGCCGCCGCCAGCAGCAGCAGGACCACCAGCCTGAAAACGATGCGTCTCACAGTACCCAGTCCTCCCGGGGACGTCCGTCGAGATAATCCTGCAAAATGACGGCCGCTGCCACCGCGTCGAGCAGCGCCTTGCGATCGCGCCAGTCCTTCAGCCGCCGGGCCAGCAGGCTTTCGGCCTCACGGCTGCTCAGGCGCTCGTCCTGGAACGTCACCGGTACGGCAATCGCCTTGGCGAGGCCGGCGCCAATCGCCTGCACCGTTGCCGTGACGTCCGTCGGACTGCCATCGAGCCGGCGCGGCAATCCCATGACCACGGCCGCCAGCCCGTCATCCTCGTGCGACAGATCCCGGATCATCGATGCGAGTTGGGAAACCACCTGGGAGGGATTGCCCTGGCGCGGTACCACCTTCCAGGGCCGCGCCAGCATGCCCGTCGCGTCCGACAGCGCCAGGCCGATCCGCCGCTGGCCGTAGTCGATGCCGAGGACGCGCACGGCGACAGCGTACCGTACAACCTGACGCTATAATCTTGAACCTTCATGGGTTCCCTCGACAGGCGACTGCCATGGCTTGCCCTCGCTGCGTGCCTGGCCGGATTCACGCTGGTCGCCTGCGCTACGCCACCGCCCGACACCGGCCGTCCGAAGCTGCTCATCCTCGGCTTCGACGGCATGGACCCGAAGCTCGTCGCCCGCTGGCTGCGCGAGGGCCAGCTGCCCAACATCTCGAAGCTCTCGGCCGCCGGCAGCGTGCGGCCGCTCGCGACGACGCACTCGCCCGAGTCCCCGACCGCGTGGGCGTCGTTTGCGACCGGGGTGAACCCCGGGAAGCACAACATCTACGACTTCCTCGTCCGCGACACCGCGACCTACCTGCCCGATCTCGGCATGGTCCGCCGCGAGCCGCCGAAATTCCTGTTCGACTACATTCCCCTCGCCAGGCCGAAGCTGTTCTCGATTCGCGGCGGCACGTCCTTCTGGGTCACGGCCGGGAAGGCCGGCGTCCGGTCGAGCATCCTCACTGTGCCGGTGACGTTCCCGCCCGAGGAAGTCCCCAACGGCGAGTTGCTCTCCGGGTTGCCGCTGCCCGACATCCGCGGCACGATGGGTACCTTCTATTACTTCGCCACCGACCTCAGTCGCTACGAGGAAGGCAACACCGAGTTCGGCGGCATCCTCAAGCGGCTGGTGTTCGAGCAGGATGTCGCCCGCACCGACGTCGATCGGACCGCCCAACCCGGTGATTCGGCAGCAGGTGCAGCTGATTCGCGCCAAGGGTCCGACGCTTGAGCGACGCCGATCGCACGCGCGTCGCCGAGCTGCAGGCGCAGGAAGACGTCCGGCTGCCGATGACGATTACGTGGCATCGCGCGGCGCGGACGGCGACGGTGGAGATCGCCGGCGAGTCGATCCTGCTCGAGCCGGGACGCGTCAGCCGCTGGGTCGATCTCGAGTTCCGCGTCAACTTTCTCGTCCGGCTCCAGGGCATGGCGCAGCTGCTGCTGATGGATGCCGGTTCCGAGCTGAAGCTCTACATGTCGCCGGTGAACTGGAAGCCGGACTCGCCGCCGCTGCCGATGTCGGCGCCGGCGTCGTTCGCCGGCGACCTCTTCGATCGGCTGGGCCACTACCGCACGCTTGGCTGGGCCGAGGCGACGTGGCCGCTGAACGAGGGCCGCATGGACGAACAGACGTTCATGGACGACCTCTACAAGGCGTTCGACGACCGCGCCCAGGTCATCCTCAGCCGCATCGATGCCGGCAACTGGGATCTGCTGGTCGGGGTCATCGAATCGACCGACCGCGTCCAGCACATGATGTGGCGCCTCTTCGATCCGGCCCACCCCATGTACGACGCCGCACTCGCGGCGCGGTTTGGCGATTCGATCCTGCGCGTCTACCGACGCGCCGATCAGTTCGTCGGCGAAGTCATGGAGCGCGTCGATCCGAACACGCGAATCATCATCGTCTCCGACCACGGTTTTCACTCCTGGCGGAAGGCCGTCAACCTCAACACCTGGCTGGTGCAGGAGGGCTACCTCGCGCTGCAGACGCAGGGCGTGCCGCAGCCGGGCGAGAAGAAGCTCGACGATCTCTTCGGCGGCGGCGAGTTCTGGGAGAACGTCGACTGGTCGCGCACCCGCGCCTACGCGATGGGCCTCGGCCAGATCTACTTCAACCTGCGCGGCCGCGAGGGCCGCGGCATCGTCAGCCCCGGCGCCGAGGCGGCGCAGCTCGCCGACGAGCTCGCCGCCAGGCTGCTGACGATGACGGACCCCGACGACGGCGTGAAGATCGTCCGCGCGGTCTACAAGCGCGACGACATCTACAAGGGGGAGTTCCTGCACAACGCCGCCGAGCTCCAGGTCGGAATGGAGGACGGCTACCGCGTCTCGTGGCAGACGACGCTCGGCGGATCGCCGCAGGGCATCGTCTATCCGAACATGAAGAAGTGGAGCGGGGACCACGGCGGGTTCGATGTCGCGACGACCGCCGGCGTGATCATCTCGAACGTCCCGGTCGACGCACAGTCCCCCTCGATCATGGACATCGCGCCGACCGTATTGAAGTATTTTGGGCTGCCGGTTCCAAACGATCTCGATGGCAAACCGCTTTACAAGTGAGCGTCCGGCGCGACGCCGGATGAGCGCGCTGCGCCTGGCGGCGATCTGCCTGCTGACGACGGCCGTCGTGTCGGTCGGCGGCCAGACGCCCGGGCGGCGCACGCAGACGCCGGCCGAGCGCGCCGCCGAACGCATCAAGCAGCTGCAGCGCCAGACCGAGGCGCTCATCGCCGAAGAGAGCCAGCTGCTCGTCGAGCTGCGGAAGCTCGAGCTCGAACGGCAGATCAAGGTCGAGGAAGTGACCGCGATCGAGCGCCAGCGCGGCGAGACCGCGCGCCAGCTCGAAGATGCGCAGGCGCGGACCAACGCGCTGCAGCTGATCGCGGAGGCCGACCGGCCCGACGTCGAGTCGAGGCTGGTGCAGGTCTACAAGCTGGGACGCGCCGGCTACTGGCGCCTGCTGCTCGACGTCGACGACATGCGATCGCTCGGCCACGTCTACCGCACCGTCGCGGCCATGACCCAGATCGATCGCGAGCGCATCCAGGGCTATCAGCGCACGCTCGACGCGCTGGCGAAGGAGCAGGCGACGCTCGAGGCGCGGTCGAAGGAGCTGGTCGGCCTCGAAGCCCAGGCGACGAAGGCGCGGACCGCGCTCGACCGGGCGGTCCGGAGCCGCGAAGAGCTCGTCGCCTCGATCGACCGGCGCCGCGATCTGCACGCGCAGTGGACGAGCGAGCTCGAAGCGGCGCAGAACCGCCTGCAGACGTCAATCGCCCAGCTCGACGACACGTCGCTGCCCTTCCGCCCATTCCAGGGTGCGCTGCCCTGGCCGGCGCGCGGCCCGATCAGCTCGCGCTTCGGCCGGCAGCCGAGCAGCCGCTTCGGCACCGCCATCCACCGCAATGGCATCGAGATCGCCATAGCCGAGGGCCAGCCCGTCCGCACGGTGCACGAGGGGGTGGTCGCGTTCGCCGACCAGTTCACCGGCTACGGCAACCTCGTGATCGTCGAACATGGAGACGGCGCGTTCTCGCTCTACGGCCACCTGAGCGCGATCCAGGTCCAGAAAGGGGCGAAGCTGGAGCCGTTGTCGGTCGTGGGACGAACGGGCCGCAACCCCAACGGAACGCCCAGCTTGTACTTCGAGCTGCGCGTCGACGCCAAGCCGGTCGATCCCTTACAATGGCTGCAGAAGGGAACTCCATGAATTTCAAGACCCGTGTGTCCGTGCTGCTCGTGTCGACGCCGGTGCTCGCCTTCGTCATCGTCGGCGGCCTGATGGGCAACACGTCCGTCGCCGGGGGCCAGCCGCAGTCGCCATATCCGCAGCTCGGGGTCTTCCAGGACGTCGTCAGCCTGGTGATGAACAACTACGTCGGCGAGGTTGAAGTCGACAAGGTGATGGACGGCGCCATGCGCGGTCTCGCCGACGGTCTCGACCCCGACAGCGCCTTCCTCAATCCCGATCAGGTCCGGGCGGTCGAAGCCGGCGATGTCCTGGGCGACGGCGACGTCGGCCTCGAGATGACCCGCCGCTACTACCTCCACGTCATCGCCGCGCGCGACGGATCGCCGGCGCGCAAGGCGGGGCTGCAGACGGCGGACACGATCCGCGCCATCGACGGCAAGCCGACCCGCGACATGTCGGTCTTCGAAGGCTCGCGGCTGCTGCGCGGCAAGCCCGGCACGACGGTCAAGCTGACTATCATCCGCGGCAACGCCGCCGACCCGCACGAGGTCTCGCTCGTGCGCGAGAAGAACACCGCGCCCTTCGCCACCAGCAAGCTGATGGGATCGACGGGCTACCTGCGGATCGTGTCCTTCCGCAACGGCGTCGTCGACGAAATCAAGAAACAGGCGGCCGACCTGACGAAGGGCGGAGCGAAGACGCTCATCGTCGACGTCCGGCGGGCGGCCGAAGGTCCGTTCGAGAACGGCATCGCCGCGGCGCGGCTGTTCGTGAAGTCCGGGACGCTGGCCGTCAAGGCCGGCCGCGGCAAGCCCGAGCCGCGCGAGACCGATCGCGGCGCGTCAGGGCGACGGCGCGATCGATCTGCCGGTCCTGCTGCTGATGACGACCGGCACGTCAGGCCCGGCCGAACTCTTCACCGCGGCGCTGAACGACAACAGCCGCGCCGAACTGATCGGCGAGCGCACGCTCGGGCGCGCCGGCATCCAGAAACTCGTCAAGCTGCCGGAGGGCCGCGGCCTCTGGCTCACCTACTCGCGCTACCTCACGCCCAAGGGCAACCCGATCCAGGGACGCGGCCTCGAGCCGCACGTCGTCGTCGACGAGCCGGAAGTCGAATTCGGAGCGCCCGCTCCGGAGAAGGATCTGATCCTCGACGCCGCGCTCGAGCGCGTGAAGAGCAAAATCGCGGCCTAAACTATTGACACTCGCAGGTCGGCGGCGTATAACCGCTCGATCACTTTTGCGAGCTCGTGCGCACCGATCTGCGTTTTTCCAGTTCGATCGCGTACGCTCGCGACCGAACTCATCTCCTCCGGAGGCGTGCATGAACAAGCAGGATCTGATCGCGAAGATCGCGGAAGACACAGGCATCACCAAGAGCAGCGCGGCGGCGGCCGTCGATTCGTTCTTCCAAGGCATCACCAAGTCCCTCAAGAAGGGGCAGCCCATCACCTTCGTCGGCTTCGGGACGTTCAAGACGGCGCAGCGCAAGGCGCGCACCGCTCGCAACCCGCAGACCGGCGCGGCGATCAAGATCCCGAAGCGGCGCGTCGTCCGTTTCACGGCTGGCAAGGCGCTGAAGACGGCTGTCAACTAGGGCGAATCTCCCCTCCGCACGCCTTCAAGAGAATCCTGCAGGACCGGCGAAAGGGACGCCTTGTCCCTTTTGCCCCTTTTTTGCTAAACTTACCCTTCCGGTAAGGCCAGTGTTTTCAAGACATAGGCGCGTAGCTCAGTTGGTTAGAGCGCCTGCTTGACACGCAGGAGGTCGGCAGTTCGAGTCTGCCCGTGCCTACCAGCCTTCGCTCGCCCCGAAACTGTGTGTGGGCGAGCAGGGATTGGCGGGCCATGCGAAGGTTGTTGGACCGCTCTTGTCGAAAGCACGCCACAGGAACGAAATCCCCTTACCTGACAGTCTGATATGTCCGAGATTTCCGTCACGCTGCCTGACGGCACGAGCCGTCGCGTCTCCGCCGGGAGCACCCCGGGAGACGTTGCGGCCGCGATCTCGGCAGGCCTGGCCAGGGCAGCCCTGGCCGCCGAGGTCGACGGGCAGCTCGTCGACCTGAGCTACCCGCTGACGCGGGACGTCAGCCTCCGCCTGGTCACGGACCGGAGCCCGGATGCCCTCCCGCTTTATCGGCACAGCACCGCGCACCTGATGGCGGCGGCGGTGACGCAGCTGTTCCCGGGCGCCCAGTGCGGCATCGGGCCGGCGATCGAGGACGGCTTCTACTACGACTTCATCGTCGACCGCGCGTTCGTGCCCGAGGACCTCGAAGCGATCGAGAAGCGGATGAAGGAGCTGGCGGCGCAGGACCTTGTCTACGAACGGCAGATGTGGCCGCGCGACGAGGCACTGAAGTTCTTCGCCGCCCGTCGGGAGCCGCTCAAGGTCCAGCTGATCGAAGAAAAGACGGCCGGGCAGCCCGAGGTGTCCGTCTACACGATCAAGGATCGCGACACCTTCGTCGATTTCTGCGTCGGACCGCACGTCCCCTCGACCGGCCGGCTGAAGGCCTTCAAGCTGCTGAGCACGTCGAACGCCTATTGGAAGGGCGACGCCCGCAACCAGCCGATGCAGCGGGTTTACGGCACCGCTTTCCTGAGCGAGGCTGATCTGAAGGCGCACCTGGCGCGCATCGAAGAGGCGAAGAAACGGGACCATCGCAAGGTCGGCAAGGACGTCGGCCTCTTCATGTTCCACAAGTGGGCGCCAGGCGCGACGTTCTGGCTCGCCAAGGGCACGGTGCTGTGGAACACGCTCGCCGACTACATGCGCGGCGTGCTGATTCCAGCCGGGTACGTCGAGGTCAAGGCGCCGATCATCTTCAACAAGGCGCTGTGGGAAACGTCGGGCCACTGGCAGCACTACCGCGAGAACATGTTCCTCGTCGAGAGCGAGGGGGAGCAGATGGGGCTCAAGGCGATGAACTGCCCGGGCCACTTCCTGATGTTCGGCAGCGAAGTGCGCAGCTACCGCGACCTGCCGATCAGGTTCCACGAGCAGACGCCGCTGCACCGCAACGAGGCCTCGGGCGTGCTCTCGGGATTGACCCGCGTCCGCCAGTTCAGCCAGGACGACGGCCACTGCTTCGTCATGGAGTCGCAGATCGGCGACGAGGTCGAGCACGTGCTGCGGCTGGTCCAGCGCGTCTACGGCGATTTCGGCCTGACCCCGGAGATGAAGCTGTCGACGCGCCCCGCCGAGTTCATGGGGAAGATCGAGCAGTGGGATCACGCCGAGCGCGAGCTGCGGCGGGCGCTCGACGCGGTCGGCCAGCCCTACGTCGTCAACGAGGGCGACGGCGCGTTCTACGGGCCGAAGATCGACTTCGATGTCGTCGACGCGATCGGCCGCAAGTGGCAGTGCGCGACCATCCAGCTCGACTACCAGATGCCGGAGCGGTTCGACCTGAAATACGTGGGCGCGGACAACGCCGAACATCGGCCGGTGGTCATCCACCGCGCGATTTACGGCAGCTTCGAACGCTTCATCGCCCTGCTGATCGAGCACTACGCCGGGGCGTTCCCGCTGTGGCTGGCGCCGGTGCAGGTGGCGGTGCTGCCGATCGCGGACCGGCACGCCGAGTACGCCCGGAGCGTCCGGGACCGCCTCGCCGCGGCCGGCCTGCGCGCGACGCTCGACGAGCGCCAGGAGAAGATAAACTATAAGATTCGGGAAGCTCAGGTGCAGAAGATCCCCTATATGCTGGTGGCTGGCGATCGCGAGGCCGCCGAGGGGACGATCGCTGTCCGCAGCCGGAGCGGCGGCGATCAGGGCGCCACGGCAGTGAACTCGTTCATCGAGGCGGCGCTGCTGGAGATTCGCAACAAGGGCGTGCTCGAAACAGCGGCGGCGAAAGTAATGGCTGGCAGCGGCAACGCTGCCCGCTAACCAGGAGGTTCGTATCGCATTCGAACGAGGCCCGCGTCGGGACGACCGCACCCGGGTAAACGAACGCATCAGAGTTCGAGAAGTGCGCGTCATCGACGACACCGGCGCGCAGCTCGGGATCATGGCGCCGCAGCAGGCGCTGACCATCGCCCGGCAGAAGGGGCTCGATCTGGTCGAGATCGCCGCCACTGCCGTGCCGCCGGTCTGTCGCATCATGGACTTCGGGCGCTATCAGTACCAGGAGCAGAAGCGCGCCCGGCAGGCCAAGAAGCACCAGAAGATCATCGAGGTCAAGGAGATCAAGTTCCGCCCGAAGGTGGACGAGCACGACTACCAGTTCAAGAAGAAGCACATCGAGCGCTTCCTCGCCGAGGGCGACAAGGTGAAGGCGACGATCTTCTTCCGCGGGCGCGAGATGGCGCATCCCGAGATCGGGCGGCGCATCCTGGAGCGGCTGATCGAGGATCTTGGCGAGGTCGCAATCGCCGAGACCATGCCGCGGCAGGAAGGCAACCAGATGCACACGATTCTGGCGCAGCGGGCCGGCGCCAAGCGGCCGGCGCCGAAGCGTGAAGCAGCAGAGAAGGCTCCCGAGTAAGCGTACGAGCGTAGAGAGACAATGCAGCCATGCCGAAACTGAAGACACACAAGGGCGCCGCCAAGCGGTTCAAGAAGACCGGAACCGGGAAGATCGTCAGGGCCAAGGCGTTCAAGCAGCACATCCTGACCAGCAAGACGCGGAGCCGCAAGCGCGGCGCTGCGCGGCACGGTCGTCATCTCCGACGGCGATGCGAAGAAGATCGCCCGGATGATTCCGTACAAGTACCTGAGGAACCGCAATGCCGAGAGTCAAACGTGGCAACGTCCGTCGCGCGAAGAGGAAGAAGCTCCTCGCCCGCGCCAAGGGCTTCTATCAGACCAAGAGCAAGCTGTATCGTTCGGCCAAGGAGTCGGTCGACACGGCGCTCAAGTACGCCTTCGTCGGCCGGCGCCGCAAGAAGCGCGACTTCCGCCGCCTGTGGGTCGTGCGCATCAACGCCGCGGCGCGGGAGAACGGCCTCACCTACGGCCAGCTGATTGCCGGGCTGAAGGCCGCGGGCAACCCGATCGATCGCAAGTCGCTCGCGGACCTCGCCGTCAGCAGCCCCAGGGCGTTCGCGGTCCTCGCCAAGACTGCGGCGGACGCGCGGGCGTAGCCGCAGCGCGCCTGTCGCGCGGCTTCTCGGGTGCCCGCATCGCCGGGCGCCCGGGAGCCCGAACCCGGCTACCGGGACCCAGGCCACCCCTGAACCCCCGAGAATGACCGACCTCGAGACGCTCCGACAACAATTCGATCGCGACCTCGCCGCGGCGGCGACCGAATCGGATCTGCGCGCCGTCCGGGATCGGTACCTGTCGCGCAAGGGCGGGCTCGTCTCGACGCTGCTCAAGGGGCTCGGCCAGCTCTCGGCCGAAGAACGGCCGCGCGCCGGGCAGCTCGTCAACGAGCTCAAGAACGACATCGATCGGCAGCTGAACGAACGCCTCGACAGCCTGAGCGCGACACGTCCACCGGCCGGAGCGGTCGACGTCACCCTCCCCGGCCGGCGGCCGCGGATCGGCCATCGTCATCCGCTGACCATCCTGCGCGAGCGCATCGAGGCGATCTTCACGCGCTTCGGATTCCTCGTCATCGAGGGGCCCGAGCTCGAGGACGACTACCACAACTTCGAAGCCCTCAACATGCCGCCGGAGCATCCCGCCCGCGACATGCAGGACACGCTCTACCTGAACGGTCCCGTGCGATCGGCAGTCGGCGCGCCGGCGACGCTGCTGCGCACGCACACGTCTGGGATGCAGATCCGCTACATGGAGAAGCATCAGCCGCCGGTCCGGCTGATCGCCCCCGGGCGCGTCTACCGCCGCGACCAGTTCGACCTGACGCACACGCCGATGTTCACGCAGGTCGAGGGCCTGGTCGTCGGCGAGGCGGTCTCGCTCGCCGATCTCAAGGGCACGCTGACGGCGTTCGTGCACGAGCTGTTCGGACCGGAGCGGAGGGTCAGGTTCCGCCCGAGCTTCTTCCCGTACACCGAACCGAGCGCGGAGCTCGACATCAGTTGCGGCGCCTGCGGCGGCACCGGACAGGTCGGACCTGTCGCGCGAAGCCCGGAACGGGCGAAGGCGGATGCAGCATGTGCAAGCGCACCGGCTGGCTCGAGATCCTCGGCAGCGGTATGGTGCACCCCGCCGTTTTCGAGGCAGTAGGCTACGACCCCGAGCGCTACACCGGCTTCGCCTTCGGCATGGGCATCGAGCGCATCGCCCTGCTCAAGTGGGGCGTCGAGGACATCCGGCTGTTCTACGAGAACGACCTGCGATTCCTGGAGCAGTTCCCGCTGTGAAGATCGTCCTGCCCTGGCTCCATGATCTCGTGGACGCGCCCGGCGATCCCGAGGCTGTCGCGCATGAAATCGGCCTCCGTGGATTCGAAGTCGCTGCCGTCGAGGACGGCGCCATTCCGGTCATCGATTTCGAGATCACCGCGAACCGGCCGGACGCGATGAGCCACCTTGGCATGGCCCGCGAAGCGGCGGCGATCTGGAATCTGCCGCTGCGCTTGCCCGAGGCGCCCGAAGTGCCGGCCGGACCGGGCAGCGGCCTGCCCGCCCGACCGGGCGGCGAGCTCGATGTCCGTCTCGAGGCCCCCGATCTCTGCCCGCGGTACTGCGCGCAGGTCTTCGAGATCAAGGTTGGCCCGTCGCCGGAGTGGCTCGCCGATCGATTGATCGCCGCCGGCGTCCGCCCGATCAGCAACATCGTCGATCTCACCAACTACGTGATGCTCGAGATCGGCCAGCCGATGCATGCCTTCGATCTCGAGCAGCTGGGCGGCCGCACGCTCGTCATCCGGCGCGCGGCGCCAGGCGAGAAGATCCGCACGCTCGACGGGATCGACCGCGGGCTGGACACCGACATGCTGGTGATTGCCGACGCTGTCCACGCGAACGCGGTCGCCGGCGTGATGGGCGGGCACGACTCCGAGATTGGCCCGGCGACGACGCTGATGGCGCTCGAGAGCGCGTACTTTCATCCAGCATCAGTGCGGCGCACGAGCAAGCGCCTGGGATTGAAGACCGAGGCCTCGATTCGCTTCGAGCGCGGCGGCGATGTCGCCGCGGCGCCGGCCGCCATCGCCCGCTTCGCCGCGCTCGCGGCCCAGATTGGGGCAGGAATGCCGCGCGGCCTGCTGATCGACCGCTACCCCGCGCCGCGGCAGCCGCGCGACGTACGGCTGCGCGCGTCCCGGATCTCACGTGTGCTCGGCCAGGATGTACCGCCGGACGCGGTCGCCCGCATCCTGACCGCGCTTGGTTTCGGTGTGGCGCAGGAATCCGGCCCCGACGCGGCATGGCAGGTCACGGTGCCGTCGTACCGCGTCGACGTCGCGCGCGAGGTCGACCTGATCGAAGAGGTCGGCCGTCACCACGGCTTCGACCAGTTGCCGACGACGTTCCCGGCGTTGACCGCGCCGCAGGCGCCGCCGCCGGCGCGGCTGGTCCTCGAGCGCCGCGTCCGCCAGGTGCTGCTGGCCGCCGGCTTCTCGGAGTGTTCGACGTTCGCCTTCGAGGAGAAGGAAGCGGCGCTGCCCTTCTGCCCGCCCGGCGCCGAGCCCTACCCGATCGCCAATCCGCTGTCGGAGAAGTTCGCCGTACTGCGGCCGTCGCTGCTGCCCGGCCTGCTTGACAGCTGCGCCCACAACCGCCGGCGCGAACGGAAGGACATCTGCCTGTTCGAAGCCGGCAGCCGCTTCGGCCCGGCCGGCGAGGGACGGGCGGTCGGCTTCGTCTGGGCGGGTGCCGGCAGCGGTCCCCACTGGTCGACGCCGACGCGGCCGGTCGACTTCTTCGACGCCAAGGGTGTTGTCGAGCGCATCGGCGACGCGGTTGGTCTCGAACTGTCGTGCGTCGTCGCGGCCGCCGACGCGGCGCCGTTCTTCTCGCGCGGCCGCGCCGCCGAGATCGTCGTCGAGCGCGACGGCGTGGCGCAGCGGCTCGGCGCGCTTGGCCAGATCGCGCCGGCAATCGCCGAAGCACGCGGCCTGCCCGCGGCCGAGGAGATCTTCGCCGCCGAGCTCGACCTCGACGCGCTCGCGGCGGCGAGCGATGGCCACGATCGCCACGTCGAATCGCTGCCGCGCTATCCGTCGATTGTCCGGGACATCTCGCTGCTCGTCGACGAAACCTTGCCTGCGGCCTCCGTTCGTGGCACGATCCGGTCGGCGGCTCCTTCGACGCTGGTGTCGATCGCCGAGTTCGATCGCTACCAGGGCAAGGGCGTGCCGGACGGCCGCGTGAGCCTGTCGCTCCGCCTCACGTTCCGCGCCACGGATCGAACGCTGACCGACGACGAAGTGCAGGGAGCCACCGACAGCATTGTCGACGCGCTGCGCCGGACCCACAACGCAGAGCGCCGCTGAAATTTTCACCGACCGGGTACGGCTCAGTTCGCGGCGGTCTGAGCTTCCGGCCGAGAAGGAGCGATTCCCTTGGCGAAAGCCCTCGCAACCCGATCCATCGACCTCGAATCCATCGATCGCCTCGAAGAGAAGATCAAGCTGCTGGTCGCGCTCGTCGAGCGCCTGCGCGGCACCGAGACCAAACTGTCGGAAGAGAACGGCCGCCTCGTGCGCGAGCTCGACACGGCGCTGGCGCGGCTGACCGACTCGGAGGGCGTCAGCACCGAGGTCGCGACGCTGCGCGAAGAGCGCGAAATCATCAAGTCGCGGGTCGAGGACATGCTGGCGCAAATCGAGGCGATTAAGATCTGATCGGTTCCCGGGCCTCCGGGCACTGGTGATCGCAGAGGGCTATGGACCAACCGAGCCGAATCGTAACCGTCGAGATTCACGGGCAGCGGTATCCGATCAAGAGCTCGCTCGAGGCGACCTACGTCGCCGAGCTGGCGGCGTACGTCGACGAGAAGATACGCCGCGCCCAGCAGGAGTGCGCGTCGGGCGACACCCTCAAGGTCGCGGTACTCGCCGCCCTCAATATTGCCGACGAGTACTTCCGGTCGTGCGACGACGTCCACGATCACCAGGACGGGTTCGCATCCCGGGCGCGGGAACTGGAACGGATTCTCGATCTGGCCCTCGCCTCCGGCGGCTCCCGGCTCGCCGCCGGCTGACCCGCTCCGATCCCGCTCGACCCGGAGCGAGCCGTTGCAGTACAATACTCACCAGGATATTGAGTTCCCTGCTTTGCTCGTGATGGTCAGGAGGCTCGTTTGAGCCGATGTTCTAACCCCAAGTGAATCGCGACGCTGCGCGGTGTGCATGCCTCTGCAAGAGGAAGCCTGAAGCGCGGCTTATGCAGCGGTTCCACCTGCTATAGCAGGTTCATCCGACCTCCCCACACGGCAAAGCGGGGCCTTTCTCCTCTTCGACTCTCCAACGGCCCCGCCGCAGTCTCATCGCACGGCTCGGCGGGTTTACATAAAGGACGGTGGCACGTATGGGTCTACCGGCCGTCTCGCTCGCCTCGTTTCAGTCCGTCATCCCGTTTCTCTCCATCGCCGCCGTCGTCCTCGCCTTCGCCATCGCCTTCTGGTGGTTCTCGGCGCAGCGGCGCGTCGCCGACGCCACCCTTGCCGCCGCCAGAACCGAGGCCGAGCGCCTGACGCGCCAGGCGGAGCGGGACGGCGAAAACCTGCGCAAGGAAGCCGCGCTCGAGGCGCGGGAAAAGGCGCATACCGCCACCGCCGACGCGGACCGTCAGATTCGCCAGCGCCAGGACGAGATCACGAGCCTCGAGCACGCGCTGTCCGACAAGACGCGCGCGCTCGGCGACCGCCTCGCCGCCGGCGAGCGGCTCGAACAGGACCTGCGCGCCCGCGAGGCGCGCATCACCCAGCTCGAGTCGGCGACGGCGGCGGCCCACGCCCGGGCCGAGCTGGTGCTGGCCGAGCGCCAGCGCGAGCTCCAGGGCATCGCGCGGCTGTCGGCAGACGAAGCCCGCGAGCTGGTGATCAAGCAGATCGAAACCGACGCGCGTCGCGACGCCGCCAATCTCGTCAAGCGGCTCGAGACCGAGGCGCGGGAGACCGCGGCGGTGCGCGCCCGCGAGATCATCGCCGACGCGATCCAGCGCAGCGCCGCCGAGCACGCCATCGAGACGACCGTCTCGGTCGTCGATCTGCCAAGCGACGATCTCAAGGGCCGCATCATCGGCCGCGAGGGCCGCAACATCCGCGCCCTCGAGATCGCGACCGGCGTCGAGCTCATCATCGACGACACGCCCGGCGCCATCATCCTTTCGAGCTTCGACCCGTTCCGCCGCGAGGTCGCGCGCCAGGCGATTCAGCGCCTGATTGCCGACGGCCGGATCCACCCGGCGCGCATCGAGGAGATCGTCGACAAGGTCAAGGCCGACATGGAAGCGGCGGTGCACAAGGAGGGCGAGGCGGCGGCCTTCGAGCTCGGCCTGTTCGATCTCCAGCCCGAGATCCTCCGCCTGATGGGCCGCCTGAAATACCGCACCAGCTACGGCCAGAACGTCCTCAATCATTCGCGCGAGGTCGCGTTCCTTGCCGGCATCATGGCGCGTGAGCTCGGTCTCAACGGCCACGTCGCCGCCCGCGCCGCGTTCCTGCACGACATCGGCAAGGCAATCGACCGCGACCTGCAGGGTACGCACCTCGAGCTCGGGCTCGATTTCCTGCGCAAGCACGGCGAGAGCGAGCCCGTGCTCCAGGCCGTCGCCGCCCACCACATGGACATCGACTGGCCGTCGCTCGAAGCGATGATCGTCCAGGCCGCCGACGCGATCTCGGCGGCGCGCCCTGGCGCCCGCCGCGACATCCTCGAGTCCTACGTCAAGCGGCTGGAGAAGCTCGAGGGCATCGCCGATTCGTTCCAGGGCGTCTCCAAGGCGTTCGCGCTCCAGGCCGGCCGGGAGATTCGCATCATGGTCGAGAGCGATCACGTCTCTGACGAAGAGACGGTGTGGCTGTCGAAGGACATCGCCAGGCGCATCGAGAACGAGCTGGAATATCCCGGTCAGATCAAGGTGACCGTCATCCGCGAGACGCGGGCCGTTGACTACGCCCGCTAGCGCCACCGTCGCCGAGATCGGCGAGCGCGGCCTCATCGATCGCATCCGCCGCCGCCTCCCGGCGGCCCCAGCCTCGCTGGTCGTCGGCATCGGCGACGACGCGGCAGTAGCGACGCCGGACCGAGGGGCGTTGCTCGTCCTGACCACCGACGCGCTGGTCGAGGGCGTGCACTTCGATCGCCGCTTCTCCTCGCCGCGCGACATCGGCTACAAGGCGCTGGCCGTCAACGTCAGCGACGTCGCGGCAATGGGCGCGACGCCGCGCCTGGCGCTGCTGTCGCTGGCGCTCCCGGACGCGATCGACGCCGCGGATCTCGACGGCCTGATCGACGGGCTCGTCGAGTCGGCGGACGGCAGGATCGCCCTGGTCGGCGGCAACATCACGCGCTCGCCGGGGCCGTTGATGGTGGACGTCACGGTGACCGGCGCGGTGCGTCCGCGCCGGGTGCTGACGCGCGGCGGCGGGCGGCCGGGCGACACGATCTTCGTGAGCGGCGCCGTCGGCGCGGCAGCGGCGGGCCTTGGCTGGCTGCGACTCCACGGCCGGACCGGCAGCGAGCTGCCGGGGGACGCGACGCTGGCCGAGTGCGTCCTGCGGCACCGCCGGCCCGAGGCGCGGACGCGCCTCGGCGGCCTGCTAGGCCGGACGAGGGCGGCGACGGCCTGCATGGACCTCAGCGACGGTCTCGCCGATGCCGTGCGGCAGGTTGCCGTCGCGAGCGGTACCGGTGCCCGCATCGACGCGGCGGCAATCCCCGTCCACCCGGGCGCCGCGGCCTGGTTCGCGGCCGCGGGCGAGGACCCGGTGACGGCCAGCCTGTCCGGAGGCGACGATTACGAACTGTTGTTCACCGTCTCGACGAAGGCGAAGGGGCGCCTGCGACACGTCCGCTCCGCCGCCCGCGGGCTGGCCCTGACGAAGATCGGCGAGCTGACGCGAGACCCCGCCCTTGTCGTCGAACGCGCCGGACATCAGACGCCTCTGCCCGGCGGCTTCGTGCATTTCGGTGGCTGACGTGCCTGTGCCTGCCGACACCGTCGAGATCCCGCGCCCGACCGGCGCTGACGCTCGCACTCCCGCCTGACCGGTCATGCCCCGCGGCGCGCGCATCCAGGGCTGGCTCGAACAGCTCCTTCACACCCACGACACGCCAGCGCGAACCGCGTTCGCGTTCGGGCTGGGCGTCTTCCTCGGGTTCTCGCCGTTGCTCGGCCTGCATGCGATTCTCGGCCTGATCCTGGCCTTTGTGTTGAGGCTGAACCGGGTGGCGGTCCTGATCGGCGTTTACTCGAACCTGCCCTGGATCCTGCCCGCGTACTACACGGTCAGCACCATCGGCGGCGCCGCGCTGCTCGGGGTCGACATCCAGCCGCGCGTCCTCGAGCAGGCGATGATGAGCGTGTCGTCGGCGTCGTGGCGGCATCCAATCGAGGCCCTCAAGCCGCTGGCGCCCTACTTCTGGGCCTTCATGCTTGGCTCGACGATCGGCGCTCTCCTGCTCGCCGCGGCTGCCTATCAGGCTGCACTGCTGGCGATCCTCGCACACCGGCGAAGACAGGCACGAGAAGCCTCCGGCGAACGACTCGGAGTTATAGCCCATTCGCCCTAATCTTGTTTGACGATCTCAGGCATGGCCGGTATAGTGACCTTGCCCCCCGGCGCCCTGCCTCACGCTCGTTAGTGATTAGGCCATGTTCCTTACCCGTTCGACACGACGCAAGATCGTGGCGACAGCCACGGCCGCAGTCACCTTCGCCCTTCTCTACGAGGTGACGACGCTGGATTCCCGCTACGCGGCCCGGCAGGCCGAAGTACGTGAAGGCGGGCTGGTACCCGGCACCCGCCTCCGCTTCACGGCGACCGCCTACTGCAAGGGGACGACGACCGCCTCCGGCGTCAACGTCCGGACCGGCATCGCCGCTGCCGACCCCGACATCCTGCCGGTCGGCTCCGTCATCCAGGTCGACCGGCTCGGCGAGCGCTACAACGGCATTTACACCGTCATGGACACCGGCCCGAAGGTCCAGGGCCGGCACATCGACATCTACATGTGGAGCTGCCACGAGGCCCTGGCTCTCGGGCGGCGCCCGATGCAGGTCCAGGTCCTCCGCCTCGGCTGGAATCCCAAGGCGAGCACGCCGCGCTCGGTCGATCGGCTGTTCAAACTCCGCGAGTCCGCCGCCGAGGCAGCAGTCAACGCGCCGCCGCCTGCCGCACCGCCGTTAGCCGCGTCCCCCCCGCCGGGCAGCGAGAGCAAGTAGCCAGGCGTCAGGAAGGCAACGCCGCCGCGTCGGACCGGGGCTGCTCCTCTTCCTTGTACTGCAGCTGATACAGCTTGAAGTAGATGCCGCGCTGCGCCAGCAGCGCCTGGTGGGAGCCCGATTCCCGCACCTCGCCCTTGTGCAGGACGAGGATCTGATCCATGTCCTGGATCGTCGAGAGCCGGTGCGCGATCGCGATCGTCGTCCGGCCTTCCATCAGGACGTGGAGCGCGTCCTGGATCAGCATCTCGGTCTCGGTGTCGACGCTCGACGTCGCTTCGTCGAGGACCAGCACCGCCGGATCGAAGGCGAGGGCGCGCGCGAACGACAGCAGCTGCTTCTGCCCGACCGAGAGCGTCGCGCCGCGCTCCGCCACCGGGCTGTCGTAGCCCTGCGGCAGCGCTTCGATGAACGGGCTGGCGTGGACCGTCGCCGCGGCGCGGCGGACCTCGGCGTCGCCGATGTCACGATTGCCGAGGCGGATGTTGTCGGCGATCGTCCCGGTGAACAGGTGCACGTCCTGGAGAACGAGGCTGAACAGGCGCCGGAGGTCGTCGAGCGCCATCTCGCGAACGTCGAGGCCGTCGACCAGGATCCGGCCGCGGTTGACGTCATAGAACCGGAGCAGCAGGTTGATGATGGTGGTCTTGCCGGAACCCGTGGCACCGACGATACCCAGCCGCTCCCCCGGCTCCACCACGAACGACACATCCTTGAGAACGTAGTCGGCGCCGTTGTAGGCGAACCACACGTGTTCGAAGGCGATATGCCCTCTTCGTCCGGGGCTCGGGGTTCGGGGTTCGAGGCTCGCGCCGCTCTCAATGACCCGCCCGCTATCGAGAGAAGCTCCGAGCCCCGAACCCCGAGCCCCGGACCCCGGCTGAATTTTTACTTCCGTGTCGAGCAGCTTGAAGATTCGCTCCGACGATGCCATCGCCGCCTGCAGCACATTGAACTTCTCCGACATGTCGCTGATCGGCCGGAAGAAGCGCTGCGAATAGAGAATGAACGCGACCAGCGATCCGAGCGTCAGCGTTCCGGACATCGTCCACAGGCCGCCGAACCAGATCAGCAGCGCCGCCGCCAGCGCCCCGATGATTTCGATCGCCGGGTAGAACACGGCGTAATAGAAGATCGAATCGACGTTGGCGTCGCGGTGGGTGCGGTTGATCTCGTCGAACCTGGCGTAGCTGCGGCGCTCGCGCCGGAACAGCTGCACCGTCGACATGCCGGTGATGTGCTCCTGCAGGAAGGCGTTGATCCTGGCGATCCAGATCCGGACATTGCGGTACGACTCGCGGACGTGGCGGCGGAACCACTGCGTCACCAGCACGATCAGCGGCAGCACCGAGAACGCCAGCAGCGCCAGCCGCCAGTCCATCGTCGCCAGCACGATCATGATCCCGGCCAGCGTGAAGATGTCGCCGAAAATCGAGACGACGCCGGCGGTGAACAGGTCGTTCAGGACGTCGACGTCGGTCGTCACCCGCGTCATCAGCCGGCCGACCGGGTTGCGGTCGTAGAACTGCAGGTCCAACCGCTGCAGGTGGCCGTAGATCTGGGTGCGCATGTCGAACATGATGCGCTGCCCAGTCATCTGCAGCACCCAGGTCTGGATGTACTCGAGCGCGAACGAGGCCAGCAGAATCGCGAGGAAGGCCAGGGCGATGCGGTCGAGGCCAGCCAGCGTGCCGGTGGCGATGTGGCGGTCGATCGCGACCTTCATCAGGTAGGGCTGCGCCAGCTGCAGGACCGAGGCGCAGATGATCGACGCCAGCGCGATGGCGACGTTGACGCGGTAGGGCCAGAGATAGGTCAACAGCCGCCGCATCAGGACGGCGTCGTAGGCCTTACCGAGTACTTCCTCCTCGTGGTGTGACATCTCTTGCTGCTCGCGGGCTCAGCTCGCGGCCAGTTCGTCTTCCAGCAGTTGTCTCCGGTGCAGCGCCGCGTAGAGACCGCCGGCCGCGACCAGGGTGTCGTGCCGGCCGCGCTCGACAATGCGGCCGCGGTCGAGGACGAAAATCTGATCGGCGCCGCGCACGGTCGAAACGCGGTGCGAGACGATGAGCGACGTGCGCTCGCGCATCACGCCGGCCAGCCGCGTCAGGATCTCTTCCTCGGTATACGTGTCCACCGCCGACAGCGCGTCGTCGAGCACGAGGATGCGCGGGTCGACCATGATCGCCCGGGCGATCGCGGTCCGCTGCTTCTGTCCGCCCGACAGCGTGATGCCGCGCTCGCCGACGAGCGTCTGGTAGCCGGCCGGGAAGTCTTCGACGTCCTTGTCGAGCCGGGCGACGGCGGCGGCGACACCCACCCGCTCGAGCGCGGCGTCGTCGGTCCCCTCGCCGCCGCGGGCGTGGTCCACGCCAAAGGCGATGTTCTCCGCGACGGTATCAGAGAAGAGAAACGGCTCCTGCGGCACGTAGCCGATCGCGGCGCGAAGGGCGGCGAGCGGAATCTCGCGAACGTCGACGCCGTCGATGAAGATGGTGCCGGGGGGAGGATTGTGCAGCCGGGCGAACAGGCTGATGAGCGTCGACTTTCCAGAGCCGGTGGCGCCGATGAACGCCGCGGTCTGGCCGGCGCCGACCTGCAGCGACACGTCGTCGAGCACCGGCTTGTGCGCCCGGTCGTAGGCGAAGGTCAGGTGGCGGACGTCGATCGCGCCGGCGATCGTGAGCGAGCGCCCGGCCGCGGTCACGTCGCGATCGTCGATCTCCGGCGCGGCGTCGAGCACCTCGAGCATGCGCTTCCACGATGCCATCCCGCGCTGCAGGATGTTCGTGACCCAGCCAAAGGCAATCATCGGCCAGCTGAGCATCACGAGGTAGGCGTTGAAAGCGACGAACTCACCGACGGTGATGCGCCCCTGGATCGCTTCGCGGCTGCCGAGCCACAGCACCAGCAGCGAGCCGAACCCGAGAAACAGCGTCATGCTTGGATAGAACATGCCCTGCAGCCGGATCAGCACCCGGTTGCGCCGCAGGTACTCTTCGTTGGCGTCCCGGAACCGCGCCAGCTCGTGTTCTTCCTGCGTATAGGCGCGCACGACCCGGACGCCCGAGAGCGCCTCCTGCACGACGGCGCTGACTTCCGACAACTGCGCCTGGATGGCCTCGAACCTCGTGTGAATCGCGCTGCCGAAGTACTTGACGCTGATCGACACGAGCGGCAGCGGCAGCAGCGCGATGAATGTCAGGTAGCCGTCGATCGACGCCATCAGCACGATCGCGACGACGAAGACCAGGACGGTGTTGGTCGTATACATCACCGCCGGACCGATCATCGTCCGCACGGCGTTGAGGTCGTTGGTCGCGCGCGACATCAGGTCGCCGGTCCTGCGGCTGTGGTAGTAGGCCAGCGGCATCTGCTGCAGGCGGGCAAAGAACGCGTTGCGGACGTCGTACTCGATGTCCCGCGACACGCCGATGATGATCTTCCGCATCAGGAAGCGGAAGAGGCCGCCGACGATTGCGATGACGAGGAGCAGGCCGGCATAAAGCGACAGCTTGGACCGAGTCACGCCGACGTTGAGATCGTCGATCGCGAGCTTGAGCACCCACGGTGACAGCAGCTGGATCGCGGTCGTCGTGACGACGCAGGCGAGACCGATGCTGAATCGTCGCTGGTATCTGAGGAGGAACGGCAGCAGGCGGGTGAACGAGACCGACATCTCTCAGCGAGTATAACGCGTGGTCACCACACGGCCGAGGTGGCGTTCGTCGTGTTCGGTTGTGCTACGGGCATGGTGCCTAGGTGCCTGGTGCTCGATGTGCCAGGTTCGAGGGTGCCAGAGTGCGAGCGGTGCGAGGGTGCGAGGGTGCGAGGGTGCGAGGGTGCGAGGGTGCGACGGCCGAGCGTGCCCGCACCTTCGCACCCGGCACGTCGCACCTGGCACCCTCGCACCTCGCACGTCGAGCACCAGGCACCTCAGGCACACTGCACCTCGCACCTCGCAAGTCGAGCCGCGCGGCGCTTCTACTTTGCTTCGGGCCGGCCTGCGCAACGGGCGGGCTCAGGCACGTTGCGCTGGGCTGCGCCGCAGCTCGGCGAGAGCGGCCCGCATGCGAGGCGCCGTGAAAGGCACGCGCCGCAGCCGCGCGCCGGTCGCATCGAAGATCGCGTTGGCGAGCGCCGCCGCCACCGGCACCGTCGACGCCTCACCGGCCCCCCACAGCGTCTCCCCCGGACGATCGACGAGAATCACCTCGATCGCCGGCGTCTCGGCCAGCGTCAGGATCGGATATGTCGCCCAGTCGATGCTCGTGACACGCGAGGTGTCGAACTGCACCTCTTCGTGCAGCGCCCGGCTCAGGCCCTGGATGATGCCGCCCTCGATCTGGTTGCGCAGCGCGTCGGGATTGACGACGAGGCCGCAATCGTGGGCGCAGACGACGCGCCTGACGGTGATCCGCCCCGTCTCCGCGTCGACCTCGACCTCGATGAAGGTCGCGACGTAGTTCTCCGTCATCTTGTAGCGCAGGTAGGCCATGCCGCGGCCGGCGAATCGTCCGTTCTCGATCGCCGACGCGTTCGGCGACGGTCGCGGATTCCAGCCGAACGTGGATGCGGCCCGCGACAGCACCTCGAGCGCCCGCGGATCCGTCAATCGCTGCTGGCGAAACGCCAGCGCGTCGACCTTCAGCCCGGCGGCGAGATCGTCGATTACTCCTTCCACGGCAAGAACGTTCGCGGGCTTGCCCGGCGCCCGCAGGTTCGAAGGGTTGAGCGGTGTGTCGCGCAGCCAATGGGCCCGGACGCGGACGCGAGCCGCCGCGTACGGCGGCTCACCGTTCTCGAAGATCGCGGCGGCATCGCGGCCGCCGTCCTGCGGCAGCCCGGCAGCCTCCGCCGCGAGCAGGATGCGCGCGCCGCGGCGGTTGGTCGGAATCCACATCCGCGTTTCCCAGCCGGTGATGGCACCGGCGGCGTCCACACCGGCGCGGATATCGAGCAACTGCTGCGGTCCTTTCGGATCCCACGCGTGCTCGTCCTGGCGCGACCACTGCACGCGCACCGGTTTGCCGATCGTCTTCGAAATCAGCACGGCGTCGGCGGCGGCGTGATCAGCGCCGTTGGTGCCGTACGATCCGGACCCCTCGACGAAGACGACCCGCGTCTTCTCGACGGCGAGCCCGAATACGCGCGCCAGGGTCGCGCGCAGCCCGTAGGTGACCTGCGACGACGTCCAGACCGTGGCCGCGTCGCCGCGGACATCGGCGACGGCGCACGACGGCGCCAGCGAGGCGTGACTCTGGCACGGCCAGAAGTAGGTCGCGGACCGCGTCAGCGTCGCGGCGCCCAGCGCCGCGTCGAGCTCGCCCGCCGTCCCGCGCTCGACGAAGACCTGCTCGCGATCGACGACGCCGTCGCGAAGGTAGCGCTCGAGGTTGTCATGCCCCGGCAACTCGTGCGCCTCGGTCCAGCGGGCGTCGAGCTCGCGCGCCGCGCGCACGGCCGCCCACTCGTCGCCGGCCACGACCGCGAGGAAGTTCCCCTGCCGTACGACCTGAACATCGGGCAGATGACCGATCGACGACTCGTTGACCGACACGAGCGTGGCGCCGAGCGCCGGCGGCCGCACGACGCGGCCGTGGCGCATGCCGGGCACGGCGAAATCCTGGATATAAACGTAGCGTCCGGTGCACTTCGCGGGAACGTCCGGCCTGGGGGCGGACTGCCCAACCTGCTTGTAGGTTGCTGCGGCCGCGAGCGGCGCCTTCGGGTTGACCGCAACCTCCAGCCGGCGATCCGGCCTGGCCGCCACCAGCCGCGCGATCGAAATGCCTCTCCCTCCCAGCGCCGGCCTGACAACGCCGTTGGCAATCGTGAGGTCTGCGGGCGGACGTCTGAGTTGCACCGACGCGCGGGCCAGCAGCTCCTGGCGTGCCGTCGCCGCCGCCTGGCGGACGGCAACACCGCCGCGCGTCAACCCCGTGCTGCCCCCGGTGCCGCCGCTGTTGGGGCAGCGCGACGTATCGCCGTCGACAACGGTGACGCGGCCGACCGGGACGCCGAGCTCCTCGGCCGCCATCTGCGCCATCGCGATGCGCAGGCCGGTGCCGACATCGACCTTGCTCGTGTAGATCGTGACCGCGCCGTCGGGGGCAATCGACAGGAAGCTGTCTACCTGCGTCGCGTCGCGCGGACGCTCGACATCGACGGCACGCGTCCCCTGCGCGTTCAGGGCCTCGAACCCGCCGAGTCTGAAGCCAATCAGCAGGCCGCCAGCCGATTTCAGCAGCTCGCGCCGCTTCATCGCTGCCCCGCCATCGTCCTCGCAGCGCGCTGCACCGCGCGGAGGATGCGCGTGTGGGCGCCGCACCGACACAGGTTGCCCGCCAGCGCTTCCTTGATCTGATCGACCGTCGGATTCGGCGTGCGCAGCAGCAGCGCCCTGGCGGACATCACCATCCCGGGCGTGCAGTAGCCGCATTGTGCCGCCTGCTCGGCGACGAACGCCGCCTGCACGGGATCGGGGCGCTCCGCACTGCCAACGCCCTCGATCGTCGTCACCGACTTTCCGGCGACGCTCGCCGCCGGCACCACGCACGATCGGACGGCCTGGCGATCGACGATGACTGTGCAGGTACCGCATTGACCGAGGCCGCAGCCGATCTTGGCGCCGAGCAGGCCGGCCGGGCCGCGCAGCGCGTAGAGCAGCGGCTGCTCAGCGTCCCACACGTCGAAAGATGTGACTCGGCCGTTGACACGGCAGGAGATCCTCGGCATCGCCGCATCTTAATGCGGGGGCGCGCCGACGCTGGAGGGGAGAAACAAGAGAGGCGACGAAAAACGAAAAGGGGGCTCAACCTTTCGGCTGAGACCCCCTCCTCCTCCCGCCCGATGACTGCCGCTCCAGAAATCCGTATCGCTCGAACTCAGGATCTTGGATTCCGAATGGAGACGCGCAATCGAATTTCGTGTTTTCCTGAAGTCTTTCAAGCGCCACCGGTATGCGGCGGGCGCCGTTCACTGTATAGCGAGCAAGCGGGATGCCGGATGCCCGGGCCGGTATCCCGCTTGACCGTTGCGCCGGCTAGAACGCGAAGCGCGCGCCCAGCTGTAGCAGCTGCGGGTTCGAGCTCCCCTGCAGCGTCTCCGTCAGATTGAGGAAGTTCGCCGTATTCGAAACGGCAATGTTGCCGCTCGGCGAGGCGAAGTTCGCCCGGTTCGTGACGTTGAAGATGTCGCCGAAAACATCGAGCGTGCGGCCGCCTCCAAGATTGATGCGATAGCCGACGCGCATGTCCAGCTTGAAGTAGTTCGGGCCCCTGCCGCCGAACAGGGTGCCGTCGAAATCCACCTCGTAGGCGTCGTCCGCGGCGTTGCCGCGGTAGATCCCGGCCGGGAGCGGCTCGGCAATCGAGCCGTTGCGATCCGGATCGATGTCGCCGTTCACCAGGTTGAGCGGCAGGCCGCTCAGGAAGCGCGCGATGCCGCTGACGGTGAGGCCGCCGGTGCGCGGCACTACTGCCGATCCGCTCAGCACCAGGTTGTGACGGCGATCCTCGCTCGTCGGACGCTCGTTGAGATCGAGATTCAGCTCGTCGAGTACCTGGAAATCGCTGGGCCGATGCCGGTGCCGCTGAAATTGCCGCGGCCCTTGGCGTAGCGCGTACGAGACGCGGGCCGAGAAGTTGCTGCTGTAACGCTTCTCGAGCGAGAGCTGCAGCGCGTCGTAGTCGGTCTCGCCGACGTTGAGCGGGATGCTCACGCCGGTGGTGAAGTTGGTGAACGCGGGATCGGCGGCGCGCAGCTCGTTCTGCGCCGCGGTCAGGTCGGCGCTGCCCTGCCGAACGTTGGGCGACTGCGCCGTGTTGGGCGTGGCCCGCAGCGTCGGATTGAGCTGCCTGGTGAACAGCAGTTCCCTGCTCATGTTGCGCACGTAGTCGGCCGAACCGAGATCGACGCCCCGAGCTGGCGCTCGTAGCCGATCGACAGCTGGTGCGACGACGGCACTTTGCGATCGGGATGGTCCCAGGTCGCGCCGGTGTTCTGGAAGCGAACGCCGACCGGGAACTGGGCGTCGAGCGCGGCGCGCGCCGCCGGCGTGATGACGGGGCCGTTGACGAGGAACGGATCGGTCGGGAAATTGCCGTTGCGCGGCCCGAGATCGGCGTTGTTCAGCGGAAAGTTCCGGTTCTGCGAAAAGATGTAGGTGCCGCCGGTATAGAAACCGCTCACCAGCTCGAAATAGGTCCGTTCGTAGAACTTGCCGTAGCCGCCCCGCACGACCTGGCGGCCGCTCTCGCCAAGGGAGTAGGCGAAGCCGACGCGCGGCTGGAAGTTGTCGAGATCGACCGGGTAGTTACCGGCGTCGTCGAAGTAGGGATTACTGCCCTCGTCGATCGGCGTGATCTCGGCGTCCCAGCGCAGGCCGAGGCTGAGAGTCAGGCGGTCGTTCAACTTCCATTTGTCCTGGGCGAAGGCGCCGACGAAGTGCACCTTCTGCGTGCTCCGCTGCGACCCGCCGACGCGAATCGAGAATCGATCGGGATAACTGCGCGGGTTGGCGTCATCGAACGCCAGGTCGTTCTGGGCGAACGCGAACGTGCCATTGAGATTGCCGTCGTTGGTATTCTCCACGTCGAGATACTGGTACTGGGCGCCGAACTTGAAGTCGTGGTCGCCCATCTTCCCCGGCACGAACCAGGAGAACGTGTTGTCGATCTGGTAGGCGTCGTTGACGCGGCCTGAGCGCGCGGGCTCTGCTGGTCGTCGAAGGTCTGGAAGTCGAGCGTCGGATCGCAGAGGTCCTGCCGCCGGGCGTTGCCGTTGTAGCAGGGATTGGCGAAGGCGACGTCTTCCTGCGTCCAGTTGACCTTGAGCGTATTGACGCGGCTGTTGCCGAGCACCGAGCTCAGGGTCGCCGAGAGCGACTGATCGAGGTCGTCCTCCTCGTCGACGGCGGCCGGGGTCAGGCTGCCGATGATCTGGTTGAACTGCGGCGAGTATTCCCGCAGCCAGCGGACGTTCCAGGTGTTGCCGGCGCTGATCTGATGATCGAAGCGCGCGACCGTGTTCCAGATCCGGCTGCGTTCGATGCCGGTCCAGTTCAACTCCGGCCGCGACAGGATGTTGGTGGTGATGCCTTCATCCAGCAGGACGCGTTCGAGACTGAAGAAGAAGTGGGCCTTGTTCTGGACGACCGGCCCGCCGAGCGTGCCGCCGTACTCCTGGCGCTGGGTGTCGGGCTTGGCCAGGTCGCGCTTCCTGGCGAAGTACTCCTCCTTCGTCAGGCTGGCGTCCTGGCCGAACGCGAAGGCGACGCCGTGCCACTGGTTGGTGCCCTGCTTGGTCACGGCGTTGACGACGGCGCCGCTGGTCCGGCCGTACTCGGCGTCGAACTGGTTGGTGATGACCTGGAACTCCTGGATCGATTCCAGCGCCGTGCGCGCCTGCGTGCCGGAGCGGCCGCCGTTGACGTCGTCGAAGTTGTTGGCGCCGTCGACCAGATAGTTGTTGTTGCGCGACTCGCGGCCGTTCGTGATGATGGCGTCGGAGCCAATCGAGTCGGTCGAGACGTTGGGCACGACGCCCGGCAGCACGGCAATCAGGCCGACGAAGTTGCGGTTGATGGACGGCAGCGCCACGAGCTCGCGCGACGAGAGGTTGCCGCCGATCTCCTTGGATGAAGTGTCGACCAGCTGCGACTCGGCCGACACCGTCACCGACTCCTCGAGCGCGCCGACGGCGAGCTCGCTGTCGAGCGTCGCGGTCTTGCCGACCTCGAGCGCGACTTTCGACACCGTCGACTTCCTGAATCCCTGCAGCTCGAACGACGCTTTGTACGTGCCGGGCGTGACCGCACTGATGAAGTAAGTGCCGTCGGATCCGGTGACGGTATCGCGGAACATGCCTGTGTCCTGATTGCGGATCGTGACCGTGACGCCGGGCATCGCTGCGCCCTGCGAGTCCGTCACCCTGCCGCGTATTTCGCTGGTCCCCTGTTGAGCCGCCGCAGTGGCGGCGCACAGCAGCACCGCGGCGAGCGCGTTCAACACATATGTCTTCATTTGCTGAGTCTCCTGGATTGCGCTGCACAACAACACAGACGCGGTTTCGCATTGCGATTCACTGCAACTCGTAACTGCGCTCATCCCTGGCGTCGTCCCTATCCGGGATCCTGAATCCGCCGATCACGATTCCTTGGACCTCGGCGTTGCCGTCGTCGGTAACCGCGGTATGAATCAAGGGCTTCGCCTCGCAGCGGGATGAGATACAGATCGTGTGAGCAACGCGATGCCGGAGTGACGGCGTCTCAACGGTCGGGGCTCTTCGATGAGCCGGACCGGACCACTGCTCTGGGTCGACGAGTCGGCGAGGGAGCGCCATCGTTCGCGGCCGCGGTTCATCCCGGCGCGTTGTCTCGCCTGATGGAACTGCCGAGCAACCGTGGTATTCTGGGCGGGCCTTTCCCAGAAGGCACCCGGGTACCCAGCCCGGCTTCGCGACGAATCCATCCGGGGCGAGAACGCGCTTCATGTCCACACGAAAAGCATTAGTGTCGGTGTGCCTGCTGGCACTCATGGGCGGCGCCGCGCCGCTTCACGCCCAGGCGCCGCTGCAGACCTCGTCCCGGGCGACGGGCGAGAACTATCACGTCGAGGTTTCGGGCTCGTTCTGGGCTCCGTCGCCCAGCCTCCTCATCAACAGCGAGTCGCTCGAAGGCATCCTCGGCAGCGATATCGATCTGATCGAGGATCTCGGGGTCGAAAGGAAGTGGTTCACGCAGCTGAAGGTGGTGCTGCGGCCGGCCACGAAGCACAAGTTCCGGTTCGAGTACACGCCGATCGGCTACGAGGCCGAGAAGGTGATCGAACGCGACCTCATCTTCAACGGCATCCTGTTTCCGGTGAACATCGAGGTCGAGACCGAGCTGACGTGGCGCGCCTACCGCTTCGCCTACGAGTACGACTTCTTCTATCGTGACCGTGGCTTCGTCGGCCTCGTCCTCGAAGCCAAGTACACCGACGTCGAGGCGCAGCTGACCAATAACTTCGACTCGGAGTTCGTCCGCGCCCGCGCGCCGATCCCGGCGGTTGGCGTGATCGGCCGCGGCTACGTCGCCCCCAACATCTCGATCACCGGGGAGTTCACCTTCTTCAAGCTGCCGGAGATCGAGGAGAAATACAGCGGAAGCTACTTCGACGTCGACATCTACGGCACGGTGAATTTCATCGAGAACGTCGGCGTACAGGCAGGCTGGCGGTCGTTCGACGTCCTCTACAAGGTCGATAACGACAACGGCGATCTGCAGGTGCGCGGGTTCTACTTCGGCGGTGTCGTGAGGTTCTGAGCCCTCATTCGATCACCTTCACCCACACCCCCAGGAACCGCTCGTCCCGGCTCTGGGCGATCGACTCCGACGGCCGGAAGCCGGTCGTGGTCGCGGCCGTCACCATGGCCGCGCCGCGACCGGGGGCGATCGGAACCCGAACCTGCCGCTCTTCTCCGGGCGCCAGCGCGAGCGACTCGCGCCACTGCCCTGCCTCGAGCACGACCTCATTGGCTACCGGCGCGTTGCGGATCAGGAGCGTCGCCGAACTGCCCGGCCGTGACGGCTGCACGACCAGCGAACATTGGCGCGCGCCGCCGACCCAGAACGACTCGGGCTCGACGAAACAGCCGTCGTCGAGAAAGTAGACCGTCGCCGCGTCGTACTTGACCGCCCGCCGCGCGACCCGGTCGCTCACCCGCGCCTCGACGCCGACGAGCGAGACTGGCTCGACTGTCACCGATCGCAGCACGCGGCGCGCGTCTTCGTCGCCGCGGACCACCAGCGCGCGCACGGCGACCGGCAGATCGATCTCGAGCGGCGCCGGCGGGTAGGTCAGCGGCTCGCTGCGCAGCGCGAACTGATCCTGTCCGAGGCCGATCAGGAGCCAGCCGCCCGGGCCGCGCGTCCGCGCCGAGATGCGGTACCGCCCCGCCGGCAGGCTCGGAAGCGACACCATCGGCTGTTCGTCGCGGCCGCGTCCCCCGCCGCCGCGCGACGCCGCTTCGATGCGCATCATCGCCAGGAGCGTGGCCCGATCGACGGGCCCGGGCGGCGACAGCGTCACGGGCACCAGCCGCGGCTCCTCTGCGAGCCGCCTCAGTGCCGCCAGCTGCGCCGGTGCCGGTGAGAGTGTCTCCGTCCGCTTCACCCCCCACGTGACGCCGACCGCTACCATGAACGCGATCGCGCCGGCGGCGGCGACCGCGGTAGCGTAGCGGATGACATCGCGAAGGGCGGGCAGCGCGGACAACGCACGTAACGCGAGGAACGCCGCCGTCAGGATCGCCGCCCAGATCGCGACGTCGCGCGCGAAGATGCCCTCCTGCCCCCGGTACCACACCGGCAGCCCTTCGCCGAGCGGCACGAGGCTCGAAGCCCAGTCGAGCCAGAGCGCGGTCGTTTCCCGCGTGTTGTAGGCGAGGCGGCCGCCGTCGATCGTCACGAGCAGCACCGACATCGCCGCCGTCATCGCCAGCGCGGCGGCCGCGACGACTCGCGTGGCGCGGTGGCCGGCGCTCGCCCAGAGCACGGCGCACGGAATCGCCAGCAGGAACACCGCGGGGTTGGCAAATCGTGCCGGCGCGCTCCACCCCGCCCACCACATGGCGTAGCTGGTCGCGGTCACGAGGTACGGGACGATGACGAACAACAGCTCGAGCGCCAGGCGGCGGCCGCCGGGCGCGCCATCGATCTCAGTCCGCCGCCGCAGCATCAGGATCAGGCCGGCGAATCCAAACAGCAGCACCGGCGCGTTGGCAACCAGCCCGAAACGCTGATCGAACAGCAGGCCGGTGAGGCCGCCGGGGACGAAGGCGAGCGAGAAGTCGCGGGTCGAGCCGTAGGGCGCCGACGGATCGAGTCGGCCATAGATCACGAAGAAGAACGACAGCCACGCTACCGCGCTGACGATCGGCACGCTGAGAAAAGCCGCCGCCTTGGCCGCCGGGTTCTTCGTCAGCGGCAGCCGCAGCAGCACCAGCGCGCCGACGCAGCCGGCGAGGAGCGCGAACCGGCTGTGCATCCACGGCAGCAGGGCCAGCGCCGCGCCGTGCAGGAGCCACGGGCGGACCGACGTCGCGCCCGAGCCGCGCTCCTCGCCGGCGCGGAGGATCGCCCACACGCCGGTCAGCGCGATCACGCCGCCAGGACCGTCGGGATAGACGCTGAAGCTGTGGAAGATCGCCGTCGCCGACAACGTGACCGCAGCCCAGCCGAACCAGGCGGCGTCGGTCCGCCGCGTCGCCAGATCGCCAAGGTGCCAGGCCAGCGCGCTGCCGCACGCCGCCACCACGATCAGCAGCAGAACGACCGCGCGGTAGCCGCCGATGGCAAACGCCGGCGCGACCATCGCCGACAAGCCGGGGGCATGGATCGAATAGATCTCGCCGTCGCGTCCGCGTTGAATGTAGTGCGGCGGCAGTGCGCCGCCGAAGTAGGCGTGGTAGTCGCCTCGGCGATGATTGTTCTCGATCTTTAGATCGCGATCGAGCAGCAGGCTCTGCGTGATCACCAGGTAGTGCGGCTCGTCTCCGCCCGGCACGGAGGGCGACACGAACCACGCCGACGCCAGAAAGATGGCACATGCCAGGCCTCCCGCCGTCAACCGCGGGCTCGCCCGCAGCCACTCGCCGGCGCTGCCCGCCGACAACCGCGGCCATGCTCGCGCGATGCCCGGCCACAGCACGAGCAGGGCGACGCCCGCCCAGACGAACGCGTGAATCGCGCCGGCCCACATCAGGACGGGCGGCGGCAGGTCAATCGGGAGCCACGGCAGCAGGATCAGGAGGAGCAGCCAGACCGGCGTCAGCGGCAGCGCCGCGCGTGCCGCCGCGACGACGGCAAGGCCGGCGATCGCAACCACGATCAGCGCACCCGCCGAGACCGGCAGCAGCGCGATGCGCGGGCCGTCGGGTGTCGCCACGGCCAGGGTGGCCTGTGACAGCCAGGCTGCGACGGTCGTGAGCAGCACGGCTGCAGGCAGGGCGAGGCGGGTCATGTAGAATGCCGGTCAATTCTACAGACAATCCAGGGTTGCCCCTACACCGATGCCCGCATTGATGGAAGAGTCATCGTCTGCCCGAACTTCGCCCGTTCCCCGGCCCCTGCATCCGCGGCAGTGGATCATCCTCTGGACGCTGGCCGTCGCCGCCGCCATCGTCATGACCTGGCCGCTGGCGTCGGGTCTCGGGAGCCTCGGTCGGACCGCCAACTCCGGCGACGGCCGCTTCGCGGTATGGAACGTGGCCTGGGTCGCACACGCGCTGACGACGGACCCGCTGCGGGTCTACGACGCCAACATCTTCCATCCTCACGAGCGCACGCTCGCCTACTCGGAAGCCAATCTCGGCGCCGGCGTCCTCGCCATCCCCGCCTGGCTGGCGACGAAGAATCCGTATACCGCGCACAACACGGTCGTGCTGTTCGGGTTCGCCGCGTCTGTCGTCTTCACCTGGCTGCTGGCCCGTCGGCTCGTCGGCGACGGCGCCGCGGCGGCGACGGCGGCCGCGCTGTTCGCGTTCTGCCCCTACGTCTTTGCCCACACGGCCCACATCCAGCTGGTGATGATCGCGGGCATCCCGATGTGCATGCTCGCCTTCCACGCCCTGGTCGACGACCCGACGCCGCGGCGAGCCGGGCTGCTCGCGGCCGCCCTGGCGGCGCAGGCGCTGTCGTGCGCCTATTACGGCGTCTCGGTCGGCCTCACGATCGGCTACGGGACGCTCTTCTATGCCTGGTCGCGCCGCCTGTGGTCGTCGCCCCGCTACTGGATCGCGATCGCCATTGCCGCCGTCGGCTCGGTTGCGATCGTGCTGCCGTTCTTCCTGCCGTTCCTGTCGATCCAGAACGAGACCGGCTTCGCCCGTTCACTCGACGACGCCCGCCACTGGTCGGCCTACGTCCGTTCGTACCTCGCCTCCGGTTCGCACGCGCACGAGTGGATGCTGCCGCTGATCAAGGACTGGAACTCGGCCGTCCTCTTTCCCGGCTTTCTCGGCCTCATCCTGGCACTCGCCGGCACGGTGATCGCCTGGCGGCGAACGAATCCTGGCAGCGCTGCCTGGTCACGTGATCGGGAAACGGCCGTTCTCTACGGATCGGTCGCAGTACTGACGTTCTGGGCGACGCTCGGACCGCGCGCCGGCCTCTACACCGTTTTCTACCACGTCATCCCGGTGTTCTCGTTCCTCCGCGCGCCGGAGCGCATGGGCACCGTGGTCATGCTGTGCGTCGCCGTGCTCGCGGCGTTTGCCGTCCGTGCGCTCGGCGACCGGTGGCCAACTCGCCGCCTCGCCGTCGGCGCCGCCGCCTGTCTCGCCGTACTGCTCGAAATCAACGACGTGCCGTTCAACTGGCGGGCGGACGTGCTGCCGCCCCAGCCCTATCGCGTCCTGGCACAGATGCCGCGCGGCGCGGTCGCCGAGTTTCCGTTCCACGGCCGGCGCATCGACTTCCACCTCCACACCCGCTACATGCTGAACTCGACGGCGCACTGGCAGCCGCTCGTGAACGGCTACAGCGACCACATCCCGGCCGACTTCCGCGAGTCGGCGCCCGTGCTCGGGACTTTTCCGTCCGGCCACGCCTTCGAAGACCTGCGCGCCCGCCGCGTCCGCTACATCACGATCAACCGCGGCCCGAACGGCTACGGCCGGGTCGAAGGGCCGCTGGTCATGGAGAGGCTGCAACCGTACATGGAACATCTGCGGCCGGTCGCTGACGACGGCGAAGTGGCGATCTTTGAAGTGGTGAGCTGGCCGCGGTGAGCTGGGGACAACTTCGAAGTTCGAATTTCGACCTTCGAACTTTCTTCCTCAGTTCCCAGAGGCTTTCACGGGAATCGGGCGGCCGCCGCCCTTGCCATAGAGCTGGCGGTAGTCTTCGGCGGTGCCGAGGATGCGCTTGACGTAGTTCTGGGTCTCGGGGAACGGGATGTCGTCGATGAACTCGTCCTCGTCGAGGCCCGGGCGCTCCGCCTTCCAGCGGACGACGCGGTTCTCGCCGGCGTTGTAGCTGGCGAGGGCGTAGTAGGCGCCGCCGAACTGGGCGACGAGGCGCGAGAAGTACAGCGTGCCGAGGCGCACGTTGGTCTCGGGATTGGTCAGCATCGGGGTCGTGAATCGACGGATCCCGATCGAGCTCGCGAGACGGCGGCCGGTGGCCGGCACGATCTGCATCAGCCCCCAGGCGTTGGCGGCGGAGCGAATCTCCGGATCGAACGTCGACTCCTGCGCGATCAGCGCCGCGACCAGATACGGGTCGAGGTCGCGCGCCGCCGCATGCTTCCGAATCAGGTCCCAGTAAGTCAGCGGAAAGATGACCTGGAGGATCTCCCGCGGCAGCGTCTGGTCGGCGGCGAGAAAGTGCGGATAGGCCCGCCGCATCAGCGTGATCGCCCGCCGCAGCTCTCCCTTGCGGTGGTAGGCCCACGCAATCGTCGCCTCGACGACCGGCGACGTGCCCGACGTCCGCTGCACGTGGCGCAATTCGTTCAGCGCGTCGTCGTACAACTCCGCCGCCAGCAGCAGGCGAATCAGATCGGCGGTTGACGGTTCACCCGCCGGCGACGCCGACGGCCTGGCTGCCGGCACGGCGTCACTTGCCAGGCGGGTCCGCGCCTGGCGCGGCAGGGCGCGCTCGGCGAGGCGGCCGTAATACGAGTTGGCGTAGTCGGTGAAGACGAGCTGCATCCGCGCCTGCGCACTCTCGCCGGCGGCGAGCTTGCCATGCGAACGTGCCGACCAATACAGGAAGGACGGTCGATAGTCGGAGCGCGGGAAGCCGGTAGCCGCCTTCTCGAACACCCGTACCGTGTTGGCGTAGTCTCCGTTCTTGTAGCTCCACCACCCCGCCTTCCACGCGGCCCGTTCGGCGCGCGGGCCGGTGGGGAACTTCTCGTAGAGCTCGGCGAAGGCCGCGGCCGCGCTTTCGTCGTCGTTCTCGAGGATGTAGTAGGTGCCGAGGTTGTTCAAGGCCTCCTCGGACCACGAGCTGTCGGGGAATTCGTTGACGAGCGCGCGCGTCTGCGCCAGGAACTCGTCGTTCCGTCCGAGGCCCCGCAGCGCGCTGAGCATGAAGAACCGCGCTTCCGCCTGGCGGGCGCCGCGATCGAGCCACGGCCGCAGACGATCGACCGCCTGCTGGTAGCGCTGGAGGAAGTGGTCCGATTCGGCGATGCGCAGCTCGGCGAGCTCCTTGTCGTCGCCCGAGAGCTCCGGCTGGAGCGCCGCGAACGCGGTCCGCGCGTCGGCGTAGCGGCGGGCGCCGTACAGCTGGACGGCGCGTCCGAGATCGGCCTTGTAGCTCTGGCGGACGATGAGATCGCGCAGCGGCTCGAGGTCGGCCGCGGCCGCGATGGCTGAATCGGTCAGCGGATACTCGTAATAGATGCGAAGCAGCGCCTCGGCCGCCTTCTTGCGGTCGCCGGCCGCGCGCGCGGCGTCGGCCAGCTTCCGCAGAATCTGGTCGGTCACGATCTGCTTGTCAGCGGCAAGACGCTCGTAGACGCCGAGCGCCCGCGCATGATCGCCCAGCGCGGTCGCCGCTTCGGCCGTCGCGAGATCCACGGCGGTCGGGAGATAGCCGTCGGCGCCGCCCCGCTTGATCGAAGCGAACGTGTCGCGCGCCTCTGCCGGGCGGGACAGCCGCAGCTGCGCCAGGCCCTTGTAATACGCGGCGTAGCCAGCGAGCGGCGTCGACGTGAAGGCGGGACGGCTGGCGAGCGTCAACGCCCGCTCGAAGTCGCCGGCGCCGATCGCGGCGGCCGCCTGCGCCAGCGGTTCGTAGGTCGTGGCGGCGCGCGTCATCGCCGGCGAGTCGGCCGGCACGAGCCAGAGCTCGCTCGGATTCTTCGGCAGCGGCGGATGCGCCGTCGGCGCGAGCTGGCCGGCCGGCCGCGGCGCGGCGACGAGCACGGCAGCCGCCGTCAGCAGACCCGAAACCGCGATCCTCGCTCGTCGCATCATCAGGCCGACCCCAGCAGCGCCGAATCTCCGTCGGCAAGCGTGTGCACGAGCTCGTCGTGGAAGAACGCGCTCCGGCGCGCGATCGATGGCGACACGCGCTCTTCGAACAGGTGGCGCGCGCGGTCGATCTCCGGCCGCAGGCGGGCGAGCAGGTCGCGCTTCTCGCGCCCGAGCCGCACCGCCGACTCGTTGTACAGCTTGATCTCCGACACCAGCAGTCGCGCATAACGCCGCGCGCTGCTCTCGTCGTCGGCGCCGGGACCGTTTGCGGCGCCGCCGGCTCGTGACGCCTGCAGCGCCTGCGACGTCCGGCTGGCGGTGATCTGCGACAGGCAGGTCGACGCGTGCGCCGCGAGCACCTGCATCGCGCCGGGCCACGTCGCGCGCTCGCCCGCGCCGTCGCCCGCCGTCCCGGCGTCGGCATAGAGCACCGCGACGCTCTGGCCGCCCACCGTGACAGGAACGGCCAGCCCGAACCGATCGGGGGAAAGGGCGGCGAACGCGGGGGCCGGCTCGGTGGTCGTCGAAACGACGTTCACCGTGGAGACGGCCTTGCCGATGAGACCGGCCAGCGGCAGCCGCTGATTTGCCGGCGCGTTGATACCCGACGCGCGCCAGACCTGCGCGTCGCCGCCCTGGACGATCAGCACCGCCGTGCGCGGTGCGAAGGCGCCGGCAGCCGTCGTCAAGGCGGTGAGTGCGTCGGACAGGGACTGGGCCGAATCGATCGTGCGAATGGCGGCGAGAAGCCGCTCGGCAAACTCGATCGTCGCCTCGCCGGTTCCGGCCGTCGTCGAAGCGGCAGACATCGCCGACTGCGCCTGCCGTTCGGCGACGGTCGCCCGCGCCTCGTCGCGCTCCCGCGACGCGGCAGCGAGGGCGTTCGTCAGCTCGGCGGCGCTGCGCTGCGAGTTTTCGAGCTCCGCCGCGGCGGCACGGGCGCGCTCGAGATCGATTGTGAGCGACGACGCGCGATCGCGTTCGGCGGCAATCTCGGCGGCGTGCCGCGTCCGCTCGGTGTCGAGGTCGTGCTGGAGACTGGCGCGAACGGCGTCGAGCTCACCCGCGAGCCGGGCCCGTTCCTGATCGAGCGCGCTGGCGGCACTCGCCTTTTCCGCCTCGAGTGCCGTACTGGCGCGCGCCCGTTCGGCTTCGAGCTCTTCGCGTACGCGGGTCGTCGCGTCTTCGACGGCGCGGCGGAGATCATCCTGGAACGAGGACTGGAGTTCCTGCTTCAGTGAGGCGTCGCGCTCTGCCACGGCGCGTTCGGCGGCTTCGTCGAGTTCGCCGCGCAGTCGCGCCATCTCTTCGAGGAGATGATCGTCGGCCTGCGTCTGCTGCTGTTCGAGCTCCCGCTCGAGGCGCTGTTCCCATTCCTTGCGGGAGGCCTCGAGCTTCGCGCTCCATTCGTCGTCTTTCGCCTGGCTCGCGGCGCGCGCTGCCTCGGCCGTGCGTTCGGCGACGAGCGCTTCGGCATGCTGCCGGGCCTCCGCCACCGCTGCCTCGCGCTCGGCCCCCAGCCGCGTAGTGAGCCGGGTCAGCTCGGCTTCGAAGTCGGACTGCAGCCGAGTACAGATCGCGTTGACTGCATGACGAAGCTCGTCATCGGGCATTTCAGGCATTATCGGGACCGTTCAGAGCCAAGTCAAGGGTTACGGATGGGCGCAACTTCAAGCCCGACAACGGTTTGACGAGAGGGAGCAGGGCGCGTACAATGGTAGGTCTGGCTCGCCACGGGGGCGACTTAGATTCGACGGAGATATGGTTTCGCAGGATGCGTGCCGAGGACCATCCCCCTCGTTAATCAGATGGAAAACAACCTAACTGCGGACACGCAGCTCGCACTCGCAGCCTAAGAACCTGTGAGCGTCTCCTCCGGTCAGCCTGTGGGCCGGTACGAGATGTCAAATTAGCAGGCTGGTCGCCGACGCGTTGTTCCGGACGTCGGTGACGAGACTACCCGGGGCTGGCTGCCGGCGATTCTTCGCAGCTTCTCGACGCCGGGAGTGAGATTTTAGAAGCTGATACGCACCGTAGATTCCTGCGAGGATGTATTTTCGGACCCGGGTGCGAATCCCGGCGCCTCCACTTTTAACTGCTCTATCTAAAGCGACTTACAGTCGCTCGCTTTCTGCTGTACCTGCAATGTACCGCGGGCAGACTTGACTGTGCGTCAGCTATCGACTGCACACCGCGACTACCCGTTTTCAGATCAGCCGCGTGACGCGCGTGGGCGAAGGGCTGCGAAGCTGTCTGCTCCTTTTGGGTCCAAGGCTCGCTGCTCGGCGACTAACATCAGGAAGGCGCTGAACCTTTGATCCTGGGAAGCGGCCACGGACTTGATTCGAAGCTGGGAAGCCTCTGGACTCATCGGTGTCGTCAAAGCGGACATTCCGACAGTCGCCGAAGCCGTCACGAAGTCTTTCGCTGACGCCACCGCACCACGCAGTCTCGCTTTGCCGCCAGCATTCTCTGACTTTCCACTCACTGCGCCGCATCCCTTCCAAAGGTCATTCGCTGTTCGTCGTGCACACAGTCTGAACTGTGTATCGATACCGCCCCAGCTATCTCGCCAATCCGACGAGCTCCCAGCCTGAGCCCGCGCGCCGGAAGTACACCGTGACGGGCGTGGCCCACGACGGAAAGTGCGGGTGGATGGCTGCCACCCGAACCTGGATGAAGTCGGCGTTGGCTCGAGGCACGGTCAGCGCAGCCGGCGCCTGCGCTCGTGGCTCGCCGACTGCGATCTCGCCACCGGCGTCGGTCGCGAGGCCGGTCAGGTTGTCGAATCGAGCCCACTGCAGCCGATAGCCGCTCGGAGGCGTGGCGACTCCGGCCTGCTCGGCAGCATTGGCAAACGTCAGTTCGCCTGACGCGCTCAACGAGAAGTCTACGAGCGGATTGATCGGCGTCAGCCAGGCGCGCAGCACCTTGTCGCGCCGGCGCAGCAGTGTCGCCGTCATGTACTCGGTCGCGCGTGGATCGCTGTATCTGGCCTTCTCGACGACGGCCCGCACGGTGGCGTCATCGAATCGTGAAATGATGCGCGCCGCCCAGAACGCGTCCTCAGGCCGCATGTTCTCGAACGCGGGATTCGGATATTCAGGCTTCCACGACGTGGGCTCGAAGGCATCGGCTTCGAATCGACCCACGGCGCGCGGCACATCGGGATACGAAATGCGAGTCCAGGGGCGTGCATACATCCCAAGCGTGGCCAGCGTCAGCCAGCCTGGCTTCCACTCGAGGATGTACTCGTTGCCCGGCCGGTGACGCTGCGCGTAGACCGTTCCACTTCCCATAATCGAACCAAAGTCGAACATGTAGTGCTTGATGTAGCGTCGGTTCGGCTCGCCGACGAGCATGTCCAGGCTGTTGACGCCGCGGGAATCGTCGTGGTTCAGCCACGCGCCGAACACGCGCGCGGCCCTGAGCTCGCGGCGGTGCTCGTGCGGCACGATGTCGTTGGGATCGTCGGGCCGCGTGCCGTAGTACCGAAAGTTGCCCAACGGCTTGCCGTCGGCAAAGCGGCTGACCAGCACGCGGTACTTGCCGTCGGCTCGCCGGGCCGCCCGTCGAAGCACCTTGTCCACGTCGCTGCGCGTGAACGGCCGCTTTCGTCCACCCGCGAGCGGGTCGCGGTACGTCGCCTTATCGGAGATGACGAGCCGGCTCGGATCAAGTTCGGCCAGGTAGACGTCCACCGTGTGGTATCCGAACGCGTGATAGAACGCCGTGCCGATGATTTCCGCCCCCGTCGCCAGTTCCGGATTGGCGGGCGGGTCGAATTCGATCTGATACGTGTGCCCTTCGCGGTCGGTCATCCGGAATCCAGGCTGCACGCCTGTGGCTTTGCCGCCAGACACCTTCCAGCCATCCAGTGAGATCGACTCGAACGATCTGGGCCACGCACGACATCGTCAATCGACATCGCGTCACGGCCGATGCGGTTGACGAACCACGCCGAGTTCGGCACCTCGTCGAGCGTGTTGACGTTCATCGCCCGGAGATCCCGCCGCTCGCCAGGCGTCGCGAACGTGTTGACGACGAAGTCGTAGCTGTTGGCGTCCTCGACTGCCTTCACAGACGAGGCGTCGGCGACCGCGTCGTTGTCGATCCACAAGGGATCGTCGGGATAGAAGTGCGGCCGCGCCGTCGTGACCACGCCGACCGTGCCGAGGACGGCAACAGCCGTGAGCCCGACGACGGTTGCGCACAGCCGGCGCGCTGCCGACCTAGAACTTGCCACCGAAGACGATCCAAAGATGCTTGCCATCGCGACTCCCAAAGGCCGCGTCCACGCGAAGGACGATGCCGTTATCCGTGTTGAAGCGGAATCCGACCCCATAGTCGGATTCGAGGTCGTTCAGGTCGAGATCGGCGCGGCGCATGGCGACCTTTCCGGCGTCGTAGAAGAGCGCGGCGTCGAGTCCGGACCAGATCTCAAAGCGATACTCCGCCTGCAGGAGCAGCGCATGTGGACCGCGGAACCGATAGTCGCGGTAGCCGCGGAGCGAGTCGTTCCCGCCCAGCGTCGGCATCAGGTAGAAGGGCATTTGCTGGCCGGAAGCAGTCTCGGACGTCGAGGCCGCCACGCGTCCCATCAGCACGCGCCGCTCCGAGAGGAAGCTGACGAACTGCCGCAGGTCCACGTCCAGGCGAGTGAAGGATACGCCGAGAGATCGCGATCGTCGTAGTGGCTGAGCTCGGCGCGGTACCAGCCGCCCTTGCGGGCGTTCAGCGGCTGGCGCGAGTCGATCTCGACGAACGCGATGGTACGAAGTAGTTCGGCTGCGCTGACAGTCCTGGAGCCGATGCCTCGTCGTACTGCTCGCCGATCGAGACCAGCGCTTTGTCCGTGCCATCGCTCACCCTGGGCTCGTAGTACTCGAGGCCGCCACCGATCGAGACGACGGGAGCCACGCGCATAGCCGCTCGCGCACCAATCGTCTGAGCGCGCAGCTGAAAGTCGGCCTGCGCGGACCGAAGCGAGTCCGGACCGAGACCAAAGTAGTCTTCCTGTGGATACTCGGAGCGCCGGCCGTAGCCCTCCGCCAGAAATCGGCCGCCGCCAAGATTTGGAAACCGAACGCGTGCCTCTCCGGCCCAGTACCCCTTGAGCGAGGCGCCTCCCCACACGTCGAGGGCGGCGTCGGAGCCGAAGAGACGACGCGAGCGATAGCCCGCCCCGTACGCGAAACCGCTTCCGGTCGTGATGCTCCCAAGCTTCGCGTAGATGCCATCGCGAGTGATGAGCGGGATGCCGCCGGTCTCGACGGCTTTCAGCGCGCGCTCGAGGAGATTCGGTTCGTACGGCGTGACCGTCTGCTGCTTTTCCTCCCGCTGCTGCTTCTGCGCTTCCTCGCGCGTCTCTTGCGCGATGGCAACGGTTCCGAACGGAAGCATCGCGAGTAGGCACAGCGGAACAAGTCGATTCAGTTTCATTTCGGCCCTCGATTCATTTGCGGCGATGCCATGGCAACAACGGTGCCGACGTGTGGGACGCGCCGGACACCGGGATCGAACCGCGTGCTACGCCAGCACCGGCTTCGCGGAACCGCGGCGATTCGCCGGGCGCGTCACGTACAAAACCGCCAGCAGCCCGAGCAACGCGACCGGCAACAACGATTTCCCGTCGCCCGCCAGATAGTGCGCCACGACTGCCGCGATCCACATGAAGGTAAAGCCTGCGTAGGCCCATTCCTTCAACGTCGGCAGCCGTGGCAGGAGCAGCACGATGGCTCCTGCCAGCTTCCCGATGCCGAGCAGGACACGCAACTGCTGGGGATATCCCACGTGCCGAAAGTTCTCGACCGCCTCGGGGGCCGTGGTCAGATAGCTGAAGGCGGCGAACAGCGTCGCGATCCCCACTAGACCTGTGGCTCCCCAGTACGCAATCTTTCGTGGCATCTTTCCTCCTCATCTGATGCCGGCGATCAGGACGTGATTCCGGCGGCCTGTTGCCGAAGTGCTTATCGCATTCACTCGCGTGTGTGACCGTTCGCGCATCACCGCGCTGCGGTCGATACACGCAAGGGCAAAGGTGATGCCTGCGCACAGCGCCGAGCGCCCACTCGCGTGCCGCAGCCACTTTTCGAGGAACACAGGCCAGATCCACCAGGTTTCGTTCTCGCGCTCGGATGCATCGGCACTCATCGTCGGTCGCGGGCGGTGTGTCGTGGCACACGGTCCGTGCGTTTTCACACGAGGCGGTAGTCATGGAGAACAAGGAGAACGGGGTAAAGAGGGTCGGGTGTGAGGGTCACGGGTGAGGACGCGGCGCATCGCCGTGACGAGCGCAGTTCTTACGACGCGTTGAGAGCGCGCGTGAGCTCCGGGCCTCGGAGACCCCCCGGGTTACAGGGCGGATGCAGACTCCGTCGAAGTGGTGCTGGCGGGATGCCGGGAGAGTGACTGGACCGCTGAGGTGGTGACGAGCTGATCCCCACAAATGAACTGCATACGAAGGGCGATGTCGATTATCCGTGGGTGGAACGAACCGCTGTCTGCGGTAGAACCGACGAACAGGACGCGCCGGAACTCTGTGAAATGGCGGCCGCCGCGCACCAGCACGTCTGCCTCGTCGCCTCGAAGCACGATCAGCTCGTATACGCTCGCGCGCGTCGTGACGACAATCGTTTCCGGCGCCGCGCATGAACCAAGGTCAATCGACATGGCCGTTCTGTTTCGCTCCTGGTGATGCGCGATCCTCAGTGCTGCGGTGCGCCTCTCACGGCGCTTCTCAGGAACCACACACCAGCATCGGTCCGGCACAAGAGATCGATCTCGTCGCGGGTAAGATCGAAACCTCGCAGACACAGCTCGGCGACCGTTTCCACCCGGTCGAGCGCAAATCGGATGCGCAGGTTCTCATCGGTGAGCAGCTTGTCGATGACCATTCCAACGATCGATCGTGACATGGCGTCGCCTCCTTCGGAGCTGCACCCGCCACGGCAACATCCACGCCACGCCACCGAAGCCCCGAACGTGCCGGTTTTTCAGCGGCGGGAGGACAGGGCGCGATTTCCGACTGCGCGTTAGCACACGCCATGCGCGATCACACGCACTGCCGCACATGCGGTCGAGCGGGATGCCAGCCGTGTTCAGCGGACTCGCGCGACGGTCGCACTATCCGGATCTGGGACAGCAGGAAGAGGCGCGAGCGGCTTAGGCGGGCTTCGATCGTTATTTCACGACACCGGTAGACGTGAAGTCGCTCCGAGCGTTCCTTGCAGCAACGGGTGAAGCGCTCGCGGAATGATCGCAACCTCGCAATCTGGTGAGCCCTTGTTCTCTGACGCGGCATCGCTGGTTTGCGAGAAGTCGTTGATTGAGCGACCCTCGAGTCGCTCGAGTGTGCCGCTCAGCGCAACGTCGTCGTCCGACGTTGGGCCATGCCGCGCGCCTGGTCCATCCCGCTCGAATGAACCAGGTTGGTGCAGAACGCCCTGCCTACAGCTAGAAGAGCGCCTTCTTGATGAGGGCCGGGATCGTCGGAGTCGCTTGCAGCTGAATATTCCACTTCGGGCCGGCGACATCTGGACGAACCGGGTAGGTACTGCACCTGCAACTGGAACAGCGTCGGCAGGCCTCCGCATTTGCACATCTTGCCTACCTGTGGCCCCAGACCAAACGTCCCTCGTTCACCTCCGCGCGCCTTCCAATCCACCGAAAGCTGCGGCTGGGTGCCTATGGTCCACCCGTTTGCGAACAAGTACGTGAAGTTGAAGGTTCCGCTCATCTGGTTGGTGTCCCGGCCGTCGCCGCCGATCTTGAACCATTGCTGCACGAAGGCATAGGCGATGAAGTGCTTGCCGAGCAACACGGCTCCCGCGTCAGGCCCCAGCTGCCAGGTGTCCTGACTCAGCAGATCCTCCGATGCCGTGGGGAAAATGAACGTCGGGCCTGCGCCGACCATGAGCCGGCCGCCGAGCAGCGAACGCGGCAGCGCAAATGCGAGAACGGTGTCGCCGAACCCGGCGGTCCGTTGATTCTGCCCGCTCTGATCGAAATGGGGGATCGAATTCACGATTGGCACCATCGGGCGGACAATCAGCCCCTGCTTCTCGGTGAGCCTCAGACTAATCAACGGCTGGAACAGCAGATTGCTCTGCACCCGAGTGTGATCGTCGCCGCGGGGCATCTCCGTCCAATTGTTGTTCTGCTGCAGCTGCAGCGCCCAACTGCTGGCGAACGGATTACTCGCCTGCTGGGCCAGAGCGGCGGCAGACTGATCCCCTGATGTCTGTGGTCCGTTGGTTGTTGTCGCCTGCGTTTGCGCAAAGCCTGGGTTCGCCACGCACGCGAATGCGAGGGCTAGACCCAGAATCGTTGTGACCTTCTGCCGTATCATCTTCAGCTCCTCTCATCCCTTCGCATCACCGATGTCGGCACGACCACGTGCCGATTGCACGCAACGGCAAAGGTGATGCCTCCCGCTCGGCAGCGAGAGTCGCTCCACTCGCTCGTGAGGCAATTCCCTGAGAAACGCCGCCGAGATCGACGTAATTGCCTTCTCGTGGTCGGGCGCATCAACGCCGAGCGTGCCTGGACGGCGGCTGCGTGTGATCGCACACACCGCGCGAAAGCACACACTCATTTGCGCGGCGACCGCAGAGAAACACGCCAATTCTGGCGTGTTCACGAGGCATCGCGCGCCGGCATCGCCGTTGCCATCTCCCGACGCGTGACGCCGGACCTCACAACGAGGTTCGCCGAACGGTAACTGTGGCGTCGATGACGACGTCCGTGGAGATGGTATGCGAGGGCTCACAAGGTTGGCGCGGTATCTCGTGCCAAGTGCTCTGGTGGTCTGTGTGATGTCGCTGGGCGCACCGTGTGCTGCCCAAGAAAACGTCGACCCACCTACTGTACCTGCTGCACCCGATCCAGGCGATGGACGTGGCTCACTCCTCGCGCCGTCGGGCTGGCTGGTGCTGAGCACCCCGGTGCAGAAACAGATCGATCTGAAACTGTATGGGTTTTACATCGGTAGATTGGACACACCAGTCGCACAAGTTGACGTTCCAATTCGGACGACGAAGTTTCTGACGGTGACTCCCAGCTACATGTATTACGCGGTTCCTGCAAGCGGGCTCAATAAGCTGCCGCCGCAGCCGGGAGGATTCACCGACAGCTACGACGAGCACCAGTTTCGAATCGACGGGACCGTGGCGTTCTCCGTTCGCAAGTTCGAGATCTCCGGCCGCAACATGTATGTCAGAAGGTTCCGTCCAGCGCTCGCGGACGATACGAACCGTTACCGCGGCGAAGTTGCGATCGCGCATCCCCTGACGGTTCGAGGGCCGCATCTGGAAGCCGTTCGCCGCATACGAAACCTATCTATGAGCAGGATGGTGGATGGAACAGAGAGCGCATGTGGACTGGCGTCACGCTGCCACTCAACAAGCGCGTGTTCTTTCAGCCATCCTACATGTGGGAGACCAGTGAAGGCAGTAGAACCGTCGACTACTTGTTGTTTGGCCTGATCGTCAATACGAGATAGGACCTGTTACATCGTCAACTACCTGAAAGGAGACATTCATGTCGAACGTGTTGAAACGAGGAACCGCCATGCTGGCCGTGATGATGGCCAGCCTGGTGTTCGTCACGACCGCGCTGGCGCAGATGCCCACCTCGCCCTGGAAGAAGGGGGCCCCATTCCCGGAGGCCGATGAGGAGCTCTACGGCGTGACCACCAACGGCAAACTCTACGTGTTTGGCGGCTGGGACGGCGGCAAGGCGCGGGGCGTCGCCTACGAGTACGACCCGGCCACCGACAAGTGGACGAAGAAGACGTCGATGCCGCGGCCGGCCCACCATGCGGCCCTGGCCGCTGCCAACGGCAAGATCTACGTGATGGGCGGCTTCGTCCCCCCGAAGGACACCGCCATCCCCGTGGGCGGCGCCTGGGAACCGATTGACACCGCGTGGGAGTACGACCCGGCGGCGGATTCCTGGAAGTCGCTGCCGCCGCTGCCCGGCAAGCGCGGGTCCGCGATGGCCGCGGAAGTCGGCGGCAAGATCTACGTGATCGGCGGCGCCACGACGACGGACGGGGCCAAGGACCCGTTCTTCTCGTTCTTCGGACCGTCCCGGGTGCTCGGCACCAACGAGGTGTACGACCCGGCCACGAACAAGTGGGAGAGCCGCCGGCCGATGTCCGTGCCGCGCAACCACGCGTTCGGCGGCGTCGTCAACGGCAAGATCTACGTCATCGGCGGCCGGACCGGCCACGGCTTCATCCTGTCGGCCACCAACACCGATGTGGTGGAGGAGTACAACCCGGTCAACGACACGTGGAGCGTGCCGAAGGAACGGATGCCGACCGCGCGCAGCGGCGGCGCGTCGGGCTCGGACGGCCGCCGGATCTACGTCGCCGGCGGCGAGGTGACGACCAAGGATCTGGTCGGGGCGTTCAAGAGCGTCGAGGCGTACGACCCGGTGACGAATTCGTGGCTGACGCTGCCCTCGATGCCGATGCCGCGGCACGGCATCGCGGGCGGGGTGATCAGCAATCGCTTTCACCTGGTGAGCGGGATGATGCAGTCGGCCGGCGCGCTGACGTTCCTCGACCCGACCCTCTCCACGCACACGGCGATGCACGACATCCTGGAGCTGCAGTTCGGTGCGCCGCCGCCGACAGCTGCGGCCAAGAGCGCGGCCGCGGCGCCTTCGCCGGCTCCGGCAACGGCTGCGAGCGCAACGGCGGCCACATCCCAGCAGTCGACGACGGCTGCCAGGACGGCGGCGGCAACGCCTTCCCAGAGTCCGAAGAGCGTCTACACGCGCTACAACGTCAACAGCCCGCAAGGCCAGGTGATGCTCGCGAAGTACGCGCAGGCGATCGAGATCATGCGGGAGCTGCCGGAACACGACCAACGTTCATGGAAGTGGTGGTGGAATACCCACTGGATCAAGGGATTTCCGGCGTTCTTGTGGGATCACTCCAGGAAGCTGAAAACGGAACTGATCGCGTCGCTTCCGCCGGAGGCTCGCGAGCGATGCGGAGGCCGTGTGGAACGGCTGCCAGTCCCACGCCACCGACCCCTCTGACCCTGAGCACTTTCAACAGTGGTACTTCCTGCCCTGGCATCGCCTGATGCTTCATCAGTTCGAGGGAGTCATCCGCGAGGTGCTGCAGGATGAGGAGTTTTCGCTTCCCTACTGGAACCCGGTCACCGGCAACCCCGACGATCTCATCGTCCCCGCCGTGTTCCGGGTCCCGGGCACCACGCTGTACAACGGCACGCGCTGGCCCTGGGTCAATGGGGGCGAACGGATCGATATCATCTACAAAGAGTGGATCAATCTGGGCGCCCTCAACGAGAAGTTTTACATCGACTCGCCGAACGGCAACCTCGGGTTCAATCCGCGGATGGACCAGAACCCGCACTTCTTCACGCATTTCGCCCTCGGCGGCGATATGGCCGAATTCTCCACAGTCGGCGGCGACCCGATGTTCTATCTCCATCACGCCAACATCGACCGGATCTGGGAAAGCTGGAGTCGGCTCGGCAACAAGAATCCGACCGATCCCAAATACCTCAATCGCAAGTTCTCGTATGGGGACAGAAGCAACAAGCGCGCGGATCTGCCGGTCAGCGCGAGTGATCGAACCGCGCAGATGGGCTACGAATACGAGACTATGAAAAGCCGCCCCGGCCACAGACCCTCACAACCGAGGAGGCCGCCGAGAGAGAGCGCATTTACAAGACTCTCCACGAGCGTGCCCTCGGCGGTTCGCACGCCGCGCCCATGTGTCGAGCGCTCCTGGAGGAAAACAGCGGTGATCCTGAAGCTATTGATCAGCGTGGTCTTCGTCGGCGCCGCCGGACAGAAATTCACCGGTACGGTGGCGCCGAATTGGGATCGCTGGGGCTATTCGCGGCAGTTCATGTATGCAACCGGCATCGCAGAACTTGCCGCGCTGGCCCTTTTCTGGTGGCCGGGACTCGAGCTCGTTGGTGCCACAGGCCTTGCTCTGGTGCTGCTCGGCGCACTGGCAACTCTGATCAGGCACCGCGAGGGACCGTCCCATATGGCCCTGAGCGCGCTCACGCTGGTCCTCGTGGTGGCGCACGTCTATCGGTCAACGGTCGCATGACATGACAATGAAACGCATCATTGCCGTCACGGCTGTCGCTGTTTCCCTCGCCGCCGGCTCGTTCGCCGGCGGCACGTGGTGGGCGCACCGGTCCGACGCTGCGCACGCGAGCGCGCATGCCGCAACCGTCTACACCTGCCCGATGCACCCGGACTACCGCAGCGACCATCCTGGCGACTGCCCGATCTGCGGCATGGCGCTCGAGGCGGTTCGTGCAGGCGCGGCAACGGGCGGCGACGCCGCGGCCCGCGCGCTGCCGCACGGCGCGGTGCAGGTGAGTCCCGAGCGGCAGCAGGCGATCGGCGTCCGGCTCGGCATCGTCAACCGGTTGCCCGCCACCCGGCTGCTGCGGACGACCGGGCGCGTGGTGCCCGACGAGAACCGGACGTATCCGATCGTCGCCGCCGTGAGCGGCTGGATCCGCAACGTGGAGAGCGTGACGACGGGCGACGCCGTGAAAAGGGACCAGGTGCTCGCGTCGTTCGTCGCGCCGGAGGTCGAGTTCAGGAGTGCGCAGCAGTCGGTACTACACCGGCCTCGAGGCGTTCTACCGCATGGCCGTCACGCAGCCGCAGCCGCAGCCACAGCCACGGGGGCCGTCGCACGCCTCCGTGCGCGGCGAGGCGATCGACCGGATGGCCGACATGCTGCGCAACATGGGCGTATCCAACTCGCAGCTGCGGGAAATGGGCCAGCGCCGCGATCTCGTGCAGGACATCCGCGTCGAGTCGCCGGTGAACGGCGTCGTGCTGCAGCGCAACGTCTCGCCCGGCCTCCGGTTCGATCGCGGCTTCGAGTTCTACCGGATCGCGGATCTCAACCGCGTGTGGATTCTGGCCGACGTGTTCCGCCACCAGCTGCCGTTCATCCGCCGCGGCGCCTCCGCGCGGATCACCACGGCGGGAGAGAGCCGCGCCGTGTCGGCGACGGTGAGTCCGTCGGAACCGATCTTCGACGAGGCGACGCTGACGCTGAAGGTGCGGCTCGAGGCCTCGAACCCGCAGCGGGCGCTCAAGCCCGGCATGTTCGTCGACGTGGAGTTCCCGGTCGACCTCCCGGCGACGCTCGTCGTGCCGGCGGATGCGATCGTGGACTCGGGGCTGCGCAAAACGGTGTTCGTCGACTGCGGCAACGGATCCTTCGAGCCGCGGCTGGTCGAGACGGGGTGGCGCATCGGCGACGACGTCGAGGTGACGAAAGGGCTCATGCCTGGCGAGCGGATCGTGGTCTCGGGCACCTTCTTCATCGATTCCGAGAGCCGCATGAAGCAGCCACCGACGACCGAAGCGCATCGCGAGTCGACGCGCATGCATCGACCTCGGTCGGTCAGGAACAAGTTCCTCGTCCTGCTGCTCGTGGGCGCCGCCGCGCTCGCCGGCGCGCGCGCGCTGCGGAACGTGCCGCTCGACGCGATCCCCGACCTCGGCGACACGCAGGTCATCGTCTACTCGCGGTGGGATCGCAGCCCCGACCTCATCGAGGCGCAGGTCACGTATCCAATCGTGACGGCGATGCTTGGCGCGCCGCGCGTGAAAGCGGTCCGCGGCGTCTCCGATTTTGGCTACTCGTTCGTCTACGTGATCTTCGAGGACGGCACCGACACCTACTGGGCGCGCACGCGGACGTTGGAATACCTCTCGGGCGTGCTGTCGCGGCTGCCGCCCGATGCGCGGACCGAGCTCGGGCCCGACGCAACCGGTCTCGGCTGGGTGTTCCAGTACACGCTCGTGGACCGATCCGGCAGACACAGCCTGGCGGATCTGCGGTCGTATCAGGACTGGTCCCTGCGCTACTACCTGAAGGCGGTGCCCGGCGTGTCGGAGGTGGCGTCACTGGGCGGCTTCGGCAAGCGGTACCAGGTGAACGTCGACCCGAACCGGCTGCGCAACTACGGCCTCTCGATACAGCGCGTCGTCGAGGCGGTGCGCGGCGGCAACGCCGAGACTGCCGGTCGGCTCATCGAGCTCGGCGGCACCGAGTACATGGTGCGCGGCCGCGGCTACGCGAAGTCGGTCGCCGACTTCGAGAACATCGTCGTGTCCGCCAGCGAGAGCGGCACGCCGATCCGGATCCGCGACATCGGCCACGTGACGATCGGCCCGGATCTGCGGCGTGGCGTGGCCGATCTGGACGGCGCCGGCGAAGTGGTGTCGGGGATCGTCGTGATGCGCCAGGGAGAGAACGCGGTCGACGTGATCGATCGCGTCAAGGAGCGCATCCGCGAGATCGAGCCGGGCTTGCCGTCCGGGATGGAGATCGTTCCGATCTACGACCGCTCGGTGCTGATCCGTCGCGCGATCGACAACGTGAGCGAGACGCTCGTCGAGGTGGTGCTCGCCGTCGTCTTCATCGTGCTGCTGTTCCTGTGGCACGTGCCGAGCGCGCTGATCCCGCTCATCACCATTCCGGTTGCCGTGCTCGTGGCGTTCATCCCGTTCCACGCGATGGGGATCACGGCGAACATCATGTCGCTCGGCGGCATCGCGATCGCGATGGGCGAGCTGGTGGACGCGGCGATCGTCGTCGTGGAACAGACCCATAAGAAGCTCGAGCAGGCGCAGCGCGACGGATCGACGCGCGACTATCACAAGGTCGTCCTCGAGGCGGTCAGGGAGGTGGCGCCGGCGAGCTTCTTCGCGCTGCTCGTGATCGCGGTGTCGTTTCTCCCGGTGCTGGCGCTCGAGTCGCAGGAAGGGCGGCTGTTCAAGCCGCTCGCCTACACCAAGACCCTCACGATGCTCGTGGCGGCGGGCCTCGTGATCACGCTCGACCCCGCGCTGCGAGTGCTCTTCACGCGCGTGCGGCGCTTCGAGTTCCGGCCCGCGTGGCTCTGTCGGGCGGCCAACGCGGTGCTCGTCGGCCGCATCCGCTCCGAGGAGTCGCATCCGATCAGCCGCTTCCTCACGAAGGTGTACGCGCCGGTCGTCCGCTGGTCGTTGCGGTGGAAGTGGTCGGTCATCGGCGGCGCCGCGGCCCTCGTCGTCGTCACGGTGCCGGTGTTCACGCGCCTCGGATCGGAGTTCATGCCGCCGCTGCACGAAGGGTCGCTTCTCTACATGCCGACGACGATGCCCGGGATCGCGATCGGCGAGGCGCAGAAGCTGGTGCAGGTGAGCGACCGGGCCATCAAGCAGTTCCCCGAGGTCGATCGCGTGCTCGGCAAGGCGGGGCGCGCGGACACGAGCACCGATCCGGCGCCGCTCTCGATGCTCGAGACGGTGATCACGCTCAAGCCGACGTCCGAGTGGCGCCGGGTCGAGACGTGGTACTCCGGGTGGGCGCCGGAATGGCTCAAGCGCGTGCTCCGGCACGTCACGCCCGATCACATCTCGGAAGAGCAGCTGGTCGAGGAGATGAACGCGGCCGTCACGTATCCCGGCGTCTCGAACGCGTGGACGATGCCGATCAAGGGGCGGATCGACATGCTGACGACCGGCATCCGCACGCCGGTCGGGCTGAAGATCTCCGGGGCGGACTTCGCCGAGATCGAGAAGATCGGTACGGCGATCGAGGCGGCGCTCCCCTCCGTGAGCGGCACGCGCAATGTGTTCGCGGAGCGCACCGGCAGCGGGTTCTTCCTCGACATCGAGTGGAACCGTGACGCGCTCGCGCGCTACGGCTTGAGCGTCGAGGCGGCGCAGGGCGTGGTGCAGAACGCGATCGGCGGCGAGAACGTGACCACCACGATCGAGGGGCGCGAGCGGTATCCGGTGAACGTCCGCTACATGCGCGATTTCCGGTCCGACACCGACGCGCTCGCGCGCGTGCTCGTGCCGGCCTCGGATGGGCAGCGGCAGATCCCGCTCGGCGAGCTGGCGCGCGTGAAGGTCGCGACAGGACCGGCGATGATCCGCAACGAGGACGGGCTGCTCACCGGATACGTCTTCGTGGACGTCGCGGGCCGCGACATCAGCAGCTACGTGGACGAGGCGAGCCGCGTCGTGCGCGATCAGGTGAAGCTGCCGCCCGGCTACGCGGTGCTCTGGAGCGGCCAGTACGAAGCGATGGCCCGCGTGCGCGCGCGTCTCGCCTACATCATTCCGCTCACGCTGCTCCTCGTGTGCGTGCTTCTGTACCTGAACACGCGGTCGCTCGTGAAGACGTCGATCGTGTTGCTGGCCGTGCCGTTCTCGGCCGTCGGCGCCATCTGGTACCTGTACCTGCTCGACTACAACATGAGCATCGCCGTCTGGGTCGGGCTGATCGCACTGCTCGGCGTCGACGCCCAGACCGGCGTCTTCATGCTGCTGTATCTCGACCTCGCGTACGAAAAGGCCTCGCGCGAAGGACGCCTGCGAACGCTCGCCGATCTCCAGGCGACGATCGTGGAAGGCGCCGCGAAGCGGCTGCGCCCGAAGTTCATGACGATGGCGACGACGTTCATCGGGCTCATCCCGATCATGTGGGCCACCGGGACCGGGTCCGACGTGTGGAAACGGATCGCCGCGCCGATGGTTGGCGGCATCTTCACATCGTTCGTCCTCGAGCTCGTCGTCTACCCGGCGATCTACGAGATTTGGAAATGGCACTTCGAGATGAAGCGCGCCCGCGCCGAACCGCAGCCGGCCGCGCTCGCTGCCCTGCCGTCGCCCGAGGGAGTGTCGTGACCGTGATCGACGGCTCACCTGCCGCGGATCGTTAGGAATCCGAGCTCCGGGTGAGCGCTCGGGAGAGCCAGCGCCGCTCTCGCGTGTGCGCGTTGGTCACGCGAGCTCGGGCTCAGCGCTAGGTGGGCGCCCGACCGACGGAGCGAGAGCGGCCATCGCAAGGACGCCTAGCCATCGTCTCTGTGCATCTTACCTGGAACTGCTGGAGCGGCGAGTGGCACCGGGGGAGTCGTGACTGCGACTATTACGCTGGTCGGTCGACGCATGACGACGCGCTGTTCTCTCGGGGATGGAAGCGCATCGAAGCGCCATCGCGCCGGTCGCATTCGAACGCCCACTGAAGGGCAGCGTCTTCCACGACCTCGAACCGCTTCGCACCCGTCCTTTGAGTGTCCGGCAACGGCGGCCGGCGCTACCCGAAAGAGCCGCCGCAAGAGCCCCGAATCAGTCGCCCTAACGACGATTTATGAGCGCGTGAATGCGCCCGAAGGGAGGTTGTGGCCGCCCGAGTCGACGCCCAGAATCGCCGAAGACAGGGAGGGCTCTCGCGATGCTGATAATTGACGAAAGACGTTGCCGACCGACCGGACCTTCAGGGCGCATATTTTGATGGCTCGCTGGAACTGCTCCGCGACCTCGCCGTCACGATCGATCTCGACACCGCGTTGCCGCGGCTCTCCGCGATCGTGAGCAAGATGCTGCCGCACGATGCCTTGCGCATGGCGTGCTTCGGTCAACGGGGGCAACTGGTCGTGAACGCGTCGACCGCGGACGTGCCGGACATAACGACGTCCGACGGTGAAGACGTGATCGTCGATGATCTGCGCACCAGGGCACGTGGCGCATCCGCGGCTCCGCATGCGCCGGAGCGGCTGGTCGGCGTCGGCTACCGGACGATGGCCAAAGATCGTGTTGCTGTCCCTGTAGTCGCCGCGGCGTTTGCCGTTCTCTTTTTTGGCCTCGGAAGTTACCTCGGGGCCCGGCCCAGCGCCGACCCACAGCAGGAACTGGCCGCCCTGCGCGCAGAAATCGATGTGTTGCGCAAACAACAAGAGCTTGCGCCGACCCGCACCGCCGGCATTTCGCCACTGCCTCCTGTTGTTGAAGCCCCCGTATTCGATCACGAGAAGCGCGCCGCCATCGTCGCCGATGTCAAGCGTCAGCTTCAGACCGAAATGGGCCTGTTGCCCCTGACGCTGATTCGCGATCGCCGGCACAGTTTCGTCGAGCTCTACTCATACGACGACAGGGGTGCCAGCAGCTACGGCACCGCCGGCTACCTTGGCAACGGCCATTTCATCACCGTCAAGCATGCCGTGGTTGCCTTGGGCCAGGAAGGTGCCTCCGATCCGCGTGTCATCAACTCCATCAAGTTGATGATCAACGGGCGTCCCATCAGCGCGCGTGTGGTTGATGCCGGCGATGCTCGGGACGAGGTCGACCCAGGCGACTGGGCGATCCTCAAGGTCAATGAGGACATCGATCTCCGGCATTGAATGTCGGACTGAACTATCAGTTCGAGTTTGCCGATCCCATCTTCCGTCTGGGCAACGACTACTCCAAGGGCATCGTCGTATCGACCGGGTACGTGGGCCAGCGGACTCCCAACAAGCTGGTCACCTGTTTGACGGACGGCCACCCCGGCGTGTCCGGCGGCGGTGTGCTGAACGCCGAGGGTCGGCTCGTGGGCATTCCCATCGGTCGAATGCAGGGGGATTTCCGGTTCTCGTTCATTCTTCCGCTTCGCGATGAGATGTTCCAGAAGGTGAAGTTGGGGCGCGCAGCGACAACGGTCGGTCCTTCGCGATCGGCTCGAAGCCACGGTCAGTAGGTTCGCAGAACCGGCGTCATTGCGCGTCCGACAAGGAGCGACTCGTCCAGTCCGAAGAAGGACACGCTTGAGCCAGGTGTCCTCTTTTCGACTCCATTGCGTAGCCGGTATCGAGGCCAGTCGGTATCGGACGACACCCGCCGCGTGTGATCGCACGCACCGCGCGAAAACACACAGGCGTACGCGCGGCGGCCGCAAGAACGACGTGCATTTTCGGGCGTGTCTGCAGGATCGCGCGCTGGCATCGCCGTTGCCCTTGCCGTGTCAACTACCGTAAAAGGAGACCATTCATGTCGAACGTGTTGAAACGCGCAACCGCCATGCTGGCCGTGATGATCGCCAGCCTGGTGTTCGTCACGACCGCGCTGGCACAGATGCCCACCTCGCCCTGGAAGAAGGGCGCCCCATTCCCGGAGGCCGATGAGGAGCTCTACGGCGTGCCCTTGAACGGCAAACTCTACGTGTTCGGCGGCTGGGACGGCGGCAAGGCGCGGGGCGTCGCCTACGAGTACGACCCGGCCACCGACAAATGGACGAAGAAGACGTCGATGCCGCGGCCGGCCCACCATGCGGCTCTGGCCGCGGCCAACGGCAAGATCTACGTGATGGGCGGCTTCGTCCCGCCGAAGGACACCGCCATCCCCGTGGGCGGCGCCTGGGAACCCATTGACAACGCGTGGGAATACGACCCGGCGGCGGATTCCTGGAAGTCGCTGCCGCCGCTGCCCGGCAAGCGCGGGTCCGCGGTCGCCGCCGAAGTCGGCGGCAAGATCTACGTGATCGGCGGCGCCACGACGACGGACGGGGCCAAGGACCCGTTCTTCACGTTCTTCGGACCGTCTCTGGTGCTCGGCACCAACGAGGTGTACGACCCCGCCACGAACAAGTGGGAGAGCCGCCGGCCGATGTCGGTGCCGCGCAACCACGCGTTCGGCGGCGTCGTCAACGGCAAGATCTACGTCATCGGCGGCCGGACCGGGCACGGCTTCATCCTGTCGGCCACCAACACCGATGTGGTGGAGGAGTACAACCCCGTCAACGACTCGTGGAGCGTGCCGAAGGAGCGGATGCCGACCGCGCGCAGCGGCGGCGCGTCGGGCTCGGACGGCCGGCGGATCTACGTCGCCGGCGGCGAGGTGACGACCAAGGATCTGGTCGGGGCGTTTAAGAGCGTCGAGGCCTACGACCCGGTGACGAATTCGTGGCTGACGCTGCCCTCCATGCCGATGCCGCGGCACGGCATCGCGGGCGCGGTGATCAACAATCGCTTTCACCTGGTGAGCGGGATGATGCAGTCGGCCGGCGCGCTGACGTTCCTCGACCCGACCCTCTCCACGCACACGGCGCTGCACGACATTCTGGAGCTGCAGTTCGGGGCGCCGCCCCCCACAGCTGCGGCCGCGGCGCCGAAGTAAGCGTGAGAACGGAGGGTTGTGATGTCCCGCCTCCTCATCCTGGGCGCCACCGGGTCCCTCGGTCGCCATGTGCTTCGCCAGGCGGTCGCCGCCGGCTACGAGGTCACGGTGTTCGTCCGCACGCCGTCCAAGCTTCCGCCCGACGTCCGTGAACGGTGTCGGTGCATACAGGCGATCTCAACGCGCTCGTGCCGCTCGATCTGATCAGAGGGACGGACGCGTTGATCAATTGTGCCGGCCACGTCGCGGACGGCGAAGCGTTCGTCGGCCTGATCGACCGGCTCGTCACCGCCGTGGACTCGCTCCCTCCGTCGGCGCAGCCCGTCTGCTGGTTCCTGGCGGGCGTGGGGCTCCTCCACATTGACTCGTCCGGCCGGCGCGGCGTCGACCTGCCCAAGGTGAAGTCCACGTATTGGCCGCACCGGGTCAACTTCGAGCGATTGAGCCGCTCGCGATTGGACTGGCGGCTTCTCTGTCCCGGGCCGATGGTCGATGAGCCCCCGCTCGGACTGGACCAGCTGCGCGTGTCGATCGACGTCCTGCCCGTTCGCGTCCCCGCATTCGCCCGCGCCCTGCCCGGCCCGTTGTTGCTGCCCGTCTTTGCGTCGCTGATGCCCCAGATGGTCGTGTCGTACGCAGATGCGGCGGCCCTCATGCTCGCCAACCTCGATCGCGGTAACGCCATGTCGCGCCATCGCGTCGGGCTGGCGCTGCCCGAGGGCATGCGGGGACGGAAGCCGCAGCAGTCGGCCAAAGCCACTCCCGCGGAAGAGCAAGATGCGCGGAGCAATGCTTGCAGCATAGGGCCGCTCCGATCTAGAACTTCCGCACGATCGCATTCTGGAGGAAGATCGAGCGATGACTGCCGCACGAGTCCGGACGGCAAGGGTTCCGGATGGACCGGCGTTTCGGCTGGTGCTGATCGTGCTCGTCGCGGTCTGCGGCGGGCAACCGGCGCCGGCGCAGACCGCCGCGCCTGGAGGTCAACCCGTCATCCGGCACGCGGCAGGCGGCCACCCTCTGCCACGCGACCTCAGATTCAGGCGCCTCACCACCAATGACGGCCTGTCACAGAACAATGTCGCCGCCATCGTGCAGGATCGCCGCGGCTTCATGTGGTTCGGCACGGCAGAGGGTCTCAACCGCTACGATGGCAACTCTTTCGTGGTCGCCAGGAACGGCCCGAACGATCAACCGAGCATCAGCCGCAGTTTCGTGGGCGCGGTGGTCGAGGACGATCGCGGATATCTGTGGTTCGGCGCGTATCCCGGCCTATACAAGTTCGACCCCGCGACCGAACGCAGTACCCCCTACGTTCACGACCCGAACAACTCCAACAGCTTTAGCGGCGATTCGGTTGCGAGCATCACCGCCGATCGTCGCGGTCATCTGTGGTTTGCCACCCTGGACAGCGGGCTGGACCGGTTCGACCCGGCGACCGAAACATTCACGCATTACCGGAATGACAGCGCCGGTCAGTTCGTTGGCTGGATCAGGCGCGTGATCGAAGACGCACAGGGGGAGATCTGGTTCGTCGGTGACCGCGGTCTGTTCCACGTGAACCAGCAGACGGGGCAGGTCACTCGTTCCGCCCCGACGATGAAGGCCCTGTCCGCGTTCGACGTGTACGAAGACAGCAACGGCGAGTTCTGGTTCCTGACGTCCTCCCCGATCGTCGGGCTGATCAGGTACAACCGGCAGACGAAGGCGTTCGCCGAATACCCACTTGGTGCGGGGGCTACGCTACTGAGCCGCAACACAGTGCTCGCGGAAGGAGGCAACGGATTCTGGGTACCGTCCAGCCTGGGCCTCTCCTACTTCGACCGCCGGAGCGAGCGCTTCACGCTGTTTCAACACGATCGAGGCGACCCGGACAGCCTCAGCGATAACGGCGTCGTGTCGATATACCGCGACCGGTCCGGCTTGTTGTGGGTGGCCACGGCGAACGGTGTGAATATCCTCGACCTTCGGCAGCAGCGGTTCCGGCACTATACATATCGTCCGGGCCGCGCCGATAGTCTCTCCCCCGGCAAAGCCACCGCGATTCACGAGGACTCGGATGGCGTGCTATGGGTCGGCGTCTTCCCTCGAGGGCTCGATAGAGTGGATCGACGTATGGGGCGGGTCACCCACTATCGTCCCGGCACGGGCAACCGCAGTCTCAGCAAAGGTGGTGAGCTCAATACCATTCTCAAGGACACGCGCGGCTACCTCTGGCTGGGCGGCTTGGCTGCCGGTCTCGACCGGTTCGATCAGCGCAACGGTCGTTTCAAGCATTACGCCCACGATCCCGCTGATCCTCACAGCCTGATGACGGATGACGTCATCTGTGTCTATGAAGATCGGGGCGGCCAGTTGTGGGTGGGACAGTTCGGGGGCGTCAGCCGCTTCGATCCCGTTACCGAGCGATTTACCAACTACCGACCTGGTCGAGACGATGCCGCGAGCCTGGCATACAGCGTCTCTGCTATTCATCGCGATCGCTCCGGCACGCTCTGGTTCGGGACGTGGGGCGGCATCCTGAGCCGGCTTGACGAGAAGACGAACACCTTCGTGAACTACACGTCAAAACCGGGTGATCCTCGGCAGACTGCAGGGTGGCAGCATCGGAGCCATTCATGAGGACCGCACAGGAGCGCTCTGGCTCGGCCTGGGAACGGGCCTGTATCGGTTCGACCCGAAAACCGAGGTCTTCACGCGCTATACCCGGCAGCATGGCCTGCCGAGCGACGATGTGATGGGCATCCTCGAAGATGACGCCGGCAAGTTGTGGATCAGCAGCAAGAAGGGCCTCTCCCGATTCGATTCGCAGACAAAAACGTTCAGGAACTACGACGTCTCAGACGGCTTGCGGAGCAATGACTTCTCGCGGAGTTGTTACCAGCGAGGGCGGACCGGCGAGATGTTCTTCTGCGGCAGCGAAGGGGTGACGGCGTTCTTCCCTGAAGATATCCGCGACAACTCCTTCGTGCCGCCAGTTGTTCTTACGAGCTTCAAAATCTCCAACGAACCCGGTTCCCATCGGCGCCGACTCCGTCCTCAAGAAGGCCATTCCCTATGCCGACTCGTTGACGGCTGGCGTATTGGCAGAATTTCATCTCGTTCGAATTCGCGGCATTGAGCTACGCAAACTCCCACAAGAATCGCTATCGCTATCGACTCGAGGGCTCCGCTCTTGGCTGGAACGAGGTGGACAGCACCCAGCGTCTGGTGATGTACACGAACCTGGATCACGGAAGGTATGTGTTTCGCGTGCAGGGTTCGAACAGCGACGGCGTATGGAACGAAGCAGGAGTGTCGCTGCCGATCGTCATCACACCTCCGTGGTATAAGACCAACTTGTTTCGCGCCTCCTCGGTGGGGCTGTTCCTGGCGCTGATGTGGGTCGCGTACCAGGCCCGCATGCGTCAGGTGCAGCACGCGTTCGAGATGACGCTCGACGCGCGCGTCGGAGAGCGCACGCGAATCGCCCGGGAACTTCACGATACGCTGCTGCAGGGCTTCCACGGTCTGCTGCTGCGATTCCAGACGGCGTCGTACCTCCTCCCCGATCGCCCGGCCGAGGCGAAAGAGAAACTGGATGGCGCGATTGCACACGCGGCCAAGGCGATCACCGAAGGCCGGGACGCGGTGCAAGGCTTACGGGCGTCGACCGTCGAACGTAACGATCTCGCGGTCGCGATCAGAACCCTGGGCGACGAGCTCGCGACCGACGCGATCGCCGCCCCGCCTCCGGCATTCCGCGTCGCGGTCGAAGGACAGCCGCGGGACCTGCACCCGATCCTTCGTGACGAGATCTACAAGATCGCGGCGGAAGCGCTGCGGAATGCTTTTCGTCACGCGCAGGCCGGACTGGTCGAGGCCGAGATTCGCTACGACGAAGATGAATTCCGATTGCGGGTGAGGGACGACGGAAAAGGCATCGATCCGAGCGGTACTCGCCGCCCAGGGAGTCGAGGGACACTACGGACTGCGCGGGATGCCGGAACGCGCCGCAGTGATTGGGGGGAAGCTGGCCGTCTGGAGCGAAGTGGGCGCAGGCACCGAGGTCGAGCTGCGCCTTCCTGCCGGCACTGTCTACGCGACATCCGCGAGGCGCTCGTGGTGGTCGCGGCGGTTTGCTGCCAAGGCGCCGGCAGACGTCGAAGGGGACGCGTCATGACCAGCAGCACGCCGATTCGGATTCTCACCGTCGACGATCATCCAGTCGTGCGCGAAGGGATCGCCGGTCTCGTGGGGGTTCAGCCAGACATGACGGTGATCGCAGAAGCGGCCAACGGTCGCGACGCGATCCAGCAATTCCGCGACGCACCGTCCGGACGTGACGCTGATGGACATTCAGATGCCGGAGATGAATGGCCTCGACGCGCTCATCGCCATTCGAGCGCGAGTTTCCGGACGCAAAAGTCATCGTGCTGACGACCTACGAGGGTGATGTGCACATTGTCCGCGCGCTCAAAGCCGGTGCGCAGGGCTACCTGCTCAAGAACACGCTCCACTCGGAATTACTTCAGACCATCCGAGTGGTCCATGCTGGAAAGAGGAGTCTGTCACCCGAGGCCTCGCTCCAATTCGCCCAGCATGTGACGACCAGGCCCTGACGCCAGCAGAAGTCGTCGTGTTGCGTCTCATCGCGGCCGGAAACGCGAACAAGCAGATCGCGGATCAGCTCGGCATCACAGAGGACACGGTCAAGGGGCGGGTCAAGAGCATTCTGTCGAAACTGGACGCCAACGACCGGACGCACGCGGCGATCATCGGCCTGAGAAGAGGCATCATCGAGCTGTAGACCCGAAAGGGTCACATCCGCCGCCCCGCCGGGGGCTTCGCGTCGCACGGCCATGACGAATAATCGCGTCAGGGGACGAATTGCGGCGCCTTTATTCCACATTCGCGGGCGGTTGGCCGGGTATCGGGTTGCTCTTCATGCGCCTGGTCGTCGGGTCCGTCCTCTTCGTCCGTGCCAGCTGGCTGCTGGGGACCGACCCACCGTTGGATGCGACCCTGCCCTTCGTGTCCCTCGCTGGACCGGGGCTTCTCCTTGTCGCCGGGCTGTGGACGCCCCTGGCTGGAATGGCCGTCGCCGCGATTGAGCTCTCCCAGATCCTCACGTCTGAGGACGTCTTCGCGCCCCTCATGGCAGCGACCATGGCGGCGGCGCTGGCCATGTTAGGACCGGGTCGTTGGTCACTCGACGCTCGGCTCTTCGGATGGAAGCGCATCGAAGCACCTCCGCGCGCACCGACTCCGAACGCGCACTGACGGCGAAGCGTCCTCCCGCCTCGACATCCCTCGCACCGGTTGATACGAGCGCACGTGCGACGAGCCTGGAGCGCCAAAGCGATCCCCCGACCGCCCATTCGCACGACGCGTGACCCGAAAGGGCATCCCGCGAGGAACCCGAATCAGTCGCCTCGATGACGATTTTTGAGTGCATCAACGTGCCCGAACGGAGGTTGTGACCGCCGGTGCGAACGCCCACAATGGCCGACAACACGGAGGCAATCGCGATGCTGGCTATTGATGAAACAGCGGCGCACCTTTCGCACTCTCAGGGGGCGTATTTCGATGGCTCGCTGGAACTGCTCCGCGAGCTCGCCGTCACGATCGATGTCGACGCGGCGTTGCCGCGGCTTTCAGCGATCGTCAGCAAGATGTTGCCGCACGACGCCTTGCGCATGGTGTGCCTCGATCAACAGGGGCGACCGATCGTGAACGCGTCGACCGCCGACCTGCCAGACATGATGGCGGCCGACGCAGACGAGGTGATCATCGGTGATCTGCGGTCAGGGGCGGCCGGCGCAACCGCCGCCCCGCACGCGATGGAGCGGCTGGTCGGCGACGGCTACCGCTCGGTCCTGGGCGTGTCGACGCTGGCGCCGGAGCCAATGGTCCGCGTGGCATTCTGGTCGAAGCAGCCACTGGCGTTCAATCGCGCCCACGTGCCGCTCGCCCGTCGTATCGCCTACCACCTCGGGCTCGGGACACAGACCCGCACGCTCGGGAGAACGACCCCTCAGATCGACGACGACCGGGTGGAACGGGGCGACGCGCGCGTGCAGCGAGCCGTCGAACAGGCGACCGGGGGCACCCACGTGCACATCGTCGGCGAGTCTGTCGAATGGCGCGGGGTGCTGCGCAAGGCAACGCAGGTCGCCTCGACGGACACGACCGTGCTGGTCACCGGCGAGTCGGGCACCGGCAAGGAAGTCGTGGCGCGGTTCATCCATGCGGCGTCTGCGCGCAGGAGCCGGCCATTCATCGCGCTGAATTGCGCCGCGCTGCCCGAGCAGTTGCTCGAGGCGGAACTGTTCGGCTACGAACGGGGCGCCTTCACGGGCGCGCACCAGGCGAAGCCCGGCCAGGTGGAGCTCGCGTCGGGCGGCGTGCTGTTCCTCGATGAGGTCACCGAGATGAGCCTGTCCGCGCAGGCGAAGTTCCTGCGGGTGCTGCAGGAGCGGGAGTTCCAGCGGCTCGGTGGGACGCGCCTCCTGAAGGCGAACATCCGCGTCATCGCCGCGACCAACCGCGACCTGCGAAAAGCCGTCGAGCGCGGCGATTTTCGTGAGGACCTCTTCTACCGCCTCGGCGTCTTCGACATCCAGATTCCGCCGTTGCGCGAGCGTCCCGCCGATATCGTGCCGCTGAGCGAGACGTTTCTGCAGGAGATCGGCAGGTCCTTCGGGCGGCCACCCGCTGGCCTGACGCGCGAGGCACGACAGGCGCTTCTCCAATATGACTGGCCCGGGAACGTTCGAGAGCTTCGCAACGTCCTGGAGCGGGCCGCGATTCTCTGTGAAGGCGCGCGCATCGACACGGACCATCTGAGCCTGCACTCAAATGCCAGGTCACCGCGTAACGACACCACCGATCTGAGCGTCGTCGAACGCACCACGATTGCGAAGGTCATGCAGGAATGTCGCGGAAACAAGACGAAAGCCGCGCGGCGGCTCGGGTTGTCACGCACGCAGCTCCACCTCCGGATCCGCAAGTACGGACTCGAGCAAGCTGCTGCCGCGTGATCGCCAGGCAGTGCCGTGTGGTATGGAGGTCACGTCATGCGTCGATCGAATCGAATGAAGCGGATCCTGCGCGAGCAGTGGGCATGTTTTCTCCCGTCCACGCTCAACCGGGGCCGGTGAGGTTTTAGTAGTGCTTCGTTGGCGAACGCAATGCTCGTTGTCGCGCGCCTTTTTACGGCGCGCCTCGCCACCTGTTGCGTGTGACCTGGTGGCAGGCAGATTAATGTCACGATTTGTCGCACAACAGCGTGCGACGAAAGAGAACACCGATGGCGACTATCGATATGCGCGCGCTCAGGCCGTTGACGACGACGAGACGCTGTCCTCTATGCCGTGCGAGTGACGTCCGCTGGTTTGGGATTCTGCGCGTGTGCGTAGCCTGCGCCAGTGTGTTCCATTGGCGCGACGCGCTCAGCGAGTCGTAAGCCGGTCAGGTGACGATCCGGCTACAGCCAATAACAATCAGCCTTGTCGACACAGCCTCAGGGGTCATTGGCGAAGCTTTTGACGCAACTTGTTGACCCTGAGGGTGATCGTCAACTGCGAATCCCGGCGCCTCCACCATCCTTGACTTGAACGACTGCTTGCAGAGGCTTTCCCGGCTGCGAGCGCGTCGCGCTCGGCCGGAGCGATCGCTGAACCCTGAGGGTCGCTGATCACTCCGGCCTGTTCTCCCCACCGCCGCAGCGATATCACCTCACCACTGACGCGGCGTCCGCACTCCACACGCCCGTCGCGGCGATCTCCCTCACGTAGTCGGCAAATCGCCTCGGGGCCCTGCCGGTCACCCGCCTCACGTCGTCGGTGATCGTACTGGCGCGATCCTCGCGAAAGTAGCGCTCCAGGTCCAGCATCCGTTCTGCAAGGGCTTCCGGCATCCCCTCCGCAAGCATGGCGCCCCTCAGATCGGCCGGCGGCAGAGTCACGTGAAGGATGTCCCGTCCCAGCACCGTCGACAGCTGATCAGCTACTTCATCGTAGGTCAGGGCTTCTGGACCGCTCAGCGTATAGCTCCTTCGTTCGTGGCCTGCCGTGAGCAGCGCCGCCACCGCCACCGCGGCGACGTCGCGGACGTCGATGTGGCTGATGCGCGCCTGACCGCTGGCGCTGTAAATCGCACTCTCTGCCCTGATCGTCGGCGCCATGAAGGTGCCGGCGTTCTGCATGAAGCTGTTCGGGCGAAGAAACGTCCAGGCCATGCCGCTCCTCTCGATGGCCTTCTCCACTGGTCTGTGAATGTTCGCGAGGCTGTAGGCTTCCTCCGCGGCACCCATGACGGACTGCTTCACGATGTGCCGCACGCCGGCGGCGCTCGCAGCATCGACAGCGTTCAGCTCGAGCTCGGTTTGGTTCAGCGCGTTCGGCCCGAGAAGAAACAGCGTGTCGCAGCCCTGAAATGCCTCGTGAAGCGTCGCCGGGTGGTTGTAATCGATAGCGACAGTCTCGATTCCGCGGGCGCGGGCGATCTCGACCGATCGCGCTGAGAAACAGGCCGCCCGAAACGGGACGTCTCGAGCCTCGAGCTGCCGGATGACTTCGCTGCCCAGGGTGCCGCTGGCGCCGGTCACGCAAATCATAGGGACTCCTTTCGTATCTTCAGGGCCACTATGGCGTCCGCGATGGCTCGGAACAATGCCCGGAAGTCGCCGATTCGTGCCCGTTCGTCCACCGGTCTGGACGGTCGGTTCCGCCGGAGGCATACTCGCGTCATGAGGATTCCTCTGGCGCACGATCCGCTTGGCGAAGCCCTGCACTTTCTACGGATGAGCGGCGTCTTCTACGCTCGCTCCGAATTCACGGCGCCCTGGGCGCTTGCCCTTCCCGCGCTCGAGAACTGCTTGATATTCCACGCAGTGACGTCAGGTCGATGCGTTCTTGACGTAGAAGGCTGCGAGGATCACGTCCTGCAGCCCGGCGATTTCGCGCTGGTGCCGCACGGCGCGGGCCACCTGCTGGCGAGCGAGCCCGGCGTGGAAGCCGTCAGGCTCTTCGACCTGCCACGCGAACAAGTGAGCGACCGGTACGAGATCCTGCGCCATGGCGGCGGCGGCGCGCCGACGACCGTCATCTGCGGCGTGGTGCGATTCGACCATCCAGCCGCCGATCGACTGATCGCCCTGCTGCCCGCAGTAATCGTGGTCGACGCGTGGAGCTCGCCCGAGGCGGAGTGGATCCAGAGCACCCTGCGGCTGATGGCGATCGAAGCCCGGGAGCTGCGTCCCGGCGGCGAGACCGTGATCACACGGCTGGCGGACATCCTGGTCATCCAGGCCATCCGATCCTGGATCGCGAGCGATCCGGCCGCTCAGACTGGATGGCTGGGTGCGCTTCAGGACCCGCAGATTGGCCACGCCATTGCCCTCGTGCATCGAGAGCCCGCGCGTCCCTGGACGGTCGAGTCTCTGGCGAACGAGGTCGCGATGTCCCGCTCGGCATTTGCCGCGCGCTTCACGGAGCTGGTTGGCGAGCCAGCGATGCACTACGTCGCGCGCTGGCGCATGCACGTCGCCTTGACGTGGCTGAAGGAAGAAGACGCGTCGGTCAGCGAGATGGCGAGCCGTCTCGGCTACGAATCGGAGGCGGCGTTCAGCCGGGCGTTCAAGCGATTTCTCGGGTTCCCTCCGGGGGCCGTTCGCAAGGCCAAGTCAGGTCAGCCCGCGGAAGCTCCCTACGTGCACGCCTAACGATCGAGCGGCGGCTCCTGAGAGCCGCCGCTCTTCGTGTCCGCCAGCGCTCAGGCCAGCTTTTCGAGCAGGCGATCGAGCGCCGCGTAGCTCTCGTTGGCGCCGCCTTCCATCCCCGAGTTCAGCATGCCGTCGCGCTCCTGGGTGGTGTGGAACAGCGAGAGGTCGACCAGTCGCGTGCGTCCGTCGCCGAGATCCTCGAGCGTGACGGTCTGGATGATCACGTGACCCGGCATGCCGTCCCATTCGAACGTCTGCACGACGCGGTCGATCGGTGAGATCTCGCGGAAGCGGCCCTCGAAGCCGTGCACACCTTCATCACTGTGCTCGACGAAGCGCCAATGCCCGCCGCGCTCGAACTCGTAGCGCTCGATCACGAGCTTGTTGCCTCGTCCCCACCACTGCGCCACAAGCTCGCGCGTCGTCATCGCCTTCCACACGCGCTCGCGCGGGGCGTTGAAGATCCGCTCCATCCGAATCTCCCGATCGCTCGGCGTCGTCGCGGTGGCTCTCACTGCAGGCTCCTTGGTCGTACTGGTGCTCATGGTTTCTCCTTCGTCCGTTCCAGAAAGGCCTCGAGACGATCGAGGCGCTCTGCCAGCATCTGCCGATACTTGTCAATCCACTGAGCTTCGGCGTCCAGCCGGCGCGGTCCCAGCGTGCAGGTCCTGACGCGCCCCACCTTGCGTGTCGAGACCAGACCCGAGCGCTCGAGGATCTGCACGTGCTTCTTGATGCCGGTGAGCGTGATCTCGAATCGTTCGGCCAGCTCGGTGATTGACGCGTCGCGACGGCCGAGGTGCTCGAGCACGCCACGCCGGGTCGGGTCGGCAATCGCCGCGAACGTCGCATCCAGCCGCGGCGAATACTGAACCATGTGGTTCAGCATAGTCGAGGGCCGTGGACGTGTCAAGTCCGGCGACTCTGGCTCCGGCACTCGCCCGCCGCCCTCGCCTCTCTCGGCGTTCTGCCGGGAACGGATGACTTTCTCGACGACGGTGGCGCGACACCCGGAAACGTCGGCGATCTTGCTATCCGCGCCGGCTGTGCAACACTAGGCGTGGGTCTGTCATCGCAGACGGTCGTGTTCCCGGCCGAATCAACAATGTCGGACCCCGAGTCGAGACTACCGCCCACGCGAACCCCGGGAAGCAGGACGCCATGTCCATAGAGGTCGGCGCGCACAGCGCCATCTGCCTGACACTCACGACGGCGATCAGCAAGAGCCGCACGGCGCAGGAGATCTACGACGCGGCCCTCGATGCCCTGAGCGCCGGACTCGGCGTCGAGCGGGCGTCGATCCTGCTCTTCGACCCGGACGGCGTGATGCGGTTCAAGGCGTCGCGAGCCCTCTCGGAGACCTATCGGCGGGCAGTCGAGGGGCACACGCCCTGGACGCCGGACAGCCCCAACCCGCAGCCGATTCTCGTGTCCGACGTCGCCCGTGATCCCACGCTCGAGGCCTACCTGCCGACGTTCGCAGCTGAGGGCATCGCCGGGATGGCGTTCATCCCGCTCGTCAGCCTCGATCGCGTGATCGGCAAGTTCATGCTCTATTACGCCGTCCCGACGTCACCGACGACCGAGGACATGCAGCTCGCGCGCGTGATCGCGGCGCAGGTCGCGTTCGCGCTGGAGCGGACGCGGGCAGAGGAGCAGGCCCGGCGCAGCGAAGAGCGGCTGCGGTTCGCGCTCGACGCAGCCTTGATGGGCACGTGGGACTGGAACCTGATCACGAACGAAGTGCAATGGTCGGACAACCTGGCGCAGGATTCACGGCCTCCCGCCCGACGCCTTTGACGGCACGTTCGCGAGTTACCAGCGCGAGATCCACGCCGACGATCGCGAGCGCGTCATGGCGTCGGTCAAGCGCGCGCTCACGGAGGGCGTGCCGCACGAGGTCGAGTACCGCATCGTCGCGCCGGACGGCTCGGTTCGCTGGTGCGAGGGCAAGGGCCGCGTCGAGTATCGGGACGGAGAGCCGGTGGCGATGAGCGGCGTCTGCGTGATGGTGACGCGGCGCAAGGAAGCGGAGCTGGCGAAGCTGGCGGCAGCGGAGGAATCCAGCCGGTTGAAGGACGAGTTCCTGGCGACGCTCTCGCATGAACTGCGAACGCCGCTGAACGCGATCCTGGGCTGGGTGCAGATGCTGCAGGGCGGCGAGCTCTCGTCGGCGCGGGCACAGCAGGCGATCGACGTCATCGGCCGCAACGCCAGGCTGCAGGCGCAGCTGATCGAGGACATCCTCGACGTCTCGCGCATCGTCAGCGGCAAGCTCGAGATCGAGCGCGCCCCTGTCGCGATGGCGCAGCTCCTGGATACCGTCGTTGCCGGCGCGCTGCCGGCGGCGGATGCCAAGCGCATCACGCTCGAGCGCTGCGTCGCCGACGAGCTGCCGCCCATCGAAGGCGACCCGAAGCGCCTGCACCAGATTTTCAGCAACGTCCTCGCCAACGCCGTGAAGTTCACGCCGGAAGGCGGCGCCATCGGCCTGGAATGCCACCTGCGGGAGACGTGGCTGGAGATCGTGGTTCGCGATTCAGGTCTCGGGATCGCGCCGGACTTTCTCCCGTATGTGTTCGACCGCTTCCGGCAGGCTGACAGCCGGCCGACCCGCAGCCATGGCGGCCTCGGTCTCGGCCTCGCCATCGCGCGCCACCTCGTCGAACAGCACGGCGGCGAGATCGAAGCCCGCAGCGAAGGTCTCGGCATGGGCACGGTCGTCACGGTTCGACTGCCGGGGTCGACGCCCGGGGCGGCAGCATCTTTCCACTGGCCGCCGGAGCCGACCGAGAACGTGCGGCTCGACAACCTGAAGATCGCGGTCGTCGACGACCAGCCCGATTCGCGCGAGATGCTGGCGACGCTGCTCGAACAACGCGGGGCCCGCGTCCGGCAGTGCGCCGATGCCGAGTCCGTCCTGCGCGAGATCGATGCCGCCCCGGTTGACGTGCTGATTGCCGATATCGCGATGCCCGACGTCGACGGCTACGAGCTGATTCGTCGGCTGCGCCAGACGGGCAGCAGCGTACCGGCAATCGCCGTGACGGCGTTCGCGCGCCTCGACGATCGCCAGAAAGCGCTCGCGTGCGGCTACACCGAGTACCTGCGTCAAGCCGATCGACGGCCCGAGCCTGGCGCGGACAGTGCGCACTCTCGTCCCGTCGTTTCCGACGCCGTCGTACTCGAGCGTCGCAATCCGGCCGGCGGCGGCGGTCGCTGGTGCATCAGCCCCGGTGGGCGCCTACCTGGCTGCCGCTCTCAGCGATTCGCGCGCACCCCGCCGACGTTCGTACACCTTCATGAACGGCGTGACCGAGATGCCGTGAATCACCACTGAGAGAGCCACAGCCGGCAGAACGGCGTTCGCCACTATCGATGCGACGGATGGGTCAAGCCCGTGCGCGATCGCATAGGCCAGGTAAAACACGGATCCCGCACCGCGCACGCCAAACCATCCAATCAGCGCCGTCTCGGCTGGCGACAGCCGCACGCCCGCCACGCTGATCAACACGGTCAGCGGCCGAATCAGGAAGAAGATCGCCAGCGCGAACAGGACCGCCTCCAGCGAGAACAACCCGCGGCTCAACAACGCGCCGAGCAGGATGACGACGACGACCTCGCCGATGCGTTCCATCTGCAGGTTGAACGACAGCACCTGCCGGGCGAGGTGATGCGCCGAGGCCGGATCCTGCCGGGCGTCGGCGCGCGTCTTCTGTCCGCGGAGCGGCCCGGCCGCTTGCGCCCTCGCGTCAGTGTCGAGCTGCCGCATCGACAGGCCCGCGGCGAATACGGCGAGAAACCCGTAGCCGTTGACGGCGAGCGCGAGACCGTAGCTCGCCGCAATCAGTCCGAGGGCGACGAAGTCGTCGACGCCGTGCGCCTGCTGATGCTGCTGCCTCAGATAGACGACGAAGCGGCCAACGCTCCAGCCGAGGAACCACCCCACCGCGACGCCGGCAGCGCTGGCCCATACGACATCGACCAGCAGCCAACGCCAGCCGAATGCCCCGACGTCGTGCGCCCCCAGCATCGCCAGGCCGAGAAACAGAAACGGAAACGCGGTGCCGTCGTTGAGGCCTGCCTCGCCGGTGAGCGTCAGCCGGACTCGATCGCGGTCGTCGGGATGCGTCACCTGGACCTCGGACGCCAGCACGGGATCGGTCGGCGACAGGATCGCTGCGATCACCACGGCTACCGGCCACGGTACGCCCAGCACGAGGACGGCCGCGCCAGCGATGAGGATGACTGAGACGGCAACGCCGCCGGTGGCGAGCCGAAGTGGCGCCTTCCATCGCGACTCGCCCAGAGCGACGCGCAGCTTGAGGCCGGCGCTGAACAGCGAGAACAGCAGCGCGATCTCGGTGATGTGCTCGATGAGGCGGGCGTCCGCCTGAAGGTCGACGTCGATCAGGCGCGCCGCGTGCGGACCGATCGCGACGCCGACCGCCAGGTAGGCCAGTCCGGCGGTCATCGGCAAGCGCTCGACGAGCGAGCTCGCGACCGCCATGAAGAGCAGCAGCGCGCCGCTCAGCAGGAAATACAGATGCGAATCGATCAGGAATGCCTCGGCTTCGCGCGGCGCGCGTCCTCAGACCAGGGCAGAAAGGTTCCGGGAGCCACGGCGGAAAGCCGTGCAAAGGGACCGCCAGTCGGACCGGCTCAGTTCGTGCATTCCTCGACCCCATGTCGATCTCGGCGCAGCGCACGGGCATCGCCTTGCTGCTGGTGCTCGCAATGACGGGCTTCGCGGCGACGTCCCGCGCCGCCCGGCGCCAGCCGGCGGCTTCGCCGCGTACCCAGAATGCGCAGCCTGATGCTCAACCCGGGAGCGGTGGGCAAGGAACGACCCAGAAGCCGGCCGGCGATGATGCCGGAATCGTGTCGGACAGCGAACGGGAAGATGCGATCGCCCGGGCGCAGGTCTGGCGCCAGCCGCGGACGCGCATCGCTCGCGCCAGGCTCACCACGGACACCATCGCCACGGCCACCTGCCGCTTCAAGATGGAGGCGCTGGGAGGCACCACGCCCAAGTTCCGCTGTGTCCTGCCATCCGGTCTCGAGATTCGGGCCAAGTACGGACAGGGGCCGGAGATCCCAGCGGAAGCCGCGGCGACGCGTCTCCTGGCGGCCCTCGGGTTCGGCGCCGACACGGTCACGTTGATCGAGCGCCTGCGCTGCTACGGCTGCCCGCCCGAGCCGTTCCGGACGATGAAGGTCGTCGAGGCGACGCGGACGCAGCCGATCCTGGAACGGATGGTCGACACGCAGCAGTATCGCGATTTCGAGTGGGTCGGTATCGAGCGGAAGTTCGCGGCGAGGCCGATCGAGACCAAGACCACCGCAGGCTGGGCCTTCTTCGAGCTCGATCGGGTTGACGCCGTCCGCGGCGGCGCGCCGCGGGCGCACGTCGACGCGCTCCGGCTGATGGCGATCGTCCTGGCGCACTGGGACAACAAGTCGGAGAACCAGCGGCTGGTCTGCCTGACCCGAGCCTGGACCCCGGGCACCCGCTGCCGCGAGCCCTTCCTCCTCCTGAACGATGTCGGCGCGACGTTCGGCCCGGCCAAGGTCGATCTCGAAGCATGGGAACAGGCGCCGGTCTGGACCGATCGCGCCACGTGCACGGTCTCGATGAAGGAGCTGCCGCACGACGGTGCCACGTTTGGCTCAGCCCGCATCTCTGAGGCCGGCCGTCAGTTCCTGGTGACACTCCTCGGCCAGCTGTCGGACGCGCAGCTCGCGGCGCTGTTTACGAGCGCGCGATTCGAATCGGCCGGCGGGTCTCGCTCGCGGCCGGTGTCCGACTGGGTCCGGGTCTTCAAGCAGCGCGTGCGCGCCATCAGCGAAGGATCGCCGTGTCCCGCGGAGTGATCGCTTCCTCCGCCGCGTCCTCCGCCGCTTCGCTGTCCTTGAACAGCACGCCGGCATCAATCGTCGTCCCCGCCCGTGAAATCGCCTGGAAGTGCAGCTCTCGCCCGTCGATCTCGATCAGCAGGAAGTGATAGTCGTCGGCGAACGACCGGGCCACGAACGATGCCGGTCCGCCATCGCCTGGGCGCAGCGAGCCGGCTCCCCCGCTGATGAAGTACTGGACGCCGCCGATCAGCGTCGACCTTTGATAGATGTGCTCGTGACCGGCCAGGCCGACATCGAGGTGGTGGCGGAGGAAGACCGGTTCCAGCCGCATGCGGAAGGCGCGGGACGAGAAACGGTAGCGGCCGGACGTGTAGATCGGATGGTGAAGAAACGCGACCTTCCAGTCAGCGCGCGAGGCCGCGAGCCGGCCGTCGAGCCAGTCAATCTGGCCGCGATCGAGATTGGTCGAATCCAGCGCAAAGAACTCTACCCGCGTCGTCAACCTGGTAAGGACGTCCTCCGGCGGGACAAAGCTGTAGTACCGCTTGCCCTGCATGTGGAACGGCGCGTAATGGACCTGACGTGGATCGTCGTGATTCCCGAGGACGGCGTAGAACTTGACGCCGTCGTTCAACAGGGCGCCGTAGGGCTCCTCGAACTTCCGGCGGTAGTCCTCGGGTGACGCCGGCCCCTCATAGATGTTGTCGCCGAGCATCAGCACGAACGGATACTTGAACTGGCGGCGATAGGCCAGCATCTGCGCCGCAATCTGGTGCTGCGGCGGCGTGCCGCGGCCGCTGTCGCCGATAACCGCGAACTTGACCGAGGTGGCGCGATTCGGCAGCGTCAGCCTGCCGGGATCGAGGCCAGTGGCGGGTTCGTCGCGCACCACCGGCAGCCGCGAGGGCCTGGCGGGCGGTCGCATCGCGACGACCGTGATCGCGATGGCGACGAGCCCGAGAAGAATGACGAGCAGCGCCCAACGCCCGGCAACGGCCATTCAGTGGGCTGAAGCAAGGCATGCGCCGCGTCAACTCCCGCCGCCGCCTCAGCCTTTGCGGCGCCCGCAGCCGCTGATCCGGAAGCCGTGGGGTTCTCGAGACGCATCAGCTCGACGGCACGTGTGATGCTGAGAGCCCCAGTGGAACGGCGGATGGAGAACGAAGTGGACACCAACGAGAACACATTGATTCGATCGACGCCCTGCGAGATCTGCGGCGCCCGGATGCTCTGGACCCAGGGTGCCTGGACGTCGGCGTCACAGTCCGCTGCCTGCTACCGGTGCGACAACGGCCACACTACCGATCCGGCCAACACGCCGCAGTGCCCGCGGTGCGGTATCCACGACACCGAACGCCGCGCCGACGCCGACTTCTCCTGTGCACGGTGCCAGTTCAGGTTTCCGCGGCCGGTTCCCGCCGGCTGAGGTAAGCCTGTACTCAGGCAAACCGCGCGACGCTCCGCGGCGTAGTGCTGATAGCTAGGACGGCCTGATCGAAGTGCCGTCTACTGAAGAGCTGTCATCAACTTCCCTGCCGGGTTCAGCCCCGGCGGAGTTATCGTTTAACACCAATGCCGCGCCGCCGCGTGACGTTCGCCGAGCTCAGACCAGCCGCCGCGCCGTTCATGCTCGCGCTGTTCGTGCTTGCGGTTCAGCTGGCGCCCCTCGCGCACCTCGTCTCTCACCGTAACGACCATACGCACCTCGGCGAGCGCTTCGCGCGCTCTCATGTGGCGGCGCACCGCGCCGGCGTCGCGCACGAGCATGACGGCCCGAGCCGCCGGCTGACTGCGGCCGAACGCGGATGGTCGACGGAGCACCAGGCGACGTCGGACGCAACGCCACCGACCGAAACGGACGACGACGGCGGCCGGCCGGATCACGGCAGGGGCAGCAGCGCGCATTTCGGGCTGGCGCTCCTTCCCGGGCCAGCCGTCCTCACGCTTCCATCACCCGCCGGACGCGTCCAGCCGCTCCCGGCGGCGGCGCTCCCCGCGCATCTCGACGCTCCTCTCCTCGCTCTCTTCAGCCGTGGACCTCCTTCCCCGCTGTTCGCATCCGACTCAATCGGAAGTGATCACGGGCACGCCGCGGCAGCCGCCGCGGCGATGGAGGCACGGCATGGAGGAGCGTCGTTACAGGATGGCTCTCTGCGTCCGGCGTTGCGCGACAACGCTGGCGGCAGTGGTGGCCATCGCGCTGGCAGTACCCGCGGGCCTTGCGGCGCAGCCGCAGGCGGGTGGCCGCGTCCAGGGGCAAGTGCTTGACACCAATGGGGAGCCCTTGCCGGGAGTATTAGTGGAAGTCGAGGCGGATGCGACGCAGCTGGCGGCGCGAACCGACCGCGATGGCCGCTACGCCATCGCCGCGCTGCCGGCGGCGTCCTACGAGGTCCGCTTTTCCCTCACCAGCTTCGTCACCGTTCTGCGCCGCGGCGTGGCCGTCTCCCCCGGCGTCACGGTGACCGAGAACGCGACCCTGTTCGTCGCCGCGACGACCGCCGTCGTCGTCAGCGGCCGGCGGACGTTCAGGGATCTTTCGACGGTGTCGATCCAGGACGAGCTCGTCGGCGTCGCCGACGCGGCAAGCACCGGCGTGGTCACGCCCGCCGAGTTGAACGAACGGGCGCGGCGGCGACCGGCAGAAGCGCTGGAGAGCGTGCCCGGCATGGTCGTCAGTCAGCACAGCGGCGAAGGCAAGGCCAACCAGTACTACCTCCGCGGGTTCAACATCGATCACGGCACCGATCTCTCGCTGTCGGTGGCAGGCATGCCGGTCAACCTGCCGACGCACGGCCACGGTCAGGGCTACGCGGACATGAACTTCCTGATCCCGGAGCTCGTCAGCGGGATCCAGTACCGCAAGGGAACCTACGCCGCCGAGTCCGGCGATTTTTCGGCGGCGGGGACGATTCGCGTCAGCTACCTCAACGTGCTCGACGCGCCGGTTGCGCGCGTCGAGGGCGGCACGTACGGTTACGGCCGCCTCTTCGCGGCCGCGTCGCCGAAGCTCGGCAACGGCACTCTCCTCGTCGCCGGCGAGGTCACGGGCAACGACGGCCCGTGGGAGCGTCCCGACGAGATGCGCCGGTGGAACGGTGTTGCCCGCTACAGCCAGGGCAATGCAACGAGCGGCCTTTCGGTGACGGCCCTCGCCTACGACGCCGAGTGGAACTCGTCCGACCAGATTCCGCGCCGCGCGGTGGACGACGGCACGCTGTCGCGGTTCGGCTACCTCGATCGGACGAACGGGGGCGAGACGCACCGCGTCGGCGGCATGGCCGAGTGGCAGCGAACGACCACGTCCGGCGTCACGCGCGTCGAGGGCTACGCCTTCAACTACGGGCTGGACCCTGTTCTCCAACTTCACCTACTTCCTCGACGACCGCGAGAACGGCGACCAGTTCGAGCAGCGGGACGATCGGTTCGTCTTCGGCGGCCGGGCGAGCCGGTCGTGGACGGCGACGGTGTTCGGACGGCGATCGCTCGTGACGTTCGGCGGCGAAGCGCGGCGCGACGCGATCGACGCGGTCGGGCTCTATCGCACCGCCTCGCGTCAACGGCTGTCGACGGTCCGCGAAGACGGCGTCGGCCAGACGAGCGGCGCGGCGTACGCGGAACTGCAGACGCAGTGGTCGAGCGTCTTTCGCAGCACGATTGGGCTGCGCGGCGACGCCTATCGCTGGAACGTCGAGGCCGGCGACCCGGTGAACGGCGGCATCCGCACCGACGGCATCGTCAATCCCAAGGTGAGCCTCGCCTTCGGCCCGTGGCGCCGGACCGAGATCTACGCCGACGCCGGCGGCGGCTTTCACAGCAACGATGGCCGCGGGTCGACGATTCGCCGCGATCCGGTCAGCGGCGATCCTGTCGAGCAGGTCGATCCGCTCGTCCGCGCCCGCGGTGTCGAAGGCGGGCTGCGGACGATGGCGCTGCCGCGGCTGCACACGACGCTGTCGGTCTGGGGGCTGTGGATCGATTCGGAGCTGCTCTTCATCGGCGATGCCGGCACGACCGAGGCGAGCCGGCCGAGCCGACGCGTCGGTATCGAGTGGGATGCGGACTACCGCGTCGCGCCATGGCTGTCGCTCGATGGCAGCATCGCCTACTCACAGGCGCGCTTCACCGACGCCGCACCCGAAGGCGACCGCGTCCCTGGCGCGATCGAGGGCGTCGTCAGCGCCGGCGTCACCGTCGCGCCCGTCGATCGCTGGAGCGGCAGCCTGCGGATGCGCTACTTCGGGCCGCGGCCGCTCAGCGAGGACAATACGGTCCGCAGCCGGTCGTCGACGGTCTTCAGCGCGGAGGCCGGCTACCAGTTGAACCGGATCTTCCGTATCAAGGCGGACGTGCTCAACCTGTTCGACTCGAAGAGCGCTGACATCGAGTATTTCTATACCTCGCGGCTGCCGGGCGAGCCGGAAGGCGGCATCGACGGGTTCCACTTTCATCCCGTCGAGCCATTCACGCTGCGATTCGCGGTGGTCGCGACGTTCTAGGCAGGTCGTCCGCCGCGCGGGATGGCGTGAGGCCGGGGCGGAGGGTGTGTGGAGTTCGGATGGACGGACGACCAGTGGCGGCGGCGGCAACAGGCCGTGGCGTTCGCGTCGGCGCGGCTGGTCGGCGAGATGCGCGAACGCGATCGCGACGCGGTCTTCGCTCGTCCGCTCTGGGACGCGTGCGCGGAGTTCGGGCTCCAGCGGATGCTGGTGCCGCCGGACTGCGGCGGCAGTGGCGACGATCTGCTGACGGCGATTGCGGCGTTCGAAGGCATCGGCTACGGCGGCCGCGACAACGGGCTGGTGTTTTCGATTGCCGCCCACTGCGCGACATGCGAAGGGCCGATCGGCGCGTTCGGCACAGAGGCGCAGCAGCGCGCGTGGCTGCCGGGCCTGGCCGAGGGACGTCTCATCGGCGCGACCGGCATCACGGAGGCTGAGTCCGGATCGAGCGCGCTCGACCTTGCCACCTCGGCCGTTCGCGACGGCGACGAGTGGGTCCTGCGAGGGATAAAGACATTCGTCACCAACGCCCCGGTGGCCGACCTCTTCATCATCTACGCCCGCACCGGCACTGGATTCGGCGGCATTTCGTGCTTTCTGGTGCCGCGGGACACGCCGCGTTTGACCGTCGGCCCGGCGATCGAGAAGATGGGTCTGCGGACCAGCCCTATCGCTCCGGTCCACCTCGATGAGTGCCGCGTGCCGTCCACCAACGTGATCGGCGGCGTCGGCTCCGGCTCGCTGATCTTCAGCCAGACGATCGAGGTCGAGCGGCTGCTGGTGATGGCGCCGGCCATCGGTGTGATGGAACGGCTGCTGGAGCGATCGATCGCGCACGCGCGGCAGCGCAAGGCCGGAGCGACCGTCGATCGGCAAGCACCAGGCGGTCGCCCACCGGATCGCCGACATGGAGCTGCAGATCGAGGGCGCCAGGCTGCTCCTCTACCGCGCCGCCTGGCAGCGGATGCGGCACGGCAACGCGGCGCGCGAATCGGCCCTCGCCAAGCTCGCCGTGAGCGAATCGTACGTCGAGGTCTGCCGCAGCGCGATGCAGATCTTCGGCGGCTACGGCTATACCGTCGAATGCGAGGTCGAGCGGGAGCTGCGGGACGCGCTCGCCGCGACGTTGTATGTCGGGACCTCGGAGATTCAGCGGAATCTCGTCGCCGGCCTCAAGGGAGTGGGATGATGTCGTGGATGCGCGCGCGGCAAGCGCGCTGGGTGATGCTCTTGGGGCTGCTCTCCGCGCTCGCCGGGACCGAGCTGCGCGCCCACAATCTCGGCGAAAGCTACCTCTACCTGCAGATCTATCGCGACCGCATCACGGGCCGATTCGAGATCTCGCTCGAGGATCTGAACGCCGCGCTCGAGCTCAAAGGGACCGGCCGGGAGATCACCGCCGCCAACCTCGACGACCACATCCCATTCCTGAAGGACTACTACCTGAAGCACGTGAAGGTCGCGGACGGGCCGACGTCCCTGACGATTCAGTTCGCGCAGCACTCATTCCTGGACGTCCGCGGTGGATTCGTGCTCCTGCCATTCGATCTGGCCGGCCTGCAGCGCATGCCCGAGCGCCTGACCTTCGACTACTCGGTACTCTTCGCCGAAGAGCCGGGCCATCGCGGCTTCCTCCTGGTCGAATACAACTGGGCGACCGGGACGTTCGCGAACGAGGCCGGGATCTCGCTTGTGTTCAGCCCCGGCAATACGCGGCAGGAGTTCGACGTCACCCACGGCGGCCGGCTGCGCGGCTTCCTCGCCGTCGTCCGCCTCGGCACCGAACACATCTGGATGGGCTTCGACCACGTCATGTTCCTGATCGCCCTGCTGCTGCCGGCAGTCCTCGTGCGAAAGGGCGGGCGGTGGCGCGAGACGGCCGCTTTCATGCCGTCGCTGATCAACGTGGTAAAGATTGTGACGGCGTTCACCGTCGCGCACAGCGTCACGCTGACGCTCGCGGCGCTCGGCCTCGTGCACCTGCCAGGACGTTTCGTCGAAGTCGTCATCGCGGCGTCGATCGCGGTCGCCGCGCTCGACGTCCTGCGGCCGGTGTTTCGCGGCCGGATCTGGATCGTCGTGTTCGGGTTCGGCCTGTTCCACGGCTTCGGCTTCGCCGGTGCGCTCGAGGAAATGGGGCTGTTGCGGGAGCATCTCGGGCTGTCGCTCTTCGGGTTCAACCTCGGCGTCGAGCTCGGCCAGCTCGCCATCGTCGCCGTAGTCTTCCCGCTCCTGTTCGCGCTGCGCACGCTGCCGGCGTACCGCACGCTCCTCCTGCCGGCGGCGGCGGCGGCGATGATTGTCGTCTCGACGGCATGGGTGCTGGAGCGGGCGTTCGACTTCACGCTGCCAACGCCGCGCGGCGTCGTGGCGGCCGTGCGCGAACGGTTGTAGCCGATGCGTGACGGCGACGGAAGGAGTCCACACAAGTGACGACGCTGTTGAACCGGATCGTCGAGCAGTCGGCGCTGAAGGCGCCGGCCGCGACGGCGGTTCGCTGCGACGGGACAACCCTCTCGTACGAACAGCTGGCGCGGCGCGTCAACGGGCTGGCGCGAGTACTTGTCGATACCGGGGTGACGCGTGGCGACCGCGTCGCCGTCTGGCTGGGAAAGGGCACGCTCGTTCCGGTCGGCTTCTACGGCACCTTCGCCGCGGGCGGCGTCCTGGTCCCAATCGATCCGAAGTCGCCGGTGGACCAGGTCGCAGGCATTCTCAGGGCAACCGGCGCAACGCATCTCGTCACCGAGCCGCAGCGCCGCGACGGCGTACTCCGGGCGCTCGCCGCATCCTCCGGTCTGACGCACATCATCGGCCTCGATCAGGACGACGGGCTGCCGGTTCGCTGCACGCCCTGGACCGCCGTCGACGAGGCCGCCGCCGATCGGGCGCCGGACGTCGCGATTGCCGGCGGCGATGCTGCCTACATCCTCCACACCTCCGGCTCGACCGGCCAGCCCAAGCTGATCCTGCATACGCACTCGAGCGCGATCAGCTTCGTTGACTGGGCAGTCGGCGAATACGACCTGACCGGCAGCGATCGGATCACCAATCACTCGTCGCATCACACCTGCTTCGCCACGTTCGATTTCTACGCCGCCGCCCACGCCGGCGCCGCCACCGTGATCCTGACGCCCGCAATGATGCGGATGCCGGCGAGCCTGTCGGCGCATCTCGAGCAGGAGCAGGTGACGGTGTGGTACTCGGTCCCTGCCGCGCTCGTCCAGCTGTCGCTCCGCGGCGATCTCGAGGCGCGCGACCTGCGAGCCCTGCGCTGGGTACTGTTTGCCGGCGAGACGTTTCCGACCAGGCATCTGCGGCGCATCCGGCAGCAGCTCCCATCGGCGCGGTTCAGCCACGTCTATGGCTCGACCGAGGTCAACGTCTGCACCTACTACCATCTGCCCGAGGGCGCTGTTCCCGACGGCGCGCTTCCAATCGGGCGTGCCTGCACGACCGCCGAGACGCTCGTTGCCGACGCCGGGATGCGCGCGGTGCCCGCCGGCGAGATCGGCGACCTGTTCGTCCGCGGCGCGACCGTCATGTCGGGCTACTGGAACGACGAGGAACGCAACCGTCATGCCCTCGTGCGACCCGCGGCAGACGGAGATGAGCGGCCGTACTTCCGCACCGGCGACCGGGCGCGACTGCTCGACGACGGCAACCTCGCCTTCATCGCCCGCGCCGACCGCCAGGTGAAGATTCGCGGCCACCGCCTCGAGCTCGACGAGGTCGAGGGCGCGCTTCTGTCGCTGGACGCTGTCGAGGAAGCGGCGGCGTTCACGGTGCCGGACGAGGAAGGCAGCTCGGCCTTGTGGGCGGCGATCGTCGCCGCGCCGCACACAGCCGCGAGCGAACGGGAACTGCTGGACGGGCTGCGCGAGATTCTGCCGCCGCACGCCGTTCCTTCGCGCCTCGACATCGTCGGATCGATGCCGCGCACGGCGACCGGCAAGGTCGACACCAGGATGCTGATCGCGCAGGCCATGGAGCGGGTGTCACACGATGGTCGCTGACGGCCGCGCGACAGCGGAGCTGGCCGAGATCGAAGAACGCGTCCTCGCCTTCCTGCGGCAGGAACTGCTGCCGGCCGGCGCCCAGGTCGACGCCGCGACGGCACTGCTGTCGGATGAAGGGCTCGACTCGATCAACGCGCTGCGGCTCGCGCACTTCGTCGCCGGATCGTTCGGGATCACGATTGCGCCGTCGGACTTCGTCGTCGAGAACTTCGAGACCGCGGCGGCGATCGCGTCGTTCGTCAGCCGGGCGCGGGCACGCGGCGCTCCGGATTCCTCGGCCCGATGACGCAGCCTGACATCCCACCGCGCGGCCAGGAGGCCCTTCCACCCGCCGAGCTCACCGCCACGCAGCAGCAGATCTGGGTCGCGCAGAAGCTCCACCCGCACAGCCCGCTGTACAACATGGCGTTCGCGTTCGTCTTCGCGGCGCCGCTCGAAGAGGAGATCTTCCGTGCCGCTTGGCAGACAGTCGCCGACGGCAGCGACGCGCTTCGCACGCGGATCGTCGAAGATGCCTCGGGACAGCCGCGGTGCGCCGTTTCTCCCCGCGGACGACATCTCGAAACCGCGACGGTCGATGGAGACTTCCTCGACTGGTGCCGGGAGCGCTGCGCCCGCCCGCTGGCGCTCGACGGCGATCTCGTCGACAGCGTCCTGGTGCGCCTGGACGACGGGCGCACCGGCTGGTTCCTGAATCAACATCATCTGATCGCCGACGCGTGGTCGACAGTGCTCTTGTTCCGGCAGGTCTCGGCGCAGTACCGAAGCCGCCCTGTCAGCCGACGTCCCGCGCCCGCCTGCCCTTCACAGCTACTATCGAACCATCGCGTCGCTGCCGAGGGGCGACGCATCACGGGCGCCGGCGCGCGAGCACTGGAACAGCCGGCTTCAGACCGAGCGCCGCTCAATCCCGTTCTACGGCCGGCCGGGAACGCCCGCCGGGACCGCCAGCACCAGGCTCACGCTCGAGATCGACGAGCGCCGCTCGCGTGCTCTCGAGGATCGCTGCCGCGACGCCGGCTTCTCGAGCCTCTCCGAGAGCCTCTCCCGCTTCGCCCTGTTCGCAACGCTGCTCGTCAGCTGGCTGCACCGGACGAGCGGCGCGCGCGAGCTCGCGTTCGACGCGCCGGTTGCCGGTCGTCCTACCCCCGCGGCGCGGCAGACGCTCGGCGTCTTCATCGAAATGTTCCCGTTCGCGGTCGACGTCGAAGCGGGCGACACCTTCAGGACGCTTGCCGGCCGCTGTGTCGACGAGGCGTCGCGGCTTCTCCGATTCGCGCTGCCGGGGATGAGCTCGCCTTCCGCGGCAACGGTCAACAGCGTCGTGCTGAACTACGTGCCCGTGTCTTTCGGCGACTTCGCCGGCCTGCCGGTCGAGATCGAGTGGGTGCACCCCGGCCACGGCGACAGCGTGCACGCGGTGCGCCTGCAGGTCCACGACTTCGCCGGCTTGCACCGCTACCGGCTCCATTTCGACTTCAACGACGCCGTTCTCGAGGAACGGCTGCGGCGCCGCAGCCTGGGCCACTTCGAGCGGCTGCTCGACGCCTTGCTCGACGATCCCGATCGACCGATCGCCGCGGTCGACATCCTCACCGATGACGAGCGGCAGGCACTGGCGGCGCTCAACGCCACCGACCGGGCGGCCTTGCCGCGCGAGTCCATCGTCGCGATGTTCGAAGCGACCTCGGCGGAGGTTCCCGAGCGCATCGCGCTGCGGCAAGGCGCGGATGAGATGAGCTTCGCTGCGCTGCGCCAGCAGGCCGACGCCGTGGCCGCCGCGCTCGTCGAGGCTGGCGTCGCGCCCGGCGACCGCGTCGCCATCGCCGGGCGGCGATCGATGCAGATCGTCGTCGCCATCCTCGCGTCGCTGCGGGCGCGCGCCGCCTACGTTCCGCTCGATCCGGCGGCCCCGCCGGCGCGTCGCGATTTCATCTTGAGGGACTCCGGCGCCAGGATCCTGTTGACGGGCGACGACGCCGCCTCTTCTCCGGCGCCGCCCGGGGTCAGGGTGCTGCAGGTCGACGCCATCGTCGCCGCTGGAGCCGACGCGGCGCTGACGTCACCGCCACCACAGCTCGACGACCTGGCCTATCTGATCTACACGTCAGGTTCGACCGGCGAGCCCAAGGGTGTCCTCGTCGATCATGCCGGCCTTGCCGACTACCTGTGCTGGGCCGAGCGGCGCTACGTCCGCGGCGATCGCCTGACCTATCCCCTGTTCACCTCGCTGGCTTTCGACCTGACGGTCACCAGCCTCTTCCTGCCGCTCATCACCGGCGGCACGCTCGAGATCTATCCGGAGCCGGGCGGCGCGGTCGACTCCGCCGTCGTCAACGTCGTCGAGGCCAACACCGTCGACTTCATCAAGCTCACGCCCTCGCACCTCTCGCTGCTGCGCCGCATCGGCCTCGAGGGCTCCCGCATTCGCCGGATGGTCGTCGGCGGCGAAGATCTCAAGACCTCGCTCGCGGCGGCCGTCAGCGCGCAACTGAACGGACAGGTCGAAATCCACAACGAGTACGGACCGACCGAAGCGGTCGTCGGCTGCGTTGCGCATCTCTACGACCCCGGTTCCGACGCCGGCGTCAGCGTGCCGATCGGATCGCCGGCCGATCACGTCCGGATCGAGATCCTGAATGACTCGCAGTCGCCGACGCCGGAAGGGGTACCCGGGGAGTTGTGGGTGTCGCGGTTCGGCCTCGCGCGCGGGTATCACGGGCGAGAGAGTCTTACCGACGAACGCTTCCGCCCGGATCCGTCCCGGCCGGGCAAACGGCGCTACCGCACGGGGGACCTGGTGCGGATGCTGAACCCGACGACGCTCGACTATCTCGGCCGGATCGACCGTCAGTTGAAGATTGCCGGCTTCCGCGTCGAGCCGGGCGAAGTCGAAGCGCAGCTCCTCGCAGTGCCGGGAATCCAGCAGTGCGCCGTCGTCGCGCGACGACGGCCGGAGCGTCTCCGCGGAACGGCACGGGCGGGCCGCTTCTGCGTGCGATGCGGACTGCCCTCGAACTACCCCGCGGCTTCCTTCGACGAGGCGGGCGTCTGCCATCTGTGCCGCTCGTACGATGCCATCAAGGACCAGGCGCGCGAGTATTTCCGGACCTTCGACGATCTGCGGGCGTTGTTCGCCGCGTCGGCGGCGGCGCGGCGAACGACCTTCGACTGCCTGATGCTCTACAGCGGAGGGAAGGACAGCACCTACGCGCTGTGCCGGCTCGTCGACGCCGGCTACTCGGTGCGCGCCTTCACGCTCGACAACGGTTTCCTCTCAGCGTCGGCCCGGGACAACATCAACCGCGTCACGGCCCGGCTCGGCGTGCCGGTGGACTTCGCAACGCCGCCTGGGATGGCGGCGGTCTTCCGCGACAGCCTCGCGCGTTTCTCGAACGTCTGCAACGGCTGCTTCAAGACGATCTACACGCTCGGCATGCTGCGCGCGCGCGAGCTCGGGATCCCGATCGTCGTCACCGGCCTGTCTCGCGGCCAGATGTTCGAAACCCGGCTGTCGGGCGACGTCTTCGCCGCCGGTCGCCGCGATGCGGACGACATCGACGCGGCGGTGCTTGCGGCGCGCAAGGCGTATCACCGCACGCCCGACGCGGTCGCCGGCGTCACCGACGTCAGCGCGTTCGCGGCGGACGAGATCTTCGAGGCGGTGCAGGTCGTCGACTTCTTCAGGTACTGCGACGTCGGGATGGACGAGATGTTCGCGTACCTGGCGCGGACGGTGCCCTGGGTGCGGCCGGCGGATACGGGACGTTCGACCAACTGCCTGATCAACGACCTCGGCATCTACGTCCACCAGCAGGAGCGCGGCTTCCACAACTACGCGCTGCCCTACAGCTGGGACGTGCGGCTCGGCCACAAGACCCGTGACGCCGCCCTCGCCGAGCTCGACGACGAGATCGACCCCGAACGAATGCGCCGGCTCCTGTCGGACATCGGCTACAGCGAAGCGCGCATCGCCACCGCAGACGCGCCGGCGACGCTCGCTGCGTTCTACGTCGCCGTTGATACGCTGACCGACGACGATGTCCGGCGCTGGCTGCTCGAACTCGTTCCACCCTACCTGGTTCCGACGCATCTCCAGCGGGTCTCGTCCATCCCGCTGACGATCAACGGCAAGGTCGACGAAGCGGCGCTGATGCAGGAGGCGCCGGAACGCGGCGCGACGCGGCCGCCGTACGCGGCACCCGAGGGGCCGGTGGCGGAGTGCCTGGCGACGCTATGGGAAGAGGAGCTGGGCGCGGAGCGGATCGGCATGGCCGACAACTTCTTCGCGCTCGGCGGCACGTCGTTGACGGCGATGCAGATGATCGTCCGGCTCTGCCGGCACTTCGCCATCGACCTGCCCCTCGCCACGGTGTTCACCCACCCTCGGCTGGCCGACCTCGCCCGCGTCGCTGAAGACCGCATCCTCGCCGACGTCGAAGGCAAGGCTCCTCCCGCCTGACCGGCGGACGCTCATCGCAGCATGCGCAACAGGACCGCCGCGCGCTGCAGCGTGCCGAGCTCGGTGAACGTCGGGATCTGCGCGTTGGTCGTCGTGTAGAGGGACAGCCGGCGCAGGCGATCGCGCAGGCGCACGAACTCGACGTGAGTCACGCGCATCGCGGGGTTGAAGGCCAGCTCGAGCTCGGGGCGGGCAGCGGCCAGGCGATGCGCGAGCTCGGTGTCGGCGGCCCGGTCCCATTCGCGGAAGCCTCCCAGCTCGCGATGGACCGCAGTCCGTAGCGCCAGGTTGTTGGCGTAAACGAAGTGGTTGGCGGGCCGGCAGCGCGTCAGGACGTATTCGGCCTTGGCGTTCTCGTAGGCCGCGAGCAGCGCCAGCGCTGGCGACGCGTTCGCCGGATAGCGGCACGGTCCGATCATCATCGCGACCGCCGGATCGCGCATCCCGTCGCAGATCGCGCGAATCCAGTCGCGATCGACGACGCAGTCGGCGTCGGTGAATGCCAGCAGCGGCGCCCGGGCATGCTGAACCCCGGTGTTGCGCGCCGCATATGCGCCGCGCTTCTTCTCGCGCAGCAGCACGACACTCGGATAACGCTCCACCAGCGACGCGCCATGGTCCGACGAGCCGTTGTCGACGAGGATGATCTCGACAGCGCCGCCGACCGGCTCCTGCGCCAGTAGTCCCTCGATGCACGCGGCAAGGTATTCCCGGCGATCGAGGAACGGCACGATGACCGAGACGCGCGGCAGACGATCGTGGGGCGGGCTCATGCGGCGTTCGCGCGATCCGGGTCAGTCGTCCAGGTCTTGCAGGTGCGCCAGCACCGCCTCGCGCGCTGCATGTACCGACGCGTCGTCGTGCGGATCCGGGATTGGGTGAACGTTCAGCGGCCCGATGAAATAGGGCCGCCAGGTCGCGGCGCTGTCGGTTGCCGGTCCGATCGGATTGAAGAAAGTCGTGGGCGTCCGCAGCGGCGCCGGGCGGTAGGCGGCGTGCAGCCGGTAGCGCTCGACGCGTGCGTCGGCCTGCATCAGCGTCGGCGTGAGCGGCAGGCCGGAGTGCCGGCGAAGCGCGCCGGCGAAGCCGAGGAGCCGCCGCCACGGCCGCTCGATCAGCCATTGCCGGCCGCGGCGGTAGGGCGCGCGGCTGAAGGGGTGCAGGGTGCGAAGATGCTGCCGCAGCGCGGCGCTGGCGTCGAGCTCCGAGACCGGGCCCCGCAGGCCATCGACGCGGAACCGGAGCGGGCCGGCGCGGAAGAAGTCGACCGGCATCGGCGCGATGACGAACAGCTGTCGCGCCGGAACACCCAGACGCTCGAGGACGCGCGCGACCTCGACGGCAATCCAGGCGCCGAACGAGTAGCCAGCGATGTAGTACGGCCCTTCGGGTATCCGCCGGCGCAGTTCGCTGACCACCTCCTCGGCCAGGTGGGTCAGCGTCGGCCACCGCCCGCGGTTGCCCTCGGCACGGAGGCTGACGCCGCGGACGCCGAACACCGGGCGCTCGCCGCGGAACCGTCCGGCCAGCGCTTCGACGAAGAAGTCGGGAACGACCATGATGAGCGGTGTCCGGCGGCCCGTCGCTTGAATCGGGAACAGCTGAGCGAAGCCGTCGGCCGCGCCGCCGCCCTGCGCCTCGACGCAACGCGCGAGCTCCCGCACTGTCGGATGCTGAAAGACCGTCGCCGCTGGCAGCGCGACACCCCAGTCGTGTTCGATCGCGACGAGCATCTGCATGACCAGCAGCGAATGCCCGCCCAGCTCGAAGAAATTGTCGGACCTACGAATGCCCTCGCGCCGAAGCAGTCGCTCCCAGAGAGCGCTCAATCGCCCTTCCATCTCCGTCGGCGTTTCGTCGTCCGCGGACGACGGCCGCGGCGGCGCGGGAAGCGCCGCCAGTTGACGGCGATCGACCTTGCCGTTCGGAAGCCGCGGAAGGCACGCCAGCGCGACGACGCGAACCGGAATCATGTGCTCCGGCAGCCGCGCGGCGAGGTGCGTGCGCCAGTCGTCGAACGTCCGACCGGCCTCGGCGACGACGAAGGCGACGAGATGAGTGAGGGAGGCGTCCGCCGTTGCCACGACGGCCGCTTCGACGACGGCAGGATGCTCGAGCAGCGCCGCCTCGATCTCGCCAGGCTCGATGCGGTAGCCGCGCAGCTTGAGCTGCTCGTCGTCGCGACCGAGAAAGAGCAGGCAGCCATCGGCCGTCCACGCCATCCGATCGCCGGTGCGATAGCGCCGAGTGCCGGCAGACGGCGTTCGATCCTCAGTGACGAAGCGCTGCGCCGTGAGCCCGGCCTGCTGCCAGTAACCGGACGCTACCGTCCGACCGCCGATCCACGCTTCGCCTGGAACCCCGGCAGGAACCCGTCGATTCATGCCGTCGCGAATCTCGACGCGCACGCCGGGGATCGGGCGCCCGACGGCGACGGCGCCGCCGGCATCGGCAGGCGCGATGGCGTGCACGGTCGCCCACACGGTCGCCTCGGTCGGGCCGTACTCGTTGAAGAGGCGGACGTGCGGCAGCGTCCTGAAGTGCTCGGCCACCAGCTCCGACGGGCAGCGCTCGCCGGCGACGATGACGCTGGCGAGCCGCCGCAGCCGCTCCGCGCCGCTGCCGAGCAGCTGCGCATAGAGCGACGGGATACACAGGAGCGTCGTCACCTGCGCCTCGTCGATGAGGCGAGCCAGCGTGCGCGCGTCGCCTACTTCCTCGTCGGTCGGAATGACGAGGGTGCCGCCCGTGGCCAGCGTCCAGAAGATGCCCGCGACCGAGCTGTCGAACGCGACGCTCGAGAGCAGCAGGAAACGGCCGGGCGGTGCGACATAGAACTGCAGGCGCGCCTGCGTCGAACGACGCAGGTTGTCGTGCGTGACGACGACACCCTTGGGACGGCCGGTCGAGCCGGACGTGTAGAGGATGTACGCCGGCAGCGCCGCCGAGAGCGCCGGTATGGCACGCGACGGACCCTGGCTGTCCGCCATCGCGTCGACGGCAATCGTCTGCCACGCTCCAGGCGGCAGGCGCTCGCGGAGTGACTCTGTGGTGATCACCGCCGCGACAGCGGCGTCCTGCAACAGGTATTGATTCCGCTCAATCGGGTACGCCGGGTCGAGCGGCACGTACGCGGCGCCCGCCAGGTGGGTACCGACCAGCGCGGCAGCCATCGCCGCCGAGCGATCGAGAAAGACGGCAACGCGATCGCCAGGCATTACGCCGGCCGCGTTCAGATGCTGCGCGATGTCCCCCGTCAGCTTCCCGAACCGCGAATAGTCCTGGCGCTCGCCGCCGCAGATAACCGCCAGCCGGTCCGCGCTGTCCTCTATCCGCTCGAGGATCTGCTGCGGCGCCAAATCGGGGTCGCCGGCGACGAGCGCCGGTCCATTCTCCCAGTCAGCCAGCAGGGCGTCCTCGGCGCTGCCGATCCACGGCACGTCAGCAACGCGACGGCCGGGATCGAGCGCCAGCTCTCCTACGAGCACCTGGAAGTGCTCCAGCAGCGACCGCATGGAGGTCTCGTCGAAGCGATCGGTCCGGTACTCGACAGCCGCCTGAAGAGCACCAGGGGCTTCCGTAGCGAAGAGCGTAAAGTCAAACTTAGAGCCGCCCAGATCGAGCGTCAGCGGCTCGAGCCGCACATCGGCGAGAGTTGGCGGTGGCGCGGTTTCCTGGTAAACGAACATCGCCTGGAACAGCGGATGGCGATCCGGGTGGCGTGGCGCGGCGGAACCGGCGGCGATCTCGTCGAACGGCACCGTCGCGTGAGCCAGCGACTGAACCACCTCGCTGCCGAACGCGCTCAGCGCCTCGCGAACGGTGCGCTCCTCGTCGACGCCCGTGTAGACCACGACAGCGTTGAGGAAGTAGCCGATCATGTCGGCCGTCGCCGGTGTACGCGCGGTCACCGGCGTGCCGAACGCAATCCGCTGCCCCTCGGTGTATCGGTGCAGCAGCAGGCGGAAGGCGAAGGCGCAGACCACGAACGGCGAGACGCCGACGGTCGCGGCGAGACGGTGAATAGCCGGGCTGACGTCGCCGGCGGAAACACTCTGAATCAGTCGGCCCGAACGCCGCGCGTCGAGGTGTTGGGGGCGATCGCCGGCCGGCGCCTGCCGTTCGAACGGCAGCCTGAGCTCCTCGGGCAGCGGATCGAGACGGTGTCGCCAGTACTCCTTGTCGGCGTCGTGAGCGGCGCGATCGCGTTGACGTGACCAGTACACATAGTCGTCGTAGTGCGCCGCGGCTACCGCGCCGATGCCGGCTCCCCGCTCGTAGCCGCTGGCGATCTCGCGCCACAGCAGATCGAGCGCCGGTTCGTCGGCCAGGATGTGGTGAAGCGCGAGCGCGATGGATCGAGCGCCGCTCGACTGCTCCTCGACGACGCACAGCCGGACCAGGGGGCCTCGCGCAAGATCGAACGGCTGCGCGGCGGCGGCGGCGAGCGCGAGCGTGCCTGCGCCACGCTCGGCCATAATGCGGGTGACGGCGGCGGGCATGTGCTCATGCACGGCCTGCAGGGCAGCGTCGCCCTCTGCTCGGAACGTCGAGCGCAGGATTCGATGACGCGCTACCACCGCCTGCAACGCGTCGACCAGGCGGGACTCGTCGAGCCGGCTGTCGACGCGAAAAGCCCGAGACAGGTTGTAGGCGGACGACAGCGGATCCACCTGATGGACGAACCACAAACCGCGCTGCAGTTCGCCGAGATGCGCGGCTTCGCCGGCAGGACGATGCGGGAGCTCGGGCGAAGAGGCGCCGTCGCCGGCTCTCTTCGTCGCGATTGCCAGCCGAAGCCGCTCGGCCCGGGTTGCGGCCTGCTCCGGCATCGTCATGCCTGTCCGGCCCCCGGCGCAGAGCCAGGCGGCACCGCGTGGGCGGACGCAGGATGACAGAGGCGAGCGGGCGCGGCGCGACGGGAAGGCCCCTGCGAATCCTGGAGATTGAGACCTTCGGGCATGGCGGGTTGATGCACTACGTTCACAACCTCTCGTGCGCGCTCGCCGACCGCGGCCACCGCATCACCCTGGTCACCGCCGCCGGTTACGAACTGCAGGGCCAGCCGCGGCCATCAGGCGTCGACGTGCGGCCCGTCATCGGACGGATGTCGCAACGGACTCGCGAGTGGTTGCCCCGGCTCGGCAGTCGCGTCGTCCAGAAAGCAGAAGCCGTCGTCGACGCCGGCATGGTGACTCGGCTCGTGCGCCGCATCGCGCCGGACATCGTCCACCTGCACAGCACGAACCAGATCGCCTTAGCGTACCTCATCCTCCTCCGCGCGCTGCGAGTGCCGGTGGCGGTCACGGCGCACGTCGTCACGGCGCACGAGCGGACGACGCTGCAGGACGCCGTGCGTCGACGCATTCACCGGCTGAGCCCGCTGATCATCGCGCACTCCGAGCACGACCGGCGGCGGCTGCTCGACGAGATCTCCATCGAGCCGACGCGCGTCGTCGTCGTGCCGCACGGCGAGTACGGGTTCTTCGCGCGCGGCGTGGAAACGCTGACGCGCGAAGAGGCTCGCCGCAGCTTCGGTCTGAGGCCGGAGGACGAGACGGCGCTCTTCTTCGGCTACATCCGCGAGTACAAGGGACTCGACGTGCTTCTGGATGCCTGGCCTGCAGTTGCCGCCGCGCGGCCCGCGGCACGGCTCGTGGTCGCAGGGGACCCGGCGCGCCTCGACCCGGCGCGGCGGCGCGAGCTCGAGGCGGCAGCGACGCGCGTCGGCGCGATACACCGATTCGCCTACATCCCGTTCTCCGACGTCGCCCGCTACTTCGCCGCCGCGGACGCCCTGGTCCTGCCCTACCGCCACGTCAGCCAGTCCGGCGTCCTGTTCCTCGCGCTGGCGATGGGCCTGCCGGTCGTCGCGACGCGGGTCGGCGCGCTCGCCGAAGTGCTGCGCGACGGCGACAGCGCGCTGCTGGTCGAACCCGGCTCGGCGCCGGCCCTCTCGGCGGCCGTGACGCGAGTGCTCGCCGACCGCGACCTCCGCGCCCGCCTCGCCGACGGCGGCCGTCGGATCGCCGCGGAGTGTTCCTGGCCTTCGATCGCCGCCCGCACCGAGGCCGCCTTCGAGACGTTGCTGCGTCGTCAGCCCGGCGCCTGACGCGACGCCAGCTGCACGAGACGACGCTCGATTCCCGCCGGCCGCCCCTCGAGCCGCCACATCGCATACTGCGACGCGCAGAAGATCACCGCCCCGAGCCCGGCCTTGATCGCAAACGACCGCCACGTTGCGACGGCCGGCAGGAAGTCGAGGCCGCTGCCGCCGGCGAGAGCGGCGACGCCGAGGCACATGACCGCTGTTGCAGCGACGGGCCGCCGCAGCTGCCGCGCTATCTCGCCGGATCCGATCGCCAGCGTCCGCTGCAGCATCCACGCGTTGAGATAGATGTAGAGCACGCCGGCGACGACGATGCCCCACACCGCCCCGGCGAGGCCGAACATCGCTGTGCCGGCGGTGAAGACTGGGACGTGCACCAGCGCGTAGATCAGGCTGACGTTGAAGAGCATGCGCGTCTCGCCCAGCGCGAGCACGAACGGCAGCGTCATCGAGAGCGTCGCCCGCATGCCGAGGAAGGGCACCAGCACGGCAAGCAGCCCGACGATCGGCTGCCACTGCGGGCCCAGCGCCAGCGGCACGATGTCGCCCGCCACCAGGGCGAACCCGAACGCGGCCGGCAACCCGAGGCTTGCGAGAACGTTAATCGATTCGGAGACGGCGCTGCGCAGCCGAGGGGCATCGTCGATCAACTGGCTGAAGGCCGGCAGAAGCAGCCGCTGGAACGGGCTCAGGAGCTCGCGCGTCGGCATCACGGCGACCCGCTGGGTCATGTCGTAAAGACCGGCGCTGGTGATGCCCAGCAGCCAGGCGACAATGATGCGGTCGGTCTCCATCGACAACGCGGTGACCGCGCTGGTCAGCGTCAGCCAGCCGGTGAAGCCGAACAACTCGGAGAGGCGCGCCAGCGAGAAGCGCGGCCGGTAGGGCCGGAGCGCGTAGCTGAGGACGGACGAGGCGAGGCTGTTGATCAGCAGCCCGGCGACGAGAGCCCACGCATTCCGCCAGGCGAACGCCGCCGCTATCGTTGCCGTCACCGACGCCACCTTGGCGCCAAGCGTCAGCATTGCCAGGCGGGAGTAGATCAGATCGCGTTCGAACCTCACGAACATCGGGTTCGCGAGGCCGTTGAAGATCGGCACGATCGAGAGAACGCGTACGATCGCGGCGACGCGCGGATCGTCCAGCGCCTGGGCGATGGCGAGCATGACCGCCGCGACAAGCAGGCCGCGCAGGACCGAGAGCGTCCAGGCTGTGTCGTACAACCGGGCGTCGTCGCCGCGGCTGCGGATCAGCGCCTTCTCGACGCCAAGCGCGGTCACGCCTTCGACGATCGTCACCATCGAGGCGGCAACCGCCACCAGCCCGAAGTCGGCAGGCGATAGGATGCGGGCGAGCACGACGATGGCGGCGAACTCGAGCAGGCGGTCGAGCCAGCGCTGCAAGTACAGCCAGGCGGCGCCTGCTGCAACCCGCCGGGTCGAGCCGCTCACGCGGCGCCCCCGACGCAAGACTCTTGCTGCGCTGAGAGCAGCGACTCGACGGTGCGTTCAGCGACCCTGGTCTCGGCGTATGCGGCGCAGGCCTGGCGCAGACGGCAAATGCGGTCGCGAACGCCGCCGTCCGCGATCAGCCGATCGACGTGCGCGCGCATCTCCGCGATGCCGTCGCGGCGCCGATCGCCGGCGATGCCGATGCCGTGATGGACGACACGGGACGTCGTGCCGGCCATGTCGGTCTCGCCGCCGCAGTAGATCAGCATCGGGACGGCGGACATCACGCACTCGTCGACGCTGTTGATGCCGCCATGCGTGACGGCGACGTCCGTGTGAGCCAGCACCGACATCTGCGGCACCCAGGCGAACGCATGAACGCGCTCGGGCAGTGGATCGAGCGCCGCTACCGGAAGTCGTCCGCTCACACTCAGAATCAGCTCCCAGCCGGGACGTTCCGCGACAATGCCGACGAGACGTCGCAGCAAAGCAACGTCGGCGGTCATGGTCGATCCGAAGCTGGCATAAACGAGCCTGCGGCCGCCTGGCGAGTCGCGGCGCCGCGCAATGATCGCGTCGAGCCTCTGCCCGTCGGCTTCCGAGAGCGGCCGATCCGGTCGGTCGCGCAGGATCATCGGTCCGACATAGTGCACGTGTGCCGGCGGACGATCAGAAAATTCGAACTCGAGCGCGTGAAGGCTGAGAACAGGAATTCGGCGATAAGTGAACGGCATCAGCCACTGGCGCCGGTCGGTCTCACCTGAAAAGTCGAAGCCCGCGTCGCGGGCGAGGTGTCGGAGCACCGAGACGCGGTCGCAGCCAACCTGGCGAACCAGCGCCGCTTGCCGTCTTCTCCACCGCCGCAGTGCGAGGTTGCTCCAGAGGAGTGATGCGCCGATCCGCGACCCACGCCAGCCAACGCCTGGCCTCGCCATGTGGTGCGGCGGCGGTACGCCGGGCTGCCGCCAGATCGAAGCGAACGAATTCAGCAGCGCGACGCGGACGCCGGTCGAGGCCGCGGCAATGATGTGCGCGTGCATCTCGCCGTTGATGAGGACCAGGGCGGGCCGGCGATCGCGGATCGACGCGGCAAAAGATTCGACGCCGAGAGCGTCGCGCCCAAGTTCGCGCCGTTGCGCGAGGGTCGAGAACCTGTCGCGCACGGATAGCGCGGCATCCGCGCGCGCGAACTCGGAAAAACCGTCCGGCTCCAGCGCCTGAAAATCGAGACCGTGGCCGGCCGCCAGCACGGCCGTTTCGGGATCGCCGCCGAACGTGACGCGGTGGCCGGCAGCGGCCAGCCGCCTCGCCAGTTCGACGCTCGGATAGACGAGGCTCGGAAGGCCCCGAGTGACTGTCAGTATGTCGGCCATGGTCACGATGAAGCCTGGCGAGCGCGACAAGGCTGGGCTTGCGGGCGACGGCCGTTCGCCGACACCACATCGTTCCCGGCGTGGTACTGTAACGCGGAGATGGCGGTTATCGGGCACCTCCCTCCCAGTTCAGGCCGAGACGGCATCCTCTCGGCTGCGGCTTTCAACCCCACCGGCGACACTCCCCCGCAACTCAGCGCGGCGAATATCTCGGTGGTCGTCCCCGTCGGCGGCGCGGCGCGGGACTGGCCGCGCGCGGCGCGGAGCCTGGGACGATTCGAGCCGCCGCCGGGCGAGATCATCGTCGTGATCGACGGAGTCAATCGGCAGGCCTCGGAGACGGCGGCGTCGATTGGCGCCAGGGTGATCGAGCTCGACCAGCGGGGCGGCCCGGCGCGAGCGCGAAACCTCGGTGCACACGCCGCCAGCGGCGAGATCGTCCTCTTTCTCGACGCTGATATCGAAGCACCGCCCGACCTGCCGGGCCGTATTGCCCGCATCTTCGTCGAGCGGCCGGAGCTCACCGCGGTGATGGGATCGTACGACGCCCGGCCTGGAGACCCGGGCATGGTGTCGCAGTACCGCAACCTGCTGCACCACTTCATTCACCAGGCGGCGCGGGAACGCGCGTCGACGTTCTGGACCGGGTGCGGCGCCATCCGGCGCACGGTGCTGCTCGAGGCCGGCGGCTTCGACGAGCGCTACCGCGAGCCGGCCATCGAGGACATCGAGCTCGGCGTGCGGCTCGTCCGCGCGGGTCACGCCATCCGTCTCGAGAAGACGCTGCAGGTCACCCACCTCAAGCGGTGGCGGCTCGGCGAGATGCTCGCGACCGACCTGTGGCGCCGCGCCGTGCCGTGGAACGAGCTGATGCTGAGCGAGCGACAGACCGTCAACGATCTCAACGTCCGGACGCTCGATCGGCTCAGCGTCGTGGTCGCGTTCCTTGCCCTGGCAGCATTCGCCGGAACGTGGCGATCGCTCGCCTTCACCGGCGCCGGACTGCTCGGCCTTGGCCTCATCGTGGCGCTGAACGCGAGCTTCTTCAGCCTGCTCGCGCGGCGGAAGAGCGCGCTCTTCGCGCTGCAGGCGGTGCCACTCTACTGGCTCTACCTGCTGGTCTGCGGCGTCGGCTTCCTGTTCGGCGTCAGCCGCCATCTGCTCGGCGCCCGGGGCTGACGCCGGACGTCCGTGCCTGCTCTCGACTGTCGCTGCTCTTGCCGATTTTGATTCCCTGGAGCTCGAACGCCGCGGCGCGATCTCCCCGTACCTGCCAGCGGAGCAGCGTCGCCGTGCGCGGCCATTCACTGCGCCACTCGCTGACGTCATCGGGCACCGGGACCGAGGCGGCGCAGGATCGCCACTCGACATTCACAGCGCATTCGCCGACGACCTCGCCGTCGCGCAGGAGCTCCACCACACCGGACTGACCGCTCGCTGCGTCGCCGAGCGTCCGGGCCGAGAAATGGACCTCCGCTCGCGGCGCGAGATCGCGACGCAGCATGAGGCGATCGACGAGCGATCCCCGGCCCGCCGAGCGGTCGACACGATAGACCCGGATCCGCTGCGAGCGGAACTCCTCGCTCCACTTCTGCTCGGCCAGACGGGCCCAGACGACGTCGCGCATTGGCTCGGGAATGCCGAGCTCGTGGACGAGGACGTAGTCCACCGGGAAGTACGACGTGATGTAGCTGAAGAACCCGTCGCTCCACTGTTCGGTGGTCCGAAAACGCCGCCAGAGAAACGGCTCGATGCGGCCGCTGCCGTTGACGAGGTGGTACGGATGCTCCTTGGAGGCGAGCATGTAGCGCAGCGAGCGCCACTCGCGCAGCCGGTAGTCGACGTTCGCGTCGGGCCGCCAGTCCGGGAGCTCGAGAATGCCGCCGGCGGCTCCGCGATCGGCGAGCCAGCGGTAGGCGCGGTCGCGCAGGGGCGGCAGCGTCACGAGCTGCTGTCCTTTCGGGAGCGGCGGCAGCGGCAACTCCATGTAGCAGACGGCGAGCGCGGCGACTGCGATCGCCAAACCCGCGAGACGCACCGGCCGGCGGCTGTCGCGGAAGAGCATCGCGAGCACGCCGGCGGCGACCACCGCGAGGAAGAGCAGCATGATGCCGCCGAAACGGGCCGGCGCCCGCGTCCCTTCGAACGCCGACGATACGTAGGTGAGCAGGACGTAGGGAGCCGGACCGATCGCACGACCGAGATCGCGCGCTTCCGGACCGAGGGCGAGGGCGAACGCGAGCGCGGCGACCGCCAGCCCGACTCGGATCGCGACCGCCGGACCGGAGACGCCGTCAGCCGTCGTGCCCATGAAGGCCCACGCCGCCAGCATTGGCGGCCCGGCCCACACAAGCAGCAGCCCCCCCATGGCCGCGGCGGTGCGGACGGCCGGCGGCACGGGAAGCGCGAGACCGATGATGACGCCGGCTACGACCACGAGCGAGACCACCGCGGCGACGCGACGCGCCCCGCGGAACGCGCGCACGCCGGCGGCGGCCGCGGCGACGCCGCCAGCCGTCAGAGCGAGGAGCGCCGCGCCGGGATAGAGGTGAGCCTCTGCGTTGATTGGGGACGTGATCGCGGCCGGGTCGAGAAAATGCGGCTTGAGGCTCAGCGACGCCAGGTCCGCCCCGTGCCGGAGCAGGTCGTCGGGCGCGGCGGCGGTACCGTAGGCGCGAAGCGCCGACGCGAAAGGTGCGAGAAATGCGCCGAGCAACGCCAGCGCCGGCACGCAGGCGACGAGGAGCGGCACCCATACCGCACGGCCGCCGGGACCTCGCCGCGCGCCGACGAGCACCACCAGCGGGGCGATCGGCGCGACGAACGCCGCGTTGTACACCGACGAGAGTCCGACCAGGACTCCCGCGACCGCGACCAGCACCGCACGGCCCCACGACGGCTGGCGCAGGTGCCGCAGCAGCGCCCAGAACAGCAGCGGGATCGGCCATGCCGCTGCAATCGACAGGTGTCCGATGTGAAGGAAGCGGAACGGCGTCAACGCGAAGAGGATCGCGGCGATGGCCGCCGCCCACGGGTGATCGATCAGCTCGTCGATGAGAAGGCAGGCGCACAGTCCGGTGAGCGCGATCCCGCCAAGCAGCGCCAGGTTCAGCGCCAGGACCGGCGACACGGCCCACGCCACCGGCAGGGTGACGAGGGCGTGCGTCATCAGCAGGTCGTTGAAGGCGGCCGTGCGATCGTAGGGAAAGAAGATGTTGCTGTCGGCCCACGCCAGGGGATTGCCGAGGAGCGCCTGGTGGTACGAATTCAACTGCCACGCCGTCAGCAGGACTTCCCCGTCCCGCAGCGTCGCAGTCCTCAGGCTGTCGGCGAGCGGCCACGTCGCCAGTACCGCGCCGGCGGCGCTGAGCAGGATGGTGACGAGCAGGGGCACCCGCACGCGCTTATGATATGCGCCCGTCGGTACTCGGATAGCCACCGGGGACGGAAGCGCGTGATAATGACCGAATCCACGGGAACGAACGAACCAGTCCGGAGCGTCGATGACTCGAGCGTGCGTGTTGACCTTGTTCGCCCTCTTTGCCCAGGCCCAGGGCCCGCCGCCATTCAAGGCCGACCCGCCGACCGTCTGCTCGAGCTGCGATGAGTGGAATCGCCCGCACGCGCCGTTCAAGGTCTACGGCAACACCTATTACGTCGGCGTTGGCGGTCTGTCGGCGTTGCTCGTGACCTCCGACAGCGGCCACATCCTGCTCGACGGCGGCCTGCCGCAGTCGGCGCCGCTCATCGACGCCAACATCCGCACGCTCGGGTTCCGCACCGAGGACATCCGCCTGATCGTCAACTCCCACGCGCACTACGACCACGCCGGGGGCATCGCCGCGCTCCGGCGCGTCAGCAACGCCACGGTCGCGGCCAGCCCGTCAGGCGCGCGGGCGCTCGAACAGGGCGGACCGGGCGAGGACGATCCGCAATTCGCGTTCGGCCCGAGCCTCAACAACTACCCTGGCGTCGGCAAGGCCAGGGCCGTCGCCGACGGCGAGGTGGTGCGCGCCGGCAGCCTCTCGATCACAGCCCACCTCACCCCGGGACACACGCCCGGCAGCACGACCTGGACCTGGAAATCGTGCGAAGGCGATCGCTGCCTCGACATGGTCTATGCCGACAGCCTGAACGCCGTTTCGGCGCCCGGTTTCCGTTTCACCGGCACTGACGGCAAGGGGAGCAGAATCGACGCGTTCCGCAAGAGCATCGCGACGATTGCCGCGCTGCCCTGCGACATCCTCGTAGCCGTACACCCGGCCTTCGCCGATCTCGACGGCAAGCTCAAACGCAGGACCGACGGCGTGAAACCCGATCCATTCATCGACCCGCAGGGATGCAGGACCTACGCCGCCGATGCGGCGAAGCGGCTCGATGCCCGGGTCGCTGAAGAGACCAAGTAGCGCAGATGGAGCACGCAATGAAGGACAGCCGCCCGGCGTCGTCGCCCACCCCCCCGCACGTCCTGCGGTCGTTCCACCCGTTCTCCTCCAAGGTCGAGATCGACGTCAGCGCCGTGACGCATCCCGGGCATCTGCGGGAGAACAACGAGGATCAGTTCTATGTCGCCCGGCTTTCGCGGGCGCTCGAAACCGTGACGACGAGCCTGCCGGCCGACGCTGTGCCGGACCGCGCCGAGGAAGTGAACTACGCGATGGTCGTCGCCGACGGCATGGGCGGCCATGCAGCCGGGGAAGTGGCCAGCCGCCTGGCGATCAGCGGGCTCGTCGCGCTGGCGCTCGAGATCCCCAATTGGATCCTGCGCCTCGACGCGCAATCGGGCCCTGAGCTCGAGCGCCGCGCCCGCGAATCGGTGCAGCAGCTCGGCGCGATGATGTTCAAGGAAGGGCGCGATCACGAAGAGCTGCATGGCATGGGCTCGACGTTGACGATCGCCCGCAGCCTCGGACGCGAGCTCCTCGTCGTCCATGTCGGCGATTCTCGCGCCTACCTGCTGCGCAGCAGCCAGCTCCACCGCCTGACCAAGGATCACACTTACGCCCAGATGCTGGTCGACTGCGGCAAGCTCGCGGCCTGCGACGTCGCCGAGTCTCGGGTCCGGCACATCCTGACCAACGCCCTCGGCGGTTCGTCCGAAACCGTCGACGTCGACGTCGATCTCCTGAGCCTCGAGAACCGCGACCGCATCCTGCTCTGCAGCGACGGCCTGACGGATCTCGTCGACGACGACACGATCACGACGGCGCTCGCCGAGGCGCCGTCGTCGAAGGATGCGTGCGACCGGCTGCTGCAGCTCGCGCTCGACCGCGGCGGCCGCGACAACATCACCGTCATCGTCGCGGGTTATACGCTGCCGGCCGACGATTAGAAGACGCGTCAGTCCTGCCGCAGCGATTCCATCAGCTGGACGCCGCTGGCGCGGTAGGCCGGCACCATGCAGGCAATCAGCGCCGCGGCGCCGAAGGCCGCCGCTGCCACGCCGAGGGCGACGGGATCGGTCGGCTGCACGTCGAACAGCAGCGTCTGCAGCAGCCGTCCGACCAGCACCGCGGCGGCGCCGCCGAGCAGGAGCCCGGCGCCAATCAGCTTCGCCCCCTCGCCCAGCACCATCTGAACGATCTGCCGCGGCTGCGCCCCGATCGCCTTGCGCACCGCGATCTCTTTCGTTTGCGCACTGACGGAGAGCGACAGGACGCCGTAGAGCCCGACGAGCGCGAGCCCCGTCGCGGCGATGGCGAATCCGATGAGCAGTCGCATGCCGAACGTGCGCGGCGCCATCGATTGGCGCCGGATCTCGGCCATCGTGGTCATCCGTTCGACCGCCGACGTCGGGTCAATCGCGCGCAGTTCCTGCCGCACGAGCGACGCCAGCGCTTCGGGGTCGCCGGCCGCCCGCACCACGAGGTGCTTCGAGAACGCGCCCGACTGCCAGAACGGCAGGTAGACCTCGGGCTCGGCCGGCTGGCTCAGATCGACGGTGCGCGTGTCGGCGACGATGCCGACGATCGTGAGCGGCTTGTCGGTACTGCCGGCGAACGGCAGGAACGCGCCGACGGCGTTACGGCCGGCGTAGTAGCGGCGCGCCAGCGTCTCGTTGACGATCGCGACCCGCTGCGCGTTCGGGCCGTCCGTATCACGGAACGGCCGGCCCTCGACAATCGAGATGCCCATGACGTCGAAGTACTGCTCGGTAATCGACCGCAGCGGTACAGTGACGCGCTCGGCGAGCTTCGTGGCCGACTGCCCGGGGAACTCCACGTCGCCGTTCCACTTGTTGCCGGTCAGCGGCACACCCCAGGCGAAAGCGGCGCTGGCGACGCCCGGCACCTCCGCGACGCGCTCGAGCGCGAGGCGATGGAACTCGTTCGACTTCTGCCGCTCCATCGTCGTCACCGTCGCGGCGAGGACGTGCTCGGTGGTGTAGCCCGGCTCCATCCGTTCGAGGTTCCAGGCCGTGCGGACCAGCAGCGACGCACCGCCGAGAAGCGCGACGGTCAGCACGATCTGGAGCGTGGCGACGGCGCCGAGCGTGCGGCGCTCGCCGCGGCTGGCGGTCGCGCGCGAGCCGTTCAGCCCCTGCAGGCGATCGGGGAGCGAGGCACGGGCGGCGGGAAGCAGGCCGGCCATCGCCGCCGCGATGACGGCGGCGGCGAGACCGAAGGCAAGGATGGGCCAGCCGATGTGCACGGCATCGGCGCGCGGCACCGCCTGCCCGGCGATGGCCTTGAGCAGCCGCACGATGCCGACGGCGAATGCGGCACCGAGGAGGCCGCCGGTGACAGCCAGCACGAGACTCTCGGTCAGCGTCTGGCGGAACAGCTGCCACCGGCCCGCCCCGAGCGCGGAGCGCATGGCGTACTCGGCGTGACGCTGGAGGCCGCGCGTCAGCAGCAGCCCCGCCACGTTGGCGCAGGCGATCAGGAAGACGATCGCGACCGAGCCGAAGAGCGGGATCAGCAGCCGCCGGCCGTCGCGGTTGAGCACGGCCTGCACGCCCGCGACCCGCGCCGTGATTCCCTGCAGCGCCGGCTCGGACTGCGCCACTCCAGCGGCAATCGAGGCGATCTCGGTCTGCGCTTGATCGATCGTCGCGCCGTCCCGCAGCCGCGCGATCACGTTGCCGGCGCCGGACGTCAGGCGCGTCTGGTCGGGCGCGGTGCCGAACCAGAAATCGACCGGCGCGTTGATGTCGTAGTTCGGTTCCGCCGCGGCCGCGGGATCCGGGAGGAACCTGATCCCCGGCGCCATGACGCCGACGATCGGCAGCGGCGCCGGCATCCGGCTCATGCGAAGGGTCTGGCCGATGATGCCCGGGTCGCCGTGGAACTGGCGCTGCCAGAGATCGTGGCCGATGATGATCGCCGTCGGCGGCACGTTCGGCCGGCTGAGCTCGGCGTCCGTGAACTCGCGCCCGAGGATCGGACGGATGCCGAGGACCTTGAAGTAGTCGGGCGAGACCACCATGCCGCCCATCGAGCGGCTGCCGTCGGGCAGGATCAGAAAGTTGAACGTCCAGCGGTAGACGGCGGGCGGTTCGATCGCCTGCGCCTGGCGCCACGCGATCCACTGCCCGGTGGTCGCGCCGCGGTCGTAGGTGCCGCCATCGAGACGCGCCGGCGTGACGAGCACCAAACGTCCCGGATCGGCGAAAGGCGGCGGCGACAGGAGCACGCCCTGGACGAGCGCGAAAATGGCCGCGGCGGCGCCGATGCCGAGGCCGAGCGTGACGACCGCAATCGCGGCAAACCCCGGGTTCTTGCGCAGCTGCCTGAGGGCAAAGCGGACATCATCGGTCATGGCGCGTCCTTTGGGCTGAGGGAGGCCGACGGCGCGGGAGCGGTTGGAGGATCAGGAGATAGGACGAGAGGCGGGGCAATAAGTTGACCAGAATTCGACGGGCCGGCCGGGCGAAGCCCGGGCCGGCCCGTCCCGGATCAGCCGAGCAGCGCGGTGCGGCAGTACTCGACGCACTTCCGCACTTCGGCGACGGCGTCCGACCCCTGCGGAATCTGATACTCCAGCTCCACCGAGGCCGGCAGCTTCCACTGCCGTGCCTTCACGAGCTGCAGGATGTCCTTGATCGGCGTTTCGCCGGTGCCCCATGGCAGGTTCAACGCGCAGTGCTCCGGCTTAGTGCGGTCCTTCAAGTGGAAGCTCGAGATGCGACTGTGATGCTTCTCGAGGAACTGCATCGGCGTACCGCCGACGCTGCCGGCTGCGATCCAGTGGCCGAAGTCGACGTTGGCCATGTTGCCCGGCGAGAGTTCGAACGCCCGATCGAACGCGGTCATATTGCCCTGCAGATGCGTGTGGTAGGCGGCGTAGATCTTCTTCTTCATCGCGAAGTCACCGAGCCGCTGCAGCTGCGCCGCATCTGTCGGCAGCTCGAGGGTCGTGTGCGTGCAGCCGAGCGCCTCGGCGACATTGAAGATGTACCTGGTACTCCTCGTCCGACATGTTCGTACTGAGCTGCTTCCAGGCGTAGATCGACACGCCGGCGTCGTTGTACATTTTGCGCAGCCGACGAAACGCGTCCATCGACACGGACGTCCGCCACTCTTTCAGCTTCCGCGCCGCTTCCTGCTGCTGGGCCTGCTGTTCAGGGGAGAGCTCGCCTCGACCGCCGCCGCCGCGACGTCCTCCGCCCGTCGGCGTCGGGCAGGGCTGACCATTCCAGGTCGCGGCGGGCGCCGGCTGTTCGCGGAGCTGAAGCCCCGCGCTACTCTCCGCGCTGGGACCGCCCTCGCCGCTCAGACCGTCCTCGGCGCTACGCCGCGGCTCGTCAGCTGGCCACGGCCTCAGCCCCGCCTGGCCGCCACGCCCTTCACCCGCGCGGCCGGCACCGCCACCGCGCCCCGACGCCGGCGCGCCCGCAAACGACTCGACCGGCCCGCCCATCAGCTCGATCGCGCTGATGCCGGAGTCGACGATGTACTTCAAGGTCGCTTCCGCGCTCTGATCGGGCATGCTGCGGTAGCTGTAGGTAATCACGCCGATCTGCACGCCATCGATCAACGAGTTCGGCGGTGCCTGGGCGAACGCGCGCAGGACCGCGCCGCCGCTCCCGGCCAGTGTCGCGGCCGGCAGGCCGGCCAGGGCAAGCTTTCCGAACTCACGTCTCGTGTACGACATCTGTCAGCTCCTCGCGGGTGGATGTTGCGACGTCTTGAAGGCGCGTCAGGCACCAACCGAGTCGGACCGGCGCGCGGCGACGTCACGATAACGCGGAACGGCTGCCTGCGTTATGACATTTGCGCTCCCAACCTCGAGCGTGGGCTTGATCCGCCGGTCCCCGCCGCATAGGATGACAGCGCCAGCCTGCCGGGCCGCCGGCGCAGCCCACGATTCCGGAGTTCGTCCATGCACGCGCTCGTTCATGATGTCCGCGACGCTGTTCGCCTGCTGCTGAAACAGCCGCGCTTCCTGGTCATCGCCTCGCTCACGCTGGCGCTCGGCCTCGGCGCCGTCGCCGCCATCTTCAGCGTCGTCAACGGCGTGCTGCTGAAGCCGCTTCCCTACGCCCACGCCGATCGCCTCGTCTCGATCGGCAGTTCGGCGCCGGGCCTCGGCTACGACCGGTTCCCGCTGTCGCCGGACATGTTCGTCTTCTACCAGAAGCACAACGCCGTGTTCGAGGACATGGCCATCCTGCAGCCCCGGCTCGTGAACCTGACCCAGACAGGATCGCCGGAGGTGATCGAGGCCGTCGTTGCCTCGCACTCATACTTCTCGACGCTCGGCATCCCCTTCGCGCTCGGCCGCCCCTACTCCGCTGCCGAGGACCGCGACGACGCGTCGCGGGTGGTGGTGATGAGCCACCGGCTCTGGTCGCAGCGGTTCGGCAGCGACGCTGCCGTGGTCGGCAAGCCAGTCTCGCTCGATGGTGAGCCGACGACGATCGTCGGCGTCGCGCCAGCCTGGCTCGATGAGGCGCGGTCGCCGGACCTGTGGCTGCCGACCCGGTTCAATCCCGCCGCGCCGCCGATCGGCAACTTCGGCTGGAACGCCATTGGCCGCCTGCGCGGCGGTGTCGGCCCGGACGACGCCGTCGCCAACCTCGCGCCGCTGGTGCAGCGGGCGATGAGCGAAGCGATCACGAGCGACACCTATCGCGCGTTCCTGCGCGAGGGCGGCTATCGGCCGACGGTCCGGCCGATGAAAGAGGAGATCGTCGGCGGCGCCCGCGAGCCGTTGTTGATTCTGTTCGGCACCGTGCTGATCGTGCTGCTGGTCGCCTGCGGCAACGTCGCCAATCTCTGCCTGGTCCGCGGCGAGGCGCGGCAGCGGGAACTGGCGGTGCGCCAGGCGCTCGGCGGCAGCCGCGGCGGCCTCGTGCGCAAGCTGATGGTCGAGGCGTTCGTGCTGGCGGGCGTCGGGGCCGCTCTCGGGATCGCGCTCGCAGCTATTGCCGTGCCGGCGCTGGTCCGTGCCGCGCCGCCGACGATTCCGCGCCTCGACGAGATCCGCCTCGAGCCGGTCGTCGTGCTCGTCGCGCTCGCGGCGGCGGCGATCGCGGCGCTGATCTTCGGCCTCGCTCCTGCGCTCCGCTACACCCGCGGCAACGTCCTCTCGGCGCTGCGCCAGGGCGGACGATCCTCGACCGATCACCCGGGACGCCACCGCGGCCGCAACCTGCTCGTGGTCGCGCAGACGGCGATGGCGCTCATCCTGCTGGTGGGCTCCGGCCTCCTCGCCCGCAGCTTCCAGAAACTGATGACCGCCGAGGCCGGGTATTCGTCGGCCAACGTCATGACCTTCCGCGTCACGACGCCGGCGCAGCGCTATCCCAAAGCGGCGGATTCGGCCGCATTCGCGCAGCGTCTGATCGATCGTCTCGGGGAGCTGCCCGGGGTCGAGGTCAGCGGCGCTGTCAGCGAGCTGCCGACCAACGGACCGTCGGGCACCGCGTTCGAGTTCCGCGACAAGCCGAGCGAGCCCGGCCGGCTGCCGCCGATGCTGCAGTATCAGACCGTCGGCGGACGGTATTTCGAGGCGATGCGGATTCCGATCGCGCGCGGCCGCGACTTCGACAGCTCCGACCGCCGCGATTCGGTCCGCTCGGTGATCGTCAACGAAGCCGCGGCGGCGCAATACTGGCCCGGCGAGGATCCGGTCGGCAAGGAGCTGCGGCAGCACAACGGCGATCCGAAGGCACAGCTGCCGTGGTCGCGGGTCATCGGCGTCGTTCGCTCGATCCGCCAGAACAACCTGCGCGACCAGCCGCGGCCGCTCGTCTATTTTCCGTTGAACGAAGGTGACCGGAACCCGGCCCGCAGCCTCAGCTACGTCATCCGCGGGCCGCGGGCTCTTGCGAGCGGCGAGGCGATCCGGCGGACTGTGCTCGCGCTCGATCCCGACATGCCGCTGACCAGCCTCGAGTCGCTGGCGGCGGTGCTCGAACGGTCGGTCGTCCAGTTCTCGTTCACGATGCTGACGCTGGCCATCGCCGCCGGCATCGCGCTGCTGCTCGGCGCAATCGGCCTCTACGGCGTGTTGTCCTACGCCGTCAGCCTGCGGACGCGCGAGATCGGCGTCCGCCTCGCGCTCGGCGCGCAGACGTCGGCGGTCATGCGATCGGTCGTCGCCAACGGCGCCGCGATCGTCGCCATCGGTCTCGTCATCGGCCTGGCGGGCGCGGCGCTGGCGACGCGCCTGCTGGGCGGACTGCTCTACGACACCGCCCCGCTCGATCTCGCAACGTTTGTGACCATGCCGGCGGTGCTCTTCGTCGTCGCGCTGATCGCCGCCTACCTGCCGGCCCGTCGAGCGGCGGCCGTCAGCCCGATCGAAGCGATGCGCGGCGACTGATCGAAGGCCATCAACGCGACGCCATTGCCTCCTGCACCCACGCCGGCGGCTCCGGTTCGCCCTTCGACGGCATCCCCTTGGTCTGCGACCAGCGGTGAATCCATGAGAAGCCGCCGCGGCCGGCGTAGCCGTCGGTCATCGTGTAGGCGGGATCGGCCAGCGCCTGTTCGAGCGAGACGAACCCGTAGCCGCGCCGGTGGAACATCGCCAGCAGGTCGGGCATCAGATCGGCGTTGAGCTGGTTCGCGTGCAGCAGCAGGACCTGCGGAAACTCGCGGCCGGCGACCTCGACCGCGCGCTGCTCGAAGAACGCGACGACTGACTCCATGTAGGCGACGTACTCCCGCCGGACGCGGTCACGATACGGCGGCCGCGTGTAGACCGCCGCGTACAGGTAGTCGGCGTTGTCGATCGTGACCGGCGCGATCCGATAGCCGCGGCCGTCGAGGAACGCCTGCAGGCCGCGCTTGATCTCGGGCGTCGGTCCCGTCCTGAGGAACGGATGGCGGAAGTACCGCAGCTCGCGCTTGCGCGCGGCGAGCGCCGCTCGGACCACGGTTTCGCCTCGCGTCACGTCGGCGGTGAAGACGTCGAGCGGGACCTGGTTGATGTCGGGATGCGAGTAGGTGTGGTTGCCGAGATCGGCGCCGGCGTCGAGCCACAGGTCGAGCACCTGCCGCAGGCCATCCGCGCCCCAGTTCTGCCGCCCTTCGTTCACGAACCCGATCACCGGGATCTTCTGCTCGCGAAACGGGGCCAGGAGCTGACGTGTCATCTCTGCCACCGCCGCCTGCGTGCGGGGGCCGCCGTCGCCGCCGCGGGGCAGGTCGTCGATCGTGATCGCGACCGATCGTCCCGGGCCTTGTGCGTTCATCGCTGCCGGCAGCGCAACGACCAGCGCGAGTAAAACCGCGGCGAGAACCTTCATCACGAAAGACTACCAGCGCCGGCGACAAACGGGTGACCTTTGCGTCGGGGCAGGCGCTGCGACTATCTTGAACGGGTCATGCGCATCACCGTCAGCGGCAGCGGCCCTGGATCCGGGCGCGCCGGTGAGCTCGAAGTCGTCGCCGCCAGTGCCGGAGACATCCGGCCGTGACCGACACGCTGCGCATGTACGACGAGCTCGCGCCCTGGTGGCCGGTGTTGTCGGCGCCCTCGGACTACGAAGAGGAAGCCACGTTCTACGCTCGCGCGCTGCAGGCGGCGGCGACGGGGCCCCTGCGGCAGGTGCTGGAGCTGGGCAGCGGCGGCGGCAACAACGCGTCGCACATGAAGGCGCACTTCGATCTGGTCCTCGTCGAGCCATCGTCCGGGATGCGCGCCGTCAGCCAGAGCCTCAACCCTGACTGTGAACATGTCGCCGGCGACATGCGCACGGTCCGCCTCGGCCGGGAGTTCGACGGCGTCTTCATCCATGACGCGATCTGTTACATGACGAGCGAAGCGGATCTGCGGCGCGCCATCGATACCGCCTTCGTCCACTGCCGCCCCGGCGGCGTCGGCCTGTTCGCGCCGGATCACGTCACGGAAACCTTCGCCGCCACGACCGACTGCGGCGGGCACGACGACGGCAACCGCGGCCTCCGCTTCGTCGCGTGGACCTGGGATCCGGATCCGGGTGACAGCACCTACACTGTCGATTACGCTTTCCTGCTGCGGTCGCCGGACGGGGCGGTGCGCGTCGAGCACGACCGCCACGTCGAGGGCCTGTTCAGCCGCGCGACCTGGCTGCGGCTCCTCGCCGAGGCCGGCTTCGCGGCGCGCGTCGTGCCGTTCGATCACTCGGAGCTCGAGCCGGGCTCCTACGAGCTCTTTGTCGCCACGAAACCGCCGGACCGGTGAGGGCCGCGGCATGACCGAGCGCGGAGACCATCGACCGTGACCAGGCCGCTGACGAGACACAAGCTCGAGGCGGTGCGGGACCCGGCGCAGCTCCGCCGCCTGAACATGGAGCGTGTGCTGGCGGCGGCGATCGAGCGTGACGTGCCGTTCACGCGATCCGAGCTGATTGACGTCACCGGCCTGTCGGCGCCGACGGTCGGCAGCCTCGCCGCCCACCTGATTCGCCTTGGCCTGCTCACCGATCTCGGCGCCGGGCCGTCGCGCGGCGGCCGCCGGCCGGCGCGCATGGAGTTCAACGCCCGCCACGGCTTTGTCGGCGCGATCGACCTCGGGTCAACGCGAACCCATCTCGGCGTTGCCGATCTCAGGGGCGAGCTGCTGGCGCGGCGCACCGTCGAAACGGCGCGCGACGAGGCGCCGGAGCGGCTCCTCGAGGGCCTCGCCAACCAGCTGCTCGATCTGCTGCGCGACATCGACGTCCCGGTCGCGAGGGTGCTCGCGGTTGGCGCCGGCGCGCCCGGCGCCGTCGACCCGACACGCGGCATGGTCGTGGCGCTGGTGCCCAACCTGGCGCAGTGGCACGAAGTGCCGATGGCGGCGCTCCTGCGCACCGCGATCAGTGCCCCGGTCGTCGTCGAGAACGACGTCAACCTCGCCGTCCTCGGCGAGCACTGGAAGGGCGCCGCCCGCGGCCACTCGTCGTGCGCCTTCCTCTCCTTCGGCACCGGCATCGGCGCCGGCATCCTCCTCAACGATCAGCTGCACCACGGCCATCGCTTCCTCGCCGGCGAGATCGGCCTGATGTGCATGGGACCGCAATACGTGGACACGGACTTCGGCGCGCGCGGGTGTCTCGAGACGCTGGCGGGACTCGGAGCGCTGCGGAAGCGGTGGCAGCCGGAGAACCAGCCGGCGGCGCGATGGGCCGCCGACCTCGTCGCCGCCGCCGACCGGGGGACGCCGCGGCGCGCGAGACGGCCGCGGATCTCGTCACCTTCCTCGGCATCGCCACGGCCAACGTCAGCAGCCTGTTCGATCCGTCGATGGTCGTGCTTGGCGGCGCCCTCGTCGCCGAGGCGCCGGTGATCGTCGACCGCGTGCGCGGGATCGTCGGCCGCATCCTGCCGGCGCCGCCAGAGATCGTCGCCTCCAGCCTCGCCACGGACGCACCGCTGTGGGGCGCCCTGCTGCTCGCGATCGGCGAGGCGAGGCACCGCGTCCGCGAACAGCTGGCGCGGCGCTGAACCCTTACTTGGCGGGCTGCTGCACGTCGAGAATCTGGTTCGCCTTCACGCTCGGCAGCGACGTCTTCGTGCCGTCCGGCCACAGCACCTCGAGCGTCTCGACCGTCGTCGCCGCGCCGAGACCAAAATGCAGCCGCTTGTCCTCCTGCGAGATGTAGCTGCTGCCGCTCTGCACGAGTCGCCGCTGCGTCCGCGCCGGGCTGCCGCTCTTCGCCGTCACGACCGCGCCGATGGCGCCGGTGTTCTGGCCGCGTCCCTTCAGCCTGACGATCAGCCAGTTCCCGACCTTCGCCAGCTCGTTGTGCAGAACCTGCGGTGATCCGTCGAGATCGTTGATGACGACGTCGAGGCGGCCGTCGTTGTCGAGATCGCCGACGGCGAGGCCGCGGCTGGCGCGTTCATCGTTGATCGTCGGACCGTAGCGCGGGCCGACCTCCTCGAACGTGCCGTTGCCGAGATTGCGGAAGAGCAGCTTGCGCTGCCGGTAGCCCGCCGACGCCCGCAGCCGCGCCTTGTCGAGCTGCGGATACACGTGGCCGTTGACGACGATCAGGTCGAGCAGCGAATCGTTGTCGTAGTCGAAGAACGCGTTGCCCCAGCCGACGAACGGCAGGCTGACCGCCGCCGTCCGCGAGCGGAACGAGGCGTCGGTGAAATGGCTGCCGTCGTTGTGATACAGCGCGTTGTACTCTTCCGAGAAGTTCGTCACCCAGAGGCTGAAGCGGCCCGAGAGATCGTAGTCGCCGACGGCCACGCCCATGCTGCCCTGCTCGGCGCCGTCCTCGCTGACGGCGACACCCATCGGGAACGCCGACTCCTTGAACGTGCCGTCCTTCTGATTGATGTAAAGGAAGTTCGCCGTCGAATCGTTGGCGACGTAGAGATCCGGCCAACCGTCCTCGTTGACGTCGAACCAGGCGATGCCGAGCCCGAAGTACTCCTTCGGATCGGCAACCCCCGCTTTCTGGCTGACGTCCGTGAAACGGCCGTTGCCCTCGTTGCGGAAGAGGAAGTCGGACTCGCCGGGCAGCCCGCGCGGGCCGCACTGCACGGCGATGCCGCGGTACTCGCAGGTCTTGTCCTTGCCGAACTGCGGCAGGTTCTTCAGGTCGATCTTGACGTAGCGGCTGACGAAGAGATCGAGGTCGCCATCACGATCGTAGTCGGCGAAGCCGCAGCCCGCCGACCAGCCGCCGACCGCTACCCCCGCCGCCGCGGTGACGTCGGTGAACGCCGTGCCGCCGTTGTTGCGATAGAGCTTGTTGCCGTCGAGGGCGGTTACGTACAGGTCCTCCCAGCCGTCGCCGTCGACGTCGGCCGTGCACACGCCCATGCCCCAGCCCGGATGGCCGACGCCGGCACGGTCGGTGACGTCTTCGAACCTGTTGCTACCAAGGTTGCGGTAGAGCTCGCTTCGGGCCGACTTCGGATCGCCGGCGGTGTCGACGGTCAGGGAGTTGACGAAGTAGATGTCCAGCCGGCCGTCGTTGTCGAAGTCGAAGAGCGCGACCCCGCCGCTCATCGACTCGACGATGTACTTCTTCTCGGGCGCAGCATGATGCGTGAACGTGATGCCGATCGCCTTGGTGATGTCGCGGAACAGGACCTCGGCCGGCCCCGGCTGCGCCCGCGGGCTGACGAGGACGACGGCGATGAATAGCGCGGTCAGCGCGGCTCGCGGCACTACTGGTGATCCTTCTTGTTGGGCACGGCCTTCTTCGGTGCCGGTGTGGACGCGCGGCCCGGCGGGCCGGCGGGCGCCAGGGTACCGCCAGCGCGAAGCTCGCGGATCCGCTCCGCCTGCTCGCGCAGCTTCGCCTGATACAGATCGACATACTTCCTGGCTTCGGCGTCGTCGCCCAGCCGGGCGTAGACGAGGCTCAGCTGATACATCCCCTTCGGTGAGTCGGGGTCGGCAGCGATTGACTTGAGGAGCGCGTCACGCGCACCCCGGTATTCTCTGCGCTCCATCAACACCAGGCCCGCGACGAGCTGCGCCGTCGAGTTAGTTGGCGATCGTTCGAGCGCGGCAGCAGCGCGTTTCGCCGCCGACTCGTACTCGCCGAGTCCGGCTTCCGCTTCTGCCAGCGCCGCAACAGCCTCGACCGACTCCGGCTCCAGCTCGAGACTGTGAATCAGGGCGGCCCTCGCCTCCGTAAAGAGCTTGCGGTTGTTGAGCGCGAGGCCGAGGGCCAGGAGCGTCAGCGGCCGCTCCGGTTCGAGCCGATCGGCTTCCGCGAGGGCGTCGGCCGCCCCCGGCATGTCGCCGATCGCCATCAGGCCGACGCCGAGCAGGTAGTGATAGGCAGCGACCGAAGGGCACATCCGCGTCAACGCCTGCAGCGCGATGACACCAGGCATCGGCTGCTTGACCGTCAGCGCCAGCTGCGAGAACGCGTCGAGGACTTCCTCCGAGTTGGGCGCGAGGACGCGCGCCTTGCCGAGGGTTGTCATCGCCGCCTGCAGCTGCCGGGCGCGGACCTCGAGCCGCGCCAGGGCCAGATATGCCTGCACCGACTGGTGCTTGTCGCCGGCGGTACGAAACAGCGTCATCGCCTCGGCGTCGCGGCCGGCCTTCTGCGCCGCGGCCGCCTGGGCGAGCACCGCCGCGCGATCATCGGGACGCGGCGCCGGCTTGACGCCGCCGGTCTGCGCCGTGAGAGCGACAGGCGTCATGCACAGGGCAAGCATCGCGGCCGCTGCAGGCAGCCCTCTCACTGCGCTCCCCCGCGCTGCTTTGCTTTCAGCCGCTGGTAGCTCTCGAACGCCTCCGTCGCGAGCTCGGTGCGCCCGAGACGCTGGTAGGCCTGCCCGAGCTGATAGTGAATGTTCGCGTCTTCCGGCGCGATGCGGGCCGCAGCCTCGAGGTGGGCGAGCGCGGCATCGGCATCGCCGCGCGCGAGCAGGATCTTGCCGAACAGGTAGCGCGCGTCGGCATAGTCCGGTCGTGCCGCAACAATGGTCCGCAGCTCGCGCAGCGCCTCATCGCTCTTGCCATCGAGATCGAGGACGATCGCGAGCGTGTTCCGCGCCTGGAGGTTGCCGGGGTTGGCGGTGAGCTCCGCGCGCAACGCCGTCGCCGCCTCCGGCAGCTTGCCCTGGCGCATGTAGATATCGCCGAGCGACGCGTTCGCCTCGGGCACCGTCGATCGCAGTTCGAGCGCGCGCCGCAGCGACGTGACGGCGGCGTCGTAGTCGCCGCGCGCCGCGTGAATCTGGCCGATGACGACGTTGAGCTCGGGCACGTCGGGATGCTCGGCGATGACCCGCGAGAAGATCTTCTCGGCCTCGTCGGTGCGGTCGCTGCGGACGAGCGCCAGCCCGTAGGCGTACTGGAGCGACGGATCTTTCGGTAACGAGGGATCGGCTCGCAGCAGCTCCGCCGCCCGGCCGTACTCGCCGGTGTTCAACGACGCCATCGCCAGCATCCGGCGAACGTCGGCGTTCTGCGGCTGGCCCTCGCTGGCGCGCGCCAGCGCCGGTAGTGCCTTGGCGAACTGCGCGGCGTTGAAGTAGGCGACGCCGAGGGAGTACTGCAGCTGGGGAAAGTCGGGAACGAGGCTGGCGGCATGTTCGAACTGCTCGGCAGCGCGCTCGAAGCGTGACGCCTGCGCCTGCATGATGCCGAGATTCAGGTAGGTGCGCGCCAGCGTCGTCTGCACCCGCTGCTGGAGGTCGGCGCGCTCGCTCTCGCCGAGGGCGTCGAACCCGGCGATGCCGAGCGGCAGCGCGGCAGGTGAACCAGCGTCGCCGCTGTCGGCCATGAACCGCGCCAGCTGATCGCGCTCGCTCGCCGCCTGCGCGACCGACAGGCGCTGCGCTTCCGCGAACTGCGTGTCCGCTTCGGCAGTCGCCCCCGTCGCCCGCAGCGCCATCGCCAGCTGGTAGTGCACCGAGCGCCGGCGCACGTCGGGAGCCCCGGAGGCGGCCGCGGTCCTGCCCGCGAGGTCGAGCGCGCGCCGCAGTGAGGCAACGGCAGCCGCCGCATCGCCCTGCGCCAGCTGGCAGCGCCCGAGATAGAGCCAGGCGTCATACGACGGCGACGGCACCTTGATCGACCGCTCGAGCAGCGGCCGCGCCTCGTCGTAGCGGCGCGCCTCGACCAGGACGACGCCGAGCCGCAGTGTCGCCAACGGATCGTCCGGGGTGATCTGCAGCTCCTTCTTGAACTCGGCGATCGCTTCGTCGAGCCGGACGACGCCTTCTTCGAGGATGGCGCTACTGCCCAGGTAATAGTGAGCCCGCCGCACCCTCGGGTTCAGCTTCAACGCCCGCTGCAGCGCCGCACGGGCGCGATGGTACTGCTGGAAATCGCGATAGGTCCGGCCGATGAGGACGTGGGTTTCGGCACCCGGCCGCGCCGCTGCGACCTTCGCGAAGAGCGCGTCGGCCGCGGCCGTTTTCTTGACCCGGAGATAACCCGACGCCAGCGCGAACTGCAGTTCGGGATCGTCGGACTCGAGTGTCGCCGCTTCGTCGAGCTCCTGCGCCGCCTGCTCGGGCTTACCGGTCGCGACCAGGGCCTGGGCGAGCGTGAGGCGCAACTGCATGTCGCGCGGCGACGCCGACACCGTCTTCGTCAACGTTTCGACGGCCCGGTCGCCGTCGCCTGATTGCAGCTGCACGATACCGAGCGACTGCATCGCGACCCGGTTCTCGACCGACGACGAAGTCGCGCGTTCGAACGCCTGGAGCGCTTCCGGCAGACGGCCGTTGGCGACGTGCAGCGCTCCGACCAGCATCCAGCCGTGCATCAGCGCATTGCGGTAGAGACTTTCGGCGATTTGGAGCTCACCGAGCTTGAGGCTCGCCTCGGCGGCCGCCGTCGTTCGATCGAGCGCCTCCGTCGCCTCGCGGACCTGGGCGTCGAGTCGTCCCGAGCCCGTCAGCAGCGCGGCGGTCACGAGGCAGACGACGCACGACGTTAGCGTGCGCGCGGTGCGTCGAGCGATCGATCTCGCCATCCTTCGCGCCATCTTAACGCCGTTCGCTGCTGAGCCAGGCGCGGGCACGGGCCGCGTCTTCCGCGTACCTGGGCGACGCCAGCTCGGCGAAGAGCGCGATGTACGGACGGGCGTCGTCCGGGCGGGAGCGGCGCACGAGTGAGAGACCGACGGCGAGAAGTGCCGGCGCTTCGTTCGCGTCCAGCGCGACCGCGCGCCGCCAGTGCGCCAGCGATTCGTCGCGCTTGCCTTCCTCGGCCGCGAGCGCGGCGAGGGAGCTGTGAGCACGGGCCAGTTCGGGGTTCAGGCTCAGCGCCTTCTCGAACGCCTGGCGGGCCCGGGGCATCTCGTTCGCCATCAGATCGATGGTACCGGCGGTCACGAGCAGGTTCGTGTTGGAGGGATCGGCGCCGGAGGCCCGGCCGATGACGTCGCGCGCGGCGGCGAAGCTGCCCGCTCGCGCCTGCGCCAGCGCCAGGGCCACGAGCACCTGGACGTCCGCGTCGGGCGCGGCGGCAAACGGCTGCAGCAGTTCGACGGCGTCGCGCGGCTGGTTCGCCGCCGTCAGGTAGGCACCGAGCAGAGATGCCGATTCCGCGTCGCCCGGATGTGCCGCGAGCGATTGCCGCAGCGTCGCAATCGCCGGCTCGAGCTCTCCCGCCTCGCGCTGGAGGTGCGCGAGCTGGAGCAGCGCTATCCTCATCTCCGGCCGCTCGGCGACGAGCGTCTTGGCGCGCGAGAGAGCGTCGCGCAACCGGCCCTGCAGGTAGAGCCCGACGATCTCCTGCAGTTGGTTCTCGATACTGATGAGACGCTTGGGGTCATCGGCGTCGGTATAGACCTTCTTCGGCGGCGCCCCCGAGGACGACGACGAAACGTAGCCGAGCGCGCGCAGGCGCTCCCGCACCTCGGGTGTTTCGTCCGCACGGGTGACGTCGCCGCCGCCGAACATCCGCAGCAGCGCCCGCCGCTCGTCGATCTCCTGCGGCCGCGACGGCGCCAGGTTCGTCTGCTCCATCGGATCGCGGCGGAGGTCGTAGAGCTCGGGGATCGGCAAGTCGATGTATTTCATCCCCTTCGACACAACGCCGCTGAGCGGCGCCCAGCCGCGATTCAGCGTCCCCGACAGCGCCTCGAAATAAGTTACGGCTTCGTCATTCCGCTGTTGATTGAGCGCGGCGAGCGTCCGTCCACGCAGGCCCTCGACCGGCCGCTGCCCGATCGCGTCGAGGATCATCGGCACGATATCGATGTGCGCCGCCTCGGCCTCGACGACGCGGGCGCGGAGGCGCGGCGGGTAATGAACGATGAGCGGGACCCTGAGTCCGGCCTCGTAGGCGAAGATGCCGTGCGTCGCCTCGCCGTGATCGCCGAGCGACTCGCCGTGATCGGAGGTCAGCACGACGAGGGTGTCCGACGCGCCGCCGGCATCGAGGATCGGCTGCAGCAGCGGCGCCAGCGCGGCATCTGTCGCCGCGACTTCGCCTGTGTACGCATCGGATCCGAACCTGGACGCGTACGGTTCCGGCGGCGCGTAAGGATAGTGCGGCTCGTAGAGGTGGACCCAGGCGAACCAGGACGCGCCGTCCTTCCGCCGCTCGCCGGTCCAGCGCACCGCCGCGGATACGGTCGCGACGCCGCTCCGCTCCTGCTCGAGGAATGCCGGCCGCGGCGTCGCGTCCACGAACCCGTCGTCATACACGTCGAACCCGCGAGCCAGGCCGAAGCGCGAGTCGAGGGGAAAGGCGCTGATGAACGCGCCGGTTTGAAACCCGTGCTCCTTCAACATCGTCGCCAGCGTCGGGTAGCTCGCGGCGAGTCGGAAACCGGCATTGTCGCGGACGCCGTGGTCGGGCGGCAGCCTGCCGGTGAGGATGTTGGCATGTGACGGCAGCGTCAACACGTTGTGAGCGCGAGCGGTGGCGAACCTGATGCCGCCGGCGGCGAGGCGATCGATCCCGGGCGTCGCCGCGGACGAGCTGCCGTATGCGCCGACTGCGTCCGCACGAAGCGTGTCGATTGTCACGAGGAGGATGTGTCGCGGCGGTGCACCCCGCGGGCGCATTGCGCTCCAGGCAAACGTGGCGACCACACCGGCGACCGCCAGCCCGACCAGGACGGGTAGCGCCCGCCGGCGCCGCTTCGCTGGCGCAACCGGTTGATTTCTGGTCTTTTTCGCGGGTTTGGGCATCCGTCCTGGGGCAGACCCTCGCCTATCTGGTCAGGAAGGGAGCTGGCTTGACAATAGCGTCTTTAGACTATACCTTTCGTAACGTCTTTTAAGAATCAGCGGAGGAGATTTTGATGCGAAGGCTTCTGCTCTGCGCTTCGATCGCCGTCGTGCTCTTCGCGCCTGCGCTGGCATTCGCCCAGCGCACTACCGCAACCGTCCGCGGCACCGTCCGCGACGCTACGCAGGGCATCCTGCCGGGCGTCACCGTCACCGCCACCAATGAAGATACCGGCCTCGTCAGGTCGACGGTGTCCAACGACTCCGGCGTCTACACGCTTGCCGACCTGCCGATCGGCCGCTACCGGGTCGAGGCAGAGCTGGCGAGTTTCAAGAAAGCCTCGCGAAGCAACGTCGTACTGCGCGTCGCCGATGAGTTCTCGATCGACTTCGAGCTCGACGCCGGCAACATCACCGACACGGTCGACGTCGTCGCCTCGGCGACGCCGGTCCGACTGCTGGGCGGCGACGTGTCGGGCGTGATCACGGGCGAGCAGGTGCGCGAGCTCCCGCTCAACGGCCGCAACTTCCTCCAGCTCGCGACGCTGATGCCTGGCGTCAGTGCGCCGGACTTCCTCAACATCAAGGACAAGGGGCTGCTCGGCGGCTCCGACCTCTCGGTCAGCGGCAGCGACGTCACCGCCAACCTGTGGACCGTCGACGGCGCCAACAACAACGACGTCGGCTCGAACCGGACGATCCTGGTCTACCCGTCGCTCGAAGCCATCTCCGAGTTCAAGATCCTGCGCAACAACTACGGTCCCGAATACGGCGGCGCCGGCGGCGCGCAGATCAACATCGTCACCCAGGGCGGCACCAACCGCTTCTCGGGATCGGCCTTCTACTCCGGCCGCAGCGACGCGTTCAACGCCAAGAATTACTTCCTGGAGAAGGCCAACCAGCCGAAGGACGAGCTGAAGCGCGCCGACTTCGGCGGCTCGATCGGCGGCCCGATCATCAAGGACAAGCTGCACTTCTTCGGCAACCTCGAATGGAACGTCGAGGATCGCGGCACCGTGCGCCCCAGTTTCGTGCCGACGCAGGCCGAGCGAAGTGGCGACTTCAGCGGTCCTTCGCTCCCCGGATGCACGCTCGCAGCACCGAACGACCCGCTGACGGGGCAACCGTTCCCCGGCAACCGCATCCCGGCGGACCGCATCAGCCCGGCCGGCCGCGCGTTTCTGAACCTGTATTCGCTGCCGAACGTGACGCCGAGCGGCGGTTGCAACAACTGGGTCACATCGGTGGTCTCGCCCATCAACTACTCGCAGATGAGCGGCCGCGCCGATTGGAACGTATCGAACACCACGAGGCTGATGTTGCGCTACACCCAGGACAGCTGGAAGAACGACGCCCCCAGCATCCAGAGCAACCTCTGGGGCGACGATCAGTTCCCGGGCGTCGACTCGAACTGGGATCAGCCCAGTAAGTCGTTCGTCGTCTCGTTGAACCAGACGTTCGGCAACAGCGCCACCAACACGCTGCAGTTCTCCTATTCGGCCAACAAGATTGAGATTACGCGCGGCGGCGAAGATCTGTCACTGCACGAAGCGGTGGTGGGCACGCTGCTGCCGATTAACGCGTACAGCACGAAACAGTACCGGATCCGAGACTGGGCATCCGGTGTTCTGGGGCGGCTCCGGCTACCCGACGCTCTGGAACGAGGCGCCCTTTCTCAACAACCAGGACCTGTTCATCATCAAGGACGACTACACGAAGGTCTTCGGCAAGCACTTTCTGAAGGCGGGCGTGCTCGCCAGCTTCAACACGAAGAACGAAGACACGATGGGCAACGGGTCTCAGCAGCACTCCGCCTTCTGGGGCTCGACCGGCACAGGGTTGGGAGGGACGACAGGCAACATCCTGGCCGACTTCCTGCTCCGCGACATGACGTTTGGCTTCTCGGAAGCATCCACCAGCCGCTCGGCGCCGCAGCGGTGGCGCGACGTCGAGATGTACGTCGCCGACTCGTGGCAGATGTCGCGCCGCTTCACCTTCGACTACGGCGTGCGCTACTCGCTTCTCTACAACCCGACCGTGACCGACGACAAGATCACGAGCTTCGTGCCGTCGCTCTTCGACCCTGCGCTCGGCAACGACCCGTGCAACGGCCTGCTGCAGCCGCCAGGCAGCAACTGGTGCCAGGACGCCGGTGCGCGCAGCGGCACGGACGGCCCCAACCGGTCGCTCATGGAGCAGGATCTCAACAACATCGCGCCACGGCTGGGCTTCGCCTGGGACCTGAACGGGCGACGGCAAGAGCGCAGTCCGCGGCGGCATCGGCAAGTTCTTCCTGCGCGAGCGGTTGACCCCGGTCCTCAGCATCGCCACCAATCCGCCGTTCGTGAGGACAATCAGCGGCGAGCGGAAGCTCGACACCACTGCCGCGCCCTGTCCGACGTGCTTCGGCTCCGGGCTGGGCGCGCCCACCCGCGGCCGTGAAGTGGACATGCGGACGCCGAATAACTGGCAGTGGAATTTGACCTATCAGCGGGAAGTCTTCGCGCGGTCGTCGTTCGAAGTCGCCTACGTCGCCAACTACGGCTACGACCTGCTGAAGATTCACGTCGCCAATCAGATCCTCAATGGCGACAGCAACAACAATGGCCGGGACGACCGCAACGAGTTCATCCTGACGAACAACGCGGCGTTGCGTCAGTTCGGCGTCTTCGGCAACAACAACATCGGCTTGTGGGATCACACCGGCGAGTCGACCTACCACTCGCTGCAGTCGCAGTTCGTCTCGCGATTCGGTCGAGGCTCGCAGTTCCAGGCGTCGTACACGCTGTCGCGCTCGCGAGCCAATTTCTCGATGACCGACAGCGGTCAGCTGGGGGGAAGCACGACGCGCCTGGATAACCAGAATCCCGATCTCGATTGGGGCCGCCCGGAAACCGGTCGAACCCACATCTTCAACTCGTCGCTGATCTTCATGCTGCCGTCGCTCGAGGGCAAATCCGGGCTCTACCGCGCGTTCCTTGGCGACTGGGAGATCGCCGGCATCCTCGGGGCGGGCACCGGTCAGCCCTTCACGGCCTTCACCGGTGGTTTGGGAAGCGGCCTGACCGGCGGGCCGTCCGGAACCGGCTTCACCGACAACCAGCGGCCCAACCGGGTATCTGGCGAGGACTGCCGGGCCAGTGGCGGGCCGGACGAGCAGATCATCAACCCGAACGCCTACACGCTCGATGGCTTCAGGCTCGGCACGATCGGTAATGCCGAGCGTGGCGACTGCACCGGCCCGGGATACTTCCAGACCGACCTGGCGTTCTACAAGAACTTCCCATTGAAGAATGGCGTGAAGATCCAGTTCCGCTGGGACATCTTCAACATCTTCAACAACACGAACTTCCTGTTCCGAGAATTTGGACGCCACCCTCGATCCATCTGCGGTCGTCCTGAACGCGGCGCAGACCGAGATCGTGAGCTCGACGATCCCGGCCAGCTTCGGCCAGGCGACGCGGACACGCGATCCGCGGCAGATGCAGATCGGTATCAAGCTGCTCTGGTAGTTCGCGCCGCACGCGCAAACGCAAAGGGCGATCGGCCAGCTGGCCGATCGCCCTTTTTTTGTTGAGGGTTCGCCGAGCTGAAGCTCCGGCCTACGAGGGCGACGTTCTACTTTCTGGATGGGATCGTGAACGAGCGCGAGACGCGGCCGACTTCGTCCAGGCCGACGGCGATCACGGCGCGGGCGACGTAGGTGCCCGGCGCCAGCTGACCGACGTTCGCCTTGGCCGCGGCGATGCGGCAGCGGGTGGTTTCTTTCGGCGTCGCCAGCACCATCGGGATACGGACGATCGCGTCGGCCTTCTCCGCGCTGGCAATCTCCAGCGTCACACTCGACGACTCGAGCACCTTCGCGTCGTCGGCAAAAATTTCGAGGTAGCCGTGCAGGCTCGAGCCGACCATGGCGCCGCTGACTGCCGGCGCCAGCGGCAATTCGCCGGCCTTGCCGACGCCGTCCGCCAGCAGCAGATCGGTCGCGCGAACCGGACCGGCGGCGGTCAGTCCCGCCTCGACCTTCAACTCGACGCTGCCCCGCCGCGACTCGTCGACCGCGGCGAACTTGATCGTGTACTTGCCCGGGTCGGCGAGCACGGTGCTGAAGTAGCGCTGCATCTGCCCTTCGCGGCGCGACGTCGCCGGCACCGGCGTGTCCATCTGGCTGGCGACGTGCTTGCCGTCGAAGTCGACGACGACGTAGCCGGCGGAGAGCTGGCTGTCGGGGTTGACCGAGCGATCGATCTCCGCCGCGATCAGCAGCCGGAGCTTCTCGTGGTTCGGATCGCGGAACGAATAGGCCGCGAGCTTGATCGGCAGCTCGGCGGCAGGCAGCGGATCGCGCAGCGCGGCGACGATCGTCGTTCTCGGCGGTCCTGGCGACGGCGGCGTCGATCGTGAACTGGCGGCGCGAGCGAACGGTGACGCCGCCGCGCTTGACGACGACGGCTATATCGTGCGGCCGGCCGTTGCGATCGCCAGCGTCGGGCTCGAAGCCGAGGAGATAGTAGCCGGAGAGCTCGTTCGCCAGGCGCTGGAACGCGAAGTCGGAGTTCGACATGATGCGGAACACGTCGCCGCGCGTCGCCCGGGCGAGGTGCTGCAGGCCGTCCTCCTGAAGGACGCGGTCGGCCGACGGCCGGGCGGCGGGCCGGGCCCGCGCCGCGTCGGTGTACGAGCTCTCGAGCATCAGCGAGTAGATGGTGACGTGCGTGGCGGCGGCGCGAGCGTCGAGCCATCTGAGCTGTGCCGCCTCGCGGTCGACCATCAGGCCTTCGCTGATGAGAACCATCATCTTCGGCGTCTGGCTCGGCGGCATGCTGTCGACCAGCGTGCGCAGGCCGTGAATCGACTGGCGGGCGCGTTCGCGGGCGTCCTGGGCGATGGCCATCGCCTCGGCGCGGACCTCGCTGACGCACACCATCACTTCCGACTGGCCGCCGCCGCGGCCGCCGGCGCCGACGCTGGCCGAGCCGCACTCGCGCTCGGTCACCTGCTGCATGCCGAAGTCGTCCTTGCGCTCGAACGCGAGCGCGTCGGTGATGCCGAGCCCACGAGTGCCGAAGTTCGCCAGCGCGGTGCCGTCGATCTCCTGGATCTTTCGCTCGACGAGCGCATGGTCGGCGGTGAACGGCACCTGCGGCCCGTGCGGGATCGTCGCCAGCGCGACGCGGTCGGCGGGGTTGAGCTGGCCGACGAAGCGGCTCGCGGCCTCGATCGCGGCGCGGCCGCGGCCGACGACGATGCTCGATCGATCGATGACAATCATGATCAACCGGCCGCCGGCCGCCGCATCGTTCGAGACGTAGTCGGTGGCTGCCGGCGACGCCGCGGGCGCAGGCTTCTCCGCCGTCGCTGCCGCCGAGGGCACGGCAACGAACTGCGCCGAGACGATCTTGCGGGGCTTGCCGTCGACGCGAACCTCGAAGTCGTCGCTGCGGAGGTCGCGGATCGGGCGTCCTGAACCGTCGATGGCGCTGACGTCGACGCGGACGACGTCGATCGCCGACCTGAAGCGCTCAGGCTGGGCAGGCTGGGGGGCCTGGACCGCGGCGAGGACGAGCGCCAGGACGGCGGCGGGAGGGAAAGCACCCACGCCCGAATTCTAGCGCCAATACCCCTGCCGTGCGCGCCGGCCCGCGTCGTCAGAGGTCGCGGACGGCCGGCCACCCATCGACGCTGGTCGCCGCCTTGACGCCGCGGACGATCGCTTCAGCGACGACGTCGGCAGCCAGCGCGCCGAAGATCGTCAGCGACAAGTCGGTTCGCTGCACGCGCCCGGTCGAAACCGCGAACATCTGATCGCCGTCGCCGGTCGTGTGATACGGCCGGATCGCTCGCGCGGCGCCGCAGTTCGCCATCATCGCGACCTTGGTCAGCGCGGTCTTCGTCAGCGTGACGTTCGTGGCGACGACCGCGAGCGTCGTACTGCCGAGCGCCGGATCCTGAAGGCCGGCATCCTTCGACCGGAGCACTATCGGCCTCATCAGCTCGACGCTGTCCGCGAAGCCGCCGCCGGGCTGGCGGGCGCCGGCGACGATCTGGCCGCTGCGCCAGTCGAGGACGTCGCCTGCGGCGTTGACGACGGCCAGCGCGCCGATCACCACGTCGCCGATCGTCAGGCTGGCGGTACCAAGGCCGCCCTTCATCCCGCTGAAACCCCTGGCGCGGTGCATCTTGCCGACCGTCGCGCCGGCACCTGCGCCGACGTTGCCCTCGGCAACGGGACCGGAGGAAGCAGAAGAACAAGCCTGATGAGCGAGCGCGTCGTCGGGCCGGATCCGCGGATTGCCGACCGCCAGGTCGTCGATCACGGCCGAGACGACAATCGGGATGCGGAGGTCGGGCGTGCCCCAGTCGAAGCCGATCTTGCGCTCGTCGAGGTATCGGAGCACGCCGCTCGACGCCGGCAAGGCGAGCACGCCGCCGCCGGTGAAGAAGAGGCCGTGAATGCGGTCGACCGGGCTGACGGGTTGGAGGAGGACGCCCTGCGACTCCCCCGGCGCGGAGCCGTTGTAGTCCACGCCCGCGGCGGCAGCCGGGTCGAAGAGAATCGCGGTGCATCCGGTGGGCCGCCGCGAATCCGTCGCATGACCGACCTGCACGCCCGGCACGTCGGTGAGCGATCCACCCGGTTTCGATGGCTGCGGCGCCCGCTGATAGCCGGCGATGCCGACCGCGCCGCCGAGCGTGTATCCGAACTCCCGCCGCGTCCAGTCGGACATCCCGCGCTCCTTCGACTCGATGATGGGTCGGACGGAGCGGCCGGTGCGGTCACTTGGCGTCCGGAGAGCAATCAGAGTGTACGATCCTCTCGATGCCACAACCGATCGGCCTTCCGAGGATCGTCCGCCGGCGATCCCGCACGCACGGGTTCGGCGTGTTCGCCGCCGAGACAATCACCAAGAACACGCGGATCATCGACTACGCCGGCGAGCTCGTTCGCAACTCCGAGAGCACCGCCCGCGAAGAACGCTACCTCGAGCGCGGCGAGATCTGGGTCTTCCGCGTCAACCGCGCGTGGAGCCGGGACGCAGCCGTCGACGGCAACATCGCGCGCTTCATCAATCACTCCTGCCGCCCGAACTGCTGGTTCGAGATCGCCGGAACGACGATCTGGATTCGCGCCTCACGAACCATCGCGCCCGGCGAAGAGCTGACCTACGACTACTGCACGATCGGTGACCACACGATTCAGTGCCGCTGCCGGCCCGGATGCCCGACGAAGCTGTGAAGAAAGGTCGAAGTTCGAATTTCGAAGTTCGAAGTGGAAGGTCGAACTGGTTGGGAACCCGGACAACTTCGAACTTCGAATTTCGAACTTCGAACTTTCTTCAACTCCATCCCGCCCGATACACCTCGCGCCGGACGAAAGCGTTGGCCTCCGGCGCGTTCGTGAACTCCATGCGGGAGGCGTCCCAGAGCAAGCGCCTGTAGGGCACGCGCAAAGCGATGGCGCCGAGCGCGACGGCTTCTGCCAGCGCCGCGACCTCCTCGAAGCTCCCTTTCGACTTCCTCTTCTGCTTGATCGCCCCGATCCACTCGTCGACCGGATCGGTTCGATCGAACTCCGGCACCGCCATCGCGCCTTCGATCGCCTGGTGACGGCTGCGCGGCAGCAGCCGCGGCACGTGGCCGCGAAAGTCGCAGAGGATCTTCCCCTTGTCGCCGACGATCAGCATGCCCTCGTCGGCGAGGTCTTCGCCGTCGGCGTAGATCTCTTCCGGCGTCTGCGGCTTGATGCCGCCGTCGTACCAGAACGTGTCGACTGCCGGCCGCTCGGCCGTCGCCGGGTGGCGCCAGCGGATCGTGCTGGCGCGGGGAAACGCGACCTTCGACACTCGGCCGCCGCTGCTCACGCCCTTCTCGTTGACCCACGCCTCGTTGTTCGGGCGCGCCTCGACGAACTCCGGCACGCCGAGCTTCAGGATCCGGTACGGCTGCCACAGGCTGTAGTGCCCCATGTCGCCGAGGCAGCCGGTGCCGTAGGCGTACCAGCCGCGGTAGACGGCGAACGTGTAGCTCGGGTGATACGGCCGATCCGGCTCGGGCCCCTGCCACAACTCCCAGTTGAAGCCGTCCGGGATCGGCGCGCCGACCTGGTGATACGCCTGCATCCCCTGCGGCCAGAACGGGCGGTTGGTCCAGTTGTGGACTTCGCGGACCGTGCCGATCGCGCCGGACGCCAGCAGCGCGGCGAGGGTGTGCCGATCGGGGTTGTTGCTGTAGGCCAGAAGGTGCGACACGGCCGCGCTCTCGCGCGCTGCTTCCACCGTGCGGCGCACTTCGTGGAGCACGCTCGCCACCGGCTTGTGCGAGATCGCCGCCTTCCCCTTCTTCAGCGCCGCGATGTTGATCGGCCCGTGCTGGTGATCGGGCGTGATGTTGACGACGCCCTGGATGTCGGTCTCCTTCTCCAGCATCTCGCGGAAATCCTCGTAGCCGCGGATGCCGCCGGCGCGGCCGGCCTTCTTGTAGTACCGCTCCATGATGTCGCGGGCAACATCGCGGCCGGCGCGGATGCCAGTGTCTCCCGCGCCCCATTCCGGGTCCTCGAGGAACTTCCGAATCTCATTCCGGTTGCCCATCTCGCTCCAGTCGACGTAGTTCTGGCTGTCGCGATTGGGATCGACAACGGCGACGAACTGGAGATCGGGGCGGGCGACGAGCTCGGTATTGACCTGGCGCTGCGCCTGCGTGCCGCAGCCGACCTGCGCCAGCACGATCATGTCGCTCGGCGGCGTGTAGCCCTGCCCGCCGAGCACGCGGCGCGGGACGATGGTGAAGGCGGATGCGGTCGAAAGACCGGTGAGAAACGTCCGGCGATCCATCTCGGCCATGGCGAAGCCCCTCGTGATGTGGGATCGGCGACGAGCGACGAACGGATGACGCGAATCATACCTTCATTGCTTGCGGCACCTGCAGCGCCTGCGGCGGACAACCGGACGACCGCACGACCGGACAACCGGACCCCACGACCGCACGACCGGACGACCGCCCCCCGTGTCGTATCATGAAGCGACGTGGTTTTTCTGCGAACGGGCGTTCTTCTCCTGGCGCTTGGCTGGATCGGTGCGCAGGCACCGGCGCCCGCCCCCTACACCGTCCTCAGCGCTGACGGCCGCCGCCCGCTCGCGACGCGGCTCATCAACGGCCAGGAGATGTTCTCGCTCGACGAGCTCTCCGGCCTGTTTCAGCTGAGCGTCAAGGAAGACGCGCTGGCCGGCGGGCTGGCGATCGTCGCCAAAGGCCAGACCATCGTGCTGACGCCGGGGCAGAGCCTGGCCTCGGTCGGCGGCCGCCTCGTCTCGCTGCCGGCCGCGCCGGCGCGTGACGGCAAGGCGTGGTTCGTGCCGGTCGACTTCGTCGCCCGGGCACTCGCGCCGTCGCTCGGGACGCGCATCGAAGTCCGCAAACCGTCGCGGCTCGTCGTTGTCGGCGACGTCCGCGTACCGCGCGTCGCCGGGACGATTGAACCGCAGGGGGCGCTTGCCCGCCTCACGCTCGACGCCGCGCCGGCGACGCCGCACGCGATCGTCCAGGAGGGGCAGCGGCTGCTGCTCCGCTTCGAGGCCGAAGCGCTCGACGCCACGCTCCCCGCTTCGACGGCGCCGGATCTCATCACCGCCGTTCGGCCGGGCGACACGCCGTCCTCGCGTAGTCATCGAGCTCGGTCCGCGCTTTGGTTCGTTCCGCGCCTCCGAGATGCCGGGCGATCGCGGCGGCACCCGCATCGTCATCGACGTCCTGGCGCAAACGACCGCGGCAACGGCGACGCCAGGTGCGGCCGGTACGCCAGCACCAGCGCTGCCGGCGCCGGCGCCGGCTGCCCCGCCGCTGCTCGACCTCGTTCCGCCAGGCGGCATCAGAACCATCGTCGTTGACGCCGGCCACGGCGGCAGCGAAGACGGGGCCAGGGGCCCGGGCGGCACGCTCGAGAAGGACGTGACGCTGGCGGTGGCGCGGCGGCTGAAGTCGGCACTCGAGAGCCGGCTCGGCGTGCGTGTGATCCTGACGCGTGACGCCGACGCCACAGTCGAGCTCGACGAGCGGGCGTCGCTCGCCAACAACAACAAGGCGGATCTCTTCGTGAGCCTTCACGCCAACGCCTCGGTGCGCGGCTCGGCGGCCGGCGCCGAAGTCTTTTACCTGAGCCTCGACGAATACGGCGACCAGGCGCAGCGGGTGGCACAGGGCGAGACCGAGGCGGTGCCAGTGTTCGGCGGCGGCACGCGCGACGTCGAAGTCATCCTCTGGGAGATGGCGCAGGCACGCTACATCGAGCAGTCGGCGGCGCTGGCGCAGGCGGTCGAAGCGGCGCTGCGCGAGCGCGTTCCGATGAGCCCGCGCGCCATCCAGCAGGCACCGTTCCGCGTCCTCGTCGGCGCCAACATGCCCGCGGTGCTGGTCGAGATGGGGTTCATCACCAACGCCGAGCAGGAGAAGCTGCTCGGCTCCGACGGCTTCCAGACGTCGATCGTCCAGGCGCTCGTCGACAGCATCATCCGCTACCGCGACCGCACGACTGCCGCCGTACCCGCGCCGGCGCGGGCGGGTGGCGGCGCCGAACGCTGATGACTCGTCGCAGCCTGGTGATTGGAGCGGTCGTCCTGCTGGCGATCGCCGGCGGCTGGTGGCTGATCGCCCGCGGCCGACCGTCGGCCTCGTTGCCAGGACCGGCCGGGGTGCCAGGCGGCGCCGGACCGGCCGCCCCCGCAGACGCGCGCAAGATCACCGCGACGCTCTATTACGTTTCCGAGGACGGCATGTCGCTCTCCGGCGTCCAGCGGGAGGTGCCGTACGGCGAGGGCGTACTCGAACAGGCGCGCCAGATCGTGACGGCGCAGCTCGGCGAAGCTCCCGCGCCGCTGGCTTCGGCGATTCCGAAAGGGGTGAAGCTCCGCGGTCTCTTCATCTCATCGCGCGGCGACGCGTTCGTCGACCTGAGCGTCGAGGCCCGCAGCCTGCATCCCGGCGGCGCGCTCGACGAGCTCTTCACGGTCTACTCGATCGTCAACGCGCTCACGACCAACCTGCCGGCGGTCACGCGCGTGCAGCTGCTGATAGAGGGCAAGGAGGTCGACACGCTGTCAGGTCACGTCGACTTGCGCCACCCGCTCCAGCGCAGTCTCAAGTGGGTGCAGACGAGCGAGAAATGATAGAGCGTCGGGGCTCGGAGCTCGGGGCTCGAAGACCTTACTGATTTCGACGTCGAACGGTTCTCGAACCCAAGTCCGCGAGCCCCGAACCCCGAACCCCAAACCCCGACAAGGATCAAAGAATGACACGCAGCGATGGACGCGCCTCCGCCGACCTCAGGCCGACGCGCCTCACCCCAGGGTTTCTCCTCCACGCCGAGGGCTCGGTGCTGATCGAGGTCGGACGCACGCACGTCGTCTGCGCCGCCAGCGTCGAGGATCGCGTGCCCCCCTTCCTCCGCAATACCGGCAAGGGCTGGGTGACCGCCGAGTACGGGATGCTGCCGCGGGCGACGTCGACGCGGACGCAGCGCGAGGCCACCGCCGGCAAGGTCGGCGGGCGGACGCAGGAGATCCAGCGCCTGATCGGACGGTCGCTGCGCTCCGTGATGCGGCTGCCGGAGCTCGGCGAGCGGACGATCTGGATCGACTGCGACGTCATCCAGGCCGACGGCGGCACGCGCACCGCATCGATCACCGGCGGGTTCGTCGCCCTCGTGCTCGCGCTGCAGCGCCTGCGCGAGGCCGGCCAGATCAAGACCATGCCGGTGCAGGACTACGTCGCCGCGACCAGCGTCGGCGTCGTCGGCGGGCTGCCGATGCTGGACCTCGCCTACGACGAGGACTCGCGCGCCGACGTCGACATGAACATCATCAAGACCGGCGACGGCCGCTTCATCGAGATCCAGGGCACGGCCGAGGGGCCGCCGTTCGAGCGCCAGGCGCTCGACGACCTGATGGCGCTCGGCGACAAGGGCATCAAGGAACTGGTCACGATGCAGAAGGCGATCATCGGCGGCGCGCTTCCCCACCTGAACGGATGACGGCCGACGCGCGCATCCTGGTCGCGACGACCAACCCGGGCAAGATCCGCGAGATCGAGGGCGTCCTCGGCGGCACGACGAGGCCCGGCGGGGAGCGGGTGACGCTCGTCTCGCTCCGCGACTTCCCCACCGTCGCCGAACCGGAGGAAACCGGCGAGACGTTTGCCGAGAACTCGAGGTTCAAGGCGCTCTACTATGCGGCGGCAACGGGATTGACGAGCGTGGCCGACGATTCGGGGCTCGAGATCGACGCTCTCGACGGCGCGCCGGGGGTCCACTCGGCGCGCTGGCATGGCACGGACTATCCCGTGAAGTTCCGCAAGATCTACGAGCTCCTCGGAGAGCGGCGCCAGCCCGACAGTCCGGCCAGGTTCGTCTGTCATGTGACGCTGGCCTCGCCGGCGGACGTCATCTTCGAAACCGACGGCATCATCGAAGGCCGGATCGCGCCGGAGCCGCGCGGGACGAACGGCTTCGGCTACGACCCGATCTTCTTCTACCCGCCGTTCGGCTGCACACTGGCCGAGCTCGATCTCGCCCGCAAGGCGACGGTCAGCCACCGCGGCTGGGCCTTCAACCGCCTCCGGCAGTTCCTGGAAACCACGCCAATCGGCTGATTCCAACCCTCCGGCGGCCGCGTCCGTCAAACGCACTCGAGGAACGATTCATGACTTTTCTCGTGCTGACCTTGACGCTCATTTCGGCGGTGATTCCGAGCGGATTCCCGTCGCCGCTGCTGCTGCCTGGGACCACCCAGGCCGCGACGCCTGCCGCCTACGACCGCGGCACATGGCGCGCCCACATCCGCGACACGTGGACGCAGAAAGACGGCGAGGTCTGGACCTCGATTCGCCTGTATGCGGACAACGACCGTGAGATGAGCCTGTCGGTGCCGCTGCGAAGCCTGGAAGGGCTGACCGCGGCAGGCGAGCGACTGACGGTTGCCAACGCGACCTTCACCGTCCGCCGCGACGCCGGCCAGTTCGCGTTCAAGGGCAGCTTCACGGACGGCCTCGGCACCGGGACGTGGCAGTTCACGCCGAACGCGGACTTCGTCACCGCCATGCGGCAGAACTACCCCGCGATGACGCCCGAACAGCTGCTCAAGCTCGCGGCGCTCGACGTCAGCCGCTCGTTCGTCGCCGAGATCCGCGGCGAGGGCTACACCGCGGCATCGCTGGACGAGATCGCCAAGATGCGGATCCATCGCGTCGACGCGCAGTACATCCGCGAGATGCGTGCGGCCGGCTACGACAAGCTGTCCGTCGCCGAGCTGGTCAAGACCCGCATCCACGGCGCGACGCCGGCGTTCGCGCAGGAGATGAAGGCGGCCGGCCTCGGGCCGCTGTCTGTCGACGACCTCGTCAAGATGCGCATCCATGGCGTCTCGCCCGAGCTGGTGCGCGAGATGAAGACCCTCGGCTACGGCAGCCTCGACGCGGCGTCGCTCGTCAAGATGCGCATCCACGGCGTCTCACCTGAGCTCGTGCGCGAGATGAAAGATCTCGGCTACAGCACGATCGACGCCCCCGCGCTCGTCAAGCTGCGGATCCACGGCGTCACGCCCGCGTACGTGCGGGAGCTGCGGGCACTGGGCTACACGAACGTCAGCCCGGATCAGCTGGTCAAGCTGCGCGTCCACGGCGTCACGACCGAGTACGTGACGGAGCTGCAAGGGCTGGGCTACCGCAGCGTCCCGGTCGAGGACCTGGTGAGGATGCGGATCCACGGCGTCACGCCGGCGTTCGTCAAGGACGTACAGGCGGCGGGCTTCAAGGACATGTCGCCATCCGACCTCGTTGACTTCAGCATCCACGGCAAGCGCTGGCTGCGGAAGCGCGGCTGATCGGATCGGATCGAATCGGATCGGATCGAACAGTCGAGCTCTCGCGGACGGCGTCAGTCTTGCTGGTTCACGATACAATCCGTGGGCGCCGGGGATTCTCCCGAGCCCCCGTATCGGAGCCAGGTGCCCACCGTCCACCGGTACTTCCTTGCGCTCTTCATCAGCCTCGTCGCCCTGGTCATCCGATTCATCATGGCGCCGTTGTGGGAAACCACCGCCCCATTCGCGCTCTTCATGTTCGCGACGGTGATCACGGCGTGGTTCGCCGGCACCGGCCCGGCGATCGTCACCGGCGCCGCCGGCCTGCTGACGCGGCTCTACTTCGACTCGAGCGCGACGAGCGGCGGCGTACCGCTGTCGTGGGAAGAAGCCGTCCGGTTGACGCTCTTCGGCGGCTTCGTCATCGGCAGCGCCGTGGTGTTGTCGCGGATGCGCGCCGATCGCCGCGACCTCGAGGCCAGCATCAGCGCGGCGCGCCGCGAAATCGAGGAGCGTCGCCTGATCGAGGCCGACCTGGTCGCGGCGCGCGCCGCGGCCGAGGCCGCCAATCGCCACAAGGACGAGTTCCTCGCGCTCGTCTCGCATGAGCTGCGGACGCCGCTCAACGCGGTTCTCGGCTGGGTGGCGCTGATGAAGAACGGTGCGCTCCCCCCCGAGCGCGCCGCGTACGCGCTCGAGGTGATTCAGAAGAACGCCAGGGCGCAGGCGCAGCTCATCTCGGACCTGCTCGACATCGCCCGCACCCTCACCGGGAAGATGACGCTCGAAACCTCGCTGATCGAGCTGAACATGGTGGTTCGGGCCGTCGCCGACGCATCGCGCCCGACGGCGGAGGGCCGCGGCATTCATCTCTCGATCGCGATCGACACGACGCCGCTGATGATCTGGGGCGACCTCGAGCGGATCCGGCAGGTGATCGGCAGCCTGATCGAGAACGCGATCAAGTTCACGCCCGACGGCGGCCGCATCACGGTGGCGCTGGCGCGGCGGGATCAGCAGGCGGAAGTGACCGTCTCGGACACCGGCGAAGGCATCGTGCCGGAGTTCGTGCCGTTCCTGTTCGAGCCGTTCCAGCAGGCGGACAGCAGCTCGACGCGCCGCCATGGCGGTCTCGGCCTCGGCCTCGCACTGGTGCGCCGGCTGGTGGAACTGCACGGCGGCTCGGTCGAAGGCGCCGGCACCGATGCCGGGGCACGATTCACGGTGCGGCTGCCGCTGCGTACGGCGTCACCCGACCGCACCGCCGCGGATCACAAACTCGCCGGTTGACGTTCAGCGGCCGCTGACGGCGAGCAGGCGCTCGAGGAACACGCGACCGTCGAGCCACGGACCAGGCACGCGCGGGGTGCTGCTGCTGCCCAACTGGTGCGCCCAGTAGTCGGGAACCGGCGGCGCGCCGCTCTCCCACCGTGCGTTCGGGCCGTAAAGCAGGAAGACATCCCATGCGTCTTCCGGCAGCTGCAGCGTCTGCCGGTAACCGGTGACCATGACGCCAGGCGCGTCCCAGAAATGCTGCGCCCGCGCCTCGGGATACTGCCGCGTCGCGCTCGGGACGTCTCTTTCCAGCCCGCGCAACTTCGGCACCCAGACCATGTAGACCCGAAGGGACGGATCGGCCACCTTAGACAAGACCTGCTGCTGCATCTCGGCGACCCCGAGCAGACACTGCGCTCACGTCGGCGCGACGAGCATCATCACGCGCACGCGCCCGACGTCGCGATTGAAGGCGGAGCGCAGCGGCTCGGCAGTATCGTCGAGCGTCTGGTGCGGCGGCCTGGCGCAGGCAGCGACAGCGATGGCAATGGTGATGAGGCACGCGCCGACGAGGTGCCTGGCGCCGTCGGAGTGGGAACGCATCACGCCGAAGAGCGTACCATCACGGGACCGACGTCGCGCGGAGCTTCAGCAGGACCGAGTACGTAGGGCGGAGCTTCAGCTCCGCGGCCCGGCCTGGAACTGAGCGAGGTGATGGATGTCGTGGCCGGCCATCTGTTCCATGATCCACGAGACGGTGAGGGCGCCGTACTCGGGATGCGAGAAGGAGCGCGCCAGCTGTTCGGGCGTCAGCGCCCGCCACATCGCCAGGTTGAACTGGCGCAGGCTTGTATAGGCGTCGAGCGCCGATCGCGCGTCGGCGTAGTTGTCGACGTGCATCCAGGCGTCCTGGTCGAACGACTGCGACTGGTAGCCGTCTTCACACAAGGCGAACCGCGCCCGCGTGCTGAGCGCCAGCTCGGCCTGCGCCAGGTGCACCAGGACCTGGCGGAAGCTCCACTTGCCGGGTGCGTAGGTCCGGTCGAAGTCGGCAGGACTCCACGACAACACCGCCTGACGAATCAGTCCCGGCGTCTCGGCAAGCGCCTTCAAGGGATCGCGGCCGCCGAGGTCGGCGGCGTAGGGGTTGGGGTGCATGCGGGGGATTATTGATCGGCTCAGGGCTCAGGGCTCAAGGCTCAGGAGAGCTTTCCCGATCAGAGTCGCGCGACTCTGATCGGGAGGCTCTTCGGCCTGAGCCATGAGCCTTGAGCCCTGAGCCCGACAAAGCGGTCTAGAAGCCAGGCCGCAAACTGAACTGCCACAGCCAGCCGCGGCCGGGGCGATCGAGCGGACGGACGTAGTCGATCTCCGCCACCGCGAAGCCGAGCACGTTGGCGCGGATCGCGACGCCGTAGCTCACGACCGGCTGCTCGTCGCCGCGGGCGAACCCGGCGCGCTCGCTGAAGCCCCATGCCACGCCGGCATCGGCGAACACTGCGGCTTCAATCGGCAGCGGACCGTAGAACTGGTCGCCGCCGAAGGCGCCCCACACCGGGAAGCGGAGCTCGGCGTTGGCGACGGCGACGCGGCTGCCGATCAGTCGATCGAACGCCGGGCAGGAACCATTCACGCCGCCGACGCACTCGGTCGACTCGAACGAGTTCTGGTCGTAGCCGCGAACGAGTCCGGGATAGCCGATGAAGAGTGCCGGCAGCCGGCCGTCGCTGGCGTCGTTGCCGAGGCGGCCGTAATACATGCCGCGCAGGGCGATCGTGTACGGCCGGAAGGGCATCATGTAGGTGCGGAAGTCGGTCAGGACCGTCGAGTAGTTCAGCGATCCCCCGCTCTGGCTGAACTCGAGGCGGTAGCGGCTGCCGCGGATCGGGCTCGTCGGCCCGGAAATCGACGTGTCGAACACGAGCGCGGTATTCGCCTCGGCGAGGTTCAGCGTGTCGAACGACTCGAGCTCGATCTCCTCCTCCGACAACTGCTGCCCCGTGTTCGCGTCGTAGGTCCGCTGGGTCAGGTCGTAGCTCTGACCGATGCGGCGGTAGCCGCCCGAGAACTCGACCCGGTGCGAGCGGTTGAACGGATAGCTGATGAAGCCGGTCGCCGCCTGGTCGCGCTGGAGGAAGCGGTACTCGTTCTCGACGTAGACGTTGCCGGTGAAGCCGGCCTCGAAAGAGCGCGACACATACGGAATCTGGTCGAGCGAGGCGCCCCAGTTCCATCGATGGGTCCGGTTCAGATAGAACAATGTCCCGCCGAACTCATCGAACCGGCTGGTCACCTGCGCCGACGTGCCGATGACGTGATTGCCGAGCATGTCGCTGAAGAGGAGCGAGATGCCGCCGGTCGCATAGGTCCCGAACGGATCGACGCCGATGCCCATCGACGGCTGGCCCGCGAAGTCGAGCCCCCACTTCGGTTCGTAGGGCTCGCCGACCGGCACTTCCTCGCCCGGCAGGCCCCACGTCGGATCCGACAGCGCCTCGACGACGAGGCCGCCGGCTTCGCGTCGAGGGGGCAGCACGGCGGCGTTGCGCGGCAGCTCGATCACCGGCTCGCCCGCGAGCTGCTCGGCGCTGTCGAGGGCGTAGATGTGATAGCTGTCCTCTTCGTACGCGCTGAACAGCAGCCGGCCGTTCGCCGCCGACATCGCCGGGCTCAGCGCGGTGATCCCGGTCGCGCCGGTCAGCATGTTGGTCAGCTGCGTCGTGTTCTTGCTGGCGATGTCGAGACGGTAGATGTTGGTGATGCCCTGACGGTCGGAGAGGAAGAACATCGACTTCCCATCCTCGACCCACTGCGCGCCGATGTTCTTCGCGTTCTCGAAGCCGCCGAGCTCGGTGACGACGGCGGTCTCGACCTCGATCAACGCCAGCTTGAGATCACCCGACTTGAGGGTCTCCATGTTGGTCGTGAACCGATCGGTGCTGAAGACGATCCGCTTGCCGTCGGGGGACCAGTCCGGGTCGATCTCGGCGAAGCTGTCGGTCGTCAGGCGGCGAAGCGCGCTCTTGTCGAGATCGTAGACATACAGGTCGTTGAACCCGCCGATCAGCGCCGAGAACGCGATCTGCTTGCCGTCGGGCGACCAGCTGGGGTTGACGATCTCGTGCACCTCGCCGAGGCGCACTTCGCGCTCGGTCCGGCCGCGATCGACGTCGATGATCGTCAGCACCGGTTCACCCTTCGACAGGCCGGGGAACACGAACTTCTTGCCGGTCGGATCCCAGGCCCCGGCCGAGGTCAGGAACGAGAGACTCTCGAAGTGGGCGCTCGTCGCCGTATTGGTGATCTTGCGGATGATCTCGCCGGTGCGGGCGTCCGCCAGGAAGAGGTCAATCGAGAACAGATCCTTCTCGGAGAAGAAGATGACCTTGGTCCCGTCCGGGCTCAGCTCGGGCCCGACGTTGAGGTCGCCGCCGGTCTTGCCCTTGACGATCAGCGGCTTGGCGAACGATGCCGGCATCCGCGTCGCCTCGGCGATCGGCCGGAAGGCGGCGAACTCCGCCTCGTGCCATTGCGCCGACAGCTCCTTGGTATCGATCTGCAGCACCGCCTCGATCGCCGTCTGGTATGTCGCGTCACGGCCGGAGGCCGCCCGCATCATGTTGGCGACCACGGCGTCGCCGTACTTGCCGGCGATGAACGCCCACAGCGCCTGGCCGTACCGGTACGGGAAGTACCTCGGGTTGTCGAGCTCGTCGACCGTCGGCAGTTTCTCGCGCCGCGCCGCCTCGCGCATCCACATCGCCGTGTGCGGATCCTCTGGCCCGATCGACAGGTACTCGGCCATCCCCTCGATGAACCAGAGCGGCAGGCCAAGCGCGCCCGCCGTGCCGGCGCTCACGTTGGTCCCGCTGATGTCGTACTGGAACGCGTGCACGAGCTCGTGGCCCAGCACGTGGTCGCTCGCCTCGATCGGGCCGGCAAACGGCAGGACGATCCGGCGCTTGTAGGCTTCGGTAACGCCGCCGGTGCCCTCTCCGAGGTCCCCTTCGATCGCGTTCGTCTGGCGGAAGTGCGCGCCGCTGGCGTACAGGATGAGCGGCTGCCTGGAGCTCAGCTCGTGATTCAGGAGCTGCGACAGCCGTGTGTACCAGCGCTCCGACATCCGTGCCGCCATCTTCGCGGCCGCCTCTTCCTCCGGGTAGTAATAGATGTCGAAGTGGTCGGTCTTCAAGACCTTGAAGTCGAACTTCCGATACTGGACTTTGTTCGTGCCGAAGTAGGCGCCCTGGGCCAACGCGGCCGAGGGCAGCGCCAGCGCCAGCGTCAGGGCGGCCAGCGTCGTAGCAACGGGGCGGAGAAGACCTTTCATGTAACCTCGCAGATGCGGGCGGAAGCAACCGGTATGCCTGCCCTGCAAAACTGTCACCCGGCCGCGGCACCCGACCGGGCGTCACGCCTGGGGCTGTATCTATTGTGGCTCGACCAGAATTTAGGACGCCAGTGGCATCAAGAAAGGTCGAAGTTCGAAGTTCGAAGTTCGAAGTGAAGTTCGAACTTCCTTCGAAGTTCGAATTTCGAACTTCGGCCTTTCTTCCAAGCTGAGCTTCGTACGTTAGAATCTAGCCCTCCCCCACTCGGATTCCCACATTTTTCGGAGCAGAGAGCGCATGACACGCAGGACGCTGTTGATCTTGGTCGCCATCGGTCTCGTGACCGCGGGTTTGGGCGCGCGGCAGCAGGACCGTCTGACGGCCGACGTCCTCAAGGGGCTGCCGCTGCGCAGCATCGGCCCGTCACTCGTCACAGGGCGCATCGTCGACGTCGAGATCGACCCCAGGAATCCCAACACCTGGTACGTGGTGTCGGCGTTCGGCGGCCTGTGGAAGACGACCAATCGCGGCATCACGTTCAGCCCGATCTTCGACGACAACGGCGTCTTCACGCTCTGCTGCCTCGCCATCGACCCGAAGGACTCGAACGTCCTGTGGCTCGGCACCGGCGAGAACAACAGCCAGCGCAGCGCGCATTTCGGCGACGGCATCTACAAGTCGACCGATGCGGGCAAGACCTGGAAGCGGATGGGGCTCGAGAACTCGGAGCACATCGGCGAGGTCCTCGTCGATCCCCGCAACCCCAACGTAGTCTACGTCGCGGCGCAGGGACCGCTGTTCTCCGAAGGCGGTGACCGCGGTCTCTACAAGACGACCGACGGCGGCGCGACCTGGAACGCGGTGCTGACGATCAGCAAGGACACCGGCATCAGCGACATCCTCTTCGATCCGCGCAATCCTGACGTCCTATTCGCCTCCGCCTACCAGCGCCGGCGCCACGTCGGCCAGATGATCGGCGGCGGCCCCGAGGGCGGGATCTACAAGACCACGAACGCCGGCCGCTCCTGGACCAGGCTGACGAAGGGCCTGCCGACGGGCGACATGGGCCGCGCCGGGCTCGCGATCGACGTTAAGAAGAACCCGGCGACGGTGTACGCATTGATCGACGCGAAACGCCCGGAGTCAGGCTTCTTCCGCTCGGAGGACGGCGGCAACTCCTGGACGCGCGTCGGCCGCCTGCTGCCGGCGGCGGGCCGCGGCGGCGCAGCGGGCGCTGCTGGCGGCCGCGGACGCGGTGCCGATCCGAACGCCCCGGCTCCCGCGCCTCCAACGCCCTGCGCCCCGCTCGGCGCCGCGGCCAAACCGGCCGCCCAGGCGCCGCTGCCCGAGGCGGCCGACCTCGCCACGGGCAACACTCGCGTCCAGCAGGCCGTCGTCCCGCCGGCGGAAGTCCCTCAGCCGGCGGGGGTAGCGCCGTCGGAATTCGAAGCGGAACAGCCGCCGCAGGGCGGTCGCGGCGGCGGCCCGACCGACGACTGCTTTCGCGGCGGCGGCGCGCAGTACTACCACGAGATTTTCGTCGACCCGTACCGTCCCGGCTGGATCTGGTCGATGAACGTCAGCGTCGAGTTGAGCAAGGACGGCGGCCTCACCTGGCAGACGACGCCGATCGAGAGCACAGGCGTGCACGTCGATCATCACGCGATCACGTTCGATCCGGCGGATCGCAACCACATCCTGCTCGGCAACGACGGCGGCCTCTACGAGTCGTACGACGAAGGCGCCTCGTGGCGCTTCTTCGCCAACCTGCCGATCACGCAGTACTACCGCGTCTCGGTCGACAACGACAAACCGTTCTACAACGTCTGCGGCGGCACCCAGGACAACTTCTCGATGTGCGGTCCATCCCGCAACTCCAGCCGCCTCGGCGTCCGCAACAGCGACTGGTACATCGTCAACGGCGGCGACGGCTTCCAGACCCGCAACGATCCCGAGGATCCGAACATCGTCTACGCGACGTCGCAGAACGGCGGCATCAACCGCCTCGACAAGCGCACCGGCCTCAGCCGGTCGATCCGGCCGCCGCAGAGCCAGGGCGGGCGCGGCGGTGGCGGCGGCGACGACGAGATGCCGCAGGGCCGCGGCGGTGAGGGCGGGGCTGGAGCGCCGGCGGCGGCGCCGCCTCAGGGTGGCCGCGGCGCCGGCCCGGCCGATCGCGTCAACTGGGATGCGCCTTACATCATCAGCCCGCATTCGCCGCGGCGCCTCTACTGGGCGACCAACTACCTGTATCGCACCGACGACCGCGGCGACAGCTGGACGCGGATCAGCCCGGATCTCTCGCGCAACCTCAATCGCGACGAGCTGCCGATCATGGGCAAGCTGTGGCCGGCCGACTCGATCGCGCGCAACACTTCGACGACGCCGCTCAGCAACATCGTGACGCTCGACGAATCGCCGCTCCTCGAGGGCCTGATCTACGTTGGCACCGACGACGGCCTGATCCAGGTGACCGAGGACGGCGGCAGGAACTGGCGCAAGATCGAGCAGTTCCCCGGCGTCGCCCAGTGGGCTTACGTCACCGACGTCTTCGCCTCGCCGCGGAACGCCGACACCGTATTCGCGACGCTCAACAACTGGCAGCGCGGCGACTACAAGCCCTACGTCGTCAAGAGTACCGATCGCGGCAGGACGTGGACGAACATCACCGGCAACCTGCCGGCGAAGCACGACACCTGGTCGATCATCCAGGATCACGTCAACGGCGACCTGCTGTTTGTCGGCACCGAGTTCGGCCTGTTCGTCAGCGTCGACGGCGGCAAGCAGTGGGTGCAGATGAAGGGCGGCCTGCCGCCGGCGCAGGTCCGCGACATGACGGTGCAGAAGCGCGAGAACGATCTCGTGCTCGGGCACGTTCGGCCGCAGCTTCTACGTCCTCGACGACTACTCGCCGCTGCGCGACATGACGCCGGTGACGCTCAACGAAGAGGCGAGGCTGTTCCCGCTTCGCGACGCGCTCCTCTTCAACACCGTCGGCTCGCTGGCCCCGGCCGGCAGCGCCGGCCTGCTGCCGATGGCGGGCGACTGGAGCGCCGCCAACCCGCCGTTTGGCGCCGTGTTCACGTATCACGTGCGGCAGGATCTCCCGGCCGATACGCGCCTGGTGCTGACGATTGCCGACAACACCGGCAAGCAGGTGCGCCGCCTGGACCTCGAGAAGACGGCCGGCCTGCGCCGGATCGCCTGGAACCTGCGGACCGATCCGCCGGCGGCGCCGGCGGCGGGCACGGCCGGGCGCGGCGCCGGCGGCGGGCGCGGCGGGTTCGGTGGCGGACGCGGCAACCTCGCGCCGCTCGTCGAGCCGGGTCAGTACCGCGCCACGCTCGGCAGCCTCGTCGGGGAAACCGTGACCGCGATCGGCCCGGCACAGACGTTCGCGGTGATCGACGGCAGATAGGACGCGACAGGGCGCATGGCGGGTTTCTACACGTTGGGTTCTACGCGTTGGGTTCTACGCGTTGGGTTCTACACGTTGGGTTCTACACGTTGGGTTCTACGCGTTCGGTCTATTCTGCAATCTTCGAGCGCCGCATGCAGTGAGTTGATTGCCACCTTTGTCGGCGCAAATGAGTCGCGACCGGCAATTTTGGCGTAAACCAGGTCGACTCGTAGTCGGTACGCCTTGTGCCTCTTGGCTGGTGTGGCTACCGCACGCAAGCATGAGGAACTGGAATGTTGGCAGCTCGCCGACGAGTTGAAAGTCCGAATCTACGCCATTCTCGCGAAGCCGCAGGTGGCCGCGGACGCCGGCTTCTGCTATCAGATCCGTAAATCAGTGCGCTCCGCGCCAGCGCTCATGGCGGAGGGGTTTGCCCGGCGTCAGAAGGAGTTCAAACGCTACCTGGAAATGGCGATTGGAGAGATTGGCGAGACTCGAAACCACTTGCGAGACGGAGCCCAGAGCGGTCACATCGCAGCCGACGAACTCCGAGATCTCTGGCACCTGTCATACCGAGCGCGCGGCGCCGCGCTGGGGCTGCTCAGAGTACCTCGAACGCTGCGTCAAGGAAAACGACAAAGGGCGGCCTGCGCCAAGAAAGCGCAAGCCACCCCAGAAGTCGCGAACCAAGAACACACCCAAAAGCCCGCCTAAACCCGAAGTGTAGAACCCGCCGTGTAGAACCCGCCGTGCAGAACCCGCCGTGTAGAACCCGCCGTGCAGAACCCAACGTGCAGAACCCTTCGCCTAAGAAGTCCACCCCGTGCGGTACTCGCGCGACAGGAACTGGTTCGGATCGATGTCGCCGTCGCGGTTGTTCGGCGCCGTCACCTTGTTGGTGACGCGGCGGTTGGTGCCGTCGTAGAGGATCTTGCCGCCGGCGCGCAGCGAGACAATGCCGAGCAGCATGACCTCGGTGAGCTGGGCGGCGTAGTCGAACGGGCAGGAGATCTCCTGCTGTCCGCGGATCGTGTCCACCCAGTTCATCTCGTGCGCCTCGTGCGGAATCCGCGGCAGCGTGTGCTTCGGCTTCGCCGTCGAGGCCTGCTTGGCGTCGGGCAGGAGGCGCGGGTTGGCGCCGTAGGTTTCCTGCATCATCTTGCCCTTGCTGCCGATGTAGAGGATGCCGCCCTCGCCGTTCAGCAGCTCGTCGCCGATCTCGACCGGCTTCGGCGGCGTCAGCCCGCCGTCGTACCACGTCAGCTTCACCGGCGGCATGCTGCCGCGCGCCGGGAACTCGTAGTACGTCGTCGTCGCCAGCGGGAATGAGGCGCCGTTGAACGGCGTCGACTTGGTTTCGATCAGCGTCGGCAACCCGAGCTTCAGCGACCAGAACGGATGATCGAGCAGGTGGGCGCCCATGTCGCCGAGCGCGCCCTGGCCCCAGTCCACCCAGCCGCGCCAGTTGAACGGGTGGTAAATCGGGTGGTAGTCGACCGGCGGCGCGACACCGAGGAAGAGATCCCACGCCAGCTGGTCGGAAGGCTTGTAGTCGCCGGTCAGCGCCGCCGCGAGCTTTGCCTCGACGTAGGGGCCGTTCCATCGCGGCGCCTGCGCACTGTTGCCGGCCTGGAGCCGTTCGGGCATCGGTGCCGGGCGCGGCACGCCCTGCGGCCAGTAGCCGAGCGGCCGGTTGGTCCAGACGTGGACCTCGCGAACGTCCCCGATCGCGCCTGAGTTGATGTACTCGTAGCCAAGGCGGGCTTCGTCGCGCGAATGCCCCTGGTTCCCCATCTGGGTCACGACCTTGGGGTTCTCCTTGGCTTTCTTCGCCAGCTGCCGCGCTTCCTCGACCGACCAGCAGAGCGGCTTCTGGACGTAGACGTGCTTGCCCATGTCCATCGCGGCGAGCGCGATCGGCGCGTGCATGTGATCCGGCGTCGCGATGATGACGGCGTCGATGTCCTTCTGCTTCTCGAACATCTCGCGGTAGTCGCGATACTTCTGAATCTTGGGCAGCTGCTCGTTGACGAAGCGCTGCAGGTTCTCCGCCTGGTTCCCGCGCGGCCGCTTCTCGTTCGCTGCCGCCTGCGCCGAGGTCGGCTCGCGGCGCCCGCCGCTCGGATTGGGCCGGTTGCCCTGCTGGGCGCCCTGCGACGTCGCCGCCGCCGCCTGCTTCTTCCACTGTTCGATGCGGGCATCGAGCAGCGCGAAGTCGACGTCGCAGAAGGCAACGATGTTCTGGCTGAGCACGGTGTTCGTGTTGCTCGCGCCCATGCCGCTGACGCCGATCGTGGCGATGTTCACGGTGTCGCTCGGCGCCTGCATGCCTTTGCCGAGCACATGACGCGGGACGATGACGAGCCCGGCGCCAGCCATCGCGGCGGTGTTTATGAAATCGCGCCGGGACGGGTTCGGGGCTACCGCCGGCTGCTGAGGTTCGTCGCGTTCCGTCATGGTCGTGTCTCCAGGAAGAAGCGTATTTATCCGATCGTCGGTCATTCTACCGCCAAACGACCTACGGGGCGCCGCTCAAACCCGGGCGTCACCCTTCTCGCCCGAGCCGCTGCTCGCAGCCCGAAAGATCGTGGTAGCCGCAGGCGTTCCCGGTTCACCAGAATGCCGCTCGGTGGCGCTGCCGGTGTGGAGTCGGGGTGACCCAGACCGATGAGCTGCAGCGTCCCGGCGCCCAGGGCCAGGTCGTCGGCATCTCTGGCGACTGCGATCAGGCGGTGGGTCGCTTCACGGCCCGACACGCGGTAATCTGGGAGCAGGACCAGCCGCGGCGGCTCGACGATCTCGGGGGCGGGGCCTGGAACACCCCGACCGCGATCAATCAGCGCGGCGACATGATCGCCGGCTTCGCAATGCCGCCCGGCGAGGATCGCTTCAACGCGCGGCTGCGGGCGGTGCTGTGGACGAAGCGGGACGACGTCTGCTCGAAGCTGGTGGGCAAGGACATCTGCGATCTCGGCACGCTTGACGGGCACGTCTCGAGCCAGGCCAATGGCATCAACGATCGCGGACAGATCGTCGGCACGTCCTGCCCCGCGACCGGCCTGTGCCGCGGCTTCGTCTGGCAGAACGGCGTGATGCACGATCTGAACGACCTGGTCGCCGACGGCCTGACCGATCAGTTCGAGACCGCGCAGGACGTCAACAACCTCGGGCAGATCGCCGGCCGATCGGCGCACCCGACCACGTTCCGGCGCGAGGCCATCGTCGCAACGCCGGTGCGGCGATGACGGGCACGAGCCGCGCCCGGTGCAGAACGAGGATGCTGTGGTGACCCTCCAGGTCCAACTCATGTCTATCGAGAAGGGGTTGTGGACCAACGACCCGCAGTTGTACGGCTCGACACTGACCAGCGACGCGCTGCTCGTTTTCGCCGAGACGGGACCGATCTCGCGCGACGTCGCGGTTGCTGCGATCGAAAAGGAGAACGCCGAGGGACGCCGCTGGGCAGACGTGGAATTCGAGGGGTTCCGTGTGAGCCAGCCGACGGACGGCGTCGCCCTCGTGCATTACCGCGTTATCGCACGATGGGCGCACGAGTCGGCGCCGCTGACCGGGCTGGCGACCAGCCTCTATGTCAGCCGCGGCGAGGAGTGGAAGCTCGCGTTTCACCAGCAGACACCAGTCGATAACTGAGACGACCGATCAGCCGAGGATCGTGATGATCAATTCGTTCACGGGAACCGCCAGCCTGAAGCCGCCGACGCCGGGAACGCCGCGCCGCTTCCCGACCCCGGTGCCCTCCGTGAGCCAGATGGGGGGGCGCGATCAGCGAACGCGCCTGTTCGATTCCTCGGTTGGCACAATCGAGAACCTGGTCCGCTGCGGCACTTCGCCGCGGAGCGCGGAGGATTACAGCGCCGAGTTCCAGGTCTGCCTGCCGTATCGCGGGCTCTTCGTCTGGCACGTCGGCGGCGACGACGTCGTCGGCGATCCGAACCAGGTCATCTTCGTGCGCGCCGGCGAAACCTATCGGATGAGCGCGCCGGTGCACGGCGGCTACGCCGAGGTGATCGTCACGCCGCACGTCGATCTGATGGCGGAGATTGCCGGCGTTCACACGGCCAGGGCGCTGCGCGAGCACGCGATGTTCCGCCGCCGGGCCGGCCTCGCGCCGCCGTCGCTGCAGGCCTTCCGCAGCGGCTTCCTGCACTGGGCGACCTCGTCGTCCGACGTCGATCAGCTGCAGGCCGACGACTCGATGATCAAGCTGCTCCAGGCAGCGTTCCAGGGCGACGGCTGCTGGCAGCGTGCGGCCGGCCCGACGACGACGCGCCTGATCCGCCGCACCAAGGAGTTCGTGCAGGCGCGGCTGACGACGAGGCTGCGGCTGGCCGACATCGGCCGTGAGGTCGAGGCGTCGCCGGCCTACCTGACCGACGTCTTCCGCCGCGTCGAAGGTATCCCCCTGCATCGATACGTCACGCGGCTGCGCCTCGGCCGCGCTCTAACCGAGCTGCCGCAGACCGCCGACCTCACCGCGCTGGCGCTGGACCTGGGGTTCTCCAGCCACAGCCACTTCTCGGCCTCCTTCCGCCGGGCCTACGGCTGCAGCCCGTCGGAGTTCCGCAATGCGAGCCGCCGTTTCGTCGCCGCCATCAGCGGCCGCCTCCAACGGTCGGCGTAGTGGCCGTCGTCCTCTAGCGTTATGGACGGTCACGTTGGCGAAGGTTTGGGCGACACGGCCACGAACCTACGGCTCCACGACGAACACGAAGAACACGAGAGACATCCTGATCAATGTCTTCGTGTCCGTCGTGCCCGTAGTGCCAGCCGTTGACCGCGGCGCGCTGCGCCGTCCTGTGTGTCGCGTGAATCAGCGGCGGCGGGCCAGGACGGCGCCGACGTAGCAAGCCGCAATCACCAGGAGCAGCGTCCGGAATCCGGTGACGAGGGAGAGGTACTCGCCGACCCCGCCGACCATCGCGCCGAGCAGGTTGGTGCCGTAGTCGCGCGGCAGCGAGGTCGAGCGTTTGATCAGCGATCCGAACAGCAACCCGGCGCAGAGGATCGGGCTGAACATCAGGACGGCGTAGAAGATGGACTCGACGGCGCGGCTCTGGAAGGTAATCGTGCCGACCGGGATGGCATAGTTCAGCGCCAGCAGCGCCAGCAGGCCGGCGACGACCAGCCACGGGCGCGTGATCTCCATCCTCGACACCGCGAAGTTCGCCACCAGCGCCATCGACAGGACCGACGCGATCGCCAGCGACGCCACCACCCACGTCGACCCCCACAGCAGCGCGAACTGGATGATCGACTTGGTCTCGAGCAGCATGAAACCGGCGCCGAGCAGGAAGAACGTCCACGACCAGCTGCCCGGCTGGCCGCGCAGCACGAACAGCACGACGACCGTCGAGACGACGAGAACCATCAGCAGCGCCGCAATGTAGTGCTGCGGCACGTGGCGATCGCGAAGGTAGAGGAACGGCCAGTCGTCGGTCGACGGCTCGATGCCGCGATCGCGCACGTGCATCACCCCCGGACTCGGTTCGCGCGACTGCCCGTAGGCCTCGACGCGGTCGGGAATGACCGGGTCGGACGTCAGCGTCGCCAGCCGCGGCCCGACCATAATCACGCCGAGGTACGAGTTCTTGGCGTGGATGTGGACGCGCGGCTCTTGCTCGAAGGCGCTGGCGGCGATGTTCGACAGCCGGTCGACCAGCCACTGCTCGCGGAAGTAGTTGTAGACGACGAGCACGCCGTTCGGCGCGAGCCGATCACGCACGGCGCGGAACGACTCCTCGGTGAACATGTAGCTCTCGAGCCGCACCCCCGAAAAGCTCGATTGCATCGTCAGCGAGTCGATCAGGGCGAAGACGACGAGGTCGTACTTCTTCGTCGTCGTGCGCAGGAAGTGACGGGCGTCGTCGTTGACGACGGTGACGCGCGGATCGGAGTACGGCTGGTCGGGATGGTACTGACGGCCGAGGCGGACGATGACCGGATCGATCTCGACGGCATCCACGTGCTTGGCGCCATGGCGTAGCGCGGCGACGACGTCGGTGCCGGAGCCGGCGCCCAGCACGAGCACGTTCTCGAACGTGTCGCCGAAGGCCATATACGGCCACTGATAGAAGTACTCCTTGTGGTCGAGCGGCGCCATCGACTGGTGAAAGATGTTGTTGACCTCGACCACCGTGTCCTCGCCTTCCTGGCCGACGGTGATCTTGTAGTACGGCGACCACAGCGAGCCCTGCGCCATCGCGTGCACGAGGGCGAGGGTCGCGGCGAGCAACACGACGTTGACCGCCGTGAACCCGAGATTCAGGCGCGACGCGGGCGCCGCCTCCGGGTAAGGAGACTGGTGGGGAGAGAAGAGCAGCGGCAGCGCGGCGGCGAAGCCAACCGCGAACCACCACGTCGGCGACAGCTGCAGCCACGAGATGACCCCGAACGCGGCGACGCCGGCAAGGCTGCCGAGCAGGTTCCAGGTATAGCCGCGCAGCGGCGGCAGCGCCGCCATCTCCCGCCCCATCCGATGCGCCAGCGTCACGAACAGCGCCGCGACGATGACGAAGACGACCGGGAGCAGCATCGTCGGCTCGACGTAGACCACGTCGTCGGTGTGGCCGCTGCTGAAATAGATGCTGCCGGCAGAGGGCGCCTTGATCTCGAGGCGGAAAAAGTAGGCGGCAGCGACGACAATCGCCTGCAGCAGCGGGAACCAGACAAACAGCCGCCGCCGCGACGGCGCCAGCAGGCAGCCGACGCCGATGCCGAGGAAGCTCGCGAGCAGGATGAAGTTGGAAAAGTACGCGAGCAGGCGGATGTAGGCCGGCATCCAGCGAATGAGCGCGACTTCGAGGAAGAGTACCAGAAACGAGGCGAGGAAGACCCTCGCCCCGCGAGCATCCGAGGTTGTCATCAAGTGGTCACTTTGCGGTGCGTGTCAGTCCGTCAGGCCGAGGTGCTTGAGCTGCGCCGGCGGGCAGCCGTCCCATTGCGCGACGACGGTATTGCCCATGTAGCCGAGATCGCTCATTCCCATCTTCGTCGTCCAGAACCCTGAGGCGGTCAGGTCGCGGAAGCTGCGGAAGAACGCCCGGCCGTGGGCGAGCGAGGGCTTGACCTCGTCGTAGGTGGCGATGTCGTCGAGGATCGCGGTCCGCTGCGCGGCGGCGGCCTTGACGAACGGCAGGTCGAAGCGGCGCTGGCTCTCGGCGTCGAGCCAGGCAAGGCCGCCGCGCATCGCCACCTGGCGCGCCGGCTGGTCGATCATCGTGAAGTCCATGAACTCGGGGACGCCGGCCGCCGTCGCGCTGCCCGACCGCTCGTCGGCCGGGATGATCAGGTCGACGAGGACGTTCACCGTCTGGTACTCGTGCGCGGTGAAGAACTTCGGCTTGAAGGGAACGCCGGTCTTCTTCGCCGCCGCCTTGGCCTCCTGCACGTGCTCGTGCGCCTGCTGCGCCTCGGCCTCGGTCAGGGCAAAGCTCGCAGCCACCGGTGCGGCCGAGAGAATCTTGAGCAGCGCGCGTCGATTGATGCTGTCCATGAGCGTGTCTTCTCCTTCGAGCTTCGAACTTCGGACTTCGAACTTCGACCTTTCTTTAAACTCGTCCCGCCTTGCGTTCGGCGGCGATGAACTCGCTCGTCCTCATCGACATCGCGAGGATCGTCCAGGTGCAGTTCTTGTCGGGCTGCGACACGAACGGTCCGGCGTCGGCGACGAAGACGTTGCGGCAGTCGTGCGCCTGGCAGTCCTTGTTGAGCACCGACGTATTCGGATCGTTGCCCATGCGGGTGACGCCGAGCTCGTGGATGATGCGGCCGCCCGGCGCCAGTCCATAGAACTGCTCGCGCGACGGCATCGGCGACATCGGCGTCCCGCCCATCTCGGTGATGATGGATCGGAAGGTCTCCTGCATGTGCTTCGCCTGGTTGATCTCGTAGTCGTAGAACTTGAAGTGGAAGCGCGGCACCGGGATGCCCCACTTGTCGACGACCGTCGGATCAATCTCCATGTAGCTGTCCTTGTTCGGAATCATCTCGCCGCGGCCGGCGAACCCGACCGTCGCGCCGTAGAAGCGGCGGTAGTCCTCCTTCAGCGAGACGCCGTAGCCCGGGCCCGACGGCGTCTTCCCCATCGCCGCGGCGCGGACGTGGTTCTGGACGCCGCCCATGAACCCGAACGACGGCATGCCGCGGCCGCCGCCCGGCTCGATGTGATAGCCGCGCGGAAAATCCAGCTTGCTGTTGTCGCCCCACCACGGCATGAAGACGTGCATGCCGCCGACGCCGTCCTCGTTGTGCCTGACGCCGTTCATCAGCTTCGGGATGAAGCCCTGGACGCTGAGGCCGGTCGTGTCGGTGAGGTACTTGCCGACGTTGCCGCTCGAGTTGCCGAGCCCCTGTGGGAACTTCGACGACCTGGAGTTGAGGAGGATCCGCGCCGATTCGCAGGCGCTGGCGGCAAGGACGACGACCCGTGCCTGGACGTGGTTCTCGCGGCCGCTCGCCTTGTCGATGTAGGCGACGCCGGTGCCGAGCCCCTGCTCGTTGACGGTGACCTCTCGCGCCATCGCGTTGGCGACGATCGTCAGCCGCTTGGTTGCCATCGCCGGTGGGATCAGGACCGACGGCGACGAGAAGTTCGAGTGCTGGGCGCAGCCGCGATTGCACTGGCCGCAGTAGTGACACGCCATGCGGCCGTTGAGCGGCTGGGTCAGGATCGACAGCCGGCTGGCGATGCAGGGGATCTTGAGCCGATCCGCCGCCTGCTTGATCAGGAGCTCGTAGCACCGCGGCTTCGGCGGCGGCAGGAAGACGCCATCGGGATCGTTCGGCAGACCTTCCTTGCTGCCGAAGATGCCGATGAGCGAGTCGACCTTGTCGTAGTACGGCTTGAGATCGTCGTAGGTGATCGGCCAGTCATCGCCGAGACCGTCGAGGCTCTTGCGGCGGAAGTCGTCGGGGCCGAAGCGCAGCGAGATCCGTCCCCAGTGATTGGTGCGGCCGCCGAGCATGCGCGAGCGGAACCAGTCGAACTGGCTGCCCTGCGCGCTCGTGTAGGGCTCGCCTTCCAGCGTCCAGCCGCCGAAGGCGGCATCGAACTCACCGAACTGCTGCTTCTCGGTCGCCGCGCCGCGCCGCGGCGAGTCGTAGGTCCAGTTGAACATGTACGACTCGGACGACGGGTTCCACATCGGCCCGGCTTCGAGCATGACGACGTTCGCGCCGGCCTCGGTGAGGACCTTGGCCGCCATGCCGCCGCCCGCGCCGGATCCGACGATACACACGTCATAAGTTGTGCGGCTGCGGATGATCTGCATGTGGGCGCCTCGGGGATAGTGTTCGATCGCCGGATCCGGGTAACAGCGGCGGCCGGCGATCGTCAGGATTGTAGTCGAATCCGCTGGTTGATTCGACCATCGCGCCGTATTACGATGCGACGCTATGCGCATGATCCCGGCTCTCTCCGCCGCCGCTCTCCTCATTCTTACGACGGTCGCGACGCTGGCCACGGGCAGCGCGCAGGCGCCGGGCTTCCTCGGTCGCTGGAATCTCACCGGCACCGGTGAGGACGCCAACCGGATCTACTGGCTCGAGGTCACCGACAAGGGCGGCGCCCTGGCCGGCATGTTCCTCAACCGCGGCGGGAGCCCCGTTCCGCTCGCGAGCGTCGCGGTGCAGAACAACGAGCTCGTCTTTCAACTCGCCGCCGGCAACAACAAGCAGCCCGGCGCCGAGTTCCGCGCCAGGCTCGAAGGCGACAAGCTCGTCGGTTCGACCAAGGCCAGCGATCGCGTCGTCAATTTCGTCGGCGTCCGCCCGCCCAAGTGGCCGGCGAGCGACGCCAACGCGAAGCACACCTACGGCAAGCCGGTCGAACTCTTCGACGGCAAGACGATGAACGGCTTCGACACCCAGCCGAGCAACTATCCGGTGACCTGGACGGTCGAGGAAGGCGTCCTCGCCAACGCCCCGCCGACCCGCAACCTGATCTCGAAAGAGAAGTTCATGAACTTCCGCCTCCAGGCGGAATACAAGCTGTTCGAGAAGAGCAACAGCGGCCTCTACATCCGCGGCCGCTACGAGCTGCAGGTGCTCGACGACTACGGCAAGCCGGCCGAGAAGCACGGGCACATGGCGATTTACGGCTGGACGCCGCCGCTCGTCAACGCCAGCAAGCCGATCGGCGAATGGCAGACGGTCGACGCGGTCGTCGTCGGCAATCGTGTCACCGTGACGCTCAACGGACAGAAAGTCCACGACAACGCCGAGCTCCAGGCGATCACCGGCGGCGCGCTCGACGCCAACGAGACCGAACCAGGGCCGATCCTGATTCAGGGCGACCACACCAAGGTGGCCTTCCGCAAGCTGACGGTGACGCCGATCTTGAGTAAATAGATCGGGGCTCGGGGGCTCGGGGCTCGGGGTTCGGCATTCGGGCTCAACTTCGAACTTCGAATTTCGAACTTCGAAGTTGGGCCGAGCCCCGAGCCCCGACATGTCACTAGAATAGGGAATGCCTCAGCGGTTCCCCCGCCTCCTGCTGTTTGTCGGCGGTATCTTCCTGCTCACCAGCATTCCCTCGCTGGCGGAGTTCTATACCGACTGGCTCTGGTACCAGGAGGTCGGCTTCGAGCAGGTCTTCCTCAAGTCGCTGTCGGCACGGGCGACGACCGGCACGCTGGTCGCCGTCGCCGTCTTCACCATCCTCTGGCTGAATCTTCGCATCTCGCTGCGCCAGCTGCGGCGGCGCGAGTTCACGATCTCGACCCCTGAAGGACCGCGGATCATCACCGTCGACACCGGCCGCCTGCGGTCGGTGATCTACCTCGCCGCGGTCGCCATCTCGGGCCTGATGGGCGTCGTCGCCGCGGCTTCCTGGTCGACGTGGCTCTATGCCCTGCACGCGACCTCGTTTGGCCGCGTCGACCCGGTGCTCGGGCGCGACATCGGCTTCTACCTGTTCCGCCTGCCCCTGCTGGAACTCATCCACGGCATGGCGCTGTCGACGACGCTGCTGGCGATCGCCGGCGTCGCCGGCACGCACGTGGCGTCCGGCAACCTCGCGCTCGATCCGCTGCGCGGCGTCGTCGCCAGCCCGCTGGCGCGGCGGCAGCTGTCGTTCCTCGCGGTGGCGCTCTTCCTGGTGCTGGCGTTCGGGGCGTGGCTGCGGATCCCGCAGCTGCTGACGACGCAGTCGGGCGTGTTGTTCGGGGCATCGTATGTCGACGTCCACGCGCGGATGCCGGCGTATCGCTTCCTCGCCGTCGCGGCGCTCGTCGGCGCCGCCCTGGCGGCTTACCAGGCGTTCGCGATCCGGCTGCGGCCGATCGTCGCCGCCATCGGGCTGTACTTCGCCGTCGCGCTCGCCGGCACGCTCTACGGCGGCATCATCCAGCGCTTCGTCGTGGCGCCGAACGAGCAGGTGCGCGAGACCGAGTTCATCACCCACAACATCCGCGCCACGCGCGAGGCGTTCGCGCTCGACAAGGTCGAGGAGCGGCCGCTTTCCGGCGAAGCGCGGCTGTCGCCGCAGGATCTCGAACGCAACGCCGCGACGATCGAGAACGTGCCGCTGTGGAACGAGCAGCCGCTGCTCGACTCGTTCGGGCAGCTGCAGGAGATCCGGACGTATTACGACTTCATGTCGGTCGACAACGACCGCTACACGATCAACGGACAGTACCGGCAGATCATGCTGTCGGCGCGCGAGCTGAACGCCCGCAGCCTGCCGAGCCGGACCTGGATCAACGAGCAGCTGACGTTCACGCACGGCTACGGCCTGACGCTCGGCCCGGTCAACGAGGTGACGCCGGAAGGACTGCCGGTCCTGTTCCTCAAGGACCTGCCGCTCAGCTCGACGGTCGACCTGAAGATCACGCAGCCGGCGATCTACTACGGCGAACTGCCGGAGTCGCACGTCTTCGTCCGCACCAAGACACAGGAGTTCGACTACCCGCGCGGGGAGGACAACGTCTTCGCCAGCTACCAGGGCAACGGCGGCGTGCCGCTCGGCGGCTTGTGGCGCCGGCTCCTGTTCGCGATCCGCTTCCGCTCGACCGACACGTTCTTCTCGCCGACGCTGACGCCCGAGAGCCGCGTCATGATGCACCGCCGCATCAGCGAACGGGTCCACCGCATCGCGCCGTTCCTGACCTTCGACGCCGACCCCTATCTCGCCATCTCCGAGGGCCGGCTGGTGTGGATCCAGGACGCCTACACCACCAGCAATCGCTATCCCTACGCGAGCCCGGCCGGCGAGGTCAACTACATCCGCAACGCCGTCAAGGTCACGATCGACGCCTATCACGGCACGACGGTGTTCCATCAGCTCGATCCGAACGACCCGGTGGCGCAGACGATCGGCAAGGTCTTCCCCGCCCTGTTCCGGCCGCTGTCGGACATGCCGGCCGACCTCCGCAACCGGCTGCGCTACCCGCAGACGATCTTCGCGATCCAGTCGGCAATGTTCGCGACCTTCCACATGACCAACCCTGCGGTCTTCTACAACCGTGAGGACCAGTGGGAGGTGCCGTCGTTCGAGGTCGACGGTCAGGCGCAGCGGATGGAGCCCTACTACACGATCATGAAGCTGCCGGGCGAGAAAGCGGCGGCGCCCGAGTACATCCAGATGATTCCCTACACGCCGCGGCAGAAGGACAACCTTGCGGCGTGGATGGCGGCGCGCAGCGACGGAGACAACTACGGCAAGCTGGTCTCGTTCCAGTTCCCGAAGCAGACCGTCATCTTCGGGCCGCGGCAGATCGCGGCGCGCATCAGCCAGGACCAGGTCATCGCGCCGCAGATCGCGCTCTGGAGCCAGCAGGGATCGACGGTCATACAGGGCACGCTGCTGGTGATCCCGATCGAGGAATCGCTGATCTACATCCGGCCGCTTTACCTGCGGGCCAAGGGCGGGCTCATCCCGGAGCTCAAGCGAGTCATCGTCGCCTACCAGAACCAAATCGTGATGGAAGCGACGCTCGACGAGGCGCTGGCGCGCCTCTTCTCCGGCCGCGGCGCCGCGGCCGCGCCGGCCGCCGAGGCTCCGTCCGTCGAGACGGCCGCGCCTGGCGCCACGCCGAGCGCCGCGCCGGCCGATGCCGCCGCCCTGGCATCCGCGGCGCGCGCCGCCTACGAGCGCGCGCTGCAGGCGCAGCGCGACGGCAACTGGGCGCTCTACGGCGAAGAGATCAAGCGGCTGGGCGAGCTGCTCGAGAAACTGGCGGGGCGAAAACCGTAGCCGCTACTTCCCGGCGCAGGCCTTGACTTCCTCGGCGATGTCGCCGAGCTCGGAGTCGAGGCCGACGCCAGGCCCGTAGGTGCCGTTCCGGACCGAGCGTATGAACTTGCTGTGGGCGTCGAGCGGCAGCGTCGCGGCATTGCTACAGAAGTTGTGCCAGCTGCCGTCCCGGCTCAGGTACTGCTCGACGTTCGAGAGATAAAACGCGGCCACCGTGCCTTCGCGCTCGCGGAGGTAGCGGCCGACCGCGCGCAGCGCTTTCGGTCCGGCGAAGTTCCCCACCACCGGCACGAACAGGTTCTTCTCGTGCAGATCCTTCATCACCTTGAAATTGTCGTCGTTGGCCAGGAAGCTCCGCATCTGCCCCTTGCCGTCGTCGGCCACCATCAGGTCCCAGTAAGTGGGCGCGTTGCGGCCGCCGCCGACGCCGCCCGTCGACCAGTACGACAGGCCGGGACCGTGCCAGGAGAAATTGCCGTAGACGTACTCGATGCCGACGAGATCTTCCGGCGACAGCCCGAGATTCCGTTTCTTCGTGAGGTGATCGAGCAGCCGCTTGAGGTTCTCCTTGAAGAGCGCCTCGCTCTGCTCCTGCTTGTAGAGCGCATCGAAGATGTCGTTCGTCGAGGCCGTGGCGGCAAGCCCCGCCGGCCGCTTACGTGAGAACAGGCGGAAGACGAAATCGGCGCGGTCGCTCGACAGCTCGAAGATCGCCTTGTACATGAGATGCAGATGCAGGTTGCCGCGGCGTACGTCGACGATGAACGCCATCTTCGGCTTGACGGCGGCGATATAGGTGAAATTCTGCTCGGGGCCGACGCCGAGATAGACGCGGTTCATCCGCGTCGGCTGGGCGAGGTCGTTGAGGACGTACTGAAAGAAGATTTCGTTCGACAGCAGGTTGTCCGAGCGGAACTGACCGTTCGGCTCGGACATCTCGGTGACCAGGCTCCAGAACTCACGATCGCTGAGACGGTCCGGCAGCGCCGGCGCGGAGGCGCCGAGTTCGTTCGTCGGAAAGCGTGCGACCGCGAGGTGCAGAATCGCGATGACGAACAGCAGGAGCGATCGTCGGTTCACGCGGTGAACTCCCTGTGCAGGCGATTCTCGCCAGCCACCCGATTTCTGTCAATCACGGACAGGACGCTACGAACCGCTCTTGAAACGAACAAACCCTACCGCGTCACCCTGATTGGCACCATCATCCGCGTCGACTGATCGCCGGCGGTAGCGGTGATCGCAATCAGGAACTCGCCGCGCGCGACCGAAGACAGCGGTAACTCGATGTCGTAGGGCGCGTCGGGCGACGTGCGCGCGACGAGCGGCAGCGCCGCCAGATCCTTTCCCCACTGGCTGATCAGTCGCGCCGTGACGGACGCCGTCGGCGCCGCGGCGCCGAGAATGGCGAACCGGATGTGGAGGCGGTCGGTCCGGAGGAACTCCCGGCCGGGATAGGGCATCGCCTCGGGACCGAGGTCGAGATTGCGGCGCTCGAGCGCCGATTGCGTCCGGAAAACGGCCGGGGCGCTGATCTGGAGACCCGGCGCCGCGGGGTCGGGAACGACGATGGTCCTGACGTCGCGATCGATGATCTCGTTCGTCTTGTCGAGCGCGTTGACGGCGACGCGCAACGGCCCCGGCGGCGCCTCGAACTGGATGCCGTTGCGATCCACGGGACCGTCGAAGATCTTCGCCTGGCCCTGTTCGGCGAGGACCGACACGTGCGTCGCCGCCGGGCCGCCGTCGGTCTGCGGTCGCGGCTGCCACGCCAGCCGCACCATCGGGCGGTCCGCCTGCAGCGACGCCCCGACCCAGAGGTCGATGGTCCGCCGCGCCGTCGGTTTCGGCAGGTCGAGGAACGCGCGGGTCATGTCCGGCGGCAGTTCGGCTTCGGCGGCCCGGACCTTCGCCCGCGTCATGTCGGCGACGCTCGGCGCCCAGTAGCCGGCGCGCGCCCGGACCTCGAGGCCGGAGCCCTTCACCTTGACGCGCAGCTTGTGGTACTTGCCGTCGGTGGCGCGTTCGGCGGCGGAATAGCCGAGCAAGTAGAACCCGCTCGACTGCGTCACCACCGACTGCAGCGATGCCAGCAGGTCGTTCGAGCGGAAGTACTCGCCGCCGGTGTCGACCGCCACGCCCTCGAACAGCGACCCGAACCGCTGCGGCCCGAAGCCGCGCGGGTCAAGCGCGTAGATCGCCGTGTTGTTGGTGTTGGCGGAGCGCACGAGGTCGTTCAGCGGATCCTGGAAATCGCGCAGGCCGCGCAGGCCTTCGCTCACCAGGATGATGGACTTGCGGCCGTCGCGCAGGCCACCGAGGTGCATCGCCGCCGCCTTCAGCGCCGAGATCGTCACTTCCGAACGCAGCCGCTCGATGTCGCCGCGCTGCAGGTGCGCGTCCTCGACGGCGCTGCGGGTCGGAACGTAGACGCCGGATCGTCCGATCAGCTTCCGCGTCCGGTCGAAGAGCTCGAGCCGGTCGCGCGTGAAAACCAGCGCGTCGATCGGCGTGAGCGGATCCATGAAGGCGACGATGTCGGTCGGCCCGAACGCCGTCCGGACGAACTGCATCAGCGACGTCCGCGCCCGTACCGCGCTCGCAATCTGCCCGATGTGGTACTCGTCCCAGAAGATCAGGAAGACACGCACGTTGTCGCGGCTGGCTTCCGCCGCGGCATGCGACTTCGAGCGGATCGTCAGGGACAGTTCGTTGTCGGCATCCGGCTGGCCGTCGGCGGTCACGTACTGGAAGCTCTTGATCTCCTGCGGCTCGCCTTCGTCCTCGAGCTCGAAGTCCTCGGCCTTCAGGTTCGAGACCGGCACGCCCTTCTTGTCGAGCACCACCACGTCGACGCGCACGAGGTCGGCGCCGGTGCGGAAGACCGGGCGCTGCGGTTGAGGTGAATCGGGTGATGCGGGCGGTGTCGCCGGGGGCGTGGCTGGCGGCGTGGTCGGCGGCTGATTCTGAGTTGCGTTTGCGCGTCCGGCGAGCGAGGCCACCGCGAGAACGATCGCGGTCGCGGCGAGCATTCCGAGGAACGGGCGTCGGGTCATCGTCTCTCGCCTTGCGCCGGGTCGGTGAGCCGCTCGGACGCTCGATGATTCGACCCGTCAGCGGGTCGTGCTGGTAGAAACTCCAGGAAACACTGCAAAATTCCGCCGGCTTCGCAATCCGCCCGCCTGGTGCCGCCGCGCGACAACGGGACGAGAAAACTATTGACGACCGATTAGGTCGGAGATATCGTTGCCGGGTGCCGAAATGAGATTCGTCTCATTTCGGCACCTCATAGAACTCAAGTGCCCGCCGGGTGCGCTAACACCCGGCGGGCGTACCGAACAAGGTCGGACCGACCCTTATCACACGACTGGCGCGTGATCCGCCCGGTCTCCGCATTCTAGCGGACGCCTGCGTGCAGCGCCAGATCCGGAGGCACTTCATGGCGCATTCACGCAAGACGCGCCGCAGGCAATCCCGCCGGCGCGCTCGCACGACTCCCTGGATCGTTCTCGGGGCCGTCGTGGCCACCCTCCCATCCCTGCACGCGTCGGAGCACCGCCCCGCCGCGCTCCCGGCCGATCGCCGCATCGTCCTCGAACCGGCACGGCTGGAGGCGGCGCTGGCGCACGTCAGGATCTGGACGCCGAGCGAGACGATGCCGGTGCTGAGATGGCAGACGCCCGCGGCCGTGCCGGCGCCGGCGACGGCGCCGGTCTACACATTCGGGATTCCCGCCGGACCGCTGACGGCGGCGATTGCCGAGTTCGAGCGCGTGACCAGCGTTCGCGTCACGTTCGACGCCACCACGGTCCGCGATCTCACGACCGCCGGCGTCAACGGCACGCTGACGGCGGCCCAGGCACTGGCCCGCCTCCTCGACGGCAGCAGCCTCTCGCACCGGTTCACCGATGCGTCGGCGGCGGTCGTCGAGATCCGCGTCGACGAGGCCAGGGTCGAGGTCAGCGGCGCGAAGCCACGGGTCGAATCGAGCAAGTACAGTGCCCCGCTCACCGAGACGCCGCAGACCATCCAGGTCATCCCGCGCACGCTGCTCGACGAGCAGGGCGCGCAGACGCTGACCGATGCGCTGCGGAACGTCCCGGGCATCACGATGCAGGCCGGCGAAGGCGGCGGTGCCTCCAACACCAGCGGCGACATGTTCAACATGCGCGGCTTCTCGGCCAACAACAGCCTCTTCATCGACAACGTGCGCGACGACGGTCTGATCGCCCGCGACGTCTTCAACCTCGAGCAGGTCGAGGTGTTCTCCGGGCCGACCGGCTCGGACGTCGGCCGCACCAACGCCGCCGGCTACATCAATCTCGCGACCAAGACCCCGAACCTCGAGGGCTCGCAGTCGGGATCGTTCAGCGTCGCCGGCCACGAGCAGCTGCGAGCGACGGTCGACATCAACCAGCCGGTGCGTTTCGGCAACGCCGACACGTTCCTCGGCAACGCCGCCATCCGCGTCAACGGCCTGTGGCAGGACGGCGGCGTCCCCGGCCGCGACTACACCGAGCGCGAGAGCAAGTCGATCGCGCCGTCGATCGCCTTTGGCCTCAGCACGCCGACCCGCGCCAGCCTCTCGGCGCAGGTCATGCGGCAGGACAACCTCGCCGACTACGGGCTGCCGGCCGCGGCCTCTCCGATCGGCCCGCTGACGGCAACCTCGGTGCTGGCGGCGCAGCCGGTCGATCAGGCCAACTATTACGGCAGCCCCGACTACGACTACGACAAGGTCGAGCAGGACAGCGTCACCCTGCGCCTCGAGCACGACGTCAACCCGAACCTGACGCTGCGCAATCAGACCCGCTACAACGCGACGACGCGCGAGGCGGTGATCACCAGCATCGCGAACGCGGCGGCGTACAACCCGGAAACGAACCTCGTCTCGCTCAGCCGCCAGGCCAACACGCGCGAGAACGAGATCTTCTCGAACCAGACCAACCTCGGCGCCCGCCTGACGACCGGCGAGCTCCGGCACGAGATCAGCGCCGGGCTCGAGATCGCGACCGAGAGCCAGTACGCGCCGACGCTCGCCGGCGTCGGCACCCGCGACCCGGTCGACATCAACAATCCCGACGTCTTCAGCCCGGTCGTCGGGATGGATATCGTCCCGACCGGCGCCAGCTCCGACGGCAGCACCGACACGGTGGCGTTCTACGTCTTCGACGCGTTCGACCTCGGCCCGCGCTTCCGCGTCAACGGCGGTATCCGGGTGGAGCGCTACGAGACGAAGTCGCGCTCGATCTCGACCGCCGGAGTGCCGACCGATACCGGCGGCGACGGCACGCTGGTCAGCGGCAAGGCGGGGCTCATCTTCCGGCTCAATCAGCAGGGCAACCTGTACGTCTCGTACGGGTCGTCGCTGACGCCGCCCGGCTCCGCCAACTTCCAGCTGAACGCCGGCGCGTCGAACCAGAACAACCCCAACGTCGACCCGCAGGAATCGGTCAATTACGAGGTCGGCTCCAAGTGGGACCTCGCCGGACGGCTGCAGCTGACCGGGGCCCTCTTCTGGACCGAGAACAAGAACGTCATCTACGTCGTCGACGGCACGGCGATCCCGCCGATCTTCAACCAGGACGACGGCCAGAGCGTCAAGGGGACGACGTTGTCGCTCATCGGGCAGATCACGCCGTGGTGGGACGTGACGATGAGCGCGCAGTACCTCGATTCCGAGGTCAAGAGCCAGAACCCCGCGATCGACGGCCAGCGCCTCGCGCTCGCGCCCGAGTTCTCGGGCAGCCTGTGGACGACGGTGCGCCTCCCGCATGACATTCGGCTCGGCGGCGGCCTGCGCTATACCGCCGACGCGTTCATCAGCACGGCGAACACGACATTCATCCCGGGCTACACCATCGCCGACGCGCTCGCCGAGGTTCCGGTGGGGTCGAAGCTGCTGGTGCGGCTGAACGTCTACAACATCACCGACAAGGACTACATCCGCGGCATCAACAACAACGGCGGCCGCTACACCCCGGGCACGCCGCGGTCGTTCCTGCTGTCGACGGCCGTGCGTTTTTAATCCGAGGGGCTTCGCCCCTCGGACTCCCCGACTGGCTTCCGCCTCCGCTGAAGCTACGGCGAGACCTCGCCGAAGCGCCTGCGGCGCGAAGGCGGGCGCTCGCTGCGCTCGCTCGCTCACAGCACTGACACGGCGCTGGCGATTTGCGAGAGGTTGGCGCGATTTTTTCGAGGCACCATGCTTCTTCACGTACCGAACGTCCTTACTCCCGAGCAGGTCGCCAGCGGGCGGCAGCTCCTCGAAAGCGCGAACTGGGTCGACGGCAAGGTCACCGCCGGCGCGCAGTCGGCGCGCGCGAAACAGAACCTGCAGCTGCCCGAGGACTCGCCGCAGGCGCGTCAGCTCGGCGACGTGATCCTGGCGGCACTGCAGCGCAACGCGCTCTTCATGTCGGCGGCGCTGCCGCTCAAGGTGTTTCCGCCGCTCTTCAATCAGTACGCCGGCGGTCATTCGTTCGGCAGCCACGTCGACAACGCGATCCGGCAGGTGCCGGGAACGCCGCACCGGGTCCGCACCGACCTCTCGGCGACCCTCTTCTTCGTCGATCCCGACGCCTACGAGGGCGGCGAGCTCGTCGTCGAAGACACCTACGGCACGCACAGCGTCAAGCTGCCGGCGGGGCACCTGATTCTCTACCCCTCGACCAGCCTGCACCACGTGCGCCCGGTCACGAGCGGCGCCCGGCTGGCGTCGTTCTTCTGGATCCAGAGCCTGGTCCGCGACGACTGGCGGCGGACGATGCTGTTCGACATGGACAGCGCGATCCAGCGCCTCGCCCGCGACATCCCCGACCATCCGTCGACCGTGCAGATGACCGGCGTGTACCACAACCTGCTGCGGCAGTGGTCGGAGCTATAAACGAAGCGTAGGGCGGAGCTTCAGCTCCGCCGCGCCTAACGAGCGGGAGGCGGGGCTGAAGCCCCGCCCTGCGCACCCTCCGGACCTGCTCCACGGAAACGCAACCTCCTCCGACGGCGTAACATGCCGGCAAGGGAGGCTTTCGTCTTGACGAAGCGTACAACTCGACCGGCGCTGCTCGCACTCGGCTTCGCGGCAGCATTCAGCGTTTCCACTACGGCGATGAACGACCGGTTCTGGCCGCAATGGCGCGGGCCGCACGCGTCGGGGGTGTCGGCATCGGCCAAGCCGCCGCTGACCTGGAGCGAAACCAGCAACATCCGCTGGAAGAAGGAGATACCCGGGCGCGGCGCCGGCACGCCGGTGATCTGGGACAACCAGATCTTCCTGTCCACCGCGATTCCCGTCGGCGTGACCGAGGCCGAAGCGCATGCCGCCCGCGGCACGAGTCCCAGCGCCCACAAGTACGTCGTCATGTCGCTCGACCGGAAGGACGGCCGCGTCCTGTGGGAACGGGTCGCGCGCGAGGAGGCGCCGCACGAAGCCGCCCACCAGGAATGGGGCACCTGGGCGTCGCCCTCGATCGTCACCGACGGCACGCACGTCATCGCCTCGTTCGAGTCGCGCGGCATCTATGCCTACGACATGAAGGGCGCGCCGGTGTGGAACAAGGATCTCGGCGACAAGAAGATGCGCAACACCTTCGGCGAGGGCAGCTCGCCGGCGCTGCACGGCAACACGCTGGTCATCGTCTGGGATCACCAGGGCGAATCGTTCATCATCGCGCTCGACAAGCGGACCGGCGCCGAGCGCTGGCGCGTGGTGCGGGACGAGATCGACACGTGGGCGACGCCGCTCGTCGTCGAAGTCAACGGCCGCGCCCAGGTCGTCACCAGCGGCATGAAGCAGGTGCGGAGCTACGATCTGGAGACCGGCCAGGTCGTCTGGCACAGCGCCGGGACGACGATGAACGCGATCCCGTCGCCGGTGGCGGAGAAGGGCCTGCTGATCGTGACGGCCGGCTTCCGCGGCAACAACCTGAAGGCGATTCGCCTCGCCGAGGCGAAGGGCGACATCACCGGCACACCGGCGCTGCTGTGGTCGCTCGATCGCGACACGCCCTACGTGCCGTCGCCGCTGCTGTATGACGGCATCCTCTACCTGCTGAAGTCCAACAACGGCATCCTCTCGGTGTTCGACGCCACGACCGGCAAGCCGCACTACCAGCTGACCCGGCTCGAGGCGGCACCGAACGTCTTCGCCTCGCCGGTCGGCGCCGCCGGCCGCGTCTACATTCCAAGCCAGAACGGCACGACGGTGGTGCTGAAGCACGGCCCGACCTTCGAGGTGCTGGCCGAGAACAAACTCGACGACGGCTTCAACGCCTCACCGGCGCTCGTCGACAACGAGCTCTACCTGCGTGGTTACAAGTCGCTGTACAGCGTCGGGGAGAAGTAGCGTCTGTTTGTTTGGCGGAGGGGACGGAGTCAACGGAGTTCACAAACGGAGGAACGGAGATAACAGAGACGCACGGAGGCTCCTCTTGATTGCTGCGTCTCACCGGACATGCCGCGCTCCGGCGCGGGTGTCAGCCCCGCATTCGCTAGACCTTGCGTCCAACCCCGGACCCTCCGTGCGTCTCCGTTGAGCTCCGTTCCTCCGTTTGTGAATCCGTTACCTCCGTCCCCTCCGTAACACAATCGCCCCCAATTGCGGGTAACAGGAACGGCCCTGCAATCTTGCAGATGGCCTCCTACACTCCACCGAACACGCTGCGCTGGCGCAGCTTCCGCAAAATCCTTGGTGGAGGATCCATGCGCTCGAAAGGAACTCTCGGGATCGTTGTTGGAGTGCTCGCTCTCGTGGGCACGCTCGTCGCTCTCCCTTCACGGGCCGCGGCTCAGGCGGTCACCGGCACGCTGCTCGGCAACGTCACCGACGCCAGCGGCGCTCCCGTTCCCGGCGCAACCGTCACCGCGACCGAGGTCGAAACCAACGTCAGCCGCACCGCGGTCTCGACCGAGGCCGGCAACTACATCTTCTCGAGCCTGCGCAGCGGCACCTACAACGTCAACGCCGAGCTGCAGGGCTTCCGCAAGGTCGTGCGCGAGAACGTCCGCGTCGACGTCAACACGACGATGCGCGTCGACCTCACCCTCGAGCTGGGCCAGGTCACCGAGGCCGTTACCGTCGCCGCCGAGACGCCCATCCTCCAGACCGACCGCACCGACACCGGCCGGCTGCTGGAGTCGAAGGTCGTCACCGAGATCCCGCTCGGCTTCAACCGCAACTTCCAGGGCCTGCTCGTCACCGTCCCCGGCGCGACCCGGCCGTTCCGGCCGCATTCACAGTTCTTCAACTCGCAGGACAGCCTCAGTACCGAGGTCAACGGCCAGCCCAGGATGGCCAACAACACGCTGATTGAAGGGCTCGACAACAACCATAAAACCGGCTTGATGAGCGTGATCATCCCGTCCTCGGACGCGCTCGAGACCGTCAGCGTCTCGACCAGCAACTACGACGCCGAGTTCGGCCGGTCCGGTGGCGCGATTACCAACGTGACGCTGAAGTCGGGCACCAACACCTTCCACGGCAGCGGCTTCTTCTTCGGCAACACCGAGGCGACCAACGCCAGTGACTACTTCACGCACCTCAAGGCGCCGACCAAGTTCGCTCAGGGCGGCTTCACGCTCGGCGGTCCGATCATGCGCAACCGCTTCTTCTTCTTCGGCGACTACCAGCGCACGATCGACAACCTCGGCTACGTCGTCCGCGCAGTGGTGCCGACGATGGCGATGCGGAACGGCGACTTCAGCGCCGTTGCGAACGGCATCTACGATCCGACGACCGGGGCGGTCAACGGCACCGGCCGGACCGCGTTCGCGAACAATCAGATCCCGCAGGACCGCATCAGCCCGATTGCCCGCCGGCTGATCGCGATGATTCCCGAGCCGAACATCGCCGGCGCGCCGCTCGGCCAGAACAACTACCAGAAGGCGCAGGTCCGCGAGAAGACGACCGATGCGTTCGACACCAAGCTGAACTACAGCCTGAACGAGGCGAACCAGTTGTCGTACCGCATCAGCTTCCAGCGGCCGGTGGTTTTCGATCCGGGCCCGTACGGCGAGTTCGGCGGTCCGGCCAATGACGGCTTCGCCGGTACCGGCACGAACAAGAGCATCAGCACCGCCGGCAACTGGACGAAGGTCTTCAGCGCGTCGATGGTCATGGACGTGCGCGGCGGCGTCAGCTACTACCACAACATCGCCATCTCGCAGGGCCAGGGCCTGACCTCGAGCACCGACGTCGGCATCCCCGGCGCCAACATCGACGAGTTCACGAGCGGCCTGTCGCGGTTCACGATTGGCGGCTACACCGCGCCGGTGCTCGGCTTCTCACCCAGCCTGCCGTGGGACCGCTCCGAGACGACGTGGAATGTGGCGACGACGTTGACGAAGCTGCTCCGCAGCCACACCGTGAAGCTCGGCGGCGAGTGGCGCCACAATCGAGACCTCCTGCTGCAGACGCAGGACGCCGGCGGCCCGCGCGGCCTCTTCAACTTCAACGCCTCCGGCACCGGCCTGCCGAGCGACGAGGCATCGCTCAGCGGCGTCGCCAACTCGTTCGCGTCATTCCTGCTCGACTGGCCGAACGGCGTCACCCGCGATCTCAAGGCCATCGACGAGCCGGGGACGCAGCACTCGGCGGTCTTCCTCTTCGTGCAGGACAAGTGGCAGGCGCGGCCGAACCTGACCATCGACCTCGGCCTGCGCTGGGAGTACTACACGCCGCTGACGGGCCTCGAAGGCGCCGGCAGCCTCTCGAACTACGACCCCGCCACCAACACGCTGCGCGTCGCCGGCTTTGGCGACACGTCGGATGCGGTGAACGTCAAGAACACGTTCAGCAACTTCAACCCGCGCACCGGCGTGTCCTGGCGCGCTCAACCCGGAAACGGTGCTGCGCGCGGGCTACGGCGCCAGCACGATCCCGTTCCCGGACAACCGCTATGCCTTCAACTACCCGGTCAAGCAGAACTACTCCGGGTCGGCGACGAACGGCTTCCGGGCCGCGGGATCGATGGCGACCGGCTTCCCGGAGCCATCGCTGGTGACGGTGCCGTCCGACGGCGTCATCCCGGTGTCCGGCTCGCTCCTCAACTCGACCTACGATGTCATTCCGTCCGGCCTGCGCGAGGGCACGCTGCACTCGTGGAACGTCGCGGTCCAGCGGCAGTTGCCATTCCAGCTCACCGCCGACATCGCCTACGTCGGCAACCGCGGCGTCAATCTCGTCATGGACGTCGACGAGAACGCGAGCCTGATCTACAACTCCGGCAACCTCGGCCGGCCGCAGTTCGGCGCCTACAATCGCACCGGCACGACCCGCGTCCGCAGCAACGAGAACAAGTCGGAGTACAACGCGCTGCAGATGAAGGTCGACCGCCGCTTCTCGAACGGCCTGCTGATCATGAACTCGTACACCCTGAGCCGCTCGAAGGATCTCGTGAACGAGAACACCAGCCTCGCGACGCCGATCGACTTCGACCTGAGCTGGGCCCGGTCGAACTTCGACCGCACGCACAACTACGTGCTGACGACGATCTACGAGCTGCCGTGGGGGCCGGGCAAGCGCTGGATGAACGAAAGCCTGCTCGGGAAGATCGTCGGCGGCTGGCAGTTGAGCGGCCTCTTCATCGGCCAGTCGGGCTCGCCGCTGAACATCACCGGCAACGGCACGCTGCTCAACACGCCGGGCAACACCGCCTACGCCAACCTCAACGGCTCGCACAACGTTCTCGGCGGCCTCGGCCCGGGCCAGCTCTACTTCGACCCGTCCGTCTACGCGCTGCCGGCGGCGGGCGTCCAGGGCAACATGAGCCGCAACGGCGGTCCCGAAGGCCCGGGATTCTGGCAGCTCGACACGTCGCTCTTCAAGCGGTTCTCGCTCGGCAGCTCGCGCTTTGCCGAGTTCCGCATCGACGCGTTCAACACCACCAACTCGGTCCGCTGGGGCAACCCCGGCACCGGTTACAGCACTGCTGCCGGCAACACCTTCGGCCAGATCACCGGTACCAACGGCGCCCAGCGCAGCCTGAGATTTGGCGGGAGGTTCGTATTCTGAGTCGGCTCACGGCTCAAGGCTCAAGGCTCAGGCACAACTTGAGCCCTGAGCCCTGAGCCATGAGCCCTATCTGGGCAGCGCGAAGGCGACATAGACACCGCCTGAAGCGCTGCCCTGCCCTCCCTTGCCGCCGCCGGCGGCGATCGCCACGAACTGCCGGCCGCCGATCATGTAGGTCGCGGGCGTGCCGTTGCCTGAGAATGGCATCGTCGTCTCCCACAGCAACGCGCCCGTTGCCTTGTCGAAGGCCCGGAACTTCCGATCGAAATTCGACGCGCCGATGAAGACGAGGCCGCCGGCGGTGACGATCGGACCGCCGTAGTTCTCGCTGCCGGTGTCCTTCATCCCCTGGGCGACGAGCGCCGGATACTCGCCGAACGGGATCTGCCAGGCGTACTCGCCGGTGTTCAGATTGATCGCGTTGAGCGTGCCCCACGGCGGCGCCACCGCCGGGTAGCCGTCCGGGTCCATGAACTTGCGGTAGCCGGTGAAGCGGTACGGCAGGATCGGCTTGCGCCCGTCGCCGACGCCGACGTCCGCGCCGGTCGCCAGGTACTCGACGATGGCGCTGACGGCGGCGTCCGACAGTTCTGGAAAGCCAGCCATCCGCCCGGCACCCTTGCGGATGACCGCCGTCAGGTCCGGTCGAGAGCGGCGTGTGCCGATGCCGGCCAGCGTCGGGATCTGCGGCGGCGCCCCCTGCAGATCGTCGCGGTGGCAGGAGGCGCAGTGCTGACGGTACACGCCGGCGCTCGTCGCCGGCTGCTCGGCCGGCGCCAGCCCGCCGGTCCATACGAGATCGTTCGCGTTGACGTAATACAGTCCTGTCTGCGGATCGAACGCCTGGCCGCCCCATTCCGCGCCGCCGTCGAACCCTGGGAAGAGAACTGTCTGGCGCTCGAGACCGAACGGCACGAACGGGCCGTCGTTCCTGAACTTCGCGAGCTCTTCCGCCGCCCACTTCGCCGCCGCGGGCGTCCTCGTCGTCAGCGTGTCCTTCGTGACGACGCTGCGGGCGAACGGCCTGGGCTTCGTCGGCATCGGCTGGGTCGCCGCCGTGACTTCACCGGGGACGTCGCTCGGCGGAAACCCGCGATCCTCGATCGGAAAGATCGGCGCCCCGGTTTCACGGTCGAACACGAAGACGTAGCCGTGCTTGGTTGCCTGAGCGACGGCGTCGATAGTGCGGCCGCCCTGCCTGATCGTGACCAGGCTCGGCGGCGACGGCAGGTCGCGATCCCAGATGTCGTGCCGCACGACCTGGTAGTGCCAGATGCGGCGCCCGGTGGCGGCGTCGAGCGCGATCAGCGCGTTGGCGTAAAGATTGTCGCCGAGCCGGTTGGCGCCATAGAAGTCGGACGCCGCCGATCCGGTCGGGACATAGACGACGCCGCGCCGCTCGTCGAGCGCCATCCCCGGCCAGCTGTTGGCGCCGCCGACTTCCTGCCAGGAGTTCTTCGACCAGGTGTCGTATCCGGGCTCGCCCGGGTGCGGGATAGTGTGAAAGCTCCAGCGCAGCGCGCCGGTGCGGGCGCTGTAGGCGCGAACGTCGCCGGGGGACGCCGGGAGCCCTTCCGAGACGCGACCGCCGACGATCAGGAGATCGCGATAGACGACGCCGGGCGACGTCAGGCGGACTGACTGCTCCTCCGGCGGCCGCCCGAGATCCCGGCGCAGATCGATCCGTCCGCCGTCGCCGAACGCCGCGATCGGCCTGCCGGTGCGCGCGTCGAGCGCGTAGAGATACTGATCGACGGCGGCGTAGACGCGCCGGTCGTCGCCCTCGGCCCAGTACATGAGACCGCGATTCGGTCCCTGGGACTTGATCCCCGAGTCGAACGTCCAGACCAGCGCGCCGGTATCGGCACGCAACGCGAACGCCTTGTGCGACGGCGTGTTGGCGAACAGCAGGCCGTCGGCGACGATCGGCTGCGTCTGCAGCCCGCCGCTCTCGCCGCTGTCGTAGGTCCACGCCACGGCGAGCTGGCCGACGTTGGTCCGATCGATCTGCGCCAAAGTCGAGTAGCGGACCTGATCCGGCGTGCCGCCATAGGCGGACCACGTGTCGTAGGTGGGTGCGGCCGGACCCTGGCGCTTGGCCGCGATGGCGACGCCCAGCGCCGCAGCGATGATCGCGACGCCGGCCGCGAATGCGGACGATCTCATGTGAGTGAGCCCGGTGCGGGCCAGTTGCCAGCTGGCTGGCAACTGGCAACTGGAGACTGGTAACTGGTAACTGAGACCTACTTCTCCGACGACGGCGGCACGATGCCCTTGATGCGCATGTAGGTGACCATGTTGCCGTAGTGCTCGAAGTCGTGGTGGGTGTTGAACTCGAGGATCGACAGCTTGGCCATGTCGCCGGCGAAGAACTTCACCGTCTCCGCCCCGGCCGCGTCGGTCATCGCCGCGTGGGCCTTGTCGCAGTAGGCAAAGGACTCGGCGAGCGCCTTCTGCAGGTCCGCCTTGGTCGTCTTCGACTTCTCGGCCCCGGGCGGCGTCGGTTTGTCGGCGGCGGCGGCGCCGCAGAACATGAAGTTGGCATCGGCGATGTGGCCGACGAGCTGACCGAAGCTGCGCACGTCCGGCGAAGCCTTGAAGGTGTAATGCTCTTCAGGCATCTTCTCCGCCGCGCGCGTCACGTAGCCCTTGATGATGTCGTAGGTCCGCTTGGCCCCGGCGCTCAGCGAGTTCTGGGCCTGGGCCTGCGCGTCGGCGGCGAAGCCGAGCGTGAGCACGGCCGCCCCGGCGAGAGTGAGAACACGTGTCATCTGCATCGCTCCTTTCACGGCGAATGAAAGGAGTCTACACCCGGAAGCGGGGTCGCTGCCCGGCAGCTCAGGCGGCCGCCTGCCGCTTGATCAATGAGGTGACGAACGCCGCGGCGTAGAGCCCGGCGGCCAGCCAGTAGAGGAACTGGAAGCCGAAATACATCGAGTTGTATTCGAGCAGTCCGCCGCACATGGCGCCGAACAGGTTCGCGGCCATGGCGCCGGTAATCCCCGGGCTCGTCGCGATGAGCGACGAGAAGACGATGCCGGAGAAAAACATCGGTGACGTCAGCACGACAATCGTCGCCACCTGGCCGAGCGGCGTCGGCCCGAAACCGCCGCTCCTCGCCACCACGAGCCCGACGGCGAGACTCGTCAGCAGCAGCAGGTACGGCACCAGGGGCCGCTGGATCTTCAATCGCTCCACCACGAGGTTGGCGAGGAACGCCATCGTCAGGATCCCGCCGATGACGATGCCGATGACCTGCCAGGTGTTGCCGAAGACCAGGCCCATCTCCGTGATGCCCTTGGTCTCGACCAGCATGAAGCCGGCACCGAGGAGGAAGTACGGCAGGTTGCCGACCGTCGGCCGCTCGCTGAAGCTCGAGATGAGGTAGAGCGACAGCGCCAGCACCGTGCCGATCATGAAAAGGTAGGACACCGGATACGTGCGGCGCGGCATGTAGAAAAACGGCCAGTCGTCGGTCGAGAGGTCGGCCTTGATCGACGGATCGGCGAACCGCGTCGTGCAATCGCGGAACCCGAGCTCGTCGATCACCCCGGGCGGCACGTTGACTTCGCCGCGGCGCGCCTGGAAGAAGGTCACCGAGTAGTCGTAGCGGCCCTCGACGCATTTCGGCGACTGACCGTCGAACGCCTCCTGCAGCATGAGGTGAATCTTGCGCCCCATGTCCCTGGTGATCAGCGCGAACGACAGCGCCAGGACACCCGTCTCCTTCAGCCGTGACCGCGCGTCGCGGAAACCCTCGACGGTATAGACGAAGGAATCGAGACGGACGCTCGATGCGTGGCTGAGCAGGGTGTGCGAGTCGAGCAGGCCGTAGACGACCATGTCGTACTGCCAGTCGCGGGTGCGGAGGAACGTCCGCGCGTCGTTGACGATCGGGCGGACCTGCGGCTGGTCGTACGGGTGCTCGGGGTGATTGGCCCGGCCGGCGGCGAGGATTGCCGGATCAATCTCGATGGCGTCGATGAACTTCGCCCCCGACCGCACCGCCGCTGCCACGTCGTTGCCGCTGCCGGCGCCGACGACCGCGACATCGGTCGGCGTGCCGTAGACGCGGTACGGGAGGTCGTAGTAGTTGCGGATGCGCAGCATCTCGGTGTCGAGCGCGTCTCGGTTGGCAAGATTGAAGACCCGCTGGTAGTAATGCCCGGCGGCGCGAATCTCCATGTAGCCCTGCGGAGTGTGCCCGAGCTCGAGCATCTGGTACGGCGAGTAGACCTTGTGCCACAGCGGGCTGACGGGCCACGCCAGGATCATCAGCGCGACGACGGCAACGCAGCCGGCGACGCTGAAGCTCATGGCTCGGCGCACGTGCAGCAGCAGGATCACCGCGAACGAGATCCCGTACCAGACGATCGGCGGTGTCCAGAGGAAGCTGACGATGAAGGTCAGGGCGACGCCGACAAGACTGCCGAGCAGATTCAAGCCGTAGGCGCGCAGGTTCGGCCGCCGCTTCATCAGGCGGCCGCAGACCTGGCCGATCGGCACGAACGCCAGCGACGTCATCACGAACGCGACCGAGAGAAAGAAGTAGGTGGCCACGCCCTCGCCAAACGTCGTCAGGACGTTGACGCCCATGTTCAGCTGTTCCTGGAATGGCAGGTTGCGCACGCTCGCCAGCGTCCACTCGGGCATGCCGGCGCGAAACGCGATCAGGAACAGGAACTGCCAGGCGAGGAGCGGCAGCACCAGGGCGAGCGGCGTGCGATCGCGGGCCGCCAGCGAATAGCCGATGCCGAGGCCGGCGAAACAGGACAGGAGGGTGAAGTTCTTGTAGAAGGCGAAGAATTCGAACACCGTTCCCTGCCAGCGGATCACCGCCAGCTCGAGGAACAGGCTCATCGCTGCGGCACCGAAGATCGCGAGGTCGACGTAACGCGCCGGCAGTTCGTCGAGGAAGGTCGTCTGGGCGGTGAAGTGGTCGTCGAGCGCCTGCGCCCGGGCGCGCAGCCAGCCGGCAAAGAGCAGGCCGCACGCAGCGGCGGTCAGCGCGAGCGCCGGATACGCGACGTACGAGGCGGCAGTCCAGGGGGTCTGATCGTTCAGTCGGCTGCAGAAGGCCGTGACGACGGGAACCAGCAGCGTGGCAAAGAACACGACGGCCGTCAGGCGCAGAAAGACTCTCGTCAGCCCCACAATGTCTCCAGCTTTCGGTATTGGCGATCCGGCACGCGCGAGCGGTCGTCCCGTCCGTTCGCACGTAGCGAGTTGGACCAGAGATCATACCCCGGGCGCGAGAGAGAACGTCGGGACAGTCACCGGTGACTGTCCCCGCTGTACAATTCTGGTTTGAGCCTTCCGCTTCAGTTCGACAACAGCTTCGTTCGCGAGTTGCCCGGGGATCCCGAGGCGACGCCGTGGCGCCGGCAGGTCCGCGAACTCTACTCGCGGGTGATGCCAACCCCGGTTGACGCGCCGGCGCTCGTGGCCGTTTCCCCCGAGGTCGCCGCACTCCTGGACCTCGATGCAGCCGCGCTCGCGGATCCGGCGTGGGCGCGCGTGCTCGGCGGCAACGCGCTCGTCGACGGCATGGACCCGTATGCCGCCAACTACGGCGGCCACCAGTTCGGTCACTGGGCCGGCCAGCTCGGGGACGGCCGGGCGATTACGCTCGGCGAGGTCATCAACAGCGCCGGGCAGCGCTGGGAGCTGCAGCTCAAGGGCGCCGGGCCGACGCCCTACTCCCGCAGCGCCGACGGTCGCGCGGTCCTGCGCTCCTCCATCCGCGAGTTCCTCTGCAGCGAGGCGATGCATCACCTCGGCGTACCGACGACGCGGGCGCTCAGCCTGGTTGCAACCGGCGAGTCGGTCGTACGCGACATGTTCTACGACGGCAACCCGGTGGCCGAACCGGGGGCGATCGTCTGTCGCGTCGCGCCGTCCTTCATCAGGTTCGGCAACTTCGAGCTGCCGGCGTCGCGCGGCGACGGGACGCTCGTCGACACGCTGATCAATTTCACGATTCGCCGCGATTTTCCGGAGCTGCTCGCCGGCGGCGCCGAGCCGACCTCGCTCGCGGTCCGCGAGGAGTGGTTCGGACAGGTCGCGGAACGAACCGCCCGCATGGTTGCCGGGTGGATGCGCGTCGGCTTCGTCCACGGCGTGATGAACACCGACAACATGTCGATCCTGGGCCTGACGATCGACTACGGTCCGTACGGGTGGATCGACGATTTCGATCCGGACTGGACCCCGAACACGACCGACGCCGGCGGCCGCCGCTACCGCTTCGGGGCGCAGCCGCAGATCGCGCAGTGGAACCTCGGCCGGCTGGCGACGGCGGTGGCGCCGCTCTTCGGCGCCGCCGAACCGCTGCAGGCAGGGATGAACCGATACGTGGACGCGTTCGAGCGCGCCACCCGGGCCGACGTCGCCGCCAAGCTCGGGCTGGACGAGTGCCGCGACGCTGACATCGAGCTGATGCAGTCGCTGCAGGCGCTGATGCGCTCGGCCGAGATCGACATGACGATTTTCTTCAGGGGATTGATCGAGATCGACGGCGACTCGTCGTCGAACGAGGCGCTCGCCGGAAGTTTCTACGATGCCGGCAAACGCGAGGCCTCTGAACCGGCACTGTCGGCCTGGCTCGAACGCTACCGGGCCCGCCTGCGCGAGAGCACGCTGACGCCCGACGCGCGGCGTGCCCGCATGCGCGCCGCCAACCCGCGCTACGTGCTGCGGAACTACCTGGCGCAGCAGGCCATCGATCGCGCCGAGCGGGGCGACTTCGCCGGCGTCACCGAACTGCTGGACGTGCTCCGGCATCCGTACGACGATCAGCCAGGCGCGGAGCGATTCGCCGAACGTCGACCCGACTGGGCCCGCGATCGTCCCGGCTGCTCGATGCTGTCGTGTAGTTCGTGAGCTGGGGCGTCGCCCTCACCCCGAGAAACGCCGCAGCCGCAGCGCATTCCCGATGACCGAGACCGAGCTCAGCGTCATCGCCGCGCTGGCCCAAATCGGGCTGATCAGCAAGCCGAAGATCGGATAGAGAATGCCCGCGGCCACAGGCACCCCGAGAGCGTTGTAGACGAACGCCAGGAAGAGGTTCTGCCGGATGTTGGTCATCGTCGCGCGGCTCAGGCGCCGGGCGCGGACCAGGCCGCGCAGGTCGCCCTTGAGCAGCGTCACGCCGGCGCTCTCGATCGCGACGTCGGTGCCCGTCCCCATCGCGATCCCGACGTCCGCCTGCGCCAGCGCGGGCGCATCGTTGACGCCGTCGCCCGCCATCGCCACCTTGCGCCCCTGCTGCTGCAGCCGCGCGATGGCGTCGCGCTTCTGGTCCGGCAGCACGTCGGCGATGACCTCGTCGATCGGCAGCTTCGAAGCGACTGCCTGGGCCGTCACGGCGTTGTCGCCGGTGAGCATGACGATGCGCAGGCCTTCGCCTTTGAGCTCGCGCAGCGCCTCCGCCGTTGATCCCTTGATCGGATCCGCGACGCCGAGCAGGCCGGCCGGTTGGCCGTCGACCGCGACGAACATCAGCGTCTCGCCCTCCCGGCGAAGCGCGTCGGCGTTGCCGCCGAGGGGCGCATGATCGACCCCTGCTTCGGCGAGCAGCGCCGCATTGCCGAGCAGGACCTGGCGCCCGTCCACGATGCCGGTAACGCCGCGTCCGGTTCGCGATTCGAATGCCGAGGCGGACGGCACCGCAATGCCGCGGTCGCGCGCGCCCTTGACGATGGCGGCCGCCAGCGGATGTTCGCTCGCCTGTTCGATCGAGGCGGCGAGTCGCAGAATCTCGTTCTCGGCAAACGGCGGCAGCGCGACGACGTTGACGAGCGCCGGCTTGCCTTCGGTCAGCGTCCCGGTCTTGTCGACGACGAGGGTATCCACCTTCTCGAAGCGCTCGAGCGCTTCCGCGTTCCTGACGAGCACGCCGAGCGAGGCGCCACGGCCGGTGCCGACCATGATTGCCATCGGGGTCGCCAGCCCGAGCGCGCACGGGCACGCGATGATCAGGACGGCCACGGCGCTCAACAGCGCGTGCGCGAAGCGCGGCTCTGGCCCCCAGACGCTCCAGCCGGCGAACGCGAGCACCGCGACGACGACGACAGCCGGAACGAAGTACTCGGCGATCGTGTCGGCGAGCCGTTGGATCGGCGCGCGGGTACGCTGCGCTTCGCCGACCATCCTGACGATCTGCGCCAGCAGCGTGTCGGCGCCGACCCGTTCCGCCCTCATCGTCAGGCCGCCAGTGCCGTTGATCGTGCCGCCGGTGACGCGACTGCCGCCGGTCTTCTCCACCGGCACCGGCTCGCCGGTGACCATTGATTCGTCGACCGCGCTCGCACCGTCGACGACGGCGCCGTCGACCGGAATCTTCTCGCCCGGCCTGACCCGAATCAGGTCGCCGACGCGCACCGATGTGACCGGTACATCCTCCTCGACGCCGTCGCCGCGGATCACCCGGGCCGTCTTCGGTGCCATGCCGAGCAGCTCGCGGATCGCCGCACTCGTCCGGCTGCGCGCCCGCAGTTCCAGCACCTGGCCGAGCAGCACCAGGACGGTGATCACGACCGCGGTGTCGAAGTAGGTTTCGACGACGCCGTGGACGCGGAAGCTTTCCGGAAAGATGTCGGGCGCCAGCGTCGCCGCAGCGCTGAACAAGTACGAGGCGCCGACGCCCAGCGCGATCAGCGTGAACATGTTGCTGTGGCGGTTGACGATCGATGCCCAGCCGCGTTGGAAGAATGGCCAGCCGCACCACCAGACGACGGGCGTCGCGAAGACGAGGCCGATCCAGTTCGTCAGGCGCATGTCGAGGCGGCCGCCCAGCCCCATCCCCAGCACCATGTCGCCCATCGTCAGCAGGAAGACCGGAAGGCCGAGCACGAGGCCGAGCCACATCCGCCGTGTCATGTCGTCGAGCTCGGGGTTCGCGGCCTCGACGGTGACGAGGCGAGGTTCGAGCGCCATGCCGCAGATCGGGCAGGCGCCCGGCGCGTCGCGGACGATCTCCGGGTGCATCGGACAGGTGTATTCCGTCCGCGTCTGCGGGCCGCTCGACAAATCCGGCTCGAGCGCCATGCCGCATTTCGGACAGGCGCCCGGGTGATCCTGGCGGACCTCTGGATCCATCGGGCAGAAGTATTCAGTGCCGGGAGCGGCCGGCACTGGCGGCGGCGCCAAGCCAGGGTCGCCTTCGCGGAGAAACGCCTCGGGGTTCGCCTTGAAGCGCTCGAGGCAGGACTTGCCGCAGAAGTAATAGCGAGTGCCGTTGTAGTCGTAGCTGCCCGCGGCGGTTTCCGGTTTGACGGTCATGCCGCAGACAGGATCGATGTGCGCCCCGGGAGGCAGCGCCGCCCCGTTGGCGCCGGTCCCGCAGCAAGTGTCGGTCTTGACCGGGGGAGCAGCGGCGACCGGCGTCAGGTTCAGCTTCTTCATCAGTCTTCTTCCTGGATATCGTGCGCCGGCGCCTGCGCGAGGTCGTCGAGAATCGGGCAATCGGGCCGGCGGTCGCCGTGGCAGTTGCGCACGAGGTGCTCGAGCGTCCGTTTCATGGCTTGCAGCTCGGTGATCTTCCGGTCCAGCTCCCGGACGTGCGCCTGGGCGACGCGGCGGACGTCGCCGCTGGCACGCCGGCGGTTCTGCCACAGCGCCAGGAGACGCTCGACGTCCTTGATTGCGAACCCGAGGTCGCGAGCCCGCCGGATGAACCGCAACACGTGGACGTCGCTGGTCCCGTAGATGCGATAACCGGCAACAGTCCGCCGCGCCGGCGGCAGCAGCCCGAGACCTTCGTAGTGGCGGATCATCTTGGCCGAGACGCCGGATGCCTCCGCCGCCTCGCCGATATTGAAGAATCCGGCCCGCCGGGCTTCGGACAGTTCGAGGGTAGCCGTCGATGCTCTCGTCACGTTCTCTCCAGCGTCCAGTGTGAACCTTGACATGATGGTAATGTCAAGCCATGGATTCGCGCCGCTATAATCTGGCGATGAGCTTCCGGCCCCTTTTCGTGCCTGTCCTGGCAGTCCTAGCTGTTCCGCTTCAGAGCCAGCCGGCACAGCCGCCGTCCATGCTCACAGCGCTGCCGACGCCGGCAGCGCCCGGGAGCGGCGAGCCGCAGCTCAGCGTTTCGAGCCGCGGAACGCTCCTCAGCTGGATCGAACTGCAGGATAAGGTAGCAACACTGAAGTTTGCCGAGCGGACGCCCTCAGGCTGGACGCAGCCGCGCGCGATCGTTTCCGGAAGCGACTGGTTCATCAACTGGGCCGACGTGCCGTCGGTCATGCGCCTGGCGAACGGCACGATCGTCGCCCACTGGCTCCAGAAGAGCGGCGCCGGGACCTACGCCTACGATGTCCGGCTCTCCCACTCGACCGACGACGGCAAGACGTGGACCGCGTCGGTGACGCCTCACTCGGACGGCACGCAGACCGAACATGGATTCGCGTCGCTCGTGCAGATGCCAGGCGCTGGTCTTGGGCTCGTGTGGCTCGACGGCCGGGCCACCAAGCCAGGCGGCGGACATGACGGGCATGGCGCTGGCGCCATGACGCTGCGCTTCGGCGCCTTCGATCGTCAGTGGAAGCAGACCGTCGAAACGGCAATCGACGACCGGGTCTGCGACTGCTGCCCAACCGACGCCGCGGTCACCGCCGATGGTCCCATCGTCGTCTACCGCGATCGCAGCGACGACGAGGTTCGCGACATCGCGGTCAGCCGGTTGATCGACGGCAAGTGGTCGGAACCTGTGCCAGTGCACCGCGACAACTGGAAGATCCAGGCCTGTCCGGTCAACGGGCCCGCGATCGACGCCCGCGGCCGCGATGTCGTCGTCGCGTGGTTCAGCGCCGTCGGCGATCAACCGAAGGCGTTCGCCGCGTTCTCGAAGGACGCCGGCCGCTCGTTCGGTCCGCCGATACGGCTGGACGGAGGCATCACGCTCGGCCGCGTCGATGTCGTGCTGCTGCCGGACGGCTCGGCGATCGCGGGCTACATCGAACAGGTCGAGCAGCGCTCCCAGTTCCGCTTCCGGCGCATCCACGGCGACGGCCGGGCCGAAGCGCCCATCACCGTCGCTGGCCTCGAGTCGGGCCGCGCCAGCGGCTACCCGCGGATCGCCGTCAACGGCAGCGAGCTGACCGCGGCCTGGGTCGACCGCGAGGGAAGCCGCCGCGTCAGGACGGCGGCGATGACGATCCGCTGATCCAGCGCACTACTACTTCTTCCGCTGGTAGATGACGAACCACTTGTCGGCAAAGAGCTTCACGTCCTCGGCCTCGACGAACCCGACGTCATTCATCAGCGCCGCCACCTGCGCCTTGTCGAGCACCAGCCTGGGATCGTCCCTGTGCGGGCTCGTTGCCGGATCGAGCTCGACGACGGCAACGCGCGCGCCCGGCCCGAGGTAGCGGACCGCCTGTTTCAGGAACGCCGGTCGATCCTCGACATGGTGGAGCACGTCGTGGAGGAAGGCGAGGTCGACGTCAGCCGCCGGCAGCGACGGATCGGTCGCCTTGCCGAGCACTGGCAGGACGTTCGACGCGCCGGCCTGCTTCACCTTGGCGCCAATGTAGTCCACCAGTCCGCGATCGATCTCGACGGCGTAGACCTTCCCCTTGGGCCCGACCGCCTTGCCAAGCGGCAGCGCGAAGGCGCCGGTCCCCGCGCCCAGATCGGCGACGACCTGACCGGGCGCGACCCTCAACCGCGCGATGATGTCGTCGACGCGAAGGCCGGCGATGCGCTTCGGCGCGTCGAGCGTCTTGATCCATTCTTCGGTCGGCCGCGACGCCAGCTGCCCGGCACCGAGCGTCGCCGATGTCAACGCCGCCACGAACAATCCCGCCCACACCCATGTGCCGCGCCTGGTCATCATCGTCTCCGGTAGCCCGCCGTGCGTCGCCGAGTCCTGAATCTGAGCCCTGAGCCCTGAGCCCTGAGCCCTTCATCCTTGCCCCTTCAAACTTTATACTTCCACTTCGACCTTCGAACTTCGAACTTCGACCTTTCTTCCATGCCCGACCCTTCCAACGGCTACGACGAACACGCCGAGGCATTCTCCGCGCGGCGACACTCGCGCATCGGCAGGCCTGAGATCCGCGCGTGGGCGGATTCGCTGCCGCCGAGCGCGAGCGTGCTCGATGTCGCCTGCGGCGTCGGGGCGCCGATCACTGAAGTGCTGGTCGACGCCGGCTGCCACGTGTGGGCCATCGACGCGTCGCCGCGGATGGTGGCGGCGTTCTCCGAGCGGTTTCCCGATGTGCCGGTGAAATGCGAAGCGGTCGAGGACTCCACGTTCTTCGACCTGCAGTTCGACGGCATCGTCGCCTGGGGGCTCATGTTCCTGCTTCCCGAAGCGACGCAGCTCGCCGTCATCCCCCGCCTCGCGAGCGCGCTCAGCCCCGCCGGCAGCCTCGTCTTCACCGCGCCGACCCAGATCGCCAGCTGGCCCGACAACCTCACGCAGCGGACGTCGATCTCGCTCGGCCGCGACCGCTACGTGCGCGCCCTCACCGATGCCGGCCTGACGCTGGTGCGCGAGCTGGAGGACGAAGGGCAGAATCACTACTACATCAGCGTCAAGCGCTGACTCACTCAGCCCCGCGCGAAACCACGGATGGGCGTCACCGCCGGCACAGCCGGGTAGCCCCGGGGACAGTCACTCGTGACTGTCCCGAGTGACTGTCCCCGGCGGCAAGAACTGCAATGGTGGCAGGAAATGCAATACGGGCGGGTCGAACACTCCCCACATCTTCGCCCAACTCAGCCTTAGGAGAGGCGGCTCGCGACGCGGCCACGCCCCGACAAGCGGAATGACGCTTGCTCGATGGACGTGCAAGACGCATCTATGCCCTCCACCCGTTCACACTCCCTGGTCGTCATCGTCGGTGCCGGCGTCGCTGGGCTGGCAGCGGCGCGCAGCCTGGCGTCGGCCGGCATCCGCGTCGAAGTGCTCGAGGCGCGCGAGCGCCTTGGCGGCAGAATCCTGACCCACCATGAACCTGGCGTACCGGATCCGATTGAGCTCGGCGCGGAGTTCATTCACGGCGACGCGCCGGAAACGATGACGCTGCTCGGCGAAGCTGGACTGCGAAGCGTCGACATCGACGGCCCGCGCTTCGAGCTGCGCGGCCGCCGGCTGCGCCCGGCGGACGACTTCTGGCAGGAACTGCACCGCGTCACTCGCCTGCTGCCGGCAGCGCTGCGCCGAAGCCGGTCGGACGAGAGCTTTCGCGCGTTCCTCGATCGAAAGCCAGGCGGCCGGCGGGAGGCACACACGCGTCACACGCTGCGGCGCTTCGTCGAGGGATTTCTCGGCGCCGACGCCAGCCGCCTGAGCGCCCGCTCAATGTCCGGCGACGACGACCCGACCGGAGATGCGGCGGCGCAGCGCACGGGCCGGACCGTCGACGGGTACGGCCGGCTCGTCGACGCGATGGCGGCGCCACTGTCGAACTCGATCAAGCGCTCGGCCGTCGTCACGCGTATCGCGTGGAAGCGGGGCCGCGTCGAGGTCGAGGTCCGGAGCTCGGCCGGCCGACGCCGGACGTTGCGCGCGAACGCCGCCCTCATCACTGTCCCAGTGGGCGTGCTCAAGTCGCGCCCGGACGAGGCGGGGCACATCGAGTTCTCGCCGCCGCTGACGATGAAGGCAGTGCCACTGGCGCAACTCGAGATGGGAACGGTCGTGCGCGTCGTGCTCCGCTTCCGGACGCGCTTCTGGACATCCGCGACGGTGGCACGCCGCGCCGGTGGTTCGCCGCTCGAGCGGCTGTCGTTCGTGCAGGCGAACGACGAAGCGCTGCCGGTGTGGTGGACGCACTACCCGTCGCACGCGCCGCAGATCGTCGGCTGGCGCGGCGGCCCGGGAGCGCGCGACCTCGATCGGTTGACTGATGCCGCGCTGATCGACCAGTCGCTCGGCTCGCTGGCGCGCATCTTTGGCGTGTCGCGTCAGCGGCTGCGCAGCGAGCTGACGGGGGCCTGGCACCACCGGTGGGACAAGGATCCCTTGACGCGTGGCGCCTACAGCTATCAGCTCGTCGGCGGTGCGGACGCGCCGAAAGCCCTGGCGCGGCAGGTTCTCGGCACGCTGTTCTTTGCCGGCGAAGCCACGGCGCCAGACGCCCGGATCGGCACTGTCGACGGCGCGATTGCTTCCGGCCTGCGCGCGGCGCAGCAGGTTCGTCGAGTCCTGGCGCGCCCTGGCGGGTCAAAGACGCTTTGATAGACTCGAAGATCACATGCCTTCGACCTTCCCGCTCGGGCTCGATACCTTCGGCGACGTCACGGTTTCGGATGACGGCTCCCTGCTGCCGCAGGCGCGCGTGCTGCGCGACGTCGTCGAGGAAGCGGTACTTGCCGATCGGGTGGGCCTGCACGCGTTCGGCGTCGGCGAGCATCACCGGCGCGACTTCGCGATCTCAGCGCCTGAAGTCGTGCTCGCGGCGATCGCCGGCCGGACCGAACGCATCCTGCTCGGATCGGCGGTCACGGTGCTGAGCACCGACGATCCGGTGCGGGTGTTCCAGCGGTTCTCGACCGTGGACGCGCTGTCGAACGGACGCGCCGAGGTCATCCTGGGGCGCGGCTCCTTCACCGAGTCGTATCCGCTCTTCGGCTACGACCTCTCCCGTTACGAAGAGCTCTTCGAGGACAAGATGTCGCTGTTCGCGGAGCTGCTCAAGCCCGGCCCGGTGACCTGGAGCGGATCGACGCGCGGGCCGGTCGATGGACTGACCGTCTATCCACCGATCGAGCGGGGTACACTTCGGACCTGGATTGGTGTCGGCGGCAGCCCGCAGTCCGTGCTGCGAGCGGCGCGCTACGGCCTGCCGCTGACGCTGGCGATCATCGGCGGCAGCCCGCAGCGCTTCCGGGCGTTCGTCGACCTCTACCTGCAATCGCTCGCCAAGCTCGGGCAGCCCGTATTGCCGATCGCCGTGCACTCGCCGGGCCATGTCGCCGACAGCGACGACCAGGCGAAGAACGAGCTCTGGCCTCACTACGAGACGATGATCAACCGCATCGGCGGCGAACGCGGCTGGCCGCCCGCCACCCGGGCGCAGTTCGAGCGCGAAGCGGGTCCCGACGGCGCGCTCTGCGTCGGCGCACCGGAGACGGTTGCCCTCAAGATCGCGCGCACGGTGCGCGCGCTCGGCCTGTCGCGGTTCAACGTCAAGTACAGTGCCGGGACGCTGCCGCACGCGACGCTGATGCGCAGCATCGAGCTCCTCGGCACCAGGGTCGCGCCGCGGGTGCGCGAGCTCCTCGACGCGCCGATCGGCGACTGACCTCACGCGCGTCAGCGCGTCGCTCAATCGGGCTGATTGATGACGTCGTATTCGAGGAACAGCGTGCCGGTCCCCTTGTAGAGACGGTGCGACCGCAGCTCGAGGCGAAGGCGCGGGCCCGGCGTCGCCATCAGCGGAATGCCGCCGCCGATCAGCACCGGGATGATCGCGACTTCGACACCGTCGACGAGCCCGGCTTCCGCGAGCCTGCGAAAGAGCTGGCCGCCGCCCCAGAGCCAGAGCGGCTTGCCGTCGACCTGTTTCAGCTTGCGCACGTGCGCCACGGCATCCCGGGCGAACGTGATCCCGTCCCGCTCCCCTTCCGGCAGCGTCGTCGAATAGACGTAGGTGGGCAGCGCCGGACCCTCGCCGCCGCCCGTCGCGACGAAGACGTCGTAGGACTTGCGCCCCATCACCAGGCCGCTGCAGCCGGCATACATCGCCGCGAAGTCGATCTCGGGATCGACGAGAATCCAGTCGTACTCGCCGCTCGGACCGGCGACGTAGCCGTCGAGGCTCATCGCCACGGAATAGCGCAGTTTCCTCACGGGTCACCTCCGGTGCGCGTTGTCGGGAACGAGCGGCTTACAAGCCTACGCTCAGTCGCGGCTGATCGCCGGTGGGCCACCGCCCTGCCAGGTGAAACGCCAACGGCGGCTCCGCCGGACGTTGGTCACGAGCGCCGGGCGGAAACAGGCGACGCACGTCCCGCCCTTGTGCCGCACGCTCGGAAAGACGACGCCGAGCGATCCCTGATCGAACAGCGTCTCGGCGAGCGCCTGGGACGCGATGTAGCTGTCGGGCGCGAGACAGGCGCGAAACGCGGGCGCGCGCCGCAGATCGTGGAGCTCGGCATTGAAGTCGGCGAGGTACTCGTCGTAGGTGACGGACTCGTCCGGCGATCCGATCTCGGCCAGCTCGACCGATTTGTGGAAGGCGACCTCGGCCTGTGCCGTTTCGAGCGCGAATGCCGCGTACCATGCGCCGCGCGCCGGCCCGTTGAAGCGCGAGCCGAGCGGATGCGCATGACAGAAGGTGGCGTTGACGACCGCCGCGTGCGGCACGCCGGCCAGCAGCTCGTCAGCGGCGATCCCGGGAACGCCGCCGGCCTCGGCGCGCAGCCGGTCGTTGGACGCGGCGTCGAGCTCGAAGATGGCCTCGAGATGCTCGGGACCGTCGGCAATCAGCGTCAGCACGCTGTCGCCCTTGTCGAGGTATTTCGACGGGATCAGGCGACGGGTGTCCGCCCGGCGCACCCGATGGACGGGCGGCAGCGTCATCAGCCGGCGCGGCGGGCGTCGACGAGCTGGCGCACGATGGCGAACGACGGCAGGCCGCCGCGGATCATGTAGGCGAGTGGCGTCGAGCCGGCAAAGATCCGGTTGGCGTTAGGCAGCTGGATCCAGCGGTCGGCGAGCGCCTCGGAGTGCAGCAGGTGCAACGCCTTGAAGATGCCGACGATGTAGGAGACCCGGGTGAGGCGATCGGCGTCGAGGACGCGGGCCGGTTCGCGCTTCATCAGGTAGTAGGGGCCGTTGGTGACGCCGCCGAGGAGGGCACGGGCATCCTCGTCGCGCACCTGCCAGCGCCGCATGACGTTGAAGAACGCCTTCAGCGCCGGCCCGCTCAGCCGCTCGCGAACGGTTCGGTCGGCGAGGTTGACCGGTTCGAGCGGGGCGTGCCGCGACGCGGGGTAGACCAGGGGCCGGGACTTCACCGTATCTCCTGATCAGGAGTATATTCAGTCCTCGAGCCGTCGTCAAGCCGGGCCGGTAACGAACGACGCTACGCTGAGCGACGCGAGGATCAGGAGGAGCGGGGGCATGGGGTTCCTTCTTGTTGGTGCGCACCAACCGTGCGCACCTAAACGCTCTTCCCCTTCCACCTCCCCGTCCGAAAGACCACCGCGCTGACGACGGCGAGCGCCGAATAGGCGATCGTCATGGCGACGAAGACGCCGACCGGGCCGAAGCCGGCCTTGACCGCCAGCAGCCAGGCCAGCGGGATCTCGAACATCCAGAAGACGCCGAGGTTGATCAGCGTCGGCGTCCAGGTGTCGCCGGCGCCGTTGAACGACTGTGTCAGCACCATGCCGACGGCATAGAACACGAACCCGAGGCTGACGATCCGCAAACAGCTGATCGCGAACGGCTGCACCGCCGGGTCGGCGGTGAACAGGCCGGCGATTGGCCGCGCCGCGAAGAAGAAGACCGCGCCGATCACCCCGAGGAAGATCATGTTGTAGAGCGCCGCCGTCCACACCGCGCGTTCGGCACGCTCCGGACGGCCGGCGCCGAGGTTCTGGCCGACCATCGTCGCCGCCGCGTTGCTGATGCCGAAGGCCGGCAGCAGCGCGAAGATGATGACGCGAAAGCCGATCGTGTAGCCGGCGAGCGCGTCGCTGCCGAACGCCGACAGGATCCGGATCAGGCCGATGTAGCTGGCCGTGCCGATCAGGATCTGCAGCGTTCCCGAGCCGGACAGCCGCACGACGCCGCGCATCAGCGCCAGGTCGAGGCGCAGGTGCTCGAGCCGCACGGTGACCCGGGTGCGGCCGCGCATCAGCGTGACCAGCTGGTAGACGACGGCGCTGCCGCGGCCGATGTTGGTCGCCACCGCCGCGCCGGCGACGCCGAGCTCGGGGAACGGGCCGAGGCCGAAAATGAAGCACGGCCCGAGCACGATGTTGATCAGGTTACCGAACCACAGCACGCGCATCGCGATCGCCGCGTCGCCGGCGCCGCGGAAAACGGCGTTGATGAGGAACAGCAGCATGACGGTGACGTTGCCGCCGAGCATGATGGCCGTGAAGCCGCTGCCCGTGGCCACGACCTCGGGCGACGCCCCCATCAGCCGCAGCAGGTCAGCCGCGCGCGGGGCGGCGAAGATCGCGATCACCGCGGCGACGAAGACGCCGAGCAGGATCGATTGCGCCGCGGCGCGCGAGGCGCCCTCGGGATCGCGCTGGCCGATGCGGCGCGACACCAGTGCCATGGCGCCGATCGAGAGCCCCATCGCGACGGTGTAGATCAGCGTCAGCATCGACTCGGTCAGTCCGACCGTGGCGACGGCGCCGGCGCCGAGATGCGCGACCCAGAAGACGTCGGCGACGGCGAAGATCGACTCCATCGCCATCTCCATCACCATCGGCACCGCCAGCATGATCACGCCGCGCCCGATCGGCGCCGTGGTGTAGTCGATCGGCGCGCCGCGGAGCGCGTCGCGAAACGTCCGCCAGGCGCCATGGTCCGGCGCCGCCGGCTCGGCGGCAATCGCGGGAGAAGGCTCGATGAAATGAGACATGTGAACCACCAGCAGAAAATGCGTTCCGTCGCGCGCACTGAAGACAGCGCGACGCTCGAGTCAGTCGGATGAAACGTGAGAGCGGAGGTGCCGGTTGGCCGGCGCGCGGACTTAGAAGAGGTACAGCGCGGCGGCGAGCGGCGATCCGGCAAGGCGGGTAATTCGCATTTTCATCGGCGTTCCGTTGAAGACTTCAGACTGTAGCAGGCGGCCCGCGGATCGGTCAAGTCGGCGGCGCCAGCCATCGCCGGCCTGGCCTTTGATCGTCCGCTCACTGCGCGATAGTCTGGCGAGATGTCCGACCGACCGGTACTGATGATTACCGGCGCCAGCCGCGGCATCGGCGCCGCGACCGCGCGCCTCGCTGCCGTCCACGGCTATGCCGTGTGCGTCAACTACCGCTCGGCACGAGCGCAGGCGGAGGCGCTCGTCGCCGAGCTGTCCGCTGCCGGGGCCTCGGCAATCGCCGTCGCCGCCGACGTCGCCGTCGAAGCAGACGTCGTGCGCCTCTTCGAAACCTGCGACGCCCGGCTCGGACCGCTGCGCGGCCTGGTAAACAATGCGGGCATCCTCGAACAGCAAATGCGCGTCGAGGCGATGGACGCGGCGCGCATCACGCGCATTCTCGCCACCAACGTCGTCGGCGCGTTCGTCTGTGCCCGCGAGGCTGTCCGTCGGATGGCGACGTCGCGCGGCGGCCGCGGCGGTGCCATCGTCAACGTCTCGTCGGCGGCGGCGCGGTTGGGGTCGGCGGGCGAGTACGTCGACTACGCCGCGTCGAAGGGGGCGCTCGACACGCTGACGATCGGCCTGGCGCAGGAAGTCGCGGCCGAAGGCATTCGCGTGAACGGCGTGCGCCCGGGGTTCATCTACACGGAGATGCACGCCAGCGGCGGCGAACCGAACCGTGTCGACCGCGTCAAGGCGTCCGTGCCGCTGAAGCGCGGCGGCACCGCCGACGAAGTTGCGCATGCGATCCTCTGGCTGCTCTCCGACGAGTCGTCGTTCACGACCGGCAGCTTCATCGAGGTCGCCGGCGGACGATAGGCCTCACCGCCCGCCAGTCCGGGCCAGCCGCAGCGCGATGTCATCGTCAAAGGCGGGGGCACGCAGCATTCGTACGCCATCACCCTCGACACGCTCACGCCGGACGCGGCGCCCGGAGCTCGTGTCGATCCATTCCGCCTGCCAGCTGCCGGCCGGCAGCCGGATCTGCAGCGCGACCGGGCCCGTGTCCGCAACCGGCGGCGGCTTTGCTTTCGCCGCCGAGTCAGTTCGCGGCGGAGGGACCGACTTGCGAACGTAGATGGCCATCGCCCGTCCTGGCTCGACGAGGGCGCGGGCGGATCCTGTCGCGGGAACACCGCCGGCGATCACTGAGTCGTCCGGCGCCATACGAGTGAAGTCGAAGCCGTTGATGAACCGGCTGAGAATCCGCAGCTGACGTCTCAGCGCCACGCTGCCGCCGCCCGGCTGCGAAGGCGGGTAGACGAACCTGCCGTTCTCCTGCCCGGCGACGAACGAGTAATCGAGGTTGTTGAAGAGCGCGCCGCCGGCGAGGATGAAGTCCCACGCCTCGCCGCGATAGGTCGCGTCCGCGGTCCCGGCGAACCCGGTCTCGTCGTCGCCGATCGCCTTGTTCAGGCCGTAGTTCAGCCGCACGGCCTCGGGGCTGGCATAGTGAAAGTTGAAGATCGAGACTGCGGTGTGCGGCGCGACGATCTTCGCGGAGTTGTTGGCGATGTTCTGGGCGATGAGGTGCTGCCGCGGCAGCCCGCGTTCCGTGTCGACGATGACGTCGGCGATGCGATGCTGCCATGGCAGCGTGACGTTGCCGAAATAGGGCTCGTTGCTGATCTCGTAGAAGACGTTGTCGAAGCGATTGAGCTCGGTCACGATCTTCCGCGTCAGCGATTCGTGCACCTCGAGCAGCCCGCCGTGCTTGTCGAGCGTGTAGACCTCCGTCCGCGCCACCTTCCCGACACCGTTGACGTTGTTCGCGGCGTTCATCGGGCTCAGCGTCCACTGCATCTCTTCGTACATCGGGCAGAAGAGCGTCACCTCGACGACGATGCCCTTTGCCGCGGCGGCAGCGACGAAGTCGGTCAGCCGGGCGAAGTAGGCCGGATCCCAGGCCGACAGATCGAACTTGTTACCGCCGCCGGCGTAGCCGGGCTGCGCGCTCCCCGGCCAGGGGGCGATGAACCGGCCGGTCGACGGCGCCAGGGTGTTGCGCGCGATGTTGAACGCTCCTTCGGGCTCGACATAGGCGCCGCTGAAGATGCGCGTGTAGTTGAGCCCGTCGGAGGCGAGCGTCTCGAGATACCGGCGGTAGTCGAAGTCGAGGTTCAGCACGGCGCCGTAATGCTCGCCCGAGGTGATGAGCACCGTCGGCCGGCCCCGCCACAGGAAGTAGCGGGGGTTCTCCGGATGCAGCGCGATTGGCGGGTGCTGCAGCGCGGTCGTCCCCTGGCCTGCCGGCGCGGCGCCGGCGGCGGTGAGTGCGAGCGCGAGGAACAGGACGAGTAAAGAACGTGCCGCGGCTACTTCCCTTCCCAGCCGCCGTCGACGTGGATCGCCTGGCCGGTCAGGTAGCTGGCTTCGTCCGACGCCATGAACGAGACGACGGCTCCAACCTCGCGCGGCCGGCCGGCGCGGCCGAGTGAAATCTGCGCCAGCACGATCGGCAGGATCGCCGGGTCCTTCATGACCCACTCGGTCATCGGCGTATCGATGAGCCCGGGGTGCACGCAGTTGACGCGAATGCCGAGCGGCGTCATCTCGGCCGACATGTTGCGCGTCAGCGCCTCGAGCCCGAGCTTGGTCGGCGCGTAGTGCGTCCGCCCGGGCAGCACCTTCGCCGCCTGGATCGAACCGATGTTGACGATGCTGGCCGGGCGCTTGTCGGCCAGCACCCGGCGGCAGAAGACCTGCGAACAGAGCCAGGCGCCCCGCAGGTTGATATCCGTCAGCCGCGTCCACTGCTCATCCGTCAGATCGAGAAACGGGATGATCGTCTCGATGCCGGCGTTGTTGACGAGGATGTCGACCGGCCCGAGCTCGCGCCAGGCTTGCTCGAACATCGGTTCGACCTGATCGCGTTTCGACACGTCGGCGACGACGATCGCCGCCCGCCTGCCCTTGCCGCGGACGTAGTCGGCGACGGCCTCGGCGCCGCCGGCGCCGTCGATGTCGTTGATGACGACATCCGCGCCTTCGTCCGCAAACACCTCGGCGATGCCGCGGCCGATACCGCGGCCGGCCCCCGTGACCAACGCAACTTTTCCTGCGAGCCTCAACGTGCCTCCAAGCGAAACTTAACGCCGCGCCGGCGGACGGCTGCCGAAGAAAATGAACGCCCCCTGGGTCGTGGACGTGACCAGATCGACGGCGCCATCCTTGTTCAGGTCGGCGGCCAGGACCTGTGAGCCGGCTCCCGAACGATTGTGGACCAATTCGGGCACGAACTCGGCTCCCCCAGGCCCACTTTTCTTCCGGTCGCTTTCGCGAGCATCTTGTTGCCGGCGGCGGCAACGATGGTGTGATGGAAATCGGCGTCGGCAAGGACGCTGGCGCGGTGATCGTCGTCCCTGGCCGCGTCGCGCATCGCCTCGATCAGGTCTTCCAGGCGCTGCAGGCCCTTCTTGCGGATACGCGGCGCGGCCGCCCGCGCCGCGACGCCCTCGAGCGCGGCGCGAATCGGATAGATCTCGAGCAGTTCGCGCGGCGAGATCCGGCGCACCTCGGTGCCGCGGAACGGCGACGAAACGACGAAGCCAAGCAGCGCCAGGTCGCGCAGCGCCTCCCGCACCGGCGCTTGGCTCACACCGAGCTTCTGCGCGATCCTCGTCTCAACGATGCGCGTCCCCGGCGCGAGACGGCCGCTGAGGATGTCGTCGATCAGCTGTTCGCGGATCTCGTCGCGAAAGACGCGGCGTCCGAGGGGCGGTGTCTGGCGGTCCTCAACCATCGGCATGAACAGGCGAAGCGAGCGCCTATTCTACGCGAACGCTGCCAGCTCTCAGCGCCTGGCGCGGGCGCGCTGCGATGACGACGTCGGTTCGACCTCGGCCCGGCGTTCGAGCAGGAAGCGGCGAGTGGCGGGATCTTCGGTCAGGCCGATGGCGCGTTCGTAGGCCTCGAGTGCGTCCGATGCGTTCCCCGTAAGCCCCAGAAGGTGCGCGCGCACGGCCCAGTACGGTTGATAGTGCCTGGCCGACGCGGGATCGATCGCATCGAGCGCCGCGATGCCTGACGCCGGTCCCCGGGCTTCGGCCAGCGCCGCCGCCCGCCCGACGAAGGCGCCGACGGTCGGCGACAGGCGCACGAGACCTTCGTAGAGCACGGCGATCGCGCCCCAGTCGGTGCGTCCGCGCTGCATGCCCTCGACGTGGGCCGACTGCAGCGCCGCTTCGAGCTGAAACCGCCCGGCGCGATCCCGCGCCGCGGCCGCCGCCAACTCGCGCTCCGCTTCCTGCAGCATCGCCTCGGACCACAGCCGCACGTCCTGCCGCGACATCGGCACGTAGCCGCCGTCGACGCTTCGCCTCGCCGGGCGCCGCGCTTCGCAGTACAACATCAGCGCCAGCAGGCCTCGCGCTTCAGGCTCGCCCGGCATGAGCTCGACGAGCGTCCGGGCCAGCCAGATGGCTTCGAGCGCCAGCCCGCAGCGGCGCGGATCCGACCCGGCGGCGTCATCCCAGCCGCTGCCGTAGGCGGCGTAAATCGCCTCCAGCACCGCGTCCAGGCGCGCCGGCAATTCGTGTCGATCGGGGATCTCGAACGCGAGACCGGCGTCGCGAATTCTCGCCTTCGCCCGGCTGAGCCGCTGCCCCATCGCCGCCGGCGACGTCAGGAACGCGCTCGCGATCCTGGCCGCGTCGAGACCGAGAACGATCTGGAGCATCAGCGGCGTGTGAATGCCGCGATCGATCTCGGGATGCGCACAGACGAACAGCAGCTTCAGCCGCTCGTCCGGAAACTCGCCGCCGCCGTCCCGGCTGCCGTGCATCAGTTCGTGCATCAGTAGCCGGATGGTGTTGGCCGCCTCGGCGCGCACGCGGTCGTGCCGCACCCGATCGATCAGCCGCCGCCGCGCCGTCGTCAGGAGCCAGGCCTCAGGCTTGTCGGGCACGCCGTCCCGCTCCCAGCTCCGAAGCGCCGTCAGGAACGCGTCCGAGAGCGCATCCTCCGCCGCCGCGACCTCGCGGGTGCGGGACGCGAGGTACGCCACCAGCCGTCCGTACGACTGCCGCGCCACGCACTCGACGACGAGGCGCGGATCGTCAGCGGCTGCCATCGGTGACGAGCGAGTGCACCGTGGGGGACAGCGGCCTGACCTCGATCGCGCCGCTCGACGCCGACGGGCATCGCGCCGCCCAGTCGAGCGCCTCGTCGAGCGACGGCACGTCGATGACGATCTGCCCGCCCAGTTGTTCCTTCGTATCGGCGTAGGGGCCGTCCTGGACGCGGCGCTGACCGTCGTGGACCCGAACCGTCGCGCCGGCCGACGGCGGCTCGAGCGGTGCCCCGCCGACGTAGACACCAGCGTCGACGAGCGCCTTGTGGTACGCACGCCAGGCGCCTATGAGTGCGCTCGGTTGCGGTCCCGAGCGCGACTCGAAGTCCTCGACGGTTTCGTAGATGAGCATCATGTACTGCATTTGGTTCTCGGGGTTCGGGGCTCGGGGTTCGTTTCTGGCTACTACTGGCTTACTGGCTACTGGTTACTGGCGACTGGAATCTGACCACTGACATGCTCCGCGCAGCATCCCTTGATTTTCGCCGGCTCGGAATACTGCCGGTTCGGGTCGGCCTTGTAATCGGCGCCGTAGCGATCGTGGTGCCGCAGCCATGACATCGTAAACGCCAGGCCGTCTTCGCCGCGTCCCTTCGGCGCGAAATCGAGGATGTGGTACGTGCCCAGCATCGCTTCGCCGCCGCGGGCGTAGGTCGAGTAGGTGTGAAAGACCTCGCCGGACGACGTCTTCAGGAAGACGCTCAGGCCGGGCGCTTCCTCCATCGGGAACTGCAGCGGCCCATAGTTGTAGACGGCCTGACCGCTGGCGATCCCCTCGTCCGTGAACGACACTCGGTAGTCGTAATTGAAGTCGTTGCGTAACGACGACGCCCAGGCGAACTTCCACCCCATACGGCGGCGGAACGCCTCGATGTTGGCGAGCGGCGCCCGCGAGACCGCCATCAGCTTCACGTCGCGGTGCTCGAGGTGAATCGTCGCGCCGTCGAGGTGGTCGGCAAGGAACGAGCAGCTCGCGCACCCTTCCACCCAATCCGGCCCCATCATGAAGTGATAGATCATCAGCTGGCTGTTGCCGTCGAACAGCTCGGCCAGCGACTTCCTGCCCGACGGTGTGTCGAAGAGGTAGCCCTTGTCGACCTTGACCATCGGCAGCCGCCGCCGCTCCGCTGCCAGGGCATCCTGCGCCTTCGTCATCGCCTTTTCCTTGTTCAGCAGCACCTGGCGCGCCGCCAGCCACTCGTCACGCGTCACGATTGTCGGCTGTTCCATTGTCGTCTCCCTCTGACTGCGGTCGGGATGGCTGCGCCGGCGTGCGCCGCAGCGTCGCGAACAGGAGCGCCGCCAGCCCGCCGGTGGACACGACGCCCGTCGCCACTGTTGCCGCCGCCGCTGCGCACGCAGGACACATAGCCCCTCCCGCCGGTTTCCGGCCGCCCCCGTGGCGGCCTCTATTCCGATGACGTCCGGCGAGGGGCGCTTTCGACAGGTAAGAATCGGGAACGGAAGAGGCTCAGTTGGCGGCGGACGCCGAGCCAGTAGGCGAGGTAGTAGCCGAGGACGACCGCGCCGGCGCCCATCGAGCCGGCGACGCCGAAAGCCGCGCTCCAGCCGTCGAACCCGGCGCTCCACATGTGCCAGCTGCGCCAGAAACCGTAGAGCACCCGCGCCGTCACGACCAGCGTCACGACCAGGACGAGCAGCCGGTTCGGCGTGTAGTGCAGCGCCTGAGGCGTGCGCTCCCAACGCGTCAGCACCAGGCCCAGGACCCCGAGCAGGCAGCCGATCCCCAGTCCCATCATCGAATAGGTGAAGGCGTTGGGCACCCACGCGGACGTGGCCGCCGCCGCGGCGATGAAGATGACAGTCGAGATCGCCACCGCCCCCAGGTTGAGCGCGATGAACCACCCGCGCGCCGCCCGCCGGCTCGTGCCGACGCGGTAGCGCTGCACCAGCGACAGCGGCAGCAGCGCAATCGAGGCGACGATGATGAACAAGAGAAAAGCGAAGAGGATGAGGATCGGCATTCAATCATTAAACCGGTTGCCCGATCGTCCGGTTGTCCGGTTGTCCGGTTGACCGAACCTCGGCCCCGCCAATTCGTAATAATCTGTCATGAGCATGCCGACGTCCTCGTCCTCCCAGGCCGTTATTCCAGCCCATGAAGCCTCACTCATCGGCTGGACCCAGGCGATTTACGCCCTGCACGCCTTCAGCCTCGTGATGGGCATCGTCGGCGCCGCGACGATTGTCGGCGCCTTCCTCACCGGCTGGCCGTCGATCATCGCCGTCATCCTCAACTACGTGAAGCGCGGCGACGTCCGCGGCACCTGGCTCGATTCCCACTTCAGCTGGCAGATCCGGACGTTCTGGTTCGGCCTGCTGTGGGTCTCGCTCTGCGTGCTGTTCGTCGTCTTCACGCTCGGCCTCGGCCTGTTGATCGCGTGGCTGCCGCTCGCGTTCGTCAGCGTCTGGTTCGTCTATCGGATCTTGCGCGGCTGGTTCGCGCTCAACGGCCGGCAACCGATGTACCGCTGAGTGCCGCTGACGTGGCGGGCGTGCTCGGCCTGATCTCGGATACGCATGGCCTGCTGCGGCCCGAAGCGCTCGCGGCGCTCGAGGGGTGCGAACGGATCATCCATGCGGGCGACGTCGGCGCGCCGGAGATACTGGCGCGCCTGCGGCAGATCGCGCCGGTCGTCGCCGTGCGAGGCAACGTCGACTCCGGTCATCCCGGGCGACTGCTGCCTTACACCGCCACCGTCGACTTCAACGGCTGCGCCATCCACGTCATCCACATCCTCGGCGACCTCGAGCTGCCGCCGCCGGCGGGAATCAGCGCCGTCGTCTACGGCCACTCGCACACGCCGTCGATCGAGGACCGGGACGGCGTTCTCTACGTCAATCCAGGCAGCGCCGGCCCGCGCCGGTTCAAGCTGCCGGTCACCGTCGCGAAGATGCGGATCGATGATGGCCGGCTGGTGGCCGAGATCGTCGATTTGAGGGTCCGCGGGTGAGACGCGGTAGGCCGGCTTCACCGCCTACTTCATCGCCTTCTTCAACATCTCCGCCGCTTCTTCCACCTGTTCGGCCAGCCCGTTGATGGCTGCCGCGACCTTGCGCACGCCCTCGCGCGCCTCGTCCAGGCGGTTCTCCTCCAGGCCCTCGCGAATCTGCGGCATCGTCTTGACGCCGTAGCCGGTGTAGAAACCGGGGGCGTAGACCTGGTGCTTGAACCACTCGCGCCGCGGCAGGCCATCGGTGGCCCCAAGCTTCCGCTCGGTCTGAAGCAACAGCGTGTTGAGCGCCCGCAGATCTTTGCTGGTGTCGAGCTCCGACGTCTTCGCGTCGTCGAGCTTGTCGTACGCCTTCTGGTACTCGGCGGCGCTCTTGCGCAGTGCTTCGACCGCCTTGCGAACCGGCGCGAGATCCAGCTTGTCGTCCTTGCGCGCTGACGCAAGCGATTCGAGCTCCCTGGCGTAGCGCATGAACGTGTCAGCCGAATCGGTGAACTGAAACGGCAGGACAGGGGCTTCGGACAGTCGAAGCAGCAGCGTCCCGCTCAGCTGCGCCATCGTCCGGCCGTAGGCGAAATCACCGTCCGAGAACTTCGTGTACCAGTTCACCGTGTCGTACATCGAGTGATAGATGCCGCCGCTGCTCTCGCCGCCGAAGCCGAGATTGAGCGACGACAGCGTCAGGTGCTGGAGGAACGGCGTGTAGTCCGACCCGGATCCGAGCGGCTGCAGCCAGAGCCCGGGATCCTTCTCGCGCGCCGCGCGGTCGGCATCCGGCGTGCCGATCACCTGCCGCCGCCGCGACTCCTCGACGATCGGCTTTTTCGTCCGCGGATCCATGACGTCGCGCGCCGCCTCGGTGAGGAGCTGCTGCAGGCCGTGCGAGCCGCCGGCGTTGAGCCAGCCTTTGCCGGTGCTGTCGGTGTTGATGTAGACCGCGGCTTTCTGCTTCAGCTCGGCGGCGTGCTTCTCGGCCCACTCCGTCGAGCCGAGCAGCCCCCATTCCTCGCCGTCCCAGAGCGCGAGGACGATCGTCCGCTTTGGCCGCCAGCCGGTCTTCACGAGCTCCGCCAGCCCGCGCCCGGTTTCCATCAGCGCGACCGCGCCGCTCGTCGGATCGTCGGCGCCGTTGACCCAGGCGTCGTGGTGATTGCCGAAGATCAGCCACTCGTCGGGAAATGTCGAGCCCTCGATGCGGACGATGACGTTGTAGAGCGGGCGGGTCTGCCAGTCGAAGGCGAGCTTGACTCGGACCTGCGCCGGTCCCGGCCCGGCGTGATACGTCACCGGCAGGGCGCCGCGCCATTCCTGCGGCACGACCGGTCCCTTCATTGCCTTGAGCAGCGGCAGCGCATCGCCGTAGGAGATCGGCAGCACCGGGATCTTGAGAATGGTCGCCGCCTTGTCGCGTTCGAGCTTGCGGCCGCCCGGCTCCGAGGCCCATCCCGGGCTCAGCGGATCGCCCGGGTGGATCGGCATGTCCATGACGCTGCCACGCTGCACGCCCTGCTCCGGACGAAATGGACCGCCAGGGTAGACATCGCCGGCGAAGTAGCCGTCATCTCGCGGATCGGAGTAGATCAGGCAGGCCACCGCGCCGTGCTCGGATGCGACCTTGGGCTTGATGCCGCGCCAGCCGCCGCCGTAGCGAGCGAGCACGACCTTGCCCTTGACGTCGACGCCCATCTGTTTCAGGCGCTGATAGTCGGCCGGCATGCCGTAGTTGACGTAGACGACCTCGCCCGTCGCGTCGCCGTCGGCGGAGTAGGCGTTGAAGACCGGCGTCGAGTCCGCATCCGTCGTGTCCGGATCATCCGGGAGCGGCGGCTCGGCGATCGCCATCGTCATCCGCGTCGGCGCGACCATCTCGACGACGCGCTCGGTCGGCCAGGGCATCAGGGCTTCGAAGGTTTCAATCCGCGCGTCGAGCCCCCACGACTTGAACTGCCCGAGCGCGTACTCGGCGACGCGTTTCGATCCCGGACGTCCGGCGACGTGCGGTTCGCCCGCCATCGCCGTCATGTATTCCTTCAGCCTGGCGCTGTCGGGCACCTTCCTGAACTGCTCTTCCCGCTCCCGCTGGCTCTTCAGCGCGTCGTCCGGAAAGCCGCGGATGGCGCCGGACTGGGCCCGCGGCGTCGAGGCCGCGAGGAGGGTCAGCGTCGCCAGGGTGGTGAGAAGGGAGCGGAACGATCGGCGCATTGGTTGAGGGTCCTTGGAGTCGGGGTCTATCGCGCCGCAGCATCAGGCGCGGCCTCAATAGGTACTTCCTACTCCAGGAACCCCCGGCCCGGCGCTGCTGTCACTCCTCGACCATCGCGCGCAGCCGGCCGATCGCGCGATCCCACCGCGCCGAGATCCGATCCAGCTGACGCTGGGCCTCGACGAGCGGCTTCGGCTCGAGCGCAAAGACGCGCTCGCGGCCGCGCCGCGCGTCGAGCACCAGCCCGGCCGTCGCCAGGACGCGCAGGTGCTTGGTGATCGCCTGCCGGCTCACCGGCGTGCCCTCGGTGAGGCGCGCAATCGACAGCGGCCCCTCGCCGGACAGCCGCGCGACGATGGCGAGGCGGGTCGGATCGCCGAGAGCGGCGAAGACCGGCGCCGAGCGATCGACCAGCGCTTCAGCGCGACTCGACATAACGCGCCACGCGCTCGGACTGGATTGCCCACCCCTCGCTGTTCGACTCGAACGCCTTGGCGCGCCGCGACGCCGGCAGGGCGTCGAAGCCGGACTCGACAATCGTCAGCAGCGTTCCCCCGCTGCGCTCCTCGAGCTCGAACGTGACGAGCGTGGTCGGTTCGTTCGAGTAGTCGGTCCCCTTTTCGATCGCGTACGGATGCCACCTGAACGAGAAATGATGTTCCGGCTCGATACGCTCGACCCAGGCAATGAACGGCTCACCTTCATAGCCGGTTTCGGTCATGGTCCCGTTGACCTGCGTCCCCGCCACGAACGGCCCCTCGAACGAGGCATTAAACCACTCGCCAAACTCTCGCGAGTCCGAGATGGCTTTCCATACTCGCGTCCGCGGGGCTTTCAACGTCACCCGTTTCTCAATCCGGTCCGTGCTCGACATGCAACCTCCTGGTTGCGTTTTAGCCTGCCATAAGTCGGGGGTTCGCGCAACCTCTCGGTTGCGCTTTCTCAGGTGCACACGGCGGGTGCGCACGTTTGGTGCGCACGATCGGTGCACGAGCTTGCTGCATTGGCTAGGCACCACCGTCGATTTCGACGCCGGCGGGCGACTGCACTACTGGTTCGTCGCCAACGATCAGCTGATCCAGTATCCGGGAACGGCCGTGCTGTCGGCAGCGAAACTCACCACCGACGCCGACCCGCATCGCCGGCACGCTGGACATCGATGACACCGCCGCGGGAGGGGTAAAGGTGAAGGTGGAGTTCGACGCCAGCCTCGTGAAAGAGATCGTGAAGTAGCGCGCGTCAGTCAGCGACGGCCTCGTCACCCGGCAACGGTCCGTGATTTCGCGCTGCCGCCTTCTGTGAGACCGTAAAGGGGGTGACGAGCGTGGATCGAGTGCGTTGGGGGATGATCGGCTGCGGCGACGTCGCCGAGGTCAAGGCGGGACCGGCGCTGCAGAAGGCGGATGGATCGGCGCTCGTCGCCGTGATGAGGCGTGACGTCGAGAAAGCGCGCGATTTCGCGCGGCGGCACGGCGTCTCCCGCGCGTATGGCACCGCCGCCGATCTAATCTCGGATCCTGAGGTGGACGTCGTCTACATTGCGACGCCGCCGTCGTCGCATTGCGAGCTTGCCCTCGAGGTCGCCCGGGCGGGCAAGCCGTGTCTCGTCGAGAAGCCGATGGCCATGACGCCGGCCGAGTGCGCCCGCATGGTCGACGCCTTCCGTGACACCCGTCAACCCCTCTGGGTTGCCTACTATCGACGGGCGCTTCCCCGCACGCTCCTCGTGCGCCAGCTCATCGCGGACGGAAGCATCGGCCGCGTCACGTCAGTTCACCTCGAGCTCTTCACGCCGCTCGCCTCACCCGAACGCGCCCGCTCGTGGCGCTTCGATCAGTCGGTCGCCGGCGGCGGCCTCTTCTTCGACATGGGCGCGCACTCGGTCGACATCGTCGACTTCCTGGTCGGGCCGATCGCGGACGTCAGCGCCGTCGCGCTGAACACTGGCGGCGCCTATCCCGCCGAAGACCTCGTCGCGGCGTCGTTCCGCGCCGGCGGCGTCGCGGGCGTCGGCCTCTGGAACTTCAACGCCGGCCGGCATTCCGATTGCCTTCACCTCACTGGCACTGCCGGTTCCGTCTCGTTTTCCCTCTTCAACGATGACGAGGTGGTGCTGCAAACCGCGGAGGGCGAACGGCAGTTCGAGAGCCGCAATCCCCTGCACGTCCACCAGCCACTCATCCAGTCCATCGTCGACGAGCTGCGCGGCCGCGGACGATGCGAATCGACCGGCGAGAACGGCCTCCGTGCGGCCGAGGTGATGGCCGCCTGCGTCGCCGGCTATGTCGGAGCCTGAGCCGCTGGCAAGGTTGATGCTACGAACCTGCGGATAGACGTGCGTTGTGGATCGGATTGCGTACACGCCCCGGAGGTCGGTCATGCCAGCAGCACGCAAGGGAACGAAGCAGGTGGAATCGCCGAAGGCGAAGACGGCATCAGGCGACGCGATGGAAGAGCGCCTTCTCGCGTTCGCGGAACAACTGGGGACGATGGTCGGGACCGTGCAGCGGCAGGCCGAGGGGTGGCTCGATAGTGAAGCCGTCCGCAGTGAGCTCTCGCGGATCCGCGACAACGCCTCGGACCTGCTCGAGTATGTGAACTCGAAGGCACCGTCGATGCTTGGCGCGAAGGGCGCGAAAGGCACCAGGAAACGCCCGGGCAAGGGAGCCGCGGCTCCGGCGAAGGCGAGCAAGACCACCGGCCGTGGCCCCGTCGACGCGCCCGGCAAGCGCCATCGTCAACCGCCGCCGCAGGAACGCGGCAGCAAACGGATGCAACAGCCGAAGGGATCTCAGACGGCGCCGACCCTCGTCAAGAGCGTGCGGCGGGGCGGGCGGGGATAGCTCCTATCGCGATTCCGCCAGCCGCTGACGGTAGACGCGCCGCGCGTGGTCGTAGGCTTCGCGCGCGGCGTCGCGTTCGTTCGCCCGGATCGCCCCAGCCTTCTGACTCCAGCACTGATCGACGCCGGCCAGGCACCATTCGGCGCTCCGCTTCGAGGCGCGGATCGGCTGGCCGTCGATGAGCGCGAACACCGGGTTGCTATGCGACGACGGGAAGATCCGCGCCGCAATCCAGCTGCTCCGATCCAGCGCGACCTTGAAGGTCAATGTTCTCATCGTGCCGTCGGCGACGATGTTCTGGGTGGCCGCGGGCTGACCGTTGACGACGATCTGGACCGGCACTTCCCTGCTCTTGCCGATGCGGGCGCGCTCGAGATCCCAGTAGGGGGTTTCGTCGTACCGCTTGCTGCCGATCGCCGGGTGAGGCTGCTCGTCGAGCCGTGCCGCGACGCGCACGGAGATCGTCGCCGTACCGGGTGACGCCATCGCCACCTCGCTTGCGCCCGTCCCCGCCTCGACGCCATTCACCTTGAATTCAAAGAAGTGGCTGCGGCCGTCCGAGACGTAGCTCCGGCCGGCGCGCACCGAATCGATCCATCGCTCGTAGCTCAGCGGTCCCATGATCTTGGCGTAGGACCGGGCGATGCCGACGCGATCGTCCGTGATGCAGGGAAAGTCGGTCTCCCCCGCCAGCCTGGTGCGGAACCCGACGTTGAGTGTGTGGTACCACATGTTCAACTCCCAGATCGACGGGGTGTCGCCGGCCGAGAGGAAGTCGACCGCGTCGGGATGCGTGACGTCGACGATGAACTCGTTGGCGCCGATGCCGTCGTAGCCCGGCACCTCGTAGTTCGGGAGCTCGTTCGACTTGACCTCGAGCCCCCACCCCGAATGCGCAAAACCCGTAAGAGCGCCCTGCTTCTTCGCCCAGCGCAGGATCGGCAGCGTCCAGCTCGGCCAGTCCTCCAGGCGCTTGGTTCCCGGATAGTCCTGGTCCTTGAGGCCAAGCAGCACCACGTGCCCGGCGTGGCTCGACGGGAACCCGGAGATCTCGACGTCGTAGCGCATCAGCCGATCCACCGTCGACAGCGGGTGATCGCGTCCGGTGAAATAGCGCTTCTGGTGGTAGTACGACGGCCCCCAAATCAACACCGCCGCGAGGTTCAGACCTTCACCGATGATCTGCGGCCACATGTCTTCCGGCGTCACGCCTTCCGTCGGGTTCTGATAGTGCGAGCAGCCCGAAGAGTGAATGTGATGATCGCCCGAGAACCATCCTTCGCTCGATGGATCGATCCAGCGTTTCAGCTGAAAAGCCAGATCCTGCGCGCCATTGACGACGATGCGTCGCGTTTCGTCGAGATACTCGGGACCGCGTGAGGCGGTGACCGTGAAGTTGCCGGGCGGCAGCCGCAGCGTCTGGCCGTCGGCACGATAGACCTGCGGCTGGAAGAAGAAGTCCGGCGCCAGGCGCTTCGACAGGTTGGGATAGACGCGATCGAGCTCGTCGCGAATCAGCAGTCCAGCCGTCGTCGGCTGGTCGCGCTCGTCGCGGACGCTGAGGCGAACCGGATGCGCGGGAATGGCCGTGAACAGGATGTCGACGTCGTTCCTGAAGCCGATGTCCTGCGATCCCTGGCCGACGCTGAACGCCAGCAGCGCCGAGCGCTGCCCCGCGTCGCGGCTGGCGACCTGCAGGATCGCGTACTCGACCGCCAGTCCCGACAGCCGCGCCCGCATCGGCGGCTGCGTGTAGATCGAAACGTCCGCCCAGCGATCGCGCACAGTTTCGTTGGTCAGCGTCATGCGCGGCTCGGGGCTGTTGTCCGCGACCACGTAGACCCGGCCGCTGTTCGGGCTCGACACCGTCAGCGGCGCCGTCACGCCCGCTTCGTTGATGACCTTGACCAGGAACACCCGCGTGCCGCCTTCGACCAGCTCCGGCCTGGCGGCACCGGCCTCCACCTTCACCCGGCTCTCCGGGTTGATGTGCACCACCGCCAGGACGCGCCGATCGAGGATCCGCTGCAGCGTCGTCACCGCGTTCGCTTCGTCCGTCGACGCGACGGCGGCGTTGATCGCCTGGTGATCTTCTTGTGAGAGCGGTTCGCCCAGGAACTTCAGCGCCGTCTCGAGACGGCGCACCTGCTGGGCAAGGGGCTGGAGCGGCACCTGTGGCGCGGCCGCGTTCGTGGTCAGGACGACGAGCAATGCGAGCGGCAGGGCGAGAAGCACGCGCGGCATGCGTGGGAGTGTAACCGGGTTAGCGTCGAGTGGGCGGCGGCTTCACTGAGAATCACTCCAAGGCTCGTTGCCTTGCCCGACGATGCCGCTCTTATCGGCCCTCCTCGCTCATTCCCGGCTAAAGTCGTAGAACACACGTAGCTGATTGCCGTCAAGATCCGCGACCCTGAACTCACGCAGGTTCCACGGTTTGTCCTCCACCGCCTCGACAATCTTCGCCCCGGTGTCGTTCCAGCGCTCGAACAGCTCGTCGACTTCCTGTTTGCTGTTGAGGTTCAGCCAGACGATCACTGGGCTTTTCAGCCCACCGCCGGCGCGGAACGGCGCGTTCGTGAGGAACATCCGGCAATCTCCCTGCGAGATGCCTCCAATCCCGCCATCATCATTCCCCCAGTCGAAACTGAACCCGAGCACATTCACGTAGTACTCCGCGGCCTTGTCAACGTTGCTTACCGGGATCTCGGGAACGGCCTGTGGAAAATGGGTCTGCATGGGGCTCATCTCAGCGCTGCGCTTTGCGTTCGCCGATTGCCCACAGATACGACGCAGTGCGGATGAACAGCTGACCGTCCGAGATCGCGACCGTGCTGAGGCAGTACGGCGAACAATCCTGGAGCAGCGAGTTCGAAGACAGCACCTCAAACTTCGGCCCGGCCCTGAACACTGTCGTCAAGCCTTCCTCTTCGGTCGTGACGTAGATCTTGCCGTCGGCGAGAATCGGCGACGCGCTGTATGTACCGGGAGGCAGCCGCTCCGGGCCATAGACCGTCTGGCCCGTCTTCACGTCGAGCGCGAAGACCACGCCGTTGTCGCGGACGATGTAGAGCAGCTTGCCGTCGCTGACCGGCGTCGGCACGTCCGGGCCTTGCGCGAACGACCACGCGAGATGGCTGGTCGCGACGTCGCCGCTCCCGCCCGGCCGCATCGCGACCAGCGGATTGTTGCGCGTCGGCGCGATGATGAGGCCGTCGACGATTGTCGGCGAGGCGACGATGCGGTAGTTGCGGGCGCGCTGCGGGTTCAAAATGTCGGCGCGCCAGAGTTCCTTGCCCGTCTCGGGATCGTGGCCGGAAACGACGTCGCCGCCGGTGATCACGAGCTCGGCGCGGCCGCCCGCCTCGATCCAGGCCGGCGTCGTGTACCGAGTCCGGCGATTCGCTCTCCGCCTTGGTCAGCCGCTCGACGCGCCAGATAGTCTTCCCCGTCTTCGCGTCGACCTTCATCACGTAGGACGGATCGTCGGTCTTCATCCCGTGCAGCACCTGCACGTAGAGCGCGTCGCCGCGCAGCAGCGGCGACGAGGCGTAGCCCCAGTTCAGCCCGAACTTGCCGTAGTCGGTCTGAATGTTGCGCGACCAGAGTTCCTTGCCCGAGAAGTCGAAGGCCTTGAACGCGCCGACGCCCGTCATCACCCAGACCGTGCGCCCGTCGGTCACCGGTGACGGCGTCGACATGTTCTGCTTGCGCTCCATGTGGTTCTCGTCCGCGAGCGGACGCTTCCACAGCACCGTCTGCTTCGCGCGATCGATGGCCCAGAGCTCGAGGCCGCCTGTGTTGGCGGCGGTAGCCATGTTCAGGAAGATCGTGTTGCCCCAGATGATTGGCGTCGAGCCGCTGTAGGCCGGCAGCGGCAGCTTCCAGGCGATGTTCTTCGTCTCCATCTTCTCGCAGGAAACGTGGACGATCGGCCGTCCCTCGCGCCCGCCGCCGAAACCGCCTCTGCCTCGCCCCTGCGGCGGAGGTGCGGTCGGTGGCGGCTCCGGCGCGGCTGTGGGCGCGGCCGGCTGCAGACCTGTCGGGTCAGCGCACTTCGCGCCCCACTCACTGGGCAAGCCCGTCTCACGGCTGACCCCGTCCTGTGACGGTCCGCGCCACTGGGGCCAGTTGCCGTCTACGACCGTCTTGGGCGCGGCGCCCTGGATTGCCAGTAAGCCGATGAGCACGAGCACGTAACGCATCAGTAGTGATCTCCAGTAGGTATCAAATACTAGTGGGTGCGGCCGGGCGTTTCACCCTGCGGCCGGTGGTTCTCCCGACAAGGGATCAACTTCTGCCACATGTGTTAAAGAATCCACTCGTCGCGCCGGGGACAGTCACGGGGGACAGTCCCCGGGGACAGTCACTCGGGACAGTCACGAGTGACTGTCCCCGGAGCGTCTGCGGCAGGGGCTCGACGCCAGCGACCGGATCTCAGTTCGCCGCCGCGGCCGCCGCAATCGATCCCGCCAGCTCGGGAACGTTGAAGATCTGCGCCACGATCGGCCGAAGCGCCTCGGCGGCCGCGTTGTAGGGATTGAGCAGATCGCCAATGTTGGCGCCGACGACCGTGCGGAATGGCCGTGCCGCCGCGGGCATGTCGATGAGCCCGATCGTGGCGGCGACCACCTCGTCTCCTTCCGGCGCATCGGGTGCGTCAACGGCGGCCTTGAAGACGCCGTGGACGCGCTCGGCGTACTCCGCCGACGCACCGTAATCCGCGAGCCGATCCTTGTCGGCCGGATACAAGAGGCGATCGAAGATCGGGGTCTTGAAGATGCCCGGCTCGACCAGCACCGAGTCGACGCCGAACGGCTGGAGCTCGAAGCGATAGGCGTCGGCGATCGCTTCCAGCGCGTATTTGCTCGAGCAATACACGGCCATCGCCGGCACGGTCGTTCGTCCTGCAGCCGAGCTGATGTGAATCAGCAACCCGCTCCTCTGCCGCCGCATCGCCGGCAGGACCGCGCGATTGACGCGCTGCACCCCGAAGACGTTGACGGCATACAACTGCTCGAACTGCTCCGGCAGATACGCCTCCGAGACGCCGATCGCCGCCACGCCGGCGTTGTTGATGACGACGTCGAGCCGTCCGCCGTCGGCAAGCGCCGCCGCAACCGCGGTGTCGACCGATGCCTGGTCCGTCACGTCGAGCTCGAGCACGCGCAGCGCCAGGCTCTTCGCCTTCGCGAACGCCTCGAGCGCTTCACGGTTCGCAGCGTTCCTTCCATTCACGTCGCGCATCGTCGCGAACACGCGATCGCCGCGCAGCGCCAGCTGCTCCGCCATGCCGCGGCCGAATCCCGTGCTCGCCCCTGTGATGAGAATGTGTTTGGACATGTGGTCTCCTTCGAATGACCGGTGATTTCGTGGGGCGTCCGGACCGTCGTGGCGTCGCGGCAATCTTAACCGAGCCCAGCTCATCCTTCGGATGTGTTTACAAATAGTTTGCTGGAACGCGCTTCAGCCGCGCCTCCCCACAACCGGAACGCGAGTTACCATGCGAGCCTGGCGTTGTCCCAGCTCTCGAACGGCATCAACAGGTAGGTGCTCCACCATGCCGGACTACGACTTCAACTATCACAGCGGCACCGGCGGGACGTTCATCGGTGCGCCCCCGGTCGAGACCGTCGAACGGCCGGCAGCGCGTGCCTTCATCGCCGCGCCACAGGCGCTGCGGAAGATCCGGTTCGAAACGTCGAGGTACGCGCCAGACCACGTCGTCACCATCCGCAGCAGCAGCGAGGGCTGGACGAACGATACGTTCGGCACCTACAGGGATGGAGCGTGGGAGTTCTTCTTCGAGATTCCCGGCCTGCCGCCGACGCTCGCCTTCAAGTTCGTGCTCGATGGCGAGCACTGGATGGAGGGCGCCGATCTCGTCGTCTCCACCAGCAGCGATCATTCGTTCGACGAGAATGCGATCCAGTTTCCGCCCGTCGTCGGCCGGTTTCGGCACGGGCTCGACAACTTCCGGGTCGAACGGACGAAGATGGCGCAGGACGGCGTTCCGCGCAATACGCGCGAAGACATCCTTTACGACGTCATCATCATCGGGTCCGGAATGGGCGGCGGGCCGCTCGCTGACGCGCTCTCCGACGCCGGCGTCAGGACGCTGGTGCTCGAGGCTGGCGGCCTGACCCTGCCGACGCACATGACGAGCCTGCCCGGCGACTGGTCGAGGACGGCGAACCACCACCGCGTCGGACACTTCGTCAATGAGCCTGGCTCGGATTTTCTGCCGGGCGTTCACCTGAATCTCGGCGGACGATCGGTCTACTGGTCCGGTCTCATTCCAAGGATGCGCGACTGGGAACTGGCGTTCTGGCCTGCGCCGGTGCGTACCTTCCTGCAGCAGCAGGGTTACGACCGCGCCGAGACCTTGATGCGAAAGGCCACTCGTCTCGGACCGTTCCAGGATCAGGTTGTCGCCACGCTGGCTTCCGATCTGCCCGCCTGGCATGTGGAGAACCTGCCGCGTTCGGCGCATCAGCCGTTCGTGGGCGCGACCGGCCAGCTCGGCGACATCGTCCAGGATTCAACCGGTGTTTTCTCGACCGCAGATCTGCTGCTCAGTTCCCTGTCGTACGCAGGACAGGCGGGGCGACAGAACCTGACAATCAATCTCGGTCACCTCGTCACCCACATCGCCACGAACGGGATCAACGCGACGGAGGTTGTCTGTCAGGACCTGCTCGGCAACGCCACCCGTCGATATCGCGGCCGGTTCATCGTCCTCGCCGCCGGCTCGCTCGAGAGTCCCCGCATCGCGATGAACAGCGGCCTGACGGATCCGAGCGGCAAGCTGGGAATAGGCCTCACGGATCACCCGGCGTTCTTCTCGGCCGCCTACGACATCCCGAATGGCAGTCCGTTCGGCGGGACGAAGCGGCACGCGAAGGTGTTCCTGTTCAACAAGCTCGCGACGTTCCAGGATCATCCGTTCAACGTCGAGGTCGTCGTCAATCCGGATCTCTGGCACGTCCGGAACTCAGATGATGACCTCGTGCCGACACCGAACCCGTCGAAGATCAAGATGACGTTCAGCTTCGCGAGCCCGCTCGACGACGGAAATCGGGTGAGCTCACCAGGCGTCGGTCAGAAGCTCTCGGTGCGGGTCGCCAGGAACGAGTCCGGCCGGCCTCACTTCGACGCCGCTCGCATCACCCGGAACGCGATCCTGGCCTCACTGGGCGTGCCCTTCACCGCCGGCGAGGGGATGGGATACGGGAACGAAGGGACCGTGCATCACGCCGGCGGCACGATGCGGATGAGCGGCAACGCCACCGGCGTCGTCGATACCGATCTCAGGTTCGAGCAGTACGACAACCTCTATTGCGCGGACCCGTCCGTATGGCCCTTCATTCCGGCCGCCAATCCGGCGCTGACGCTGGTGGCGCTGTCGCTCCGGCTCGCCGACCACCTGCGGGGACGGCTCACCTCGAGTCGAGCGTGAGCAGTTGCGCGGTGGGGTCAGACCATGGTCTGACCCCATTTCTTTTGCTTTGCTGAAACTGCACTCCGTACGCACCGGTGGGTACGCAGAATCCCCAACACTTGTTTCTCCTCGGTCGGAAACTTCGAGTGTTTCAGCTGGGCATGCCACTTGCTCTTCCGCGCTCGGAGAGCGCTATGCAGATTCGAGACGGCTTTGTCGACGGCATCTACAGCTACTGCGACCGCTGGTGCGAGACCTGCGCCTTCACGTCGTGGTGTCGGCTCTTCGCCGACAGCGCGCGAGACGATGCGGCGGATGATCCCAGCCTGAAACCGGTAGTCGAAGCGCCGCCGCTGCCGCACGAAGTCGAGCCCGAACCGCCGCCGTGGATGCAGGAGCTGATCGCGGAAGTCGAATCCGCAGCCGTGACGACCGTGGGTCGTGACAGACCGACCCCTCGCCGTCAGCCTGGCCGCGACGACCACGCCCTGCTGCGCCGCGCCCGCGCCTACTCCCTGAACGTGCATCGATGGATGGCGCAGCAACCGGATGTCGAGCGCCGCGCTCCCGGGGATCCACTCGCCGTCATCTCGTGGTTCGCGTGGATGATCTCCATCAAGATCGGGCGCGCGCTGTCGAGCCGCGGATACGCCGATCCGGATGATCCCGACTGCCCGCGAGACCACGACGGCTCGGCCAAGGTCGCCCTGATCGGTATCGAGCGCTCGCACGCCGCGTGGCTGCGGCTGGCCGACGAAGGCACGAGCGCCTTCACCTTCATCAGCGACCTGGTGTGGATTGGCGAAGCCGTGGAATCTGAGTTCCCCGGCGCGCGGTCGTTCGTACAGGCCGGCGTTCGACGAGCCGGAGGCCGTGGCGCGGCTGAGGGTGTCGGGGGAGTGACGGCGGCACGCGCCCGTCACGACGCTACGCGAAGCTCACGCTCCCCGATAGCCGGCCGGCACTGGCTTCCCGGCAGCAATCGCGGCCTTCACATCCCGCGCGTGCCGGCACTGGCCGCGGTACTCGAACCCGGCGCAGGTGCAGGCGACGTCGGCGCCATCGACAGTGATCTGGTACTCGACGCCCGGCTGTGACGCGCTCGCGTAACGGTAACGCTCCACCACCGGCCCCGACAACGCCTTGGCCAGCGTCTCGAGCGCTCGCCGAAGCGCGTCCGTCTCTTCGCGCGTGCGCACCGGCGCACCAGTATCGCGGTTTCCATCTCCCTCGAGATCCAGCTGCGCCTTCCGGAGCAGCTGTTCGACCACGTGTTCGCCGTCCACGACCTGACGCTCATCGGTGAGGACTGACGACATCTCGCGCAGCGCGCGCTGCAGCTCGTCGAGCACGTCACCGGACAGATCCTGCGCCATCGCTCTGCCGTCCACGATCGCGCTGACGAGTCTCGCCTTCTTCTCGAGCACCATCTGGACGAAGTCGTCGATCGTGCCGGCGGCGACCATGTAGGTGACGTTGACGGTTCGCGTCTGGCCGATGCGATAGGCGCGATCCTCAGCCTGCCAGTGATTCGCCGGGACCCAGTCGAGGTCGTTGAACACGACCTGCGTGGCAGCCGTCAGGTTGGTCCCGATGCCGCCGGCGATGATGTTGGCGACGAACACGCGAATCCGCTCCTCCTGCTGGAAGCGATCGACGATCGCCTGGCGCTTCTCCGCGGGCGTCTCGCCGGTGAGCAGGACCGCCGAGCCGCGGAACGCTTCGACGATCTTCTGCACCGGCTCTTCGAAACACGAAAAGACGATGACCTTCTCGCCCTGATCGACGGCACCCGTCACGAGGTCCAGCGTCGCGTTGACCTTCGCGTCCGCCAGCGTCTGCCTCGCCCGCGTCACCGCGGCCAGCAGCCGCCCGCGCAGCCGGCGTTCGTCGACCGTCGAGCCTGGCGCCAGCTCGCTGTCGCCAACCATCAGTTCGACGACTTTCCGCATGTCGCGCACGCCCGTGCCCTTCGGCACGTCCACCGGCAGCCACGTCCGGATCTTCGGCGGCAGCGACAGGACGTCGTCCTTGGAGCGGCGGAGCATGACACCGTGAAGCTGCACCGTCAGTTCTTCGATGTTTGAGGCGCCGCGTGTCTCCCATCCATATTCATTGCGTTCGGCAGCGCAGTAGCGCTTCGCGAACGACAGGAAGCTGCGCCCGAGCGGGTGGCCGGCCAGTTGGAGCAGAACGAAGAGGTCGCGAGGCCTGTTCGTCAGCGGCGTGCCTGTCAGCAGATAGACTGCCGGATGCGCGTCCGAGTTCGCTTTCGCGCGATCGGCGATCTGTCGCGCCAGCCGGCTTCGCGCGCTGCGATGGTTCTTCAGGTAGTGCGCCTCGTCGAAGACCAGCCCCGCCCACGGGATGCTTCCCAGCGAGTCGATGTGCTTCCCGAGGATGTCGTAGTTAATGATCACCCACGCGGGTGCTTCGGGCAGCTCTTGGCTGCGTTCGATGATGTGCGTGGACGCGCCAGGAGCGGCAAGGTCGATCTCCCTCGCCCAGTTCCGCTTCACCGACGCCGGACAGACGACGAGGTATGGACCGCGTGGCGCGACCTGGCGCAGCGCGACGATCGCCTGCCGGGTCTTGCCGAGGCCCATGTCGTCGGCGAGGATGGCGCGGGTACGGCCCAACAGAAACGCGACGCCTTCGATCTGGTGCGGGAAGAGTCCCCTGGCCAGCGCGGCGGCGGCGCGGAATGCGCCGTCCGGGTCGTCCGGCGACAGCGCCAGCAGCTGCGCGAACGCGTCGGCCTCGGCGTCAAGTGCCTTGTTCTCGGCCATCGCCTGGATTGTCGGTCGTTTCGGGCCCTTTTCGCTACCGTCGGACACCGTGAGCTCGAACCATTCTTCACGAAACACACCGCCGAAACCCGGCAAGAAGCCCTAGAATGACCCTGCGACTGAACCACGCTCAGTCAGTTTCCAGTTGGAGCGTCGATGAGCATCCCTCGACAATCGCGAGTTGCCGCGGTCACCACCATGGTGGGCCTGACCACGTTCGCCGCGATTGCGCTGATTCCCGCGCCGGACGCACCAGTGCCGGCACACGCTCAGTCCCGCATCGACTTCGGCCGCGACATCCAGCCACTGCTCAAGGAACGCTGCTACGAGTGCCACGGTCCCACCAAGCAGATGAACGGCTATCGTCTCGACCAGCGCAGCCGGGCGCTGACCGGCGTGGTCCGGCCCAACATCATCCCCGGCAGCAGCGATTCCAGCCGCCTCGTCCGCCGCGTGATCAGTCCCGAGTTCGGCACTCAGATGCCGCCGGAGGACGAGCTCTCGGCCGACGAGATCGCCATTCTCAAGCGGTGGATAGACGAGGGTGCCCACTGGCCCGATGCGCTCGCAAACGAGAAGCCGTTGCCGCCCGAGAACCCCCGCGCGACGCGCGTCGGAGAACTGATTCGATCGTCGCGCTACGCTGCCGCGCTCCAGGAAGTACGGAAGACGCCGGCCGTCGTCAACCAACCCGGCTCAGGAGGGTCCACGCCGCTGATGTACGCGGCGCTCTACGGCACCAGCGCGGTCGTGGCGGAGCTGCTGAAAGCAGGCGCCGATCCGAACGTACGCAACCACGTTGGAGCGACAGCGCTCATGTGGGCGATTGACGATGGCGACAAGGTGAAGCTGCTGTTGGATGCCGGCGCCGACGTGAACGCTGCCTCGGATTTTGGCCGGCAGCCGCTGATGCTTGCGGCGGCGCAGGTCGGGACCATGCCGACCGTCAAACTGCTGCTCGAACGCGGCGCCGAACCGACCACGGCCGCGCTCAGCGCCGCGGCTGCCCGCGGGAACGTCGACCTCGTGCGGGTGCTGCTGGCGGCGGGCGCGCGCGATAGCGACAACCGGGTCGCGGCCACCAACGCGCTGCGTGGCAACTCGCGCGACGCGCTCGAGGCGATCACCGCGACGCAGAAACCGGCGCCGATGCGCGGCGGTCTCTTCGCCATCCTCCCGCCTGGCGGTTCAGGACGACCTGACGCGCTCGCCGCGGCCCTCGAGCGCGGCGCGGACGTGAACGCGAAGGACGCGAAGTCGCGGACACCGCTGATGCTCGCGGCGATGGCCGAGGCCCATGCGCCCGAATCGATACGGCTGCTGCTTGCACGCGGCGCCGATCCGGCGGTCAAGGATCCGGCCGGCCGCACCGCGCTCGATTTCGCGCGCCGCCTCGGCTCGACGCCGGCCCTCGATGCGCTCGCTGCGGCCGGCGCGCCAGGTGACACGCCGCCCCATCCCACACTGGCGTTCGTGTCGGGGAACACGCCGCGCGCTGCCGTCGCGCGCAGCCTCCCGCTCCTGCAGCGGACCGCCGTGCAGTTCTACGAGAAGAGCGGATGCGTGTCGTGCCACCACAACTCGCTGACGCAGATGACGGTGGCCACCGCGCGGCGCAATGGCTTCGCCATCGCCGACGCCCTCGCGCGCAAGGAGCTCACTACCGTCGTCGAAGACATCCGTGTCACCCGCGAGCAGGCACTCCAGGGCATCGTCAGTCCCGGCGGATTGACGACGACGAGCGGATACATCCTCATGGGACTGGCGGCCGACCGGCACCCGGCCGATGCCGCGACGGACGCGCTGGTCCGCCTGATTGTCACCAGGCAGTTGCCGGACGGACGCTGGGCGTCGGCATACCGGCCGCCATCCGAGTCGAGCGAGCTCACCGCTGCGGCCGTCGGGCTGCGCGGCATTCAGCTGTACGGGACGGCCACGCCACCGCAGCGGCGGGCAGTTGCAGCGGCAGCCGCGTGGCTTGCCAGCGCGCCGCCGCAGTCGACCGAGGATCGTGTCTTCAAACTGCTCGGACTCACCTGGGCGGATGCTCCACAGAGCGTTCGGCAGTCGGCGATTCAGGACCTGCTCGCTTCGCAACGCACCGACGGGGGCTGGGCGCAGCTGCCTGCGATGTCGAGCGATGCGTATGCGACCGGCTCTGCGCTGGTCGCGCTGCACGAAGCCGGCGTCCGACCCGACGACCCCGTGTATCGCCGCGGCATCAAGTACATCCTCGAGACACAGCTGGCCGACGGCTCGTGGTTCGTGCCGTCGCGATCGCACCAGACGCAGATCTACTTCGAGAGCGGGTTTCCGCACGGCGCCAACCAGTTCATCTCGGCGGCGGCGACGAACTGGGCGACGCAGGCATTGATCCTGTCCGAGCAGAGACGCCCGTCGACGACGCCCGCCGTGAGCGCATCTCGCACGCCAAAGTAGATCAGCCGGAGTTCTGGCTCGCAGGCCCCCGCGATCGGAAGTGCGCGGTAGAGCCGACCCGCGCCCATGAAACGAACAGTTGTGGTGCACACCGATGTTGCACGGCTGCGCTTGCAGTCTACAGAGGCCGGTCGATAGGATGGCCTGATGGCTCGAATCGCACGCTCGAGCCGTCGAGCCGCAGTCGGTAATGGGATCGGACTGCGGCTCCATCCCAATCGCGTTAGGAGACCCTCATGGCAACCACTCAGGAAGCGCTGGCGATCACGACCATGGTCCCCAGCCTTACCGTCGACGACCTGCAGAAGAGCATCGCGTTCTACGAAGGGCTCGGCTTCGTCGTGGACGAGCGCTGGGAAGAGAACGGCAAACTCCTCGGCGTCATGCTGCGCGCCGGCAAGCAGCAGTTAGGCTTGAGTCAGGACGACTGGAAGAAGGGGCGCGACCGGAAGAAAGGCCTCGGCGTGCGCCTCTTCATCGAGGCGACGCAGAACATCGACGAGATCGCGACGCGGGCCAAGGCCGCCGGCATCAAGCTGGATTCAGAACCGCACGAATCCGACTGGAAGAGCCGCGTGTTCGAGGTCACCGACCCGAGCGGCTTTCTGCTGACCGTCTCGTCGCCCGTACCGAAGTAGCTCGACGCTCGCCTCACATCGTCTGCGAGCGTAGCTAATGCGCCGCGATTGCCGTCCGGCACCAAAGGTCCGGCCGGCGATCGCGGCTTTTTGCCCCCACGTCGTATCGTCCGCAAGTTACACGCACCTGACGTGCGCACCTGCCGTGAGAATAAGCCCCGCCCCCAGGCAAGCTGATCTACACTTCGCCGTACGAACGGTCGTCTCCTTCGGAACCATCGGGCACGCAGTCGCGCATGGTGACCCACCTTTATGGAAGCGATCAGCCTCGAGTCAGCGCCGCCAGTGCCCGAACAGGTCCTGGTGCCGATCGCCGCGAATCAGCGGATCGAAGCCCTGGATGTGGTGCGAGGGTTTGCGCTGCTCGGCATCTTCCTGATGAACATCGAGTACTTCAATCGCACGCTCAGCAGCCTCGACCAGGGCATGCCGCGCGGCCTCACCGGCATCGACTGGTTCGCCAGCTGGTTCATTGCGTATTTCGTGCAGGGCAAATTCTGGACGATTTTCTCGCTGCTCTTCGGCATGGGATTCGCCGTGATGTTGACGCGCGCCGAGCAGGCTGGACGGGAATTCAAGGTTGTTTATTTGCGGCGCGTGCTGGCCCTGGCCGTCTTCGGTGCGGCGCACTTCGTTCTGCTCTGGGAAGGCGACATCCTCTTCAGTTATGCGGTCGGCGCGTTGATGCTGATGGTCGTGCTCTACGGCAGGACGATGCCAATCCTCGTCGCCATCGCGATTGCGACCGGCGTGGCGTTCATCCCCGGTCTGGGAGATGTCGGTGCGGTTGCAGCCGGCCTTGCAGCCGCAGGGCTGCTCGCGATCTATCTTCGCAGCGGGAAACGGGTGCACGTCTTCGGCCACGATATTCCGTTGTTCTCGTTCCTGCTGCTGGTGATCGGAACGCTGCTCGTCATTGCGGCTGCGGTGTTCTGGTCGCTGCCTGATGGTCCGGTCGAGCCGCGCCAGCCGCTCTCGGTCTTCGGACCGCTGGTCCTGGTCGCGGGTTGGCTGTCGTGGAAATATTACGAGCCGGCGGAACTGCGCAGCGTGAGATTGGCGGTCAGCGTCTATCTATTCCTCGGGATGTCGATCATCGCGAGCGGAGTGATTCAGCGCTTCGCACCCGATCCCGACGCCGGCGTGGTCATGGCCAGTCGGCAGCCGACGGACCAGAGCGCTGGCGTCGAAGCGGCGGCGCCCAGTGCCGAGGCGCAAGCGGACAAGCCGGTCGAAGAGAACACCGGCAACTCCCCCACCACAAACCAGGGAAGAGCGCGCCGCCGCACGCAAGGCCGAAAGAGAGAAGCGGCTCGCCGAAGCGAAAGCGAAGAACGATGAGGAGTATCGGGTCTTCACCAGCGGCAGCTATCGCGACGCGGTCACGTTGCGTGCCGGACGGTTCCCGGAGAAGGTCGCGAATGATTTCGGCTTTGGAATAGTGCTCGTCGCGATGTTCCTGCTCGGGACGTGGTTCGTGCGATCGGGTGTCATGGACAATGCCGCCGCGCATCTGCCCTTCTTCCGCAAGCTGGCCGTGTATGCCTTGCCAGCCGGGATCGGTCTAGGACTCCTCGGCAGTCTGATCGCCACGTCGCACACGCCGGGCGATCGCTATGATGGCTGGGGCATCGCCGTCGGACTTTCTCTCGTCGGCAATCTCCCTGCCTGCCTCGGATATGTCGGGCTGGTAGTGCTCATGCTTCACAGCCAGACGGTATCCGCGCGGATCGGGGTCTTGGGCCCACTGGGCCGGATGGCACTCACCAACTACCTCACGCAGTCACTCATCTGCGCAATCTTCTTTTACGGATATGCCATGGCCAATTGGGGCATGCCGCGGGCGCAGCAGGTGTTGTTCGTGGTCGTCGTCTACGCGGCGCAGATTGGCTTCAGCCACTGGTGGCTGGCCAGGTTCCAGTACGGCCCGATGGAGTGGCTGTGGCGCGGCGTCACCTATTGGCAAGTGCCGCATCTTCGCCGCCGCGCGCACCTCTCGTGAGCACGTGCCGTGCGCACCTGCCGTGCGCACCCAATGAGGAGCCGACCCATGCCGAGAAGCGTCACGCGCCGCCAGTTTCTCGAAGCCGCCGCCGTGGGGACCGCGGCCGTGTCGTCATGCTGTTCATGCGGCTCAGCGTCCGCGGCCGAACGTGGTCTTCATCCTCGCGGACGATCTTGGTTACGGCGATTTGAGCTGCTACGGCCGGCCCGACTACCAGACGCCGCGCCTGGACGCCCTCGCTCGCGACGGCATCCGGTTCATGAGCGCGTACGCCGCGGCGCCTCTCTGCACGCCGACGCGGGTCGCCTTCCACACCGGCCGCTATCCGCAGCGGCTCGAGGTCGGGTTGGAGGAGCCGCTCAAGCGAACGAGTCCGGCGGACGTCGGACTGCCGCCGTCGCAGCCGACCGTCTCGTCGCTGATCCGCAGCAATGGCTACGACACGGCGCTAATCGGCAAGTGGCATCTCGGGTGGAAGCCGGAGTTCGGACCCAACCGCCACGGCTACGACGAGTTCTTCGGCATTCTCAGCGGCGCCGCCGACTACTTCACGCACGGGTCACCCGACTCACCAGGCGGCGGGAAGGATCTCTGGGAGAACCTCACGCCGATCGAGCGGGTCGGCTACCTCACCGATCTGCTCACCGACAAGGCCGTTGAGTACGTCAGCCGGCCGCACGCCAGACCGTTCTACCTGAGCCTGCACTACACCGCGCCGCACTCGCCGTGGGAAGGGCCTGAGGATGCCGCCATCGGCCACACCGAGCACGGCCCGGGGCCGATGACCGCGGGCGGCTCGCTGAAGATCTACGCATCGATGATGAAGAGCATGGACGCCGGCATCGGCCGCGTGCTCGACGCGCTCGAGCGCGCCGGCCTCGCCGGCAACACGCTGGTGATCTTCACCAGCGACAATGGCGGCGAGCGGTATTCCTTCAATTGGCCGTTCTCGTTTCAGAAAGGCTTTCTATGGGAAGGGGGGCTTCGCGTGCCGGCCATCGTCCGCTGGCCGGGGGTCGTCCCCGCCGGCCGGACGACCGATCAGGCCGCCATCACCATGGACTGGACCGCGACCATCCTCGGCGTCAGCGGCACGCCGGCTGCGCCCGCGCATCCGCTCGAAGGCGAGAACCTGTTGCCGATCTGCACCGGCGAACGCACGGCCTACGACCGCACGCTGTTCTGGCGCACCAACATCCGCGACGCGGCCCGACACGGCAAGTGGAAGTACCTGCGGGACTCCGGTGTGGAATCGCTCTTCGATTTGTCGATTGACCCCGGCGAGAAGACCGACCTGAAGGCTCGCCATGCCGACATCTTTGCCGGGATCAAAGAGCGCCATACCGTGTGGAGCGCGGGGATGCTGCCGAGATCCAAGGCCTGAACGGATCACGACTTATTGCGTACCTCTCCTGCCTGAACGTACGCAGAATCTTCGATCAAGCAGCGACCTCGTCCCGGATGCGCCTGCATTTCGTGGAGGCACACCTGTTGCTCCCGGCCTGCAGCTGGGAGGTCCCATGCCGCTGCCGATCTTCAACCAGGTCAGTCTCGACCCGATGCTCATCAAGGGCGTCTACAACACGTGCGATCAATGGTGCATGTACTGCCCCGTCACCGCGCGCTGTCTCGCGTATCGGTGCAGTCCGGAAGTCAGGTCCGGCAAGCAGAACATCTATAAGAGCCTCGCCGATCGGCTCTACGAGGGGATGACGTTCATCAAGCACCTGTGCGAAGCCGATGGCAGGCCGACGCCCGAGCTCGACGCCATGCTGGCCGACGATCCTCGCGCCAGGGAGAGCGTGCCGCGTGTCGACGACCCGCTCGAGCGCGCCGGGGCTCGTTACGCGCGATTGAGCGACGCCTATCTCGTATCTCGCGGCGACTATCCGTTCGAGATGACCTCGCACCCGTCCGGTCCGACGCCGGTCGAAGTGTTCGCCTGGTTCCACGTGCTCATCGCCGCCAAGATCTACCGCGCCTTGTCTTGCGCCGCGGCCGCCGCTCGCGGCGACGCATCCAAGAAGGAAGACGCCCTCGTCTCGGCCAAGGTCGCGTTGATTGGCATGGATCGGTCGCTCGACAGCCTCGCTGTTATGTCCGTGGACGACGATGATGCGCGGCTGGAGCTGCTGGGCGGCCAGTTGCGGCGCGTGAGGCGTGAGATGGAGGGCCGCTTTCCAGCGGCGCGGGCTGTCGTGCGGCTGGGGCTGGATTGATCCGTCAGCGCTGCGTCACTGGCTCATGCGGTCAAGCATTCGGACGCGTCATGGATGACCGCGGAAACTTAGGGGTCGACGCCGGCTCAACTCCGCTTCAGCCCGAGGACGCGAATCCGCTTGTGGAGCGCTGTCCGTTCGGTGTCCAGCCGCCGCGCCGCGGCCGAAACGTTCCAGTCGGTCTCGTCCAGCACCTGCCGAATCCGCTCGCGTTCGGCCGTGTCGCGCACCTCCTGCAGCCCTGACGCGGCTCGGACGGCGGTGCCCGACCTGACCTCCAGCGGGATCGCGTCAGCGGTGATTCGGTCGCCGGTCGTGAGGATCGCCATGCGCTCGACGACGTTGCGCAGCTCGCGGACGTTGCCGGGCCAGCCGTAGCGGCCGAGCAGCGCAACGGCCTCCGGCTCGATCGTTCGCGGGCGGAGATTGTTCCGGTTGCAGAACTCCGACAGGAAGTACGGCACGAGCTCGTCGATGTCCTGCAGGCGCTCCCGCAGCGCCGGGACGCGGATCGGCACGACGCTCAGCCGATAGAAGAGATCCTCCCTGAACCGCCCGTCGGCAACGAGCTCGTCGAGCCGGCGGTTGGTGGCGGAGATCACTCGCGTCGTGATCTTGATCGTCTGCTCGCCGCCGACGCGCTGAAGCTCGCCGTCCTGGAGAACCCGCAGCAGCTTGGCTTGCGACGACTCGTGCAGATCCCCGACTTCGTCGAGGAATATCGTGCCGCGATCGGCGAGCTCGAACTTGCCGCGCCGCAGCGCCGCCGCGCCGGTGAACGCGCCCTTCTCGTGGCCGAACAGCTCGCTCTCGATCAGCTCGGTCGGAATCGCGGCGCAGTTGACCTTCACGTACGGCCCGGACGCAAGCGGGCTCTCCCGGTGGATGTGCGCGGCCAGCAGCTCCTTGCCGGTACCGGACTCTCCGGCCAACAGCACGGTCACGTCCGATCGCGCCACCTGCGTCGCCTGCTGCACCGCGTGCTGGAGCGCCGGCGACGATCCGATCATCTTCGGCGCGTCGCCGACGAGCTCCTTGTATCGCTGGTTCTCGCGCGCCAGGTCCGACGACTGAAGCGCGTTCTTGACGACCAGCAGCACACGATCGCGCCCGAGCGGCTTCTCGAGGAAGTCGAACGCGCCGCTCCTCGTCGCCTCGACGGCGTCTCCCACCGTCCCGTGCCCGGAGATCATCACGACGGCGGCCCGGTCGTCCCACTGCCGCACGATCCGCAGCACGTCGATGCCGTTGCCGTCCGGCAGCCGCACGTCGAGGAGATATACGTCGCCAGCCGTGCGGTTTCGGTCCGCAAGCAACGCCGCCTTCGACTCGAACACGCTGACGCGGTAGCCTTCACCCTCGAGAATCAAGCGCAGCGACCGGCCGATATTCGGCTCGTCGTCGACGATGACGATGTGCCGTTTGCGAGTCATGACGGCAGCGATACCCTGAACGCGGCGCCACTGAGGTCGCCGGGAATCACGGTGACGTCCCCGCCCGACAGCAGCGCGTTCTTCTTCGCGATGGACAGGCCGAGTCCCATGCCGCGTTTCTTGAACGTAATGGTCGGCTCAAATAACGTTGCGGACACCTCTTCTCTCAGCCCTGGCCCGGAATCGTGGATGTCGATTAGCACACGGTCACCCTCGCCTCGCGTCCGCACGACGACCGTGCCGTCCGGCCCGGCGGCTTCCGCTGCATTCTGCAGCAGGTTGGTCAGAATGCCGTTCACCATGTCCGGCGCCGCCTGCGCGCGAGGGCGGCTGTCGTCGAGCCGGAGATCATACGTCACGGCGGGATGGACCGGACCCAGCAGGGCGACGCGCTCGGAGACGACCGCGTTGACGTCAAGCGATTCGGGACGCCCCTGCGGTTCGCTGGCAAACTCGGAGAAGGCCCTCACCCGCCGTTCGAGCGATTCGATCTCGCTGACCACGATCTGCACGGCCTGGTCCATGAACGCCCGCTCTTCGCTTGCCTCGGGGGCCGTGTGCCTCGCCTGCATCTCCTCCACCGTCAGCCGGATCGGCGTCAGCGAGTTCTTCAGCTCGTGCGCGGTCTTGCGCGCCAGCGATTGCCAGCTGGCCACGCGCGCCAGGTAGACGAGCCGCTCGCGATTCTCCTCGAGCTGATCCGCCATGTTGTTGAACGCGTCGACGGCCCGCGTCACCTCGTCGCGCGGCGGAACGCCGGGCTTCGCCCCGGTCTCGAGCCTTCGCGACCAGTCTCCACCGGCAAACTCGGTGAGCGCCGCGGTCAGCTGCTGCATCGGCCGGCTGACGCGATGCGCGATCAGGACCAGCGGCAGCAGTGAAAGCAGCCACGCCACACCGAGCAGGACGAGCAGCGTCAGGGTGAATCCGCGCCGCAGGTCGCGTGAGTCGATCGCATCGACGAGGCGCCGCGTGTCGCGGACCTGCGTCGACAGTTGTTCCATGCTGACGCCGCCAAGGTCGCGGGTGTAAATCTCGACACCGCGGTGATCGCCGGGACCGTCCAGGCGCCGCATGTAGTCGACTCGCTCGCCGCTGCTGCCTGACACGCCGAATCGTTCGGCCTCGCCGCTCTCCCAGAAGGCTCGGATGGGCTCGGGCCACTGCGATACATCCCGTGCCGCATAGATGGTCGGCCGCGTCCGTCCCGCGTGCGCGTCATTTTTCAGCGCGTCCCGCTCACGCTGGTAGAGCTGCTTCGCCGTGCTCTCGAGCGTACGGGACAGCCGATCGAGCTCTCCCGTCGTCGAGTATCTGAGACTCCGGTCGAGAAGCGTGGTCGTGATCCAGACCGTCGCGCCGAGCGGCAGCAGGGTTGACGCGATGAAGGCTGCGATCAGGCGATTGCGAAGTGTCATCGCGGCGAGGGACGACCGCCCCCTCGCGCCGGGACCCTGAACGGGCCGCCTTCGAGGACGTGAGTCGCCGGCTCGGTCTTCCGGCGACGGCTCAGCGCCTCGATGAGCCCTTGCAGCGTATAGGCAGGATCGGACGCGCCCGGCGCGCCGTCGACGTCGCCATCCAGGATGCGGTACTCGAGTCGAAGCCAGAAGGGCACGTCGCGACCCGGCGCCCCGAGCGCGCTCAGGGGAATCAGGAGCTGGTCGACGCACCACGCCTCGGCCGCCGCCTGCGCCAGGTGCGACACGGACTGGGCGCGCGCTTCCACCGTCGTCACGGCGAATCGTTCCTCCCAGAGATCGTAGCTCAACGCGAAGATCCGGCGTGCCATCGTCGATGCCGACTTCCCCGGTCCCGGCAGCACCATCGCCGTGAGCTCGACCCGCACTGATCGCCCGTCCTTCAATCGGGCGATCGGGTCTCCCTTGAGGAAGCTGAACCCGGGCGCCCGAATCTTCAGCACGCTGCCCACGGCGTCGACCGTCATCACCTGCCCCGACGATGGCGCGACGGGCCACGCGAGCACGGCGAGCAGCGCGACGACAGCCCGCCGTGCCGGTGCTACCACCGGATCCCTACTCCTCGAATGCGAAGACCCATCGTGAAGACGGCTCTCAGATCGTCGGTGTTCAGCGGGAAGCCAACGACGAAGAACGTCGGCCCGGCGTGGAATCCGACGCCTGTCGAGACGCGGACCTTCCGTTCGGCGCCCGCGTCCCAGACCGAGCCGACGTCGAGGAAGAGCGAGACGCCGGTGTAGCGGTACTCGAGCGACGAGTAGAACATCCGGTCGGCTCCGGCCGGCGCGATGTCGTACTTGTCCCAGCCCCGAAGCGTTTTCGAGTCGCCGAGGGTGAACCGTTCGAAGAGCGGCGGGCGTCCGGTGATTCCTCCGGCCATGCCGGTGGCCTGCACGTGATGGCGCCCCTGGTCGAACCGATACGTGCCTCCGCCGAGATACTTCGTGTAGACGAGATCGCTCTCGAGCTCGCGAGTGCCGGAGCGCACGCCGAAGCTGCCGTCAACCCGATGCGTCGCGTCGGAGCTGTCGGTCCATTGCCTGTCGATTTCCACCGAGGCGACGAACGCATTCGCCATGGTCGATCCGGTCGCCGGAGGGAGTGGCTGCGCGAGGTCCGCCTCGAGTGGCTCCAACTCGGAAATGCTCACGCCCCCGGCGATGCTGATGTCCGGAGTGACGGCAAACTTCACCACGGGTGTGATCGTCGATCGTGTCTCGTACGCGGGTGGGATGTCTGGTGAGAGCGCGAGCGCGTCGAGCGTCGCGGCACGCCAGTCATGCTCGAACCTCGACCACTCGAAGCTGGCGCCAAGCCGGCGCGTGCCCAGTTTCCTCGACTCGAAGCGCAGTCCGAAGCCGGAGTACTCTTCGACGAGCTCGTCCGCGTCGTCGAAGGCGACGATAGGCGTAAAACGAAAATCGCGCGTGCCAATGGCCAGGTCCAGGTAGCTTCCCCAGCCCTGCTCCGAGTGAAACAGCGCGTTCGATCGAAGCGGCTCGAACCGGAGCCACTTCGGCAGCTCCTTCTCGCGCAGCTCGAAGATGAGCCTGATCTGGCCGACCTCTTTGCCGCGTTGAATTTTCCGCGAGACGTCGTAGCGGGGGAACTGGCGCTCGATGCGGCCGTGCAATTGATCCGCGTCGCCGGAATCGAGCCGCTTCCCGATCAGCCCCCGGAGCTCGTCGCGCAGCGCCGCCAGGTCCTCGTCCGGCGCACCAGTGATCTCCGCCTCCTCGACGATGTAGCGCCTGTTGACGTTGTCGTCGCGCTCGGGGACTTCCTGGCGTCCCATGACGAAGAACACGCGCGCCTGGCCGTCGGGCTCCATGACCGCGCGCACCGCGGCAACGTAGCGGGGCCGTTCCGCCTCGATGCGCGCAGCGAGCTCGTCGAGGCGTTCCTGCTTCAATGTGGTGCCGGCGAGGTTGCGGATGTCCTCGCGAAGGCCGGGACTCAGGCGTCCGCCGTCGGAGCCGGTGACCTGCGCCGAGACGATGACGGTCCCTTCCGGGACGACAGGCTTCTGATCGGTCGCGGCTTGCGGCGTCGCGACCATCAGGGTGACGAGCAATCCAAGTGTACGCATGCCCTCGGCGAGAGCAAGGAGTGAGCCCATAGCGAAACCGTTTGCGCTCAATAAGATAGCGCACTTCTTGATGTGACTGTCGGTCACACCTGGGCGTGCGGGGCTACAGGGCGATCGGGAGAACGAGCGCGGCGAAGGTGAAGGGCGTCGTGCCCGAGAATTGAGTGGGCCGGGATGCCCTATCGCAGGCCAAGCCGGGCGCGAAGCTTCTTCACATCGTCGCGCGCGGCGAGCATCATGTCGAGTTGCAGGCTCTTGGCCAGCGCGGCGCGAGCGGCGTCGTCTTGTCCGAGCGCCGCAAGGTTGTACGCCACGTGCAGGTGAATCTCCGCGTTGCCGGGCGCGCGGCTCGCTCCTTCAGCGAGAAACTTTGCGGCCTCTTCGTGGTTGCCGAGCAGATAGTGGATCCAGCCGAGCGTATCGGCGCTCGATGCGGCGCCGCCGGAGGCCACGTAGGCCTGCTGGCCAATCGGCAGCGCGTCGGCCGGGGCGTTCTTGTGCACGGCGAGCGCATAGGCCAGGTTGTTGAGCGAGACGGGCTCTTTCGGTGCGACGGCGAGCACCCGACGGTATCGCTCGATGGCACGGTCGTAGTCGTTCGTTTCCTCGTAGAGACCTGCCAGCATCAGGTGCGCCGAGGTCAGGCGCGGTTCGCTGGCGGTGGCCTTTTCGAGCGCCACGATGGCACCAGCCTTGTCGCCCCGGTTCTGGAGCGCCTCGGCCTTGAGGAGCAGCTTGCCGACGTCGCTGCTCGCCCCGTCAGCGATCAGCACGGCGAGGCGGCGGGCGGAAAAGTATTTCGGAAGCTCGGTTTCACTGTCCAGGTCCGGGCACAGCCTGCTCTGGTGGCAGTGTCGCCTCACGGAAGGGCGCGCACAATGGATCACCGATGACCACGGCCTGCCAACTCAGGTACGGCATGGCGGCGTAGTACGCTTCAATCAGGTTCAACCCGCCAACGTACGCCGGGAAGAGAATATCCGGGCGGATCGTGCCGTCGAGAAACGGCTCGCGGACGTAACCAGCGACGCCAGTGACTCCTTCTCGTACGAGATCTGCAATAAGAGACTGCGGAGAGCCTCGGTAGGCCGATCGGAAATCCTGCGCGCCGCCGGGTTTCCAGGTATCTGGCGGCGCTTCGAACGTGCGCGCGCCGGCACTGACGAACATCGTCGCCAACGCGCCGGGCACGAAGCCGAGACCAAGCCGTCGGGTTCGGATCGACGGATCGTTCGAGCCCCACGACGCATAGCCGAGGACATTTCGCCGGGCCGGGACGCTGCCAGACGTCGATTCGACGACGACGCGGTCGCGGAAGCCAACGGCGGCGAGCGCGTCCGCCGTCGCATTCAGCCAGAGCTCGGGAGTGTCGGCTGAGCTCTTGCCCTTGAGCTCACCCTTTGAATCAAGGACGAAATCACCGCTGGCGGTGGCGGCCGAGCCGCGGTCGATGAGCCCAATCACGTCCGCCTCGTTGAAACCGTCGAGCCGCGAGACCAGGTAGATGTCCTGATCGGCATGCGAGAACGGTCGGCGCAAGGCCGGTACCCGCCCGTTTTCGAAATAGGGGTTTGGTAGAGGTCCGACGTTCGGGATGCGCTTGCCGAGAAGCTTCTGATACAGAAGCGTCAACTCGGAATCGACGCTGGACGCAGTGCCACCTCTTCCACCTGATCCGCTGATTGTGAGCGGAATACCCTTCGTGAGGACAATGTAGAAGATACGGTCCTGCATCGCGTGACGTCGAATCCAGGCGCCAATCGGACCCTCGATCTGCTCTTCGTATTGCGAACGCGTGACCTCGTCAGTTGCCCCGGCTCGCAGCGTCACCACGTTCTCGGCACGTATTCCCCGTGCTCGGACATAGTGAGCGGCGATACGCCGAGACGCCGGATTGGCCGACTCAACCACAACTAAAACATTATTGCCGTCTTGCGCGGACGCGACCCCGCAACTGCACATCCATGCGACAATGGCCCAGCCGAGCACACACTTTCCCAATCGCACTCTCATTCGTTCTCTCTCTTCGAGTCAGCAGTTACAGGTACACCAATGTGCCTTGCATTCCCCTCGCTTAGCGAATAACGTTCCACCTCAACAGGACCCAGCCAAGGCTGAGTCGGATTGACGACGCGATTGCAACGCACCGATGACCTGGACTTCAACTTGCTTCCGAGGTTCTTGAGGCGCGGTTGTAGGTCTGTCGATGCCACTCGCGCCGGTCACCGTTTACGCCTTTCTGCAGCCCGTATGTGACTGAGAGGGCGGTAGCTTGTTGGCTTCCAGTCGAGCTGGTGCATCTTCGTTTTGCTCACGTCACATGAAACTGCTTCAGAACAATCGCCTCCGGCGTACCGTCAAGTATCTCGGTGACGTCGTTTTACTTTCCGCCGCCTACTACGGAGCGTTCACTCTTCGTTTCGACGGGCGCCTTCCGGATGAGTATTGGCATCTCTTTGCCTTCAGTGCGCCCCTGGTAGTTCCCACCAAGGCAATCCTTCTCTACCATTTCGGACTGTATCGGTATTTTTGGCGCCACACCGGCATTCCGGAGCTGACGCTGCTCGTCAAGGCGCTGTCGCTCGCCAGCCTCCTCATCGTCGCGGACTACGCCATCGTGGTGGGGTTCGTGACCTTCCCCCGATCGATCATCCTCTTTGACTGGTGCCTGAGCCTGCTCGCGCTGGCGACGTTTCGCGCGCTGCCGCGGCTGCTCCGTAACAAGCCCGTCCCAGGCCTGAACCGGGCGAAGATCCACCGCGACGCCGCCCCCGCTGCCAGGCAGAACGTCCTCTTGTACGGCGCCGGCGATCTCGGCGCGTCCATGGCCGAGCAAATCAAAACGAGCCACTCGGGCTCGAAGCGCGTGCTCGGCTTCATCGACGACGATCCGGCGCTGCTGCACATGAACCTCCACGGCTGTGAAGTGCTCGGTGGACGGGCCGTGCTGCCAAAGGTCGTTGCCCGATACGGTCACATCGATCAGATCGTCATCACCATCTCGGCGATCTCCGGTCGGCAGCTGAATGAGATCGTGGAACTGTGCCGCCAGTATTCCCCGAACGTGCAGATCGCGCCCAGCCTCGACGAACTGTTCATGGGAAAGGTCAGCGTCAGCGATCTGCGGGACGTGCAGATTGGCGACCTGCTGGGCCGTGAAAGCGCGAAGGTCGATTTCAACGAAGAACGGTTGAAGACCTTTCTTGGCGACAAGACGATTCTCGTCACCGGTGCGGGCGGCAGTATCGGTTCGGAGCTGTGCTTTCAGATCCTGAAATTCCGGCCGCGAAAGATTATCCTCCTCGGGCGCGGCGAGAACAGCATCTACGCGACCAAGCAGCGGCTGCTGCCGCACGCCAACGGCGTCGAGCTCGAGGAAGTGATTGGCGACATCATAAACTACACCAAGCTCGACCGGGTGTTCAGCCTGCGTCGTCCCGAACTCGTCTTCCACGCCGCGGCCGACAAGCATGTACCGCTCATGGAGGCGAACCCCGACGAAGCGGTCCTCAACAACATCATCGGCACGGAGAACGTGCTCACCGCCGCGCTCGAGTACGGGGCGCAGAAAGTCGTGTGCATTTCGTCGGACAAGGCCGTCAACCCCTCGAGCGTGATGGGTTGCTGCAAGCGGGTGACCGAACTCCTGGTGCGAAGTCCGAAATTCTCGCGAGTCGCCTGCGCCGTTCGCTTCGGCAACGTCATGGGCAGCCGCGGCAGTGTCATTCCGCTCTTCAAGAAACAGATCGCCGATGGTGGTCCAATCACCATCACCGATCCCAACATCACGCGATACTTCATGACCATCCCGGAGGCGGTGCTGCTGGTCCTTCAAGCCGGCTCCCTCTCCCGCGCCGGCGAGATCTTCCTGCTCGACATGGGGCAGCCGATCCGGCTCCTCGATCTCGCACGGCAGATGGTCAGGCTGTCGGGGCTGCGTGAAGATGCGATCCCGGTCCAGTTCGTCGGCCTGCGGCCCGGTGAAAAGCTCGAGGAGGAGTTGTCGTATCCCTACGAGACGCTCCTCCCGACCGACCAGGCCAAGTTGTCCCGGCTGGACGGGCCGTCCAAGGTCCCGTTCGATTTGCCGACCAGGGTGCAGCGCCTCAAGGCGCTCGGCATCAGCATGGACTTCGAAGAGATCCAGCGGACGCTCCAGGAGGTCGTGCCGGAATATCAACCGATGACGCCGTTGCAGCCGACCGCGCGCGGCACGAGCCATCGCCAACGCCGGGTGACATGCAGACCACCACGCTCGATCAGCCGGAACGCGTCTCGCTGTCGCCGCACCCGCTGCCGCTCGTCGCGGCGCTGGTCGCGGCGTTCATCTGGACGTATTGGCTGGTGATCCCTGGCCTGGTCGCACAGTGGTGGAACGAGGACGAGTACTCGCACGGCTTTCTCATCCCGCTCGTCTCCGGCTATCTCGTCTGGACCAAGCGCGATGAGCTCAAGGCGACCGCGATCAGACCGACGTCGTGGGGGTTGGCCGTCATGGCGGGGGCCCTGGCCGTTTACGTCACCGGCATCGTCGGGGCCGATCTGTTTCTCCAGCGCGTGTCGGCAGTCGTAATGATTGCCGGCGGCCTCCTCTACCTCGTTGGCCTGCGGATCCTGCGCGTCGTGGCGTTTCCGCTCGCCTTTCTCCTGCTGATGATTCCGCTGCCGGGAATCATCTTCAATTCGATCGCGTTTCCGCTTCAGCTGTTCGCGGCGCAGATCGCCAGCACGATCATGGAAGCGTGCGGGGTCCTGGTCTTTCGCGAGGGGAACATCATGCACCTGGCGGCGGTGTCGCTCGACGTCGAGGAGGCATGCAGCGGCATCCGATCCCTGATGTCGCTGACCGCGCTCGGCCTGTTGTATGCCTACATCACCTACTCGGGCTGGCTGCTGCGCCTGCTGCTGGTGCTGACGATCGTGCCGATCGCCATCGCTGCCAACGTGTTCCGCGTGACCATGACCGGCCTCCTCGCGCATTTCGCCTCGGTCGACACGGCGCTTGGCGTCTTTCATACGGCGGGTGGCTGGTCGGTGTTCCTCGTGGCGGCAGCGCTGCTCCTCGGAGTGAACCGGCTGCTGCACTTCCTGGTGCCTGAAAAAAAATGACTGGAATGACCGGACGGATGGTCGTGGTCGGGGTGCTGCTGCTGCTGTCGTCCTGGGCCGTGCGCGCCGTGGGCCATGGCGAACCGGTGCGCGCTGCGCCAGCCATTCGCGAAATTTCCTCAATCGCTGGGCGACTGGCGGGGCGAGGACCTGCGCTTCACCGAACGCATCGAGACCAAGCTTGGCGTCACCGACTACGTGTCGAAGATGTACCGGCGCGGCTCGACCGCTGTCCACCTCTACGTCGGCTTCTATGCGTCGCAACAGCACGGCGCGATGCTGCATTCGCCCAAGAATTGCCTGCCCGGCAACGGGTGGTTCATCGCCCGGCGCGATACGACGACGGTCGACGTCGCGCCCTACCACCCCTTCACGGCGAACAGCTACACCGTCCGCAACGGCATCGACCAGCAGGTGGTCGTCTACTGGTATCAACAGTCGGGCGGCAGGATTGTCACCAACGAGTATCTCGGGCGTGTGCACCTCGTGGTCGACTCCTTGACCAAAGGTCGGAGCGACGCGGCGATGATTCGCGTCAGCGTGCCGTTCGAGGATGACGCGGCGGCGGCCGAACGGACCGCGCTGGCATTCATCCAGACCGCCTACCCGGCACTCGCCGGCTTCCTTCCACACGAGATTGCTTCATCGACTTCCAGTGCATCCACACAGCCCTCAACCCCATAAGGACCCCGATATTCCGCTGAGCCGGCCCGATATTTCGGAGACGGACATCCAGGCGGTGGTCGACGTTCTGCGGACGCCGTTCCTCAGCCTTGGCCCGAAGCTGCCGGCGTTCGAGTCGGCCTTCGCCGAGTACGTGGGTGCGCGGCATGCCACCGCCATCAGCAGCGGGACGGCAGCGCTGCACCTGGCGGTGAAAGCACTCGGCATCGGCCGCGGGGATGAGGTGATTACCACGCCCTTCAGCTTCGTGGCGTCGGCCAATTGCGTGCTGTTCGAGGACGCGGTCCCGGTGTTCGTCGACATCGAGGAGACGACGTTCAACCTCGACGTGACCGCGATCGAGCGCCGGATCACGCCGCGCACGAAGGCGATCCTGCCGGTCCACGTCTTCGGACGGCCGGCCAATCTCGACGCCATTCTCGACATCGCGCGCCGCCACGATCTGCGCGTCATCGAGGACGCCTGCGAGGCGATCGGCGCTCGCTGGCGCGGACGCCGCGTCGGCGCGATCGGCGACGTCGGCGCCTTTGCCTTTTACCCCAACAAGCAAATGACGACCGGCGAGGGTGGCATGCTCGTCACCAACGATCGGCACCTGGACCAGTTGTTCAAGAGCCTCCGCAACCAGGGTCGTGGCGAGGCGGGCGCATGGCTGCAGCACGAGCGTCTCGGCTACAACTATCGGCTCTCGGACATCAATTGCGCGCTCGGGCTGGCGCAACTGGGCCGCCTCGACGCGATTCTCCGCCGCCGCCAGGACGTGGCCGACGAGTACCGCCGGCAGCTCTCGGGCATCGCCGAGATCGAATTGCCGATCTACGATCTGCCCGACGCTGAAGTCAGCTGGTTCGTCTATGTCGTCCGGGTGAAGGGACGTGATCGCTCGGGACGCGATGAAGTACTGCGAACGCTCAGAGCCGACGGGATTGCCTGCAGCGATTACTTCTCGCCACTGCACCTGCAGCCGCATATTCAACGACTGGGCCACAGGGCTGGCGACTTTCCCGTCACCGAAGCGGTGGCGGCGTCAACGATCGCCCTCCCCTTTCACACGAATCTCACACCCGAGCAGATCGGCCGGATCAGCCAGGCGCTCCGTCAAGCGCTCGGGCGGCACCCGTCAGCCACCAGCGCCGGGCTCTCGTCCGCGTCGTTGACCGGTCATTCGCGTCCTCGACCGAAGCCACAACCTATCTGAGCCAGGTGCCCCCGATGGCGAACGACTCCGAACGCGCGGTTCGAGAGATCCTGACCGACATCACCATGAACGACCGCTGTCTCGAGCATCCGAGCGACGCGCCGCTCGACGCCACCGGCATCGATTCGGTCGGTATGATCGAGCTCGTCTACGCGCTCGAGGATCGCTTCGCGATCCAGCTTGGCGACGATGAGGTCGCCCCGGAACACTTCACGTCGATTGGATCGCTGGCCGCGCTGGTCGCTCGAAAATGCCCTTGATCGACCTGTTGCGGCGGCGGCTCGATCAAACCGATCCGGCGCTGGTGTTCGAGGGTTCGGCGTTCACCGCCGCCGAGCTTCGAGGACAGGCGGCCGACCTGGTCGCCCGCCTCGAGGCGGCCGGCGTCGGACGCGGATCCAAGGTCCTCGTCGCGCTGCCCAACTGCCCGGCATTCCTGCTCGTGCTGCTGGCCGTCAACGAGTGCGGTGCGGTCTTCATCCCTGTGAGCCCGGCGCTCACGGCCGACGAGCGCGAGCGGATCGACGCGATCGCTCGCCCGGACGTCGTGATCGCCGACCGAGGCACGAGCGAGGTGCTGCCGGGAACGTTTCTCTCCCGCACCGGGTGGACGCCTTACGGCGACGAGGATGTCAGCGATCTCGCGGCCATCATCTTTACGAGCGGCACGACCGGCACGCCCAAGGGCGTCATGATGACCGAAGAAGCCCTGCTCGCGAACGCTCGCGGCGTTGCCCAGTGCCTCGACCTGTCTGACGCCGACAGGTCCCTCGTCTTCCTGCCGCTCCACTATTCGTACGCGCTCTCGCAGGTGCTCAGCACGCTCGTCGCCGGCGGTTCGCTGGTGCTGCTGCGGAATCTGTTCTTCCCGCAGCTCGTCATTCGTGCGATCGCCGAGCACCGCGTCACCGGCTTCGGGGGCGTGCCAACCAGCTTGAACATCCTCGCCACTCATCGTGCTGCTGCGGCCGGACGCGAGGCGTCGCTGCGCTACATCCTCAGCGCCGGGGGACCTCTCGCGCCCGCCGTCATCGACCGGGTCCAGGCGGCCTTCCCCGGCGCGGCGCTCTTCAACAACTACGGATGCACCGAGATTGGGCCGCGCGCGACGGCGGTCGACTACACGTCGACCCCCGGCAAGATCGGATCGATTGGTCGACCCATCCCCGGCGTCGCGGTCACGATTGCGCGTCCCGATCAGTCCGCCGCCGACGTCGGCGAGAGCGGCGAGATCGTCCTCAGCGGACCAAGCCTGATGAAGGGCTACTACCGCGATCCGGAGACGACCGCGGCGCGGATGTCCCGGCTGGGATTTCACTCCGGCGACTATGCCTGCGCCGACGCCGATGGTTTTCTCTACTATCAGGGGCGCCGGGATGACATGTTCAAGTCGGCCGGCGAGAAGGTCAGCGCGAGAGAGATCGAGGACGTGGTGCTGGCACACGGCGGTGTCGCCGAGGCGGCGGTCATTGCCATGCCCGATCCGGTCCTCGGAACCGTGCCGGTCGCCTATGTCGTCCGGCGCCCCGGCACGTCCTGCACCGATCGCGAACTGCAGATGTTCTGCGCCCGCCACCTCTCGAGGCACAAGATTCCGCGCGCCGTGCACTTCGTCGACGAGCTGCACAAGACGTCGAGCGGCAAGGTTCAGAAATACCGCCTTGGCGAGAGGCGGTCATGACGACCGAGTCACTGTCTGTCGTCGGCAGTGCTGCGACCGTTCCCTGGGGGTGCTGGGATCCGGACACCACGCTGGAGCTGTCGTTCCCGCGGCGCTTCATGATCCAGATCAACGGGATGCGCGACGGCCGGCAGTTGTCGGCGGCGACGCTGGCCAGCGCTGTGCGCGAACCGCTCGAGTCCAGGCCGCTTCGTGAGCTGGCGGCTGCCGCCCGCACCGCGGCCATCGCCGTCGACGACATCACGCGACCAACGCCGACCGCCGAGATTCTGCCGATTCTTCTGTCCGAGCTCGACGGCATCGCGCCCGAGAACATCAAGATCCTCGTGGCGCTCGGCGCTCACCGTCCGATGGTGCGTACCGAGCTCGAACGAAAGCTTGGCGCGGCGATCGTCGACGCCTTCGACATCGAGCAGCACCACCCCTACGAAAACCTGGTCGATCTGGGCCGATCCAGCCGCGGCACGCCGATCCTCCTCAACCGGAGCTTCTGTGAGGCGGATCTGAAAATCGCGCTGGGAGGCGTCATGCCCCATCCCTACATGGGGTTCGGCGGCGGCGCCAAGCTGGTGGTCCCGGGTCTCGCCGGCATCGACACGCTCCAGGCGAACCATCAGCCTGCGGTGACCGGTATCTCCGGCGGCCTCGGCAACCCTGACGTCGATGCACGCCGCGACGTCGAGGAAATCGCTCTGAAGGCAGGCCTGGCTTTCAGCTGCAACGTCGTCGTCAATTCGCGCCGGCAGGTCGCGGGACTCGTCAGTGGTCATCCCGTCTCGGCGCACCGCGCCGCGGCGCGGCTGGCGACCGGGCTTTACGCGACCACGGTGCAGGGCGCGCCGTACGATGTCGTCTGCCTGAACGCGTATCCGAAGGATGGCGAGCTGCTCCAGGTCGGCAATGCGCTCAACTGCTATCGCACGGCGCGTCAGCCGCTGCTGAAGCCCGGCGGAACGCTCGTCATCACGGCCTGCTGCCAGCTCGGGCGGGGCTACCACTCGCTTCATGGTCCAGGCATGCGGCTGCACCGGACGCCGACCGTCAAGCCGTTTCTCGATGGGCGTGAAGTGGTGGTCTTCAGCCCGCACCTCAACGACCGCGATTTCCGCGTCTCGTTCGCCGCCGAATACCGCCTGTTCACGAGGTGGGCGGCGCTCATCGCGCACCTCGAGGCCAAGCATCACGGCACCGTTTCGGTCGGGGTGTTTCCGACCGCACCCCTGCAAATCTGCACATTCTGAGCTGACCCGTGTTCTACCGTCGATTTGGCAAACGCATCTGCGACGTCACCTTGGCCGTACTGGCGCTGACGGCCCTGGCGCCTTTGTTCGCCCTCGCGGCCCTGCTGATCAAGCTGACGTCGCGTGGTCCCGTCCTCTACGTGCAGGAGCGGATCGGAAAAGACGGTGTGCCGTTCCGCTTCATCAAGTTTCGCACCATGGTCGTCGGCGCCGAATCGCACGGGGCGGGCATCCTGTGCCTCAAGAACGACCCGAGAGTGACGGCGATCGGTCGGCTGCTTCGCAGGTCGAGTCTCGACGAGCTCCCGCAACTGATCAATGTCCTGCGCGGAGAGATGAGCGTCATCGGGCCGCGGCCCGGCCTTGCCTACCAAGTCAAGGAGTACACGCCGGAGCAGCGGCGCCGGCTGAGCGTGCTGCCGGGGATCACGGGCTGGGCGCAGGTCAACGGGCGCAACGCGATCAGCTGGGATGAGCGGATCAGGCGCGATCTCGAGTACGTCGACCGGATGTCGCCACGCATGGACCTGCTCGTCCTCGGGCGCACGCTCGGGGTGATCGTTCGCAGCGATGCGCAGATCGCGGAGAAAGACCATTTCAAGGAGAAGGCGGCAAAGTCCTGGTGAAGGCAAAACCGTGAGGCCACACAGAATCGTCATCATCGGCGCAGGCGATCACGGCCGCGGCACGCTCGAGATTCTGCGTGAGGCATCCAGGCACGGCGGCGGGCCGGAGGTGATCGGATTCCTGGATGATTCGCCGGCGCGGCACGGCGCGATCGTCGGCGGCCTGCCGGTGCTCGGCGGACTCGACTGGGTGCCGGCGGAACCGCAGCCCGACCTCGGCTATGTCATCGGGATTGCCGACACCAGGGCCAAGCAGCGGATCGCCCACCGGTTGAGCGATCGACCGATCACGTACGTCTCTGCCGTCCACCCGTCGCTCATCGCCGCGAGCGGCGTGCGCCTGGCGCCGGGCGTGATCATCAATGCCGGCGTCGCGATCGCCTATGACGCCGTGATCGAAGAACACACGACGGTGAATCTCCATTCGACGATCGGTCACGACTGCGTGCTGGGCCGCTGCTCGACGGTGGCGCCCGGCGCGAACATCGCCGGGAGAGTCAGGCTCGGCGAAGGCTGCGACATCGGCGTGAACGCCACGGTTGGGAAGGGTCTCGAGGTCGGCGAGTGGAGCTCCGTCGGTCCTGGAGCGGTCGTCGTGAGGAACGTGGCACCCGGTCAGCACGTCTTTGGCAACCCCGCCAGGGTCGTCCTGCCGCTGGCGCGTCGCTCGCAGGCCTCGTGATCGAGACTCGAGGGCGGCGGCGGATCGTGACGGTTGCCGGCGCCCGGCCGAACGAACCGCTTCGCATCGGGCTGCTGGTCGACGCGCTTCAGCAGCCAGCGTGGGTCAGACAGATCATCGCCGACATCCAGGCGTCGACCTACGCGCGGATCGTGCTCGTGGTCAAGAAGGACGCGCCTCCCGTGGCGCGGACGTCGCTGGCGCGCCGGCTGTGGCGCAGGCGATCGCGGCTGGCCTACCTCGCGTACCGGTGGCTCGACGAACGAGCCTTTCGCACGTCGCAGGACGCGTTCGCGCAGCACGATACGACCGAGCTCCTGGCCGGGGCCGCCGTCGTTCACGCCGCGGTGAAGGAAACACGGTTCTGTGACTACGTCTCGGAGACCGCCCTCGACCAGATTCGGGACGCCCGCCCGGACGTGCTGCTGCGTTTCGGCTTTCGAATTCTCAAGGGACCGATTCTCCAGGCGGCGCGCTACGGGGTCTGGTCGTACCATCACGGCGACAACCACGTCAATCGCGGTGGACCGGCGGGTTTCTGGGAAGTCATGCACGCACAGCCGACCACCGGGTCGGTCCTCCAGATCCTCAATGAGGACCTCGACAATGGGCGCGTGATCTGCCGGTCGTACGCGAAGACGGATCGATCGTCGGTCTGGCGCAACCGGAACAACTACTACTGGAAGTCCGCCGCGTTTGTGACGCGCGCGCTTCGCCAGCTCGCGGAGTGCGGGCCGGCGGCACTCGACGGATGCGGCTGCGGCCAGGGCTCGGGCGACGTTCGCTTCTACAGTGAGCGGCTGTTTCGCAAACCCGACAACCTGGAGACGATCGCCCTGGTTGGCCGCTACCTCACCGGACGGATGCGCGAGCGTGTCAGGCGAATCCGGGAGGTCGATCAGTGGGCCGTCGCCTTTTCGCTGTCGACATCCGTTCCGTCCACGACCCTGTATCGCTTCAAGGAACAGTGGCCACCGCTCGGATCGTCGTGGGCCGACCCGTTTCCGGTCGTCAGCCAGGACGGCTATCAGATCTTTCTCGAGGTCTACGATCGCGCGACGAAGCGGGGGCACATCGGTGTCAGCCGCCTGTCGCGTAACGGCGCCTTCGAGCGTCCCGTGACGGTGCTGGAACGCCCCTACCACCTGTCGTACCCGTTCGTCTTTCGATGGCGCGACCAGTGGTTCATGATGCCGGAGACGTCGAACGCGGCGCGAATCGAAGTATTTTCGGCCCGCCGATTCCCATTCGAATGGACACCGGAAGCAACGTTGCTCGAGTCGCTTCACGCGGTGGATGCGACGCTCGTCGAAGTCGAAGGCCGGTGGTGGCTGTTCACGAATATCTCGCCGCACGCGGCGATTCGTAACTACGACGAGCTCCACGCGTTCCACGGCCCGACTCCGCTTGGCCCATGGACGCCTCATCGCCGCAATCCCGTGAAATCGGACGCCCGTTCAGCGCGGGGCGCCGGCCGCTTCTTCTGGAAAGGTCAGACGCTGTTCAGACCGTCGCAGGACTGCAGCGGCCGCTACGGTTCTGCCATCGTCATCAACCGCATCGACCGTCTGACTCCTGACGCGTTCCACGAAACCATCGTTGGCCGAGTGGAACCGCACTGGCGTGCCGGGTTGACCGGTACGCACACGCTGAACTCCTGCGCGGGTCTGACGGTCGTCGACTTCCGACACAGGCGTGCGAAATACGCGTGAGCGACGGAGTTACATAGTCCGTCCGTGGCGGGGAAATATGTTCACGATGAAGGCGCGTGCGCTTTCGACTCACTTGGTAAACGCTCAAGGAATTCTGCGAGCGAGCGCGCCGCGTTGCCCGGCACGCCAATTGAGAGTCTACGTGTTGGACCCTCTAACCGAAGAGCTGCTGAAAGACCATGACATCGACTACGGCGATAGCGCCGTGGCTTCTCGTTGGACTTGTCGCCGGGATGACAAGTCCGGCGGGCGCCTGGCAAACAGCTTCCCAACGAGTCGCGTGCACGCAAACGGCGCTCCTCGCGGCAATCACTCAGGCCAACGCCAGCGGTGGCGGCACGATCAACTTCAACTGCCGCGCCACGACCATCCCGATGACGGCCGGCCTCGGCACTATTCAGGACGGAGTTGTCCTCGACGGCGAGGACCGGGACATAACACTCGAATACACGACCAACTTCACCGGCTGCGCGATCTCGGACAATGGTCTCGACGCGCCGGCGATCGGTCATCTCAGAGGCCGTCACAGCACGGTCAGAAACCTGACCTTCAAGTACTTTCTGGAGTCCCTGCAGATCGTCGGCCCCGATAACGTCGTCGAGAGGAATGTCTTTCTGGGCCACAGCTGCTCGGACGACGCGGTCAGCACGGTTAGTCTGCAGGCGCTAAACGCAAGTATTCGCAACAACCGGTTCCAGGATTACCGGGACAAGGCTTATCAGATGAGTTACGGCAGCGGAACGATTGAAGGCAACACCTTCACGAATACCGTGCAGCCGATCCGCGGCCCGTACGACAACTCGCAGGGTGGACGCTTCGTTATTCGCTCGAATGTCTTCACGACGACTGGCAATCGAGAGGCCTGCACCGGCGTGACGATTGATGGTACCTACCAGCTCATTTTCGAACGCAACACCATGCGCTGCTTTCGCGGCCTGCGGTTGAGCGGTGGCACGCAGGCGATCGTTCGGGACAACGTTTTCGACGGCAACCCCCGCCAGGGCATACTGATCGGCGATTCGGCGGTCGTCTCCCTGTCGAGCAACACCATCACGAACAACGGGCTGTCGCCGGGCTCGGAACCAGCCGGTGGAGTGGTCGTCCGGGAAAACGGTCAGGCCGATCTGGGCGGTGGCACCCTCACCATAGGCGGACAATCGGTGACGAGCCGCGGCAACAACCGCATCCAGGGCAACGGTGTGGCGGACGTCCGCAATTTGCGCGCTGGCTACGCCGTCAAGGCCGAAGGCAACTGCTGGGATCACCAAGTGCTGGCGACGATTCTCAGCCAGGACCGCGCGGGTGACGTCGACGTCGATCCGTTTGCGACGGTATGCGCGTCGGGTGTCACGGCACCCCAGGCACCGGCCAACGTGCGAATCGTGAGGTAGCCGGTCGGAGCGATTTCCTGTCGTAGTCTCCGACTGAAGTCCGGCTGAAGCCCGCACTACCCCAACCAAGGTCCAGAATTGAGCCTCTCGTCCGACGGCAATCGCCTGCTGATTGTCAGCGCCCATTTCCCTCCAGACCGGAGCGCAGGCACGCATCGGGTGCTTCGGCTCGCCAACTACCTGCAGGCGCACGGCTGGGAGACCTCGGTCCTGACGATTGATCCGTCTTCCTACCGGCACCCGATCCAGCAGGACGAGTCACTCGTCGAGCGAATCGATCCGCGCCTGACGATCGTTCGAACCGGCGCGTGGCGCGGCCATACCGCGATGGTGCGCTGGCGAAACCGGCTCCTCCGCCGCGGCAGTCAGGCGCAGGCCGGAACTGGCGCGCGAGACACGAGGAGCCGGGATCCGCGGAGCCAGGAGCCGCAGCGCCGGGAGAAGTCGGGCTGGCGAGCGTGGCGGCGCGCGGCTACGACCCACCTGTTCGGTTTTCCGGATGACGAGATCGGCTGGTTCGGGAACGCCGTGGTGCGAGGAATGCAGGTAATCCGGCAACGGAAGATCGATGTGGTGCTGTCCTCAGCGCCCCCGTTTACCTGCCATCTGATTGGACACGCCCTGAGGTCGTTGTCCAACGTTCGGTGGGTCGCAGATTTTCGCGATCCGTGGGCGCGCGCACCCTGGGGCAAGGGCGGGAGCGCTCGCGGTCACCAGTGGCTCGAGTCGCACGTGATCGGGCGCGCCGATGCGGTTGCGCTCAATACGCCGGAACTGCACCGCGAGTTCACCGACTGGTACGGACCCGACCTCTCGGCGCGCTTTCACGTCGTGACGAACGGCTACGACGCCGACGTCCTGGAGCCCTACGCGCGTGCGGTGCCAGCCACTGCGCTTCCGTTGGTCATCACCCACGCCGGCACGCTCTACCAGGCGCGAGACCCGCGGCCGCTGCTCGAGGCCCTGGCGCGGTGCCGGCGCGGAGGCGCGGTGCCACAGAACGGCATTCACCTCAATCTCGTCGGCAAAATCGCGTCAGGCTTCGAGGTCGATTCCGTCATTGAGCGCCTCGGCCTGAACGGGTGTGTCACGCGACAGTCGCCAGTGCCTCATCACGAGTCGCTGCGCCTCCTGGCCGCCTCGCACGTCCTCGTCGTGATCCAGCCGGACACGGGCCTTCAGGTGCCGGTGAAGCTGTACGAGTATGTCGGCCTGCGACGGCCGATCCTGGCATTGGCCGAGGACGGCGCGGTTGCGCGACTGGTACGTGATGGCAACTTCGGTGTCGTCGTGGCGCCAGCTGATGTCGAGGGCATCGCCACGGCCCTGGCGGATCTGTATCGCCGGCACATCACGCAGAGCCCCGCCGATATCTCCGCCGAGGTCGACGACCAGCGGGCGGCTCAATTTGACGCCAGACGTCAATCGGCGATCCTTGCGGAGATTCTTTCGGGACTCGTCGCCCGGACGACTCCAGGACTCGCTACTCGCAGTGTCCGCCTGTAGAACCCGGCTGGACCTGCTGTCACAAGATCGCGTCCGAGGTCCATTCGTGTTGGTCGGGGTCTTCGTGTTCCTCGTCAACCACGGCCGTCGGCGCATTCAGTCGAATTCAGCTTTCAGCTAGCGCATGCACATCCTCTACATGGTCCAGTACTTCAACGCTCCAGACGATCCTGGAGGGTCCCGGGCCTATGAGTTCGCGCGGCGCTGGGCTGCGGTTGGCCACCGGGTGACGCTCGTTGCCGGAGATCTCAACCACAAGACACTCACCACGATTGCGTCGCCGACGGTCGCCCCGGACGGCGTCCGCATCATCAGAGTCAGGACCTACAACCGGATCCGCGGCAGCTACGCCAGACGGATCGCCAATTTTCTGTCGTACGCGATCGGCGCGACGCTGAAGTCGCTGACGATCTCGCGCGTGGACGTAGTCTATGCCTCGTCGACACCGCTGACGACCGGGGCCGCGGGATTCATCGTCTCGTTGCTCAAGCGCGCGCGCTTCGTCTTCGAGGTCCGCGATCTCTGGCCGGAGTCGGCCGTCGTCGCCGGCGTTCTCAGGCGAGGCCTGTTCGTACGGTTGATCGAACGGGTCGAGCGGTTTCTCTACGCCCGAGCCGATACGCTGGTGGCGCTCAGTGCGGGGATCCAGGCGGGGATTATCGAACGAGGTGGCGCGGCCGGCACCGTCGTGCTCGTGCCGAACGGCATGGACGACTGGATGGTCGACACGGCCATCGAACCAATCGCGAACTTCCCGTTGGACGCAGAACACCACTTCGTCTGTATTTACATCGGCGCGCTGGGACGCTGGAACAGCCTCGAAACGCTGCTCGAGGCCGCGAAGATCCTGGAAGGCAGCCGCGTCCGCTTCCTGATTGTGGGAGACGGCGATCACCGTGACGAGCTCCGCCGGCACGCCGCGCGACTCGGCCTGACGAATACTGTCTTCCATGGACCCGTGCCGAAGAACCAGGTCCTCGCGTACCTGGCCGCGTCGCACGCGGCCGTGCTGTGCACCTGGCCCGATCCGTTTCTCGGCACGGTGCTGCAGAACAAGATCTTCGACTACATGGCGGCGTCCCGGCCGATCGTGGCCGCGGTGCACGGAGAGCTCGCTGCGCTCGTCGAGACCGCCGACTGTGGCTGGGTGGTGACACCCGGCGCTCGCGGACGCGCTCGCCCGGGTCTGCCTCCAGCTGGCGTCGACCGACCCGGACGTGCTCCGGCGCAAGGGCGCCAATGGTCGCGCCTATGTCGAGCGTCACTACCGGCGTTCGCACCTGGCCGACCGCGCGCTCGCCGCGGCGACCGCCGCCATGCATCCTGCGGACTCGACGCCTCACTACTCGCTCGAACCATGACCAGTCCAGCCCTCGCGCACGACCCTGCACTGGTCACGCTCGATCGCGGAGCCGATCGGTCCGGCCCCGTCATCTCGCTGACGAAGGCCCAGCGGACGGTGCTGGTGGTGGTGACTGCCGCGATCGTGACCGCCGTTGCCGCGCCGTATCCGATCACGAAGGTCATCCTCGGCGCCACGCTGGCGGTGTACTGGGCGAGCCTTCTCTTCAATTTCGATGAGCGTTTCGTCGGCCTCTTCGTCCTGCTCTTGCCGACGTTCGTGCTGGCGCCGCTCGAGACGCTGGGCATCCCGGGGTTGAATTGGCAGACGGTGTTCCTGGTGATCTTTCTCGTCGTCGCCGCCGGCACAGAGGCGCCGCAATCACGGGTCGGCGTCTCCGGTTGGATGCTCTACTTTTCGGTGGTTCTGGTTCTCGCCGCGGCGCATGCGTGGCTCGCCCAGCCGCAGCCCGTCTGGCCGCTGCTGATGGTGGTCAAGAACTGGTTGTTTCCGTTTGCCCTCTTCGTTCTCGGCCGCCGGCTGATTCGGAATCGCCAGCAGCTCTGGTTCCTGATCCTCTGCGTGGCCGTGGTGAGCGGCGCGATGTCGCTGCATGGCCTGCGCGATGGACTGACGACCGGCAATCTGCTGACCAACCGGCCGCCAGGGCTGTTGACGGGACAGGCCAATCTCTTCGCCGGATTTCTCGCGATGCAGGCGCTGCTGTTGCTGTTCGTCTCGAGGACCCGCGAGCTTGGCCGAGGCCAGCGCGTCTTTCTGACGGTGACGGCGGTGCTCATGATGGCGACGCTGCTCTTCACGTTGTCTCGCGGCGCGTGGCTGGCCTTTGCAGTGACCGCCGCAGTGGTCGGATTCGCGACCAACCGCGGCCTCGTCGTGCTCCTGACGGTCGTGTTCCTCGTCGGCTACCGGTGGGCGCCGCGCGAAGCTGTCACCCGTGCCGATCTCACCGTGAGAGCCGTGGAACAGGACAGCTCACTGGAAGAGTCTCTGGACGATTCCGCGGCACTGCGCATCATCCAATGGAAGTCGTTTCCGACGTTGTTCGTGGAGAGTCCCGTCTGGGGCACCGGCCTCGGGACGTATCCGCAGCGGCTCGGTCGGGAGACGGGGGTTTTCCGGCCCGCTCACGCCACCATGGTCCAGCTTGGCACCGAGATGGGGGCGCTGGGTCTCATCGGGTATCTCGGCCTGTTGGGGACGGTAGCGATCGCATGCATGAGGCGCGCGCGACAGGCCGGACGAGGCAGTTTCGAGCGCGCGGCCGGCCTTGGCATCCTGGCGGCGACGCTCTGCCTCTTTCTCCTCGACTTCAGCGGCGCCCGGTTCCGCGCCCACACCGTGACCACGTACTACTGGCTCCTGGCTGGAGCATTTCTGGGCTGCACGGACCGCGCACCCGCGCCGGCACCGTCCAGAGATGACACCTCCGACGCCTCCAACGATTGAGACCCGCGTGCGAGACCGTCAGATTCTCTACGTAATCTCTCGCTACACCCACCGTACGACGTTCATCAATCGCGAAATTGCTGAGCTCGCCGCGCGGGGATGGTCGATCACCGTCGTCTCCCTCCGCCGGCCAAGCTTTGCGCCGGGAAGCGATCCCGGCACGCTTCCCTACAAGGTCAGGTACGACGCGTTTCTCGCGCCGAATGTTCTCGTCGCCGCGATCATCGCCTTGGCATCGAACCCTCGGGCCATCCTTGATTACGCCCGGCTGGTCACGTCCAGCTTCGGTAACGACCTGCGCCTCGTCTCGCGCAACCTCGTCGTGATTCCGAAGGCCTGCTTCTATGCAAGCGTCGTTCGCCAGTCGGGATACCGACACATCCACGCCCACTGGGCGACCGTGTCGACATCGGCGGCGATGTTGATGTCGCGCCTCTCCGGCGTGCCCTTTTCCTTCACCGGACACGCCTGGGACATTTTCTGCGACACCCGGCTCCTGGCTGAAAAGGGCGACGCCGCCCGGTTCGTGCTGACGTGCACTGACTACAACCGGCAACACCTGGTGCAGACAGCGAAGATCGACGGCAACAAGGTCCACGTCCTCTACCACGGGCTGCGCATTCCCAGTCGATCGGAGGAACGGGTCGGCTCGGTCGGGCGTCCCCTGGCGCTCCTCACGGTTGGCCGGTGGAGCGAGAAGAAGGGCTTTCTCGACTTGCTCGAGGCACTGGCGATCGTTCGAGACCAGGGCGTCGACTTCAGGCTTCAGATGATTGTCGGCGAGGGTTCGGCCGCGTACGAGCAGCGGGTGCGCGAAACGATTTCCGCCCGCGGCCTTGACGAGTGGGTCGTCACCACCGGGTGGCTCCCCGGTGAACAGGTCGAAGCGGCGATGCGGGCGAGCGATCTCTTTGTCCTGCCGTGCGTGACCCCCGCCAATGGCGCGATCGACGGCATACCCAACGTGCTCATCGAGGCGCTGGCGGTGGAACTGCCGGTCGTGGCCACGCGCCTGTCGGGCATCCCGGAGCTGGTGCGCCACGGCGACACCGGCCTGCTCGTCAACGAGCGCGATCCGCAGGATCTGGCCGCGACGCTGGTGTGGTGTGCGGCCCACATGGCCGACATGCGCCGGCTCGCCGTCGCCGGTCGACAACTGGTCGAGCGGAGGTTCGACATCTCGCGCACCATCTCGAGTCTCGAGCAGCACTTCGAGACGGCGATCGCCCACGGACCCGCACAGTGAAGACCGTGAATACAGTGAACAGAGTGAACATGGTTGAGAAGGTGCAAACGTCCATGAACCATGTGAGCGCCCGTTACAGAATCGTGGCTGCGCCGACGACTGCAGACCGGGCGTGCCCTCACGCCTCGGGCCCCGTACCGCTAACTTGTTGCGGCTCAAGGGCATGTCCGCGACAGCCGGCCGGCATACATGTTGTAAGCCCAGCCGTAACAAATGGGCAAACCGAGTGTCGTCCGTGTCGCCGCGTCAGCGTCCCGTGCTGGAGTCGGTCCTTCGCTCCTCGTTATCGCCGCCGCGCTTTGCGGGATTGCGCCGGCCGCAATGACGATCATCACCTACACGCACTATGTCAGCCCGAACGGCAGCGCCACCAGCCTCTGCACCGCGCAGAGTCCGTGCACGTTGACCCGCGCCGTCAGCTTGGTCGGGAGCGCCAGCATGCCGCCCGGTAGCACCGTCCTCGTGCAGCGTGGCGCGGACGGCATCTACTCGCAACCCTCGCTGACGTTTACGGGCAGCGGCGGCGCCGGCAAGCCGATCAAGTTCATCGGCGAGGACGGTGTCCGGATCACCGGGACGCGGATCAAGCCTGGCGCCGCCAGCTGGGTGCTGGTGCCGGGCCGGCGATACACCTATCAACTCGCGTGGGACGAGGAGGCGCAGTTCACCGCCATGCCGGCGCAGCGGCCGCCGGTGGCGAACTGGCGGCCGATCTGGGTCGAGGACCGCCGGCCGCCATTCACGACATCGTCGAGCCGGCGCTTCGACCTCCGGTTTCCACCCTTGTATTCCGCTCGCGGCTCGATCGATGAAGTCGAGGCCCAGGCCGGCACGGCGTGGCACGACACCACGACCAACACGGTGTATGTCCACCTCTTCGACGACACAGCGCCGCCGGGCGATGGAACGAACCTGTATTTGACCAGCGCCGGCTGGGGCACGCTGACGATCAACGGTGACTACATCTGGCTCGAGAACCTGACGATCGAACAGGCCACGCCCGAAGGCCTTCGCGTCAATACCTCGGCCAACGGTACGGTCCTCAGGCGCATCACCGCGCTCGCCGCCAGCGTCAACCTGCGCGGCATCAACACGCTCGCGGAAGACCTGAATATCAGCCACATCATTCGCCAGCGGACCGACCCGGTCGAGTGTTACGACGCGAACCCGGCATTTGGTGTGGGCGAGTGCTGGAATGCGAACGGAATCGGGCAGGCCCTGTCGATTGGCGATGACACCGGTACCTCTTCGGGGCAGGTCGTCCGGCGCGCCTATGTCCATCGCTCCTGGAATGGCGCGGGCCTCTACGGCGCGAACACGCTCGAGTACTCGTCGTTCTGGGGCTTCCCGAACCACACGCTCGGCGGCGGCGGCACGGGCGGCGTCATCCGCAACAACACGTTCGTGAACGGGCAGGACTCGATGTATTTCGAGCGCACCGCCTTCGACAACCTGACGGTCGAGCACAACCTGCTCGTCAACAACCCGCTCTTCTGGGTCAGCAACAACGGCGTCGGCGGCACGCCGCCGACCGGCTGGCGGTTTCGCTACAACATCACGCCGGCGGTTGCGTACGACGACAAGACCTATCCGACCGTGACGGCCGACTGCAATGTGTTCATTCCGTCGTCGAGCAGCAATACGTTCTTGATGAAGGTCTCCGGGACTGACGGGCGGCCAGGATTCGAGTACGACACGCTTGCTCAGATTCAGTCGAACACCCGTCTCGAGACTCGCTCGGTCGCGCTGCCGTCGGCGAAATGGACCGACGGAACCCTGTTCCGCCGGTTCTCGGGGCAGGCCGTCGAGAACTTCGATTTCAGTCCCGCCAGCGGCGCGGGAGTATTCAACATCTGCGGCACAACGGTCGGGCCCAGCCCGATCGCGGCCCCGCGCGGGTTGCGAATCATTCCGTAGTTCGCACCCGTTGCCGGGCTTCGGTCAGACAGCGGCCTGGACTGGTCGGCCGTCTCTCCGCAGTGGCTTTTTCTGATCTCAACCAGCCTCCCGTTTCTCAACCAGCCTCCTGATCTCGACCAAGCTCGTAATTTTCCACAGAGGGTTCATCCTGTGAAGCGATCTCTCATCGTCTTCGTCAGCAGTGTCTGCCTGTTCGTGCCGCTTCTGCTGAGGGCCGTCACCTACTCGCACTTCGTCACGCCGAATGGCAGCGCGACCAGTCAGTGCACCCAGCAGGAGCCGTGCAACCTGACGCGTGCGGTGGCGCTCGCCGGAAGCCAGAGCATGCCTCCGGGCAGCAACGTGCTCGTCCAGCGCGGCGCCGACGGCATCTACTCGCAGGCGTCGCTGACCTTCACCGGCAGCGGCGCCGCCGGCAACCCGATCAAATTCATCGGTGAGAACGGCGTGCGGATCACCGGCACACGCGTCAAGCCTGCTCCGTCGGCCTGGACACTGGTGCCGGGCCGGCAATACACCTATCAACTCGACTGGGATGAAGCGGCGCAGTTCACGGCATTCCCCGCCCAGCGGCCCCCGGTCGCCAACTGGCGGCCGATCCTGGTCGAAGATCGGCGGCCACCGTTTACCACACCCTCGACTCGACGCTTCGACCTCTGGTTTCCGCCCTTGTACTCCGCTCGGAGCTCGATCAACGACGTCGAGGCCCAGGCCGGGACGGCGTGGCACGACACTGCGAACAACAAGCTCTATGTCCACCTCTTCGATGACACGGCGCCGCCTCGCGATGGAACGAACCTCTACCTGACGAGCTCCGGCTGGGGCACCCTGACCATCAACGGCGACTTCATCTGGCTGGAGAACCTGACGATCGAACACGCGACGCCCGAGGGCCTGCGGGTCAACACGTCGGCGACCGGCACTGTTCTCAAGCGAATCACCTCGCTCGCGTCCATCGTCAACCTGCGCGGCACCAACACGCTGGCCGAAGACTTGAACGTCAGCCACGTGATTCGCCAGCGGACCGACGCCACGGAATGCTACGACGCGAACCCGTCCTTCGGCGTCGGGGAGTGCTGGAACGCCAACGGGATCGGGCAGGCGCTGGGCATCGGCCTCGAGGGCAACAGCGGCTCGAGGGGGCAGATCGTCCGCCGCGCCTTCGTCCATCGCTCGTGGAACGGCGCGGGAATCTACGGCGCAAACACGCTGGAGCACTCGCGGTTCTGGGGCTTTCCCAACCACACCCTCGGCGGCTCGGGCACGGGCAGCGTCATCCGCCACAACGTGTTCCTGAACGGACAGGACTCGATCTATTACGAGCGCAACGCCTTCGACGACCTCACCGTCGAGCACAACCTGCTGGTCAACAGCGCGCTCTTCTGGGTGAGCAACAACGGCGCTGGCGGCGTGGCGCCGAAGTCGTGGCGATTCCGCTACAACGTCGTCCCGGCGATCACCTATGACGACAAGACCTTTCCTTCGGTCGCAGCCGATTGCAACGTGTATATCCCGTCGTCGGCCGCAAGCACCTTCCTGATGAAGGTCACCGGCACGGACGGCCGGCGAGGATTCGAATACGCCACGCTTGCGGACATCCAGGCGAACACCACTCTCGACGACAACTCGATCGCGCTGCCGCCGGCGAAATGGACCGACGGCACGTTGTTCCGGCGGTTCGTGAATCAGGCGCTCGATGATTTTGATTTCGGTCCGGCCGCCAATGCGGCCTCGCTTGCACCGTGCGGTGGCAGGAGCGGTCCGATCACGCTCCCTGCCCCGGGTGAACCCAGAGTCATTCGCTGAGCGCGTGAGTTTTGGTCGAGATGCGATGACCTCTCTGGCTGAAGACGATGAGATTCGCGTCCTCTACGTGATTGGGGGACGCCGGCTCGGTGGCATGGAGCACCACCTGATTGCCCTCGCCAGCCGGCTGCCACCGTCGGTTCGTTGCCAGGTCTGCTGCCTGGAGGCATCAGCCGACTACCTGGCGCGCCTGACGGAAGCGCGAATCGACCATATCAATCTCGACTGGCCAATCCTCCTGCGTCCAGGTGGAGCGCTTGCGTACCTGCGGTTCGAACGCGCCGTCAGACGCTTTCGTCCGCACATCGTGCACTCGTACGGGTTTGTCGCCGATGTCGTCGCGGGCCTGCTGCGCGCGCGGGGGGCGAACGTGCGCATCATCACCAGCAGGCGCGGGGAGGATGCGAACCGGCGCCATCACGCCTTGAGGCGTCTGGTCAACCGGTTGTCGGACAAGGTCGTGTGCGTGTCACAGGAGACCGCGGCGTTCGTGCAGTCAACGGAATCGCCGCGGCCTGGCTTGCTGACCGTCATTCCGAACGGTGTCGCCGTGTCTGACGCCAGCCACGACCGCCAGGCACGAGACACCGACCAGACGGCGAAGTCAGATGAGACAGACCGGCCGATCAGATTCGGAACACTGGGCACGGTCAAGCCGATCAAGGGTACGGACCTGCTCGTCGATGCCTTCATGCAATTCGATAGGGCGGCGCCCGTCGAGCTCCTGATCGCCGGGCTCATCGACAGACCCTGGGCCGAGGCGCTGCGCGAGCGCGCCCAGCAGGATCCGCGTATCCGGTTCATCGGACGTTCGTCGCAGGCGCGCAGCTTTCTCTCATCACTGGACGTCTTCGTGCTGCCGTCACGGTCGGAGGGCATGTCCAATGCGCTGCTCGAGGCGATGGCCGGGGGCCTTCCCTGCATCGCGACCGACGTCGGGTCGAACCGCTCGTTGCTCTGCCCTCCCGGCGAGCCGGCGGCCGGCGAGATTTGCGCACCGACTGCGGAGGCGCTCTTCCGCGCTTTATCCAAGATGGCGTCGAGCGAGGAAGCCCGCCTCGGCTACGGGGCGCGCGCCCGGGCCCTAGTCGCCCGGCGCTACACGATTCCGACCATGGTGCTCGACTACGAACGGCTGTATCGATCGGTCGTCGGGCGGCCGGCGGGACGCGCGGAGATCGCACAGGCGCCATGCGCCACCGAATGACGATTATGGTTGAGTCCGAGACGCCGGTTCGGGTCGTCGTGGTGGTCTCACACCTCGGGCTCGGCGGCGCCGAGCGCCAGACCCTCGACCTCCTGCGCCAGCTTCGCGGCACGGCCTGGGCGCCAGTGCGGGTCGTGTGTCTCTCGGGGCAGATCAGTCCGTATGGCGAAGCGGTGCGCGCGCTCGGCTATCCGCTCTCGATCATCGCCCGCGCCGGCGGATTCGATGTCGGCCGCTGGCTCGCGCTTCGACGACTGTTCCGCCGCGAACGGGCGAGCGTCATCCACGCCGTGAACTGGTTCGCGAGCGGCTACTCGGTCCTCGCGCAATCCGGCCAGGCACAGATTGTCAGCAGTATCCGCAACAGCCACCTGCCGGCCGGTCGTGTCCGTCAATCGGCGCTTCCGCCGCTCATCCGCCGCGCCGCCAGCGTGCTCGTCAACTCGGAGGGGGGACGTCAATTGGTGATTGGGACGTGTAAGGTGGCCCCCGACCGAGTGGCGCTGGTGCCGAATGGCATCGACGTCGACCGCCTGCGGACGACCACCTTGCCGGGGAGCGCTCCGCCGCGAGCTGGCGATCCCGCCGCAGTCGCCGGTCGTCCTCTACGTCGGCCGGAACGCGAGGGTGAAGAACATTCCGCGCCTGCTCGATGTCGTGCGCCAGCTGCTGCAGACGACCCCCGAGGCCCACGTCGTCCTGGCGGGCGATGGACTTGACCGGCGCCTCGTTGACGGAAGCGATCTCGCGTCTGCGTCGCGACTGCACTGTCTCGGCCCCCGCGATGACATCCCGTCGCTCTTCCGTGACGCCACGCTGCTGCTGCTCACGTCTGACAGCGAAGGCATGCCAAACGTCGTCCTCGAGGCGCTCGCCGCCGGGGTCCCGGTCGTCGCCACGGCGGTCGGCGATCTCGCTCAGATGCTGCCGGAACAATGCGGCGTGCTCGTACCCTGTGACACCGAGCCGCTCGTGTCGGCGGTCCGCCGCGTGATCGCGGATGCACCGGCGTTTGCCGCCGCCGCCGAGAAGTACTCGGTACAGCTGCGATCGACTCATTCCGTCGAGGCGATGGCCAGCAGGACCGTCGCGGTGTGGCAAAGGGCCGTCGCTATACCGTCGCCGTTGGCCTGAGGACAGCGTATGCGAGTCCACCTCCTCAGCGCCCGGTCGACGAAAGCGTACAACGTCACCTATCCGCTGCGAGCCTTTCGTCGGGCGATCCGACAGCGCGGGATCGGCTTGACGATTTTCCATCGGGCGAGTTCGGAGGTCACCGACTGCGACGTCCTGCTCATTGCTGGAGAGCACTGGAAGGATCGGCCGAGGGAAGGGACCACGGAGTCGGTGCTGGAGACCGTCCGGCGCTATCGCGACGCCGTCGCGACCCTGATCTGGCTCGACACCACCGACAGTTCGGGAACCACGACCTTCGAGGTGCTGCCGTACGTCGACCTTTACGCGAAGAACCAGCTGCTGAGAGACCGAACCAGGTACACCGCCCCTTTCTACGGGATGCGGTGCTACACCGACTTCTATCATCAGCGCGAGGGGATCGTCGACACGCGCGAGGCGTGGCGTGCCCCGGCGTCTGCGGACCAGCTGCACAAGCTCAGCGTCTCGTGGAACCTCGGCTTGGGAAGCTATGTCCGGCGGACCAGAGAGCTGATGTCCCGCCTGGACCACCTCCAGCGCTACTGGCCGTTTCCAGTCTACACGTGGAGCCGCACCGCGCCTGACGGCTTGGCCCGAGCCGTCGATGTCAGCTTCAGGGGACGGCTCGAGTACGAACGAGAGACGGTGTCCTTCCAGCGGCGTGAGACGTTCCGTCGATTGGCAAAGTTCGCGCAAGACACCGCCTTCACGATTGCGTATCAAGGAAGATTGCACTATCGCGCCTACCGTGACGAAATGCGCCAGTCGAAGCTTGTACTCTCCCCGTTCGGCTTCGGCGAAATCAACGTCGGGCGCGATTTCGAATGTTTCGCGGACGGCGCGGCGCTGGTCAAGCCGGACATGAGCCATCTGGTCACCTGGCCGGTGTACTTCGAGTCGAATGTCACCTATGCGGCGCATGCCTGGGATTTCTCGGATTTCGAAGCCGTGCTCACGAAGCTGCTGGAGGCTCCCGATGATCGGCTTCGAATCGCGGCGGCCGGCCAGGCGCGGTACTTGCAAAGTCTGTCGGATGAAGGCGAACGCGCGTTCGCGGACCATTTCGAGGCGCTCCTGCAGCAGGCACAAAGAAACAGTGCCCACCAAAGCACCAGCCATGGTTCCGCTGACAATGCAACGGCGTCAGGCCAATCAATTTAGCCAACCGGCGCGACGAGGCAAGGACCGACAGCGGAGCGTTTCGCGTGGCGGGCATTCAGAATCTGCCAACCAAGTCGACGTGCTCGCCGCTCGGCACGACGTGCCGCGTCCATGACCAAACAAAGAGGTACGGTGTATTCGACAGCCGTGGTACTGCCGAAACGCCCGCGCCTCGCCACCTCCTGTGGGCAGGCACAGGGACAGAGCTGTCCGCTGACCAAGGATTGTGAGAAGGGCGGCGGCGTAGAACTGGTGAGTCTTGCGACCCGCCTTGCTCGCCTGATCTTGTTGGCCCCCTCATGAAGGTCAGCGTTGTCATCCCGTGCTTTAACGCCGCCGACTATCTGGGCCCGGCGATCGAATCCGTCCTGGCGCAGACACGCTCGCCGGCGGAGATCATCGTGTCCGACGATGGTTCCACGGACGATTCCGTGAGGATTGCCGAGTCGTTCGGCGTCACGGTTGTGAAAGGAAAACACGGCGGAACTGCGAAGGCTCGCAATGCCGGCATTGCGGCTGCATCTGGAGAGTTGATCGCGTGGCTGGACGCCGATGACCTGTGGCTGCCGGGGAAGCTCGAACGACAAGTGCCGGAGTTCAGCCGCCAGGAGGTGGCGCTTGTCTACGGCCGACACTGCAGGTTTCGCCAGTTGGACGCGCTTGGCGAGGACTGGCCATCGGAACTTCCGCAGGGCGACGTGTTCGTGCGGCTTTACTACTGGTGTTTCATGCCCAACTCCAGCGTCGTCGTGCGCCGTTCTGCGATTCTCGGCGAGGCTGGCTTTGATGAAAGCCTTTCGTCGGCGGTTGACTGGGACATGTGGCTTCGAATCGCGACCCGGTGGCAGGTTGCCGCCGTCCCGGCGGTCGTGTCGTTGTACCGGGTTCACGATCAGCAGCTCAGCGCGAAGAAGGCGCAACAGATCGTGAACGCCCTTCGACTGCAACAGAAGATGCGCCCTGAATTGGAGCGGCGCGGCGGGACCCGGGTGGACCTGCGAGAGGACTTCGCGCGCTACTGCGTCAAATGGTTGAAGAGATTGTGGCACCAGCGGCAGTTGGACCAGGTGAAGCTGCTGTCTCGTGCTCTTCTGGAGGAGTTTCACGATCTTGAATTCGTTCGTAGGCCAGCGGAGCGAATGCAGCGCCTGGCGCGGCTGCCCAGGACCGTATTCTGGGTCAAGGACGGTATAGATGCGATGACCCGCCGCGCCTCGCGTCGTGTGACCCGGTGAGCTGCGAAGGGCAGTTCAAACGTCTCTACTTCTGGTGCTTCGTGCCGTGCTCGAGGCGTGGTCTTCAGGCGGCAGCCATTCCTCGACGTGGGTGGCTTCGATACGCAGCTATCGATCACTGCCGATTTCGACGCCTGGCTGCGGCTGGCGCACACGTTTCGTGCGGAGCGACGACGTGTATTTCTGGTCGGAAAGAGGCGACTCGCAATCCGTCGAATTGACCCATCTGATAGTCGAATTGACCCATCTGATAATGGAACCCCTACGAATCGCGCTCGTCCACGACCGGCCTAACGCCGTTTCTGAGACGTTCATCCGCGCGCACGCGGAACGACTGCCAGGCACCGTCGCGGTGTTTCACCACCAGAAAGGCCGTCCTGCCGTCGATGGCCGGACGTTCGTCGAGGGCAGGTGGGCACGTGCGGGCCGGAGGCTTGCTACCACGCTCCTTCGCCGCGATTCGCGGTCGACGGTCGAGCGCGCCTGGGCGGGAGCCATACGTGGCGTCGCGGCCAACGTGACACTCGCCGAGTACGGCACCACCGGTGTTCTGATCGGGGACGCCTGCGAGCGGATCGATACGCCTCTCGTGGTCCACTTTCACGGTTTCGACGCCAGCAGAACGGACATCCTAAGTCGACATGCCGCCGACTACCGCCGTATGTTCGATCGCGCCGCGGCAATCATCGCCGTCTCCCGCGCCATGGAGCACCAATTGCTGCGGCTCGGGTGTCCTCGTCAGAAGCTGATTTACAACCCGTGCGGCGTCGATTGTGTGGCATTTGAGGGCGCCGATCCGGCGTCAGCGGCTCCGCACTTCGTGGCGGTGGGTCGCATGGTGGAGAAGAAGGCGCCACACCTCACAATCGCGTCCTTTGCCCGTGTCGTCAGCGAGTGTCCCGAGGCTCGCCTTCGCTTGATCGGCGATGGGGTGTTGCTGGGCGTGTGCCGCGATCTGACCGCCGCGCTCGGCATTGAACACGCGGTCGCATTCCTCGGGGCGCAGCCGCACGACATCGTCGCGGGAGAGATGCGTCAGGCCCGCGCCCTCGTGCAGCACTCCGTCATTGCTTCGAACGGAGACAGCGAGGGCACCCCGGTCGCGATCTTGGAAGCTGGAGCCATAGGCCTTCCCGTGGTCGCGACTCGCCATGCGGGCATTCCCGACGTCGTGGCGGAGGGCGTCACGGGCTTACTCGGCGACGAGCGGGATGTTCGAGCGATGGCCACGCACATGCTGGCGCTCGTTCGCAATCCGGCCTTGTCTCGCGAGCTTGGGCGCAACGCCGCCGCTCATGTGCGACGGTACTACACGATGGAACAGAGTATTGATCGGCTCGCCCGTATCCTCCGCGCGGCCGCCTCTCGTCGCTCGATTGACGCCGTACGCGTATCGATCGAAAGCGAGCTGCCGATGGTTCCGCCGCAGGCCACGCCTGAGCACGCCGCAGCCGCTCTACACTAACGAATTGGCTCTGCGGACGCTCATTTACGACGAGCCACTACTCAACCTCGAGCCCGAGGCGTTGATGCACCCGGGCGCGGCGGTCTGCGCGTGACTCGGACGTGATCGCGTCGCGACCAATGGCTCTGCGGAGCCGTTTCGCGACGCGCGCACCTATTGAGTTGCTAACGGCGGGTGTCGGCGACAGTGATTCGTACGAAGGCGACCGCTGTAGAACCGCGTGGAAGTACTGGTTCTGACGCCACATCGACATCATCTCGTAGCGTTTCACCCAAGCATCGATGTCGTCGGCCAGACCGAGGATGTCTTTTAGCGTGACGGTTTCATCAACGACTTGCAAGCCCCCGGGTTCGTATTGCCGCAGATACTCCTGATGGAGCGGTGTCGGACACGTGACCACCACGACGCCATCAGGTTTCAGACACTGCGAAAGAACGCGATGAAACCCCTGTCGGCGATCCAATGGAACGTGCTCGTAGACGTCGAGGAGGCTGATGACGTCAAACGGCGATCCGTCGGGAATGGTTGACATGTCCGATACATGAAACGAGAGATTCGCGTCATCGAAGAGTCGCCTCGCAAGCTCGATATTGCGTGGGCTGATATCGACTGCGACGACCCGCAGATGACCGTTGGCCCGCGCGACGGCATGCGAACTGACGCCAATGCCGCAGCCGATGTCGAGGAGCGAGTGCGCGCGCGGCGGAATCGAATCCAGGACGCGCGTGATCGCGGCTTGGACACGGCGATTCCCTCTGACGTAGTCACGCAGGAGGCGGGTGCTGAAGTCGTCGTAGAACGATGCGATATCTGAAGTCGAGGCGGTGCGACTAGTGGACATCGTAGACTTTCCAACCAGAAACAGAATGCCGGTTCGCGGTCGACACGCTCAGGCCGGAACGCGGCTGGACTCTCCCTGTCCCCATTGCGTGAGGCGTTGCAAATACATCCGGCCCCACTCTGCGGCTTTCGTGGCGGCAGGAGCCAACTGCGCCCGGACCTCATCACGGCGAGCCCAACTCTCATCGAATGCCTGGCGCTGTAGCGCGAAGTCGTCATCCTGCCAGCAGCCCGGCAGCTCCGCAAGACCGAGCTTCGCGAGCATGCCGTCGACCTTGAACTGGTTCTTGACGCAGAAAAAAGGGACCCGGGACTGCACCGCGAAGATGGTCGGATGGTACCGAGTGGACAGGAAGAACCCGAGCTGGCCGATCGCGCCCCGCTGGATCGTGGAGTCCAAATCGGGAGGAAAAATCCGAACTCTGCCGGACTCGCCGGCGTGCTCCACTATTTGTTGGAGCGACGGAAGATCGTGTTTGATGTGGCTGAACAAGAGGACCCGCCGTCGTGTCGTCCGTAACACATGATCAACCAGCGCCGAGAACGTGGCCGCGTGTGCGTCACGGTCGAAAGAGTTTCGTGGGTCTCTGGCAGGCGTCAGCGAAGTGCAGGCGCCGATCGTCTCTCCGTCGAGCCAGTCAAGGAGGTCACCATGGACCGCGAGCTGGGGCACGATGTCCTGAAGCACCGGGGGCGGACTGCTGAATACGATGTCGATCGCCGAATCAATGTTCTGGAGCGTCGGGTACCTTTGTCGAACATAGTCGAGCGAGATATCTTCCCGCAGGATGATTCCCTCGGCATTGCGTAGAACATCGAAGGTCGAGTCTTCTTTCTCAGTCTCATCGCTGAACGGCCCCATCGAGACCCCGATGATCCCATAACGCGTTCGGGCCTCGCGGGCGGCGTCGAGAATGCGAAGGATGTCGTTCTTAATCGGATAGAGGTCGCCAATTGACGGCCCTTGCGGGGCGTGGATCACGAAATCGTAGCGGCCGACGAAACGGCGAAGGGCGGCTCTCCAGACACGCGGAAACCTGTTCAGTACGCCCTTGAAGGCTCTGGAACCACTTCTCGTGCGAATGGCCCGCTCCAGCAGACGTGGGCGCTGGACATAGTGATTAACGCCAATCCGGCGCCGCAACACGTTCATCTCCGGCTTGATATGCAGCTCCTCGTCGCGAAACGGAGCCACATCCACGTGTGCTCCCGGCCAAGCCACTGCAATCAAGCCGTAGAGTGTGTTGAGCATGGCCTCGTCGCCGCGGTTGCTGCCCCAGGCGTTCGCGATGAGAATCCGACGCGGTAACATGTCTGCTGTCCTGCTTTCTGTTGGATGTCCTGAGTGTGCAGCGAAGGGCGTGAGCGGGACCTCGATGATTGCCACGGCTCGTCCGTTCGGTATGCGGGAATTATGCCAAATTTGGCACCTGCGCGAGCGAGCCGGTGGTCCTCGGAGCACGAAATCTGACCAAGCTGGCACTTCGGGCTATCAACGATTGACGATCATTGCGCCGGGTACTGGAAGGGTTATTGCTTCAAATCGGGAGCTCGGCTGTCCAGAGAGGTCCGGTTTATGGGGAAGGCTCACCGGCGGCTGACTGAGGTGATTGTATTTGATGTTTACTCAACTTCGCCGGGACATTCGCGAGATGTGGACCGAGCTCCGCGAGTACAGCGAGCTGCTGGTCATAATGACGCGCCGCGACCTGAAGGTCAGGTACCGACAGACCATCATGGGATTCGCCTGGGCGGTGTTCATGCCGGTCATCCACACCGTCGTGTTCACGCTGATCTTCCGAAAAGTGGCGAAGATCGAAACGGATGTTCCCTATCCGGTGTTTTCGTATTGCGGGTTGCTGCCCTGGAACATGTTCGCCACAACGCTCAAGACCGGTGTCAACTCGCTCTTCAACAACCGGAATCTCATCACCAAGGTGTACTTTCCGCGTGAGGTCTTCCCCTTTTCGACGGTGCTGGTCGGAGTCGTGGATTTCGTCGTCGGCTTGAGCGTGCTCGCGGTCCTGATGATCTACTTCTGGATTCCACTGTCCGCGACGGCCTTGTTCCTGCCGGTTCTGGTCGCTGTGCAGGTCATGTTCACGGCTGGCCTCTGCATGTTTCTGGCGCCGCTCAACCTCTACTACCGTGACGTCAAGTATGTCCTGGACGTGCTCGTCACCGTCTGGATGTTTGCAACACCGGTCATCTATCCGACCAAGCAGGTCAGCGGTCCTCTCGGCGTGATTCTGCAACTCAATCCGCTCGCGCCGATCATCGATGGCTACCGCTCTATCCTCCTCCGGGGCGAGCTTCCGAGCCCGATTCCGTTCGCCAGCGTCGCCGTCCTGTCGGTCGTGATGTTTGCGGTCGGGTGGCTTGTATTCCATCGCGCCGAATATGCCTTTGCGGAGAACGCTTGACGTGGAGCCTGGCATCACCTTCGAACGCGTGTGGAAGCGCTTCTCGCGCATTGAACGCCATCGGGCGTTGCGCGATCTGGTCCCGTCGCTAGTCAGGCGCGCCGTGCGCGCCGAGCATCAGTTGAAACCAGACGAGTTCTGGGCACTGAAGGATGTCTCGCTCGAGGCGCGGCGCGGCGAAGCGCTCGGAATCATCGGTCCCAACGGCGCTGGCAAATCCACCGTGCTGAAGCTCCTCACTCGAATCCTTCGTCCGACGGAAGGCCAATGCCAGCTGCGGGGGCGCGTCGGGGCCTTGATTGAAGTGTCTGCCGGCTTCCACCAGGACCTGACCGGCCGGGAAAACGTCTCCCTGCAGGGCGCCATCATGGGGATGAAGCGCGCGGAGATTGCGCGCAAGTTCGATCAGATCGTCGAGTTCTCAGGGATTGCGGACTTCATCGACACGCCGGTGCGTCGCTACTCCAGCGGCATGAATGCCCGTCTCGGGTTCTCCATTGCCGCCCACCTCGAGCCTCAGGTCCTCATCGTCGACGAGGTGCTGGCGGTGGGTGATTTCGCGTTCCAGCAGCGGGCGTTCGGACGCATAAAAGAGATGGTGAATCAGGATGTGACGGCCATCCTCGTGTCGCACCAGCTGGAACGCATCGCCTCGTTGTGCAAGCGCGCCGTCCTTCTGCGCCGCGGCGAAGTCGCACACACCGGGTCCGCCACCGAGACGATTGGCGCCTACGTGAACGGCGTGAACGAGGAGGCACAGGGCGGGGGCACGGATTCACCACTCCTGATTCGCAGCGTTGAGCTCGTCACCGACGGCAAACCCGTCTCGGGCGGCCGCATCCAGATCCGCGTCGACGGCGACGTGGTGGACCCGAATCGGCTCGACGTCACATCCGGCGTCGGCATCCGAGTGCGATCGATGCAAAACGGGAAGATGCTCTTTGCCACCTCCTCGATGCGTCTGGGCGTGTCGCTCGCAGGCGTGACGCATTTCTCGCTCGACGTCACCCTGCAGCTCAATACGGCTCCAGGCGTCTACGCCATTGAAACGGTCGTGTACGATCGGCAGCGCGTCCAGTTGATTGCCAATGGTCCGTGGGTCACCCTGACAGTCCACGAGGGCAAGAGCTTCGTCGGCGAGGTGCAGATGAACCCGGAGATGATTCTACGCTCGCCGCGGACGACCGGTGACCGGCTGGATCCGTCGCGCCTGCCGCAGCGGTTCGAGCAGGACGACGCCGCCGACGCAGCCACTGGCGTCCCCCCGCGGTAGACAATCGTCACCCATGAATATCTTCGTCGTGATCGCCACTCGAGAACGTGAGGCGCTCCTCGCGCGAACCCTCGCCTGTCTGGCTGAATGCCGCCGACCGGAAGGATTCGCGGGAACGCTCGTGGTGGAGAACGGGCGACGAGCCGGCACCGAGGCGCTGGTGCGGGCCGCGCCGCCGGGCCTCGGCGCGCAATACCTGTTCGAATCGGCCGGGAACAAGTGCAAGGCCCTCAACGCCGCGCTGGCGCAGATCGGCGAGGGGCTCGTGGTGTTCCTCGACGACGATATCCGCGTCGGCCCGGATCTGCTGGAGGCGTACGCGGAGGCCGCTCGTTCATGCGACGAATACGCTGCATCCGACGGATGCGCCGCCGGACACTTCTTCGGCGGGCCAGTGGAAGCGGAGTACGAGGACGCCCCTCCCGACTGGCTGATTGAGTTCCTTCCCGCATCGGCTCGAGGCTGGCGCCCGAACGACCCAACCGAGGTCAAGCAGCAGGGCGCTCTTCCTCGGGTTCAACTGGGCCGCCTTTGCCGGCGACCTGCGCCGCGTTGGAGGGTTCAGCGAACGCCTCGGGCCCGGATCGGACGCCGGCGTTGGCGATGAACGCGAAATGCAGCTCAGCCTGATCGCAGCCGGACTCGAGGGGCAGTATGTGCCGCAAGCGCTGGTCCACCACTGGGTGCCGCGAGATCGCTGCTCGCCGCAGTGGGCGCTCGAACGCGCCTACCGCAACGGCGTGAGGCGCGGGTTGGTGACGCCGGAGGATCGGGAGACGCTCACGATCGCCGGATATCCGCTGGTCTTGATCAGACGAACGATCGGCGGGTGGATGCGGTTTCAGCTCCGCCGCCTGAGTGGGAACCGTGGCCGGCAGTTCGCCGCGCAGTTCAAGTACCACCGGCAGCGGGGTATTCTGCGCGGCGCCATGCTGCGCCGGGACGAGCCCGTCGCTGGAGGTCAGAGTTGATGGCCTGGGCCGCGTCGCGATGAAGCGTGCAGTCAGCAGCCCTGAGGTCGAAAGCGGCCTTCGTGAACTCGACCGATCGGTGTCGGACGCCGGTGCCACAGGAAGCCCATGAGCCGATTTGTCGTGCTGGCGCCGAATCGATGGGACGCAGTGTGGATGAACCGGCAGCAAATCTTCTCGCGTCTTGCACAGCGACACTGGGTGCTGTACCTCGACCGGCGCGCTCAACCTCCGACAGCGGCGGGGCCCGCGATCACACGACTCGACATCGGTCTGCCGCCCGGGGGGGGTCCTCGTGGACCAACCGTCGGCCCTCCGACGCGTCCCGCGCCTCGCGTGGTGGGATCACTTCGTCATTCGGCAGACCGCCCGGCGCTGGCGTAAGCTTGCCGGCCCTGCAGATGCGGGACCGCTCATCGCATACGTGTTTCATCCGAAATTCTGGCCCTACGTCAAGGACCTCGCCGCCGACTACCTGGTGTATCACGCGTACGACCTCTACGAACGCAATCGCGGCTGGAATCCCACACTCGAGCTTTTTCAGAAACACTTATGTCAGAAAGCTGACCTCGCGATCGCGTCGTCCGAGGCAATCGCCGACATGCTGGCGCTCAAGTATGGACGCGCCCCGACGGTCATCGGGAACGGCGCAGACTATGAAGCTTTCGTGACGGCGGCAGACAGTGGCGGACCGGCACCCGCGAATCTTCGGGCGATCCCCCGGCCGCGTGTCGGGTATACAGGCGCGCTCAGTCGCAAAGTGGATTTCGATTTGATTACGACGCTTGCACGCCGACAGCGCCGTTGGCAATTCGTGCTCATGGGCGAAGTGCGCAGCCTCGACGGCCACGCAGGCAGGGCAATGGCCGAGGCACAAGCAGAACCGAACGTCCACGTCCTCCCACCCCAGCCACACGAGCGGGTGCCGGACTACGTCGGTGCGTTCGACGTGAACATCCTGTGCTATCGACTGGCTGACGATCTGTGGGTCGACGGTATCTATCCACTCAAGCTGCACGAATACCTTGCAGCGGGTCGGCCGATCGTCAGCGCGGACGTGCCCAGCGTCCGGCCTTTCGCCGACGTTGTGGCAATAGCCCATGACCCCCAGCAGTGGGAACGAGCGATTGACATCGCGCTCACGACAGGCGAACCGGGGTCGCTGACTGCTCGTCGACGGGTTGCGGCGGAGAACAGCTGGACCGCGCGCGTGCAACAGCTCGAGGCCGAGCTGTCACAGTTGACGTCGGGCACGACACCAATGGGTATTCCAAGAGCTACCATCGCCAGCGCGAGGCAATCAGTTTCCGACTGACGTTCCATTCGTCAGCTCTGTAGCCTTCGCTAGCTCTGCCGTTCCAATCACCTGCAACGGTGATCGTGTAATGATAGACTGCCGCAGTCTCAAAGAGCTGGTAGCTCCGACATGGCGTAGGCATCAGGTCCACGGAAAAACCTTTGTAGGGGTATCGATGACGTTACCGCACGGAACGTCGGCGCATTTCCGCCCACATTGGCGCACTTAGTGCAACGCCGCGACGAGGCGAGCGTGTGGGTCGTTGGTAGGAGAGCTTGCCTGCGCCTCATCAGCCAGTACCGGTCGATGGCTCATGAGTAATCGGAGCGTGGCGCAGCGACCGAACGACAAAGTGGAGGGTGCATCATTCTGACAATCTCAACCGCGAAAGATCTCCGAGGCCGAGTCGAGGCCAAGTGGAGAGAAATGGAGAGAGGACAACTATCATGATGCGTAAACTGACGGTCGGGCTGGTGCTCATCGCCAGCCTGTTAGCCGCCCGGCCAGCCTCGGCCATCCCGGTGGATCTCGACACGTGGCTGCCAGGCGCGGGCGAGCTCTTCGCCGGACCACGGACCGAAGACTTCGTCGTCGCCAATCCCGCCCCGCCCACGATGGGCGACCTCGTGAGCAGCGTCTACTACGACGGCTCGCAGTACACGTATGTTCATACAGTGACCCCCAGCATCAACAATAACTTCGTGCTCGACACCGCGTTTACGGTTGCCGGGTACACGGGAGTTGCCGGCTGGAGCTTCTCAGATGCGGACGCCGCCGGTGGCGACGGCGACGACGGGGACTTCTTCCAGGTCGAGGGGACGCAGTTGGGTTGGGTGTCAACGATCGGACTGCCCTTCACTTTCGGCTGGAATGCGAACGAGCCGATTTCGTTCTTCTTCGTGTCCACCAAGCCGCCAACCCTCGGTGACTACAACCTCATCGGCTTGGAATCCGGTACCGCAGCCGGTTTTGCGCCGGTCCCGGAACCTGGCACGATCGCGCTGCTCGGTTCAGGGCTGGTAGGTCTCTACACTGCCAGGCGCCGACGCCGAAACCTGACCGCCTGACCCATCGCGAGGGCTCGTCGAGGGCCGCTCGACAACCTAAATGCGAACCCCGTCAGCTCACCACTGACGGGGGTTTTTCCCCGAGGCAGTGAGGTACGCATGGCTTTCAGTCCTGAGCGTGGTCCTGACACAGTGACGAGAAGGTTTATGTCTGCAGCAGAGCGCCGCACCCGGTTTGTTGCGCTCGCGCTGATCATCGGCGTCGGCGTCTCCTGTTCACGCGATCCAGAGGTGGCCAAGCGTGAATACCTGGCGAGTGGCGATCAGCTGATCAGCCAGAAGAAGACCAGGGAGGCCATCGTTCAGGTACCCGGAACGCGATCGCGCAGGATCCCCGCTTTGGTGAAGCCCGCTACAAGCTGGCGGAGGCCTACGTTCAGAATGGCGACGCCAGGCGGGCGGCGCGCGAGTACGTGAGGGCCGCCGATCTCCTGCCGAAGGACATCCAGGCGCAGGTCAAGGCGGGCCAGTTCCTGCTCTATTCTCACCAGTTCGAAGACGCCAAGACGCGCGCCCACCACGCACTCGCGCTGGATCGGAAGAACGTCGAGGCGCAGCTCTTGCTCGCCAACTCGCTCGCCGGCCTGAAGGATCTCGACGGGGCGATCGAGGAGATCGAGGAAGCGATCAAGCTCGATCCGCAGAACACCCTGGGTTATGCGGGCCTTGGCGCGATGCAACAGGCGGCGAAGCGGCAGGATGAGGCCGAAGCGGCCTTCAAGAAAGCGGTCGAGGTCAACCCGCAATCAGTACCGGCTCAGCTGGGATTGGCGAATTTCTATTGGTCTGCCCGAAAGAAGGACCAGACCGCGCAGGCGTTGCTGGCGGCGCACAAGCTCGACCCCGACAACTCCCTGACCAACCGGATGCTGGCACTGTTTCAGATCGCCATTGGGCAACCGGCGAAAGCCGAACCATATCTCGCGAAGCTGGCCGAAGACACCAAGAACACCAACGCCCAGCTCGTCCTCGCGGACTACTACATCGCGTCGGGTCGATCCGAGGACGCCGTCCCCGTCCTGGAACGCATGCTGTCAGTCAAGGAAACGCGAGGCGCGGCCGATCTTCGCCTGGCCAGGCTCGAGTTTCGCGAGGGTAGCCGGCCGCAAGCGCAGAAGCGACTCGAGGAGCTCCTGAAGCGGGAGCCCAACAACGCGTCAGCCCTGGTCCTCGGGGGCGAGTTCCTGGCAGCCGAAGGGAAATACGACGAGGCCATCATCCAGCTGCAGAGCGCAATCGCGGCGAATGCCGATTCGACCGAAGCGCAGTTCGCGCTCGGTCGGGCCTACGCAGCGAAGAACGACCGGGAACAGGCCACCAAGGCTTTCAACGAGACGCTGCGGCTCAACCCCCGGGCGGTGGCCGCCCAGCTGGAGCTGTCCAGGCTCGAGCTCGCCGGAGGCCGCCTCGACACGGCAGTGCAGCTCGCCGAACAAGCGGTCAAAAACGCCCCAGGCAACGCCGACGCCAGGCTCGCGCTGGTGCGCAGCCTGACCGCGCGTCGCGACGTCGGCAGGGCCGAGACCGAGCTGCAGGCCCTGACCAAGCAGTATCCAGACAGCACCGCTGTTCAAACCCAGGCAGGCATCGTTGCGGCGATGAAGGGCGATGCGACCGGGGCGAAACGGTACCTGACGCGGGCGCTCGAGATCGACCAGAACAACCTGGAAGCACTGAGCGGCCTCATCTCGCTCGACTTCGCTGCGAAGAACCGCGCCAGCGCGGTCTCGCGCCTCGAGTCCAGACTGGTGCGCATGCCAGACGACCCGGCGACGCTAATGCTCGCGGCGCGCACATACGCCCGGGCTGGCGAGCTTGCGAAGTCAGAACAGATGCTGCGGAAAACCGTCGAAGTGGATGCATCGAACTTCGATGCCTACGCGATGCTCGGCCGCCTGTACCTGTCGCAGAAGCGACTCGACGAAGCGCTGGCAGAGTATGAGGCGTTGTCGAAGCGGCAGGCGCGCCCGGTCCAGGCGCATACGGTGGCGGGAGTGATCCTGGAGGCAAAGCAGAGGCCGGAAGACGCGCGCAGGCACTACGAGCAGGCGCTGGAGCTCGACCCCGAGATGCCGGTGGCCGCCAACAACCTGGCGTGGATGTACGCGGAATCCGGAGAGAACCTCGATCGGGCGTTGCAGCTGGCACAGGCCGCCACCCGGCGCCTCCCGAAGAATCCCGCGATCCAGGATACGCTCGGCTGGATCTATTACAAGAAGGGGCTGACGAGTCTCGCGATCGGGCCATTTCAGCGGAGCATCGAGCTCGACCCCAAGAACCCGGTTTTCCACTTCCACCTTGGACTGGCTCATCTCAAGAATGGCGACTCCCCCAAGGCTCGCATTGCCTTGAGTCACGCGCTCGCGCTGGCGCCAGACTTCGCGGGCGCTGCCGAGGCGAAACAGGCCCTCGCGTCACTCAAGAGTTAGAGCGGCGGATCTGCCAGAGTCCGGCTGAAGACGGGACTCCCGGGCGGCAACGGTGGGACTGACGCTAGCTTCGGTAATAGGCCGACGCGGGATACTGACTCACCTTGTCGTCGACCTGGTTGAGAATGAGCCCGAGGACGCGCTTCCGGCCGAGCGTCTGAATCGCGCGGTCCACGAGGTCATACGACGTGTGGCCGGCGCGAATCACAATCACCGCGCCATCGACCATCCCGGCCAGCAGGTTGGCGTCGGGCAGCAGCACAACGGGTGAGGTGTCGAGGATAACCCAGTCGAACTTCTCCGAGAGTTCGGTCAGTACCGCTGCCATGCGCGTCCCCGTGAGCTGTCCCATCGGATCCGGATCGGCCTCGCCCGCCGGCAGGATCGACAACCTCGATGACAACGTCATGAGCGTCAGCGGTTTTGGCTGCGCCGCCTTCAGTGCTTCATTGAGGCCGTGGGTGGGAGCCGCATCCACGAGCTCGTGGATGCGCGGGCACCGCAGGTCGGCGTCAACCAGCACGACCCGCCTGAGATAGGATTCGCTGAGCGTCACGGCAAGATTGAGGGCCGTGAGCGTCTTGCCCTCCCCCGCCACCGCACTTGCCACCATCACCTTGTTGATGCCTCGCTCGACCTGCGCCTGGTGCAGCGCGGCGGCAAGCCGCCGATATTGTTCGGCCGACCGCGGATCCATCGCGGCCCCCCCGACCACCTTGCCGGCCGTCGTCGGGCTGAAGCTCTTCGACACTTCCGTCGAGACCAACTCCGGCGCCTGAGCCGGCGGCACAGGGCGCAATCGCGTCTCTTTGATCGGAACGATGGGCGACCGGCGTTTCTCGTCCGGCGAGCGGTGCTTTTCCTCCGACCCGTCCCGCTCGATCGGAAAGTGGTCGATCAATCCGATCGGAATGATGTGCGGATCGCCGTCGTGCGGTGCGCTTGACGACGGCCCCTCAGATTGCGGCGAGGCAGGCTTCATCTCCCCGTCGCGTCGCTTCAATGCCCGCTCGAGCCGGCTCACGAGCGCCTCCCCGCGGTCGGGAACGACAACCACCGTCGCGCCGTCGCGGTGGCGGTGGCGACGATGCTAGATCCGTCGCGGTAACCGCTGCCCTCGCCATGTCCGTTGCTGGACGGTTGGGCTGGCGTCGCTACCGGCGCCGTGGCCGTCGTGATCTCGTTTCTCGCAGGAACGGCAGGTTTCATCACGACTGGCGCCTCGGGCTCGTCCGCGATGAGCGGCTCAGGCGACAGGTCGAGCTCATTGCAAATCTCCTCCACCAGCGCACGAGTCACCGGTTTCTGGTTCTCGGCGAACGCGCCGACGAGAGCGTTTTCGCAGATGACGCTGATCGATCGCGGAATGCCGCGCGAACGCTCGTGGATGACTTGAATCGCGCCGCGTGTGAACATCTGCACGGCATCGCCTCCGGCGATACGCACCCGGTTCTTGATATACATCACGGTTTCGGCAATGTCGAACGGGCTCAGCGTGCATCGCAACTCGACCCGCTGCTTGAGCTGGCCGAGCCCTTCATCGTTCAGCCGATGGGCGAGCTGGGGCTGGCCGACCAGCACAAGGGTAACGAGCTTCTCGGTGTCGGTCTCGATGTTGGTCAGCATGCGGAGCTCTTCGAGCAGCTCGTTGGAGAGACTCTGCGCCTCGTCGACCAGCAGCACGACACTCGCGCCTCGTTGGCGCTCCTCCGAGAGACGGGACGACAATTCAGCGACCAGCCGGGTCTTCGACCGTTCGGCGGCGGGACTCAATCCCAGCGAGTTGGCGAGGAACTCTATGAACTCGGCGCGCGTGAGGAGCGGGTTGTTCAGGTAGACGCATCGGACCTCGGCGGGCTGCTTTTCGATCGCGGCGCGTATCACCGTCGTCTTGCCCAGGCCCGCGTCGCCGATCAGCACGACGACGCCCTTTCTGCTCTCGATGCCGAACTGGAGACTGACGAGCGCCTCCCGATGCCGCGGGGTAAAGTACATGAAGCGCGGATTGGGAGTGATGTCGAACGGGCGCTCACGCAGCCCGAAGAATTTTTCGTACATATATCAGTGTCACAGCCCCGCGAGGCCGAGCCTCCAGACGACGACGAGGCTGAGACAGACGGCGACCAGGCCAGCGGCCGCCGCTGCTCGTAGAAACCGGCGCCGCTTGCGCGGCTTGACGCCCATCGTCGGCACGAGCGCCAGCACCGGCAGCGAGAAGGCACCCACGAGGTCCGCCTCGGTTCGCAGCGTCCGGTCGCGATATTCCAGAAACAGCGCCAGCCCGAGGCCGAGAGCCAGGCCGCCGAGCGCCCCCATCGTGTAGATCTGCGGCCGATTCGGACTAATCGGCCGCTCCGGAAGCCGCGCCGGTTCGAGCTGCCTGAACTGCTCACCAATCTGTTGACGTTCGACGCTAGCCGACGCCCTGGCTTGCTCGTTCTTAGTCAGCAGGCCCGTGTATATCTGGCGGAGCGTTTCGTAGTCACGCGTCAGCTCGACGAGCTCGGTCTCGCGGGCTGGAATCGCGGCGATCCGTGTCTGGTAGGACGCCAGCGATTCGCGGAGCTTGGCCTCCTGCGCCTCCTTGGCGGCAATCCGGCGTGGCAGTGCGTCGCGCTCGGCGCTGAGATCGCGAAGCCGCGCCTGCCGTTGCCGTTCCTGCGGGTTCGCCGCCAACGGCCCGGCGACATCCTGAGAGAGGGGCTGTTGGAGCGCTTCCGCTTCGGCCTTTTCCTCGAGGCGAGCGATCAGACGCTTCACGCGGGCGAGATCGGGATGCGTCGGCTTCAACCGGAGCTCGAGAGCCCGAAGCTGCGCCCGGGCACCCTCCAGCTGCTGCGCCGCCGGCACCGAAGGATCCACCTCTGGCGCCCCCGACTGGGCCGTGGCCGGAGTCGGACCAGCGATCGGTGGAAGCGCCTCCGCTTCGGCGATCAGCCGGTCGACCATCTGCCGGCGATCCTTGTCCTGCGTGATCGACTGGGCCAGCGCCTGCAGCTGCATCTGGATGTTCTGGATCGCCTGCATGTTGCTGCTCAATTGCGAGGGCAGCTCGCCGGCGTGCTGCTGCCGGTAGGCTTCGAGCCGTTTCTCCTGCTCGATCAAGCGGTTTCGCGCCTCCTGCAGCTCGCTTTCGAGGAATTGATTCGTGCCCTCGGCCAGCGCCGAACGGTTGCGCAGGCTTTCTTCGATGAACAGTGAGCCGAGGCGTTCGGTGACCCTCATGACCGTCCGTGGATCGCGGCCACTGTAGCTGATGCGAAACATCGGGGCCGAACCCTGCCGCTCACCGGCGCCGACCGTCTGGACGCCGATGTCCTGCGTCCGCATGCGTTCGATCACGTCTTCCATCAGCTGCGTCTTGCGTTCCTCAGGATAGAGATCGAACTCGCGGACGATCTGTTCGAGCCGCGTGCGGCTCAGGATCTGCTGGTTGAAGGACGCCAGGCGGTCCTCCAGTCTCACCTTCACCGTTGGCTGCACGTAGTTTTCGGGAATTTGCTGCGGGACCACGACGATAAGCGTCTCGGAGCGGAACCGGTTTGGCATCCGCCATGTCACCGCGACGGTCGTCACCGCGATGATGACGAATGGCACCAGCACCAGCCACTTGCGCCGCCACAGCGCATCGAGCACGACCTCAGGGGTATAGCGCTTTCCAGGAATCATGTTCTCACCTGGTCAGGGGGAGCCAGAGGCTCAAGCCCACCCGCACTCCGTTGCGACTGAACTCCTGTGGCAGACCAGCGGGCCGATCGACCACCTGGGTGAAGTCGTATTGATAGAAGAGGTACTCGCAATACAAGGCAAGGCTTCTGGTCAGCGCTCGCCGCACGCGCGCCGACGCCGAGAAACTGTCGAACCTGGGTGCACTGGCACTCAGCCCGGATGTGCCCGTGAGCCCGGATGTGCCCGTGATGTAATTCGCGCTGAGGTAAAGGTCGGTGCGGCGAGTCAGGAGACCTCCCAACGAGACGTTCGCAGAGTCTGACAAAACCGGGCGAACCGCTCCTTCGAGATACCCGACGTCCCGCCGATACTGGGCCTGGGCACTCCATGTGCGGCCCATCTGGTGCACTATCCAAGCAGCACCCGTCGCCCGGATGCGTCGCCCTTCGACCGCTGCGGAGCCCGCAGCGCCAGCCTGCTCCTCTAAGATGACCGAGTCGCCGTCCTCTTTGGTGATGGCCGAACCAGTTCTGAAGCGCACGTATGTCCGACGCGACCGCGACAGGGGCTTACGATAGTCCAGCCCAATGTTGAGGTTGTGGGTGCGGGCCACGGGCGTGGTCGAACCCTCGTACGTGCTCTCCTGGAGCTCGTATCCGAATCTCAGGGACGCGGACTCCGAAAACCGATGGCTGAGCATCGCGCCAATACTCTGGACGTCGAAATCGCCCCTCTGATCGCTCAGAAGATCCTCTGCCGCCTCTGCCGACAAATCGCTCAGGCGAGCGTCGCCCAGCTCCGACAAATCCGTCTTCGTGTAGCGGTAGCCGACAGTGAGTGTGTCGTACCTGGCGACCACCATCCTCAGCTCGGCATTGCCTCCGTACCGAATACTCGCGCGTTGGAGGATGGTGGAATCGATATCAGGCGCGGCCAGGGGCGGGGCATCCATGGAGCCAGCACCGCCGGGATCGACCGGCAGCGGCGCAAGAAAGAGCCGCATCGAATAGTTCGGCGAATAGGAAACGAATGGGCTCGCGTATATCGTGTAACGTTTGGCGAATCGGTGGAGCAGAGTGCCGCCGGCCTGATGGTAGGTGGTCGTCAGGTCGTCCAGGTCGGGATAGTAGTTGAGCGAGTTGGTGGTCTGCGCCGTGAACGTTGTGTTCCGGCCGACGTGAGAGTAATGAAGGCCGAGCGACAGTCCGGTATACAGTCCATCGGCATCGGCCGACCTTGGGCGGTCGATTGCGCTCTGCCTCTGCTCCGCCAGCACGTCGTCGTCGTAGGATGCGAACAATTGCGCATACAGGTCCAACCCCCCCGGCCTGTTCCCCCCCGGCCTGTCCGCTCGAGTGCCAGTGCCACCGAAAACCGCCGGCCCGAACCGCGGGGACCGCGTCTGCGATTCGGCGTGCCGCACTCCGCCGAGACAGAGTCCCAGGATGACGACGGACGAGATCGCGATCGGTCGCACGGCACTGGCGCTCATCACGGCACGATCACCGTATCCCCGGGCTTCAACGGGATATTCTGCTCCAGGTCCTTGCCCTGGGAGAAACGCTTGTAGTTGAAGCGGAACGCGACCTGGCGGTCTTTTTCCGCCCTCATGATCTGGATCTTGTCCCCGTCCGCGAACTCCACCAGCCCGCCGGCCAGCGCAATCAACTGAGCCACGGTCATCGGCCCGGTCAACGCGTAGGCACCCGGCCTGGTCACCGATCCCGCAATGAAGACCTTGCGGCTGTTGATCTGTTTGACGACGACCGTGACGTTTGCGTCTTCCACGAGCTTGCTGGCCTCGACCATCACCTTCTCACGAAGCTCGGCCGGAGTCAGCCCGACCACGTCGATCTCGTCCAGTAGCGGCAGTGAAATCTTGCCGTCCGGCCGCACGACCACATCCGCGGAGAGGTCTTTCTCCCTCCAGAACACGATGCCGAGGACGTCTTCCGGTCCGATGACATAGCCTGGGGGTGGAGCGATCGATCCCGGCACGGCCGGCACGGCGGGAACCGCGGTCCCATTGGTATCACCGGCCCCGGTGGAGGTTTTTGCGGCTCCGGTTTTTTAGTCGGCTGCGCGGCGCCGGTTTTTGGAGTCGACTGCGCGGCGGCTGTGATCGGCTGAGCTGCCAGCAGCGCGCCGACGACAATGATGGCTAGGCCGCAGTGTAGATGCCTCATAAGACTTTGATCGTGACATGGCCGCGTTAACTGTTCAACTTCTGGGCGGCGCGAAGGCGATGGAGAGACGACCGAATGCCACACATCTGACGCGATCGCTGCCTTTTTGTGGACGAGCTTTCCCCTGCTCGAGACCGTTTTCTGACACTCTTTCACCATCTACATATGGTTGCACGATCTCCATATGGTTGCGCTCGAGCGCGCGACACAGGCAGTCGTTGTCGGAGGACTCGGCGCCCCTCGACGCGTTCGCGGCACTCGACAGCAAGAACACTGCCGGAGCGAGACCGTTGCCGGAAGCAGCACTGCGGCCGGCCGGCCGAAGGTGCTATTTTATAGATCAGCTTGAGGAGTTGGTGGGTTATTTGGCATACAGCGGCGGGGGCGTCTGATGGCGGACCCTGCCATGCCGTCCGGTGTCTACTGCTCGGCCTTCCCCATCTCCGGCCCGTGCCGCTTGGCCAGGATCGCCCACGGCCGGCCGGGGCTGAGCGGCGCGGTGAGGGGCTCCCGCTTTCTTAGTTCAAAGTGAGAGCGAGTTCTGCGGCACAATCGGGCCTGTCGGCCTGGGAGGGTGTGCCGTGAAGAAGAAGCGTTTCTCCGTCGAGCAAATCACCGCGGTCTTGCAACAGGGCACGAGCGGCGTGCCGGTCGGTGACATCTGCCGCCAGGTCGGGATCTCCGAGCAGACATTCTACCGGTGGAAGAAGGCCTATGGGTCGATGCTGCCGAGTGAAGCCCGAGAGCTCAAGCAGCTGCGCGAGGAGAATGCGCGGCTCAAGCGCGTCGTCGCCGATCTGACCCTGGACAAGGTCATGCTCCAGGATGTCGTTCAAAAAAAGTTCTGAAGCCTGTCAAGCAGCGCGAAGTGGTGCACTACTTGAGGGGCCGCTACGAGGTCAGCGAGCGACGCGCCGTCAGCGCCGCGCGCTTCTGTCTGTCCAGCATCCGCTACCAGAGTTGTCGGGATCCGTTGACGGCCTTGCGGCAGCGCCTGCGCGAGCTGGCGCAGACCCGGGTGCGATTCGGCTATCGCCGGCTGCTCGTGCTCCTGCGCCGCGAGGGCTGGGAGCTGGGCAAGAAGCGCTGCTACCGCCTGTACGTCGAGGAAGGTTTGGCCCTTCGACGCAAGCGGCCGTGGCGACACGCGACAGCGGTCCACCGCGAGCAACGCCGGCCCGCGACCGCGCGGAATGATATCTGGAGCATGGACTTCGTGGCCGATCAGCTCGCGGATGGCCGGCGCTTCCGAGCACTCACGGTGCTCGATCTGTTTACGCGCGAATGCCTAGCGATCGACGTCGGTCAAGGCCTGAGTGGCCGCGACGTCGTCGCCACGCGGGTCGAGCGCGGTCTGCCACAACGTATTTACTGCGACAACGGGACCGAGTTCGTCAGTGCGGCGATGGACTTGTGGGCATACACGAACGGGGTCATTCTAGATTTCAGTCGGCGCGGCAAGCCGACGGACAATGCCGCCATCGAATCGTTCAACGGACGATTCCGCGAAGAATGCTTGAACGTCCACTGGTTCGCTTCGACCGAGGACGCACAACAGAAGATCGATGCGTTTCGGTGGGATTACAATGAGCATCATCCTCACCGATCTCTCAAGGGCCTCAGCCCTCGGGAATTCGCCGAAAGGATGCTCCAGACCGCGGCGGGCTCACTCTCCAAGTGAACCAAGAAACGGAGGCCCCTCAAGACCGCCGCGGGCTCACTCTCCAAGTGAACCAAGAAACGGAGGCCCCTCAGTCAACGGAGGACCCTCATTCTACGCGGGGCGGATTAGAGGGGGCAGGTCACTGCAAATCACGCAAGAATGTCGGTTGACGGCCAAACGAAAGAGGCACTAGTTCCAGCTTGACCGCCTCAGCTTTTAAAAGTTCAATCTGAGAACCGCCACGACCCCCGCTCTGCACCGAAGCCGCGAACAGCCAGTGGCAGCGGGTGGTAAACCAGACGGTCAAAGGCGCTTTTGACCTCCGTTTTGGCCACCAAACAGGGCCCTTAAACCCCTTGACAAGGACTAGATCGAGGTATACGGTTCGAACGAGGTGTACATGAGACACCGATTGTCGTTCGCATGCGCGGGCGTGGCCCTCTGGTCCATCGCCGCGTGCGGTCGCCAAGTGCCGGCCCCGGCAACTGGGGGCGAGCCTCCCCATGGTGGTGCGCCCCCTGCCATCACGACCCCAGCCAAGCCAGCGCCCTCGTCGCCCTTCTCGACGAGCCCCGCTGGCGCCGAGCTGACGAACCTGCTTGCCTCGGTGTTCGTTGCGGGGCCCGACGCCTCTAAGCGTTATCAGCAACAGCTCGAGCGCGCCCGCTCCCAGGCCGGCGTCGTCGACGAGCTCGTCGCCGCGTATGGGAAGGTGCCACCGCAGGACTACTCGACCCGTCAGGTGCTCGTCGCCATGCTGACGGATCTGCAACTTCCCGCCGCCATTCCGTCGCTAGCCTCCATCGCGTCAGCGGCGGTGCCCGATCGCCGGCCCGTCGCTACACACGCGCTGGACCCGTGGGAGGAGGAAGTGCTGGTCCGGGTGACGGCGGTGCGTGGGCTTGGCGCCCTGACCCGGGACCCGAATGCGGCGGAGCGCCTGATTGGCCTGTTGGGAAGCAACTTGACTCCGATTCGGGAGCAGGCGGCCTACTGGCTGCAGCAGGATCCGGCGCTCGCCAAGCAGGTGCGGGACCGGATTCCCGCCGACCTGACATTCACTCCCGTGAAACCCCTGCAGCCGCCCGCTCCGGAGTTGCGGAACCAGACCCCGAACCGGTGACTCGAGGAGGCCTCATGAGTGCGTGGCGCACGGCCCTGGCAGGTTCAATCACCGCGATGGTGGTACTCCTGTCGCTGCACCAGCTCGAACGCACCAGCGGCCCGCCGTCATCCACCGGCGAGACCTACCAGGAGGAGTGTCAGTCCGAGGGCTGCGAGGGTGAGGAGGTGCGCGAGCTTCACGAGAGCTACCGCGAGGAGTGCCTCGACGAAGGGTGCGACATCGAGGAGGTGGCCGAACTCGCGGGTGGACTCGGCTCGGTCAACGCGATGATGGACGACTTTAGTGCCAGGGGGTGGGAGGTCAACCAATGTACAGTTCTGGCCCTTCAGGCCGCCGCCCAGGCTGAACAACGCGGCAACCGGTGATGACGCGTTTGTCGGCAGCTGGTGCAATCAGAAAATCGTGAACGGGATGGTCGCCGACTTCGACATGGACGGCGGCGACTGGGACGAAGGCTTCGGTTGGGCCGATGCCTGCAACGTCAACCTGCCGTTGGCCCGCACGTTCAACGCCATCTGGGTGCTCGGACTGTTCGGACACTCGATGCCGGCCGGCAGCAGCAACTGGCTGCCGTGGTTCTACGACTTTGCCAGCAGCGAGATCGACGAGCTGGACGGCCGTTGCGGATCGCCGGCCATCGCGACCACGGTCCACGGCCCCATCATCGACAACTTCACGGAGTTGTACTGGCCCTTCTTCTACGATTCGAGCAACGTCCCGAATCGCGCCGGCACTCTGGTCCACGAGGCCCGTCATGCCGACGGGTTCAGTCACGACGGTGAGAGTTGCCCGCGCGCAGAGAGCTGCGACGAGGCGTGGAACAGTTGGGGGTCCAATACCTATCAGGTGCTCTATCTCTGGTGGCTGAGAGTCGAGAACGGAGGCCTCATCAGCGGCGCGCTGTCCGGGCTGGCGCGAGATCGGGCGAACACCGTCCTCCAGCGGGCGTTCGACTCCCGTCCGACGCGCGGCGACGTGTGGGGCGCCGGGACTCCCGGCGCCGGGAATGTGCTGGTGATCCCTTAGCGATGTTCCGTGCGCACGTCGTCCTTGCCGGCCTGGCGGCAGGGATGGTAGTCGGCATCGGTCTCGCCGGGCTGCGACCTCGTTCAACGCTGCTCGATGATCAGGTGCGGTGGGAACGCGGCATGCCGGTGCCCGCGCGCGATAACTCGCGCCTAGCCTCAACATCTCTCGCTGGCGTTCCCATCGACGCCGCACTGCGAACACTGATCCGTCAACACGGTGTGGCGTACATGGACCAGTTCGCGTACGGCCTCGCGGCCGGGCGCTGGCCCAACACCGCGACGTGGCCTGCCGGATGCGGCCCGCTGGAATCCACAGGCCGGCCGCCCTCCCTGTCCGACTGGGACGTGCTCGAGTGTCTGCTGCAGCGCCGGCTCGCCACGACACAGCACGTGAACTGGCACGAGGCGATGCGTGCGACGCGCGCGCTGGAGAACCGGGCCATGGCACCGTCCGAGTTCGCGTGGGCCATCGATCGGCTGCTGGCGCGCGTCGGCGACGGGCACGCCCGCGTGCGCGTCGGAGCGAGCGGTCTCACACAGGCGCGCCGGACGCTCCCCATCCGAATCCTCCCGGTGGCAGAAGGCATGGCGTGCCTCGCACGGGATGCCAACGCCTGGTGCGCGCCAGCGTGTCCTCTGCTGGCCAGCATCGACGGGCGGCCACTGGACGTCCTACTTGCGGCGGTCACGCCGTACGCGCCGCGCGTTTCCGGAGCTGCGCACCAGGGCGCCATCGCGGCACTGCTCACGGAGATCGACAGGGTTGCTCCGGGCAGCTCCGGCCCGTACGAACTGGGCCTCCGCGGAAGGGACGCGACGTGCACCATCACCGTGGACGCGGCGCCGTCGCGGCCGTTCGCGCAGGAGCCCACCGTCGCCTGGCACAGGCGCTCGTCGGGCGCAGGCGTGATCAGCATTCGGGACGGCTGGAGCGCCAGCGCGGCCTTCACCGCGGGGCTAGACGAGGCGCTGGACGATCTCGACGATGCGCCCGCGTTAATTTTCGACCTGCGTGGCAACGGTGGCGGCGATCGCCAGCCCGTGCTGCGGCTGCTCGAGCTGTTGGTCACGCGCGATGGACCTCGCGGCGTCGACGTCGCGGCGTGGCGAATGGATGCATCGTTGCGGCCTCCGTCGAGCTGGGATGTGATGGCTCCGCGAGCGCTGCACCCGGTCAGCTGGTTCGATGGCGCGCAGCGGCAGGCGGCGAAACGTGCGGTGGCGACCGTGGAGGCTCAGGTCGCCTTGGATCCGATCAGCTGGTCGGAATGGCACGTCGTGGTGGTTGATCGGCCGCAACGAGGCACTGTCTACGAAGGCCCCATCGTGACGTTGATCGACGAAGGGACGAGCAGTGCAAGCGCCCTGTTCGTCGCGGGCCTGCGCGAGGCGGCGGTGGCGACCGTGGTGGGTCGCGGCGGCGGCGGCGCCAGCGGCTGGCCCCTCAGCTGGCGACTGCCCGGGAGCGGAATCGTCGTCAGCCTGCCCACCGTGCTGCACGTGGGCGTGGATGGCCGACCGCGCGACGTGCTGCGGCCCGACGTCGAGATCGCCCGTACGGTGTCGTCGGTCGCCGCTTCGCTTGCGTCTAGGGACGAGGAACTGGACGCCGCCGAACAGACGGCGCTGCGATTGCTCGACCTCAAAAGGAATCGGACAGCAGCGTCGCCCACGGTATACGGAATACTTGAATCGAAATGAACATCGCCAGCCATGCCCGCCTGGTGCGGCGGCGAGCCGGTTCGCACTGCACGAACCCCATGGCCGACAACGAGCTGGCAAAGCCCAGCACGGGGGTGATGCCGTAGGCGGTGGCAATGAACGTCAGCAGGGCTACATCCCGCCAACGGGTCCAGCGCCATCGCGGCGGGGCGAGGAACAACAGCGCGATGAGACCCTCGGTGATGACGGTCCAGGCGGTGACGAAGCCGGCGAGCCACGAGACGGCCGGCACGGTTGCGACGTTGACCTTTTCCAGCGCGCCGGTCGGGTCGAGCAGGGCGGCCCGGGCCAGCTGGTTGAGACGGACGGCATCGTCCGGCACCAACCCCAGAGCGGCGGCACGAGTCTGGAATCGCTCGTCGAAGAGCAACGTGTACCGGAAGAAGTCCCCCGAAAGGAAGTCCGGCGAGGTGAGCTTCCACAAAAGCGCGAAGGCGAACGCGAGACCGATCAGCGGCCGGGCCGACCGGCGGAATCCTCATCGGGGTCAGGACCGGAAGCGGTGAGGGCCAGGGCCAGGGTCCAGTTACCAATCAGGGTACCTGTGGTTGTCGGCCGTGCTCCAGTGGACCGCGACACCCGCCAGCTGGAGGCAAGCCAGAAGGAACCAGAGCCTGGCGTCCGTCCGGGTCGCCGGAAGCAGCAACGCCCCCAGCGCCAGGATCCCGACGGGAACCGACACGTACCAGGCCGACACCCCGTACCAGGAGCAGCATCGGTATTGTCGAGCAGCGCTGCCTGGTCGCGCGCCGGCAGGTCGTCGAAACCGTCAAAGCCTCGCACCGCCATGGACACGATGCCCGCGATGGGGCGGGGTGTCACGGGCGCCTCGCCTCCGCGTGCAGCAGGCGCTCGGCGCTGAGCAGCCCGCGCTGCCGTTCGAACCGGTAGCGCCAGAGCTCGACCCGCACACCGTGGACCGGGATCAGCAGTCGCGCGATCGGCTCCTCCGGCGCGAGCGCGCGCACCCCGCTGTATTCGGGGGGCGCGCGCGCCAACGCCGCCGGCGCCGAGATGGCCAGGTAGGCCTGCTCCGGGGTGGTGCGCACCACCGGCGTCCACTGCCGCGAGGCAAGGTCAACGGCGATCTCGCTGATCACGTCGCGACGCGGCAAGGTCCGCAGATCCATCGCCTCGTCACGCAAGTCGTCGGGCATGCTAACGCGCACACTTCCGGAGGGCGTATCCAGGATGATCCGCAGGAACCTCGCCGACGGCGAGTCCACCGTCGAGAACATGCCGAAGCCGCCGCCCTTCCACGGGCTGAGAAGCGCCGTATGCACGACGACGAGCTGGGCACTGGCGACCAGGACCATCAGCATCGGCGCCCCGTACCGGCGGAACGACGATCGAATTGCTTTGGATGGACCCGGCGCATGAAGCGGGGCGGGGCCCGCGTCGGCGGTCATGGGCTAATCAGGGAAACAGAGATTATAGCCCGGCCGCGGAACGGTTGAGCCGGTCCGCCCCGCGAGAACGTCCACGGGCCGCTGGCTCCTTCCCCGGTCGGCGTGTATCACGCGTGCAGGAACCGCCGAGCACCGATCTCGCGAAAGCGGCCGGGTATTGTGTCAACCACTGACCCGCACTCACACGCTTTCTCAAGGACGGTCGCCTCAGTCCTGACAACAACGTGCATGAGTCGCAATTGCGCGACATCGCGTTGGGTCGCCGCAATTATCTCTTTAAGCGGATCGCATGACGCGGCGCGACGCGCCCGCCGCGCTCTACAGTTCTGATGCGCACGTGCGCGCAGCACGGGGTGCCGCCGCTGCCGTACTCATCGACGTTCTGGCGAAGCTCCCGAGCGCGCGGACCGCCTCCGAGCTGGATGCGCTGCTTCCGCATCGCTGGGCCGCCACCATGCCAGTGCCGCCAGCCCCCAACGCCGCCACGCCGACGCCCCATGCCCCGACGCACTAAGCCGACCGCCTGCCTCCGGTGCGGCGCCAGCGGCTTGCAGCCGCGCATCACCACCTACCCCGTCGAACTCACGGCGTGGCCCTCCCTCGCCGGCAAGCAGATTCATGTGCACCGCATCGTCCTGCACGTGTGTGTGTTCTGCGGTTACCTCATGCCCACGGACGCTGGACAGGCGAAGATCGACCGCTGTGTCGCGCGCGACATTGAGTTCTTCCTGGGGCTGCTTTCCTAATCGCCCCCGCGACGCCGCGTCCGTGGTCCTCGTCGCCCCCGTTCGGGGGACATGGTCGAGCCGGACGCTTACACTGCGAATGCTTCGAGGTTCCGCGGCCAAACGCTAGGCGATTGTGATCTTGCCCTCGGCGATGCACTTGAGCATGCAGTTGGGCCGTCCTTGGGTGTCCTGGATTTTGAGGCACCCCTTTTCCCATACGCTGACGGCCGCACGCCCAGAAGCGCCGCCGCGAGCCGTGCGTTGAGGATTGCTATGTATGCGAGTGTCGCGTCCCGCTCCGCCAACCGATCTTCCAGCGCGGATAGCCTTTGTTCGATGGATAGTGCCCGCCTTCTCAGACATGGTTCGGGCGTCCAGAATCAATCCGCCCGCGCCAGAACTCCAAGCCACGACCCCGTGCAGTCCGGCGCATCCAAGGCACGGAGTGGAACGGATATGGAGGCCCTCACCATACCAAGGCAGTGGGGCTTGCGCGGCGTACGGTTGCAGGTCGTGGGTGTGGCGCCGGCCACTCGCTCGTGTCGCTCGAAATCCGCTTCTGTCGCACCCGCTCCGATCCGGGCGCGGTCACGACGACTGGCGGGATGGCCCTACTGAGCCCTCCCTTTCGTCAGGCTCGTCGTGGACGAGCCGTCAGAATGTCCCTTTGATCACGATCTTGCAGTAGAACCAACCGCACTCGAGACACACCTTGAACCGCCGCCACCGGATGCATCCAATGGTGAGGCCAAGTGCGTCCGGGTGACCAGGTCCGACGAGGACAAGCACGCCTTCGTTCTCGAATTCACCAAAATCGTGCCGTGAATCCCACGTGATCGGTTCGCCGCGCAACGCCTCCGGAATTGGCCGACCGAGCTCCATCGCGTAGGAGCTAATGTCTTCGCCGTGCGTGGGCCTAGCTTCGCGCTTGACCACGGCCAGGATGAGCTCTCGAAAGAACGCCTCCAGTTCCTTCACGTCAGTAAGACTGCGTGCCAGCCTCTCGTCAGTCGCCATGAGAGCACCTCCTAGCTGTCTAAGCTACCTCGCGATGAAGAGATGAAGAAATGACCGCGTAAGTGGTTGCAGTGTACGGATAGCCGTTGGCCGGCCGTGACCGAATGGTTCATTCTGCGTTGCCTCGATCGATCGGTCGTACTACACTGCCCGCGCGTGATCTTCTCAATCGAGACCTTCAAGCTGAGTCGCGATCCCGCGTTCGTGAAAGAAACTGCGCGACGTGGTCGGCGTGTATCTGCACCCGTCCGACCTGCAATCAACGCGCGGCCATCGCATTCATCGATGACGTTCTCCGGCGGTGACCCTTCCGCGTCCACGTCATTCAGACCGACAATGGCGCTGAATTTCAGTCCCACTTCCACTGGCATCTCGAAGACCGCGATATCCGCCACATCTACATTCGGCCGCGGACACCACACTTGAACGGCAAAGTCGAACGCTCCCATCGCGTCGACGACCAGGAGTTCTACCAGCTCTTCGATCGCGATGGAATTATGGACGACATTCACCTCTTTAACTTTAACGCGAAGCTCAAAGAGTGGGAGGACTATTACATGACCACCGGCCGCACGGGGCCTTGGCAGGCCAGACCCCGCACGAGTGGCTCTTGGCAAAGGCGAGAGCCGGAACGTAACCGGCGTCCTGAGAACTTACAGTGACCAGGAATTGACCTAAGACTTTTGGTCGGGGCGACTGGATTCGAATCCGCCTTCGCTGAAGCTACGGCGGCCAGGCCAGCGACCCCTGCGCCCAAGGCATAATCCCCACCCGCGCCTAAGCTAATCCCAACCCCTCGTCAAACCCACCACTCAAACCGCAACCGCCCACGTCACCAGGCACGCCACCCGCCGCCACCACCCCCCCGGGAACTCTTTGCCCCAGCAGCAGAAAACCGCAGTGAACACCGCCGAAGAAGTCACCCCACAGGCAGACTTCCAACTAACCGTGTCACCAATCCGCTCACTCATGCATAATTCACACTCCGGTTAAAGCTCAGCCTACCAAGGACGGAAATGAAACGCGCACTGTTACTCGTCATCCTCCCCGCACTCCTCCTACAGCAGAGCGTCCCCAGCAGCGCGCAAGCGCCGGACGCACTCGGCTTCTTCAAAAACTACTTCATCACCGGCGACTACGTCGTCGGCGGCGTCGGGCTCCGCGGGCAGGGAGTCAATGGCATTGCCACGGGATCGATTGTGATCCAGGGAGTGCCGCAGGGCGCGGATGTGCTCGCGGCCTTCCTTTACTGGCAGGTGGTCACGAAGGGCGACGCGAGCGGCGACTCCGGCAGCATCGGCGCGACGTTTCGCGGTTATCCGCTGAGCGCCGCGGGCGCGGAGCCGTTTGCGAAGGTGCTCGGCAGCGGCACACCTCCCTGCTGGAGCTCAGGCGGCGGCACGGGCTCATCGGGCGGCACGAACGAGACCCGTACCTATCGCGCAGATGGGCTGCGCTACTTCGACATCGACCCGGCGACGGGCAAGTACAGGATCAACGGCACCCATGAAGTGCAGCTGCCGGATGGCAACGGGACGATTGCCCTTGGCGCCAGCGCGGTCGTCATCTACCGCGATCCGAACCCGGCGGCGCCGCTCAAGGCCATCGTCATCTACGACGGCGCCTACACGATGGACCAGACGACGGAAGGAATGTCGCAGAGGATTCGCGGGTTCTACGACGGCGGTTCCACCGCGAAGCTCACGCACATCGTCGGCAGCGGCCAGGCCAACAAGTCGGAGAACCTGCGCGTCAACGGCACGAAGGTGGCGACGAATCCCTTCGCGGCGGTCCAGGGCCTCAACTGGGACAACTACACCTTCGACCTGACCGCCGTCGAAGTTCCCGAACCTCCCCACCCTGACGGAAGTCACGACCTCGGTCGATCACCAGGGCTTCAACACGTTCGACTGCCTCACCTGGGCCGCCATCGTCTACAGCACGCCGGTGAAAGACCGCGACGGCGACGGGCTGCTCGACATCTGGGAATCCTCGACGACCCCGATCGTCGATCCGACGGGCCAGACGCTGCCGAACCTCAAGGCGATGGGCGCGAGCCCGGACCACAAGGATTTATTCGTCGAGCTCGGCTACATGTTCACGGATCCCGGCTCCACCCCGACGTACGGCGGAGTGCCGAAGCCCTCACACAGCCACCAGCCGCCGCCGGCAGCATTGAAGATGGTCGGTGACGCGTTCGCGGCGGCGCCGGTCAGCAATCCCGACGGGACGACCGGCATCGCAGTGCACTTCGACGGCGGCAACGACTATCCGACTGGCGTGGCGGATCCGTACATGATCCGCGGCGCCGGCCTCGCGCGCGGCGGCGAACGGATCAACGAACAGGCAACGGTGTGCACGCGCGGGCCGAACGATCCGCCGTCGGTCTGCCAGTTCTCGGCATTCCCGGGCACGGTCGGGTGGAAGACGGGTTTCCGGTTCCTCCGCGACGAGGTCCTGGGCGAACCGGATGTCGAGCCGGGCGCCGATGACCCCTGCGACCAGCCGGGAAGCAGCTGCGAAAGGCGCTTCGATCGCGTCCGCAGCGACATCTTCCACTACGCGCTCTTCGGCCACGCGATCGGGCTGCCGAAGTCCGACAAGCCGTGCCTCGACACGCTCGGGGACGCCGGTCGCGGCAAACCCGACAACGGATCGCTGCGACGCGCCGCTCACCAGCAACCCGCAGTTCCACGCCCCGCGCACGAACACGGGCGTCGCGGACTTCCCCGGCGGCGACATCCTGGTCACGCTCGGCGCGTTCGCGGACACGGACGGCAAGCCTGTGGGCAGCGTGTTCATGCAGGCCGGCACGTTCATGCACGAGTGGGGACACAACGCGGAGCTGACGCACGGCGGCAAGCCCGGCGATCCGAACTGCAAGCCCACCTACGTCAGCGTGATGAACTATCTCTACCAGCTGCGCGGGCTGCTCGACGACGCGGGCCGGCCGCACCTGGATTTCTCGCGCGGAGTCCTCGAGCCCGCGCTCGACGAGAGCGGCCTCGCCGACGGCGGCGGCGCGCTGCCGTACCGGATCGGCTGGTACGCTCCCCTGCTCGACAGCTATCTCAACGGCCAGGCGACGGCGGCGGCGAAACACTGTGACGGCGGCAGCCTGTTGGAGACGGACGTCCCGATGGTGCGTCTCGACGCCCGCACCGCGGCCGGGCCGATCGACTGGCAGGGCAACGGCACCACGGACACCGGCTTCACGCTCGACATCAACTTCAACGGCCGCACGACCGCCTCGCCGGCCGGCTCCACCCCCGAGCTCCTCAAGGGCTTCGACGACTGGTCCAACATCCGCATGAACCAGGTCGGCGCGCGGCGCAACGTCGGCGGCCCCTTCTTCGACAAGGACGGCCGCCAGGTGCTCGGGCCGCTGTCCCTCGCGCTCGGACGCTGGGACTTCGGCCGCTGGGACTTCGCCTCGGCCGACCTCGGCCGATGGGATTTCGGCAACGGCGACGCCAGCCGCGGCGACCTCGCGCAGGGCGACTACGGCCGCTGGGACTTCGGCCGCTGGGATTTCGGCCGCTGGGACTTCGGCCAGCCGACGTCGGGACGCGGCGACGATGCCCGCGGCTATCTCGGCGGCGGCGACATGTTCGTGAACGACCCGAACAACACCGGCGGCGAGCTGGACTTCGAGACGGCCGCGGATCTCGCGAAGACGCCGCCGAACGAGTTCAGCGCCTGCGTCATCGGCGTGACCTGCACCGGCATCGTCTCGCCGAACCACAACGTGCTCCTGCGCTGGACGGCCAGCAACGTCGGCGGCGTCGGCCAGTACGTGGTCTATCGCGTCGACGGCGACGAGCTGCTCCCCGGGCAGGTGTGGACGCCGGTGACGACGATCACGACCACCCCCGGCCGGCACGAGTACACGATCATCGACGGCACCGCGCTGGTGAACGGCGCCGCCTACACCTACTTCACGGTCGCGATCTACGGCGACGGCATCCAGAGCGACCCGTCCAATCTCGTCACGATCATCGCGGTCAACGATCCGCCGGCGGCCGGAAACGACAGCTACTCGAGTGTCGCGAACACGATTCTGACGACGGCCGCGCCTGGCGTCCTGGCGAACGACGCTGACCCGGATACCCCCGGCCCGCTCCGCGCGGTGCTCGTCAGCAACCCGTCGCATGGCACAGTGGCGCTGAGCGCGAACGGCTCGTTCACGTATACGCCCGCGGCCGGCTTCAGCGGCACCGATTCGTTCACCTACCGGGCGACGGACGGTGTCGCGTCGAGCAACATCGCGACCGTCACCATCACCGTCACCGCGGCCAACGTGGCGCCGACGATCAGCAACATCACGGACCGCGCCATCGACGTGAACACCTCGACCGGCGCGATCGCCTTCACGATTGGCGACAACGACGTCGCCAGCGTCGCGCTCTCGGCGACGACCAGCAACGCGTCGCTGGTGCCGCTGTCGAACATCGTGTTCGGGGGCAGCGGCTCGAGCCGGACAGTGACGGTCACGCCGGCTGCGAACCAGAGCGGCACCGCTACGATCACGGTCATCGCCACGGACAGCGCCGGCCTCACCGCCAGCGACGGCTTCGTGCTGACGGTCCGGCAGGGCGGATACACGCTGGTCGGGGTACAGAACGTGCCGACCCCGGCGGGCATGACGTTCAAGGCTGGCAGCGCCGTGCCGATGAAATGGCTGTTCAAGAATGGCGCGACGGTCGTCGCCAGCAGCCAGGTGATGCACGTCGTGACGGTGCGCGGACCGCTTCCGGCCGGGCCGATTCGCATCATCAGCAACACCGATCCGGGCAGCAGCTCGTTCAGGTACGACACCGCGTCGAAGACGTGGCAGTTCAACCTGCAGACCAAGGACGCGAACGGCCAGAACTACCCGGTCGGCTTCTACGACGTGACGATCACGCCGACGACGCCCGGGTTCCTGCCGAGCGCAACGTTCCGGATGCAGCTGGTGAAGTAGGGAAGGGACGCGATCAGCGCGGCGGCGCCGGAGACGGCGCCGCCTGCGCGGGCCGGCTGCGGATTTCGCGAACCAGCGCGTCTTCCGCGGATTTGCCGCGAATGCCGAGATAGGCGTCGTAGGATTCGCTGAACTTGGCGCTCTTCAGGCCTTCCCGGACGCGGCCCTGATAGTAGTAGACCGGCGGGAAGTAGCCGAACGTCGGCTCCTCGTCGAGGAACAGCGCCAGCGCCTCGCCCCGGCGCTTGATGCAGCGGTCGAATTCCGAATCCGCCTGCGGGAACACGCCAGCCTCGAGATACGCGCGGCCGAGATAGAAGTGGCCGATCCACGTATCCACCAGGCCATTCGCCGTCGTCAGCAGCTTGATCGCCTGGCGCGCATCGCCGCCTTTCAGCGCGATGATCCCCTCGATGATGGCCGCGTACGCCTGCGGCTCGGCCTGGAGCTCGGCTGCGAGGCCGGCCGCGAACGGCCGCGCCTTTCCTGCCGCGCCAGCCTCGGCGAACACCCGCGCCGCGAGGAACCGGATCTTCACCGACGTGCTGAGCGCGATCGCGCTCTCCGCAGCTTTCATTGCCGCCGCCTTCTGCTGGCGCAGCAGCAGGACCTCGGCCAGCGCGGCGAACTTGCTGGCGGCCTTGTCGGGAACCTTTGCCGCCAGATCCGCGGCGGCGCCGTCGGTGAGAATCCGCTCGGCGTCCGAGAGGCGCCCTTCATACATCGCCAGATCGCCCAGCCCGGACGCCATGTAGGAGGCGCCCTCGGGATCGCCCTTCCCGATCGCGCTGTAGGTCGCCTGCGCCTGCGCCAGCTGCCCCTGCCCCACCTGCGCGAACGCCAGCGCCAGCGACGCGAAGAGGCCCGGCGCCGGCATCGCCGTGACTTCCTGCTCGACGGCCGCGAAGTCGCCGCCGTAGGCGCTGTAGAGCGCGAGATTCTCGCGGTAGAGCGCGCGATTGGGCAGGATCTTGACGACCTGGCGCATCTCTTCCACTGCCTGCGGCATGTTGCGCAGCTGCGTCAGGCAGAGGGCGCGGTTGTTGCGCGCCGCCGCGTCTGCCGCGAAGCGCGCGATCAGGTCGCCGTACTCCTTGACGCACGCCTCGTAGTCGTTGGTGATGGAGTAATAGAAGCCGCGGGTGCGGAACCGCTCGCGCTCGGTCATGCTGTCGAGGTGACGGATGGCTTCCTGCGCGTACTTCTCCGCGTCCTGCTGCCGCTCCAGGTTGCGCGACGTCGCCGCCATCGCGCCGTAGGCGATGCCGAAGTTCGGGTCCAGTGCTACCGCCTTCGAGAAGCTCTGGAGCGCGTCGTCGAACTTGCTGCCGGACATCGCCTCCATCCCGCGCGCGTACTCGCGGACCGCGTCGATCGAGGTCGCCGTCAGCGTCTCCATGGCGAATCGCTGGGCCGAATCGGACGTGTTGTCGCCGAGCGCTTCGCGTACCTCCGACGCCAGCGAGGTCGCCGCCGCCAGCACCTGATCCTTCTGCGACGCCCGCTCCGACGCCGTGGCGATGACGTTGCCCGTGATCGCCTGCACCGCCTTGACCGACACGGTGTAGCGGTTGCCCTGACGCTCGACCGCTCCCGACAGCACGACGTTGACGCCCTGCTTGACGGCCAGCTGCAGCGCCGCCGGTTCGTCCAGTGACTCTGGCGGACGAACGCCGAGACTGCGGCGGATGCCGTTGCGATCGTAGGCGCTGATGAACCCGGCGCCTTCCAGCGCCAGCTTCAGGATCGGCTCGAGCGTCCGATCGAACGTCTGGTCGCCGGTGCCGTTGTGGAAGTCGGCAATCAGCACCGAGACCGGCTCGTGCTCGACCGGGACCGCGGGCCCGCGCGCCAGCCACCAGGTCAGGCCGAGCATCGCGAGGACGCCCGCGGCGACGGCGCCGACGAGACGACGAGTGATGCGGCGAACCACCGGCAGGAGGCGGCCTCGATTGTCCAGCCGGCTCAACGCAGCGACGAGCTGCGGCGTCGTCTGGAACCGCTTCGCGGCATCCGGCTGGATGCACTGCGTCACGATCCGATCGAGCGGCACTGGCACGCCCGGGTCGATCGAGCGCGGCGCCGGCGGCGGCGACTCCATGCGCTTCGTCAGCTCCTCGATCGCGGTGTCGCCGCTGCGAGACCGCTGCTTGTTGAGGAGCATGTCATAGAGAATCAACCCGAACGCGTAGATGTCGGCGCGCTGGTCGACCGGCTGCGCCCGGGCCTGTTCGGGCGCCATGTACTGGACGGTCCCGACGACCGCCCCGGCCATCGTCTGGCCGCCCGCGCCGGCCGTCGGCCGGAAGTTGCCGATGAGCTCAGGCAGCGCGGCTGCAGGCCCGCCGGTCGATCGAGCGATGCCGAAGTCCATGATCAGGGCGTCGTCGCCCTTGTCGACCATGATGTTGTCCGGCTTGAGATCGCGGTGCACGACGCCGGCAGCGTGCGCGGCTTCGAGGCCGGTCGCGATCCCCCGCGCGATCTTCATCACGCGCTCGATCGGCAGCTTGTCGTGGTTGCGGAGGATCGAGGACAACGTGTCGCCCTCGATGAACGGCATGGTGATGAACTTGATGCCGTCGATCTCGCCGAGCTCATGAATCCGCACGACGTTCTTGTGCGTGACCTGGCGCGCCAGCAGGAGCTCCTGCTTGAACCGGCGCTCGAGCATAGCGGCGGCCGCGGGATCCGCGGCGACTTCCGGGCGGACGACCTTGAGGGCGACGATTACGCCGAGCTCGGCATCCCACGCCTGGTAGACGGCGCCCATGCCGCCGATGCCGAGCAGGCGAACGATGTGATAGCGGGCGCCGAAGGGCTGGCCCGCAGACAACGGACCGGACGGCCCGTCGTCCACTTGCGCTGCAGGCACGGGCGGCATGCCGAGCCGGGTCGCGTCGGGATCGGTGTCGGCATCGAACGCCGGCCGCGTCGAGGTGTCTGCGGGGAAAAAGGGTGCGCCGGTGGGTGCGGTCGGCGAGTAACCCTGGCCGGTTGGCGCATCAGGCGAGGTTGCCGCCATGGCATATCCCGTGGCAGCGATGCCTGCTGAAGTCGCGGCCGCCGCGTCGAGCGCACGAGTCCAGACGCCTTCCGGCGCGTGGCTTTGAAGCACGGCGCCGCAGGCGGTACACCGTCCGTTCGAAATCGTAGCCGGCCCGCCGCAGCTCGGGCAGTTCATCACGAAAGGCTTGGTCCCCGAGTGAAGCCTGATTATGACGATTTCGTCCCTGCGACACAAAGGAAAAGCTGAGGGCCGGGGTGGGAATCGATTGGGGGATTTTCCTGAGGAATGTGGTCGGGGCGGAGGGATTCGAACCCCCGACCCTCTGGTCCCAAACCAGATGCGCTACCAGGCTGCGCTACGCCCCGACGCCTGCGATTATCCCATGACCGGGTGTCATCGCCGACTAAAGACGTCGGGGCTCGGGGCTCGGGTTCGGGGTTCGGGGTTCGGGGTTCGGGGGCTCAGCGCGGCCGCCGGGGACAGTCACTCGGGACAGTCACTCGGGACAGTCACGGGTGACTGTCCCCGCCCATAGCGTCCCCCGGCCTGGCTCAGCTCCTCGCTTGCAGCTTTGGGGTTCGAACGTGCACGTTGGGCTTTGGCGTACGGGCTTCGCTGTCTCCTCCCTGCGGGCGATCGAACAGCCTCGCCTTCGCCACCCGCGCCGCGATCGCGGGGCGCATCAGCGACGACGGCGGCGCCAGCAGGTTGGCGGCGTCGAAGAAGGCGCGGCAGACGGTGCGGTCGGTGGCGGCGGCGAGGTGGACCTGGCGCATGTAGCGGTTGACGAGGTCCACCCCCGCCGGCCGTTCGCCGGTGACGCCTTCGTACTCGAAATCGCCGCCGACGGCGATCGTCCACGGGCCGTCGACGATGCGGCCGGCGGCCTTGAAGAACGGCTTCCAGAGCTCGGTCGAGCGCGGCGTCCGCTCGAGGCATTCTTCGAGGGCCAGTGCCTCCAGCGTGGCGACGCTCATGCCCTGGCCGTAGATCGGGTTGAAGCTGCTGATCGCGTCGCCGAGGACAAGGTAGCCGCCGGGGAAACGCTCGAGATGTTCATAGCGACGGCGCAGGTTCGAGGGAAACGGATAGTACGCGGTTTCGCCGACCGGTTCGGCGTCGCGAATGACGTCGTAGACGTCCGGCCGGGGCAGCGACCGTGCGAACTCGAGGAAGCCGTCGTGATCGATAGGCGCATGATTGCCGTTGCGGCCCATCAGGCTGACGATCCACCGATCGTTTTCCATCGCCAGCATGGTGCCGATTCGCCCGTCGGCGGGCGGCTCGGTGCCGATGACGGCGCCGACGTCGCCGTCGAGGTGATGCGGCTCGCGTACGAACACGCGCGTCGTGTAGCCGACACCGACCGCGATTTCCTCCTGGGCTGGCGCCTGGTAGCCGAGCTCCGGCAGCCACACCGCCGATCGCGAGGCGCGGCCGCTGGCGTCGATCACCAGGTCGGCGGACCATGACTTCGCCTCTTCGCCGGCGCCCTGTGCGCGGACGCCCGTGACGCGGCCGTCGCCGCCGAGCAGCCCCAGCACGCGCGTGCGATCGAGCACCCGCACGTTGGGAATCTGGAGCACGTGGCGGCGAACCGTCGTCTCGAGCAGCGGCCGGCTCAGGAGCAATCCCCTGAGACCGCTCGTGAACCTGGCCTTGTAGCGTCCGTGCTGGAACCAGCGCATGCTGCCGATGACGTCGCCCGACAAGGCACCGCGGCGCACGAGATCCGCTTCCATCGTCGGAAAGAGCGCGCTCAGCCCGCGGAATCCGCTGGCGAGCAGCCCGTGACCGTGCCGGCCCTGCGGCACGCCGAGCCGCTGTTCGCAGTCGAGCGGCAGCGTGTCGCGGTCGAAGATGGTGACGCGGTCGAAATGCGCGCTCAGCACGCGTGCCGCGAGCAACCCGGCGATGCTCGCGCCGACGACGCACGCGTGCGTGCCGCAGAAGCGGCCGGGAGGCGGGGTGTGCAGCGGTGAGGAACTGGCGGAAAGAGGTCTTACAGACATCGTCGAAGTGCTCCGTCGGGGCCCGCCGCGCTGCCGCCCCGGAAGGGCGACAGCGGGCGAACCATCACAGTGAGACTACGGCGGAACGCGCCACTGGTTCATGAGGCGGGCGTTAGCGAGACGACAGCAAACGGTAAGGTCGCAAACCATTGGCTGTCTTATGCTTACTGTCGCCTGCGGGAGACCAGCCAGCCGATGAGCAAGCCCAGCAACAGCAGGCCGATGGGGACACCATAGTCCCTGAGATGACGATGGAGGCCCGGGCTGTCGTCGATCACGAGGTCGGGGTCGATTTCATCGAGCCAGGGCAGCGTCGTCGCCGGGCGCGCCCGCAGCGTGTACTTCCAGGAGTCGGGATCTCCTTCGCGGGCGCTCATGCCGTAGATGTCGTCGTCGTAGTGACAAGGCACGACGATCGAGACCATGTTGTCCGCGGTGGGCATCGGCCGGAAGAACTGGAACCGGTTGAACGGGCCGGGGGACGAGGTGTCGAGTTGGACCTCCATGTCCACAGCGCATGCATTGCAGAAGGTCCAGCTCACGCTGTCGTCCAACTCGAGCATCGAGAGGAGTGATGCTCCGCTCTTCGAACCGGCAGGTGCCGTTGCTGTCGGGTTTCAGGTTGTTGTGAACCCAGGTACTGCGTCGACATCGGGCTGGGACACTGATTGGCTGGCCGAACGCACGGCGCCCGTTGCGCGCGCACGACAACTGGCCCCGCCACGATCCCGCCAACGACCACCGCAACACCGAGGGCCCTCTGCACTGCCACGCGCTTCGACATGACGTCTCCTGTCCGCAGTCATCGCTGCCGTTTGACGAGGTCGTTGAAGCCCGGCTGATCCGCAAGCGGGGCGAGATCCGGATCCGAGGCGACGCGACCGCCGCTGTAACCAGCCGCGACCGCACGCTCGATCGCGGCGACGGCTTCCACCTTCCTGCCCAGCAGCATCAGGATCACGCCACGCTCGAATAACACGCTGCCGATGGCAGGTTGAAGCGCCAGCGCCTCGCGCGAGGCGGCGTCGGCGTCGGCGAGCCTGCCGGTGCGCGCCAGGCTGATCGCGCGAACGTTCATCGCGGTGACATCCTTCGGGTTGACGCGGAGGGCATCGCTCGCGAGCGCGATTGCTCGCAGGTAGGCATCGCGCGCGGCCCGTACCTGACCCTCGCGCCGCAGCGCGTCCCCGAGGTTGCGATGGAGCGACGGGTCGCGCGGGGCGAGCGCCACCGCGCGCTGGTAGGCCGCGATCGCCTCCTTGTAGCGGCGTTCGTCGTAGTGCAGCGTACCGACGTTCGAGTAGGCGTTGGCGTTCGGGGCGATCGCGAGCGCGCGCTCGTAGCTGGCGAGCGCGGCGGCCACATCGCCCGCGGCGTGATACGCCGTGCCGAGCCGCTGGTGCGCCGACGCGCTATCGGGCCGCAGCTCGGTGAACCGCCTGAACGCGGCAGTCGCGTCGTCGTAGCGGCCGGCGCGGAACGCGACGTTGCCGAGCGACGCGTGGTTGTTCCAGTAGCCGGGGCGCAGATCGATCGCCCGCTTCAGCGCCGCCATCCCCTCGTCGACGCGGCCCATGTCCGCATAGAGCCGGCCCATCAACCGCGGCACTTCGTCGCTGAACGGACGGACCGTCGACACTGCCTCGAGCTCGGCCAGCGCTTCCTTCGGCCGGCCCGTGCCCTGATAGATGAGCGCCACCGCATATCGAACCTCAGGCTGCTGCGGCGACAGGCGCAGAGCCTCGAGCGCGTGCCGCTGCGCCGCCTCGGACCAGGACCGGTCGCGGGTCGCGAGCCATTTCTTCCACGCGGCCTCGCCAAGCGCGGCGTGCGCCATCGCAAACGTCGGCTCTTCCTCGACCAGGCGGGTGAGAATCGACATCGCATAATCGACGTTGGTGGCGACGTCGGCGCGATCGAGATACCAGCGCGCCTGCGCGAACTCCTCGAACCTTGTCATGCTCTTCGGCAGGAGCTTCTCCGTCGCGTCGGTCTGACGCTGCCCCGGTTCGCGGACGCGGATGCCGGCGGCGACCAGCTCGGCTCGCGCCGTGGCCGCAAGCGCCCGCCGGATGCCCGCCAGGTCGTCGCCGGCGCGGGTGAACGAGACGTCGCCGCCGAACCCATTGGTCGCGGCGCGATACACCCGCAAAGTCGTCACCAACCCGCTTCCCTGCCGTTCGACACGGCCGAGGAGCAGAACGCCGGCGCCCAACTCGCCCGCCACCACGGCCGCGTCCTTCTGATTCGCGACCACGGCCGGCGAGCGCGCGGTGACGACCGCGTTCGACGCCATCAGCTCCATCGTCAGCATCTCGGTCAGGCCGGCAGCGAGGTAGGCCATCGATGGATCGGCCGAGGCGCTCACGAAAGGCGGCACGCCGACGACCGTCGCGCCGGGATCGGCGCCGGCACTGACATCGCGATCGCGAAGACCGAACAGCAGCGCGACGACGGCACCCAGCAGCGCCGCGAGCGGCAGATAGCGGCGTGCGCCATGCGCTTCGGTCTTCGGCGCCTCGGTGGGAACAGCGGCGAGCGCGGCGTCGATCTCCTCGACGCTCTGATAGCGCGCATTCGCATCGGGCGCCGAGGCGCGGTCGACGATCGGCAACAGCACCGGAACCGGGTTCGGCGCACCTGTGCTCGGCCAGGGCCGCGGCGCCGGCGCCTCGAGATAGCGCAGCATCTCGCGCAGGACGACGCCGTAGCTGTAGATGTCGGTCCGGCGATCGAGCGCCAGGCCGGCCTTCTGCTCTGGCGACATGTAACCGGGCGTGCCCGGCCGCCGCGCGATCAACGCCGCCGAGGCGCCGACTTCGTCGCCGACGTCGCGCGTCGCGCCGGCGGTGACCCGTGCCAGCCCGAAGTCGACGACCTTCACTTCATCCTCTTCAGTGATGAAGATATTGGCGGGCGTGAGGTCGCAGTGGACGATGCCGCGGGCGTGCGCGTGCCGCAGCGCGGCGGCGACCTGCCGGGCGTAACGCACCAGCTGCTGAATCGTCAGCGGCCGGCGCCGCAGCTTGCTCCCCAGGGTCTCGCCCCGCAGCATCTCCATGACGATGCAGACGGCGCCGTCGCTGTCGACGACGTCATGGACGGCGGCGATGTGCGCGTGATCGAGTTGCGCCGCGGCGCGCGCCTCCCGCAGCAGCTGGCGCGAGTACGCCGGGTTGAGCGCGAGGTCGGGCGCCAGCACCTTGATCGCGACGTTGCGTTTGAGGCTGCGGTCGTAGGCGACGAAGACGCGGCCCATGCCGCCGCCGCCGATGAACCGGATGATGTCGTAGCGGTCGGCAATCGACTCGGGCAGAGAGACCGAAGCCGTCGCCGCCGTGGCTGTCACGTCGGACACCGTCGCCAGCTTCGAAGTGACGTCGGGCAGCATACCCCCTCGAACAATCTAACGATGTCCGAGGCGCAGCGATCATGACGCTTTTCTAACGGATTCGCGGGTGCGGCGCTTGCATCCGCGCCGGGCGGGCGCGGCCTACTGTCCGACCGGCCCGAGATACTTGTCGAGCCAGTCGAGAATCACCTTGAACACTTCCTGGGGACGCCGGACGACGTGGCCGCCATCGAGCACGATGTGGTGCTTGTCCTCGGGCCTGGTACCGAGCGCGTTGAAGAGCGGCAGCTGCGCGGTGTCGTACGGCAGATCGAAGTCGTCGCGGCCGTTGATCATCAGCACCGGCTGCGTGACGCGCGGCGCGAAGTTGACCGGATCGGACTCGGCCGGGATGGTCCACGTCTCGAACCCGCCGGCGAGCAGGATGCCGACGCGCAAGCGCGGCTCGATCCCGAGGTAGACCGGCGCGAGCTGCGCCCCGAGACTCAGGCCGTAGAGGCCGATCTTCGACTTGTCGATATCGGGCCTCGACTCGAGGTAGTCAATCGTGCGGCGCACATCCAGGCCGCGCTGGATGCTGATCTCCCGCGCGAAATTCGGCCCCCGCACCTGCCGCCGGCGCTCGAACGTCTGCTGATAGACGGGAAACGCCACGGCGCGACCGCTGCGCGGCAGGAACTCCAGCAGCTGGAGGTAGGCGGTGCGGCTGCTTTGCGAACGGACGGCGTCGGAGCTGGGAAAGTAGACCAGCACCTGGTACGGCGGCCGCGCCGCGCGCGGCAGGAACAGCATCATCGGTACGCGCTCGCTGCCATAGGTGGCGTTGAACGACACCCGTTCGACGACGTAGTGCGGGTTGGTGTCGTCACGCTCGTCGACGCGGGCATCGAGCGGACCGCGGTCGTAGTCGTAGAGCGCGCGATGGGCCTGGAACACTTCGTCGCTGACCGGCTTCAGCGTCGACGGGTCCCGGACCAGCGTCGTCACCGCCGCGGTCAGGTTCGCGGCGAGGGGCTCGTCCGGCTTGATGCAGCGGAAGCCGAATTCCGGGAGGCGTTCGAAGGGATCGCTGGCGTCCTCGTCGTGGAACTTGTACGGCGGTTCGCTCCATGCGCCGCCGAGGATGAACCGCTGCCCGGTACCGCCCTCGTTCCAGATCCATTCCTTGACGTTGCCGGCGAGGTCGTGCGTGCCGAACGGTCCCAGGCTGGCCGACGTACCGACGCGCACGAGACCGCGGCCGTTGAAATTGCTGTACTGAAGGATGTCGGAGAAGATGCCGAACGCGCCGGACGCGCGCGACCAGTGATAGATCGTCGGCAGCGACTTGCCGGCCCAGGCCGCGTAGGCCGCCGCCTCGTACCAGCTGACACCGGCGACGGGCAGATCGGCCTGGCCGTCGGCAAAAGCGCCGAGCTCCCACGTCGCGGGTCCCGGCCGGCCGGTCGTGTCGCGGAAGCGCGCCATCGCTTCCTCCCACGTCAGCGAGCGTCCGTGGGCTGAGGAACGGTTCGCGCCAGTAGCTCCGGTTGCCGTAGCCGCCGGCGTCGACGAACGCCTTGAACTGCCGGTTGGTGACCTCGGTGGTGTCGATCCAGAAGGCCGGCAGCGCCAGCTGGGTGAGGTCGCGCTCCTTCTCGAAGGTCCCGGCCCGGACGCGCACCATGCCGTTCGGCGCGCTGCCGCTGCGGACAAGCGTGACCTCGGACGGAAAGGGATTCGGCACGATCTCGAGCGGGTCGTGGCCGGCCAGCTCGAATCGCCATCGCAGTTGTCCGAAAGGCACGTCCGCGGTCACCGGCGAGTTGCCGAGCGCAATCCAGCCCTCGTCCTTGCCCGACAGCGCTCTGAACGAAACCGACGCGCCGGGTGGATCGGTCGCGATCTGCTGCGATTGCGTCGCACCTTCCCACACCGCTTTCAGCTGCGGGTCGTCGTGCAGCGTCTGCCTTGCCTGCAGCGCGAGCCGGTAGGCGGCCATTGGGTCGCCCGCGGCGAGGAGGCGGTTGATCTCGGGTATTGCCGTGTCGCGAACCCAGCGCAGGCGGCCTTCGCGCACTCGCGACAGCGCCAATGCCGCGACGGCGATCGCGACGATGGCGACCACACCGGCGATGACGGCGACGCGATTCCATCTCCGGCGCGGTCTGGCCTCAGCCAGGGAATGCCGCACCGCTTCGAGCTCGCGGTGAAGCTCGCCCGCCGACGCCGGCCGCTGCGCTGGATCCTTCGCCAGACAGCGCGACACGATGGCCGTGAGTGCCGGGGGAATGCCGCGATGCGCGGCGTCGACTGGCGCCGGCGTGTAATACACCGTCGCCTCGAGCGATCCCCACGTCGTCTGGCGGCGGAAGGGCGCCGTCCCGGTGAGGAGCTCGTAGATGATGACGCCCAGGGCGAAGACGTCCGACCGCTCGTCCGCCGGCTGGGCCTGGACCTGCTCCGGCGACATGTAGCCGGCCGTGCCGATGAGCACGCCGGTACCGGCGAGCGTCCCTTCGACTGTCGACAGCTGGGTCATTGCGTCGGCGGCGAGCGCCGTGCGCCGGGCGATGCCGAAGTCGAGGACCTTGACGCGGTCGTCCGCCGTGACCATGACGTTGGCCGGCTTCAGATCGCGATGAACGATGCCATGCGCGTGCGCCGCGGCCACGGCGCCGGCGATCCCGGAGGCGCAGGCAAGGGCGCGATCGAGCGGAAATCCCGTCGCGGGAATGGCGCGATCGAGCGGCACGCCGGCGACGTACTCCATGACGAGGAAGTTGACGCCGCCGTGCTGTTCGACGGCGTGGATCGTGACGCTGTTCGGGTGATTGAGCGCCGACGCGGCCCGCGCTTCTCGGAGCAGGCGGCTGGTCGATTCCGCATCGGCCGTCGCCGTCAGCACCTTGATCGCGACCGTGCGATTCAGCACCGTATCGCGGGCGCGATACACCGTCCCCATCCCGCCTTCACCAAGGCGCGCGTCGATGGCGTAGTGCAGGAGGGTGGTGCCGATCATTGAATCTCTGTCGGTGGCTCAGGGCTCAGGGCTCAGGCTGGCTCAGGGCCTAGTGCCGCGGAGTCGTCGAATCCTGCCCCTACCCCCTGAGCCAACCTGAGTCTTGAACCCTGAGCCCTGAGCCTAATCAAGCCACTCGGCAATAAACACATTCGTCTCCCCTTCCGACTTCGCGTTGCGGTTCGAGGCGAACACGACGCGCTTGCCGTCGGGGGAGAACATCGGGAAGCCGTCGAAGGTGTCGTTGAACGTGAGGCGCTCGAGGCCGGAGCCGTCGAGGTTCACCATGTACAGGTCGAAGTTGCGGCCTTTCGGGTCGTGGATGTTCGAGGAGAAGATCAGGCGCTTGTCGTCGGGATGCCAGGACGGGGCGAAATTGGCACCGCCAAGCTTCGTGACCTGCTTGAGGCTTCCGCCGTCGCGGTCCATGACGAACAGCTCGAGCGACGTCGGTCGCCACAGTCCTTCCTTCAGCAACGAGCGGTACTCGTCGAGCTCCTGCCCCGCCTTGAGCTCGCGGCCGCGGAACGCGATCAGCTTGCCGTCCCACGAGAAGAACGGGCCGCCGTCGGGTCCCTCGCGCTTCGTCAGCCGGCGGACGTTCGAGCCGTCGGCGCGCATGCTGTAGATCTCCATGTCGCCGTCGCGGGTGCTGGTGAAGACGACCTCGCCGTCCGGCGCGATCGTCGCTTCGGCGTCGTAGCCGGGGGTCCGCGTCAGCGGCGTCGGCGACGAGCCGTCGGCATTGGCGCGATAGATGTCGTAGCCGTCGTAGATCGGCCAGACGTAGCCGCGGGCGTAGCTCGGACGCGGCGGGCATTCCTTCGATGCTTCGTGCGTCGAGGCATAGAGGATCTGCTTGCCACCGGGATAGTAGTAGGAGCAGGTAGTCCGCCCGGTGCCGTTGCTCAGGCGCTTCTCGCCGGTGCCGTCGATGTTGATGCTGTAAATCTGATCGCAGCCGTAGCCGCTGCGCGTCGCCTGGAAGATGAGGCGCGTGCCGTCGCTCGAGAAGTAGGCTTCGGCGTTCTCGCCGCCGAACGTCAACTGCTTGATGTTGCGGAGGTGCTTCTCGGTCCCCCCCGCCGCCGGCGCCTGCCCCCCGCGCGCGGCAACCGTTACCACCGCCCCGACACCAGCCATAACCACACACGCGACCCTGAGCGAATTGAGCATTCGTTGATTATTCACTCTTTTTCTTTCATCCCGGTAGTTCGCTTGTGCGGTTGTCCGGTGGTGCGGTTGTCCGTGCCGGCCTTCCGCACTTCCGGACTTCCTGATCCCGCGGGTCTTTGGGACCGCGTGGGGTCAGACCAAGGTCTGACCCCGCTTGTCGCAAAATCTGCCACCTATGGGGTCAGACCTAGGTCTGACCCCAAGTGCGCGTTCCGGACGACCGCACGACCGCACAACCGGGACGGAAAACGTTGAATGGCATCGATCCTGCCCCCGGTCGTGCCGGCTGCGCGCCAGTCAATTGTTGCGGCCAGCGAAACGGTCCGGCTAACTCGATGAAGAGATGATGGATCGACGTCCTGGTTCGACTCGGATGGAGACGTGATGGGTCCCGCAAGGATTACAGAACGGTACTGCCGACTGTTGTCTCGGTTAGCGGGACCGCGGTCTTCGCCGCCGCGGCTGGTGGTGCGGGCGACGATTGCCAGCATGGTGATGGTCGCCGTCGTGCTCTCGGCCGTTTTCGCCGGCGTGGCGCTGAACGTCCGTTCCCGAGTGCGGGCGGCGGTCGCCGAGCGCCTCGAGGCGGGCCAGCGGATGCTCTCGGAGCTCGAACAGCGGCGGGCCCGTGAGCTTCACTTCCAGGTCGCGAACCTCGCCGAGAACCAGACCCTGAAACATGCGGTCGCGACTTACGCGATCGAGCTGACGCCGAAGACGGCCACCTATCGCAGCGGGATGATCACCGGGATCCGCCGCGAGCTGAACTCGATCGCGGCGCGGACGGCGGCCGACGTCCTGGCAATCGCGGACACCGACGGCCGCGTGCTGGCAGTGGCCGGACGCCGCCATGCCGACTGGCCGCTCGACACCCACATCCAGCCGGCGCAGACCGAGTCCGGCACCGAATACGTTTCGATCGACAGCGGCGTCTTCCAGTTCGCGTCGGTCCCGCTCACGCTGCAGAACCGCACCATCGGCACGCTGCAGCTGGCAAAGGCGCTCGACGGCCGCTACGCGAGCGAGCTCTCGCGGCTGTCGGGGGCGGCGACGCTCATCGCCTCGGGCGAGCGCCTCGTCGCGACGACGCTGCCGGCCGACCTGGCGCAGGCGCTGACGCCGGCGTCGCTGCAAACCCTGCCGACGAGCGAGATCGTGACCCTCGCCGGATCCGAGTACGCGGTGAAGCTGCTCTTCCGCGACGGCGACGCCCGCGTCTACGCGCTCGATTCCATCGCCGCCTCCACCCGCGTACCGATGGAGAACGCGTACCGGACGACGCTCCTGATCGCGCTGTGCTCGTTCGGGCTCGCGGCAGTCGCGAGCGTGTGGCTGGCGCGGACGATCTCGCGGCCGATCGACACGCTGTCGAAGTCGTTGTCCGAGATGACCAAGAGCCGCGACTTCGAGGAGATCAAGCCGCCAGCCGGCTCGAGCCTCGAGATCGACGCGCTGACGGCGGCCTTCAACTCGATGGTGCAGTCGGTCAGCCTCGCGGAAGCCGAGCGTCAGAGCGCCTACGTCGGATCGATTCGCGCGCTCGCGATGGCGATCGACGCCCGCGACTGCTATACGGCGGGACACTCGGAGCGCGTCAGCCAGATGGCCGTCGCCGTCGGCCGCGAGATGCGGATGTCCGACGACGAGCTCGAGAACCTGCGCCTCGGCGCGCTGCTGCACGACATCGGCAAGATCGGCATCAGCGACGCCGTCCTGCGCAAGCCAGGGCCGTTGACGCCCGAGGAGTTCGCGCTGATCCGCGAACACCCGGGCCTTGGCGCCCGCATCCTCCGCAACGTGCCGTTCCTCGCCGCGCAGCTGCCGATCGTCGAGCTGCATCACGAGCGCCCGGACGGCCAAGGCTATCCGCATCGACTGCAGGGCGAGCAGATTCCGCTCGCCGCCCGCATCGTCCACGTCGTCGACGCCTTCGACGCGATGACGAGCGCGCGCGCGTATCGCCCGGCGCGCAGCCCGTCGGAAGCCCTGCACGAGCTCTGGCGCCACGCCGGTACGCAGTTCGACCTCGACTGCGTCCAGGCGCTGACGGCGGCGATGCCTGTCGAGATCCACGAGAAGCGCATCGCGGCCCTGCCGCCGGCGCCGTCGCCCCGGCTCGCAGTCGTCGGCGGCCGCAGGATCAGCGCCGGCTCGGCGTCGTGAGCCGTTCCCGTCTGTCGTAGGCCGGAGCTTTAGCTCCGGCAAATCGCGGAACTGCCACGACCTCTCTTTCGTAGACTACGAAGTCATTCGTAGCCACGGGAGGGTCGCACCGTGTTCGAACGCGCGTTCCAGGACTTCCGCTTTGCCATCCGATTGCTGCGGGCGAGCCCGCTCTTCACCATAACGGCCGCGCTCTCGCTGGCCATCGGCATCGGCGCCAACACGACCGTTTTCTCGATCGCCAACACGCTGCTGCTCCGACCCCTGCCAGGCCTCGCCAGCCCGGATCGGCTCGTCGACATCGGCCGGACGCAGCGCGGCGAGGGCTTCGACACGGTCTCGCATCACTATTACCGCGCTGTGCGCGAGCGCGCCACGACGCTCTCCGGCATCTACGCGGTTCACCTCGAGCCGACGCCGATGAGCCTTGGCGGACGCAGCGAAGCCGAGCGCGTCTACGGCACGATGGTCAGCGGCAGCTACTTCCCGACGCTCGGGACACGCCCGGCGCTCGGCCGGCTCCTCAACGATCAGGACGACGTGACCTACGGTGCGCATCCGGTCGCCGTGATCAGTCACAAGCTGTGGGAACGCCGGTTCGGCTCGGATCCTGGTGTCGTCGGCCAGACGGTCCTCCTCAACAATCACCAGTTCTCGATCGTCGGCGTCGCCGAACGCGGCTTCCAGGGGACGACGCTGCTCGAGCCCGACCTCTGGATCCCGCTGGCGATGCTGAGCGAGGGGTCGCCGCGGATGTCGGCGCGGATGTTGACCGAGCAGCGGATCGTCTGGCTCGTCATGGGTGGACGGCTGCGCGATGGCGTGACGATCCCGCAGGCGCAGGCCGAGTTGACGTCGATCGCCACAGCGCTGCAGCGCGAGCATCCCGATGCCTACAAGGACCGCGGGCTCTCGGTGATGCCGGTCGCCGTCGTGCCAGGCCGCATCAACTACGTCAGCGCCTTCGTCGGGCTGCTGATGGCGATCGTCGGCACTGTGCTCCTGATCGCGTGCGTCAACATCGCGGGCATGCTGCTGGCGCGCGCCGTCGGCCGGCGGCGCGAGGTCGCCGTCCGCCTCGCGCTCGGCGCCAGCCGCGGTCAACTCGTGCGCCAGATGCTGATCGAAACGGTCGTCGTGTTCGCCGCCGGCGGCGTCCTGGGATTCGTCCTCAGCCGCTGGCTGACGACGATGCTGATGTCGCTCCTCCCGCAGCTGCCGGTGCCGATCTCGCTCGCGGTCCCGACCGACTGGCGCGTCGTACTTTTCGCGATCGCCGCCTGCCTCGGCGCGGCGCTCGTGTCCGGTCTCGCGCCGGCGCTGCAAGCCTCGCGCGCCGACCTCGTGCCGGCGTTGAAGACCGACGCCCAGAACGCCGGCGCGCCGCGGCTGCGCCTGCGCAACGCCTTCGTCGTCGGCCAGATCACGATGTCGATCCTGCTCGTCATCGTCGCCGCGCTGTTCATGCGGGCGCTCCAGCACGCGACGAACATCCAGCCCGGCTTCTCGCAGGACCGGGTCGACGTCGTGACGGTCGATCTGTCGATCGCCGGCATCAAGGACGAAGGCGAGGGGCAATTCGCGATGGACCTGGTCCAGCGGGTACGGGCGCTGCCCGGCGTCGAGTCCGCGACGACAGCCGTGGATCTGCCGCTCGACGGCGGCCGGATGGGCCTCGGCTCCCTGCGCCGGCCTGGCCCTCGCACGCCTGAGACACGCGACCTTTTCGCCGACTGGAACGTCGTCGGCACTGATTATTTCAAGACGATGCAGGTTCGACTGATGCGCGGCCGCGACTTCAGCGACGCCGACAACGCGACGTCGCCGCGGGTTGCGATCGTCAACGGCGCGCTGGCGCGGCAGGTGTGGCCGGACCAGGATCCGATTGGCCAGCGGCTGGTCGCCGAGAATCCCGACAACACTCACGAGCTGACCGTGATCGGCGTCGCCGACGATGCGCAGATGGTGACGCTCGGCGGCAGCGTGGAAGGCTACATCTACGTGCCGATGGCGCAGCAGGGAATGTCGCGAATCTCGCTGCTCGTCAGGAACGCGGGGCAGGCCTCGGCGATCCCGCAAGTGCGGGCACTGCTGCGCGAGATGAAACCGACGCTGCCGATCACCGAAGCGCTCCCCTTGAGCGACGTCACATCCATCGGCCTGGTGCCGCAGCGCATCGCTGCCGCCGTCGCCGGCAGCCTCGGCGTCGTCGGCCTGCTGCTCGCCGCGATCGGGATCTACGGTGTGACGGCGTACGCGGTCAGCCGCCGCACGCGCGAGATCGGCATCCGCGTCGCGCTCGGCGCCGATCGCCGGCGCGTGCTGCAGCTCGTGCTGCGGCAGGGTCTCGTGCTGACGGCGACGGGCGTCGCGATCGGCGCCGGACTCGCGGCGCTCGGCGCGCGACTCCTCGAGGGACTGCTCTTCGGCGTTCGAGGCCTCGACCCGATCGCGTTCGCGGCCGCCGCGGCGCTGTTCACGATCGTCAGCGCGATCGCGACCTACGTTCCTGCGCGGCGCGCAGCGCGCGTCGATCCGATGGTGGCGCTCAGGGACGAGTAGTGTGTTGAGCAGTGTGCTGAGTAGTGTGCCCAATGGATCCAATTCACTGTTGGACTCTTAGATTCTTTTTTGGATCGCAGTCCCACCACTGAGCACCGTCCCGCGCATACCAACCAAAGTGCGCGAGACTTCATGTCGATTCTTCCGGCATTCATCCCAGCCGCAGTGGACCGGTTGTTGCTGATTGCGTGACCAGCGTCAGCTGACGCGTTCCCCCTTCTACTTTTCTTCGGAGGCGTTGAGGCATGAGAAAGATCATCTCGAAGATGATCGTGATGACGGCGATCTGGCTGGCGGCGGCGCCGGCAATCGCGCAGCAGACGACCGGCGGGATCACCGGACGGCTCGTCGACGATCAGGGCGCGGCAATTCCCGGCGCGCTCGTTACGGCGAAGAACACCGAGACCGGCTTCGTCCGGACGGATACGACGGACAGCGCCGGCGTCTTCCGCCTCACGGCGCTGCCGGTGGGCACATACGACCTCCTCGCCGAGCTCAGCGGCTTCAGCAAGATCGACAGCAAGGGCATCGTCGTCAACGTCGGCCAGACCCTCGACCTCAACCTGACCCTGAAGCTGGCGTCGGTGCAGGAGACGATCACCGTCTCCGGCGAGACGCCGCTGATCCAGACCGGATCGTCGTCGGTCGGCGGCGTCGTCGACGTCCAGCGAATCGAGAATCTGCCGCTGAACGGCCGGCAGTTCGCCAACGCCGCGATGACGATTCCCGGCGTCGCGCTCGGCTTCCACTCCGACCCGACCAAGAGCACGCAGTACTCGCCGCAGATCGCCGGCGGCAACGGCCGCAACGTCAACTACCAGATCGACGGCGGCGACAACAACGACGACACCGTCGGCGGCCTGCTGCAACTGTTCCCGCTCGAGGCGATCCAGGAGTTCAACTTCGTCACCCAGCGCTACAAGGCCGAGTACGGCCGCAGCAACGGCGGCGTCATGAACATCGTGACCAAGAGCGGCACCGACGCCTGGCGCGGCAGCTGGTTCACCTCGGTGCGCGACAAGGAGCTCAACTCGAAGACGTTCACCGAGAAGGTGAACAATCTCGACAAGCAGGATTACGAGCGCTACCAGTACGGCGGCTCGTTCGGCGGCCCGATCGTCACCAGCAGGGCGCACTTCTTCGCCGCCTACGAGCGGACGCAGCAGGACACGGTTCAGGCGGTCAACACGCTCGGCCTGTTCCCCGAGCTCGACGGCGTCTTCCCGACGCCGAGCCGCGAGAACCTGTTCACCGCCAAGGCCTCTGCCTCGCTGACGCCGGAGCACTACCTGGCGGTCCGCTACGGGCGCAACACCAACTCGCAGGTCTACAACGCGGCGACCCGGCAGACGCAGGACAACTGGGGCGACAGCCAGAACTCGTTCAACTCGATCAACGTCAATCACAACTGGCTGCTCGGCGGCTCGAAGCTGAACGAGTTCGTGTTCCAGTACGCGGACTTCGCGAATCACATCGACGCGCGAACGACCGCCCCGCTGCAGATCTTCCCCAACGGCGTCCAGATCGGCGCGAACACGAACACGCCGCAGACGACGGAGCAGCGGAAGTTCCAGTTCCGCGACGACTTCTCCTGGAGCATGACCGGGATGGGCGGCATCGGCCACGATCTGAAGGCCGGCGTCAACTACATCCACGAGCCGCGTCTCTACGTGACGTTCGCCTCCGGCAGCAGCGACTACGCCTATACGCACACGACCAACGACTTGAACGGTCCGATCAGGCTGGTCACCCGCAACAAGCCGGGCTCGTCGGCCAACCTGCCGATGGACCAGTTCGCGCTCTACGTCCAGGACGACTGGCGCATCAACGACCGGCTCACGATTAATGCGGGGCTGCGCTACGACCTGATCACCGGCTTCAAGCTCGATCAGTCGGGGATCCCGAACTTCGTGATTCTCCAGGACGCGGCGCGGGCCGGGCGCTTCGACGGCGTCCCGGGCTTCGACGAGTTCGGACCCGAGCCGACCGAGGACTACAACAACATCCAGCCGCGCATCGGCGCCGTCTACAGCTTCCGCGACAGCAAGGACGTCATCCGCGCCGGCTGGGGCGTTTACTACGACTTCGGCTACACCAACGCCAACATCCTCTTCCCGGGCCTCAGCGTCCAGGGTGGATCCGGCATCATCTTCCAGGCCACCAACACCGCCGGGCTGCGCAATCCGGACGGGTCGTTCTTCGCCATCGGCCAGCCGATCGACAACATCGCGTCGCAGAACGAGGTCAACCCGAACGGGCCGTTCTACAGCGCCCAGCTGACCGGTCCCGAAGTGCGCCAGCCGTGGACCAGCCAGACGTCATTCGGATGGTCGCACGAGCTCACGCCGTCGACGATCCTCGACGTCGACTACGTCAACGTGTCCGGCCGCGACCTCGGCGTCCGCTGGGCGCTCAACACCCGCCTGCCGCAGGCCAACGCGCAGGGCCCGCGCCGCTACGCCGACCTCGGCCTCAACCCGGCGGCACCGACGTTCAACATCAACGTCGGCGAGAGCACCTACAACGGCGTCAACATCGGCGTCCGCCGACGCATGGACAAGAACATCCAGATGAACGTCTGGTATTCGTTGTCGAAGGCGACGGGCCGCGGCGGCAACGGCGTCGACGAGCTGACCTCGGCTCTCGTGCAGGATGCCACCGATCCCTACGGCGACATCCAGAACGGCCCGGCCGGCCGGACCGACGCGCGGCACAAGTTCACGTTGAGCGCGGTCATCAACCTGCCGTGGGGCATCTACGTCTCGCCGGTGTATCGCTACCGCTCGGCACTGCCGATGCACATCTGGACCGGCTACGACGTCAACACTGACGGCGCTTCCAACGACATCTACGGCACCGCCTACGCCTTCACCGGCGTCGACGACGCGGGCGTACCGTCGTTCAAGGAGATCGGCGCGTGCGAGACCGTCAACTGCGGCCGCGGCGCGTCGCTGTCGCAGTTCAACTTCCGGGTGTCGAAGACCTTCAGGCTGCCAGGCGGAATGAACCTCGAAGGCATCTTCGAGACCTTCAACCTGTTCAACTCGATTAACCCGGCGTTCAATGCCGGCATCCCGGCCGCCGGCGCCCTCTTCACCGGCACCGCCGCCAGCCCGACGCCGAACGCGGTGTTCATGAAGCCGAACGCTTATGCGGGCGACGCCGGCCAGCCCGAGCAGCGGGTCGCCCAGCTCGGTTTCAGGTTCACCTTCTAGTCGCTGATCTGACGAGCGGCTCAGTTCTCGCGGGGCCCGGGGGTTACTCCCGGGCCCCATTTTTTGTGATGTTGAGACGAAGGCCCGATCGGCGTCTCCGGCAGAGCGGCGCTGTTATGATCGCGGGAATGTCGCCACGCTTCACACCTAACACGTTGAAGTTCCTGCGCGCGTTGAAGCGCAACAACGAGCGCGAATGGTTCAAGGCCCGCCGCGACGACTACGAGCGCCACGTGCGCGAGCCGATGCTCGCGGTCATCGAACAGCTGGCGCGCGACTTCAAGCGCGTCGCGCCGGAGCTGACAGCGTCGCCGAAGACGTCGCTCTACCGCATCTACCGCGACACGCGATTCAGCGAGGACAAGACGCCGCTCAAGACCAACGCGGCGGCGGTGTTCCCGTGGCGCGGGCTGGCGCGGCACGAGGGTGCCGGGCTCTACTTCGAGGTCGCGCCGGGATGGGTGTGGATCGGCGGCGGGATGTACTCGCCGATGCCGCCGCAGCTGGTCAAGGTCCGCGAGCACGTCGCGGCGACGTGGCCCGAGATCGATCGCATCGTCAAGCGCAAGGCGTTCACGTCACGCGTCGACGGCCTGCATGGCGAGCGCCTGAGTCGCGTGCCGCGCGGTTTTGCCGCCGACGCGCCGGCAGCGGACTACCTGAAGTACCGGCAATTCCTCGCCGCCCGGGAGTTCCCGGCGTCGCTGGCGGTCAGCGCCGAGTTCTACCCGACGCTCCTCGCCACCTTCACCGCGATCGTGCCGCTGATCCGCTTTCTCAACGCGCCGCTGACCGGACGTGACGCGTAGCGCGAGCCTCGGCGGCCGCCTCGCGCTGCTGGCGATCGTATTGGCCGCGGCCGCCGGCTGCCGGGCGAACGAACCGTCGCCACCTGTGCAGAACGCATCCGCCGGTCAGCGGCCGCGCGACTTCATCCTCGTCACGATCGACACGCTGCGCGCGGATCGCGTTGGCGCCTACGGCCACGCGCAGGCGCGGACCCCGAACATCGACGCGCTGGCGGGCCGCGGCGTCCGCTTCTCGAGCGCGTTCGCGCCGACGCCGATCACGCTGCCGTCGCACGCCTCGCTGCTGACCGGCCGTTACCCGCCGGGTCATCACGCCCGGCACAACGGCATGAGAGTCGACGCGCGGGTGCCGTCGCTGGCGGCAACGCTGGCAGCCGCGGGATTCGCGACCGGCGGGTTCGTCGGCGCGTTTCCGCTCGATCGCCGCTTCGGCCTGAATGCCGGCTTCGCCACCTACGGCGACCGCATGCCGCGCGGCACTCAGGGCCGGCCCGCCAACGAGCGCGCCGGGAGTGATGTCGCCGACGAGGCGATCGCCTGGCTGCAGGCGAACGCTGGATCGCGCCGCTTCCTGTGGATGCACTTGTTCGAGCCGCACGCGCCGTACGGCGACGCACGGAGCGGACGGCCGGCGAGCGACCGGTATGACGACGAGGTGGCGGAGGCGGACCGGCAGGTCGGGCGCGTGCTGGAGGCGCTGGGCGAGGCTGCGTCGCGGGCGCTGATCGTCGTCACCGCCGATCACGGTGAAGCGTTCGGCGAGCACGGCGAGGTGACGCACAGCCTGTTCGTCTACGACACCACGCTGCGGGTGCCGCTGGTGATTGCCGGTCCGGGCGTGCCGGCTGCCGTCCGCGACGCGCCGGTGACCCTCGTCGACGTCGCGCCGACGGTGCTGCCGCTGCTGGGGGTGAAGGCGTTCGACAGCGACGGCATCGATCTCGCCCGCGTGATCGCTGGCGAGGCGGCGCCGGAGCGCGAGCTCTACGCCGAGTCGTTCGCGCCGCTCCTCGACTTCGGCTGGAGTCCCCTGCGCGCGGTGCGCGCGGGCGGAATGAAGTACATCGCCGCGCCGCGGCAGGAGCTCTACGACATCGCTGCCGATCCGGGCGAAACCACGGATCGCGCCAGCGTCGAGCCTCAGCGGACGGCGGCGCTGCGCGACCGCGTCGATCGCTACTCGCCGGCGTCGCTGGCTGCGCCGGCCGTCGATCCTGACGCGCTGGCGCGCCTGCGGGCGCTCGGCTATGCGTCGGGCAGCGGCGGCGCCGCCGCGACCCGCGCCGATCCCAAGGATCGGAAGGAGCTGGCAGCGGCGCTGGCGCAGGTCACGTCCGGCGAACTGCAGGGCGCCGCGCTCGAAACGGCGCTGCGGCAGATCCTGGCGCAGGACGGCGGCAACAACGTTGCCCGAATCAGGCTGGGGTTCGTGCTGCTCGAGTCGAAGCGCTGTACCGCGGCGGTGCCGCTCTTCAAGGATGCGATCGCGGCTGGCGCGCCGGGCGCGGACCCGCACCTGGGACTGGCACTGTGTCAGCTGCAGGCCCGTCAGATCGAGGAAGCCGCGGCGACGCTCGCTGCCGCCAATCGCGCCGAGCCGGAGAATCCGGTCGTGCTCGCGAACCTCGGCATCGTCTCGTCGGATGCCGGCCGTCACGCGGAGGGGATTGCGGCGCTGGAAAAAGCGCTCGCGATCGATCCCGACTTCCACGAAGCCAGGTTCAGCCTCGCACGCGTGTTCGCCCGGAGCGGCCGGCCGTCTGACGCCGCGGCGCAGGCGCGAGACCTTCTCGCGCGGCTGCCTACGGATGCGCCGCAGCGCGCGGAAGTCGCGCGTCTGCTCGACGCCCTGAAATAAAAATGGGGTCAGACCATGGTCTGACCCCACCCCAACTAATGGGGTCAGACCCGGTCTGACCCCAAGTACTGGAACGCCTTAGTAGCGGTAGTGCTCGGGCTTGTACGGACCCTGGACCGGCACGCCGAGATACTCGGCCTGCTCCTTCCGCAGCGTCGTCAACTGGACGCCGAGGTGGCCGAGGTGCAGCCGCGCAACCTCTTCGTCGAGGTGCTTCGGCAGGATGTAGACCTTCTTCTCGTACTTGTCGTTGTTCTGGTGCAGCTCGAGCTGGGCGATGACCTGGTTCGAGAACGACGCTGACATGACGAAGCTCGGGTGACCGGTGGCGCAGCCGAGATTCATCAGGCGGCCTTCCGCCAGCACCATGACGCTGTGGCCGTCGGGGAAGCGGAACTCGTCGTACTGCGGCTTGATGTTGATCCGCTGCAGCCCCTTCACCTTCTTCAGGCCGGCCATGTCGATCTCGTTGTCGAAGTGGCCGATGTTGCCGACGATCGCCTTGTCCTTCATCTTCGCCATGTGCTCGGCGGTGATGATGTTGAGGTTGCCGGTCGCGGTGATGAAGATGTCGGCCGTCGAGACGACGTTGTCGAGGGTGTTGACCTCGTAGCCTTCCATCGCCGCCTGCAGCGCGCAGATCGGATCGATCTCGGTGACGATGACGCGCGCGCCCTGGCCGCGCAGCGCCTGGGCGCAGCCCTTGCCGACCTCGCCGAAGCCGAACACGACGGCGACCTTGCCGCCGAGCATGACGTCGGTGGCGCGGTTGAGGCCGTCAATCACCGAGTGGCGGCAGCCGTAGATGTTGTCGAACTTGCTCTTGGTGACCGAGTCGTTGACGTTGATCGCCGGGAACAGCAGCGTGCCGGCTTCCATCATCTGATAGAGGCGATGGACGCCCGTCGTCGTCTCTTCGCTGACGCCCCTGAGCGCCGCCGCGACGTTGGTCCAGCGCTTCGGGCTCTCGGCCAGGCTCTTCTTCAGGAAGTCGAGGATGACGCCCCACTCCTCCGGCTCGCTCTCGGGCTTGAACGCCGGCACCTTGCCCGCCTTCTCGAACTCGACGCCCTTGTGCACGAGCAGCGTCGCGTCGCCGCCATCGTCGACGATCAGCGTCGGACCGGAGCCGTCGGGCCACATGAGCGCCTCGCCCGTGCACCACCAGTACTCGTCGAGCGTCTCACCCTTCCACGCGAACACCGGCGTGCCCTTGGGGCTCTGCTCGGTGCCGCCCGTCTCCGGCCGGCCGACGACAACCGCGGCGGCGGCGTGATCCTGGGTCGAGAAGATATTGCAGGAGACCCAGCGGACGTCGGCGCCGAGATCGGTCAGCGTCTCGATCAGCACCGCGGTCTGAATCGTCATGTGCAGGCTGCCCATGATCTTCGCGCCGGCCAGCGGATTCTTGCCCTTGTAGCGGGCGCGCAGCGCCATCAGGCCGGGCATTTCCTGCTCGGCGAGCGTCATTTCCTTGCGGCCGAACTCGGCCAGCGACAGGTCCTTGACCTTGTAGGGCTCGCGGCCGGCCTTGACGGCGGCCTCGTACGCGTGCAATTCACGAACTGCGGTGCTCATTGTTTTCGTTGTCCTCTCTTCTATTGATGTTCGGCGCCTCGGTCGAGCCGCAGGCGCTTTCCTGTTTGACGCCATGGCTCATCGAGCCTCGGCGCCCTGTCTAGCAACTGGCTACTGGCCACTGGCCACTGGAAACTGACCAACGACCCGCGTCGCCCCGGCCACGAACAGCGCCGGCCCTTTCGCGTTCGCGTCGGTCGGCATCGCGGTGACGCGGACCTGCTCGAATCCGGCGGTCTCGAGCAGGCGGCCGAGCGTCTCGCGGCTGAAGCCGAGCCAGACGTGGCCCATCTGCTGCCGGTAGACTTCGCGATCGTGCGGCAGCATGTCCGAGATCAACAGGCGGCCGCCGGGTTTCAGCACGCGGGCGGCTTCGCGCAGCGCCTCGGCCGGGTCGGGCAGATGGTGCAGCACGAGCAGCAGCGTCGCGGCATCGAGCTCCTCGTCCTGGATCGGCAGCGCTTCGAGCTCGCCTCGCCGAACGTCGACGTTCGCCAGGTCGCGAAGCCGGTGACGCGCGGCGTGCAGCATGTCCTCCGACCGATCGACCGCGACGACGCGGGCGACAAACGGCGCAAGCGAAGCAGCGACCTGTCCCGTACCGCAGCCGAGATCGCCGATCGTCCATGACGGATCGAGCAGCCCGGGCAACGCGTGAAGATACGACGCCGGCCCGAACAGATCCTGGCGCAGGCGGTCCCACTGCCCTGCCACCGACGCGAAGAACTCCTGCGACTTCGTCTGCCGCTGCGCCAGCACGCCGCGCAGCCGGTGCGCATCCTGGTCCGCCCCCGTCGTCGAGCCCACCTGCTCGCGCAGGAGCGACCAGAGCCGGCGCGTCGCCGGCCCGCGATCGTCGAGCGCCAGGGTGTAGTAGCGGCTCGTGCCGTCGCGGCGCGACGACACCCACCCGGTATCCGACAACGTTTTCAGGTGGCGGCTGACGGTCGACTGCGGCAGCTGCAGCACGGCGCAGAGCTCCGAGACCGTCAACTCGTGGCGCTCGAGCACCAGCAGCATGCGGCTGCGGGTGGCGTCGGCCAGGGCGCTGAGGTCATCGAAGATTGCCGCTTCCATCCGTATATCCGGATGGAGTGTTACATATCTCCGGCGACCGGTCAAGAGCCCGTTCGAAGCGCACCTGCTGCACAGAGGCGAAATTATTGAACTGTAGGGCTTTATGGCCGCCGAGGCACGATAGACTATCTCGGAAGCAACAGAAATCAGGGTCGCAGCAGATGGTCCCAGAGACGCGCGTTCGAATCCTCAATCCGGCCGACGTCAATCCGAAGCGGGAGTTCGTCCTCTACTGGCAGATCACGGCGCGCCGCCTGGGTTGGAACTTCGCCCTCGACCGGGCGGTCGATCTGGCGACGGCGCTCGGCAAGCCGCTCGTCATCGTCGAAGCGCTGCGCTGCGACTATCCGCACGCGAGCGACCGGCTGCACCGCTTCGTCCTCGACGGGATGGCAAACAACCGCCGGATCGCGAGCCGCACCGCCGCGTTCTACTACCCGTACGTCGAGCCCGATGCCGGCGCCGCCCGCGGTTTCCTGACCGCGCTCTCCGAACGCGCCTGCGCCATCGTCACCGACTGGTATCCCGCGTTCTTCATCCCGCGCATGCTCAGCGCCGCGGCAAGGAAGGTGTCGGCCCGGCTCGAGGCAATCGACTCGAACGGCCTCATCCCGCTCGCGGCCCATGGCAAAGCCTTCGCTGCCGCGCGCTTCTACCGCGCGTTCATGCAGCGCACCTTCCGCGAGCACGTGACCGTCGTTCCCGACGCGTCACCCCTCGACCGGCTTCCGCGCCAGCCGAAGCTACGAAAGCTGCCTGCCGACATCGCAGACAGATGGCCGCCGGCAGTCGACGCGCTGCTCGATGGTGACGCGGCCGCATTGCGGGCACTACCGATCGATCACGACGTGCCGCCCGTCGAGCATGACGGGCGGTACCGAAGCAGCGCGCGAAGCGCTCCATGCCTTCGTCGGGACGAAGCTGGCCCGCTACGGCGACGATCACAACCATCCCGATGCCGACGCGACGAGCCGGCTGTCGCCCTACCTGCATTTCGGCCACATCTCGAGCCACGAAGTCTTCTCCGCCGTCATGACGCACGAGCGCTGGACGACGAGGAAGATCAACCGGACGCGGGCCGGCGCGCGAGAGGGCTGGTGGGGCGTGTCTCCGTCAGCCGAACACTTCCTCGATCAGCTCGTCGTCTGGCGGGAGCTGGCCTTCAACACCTGCGAGTACGTGCCGGACTACGCCAGCTACGCCAGCCTGCCCGAGTGGTCGCGCGCGACGCTGGCGGCGCACCGCCGCGACAAGCGGCCGCACCTCTATACGCTCGAGCAGCTGGCAGCCGCGCGCACCGCCGATCCAGTCTGGAACGCGGCGATGCGGCAGCTTCTCGTGGAAGGCTGGTTCCACGGCTACCTGCGGATGCTGTGGGGAAAGAAGATCCTGGAGTGGTCGAAGACGCCCGAAGAGGCGCTCGAACGCATGCAGATCCTGATGGACCGGTACTCGCTGGACGGCCGCGATCCAAACTCGTACGCCGGCTACGCGTGGGTCCTCGGCCGCTACGATCGGCCGTGGCCGGAGCACGAGATCTTCGGCACCGTGCGCTACATGACGTCAGCAAGTGCCGCGCGCAAGCTCAAAATGAAGCAGTATCTCGCGACTTACGGGGGGGAGGAGCCACAGGGGCGCCTCTTCGGATAAGGTGCCTTGGGCGGGGTGCCTGGTGCCTAAGTGCTCGAGGTGCTAAGTGCGGGGTGCCGGGTGCGACGTGCCCGGTGCGATGGTGCGAGGTCGGATGTGCGACAGCGCGAACGTGTAGACCGTGGCACTTCTGCGCCGAGCACCCAGCACCCCGCACCTGGCACGTCGCACCCCGCACGTCGAGCACCCAGGCACCAGGCACAAAGCACCAAGCACCTTCACTTCTTTAATACCTCCCCCGGCAACGCCTCGGTGAATTTCCCTTCGCGTACGATCGGCACGCCGTTGACGAACACCCACATCATTCCTTCGGCGATCTGATGCGGATCGCTGTAGGTCGCGCGGTCGCGGATAGCCTCCAGATCGAAGATGGCGATGTCGGCGACAGCGCCCTCGCGAATCACGCCGCGATCTTTCATCCCGAACACCATCGCCGGCAGGCTGGTCATCGACCGGATCGCGAACTCGAGCCCGATCACCTGCTCGTCGCGAACGTAGTGCGCGAGGCGGCGCGCGAAGGCGCCGTTATTGCGCGGATGCGGCTGGCTCGCGCCAGGCAGCGATAGACCGCCGTCGCTCGACGCCATGGTGTAAGGCTGGATCATGATGTGGCGGATGTCGGCGTCGGACATGTTGAAGGAAACGATCGACGCATTGCCGAGCACCAGCATGTCGAACGCCGTCGCTTCCGGCGTCTTCTTACGATCGCGCGCAATCTCGTCGAGCCGCTTGCCTTCCAGGCCGCGCTCGGGCGCATACGATGCGATCTGGATCGACGCCGCACCGCCCCGCCGCCTGATGTTCTCGCGCAGCATGTCCTCGATCTTGCGGCGCTGATCGCTCTCCGGCTGTGGCATGGCGGACGCCGCGTCTGGCTCAGGCAGCTCGACGCCGCCCGGCAGCAGCGCCGCGCGCAGCGACGTTGACGACGCCTCGTAGGGATACTGATCGGCGAACACCGGGATGCCGCGCGCCCGCGCCTGCGCGATCCGCTGCGTCGATGCCATCGACAGCCCCCAGTTGTCCGGCCCGAGCGCCTTCATGTGGCTGACGATGCCCGTGAGGCGCCCCTCTTCCGCGATGCGAATGACTTCCTGGATCGCGGCGACGACGCCGACGTTGTAGTCGCCTTCGTCGCGGATGTGACTCGTGTAGACGCCGCCGAACTCGCCAGCGACGGCGGCGAGCGCGACAACCTCGTCCGTCTTCGAGTAGCTGCCGGGCGTGTAAAAGAGCCCGCTCGAGAGACCGAAGGCACCCTGCTCCATTCCCGTGCGCACGAGCACCTTCATCTGCGTCAGCTCGTCGCTCGTCGGGGCGCGATTCGGATCCGTCTTCATCACGGCGCCGCGGACGCTGCCATGACCGACAAGCAACGCGACGTTTGGCCCGACGCCACCCTTCGACAGCGCCGCTCGCTGCGTCGCGAGATCGACCGGTCCGCCGCCGTCGGGATTCACGACGATCGTGGTGACGCCCTGCGCCACGATCGGTCGCGCCTGCCGCAGCTCTGCACGGCTGAGTCCCTCCGCGGCGTGCGAATGGACGTCGATGAACCCGGGCGTAACGAACCGGTTGCCGGCGTCGATAATCATCGTTGCCTTCGCATCGGCGAGGCGCCCGACGGCGGCAATCCGGGCGCCTCGGATGGCGACATCGCGGCGGACCCAGGGGTTTCCGGAACCATCGAGAACGCGACCGTTGCGAATGATGACGTCGTAAACCCCAGCCTGAGCAGCCGCCGACACACCGGCCGGGCTTTGCGCCGACAGCGGCACACCCGGCGAAATGCTGGTGACGCCGGGAGTTATCACGACAGTCAGCAGCGCAGCCAGGCCGCGGATGAGGTATCGCATGACCCACATTGTAGCGGCACGGGATGTGCTCTCCCTCCGGCCGTACGGTGGTGCGATCGTCCGGGTATGTCGGGCCACCGCGCAACCGCACAGCCGGTCTGTGGCCGGTCTGTGGATCGAACAAGGAATAAGGAGCGTGCAATGGACGGAACGATGAACCTGATGGTGCCGCGCGGTGAGAAGAGCGTGTGGGATCGCCCCAGCCTCTCGTCGTCGCTTTCATCCTGCGACCAGGAGCGCTGGTTCATGGCCGCCTATGGGTCCGCCATGGTGATGGCGGGGGCGCGGCGCGGCGGCTTCGGCGGCGGCCTCGTCGCGATGGCGGGGTCGGTGCTGGCCGTCCGCGCCGCGATGGGACGCCACGACTTCAACGTCGCACGACGCTGGACGGAGCGGATGCTGAGCGACCGCGGCTGGGGGCAGAAAGACGTCGTGTCCGACGCCTCTGAGGAATCGTTCCCGGCGAGCGACTCGCCGTCCTGGACGGCCGTCTCCGGCGCGACGCCACAGCGCTGAGTCGCAAACCTCCCGAGCGATAATCGGGTCATGCGACCGAACACTCCGTGCAACATGAGCGACGCCGAGCGCTGGGGCTCGATGGCGAGCGGCGCGGCGCTCGCGCTCTACGGCCTGAGCCGCCGACGGTCGAGCGGATGGATGCTCGCCGTCGGCGGCATTTTCCTGTTCCGCCGCGGCTTCCTCGGCCACTGCGCCACCTACGATCTCCTCGGCGTGAGCACCTCGAAGGAATCGGATATGCTCCCGCCGCATGGAGATCCGCTCGCTCGTCAGCTTTCCTGATTTCGACAAGATCGACATCAGGGTCGGCCGCATCGTGGCCGCCGACCCGTTCCCCGAGGCACGGAAGCCAGCGATCAAGCTGACGATCGACTTCGGCCCGGAGATCGGCACGCGCCGCTCCTCGGCGCAGCTGACCCGCCATTACGCCCCCTCCGATCTTCCCGGGCGCCTCGTCCTCGCCGTCGTGAATTTTCCGCCGCGCCAGATCGGGCCGTTCATGTCGGAAGTGCTCACACTTGGCGTGCCTGACGACGAGAATGAAGTTGTCCTGGTGACTCCAGACAAAAATGTGCCGCTGGGCGGCCGGCTGTTCTGATCGATCGGCGGCGCGGACGCGATACACTTCGACCGTCAACGGGAGGAGTGCATGGTGCAGGTGCGTATCGCTGGAGTCATGGTGGTAGCCGCGTTCGCCGCGGCGCTGACGACGGGAGCGGCGGCCCAATCCGCCGGACGCGGCGGCGGCGGTGGCGGCGGCGCGGCGCAGATCACGTCGATCGAGGAACGGACCAAGGATCTGAAAAAGATCGACGGGTTCTTTCCGATGTATCTCGACGAGGCGGGCGGCAAGCTGTGGCTGGAAATCCCGAAGCTCGAAACGGAAGTGCTCTACTCCACGGGCCTGGCCACCGGCCTCGGCTCGAACGACATCGGCCTCGATCGCGGCATCCTCACCGGCTCCCGCATCATCAAGTTCGAGCGCGCCGGCCCCCGCGTCCTGATGGTGCAGCCGAACTATCAGTACCGGGCGCTGACCACCAACGCCGCTGAAGCCAGGACCGTGCGCGACGCGTTCGCGCGGTCGGTGCTGTGGGGCTTCCAGGTGGCAGCCGTCAGCGGCGACCGCGTGCTCGTCGACTTCACCGAGTACCTGGTGCGCGACGGCAACGACATGGCCGGCCGGCTCTCGCCCGGGACCTACCGCTTCGAAGCGACGCGCAGCTCAATCTACCCGCCGATGACCCTCGGCTTCCCCAAGAACACCGAGATGGAAGCCGAGCTGACGTTCGTGCGCCAGGCCGGCGCGGCCGGTCCGGGCGGCGGGCGCGGCGGCGGCGGCGGTGGGCGCGGCGGCGGTGCCTTCTTCGAAGGTGTCGGCAGCGTCGCGGCGACGGCAGAAGCGGCGAGCATCCGCATTCATCACTCGATCGTCGAGCTGCCGGACGCGAACTACAAGACGCGCAGCTTCGATCCGCGCTCGGGCTTCGGCGCGATGTCGTTCGAGAACTACTCGGCGATGCCGGACCAGGAAATGACGCAGCGGTTCACGCGTCGGCATCGCCTGCAGAAGAAAGATCCGAAGGCGGCGGTCAGCGAGCCTGTCAAGCCGATCATCTACTACCTCGATCCCGGCGCGCCCGAGCCAATCCGTTCGGCGCTGCTCGAGGGGGCGCGGTGGTGGAACCAGGCGTTCGAGGCCGCCGGCTATCGCGATGCGTTCAAGGTCGAGATCCTGCCCGAGGGCGTCAGCCCGCTCGACATCCGCTACAACGTCATCAACTGGGTGCACCGCTCGACGCGCGGCTGGAGCACGGGCGCCAGCGTCACCGATCCGCGGACCGGCGAGATCATCAAGGGCGTCGTCACGCTCGGGTCGCTGCGGATCCGCCAGGACTACATGATTGCCGAGGGCCTGCTCAGCCCGTACAAGGAGGGCAGCGAAAAGCCGAAGGAGCTGATGGAGTGGGGGCTGGCGCGGATCCGTCAGCTGTCCGCGCACGAAGTCGGCCACACGCTCGGCATCGGCCACAACTACTACGACAGCGAGGCCGGCCGGATCTCGGTCATGGACTATCCGCATCCGCTCGTGACGATGAAGGCCGATGGCACGCTCGACTACTCGAAGGTCTACGACGTCGGCATCGGCTCCTGGGACAAGGTGGCCATCACCTACGGCTACGCCGACTTCCCCGCCGGTACCGATGAAGAGAAGGCGCTGACGTCGATCCTCGAGGACGGCCACAAGAAGGATCTCTGGTATCTCAGCAACCAGGACATCGAGGCGCACCCGCGCGTCGATCAGTGGTCGAACGGCACCGACGCCACCGCCGAGCTGAAGCGGATGATGGCGATTCGCAAGGCGTCGCTCGCGAAGTTCGGCGAGAACGCGATCAAGCGCGGCGAGCCGATGTCGTCGATCGAGGAAGTGCTCGTGCCGCTCTACCTCCACCATCGCTACCAGGTCGAGGCAGCAGCGTCGTCGCTCGGCGGCATCTATTTCACCTACTCGATGCGGGGCGACGGCCGTCAGCCCGTGCGCCCGGCGTCCGCCGCGGAACAGCGCGGGGCGCTGGATGCACTGCTGGCAACGCTGAAACCGTCGGAGCTGGCGCTGCCGCGCGAGTTGCTGAAGAAGATCCCGCCGCGGCCGTCGGGCTACGGCGGCTCGCGCGAGCAGTTCCCGCGCTACACCGGCCAGATGTTCGACACGATCACGCCGGCGGTCGTCGCCGCCAACCTCACCGTCGGCTACATCCTCGACGACGCGCGAGCGGCGCGGCTGGTGCAGCAGCACGCGCTCGATCCGGCGCTGCCGGGGCTCGGCGACGTCATCGATCAGCTAACGACATCGACCTTCGCGGCGGCGGCGGATCCGTACGAAGAGGAAATCGCGCGAGCCGTCCAGCGCGTCGTCGTCGAGCACCTGATGACTCTGGCGAACGGCGCCGACATGCCGCAGGTCCGCGCCATCGCGACGCAGAAGCTGCAGCAGCGGCAGCAGCGGCTGACCAGGGCGCCGGCAACGAACGTCGACTCGTCAGCGCACGCGTCGCTGCTCGCCGCCGACATCAAGCGCTTCCTCGAACGTCCGTTCGCGCCGGCGACCCGCACCGAGCTGCCGACGCCGCCGCCTGGCGCGCCGATCGGCGACCCAGGAATGGATTGGCTGGGAACGCTGGCGCCGCTCTGCAGCTGGGATAAGTAACCGGCTTCCGGGGTCAGACCACGGTCTGACCCCAATTTCGCAAGATCTGACAACCGCGTCGCAAGATCTGCCACTTTGGGGTCAGACCATGGTCTGACCCCAGCCGGGCTAGGCGTGCGCTTTGGCGTGGAGGGCGAAGCGGGCGCCCTGGGGATCGACGCATTGCGCAATCGTGTCGCCGCCGGGCACTTCCATCGGCCCTGAGACAACGTGGCCGCCCTGGGTCGTTACCGCGTCGATCGCTTGCGCCAGATCGGCGACGCGCACGTAGTGCAGCCACCCCGGCGGCGTCGACGAGTTCGGCGGGTTGTTGAACATGCCGCCGAGCATGACCCCGGCGCGGCCGAACATCTGGTAGAGCGCGCCGCCCCCCATGTCCATCGTCGACATCTTCTCCCACTGGAACAGCCGCTCGTAGAACCGGTACGCGGCCGGCGAGTCATGCGTCGCCAGCTCGTGCCAGGAGAACTCGCCGACGCGCGCTTCACCCTCGTGCCCTGGCGCTTCGCCGTCGGGGGTAAAGACCGCGAACGCGGCGCCCTGCGGATCGGCCAGCACGGCGAAGCGGCCGACGGTCGGGATCTGCGACGGCGGCGTCAGCACGCGGGCGCCGAGGTCGTCGGCAAGCTTCACCGTCGCGTCGACGTCCGGCGTCGAGATGTAGGAGAGCCAGTGCGGCGAGCGGGCGCCGTTCGACAGTTCCATCACGCCGCCGATCGGGACGCCGTCAGTGGTCCACATCGTATAGGTCAGCGGTCCTTTCCACTGACTCATCCCCCATCCCGTGACCGCGGGATAGAACGCATGCGTCGCGTCCGGGTTCGTCGTCATCAAGTCGAACCACACGAACCGCCCGCGCGGCTTCTCCTGCGGCATGCACACGCCTCCGCAGCCAATATAAGACGCGCTGGGCATACGTCCCCGAATTTGGGACGAACGAACAGTGACGAACTGCGTGACGTGCGAAGGTCGGTAGCGTGGCAGGGACGGATGACCGTCCGGCAGAGGTCGACGGTCGGACGCGGGACGCTGCCGTTCGTCCCTGCGTGACCCGTCAACAGATGGTTGAGGCCGTCAGGAACGGGAGGCGTGGACGACGGCGCGATCCTGGCGGAAGGCGCCGCGCATCGTGTTGACCCCGCGCATCCGGTGAACGACGGCGCGCGCCGCGCGGCGGGCCAGGCCGGGAGGCTCGGTCACGGTCCGCACCTCGTCAAACCCGACGTCGCGCAGCATGCCGTGCAGCGCCGGAAGGTTCGGCGCCCACCAGTTGGTCGGGTCGTTGTTGAGCTCGCGGGACGGATAGAACGCGACCGCCGGACGACCGATGCCGATCATGTCGACGACGGTCTCGACAATGAGCAGCTTGCGCGTCACCGACGCCACCCGTTCGAGGGTGAGCAGCGGGTGACGCACGTGGTACAGCACGCCGAAGAAGAAGACGACGTCGAACGTGCCGACCCGCTCCGGCGACAGGTCCATCACGTCGATGTCGATGTCCTCGACGCGCGAGCCGAGGGCGAGCCGCGCCAGCTCGAAGCCGGCCTTCGATCCCCAGCCGCCGCCATGCCACGAGTAGTAGTCGGCCGAGACGACCCGCGCCGCCCCGCGCCGCTCGGCTTCGAAGGAGAAGAAGCCGTCCCAGGCGCCGATGTCGAGCACCGACAGCCCGGCGAGCGACGCCGGCAGATCGAGACGCGGCAGGCGGAAGGCGCTGTCGTCGATGCCGCGCGTGACGACGCCGGAACCAAGGTCGATCGTGTGATACCAGCGGATGGCGTCGACGCGGGCCTGCAGGCTCTCCGGCACGCGCTTATTGTCATCCGAAACGGGCGGGGCGGCGTGGCGCCGCTAATTGAGCGGCGGCGCGACCGGCGTGCGATAGAGCTCGAGACCGCCCTCGATCGAGATCAGCTCGAGCTCGAAGGCGCGAATGGCAAACGCGCGAAGCTCCGGGGCGGCGCGCGTCAGATCGACGACGACGTAGCCGATCTGCAGCCGCTGCATCATGGTCGGCGCCCGGCCATACGCCTCGTCATAGAGCTCGGGCTCGACCGGCGTTCCCTCGCTCAGCCGCAGCAGCACGCGCAGCGCCGGCAGGCTGCGGTACTGCTCGATGCTCTTGCCTGGCAGGCGCGAGATGTAGCCGCCGACCAGCCGCTTCTCGTGAAAGGTCTGGTAGAACTGATACGCGGCCGAGAAGTTGCCGCGCGACTGCGTTCCGTCGCGCAGCCCGAACGGCAGCGACAGGACGCGAACCGGGCGCGGGTCGGCGGCGATCGTCTTATAGACCGAGGGTACCTCGGCCGACGTCAGCGCCCGCGGCGCCGGCAGCAGCTCAAACAGCAGCAGCCCGCCGACCAGCCCGGCGACCAGGCGCGGCCGGCCCGAACGTCGCCGCAGCTCGTGCACGGCGATCGCCAGCATCATGGCGACGCCGAGCGAGACCAGCACCGACAGCCGCGTCGGCATCCGCGCCGCGCCGACGATTGGCAGGTAGCGCAGGATCGCCCAGGGCGTCGGGACGTAGGTCAGCTGCTTCGCGATCGAGATGAACGGTCCCAGCGCCAGGATCGCGAACGTGATCGTGAATGCGATCCAGCCGCGCGGCAGCGTGCCGCGATACCACAGGCCCGCCAGCACGATGGTAATCAGCGCCACCCACGACAGCGAGGCGACGTTCTCGTTGAAGCCCCCCGGCAGCGACGCGAACCAGTCGTAGGTGAGGCCGCCGAACAGCGGATTGAGCGGGTTGGGCGCGAAGAAAGCCAGCAGGTCGACGCCCGCCGCGCTGTTCCGCCACCACACCGACGGGCTGATCCACTGCCGCTGCCCGAACAGCGAGCCGGTCGCGGACAGCACCGGCGACAGCACCAGGATGCATGCGATACCGGCGACGACGGCGTACTGGGCGTAGGTCGTGACGTGGACGATCCGCGTGAAGCGCGGCCGGAGCGAGAGCCAGGCGCGGACGCCGACGAGCAGCGTCAGGACCAGAACCGGGGTGTAGAGCTGCGTGAAGCTGACGCGGATGCCGAGGAAATCGATGCGGCCGCCGCCGCGGATCAGCATGCCGACGATGAGACCGGCGACCGACACGATCGCAAACGTCAGCAGCGACCGCCACCATGTCTTCCGCATTTCGGCCGATTGACGCTCGACGCTGAACACCGAGTACGCCGCGGTGAAACCGGCCATCAGTAGGCAGTACACGGCGAAGTAGGCGTCGCACAGGAACGCCCAGGCCACCGTCGCGCCGGCGGCGCACGCCAGCTGCCGGCTCGGCGCTTCCCACATGCGATAGAGGATGAGCCCGAAGATCGGCAGCGGCGCCGCCAGCGTCAGGCTGAAGTGCTCGCCGGCGCGCGCGCTCATGAACGCCGAGAAGCCGAACGCCAGGCCGCCGATCCACGCCGCGACCGCGTCGCCAGTCCGGACGCGCGCATAGACATACGTCGCGTAGCTGCTGATGACGCCGCTCGCGATCACCAGGAGGTTGAACGTCTTGACCACGCCAAGGAGCGGGATCAGCGGAAACGCCAGCACGTTGGCGAACGTGGTGTAGTTGTGCAGCGCGAGCGGGATGGGCGAGCTCAGCGCCAGGATCTCCGAGGTGAGAAACGGCAGCCGGTGATTGACGGCGATTTCGTGGCGGAAGACCCAGAGGTTCCAGATGTAGACGCCGGCATCACCGGCGGCGAGTCCGATCAGGGCATCCGCCATGCGCAGTGGCAGCGGCCACGCGAATACGATGGCGACGCACACGTAACCTAACAACGCTGCGGCCTCTCGGCCGAGCGCCCGGGCAGGCATTGGCACAGCTATTTACGCGCAGCTCATCTTTGTTAGGCAAGTACTATCGGCCGCAGGTGCGCGGCTGCACCGTTACGGCACAACCAGGTTCAATTGTGGAACACAGCTTCTAAATAACAGATTCCAGACTGTTTGACATCGATATCGCAGGCACCACCTACCGTCAGCTGCCACGTTCCGCCACACTTTACAGGTTCGTAATTCCGCTCGGACGTCGCCTAAGTTCTTCCGTTGCGCAGGATTACCTTGCCTCTGCGACCGAACGGATGAGTCGGCCGCGTTCTTGCCAATCGCTGAGACGAGGTTCGTGTCCCTTGTCTCACGAGGCTTGATGATGCGTCGGCTAATTCTCGTTATCGGTCTGATCCTGGGCGTGTCGCTGTCGACTGCCCAACCCTACGGGCAGCGTGGTCCCACGCTCTCCGACGATCTCAAGCTGGCACTGGCGCGCGGCGAGCACGACGGATCGCTGGTCGCGGTGCTGTCCGTCTACGCCACGACGCGCGGGGCGTTCACCGACGACCATGCCCGGCTGCTCGATCGGCTCGCGCCGAAACTGGCTGTCGCCGTGATCTCGGCCCGGCGGAACGAGCTCGTCACGTCGTCCTCGAAGACAACGACGGCGCGGGCCGTTGGTGAACTGCGGTTGATGAAAGGCCGACGTGACTTCAGGGCTCAGGCAACCGGTGTCTGACAAAAGGACGACAATCGCGGCGAAGCAAAAAAGTTGCAGTCGTCAGGCTGGCCTGCGCGCCCGCATCCCAACAACCATCGCTATCAACTACAAATTCGAACGGTGAGCCAAACTCTCTTTCCCTCAGAAGCGGACCTGCAACTGGACTCGCGCGGCGCCAACCGTTCACGGCGCGTCACTGTCGACGACGCGCTGGCGTCGTTCGGCAGCGAAGGCGAACCAACGGCCGACGCCAGCGAGACTGGGACTGCGGCGCGCAGCGGGGTGCGGCTCCCGCCGATCGAGCGGAAGATCCTCGGAACGGAGGTCGTTCTCCCGGCCGATCCGCCGATGGCCCCTGTCGAACCGCGGCGTCCGCGGCTCCTCGTAATGCTGCAGATTGCTGCCGCGGTCGCCCTTGGGGCCCTCCTCGGCCTCTCCTACGTACGTTACCGGCTGCCATCCTCACCGGCAACGACGTCGGTCGTCGAGATCGAGCCGCCGGCGACAAACCCGGCCGCGTCTCGAGAATCGACGCCGTCGACGCCGGCTGCCGGCGTCGAGGCAACCTCGGTTCGCAGGGTGCTCAACGCCTACGCTCACGCCTACGATCGGCTGGACGCGCTCGCCGCCTCCGCGCTGTGGCCCGGCGTCGACCGGCCCGCCCTGTCTCGCGTTTTCGACTCCGTGAGCAGCCAGCGCGTGACGCTGACCCGCTGCGACATCACCATCAGCGGCGAGCGCGCCACGGCGCAATGCGCCGGCGTCATCGAATTCATCCCCCGCGTCGGCGACCCCAGCCCGCAGTCTCGGAACATCGACTGGACCTTCGACCTTAACCGCTCGTCCGGCCAATGGGGAATCTCCGCCTTGACCACGAAGTACCCGAGCCTGAGCCCGGAGCCCTGAGCCCTGAGCCCGACGAGTTGACACCGAACTGCTACACTACGCCGCACCGTGACCGAAGCGGCAACGGAAGCCCTCGACCCGCTGCCCGACGCCGCACCGGCGCCGCTGCCGGCAGTGCCGGTTCGTGCCGAGGAGCGGATCACCGTCATCGACTGCCTGCGCGGCGCCGCACTCCTCGGCATCCTCATCGCCAACATGCGCGGCTTCAACGCGCCGCTCCCCGCCTACATGCGGCCGAGCCTGATGTGGACCTGGATGCCGGACCGCATCGCCCAGGCGCTGGTCGACTGGCTCGTCAGCGGCAAGTTCATCACCATCTTCGCGACGCTCTTCGGCGTCGGCTTCGCGATCCAGATGGATCGCGCCGCGCGCCGCGGCTACGGCGCGTCGATCTACGCGCGGCGCATGGCGGTTCTCGTCCTCATCGGCCTCGTGCACGCGTTCGCGCTGTGGTGGGGCGACATCCTGCTGCCCTACGCCGTCTGCGGCTTCTTCCTCCTGCTCTTCCGCCGCCGCTCGCAGCGGGCGCTGCTCATCTGGGGCAACGTGCTCTACTGGTTTCTGCTGGTCCTCTTCGTCGGCTTCTACGTCGCCACGCTCTTCGGCGTCCCGGTACCGCAGCCGCCGGGCGGCGCCGACGAGATTCAGAAGACCATTCAGGCCTATTCGAGCGGCAGCATCCGTGACGTCTTCGTCGCCCGCGCCGGCGAGTGGGCGACGGCGAACTCGTTCGTCCTCTTCCTCACGAACATCCTCGGCATCTTCGTCTTCGGGCTCTACATCTGGCGCCAGGGCTACCTGCGACACCCGGCCGACCATCTCGACTGGTGGCGCCGCGGCCAGCGGCTCGGCCTCGCCGTCGGTATCATCGGCAACTTCGCCATGGTCGCCGTGGACTGGGTGTTCAAGCCGAACCCGATGCTGCCGACGGCAGTGACGACGATGATGCTGGTGGTACGGATGGTGGCAGTGCCGGCGCTCAGCCTGGGCTATGCCGCGACGATCGTGCTGCTCTGGCAGAATCCGGCGTGGCAGCGCCGCCTGATGCCGTTCTCGTACGTCGGCCGCATGGCGCTGACCAATTACCTGATGCAGTCGCTGATCTGCACGACGATCTTCTACAGCTACGGGCTGGGCCTTTACGGGCGGGTCGGACCGCTGGCGGATTTCCTCTTCGCGTTCGCCATCTACGGCCTGCAGGTGCCGTTCAGCCGCTGGTGGCTGGCCAGCCACCGCTACGGGCCCATGGAGTGGGTGTGGCGGCGGCTGACCTACGGCCGCGTCTTCTAACCGAGGGGCTTCGCCCCTCGGACTCCCCTACACACTCGCTCGCGCGCCGCTTCGCCGGCGCGCTCCGGTCGCGTGGCTCGCTCGCTCCGCTCACTCGCTCCCCTACACGCTTCCGCCTCCGCGCGAAGCGCTGCGGCGAGACCTCGCCGTAGCTCGAAGAGCGAAGGCGGGCGACGCGAACGGCTACGACTTCAGTTCCTTCACCTTCCTCTCGGCGCTGTCGCGTACGAGCTTCTTGAAGTCGGCGCCGGCTTCGGCATCTTTCTCGAGCATCTCGAGCGCCTTCGTCGCGAACTGGAGGGCGCCGGCGCGATCGCCGGCCGCGAGCAGCGCGTCCGAGACGCTGTCGTAGGTGTTGGCGGACGCGGGATAGGCCTCGTTGTTCATCTTCAGCACCGTCAGCGCATCCTTGGTGTTGCCCGCCTGCAGCAACTGGTAGCCGAGCAGGTTGGTTTCGGTTTCCGGGATCAGGATTGCCTTGCGATCCTTGCGCCGCTCGTCGTCGTACATCTTGCGCGCCCGCTCGACGCCGCCCGGCTCGTTCAGCGTCGTCCAGATCTTCTCCGCCGCCGTCGGCTGCGCCGGCGGGACGGCGGGCTTGGTCGCCGGCGCGTTGCGAAGGCGGGCGTCGAGCCAGGCCAGGACCGCCGGTTGCAGGCCTTTCTCGACCGCGAACATGTCGGTGCCGTGGCCGGCCGCCTTGTATTCGAGGAACTTGTTGTCATCGCCCCGCGACCAGGCCAGCGTCCAGCGCATCGACGCGACCGCGCCGGCGTCGCCATGACTGGCGGCGGCGAACACGGGCAGCCAGGGAGAATCGCGGAGGAACGTGCGGCCGTCTTCGGAGACGTTGCCGCTCAGCAGCACGACGGTTCGCACTTCCGGATGGCGTCGGGCGAGCAGGACCGACTGGTTGACGCCGCAGCTTGCGCCGCCGGCGGCGATGCGCGTCTTGTCGACGCCCGGCTGCGACGACAGCCAGCTGAACGCGGCGTCGACGTCGCCGGGCCAGGTGCCGGTGATCGTCGCCTGCTGCTGCGCGTTGTTCTCGAAGCGCGGCCCGCCGCTGTCGCCGAAGCCGCGAAAATCGATCGCGAGCACGTGATAGCCCTGCGCCGATGCCGCCCTGGCGAGACCGTCCCACGACGATCGATCGCGATTGCACGCGTGCATGAGCAGCAGGCCCGGCCCCGGCTTGACGCCGGCATGGAACGAGCCCTTGATGACGACGCCGTCGGCCGCCTTGATGTCGACGATCTGCGCTCCCTGGCCCGACGCCATGGCCGGCGCACCGGCGACGAACGCGAGGAGAGCGGCCGGCGCGCACGCGCGCGCGGCGAAAGAGCGGATCATGTGAAGCCTCCGTGGACGAGGCCGGCGGACGCGCCGGCCAGGCTCTATTCTGCTCGGGCTGCGCCGCCTGTCGAACGAAATGGGACGGGCGCCGTCGTCGCGGGACGAGGAGTACGTAGGGCGGGGCTTCAGCCCCGCCTAGCCGCGGAGCTAAAGCTCCGCGCTACGAGCGTCGCGCTACAGCGCCCAGCCCTGGCGATATTCGCGCGTCAGGTAGTCGTTGGCCGCGAGGTTGTTGGTGACGCGGCCGCTGGCGGGGTCGTATTCGAGCCGCGAATTGGCGCGCAGCGACACGACGCCGAGCAGCATGATCTCGGTGAGGTGCGCGGCGTAGTCGAACGGGCACGAGAGCTGGTCCTTCCCTCTGATCGCGTTGATCCAGTTCATCTCGTGATCGTTGTGCGGCACGCGCGGCAGCCGCTCCTTTGGCGGACCGTAGTCGTTGTGCTTCTTGTTCGGCAGCAGGCGGCCGCCGGCGGTGTAGTGCAGCAGCTTTGCCTTCTTGCCGACGTAGAGCACGCCGCCGGCCGGGTCGAGCGTCTCGCCTTCGAGCTCGTCGGGATCGGACGGCATCAGCCCGCCGTCGTACCACGTCAGCTTCACCGGCGGCATGCCCTGGCGCGCCGGGAACTCGAACAGCGTCGTCGTCGCGTTGGGATAGCAGACGCCGTTGAACGGCGTCGTCTCCGTCTCGATCACCGTCGGCAGCCCGAGCTTCAGCGCCCAGACCGGAAAGTCCATGAGGTGCGCGCCCATGTCGCCGAGCGCTCCCTGGCCCCAGTCGACCCAGCCGCGCCAGTTGAACGGGTGATAGAGCGGGTGATAGTCGACCTGCGGCGCGACGCCGAGGAACAGATCCCACGACAGCGTGTCGGGCGCCGGATACGCACCCGTGCTGCCGGCCATCGCCGCCCCGAGCCGCTGCATGACGCCGCGGTTGTTCCACGGCAGCTGCGCCGCGTCGGTCTTCAGCGCCGCCGGGCGGGGTATGCCCTGCGGCCAGAATCCCCATGGACGATTGGTCCAGACGTGGACCTCGCGGATGTCGCCGAGGGCGCCGTTCAGGATGTACTCGACGCCGCGGCGGGAGACGTCGGCCGAGTGGCGCTGGTTGCCCATCTGGCCGACGACCTTCGTCTCGCGCGCCTTCTTCGCCAGGTGCCGGGCTTCGTGCACCGACCAGCAGAGCGGCTTCTGCACGTAAACGTGCTTGCCGAGCGTCATCGCGTTCGAGGCGATGACGGCGTGCATGTGATCCGGCGTCGCGACGATGATGCCGTCGAGATCCTTCTGCTTCTCGAGCATCTCGCGATAGTCGCGATACTTCTTCACCCGCGGCAGCTGTTCGGTGACGAAGCGCTGCAGCGTCGCGTCGCTGTCCTGCGCCGGCCAGCGCGCATCGGCAGCGACCTGCGCCTTCGACAGCCCGAAGTCGCGCCACGGCTGCGGCGGCGGCGCCGGCGCGGGCGCCGTGGAACGGCTGGCTGGCGGCTTCGGCGGCTTGGCCCACTCGGCGAGACGCGAATCGAGCAGCGCGAAGTCGACATCGCACAGCGCGACGACGTTCTGGCTCATCACCGCGCGGGTGTTGACCGCGCCCATGCCGGAGACGCCGACGGTGGCGACGTTGACGGTGTCGCTCGGCGCCTGGAAGCCACGGCCGAGCACCCGGCGCGGGACGATGGTGAGGCTGGCCGCCGCCGTCGCGGCGGTCCGGATGAAGCGGCGACGCGTCACCTTGCCGTTGTCGTTCACGGGACCTTCCGTGTCCTGCACCGAACCCTCCCTTGCCACTCGTTAGACGCTATGCTGATGGCGGCGCTGACGCCGCTGCGGAGCCTGCCATGAAACCTGCAACTGTCTTCCTCGGCGAGATGACGAACCCGGAGGTCGAAGCCTTCCTGCGCTCGCATCACACGGTCATTGTCCCGATCGGCGCGACCGAACAGCACGGCCCGCACGGGCCGCTGCTGACCGACGTCCTGATCCCGCAGGAGGTCGCGCGCCGGGCCGCGCCGCGGCTCGGCGCCGTCGTCGCGCCGCCGCTCAATTATGCCCTGTCGTATCCGCACGCCGGCTTCACCGGCCTGGTGCAGATCCGCATCCCGACGTTCATGGCGCTGGTCGAAGACCTCTGCGCATCGCTGGCGACCGCCGGCTTCAAACGCATCATCTTCCTCAACGGGCATTATGACAATACCTACGCCATCGCTTACGCCTGCGCCAACGCCGCCGGCCGCATGCCTGCCGAGGCGCGGGCATTCCCCGTCAACTACTGGGACGGCATGACGGCCGAGGAATCGGCTGAGTTCTTCGGACCCGGGAAGGGCCTGCACGCCAACGCCGCGGAAACGTCAGCCGTGCTGGCGATCAATCCCGACCTCGTCGACATGGCGCGCGCCAACGTCGAGCTGCCGCCCTTCCCGGCCTCGACGCTGGCCAACATGGCGCCGGTCCACACCGCGTTCTTCTTCAGCCGCCCCGGCTCGGTGCACGCCGCCACCGCCTCCGGCACCTGGGGTGACGCGCGCTCCTCTACCCCGAGGTACGGCGAGCGCTACCTCGAGGCCGGCGTTCGATCGACGATTGCCGTGGTCGAACAGATCGAGCGGACGTTCGCCGCGATGCCAGCGCGGAAGAACGGGTGAGGCGACGCCGGTTTTTGCGAAGCGCGTCGCTCTGCCGGTCCCGGGGCTCGGGGTTCGGGGTTCGGGGTTCGGCCCTGAGCCCTGAGCCTTGAGCCTTGAGCCTTGAGCCTTGAGCCACGCTACTTTCGCAGGACCCGGAGCAGCGCCAGGTCGTCGTCGAGCGACGGCCAGCGGGCGGCGATGCGTTCGGCGTCGGCGCACGCAGTGCTAGCCCCGTCGATGCAGAGCACGGCGGCGGCTGTAAACCCCTCAGGATTCTGGACGCGGTTCCGCTCTGCTTCGAGGCGCAGCCTCGCTCGATCGTCGGCCTTGAGTCGCGGCGCGAGGTCGAACAGCTCGGTTTCTGAGAACAGGACGTCGTAGCCGCGCTCCGCGGCGAGCGCGGCGTACGCTCCGTCGCGCCGGACGACGATCTCGATCGCCTCGTCCCAGAAGACGCTCGCCCACGTGTCCATCGGGAAACGGCCGGCGCCGGACAGGACGTTCTCGCGCGCCCGCGAGAGGACGGCCCAGTCGATGCCGCGCATCAGGTCGTCCCACGCGGGCTGCGAGCGCGAGGCCTCGACGATGCGGCGGAAGTGCTCCGGCGGGTAGGCCTGCAGCCGGCTGTCCTGGAACACTCGAACCGCTGGATATTGCGTCCACGCCAGCCAGCCGCCGAGGTTGTGGCTGTTGAAGACGGGCCCGGTCAGCCGCTCGTCGCGGATGAAGCGCTCGGCCGCCGGCGAGAACACCGACGGCGGATGAAGTGTGCCAGCGTCCACGCCGGAGACGAGCGCCGGCAGCGGAATGCGCGACAGCACCATCGCCGCCGCGGCCGCCGTGACGACCATCGCCCGTCCATCGATCCCGCGCATCGTCAGGAATGTGAGCCGCGACGCCAGCATCGGCGCGGTCGCGAAGACGACGATCGGCGTCAGCCGCAGGTAGCGCGTTCCAAGCGCGGCAAAGAGTACGAGTGCGGCAGCTTCGGCAAGCGTCGCGCGGCGCCACTCGATCAGCATGAACAGCGCCGCGAGCGCGACGTAGGCGAAGAACGCGCGGTAGACCGGAAGATAGGCCGGCTGCAGCTCGGCGATCCCAAGCAGCCCCGGCACGGTCGCGTTCTCGTACAGATACCGGAACAGCCCCCAGCCGTACGGGTTCAGCAGCAGCGCCCCGGCGCCCGCGAACGTGATGAGCAGCGCCCGCAACGACTCGCGCCGCGGCAGCGCCGCCGGCCAGGCGAGCTCGGCGGCGGCGAACGTGCCCAGCATCAGGACGCCGAAGACGCATTCCGTGTGCGCGTTGCTCCACAACGCGAACAGAGGAACGCACCACAGCAGCGGCCCGCAGCGCTGCTGCCTCTTCGCCCGCTCGATCAGCCACGCCACGATCGCGAAAGCCGCGAACGACATTACGTGCGGTCTCGGCATCGCCCTCGGCTCGATCACGAGGAAAGCAAAAATCAAGACCGCGATCGTCGGCGCGATCGCCGATCTGACGCGGCAGGCGCGATACAGCGCGAACAAGGCCGCCGCGAGCAGTGCCGCCTGCAGCGCCTGGACGGCGCCGTCGCCGCCAAGGCTCCACGCGCCGTAGGCGCCGGCGTCGAACAGCCAGGAGGTGTAGTGCTGGCGATAGTCGGGGAAGCCGGCGCTGAAGACGTTCGTTCGAATCAGGCGGCCGGCGAGATCCTCCCGGCCCTGCGCCAGGTGCCAGCCGAGGTCAGGCTCGTAGATCGAACGGAAGCTCAGGATCGACGCCGCCGCAAAAAGCGCGAGCACGGCGGCGAAGCGTCGAGAGGCGACGGACACAGTGCAACGTTATGCGCTTGCCGGCGGGATCGTCCAGTCAGGCATGAAACAATGAGCTCATGGACCCCGCGGGCGCGGCGCGGCCGGCACTGTCGTCGCTCAGCATCCTCATCCCCTGCTTCAACGAGGCCGCCACCATCGACACTGTCGTCTCGCGAGTCCTCGCGTCGCCGATCGACCTGCGCAAGCAGCTGATCGTCGTCGACGATGGGTCGACGGATGGATCGTCGGCGATCATCGCGCGCCTGGTGGAGACGAATCGGGGCCGCACCGATGCCGAGATCCTCGTCGAGCAGCATCCGGCCAACCGCGGCAAAGGCGCAGCCGTGCGGACGGCGCTGGCGCGCGCGACCGGCGACGCCATCCTGATCCAGGATGCCGATCTCGAGTACGACCCGGCCGACTACCCGGCGCTGCTGGCGCCGCTCGTCAACGGCGCGGCGCAGATCGTCTACGGCAGCCGTCAGAGCCGGCGCCTGAGCGTCAGCGCGCCGCGGGACTGGCGCTTCATCGCCGCCGCCTGGACGCTGACGCAGCTGGCGAACGTCCTCTTCCGTGCCCGCTTGACCGATTACGCTACCGGCTACAAGGTCTTCACACGCGAGGTCGCCGGCCGCCTCGGGCTCGCGGCCGACGGCTTCGAGATCTGCGCCGAGATCACGGCGCGCGCGCTCAGGCTCGGCTACGACATCGTCGAGGTCCCGATCCGCTATCAGCCGCGGAGCGTCGCCCAGGGCAAGAAGATCCGCGCCCGCGACGGCTGGCGCGCGGCGCTGACGCTGATGAAGCTGCGCTTCGGGTAGAGGGGACGCGCCTGTACGCGGCGCTATCTTCCGAGGACGTCCGGATTCAGCAGATCCATCCGATCGAACTGACCGGCCTCCGCCAGCGTGATGTTCTCGAGTGCGCGCGCGGCCATGCGTCCGTTCGCCTCCGGCGTGTGGCTGCCGACATGCGGGACGAGGATCACGTTCGGCAGGCCGCGAAGATCCTTCCCCGCCTCGACCGGCTCGTACGGCTCGCGATCGAAGACGTCGAGCGCGGCGCCGCGGATGCGGCCGGCCGCCAGCGCGTCGTAGAGCGCGCGCTCGTCGACGACCATCCCGCGGGCGGTGTTGATCAACCAGGCGCGCGGCGGCATCATCGCCAGCCGCTCGGCGTTGATGAAGTGGGCATTCTCCGGCGCGGCGGGAATCAGCAGGACGACGAAGTCGGCCTGGCTCAGCGCTTCCTCGATGCCGTCGGTCAGCGCGTCGAAATCCGGCCGCGCCGCCGCCGCCGACGACGAGCCGCGGCGGTGATAGCCGACGGCGCGCATGCCGAAGCCGGTGCGCGCGATTCTCGCCACTGCCCGGCCGATCCGGCCGATGCCGATCATCGTCAGCGTCTTGCCGCGCAGCTCGGTGCCTTCGATCGGCTGCCAGCGGCCGCCCTGCATGTCGGTCGCCATCGCGACGAGATGCCGCGCCGCCGCCGCGACCAGCAGGAACGTCAGTTCGGCCACCGACTGATCGAGCACCGCCGGCGTGTTCGTGCAGAGGACGCCGGCCTGGGTCGCACGCGCCTTGTCGATGCCATCGTGGCCGACGCCGAAGCGCGCGACGACGTGGCCGCGGCCGACGGCCCCGATGGCATCATAGAGCGGGCCGCGATACGGCCGGCCGCCGACGACGACGTGGCGGGCGCCGGCGCTGCCAATCGCCGCCGCCAGCGCCGCTTCATCCGGGGGAGCGACGACGCAGGTGAGCCCGGGGGTGGTCGAAAAGACGCGCTCGGCGCGCTTGAATTCAGCTTCCGTGACGAGAACGATCGGCGACGGCATCTGTGACTATCATATGCGCCATGAACAGCCTTTCGAGGATCGCCGCCGGGCTCGTCGTCGGAATGTCGTGCGCCGCGCCGGCGCTGGCGCAGCTCGCCGTCTCGGCCAATGACGCGAAGCTGACGGTCGTCGACGGCGTCAACACGCCGATCCTGAAGCCGCCGCCCGACAGCGTCACCGTCATCGACCTCGGCGGCGGTGCGCCCAGGGTCGTCGGCGAGGTCAAGGTGCCGACGTCAATCATCGGGCCGCCGTCGAGCGTCGCCGTCGCGCCCGACGAGTCGATCGCGCTGGTGACCGCGTCGACGAAGATCGACCCCGCGGATCCGAAGAAGACAGCGTACGACAACCTCCTGTCGGTGATCGATCTGCGGGCGTCGCCGCCAGCCGTGATCGCGACGCTGCAGGCAGGTACGGGCGCCTCCGGCGTCTCGATCAACCGCGCCGGGACGCTCGCGATCGTCGCCAACCGCTACGAAGGGACCCTCTCGGTGTATACCGTCGCCGGCAGGACGGTCACCCCGGCCGGCAAAGTCGACCTCAACGCGCCGGAGAGCCAGCCGAGCGGCGTCGCCTTCAGCCGCGACGGTCGCACGGCGCTCGTGACGCGCAACAACGATCACCTCGTCTCGATCCTCGACATCGACGGCAGCAAGGTCACCTACGCCAAGCGGGATCTCGCCGTCAGCCTCAGGCCTTACGGCATCGAAGTCACACCTGCGGGCGATGTCGCGATCGTCGCCGGCACTGGCCTCGGAGCCAGCGGCGGTGCGGATCTCGTCAGCGTGATCGACCTGACGGTGAACCCGCCGCGCGTGGTCGATCACGCCGCGGTCGGCATCACCGCGGAAGGGCTCTCGATCTCTCCAGACGGCCGCTACGTCGCGGTCAGCGTGCTGAACGGCTCGAACACCAGCAAGGCGTCGCCGTTCTTCGGCAGCGGCGGCATCGTCAAGATCCTGTCGTTGACGAACAAGCGCCTGACGGTGGTGACCGAAGCCCCGACCGGGCGGTGGTGCCAGGGCAGCGCGTGGAGCGCGGACGGGCGGACGCTCCTGCTGCAGGCAGCGCTCGAGGGCGAAATCCATGTCTTCGACTTCGACGGCACACGGCTCTCGCCCCGCCCGTCGATCAAGGTCCCGGGCGGGCCGGCCGGCCTCCGCACGGCTCAGAAATAGCGCGGCTGCGCGTGTCGCATTCGTCCAAGCCGGTCGAGCTTCGACGAGCTATAGTCGGCGCATGCCGCATCGACTGCTGCCGCTCGCGCGGGCTCTCGTAATTTTCATGATGACGGCGCTCGGCGCCGCGCTCACCGCCGCGCCCGTCGCGTTCGCCCAGGGCCGCCCGGACTTCTCCGGCACGTGGGCCGCCGTCCCGGACTCGAGCGGCACCAGCGCCGCCGGACGGCCGCTGCCGCCGGTCTGGGGACCGCAATTCACCATCGACCACAAAGGAACAGCGTTGACGCTCGTCCGCACCTTCACCGGCATCGGCGCGGCGACGATCGGGTACGCGCTCGACGGCAGCGAGACGACGAGCCGCATGCCTGGGCGCCTGTGCGAGCCGGACACCGCCGCGATGTGGACGGCGGCGTGGGACGGCCAGGCGCTCGCACTCACGATGGTCGGCGTCGTGCCGCCGCACGGCAAGCCGGTAAAGGCGGATGTGAAGAGTACGCTTGCGGCTCGAAGGCGCCGACACGTTGCGCGTGGACGTCGCGGCACGCGTCGCCGGTCAGGCCGAGCCGCGAATGACGTCGACGGTCTACCGGAAGGCAGCCGTCGCCGCTACGCCCGAGACCGCGCCGATCGACAAGGCAAAGGCGACGATGGCGCAGGTCGGCTGGATCTCCGGCACCTGGATCGGGACGACCGCCAGCGGCGCGACGGTGGAAGAGCGCTGGACGCCGGCGGCCACCGGCTCGATGATGGCCATCTCGCGCACTCTCCGCGACAACGTCATGTCCGCGTTCGAATTTCTCTGCATCGTCGAACGCGACGGCGGCCTGGTGTATCAGGCGATGCCGAACGGACGCTCACCCGCGACCGATTTCACGGCGACGAAGGTCGAGGGCGAGAGCGTCGTGTTCGAGAACCCGTCACACGACTTTCCGAAGATGATTCGCTACAGCCGCCGCGCCGACGGCATGCTCGAAGCCGTGGTCAGCGGTGCCGCCACGTCCAAGCCACAGACGTTCCTGTTCAAGAAGCAATCTGAAGAAAGTCCGAAGGTCGACGGTCGAAGTTCGAAGTAAGACGGACGATCACCTCGAAGTCCCGCCCCAGATCCATCGCAGAATGTCGGGCAGCAGCGCGCCGCCATGGGCGTCCGAGTGGGCGCCGTCGCCCCACTCGTGCCTGACCTCGTAGCGCGGGCCGGGAAGCTTCTTCGCGTCGGCGGTGCGGTTGGCGAAGTTCAGGGCCGCCAGCATCTGCTGGTTGGCGAGGAACCAGCTGCCGTGCTGGTTGTCGAGGTCGGCCGATCCGTCCTGCAGGAAGATCTTGATCGGCTTGATCGGATTCTTCCGAATCAGCGTCGGATAGAGATCGCCGCCCGGGATCATCGGCGTCGCGTCGGTGGCGGGACGGTAGCCGATAGACGTGTAGCTGCCGATCATGCTGATGACGTTCCTGAACTCATCAGGCCGATGCCAGGCGACGGTGAACGCGCAGATGGCGCCGCTGCTCGTGCCGCCAATCGCCCGGCCAGCCGGGTCGGTCGTGAGCTTGTAGGTCTTCCCCACCTCCGGCAGCATCTCCTCTATCAGGAAGCGGCTGTACGCATCGCTCAGCGAGTCGTACTCGGCGGCGCGGTTGTTGGGATTGCCGGTGCCGAGATCGTCGGGATAGGTCTCGGCGCGGTGGCCTGGCGTGATGAAGATGCCGATCGTGATCGGGATCTCCTTCTTGTGAATCAGGTTCTCCAGGACCTGCGGCACCTGCAGGACCCCCGTCGGGTTGGTCGCGCGCTGGCCGTCCTGGAAGACGAGGACGTTGGCCGGGCTGTCACCGGTGTACTGCGCCGGGACGTAGACCCAGTAGCGCCGGACGGTGCCCGCGAGGACCTTGCTCTTGAACTCGAACGGGCCCGTCAGCTTGCCTTTCGGCACTCCAGGCTGCGGCTGCGAGTCCGGCCCGAGCGGATAGGTGCCGGGCTCGCGCTCTCCCGACACCGGCGGCTGCGGCGGGGTGGCGCTGGTGGCCGGCGGCTGCGTCACCGCGGCGCCGCGGATCACGATGGTGCAAACGGCGATAACGGTCGCGAGACGGCGGAAGGCAGTGGACATGGGCCGATAGTCTCCGTTCGAGCGGGACGGTTGTCGAGGGTTTTCTTCGACGGCGGAGTATGCTGTGGCGAGCAGGAGGCGGACGATTGTGAGCAGCGCAACAAAGAAGATTCTGATCATCACCGGCGACGGCGGCGAGAGCTTCGAGACGTGGTTCGCCGTACAGCGCTTCCAGGAAGCGGGCTACGAGGCCGTGGTCGCGGCGCCGTCGAAGCGGCGGCTGCACCTCGTCATGCACGACTTCGAGCCCGGCTGGGACACGTATCGCGAAGCCCCGGGCTACGCGATTGAGGCCGACGTCACCTTCGACACCGTCACTGTCAACGACTACGTCGGTGTCGTCTGCATCGGCGGGCGGGCGCCGGAGTACCTGCGCAACGACCGGCGCGTGCTCGACATCCTCCGCGCCTGCGACACGCTCGGCAAGTGGATCTTCTCGATTTGTCACGGCGTGCAGCTCGTCGCCGCCGCCGGCCTCGCCAAGGGCAAGCGCTTCACCTGCTACGAGCACGTCAAGCTCGAGGTCGAGGCGGTCGGGGGGCAATTCGTGAAGGCCGACGTCGTCCGCGACGGCCGCCTCATCTCGGCGCCGACCTGGCGCGAGCAGCCGGCGTTCTATCGGGAGGTCTTCGCCTGCCTGAAAGAGAACGACGAAAAGCCCCAGCCCGTGCCGGCGTGAGCGGCTCTCTGCACGTCGTGGACGCCGGCGCCGGGCCGGCCGTCCTCGCGGTGCACGGCCTTGGCGGCGGCGCCTGGTTCTTCGCGCCGCTCGCCGAGCCGCTTCGGCATCACCTCCGCCTGCTCGCAGTCGATCTGCCGGGCACGGGCCGCAGCGGGGCCGCCTCGGGACCGATGTCGATCGATGGCTGGGTCGCCGAGCTCGGCGACCTCATCGACGAACGCGTGCCGGCGCCCGAGCAGGTCGTGCTGCTCGGCCACTCCATGGGAACCATCATCGCGCTGCAGGCGTGGCGGGCCTGGCCGGGGCGTATCCGCGGGCTGGTACTGGTCGGGGGTCTGCCGCGCCCGCGGCCGCTCATTCGCGACCGGTTGATGGAGCGGCTGGCCGGGCTCGAGCGCGTCGACTCTCTCGCCGGCTGGGGCTCGAAGGTTTCGCCCGGCGTCTTTTCGCCGGCAACGTTTCGCACTCATCCGGAGGTCGTCGCCGATTTCGAGGCTGCGTTCGAGGCGCAGCCCGTCGATTCGTACCGGCGCTCGATTCGTGTGCTGCTCGACGCCAATGCCCGCGGCATCGCCGGGACTGTTACGGTGCCGACGCTGATCCTCAGCGGCGCCGACGATCAGTACGCCCCGCCCGACCTGGTTCGCGCGTTCGCGGCTGAATTCCCGACGCCGCCGACGGTCGAGATCCTGCCCGACACCGGCCACGTTCCGTTCCTGGAGCATCCGGGCCGGGTGGCCGCGGCCGTCGCTGCCTTCGCAAGCGGCGCCGCCGACCCTTCCTCCGGGTAGCCCAGGCTTCGGCTACGCTTATTACGCTCAATGCGCAGCCTGGCCAACCTGCCAATCCAGACGTTCCTGCTCCTGGTGCAGTCGTTCATCACGATCGGCGTCGTGGTGCTGCTCTGGCTGCTGCAGGCGAGGCTGTCCGATCGTCCCGTCTTTCGCTGGTGGGCCTGGGCATGGACGGCGCATGCGCTGCATCTCGGGTTCGCCGCGCTGGCAGCGCCGCCAACCGCGCAATGGTCGATCGTCAAGGCGACGCTCGTCTGCCTGACGACGACTGTCGGACTGCTGCCGCCGGTCTTCCTCGTCTACGGCAGCAGGACGATCGGCGTGGCCAGGCCGCTGACGAGGCGCGAACATCTTGCCGGCGCCCTGGGTGCCCTGCTCGTCGGCCTGCTCACCGTCATCGCGTCAATCGGGGCCGCGTCGCCCTTCGCCGGGTACCTGGCGAGGCTGACGCCGCACGCGCTCGCGATGTCGGCGGCGCTCATTTACTGCGGTTGGTTGTTCACCAGGCGCTGGCGTGACACCGGCTCGCAGGGCAGCCTCATCACCGCCGCGATCTGCTTTGCCGGCGGCCTCTCGGAAAGCGGGCTGGGATTGGCAGCCGCGGCGCGGGTCGCCAGCGTCGAACCGCTCCAGCCAGTCGCCGTGGCCGTGCTCGCGTGGCGGCCGGTGCTGTTCTGGGTCGAGCTGATCACGCTCTACGGCACCTGCCTCGGCCTGGTGCTGCTCTCCGTCGAGGATTACCAGCGATCGCAGCAGGCATTGAGCGAAAACCTGGCCCTCCAGGCCGAGATCGAGGATCGCCGGCGCGCCGAGCAGGCGCTGCTGCGCTCGGAGCACAAGTTCGCGACCGCGTTCCGCTCCAGTCCGTGCGCGATGGCGATCACCAGGTTCGACGACGGCCGGTTCGTGGACGTCAACGACATCTGCGTGCGCCAGTCAGGCTACGAACGGGACCAGCTGATCGGCCGGAGCGCCAACGAGCTCGGGATCTGGGTCGACGAAGCGGACCGCGCCGGCGTGCGGGCCGAGCTCGAGGCGCACGGCCGGGTGGCGACGCGCGAAGTCCGCTGGCGTGCCAGGGACGGCCGCGTCGCCATCGTCCTCTACTCCGCCGACACGATCGAGGTCGACGGCCGGCGCTGCGTCCTCTCGGTTGCCGAAGACATCACCTTGCGCAAGCAGGCGGAGGCCCAGCACCGCGCCATCCTCAAGGCCCAGCCGGACTGGATCTTCGTGATGAGCAAGGAGGGCATCTTCCTCGACTTTCACGTCAAGGAGACGGATCGGCTGGCGGCGCCGCCGGAGGTGTTCCTCGGCCGCCATACGCGCGACGTGCTGCCGCCCGACGTCGCCGATGCGCTGATGCAGGCTTTCGTCACGGCGCAGGCATCCGACGATACCGTGACCGTCGAGTACTCGCTGCCGGGAGACGACGGGGCGCGCCGCAACTTCGAAGCGCGGATCGTCCGCTGCGACGCGGAGCGGCTGCTGGCGATCGTCCGCGACGTGACCGAGCGGCACGCCGCCGAACGCCAGGCGCGCGAGCTCCGATCCGAGCTCGCGCACGTCGGCCGCGTCACGACCCTGGCCGCGCTCACCGGCTCGCTCGCGCACGAGATCAATCAGCCGTTGACCGCGGTCATGACCAACGCGCAGGCGGCGCGGCGGCTGATGGCCGCGCCGGTGCCCGACCTTGCCGAGCTCCGCGCCGCGCTCGCCGACATCATCGCCGACAACCAGCGCGCCGCCGACGTCGTCCGCCGGCTGCGCACGTTCCTGCGCAAGGACACGTCGGAGTACGCGCCGGTCGATCTCAACGACAGCATCCGCGACGTCCTCAAGGTGCTGCAGACCGACATCGCGTCGCGCCGCGCCACGCTCGATCTGCAGCTGGCCGAGGCGCTGCCGCGCGTCCTCGGCGATCGCGTGCAGCTGCAGCAGGTGATCCTCAACCTGGTCGTGAACGCCTTCGAATCGATGGAGGAGGCGCCGGCCGAGGCCGGCGGCGTCACGCTGAAGACCAGCAACGGCGACGGCCAGGTCACCGTCGCCGTCGTCGACAGCGGCGTCGGCCTGACCGATGAGCAGCTGCCGCGCATGTTCGAGCCCTTCTACACGACCAAGCCTGCCGGCATGGGCCTCGGCCTCGCGATCTGCCAGACGATCATGACCGCGCACGATGGCGTCGTCGGCGTCGAGCGGAACGCCGGCCGCGGCGCCACCTTCAGCTTCAGCGTGCCGGCCGTCGAGGCGACCGCCGAGTCCGTCGCGGTCGAAGTCACCCGCCGCGACTCCTAGCCCCAGCCTCGCTTGCCTTGCAGGAATCGGTCATTTAGACTGCCGCCAATATGACTACTCTCATGCGACTCGGCGCGCTGGCCCTGGCAGCGTTCGTACTGCAGGCGCCGGCGACAGAACCCGGTTTCACGCAGCTGTTCAACGGCAAGGACTGGACGGGATGGAAGGTGGCGAACCCGGCGGCGTTCAAGATCGAGGGCGGCGCCATCATCGCCAACGGCACGCCAGGCCACGCTTACTACGACGGGCCTTTCATGGACCACACGTTCCGCGATTTCGAGCTGAAGGTCGACGTCATGACGAAGCCCAACTCGAACGGCGGCATCTTCATCCTCACCGAGTTCCAGGAGAAGGGCTGGCCGTCGAAGGGCTTCGAGATCCAGGTCAACAACACTTACACCAAGGATCCGATCAAGACCGGCAGCCTGTACCAAATCGTCAACATCAACGAGCAGCTGGCCAAAGACGACGAGTGGTTCACCGAGCACATCATCGTCAAGGGGGACACCATCACCGTGCGGGTCAACGACAAGCAGGTGGTGGAATGGACGCAGACGAAGGATGGCAAGAAGACCATCGCGCCCGGTACGATCGCGCTGCAGGCGCACGACGCCAACAGCACCGTCCACTACCGCAACATCCGGGTCAAGCCGCTGTAGCAGATATCCCCCGCGAGGGCCGGCCCGTCCGCCTGGCCCTCGCGTCGCCTCCCAGGACTCCGTCCATCCCTACATTTGTGTCGTCTCTGGCTCTCCCCCATCCGCATTTGCACATCCCAGGCTGACTCTTCAATTTTCCAATTGACACGCTGGACTGCGATCAGTCACTAATCGCGTGCAACCGGTCACGCGCTGGCGCCTGTTCGTCACAGGCGCGCCGCAAGCAAGGCGTGATCGAACTTTGGGAGGAGCCATGAGACTAGTGCGCCCGCGAACGGTGGGGATCCTGGCGGCTTGTGCCTTGCTCGCGATCGGTATCACGCCTGCATTCGCGCAGTCCGGCACGGCGACGCTCAACGGCCGGGTCGTCGATCAGCAGAAGGCCGCACTTCCCGGCGCGACCGTCACCCTTTCAAATCAAGCGACCGGGCTGAGCCGGACGACGACGACGAGCGTGGACGGAGCCTACGCGTTTCCGGCCGTGCCGCCGGGAAAGTACAAGCTCACGGTCGAGCTCTCGGGCTTCCGGACGACCGCGGTCGACGAGGTTCAGCTGACCGTCGACACGACGACCTCCACTGACGTCGCGCTCGTCATCGGCAACCTGAGCGAAACGGTCCAGGTCCGGGCCGAAGCGCCGGTCCTGAACACCACCGACGCGAGCATCGGCAACGTCATCGGCTCGTCGCAGATCCAGTCGCTGCCGCTCGAAGCCCAGAACGTCGTCGGCCTGCTCAGCCTGCAGACCGGCGTGACCTTCGTGCCGAAGGCCGACAACAACACCGTCGACCCGCGCTATGGTTCGGTCAGCGGCGCCCGCGCCGATCAGTCGAATGTCACGCTCGACGGCGTCGACGTCAACGACCCGCAGAACCAGACCGCCTTCACCTCGGTGCTGCGCATGACGCCGGCGTCGGTCGAAGAGTTCCGGGTCACGACCAGCAGCTATGGCGCCGACCAGGGCCGGTCGAGCGGCGCCCAGGTCTCGCTCGTCACCAAGAGCGGCACGAACTCGTTCCGCGGCCAGGCCTACTACGTGAATCGCAACACGCGGTTCTCGTCGAACGAGTATTTCCTCAAGCTGTCGCAGGTGCAGGGTGACGATCCGAGCGAGCCACCGAAGCTCGACAAGAATATCTGGGGCGGCGCCGTCGGCGGCCCGATCAAGCGCGACAGGATGTTCTTCTTCGGAAACTTCGACGGCCTCGACGAGGCGCGCGAAACCGTCGCGACGCGGGCGGTGCCGTCGCTCGCGATGCGCGACGGCGTCCTCGTCTACCGCTGCGCCGTTGCCGGCGCCTGCCCGGGCGGGACCGTGCAGGGACTTTCCAGCAGCCATTCCATTCCGGCCGGTTCCTACGGGCTGAGCCCGGCCGAACTGCGGCGGGTCGATCCCCTCGGCATCGGGCCGTCGGCCGCGTCGTCGCAGTACTTCCGGCAGTATCCGGCGCCGAACGGTCCCGGGCGGTATCCGGGCGCGATCGAGGAGTATCGCTTCGCGGCGCCGCTCGACAATACGTTCCGCACCTATATCACCCGCCTGGATTATCGGATCGGCACGTCGCAGAACCTGTTCGGGCGGCTCAACTTCCAGGACGATGCCCAGCAGTCGTCGCCGCAGTTCGACAGCCTGCCGTCGAACACCGTCACCGGCGGCAAGAACTGGGGCACCGCGATCGGCTGGGACGCGACGCTCAGCTCCAACCTCGTCAACACGTTCCGCTTCGGCTACACCCGCATCGACAGCACCAACCAGGGGCTGCGCGCCGGCAACCTGACGTCGTTCCGCTTCATCGATACCCCCGACGGCCAGACCAGCACCAACGGCCGGCTCATCGATACCAACAACATCATCAACGACCTGACGTGGCTGAAGGGCCGGCACACGCTGAAGACGGGCGCCAACCTGCGCTTCGTGCGCAACTCGAGCTTCACCAACGCCAACTCGTTCATCACCGGTATTGCGAATGCGTCGTGGACGAGCGGCAGTCGGCCGCACGCTATCGGCCTGGCGGCGCCTGCCCGGCGCCGGCGAACTGCAGCGGCCTGCCGGCCGTCGCGAGCACCGGGCTGTCGTCGTACGCCGACTCGCTGATCCCGATCCTCGGCGTCATCAGCCAGACCAACGTCGTCTACAACTACACGATCGACGGCGACGTGATCCCGTTCGGCGAGCCGCTGCGGCGGCGCTATGGCGCGGACGAGTACGAGTTCTACATCCAGGACAGCTGGCGCGTCAGCGACACGCTGACGCTGACCGGCGGCCTGCGCTACAGCCTGTTCTCGCCGCCGTGGGAGACCAACGGCCAGCAGGTCGCGACCAACTTCAGCCTCGGCGGCTGGTTCGATCAGCGCGTCGCCAACATGGAGGCCGGCATCCCGTCGAACGCGAGCGAGCACATCACGTTCCTGCCGGGCGGCAAGGCGAACGGCGCGCTCGGCTTCTACGAGTGGGACAAGAACAACTTCGCGCCGCGGCTCGCGGCGGCGTGGACGCCCAGCGATCGCTGGGTCGTCCGCGCCGGTTACGGCATCGTCTACGACCGCATCGGCGCCGGCCTGGCGACGACGTTCGACAACGGCGGGTCGTTCGGGCTGTCGAACGATCTCGATTCGCCGTTCGGCGGCTTCGGCGAGACATCGCCGCCGTCCGCTTCGTCAGCCCGACGGCGGTGCCGGCGACTTATCCCGCCGCGCCGCCGGCCGGCTTCCCCGCCGAGCCCGAGACCGGCGCCGGCGCGATCGCGATCAGCATCGACGACAGCGTCCGGACGCCGTACGCGCATTCGTTCAACGTCGCCGTCGCGCGCGAGCTCGGCAGCAACTTCGCCGTCGAAGGCGCGTATGTCGGCCGCCGCGGCCGTAACCTCCTGGTTCGGCGCGACATGGCGATGCCGACGAACCTGACCGACCCGGCGTCGGGGCTCGATTATTTCGGCGCCGCGCGTCAGCTGATCGATGCCTACGCCGCCAGCGGCGGCGACGTCACCCGCATCGGGCGGATCGCCTACTGGGAGAACATCTTCCCGGGTGCGGCCGGCGGCGGCTTGACGGCAACGCAGGCGATGGCGCAGTCGTTGGGCGACAACGGCCCCGACTACATCACCGCGCTGTGGCTATGCCGATCAGTTCTGCGACCCGGCCTGCAGCAAGTTCGGTCCGTTCGCCTACTTCGCCGAACAGTACGACTCGCTGGCGGCGCAGAGCTCGATCGGGCGCTCCGCCTACGACGCGCTGCAGCTGACGTTCCGCCGCCGCTTCAGCCAGGGCTACAGCTTCGACGTCAACTACACGCTCTCACAGGGCAAGGACCACGGCTCCGAAGTCGAGCGCGGCTCGGCGTTCGGCAACTTCGGATCCGGCGGCTACTCCGGGTTCCTCGTCAACTCGTTCGAGCCGGATCTCAACTACTCGTACTCGGACTTCGACGTCCGGCACCAGTTGAACGTCAACTTCATCTCCGACCTGCCGTTCGGCACCGGCCGGCGGTTCGCGGGCGGCGCGAACTCGTTCGTCAACGCCATCATCGGCGACTGGTCGCTGGCCGGGATCGGCCGCTGGTCGAGCGGCTTCCCGTTCAACGTCATCAACTGCCGGTCCTGCTGGGCGACGAACTGGAACCTGCAGGGCAACGCCGCGCTCGCGGTGCCGGGAGAGCTGCCCGAGATGCGGACGACGAAGAACGTGATCGACGGCTACCCGAGCCCGTTCGCCGATCCGGAAGAGGCGCTCGAAGCGTTCCGCAACCTCTACCCGGGCGAGGCCGGCATCCGCAACCTGCTCCGCGGCGAGGGCTACTTCACGTTCGACCTCGGCATCAGCAAGCAGTTCCGGATGCCCTACGACCACCGGCTGCAGTTCCGCTGGGACGTCTTCAACGTCACCAACACGCCGCGCTTCGATACCGGCGACGTGACGATGTACCCCGACTCCGCGGCCAGCTTCGGCCGCTACGACGGCTCGCTCGCCGCCTGCGACGGTGCGGCCGGGCGCTGCATGCAGCTGAACTTGAGGTATTTGTTTTAATCCGCTCGCGTGTATGAGAGGCGTGGAGTGCGATATCGGAGGATGGTAATCAGGGCGCAGGGCGGAGCTGAGGCTCCGCCCTGCATCCACTACTTCAGCGTCGCCAGGTAGGCGACGACATCCCGCACCTCGCGCGGCTTGAGGATCGCGCCGACCGGGGGCATTGCGGAGACGGGGTTCGTCCGCTCGGCGATGTCGGTCTTGGCGATGCGGCGCTCGACCGCGGGCGTACCGGTCGTGACGACCAGCTCCGCCGCCGTCTCTTCCTTCAGCGTCCCGTCGACTTTCTGGCCGTTGCGCAGCGTGACGGCAACGGTGCCGAAGCCAGGGGCGACCTTCGCGTTGGGATCGACCAGCGACTCCAGGATCAGGTCGCGCGAAAGCCGCGTCGCGACGCCGGTCAGGTTCGGGCCGACGTCGGAGCCGGCGTTGCGCACGGTGTGGCAGCGCGTGCAGGCAGCGGCCGGGTGCTCGACGAAGAGCTCGCGGCCGCGGCCGACGTTGCCGCCGGCGAGCGCCGCGTCCTTGAATGCCATCACCAGCGTGTCCGCGCCGCGCGACTTCTGATAGGCGTCGAGGCGCTCCTGCAGCTTCGCCGAGCCGCTCGCCTGCATCGCGTCGACCAGGTCGAGCTGCACCGCCGGCGCGAGTTTGCCGGCAGCCAGCTCGTCGAAGAAACCGTCGAGCGCGCGCTCGGCGTCGGCGCTCTTCAAGGTACCCAGCGCCTCGAAGCCGGCCTGCTGATCCGGGACGGTCCCCTGCCGAATCACGGAGGTCAGGCTCGCGACTTTCCCGGCATCCGCGATCGGCAGCGCCGTCAGTGTCGTCAGCGCGGCGCGGCGCACCGTGGCGTCGCTGTCGGCGACGGCGATTTCCATCGCCGCGTCGATGTTCGCGACCTTGAGCGCCTGCAGCGCGCGCAGCGAGGCGATGCGGACCGGCGCCGCACTGTCGGCCTTGAGCTGCGCGAAGAGGAGCGGCGCAGCCGCCTGGATCTCGAGCCGCCCGGCGGCCTCGGCCAGCGCGACCTTGTAGGCAGTGGTCGCCGTAGAATCGACGCCCGTCATGAGCGCGAGCACCGCCGCCTGCGCCGCCGCCGAATCGCGGGCCGCCGGTTGCCCGATGTAGTAGCCGTCGACGCGGTCCATCGGCGACGGCGACGGGAAGACGCCAAGCGCCGCCACCGCCTCGACCCGCATCGCCGCCGGTCGGGCCGAGTCTCCGGCGAACGTCGCCAGGCGCGCCAGCGCGTCCGCTGTCCCGACGCGAAGGTTGGCGTTGATCGCGCGGCGCAGCAGCGGCTCGCTCACTGACTTCGTGTCCGCCAGGACCGTGCCGAGCGCCGGCAGCGCGGCTTCGACGCCGCCGTCGTCGTTGATCGCCCGGGCGGTCTCCTGCACGATCAGCTCGTCGCTGTCGGCCATGAACTTCGCGAGCTCGGCGCTGCGCAGCCGGCGCAGCGCGTTGATCGCCGCGATCCGGACACCCTTCGACTGATGCGTCGACAGCGCCGCGATCGCCGGGACGTCGCCAATGCGCGCCAGCGCGAGGCCGCCGGCGTGGCGCAGGTAGACGTCCTTGTCGTCGTTGTCGGCGAGCATCGCGATGATGCGCGGGGTCGCCGGCTTGTGGGCCAGGCGGCCGAGCGCTTCCGTCGCAAAGAACCGCGGCCTCGCCGCCGCGTCGCCGACCATCGTCATCAACGCCGGCGCCGCCGCGGCGTAGCGCATGTCGCCGAGCATCTTCGCCGCCTGGGCGCGGATCTCGGCGTCGGCGTCGGTCAGGTAGGGCTGGAGCGACGCGGCCAGCGTCGGGTTCTTGCGCGCCAGCTGCGCCAGGCCCCAGATCGCATGAACGCGCGCGAGCTGATTTTCGCGGGCTTTGGCCGCCGCCGTGAGGGTCGCGCTGTCGTTCCGGCGCACCAGCTCGAACTGCGCCTTCTGACGAACGCGCATGTCTGCGTGCGCGAGCAGCGTCGATACGCCCCCGGCCGCGCGGTCGGAGAAGTTCTCGCCGAGCAGCGTCTGCACGTCCTTGCGCTGGGCGCTGCCGGCCGTCGCCGGCGTGTCGAGCTTCCAGATCCGGCCGCGGTTCTTCGAGTCCCACCCCGTGATCCAGTCGGTCACGTACATCGCGCCGTCGAGGCCGAACTTCAGGCCGACGGCGAGGATGCCGCGCAGCAGCACCTTGTCGCTCTCGAGGGCAAAACCGGCGCCCTCCTCCTTCAACTTGAAGGCGTAGACGCGCGCGTTCGACGCGGCGCCGGGAAAGCTGGTGACGAAGAAGGTGTCGTTCCACTCTTCCGATAGCGCCGTGCCGGGGTTGTAGACCATGCCCGACGGGCCGGAATGATACGCCGCGACCGGCGGAATGATGTGCGCTGCCTGGCCGGCGAAGCGTGGCTTGAACATGTTCTCGTCCATCCACACGTTGTAGCGATTGTTCTTCGAGTCCGTGTACTTGCCGTACTGCCAGTTCGAACGCCAGCCGCTGTCGGAGCCTTCAGGGATGTAGACGAGGCGCTCGGTCTCGCCCTGATGGTCGCCGTCGTTGTCGACGCTGATCAGGTTGCCGTACTTGTCGAACGAGAACTCCTGCAGGTTGCGGATGCCGGTGGCGAAGACTTCGAAATTGGATCCGTCGGGATCGGAGCGGAAGACGCCGCCCTGGTTGTGCTGCGACCAGCGCTTGCCGCTCTTGTCGGTGACGTCGTAGCCGATGTCTCCGACCTCCCAGTACAGGCGGCCGTCCGGCCCCATCGTCAATCCCGAGATGCCGTGACCGCCAAACGCCGGGTGGATCGTGTAGCCCTCGCTGATGGTGATCTGGCGGTCGATGGTGCCGTCGCCGTTGTCGTCCTTCAGCCGGTAGATGCCGGGAGCGATGCCGACGAGCAGGTCACCCTGGTTGTAGAGCAGCCCGCCGGCAACGTCGAACGTCGGGTCGGCATTGAAGCCTTCGATCAGGATCTGCGACGAGTCGGCGATCCCGTCGCCGTCGGTATCGCGGATGCGATAGACGCGGTCCTTCAACTCGGCGAGGTCGCGCTCGTCGTGCGAGCCGTCCTGGTTGAGATCCGGCAGCCACTTGTTCTGGTTGCTGCGGTCCGGCGCCAGCTCGCGGCGGTAGAACTCGCGCAGGTCGCTGACGGTCTTCAACGTGTGGACTGTCGGCACCCAGGTCGGATGTTCGCGGATGTCGAGCGGCATGTTGTTGCGGCTCGTGCTGGTGGCGTAGAGCGTGCCCTTGTCGTCGAACTCGAGGGCCACTGGATCGACGATGAGCTCGTCCGAGGCCCAGAGCTTGAGCTCGAGGCCTGCGGGCATCTCGACGGTGACGCCGTTACGCGCCGCCGTCGCGAGCCGCTGGGCGTCAGGCGCCTTCAGCTGCACGGAGCGTGGCAGCGGCTTGACCGCGGCCGATTGGCGGCCGGCCAGCGTCAGCGCTCCAGCAGCGCAGACGATCAGAATCAGTAGACCGGCAACAACGGGTCGATTGAGGAATCGCTGCGACACGACTGGATGCTAGCACGAGCTTCCGGCCGCCGGCTTCCGGCTGCCGGCGACCCGCTTTCCGGCCTCCGGGCCGCGAAAACTGCGCCATAGTATCCGGCGACGATGAGGGTAACGGCGTGCGCCGCATTGATCATGCTCGGCATCTGCGTGCCGTCGGCCCATCCGCTGCTGGAGTCCCTCGGCAGCGGCTACGTGCTCGGCTCCGTCGCGATGCTGGCGATCGCCGCGGCGCTCGTCGCGCTGTGGCCGTCAGTGGTCGAGCAGGCGGCTCCGCGCCTGGGCTCGCGCTGGCTCGCGCTGCTCGTCGCTGGCGCCGGTCTCGGCCTGATGGCGTGGGTGACGTCCCGGCTCCTGCCCGCGATCTTCATCGGCCCTCCCGATCCCACGCGCGGCGACATGCTCGTCATCATCGACCACGCCATTACAGCGTTTCTCGCGGGCGGCAATCCATACGGCATCCACAAGGTTCCCTGGGATGCGCCACTGTCCTACGGACCAGTCTTGTGGCTGCCGTTCGTCATGCCTCATGCACTGCGCGTCGACCTGCGCGTGCTGACGCTCGCGGCACAACTCGCGGTGCCGGCCTGCCTCCTGCTGCATTCGGGAATCCGGAGTTCGCAGGGCCAATGGCCGCGGGCGATTGCGTTCCTGACGCTCGGCGTCGCGCTCGCCACCAACCCCGAGGTGCTTGGATTCCACGTGATCGGCCACACGCAAATCTACTGGCCGCTGCTGCTGGTCTTCTCGCTCTGCCTGTCGGCGCGGCGCTGGTCCGCCGCTGCCGTCTGCCTCGGCCTCCTCGTCGCGGCACGCTCGACGATGGTCGCTTTGGCACCTGTGTTCTTTCTCTACCTGTTCTTCGCCCGCGGTCCGTCGATAAGGTGCCTCCTTCTCTTCTTCCTCGCGGCTGCGTTGCCCTTCGCGCCGTTCGTGATCGCCGATCCAGCCTCGGTGTCGTACGCGATGCTGGGCGTCTACCTGAAGGTGATGAAGGGGTTCGTCTGGTACTCGACGACGTGGGTGCAGAACACGTATGGCGTCACGGGACGGCTGCTCGAGCGGGGACTCGAACGTCATGTCGAAGTCGTCCAGCTCCTCTCACTCGCCCTCGTTTACGTGCTCGCCTGGCGGAGGCTTCGACTCGGCGGGCGGCCCGAACCATGGCTGGGGCTGTCGCTCCTCGTCTTCAGCATGACGACGCTCTGGCCCGTCGGCTATCTCTACCTCGATGTCTGGATGCTCTTCGCGTGCGGCCTGCTCGCCGGCGACGGCTTCGCGCCGCTGCGGACGTTCCAGGCGATCGGTCGTGTCGCAGCCGTCGCCCTGCTCTGCGCCATCGTCGTCATTTCAGCTGCAGCCGTCCGGCCGGGGGCGCGCTTCGTGGTGGACATCGGGTCTCCCGCTGCGTCCGGGTTCACGGGCGGCGGATTCGGGCGTGATGTCGCCGTCCAGGACGAAGGCCGCGAGGTCGTGTGGGTCGAGGGCGAAACCGCGCGGATACGGCTGCCGCGCGCCGGCTGGCGGGGCGCGACAATCCGTATCGCCTTGCGGCCTCAGCTCTCGGATGGCGGCGCGGTGCAACGCGTCTCCGCGTCGATCAACGGCCGGCAGCTGGGCGCCGTGACGCTCGCGCCAGGGTGGCAGGAGATCACTTTCTCCAGCCGCGCCCGGGACTGGAACTACGGCTTCAACGTCCTCGATCTGCAGTTCACCTACGCCGTGGCTTCAGTCGGCAACGACCAGCGAGCGCTATCGGCCGCGATCGACAGGATCGGCGTCGAGTGAAGACGCGGAGCTTCAGCTCCGCGGACGGGCGGCCCGCCGCGCCGAAGCGCACTAGCTTCCAGCGCGCGGAGGCGGGCTCTGCCACATGATTTGCGTGATCTTCCACGTCCCGTCGAACTTGCCGAGGAACATGTAGTCGATGCCCCAGTTGGCGACGAGCTTCACGACTGCCGTCTGATCGAGGACGTCGAGGACGATGATTTCCTTGCGGGAGAGATCGCGCTTGCCGTCCTTGTTCCAGCTGGCGGCGAGCTTGACCAGCTGCTCGTAGGTCATCGGCATCGCGACGTAGGGCGTCGCCGCGTCCTTCTTGTAGAAGCCGCGCTTGTCGAGCGTCGGGTGGACGCTGCGCTCGATGCGCTCCGGCTGCACGTTGTAGATGCCTTCGACGTAGTCGAGCGCCGCCTGCTTGACGGCGGCGGCGTCGGCGCTGTTGGCGGCCTTTTCCTGGGCCTCGACCCGCGGTGCCGCGGCCGTCGTTGCGGCCAGCACGGCGATCGCGCCGGCGAGAGTCAATCGGCTGATGCTCATTCGTCCTCCTGCAGGCCGAAGTCTAGCCGGCCGGCGGCGATCGGCGCGCGAATGTGACGGATGGTGAGGCGGCGGTCGCGCGGCGCGATCGCTGGGCGCGTGGGCCGCCGCGCAGGGCTCAGGGGTCACGGCTCAAGGCTCAGGGGGCTCGGCTGAGGGCTCAGGGCGCAGGGCGCGGGCGGCTACAATGGAGTTACGCGCCCGTAGCTCAGTTGGATAGAGCACCGGCCTTCTAAGCCGGGGGTCGCAGGTTCGAGTCCTGCCGGGCGCACCAGCCTTAGCTCTGGTAAGCCGATCTCGCCGCTGAGCAGCCGCTCGGCGGCGACCTGCCCCTTGACGCGCCTCACGGCGTTGCGGCAGAGCGTCGTGCCGCGCTTGTGATAGATCGTCGAGCTCGCATCGACCCCTCCAAACCTCCCTCGGTCCTCCCTCGCGCGCCGTCATCTCGGGTGTTCGTTGGTGGTTGTGTGAGCTTACGGTTCGGGCGTCACACGACCAAGAATCCCAAGCTCTAGGAGCTTCACAGTCAGGTAGACCAACCCAGCGATGAATACGAGGACAAGCACGACTCGCTGGTGTGGTTCCAATGGCCGCGCGAAGCGCACCAGCACAAACACAGCGAGGGCGAGCGCCACCAACATCAGCAACACGCGCGAAGTGTGGCACGGATTGGCGGGGAGGGGCCCCGTGCAGCAAAAGGAGGCAATCATCATGAGCCGCAAACGGCTCCCGACCCGCGTCAAACGCCTGCGCGGCACGCTACGATCCGACCGATCACCGGGAGCCGACCCGATCACGATCGCGCCCGAGCTTGCGCCCGACGTGGCGCCGCCGGAGCTCGCCGCCGATCCCGAGGCGCTCGCCGAGTGGCACCGCGCTTTGCCGCGCTCGCGAACTATCCTGCCCTCCCCCGTTGTGCCCGTCGTGGCCTTCGTGTTCGTCGTGCCGCCGCGCGTTCGTCGGGGAGCATCGATTTTGCGGCTCGTGTCCCTGCCATATTCGGCACCACGTCCAAATATTCGCGGTTATGCTTCGTACATCCCCGCGACGTCGTTGGAGGCGGGACTGGCATCGCGAATCACGCGAAGAGAGATGAGGCTTCCATGGACGTCGCCGAGATTGGTAGAAGCTACGCCGTCGGATGGGGCACGCTGGCGCTCATCAATGCCGGCCTGGCGCAATCGAAAGGCCGCAGCCGGATGCTGTGGTTCCTGGTCTCGTTGTTCTTTGGCCCGATAGCGACGTTCGTGATTGTCGTCACCGACGATCCAAAGCCCTCGGCCGCGGCCGGCGCCGGCTAAGAGACGTTTCCGGCAGGATCGCTGCCTCGCAGCAGGAGTGAATCCGTGGCACTCGTGGTGCTTCTGAGAGGTATCAACGTCGGTGGTCACAGGACCTTCCGGCCGACCACGCTCGCGAGGCAGCTGAAGCACCTCGATGCAGTGAACATCGGCGCAGCGGGCACCTTCGTGATCCGGCAACCGGTCACGCCAGGCGCAACTCCGCGCCGAATTGGCATCGAGGCTTCCCTTCAATACGGCGATCACGATCTGCCAGGGCCGCGAGATTGTCAGGCTGATGTCTCACAATCATTTCGCGAACCGGCCCAACCGACCTGACATCGTACGCTTCGTGAGCGTCCTCTCCCGACGGCCACGCTCGGCGCCGGCCCTGCCGATCAGGCTTCCCTCGAGCGGCACCTGGCTGCTGAAAATCCTCGCGAGCGACAATCGGTTCGTCGTCGGCTTGTACCGGCGCCACCTGAAGGTCATCGGCTACCTCGGCACGATCGATCGGCTCTTCGGCGTACCGGTCACCACGCGCAACTGGAATACCATGACCGCGATTGCCGCGATCCTGGCCAGGGGAGCGGGCCGACGCTCGCCGCCGTCGGCGCGCGGTGTGAGATCGGGGACGCCCCGCAGCTGAAGCGCTTTACCCTCCAGATATTCCATCGGCGATGTCGAAATCGGGCCATCGGCTCCGACGTTGCTGTACGGCCGCGAATGCCGTCGAATAGAGGCCCCCTCATGACGACGAAGAAGACAATCCTGATCGCGCTCGGCTGCGTCGCACTCGTACCGGTCCTTGCCATCGTTGCGCTCGTGGCGATCCGGGAGCCTCCCGATGGACCGCGCGTCGAGGTCGCGCCCGGCGTCATCGGCGTCGAAACGGGAGGAGCCTACGCCTGGATCGTGCGGACGTCGAGCGGCGCGGTCCTGGTCGATGCCGGCATGGATGCGGGCGGCGCCGCCATCCTCGCTGAGTTGAAGGCACAGGCAATCCCGCCGGATCAGGTGCGGGCAGTGTTGCTCACCCACGGCCATCCCGATCACTACGCCGCCGCCACCCAGTTTCCCAGGGCCATGGTGGTGGCCGGCGCCGGCGACCTGACGATGATCCGCGGCGACAAGTCGCACTATCCGGCTTTCGGAAAGATCGTGAGCGCCGTTGTGCCGCTCCCGCGTGCGCCATCCGTCGTGGCCCCGGTTCGCGGAGGCGAACAGCTCCGGTTCGACGAGGCGGAGTTCACGGTGATCGCGACGCCTGGGCATTCGCCGGGCAGCGTGATGTACTTGTTCAAGGATGTCCTGTTCACGGGGGACTCGCTGCTGCGCAAGAAGGATGGCGTAGCGGTTCCACCGTCCCTGTTTTCTTATGACGCGGCCGCGAACCGCGCCTCGCTGCGAGCGCTCGAGCCGTTGAGCTTCGCGACGATCGCGGACGGCCACACCGGAGTGACCGCCGGTGCGAAGGACAAGCTCCTGCGACTTTTGAGCAACCAGTAGGCTTGGATCAACGTGCATCACGCAGCCGCCAGCTCATGCCATTGAATCTCTCCCCACGACTCGCGGCGATCGTCGCCGCGCTGCCGCTGAAGCCAGGGCTTCGCATCCTGGAGATCGGCTGCGGGACGGGTGCCACGGCGCGCGCGATCGTAAAACTGATCGGCGTGGGACAGGTGCTCGGCATCGATCGTTCGGCAAAGGCGATCGCGCAAGCGATTGCCGGATCCAGGGCTGAGATGGCCTCGGGCCGTCTCGTCTTTCGTCAGGCCGCGATCGAGGACTTCGAACTGGAGAAAGGCGAACGACCGTACGACCTCGCCGTCGCAATTCGCGTCGGCGCGCTCGACGGTCGTCACCCGGACGCGGGACGTGCCGCCGTAGAGCGCCTGCGCCGCGCCCTCGTCAAGGGCGGACGCGTCTACATTGACGGCGGCAACCCGCTGCGCGAGATCGACCTGGACTAGCGGCGAGTCGAATCGGATCAACCAGCGCACCCATCGCTCCCGCAGCGCGACCGCGCGGCGGTCCACCGGCCGGGTTATGCTGAGTCGCCTTCTTCCTCAGGAGATCCGAGTGCCGATCAGCCGCCGCCGGTTCGTGTCCGTCTCTTCGCTGTCCCTGGCCGCCACCTGGTCGCGGCCGCTGCTCGCCCAACAGGCCGCTGCCCCACCAGCACCAGCGCCAGCGCCGGTGCCGAAGTTCGAGGAGATCCGGCGCGGCGTCGGTGCCTTCACTGCGATGGGCGGCACGATCGGCTACCTGATTACGAAGGATGGCGCCCTGGCGGTCGACAGCCAGTACATGCAGACGGCGCCGGCGTGCGTCGCCGGCCTGAAGGAGAAAGCGCCGTCCGGCATCGAGCTCCTGATCAACACGCACCACCACGGCGATCACACCGGCGGCAACCCGGTCTTCAAGCCGCTGGTCAAGCGCATCGTCGCGCACGTCAACTGCGTCGAGTGGCATCGCAAGGTCGCGGCCCCGGCAGGGAACGCCGACCAGCAGGTATTTGCTGACACGACGTTCACCGACGCGTGGCAGGTCGACTTCGGCGGGGAGACGGTACATGCGCGGCATTTCGGGCCCGGACACACCAGCGGCGACGCGGTGATCTTCTTCGAGAAGGCGAACGTCGTGCACGGCGGCGACCTGCTGTTCCGCCGCGTCCATCCGCGCGTTGACGGGCCGGCCGGCGCGTCGGTCATCAACTGGATCTCGATCCTCGAGAAGATGGCGGCGGCGCACGGCAGCGACACCGTGTTCGTCTTCGGCCACGGAAAGGACGGCGGCGCGCTCGGCAAGCAGGCGGACGTCGTCTACTTCAAGGATTACCTGTCGGCCGCCGTCGACTATGTGCGCCGCGGCCTCAAGGCTGGGCAGTCGAAGACAGAAGTCGCGAAAGCCACGACGCTTCCCGGCTTCGACGACGTCGGCCAAATCAATCCGCGGCTCTCGCTCGCGGGTGTGCTCGAGGCGGTCTGCGACGAACTGGGGCCAAAGTAAACGATGAACCCCAGCGCTCTGGCCGCGATTACCTGCGTCTGCGCCTTTGGCGGGGCGCTGCTTGGCGCCGCGATCCGCACGCGGCTGCCGCCGCCACACTTGAGCAAGGAGTCGCAGGACGTGATGCGGCTCGGCATGGGCCTGGTCGCGACGATGACGGCGCTGCTGCTCGGCCTGGTGACGGCCTCCGCGCGCAGCACGTTCGACAGCCAGGACAACGCCGTCCGCAACAGCGCTGCGAACATCCTTTCGCTCGACCGCCTGCTGGCCCGCTACGGTCCGGAGACGGCGCCGACACGCGAGCTCCTGCGCAGCGCCCTGGAGATCCGGCTCGAGGCGACCTGGCCGAGCCACGGTTCGCGCGGAGTAGGCCTGGCCCAGACGCAGGCGGCGAGCGCCCTCGAAACAATCGAGGAGCAGATCCTGAACCTCCCTGTCACGAACGACAATCAGCGCTGGTACAAGGCCGAGGCGCTGAAGCTCGGCGAGGACGTGCTGAAGACGCGCTGGCGACTGCTCAGCAGCCAGGGCGGCACGGTGCCGCTCCTGTTCCTGGCCGTCGTGGTCCTGTGGCTGACGGTGACGTTCGGCACGTTCGGCCTCTACACCCAACCCAACCCTACTGTGATCGTCGTGCTGCTGCTGGCCGCGGCGTCGGTCTCGGGAGCCGTCTTCCTGATTCTCGAGCTCGACGGCCCATTCGAGGGATGGATCAAGGTATCCAGTGAACCGTTCCGATTCGCGGTCAGTCAGCTCGGTCGCTGACGTCCTGCCGCTCTGCGCCGTCGTCGGCCTTGGCGGCCTGTTCGCCGGCGTCACCGGACCGCTGCTGAGCGCGTTCGTACCGCCGCTGGTTCGCGACGTCGTCGGCGATCGGCGGGCGCTGATCGGCGCGATCATGGCGATCGACAACGTCCTGCTGTTGCTGGTGGTGCCGATCGCCGGGGCCCTCTCCGATCGGGCGATCGTGCGCGGTCACGGCCGGTTGTCGATCGTGCTCGGCGGTTTCGTGCTCGCGGCGCTCGGCATGGCGGTGTTCGCGCCGTCGGCGCGCTTCGGCGTCGCCGGGCTGATCGGCGCCATGGTCCTGATCTACACCGGCATCAACCTGCAGCGGTCGCCCTTGCAGGCGCTCGTCGCCGACGTGGTGCCGTCGCGCTACCGCTCGCTCGCGACCGGTTCGGTCACGTTCCAGATGTGCGTCGGCGCGATCGTGTTCCTCATGCTCGGCCGCGCCCTCGGCATGCAGCCGGCGTTCCTCGTCGCTGCGGGAACGGTGCTGGCGATCGCCGCCGCCTTCAAGCTGCTGCTGCGCGAGCCCGTGGACGCCGGCGCGCAGGAGGACACCAGCCTGCGATCGATCGTCGCCGCGACACTGTCGCTGGCGCGCGGCGCGGTGCCCGGCATGCGCGCGGTGTTCCTCGCCGCCGTCCTCGTCCAGCTCGTGTTTCAGTCGTTCACGACCTGGTACGCCCTGCACGGCATCGAACGGTTCGGGATTCCTGCGGGCGACGCCGCGATCGGATTCATCGCCTGGGCGATGGGGGGCGTCGTCGGGGCGCTGCCGGCGGGGGCGATCGGGGTTCGCATCGGCCGCCGCCAGACGATGCTGCTCGGCTTCGCGCTCATGGCGGTGGCACTCTTCGCGCTCGACCGCGTCACCAGTCAGGCCGCGGCGCTGCCGCTGCTTGCCTTCGCGTCGGCCAGCTGGACGCTGCCGATGGTGAACGCCTACCCGCTCTTCATCGAGCCAATCCCGCGGCACCAGCGCGGGTTCCTCGCCGCGCTGTTCCTGCTGTCGATGGCGCTCGGCGGCGCGATCGGCGACCCGATGAACGGCGTCGTCTTCGACCTCTTCAGCAGCTATCGCCCGCTCTTCCTGCTGATGACCCTCTATACCGTGCTCGCCTTCGTCGCGATCTGGTTCGTGCCGCGCGGCGCGGGCGAATCCGCGTCGCGGAGCTGAAGCTCCGTGCTAGAAGAGCTGTACGCAGGGCGGGGCTTCAGCCCCGCCAATCACTTCTGCTGGATCTTGAACAGATGCGTCCGGCTGCGGAGGAACATCGCGCCGTCGACGATGACGGGCGATGCGATGAAGGACTGGCCGGCCAGCGTATTGGTGGCGAGCACCTCGAGAGCGTTGCCCATCTTGACGACGACGACGTCTTCTTCTTCCGTCGCGAGATAGAGCTTGCCGTTGGCGCCGACCGGTGAGGCCTTGAAGTTGTACGGCTTCGGCAGGCGGGCCTGCTGGTAGTACGGCTTCCCCGTCGCCGCGTCGAAACAACTCAGCTGGCCGCTGTCGGTCAAGACGTAGAGCCGGCCGTCGTGCAGCAACGGCGAGGGAGTGTAGGAAGCTCCGCGCGGCGTGGACCACGCGACCGCGCTCGCCGCGTTCAGCGTACCGGTGCCGCCGAGCCGGATCGCCATCAGCATCTTCACCGTGTGGCCGCTCATCGCGAACACCAGGTCGCCGAACTGCACCGGCTGAGGAATGGTGTTCTCGCCCAGCCCAGGGATCTCCCAGATCTGCTTGCCGGTCTCGTAGTCATAGGCGCGGACGCTGAGCCCGCTCATGACGATCTGACGCCGGCCGGCGTGTTCGACGACATAGGGCGCGGCCCAGTTGTAAGGCTCGGTCCGCTTCACCCGCCAGATTTCTTTGCCGGTCGCAGCGTCGAGCATCACGAGGAAGCCGAGGTCCAGGTGGTCGAAGTGCAGCAGCAGCCGTCCATCGTGCAGCGTCAGCGGCGTGCCCTCGCCGAACGCCATGTCCATCCGCATCCTGACGCCGAAGTCTTTCTGCCACAGCAGCGTGCCGTCGATGTCGTAGGCATACAAGCCGCGCGATCCGAAGAAGGCGAAGACGCGGCGCCCGTCGGTCACCGGCGAGTTGGACGCGAAGCTGCCGTAGACGCGGTGATAGCCTTCGTGCGGCGTCGCCACCGTCGCGGTACGCCGCCACGCGATCCGGCCGCTGTCGCGATCGATCGCCATCAGCTCGAAGCGATGCTCCATGCCGGCGTCAGCGCCGCCGCTGGCGCGCCCGGCTGCGCTGGCGCTGCCCTTGCCTGTCGGCACGGCGGTCGTCAGGAAAAGCCGGCCGCCGCTGACGACCGGGGTGGAGTGGCCGCGGCCGGGAATCTCGATCTTCCAGTTGATGTTGCTCCGATCGTCCCAGGTGAGGGGCGCGTCGCCGCGTGCCATCCCGGTGTTCAACGGGCCGCGCCACTGGTGCCAGCCGCCGGCGTCGGCTGACGGCCGCAGTGGTGGCGCGCTGACGGATGCCGTCGGCGCCGGCCGCGGCGTCTGTTCGCGTTCAGACGCGACCGACTCGACTATGACCGTCGTCGCCGCCAACGCCGCGCCGACGCGGATGAGATCCCGCAACATCAACCTGATTCTCCCGTCTTTATTCGTACGCACGCGGCGCGACCGTCGGCCGCAGTTCGTGCCCGCCCCTCATGTTACCGGGCGGCTGGTCGGGCCGTGCTATCCTTTGATCCAGGCAGCGCGTCCACCAGCACGGCTTAGAGTGCGGCGCGAAAACAAAGGCTCCAGCGGCCATGCTCCGCCGACGCGGGGCTTCGACCATACGGCCGCGGCCGGGAGGTGCACACATGCAATACACCACCGGGAGTCGTCGCTAGACGCTCCCTCGCACGATCGAAAGTCAAAACGGCCGGCGGCGACGCCGGCCGTTTTTCTTGCGCGGCCGCCTGAGTGCGGTGAACGACTGAGGCTCACGTGACGACGATTCTCTCCTTCGTGTTCGTGCTCGGCGTGCTGATCTTCGTGCACGAGCTCGGACATTTCCTGATGGCGCGCCGGATCGGCGTCCGCGTCCTGACTTTCTCGCTCGGCTTCGGGCCGAAACTGCTCGCCTTCAAGCGCGGCGACACCGAGTACTGCGTCAGCGCCATCCCGCTCGGCGGCTACGTCAAGATGGCCGGCGAAACCACCGAAGACGAGCGCACCGGCGCGCCCGATGAATTCCTGTCGAAGAGCAAGTGGCAGCGGTTCCAGGTCCTGATCATGGGCCCGGTCATGAACCTCGTTCTCGCCGTCGTCCTGCTCACGGTCGTCATCTACCAGGGCGCCAGCGTCGCCCTCTACGACTCCGAACCGGTCGTGCTCGGTACGGTGATCGAGGACTCCGCGGCCAGGAAGGCCGGGCTGCAGCCGGGCGACCGCGTCCTCGCGGTTGGCGGTATCGAGACGCCGAACTGGGAGCGCTTCTTCACCGTTCTCGCCCCGCGCGCCAAGCGCGAGGTCGATCTGACCATCGAACGCGGCGGCCGGACGCAGCAGGTCACCGTCGTTCCCGACGCGGTCGGACGCTACGAGCAGGGCATGATCGGCGTGCTGCCGGCCGTGCGGCCGCAGGTCATCACCGTCACGCCTGGCGCGCCGGCGGCCGAGGGCGGCCTCAGGCCGAACGACGTCATCGTCGCCGTCGCCAAGGATGGACAGCGCGAGGAACAGCCGTCTTACGAGCGCGTGCTGCAGCTGATTCGCGCCAGCGAGGGTCAGCCGCTCGCCTTCGAAGTCTCTGCGCGGCAGCGAGCGTGCGACGGTGACGGTGACGCCACGGGCCATGGACGGCGCGGCGCGCGTCGGCGCCGAGATCAATCCCTATGAAGTGCGGACCTTCCGCCCGGGGTTGATTGAAGCGGCGGGGATGAGCCTGCAGCGAAACTGGGACGGGTCGGTGCTCATCCTCAAGACGCTCGGCGGCCTCTTCACCGGCCAGGTCTCGGTCAAGCAGTTGATGGGACCGGTAGCGATCGCCGACCAGTCGCGGATCGCGGCGTCGCAGGGCTGGGTGTCGCTCCTCGGCCTGATGGCGATGATCAGCCTGAATCTCGGCCTGCTCAACCTGATGCCGATCCCGGTCCTCGACGGCGGCCACATCCTGATCCTCGCGCTCGAAGGGCTGGCGCGGCGCGACTTCAGCGTCGCGGTCAAGGAGAAGATGCTGCTCGCGGGGTTCGCGCTCCTCGTCCTGCTGATGGTGACGGTCATCTACAACGACCTCGCCCGCCTCGCCTGGGTCCAGCGCGTGCTGCCCTGGCGCTGAGCCGAGGCCCTACTCCGAGCGCAGTGCCACCATCGGATCGACACTCGCCGCGCGCCGCGCCGGGATCAGGCTGGCCACCAGCGCTGCGACAGCCAGCGACCCGATCGCCGCCGCGAACGCGCGCGGGTCCGTCGCCTCGACGCGGAACAGGAACGTCTTCGCCGCTTCGCTCAGGTACCACGCGCCGACGCCGCCAATCACCAGCCCGATCGCCACCAGCAGGGTCGCGTTGCCGATGACCATGCGGACGACGCTGCCGCGCGTAGCGCCGAGCGCCATGCGCACGCCAATCTCCCGCGTTCGCTGCGAGACGACGTAGGCCATCACGCCGTAGATGCCGACGGCGGAGATCACGAGACCGAGCAGGCCGAACAGCCCGAGCAGCAGCATGTTGAGCCGGCGCTGCGCCACCCGCCGCCCGATCAACTCTTCCATCGTCCGGACGTTGCGCAGCGGGACGTCCGGCATCACGTCGAGCACCGCCGCCTTGACTGCCGGCAGCACCTGGTAGGGGTCGACCGACGTGCGAATCACCAGTTCGCCCGAGGCGGTGCGATCCTGCGGCACCGGCACGTAGGCTTCGCTCCGCGGCGCCGCTTCCAGGCTTACCTGGTAGACATCGCCGACGACACCGACGACCGTGCGGTCCGCGTCGCTGAGCTTGCCGACCTTTCCGATCGGATCTTCGCCCGGGAAGTACTTGGCCGCTGCCGACTCGTTGATGACCATCACGTTCGGCGCGCTGGCGCGGTCTTCGACGGTGAAGAGGCGGCCGCGCTTCAATGGAATCCCCATGGCGCGGTGATAGTCAGCCGTCACTCGACGGATGCTGATGCCCTCGCGGTCCTGCCCTTTCGGCCGTCCGGGAATCTCGAGCGAGGTCGAGCTCATGCTGCCGCCGAGCGGCATGCCGCCGGCGATGAGCGACGCGTACTGGACGCCCGGCGCCTGCGCGATGCGGCTGACGATGTCGGAGTAGGACGCGGCATGATCCGCTGCCGGCTTGCCAGGCTCGAACCGGGGAAACAGCTGGACCGTGAGCACGTTCTTGGCGTCGAAACCCGGATCGATGCGCATCAGCGTGACGAAGCTGCCGATGAAGAGCGCCGCGCCGACGAGCAGGACGACGGCGAGCGCGACCTCGGCGACGACGAGGGCGCTGCGCAGCCGCTGCCGCCCGGCGCCGACGCTGCCGCGGCTGCCGTCCTTGAGCACGCGGGTCAGGTCGGGACGTGAGAGCTGAAGCGCCGGCAGGATGCCGAACAGGACGCCGGTCACGAGCGCCAGTCCGGCGGCGGCGGCGAGGACGCGCAGGTCGAGCGCTATCGTCGCCACCCGCGGCACGTTGTCCGGCATCGCCGTCCGCAGGACCTGCACCGCCCACCATGCCAGCACGATCGACAGGGCGGCGCCGATCATCGACAGGAGCATGCTCTCGACCATCAGCTGGCGCACCAGTCGCCAGCGGCCGGCGCCGAGCGCGGCGCGGATGCCGACCTCGCGCTCGCGCGTCGTCGCCCGCGCCAGCAGCAGGTTGGCGACGTTGGCACAGGCGATGAGCAGGACCAGCGCGACGGCGCCGAGCAGCATCAGCATCCACGACTTCGTCCGTGCGCCGACGAGGTGATCGCGCAGCGGCCGGACGCCGACGCGGTGATCCTTGTTCCATTTCGGGTTCGCCTGTTCGATCGCCGTCGCGACCTGGTCCATCTGCGCCTGCGCCTGCGTCAGCGAGACGCCAGGCTTCAGCCGCGCGACCGACTGCAGGTAGTAGCTCGACGAGCTCGGATTCCGGATGCGCTCGTTCGGCGGGACGACGTAGGGCATCCACAGGTCGGTCGGCCGCTCGACGCCGAGCGGATACGTCACGTCGGCCGGCATCACGCCGAGCACCTCGTAGCTGCCGCCCTCGAGCGGAATCACCCGGCCGACGACCGCGGCATCGCCGGAGAACCGCCGGCGCCACAGCGAATCGCTGAGCACGACGACCCGGTGGTTGCCATCGACCTCGTTCTCGGCCAGGAACGCGCGGCCGAGTGCCGGCCGGATGCGCAGGACGTCGAAGAACGCCGCCGTCACCCGCAGCCCGCGCAAGTCCTCGGGCTCGGCACCGGGCTCGCGCAGCGTCGCCGACGCCCCGGCCATCGCCGCGATCGACTCGAAGACCTGCTGTTGCTGCAGCCAGTCGAGGTAGTTCTGCGGCGCGATCGAAGAGAGCTGCAGCGGGTCGCGCCCCGGATCCGGGTTCGGCCCGGGGGCGCGGCGCTCGCCGACGGCGACGAGACGATCGTGCTCGTCGAACGGCAAGCGCCCGCAGCACCACGGCGTCGACGACGGAGAAGATCGCGGTCGTCGCGCCGATGCCCAGCATCAGGACGATCAGGGCAACCGCCGTGAATGTCTTCGAGGAGCGGAACGAACGGAGCGCGGCTTTGAGGTCGTCTCGCATGATGTGTCAGACGGCAGTCGAACTGTAACCGTTGGCAAGAAGGCGCCGACGCAGCCGGCGCGTGCATGATACCCCCGGAGATAGAATGAGGGTATGGTCCTCACAGGTCAGTTCTCCTGCAGCCCTTTTCATTTCCGCACCGCCCTTGCGGGCGTCGTCACCCTGCTCGCCCTCTCGATATCGACGGCCGCCGCTCAGAATGCCTCGTTGACGGCCGAACATACCGCGCCGGTCACGCTGGGCAGGACCGAGTCGCTGAATGTGAAGGTCGGGCCCGTGACCGTCCAGACGATCACGATCCAGGATCGCGGCCGCGTCACGCCTGGCACGACCCTGCCGGGGCTCAGCCGCAACCCGGCGTCCGAGGCCAGCTCGACGCTCCACGTCCGGCTGATGGCAGAGAATCCGTCGGTCGACGACTGGGCGGTGACGTTCGTCGTCGAGTTCCTCGACAAGAGCGGCAAGGTCATCGATCGCGTCACGAAGCGGGCGAACTGGAAGGGCGAGGCGAAGCCCTACGAGTTCGAGCACCCGCTGCTGCAGTACGCCATCCCGCTCATCGCCGACGTCCGCATCCGCTTCGAAGCCAAGGTCGACTGATCACCTCGATGCGTGCGGTCCGCGTCGCGACCTACGCCTGGGCCGTCATCGCGGTCGTCGCCGGCAGCGACACCGGCGTCTCGGGCACGCTCGCCATCCTGTTATCGGGATCCGCGCTCGCGCTGGGGCTCGCGGTTCTGGTCGGTTTTGCGATCGGCCTGCGGCGCCGCCGCGGCACCCCAGGCGCCGCGCGCGCCGTATTGCGAGAATACGCGCCGGCCGCATTGTGCCTGGCCGGCACGCTGCTGGCGATCGGGATGCTCGTCCCGTTGAAGGTCCGCCTGTTCTTCGGCGGCCCGGCACTCCAGTTGTGCGGGCCATGGATGACGCAGTTCTCACCGTCGCAGCTGGAGGAGTCGAGACCCTACGTCGGCTCGTTTCGCGTCCGCGAGTTCGCCAGGTACAACCTCGAGCTGCGCTTCGTCACCAGCGACTGCGGCGGCACGGCCACCTGCGGGCTCGTCTTCTCGCCGGGCGGTCGACCGCCGGCGCGAGGGCGCGAGTCCTTCCGGAAGTTGTACGGGTTCTGGTGGCACTGGCGGCGGGAGTGAGGCTTCGGACGGAGGGGTACGGAGGAAACGGGTTTACAAACGGAGAAACGGAGTTAGCAGAGACGCACGGAGAGTTCCGGGTAGCGCGCAAAACCCGTGGGACATGTCCGGAGAGCCCAGGGAAGCCATGCGGCCTCCGTGCGTCTCCGTTGGCTTCGTTCCTCCGTTGTGAATCCGTTGCCTCCGCAACCTCCGTCGAAACCTAGTGACTGCCCGGCTTCACCGGCGTCACGCCCATGTTGTACATGATGAAGGCGTAGATGTCGGCCGAGGTCTCGAGCTGCTTCGTCAGGTTGCTGGCGCCGTGGCCCGACTTGGTGTCGATCCGGATCAGGATCGGCGTCTCCTTGCTGGCGGCCACCTGCAGCGCCGCGGCGTACTTGAACGAGTGCGCCGGCACCACCCGGTCGTCGTGATCGGCAGTCGTCACCAGTGTCGCCGGATACTTCACCCCCGCCTTGAGGTTATGCAGTGGCGAGTAGGCGTAAAGCGCCTTGAACTCCTCGGCGTTGTCGCTCGAGCCGTAGTCGGCGATCCAGTTCCAGCCGATCGTGAACTTGTGGAACCGCAGCATGTCCATGACCCCGACCTGCGGCACGGCGACGCCGAACAGCTCGGGCCGCTGGTTCATCACCGCGCCGACGAGCAGGCCGCCGTTCGATCCGCCCTGGATCGCCAGCCGCTTCGCTGACGTGTACTTGTTCGCGATCAGCCACTCGGCCGCGGCGATGAAGTCGTCGAAGACGTTCTGCTTCTTGGCCTTCATGCCCTGCTGGTGCCAGGTCTCGCCGTACTCGCCGCCGCCGCGCAGGTTGGCCGAGGCGTAGACGAAGCCCTGTTCGAGCAGCGCCAGCCGCGCGGCGCTGAACGTCGGCGACTGGATGACGTTGAAGCCGCCGTAGCCGTAGAGCAGCGTCGGGTTGTTGCCGTCGAGCGTCAGGCCCTTGCGGTGGACGAGGAACAACGGCACCTTCGTGCCGTCCTTGCTGGTGTAGAACACCTGCTTGGTTTCGAACCGCTCCGCGTCGTAGCCCGGGATCTTCGGCGCCCGGAACACGTCGCTCTTCCGCGTCGCGATGTCGTAGCGGTAGATCGCCGGCGGCACGTTGAGCGAGTTGAACGAATAGAACACGAACTTGGCGTCGTTCGGGCCGCTGAACCCGCCGCCGGTGCCCGGGCCCGGCATCGCCACCTCGTTCTCGAGCGTGCCGTCGAGGCTGTAGACGTAGGCCTTCGTCGTCACGTCCTTGAGGTACGTGGCGAAGAGCTTGCCGCCGGACACTGCGGCGCCGTCGAGCGGCTCCGGCTTCTCCGCCAGGACCGTCTTCCACTGCGCTTCCGCCGGCTGCGCCGGATCGATCAGCACGGCCTTCCAGTTCGGCGCGCCGCGGTTGGTACCGACGAGCAGCTTGTCGCCGATGTTGTCGATGACGTTGAAGGTGTCGTTGTCGATCGTCGGCACGAGCGGCGCGAACTCGGCCTGGCCCTTCGACAGGTCGCGCACGAACAGCGAGTTGCCGTCCTTGCCCTTGCCGCGCTCGGAGACCGACAACACGGCGAAGCGCTCGTCCTCCGTCGTCGACACCAGGTGGAACCGCTGCGGGTTCTTCGCGTCCTCGTAGACGAGGACGTCCTGCGCCTGCGGCGTCCCGATCTTGTGGAAGTAGACCTGGTGGTTCTCGTTGATCGACGCTTTCTCCTGGCCCTTCACCGGAGCCGGGTAGCGGCTGTAGTAGAAGCCGTCGCCCTGCCAGGCCGCGCCCGATACCTTCACCCATTCGATGGTGTCGCTCAGCGTCTTCTTGGTCGCCAGCTCCATGACCTTGTATTCCTGCCAGTCGGAGCCGCTGCGCGAGATGCCGTAGACGGCGTACTTCGCGTCCTTCGACGGCACGAACGCCGATAGCCGCACGGTGCCGTCCGCCGACCAGGTGTTGGGATCGATCAGCACCTCGGGCTTGCCGTCGAATCCCTTCTGGATGTAGAGGACGCTCTGGTTCTGGAGGCCGGAGTTGCGGCTGAAGAAGAAGTAGGGCCCCTTCTGCGACGGCGCCGAGAACTTCTCGTAGTCGTTGAGCTGAATCACGCGGTCGCGCAGCTGGGCGCGGAAGGGAATCTTCTCGAGGTACGGGAACGTGACCTTGTTCTGTGCCTCGACCCACGCCGCCGTCTCGGCTGACGTGTCGTCCTCGAGCCAGCGGTAGGGATCGGCGACGCTGACGCCGTGATAGGTGTCGGTCTGGGCCGTCTTGCGAGTGTCTGGATACACGGGCGTCTGCACCTGCTGTGCGGCAACGGCGGACGTCAACACGGCGATGGCGCCGAGCGTCACGCGCGGCATCGTCAACCAGCCCGGCTTCGGCTGCATCTGCATGGCTCCTCCGTCAAATGAAGTGCGTATTATCGCACTCCCTTCACTGCTTCCTAACGGGCGAGAATCGACGACGGCTCAAGGCTCAAGGCTCAAAGCTCGGGGCTCGGGGCTCGGGGCTCGGGGCTCGAAGATCGCACAGATGGCACTCGCGCGACTGTGGTCGTTGTGTCTCTGCGAACCCCGAACCCCGAACCCCGAGCCCCGGCTTCAACATCCCGAGCCTTACATGAAACTTCTGAACAGATCCCGAATGACGAAGTACGCGAAGAACGCGTAGAACGCCGAGCACGAGAGCAGGCCGATCTCGCGCCAGAGCGGCGGGCGCACGGCCTTGGGCAGGAAGCGTCGGTTGACCAGGAAGATCTGAATCCCGGCGACGAACAGGATGATGCCGGCCATGTTCGCGAGGATCTTGAAGAGCTGGAACGGCGACGCCGAGCGAATCACGAAGACGCCCCAGACCGAGAAGACAATGAGGATGCCGTAGTAGATCGCGCGGATCCCCTTGTCCCAGTCGCGGGCGCGGCGGCTCGACATCCACAGCGCGTCGGTCACCGTCCTCACCAGGATGTCGGTGTTGCCAAGCTGGGTCTTGAACAGGATCCAGAAGCCGTTGAAGAGCGTCAGGAACCAGAAACCAGGCCAGATCTTGCTGAGGTACTCCGCCTGATACGCGCCCGCCGCGAGCCCCTGCAGGTCGGTCCCCGCCGGCACGATCGCCGTCGCCAGGTTGACGTTCAGGAACATCCCCAGGAAACAGAACAGGCCCCAGACCCAGATCTGGTCGGCGTGGACATAGCGCATCCACTGGTGCCAGCGCGCCATGTTCTGCGGCGTCGTCGGAAAGATCTTGCCGACGTGGGTCAGCTGGATCGAATGGCCGCCGACGGCGCTCGGGATCGCGCCGACGGTCGCCGCCATGCCGAAGCCCTTGTCGCGGATCCAGTTGGTCACCGTCAGGTTGCCCAGGCCGCCTGAGCCCGCGGTCGCCGCCAGCGCGCCGATCAACCCCCAGTCGATCGGATGCGGCAGGCCGGAGAAGCTGAAGAAGCCGGTGAACGTCTGGATCCAGTGCGAGAACGGCACGAACGCGATGTTGATCGCGAGCAGGAACAGGAAGACCACCGCGAGCATCGTCCAGGCGAAGTACTCGAGCATGCGCTCGATGGTGCCGCCGAACGACAGGATCAGGACGACGAACCCGATGAGGCCGGTGGCGACCCAGGCCTGGATCGCCTGGTCGGGCGCGCCCGGCATGCGCCCCATCCACGCCCCGAGCAGCGTCGCGGCGGCGCTGCCGGCGAGCGCCGGCCACCCGAGCTGGAAGAAGCCCATGATCGAGTAGAACGCGGCCCAGAACTTCGGGCCGGGCTTGAGCCGCATGATGCCGCCGTAGATCGGCTCGCCGGTGTAGAGCGTGTAACGGATCGCCTCGAGATTGAAGAGAACCTGCAGGAGGATCGCGACCGTCGCGATCAGGAAGATCGACGACGAGTACTTGACCGCCGCGGCAGGACCGACCAGCCACTCGCCGCCGCCGATCGAGGTCGCGGCCATGATCGCGCCGGGCCCGATGATCTTGAACAGGTTCCGAGTGCCGAATGGCGGCGGCGCCGGCATTTCCGACACTTCCCAGCGCGGGAGCTCGCCATGATCGGTGGGAAGCTGCGCGGCGTCCGCCGTCGCGCCCGAGGATGTCTGCATCGGCAGACGATACAACATTGTGGTCCGTTCACGGTTTGATGCGGATCGTTGGACGCCGATAGCGTAGGATCCGCGTCCCCGCAGAATCAGCGCGACGCAGATCGAACCAGGGCGTCGGCGATCTCCTTCGGCGTCATCCGCGAGCGCTGCGCCTGCAGGCCGCGGACGTTGAAGCGGGGGCCGGCGTTGTGGAGGACGACGGTGTGGCCGGCAACCTGCGACGCCGTCTGGAGGTCGCCGACACGACGCAGGCCGGGGATGAAGAGCGTGCGCAGGAAGTCGGCGTCGCTCGTGGTGTCGAAATCGCCGACGTCGAGCACGGCGCGGCCGCCGCCCTCGACCGCGACGGCCAGCAGCGCCGCGAGCGCGGCGGGACCGTCGGCGACGATCCCGGCTCCCGGATTCGCGCGCCGCGCGGCGACGAGATCGGCGACCTGTTGCGCCGCGGCGGTGCGATTGTAGGTCTCGAAGTGTCTGACCTTGGCCGCTGCCTCGTCGTCGAATCGCGAGAAGGGGACGTGCACGATGCGGATGCCGCGGCTCGTCAGCTCTTGTTCGAGCCCGGCATCCGGCCTCGTGAGGAGCGCGGTCTTGTCACGTTCCTGCACCGCAATATGGCCGCTCGGCGGCGCGGCTTTCGTGCTCGTGAGGCCCTTGGGTGCCTGGAATGTCGGCGGCTCCGGCGCCGGCGGCGTCCAGCCGACGATGTGCTGCAGTGCCGACCGCAGCTGCATGATCGGCGTGTGATCGAGCTCGCGCCTGGTGGCGGCGATCCAGTTGTTCGTCAACTGCTCGGCGGTGACTGCGTTGGGCGGCAGCGCCCGGCCGTGAAAGACCAGCAGATCCTGCAGCGGTTCGATCGTGAAAGGCCGCTCCTCGATCGACGCGCGCGCCGGACCGTTCTTCAGCCATCGATCCATCCACGCGTACATCGCCTCGCGGCTGGCGCGGTTGTAGTTGTGCTCGGCGTCGACCCGGATGGCCTGGACGCGATCCGCGGCGCCGGCGAGATCGTAGATCGCCCGCATCGCCGGGTACTCGACCTCCATCGTCTCCTTCGTCCAGTCCCCGGTGGCGGAAACCATCAGCATCGGACGCGGCGCGATCGTCGCCGCGATCTCGACGTTGTTCGTGCCGATCCTGAGGCCGGGCGCGTTTTCGCAGAGGCAGCCGCCCTGCATGTGCAGCGAGATCATGTTGACCGGCGCAGCGACGGCGACGCGCGGCTCGACGGCGGCGAGCAGGAACGTCTGCGATCCGCCGCCGGACTCGCCGGTCATGCCGATGGCCTCGCGGCGCACGTCGGGCAGCGCCTCGAGGAAGTCGAGCGCGCGGATGCCATTCCAGAGCTGCAGTCCGGCGAGGCTGAGCCCCCACAACTGTTCGCGGCGGCCGCCGAAGGTGTGCGGGACCTGCTGGCTGTCGCCGTAGCCGACCATGTCGTAGGTGAAGACGATGAAGCCGAGGCGAGCCAGGCCGATGGCGCGGGCCGGGCCGGAGTTGACCGGCGTGTTTTCGAGCCGCCCGTACGTCCAGTGCCCATGCGGCGACAGAATCGCGGGGAACGGACCCGGCCCGGCTGGACGGTAGAGGTTGCCGGTCACGAAGAAACCGGGCAGGCTCTCGAAGTAGACCTTCGAAACGGTGTAGTCCGGCCGCGTCACCTCGCCAAACACCAATGCGCCGAGCGGCGTCCGCTGCGGCATCGGCTGAAGACCGGCGGTGGCCAGCACGTGCTCGCGAAGGTAACGGGCCCTCTCCTCCCACTCCCCGCGCGACGAGTAACGGGGAGCCGGCTCGCGGTCGGTGTGGGTCCTGAACTGTGCTTGTGAGCTGGCGGTCACGCCCGTGTAACCGCGCATGCCTCCTGCCACGGCACAGGCGATGCCCGCCATCATCAGGCGACGTTTCATCTCTTCACCTTCCCTTTACCCCGGCCTACCTTAACGCGGAATTCCAAGCTCGACAACGGTCGATCTTCTTGGTCCGCGGATGCGAGAACACGTAGAATCCGCAGCGGAGGAGTCACGATGAAGTACTTCGCGTTCTTGTTCGTGATCATCAGCTTGTGCACCCCGGCGGCGGCGCAGGAAACGCGCGCCCGCATCACGGGCGTCGTCAGCGATGGCCAGGGCTCGGTCGTGCCCGGCGTCACCGTCACCGCGCTCAACACCGACACCAACGTCTCGACCGAGACGGTCACCAACGCCAGCGGCGCGTTCACGATTCAACAGCTGGTGCCCGGACCCTACCGGCTGACGGCGACGCTGCAAGGGTTCAAGACCTTCCAGCGCGACGGCCTCGAGCTCCACACCGCGGAGACTGTCAGCGTCAACGTGCCGCTGACGGTCGGGGCGCTCGAGGAAACGATCACGGTCAGCGCCCAGACGTCGGCGATCGAATCGAACGAGAGCACGATCGCGCAGACAATCGAGAACAAGCGCATCACCGAGCTGCCGCTCAACGGCCGCCAGGTCTACATGCTGATGCAGCTGACCGCCGGCACGATCTTCACCCAGACGACGTTCGGCGCGACCGGCTTCTCGGGAACGCGGGCGTGGGACGTCAACGGCTCGCTCTCCGTCCATGGCAGCCGCACCGGCAACAACGAGTTCCTGGTCGAGGGCGCGCCGAGCGCGGGCACGGGCGGCGGCACCGGCAACTGGAACTACGCGCCGCCGGTCGACGCGATCGAGGAGTTCAAGATCGGCACCTCTGCGGTCGATGCGTCGTTCGGCCGGACCAGCGGCGGCGTCATCAACATGACGCTGCGCTCGGGCACCAACAACCTCCGCGGTTCCGGCATCATCCTGCACCGCGGCACCTGGCTCGACTCGAACCAGATCCAGAACATCCGCAACAACATCTCGAACGAAGGCCACAAGTACTACAACGCGGAAGGCATGTTCAGCGGCCCGATCGCCCGCAACAAGACCTTCTTCATGGGCGGCTACCAGGGCTTCTACGAAGACATCCCCTTCCCGGTGACGCGGACGGTGCCGACCGACGCGCAGCTGCGCGGCGACTTCTCGCAGACGACGACCGCCAACGGCACGCCGATCATCATCTACGACCCGGCGACGACGCAGTGCAACGCCAACTTCAGCACGTGCACGCGGCAGCCGTTCCCGGGGAACGTCATCCCGCAGGACCGGTGGCACCCGATCGCGCGGTCGCTGCTGCCATACATCCCGCGTGAGAACGCGACGCCGAGCAACCTCTCGGGGTCGAGCAACTTCATCAGCTCGCCGAACATCGGCCGCTACCGTTACAACTCGTACCTGACGCGCATCGACCACGTCTTCTCGCAGAACCACCGGCTGTCGTTCAGCAACAGCGGCAACTGGGGCATCGAGTTCCGGAACGAGAACGCGCTGCCCGAGCCGGCGATCCGCAGCGACAACTACCCGACGCATCGCAACCACTACCTGGTCACGGTCGACGACAACTACACGATCAACGCGACGACGCTGTGGAACACGCGCGTCTCCTGGGATCGGTTCGACGAGCCGCACGACAAGATCTACGGCGACGTCGATCCACAGCTGCCGTTCACCGGCGCCTACCAGGTCACCGGGCCGCCGTTTCCGCAGATCAACCTCTCCGGCTACGAGGGCATGTTCCCGCGGACGTTCCGCCAGCCGAAGAACGACGCCTTCTCGGTCAACAGCAACGTCTCGAAGACGTTCGGCAAGCACTTCGTCAAGGCCGGCGGCGAGTACCGCGCCTACCAGTTCTTCCGCTTCGACGAGGTCAACTCGAACGGCGTCTTCGATTTCAACAACGACTTCACCCGCCGCGATCCGCTGACCAACACCGGGGCGGCGTCGGGCAACGGCGTCGCGTCGTTCCTGCTCGGCCTGCCGACCGGCGGCAACGTCGGCCTCGGCACGCCGCGGACCGAGCAGTACCGGTACTACGCCGTTCTACCTGCAGGACGACTGGAAGATCGGGTCGCGGCTGACGCTCAACCTCGGCCTGCGCTGGGACTATCAGCCGGCGGTCACGGTCAAGGACGATCTGACGGTCTCGGCCTTCGATTTCAACGTCACCAACCCGCTGCAGTCGCAGCTGCCGCAGGGCGCTGCGACGATCAATCCCGCGACCGGGCAGCCGATGATCCTCAACGGCGGCCTGATCTACGCCAACCACGGCGGGCCGCAGTCGCCGTACGAGAATGACTGGAACAACTGGCAGCCGCGCCTCGGCCTGACCTATCGCATCAACGAGTGGCTCGGCCTGCGTTCGAACTACGGCCGTTCGTATCTCGGCCTGTCGAGCGGCGGCCAGGTCGGCGTCTACACGACGGACTTCCAGCGCACCACGCCGTTCATCGCCGAAGCGCCCAACGGCGTCGACGCCGGCACCCCGTGGGCGGCGCCGTTCCCGGACGGCTTCCTCGTGCCGCTCGGCGGCGAGATGGGCCTGCTGACCGCGCTCGGCACGAATCCGACGATCCCGAATCAAGGCTACGAGATTCCCTACACCGATCAGTGGATGGCGGGCGTCGACGTCCAGCTGCCATGGAACATCGGCCTCGACGTCGCCTACGTCGGCAACCTGGTCAGCAAGCTCGGCGTCACGCGCAACCAGAACCTGGTGCCGCGCTCCGAGAACGACAAGGCGATCCCGTCGCTCGGCGGCAACACCGGCTACCTGAACGTGACGTTCCCGAACCCGTTCGCCGGTCTGGTCCCGGGGCAGGGCATCAACGCCGCTACTATCAGCCGCGGCCAGCTGCTGCGACCGTATCCGCACTTCACCGGGCTGTCGATGAACCGCCTGAACCTCGGTTCGTCGTACTACAACGCGCTCGAGGCGGTCGCGACCAAGCGCTACAGCAACGGCGTGATGTTCGCCGTCAACTACACCTGGATGAAGCTCGAGGACGCGCTGAACTTCTACACTGATTGGGACACCGAGCCGTACCGCGACCTGCAGGGCGATCAGCGGCGGCACCGGCTCGTCATCACGACGCTCGTCGATCTACCGTTCGGTCCCGGCAAGCGCTACGGCAGCAACACGTCGGGCCTCGTCGCCGGCTTGATCGGCGGCTGGCAGTTCAACACCATCGGCGAGATCCAGTCGGGCCGGCCGCTCGGCTACAACGGCAGCGCCATCCTGCTCGACCCCGGCAACATCGCCCTCTCGGGCGACGACCAGTCGTTCGAGCGCTGGTTCGACAACAGCAGCACGGCGCTGAACAACCCGCGCCCGGACGGCAGCTTCGCGTGGAGCGTCCTCGGTCCGAACGAGTACCGCACCATCAAGGGCCGGTTCCCCGACGTCAACGAGCCGACGGAGCCGCAGTGGTCGTTCTCGTTCTTCAAGAACAATTCGCTCGGCGGCAACAAGAACCTGCAGCTGCGGGTCGAGATCTTCAACGTCTTCAACACCCGCATCTACGGCGGGCCGAACACCAACCCGGCCAGCGGCAACTTCGGCGTCGTCGATACCGCGAGTCAGGTCAACTTCCCGCGGACGATTCAGCTGGGCGTCAGGATGGCTTTTTAGGAACTGACGTTGAACTGCAGTTCGATTGCAGACTGAAGGCTGCAGACTGAAGATTGAAGACTGAAGATTGAAGACTGCAGATTGTAGATTGGGATTGTCGATTGACGATTGACGATTTTTCGCGGAGCTAACGCTCCGCGCTCCGTCGGCACTTGCGTGCCTCCATGGCACCGCCGTACGTAGCGCGGGGCTGAAGCCCTCTGCAGTCAACAATCCGCCAGCTGCAGTCGTCAATCTAAAGTGTGCTACCGTTTTGCCGCCATGACTACACCCCTTTCCCGTCGCTCATTCCTCGCCGTCGCCGGCGCGATGCCGTTCGCCGCATCGGCGCTCGCGCAGGCGTTTCAGACCAAGAAAGTTCCGGTCGGCATCGAGCTCTATTCGGTGCGCGGCGAGCTGAAGAAGGACCTTCCCGGGACGGTGACCGCCGTCGCCAAGCTCGGTTACGAGGTCGTCGAGTTCTACTCGCCGTACTTCGATTGGACGGTCGACCAGGCGAAGGAGACGCGCAAGCTGCTCGACGGTCTCGGCATCAAGTGCCTGTCTACGCACAACTCGGCGAACGCGATCAGCGCCGACAACATCGCCAAGGCGATCGAGCTCAATCAGATCATCGGCAGCAAGGCGATCATCCTCGCCAGCCCCGGCAAGGTGGCGCCGACCGACGACGGCTGGAAGGGTCTTGCCGATTCGATGAGCGCCGCCGCCGAAAAGCTGCGGCCGCTCGGCATGAGCACCGGCTTCCACAATCACCAGAGCGAATGGAAGCCGCTCGAGAGCGGCAAGCGGCCGATGGAGATCCTCGCGTCGAACACGCCCAAGGACGTCGTCCTCCAGCTCGACGCCGGCACCGCGGTCGAAGCCGGCACCGACCCGGTCGCCTGGATCAAGGCCAACCCGGGGCGGATCAAGAGCATTCACTTGAAGGACTGGGGCAAGGGCGAGGGCCGCGGCTACAACGTCGCGTTCGGCGATGGCGACGTGCCGTGGAAAGGGATCTTCGACGCCGCCGAGTCGGTCGGCGGCATCGAGTTCTATCTCATCGAGCAGGAGCACGCCGGCGCCGACGGCGAGATCGCCATGGCGAAGCGGTGTCTCGAGAACTATCGGAAGTTGAGAGGCTAGGAAGAAAGTTCGAAGTTCAAAGTTCGAAGTTCGAAGTCAGTTCGAAGTTCGAAATTCGAACCTCGAACTTTCTTCCTACGCTCCACCCCGCCGTCCCCGCCCGCCGCGTCCCTGCGGCCGCTCGGTCGCGAGCGCGTCGACGGGATACTTCGCCGCCCAGGAAATCCCGCGCAGCAGCATCGGCTGCACCTGCGCGTGCGCGAAGTTGACGTAGTTGTGGCCCTGCATCCAGACGAAGGCGCGCGACGCCGGGGCGCCGGGCAGCAGGCTCTTCTCGTAGGTCCAGACCTGCGGCACCACTTCGCCGGCATGTGTGCCGGCGCTCTGCGTCTTGGCCATCACCGCCGTCGCCAGCACTTTGATCTCCGGCGTCTTCGACCACGTCATGTTGAAGAACGCTTCGTCCTTGATCGTGAAGTCGGTCATCCCCTGCATGATCGGGTTCTCCCTGTCGACGATCGTGTAGGGCACGTCGGCTTCCAGCGTGTAATTCACTTCGCCGTGCTTCTTGGCGCCGCCGACGACGCCGGCGAACTGCTCCGGGTCCGGGCCGCACAGCGCGTCGTGCAGGCTGACGACGCCGCCGCCGCGGCGGAGGAAGTTGTCGAGCGTCGCGCGGTCCTCCAGGCTCAGATAGCCTGCGTCGCCCTTGTAGATGATCATCACGTCGACGTTGGCGAGCTCGCGCTCCGACGGGAAGTGCAGGCCGCCGTCGACGATGGCGCCGCGGTTGGTGAGCAGCTTGCTCCAGTCCGACAGGAACTGCGGGTAGTCGTGCTGGCCTTCTGAGTGTGTCTTGAGGCCGGCGTGGATGTAGACCCGCATCGGCGGCCCCTGCGGCGTCGGCGCCGGGGCGGCCTGCGCCGGCACGCCCGGCAGCGGCTGGGTCGGCGACGGCGGCTGCTGCTGCGCGACAACCGAGGTGCACAGAATCGCTGCAGACCCCAGCAGCGCGAGACGTATCTTCATGATGGCTCCTTTGAGGTGTACCTTCCAGCGAACGGGCCTTCTATTTCGAACTTCCTGTTTCCAACTTCAACCTTCACTTCGAACTTCGAACTTCGCCCTTCGAACTTTCTTCCAACGCTTTCTTCATCATCGCGACCGTCGTCTCCAGCCCGAGCCTGGCCCCGTCTTCCGGCGTCATCTCGGCCGGGATGCGGCCAAGCGGCTCCGGGCTGATGCCATCCTCGTAGCCGATCTTCTTCAGCGCCCGCAGGAAGCCGACGAGGTCGATGCTGCCCTCGCCCGGCATGACGCGGTGGTTGTCGCGGATGTCCTCGGCCGGCGCCGGCTTCGCGTCGGAGATGTGGACGTGGACGATCGCCGCCTTGCCCGCGGCCAAGAATCTCCGGCACCGTGCCGCCGGAGAGGTGCCAGTGCCAGGCGTCGAGGACGGCGCCGATGTTCGGACCAATCTCCTTTGCGAAGGCGACCGTCTCCGGCAGCGTCCAGATGAATGGCTCGGGTGATTTCGGGTTCTGCCGCATCGACAGCACACCAAGGAACTCAAGACCGAGGCGGATCTCGTGGCGCTGCAGCACCTCGCTGATCGGCGTCAGGCGAGCCTTGAGAAAAGTGCGGCGCTCGGCCTTCGGCATCTGGCTCGACGGCGACAGCACCACCATCATCCGGTTCAGCCCGATCGCGTTCGCGAAGCGGGCATTCTCGTCGAGCTGCTTCATCGCCTCCGCGAAGGCGGCTTCGTCTGCCGACGCGTACGGCACCGGCAGGTTGCAGACCGCGGGGGCGAGGTTCAGTTCTTTGAGCATCGCGCGCGTCGCCTCGACGCCGTCCGCCTTGGCGGCGTTGAAGTTGACGTCGACGCCGCCGTAACCGAGCTTCGACGCCAGGCGTACGAAGTCGGGCCAGGGCATCTGCCGCGTCAGCGACCCGTTGAGCGACACGTACATGCCCGACCGGCGCGGCGGCTGGGCGAGGATCTCGACGTGCGGCGCGAGCGCGGCGGCGCCGGCGGCGGTGGCGAGAAACGCTCGCCGGCTCATTGAGTAGTCACGCATGGCGCCTCCCTCGGTCAGCCTGGCTGTGCGTGCCGGAGGATATCGCAGAAATTGCGGCCTGGTCGCGTCATGCATGCAGAACGTCGCCGTTACCCCGACAATGCCGTCGAACACGCTGTATACGGCGTCCGCTCCCCTTGTGTTGCATGCAGAACTGCCATAGACTCCGCCCCGCAAGCCGGCGGGGACTGGCACGAGTGACTGTCCCCGCCGACCGGGGACTGGCACGGGTGACTGTCCCCGGCAGGATGCTCGTTCCGGGGACTGGCACGGGTGACTGTCCCCGCCTGGATTAGCCATGACACAGCCTGCAGGCAGCACTGTTCACGACGTCGTCGTCATCGGGTCGGGCGCCGGGGGCGGGACGATGACGAAGGTGCTGGCGGATCTCGGCATCTCGGTCCTCCTGCTCGAGGCGGGACCGATGCTGAGCATGGGGGACCTCAAGGAGCACATGCTCCCCTACCACGTCCCGCATCGCGGCGCCGGCGCGCGCGGGCAGGCGTATACGGGCGGCTCCACGGGTTTCAGTTACAGCGCGACGTTCGGCGGCGCGCAGCTCGAGGGCGAACCCTACACCGTCGCACCCGGCAGCGACTTCTCCTGGTTCCGCTCGCGCATCCTCGGCGGCCGCACGAACCACTACGGCCGCATCACGCTGCGATTCGCCGACTACGACTTCCGGCCGCGCTCGACCGACGGCCTCGGCACCGACTGGCCGATCACCTACGACGACCTCGCGCCGTACTACGACAAGGCGGAGACGTTCATCGGCGTCACCGGCACGGTCGAGAAGATTCGCAGCGCGCCGGACGGCATCTTCCAGACACCCGCCGCACTCCGCGCGCACGAGGTCCTGGTCCAGCGGTCGTGCGCCAAGCTAGACATCCGCGCGATTCCCGGCCGCCAGGCGGTGATAACGCGGGCGACCAACGGCCGCCCCGCCTGCCACTACTGCGGCCAGTGCAGCCGCGGCTGCATGACGGCGTCGAACTACGCGTCGAGCTACGTCCAGATCTTCCCGGCGATGAAGACCGGCAAGGTCCAGATCATCGCCAACGCGATGGCGCGCGAGCTCATCACCGACGACAGCGGCAAGGTCACAGCGGTTTCCTACATCGACAAGACGAGCGGCAGCGAGCGCCAGGTTCGCTGCCGCACGGTCGTCCTCTCGGCCAGCGCCTGCGAGTCGGCGCGCCTGCTCCTGAACTCGAAGTCGTCACGCCATCCGCAGGGGCTGGCCAACAGCTCAGGCACGGTCGGCCGCTATCTCACCGACACCGTCGGCTCGAGCCTCGGCGCGTTCGTGCCGGCGCTGGTCGGCATGCCGCGCTACAACTCGGACGGCTACGGCACGCACCTCTACGTGCCGTGGTTTGGCCTCGAAAAGCAGAAGGCGCTGGGATTTCCGCGCGGCTATCACATCGAGGTCGGCGGCGGCTACGGCATGCCCGGCATCGGCGCGTTCAACGGCATCGTCAATCGCCACGAAGGCTACGGCGTGAAGATGAAGCAGGCGATCCGCGACGAGTACGGCACCACGGTCAGCCTGTCGGGACGCGGCGAGATGATCCCGAACGAGAAGTCTTTCTGCGAGATCGACCCGGAGGTCAAGGATCGCTGGGGCATCCCGGTGCTGCGCTTCCACTGGGAATGGAGCGACCACGAGCTCAACCAGGTGCGGCATATGCAGGAGACGTTTCGCGCCATCCTCGAAGGGATGGGCGGACAGATCGCGGCCAACACCGGAGGCGGCCGAGGTGGTCGCGGCGGCGTGCCGACGACGACGGCGAGCCCCGCAGCCGCCGGGGCGACACCGCCGGCACCGCTGGCGCAGGCGAGGCCGCCGATCTCGCGCGGCGGCGGCATCATCCACGAAGTCGGCACGGTGCGGATGGGCAACGATCCGAAATCGAGCCCGCTCAACAAGTACTGCCAGGCGCACGAGGTCAGGAACCTGTTCGTCGCCGACGGCGCGCCGTTCGTCAGCAACCCGGACAAGAACCCGACCCACACCATCGTCGCGCTGGCGTGGCGGACGGCGGAGTATCTCGCCGAGGAATTGAGGAAGGGCAATGTCTGACGTTTCCCGCCGCGACGTCCTGCGCCGGCTGGCGTTGATCCTCACGGCAACCGGGACGCTCGACCGCGTCGCGGCCGCCGAAGTGCATCTGCTCGCCGCCCAGGGCGCCGGAGGCTACACGCCGCGCTCGATGACGGAGCACCAGTTCAGGACCCTCGAGCGCCTGACCGATCTCATCATCCCGGTCGAGAACGGCGCCCCCGGCGCGGTCTTGGCCGGCTGCGCGCAGTGGATCGACGCGATCTCGAGCGAGAACGATCAGCTCAAGACGATCTACCGCGACGGCCTGACGTGGCTCGACACGACGATGAAGGAACGCGGCGCCGCCGACTTCCTCACGGCCACGGCGGCGCAGCAGACGAGACTCCTCGACGAGATCGCCTACCGCCGCAACCAGACGCCGGCGCTCGCGCCCGGCATCACCTTCTTCAACTGGGCCCGGCGGATGACGGTCGACGCGTTCTACACCAGCGAGATCGGCCTCAAGGACGTCGACTACCGCGGCAACGCGCCGATGGCGTCGTACCCGCCGCCGGCGGAATCGATCGCGTATGCGTTGAAGAAAAGCAGACTTTGAAGAAAGGTCGAATTTCGAAGGTCGAAGTTCGAAGGCAAGGTCGAAGTTCGAAGGCAAGGTCGAAGTTCGAAGGCGTCGTTGACACAGAAAGGAAGCGGGATGGCCTCGAGAGCACTTCGGCGGCAACTGGTCGTGCTGGTCATGGCGGCGGGCCTTGGGGTGATGGCGTTCGACGCGTCAAGCGGGGCGCCGGAAGCCGCTGGCCTGCAGAAGCCTCCGGCACCGCAGCCGCTCGCGATAGGGTCGCCGGCGCCGGCCTTCAGCCTGCCGGGGATCGACGGCAAGACATATACGCTCGACAGCTTCAAGAGCAGCAAGCTACTCGCGGTGGTCTTCACCGCCGTGCACTGCCCCACGGCCGAGGTCTATGAAGAACGGCTGAAACAGCTGGTGACCGACTACTCGACGAAGGGCGTGGCCTTCGCCGTCATCCAGCCGAACAACGCCAAGGCGCTGCGCCTCGACGAGATGGGCTATACCGATCTTGGCGATTCGCTCGAGGACATGAAGACCCGCGCCGATCATCGCAAGTTCAATTTCCCCTTCCTCTATGACGGCGAGACGCAGGAGATCTCGCGCCAGGTACGGGCCCGTGGCCACGCCGCACATCTTCCTGTTCGACCAGGAACGAAAGCTCCGCTATCACGGCCGCATCGACAGCAACCCGCGCGAGGCGCTGGCCAAGGTCCCGGATGCCCGCAACGCCATCGACGCGATGCTCGGCGGCCAGCCGGTGCCGCTCGAGAAGACGCCGGCGATCGGCTGCTCGGTGAAGTGGCTCGACAAGGCCGCGTCGCACGATGCCGAGCAGGCGGCGTTCGCGAAAGAGCCGGTGACGCTCGAGAAGCTGACGGTCGAGCAGGCCAAGGCGATCCGCCAGAACGGCACCGGCAAGACATTGCTGGTGAACTTCTGGGCGACATGGTGCGCGCCCTGCGTCGAGGAGTTTCCCGACCTGACGAACACCTGGCGGATGTATCGCAAGCGGCCGTTCCAGCTCGTCACCGTCGCCGGCAACTATCCGGACGAAGAGAAAGCCGTGCGCGCGTTCCTCGAAAACAGCAGGCCTCGGCCAAGAACTACCTGCCCGCGATCATGGATCCAACGCCGGTGATCCAGGCCTTCGACCCGGATTGGAGCGGCGGCCTGCCCTACTCGATGATCATCGGGCCCGACGGGAAGATCCTCTACAAGGGCGGCGGCCGCATCGATATCCTCCAGGCGCGCCGCACCATCCTCGCGAGCTTCCCCGACGACGACTACGTCGGGCAGAATGCGTATTGGAATAGACGCTGACGCTCTTTTCAGGCTCGGGGCTCGGGGCTCGGGGCTCGAAGACCATGATTGATCTCAGCCCCTCGACTAAGATCATGATGCTCTTTGAGCCCTAAGCCTTGAGCCCTGAGCCTGAACCCACCGTCCCCCAATGCTCGATCTGACACAGCCGCCCACTACCGATCCGTCCCCGCTCTACCGCAGCCGCGACGAGCTCTACGCCGACGACATGTTGATCGCGGCGCTCCGCGGCTTCGACCTCTTCACCTGGCTGGCGAGCCATCCATCGACGATCGACGAGATCGCGCGGCACTTCGGCTTCCACGCCCGGCCGGTCGACGTGATGACGACGCTCTTCGTGGCGAAGGGCTTGCTGTCGCGGGACGGCGATCGGCTGCGGGTGACGCCGATGGCTCAGGAGCATCTCGTCGCGTCGTCGCCCTGGTTCCTCGGCCCGTACTTTCCGCCGGTGACGGACCGGCCGATCGCGGCGACCTGATCAACGTCCTCCGCACCGGCGCCCCGGCCAACTTCGGCAGCCGCAAGAGCGAAGCCGACTGGCACAAGGCGATGGAGTCGGAGACGTTCGCTGAAGAGTTCACGGCGGCGATGGATCGCCGCGGTCAGCTGCTGGCCCAGGGGCTCGCCAGCAGGCTCGACCTCGGCTCGCGCCGGCGCCTGCTCGACATCGGCGGCGGCTCAGGGATCTATGCCTGCGGGCTGGCGGCGCGGATCCGCGATCTTCGCGGCGCGGTGCTCGAGAAGCCGCCGGTCGATCGGATCGCCGCGCGGGCGATAGCGGCGCGCGGCTTCGGCGATCGCCTCTCGGTCGTCGCCGGTGACATGCTCGCGGAACCGCTGCCGGAAGGCTACGACGTCCACCTGCTGTCGAACGTCCTGCACGACTGGGACGTGCCGATCCTGCTCCAGATCCTGCACGCTTCCGCCCGCGCCCTGCCGGCCGGCGGACTGGTCGTCGTGCACGACGCGTTCCTCGACGCCGGCAAGGCCGGACCGCCGGCGATCGCGGCCTACTCCGTGCTGCTGATGCACGTCACGCAGGGGCGCTGCTACTCCACCGCCGAGATGACCGGCTTTCTGGCACAAACCGGTTTCGCGGCGCCGGTGGAGGTTCCGAGCGCCGTCGGCAGGAGCGCGCTGGTCGCGGAGAAACTTTAGGGGATGCTCACGACGATCTTCCTCGACGCCGGCGGCGTCCTGCTCTTCCCGAACTGGCAGCGCATCTCGGAGACGCTGGCGCGACATGGCGTCGACGTACCGGCCGCCGCGTTGTCCGAAGCCGAACCGCGGGCGCGGCGGATTCTCGACGACCGGCGCACAATCGGCACGACGACCGACGCCTCTCGCGGCTGGCTGTTCTTCGATCTGATTCTCGAGGAGGCGGGGACGCCGCCGTCGCCGGCGACGCGCGCGGCGCTCGCGGAGCTGCACGACTACCACCGCGCCAGCAACCTGTGGGAGTTCGTGCCGGATGGCGTCCGGCCGGCGTTGAGCGCGCTGCGCGAACGCGGCCTGACGCTGGTCGTGGTTTCGAACGCCAACGGTACGCTGCGCGCCCATCTCGATCGGCTCGACATGACGCGCTACTTCGACGTCGTCCTCGACTCGTACGACGAGGGCTTCGAGAAGCCCGATCCGCGGCTGTTCCAGATCGCGCTGTCACGCAGCGACGCGACCGCCGACACGACCCTGCACGTCGGCGATCTCTACCAGGTCGACGTCGTCGGCGCCCGCGCCGCCGGAATCCGCGCCGTACTGCTCGATGAAGCGGGGCTGTGCGGCGACGCGGACTGCGATCGCGTCACGTCGCTCGCGGAGCTGGTCGAGCTGGTGGACAGGTTGCGCGCGGGTGAGGCGTGACCGCGCCGTGCGCCGGGGTTCGGGGTTCGGGATTTGGGGTTCGACGAACATCAGCGTCCGGACCGCACCAGGCGCTTCAACTCTTCGACCCAGTTGTGGACGAGCACGAGGAGGACCGATGGCTCGCCCGCGGTCGAGGTGCCCGAGGTGACCGTCAGGAAGCGTTCGCCGTCGCTGGTGACGTCGAAGTCGCGATCGAGGGCGGCGCCGACAGGTTCCCCGAGCGCGAACAGCGGCACCGGACTGGAGAAGCCCAACTCGCCGGCCTTCCCTTCCCGGACGCCGACGGCGACAAGCCGAGCCTTGCCGTCCTTGTAGACGAGCTCGCGTCCGTCCTTGGTCCACACCGGAAACGCGCCGCCGCCGCTCGAGATTCTGGCAGCGCCGGACGCCGACCTCGGGGAACGGTCGGACGTAGACCTCGGGACGGCCTGATTCGTCGGAGTTGTAGGCGATGAAGCGGCCGTTCGGGGCGACGGCCGGGTTGCGCTCGACGCCCGGCCCCGCCAGCAACGTCTCGAGTCGCGCGTTCTTCGCGAGCCTCAGGATACGGAACACGGCCGGGCCATCGCCAGGCGGGCAGTGAACCGCTTCCTGCGGCCGGTGCACTGAACGAGAAGCCGGGGTCAGACCTGGGTCTGACCCCAGCCCAAGTAATAGTGTCGGAGCTTACCCGAACCCCTAGCCCTGAGCCCTGAGCCCTGCTTACCCCCGCAGTGTCTCGACAGGATCGACGCGCGCGGCGCGGCGCGCCGGTATCAAGGCGGCAACCGCCGCAACAATCACGAGCAGCGCCGGCACGAGCGCGAAGGTCAGCGGATCGTGCGTCGGCACGTCGTAAACCAGCGCGCTCATGAACCGTGCCGCAGCCGCGGCCGCCAGCAACCCTGCGACGATGCCGGCAGCGGTAACCGTCGCCGCCTGCGCCGCCACCGACCGAACGATCCTCGCCGGCTCGGCGCCGAGCGCCAGCCGCACACCAATCTCTCGCCGCCTCGCGGCCACGAGCTGCGACAGCACGCCGTAGAGACCCATCGCCGCGAGGCCGAGCGCGGTGGCGGCGAAGAGCGCGAGCAGCGCGGTGTTGAACCGCGCCTGGGCCATCGACTCCCGGATGACCTCGTTGAGCGGACGAATCGAATACATCGCGCGGGACGGCTCGATCTCGCCGAGCGCGGCGCGGAGCGCCGGGATGCCGGCCGGCCGCGACGGATCGAGGCTGGCCATGTAGAACATGTCGGGCCAGTAGCCGTTGAAGCCGCAGTGGTAGAGGATTGGCTCCGGCGCCTTCGTGATGCCGCGCTCGCGGACGTCGCGGACGATGCCGACGATCTCCATCGTCTCGCCGGCTGGCATGCTGACGGTCCTGAGGTGACGGCCGAGCGCAGTGTCGTTGGCGAAGAATCGTTTGACGAACGACTCCGACACGATCGCCTTCCTCCGCGAGGGGCGGGTCGGCATCGCGTCGCAGGTTCCGCCCTCGAGCATCGGAATGCCCAGCGTACGGAAGTATCCGGCGCTCACCATCCGGCCGTGGGCGAATGTCTTCTCGCCAGGATCGCGGCCGGTGATGAAAAACTCCTGCGGGGGATAATCGCCGTCGATCGGCAGCAGCTGCGTGAACGCTGCGGCGCGGACGCCCGGGATCTCCTCCAGCCGCGCGACGGTCCTGGCCTGGCGCTGCTCGACGGCCTCGAGCCGTTCCGACCAGCTCGCCGTCATGCGGAAGGTCACGACGTTCTCGGCGACGAGTCCCGGATCGATCGCCTGGAGCCTCGCGAAGCTGCGCATCAACAAGCCGGCGCCGACGAGGAGGACGAGCGCCAGCCCGACCTGCACACCCACGAGGCATCGCTGCAGCAGATGCCTGCCGCCCGCCTGTGCGCGCCCGCCCCGCCCGAGTGCATCGGCCGGCCGCCTGCCTGCGGCCTGGAGCGCCGGCGCCAGCGCGAACAGTACCGTCGACAGCACGCCGAGGGCGAGCGTGAACACCACCAGCCTGCCATCGATGCGCAAGTTGTTGTCGACCGGCAACACCGTCGTCATCGCCGCGAGCGCCCGCGTCGCCCAGTAAGCGACGAACAGGCCCGCCGCTGCTCCGATGGCGGCAAGGACGCTGCCTTCGACCAGCAGCTGCTTGACGATCTGGCGGCGTTGAGCGCCGATCGCGAGCCGCACCGCCATCTCATGCTCGCGCCGCGTCGCGTCCGCGAGCAGCAGGCAGGCGACGTTGCCGCACGCCGCGAACAGCACTAGGCCGACGGCAGCGAGCAGGATCCAGAGCGAGCGCCTGACGCTCGCGACCTGCTCTTCCTTGAGCGGCACGAGCGACGCGCCCCAGCCCTTGTCGGTCTCCGGATACTGCTCGCCGAGCCGCGACTGGATCGCGTCGAGATCGTCACGCGCCTGCTCGAGCGTGACGCCGGGCTTGAGCCGGGCAAACGCGGTATAGAAGCGGGCCTGCCGCGCCTCCAGCAATCGTTGCGGCGCCTGCACCGGCAGCCATGCCTGCGTCGCTGCTGTTGGATACCGCATCTCCGGCGGCATGACGGCAATGATGGTCGGCGTGCCGCCGCCGATCCGCCACGTCCTGCCGATCACCGCCGGGTCCGCATTGAAGCGCGACCGCCACACCGCGTCGCTCAGAACGACGACCTTGGGGCCGCCGGCCTGTTCTTCTCCGAGCGTCGGCCATCGGCCGAGCGCCGGCGGTACGCCCAGCACCGCGAAGAAGCGCGGCGACGTCCGCATCGCCTCGATCCGCTCGGGCACGCTGCCGACCGTCTCGGTGAGGTTCTCGAAGTAGCTGCCGGCGATGCCGTCGAGCGTGCGATTCGCCTCGTGCCACGCCTCGATGCGTGTCGGCGCGACCAGCTGCGTCGCGCCGGGACGGCTGAGGTTGAGCTCGTAGAGACGAACCAGCCGATCGGAATCGGGATACGGCAGCGGCTTCAGCAGGACGGCGTCGACGGCCGAGAAAATGGCGCTGTTGGCGCCGATGCCGAGCGCCAGGGTGAGCACGATCGTCGCGGACAAGCCGCGGCGGCGGCTGAGGGATCGCAGGGCGGCACGCCATTCACGCATTGGTCGTTTGACGCAACCGGGGCGCAGGGGGTTGGCGACTCGCCCCCTCTCTGCGGTCGTCCGGTTGTCCGGACGTCCGCAACAAAAGGTGCCGGCGGGCTGAAGCCCCGCCAGGACGCACAACCGCACCACCGGACGACCGCACAACCGGGCAACCGGGCAACCGGGCAACCGGGCAATCAGCGAGAAGTGTGCCTCCGCCACTGCAGCGCGCCCAGCAGCGCCGTGGCGATGACGAGTGAGGCGAGGCCGGTAGTGAGGGAGCCGGTTCGGGCCGAGATCGCGCCGACAGCAAGCGGCAGGACGCCGGAGCCGACCGACCCCATCGCGACCATCGGACCGGCCTGCCGGATCGGGAACTCGCGCGCGAGGGCGGCGACGGTGACCGGAAAGATCGGCGCCAGCGCCAGCCCGCAGGCGGCGCCGGCGACGATCACCGCCTCCACGCTCGAGACGCTGAGCGCAGCGGTGAGACCGATCCCGAGGACGCCGACACCGGTGAAGAGCGAGACCGTCTCGAAGCGGCGCGCGAGCGCGACCGCGACCAGGCCACGGCCGACGGTGAGGCCGCCCCAGAACGCGGAGGCCGCGACCTCCCAGCGGTTTCCGCCCGGTCCCGGCACGTGCAGCCGGCGCGCGTATTCCGTGACCCAGCCACCGAACGCCGCCTCGATGCCCGAATAGAGGGCGATGCACGTCCCGAAAAGGGCCAGCCGTCCCAATGCGCCGCGGCGGGCGGCGCCCGTCTTTTCATTCGATCGCCCGCGCTCATCGACCGGAAAGTCCGCGACCGTGAACAGGCCGGCCATCGCCACGAGGACCAGCGCGACGGCGAGGAGCGCGGCCCGGATCCCGGCGCGGTCGAGGAACGCCGCGACGATGAGCGGCCAGATTGCGGCGCCGAGGCCCCAGCAGAGGTTGACGGCACCGAGGGCCGCCGCGGCCCGGTGCGGCGTCAGCCGCGCCGACATCAGGTTGGTGGTGGGAATGACGAAGCCCAACCCAAGGCCGGCGACCGCCACGCTCAGAGACCCGATCTCCCGTCCCCCGCTCGCCAACCCGACCATCCCGACCGCCATCAGCACGCACCCCGACGACAGCGTGCGACGTTCGCCGACGCGCGCCGCGATCGCGCCCGACAACAGGCCGCCGGTCAGCCCTCCGGCAAATTGAATCGTGAACAACGATCCGGCGGCCGCGTCGGACAGCCCCCAGCGCAAGGTCAGCCATGGCAGCACCGGACCGAGCACGGTGTTGACGATGCCGGTGAGGACAAATCCAGCGCAAAGGAACAACATCGGCGACGCAGTGGACATCGAGGCGGGCGGCTGGCTGATCCGTTTCCCGAACCAATGAGGTTGGTGAGCGTCTTGAATGCTACGTCGACCGCGCGGATTGCCAAAGCGCGCGGGCTCAAAAGATTAGAGCGCGGTTTGAAAGCTCATAGGAGGAAAAATGCGATTAGCACGGGCGGTCGTTATCTCAGCCGTGGCCCTCGCCGTGCTGGCGATCGCCCTGCCGCACGCCGCGGCCGCGCAAGGTACCAGCGCCAGCATTCAAGGCGCCATCGTCGACGAAGCCGGGCCGCTGCCGGGGGCGACGATCGTCGCGAAGGACACGTCGAGCGGCTTCCAGTACGAGGCGGTCGCCGGCGTCGACGGGACGTTCTCGCTCTCCGGTCTGCGTCCCGGCACCTACGAGATCACGGTGACGATGAACCAGTTCAAGCCGCAGTCGCGAACGGTGCAGGTGCAGGTCGGCCAGTCGATCACCGCCAACTTCAAGGTGACGCCGGACGTGCTCTATTCCGAACAGGTGCAGGTCGTCGGCAACGCGCGTTTCGTCGAGACCCGCACGTCGGAGATCGCGACGACCGTACGCAACGAAGAAGTGCGCTACCTGCCGCAGAACCAGCGCAACTTCCTGAACTTCGCCGCGCTCGCGCCGGGCGCCAGCGTCTCGAACAACGAGTTCCGCAAGCAGGTCACCGGCGGCGGCCTCGACGCGACGCAAATCAACGTCTTCATCGACGGCGTCAGCTTCAAGAACGACGTCCTCGACGGCGGCATCGTCGGCCAGGACTCGAGCCGCGGCTCACCGTTCCCGCAGACGGCGGTGCAGGAGTTCCAGGTCCTGACCCAGAACTACAAGGCCGAGCATGAGAAGGCGTCGAGCCTGGTCATCACCGCGGTCACGCGCAGCGGCGGCAACCGCTGGTCGGGCGAAGGCTTCCTCTTCTACCAGGACAAGGGTCTCGTCGCGAACGAATACTTCGCGGAGCAGCGCGGCGACCCGAAGCCGACCTACGACCGCTTCCAGCCTGGCGTCGCGATCGGCGGTCCGATCGTCCGCGATCGGCTGCAGGTATTCGGTTCGTACGAAGAGAACCGGCAGGATCGCTCGAACCGCGTCTTCCTCGGCACGACGCCGTTCCCGCCGAGCCTCGATTTCCTCCGCGACTACGAAGGCACGTTCGTCAGCCCGTTCCGGGAACGCCTGTTCTTCGGCAAGCTGACCGGGCAGCCGCGGCCGAGTCAAACCGCCGAACTGAGCTACAGCCTTCGTAACGAGACCGACATCCGCAGCTTCGGCGGCCAGACCAGCGTCGAGTCGGCCGAGAACGTCCGCAACCGCGTCGACTCGCTGCTCGGCAAGTGGACCGTCGCCAACAGCACGTCGCTCAACGAAGCGACGGTGACGTATCAGCGTTCCAACTGGAACCCCGAGCCGGAGAACATCTCCGATGTCGGCCTGAACTACCAGACCGTGATGCGCATCGGCGGCCGAGACACGACGCAGGACTTCATCCAGACGCGCTTCTCGCTGCGCGACGACTACACGCGGTTCATGCAGTGGAACGGGACCCACACCCTCAAAGGCGGGGTCGTCCTCAGCTTCCTGCGTTACGAGGTCGCGAAGTTCCTGACCGGCAACCCGGTCTTCAACTTCCGCCAGGACGAGAGCTTCGCGTTCCCGTTCGAGGCGCGCTACGGCGTCGGCAATCCCGACCTCAGCACCGACAACCGCCAGCTCGGGTTCTACCTGCAGGACGACTGGACGATTGGGCCACGCCTGACTCTGAACGCTGGCGTGCGCTGGGACTACGAGTCCGACATGCTGAACAACGACTACGTCACGCCGGACGAGGTGCGGGTCGCCACGGCGCCGTTCGTCGACGGCAACCGCTACTTCACCGACGGCGACGACCGGCCGCCGTTCTACGCCGCCTGGCAGCCGCGCGTCGGCCTGTCGTACGCCCTCAGCTCGTCCGGGAATCACGTGCTGTTCGCCGGCTACGGCCGCTACTTCGATCGCGTCATCTACAACGCCGGCCTCGACGAGCGGTTCCGCCTCCAGTACGCCGTCCGCAGCTTCCAGTTCTCGCTCGACGGCGCGCCGCGCAACGGCCAGCCGACCATCATCTGGAATCCGGCGTACCAGAGCGTCGCCGGCCTCGACGGCTTGATCGCCGCCGGCATCGCGCCGGCGCCGGAAGTCTTCCTCATCGCCAACGACACCAGGCCGCCGGTCTCGGACCAGTTCAACGCCGGGCTGCGCACCAACATCCGCGGCATCCTGATGAGCGTCAACTACGCCGGCATCCGCGGCCGCAACGGCATGACGTTCCTCTTCGGCAACCGCCGCGCCGACGGCACCTGCTGCCAGACCATCCCCGGCTACAGCAACATCCTCGTCTCCGACGACGCGCGGAAGAACTGGTTCGACGCCATGTACCTGACCGCGGATCGGCCCTACAACGGGCGCTGGGGCTTCCGCGTCAACTACACGCTCGGCGAGGCCGACGCCATCGGCGGCGATCTCTTCAGCCTCGACTACCGCACGGTCGAGGACTACCCGCGCCACCCGGCGGCCACCGACGAGCGGCACAAGCTGATCGTGACCGGCATCGTCGGCATCCCCGGCGGCTTCATCTTCAGCACCATCACGACGCTGTCGTCAGGCCTCGGGTTCAACATCACCGACAACTCGCTCGGCTCGGGCTTCGACCAGCGCCAGATCTACCTGAACGCCGGACGGCCGCCCGAGACGTTCAACTACAAGAGCGTCGACATGCGGATCGAGAAGATCTTCAACTTCGGCACCAACCAGCAGGCGTCGATCGCGTTCGAAGGCTTCAACATCTTCGACGCGACGAACTTCGGCTGCTACAACGGCAACATTCCCGTGCTGCCGAACGTCAACCCGAACTTCGGCGTGCCGTCGTGCACGGTCGACAACAGCAGCCGGCGGATGCAGTTTGGCGTGCGTTATTCGTTCTAATTGAGCTCTTCGATTGTCCGGTCGTCGCGGTTGTGCGGTCGGGCGCGGCGGGGCTTCAGCCCCGCCGCACCCCTCTGTCGGACGTCCGCACAACCGCACAACCGCACAACCGACGCGATTTCAAACATGTTTTTCCTTCACGGCCGCCTCGTTGTCGCCCTGCTCGTCGCTCTCGTCGCCTGGACAGGGTGTGCCGCGCGCGAGGCGGCGCAGCCGGCATCGCCGCAGTCGTCGGCAACCTACCGTCTCAGCGCCGCGGACGAACAGTTCCTCGAGGATCTCTCGCGGCGGACGTTCGCGTTCTTCTGGGAGCAGGCCGACGCGACGACCGGCATCATCCGCGATCGCGCGCGTACGGATGGTGGTCCCTCGAACGCGCACATCGGCAGCATCGCGTCGGTCGGCTTCGGGCTGAGCGGGTTGTGCATCGCGGCCGAGCGCGGGTGGCAGCCGCGGCCGGCGGCGATGGCGCGGGCGCAGGCGACGCTGCGGTGGTTCGCGGAACGGATGCCGCACGAGCGCGGCTGGTTCTATCACTTCGTCAGCCCGCAAACGGGCGCGCGCGAGTGGAAGAGCGAGCTGTCGTCGATCGACACCGCGCTGCTGCTCGCCGGCGTCATCACGGTCCGCGGCTGCTTCGCCGATGCCCCCGACGTCGTCCGCTACGCCGACGTCCTCTTCCGGCGCGTCGACTTCCGCTGGATGCTCGCCGGCAGCCCGACGCTCCTCGCGCACGGCTGGAGGCCGGAATCAGGTTTCCTCGAGGCGCGCTGGAACCGCTATTGCGAGCTGATGATCCTGTATCTGCTCGGCATCGCGTCGCCGACGCACGGCATCCCCGCCGAGTCGTGGCGGGCATGGTCGCGTCCGACGATGACGTTCGAGCGTTTCACGTACGTCAGCTGGGCGGATCCGCTGTTCGTGCACCAGGTACTCGCACGCGTGGATCGACTTCCGCGGCAAGCGCGAGCGCTGGGAAGCTGGGGTCGACTGGTTCGAGAACTCCGTCGTCGCCACGCGGGCGCACAAGGCGTTCATGCTGAGCCTGGCGCCGGAGTTCCCCGGCTATACCGACCACGTCTGGGGCGTGACGGCGTCCGACAGCCGCAAGGGCTACATCGCGTGGGGCGGCCCGCCGCGCAACCCGGCGATCGACGGTACCGTCGTTCCCGCCGCCGCCGGCGGTTCGCTGATGTTCGCGCCCGACATCACGGTGCCGGCCCTGAAGACGATGCACCAGCGGTTCGGCGACCGGATCTACGGCCGCTACGGTTTCGCCGACGCGTTCCACCCGACTGACGGCTGGGTCAACCCGGACGTCATCGGCATCGATCTCGGTATCACGCTGCTGAGCGCCGAGAACCTGCGGTCCGGAAACGTCTGGCGCTGGTTCATGCAGAGCCCGGACGTTCAGCGCGGCCTGCGCCTCGCGCTCGGTCAGTGATGACCTACAGCGACCCGAGCAGGACGATGCCGCCGGTTGGCTGGGGCGCGCCGCCGGCAGGTTCGATGGAGACGGCGACTGCGCCGACCCGGGGGGCCGTGCCGGGCGCGACGAAGGTCAGCGCTTCGCCCGTTCCGTCGAGCAGGCCGGCGCTGACCGGCGTCTTGCTGTCGGGCGGAATCACCCAGAGCTGATACTGCCGGCCCGGCGCCGGCGGCGGCAGGTTGTTGGCGGTAAAGACGAGGCCGCGGCTGGCGCTCCAGAACGCGCGCCCGAGCGCGCCCGGCGCCGACGCCTGTCCCGCGAGATCGATGCGGCGGACGTCCGGCGCTTCGAGGATCGCCGCGATCTGTGCCGCGCGATCGGCTGACGCGCGCGCGACGCGAAGGTCGCGCTCGACGCCCTCGGCACGGGCGTTCGCGTCGCGCAGCTGTGCCTGCAGCTGGTCGACCGTCGTCCTCTCCTGCGGACAGGCGGTCAGACATTGATCGGGGAACCGCACAGTCGCGTACACTCGACGCGTGATCAAGGCGGAGCTGCACGCGCATACGGACGCAGACCCGGCCGACCTCATCGCGCACAGCGTCGAGACGCTCGTCGAGCGCGCCGCGGACCACGGCTACGGCGCCCTGGCGGTCACGCTCCACGATCGCTACTTCGACCCGGCGCCGCATGCCGACCATGCCCGGGCGCGCGGCCTCTTGCTGCTGGCCGGCATCGAGCGGACGATCGCGCGACGCCACGTCCTGCTCATCAACTTCCCCGCCGACTGCGCCCGGGTCCGCTCGTTCGAGGACGTCGCCGCGCTCAAGCGGACCTATCCCCGCGGCCTCGTCATCGCACCGCACGCGTTCTATCCGACGAGCACCGCGCTCGGGACGCTGGTCGAGTGCCATGCCGACCTCATCGACGCGGTCGAAGTCAACGCGATGTACACCACCTGGCTCGACTTCAACCGCCGCGCCATTGAATGGGCGCGCGCCCGAGGCAAGCCGCTCGTCGGCAGCTCAGATCTTCACCTGCTCGAGCAGATGGGGACGACCTATTCCCTGGTCGACGCCGCCGACGATGCCGACGCCGATGTCATTTGTGACGCCATCCGCAATGGCCGCGTCGACGTCCGCTCGTCGCCGCTGCCGTCGCTGACTGCCATGACGCTCTTCACACGCATGTGCTGGAGCGGCGTCAAGGGCCGGCTCCGCCCGCGCGCCTGAACCAGCGTCGCGTTGACTCGCCGCGGCGGTCCGCATACAGTCGAGCGATAAGGAGTCGTAATGTTCCGTTGTTTCAATAGCCGGGTGACGCGCGCCGCGGTCGCGTGCCTGGTCTTCGCGTGCCTCACGCTGTCGTCTTCCCTGGCCCTCGCCCAGAGCGCGACCGGATCGATCGAAGGTGTCATCGTCGATCAGACCGGCGCGTTCATGCCGGGCGTCACCGTCACTGCGCTTCACATCGCGACCGGCGCCGAACGCAGCGCGTTGACGGACGACACCGGCACGTTCCGTCTCGTGCTCCTGGCGGTCGGCGTCTACGACGTCACCGCCGAGCTCGCCGGCTTCACCACCCGCAAGCTGCCGGAAGTGTCGCTCACGGTCGGGCAGGTCGTCACGCTCCGGCTGCAGATGGCGGTCGTCGGCGTCTCCGAGACCATCGACGTCCCGGGCAGCACGCCGGTGATCGAGGCGAGCCGGACTCAGGTCAGCTCGACCATCAACGAAACCGTGGTGCAGAACCTGCCGGTGAACGGCCGCAACTTCATCGACTTCGCGCTGCTGACGCCGGGCGTGACGCGCGACACGCGGACGGGCGACATCAGCTTCGCCGGCCAGCGCGGCACGCTCAACAGCCTCGTCGTCGACGGCGCCGACAACAACAACACGTTCTTCGGCCAGACCGCCGGCCGCACCGGCTCGGGCCGCGCGCCGTACCAGTTCAGCCAGGACGCGGTGCAGGAGTTCCAGGTCAACTCCAACTCCTTCTCGGCCGAGTACGGCCGCGCCGGCGGCGCCGTCATCAACGTCGTCACGAAGTCGGGGTCCAATGATTTCCGCGGCTCGGTGTTCGAGTTCTACCGCGACAAGGCACTCAACGCCAACAACGCGATCAACGAGCTGAACAACCGGCCGAAGTCGCCGTACCACTACAACCAGTTCGGCGGCACGCTCGGCGGACCGATCCGCCGCAACCGCGACTTCTTTTTCTTCAACTACGACGGCCAGAGGAACACCCAGCCGAACCTCGTCTTCCTCAACCTGCCGGCGACGCTGCCGCCGACGCCGGGCACCGCCGAGGGCATCGCCCGGCTGCAGCCGCTCGCCGACAGCTGGAACCGGCGCCTCGACCAGGACGTGTTCCTGATCAAGACCGACAACGCGCTGAACGACCGGCACCGCCTGTCGCTGCGCTACAACCACCAGAACTTCACCGGCGAGGGCTTCGAGAACGGCGGGCCGCAGAACTCGATCGAGCACACCGGCGCGTCGATCGTGCGCACGCGGACGTTCAACGCCAGCTGGACCAGCATCTACGGCCTGAGCGTCTTCAACGAGCTGCGGTTCCAGCTCGCGCGCGATGAAGAGCCGGGTCTCGCCAACACCGCCAACCCCGAAGGCGTCGTGCAGGAAGCCGGATCGACGGTGCTGACGATCGGCCGCAACAACTTCAGCCCGCGCGAGACGACGATTCGCCGCTGGCAGGTTGCGGACGCCGCCACCTGGCTGCGCGGCGCGCACAAGTTCAAGGGCGGGTTCGACTTTCAGTTCGACGACATCTACAACCTGTTCCCCGGCTTCTTCAGCGGCTCGTATACGTTCCGCAGCCTGGCCTCCTTCGCCGGCGGCCGGCCGAACGGCGCCAACGAGTTCTATCAGCAGAACTTCGCCGGCCCAGGCACGAGCGGCGCCGAGACCAATCCGAACCTCCGCGAGTACTCGTTCTTCGTCCAGGACGAGTGGAAGGCGAGCCCGGATCTCACCGTCAACGCCGGGCTGCGCTACGACCTGATGAAGACCGATCCACCGCCGGTGCGCAATCCCGATCCACAGCTCGCGGCGGCCGACATCGACACGAGCCGCCTCGAAGCCGACACCAACAACTGGGGACCGCGCCTCGGCGTCGCCTGGAGTCCCGGCAACCACACCTACGTCGTCCGCGGCGGCTGGGGGCTCTTCTACGGCCGGACGCCGTCGATCATGCTCGGCACGGCGCACTCGAACAACGGCGTCAACGTGCTGTCGCTGACGTTCACCGGCGACGCGGTGCCGACCTATCCGGCCAACTTCGCCAGCCTCCCCGGCGCCGGCACCGTCTCGCGCCCGACGATCTTCTACGTCGACAACGACTTCGCCAACGCGCGCGTGATGCAGGCGAACGCGGCCGTCGAGTGGCACTTCCAGCGCGACACCAGCCTGACGGCGACGTATCTCTTCGTCGACGGCACCAGCCTGCCGCGGTCGATCGATCGCAACCTCGGCGCGCCGACCACCCGTACCTTCAGCGTCGCCGGCGGCAGCGAGACGGTCCCGTATCACTTCTTCGACGCCAGCCGGCCGTTCTCGAACTTCACGCGCGTCATCAGCTTCGAGTCGACAGCCGAGTCCCGCTACAACGGGCTGACGCTCGAGCTGTCGCGCCGGATGGCGAATCACCTGCAGTTCCGCACGGCCTACACGCTCGGCAAGGTCGTCGACACCGTCCCCGACGCCACCGCGGTCGTGCCGGGCAATCCTGGCGACGACGTGAAGTACGCCTCGAACCCCGCCGACTTCGGCGTCGATCGCACGGTCGGCAACAACGACCAGCGGCACCGCGTGGTCGTGAGCGGGATCTACGAGACCAACGGTCTCGCCGCGAACTTCGACGGCCTGATGCATACGCTCCTCGACGACTGGTCGATCAGCGCCATCTTTACCGCCCAGTCCGGGCAACCGTATACGGCCCGCGTCGGCGCGGTGGACCTCAACGGCGACGGCAACACCCGCAACGACATCGCTCCCGGCACCGAGCGCAACCAGTTCACGCTCCCCGCGATCGTGACGTTCGACCCGCGCATCGCCCGTAACATCCAGGCTGGGCGCGCCCGCATCCAGCTCATCTGGGAAGCGTTCAACCTGTTCAACCGCGACAACATCTCCGGCGTCGACACGACCTACTACAGCGTCGCCGGCACGACGCTGACCCGCGGCACGACGTTCGAACGGCCGCTGGCGTCGAGCGGCGAGCGCATCATGCAGCTGGCGGTGAAGGTCACGTTCTGATCCGGCTGATGTTCCTTTTCGGGCCATGGGGGTGCTGCGTTTCGGAACATCCGACGCGGCGCCCCCGGCATCTCCCGCCGCTTCGCCCATCCCGCTAAGCTCCGCGCTCGCGAGCGTCACGCCGAGAGTGGTGTGCGCGTCTCGAGCGTGCTGGCAGGCTTGTCGCACGCGCTCGACATGACCGAGGGACATCCGCGCGGTCATGCCGTGCGGGCCTGCCTCATCGGCATGCGCCTCGGCGCGGCGATTGGCCTCGACCCCCGCGACCGCACTACATCGGCCGCGGCGGCTCGATCGCGGCGCGGCTGACGCGTGCACGGGATCATCAAGGACGATGCGGGTACACACCTGGACCCGGCCTGCGTCGGCGCCTGCAGCCCGGATATAATCGCGCGGACTGCTGCTGCCGACGAAGCTGAACGCGAAGTCGCGTGACGCCACTCTGTACCATCGATTCCACATACTCACTGACGAACGTTCGAGGAACAGGAACACGATGATTGCGATTGCGGCAAGTTCGACGTTCGAACTTCGAAGTTCGAACGTCTACCTTCGACCTTCCTGCTTCCACTTCGACCTTCGACCTTCGAATTTCGAACTTGACAAACCCAAGTCTCTCGGCCGATCCTTCCCATCGCCTGACGATGGGAGAGGGAGGCGATGGGCATGGGGAGAAGTCAGACACCGCCGGATCTGCTGCCGGGAACGCTCGACCTGTTGATCCTCAGAACGCTGCTGACGGGGGCGAAACACGGCTACGGGATTGCGGAACGCCTGCGGCAGGTGTCGGAGGACGTGCTGCAGGTGGGCGAGAGCTCGCTCTACCCGGCGCTGCAGCGGCTGCTGCTGAACGGCTGGGTCAAGGCTGAATGGGGCGCGTCCGAGAACAACCGGCGGGCGCGCTTTTACACGCTGACGGCGTCCGGACGGAAGCGGCTCGGCGCCGAGCGCGACGAGTTCGAGCGGCTCGTGGTCGCGATCCAGCGCGTCCTGCAGGCGGGATGAAGGAGCTGATGCGATGCGCTTCTTCCGCCGTCTCTGGTTCCTGACCCGGCGCAGCCGGCTCGAAGCCGAACTGCAGGAAGAGATCGAGGCGCATCGGGCCATGGCGCAGGCGCGGCTCGAAGCGGCGGGACAGCCGGCGGCCGACGCGTCCGCCGCGAGCCGGCGGGCGCTCGGCAACGTGACGCGGGCGCGCGAGGACGCGCGGGCGATGTGGGGCTGGCCGTGGGTCGACGCCGCGCGGCAGGATGTCGCCTACGCCCTCCGCGCCATCCGCAAGAATCCAGGCTTTACCGCCGCGGTGATGCTGGTCGCCTCGCTCGGCATCGGCGCGGCGACCAGCGTCTTCACGCTCGTCGACGCGGTCGTGCTGCGGCCGCTGCCGGTACGCGCCCCGGACCGGCTCGTCTACTTTGCCAGCCCCGGCTTCTCGTACCCGGTCTACACCGAAGTCCGCGCCCGGACCGGCGCGCTCTTCTCGGACTTCTTCGCCTGGAGCCTGGAGTCGGCGCACGTCGACTGGACCGGCGAGCTGGAGCCGGATGAAGTGCTGACGGCGAGCGGCGAGATCTACGCCGCGCTCGGCATTCAGCCCGCCGCCGGCCGCCTCTTCGATCCCTCCGACGATCGCGTCGGCGGCGGCGCGGCCGGCGCCGTCGCCGTGATCAGCGACGCCTGCTGGAAGCGGCGCTTCGGCGGCGACCCGGCGGTGATCGGCCGCACGGTCCGCGTCGATCGCGTGCCGTTCACGATCGTCGGCGTCACGCCGCCCGGCTTCACGGGCATCGTCGCCGGGCTGGCGCCGGAGGTGACGATTCCGCTCACCGTGCTGCAGCGGCGGGACCGCCTGTCGTCACCGTCGAGCGCGTGGCTGCATTTCATGGGGCGGCTCCGCGGCAACGTCACGCGAGCGCAGGCGAACGCCGCGCTGACGCCAATCTGGCGGGACGTGCTCGAGGTCACCACGCCGACGGCGATGGCGGCGGACCGGCGGGCGATGTTCCTGTCGCGGGAGACCGGCCTCGAGTCGGGACGAGCCGGGTTCTCACGCGTCCGCCGTCAGTTCGAGCAGCCGTTGTGGCTGCTGCTCGCCCTGGTCGGCCTGCTGTGCGCGGTCGCCTGCGCCAGCGCCGCCAACCTGCTGATCGCCCGCGGCGTCGCGCGCCGGCGCGAGTTCGCCGTGCGGCTGGCGATTGGCGCCGGCCGCGGGAGACTGGTTCGTCAGCTGCTGACCGAGTCGCTCGTCTGGAGCGCGATCGGCGCCGCCGCCGGCGTGCTCGCCGCGCAGTGGATGAGCGGGGCGCTGGTGGCGATGATGACGACTGCCGATTTGCCGCTGGCGATCAACGTCACGCCGAACGGCCGCGTCCTCGCCTTCGCGCTGGCGCTCACCACGCTCACGGTCGCGGCGGGCTCGCTGCTGCCGGCATTGGCAGCGACGCGCCTGAGCCCCGGCCTGGTGCTTCGCGATCAGGACCAGCCGGCGCGAGGCCTGCTCCGCCACTGGTCCGGTGGACGCACGCTCGTCGCCCTCCAGGTGGCCCTGACGCTGCTGCTCGTGGTCGGTGCGGCGCTGTTCACGCGCAGCCTGACCAGCGTACTGTCGCAGGATCCCGGCTTCAATCCGGCGGCCGCGCTCGTCGCTGCCGCCGACGCCGAGGTCGCCGGCTACGAGGACGACCGGCTGCAGGGCTTCCATCGCGAACTGGAGCAGCGGCTCGCGGCCGTACCGGGAGTCCGCAGCATCGCCCTCGCGATGTATCCGCCAATCACGGACCAGGACGGCGCCTGGACGCAGAGCATCGCAGTCGACGGCGCGCCGGTGCCGTCGGACTCGAGCCGCACGGTCTACTTCAACGTTGTCTCGCCACGCTTCTTCTCGACGCTGGACGTCATGATGCTGCGCGGCCGGGATTTCAGCGAGTTCGATCGCGACACGACGTCGCGCGTCGTCATCGTCAACGACACGCTCGCCCGCCGGTTCTTCGCCGAACTCAACCCGGTCGGCCGCCGCATCAGCGTCGGCCGCGCCGAGCGCCGGCAGGATCTCGAGATCGTCGGCGTCGTCGGCACGGCGAAGTACCAGACGCTGCAGGAGGAACCGCGCGCCATCGCCTACCTGCCGGTGGCGCAGCAGCCGGAAGGCGGCAACCTTGTCGCGGTGATGCGCACCGACCAGATGATCGGCGGCATCGCCGATGCGGTTCGACGCGAGATTCGCCGCATCGATCGCACCGTTCCCGTCCGCATCGAAACCGTCGAGGAGCGGATTCAGGGTTCGCTCGTGCGCGAGCGGGTCCTGGCACGGCTCGCGGCGGCGATCGGCGTGACTGCGCTCGTTCTCGCCGGCGCGGCGCTCTACGGCCTGCTCGCCTACGCCGTCTCGCGGCGGCGGCGCGAGATCGGCGTCCGCGTGGCGCTCGGCGCCAATCGCCAGACCATCGTCCGGGGGGTGCTGCGTGATTGCCTGCTCGTCGCCGGCGTCGGCATCGTCGTCGGCCTCGCCGCCTCGATCGCGCTCGCCCGCTTCGCCGGCGCGCTCCTCTTCAAGGTCAGCCCGTTCGACGGCCTCTCGCTCGCGATCGCAACCCTCGTCGTGCTTGGCGTCTCGCTCGTCGCCGCGCTGCTGCCGGCCCGCCGGGCCGCGAACGTGAACCCGGTCACCGCGCTCAGGGCGGATTGATCACCGAACCCCGAACCCCGAACCCCGGCGAAGATTACACTACGGCGGTGCGCCGGCGCCATCTGCTCCTTACCCTCGTCCTTCTCGTTCTCATCGGCGGGGCGCTCTTCTCGTATCTGACCTCTGGATTCGTCTACGTCCTGGGTGCCGGGACGCCGGACCAGGGACCGTGGCTCGAGCGCGTGCGCGCCGCCGCCGCGGGGTGGGGCCGTCTCGCACCGATCGTCTACGTCCTCGTCGTGATCGTCGAAGTCGTCGTGGCGCCGATTCCCGGTGCCCTGCTCTACGCGCCTGGCGGCGCGATCTTCGGAGGCTTTCTCGGCGGTACGCTGTCGCTCATCGGCAACGTGATCGGCGCGGCGCTGTGCTGCGCCATCGGCGCGTGGTTCGGCGAGCGCGTGTTGTCCAGGGAGAGGCCGGCGGCCGCCGCCGCCGACTTGCGGGCGCGGCTGCGGGACCGCGGAATCTGGGTCGTGATGCTCCTCCGCGCCAACCCGCTCACGTCGTCGGATCTCGTCTCCTACGCCGCCGGTGTCGCCGGCGTGCCAACATGGAAGGTTGCCGTGGGCACGCTCGGCATGGCGCCGCAATGCTACGTCCAGGCCTACTTCGCCGAGCAGATCTTCACGCTCGTGCCCGGACCGGTGCTGGCGATCGGCGGCATCGCATTGATCGCCGTCGTCGTCGCGGTGTTCTTCGCCGGCACGCGTGCGAAGCGCGGCGCGCCGCAGAATTGATCGGTTGCCGACCCGCCGGAAGCCGATAAGATCGGAAGATGCGCAGCATCAACGGGCTCCACCACATCACCGCGATCTCCGGTCCGGCGCAGGAGAATCTCGACTTCTACAGCGGCGTCCTCGGTATGCGCCTGGTCAAGAAAAGCGTCAACCAGGACGACCCCGGCACCTATCACCTCTTCTACGCCGACGCCGAAGGCCATCCCGGAACCGACCTGACGTTTTTCCCGTGGGCGCAGATGGCGCCGCCGCGGATGGGCCACGGGCTTGCGGTCGAGGTCGCGCTGGAAGTGCCGGCGGGAAGCCTGGAGTTCTGGGGGGGACGCCTCGAACACTACGGGGCCAGGGTGCAGGCGATCGAGTCGCGCTTCGGCGACCGCGTCGTGCCGCTCGTCGATCCGCACGGCATGCGCCTCGCGCTCGTCGAGCCCGGTGACGCCAGGCGGCGCCCGTTCACGCCGTGGGAGCACAGTACCGTGCCGGCCGAACATCAGATCCGCGGCCTCTACGGCGCCCAACTCTGGGAGCGCGATCTCGGCCAGACGACGAGCTTCCTGACCGACGTGCTCGGCTTCAGGCAGATTGCGGAAGAGAACGGCTGGACCCGCTACGGGTTCGACAACGCCGCCGGCATCGTCGACGTCCGCGAAGCGGCGGGCGAACGCCGCGGCGCCTGGGGCGTCGGCAGCGTGCATCACCTCGCCTGGCGCGTCGACGACGAGGCGCACCAGCTCGCCGTGAGGGCGCAGGTCGAGACGGCGGGACCGCAGGCGACGCCGGTCATCGATCGTTTCTGGTTCAAGTCGGTCTATTTCAAGGAGCCCGGCGGCGTGCTGTTCGAGCTGGCGACGGACGGTCCCGGCTTCGCCGTCGACGAGGACGCGGCGCATCTCGGGGAAACGCTCGTGCTGCCGCCGTGGCTGGAGCCGGCACGGGCGCGAATCGAGGCGGTACTGCCGCCGCTCACGCCGGCCTGAGTGCGCCGCGTTTACTCTTTTCTGCGAAAGCGGTCGAAGAGTCCCTTCAACGCATCCTCGGCGCGGTTGCGGAACGCCCGCTGCAACGCCGACTGAACGTCGATGAAGACCTTCGGCGACGAGATGCTGCCGGAGATCGTCGCCGGCAGGACGATCCGATCGCCGTCCCGCGCCAGCCGATAGAGGTCACGCCCCGCCTGCGCGCTGAGCTCGCGCGACAACACCATGTCGGCGCGGAGATCGACGGTCTGGCTCGCGAACGAGAGCCGGCCGGCGCCCTGCAGATCGAGATCCCGCGACGCGAACGTCAGGTCCTTCGTGCTGGCATTCATCCCGGTGACGGCGAGCGTCGTCGCGAGGCGCGAGAACGACTCGCCCGATCCCGCCGGCGGCGCGCCGCTGGGCTTGCCGAACGCGAGCACGATCGTCCGGACGAGATCGAGGTGCGGCACCTTGCCGTCGGTGACCGTCAGGCGCGCGACGCCGCGCGCGTGCTGGATGGCGCGGACCGGATCGGCGCCCGGCGCCGTCAAGTCGAGCGACCCTGCCAGACGGCCCGTGATCGTACCTGGCGCGCCCGCGAACGCGACGAGCTGCGGTACGTCCAGTCCCTCGAAGCGGCCCTTCCAATGCAGCCGCGGCTCGCCTGAACCGATGAAGCCGGCGGCGCCGTCGAAGCGACCACCGAACAGATCGAAGGCGAGCCGGTTGAAGTCGACATTGCCGCCGGCGAGACGCCCGCTCGCGACGATCTTCGAGAGCGCGATGCCCAGGGTGCGGCCCAGCCCGGCCTTGACGTTGATCTCGACGTTGTACGGCGACGACGCCACCGGTGCCGCCGGTTTGCCTGCCTGGATCTCGCGGGCGCCGGCCGGCGTCGCGGCGGCGAGAAAGGCGAGCAGGCTGTCGAAATCCAGGGCCGCGGACTCGACGTCGAACTTTCCCGTCCGCGTCGCCAGGCTCGCAATCTCGCCGGTGGCACGGAACGCCGAGGCGCCGGACTTCGCGTCGAGCCGCTCCACCGTCACGCGATCGCCGCCGCTCAGCGCCGAGCTCATGTCGACGACGAGCGTGTGGTCGCCGGCCACCAGCGTGACGTCGCGGAACGCGATCGATCCGACGGAGTCGATCGCGAGTGGATAACCGGACGAGGCCTGCGACGGCGTCGCGGCGGCCAGCGCTTCGATCAGCGCCAGCGCCCACGGCAAATCGATGCGGCTGCGCTCGACCGAGACCTCTGCTTCTTCGACGCGGCGGCGCAGCAGGCCGCGGATGCCCGTCGAGAGGCGAACGTAGTCGACAGTCGCCTCGCGACCAGTACCGATCGCGACGTCGCGAAGCTCGAGGCCGACCCGCGGATAGAAGCGCGGCACCGCCGAACCAATCGCCACCGGCCGTCCGAGCGCGGCGCCCGCCTGGGCCTCGATCGCGCGCTTGATGCCGTCGCCGCCGAGAAAGGCGCGCGCCGCCAGCGCGAGCGCCGCGATCCCGAGCAGCAGGACGGCGGTAATCGCAAGCAGGATCCGGCGGCGCGTAGTCATCACTCGTCTGCTGATTCTACGGCACGGTCGCGGAGCTGAAGCTCCGCGCTACGAAGACGCTTTCTCGTAGGCCGGAGCTTCAGCTCCCGCAGATTGCATGTCGCAGAGCGTGCCGAACGACAGTCCCTTCTGCCGCAGCGCCGGCGCGAGCAGGCGGACGGATTCGCCGGCGTGCCGCCGATCGGCGTTCGGATTGGCGTGATGGCCGTCGTGGATGACGATGATGTCGCCGGCTTTGGCCTTGCGGCCAAGGCGCGCGGCGACCGGCGCGGCGCGGGGCGTCCGCCACCAGTCAAAGTCCCACATGCCCCAGCTCCAGCCGGCAAGCTGGTATCCCGACTCGCGCAAGCCGTCGTACATCGAGGCGCTGCGCCAGCCGGCATGCGGCCTGAACAGGCGGCACGGGGCGACGCCGGTGATGGCCGCGATGCGGCCGGCGGCGCGATCGAGCTCCGCCGCCAGTGCGCTCGGCGGCATCAGCATCAACCGCCGCGTGCCGCTGTGCAGCCCGATGGCGTGCCCGTCCTCGGCGATGCGCCGGACGATGGCGGCGCTTTCGTCGGTGATGCGATCGTCGATGAGGAAGAACGTGGCGGTCGCGCCCTCGTCGCGCAGGGCATCGAGGAGCGGCGGCGTCCAGGCGACGTTCGGCCCGTCGTCGAACGTGAGGTAGACGCGCGGGCGATCGCCGGCGGCGGCAGGCATCCGCCACACCGAGCCGTTCGGCCGGAACGCCTCGAACAGCATCGGCCGCGGCGCGGTGTGCGACAGGATGGCCGCGCCGGCAATCGCAATCGCCAGGATCAGAAGCACGTCAATGTGTCGCCATTCCGGGGCGGCCGTAGCGCTGAGTCGCGTAGCCGACGATCAGGCCAAGAACGCTGCCGGGCAGCATGATCTCCCACCAGTAATGCGTGCCGTCAGGCTGCGGCATGGCCGCGACCAGGAACGCAAAAAATGCGCCGACGGCGAGGCCGGCAAGCATCACGGTCTGCAGCGATCGGCTGCGGGTCGCGATCCAGCCGATGATCCAGCCGGCGATCAGCCCCTTGAAGGTGGAGCCGATGACGATGCCGACGATCGCCGGACGGGTTTCGGGAGCGGAGATCAGCGCGCTCAGGCCGTCGAAGATGCCAAGGATGCCGCCAAGTAGAAGTCCCAGCACAGGTTTCTTCATTCGAAGTTGTCCTCCACCGATCTCTTACGCGTCCGTCCGCAATCCTTCGGCTCCGGCCGCCACGCCGGCTCACCAGCCGGCGAACACCGCCACGAGCGTCCGCATGACCAGATACGCCAGCACCAGCAGGATTGGCGTCCGGTAGGTGCGGGTGAACCGGACGATCCGTTCCCACGGGGTTTCGCGGTAGACGCTGACGGCCCGGCCGCCGCGGTACCTTGCCACGTCGTCCTGCATCGCCGCCACCGTCTGGTAACGGTCGCCGGGAGCGCGGCGCAGCGCCGTGCCGCAGATCGCAGCCAGTGGCCGGGGCACGCGGGCGCGACGCAGCCCGCTCTCCGGATCGTCACCGGCCGGCAGCGTATCCGTGAGCAACAGGTGAAGGATGGCGCCGAGCGCGTAGACGTCGGCGCGGTGATCGATCTCGGACTGCCCCGGGCTCGCCTGTTCCGGCGCCATGTATCCGTGTGTTCCCGCGACCGCGGCGCCGCCGGCATCCGCGGCGGCTTCTTCTTTCAAGCCCCAGTCGCGGGCCAGGCCCCAGTCGAGGACGATGACTTCGCCAAACCCGCCGAGCATGATATTCGCCGGCTTTAGATCGCGATGGATGACGCCTCGCGCATGCGCGAACCCGATCGGCTCGCAGATGCGCTCGAAGGCGCCGAGGCGATCGGCGGCGTCGAGCGACGGCAGGCGTTGCTGCAGCGTCTGCCCGACCAGCCGCTTCATGACGTAGAAGAGCCGCCCGTCGGCGAGCCGGCCAACGTCGTGCACCGGGACGATGCCGGGATGCTCGAGCCGTGCCAGCGTCCTCGCCTCTCGCTGCAGTCTCTGCTCGAACTCCGGACTGGCAATCGCGTTGGAGATCTTCAGCGCGACGTCGCGCGCGAGCTCCTGGTCGCGGGCGAGGTAGACCGTCCCCATCCCGCCGCGGCCGAGCTCGTCGAGGACGACGTAGCGCGACGAGGCGAGCTCGGGCCAGTTGCCGACGCTGCGCAGGCGGCCGACGATGGCGTCGGAGAGATAGGTCACGGCTGGTGGTCAATCCACGTCGATGCCGAACAACTCGCGCGCTTCGCGCCGGAACTCCGGCTCGCTGCCGCAAAGGCCGCGCAGCGACGCCAGCGCGCGCTCGCGAAAGCGGCGGCGCACCTGCGCCAGCGCGTTCGTCACCTGCGACGTCGTCAGCCCGTACTCGGCGGCGAGGGCAGCGTAGCTGGCGCCCGCTTCGGCCGCGAGGTCGTAGCGCTCGAATAATGTGAAGGATATCGCGCGTCCTGCCGCGTCGGTACTCGGCGCGGAGATCCTGTACCGCCTTGTCGAAGAGGGCGCGGACGAACTCCTGGTGAAAGCGTTCATCGGGATCGGCGGCGCCGTCCCGGGCCGCGGCCACCTCGCGTTCGGCGCCTTCGAAGTCGAGCGGGATAGTCTGGACGCCGCCGCCGCGCTTCAGGCGCGTCGCCGCCTGGCGCTGATTCATGACGAAGCGATCGGCGCAGACGCGGACGAAGGTCCGGAAGCGCGCCCTCGACGGCTCGTAGCGTTCGAGCCAGGACTTCTGGTAGGCGTCGGCGAAGAACGCCTGCGTGAGGTCGGAGGCCTCATCCGCATCGGCGCGCCACGTCAGGCGAAGGTGCTTGTAGACCGGTTTCCAGTAGCCTTCGACGAGGTCGCCGAACGCCTCGCGCCGCGCCTCCGGGTCGTCGTCGCGGATGCGCTCGAGGATCGAGGGCCGCGTCGCTGGAAACCCGCCGGCGGCCGGTTCATCGCGCTGCATCACCGCGGATTCTACCCCGCTGGCCCAGCGCCTCGCGGCCGGTGCCTGGGCCGCGCCGTGCGCCGCCCGCGCCCTCCGCGATATGCTCGTGGACGTGAGCGAACGGCGACAGATCGAGGCGGCCATCGACCGCCTCTACCAGCTCCCGCTCGATGAGTTCACCGCCGCGCGCAACACGCTGGCGAAGGAACTGGGCAAGGAAGGCGCGCCGGTCAAGACGCTGGCGAAGCCGCCGGCAGCGGCCTGGGCGATCAATCAGGTGTTCTGGCAGCGGCGACAGGCGTTCGACGCGCTGATCGCCGCGGCGACCGGCGTGCGTACGGCGCATGCCGCCGTCATGGCGGGCGAGCGCGCGGATCTGCGCGCCGCCGGCGCGGCCCACGAAGAGGCGATCGAGGCTGCCCTGAAGGCGGCGCTCGACGTCCTCGCCAGCGCCGGCCAGCCGGCGAGCGACGCGACCAGGCAGGCGATCGCCACCACCCTTCGTGCCCTGCCCACCGCGGCTGAGCCAGGCGGCCGGCTGTCACGGACCCTCCAGCCTGGCGGCTTCGAAATGCTGGCCGGCCTGCCCGGACGCGGTACGGCGGCCGTGTCGCCGGCGCCGGCCGTCAAGCGGCCGACAGAATCGTCACGACCAGCGCCGGCAGCGGCAGGAACGAAACGCGCCGGTCTCGAGACGCGCGAAGAAGCCGCGACGCGCAGGAAGCAGGAGGCGGAACGAAACAAGGCCATCGCGGCCGCGCGCGATGCCGTCAGCGCCGCGGCGCGGACCGAGCGCGCCGCCGAACAGGACGCGCGACGGGCCGAGTTCGAAGCCGCGCGCAGCGCCCGTGAATCGGAGCGGGCGGAGACACAGTGGTCATCCGCGCGCGCGGCCGTCGAGACGGCACAGGCGGCCGCCGATGAGGCCGAGACGCTGGCGACCGAGGCGAAGCGAAAACGTGATGCTGATGCGCGGCGCGTCCGTGAACAGGCGCAGGCGCTGGCCAAGGCCCGGGTCAAGCTCGAGACCGCTCAAGCCGAGCTGGCTCGCCTGACGGACTAACAGCTGACCCACCTACCGTTTTCGTCAGCCCACCGCGATCGCCAGAAGTGGAAAAACTCGAACGTCAGGGGAAAAAGATTCCCAGCCAATCACGCTTACGTTCCTCTGGTGCAGGCATTTACGCGGGATCGGACCCGGCACGGCGATTGATTGTCTGGTTGAGCACGGTTCGTACTGTGCACATGACCCAAAAGTCTGGCGTCCCGATCGCCAAACAGCAAATGCCGCGAACACTCGACGAACTTCGCGCCTGGATTCGTCAGCATCTCACCTTGAATGTGCCGATCGAGCTGGAACTGCTCGAGGCGGTCGAGGAGGTATTGTCGCGCCAGCGGCAGCTCGTCGAAGAATCGAAGAGGGACGCGATCCAGGCCCTGACGGAGGGCTTCACCGACAAAATGGAGCGGCTTCAGACGCAGCTGTCGGAAAAGGATGCAACCGTCAGCAACATCGCGCGCTACTTCGAGGAAGTCGTCGCCGAGCTGACCGAAAAGTCGCATCGCGATCCAAAAACCAAGCTGCTCAATTTCGACTGGTTCATGGAGCGGCTCGAATCGTTCCTCGCCGTCGAGCAGCGGGTGCGCTGGTGCGGTGTCGGCGTCGTCGACATCAGCAGCTTCAAGCGCTACAACGACACCCTCGGACATGCTATCGGCGACTGCATCATCGAGCGGGTGGCGCAGATCCTGTCGGATCAGATCCGTTCTGAAGACGTGCTCGCGCTCGAGCGCGTCAGCGAGACGCGCGATCTCCACGCGCGATTCGGCGGCGACGAATTCTGCTTCCTGATTCCGCACCTGCCTGGCTGCGTCGAAGCGACCGAGATTGCCCAGCGGTTCAAGCAGGCGGTCGAGCGCCACGACTGGGCCCGGGAAGATCCCCGGCTCGCCGCCAATCCGGTCAAGGTCGACGTCGGCGTCGTCTGTCTGCGGCTGGGACCGGTGTCCGAGCGTCGCGGCTCCGCAAAGGTCCTGGCCGCCGAGCTCGTGCAGCGCGCCGACGTCCTGATGTACGAGGCCAAGAGCATCCGTTCCACCCGGGTTCATGCCGGCGCCGTCGCCGTCGAACAGGGCCAGCTGACCGACATCACGAAGCCCCACCCGCCGACCCAGGTCTGATCGCCGCGGTCGTTTGCCGGCCTTCTCCGCTGAATGGTAGAATTAACGTTTGGCTGAACCGTCGGCTCGGGCCACCGAGGCGCCGGCGCGCCGTCGGCCGAGGAGCTCAAGCTGCTCGGCTGGTCACCAGCGAGTGCTATTCTCGTCTCCGGCCCGTATGGTGGGTGTAGCTCAGTGGTAGAGCGCCTGACTGTGGCTCAGGAAGTCGCGGGTTCAATTCCCGTCATCCACCCCAATCTTTCAAAATTCCCAGAAGCTGGGAGCGAATCGCGGCCTTCCCAACCCGGAACGGCTTGAGTCCTTCGATCGCGTTCACAAGCGGACCAGGATTAATTCACTCAAGGTGAAACGCACCGCCGCTCCATTCCTCCGGAGCGATGTCGGCGATAGTTTCGGTGAAGTCCCAGCGATGGCCACAAAAGTCCTCAGCGTTGTATTGACGCTCGCCGTAGGGTTGGTCTTGCGGCTCGGTCAGGATAATGGCTCCGTTCTGCCGCGCGCGCTCGCAGTGCGCCTCGGCATTCTCGATCCGGACCTGAATGATATGTGAGTTGTTTGGCGCCACGGTGCCTTCGGCGATGGTGAAGCAGCCGTCTCCGGCCTTCATCTGAATGCGGTGATTGGCGATGCGCAGGCGGACGGTAAAGCCGAACCCCTGTGACAGCCAATCAGCTGCTGCGCTGGGGTCGGGGTAAATGAGCACAGGAATCACGGTGCAGGGTGGTACCGAGCGGTTGAATCGCATCTGGAAAATGTAGCAGACGTATGATCGGCTCGGTGGTGTGCTGTGCCCATGTGCGCCCGCCACTGCTCACGATCGGTCCCGTGCGCTGCATTACGTCGCGTGAGCTCTACATCTCCCTCGCGCCGCCAACCTCAGACCAACCTGTTCCGGCATCGGCCGACAATCGCACTCCACGCCCGCGGAATACGTCCCGCGCGCAAGAGCCGGCGGTTTGGTACAGGACATGCTCAATGTCGCGGGTGGACGTTGGCTCCACGCGATGAACGGCACGTAATGGACTGGATTCGCGACCGCGCGCTCACACTGGCCCTGATGGCGATGTTCGCGCTGTTCCTCGGCGCGCAGGTCCTCACAGGCCTGTACCAGTACAACGCGACACAAACCGATCACCAGCAGCCCGTCGTAGACCTCGCCGGCTATCTCCGGACTGGCCACCCGTGGGAAGCACTGTTCGAGAACTGGGAGAGCGAGTTCCTACAGATGGCGGTCTTCGTTCTCCTGACAACGATCCTCATCCAGAAGGGCTCGCCTGAATCGCGTCGCCCCGGGGTCAAGGAGCTCGTCGACGCGGACCCGCGGGAGTTCGCTCACCTTCCAGACGCGCCCTGGCCGGTTCGCCGCGGCGGCTGGATCCTGCGGCTTTACGAGCACTCGCTCGGGCTGGCGTTCGTCCTGCTGTTCCTGCTCTCGTGGGTGGGCCACGCGGCCGGCGGCTTTGCCGAGTACGCGGCGGACCAGGTCGCGCACGGTGAGGCAGAGCCGACGATGGGCGCGTATTTCGCCTCGCCCCGGTTCTGGTTCGAGTCCTTTCAGAACTGGCAGAGCGAGTTCCTGGCGATCGCGTCGATGGTCTGGCTCGCCGTGTATCTCCGGGAGCGGGGATCGCCGGAATCCAAGCCGGTGCACGCGCCGCACGACGATACCGGGCGGTGATCGACGCGGTCAGGGTTTCATGATGTCAAGCACAGATCGAGGTTTTTGAACCATGCCGAGAACGAAACCCATTCGCTACGGCGTCGTCGGCCTCGGCCACATCGCCCAGGTCGCCGTGCTGCCGGCTTTCGCGCACGCGCGCCGCAATTCCAGGCTGGTCGCCATCGTCAGCAGCGACCGCAGCAAGCGGCGCGAAGTGGCGAGGCGCTACGGCCTGGACCACAGCTTTGCGTATGACGAGTTCGACGAATGCCTGAAGGTCGTCGACGCCGTCTACATCGCGCTGCCGAACTCGATGCACGCCGAGTACACGATTCGCGCCGCGCGCGCCGGGGTGCACGTGCTGTGCGAGAAGCCGATGGCCGTCACCGTCGAGGAGTGCCGCCGCATGATCGGCGCCTGCCGGAAAGGGGGCGTGAAGCTGATGATCGCCTACCGGCTGCACTTCGAGACCGTCAACCTGGCGGCGCTGGCGATGGCGCGGCAGGGCCGCCTCGGCGAGCTGAAGTTCTTCAACTCGTCGTTCTCGATGAAGGTCCGCCGCGGCGATATCCGGACCAAGCGGGACGCTGGCGGCGGGACGCTCTACGACATCGGCGTCTACTGCATCAACGCCGCCCGCAACCTGTTCGGCGCCGAGCCGACGCAGGTTTCAGCCGTCTCCATCAACAGCGGCCTCGCCTCGCTTGCCGAAATCGACGAGACGACGGCCGCCATCCTCCGCTTCGGTAACGATCGCGTCGCGAGCTTCGTCACCAGCTTCAACGCCTCGGATGTCGGTTCGTACCGCCTGGTCGGGACCAAGGGCGATCTCCGCGTCGATCCGGCCTACGAATACGCCGAGGGACTGGGCTGGACGCTGACCGTCGACGGAAAGAAGACGAAAAAGGAGACGGGCAAGCGCGATCAGTTCGCGCCCGAGCTGATCTACTTCTCGGACTGCATCCTGAACGATCGCAAGCCGGAGCCTTCGGGCGAAGAAGGGCTGCAGGATGTCCGCATCGTCCAGGCGCTCTATCGGTCGGCCAGGACGGGTCGGCCGGTGTCAGTGCCGGCCTTCACCGACACGCACCGGCCCCGCCAGGCACAGCGAATCACGCGGCCAGGCATACGCAAGCCGCGCCTCGTCAAGGTACAGAGCGCAAGTCGCGATTGAACAAAGGAGTCGTTGTGGGAAACGCACCCGGCACGCCCCGGCGCGAAGGTGAACAGGAGCCCCCCGAGGACGCGGACCGCCGTGAACTGAACCGCGAACCCGACGAAATCGCCGCGGAGCGCGCCCGCAAGCAGCAGGATTCAGAAGGAGTGAATCCTGCGCCAACGCAGCGGGAATAACCGCTGCGCCTCGCCGGCCACACGCCTTACTGCTGCCCGCGCCCGCCGCCGCGGCCGCGGCCGGCCGGTGTGAGCTCGGCATCGGTCCAGGGCTTGGTCCGCGTCTTCGTCAGGCCGCGGATCTCGGTGACGTCGTCGACCGCGACCGGAGAGCCGGTGTTGCCCCACTCGCGCCGGACGTAAGTCAGGACGGCGGCAATGTCATCGTCCTTGAGCGCGCCGCCGAGCGGCGGCATCAGGCCGACCGGCCCTTCCTTGCCGGCGAGCAGGATGCGAATCGACGCGCCGGCGTCCTGGCCCGACGTATAGCGCGACTCGACGAGCGGCGGCGCCATCTTTTCCTTGCCGCGTCCATCCACCTGGTGACACCCGAGGCAGAGGTTCTTGTAGATGTCGCTGCCGGCGGCGTAGCGCTTCTGTTCGTCGGCGGTCAACGGCGTGACCTCGACGACCGGCGTCGGCTTGTTAGGCCATTCGAGCTTGGCGACGATCCGCTTCGCCAGCGCGCCGCTCTCGTCAGCCGATGCCGCGAGCTTCACCAGTTCCGCCGGCTCGCCCGGCAGAACCGCAGGCTTGGCCGTCGGCGCCGCGGCGCCGCCACCACCACCTCCACCGCCCTGACCGCGACCGCCGCGACCGCCGCCGCTGGCGGGCAAACCCAGGTCCAGGCCTTCGAGCAGCGCCAGCCGCCGCGGCGCCGGCGTCGTCGCCGCTGTCGCGCTGCCGACGAGAGTCTGGACCGCTGCCGACTCGCCGCTGCGCGCCACCGCGGCGGTCAGCATCACTACCGCATCGCGCGGCGCCGCCGGTGCAGCCGCCACGCGCGTCAGCGCCGGCATTTCCGCGCCGCGCAGGCCGCTGATCGTCACGTCGACGGTGATCGCATCCGCGCCGTACTTCGTGAGGATCGCAACCGCCGGGTCAAGGCGCGCCGGCGCCGGCAGCTCGCCGATCGTCGCTGCAAGCTGACGCCGCACGGTCCATGACGGATCGTCGATCAGCTTGAGGACTGCTGCGGTGAGCGGTTGATCGGGCTGCGAGAGCCACCGTTCCGACAGGCGCACCGCGCCGGCGCGGACGTCGGGCGACTTGTCGCTCAGGGATCGCTGCACTTCCGCCGCCTCGAGCTCGCCAAGACCATCGAGCGTCCACAGCGCGTGCAGCTTGACGCGCCAGTCGGGCGTCTGCTGCGCCAGCTGCCGCAGCGCCGGCACCGCCGACTTGTCGCCGCGCTCGACGAGCAGCCGCTGCGCCGTGTCGCGCCACCAGCCGTTCGCGTGCGTCAGCGTCTTCACCAGTTCCGCGGGCGCCGCCTTCGAGAGCGCCGGCTTCTGATCGCGCTTGGTCGTGCTGTGCACGATCCGCCAGATGCGCCCGAGGTTCACCGGCCGCTCGAGATCGTGCGCCTTGATGTAGTCGCGCAGGAAATCCGTCCAGTAGATCTGTTCCTGGACGATGCCGCGGTACATGTCGACGACGTAGAGCGTGCCGTCGGGGCCGCCGAGCATGTTGACGGGGCGGAACCGCTCGTCCGACGACGCCAGGATCTCACCTTTGGCGTATCCGTCGACCGCCTTCAACCGGCCGGTGCCGTCATCCTGGATCTTGTAACGATGCACCAGGTTGGTGGTCGAGTCGGTGATGAACGCATCGCCATACAGCTCCTTCGGCAGGCGATCGCCGCGGTAGATGACCGGCGTGCCCACGCCCTGGATCGTCACTGAGGTGTCGTCGGCGCGGAAGAACTGATCGCGATAGCCGCGGTTGACGCCGCGGGTGGCGCGGATCGGCCAGATCGTCGAGTCCTCGCGCGAGATCAGCGGGTCGTAGAGGCCGCGCGTCCGGACCAGGTTCGGATTCCGCGCGTAGTACTTCGCCGCGACGAAATCGACGAACAGCGGCGCGTCGTTGACGTTGCGATAGACCCGCCCGGCGTCGTCCATCGACGCCCCCCACTGGCCCCGGCGCAGCGCCGGCATGGTTTCGAACTTGCCGTTGCGGAGCTGGAGGTGCCACTCGTGCTCGGACGTGTAGATGATGTTGTCGAGCCCCCAGAGCAGGCTGTTGGCGTTGTGCTCGATGCTGGCGGCGGCGCGGCCGTACGAATCGCTGACGAGCTCCTTGCTATCCGCCTTGAGGTCGCCGTTCGTGTCCTTCATCAGCCAGAGGTTCGGCGGTTCCCCGACCAGCACCCCGGCGTCGAGGACCTTGAGCGCGCGCGGTAGTACCAGCTTGTCCGCGAACACCGTCCGCTTGTCCATCACGCCGTCGCCGTTCTCGTCCTCGAGCACGGCAAGGGTGTTGATCGGCTCGCGGGAGTTGGCGCCGCCGGGTTCGGACATGAAACCCTGCATCTCGAGCACCCACATCCGGCCGTCGGCGTCGAAGTCGATGGCAATCGGATCGACGACGAGCGGCTCCTTGGCGACCAGCTCGACGCGGTAGCCCGGCGGCAGCACCATCGTCTTCATTTCTTCTTCTGCGCTGAGGACCGGCGCCTTGTCAGGCGTCTTGCGGACGGCGGGCGGCCACTGGCCCCGGTTCTGAAACGCGTCCAGCCCGACGAGCGAGGCGAGACACACGAGGCCGACCGGAACAACGCGGGAGAGCCAGGGACTGGCGCGGCGCATCTGGAACAAGGCATCCTCTATGGCAGCGGCCGACATTTTTGCGCCGCGCGGGCACTAGCATCGCCAATTTCTGCATGCAATGTCAAAGGCGCGGGTGAGCGTCGCCCGCGCCATCAGACGGCGCACCTGCGGCGGCTCGCGGGACAGAGGCCAGTGAATTCAAGCCGATTGAACAGCGCGGGCCAGTTTGCCACGCGGCCTGACCTCCTTCCGAAATTCATTTCTGCATGCACACCCAGGAGTTGAGCCAGGGCAGGGGATGGCGACGGCCACGGACGATACCATGGTGCCGGCGTGAGATGAGCCTCTGGACCGACCTCCTCTATTCCGTCCGCTCGCTGGCGCGCACCCCGCTCCTGACGTCCGCGCTGCTCCTCACGATCGCGCTCGGGATCGGCAGCAATGCCACGATCGCCGGCGTCGTCAACGGCCTCTTCACCAGCCGCCTGCCGCTGGCGGAGGCTGACCGGGCGGTCGTCCTCGTCGCGGCCGCCGATTCAAACGGTCCGGCCGCGCTCGACGCCGATCGCTATTTGTCGCTCCGCGGCCGCAGCGATCTGTTCGAACGGCTCGGGACGGTGACGGAGTCGCGGGCCATGGTGACACTCGAAGGCCGGTCGTCGGTCATGTCGGTCGCTGCCATCTCGCCCGACGTCGCGGCCATCCTCAATCTCGCGGGGTCGGACGGCGTCATCGTCAGCCACGCCCTGTGGTCGACGATCCTGAAGCAGCGCGATGACTTCCGCGGCATGCCGGTTGTGGTCGACCGGATCTCGTCCAGGATCGCGGGCGTCGCGCCGGACTGGCTGGCCGGCGTGTACGACGACCGGGCGATCGACGTCTGGATGCCGCAGGAAGAACCAGGCCTGGACGGCAGCGCCGGTCGCGTCGAGACCGTGCTCGCACGGCTGCGGCCGGGTGTCTCGGCGGCCTCGGCGGCGTCCGCGCTGCGTAATCCTGGAGACGACGCGACCGCGCTGCGTCCCGCCGCAGGCGGCGCGACTGAGATCGAGGTCCACCCGTACACCGGCACCGAGGTCACCGCCGCGGCCGGCCTGGCGCGGATGAAGACGCTGCTGGCTATAGCCGCTGCCGGCGTCTTCATCGTCGCGTGCGGCAATGTCGGCGCGTTCCTGTTGTCGCGCGCCGCGTCGAGGGCGCGCGAGACGTCGGTCCGGGTCGCGCTCGGTGCAAGCCGGGCGCAGCTGGCGCGGCACGTGCTCGCCGACGCGATCGTCATCGCCATCGGCGGCGGCGCCCTCGGCGCGCTGCTCGCGACCTGGACGGCTGGCGCGCTGCCGGCGTTGTTCTTCTCCGAGGACGCCGAGCGGCTGGTTTTCGCGCCGGACGGCAGCGGCATCGCCTTGGCCGTCGGCGTGTGTGCCGTCGTGATTGGCGGCTGCGCGATGCTGCCGCTGCTGGCGATGCGGCATGACGATCCGGCCGCGGTGCTGCGCCGCGAGAGCGCCGGGCCGTCAGTCGGCATCCACCGCCTCAAGACAGGCATGGTGATCCTCCAGATGACCTGCTGCTGCCTGCTCGTCGTCTCCGCGCTGCAGCTGGTCGCCGGGTTCCGCGGCGCGCTGCGCACCGGGCTCGGCACACGCCTGCGATCGTCGGTGCTGGCGACGGTCGAATCCACGCATCGCTTCGCGCGTCCCGACCTCGGTTTCGCTTACTTCGCCGCCCTCGAGGCCACGGCGCGCGCCATGCCCGGCGTCGAGGTGACGGCGTTCGCAGATGCGATGCCGGGCACACGCTCGGCGTGGCAGCCGATGCGGTTCGAGCCGCCGGCCGCACCGACCCGCGCCGTCACGCTCGACGCCGCAGAGTTCACCGCCGAAACCTTCAAGTCGCTGGTAATGCCGCCGCGCGCCGGGCGCATGTTCGGCGGCGGAGATTCCAGGCACCGGTGTCCGGTCGTGGTGCTCAGCGAGCGCGCCGCGGCCGCGACCGATCCGGACGGGGCGATCGGACGCGAGCTCGTCGATCCCGCGGGCCAGCGCGTCCAGGTGATTGGCGTCGTCGCGGTCCGTCCCGGCGCTGCGGACGCACAGGACGAGCCAACCGTCTACTACTACGGCGACCAGGCTGGCATCCTCCGGCCGGCGCCCGGCCCGGCCCGCTTCGCCGTGCCCGATCCATCGCAGACGACGCCCGGCACGCTCCACGTCAACGTCGTCAGCGCCGGCTACTTCGCGGCGATGGATCTCGAGCCGACGGCCGGCGCCGTCTTTCGCGACGAGCCATCGGCGCTCGACTGCGGCGTCGGCGTCATCAACGAGGCGGCGGCGAACCTCTACTTCCCCGCCGGCGCGATTGGCGGCGCGGCGATCGACGCCTCGGGCCGCCGCACCACGATCGTCGGCGTCGTGCGTCCCCCTGTGCTGCAGGCGGCGCAGCGGCGTCCCGAGCCAACGATCTATCTGCCGCTGTCGCAGAACTTCCTGTGGCGGATGACACTGGTGGCAGCGGGCACCGGCGATCAGCGCGAATTGACCTCGTCGATCGAGCGGCGGCTCGCCGCCGTCGAAGGCGGCGAGGTCAAGCGCGTGACGACGCTCGAGGATCACCTGGCGCGCACGGCGCTCGCCGGCGAGCGGATGGCGTCGACGCTGGTCGGCGCCGACGCGGCAATCGCGCTGGCGCTCGGCGGGCTCGGGCTGGCCGGGGCGATGAGCGATGCGGCCCGGCGGCGCCGGCGCGAGTTCGCGATCCGCACCGCGCTCGGTTCGCCGGCCTGGCGGATCATGCGCCAGGTGTTCGGCGAAGGCGCGCGGCTGGCGGGCACGGGCGCCGGTCTCGGGCTGCTGGGATCGGTGATCGTCAGCCGCTGGCTGACGCGCTGGACACCTGACGCGGCGACGCCCGCGATCCAGGGCTGGCTTACAGCAGCGGTACTGCTGCTCGTCTCGGTCGGCATTGCCTGCATCGTCCCGGCCCGCCGCGCTGCCACGGTCGATCCGCTTGCCGCGATGCGTGACGAGTAGCTCGGCCGCTCCGTTGGCTTTTGCCGCTCGCGACCTAATCTCAACCGAGGGGCTTCACCCCTCGGACTCCCCGACTGGCTTCCGCCTCCGCTGAGGCTACGGCGAGACCTCGCCAAAGCGCCTCCGGCGCGAAGGCGGGCGCTCGCGGAGGCCCCGGGCCCCGCTCCGCTCCCCAGGCTCACTCGCTCCCGCTCGCTCGCGCGTTTATGAGATAGCTTGTAGCGTAGGAAGAGATCGAAATCAAAGGAGCAGATGATGGCCATCGCGGAAAGCTTCCTGCAGGAACTCGAACAGGAGGCGCGCACGACGGAGCGCGTGCTCGAACGTGTCCCGGACGCCCAGCTCGACTGGCGGCCGCACCCGAAGTCGTACAGCCTGGGTCAACTGGCCCTGCACGTCGCGCAGATTCCAGGCGCAGTCGCCACGCTCGCGATGCAGCCGGTGGCTAACGCGCCGCAGTTCGTCCAGGAACGCGCCGCCGCCAGCGCCGACCTCGTCCCGGCGCTCCGCCAGAGCGTGACGCAGGCGAAAGCGGCGCTCGCCGGCGCCAGCGACGAGACGATGCTCGACACGTGGCGGCTGGTCGCCGGCGACCGCGAGATCATGGCGATTCCACGCGCCAGCTTTCTCCGGTCGGTCATGCTGAACCACTGGTATCACCACCGCGGCCAGCTGCTCGTCTATTTGCGCCAGCTCGACGTCCCCGTGCCGTCGGTATACGGGCCAAGCGCCGACGAGAACCCGTTCGCGTAGAACCGCCTGCCGGGTTTTTCCCGCTGGCAGCGGGCGACGGCGGCGTTCTACAGTAGCGGCGCGCGGCGATGGGCCGCGGCACAGTGGAGGCAATGAGGATGAAGATGAAGCGTTTGCTGACCGCTCTCGCGCTGGTGCTGGCGACGTTCGCCACAGCAACGGCCGCCTTCGATCCGACCGGCACCTGGGTCTTCGTCATGGAAACGCCCGGCGGCGAACGGAACGCGACGGTCGTCATGAAGCTCGACGGCGATAAGGTGACCGGCACCTGGGAAGATCAGCCGCTCGAGGGCACGTTCAAGGGAGACGTGCTGAACCTCTCGTTCCCCTTCACGTCGGGGGAGAACGGCCAGAAGGCGACGCTCACGATTGCCGCCAAGCTCGAGGCCGACGTGCTCGCCGGCACGTGGGCCTTCGGCGAGTACGGCGGCAACTTCAAGGGCACGCGAAAGAAGTAGACGCCGGAGGGGCGCACCCGTGAAGACGCTGAGCCTCGTTGCGGCGATCGCCGTCGCGGCTGCGACCGCCGCGGCGGGACAGACGATCGATCTCTCGCGATATCAGATCGTCGATCTGTCGCATGCGTTCGGCGCCGGCACGCTCTACTGGCCGACGTCGGCGTCGAAGTTCGGGCTGAAACAGGAGGCCAACGGACCGACGCCCGGCGGCTGGTTCTACTCCGCCAACACCCTGAGCACCCCGGAGCATGGCGGTACCCACCTCGATGCGCCGCGGCACTTCTCCGAGAAGGGACGGACCGCGGACGAGATTCCGCTCGAACAGCTCGTCGCACCGGCTGTCGTCATCGACGTGACGAAGGACGCCGCCGCCGACCGCGACTACCGGCTGACCCGCGACGCTGTCCTCGCCTTCGAGAAAGCGCACGGGCAGATCGCGCGCGGTACGGTAGTGCTGCTGCGGACAGGGTGGAGCCGCTTCTGGCCGGACGCGCGAAGCTACCTGGGCGACGACACGCCGGGCGACGCCTCGAAGCTGTCGTTTCCGTCGTACGGCGTCGAGGCGGCGAGGTTGCTGGTCGAGGAGCGCGGCGTCGCGGCGCTAGGCATCGACACGGCTTCGATCGACTACGGCCGCTCGAGCGATTTCCAGGTTCATCGCGTCGCGGCAGCGCGCAACGTGCCTGGCCTCGAGAACCTTACGAACCTGGATCGGCTGCCGGCGCGGGGCGCGATGATCGTCGCCCTGCCGATGAAGATCGAGGGCGGCTCCGGCGGACCGCTGCGAGCGATTGCGCTCGTGCCGCGTTGATGGCTACTTCTTGTGCTTGAGGTCGAGCGTTCCCGCCAGCACCTCGCTGCCGTTGGCTTTCGCCCGCGCTGACCAGGTTCCCTTCGCCGAGCCAGCTTCGAATGTCAGGTCGAGATGGATCTCGATCTGGCCCTCCGGGGGAAAATCGTAGACGGCCATCATCTTCTTGCCGTCGAACTTCAAGGCCCGGAAGGTCGCCTGGTAGGGCGTGTCGCCGGTGACCGACACGCGGCCGGCGTCCGGACCGTCCTTGCCCTTCTCCAGCGTCAGCTCGAACCCGCCGCTGCCGCCCCCGCCATCCCACGTTCCCGACCACACGCCGACGAGGTCGGCGGGCACGATGCCGCCGGTCTGGCGGGCCTGAACCACTGCCGCACTCAATGCGAGCGCGAAGATCACGCCGAGTCGAAGTCGATTGGTCATCATCCTGCCTCGTGATCGAGCGCTGGGTAGAGTGAATCGCCGAAGAGTCTACTCCGGCCGCAAGATTGCACACAATGCGGGCGGAGGAACGCGGAGTCGATGGCGTCAGGGTGTCAAAGATGATGGCGTCGGCTTCGCTACGGTAAGTTCGATGCTGCGACTGACCGCCGACCGCACCCGTCCTGCCCGCGGCCTCGATTACGTTCACAGCGACATCGTCGTCGCGGCGCCGCTCGAGTCGACGTTCGAGTTCTTCGCCGACGCGGCGAACCTGCAGAAGCTGACGCCGCCGTGGCTCAGCTTCCAGATCCTCTCGCGCGGGCCGGTCACGATGCGGGAAGGTCTGGAGATTGAGTACAGGATCGCGCTTTACGGCGTGCCCGTACCGTGGCTGACGCGGATCGACGTTTGGGAGCCTGGCTCGCGATTCGTCGACCGCCAGCTCATCGGCCCGTACCGGTGGTGGCACCACGAGCACCGGTTCGAAGCCACCGACGCCGGCACCCGCGTCATCGATCATGTCGAGTTCCTGCCGCGCGCGCGCTGGATCAGCCGCAGGCTGGTCCGCCGCGACGTAACGCGGATCTTTGCCTACCGGCGCCAGACGCTGCAGCAGATCTTCGGGACAGGCGTGTCGACGCGCGAGTGACGCCGCCCCCATGACGCGCCGCCTCAGCGGGCGCGACGCTTTTGTCCCGCGACGGCCCGGGCCGGTTTCTCCATCTCGACCTTGACCGACTTCTTCTTGCCGGCGCTGACGCGATCGAGGCTCTGGCGGAGGGCGTCCATCAGGTTGACGACCTTCGGCGGCGCCTCTTCCGTGGTCGCCACCACTTCCTCACCCGCCACCTTCGCGTCGATGATGCGCTGCAGTTCTTCCTGGTAGCGGTCGCTGTATTCGGTGAGATCGAGATGGCCCTCGAAGTTGCCGATGACCTGCTTGGCCAGCTTGATCTCGTCCGGCTTGACCTTCGACGGTACCGTATCGAGCTCCTCGATCTGATCCATGCCGCGCACTTCCTTGGCGTGCCGCATCGTGTACATCACGAGGCCGCGCTCGCGCGCCAGCACCGCCACCAGGTACTCGCGGCCGGAGATCGCGAGCTTGCCGATCCCGGCCTTTCCCTTCATGCCTTCGCGCATGACCGCGAACGCGTCCTGCGCCATCCCGCCGTCCGGCGCGAGGTAGTACGGACGCTCGACGTAGATCGGATCGATCGCGGACGCATCGGTGAACTGCACCAGGTCGATGACGCGGGTCGACTCGGGCTTCACCTTCGCGATGTCGTCCTCGGTCATCACGACGTACCGCCCCTTCTCGAACTCGTAGCCCTTGGCGAGCTCGGAGTGCGCCACTTCGCGCTCGCACTTCGGGCACCAGCGCTTCTGCTGGATGCGCGTCTGACACTCGGCGTGCAACTGGTTGAAGCTGATCGTCGCGGCCGAATCGGTCGCCGGAAACACCCGCACCGGGATGTTGACCAGGCTGATCTTCAGAAACCCTTTCCACGTCGGACGAGCCGCCATCGTCGTGCTCCTGTTGCTTGAAAAGTCCGGTCTCGACCGGAAACCGCGACGCCTGGGGACCAGACGTCCTCTGATTATCGGTCTTTCGAACGCCAATCGTACGGCGTGCACGGAACTGCACCACGGCCGGATCCAGGGGTTACCCGCGCCCGGCCGTCCCGCCCGTGGTGCGTCCAAAAATACGAGAACAGGCCTGTTTTGGCTTGTGACCAAGCCTCGCCGCCGGCTCGACTGGTTTCGAAAGAGTGTTGATTAATGGCGGGACTTGGTTGAAGATGTTGGGCAGTCGGTTACAGAGTATTCGGAGATTGGCCGGATTCGGGGATCAGGGCATCCTCCTCCCGCTCTGACCCGAGTCTTCCGGTCTCCGAATACTCGGTAATCGGCCCCAGTCCCTTGATTTGGCGCGAGCAGCCCGGCGGCGCGCGGCCGATGCTGGCCACCCTCGCGGTTCCCCCCCTTTCCGGCACCTCTCTCGTCTTCGAGCCCAAGTACGACGGCATTCGCGCCATCGCGGAGGTATCGCCGCGGCGCGGCGCCACATCAGCGCGGCTGTGGTCGCGGCTCGGCAATGAAAAGACGACGCAGTTTCCATCGATCGCGACGGCGCTTGTCGAGCTCGCCGCTGCCGCCGGACGGCCGCTCGTCCTCGACGGTGAGATCGTCGCGCTCGACGCCGATGGCCGTCCGCTCGGCTTCCAGCGGCTGCAGGGCCGCATTCACGTCCTCGACGGCAAGGACGTCGAACGCATCGATCGCCAGCAGCCCGTCGCCTACATCGTGTTCGACATCCTCCGCGATGGCGACGACGACGTCCGCGGGCTGCCGCTGAGCGAGCGGCGGCGTCGTCTCGAGCGCCTGTTCGCGGTGCCGCACGCCGATCGCCTGCAGCTCAGCGAACAGGCAGTCGGCGACGGCCATGCGCTGCACGATCGCGCCAAGGCCGAAGGCTTGGAAGGACTGATCGTCAAGGAAGCGCGATCGCCCTATCAGTCCGGGCGCCGCAGCCCGACCTGGCGCAAGCTCAAGCTGCATCAACAGCAGGAGTTCGTCGTCGGCGGCTGGACCGAGCCGCGTCAGACTCGCCAGCACTTCGGCGCCCTGCTGCTCGGCGTCTACGACGACGATGGCACGCTGACGTACGTCGGCCACACCGGGACCGGGTTCGATCAGCGGGAGCTGGAACGGGTCTCGCGCCTGCTCGAGGCGAGGGAGACGCGCACCTCGCCTTTCTCGGAGAAGATCAAGACCAACGAACCGGCACACTGGGCGCGGCCCGAACTGGTGGCCCAGGTCCGGTTCACCGAATGGACCGACGACCGCAAGCTGCGGCATCCCGTCTACCTCGGGCTGCGCGACGACAAACGGCCGGAATCAGTGGTGAGAGAAGTGCCCAAGCCTGCAGCTGCGAAGCCATCGGCACGCGCCGCCCGTTCATCGTCGAAAGCCGCGAGCGCCTCCCTGCGCAAGCGCGCCGCGGTCAAGGCGCCGCGCGGCGGCGTGACGGCGGCGCAGGTCGAGCTCGTCGTCGACGAGCTGCAGGCGCTCGAGCATGCGCGCAAGGACGGCGCCGTGCAGCTGCCGGACGGGTCGCGCGTCGGCGTCACCAACCTGTGGAAACCGTTCTGGCCCAAGCTGAAGCTGACGAAAGGCGACCTGCTCCGCTACTACGCGACGGTGGCGCCCTACATCCTGCCGGTCGTCGAAGACCGGCCGCTGGTCATGAAACGATTTCCGAACGGGATCGACGGCATTGCCTTCTACCAGCAGCGCAAGGTCAAGGAGCAGCCGCCTGCCGGCGTCCGCATCGAGACGCTGCCGGACGACCTCGACCCGATCGACGAGCGCGGCGCCGAACGCTTCATCGGCGGATCGCTGACGACGCTGCTCTACATGACGCAGCTGGCGGCGATCTCGCAGGATCCGTGGTTTTCACGCGTGCAGTCGCCGCTCGAGGCCGACTACACCGCGATCGATCTCGATCCGGGCGACGGGGCGACGTTCGCGCACGTCCTCGACGTCGCGCGCTGGGTGCGGGACGAGCTCGAGAAGCTCGGGGTCGCGGCGGTGCCGAAGACATCGGGCTCCCGCGGCCTGCACATCTACATCCCGCTCCAGCCCGGCATGTCGTACGAAGCCGGGCAGCTCTTCTGCCAGATCGTCGCGACGGTCGTCGCCTCGGCGCACCCGAAGGTCGCGACCGTCGAGCGCACCGTGAAGAAGCGGCCGCGCGGGACGGTCTACGTCGACTACCTCCAGAACATCCTCGGCAAGACGCTCGCAACCGCGTACAGCGCCCGCGCCAGCGACTACGCCGGCGTCTCGACGCCGCTGACCTGGAAGGAGATCGCCGACGATCGCCTCGATCCGCGCGACTTCACGATCCGCACCGCGCCCGCCCGCTTCCGCGAGGTCGGCGATCTGTGGGCGCGGCTCCGGACCGCCAAGCCGGCGAACCTCGAGGCCGTCTTTCACAAGTACGCCCCCGATCGCTGAAGTAAGATCGACTGGTTATGGGGAAGAAGAACAAGCCGCCTGAGAAGATGGCCGAATCGTTCGGCGTCGGCCGTCTCGACCGGCACCTCTTCATCTGCCTCGGCCCCGACTGCTGCGATCGAGACGACGGCGACAAGACGTGGGACTACCTGAAGAAGCGGATGAAGGAGTTGAACATTGCCGGGGAGGATGGCCCCTGCTACCGCACCAAGTGCGGCTGTCTCCGCATCTGCACCGACGGACCGATCTGCGTCGTCTATCCCGAGGGCGCGTGGTACCGCGACGTCACGCCTGACAACGCCGAGCGCATCATCCAGGAACATCTCATCGGCGGCCGCATCGTCGAAGACCTCTGCTTCGCGAAGAACCCGCTGAAGCCGTAAGAGTCAGCAAGCGCCTACTTCCGAATCGAGCCATTGGCTCCGCCTTACATCCTAAAGGCTGCCCCCAGGCGAACGAGCGCAGCGAGTGAGCCCACGCGAACGGAGCGAGCGTGGCGAAGCAGCGAGCGAGAGCCCGCCTTCGCTCTTCGAGCTGCGGCGAGGTCTCGCCGTAGCGCTTTGCGCGGAGGCGGAAGCGTGTCGGGGAGTTCGAGGGGCGAAGCCCCTCGATAAAAAGTGGTGCACCCGGCAGGGCTCGAACCTGCAACCTTCGGCTCCGGAGGCCGACGCTCTATCCAATTGAGCTACGGGTGCAATGCGGGAGGAGACTGGTTCGAGCGGGCCTTCCGGCCGGCTCGACCGTCTGCACAAACTCCAATCGTAGCACACGCGCCAGCCTCGCCTGGCGACCGATCACGAATGGCTCAAGGGCCAGTGAGGATCGTCCTGAGCCCTGCGCCCTCGCCATTGATACCCCCATCAGCCGTACTACTGCTGACGTGGCCGCAAGTCGGGATAGGCTGTGCCAGAGGAGAACCTCTCCAGTATGAACGCGCTTCGCCGACTGCTGCCACCGGTGTCCCTGCTCGTTGTCTCGCTGGCCTTCAGCGCCGCGGCACAGGAGCAACCTGTCCCGACGGAGTTGACGCCGCTGCTCGCCGCGCCGGCGAGCGAGATGCGGATGGTGGTCCAGCGCTACACGCTCGACCGCAATACGCTCTCCGGCAACTATGCCAACGGCTCGATGGGACGCGGCGGCGGCCGCGGACGCGGCGCCGCAGCGGCGACGGCAGCGCCACCGCCGCCGCTCGTGCCGCTGTCGCCCGGGCGGCTGGCGCGCCTCAAGCGCTTCGACGTGAACTGGCAGGCGGCGCTCGACCGCCTTCCCGCGGCGAAACTGACGACAGCGGCGCAGGCGGAGCTCGCCACACTGAAGGAGACCGTCAAGGCGAATCAACAGCGGCTGGACGAAGACGCGCGGACGCGCGCCCAGGCGCTGCTGAGCGTGCCGTTCGCGCCGAAGCTGGTGCAGCTCGTCGAGGCTCGCATCCGCGTCCAGGACGTCAACTCGCAGCAGGCCGCGGGCGTCCTCACCGACATCACGAAGGAGCTGCAGCAGCTGACGACGGCCCCGCCGCGCGTGAGCAAGGAGCAGGCGCAGCTCGGCGCGACGGCCGTCGACCAGCTGCGCACCATCACTCGCGAGTGGTTCACGTTCTACAACGGCTACGACCCGCTCTTCACGTGGTGGATGGAGCATGCCCTACCGGAAGCTCGACGAATCGCTCACGGCCTATGCCACGCTGCTGCGTGACAAGGTCGCGGCCGAGAGCCTGCCGGCGGCAACCGTCGCGGCGGTGGCGCCGGTCGAAGCCGGCGACGCAGTTGAAGTACGCCGACGTCCCCGATCTCGCCGCGATCATCGCCCTGCCCCAGGACGAAATGCGCGACATCGTCGTGCGCTTCACCGGGAATCCCGGCGGCGGCCGCGGTGGCGGCGGCAGCACGCCGCAGCGCGGCGAGGCCTACTACACGGCGTGGCTCGAGGCACTGAAAACCGTCGACTTCGACAAGCTGTCCCGCAACGCGAAGGTCGACTACCTGTTCATCCGCCGGACCGCGGAGACGCAGATCGCGCGGGCGCGGGCCAAGCTCGATCCCAACCCGCCGCGCAAGCCGGACTCGAGCGGCATTCCCGGCCCGGCGCGCGGCCGCGACGGGCCTGATCCAGGACCTGACGGAGGCGATGATTCCGTACACGCCCGAAGAGCTGATCGCGCTCGCCGAGAAGGAGTTCGAGTGGTGCGACCGCGAGATGCTGAAGGCGTCGCGCGACATGGGCTTCGGCAACGACTGGAAGAAGGCGATCGAGAAGACCAAGGACACGGCCGTGCCGCCGGGCGGCCAGCCGGCGATGATCCGCGATCTGCTCTACGAGGCGGTCGACTACCTGCGCGCCAACGACCTGATCACGGTGCCGCAGGTCGCCGCCGAGTCGCTCCACATGATCATGATGACGCCCGAGCGTCAGCTGGTGAACCCGTTCTTCACCGGCGGCGGCCAGATCAGCGTCTCCTATCCGACCAACACCATGGAGTACGAGGCGCGGCTGCAGAGCATGCGCGGCAACAACCCCGGCTTCTCGCACGCGACGGCGCACCACGAGATGATCCCGGGCCACAACCTGGTCGGGTTCCTCGGCACCCGCTTCAACGACTACCGCGCCAACCTGCCGGGCGGCGGCGCGTTCTTCGGCGAGGGCTGGCCGCTCTACTGGGAGCTGACGCTCTGGGACATGGGCTTCAACAAGACGCCCGAGCAGCGCGTCGGCGCGCTGTTCTGGCGCATGCACCGCTGCGCCCGCATCATCTTCTCGCTCAAGTTCCACATGGGCCAGTGGTCGCCGCAGGAAGCGATCGACTTCCTCGTCGACCGCGTCGGCCACGAGCGTGAGAACGCGATCGCGGAAGTGCGCCGCTCGTTCGATCCGGCGGCCGGCTACAACGCGCTCTACCAGGCGGCGTATCTCCTCGGCGGCCTGCAGCTGCGCGGGCTGCGGCGCGAAGCTGGTCGACTCGAAGATCATGACCAACGCCCAGTTCCACGACGAAATCATGCGCCAGGGCAGCATGCCGATCTCGCTGCTGCGCCTCGCCGTGCATCCGAAGCTGCCGCTGACGCGGGAGATGGCGGTGGACTGGAAGTTCTACGGGGAGTTGAAGCCTTAGGAGCCGGGGTTCGGGGTTCGGGGCTCGGGGCTCGGGCTCGGGGCTCGGGCTCAGGATCTCTTCACGGTTTCTCAGCGACGGGTCACGACACGCCACGCCTTTCTCTCTATCGTGGTCGTCCATGAGAGCGGCGTGCGTTGTGTTCGCGATCGCGTCGGTGATCCCATCGGCCGCGCTGGCGCAGGCCCGCGGTGCGTGCGAGCAGCGGCCGGCAATCGGCGCCGCGGCCGCGCTCTGGATGACCCGGGCCCAGGTCGATCCGACGCTCGCCAACGGCGGGACCAACGGGCTGGCCAAAACCGGTCGCCTGGGGCCGCAGTTCGCGGTGCACGCCTTCGTGCCGGTCAGCACACGCTGGAACGTCACGCCGGAGTTCAGCGCCGGCGGCAGCGAGGTGGCGGTGTATCGCGATGCCGCGGGTAACTACATCCCGGACATCCCGGCCGGGCGGCTCTCGACGCAGCGGCTGACCGTGGGAGTGATGCGGCGAGCACCCGCACACCGCACCGCCTGCCTCTACGCCGGCTTCCGGGTTGGGGTCTACCGGTTCAGCTACCAGGACGTCACCACAACCAGCCCCGGCCTTTCCCTCACCATCGGCGGCGACATCCCGATCGCGGCACGAATCGTGTTGTTCGTCGACGTCGACCTCGACATCGCGATCACGAAGACCGAGTCGCCGGCCATCGACGCGCCGTCGCCGGACCCCGGCCAATCGTCGGCCTGCGCTACCGGTTCTGACTGCCGGCGCGCGCCGCGTCTCGCCGCGGCACGGAATGCGACAAGACCATCGGCAGCCCGCCGGCGTCAGAAAGGCACACACGCCACGTCTGGAGGAGTGATGACCAGTGCCCTCGCCGCGATCGCGTCCCTGACCGTCGTCGCTGTCGTCTCGTCGCTCTCCCCTTCGGCGCCGGCGCAGCTGTCCGCCGAGGCAGCCATCACCAAGGCCGAAACGGTGTTCGACGAACCTGCAGGCCGGGAAGTCCGCCGACATCGTGAAGGAGCTCGACGCCAAGCTGACCGAGGCGCTGCCCGAGCAGAAGCTGCGCGGCGCGTGGACGGAGCTCACCAGCCAGTTCGGCGCGTTCAAGAGCATCAACGAGCGGCGTGAAGGACCGTTTCAGGGCCGCCAGGCCGTCGAGCTGATTCTCGCCTTCGAGAAGGAGACCATCGTCATGCGGACGGTGTTCAACAGCGACGGCAAGATCGGCGGCCTCGCGTTTCGACCGCTCGCCAACGCGCAGCTGCCGCCGAAGAAGTGAGTCCACTGACGGCGGAACCCTCAATGAGAAGCGGGCGAGCGCAGCAAGCGAGCCGCCTTCGGTCGTGGATCACGAATGTATTGGGCGAAAGCGATTCGAGGATTCATGTTGATGGTTCTCACCATCATTTCGTCCACCCGATGCGGACGTGGATGACATCCGACTCCGGTTGTTCGACGGCTTGCGGAATAAAGAAGCGTGAGCCGTCGCGCGACACGGCCAGGAAGTTCAGATCCCCGAACGTGGTCGCGGGAAGACGAGCGGGGAACAGCGGCATCGGTGTACCTGCCTGCAGCTTATTGCCTCGAGCAGCCAGGGGAACCGACCAGACATAGTTGCGACCCTGGTGCTCATCGAGGTACACGATTTCTTTTCCATCCTTGCGCCACACCGGATAATTCCCTCGGCTGGTCACCTGCTGCGGTAATCCCGTTCCAGGGTACGGCTGCACGTAAGTGCCTCCGCCGGTGTAGATCCTCCGCGTTCACTCCCCGCTGCGGAGGCCGTGTACACAATCCAGCGCCCATCTGGCGAAAAGCGGGCATGTGCAATCGTCTCGCCCGTCTGAAGCAGAGACTTCGGTTCCACCTGTACATCGTCGAGCGAAAGCGAGAACACCGTCGTATCCAATATCCCCCGATTGAGCAGCAGCGCCTTGCCGTCCGGAGAAATGTCTTGCAGAGACCACATTCCGGACGGTTTCGCCAACTCGCGAACTGGCCCTTGCCCGGCGACAGAGCGTTCCATCACGCGGCTATCGTTTCCGGGAGCCACGTTGATGAGCTTGGAACCATCCGGCGACCACTGCGTGCTCAGATCGCCCTGCTCCAACTGCTGCCGACCAGGTCGGCCGGGCTCCAGCAGCCACGCGGTCGCGTTGAATCCCACGAGCAGACGTGTCTCGTCGGGCGCAAGCCTGAGCGTCTGGACGACCGTAGGGGGACCAGCCGTGCCGATCTCCTTTCCCCCTCGATCGAAAATCGTCACCTGCGACAGACCTGCCGTGCCGGGACGCCAAGCCACGACGCCCCCACGTGAAACGGAAAAGTGCGCGGCATAGAACGACGGCGACGACGCGACCCGTTGCTGGATTAACTCCGGTCCGCCCTCGAGTGTTCTGGTCGTGCGGTTTAACGTTTGCGCGTAGAGGTTGTCATTGCGAACAAACAGGATGCGTCCTCCACCCGCGGGCGTATACCGGACCGCGGTGGTGTTCTTCATCAGCAGAACAGGATCGGCCGCGCGGCCGTCGCGCAGCGTGGCGAGGTAGATTTCCGACTCCTCGGTTTGTGACGCAGCTGCCATGACCAGGAAATCCTCGCTCCCCGGCAGGAACTGCGGCCAATAAAGAAAGAACCCGCCCTTCGTCAGCGAGACTTCGACTCGTTTAGCGACTCCGCTACCCGCCGGGACGACGTACAGACCCGGACCGCCCTCCACCGCTCCTGCAACGAGCAAGGTGCCGTTGTCGCTCCAACTTCCACCCACCATCGTGGTCACATTGTTTGCGACAATTTCCGGCGCGCCGTCCGGCACACGCATCTTCTTCAGGTTGGTGCCGTCGCTGAACACGAACGTTCGCGAGTCCGGAGACCAGAATCCGGGGTTTCTGAAACCGCCTGTGCGCACGGGTTCCGGCGCGAGTGCGTTCAAGCGCCGTACCTGCATGCCCCCGCCACTGCCAGCCGATACGATATTTCTATAAAAGATCACTGCAGAGCCGTCGGGCGAAATTTCGGGGGTTGCGTGCAGGTCGCCTACGGGCGCGATGCTTCCTGCCGTCGGCACGATCGTCAACGCCAAATCCGCGGCCGTTACGCCGGTAGCCGCCGGCCGCGGCCGCCACCACCCGACGACCGCGATCGTGGCAAGAACCGCCGCCGCGGCCTAAGCAACCGAGCGATAGACGGGCCTCGGCCGACGCGGAACTTCAGTTCCGCTCGCAGGGGCCGCGAGATACTGAGCAATCGCAACCCGCGCCTCGCCGATATCGCGCAGGCGTGTCTTTGCGTCGCGATCGAGGCATCGACGAAGCAGGGTCTTGATCGGCGCCGGCGCTCTCAACGAGTCGAAGTTGATCGAGCTGCGCAAGACGTCGGCGAGCGTGTGAACGACCGTATCGCCGCCGAACAGCCGCCGCCCGCAGAGCATTTCCCACAGGACGACGCCGAACGCCCAAATGTCGGCGCGGCGATCGACCGGAGTCCCTGCGGCTTGCTCCGGACTCATGTACGCGGCAGTGCCCAGGATCATCCCGACCTGCGTCATCGCTGGCGACGTGATCGTCGGAGCCTGCGAGGTGTTCACAGCCGACGATCCAGCGGGCTCCATGGCCTTCGCGAGCCCGAAGTCGAGCACCTTGACCGTGCCATCAGGTCGTACCTTGATGTTCGCCGGCTTCAGATCGCGGTGGACGATGCCCTGCTCGTGGGCGGCTTCGAGCGCCTCCGCAATCTGCTTCGCGATCAGCAGTGACTCGTCGATTGGAATCGGGCCTCTTCGCGATTCGATCGGCGAGAGCGTCGGTCCCTCGACCAGCTCCATCACGAGCGCGGTCGTGCCCGCCGCTCTTTTCCAAGCCATAGATGGCCGCGATGTTCGGATGGTTCAGTGCTGCAAGAGTCTTCGCTTCACGGTCGAACCGGGCCAGGCGATCGGCGTCGGCAGCGAAACGCCGCGGGGAGCACCTTGATGGCTACCTGCCGCGCCAGGTTGGTGTCCGTTGCGCAATACACCTCGCCCATCCCGCCCACGCCTATATGGGCGGTGACTTGGTACGGTCCGAGGCGGGCGCCAAGGGCTAACGACATAGTAAGTCGCTGGAACTATACGGGGTCGTTGCGTCGCGAGCGGATGCGTACCGAGCGACGCCGCAATGGCGACCAAACGGTCCTCTGGAACATTGGTGCGCCCGGCCCACCTTCGCGCTCCGCGCTACGGCGCGCTCGGGCCTGCACCTTCGCATGGCTTGCCAACGGTAGCTCACGCCGCTGGCAAGTGTGAGCTTGAAGGTTGGTGCCCCCGGGGGCGCGCTCGAAAGGTTGCACGATCCGTTTTCAGGGGATCGCCTCTTGATCCTACCTCGACCGCGCATCCGGCATTCAGAGATGCCGTCGGACCCACGGCAGCAGAACGGCCCAAAGCATCAATCCGGCCGGAAGCAGACCGAAGAGTATCAACTGCCAGACCGTGCGCATCTTGAACGTTGCCATTTGATCTTTCAAGCGAACGAGCGCAGCGAGTGAGCCACGCGACCGGAGCGAGCCGACGAAGCGGCGCGCGGGAGCGTGTAGGGGAGTTCGAGGGGCGAAGCCCCTCGATTAAGTATGCGCCCGGCAGGATTCGAACCTGCGACCTACGGCTTCGAAGGCCGGCGCTCTATCCAGCTGAGCTACGGGCGCGAACGGCCATCGTAGCACACGGTTTCGGCGCAAGGCGGCGCGTCAGCGTGCCTGATCGACCCACGTCAGCACGAACGACGCCGCGTCCTCCCACCCCGGCTCGTTGTGCAGCTCGTGATACCAGCCGTCCCAGATTCGCAGCGTCGCGCGGCCGCCCGCGGCGGCGACGAACTCGCGCGACGCCTCGATGCTCGTGATCCGATCGGCGCTGCCGTGCATGACGAGGGTCGGCAGCCGCAGCGCGCCGGCTTGCGCCAGCGCGAAGCCGCCCGCGTCGTGGACGGCGGTGAAGAGCCCGGCGCTGATGCGATCGTGCACGAGCGGATCCGACTCGACGCGCTCCCCCACTGCGGGATCGCGCGACAGCGCCGCGACCGCGAGGCCGGTGCGCTGGACGAACGACGGCGCGGCGCGGCGAAGCAGCCGGGCGGCGGCAATCTTCCAGGCCGGCGGCGCGAACGCGAGCCGGAGATAGGGCGACGTTGCCACCACGGCGACGACGGCGGCAAGCGGCGGCTGCCGCCGGATCGCGTAGTTCAACACCAGGTTGCCGCCCAGGCTGTGGCCGTAGAGCACGACCGGGCGATCAGGCCAGCGCTGGGCGACGGCGTCGAGAAGCGCCCCGATGTCGTCGAGCAGCTGGTCGTAGGAAGGCGTGTGCCCGCGCGGTCCGTCGGAGCGCCCGTGGCCGCGGTGATCGAAGCCGGCCGACGCGTAGCCGCGCTGCCGCCAGAACTCGCTCAGATGATCGTAGCGCCGGCTGTGCTCGCCCATGCCGTGCACGAGGGCGATGACGCCGCGCGGTTCCCTGGCGGGCTCTCTCGTCCACGCATACAGCCGCGTGTCGTCGCTGGCGCGGAGAAATGTGTCGCGATGCACGCGGTGTGTGCGTTGAGGGCCGACGTAAGCCGCGGCCTACGCTACGAAGCCTGAGCCTGAGCTGAGCCCTGAGCCCTGAGCCCTAAGCCCTGAGCCTATTTTTTAGCGCGAACGGCCTTGAACGGCGTCGTCGTGCCGCTGATGGCCATCGTCCCCGTCATGGTGTCGCCGACGACGCGCCCCTCGATCTGCGCACCGGTGGCGCTGGTGAACTGAATCCGCTCGCCGCGCATGCGGCCGTTGGCGATCGGCTGGCCGTGCAGCGAGCCGCTCAGCATCTGGAACTCCTGCTTCAGCGTCAGCTCCCCTTGCGGCAGCGTCCACGTGCCCTCGGCCTTCGCCGGGACGATCCAGAGCTGCGACGTGCACCAGTTGGTGCAGTCGTTCTCGACCTTCTCGCTCTCGTCCGGCGTCCACCCCGAGATGCCGAAGGTGTTGACGACGATGCGCGTGCCGGGCTTCATGGCGAGGAACTTGTCGACCATCTTGTCCATGTTCTCGGTGAGCAGGAACAGCGCCAGCACGGTCGCCTTCGAGACGTCGGCCGCGTACATGTCGCCCTGGACGAACTTGGCGAGATGGCCGACGCCTTCCTTCTCCGCGGCGCGGTTCGAGAGCGTCACGAGATCGGCGTTCCACTCGACGCCGACGCCGCGGGCGCCGCGCTTGGCCGCGGCGATGATGTTGCGGCCGTCGCCCGAACCGAGATCCATCACGAAGTCGTTCTTCGTCACCTTGGCCATGTCGAGCATCTTCTCGACCAGCGCCGGCGACGTCGGCACCCACACGGCGTCCTTGCCCGGCTGCCCGACGGTCGGCTTGTACTGATCGGGAGCAGTTGCCTGAGTTTGCGCCTGTGCCTGCGCCTGCGCCGCCGACAGCAGGCACAGCGCCACCGCCGCACACACGACAGCCACCAGCCGCGCCGCCTGCTTCCACACGTCGTGTCGTGCGTTCATCACCCCTACCTCCCGATCACTCGCCCGCGCTGTGCTTGGGCAGGAAATAGACCTCTTCCTTCATCGCCTCCTTCGTCCAGCCGCGGCGGCGAAGGATCGACTTGCCATGCTCGACCATGTCGGGATGGCCGCACAAATAAGCCGTGGTGTCGTGGCCGTTGAGCGACCAGCGATCGGTGTACTTGCGGATCAGGTCGTCGACGCGCCCGACTTCGCGCGTCCACTCCGGGTCGTCCCACGGCCGGCTGACTGTCGGCACGTAGGTCAGCCACGGCACCTCGTCCGCGATACGCTCGAGCTCCTCGCGATAGCCGAACTCGCGCGACTTGCTGGCGCCGTGCACGACGAAGAGATGATGGGTGCCGTCGAAGCGGCCTTCCTTCCAGTCGCTGAGCAGCGTTCGTGCGTAGCTGACGAACGGCGCGACGCCGGTGACCGTGCACAGCAGCAGGTGGCGCGTCCGGCCACTCGTCAGATCGAGCGTGAAGCGCCCCTTGGGGGCTTTGCGCGCCGTGACGTCCGCGCCGACGCCGAGCTTGAAGAGGAGCGGCGTGAGCTCGCCCTGCGGCACGAGCTCGAAGAAGAACTCCAGCTCGCGCTCGTAAGGCGAGGAGACGATCGAATACGCGCGCTCGATCAGCCCCTTCTCCCCCGGCGCACCGAGCGTCGCGTACTGCCCGGCCGTGAACTTGAACTCCGCCCCGGGATCGACTCGAACCATCCACAGGTCGTCCGCGAACTCGACCCGCTCGGTGATGCGCGCCTGGAAGAACTTGTCAGGGCTCTGGGTCATTCGGTGATCCTTGTCGGCTCAGGGCTCAGGGCTTAGGGTTTAGGGTTCAGGGTTGGGAGTTCGGGCTCCGAGGAAGATATCAGGGATTCAGGCCGAAACCCGCGCCTCCATGCCCCGGTCCCGGATATGATTTTGCTCGTGCCGGCCCCCATCCTCGAGCTCCACAGCGCCACGGTCCTGAAGGACGACCGCCCCGTTCTCGACGCGCTCGACCTGACGATTCATCAAGGCGAACACACGGCGATTCTCGGGCCGAACGGCGCCGGCAAGTCGCTGCTCGTCAGCCTGCTGACGCATTACGAGCGGCCGGTGGCGCGGACGGAGGGGATTCCGCCGGTCCGCGTCTTCGGCAAGGACGACTGGAACGTCGCCGAGCTCCGACTTCAGCTCGGCATCGTCTCCTCGGATCTGCACCTGCATTTCGTCGCCGGCAACAGCGAAGGGCGAATCAGGGGCGAGGCGGCGGTGCTGTCGGCGTTCCTGTCGTCGCACGGCATCCTCCGCTACGGCACGATCACCGACGACATGCGGGTGCGGGCGCGGCAGGCGCTCGACAACGTCGGCGCGGCGCACCTGGCGCGGCGCTGGATGGATCAGATGTCGAGCGGCGAGGCTCGCCGCGTCATGCTGGCGCGCGTGCTGGTAACGGCGCCGCGGGCGCTCATCCTCGACGAGCCGACGACGGGGCTCGATCTCGGGGCCCGCCACGCCTTCATGGAGCAGGTCCGCGCCGTGGCCCGCCGCGGCACGACCATCATCCTCATCACTCACCACCTCGAAGAGATCATCCCGGAGATCGATCGCGTCGTGCTGCTGCAGCAGGGGCGGATCGCCGGCCAGGGCGCGAAGCGGACGATGCTGTCGGCGGCGGCGCTCGGCGAGCTCTTCGGTGTCCCGGTCGCGGTCGAAGAGGTTGACGGCTACTATTATGCGAGGCCTGCGGCAACCGCCGGGCAGGCGCAGGGCGTCGGCTCGGCCTGATCGTCTCCACACCTCATGCGGCTAAACGCGCATCCTCTCGCGGCGGCGATCGCGGCGGCCTCGGCCGGCTGGATCGTGGCGATGTCGGCGCAGCAGGCGCGCCCGGCCGGACCCGCGCGCGTCGACTTCGAGCGCCACGTGCGGCCGATCCTCGCCGCCAGCTGCCTCGAGTGCCACAGCCAGGACAAGCGCAAGGGCGGGCTGTCGCTCGCGACCTACGAGGACATCCTCGAAGGCGGCAAGGACGGCGCCGTCGTCCGCCCGGGCAATGGCGCCAACAGCCTGCTCATCCATCGCATCACCGGCGAGATCGAGCCGCAGATGCCGAAGGACGAGCTCGCGCTGTCGGACGGCGAGACCGCGACGATCCGCCGCTGGATCGACGAAGGCGCGCGGCGAACCCCGACCGCGCCGGCGGCGCCGGCGCCGTGGGAAGCGCCGATGGCGCTGACCCGGCCTGTGGTCCCCGACGCGATCTGGCCGTCCTGGGACGCGCCGGTCGATCGCATCGTCGCGTCCTACCTGAGCCCGCGCACGAAGCGCGAGCCCGCGCTCGTCAGCGATGCGCTCTTCGCGCGCCGCGTCCACCTCGACATCTGGGGGCTGCTGCCGGCGCCGGAGGCGCTGCAGCGGTTCGTCGCCGATCGCGCGCCGAACAAGCGCGAAGCGCTGGTGACGCAGCTGCTCGCCGACGGCGAGAAGTACGCCGACCACTGGGTATCGTTCTGGAACGACCTGCTGCGCAACGAGGACGGCGTCAGCTACTTCTCCGAGACCGCCGGGCGCAAGAGCATCACCGAATGGCTGGTGCCGGCGCTGCAGTCGAACCTGCGCTACGACGAGTTCGTCGGACGCCTGATCAACCCGGCGGCGCCGGGCGATCCCGAGGGCTTCCTCACCGGCGTCAACTGGCGCGGCGAGACCAGCGCCGCCGTGACGCCGTGGATGCAGGCGTCGCAGAACACCGCCCAGGTCTTCCTCGGCGTCAATCTCAAGTGCACGTCGTGCCACGACAGCTTCGTCAACCGCTGGAAGCTGAAGGACGCCTACGGCCTCGCCGCCTACTTCTCGCCGGAACCGCGGCTGCAGATGTATCGCTGCGACGTCGCCCAGGACAAGTACGCCGAGCCGGGCTTCATCTTCCCGGAACTCTCGCGCGCGCCGGCGTCCGCCGCGCTCGCCGATCGCCGCGCCGCCGCTGCCGCCATCTTCACCGATCCGCGGCTCGGGCGGATGCCGCGGACCTTCGTCAACCGCGTCTGGCAGCGCCTCCTCGGCCACGGCCTCGTCGCCAACGTCGACGAGATGGACGGCGAGCCGTGGAGCCCGGCCCTGCTCGACTGGCTGGCGAGCGACTTCGTCGACAACGGCTACGACATCCGCCGCCTGATCAAGACCATCGCGCTGTCGCGCGCGTATCAGCTGCCGTCGGTGCCGCGGGCGAAAGAGATCGACCCGCGACGCTACGTCTTCGCCGGCCCGGAAGTCCGGCGCATGACCGCCGAGCAGTTCGCCGACACCATCGGCGCGATCACCGGCGAGTGGGGCGTCGCGCCGGTCAAGGCGGCGCCCGCGCCGCCGGCGCCGCCGCCAGTCAAGGGCGTGCCGCAGATTCCGCCGTCGCAGCCGCGCCAGGCCGGCATGTTCGCGCGCGAGTGGCGCGTCGCCTCGAGCTCACTGACGCGCGCGCTCGGGCGGCCGATCCGGGATCAGATCAATTCGACGCGGGCGGCGGACGCGACGACGCTCCAGGCGCTGGAGCTGACCAACGGCGAGATCCTGTCGACCTGGCTGTCGCGCGGCGCGCGGCGGATGCTCGGCGAGCTGCCGCCCGATCCGGTCAGCCTCTACAACCGCGCCGTCGCCGGCCGCAACGCGACGTCGAGCGCGTTCGACGTCGACATCACCGGCGTGCGCACGCTGTGGCTGGTGGTGCAGGACACAGGCTCGAACGTGCCGGAAGCCATCATGCCGGCGTGGGCGCGGGCAGAGCTCGTCGGGCCATCGGGGCCAGTGCCGTTGACCTCGCTCACGCCCGCCGACCCGGCCGGCCTGCGCCAGGCGTCGGGACCGCTTCGAGTGCCCGACGGCGAGGGTGAGGGCCTCCGCGTCGCGAATCCATCGGTGCTCTCGTTCGACATCGCCGGCAAGGGCTACACGCGCTTCCGCGGCGTCATCGGCCTCGAGAACAGCCGCCAGGAGATCGGCAGCACGCTGAACCCCGCGACGCGGTTCTTCGTCTTCGACACGGCGCCCGATCTCGGCCGCTTGATTCCACCGCTGCCCGGCGCCCCGCTCGACGCGCAGCCGCCGGTCACGACCATCGCCGCGGCAGTCGATCGCGTGTTCCAGCAGGCGCTCGGACGACCGCCCACCGCCGCCGAGCGCACGATTGCAACTGCCGCGCTCCGCGATCCGGCGCGCGGCGACAGGCCGTCGCCGCAGGGGCTCGCCGACCTGCTGTGGGCTGTCTTGATGAAGCCGGAAGTGCAGCTTATCCGGTAGCTGGGCGCTGCAATTTTCGATTGCAGACTGCAGATTGCAGATTGCGAATTGTCGATTTTAGATTTTAGATTTTAGATTTTCCAGGGACCATGACCAACGACTTACGGCACCTTCACTCCAGGCTGACGCGGCGCGGCTTCATGGGCGTGACCGCCGCCGGCACGCTGGCGTCGCTGGTCGGGCGCGCACCGGCGCTCGTGCACGGCGCGCAGACGCCGAAAGCGACCGCCGACGCCGTCATCGTGCTGTGGATGGCCGGCGGCATGGCCCAGACCGAGACCTTCGATCCCAAGCGCTACACGCCGTTCGAGAAAGGCGTCCGGATCGAGAACGTCCTGAGCACCTTCCCCACCATCGACACCGTCGTCGACGACATCAAGTTCACGCAGGGGCTCGAGCAGGTCGGCAGCGTCATGGACCGCGGCGCCGTCATCCGCTCGTTCATGGCCGCCGATCTCGGCTTCATCCTCCACTCGCGGCACCAGTATCACTGGCACACCGGCTACATCCCGCCGCAGCCGATGGCGATGCCGCATCTCGGCTCGGTGGTCTCGCGGACGCTCGGGCCGCGTCATCCCGACATGCCGGCATTCGTCGCCATCGGCCAGACGGTCGAGGGCGCCGGCGAGATCGGGACGCTGAAGGCGTTCCACACCGCCGGGTTCCTCGGCGCCGAGCACGGACCGTTCCTGATCGTCGACCCGCAGGACGCCGCGGCTTCAGTACGGCCGCCGAAGGAACTGACGCCGGCGCGATTCCAGAGCCGGCGGCAGCTGTTCGAGAAGCTGCTGGCGCAGGAGCCAGGCTTCGCCGCCGCCGGCGATTTCCAGCGCGATTCGCTCGTCCGCTCGCTCGACGCCGCCAACCGGCTGCTCAACTCGCCCTCGGCGAAGTCATTCGATCTCTCGCTCGAACCGAGGCGCACGCTCGACGCGTATGGGTCTTCGCGCTTCGGCCAGGGCTGCCTCCTGGCGCGGCGGCTGATCGAGGGCGGCGCCCGCTACGTCGAGGTGACCTCCGAGTACATCCCGTTCGTCTACTGGGACACGCACGAGCACGGCCACGAGCGGGCGGCGGCGATGAAGCGGATCATCGACGCGCCCATCGCTCAGCTGGTCCGCGATCTCGACGAGCGCGGCCTGCTCGACCGCACGCTCGTCGTCCTCGCCAGCGAGTTCGGCCGCGACGCGATCACGGAGGGCAAGGTCGGGAAGGAAGTGAAGGATCAGGCGATCAACATCCCCGACGTCATGACCGACATCCGTCACTACGGCATGCACCGCCACTTCACCGCGGCGGGCTCGCTGCTGATGTTCGGCGGCGGGATCAAGCGGGGGTTCGTCTACGGCAAAACGGCGCCGGAACGGCCGTGCACGACGATCGAATCGCCAATCGTCATGGAAGACCTGCACGCGACGATCTACCACGCGCTGGGGATCGCGCCGGATACGTCGTACATCGCCGAGAAGCGGCCGATCTACGTCACCCGGGACGGTGTCGGCAAGCCGCATCTGGGCTTGTTTCGCTGATTGAGATCAACGGCGCAGATCCGCGTCCCGTCACGAGTCCAAATCGCATCTAAGTAGCAGCCGGCGTCCGAACATCGAGGCCGGTGAACCGCTCGACGTTGCGGTAGCAGACATCCGAGATCATCCCGCCGACCAGCGCCTCGTCGTCCGGGAGCTCGCCGCGTTCCATCTCGCGGCCGAGCAGGTTGCAGAGCACGCGGCGGAAGTACTCGTGGCGCGGGAACGACATGAACGAGCGCGAATCGGTGAGCATGCCGATGAAGTTGGCGAGCAGGCCGACGTTCGACAGCGCGTTCAGCTGCCACTCGATCCCTTCCTTCTGATCGAGGAACCACCAGGAGCTGCCGAACTGCATCCGGCCGGCGATCTTGCCGCCCTGGAAGTTGCCGATCATCGTCGCGAAGACGAAGTTGTCGGCCGGGTTGTTGTTGTAGATGACCATCTTCGGCAGCGCGTCCTCGGCCTCGAGGCGATCGAGGTAGGCGCCGAGCGCAGCGGCCTGCGGCCAGTCGCCGATCGAGTCGTAGCCCATGTTGCGGCCGTAGCGCTGCATCGCCCGGCTGCTGACGTCGCGCAGGGCGCCGAGGTGCAGCTGCTTGGTCCAGCCGGCGTCGGCGTCGAGATGGCCGAAGAAGACCATCATGAACGAGGCGAAGCGCTCGTACTCTTCAGCGGTCGCGGCCGTGCCGGCCCGCGCCTTGTCGAAGATCGCGGCGGCGTCGCGCTCGCTGCACGGCGCCGCGTAGCAGTGGCTGAGGCCGTGGTCGGACAGGCGGGCGCCGAGATCGTGGAAGTCCTGGTGCCGCCGGCGCAGCGCGTCGAGGAAGTGCTGGAAGCGGCCGATGTCGACGTTCGCGGCGCGGCCGAGGCGGCCGGTCCAGTCGTTGAAGGCGGCCGGATCGTTGACGTCGAGGCCGCGGTCGGGGCGGAATGCCGGGTAGACGCGGGTCTCGAGCGCCGACGACCGCAGCTGTTCGTGCCACTTGAGATCGTCGACCGGATCGTCGGTGGTGCAGAGCGCCCGCACCTTGAAGCGCGCGAGGATGCCCTGCGCGTGCAGCCCTTCCGAGGCCAGCTGCTCGTTGGCCGCCGCCCAGATCCGATCGGCGGTCTTGCCGTCGAGCAGCTCGCTGATGCCGAAGTGGCGCTGGAGCTCGAGATGGGTCCAGTGATAGAGCGGGTTGCGCAGCGTCTTCGGCACCGTCGCCGCCCAGGCGCGGAACTTGTCCAGCGGCCGCGCGTCGCCGGTGCAGTAGCGTTCGTCGACGCCGTTGGCGCGCATCGCCCGCCACTTGTAGTGATCGCCCTCGAGCCAGATCTCGAACAGGTCGTTGAACCGCCGGTTCTCGGCGATGTCGCGCGGCGGCAGGTGGTTGTGATAGTCGAGAATCGGCTGCTCGGCAGCGTAGCGCTCATAGAGGCGCCGCGCCGTCGCGGTCTCGAGAAGAAAATCTGCGCCGAGGAACGTCACGGCTTCACCTTTCTCACGTGCTTTGTGCATTGTGCCTTGGTGCCTGGTGCTCGACGTGCGAGGGTGCCAAGTGCGTGCCAGGTGCGAGGTGCGGGGTGCGAGGTGCCAGGTGCGAGGTGCCGAGTGCGCGGGTGCGAGGTGACCTCGCACCCAGCACCGTCGCACCCGGCACCCCGGCACCCGGCACCCTCGCACCCGGCACCCTCGCACCCGGCACCCTCGCACCCTAGCACCTCGAGCACCCCGGCACGAGGCACCCTGCCCGAAGCACGTGCGCTAGAAGTCTAGCCTCATCCCGAACTGGAACTGGCGTGACGGCTGCGCGGCGTTGATGGTGCCGTAAGCGCCCGATGACACGTTGGTGTTCGGGGCGCCGTAGTTCACGCGATTGAAGACGTTGAAGACGTCGAAGATCGGCGTGAAGCGGAACCGCTCGGAGAGGCGGAAGTTCTTGCGCAGCGACAGGTCCCACTGGTAGAAGCTCGGCCCCAGGATCTGACCGACCGTCGCCGTGCCGCGGGCGTCCTCTGCCGGCACCGTGAACGCGGCGGTGTTGAACCAGCGCGCCTCGTCCGCATCGTCGATTGAGATATCGGCGCCGGTGTAGTTCGCCCGGCGGTTGCCGATCGAGGAGTCGCCGGTCGCGGTGTAGTACTGGCCGGACTGGTAGCGCATTTTGCCGCTCAGCTCCCAGCCGCGCGAGGATCAGGGCCAGGATGTCGCTGCGATCGAGCCAGAACGGCGGCCGGTAGGTGAAGGTGTTGACCAGCGCGTGACGACGATCGAACGACGCCGGGCCGCGCGTGTACTCGAGGTCGCCGGCGGCTTCCGGCGCGTCGTTGTCGCCGTTGCCGCTGGCGTTGGTCGTCACCTTGCCGAGCGTGTAGGAGACGGTGAACTGGAGCTGGCCGCGGCGCTTGGTGGCATAGAGCTGCAGCGAGTTGTACTCGGAGTCGGCGTCGCTCATCCGCATCCGGATCTCGGAGAAGCCCTTGTAGGGCCGCAGGTAGTTGGTCGACACCCGCTGCGCCGCCGGCAGCGCCGCGTTGGCGCGCAGGTCGTCGAAGCTGGCGCGGTTGATGTCGGGCTGACGGATCAGGTGCTCGCCGCGGTTGCCGACGTAGGAGGCCTCGACGAAGTAGCCGCCGAGCTCGCGCTGGACGCCGACGCTGTAGTTCAGCTGCGACGGCAGCTCCAGGTTCGGATCGAGCGCGCTGATGTTGCCGAGGGCGCCAACCGCGCCGGCGGCGCCGCTCGACGGCGACGAGAGATTGAAGTTCTCGTAGGCGACGTTGTCGAGCACCGGCGGGATGTTCAGCTGCGAGAAGATCACGTTGCCTTCCGGCTTGTCGTAGAACAGGCCGACGCCGCCGCGCAGCACGGTCTCCGGATTGATCGAGTAGGCCATGCTCAGGCGCGGCATCCACAGGTGCTGCGCGTCGTAGAGCCCGCGCGGCGCGCCGAACGGAATCCTCGAGTAGTCGCCGCCGGTCAGGAGCTCGACCCGGCCCTGCTGATCCTCCGGCACGCCGTCGCCGGCCACGATCAGTCCGTTGAAGCGATTGCCGGAGTTCGGCACCAGCAGGCCGCTCATGGGCAGCACGGTGACCGCCTGCGACGGATCGTAGAGACCCGGATCGAAGTTCACCAGGTTGTTGCCCTGGGCGTAGGTCGGCTGCACGTACTCGTAGCGGAGGCCGAGCTCCAGGCTCAGGTTCGGCTTGACTCGCCACGAATCGGAGACGAAGCCCTGATAAGCAGTGAACCGGAAGAACCCGACCGGATCGGCTGAGGCCTCGTTATAGGAGCGGAAGTTGCCGAGCAGGGCGTCGGCCAGCGCGTTGCTGGTGCTGTTCGGATTGCCCGCGACGCTGAAGGTAACGTCGCCCAGGTACGCGGCACGGCCGTTCTGGTCTTTGCGGTTGCGCGAGACCGCAAACCCCGAACGAACCGAGTGCTGGCCGCGCGTGTAGGTCAGCGTGTTCTGGAAGGTGATGTCGGTCGTCGGCGACAGCAGGGCGAACGACGGGCTGATGAGGTTGGGAAAGCCACCGACCCGCACCGTCGGGATGCCGTCGGTGATGAACCCGCCGGGGAAGAGCTCGGGGAACTGGTAGCCGTAGGTGTCCCGCAGCCAGGTGTCGCCCTGCGGGTTGATGCGCTGCCCGTTCCACGCCGCCGTGACCTTCGCTTCGTTGATCAGGTTGGAACTGAGCACGTAGGTGTGGCCGACGAGGTAGCTCGTGCCGGGACGCGACCGGTTGGTCGGGACCGTCGGCAGCGGCGCGTTGGAGAAGACGCCGTAGGGATCGAGCAGGTCGTACTCGTCGTGCAGGTAGCGGCCGTAGATGCGCTGCTTGTCGGTCGCCTGCCAGTCGATGCGGATGATGTCCTGCCGCTGTTCGAACGGGTTGTAGAGCTGGTAGGTCGCGTTGTTGGCCGTGGGCGTGTCCGTGTATTCCGACGCGAGCTGGATCATCCGGCTGTAGGTATTGGCGATGGCGCGGCCGTCGGTCGTAATGCGATTGGCCGGAATGCGGTTGCCGGGAAACTGCGTGTTCGACACCGGATCGCGCAGCACGCCGTCGTCACCGGTGCCGACAATCCCGTCGGTGCCGCGCAGGCGGAACGCGAAGTCGCCGTTCAGCTCGGTGCTCGTCGGCATCGTCTGCCGCGTCGGGGTGGTGAAGCGGTTGATGGTGCGGTACTGCTGCCCGCCGAAGAAGAACAGCTTGTTCTTGACGATCGGGCCGCCAATACCCGCCTCGACGTTGCGGAACTCGAGCTCGGGCTTGGTGCGGTTGCCGGCCGCGTCGCGGGCGGCGAAGTAGTTGGGCTCGTCGAAGGCCTCGTCGCGCAGGTCGTAGCGGCCCGAACCGCTGAAGCGATTGGTGCCGCTGCGGGTGACGACGTTGATGGCGGCGCCGCTGTTGCGGCCGAGCTCGGCCGAGAAGTTCGAGGTCTGGATCTTGACCTGGTCGATGAACGTCAGGCTGACGTTGTTGACCTGGCTGCCGTTCGAGCCCGAGTCGAGGTTCGAGCCGCCGTCGACCGTCAGGTTGTTGGTGTTGCCGCGGTTGCCGTTGATCGACTGGCCGGTGACGCTGAGGCTGGTCGCGAGCGCCAGCGGATCGTAGTCGGTCGCGACGGCGCCGGGAATCAGCGACGCCAGCTCGAGATAGTTGCGGCCGTTGAACGCGAGATCCTTGATCTGCTGCGAGTCGATCGTGCGCGCGACCTCGCCGCTCGTGCGGTTGACGGTCTCGCCCATGACCGCCGTGACTTCCACCGACTCCTGCAGCCCGCCGACCGTGAGGCTGAAGTCGGCCGAGACGCGGCCGTCGGCGCCGAGCTGGAAGCCGGTGCGCTGCACCTTGCGGAAGCCTTCGAGCTCCGCCGCGACTGAATAGGAGCCGACCGGCAGGTTGGTGAAGACGTAGACGCCGGTGGCGTCGGTGACGCGTGTCACGCTCAACCCGGTGTTCTCGTTGACGACGGTGACGCTGACGCCGGGGAGCGTGCCGCCGGAGGAATCGGTCACGCGGCCGGTGATCTGGCCGGTGATGTTCTGCGCCGCGGCCGTCAGCGGCAGCGCCATGAGCATGGTGCAAACGAACACGCGCCAGAGCCACTGGCGCCACTGCAACAAGTTTGCAAGCATTCGATTCTCCTCCCGAGAAAAAACGGGCATCGTCGGGGATCAATCGTCACAGGGAGGTGACGCGGAATCAAACCTCGAACCGTTACGGCTGGGGCCGAAAAGCCCTTGCGCGGCGGCAGTTTCCGCGAAATCTCGTAACGGGAAGAATCACGTGGGGTCAGACCATGGTCTGACCCCATACGGACAGGTGGGGGTCAGCCTATGGTCTGGCCCCACGTATAGATTGGGGTCAGACCATGGTCTGACCCCAGCTGCCGTTACTTGGAGGGCGCGGCTGGCGCCTTCGCGGGCGCGAGGGGCGGCAGGAACGCGTTGCCGGCGATCAGCCAGCGGCCGTTCGTGCGAACGATGGTGTTCAGGTAACGGCCGCGCGTCGGCGATCCGGCCGGCGGCATCCCGCCGGCGATCTGGAACGTGCCTTCCGCCACGTAGACGTCCTGCGACGCGCGCGCGGTCTGCCCCGGCGTCAACCCGATCTTCGATCCGCGGTAGGCGCTGGCGAACGCGGCGGAGAACGCCTGCTCGATCGCCGCCCGGCCGACGGTCACCTTGCCGTCGAGTCCGATCCGCAGTGCCTCCGCCGTGTGCAGCGCGGTGATCGCCTTGGCGTCTCCCTTGGCCCACGCCTGCGCGTACGCCTCCGTCAGCCGCCGCACTTCGCCATCGCTCGGCGCCTGTCCGTGCAGCGCGCCGCCAGCCATCAGCGTCGTCATGAACGTGACGCCAGCCACCCACGCCATCGGTCGAGTCATCGTTGTCACCCTTCGTCAGCCCGCATCGGCTGGGCGCTCGTCAGCGAGTGCACGGCCGCCGCCAGCTCGTTGGGCTGCACCGGCTTTGCGAGGTGCAGCTGGAATCCTGTCTGCAGCGAGCGCGTCCGATCCGCCGTGCGCGCGTACGCGGTCAGCGCCGCGGCCGGCAGTCCGCCCTGACGTTCGCGCGGTCTCGCCCGGATCCGACGCATCAGCTCGTAGCCGTCGGTGCCGGGCAGGCCGATGTCGAGGACAGCGGCGTCGAACGGCTCGCGATCGATCGCCGCCAGCGCTTCGTCGGCGCTGGTCGCGGTGACGACCGTCGCGCCGGCGAACGAGAGCACGTCGCGGGCCATCTGCAGCGCGTCGGCGTCGTCGTCCACGAGCAGGACACGCCGGCCGCCGAGGTCGGCGAGATCGAGTGCCACCGGCGTCGGCAGCGTGTCGACGGCCGGATGGACGCGCTCGGTCTCGCGCGTGTCGTCGTGGACGATCATCAACGGCAGCTCGACGCGGACGGTCGTGCCGCGGTCCTTGCCCGGGCTCGTCACTTCGATCCGGCCGCCATGCGCTTCGACGAGATGGCGGCAGATCGCCAGCCCGAGGCCGAGCCCGCCGTGCGCCCTAGTGAACGCGCTGTCGGCCTGGCGGAAGCGCTCGAAGAGGTAGGGCACGAACTCCGGCGCGATGCCTTCCCCGGTATCGCTGACGCTGATCTCGACCTGCGAGTGGACGCGCTGCAGCAGCACCTGGACCCGGCCGCCGCGGGGCGTGAACTTGATCGCGTTCGACAGCAGGTTCCACACCACCTGCTGCAGCCGCTGCGCATCCCCCGCCACCGGAACGCCCGGCTGATCGATCGTCGACTGGACACGGACGCCCTTCGCCGACGCCGCCGGCGACACCGTTTCCAGCGCCTCGTTGATCACGCGCGACAGGTTCACCGGGCCGACGTCCAGCCGGAGCTTGCCGGTGATGATCCGCGAGACGTCGAGGACATCGCTGATCAGCTGCTCCTGCAGCTTGGCGTTGCGCTCGATGGTCGCCAGCACCGACGCCAGCCGCTCCTGCGGGATGACGCCGCCGCGCACCATCTGGGTGTAGCCGAGCACGGCGTTGAGCGGGGTCCGCAGCTCGTGCGACAGCGTCGCCAGGAACTCGTCCTTCAAGCGGTTCGCCGCCTCCGCCTCGCGCTTCGCCGAGGCAAGGCTGGTGACGTCGTAGGCGATGACAACGATGGTGTCGACGCGGCCGTCCGCATCGAAGATCGGCTGGTAGACGAAATCGAACGCGCACTCCTGCGGCTCGAGCCCGGGGCCGCCCACCAACTCTACCCGCAACGACCGGCCGACGAACGGCTCGCCCGAGGACCGCACGGCGTCGAGCAGATCGTAGATGCCTTGATCCTTGAGCTCCGGCAGCGCCTCGCGAATCGGCAGGCCGACGACGTCGCGGCCGCCGACGAGATCGCGATAGAGCTGATTCGCCAGCTCGAAGACGTGATCGGGGCCGCGCAGCAGCGCGATCGCCACCGGCGCGTTCGAGAAGAGGCTCGCCATCCGCGCGGCGTGCCGCTGCTCGAGGTCTCGCGCCCTCGCCTTCACCAGCTGCGCGTCGACGCGCGCGATCAGATCGCGGGCCGTGAACGGCTTGATCAGGTAGTCGTCGGCCGACGCCGCCAGCCCCTCGAGCCGCGCCTCCTCGCCGGCGCGGGCCGACAGCATGATCACCGGGATGGACTGCAGCGACACGTCGGCACGCAGCTCCCGCAGCAGCCCGAAGCCGTCGAGCTCCGGCATCATCACGTCGGTGACTATGAGGTCCGGCCGCCGCGCCCGCGCCGCGGCGAGCGCCTGCCGCCCGTTTGCGACCGCCTCCACGTCCCAGTGCTCGCCGAGCAGCCGCTGCGCGTAGTCGCGCATGTCGCGGTTGTCGTCGGCGAGCAGCACACGGGCAGTGACCGCCGGCAGGCCGGCCGGAGCCGCAGCCCCGGCGCTCTCGACGTTCGCCCCTCCATCCCCGCCCGGCAACCACCGCATCGCTTCGGCGACGAACGACGCCGCCGACTCCGGTGCCGCCGCGGCCCGGCGCGGCCCGATCTGGTCCGGCGGCAGGTGCGCGCGGCCGAACGGCACGACGACGCGAAACGTCGTCCCCTGCCCTTCCTGGCTCTCCGCCGAGAGCTCGCCGCCGTGCAGCCGGACGAGCTCCTGCACCAGCGCCAGCCCGATTCCCGATCCCTCGTGGCTTCTCCCTCGCGTGCCCTCGACGCGATGGAAGCGTTCGAAGATGCGCGGCAGCTCGTTCGCCGGGATGCCGGCGCCGGTGTCTTCGACCGTCAGCACCGCGCGATCGCCGTCGACGCCGGTGCGGACGAGGACGTGGCCGTTCAGCGTGAACTTGAACGCGTTGGAGATCAGGTTCAGCACGACCTTCTCCCACATCTCGCGATCGAGATAGACGTGCTGCGGCAGCGGCGGCGTCTCCACCCGGTAGTCGAGGCCGGCGCGATCCATCGCCGAGCGGAACGTGCTGGCGAGATCCGCCGTGAACGCGGCGAGGTCGACCGGCTCGAACTGGGCCCGGACGCGCCCGGCCTCGATGCGCGAGAACTCGAGCAGCGTGTTCACCAGTTTCAGCAGCCGCAGGCTGTTGCGGTGCGAGACATCGAGCTGTTCCTGGACCTTTGCCGGCAGCGCGTCGCCTATGCGCTGCAGTTCTTCGATTGGCCCCATGAGCAGCGTCAGCGGCGTCCGGAACTCGTGGCTGACGTTGCTGAAGAACGTCGTCTTCGCGCGATCGAGCTCGGCCAGCGCCGTCGCACGGCGTCGCTCTTCCTCGTAGGTCCGCACCTTCGCGAGGCCGGCGGCAATCTGCCCGACGAACAGGTCGACGAAGCTTCGATAGGTGTCGTCGAACGGCCGGTAAGGGTTGAGCCCCGCCACGATGACCCCGGCGCACCCCTGCCCGGACTGCTCGATCGGGGCGATAATCGCGTGCGTCGGTGCTTCCGGCCATGGCCCTGTCGGCAGCGGCGCGACCCGGTCCGACAGTTCGACCACAACCGGCGCGCCTTGCGCCGCGGCCAGCGGCCACGGCGCCGCGTCGTCATCCAGCTGCACGATCGCGGCGGCGGCGGAATGCGTCGCGGCGATGCCGCTCCTCGCGACGAGGACGCACCGGCCGGAATCGTCGAGCAGGTAAATGAGGGTGAACGGCAGGTCCCTGGAACCCGCCAGCGCGCGCTCGAGGGCGGCAAACAGTTCCGCCTCGGTCGCCGTCGCGGCGAGCGCCGCCGCGGTATCGCGCAGGAGCCCCATCCGCCGCTCGCCGATGACCCGCTCCGTCTCTTCGCTGACGACGCACAGGAGGCCGCGGATCGCGCTGGTGTCGTCGCGTACCGGGCTGTAGGAGAACGTGTGATAGGTCTCTTCGGGATAACCGCTGCGCTCGAGGAAGAGCAGCAGGTCCTGGTCCCACGTCGCCTCGCCGTCGCGCAGCACGCGCGTGATCCGCGGCCGGATCTCCGACCAGATCTCGGCCCACACTTCGTGCGAAGGCCGGCCCAGCGCCCACGGGTGCTTGGCGCCGAGCGTCATCTTCCCGTATGCGTCGTTGTACATGAAGGTGATGTCGGGACCCCATCCCATCCACATCGCGAATCGCGAGGTGAGGAGGACACCGACAATCGTCTTCAGGCTTTGCGGCCACGCGTCGACCGGGCCGAGCGCGGTCGTCGACCAGTCCTTGGCCCGCATCAGGGCGGGCATCTCGCCGGTGCCGGCGAACGGGTCGTTTCTGATTTCTGACGACACGACGCTACGTGGCCTTTGGTCCCTGCGCCAAGGCATCGATCTGGCGGATGGCGCCGAGGTGATATGCAAGATGGGCGGTGCTGCCAATGACGCCGTTCAGTTCCACGTCCGAGAGATCACGCGGCTGCTCGAGCGCCTGCTGCCAGCGACGGGCCTCGTCCGCGAGCCGCGACCGCAAGGCTGCCCAGCCCTTGTCGTCCACCGTCCCGCGAGTCCAGCTTGCGGCCCAGTCGGCCGTCGCCCAGGGATTCGGATCGCCGTTACTCCACCTGTTCAACAGCTCGAGGCCATAGCAGACGTGATCGACGTGCGCGGCGATGGACGCTCCGCCGGCGCTCGCCGGCCGGGACGCCGCACCGGCGCTGATTTTGTCCAGGGAGCGAAGCAACCCGGCGTCGCCGGGGTTCAACATGTAGGCGTCGTCGGGCGGCGGTCCGTCGACGAGCTCCGAGAAGAGACGCGCCATCGATGAGTGGAACGCTTCCACGCGAGGAGCCATCAGGCGTCTGGTTTCATAGATCGTGCCGGCCGAGCTGCATCTAAAGGATGAGCTTGCCGCAACTCGCGCCGTGCAAAGTCTGGGCGAAATTGGACTCTCGGGCGAGAATCGGGTTGGCGTGCAGTCGGGCACGGGTGTCCCGGCGCTGGGCAAGGATTGACACAACTATGTACGGACTGATTGGAAAGATGTCGGCGGCCGCCGGCAAGCGTCACGAACTGGTCGCGGCTCTGCTCGAAGGCACTGGGAACATGCCCGGCTGCCTGAGCTACATCGTCGCGCTCGACCCGGCCGATGCCGACGGCATCTGGATCACCGAGGCCTGGGATGGACCCGAAAGTCACAAGGCTTCGCTGTCGTTGCCACAGGTTCAGGCGGCGATCGCGAAGGCCAAGCCGATCATCACCGGTTTCAGCAATCGGGTCGAGACGGTGCCGGTCGGCGGACACGGCCTCGGCGTGACACCGAAGCGCTGACGCGCAGCTGAAGCCGCAGGCTAGGCGGCGCCTATAATGGCGGCATGAGAATGTTTCAGGTCGTGCGAACGTTCCCGGCCGCCGTGATGTTGCTGGGGTCGATCGCGCTGGCAGCAGGTTGCCGTTCCGAACCGGCGCCAGCGCCTGCCGCGGCACCGGCTCCCGCTCCTGCTCCCGGAGCCGCGCCTGCGGTCGAACGAGAAACACCCGCGGCGGCACCACCGGCGCCTTCGTCGCTCGCGCCGGCCAGGACTGCCCCGGCGAATGCCGCCCCACCGGCCCGCGCTGCACGCCCTGCCGACACCGCGTCGCGGCCGGCTTCGTCGGCCACGCCGGCAAGCGATGCCCCCGCCGCGAGCACACCGCCGCCAGCGGCCCCACCGCCGCCGCCACCGCCGCCACCGCCGCGCGAGGTCACGCTCGCCAGCGGCCGCGCGTTGAGCGTCTACACATCTTCGTCGCTGTCGACGAAGACCAACCAGGTCGGCGAGAGGTTCGTCGGAACGCTGGACGAGGCCATCACCGACGGCGACTGGATCGTGGCCAGGCGCGGCGCGCGCGTCGAAGGCGTGATCGTCGAAGCGGACGAGGGCGCGCGCGTGAAGGGACTGGCGTCGATCGCGGTCCGGCTGGAATCGCTGGCGCTCGCCGACGGCCGGACGGTCAAGCTCGAAACCTCAGCCTACCGCCGCGAGGCGAAGTCGACGAAAGGCAAGGACGCGAAGAAGATCGGCGTCGCGACGGGCGTCGGCGCCGCGATCGGGGCGATCGCCGGCGGCGGCAAGGGCGCGGCGATCGGCGCCGGCATCGGCGGCGGCGCGGGAACCGGCGCAGGTACTGGCGACGCGCGGTGACCCGGCCGTCATCCCGGCCGAGACGCGTATCCGGTTCACGCTCCAGTCGCCGGTCAGGATCGTCGAACAGCGGGAGCCGCGTTAAGCGGCGCGCTGCAAGAACAGCGACGGCTGCGGCTCACCTCGCAAGCCGCAGCACCGCGTCCGCCAGCCGGTCGACGTCGCTCATGTCGTTGTAGATTTGCCCGGAGATCCGCGCGTAGATTCGGTCGCGGAACGCGTGCACCTGGACTTCGATCTTCTCCTCGAACAGCAGCGCGTCGCGCACTGCCGCGGCCGCCTCGACGGTCGTGCCGAGTGCCGCCGGCAGCGGCACCGTCGCCATCGCTCCAATCATCGACTCCGGCGTCTCCAGCGTCGTCCCGACGCGCCCGGCCAGATGCTGTCCGCCCTGCCACGCGATCGTGTGGTTGTAGTCCCGCACGGCCTGCACCCCGAGCTCGCGCATGAACGCAATCGCCGCCGGCGCCGCGAGGTGCGGCGAGGGATCGCGGGTCCCCGGCAGGTCGAACTCGGCGCTGAACCCGCGGTCGAGCCCCCACGAGATGCAGTTGGCATGCAGCTCGGCATGCCGTTCCGGCGGCGCCCAGAGGATGCCGCTGCTCCGCGGCACCCACAGCCATTTGTGCAGGTTGCCGACGTACCAGTCGACGCCGAGCGACGGGATATCGAGTGCCAGCGCGCCGGGCGCGTGGGCGCCGTCGGCCAGCACCGCCACGCCGCGGGCGCGCAGGCGTTCGGCGATCGCCGCGAGCGGAAGCACCAGCCCGCTCTCCGACGTCACGTGATCGACGACGGCGACGCGCGTCGCCGGCGTGATCGCCCGTTCAAAGGCCTCGATCACCTGCTCCGGCGACCGCACGGGGTACGGCATCGCGGCGGTGGACACCGCCGCGCCGCGTTCGCGCGCCGCGAAGGCAACGGCGCGATTGACGCCGCCATAACCGAAGTCGGAAACGAGAACCTCGTCGCCTGGACGCAGGGAAAACGACCGGAGGATGGCGTTGACGCCGGTGGTCGTGTTGTCGACGAACGCGAGATCATCGCCGCGGACACCCACCAGCTCGCCGACGACGTCGGCGGCCTGACGGAGGCGCGGCTTGAGGCCGCGCGGCTGGCCGACCACGATCTCGGTCAGCTCGCGGAGGAGATAGCGGCTCGGGTTGGCTTCGATCTCGTCGAGGATGGCGCGCTGCGCGTCGAGCACACGCCGGGGCGTGACCCCGACCGTGCCGTGGTTCAAATAGGTCAGGCCAGGCTCGAGCGGCCACGACGCCCGCATCTCATGTCCGAATGCCGTCACGGTGTCTCCTTCTGTCACACGTCGCCGCCGCAGGGAACTACAGATTACTGCGGGAGCGTACGCGCAGCCGCCGCCACATCAGAGGGCCGGGGAGCGAATGGACTGTCCTCGGGCGCTCGAAGCCCATCATCACTCCGAATAACGCCATAAGGCCGTTAGCCATTACTCTCAGTGCGATCTGCGTCAGCTCCGTTATCCAGGTAAGGTTCCTCCACCGATGAACAACTTCCGACACCTGCCCCTCGCTGCGCTCCTCACCGCCGGCCTTGCCGCCCCGCTGCACGCGCAGGCGATCGTGGCCGCCGGCGAGCCGGCGCAGCTCGACATCCGTGTCGCCGGCGATCACAGCCTTCGCGTCACGCTCAAGCCGGTTGACATGAAGGAGCCGCTGCCGCCCAACCCGGCGCTCGTCGATCGCCGATATCCATCACCGGCGATCTCCGTACGTTCGTTGACGAAGCCGGTGCGGCGCAAAGTCGGAGCGTTCGAGGTAACGGTGACGCCGCAGCCGCTGACCGTCGCGATCCGCAATGCCGACGGCTCGCTGGTGCAGGAGATCGGCTTCGCCGACAACGGCGACATGACCTTCGCGCTCGACGAGCAGCCGGTGCTCGGGCTCGGCGAAGGCGGTCCGCGGCCGCAGAAAGGCCGCAGCTGGCGCGAGGATCGGGTCCAGTACGACCGCCGCGGCAGCCTCGACACGATGGAGCCGCGCTGGCAGAGCGACATGTACGGGTCGCGCAACCCGGTCGCGATGATGCTTGGCACGCGCGGCTGGGGTCTGTTCGTCGCCGCGCCGTGGGTCCAAGTCGACATGCGCGACGGCAAGCGCGGCGCGCTGCTGCCGTGGCGGCCGACGCCGGCCCAGAACGTGCCGCAGAACGAACGCAACCAGCAGCAGGCGCTCGGCAAGGGCCAGCCGCCGATCGACGAGATCGTGCCCGGCTTCGCCGACCTCTTCGTCTTCGACGCCCGCGATCCGCGGCGGGCGCTGAAGGACTACGCCACCATCACCGGCCCGGCCGTGATGCCGCCGCGCTGGGCGCTCGGCTACATGCAGTCGCACCGCACCCTCGAAGACGATGCGCAGATGCTCGGCATCGTCGACAGCTTTCGCGCCAAGAAGATCCCGCTCGATGCGGTCATCTATCTCGGCACCGGCTTCGCGCCGCGCGGCTGGAACACGCGGCAGCCGTCCTTCGACTTCCATCGCGACGTCTTCAAGCGCGACCCCGCCGCCGTGATCAAGGACATGCACGACCGCAACGTCAAGGTCGTCGTCCACATGGTGCCCTGGGACCGCGACAAGCTGCCGACGCTGCATGGCTCGATCCCGGCGCGGCCGGGCGAGACGCTCGACCCATCGCACATCCAGAGCTACTGGGAGCAGCACGTGCCGCTCGTGAAGACCGGCATCGACGCCTTCTGGCCCGACGAGGGCGACTGGTTCAACCTGCACGAACGCATCAAGCGGCACCAGATGTACTACGAGGGTCATCTGTCGACCGAACCGAACGAGCGTCCCTGGAGCCTGCAGCGCAACGGCTACCCCGGCATCGCCCAGTGGGGCGGCTGGGTCTGGTCGGGCGACACCGACTCGGCGTGGAAGACGCTCGAGGCGCAGATCGCCGTCGGCCTCAACTACTCGCTCAGCATCGGACCGTACTGGGGCTCGGACATCGGCGGCTTCTATCCCAACCGCGAGCTCACCGGTGAGCTCTACGCGCGATGGGTGCAGTTTGCCTCGTTCTGCGCTTCGTTCCGCGCCCACGGCCGCGTCTGGTGGACGCGCCTGCCGTGGGGCTGGGGCGGCAGCGACGTCGGGCCGAAGGAGTACGGCAACAACAACGCGCCGATCCCGCCCGACGATCCGCGCAACATCCTGGCGTCGGAACTGAACAACCCGGCGATCGAGCCGGTGGCGAAGAAGTACATCGAGCTGCGCTATCAGCTCATGCCCTACACCTACACGCTGGCGCGGGAAGCGCGCGATCTCGGGTTGCCCCTGATGCGTTCGCTGTGGCTGCACTACCCCGACGACGAGCGCGCACGAGGCATCGGCGACCAGTACCTATGGGGACGCGACCTGATGATCGCTCCGGTCTACACCGCCGGCGCCTCATCACGCGACGTCTATCTCCCGCGCGGCGATTGGTACGACTGGTGGACCAGCGCCCGCGTCAGCGGCGGTCAGTCGGTCGCGAAAGCCGTCGACCTCGCGACCATGCCGATCTACGTCCGCGCCGGCGCCATCATCCCTGTCGATCCGGTCCGCCAGTTCGTCGACGAGGTCGTGACCGCGCCGACAACCGTCCGCGTGTATGGCGGCGCCAACGGCGAATTCGTGCTCTACGACGACGACGGGAAGAGCCAGGAGTACCTGAAAGGACGCGGCCAGTGGACGCGGTTCGCGTGGGACGACAAGGCGCGCCGTCTGACGATCGAGCCGGGCGCGCCCCGCGGCGCGACCAACGTTGCCGGGCCGCCGCGGACGCTAACGGTTCAGCTGCTGCCCGAAGGCGGCACGCGCGAGGTCACGTACCGAGGGCAGCGGCTGGTCGTCAACTTCTGAACACACGAGCTTGATGAACCGCATTATCGCGCCATCACAATTAGTGATGCGTTGCGCCGGCTCCTCCTCTGTAACACTGAACGCGTACAGAGGAGGAGCCTGCCATGCGAAGACTGTCGACCGTCGCGTTGCTCGCGGGGTTGATGCTCGTCGTGGTTGCGACCGCGACGCCCGTCTACGCCCAGCGCCAGCTCGGCGCGATCCAGGGCACGATCACTGATCAAACCGGCGGCGTCATTCCCGGCGTCACGGTCACCGTCACCAACAAGAACACCGGCGAAGTTCGCAACACCGTCACCAACGAGGTCGGCATCTATCGGTTGCCGGGTCTCGATCCCGGGACCTACGACGTCGCGGCGGAATTGAGCGGTCTCGGCCGCGGCGCGCGCAACGACGTCGTCGTGTCCGTCGGCGCGTCGGTCGGCCTGAACATGACGCTGTCGCCGGCGGGCGTGTCCGAGACGGTGCAGGTGCTCGGCGTCTCCCCCGACATCCAGACGGAAAAAGCGGACCTGTCATCGGTGGTCGAGCGTCAGCGCATCGTCGATCTGCCGATTGCGGGGCGCAACCCGCTGACCCTCGCGACGCTCCAGCCCGGCATCCTGGGACTGCCAGGCGGCACGGACTTCCTCGCGCAGGAGCAGGGCATGGGGTTCAATGCCAGCGGCCAGCGCAGCGGCGCGAACAACGCGATGGTCGACGGGCTGAGCATCAACGGCGGACCGTGGTCGGGCAGCGTGCTGATCGTGCCGAACACCGAGGCCGTGCAGGAGTTCCAGGTCGTCGCCAACAACCCGTCGGCGGAGTTCGGGCGCAACTCTGGCGCCGCCGTCAGCCTCGTCACGCGCGGCGGCACCAACCAGTTCCGCGGCAGCGGCTTCACTTTCTACCGCAGCAACGAGATGCGGGCGCTGACCTACTTCGAGAAGCTGAACAACGCGCAGAAGGCGGACTTCAAGAAACAGGACTTCGGCGGCAGTCTCGGCGGCCCGATCAGGCGCGACAGCGCTTTCTTCTTCTTCTCGTATGAAGGCGTGCGCGAGGACTCCGGCAGCGGCGCCCAGTACACGGTCGAGACCGAACAGTTCCGCGACTTCGTCAAGTCGACGCGGCCGAACTCGAACGCCGCCTACCTGCTCGACAAGTACCGGCCGCCGGTCTACCCGACCACCGGCCTGCGCGATCTCGGCAGCCCGGCCCCGGGCGTCCGCGTCATCGGTCCGCCCGACGGCATCCCTGACATCGGCACGATCAACTACGCGATCGTCAACCATCGCGAAGGCGACCAGTTCAACGGCCGCTTCGATCAGGTGCTGCGCAGCGGCAACGACAAGCTGCGGGCGAGCTACTACATGACCGACATCAAGCCGGAGTTCACCTACCTGCGTCCCGGCTTCGATCACCCGTATCCGCACCGTAACCAGTTCCTGAGCCTCGGCTACACGAGCGTCGTCTCGAGCACGACGCTGAACGAGCTCAGCTTCGGCTACGTGCGGATGCACGGCGAAGCCCAGGATCCGACGCCGGACGCGCCGACGATCAGCGTCCTCGGCGGCGTCTCAGGCTTCGGCGTCGACTTCTGGCATCCCATCCAGTTCACGCAGAACAACTTCGAGATCAAGGAGACGCTGACGACGACCAGGGGGCGCCACAGCCTCCGGTTCGGCGGCGAAGCGCGGCTCTCGATCGACAACAGCGAGCTGCATCACTGGGAGCGCCCGAACTACGAGTTCCAGACGCCGCTCGGCGTCTCGCAGAACACCGGCATCCTCGACTTCGCCGACGACGAGGCGTTCTCCGAGCGGCGCGGTGTCGATCCGGCGACCGGGCTGCCGACGCTGGCGGTCGGCGAGTACCGCGGCCGCGAGTTCGCGCTGTACATGCAGGACAACTGGAAGGTCCGCTCGAACGTGACCGTGAACCTCGGCCTGCGCTACGAAGTCTTCATGAGCCCGAAGAAGGTGAACCGCAGCTTCGGCGGCATCATCCTCGGTCCCGGCGCGACGCGGCAGGAGCAAGTGGCAACGGCGAAGGTCGGGGAGATTCCGCGGCTGTACGACACCGACTGGAACAACTTCGGCCCGCGCCTCGGCGTCGCCTGGGACCTCGGCGGCAACGGCAAGACGGTGCTCCGCAGCGGCGGCGGCCTGTCCTACAACCGCATCAACAACACGGTGTGGAGCGACGAGCGGCTGAACCCGCCGTTCTTCGCCAACGCCTTCGCGACGGTGCAGGACAACATCCCGATCGTCTACACGCTCGGCCCCGACTACCCGCCGAACCCCGCCCTCAACCGCGGCTTCGACGAGAACGGCGGCCTGCGCGGCGCCCGCATCGATCTGCGCGTGATCGATCCGGCGACGACGCTGCCCTACTCCTTCAACTGGTTCGCCGGGGTGCAGCGGCAGCTGCCATGGGACTTCGTCGTCGAGGCCAATTACATCGGCAGCGCCGGCAGGAACCTGATGAGCGCCGACGGCCCCGGCGGCGAGGACTACAACCGCTTCGCCGGCGACATGCTCGACAACGTCCGCAATCGCCTCAACCCGAGCTTCGGCGTGGTCGGCCTCGCCGAGAGCCGGATCGACAGCAACTATCACGGGCTGACGCTGCAGGCCAACCGGCGCTTCCGGCGCGGGTTCAGCTTCCAGGCGGCCTACACGCTCGGCCAGGCCAAGGACTACCCCGGCGTCGCCGAGGAAGTGACCGACCTGGCGCGCGACTACGGCAATGCCGCGTTCGACGTCCGGCAGAAGCTGGCGTTGAACGTCCTGTGGCAGATTCCCTACGAGCCCGCGAACCTGTGGGTGCGCGGCGTTCTCGGCGGCTGGCAGCTGAACACGATCACGATCTGGCAGACGGGCCAGCCGTTCACCGTGACGTGCAACTCGCCTTACCCGACGTGCGATTTCAACGCCGACGGCAACAACGGCGATCGGGTGAACCTGCCGTCGTACGGCACCGACCTCGGCAGCATCTCTGACGAACAATGGCTGGCCGGCGGCCTGAACGCGTCGGACTTCCCGCTCCCCGAATCCGGCACGCTCGGGACGCTGCCGCGCAACGTCTATTACGGTCCGAGCTACTTCACCACCGACTTCTCGCTGTTCAAGAACATCGAGATGCGCCTGTTCGGCAGCGACACGCAGACGCTGCAACTGCGGATCGAGGCCTACAACCTCTTCGACACGCTCAACCTCAACAACCCGGTCACCAACACCGCCGCCGTCAACTTCGGCGTCGTCACCAGCCTGCGAACGCCGGGTGGCGGCCTCCCGGGCTCGAGGCTGGCGCAGGTCGGACTCAAGTTCTTGTTCTGACGAACCCGGGGCTCGGGACTCGAAGTCTCAGGGCTCAGGCTCAGGGCTCAGGGCTCAGGCGACTCAAGCCTGAGCCCCGAGCCCCGACTGGTAGACTGGCCCCCATGCAGTGGACGGCGCTGACGTTCGTCACCCTCCTGATGGCCGCCGTGGCGGCGCAATCGAGCGGCTGGCGAGCCGATCCAGCGATCGTCGCGCGACTCTCCAAGGGGCAGCCCGACACGCTCTATGACGAGGGACGTGTCCCCGCCTACACGCTTCCCGATCCGTTGAAGTCGGCCGGCGGCAGAACCGTCGCCTCCTCGAGCGACTGGCCGGCCCGCCGCCGCGAGATTCTCGACCTCTTTCGAGAACATGTTTACGGCCACTCGCCCGGCGCGCCCGACACCCTGAAGTTTCGCGAGTTCGAGGTCAAGACCGACGCCATGGATGGCGCCGCGACGCTGCGGCGAGTGGCCATCGACAGCATCGTCGCGCAGCGCACGCACACCTTCGAACTGACGATGTTCCTGCCGAACGCCGTCAAGCAGCCGGTGCCGGTCTTCCTCCTGATCAACAACCGGCCGGCCTCGAATACCGACCCGACGAGGAAGGAGAAGTCCGGCTTCTGGCCGGCGGAAGAGATGATCGCGCGCGGCTATGGCATTGCCGCGATTCAATACGGGCAGTTGGCGCCGGACGACAAGGCACGCTTCCGCGACGGCGCGATCGCGCTCTTCGAGGGCGGGTCGAGCGGGACGCGGCCGGCGCACGCCTGGGGAGCGATCGCGGCGTGGGCCTGGGGCGCCAGCCGGGCGATGGACTATCTCGTCACGGACAAGCGGATCGACTCGAAGCGCGTTGCCGTCGTCGGCCACTCCCGCGGCGGCAAGGCGGCACTCTGGGCGGGGGCCGAAGACGAACGGTTTGCGCTCGTGGTCTCGAACGAATCAGGCGAGGGCGGCGCGGCCCTGAGCCGGCGGATGTATGGCGAGACGATCGCGCGCATCACAGCGACCTTCCCGCACTGGTTCACCGAGCGCTACGCCGGCTACAGCGGCCGCGAGGCGGAGCTGCCGGTCGATCAGCACATGCTGCTGTCGTTGATCGCGCCGCGGCCGTTGTACGTCGCCAGCGCCAACGAGGACCTGTGGGCCGATCCGCGCGGCGAGTTCCTGTCGCTGGCGGCCTCGTCGCCGGTCTACGCGCTCTGGAAAGAGCCGGCGCTCGACCCGACGCAGATGCCGCCGCTCGACTCGCCGCTCGTCGTCGGTCGCCGCGCGTACCACGTCCGCACCGGCACCCACAACCTCACGCCCTACGACTGGACGCAGTTCGCCAACTTCGCGGACCGCGTTTGGACGCGATCAGGCGGAGACTGACGACAGTACCGTCGGCGGCGGGCGCAGCGGCGGCAGCGACAGAGGCAGATCGCCGACGAGGCGGCGGCGCGTCCCGGCGCGGCTGAGCACGATCTGGACGTCGCCGATGTGCCGCTCGGCGAACGCCGCTTCGCAATAGGCGAGATAGAGATCCCACATCCTGATGAAGCGTTCGTCGAAGCCCCGGGCTCGGACCTCACCGAGCCGGCGCAGGAACCGTTCCCGCCAGCAGTGCAGCGTCCGCGCATAGTGCGGACCGATCGGCTGGACGTGGTGCAGGTTGAGCCGGCTGACGCGGGCGAGCGAGGCCAGGATCTCGGCCACCGACGCGAGCTCGGCGCCGGGAAAGATCCGTTTCGAGATCCAGGTCGGGGCGCTGCGGTAGTCACGGAAGCGCCAGTCGTCGACGGTGATCGTCTGCAGCAGCATCGCGCCGCCGTCGTGCAGCAGCCGCTCGCAGGCGGCGAAGTAATCGTCGTAGTGATCCAGGCCGACCGCCTCGAACATCTCGATGCTGACGATCGCGTCATAGCGGCCGCGCAGGTCGCGATAATCCTCGAACCGGAGGTCGATGCGCCGGCCGGCGCTGCCGGCGCGCGCGAACAGGTCGCCGGCGTAGGCGTGCTGCTCCGCACTGATCGTCGTCGTCGTGACCCGGCAGCCGTAGCGGGTCGCGGCGAAGAGCGCGAAGCCGCCCCAGCCCGTGCCGATCTCGAGCACGTGGTCGCCGGGGCCGAGGCCGAGCTTGTCGCAGATCGCCCGCAGCTTGTTGACCTGCGCCGCCTCCAGCGAATCGGCCGGATCCTCGAAGAGCCCGCACGAGTACAACAGGTTGGCGTCGAGGAACAGCCGGAAGAATTCGTTGCCGAGATCGTAGTGGGCGTGGATGTTTCGGCGGCTGCCATCGCGCGTGTTGTCGCGCCCGCGATGCGCCAACGCCTCGAGTAACCGCGGCACGAATGTCAGGTAGGCGGGCAGCCCGGACAGCGCGTGCTGATTGGCCAGCATGAGGCGGACGAGGGCGACGAGGTCCGGGGTGGTCCAGTCGCCGTCCATGTAGCTGTCGCCGAGACCGATCTCGCCACCGAGCGCGGCACGGCGAAAGAACCGGCGGTTGGCGACACACAGCGTCGCCGACGGTTCGGCGCCGGCGCGACCGTAAGCGCGACGGCCGCCGGGCAGCTCGACGACGAGCTCGCCGACGCGGATCCGCTCGAGCGCCGACAGCACGGCGCGCTCGCACCAGCGTTCGACGGCCTGGTCGATCATGATTGCGGCTCCTTCGCGAAAGGGACGACCGGCGCACCCTTCAACCAGAGCCGCAGCGCCTGCCAGTGAATCGCCGCGATCACTTGCGCGGTCATGACGGGAAACCGGCACAGGGCCCGGCGGATCTCGGGCGCGCTCCACGGACGGCGCTCGAGCGTCAGCGTGGCGTCGAACAGCTTGGCGCCGCCGCTTTCCGGCGCCACGTTCATGTGCGCGACCAGCGACGACTCCGGCGGTGTGAGAACGAACTCGTAGCCGACGTCGTGTGTCATGAACGGCGACACGTAGAGCGACTTCGCCGCCACCGCCCTGAACCGGCGTGGAAATTCATCGGCCGGACGCAGCCAGTATTCACGCCGTCCGCCATAGGTGTTGCTGACGTCGGCGAGCACGAGCGTCAGCGCGCCATGCTGGTCGTAGCAGTAGTAGATCGAGATCGGATTGAACACGTAGCCGGCATACCGCAGGTGTGTCAGCAGATAGATCGGCCCGCCGGGAAGCGTGACTCCATGACTGGACGCGCTCCGTCGCAGGCGCTCGCGCAGCCGCAGCGACGGATCCCCGATATGGTCGGCGTCGTGGAAGCTGGCCCAGTTGAACCGGTTGTAGCTGGTGAGCCTCGACACGGCCATCGCCTCGGGCAGGTGATCGAGGTCGAGCAGGGCCATGAAGATCGAGTAGCTGAACTCGTGACGCACCGGCGCCAGCCGTCGATGCCGGAGCGACCCGACGTAGAGGCCGTGGCTGGCTCCCGTCACCACTCGACTCCAAGATCGCGGGCGACGCGAACCGCCGAGACCAGCCCATCCTCGTGGAAGCCGTAGCGCCAGTAGGCGCCGCAGAAATGCGTGTGCCGAACCCCGCTCACCTCGCGCCACCGCGACTGCGCCCGCACCGATTCGAGCGAGTATCGTGGATGGTGGTAGGTGTAGCGGCCGATCACGGCGTCCGGGGCGATTGCCTGGGCCGGATTCAGTGTGACGCAGTAGGTCGTCGGCCCCGGGATCCGCTGCAGCCGATTCAGATCGTAGGTGACGGTCGGCGCCGCATCCGCCTCCGCCCCGAGCCGGTAGTTCCAGGACGCGCGCGCCCGCGCCGCCGACGGCAGCAAGCTCGCGTCGGTGTGCAGCCAGACGTCGTTCGACGTCGTCGTGAACGGCGTGAGGACGTCGCGCTCGATGGCGCTGGCGTCGGCGAGGAGCGGCAGCACGCGATTGCCGGCGCAGGCGAAGACCACCTCGTCGACCCGCTGCGGCGGCCGATCGGCGAAGGTCAGCGTCACGCCGGCGTCGTCGCGCAGGACCGAGCGCAGATGCGCGCCGAGGTGGACGGCCTCGCCGAGCGGCGCGGTCAACCGCGGGATGTAGCTGTGGCTGCCGCCGCGGACGACACGCCATGTCGGGTGCGCGCCGACCGCCAGCATGCCGTGGTTGTCCATGAACTGCACCAGGTTCCGCACCGGGAACCGATCGATCGAGGCGAGCGATGACGACCAGATCGCCGACGCCATCGGCGCGAGGTAGCGCGTGACGAACGCGTCACCGTAGCCCTCGGCGTGGAGATACTCCCCCACCGTCCAGTTCTCGGCGCCGGCGACGGCGAGGACCGCCGGCGCCCGGCGATTGAAGCGGAGGATGTCCCTCAGAAGGCCGTAGTGCCGCGCCGTCGTCAGGTTGCGTGCGCGCGCGAAGAAGCCACCGAGACCCCGGCTGCTGTACTCGAATCCCGACACCGGACAACTGACCGAGAAGGACATGTCTGAATCGAGCGTCTCGATGCCGATTTCCTGGAACAGCCGCACCAGGTTCGGGTAGGTCCGCTCGTTGTGGACCAGGAACCCGGTGTCGAGCGGAACGGGTCCGTCAGGGCCGTCGACGACGACGGTGTGCGTGTGGCCGCCGAGGCGCGGCGCCTGCTCGAAGAGCGAGACGCGATGGCGGCGGCTGAGCAGATATGCCGCCGCGAGCCCGGAGATGCCGCCGCCGATCACGGCCACGTGCTTCACGCCGCGCGCCGTCCTTCCCCGACGACGAACGGCCGCAGGTCGCGGACGAGGCCGGCGCGCTCGAGCAGGCGGAGCGCCGCGTAGGTGAGGTCGATCTCCCACCAGCGATAACCCTGACGGCAGCTCGAACGGCAGTAGTGGTGGTTGTTGTGCCACCCTTCGCCGAACGTGACCAGCGCCAGGACGGGATTGTTGCGGCTGTCGTCAGCGGTCGCGAACGGTCGAGAGCCCCAGATGTGCGCGAGCGAGTTGATGGCGAACGTTGCGTGGTACAGCAGGACCGTGGCGACGAGGTACCCCCAGACGAACGCTGCGAACCCGCCGAGCAGCCAGACCGCGGCCGCAAACGCCAGCGTCGGCACCGCGTGGTGACGATCCAGCCAGCGCAGCTCGGGAAACCTGGCGAAGTCCGCAACACGACGGTCGTCGTACGAGTCGTGCCGCGTCGACAGGATCCAGCCGACGTGCGACCACCAGAAGCCCTCGCGCGGCGAGTGGACGTCCCCCGGCCGGTCGGACTGCTGATGATGGTGGCGATGGTGAGCCGCCCACCACAGCACGCCTTTCTGGCCCGACGTCTGCGCCAGCAGGGCCATCGCCAGCTGCGCCGCCCGGCCCATCTTGTACGAGCGGTGACTGAAGTAGCGATGGTAGCCGGCGGTCACACCGAACATCCGCACGCCGTAGCTTCCGGAGAGCCACCAGATGAGGGATCGGTCGAATGGGACGACGATGGCGAGCGCCAGCGCCGCGACGTGCAGCGCGACGAACGGTACCAACACCAACGCGTTGCCTCGGCGATTCCGGCCCATGTCCGCATCTAACCGTACGACCTTGGCTCTTGTCAAACATCTGTCCATGACATACGCTTGACACATGTCCGGGTCGCTACCGCCACTCGCCGTCGCCGTTATCGCCTGGGTCGTCGCGGCGACGATGATGGCCGGTCTCTGGGTCTGGCATCGCCGGCTCGGCAACGTCGGCGTCGTCGACGTCGGCTGGACGCTGCCGGTCGTGGCCGCGTCGTTCGTCTTCGCGCTCCTCGGCACGGGCAGCGTCCCGCGGCGATCGCTAATCGCCGCGATGGTGGCGATATGGGGACTGCGGCTGGCGACGTACCTGCTGCGAGATCGGGTCCTCGGTCGACCCGAGGATCCGCGCTACACCGACATGCGGGTCCGCGGCAGCTGGGCGGCCGGCGGCAACTTCTTCCCGTTCTTCCAGGCGCAGGCGCTGCTGGCCGTGTTCATGGCGCTGCCAGCGGCGCTGGCGTCGTTCAATCCCACTGCGGGCGTGGCGCTACTCGCGCCATCCCAACTACTTCTTCGAATGGGTGATCTGGATGGCCTTCGCGCTCTTTGCCAGTCGGTTGGGGTCAGACCATGGTCTGACCCCACTTGACTTCCTGCCGTGGCTGTGCCCCGCGCTGATGCTCTACTTGCTGTTTCGCGTCACCGGCATTCCGGCGACGGAGGCGCAGGCCGTGCGCAGCCGCGGTGACGACTACCGCCGCTATCAAGCCGTGACCAGCGCGTTCCTGCCCTGGTTGCCGCGGAGAACGCAATGATCGATCAACTGCTCGACCGCGATCTCCTGCCTGATGCCGTGTTGCGCCTGAGCATCAGGCAGATCGTCGCCGGCCGCCTTCGCGATGAGGAGGCCGGCGGCCTTGAACAGCAGTCGGCTCGGCTGCAGGCCCTGCTCGCGCGCCTGCGCCAGGAACCGATTGCGGTCTCGACCGACACCGCCAACGCGCAGCATTACGAACTGCCGGTCGCGTTCTTCGAGCGCGTCCTCGGTCCGCGCCTCAAGTACAGCAGCGCCTGGTGGCCGACCGGCGTCGAGACGCTGGCCGAAGCGGAAGAACGAATGCTGGCGCTGACGACCGAGCGGGCCCGGATCGAAGATGGCCACGAGATCCTCGAACTCGGGTGCGGATGGGGATCGCTGACGCTGCACCTCGCGGCCCGCTTTCCGGCGAGCCGCATCGTCGCCCTGTCCAACTCCGCCTCGCAGCGCCAATACATCGTCGCCGAGGCGCGGGCCGCCGGGCTCGGCAATATCGACGTCATCACCGCCGACATCAACCACTACACGACTCATCGTCGCTTCGACCGGATCGTCTCGGTCGAGATGCTCGAGCACGTGCGCAACCACGCCCGCCTCTTCTCCAGGCTCCGCCGCTGGCTGAAAGACGACGGGCGGTTCTTCGTTCACGTGTTCTCGCACCGTCAGTTCGCCTACCTGTTCGACGCCGATGGCGCCGCCGACTGGATGGCGCGGCACTTCTTCACCGGCGGAATGATGCCGAGCGACGACTTCTTCTTCCACCTGCAGCAGGATCTCACGGTCGACGAGCACTGGCGGATCGACGGCGGGCACTATCAGCGCACGGCGGAGGCGTGGCTGGCGAACTTCGACCGCAACCAGGCGGCGATCGAACGCATTCTCGCCGGCGTTTATGGCGAGGCCCAGGTCCGGCGCTGGCGGGTGCGCTGGCGCGTCTTCTTCATGGCCTGCGCCGAGATGTTCGGCTGCCGCCAGGGGAACGAATGGGGCGTCTCGCACTACATGTTCCGGAGGCGTGAACTGTGAAAGCGATGCACTTCGTGGTGGCGTTGGCGGCGCTGGCGATTCTCGACGGGTTGTGGCTCGGGGTCGTCATGCGCGACTTCTACCGCCGCAGCCTGTCGCACCTGGCGCGGATGGCCGACGGCGGTCTCGATCCGATCTGGCCAATTGCCGCGCTGGTCTACCCGACGCTGGCGCTCGGCCTCGCGCTCTTCGTGCTGCCGCGCTCGCGCGAGCCCCTGGACGCGCTGTTCTACGGCGCGGCCTTCGGCGCGATCACCTTCGCGGTCTACGACCTCACCAATCATGCGACGCTGCGGGACTGGCACCCGACGATGACCGTGGTCGATATAGCATGGGGCGCGTTCTCGTGCGGCGTGGCGTCCTGGGCCGCCGCGGCCGTGACGCGTTCGACCTAGCCGATGCCATCGTCATCGCCCCGCTATCCAATCCGGGCCGTCGCCCGCATGACCGGCCTCAGCGTCGACACGCTGCGGGCCTGGGAGCGCCGCTATGACGCGGTCAGGCCCGAACGCGACGGCCGCGGCCGGTCCTATACCGATTCACACGTCGCGCGCCTCAAGCAGCTGGCGGCGCTCGTCGCGCGCGGTCACGCGATTGGTTCGATCGCCTCGCTGCCGGGCGCGGCCCTCAAGCGCCTGCTCGACGGCGGCGATCGTCACCACGAGGCCACCGACAGCGCCAGCCGCATCGACCCGTCGCCGATCATGGATGCGCTCGAGCACTACGATCTAGAGGCAATCGAGACCACGCTCAACCGCTACGCCGCGGTGCTGCCGCCGCCGGACCTCGTCTTCTCGGTGCTGCTGCCGCTGCTCGGTGAGATCGGCCGGCGGTGGGAAACGCACCTGCTGCGGCCGTCACACGAGCACATGGTGTCGGCGACCGTGCGCAGCGTTCTGGGCGGGCTCCTCCGCACCGTCGCCCGGCCCCAGGCTTCGCCCGTCATCGTATTCGCGACGCTCGCCGGCGAGCGCCACGAGCTCGGCCTGCTCTGCGCCGCACTCCTCGCCGCACATGCCGGTTACGGCGTCGTGTACCTCGGCGCCGACGTACCCGCGGCCGACATCCTTCACGCCGCCGAGACGACCGCAGCCCGCGCCGTCATCATCGGCGCGACGACGCCGGGCGCGACGCCGATGCCGGCCCTGCGAGCGCTTCTCCAGCTCCCCGCCAGCATCGATCTGTGGATCGGTGGCGAAGCGTCCGCGGCGATGCTCGCGGCGAGCCGGGGCCGCGCCCGCCACCTGGCCCGACTCGACGACGTCGTGCCAGCGTTGAAGGGTTAGGCCGGCTGAGCCAGAGCCCGACGACGACGCGTCGGCCAAGAGGGGCACGGAGGACACGACGGCCACCAAGCCTCTGGTGGTCGAACTGTTCGTACAACAAGCCCATTCACATCGTGTTCGTCGTGGTCTTGGTGGACGTCGTGCTCATCCGTCTACCGTGACTTGCGCGCGCTGCCCGACCGGCGGCGACGCCGGCGACGCCAGCAGCAGCCGGTTCTTCGGGGTGATCGCCGGGGGAATCGCCTGCGTCCACACGCGGTAGCCCTCCTGCCGCAAGGCCGTGGCCCGCGTGACGTCGATCGCGAGCGCGGCATCGAGCCATCCCGTCAGGCCGCCGGTATCAGAGACGGCCGGATCGTGGCAGCACGGCAGGACCGCAACCCGGGCCCTCGCGCGGACGGCACACTCGAGCACCCGGTCGGTCAGCGCGCCGCAGGCATGGCACGACACGATGACGTCTGTCCGCGTCAGCGACACGGCGTCGATCGACGTCGCCATCGGCGAAACGCGTCCCGCGAGCCGCGGCCACGCCGCCGTCAGCGCGTCGCGCACCAGCGCCATCGACTGTGGCACGGCGCGATCGACGACGATCGCATCCGGCGACGAGTCGTCGAGCAGCAGCATGATCGCCGCGAGCAGCCCGTGACCGCCCGCCATGTCGACCACCCTCCCGCCGCGAAACAGCCTTCGGGCCCGGCGCGCTACCTCCCAGGCCTCGTACAACTCTTTTCGCGGCAGGCAGCCGGCCTCGCACGCGGCGCGGCCGATGCGATCGAACAGCGTTTCGGATGGGAAGCGGCCGAGATCGTAGCTCGTGAGGCGGCCGCGCCCGGCCGGAGAGAAGCGCGAGCTGGAATCGGTCTCGGACATGCGTTGCGATGCTGCGATCGCGGCCGACGTCTACGCCAGCAGCTTCGAGACGATCTTGCCGTGGACGTCGGTCAGGCGGAAGTCACGCCCCTGGAATCGATATGTGAGCTTCTCGTGATCGATCCCGAGCAGCCGCAGCATCGTCGCGTGGAGATCGTGGACGTCAATCGGATCCTCGACCACGTTGTAGCCGAGATCGTCGGTGCGGCCGATGGTGATGCCGGGCTTGATGCCGGCACCGGCCAGCCACATCGTGAAGGCGCGCGGGTGATGGTCGCGGCCGAGGAATCTCGACCCGTTGCGGGCCTCGTTCATCGGCGTCCGCCCGAACTCGCCGCCCCAGACGACGAGCGTGTCGTCGAGCAGGCCGCGCTGCTTGAGATCGCCCAGTAATGCCGCGACCGGGCGATCGGTCTCGCGGCAGAGACGCGGCAGCTTCTCGACGATGTCCTCGCCCAGCGAGTTGCCGTGAGTATCCCAGCCGCGGTGATAGAGCTGGACGAAGCGGACGCCGCGCTCGACCAGGCGCCGCGCCAGCAGGCAGTTGTTGGCGAACGAGGCCCTGCCCGGCTCGGTGCCGTAGGCCTCGTGCACCGACGCCGGCTCCCTGGCGAGCTCGGTCAGGTCGGGCACGCTCGTCTGCATCCGGTAGGCGAGCTCGTAGGCGGCGATCCGCGTCTTGATCTCGGGATCGCCGACGTCGAGGCGCTGGACCGCGTTCAGGTCGTTGATCGCGGCAATCGATCGATGCCGGACGCCGGCGTCCACACCGTCCGGGTTCGACACGAACAGCACCGGCTCGCCGCTCGAGCGAAACTCGACGCCCTGGTGCACCGTCGGCAGGAATCCGCTGCCCCAGCACGACTTGCCGCCATCGGGCTGGTTCTCGCCCGAGAGCAGGACGACGAAGGCCGGGAGATCGCTGTTCTCGCTGCCCAGGCCGTAGCTGAGCCACGAGCCGACGCTCGGCCGGCCGATCACCTGGTGCCCGGTGTTCATGAAGATCTGCGCCGGGGCGTGATTGAACTGGTTGGTGCGCATCGAGCGGACGATGGCGATGTCATCCGCCATCGCTCGCCAGGTGCGGCAGCAGTTCCGAGATCTCGGCGCCCGACTGTCCGTGGCGCGAGAACCGGAAGGGCGACGCCGAGCAGCTTCGGCGTCCCCTTGATGAACGCGAAGCGCTCGCCTTCGATCAGCTCGGCGGGGATGTCTTCACCGTCGTGCTTCGTCAGCGCCGGTTTCGGATCGAAGAGATCCAGCTGCGACGGCGCGCCGGCCATGAACAGGTAGATGACGCGCTTGGCTTTGGGCGGGTACTGCAGCGTCAGGCCGGTCGCCGTCCGCGCCGGTTCCTGCGCTGCAACCGCCCGATCGAACAGCGAGGCCAGCGCCAGGCCGCCGATGCCGAACGACGCCTGTTCGAAGAAGTGGCGGCGCGTCAGGCGGCGGAGCGCATTGCGCGAACGGTCGTTCGGCTGATCCATGGTCGGCACCGGTTACATGCGCGAAACGGCTTCGTCGAGGTTGAGGAGGACGTTCGCGACGATCGTCCAGGCGGCGCGCCCGGCGAGGTCGCCGGCGGCCCGGTCGCCCCCGGCACCAACGACGGCCGCGGCCGCCTCCGGCTGCGCCGCGTAGTGCGCGCGCTCGTCGTTGTAGAGCCGCACGAGGCGATCGATCTCGTCGGGCCGCGCCTCGCGCGTCAGCACCAGCTTCACCGCGTAGCTGGCGCGTTCGGCGTCGGTGGCCAGACCCGGACGCGCCAGCACACGCTCCGCGAGCGCCCTCGCCGCCTCGAACGCCGCCGGATCGTTCAGGAGTGTCAGCGCCTGGAGCGGCGTGTTGGTACGCACGCGCCGCACGGTGCAGAGCTCGCGGCTGGTGGCGTCGAACGTCATGAAGCTCGGATACGGCGCCGTCCGCCGCCAGAACGTATAGAGGCTGCGGCGGTAGCGATCCGTCCCTTCGCTCGTCGTCCACTTGTCGCTGTTGTACGGCATGTTCCAGATGCCGGGAGGCTGCAGTGGAAAGACGGAAGGCCCGCCGATCTCGGGGTTGAGCAGGCCGCTGGCGGCGAGGCCGACGTCGCGGACCGCCTCGGCGTCGAGGCGGTAGCGGGCGCCGCGCGCGAGCAGGCGGTTGTCGGGATCGCGATCCGCGAGCACTGCCGTCACCGAGGACGACTGCCGGTAGGTCGCCGACGTCACGATCGTCCGCAGCAGCGCTTTCTGGCTCCACTTCCCCGCCACGAGCTCCGTCGCGAGCCAGTCGAGCAGCTCGGGATGCGACGGCAAGGCGCCCTGGGCGCCGAAGTCCTCGCTCGTCTCCACCAGACCGCGGCCGAAGATCTGCTCCCACAGGCGATTGACGGTGACGCGCGCGACGAGCGGATTCTTCTCGTCCACGAGCCACCGCGCCAGGCCGAGGCGATTCGCCGGCAGCTCGTCCCCCATCGTGTGCAGGACACCGGGCGTCCCGGCATAGACGCGCGGACCGCGCGCCGTGAACGCGCCGCGCTCGCGCAGCTCGTACGACGGCCGCTCGAACGTCGGCCGCTCCTTCATCACCAGCGTCGAGGGAATCTTCAACGCCGCCAGCCGCTGCCGCGCCGCCGCGATCGCGTCACGCGTCGGCTTCAACGCGGTCGTCGTCGAGCGGTAGTAGCTGGCGAGCTCGTCGGCGTCCGCCTTCGATCGCGATGCCGCCGGCGTCAGCACGATCGCGCGCATCCGCGCCGGCACCTCGGCCGCGGCCAGCGGATCGAGCGCAGTGGTCGCGGCGACGCGGAAATGTCCGAGCCCCTGCCCGATGGTGCCGTCGAGCTGATCGATGACCAGCGTCAGCCGCGAGCCGCCGCCGACGGGTTGTTCCGGGATCAGCACGGCACGCCGCGGCACCCGCGCGGTCTCGCGCATGGCGTTGATCGACCAGCCGCTGCCGGGACGGCGAACGCCGGCGGCCGGCGCGATCAGCTCCTCCGCCTTGAACGACCCCGCCGCGTCGTCGACCTTGACGCTCCGGATGCGAATCGACGTTGCCGTGTCGCCTGTCGCCGACGGCGACTCGAGCCGGAGACCGGTGATGCGGAAGTGCCCGTAGGCGTCACGCCCGGGGCCTCCCCTCGGCAGCGACTGGTCCGGCAGCGCCTCGAGCCGCAGGCCGGTGATGCCGCCGACCGGTATCTCGAGCCGTCACCGTGTACGTCGTCTGCGCCGGGTTCTCGCCGGACGCCAGCACGGATCCATCGGCGTGCGGCGTGAGCGTGACGCCGCCGGTGGCCACGGCTGACGCGACGGTCAGCGGCGTCCATCGCGTTTCCGCCTGCCGGATCCCCAGCTCCCAGCGCCCCTGCGCCGCGCGCAGCGCCGGCGTCGGCGTCTTGATCACGCTTTCGAGCCGCGCGATCTCGGATTCGATCTCCTTGCGCGCCTGCTCCTGCGCCGGCGTCGCGAGATCGAGCTGCGCCTCGGCGTAGCGCGTGCCGTCGCCGGCGACCCTGGTGTCGTAGGCGGTGTTGGCGAAGAACGCGAGCAGGCGGAAGTAGTCCTTCTGGGTGAACGGATCGTACTTGTGGTTGTGGCACTGGGCGCAGGCGAGCGTCGATCCGAGCCAGACCGTCGCCGTCGTGTTGACGCGATCGACGAGGACCTCGTAGAGCGACTCGTCCGGGTCGACGCCCCCTTCCTCGTTGGTCATCGCGTTGCGGTGAAACCCGCTGGCGATGCGCTGGCTGGTCGTCGCTTCGGGCAGCATGTCGCCGGCAATCTGCTCGACCGTGAACCGATCGAACGGCATGTCGCGATTGAGCGCGTCGATCACCCAGTCGCGGTACTTCCAGATCGAGCGGCGATTGTCTTTCTCGTGGCCGTTGGTGTCGGCATAGCGCGCGAGGTCGAGCCAGGGCCTGGCCCAGCGCTCGCCGAAATGCGGCGACGCCAGCAGGCGATCGACGGCGCGCTCGTAAGCGTCGGTTGTTGTGTCGGCGAGGAACGCGTCGAGCTCCTCCGGCGTCGGCGGCAGCCCGATCAAGTCCAGCGAGAGCCGCCGCAGCAGCGCCGGCCGCGCCGCCTCCGGCGAGGGCGAGAGCTTCTCGCGCTCGAGCCTGGCCAGGATGAACCGATCGATCGCGTTGCGCGGCCACTCGCCGCGGGCCACGTCAGGCGGCGCGGAACGGACCGGCCGGACGTATGACCAGTGCTCGTCGGTCGTCGTCGCCGTGGTCGTCGTCGCGGATGCGGGCATCACCGCCCCCTGGTCGATCCAGGCACGCAACAGGGCGATCGATGATTCCGGCAACGGGTCGGCGTCGAGCGGCATCAGGTCTTCGCCCGTGAGCCCGAGAATGCGCACCAGCATCAGGCTCTCGTCGCTCTTGCCGGGCGTGACGACCGGACCGGACAGCCCGCCCCTGGCGATGAGCGCCGGATCGTGGAGGCGGAGCCGGGCGCGCGCGCGTTTGGGCCCGTGGCATTCGACGCAGTGCTTCTGGAAGATCGGAACGACGTCGCGGGTGAAGTCGACCGCCGCCGGCGCCGCGGCCGGAAGCTGTTGAGCCCGGGCCCCGAATGCGACGGCAAACAGTCCGGCGAGCGCGACACCGAAAGCACGCGGACGCAGCACAGGGTGATTCTAACCCCGGGGGCTCTCCATTGCCGTGCTGGGTGCGTGGTGCCTGGTGCCTGGTGCTCGGGGTGCGAAGGTGCGAGGGTGCCGGGTGCGAAGGTGCGGAGTGCGAGGGTGCGAGGGTGCGAGGGTGCGAGGGTGCGAGGGTGCGAGGGTGCGCACTCGCACGTCGCACGTCGCACTTTGCACGTCGCACCCTTGCACGCTTGCACCCTCGCACCCGAGCACCCAGGCACCAGGCACCACGCACGAAGCACGATCCTGCATCGAAGTCGCAATCGATACCTCGATCGTGTAGCCGCGATCGCGAGCGTGTTTGTTAGCATCCCGGCACCGACGATTCACTTCGGCAGAATTCACCATCAGCGGTAGCAAGGAGCAAAGCGATGGCGGTCATGACACAAGCGACGGAAGAGCGGATACAGGGCGGCGCAGGGCTTCAGATCTTCGTGCGATCGTGGCGGCCGGCGAGCGCGCCGCGCGGTGTGGTCGCGATCGTGCACGGCGTGAAGTCGCACAGCGGCTACTACTTCTGGGCGGCAGAGCAGCTCGTAGCCCGAGGGTTCGCCATCTATGCCGTCGACCTGCACGGCCGCGGCAACTCGGAGGGCGAGCGCTTCTATCTCGAGAAGCTCGACGATTACGTCGACGACGTTCGGGCGCTGATTGGCCTGGCGAAATCACGCGAGCCGGGACTGCCGCTCTACCTCCTCGGCCACAGCGCCGGCGGCGTCATTTCGTCGATCTACACGCTCGAGCACCAGTCCGAGCTCGCCGGCTTCATCTGCGAGAGCTTCGCGTTCCAGGTCTACGCTCCCGATCTCGCGCTCGCCGTCGTCAAGGGGTTGAGCCATGTGCTGCCGCACGTGCACGTCCTCAACCTTAAAACCGAGGACTTCTCGCGCGACCCGAAGGCGGTGCAGGCGATGCTCGACGATCCATTGATCAAGGACGAGGTCCAGCCGACGCGCACCGTCGCGCAGCTCGTCCTCGCCGACGAACGGCTGGAGCGCGAGTTCCCACAGATCACGCTGCCGGTGCTGATCCTGCACGGGACGGCGGACAAGGTGACCAAGCCGGGCGGCAGCCAGCTCTTCTACGACACTGCCGGCTCGCAGGACAAGACGCTGAAGCTGTACGACGGCCACGCCCACGATCTCCTGAACGATCTCGATCGCGACAAGGTGATGGGCGACATCGTCGGCTGGCTCGAAGCGAGACTGCCGCGGGCCTGATCGGTCGAGTGCATGGGCGCTGCCGGAGGTCCTCCGGCAACCGCCTCCCCCAGCCGCTTGCCCCGGGCCCCGCGCACGGTCTATCCTGCCAGTGCGCATCAGGGCGCTTCCGTGTCCGCGGAAAGGACTGCGTCCACCTGGTCGATCGAACTTCATGATTCGTCGATGAACTCTTTTCTGCCCGAGTGAGCGGACACCGGGCGCGCGGCCGTGGCACCGCCGCGGCCAGGAAAGGAGCTCATCATGCCCGGCGCTTCCCTCCCTACACGCACGCTGGCCGACCGGCCAGATCTCGACCAACTGAAACGGCAGGCCAAGGATCTGCTCGCGGCGTTTCGCGGCGGCGAGCCCGAGGCAGCCAGAGAGGTCACGGCGCACTATCACGACGCCAGCCCGGCCTCGTTCGCGCTGCACGACGCGCAGCTGGTGATCGCGCGCGCCTACGGCTTCGCGAGCTGGCCGCGGCTGAAGGCCTACGTCGAGGGCGCCAACGATCGCGAGCTCGTCGCGGCGATTGCCTCGGGAGATGTCGATCGCGCCGCGGCGATGCTCGCGGCGCGTCCCGAGCTCGCGATGCGCAGCGGCGCGCTGCTGGTGGCGGTGCAGGCTCGCAGCGTGACGCTCGTTCGCCTGCTGATGCGCCATGGCGCCAACGCCCACGTCGGCGTCTATCCCCACCGCGACGCAACGAACCCGCTGACGATCGCCGCCGAACGCGGCTACGACGATGTTGTCGCCGCGATTCGCGAGGAAGAACGGCGGCGGCAGTCAGACCGGAGCGGCGTCACCGAACCGGCCGACGAGCTCTTCGCCGCGCTTGGATCGGGTGACGACGAGTGGGCGATCCGGCTGATGACAGTCACGCCGGCGCTCGTCGAGGTCCGTCACGCCGTATTCGACGTCACACCCCTTCTCGCCGCCGCCCGCCGACTCAACGCTCCGCTCGTGCGCTGGCTCACCAGCCATGGCGCCTCCATCGACGCTCGAGGCGGCGCGCACCCCGCAGATGACGTGCAACGGCAGAGAGGCGATGCCGGCCACACGGCGCTCGATATCGCCGCCTACTCATCGGGACTCGGCGCTGATGGCAGCGACACTCGCGTCCGCTTCTCGAGCGTCGCCGAGACGCTCCTGCACTCTGGCGCGTCCATGACTCCCCGGGCCGCCGTCGCGCTCGGCCGGCTCGACTGGCTTCGCGCCAGAAGCGCGGACGGCACGCTGGTCAATCGGATCGAGGAATCCGGCGGGCTGCTCCGCGTCGCCGTCAGCCACGATCGCGCCGACGTGCTCGCGTTCCTCCTCGACGCCGGCTTCGATCCCGACGAGCGGACCAGGTTCCGCGATGTTGGCGGGGATGGAGTGGTGTTCACGTGGGGCATGCCGCTGTGGCAGTGCGCCGCGACGGACCGGCACGAGATGGCGCGGATGCTGCTGGCGCGCGGCGCCGATCCCAACGCCGAGGTCTACGCCAGCGGCAGCCCGATTCACCGCGCCTACGACCGCGGCAACCGGCAGATGATCGAGCTGCTCGAGCAGCATGGCGGCGCGCTCGACGCCAGCGCCGTCGGATTCTACGGCCTCGCCGATCGCGCCGCGCCGCTGCTCGCGTCGCGCGACGAGTCGGCCGAGGCGAGCATCAAGGATCTGCTGCACGGCGCCGCCTGCGGCGGCCACGAGGACATCATCCGGCAGGCCCTGGCGCGGATCGAGTGGCGCCGCGACGATCCGCGATGGTTCCCGATCCTCGAGCAGCCGCTGCGAGTTTCCGAGCGGCCGGGCGCCGACCGCAACCGCTTCGTCCGGTGCTTCGCGCTGCTCGTGGCCCGCTGCGATCCGAACCTGCGCGGCCGCCTGGCCGAGGGGCAGCCGTTCGGCCTGACGCTCCTGCACACCGTCGCCGGCGCGAGGCCGCACGTCACAAGCGAGGAGCGCGTCGCCTTCGCCACGCTGCTGCTCGACGCCGGCGCCCGCCTCGATGCGCGTGACCTCATTCTCGAGTGCACGCCGCTCGCCTGGGCCTGCCGCTGGGGCCAGGGCGAGCTCGTCGACCTCTTCCTCTCGCGCGGCGCCGACCCCATCGAAGCCGGCGCACCAGCCTGGGCGACGCCGCTGGCGTGGGCGACCAAGATGGGCCACGGAGACATCGAAGCCGCGCTGCGTCAGCGCTGGCGCGCGGTGAATCGAAGTGCTTCGGGCTGGGTGCCTTGGTGCCTGGTGCTTGATGTGCGAGGTGCGAGGGTGCCGGGGGCGAGGGTGCCGGGGGCGAGGGTGCCGGGGGCGAGGGTGCCGGGGCGAGGGTGCCGGGGGCGAAGGTGCCGGGGGAGGGTGCGCACTTCGCATCGTCCACCAGCACTTTGCACCCTTGCACCTTTGCACCCTTGCACCTTCGCACATCGAGCACCCAGGCACCCAGGCACCACGCACGAAGCACTTTCGAGAGCGCCGCTCAGCGAATGCCGGCTGTGGCCGCTGGCGACGTCATGCGCGAGGGCTTTTCGTCCTTCAGCCAGTAGCCGAACCACTGCCGCAGCCGCGACAGGCGGTCGGTCAGCAGCCACGGCTCGCCGGTGCGCGAGAGGTCGTGGTTGGATCGCGGGTAGCGCACGAACTCGACCCGGACGGCGTGCTTCTGCAGCGCCATGAACCACTGCTCGGCGTCGGCGATCGGGGTCCGGTGATCTTCCTCCGACTGGACGATGAGCGTTGGCGTCTTTACCTTGTCGGCGTACTTGATCGGCGACATGTTGATGTACGAGTCCCAGCTCTGCCACGGCGTGCCGAGGAACTCGCCCTCTGTCAGCGACTGCGCGTCCGAGGTGCCGTACCAGCTCACCCAGTTGACGATCATGCGATCGGTCTGGGCCGCCTTGAAGCGGTTCGTCTTCGTCGTGATCCACGCCGTCATGAAGCCGCCGTACGAGCCGCCGCTGACGCCAAGCCGCGTCGCGTCGACGTCGGGCCGCGCCGCGGCGATGTCCACCGCCTTCATCAGGTCGGCGTAGTCCTCGTCGCCCCAGCGATTGCGAATCATGTTGCTGAACTCGCCGCCGTAGCCGCTCGAGCCGCGCGGGTTGGTGTAGAGCACCCACATGCCGGCGCCGGCGAGGTTCTGGAACTCGTCGAACCAGCCTTCGTTGTAGGCTGAATGCGGCCCGCCGTGGATGTAAAGAACGAGCGGATACTTCTTCCCGGGCTCGTAGCCGAACGGCTTGACCAGCCAGGCCTCGATCTCGACGTCGCCGACCGACTTGTAGGTGAAGCGCTCGTTCGGAGCCCAGGCGATCTGCTGGTTGAGCGCGGCGTTGAACGACGTCAGCTGCCGCTCCGGCGTCGCGCCGGACAGGTCGCTGATGAAGAGCTCGCCCGGCACGTCCGCCGTGCTGGCGACGTACGCGACTTTCGTCGGCGCGGTGTCGTAGGAGAAACCGGTGATCCGCCGGCGCCCGCCAATCACTTCCTTGCGATCGCCGGTGATCGGGTTGATGCGATAGAGCGCGTTGCGGCCGCCGAGCGTCAGCTGCACCAGGGCCTGGTCGGCACGCTGCCACGCGACCGCGCCGGGATCCATCCGCAAGCCGTCGGTCAGGCTCTTCGTCGTCAGGGTCGCGACGTCGGCGGCGAAGACGTTGGTGTTGGTGCCGAGCCCGTTGTTCGCCGTGAAGGTAATGACGCGCGAATCCGGAGACCAGGTGACGCTGCTCTCGTTGCCGGGCGTCCGGATGCGCCGCGGCGCGCCGCCGGCCGCAGGCATCACGAAGAGATCCGACTGCAGCCGTTCGCGCGTCGCGGCGGTGCGCGCCGCGTCGGTCCCGAGCTTGAGAATCTCGTCGCGGACCTTCCGCAGTTCGGGATCGGGACGAAGGTCGCCGTCGGCGGCGAAGACAATCCACTTGCCATCGGGCGAGACGGTCGCGGCGCGGTGCGAGTAGGTCGAGCTCGTGATCGCCTTGCGTCCGGCGCCGTCGAGCCGGTCGACGAGAATCTGCGTCGGCGGCTGGCCCTCGGCGGGCACGAGATCGCCGCGGCCGCGACCGCCGCCGCGTCCGGCCGGCGCGCCGGTGCTCGGGACGAAGCCGCGGCCGTTGGCCTTGTAGCGCATGTCGGTGATCTGCATGCCGTCAAACCGCGCTGGATCCAGCGGCAGCGTCACCGCGTTCACCGGCGGTCTCGCCATCGGCGGCATCTTCCCGTAGGGATCGTTCGGGTCGCTGCCGCGGCCGCGGCCGCCGCCGCGATTCCCGCCGGCGCTCTCGACGCCGGTGTAGACCGTGAAGCTCTTGTCGGCCGGCTGGCTCGATGCCGGCCCCTGCCCCGGGCCGCCTTGACGCCCGGAGAACTCGCCACCGCTCGTGTCCGCCTCGGCCGGCCCGTCAGACGCGGCCGTGTAAGGCGACTCGCCGCCCGGACGATCCACGCGCACCGCCCACTGCGTCGTGGTATAGCCGGGCCTCGTCGATGTGTAGATGACCTGCGTGCTGTCGGGGCTGAAGCGCGGCGCCGTGCTGTCGAACCCGGGAGCGCTGAACCTGACCGGCGCGCCACCGTCCGGCGCGGTCGCGACGACCCAGATCTCGCTCATCCGGGCATTCTTGGCTTCGACGACCGACGTCACCTGCACGGCGACGTACTTCCCGTCGGGGCTCATCACCGGCGCGGTGACGGTCTTGAGCTTGTACCAGTCGGCCGGTTCGAACGCGCGTTTCGCGCCGGGTGTCGCCGCCGGCGTCGCGGCAGCCTGTGGTGCCGCGGCCTGTGGTGCGGCAGACGGCGTCTGCGCTTTGCCCCAGGGCGCGAGCGCGGTCGCGATGAGGATGGCAACGGCCGCGACCGTCGCGCGCCGGGATGAAGGACGAACGTCGTTCATGGTCTCGTGCTCCGTGATACGCCTGCCGGCGGGATGACGAAGCCTAACATAGCAGTTCACCGCACTCGCGCTACGTCACCGGCGCCGGGCTTTGACGCATAATTGATTCGTGTCCAATCCGTGCACGCCCGCGACCACGCCGTTCCGCATCGCCGTCATCCAGGATCGCGCTGACGCCACCTCGCCGGGCAACCTCCGCCGCGCCGAGCGCCTCGTCCGCGACGCGGCCGGCCGCGGCGCGCAGATCATCTGCCTCAAGGAGCTCTTCAACGCGCCCTACTTCTGCAAGGCGCAGCACAGCGAGCGCTTCGATCTCGCCGAACCCATTCCCGGCCCGACGACCGAAGTCCTGCAGCGGCTCGCGAAGGATCTGGCGGTGGTTCTCGTCGTGCCGCTGTTCGAGCGCCAGGGCGCCGGCGTCTACCGCAACTCCGCCGCGGTCATCGACGCCGACGGCAGCCTGCTCGGTGTGTATCGCAAGATGCACATCCCCGACGACCCGCTCTTCTACGAGAAGTACTACTTCGCGCCCGGCGACACGGCACCGCGCGAGCAGGACACCGCCTGTGCCGCCAGCGGCTTCAAGGTGTGGCAGACGCGCTACGCGACGATCGGCGTCCTGATCTGCTGGGATCAGTGGTATCCCGAGGCCGCCCGCATAACCAGCCTGCTCGGCGCGCAGGTGCTCTTCTACCCGACCGCCATCGGCTGGCACCCCGACGAGAAAGATGAATGGGGCGCCGCCCAGGTCGACGCCTGGCGGACGACGCAGCGCGCCCATGCGATCGCCAACGGCGTCTACGTCGCGTCGCCGAACCGCATCGGCCACGAGGACGAGGCCGGCACCAACGGCATCACGTTCTTCGGCCAGTCGTTCATCTGCGATCCGTTCGGCCGCTACATCGCACAGGCCGGCGACGACGAACAGGTCCTGGTCGCCGACTGCGACCCGGCGCTGATCGAAACGGTGCGGCGCAACTGGCCGTTCCTCCGCGACCGGCGGATCGACGCCTACGATCCGATCCTCAACCGGTATCTCGGCTCGTGATCGCGCCGCGCGTGCGGATGCCGGCCGAGTGGGAGCCGCACCGCGCCACCTGGATCAGCTGGCCGCACCACGAGCCCGACTGGCCGGGCAAGCTCGGCCCGATCCCGTGGGTCTACGCCGAGATCGCGCGCGTCCTCGCGGCGCACGAACGGGTCGAGATTCTCTGCGCCTCGGACGAAGTTCACGCCGGCGCCCAGGCGGTGCTCAGCGCACATGTCGTCCCCCTCGATCGGGTCGGTCTCCACATCCTGCCCACCGACCGCGGCTGGCTGCGCGACTCGGCGCCCACCGGCGTCCTCGACGCGGACGGCAACGTCCGGCTCCTGTCGTGGGACTTCAACGCCTGGGCCAAGTACGACAACTACTCGGATGACCAGCGCGTCGGCCGCACCATCGCCGGCATCACCGGCCTGCCGCTCGAGGAACCGCGCCGCGACGACACCGGCGGCCGCATCGTGCTCGAAGGCGGCGGCATCGAGGTCAACGGCCGCGGCCTGATGCTCGTCACCGAGGAGTGGCTGCTGAGCGACGTCCAGGTCCGCAACCCGGGCCTCGGCCGTGCCGACTACGAGACGCTGTTCGGAAAGTGGCTCGGCATCAGCGAGACGATCTGGCTCGGTGAAGGCTGTGTCGGCGACGACACCCACGGCCACATCGACGACGTCGCCCGCTTCGTCGCCGACGACGTCGTCGTGCTCGCGGTCGAAGAAGACCCGGCCGACGACAACCACTCGCGCTCGATGGACAACCTGCGGCGGCTCGAGCTGGCCAGGCCGGCAGCGGGTCCGCTGCGGATCGAAACGCTGCCCTTCCCGCGGCCGGTGATGATGAACGGCGAGCGGCTGCCGGCAAGCTACGCCAACTTCTATATCGCCAACGGCGTCGTGCTCGTGCCGACGTTCAACGACCCGAAGGATCGCGTCGCGCTGAACACCCTGGCTCGACTGCTGCCATCGCACGAGATCGTCGGCATCCATTCCGTCGACCTCGTCTGGGGCCTCGGCACGCTGCACTGCCTCAGCCAGCAGGAGCCGGCGCCGCAGCCGCCGGCGACGTAGCGACGCACTGCCGACAGCGTGCTGCAGAAGAAGTAGGCGCCTCAGAACTTCGTGAGCGCCAGCCTGGCGACTGCCGCCGCCCATGGCGATCGGTCGGCCGTCACCTGCACCGTCGCTTTGCCGCGGCGTCGTGCCGTCAACTGCACGCGCTTCGTCTCGGGGTCGGTGGTCTCGAACGCTTCGTCACTGAAGGGGCCGAGATCTCTCACCGCGACGGGCGCCGTGGCGGACTTGCGGAAGTCGTCGTAGTCCGCCGCCGGATTGACCCAGAGCACGAGCGCCCGGCGGGCGCCGTCGATCTCGAGACCGTAAACGCAGCGCGCGGCCGCGAGCCCCTTCGAGTTGATCGGGCGCGACTCGAGGGCGCGCCCCGCGACCGCCGCCGCGACCTCGTCGATCGGTACACGCTCGCAGACGTTGACCGATTCAAACGATGTCGGCTGCGCCGCTGGAACCCCGCCGCCAAGCAGCGCAATCGCAACCATCGCCCGCAACATAACCATCCCTCCACGCGTCCGGCGTCGTTCGAATCTGCGGCTCAGCTGGCGCTGCCGCAGTGGTCACGCCCGGCTCTTTGCGCCATCGTTACAGTTCCGCCATCATCCCGCCAGGCGCCTGCTGATATATAACGCAATCTCACCGTTGGCTGTCCGCTGATCGCTGATCAAGGAGTCGTCGTGATCACTCGCCGGTTGCTTGCATTCTCCGCCGTCGCGGTCACCGGCTCGCTGCTGCAGCAGGGTCTGGCCGGACTGACGTCGCCGGACTGGCAGATCGTAGATTCGCGACGAGTGATGCTGCGGTCAGAGTTCTCGCTGCGCGCCGACGGCCGCGTTTACAGCGTCCGCATCACGGCAACGGATGCCGCCGGCGGCAACACGTCGGAGACGGTGACCGTGACAGTGCCACGACTCATCGGGTGGTGAGGGAGTCGGCGGTGTTCGGAACTCGGCGGAGCTGAAGCTCCGCCCTACGTACCCCTCGTAGGTAGCGCAGCGTCAGGAATCCTCGTAGGGCGGAGCTTCAGCTCCGCCAGTTGCGACGCAGCCGAATGCTCCACGCGCGATACGGACACGGATGCACGACGGACACGAAGAACACGAGGTCCACGATGAAGGCCGGTGGTCGGAATACGAGACAGACACCACGGCCTCGTGGTCTTCGTGTCCGTTGTGTCCGTCGTGAATTCGTCGTCGCGTCTTAAACTAGGGCAGAGCTTCAACCCCGTCGGAATCCATCCCGCAGCGTTAAGACGGTCGTTGGGGTGTGGTGACTTCCCGCATGTATCGCGCGGAGCGTCTGATGCCGAGCCACCCGAAGCAGCAATAGGTCATCATCCAGAACGCTTCGCCGCCCGCGATCGTTCCGAGCAAGACCAGCGTCGCGAACAGTGCAGCATTCCAGGTCATGACTTCGCGGGCGCCAATGCGTGAGCCGTCGATGTAACCCGGCGAGCGGAAGGATCGGTAGGCGCCTCGCACGGCGCGATACGCCAGGCGTCCGCCGCCTGCGAGCGGCACACCAATGACGTAGAGAAAGACGAGTTTCTCAGAAGGTGACGCGATTCCCAGCCACAGGGTCATTTCGGCGACGAAGTATGCCGCCGCGACAATGATCATCGCGCCGACGAACTGGCCGAACGAGAGCGCGACGCGGTCGAATCCGCTGGCCGGCCGCGGCAGGCGTCCATCGGAGGAGGACGAAAACATGACGACGTATAAGGTCCAGAAGAACCCTGATGGCCTCATCGACCAGGGCCACGGAATGCCCAGGAGACCGAGCGCGAGCACGGTCAGCCCGATCAGTGTGAGAAGCGCGCCCGTTTCATGGAAGAACTCGCGTGCGTTCGCCGGGCCGACAGTCTTGAGCGTCGCGTCCGGCTCGGCCTGACCGCGCCACAGCGCCATCAGCACGCGCGCGCGTTCGACTGACGCGGCGCCAACGACGTCGATCGAGGCGCGCCACGTCAGCCCGGTATCGGCGATCAGCGCGAGGAACTCGTCGCCGTAGCGCGCCCGCCAGGTGCGCGGGTAGAGGCGGAGGAGCGCTCGAGCGAGGCGATCGTCAGACATCCGCCAGCCTCGCCTGGGCGGCGCGGGTCATCGCGCGCAGCGTGGCGAGCCGCGCTCGCAGCACGGCAGCGCCCGCCGACGTGAGCTTGTAGGGACGACGACGATCTTCGGGGGGGAGCGGCTCGATCCACTTCGCCGCTTCGAGGCGCGTGATCGCGCCGTAGAGCGTGCCCGGGCCGAGCTTCTGGCCGGCGACGTGCTCGATGTCCTGCGCCATCGCGTAGCCGTGCTTCGGCCCGTCGGCGAGCGAGATCAACACCAGGAGCGCCGGCTCCGAGAAGCGGCCGAGGTCCTGGAGGGAGTCCTGTTTCTTCGCCATCGCGTTGGCGAGATTATTACGCAGGAGTAGAGTGCAAGCGGCCCCGGAGGGGCCCGCGTCAGCGCGACGCCATCTGCCACAGGCTCCACTGGCCGCTGCGGCGGCTGTGGAAAGCGACCTGACGGCCGTCAGGCGACCACGCGAACTCCTCGGCCGAGGCGTCGTCGAGGATGCGCCGCATCTCGCCGTTCGCGACTTCGAGCAGCCAGCCGCCGTCGCGGTGAACCTGGAAGATGATCCAGCGCCCGTCCGGCGACACTGCCGGAGTACGGACCAGTCGTCCCTTTCGCGGCGAATCGTAGCGTGTCGTCCGCCCGGACACGAGGTCGAGGATCAGCAGGCGGTCCTCGTGGCTGTAGGCGAGACGGCGGCCGTCCGGGAACCACGCTCCGCCCCAGACCTGGCCGTGGCGATGGTTGGTGTGCCGCACCGTGGCGCCGGAAGCGAGGTCGAGGGTCCACAGGTTCCAGACGTCGGGACGACCCGGCTCATCGCGGAGGAAGGCAAGGCGGCCGCCATCCGGCGACCAGCTCGGCACTGCCGCGAAGCCGTCGCCGGTGACGCGGCGGACGTCGGTGCCGTCGGCGCGGGCGACGTAGATGCCGCGGACGCCGTCGCGATCCGAGTCGAAGGCGATGGCCCGGCCGTCGGGCGACAGCCGCACGTGGTAGTTCTTCGCCTTGTCGTCGGCAATCGTCGCGACGTGCAGGACACCGTTCTCGCCGCGGTCGGCGCGCTTCAGGGCGCTGCCCGCCGCGGTCTCGGCATGAAAGAAGACGGCCGTGCCGCCTGATTCGAACGACGGCGAGAAGACCTTCTCGGCATCGACCTCTGCTTCGTCGATGAGCGGCCGCGGGGTTGCGCCGGCGGTCGCCACGGGAATGTCGTCCGCGGTCGGTGTCGTGACCGGCGGTGGCGGCAGCGGCCGTGCCGTAGCCGGCTGGGCCGTGCCGGCTCTCGCAGCCGATCCGTCGGACCCGCCCATGGCGGGAGGAACGGGCGCCGGCGCCGTGTCGGTCTTCGACGTGGAGCGGTCTGCCGGTGGTCCGGCCGGAACAAGTCCTGTCGTTCCGTGCGTCGAGACGACGACGTCGGTCGATTCCGCCGGTCGGAGGCGCGCGACGTCTGGCGAAAGTACGAAGCCGGCTGCTACTGCTCCGCCCGCGAGCATCGCTGCTACGGCGGCCGCGCGCCAGGACCGGCGGGAGCGACGCTCGCCGGCACCGAGACGGTCAGCGAATGCCGGGCGCCCTGGCGCGGCCGACGCCGGGTCGGCAGACGCCGTCTGCGTACTCGTCGTCCCGAAAAAGTTCGATTTCGGCCGCTGGTTCATCGTGTGCGTCGGCTCCAGCGTCGGCAGCCGCCACGGCCTTCACTGGCTCCGGCGTCGCCGCCGTCACGGCCAGGCCGGCTACGACCGCGGCCGGGTCCGCCGGTGCGAACCGCGCCAGCGCTGCTGCCAGGCCTTCGAGCGAAAGGCTCGGTGGCGCATCCATGCGGCCCGTTGCCCGCGCCCCGAGAACCACCAGTTCCCGCGGGAACCGGGCCGGCCCGTGCCGACGAACCTCGGCGAGGAGTGTCCCGAGCAGATCGACGACGCCGCGAACCGTGGGCACAAATCCGTCGGACAGCGTGACGTCGCCGCTGCGATGGACGAACACATCGTCGAGAGTGAAGAGCTGCGATGCCGCCGGAGGCAGCTCCGCCGGAGGCAGCGCGCAGAGACGCGTCGCAATGGCCGTCGCCGTCTCGACGTCGATTACTGTCGAGGCGATTACCTGGCTCAGCGGGATACCGATGGATGAGTGCACGCGCCGATTGATGCGAAACTCAGGCCACAGTCGCGGCGGGAATTTGCTAACGAAGGCGCTGAGGGGTCTGTGCGTTGGCAAATGCAGGACACGTCATCCGTTTCGGTTCGCCGCGGAGAGACAGCGCTACAGCACGCGTTTGCAGCGCCGCGTGCATCGGCACTGGATCTTCGCCCACCCCTCGGTGTTGTAGTCGTAGGTCAGCTCTTCGCCTTTGCGAATCCGGCGTGAGGCGCGAATCCAGATCGTGTGGCCGACGATGTCGACGTAGCAGTTGGGCCCGCAGGCGTGATTGATGTAGCGGGCGATGTTCCCGCCGACGGCCGCATCCCTCACCCACCGCGAGTTGATGTTGAAGATCCAGATGCGCTGGCGCCGCAGGTACCGATCCTCCCGCCGCGAGCCCTCGGCCTGCGACACCAGTTCGCCCTTGTATTGCACGATGTGGGTGTCTTCCTCGATCGTCTGGCCGGCGTAGACACCCCAGCCGGAGATTACTGAACGTCGGCGCACGAGGCGCGGCAGTTCGGCCACGAGTGCAACCTCGCTCAGCTGTTGTCGCCGTCGAGCAGGCCGCCGAGACCGCCGAGAATCGACCCTTCCTCGCGGCCGCCGCGGCCGATCCCCGGGACCGCGGCGATGATGCGGTTCGCCATCCGGCTGAGCGGCAGCGACTGCAGCCAGATCCGGCCCGGCCCGGTCAGCGTCGCGAAGAACAACCCTTCCCCGCCGAACAGCGCCGACTTCACCTTGCCGACGAACTGGATGTCGTAGTTGACCGACGGCTGGAACGCGACGATGCAGCCAGTGTCGACGCGGAGCGTTTCGCCCGGCTTGAGGGTGCGCTCGAGCAGCGTACCGCCGGCGTGGACGAACGCCCAGCCGTCGCCCTGCAGCCGCTGCATGATGAAGCCTTCACCGCCGAAGAGACCGGTGCCGAGCTTGCGCTGGAACGCGATGCCAATCGAGACGCCCTTGGCGGCGGCGAGGAACGAGTCCTTCTGGGTAATCAGCTCGCCGCCGATCTCGGCGAGGTGGATGGCGACGATCTTCCCTGGATAGGGCGCGCCGAACGCGAGCCGCTTCTTCTCCTGGCTGCGATTGAGGAAGACGGTCATGAAGAGCGACTCGCCGGTGAGCAGCCGCTTGCCGGCGCCCATCAGCGCGCCGAGGAACCCGCCCTGCCCTGCCTGCTTCGAGCCGTCGCCGAAGATGGTCTCCATCTCGATCCCGTGCTCCATGTACATCATGCCGCCGGCCTCGGCGACCGTGGCTTCATCGGGATCGAGCTCGACTTCGACGAACTGCAGGTCCTCACCGAAGATCTTGTATTCAATCTCATGCATCTCGGGCATGCGTGTCCTCGCTGTCAATGGCGGCGGAGTCGCCGCGAACCATCAATTGTAACGATACGGAGGACGGCGGTTGAGGTTGCGTTGGGGGACGCGGATCGCGTGGCATGCGACGACCGTCCGCCGGGCGCAGCCCGGTGGCAGGCAGTCGCGTTGTCCGACCGCGACGCCGATCTCGAGAGATCAGCGCAATCCGTGAAATCCGCGTCCCGCGAAAGATCCGCGTCATCCGTGAGATCCGCGTCCCGAGAAACGTCGGCCCCAACTGTGGTTAACATAAGCGGCGACATCGGCGTCCCGGGAAGACGAAAGATGCGACAAAAGCGAGCGCCCGCCGCCATCACGGCAGGGTGGATGGTGATCGCGGGAACGATGGCGCTGCCGGCGCCGGCCGATGCGCAGGGGCCGCCGCTCGCCCGGCTCGATCCGCCGCCACAGGGTCAACCGCGCTGAACATGAAGGAGGCGACCTTGAAGCTTCGAGTGGCGGGCTCGGCGGCGCTGCTGTTCGCGTTCGGCCTCGCGGCCCCTGCATCCGGTCAGCCGCGATCGGCGGCGGAGTGCGCGGCGCTGGCATCCACGAAACGGCCCGGCGTGACGATCAGCGTCGCCGAGGCGGTCGCGCAGGGATCGTTCACGCCCGCCGGCGCGAACAACCCAATCGCCAACCTGCCGCCGTTCTGCCGCGTCGCCGGCACGATCGCGCCGACCCCCGAATCCGACATCCGCTTCGAGGCCTGGCTGCCGCTCGACGGATGGAACGGCAAGTTCGCCGGCGTCGGCAACGGCGGCTGGGCCGGCGTCATTTCGTTCGGGCCGCTCGCCGAGCAGCTGCGCCGCGGCTACGCCACCGCGTCCACGAATACCGGCCATCAAGCCGCCGGCGGCTTCAACGCCGCGAAGTTCGCGTTCGACCAGCCGGAGCAGCTGGTCGACTTCGCCTGGCGCGCTCATCACGAAACAGCGCTGACCGCCAAGGCGCTGGTCGCCGCGTTCTACGGCAAGCCACAGGCGCCCGCCTATTTCATCGGCTGCTCCTCCGGCGGCTACGAAGGACTGATGGCGGCGCAGCGATTCCCCGACGACTACGACGGCATCGTCGCCGGGATGCCGGCGAACAACTGGACGCGGCTGATGGCGGGCGACCTGGATGCGACGCTGGCCGCATACCATGGCGGCGTGAACCAGCTCACGCCGGCGGCACTGGGCCTGCTGCACCGCGGCGCGCTTGCGGCCTGCGACGCGAAGGACGGCGTCGGCGACGGCATCCTCGAAGACCCGCGGGCATGCACGTTCGATCCCGGAAGCCTCGCGTGCAAGGCGGGAGAAAGCGGTGACCGGTGCCTGACGCCGGCGCAGGTGACGGCCGCGCGGCGCATCTATGACGGCCTGAAGGATCCGAAAAGCGGGGCTCAGCTCTATCCCGGTCTGGCGCGGGGCAGCGAGCCGTTCTGGGTGCATCGCGACATCGCGAGCCCGTTTCCAATCCCGATCGCCCACTACAAGTGGCTGGTCTTCGCCGATCCGGCATGGGACTGGACGACGTTCGACTTCGGCGACCCGCCCGACTACGAGGCGTACCTGAAGGCCGAGCAGAAGTTCGCGCCGCTGATGAACGCGACCGACCCGAACCTCGAGGCGTTCCGCAAGCGCGGCGGCAAGCTCGTGCAGTATCACGGCTGGAACGACCAGCTGATCACGCCGCTCAACAGCATCGACTATTACGAGAGCGTGCTCGCGCACTTCGCCCACGGCCGCGATCGCGCCTCGACGCTCGCGGACGTGCAGAGCTTCTATCGCCTGTTCATGGCGCCGGGCGTGGCGCACTGCGGCGGCGGCACCGGCCCGAACGTGTTCGACGCCCAGACCGCGCTGGAGCAGTGGGTCGAGAGCGGCGTCGCGCCCGATCAGTTGCCGGCGCGGCGCCTGGTCAACGGCATCGTCGATCGATCGCGGCCGCTGTGCGTCTACCCCGCCGTCGCCGTCTACCGCGGATCAGGCGACACGAACGACGCCGCCAGCTTCGAGTGCCGCGTGCCGGCGCGGTGAGGCCGCGCCCGTTGTCAGATCAGTGCTGACGGCCGGCGCGCCCACGGCTTGCCGCCCTCCACGGCGAGGCCCTCGACGTCGCGCACGTAGGCGCCCGCCTGCGTCAGGATGTGGTGCAGGTCGTTGCCGACGCTGAAGAACCGGAACCCCTTCTCCAGGAACTCGCCAACCCGCGCCGTGCCGAAAAGAAAGATGCCGAGGATGAGGTTGTGCCGCCTGGCGGCGGCTATCAGCTTGTTCGTCGCGTCGCCCAGCTCCGGGGAGGTGTACATGTCCGGGAACTTGTACTTCTCGTAGAGCCCCATCGACATGCAGAGGTCGTTCTGGCCGAGGAACAGCATGTCGACGCCCTTCACCGCGGCGATCTCGTCGATGTTGCGGATGCAGTCGGCGGTCTCGACCTGGAGCGCGACGACGACGTTGTCGTTGGCGCCGCCCGCGTAGCCGAGCAGCCCGCCCTTGTTCATGCTGCGCTGCGGAAAGTAGACCGAACGCGTGCCTGCCGTCGGATACCGGCAGCAGCTGACCGCCGCCTTCGCCTCTTCCACGGTGTTGATGTAGGGGACGAGGACGCCGTCGGCGCCCATGTCGAGCGACTGCTGGATGCCCGAGCGGTCGTGGAACCCGCCGACGCGGACCATCGAGGCGGCGCCGCCGTTGGCGATGCCGGCGAGCATGCCGGACAGGCACTCGTTGCCCATCGGCCCGTGCTGGGTGTCGACGAGCAGCCAGTCGTAACCGCTGTGAGCGAGCTGCTCGGCAATGGTCGGACTATGCGCGTTGAGGAAGAGACCGAGCTTGGTCGCGCCGTCGCGCAGCTGCTGCTTGAACTCGGCGCCGGACAGGGATGCGTGCATGATGAAACACTCCTGCGAGAGCGCCGCCGGCTCCGGCCGGCGGCGCACAAGCATATCGCAGTCGTGCAGAGCCGACGCGGCTCGTCACGCGCGCAGCGGGCCGGGGATCGCAGTCGCGGCCACCGGCTGCTGTTTGTGCAGCGTGGCTCGGACGTGATGCGGGGAATCATGTCGAGCGTAGCTTTGGCGGAGGCGGAAGCCAGTCGGGGAGTCCGAGGGGCGAAGCCCCTCGGTTAAAACTAGTGCCGGAACCAGCGGCCCAGCGTGCGGCCGGCACCGGGCCGCGCGAGCGATCGCACAGGCCTCGCCGCGGCATCGGACGCACGCATCGGCAAGTGGATCTTCAGCGTCATGTTCCCAGGCGGTCCGGCGCTGACCCACAGGTGACCGCCGCACTCGCCGAGCAGCCGCATCAAGGCTGACAGGTCCACGGCGGGCCTGGCCATGACTGACGTCGCGGACTCGTCGCCCGACCCTGCCGACCGCGCGATCGGCAGGCCGGCCGGCGTTGCCCGTCTTTCTTCGGTAATCGTGACGATGACATGCGGCCCGGGGCGAACCGTCGGGTACTTGTCGAGGAAGGCGCGGTCGACCACGGTCGAGGCGAGATCGATCTTCAAGTGGCCGCCCTGCGGCATGCGCTCGCGGGCGTAGCCCGCCGCGTTGACGAGCACGCGCTCGACCCGTGTTCTCTCGACATCGATGGTGTACGGATGGACGTGCTTCGGCAGCGCCACCTCGACGTCGTCCCCCGTCACCCGCTTCAGCACCGGCTCGATGTTGCGCAGGACGCGCTGCAGGTTGACCGGCTCCAGCGCGTCGCTCTGTTCGTTGCCGTACGCGGCGAGCCGCTGCAGCAGACTGGTCGCATGGGCGACATCGCCGAGGAGCTGCTCACCCTGGTGACGGAGCGCCAGATCGCTGTCCATGGCCGCCAGCCAGTACTGGCCGCCATGGCTGACGCCGCGAAGCACGGCATCGCACGTCACCGCCACTTCCGACGCAAGCCGGCCTACCGCTTCCATGTGCCGCGCCTGGCGGAGATTCTCTTCGGTCGTCCGCAGCTGGGTGACGTCCTCGGCGCAGACTTCGATCCACTCGTCCTTCGTGCGAACCACCTGGAGCCCTACGGTGAGACGCGTTCTATCCTGTTTCTGCCAGATCGTCTCGAGCGTTGCCGAGCCGCCGCTCGCGGCGCGCGCGACTAACCAGTGCAGATCCGCGGGGGCCTCGAACACAGACGCGGCGAAGTCCAGCTGGGCCAGGTCATCGGTCGAGCGATAGCCGAGGATCTTCGCCAGGGCCTGGTTCGCGGCGACGAGAACGCCGTCACGCGTGACGCGACACATGGGGTACGGCGCCTGGGTGAACTGGCGGCGGGTCTCGGCCTGGCTGGCGTCGAGTTGACGCTGCAGGATCGGCAGCCGCTCGTTGTCCCGGCGGAGCGCGTCACCTTCCCGGCTCGCCGCCTCCACCTGCTGACGGAACGCTTCGCGTTCGTGTTCGAGCGCGCGGATGTCGCGGTCCTTCGTGGCGACGGTCTGGCGCAGCGTCTCCTCGACGCGCGCGAGGGCCTCCTGCCAGGCCAGCTCGGCGGCCAGGTGGGACGCGGCTTGCGCGTTCAGCTGCCCGTCGCGATCGGCGACGACAGTCTCGAGCCTGGCGCGATCGAGCGCGTGCTCGCTCGACACGCGTTCGAGCGTGTCGAACGCCGTGCGCAGCTGCTCGAGTGAGTGCCGGGTCTGATCGTATTCGGCGGACAGGTGCTGCAGCTGAGACTGGCCGGCTGATTGAAGCCGCTCGAACTCCTCCCGCTCCTGGTCGTAGCGGTCGCTGAGCTCCTGGAGCTGTCCGCGCATCGCGTCGAGGGACTGCCGCAGCACCTCGCGTTCCAGCTCGACGTCCCGGATCGTGGTCTCGCGCTCGGCGAGGCGACGTTCGTGACTGTCCCGCTCGGTGGCGATCTGCGCCTCCAGGCGGGCGCGGGTGTCGATGGTCCGCCGGCGGAGCGCCGAGGCGGCCTCGAGAAGCCGGCGCCGCCCGCGCCCGAATTCGGCGCGCGCTGCGGTCAGCTCGCGCTCGACACTGGTGCGCGCCTGGGTCTCTCGACCGAGGCCGTGCTGGAGCGACTGCTCGCGGACGCGGGCGGCCTGCCGTTCCGCCTCACCAAGCTGTTCGGCCCGCTGCGCGGCACGCAGGGAGTCATCGAGCCGCGCTTCGAGTGCGCCGCGAACCGCCGCACTTTCGTCGAGCATGGCGCCGAGCGCTGACTCGCGCTCCGCGAGCCGTTGTGCCGCCGCGGCTGCGTCCGCCGCCCGCGCCGCCTGGGCCTGGTCGAGTGCCGCCCCGGCGTCGCTCAGCTGTCGTTCCAGGGCATCGCGCACCGCCGCGGCCGCCGCCACCGATGCCTCGGCCTGCGTCTGCAGGGTTGCGAACTGCGATGCTGCAGCGACCCGCTCGGACGCGTGGCGCTCGTCCGCCTCGCTCCGGGCGCGTGCCGCCGCTTCGACCGTCCGTTCGAGCGTCGCGCGGGCGTGGGCTTCCGCCCGGACGTGCTGCGTCCGCGACTCTTCGAACGCGGTCGACGTGGCGATCAACTGCTGCTGCGCGGCGTCCCGCTCGCCGGCGATCTGCGCCAGGGTGGCCGCCGCCTCCGCGGCCTGCGCGGCGCGACGTTCCGCATCCGCGGCACGCTCCGAGTCGTAGTCCGACCGGGCCTGCTGAAGGGTGGCGCGCAGCGCTTCGATCTGCTGTTCCGCCACCGCTCGCGACGTCACCGCGGCCGCAAGCTGGAGCTCGAACTCCGCTTCGCGCGATTCGAGCCGCTGCGCCGCCGCGGCCAGGTCCGCCGTCCGCGCTGCCTGGGCCTGTGCGAGTGCCGCAGCGGTGTCGTTCAGCTGGCGTTCCAATGCGACGCGCGACTCTTCGAGCGCGGCCGACGTGGCGGTCAGCTGCTGCTGCAGCGCGTCACGGCTGGCCGCGACCTTCGCCAGTGTTGCCGCCGCCGCCGCGTCCTGCGCGGCGCGACGTTCCGCATCCGAAGCACGCTCGGACTCGAACTGCGACTGGACCTGCTGGGCCGCGACGCGGAGCGCCTCGACCTGCTGTTCCGTCGCCGCCAGGGACGTCGCCGCGGTTGCAAGCCGGGCCTCGAACTCCGCCTCGCGCGCCGCGGTCTGCGCCGCCGATTCCTGGGACTGCGCCTGCAGGGTTGCGACCTGCGATGCCGCGGCGGCCCGCTCAGCCGCGTGGCTCTCTTCTGCCTCGCGCCGGGCGCGGGCTGCGGCTTCGATCGTCCGTTCAAGCGTCGCCCTGGCGTCCGCTTCAGCCCGGGCGTGTTGTGTCCGCGTCTCGTCGAGCGCGGCAGACGTGGCGCTCAGCTTCTGCTGCAGCGCGTCACGGTTGCCAGCGATCTGCGCCAGTGTTGCCGCCGACTGCGCGTCCTGCGCGGCGCGACGTTCCGCATCCGCGGCTCGCTCCGACTCGGTCCTGCGCCTGGGCCTGCCGGGCGGTGGACCGGAGGGCTTCGACCTGCTGTTCCGCCGCGGCCAGGGACGTTGCCGCGGTTGCAAGCCGGGCCTCGAACTCCGCTTCGCGCGCCGCGAGCTGTTGAACGGCCGTCGCCGCGTCCGCCGTCCGCTCGGCGTGGGCCTGTTCGAGGGCCGCAGCGGCGTCGCTCAGCTGTCGTTCCAGTGCTTCGCACACGGCCGCGGCGTGCGCCGCCGCCTCGCCGGCCTGCGCCTTCAGGATCGCGAACTGCGATGCTGCCGTGGCCCTCTCGGACGTCTGGCGCTCGTCCGCCTCGCGCCCGGCGCGCGACGCCGCTTCGACCGTCCGTTCGAGCGTGGCCCGGGCGTCCGCCTGCTCCAGGGCTCGTCGTTCCTGCGACTCGTCGAGCGCGGCCGACGTGGCGACCAGTTTCTGCTGCAGCGCGTCACGCTCGCCGGTGATCTGCGCCAGGTTGGCCGCCGCCTCGGCATGCTGCGCGGCGCGCCGTTCCGCATCGGCGGCACGCTCCGACTCGTAGTCCGCACGGGCCTGCTGGAGGCTGGCGCGCAGCGCTTCGACCTGCTGTTCCGCCGCGGCCCGCGACGTCGTCGCGGCGGCAAGCCGGGCCTCGAACTCGGACTGGCAGCCGCGGAGGTGGGCGGCGGCGGCAATCCCCTCGGTCTCGCGGGCGTGCCGGGCCTCCGCCAGCGCCGCCCTCGCGATGTTCAGTTGTTCGACGAGCGTGTCGCGCGACCGCGCGGCGTCTGCGAGGCTGGCCGTGAACTCGGCGTGACGCCGGGTGAGACGTTCGATGGCGGCGCCGGATTCAGTTGCACGCTGTTGCTCGGTTTGGCGCAGTGCTGCCTCGAGCTCCAGCAGCCGTTCCTGCAGAACCGTGCATATTTTCGCGGTTCGTGCCGCTGACTGACGCTCCCGTGCGCTCTCGAGGCGGGCCTGGGCAAGCTGCCGGTGCGCCTCCTCGACTGCCGCCAGTTTCGCCTGGAGCATCTCCCGCCACGTGCGCTCGTGATCGAGCGCCGCGAGCAGACGGGCTTCGTGACTGGGAATCACCCCAATGGTATCGGCCGTAACCCGTCAGAAATACAGCCGTCACGCGAGCAGCGCGCGGACGACCTGGCCGTGAACGTCGGTCAACCTGAATCGGCGGCCCTGATGAAAGTAGGTCAGGCGCTCGTGATCGATCCCGAGGAGGTGCAGCAGCGTGGCGTGGAAATCGTGGACGTGGACGGGATTCTCGGTGACGTTGTAGGCGAAGTCGTCCGTCGCGCCGTACGTGACCCCGGCCTTGACGCCGCCGCCGGCCATCCACACCGTGAAACACCGCGGATGATGATCGCGGCCGTAGTTGGTCGCCGTCAGCTTGCCTTGAGAGTAGCTGGTGCGGCCGAACTCGCCGCCCCAGACGACCAGCGTGTCATCGAGCATGCCCCGGCGCTTGAGGTCCGTCACCAGCGCGGCACTCGCCTGATCGGTCTCTCGGCACTGCCGCTCGATCCCCTTCGGCAGGTCGTCGTGCTGATCCCAACCCTGATGATAGAGCTGGATGAACTTGACGCCGCGCTCCGCCAGCCGGCGCGCCAGGAGACAATTCGCCGCGAACGTTCCCGGCTTGCGCGCGTCAGGGCCGTAGAGAGACAGCGTCTCCTCTGATTCGTCGGCGAGGTCCATCACCCCGGGGACGCTCGCCTGCAGGCGATACGCCATCTCGTACTGCGCGATGCGCGCCTCGATCTCGGCATCGCCCGAGCGCGCCGCGGCGTGAGCATGAAGGTCGTTCAGCCGGTTGAGGAGCGCGCGGCGGTTCTCCCGCGACATCCCGTCCGGGTTGTCGAGATAGAGCACCGGATCGCCGCCGCTGCGGAACTGCACGCCCTGGTGCCGCGCCGGCAGAAAGCCGCTGCCCCACAACCGCGAGTACAGCGGCTGATCCACCTTGCCCGGCGTGATCAGGACGACGAACGCCGGCAGGTCCTCGCTGTCGCTGCCGAGGCCGTAATGAACCCAGGAACCGAAACTGGGCCGGCCCGCAATCTGTGATCCGGTCTGAAAGAACGTGATCGCCGGATCGTGATTGATGGCGTCGGTGACCATCGACCGGACGATGCACAGGTCGTCGACGATCCGGGCCGTGTGCGGCAGGAGATCGGAGATCCACGTGCCGCTGGCACCGTGCTGCTTGAACCCGAACTGCGAACCGGCAAGCGGCAGCGACGACTGGTTGCCGGACATACCTGTCAGGCGCTGGCCCTGGCGCACCGAGTCCGGCAGCTGTTCGCCGTTGCGCTGATTGAGCACCGGCTTGTAGTCGAACGTCTCCATCTGCGACGGACCGCCGGCCATGAACAGGTAGATGACGCGTTTGGCCCTGGCAGGCACGTGCAGCGTCCCGCCGAGCACGCCGCGATCCTGGCTGCTCGCCAGCAAACCGGCGGGCTTCAGGAGATCCGCGAGCGCAAGGCCGCCCAGGCCCAGGCCGACGCGGTTGAGCAGCATGCGCCGCGACAGCCCTGCCGCCGGCGCTGATCCCGTACAGCGATCCGCCTTCGCGCGCGGCGCTTCGGCGCGACTCATCGCAGCACCACGTCCGCCTTCGCGCGCGGCGCTTCGGCGCGACTCATCGCAGCACCACATATTCGTCGAAGTTGATAATCGCGTTGACGACAGCCGTCATTCCTGCCAGGGCGGCCAGCGCCGCCGGCTCGGCGGACGGCAGCGACCGGTCCGGCGCCGAGTCGCCGACGTTCACGTACTTCACCGCATCAACGGGATGCCGCGCGAACCACTGCTGCTGCTCTTCGAACATCTGCGCCAGGATGCCGGCCTCGGTCTCGTCTGGCAGCCGGCCGATCAGGGCGCGGAACGCGTCGCGGTTGCGATCGTGTGCGTTCTGCGGATACCGCTTCAGTAGGCGCTCGGCGAGCACCCGCGACGCTTCGACAAACTGCGGGTCGTTCAAGAGCACCAGCGACTGCAGCGGCGTCAGCGTCGCCTCGCGCCTGGCGACGCATACTTCGCGGCTGACGCCGTCGAACGCGATCATCGACGGCGGCGGCGCGGTCCTCCTCCAGAAGGTGTACAGGCTGCGGCGATAGAGCTCGAGTCCAGTGTCCTGGCTGTAGGTCTTGCCGGTCCCGGATTGCTCCCACAGCCCGGCCGGCTGATACGGCTTGACGCTCGGTCCGCCAATGGTCCGATTCAGCAGGCCGCTGGCGGCGAGCGCGCTGTCGCGAATCTGTTCCGCCAGCAGCCGCGTCTTCGGCCATCGTGACAGCAGGTGGTTCTCCGGGTCGCGTGCCGCCGCTTCGGCTGTCGTGACGGAAGACTGGCGGAACGTCGCCGAGAGCACGATGCGCCGGTGCAACGCTTTCAGATCCCAACCCTCTTTCATGAAGCGATCGGTCAACCAGTCGAGCAGCTCCGGATGCGTCGGCAGCTTGCCCTGACTGCCGAAGTCCTCCGGCGTGGCAACGATGCCGCGGCCGAAGTGCATCCGCCAGACTCGGTTGACGACGACGCGGGCGGCGAGCGGGTGCTGCGGCGAGGTGAGCCAGCGGGCCAGACCCAGGCGGTTGCGCGGCTGATTCGCGGGAAATGGCGGCAGGCTCGCCGGCGTGTCCCGCTCGACGATCTCGCCCGGCGCGTCGTAGGCGCCGCGCTTCAGGAGATGGGTCTCCCGCGGCGGGTCCATCTCTTCCATCACCATGATCTCCGGCACATCGGCGACGAGAGTGTTGGCCTGCACACGCAGCCGCCGGAGGGCCGTGGCGGTATCGACGGACGGCTGATGCGCGCGCGCGAGGAAATGCTTCCACCTTCGCTCGTCTGACAATGCGGGAGCTTCGGCGGACAGGCTCCTCGTTCGCTCGTCTGAGACTGGACGAGCTTCGGAGGACAAGGCTGCAACCTCCAGAGCGGTCAGCTCGACGTCGAAGACCTGGAGATCATCGATCAGGCCGTTCTTGAAGCCGCTGTCGCGGAACCTGGCGGCCAGCGTCAGCGGCGGCGGCGGCGTGACTCGATCGCCGGCCTCGGCCCGGTAAGAGATGTCCTTGGTCAATCGATCGCGCACCACCTCGGTCGCGAGGGGTGCGCCATCGAGATACAGCCGGATGCCGGCGGCGCGGCTCGAACCATCGTAGGTTGCCGTCAGCCGCGACCACGCGTGCAACGGCAGCGGGCGCGTGGCACGGACCGCGATCGCGTTGCCGGGCCAGAAATGGATCAGCGCGAAGAAGGGCCGGCCGCGGTCGAGCGTCAGTTCGAAACCGCGGCTGCCGGCGTCGGTCCACGCCCGCGACTGATGCACGACGACCGCGCGCGCCTGCGCCTCGGCAGGCATCAGGCGGATCGACAGCGAGAACGGATCGGTACGCCCGAACTTCGGCGCGCCCGGGTGCACCACGCTGTTGTCGCCGCTGAAGCGCAGCGCGCCGGTCGCGCCCGGCGACGGTTCCCGCACGAGCTGTGGGCTGTCCAGCAGCCGGGCGGATTGCGCCAGGACGCTATCCGGCGTGGTGTGAACAACGACGACCTCCGGCGCCGTGTCGGCGACGACGCGATCCGGTGTCGTCTCGACAACGACGCGTTCCTCCGTCGCCGCGACGGTGTCGAACGCGAGGTGGGCGACAGGCGCGGGAGGGCGCAGCTGCGGCGCGCTGCCGATCCATTGCTCGAACGGCCGGCGTGCCGACCGCGCCAGCAGCGTCAGCTGGCGTTCCGTCTCCGCGATGCGGGCGTCGAGCCGATCGCGCGGCTCTATCCTGCCGGCCGGCCAGAGCAGCAGCGCCGGCGTCGGCGTCGCGCTGGTGAAGTGCGAATACAGCCCGGACTCGTCGATGTTGTTGAAGAAGCCGAAGAGCGAAAAATAGTCGCGCTGCGTGATCGGATCGAACTTGTGATCGTGGCACCTGGCGCACTCGAGGGTCAGGCCGAGCATCGCCGTGCCGAAGGTGTTCACGCGGTCGGCCGCGTACTCGGTGCGGAACTCTTCCTCGATGCTGCCGCCCTCGTTGGTCTGGCGATGAAGCCGGTTGAAGGCAGTGGCAATGCGCTGGTCGCGGGTGGCTCGCGGCAGCAGATCGCCGGCGAGCTGCCAGGTCAGGAACTGATCGTAGGGCAGGTTGCCGTTGAAGGCGCGGATCACCCAGTCGCGATACGGCGCCATGTCGCGATCGACGTCCGCCTGATAGCCGTAGGTATCGGCGTAGCGCGCCAGGTCGAGCCAGTCCATGGCCATGCGCTCGCCATACGCGGGCGACGCCAGGTAACGATCGACGACGCGCTCGAAGGCCGCCGGCGAGGTGTCGGCGAGGAACGCGTCGATCTCGGCGAGGCTCGGCGGCAGGCCGGTCAGCGTCAACGCCGCCCGGCGAATGAACGTCTCGCGCGAGGCCGCGGGTGCCAGGTGAAGTCCCGCGTCGGCGAGCCGCCTGGCGATGAACGTATCGATCGGGCTGGTGCTCGCCGCTCCCGCCGGGCGCGGCGGCAGCGGCTCGGAGCGCACCGGCAGGAACGCCCAATGAGGCCGGTAGTCCGCGCCCTCCTTGACCCAGCGCAGGAGCAGCGCCTTCTCCGCGTCGGTCAGCGACAAGCGTGATTCCGACGGTGGCATCATGTCGTCGTCGTCCGCGAACACCCGCCGGACGAGCTCGCTGCGCTCCGGCTGGCCCGGTTTGACGACGGCCCAGCCATTGTCGAGCGGCTTGAGGGCGCCGGCGGCAACGTCGAGCCGCAGCTCGGCTTTGCGTTTGCCGGCGTCGGGTCCGTGGCAACGGAAGCACCGATCGGAGAGGAGCGGACGGATCTGAGAGGTGAAGTCTACGGGCGCCTGACGCACAGTCGTGGGTTGCGCGGTAAGGACAACCGTGGCGAGGACCGCACCAGCGAGCGTGGCGGTACCGCTCGCGCGCCAGCGAATCATGGAGGGATTGTCCGACGGCCGTATGGCGGTGTCAATCGCGCGCAGGCGACGTGTCCGCTCTCCGATCTTGATTCGACCTGGTCGAGCGCGACGTCTACTACTGCCCGACCTGCGGCGCCGATCAGCGCGCCGTCACGATGTCGGTCTGGAGGATCGGATCGGCCGCCGGCACGTAGGCCGTGTCGAGCCCGAGCTCCTGCCGCACGATGTTGCAGCCTTGCGCGATGGCGCTCGCCTTGTAGAACGCGATCTCGCGGTTGCAGCCCTGCCGGCCAAAGCCGCAGTCGCTCGACACGATCAACTGCTCCGGCGCGATGTGCTGCAGCGCGGTCCGGATCCCTGCGGCGACGTCTTCCGGGCGATCGGCCTGGAGGGAGCGGTGGCTGACCGCACCGATGCAGATCTTCTTCGGCAGCCGGCCGCGCAGCCGACTGAAAAGCTCGAGGTCGGCGAAATTCCGGTCCTTGGTCTCGATGGTCCAGACGTCGCCGCGCAGCGCGTTGAGATAGAGGTCGAACGAGGCCGCGTAGCTGGTGTTCTCCATCACGCGCTGCATGTTCGGGTTTCCCCAGCAGGTATGAATCCAAATCTCGACGTCGTCGAGGCCCTGGACCTCGCGGTTATAGCACTCGACCATGAACTTCACGTTCTCGTGGTCGGCGCCGTAGGTGTTGGCCATGAAGTGCAGGGTCGGTTCCTCGATCTGAATGCACCGGCAGCCGGCGTCGCGCAGCGCCAGCAGTTCGGTGTTCATCGCGACCGCCATGTCCCACACCACCTCGCGCTTGTCCTTGTACTTGTCGGTGTGGATGTCGAGGAACAGTCCCATCACCTGCGAGCAGCAGGTGCCAAAACGGACCGGCTTGCGGGTCTTGCTCTGCGCGATGCGCCAGATCTTGGCGTAGTCGAGCGGCCGATGCTCGATCCGGCCGGTCACGCGCGGCCAGCGCCACGCCGTGTAGATCTCGTTCAGCAGCGTGCCAGGAGGATATCGCAGCCACGGGCTCCTGGTTTCCGCCGATTGCAGGACATCGCCGTCGAAGCCTGCCCAGCGCTGCAGCGGATAGTGGTGCCAGCTCCGCCCCGCGAAGTCCTCGTCGCAGTGGAAATCGCCGTGGGTCAGGATGTCGAGGCCGGCGCGCTCCTCGTCGCTGATGACGACCGCGAGCGCATCCTGGAACTTCTCGCGGAACCTGATGTCCATCATGCAGGTGTCGAGCGGCTTCGCCCACATGCTGACGTCGAACCAGCGCGGACGCGGCCACGAGCCCGTGACCGTGCTCGGCAGCATGAGATCCTGCGTAACCGTGAACGCCACGTCTCGCTCCTTGTCAGGCTTCCCGACTCGACGTGGGCAGATGATAGCGCACCTGATGCAGCCGCTACGGCGCCTCGCGTCCTACTCTCCCGCTCTCCTTGACAAACTAGGAGAACACGCCTAGCCTGACTAGGAGACATCGTGCGATGCGACAATCCGCCGACCTTCTCCCCGGCACCCTCGACATGCTGATCCTCAAGGCGGTGTCGCTCGCGCCGCTGCACGGCTACGGCGTCCTGCTCCGCATCCAGCAGATCTCGAACGACGCACTGGAGATTCCGCAGGGATCGCTCTACCCGGCGTTGTACCGGCTCGAGCACCAGGAGCTCATCAGCGCGAAGTGGGGCTCGAGCGAGAACAATCGCAAGGCCAAGTTCTACACCCTGACCGCGGCAGGCCGGCGGCGGCTGGCCGACGAAACCGCCGGCTGGAACCGGCTGGCCGAGGCGATCGGCGCCGCCTTGAACGCGACGATTGCGGACACCGAGGGGTGACGTGGGTTTGCTCAGGACGTTGCGCTCGACGCTGCGTGTTGCCGCCGGCCGGCGCGAGTTCGAAGCCGGCATGTCCGACGAGCTGCGGTTCCATCTCGACGCCCGCGTCGACGATCTCGATGCGGGCCGGCGCGTCGAAACCCGACGCCGAGCGCCAGGCCCGGCTCGAGCTCGGCGGCCTGGAGTCGCTGAAGGAAGATCTGCGCGAGGCTCGCGGTCAACGGCTGTTCGACGAGCTGCGGCAGGACCTGCGCTACGCCGCCCGCCGCTTCCGCCGATCGCGCGGACCGGCCGTCGCCGCGGTGCTGGCACTCGGCATCGGCGTCAACCTCGCGGTCTTCAGCGTCATCGATGCCGCCTTGCTGCGGCCGCTGCCCCACCCGGATCCCGATCGGCTCGTGTCGATCACGTCGCGCAGCCTCGAGTCCGGCCGCGAGCACCAGACCGCGCCGCTCGACTTCTTCGACTTCGAGCGTCGCGCGGCCTCCTTCGCGTCGATGGCCGCCTACTATCCGCCCGGATTCACGCTCACCTCGAACGGCCCGGCCGAGCGCGTCAGCGGCGCCCGGGCCAGCTCGGGCATCTTCGACGTGTTCGGCGTGCGACCGGCGCTCGGCCGGGGTTTCCTGCCCGCGGAAGACCACAGCGGCACGGCGGCAGTCGCGGTGATCAGCCACAGCTTGTGGCTGCGGCACTACGGTGGGGATCCCGGGGCGATCGGGCAGCGGCTCGTGCTCAGCGGCCGCGACTACACGCTCGTCGGCGTGCTCCCCGACGGTTTCCATTCGCCGGCGATGTGGCCGCGGATGCCCGACGTCTGGGTTCCGCTGGGCCTCGATCCCAACGTCGGCCGGCGCGACGCCCGGATGCTGCGGGTGCTCGGACGGCTGAAGCCAGGGGTCACGGTGGCGCAGGCGAGCGGCGAGCTCGATGCGATTGCCGGCGCCCTGGCTGCCGAGTTTCCGGCGATCAACAGCCGCACCGGCGCAGGCGCGCGCGGCCTCCTCGACGAGCTCACGCGCGACGTCCGGCCGTCGCTCTACGCGCTGGCGGCGGCGGTCGTCGCGCTGCTGCTGGTTGCGTGTGGCAACGCCGCCGGCCTGCTGCTCGGCAGCGCGCTCGAACGCCGGCACGAGTTCGCGACCCGGCTCGCCATCGGCGCGAGCCGCGGCCGCATCATCCGTCAGATCGTCGCAGAGAGCCTGCTCGTCGGGCTGCTGGCTGCCGGCCTGGGGTTCGTGCTCGCTCTCTCAGCCGCCGACTTTCTCGTCGGCGCCGCAACCGCCGCCGGCGTGCCGCGCGCCGCCGGGATTCGTGTCGCCTGGCCGGCATTGCTCGCGGGCATCCTGCTCTCTGTCGCCTGCACGACCGCGTGCGCGCTGGTCGCCGCGCTGCCGTCGACACGCGCCCGCGACCTGCGCGTGACGCGCGGCACGGCCGTCACTCCACGCCGCCAGGCCGCCCGCGCGACGCTCATCGGTGTGCAGGCCGCGCTCTCCCTCGCCCTGCTCGTCGGCGCCGCCCTGCTGGCCCGCAGCTTCCACGAGCTGCGGACGACTGAACCGGGGTTCGATGCCGCCAACCTCTTCACGGCGCGCCTGTCGGCGCCGCAGGCCCGCTACCCTGCCGGCCCGGTGCTGGCCGCGTTCTACGACCGCGCGCTCGAACGCGTGCGCGCGATCGACGGCGTCGAGCATGCGTCGGTCGTCGACTGGCTGCCGGTGAGTGGCTTCGGCGCCAGCGCGCCCTATCGCCTCGCGCGTAACGCGGCAGACGGCCAGCCCGTCGCGATGGCCGAACTGCGCGTCGTCGGTTCCGACTACTTCCAGACGATCGACACCCCGGTTCTCGCCGGCCGGACGTTCGATCCGCGCGACACCGAGGGAGCGCCGAAGACGGTTGTCGTCAACGACGCGATGGCGCGGGCGCATTTCGCGGAACGTGGGGCAGTCGGCGAGCGGCTCGTCCTCGATCGAAACCCGCCGCTCGAAGTCGAGATCGTTGGCGTCGTCGGCGACATCCGCGAGATGGCGCTAAGGCTGCCGGCGGGACCGACAATCTATGCGCCGAAAAGTCAGGCCCCCTGGCTTCGCCACGAGACCCGGGATCTCATCGTCCGCAGCCGCGCCGGGGCGGAGGCGCTGATTCCCGCGGTTCAAACCGTGCTGCGCGACCTCGAGCCGGAGATGCCGCGGCCAGCAGTCCAGCGCGTGGCGGACGTGATCGATGGCGCGCTGGCACGGCCTGGATTCTATGCCGCGGCGCTCGGCATCTTTGCGCTGACAGCGGCGCTGCTTGCCGGTTTCGGAATCTTTGGCACCGTCACTTCGGCGGTGGCGGAGCGTCGGCGGGAGCTTGGCGTCCGGCTGGCGTTGGGGGCGTCGAGGCGCAGCGTGCTCGTCAACGCGACGCGCTACGGTACGGTGCCGACGCTCGTCGGCCTGGCGGCCGGCCTGCCGCTCGCCATTGCGGCGGGTCGCCTGCTCCGCCATCAGCTCTACGGCGTCGGCCCTTCGGACTGGGTGTCAATGCTGCTGGCGGCGGCGCTCATGGCCAGCGCCGCCATCGGCGCGGCGCTCGTGCCGGCGCTGCGCGCCGCCCGCATCGATCCGGCGGCGACGCTTCGCCACGACGAGAACTGAACTGCAGCCGCCGGAACGCCAGCAGCGGACGCCTTCATGTCCGCAGCGCCTGGATCGGCGAGATCGATGCCGCCCGCCTCGCCGGGATGATCGACGCGACGAACGCACAGATGGCCAGCGACCCGGCGCCGACGCCGAGCGCCAGTGGATCCCAGAAGCGCACGCCGTAGAGCTGGGCCGAGAGCAGGTAGCCGGCGCCCACCGCGAGCGGCAGGCCTATCGCCAGCCCGACGAGAATCCGCCGGAACGCCCCCTGCAGCACCATGCCGACGACGTTGCCGCGATCGGCGCCGAGCGCCATGCGCAGGCCGATCTCGTTCGTGCGCTGCGCCACCGAGTAGGCGGTGACGCCGTAGAGGCCAATCGCCGCCAGCACCAGCGCGACGACGCCGAAGAGGCCGGCGAGGCTGGCCACGGCGCGCTGCTGATCGAAGGATCGATCGATCTGCTGCTGCAGCGTCCTGATGCTGGTCACGGTCAGGTTCGGATCGGCGGCCGCGAGTGTGCGCTTCAGCTCCGGCTCGATCGTGGCCGCCGGCAGGTCGGTCACGAGCAGGATGCCGCGCACGAAATGCGACGCGGTTTCGATGCGCCGCATCATGACCTGCGGATAGTCGACGGTCTGCGCCAGCGGCACGTAGAACATCGGCCGGGCCGGGCGATCGAGGGCAAACCCCGCGAACTTGGCGTCGCGCACGACGCCGACGATGCGGAAGGTGTTGACGTTCTCCGGCAGGTTGAGGCCGAAGCGCTGGTCGATCGCGTCCTCGCCGCTCTTGAAGAAGCGGGTGACGAAGGCCTCGTTGACGACCGCGACCAGCTCTGACGTCTCGTTGTCGGTCTGGCTGAAGTGGCGTCCCCTTACCAGCTTGACGCCGAGATCCTGGAGATAGTTGGCGCTGACGCGATCCCACGACGCGCCCGAGGCCTCGCCAGGCTTCGGCGCCGGACGGCCGGCCAGCAGCACGAGCTCGCCCCAGTTGTCGGTGAGCGGGTTGTACATCGCGAGGCCGGCGCCGCGCACGCCGGGCAGCCGCTTCAGCCGCTCCTCGACGTCGCGATAGATGGCGCCGAGCTTTTCCGGCGCATACGTCGACGGCAGCCGCTGCAGCGCGACCAGCATGCGGCTCTCGACCTCGTAGCCGAAATCCTGGTTCTCGAGATTGCCGAGGCTTCGCGCCAGCATCATCGAACCGGCGACGAGGACCACCGACACCGCCGCCTGGACGACCAGCAGCACCTTGCGGGTCATCGACGAGTGATCGCCGGTGCTGCGGCCGACGCCGCGCAGCGCGTCGATCGGGTCCGTGCGCGTCGCGAACCAGGCCGGCACCGCGCCGAAGATGATGCCGGTGACGAGCGCCAGCGCGAAGGCGAACCCGAGCACCATCGGCGACGGATACGTGTCGATCGGGACGAAGGTCGCGCCGGCGAACGCCAGCGATACCAGCAGCCGTGCGGTAGCAATCGAGACCAGCAGCCCGACGCCGCCGCCGAGCACGGCGAGGAGGATGCTCTCGACCAGCGCCTGCATGACGATCTGCCGCCGTGACGCGCCGATCGCGAGCCGCACGGCCGTCTGGCTGCGGCGGGCGACCGCGCGCGCCAGCAGCAGGTTGGCGACGTTGGCGCAGGCGATCAGCAGGACGAGCCCGCAGACGCCGAGGAGAATGCGCAGGCTGCGGCCGTACTGCTCGCGCATGATGCCGACGCCGGCGCCCGCCGGCACGACCTCGATGACCTGGCGCGGCAGGCTCTGGATCACGTCGGGCATCCAGTTGGCCGGATATCCGGAATCGTGCTGCATCCACTGGTGCAGCACGCCGGTGAGCCGCGGCCCGATGCCGTCGGTCGTCGCCCCCGGCTTGATCCGCCCGATCGCGCGCAGCCACGCCGCCGTCGGCTGCCGCAGCAGCGTCGTCTCACCGCTGATGAGCGGCTCCTGGAACAGCGGGACGTAGATGTCCGGCGGGTCGCCGCGCAGCGTCTCGCCGAAGAAACCCGGCGGCGCGATGCCGACGACGGTGAACGGGCTGCCTTCAATCGTCAACGTCGCGCCGAGCAGCGACGCATCCGAGTTGTACGTGCCCTGCCAGGTGTGGTGGCTCAGGACGACGACCGGCGTGGCGGACGGCTGGTCGTCGGCCGGGGTGAACACTCGGCCGCCGAATGCGCCGACGCCGAGCGTCGAGAAGTAGTTGCCGGCGACGTACTGCGTCCGCAGCGGCCGTGCCGTCGACTCGACGTTCTGCCGACGGACGCTGAGCCGGCCGCCGCCCGCCTGGAACGCCGTCACCTCTTCGAACTCTGGCAGTTCGGCCTTCAGGCGCTCAAAGAGCGGCAGGGAGAACATCCCCCACCGGTCCTGCGGTCCCCCCTGGACGCAGCAATTGGGGCCGTCGCCGATGCGGTAGAGCCGCGCCGGGTCGCTGACCGGCAGCGACCGCAGCATCACGGCGTTAATCAGGGTGAAGATCGCGGTCGTGCCGCCGATGCCGAGCGCGAGCGTCAGCACGGCCGTGATCGTGAAGACGCGCGCCACCAGGAACTGGCGCAGCGCATAGCGAATCTCGCCGACGAGGTTGCCCACGGAATACTCCTGCGCGGATCTTTGTGCGTCCGCGCAGGCTTAGACGGAACTCAGGGGGTAAATCGTTGCTGACAATCAGCGCCGGGGTGGCGGCAGGAATGCGGCGACGCCTGCAGCGCGCCTGACAGCGCATGCGGGCCCGCCGTCAACGAATGAGCAGGTAAATCACGATCGCGCCGAGCAGGCCGAATCCGAGCAGCTTCGAGATCGCGTACGCACCGAGGAACTTCAGCATGTGTGTGTGTCTCCTGTGTCGCCAGACGATCACCTGAGTGGTGGAAGTGACGCACGGCGGCGAAACGGAGCAAGAACATCGCCAGCTTTCGCTCCTCGCGAGTGCGTCAACGGCTACGCAACCCCGCCGCGATCGTGTGAAGCCGGCGCCGTGAAGTGTGTAGGAGAAGGACGAGTCGGGAGGCCAAGTGCGCCTCCCGTCGAGGGGATGTGGTGATGTCGCTACCCAGAAAGGGCCGCGAGCGCGGTTGTTCTGATACAAAGCAAGCGCGGTGCCAGGACTGGACCTAACGTTCGGGCTCAGGGCTCAGGGCTCAGGGCTCAGGGGAGAGCGCTGCGGATCCGCGAACCCCGAACCCCGAGCCCCGAGCGTTGATGCGCCTACTCGTGACGCAGTGCGATCTTCGGATCCGCGGACGCCGCCCGGTGAGCGGGCAGCCAGCAGGCCGCGAGCGCGCACAGACCCAGGACGATCGGCACGACGACCAGCGTCAGCGGGTCGAGCGGCCCGACACCGAAGAGCAGGTTGCTCATCGGCAACGATCCTCAATGCCGTCGCCAATGGCTATTCCTTCGGCTTGGAACGGAGAGCGACTATGATTCCGCCATGCCGACGCCGCGCGCGTCGGCCTCAGCCGCAGCCTCGGTGCCCTGTTCCTGGTCAGACTCGGGAACGACATGAAGGAGGTCCGCATGAGAACGTTGGTCGTACTCGCGTCGCTCGGCGCCGCGCTCATCGCCGCGCCGCAGACCTCGACGCCCGATGCCGAGGGTTTCATCCGCAACTGGCTGATCCTGGCGCCGATCGCGATCGAAGGTGAATCGGGCGCGACCGCGATCGATGCGCCGCTCCTCGACAACGAGGCCGGCGTCAAGCCAAAGCCTGGCGACACGGTGGTCATCGGCAGCAAGCCGCTGTCGTGGAAGCCGCATCAGTCGTCCGACTACCTGATCGACTTCCTGCAGGCGTTTCCCGAGCGCGGCGAGTACGTCGCCGCCTACGCCGTCGCCTACGTCCACGCCGCTGAAGACATGAAAGTGACGCTCGCGCTCAGTACCAACGACCAGGGCAAGGCCTGGGTCAACGGCAAGGAAGTCTTCAAGTTCGCCGAGACGCGCACCCTCGAGAAGGACACCGACAAGGTCGACGTCGCCCTGGTCAAGGGGCCGAACGTCGTGATGCTGAAGGTCGTCAACGAGGTCAACAACTGGCAGGCCTGCGCCAGGTTCCTGAGCAACGGCGCTCCGGTCACGAACCTGAAAATCTCGCTCACGCCGTAAGGCAGTCGCAGACGCCGCGAGGTCCAGGAGCATGGCCGCCACATCCACCCGCCTGCCTCTCGTTTCGGCGCTCCTCCTCGTCGTCAGCCAGTGCGGCGCGGCGCGCGTCGTCGCCCAGGCGCGCTGGAGCCCGGCGATGCTGCAGCAGCCGACGGCTTGGTACAGCTCGGCGGAGGCGCGCGCGGTCGCCGACAACGTCTTGCAATATCAGTCGGCTTACGGCGGCTGGCCGAAGAACACGGACCTGTCGCAGCCGCCGTCGCCCGCGGCGCTCGCCGCTATCGAGGCAGGGCAGTTCGCCGACACGATCGACAACGGCGGCACCACGGAGCCGCTGCAGTTCCTCGCGCTGATGGTGCAGGCGACCGGCGACGAGCGCTACCGGACGGCGTTCGACCGCGGCTTCGACTACCTGCTCGCGGCGCAGTATCCCAACGGCGGCTGGCCGCAGTTCTTTCCGCTGCGCGAGGGCTACTACTCGCGCCTCACGTTCAACGACAACGCCATGGTGCTGGTGTTGCGGCTGCTGCGCGACGCCGCCGCCGCCCGGGCGCCCTACACGTTCGTGGACACCGCCCGCCGCGACAAGGCACGCGCCGCGGTGGCTCGCGGCGTCGACGTGATTCTGCGCACGCAGGTGAGGCAGCGCGGCACGCTCACCGCGTGGTGCGCGCAGTACCGACGAACGCACGCTCGCGCCGGCGTGGGCGCGCAATTACGAGCCGCCGTCGCTCTCGGGCCAGGAAAGCGTCGGCATCGTGCAGTTTCTGATGGAAATTGACACGCCGTCGCCAGAGATCGTGGCCGCCGTCGAGGCGGCAGTGGCCTGGTTCAAGGCCGTGGCGATCAGCGGTTTGCGGCTCGAGGAGTTCGTGGACGGTGAAGGCCGCCGCGATCGACGGGTGGTCGCCGACCCGGCGGCAGACCCCCTGTGGGCGCGCTTCTACGATCTGGAAACGAACCGGACGCTGTTCACCGGCCGCGACCGGATCGTTCGCGACGCGCTCGCCGACATCGAGCACGAGCGCCGCGCCGGCTACGCCTACTACGGCACCTGGCCCGCGAATCTCCTCGCCCGCGACTACCCGCGGTGGCGGGCGCGCCGCTGATTCGGGGATCGGCCGCCATGGCCACCGCCACGCCGGCGCGAGCCGCAGTGAAGCCGCCTAGATCAGTCCATCCGCGATGTACAAGCTGCTCAGCGCGCGGTGCCAGGAATAGGCCTGCGAACGTCCGTCCGGCGTGACGTGGAAGGTCGCGTACCCCATGACGCCGGCAGCGTCGCGCGGCAGGATGTTCCTCCACGACGTCTGCGTGCCGGTCTGGCTGTCGACCAGGTATATCTCTCCAAGGGGAGCCTCGGGGTCGGACGGGCGCGTGACGAGGAGCCCGTCGGTGATCCAGCCGATAGGCGTTTCGCGCCCGGTCATGCCGCGGAGATCCTGAGGTCCGCTGCCGTCCACGGGGTAGAGACGAACCAAGCGATCGTCGCCGCTGGCAGCGATCGTCGCGCCGTCCGGAGAGACGACCCACGGCGAAATGCCCTCCGGTGAGATCGCGGTCGGGCGGCCCTGCTCGAGGTCGAGGACGTAGAGCCGCACCCGATGGCCGGGCTCCAGCGCCGAGACGACGACCCGGTCGCCGCCAGGCAGCCAGCTCGCGCCGGTGTAGCGGAGACCGTTGTCGGCAAGCCGCCGGCGATCGCCGGCGCCAGTCGGGACGAGATCGAGTTGCGACCCATTCCCGCTCAGGCAGAGCGCCCACCGGGCGTCAGGCGACAGCGCCAGACCGTAGCCGTCGCTCAGCCGGACCGCGGGCGAGCCGTCCATCCCGCGAAGATAGACGGAGTTTGCCTGGCCGCCCGCGAGGCCGTACTCGGAGAAGAGCACCCATCGGCCGTCGCGCGAGATGCCCGCGGGCCACGACGCGTCGTGCCAGGACAGGTCGCGATCGCTGACGTCGTCGGGGCGCCTGGCGATCAGGGCCGCGCGGTCGTCGGTGTGCGCGAGGAGGAGCCGGCCGTCCGGCATGACATCCCACAACGTCGCGTTGCCCGGCATCCGCGTGATCGTCCGATGGGCGCCGCCCGGTGTGACCGCCCGCAACGGTCGATACAGCGGTTCCTTGTCCGCGGCCGTGTACAAGATCTCGTCGCCGCGCCAGGCCAGGCCGTGGACGTTCAGGTATTCGTCCGAAAGTCGTTTCACGCTGCCCGTCTGATCAGTGATGGCTACATGTCCTACCAGCGACCCCGGGCTCCGGTACTGGACGAACGCCACGCGCCTGCCGTCGGCCGACACCCGCGGGAAGCCAAACCCGGCGAACTCGCCGCTAGCCGCCTGGACCAGCGTCTTGCCGACAGGGAACTCCAGCCGGTCGTTGTCGTCGACGCGACGCACGATCGCTAGGTCGGCGCCGTCGGGCGACCAGTCCGCGAACTTCACGTTCTCGACCAGGGCGCGCGGCGTGCCGCCGGTCATCGGCACCCGCGCGAGAGTGCCGTAGGTAATCACCGCGCCGACGTGCGGCCCGAGCGCCAGCGCGAGCTCGCCGGTGCGCGAGATGGCGAGGATGTTCGCTTCGGGCAGATCGACCGGGTGCGAATCGGGGTTGTCGAGGCCGCCGTTGTAAACGCGACAGGCGCCCCCTTCCCACAACGCGCTGTAGAGGATGTTCTTGCCGCCGGGCGCAACCCGCGCCGAGCGGATAAGGCCCCGCCGGAAGGTCAGCCGCCGGAACGACGGCACGGCGGGACCGCCCCTGCCACCGAGCCACATGCCGCCGGCGGCGCCGGCCGCGACGAGCCCTGCCGCGGAGGCGCCGTAGAGCAGCGCCTTGCGGCGCGACACCCCGGGGGCGCGAACCACCGCCGACGACACGCCAGTCTGGTTCGTCGTCGACACGACCTCGAGCGCAAGGCCGAGATCGTGGGCGGAGTGGAATCGGTCCTCGGGCCGCTTCTCGAGGCAGCGGCTGACGACACGCGCGACCGCCGGCGGTACGCCCGGCGGCAGATCGGCGGGATCGTTCTTGAGAATCGCCGTCAACGTTTCCGGGTGCGTGTCGCGCTGAAACGGGCGGGCGCCCGACAGCAGCTCGTGCATCACGACGCCGAGCGCGAAGATGTCGGCGCGATGATCGACGGCCTCGCCCCGCACCTGTTCCGGCGCCATGTACCCGACCGTGCCGACGACGACGCCGGCGCCCGTCAAACTGGCGGCAACAGTGGCGGCGTCGTTTTCCGCGGCCTGGACCAGTTTCGCGACGCCGAAGTCCAGGATCTTGACCCGTCCGTCACGGGTGAGGAACAGGTTCTCGGGCTTGAGGTCGCGATGAATGATGCCGCGGGCGTGGGCCGCCGCGAGTCCGCGCGCGATCTCGCGCGTGTACTCAATCGCCTGCCGGGTCGGCAGGGCGCCGTGGCGCAGCCGGCCGCGGAGGGTCTCTCCGTCGAGCAGCTCCGAGACGATGTAGGAGACGTTGCCCTTGCGGCCGACGTCGTAGACGACCAGGAGGTTGGGATGGTCCAGGGCGCCAGCTGCCCTCGCCTCCGTCTCGAAGCGGCGGACGAGATCGGAGTCAGCGGCGCCTCCGGCCACGGTCTTGACCGCGACGTGGCGGCCAAGACGCGGGTCGTGAGCGCGGTAGACCTGCCCCATCCCGCCCGCGCCGATCAGGCTGTCGATCTCGTACGGACCGAGCTGGGTACCGGCTGGGAGCAGGTCGCTCATGGCGCATCATTGTAGAGCTAAGCGCGACAGGCTCGGGATCGAATCTGCCAGCGCCAGAAATCGCCGCAAATCGGAACAAACCAACCCTTTCGACGTCCAACTCGTCTACTGGACAGCTCTTATGACCATGAAGGCGTTAGCCTGCCGACCCCCTGGCATGGCCGCGATTGCGATCGTCGCCGCCGCGGTTCTCACGTCGGCGCAAATCCCGCAGCCGCCGGCCGCACCACCGCCCTCCGTTCCGGCCGCCCCCGCCGCTGAATCCGTCAAGCGCGCCGAGCAGGTGCTCGCCGAAGCGCGCAAGGCCATGGGGGCCGACAAGCTGGCGCAGATCAAGACCCTGATCGCATCCGGCCGGACCAAGCGCATCCGCGGCAACAACCTCGTGCCGATCGAGTTCGAGACGCTGATCGAGCTCCCTGACAAGTACGTGCGCATCGACGAGTTCCCGGCGGAGGACACCGACCCGACATCCGCCGGCTTCAACGGCGAGGCCCTGATCCAGAACCCGCCGCCGCAGGCGATGCCGGCCGGCGGACGCGGCATGCCGCCGGGTATGACGCCGCCGGGCATGCCGCCAGCGGGTCCGCCCGCGGTCGCCGCGCCGCCCGCAGGTGCCGCCTCGGCACCAGCGCCCCCGCCCGGTGCCAAACCTCCCGCCGGCGCAACGCCGCCGGCGGCCGGCATGCCTGGTGGCGGACGCGGCCCGATGCCCGATCCCCGCCGCGCCCGCGTCACCTCGCTCAAGCAGGACTATGCCAGGCTCGCGCTCGGACTCTTCGCCGCCTCGCCGGCGTATCCGCTGACCTTCTCGTGGGCGGCGGTAGCGGAAGCGCCGCAGGGCCAGGCCGACGTCCTCGACGCGAAGGGTGAAGGCACCTTCGCGCTGCGCTTCTTCGTTCACGCCGATTCGCACCTCCCGATCATGGTGAGCTGGACGACGCCGCCGACCAACGTCATCGTCACCGTGCCCGGCCAGCCGCCGCCCGCCACCGTCGCGCCCGGTGCGGTCGTCGTCGCGGGGCCGCCGGCGCCGGCGGCGAACGCGCCAAAAGAGGAAATGGACAAGTACTCGAAGGACGTGCTCGCCATCCGCGCCAAGGCGCAGGCGACGCCGGTCGAGCATCGCCTGTACTTCGCCGACTATCGCGATGTCGACGGCGTCAAGCTCCCGTTCCGCCTGCGCCGCGCCATCGGCGCGGAGACGACCGAAGAGACGACGTTCGATCGCTTCCGCGTCAATACGAAAATCGATCCGCGGAAGCTGGAACCGCTGAAGTAAGTCCGCAAGAAGAGAGAAGACAACATGATGCGCGCCGCCGCGATCCTCTGCCTGGCCTGCCTGGCGCCGGCCACCCTCGCTGCTCAGACCGCTCGCGATGCCACCGTGCTGGTGACCGTCGTCGACGAGACCCGGGGCGTGCTGCCCGGCGCAACCGTGACGATTGCCGGCGCCGACGCCGCGAGCAAGGAGGCGATCGCGCCGGCGACAGCCAGCGTGCAGGGCCAGGTCACGTTCGAGAACCTCGTCCCCGGCCGCTATTCGATCACGGCGGAGTTCTCCGGCTTCCAGACACGGACGCTGACCGACGTCCGGCTGCGCAGCGGCAATAACAAGCAGCTGGTGGTACTGCCGATCGATCGGCTGCAGTCGTCGGTGACCGTCGAGCGCGACCGGCAGCAGGTAGCGTCCGAGCGCGACATCACGTTCGGCACGGTCATGACGCGCGAGCAGATCGACGCGCTCTCCGATGATCCCGACGAGCTGCGGCGGCAGCTGATGGACATCGCCGGACCCGATGCCAGGATCCTGATCGACAGCTTCGAGGGGCGCGACCTGCCGCCCAAGGCGCTGATCAAGTCGATTCGCGTGACCCGCGACTCGTTCGCGCCGGAAGTGCACTTCGCCGGCGAGGTGCGCATCGAGATCCTGACCCAGCCGGGCATCGGCCCGATCCGCGGCAACATGCGCATGGGCTTCTACGACAGCGCCCTCGACGGCGAGAACCCGCTGGTCAACCAGACCGGCCCGGCGCAGAGCTGGATGTACGGCATCGGCTTGAACGGCACGCTGCTCAGCGAGCGGGCCTCGTTCAACATCAACTTCAACGGCCAGGACAGCTACGCGACGCCGGTGCTCTACGCCCAGACGCCGGTCGGCCAGATCGCCGGCAACATCCCGCTGCGGGCGCTGCAGGACAACTACTTCTACAACGGCGGCGTCGACTACGCCCTGACCCGCGACCAGGTACTGCGCCTGAACTTCCAGGGATCGCAGTTCAGCCGCGGCAACATCGGCGTCGGCGCGCAGGACCTGCCGGAACGCGCCTACACGATGGAAGACACCTCGTACGGCGTGTTCCTCCAGCAGAACGGTCCGATCGGGCGCCGGTTCGTCCTCAACACCAGGCTCTCGCTGTTCGGCAACAACTCGACATCGCGGTCGGCGATCGAGGAGCCGACGATCATCGTCAACGACGAGTTCACCAACGGCGGCGCGCAGCGCAGCGGCGGCCAGCACACGCGCAACTACTTTTTCAACTCCGATCTCGACTACGTCCGCGGCCGCCACTCGATGCGCTTCGGCGTCGAGGTCCAGGCCAGCACCTATCGCAGCGACGCCAACAGCAACTACCTCGGCACCTACGTCTTCGAGAGCCTCGAGGCCTTCAACGAAGGCCGGGCGCGCAGCTACAGCCGCCGCATCGGCGATCCCAACATCAGCTACTCGAACGTCCAGGGTGGCATCTACGCCCAGGATGACTTCAAGATTCGCAAGAACCTGACCGTCACCGGCGGCGTCCGCTATGAAGCGCAGACCCATATTCCCGACCAGCTGAACTTCGCGCCGCGCGTCGGCTTCACCTGGGCGCCGTTCAAGAGCGGCAGGACGACGCTGCGCGGCAGCTGGGGGATGTTCTACGACTGGCTGCCGACCGGCACTTACGCGCAGACGCTGCAGATCGACGGCTTCCGCCTGCGAGAGGTCAACCTCGACGATCCGGCCTACCCTGACCCGGGGAACGTCGGATCGGCGCCGCCGACCAACCGCTACCTGCTCGGCGACAACCGCGACATGGCCTACTCGCAGCGGTTGAGCGCAGGCTTCGCCCAGACGATCTCGCGCCGCGTCACGACCAACGTCCTCTACAGCTACAGCTATCGCTACGCGCTGCTCACCGGGCGCAACCTCAACACGCCCGATCAACGGTATCCGGCCGGATCCCGATTTCGCCAACGTCGTGCTGGCGACGTCCGACGCCCGCGCCCGGCAGCACGCGGTGAACGCCTCGGGCAACATCAACCTCGGGCCGTTGCCGCCAACCGGCGGCCCCGGCCCCGGCGGGCCGGGCGGCCCGGTGATGATCGGCGGGGGCGGCGGCGGCCCGGTCATGATGATGATGGGGGGCGGCCCCGGCCCGGGGGCAGGCACCGGCCCGCTCTTCGTGTGGAACCGCGGCCTGTCGCTCTCCGGCTTCTACAACTACGGCCAGACCTACGACAACACCGACGGCGCGTTCGTCATCCCGGCGAGCATCTTCCTCCCCAACGAATGGGGCCCGGCGGCGTTCGATCGCCGGCAGAGCGGCCACTTCGCGATCACCAGCACCGCCCTGCGCAACTTCAACGCCCGCATCGCCGTCACCGGCCAGTCGGCGCTGCCGCTGACGATCCGTACCGGCATCGACGACAACGCCGACCTCGTCTTCAACGATCGGCCCGTCGGCGTCGGCCGCAACTCGGCGCGGACCATGGGCTCGTGGAACACGACCGCCAATCTCGGCTACTCGTTCACGCTCGGCAAGAAGACGGTGACTTCGGGCGGCGGCGTCCAGATCATGGGCTCGCCGGCCGGCCTGACCGTGAATCCGACCGGGATGCAGACGCAGCCGCGCTATCGCCTGAACCTCTCGATGACGATCCAGAACCTGCTGAACCAGCCGGTGTATTCCGGCTTCAGCGGCATCGAGACGTCGACATTCTTCCTGAAGCCGACGCAGGCGACAGGGCTCCGCCGCCTCACGTTCAACATGAACGTCAGCTTTTAGATCCCGAGGGGCTTTGCCCCTCGGACTCCCCTGCACGCTCTCTCGCGCGCCGCTTCGACGGCGCGCTCCGTTCGCGTGGCTCGCTCGCTGCCGCTCGCTCGCGTGTTCATGGGATGGCTTCTACCGGACGGCGGGGTCGGCGAGTCGTTGCGCCGCGAGACGTCATTGAAGGGCAGCGTCCCGCCTGGCGCGCACGTACTGCAGTAACTCCGGGAACGCGGGCGAGCTGCGCAGGGGGTCGAGCAGCGGATCGCGCTCGAACCAGGTGAGGCAGGGAAAACCGGTATCCGCCGCCGTCTTCAGCCAGCGCGTGGCTTCTGCCGCATCGCCGAGCTGCGCGTACGCCGTTCCGAGGCTGTAGGCAACGTGATGGTCGCGATACTCGCGCTTGACCACGCTTTCGATGTGGACGCGGGCATCCGATGGGTGGGCGCGGGCCAGGATGCTCGCCAGGGCCGCGCCGGCCCGCGCTGCCGTCGACGCCGATGACGATCGCGACAGCGATTCGAGAAGCGCGCGACTCTGCTCGACACTCCCCGAATAGTAGTAGGCGAGCGCCAGATAAGTATCTGCGATCGCTTGATCGCTCAGGCGGCTGATTTCCTCGAGGTGGACGCGCGACGGCGCGAAGTTGCCGGACCACAAAGCAAGGATGCCTTGCTGGCGGATCGCCTCGAGCGCATCAAGGTGTCGCAGCCGCTGCCCGCTCTCGACGGCTATCCTCGCCTCCTCCATATAGCCAAGGTGGCCATACGCGGCGGCAATGAAGAAGTGCGCCTGGTCGAGGCTGGGATTGAGCGCCAGCGCGCGCCGGCTCGAGACGACAACCTGGTTCCAGTCGAACTCGCGCTTGCGCGCGACCGCGGCGCGCGCGAGGTGTGCCTCGGCGATGTTGCCATCGAGCTCCAGCGCCGCCCGGGCTTCCGCCTCGGCGCGCTGTCCCCACCGCTCGACGTCTGACGGCGGCGCGAACCTGAGGCACATGTCGGCGCACGCCATCGCCAGGCCGGCCCGCGCGAGCGTGTACGCGGGATCGCGTCGAATCGCCGACTCGAACGCGGCGATGGCGCCGAGCGTCGCGTCAGGCGTGTAGCGCACCAGCAGCCCCCGCCCCTGCAGATAATCCTGATACGCGGCGACGTTCTCTGTATAGCGGCGGCGGAGCCGATCCTGTTCCGCCGCAGCAATATTCAGGTCGAGCGCAGTGACGACGCGTTCGGCGATGACGTTCTCGAGGCTGTGCAGCTCTGTCGCGCGCAGTTGAAAACGCTCGGTCCAGACCACTTCTCCCGTCGCCACCCGCTCGAGCCGCGCCGCCACGGCGATGTCGTCTCCTTGGCGAAGCACCTCGCCCGAGAGGACGAGCGCCGCCCCGCGCAAATGGTCGCGGCCGCGATTCCCGGAGGGTGGTCCAGAAATCGGCGCGGATCGCACGAAGGCGCGATGCTGCGCCCCGAGCCGCGTCACGATCGCGCTCGCGAGCCCGGCGCCCAGCGCGGAATCGGTTGCCGCGGCCGCGAATGGGACAACCTCGATGGTGGGAGGCGGTGGCGGCGCCGCGTCGCGCGACCACGGCGCGAGTCCGGCGAGAATCGCAGCCGCGGCGGCGAACACCACCAGGGCCGCGGCGATCCAGAGCCGCCGCCGAGCACCCGGACGCGCGGGCGGTGCGGGGGCAACGAGCGGGGCGACGGCGGCGGCCTCGAGCGGAAGCCGCTCGATCGGCGCGATGAATCCATAGCCGCGGCGGGCGAACGTCCGGATGAAGCAGGGTGATTCGGCGCTGTCGCCCAGCACCGCGCGCAGCTCCCTGATGGCGTGGTTCACGCCCTGCTCGAAGTCGACGAACGTGTCCCGCCCCCAGAGCGCCTGCTGGATGTCGTCTCGCGACACCACGTCTCCAGGACGAGTGAGAAGCAGGGCCAGCAGCTTCAACGATTGCGGGCGGACGCGCACGGCCCGGCCGTCTTTGCGCAGCTCGAGCGTGGCGGCGTCGAGCTCGAAGACGCCGAACCGGTAGTGGGCGCCGCGAGATGGAAGCCCACCGGGTTCCTGCACTGAACCAGCCTTCGAGGATCTTTCGGACGTCATGCCCACCGCCAAATCATTGAGGGGCGTTGACTTGCGCGTTCACCCCGAATGCAGCGGATTCCCACCCCGCGTCCATGGCCCCTCTCCGCGTTGGCGGCTACCTTCCGCACGAAAGGAGTCTCAATGACCATGCGTTCAGATTCACTCGCCGCCGATCCGTCGGACGCCGCGCTGCCCTCGCTCTCCTGTGCGCAACTGCAATGTCGCCGCTTGCCGCCACGACCTCCAATGAGCACGCTCACGAGCGGGACACCGTCTGGGTGACCAACCGCGACCAGGGAACCGTGATGGTGTTCGACGCGGCGACCGGAGACCCGGTCACGGCGATCCCGCTGGTCGTCGGACCCGGGGTACACGACATCGCGTTCTCCCGCCGGGCCGGCAAGGTTTTCGTCTCGGACGATTCCAGCAAGGTCTTCGTCCTCTCGGCGACCACCCGAGCTCCTCGAACGATTGAGTTCGACCCGGGCGCGCGGCCGCACCATCTCTCGGTCAGCCATGACGGCAAGGCGCTCTTCGTCGGGCTCTTCAGCAGCAACACGGTCGCCGCCGTCGATACCCGCACCCATAGCGGCGATCGCCTTCCCGTCGAGCAAACAGCCGGGCACCACCGCCCACGCGCCGGAGCCGTCGCCCGACGACAGGTTCCTCTTCGTCCCGCACGAAGGCCAGAACCTGGTGACGCAGGTTCCGTTGCACGGCTCGAGACCGATCAAGGCCGTTGCCATGGGCCTCGCGAACAGTTCACCGAGCGAAGTTTTGCCGACCCGCGACGGCGAAACCCTCTTCGTCGCGATGCGGGTCGAGGGCACCATCAGGACCATCGAGTGGATCGTTCACCGCGATCGGCGAGCCGCTCCCCGTCGGGGCGCAGCCGGAGTCGCTCATCCTGACGCCGGGCGAGCGCACGTTCATTGTCAGCCTCCGAGGCTCGCCGGCGCGCCTGGCATTCGTCGACACCGAGACGATGACGCTGTCGAAGACGCTGGATCTCGCGGGCGCAGGCACATTCGGCGACCTGGCGGCGGAGTCTGCCGACGGGCGCTACGTCTACGCTGCGTTCAATACTCTCGCCGCCGGCAACGGAGGGGTCGTCAAGGTCGACGCCTTCAGGCGGAGCATCGTCGACACCTTCATGTACCCCGGAACCGGGCGGCCGCACGGCGTCGCGTACGTGCGCGGCTGCGGCGGCCGGCACTGAATTTCGAGCATTCCTGGAGGCCGGCACCGACCGGCCTCCAGGCCAATCGGCCGAGATCACGGCAGACTCCAGATCAGATTCGCCGGCGGAGCTGAAGCTCCGCCCTACGTACGGGCGGTGCTCCGCCTTACGTACTTAACGCGAATGGCGCGGAACTCGGAACGCGTGCAGGACGGAGATTCAGCTCCGCCGTCGGCTTACCATTTCCAGCCCTGCTGTGGTACTGTCCCGTATCCGGGAGGCAGAACAAAACCGCCGCGCATCATGGGCAGGATTCCGGACGCCGTCCTCGCTTCGCCCGCTGCGACGCGCATCGAGCCGTTGAGGCTCGGACGCGCGGCCGGTCCCTTCCTCATCGTCGGACTGGCGTACTACCTCGGATGCCTCGCCGGCTTCGCTCTTCGCTTTCCCCTCAGCGGCATCTCCTTCTTCTGGCCACCGACGGCGGTCCTGACCGCGGCCCTGCTGCTGGCGCGGCCGGCGGCGTGGCCGGGCCTGTTGATCAGCGCGCTCGCCGCCCACGGCGTGGCCCACACCATGGACGGCGTGCCGGTGGGCGCGTGGCTGATTCAGTTCGCAGGAAACAGCGTCCAGGCTGTCGTCGCCGCGTTCTGTGTCAATCGGCAGACCGGGTCGCCCACCTGTTCCCGGACGTACGCAGTGCCGTCATCTTCATCGCCTGTGCCTGTATCGGCGCCCCGGCGCTCGCCTCACTGATACCGGCTGCCTCCTACGTGCATCTCGGCTGGGCGACCGATTTCCGGGGCGCATGGCTGGCGCGAACGATCACCAACGCGGTGGCGTCGATGACGCTCATTCCGCCGCTGTTCGTGACCGGCCAGTTCCTGCTCGCCCCGCGCGCCGCGCTGCCGGCGCGCTGGATGGAGTTCGTTCTGCTGACCCTCGGCATCGCCGGCGTGCATGCGGCGACCGCGTTCCTCACGCAGGGCAGCGTGCTCGGCCTGTCGGCGGCGCTCTACGCCCCGCTCCCCTTCCTGCTCTGGGCCGTCGTCCGGTTCGGCGCCTCGGGACTCTCGTTCGCCCTGCTGTGGACGACGCTGCTCACGATCACGACCGCCTCGCGCGGCGAGGGGCCGTTCGTCGCCCGCCTGTCCGCCGACACCGTGCTCGGCGTCGACGTCTTCCTCAGTGGCAGCGCCGTCCTGATGATGCTGATCGCTGGTCTGCTCGAGGAGCAGCGGACCGAACGTCGCCGGCTGATCGAGGCCGGACACGAAAACAACGCGATCATGGCGCGCCTGCACGAGACGCAGCAGCGCTACGAGCTCGCGACCGCCGCCGGCGGCGTCGGCGTCTGGGAATGGCACATGCCCGACGGTGCTCTTCGCGTCGAGGGCGACCTCAAGCGCATGCTCGGATACGGCGACGAAGAGATTCGAGACGACTTCGCCGGCTGGATGCAGTGCATCGCGCCGCTCGACCGCGATGAAATCCGGGCGCGCCTGGACGCCCTGGCCAGCGGCGCCGCGAGCACCTTCGAAATGGAGATCCGGATGGTCCATCGCGACGGGTCGTTGCGCTGGATTGACAGCAAGGGAGCGACCAGCTCGCGTACCGACGGCACGCCGACGCACGCCACCGGCACGTACGCCGATATCACGGAACGCAAGGAGTCCGAGCGGGCTCTCCGTGACGCTACCGACGCCCTTGCCCGGACCTGGCGAATCTCGGCGATGACGGAGATGAGCGCGGCGCTCGCGCACGAGCTCAACCAGCCGCTGACGGCGATTACGACCAACACCAACGCCTGCCTCAGATGGATCGACTCCGGCACGTTCACGGCCGACCTGAAGGGCGCCCTCAAGGACGTGCTGCAGGAGAGCCGGCGCGCCAGTCACATCGTCGAAAGCACGCGCGACATGTTCGCGAGCCGCCCGACCGAGCCCGAACGGCTCAACCTCAATGACGTCGTCCGCGACATCCTGGAGATTGCGCAGCCTCGCCTGCGCGAGCTGCACATCGCGCTCGACCTGCGGCTGGACGCGCGGCTGCCGTGCGTCATCGGCGACGCGGTGCAGGTCCGGCAGGTGGTGTTGAATCTCGTCCTGAATGCCGCGGACGCGATGCGCGAGGCCCCGGCGCATCGCCGGCTCTCGATCACGAGCCGGCATTCCCGCAATGTCGTGCGCGTGAACGTTCGCGACACCGGACGCGGCTTCACGCCGGACGATCGCCTGCGCCTGTTCGAGCCGTTCTACACGACCAAGGCCGGCGGCGTCGGCATGGGGCTCGCCATCTCCCGCTCGATCGTGCGCCGCCACGACGGCTCGCTCCACGCGCTGACGAACGCGGGCGACGGCGCGACATTCCGCATCAGCATGCCCGCTGCGGAACCAGCGAGCGAGCCGCCGCGCTCAGGCTAGAAGCTGGAACCTGTCTCAGAACCACGCGAGCGAGCCGAACCTATCTCAGAACCGCGCGAGTGAGCGAAGCGAGCGAGCCACGCGAACGGAGCGCGCCGTCGAAGCGGCGCGCGAGAGAGCGTGTCGGGGAGTCCGAGGGGCGAAGCCCCTCGGTTAAAAATCGACCTTCAGGCCGAGGGAAAGACTCGCCTCGGAATAGTCGGTGAACTGCCCGATCGGAGCGCGGCCGTCGTACCACTGCACGAACATGCGATACGCGCGGCCGCCGATCCTGGTCACGAGGCCACCCTGGAGGGAAGTGTCCAGGCGCCAGTCGCGCTCCTCGAGCGCGGACAGGTCGAGCGCGCCGTACCACGCCATGCGTCCGCTGAAGACGGTCGGGCGTGCTTCGGTACTCGAGGCCTGCCTGCCAGCGCAACCGCTCCTGGCCTTCGCTCCGCATGCGATACGCGATCCCGACGTCGCCGTAGGCCCGCCACCGCGGCTTGAAACGCCACGCCGTGCCCAGGGCCACTTCTTCGCGCGTGTAGTTGATACGGGAGAGATCCGTCCGGTCGTCGTACTCGTCGCCGAGGTGCGCTGAAACATGCAACACCGCGACCTTGAACGCCAGCGGCGACGCCGCGGTCGCGGTCGTGACCGTCAATCCGTAGTTGCCGTCCCAACCGATCGCGTCGTTCTTGAGCTGCGCATCGAACACCGCGTCGAGCCCGGCGTCGATGCTGACCTGCCAGAAACGGCCACCTGGAACAGTGGAGCCGAAGCGCGCGACGCCGAACCGGCCTCCGGCCGTCAGCCACGTGCGTGGCGAGCTCGAGTCTGGAATACGGATGCGGGTGTAAAACGCTTCGCTGAGCCCCGTCGTCGGCCGGTGCGGATCGGCCACGTAGACCGGGTAGACATCGCCCGCAGGAAACAGTTCGAAGGTCCGGGTCGAAGTGGGATTCCAGACCGGCGGCTTGTGCTCGTCCGGTGGCTGACCGGGCGTTTGAGCCAGGGCCACGCCATATCCTCCTGCCACGATCGCCGACGCGAACACGACGCTACGGATGCTGCTGCTGATTCGATACTGACGGCGCATGTAGAAGGAAAAGGGAGAAGGCAAAAGGGAGAAGGCCCTTCTGCCTTGCAGGCTGGTTGTTCATCAGCCTGCTAGTGTAGGCGAACCCGACCAGAATTGAGTTCGAATATTACGGACGTCATTGGATGGTAGCGACTCACGACCACGTCGTGACGTCGAACTGCAACGGCCTGGCGGCCTCGAGCGTCGTCCGCACGCGGTCGACCTCCGCGTTCCCGACGTGGACGCCTATCAGCAGCGCGCCCTGCTCGACTTCGCGCTGGATCGCCTGCGCCCGCGCGTGGGCCAGCCCGGCCCCGCCCAGGACCGAACCCAGGCTGCCAGCCGCGTGGCCGGCGGCGGAGCCGAGCTCGGCGGCGAGGGGACCGGCCGTGACGACCGGTCCCATCCCCGGCAGGACGATCGCGATTGCCGCCAGCACCTGGCCGCTCAACTCTCCCAGGCGCTGCGCCACGCGTGAATGTTCGAGCTCGACGCCGGGCGTCGCGTCCATCGCGTCGGCGAGCGCCCGTTCGTCGTCATGACTCCGGGCGACGACGGAGATGTGCTCCCTGGGGATGCCGATGCCATGCAGCGCGCGCACGGCGTCACTGGCGGCGGTGGTCGACGAGAAGAGCGCGAGGACAAGGGGATGCGGCACGAAAACCATCTTACGCTGAAAGCCTGTTCCGGATGGCTGCGCCGCGCCCGCGACCAGCGCCGGCCTGATAGTATTCGCGCGACGCCGGTGGGCATGAACATCGAGACCTATCGTGATCGGCAGGCGATGAGCGCGGCGGCGGCACGGCACGCCGGCAGCGGCCTCCGCGCGCGCCTCGCCACCGAGCACTCGGTACGCATCGTGGCCGCGACCGGAGCGTCGCAGTTCGATTTTCTCGACCGGCTCTGCGTCGAGCCCGACATCGACTGGAGTCGCGTCGAGCTCTTCCACCTCGACGAGTACGTCGGCCTGCCGCGCGAACATCCCGCCAGCTTCGGAAGTACCTGCTCGAGCGGCTGATTGGCAAGGTCGGCATCAGGCGTTATCACCTGCTCGATGGCGAGACCGATGCATCGGCCACCGCCGAGCGGGTCGGCCGCGCCCTCGCGGCGGCGCCCGTCGATCTCGCGTTTGTCGGGATCGGCGAGAACGGCCACCTCGCCTTCAACAATCCGCCCGCCGATTTCGACACCGAACTCCCGTACCTCATCGTCGGGCTCGACGTGGCCTGCCGCAA
>CAVVSF010000009.1:0-905010 GCA_963750915.1 uncultured Acidobacteriota bacterium
CAGTTCATCGCCGACGGCGGCGTCAACCCGCCACAGACGGCCCGCTGAAGCAGGAACGGTCCGGCGATCTCGCCCGGGGCGTCGCCGGCCCGCTATTTATCGCGGGTGAGATCGGCTTCGGCGGCAATCACCCCGAAGGGCGCCCAGTCGGGACCCTCGACCAGCTGCCGTCGCAGCGCATTCGCTTCAGCGATGCGGCCGTTTACCGCGTGCCAGGCCGACACTCCATACACCACCGCCGCACCGGCCGAACCTGCGCCAGCCGCCTCGAGCACGTTGTCCGCCGAGCGCGCTCCCTTGTACATCTGGCAGAGCGAGTAGTAGCTTCCGTTCTCGACGACGTCGAGTCCGGGGACGACGCCATCGAGCGCGCGCGTGGCATCGTCGGTGCGGCCGAGGCGTCGCAGCGTCAGGTAGAGCCAATGCGTTGCCGAGACGAGGTTGTCCGGATTCCTCACCGTGTCGCGCGCACGCTGCCAGACAGGCGCTGCTTTCGCGAAATTGCCCTGGAGGTAGTAGGCGAGCGCCAGGTGATAGCGGATGTTGGACTGCAGCGTCGTCAGCGGAACGTTGCGCTGGTTCGGCTGGCCGTCGGGCTCGATCTGGTCGGGCGTGCCCGCAACCAGAGCGTCGGCGCGCTCGAGATCGGCGACGGCCTTGTCGAACTCCCGGACCGTAAGGTAGCGGTGGCCGCGGTGGCGCAGGAACCGGGCATCCTTGGGAAATCTTTCCGCGCCCGCACTGAAGACGGCGATCGCATCGCGGTACCGTCCGAGATACGCCAGCCGGCGACCGACCCAGATGCGGGCGTCCGGATCGTCCGGCGCCTTGTCGAGCGCCGCCCGTGCGGCGGCGAGATCGGCGTCGAGCCTGGTCCGGACGCTGTCGGGGACCGGCGGCGGCACCAGCGGCTTGCCGAGCAGCGAGGTTGCTTCCGGGGGAGTTTGAACCGCGAGTGTGAGCGCGACGCAGAGCGCGGCGAGAAAAGACATGGGTCGATTTTAACGTCGCTCTACTGGCTCTTGCTGCCTACCAGGTCAAGGTGCCAGCCGGGGTGCAGCCATTTGCCGTTCCGGCGCACGAACATCTCCGTCAGCCGCCCGCGCATCGTGCGCTCCTTGCCCTCGCTGAAGATGACGGCCTCATAGCGGCCGTAGAGGACGACGGTGTCGCCGAACTGCTGCGCCCGGGTCTCGGGGAAGGCCAGCCTGACGAGCCTGCCGCCGCGCTCGTGGAAGGCCCGGGCGTCGTCGAGGGTACGGGCGCGGTCGGCGAACGGCTCGTCGGCCATGCCGATGCCGATGAACTCCGGCGGCAGGAGATCGCCGAGCGCCCAAGGCTTGCGTTTTCTTGCGAACATGCGCCGCCCGGCCAGGTGACAGCCGGCGGACATGGTGCGACCATGTGACGATGAACTGCGTTGCCGAGGTCGTCGCGACCGAAGCCGTCGCGCTGCGGCGTTTCGACCATGCGCCCGGCGTCCCGCATCGCGATCCCGAGCGCGAGCGGGCTTCCGGCTATGGCGTGAACTTCGTCGAATCGGGTGCGTTCCGCGCTCGCACCCTCGGCGGCTGGCGCGAGATCGGCGGCGACTCGCTGTTCGTCACCACGCCCGGGCTGGAGTTCTCCTGCGCGCATGACGACCAGTACCCGCGCGATCGCTGCCTCTCAGTCGCCGGGATGAGCGTGTTCCACTTCGCCCGCGTTTTCGCCGAGCTCGAAGGTCAGACCCCGCATCGCTACCTCCGGGACGTTCGTCTCACCCACGCTCGGAGCTGCGGCGCGGCGGGAGCCGCGTCGATCGGTGACGCGGCACATGACCCTCGCCGCCGATGACTTCGAGCGCGTCAGGCTCGTGGCGACGACACTGCCAGGCGTCGAAGCGGGCGTGAAATATGACGGCTCGCCGGTGCTGAAGGTCGGCGGCGCGTTCATGGCGGGCCTGGCGATGCATCCCTCGGCCGAGCCGTCGACGCTCGTCGTCAGGGCAGATCTCGATGCACGCGACGATCTGCTCGCCGATGCGCCGGAGACTTATTACCTGACGGACTACTACGAGCCGCACCCGGTGATCCTCGCGCGTCTGTCGCGCCTCGATCGCGACGCGCTGCGCGATCTCCTGGCCGTCTCGCTGCGCCTGACCCTCGCGAAGTCGCGGCGACGCGCCTGATCCCCGGGTTTGATCCCGGTTACGGAGTTGTTAAACGGCGAACGGCGCAGTGCGGCCGTACACTCGAAGAATGAGGCGAGCTTTCAGGGCCAGCGTGAGTACGTAGGGCGGGGCTTCAGCCCCGCCGTGCGTGTCGCCGTTCCGACGGGGGTATCATTGCCCCGCCATGTTTTCGAATCGCGCCGCTCTTCCCGTCCTCATCACTGCTTCCATCGTGACCGCCGTCACCGTTCTCGGCCAGCAGCAGCCGCCGCCGCCGCGGCGGCCGGCTGACGTGCCGGCGCTCGCCGAACGCGGGCCGCTGACGATCGATGCCGCCGCCATCAAAGAGCTCGAGGCGTCGGTCAAGGCACCGCCCGGATTCAAGGTCGATATCTTCGCGGCGCCGCCGAGCGTCAACTATCCGACCTGCGTCACGGCGGCGCTCGACGGCGCGCTCTACGTCTGCGTCGATCGTAACTCGTCGCTCCAGACCGATCCGGAGATGGGGAGCATCCTCCGCCTGGTCGACAAGGATGGGGACGGCCGCGCCGACGAGTACACGCTTTTCGCCCGGCTCGACAGCCCGCGCGGCGCCGTCTTCGACGGCCAGACGCTCTTCGTCACGCATCCGCCCTTCCTCAGCGCGCTGCGCGACACCAACGGCGACGGCGTCGCCGATGAGACGCGGACGCTCGTCCGCGGCCTCGGCTTCGGCCTCGACTTCCGCGGCGCCGACCATACGACCAACGGCATCGAGTTCGGTCCTGACGGCTGGCTCTACGTCGCCGTCGGCGACTACGGCTTCGTGAAGGCCGTCGGTGCCGACGGCCGCGAAGTACAGCTCCGGGGCGGCGGCAACGTGCGGGTTCGCCCCGACGGCAGCGATCTCGAGATTTACTCCCGCGGCACGCGCAACGACTACGACCTCGCGATCGATCCGGCGATGAACCTGTTCGCCCGCGGCAACACCAACGATGGCGGCGGCTGGGACATCCGGCTGAATCATTTCGTCGCCGGCGCGAACTACGGCTACCCCTCGCTCTTCCGCAACTTCGCCGACGAAGTCGTGGCGCCGCTCGCCGACTACGGCGGCGGTTCGGGGTCGGGCATGCTGTACGTCGACGACCCCGGCTTTCCCAGGGAGTTCGGCGACACCCTCTACTCGGTCGACTGGGGCACGAACCAGATCTACAGGCATCCGCTGACGGCGCGCGGCGCGACGTTCAAGGCCGGCCAGGAGATCTTCCTGACGATCCCGCGGCCGACGGATCTCGCGATCGACGGCGCCTCGCGCCTCTACGCGGCCAGCTGGCGCGGCGGGCAGTACCGCTACGGCGGTGAGCTCGTCGGCTTCATCGCCCGGCTGACCCACCCGGGCACGCCGCCGGCTACCGTGCCCGACATTGCCGGCGCGGCCGACGCGGGGCTGGTCGACATCCTGACGTCGGCGAACTTCGTCCACCGGCGCTTCGCCCAGCACGAGGTCCTGCGTCGCGGCCCTTCACCCGAGCGCGCCGCGCTCCTCGAGAAGCGCATGCTGGCGACGGGTCCGGTTGCCGGGCGGCTCGCGGCGTTGTTCACGCTCGGACAGCTGGCCGGAGCACAGGCCCATCCCGCGCTGATCAAGGCCTCCGCCGATCCCGCCCTGCGGGCGGCGGCGCTGCGCACGCTCGCCGATCGACCGGGCGCCGGCAACGTGACGGCATCGACCTTCGTCCAGGCGCTCGGTGACAGCGATGCCCGCGTCAGGCTCCAGGCCGTGACCGCGCTGTCCCGCCTCGGAGCGGTGGACGCGGCGGCAGCGATCCTGCCGCTGGCGACCGACGCAGATCCGGTCGTCGCCCACGTCGCGATCGACGCGCTGGTCAGCCTTCACGCCGTCGACGCCGCGCTCGCCGTCGTCAATCGCGGCAACCCGGCGCAGGCGAAAGCAGCGCTGCGTGCGCTGCAGCGCATGCACGGCGCGCCGGCGGTCAGCGGGCTGATCGCTGCGCTGGGGAAGACGACGGCGCCCGAGACGCGGCTCGAGATCCTGCAGGCGCTGGCGCGCCTCTACCATCGAGACGGCGTGTGGCGCGGGACTGTGGCCGAATGGTGGGGGACACGGCCGGACACGACCGGTCCGTACCTACGACCCGGTGGCGTGGGAACAGAGCCCGCGAATCCTGCCGGTCCTGCGCGCGGCGTTCCTGCAGACGTCGTTGCCGCCGGCGGCACGCAACCGTCTCGCCGCCGATTTGACTCGCAACCGCATCCTGCCGCCGGGCGGGGCCGAGCTCCTGAACGCGCTCGTCGAAAGCCGCAGTCCGTCGCTGCCTGCCGTCGCTGATTTGCTGCTCGGCCGGCCGCGCGTGACGATCGACGCGACGGCCGCGAAGCTCCTGGACGGCGTCTCGCGCACGGGTCCATCGCCGCAAGCCGCGGTCGTCCGGCTCATCGCGGGCAGCGGCGCGCCGTCCCCGGATGCTGCCGCGCTGCTTGCCAGGGTCGCCGCCGATCGCGCCGTCGCCCCGGCGGTTCGAGCGCAGGCGCTCACGGCGCTCCTTGCCGCGACCGACGCTGACGCGCTCGGCCGCGCCATCGATGCGTTCGCGACCGTCGACACGACGGTGACGCTCGATCCCGCGCTCGACGCTGCCTGGCGGCAGTTCGTCGGACAGCCGTCGCACGCCCAGCACGTCGCACGGTTCCAGGCGCTCACCGCGACGCAGGACCGCGCCCGGCAGGTTCTCGGCTACGCGGTCCTGCTGCAGCTTGCCGCCGAGCCTGCCGCCGGTCGCGGCGGCCGTGGCGGTGGGGGTGGCGGCGGCCGCGGCCGCGGTGCGTCCCAGGCCGACGCCGAAGCGGCGAGGACACAGGCGCGTGCGGCGATCGACAGCGGCTGGGCGAGCCCGTCGAGCCCGAGCCTGCTCCGCGCGATCGGGTTGACGCAGGCAGCAGGCTACGGCGACCGCGTCGCAGCGCTGGCCAAGTCGGAGGACGCCGAGGTTCGCGCCGCCGCGGCGTTTGCGACTTCGCACTCGCGCGAAGCGACGATGGCGCGCGGCGCGACGCTCGTCGCCGCCGTCCCCTATGAAGAGCTCGGCAAGCGCCTGGCCGGCATCAGCGGCGACGTTGCGGTCGGACGCACGGTCTTCACGCGTCAGGGATGCGCCGCGTGCCACACCGCATCGCCGGAGGAGACCGAGAAGGGACCGTATCTCGGCGGCATCACCAGCCGCTACAGCCGGGAAGAGCTGCTCGAGTCGATACTCCGCCCGGCCGCGAAGGTGGCGCAGGGCTTCGCGACGAACTACTTCGACACCGCGGACGGTCGCCAGGTGCAGGGCTTCGTCATCCGCGAGGGCAACCTCGACGTCGTTATTCGCGACCTGACCGGCGCCGAGACGACGCTGCAGAAGAATCAGATCAAGTCGCGCGGCGTCCGCGAAGGCTCGGTCATGCCGCCGGGCTTGATGGACACCGCGACGCTGCAGGAACTGGCGTCGCTCCTCACATTCCTCGGGATCGACGAGCGGCAAGTGAGCAGGACCGCGCGGTGAGGTTCAAACGTAGGGCGGGGCTTCAGCCCCGCCGTTCGCCTACTGCAACGGGACGAACGCCAGCGCGTTGTTCTGGTTCATCGGGATCACGAGCTGGTTGGCGCCGGCGTCGTAGCACATCGAGGCCGCGTTCGGGATGTTCTGGGCGATGAGCTCCGCCGGCTGGCCGGGACGAATCCGCGACACGCCGCCGTTCAGCACGCTGCTCACGTACTTCGTGCCGTCCGGCATGATCACCAGGCCGTCGTTTCCCGGCTGCGCCGCGGTTTCCGTCTTCAGCAGCCTGGCATCGGGAGAGAACGTCAGCACCTCGTTGTTGCCGATGTTGACGACGACAATGTTGCCCTGAGGATCGAACGCGACGCCGTTCGGCTGACGCAGCGGCGCGCCCTGGATGAAGATCGACGGCTTCCCGTCCGGGGTGATCTTCCACACCTGCCACGTCGACGGATCCGGATTGTCGCCGCCGACTCCGGTCTGCGTCGCGTAGGTCGTGCCGTCGTCGGCGACCTCGAGATCGTTCAGCCACGGTGATTTGTCGATCCGCACTTCGCCGGCCGGGGCGCCAGTCTTCAGATTGAAACGACGGATCACGGCGACGCTCGCCTCGCTCGCCGTCGTGCCGCCGTCGCGATCCGCGAGGTAGAGCGTGTCGTTGACGATGTCGCTGCCGTAGGGCTCGTTCAGCACCAGCGGCGGCGTCAGGGTACTGCGCTGCTCGCCGGGATTCTGGACGCCGATCCAGCGCGCGGTGTGAATCGAGCCGTCGTGATTGATGAACGAGACCCAGGCGTTGTTGGTCTGGACCGTCTGCGCCACGCCGCGGTTCGGCACGACGATGACGCCCCGGCCGGGATCGTAGGAACAGCTTTCCGCCGAGTAGATCGCGCCGTGGACCTTGACGTTCGAGGAGGTCGGCTGAAACGCGCCGTCAGGGGCGGGGTTGATCGGCAGGCCGAGCGGGTTGCCGACGAAGAAGGGCTGTGGCTTCGGCTGCGATATGAGCTGCGTGGTCGCGAGGCCGGTTGCCAGTACCGCCGCCCCGCCAACGAGCAGGGTAGTGCGTTTCATGAGCGTCCTCTCCTGTGGATGGTTGTTCGTTCGCGGAAAATTATACGGGACCGTCGCGCCGGCGCCAGGCGCCTCGGTTCTCGCCATCGGCGGGCGGGAATGCTATCCTCAAATGTTCACCCCGAAGCGAAGACACGCACATGCTCAGAGCCGGAATCGTCGGTCTCCCTAACGTCGGCAAGTCGACCCTGTTCAACGCCATTACCCGGACGCGGAAGGCGGAGGCAGCCAACTATCCGTTCTGCACCATCGATCCCAACGTCGGGACGGTGACCGTGCCGGACGCGCGCCTGGCGGTGCTGCAGAAGATTGCCGGCACCAACGTCGTGATCCCGGCGGCGATCGAGTTCGTCGACATTGCCGGGCTGGTGAAGGGCGCGAGCCAGGGGGAAGGCCTCGGCAACAAGTTCCTGACGCACGTGCGCGAAGTCGACGCGATCGTGCAGGTGGTGCGCTGCTTCGACGATCCGGACGTGCACCATGTCGCGGACACGGTCGACCCTGTGCGCGACATCGAGGTCATCAACACCGAGCTCATCCTCGCCGACCTCGAGAGCGTGCAGAAGCGGCGCGAACGCGTCGCCAAGGACGTCAAGCGCGGCGACAAGTCTGCCGCCGCTGAAGAGGCGGTGCTGGCGGCGCTCGAGCCGGCGCTGGACGCCGGTAGACCCGCGTTCTCGGCGCCGCTCTCAGCGGAGGAGCGCGCGCTGGCGCGGCCGCTCTTCCTGCTCACCGACAAGCCGACGATCTTCGCCTGCAACGTCAAGGAATCGGAGCTCGGCACCGCCGACACCAACCCGTACGTCGTCAAGGTGCGGGAGTACGTGAAGACGCACCTCAATTGCGAGGCGGTCGTCATCAGCGCCCAGATCGAGAGCGATCTCGTCGATCTCACGCCGGAGGAGGGCGAGGCGTTCCTGCGCGAGCTCGGGGTGGAGGAGAGCGGCATTGGCGCCCTGATCCGTTCCACCTACCGGCTGCTCGGGCTGCAGACCTATTTCACCGCGGGCGAGAAAGAGGTTCGGGCCTGGACGATCCACATCGGGGACACGGCGCCGAAGGCAGCCGGCGTGATCCACTCCGACTTCGAGCGCGGCTTCATCAAGGCCGAGACGGTCGCCTACGACGACCTGGTCTCATGCGGGTCGGTTGCGGCGGCACGGGCCAAGGGGCTGTACCGCATGGAAGGCAAGGAGTACGTCGTCGCCGACGGCGACGTCATGCTGTTCAAGTTCAACGTCTGAGCCGGCATGGCCAGGTGCCTCTTCTTCGGGCTGCCCGTCCACGGGCACACCAATCCGACGCTGCCGCTCGTGCGCGAGCTGTCGCGCCGCGGTGACGACGTCATCTACCTGTCGACTACGGAGTTCGCTGACACCATCGCGGCGACCGGCGCCACCTTCCGTCCGTATCGCAACGCGTTCCTGCCGGAGCTCGGCGCCATCGCGCGCCGCATGGACGAGCTCGTGTGGCTGTTCGCTCGAACGTCGTCCGAGGTGCTGGAGGAGGAGCTCGAAGATTTTCGCGCCCTCCGGCCCGATTACCTGATTACCGACTCGGTCGCGCCGTGGGGGCAATGGGTGGCGCAGGTACTGGACCTGCCCGTGATGACGTCGGTGACGACGTTCGCGTTCAACCGCAAGGTGCTCCGCTACGCAGTTGCGCACGGCGTCAGGCCGAAGGGCGGCAGTTTCATGCTCTCGAAGCTGCGTCACATGGCCAGGGCAATGAGGCTGACGCGACAGCTCAGGCGGCGCTATGGCGTGCGCGGGCCCGGCTTCTTCAGCACGGCCCTCGGCCCGGCCGGTCCCTCGCTGGTCTATACCTCGCGTGCCTTTCAGCCGTGCGCCGACTCGTTCGACGAGCGCGTCTCGTTCGTCGGCCCGCTGCTCGAGACCAGGACCGACGCCGACAGGTTCTCGTGGGAAGGAGATCCGCGATCCTGTCGTCTATGTGTCCCTGGGCACGCTCTTCAACGCCGATCCGGCCTTCTATCGCATGTGCTTCGAGGCGCTCCGGCGCCTCGACGTGCAGGTCGTCCTGTCGGTTGGCCGGCGGATATCGATTCCCGACCTCGGGACGCCGCCGGCCAACGTGCTGGTGCGGGCCCATGTACCGCAGCTCGAGATCCTCAAGCGTGCCTCCGCGTTCGTCACCCACGGCGGCATGAACAGCGTCAGCGAAGGGCTGTTCTACGGCGTGCCGCTCGTGGTCGTCCCGCAGATGAGCGAACAGTACATCGTCGGGCGGCGGGTCGAGGAACTGGGCGCCGGCGTCTTCATGACGCCGGAGGCGGTGACGGCCGACTCGCTCCACCACGCGGTCTCGCGGCTTCTTCTCGACGACACCTTCTCGACCGTGGCGCGCGCCATCGGCGAGTCGTTCCGCGTTGCCGGTGGCGTCACGCGCGCGGCCGACGTCGTGCAGGGAATGACGCGATCCCTGAGTCCGGCTCCCGTCAGAGCGTCTTGAGGTATTCGATGAGGGCCCGCCGGTTCTCGTCGGTCCTGATTCGCCGCCAGACGTTGTGACCGCTATTGCCGGAACCGGGCCGGGCCGTGTTGAACCAGTCGCGATCGCCGCCAAAAATCCGCAGCAGTTCCGCTTCCGGCTTGCCCGACATCGACGGGCTCCTGAAGAGCCGTTGTCCGACTCGTTCGCGGTCGAACTGCCGGGCCGCCATGACCTCGAAGATATGCGGCCGTTCCGACGGTGGACCGAGCAGGTGATGGAGCGTGGGCACGCTGCCGTTGTGCAGGTAGGGGAAGTTGGCCCAGACGCCGGTGAGCGGCGTCGCGGCGTAGCCTGCGCTCGCGATCAGCGCGCCCTCGGCGGCAATCGGACTGGCGTCGAAGGCCTCGATGAAGGCTGGCGAGACGACGTCGAGGCGGGCGCGATCGGTACCGACGTCGCGGTGGACGCCGGGCCATTCGACGTTGCCGCGGCCGTCGTAGCGGCCGTGGCAGTCCGCGCAGCCGACCTCCGGCGAGTAGAACAGCGCCCGGCCGCGCTCGGCCAGCGACCGGTCAATCTCATAGGGATAGAGCGGCGGCCGCAGGTGGCGGATGACGGTGTCGAACTCGTGCTTGATAGCGGGGATGACCTGCTCGACGAGCGAGTCGAACGATCGGTCCTTCTCGAGCTCCATCGACGAGGCCATCAGCGGGACACGGCCGTGAAAGCTGCCGTCTGAATACCAGCGGCCCCGCTGCATCTTCGCCGCCGTGTGCCAGAGCGGCGGCGTCTTGACGTCGCCGCGGCCCACCGCGTCAGGCGGCGGCATCGCACCGTCGTGCGGCCGCATATAGAGCTCGACGTGCGAGGCCGCGAACGCCGTCGAGCGGCCGCGGGTCAGCGAGTCGATCTTCTCGTGATGATGGCTGGTCAGAATCCGCTGCGCGTTCGCCGCCATCGCCCTCGAATCCGGGTCGTGGATCAGCGCCGACGCCCAGCGATCCGCGGTCAGGCGCTTCAACGCTTCGCCGAGCCACTTGTCGTCGAACACCTTGCTGCCGGCGCCGAGGTAGGCGACGCCGTCGATCTCGGCGACGTGGCAGACCAGGCAGTTGACCGTCCATCGCAGCGGCCCGCGCGTGGTGACGTCCGGCGCCATGCCGTAGGCCGGAATTCGCGCGTGCTCGCGCCACAACACCAGCCCGGCCTTCTCCCGCACGATCGTCGCGACGTCCCCTGCGATGACCTGGACGGCGAAATTGCCGTCAAAGACCGATTGCGGAATCCACGCTGTCGTATCGTAGGTCTGCAGCATGAACCCGAAGAGCGCCTCCTGGCGGGCTTCCGGCGGCGTCGGGTCGTCGGCGTCCCAGCGGTAGACGAGATTGCGCGTATCCGATGCGAACGATGCCTGCATGAGCTCGCGGCTGATCGGCGGAGCAGCGCCGGTGCGGCCGCGGGGGAGTGCCGGCCAGACCATGACGACAATCACACTGAGAAGGCCAATCAGCCCGCCGGCCTGCAATCTCGACATCGCCGTGTCACCTCCTGCTCAGGCTAGAAGGTCGGGCGCGCGAAGTCGTGACTGGCGGCTGAGAAAGCGTGTTCGAGGCCTGAAACTGCGGTCCCGCGCGCGAATTTCACTGAGTAACTGCAACTATTAATTCTTTAATTGACAGGCCGGGGCGGGAGGGATAGTGTGAGGGGCAACTTTTAATTGTTTAATTGTCAATGGCCCGACACGCATCCTCCTCGCTCACCGATGCCGAAGCCCGAGTGATGACCGCGCTATGGGGCCTCGGGCAGGGCACGGTTGCCGACGTCACCGCGGAGATCGACGCCAAGTACGCGGTCAAGTACAGCACCGTCCAGACGATGTTGCGGATCCTCGAGGCCAAGGGCTACGTTACGCACGACAAGCAGGGTCGGGCGTTCATCTACCGCCCGCTCGTCGACAAGAAGCAGGCCCGCCGGAAGGCGCTGGGGCATCTCGTCACGCGGCTGTTCGAAGGCTCGCCGAGCCTGCTCGTGCTCAACGTTCTCGAAGACAAACGGATTCCCGAGGAAGAGATCGAGCGGCTCAAGCGCCTGCTCGAATCCAACTGATTCGGATACGCGACTGGAGCTAGGGTGGACCTGATCGTCAACTGGATCTGGCAGGGAAGCGCGATCGTGCTCGTCGTCACGCTCGGCCTGCGGCTGTGGCCACGGCTCAGCGCGACGTCGCGATATCGCGTCTGGGGCATCGCCCTGGCGGCGGTCCTGATGCTGCCGCTGCTCCCGAGCCTCGGTGCGCCCGCGGCTGCTGTCGTGCCGGTTGATACCGCCGTCGTCTACAACGTGCCGATGCCGCGGCTGCCCTGGTGGCCCGCCGCGCTGGCGACAGGGCTGTGGGCCGGGCATGCGGGCTGGGTCCTGCTCACGACCGCGCGGGCGCTGGTCGGCCTGCGGCGCGTGAAGCGGCGTGCCCGCCGTGTGCCGGCGCATCTCGAGGCGGCGCTGGGGCGTTGGAACGCCGTGCGCTCTCGCGGCCGCGCCGCCCGCCTGATGATCTCGCGCGACGTCAACGCCGCCGCCGTCTTCGGCTTCGGCAGGCCGGTGATTGCGATTGCGCCGGCGGCCCTGCGAACGCTCTCCGCCGACGACGTCGAGAAGATCGTGCTGCACGAATGGGCTCACGTGCAGCGCCGCGACGACATCGCCCGGCTCGTCCTGATGGTCGTCCAGGCGCTGGCAGGCCTGCACCCGGCGGTCTGGTGGATCGATCGTCAGCTCCACATCGAGCGCGAAACCGCCTGCGACGACTGGGCCATCAATCTCACCGGATCGCCGCGCAGCTACGCGCTCTGTCTGACGAAGCTGGCGTCGCTCGTCGGCGAACCGCGCGACGCCCGGCTGGCGCCCGCGGCGCTGACCGCGTCGGATCTCACGCGACGCGTGATGCGGCTCCTCGACGCGCGCCGCAGCACCGCGACGAAACGTTCGCTCCTGTTGACGGCCACGGCAATGCCGCTGGTCTTCGTCGTCGCCGCCATGCTCGGACGGGTCGAGCTCGTCGCGACAGCGTTGCCGGCGAGCCTGCCTTCGCCAACGGCACCAGCGGCAAGCGAAACGGCGCGCGCCGTGGCGGCTGAGACTTCAGCCGCGACGCCGAATCCGCCGCGCACCCCGGTGGCGCGCCGCCCGCAGTTCTCCCAGGCCCGGTCGACAGCGCCAGCGGCGCCGCCGCGGCCGTCGCCGTCGGCACTCCCGTCGGACGAGGTCGCGGATGCTCCGCCGCCGTCCGCGCCGGTTGCGATCGCCGAGGCCGGCACACCGGGCGAGCTTCCCGGTCTGTCCGCGCCCGTCGGCGGCATCGCCACATCATCCGGCGCGGGATCGGCGCCGACTACGGATTCAGCCGCGGTGAAGACGCCGACGCCCTGGGGCGTCGCCGCCGACGCCAGCGTTGACGTCGGCCGCGGCTCGCAGAAGGCCGCCGTGGCAACCGCCGGCTACTTCAACCGGCTTGGCAAATCGATTGCGGGTGCTTTCTGACTGGCAGCCAAATGCGCATCTACTTCGTCAATCCCTCCGATATCTCTTTCGGCACCGCCGTCATCACGCCGCGGTGGCTCTACGTCCTCGCGGCGGCGACACCTGCGGAGTACTCGACGCCGAACATCGTCGACGAGACGCTCGAGCCGTTCGTCATCGACAAGGTCGAGCCAGGCGACGTCGTCGGCATCGGCATTCATACCGCGAACGCGCGGCGCGGCTACGAGATCGGGCGTCTCGTGCGCGCCCGAGGCGGGATCGTCGTCTTCGGCGGCATCCACGCGACGCTGTATCCGGACGAGGCGCGCGAGCACGGACAGGCGCACGCCATCGTCAAGGGCGACGGCGACCTGATCTGGTCGAGCGTTCTCGCGGACTGCGTCGCGGGCGCGCTCAAGCCGGTGTACGACGGCGGCCGGATCGAGGGCAGCGAGTTCGTGCCGGCGCGCTGGGACCTGCTCCCCGCCGACCGTTACATGTGGGGGTCGGTCCAGACGGTGCGCGGTTGCCCCAAGCACTGTTCGTTCTGCTCGGTGTGGCGCACGGACGGTCAGAAGCCGCGTCAGCGCGCGATCGATCAGGTCGTACGCGAGGTCGTCGAACTGCGCCGCCGCGGCTTCCGTTTCATCCTGCTGTCCGACGACAACTTCTACCCGGTCACGCTCGCCGATCTCGCGATGGCCCGCCGCCGCGCCGACCGGACCCAGCTGGAACGGCTGCAGGCGCTGCGCCAGGAGCGCTTCGACCTGATGGCGCAGCTGGCCGAGCTGCCCGACGATCTCGTCTTCTACACGCAGATCACGATGGAGGCGGCCGAGGATCCCGAGTTCCTGATAGCGATGCGCAAGGCGAAGATTCGCGGCGCGCTCGTCGGCATCGAGTCGGTCACGCCGGAAGGCCTCAAGGCCGTCTTCAAGGATTTCAACCAGGCTGGCGAAGCGCTCGTGACGCGGCTGCAGGCGTTCGGACAGCACGGCGTCCACGTCCTCGGCTCGTTCATCTTCGGCTTGCCCACCGATCGCGCCGACACGTTCGCGGCGACGGCGTCGCTCGCCAACCGCGCCGGCGTCTCGTTCGCGCAGTTCGTGATGCTGCAGCCGTTCCCCGGCACCGTCGACTTCGCGGCGTGGGAGAAAGGCGAAACGGCGCAAATCACCGTTGGCTCGACGCCATTGGCGCGCTACTGGCTGATCCCCTCGGCGCTGCGGCCGAAGGTCTACGCCCCCCACCCGACGATGACGCCGGACGAGATCCGGCGACGCACCCAGGACACGTGGGACGAGTTCTACCGTCTGCCTTTGATCTGGAAGCGCTCGAAGGGTTGCGTCCGCTCGCTGCGCGCGCGAGTCGCGTTCGTGCTGATTTCGAAGCTCTACCGGCAGATGTACGCGAATACCGGCATCGCCACCGACAGCGCCCGCGTTGCCCGATCCGCGAAGCGCGCCCGCATCCTGGCCCGGATGGCCCGGAAGCTGTTCATTACGACGCCAATGCCGGAGCTGCAGGTGCCGGGAACGCCGGCGCTTGCGCGCGAACGCCCGGCGGCGGTATAACCCGCTTGAAGAAGCGGTCGATAGCGGGGGATCACATGCGCAATAGCGTTGTAGGGCTCCTGGCAGTCGTCGCAACCGCGGCAGTCGCGGCCTCGCAGGAGCAGGCCGGCCCCGCCGCTCCCGCGGTCGTTCTCGAGAAGTTCCTTACTTCGAGCGACCAGCCTCTCACCAGCTACAAGGCGCTGCGCCGGCTGTCGGTCGCCGCCCGCGGCGGGAAGATGAAGGCCAGCCTCGTCGCGGAGTCGTCGCTCGATCCCGATCGCGGCTTCGAGTATCGCGTCATCGAAGAGGAAGGCTCGGGCTTCCTCCGCTCGAGGGTGCTGCATCCCGTGCTCGAAGCCGAGCGCCAGGCGCGGCTGCGCGCCAACGGATCGCATGGCGCTCTGAGCGAAATGAATTACAAGTTCACTCCGGGCGAGCTCAGCGGCGACGGTCTGCTGCGCGTCGCCATCAAGCCGAAGCGGAAAGACGAGCTGCTGATGGAAGGCACCATCCTCCTCACGTGCGGCACCTCCGATCTCCTCCAGGTCGAGGGCCTGCTGGTGAAGCGGCCGTCGTTCTGGACTCGCAAGGTGCACATCGTCCGTGACTATGCCCGGATTGCGGGCGCGCGGGTGCCGGTCACCACCGGGTCGACCGCCGACGTGCTCTTCGCCGGCGAGTCGACGTTCTCGATGTCCTACGAGTACGAGATGATCAACGGCGCGGCGGTGACGCCGACCGATCTCGAAGCAGCGCGGCGCCTCACGCCAGCGGCCGACCGTTAGCCAGCAGCCTGCTGTAGTCGTCGGGACCGTCGATGTCGTGGAGGACCGCCGGGTCGTCCACGTCGAGGTCCAGCGTCTCGGCCGCATACCTCCTCACTACCGCTTTCGCACCGACTGCCGGATCGGCGGTGCGCAACTCGTCGAACAGCCCGCGCGCGAACAGTACGGGATGGCCGTGACGGCCACGGTATGTCGCGCGCACGATGCGTGCCCGCCCCGAGCCGAAAGCGGCCAGCACGGCGGCGACTGTCTCCGCTTTGATCAGGGGCGCGTCCACCGGCGTGACCAGGACGGCCCTCGTGCCCGGACGATCGGCGGCGTCGAGACCTGCTACTACCGACGACAGTTGCCCCCGGTCGGCGCCTGGGTTGGGCACGAAGCGCGCAACCTCAATCCGGTCGACCTCTTCTATCAATGATGCGTCGTCGGGTCGGCCGACGATGAGGGCGTCGGCAGCGCCGCCGGCGACGAGGGTCGTGGCGAGGGCGCGAACGAAGGTGGCGCCGCCGGGACCCACGACCAGCAGTGGTTTCGGTACCCCCATCCGGGAGGAGCGTCCGGCCGCGAGGATGATGGCCGGCACCATGGTGGCATTTTACGCCTCGAAACACCCGGTTTCGGGGCGCGGCCCTAACCGCCCGTGTTTTCTTGACTTCCCCCGAGGAACTACCTACAGTAGGTCCGTTTTCAAGCTCAGCGTGCGCCTGCGAACCCAGTGGAGAGAGCGCCGGTTGGGGGTACTTGTTGGGCTTGTCGGGCCCCCGGGCTGTCCGGGGGTGTCGTTCATCGGAGGACACGGGTTATGCCGACCGGGACCATCGCACGGCTGCTGATCGACAAAGGCTTTGGCTTCATCCGCGACGAGAGCGGGATCGAGCACTTCTTCCACCGCAGCTCTGTCCGGGGTGCAGTGTTCGAGCTGCTTCGGGAAGGTCAACGTGTGGAGTTCACGCCCGAGGAGTCCGGAAAGGGACCGCGAGCGGGCGAAGTTCGGCTGATTGAAGGCTGAAGCGTATCCGTGATGCTTACCGGCGGGGCGTCCAGCCGCCCCGCCTCCCTCGTTCCTCCCACCCGACCCGCCCCCTCATTTTCAGCTTCAGCCGGTCGCGAGCGCGCGCCGGGCATCGGTCACGCGTGGACACCACATCAGCACTTGCCGACGCCGTGCGCGATCGCCAGCCATTGGCTCAACTGGCCGGCGGCTTCGACCGGAGTCTTGCCGTAGAACGGCATCAGCGCCGCGGAGCCACCCGGGACCCTGACAATCTGGGCCCGCCACTTGTTACTGCCGATGTTGGAGACCTCGATGACGTATTCACGTCCGTTGATGGTCTCTCTGAGCCGCTGCACATTCAATGTCACGCCGCCGAGTGTCATGAGTAATTCCTGCCGCTGCGCGTACGCGCACCAACGTTCACGGGATGGACGTCGCGTGCGTGTTGTCGAGGAAGCTGAATTCTAGCGGCTGGTTCGAATGCTTCAAGCGAAAGGACTGACGAAGGCGCACTCACATTGGGCGCGCCCGCGATCTTTCGCGGTGACGGCGCGAAAATAACTGAAGAATGTCAGGAGGTCCACAGCCTATCCACGCTTCTTCCACAGTTTTTCCACAGCCCGACCCACGCCCTCGTCCCTTGACCGCTGCGCGTCGTGCCACTACGCTGGATCGTCCATGATTTCCCGCGCCCGCGCCCTGTTTGTGCTGCTCGCGCCGCTGGTCATGGTTGCCGCCGCCGCTGCCCAGGTGCCCGAGGCAGCGACGTCACCCGCGGCGTTCCTCTATCGCATCTTTCTGACGGATGGCACGACGCTCGTGAGCTACGGCGACATCGCGCGCGTCGCCGATCGCGTGGTGTTCTCGATCCCGGTCGGTGCCGTCGCCGGGCCGGTGCCGGAGCTGCATCTCGTCAACATCGCCGAGTCGATCGTCGACTGGGCGCGGACCGATCGCTACGCGCAGTCGATTCGCGCCCGGCACTACGCCGCGACGCAGGGTGAATCGGACTTCGCCCAGCTGAGTGACGCCGTGGCGCGGACGCTGAGCCATGTGGCACAGACGAAGGATCCGGTCCGCCGGCTCTCGCTCGCGACGGAAGCGCAGCGGATGCTGGCGACCTGGCCGGCGACGCATTACGGCTATCGCGCCAGGGATGTCGCGCAGCTGTCGGGTCTGCTCGACGAGGCCGTGGCGGAGCTCCGCGTCGCCGCCGGTCTTTCACGCTTCGACCTGGCGCTCGTCGCAACCAATGACGGATCGCCGCCCGACGAGCCGGAGCTGCCCGCCCCGACCGAACAGGAGAGCCTGGAGGCTGCGTTCAGGGCCGCGACGCTGACCCCGGATGTCACCGAGCGCATGTCGTTGTTCCAGGCGGTCATGGACAGCCTGGGCGGCCGCACCGCCCAAGCTGCGTGGGCGTCGACGCTGCGGACCCGGGCCGCGACTGCGCTGTCGGCCGAGGTGCACGTCGACAAGGAGTATCGCGATCTCACCAGCCGCACCATGGCGGCGGCCAACGAGCAGGCGAAACGCGCCGATGTTGCCGGGCTCGAGAAGCTCCTGCGCGGCGTGCTCGCCGCCGACGACCGTCTCGGCCGCCGCCGTCCCGACATGACGACCTCGCTGCTGGCGACCCTCGACGCGCGCCTGACGGCGGCGCGGCGGCTGCGGCTCGAACGCGACGCCTGGGCGTTGCGGCAGGAACGGGTCGCCGCGTATCAACGCCGGATCGAGTCGGCGTCGCAGCGTGTTCGTCGCTCGGTAGCGGGGCTCGAGCAGATCCGCCAGCTGGCGGGCCCGGCCCCGAGCGCGCTGCAGCCGCTCCACGTCCGGTTGACGCAGGCGCTCGAGGAATTGAAGCGAACGACGCCGCCGGCGGAAGCCGTGCCGGTCCACAGCATGTTGATCAGCGCCGTGCAGATGGCCGTGCGCGCGACCGTCGCCCGCCGCCAGGCGATTGCCGCCACCGACATGAAGACCGCCTGGGAAGCGTCGTCGGCGGCAGCCGGCGCGCTGATGTTGTTCGACCGCGCGCAGGAAGAGCTGCGCGCGCTGACACTGCCCCCGACGCTGTGATCACTCCGCGTTCGACCCGTCTTCTTCGCGTCGCAGACCTGCGCGGCATGCATCGCGCCGTGGCCGGGGTGGCCGGGCGTGGCGCCGCCGTGCTGGTGCCGACGGCCGCCGCCGGCAGCGCGCTCCGTCAGACCCTCGAGCGCCTCGACGCCGGGCGCGGTGCGGATTTGCTGACGCGCGACGAACTCTACGTCCGGCTGCACGCCGGCCTGGGCGGCGCGCCGGCGATGCTGTCGGCGTTCGAGCGGGAAGTGCTGCTCAGCCGCGCCGCGCAGGCGGCCGAAGATGGCGGCGCGCCGGCGCCTTTTCGGCTGCGGCCCGGGCTGCTGGCCGAGATCCTTGCGTTCTACGACGAGCTGCGGCGGCGCGATCGGAGGATCGCCGATTTCGACCGGTTGATAAGCGACAGCCTGGCATCGAGTGTCGACGTCGATCGCGGCGCGGAGCGGCTGTTCCGCCAGACGCGGTTTCTCGTCGCCACGTTCGACGAGTTCGAGCGGCTGGTCGAGGCGAGCGGCGGCGTCGACGAGCACGCGCTTCGCGCTCGTTTGCTCGCCGGCAACGACCGGTCGGCGTATTCCCGCATCGTCGTGACCGTGCCGGATCAGATCGCCGACGCGCGCGGCCTGTGGACGGCGGATTTCGACCTGCTGGCCCGTGTCCCCGGCGTGACGGCGATCGACGTCGTCGCCACCGAGACGCTGCTCGCCGCCGGCTTTCACGAGCGCGTGCACGACCTCCTGCCGGGAATCGAGGAAGAGCGGGTCGGAGGAGTGTCGCCGGCGCCGGTGGTCGTGGCGCCGCCGGCAGACGCGGCCGCGGCGCCGCCGCCGTGGTTCGTGCGTCGCGATCGCGAGGAAGAGCTCGTGGCGGTCGCCCGCGCCGCTGCCGACAGCGCCGATCCGTCGCGGATCGCGGTCGTGTTCCAGAGGCCGCTTCCTTACCTGTACCTGGCGCGCTACGTGTTCGAAGACGCCGGCCAGGGCTACCGCGCGCTCGACACGCTGCCGCTCGCTGCCGAGCCCTTTGCCGCCGCGCTCGACGTCGTGCTCGCGTTCCTGCTCGCGGAAGCCACGCGCGCCACGACCATCGACTTGCTCTCGTCGCCGCACTGGCGCTTCGCGCCGCTCGAGGCCGGCGACGTCGCGAGCCGCGAGAGCGTTGGCGCGCTCGACGTCCTGCTGCGTGAGCGGAAATACCTCGGGGGCTGGGATCGCCTGGCCGCGCTGGCGCCAGTTGCGGATGAACCGGCAGCGCAGCGCGGCCGTTCGCGCCGCAAGCCGAGCCCGGCGCCCGCTATCGCCGCCGCCATCGCCGCCGCCGGCGCGCTCCGTCCCGTTCTAGACGCGACGACGGCCTCGGCGCAGGTCCGGGCCCTGATCGGCTTCATTGCTGCCCACGAGCGGGCAGCGGATGATGCGGACGGCGGGTCGCCGCGGCATCGACGCACGCGAGCGGCAATCGTCGACGCCTTGTCGTCGCTCGGGCGCGCCTACGAAGGGCACGACGATCGCGCCCTGCCGCTCGAGCGGCTCGCCGGCGTCATCCGGCGATGGATCGACGGTCAGACGTTTGCGCCCGACACCGGCGCGTCCGGGCCGCTGCTGCTGGACGCGCGGGCGGCGGCGTACGCCGACGTCGACGACCTGTTCCTCGTGGGCCTGATCGAGCAGGATTGGCCCGACCGCGTGCGTCGCAGCATCTTCTATCCAGCGAGCCTCCTGACCCAGCTTGGATGGCCGGCGGAGACCGAGCGCCTGCAGGCCGCGCGGGCCCGGTTCCGCGATTTGCTGCTGCTGCCGGCGCGGCGTGTCTCGGTTTCCAGCTTCACCCTGGAGGACGATGCGATCGTGTCGGGATCGTCGTTCCTGCACGGAGATCGCCGCGAGCGGCCTCGGGCTCGAACGACCGAACGAGACGGGCCGGCACCGATTCACGCACGAGGCGCTGCTGGGCGAGGCGGACGCGGCGGACCTTCCGCCGGGCACGGCCGTGTGGCTCGCGTTGCGCGCCTCGAGATCGCCGGCTGACGCGGACATCTATCGCGGCAGCGCCGGCCAGCGCCCGCCGACGGCGTACGCGATCAGCCACGTCGAGCGTTATCTCGATTGCCCGTTCAAGTACTTCGCGGCGCGCGTCCTGTCGCTCGACGAGGAGCGGGATGACGAGTCCGGCCTGACGCCGCAGGAACGCGGGCAGCTGCTGCACAAGGTCTTCGAGACATTTTTCGAGGCCTGGCACGCGCGCGGCGGCGGCGCCATCACCGCTTCGACACTCAACGACGCGCTCGACCTGTTCGCCTCCGTCGCCGAGGACGCGCTGGCGCGGCTGCCTGAAGCCGACCGCGCGCTCGAGCGGAACTACCTGCTCGGGTCTGCGGCGGCGGCGGGCCTCGCCGAGCGCGCGTTCACGATCGAGATCGAGCAGGAGGCGGGATTGATCGAGCGCCTGCTCGAGCACCCGCTCGAGGGCACGTTCACGTTTCGCGGCGCAGACGGGCCGCGCCGGATCGAGGTCCGGGCCAAGGCGGATCGCATCGATCTGCTCGAGGGCGGCGGGCTGCGGATCATCGACTACAAGCTCAGTCGCGCGCCGAAAGCGGCGCGGGCGCTGCAGTTGCCGATTTACGGCGTCTGCGCCCAGCAGAGCCTCGAGGGGCGGCGCGGCCGATCGTGGACCGTCGCCAGCGCCGGCTATATCGCCTTCAAGGAGAAGAACGCGTTCGTGCCGCTGGGCTCGTCGACGTCGCTGGCGCAGGCGCTGGAGGAAGGGGAAAAGCGCCTGGTCGCGGCGGTCGACGGCATCGAGCGCGGCAGCTTCCCGGTCAAGCCGGACGAGCCATACAGGTGCCGCTGGTGCGGCTACGCCGGGGTGTGCCGGAAGGACTACATCGGTGACGAGTAAGGCGCCGCGGGCTGCCGGGTCGCAGCCGTCGCTCTTCGACGTCGAGGCCATGCCATCGGCGCCGACGGCTGACGTCCCGCCGGCTGACGTCCCGCCGGCGACGTCCCGCCGGCCGACGTCGCGGTGACCGAGGTCGCCGGGCCCGAGGCGGTCGATGCCGACACGATCGCCCGCGCCTTCGCCGTCGATCCAGCGCAGCACGTCGTGCTCGAAGCCTCCGCCGGCACCGGCAAGACCTCCGTCCTCGTCGCGCGCTACGTCAACCTCCTGAAGCGCGGCATCGATCCGTCGAACATCCTCGCGATCACCTTCACCCGCAAGGCCGCGGCCGAGATGCGCGAGCGCATCCTCCATGAGCTGGCGTCGGCGGCCGAGCGATCGGAGATCGATCGGGCGCAATGGCAGGAGCTCCGCGACCGGCTCGGCGACATCGCGATCAGCACCATCGACGCGTTCTGCCTCTCGCTCCTGCGCGAGTTTCCGCTCGAAGCCGACCTCGACCCCGGATTCGACATGGCGGACGAGACCGAGGTGCCGCGTCTCATCGAGGAATCGCTCGACCGCTCGCTGCGCGTGCTGACGGGCCTGGCGCGGACCGACCGCGATGTCGCGCTGGTGTTCGCGCAGCTCGGGATCGCGCGGACCCGCGAGGGGCTGGCGTCGCTGCTCGACCGGCGCCTGGTCGCCGACAAGGCGCTCGACCGCTTCCTCACGAACGGGCCCGCGAACCTCACTGCCGAGAGCGTTTGCGCCGCTGCGGTGTCGCGCCTGCGCCGGGTACTCGACGGCGTCCGCGGCGGTCTCGAGCCGTTCATCGAGGATGGGCCGATGCTGCATCCGCGCTTTCAGCTGCTGGCGCGGGAGATCAGGCGGCTGCCGGAGCTGGCTTCGGCGTCCGAGGCCGAAGTCCGCGGCGTGCTCGATCGCGTCGCCGCGCATTTCCTGACGCAGGAAGGGAAGCCGCGTCGCAGCAGCACGATCAACCCTTACCGGGCCCCGCACTATCGCACCGAGGACGCCGGCAGGCGGCATCGAGAGGCCGTCAAGGAGCTCGGCGCAGAGGTCGAGGAGCTGATGTACGCGTTCAAGCGCGATCTGAACGTCGTGCTCTCACGCGGGGTCCGGCGAATGTTCGCGGTCGCGCTGTCGGAGTACCGCCGAACCCTCGACGATCGGTCCGTGCTGGACTTCTCCGACGTCCTCGACCGGGCGCTCGAGCTGCTGCGGCGGATGGACGAGTTCTCCCAGAGTCGCTTCCGGCTCGAGTCGCGATACCACCACGTGCTCGTCGACGAGTTCCAGGACACCAGCCGGGCGCAGTGGGAGCTCGTCGCGCTGCTCGTCCAGTCCTGGGGCCAGGGGCTCGGCCTCGCGACCGAACCCTCGATCTTCGTCGTCGGCGATCGGAAGCAGTCGATCTATCGCTTTCGCGACGCCGAGACGGCGGTGCTGCAGGCGGCGGGCCGCTACATCCAGGGGCTCAGGCCCGAGCGCAATCCGCGGCGCTCGATCACGCGCAGCTTCCGCTCGGTGCCGACACTGCTTTCCTTCGTCAACGAGCTGTTCAGCGAGATTGCCGACCCGAGCGCCGAGGGCGGCCGGTTCACCTACACCGAGAGCGACCGGTTTCCGACCGATGCCGCGGCCGGCGCTGCCGCCGGCGCGACACACGAGCGTCGCGACGCGCTCGGCATCATCGCCTCCGACGATCCGATCGCGTGCGCTCGCGGCGTCGCCGCCGAGATCGCCCGCATCCTTCGCGAGGACACGGTGCGCGACAAGAAGACCGGCGTGCCGCGTCAGGCTACGCCCGGCGACATCGCCATCCTGTTCCGGTCACGCGCCAGCCACCGCGAGTTCGAGCACGAGCTGGAAGCGCTGAGCATTCCCGCCTACGTCTACAAGGGGCTCGGTTTCTTCGACGCCGACGAGACGAAGGATCTGATGGCCCTGATTCGCTACCTCGCCAGCCCGGCATCCGACCTGCGCGCGGCGGCGCTGCTGCGGTCGCGGTTCGTGCGGCTGTCGGATCACGGCCTCGCGACGCTGGCGCCAGCGCTGGCGCGGGCGATCGCCGGCGCCGACGCGCCCGAAGCGGCGGCGCGGCTCGATGACGAGGATCAGCGCGTGCTGGCGCTGGCGCGGTCGGCGCTGCCGGGGTGGCTGGCTCAGGTCGATCGCATCCCGCCGGCCGAGCTCATCGAACAGATCCTTGCTGACAGCGCCTACGCCTACGAACTGCGCGGGCCGCGCCAGGCGCAGGCATGGGAGAACCTGAAGAAGATGCGGACGCTCGTCCGCCGCATCCAGAATCGCGGCTACGCGACGTTTCCACGCATCGCCGCCCACCTCGACGCGCTGACGGCGGGCGACGAGTCCAACGCCGCGATTGAGGCGCTCGACGCGGTAAACATGATGACCGTCCATGCCGCGAAGGGCCTCGAGTTTCCGATCGTTTTTGTCGTGAACCTGGCGAAGGGAGCAAGCGGCCCACCTCGGCCGGTGCGGGTGATCGCCGATGGCGACGACGAACCGTCGGTATCGGTCGGACCTTTCGTATCGGAGATGGACGAGCTGGATCGGGCGCGCGAGAAGCACGAAACCCGGCGTCTGCTGTACGTGGCGCTCACGCGGGCGCGGGATCGGCTCTATTTCTCGTCTGCCCTGAAAGAAGGAGTCATGACGCCGGGACGCGGCAGCCTCGGCGAAGTCTTCCCGCCATCGTTGAGGGCGCTGTTCCAGGCGGCGGCAACTGCCGATGACAGCGCAACGGTAGCATGGCAGGCGGCCTCCGGTACGTGGTTCGACTGGCGGATCAGGCGTGCGCCTGAAGCCTCGTGACCTCGGTTTCCTTCGCTCGGAATCGTACTCAGGTGTGTCCTCTCGGTACACACGACACTTTCCACCCAATCGTCCCTAAATAGCGCAGTCTGGAGCGGTTCGCGCCTTACGTGGCGTGGGGGACCACTACGGGACGCGTCATGTCGCCCACAGATGTCACAAGGCACAAACTGCGCGTCGTTGCGTCTCCGCTTTTAAGTGCCTTGATTGCAGCTACTTGCAATTGGCAGGAACCAAACCAGGCGGCCTCTTGTCTAAATCAATAACTGGCGTTCGAATTGCATTCGGACGGGACATCGGAGGTTGAGTTATGGCGGTCCCAAGCGCATTCAGCCGGGTTCGACCCACGGCGACCATCTTCGAGCTCGAAGCGCTCGAGGGGCTTCCGTGCGGCTGCGTTACGGCCGCCTTCCGTGCCCGGCCCTGGGATGTTGCGGTGATTTCGGTCGAAGCCAAGGGGCCGCACTGCATCTTCTCCGGTCACACCAACGGTCAGGTGTTGAGGTTGGGCGACCCCTCGGAGTTCGACGATGACGACGAGGAGGAGGGAACCGACGAGTAGGTTGAGGCTGACAGTTTGTTGCAGCCTGGCCGCGATTTGTCACCCAAATCGCCGATCGCGTTCCCGCCCGATCGCTCCCGGGTTACCCCTCTGTGCCGATAAATCTCGATCCCACACACCTTTCCCGCAAGATCTTCGTTGCGTCGGGCAAACGGTTACTCGTACAATTCGAAGGTTTGGAGAGGAGCTCAATTAGATGGCATTGACCTGTCCGAGCTGCGGGAACGACCGGAATTTCCTGGTCAAGACCCTGCAGATGCATGTCGTGCAGGTGCGCGACGATTCCCGTGTGGAGGCGAACGAAGAAGGTCGCCCGGCGGTGATCGAAGTCCTGTGCGACGAGTGTGAGAAGGAGCTGCAGTTCTCGGACTTCGACGAGAGCGTTCGCAACGAAGTGCTCCTGACCCTGGGCGCCCGCTGACCCCGCGCTACCCCTCGCCCGATTCGGCCTCTTCGAAGTAGTCGCATTCCGGGCACACCCATTCGCGTACCGATCGCGGAAGGGCGCCGACGTGCCCCGGGATTCGATCCTTCACCTCGCGCGTCACCAGCCGCATGGTTTCGCCGCAAAGCGGGCATTCTCTCATGCCCGCATTGTACCAGCGGCCGCCGTCGGTTCCTTGACTTGGACCGGGGCAACCCTTACCTTACGGATTGATGCCCGGCGCCGGCGCGGACGCGAGTCCGCCGCCGGCGCGACGGGTCATCAGGTCGTTTGCTGAGACTGATGCGAGACTATTACGACGTTCTCGGCGTCTCGTCCGATGCCGGTGCGGACGAGATCAAGCGCGCCTATCGACAGCTGGCGCGCCGGTATCATCCCGACATCTCCGGCGACGAACGCGGCACCGCGTTCCTCGAGGCGGCGCACGCCTACGAGATCCTCAACGATCCCGGCCGGCGCCAGCGCTACGACGAGAGGCGCGGCCGGCTCGCCGGCCACCCGGTCGGGGCGCGGGCGCAGTGGTTCGCTGACGAGGTCGCGATCGATTTCCCCTCGGTGTCGGATCTCGTCGACCAAATCCGGCTGGCCTTTTTCGCCGGCGCCGGGCTCGGCGAGCTGTCCGCGGAGATCATCCTCAGCCCGCTCGAAGCGTTCCGCGGCATCACGGTTCCGCTTGGCGTCCCCGTGCGTCAGACTTGCCCGAGCTGCGGCGGCCGCGGCGAGACCTGGCAGGAATGGTGCGACCCCTGCGGCGGCTGCGGCGACATCCGCGCCTTTCATGAAGTCGAGCTGCGCGTGCCGGCGGGTGTCCGCGAAGGCGAACGCTTCCGCTTCTCCGTCACGCCGCGCGGCGCGCCGGACACCATCGTCGACGTCCGCATCAGCATTCGCGAAAGTTGACGCGGGGATCGCGTCATGACACCTCACCTCCATCTGCTCGGCATCCTCCAGGTCGTCTGGGGCGCGATCGGACTGCTGCTCGGCGTGTCGACGCTGCTGCTGGCCGGTGGGGCGGTCGCGATCGGCGTCTCGTCTGCCGGACGCGAGATTCCCGCGGGGGTCACCGCCGCCGCGTTCGCGGTGTGTGCCGCCGCGCTGCTGATCTTCGGACTGATCAACGCCTGGGCCGGCGCTGCGATCCGCCGGCGCCAGCCATCCGGCCGCCTCGCCGCGCTCGGCCTCGCCGTCCCGAATCTCTTCGTCCTGCCGTTCGGCACCGCGCTCGGCATTTACGCCATGTGGGTCCTGCTGCACGACGAGACCCGCCGGATGTTCCAGCCTGGTAGAGATACTGGTTGAGATACTGGTAGAGACAATGGATGAACTGAAGCGGACCTCGCTCGGCCTCGACGAGAACGTCGCCGGGGCGCTGGCCTACGCGCTGGGGTGGATCACCGGCCTGGGGCTCTTCTTCATCGAGCGTGAGAACACATTCGTCCGGTTCCACGCCCTGCAATCGGCGATTGTCTTCGGCGCGTTGTGCGTGCTCTGGTTCGTCGGCCTCTCGATCCCGTTCTTCGGCTGGATGCTGTCGTTCCTGGTCATCCCGCCGATTTCGGCTGTGCTCTGGCTGCTGCTGATGTTCAAGGCCTATCAGGGCGAGCGGTTCGAGCTGCCGTTTGCCGGACGCATCGCCCGCGAGTCGGCGGTGACGCCGAAAGTCCCCTAATCCGGCGTCGCGCCGGTCCCGCCCTTCGGTTCTCGTACCAGCGTCGCGGAGTTGATAAGATGGAGAGCGTGGCTATCTCCGAATCCGCCGTCCTCGACGCGCTCAGGGCCGTACGCGACCCCGATCTCAACCGCGACATCGTCGCGCTGAAGTTCATCAAGAACCTGCGCATCGACGGCGGCCGCGTCGCTTTCACAATCGAGCTGACGACACCGGCGTGCCCGGTGAAGGATCAGATGCGCGAGCAGGCGCGGGCGGCGGTGAGCGCCCTCGAAGGCGTCACTGCCGTCGACATCGAGATGACGGCGCAGGTGCGCGCGACCGCGACGCAGGACGGCGCCAAGGCGCCGGTGCCCGGGGTCAAGAACATCATCGCGGTCGGCGCCGGGAAGGGTGGCGTCGGCAAGACCACGGTGTCGGTCAATCTCGCGGTGGCGTTGAGCCAGCTCGGTAGCCGGGTGGCGCTGATCGACGGCGACGTCTACGGACCGAACGTCCCGATCATGCTCGGCCTGCAGACCCAGCTGACGACCGACGGACAGAAGATCATCCCCGGCGAGCAGTACGGCATCCAGGCCGTGTCGATGGGCTTTCTCACCGGCGACGATGCCCCGGTGATCTGGCGCGGGCCGATGCTGCACGGCGTCATCCAGCAGTTCTTCCGGGAGGTGCGGTGGGACCGCGTCGACTACCTGATCGTCGACATGCCGCCGGGCACGGGGGACATCGCGCTCAGTCTCAGCCAGACCGTGCCGGTCTCGGGCGCCGTGCTGGTGACGACGCCGCAGACGGTGTCGCTGGCCGATACGCGCCGCGCCGTACGCATGTATCAGAAGCTCAACGTGCCGACGCTCGGCATGATCGAGAACATGAGCCACTTCGTCTGCCGCAGCTGCGGCTCGGAGAGCGACATCTTCGGCAAGGGAGGCGGCGAGAGGCTGGCGAGTGAGCTCTCGGTGCCGTTCATCGGCCGGATCCCGATCTACGAGCCGATTCGGATCGGCGGCGACACCGGCGTGCCGATCATGATCGGCGAACCGCAGTCGCCGGCGGCTAAGGCGTTCAGGGCCGCGGCCGAGCAGCTGGCGGCGCAGCTGTCGATCGCCAGCTATAAACAGCGGCCGATCACGCTGACACCGGTTTCCTGATCAGAAGTCGAACGGCTCGCCCGGCCGGCGGCGGTTGGTCGGGTGTTCCCGCTGCCGCTCGGGTTCCGCCGGATCGATCGGCTCGAATGGTTCAACCGGCACCGGTTGCGCCGGCGCGAGCGGTTCGAACGGTTCCGGCTGCGGATCGACCGGCCACATCGGCTGCAGCGGCTCCAACGGCTGGGGCGATCCGTCGTCGGGGCGCGCGGGCTCGAAGGGTTCGAGCGGGTCGAGCTCGGGATGCTGCCGTTCGATCGGGGAGAACGGTTCGAGCGGATCGACAGGCGCCGGCGTCGCCGGCACGTCGATGGGCTCGAGCGGCTCGATCGGTTCGCGCGGATCCAGCGGCTCGAACGGCTCCAGCGGTTTGGTGACAGACAACAAGACGAGGTTTCCCAATGCGTGCGGTCGCGACCCTTTTGCTCACCATCGCCCTCGCCAGCCCGGCCGTTCCCGGCTCGGACGCGTTCAAGGCGATCCTCGGATCATATCTGGAGATCCATGCTCAGCTGACCGCGGACAAGATCGAAGGCGTGAAGACTGCGGCGACCGCGATCGCGACCCAGGCGGAGACGCTCGGTGCCGGCGGCGCGGCCATCGTCAAGTCGGCGAAAACTGTCGCCGAGGCGGCGGATCTCAAGACGGCGCGCGATGCATTCGGACCGCTGAGCGACGCCGTCATCGCGCTGGGGCAGGCCGAAGGGTGGAAGGATGGGAACGGCGCCAAAGTGGCGTTCTGTCCGATGGTGCGCAAGTCGTGGGTCCAGAAGGACGAGAAGATCAAGAACCCGTACTACGGCACGACGATGCTGGAGTGCGGCGAGATCAAGAAGTAGCCGCGCCGCATTCCCGAGCCACCGCCTTACTGCCGCCGCCCGCATTCCCGAGCCCTCAGATGGATATCCCGTTCACACATCGCCGACTGGACAACGGCCTCGACGTCATCGTTCACGAGGACCGCGACTGCCCGATCGTGGCGGTGAACGTCTGGTATCACGTCGGTTCGAAGAACGAGCAGCCGGGCCGGACCGGGTTCGCGCACCTCTTCGAGCATCTGATGTTCGAAGGCTCCCAGCACTACGACCAGGGGTTCTTCCGGCCGCTGCAGGAGGCAGGCGGCGTCCTCAACGGCTCGACCAACGCCGATCGGACGAATTACTGGGAAGTCGTCCCGTCGGGCGCGCTCGAACTGGCGCTGTGGATGGAGTCCGATCGCATGGGCTACCTGCTGCCGGCGCTGACCGAGGCGAAGTTCGAGAACCAGCGCAGCGTCGTGCTCAACGAGCGCCGGCAGAACTACGAGAACCGGCCGTACGGTCTCGCCAGCCTCGCCCTCGCGGCGACGCTGTATCCGCCCGACCATTCGTACCACTGGATGACGATCGGGGCGCCCGAGGACCTCAAGGCGGCCAGCCTGGCGGACGTCAAGACGTTCTTCCAGACCTACTACGGGCCGCGCAACGCCTCGCTGTCGCTAGCCGGCGACATCGATGCCGAGCGCGCGTTCGACCTCGCGCAGCAGTACTTCGGCGACCTTCCCGGCGGCCCGGAGCCGCCGCCGGTCGAGATGGCTGCGCCGGTGCTGACCGGCGAGCAGCGCATCGTGATCGAAGATCGAATCGAGCTGCCTCGCCTCTATGCCGCGTGGCACTCGCCGGCGCTCTTTGCGCCCGACGACGCCCATCTCGATCTCGTCGCCGAGGTGCTCGCCGGCGGCAAGACGTCGCGGCTCTATCGCAGCCTCGTCTACGACCAGCGCGTCGCGACCGAGGTCGCCGCCACCCAGAGCTCGCGTGAGCTCGGCAGCTACTTCCAGATCATCGCGACGGCGGCGCCCGGCCGATCGCTGACCGAGGTCGACCAGGCGATCCAGCGCGAGCTCGACGCCCTGATTGCGGCCGGTCCGACCGGGAAGGAGATCGAACGCTGCCTGGCCCAGGCCGAGGCCCACTTTCTCCATCGACTGCAGACCGTCGGCGGCTTCGGCGGCAAGTCCGATCAGCTGAACGCCTATAACGTCTTCCTCGGCGAGCCGGGATTCTTCGAGGGCGACCTCGCGCGTTATCGCAACGCCACCGTCGCCGACCTCCAGCGCGCCGCCGCGACGTGGCTGCGCCGCGGCCGGGTCCTGCTCAGCGTCGTTCCCAAAGGCCGCGCCGACCTCGCGTTGGGCGATTCGACGCCGGCGCTGGTGTCGTGATGGCGGTCGATCGATCGCGCCTGCCACGGCCCGGCGCCGAGCCTCCGTTCACGTTCCCCGAGATCCGGCGGCGTCGCCTGGCGAACGGCATCGACGCCTGGACGGCGAGCCACATCGACGTCCCGCTCGTCAGCGCCCTCGTCCTCGTCCGCGGCGGCGCCGTCTTCGATCCGGCAGAACGTCCGGGCCTCGCCGCCCTCACCGGCGACCTCCTCGACGATGGCTGCGGCGATCTCGACGGCCTCGAGCTGCACGAGGCGCTCGGGCGGCTTGGCGCCCAGCTCGATACCGAGGTCGGCGCCGACGCCTCCCTGGTCGGCTTGACCACGCTCGCCCGTTCGGCCGAACCGGCGTTCGCGCTGCTCGCCGATATGATCGTCAGGCCGCGGTTCGCGGCGAGCGACTTCGAGCGCGTACGGGATCTCCGCCTGAACCGGCTGCTGCAGCTGCGGGAGATGCCGCCGGCCGTCGCCGAGCGGGTCTTCACGCGACTGCTCTACGGCGGCCATCCTTACGGCCATCTGCCGATCGGCACCGAAGCCTCGCTCCGTGCGCTGACACTCGATGAGATTGCCGGCTTCCACCGCCGGATGTACGTGCCGCAGCGGCTCACCGTCATTGCCGTCGGCCACGCCTCGCACGACACGCTTGCGGGTCTCATTGAAGGAGCGTTCGGCTCGTGGAACGGCGGGATATCAGGACTGGGGACGCTCGAAGACCCCGCGGCAGCGACGGTGCCAGCGGGCGGCGCGAATGGGCGCCTGCACATCGTGCCGCGGGCCGGGGCGCAGCAGTCAGAGTTGCGCATCGGCCATGTCGGCGTCGCGCGCTCGTCGCCGGACTACCACGCCCTCGTAACCCTGAACCTGGTCCTCGGCGGCCAGTTCGTCAGCCGGATCAACACCAACCTGCGCGAGCGGAAGGGCTACACCTACGGCGCCAGAACCAGCTTCGACTTCCGCCGCGGCCGCGGGCCGTTCAGCCTGCACGCGAGCGTGCAATCCGAGGCGACGGTCGACGCCGTGCGCGAGGCTCTCGGCGAGCTGTACGCGATCCGCGATGCCCGCCCGGTAACGGCGGAGGAGCTCGAGCTCGGTCGCGCGACGCTCACGCGCGGCTACCCGCGCAACTTCGAAACCGCCGAGCAGATCGGCCGCGCGATCGCCCAGATGGCGCTCTACGACCTGCCGCTCGACTACTTCAGCACCTTCGTTCCGCGCATCCTCGGCCTGACGCCCGACGACCTGACGCGGGCCGCGGCGGCGCACATCGACCCCGATCGCCTGACGGCGGTGATCGTCGGCGACACGACCGCGATCGGCGACAAGGTCAGCGAACTTGGCCTTGGCGCCGCCACGATCCTGCCATCAGGCGCCGACGCGTTTACGACGTAGCGGGGGAGGGCGAGGCGCAAGCGCCCCGAGGATTAGAGGTACTTGAGCAGGCCGGCGAGCGCGTCGTAGAGCGCGCTGGCGATGGCGCGCGCGAGCGGCGAGTATTCACCCTTCGCCATCGAGTCCGCGACCATGACGGGTTGAGTCATCATCAGCCAGATGATGCCGCCGGCGAGCGCCACGGCCACGACGCCCGCGATCCCAACGAGGCTGAGGCTGATTCGGGCAATGCTCATAGGATCGGCTCAGTGTACACCGGTCGTTTCGGTCTCAGGACTTGGACGGCCGGCGTTTCCTGCCAGTTCCTCCGCCGGTCGCCGCCCACCGACGCGCGACCACCATCGACCGAACGACTCCATCAGCCCTACGTTACAGACGTTTGACGCCGCAATTGGTTAACTGGACGGGGAAGCTTGGCCGCCCGAGCTCGACGGTCCAGGAACTGTCCGGTTTCAGCGCAAGCGACCGGATCCGGTCACAGGCTGCGGCTGAGGAAGCGGCACAACGTCAGGCCGTCGAGCCACTTGAAGGGGCCGATGCCGGTGCTGTAGTGGCCGCACGGCAGGATCGAGAGCTCGAACGGCACGTTGCGGCGGCCAAACTCGTCCACGAGCAGACGCGACAGATCGACCGGAAAGGTCAGGTCGTAGCGGGCGTACACGAGCAGGACCTTGCGCCCCGTCAGCCGCTCGAGGTACGGGTACGGCGAAATCGGCATCCAGATCCGCCGCAGCTGCGGCAGGTCGATGTGTCCGTTCAGGCCCTGACGCACGTGATCCGTCGAGAGCCCGGACCAGACGACGTCGGCGAAGAACGGCGAGATGTGATTCAGCGCCGCGGCGCGAATCCGGGGCTCGTGCGCAGCCGTGAGCAGCGACAGGCACGATCCCAGGCTGGTGCCCAGGATGCCGATCGATTCGTAACCCTGGGATGCGAGCCAGGCGATGCCGCGGCGGGCATCGAGCACAGCCTGGCGGCAGACTTGCGCGGTGCGCCCAACATTCGAGCTGACGATGTAGTCGGCGCGGCTAAGGTCGGCGGGCTTGCGCTCGTCGTGATAGGGCAGGCTGAGCCGCAGCGCGCTGATCTTGAACCGATTGAGCAGATGGCACAGGCCGACGTGCCCCTGGGCGTCCGAGTTCCACTGCGGCAGCACGATGACGGCGCGGCGGCGACCCTGCGGCGAGCGCTCGAGAAAATAACGGGCGCGGACGAGATTGTTGCCGGCGTGCGGCGTAACGACCGCGCTCGGATACGTGAGGCGATCGCCATCGAGCGTGAACTCGTCGGTCTCCGGCAGCGCGTAGAACGTATCGCTGGCCGCCACCGTGCGATCGGCCCACTGTTCCAGGAACGCGCCGGCGGCATCGTCCGGCACGCCGGCCGCGGTGTCGATCCAGTCGACCCCCCACTCGAAGGGGCGGACGAGTCGATCCGTCGCCGCTGCCGCCAGCCGCCGTTCCCAGGCGTGAAAGACTCCGCTGAACATCAGCGCGTCACGCTGCCAGGTGGCGCGAGAGCGCGGCGGCGACGGCGAGCAGGCGCGCGGTGTGGCCGCGGCGGCCGACGAGCTGTAGACCGCGCGGCAGCCCGTCCACCGCGTTCGCGGCCGGCAACGCCACCGCGGGGTGGCCGCTGATGTTGAACAGCTGCGTCAGACGTAGCATCGCCGCCCGCACCGGCTCGGCGACGCCGTCGATGGCGACGGTGATCGCGCCGAGTACGGGCGCCGGGATTGGCAGCGCCGGCAGGATGAGGGCGTCGATGTCCGCCAGCGCCTCGTCGACGGCGGTCCGCAGGGCCTCGCGCAGCCGCAGCGCGCGGATGTAGTCCTCGGCGAGCACGTACCGCCCCATCTCGAGGCGGATGCGAACGCCCGGCGAATAGCCCGACGCGTAGCGCTCGAGGTTTGCGGCGTGGTAACGCGAGGCTTCCGCCAGCACGATACTCAGGTAGGCGTGCGGCGTCCACGCCGCGTGGTCGATCTCGATCGCGTCGAGGCGATGGCCGCCGGCGGCGAAGGCCGCCCGGGCGCGGGCCAGCGCGTCGCGCGCGCCGGGCTCGATGCGCTGGTCGAGATAGCCGGCGGCGACGCCAATCCGCAGCCGGCCGGCCGCGGGCGTGAGCGGCCGCGGCTGACGGCCGGCGAGCGCATCGAACATCAAGGCGGCGTCCTCGACGCTCCGCGTCATCGGGCCGACATGATCGAGCGTCGTGCTGAGCGGCACGACACCGTCGCACGGAATCTCGCCGAACGTCGGCTTGAGCCCGACGGTGCCACAGGCAGCGGACGGAATCCGGATCGAACCGCCGGTGTCGGTGCCGAGGGCGCCGAAGCACATGCCGGCAACGAGCGCCGCCGCCGAGCCGCCGCTCGAGCCGCCCGCCGAGCGGCTCTCGTCGAGCGGATTGCGCACCGGTCCGAACGCCGATTCCTCGCTCGTCGTGCCGAAAGCGAACTCGTGGAGGTTGGTCTTGCCGATGATGATGGCGCCGGCGTCGCGCAGCCGGGCAATCACGGGCGCGTCCGCGGCCGGATGCCGCTGCGGCACCGCCGATCCGGACGTTGTCGGCGTCCCGGCGACGTCGATCAGATCCTTGACGGCGATTGGCATGCCATGCAGCGGTCCTCGATAGCGTCCGGCGGCGATCTCTTCCTCGCAGCGTTTCGCCTCCGCCAGCGCCACGGCGTCCAGGCGGGTGATGAAGGCATTGACGGCCGGCCGCGCGTCGATCTGCGCCAGGCACCCGCGGACGAGATCCACGGGCGAGACGCTGCCGCGCTCGACGAGCGGTGCGACGTCGGTGATGGTTCTGAGATCGGCAGCGCTGCTCACTGGCGGTCGTCCGGCGCTGGGAGCTCGGGCGCAGGATCCTCGAGTCGTGACAGCTCGTGATCGGCGTCGCGGACGACGGCAATCGAACGCGCGAGCCCTTCGAGCAGCGGCCGCAACTCCGCGAGACCGCGGCGGTCGGCATCTTCGATTGCCGACGCGAGCCAGGCGTCGAGTCGAGACATCAGAATCCCACCGTGGCGCGGATGCTGAGCGGCACGCTCAGGAACCGGTGCTCGATCGGCTCGGTGAGACGGTTCCAGCCGAACTTCAACGAGACCTCGAGGCCGATCGGGCCAGTCTGCATGCCGCCGCCGCTTTCCGCGAAATAGCGACTGCCGTCGCCGAGATCGCTCGTCAGCCGACCGACGCCGCCGGCGATGAAGGCGTAGGCGCCAAGCTCCCAGCCAGGGGCGCGGTCCCCGACCCAGACCCCGGCGCCGACGTCGTAGGCGACGCCGTTGGTGAAGGTGTACGTATCGAACGGCCGCCCCGGCCCGTCGAACTGCAGCCGCACGTCCGGCAGGTTCTCGATGCTGCCGCGGACGCCGAAGGTTGCACCGCTGCGCATGCCGAACGGGAACACCGTCCCGGTGACGCCGATGCCGCGCCGCTTGTACTCGACGACATCGATGAAGGTGCTCCTGTCGTCCGAGCTATAGTCGTACGGCGGTTCTGCCTGTTCGACTTTCTGGCCGACGAGGTCCTCGAGCGGGTAGTTGTCGAACTGCGCCGGCCAGTTGTACATCCAGTTGTAGCTGACCATGATCCACTGACGCCGCGCCTGCTGCGGTTCGTTCTGCGCGCGCGCGCCATCGGGTTGTAACAGCATGATTACCAGCGCGGCAAATGTCAGCCGCCGGAATGTTCTCCGCATCTACAATGTAATGTACCTCAAGTGACTGTTCTTGCTGCCGTGATGCCGGCGCCGCGCGTGCCGGTGGAGATTCGCGAGTTACGCGCGGCCGGATCTGCCGGCTGGCGCGGCGCTGCTGCGCACGTCGCGGTCCGAGGTCTGCGGCACCGACGTCCACCTCTGGCACGGCCGGCTGTCGTCGGTGCCGTATCCGATCATCCCGGGCCATGTCTCGGCCGGTGTGCTCGAGTCGATTCGCGGGCCGCTCGTCGGCATCGATGGCACCCGCTTGAAGGAAGGCGACCGCGCCGTCTTCTTCGACGTCCATCGCACGTGCGGCCGGTGCCGCGCCTGCACCGTCCACCACACGCCGACGCGGTGCGTCGCGCGCCGCGTTTACGGCATCACCGACTCGGCCGACGACGGGCTCTTCGGCGGCTGGTCGCAGTACATCTATCTCGAGCCGGGTGTCGGCATCGCGAAGCTGCCGGACGCGGTCGGCGTCGACGACTACATCGGCGGCGGCTGCGGGCTGCTGACGGCGGTGCACATCATCGAGCGGGCGTCGCTGCAGCCCGGCGAGAGCGTGCTCGTGCAGGGCGCCGGCGCCGTCGGCCTGAGCGCGATCTCAATCGCGAAGCTGAGCGGGGCGGGGCAGATCTTCGCGATCGGCGACCCGGCGCCGCGGCTTGCCCTCGCCCGCGACATGGGTGCCGACACCGTGTTCCAGCTGGCCGGGACGACCGCCGCGGAACGGCGCGAGGCCGTGCTCGCCGCGACCTGCGGCGAGGGCGTCGACGTCGTGATCGAAGCCGCCGGCTCGGCGCGGGCGATTGAAGAGGGCGTGACGCTGGTGCGCGACGGCGGCCGCTACGTCGTCGCCGGGCACTATACGGACGTCGGGCCGAGCAGCATCAACGCCCACCACGACATCAACCGCAAGCACCTCGAGATCCGCGGCTGCTGGGGCAGCCAGGCATCGCATTTCCTCGGCGCGCTGCGGCTGCTCGAGGCGCACGCGGCGGCGGTGCCGTGGCGGGCGATCGGCGCCCGGACCTATGGTCTCGGCCAGTTGAACGATGCCCTGGCGGAGGCCGAGGCGATGACGATCACGAAAGCGCTGGTGGATCCATGGGCGTAACACCCGGCTCGGCGTCGGCGCGCAGCCGCGTCCCGACGCGCCACACGAAGATCATTGCCACCATCGGACCAACCAGCAGCGACGCCGGTGTCGTCGCCGCGCTCATTGCCGCCGGCGTCGACGTCTTCCGTCTGAATTTCTCGCACGGCACCCACGAGTCGCACGACGAGAGCATCCGCCGGATCCGGGCCGCTGCCGCCGACGCCGACCGGCACGTGGCGATCATGCAGGATCTCAGCGGGCCGAAGATCCGGACCGGTCCTCTCGCCGGCGGCGTGGCGCTCGATTTGAACGAGGGGGCGACGGTTACGCTCTTCGCCGGCGCGGACGCGTCGACGGCGGATCGCATCTTCACGCCCTACGCCCCCCTCATCGAGTGCGCCGGCCCCGGCGATCGCCTGCTCCTCGACGACGGCCGCATCGAACTGCGCGTCGCCGACCGCGCCGCCGACGGCCTGCGCGCCGTCGTCGTCAACGGCGGACGACTCGGCGCGAACAAGGGGATCAGCGCGCCGGGTGTGGCGCTGCCGCCGTCTGCCCTGACCCGGAAGGATGTCGTCGATCTCGAGTTCGGCCTCGGCGCCGGTGTCGACCTCGTGGCGTTGAGCTTCGTGCAGGCGGCGAGCGACATCGCCGCGGCCCGCGCCGTCATCGATCGCGCCGGGCGGGCGACGCCGATCGTCGCGAAGATCGAGCGGCCGGCCGCGGTTGCGAACCTGACCGAGATCCTCGACGCGGCGCAGGGCGTGATGGTCGCCCGCGGCGATCTCGGCCTCGAAATGAAGTTCGAACAGCTGCCGCGGGTGCAGAAGGAGATCCTGCGGGCGGCGCGGATGCACGGCAAACCGGCCATCGTCGCGACGCAGGTGCTGGAGTCGATGCGGGTCGAGCCGCGGCCGACGCGGGCTGAGGTGAGCGATGCGGCCAATGCTGTGGACGAGGGCGCCGACGCGATCATGCTGTCGGGCGAGACCGCGGCTGGCGCCTACCCGGTGCGCGCCGTCGAGACACTCGACGCGATCATCCGGGACGCCGAGTCGATTCCGGCGCCGTCCATGCCGTCGCGCGCGGCCTACGCCACCGGCATCCGCCACACTGCGGCGCTGGCGGAAGCGGCGGTCGCGCTGGCGACCACAGGGCACGCCGATGCCATCGTCGCGGTGACGCACGAGGGCACGACGGCGCGGCTGCTCTCGGCGATGCGTCCGGCCGCCCCCATCCTCGCAGCGACACTGAACGCGGAGATTGCCGGCACGCTGGCGCTGCTCTGGGGTGTCGCGCCCTTCGTCACGTCGGAACGGAAGGTGGACCGCATCGAAGCCGAGCTGCGCAGCCGCCAGCTGCTGCTCCCGGGCGCGCTGATCGTGTTCATCAATGTCGCCGCGGACCAGTCCCACCCCGAGGCCAATTTCGTCCACGTCAGGCGGCTGTAGGGTTGCTGCCGGAGCTGAAGCTCGGGCCTACGACTGCGGGCGCCCGGCTTCGAGATACTGCTTGAGCGCCGCCAGCGACGTCTGCCAGCCGCGGGCGATCACGGCGTAGTAGCGCCGCCAGCGCACGCTCTCCTCGAATCCGCTCTGCTTGACGTGCAGCCGGCAGCCGGCGCCGTCAGGCACGCATTTCACTTCCAGCGACATCGGCCCGATCGGCTCTTCGTCGGGGGGCAGCCACCAGGCGTCGGCGACGAAGAACTCGCGGCCGGCCGTGTAGTCCATCACCGTGCCATGGAAGACGCCGCCGAGCCGTCCGAGCAGATCGTCGCGCTCCTCCGACGGCGCCCATTCGATCGCATAGATGCCGAGCGGGCGAGCGGTGGTGATGGCGCGGGCCGCGAGCCACCAGATCGAGAGCGCATCGGCGTCGAAGAACGCCGCCAGCGCCCGCGCCGGCGGGCAGCTGATGGCAATCGCCTGCTCGAACTCGGTCGGGGCCGCGGGGGGTGTGCCGGGCGTCACGGTGTGCTATTTCTGCCGCAGCGTCTGGACGTAGGCGACCACCGACCAGATCTGCTGCTCGTTCAGTTCGTCCTTGAACGCCGGCATCTTCGGCCGCCGCCGGCCGTTCTGAACCTTGTAGAACACGACGCCGTCAGGATTGCGCTCCGCGCTCTTCGCCGACGTGAGGTTCATCTCGTCGCGCACGTCCGGGTCGGCGTCGGGTCCGTCGCCGAGGCCTGATGGACCGTGGCAGCGTGTGCACTTGTCCTTGTAGACCGCCTTGCCCATCGCCAGCACCTTGTCGTCGACGCTCAGCGGGCTTTTCTTCGCCGCGGCGTCGGCGGGCAGTTGCCACCCCGAGGGATTCTGGCTCTGTGCGGGGATCAGGGTGCCAGCGGCGACCACGCCCGCGAGACAGCCGGCGATTAGCGTTGCCGTGGACGTCATTTGCTCCTCCTCCCCGATTCAGACAACGTCAGACCGCTGAATCGCAAGCCGGCCGGCAGTTCAGCCTCTGGTCTTGGCGATCCCTGGCGCTTTTCGCTCCTGCACCGTCGCCGGCACCATGTGGTGGGCGACGAGATGGTCCTTGAGCGCCTTGAACGCGGCATCCGGTGTGTCGACCTTCGTCATCAGCCCGAGGTCCTTCTCCTCGACCGCGCCCCATTCGACCAGCGGCTGGAGGGACAGGATCTGGTCCCAGGTACTCGCTGCCGTAGAGGATGACGAGCATCTTCTTCGACAGTTTTCTGGTCTGGGTGAGCGTCAGGATCTCGAACATCTCGTCGAGCGTGCCGAAGCCGCCGGGGAAGATCACGAGCGCCTTGGCGAGGTAGGCGAACCAGAACTTCCGCATGAAGAAGTAGTGGAACTCGAACTGCAGGCTGCGAGTGACGTAGCGGTTGGCGCCCTGCTCGAACGGCAGCCGGATGTTCAGGCCGACGCTCTTGCCGCCGGCCTCGTGGGCGCCGCGGTTGGCCGCTTCCATGATCCCGGGGCCGCCGCCGGAGCAGACGACGAAGCGATTGCGGTGCTCCTCGAGCGACAGGCTCCACGTCGTCAGCTTGTTAGCCAGCTCGCGCGCCTCCTCGTAGTAGCGGGACCACTCGACCGCCTTCTGCCGGCGCTTGACTGCCGCCGCGTGCACCGACGACCGCGAGTTCGAGGTGCGGAGCCGCTTCAGTGCCCGCTCGGCGGCGATGCGGCTGTCGACGCGCGCTGAGCCGAAGAAGACGACCGTATCCTGGATGTTCTCCTCGCGGAACCGCCGCAGCGGATCGAGGTACTCGGCGAGAATGCGCAGCGGCCTGGCGTCGGTGCTCTCGAGAAAGGCTGCGTCGTAGTAGGCGAGTGGCTGCTTGTGAGGCATAGGTACGGTGTCGACGTCGTGGCGGCGGAGCGGTTGCGCCGCACCGCTCTTTCAATAGAGCAGGAACGGTTCGCGCTGGCGACGGAAGTCCTCTTCGTCGGCGCGCCACGACGCGACGAGGCGATCGAGCGGGCCGTCGTCCTCGATCGTCTGGCGAAGCCGGTCGGAGCCGTAGAGGATGTCGATGGGTTGCTTGTCGTGCTCGTACTCGTAGGGCGGCTGGCGCCAGTCGAACGCCTCGCGGTTCTCGCGCCGGAACGCGTCGATCAGCTCGACCGCCGTCCGCAGCGGCGCGAACGTCCGGCGGTCGAGGACGTGAATCTGGCAGCCGCCGCATGACCGCCTGGCGTGCTTCTGGAACGTCGGCTCGAAGAACACGGCGCGGAAATGCACGCCGGGCAGGCCGCGGTCGTTCATCACCGCCGCCAGGCGCTCGCCGTCGACCCAGGGGGCGCCAATGAGCTCGAATGGCCTGGTCGTGCCGCGTCCTTCCGACAGCATCGTCCCTTCGAACAACACGGCGCCGGGATAGACGACAGCGCTGTCGAGCGTCGGCAGGTTCGGCGACGGAATGATCCAGGGCAGGCCGGTCTCGTCGAGATACATCGAGCGCCGCCAGCCGGTCAGCGGGATGACGTGCAGCTCGGCGCCGATGCCGAACGCGTCGTTGAAGAGCCGCGCCAGCTCGCCGACGGTCAGGCCGTGCCGCATCGGAATCGGGAACTGGCCGACGAACGAGCTCCACTCCGTCTGCAGCCGCGCCCCTTCGATCGACTCTCCGTCGATCGGGTTGGCACGATCGCACACGATCACCGGCACCCCGTGCCTGGCGGCGGCGCGCATGCAGTTGGCCATCGTGTAGATGAACGTGTAGACCCGCGTACCGACGTCCTGCAGGTCGATGACCAGGGCGTCGAGGCCGGCCAGCATCTCCGCGGTCGGCTCCCTGGTCTCGCTGTAGAGCGAATAGATCGGTAGCTGCCGGCGGCAGTCGCGGCCGTGCGGCGTCTCGATCATGTTGTCCTGCAGATCGGAGCGGAAGCCATGCTGGGGACCGAACAGCGCGGCCAGCGTGACCTCGGGATCCGCGGCGAGGCGGTCGGCGGAGTGGCGCAGGTCTGCGTCCACCGAAGCGGGATTGCACACCAGGCCGACCCGCTTGCCGGCGATCAACCCGCGATCGGCCGTCAACAGACGGTCGATGCCGGGGCTGACGATCTGACGAGCAACCGCGGTCGATGATGGCATGGCGAAATTATACGCTCCGGTCGTGGCGGCGATGTTTCGGCGCGAGCTGACGGGCGAGAAACGCGGCCGCCAGCGCCTCGCCATAGATGTTGCAGCGGAACCGGTAGACCATGTCGCGACCGACGTGGACGAGCACCAGATCCCGCTCGTGGTTCACGATCTCGGCGACGCTGTGCCAGGGAACCGTGATCGCTCTGACTCCGCCGACGAATATCGCCCGCGTGCCGGTCAGCAGCAGGCGGCCCGCCGGCTGCGCCGGTTCGTCGGGCATCGACGCGGTAGCGCTGAAGTGACAGAAATCGGTGCCGACGACGCGATGTCCGGTTTCGATCACCGGAAGACCCGCGCGCGCGACCGTGTCGTGCAGGGCGACGAGATCGGCAAGCCCGTCCAGCATCTCCTGCTCGATCTCGATCTCGTCGGCCGGGCGCGCGAGCGCGGCCAGCGCGGTCCGAAGCGAATCGACGCGATCGGGTGTGGGGTCGGCGCATGCCGTGCGCCAGGCCTGCCGCCAGCTGTCGGTTTCTGCCTGCCCTGATGTGTTACCCGTTCTACCTTTCAGCCACGCGATGAGTCCCATCAGTCTCCCGGGCCGGGCCCCGACGTCGCGCGATGAGCCGCCCGGCGCGCGCGATTACCGCGCCAGCACGAGGGCGACGGCGACGAGCGCAATCGCCAGCACTGCAATCGCGGACCAGATTGAAAACTTGCCGATAGTGGTTGCCATGTCGCAAACCCTCCCAGGCGCCCCGCGGGCAAATGACCGGTTGGGCTGCAAACGACGAGCCAGTCGGCGGTGTCGCCGTGCTACCGCACGGTTTCATACACGAGCGGGACGAACGCTTCGGGCGACATCATGCCCTTGGCCATCGACGCGTCGAACTCAGCCGTAGGCGCTGCCTTCTGCACCTCGGCGACGCTGCGCCCGCCCTGCTTCAGCTTCCGAACGCGATCCCGCACGGTGATCAGCACATCGCGATGTTTCAGCAGCCCACCGCGATCGCTCAGCGGCCCGTGGCCGGGCACAATCCGCGTTCTGGCGTCGGCGATCTTCAGCCCCCGGTCGGCCCCGGCAATCATCCCGTCGATGTGCCCGCCGGTTGAGGCGTCGATGAACGGGTAAGTGCCGTTGAAGAACACGTCGCCCATGTGCAGCACGTTGGCTTTCGTGAAATGTACGAACACGTCGGTATCCGTATGCGCCGGCGGGACGACTTCGAGCGACAGCCCCTCACCGTTGAGCGACACCTTCTGAGCGACCGCGAACGTCTTGGTCGGCAGGTCGGCCGAGGCACCGGAATGCAGGAACTGTCTGCGGCTGAACCGATCGCTCATCGACATGCGGGACGTCCTCGGCTCAGGATTGTACTGGACTGGGCCGCAGCGCCTGGCGCGCGTCGATCACGGCGGCTTCGCGGCGCAACGGGCCGCGTCCTGGCGTGAGCGCCACGATCAGGTTGCTCCCGATCGCGCCCAGTTGCAGCACGAGCGTGCCGACTACGATCCACGTCGGTACGGGTGCCGTGATGACCCCGCCGTCGAGCACCAGCGTCGTCGCCAGGGCTGCGATCACGAGCAGGACGCGTTCGACCGGCCGCCAATGTCCTTCGGCGGCGACCATCGTCAGCAACCAGAGCGTGCCGACGAGCGCATATGCATCGGGGACGAACGGGCTGCGGAACGACGCCAGGTTCAGCAGCGCCAGCCAGACTTGCGCCTGGCGCAGCCGGGACCGTTCGGCGTCCGGTTGCTCCGCCCGTGCACGACCGAGCCGGATCGCCGCCGCCACCGCGACCGCAACGAGCCCGATCGTGTAGGCGCTCGCGGCAAGGCTTGCGGCCGAGGCTCCCGTCCCGGGCAGGCCGAGGGCTCGCAGCTTGAGGACCAGGCCGTGGATGCCGTAGTTGACCGGCGCCATCTCGGGCTGCGTGATCCAGAAGAAGGCCTCGGCTGACTGAATTCGCGGCACCTGGTAGTGGACGAAGTCGACGAATGGCGCCGCGCCCAGCCAGAGGAAGGCCGCCAGGGCTAACGCTGCCGCCCACGCTGCCGTCCACACGATGCCGGACCAGCGGCGATCGACAGCGAGCAGGATCCCGAGCATACCGGGGTAGATCTTGCTGACGATCGAGAAGCCAAGCAGGCTGCCGCCGCGGCCGTTGCGCCCGCGTTCGAAGGCCACCATCGCTAGGACGCTCAGCGCGAACGCCGTCGTCTGAAAATTGCCGATCTGGAGCGTCACGCGGGTCGTCGGCGCCAGCCAGATGATCGGAGCCAGCAGCAGGATGAGCAGGCCGCTGGCACCGCCGATCCAGCGCCGCGAGGACAACGATGGCGAGCCACAACGCCGCGCTCTGCAGCGCGAACCAGATTCGCCGCATCGTCATGAAGTCGATCCCGCCCGCTTCCGCGAGCCGCGGCAGGAGGAGAAACGCCGGCGGATACTGGTAGAGGTCGACCTCGAAGCTACCGATCGTCCGCGGGACGTCGGGCTTGCCGGGCTGGCTGTAGGGCCCGATCTCGAAGATGTTGACACCTGTGGTCGCGAGCCGTGCCGCTTCGGTGTATGCGCTCAGGCAGCTGTGCGCGCGGAAGAACGGGCGCGCCGGCAGCACCGACCAGTCGGCGCGCCGCTCGTCGAGCATGAAGCCGCTCAACCGCACCGTGGAGAACGTCGCGCCACCGAGGACTGCCACCGTCGCGACAATCGCCGGCCAGTGCAACCGTCGTCGATCGACGGCGCGAACCTGCTGCGCCAGCCGCCACAGCACGACGATCCCGACGGCGGAAACCAGCGCCGCCGTCACCTGCCAGGGGATTCGGATCGCCGTCAGGCCAACGGCAAGCGGTGGTCCAACCAGGCACACGGCGAGCAGAACAGCCAGCGACGTCATATGGGGATTGGCAGGCGAAGCTGGCGAGACGTCGGGCTATTCACCGGCAGGAGCGTTCGCACCCGGCTGCGGAATCGTGTAGCGCGCCATGACGACCGTGATGTTGTCGGGACCGCCGCGCTCGAGCGCGAGCGCGACGAGCGCCCCACACTGGTCCTGCATCGGTGCCGGACGCTGCAGCACTGCGGCAATCGCGTCGTCGTCGACGACATCAGTGAGTCCGTTCGTGCAGAGGAGGAGGACGTCGCCGTCCATCAGCGGGTAGTTCTCGATTTCGACATGCGGCTCGCCGGCGTGACCGCCGATGGCATCCGTCAGGACGTGGCGCAGGTCGTGACCGGCGAGCTCGGTGGGGACGGCGCGGCCGGTCTCGCGCGAGCGCTGCGCGACGGTCTGGTCGCGGGTGAGGCGCGAGAGCAGGCCGCGGCGCAGGAGGTAGGCGCGGGAATGGCCGACGTGGATGACGAACAGCTCGTCGCCGGCGCTGTAGGTCGCGGTCAACGTCGATCCCATGCCGGCGAGCGCCGGATGCCCCATCGAGGCTTCGGTGACGAGTTGAGCCACGCGCCGGTAGAAGCGCTCGGCCCGCTCGACGATCTCCCAGGCGGTCCGATCGTTGACCCTGAGGTTCCAGCGGCCGAACCGCATCACCATCTGCATCAGCGACGAGATCGCGAGCTTGCTGGCTACGCCCGACCCGCTCGTTCCGAGGCCGTCGGCGACGACCGCCCCAAACGCCGACTCCGTGAACTCGCGCTGCAGCTCGTCGTCCGGCAGGCTGCTCGCCAGCATCTCGTGCGTCCGGCCGAGCCGGACGATCATGAACTGGTCGTCGTTGGTCGTTCGCCTTCGGCCGGGGTGGCTATGCGATCCGAACTCGACTGACACGACCGACGACCGCGGACTGAACGTCGGATACGGCCGCAGCGCCGTGCCGTCGGCGAATAGCGCTGCGTCATCGTCCTCGTCGTCGAAGTTCGGGGATTTCCTCTCCACGCATCATCCTCTTTGTAAGGCTCGCCGAAAGATCATAAACGGTTTTCCCGCCAAATCGCGGCAGTTGTGACGATGAGAGGGCCGATCCCGGGGCGACGATGCGCGTTCCTGCACGGCGCGGCGGGTGGCGCCGCGGCGGGGTTCGCGGGTCCCGCCGCCCGTCGTGGGCGCCGCCTGAGCTGTTCGGTTCGATCGCGTTTGTCGTTTACCCGATCGGCGGGCTCACGCGCCACCGAGCTGCCCCGACTCGCTGCGGCGATCGGATTCGTCTATCGGACCCGGAAGGAGCGCAGCGCGTCATGGCGGTCATCACGATCAAGGATGAGCAGGGTACCGAGCTTCTCACCACTGACCTGCAGGGTGAGGGGTTGGGCCGCTACTTCAGAACCGCGGCGTCGCTGCGATCGGTCGTGCCTCTCGCTCGCGTGTTCTCGAAGCCGCTGGCCGAGCGCGACGGCACCCGCGAGCTTGGCCTGGCGTTCGAGCAGTCGGTGCCGATCGGCAAGAACAGCGAGTTGTCGATTGGCGCGGGCGCGGGCATATCGCTCGGCGTCCATCCGTCCGGCAGCACCATCTTTGCCGGCTCGGATCTCCAGGCGCCGGTCCCGGTGCCGAACGGATCTGCCTATACGTCGCTGACGCTCGGCGCCCGCCTGAACGCCGGCGTCGCCGGCTCGCGCGGCGCCCTCAGCTTCGGCTTCCAGGCCGGCACCGCGCTCCGCTACGCCTACTTCCACCCGTTCGACATCGTCGGCGGCAGCGCGACCGTCGGCGAGGCGGTCAAGACCATGCTCGGCGCCGCCGTGTTTCCAGCTGATCATGAAGACCTCGCGCGCCTGGCGGCCGGCGCGCACGCGTCGGTCGCGGGCGAGGGTGAGATCGCGTTTCGCGGCCAGGTGGCGATGAGCTCGACGACCAACCTGCTGGCGACGCCGGGCCTGCCGATCATCGGCAGCGTCGCGCTGACGCAGGGCGCCACGGTCACTGTCGGCGCGGAGTGGATCGCGAGCGGTGAGTTCGAGCTGCGGGCCTCGAAGTCGACGGCTTCGCGCGTGCGGCTGGCGTTCCATCGCCGCCACGGCCGTTCGCTCTCGGTCTCGGCGAAGGGGACGGTCGGTGTCTCGCTCGACGTTCGCGGCAAGGATCTGCTGGCGGCGCTGATGACGGCGATCAGTCCCAACCCCGAGGCCGATCTGTTGACGCTCGTAAACGCCGGGCTGGACGATGCGGCGATCGAGGCGATCCAGAAGGCGGTTGCCGCCAGCATCGATCGATCATTGACGGTGGCGGCGCAGTTCGAGTTCTCGTCGCTGCGAGCCGACGACGCGCTCTTCGCCTACGACGTCGATCTTGCCCGGCTCGATCGCGCCGGCAAGGCGGCGATCGACGCGGCGCTGCACGGCAATCTTGCGCCGATCGGCGACGTCGTCGCGGCCAACGGCGCCGGCATCACGGTCGTCGCCAGCGCCGCCGCCACGCTGCGCCGGCGCCGGACGTCGTGGCGCATCAACGTCCTCGGCATCTTCAACGTCGCCGGCCTGACGGAACTGCTGCGCGAAGGGAAGGTGCTCTACGACCCGATCAACGGCGCGCTGACCGCGGCCGACAAGGTGAGCGCACGACGCATCCTGGTCAGCAGCCGGCCGCTCGAGAGCGACGGCGGCAAGCTCCGCAAGGTGCTGTTCGAGTCGCTGCTGATTACGGCGGCCTACCAGGCCAGCCGCGCGCTCGGCTCCGCGGTGTCGTTGACGGCGGAGCACACCTATCTCGAGCAGCGGGCCCGCAGCCGGCGTCGCGATCTCGAGGATCATTACCGGCTGCTGATCGCGCTCGGCCTGTGTGACGCACAGGAGCGCGACGCCAGGCTCGGCGCCGACGGCGAGTTCGGCGCGTCGACGTTCGCGGTCGAGAACCGCCTCGACGCGGCGGCATGCGACGCGCTGTTCCTCGAAGCGGACGGGCGCGCCTACGCCACTGCGCGCTATGAGGCGATCGCCCGCACGGCGCTGCTGGCGCTCCTCCCGGCAAACGATCCCGAGCGCGCCTACCGCCGCGTCGCCCTCGCGAGCGACTCAGTGTGGGCGCGGGTGCGTTCGCTCGGCGGTGACCTCGACAACAATCTGCCGGGCGACATTCGTAATCACCCCGTCAAGCTCGCGGTCGTGCGCGGCGACGTGCTGACGATCGTCTGGTGGGCGGCGGCCATGCACAAGGCCGCGACCGAGCTCGTGGCGATGCGTGCTTTCCTCGGCGAACGCGACGCCGACACGCTCGCCGCCGATCGCGCGTTCCAGCAGAAACGCGACCGCTTCGCCTCGGCGCTGGCGGATGTCGTCGCCGAAACCCAGGCCCGCTTCGACGATCCCTGGGACTTCATCGCGATGGATGCCGCCGCCTCGCGCCGCGGCGTGATGAACGCGGCAATCATCACGACCGGCTTCGCCGCGGCCTACGCGGAAGCGGCGATCGCGCCTCCGAGCCGCGCCGCCGTGGTGACGGGGCGCGGTGCGCGCGCCGCGGCGGCGAGCCGCAGCGGTACTGAGGCTCGCGACTGGACGGCGGAGGAGCTCGACGTCTTCGGCCGCCACGTCATCAACCTGCGGAACGGCAAGCTGTCCGGCGACGGCACGTTCATGTCGACCGACGCCCAGGTGCGGAAGATTTTCAGCGAGCTGATTCCCGAATACGCCACCGGGCTCAGCGACCGCGGACTCCGCCCGCGGGTGATGTTCTTCGCCCACGGCGGCCTGGTGGACGAGCGCGAGGGCCTGCGGCCGGTGCTGGCCCGCCGGCGCTTCTGGGAGATGAACGGGATCTATCCCGTCTACTTCGTCTGGGAGACCGGCATCCGCGAGACCCTGTCCGACATCGTCCGCCAGGCGGGCGGCTCGTCACGCGCCGGACGGGGCGCGCTGACCGACGCCGCCATCGAAGCGCTGGCGCGGACGGGCGGCAAACAGACGTGGGGGCAGATGAAGAAGAGCGCCGAGAACGGCGCCAAGGCCAGCGGCGGCCAGCGTCTCGTCGCCGAGCTTGCCGCCGGGTTGTGGCGCTCGCTCGGCGGCGAGATCGAGTTCCATGCCGCCGGCCACAGCGCCGGCGCGATCCTGCATTCGCATTTCCTGCCGCTGCTGGTGTCGCAGCCAGCCAATGGCGCGCCCGCCGTCAGCCTCACCTCGCTTCAGCTGCTGGCGCCTGCCATCACCGTCGAGAACTTCAAGACCCGGTTGCAGCCGCTCGTCGGCTCGGGCAAGAGCATCGCTTCGCTCACCACTTACACCATGTCCGACGACTTCGAGCAGGACGACGAGTCGCTCAACCCTTACGGCAAGTCGCTGCTTTACCTCGTGCGCGCCGCGTTCGAGGACGAGCGCAACACGCCGATTCTCGGGTTGCAGCGCGATCTGAAGCAGGACCTGAAGATGATCCGTTTCTTCGGCCTCGCCGGAACCGAGAAGGTGGCCGACATCGTCTTCTCGAAGAGCGATCCGGCGTCGCCGCTCGCCGCTCGCTCCGAGTCCATTACTCACGGCGGCTTCGACAACGACATCGCGACGATGACCAGCCTGGCGCGCCGCGTCCTCGGTGCGGCTGATTCGGACCCGATCGTCGACTACTTCGAAGAAGTCGTCGCGGGCTTCGATCGGTACAGCGATCGGCAGCGCGCCGGCGGTGCCGCCGTCTCGCGGGCGGCGGCGTCGCGCCGGCGCACGACGGTCGGGCGGCCGCAAGACCGCCAAGCCGCGACGCCGCGCGAGCCGGGCGCCGCGCCGCCAGAAGCGGTCACGAAGCGCCAGGTAGGGCCACGTATCGATCTGAAGCCGCAGTCCGGACAAGTCGGAGTCGATATGGCCACGTTCAAGGTGCAGGGAGTTCGCGATCGCAGCCAGGAGTCGGCGCTGGCGCGCGGACCCCTGGCGGGGAAGGTGCACGTCAAGGATGCAGCCCTCGTGCAGCGGTCGCGCGCCGGTGCTGCCGAGGTGTCGTTCGAAGGTCTCGCGCCCGACGATGTCGTCGAGCTCGAGCTCCAGGACGGGCTGCGGATATGGATGCGCGTCGACGATGCGTCGCGCGAGCTCGCGGGCCGCGGTCGCCGCGGCGAGGCCGCGGACGTCGTCGAGGTGCCGACGGAGCTCGTCGTCGGTCCGGCCAGCCGCTCGTTCGGCGGCTGGGCGATCAAGGCGATGAAGGTGCTCGGCATCGACATCGAGGAGAAGATCCTCGACTTCGTCTCGGACAAGGTCGAGGGCCAGCTCAAGCCCGGTCCCGGCCTCTACCGCTGCTCGGAAACCAGCGCCGACGGCCTGCAGCCGCTGCGGTCCCTCGATAGCGACGGGGGCGACGGGCCGACGCTGGTCTTTCTTCATGGCACTGCTTCCTCGACCTCGGGCAGCTTCGGCGGCCTGTGGAGTCCTGAAGGCGGCCGTCTCATCACTCATCTCTTCGGCGCCTACGACGGGCGCGTGCTCGCCTTCCAGCATCGGACGCTGACCGAAAGCCCGATCGTCAACGCGCTCGCGCTGGTCGAGGCGCTGGAGCGCGTCCTGCCGCCTGGCGCTGTCGTCCACCTCGTGTCGCACTCGCGCGGCGGCATGATCGGCGAGCTGCTGGCGCGAGGCCAGCGGCGGGGAGCAGCGCCGATTACGCGGGACGATCTCGAGCTCTTCGACGATCGGCCGCAGGATCGCGCGTCGCTGCAGGCTCTGACGACAGCGCTCGAGCGGGCGCGGTTCGACATCAGCCGCTTCGTTCGAGTCGCCTGCCCGGCACGCGGCACGACGCTGGCCGATCGCCGGCTCGATCGCTACGTCTCGGTGCTGGTCAACCTCGGCTCGCTGGTGCCGGGTTTCAAGGCCAACCCGGTCTACGACGGGCTCACGAGCCTGCTCGCCGGCGTCCTGAAGAAGCGGACCGAGCCGGAGGAACTGCCCGGGATCGAGGCGATGATGCCGACCTCGCCGCTGGTCCGGATGCTGAACCGTCCGGACGTGGTGTCGGCTGCCGACCTCCACGTCCTCGGCGGCGATCTCGCCGGCGTCGGCTTTTTCGGCCGCCTCAAGACACTGGCGACGGACCTGTACTACCGCGACGACCACGATCTCGTCGTCAACACCCCGGCGATGCTCGGCGGCGTCGAGCGCAGCGCCGCCATCAAGTACCTGGATCGACACCGGCGATCAGGTCACGCACTTCAACTACTTCGCGCGGACGGACACGTCACGGAAGCTCGTCGCCGCGCTGACCGGATCCGACAGCGACTACAGGACGCTCGAGGTGCGGCCGTCGGCGGTGACCTCCGCCGACTACGTCAAGCGTGCGGCCCTGTCGCAGCCGATCGTGTTCGTCGTTCCAGGTTTCATGGGTTCGGAGCTGAGCGCTGGCGGCAGCCGGGCCTGGGTCGACCTGACGGAGTTGTCGCGCAACGGCCTGGCACGGCTCGCGGCGGATGCCGCCGACGTCCGTGCCACTGGCCTGTTGTCGGACGGCTACGCCTCGCTCTGCGCGCACCTCTCGCAGACCCACGCGGTGATGCCGTTCGCCTACGACTGGCGGCTGTCGCTGGACGCGTCGGCGCGGGCGCTGCGTGAGGCGCTCGACAAGGTGCTGCCGATCGCCGAAGCGGCGAACCAGCCGGTTCGGCTGCTCGCGCACGGCAGCGGCGGCCTCGTCGTCCGCGCGATGCTCGCGAGCGCCGCCGGGGCACAGACCTGGTCGCGGATGTGCCAGCATTCTGCGGCGCGGTTCGTGATGCTGGGCACGCCGAACGGGGGTACACACGCCGCCGTGGCGATGCTGGCCGGCAGGGACCCAGTCGTCCAGAAGATTGCGCTCGTCGATCTGCATGGACGCGGCGCGGCGCTGCTCGATATCCTCGCCGGCTTCGAAGGCCTGCTCGACCTCCTGCCGCAGGCCGGCGCCCGCGACTGGTTCGCGCGGCCGTCGTGGGACGGCATCCTGCCCGATGCCGCTGCCGGCCCGTCGGCCGCGGCGCTCGCAAAGGCACGCAAGCGGGTGTCGAGCCTCTCCACCTTCGCTCTCGACCCGGCGCGAGTCGTCTACGCCGCCGGCAAGGCGGACCAGACGCTGTGCGACGTGGCGCCGCCCGCGGCCGGTGAAGCCGACCTCGCGCTCACGGCGACGTCGCGCGGGGATGGCCGCGCGACCTGGGAGACGGGGATCCCGCGCGACATCCGGACCTACTTCGCGGATGCGAGCCACGGCGCGCTGACGACCGACACGCGCAACTTCGCGGCCGTGACCGACCTGCTCGAGGTCGGGACGACGTCGAAGCTGCGGAGCCAGCCACTGGCGTCTCGCGCCGCCGAGGAGCGGTTCGAGATGCGGACCGTGATGCCGGCGATGGTGCCGGACGCCGCGGAACTGGTGTCCGACGCGCACGGCGGCAGCCGGGCCAGGCTGGACGGCGTGTTGACGGCGCCGAAGATCAAGGTGCGGCTGCTTCACGACAACCTGACGAACGCGCGCTGGCCGGTACTCTCCAGCCACTATCGCCACGACGTCATCGTCGGCGCGGAAGCGTTTCTCGACGCCAGGCTCGACGGCCGGCTCTCGGAATTGCTGCGGATGGAGCTGTATCCGGGGCCGATCAATACCGGGGTCGTGGTCCTGAACGACTGGGGCCGCGAGGATCAGTCGGTGCATCCCGGGGCCATCATCGCCGGGCTCGGCATGGTCGGCGAGCTGACGCCGGGCGCCCTCGCCTCGACGCTGGCGAACGCGCTGACGTTGTACGGCGCCGACTGCGTCGGCCGCGAACGGCGGCGGCGGCAGCGCCAGCGCGGCAGCGTCGATCTCGGCGGCACGGTCTCGGCGGCGTTCACCGCGATCCTCGTCGGCTCGGGCGAAGGCGGCGTGACGCTGTCCGACAGCGTCAGGGCCCTGTTGCGCGCGATCGTCCAGGCCAACCAGCGGTTGAGCGGCGGCGAGCGCGCGGCGTCAGATCCCTCGCGGCTCATCGCCCGGATCGACCAGGTGGACATCCTCGAGCTCTACGAGGATCGCGCCATTGAAGCGCTGCACAAGCTCCGCGCCTTCTCGCAGTCGCCCGAGTTCGACGGTTTCGAGATCCAGGAGTCGTTGGTTCGCGGCAGCGGCGGCCGGCGGCGGGTGAGGTTCGACGGCGAGCCCGGCTGGTGGCAGCGCATTCGCGTCACGGGAAACAAGAGCGGCGCGCTCAGCTTCGAGGCAGTGACGCAGACGGCACGCGCGCCGGCGCGACTGCTGCCGACCCAGCGCGGGCTCGTCGATCGGTTCGTCGAGCAGGCGATCGCCTCGACCGCCCGCAACCTCTCGATCGGGCACACGCTCTTCGAGCTGCTCGTACCGCACGACTTCAAGGGCTATGCGCCGGATCGGCGCAAGGTCGCGCTGATGCTGAATCCGCGGGCGGCGGCGATCCCGTGGGAGCTGATGCACGACGGCTTCGATCGGTCGGCCGAGCCGATGTCGGTGGCCGGCGGCATGATTCGCCAGCTGCTGCTCGACGACGAGCGGGCGGACGTGCTGCGCGCGCCGGCGAAGACGGCGCTGGTCGTTGGCAACCCGATCGTCCAGGACCGCCGGTTCCCGCCGCTGCCCGGCGCCGCCGACGAGGCGCTCGCGGTCGGAACCCTGCTCGGTGAACGCGGCTACGACGTGATGTCGCTGCTCGAGCAGGGCGCCGATGCGCTGTCGGTGCTTGCCGCGGTGCACGAGCGGCCGTGGCGCGTGCTGCATCTTGCGGCGCATGGGGTCTTCGACTTCGAACCCTCACCCGGGGCGCCGAAGGTCAGCGGCCTGGTGCTTGGCGACAACGTCTATTTCACCGCCGCCGAGGCCGACCAGCTGCGCTACGTGCCGGAGCTCGTGTTCATCAACTGCTGCCATCTCGGCCAGACCAGCGGCGACGCCGCGCCGCGGGCGGCGTTCCACAAGCTCGCCGCCAACCTGGCGACGCAGTTCATCAAGATCGGCGCCCGCGCCGTCGTCGCCGCCGGCTGGGAGGTCGACGACGCCGCCGCCAAGACGTTCGCGACCTCGTTCTATCGCGAGATGCTGCGCGGAGCGCTGTACGGCGACGCCGTGCTCCAGGCGCGCAGCGACACGTATCGCACGCACGGCGACACCAATACCTGGGGCGCGTACCAGTGCTACGGCGATCCGTCGTTCTCGCTCTCGCACCGCCGGGCGGCGGCGCGGGACGACGGCTTCGTCTCGGAAGCCGAGCTCGGCGTCTGGCTCGACGACATCGCCGCCAGGGCGCGCGACGCGGTCGGGCGCGAGCGCGAGCAGGCGCTGGTGACGCAGCTCGAGCAGCGTGAAACGCAGGTGCCTGCGGGCTGGTGGGAGTCCGCCGACATGTGCGCCCGCGCTGCAGCTGCCTTCGCTGAGCTCGGCCGCTTCGAGCGCGGGGTCCAGTACCTACGAGCGCGTGTTGACCGCCGAAGTCGCCGACGCGCCGATACGATCGCTGGAACAGCTCGCCAACTGCCGCGTCCGCTGGGCAGGCGCGCTCAGCCGGCAGCAGCCCGCGGAGATCGAGAAGGCGTTCGCGCAGCTGACGCTGGCCGAGAAGACCCTCGAGTACCTGACCGGGTTCGGGGAGACCGCCGAGCGATGGTCGCTGCGGGGCGGTGTCGAGAAGCGGCGCGCCGCCCTCGCCACGGACGTCGAGGAGAGCCGCGAGGCCGTGGCACGGATGCGTCACGCCTACGAAAAGGCCTACCAGGTGTCAGTGAAGTACAAGCGGCCGGATCCCTACCCGCTTGCCAACCAGATTGCCGCCGAGATCGTGCTGGAGTGGACAAGAGCCGATGGCGGAGCGGCCAAAGGCAGGAAACGAGCGGGCAAAGTCAAGACCGCGGCGAAGGCCAGCAAGGTGCCGGCCCTCCTCAAACAGCTCGACGAAGCCGCCGAGGTCGCTGCCGCGACAAGAACCGACGGCTACGGGTCTCTCACCGGTGTCGACCGGCAGTTCTTGCAGGCGCTCGTCGATCGCCGGCTCGAAGCACGAACGCGCGAGGCGATCGTCAGCGGCTACAGTGTCGCCCTCGCGCGCGGCGCGACGGCGCGCATGCGTGAGTCGATCCGCACGCATGTCGCGTTCCTGCTGCAGATGATCCAGCTGCACCTGGCGGAGCCGGAAAAGAAGCGCCTCGGAGCGGATCTGCAGTCGCTCGTCGACGAGCTGAAAATCAACGAAGGGTAATCGCGCCGCTGCGCACGGCGGCATCGACGGCGCCCCGGAAATCAACGGGAGCTGCCTCGCCGCGGGCCTCGGATCGCGCCCGCGCGATCGCGTGGTTCATGTCGGCCGGGATGAAGACCGCCGGCTTTCCCAGCCGCACCGCCTCGACCAGCTCGTCGCGGGCGATGCCGCCGCCGCCGATCGCGACAATCCGATCGCTGACGGCCAGGATCGTCGCCGACGTCGGCGACAGCAGCTCCGTGCCGGGCATTCGCCCGCCCCACACCGCATCCTCGATGAAGAAGACCGCCTCGACGTGAGGCGACAGCGGCGTGCGCCCGGCCTGCGCCTGGCTCGAGACGATGCCGGATGTCATGAAGCCGCGCCGGCGCGCCGCCTCGTAGACCGCGCCGATGCCGACGGCGCTGGCGCCGATGTTCACGACCGTTTCCGCCGGCTTGCACTCGTCGAGCGCGGCGCCGGCGTGCCGGAGCAGTGCGTCGCGGTCTTCGTAGTCGGCGGCGGAGTAGCCGAGGAAGGTGAGGACGGACTTGCGCAGGCGGGCGAAGTAGCGGACGACGTCGATTGGCGTCGCCTGGCGGATCGCGGGCTGCGCCGGACGAATCGCAGGGTCGTCAGCCATACCTAGCCACGATAGCCGAGGAAAAGCCGCGGCAGCACGAGGGTGAGGTAGGGAAATGCCGCGACCAGCGCCAGCCCGATCAGGAGGGCGACCAGGTAAGGCGTGTAGTTGCGGCTGACGTCGTCGATGTCGACCCCGGCGACGCCCGAGGCGATCGCGAGGCCGACTCCAATCGGCGGCAGGAAGAAGGCGATGCCCATCGCCGCGATGATGACGATGCCGTAGTGCACCGGGTCCAGGCCGAGTGCACGGCTGATCGGAAAGAGGATCGGCCCGAAAATCAGCAGCGCCGGCAGCCCCTCGAGCAGCGCGCCGATGACGACGAAGACCGCGATCGTCAGCGCCAGGAACCCGGTCCGGCCGAGGCCGGCGCTGGCGATCCATTCGCCGAGTCCCTGCGGTACCCATTCGCGCACGAGGATCCAGGCGAATGCCGAGGCAGCCGCGAGGACCCACAGCGTTGTCGCCGTGACGACGCCGCTTTGCGCCAGCTGCGCGACGACCTGCCCGCCGAACCCGCCCCGGAATCCGGAGATGAAGAGGCCGGCGACCAGCGCATAGACGACGGCGATGAGCGCCGCCTCGGTGACCGTCGTCGCGCCACTGAAGATCCCCCCGAAGAGCAGGACGGGAAGGCCGAGCGGGACGATGGCGCGGCGCGCCGCGCGCAGCAGGGCGGCGTTGGTCACCGGCGCGCTCACGGGCCAGTTCTGGCGCCGGGCCCGCGCCGCGATCACGATCAGCAGCGCCGCCGCCAGGATGAAGGCCGGCACGAATCCGGCGAGGAACAGCGTAACGATGGAGAGGTTGACGAGCGATCCCAGCACCACCATCGTCAGGCAGGGCGGCACCAGGATGCCCATCGCGGATGCGGCCGACACGATACTGACCGACTCGGGCCCCGAGTAGCCAGCCCTGCGCATCGACGGGACGAGCAGCGAGCTGATCGCCGAGACGTCGGCAGCGGTCGAGCCAGAGATGCCCGAGAACAGGATCTCGGCGACGACGGCAACCATGGCGAGGCCACCGCGGACGCGGCCGACGATGGCCATCGCCAGGTCGACGATGCGCTCCGAGATGCCGCCGGTTTCCATCAGCGCGCCGGCGAGGATGAAGAGAGGGATCGCCAGCAGCACGAACGCGTCGACGCCGCCGAGAATCTTGATCGGCAGGATGATCAGGCTGACGCCGCCGATCCCGAGCAGGTACATCATCGACGTCAGCGCCAGCGTGAACGCCAGCGGCACGCCGAACGCGGCGCCGGTGAGGAACCCGACGATGAGGACGACGAGCGGCGCCGCGTCGAACAGGATCGGCAGCAGCACCGAGGCGACCACGGTGCCGGCGCCGAGAATCGCCCAGCGCTTCGTCGCCGGCGCCGCGAAGGTGGCACGACCGTCGCGCCACAACTGGTGGATGAGCACGCCGGCCATCAGCGTGAGCGACAGCGGCAGCAGCGCGGCGATCCAGGCGCCGGAGATGCCGCTTGCCGGCAGGCTCTCGCCGGCGCTCGCGACGGTGAGCCGATACGCCGGCCACGCGAGCGCGAGGAAGAAAACCATCAGCACGAGCCGGAGACCCTGGTCGAGCGCGACCCGGCTGGTCGGCTTCAGCCGGCGAACCAGCGCCGTGACGCGGGGATGCTGTCCCTGCCGCAAGCCGGCGATGCCGCCGACGCACATCAGCCAGACCAGGAGCAGGCGGGCAATCTCCTCGGTCCACGGGATCGGCTGATGCGAGATGTGGCGGGCGATCACCTGCAGCCCGACGACCAGCGCCTGCGCCGCCACGAGCGCGGCCGTGGCCCAGAGGAGAACCCGGTCGGCGGAAGAAGCCGACGGCGGCGCGTCGGGCGGGACGCTCACGCCTGAATCGCCTTCAGCCACGCCGTGACACCCAGCGTGGCGGCCTCGCGCGTCCACATCGCGGCGGCAGCGTGCTGCAGCGGCGCCCGATCGATCTCGCGGATTGTCATCCCCTGCTGCCGCAGCGCGGTGATCGCGGTCGTGTCCTCGAGCGCCACCCTCGTCCGCTGGTGAGCGGCGGCATCGATGGCGGCGCGCTCGAGTACGGCGCGGATGTCGGCCGGCAGGCGGGCGAGCGTTGCGGCCGACGTCCACAGGCCCAGCACCCCGGCGATGTGACCGGTTCGAGCCATGAAACCCGCGATCTCGTAGAAGCGCTGCTGCAGCGTCGTGCTCGCGTCGTGCTCGTAGCCGTCGATGACGCCGGTCTGCAGCGAGGTATACACCTCGCCGAAAGCCATCGGCGTCGGGCTCGCGCCCATCAACTCGACCGCCTTGACGTAGATCGGCGATTGAATCGTCCGGATCTTCAGGCCGGCGAGCTGGCCCGGTTCCTGGACGTCGCGCGAGCGCGTGATCACGTGGCGGAAGCCGAACGAGTCGCCCCACGCGAACGGGCGCATGCGGACGCTGGCCTCGAGGTAGTCGGCCGCGGCCTGGCCGAGCGGACCGTCGATGAGGCGGTGCACGTGATCCCAGTCCCGCCACAGGAACGGAAAGTCGAGGATCTGGAGCCTCGGCGCGACGCTGCCCCAGATGGCGGTGCCGGAGACCATGAAGTCGACGAGCCCTTCCTGGAGCTGCTGCACCACCTCGCGCTCCTGCCCGAGAGTGTTGCTGGCGAAGATGCGGACGACGACGCTGCCGTGGGTTGCCGCCTCGACGCGCTCGCGGAAGGCGTCGCCGAAGACGTGCAGCGCCGTCGGCCCTGCGTTCATCGAGTGCGACAGCCGCAGCACGAGACGACCGCGATCGGCACCCGACCGGCAGGCGGTGACCGCGGCGCCGCCGGTAGCGGCGAGAAACGCGCGACGGGAAAGCGAGGCTGGGGACATTCGTGGATTCGGCGGCGCGCGCCATTATGGCCGATTCCGCCGACGCCTCGGGTAGACTCGACAGCCATGCATCGTTACGACTTGACTGGCCGGCACGCGCTCGTGACCGGCGCCTCCTCCGGCATCGGCGCCGCCACCGCCATCGAGCTCGCCCGCCTCGGCGCCCGCGTTGCCATCGGCTATCACAGCAACCTGGCCGGCGCGACGGCAACGGTCGAGCGCATCGTCGCGGCCGGCGGCGACGCGGTCGCCCTTGCGGCCGACATGCGGCAGGCCGATGAAGTCCGCTCGCTCGTTGCGCGCGCCGTCGAATGGATGAAGGCGCCGGTCGACATCCTGGTCAACAACGCCGGATCGCTCGTGGCGCGGCTCGGCATCCGTGAGATCACCGAGGCGCGGCTCGACGAGGTCCTGGCGCTGAACCTGAAGAGCGCGGTGCTGGCAGCGCAGGCAGTAGCAGCACCGATGATCGGCGGCCGGCGCGGCGCCATCGTCAACGTCGTGTCGATTGCCGGGCACAATGGCGGCGGCCCCGGTGCCGGCGCCTACGCCGCGGCCAAGGCGGCGCTGACGGCCTACACGAAGTCGCTGGCGAAGGAGCTGGCGCCGCACGGCGTCCGCGTCAACGCGATCGCGCCAGGCGTGATCGACACGCCCTTCCACGAAGTGTTTTCCACGCCGGAGATGATGGCGGCGTTCGTCAAGGCGATTCCGATGGGCCGGGTCGGGACCTCGGAGGAGTGCGCGAGCGTCGTCGCGTTTCTCGCCTCGGACGCCGCGAGCTACATCACGGGGGAGACGATTGATGTCAACGGTGGGCAGCTGATGCGTTGACGGTGTCTCGTTATGCGGTTGTGCGGTTGTGCGGTTGTGCGGTTGTCCGGTTCTCCGCTCGGGCGGCTGTTCGGCGGTTGCGCGGACTACCGGACTACCGCACCACCGGACGACCGGACGAACGGTCAAGTCGACAATGATCAAAATTTAAACGTCAGTCCCACCTGCGCATTGATGATGATGGGCTCGAAGCGGACCGGGTCCAGCCCCTCCAGCAGGTCGATGACGAGGTCAGGCGCGCCGTTGACGTCGAAGCCCAGTTCGTACTCGCGAAAATAGAAGGCGCGGACCTCGCCGATCACGGCGACGCGGCCGCCGCCGATGCGCAGCCCGGCACCGCCGTTGACACCGAAGCGATGGTCGGGCTCGCCGGGAGCGGCGGTGAGCCGGATCTGCGGCTGCACCCCAGGCAGGGGAGGCAGGCCGGCGATCTCGACGGCGAGCGGGACCGTCCCCGAGATATTGACGTTCGGCAGCAGGCTGACCCCGCCGGAGGCGACGAGCGAGATCGGGCCGGGGGTTCGCAGCCGCAGGTTGAGCGAGAGCAGTTGGAACCGGTCGGCGTCGAGCCTGGCGTCGCCGATCGTAACCGCGCCGGTCAGTCCGGCGACGGGACCAGTGGTGGTACGAATATCGTAGCGCGCACCGGTGAGGTCGAAGCCGACGGCGGTCGAGTCGAGCCGACCTTCGATGCCGATGATGCCGGCCTCGAACGCGAGCGCACCGCCAAAGACGAGGCCGCCATCAGCCTTGATCGATGGACTTCCCGTTACCGAAATCTCGGCGCCTGGAAGCGACGGCGTCGACGGCCGCAACGTCAGCCGTTCGTCGTAGATGGGATAGGCGGCGCCGACGAACACTGTGACATCGCCGATTTGCGCGTCAGATCGTTCGACGGTGACGAACAACGTGGCCAGAGTGAGCGCGGCGATTATCGAGAATCTGGAATAACGATGGGTCACGGCACCAGCATACAGCGGTCGGCGGCCCGACCGAGACGCGTTAGCGACGTTACTTGAGTCTTGCGGGGTTGACACGTCGATCCGATAGTTTTACGGTGTGCGACGGCGCGACCGACGCTGTTTCACTCTGTGGGACGGCGCGCCTACGCGCAAGGAGGAGATGTGTACAAGTTGTTCGGGCAAGCCGTCCGCGTGTTCAAACGCGGGCGAGTCGTCGTCTGTCTGCTCACGGCGTTGGCAATAGCGGCGCCGGCAGCCGCTCAGCTCGACCGGAGCCGAATCTCCGGCACAATCAAGGATGAATCGGGCGCCGTCGTTCCCGGCGTCACGGTGACTGCGACCAATCTCTCGACCCAGACGCCGACCGTCGTCGTGACGGATGGCAGTGGCTTATATACATTCCCAAGCCTGACCCCGGGCCGGTACAGCGTTTCAGCCGAGCTCTCGGGTTTCCGCAAAGTCGTCAACGACGACGTCCAGCTCGACGCCGCCGGCGCAATCAACCTCGATTTCACGCTCACGACCGGTGCGCTGACCGAGACCGTCACGGTCAGCGGCAACGCGCCGCTGCAGACCGATGTCGCGATCAGGAAGACCGTCGAAGCGAAGGACATCGAGCTGCTCGCGTTCTCGGGGCGCAATCCGATCGGCGTCGTCGGCCTCAAGGCCGGCGTCAACGGCGGCAACTTCAACAGCCGCGGCTTCGGCGACCTCGGCAACGGCGGTTTCAACATCAACGGCAGCCGCCCCGACGAGAACAACATCACGATTGACGGCGCCGTGGCGATCCGGACGCGATCGTCGGGCAACATCATCGGCATCCAGAACGTCGACGCGGTGCAGGAAGTGCAAGTGCTGACCGCGAACTACATGCCCGAGTACGGCCGCGCCAGCGGCGGGCAGATTCGCTTCATCACCAAGAGCGGCAGCAATCGCTTCACCGGGACGGCCGGGTTCTACCTCCGCGACGAGACCCTGCAGGCGAACTCGTGGGCCCGCAACCGCAGCACCAACCCGCTCGACAACCAGGGGCCGGCGCCGTTCGACTACAAGCAGTACGGCTATTCCTTCGGCGGTCCGATCGCGTGGGGTGATCTCCGGAACAAGCTGTTCTTCTTCGGGGCGCAGGAATGGGTCGACTTCAACCAGATCCAGACCAACACCGCCACGGTGCCGACGGCGCGGATGCGTAGCGGGGACTTCGGCGAGCTGCTCGATCCGGCCAACGGGTTCATCACCGGCACGCGCGTGATCAGCGATCCGCGCCAACAACCAGCCGTTCCCGAACAACGTCATCCCGGCGGACCGGCTGTCGGCGAACGGCCTGGCGTTTCTGAACGCGTACCCCCTGCCGACGCCCGGCTACCGGGAGGGCACTGCGAACCTGATCCAGAGCAGCGACGTGCCGACGGAGCAGCGCAAGGACAACCTGCGCTTCGACTACCGCCTGAACGACAATCACTCGTTCGTCGGCCGCTACTCGGGTTATGCCTTCACCGAGCTGGCCGCGTTCCAGGGCACGTTCCCGTTCGCGCGCCGCATTTTCGACCGGCCGAACTTCACGTTCACGTCGAGCTGGACCGGCATGCTGACGGCGAACCTGATCGCGGAAGCGAGCTACACGCGGTCGCGCGACGACGTCTTCATCGACGTCTACACCGAGACCGACCTCTACAAGCGGTCGCGGACCGGCATCAACTACCCCTATATCTTCCCGGACAACAAGGAGATCCCGGACAAGATCCCGACCATCAACATCGGCGCGCCATTCAGCTCGATCGACGGCGGTCCGTACCCCGGTTCGTCGCGCGGGCCGATTCACACCATCTCGGGCACGACGACCTACGTCAAGGGCCGTCATACGATGAAGGCGGGCGTCTCCTTCGAGTACTCAGGCGAGGACGACTTCGACCAGATCAACGTCGAACTCGATCCCCGGCGGCACCAACAACCAGAACGGCCAGTTCGAGTTCTCGGACAGCCGTTCCGGCGGCACCGGCCTCGGCGTCGCCAACGCCGCCCTCGGCCTGTTCAGCAATTACGCCGAGATCGGCGAGCGCGCGTTCACCAAGTGGCGGGCGCTCGCGACCGACCTCTTCATCCAGGATTCGTGGCGGCCGACCAGCAAGATGACGGTCGAAGGCGGCGTCCGCTACGTCATCTGGCCGCCGTGGCACTCGACCACCAACAACATCGCCAACTTCGATCCGCGGTTCTTCGATCCGGCGCAGGCCGCGATCATCAACCCGTCCACCGGCCGGCTGGTCGGCGGCTCGCGCTACAACGGCATCGTCCTGCCGGGCGACGGCTTCGAAGGCGAGGGCAACGATCTGGCGGTGGCGCGGGATCCGGCGGTGCAGGCGCTCTTCCGCGGCGAGCCTCGCGGCTTCTCGAAAACGCACTACAACGTCTTCGAGCCGCGCCTCGGCATGTCGTATGCGTTCGATGAGCAGACGATCCTGCGCGCTCAGCGCCGGCGTCTTCCACAACCGCGTGACGCTCAACGACTCGACCATCCTCGGCGGCCAGCCGCCGTTCCAGCCGATGGTCACCGTCGCCAACGGCAGCGCCGACAATCCGAGCGGCGGCAGCGGCAATGCCGGGGCCGACCTGCCGTTCGGCAGCACGGCGCAGGATCCGGAGTTCAAGCACCCGACGTCCTACATGTGGTCGGTCGGGCGTCCAGCGCGAAGTGCCATGGGGCTTCACGGTCGACGCGACCTACGTCGGCCGCCGCGGCCTCTACCTGCAGCGCGAGCGCAACATCAATCAGCCCGACCCGGGCACGGTCCAGCGCAACCCCGGCGTCAACATCGCGGCGCTGCGGCCCTACACCGGCTACGGCGCGTTACGGCTCTCGGAGAACGCCGGCAACTCGAAGCACCACAGCCTGCAGCTGACTGCCGATCGCCGCTACATGAACTCGCTCAAGGTCGGCGTCGCCTACACGCTGAGCAAGAGCGAGGACAACGGCAGCGACAAGCGCAATGTCGTCTGGAACACGTATGACGACACCGGCTTCTGGGGTCCGGCGAACTTCGATCGCCGCCATGTCTTCAACTTCTACTACATCTACGACCTGCCGTTCTGGCGCGATCAGACGACGCTCCTGAAGAACCTGCTGGGCGGCTGGCAGATCTCCGGGGCGACGTTCATGCGCTCGGGACGGCCGGTGTCGGTGGTGCGGACCAACCTCGACACGGCCGGCGTCGGCGACCCGGCGTTCGGTCAGCCGGTGGATCTCGTCGGCGACATCAACGCCGGGGCGAACAGGCAGTTCTCGAACGGCGCCGCCTCCGACCAGAACTTCTGGTTCAACCCCGCGGCGTTCGCGCTGCCGGCGGCCGGCACGTTCGGCAACGCGCAGCGCAACCTGATCTACAACCCCGGCGAGCAGCAGTGGGATCTGGCGCTGTTCAAGAACTTCAACCTGGGCGGCACCAAGAAGGCGCAGTTCCGGGCCGAGTTCTTCAACTTCCCGAACCACCCGAACTGGGGCAGCGTGCAGACGGGCACTCTCAACGGCGACATCCTGATTGCCGATCCGTCGAACGCCGCCTTCGGTCGCATCACGTCCAAGACGGGACAGCGCGACATTCAGCTCAGCCTGCGCTTCATCTTCTAGGCGCGGGGCACGAGCACATCGAAAGCAGCGGCGGGGGGCTTCGGCCTCCCGCCGTTTCTTTTTTGCGCAGTCATCGCGGAGCTGAAGCTCCGCGCTACTCGGAACGGCCATCGCGAAGCAGAAGCTCCGCGCTACGGTCCGATGCGGCGCGCCGCTTCGTTCGTAGGGCGGGACTTCAGTCCCGCTGTCGGCCCAGCTCGACTTCATCGATCGCGGACTAGTCCTACAATGGCGCCATGTGGGCGATCCTGCTGACGGCGCTCGTTGCGCTGCAGCCAGCACCAGCGACGTCGGTAGCCGGCGCGGCTTACCGGCAGGGTGTTGCGGCCGAAGCGAAGAACGACCTGGCGGCGGCGCTTGCCGCCTACGACCAGGCGATTGCCGCCGAACCCTCGATGGCGATCGCGCACGATCGGCGCGGCTTCGTGCTCGGCCGCCTGGGCAGGACCGCCGACGCGCTCGGCGCCTTCGAGCGGGCGGCAGCCCTGGATCCGAAGCTCTTCGACGCCCAGTATCATCTCGGGGCGACGCGCTGGTGGACGAAGGACCTCGACGGCGCGCTCCCGGCGCTCGAGGCGGCGGTTCGCCTGCAGCCGGGGCATGCCGAAGCGCGCTACTACCTCGCCCTCACGATGAAGCAGCGCGGCGACCTGGCGGGCGCGATCGCGGGCCTGCGCGAGGCCGTCCGCCTGGCGCCCGGGCTGGCTCCGGCGCAGATGCAGCTCGGCATCGCCCTTCAGGAGGCCGGTGACGTCGTCAGCGCGATCGAGCATCTGCGCACGGCGGCGACCATCGATCCGTCGTCGATCGACGCTCAGAACAGTCTCGGCCTGGCCCTGATGCAGCACGGTGAGTCGGCAGCGGCGATCGACACGTTCGCGGCGCTCGTGGCGAGGGCGCCGTCGAACGTCACCGCGCGGCTGAACCTCGGCACCTCGCAGATGCAGAGCGGCGACCTCGATTCAGCCGTGAAGACGTTCGAGGCGGCGATCGCGCAGCATCCCGGCAGCGCCGAGCTGCACTACAACTTCGGCCTGGCGCTGAAACAGCGCGACGACTTCGCGGCGGCGGAGGCGGAGCTGCGGCGTGCGACGACGCTCGATCCCCGCCTGCCAGAAGCGCCGTTCACGCTCGGCGTCGTGCTGTGGCAGACGGGCCGCGCGAGCGACGCGATTGCGGCCTTCCGCGACGCGATCGCCCGGCGGGCGGATTATGCCGACGCGCACTATATGCTGGCGACGGTGCTCAAACAGGAAGGCAACGGCGCGGCGGCGCTCGAGGAGATCCGTGCCACGATCAAGTATCGACCGACGTCCGCCGAGGCGTATCTGAGCCTGGGCCAGCTGCTGACGCAGCGCGGCGACAGCGCCGGCGCCGCGGCGGCGTTTGCCGAAGCCGATCGCCTCCAGGCGCGCAAGGCCGACGATGAGGCGTCGACGTTCGCCGTCGGTGTCGGCACGGAGCGCGCCAGGGCCGGGGATCTTCCAGGCGCGATCGACCAGTTCCGCAAGGCGATCCGCCTTGCTCCCGACAACCCGCGCGCGCATTTCCAGCTGGGTCTCGCGCTGCAGCAGTCGGGCGCGGCCAGGGAAGCCAGGATGCACCTCGACGAAGCCGCCCGCCTCGCACCGCACCTGCGCCTGACGACCGGCGCTTCATCCGCGAAACGTTGACCCCTTCACATGGCTGTAGATTCCACACAAACCACACCTGGGGTCAGACCATGGTCTGACCCCACTTGCTTTTTGCGCCGCGCTATGCTTTGCGTCGCCGCCGGATTCGCCGTCGTGGCGCTTGTCGACCGGCCCGCGGCGCAGTCGCCGCCGAATCCGCTGGGCTTCTCGTTCACCAACATCGCGGCCGCGGCGGGGCTTACCAGCCGCACGGTCTACGGCGGCGAGAAAACGAACAAGTACCTGCTCGAGACGACCGGCTGCGGCGCGGCCGCGCTCGACTACGACAACGACGGCTGGATGGACATCTTCCTCGTCAACGGCACGACGCTGGAGGGTTTTCCCAAGGGCAGCGCGCCGACCAACCACCTGTATCGCAACAAGGGTGACGGCACCTTCGAGGACGTCACCGCCCGTGCCGGCCTGGCGGCGAGCGGCTGGGGCCAGGGTGCCTGCGCCGGCGACTACGACAACGACGGCCACGACGATCTCTTCGTCACCTACTGGGGCCAGAATCGTCTCTATCGCAACAACGGCGATGGCACGTTCGCCGACGTCACGATCCCGGCCGGGCTCAAGCAGGCCCGCGACCGCTGGGGCGCCGGCTGCGCCTTTCTCGACTACGACCGCGACGGCCAGCTCGATCTGCTGGCGGCGAACTACATCGATCTCGAACTGGCGTCGACCCCGACGCCCGACTCCGGCCTCTGCCGCTATAAGGGAATTCCCGTCGCCTGCGGTCCGCCCGGGCTGCCGGGCGGGCGCAACGTGCTCTATCGCAATCGCGGCGGCAAGTTCGAGGACGTGTCCGAGGCGTCGGGCATCGCCAAAGCGCGCGGCACGTATGGCCTGGGCGTCGCGACGCTCGATTTCGACGCCGACGGCTGGATCGACGTCTACGTCGCCAACGATTCCAATCCGAGCGCGCTCTATCGCAACAACCGCGACGGCACCTTCACCGACATCGGCGTGACGGCGGGCTGCGCCTACAGCCAGGACGGCAAGCCGCAGGCGGGCATGGGCGTCGCCGTCGGCGACTACGATCGCAACGGCACGATGGACATCTTCAAGACCAACTTCGCCGGCGACACCTCGACGCTCTATGCCAACACCGGCGCCGGGCTTTGCGAGGATCGCACTTTCGCCGGCGGCATCGGCCTCAACACGCGCTGGCTCGGCTGGGGCGTCGGCTTCCTCGATCTCGACGGCGACGGCTGGCTCGACCTTCTCCTCGTCAACGGCCACGTGTATCCCGAAGTCGAGCGGATCAAGACCGAGGCCGGCTACAAGCAGCGCAAGGTGGTTTACCAGAACCAGCGCAACGGCCGTTTCACCGACGTGACGATGCAGCTCGGCGCGCCGGTGACCGAGCCGCGCGCCAGCCGCGGCGCCGCCTTTGCCGACTTCGACAACGACGGCGACGTCGACGTCGTCATCAACAACGTCCACGACGTGCCCGAGCTCTATCGGCTCGATCGCGCCGGCAAGCCGCGATGGATTGGCGTCAAGCTCGTCGGCACGACGTCGAACCGCAGCGCGATTGGCGCCCGCGTCAAGGTGACGACCGCCGACGGCGTGCAGGCGCAGGAAGTGCGCGGCGGCGGCAGCTACTACTCGCAGAACGACCTGCGCCTCTATTTCGGCCTCGGCGATCGGGATCGTATCGAGGCGCTCGAGGTGCGCTGGCCGAATGGCAGCGTCGAGTCGTTCGCCGGCCTCGCCGTCGACCGCCTTCACACGTTGAAGGAAGGAGCGAAGCCGTAGCGATGCTCGCCGCTGCCGCGCTCGCGATCGCGGCCGCCCTCAGCGGGCAGGCCGACGTCAAGGCGGTCGCGGCCGAGGCGCGCAAGCTGATCGCCGAGGGCCGCGGCGAAGGAAGCGATCGCGAAGCTGCAGCCGGTCGCCGGGGAGTCGCCCGAGATCGGCCGGCTGCTCGGCGTTGCCTACTATCACGCCGATGACACCGGCAAGGCGATTGCCGAGCTCTCCCGCGTCATGGATCGCCTGGACGCGGGTTCGATCGAGCGCCGCGAGGCGGTGCAGGTCCTCGGCCTTTCGTACTACATCAACGGCCGCTACGCCGAGGCGATCCCGCTGCTCGAGGAGACGCGGAAGTGGGCGACCGACAACCTCGAGCTCGGTCACATCCTCGGCCTGTCGGTACATCCACACCCGCCAGCCGGACCAGGCGCGGGCCGCCCTGGCCCGGACCTTTGGCGTGGCGCCGGATTCCGCCGGCGCGCACGTGATCGCGGCGCAGCTCATGGCGCGACTCGAGATGGAACCGGAGGCGACCGCCGAGTTGACGAAGGCGCTCGAGAAGGATCCCCGCGCCGCCAAGGCCAACTATCTCCTCGGCCAGATGGCGCTGTTCCGTGGGCGTGTCGACGAGGCGATTACGCTGACGCAGCGGGAGCTGGCGATGAATCCGTCGGACGCAATGGCGCTCTACCAGCTCGGCGACGCCTACCTGCGGGCGTCGCGGCTCGATGACGCGACGGCGGCGCTGCAGAAGTCGTTGTGGCTGAATCCGTACTACAGCGGGCCCTACATCCTGCTCGGCCGCCTCTACATGCGCAGGGAACAGCCGGCAACCGCCGAAGGCATGCTGCGGCGCGCGATTCAGTACGATCCGAACAACCGCTCCGCGCACTATCTCCTGGGTCAGCTGCTGCAGCAGATCGGCCGCCTCGACGAAGCGAAGCAGGAGTTCGCAATCGCCGAACGTCTGCAGCCACCCGGCCGCTGAGGCGATGCGCGTCTCCGCCGCACTGATCGGCCTGCTTCTCCTGCTGCCAGCATCGCAGGCCCCTGTCGGCCCCTGGCCGGTGACGTTCACCGACATCGCCAAACCGGCGGGGCTCACGCATCCGACCATCTACGGCGACCCCGATCGCAAGCGCTTCATCATCGAGACCAACGGCGCCGGCGTCGCGCTGGTCGACGTCGACCGGGACGGCTGGCTCGACGCCCTGGTCCTCAGCGGCACCAGGCTCGAAGAGGGGCAACGCAGGGACGCGGCGTTCGCCGCCGGCGACGCGCCGACGACAAGGCTCTATCGCAACCGCCGCGACGGCACGTTCGAAGAGGCGACAGACCGGGCCGGGCTGCGCCGCACGGCCTGGTCATCGAGCGTTTGCGCCGGCGACTACGACAACGATGGCTCGATCGATCTGTTCCTGACCGCCTTCGGCCGCAACGTCCTGTACCGCAACAGAGGGGACGGCCGGTTCGAGGACGTCACGGGCGCCGCCGGACTTGCGTCGACCACGACGCGCTGGGGCGCAGGCTGCACGTTCATCGACGTCGATCGCGACGGCCGCCTCGATCTCTTCGTCGCCAACTACCTCGCGTTCGACCTCGCTTCGGCGCCGGAACCTGGCGCCGGCGCCAACTGCCAGTGGCGCGGCCTCGCGGTGAACTGCGGCCCGAAGGGGCTCCCGGCCGATACCAACCTGCTGTATCGCAACCAGGGCGACGGCACGTTTGCCGACGTCTCGGCGCGATCCGGCATCGCCCGCGTCACCGGCCGCTACTCGATGACCGCGGTCGCCGCCGACCTGACCGGCGACGACTGGACTGACATCTACGTCGCCGCGGATTCCACGGCGTCGACGCTCTATCGCAACAACCGCGACGGCACCTTCACTGACATCGCGATCGAGAGCGGCACGGCGTTCAGCGAGCAGGGCAGCCCGCAGGCCGGCATGGGCGTGGGCGTCGGCGATTACAACCGCGACGGCCTGCTCGACCTGATCAAGACTCACTTCGCCGACGACATTCCGGCGCTCTATCGCAACCTCGGGCGAGGTCTCTTCGAGGATGCCGCCGTCGCCGCCGGTCTTCACGTGCAGAACCGCTACGTGCAGTGGGGCACCGCGCTCGCCGACTTCGACAACGACGGGTGGCCCGATGCTTTCTCGGTGACCGGTCACGTCTATCCCGAGCTGGAAAAGACGTTTCCTCAGTACCCCCATCGCGGGCCGCGCGTCCTTTTCAGGAACCTGGGCGGGCGGTTCGAGGACGTGAGCAACGCGAGCGGACCGGCGCTGACCGTGGCCCAATCCAGCCGCGGCGCCGCCGTCGGCGACATCGACAATGACGGCGATCAGGACGTCCTCATCATGAACATGAACGAGGCGCCGACATTGCTGCGCAACGACTATCGGGGCGGCAACGCCTGGATCGACATCGCGCTGGAAGGCGGCGCGTCGGGGCGTTCAGCGTTCGGCGCGACGGTGATCGTCACGAGCGGAGGGCGCCGCCAGGCGCGGGCGCTGCTGAGCCAGTCGAGCTACTACTCTCACGAAGACGCGCGGCTGCATTTCGGGCTGGGCAGCGCCACGCGTGTCGAGTCGATCGAAGTGCGGTGGCCCAGCGGCCGCGTCGAGCGGCTCACCGAGTCTCGAGCCGAATCGCGTGCATCGAATCACCGAGCGCTGACCTTCAGGCTGAGCTCCAAACTCAGCGGTCTCACATCGCAACTCTCACTTAGCTCAGCGCTACGCTCGCGCAGCTCAACGATGAAATATATTCCGGCGATCGACGTCTTAGTGTGTTCACACTAAGAGCGCGTCAACCGGCGCGCTTTTCAATGCCCGGTTGAAAGCGGACAAGGGGGATTCATGTTCCGTCGAGTCTGCACCTTCACTGTGTGTTTCGCACTCGCCGCGTTCATTCCTTCCGCTCTCGCCCAGGCCGTCTACGGCAGCATCTCCGGCACAGTCACCGATCCTTCCGGCGGTGTGCTGCCCGGCGTGACCGTCAGCGTCACCAGCGTCGAACGCAAGACCGTCGACGCTGTCGTCACCAACGACTCCGGTCAGTACGTGAAGGACCGGCTGCTCCCTGGCGCGTACGAAGTCAAGGTCGAGCTCCAGGGCTTCAAGCAGATGGTGTATCCCGGCATCCAGGTCAACGTCGACAGCCAGACCCGGCTCGACGTCGCGCTGCAGGTCGGCGCGCTCGCCGAAGCGGTGACCGTCCAGGGATTCTCGCCGCTCCTCAAGACCGATCGCGCCGACGTCGCGACGACGTTCGACTCGAAGCAGATCACCGATCTCCCGGTGCTCGATCGCAACTTCACCAAGTTCGTGCTGCTGACGCCCGGCACGCAGCAGCTCGGCTGGCAGCACGCCGCGAGCGAGAACCCGCAGGGATCGACCCAGACGATGGTGAACGGGCAGCACTTCAGCGGCACCGGCTACCAGCTCGATGGCACGGAGAACCGCGATCCCATCCTCGGCATCATCGTCATCAACCCGACGCTCGAGTCGATCGCCGAAACCAAGATCACGTCGCAGAACTACGACGCCGAGTTCGGGCAGGCGACGGCGGGCGTCGTCTCGGTGCAGACGAAGTCGGGCGGGAACCAGCTGCGCGGCAGCGGCTTCTGGTTCTACCAGGACGACACTTTCCAGTCGCGCAACCCGTTCACGCAGTTCCAGCGCGATCCGCTGACCGGCCGCTTCCTGCCGGAGACGACCAAGAACCAGTTCGGCGCCTCGGCCGGCGGCAAGATCGTCGAGAACAAGTGGTTCTTCTTCGGCGACTACGAGTCGACGCGCAACACCATCGGCGGTTCACGGCTCGTCACCGTGCCGACGGACGCGGCTCGCGCCGGCGACTTCAGCGCCTACGGCGTCGACATCTTCGATCCGGACACCGGCGCGCCGGCGCAGCGGCAGCAGTTCGGCGGCAACCGCATCCCGACCGGCCGACTCTCGCCGCAGGCGCTGGCGTTGCTGCAGCGCGTGCCGACGCCGAACACCGCCGGCGTCGAGAACGGCACCATCAACAACTACGTCGAGTCGGGATCGGAGACCTTCGACGGCAACGCTTTCAACCTGCGGATCGACGGCCGGCTCCGCGACGGCCTCAACACTTTCGGCCGCTACAGCCTCGGCGACTTTCTCCGCGACGGGCCGCAGGTCTTCGGCGAGGGCGGCGGCGACGAGCTCGTGAACCTCGGCGGCATCTCCGATGCCCGCAACCAGAGCCTGGCCTACGGCGTCGACTGGGCGATCTCGTCGACGCTCCTCGCCGACTTCCGGTTCGGGTGGTTCAACTACAGCGTCCAGGTGCTGCCGTCGGACTTCGGCACGACGCCGGCGGCCGATGCCGGCATCCCCGGCCTGAACCTCGATTCGACCTTCGCGTCCGGGATGCCGGCGTTCTTCATCGGCGGCGACGGCGACAGCCGCGGCATCGCCTTCGGCTCCGGCCTCGGCGATCGCGTCGGCCGCTGCAACTGCCCGCTCGACCAGGACGAGAAGCAGTTCCAGCTGGTCGGCAACGTCACCAAGCTGCTCGGCGGCCACAGCTTCAAGTTCGGCATCGACGTCCGCCGCGCCTACAACCTGCGGGTGCCGAGCGATCGCCACCGCTCGGGCGAGCTGTCGTTCACCGACGATCGCACGCGCGGTCCGAACGGCGGCGGCCTGGCGCTGGCCAGCTTCATGCTCGGCGACGTCAGCACCTTCGGCCGCTACGTCAGCCCGACGGTCGACGCGCGCGAGCGCCAGTGGCGCCATTTCTACTACGCGCAGGATACATGGCGCGTCAACTCGAAGCTGACGCTGAACTACGGCCTGCGGCTCGACGTGATCAATCCGCAGACCGTCAACGAGCCGGGCAACGGCGGCTTCCTCGATCTCGACACCGGCCTGATTCGCGTCGCCGGCGTCGGCGGCATCGGCCTCAACGGCGACGTCGAGAACACGCTTCAACTGGGCGCCGCGCGTCGGCCTCACCTATCAGATCGACCAGAAGACGGTGATCCGCGGCGGCTACGGCCGCAGCTACGACATCGGCGTCTTCGGCTCGCTCTTCGGCCACAGCGTCACCCAGAACCTGCCGGTGCTCTCGATCCAGCAGCTCAACGCGCCGGAGAACTTCGACCGCGTCTTCAACCTCGCCGGCGGTCCGCCGCCGCCGCCGTTCCCCGAGGTGCCGGCGTCGGGCGAGTTCGAGCTGCCGGACGGCGTCTTCGCGCGGGCGCTGCCGGAGAAGCAGCGGCCGCCGCACGTCGACGCCTTCAACATCACCGTCCAGCGCGAGCTGACGCCGACGATGTCGATCGAAGTCGGCTACGTCGGCAACCGCGGCGGCAACGTCTTCGCCGGCGACGGACCCGGCGATCAACATCAACCAGGCGTCGATCAACGGCTACCCGGGCGTGCCGCGGAACCAGCGCCGGCCCTACTTCAACGAGTTCGGGTGGACGCAGGACGTCGACTACTTCTGCAACTGCGCCGAGAACTCCTACGACTCGCTGCAGGCGAAGTTGAACAAGCGGTTCTCCGGCGGCTACTCGCTGCAGGTCAACTACACGCTGCAGCGGGCCGAGCAGGAAAGCGGCGAGTACTTCCAGACGCCGCTGCCGCCAGCCGAGGGCCTCTTCGACACCGCGCTCAACCGCGGCCCGGCGGACTGGGACCGCACGCACAACCTGGTGATCTCGCTCGTCGCCGAACTACCGATCGGGCGCGGCCGCGCCTACCTCACGGACGTGTCGCCGGCGATGAACCTCCTCGTCGGCGGCTGGCAGTTCAACGCCAACACGTTCATCCTGAGCGGGCTGCCGTACAACGTCAGCTACCGCAACGCCGGCGCCGATCGCGACACCGGCCCGAATCGTCCGGATCTCATCGGCGATCCCGACGGACCGGAAACGCGCGACCAGTGGTTCAACGTCACGCCGATCGGAGAGTCCGGGAGCGCGTTCGGAAGGCCCGCCGTCGGAACGTTCGGCAACCTCGAACGGAACGCGCTGCGCGGCCCCGGCTACTGGCGGGTCGACGCATCGATGTTCAAGAGCTTCGAGTTCGGCGAAGCCCGGGCGCTCGAGGTGCGGCTCGAGGCGGTCAACCTCTTCAACCACGTCAATCTCGGCAACCCCGATTCGGAGGTCGGGGTGCCAGGTAACCCGAACCCGAACGCCGGCCGGATCACCTCGACGGCGTTCGGCGGCAATGACCTCCAGCGGAATTTTCAGTTTGCGTTGAAGCTTAGGTTCTAACGAGTCGCACGACGTCGTGCTTGGTGCGGGGTGCCTGGTGCCTGGGTGCTTGGGGTGCGGGGGTGCGAGGGTGCGACGTGCCTCGTGCGAAGGTGCCTCGTGCGAAGCCATTTCGCTCACGCCGCCGGGCACAGTCACGCCATCGTAACGTCCTGTCGCGCCTCGTCCCAGCGCCAGTTCGGCGTTGACGGATCGATCCGCACGCCGCCGAGCCACCGGAGGGGCGGTTGCAGGGAGAGCCAGTCGGTCACGCCCTGGAGTACTTCACGGCCGGTCTGGGTAATGGCAAGGCGATCGCTGAACGGATGTTCCGGATCGAGCACGGACCGTTCGTAGACGGCCGGGTGGGCACGTCCCATTTGGTTGAGGATGTGCAGAAACATCGTGTCGCCGAGAAACGGCATCGGTTCCAGTTCACCCTGGGAGACTCGCCACAGGTCGCCAACGCTGGCGGGCTCCCTGGCGAGTATCTGGAAGAGCAAGGATTGCGTCAGGCTGAGGCCGTTGACCAACGACGGCAGCTCCTGCAGGTGGCGATGCAGGGCCGGTCCGAGATGCGCCAGCGCCGGCGTTCGCGTGCGAGCGATGGCCGCGAGCGCACGCGGATCCGCCGATGTCAACGCCGCCCACGCTGCGGCGCCGACTGACAGCCGTTCAGCATCGATGACTTCGCGCCGATTCCAGAGCAGCCACATCGCTTCGGGCGGGAGCTGGCCGAGTCCGATGAAACGCCGTGAGCCGGGAAAGTGGTTGACTGAGATCAGTTCGAGGATACGCGGCGGCCGCGTTCGCGCGTAATGTGCGAGGCAGCGGATGAGCGAGAGTTGGTCGTGGCTGTCGTGCTCGGTCCAGATGACGACGCGCGCATAGCTCCTGGCGGATGCCGCGAGCCGGCGGTCTGCGTCCGTGAGCTCCGCGAGAAATGCGTCGTAAGCCACATCGCGGGCGGTACCGCTATCGGCGTGAAAGCGTGCGCGCTGCGCAATCCAGTCTGGTGCGTCCGTCACGGGCCCGACGGGGAACGGGTCCCACACGGCGAGGAAATCACCCCTGAATCTCGCTGCCTCGAGCTCTCCTTTAATGTCCGATCCGCAGCGAACGTGCAACGTCGGCATGTCGGCGTCAACGGCGGGGCCAGGCTGCGCGATCGCCTCACGCGCAGCGGCCTGCGCCATCACATGGGTTCGAAGGTCACGCCACGTCTTGAACCCGAGCTCGCGGGCGATCGCGAACTGAGCATCGGCGAGCTTAATCGTCAGGGCATCGGCCACCGGGACAGCGACAGCGTCGGCGAGACGCCGGCGCGCCGACGCATCGCCTGCGCGAACCGCGCGGAGCAGATCCTTCGCGCGCTTACGTTGCTGTTCTAGATTGAGCCGGAAGGCGGCGTACGGATCGGAGGTGCCGGGCATGCGGATCCTCTTTCGCGTGCCTGCGTCCGCACCAGGCTGAAAGAGGACGATGGATCGCGATGTGCGATTCGATCGTGGTCGTAGGCGCAGCCCTTTCCGCGGACGTGGATGCTCCGACCGAGCGCGTTCATTCTGCACCGGGAGCGCGTCGCGGTCAATCGCTTAAGCAGCCGACGGCGAACGTGCTGGTCGTGAGAAGACCGAGGAGTGTCGCGTCACCACGCCCATGGCACGTCGCACCCGGCACGTCGCACCCGGCACGTCGCACCCGGCACGTCGCACCCGGCACGCTTCGCACGCTCGCACCTCAAGCACCCAGGCACCCAGGCACCGTGCACCAAGCACGAGTGCCTGCCCTAATGCTTCGATCCGCGAAGATGCCCGTTCAGCAGCGCGACCACGCCGAGCCAGCCGGCCACGAGCACGAGGTTGATCGCGGCAAATGACGGGACGGTCAGCAGCAGGCGCTCGCCCATGAAGACGATGCCCGCCTGCACCATGTCGCCGGCGCGGACGAAGAACGAGTCCACCGCCTGCTTCGCCTTGTACTTCGCCTCGCGGCTCGTTGGCAGCCAGAGCGCCTGCTTGGTCGTGTTGCCGACCGAGTAGTCGAGGCTGTTGTCGGCGATCTTCAGCCAGGTCATGAACTGGACCGACGGCGATCGCAGCATGACCATGTAGCCGAACAGCGCCACCAGCGGGTGGATGAACATCGACTTGCCGACGCCGAGGAACTTGAACAGCCGCGAGACCACGAACATCTGCAGCAGGAAGCCGAGCAGGTTGACGGTGCTGAACAGGTGGCTGTAGGTCTGGCCGATGAACTGTTGGCGCGCGGCTTCGACTTCGGCACCGGCGCCGACGTAAAGCGCGTTGGCCTCCTCGACGACGTAGCGGCCGAACAGGTATTCGCCAGACGTGTTGACGACGTTGAGCAGCAGCGTCAGGACCGCGATCAGCAACAGGTAGCGGTCCTTGCGGATCATCTCGAAGCCGCCTTCCTTGCCGAGCGGCGCCTCGTCGGCCTTCTTCTCGGCCGGCGTCTCGCGCTTGACGATCAGCCGTTCGATGGTTGGCGCGATGAGGGCACAGAAGACCAGGATGGCGGCGGCGGTGATCAGCAGCCGCGTCGGGCCGCCCGACCCCATCAGGTGTCCGGCCCGCACCGAGCCGATCCAGGCCCCGAGGCTGCTGCCGACGCCGATCAACGGAAAAATCCGTTTGCCCTGCTCCGAGGTGAACAGGTCGGCTGCGTAGGCCCAGAACTGGGCGATGACCATCAGGTTGAAGATGCCGACCCAGAGGAAGTAGGGAATACCGATCGGCAGGCCCGCCTGCACGGCCAGCACGAACAGGACCACGTTGCCGGCGAAGAAGAGCGTCACCCACCGCACCAGCCTAGTCCGGCTGACCCGCGAAGCGAACGCGCCGTAGGCCGGAACGATCGCCAGCAGCAGCATGGCCTGGCCGGCCGACGAGTAACTCTTCACCTCGGCGCCGCCCTCCGAGAGGATGAACACCTCGCGCGCCGTCTTCAGCAGGTAGTAAGACCCGAGGATCAGGAACATGACGAGCGTCATCAGCAGCGCGCCCGCGACTTCCTCGCGCCGGACGTCGGCGATGGGCGAGAGAATGAGCTCGATCGGGGTCTTGCGGCGCTGTACAGGGGGTGTCGCAGCAGTCAATGACGGACTCCGCGGCGCAGGTGATGTAAGGCCGTTCGCGCGCCGGCTGGCGAATGCAGTGTTGCGACACTCTACTGCATTCGCGGCGAATTTGTCCCGTCAGCCGCGCCGATCGCCGGCCGACGTTACGGCTTCGGCGCGGCGCTGGCGACGACAATCTGTTCCGCGCCGTCGGCTTTCTGCGAGATCGTCCCCGAGACGAGGTGCGGCGCCGCAGCGCTCGCGGCATCGGTGAGGGTCTTGAGGGCGGCCGGCGTGCTGCCGGGGGCGACGGTCATGATCGAGGCCTGGCCGCGGACCTCGAGGACGACGTCGCCGCTCTTCCGCGCCGGCACGGCGATCGTCGTCACGACCGCTTCCTTCGGGGTGAAGCCGTTGCGTTTGATGATCGTCCGCAGCTGGTCGATCGTCACCCGGTTGCCCTCGCGCAGCGTCAGCTGGGCGGCGGACTTGTTGAGCGAGATGTCGACCGTCTCGACGCCTTCGAGCTTCTTCATTGCCACCGTCAGCCCGTGCGCGCAGGTGGCGCAGTCCATGCCGAAGACCTTGATCTCGATGCGCAGGTGCTCGGCGTTCGCGCTCGCAGCCCCGCCGGCGACAATCGCCGCCGCCACGAGCCCGCGCCGGAACACGCGTCCAATCACCATGTCACCCGCTCACTTTCTCCAGAAGAAGTAGCTGAAGTTGACGGCGAACCGAAGCTTCTCTTCCGGCTGGCCGTTGGTCCGCTGGTAAACCGGAAACAGCACGCCGCCTTCGATGCCGTAAGCCTTGTAGAGGAGGAGCGCCGTTGGCCCGACGAGCAGCGACTGCCCGCCGCTCGTCACCATTTCGAAGCCATGATGCTGCCCGCGCTCGGAGTGCTCGCCCACGGCCTCGACGAAGAACCGCAGGTCCGGCTTCGGATAGTCGACCTGGAGGAACGACGGCCGGAAGCCGTAGACGGCGCTGTAGGTGACGCTGTCGCCGACGCGGTCGCCCTCACGCTCGCTGTAGCGTTGATACCCGCCGCTGAGCCAGATGTAGTGGACGCGCGAGGCATAACCGCTCGCGGCCGAGACATACACCGAAGGCGTCGCCTTCATGCCGTCGGCGCGGTAATCCTCTAGCGGTGCCGTGGCGCCGGCGTAGAGCGTCGACTCGAGCCGCGCCCCCGGGCCCATGTCGCGGCGCTGGAAGCGCCAGCCGACCAGCGCTTCGATGTCCTGCGACGACGACATCATCGCCATCATCCGGCCGCGCGGCATGAAGGCCGTCGAGTCAATCGAAATCGGCAGCGAGCCCGAGATCTGCAGGTCCTCGGTGATGCCGAACCCGATCATCGTCCGCAGCATCTGCTCGTCGTCGTTCGATTCGCGGCCGATGCGGCCCATCCACGCCTGATCGAGCTGCCAGCCGCCCTTGCCGAGCGTCGGCGTGGCGCCGCCGAAGAGCGGGCCGTGGCCGTTGGCCGACAGCACTGACGGCGTTGCCGTCGTGAGCAGGGAAGCAAGCGACGCGGCGGCGAAGCTGCGCCAGGAAACGCGCACCATGGCCCTATCCTAACCGCTGCGGCGCGTACTGCGCCGGATCGTTTTTCGTAAATACCGGCGCGAATTTCGTAAATGCAAACGCGCCGCTTCCACGCCGCCGATCGTCGGCGGGCGCGATCGGCTCGACGGAATCGCATCGGCTATTTCGGCACGACGATCGGCGCCGGCTGGATGGCGGCCGGAATGAACCGGCGATCGACGAGCCCCGTCACGTCCAGCCGGCGGTCGAGGATCCCGGCGTCGAGACCCATGTCGGCGATGAGCTGCATCTCGTCGTCCCCCGGTGTGAGCGAGCGGTAGCTGACGCGATCGGGGGGCTGGGTCAGGACGTAACGCAGCAGCGCTTCGTCCTGGCGGAAGTAGGGCGAGACCAGCTTCGCTGCTTCGAGGCGGTGCGACTCGGCCCACTCGCCGCTTTCTGCGATGCCGCGCACGAGATCCCTGACGACGGCCGGCCGCTCATCAATCAGCTTCTCCGTCACGACCAGCACGCAGGAGATGAAGCGCGGCCAGATGTCCTTGGCGTGATAGAGGACGCGCCCGGTCCCGTCGAGCTCGGCGCGCGCGGCATGCGGCTCGCCGATGAAGTAGGCGTCAATCGCGGCGCTGGCGAGCGCGCCCGGCATGTCGGGCGGCGGCATCTCGACGAACCGCATCTCGTCGGGGTTGACGCCTTCGTCGCGCATCAGCTTGCGGATCACCAGGTTCTGGTTGCTGTACTTGCTCGGGATGGCGAACGTCCGGCCGCGCAGATCCTTCAGCGACTTTGCCGGCAGGTCCTTTCGCACCATCACCGTGGAGCCGTCGCGGTGGCCGAGGTAGGCGATCTTGATCTTCACGCCCTGCTCGCGCAGCTTCATGGCCAGCGGCGCGATCATGAACGTGGCGTCGAGCCGGCCGCTCTTCAGCGTTTCGACGACGGTGGGAAAGTCGGTGAAGCGCTGGGACTCGAAGCGCGTCGCGGCGCTGGTTTTCGAGGCGTAGTCGGTCACCGGACACGTGAGGTGGCAGGTGACCGGCAGGAAGCCGACGGCCAGCGTGTCGCGACCGCTCGCGCCATCGCTGATGCCGTCAGGCGGGCCCGGCTGCCATGGCTTGAACCGCAGCAGCGCCAGCACCGCGAGCACGACGACGGCGCCGGCCGCCCAGCGAAGGACCGGAGAACGCATCATGCCATCACCTCCGGCCGCTCGCGGCGGCGGGCTCCCGCTCGGCGTCCCGTTCGAGCCCGAGCGTCGTGAGAATCTTGTGCACCGCCTGCACGACGCCAGGGTGCGTCAGGTCGCGCGGCCGCGGCAGCGACAACCGCACCTCGTCCCGGATCTGCGCCGGCCGATCCGAGAGGACGAGGACGCGGTCGGCGAGCTGGGCCGCCTCCTCGATGTCGTGGGTGACGAGGACGACCGTCCGCGGCCGATCGAGCAGCAGCCGCGCGAGCTCGGCGCGCATCCGCAGCCGCGTCAGGTAGTCGAGCGACGAGAAGGGTTCGTCCATCAGCAGCAGATCGGTGTCACCGCCGATGGCGCGCGCGAGCTCGGCCCGTTGCCGCATGCCGCCGGACAGCTGGTGCGGATAGTGATGGTCGAACCCGGTCAGGCCGACGAGTGCGACCAGTTCGACCGCCCGGGCATCCCGCTCCCTGCCCGCGGGCACGTGCCTGAGCCCGCAGCGCACGTTCTCGCCGACGGTCAGCCAGGGGAACAGTCCGTCCTGCTGAAACACCATGCGCATCCGCGCCGGGCGTTCCACGCGACCCGTTGTCGGTTCGAGCCAGCCCGAGCAGAGATTCAGGATGGTCGTCTTGCCCGACCCGGACGGCCCGACGATGGCGACGAACTCGCCCTGCGTGACGCTCAGGTGAATATCCTCGAGCACGCGGACGTCGCCGAAGCGGTGGCCGACGTTCTCGAAGCGGAGCAGAGGCGCCGTCATCGCTCGTAGCCCCAGCGCACGCTCGGAATGCGCGTCAGCTGCACGAGGACCCGATCGAGCAGGGCGCCGATCGCGCCGATGATCACCATCGCCGCGCCGAGGAGGTCGATGCGCAGGCCGTTTCTCGCGTCCCACACCGCGAAGCCGAGGCCGTCACGGCCGGCGATCATCTCGGCGGCGACGACCACGAGCCACGACAGGCCGGCCGTGAGCCGCAGCGCGGTGATTACCTGTGGGGCGATCGCCGGCAGCGTCACCTCGCGCAGCAGGTGGATGCCGTGGATGCCGAGGTCGCGCGCGACGCGGAAGTAGACGCTCGGAATACTCGCCACCGCCGCCGTCGTCGACAGCACGATGGGGAAGAAAGCGGCCATGAAGATCAGGAAGATCGCCGGCGGATCGCCGATGCCGAGCCAGAGGATCGCGAAAGGGATCCACGCCAGCGGCGACAGGCTGCGGAAGAAGTTGACGACCGGGATGAATGCCTGGCGCGCGTAGGTCGAGTGGCCGAGTAGCAGCCCGGCCGGTACCCCGAGCGCAACAGAGAGGAGGAAGCCGGTGAAGACGCGGAAGAGCGAGGCGATGATGTCGTTGACGAGACGGCCGCTGCGGAGCTCGACCACGAGGCCGTTGGCAACGGCGGCCGGACTGGGAAACAGCGATTCCGGAAACACCGACGTCGCGGCAATCAGCGCCCACGCCAGCACCGCCAGGCCGGGTCCGACGAGCGCGAGCAGCGTGAGTCGGCGGGAGGTGGCGGCATCTGACATTGGCGGGGCCGTGATTTGCCGCATAGTATGCCAGTACGCCTGACGCCATCGCATCGCGTTCAGGCGCGGTAGTGTGAAAGGATTAGCGGCGTTCCGGCGGTTCAACATCGCACCGGCCAGGAGGACATCGATGGCTGACAATCGCGTTCTCGCCAACCAGAAGACGATCATGCAGAACCAGCGGCTCATCCTCGCCAACCAGCGCCGGCTGCTCGGCAACCAGCGCAAGCTGGACGCGCTGCTCGCAGGGCAGCAGCGGATCAAGGCCAACCAGGCGCGCATCCTCGCGAACCAGTTGAGGTTGTTGCGCGCGCGCCGCGTGGGATAATTCCGTTCGCGGAGGCAGCAATGAGTGGAGTCAGAGTGCTCGTCGGCACGCGCAAGGGCGCGTTCGTCCTCACCGCCGATGGCACGCGCGCGACCTGGAAGGTTGACGGGCCTCTCTTCGCCGGCTGGGAGGTCTATCACGTCAAGGGCTCGCCGGCCGATCCCGATCGTCTCTACGCCTCGCAGTCGTCGGGCTGGTTCGGGCAGGTCATCCAGCGATCGAACGACGGCGGCAGGACGTGGGATGCCGTCGGCAACAAGTTCGTCTACGACGGCGTCCCCGGTACGCATCAGTGGTACGACGGCACCCAGCACCCGTGGGAGTTCGCGCGCGTCTGGCACATCGAGCCGGCCTACACCGATCCCGATACTGTCTACGCCGGCGTCGAAGACGCGGCGATGTTCCGTACCGATCGACGGCGGCCAGAACTGGCAGGAGCTGTCGGGCCTGCGCACGCACCCCTCAGGCGCATCGTGGCAGCCGGGGGCCGGCGGGCTCTGCCTGCACACGATCCTGCTCGACCCGCGTCAGCCCGGGCGCATGTTCGCGGCGATCTCGGCGGCCGGCGCATTTCGCAGCGACGATGGCGGCGGGACGTGGCGGCCGATCAACCGCGGTCTCAAGTCGGAGGGCATTCCCGACCCCAACGCCGAGGTCGGCCACTGCGTGCACCGCATCGCGATGCATCCGTCGCGCCCCGACGTGCTCTTCATGCAGAAGCACTGGGACGTGATGCGCAGCAACGACGGCGGCGATTCATGGACCGAGGTCAGCGGCAACCTGCCGAGCGATTTCGGCTTTCCGATCGACGTCCATGCCCATGAACCGGAAACCATCTACGTCGTGCCGATCAAGAGCGATTCCGAGCACTTTCCGCCTGACGGCCGGCTGCGCGTCTACCGCAGCCGGACCGGCGGCAACGAGTGGGAAGCGCTGACGAGCGGGCTGCCGCAGAAGGACTGCTACGTCAACGTGCTGCGCGACGCGATGGCGGTCGATCGCCTCGATCCGTGCGGCATCTACTTCGGCACCACCGGCGGGCAGGTGTACGGCTCGGCGAACGGCGGCGACACGTGGCAGCCGATCGTGCGTGACCTGCCGCCGGTCCTGTCGGTCGAAGTCCAGACCCTGCCATGATTCGCGTCGTGCTGCCGGCGCATCTGCGGACGCTGGCAAAAGTCGGCGGAGAAGTGACGGTCGACGTCGAGGGCGCGGTGACGCTCGGCGCGACGCTGACGGCGCTGGAGCAGACCTATCCGGTGCTTCGCGGCACGATCCGCGATCACATCACCGCCCGGCGGCGGCCGTTCGTCCGCTTCTTCGCCTGCGAGCAGGACCTGTCGCACGACCCGCCGGACACGCCGCTGCCGCCTGCCGTCGTCTCGGGCGCCGAACCGCTTCTCGTCGTCGGCGCGATGGCCGGCGGATAACGTCGTGACCGCCCGGTCAGCGCGAGGGTTGAAAGCGGTGGTCGTCGGCGCCGGCGCCTTCGGCGGCTGGACGGCGCTCGAGCTTCTGCGCCGCGGCGCGCGCGTAACGCTCGTCGATGCCTGGGGCGCGGGTCACCCTCGCTCGAGCTCGGGCGGCGAGACGCGCATCATTAGAGCGACCTACGGTTCGCGTACCAATCTACACGACGATGGCGCGACGCGCGCTCGACCTCTGGCGCGCGCACGATTCGCGTTCCGGCACGTCCCTGTTCACCCGGACCGGCGTGCTGTGGATGTTCGGCGACGACGACAGCTTCGGCCGCGCGTCGGCGCTGGCACTGGACGAATGCGGCGCGGCCCTCGAGCCGGTGCGGCTTGCGGATGCGCGTCAGCGCTACCCGCAGATCGACTTCACCGGCTTGACCTCGATACTCTTCGAGCCCGAGGCTGGCTATCTGATGGCGCGCCGGGCTTGCGAAGTCGTCGCCCAGGCTGTCGTCTCCGAAGGGGGCAGCTACAGGATCGGGGCTGCGCCAGCGCCGGTCTCACTCGCCGAACTTCTTGCCAGACGGCTGGTGCTCGGCGACGGCACGCTGCTCGACGCCGACCTCTTTGTCTTCGCCTGCGGTCCGTGGCTGCCGGCATTGTTTCCGGACGTGCTCGGCCAGGTCCTGACGGCGACGCGCCAGGAGGTCTATTACTTCGGTGCGCCGGCCGGTGATTCGCGTTTCACCGATCGCAGCCTGCCGGTGTGGATCGATCTCAGCGGCCGTCAGATTTATGGGATTCCGTCCGGCGCGCGCGGGTTCAAGGTCGCCGACGACACCACCGGCCCGCCGATCGATCCGACGACGAGCGATCGAACGGCAACGCCGGCCGGCATCGACACGGCGCGCGAGTTCCTGGCGCGGCGGTTTCCGGCGCTGGCAGCGGCGCCGCTCGTCGCGGCGGAGGTCTGCCAGTACCAGAGCTCGGTCGACGCCGGCTTCGTCATCGATCGCCATCCGGCTGCCGCGAATGTCTGGATCGCCGGCGGCGGCTCGGGGCACGGCTTCAAGATGGGCCCCGCCGTCGGCGAGCTGATTGCGTCGCTGGCTCTCGACGAGAGCGAGCCTGACCCTGCATTTCGACTGGCGCGCTTCGCCGGGTCCCCTGCCGCTGGCTGGCAAACTCGCTGGTCGTAGCGGAATGCCGAGGCATTCCGAGCAGGAATTGACGACCGTTTTGGTCGCAGATATGCTCAGCTTTGATGTCGACTGCGACGGCCGCAACCGAGTTGCTGGCAGGGTATCAGCAGCTCCTGCGACGCCGCCTGCTCGTGCTCGCGGTGCTGCTTGCGGGAGTCTGCGGGTCATTTCTGCTGGATCTCGTCACCGGTCCCTCCGACCTGACGGTCCGTGACGCTCTCGCCGGCATCCTCCGCCCAGAAACGCTCAGTCCGTCCGTTTCCGTCATCATCTGGGACGTCCGCATGCCGTACGCGGTGATGGCGCTGCTCGTCGGCGCGGCGCTGTCGCTGGCCGGCGCCGAGATGCAGACCTCGCTCAACAATCCGCTGGCGAGCCCGTTCACGCTCGGCATGTCGTCGGCCGCGATCTTCGGCGCGGCGCTCGCGATCGTCCTCGACATCGGCGTGCCCGGCGTGCCCGCCAACTGGATCGTCTCCGCGAACGCCTTCGTCTTCGCGCTCGGGTCGGTCCTGGTGCTGCAGGCGGTCGTGCGGACACGCGACGCCGGCAGCGAGACGCTGGTGCTCTTCGGCATCGCCATCTTCTTCACCTTCAACGCCCTGGTCTCGATCGCGCAGTTCATCGCCAGCGAGCAGGCGCTGCAGCAGCTGGTGTTCTGGACGATGGGCAGCCTGGCGCGCGCGACCTGGGATCGGGTCACCGTGCTGGCGGTAGTGGTGGCGGCGGTCGTGCCGTTCTCGCTGCTCGCTTCCTGGCAGCTGACGGCGCTGCGGCTGGGCGAGGAGCGGGCGCAGAGCTTCGGCGTCGACGTCAGCCGGGTGCGGTTCGCGTCGCTCGTGCGCATCAGCCTGTTGACGGCGACGGCGGTCTCGTTCGTCGGCACGATTGCCTTCGTCGGCCTCGTCGGCCCGCACATCGCGCGCATGCTGATCGGCGAGGACCACCGGTTCTTCCTGCCGGCCAGCGCCCTCAGCGGCGCGCTGGTGCTGTCGCTCGCCTCGATTGCCAGCAAGGCGATCATCCCCGGCGTCCTGATCCCGATCGGGCTCGTCACCGCCCTGATCGGCGTGCCGTTCTTCGTGACCTTGATCCTGACGCGGCGGGGACGCGGATGACGGCGTCGCCGCTGACGATCGGCAACCTGACGGCCGGCTATCGCCGCCATCCGGTCTTGCGCGGCCTGACGCTGCCGCCGCTCGTGCCGGGCACGGTCACGGCCCTGGTCGGCCCCAACGGCGCCGGCAAGTCGACGCTGCTCAAGGTCCTCGCCGGCCTGCTGCCGGCGACCGGGTCGGTGACGCTCGGCGATCTGGACCTGCTGCACGCGCCGCTGGCAGCGCGGGCGCGGCGGGTAACGTTCATGCCCCAGACGCTGCCGCAACGAGTCGGCCTGTCGGTGCTCGAAGGCGTGATCAGCGCGCTGCGGGCGTCGCCGCTCGAAGCCGACGGCGGCGAACCGGCCGCGCGCCTCGCGCTGGCGACGCTCGAGCGTGTCGGCATCCGCGACCTGGCGCTGACGCCGCTCGATCACCTGTCGGGCGGCGAGCGGCAGCTCGCCAGCCTGGCGCAGGCGGTGGTTCGGCGGCCGACGCTGCTGCTGCTCGACGAGCCGACGAGCGCGCTCGACCTGCGGCACCAGGTGACGGTGATGCGGCTGGTCGAAGATCTCGCGGCCGAGGGAAGGATCGTCGTCGTCGTGCTGCACGATCTCAACCTCGCCGTGCGCTGGGCGGGGCGGGTCGTCGTGCTGAATCACGGCACGCCGGACGCCGACGGTCCACCGCTCGCGACGATCACGCCCGAGGTGCTCGCCCGGGTCTACGGCGTCCAGGCTCGGCTCGAGGCGGCGTCCAACGGCCGGCCGCAGGTGGTCGTCGACGGATTGATCGAACTGGCGGGAGCGCCGCGATCGTGAGCCGGACGGAGCGCGGCGGTCCGGTCTTCGTGCCGCGCAGCGAGACGCGCACGCTCGATGCCGCCGACGGCAGCCACCAGTACCGCGTGTTCATCGCCACCCCGGCCGAGGCGCCGCCGCGGCGCGGGTTCCCGGTGGTCTACGTCCTCGACGCCAACGCCACCTTCGCCACTTTCGTCGAGGCGATTCGCATGCGCTGCCATCGTCCGGCAACGACCGGCGTCGAGCCGTCGATTGTCGTCGGCATCGGTCACGCGGTCGACGGCCCCTACGAGCGCGAGCGCCGGCGGATCGACTTCACGCCGGCCGTCGCCGAGGTCGACGGCGTCGCGCGCGACGGCCTGCTGACCGGTGGACCGGCGCGATTCTTCACGCTGTTGACGCGGCTGCGGGACGAGCTCGAGCAAGAGCTGCCGATCGACTCCGCCCGCCGGACGCTCTTCGGGCATTCGCTCGGCGGCCTGTTCGCGACGTCCGTGCTGCTCGACGAGCCGGCCGCCTTCGCGCGTTACATGGTGGTCAGCCCTTCCCTGTGGTGGTCGTGGGACGCGATCGCGGCGAGGGCCGAGACGGTGTCCGCACGGCTCAGCCAGGCGAGCTCGACCATTGCCGCGTCGTTCACCGTCGGCGAGTACGAAGAAGTGCTGGCGCCGTGGGAAGAGTCCGCTCCGAATGCCGCCGAGATGCGCGAACGGCGGCTGGCGAGGCAGATGGTCGCCCGCTGCCGGACGCTGGCGTCGATCCTCGATCGCGTCGGGGGCGGGACGCTCCGCGTGACGTTCGCCGAGGCGCCCGGCGAGGACCACGCCTCGGCCGCGCTCATCGCGATCAACCGGGGCCTCCGGCTCGCGTCCGGGCCGCCTGCGTCGCGGTGAAATAGGACTTGACTGGTCGGATATCCAGCAATAGACTTTTCTAAATCTTGCGACGAGTCTCAGAATTGTGCGAGAGGAGCGTCGCGAGGCAGGTTCGAGCGGGACACGGGTTGAGGCCGACCCTGCTCCTTTGTACCGGTGCTCGCCGCGAGCGCCGGTGCTGACGCTGCCGGCTGACAGCTCGAGACGCTGGCAGTTGTCCGCAGCACGAGGTGTCATGGTCCGGCGGCGCGCGATTCTCCTCGTTCTGGCGCTTTCAGTGCTCGTGGTCCAGGCCGCAGCGGCACAAACCGCGACCGTGAAGGACCTGTCGGGACGTTCGGTCGTCGTCCCGACGCCGGCCAGGCGAATCCTCATCGATGACGGCCGCTACCTCGTCGCGCTGTCGCTGATTCATCCCAATCCGCCGTCGGTGATCGCCGGCTGGCCGCGCGACATCAATCGCGTCGGCGACCGCACCTACGCCGCGTTCATCAAGAAGTTTCCCGACCTCGATCGCATCCCGCAGGTGGCGAGCTCCGCGAGCGCGTTTTCGCTGGAGAAGGCGCTGGCGGTGAAGCCCGACGTCGCGGTGTTCACGCTCGGACTCGGCCCCTCGCCAGAGCAGGTCAAGCAGCTCGAGTCGGCCGGCGTCCCGGTCGTGTTCATCGATTTCTTCTCGCAGCCGTTCGAAAACCTGGAGCCGAGCCTCCGCATTCTCGGCCAGCTCACCGGCAGCGGCCCCAAGGCTGAAGCGTTCATCGAGTTCCGCCGCACGCGGATGAACGCGATCGCGACGACGGTCAAGAAGACGGCCGGGCTCAAGCGTCCGAAGGTCTTTCTCGAGGCGCACGCCGGCATGTCCGGCGAGTGCTGCAATTCGCCCGGCAAGGGCAATGTCGGCGACTACATCGAGTTCGTCGGCGGCCACAACATCGGCGCCGACGTGCTGCCCGGGACGTTCGGCCGGCTCAACCTCGAGTACGTCGTCAGCCAGGATCCGGTGGTCTACATCGCGACCGGCGGGCCGCACCTCGAGAAGTCGGGCGGCATGGTGCTCGGCCAGGGCTACACGGCGGATCGCGCCAGGGCGGCGCTCACCGCCGTCAGCAGCCGGCCCGGCATCGGCTCGCTCTCGGCGGTCAGGAACGGGCAGGCGCACGGCCTGTCTCACCAGCTGTTGAACTCGCCGCTCGACATCCTCGCCGTCGAGGCGCTGGCGGGATGGATTCACCCCGAGCTGTTCAAGACGATCGATCCGGCGAAGACCCTCGCCGAGATCAACACGCGGTTTCTGGCGATGCCGCTCGACGGCATCTATTGGGTCGACCTTCGCTGACGACATGCCGCGGCGGTGCGCCCGCCGCGTTGACGATGAAGCCATGGGAACAATGAGCAATAGAGGAGAAGAGGTCACGATGCAGACAGGAAATTCACGCGCCGCCGCCCGCGGCGTGACATTCGGCCTGGGGCTGTCCGCCCTGCTGGCGTCCACGATTCTGACGGTCGGGGCCCAGTCGGCGCCGCCGAAGCCGGCGGTCGACAAGTCGGTCAAGGTCGCGGACGGCGTCTACGAGGTCGTCGCCGGGACCGACGCGGTCTACGTCGCCAGCACCGGCCGGCGCGGTCCGGACGCCAAGCCGGAAGCCAGGATCGTCGTCCTCGATCCGAAGACGCTCGACGTCAAGAAGTCGATTGACGTGACCGCCGAACCGGCCTTCGGCCTCGGCCTCAACGAGAAGACGCAGATGCTCTATACGAGCAACACGCGCTCGGGCTCGGTGTCGGTGATCGATCTCAAGGCCGGCAAGGTGGTCGCGACGATCAAGTCCGAAGCGGATCCGAAGGCGCATACGTTCCGCGTCCTGGCCGACGAAGCCAACAACAAGGTGTACGTGTCGCTGGCGAGCAAGGACGGCAAGACTCTGGATCATCGACGGCAAGACCAACACGATCGCGCACACCATCACCGGTCTCGTGACCCCGACCGGCCTGGCGCTGGACGCGGCCGCCAACCGTCTCTATACGGCGCTCATGGGCTCGAACGAGATCGGCGTCATCGATCTCAAGACCAACGAAGTCGTGTCGCGGTATCCGGCCGGCGGTGAGCGGCCGACGCAGCTCGCCTTCGACGCCAGGACCAGCCGACTGTTCATCACCAACCAGGCGAGCGGCGACATGACCGTGCTCGACACCAAGGCCGGAACGATCGTCAAGACCGTCAAGACCGGCGCTCAGGCGCTCGGCATCGGCTTCAACCCGAAGACCAACCGCATCTATGTTGCCAACCGCCAGGCGGGTACGGTCTCGGTGATCGACGCGACGAGCTATGAGATTCTCGCGGAGCTGCCGGCCGGGACGCTGCCGAACACGGTGAGCGTCGACCCGCGAACGAACCTGACCTACGTCACCAACAAGGCGAAGGGCGGCGGCCGCGGCGCGCCGCCAGTCGACGACCCCAACGGTGACACGGTCACGATGATCAGGTAGCCGTGGCACTCCCGGTTGCGACTGTGCAGGCCCCCGAGAAGGTGACGTCGCCCGACGAGGTCGGGCGGGTGTCTGCCTTCCTGCTGGTGGCGCCCGGCGAGACGCTCGTTGCGCGCGGCCAGGCCCGGGTCATCACGCCGCAGGCGGACAGTCTCGCCGGCCGCGTCCGGTCGTTCTTCGACCGTGAGGCGCGGCCGGGAACGCCGGAGCCGCGCATGCTGGTCGGCGCCGTCCCGTTCTCGGCCGGCAGCGCGGCGTTCCTCGTCCAGCCGCGCGAGATGGAGCGACGCGGCGCGCGCGTCAGCGTCAGCCTCGGCCAGGCGCGTCCGGCCCTCCGCGTTGCTCGCTGGCGGGTGCGGTCGGAGCCATCGACGGCCGACTACATGCACGCAGTCGAGCAGGCGCTCGCGCGCATGGCGGCAACGGCGGTGACGGCGGTGCCGCTGCGCAAGGTTGTCCTGAGCCGCCGGCTCGTGCTCGAGTCCGACGCGCCGATCGACGCCGACGCGCTCTTCACCCGCCTCTCGGCCGACGTCGGCGTGACGGCGTTCTCCGTGCCGCTGCCTTCGACTCGCGGCGCGCGCCGCACCCTCGTCGGAGCGACGCCGGAACTACTGCTCGCGAAGTCGAACGGCTGCATCCGATCGGAGCCGATGGCCGGTTCGGCGCGGCGCATGGCGGAGGCCGGTGCCGATGCCGACGTCGCCGAGGCTTTGCTCCGCTCCGACAAGGATCGGCGCGAGCACGCCGCGGTCATCGAGTGGGTGGCCGATCGGCTGACGCCGGTACTGCCGCCAGCTGCGCGTCCCGAAAGTTCCTGTCCTGCGTTCGACTGCGACAATGTGGCATCTCGCGACACCGGTCGAAGGCGACCTGCGCGACCCGTCGGCGTCGTCTGTCGAGCTGATGGCGGCGCTGCACCCGACGCCGGCCGTCTGCGGCACGCCGACCGCCGAAGCCGCCGCGGCAATCGCCGAGCTCGAGCCGTTCGATCGCGGCTTCTTTGGCGGCGCTGTCGGCTGGTGCGATGCCGACGGCGACGGCGCCTGGTTCGTGACCCTGCGGTGCGGCGAGATCGAGGGCGCGACGGCGACGATTCACGCCGGTGCCGGGATCGTGCCGGGGTCGAGTCCGGCGTCAGAGGCGGCGGAGACGTCGGCCAAGTTCACGACGCTGCTGCGTGCGCTCGGCGTCGACGAACAGGGGAAGGCGCTGCCGGGGCCGGCATGACTCCAGCCGTGCAGGTGTGGCCGCCGGCATTCGCGCGGCGGTATCGCGACGCCGGCTACTGGACCGGCGAGACATTCGGATCGTTTCTCCGCGATCGTGGCAGCGAGGCGGCGGACGCGACTGCCGTCGTCAGCGGCGACGGCGCTGTGCGCTGGACGTATCGCGACCTCGATCAGCGCGCCGACGCGCTCGCGTCGGGGTTCCTCGATCTCGGCCTGCGGCCCGGCGACCGTGTCGTCGTCCAGCTTCCGAACATCCCCGAGTTCATCAGCGTCGTCTTCGGCCTGTTCCGCGCCGGTATCCTGCCGGTGTTCGCGCTGCCGGCGCATCGCAGCCTCGAGATCGCTCACTTCGCGCGCACCGCCGAGGCCGCCGGCTACGTCATTGCCGCGGCGCACGGCGGCTTCGACTATCGCGAGCTCGCGGCGCAGGTCCTGGCCGAGGTGCCGTCGCTGCGTCATGTCGTCGTCGCCGGCGACCCCGGGCCGTTCGTCGATCTCGCCGCGCTCGAATCCGCGGCGCCACGCGCGCTGCCCGATCCGTCGCCCGAAGCCGTCGCGTTCATGCAGTTGTCCGGCGGCAGCACCGGGCTGTCGAAGCTGATTCCGCGGACCCACGACGACTACATCTATTCCGTGCGCGAGAGCGCGCGGATCTGCGGCTTGACGCCGGCCAGCGTCTACCTCGCGGCGCTGCCGATCGCGCACAACTATCCGATGAGCTCGCCAGGGTTTCTCGGCGCGTTGTACGCCGGCGCGACCGTGGCGCTGAGCCCGTCGCCGAGCCCGGACGTCGCGTTTCCAGTGATCGAGCGCGAACGGGTGACGATCACGGGCGTCGTGCCGCCGGTGGCGATGATCTGGCTCGAAGCGGCAGCGGGCACGCCGTCGGACCTGTCCAGCCTCGAAGTGCTGCAGGTCGGCGGCGCCAGGCTCGCGACCGAAGTCGCGCGCCGCGTCAAGCCGACGCTCGGCTGCACGCTGCAGCAGGTATTCGGAATGGCCGAGGGGCTCGTCAACTACACCCGGCTCGCCGATGACGAGGAAACCATCGTCACGACCCAGGGGCGGCCGATCAGCCCCGACGATGAGGTGGTGATCGTCGACGACGAGGGCCGCCCGGTCGAGCCCGGCAGCCCCGGCCACCTGTTGACCCGCGGACCGTATACCATCCGCGGCTATCACGCCGCCGCCGACGTCAACGCTCGCGCCTTCACCGCCGACGGTTACTATCGCACCGGCGACATTGTCAGCCGGCGCGACGACGGCTACCTGATCGTGCACGGGCGAGCTGGCGATCACATCAATCGTGGCGGCGAGAAGGTGTCGGCGGAGGAGATAGAAGAACACCTGCTGGCACATCCGAACGTCCTCGACGCCATTGTGGTGTCGGTTCCGGACACGTATCTCGGGGAGCGTGCCTGCGCCTACGTCGTGCCGCGCGGCGCCGCGCCGAAGGCGGCGGCGTTGAAGGCGTGGATCCGATCGCGCGGGTTGGCGGCGTTCAAGATTCCCGACCAGGTCGTCTTCGTCGAAGCTTTTCCGGCGACGGGTGTCGGCAAAGTCAGCCGCAAGGAACTGCGCGCGGCGCTGCGGGAGGCCGGGATCGGCCGGGGCGCCACACCGCTGGCGGCCGTCCGCCGCGAACCGGGTGAGCGCTCGTGACGGCCGGGCTGCCGAAGATCGCCCCCTATACGCTGCCGCTGGACGAGGATCTTCCAGCCGGCCGCGTCACCTGGCAGATCGAAACCGCCCGCGCCGCGCTGCTGCTGCACGACATGCAGAATTACTTCGTTCGCGCGTTCGCTCCCGGTTCGCCGATTGAACCGGCGCTCGCGAACATGCGGGCGATCCGCGACCTCTGCGACGCGCGTGACATCCCGGTGTTCTATACAGCGCAGCCCGGCGGCCAGGACCGCCGCGATCGCGGCCTGCAGGCCGAGTTCTGGGGGCCGGGGATGATGTCCGACAACGAGCAGCCGGCGATCGTCAGCGGCCTCGAACCGGAAGCGCGCCACTTCGTGCTCACGAAGTGGCGCTACAGCGCGTTCCAGCGGACGACGCTGGAGCATCTGCTGCGGGCCCGCAGGCGTGACCAGCTGATCATCTGCGGCGTGTTCGCCCACATCGGCTGCATGACGACCGCCGTCGACGCGTTCATGCGCGATGTCGAGCCCTTCATGGTCGCCGACGGCGTCGCCGACTTTTCGCGCGAGAAGCACGATCTCGCGCTGACCTATGTCGCGGAGCGCTGCGGCGTCGTGACGACGACCGCCCGCCTGCTGAGGGAGCTCTGATGGCCGCTCTGACCCTCGAGACCATGCGCGCGGACGTCGCCGAGCTGCTCGAAGAGGACGCTTCAGCGATCGGCGACGACGACAATCTCGTCGATTTCGGTCTCGATTCGATGCGCCTGATGGCGCTGGCGACGCGCTGGCGCAACGCCGGCGCCAACGTCCAGTTCGCCGACCTCGCCGAGCGGCCGCAGCTGACCCACTGGTTCAGCCTCGTCGAACGGGGAGGCGCCGCGGCGCGATGACGCCGCCCGAAGACGGGGTGCCGCCGGCCGCGCCCGGCGCTGCCGCGCCGCTCACAGAAGCCCAGGAAGGGCTGTGGTTCGCGCAGCGGATCGATCCCGCCAACCCGGTGTTCAACACCGGCCAGTACCTCGACATCCGCGGCCGGTTCGACGCCGGCGCATTCGCGAACGCGATCAGCCGCGCGCTCGCCGAAGCGGACGCGCTCTCGGTCCGGATCGAGCCTCGCGACGGCGCGCCGTGGCAGGTCGTGACGCCGGCGGCGCGCGGGGTCGTCGAAACCGTCGATCTGCGCCAGGCCGACAATCCCGAGGCGGCGGCCCTCGCCTGGATGGACCGCGACATGCGGACGCCGCTCGATCCCTCCCGCGATCGCCTGATCGCCGAAGTGCTGTTCGAGCTCGGCGACGGTCGCTGGCTCTGGTACCAGCGCATCCATCACGTCGTCATCGACGGCTACGGCACGGCGCTGCTCACCGCCAGAATCTGCGAGCTCTATCGCGCCGCGCTCGAAGGAACGACCGCGGCGGGGCAGGGGTTTGGCGCGTTCGCCGACGTTCTCGCCGATGCTGCCGGCTACCGCGGCTCCGACCGGCGTGAAACCGACCGCCGCTACTGGCTCGAGACGCTTGCCGGCGGGGAAGACGTCGTATCGCTCGCAGAGGCGGCGGCGTTGACGTCGCACTCGTACCTGCGCGCCGAGGCAGAGGTCGATCCGGCTGCCGCCGTCGCGCTGCAGGCGGTGTCGGCCTCGGCCAAAGCGCCCTGGCCCGACGTGCTCGTCGCGCTGGCCGGCGCCTACGTTTCCCGGCACACCGGGCGCGCCGACGTCGTCCTCGGTGTCGCGACGATGAACCGGCTCGGCACGCCGGCGGCGCGAGTGCCGGCCATGGTCATGAACGTGCTGCCGGCGCGCATCGCAGTCGACGAAGACATTCCGTTGCCTGCGTTCGTCGCGACGGTGGCCAGGACGCTGCGCGAGGGCCGCCGCCGCGGACGCTATCGCGGGGAGCAGATCCGCCGCGACCTCGGTCTCGTCGGCGGGTCGCACCGCCTCTATGGTCCGCTCGTCAACGTCCTCCCGTTCGACGAGCTGCCAGCGCTGCCAGGGGCGACCTCCGCACTGCGCATCCTCGGAACCGGGCCGGTGGACGACATCACTTTGACGATTCGCGCCGACCAGGCCGGTGCGGGGCTGCGGGTCGAAGTCGACGCGAACCCGGCGCTGTACACGCCGGTCGCCGTCGATGGCCACGCGCGCCGGCTGGCGGCGTTCATCGAGGCGGCACTGACCGCGCCGACACTGACGGTGGTGCCGACGGTGACACCGGGCGAGCTGCGCGAGTGGGTGTCGACGGTCAACGACACCGCGCACGACGTCATCGAGGCGACGCTCACGACCCTCATCGAGCGGACGATGGGAGAGCGGCCCGAGGCGCTTGCGCTCGAGGCCGACGGCCGGCGGTTGACGTATCGCGACCTCGACGCGGAGACCTCGGCGCTGGCGTCGGCGCTGCGGCTGAACGGCGCCGGCCGCGGCGCGATCGTTGCCGTGCTGCTGCCGCGCTCCCGCGCGCTCGTGGTCTCGCTCGTCGGCACGCTTCGCGCTGGTGCGGCCTATCTTCCGCTCGACCCCGACCATCCGCGCGAGCGGATCGCGACGATGCTGAAGTCGTCGCGGTCGCGCCTCGTGCTGACGAGCGCGGCGCTCGCCGCCCTGGTGCCGGCCGATGTCACCACCCTCATCGTCGACGACGATCGCCTGTCGCCGAGCGATCGCCCGTCCGCTCCGGCGCCGGCAGCGGAGCTCGACGACCCGGCCTACGTCATCTACACCAGCGGCTCGACCGGCGAGCCCAAGGGCGCGCTGATCACGCACCGCGCGATCGTCAACCGCCTCGAGTGGATGCGAACCGAGTACCGGCATCGGCCCCGGCGACCGGATCCTGCAGAAGACGCCGGCGACGTTCGACGTCTCGGTGTGGGAGTTCTTCCTGCCGTTCACGAGCGGCGCGACGCTGGTGGTCGCGCCGGCCGAGGCGCACAAGGATCCGTCCTGGCTGGCGCGCATCTTCCGCGACCACCGGATCACGACGACCCATTTCGTGCCGTCGATGCTGGCGGTGTTCCTCGCCGATCCGGCCGCGGCCGGCTTGTCGATCGCGCGTGTCTTCGTCAGCGGCGAAGCGCTGCCGGCGGCACTCCGCGACCGCTTTCACCAGGTTGTCCGCGGCGAGCTGCACAACCTCTACGGTCCGACCGAGGCAGCGGTCGACGTCACTTACTGGAACGCTGGACCGGACGACCGCTCGGCGCCGGTGCCGATCGGCCGGCCGGTGTGGAACACGCAGATGTACGTGCTCGACGCGCGGCGGCGGGCGCTGCCGCCGGAGACGCCCGGCGATCTCTACATCGCCGGGGTCCAGCTGGCGCGCGAGTATGTCGGCCGGCCCGACCTGACCGCCGAGCGCTTCGTCCCGGACCCGTTCAACCCCGGCCGCCGCATGTACCTCACCGGCGACCGCGCGAAGTGGCGCCGCGACGGCGCGCTCGACTTCCTCGGCCGTTCCGATCATCAGGTCAAGGTGCGCGGCGTCCGCATCGAGCTCGGCGAGATCGAGGCCGCAATCCGGGAGACGCCTCTCGGGTCCGATCCCGCTTTTCAAAACTCCAGCGTCGCTCACGTCGTCGTGATCGCGCGGGAGGATCAGCCTGGCGACCAGCGGCTCGTCGCGTACATCGTGCCGAGAGACCGGGAAACGGTTGACGCCGAAGTGCTTCGCGATCGCCTCGCGGCGCGGTTGCCCGCAGCGATGGTGCCGTCGGCGTTCATCATCCTTTCCGCCCTGCCGGTCACGCGCAATGGCAAGCTCGATCGCCGCGCGCTTCCCGCGCCGGCCTGGGGGACGTCGCGCCGCACCCCGCCGCAGACCGATACCGAACGCCGCGTCGCGCGCCTGTTCGCCGACGTCCTCGGCGTCGACCCGCTCGCCGATACCATCAGCCGCGACGATGACTTCTTCGAGCGCGGCGGCCATTCGCTGCTTGCGGCGCAGCTGATGCTGCGGCTGCGGGACGCGTTCGACGTCGAGTTGTCGCTCGGCGCCGTCTTCGCGCATCCCACCGTCGCCGCGCTCGCCGCCCACGTCGACGCTGTCGAGCCGCAGGCGCCGTTGACTGCAGGCGTCGGCCTGGCGCCGACGATTCATCTTTCAGGGAAAGACACTTCGGGTCGGCCGGCAACGCAGCTCTTCTGCGTCCACCCGGCAGGCGGCATCTCGTGGTGCTACGGGACGCTCGCGAGGGCGCTGGGCGGCGATGCCTCCGTGATCGGTCTCCAGGCGGACGGGCTCGATCCGCATGCCAGGCTGCCCGAGAGCCTCGACGAGATGGCGCGCGACTACGTCGAGCGTCTGCGGCAGTTGCAGCCTGAAGGTCCGGTGCACCTGTGCGGCTGGTCGGTCGGCGGCATCATCGCCCAGGCGATGGCGGTGCGGCTCGCGGACCTCGGACAGGAGGTCGCGACGCTGGCGATGCTCGACGCCTACCCGTGCGACCGCTGGCGCGATGCGCCGCCGCCTGACGCCCGCGCGGCGCTGCGCGCGCTGCTCCTCATCGCCGGAGTCGATCCGGGCTCGCTCGGCGACACGCCGCTGACCCGCGACGCCGTCATCGGCTACCTCAAGAAGAGCGGCAACCTGCTCGGCTACCTCGCTGACGACACCCTTGCCGGCGTCGTCAGGCTGGTCGATCACAACAGCCGGCTCGTGCGCACCCATCGCCACCGTCGGTTTGCCGGCGACGTGTTGTACTTCCGCGCCGCCCGCGATCATGCGGACGACGGGCTGCGGCCGGAGGAGTGGGCGCCATACGTCGGCGGCCTGACGGTACACGACGTCGACGCGCTCCACGCGCACTTGACGCGATCGGACGCGATCCGGGAGATTGCGCCAGTGCTTCGCGCCGCCATCGCCAGGGAGCCGGTTCATGACCGATCACGCTAACGCGCTCGAGTTCGCCGACAAGGTCGCCGTCGTCTCGGGTGGCGCGAGCGGCATCGGCCTCGCCGTCGTCGAGGCGCTGCTTTCGGCAGGCGCCCGGGTCGCCGTCCTGGACGTGAACGATCAGCCGCCGGCACGAGTGCGCGCCCACGCCCAGCGTCTCGACGTCCGGCAGGTCGACATCGCCCGCCCGGCCGAGGTGGAGGGGGCCGTCACGGCCGTCGAGGACGCGTGGGGGCCGATTGACTTCGGCGTCAGCGTCGCCGGCATCCTCGCCACCGGTCTCGTGACCGACACCGACGACGACACCTGGCGCCGTGTGCTCGACGTCAACGCGTCGGGGCCGTTCCACCTCTTGCGGGCGGTCGCGCGGAAGATGCTCCGGCGGCGCCGCGGCGCCCTCGTCACCGTCAGCTCGAATGCCGCGGGCATGCCGCGGCACGGCATGGGCGCCTACGCCGCATCGAAGGCGGCAGCGACGATGCTGACGAAGTGCCTCGGGCTCGAGCTGGCGCCACACGGCATCCGCTGCAACGTCGTTTCGCCCGGGTCGACGCGCACGCCGATGCAGGAAGCCTTCTGGTCCAGGGGCGCCAGCCCTGATGCCGTCCTGCGCGGGTCGCTCGATACCTTCCGCACCGGGATTCCGCTTGGCAAGATCGCCGAACCGCGGGAAGTTGCCGAGGCGGTGCTGTTCCTTCTGTCCGAGCGCGCAAGCCACATCACCATGGCCGACCTCTACGTCGACGGCGGCGCCACCCTGCGCTGAGGTCTGACCCCGGCCAATACCCGCACACGCCGCGCACGTACACGCGTGTCGATCCGCTCCCCATCCTCCGACATCCTTGTAGTTTTCCCGCAAGCTGATTTCTTCGTCGCCTCGACGCGATCGCACGCGTAAATCGCGCGGCGTGACCGCGTTCCCTCCTCCCCGCGCCGGCTGGCGTTCGGCTTGCTCAACGCCGCTCCAATTCGCTATCGGAGGCGGCACTTCGACAACCGCGGGGAGGGTGCATGATGAATCGCGTTGCGCTCATCGTGATGGGAGTGGCGGTAGCCGTGCTGTGCGTGGCGCGGCCGGGCTCGGGGCAGGGCTTCCAGGGAGGGCTGAGAGGATCGGTGCAGGATGCCGGCGGCGCCCTGCCGGGCGCGTCGGTGACGCTCACGAACGAAGCGACGAACCTGTCGCGCTCGACGGTGAGCAACAGCCAGGGTGAATACGCGTTTGCCGCGGTCGAGCCTGGGACCTACGCCGTGAAGATCGCGGTGCAGGGCTACAAGACGGCGGAGCGCGTCGGCGTTCGTATCGGCACCCAGACCTTCCTCGTCCTCGATCACACGCTGGAGGTCGGGACGCTCGCGGAATCGGTCACCGTCTCGAGCCAGGCCGCCCTCGTCGAGACCGCGAACGCCTCGCACGGGACGGTGCTCGACAAGACGACGCTCGAAACCCTGCCATCCCCGGGACGCGCCGCGTTCCTGATGGCGGTCTCGATTCCGACTGTCATCGCGTCGGGCGACGGCCAGTTCAACCGCCAGCAGGACCAGTCCAACGCCTCGCTGCTGTCGCTCGGCGGCGGCACCCGCCGCGGCAACAACTACACGCTCGACGGCGTCTCGATCACCGACATCCTCAATCGCGCCGTCGCCAACCCGTCGATGGAATCGCTCGACGACGTGAAGGTGCAGGTGCACACCTACGACGCCGAGATGGGGCGGACGGGCGGCGGCGTGTTCAATACGACGCTGCGGTCCGGTACCAACAGCTTCCGTGGCAGCGCCTTCTTCCAGACCCGTCCGCTCTGGGGGCAGGAGAACAACTACTTCAGCGAGCGCGCCGGCAGGGCGAAGCCCGACAGCGTCTATTACCTCGGTGGCGGCGGCGTCGGCGGTCCGATCGTGCCGAGCAAGACCTTCTTCTGGTTCGCCACCGAGAACTATCACGACATCCAGTCGCGCAGCGTCTCGACCGTGTTTCCGACCGCGGCCGAGCGGCGCGGCGACTTTTCGCGCCTCACCAACGCCGCCGGGCAGCCGGTCACGATCTACGACCCGGTCAGCCGCCAGCCGTTTCCCGGCAACATGATCCCCGCCGACCGCATCAATCCCGTCGCGGCGTCAATCGCCGGCTACCTGCCGCTGCCGGACGTCGACGTCGACAACGGCACCAACAACTACACGCGCACGGCCGAGATCAACAACCGCTTCCAGCAGCTGTACAGCATCAAGGCGGAGCACAAGTTCAGCGACGCCGTCTCGATGACCGGCTTCTATCTCTACAACCACACCGACGAGCCCGACGCCAACTACTTCGAAGTCGGCCTCAACGGCGCCACCCGCTTCGCCGATCCCAACGACTACCTGCTGCGGCGGCGGCCGCAGATCCTGGCCCTCAACAACACCTGGGTGCTGAACGACACTTCGGTGCTGGCGCTGCGCTACGGCTGGACGCGTTTCGTCGACAACAGCACGATGACGATCGACTTCGACCCGGCGACGCTCGGGTTCTCGCAGTCGTTTCTCGATCTCGTCGACCAGACCGGCGTGCCGAAGTTTCCGAACGGCTCGATCTCCGGCTACAGCGGCTTTGGCGCGATCACGCCCTCCTACCGCACCTACAAGTCGTGGAGCGCGAACGCCTCCTACTCGAAGCTGATCGGCCGGCACACGCTCAAGGTCGGCGGCGACTTTCGCGACATGGGGGTCTACCTCCTGAGCCCCGGCGACTCGACGGGCCGCTTCCAGTTCGACAAGGAGTTCACGTCCGCCACCGGGCTGAACAACAGCAGCACGACGGACGGCAACGCGTTCGCCAGCTTCCTGCTCGGATATCCGTCGGCCAACTCGGCGCGGCAGAGCACGATGACGCTGACGACCCCCCTGGACGTGTCGGCGAAGTACTACGCGGCCTACGTCCAGGACGACTGGCGGGCGTCGTCGCGCTTCACGCTCAACTTCGGCCTCCGCCTCGAGCACGAGACCGGGATGAGCGAAGCCGACGGCAACTTCACCGTCGGGTTCGATCCGGCAGCGACCAGCGCGCTGTCGGCGGTGACGATCCCCGCCGACGCGGTCGCGGGCACGCCGGCGCGGACGGTTGCCGGCGGCCTGATGTTCGCCGGCGTCGACGGCAACGGCACGACGCAGGGCAACCCGCCCGCGCTCAAGTGGTCGCCGCGCGTCGGCGCGGTCTACTCGCTGACGCCGACGACGGTGCTGCGCGCGGGCTACGGCGTTTACTGGGCGCCCTGGAACTACCCGGCGCCGAGCAGCGCCAGCAGCAACTACGGGCAACTCGGCTTCACGCAGAACACGGTCGTGCCGCAGACCGCGGCGACGCCGACCGTGTCGCTGACCAACCCGTTCCCGAACGGCCTCGTCGCGCCGCTCGGCAACAGCCTCGGCGCGCTGACCGGGGCCGGCACCTCGATCAGCTACGTCGATCAGAACCGCGGCGCGCCGCGCGTGCAGCAGTACTCGGTCGACCTGCAGAAAGAGCTGGCGTCGCGCATGGCAGTCACGGTGAGCTACATCGGCGCGCGCGGCGACGACCTGCCGCTTGGCGGCACGGTGGACACGGCGCTCAACGTCAACCAGCTCGACCCGAAGTACATGGCACTCGGGTCCGCGTTGAACGCCTCGCTGCCGAACCCGTTCTTCGGCAACCCGGCCGCGGGACCGCTGGCCAACCAGGCGACGTTGACAAGGGCGCAGCTGCTGCGCCCGTACCCGCAGTTCCTCAACGTCAGCGCCCGACAGGTGTCCGAGGGCATCAGCCGCTACAACGCCGGCGTCGTCGAGTGGACGCGGCGCACCGGCGGCGGCAGCTGGGTTGGCGGCCGCGTCAGCTACACGTATAGCGTCCTCAAGGACAACCAGTTCGGGGAGACGAACTTCTACTCGAACGCCGGCTCCGGCCTGGCGCTCAACAGCTACGCCTACCTCCAGGGCTCGCCGTACTACAACCCGCGCGCCGACTACAGCTACGGCATCCTCGACGTGCCGCACCGGTTGGTGATGGCGCCGATACTCGAGGTGCCATTCGGCGAGGGCCGGCGCTGGTCGTCGGAGAACGCGCTGATCGATCTGATCGCCGGCGGCTGGACCGCGTCGGCGATCGTGACCATCCAGAGCGGTTTCCCGATCGGCCTGCAGCAGAGCGACAACACCGGCACGTTCGGCGGCGCGCAGCGGCCCAACGTTGTCGACGGCGCCTCGCGAGAGACCTCGGGCAGCCTCGCCGATCGCCTGGCGTCCGCCGACCACCCGGCGGCGACGTGGCTGAACCCGGCAGCCTTCACCACCGCGGCGGCGTTCACGTATGGCAACGCGCCGCGCACCATCACCGACGTGCGGACGCCGACCCAGCAGAACGTCGACTTCTCGCTCTCCAAGAACATCCCGCTCGGCGGCGCGCGTTTTGCGCAGATCCGGGTCGAGGTGGTCAACCTGCTGAACCGGGTGATGACGAACAGCATCGGCACGACGGCCGGAAATTCGTCGTTTGGCCAGATTTCGTCGCAGTCCGGCTTCATGCGGCTGACGCAGTTCTCGTTCCGCTATTCGTTCTGAAAAGTCGGTGGACATTCCTGGCCATGGCGACGGCGCGATTCGACAAAGTTGTTGGTCGTACCCCCACCCGGTCGCGTCGCGTCATGGCCAGGTTCGTGCCGGTTGGGCTGGTGCTGCGAGCTGCAACAGTCAGCAGCGCGGTCAAAGCTCCGGATCAAAGCCCGGATCAAAACGAGGTGTCGATGGAGAGGCATGAATCCCTGACGACGGGAGTGGCTTACGGGCGCTTGAGCAGGCGGGATCTCGGCCGCCTGATGTCGGGTGGTCTGGCGGCGCTCGGCTGGTCGGCGCTGGCGGGCGCGAAACCAGCGCACGCATTGCCACAGGCGGCGCAGGATGCCGGGCGGCGCGCGGCAGCGGCCGGCCCTCCGGTGCTCTTCCGCCTGAGCAGCAACGAGAACAACTACGGCCTCGCGCCAGCCGCCTTCGACGCGCTCAAGAGCGGCGGCCGCAGCTACGCCAATCGCTACGGCGGTGAATCGACGCAGAAGCTGACCGAGGCGCTGGCCCGGCTCCACGGCGTGCCGCGCGAGCACATCCTGCTCGCGCCAGGCTCGGGGGAGATTCTCCGCGCCGTGACCCTGGCGTTCACGAGTCCCGCCAACGGGCTGGTCACCGCCAACCCGAGCTACGAGTCCCCCGTACGAACGGCGCGCAGCGCCAAGGCGCCGGTCCAGGAGGTCGCGGTCACGTCCGCCGGGTCGCTCGATCTCCCCGCGATGGCGGCGGCGACGACGGCGGAGACCGGGCTCGCGTTCGTGTGCAACCCGAACAACCCGACTGGCGGGATCAACGCGGCGACCGCGGTGCGCGAGTTCATCGCCAAATACCGCGCCGCTTCGCCGGACGGGTACGTCCTCGTCGACGAGGCCTACGCCGAGTACGTCACGGATCCGTCGTACGCGTCCGCGATTCCCGTCACCCAGACCGATCCGCGCGTCGTCGTGTCGCGGACGTTCTCGAAGATCCACGGGATGGCCGGACTGCGTGTCGGCTACGCCGTCGGGCAGCCGGCAACGCTGGCGCTGATTCGCGCCCGCACCAGCTCCGGCACGCTGTCGAGCGTCAGCGCCGGCGCGGCGCTGGCGTCGCTCGTGGACAGCGCCAACCTCGAGAAGCAGAAAGAGCTGAACCGCGTCGCGCGCGCTTTCACGCGCCAGGCGTTCGAGAAGGCGGGCTACACGGTGCTGCCCTCGGAGGCGAACTTCGTCATGGTCGACGTCAAGCGGGAGTCGACGGTGTTCCAGCAGCAGTGCCGCGAAGTCGGGGTCTCGGTCGCGCGGCCGTTCCCGCCGCTGACGACGCACGCGCGCATCACGATCGGCACGGTCGAGGAGATGAAGAAAGCCGTGGCGCTGATGCTGCCGCTGCTGGCGGCGCCGCCGCGGACGACGACTACCGCCGGTGGCGGGCAGCCGGAGTCCGACGACGAACCGGGTTGTTGATGCCGGACGGAGTCCCGACGTGAGCATCACGCGACGAACATTCCTCGAACGGGTTGGCCGGACCGGCGGCGCCGCCGGCGTGATGGGCGCGATGCGAAGTCTCGGCCTCTCGGCCGAGCCGCTGACGACGTGGCGCGCGCCCGCCGAGCGGGCTCCGGCGGGCACTCGCGTCATCATCCTCGGCGCCGGGCTCGCAGGCCTGGCCTCGGCGTACGAGCTGCAGAAGCTCGGGTACCACTGCGAGGTGCTCGAGGCACGATCGCGCACGGGCGGCAGGTGCACGACCGTGCGCCGCGGCTTCGTCAGCGAGGAGGTCGGGGTTCCGCCACAGAAGGCGGCGTTCGATCCGGACCTGTATTACAACCCCGGCCCGATGCGAATCCCGCATCACCACACGCCGACGCTCGACTACTGCCGTCAGCTCGGCGTCGCGATCGAGCCGTTCCACGCCACCAACGACGCGGCCTACGTGCACAACAGCGCCGCGCCGGTGTCGGCGCAGCGGCTGCGGATGCGGGAGCTGCGGGCCGACTGGCGCGGCTACACCTCGGAGCTGCTGGCGAAGGCGGTGGCCTCCGACGCCATCGACCGGCCGTTCGGCAAGGACGACCGCGAGCGGGTGATCGAATGGATCCGGCAGGAGGGCGGGCTGTCGCCGGACCTGCACTACGCCGGCTCCGGGCGCCGCGGCTACGTCAAGCCGCCGGGCGTTGGCGCCGATCCCGGGGTGGTGGGGCCGCCGGTGCCATTCGAGGATCTGACGCAGGCCGGCTTCGGGCGCTATCTGTCTTCCGAGTACGCGACGCAGTCGCCGATGTTCCAGGTCGTCGGCGGCACCGACAACCTCGAGAAGGCGCTGGCGGGCAAGGTCCAGAACATCACGCTTGGCGCCGAGGTCAAGGCGATCGAGCAGCCGGACGGCGGCGTGCGCGTGCGCTACGCGACGCCGGGCGGGGCGATGCGCGAGGTCACCGGCCAGTACTGCATCTCGACCCTTGGCCTGCCGCTCCTGCGAAGCGTCGAGCTCGACGCGAGCCCGGAGATGCGCGCCGCCGTCGCCGCGATCAACTACTCGAACGCCGCCAAGATCGGCCTGCAGTTCGCGCGGCGGTTCTGGGAAGAAGACGATCAGATCTTCGGCGGCACCTCGCGCACCAACCTCGACATCACGCAGATCGTCTACCCGTCGCACCAGTACCTGTCGCGCAAGGGGATCCTGATTGGCTTCTACGTCAACGGCGCGAGCGCGGCGAAGCTCGGCGATCTGACGCCGGCCGAGCGGCAGCGCCTCGCGCTCGAGCAGGGGACGCAGATCCACCCGCAGTATGCGTCGACATTCGAGAATGCGTTCTCGATCGCCTGGCAGAAGGTCGCGTGGTCGAAGGGCGGATGGGCACAGTTCACCGAGGCGCAGCGCAAGGCCGAGTACCTCACGCTGCTCAAGCCGGACGGGCGGCTGTACCTGGCCGGCGACTACACGACGTATCTCAGCGGCTGGATGGCCGGGGCGCTGGATTCCGCGCGCGCCGTCGTGACGTCGATTCACGAGCGCGCGATGCGGACAACGACAACTGTCAGAGCTGGAGGACGTGGATGATCGAGCGAGTGTGTGCCGGTGTGACGACCCTGACGATCGCGGCGGTGCTCGCGGCAACTGGAACGGCCGCGGCGCAAGCCCCGGCAGCGGCCGCGCCGCCGCCGGCCGCGCCGCCCGGCGCCGTGACGTTCTATGGCAGTCCAACCGCGCAGATCGCCGCTGGTGTCGTCATTCCCGCCGGCGCGGCGTTCGTGTGGACGAGCGGTACGGTGCCGTCGGCCGCCGCCGGCAGCAAGCCGGACGATCCGGCCCGTTTCGGCGACACCCGGACGCAGGCGGTCAGCGTCCTCAAGTCGATCGAGGGGCAGCTGGCGAAGCAGGGGCTGGCGATGAAGGACGTCGTCTACCTGCGCGCCTACCTCGTCGCCGACCCGGCCAAGGGGGCGAAGATCGACATGGACGGCTGGTCTGCCGCCTATAAGGAGTTCTTCGGCACGGCGCAGAACTCGACGAAACCGGCCCGCTCGACGGTCGGCGTCGCCGCGCTGGTCAACCCGCTGTGGCTGATTGAGATCGAAGCGTTCGCCGTCTTCCCCGGAAAGTAGCGTCCGTCTTCCCTTGACGCCGGATTTTTTGCCGGGATAGCCTGTCACCCACCAGAACGAGACGCCGGCCGGCCCCGGCCGGCGTTTCCCGATGACCATCGCCGCGCGAGAGGGCGCTGACGCCGCGTGTCAGCGGCGCGGCGGTCCATAGGAGATTCCATGAGATCGTCAGGTACGGCCCGCGTTCCGCGAGTGCTGCTCGCGCTGCTCCTGCTCGGATCAGGCGCTGCGATGCGCACCGGTGTGGCTCAAACGGCGCCGCCGCCGGCCGCGAAGACCGCGCTGCCGTCGCCGGAGCAGTTCTTCGGCTTCCAGATGGGCGCCGACCGCAAGCTCGCCAACTGGGACAAGCTGCTCGAGTATTACCGGCTGCTGGCCAAGGGTTCGGACAGCGTCCGGCTCGTCGATCTCGGCAAGTCGAGCGAGGGACGGCCCTACATCGCGCTCTTCATCTCGTCTCCGGCCAACCTGGCGAAGCTCGATCACTACAAGCAGCTGAACGCGCGCCTGGCGGATCCGCGCGGCCTGTCGGAAGCGGACGCGAAGAAGATCGCGTCCGAAGCGAAGGCTGTGGTCATCCAGTCGTTCGCGCTGCACTCGAGCGAGGTCGCGGCGTCGCAGACGGCCGCGGAGTTCGTCTACGACAGCCTCACGCGCAAGGACGAAGAGTCCCAGCGCATGCTCGACAACGTCATCAGCATCGTCGCGCCCTCGATCAACCCGGACGGCACGCAGATGATTGCCGACTGGTACATGAAGTATGTCGGTACGCCGAACGAGGCCTCAGGGTTGCCCTGGCTGTACCAGAAGTACGCCGGTCACGACAACAACCGCGACGGCTTCGCGCTCAACCTCCCCGAGTCGCAGCACCTCGGCAAGCTGATGTATCGCGAGTGGATGCCGCAGGCCTATGTCGACCATCACCAGATGGGCGGCGGCAATGCCCGGCTCTACATCCCGCCGTACGCCGACCCGATCCGTCCCGACGCCGACCCGCTGGTCTGGCGCGAGATGTCGTGGTGGGGCGCGCACATGGGCTACAAGCTCGAATCGGCTAACAAGACCGGCGTCATCGGCGCGGCGATCTATTCGGGCTGGGGCCACATGGGCTTTCACTGGATCACGCCGTTCCACAACATCGCGGGCATGCTGACGGAATCGGCGAGCGCGCGGCTGGCGACGCCGGTCTACGTCCACCCCGATCAGCTGCGCGGCGGTCCGCGCAACCTCCCGGAGTACGCCTCGCAGACGACGATGCCGAGCGTGTGGCCGGGCGGATGGTGGCGGGTGCGCGACATCGTCGAGCAGCAGAAGATTGCCGCCTGGGCAACCGTCGATCTCGCGGCGCGCAACCGCGAGACGGTGCTGATGAACATGTACCTGAAAGGCATCCGCCAGACCGAGCGCGGCGCCCGGGGCCCGGTCAAGGCGTATGCGATCGCCGCGGCGCAGCACGATCCGCTGACGGTGCGCAAGCTGGTCAACATGCTGCTGAGCTCAGGCGTCGAAGTGCAGCAAGTGAAGGCGCCGCTGACGATCGACGGACGGATCTACGGCCCGGGGTCGTTCATCGTGTCGATGGCGCAGCCGAAGAGCGGCCTGGTGCGCTGGATGCTGGGACGGACCTTCTATCCGGACAACAGCTACACCCGCGACCGCGAGAACAATCCGATCCGGCCGTACGACATGTCGACCGACACCTTCGGCGAGTTCATGGGCGTCCGCTCGGATCCGGTGGGCGAACTGATTACGGCGCCGCTGACGAAGATCACCGCGCCGCTCCCGATGGCCGGCACCGTCGCCGGCGCCGCGCCGAACGGCTACGTGCTGAGCACGAAATTGAACGACAGCTTCCGCGCCGTCAACCTGCTGCTCGAAAAAGGTGTGGCGGTTCGCCGGGCGCCCGCGGGCGGTTCGCTCACCGCCGGTGACTTCATCATTCCGGCAGGCGCGCCGGCCGACACCCTCGCCGCTGTCGCCAAACAGACCGGCGTCGACTTCGCGGCGCTGCCGGCAGCGCCGCCGGCCGACGCCTACGCTATTCGCAAGCCGCGCATCGCGATGTTCCAGCGCTACAACGGCGGCAACATGGACGAGGGCTGGACGCGCCTGATGTTCGAGCAGTTCGATGTGCCGTTCAAGTCGCTGATGGATGCCGAGCTGCGCAAGGGGGACCTCAACGCGACCTTCGACGTGATCGTGCTCCCGGCGGACTCGGTTGCGGCTATGACCGGCGAGGCTGGCGCGGTGGCCGGGGCCGGCGGGCGGGGTGGTCGCGGCGGCGGTGGCGCTGCGCCGGCCGGTGAAGGGCGCGGCGGCGGTGGCGGCGAGGGCCGCGGCGGCACCACCCCGGCGGAGTACCGCAGCGGGTTCGGCGCCGAAGGCGTGAAGGCGCTGCAGTCGTTCGTGCAGAAGGGCGGCACCCTGGTCACCTTTGGCCAGGCCGCGGATCTGCCAATTCAGCGCTTCGGCCTGCCGCTCCGCAACGTCGTCGCCGGGCTGTCGTCGACGGAGTTCTGGTCGCCGGGATCCACCCTGCGCGTGCGCTTCGACAACCAGCACCCGATCGCGCTCGGCATGCCGGGCGAGGGGCTGGCCTTGTTCATGGCCGGCAGCCAGGCCTACGAGATCACCGGCAGCGAGTCCGCCAGCGACGTGACGATCCTGTCGACGTTCGTCGAGCGGGAGATCCTGCAGAGCGGCTGGCTCCTTGGCGAGCAGGTCATCGCGAAGAAGGCCGCCGCGGTCTCGGTCAAGTACGGCGACGGGAAGGTTGTCGTGCTCGGATTCCGGCCGCAGCATCGCGACCAGACCCACGGCACCTTCAAGCTGGTCTTCAACTCACTGCTGAACGGACCGCGGCCAGCAGGCTAGCCATGCAAGGCCCAGCCTGCAAGGCAGAAGGCAGAAGGCAGAAGGGAGAAACGAAGCCGTTTCTGCCTTCTCCCTTTTGCCTTCTCCATTATTGTATTGTGCCGCCGTCAAGTTCGACGGCCGATTGAGCCTGACGACGACGCCCTGCAGAGTTTCAGCGGCGAGCGAGACGTAGAGCTCGTGATCTGAGATCGACACGCTGAAGCTGAGTCGACGGTCGAGGCGTTCCGCGAGCGCGGCCACGAGTCCGCGATCGATCGCGTACAACTCGAGCGCCTCGCTCCGATGGATCCGCTCGCCATCGAGCTGGCTCATGAACTGTGACGCGTCCTTGTGCGTGTAGACGACGACACGGTCGGCTGCCTTGGACGCCTTGTGCAGCCTCGCGGCATCCGGTGTGCCGATGTCGATCCAGGTGTGAATCCGACCGGTCAGATCGCGCACCGCGATTGCCGGCTCGTCCGGCGTCGACACGCCGCGCGAGAACTCGATGCCTTCCGTGTACTCGAGCAGATAGGCCAGAACTCGCGCGACGAGGTATGCGTCCGATTCGGACGGGTGCTGGGCGACACGCATCGAAAGCGATTCGTAAACGCTGCGGTCGTTGTCCGCGAGGTCGACGTCAAAGTTGTAGATGGTTGCAGTCAGTGCCATGGGGCGAGCAGGCTCGAGCATATATCAGCGCCGGGCTTGCGGCCCCGTCTGTAACTCGACCGGGCGTGGCCTTGCAGTTGCAGTCCTGTCCTCCAGGTGATAACTGGAGGAAACGTAATGACCAGAATTCTCGGGTGTTGTGCGGCATGCGCGCTCGCACTGACGGCGTCGCTCGGCGCGCAGACGCCACAAACCAATCCACCACAGACCAAACCGGCGACGAACCCGCCGTCACCGACCTATCCTCAACCGGCGCCGACGCCCGCGTCGCCAGCTCAAGCGGCCGCGGTCACGATTGAAGGCTGCCTCTACCGCGAGGTGGAGGTGCCGGGCCGCAACATCCCGGAAGCGATGTGGTCGCGCGTCAACACCGACGACGACTACGTCCTGGCCGAGACGCGGGTCGTGCAGGGCACGGCGCCGACGATCGCCGCCAAGCCAGGCGCGACGCCGACCGGCACCTCGGGCGCGGATGCGCGGCCGGCGCAGGCGATGATGTTCAAGATCGACACCGCCCACAAGGCGAAGCTGGAGCTCGCCAAACATTCCGGCAAACGGGTTCAGATCGACGGCACGCTGGAGCATCTCGACCGGGCCAGCGCCGAGGTATCGGCCGCGATCGATCTGGTCGAGCTGAAGGGCACGGCGATTCGCCCCGCCGCCGGGGAGTGCACCAAGGCTCAGGCGAAGTAACGAAGGCGGCACGGGCCGGGATCCCGGACATGCGGTAGACTGACGCTCGCATGCGACTTCCGGGGTCCCACGCGTGCCTGTTGGCGGCGGGTGCTCTTGCGCTCGCCTTCACGCTGGCCGCGCCGGCGTCGCCCACGGTTTCGGCGCAGGCACCGTCAGCACCCCTCAGCTTCAACCGCGACATCCGTCCCATCCTTTCGAACAACTGCTTCACGTGCCACGGACCGGACGAGAAGCAGCGGGAAACCAAGTTTCATTTCGACACGCGTGAAGGCGCCTTCCTCGAGGAGGGGATCATTGTGCCCGGCAACTCCGGGCGGAGCGCGCTCTATCGCCGGATTACCCATGAAGATGCGAACGAGCGCATGCCGCCGTTCGAGTCCGGCCACACGCTGACTGACAAGCAGATCGACCTGCTCAAGCGCTGGATCGACGAAGGCGCGAAGTGGGACACGCACTGGGCGTACGCCGCGCCGGTGCGTCCGGAGCCGCCGCCGGTCGCGAAGAAGAACTGGCCGCGCAACCCGATCGATCGGTTCATCCTCGCCCGCCTCGAGCGGGAAGGCCTCGAGCCGTCGCGGGAAGCCGACAAGGCGGCGCTCTTGCGCCGGGTCACCTACGACCTGACGGGCCTTCCGCCCACGCCGGCCGAGCTCGATGCGTTCCTCGCCGACCGTTCACCGGACGCTTACGAGAAGCGGGTCGACGCGCTGCTGCAGTCGCCGCATTACGGCGAACGCATGGCGGTGCCCTGGCTCGACGCGGCCCGCTACGGCGATACGCACGGCTACCACATCGACAGCCATCGCGGGATGTGGCCGTGGCGTGACTGGGTCATCAGCGCGTTCAACCGCAACCTGCCGTTCGATCAGTTCGCGATCGAGCAGCTCGCCGGCGACCTGCTGCCCGCGGCGACCCGCGACCAGCAGGTGGCCTCGGGCTTCAATCGCAACCACATGATCAACTTCGAGGGCGGGGCGATTGCGGCCGAGTACCAGGTCGAATACGTCATGGACCGCGTCGACGCGACGGCGACGACGTTCATGGGGTTGACGATGGCGTGCGCCCGCTGCCACTCGCACAAGTTCGATCCGATCAGCCACAAGGAGTTCTACCAGTTCTACGCCTTCTTCAATAACGTGCCGGAGCTCGGTCTCGACGGCCGCCGCGGCAATGCCGCGCCGACGCTGCTGCTGACGTCGGCGCCGCAGGAGCAGATGCTGGAGGAGCTCGAGGCCCGCATCGAGGGGCTGAACATCGCGCTCGGCGACGACTACATCCGGCCGTCGCAACAGGCGTGGGAGCAGTCGGTCGTCGACCGGGTGCGCGGCAACGGCGACGGCGTCGACCGCGCCGGGCTCGCCGCCCACTACGAGCTCGACGGCAGCTTCTCCGACATCTCGGGACGCTACCAGCACGGCCGCATGGTCAGCGGCGATCCGACCTTCGAGACCGGACAGATCGGCCGGGGCGTCTCGTTCGACGGCGACACCGAGGTCAGCTTCGGCAACGTCGGCGCGTTCGACCGTGCCGAGCCGTTCAGCATCGCCGTGTGGCTGCGCGGACGCGGCAACCTGCCAACGGCGGTCTTCCAGAAGCTGGACGACAAGGACCACCGGCGCGGGTTCGAGTGGCGGCTCGACGACATGGAGCTGTTCGACATTCAACGCTGGGCCGGTCGACTGACCGTCACGCTGACGTCGGAGGCGCCAGCCAACGCGATCCAGGTCAAGACGCGCGAGCGGCTCCGGCAGGGTGACTGGACGCACGTCGTCATGGCTTACGACGGCTCGGGGAGGGCGGGAGGCCTCGCGCTCTATGCCAACGGCAGACGGCTCGAGGTCGAGGTCGTCAAAGATGCGCTCAAGGGACCGATTCGAACCGACGCCGAGCTCACCCTCGGCCGACGGGAGCTCGGGCCGCCGTTCGTCGGGCAGATCGACGACCTGCGTCTCTACCAGCGCGCGCTGACGCCGGCAGAGGTCAACGACCTGGCGCTGCACTACCGCGCGCGCGTGATCCTGTCGGGACTGATTGGCAAGCCGTCGAGGGAGCAGACCGATTTCCTCAAGGATTACTTCCTGACGTATGCCGCGCCGGACGCGCTCAAAGCGAAACGGCGCGAGCTGGCGGCGGCGGTCAAGGAGAAGGACACGATCGAAAAGACGATTCCGACGGCGATGGTGATGGGCGAGCTGAAGAAGCCGCGCGAGTCGTTCGTGCTGGCCCGGGGCGATTATCGCAACCCGACCGACAAGGTGCAGCCTGGCGTGCCGGCGATTCTGCCGGCGCTGGATGCCGGCGCGCCGCTCAACCGCCTGACGCTCGCGAAATGGCTGGTGCAGCCGGATCATCCGCTCACCGCCCGCGTCGCCGTCAATCGTTTCTGGCAGATGTACTTCGGCACCGGCATCGTCAAGACCCAGGAAGATTTCGGCGTCCAGGGCGAGCCGCCGGTGCACCCGGAGCTGCTCGACTGGCTTGCGACCGAGTTCGTGCGCAGCGGCTGGGACATGCGCGCGATGCAGCGCCTGATCGTGACGTCTGCAACCTACCGCCAGTCGTCGCGGGTGACGCCGGAACTGCTCGAGAAGGATCCCGAGAACCGGTTGCTGGCGCGCGGGCCGCGATTCCGTTTTCCCGCCGAGACGATCCGCGATACCGCGCTCGCGGCGAGCGGGCTCCTGAACGATCAGATTGGCGGCCCCAGCGTGCTGCCGTATCAGCCCAAGGGCATCTGGGAAGAGCTCGCGTTCGGCGACGGCTATTCCGCGCAGAGCTACGAACAAAGCAGCGGCCGGGACCTCTATCGCCGGGGCATGTACACGTTCTGGAAACGCACCGCGCCGCCCGCGTCGCTGGCGACCTTCGACGCCCCCGACCGCGAGAAGTGCACCGGCCGCCGGGCGCTGACGAACACGCCGCTCCAGGCGCTGGTGCTGCTCAACGACACGACCTACGTCGAAGCCGCGCGCGCGCTGGCCGAACGGACGCTGCGCGAGGGCGGTGCCGACGACAAGAGCCGGGTCGCCTACGCGTTCCGGCTCGTGACCGCGCGCGTGCCGAGCGGGAAGGAAGCGGGTGTGCTGCGCCAGCTGCTCGAGGCCGAGCGACTGGCGTACGCGAAGAACCCGCAGGCGGCGGTGAAGCTGGTGACCGTCGGCGAGTCGGAGTACGACAAGCGCCTGAGCGCCCCCGAGCTCGCCGCGTGGACGACCGTCGCCAGCACGATCTTGAATCTCGATGAGGCCGTGACCAAGCAGTGAGGAGCTTCGCCGCGAATCCCGAGCCCCGAGCCCCGAACCCCGAGTTCTAAAATGTCAACCATCCGCGACTTCGATCTTCACTTCACCCGTCGTCAGCTGTTCGGGCTGACTGCGCGCGGGATTGGCGCGGCCGCGCTCGGGTCGCTGTTGCGGCCGGAGCTGTTGATGGCGGCGTCATCGCAGGATGCGCGCGACGCGAAGACTGGCGGACTGACGGCGCTGCCGCACTTCGCCCCGAAGGCCAAGCGCATCATCTTCCTGCACCAGTCGGGCGGACCGTCGCAGCTCGAGACGTTCGACTACAAGCCGGGGCTGGCGAAGCTGCAGGGCACGCAGATCCCTGATTCGGTGCGCCAGGGGCAGCGCGTCGCGCAGACGATGGGGCAGTCGACGCTGGCGGTGGCGAAGTCGGTGTTCGGGTTCTCGCAGCACGGCCAGGCGGGGACCTGGGTCAGCGACCTGCTGCCTTTCACCGCGAAGATCGTCGACGAGATCACCGTCATCAAGACGATGAACACGGACGCGATCAACCACGACCCGGCGATCACGTTCATCCAGACCGGATTCCAGCAGCCGGGCCGCCCGAGCATGGGCGCCTGGCTCAGCTACGGCCTCGGCAGCGAGAACCAGAACCTGCCGGCGTTCGTCGTGCTGCTGTCGCAGGCCCACGCGATCACGACCGACCAGCCGCTCTTCTCGCGGCTGTGGGCCAGCGGCTTCCTGCCCTCCAGCTATCAGGGCGTGCGCTTCCGCGCCGGCAGCTCGCCGGTGCTCTTCCTCAACGATCCTCCGGGCATCACCCGCACGACGCGACGGCAGATGCTGGACGCGGCGGCGAAGCTGAACGCGATGCAGCACGAGGCCTACGGCGATCCGGAGATCGAGACCAGGATCGCGCAGTACGAGATGGCCTACCGGATGCAGACGTCCGTGCCGGACCTGACGGATCTCTCGAAGGAGCCGGACTCGGTGTTCGAGTTGTACGGGCCAGAGTCGCGCAAGCCCGGCACGTACGCGGCCAACTGCCTCCTGGCGCGGCGCCTCGCCGAACGCAACGTCCGCTTCATCCAGCTGTATCACCGCGGCTGGGATCAGCACGGCAACCTGCCGCGCGACATCGCGCTGCAGTGCAAGGGGACGGACCAGCCGACCGCGGCGCTCATCACCGATCTCAAGCAGCGCGGCCTGCTCGACGACACGCTGGTGATCTGGGGCGGGGAGTTCGGGCGCACGGTCTTCAGCCAGGGCAAGCTGACCGACGTCAACTACGGCCGCGACCACCATCCGCGCAACTTCTGCATGTGGGTGGCGGGTGGCGGCACCAAGCGCGGCGCGGTCGTCGGCGAGACCGACGACTTCAGCTACAACATCGTCTCCGATCCGGTCTCGGTGTTCGATCTGCAGGCGACAATCCTGCACCTGATGGGAATCGATCACACCAGGCTGACCTACCGCTTCCAGGGCCGCGACTTCCGACTGACCGACGTGCACGGCGAAGTAGCGAAACAGCTGCTGGCGTAGATCCTCCGGGCTGCGCGCCATCCTCCACCGGGCGCCAGTGTGCCCTCTCGCCGGCGAGCGGGCATGATAGGGTAGCGCCGCGTCCACTCTCACCGAGGCCATGCCATGAAGTACCCGCTCGCCGTTGCTGCCGCACTGCTGATCGCCGCGATTCAGATGCCCGGCCCGGCCAGTCCGCCGCCGGTCTCCACCGACGGCTCGCCAGCGGCGATGATGGCGCGGATCGAAGCAAAGCAGGTCCCTGACCGGCAGGGCTTCGACGGCCTGACGCTGGCGCAGCTGATGGAGCGCATGCGCGTGCCCGGCGTCAGCATCGCCGTCATCAAGGACTTCGAAATCCACTGGGCCAAGGGCTATGGCATCGCCGACGTGACGGCCGGCGCACCGGTCACAACGGACACGATCTTCCAGGCGGCGTCGATCAGCAAACCGACGGCGGCGATGGGCGTCATGCGCCTGGTCCAGGACGGCCGGATGTCGCTCGACGCCGACGTCAACACCTACTTGAAGTCGTGGAAGCTGCCGGCGAGCGAGCACACGCGCGATCGCCCGGTAACGCTGCGCTCGCTCCTCAGCCACACCTCAGGCCTCGGCGACGGGTTCGGGTTTCCCGGTTATCACCCGCAGGCGCCGCTGCCGACCGTCGTGCAGATTCTCGACGGCGAGAAACCCTCGAATACCGGCAAGGTGCTGATGGAACGGCCGCCGTTCACCGCCTTCAAGTACTCCGGCGGCGGCGTCACGGTGGTGCAGCTGGCGGTGACGGACACGACCGGCGAGGCCTTCCCAGCCCTGATGAAGCGCCTGGTGCTCGACCCGATCGGTATGCGGAGCAGCGGCTTCGACCAGCCGATGTCGCCCGAGAGGGATCGCGTCGCGGCGCGGGCGCACAACGGCCGCGGCGCGGCGATGGACGCCAAGTGGCACGTCTACCCCGAGCTCGAAGCTGCCGGTCTCTGGACGACGCCAACCGACCTCGCGCGGCTGGCGATCGAGCTGCAGAACGCGCTCCAGGGAAAATCCACCCGCGTGCTCAATGCCACGAGCGCGCGCGATATGGTGACGCCGGTCGGCGTCGGAGATTTCGCGGTAGGGTTCGGCCTGCAGAAGCTGGCCGAGGGCTGGTACTTCTCCCATGGCGGCAGCAACTGGGGCTTTCAGTGCAACATGATGGCCCACCTCCGCAAGGGTTACGGCCTGGCGATCATGACCAACGCCGACAGCGGCGGCCCGTTGATCAACGAGATCAGGAACCGCGTCGCCGCCGCCTATGATTGGGATTCGCTGGACAAGCCCGTGCCGCGGTGACATGAATGGCGGAGATGCGACGTACGACGATCCTGATTGCCGACGACCACACCATCGTGTTGGAAGGCCTCGTCCGCCTCTTGAAGGACCAGTTCGACGTAGTTGGCGGTGTTTCCGATGCGGCCCAGCTGCTCGAGGCGGCGGCGCGGCTGCGGCCCGACGTCATCCTGACTGACGTCTCGATGCCGGGGCTGAGCGGCATCGAAGCGCTGCGACGCCTGAAGGCCGAGCGCAGCGACACCAAGGTCATCGTCCTGACGATGCACGCGGATGCGGAGCTGGCGACGGAGGCCGTACGCGCCGGGGCGTCGGGATTCCTGATCAAGCACTCGGCTGGCGAAGAGCTGTTTACGGCGATTCAGGAAGTCCTGCAGGGGCGCATCTACCTTACCCCGGCGATTACCCGTGAGGTGCTCTCGAGGATGGCGTACGCCGCGCCGCGGCCCGAGAGCCGCCTGACCCCGCGTCAGCGCGAAGTCCTGCGCTTGATCGCCGAGGGACGCAGGATGAAGGAGATCGCCGGGCTCCTCAACCTGTCGCCGCGGACCGTCGAAACCCACAAGTACGAAATGATGCAGTCGCTCGGCATTCAGTCGACCGCGGAGCTCGTTCGCTACGCCGTCCAGCACCGCCTGGTCGGCGAGTGATCGACGGCATTCGAAGTTTCGCAGCCGTTCAGCAAGGGGCTCCCCGTAGTTTTACTGACCTCCCGCCGCGGAGTTTTTCCAGCCCGGACCCGTAGTTCTGCTCTGCCGCGGCCCCCGGGCTGCCCGTTACACTCCCCGCGTTCGCCAGTAAGGATTGAGATGTCCAGCCTCCGCGCGAGGGTGCTGCTCGCCGACGATCACGCCGGTAACACGGCGCTGCTGCGCAGGCTGCTGCGGGCCGACTTCGACGTCGTCGGCGACGTCGCCGACGGTCCGTCGCTCGTGGCCGCGGCCGAACGCCTGGCGCCGGACGTCATCGTGACCGACATCGGGATGCCGGTGATGGGCGGTATCGAGGCGGCGCGGCGCATCCTCGCCGCCAACTGCCACGCCCGGATCGTGTTCGTCACCGTCCACACCGAACCGGAGATCGTTCGCGAAGGTCTTGCGGCCGGGGCCCTCGGCTACGTCCTGAAGCTCGCCGCGGGTGACGAGCTCGTGCCTGCCATCTACGCCGCCCTTCGGGGTGAGCGCCACGTCACCGGGATGGCGGACGCGAACTACGACGAGACCAACAACCGCGGTGATGCAGGTGATTCATGCAGGTAATTGCGTTCTCACCACTACGGGCTGGCGCTGACGACGAGCTGCGGCGATTCGAAAAGCTGGCGGCGACGCTGTCGTCGCAGTTCGCGCGTTTGCACGTCGAGCAGATCGCAGCGGCGGTTGCAGGCGCCCTCGAGCAGACGGGACAGGCCATCGGTGTCGGCGCCTGCGCGCTCGTCGAGTTCGGCGAGGGGGAGCCAGTCAGCGCCGTCCACGTCTGGCCCTCCGCCGAAGCGACCTTTGGCGCGGCCGCCTGTCCGCCGCGCTCGCTGCTCGAACGGCTGCGGCAGCGCGAAGTCCTGACGATGACGGCAGCAGACGCCGTGGACGGACCAATCGACCGCGATCGACGCGCGCATTTCCAGCCTGGCCTCGGCGTTCCTGTCGTGGTCGCCGACCAGCTGGTCTGCGCCCTCCTCATGTGGGCTCCCAGGCCGGCCGGCGAATGGTCGGACGCCGTCATCGAACGCGTGCGCCTGATCGCGGAGATCTTCGGCGTCGCCCTGCAGCGGGTCCGGCAGGACACCGCCCTGCGCGCCAGCGTCGCGACGATCGAGCGGTTGAACGCGCGGCTTGCCGCCGACAACGTCTACCTGCAGGAAGAGATCAAGACCTACCACGACTTCGACGAGATCGTGGGTGAGGGGCCGGCGCTGCGGCTGGCGCTGACCCGTCTCGGCCAGGTGGCGCCCATGAACTCGTCGGTCCTGCTGCTCGGGGAGACCGGGACCGGCAAGGAGCTGTTCGCGCGCGCGCTCCACGATCGCAGCCGCCGGCGGGCGCGGGCGCTGGTGCGGGTCAACTGCGCCGCACTGCCGCCGACGCTGGTCGAGAGCGAGCTGTTCGGCCACGAGAAGGGTTCGTTCACCGGCGCCGTGTCGATGCGCCAGGGGCGGTTCGAACTGGCCGACGGCGGCACGATCTTCCTTGACGAGATCGGCGACCTTTCACCCGAGATCCAGGCCAAGCTGCTGCGGGTCCTGCAGGAAGGCGAGTTCGAGCGCGTCGGGTCGTCGCGGACCAGGCGCGTCGATGTCAGGGTGATCGCGGCGACCCACCGCGACCTCGAAGCCGACGTCGCCAGCGGCCGCTTCCGCGTCGATCTCTACTACCGCCTCAGCGTCTACCCGGTCCATCTGCCGGCGTTGCGGGAGCGGCCCGAGGACATCCCGTCGCTCGTCTGGTTCTTCATCCAGCGCCAGCAGCGGGAGCTCGGCCGCCGCATCACCAGGGTGCCGCAGTCGGTGATGTCGACGCTGCAGCAGCACTCGTGGCCCGGCAACGTGCGCGAACTGGAGAACGTCGTTGAGCGGGCGATGATTCGTTCGACGGGCGACACGCTGCAGCTCGATGAAACCTTCGGGCGGGCGAGGGCGCGCGGGGCGGATGGATCGGCGGCGACGGCCGATACGCTGGACGCGATTCAGCGCGCGCACATCGAAGCGATCCTCGCCGAGTGCGGCTGGCGGATCAACGGCAGGCGCAACGCCGCCGAACGCCTCGGTCTCCACCCCAACACGCTGCGCTTCCGGATGAAGAAGCTCGGCATCGTCTGCCCCGGCCGACGGGGACGGCCGGCGCTCTCGCCGGGGATCGCGCCGTCTTCTTAGGCAAGGGCTCAGTTGGTGCTGGGTGCGGGCTGCCTTGTGCCTGGTGCTCGGGGTGCTTCGTGCGAAGGGGCCTCGTGCAAGGTGGCTCGTGCGAACGTGCCCGTGCGAGGTGCCAGCGCATGCTGGCGTCGCCGCCGGCACGTCGCCGCCGGCACGTCGCACGCGCCGGCACCTCGCACCGGCACGTCGCAGCCGGCACGTCGCAGCCGGCACCTCGCACCCGGCACCTCGCACCCGGCCACGTCGCACCCTCGCACGTCGAGCACCCAGGCACCAGGCACCCCGCACAAAGCACGGTCGTCGTGAGCGCGGCCGACGACCCTCACCGCTGGCCGTCAGCGCCGCTCACGAAATGTCGTGAGCAAGTGAGCCTCGGGCGGGAACGGCGCGGAGTGGCACGGTGCCAGGCGCGCCCGGCGCGGGCACGGCCGTTGCCTCCGCCATGTCCATGACGTCCGATTCTGGCGGCCGCGCCCTGGTGCGGCTCTGGGCCTGCTGCCTGTTTCTCGCTCTCACCGCCGCCGTTGAATTCAGCGCGGCTCAGGAGCCCGCGTCCCAAACCCCCGACCTCACGCAGCTGGTGGCGACCGCGGCACCAGGAGAGCCGGCCACCCTTCTGTACGCCAATCGACCGATCACGGTGCTGCGCGCGATAGTGCTGTCGCGCTCGCCGCAGGAGCGGGCGACGGCCGCCGTCGAACGGCTCGAGCGCCTGATGAGGGAGGATCGGGTCGGTGCGGTGTCGAGCCGCAGCCTGCAAAGCGTGACGCTCATCACCGTCGGCAACCAGGATGTCTTCGGGATCACGTCGCTGGACGTGGACGCCCTGGCAGGGGAGACAGTGGCGGGCAAGACCGCCGAGACCATCGCGAACCTGCAGCGCGCGCTCGACGAGGTGATCGAGCTGCGAACGCCGGGGCGGTTGATGCGGAGCAGCATGTGGGCGGCCCTGGCGACGGCGTTCTATGGCACCCTGCTCTGGGGAACGATACGCCTTCGTCGCCGGCTGGTAGCGCCGCTCATCCGCAGCACCGAGCGGCATCTCGGACGTCTCGCTGCCGGCGAGACGCTGGTGAAGGCATCGCGGGCCGCGGAGGCCCTGAACCTGGTGCTGACGGTGACCCTGGTCGGCCTGGCGCTGATGTTCGTCTACGGCTGGCTGACGTTTACGCTGCGACAGTTTCCCTACACGCGTCCGTGGGGTGAGTCGCTGCGGACATTTCTGCTGGAACGTTTCGCGCACCTCGGCGGCAGGTTCGTCGCCGCCATTCCCGACCTCTTCACCGTCCTGCTGATCCTGCTGATCACGCGCATCGCCGTGCGGATCAGCTATGCCATCTTCCAGGCGGTGGAGGAGGGGCGGGCGTCGCTCCCGTACGTCTATCCTGAAACCGCGGCGCCGACCCGGCGGCTGGTCTCGACGCTGTTCTGGCTGCTCGGCCTGGTCCTGGCCTATCCCTACCTGCCCGGCAGCGACTCGGACGCGTTCAAGGGCGTCAGCGTGTTCGTCGGCCTGGTGGTCTCGCTCGGGTCGAGCGGCATCGTCAACCAGATGATGAGCGGGCTGACCATCACCTACTCACGCGCCGTCAGGCTCGGCGACTACGTCCGCATCGGAGAGGTCGAGGGAACGATCACACACCTGGGGCCGCTGTCGACCAAGGTCAAGACGCCGCGCGGCGAGGAAGTGACGATCCCGAACGCGGTGGTGATGTCGGACGTCACCGTCAACTACTCGAGGCTCGCCGACAGCGAAGGCGTCTTCATCCCGACCACGCTGACCATCGGCTACGACGTGCCGTGGCGGCAGATCCACGCGCTCCTGCTGCTGGCGGCGGAGCGGACACCCGGCATCCGCGCCAACCCCAAGCCAGTCGTCCGGCAGACGGCACTGCAGGATTTCTACGTCCAGTACACGCTGCTCGTCTGCCTGGAGCAGCCGCAGCTGCGCGTGCCGACGCTCGACACGCTGCACGCCAATATCCAGGATGCCTTCAACGAATACGGCGTGCAGATCATGTCGCCGAACTACGAGGCCGATCCCGAAGGACCGAAGATCGTCCCGCGCGACCAGTGGTACGCGGCTCCAGCCAGGCCGCCGGGGTGAGGCGGGAACCGGCGTTCAGGCGCGGATGATGACGCCAATCAGCGCGAAGATGCCGAGAACGGCCATGCACCATGCGACCGGGCCTGCGACCGAGCGCGCCTGCGGACCGTAGGCCTCGCGCAGCATCTTCATGCTGTGACTGTGCTGATAACCGGCCAGCAGCAGGGCGAGCAGGCCGGTACCGATCATGAGCAGGGCGAAGCCGCGTGAGCCGATGAGGCCTTCCCTTTGTTCGCCCTTCAACTCGAGCTGAAAGAATTTGTAGATCGTGAAGCCGAACGAGATCAGCGAGGCGGCCGTCCTGATCCACGCCATCATCGTTCGCTCGTAGGCGAGCCTGGTGCGGTCGACGGCCAGACGCGTGCCGGTATCGGCAGGCGGATGCGCCACGCTCGTGGTCTCGGTGCGGGTCACGGTATCGTCCATTGAAATCTCACTACAGTTTGCCGGTCGAGCCCTGACTGCGTCTCGAGGACGAAGAGAGGAGCAGCTGGATGTACCCGGGGACGCCGGCAAGGACGGCGCCACGGGACTGGATCCGCTGCAGCGCGTCGAGACCTGCCGGGTCAGCTGAGACCAGGTCCGTCAAATCCAGCTCCAGGCGACCGGCGTCGCCGCAGGCCGCGAGCAGTTCCGGTACCTGCGCTTCGGCCAGCCGGCCAGCCAGGCGTACGATGCGCCGATGTTGCTCGTCGACGACGCCAATCCAGCAGTCCACGGTCCGCGGCCCTCGCAAGACTGACGCCGTTTTCCAGGCGGCTCGTCGCCTCGCTGGAATTGCCGTTCCCTGCGGGTTGTGCGTGTCGAGGGACGATCACTGCGGGCCGGCGCCAGGCGCGCTCACCACATGCCGTGAGCGCGATCTCGAGAAGTCGCTACTCTAATCGATACCTTGGGGTTTCGTGAGTCGCGCCCGGCCAGTTGAGAAGCATCCGCAGCGGCTCGCTCCGGACCGACGTCAACGGCAGGCAGAAGAGGAACCGCTGGCCGTCGCCGCTGGCCCGATACTGTTCGACGACCGCGCTGACGACCGGCAGCGGTGTTCTGAAGAGGAGGCGGGGAGCGCTCAGCGTGAACGCGCGCCCGGCAGGCGCGATGTCGACGCTGTGCAGCGCGCCGTCGAGGCTGAGGTAGTAGAGCTCGCGGCCGTCCGCACGCCAGATCGGCTGGACGCCGCCGGCAACCGAGACCTGCCGTCGTTCGCCGCCGGCAGGAACGCTCGAGATGAACACTTCCGACCGGCCGGTTTCGGCGGTGTTGTAGGCGATCCACTGCCCGTCGGGCGAGAGCTGCACCTGCTCGATCGCCGACTGCGCCTCGGTAAGGCGGCGAGGCTCGCCGTGTCCGGCGAGGAGCTGCCAGGCGTCGCGGTCGGCACCCGACCGGTACAGGATGGAGTTGCCGTCCGGCGACCAGTCTTCCAGCCAGAGCACCGGCAGCTTGCCGCGCGGGTAGACGGACACCGCCTGGCCGATCGCCGGATCGATCCGCGTCAGGCCGGGCGCGTCCTTCGAGTTCCGGGCGAACACGACCTCGCCGCCCGGTCCGAATCGCGGATCGGAATCGTTCAGGTCGCCGAGCGTCAACGGCGACATCGCGCCGCGGGTGCCGTCGATGAGCGCCAGCGTCGAGAAGCGCGCCCTGATGTCCTTGCTCACCTCGACGACGACTTTCCCCAGATCGGCCGACGCGTCGAACGTCACGTAGAGTCCCGGCGGTCCGATGGTCGCTCCAGGCTCGCCGGCGCGTGAGAATGCCCGGAACTGGCGCTCCCGCGTATCACCGGCGGCGTAGACCAGCGTGTCCGTCGACGATGCCCAGAACGCGGGCGTACGGCCCGCGCCCTGGAACACCGAAGGCACGACGCTCGCCGGCTGGTCCGTCAAGGTCAGTTTCTCCGGGTCGAAGGGCTGGGCGACGACGCGGTCATCGATGGCCCAGAGCAACCGCCCGTTCGCGTAGACGGCGCGCGAGGCGCTGGCGTGAACGAGCCTGATGTCGCTCGAATCCCAGGGTGCCGGCGTAGACGCCGTTGGTGGCGGCATCGTTGGTGCGAACGAACAGCAGGAATCGGCTGCCTCCGAGGAGCTGTGGCCAGCTGTGATAGTGGTCGCCGCGCTGCTTGTCGAGCGTCGTCACCCGCGTCGGCGCGCCGCCGAACGCGGCCGTGCGATAGATCTCGTTCTCGCCGCCGATCGAGAAGAGGATGACGCCGTCGGCATTCCACGAACCGGTGACGAAGGGCACCGCCGGCGTCTCGTCGGGCATCGAGCAGAGCGTTTCGATCGAGCCGATCGCGGCATCGACCTTCATCAGTGTACGGCCGACCGCAATGACGACATGCCGGCTGTCCGGCGACCAGAAGGGCCATGAGTTCACGCCTTCCGTCGCGTCGACGGCGCGCGCCTGGCTCGAGTCGAGCGACCGCAGCCACAGCCGCCGCTGCCCGCGCGAATCGCCGGTGACGAAGGCCAGCCGCGACCCGTCGGGCGAGAGGCCCACTTGCGGCGCCGTCGGGAGCAGGCCCGGCAGCGGCATCGGCGCGAACAGCTGATCGTCGGCTGGCGGCGGGACGAGGAATTCGACGACCGGCGAAGGGCGCGCCTGGGACGCGCCACGGCATGCCGGCGAGGCCGATCAGCGCCGCGCCGCCGGCCAGCCCGGCGACTGCCGCGATCGACCATGCGACGCGCCGCGACCACCAGCCGGGTTTCCCGTCGAGCGCGTGCGGCGGCGGGGCCTGGCCGCCGTGCAGCGACAACGCTCTTCAGCGCGAACGCCAGGTCACCGGCCGATTGGAACCGCGAGGCGGGATCCTTGGCGAGGCAGCGCTGAACGATGCTGTCGAGCGCCGGCGGCAGCGCGCGCTCGACCGAGGTCTGCAGCGGCGGCGGCGAATCCTTGAGGATCGAGCTGATGACGTCGGCGGCCGAGGGTCCGTCGAACGGCTTCTGCCCCTCGAGCATTTCGTAGACGATGCAGCCGAGGGAGAAGATGTCGGAGCGGTGGTCGGCAGGGTCGCCGCGCGCCTGTTCCGGGGGCATGTAGGCGGGCGTACCCAGGACCGTGTTCGGCAGCGTGCCGGTGATGTCGATTCGCCGCGGATCCCCGGCCGGACCGGCGGTCAGCTTCGCCAGGCCGAAGTCCAGGATCTTGAGCCGATCGTCGCGACAGACGAACAGGTTCTCCGGCTTCAGGTCGCGATGGACGATGCCCTTGGCGTGCGCCACCGCCAGCGCGTCGGCCACCTGGATCGCGAAATCGAGGACCGTGGCAAACGGCAATCGTCCGGCCGACATGCGCTCGCGCAGCGTCGTGCCTTCGAGCAACTCGGAGACGAGATACGGCGCGTTCTCGTGAACGCCGACGTCGTAGATCGCCATGATGCCCGGATGGTTGAGTGCCGCCGTCGCCCGCGCCTCCTGCTCGAACCGGCGTAAGAGATCCGGGGCGGCGGTAAAAGCTTCCGGCAGCACTTTGACGGCGACCGTACGCACGAGCTGCGTATCCCGGGCGCGGTAGACGCGGCCCATTCCCCCTTCGCCAAGGATGCCGAGAATCTCGTAGCGTCCGATGGACTTCGGCAGGCTGATCACTTGCGTCGGTATAGCGCTCGGCTGATCCAGGTCACACCTCGTGGTTGGGGGTCGTTCGGAGGATGGCAAGGACCAGGCCAAGCCGCCTGCCGGAACCCGGCTTGCGTCGCGGCGGCTGGGCCTGGTCCGGTTGCTCACGATATGCCGTGAGTCTCTCGCAAACCGCGGGAACGACTTCGGACCTCGCCGCGGCCAGCGGGCGAGTTGCTCAACAAATCCGCCTGGCGGCCCGCGCATTACCGGGCGCAACTCTTGCCACCATTCCCGGCGTTCCCGTTGACGGATTCAAGGAGAAGCCTCCCAACTCATGCGTCGTTGCTGTCCCTTCACGTCGTCAATCCTGCTCGCCGCCGCCGTCATCGGGTCGCTCGCCACACCGTCCAGGGCCGCCGCTCAAAGCGACGAGGAACTCGCGAAGCAGACGCAGAACCCGGTCGCCAGCCTGATCAGCGTGCCGTTCCAAGGCAACTGGGATTTTGGCCTGGGCGAGCGGGACGCGACCGCTACGCTGCTGAACATCCAGCCGGTGATGCCGTTCGGAGTCAGCCAGAGCACGAATCTCATCCTGCGCGTCATCATGCCGCTGACGTCACAGCCGGGACCCGACAACGCACGTCTGAACGGGATGGGCGACATCCTCGCGACGGCGTACTTCTCGCCGGCGAAGTCGGGCAAAATCATCTGGGGTGTTGGACCGGTGTTCCTCCTGCCAGCGGCGACGAATGCCTCGCTCGGCTCGGAGAAATTCGGTATCGGCCCGTCAGCCGTCGTGCTCACCCAGCCCGGTGCCTGGACGATCGGCACGCTAGTCAATCACATCTGGTCGGTGAGCGGCGCCAACGATCGCGCCGACGTCAACTCGACATACCTCCAGCCTTTCGCCAACTACAACCTGGGCGCCGGGCTTTCGCTTGGCGTGAGCACTGAGGCCACGGGGAACTGGGAGGCGGATGAGAGCTGGACGGCCCCCCTCCTTTTCAGCGTCAACAAGGTCACCCGGCTCGGCAAGCGGCCGGTTAGCTTCGTATTCGCCGCCGGTCCCCACCTCGCCAGCCCCGAGGGTGGCGCCGACTGGCGGTTCCGTATGGGGGTGACGTTCCTGTTTCCGCGGTGAGCGCCGAAACGAGTCGCATCAGTCAATCGGCGCGCCGCAGCAGACTGCCCCGTCAGCCACACGTCAAACCTCTGCGCACCGCGATGACGGGGCAGCAGCAAGGACACGATCCATGACCCAGCGTAAGACCCCGGGATTCAACTTCGAGATTCCGGAAAAGATCATGACGCCCGATACCGTCGAGACCCGCATCGGGCGGCTCGAGTTCGTCGACGGCGTGCCGACGGCCGCGACGACGGCGGCTGTCTACGAGCACCTCGACTTCCTCCGTGGCGTCGAAGTGTTCCTCAACTTCATCCCGGCGACGTCGATGGAGGGTCTGCGCCTCGGCAACGTCGAACTCGGCGCGACGCGCTCCAACCAGGTCCTGATCTTCGACCAGCTGCTCGATTCGGCGCCGCTGATGCTGACGGGGAACACCGATACCGTCTATTGCAGCGCGTTTCTCGACCTCGGGACCGACGGGCCGACCGTCGTCGAGATCCCGCCGGGCTGCGGCCCGGGTACGGTCAACGATGCGTTCTTCCGCTTCGTCACCGACATGGGGATTCCCGGACCCGACCGCGGCAAGGGCGGCAAGTACCTCATCGTTCCCGCCAGCTACGCCGGCGAGCTGCCGGGCGACGGTTACTTCGTCTCGCGATCGCCGTCGTACGTGAACTGGCTGATCCTGCGGGGATTCCTGGTGGACGGCAAGCCGGACGCGGCGTCGAGGATGTTCCGGGAGCAGCTCAAGGTCTATCCGTTGAGCCAGGCGGCCAAGCCGCCGGCGATGGAGTTCATCAACTCCTCGAAGGTGTTCTACAACACCATCCACGCCAACGACTTCGAGTTCTACGGCGAGCTCGATCATGTCATCCAGAAGGAGCCGCTCGACCTGCTCGACCCGGAGCTGCGCGGGCTCGCCGGCAGCATCGGCATCCGCAAGGGCCAGCCGTTCGCGCCCGACGCCCGGATGAAGAAGACGCTGGTTGAAGCGGTGGCGGTTGGCAACGCGACCGCCCGGTCGCTGGGCCTGCGCAACCGCGACCCGCGGGCGGTGATTTTCGAGGGTGGGCACTGGACGACCGGCTTCATCGGCGGCGACTATCAGTGGCTGGACGGCGACGGGCTGGCCGGCCGAAATCTCGACGCCCGTACGGTGTTCTTCTACATGGCGACGGTCAATACGCCGGCGATGGCCGCGAAGATGGTGGGGAAGGGATCGCAGTACGCGCTCAATGCCGCTGACAAGCACGGCGACATCCTGCGCGGCGGCAAGAACTACCGTCTCAACATCCCGGCGAATCCGCCGGCGAAGGACTTCTGGTCGATCGTCCTCTACGATCCGCAGACGCGCTCCGAGCTGCAGACGTCGCAGCCCTTTCCCAGCAAGAACAACAAGAGGGACCAGCTGGTCGTCAACGCCGACGGCTCGGTGGACTTGTACTTCGGGCCGCAGGCGCCGGCGGGCAAGGAGGCCAACTGGACCGAGACCGTGCCCGGCAAGAGCTGGTTCACGATCCTGCGTCTCTACGGTCCGCTCGATCCGTGGTTCGACAAGACGTGGCGTCCGGGCGAGATCGAGCTGGTCGACTGATCGCGGTCGACGGCCTGTCCCGACAACTTACGAAATGCAGGAGTCAACGACGGTATCCCGTGACTTGTGGTCAGGAAACGGCCTCGTCTGTGTCCTGGACCATGCAATTGTCAGGAAGAAACTGCACCGCCGCCCCGCCCGCCGACGTCCAGGTCTGGCGAGGGTCTTGCCCGTGCGGTCGGAGCGCGCATCGAAGTCGATGTCATCGATCGTGGCGACGATCGATTCGCCTAATTTAGGAGCCATGGTATGAGTTCTCGAGACAAGATCCAGCGTTCGATCCTCCCGATCCCCGACGTCCAGCACGTCGGCGTCACCACTTACGACGCGAAGGATCCGGACACGAAGTTCCCGCCGATCGAGCGGCTGCGCCCGCCGACCGGCGCCCCCAACGTCCTGATTGTCCTGCTCGACGACGTCGGCTTTGCCGCGTCGAGCGCGTTTGGCGGGCCGATTCATACTCCGACCGCCGAGCGGCTGTCGAAGAACGGCCTGAAGTTCAACCGCTTTCACACGACGGCCCTGTGCTCGCCGACCCGTCAGGCGCTGTTGACCGGCCGCAACCACCACTCGGTCAACATGGGCGGCGTCTGCGAGATCGCGACTGCCGCGCCCGGCTACAGCTCGGTGCTGCCGAAGAACAAGGCGCCGCTCGCGATGACCCTCAAGCTCAATGGCTACTCGACGGCGCAGTTCGGCAAGTGCCACGAGGTGCCGGTGTGGGAGACCAGCCCGATGGGCCCGTTCGACCAGTGGCCGACCGGCGGCGGCGGGTTCGAGTACTTCTACGGCTTCATCGGCGGCGAGACCAACCAGTGGTACCCGGCGATCTACGAAGGGACCTCGGCAATCGAGCCGGAGAAGACTCCTGAGGAGGGTTATCACTTCACTGAAGACATGACGAACAAGGCGATCAAGTGGACGCGCCAGCAGAAAGCGCTGATGCCGGACAAGCCGTTCTTCATGTACTTCGCGCCGGGCGCCTGCCACGCGCCGCACCACGTTCCGAAGGACTGGATCGACAAGTACAAGGGCAAGTTCGACCAGGGCTGGGACAAGCTGCGGGAAGAAATCTTCGCCCGCCAGAAAAAGCTGGGCGTCATCCCCGCCGACGCCGTGCTGACGGCGCGGCCGGACGAGATCCCGGCCTGGGACGCAACCCCGGAGAACATGCGGCCGATCTTCGCCCGTGAGATGGAGGTCTACGCCGCATTCCTCGAGCACACCGACCACCACCTCGGCCGGCTCGTCGACGCGCTCAAGGACCTGGAAATTCTCGACGACACGCTGATCTACCTGATCATCGGCGACAACGGCGCGTCGGCCGAGGGCACCACGAACGGATGCTTCAACGAGATGGCGGTGCTCAACGGGATGGGCACGCTCGAGACCCCGGAGTTCCTGCAGTCGAAAATCGACCTTTTCGGCGGACCTGACGCCTACAATCACTATGCGGTGGGCTGGGCCCACGCCATGGATACGCCCTACCAGTGGACCAAGCAGGTCGCCTCGCACTGGGGCGGCACTCGCAACGGCACCATCGTCCACTGGCCGAACGGCATCAAGGCCAAGGGCGAGGTCCGCAGCCAGTTCCATCACGTGATCGACGTGGCGCCGACGATCCTCGAGGCCGCGGGCCTGCCGCACCCGATCATCGTCAACAGCGTCCAGCAGGCGCCGATCGAAGGCTTCAGCATGCTCTACGCCTTCAACGATGCCAAGGCGGCCGAGCGGCACGAAACCCAGTACTTCGAGATGTTCTGCAACCGCGGCATCTACCACAAGGGATGGACGGCAGTCACGCGGCACGGCGTGCCGTGGGTCGGCGCCTACAAGCGCGCCTTTGACGACGACGTGTGGGAGCTGTACGACACCAACACCGACTGGACGCAGTCGAAGGACCTGGCGAAGGAGAACCCGAAGAAGCTCGCCGAGCTGCAGCGCCTCTTCATCATCGAAGCCGGCAAGTACAGCGCGCTGCCGCTCGACGACCGGACGTTCGAACGGTTCAACCCGGATCTCGCCGGCCGGCCGCAGCTGATCACGGGCAACTCGCAGATTCTCTTCGGCGGCATGGGCCGCCTCTCTGAGAACTCGATCGTGGCGCTGAAGAACAAGTCGTACTCGATCACGGCCGACGTTGACGTGCCGACCTCCGGGGCGGATGGCGTCATCGTGGCCCAGGGTGGCAGCACGAATGGCTGGAGCCTGTACGCCAAGGGAGGCAGGCTGAAGTACTGCTACAACTTCTTCGGCATCGATGTGACGTTCGTCGAGGCGAAGCAGCCGGTTCCGGCCGGTAACCACCAGGTCCGCATGGAGTTCAAGTACGACGGCGGCGGCATCGCCAAGGGCGGCCTCGTGACGCTCTTCGTCGACGGCAAGGCCGTTGGCGACGGCCGGATCGAGAGAACGGTGCCGATGGCGTTCTCGGCCGACGAAACCTGCGACGTCGGCAAGGAAGCCGGCTCGCCAGTGTCGCCGGACTATGGCCCGAGCGGCAACGAGTTCAGCGGCGAAGTGAACTGGGTGCAGATCGACCTCGAGAAGGACGATCAGGACCACCTGGTTTCGCCCGAGGAGCGCTTCCGCGTCGCGATGGCGCGGCAGTAAACGAGGTGAACCGGCAGCCGGCCGACGCCGGCTGTCGGTTTCTGCTTTCGATTTGTGTCCAGCGGCGCCCTGCATCGATCCACGGTAACCTACAGCTCTTCATGCCCTCGAGACAGTCCTGGCTCCGCGCGATCGCGATTGCGATCGTGTTGCTGCCGCCGGTCCCCGTCGCGGCGCAGGAGCTCGAGCCCGGCGCCTACTGGCCGATCCCGGTCGGGCTGAACATCGCGACCGTCGTCAACAATTTCAACTTCGGCGACGTCGCCTTCGATGCCGCGGCGCCCATCGACGAGGCGAGCGCCAGGATCAACACCACAGCACTGTCGTTCACGCGGGCGTTCAGGCTCGCCGGCCGCTCGGCCAACGCCGGCGTGGCGCTGCCGATCGTCGCCGGACATGTCGAGGGGCTGTATCTGGGAGAACCGGCCGAGGTCGACCGGTTCGGGCAGGGCGATCCGAGACTGCGGCTGGCAGTGAATCTCTACGGTGCGCCGGCGATGACGCCGCGGGAATACGCTGCGTTCAGCCGACCGACTCTGCTCGGGATAAGCCTCTCGGTCGTGCCGCCGCTCGGTCAGTACGATCCGGAAAAACTCATCAACCTCGGCACCAATCGCTGGTCGTTCAAGCCTGAGGTGGGCTTCTCACGCGTCTACGGCAAGTGGGTCGTCGAGGCGATGGCGGGCGCGTGGATCTTCACCGACAACGACGACTTCGTTGGCGGCCGCACCCGCGAACAGGATCCGATCGTCGCGACGCAGCTGCACCTGACCTATCGCTTCAGGCGCACGATCTGGCTGGCGGCCGACGCGAACTACTTCACCGGCGGCCGGACGACGATTGGCGGCCGGGAGAACCTCGACCTGCAGCGCAACTCGCGCATCGGCGCCACGTTCTCGGCCGCGCTCGATCGCCATCAGGCGATCCGCATGTCGGTCAGCCGCGGCGCCTACACGACGATCGGCGCCGATTTCACGTCAATCGCCGTCGGCTACAACTACGCCTGGGCGCGCTGAGGTTCAGTCGCGGTCGCCGTCACTGCAGGACGACGACCTGGTAGCCATTGGAAACGCGCGTGTAGTAGGTCGCGCCGCACTGCGAGTAGGTCGCGCCGGCATGGGTGACGTTCTTGCAACCAGCCGGGAGGGTCGTGATGATCGCCCCGGATGGTGCCTCGACGACCTGATATGAAACGTCGCCGCTGGTCATCACGCGCGTGTAGTAGGTGTTGTCGTGGTAGTAGTAGGTCGAGTTGGAGACGACAACCGGCGCCGCGGCCGCCGGCGGTTTCGCCAGCATTGTCCCGATGGCGATGCCGGCACCGACGGCTGCCACCGCCCGCCACGCTTCGTAGCTCTCGTAGCGTTCGCCGACAACGACGCCGCCGCCGTAGCGGCCGACCGCCGCCGCACCTTCCTCGCCGACGACCACCGCGCCGCGGCGTCCGACGGCTCCGCCCTGGACGTCGACTTCTTCGCCCGTCACGACCCTGCCGTTTCGACCGACTGCGGCGTAGCCTTCCTCGCCGCTGGCGACGGCGCCGCGGCGGCCCGCGGCCGCATAGCCGTCTTCAGTCTTGACGGCGGCGCCACGCGGCCCGGCCGCGGCCGATGCGTTCTCGCCCTTGACGGCGCCGCGCCTGCCGGCGCGCACCTGCGCCGAGATCGTCGTCAGCGATGCGGCGACGACTGCGGCGACCAGAAGACCGGAAATGATGTTGCCCGTGTTGCTCTGCAGCCTCATGATGCGAGGACTCCTTCTCACTGGGATGAATCGGCTACTTCTTGTCGGCGGGCGCGGCAGGATCGGTGGGTGCCGCCTCGGCAGCCCGCTTCACCGCCGCCGCGCGTTGCAGGATGGCGATGCCTTCGTACTCGGCCGGTACCTTCGGCACGAACGCCGCGTCCTCGAGCTTCGGCGCCAGGTCCCACGCGGTGAAGGTGAGATCGACGACGGGCTGGCCGGTGCGCTTCGTCTGCACGACTTTCAGCCGTTTCGGCAGCGGCTCGCCCTGCGCCGGCAGCCACACCTCCCATTCGACGCCCTTGTCCTTGAACGCGAGGTGGACGGTGCGGGAGCCACCGACGTCCTCCGTGCCGGCGTAGCCGCCGGTGGTGGTGTCGGAGAGCAGTGCCTTTTCGGCGGACCCGTAGAGCAGATCGCCCATCGGCAGCGGCATGTCGTAGCGCTCCGCCAGCGCGTCCAGGGCCCGGTCGGTCGTCTCCGGCATCGGCGCCTGGGCGAAGACCTTGTGGGCGTGGGCCGCAATCGTCAGCGTCTTCCCGTTGTACCAAGCCTCGAGCGCGCGGGGGCCCGTCATCTTGGCGTAGAAGCGGTCGGGCCGGCGCATCGTGTAGAGTCCCGTCTGCGTCACTGCCTCCTTCTTGCCGGAGGCTCGCACGACCTCACGGAGTTCGGTGGTCGTCACGCTGACGCTCGACGCGGCCGCGAGTCGCGCGCTCATCTGCTGGATCAGCTCGCGGCCACGGGTCAGCCGCTCGGCGTCCGTGGCCGGTTCGCGGGCACCACAGGCCGTCAGGCTGAGGGCGATCGTCGCGGCGAAGGCCAATCGATAGAGCATCTTGAAGGATGTTCGTGCAGTCATCAGTTCGGTTCCCGCTGGCTGGCGTCGTTGCCGCGGCTCGATGTGAGTCAACGCGTGACTGGCCCCAGGGGCAATACTCGGGCCAGCCGCCGGCTCGCGCCATGGGTGCAAAACCGCGGCCGAAGCTACGTCCTGTTGCAACGGTCGATTGTGGTCACGACATACGGTGACGCGGGCGTGAGCAGCGCCGTCGCCGGGCGCGGATCGCAGGCCCGCCTCATTGACGCGTGCGAATCGCGGTCTTGGCCGCGTTGCGACGATCGAGCTGGGCCTGCATGAGCTTGTACGTCAGGTAGTACTTATAGATGTTGCTCACGTAGGTTACCGTCTCGCGCCCGATCCGCTCCGAGGCGACGCGCTCGACGTTGCCGAACCACACGTTGCGGTCGAGGCCCCGCGCCGCCGCTTCCTGCCGGAGCTGCCGCAGGCGGCCGGGCCCGGCGTTATAGGCGGCAAATGTCATCAGCCCCTTGTTCAATCGGTCGATCGGCTCGTCCTTGAAGTACTCGTCCATCATGAACCGCACGTACTTGACGCCGGCGTGAATGTTCGGCTCGATCCTGGCGATGTCGCCGACCTTCAGCTCCCGGCCCGTCGCCGGCATGACCTGCATCACGCCGATGGCGCCTACCGGGCTTTTGACGCCCTGGTCCAGCGTCGATTCCTGGTAGCCCTGCGCCGCCATCAGCAGGTAGTCGAGGTCGTATTGCTGGCCGTACTTCCTGAACAGCTCGATGACGGCCTGCAGCTTGCGGCGCTCGGCTTCGGCGGCGGCGTTCTTCACGTAGCCGACGTTCTGGAGATAACGCCGTTCGATGACGTTGCGGAAGGCGTCGCCCTTGCCGTGTTTCGCAATCCACGTGTTCACCACTTCGCGCAGCCGCGGATTGTCCTTGCGGAACGCCACCGCCAGCTGTCCGCCGGAGCGCAGGGCCACGTTGTCGTGCACGTCGAGGCTGGTGAACACCTGCTTCCAGAAGCCGGCGAGATAGTCGTCGACGACGGTGATTGGCGCGAGGCCGGCGTTGACCATCTCGAGGATGTCGTCGTCCTCGAGCACGTCGTCCGCCTCGTCGATGATCACCGGCGGCTTGCCGCGCGCCTTGAGCTGCTCGTTGAGGCTGGTGATGGTGGCGAAGTAGGGGCTCGTCCTGCGGATGAAGACCGGCTGTCCGGAGAGATCGTCGGCCGTCGCGATCGGCGGTGCGCCCGGGCCGGTGACCACGACCTGGCTGACGTTGGTACGGGTCGGCTCGGAAAAGGCGGCGACCTTCTCGAGCTCCGGTCGGACGGTCACCATCGCCGCGACCATGTCCACCCTGCCGCTCGCAAGCGCGGAATGGAGGTGATCGCGCGACATCGGGATGATGACGACGTGCACCTTGAGGTTGCCCGTTTTTAACTCGGTATTGAGGTCGGTCTCGAACGCCTTGACGGCTTCGTAGCTCAAACCGCGTTCCTGCCCGCGGTCGATGAAGTAGTGCGTGCGGTTGAAGGTCACGGCGACGCGAATGATCCGGCGCTTGACCATGTCGTCGAAATCGCCGAGGAACGGCCTGTCGAGGGCGGCGCGCACGGCCGGGGGCAAGGCGTCGAACGGCGACGACGTGGCGCCAATCGGAGCGTCGGCGGCTGGCGCGGACGGTGGCGACGCGGATGGAACTACCGCGGCGGCCGCAGCGGGTTCGGCAGCTGGTGCCGGGATTGATGCGTCTTCGCGGCCGGTACAGGCCGCGGCAGTAACGACCAGCAGCGCAGCAGCGCAGCGGTACAGACTCGACGGCGGACGGATGGATCTCATGGTTGAACTATACAGCCGGCTGTCAGACTGGCGCGGCTCCCAGGATGTCGGCTCACCTTGCTCCGTCGCGCATCCCGGCTGAACCGGCTAGTATTGAAGCAGCCAGCTCAGCATGCCGCCCTTCTTCCCGCTGTGAAACCGTTGCTCCGCGTCATCGGTGGCTTCATCTGCCTGCTTTTGGCTTTCGCCGCGTCGGCCACGGCCCAGCCTGCGGCGCGGCAGGTACTCCTGTTGAACTCCTTCGGCCGTGCGCCGCACACATTTCACACTCAGGTCTTTCGAACTGAGCTGGCCCGGCGATCGCCCCAGCCCCTCAACTTCCTCGAGGTCTCGATCGAGCCCGCACCCTTTCGTTCGAACTCCGAGGCAGGGCCCGTCGTGGACTACCTGCGGGCGACGGTGGTGGGCGCACCACCTGGATCTCGTCGTCGCCGTCGGCGGTCCCGCGGCAGGATTCGCGCAGAAGTACAAGCAGGAGCTCTTTCCCGAGACGCCGCTGCTGCTGGCTGCCGTCGACGCACGGGTCGTGCAACGGCCCATGTCCACGAACGAGATTGCCGTTGCCGGGGCGCTCGACTTCACGCGGGCGGTCGAAGGGATGCTCGCCGTACTTCCCGAAACGACGACTGTCTTCGTCGTCATCGGCGGCTCCGAGTTCGAGAGGTTCTGGCGCGGCGAGCTCGGGCGTGAGCTGGAGCGATTCAAGGATCGACTGACGTTCGTCTGGCTCAACGAGCTCTCGTTCGCGGACATCCTGGCGCGCGCGTCGGCGCTGCCGCCCCGATCCGCGATCTTCTTCGGGACGATGTCGGTCGACGGAAAGGGCGTGTTCCAGGCTGAGGACGTCGCCCTGGCGCAGCTGCGCGCCGTGGCGAACGCGCCAATCTTCGGTCTCTTCGACTATCAGCTTGGCCGCGGCATCGTCGGCGGGCCGCTGATGTCGATGACCGAGCTGGCGGGGCACTCGGCGGACGCCGCCCTTCGCCTCCTCGGCGGAGAACCGCCAGGGAACATCAAGCCCGTTGTTCAGGGACTGAGCCAGCCGGCCTACGACTGGCGCGAACTTCGGCGCTGGGGCATCCCCGAGGCCCGCCTGCCGCCGGCGAGCGTCGTCGAGTTCCGCCAGCCCGGCGTCTGGGAGCAGTATCGCGGCTTCATCATCGCGGCGGTGGCCGTGCTGGCGCTGCAGACCGCGCTGATTGCCGGCCTGGTCGTCCAGCGCGTGCGGCGCCGCCGCACCGAGGCGGCGCTGCGCCACGCCTTCGAGCGGAACAAGGATCTCGCCGGCCGCCTGATCAACGCGCAGGAAGCGGAGCGCTCGCGCATCGCGCGCGACCTCCACGACGACCTCAGCCAGCAGCTCGCGGGCGTCGGCATCATGTTGAGCAGCCTCAAGCGGGACCTGTACAAGCCAGGTCTCGACGGCGCCAATGAAACCGTGACGACGCTGCAGGAGCACACCGCCGCGCTGGCGCACGCCGTCAGGAACCTGTCGCACGAGCTGCACCCGGGCGTCCTGAAACACGCCGGCCTGGTGGCGACCCTGACGCAGCAATGCCGCGAGACCGAGCGCCGCCACGGCCTCAGCGTCCGCTTCACCGCTGGCGAGGACCTCGCCGGCCTCGACTTCGACGTCGCGCTCTGCCTCTATCGGGTAACCCAGGAAGCGCTCACCAACATCGTCCGGCACGCCCGGGCCGAGGCGGCGAACGTCGATCTGCAGTTGCGGGACGGCGGCGTCGAACTCGCGATTGCCGACGATGGTGTCGGGTTCGTCACGAACGAGCGCGCCGGCCGCGGCCTGGGACTGCGCAGCATCGACGAACGGGTGCGCTTGATGCGGGGAGAGGCCATCGTCGAGTCGTCGCCCGGGCGGGGGACGACCGTCGTCGTGCGGATCCCGATTCAGGAAGTGGCGCCGGCGGCAGTGGGGTAGCGGCCTGTAATAAGCGACGTCATCGGTCGATCGGGGTGCGTCCGTTGACGAAATGAGCCCCTGTGCCAGGCTCGGGGAAGCTCGTGCAATGTGAGTTGCAATCAATCCCGCCTGCGCTAGAATCGCCACCGTCCCCATAGTTTGGGAAGCCCCACGAGGACGTGTCAGTTTGCGCGGTGTAACAGCCGTGTGACAGGCCGAGGGCGGCGCTGTTCCCTGACCGATGTTGTCCGGTGGCCCGTCCCTTACCCGGTGAGGTGCTGCGTATGAGGCGGGGTGCGTCCATCCTCCTGGTTCTCGCGTGCCTTCCTGCTCCAGTCCAGGCGCAGGCTCCCACCGGTGCGGTCAGTGGCACCGTGACAGACAGCTCGGGTTCGTCGCTGGGCGACGCGCGGGTCAGCTTGAGCCGATCCGACACTGGCTCGGTCCGGTCAGTGGCGACTGACGAGCACGGCCACTATCTGGTGACGAGCCTTGCCCCCGGGACATACGAGGTTCGAACGGAACACACCGGCTTCACCAATGCGAGCCGGCTTGTGACCGTGCGCGTGGGCGACCATCTCACCGCCGATTTCGCGCTGGAGGTAGGCGGACCTGAACTGCGGGTCGAGGTGGCGGGCGGGGCGACGACGCTCAACGTAGTCGATTACGGCGTATCCAGCAGCGTGACGAGGTCTCAGATTGAAGCCGTGCCGCTCAACGGCCGGAGCTTCCTCGAGCTCGCGCAGCTGCAGCCGAGCGTTCAGGTGCGATCCACCACGAACCCGGGAACGCTCGGCAACAACTATCAGCGCGTACAGATGGGCGGCGCGTACTACTCGCAGACCCGCATCACCATCGACGGATCAACGGTCGGCGATCGATTCGCCGGCGGCACCACGCAAGGGCTCTCACAAGAATCCGTCGAGGAGTTTCAGGTCTCGACATTCAACTTCGACGCCGCGACCGGGCTGACGGGGTCTGGTGCGATCAACATCGTGACGCGCAGTGGGGCGAACGCGCTGCACGGCTCCTCGTTCCTGTATTTCAGGGATCATCATCTCGCCGCTTACCCAGGGTTGCGCCGCGATACGCTCTCGCCAGGCACGCCATTCTTCGCGCGCCGTCAGGGCGGCGGCAGCGCCGGCGGACCCGTCATCCACGATCGAGTGTTCTGGTTTGCCAACTACGAACGGAACAATCAGGACGCCGTGTTCGCCGTCACCAACAATCATCCCGTCTTCAGCAAGTTCGATGGCATCTTCGCGAACCCGCTGGATGGGCATCAGTTCAATGTTCGTATGGATGCCCGCGCCAGCGACAGCCAGCACGTGTTCGTCCGGTATTCGGGCGATCGAAACGAGACCATCACACCTGCCGCCAATGTCGGGCTGCCCTCGAACTGGCAATCGATCCGCAATACCGCTCAACAGGCACAAGCCGGCCTGGCATCGATCGTGACGCCGTCACTCGTCAACGATCTCCGCGTGTCGTTCAGCCAGCTCGACGGCGCGATCGACCCTATTGCCGCGACGGATTGCCGCGACCCGGTCGCCTGCGTCGGTGCAGGAGAACCGGCCGTGAGAGTGTTCGATGCGCCGCAGTTTCGCGTCGGCTCGCATTTCAGTGCCCCGTTCGATCGTCTGCAAGGCACGTGGCAGGTCGTCAACACCCTCACCTGGCAGCGAGGCAATCACTCCGTGCGGGCGGGAGGTGCGTGGGAGCGCTTTGCACTGAACGCGTCGTGGCTTTCTCGCGAGCCCGCGGAGATCCTGCTCTGGGGACCGACGAACCTGCGAACGCCGGCATTCCAGGCGTTGTACGACGCACTGCCGCCGAGTCTGCGGACCGCCGGCGGGCCGCCGCCGACGTACGACGAGATCATGCAATTGCCGCTGCGCAGCTTCATCACCGGAATTGGCGACCCCGCGCTGCCTGGTCCGTTCAATCGCGATCGGGCCTCGCGTACTCACCGGTTGCGGCTTCACGTGCAGGACACCTGGCGCGTGTATCCCACCCTGTCACTCAGCTACGGGCTGGCGTACTCGGTGGAAAGCGACCTCGTCGATCACGATCTCGACTACCCGCGCTACCTGGCGCCGATTCTCGGCGACACAAACCTGAGCGCACCACGCCGCGACTGGAACGACTGGGATCCCTCAGCCGGCGTGGCGTGGACCATCGGTCCCGAACGACGTACGGTGGTGCGCGGTGGCGCCGGACTGTTTCATGACGAAAGCATCTTCTTCTGGACGGTGCGCGATCGTGCCTCCATCGGTCCTTCCGGTAACGGTCGTGTCGTCATCGACGGCTCGCTCACCGGCTTCGATTTCGCCAGCGCGCCCACGAGTTTTCGCGGCGTCGATCTGGTCGGGGCCCTGCCGGCGATCCGCTCCGGGCTGACCGCCCGCATGGGTAACGGCACCGACTTGTCGGTTCGCGGGATCGACGTGTTCAAGCAGGCAGAGCAGATCGTCGATCCGGATGCGACAACGGCCTACAGCATCCACGTCAACGCTGGATTCCAGCGGGAGTTGAGTCAGCATCTGGTACTCACCGCCGACTATGTCCTGCGGCGTTACCGCGACGTCGGCCCGTTTCAGGGGATTTACGCCCTCGATCGCAATCGCTTCAACCGTCCCCGCGTCACGGCCGTGAACCCCGGCACTGGCGTTGTCTCGTTCGTCCGCGACCCGGTCATTCCGCAGTGCACAGCGAGCCAGGCGCGGGCGCTCGACCCACGCGATGCGTGCTCCACGGGTCCGATCATCGTGTTTTCGAGCGGCGGAAAGTTTCTATATCACGGGCTTCACGCCACCCTAGAGAAGCGCTTTTCGGCCGGCACCCAGCTGTCCGTCGGCTACGCGCTGAGCAGCAACACGGGGTTCAACATGGATGGTGGCTTCACCAGCTACGACAACCACGATCTTGCGTACGGCACCATTCCGGACCATCGCCGACATCGTCTGGTGGTAAGCGGCCTGTGGAGGCTGCCGGACTATGCGCGGAGCAGCCGGTACCTGCGTGGGCTTCTCAACGCCTGGTCGGTGTCCTTCGTCTCGAACGTCTACAGCGCGCCGCCGCTGAACACGCTGCTCACAGGCCTCGACCTGGACGGCGACGGCATCAGCCAGACGCTGCTACCCGGCACGACACGCCACAATACGTTCGGCCGGGGGCTCACCGAGGCGCGCCTGCGCGACCTGGTCGCCGACTACAACGCGTCGATTGAAGCGGCCACGCGGCGCGTCACGAACGCTGACGGCACCATCACCGTGGTGCGGCCGCGCACGCCGTTCAACCAGGTCGTTGAATCCCATAACGCTACCGGAGACCTTGTCGAGCGGCGATTCGTTCATCACGCAGGACCTCCGCGTCACCAAGGACCTCCGATTTGGCGGGAGCGTCGTCCTCTCGCTCATCGCCGAGGTCTTCAGCCTGTTCAACGTGTCGAACCTGACTGGGTACAGCGGGGTGTTGAATCAACCGAACTACGGCCAGCCGAGCGCGCGCGTGGGTCAGGTGTTCGGGACAGGCGGATCGCGCGCCGGCCAGTTGGCCGCGAGGCTCACGTTCTGACATGCACGTTATGAGGCGACCGCCGTGGCTGTGCACCGCGATCACGGTCGCGGTCTGTCTCGGCCCGCCGGCAGCGGAAGGCCAGGTGACTGCACCATCGACGCGAAAAGCGACGCGCGTCCTGTCCTTGCAGACCGTTAATCCTGGAACACTGGTCTACCCGATCAGCGAGCGGATCTACCGCCAGAGGCTCAGCGACGCCCTGGGCGATCGGCTGGATTTCGCCACAGAGTACGTCGACGTCGTCTACTTCCCAGACCCATTGTACGAATCACAGTTCGAAGACCATCTCGTGCGGAAGTATCACGACCGGCCGATCGACCTGCTGCTGGCAAATGGCGCCACCGCGGCCGCTATTGCGGGACGCTTGCAGGCACGGCTCGCGTCCCACCCTCCAATCGTATTCACTGGCACCTTCGAACGGCCCGTTCCGAAATCGACCGGTCACACGTCTACGGTTGCGACGATGAAAGAGTCGCTCGAACTCGCGCTGCGCATGCATCCCGACACACGTCACGTGTATCTCCTGTGCGGGACATCACCCAACGATGCCAGGTTCGAAGCCCAATTTCGCTCCCAGGTGCCGACGCCGCCCCCTGGCGTTGAGTTCACTTATTTGCGTGGGCTCTCTGTGCCCGCGTTGACCGACCGGCTGGCCGCGCTGCCGGAGCACTCGGTCGTCTATCTGATACACCTCACGTCCGATGATGATGGCCGGGAGTTTCGCGTGCAATCGGCGATCGAGCGCCTGGCCGCGTCGAGCAACGCGCCGATCTACTCGTGGAACGGCAACGTTCCGGGCGTCTTCGGCGGCCGGTTCCCGTCCACCGAACTAACCGCCGAACATACGATTCAACTCGCGCTGCGCGTGTTGCGCGGCGAGCGACCCGAGGACATTCCGATCACCACCATCGACCCCGGTTTCGACTGGCTCGATTGGCGTCAGCTCGATCGTTGGAACATCAGCGAAGCCAGCGTTCCCGCGGGGGTGACGCTCAGGTTTCGCGAACCTGGGCTGTTCGATCAGTACCGCAGCTACATTCTCAGTACGCTCGCCCTGGTGCTGCTCCAGACGTTGCTGATCGCGGGATTGCTGATCCAGCGACGAAACAGGCAGCGTGCCGAGCGGTCGTTGCGGGAGAGCGAGGAGCGCTTCCGGGTAATGGCCGATACCGCGCCTGTGATGATCTGGCGCTCTGGCATCGATCAACACTGCGACTTCTTCAACCAGCCATGGCTGGAGTTCAGGGGGCGGGGGTTGCCCGACGAGATGGGCGAGGGCTGGACGGAAGGCGTGCATCCCGACGACTTGCCTCATTGTATGAACGTCTACACCGGGGCATGGCCCGGCCGCGAGTCGTTCCGGATGGAGTACCGCCTGCAGCGGGCGGACGGCGAATACCGATGGGTGCTCGACAGCGGGGTGCCCCGGCTCGCCTCCGACGGTGCGTTCCTCGGCTACATCGGCTCGTGCATCGACATCACCGAGCGTCGTCAGTCGGAAGAGGCGCTGCGTGTGAATGAGGCCGCCTTGCGTCAGAGTCACACGGAGATCGAGGACCTGGCCGGGCGGCTGATCACGGCGCAGGAGGTGGAGCGCGCGCGTATTGCCCGTGAACTGCACGATGACATCAGCCAGCAGCTTGCGGCCATCTCGATTGCCATCAGCGAGTGCACGCAGCCGGAACTGCAGGGTGGCGCGGAGCTGCTCGAGGTGCTCACGTCGGTGCAGAAGCAGGCGATTGCGCTCGCCGAGGTCATTCGTCTACTGTCACACGATCTTCACCCGGACGTGCTGAAGCATGCGGGTCTGGTGGATGCCCTGCGAAGCCACTGCCGCGAGTTTGCCAAGCAGCACTCCATCGCCGTGATCGTCGAGGCCGACCGCGATCTCGCCATCCCGGATCTCACGCTCTCGTTGTGTCTCTACCGCGTCGTCCAGGAGGCGCTGCGCAATGTCGCCAAACACGCCGACGCCAGGCAGGTTCACGTGACGGTGCGGCGCGTCGAGGAAGAAGTGCAGCTCGCGGTCACCGACGACGGGAAGGGGTTCGAGGTGGTTGAAGCGCGCGAGCACGGCGGCGGTCTCGGACTGCGCAGCATCGAAGAGCGCGTCCGGCTGGTAGGTGGCCGGCTCCTGATCGAGACGGCGCCTCGAAAGGGGACGTGCATCACGGTCTCCGTCAAGGATGTCGTGTCGCCGGTTCACGAGTGGGCCGGGGTCTGAGTGTGGCCATGCACCGCCCCCGCATTCTGATCGCCGACGACCACACCATCGTCGCGGAGGGCCTGATCAAGCTGCTCAGGCGCCGCTTCGACGTGGTTGCGGCGGTCGCCGATGGAACCGCCCTCATCGAGGCGGCGGAGCGCCTGCGCCCGGATGTGATCGTCGCTGATCTGAACATGCCCGCTGTCAGCGGCCTGGAGGCGCTGGAACAGCTCAAGAAGCGCGGACTGACCAGCAAGTTCGTCATCCTCACGATGCAGAGGGACGCCAGCATTGCCGCCAGGGCGATGCGTGCCGGCGCGTCTGCGTTCCTGCTGAAGCAGTCAGCGGGGATCGAGCTGATCAATGCGATCGACGAAGTGTTGAACGGCCGGACGTATCTCGCGCCCGCCGTGACCGGGGACATCCTCGCTGCCCTCGACGAGAAGCGTGACGTCGAGGTCCATCTGACGCCGCGGCAGCGGGACGTGCTGCGCCTCATCGTCGATGGCCGGCGGATGAAGGAGATCGGTGCCATCCTCGAGCTCTCGACTCGCACGGTCGAAACCCACAAGTACGAGATGATGCGTGCGCTGGGTGTCGAGTCGACGGCCGAACTGGTCGCGCTGGCGGTCAAGCGGGGCCTCACCTGAGCCGCCTGGCATCCGTAGTTTTACCTACCCCTGCCTCCGCAACTTTTCCCGCGGGTACTCCGCTACCGCATCCTTCGCCGCTCGCGTAGCATGCCCGCATCGTGGCAACAGCGTCGACCGGCTTGAAACCGCGAATCGTACTCGCTGATGACCAGGCGGCGACGAGGGCGCTGCTCGAGCGGCTGCTCCAGACCCAGTTCGACGTCGTCGCCACCGTGTGCGACGGGCGAGCCCTGGTCGAGGCCGTTGCTCGTGCGTCTCCCGACGCGATCGTCACGGACATCGCGATGCCGCTCCTGGATGGAATCGACGCCGCACGGGAAATCCTCGGCCGGGATCCGTCGGCTCGGGTCGTCTTCGTCACGGTTCACACCGACCCGCTGTTGTTTCGGCGCGGATTGGCGATCGGCGGCCTGGGATGCGTGCCCAAGGTATCCGCCGGCCTGGAACTCGTGCCGGCCGTCTGGGCCGCACTTCGAGGGGAACGGTGGAGCCCATGCAGCTCATAGCGTATTCACCACGAGCCACCTCCTGCGACGACGGGCTGGGGTTCGAGCGCTTGTTGACGAGCCTGACGGCGCGGCTGGCGTCGGTGGCGCCGGAACAGCTCGAGCCCGCGCTCGACCATGCGCTCGAACAGGTCTGCCTCGCGATGCACGCCGATCGCAGCACGTTCATCGAGTTCGACGAGCACGGGACGATTCAGACGTCGCACTCGCGACAGCGGCCGGGACTCGAGGGACCGCTCGCTGGTTTCGAACCGGCGAGCTGGCGATGGCTCGTCCGCCGGCTCCTGGACCACCAGGTCGTGAACGTCGGCCGTTGCGAGGAACTGCCGATGGAGGCGCTCGCCGAGCGGGAGTACGCCCGGCGGAGCGGCGTGTCGTCGATGCTCGCCGTTCCCATCAGGATCAGCGAGCGCAGCGTGTGCGCGGTGGTGGTCGGGAGCGTCCAGCGGTGCGGCGAGTGGCATGCGCCAGCGCTCGACCGCGCCCGCCTCCTGGCCGGCGCCATCGGCAGCGCGCTGCACCGGATCAGGCAGGACGCCGCGGTTCGAGCGACCGTGGCCGACCGAGCCGAGGTCCAGCAGCTTCGCGAACAGCTCGAGCACGACCACTTTCGGCGTGAGACGACCGACCAGGGATCGTCCATGCTCGTCGGCGCGAGCACGGCGCTGCGACAGGCGCTCGACAAGGCGAGCCAGGTGGCGCCCACGTCGGCGACGGTGCTGCTCCTGGGGGAGACGGGCACCGGCAAGGAGCTGTTTGCATCACAGATTCATGACTCGAGCCCGCGCCGGAACCGGTCGATGGTCCGGGTCAACTGCTCGGCGATCCCCTCGGCTCTCATCGAGAGCGAGCTGTTCGGACGCGAGAAGGGAGCCTATACCGGCGCCCTCTCGCGACAGGCGGGCCGGTTCGAGGCCGCGGACAAATCGACGCTCTTTCTCGACGAGATCGGCGACTTACCGCTCGAAATGCAGATCAAGCTGCTGCGCGTCCTGCAGGAACGGCAGATCGAGCGACTCGGCAGCTCGAAGTCGATCAATATCGACGTTCGCATCGTGGCGGCGACGAACCGTGACCTGGAGAAGCGCATCGCGGAGGGCTCCTTCCGCCAGGACCTGTATTACCGCCTGAACGTCTTTCCGATTCGCATTCCGCCCCTCCGCGAGCGTCCGGACGACATTCCCCCGCTCGTATGGAGCTTCGTCGACGAGTTCAGCAGCGCCTTTGCCAGGCCAATCGAGTCCGTCTCGAAGGAAAGCATGCTGGCATTGCAGCGTTATCCGTGGCCGGGGAACGTCCGGGAACTGCGCAACGTCGTCGAGCGGGCCGTGATTGTTGCGTCCGGACCGCGCTTGACGATCGATCCTCCGGCCGTGTCCGCGCTGGTCGGGTCCGGGCCGTCAAGCCTGGCACTCGTCGACATCGAGCGCGACCACATCGTCGCGGTCCTCGACCGCGTGCAATGGCGCGTGCGTGGTGGCGGTGGGGCCGCAGAACTGCTCGGCATGAAGCCGAGCACCCTCGAGAGCCGCATGGCGAAGCTCAGCATCCGGCGCCCCCGGCATTAGGCAGGTGGGCGCGGACACCGACGCTCTCGTGGGCATTCAGGCTCAACGGCAGTCTTCGCAGGCCGCCTGTTGCCATCGACGGTGAAGGTCGGTAATCACCGCGAAGAGGAAGGCAGTCGACAAGCCGAACATCAGCGCGGCCAGAATCGCTTCCAGTCCCTCCAGCACCCTCCATTCGCGCGGCAAATGGATGTCACCGGCGCCGACAGTCGAATAGCATCCCAACGAAACATAAAAGGCCGTCGACCATTCGTCGAAGCCGGCTGCGATCCCATAAAAGGCGGCCCAGATCCACACTTCAATCATGTGAAGACTGACGATGTAGAGCGTCAGCCCCAACACTGTTCGCAGGAAGAACCGACTCTCGCGGCGAGAAAGATCCTGGCCTCCGATGTTGACGAGATGGAGGGTGGCGGCGTAGAGGCCCGATACGTGGACTACGACCGTGGCAAGCACCAAAGTCACCGCCGCCACGAGTACGGGCATGTTCAGGTCCTCTCGAGGATGCGCTGCTTATGCGCCCGCCCGCAGCTGCACTTCGTATGCGCGCCACATCCCTTCACGCTCGTCCATGCGACGCACCCGGAATGCCGGTGCCGCATGGTCGGCGGCAAGCCGAGGTCTCACCACCGCAGGATTACTGCAACCAGCGCGATCGTTCCCAGCACCGCGAAGAGACCGGCGACGAGCGTCGCCATCGACCGCGGTCCCGCGCCGCCGTACTCCGCGCGCAGCGCCTGCATGCTCGAATGGTTCTGGAACGTCGAGATGAGCAGGGCCAGCACGCCGATGCCGATCATGATCAGGGCAAACCCCCGCGGGCCGAGAACGCTGCTCTCGATCTGCGGCCGACGCCCTACTTCGAGTTCGAAGAACTTGTAGATAGTGAAGCCGAACGTGATCATCGACGTTGCCGTGCGGACCCACGCCATGAGCGTCCGTTCATAGGCGAGGCGCGTCCGATCGATCGCCAGGCGAGTTCCTGTATCCACAGAGGTCTCTTCAAGTCAGATCGGTTTGCTGCTTCTTTGCTTTGATCCGATCAGGCCAGTTTGTTCCCCTGATCACGCGGCTCATGACCGCTGCAGAGCAGACTACGTACCAGGGGAGTCATGAACCGCCGGTCTGGGGAAGTCGTGCGGTGTGACGAGTTTGCGCGCAGCCCACCGCCCGCCGGTTTCCACAGGGATCGGGCCACACCAGCATTTCGTGGGACACCCGAAATATCGGGGCCATGGGCCGGGTCGCAGCTGCAGGGACACGCGTGGCCACTAAGCGCCAGCGCCACGTCCCAGATGAACCGGAACTGATCGAGTTCGTGCGACACCCAGCCCTTCAGGCTCGTGCACAATCCTTGCAAATGCCAGTCGCATGTGGGTGATGTGGTTGAAGCCGCGAGCCCAGGAGCATCGGTCGTGGCATTCCGAAAGTGTTCGAAGCGCCGTTCGCCGACCTGTTGTCAGCGGGCGTCCAGTTCTACGCCGTCCTCGGCAACCACGACATTCGCCGCGGGACCGACCTGCAAATCAACTATCCGGGCTGGAACATGGCCGGCCGTCGCTTCTACGCGTTCTCGAAGGGCGAGCGCCTCGTCGAGTTCTTCGGGCTCGACTCGACGGCCCTTTCCGGCGAGGCCAGATCGCTCGTGATCGTCGAGAAAGCGGGACTCGACGCGAGCGCCGGTGGAGAGCTCACCGCCGCTGAAAAGCAACGGCTCTCGCGAATCAACGAGGAGCTCGGCGAGGACCTCTCGTTCATCAACGAGCAGGCGGCGGTCAGGAACGCGCAACTGGCCTGGCTCAACGAGGCGTTGGCGAAGTCTGAGGCGCGATGGAAGGTGGTGTTTCTGCATCACGGCCGTTCAACGCTGCAGCCAGTAGATTCGCCGACGGGACACCAGGTGCAGTACGTGACGGCCGGCGCCAGCGCCCGCTTGAAAAAGATGTCTGTAGTGACGAAATGAGCCCTGCATCAAGTGCAGAAAAGGTTCGTGCATCGTGCCCTTGTCCAGGCTTCAGTCGCCTACGTCGCGATCCTCCCGTTGACGCACCCGGAACGCCGGCGCGACATAACCGGCCGGCAGATGCTGCCTCGGCGTCGTCACCTGGTTGCCGTCGCGGAGCGCGAAGTAGTTGGGCGACATGATCTCCACATCCGCCTCGTTGAACGCCTCCTGGATATTCGCGTGCAGGGCCGAGTAGATGCGATCCAGCCGTACGGGCGAGCTCACGACTGCATTGATCTCGTAGCTGACGGAGAAGTCATTGAGCGCCGTTTGGAGAACGTACGGCGGCGGGTCCGTGAGCACGCCTTCCGTCCTCAGGGCCGCCGCAATCAGAAGCTCATGGACCCTGCGCCACGGCGCGTCGTAGCCGATCGTCACCGACGAGTGCGCGACGAGCCCGCGTTCGGCGGCCAGCGTCGTGTAGTTGAGCACTTGTGCCGTCAGGATCAACGAATTCGGGATCGACACGACGACGTTCTTATACGTTCGCATGTGCGTCGCCAGCAGGCGTTTGACCGTCACCTCGCCGAACGTCTCGCCGATGCGCACGATGTCGCCGACCCTGAAGGCCCGCGTATAGGTGAGGATCGTGCCGGCGATGATGTTCGAGAGGGCGGAGCTGGAGGAGAGAGAGACGAGCAGGCCGAGAAAGAGCGAGATCCCCTGGAAAGCGGGCGTCTGCGAGCCGGGAATGTAGGGGAAGGCGCCGACGAAGGCGACGGCCAGCAGCAGCGTCCGCACCAGCTTGTAGGTGGGCTCGGCCCAGTCGTCTGGAAACGAGGCGAGGCGGATGTTGCCGACTTCGATCTCATTGAAGACGAAGCGGACGATTCGCAACACCACGAAGGTGGTGACGGCGATGATGGCAAGGTAGAAGAGGTTCGGTACGTCGCCGAGCAAGCCGAGCCAGAGCGTCCTGAGCGGTTCCGACACGTATCCATAGATCAGCCGTGCGAGAGGCCGGCTCCAGGGGAGCACGTGCAACACCAGCTCCACCCAGACGGCGATGAGGGCCGCCGCAACTGCCGCGGCTACGACAAAGATGCCGCTGTGGAGGATCGACTCGAGGCCCGTGGCTCGGGCAGCGGCGGTTCGTCCGACGCGAGGATCCGCCGTCAGGCGCCAGTACCACGACCTGACATGTGACTGGACCCGGCGGTAGATGCGCGCGAGCAGCCACAGCAGGGCCGCCGAAACCGTGGTTGCGAGCGCACCCCACGCCAGGCCGACGGCAATGGACCAGGCGCTGAACTCCTCTCGGGTACTGGTCACGACCTCGACCAGCCGCTCCCGCACCTGCCGGGCCAGTTCCGGGCGCGGCCAGCCGGCAGTCCGGGCATCATCGTCGCTGATGACGCCGAGGACGCGGCCGTCATACACCAGCTCGCTGACAGTCTCCCGGTTCGTGACGGTAACGCGTGTCGGGTCGAAGCTCGGCTCGCGAACGAATTGATCGATCCGCTCGGAGGCGATTCGCGCCCGCTCGGTCGCTCCGATCCCGCCCATGCCGTGATGGATCCGGACGATCTCCTGCCCGCGGTAGAGGATCGGCACACCGGCGGCCGGCGTCGGTTGCGTTGCCGGGGCGCCCCCCTGTGCGAAGGCGCTGACCGTGAGGATCCAGCACAGGAGGCCGAAACCCGCTGACGTGAACGCCCAGCCTTTCTGGTGCATGGCGACACTCCCGGGCGAGTGCGATGAACGCGCGCCCGGCCCCGTACGACGGAAGGCCCGCTTCAAAACGTCCACCCCAGCGGCCGCCAGCGCCCCTTTCAAGGCGGCGAGGGACACCATCGTGAGGCGACCACGGAAATATCGTCGGATTGCCTGGCGTTGCCGACGTGCGCTTTTACGGCCGCCAGCACGGATTGGACCGTCTCGGCCGCAGTCCCGCCGGGGCTCTCGCTCAGGTGCGCGAGCAGCTGCTGTTCCCCGAGACAGTCCTCGGCTTCGTCGAACGCTTCGGTCACGCCGTCGGAAAAGAACACGATGGTGTCGCCGGCGCGCAACTCCATCGATTCGCTGGTCATCTGATTTGCCGCCATCATCCCCGCCACTCGGCCCGTCGACGGGAACGCGAGGCGTGGACGGGAACCGGCGGACAAGACGACGGCGCAGTGGTGACCGGCGCCGGCCACCGTTACCCGTCCGCGAAGGAGATCGAAGACCGCGCACTGCACCGTCACGAACATGCCTCTGGGATTCTGCTGGGCCAGTTCGTCGTTGAGCCGGCTCAGGATCTCCGCCGGCTCCTCGTACAGGCGGGCCATAGTGCGCAGCAGGGTCAAGGTCACGGCCATAAACAGCGCCGCCGGAATCCCCTTGCCGGAGACGTCTCCCAGGGCAACGATGACGCGGTCGCCGACCCGGATGACGTCGTACAGATCGCCTCCGACGAACTTCGCGGGTTCAATGACCGCAGCGACGTCCAGTCCCGTGCCGCCCGTGGACGGGCGCAGGTCCGCCTGAAGCAGCCCCATCTGGATCTCACGCGCAATTCTCAAATCGCGAGCGTGCGCCTCCCGGACGGCGTCCGCATACGCCTTCGCCCGCAGCAGCGAGCGGACGCGCGCCTGCACCTCCGGCGGCTCGAACGGCTTGGTCACATAGTCGTTGCCGCCGGCTTCGAATCCACGCGCCTTCGCTGTGTCCGACAACTGCCGTCAACATGATCTGGTCACCACCACTCGCCACGGGAGTCGATGTCGGCTGCGGCAGGTCGACCGTGCAGGGTGTCGGAGACCGTGGTGCAACTCTCGTGCTCGGCCGACGAAAGTCGGCCAACGGCGTACGTCCACGCCGCTCGCAGGTGCGAACCGCGCGAGTGGAGGGCGGCCGCGGCAGATCCAACCCCGACATTTCGTGCGGCCTTTGATATTTCGGGCGAGGGACATCCTGCACGCTGCCGCGTGACGGCGGAAACCCGCGCAGAAACGTCGTCTGTGCGGTGCTTCCGAAGACAGCCGCTTCGCCACCGTCGCGGGTACGCAGTCTGCTCTGCGACCGTCGTGATCCGGTTGACGCTGTCGATCACCGCGGCACGCGGCGAGTCGTGGCGTCTGATCGATGCTCTTCGCTCGCTGATGGTGCCGACGCAGCGCGAACGGGGCTGCGTCAGTTGCCAACTGCTGTTGTCGAGCGAATCGTGCGATCCGATGCGCATCTCGTACGTTGAGGACTGGTCGAGCGAGGCGGCTCTGCGCGAGCAGGTGCGATCTGATCGGTTCTCGCGCCTGCTCGAGGTGATGGAGAGCGCGTTGGAGCCTCCGCATCTGCAGTTCGAACTGGGCGACGGCAGTCGCGGGCTCGATTACGTCGAAGAGGTCCGTGCCGATCGCGGCCGCCGCGGCAATGTCGATCCGGACGGCAGCGGCCGGCGACGGTGACTGCCGGCCGGACAAGGCCGGACACGAAGGAGGAATGGCATGCCAGTTTCGCGACGCACCGGCCGCAGGCATTTCCTGGCCGCTACCGTCGTCGCCTGCGGCGTCGCGCCGGCGATCGCCGCGCCGGCGCAGAGCGGCACCAGTGGCCCCGGGTCACTGACCAGGGAACAACGCGACCGGATGACGCCGGGCCAGGTGCTGGAGGCATTGCGACAGGGCAACGAGCGTTTTCGAACCGGGAAGATGGTGTCCCGTGACTATCGGGACCAGCAGCGGACCAGCGCCGCCGGTCAGTTCCCCGCGGCCGTGGTCCTGGGATGTATCGACTCCCGCGCGCCGGCCGAGATCGTGTTCGACACCGGCATCGGCGACACGTTCAACGCCCGGATCGCCGGCAACGTGGTGAACGACGATCTGCTCGGCAGCCTGGAGTTTGCCTGCGCCGTGGCCGGTGCCAAGGTGCTCCTGCTCTTCGGCCACACCGCGTGTGGCGCGATCAAGGGTGCGATCGACGACGTCGAGATGGGCAACCTGACGGGGCTCCTGGCCCGGGTGAAGCCGGCGATCACCGCTACCGCGTTCGAGGGCGTCAAGTCGAGCAAGAGCGCCGCCTACGTCGACGCGGTTGCGAGAACCAACGTCCTGCTCGGCCTCGACAACATCCGCCGGCGGAGCCCGATCCTCGCCGAACTCGAGAAAAAGAAGGCCGTGCAGATCATCGGCGGAATGTACGACCTCGTCACGGGCGCCGTGGAATTCGTGACTGAGGGTTGATCGTCTTCCCCACGCGCAATGAGAAAGGAACGTTCCCATGAGGCGACGACTGAGATTCCTTGGCCTTGGCGTGGCGTGCGGGCTCACGCTGCTTCCGGCCGTGCCGGCCCAGGCTCAACTGAACGGCAATCACAGCCTGGGCGATTTCGGCGTTCAGGCTGGAACGCAGCCCCAGCCAGGCTTTTACGCCGCGCTGTTCTATCTGCGAACCGATACCGACACGATCAAGGATGCTGACGGCAACACCGTCCGCTTGTCGCCGGGCGCTCCCGGGAGCGTCGACGTGACGGCTGCGGCCCCACTGCTGTGGTACGTGAGCAAGGCCAAGGTCCTCGGGGCGAACTACGGTGTGATGGCGGTGCTTCCCTGGGCCAACGCGTCGCTCGAAGCGCCCGCCTTCGCGCTCAGCAACAACGTCGACACGGCTTTCACCGACATGCTGCTCCGGCCGATCGACCTGGGATGGCACACCAGGCGCGCGGACGTCAGCGCCGGGTTTCAGTTCTATATTCCGACAGGGCGATACGAGCGCGGCGGCTCCAACAACGTCGGCAAGGGCATGTGGGGATACGAGCCCTTCGTCGGGGCGACGCTCTTTTTCGATGAGGCGCGGACCACCAGTCTCGCCACCACCGCTTTCTGGGAGCTCCACGGGAAGAAGAAGGACTCCACCGTCAAGGTCGGCCAGATCCTCACGCTCGAAGGAGGCCTGGGCAAGTCGTTCCTGAAGGGCGGTCTCGTCATCGGCGGTGCCTACTACGCGCAGTGGAAGCTCACGAAGGATCGATTGGCCGAGTTCGTGCTGCCCGGCGGCGATCCGGTCGCGGTGGATTTTCCCAACAAGCACACGGTGTTCGGCCTGGGGCCGGACGTGACGCTGCCGATCGCGAGCAAATCGAAGCTCTTCGCCCTGGTGAACATCCGCTATTTCTGGGAACTGGGCGCCCGGGTGAAAACAGAAGGGCAGAATCTGGTAATCACGGCGACCTTCCCGGTGCCCAGCGTCAGGCTGAAATAGGAAAGCGGGCGAGTGCGCCCGCCCAGCGTCCTGAATGCGGAGAGCAGGCGAACGAGCTTGCCTCCGCTTCCGGCTGCTGTCGTCAGCAATCGGCGTGCGGCCTGCGCCGCCGTTAGCGCTGTATCCTGGGTGTCACCGCACGCGTTCGCGCTGCTTGTCCGCCTTGAGGCGGATGCCGACCGTGAAGCGGGCACCGCCCCCCGGTTCTCCAAAAGCCAAATCAAGCCGGACGACGTCGACGAAGGGAAACAGCAGCCGCAGGCCCAGGCCATAGCCATCGATCGCTTCCGAAGCTGAGAGATGGTCGGTCCATGCCACGCCGACGTCGCTGAACGCCGCGGCCTGAATGCCGCCATAGAGGTTGCGCCCGAACACGGTGAACGAACGCATTGGCACGACGGAGTAGACGTACTCGACTGTGCCGATTGCCTGGTTCTTGCCGACGCGCGTTCCCAGCTCCCAGCCCCGCACGGAGTTCGCGCCACCGATGCCGAACTGCATGTACTCCGGCAGGTCGCGGCCAACGGTACCTGATTGAAGTACGGCAAACGCCACGAACGACACTGTCGTTCTGGCCGTGAGCGGCTGGAAGCGACGTCCGTCGATGGTAAGGGACCACGAATCGGCGTCGCCGAAATGGTGCCCGATGTCGACCGACCCGAACCACCCGACGCGGGGGTTCGACTGGGAATCGAGCGAGTTGTAGGTGGCCAGGAAGCCGACCGCCGGAAGGTGGTCTGTGCCGTCCGGCGAGAGCGAGACGTCAGACGAGCCGGTGTCGAACCAGACGAACTCGACCCTGCCGCCGACCTGCACGCGGTCGGTCCAGTTCCAGCCGGCTTTGGCCGCGATCGCCACGGAAACCTCATCATTGAAGTCGAACAGCTCGTTTCGCCGCGATCGGTAGCCGGCGCCGACGTCGAGCGCCCACGCGCCGGGTGTGACGGTCGGCTGTGTCACCCGCGCGCCGACCATGGTCATCCCCCCGAACTGCAGCGCGCCAGACGTCAGCGAACCGCGCCCGAGCAGGTTGATGCCTCTGAACGCCGGGCCGGCGCTCAGGCCGTTTTCATCGGTGACCGACAGCGCGACGTACGGCAGGAGCCGTAACGTCTCCTTCACGTCGACTTCCACTACGACCTCGTCGCCGGCTGCGACCGCTCTGATCTCGATGGCGCTGAACAAGCGAAGTGCATCGAGCCGCCGGCGATCTTCCACGAGCGTGGCTTGATGGAAGGGCGTACCCTGGCGCGATGCGAGGTGCCGTCGCACGATGTCTACCGTCGACGGTCGTAGTCCCGTCGCGACGCGGATCTCGCGCACGACCTTCCCCTCGAGGTCGACTGCGGTCGATGGCTCCGATCCGGGAGCGTTCGGCGCGACCTGCGCGCGTGCGGGGTGCGGCCAGCACCCGGTGAGGAGGAGAGCGACGGCGACGGCAGTCGCGATTGGGGATGCCCGCATGCCAGCACTGCTCATGAAGAGCCGGTCCGTGCAACTCACATGCTGGACAGATGGAACGTCTCGATCGTGTGCAGCTCACGTCGATGTCCATGGTGTGAACAGCCGGGTGGCGGTCGGCGCGGTCAGAGCCCCCCGACATTTCGGGTGACCTGCGACATTTCGGGTGCGTCAGCCGGGCGAAGACGTCGCGCAGGTCGGCAGATCGATCATGACGGTCGCTCAGCGGTCGACGTTGTCCAGCATCCAGATGCTGCCCGACGTCGATTCCATGGTCAGGAAGACCTTGCCGCCGCCGACGTCCATCTCGGTACTCGACATCGCAGGAGAGATTTTGAAGCTCGGCGAGTCGAAGTGTGTGAGCTGGACGGGCTCGCCAACCACTACACCGCCGACGGGATCGAAGCGCGCTGCCCACAGATGGATGAACGAGCTGTCGGCGGCCAGAAAATACAACGTCTTGCCATCGGCTGACCATCGCGGCTTGTCGGCCCATCTTTGGCGAAGGGGAACTCGGATCCACGGCCGATCTGGTGGGCCTTCCACTGCGGTGACACCCAGGCTGGCACCCTGAGCCATGCTACGCAGCGTTTCGAACACCAGCCAACGTCCGTTCGGTGAGTACTGCCCTTGCCACACGTCATGCTGTGCCAGCCGGAATATGACGCGGGAAGGCTGGGCGGCCGTTGCCTCGTCGACTGGCCATGTCGTCATCTCTTCTATAGGGCCGCATGTGAGCACAAATTGGTCGTCAGGAGTCCAATCACAGGCGGCACGACAGCAGGCCCCGGGGACCCATGGCGTGATGAGGTGCTCACGCCCACCAATCGTGCGAACCGCAATGGCGTTCGCAGACAAGCGCCCGCTATCATCGGTACGCATCTTCGTGTAAGCGATGCGCTCGCCATTTCTCGAGAGTCTTGCAAACTGCCCGTCAGCGCCGGCAAGCTCGGTTGGCGCGCGACCGGGCCGAATGAGCCACCACCGCGGCGTGAGCCTTCGGCCGGGCTGCACAAAGTTATAGAGCACGCTGTCGCCATCGGGTGACACGTCGAGCGACAGGGCCGAGCCGCCGTCCGGACTCAATGGACGGCCATCCTTCACGCCCGCTTCCGGTCGGTGTGTATTGCCAGATTCGGGTGGACGCGCGCTGTGTCACGAACGCTACCCGCGTCCCGTCGGACGAGAAGCCGGGCGCAACGTCATCGCCAGCACCTGTGGTCAACCGCTCCACGCGTGTCCACGCCAATGTCCCGGGGTCCACTCGTACCCGCCACAGGTTCCAGACGCCTTCCACGGATCGAACTTCGAGGAGCAGCGTGGTACCGCTTGGGTCCCATTGGAACCGCGTCCTGCTGAAGATCACGTTGTCGAGGCTGTTCTTCAGCGCTTGTGGGAGTACTCCGAGATCTGACGAACGCACGTCACCACCGGATGACACGGTGAAGAAGCCAAACTTACCGGATCGAGACCCGAGAAAAGACACCCGTCCGTCTGGGTGACGCCCGATCCACTCCCAGTCGCCTGCGGCGGTGAACGCGGGATGGATCTCGCGGATTGCCCCTCCATCCAGCGAGACGGCCCGCAAACCCGAGGAGGCGTAAGGTGAACGTTTGCACGATGAACCACACCTCCGATCCATCCGGCGACCACGACGGGCGTTCGCCGAGCGCCGTCAACTTCACTTCCGCCCCTCCCAGCGCCGGCACAACGTAGATGCCGCCGCCGTCGCGTTCGGACCGAAACGCGATAGTGCTGCCGTCAGGCGACCAGGCGGGCTGTGTGTCGGTCGCCGCGGACTTTGTGACCTGCACGGCGTCGCCGCCCGAGAGCTGCTGCACCCAGATATCAAAGTTGCCAGACTTGTCCGAGGCGTAGGCAATGAATCGCCCATCCGGCGAAAACGCGGGATCGGTCTGTAGCCCTTCATCGAATGTCAGACGCGTGAGACTCCGCTGAACCGGCGTGTTACTGCCCGGCGAAGTCGTGGGCCCGAGCGGACGCGTCAATTGCCACGACACGAGACCCACGATGGCTGCCAATACTCCCGCTGCCAGGGCTCCCGCCCAGACGAGAGATCCTCGCCCGCGGGCGGGCACAATGGAGTCACGGACCGCTTCGAGGTGGTGCTGCACGTCGGCGATCGACGGCCAGCGCGCATCGGGATCCTTCGCCAGACAGCGACCCACCACGTCGTCGAGCGCGCGCGGGGTGAGCTGCGCGAGCGATGATGGCGCCAGTGGCTGCGCATGCAGGATGTTGCCGATCAAGGCGGCGATGCTGGGGCCCTCGAAGGCGGGCCGTCCCGTCAGCGTTTCGTAGAGCACGACACCGAACGCAAAGATGTCAGTGCGGTCATCCGCAGCCCGCCCTTCGAGCTGCTCGGGCGCCATGTACTGGACGGTGCCGAGAATCATCCCGGGCTGCGTGAATGGTTCCGCAGTCAGTTTCGTGACCTCGCCGGCAGGTGGCCGGTGCCGGCGCTTGGCGAGGCCGAAGTCGAGCAGCTTGATGCCGCTCGATGTCAGCATGATGTTGCCGGGCTTGAGATCGCGGTGGACGATCCCGGCGCGATGGGCGGTCGCGAGCGCGTCGGCGATGTGAATCGCGCAGGTCAGCGCGTCGGCGAGCGGCAGCGTGCCGCGCCCCAGGCGCGCCGCGAGCGTCTCGCCGTCAAGAAACTCCATCACCAGGAAGTCGACGTCGTCCTGATGGCCGACATCGTGGAGCCCGCAGATATGAGGATGCGACAGGGCAGCGATCGCCCGTGCTTCCCGATCGAATCGCTGACGCGCGGATGGGTCAGCCGTCAGTTCGTGGGAGAGAACTTTGATCGCGACCGTTCGATCGAGGCGCGTATCGCGCGCCTCGTAGACTTCGCCCATCCCGCCGGCGCCGAGGGCGGCGACGATCTCGTAGGGTCCGAGGCGTGTGCCGGCCTGCAGGGACAGCGTAGTGGCCGCGATCGATCCCGTCGCCGGATCGCTCCCCGGCGCTGAATCGAACGCGGACTCCAGGCGCGGGTCCGCCGCCAGCAATCGCTCGACCTCGCGGCGCAGCGCCTCGTTGGTGCCACATGCGCGCGCGAGGAACTCGCCGCGCTCGTTCGGCGGCAGGCTGGCGGCCCGATCGAAGACGTCACGAATCGCGTGTGGGTCGACCATCGTCGGTGCGGAGGATCGTCCGTATTAAGGCGGTGGCGCCAGCCGTCCAGCGTCGGCGATGGAAGGCCCTACCCGATGCGGATCTCGTGCACCACTCATGAAGATGTCCCTGTCCGTCAGCCCAAGGTGAGGTAGTCCACCTCGAGCTCGGACCTGAGCCCGCTGCAACTCACATGCTGGAACGGATGGGGCGTCTCGCTCGTGTGCCGCTCACGTCGATGCAGGTTCGTGGGCGCGGCGTGGCGCGAGCAGCAAGGTGAGAGCCCCGACATTTCGGGTGGCCTGCGACATTTCGGGTGCTGGCGGCAGCCTGACGATGAATCGGGACCGCAAACGACGCGCCTAACCGTCGTTCCTGACTGGCGTTCGCGTATCGCCGCATCACGGCTGCGCCTGGTACGCAGTCTGCTCTCCGTCCTGTGCGCCCCCGCTGACGTGTTCGAACACCGTCGCAATCGGGGCCAGATCGGCGTCTACGCTTGGAGGCAGCATGAGCTCGAATGACGTGACCGCAGGCTCCGCGACGGCGTTCCCGAAGCTGCCGTCGCAGGACGTACTCCCGTTCCCTCCGGTCCCGTCAGCCAGCATCGCCGGACGGACGATGCAGGAGTCGGTCTACAGGCGCCGCGTCGAACCGCGCCGTCTGCATGCCGATGCGCCGAACATCCTGATCGTCCTCATCGACGATGCCGGACCCGGACTCCCGACGACGTTCGGCGGCGAAGTCCACACACCGGCCCTCGACAGAATCTGCAAGGAGGGCATCGCCTACAACCGATTCCACACCACGGCCATGTGCTCCCCGACTCGAGCCTCTCTCCTCACGGGGCGGAACCACCATCATGTCGGGGCCGGACAGATCGGGGAGATGGCGAACGACTGGGACGGCTACTCCGGGGTCATGCCCAAGAGCTGCGCGACCGCCGCGGAGGTGCTTCGGCACTACGGCTATACCACAAGCGCGTGGGGCAAATGGCACAACACGCCTGCCGAACAAACAACCGCGGCGGGTCCCTTCGATTGCTGGCCGACGGGCTACGGCTTCGATTACTTCTATGGCTTCCTCTGCGGCGAAGCGTCGCAGTACGAGCCCAACCTGGTTCGTAACACCACCTATGTCGCTCCGCCGCGCACGCACGAGGAGGGCTATCACCTCAGCGAGGATCTTGCCGACGATGCGATCGGGTGGCTGCGCAAGCATCAAGCCTTTCAACCCGACAAGCCCTTCTACATGTACTGGGCGAGCGGTGCGATCCATGGTCCGCACCACATCATGAAAGAGTGGGCCGACAAGTACAAGGGCAAGTTCGACGACGGCTGGGACAAGTATCGTGAGCGCGTGTTCGCGCGGGCGAAACAAAAGGGATGGATTCCTCAGGAGGCCGAGCTCACGCCGCGCGACCCGAGGATGGCGTCGTGGGACAGCATTCCGGAGGATGAGAAGCCCTTCCAGCGACGATTGATGGAGGTCGCGGCGGGATTCACGGAGCATGTGGACGTACAAGTAGGCCGAATCGTCGACGAGATCGATCGGCTCGGTTATGGCGAGAACACGCTGATCTTCTACATCTGGGGCGACAACGGATCTTCAGCCGAGGGCCAGAACGGCACGATCAGCGAGCTGATCGCGCAAAACGGCATTCCTTCGACCGTGACCATGCATATCCAGGCGCTCGAGGCGCTTGGTGGTCTCGATGTGCTCGGGTCTCCGAAAGTTGACAACCAGTACCATTGTGGCTGGGGCTGGGCCGGCAGCACACCTTACAAAGGCGTGAAGCTCAACGCGTCGCACTTCGGTGGAACCCGCAACCCGATGGCGGTTCGGTGGCCGGCGAAGATCAAGCCGGACGCGCACACCGCGGCCGCAATTCCATCATGTCAACGATGTCGTGCCCACGATCTACGAGGTCGTCGGCATCACGCCGCCTCGCGAGGTGAATGGGACACCCCAGGATTCGATCGACGGGGTGAGCCTGGCGTATTCCTTCGACGATCCGCGCGCCCCAGGCCGTCTGTTGACGCAGTACTTCGAGGTGATGGGCAGCCGCGGGATCTACCACGACGGCTGGATGGCATCGGTGTTCGGGCCACGGGTGCCGTGGGTGCTTGGGCTGCCCCCCGGCATCCGCGAGTGGACTCCGGATCAGGACACGTGGGAGCTCTACAACCTCGACGAGGACTGGACGCAGAACAACGACCTCGCGGCAAGAATGCCGGAGAAGCTCGCGCAAATGCGAGAGCTCTTCGCGATGGAGGCGGCGCGAAACAAAGTGCTGCCCATCGGCGGCGGGCTGTGGATTCCGGTGCTCCATCCCGAGATGCGTATTGCGCCCCCGTACCGCGAGTGGACCTTCTCGGGCAATATCACCCGCATGCCGGAGTTCTGTGCGCCGGCACTCGGCAACAAGCCGAACCTCGTCACGATCCTGGCCGACGTGCCAGCCAACGCCAATGGCGTGCTCTACAAGCTGGGAGGCTGTGCCGGTGGTCTGACGTGCTTTGTCGAGGACGGCATCCTCTGCTACGAGTACAACCTCTTCATCGTCCAGCGCACGAAGATTCGCGCCAGGGAGAAGCTCCCGACGGGCAAGGTGACGATCGACATCGAGACCACGTACGCGGAGTTGAGACCTGCCGGTCCGCTCGACGTCACGATCACGGTCAACGGCAGGCGTTTCGCTGAAGGGCGCGTCCCGATCAGCGCCCCGTTGCTCTTCACCGCCAACGACTGTCTCGACATCGGCGTCGCCCTCGGCTCGCCGGTGTCGCTCGACTACTACGACAAGGCGCCGTTCAAGTTCAACGGCACGATCGAACAGATGACCGTCAAGTACAAGGCGTTCCCCAAGCCGGCTGCGGCCGCTGCACCGTCGCCCGCTGCGACGCACGTCGCAGCCGGCGGCCGGTGAGGACCTGCGAGCAGCGCTGCAGACTTCTTCGATAGTGGTGAACCTCTATGACGCGATATCTCGTTCCGGTAGTTCTGCTCGCTGCAGTGGCGACGGGTTGTCGCGGCGGCGAACCCGTGGCGCTGGCTTCCGAACCGCCCGCGCCTCTCATTGAGCCGGAACTCGGTGCAGGCGCTGGCCTCATCGACCCGCGCGCGGACGCGCTCGTGCGGCAGATGAGCGAGCGCCTCGCTCGAGCCAAGTCGTTTGCCCTCGAGGCCGAGGAACTGTTCGACGAGGTGCCGGAGCACAGTCCACGGCGGCAGCTCGCCAACACCCGTCGCGCGGCGTTGCGTCGTCCCGACAGGCTGGCAGGCGATGTGTCGGGTGACGCGATGAATCGTTCGTTCTGGTACGACGGCAAGATGTTTTCGGCGCTCGACAAGGAACAGAACGTCTGGGCCAGCGGCGGAGTTCCGGCGACTGTGGACGCGGCGCTCGACTGGGTGTTCGAGCGGACCGGCACGGTCGTTCCCCTCGCGGACTTCATGTACGCGGACAGCTACGAGCGGCTGATGGCCGGTGTGCAGCGCGGCGAGTACCTCGGCATCCACGAGGCCGCCGGCGTGCCTTGCCACCACCTGGCGTTCGAGCAGGCCACCATCGACTGGCAGCTGTGGATCGATGCCGGCAAGGACCCGCTGCCGCGCAAGCTGGTGATTACCTACAAGACCGAGGACGAGGTTCCACAGTACACGGCGACGATCCGGAAGTGGCATCTCGAGCCGCCGCTGCCGGATGCGCTGTTCGTCTTCACTCCGCCCGACGGCGCCGCCCGTGTCGAGGTACTGGCGTTCGTCGGCCGGACGGAGCCCCCGGCTGGAGGAGCGCGATGAATCGCCACCTGACCATTTCGGTCACGCTGATCGCTTTTGTCGCCGGCTCGAACCCCGCGCTCGAAGCGCAACGCTCGCGTGGGTCGGTGTCCCACTCCGGCAATACGACCTCCGCGCAGGGGCAGCATGCGAGCGGCTCGCGGACGGTGAACCAGACCAGCTCCGGCGGGACGGCCACCCGGCAGGCACAGACGCAGAGCGGCGCGTCGCGGAGCACGACCAGGCAGGTGGACGCCGAGAACCGGGAGATCAACAAGTCGACGACCGCGACGACGGCGTGGGGCGAGTCGGGAACCCGGTCGCGAGAAGTCGAGGGTCACGGTGGCTATGCGACCGTCGAGGGAAGCGCACGCACCAGCACCGGGCGTTCGGCCTCCGGCGAGGCCGTGGCGGGCCGCACCTACTACGGACAGCCGGCGGTCGCCGGGACGGTCAACTCGAAATACCACGGCACCTACAGCGGCGCCGCCGCCCGCACGCCGTATGGCGGCTACAACACCGCGGTCGCCGGCCCGTACGGCGGACGTGTGACGACGACGTTGCCATCGGGGTACAAGACTTCGACATATTACGGTCGCTCCTACTACACCTACGGCGGCACGTATTACCGGCCCTATACGTATGGCGGCGTCCACTATTACTATCCCGTGCCGCCACCCTACTACTCGTATTACAGCTACCCGCCTCCAGGCGCGACCATTCTCATGATTCTGGGCGTCAAGTACCTGGTGTCGCAGGACGGCAGCTACTGCAAGCAGACGACGACCAGCGACGGAAAGACGATGTACCAGGCGGTGCCCGCGCCGCAGGGCGCCACGATGCCGACGTTGCCCGCGACGCGCGTGCTCGTGAGCGTCAGCGGCACCACCTACTACCTCAGCGCCAATGCGTTCTACCGGCGCGTGATGAACGGTGCGCAGGAATCGTTCGTGGTGGTGACGGCGCCCGCAGGGGTCGTTTTCGTCGCGGCCCTGCCCGCCAACTTCGAGGTCGTCCAGCTGAACACGATGTACTTCAAGGCTGGCGGCGGTTACTACGTGCCGTACCTGTCGCCGGACGGCGCGGAGACCTACGTCATGGTGGACGCACCGCCGACGCCGTCCTCGGCGGGCGCGGCAGCGGCGCCTCCGGTCCAGCCGTCGGCACCAGCGGCAGCGAATGCTCCAGCGGCCGCGGCCCTGTCCGCGCGGTGGTGGAGCGCCTCGAGGTCCCCGCGGGTACGGTCCTCGTGGTCCGGCTGGCCGCCGAGGTGAGCTCCGCGACCGCGCAGGTCGGTAATCGGTTTCACGGTTTCCTGGACCAGGACGTCGCCGCCAACGGCCGCATGATGGCGCCGCGGGGCACGAAGGTGTTCGGCGCGGTGAGCGCGGTTGATTCCGGCAGCAAGATGAAGGGCCAGCCGACATTGAGCGTGACGCTGACCGACATGGAGGTCGGCGGCCGCGTCCTGCCGCTCAAGACGCAACCCCTGAATGCCTCCGGCGGGACAGCGAGCGGAGCAAAGAAGATGGTCGGCGGAGCCGCGATGGGCGCCACCATCGGTGCGATTGCCGGAGGCGGCGAGGGGGCCGCGATCGGCGCGGCGGTGGGGACCGGTGTCGGCGGCGCGGCGGCTGCGGGCAGCTCCGTCAAGCCAGCCGTTATTGCGGCGCAGACTCCGCAGGCCTTCACCCTGGCGGTGCCACTGCAGCTGGAGATCACGACGAACGTGGCCGTGCGTTGAGCAGGAGAGGACCATGAACACGAGGCATTCGAAGCTAATCGGGATAGCAGGCGCGCTCACCGCAATCGTGCTGGCGCCGCTCGCCGCGCAGGACCTGCAGCAGAAACTCGCCGCCGCCAAGCAGTCCGCAGCGCTCAATCAAAAAGCCCTTCGCTCGTACTCCTGGGTCGAGAAGACCGAGCTCAGCCTCAAGGGCGAGGTGAAGAACACGAAGGTGGACATGTGCCGCTACGGGCCCGACGGCAAGGTGCAGAAGACACCTGTCGTCGAGCCCCCGCCGCCAGAGAAGCAGCGCGGGGTGAAGGGCAAGATCATCGCGAACAAGACCGCGGAGATGAAGGAGGAGCTCGAGGCGGCGGTGGCGCTCGTCCAGCAATACCTCCCACCCTCTCCCGACATGATGCAGGTGGTGATGAATGCCGGCACCGCGTCGCTCTCTCAGGCGGGCCCCGGCCGCGTCATCGCTCAAGTTCCCGGGCTACGCCAAGGCCAACGACGCGTTGATGCTGACGTTCGACACGACCGTCAAGGCCATGCAGCAAATCGACGTTGAGACCTGGCTCGACAAGCCCGACAACGCTGTGACGCTGAAGATCACGATGAACACACTCCCTGACGGCGTCAGCCATCCGGGCGCGGTGGTGCTCGGGATCCCGAAGAGCAAGATCGAAGTCCGCATCACGAAGTCGAACTACCAGAAGCTCGCACAATAGGCGGATCTACAACCCGGAGGAGTCACGTCATGAGCCGACCAATCGCCACCGCGGTCTTTGCGTCTTTGCTCGCTGCCCTCGCGATGGCCTCGCAAGAGGGGAAATACCCGCTGATGGAGGGCATCGCGCAGAAGGTGATCCAGAAATACCAGACGTCTTCGTGCGAGCAGCTGGCGGCCGACAAGAACCAGCCGCCAGACCCGAAACAGGCCCAGATGAAGGCCAAGGCGTTCGAGCAACTGCACAAGGATCCCGAGATGCGCAAGGCGTTCATCGACAAGGTGGCCGCGCCGATCGTCAACAAGATGTTCGACTGCGGAATGATTCCCTGACTCAGCGACGGTGAACCTCGACGTCTACGTGCTCGCGCGACGGGTAACTGAAGGAGGACGCGACATGAGCCAGAGTAATCTCACGATTGACTTCCCGATCAAGGGACCCGCGAATGCCAAGGCGCTCACCGAAGAGTTGCCGCCGTTGATGCCCGATTTCGCAAAAACGCAGGACCGGCTCGGTACCGTGCACTTCTCCCGTTTCATGGTCAAGGGAGACGAGAAGCTGCTCTTCCTTTCGGACATCGACGGCGAGGTCGACAAGCATATCGAACGTCTCGTGGAGAATGCCGGTCCGGTGTTTGACACCATCTTCAAACACGTGGACGACCCTCCGGCCACGCCCGTGGCTGGTAACCCTCAGAGGGTCGTCAAATGGCTGAAGCGTCACGTCCGCGAGCCTCTCGAAACGTATTTCGCTTACGGGGAGCTTCGGTTCAGGAGATCAAGGCGTGCGCGCGTGAGGCGGGCTTTACAGGCAAGACCCCGCAGAGTCCCTTGCTGACTTACATGGCCTTCAAGTCACGTCTGCAAGGCTTTGTCTTGAAGCTGGTCGGGAAGGCCATGTTGGGGGAAAGGGACATGAAAGCGTCGGATGCTGTCGGGACGCTGCATTTCTCACATTGGGTGCCCTTTGAGAACAACCACCTCGGCTTCTTCACAATCTACGACGGTGATTTCGAGAAGTACATCCAGGACTTCGCGGACAAGACCTCGGTTGTTTTCGATACGCTCTTTCCACATGTCATTGGCGCGCCGCCAACGCCAGTAGCAAAGAACGCCCAGGCGTTCTATCAGTGGGCATTGGAAAACAACTATCCGCCGATCGGGTTTTACAGCGCCTATCCAGGCCTCTCGGTTCAAGACATTAAAGCACTGCTGGCCGATCGCAAGTCACAATCGGCCACCGCTCGATAGCAGTGGAGTCACTTGATCACGCACCATCAGTAGTCGGAGGACGCGCGTTGGCCAAGTTGATCAAAACACCAGCAGCCCCGGCGATGGACGAGCCCGGGCTTCTTCGCCGAATGCTTCGTCGAAGGCGACGCGAAAACGCGCAGACTGAGGGGTTCGGGACACGAGTCCGCGCTCGACCGCGCGGACATTCAGGGCTTCATTCTCCGCGGCTACAGGATGCCGATGGTGCGGCATTTCTTGTTGGCAGTGGCAACTCCGGCACACGCGCGCAGGCAACTTGGACGAGTCGTCAGCGGTGACGAATCCGACACGCCGCAAATCACCACTGCCCAGGACTGGCACGTGGGGTTCGCCCCCGGACCGGGAGACAACCCCGCGGCGGCCCCGCGTCGCAAGCCCGATTATTGCCTCAACATCGGTATCACGTGGTCCGGACTGGTGGCGCTCGAGATAAACGAACGCGTTCCAGCGCTGTCCTTCAAGTCCTTTGGAGCGTTCATCGAAGGAGCCGCACAACGTGCGGCGTTGGTCGGAGATGTCGGAGCAAGCGCGCCCCAGAACTGGAGTGGCGGGTTTGGACAGGGGGGCGATCACGTCCTGGTGACCCTGCACGCGATCAGCCCGGAAGCGATGCAGAGCTACAGCGACAGGGTGAGTGCCTGGTTTGCCGAAGGCGATGCCTTTCGAGAAATCTGGCGCCAGGATGGGATGGCGTTGATGGAAATGCACGATGGCCAACCCGTGCCGACGACCAAGATTCACTTCGGCTATACCGACGGCATCTCGAAGACCACGATTCGCGGCGGCCCGGAGACGTATCCCCCTGACCACCAGCAGCCCTGCGAGCCATGGCTCTTCGTCTTGCGGGAAGACGCTGAGAACTACGACGTCCCGGAGCCGCGACAGCTCGGCCTGAACGGCAGCTTTGGAGTGTTCAAGAAGATCGAGACAGACGTCGTGGGCTTCGAGAATTTCCTGCAGTGGAACAAAGACAAGATCGATCCTGAACTGCTCGCGGCAAAGATGTGCGGGCGATGGCGCAACGGCGTTCCGCTCGCCTTGTCACCAGACACGGATAGCCCTGCGGGAGGGATTTCGCCCGAACAGATGAACAATTTCGAGTACGTGAATGCCGATGGTTCCGGAGATGCGAAGGGGATCCGCTGTCCCGTCGGTGCACACATCCGCCGAGTCAATCCAAGAGGTCAGCCCATTCAGGGCCAGGGGATGCCCGGCGGCAGCAACAATTCTCACCGGCTGATGCGTTGTCTTCTGCCGTACGGGCCGACCTACGATCCAAAGCAACCGTACGATGGCCTGGAGCGCGGGATTCTCGGTTATTTCATCAACGCGAACATCGAGAACCAGTATGAGTTCGTGCTGCGACGCTGGGTCAATGACAGCGATTTCGCTGGAGCCGTCAGGCTTCACCCGGACTCGAAAGATCCGCTGATTGGTACCCAGGACCCCGCGGAAAGCATTTTCGTGATCCCCCAGGCAAGCGGAGGCCCGCCCATCGAGGTCACGGGTCTCTCGACCTTCGTGACGACCAAAGCCGCTGCGTACGTATTCCTACCGAGCATCACCGCCATCAAGTTCATCGCCAACGTGGCTTGACGCAGGGACGATGGCGGAGACCCGTCGCGCCCCCGACATTTCGTGCGACCTGTGACATTTCGGGTCCGACAGCGACAGGCGGTGATCGGCCGGCCTCGTGCGACGCGCATATCCGCGATATCTGAACAGCTTTCGCTCTCGCCGCGGTTCGCACCTGTGTGGCTCGGCCCTGGCCGGCATCTTGCCTTGACGATGCGCACTGTAGCTCAGGGAGATGAAGCCATGCTTCGAACGCCTGTGTGTCTGATGACGATGATGGTGATGGCCGCGAGCGCGTCGGCTCAGCGCGCCGAAGTCAGTGGAACGGTCGGCTGGACATTCAGCGAGGGCGTGAGCGGGAACGCCGTCCCGGTGCCTGGCGTGGGGACGTTCGACCGGATCGACCCGAAAGACGCTTTCTCATGGGGACTGCGCATCGGTTTCCTGCCCGGCGAGAACTCGGAGATCGGCTTCCTCTATAACCAGCAGGCGACGGATCTCGAACTCGGCGGCACGACGACTGTCAAGCTCGGGGAACTCAAGCTGCACAACTACCACGGCTACTACGCATACAACTTCGGAAGCGCCGAGGCCACCGCGCGGCCGTACGTGCTGTTCGGGCTGGGCGCGACGCAGTTCGGCACGGTCAGCGTGACGGCGACGAACCTGCGCCAGGACATTCCGGGCGAGACGAGATTCTCCTTGACCGGTGCGGCCGGCCTGAAGATTTATCCGAACCCGGCCTTCGGGATCAGCCTCGAGGGGCGATGGACCCCGGCCTACATCAAGTCGGAGGCCGCCGGCTGGTGGTGCGATCCGTTCTACGGCTGCTACGTCTTGAACAACGCGCAGTATGCGAACCAGTTCGAGCTGGCCAGCGGGATCTCGTTTCGATTCTAGTCGCGCCGTTGAGTGATCGCGTTCAGGTTGAGGAGAAAAGGATCAGCCATGATGGGAAAAGCAGCGCTTGTCGCCGGTATCTCCAGTCTGGCCATCCTGGCCATGCCCTGCGCGGCGCGGGCGCAGCAGGTTGACCAATGGACCGCCATCCAGCAGCTGCAGGCCGATCTCAAGGCGGATCGGCAGGCGGTCGTGGCGGCCAATCTGCCGCTCACCGAGCCGGAGGCGCGCGCCTTCTGGCCAGCTTACAAAGAGTATCGCGGTGAGGTCGAGAAGCTCGGCGACCGCATGGCAAAGCTCATCGCGGCCTACGCCGCCAGCTTCGAGACGATGACCGACGCGAAGGCCGATGGATTCTTCAACGACCTGCTGGCCATCGATCGCGACCGGCTGGCCGTGCGCGAGCAGTATGTGCCGAAGATTCGCGCCGTCCTGCCCGGCCAGAAGGCGGCGCGCTTCTTCCAAATCGAGAACAAGCTCGATGCCATCGTCAATCTGTCGCTGGCGTCAGAGATTCCGCTGGTTCCTGTGAAGCGATAGGCCGTGCGCCGCCCAGGCGCCGTGAGTTGTGAAGATCACGGGAGTCGTGCCGTGGCCCTGACCTACAAGGACGTCAAACGGTTGTTCCAGGTACGGCCCGGTCGCAGGTTCAGGCTGAAGCAACACGACCCGGCGTTGGCCGGAGGCGACGAGTTCCGGGAGCTGACGAAGCCGGAGCTCAAGCAACGGGCCGTCTCGTTCCTGGAAAGGAACATCGAGGAGCTGGCGGCGGCGCAGGAGCTGCTCTATGCCTCCGATATGTACTCGGTGCTGATCGTGCTGCAGGCGATGGATGCCGCAGGCAAGGACGGCACGATCAAGCACGTGATGTCAGGCGTGAACCCGCAGGGATGTCAGGTCTTCAGCTTCAAGAAACCGTCCGACGAAGAGGTCGACCACAACTTTCTTTGGCGCTACGTGAAGGCGCTGCCGGAGCGCGGCCGCATCGGCATCTTCAACCGCTCTTACTACGAGGACGTACTCGTCGTTCGCGTCCACCCCGAGATTCTCACGCATCAGAAGCTGCCGCCAGGCAAGCGCGGCCAGAAATTCTGGAAAGGACGTTTCGACGACATCAACCGGCTCGAGCGGCACCTCAGCCGCAACGGCACACTCGTCTTGAAGTTCTTCCTGCACTTGTCCAGGAAGGAACAGAGGCGACGGTTCCTGGAGCGGCTTCAGAACGAGGAGAAGCACTGGAAGTTTTCGTTCGCGGACTTGAAGGAGCGCGGCTTCTGGAACGACTACCAGCACGCGTTCGAGGACATGCTGCGGCACACGAGCACGCCGTGGGCTCCCTGGTGGGTGATCCCGGCCGACCACAAATGGGTAACTCGCGCGCTGGTCGCGGGAATCACGACCGAGTCGATTCGAAGGCTCGGCCTGAAGCGTCCGGCTGTCACCACCGAACAGCAGCGGCTGCTGGCCCGCGCACGTCGCCAGCTGCTGGCCGAGCAGAAGTAATCCGGCTCTCGACTCGATTCCACTCGGTATTCGAAAGGACGTTCACCATGTCAGTGACTGGTTTGGTTGTCGTCATCATCGGCGCGTGCCTGGCGTTGCCAGGAGCCGCCGTCGTAACTCAAGACGAAGTCGAGAAGGTCGGCAGGCCGGAGAAGCTCGCCGCGGATGCGGAAGCGACCCTGGCATCGCTCTATGAAAAGGTGCCAGCCACCAAGATGCTGGCGGAGAAGGCACAGTCGATCCTCGTGTTCCCGAGAATCACGAAAGCGGGTGTGGGAGTCGGCGGCCACCGCGGCACCGGCACGCTCGTGAAGGACGGCAAGCCGGAAGGGTTCTATACGACTACCGGCGCGTCCGTCGGCCTGCAGGCCGGAGCGCAGACCTATGGCTACGCGCTGTTCTTCATGAACGAGAACGCCGTGCAGGCGCTGAGAAGTGCCAAGGGCTTCGAGATTGGCGTCGGCCCGTCGGTTGTCGTGGTCAACAAGGGACTGGCGAAGAACCTGACGACGACGACGCTCAAGTCCGACATCTATGCGGTCATTTTCGACCAGAAAGGCCTCATGGGCGGCCTTGGAATTCAGGGGAACAAGATCACGAAGGCGAATCCCAAGTAGCGCGTCGCCCCGGCACGCTGGGTGTCGGGGCCAAGGACCGCCGCATGGAAGACATTGTCATTCGCTTCGTCACCAACCTGATTGGCCGGCTCTCCGGACCCTTGACGCCGCGCCTGTTTCTTCAGCCGGCGGTTGCCATTTTTCTGGCGGTCCGCGACGGCGTGAAGGATGCCCGAGAGCAGCGGCCGCCGCACTTCTTGCGCATCGTCACCGGGACCCCCGAGGTACGAAGGCGTCGCGTCAGGGAGACGCGGAGAGCCGTGCTGAAAGTGTTCATGATGGCGGTGCTCGTGGACTGGGTGTACCAGTTCCTCGTCTTCAGGTGGGTGTATCCCGTCGAGGCAATGGTGACGGCTGTCATCCTCGCGATCCTCCCGTACGTGGCCATCCGTGGACCCGTGAACCGGATCGCGCGAAGGTGGATCAAGCGACAAGGTGGGTCAACCGGATAAGCGCAGGCCCGGCTGATCTCCAAACGTCACCCGCCGGCGGTCGACCAGCGCACGTCATACGCGCCCCGCGGACGTGGTCGTGGCCTGCCGAAATGTCACCGTCAGCTCATCCAGTCGACCGATGTCCTGTTCACGCTTCCTCCCTCGTTACAGCTTTGTCACCGGTCGAGATCGATATAGCCTCTACGATCTGTGAAGAGGTTCCCACCATGAGCGACAAGAAGGAAGACAAGCTGGGCGAGCTCGCGGCAGAGTTGGACGATCTCAAGATTTCGGTCGAAGAACTGAAAGAGGATCCGCCCGATCATGTGGAGAAAAAGGACCTCGACACGATTCTGACGTCGCTGGACGAAGCAACCGACGCGACTGACGAACTTGACGACCGGACGCAGGAATAGCCCCGGGACTTTACCGACACATTCGCGCCACCGCCTCGGCGACCGCACAGGCCAGCGCGAAACCTTCCCACGCGATCGACCTCGCCGGCCGCCTGCCTCGCTAGTGCTATTGTGCTATTGAACTAGTACAAGCCAACTGCTAGCTTAGGGCCGTGTCGGGCCAGTTCAAGATCGATCGCGCGAGCCCGCTGCCGGTCTACGTGCAGCTGGCCGAGCAGATCCGCCTGCTTGTCCGCCGTGGCGCGCTCAGCCCGGGCGACCCGCTGCCGACCGTGCGCGAGCTCGCCGTCGAGCTCGGCATCAATGCGAACACAGTAACGCGCGTCTATCGCGATCTGCAGCAGGAGGGCCTGCTCCGCCTGGAGCGCGGCCTGGGCACGTTCGTCCAGCCGCAGCAGCGCGAGGCGACGCTCGTCGATCGCGACTATCAGCGCATCGTCAAGCGGACGAGGGAGCTGGTGGCGCTCAGTCGTGAGTCCGGGCTGACAGCGCGTGAGCTCGCGCAACTCGTGGACGGTGTCTGGAAGGAGGTCGATCGTGAAGGGTAGAGGCAATCCCATCGCCAACCTGATCGTGCTCGCGACCGCGATCCTCGCATTCGGCAGCTGGCTCGCCGCCGGCGCAGCAATGGCCATAGCGGTCTTCGCGATCGGCATATACGTCAGCCTCTCACCGCGGCTGCTCAAGGAATGGGAGCGAGGCGTGCTCCTGCGACTGGGCCGCTTCGAGCGGGTTCTCGGACCGGGTATCAACTGGACCTTCCCTGGCTTCGATCGACTGGTGGCGACCGTGGACATGCGCATCCGCTCGACGCCCTTCCAGGCCGAGAAGACGCTGACGAAGGACACGGTTCCCGTCAACGTCGATGCCGTGCTGTTCTGGGTGGTCACCGATGCCAGGAAGGCCGTCGTCGAAGTCGAGCACTACGCCGCCACCGTGAGCTGGGCGGCTCAGACGACGCTCCGGGACGTGATTGGACACACCGAACTGGCGGGCATGATCTCGGACCGGGAGCAGGTCGATCGTCGGTTGCAGGAGATCATCGACGCGAAGACGAGCGACTGGGGGATCACGGTGCAGTCGGTCGAGATCCGCGACGTCAGGCTGCCCGGCATGCTCGAGGATGCGATGAGCCGCAAGGCCCAGGCGGATCGCGAGAGCGAGGCGCGGGTCATCCTGGCACATTCGGAGCTGGCGGTGGCCGAGGAGATGGAGAAGGCGTCGGCAGTGTATTTTCGCAACCCCGTTGCGCTGCGGATGCGCGCCATGAACATGACCTACGAGTCGATCAAGGAGCGCGGGGCGCTGATGGTGGTGCCGAGCGACATGGTCTCTTCGATGGGCGGCCTTGCCGCCTTCGCACCGGCGGCATTCGATGCAGCCGTGCCGCGCGTGACCAGCGCCGCGTCCGACGAGGCTGACGCCTGATGGACCTCTGGTCCCTGCTCCGCATGGTCAGCCAGCGATCCTTGAAATCGCGCCGGCTCGAGTTCGAGGATCGGTCGCTCGAGGGCGCCGCGCTCTTCCCGATGTTCGACGACCAGGGGCGGACGCGGATCGTGATGATCACTGCCGAGGAGAACGGGCGCATCATGCTCGCCGACTGGGCGCCTGGCATTTTCGCGCGCGACTGGGCGCGGCGAAATCGCCTGCGCCTGCGATTCGCCGATCTCAACGACGCGTCGACGTGGGATGAGGCACGCGTCGCGGATCTGTGGCACTTCGATCCCTGGTGGGTGCTCGGCGACCAGCGGTATCAGGGCCACGGCTCCGTGCCCACCCTGCGGAGCACGAACATCCCCGGCTACGATTCGACAGTGTCCGGAATCGTATTTGACTCAGACCTGGGACGCGCCTCGTACGTGGTGAGGAGCTCCGGCGAGTCCGTGAGCGTACGGCGCTTCACTCCGGAGACGCTGGCGGCCATTGCCCGTCGCCGTCGCGCCGCGCACGAACGGCCACGCGCCGCTGTCGCGGCCGGGTGGCAGCTGCGGCCGTTCTGGCGATCACTGTGACCTTGCGGGTCTAACGCTGACGGGTCGTCGGCGGCGAGAGCCTGCGTTTGACAACAGGCTTGACTGGAAGCCCGACAGCTCTCAGCAATCGCACCAGATTCTGGGCAATCCACCTGGTGTGGCAACTCAATTGACTCCTCGCGCCACAGAAGCCGAATCTGACCCCGCCGGTCATCGTGACATCAGGGGGACTTCGCTACTGTCATGAGGTGCCAGGTGTCCTATCTCCGCGCCGTCGTCTGATTCGGGATGCTGATCGAACGGCTCGCCCCAGGGAGCCGATCGAATGACGTGGACCACGCCCAGCCCTGAACGCGTCCGGCTGTTATGGACGCTGGCGCGGGCCGGCGCTGTGACAACCGCCGAGCTGTGGGTGTTGCCCACGGGCTGGCAGATTCGCATGCTCGTGAATGGCGACGTGGTCGCGACGTCGGCCGTCGCGGGGTGTGCGGCCGCCCGCGCCATCAGCGATCAATGGCGGGCCGGGCTGCTCACAGACGGATGGATAACGGTTCGACCTCAGGAGGCCGTGGGCGACGACGGGCCGATACGTAGGCCTTGAAATCACAACCGCTTGAGCGTCGCGAAGTCGCCGTCAATCAACGCTTCCTTTTTTGCTCTCGTCCACCGCTTCAGTTGACGCTCGCGGTCGACGGCGGCACGCTGTGAGCCGTGAGGTTCAGAGTAGACGAGGACGACCGGCCGCCGCCGCGACGTGTAGCTCCCGCCGCGTCCCTCGTTGTGAAGCCGTTCTCGCGTCGCGAGGTCGCTGGTCTGGCCGATGTAAAGACTGCCGTCCGAGCAGCGGCGGATGTAGACCCACGCCATGTGACGACGATGCCATCGTCCTGCATGAATGGGAAGAGGTAGTCTATTATCAGGGCATTCGACGTGTGCCCATGGCCGGCCCTTCACTCCGTTCAGGGCCTGCCCGAGCCCTTCGACTCGCTGCGCTCGCTCAGGGCATTCGACGTGAAGCTCATGACCGGCCCTTCACTCCGTTCAGGGCCTGCCATGAGCGAAAAAAAGGTTCGCCGAAGGCGAACCTTTTTTGAGTCGAATGGTGCGAAAGGAGAGATTCGAACTCTCACGCTCTTGCGAGCGCCAGCCCCTCAAGCTGGTGCGTCTGCCAGTTCCGCCACTTTCGCGAGGAGGGTCGTCCGGTCTCTGCCGGACGGAATCTTGTGCCGTACTACTTCGGCTGACCGGGCGCCGGGGCCGGGGTTGACGGCTGTTCGACCGGGGGCGTCGGCGTTGTCGCGGCCGGGGCCGTCGTCGTCTGCGGCGCCGGGCCGCCAACGCCGCTCATGATCGAGCCTGGACCGCGGCGGCCGATGATGCCGAGCACGATCGCGCCGATCATGAAGAGGATGCCGAGAACCGTGCTCGCGCGGGTCAGCACGGTGGCGCCGGCGCGGGCGCCGAACGCGGTCTGGCTGCCGCCGCCGCCGAAAGCGCTCGCCATGTCGCCTCCCTTACCTTGCTGCAGCAGCACGACGAGCAGCAGTAGCAGGCAGACCAGCACGTAGATGGCGACCGAAAGGTAGTACAGCATAACGTCCGATTATACCGCGCCCCTGCGGCTTCGCGCCACCAGGGTGTGGAAACTCTTGACGTCGAGGCTGGCGCCGCCGACGAGCGCCCCGTCGACGTCCGGCAGCGCCACCAGCTCCTGGATGTTGTCCGGCTTGACGCTGCCGCCGTAGATGACGTGGCAGTGATCGGCAGCGTGGCCGCCAAAACCCTGGCGCAGCCGCTGGCGGATATGGGCGTGCGCCTCGCCGGCCTGCTCCGGCGTGGCGTTCCGGCCGGTGCCGATCGCCCAGACCGGCTCGTAGGCGATGACGAGGCTGGCGATCTGCTCGCCGCTGAGGCCGTCGAGCCCGACCTTGATCTGCCGGTCGAGCACGTCCATGGTCTGGTTGCCCTCGCGCTCGTCGAGGGTTTCACCGATGCAGACGATGGGCGTCAGCTGCGCGCCGAGCGCCGCGATCAGCCGCCGGTTGACGGTCTCGTCGGTCTCGCCGTACAGCCGGCGCCGCTCGGAGTGGCCGATGATGACGAACTCGGCCCCGGCCTCCCGGACCATGTCGGCGCTGACCTCGCCGGTGAACGCGCCCTGCTTCTCCCACGAGCAGTTCTGGCCCGCCACCGCGACGTTGGAGTTGCGCGCCGCTTCGGCGACCGCATGCACGGCCGTGAACGGCGGCGCAATCACGATCTCGACGTCGGCGATGTCCTTGACCATGCCGCGGAACTCTTTGACGAACACGACCGACTCGTGCACGGTCTTGTGCATCTTCCAGTTCGCGGCGAGGAGTGGAATGCGCATATCAGCCTCGCTTCAGCAGTCAGCTCTCGGCTATTTCAACGCTTCGACGCCCGGCAGCGCGCGGCCGCCGAGGAACTCGAGCGACGCGCCGCCGCCGGTCGAAATGTGCGTGATCCGGTCGGCGACCCCGGCCTTGACGACGGCCGCGATCGAATCGCCGCCGCCGATCACGGTCGTGCCTTTCACGCCGGCGACGGCTTCTGCGACCGCGATCGTCCCGGCCGCGAACTGATCGATCTCGAACACGCCCATCGGCCCGTTCCAGATCACGCTCTTCGCGCCGGCAATCACACTGCGGTAGGTCTCGATCGTCTTCGGACCGATGTCGAGGCCCATGCGTTCGCCGATGGCCGCGTCGCCGACTGCCAGCACCTCGGCCGGCGCCGCGGCGTCGAGTTTCGGCGCAACGACGTGATCGACCGGCAGCTCGAGCCGCAGCCCCTTCTCCTTCGCCCGCTTCTCGATGTCGCGGGCCGCGTCGAGCAGCTCGGCCTCGACCAGCGACTTGCCGACCTCGAGGCCGCGCGCCTTGAAGAAGGTATAGGCCATCGCCCCGCCGATGAGCAGCGCGTCGACGCGCGGAATCAGGTTCTCGATCACCTCGAGCTTGTCCGACACCTTGGCGCCGCCCAGAATCGCGACGAACGGCCGCTCCGGCTTCTCCAGCACGCCGCCGAGGTACTCGACTTCCTTCGACATCAGCAGGCCGGCCGCCGCGGCGCTGACATGATTCACGATGCCCTCGGTCGAGGCGTGGGCGCGATGCGCCGACCCGAAGGCATCGTTGATGTAGACGTCGGCGTGGCTCGCCAGCTGCTTCGCGAACGCCGGGTCGTTCTTCTCCTCCTCGGCGTGGAACCGCAGGTTCTCCAGCAGGACGACACGACCGCCGCCGGGGCCGGACGCCTTCGCGATCGCCGCGGCCGCCGGCGCGCCGACGCAATCGTCGGCGAACTCGACCGGCCGTCCGAGCAGCTCCGCGACCCGGGCCGCGACCGGCTTGAGCGAGTACTCGGGCGCGATCTTGCCCTTGGGCCGTCCGAGATGCGACGCCAGGATGACGGTTGCACCGCGCTCGATCGCCTCCCGGATCGTCGGCAGCGAGGCCTTGATCCGGGTGTCCTCGGTGATCTGCCCGTTCTTGATCGGAACGTTGAAGTCGACGCGGATGAACGCCTTCCTGCCCGATAGATCGAGATCCCTGAAGCTGCGAGCGGCCACGCTTAGAGCCCCTTCTTGACCATGAAACGCAGCAGGTCGACGCAGCGGCTCGAGTAGCCCCACTCGTTGTCGTACCACGACAGGATCTTCACGAAGTCGCCGTCCATGACGCTGGTGTAGGCCGAGTCGAGGATCGACGAATGCGGGTTGCCGCGGAAGTCGATCGACACGAGCGGCGACTCCACGTATTCGAGGATGCCCTTCATCGCCCCGTTCGCCGCCGCCTTGAACTTGGCGTTGACCTCTTCCTTCGAGGTCTTCTTGTCGAGGATCGCGGCGAGGTCGACGACCGAGACGTTCGGCGTCGGCACGCGCATGGCGATGCCGTCCAGCTTGCCCTTGAGCTCCGGCAGGACCTCGCCCACGGCGCTCGCGGCGCCGGTCGTGGTCGGGATGATCGACAGCGCCGCGGCGCGGGCCCGGCGCAGGTCCTTGTGCGGCAGGTCGAGCAGCTGCTGGTCGTTCGTGTACGAGTGGACGGTCGTCATCCACCCCTTCTTGATGCCGAAGTTCTCGTGCAGGATCTTGGCGACCGGCGCCAGGCAGTTGGTCGTGCACGACGCGTTCGAGATGATGTGGTGGCTGCCGGCGTCGTACTTCTCTTCGTTCACGCCCATCACGACCGAGACGTCCTGGCCCTTGGCCGGCGCCGTGATCACAACCTTCTTCGCGCCGGCGGCGAGGTGCTTGGCGGCGCCGTCGCGATTGGTGAAGATGCCGGTGGATTCGAAGACGACGTCGACGCCGAGCGACTTCCACGGCAGCTGCGCCGGATCCTTGACCGAGAGGACCTGGAACTCGTCGCCGTCGACGGTGATGCGATCGCCGGTGGCCGAGATGCCGGCCTTGAGGTTGCCGAGGATCGAGTCGTACTTGAGCAGGTGCGCCAGCGTCTCGGCGTTCGTGAGGTCGTTGACGGCGACGATGTCGATCGAGTCGTCGTTCATCGCCGCGCGCATGATGTTGCGGCCAATGCGGCCAAATCCGTTGATACCGACTTTGACGGCCATTCTCAGTTTCTCTCCCTTGCCAGATGATTCCACGGTCGGAGACCGCGCGGGGGGCGTAAATCGTTGATTTTAGTGAAGCGCTCGCGCCGCGGTCAAACCCGCGCGTTTTGTGCCTGTAATCGATTACTTCTGCGGCCGCGCCCCGGGTCCGGCCCCCGCCCCCGGGTCCGGCCCGGCGTGCTACATTACTCAGACCCCATTCATGTACGCGGCCTACAGCGTCCTCATCGTCGCGTTCCTGATCCTCGTATCCCCCTATCTGCTGTATCAGGCGATCCGCTACCGCAAGTACATCGCCAGCCTGCCGCAGCGCCTCGGCTACCTGCCGGTGTCGTTCAACCTCGACGGCGACGAGTCGATCTGGATTCACGCCGTCTCGGTCGGCGAGGTCCTGACCGTCCGTGCGCTGCTGCCCGACCTGCGGCAGCGCTATCCGCGCCTCCGGCTCTTTGTCTCGACGACGACGATGTCGGGGCAGCAGGTGGCGAAGAGCAGCCTGCCGTTTGTCGACCAGGTGTTCTACCTGCCGTTCGACCTCGGCTTCATCGTCAACCGCACGCTGCGCCTCGTCCGGCCGCGGCTCTTCATCATGATGGAGACCGAGCTCTGGCCGAACCTGCTGCGCGCCTGCCGTCGCGACGGCGTCAGGACCGTGCTCGTCAACGGCCGCATCTCGGCCCGCTCTTTCCCGCGCTATCGGCTGGTCAGCTTCTTCTTCCGCCGCGTGCTCACCGACGTCGACCGCTTCTGCATGCAGAGCGAGGAGTCGGCGCGCCGCATCGTCGAGATCGGCGCCGACCGTGCCCACGTGACGGTCACCGGTTCGCTCAAGTTCGACTCCCTCGAGTTCGGCCAGACGCGCCCGGCCGATACGCGGCCGGCCGACGACGGCCAGGCCGTGCACGACGCGCACCAGAAGGGGCGCACGCGCGTGCTGCGCTACTTCCGCGTCGATCCCAAGCGGCCGGTCGTCATCGCCGCCAGCACCCTGAAGGGTGAGGAAGGCGCGGTGCTCGAGGCCTTCCAGCGCATCCGCGCGACGATGACCGACGCGCTCCTGATCATCGCGCCGCGGAAGCCGGAACACTTCGACGAAGTCGAGCGCATCGTCCGCCGCGGCGGCTGGAAGGTGGCGCGCCGGACCGAACTGCGCGTCGATGCCGCGCCGACGCACGACGTCGTCATCCTCGACACCATCGGCGAGCTGGCGCAGCTGTACCAGATCGCGACCGCCGTCTTCGTCGGCGGCAGCCTCGTCGACGCCGGTGGCCACAATATCCTGGAGCCGGCCGTCTTCGGGAAGCCAATCGTGTTTGGTCCGCACATGCACAACTTCACCGAGATTTCGCGGACCTTCCTCGACAACGGTGCCGCGCTGCAGATTCGGACCGACCACGAGCTCGGCACCGTGCTGCTCGCGCTGCTCGGCGATCCGGTGCGCCGGGCGAGCCTGGGCGCGGCGGCGCGGGCCCTGGTCGAAGCCAATCGCGGCGCCCGGACGCGCAGCCTGGCGGTGATTTCCGAGGTGCTGCCGCCGGACCAGGCGTCGACCGTCCGCCGCTTCCGTATCGTCAACTGACGCGATGCGAGGCGCGCTTCCAGACACCCCGATTACGTGCTGAGCGCCCTTTACGCCGCGCTCGCGCGACGGCGCCGCGAGCGCTACGCCCGCCGCCCGGACCTTCGGCGCCGGCTGCGCCACCCGGTGATCAGTGTTGGCAATCTTGCCGTTGGTGGCCGCGGCAAGACACCGACGGCAGCCTGCCTCGCCCGACTGCTCCTCGAGATGGGGGAGCGGCCGGCGATCCTGAGCCGCGGCTACGGCCGACGGGACGCCGCGCCCGGGGTCGTCGTCGTTCGCGACGCGACCGGGATGCGCGCCGATCTCGATCGCGCCGGCGACGAGCCGCTGATGCTGGCGCGCCAGTTGCCGGGCGCGATCGTCCTGGCGTCGAGCGACCGCTATCTCGCCGGCCGACTCGCCGAGCACCATCTCGGCGCCACGGTGCACCTGCTCGACGACGGGTTCCAGCACCTGCAACTCGATCGCGACCTCGATCTCGTCATCGTCTCGGGCGACGACCTCGCAGCGGCGGCGCGGACGCTGCCGGGCGGGCGCCTGCGCGAGCCGGCCGACGTCCTGCTGGCGGCGGACGCGGTACTGGCGCTCGACGACGAGGTGCTGGCGCGCGGGCCGGCGCCGCGCAACGCCCCGTTCGAGACCTTCAGGATGAAGCGGCAGATCGGCGAGCCGGTGGACGCGACGTCACGCAAGGAAGCTGACGCCGTCGCCCTCCGCGGCGAGAAGGTCCTCGCCGTCGCTGGCATCGCCGGCCCGCAGCGCTTCTTCGACGACCTGCGAGCCGCCGGAGCGGAGCTGGTCCGGACGCTGGCGTTTCCCGATCACTTCCGTTTCGGCCGGCGCGACGTCGACCGCATGTTCGATGCCGCCAGGGCTGCAGGCGCGACCCGCATCGTGACGACGGAGAAGGACGTCGTGCGGCTGCTGCCGTTCCGGCCGTTTCCCGCCCGGCTGTCGTGGGTGCCGCTTACAATGGAGCCGGATCCGCTGCCGGCGTTCCGTTCCTGGCTGGCCAGCGGGCTCGCGGCCGCGCGCGATCTCGCCTGACCCAACGTGACTGACAAGCGCCCGTCGTTCCAGCATCGGCTCGAGTACCTGGCCGTGGTGACCGTCGTCGCCGGCGTCCGGCTGCTGCCGATGACGGCCGTGCTCGGGCTGGGGTCGCTCCTCGGCCGCGCCTTCCATCTGATCGACGGCGCCCACCGCCGCCGCGCGCTGCGCAACATTCACGCGGCCTTTCCGCTGCGCTCGGCGCGCGAATGCCGGGCCATCGCCCGCGGCATGTTCGCGCACTTCGGCCGGCTGCTGACGGTGCTGCTCAAGTTCAGCACCATGAGCCCGGCCAAGATGCTGGCGCGAGTGACCTTCGAAGGCACGGAACGCGTCGTCGCCGCGCACGCGCAGGGAAAGGGTGTGCTGCTCTACACCGGGCATTTCGGCTTCTGGGAGATCAACGCGCTCGTCCACGCGCTCGAGTTGCGGCCGATGTCGGTGCTGGCGCGGCCGCTCGACAACGCGCTCCTGAACGATCTGCTCGAGCGCACGCGCGGCAAGACCGGTAACTCCGTGATCTACCGCCGCGGCGCGATCCGCCGCGTGCTGCGCGCGCTCGAAGCGAACCAGGCGGTGGCGATTCTGATCGACCAGCACATCCAGACCGCCGACGCTGTCTACGTCGACTTCTTCAACCGGCCGGCGGCGACGACGTCGGCGCTGGCGGCGCTGGCGCTTCGCACCGGCGCGCCGGTCGTCCCCGTCTTCGCACTGCCGCGGCCCGGCGGCCGCTTCCGCATGGTCTACGAGCACGCCGTCGATCCCCCGACCGCTGACGAGCCAGATGCCGTGCGCGAGTTCACGCAGCGCTGCACCGACGTCCTCGAGATGTACGTGCGCCGCTACCCTGAACTGTGGCTGTGGATGCATCGCCGCTGGCGCGATCTCGAGCCGAAGGACGACGCGGTCGGGGGGATGTTTCCGTCTGCGTCCAGCGAGGATGCCTCGAGCGAACCGGCGGAGTCCTGAGCCGAGTAATGCTGCGTCCCCAGAGGTCGTCAGTGCGGGGACAGTCACTCGTGACTGTCCCGAGTGACTGTCCCCGGCCCGACTCCCGGCCCGGCTTACAAAACTGCAATCGGGGACTGTCACTAGTGACTGTCCCCGGGCCGGACCGGCGGCCGTGACCGTCGACCGCGACCGCGTTCACCGGCTCGTCGTCCGGGCGCCGAACTGGCTGGGCGACGCGATCATGGCGATGCCGGCGCTGGCGTCGGTGCGGCAGGCCTTCGCGACGGCGCACGTGACGATTGCCGCGATCCCGTCGATCGCGCCGGTCTTCCAGGAAGAGACCAGCGCGCGACAGGACGATCTGCTGGTGATTCCAGATCGTGGTCGCGAGATCGAGCTGCTGGCGGGCGGACGGTTCGACGCGATTCTGCTGCTGACCAATTCCTTCCGCACCGCGCTCGCGGCGCGGCGTGCCGGCATCGCCGAGCGGTGGGGCTTCGGGCGCGGGGTTCGCCGGCTGCTGCTGACGCGCGCGATCGCGCGCCCGCCGCGCCACCAGCATCAGTCGCTCTACTACCTTGCGCTCACGAACGGCCTCGGCTTCGAAGCGCGCGAACGCTACCCGCGCGTCGGCGTCCGGCCGCAGACGTCGTCGCGGGCGGCGGCGTTCCTGCGCGAGCTCGGCATCGCCCCGGAAGCGACGGTCGTGGGTTTCGCGCCCGGCGCGGCCTACGGCCACGCGAAACGCTGGCCCCCCCGGCGGGTTGCGGCGGTGATCGCGCGGCTGACGAGTGAGCGCGGCGTGACGGCGCTGATGGTCGGCGCGAGCGGCGACCGCGCCGCCGGTCGTGAGATAGAATCAGCCCTGCCGGCGGGAACGCGCGTCGTCAATGCGATTGGCCGCACCGACCTGCGGCTGCTGGCCGGCGTGCTGGCGCGGTGTGCCGCCTTCGTCTCGAACGACTCCGGCGGCATGCACCTCGCCGCCGCTCTCGGCGTGCCGCTCGTCGCCATCTTCGGGCCGACGAACGAACGCGAGACGGCGCCACTCGGCGGGCCGGACGTTCGCGGGGTGGTGTCGACGCCTGACGTGCTGACGCACCCGGTCTTCTGCCGCCCCTGCATGCTGCGCGAGTGCCCGATCGACCATCGCTGCATGATACGTATCGCGCCCGAGCACGTGTTCGAGCGCGTGGTCGCGCACCTCGACCGCGGTGGCGACAAGAACGATGCTGAGCGCAGCAGCAGGTTGACGCCGTGAGGCGGGCGGTGTTCCTGGATCGCGACGGCACCCTGATCGAGGAAGCGGGTTACCTCGATCGGCTGGAGCAGATCGCGTTCTTCCCGTTCAGCGTCGACGCGGTCCGGCTGCTGAACCGCGCCGGATTCGCGGTGCTGGTCGTCACCAACCAGTCGGGCGTCGCCCGCGGGCTGTTCGACGAGGCGTTCGTCGAACGCGCGCATCGCGAGATGGCAGCGACGCTGGCGCGTGGCGGGGCGGTGGTCGACGGGTTCTTCTACTGCCCGCATCATCCCGACGCCGTGGTCAGCGCCTATCGCTCCATCTGCGATTGCCGCAAGCCGCAGCCGGGGCTGGTCACGAAGGCGGCGACCGTGCACGGCATCGATCTGTCGCGCTCGTTCGTCGTCGGCGATCGTGCGCACGACGTCGAGAGCGGCATGGTGGTCGGCGCGGCGGGGGCGCTGGTGCGCACCGGCTACGGCACAGCGCACGAAGCCGCGGCCCGGGCGCGCGGCGCGGTGATAACGAACAACCTTATGGAGGCAGTCGCCTGGATTCTTCGACAGCCGTGACGCGATCACGAGCCGGACAACATCAGTACGTCGGCGGAACAGATCCCGGCCGGCTGCTTGCCCTCGTCGACGCGTTTCAATCGACGCGGGTCGGCGTGTTCGGCGACCTGCTCGCCGACGAGTTCATTTACGGCGAAGTCTCGCGCGTCTCGCGCGAGGCGCCGGTGCTGATTCTCGAGTACGACTCGACCGAGATCGTGCCGGGCGGCGCCGGCAACGCGGCGAAGAACGTGGCCGCGCTCGGCGGGGCGCCGGTGGCGATTGGCGCCGCCGGCCGGGACGACACCGGCCGTCGGCTGCTGGAAGCGCTGGCGCCGCGCGTCAACGTCACCGGCGTCGTGCGGCCGGCCGGCTATCGCACGCCGACCAAGACCCGCATCCTTGCCGGCGGCGTCCACTCGGCGAAGCAGCAGGTCGTTCGCATCGACCGCGCGACGCGACCTGACCTCTCCGATGCGGTGCGCCACCGCCTCGAGGCATCGGTCGCGCGTGCCGCCGCCAGCTGCCGGGCGCTGCTCGTTTCGGACTACGGTACTGGCCTGGTCCGCCCGGCCGCGGTTGCGGAAGCGGTGCGCGCCGTGGTCCGCAGCGGCCGGACCCGGCCGATCGTCCTCGTCGACTCGCGCTACGCGCTCCTGCGGTTTCGCGGCATGACGGCCTGCACCCCGAACGAGTCCGAGGTCGAGCACCTGTTCGGCATCCGCATCGGCGAGAACACGCGGGTGCTCGAGAAGGCCGGGCGTGAACTGTTGGCGCGCACCCGCGCCGCGGCGGTCCTCGTCACGCGCGGCGGCCGCGGCATGGCGCTCTTCGAGCGCGATCGCCCGACGGTTCATATACCGATCTTCGGCTCCGACCAGATCGCGGACGTCACCGGCGCTGGCGATACCGTCATCGCAACGATGACGCTGGCGCTGGCAGCCGGCGCCACTCACGAGCAGGCGTCGAGGCTCGCCAACTACGCCGGCGGCCTCGTGGTCATGAAGCGCGGCACTGCGACGGTGTCCGCCGACGAACTGCGCCAGGCGATCCTGGCGGATGCGAGCTGAGCGTGGGCGTCGTCATCTCGCGTGAAGCGTTGAAGGTGCAGACCGACGCCGATCGCGCCGCCGGTCTCAGCATTGCGTTTGCCAACGGCTGCTTCGATCTGCTGCACGTCGGCCATGTCCGGTACCTGCAGGCAGCGGCCGCCGAAGGCGACCGCCTGGTCGTCGGCATCAACGGTGACGCCGTGGCGGGGCAGAAGGGGCCGGGGCGCCCGATTCTCCGCGCCGAGGATCGCGCGCTGCTCGTCGCCGCCCTGCGCGGCGTCGACTACGTCGTGATCTTCGACGAGCCGACGGTGACGCCGCTGCTGACGCTGCTGCAGCCGGACGTCCACTGCAAGGGGACCGACTATACGGTCGAGACCGTGCCCGAGCGCGACACCGTTCGCGCCTACGGCGGCCGGATCGCGATCGTCGGGGATCCGAAAGACCATTCCACGCGGGACCTGCTGGCGCGTATTCTCGGTACTGCCTGAAGACGTGGCTCGCCCGGCATGAACATCCTCATCGTGCGCCTCGGCGCGCTCGGCGACGTCGTCCATACGATCCCCGCGGTGGCGGCGCTGCGCGCGGCCCGGCCGGAGGCGCGCATCGACTGGCTGGTCGAGGCCCGGCACCGCGCGATGGTCGACCTCGTGGACGGCATCGATCGCGTGGTCGCGATTGAAGGACGGTCGATCGCCGGCTGGGCCGCGGCGCTCCGCCAGGTACGCCAGGTGACATACGACGCGGCGCTCGATTTCCAGGGCCTGATGAAGTCGGCCGTCCTGGCGCGGGCGTCAGGAGCTCGTCGAGTCGCTGGCTTCTCGATCTGGCACCTGCGTGAGAAATCGGCGCGCGCGTTCTACTCCGAGACCCGCGCGGCACTGGGCGACGACGATGCAGGGCATGTCATCCGAAAGAACCTGTCGCTGCTCGAAGTCATCGGGGTATCGAGCGATCGCATCGAATTTCCGTTCAGACCGGCAGCGTCGCCGGCGCTCGAGCGCGTGCGCCAGGCCCGCGGTGACGCGGCGTTCGCGCTGATCAATCCCGGCGCGGCGTGGCCGAACAAGCGCTGGCCGGCGGAGCGCTACGGCGAGCTGGCGGCAGTCCTGCGCGACGTCCGCGGCCTTGACAGCCTGGTCTTGTGGGGCCCGGGAGAGGAAGCTTTGGCTGCCGCTGTCGTCGATGCCTCGGCGGGCGCTGCTGCGATGGCGCCGGCGACGAACGTCGCCGACCTCGTCGCGCTCGCCCGCGCGGCGTCGTTGATCGTCTCGGGCGACACCGGGCCGCTGCACATCGCGGCTGCCGTCGGGACGCCGGCCGTGAGCCTGTACGGTCCGACCAACCCGGACCGCAACGGACCGTGGAGCGAGGCGGATCGAACCCTGTCGCGGTTCGAGAGCTGCAGCTGCCACTACAAGCGCGCGTGCGAAGCGCAGTCGTGGTGTCTCGGTGGCGTGACCGTCGCGGAAGTGACCGCCGCGGTACAGCAGCGGCTGGCGATGTCTGCGCCGCGAACCGGCGGGCCGGCGTGACGGGACTCGGACGATGGCTCGCACGCTATCGCGTGCGGCTCGGCTTCCTCGCGGCGTTCGCGGCGTTCTGGCTGGCCCGGCCGACACCGCGGAGTCTGGCGATTGGCGGCGCGATCGCGATCGCCGGAGAGGCGCTGCGGATCTGGGCCTCCGGGCACCTGCAGAAGGGCCAGGAGGTGACGGCTTCGGGACCATACCGGCTGACGCGGCATCCGCTTTATGCCGGGTCGGCCCTGATGGGCCTCGGCTTCGCGATCGCATCGGCCAGTGTCGCCGCGGCGACGTTGATTGCGGTCTACCTGGCGCTGACCGTCGGCGCCGCGATCCGCACGGAAGAGCAGCACCTGACCGAGAAGTTCGGCCAGGCGTATCGCGAGTATCGCGAAGGGCGGGCGAGAGGTGACGTCGAGCGCGGCTTCAGCTTCGGGCGGGCGATGCGGAATCGCGAGTATCGCTCGATGACCGGTCTGCTCGCGGCGCTTGCGCTGCTGCTCTGGAAGGTTTTATAATTGTCGTCTTTGGGTGCAGTCGGCAACCTTGCCGTAGCGGCGCAGCCGCGGCGGGGCATGACGTCGGGGGCGGTTAGCTCAGTGGTAGAGCACCGGCCTTACACGCCGGCTGTCACAGGTTCGAATCCTGTACCGCCCACTAATCGTTCGAAAACAGGTTCTTGGGGTCGTAGTTCAGTTGGTTAGAACGCCGCCCTGTCACGGCGGAGGCCGCGGGTTCGAGTCCCGTCGACCCCGCCACTCACTCCGGAGAACGCCGCCCGTTTCTCCTCCGGAAAGTGGCACCTCAAGATCGAACCTGGCCTGGACGTAGCCCGACCACACTTACCCGGCCTCGACAATCGCTACGACCGCCCGGATCATCCGGATGGTCGTCGCGCGTCACCTGGTCAATCTTCCATCGCCGACGTCGCCGTTGCCTCGCGGATGGCCCACAGCGCGTCTTCCAATTGCTCGGCGCAGCCGACACGAATCGCATGGGTGGCATCGGTGTCGATGCCCCGTCGGGTGCGCCATTCCAGGATCAGGTCCGCAATCAGTGTTTGCGCGGACGGACTCACCACGCCGCGATCTGCTGGTGAAGCGCTTACCACGCGAGTGAGATGCACGAATAGCTCATGGCCGCCCAATCTGCAGTCTGCAGTCTGTAGTCTGCAATCGTCAGTCTGCAGTCTGCAATCTTCAATGCTACTGCTTACTCCACGGCGGCACGATGTTGTTGCTGCGCGCGTAGGCGATCAGCTGGCCGAGGTGCTCGTGCAGGTGCGTCACGGTCGAAACCCAGAGCCGCTGATTCGTCATCTTCTGCCCGAACACCTCGAGCGGCGCGGCGAGCTTGGCGTCCGGTGTGTCGGCCATCGACTTCTTGAGGAAAGCGAACGACTTCTCGACCTCAGCGATGATCTGATCGCGCGTCATCGTCCGCTTCTCGTAGGCCGCCACCGTGTTGTAGTCCTTGCCGTTGATGCCGGTGTCGGCCGGCGGCGCCGTGCCCATCGCGCCGGGGAGAAAGTAGTTGTCGGCGGCGACGTGAATCAGCGCTTCGCCGGTCGAGCGGACACCCTTGGCCGGGCGCCAGTCGTACGCGGCCTGCGGCAGCGCCCGGGCCAGTCCGACGACTTTCTTTTCCACGTCCGTGACGTCGCGAAGCAGGTCTCCCATGAGGCCGGCGCGCTCCTGTGCCAGCAGTGGTGGTGGAGCCGTCACCGCGAGTAGCGCGAGCGTCGCCGTCATTCGTGCAATCGAACGCATTCCAGAAACTCCTGTGAAGATGCAGGGCGCAGTCCAAGAACGATAGCACGGGCCTCTTGCAGCGTTCGACGAGTCGGTCCGTTCGTCACGCCAATCGTCCCTGTGAATTGAACTCCTTGCCGACACCGATTGCAGTTTTTGCGAATCTGCCCGGGGACAGTCACTCGGGACAGTCACGAGTGACTGTCCCCGGCCGCAAGGCCCGCGCGAACCCGCTGCGTTCCAGCAAGTGCAGGATCTCGGCGTCGGACGCGTTGAGGCGGGCCCTGGCGGCCAGCAGATCGTCGGCGCGTACCGGGTACCAGTCGCGCCGCGTGCGATCGCGCAGGCCGGCGACGTCGAACGGTTCAATCGCGTGATCGATGCGCGCGAGCAACTCGTCGCGGCCGCGGCCGTCCGTCGAGCCCGCCGCCAGCGCGATCGCGCTCATCTCGCGCGCGAAGGCTGCGTGCCGGCAGAGGAGGAATCCGGGAGCGAGCTCGGGCTTTCCGAGGCGGCGGGCGACTTCGCTGAAGCTGGCGGCTGCGAAGTACAGCAGCGAAAGCCGCTTGAAGATCTGCGGGTCGTGCATGACCGCGTAAAGCGCGGCGACGAGCTGCTCCGTCGCGTCGAGCTCCTGATGCGTGAGGCGCGCATACTCGTCGAGCTCTGTCGCGAGGCGTTCGCGTGACGACGCGTGTTCAAGGATGTCCGCCAGCCGCATGATGCCGAGCAGCGTCAGCGGGAAACCGGTCGACAGCAGCGGGTCGATGACGCCGGCAGCCGACGGCAGCATCGCCCAGCCGTCGCCATGCACGACAGCGCTGCGGTAAGCGATCCTCGGCGCGTAAACGAACGGGTGGACCGCGCGCGCGTTCCTGAACTGCTCGCGGACCGACGGCAGCTTCGCTAGGAGCCGATCCCATGCCGGCGCTCCTTCCGCCGCCCCGATCTCGCGGGCGACGGCCTCGGTCAGGGCGGCGCCGGCGCTGGTGACGCCGTTATTGAAACGCAGCACCCAGATCCATCCCCCCGGAAACACGTGATGCAGTGCGGCGTCGTCGGGCGGATATGGCGGAACGCCGGTGGGCGTCAGCCACGACGCAGCTCGATCGACGCCGGTGAAGTGCGTGTAGAGACCGTGGGTCGGCGGCAACCATCGCAGCGGCGGCTCGTCGAGCCCGAGCAGCCGGTGCATGAAGCCGCGCGGGCCGCTGGCGTCGACGATGAAGGCGGCGTCGATCTCGTGGCGGTCGTTGCCGCGGCGGCAGATGAGCGTCTTCGCCGGTCCGTGCGCCTCCATCCGCTCCACGACGAGGTCGTCCAGGTAGGTGACGCCGGCGGCTTCCGCTTGTCGCACGAGCGCCAGATCGAAATCCGGGCGGTACCAGTGTGTGTCCGCGATCGCATCGTGCGGGCTCGCGGCGACGAGCAGCTGCCGCGCATGCGAATCGTCGTCAGCGAAGCGCTCGCCGGGACGATGGAAACAGAACGTGAAGCCGCGCTTGAGACCGGCGGCGACGTCCGGCCGGGCCTGCTGCCACGTGTCCCATTTCGAGAAGACGCGCACCCCAGGAAGGTCGTACTTGTCTGCGATCTCTTCGAGCAGCAGGTTCGCCAGCGGCGTGGACGATTCGCCGATGGCGAAGCGCGGGTGACGTCCGCGCTCGAGGAGCGCGACGCGCTTGCCTCGCCGCGCGAGCGCCAGCGCGAGGAGCGAGCCGGCGAAGCCGGAGCCGACGATCGCGACGTCCGCGGCTATCGATGCGGGCGGTAGCGATGTCATTGGCCCGGGGCTGGTCCGCAGACGCCGCAGGCGGCCATCGGCGCGAACACCTGCTCGAGGTTGACGCGGCGGAGGCGCGAGACCCTGGCGTCGCGGCACCCGGGGCACGGCGCGAACCGTTCGATGTCCCAGAGATCCACGAACACGCGGGCCCGGCCCAGCGCCGCGCTCAGCCCGGCGCGCAGGCTCTGCTCAATCATTTCGAGCGTCGGCGGCTCGTAGTCTCCCTCCTGCTCCAGTGCTTCGACCGTGCCGTTGCCCGTGCGCGTAGGGATCAATGAGACCACTGTCGCACCGGTCTCGATCGCGGTGAGGACTGAGCGCTTCAGCCAGTGCAGCTGCTCTTCGCGGGCAACGAATGGCGGCGCGATCAGCACGAACGCGCGCAGCGCGACGCCGCGCGTCAGAATGGCGCCGGCCGCGCGCTTGAAGCCGTCGACAGTCATGTGCTTGTTCAGTCGCTCCAGCGCCTGGGGGTGCGCGGTTTCGAGACCCATCGCGATCTCGAGCGGCGGCGGTCCGTCCCAGTACGGCGACAGCACATCGAGGAATCGTTCGAGCCGCGGTCCGATCAGCGATGGGTGTGATTCGATGACGACGTGTTTGAACGAGCGCACGGCGTTGGCGATAGCTTCGTAATCGCCGGGTGGCACCGCCCGCGGATCGAAGAAGCTGCCGGCGTTGTAAAGCTTGACCTGCACGACGGTGTCGCCCCGCGCCAGGAGGTCGGCGCGGGCGGCGTCAATCTGCGCCGGAATTGCGCCGGCGGGCGTGTCATCCACGATCGTGTGCAGCCACAGGTCGCACATCGCGCACCGCCACGGACACTCGCGCCCGGTCAGGAAGATGGTCGCGCTGGTGATGACGCGGCCGTCGCTCCCGCGCTCGTCTTCGACGAGGACGCCCTGGTGCCGCCAGGGGTCATGCGCCGGCCGGGGCCCGCGATGCTCCAGAATGAAGCGTTCGCGGGCGGCGGGAATCTCTGGGTACGGCACTGGAGGTGCGAGGTCAGGCTCGCGGCGGGTCGACGTAGAACGCGTCGAAGGCGCGCCGGTAGCCGCGCTCGTCGAGGCCGAGATGAACCCGCAGCGCCGCCGCCGGCACGGCGCCGTGCTGGAAGCGGCGCTTGGGGAACGTCGGCATGTCGATGCCGGTGATCGCCTTGACCCCGCGGCTGACGATGGCGCCCTTGAGGGTGTAGAGCGTCGGCACGTCGTAGTTGGTAAGGGCGGCGAACGGTATCGCTTCCGCGACCTCGATGACGTTGGCCCGGGTATAGGGACTGAATCCCAGGAAGCCGTAACGACGGGCCGGCGCATAGGTGCGGGCGTAGCTGCGGCTCAGCCCGCCGCTGTACGTCAACGAGTGCTTGATGCGGCCGACCCCCCAGCCTTCCTGGTAGAGCATCAGGTTGTCGATGACGCTGCGAATCGTCAGCTCCGGGTTCTCCTCGATCGGGTAGTCCTTGAGGTTCTCGTCGCCGCCGTCGCCGTCGGCGAGGTACCGCCACTCCGGGTAGCGTTCACGGATGCCGCGGCACAGACGCAGCCCCATCGCCGCGCACTCGACGTCGAGCGGCTTGTAGTCCTCGAGCGCGCGCAGCGTTTCCTCCACGCGGAGGTCGTCAGCACGTCCATCGATTTCTTCGAGAAAGATCGAGAGCCCGGTGTCGGCGAGAAAGCGGCGGGCCTGCTGCAGGTCCGGGCCGTCGCCGAGGTTGAGGACGAACGCCTTGAGCCGCGTCGGCGACAGGCCGAGCTGCAGGCAGGCGTGATAGGTCAGGAGAAAGACCGCGCCGCTGTCGATGCCGCCGGAAAACGCGACCCCGAACGGCGCGCCGGGATGACGCGCCTCGATCCCGCGCAGCCATTTGACGACTTCCTCGTACGCGGCGCCGACGTAGCGGCGGCCGATGTCGTCGAGGTCGGGCGTCAAGGTGTTGCGCGCCGGGGTGAAGAATCGCGTGTAGACCGGGTCCGGATCGGGACACCCGACGAGCGCCAGCTCGACGACGTAGTGCGCGGGGATCATGCGGGTGTAGCTCGGATGGAACTGGCCCGCGAGGCCGTCGACGTCGAGCGCCTGCTGGAGTGCGTCGATGCGATCGGCGACGTAGAGCGCCGGCCCCTCGTGCCGCTTGGCGAGGAAGTAGCGCATCGGCCGATCCATCGAGCGGGCCAGGCGGACGACGGTGCCTTCGCTGGCGACGAGCGCGAAAGACCCGTCGATGGCACGGACTTCGGCGGCGTCGCCGCGCAGCACGCGGCGACGCGCCTCGTCGACATCCATGTTGGAGATGTCGTTCAGCGCCGGGTCGAGCAGGTCGACGACTCGGCTGATGGGATAACGCATGGCAATCCTCGCGGCGTCGCGTGGTTACGTGATCGCCTTCAGCTCCCAGCCCTTGCGGAAGATCGGCTTCACGTACTTGTTCGCGTCCCGGTTGTTCGTGAACTCCATCTTCTTCGGATCCCAGAGCAGCTTGCCCTCGACCCGCGCTGCGACCGCGCCGAGCACCATCCACTCGGTGTACGGGCCGGCGATGCCGAAATGCGAGCAGGCGGGTTCGCCGCCCTTGCAGGCGCGCACCCAGTCGCGCTGGTGCCCTGGCGATCGGGTCAGCGACCGCGGCGGCAGGGCATAACTCGCCCAGCGCGCCCCCGGGAGCAGGCCGACGCTCTCACCGCGTCCGCCCGTGCCGAGATAGCCCTTCGAGCCGACGAACACGGTGTTGTAGCCGCTGCCTTGCGGCTGGCCGCCGCCACCGCCGCGGCCGCCGCGCCCGCGTCCGCCCGCCGCGCCGGCTTCCGCTGTCGCCGCGCCACCGCGTCCGCCCGCCGCGCCCGCTTCCGCTGGCGCCGCGCCGCCGCGTCCGCCGGCGCGGCCGCGACCGCCGCCGGCAACTTCGATCTCCGGGCCGCTCCCCGGTATCGCGCGCATCTCTTCGACGGTCATCCCGGGCGGGGTGTAGACGTCGCCGGTGTCGGACCAATAGATCGCGACCGGCGGCATGTTCTCGCGCGCCGCGAACTCCCACTTGATGACCGTGCCGCCGCGGGGGAACGTGTAGGGACTCTGGCCCTCGCCCTTCCTCGTGCACTCGACGCTGACCGGACTTCCGAGCCGCAGCGCCAGGTTCGCCGGCCCGAGCTGGTGGATACCCCAGTCACCGATCAGGCTGCTGCCGAAATCGTAGAACCCGCGCCAGTTGAACGGCAGGTAGAAGCCAAACTGCTGCTTGTACTCCGACCGGTAAGCGTCGTCGCCCGACGTGAACGGACGCGCCGCGGCCTGGCCCAGCCACAAGTCCCAGTCGAGCGTGTCCGGCACACGCTCGGTGGCGGGAAGCGTCTGCATCCCCTGCGGCCAGCTGGCGCGGCCGCGGAACGAATGGACTTCCGTGACGTCGCCGATCTCTCCCGACCAGATAATCTCCGCCGCGACCCGTGTCGCGTCGTGTGAATATCCCTGGTTGCCCATCTGGGTCGCCACCTTGTATTTCGCGGCGGCCTCGGTCAGGAGCCGCGCTTCCCACGGCGTCCGCGTCAGCGGCTTCTCGACGTACACGTGCTTCCCGAGCTGCATCGCCGCCAGGGCGACGTTGGCGTGCATGTGGTCCGGGATGATGACCGTGACGGCGTCGAGAGTCTTCTCCTTCTCGAGCATGCGGCGGAAGTCCTTGTACTTCGTCGCCTTGTCCCAGAGCTTGAAGCCTTCCGCCGCGCGGTCCCAGTCGACATCCGCCATCGCGACGACGTTCTCGGAGTCGAGCGAGGCGAGCACGCCGAGCGCCCGGCCGCCGGCGCCGACGGCGCCGATGTTCATCTTTTCGTTGGGAGACTGGTAGCCGAGCGCCTTCAGCGAAGGCACACTGCCGAACCCGCCACGCGGGACCATGCCCGCCAGCAGCGTTCCGAGGAAGAAATGCCGCCGTGAGATGCCGTTAGCCATCGTGTCTCCTCCCCGTCTCCTCAATGAAGCGATGCGACCGGATCCGCCGTCTCGCACGATTCTTCGCTCGACAGCCGTCCGGCGTCAATGCCGATGGGGTTCCGTCGGCTCCGGGGCGCAGGGGAGCTCGTCAGGTGCGGCGTTTGACGCGGCCGAGCGCGGCGAAGAGCGCCGCGACGCTGGCGGCGGCGACGGCGCCGCGGAGCACGCGCCCCACCCGGTCGGGCACTCTCGGGGGCAGGGAGACGACGCCGCGGTTGTCTGCGTACACCGGCTGGTGGACGTAGCGTCCGCGCGACGGCGGCGTGAAGTCGTTGGCGAAGCGGGCCAGCTGTGAGGCGACGTCCGGCCCGATGAGCGGCAGGCCGTGGCCGGCGGCGACGACGTTGGGCCGCAGCACCGCGAGGCGATGCACGCTTTGACGCGCGGCGTGCCAGTCCGTCGTCAACGGCGCCGGAGGATGACGCAACTCGCGCGCCTTCGTCATCGTCGTCGTCCAGGATTCCTGGTTCTGCGTGACGAGCGCGTCGCCGGCGAGAAGCGTCCGGTTGGCCTCGTGCCACAGCGAGATGTGACCGACGGTATGACCGGGCGTGTGCAGCGCGCGCCAGCCGCCGAGCTCGGGCACCGACCCGTCTTCAGGCAGGGCACGAATCGCGGCGCCGAGATCGAGCGCGCGGTAGGGGAACGTCCGCGACATCATCGCGAACGCGCCGCCGACCGTCGGATCGGGCGGGGGATAATGCGAACGTCCGGTCAGGTACGGCAGTTCGAGCGGGTGAGCGTAGACCGGAACCTTCCAGAGCTCCGCCAGGCGTCGAGCAGATCCTGCGTGGTCGAAGTGACCGTGCGAAAGAATAATTGCCCGCGGCGCGCGGCCTCCGTAGTGCCTTGCTGCGGCGGATTGCAATTCTACACGGCCGACCCCGGCCAACCCGGTGTCGAACAGCACCCAGCCAGCGCTCGGGTCGTCGGGGTTGACGTCGATCAGATACGCATTGACGAAGAAAATCGGCACACGTGTAATGCCGCGCGCGGCTACGCCGGCCGCGCCCCGGTCGTCGGCTTGACCCATGTACTTTCCTGACTGAGCAACCGGCACGCCAGCCCTACCCGTTTCCTGCTGACTCGGGCGTAAAACCACCCGGTCGAATCGATGCTGCTGCGAACCTACTAACCCCCGTGTTTCCGGAACTTTGGCGAACCTGTTTCGTCAAAATACATTGCGAAGCAAGATACTATGACCTACAAGGGTGACACGCTGCCCGCGCCCGGCCGTGACGACCGCAAAGGGATCGCCCGCGAGCTGAAACGGGGGTCGCTCGAGCTCATCGTCCTGCACCTGCTCGCCCACGGCGAGGCGTATGGCTACCAGATCGTCACGAACCTGACCGCCGATACGAACGGCACCCTCGAGGTGACGGACGGCACGCTCTATCCCGTGCTGTATCGGCTCGAGCGCGCCGGATTCGTCACCGTGCGCTGGGAGACGCAGGCCCGCGGCGTGCCGCGGAAGTACTACCGCCTGACCGATGCCGGGCAGACCGAGCTCGCGCTGCTCCGGCGGGAATGGACGACCTTCGCGCGAGCGATGGACACGTTGCTTGGTAAGGAGGAGAGCTCGTCATGAGGACCGCCGACTGGTACATCGATCAAGTACTCGCGCTGCTCCCGTCGGCGACGCCGATGCGCGAGCAGATCGCCACCGAACTCCGCGGTCACATCGCGGAACGCCTGGCGGGCGGCCACACGGTCGACGAGGTGCTGGCGCTGCTGGGCAATCCCGTGCACCTGGCTGAGTCGTACCTGGCGTCGGTCCCTCTGGTCAGCGCCCGGTTCTGGCCGCGCGTCCTGGCCAAGGTGGTCGACATCGCCACGATCGGCGCGGTCGTGCTGCCGCTGGCGTGGCTGGCGACGCGGCTCGTGCCGCGGGAGTTCATGCCAATCGTCGTGATCTGGGTCGCGCTGGCTGGCGGCAGCCTGCTGTTCGCGCCGTACACGGCCCTGACCGAGTGGAAGTACGGACAGACGTTCGGCAAGTACCTGATTGGTCTCCGCGTTGTCCGCGAGTCGGGCACTCGTATCGGGTTCGGCCAGGCGGTCGTCCGTCAGCTGCCGATGTTCTTCCAGTTCTACTGGATCGACGTGCTGTTCGTGCTGTTCACGGAGAAGAGCCAGCGGGCGTTCGAGATGCTGTCGAAGACGCGCGTCGTCACGGTGCAGTGAACATCGTCAGCCGTCGGCGCCAGTCCCCGGGGACAGTCACCCGTGCCAGTCCCCGGGGACAGTCACCCGTGCCAGTCCCCGGGGACAAGTCACCCGTGCCAGTCCCTGGACTTCCCGGGGACAAGTCACCCGTGCCAGTCCCCGGGACAGTCACCCGTGCCAGTCCCCGGGGACAAGTCACCCGTGCCAGTCCCCGGGACAGTCACTCGTGCCAGTCCCCGGGGACAGTCACCCGTGCCAGTCCCCGGGGACAGTCACCCGTGCCAGTCCCCGGGGACAGTCACCCGTGCCAGTCCCCGGGGACAGACACTCGTGCCAGTCCCCGGCTGGTGCGGACTCCACGGGCGGCCTTGCTCCGAATCAGCGCCTCGGGGCGCGTCCGGGCATCTGGTCCGGGTTGTCGGTGATCACGCCGTCGACCTGCAGCTTTTCGATGTAGTGCGCCATTTCTGCCCGGACGTCCGGATAGCCGGTGACGGCGGACGCGCGGAAGGTATACGGCGTGATTGGCATGCCAAGCTGCCGCACTCGCGCGATGCCTTCCGCCTGGCTCGTCATCACTGTCTTGTCGGGGCTCAGGCCGGTCGCGAACTTGCGCATCTTCTCGATGCCCTCGGGCGTCAGCCATTGCGCCGCGTCGCGGGCGTTCACCAGGAAGTGGATCGGCAGCCGGGTCCCGGCAGCGGTCAGGATCTCGAGGCTCGGCGCTGTGAACGACTGAAGCAGGACCGGCGTTCGCGGGTCGGCTCCAGGCTTGCCGAGTCCTTTCCGCTCGAGCTCGTCGAGAATCATCTGCTCGATTCCCTTGTAACGCTCGGGGTTTTTCAGCTCGATGAAGAGTCCGGACTTGCCGCGGAGCGAGTCGATGGTCTCGGCGAACGTCGGGATGCGCGTGCCCTTGAACTTCGCATCGAACCACGTCCCGGCGTCGAGCCGGCGGATCTCTTCGAGCGTGAAGTCCTCGATCATCCACCGGCGCGGCGTCTTGTCGCCCTCGGTGGCGCGGCGGTAGCGATCGGGAAACACCTCTTCGACGTCGGTCGTACGCTCGAGCGAGTTGTCGTGCAGGCAGACGATCTGGCGATCCTTCGTCAGCTGCAAATCGATCTCGACGTAGTCGGCACCTTGCTGCGCCGCGAGCTCGAATGCGGGCACCGTATTCTCTGGCGCGTAGGCGGAGGCACCGCGGTGGGCAATGAGCCAGGGCTTGCGAGGCGCGTCCTGCTCTGGTGGACGAGCGGACCCGATCATCGTCAATCCCAGGACGCCGGCGGCAACGAAGACTCGCGTGAATTGAGGCACGCGTTTGATTTTACTTCCGGCGCACGACGGCGACAGGCGGGCGGCGTTCCCGCGTTTGACGCCCTCCGCGACGCTGAGCTACCGTGAACGATGCCGTTTCCCGAGTGGCTCGAGCCGATGGCGGCGACACTCACGCAGGAGCGCTTCACGGGGCCCGAGTGGACCTTCGAGCGCAAGCTCGACGGCATCAGGGTCATCGCCTACAAGCGCGGCCGCGAGGTCCGCCTGTTCTCGCGCAACCGCCTGCCTCTCAACGATTCGTACCCCGCGGTAGTCGAAGCCATTGCCGCACTGCCGGTCCGTGAGGTGATTCTCGACGGCGAAGCGAGCTGGGCATGGGGCCGGCTCGGGCGCGGCGACTATCACGTCTTCGACATCCTCTGGCTCGACGGCCGCGACGTCACCTCGGCGACGCTGGAAGAACGGCGGGCGCTTCTGCGCGGCTTGTCGCTCACGCTGCCGCTCGAGCAGGTGAAAGAGCTGAAGGACGACGAGCCGTGGGAGCGCGCGTGCCGCGAAGGGTGGGAGGGCGTGATCGCCAAGCGCCGCGATTCACCCTACGAACATCGCCGCTCGAAGCACTGGCTGAAGATGAAGTGCGAGGCGAGCCAGGAGCTGGTCGTCGGCGGTTTCACGGATCCGCAAGGCCAGCGCGTCGGTCTCGGTGCCCTGCTGGTCGGCTATTTCGACGGTGAGGACTTCTGCTTCGCCGGAAAAATTGGCACCGGCTTCGACACCAAACTGCTGCTCGAGCTGCGCCGCAAGCTGGACGCGATGGAGATTGAAAAGTCTCCCTTCACCAGGGCGAAGGGCCTGCCGCGGCTGCGGGCGCACTGGGTCCGCCCCGAGATTGTCGTCCAGGTGGCGTTCATCGAGTGGACCGGGCACGGCAAGCTCCGCCATCCACGACTGCTCGGGCTGCGGCCTGACAAGGCCGCGCGCGACGTCGTGCGTGAAACGCCAGAGTCCAGCCTCAGCGGCCGCGGCCGGCAGCGTGACGGCCGCTCATGATCACGCATCCGGAAAAGATCCTGTTCCCCGCGACCGCGGCTGGCAAGGCCATCACCAAGGGCGAGATGGCGAGTTACTACGAGGCCGTGGCGCCGGTGATGATCCCGCACATCAGCGGGCGTCCGATCACGATGGAGCGGTATCCAGGCGGCATCGACAAGAAAGGATTCATCCAGAAGGACGTGTCGAAGGGGTTCCCGGCGTGGCTCGAGCGCGTCGAAGTACCCAAGAAGGACGGTACAGTCCATCATCCAATCGTGACCGACGTCCGTTCGCTGCTGTGGATCGCCAACCAGAACACGATCACGCCGCACGTCTGGTCGAGCCGCGTGCCGGATCTCTCTCATCCCGACATCTGCGTCTTCGATCTCGATCCGTCGATCGACGATCGCAACATGCTTCGCGACGCCGCCCTTGGCGTTCGCGACATCCTCGACAAGCTGGGCCTGCCGAGCTGGGTCAAGACCTCCGGTTCCAAGGGCTTTCACATCGTTGTCCCGCTCGACGGCTCGGCGACGACCGGCGAGGTCGATCGATTCGCGAACGGCGTCGGCGCGACGCTGGTCAAGCTCGCGCCCGATCACCTGACGCAGGAATTCGCGAAGGCCGACCGCGGCCGGCGGATCTACGTCGACACCGGACGCAACGGCTACAGCGCCACCTGGGCCGCGCCCTATGCCGTGCGGCCGAAGCCGGGCGCGCCGGTCTCGGCCCCATGCACGTGGGAAGAGGTCGAAAGCGGCGACGTCGATCCGCGCACCTTCACCGTGGAGACGATGGAACCGCGCCTGGCGAAGGTGGGGGATTTGTGGGCGGGAATGCGGCGCCGGAAGCGCTCGCTGCGTCGCGCGATTGAAAAGCTACGCGCGATCGCCGGCGCCGTCTGAGCGACGCTACTTGCTCGACCTGTCCAGCCGGATCATCGGCGCCAGCGCCGGCACCGCGGTCTTCAGCTCCTCCGCCACCATCCTGCCAACCACCTCGCTGCCCTTGGCATTGAGATGGGTGCGATCGATGCCGCCCTTCGGATCCCTCGGACTCAGATCCGCCCAGACATCGTCGCCGGCATGTTCCGCGTCGGCGAGGCTGATCGCGTGAAGATCGACGAGCGGCACCTGCTTCTCGCGGGCGACAGCCCGCACGGCCTCCACGTACGGCGTCTGCGTTGTCTTGATCGTGCCGTTCTCGTCGTAGATTCGCCGCACCAGCGACGTGACGAGCACGGGGATCGCCGCCTGGGCGCGCACGTCATCGACGTAGCGCACGAGGTTCTGCCGATAGGTCGTCTGCGGATCGGTCTCCCGTTCGGGACCTTTGCCAGGCTCGTCGTTGTGGCCGAACTGAATCAGGTAGTACTGGCCCCGCTCCTTCAGTGCGGCGGTCCAGCGGCCCTCGTCGATGAAGCTCTTCGAGCTTCGACCGTTGGCGGCGGTGTTGACGACCTCGACACCGTTCGAGACGAACTGACGAAAGCCGGTTCCCCAGCCCGAGTCGTCGGTGACGGTCGAGTCTCCAACCAGGACCACGCGAACTGGCTGGCTGGACGGTTGAGCATGAACCGCCGCCGCCACGAGAAGGAAACTCATTAAAAGCGCGAGCGAAGCGGGGCCGCGGGGCCCCCGCGAGCGCCCGCCTTCGCACCGTGAGGTGCTTCGGCGAGGTCTCGCCGTAGCTTTCGCGGAGGCGGAAGCCAGTCGGGGAGTCCGAGGGGCGAAGCCCCTCGGTTGAGAAATTAGCACGGAGCGAGCATAGCGCCGAACCGCCCGCGGCCGAAGCCGTCCGGCGCCTGGACCGCGGCGCTGGCGCTTACCGGCCGACCGCCACACCCACGTGCAGGAAGCAGCTGACCGCCGCGCCGCGCTTCGTCGCCGGCGCGAACGACCACTGCCGCACCGCCGCGAGAACGGCGTCGTCGAGCTCAGACCCGGCCTTTGACCGACGGAGCACGCTCGTGAGCGCCGGTCGGCCACTCTGCGATACCAGCACGCGGACGATGACGATCTCGTTGAGCGACTGTCCCTGCAGGTTGGCCGGCACCTGCGGTTCGACACGGCCGGTTATCTGCGGCGCCGAATCGACGCCGCGGGTTTCGTAGAACGGACCGATCGGCGACTCGGCAGGCGCCGCCGCGACCGGTGCAGGGGCGACCGGCTCGGGCTCTGGCAGCGCCGCGACAGAGGGCGCTGCGCCGACGAACGTCGGCGCGATCGCCGCCAGCTGCGGTGCCGGCGCTTCCGCACTCACTGGTTTCGCAGGAACCCGGGGCGCTGGTTTGCGCGTTGCCGCCGGTACGGCCGTGGGAGCCGCGACGGGCGCACTCGGCGCGGGCACCGACGGCACGACGGCAGGCGCGGCGACTGCCTGAAGCGGTGCAGCTTTCTCCTCGGCGGCCGGCGCAGGCGTTGGACGCTTCGCCGGTGCCGCCGACACAGGCACGATCTCCTGGCTTCGTCCCAGCCACAGGCGGCTGAGCGGAACACCGATGGCGCCGACGATCAGTACGACCGCGGCCGCCGTCGCAAGGCTGCGCAGCGCACCGGACTTCGGCTTTGCCGCCGATGCCGGCTTGGCAGGGGCCGCCTGCTTTGGCTTCGCCGCTGGCGCTGGTGCCTCCTCCTCCGACGCGGGTGGTGCGACCACCGCGGCGGCCTGCGGCACTGCAACCGGCGCAGCCGCGGCCTCCGACACCGCGCCGGCGATGGCGACCTGATCTTCCACGACCGAAACGGCGGCCGGGACGGGCGGAACCGGCGCCTCGTCGCGCTGCTTCAATTGGATGACCGGCATCACGATCGGTACGGCCGGTTCGTTCGTCACGTCGACATCGGAGTTCTGGACGATCGCGACCTGATCCTCGGCGACCGGCGCCGCATCGACAGCCTCAGCCTGCTCGATCACCTTGCCTGCGTCGACGAGGGATGCGACGGGATCGACGGCCGCGACGAACGACGGTTCAACCGCCGCCGGCGTTTCGACATGGACTGTCGGCAGGATGCCCGCCGCCTCGAGTTGCGCGGGCGAGAGCCGGGGCAGCATCACCGTGGAGAAGTCGACGTCGGGCTGCACGGCGTTCGGCAGCGGTGTACTGGCGGCCAGCGCCGCCGGTTCGGGTTCGGCCTTGGGCAGAAGAACACTGAGATATTCGGCGGCCGCGTCCGCGGCATCACTGACGGGCGGCGCGTCGCTGTTGACCAGCGGGCTCGCGAACAGGACGCTTCTCGGCTCCGCCGCCGGCGTGATGTTGGCAAATGGAACGCGCGGCGCATTGGCGCTCAACCCCGATGGGGAGTCCGCGCGGCCGGCGGCATCGACGAAGGGCGACGCCGGGCTTGTCGCTGGCGACGGCGACGCAAAGGCGAAGGCGCTGGGCGATGCAAACGGAGAGGGTGGTTCCGGTGCAGACTCGAGCGCCTTGAACAGTGCGTCGAGCTGGGCGGCGTGGTCGTCGTTCTCCGGCGCCTGCGGCTCCCCGGAGTTCTCGAGAACCGTATGGAACGCGCGCGCGCACGCGCTGCACAAGTTGGCGACGCCGGCGGCGTCAGACGGCGCGCCGCAGCTTTCGCAGCGCCTCACGGCCGCGGGCGCCGCCGTGCCCGCGGGCACCGGCGCCGTCTCGTCGAACGGCAGCGCAGACTGCGTGCTCGGATCGACGGTCCACTCATCGTCGTCGGTCTTGCGCGTTTCGATTCGGTCTTCCCAGGGGTGCTCCAAAACAGCCTCCAGCGTTGGTCACACGACCACGGCTGCCTGGGAGGCAAGCCCCCTGCCATGCCAGATCTGTTGTTTTGCTGAGATTCCTGCGATTTCCTGCAGGTCTCGTCACAGATTCGCGGCTGAACTGCCAAAGTTCGTCACTCGCGACTGCCAGAAAATGGCAGTACCGATTCGGCGCACGGTGGCGCACACGCTTCGTCAGGTTGCGCTCCGGTCCCGGAGTCCCGCTCCCGGCGTTAGGATCAACGCCATGCGGACACCGATCATCGTTCTCGCCCTGGCCGTCATATCGTCGACGCAGCCGGCGCCTGCCCCGTCATCGCAGTTTCGCGACGCCGATCGGCGCACGAAGCTGGCGGCGTCGTACGCCGAAATCGATCGTCTCTTCTCGGACTTCGCCAGGGGCGCGCACGCGCCCGGGGCCGCGTGGGGAATCGTCGTCGATGGCGAGCTCGCGCACGCGGGCGCCTTCGGTGTCCGCGACGTCGCAGCCAGGGCACCCGTCGACGCCGATACCGTTTTTCGTATCGCGTCGATGACGAAGAGCTTCACCGCGATGGCGATCCTGCAGCTTCGCGATGAAGGCAAGCTCTCACTCGACGATCCGGCCTCGCGGTTCGTGCCCGAGCTGAAGTCGCTGCGCTATCCGACCACCGACTCGCCGCGGATCACGATCCGCCACCTGCTGACGCATTCGGAAGGGTTCCCCGAAGACAACCCCTGGGGCGATCAGCAGCTGTCGGAGAGCGAGGCCGAGTTGTCGCGCATGATGCGCGGCGGGATTCCGTTCTCGAATGCCCCCGGCATGGCCTACGAGTACTCGAACTACGGCTTCGCGATTCTCGGGCGGATCGTGTCCGCGGCATCGTCGATGCCCTACGACGAGTACATCTCGCGCCGTATCCTGCAGCCGCTGGGCATGACCTCGACGACACTGCACCCGGAGCAAGTGTTGGCGAGCCGCCGCGCCATCGGCTATCGATGGGAGGACGAGCAGTGGAAGGAGGAGCCGTTGCTGCTGCACGGATCGTTCGGCGCGATGGGCGGGATGCTGACGTCGATCCGCGATCTCAGCCGCTACGTCGCGTTGTTCCTCGATGCGTTTCCGCCGCGGGACGGCGACGAGTCGGGCCCGCTGCGGCGGGCGTCGCTGCGCGAGATGCAGCAGCCCTGGCGGCCGTCGGCGCTGCGCGTTACCCGCGACGCGGTGAGCAGCGCTCCCGTACTGACGTCCGCGAGCTACGGCTACGGGCTGAGCGTGACGCAGACGTGTCAGTTTCGCGCTGTCGTCGCCCACAGTGGCGGCCTGCCCGGCTACGGGTCGCTCATGCGCTGGCTGCCGGACTACGGCGTCGGCATCATCGCCTTCGGCAACGTCACCTATACCGGCTGGGGCCGGGTGGTCGGCGAGGCCGTCGACCGGATGGCCGCCACCGGGGGACTCCAGCCGCGCGAGGTCAGGCCGTCGGAGGCGTTGACGCGGGCGCGGCGCGACGTCTCCCGGCTGATCGTCGGGTGGGACGACACGCTGGCCGACAGCCTCGCTGCCGAGAACCTGTTTCTCGACCGGTCGAAGGATCGCCGGCGCCGGGAGATCGAGGCCCTGGTGTCCAAGGTCGGGGGATGCTCCCCGCCGACGGGCTTCGACGTCGTCGAGAACGCGCTCCGAGGGCAGTGGACCATGAGCTGTGAGCGCGGCGCGCTGCGTGTGTCGATTACGCTCGCGCCGACCATGCCCCCCGCCGTCCAGTACCTGTCGGTGGCGCCGTCATCACCGGCGCCGGCGCCGCCGGCGACGTGCTCGTAGGCATTGAGATTACGCAGGACGGTAACGAACGGCAGACCGTTGGTCCCTCTAGGTAAGTCAAAAGTCTGCCAGGCGAGGGTTTTTGTCCATTCGAGAGCGCGACGGAAGTGAAATTCCGGCAAGCCCTTGACCAGCGTTCGACAGCGGGGGCCGGGGCGGCCAGGGCTCGCAAGCCTGACAAATCAAGGGGTTACGGCCCTTGATTTGACAGGCGAGGAACCCTGGCGGCCGTAGCGTTCCTCGACTGGCCCTCAAGTTGCCGTTTGAGGAGCGTCAAGGAGCACACGTCCACATGCAGAGCCGGAAAAAGAACTTGGTCATCGCCGCTGTCATCGCCGTGGTGTTGTCGGTTGCCGCCGGCACCGTCGCCGCTCAGGATTACTTCTTCCCGCTGTTCAGTGCGTATGTCGACCATGTCGTCCCTGGCGATTCACCCTGCGGCTACTCGCCGGTGAAGAACGTCACCCCCACGACTTTCGAAGACACGATCATGTTGTATTACCTGTGCGAGGACAACCGCGTGATCGCGCGACGGTTCTTCCGCATGGGTGACGGCTCGCAGGTGCCGAAGCCCGTCTACGTCGTGCCCACGCCCGGCAGCCAGGCGCCGGCGCCGACGATCCCGCTACCGACTTCGATCTGCCCGGTTGGCTTCGTTGGCGCGACCGGCGGCGGCTGCGTGCCCCCGGATCACCCGCTCGCGGCTCGATAGATCCAGTTTCCCGGCTTCTCCCCCGAGGCCAGGCAGGGCGCCCGACATCGATGACGATGCCGGGCGTTTTGCTGTACGCTCGCAGCCATGGCAGGCATGGCAAGCACGACCGATCGCATCGGCTTCATCGGTCTCGGCGTGATGGGCAAACCGATGGCGCGCAACCTCATGGCGCGCGGTTTCACGCTGGTCGTCCACAGCCGCAGCCGCGGTCCGGTTGACGAGCTGGTGGCCGAGGGAGCGACGGCCGCATCGACACCGGCCGACGTCGCCCGCCAGGCTCGCGTCGTCATGACCATGGTGCCGGATTCGCCGGACGTCGTCGCGGTTCTGGAAGGGAAGGACGGCGTATTCGGCGCGCTGCAACCAGGATCTTTGATCGTGGATCACAGCACGATCGCGCCGGCAGTCGCGCGGCGGCTCGCCGCGCGCGCCGGGGAGCTCGGTGCCTCGATGCTCGACGCGCCGGTCAGCGGCGGCGAGGTTGGCGCGATCAACGCGTCGCTCTCGATCATGGTAGGCGGCGAAGCAGCGGCCTTCGAGCGGGCGCGGCCGATGCTCGAAGCGATGGGCAACGCCGAGCGCATCATCCTGATTGGCGAGTCGGGGGCCGGCCAGCTCTGCAAGGTCTGCAACCAGATGGTGATTGGCGGCACGCTCGCCGCTGTCAGCGAAGCGTTTGCGCTGGCGCGCAAGGCGGGCGTCGATGCGGCAAAGGTCCGCGCCGCGCTGCTCGGCGGCTTCGCGAGCAGTCGTGTGCTGGAAGCGCACGGCGAGCGCATCCTGCAGGCCAACTACAAGCCGGGCTTCCGCACCAGGCTCTTTGCCAAGGACCTGCGCATCGCGTCGGATACGCTGCTGGAACATCGCGCGCCGGCGCCGGTCGCGGCGGCGGTACAGCAGCTCGTCTCGGCGCTCCTCGCTGACGGCAAGGACGATCTCGATTACTCCGCGCTCGCGACCGTGTTGTTCGATCTGGCCGGCGTCGACGCCCCGTCATAGCCAGAAGCTCAGCCGCAGAAGTTCGCTAACACCCCGCCTGTCGTTAATCCAGATAACACGGCGTCAGCTCCAGCAGTGAGCGGTCTCGCGGCCGCCGCGCTGCGCTGCGCTGGTGCACGCGTCTGCACGCGCGCACAGATGGCGACAGGGCAGCGGTTTCTGCGCCTGTCGCGAGACGCCGGATCCGATCGAGGTACTTCGATGACGACTCGTGGACGCGCGTTGATCGCCGCCGGACTCTCTGCCTGGATGCTCGCGTTCGTCACCGCGACATTGGAGATGGCGGGGGAAGTGTCCGGCGAAATGTCGGCTGGAAGCTCAGCCGCCCGCGCCGCCGGCGCAGACCGCAACCGACGACGACTACGGCTATGCGAAGGGATATCTGACCGACGCGCAGCGTGAGGGTCGCGATACCTGGTACTTCTGGACCGGCGGGAACGAGAAGTTCTGGATCAAGATGGCGGAGCTCACCGAAGGCAACGTCAATCTTCTGGCCTACGTCGACTCGCGCCTCCACGGGCGGCGCTTCGCGACACTCGGCGCAATCACGCAGCCCGGTTGCCGCGCCGCGACGAAGCCCGATCAGTACGGCCTCTGGATGGATGACTGCGATCAGCCGGCAGTGCCCGGTGTGCCTGGCGGGCCGAGCGGTGTCGTCGGTCTGCGCCGGTTCCCCAATCCCGGCTTCGATCCCGCGAACTGGAACGCCGAGGAGTACCTCAAGCATCCGGGCAAGATGCAGCCGCCGTATCTCATCGGCATGGCGTGCGGCTTCTGTCACGTCGGCTTCAACCCGCTCAACCCGCCGGAGAATCCCGAGCTGCCGCGCTGGGTGAACCTGGCCGGCGCGATCGGCAACCAGTACTGGGAAGAAGGGCGGCTCTTCAACCTGCGGATGCCGCCGACGGACTTCCGCTGGCACGTCGGCAACCGTCAGCCGCCGGGGACGTCCGACACGTCGCGCTTCGCGACCGATCACATCAACAACCCGAACGCGATCAACGCCGTCTTCAACCTCGCGCACCGGCCGACGGAGACCGAGAAGATGAAGGACGGCAGCGAGCGCGCGGTGCATCACATCCTCAAGGACGGCGCCGACTCGATTGGCGTCGCCGGCGCGTCGCTGCGGGTCTACGTCAACATCGGCATGTGCGGCGACTACTGGCTGACGCTGCACGATCCGGTGATGGGGCGCAAGCCGCAGTCGCCGTTCCTGATCGACACCGCGCGCAAGAACTGCGAAGACTGGCGCCAGACCGAGGCGCGGATGGAGAACGCTGAGTCGTTCCTCAAGACCATCAGGCCGATGCGGCTCAAGGACGCGCCCGACGGGGCCGGGTTCCTGACCGCCGACGAGGAAGCGCTGCGCCGCGGCAAGATGGCGTTCGCCGACAAGTGCGCCCGCTGCCACTCGAGCAAGCAGCCGCCGCTCGAGATTTCGACCGACCGGGTCAAGGTCGAAGCGTGGTACCGCGAGTCGGTGGCGAGCGCCGATTTCCTCGAGAACAACTTCCTGTCCGACGATCGTCGCTATCCCGTCTATCAGATCGGCACCAACATCGCGCGGGCGGCGGCGACCAATGCGATGGAGGGCCAGGTATGGTCGGACTTCTCCTCGGCGAGCTATAAACAGCAGCCGGCGATCGGCAAGATCAACGGCCTCTACAACCCCCTCGATCCCGAGGAGCCGCTCGAGTGGGAGCTCGGCGGCGGGGGCCGCGGCTACTATCGGACGCCGACGCTGGTCTCGATGTGGGCGACGGCGCCCTACCTCCACAATAACGCGCTCGGGATGTACATGAAGGATCCGTCGGTGCGCGGCCGGATGCTGTCGTTCCTCGACTCGACCGAGAAGCTGCTGTGGCCCGAGCGCCGCCTCGGCGTGCAGTCGATCATCGTCACGTCGATCGACACCGACCTGCGGATCCCCGGCCGCGATCGTCCGCTCCGGATTCCGGCCGGGACGCCGGTCGACCTGATCGCACGCGTCGATCCGCGGGAGGTGCCGTCAATCGTCCAGAACCGCGCACGTCTTGAACATCCTGTCGGATCGAGCGCTCTTCCGCGGCCTGATCCGGAGAAACCAGGCGCCGGACTTCATCCTGGATCGCGGGCACCTGTTCGGCACGGAGCTGTCCGACGCCGACAAGCGGGCGTTGATTGAGTTCATGAAGAGTTTTTGAACAAGGGAGACACTGAAGATTGCAGACTGAAGATTGAAGACTGAAGATTGAAGACTGCAGATTTCTCGATTGCCGATTGCCGATTGCGTTGAAGCTGAAAGCTCAAAGCTGAGGTGCCATGTATCCCCATCTGTTCTCCGAGCTGGCTTTTCGCACGCTCAAGGTCAGGAACCGCGTGTTCCGCTCGAACGTCGCTGGCCGGTTCGACAACTACGACGGCACCGGCAACCAGGCGCGTATCAACTGGGAGCTGAAGTTCGCCCGCGGCGGTGTCGGGGCGATCATCTCGTCGTTCGTGCCGGTGGCGATGCGCGGCCGCATCATGCCGAACTACGCCACGATCGATCGCGACGAATGCGTGCCGTTCTGGACCGAGCTCGTCAGGCAGGTGCACGGCGAGAGCGACTGCAAGTATTTGATCCAGCTCAGTCACGGCGGCCGTCAGCGCGACGTGCCCGGGATTGAGTTCGAAAAGGGGCTGAGCTCGACAGACAAGCGCGATCCACTGCACGGCTTCGAGTGCGAGCGCATGACCGTGGCTCAGATCCAGGAGGTCGTCCAGGCCTTCGCCCGCGGCGCCCGGCGCGCCCGCGATGCCGGCGCTGACGGCATCGAACTGCACGGCGCCAACGGCTATCTGATCACGCAGTTCCTCAGCTCGGCGATCAACGATCGCGACGACGACTACGGCGGTGACCTGCAGCGCCGCGCCCGCTTCCTGCTCGAGATCGTCGCGGCGATTCGGGCCGAGGTCGGCCGTGAGTTTCACTTGCAGATGAAGATCAGCGCCATCGAGCACAACGACGCCCTCGACGACGACGAGAAGCCGGGCAACACGATCGAGGATTCGGTCGCGGTCTGCCAGATGCTGGAAGCGGCCGGCGTCGACGCCATCCACGTCTCGACCGGCGCCGCCTTTCCGCACCCGCGCAACCCGGCGGGCGAGCTGCCGATCAACGACCTGCGCCGGACCTACGACACGCTGATCGCCAGCGGCGCGCTGACGCTGCGGAACTACATCCTCTTCCGCGGCCGCCTGACCAGCCAGCTGTTCAACCGCCGCTGGGAGCGCGCCCGCGGTCCGATGGAGCGCATCGAAGGGATGAACCTGCCGGAGGCGAAGCGGATCAAGGACGCCGTCGGCATCCCGGTGCTCTGCACCGGCGGCTTCCAGACCGCCGCGATCATCGAGAACGCCCTCGTCGAGCAGATGTGCGATGCCGTGACGATCGCGCGGCCGCTCATCGCCAACAACGATCTCGTCAAGATCTTCGCGTCGGGCGTCGGTCGTCCGCCGCGGCCGTGCACCTACTGCAACAAGTGCCTGGTCAACGCCGTCGAGAACCCGCTGGGGTGCTACGAGGAGAAGCGGTTCGCCTCCTACGACGACATGGTGCGCGAGATCATGACCGTGTTCGACCCCCCGCCCTTCGCGTGAGGACCATCCGCATGTCTGCCGTCCGTGTCACGAGCGCCGCGCTGCTGCTGGTGCTCTGCCTCAGCATCCTCGTTGCCGCGTCGCAGACCTCGGAAGCCGACAGCGACTCGTTTTCGGATGTCGTCGACCACTTCAAGTACGGATCGATCGGCACCGAGGAAGGCGTCGGGATTCCCTACTGGATCTGGAAGGTCCTGCCGACGGTGTTCGAGGACAAGCTGCCGCGGCGGCCAGGTACTGGCTACGAACGTCTTGGCTTCGTCCTCGACCCGGCGCGGCACCAGCGACCGATCGGAACGTCCTACAAGGACGACCGCGTCGCGCGCGTCGGCCTCAACTGCGCTACCTGCCACGTCGGCACAATTCGCGAGACCGTCGACGCGTCCCCGCCGCATCGTTCCTGGAATGCCGGCGAACCAGATGGATCTGCAGGGTTATGCCAACTTCCTGACCGCGTGCGCCAGCGACCCGCGCTTCAACTACGAGACGCTGATGACGGCAATCCGCAAGGAGAATCCCGACATCGATTTCTTCACGCGCCTGTTTTATCGGCTGTTCATCGTCAGGGCGACGAAGAACGGAATTCTCGAGCGTGCGGAGCAGAACGCGTGGTTCGATCGCCGGCCGCCGTTCGGCCCCGGCCGCGTCGATACCTTCAACCCGTACAAGGTCATGCTCGACATCCCGGTCGACGACGTCGTCGGCACGGTGGATTTGCCGTCGCTGTGGAACCAGCGGATGCGGGCGCGGATGTGGCTGCACTGGGACGGCAACAACGACCTCGTCGAGGAGCGCAACAAGAGCGCCGCCATCGGCGCCGGCGCGACGCCCGACTCGCTCGACCTCGACTCGATGCGCCGGATCGAAAACTGGATCCTCGATCTGAAGCCGCCGCCGTACCCGACGGCGCGGATCGACAAGGTCAGGGCAGACGATGGACGCCGCGTGTGGGAGCAGGCCTGCGCCAGCTGCCACTCGATCGAAAGCCCGCTCGTCGGCCAGGTCACGAGCATCGCCCAGGTCGGGACCGACAGCGAGCGCCTCAACTCGTTCACGCCCGAGCTCGCCCGAGGCATGAACACGATTGGCGAGGGCAAGCCCTGGCGCTTCAGGCAGTTCCGCAAGACCAACGGCTACGCCAACATGCCGCTCGACGGGCTCTGGCTGCGCGCGCCGTACCTCCACAACGGGTCCGTGCCGACGCTGCGGGCGCTCTTGTTCCCCGATGAGCGTCCGGCTGTGTTCTACCGCAGCTACGACGTCTACGACTGGGTGAACGTGGGCTTCATCTCGAGCGGTGCCGCGGCGGAAGCCGAAGGTGTGCGCTTCGACACCAGCCTCCGCGGCAACAGCAACAAAGGACACACGTATGGCGCCAGCCTTCCAGTGCTCGATCGCGAGGCGCTGCTCGAGTACCTCAAGACGCTCTAGTCTTAGGCCTCGCAGGCCGGATGTTATTGCCGTGTTTAACGGCAAGCTGTTCATTTCTACGGGGTTGCGCCGCGGCTGACCCAGGCGGATAATTACGGGAGACCTGCCCGGCGCGTCCTGCCGAGCCGGTCCGTATCTTGCGTCAGGCACCCCAGCCATGCATCCCTCACTCCTCAAGGTTCAACGCGCGCTGCAACACGTCGAGCGCAGCGTTGGCGAGTTCATCCGCCGCAGCTTCACCGGGCGTCCCCGCGCGGTCTCCCTCACGGCTGGCGCGCTCGGCGTCGGCCTGTTTTTCGCCGCCGGCTGGACCGCCTACTTCGCCTACGACCTGACGACCGGGCTGCCGACGCGCGAACAGCTGCGCGGCATCGGCGACATGGTGCAGGCGACGACGATCTTCGACAGCAACGATCGGCCCGCGTTCACGATCTACAAGGAACAACGCAGCGAGATCCCGCTCGACCGCATGTCGGGCAACTTCATCAACGCCGTCGTTTCGGTGGAGGATCAGCGGTTCTTCGATCACGGCGGTGTCGACGCCGTCCGCGTTGGCGCCGCCGTCATCCGCAACCTGCGCGAGGGGCGGCGCGCCGAGGGCGGGAGCACGATTACGCAGCAGCTCGCGCGCCAGACGTTCCTCAGCCGCGGCAAGACCTATCGGCGGAAGCTGCGCGAGATCATGATTGCCGCCTACCTCGAGAATCTCTACACGAAGCGAGAGATTCTCGAGATGTACCTCAACAAGGTCTACTTCGGCGACGGCCTTTACGGTGTCGAAGCGGCGGCGCGCGGCTATTTCGGCAAGCCCGCCGCGGATCTGCAGGTCGATGAGGCGGCGCTGCTGGCGGGCCTGATTCAGAGCCCGTCGAGCTACGCGCCGACAGTCAACCTCGATCGCGCCGTCGCGCGGCGGGCGGTCGTGCTCCAGACAATGGTCGCCTCGGGGGCGATCGACGCCGCCACCGCCGAGCGGGCGAAGAACGCGCCGGTCAAGATCAGCAACGCGCTCGAGATCAAGGAAACCTTCGGTCTCTACTTCAAGGAACAGGTCCGCCGCGAGCTGGTCGAGCGCTTCGGCTGGGAGCGCGTCTATGAGGGCGGGCTGCGGGTTTACACGACGATCAACAGCGAGCTCCAGCAGGCGGCCGAGGAGTTCGTCGAGGAGGGGTTGATCGACATCGAGAAGCGTTCGGGTTTCAAGCACGCGAAGCGGGGCGCGCCGGCGGTGGCGAAGCCCGGCGGGAAGGGCGACGGCCTCGGCCCCGACTATCTTCAGGCCGCGCTGATGGCCATGAACCCGAACAACGGCCATGTGATCGTCATGGTCGGCGGACGCGATTTCAGCGAGAGCCGGTTCAATCGCGCGACGCAGGCGAAGCGGCAGTCGGGATCGGCGTTCAAGCCGTTCGTTTATGCCGCCGCGCTCGAAGCCGGCTACGCTCCGGCGACGCTCATCACCGGGCTCAACGATCCGATCGCCACAGTCCAGGGCGACTGGATCCCCGAGGACGGCCACTCGGACGCCGACGAGCTGACGATGCGTTCGGCGCTGCGCACGTCCAGCAATCGGGCCGCGGTGCAGATGCTGCGGACAGTAACCATCCCGAAAGCGGTCGACTACGCCGAGAAGCTCAACGTCGGCAAGCCGCCGAGCGTTCCCTCGCTCGCCCTCGGCGCGAGCGACGTGACGCTCTCAGCCTTGACCGCCGCCTACGGCGCCTTCGCCGACGGCGGCATCGTCCGCACACCGGTGCTCATCCGGCGGGTCGAGGACGGCGAAGGCAAGGTGCTGTTCCAGGACGCAAGGCACGTCGCACCGCGCGATCAGCGAAGCCACGGCCTTCATGATGTCGAGCATGCTGGCGGACGTCATCAGCGCCGGCACGGCTTACCGCGCGCGCCAGATGGGCTTCACGCTGCCGGCAGCCGGGAAGACCGGGACGACGAACGACTACAACGACGCATGGTTCGTCGGCTACACGCCGCATCTCGTCACCGGGGTGTGGGTCGGATTCGACAAGCCGAGGACGATCGCGTCAGGCGGCTACGCCGGCGAGCTGGCGGTGCCGATCTGGGCGTCGTTCATGAAGCGCGCGACCCGCGACGACAAGCCCGACGGGTTCAACCGACCCGGCAACGTCGTCGGCCTCAATGTCTGCAGGATTTCGGGCAAGCTGCCGTCGAACGGCTGCAACCACGTGCAGGTCGTCAATCGCGACGGCGTGTCGGAAGACCGTTCGATGATCTACACGGACTACTTCGTCCGCGGCACGGAACCGACGACGGAGTGCCCGATCCACAACGTCTCGTTCGGCGAGCGCCTGGCGGGGATCCTCGGCAAGGATGTCGGCACGGCCGTTTCCGTGCAGGACGCCGGCCTGCCGCCGACCGCTACCAGTACCTCGGGCGCGGAAGGCGGGACGGCGGCGGCGCCGACAGCGTCGGCGGCGGAGAGCTCTCGCCCCGAGGAGAAGGTCGAGGAGGGCAAGAAGAAGCGAGGCTTCTGGGGCCGGGTCTTCGGTCGCGGCGACGACGACGAGAAGAAGAAGAAAGAAGAAGAAGAGCGCAAGCGCGACGAGCAGCGCAAGCGGGACGAGGAGCGGCGGAAGGCCGAGCAGCGCCGGCCGGGCGGTTAGATGGTAGGATTCCCGCTCGACCGCCCATGCCTTTTCGCGATCTAGTCGGCCACGCCCACCTGCGCGAACTGCTCGCGAGCGCGGCCATCCGCGGAACCCTTCCCGCGAGCCTCATTTTTACCGGGCCTGAAGGCGTCGGCAAGCGCCAGACGGCAACCGCTCTGGCGCAACTCGTCAACTGTCTTTCGCCGGGCCAGGGCGACGCCTGTGGTGTCTGCGCCGCCTGCACCCGGATCGCCCGCGGCGTCCACGCCGACATCCTGACGATTGAGCCGGGCGACACGGGAGCGATCAAGGTCGATCAGATCCGCGACGTCGTCGAACGCACGGGCTATCGGCCGTTCGAGGGCCGCCGGCGCGTCGTGATCATCGACGACGCCGAGGCGATGCTCGGCGAGGCGCAGAATGCGCTCCTCAAGACGCTCGAAGAACCGCCACCGGCCTCGATGTTCGTACTGGTGACGCCGCGGCTGGACCTCCTGCTGCCGACGATCCGTTCGCGCTGTCAGCAGCTGCGGTTCGGTCGGCTGTCGACGGACGAGATCGCGTCGGTGCTCGTGAAGGCGCATGGCTACGAGACGACTGAGGCGCGTACTGTCGCAGCAGCGGCCGAGGGCAGTCTCGGCCTGGCGCTCGAAGGCGGGACCGACGAGTTCGTCGAGGCGCGGGCGGCGGCGGCAGACGCGCTGCAGGCGGTGGCCGTCTCGAACGATCCGCGGCGCCGGCTGGATGGAGCGAAGCTGCTGGCAGGCGGCGGCGATCGGGACGACCTGCGCCGCCGGCTGCGGGCGCTGGCGTCGCTGTTGCGCGACCTCGGCGTGCTCACGGCGCGCGCCGACGAGCGGCATCTCGCCAACGCCGACTATCGGCCGAGGCTGACGAAGCTGACCGGCGCGTTTGACGCCGACCGCATCACGGGCGCGTTCGGCGCCATCGATCGCGCGCTCGAAGCGATCGATCGCAACGGCAGCCCGAAGATCGTGGCGGACTGGCTGGTATTTCAGCTGTAAAGGCAGGCTCCGGGCGGCGCTGGGCCGTCCAGGTCGATGACAGGCCGGCGTCTTCGCCGGTTGGCAGATATAGAGGCCCTCATGAACGACGCGGCGCGCTCGTTCGTCAGCGTGAAGTTCACGCCGGTCGGTCGCACGCACACGTTTCTTTTGCCGGACCTGCTGGCGGACTGCCGGCCGGACTCGCCGCCGGGCACGGCGGCGGCCCTGGCGCCGGGCGATGCCGTGGTTGTCCAGACCGCAGACGGTCCGGCGCTCGCCACGGTCACCCGCGCCGTGCCGGCGCTCGCCACCCGCAAGCCACCGCCCGATGCAGGCGCGCAGGTCGTGCGGAAGGCGACGCGCGACGACGTCGTCGCGCGCCTCAAGCACCAGCAGCGCGAGCAGGACGCGCATCGGGTTTGTTTGATGAAGATTCGCGAGCGCGGGCTGGCGATGAAGCTGGCCAGGGTCGAGCAGGTGTTCGACGGCTCCCGCCTCATCTTCTACTACACGGCTGAAGGCCGCATCGACTTCCGCGAGCTGGTGCGGGACCTGGCGGCGTACTTCCGAACCAGGATCGAGATGCGGCAGATCGGCGTCAGGGACGAGGCGCGGATGCTCGGCGGCTACGGCCCCTGCGGCCGGCCCCTGTGCTGCACGACCTGGCTGCAATCCTTCGAGCCGATCTCGATCAAGATGGCCAAGCAGCAGCACTTGAGCCTCAATCCCTCGAAGCTGTCGGGGATGTGCGGCAGGCTGAAGTGCTGCCTCCGCTACGAGCTGCCGAACGGCAAGGGCGTCAAGCACGGCGGCTGCGCCGACGAGGGCGGGTGCGGCAGCTGCAGCAATCCGACCGGCCCCGGCGGCGGCTGTGGCAACTGCGGCAGCGGCGGGTGCGGGAGCTGTCACAAGTGAGCCCGCGCACGGTGACCCGGACCGGCAGACCTCGCGTCGGCATCACGGTCGGCGATCCCGCCGGCATCGGCCCGGAGATAGCGGCCAGGGCCGCGGCCGATTGCAGCGTGCTCGAGGCCTGCGAACCGATTGTCTTCGCTCCGCCCGCGCATGAATCGTTCGAGCCGGGACGCCTGTCGGCCCGCGCCGGCCGGGCGTCGTACGACCTCATCGTCGCGGCGGTGGATGCGGCGATGAAAGGGGAGATCGACGCGATTGCCACGGCTCCGATCAACAAGGAGGCGTTCGCTGCGGCGGGCATTCCGTGGCGCGGCCACACGGAGCTGCTGGCGCACCTGACCGGCGCGCCGCGTGTGGCGATGATGTTCCATGCCGACGTTCTCCGCGTCATCCTCGCGACAGTGCACATCCCGCTGGCCACCGTGCCGATGGCGCTGACCCAGGCGGTGATGGAGCAGACGATCGAGCTTGCCGCGCGGGAGCTGCCGCGATTCGGCTGGCCCTCGCCGCGTCTCGGCGTCGCCGGGTTGAATCCGCACGCCGGCGAGCACGGGCTGATGGGGTTGGAAGATGATGCCGTGATCGCGCCCGCGATCGAGGCGTGCCGTGCCAGGGGCGTCGACGTCGCGGGTCCGTTTCCGGCGGACACGGTGTTCGTGCGGGCGACGCGCGGCGATTTCGATGCGGTCATCGCGTGCTACCACGACCAGGGGCTGATCCCGGTCAAGCTGCTGGCCTTCGGCCGCGCCGTCAACGTCACCCTCGGGCTGCCGATCGTGCGCACGTCGGTCGATCACGGGACGGCGTTCGACATCGCGGGGCGCGGCGTCGCCGATCCGTCCAGCCTCGTGCACGCGGTCCTGCTCGCCGCCCAGCTGGCCAGCGTCCGCGTATGAAGGCGCGCCTGGCCGCCGCGGCAATCGTCCTGTTCTATCTGGTGCTCGGCTTGCGTGTCCTGTCGCCTGAAGCGGTGTACTCCGGCGACATCGGCGTCAAGTACGTCCAGGCCCAGGCGCTCGTCGAGCAGCGGTTCCGCACCCTCGACATCCCGTACCCGGGCCAGTTCCTCGACCCGTCACGCGAGTTCTTCCCGATGCGTCCGCCGTTCGTCATGACGGTCGGCGGCACGACGCAATCGATATTTCCGCCGGCGGCGTCGGTGCTGCAGGCCGTTGCCGTGGCCCTCGGCGGCTTCCGCGGCATGGTCGCGCTGTCGATCCTCGCCGCCGCTGTCGTGCTCGTATCGACGTGGAAACTCGCGCCGCCGGCGTACGCCGTCCCGGTGCTGATCGCGGTCGGAGTTGGCGGACCGCTGTGGTTCTATGCCGTCAGCGGGTGGGAGCACGCGCCGGCCGTTGCCTTCGGCGTCGCCGCTTTCGCGTGGGCCTGGCGGGCCGCACCCGGCTGGAGGTCGGCGCTGGTTGCCGGCGCCCTCGTCGGCGCCGGCGCGACGCTGCGCGACGAGGTGGTGCTGCTCGTGCCGGGACTGCTTCTGGCACTCTGGGTGCGCGCTCGTGGCTGGCGGCCGCTGGCGGCGGCCGTCGCCGGGGCCCTTGTGCCGCTCGTCCTGGCGGCGGCCGTCGAAGTGTGGTGGTTCGAGCGCCCGGCGGCGGCGCACCTCCGCCACGCCGTTCATATCCTGCAGGCAGCGCTGCACGTCACGGACGAACCAAACCCGGAACTGCCGGTACTCAAGCCGATGACGCCGCGCGAGCGCTACGACACCGTCATGGTCTACTGGCTGTTCGGGCGCGGCAACGACCGGCAGGTTCTCGGCTTCGTCGCCGGGCTGGCGGTGGCGCTGGTCGTTCGATGGCGTTGGCGATCTTCGCTTGGCCTGCTGATCTGGTTGCTGGCCTTCGCCGTGACGACCGCGGACGACGTGCGGGAGGTGGTGACGGCGCCAAAATGGCTGGCCGGTCTGATTCGCGTTTCGCCGTTCGTCGTGTTCGGCATGCTGCCGTTCGCCGCCGGCCGCCGCAGCGAACCCGAGGGCCACGACCGCTGGCTCCCGGCCGTCGTCCTGGCGACGGTCGGCGCGTATCTCGTCCTCGCTCTCGCCGGCGTCGACACGAGCGGCGGCAAGTCGCTCGGTCCGCGCCTGCTGCTGCCGCTGCTGCCGCTGCTCGTCGTCTCGGCCGTGATGGTCATCGACAGCCACCTGCGATCGTCGTCGCGCATCGATCGGTCGGTCGGATGGGTGGGCGTCGCGTTCGTCACGATGGCGATCGTGATTCACCTCGGCGGCACCATTCCCGCGTATCGGCAGCGCAATGCCGACGACGCGACCGCGATTCGCGCCGCGGCATCGTCGCCGGAGCGCATCATCGTCGCCGACGACCCGTTCACGGCGCAGTTGCTGTTTCCGCTCTACGATCGGAAGATCGTCATGCTGGCTGACTCCCAGGACGGCGGCAGCCGGCTGGCGGCGCGGCTCACCGCCGAAAGGGTTGGCGGGGCGCTGTTGATCTCCCGCAACCCGGAACCACGTGTCACCCTGGAACCGCTGCGCCTCGAACGAACCGACATGCGGGGCCGGATGGTGATTCAGCGATGGGCCCGGTAGGCCGGACGAGTGCGCCTGGACAACGCGCGCAACCGGATTTCGATAGATAAATGCCAAGGACCGAACGCGAGCTCGCCCAGCAGAACATCGCCGAGAACCGAAAGGCGTTCCACGACTATCACATCGTCGACACTTACGAAGCGGGCGTCGCGCTGCTCGGAACGGAGGTGAAGTCGATTCGTGAAGGTAACGTCAACCTGCGAGACAGCTTCGCCCGGGTCGAAGCCGGCGAAGTGTGGATCTACAACGTCCATATCAGTCCCTACAGCCACCGCGGCTACTCGGATCACGAGCCGACCCGCCGCCGCAAGCTGCTGCTCCACCGGCAGGAGATCCGGAAGTTGATCGGGAAGACGGTCGAGCGCGGCATGACGCTGGTGCCGACGCGGATGTACTTCAAGGACGGCCGGGTCAAGGTCTCGATCAGCCTGGCCAAGGGCAAGAAGGCCCACGACAAGCGCGAGACGATCAAGCGCCGGGAGACCGATCGTGAAACCCGGGCGGCGGTAAAGGAGCGGCGCCAGCGCGGCTGACGCCATGCCCGGCGGCTGCCGGCGCGCCGGCTGTGGTAGATTTGTACGTTTTTCTGGAGGATATGCGCCTGATGAAAGGCAACCGTTCCGCTCTGCTCGCACTCGCCGTGATTGTCGTCCTCGCCGTCGGCTGGTGGCTGCTCCGCCGCGGCAGCGACGGCGACGGCCTCGACCTGATGGCCCGCTTCGACTCGGCCGAAAAACGTCCGCCGACTCCCGGGCTGTTCACTGTGGAGGACGTGACAATTAACGGCGAGACGAAGAAGTCGATCGTCATCGCGCCCACCGTCGGCACCCGCATCACGTTCAAGACCCGGGTGCCCGACGATGGGTGGCTGCGCGTGTCGATGGCTCTTAAGCCCGAAGCGTGGACGGCCGAGGGGGACGGCGCCCGTTTCATGGTCCTGGTGTCCGACGGCCGGGCCTCGGACGAGCTCTTCACCCAGGACATCAACCCGTTCGGCAACCCGAGCGATCGCAAGTGGACGCCGGTGATGGTCGATCTGTCGGCCTATGCGGGCGAAGAAGTCGACGTCATCTTCAACACGTTCGCGAGCCCGCCGCGAAAGGTCGGCGACATTCGCAACGACATCCTCGTCTGGGGCGCGCCAGAAGTCGTCGTCCGCTAGCCGTCGCAGCCTCCGGTAAATGACGGTCAACCGCGGCGTGCCGCTGCTCGATCTCGAGGCGCAATACCAGCCGATCCGGGACGAGCTGCTGGCCGCCGTCACCCGCGTCTGCGACAGCCAGCGGTTCATTCTCGGTCCTGAAGTCGAAGCGCTCGAGCGCGAGCTGGCGACGTCGATCGGCGTCAGCGACGCGATCGGCGTGTCGTCGGGCACCGACGCCCTGCTGATCGCGATGATGGCGCTCGGCATCGGTCCCGGCGACGAGGTCATCACCAGCACCTACTCCTTCTTCGCCACCGCCGGCTGCATCGCCAGGCTTGGCGCCACGCCCCGCCTCGTCGACATCGATCCGACGACTTACAACCTGGTGCCGGATCTGGTGCGCCAGGCGGTGACGCCCCGGACCCGGGCGATCATCCCGGTGCACCTGTACGGCCTCTGCGCCGACATGGATCCGCTGCTGGCCATTGCGGCGGACGCAGGCGTCCCGATCATCGAGGACGCGGCGCAGGCGATTGGCGCGACCTATCGCGGCCGCCAGGCCGGGTCGATCGGCACGGTGGGCTGTTTCTCGTTCTTTCCGAGCAAGAACCTTGGTGCGTTCGGCGACGCCGGCCTGGTGACGACCAGCGACGCGAAGCTGGCGGGCGAGATCCGGCTGCTGCGGAATCACGGCGCGTCGCAGCGCTACTATCACCAGAAGGTGGGCGGGAACTTCCGTCTCGACGCGCTGCAGGCGGCGGTGCTGCGGGTCAAGCTGCCGCACCTGGCGCGGTGGACGGAGATGCGGCGGGCGAACGCCGACCGCTACCGGCAGCTGCTCGGCGACGCCGACGTCGTCCTGCCGCTCGAGCCGTACGGGCGCTTTCACATCTACAACCAGTTCGTCGTCGCGGTGGCGGATCGCGATCGCGTGCGCGCGGCGCTGACCGAGCGCGGGATAGGTACCGAAATCTACTACCCGGTGCCGTTCCATCTCCAGGAGTGCTTCGCCGGGCTCGGCTACCATCGCGGCGATTTCCCGGCAGCCGAACAGGCGGCGGCCTCGACATTGGCGCTGCCTATTTACGGCGAGCTGACCGAAGCGCAGCAGGCGATGGTGGCGACCGCTATCGTCGAAGGCCTGGGGCAATAGATTGGGTCGCCGCCTCATGACCACGTCCTTGCGGGCAGCGATCCGATGACCGGCGTCCGACGCGTGATGGTGACCGGCGCGGCCGGGCAGCTCGGCTCCAGCATCGTGGCGCGGATGCGGCACGACTGCGATGTCGTCGCGCTGACCCGCTCAGAGCTCGATATTGGCGACGACGCGGCGGTGCTCGCGGCTGCACGGGCGGCGGCGCCCGACGCGATCGTCAATTGCGCGGCTTACAACGACGTCGATGGCGCCGAAGATGCCGCGTTCGCCTGCTTCGCCGGCAATGCCTTCGGTGTGCGCGCGCTGGCACGAGCCGCGGCGGCGACCGGCGCCGTCCTCATTCACTACGGCACCGATTTCGTCTTCGACGGCCTGGCGCAGCGGCCTTACGACGAGGAGGACACGCCCGGCCCGCTCAGTACCTACGGCACCGCGAAGCTCCTCGGTGAGTGGTTCGCTCTCGAGGCCCCGAACGCCTACGTCCTGCGAGTAGAAAGCCTCTTCGGCGGGCATCCGGCGAAGAGCAGCGTCGACAAGATCCTGACCGCCATCGAGACGGGCCAGCCAGTGCGTGCCTTCACCGATCGCACGGTGACGCCGAGCTATGTCGACGACGTGGCCATGGCGACCGAGGAGATGCTCGCGCGTCGGCCGGCGGCCGGGGTATATCACTGCGTCAACAGCGGCATCACGACCTGGCTGGAGGTCGCGGAAGAGATCGCCCGGCTGCTCGAGCGTCAGCCGGAAATCATCGCGGTGAAGATCGCTGACCTGAAGCTGCGGGCCCGGCGGCCGCAGTACTGCGCCCTCTCCAACGACAAGCTCGCCCGCGTCGGCGTCGCCATGCCTTCGTGGCAGGACGCCCTCCGCCGTCACATCACGAGCCGCCGCTGACGATGTCGCGGACGTGCTCCGCGATGGCAAGGCAGGAAGTGAGGCCGGGGGAGTCGATTCCCGAGACCTGCACCAGCCCGGGTACCTGTCGATCACGGCGGATCAGGAAGTCGGCGAACGACTCCGACGGCGGGTGCAGCTTGGCGCGGATCCCGCTCTGGGCCAGCCGCAGATCTCCGGCGTTGACGCCCGGCAGCAGCGCCCGCACGGGCTCGACGAACTGATCGACGGTGAGCCGGCCGGTTTCGTAGTCGTCCTTGCCATCCTGGTAGCGGATGGTCGGCCCGAACAGCACCGAGCCCCAGGTCGTCTTGGTCGCATGGACGCCGAGTCCGTGCCCGGTCGGGTGCGGCAGCGGATAGATCAGGCCGTTGACCAGGTGATGCCTGGCAGCGGTGAGCTCGACGTACTCACCGCGGCACGGGTAGATCGTGAACCGCTCGCCGCCGAACATCTCCGACACCTCGTCGGCGTACAGTCCGGCACAGTTGACGACCGTCGCGGCCTTGATTACTTCGCTCGGGGTGTGGACGGCGAGGCGTCTGCCGCCTGGCTCACCCTTGACCGCCGCGCTCGAGACCACGGTCATGACGCCGCGCGATTCGGCGACGTGGCGCAGCGCCCGGACCAGGGCCTCCGCCTCGAGGATGCCGGTCGTGCCCGACCAGAGCGCCGCGGTCGGGTGCGTGTAGGGCTCACGCGTGCGCACGAAGCCGGCATCGACCATGAACAGCTCGTCGACACCGTTCTCGACCCCCAGCGCCCGCAGTCGTTCGAGGTCGGCCATCGCCCCGCTGGCATCCGCGCCGCTCGGGACGATGATCTTGCCGCACTTCACGTGCGGCACACCGTGGCGGGCGCAGAACTCGTAGAGCAGGCGCTGCCCGCGCACGCTCAACCTTGCCTTCAGCGACCCGGGTGGATAGTAGATGCCGGCGTGGAGCACGCCGCTGTTGTGGGTGCTCGTCTCCATGCCGGGGCGGACGTGACGTTCGAGCAGGCAGACCGACTGGCCGGTAACGGCAAGTTCCGACGCGCAGGCGAGGCCGACCACGCCCGCGCCGATGACCACGACATCGACGTCCGTCATTGCTGTTCCGGCTTCACGAGGGGCTGTCAGAGAACTGGTTGCCAACTCGTCGCTTCATATAGGCCAGCCGCAACTGCAGGCCGACGAAGACGAGCGGCGAGAGCAGCTGCCCGCCGGGGCCGGCATGCTTTCGATAGAGCCGGTAGGCGCTGCGGTGAAACGCTTCGAGTGAAGCGTGCGCGGCGTGACGGCTGCTGCGGCCGCCGATATGCGTCGCGACGACCGACGGCACGTAGGTTGTCCGCCAGCCTGCCTGCTGCAGCCGGCGGCAGAAGTCCGCGTCCTCCCAGTAGAGGAAGAACGCCTCGTCGAAGCCTCCGACCGCCTCGAAGGCCTCGCGCCGGACCATCATGCAGGCCCCCGACACCCAGTCGACGTCGACCGGCGTCGTCAGCTCGGCATCGCGCGCCGGCAGGTTGTGATTCGAGATCGGGTTGCGTGGCAGCACTTTCGTGAGCCACGAGCTGCGTCCCGCAATCGCGGTCGTCAGATTGGGGAAGCGGCGGGCCGACGGCTGGACGGTACCGTTGGCATTCTTGATCCGCGGTCCAGCGACGGCAACGTCGGCGTGCCGATCCATCCAGTCCGCCAGTGCCGCGCACGCTCCTGGCTCGACGACGCAATCAGGATTGAGGAGCAGGAGATAAGGTGACGCAGCCGCGGTCGGCGCCCGGACGCCGGTGTTGATGCCGACGGCGAAGCCGTCGTTGCTGCTCTGGCGTATCAGCGCGACGTCAGGAAAGGCGCGGCCGAGGATGTCGGCGGCACCACGATCGCTTTCATGATCGACGACGACGGTCGATGCGGCGGCGCAGCCCTCGGCGACTGCCCGCAGGCAGGCGTGCAGCTCGTCGTAGCTCTGGTAGTTGACGATGACGACCGCGACGCGGCTCGGCTCCGACCGAATGGTCACGAACGGATGATAACAAACGGAACGGGGTCGACGGTTGACGCCGACCCCGGCAGAATCGAGACGCGACCGTGATTAGCGGTCGTCGCGCTCGTGCTGTTTCGACGCGATGCTGATGTTCACCGGGATGCGGGTCTTGAAGCCCTCCTCGGTGGTGCGGACGAAGATGAACTCGTAGTTGCCGACGAATCCCGGGCCGGGCTGCCACTTGAAGCTGCCGTTGCGGCGGCTGAGCGACGAGCCCACCGGCAGCGGCCGCATCTCGCCGTCGATGACGACGTAGCCTTCGTATGAACCGCCAGGCGCGTCGAACTGGCTGGCGAGCTTCACTTCGATCGGTTCGGTCTCGGTCACGGCAACGTTGACCGCGCCCGTCGTTTCGGGGAAGACGAACTCGCTCGCGGCGGCGTCGCCGGCCGGCCGCTTGACCTCGACCAGCGAGAAGTCGATCGGTGTTTCCGCGGACACCGCCTCCGCCGTCTGCCCGATCGCGGTGCCGTGCGACCCCTCCGTCAGGGTCGAGCCTGAAACCGCCGCCGTGAGCGCGGCGGAGCCGTTCTGCACGTTGAAGAAGCGGCTGCCAATACCTTCGGAGTTGCCGAGATTGTCGGTTACGACCCAGGAGATGGTGTGCAGCCCGTTCGCCAGCCGGGTCGTGTCGAGGATGTAGTAACCAACCGCGCCGTTCGAGTTGCCGTAGCCCGGGAACAGCGACCTGATATCGGCGCGGTTCTGGTTGTAGACCGGGCGGCCGACGTTCGTCCCGTCGATGAAGACGCTCATCGTCGAGCCGTTCGTCGGGATCGTGCCACGCGGTGACAACGCCCAGCCGAAGACCGCGTATGCGGACCCCGAAACCGTGCCGCCCTGGGCCGGCGTATCGATCGTGCCGAACGGCTTGATCGATGCCTCGTTGTTCGCGTTGAACCTCTTCGATCCGAGATAGGTGCTCAGCCCTTCCGCGTCGATGGCGTAAGCATGCAGGCGGAATGCGCCGTTGCCGCCGGCCGAACGGCCGCGCACGAGGTCGGGCAGCATGTTCGTCAGCACCATGAAGCCCCAGCCAGCGCGGTAATTCAGCGGATACTCGGCGAAATGCGGCTCGACGTCTGGCCTCGATCCCGACACGAAGGCGGCCGTGCCCACGAAAATGTGGTTGTTGGGCTCGCCGGGTACGGGATCGCGGTAGATGTCGACGCGGGAGACGGCGATGTCATCGATCGCCCAGCCGGTCACGGGAATGGCGCCGGCGACGCTGGTCACACCGTCGACTGGCGTGTCGAAGTACCCGCCGGGGGCTGCCGTAGTACCAGTCGCATACACCCGCACGCGCACGCTGACGTTCAGGTTCGTGGCGCCGATCGTGACGATGACCGAGCCATCATAGGTGCCAGGATTGAGTGAACCGGCCGCTAGGCTGACGGAGATCGGCGCGGTCCCATTACCGCTGGTCGGCGTTACGCGAAGCCAGGAATTGCTCGTTCGCGCCGTCCAAGACGCCGTGCCGGACGAACGCGTAACCATGATGGTCTGGGCTGGCGTCGACGATGACGACGGTCGCGCCCGATTTGACGGCGGAGAAAGACAGTCGTCCACGCTCGACCGAATAGCCGCCGCCGCTCGGGGGCGGCGTCGTGGTCGGCAAGGTCGTCGAGACCTCGGCGGACGGCGCGCTCCGCAGCCCGGACTGGTTCTCGGCGTAAACCCTGAAATAGTAGGTGTTTCCCGCCGTCGCAGTCGTCAGGCTCCATGTCGTGACCAGACCAACGCCGACGAGCGTCTCGGCGCCCGTCGCGGTCGTCCGGTAGCCGACGAAGTAGCGAGCGATGTCGGGCTCGGAATTGGCGTTCCAGGCGATCGTCACCGTCGCCGCGTCGGCGCGCAGCGCGCCCACGAGACACAGGGCGACCAGCAGACACGAACGCAGAACTTTCGGCATGCCCCAGGCGGAGGCAAGGGCCATGCCGCTGATTTAGTTGGAATTTTTCGCGATTTCCGTCGAAACTCGGACCAGAGGCTGACGGAATTGCAAACGAAATTGCATGGCTGGAAATGCTTGGTGTGGGGGGAACGTCGGGGCCGGAGGAGCTCCGACCCCGAACGACCTGCGGATATCGTCAGCGGATCGTGACGGGAACGACGACCGATTGGTTGAAGGTGCCCGTTACCGTGCTGTGGGCAAAAACTACCAGTTGGTACGATCCGCGGGGTAGCGTGCCTTGCAGAAAATACCCTCCGCCGCTGAACCGGTGATGGCCGAAGGTCCCGGAGACGTCGAGCCGCTGGATGCCGAGCTGGGCGGCGCCGACCCACACCGGAGCACCGCCGGCCGTCGGGTAGGCCCAGACGTGGACGCCATCGACGCCGGTGCCTTCGGGCGCGGCGATGTCCACGGCCCAGCCTGCGACGTGAAAGATCGTCGTAATGTCCTGATACGGCGCCGGGCCGTCGACGTACATGCGTGGCAGTGAGACCGGTGCCAGGACGGTCACGTTCGTTTCGGACATGAGGTTGAACGTGCCCGCGACGTCGCTCAACATCGAGACCCGGATCAGCCAGGCGCCCGCGGGCAGCTGGGCGGACAGGCCGTAGCCGCTGCTCGAGAACTGCGTGTTGCTGTAGTGATTGCTGATGTCCGGCCGCGGCTGGTTGAGATTTGCCGCGCCCAGGAACACAGGATTGCCGCCGGCGTGGTTGAACGCCCACACATGTACGGCCGCCACGCCGCTCCCGCTCTGCGCTGACAAGTCGAGCGCCCAGCCGGCGACGCCGAACGAATTTTGCACCACCGATCCATTGGCCGGGTAATCGATGAACATCCGCGGCTGCGACGGCGTCGGTGGTGGCGGCGGCGGAGGCGGCGGGGGAGGCGGCGGTGGCTGGGGCTGGCCGGCGGCCGGGGTCGCCGTGTGCAGCCGTTGCGCGATCGTCTGCGCGAAGCTCCGGGCCGCGACGACCAGCCACTCGCGACGCGCGTTACTACTCGCGACCTTCGGAACGTGGTTGCCGTTGCCGCCCGAGCCGGTGATGGCGCCGCCGGCGGTAAACGGGTTGCCGCCGCCGTCGATCTCGACGCCGCCGACCTCGACGCTCAGCTTGTCGTGTCCCACCACCAGGATGCTGCCGGAGAGATCGTTCGCATCGAGCGAGAGCGAGTCGTAAGTGCCGACCCGGGTGGAGATCGCCGTGACGGGACCGATCGGAACGGCGTCATGGCCGAGCGTGCGGCCGTTGATGAAATCGCCGGGCATCTGGTGCCACGCCACCGTGTAGCGACCCATGACGGGGTTGTAGGTGACGCCTGTGGTGTTGACGGTCGCGGCCTGGGCGACGATCGTCGGCGGCGCGACGAGCGCGCCGCTGCCCGCCTTGACCCGCTGCGCCATCACGCTGGTCGGCCCGAACCCCATGCGATAGACGGTCAGAAACTCGTCCGTCGCCGGGTTGTAGGTCAGCGACGGGTCGCTTTCGAAGAGCGGGCCCGCGGCCACCGGTATCGCGCCGCTGATCGGATCGCCGTTGGCGTTCAGGCGGATGCCGAAGATGTTGACGTCGGAGTACCTGACGCCACACGACGAGGAACTCGCGGCTCACCGTCGAATACGCGACCGGCGCCCCCATGATCTCGTGGTACGTGTCGTTGCCGATGAGCACACGGTCAGGAGTCAGGAACCCGGCCGCGTAGCTCACCATCCGCGTGTGGATGCTCGGCGCCGGGCCGTCGCTCTCGTGCCACGTCACGAGGAATCCGCCGTTGCCGCCATGCGCGTCGGGGCTGTAGGCGACCTGCGGGAACTGACCGAACGCAGGCGCCGCCTGCATCAGGAACGGCTCACCGGCGAGGACGCCATCAGCGTTCACGAAGCGGCCGTAGACCAGGCCGTGCCCGTTGACGACGAGGTAGACGTGGTTGCGCGGATCGTAGGCGACGGCTGACCCGCGTGACGTAGCGCTCCAGACCGAGAAGGTCGGGCCGAGCGCAGACAGCTGCGCCGACGCCGGAACCGTGAGCGAGAGGAGGCACAGTCCGAGCGCGGCGATGAATGCTTTGTGTTTCATGTGATGTCACACCGGGGCAGTCCGGCGCAGCTCGTGATCCGAAAGAGGCTGGTTCCGGCCGTCAACGGCGTTATCGGCTCTGGGGAAAGGCTGCAATAGGGTAAACGGGCACGCGATCCCTGTAAAGCAAAAATGTGCAGAAGGGCGTTCAGCGTCCCCAGCGGGCTGAGGAGAGGATGGCGCCGGCGGCGTGCAGCCGCGTCGAGGGGTCCTGGTCGCGGAGGAGCCGCCGCAGCGCCTCGAGCCCGAGCGCGGCCGTTGCCGGCGGCGTTCCCGCGTCGGTCGCCGGGGGCTGGGCGGAGGCCTCAGCCGTCGCGGCCGACTGATCGAGCACCCTGGTCACGTCGGCGCGCACTACAGGATTGGAGTCCTTCGCCGCCTCGAGCAGCACGGGCATCGCCGCTTCGGGCGCCACGGGCATCAGCAGTTCCGCGGCCCTGATCCGGGTCAGGCCATTCGGATCCTGCAGCGCCGGCAGCAGCGCCTGCACCCACGGGCCACCGCCCTTGCCCGCGTACGCCTGGGCCCCGAGCACCCGCATGTCGAGCACCGGGCTCTGCAGGAGTTCCTGGACGATCGGCTGCGCATCGCTATCGCCGAGTTGCACCAGCGCGACTGCGGCATAGGCGCGAACTTCGGGGTCGTTCATCATGGCCTTGAGATCCGGGATCGCATCGGCGGCGCCGGTCCGGCCGAGGCTCAGCGCGGCTTCCATCCGCACCGGCGCCGCCGGGTGCTTCAGCATCGCCCGCAGTGTCGGCGCGACGCCGGTGCCGCCGGCGCCGAGCGCCTTCGCCAGCGTCTGCGGCTGCACCGACGCGGCCGCCTTGGATGATGACAACCGCTGTGCCGCGGCGGCATTCCCGTCGAGAGCGAGCATGACGTCGGTCTGAGTGCCGCCGGCCGCGCCCTCCTTCTCCAACGCCTGCAGCCGCGCGACGTCCTGCGGATCTCCCGATCGCGCCAGCTTCTGCAGGGCTCGCAGGGCGAGCGCGCGGTCCTGTCCCGCGCCGATCAGCGCGAGCGTGCCGCGGGCGACTGGCACCAGCAGGAACACGTCCTCACCGCGGGTCCGCGCCAGCCAGGTTTCGTACGCATCGAGCGCTTGCAATGGCTCTCGCCCCGCGAGGCTTTCAATCTTCAGATCGACAGCGCGATGATCCGCCGGCCGCCGCGTCAAGATCGTCTCGGCGGCTTTGATCGCTTCGTCGCGCCGTCCGGCAGCGAGTGCCGCCCATCCGTTGGCGATGGTCGTCACCTCGGCGCCGGCCGCCGCTGCCGGCGCACCGTCGCGTGGTGCCTGCGCAGACGCGACACCGGCGCCGGCTAAAGGAAGAAGCGTGACAAGCATGAGCCAAACGGAACTGCGCGCGATCGTCATGGGGTAACCTTACTCCTTCATCGATGGAACTGTTGCTGGCGCTGGCGTTGCGAGTCGGGCTGCTGCTCTACGCCGTCATCGTGCCCGGCTTCGCGGTCCTGCGCGCCGCCGGCTTCGCGAGCCGCTCGAAGCTCGACTGGCTGCTGGCGGTCCTGACGGCAGGGGCCGCGGCTACGAGTTTGACGGTCACGACCCTCCTGCTGGTCGGAATCTATTACCGGCCGCTGCTGATCGTCCTGCTGCTGCTGCCGCTCGGATATCTCGCGTGGAGCGCGATGCGGCCGCGGACAGTTGCCGGCCTCACAGGCGGCGCCGAAGCTCCGCCCTACGTTGTCGATCTCGCAGGCGGAGCTAAAGCTCCGCCCTACGTACAAACCGGATCCGACGCGATCGATCGTGCTGTCATCGTCGCGGCGCTCGCATTCCTCGCCGTCTACCTCATCGACGCCTGGACCTCGCCAATCACCTGGTGGGATGGCCTTGCATCGTGGGGCAAGTGGGCCGCCGACTGGGGCCGTCGAACCTCGAGCGCTCACTACGTCGTCGGAGGCTATCCACAACTCGTGCCCAGAATCGTGTCGGTGATGTACAAGGTCACCGGGGCGCATTCGGCGGTGCTGCCGATCGACTTCTTTGCCCTGCACGGCTTCTTCGTCCTGCTCGCGGCATGGTTTCTCGTCGCGGCGGTCAGGCTGTCGCGCCTGCTCGACATGCCGGCCTGGCCGGTCGTGCTTGCGGGTCTCGGGTCGATTCAGTTCCGCGAGCACTCCGGCGCCGGCACTGTCGACGTGCTGGTCTGCGCGATGGTCGCGAGCCTGCTGGCGCTGTACTTCGGTCTCCGGCGTGGCACGTGGCGGGCGCGCGCCGAATACGCCATCCTCGGCGCCGCAGCGTTCGCGGCGATCTTCACGAAGTGGACGGGCGCTATCGGCATCCTGTTTCTGCTCGTGCTCCATCGCGCCGCCCGCTCCCCGTACCCGCTCTCGCCGGAGCGTGCGTCGCAGCTCGGGCGCACGGTCAGATGGTCGCTGGCGATTGCTGCCGTGGGCATCCTGCCGTTCCTGATCGAGCAGGGCGCTTCGGAGTTGCGTATCGGGCGCTGGGTTCCGGACCCGTTCGAAGTCAACATCTCGCTGCGGCAGATTCCCACCCTGCTGTCGACCGACGCCAACATCGTCTACCGCGGCGGCGACGCGGCCGTCCGCGCCGGCCTGGTACAGCTCCGGTTCTGGAACAGCTACGACGTCCCGTCTTCGCTGCGACTGGTCTTCACCGGCCTGCTGTCGGTCTGCCTGCTGGCGTCGCTCATGACCTGGTTCGGGCGGGCGACCCTGCCGGTGCTGGCGGGCTACGGCGCGATCTGGCTCTACTGGTCGTCGTACGATCAGCGCAACATCTTCGGCCTGCTGTCCGTGCTGGGCCTGGCGGTCAGCTTCGGGGGCGCCTGGCTCTGGCGGGCGCGGCCGCAGCTCGCCTGGACGAACGTCATCGCTGTCGGTGGCGGACTTTTCCTCGTGCTCGCCGGCGGCGGGCTGCTCAAGGATATGCAGGCGAGGATTGCGACGATGACGCGCGGCGAACGGGCGCTGCCGGCGCGCGTCGAAGCCATGCGCGGCGCGACGGCAGACAAGGTCGCGCTCTTCTATCCACTCCTCGACAAGGATTACCGCTTCGTGTCCGGCCTCGCGGCACGCACCGATGCCGCGCACGTGCTCGTCACCTATCCGATGTTCCGCTTCTTCGAGCGCGGCGCCCACGCGCTGAGTCTCTGGCCGTTCGATCGGGTTCGCGCAGGCGACGTGTTCGCGGGCCACGAGTATCACGCTCCGCCCGCTGATCCGCGCTGGGTGCTGCTGTCGCGGCAGCCGGGGTATCGCGTGTGGATCAACATCCCCGCGCTGGAACCGGTTATACCGTCCGTACCCGCGGGCGACGGCGGCAGTGGGGCGCAAAGGATTCTCTATCGTCCGTCCCCGGCGATGATTGACCGCAGCGGTCTCGTCGTCTGGCGCGCCACGGTACCTGACGTTGCCAGCGAGCCGAGGATCGTCCACGACGCGAGACCAGGCCTGCTCGACGACAGCTTGACGTCGGGCGTTTGCGAAGCGCCGGCGAAGGGATCGTCTGTCTACACTTGTTCCGGCGTTGTCGCGCTGAGGCTCGACGCCATGCAAGGGTTTCAGGAGGGAGAGCTGACGGTGGGCGTCGAGGTCGATGGAAGATCGTCCGGTGTCACGCTGAGCGTCGCGCGGCCGCTGCCGGCGCCGGCCGCGCCGCCACGATAGCCTGCGTCAGCACCTGCGACCACAGCGTCCGTTCGAAGAGCACTTCCATCCCTTCCGTCCGCATCAGCGCCGCCAGCCGGTCCTGCGGCACCGGCCGCTCGTCCGGGAACTTCCACAGGCCGAGCACCTCGGCGCCAGTGCGGAAGACACGATAAAAGATCGTCGGCGTCGGCACCGCGATCAGCACCAGGCCGTCAGGTTCGGCCCAGCGCCTGTGCAGGCCGATCAGCTTCTGCATCGCGTGATCGTCGAAGTGCTCGATCAGCCCGACGCTGAAGACGACGTCGAAGCGGCGCTCGGGCTCGGCCTCGAACACGTCGTCGGCAAGGTAGCCGACGCGATCGCCGTAGGCGGGCCCGAACCGCTCCCGCGCCAGCCGCATCCCTTCGCTCGAGTTGTCGAGGACGACGTAGGGCGACATCGTGAACTGCTGCATCAGGCCGTCGAGGAAGCAGGAGTTGCCGCCGCCCAGCTCCAGCACCGACAGCGGCTGCCGCGGCGGCGCGTATTTCCTGATCAGGTCGCGCAGCATGTTGCTCATGATGCCGCGTGACCATTTCGACGCCGGGAAGGGGTGCCGGTAATACTCCTCCCAGTTGGTGCGCTCTTCGCGCGAACCCCTGAACACGAAGCGATCGAGTACCACGAACGTGAACAAAAAGCCAGCCAGCTGCGCGAGGATCTTCGCCGGAATCGGTCCCGCGCCGGCGCGCTGAAAGATGAGCAGCAGCCAGGTCGTCAACGCCAGGTTGGCGACGACGATGGCGCCGTAGCGCACGACCTCCGACATCCGGAACCGGCCGCGTGCCCGGAACACGTACTCGCGGCTGAGCGCGAAGTGCGCGACGACCGCGAACGCTCGCGCCATGATGTTGGCCCTGACGACATCGCCGGAGACGTAGGGGAGGAGCAGCGCGAACGCGCTGAAATCGACCGCCGTGACCGCCAGCGACGACAGCGCGTAGCGGCTCAGGACCGCGACGACGCGCATCGAGTCCCACAGCGGGTCGAAGTGCGTGCGGCGGTTCTGGTCGAAGTAGATGGTCGGAATTTCCACCGTCGCGACGGTGTAGCCGAGCGACACCGCCTTGGTCAGGATCTCGGCTTCGGTCTCGTATCGCTGCCAGCTCACCGTCGTCAGCAGTGCTTCGGCGAGCGAGTGCGAAAAGAGCCGGAAGCCGGACTGCGTGTCGGCGACGTAGCGGCCGGTGCCGAGGAAGAAGACGAGGCGCGAGAAGTAGTTGCCGATCTTGCTCTTCGGCGGCATGACCCTGACGTTGCGCACGCCGATGACGAAGTCGGCGCGCTCGCGTACCGCCAGCGACACGAAGCGCGGCACGTCGTCGGGGTTGTGCTGGCCGTCGCCGTCGACGGTGAGGATGTAGTCGAAGGTCTGGCCGAGCTGGCCGTGCCGGCCTTTCAGCACTTCTTCGATGCCGGCCTTGAGCGCCGCGCCCTTGCCGGCGTTGGCCGGCAGCCGCAGGCACGGGGCGCCGGTGCCGCGGATATGTCCGGCGGTGTCGTCGGTCGAGCCGTCGTCAACGACCAGCACGGCGTTGGCGGCGGCCAGGGCGCGCTGGATGACGCTGACACAGGCCTCGCCGGTGTTGTAGCAGGGGATGACGACCGCAACCTTGACGTCGCTGCGCATGGGGCGAGCCTACGAACCCTTCTGCCGGCGCGCGAGCGATTCCCGCCGTTCGAAGAATGTGAAGAAGCCGCGCTCGTCGTTGCGTTCGTCGGTCAGCCATGCCGAGGTCGGGGCGTAGTCGCGATCGACCTCGGCGCGAAGATCGTCGGGAACGTAGCGCCAGAGATCGACGGGCTCCGCCGCGAGGTCGCGCGAGAACATCACATAAGTGGGTTTGAGCGAGAACGTGTACCTGAGGTCGCTCCGTCCGTGTCCGGGCCGCCGCGTGCCGAAGCCAGGCGGCGGCGGCATGTGGGCGATGTGGACGTCGACGAGGCCGTGGATGTCGTAGATCTGCATGTCGGCGTAGTAGCCGATCGCGCCGATGGCCGTCGTCGCCAGCGACTCCGACGGATCGCGGCGATAGCCGTCGAAGAAGTGGCCGATCACCGACAGCCGGGCGACGTGCCAGCGTTCGATCTGGACGCCGCGGTAGTTGCCGTGCTGCTGCGGCGGGGAGTCGAAGAACGATCGCTCGAGGACGGTCGACGGGAAGAACGTCGCCAGCGCCGTGAAGGCGACGACCGCCCACAGCCCGAACGAGTTGGCCGGCTGCGACGCCCGGCTGTAGAGCCCGGCAATCATCAACCCGAACAGCAGGTACATGAACGGCAGCACCGGGACGAAGAACCGGTGCATCGCCATGTAGTCGCCGCCGACGAGGACGTTGTTGGCCGTGTAGACGATGACGATCGCGATCGAGAAAACGATGAAGCTCGAGCGCATGAACCAGGCGGCGGACAGCATCTCCCGTAGCCTGGCGCGCTGCGGCGCGCCGGCTTCCCAGGCGATCACAAGCGCTGCCGGTACGAGCGGCAGAGCGAACTGCATGATGAAGAGATATGCGAGCAGGCCGCCGCGCAGGATCTGCGGGATGCCGCCGCCGGTCTTGGCGTAGAAGGTGTTCGGCAGCAGGTAGCCGTAGCGCGTATAACGCCACCAGAAATAGATGCCGAACGGCACGAAATAGGCCAGTTCTGCCAGCCCGAGGGCCACGAGTCGATTGCGCGCGAACCAGAGCGCGGCAAGGCCGTTGACGCCGAAGAGGAGCAGCGTGATGATCATCCCCTCGGGCCGCGTCAGCGTCGCGAGCAGCAGCGCCAAGGCGCCGACGACGGCGGCCCGGTCGCTTTGCTCGCGCCAGAAGATCGCGAACTGATACGCCGCGAGCAGGACGAAGAAGCCGAACAGCGTCGACTCCATGCCGCTCGAGGCCCATGTTGCGAACGGACCGCAGACCGCGAGCAGCCCGCACGGCACCAGCGCGACAGCCGGCGGCCACAGCATGAGCCGCCGCCCGGCGACATAGGTGAGCGCCAGGGTCGCCAAGGCCGCTGCAACCGACAGCGCCTGGACGAACCAGACGCCGGGCAGGCCAATTGCCATTGCCGCCGCGGCCGCGATCACCCAGAGGAAGTCCGTGTAGCCTTCGACCGGCGGCGCGCCGGGATTCCAGACCAGGCCGTGGCCATGCGCGAGGTTCCTCGCGAACCGGAGAGCGATGTACGCGTCCTCGGCGACACCGTTGAGATAAAGGACGTGCGCGAGGAATACGAGCGCGATGGCGATCATCCACCGTCGCGGCGGATTCGACTCTGAGGTCATCTGGGGCGACTACATTGTATGATGACGCGTTTGATTCCAGACGCGCCCTCGCCGACGCCCTCGCCGCGCCCGGCAACCTACGTCGGCATCTTCTTCGTCGCCCTGGCGACGTTGATGTACGAAATCCTGCTGACCCGCATCTTCAGCGTGACGATGCTGTACCACTTTGCATTCGTTGCGCTCTCGGTGGCGATGTTCGGCATGACCGCCGGCGCCCTGCTCGTCTATCTCGCGCCGCGGCTGTTCCCGCCCGAACGCCTGCGCCATCGCCTCGCCGTTGTCGGCGTCGCCTTTCCGATTGTGCTCGTGCTCAGCTTCATGGCGGAGCTGAGCATTCCGTTCCGCGTTGGCTCGTCGGTAGTCGAGATCTTCGCGATCGGCTTCACCTACGCGGTGATTGCCGTGCCGTTCGTCGTCAGCGGCGTCGCCATCTGCCTGGTGCTGACCGGCTTTCCGCGGCAGGTCAGCCGGCTGTACGCCGCCGATCTCGCCGGGGCGGCGCTCGGCTGCGTGCTCCTCATCGGCGTCGTCGGCTGGTCTGACGGGCCGACCGCCGTGCTCTGGGTGGCGTTCCTGGCCAGCCTCGGCGGCGTGGCGTTCGCGATCGACGCCGGTCTGGCTGGCTGGCGCCGGCTCGGGCTGGTGACGGTCCTGGTGTTCGGCGCCGCCGCGGCGGCGCACACCGTGCTCGTCTGGCGGGGGACACCCGTCTTCCGCATCGTCTACTCGAAGGGCGTGGTCGAGAGCCGCCCGATCTACGAGCGATGGAACTGGTACTCGCGCGTGCGGGTGATGGGGGATCCGCGACTGGAGCTGCCGGCGCAAGGCTGGGGCCTGAGCTCGAAAGTCCCGCCGACGCGGCTGCGCCAGCTCCAGCTCGATATCGACGTCTGGGCCGGCACGGTCATGTCGTACTTCGACGGCGACTTCAGCAAGCTGCCGCACCTGAAATACGACGTCACCAACATCGCTTATTACCTCCGCAGCGGCCACGACGCCCTGGTCATCGGCGCCGGCGGCGGGCGCGACGTGCTCTCGGCGCTGTCGTTCGGCGCCCGCTCGGTGACCGCCGTCGACATCAACAAGGACATCATCGGCACGGTCAACGGCCGCTTCGGCGATTTCACCGGCCACCTCGACCGGGATCCGCGCGTCAGGTTCGTCAACGACGAGGCGCGCAGCTTCGTCGCGCGTTCGCCGCAGCGCTTCGGAACGATCCAGATCTCGCTGATCGACACCTGGGCGGCGACGGCAGCCGGCGCCTTCGTGCTCGGCGAGAACTCGCTTTACACCGTCGAGGCCTGGACCAGCTTCCTGTCGCACCTGAGCGACGATGGCATTCTCAGCGTGTCGCGCTGGTATTTCCACGAACGCCCGGCGGAGATGTATCGCACGACGACGCTCGCGGTCGAAGCGCTGCGGCGGCTTGGCGTCACCGAGCCGCGCCAGCACATCGCCATCGTCCGCATCATGCGTCCGACGACGTCGTCTTCGACCGACACGCCGGACGGCGTCGGGACGATCCTGGTGAGCCGGCAGCCGTTCACGGGCGCCGACCTCGAGGCCCTTGACCGCGAGACCTCGCGGCTTGCCTTCGAGGTGCCGTTCAGCCCGCGCGTCTCGCTCGACGATACGTTCCTGCGGCTGACTGAGCCGTCCGGGCTCGACGAGTACCTGCGCAACTACCCGGTCAACATCACCGCGCCGACCGACGACAGCCCGTTCTTCTTCAACATGCTGCGGCTGCGCGACATCGGCCGCACCGCGCTGCTCGAGTTCGGCAACCTGAGCCACAACATGAAGGCGGTGGCGACGCTCGGCGTCCTGTTCATGACGGTGGCGGCGCTGACCGCGGTGTGCATCCTGCTGCCGTTGTGGCTGACGCGCCGCCGCGTCCCGCTTACCGGCGTCGGGCCGCTCTTCACGTTCTTCCTCGCCATCGGGCTCGGCTTCATGCTGATCGAGACGTCGCAGATGCAGCGCCTGATCATCGCGCTGGGGCATCCGACGTACGGTTTGTCGGTGGTGCTGTTCGCGCTGCTGCTGTCGAGTGGCCTCGGAAGCGCGCTGACTCAAGGCGTCACGACGCGCATGGCGCCCGCCGCCGGGCGCCGCCGCCTGATCGTGCTCGTGGCGGTGCTGGCGCTGTTCGGCGCGATCACGCCCTCCGTAACGCGGGCGATCGAGCCGATGACCACCGCCATCCGGATCGCCGTGGCCGTGGCGCTGCTGTTCCCGGCCGGGTTGTTCATGGGGATGGCGTTTCCGCTCGGGATGACGCTGGCGGCGGACCGCGCGCGCTCGTTGACCGCCTGGTTCTGGGGGCTGAACGGGGCGGCATCCGTGCTCGCCTCAGTGCTCAGTGTCTGCATCGCCCTGACGTGGTCGATCTCAGCCGCGTTCTGGACCGGCTGGCTCTGCTATGTCGTCGCCCTGCTGGCATTCATTCGGGCCGGGCGTACTGCCTCGGCCTGAGCGCCGCGACCCGTGTTGCAGCGGCCGCATCTCGCCTCACGGTGTATCCGAACCGGGCCCCGCGTTCCGCGCACCTGCGATATACTTTGCGGCTGAATCAGCATGGCTAAACGCGCATTGATCACCGGCATCACCGGACAGGACGGCTCGTATCTCGCCGAACTGCTCCTCGACAAGGGCTACGAGGTCTTCGGCGCGATTCGCCGCGCCAGCACGACCAACTACTGGCGCATCGAGCACCTGCTCGATCGGATCACGCTCAAGCCCGGCGACCTGCTCGATCAACTCTCGCTGATCCGCCTCATCGACGACATCAAGCCGGACGAGTTCTACAACCTGGCGGCGATGTCGTTCGTGCCGGCGTCGTGGGATCAGCCGATGCTGACCGGCGAGTTCAACTCGCAGGGCGTCACGCGTTGCCTCGAAGCCGTGCGCCAGGTCAATCCGAAGGTCAAGTTCTACCAGGCCTCCTCGAGCGAGATGTTCGGCAAGGTGCGGGAGGTGCCGCAGACCGAGCTGACACCGTTCTACCCGCGCAGCCCGTACGGCGTCTCCAAGGTCTTCGCGCACTACATCACCGTCAACTATCGCGAGAGCTACGATCTCTTCGCCGTCTCCGGCATCCTCTTCAACCACGAGTCGCCGCGGCGCGGCCTGGAGTTCGTCACCCGCAAGGTCACCGACGGCGTCGCCCGCATCAAGCTCGGGCTGGCCGATTCGATCGGCCTCGGCAACCTCGATGCGAAGCGCGATTGGGGATTCGCCGGCGACTACGTCCGCGCGATGTGGTTGATGTTGCAGCAGGATCAGGCCGACGACTACGTCGTCGCGACCGGTGAGACGCACTCCGTGCGCGATCTCGTCGAGGTCGCGTTCGGCCACGTCGGCCTCGACTGGCAGAAGCACGTGAAGCAGGATCCGCGCTTCCTGCGCCCGGCCGAAGTCGACCTGCTGGTTGGCGACCCGACGAAGGCGAAGTCGGCGCTCGGCTGGAAGCCGGACGTCCACTTCAGGCAGCTGGTGACGATGATGGTCGACGCCGACCTGGAGCGGTTGTCAGCAACAGCAAGTTCCAGGTCCACGGTCGCTAAGTGAGCGGATGCACGGCGGCAATCGTCGTCATCAGATCCCATCGGCGGCGGATGAGCCCGACATCGAGATCCCGGTCGAGCAACCTCACGAACGACTGCGCGTACTGACACGCCACCTCAGGCCATCTGGGAAGGCATCGGGTCCCCGGGACCGACCTGCGTGGCTCGCTCAGGATTTCGGCGACCGCCGCGCGTAGCTCGCTGTGGTCTTTCACGAGGACGAGAGAGCCATCGTCCGTGAATGCCCGGATTTCCTGATTCATCGCCGTATCGAGCGCGACGACCCGCAAGCCCAGGGCGATCGCGTCGACGATCGGCAGGCCGAACCCTTCGTAGAAACTCGGATAGACCACGACTGCGGCACCGTCGTACAGCCCGGCGATCGCCGATCGACTGAGGGGCGCGGTGGCTGGTCGTCGCGCCTGAGGTCCGGACGCGTCCTCGCCGTCCAGGGTGACGACCCGGCCGACACCCTGCAGTTCGTCGACCGCGCGCCGGGCTGCATCGTGGTGAAACGGGTTGCCCGCCACCAGCACGTAGCCGTCCGGATGGCCAATCACGGGCGGGTCGTCATGCGCGCCCAGGGGGATGACTTCGAAGGGGAGGGAGGTGCCGTAGAAGGCCGCGAAATCCTCTTTCGAGAAGCGGCTGATCGTAATCACCTGGTCCGCCAGCTCGGCGGCGGTTCTGAAGAGGACGCGAGTGTCCGGAGTGCTGCGGTAATCGCACCGGACGGCGGTGATGTCGAGGTGCGTGAACGCGATCCGGCCGCCGAGCCTTACCATCCGGTGGAGTTCTGCCCAGGTGAGAACCTGGGACGGTTTGAACACGAGGTCGAATCTGGTGTTGGCGTGCCGCTCAGGATCGTAAAACCGGTAGCCCGTCAACTCGGGCGAGAAAAACTGCCTGGCCGCCTCTGACAGCCCGAGGCGGACGTCGGCCTTCGCTTCGAGGAGCGGCACCAGGTGCAGCAGCAGACTGAGCGCGAACTCAGACGCATCGGAACGTGCCGGTGGAAGGCGGAACAGGTCGATGAGGATGGCCGGACGATGCGGCCGCCACAGCGGCGCGAAGTGATCGATCGGATCGACACTATGCCGCATGTGATCGGTGATCTTCCCGAGATACTCAGGATACCGATCGTCGAGGACACGACGATTCCGGCGTTCGAGCTTCTGCTTGTCTGGCCCGAACGTCGCCGATTCCAGATGGAACACGAACGCCTGGTGCGCGACGACCGCGCTATAGCCGTGCCGGTTGATCCGGCAGATCAAGTCGTTTTCCTCGTTGTAGCCGGGGCTGTAGACGGGATCGAACAGGCCCAGCTGGCGAAGGACCGTGTTCCTGAGCAGCAGGCAGAAGCCGACCGCGGTCGGCATCACCTGATAGCGTGGGAGGAGGCCACGGATGGACCTCCAGAGTTCGTACGACGCGTCCGGCGGCAGCCGCTCGTACACCGGCACGGAAAAGATGGTCGCGTTATTGCTCCTGGGAGAGACCGCCCCGTGCTTCTCGTGCGCGTGGAGGACCTCCCACATCTCCTCGAGGAATCCTGCCGTGACTTTCGTGTCGGAGTTCAGCAGCAGGACGTCGCGACCGGTCGGGAGAATCGACCGGATGGCGTCGTTGCAGTTCTCGACGAATCCGAGATTGCGCTCGCGCCGCACGTACTCGAGCGACAGGCCGGCCGCGAACGACCGTGCGACCTCGGCGACGGACTCGTCAGGCGTCGCGTCGTCGGCGACGACGATGTGGCAGCCGGGCGCGTGCGAGCGAAGGCTCTCGAGACAATCTGCAAGCTGAGTGGCCGCGCCATAGGCGGGAATCACGATCGAGACCGGGAGGTCGACGCGAGTGCCGCGCGGGCCGTCGGCCTCGCGTCCAGGCATCGTTTCGCCCGCCATCAACGGACGGTCCGGAACAGGCGGCGCAGCGGCGCCGTCAGCCACCACGAGCGCGACTGATAGACGACGTTCAACTCATTGGCGAGCCGGGCGTTCTCTTGCGCGAGCCGATGCTCTTCGTCGGTGTGCAGCTTGAGTTCCCGCTCGATGGCGAGCCGCTGCTCGAGCATCGCGGCTGTCTCGTCTTCGAGCCGTTCAACCCGGGCCTGGCTCGTCGCGAGGCTGTTCTTCAGCGAGGCGATTTCGTTCGCCAGAGAATCGTAGGTGCCATGAGTGCGCCTGCTGTCTGCAACGACCGCGACCCGCTCGGCCTGGAGATTGCGAATTTCGGCGCTCAGGCGCTCCTGCCGCATCAGGGCAGCGTCTCTCTCGGCCAAGGCCCGGTCTCGCTCCGAAACGGCCGCATCCCGCTCGGAGCCGCCCAGCGATTCCGAAAGGCGCCGCTCGAGCAGGTCCGCCTGCAGGGCGTAGTAGTGCCGGACGAAGTCCTGGTCGGACGTCGACGCCGAGAGAACGGCGTGAACTGGTTCACCGGATCCGCCGGCCGCGCCAGGTTTCTGAAGGACTCCAAGCCCCCGGCTGTGATGGAACTCCAGGTGCGGATACTGGCGAGCCAGTTCCTCCCAGAGCTTCCAGACCTGAAAATCTGCGTCGCGGGCTGCCGTGTCGTGGAGCAGCACGACCCCTCCGGCGCGAACCTTGGGGAACCAGCTCTCGAAGTCGTGCCGGACGGCGTCGTAGGTATGCAGCCCGTCGATGTGCAGCAAATCCACGGTTCCGTCTCCGAACTGCTCCTTCGCATCGTCGAACGTCGCGCGCAAGAGAGTGGAGAACGACCGGTAGTGCTGCTGGTTGTAAGCGTCGACGTCGGTGAACACGGACTCGTCGTCATTGCCCGCATGCGGATCGCCCCGCCACGTGCCGACCGCATAGCACTTGCCCGACACGCCGTTCTCTTCGACCGCCTGGCACATCCCGAAATAGGACTCGCCGTCGTGCGTTCCGAGCTCGACCACCAGGGACGGCCGCAGGCAGGCGATCAGGTCGTTCACGAACGGCAGATGACCGCACCAGTCGCTGAGGTTACCCGGGCGGGAACGTCGCGGATTGGATGTCCTCGCGGCCAGGAGAGGAAGGTGCGCACGGTCGGAAGTCGGTGTCGTCAAGGGATGCCCGCCCCGAGCAAGGCCGTCACGTTCGGGAAAGCCTCGAGGTTTGGATTGACCAGCAGGCCACGGGGAACTCCATCGCCCTGCCTTGGGATGTAGCCGGCGGTGATCGATCGCAGCGTGGCGATGGCGTACGGAGTGTGCAGTACTTTCAATCCTGCGCTGTGTGCCGACCCGACGAGGTTCGCACACAGATCGCCGAGAGAATCCTCGGATAGAGCCGCGAGCCCGTTGACGTCGCGGAGGCGCGAGGTCCGGAATGCGAAGACGTGCGGCGCGATCGAGGCAACGCACCGCACGACCTTTGCCTGCCCCATGTACCCCGGCTCGTGCAACGCACGTCCTTCGAAGGGGTTGATGTGGGTCCCGTCGCTCAGGCATGCCAGGCCCGCCGTCACCACGGTCCCGACGCTGTTCACGATCGTTCCACCCACCACGCCGCAGTCGTCACGCAGCGCTTGCGCCGTCAGCTCGTGGAGGAAGTGGTGGTTCACGGCGTCGAGGCCGCAGTTCACGACGATGGTGACGTCCGATTCCAGGTCCTCCGGAGTCATGAGCGCGCTGGAGGCCGTCGAATCCGCCGGATGTACCGCGGAGAATGCCATCTCGAAGAACCGCACGTCACACGGAAATCTGCTGCGGTTCAGGGCCCGCCGTTGGTGCGGCCCATCGCACAGCCGCGTCAGCACCGACACGCGGGTCGTGTCGGGCACGGGCCGCTGAACCCTCATCGAGCCGTAGAACAGGCCTTCCCACGCAAGGCAGTGGGCTGGCTCGACGTGTTGCCCGAGCACGAGGTTCCAGGCCCGGACGGCAAACGGCTTGGCATCCAGGCTGAAGGCCGTGGAGTCCGCGTGCATTCGCCAGTGGTACAGGGGTTTTGGCACGTGCCGGACGCGATCGCGGGAGATGACCGACGTCACGCGCAGGAGGAGGTCCCAGTCCTGGGCCCCGTCCGCCTCCGATCGAAACCCGCCCACCTGTCGCACCGCTGCTGTTCGAATCGCAACCAGGTGGCCCAGATAGTCGAAGCCGCACAAGAGATCTTCGTCGAAGTCCGGCTTGAAGGCAGGGGAGCTGCGCGAGCCCACCTGATCGATCTTGTCTTCATCGGAGTAGACAAGGTCGGTCTCGGGATACTCACTCAGACACCGCGCGACTTCGAGCAGCGCTGAGGGATGCAGCTCGTCGTCGTGATCGAGGAGCACGATGAAGTCCCCGGTGCAATCCTCGACCGATCGGTTCGATGCGGCGGAGATACCACGCTGTTGTGCGGCAAACGCCAGCCGGATCCTCGGTTCGCCGGCTGCCCGTTCGACGAGGTATTGCCGCACGCGGGGGTCCGACGATTTGTCGTCGGTGATGCAGAGCTCCCAGTGTGGATAGTGCTGCGACGTCACCGAGTCGATGCAACGCTGGAGATGATAGAGGTGCGTGTTGAAGGTTGGCAGGATCACCGAGAAGACCGGCTTCGACTCCAGCGTCGGAAGCCGTTGCTCGACTTCTTCAGCCGGCCAGTACAACTGCGGCTCGTGCGTCGTTAGCCAGACGGCGTATTCCGGCCCGGAGTGTGGCGCGTCGGACGCCGCCGACCACTCGACGGGGAAGTCACCGATTGGATGGTCAGCGTTGCCGACCCGAGCGACGAGCGTCACGCGAGACGCGGATCCGGCGAGCGGGATTCGGCACACGAAGCCGGCGTTCTCGAGGGCTGGCGATCCGAGGCGGCGCGCGACGTCGGGTCGAGGGACTTCCGTCAGGCACGGCAGGCGACGGCCTTCGGAGACGGCCCAGAGCTCTTCGACCGGTGTCAGATCGTCGAGACAGCACCATCCCACGACGGCGATTTCCCGGCGCGGGAAGCGAAACGACAGGATCTGGTCGATGCCGAACATATCGTTTCCAGCCAAGCCCGCGCTCAGGTGTCTGCTTCCTGAGAACCAGGATGACCTCGTTGCCTGATGATACGCCACCAATCGACGGTGTTGGCGAGGCCGGACTCCAGATCGTACACGGGACGAAAACCGAGCTGGCCGTGGAGAATGTCGATAGAGGCGGCGAGTCGCGGTGGCTCATCGCGACGGGGTGCGGCGCCGAACCGTATCAGATCGGACGCCTGGGTGAGAGAGCCGAGAGTCGAGATGACCGTTCGTACCGGCACGCAGACGCCCGACGCGATATTGACAGGTCCCGTGATGTCGCTGTCGAGAACGGCGGCAAACGCACGTCCGACGTCGGCCACATGCATGAAGTCGCGTTGCTGAGTGCCGTCCGAGCAGTGAGCCTCGCGCCGCTCGATCAACGACTGAATCACGTCGCTGACGAGGCGGCCTGGCGCCTCATGTGGTCCGTAAAGAAAGAAGACGCGGGCCCAGGCCATCCGCACGGACGTCTGAAGTCCTGCCGGTTCGAGTAATGCGCGCAGCGCATGCTTGGACTGGCCGTAGAGCGTTCGCGGCGCCAGCGGCGTCGCGATCTCGTCCAGCTCGCTGCAGGACCAGTCGTACTCGGCGCAGGAGCCCGCCATCACGGCACGAGTGCCGCCGGCTTCGGCAAAGGCGAGATACAAGTTCAGACTCGCGGCCACCCAGCGCAGGTTCTCCAGCGAGGTCCAGAAGAGACCGGGCCTGGCATACCAGCCAAGATGGAGAAGATGCGTTGGCGCGAGCCGCTTCGTCAGCTGGCTCGCTGCGCCGCTATCGAGCAGGTCGCACTCGTGAAACGTGGCGTCCGGCGGAAAATCGGCGGCCGGCTTCGAACGTCCCGCGACGTGCACGTCGAAGCCCCGCGCCACGAGCTCGGGGAGCGTGTGGCGACCGATGAATCCTGTGCCGCCGGTGACGAGCGCGCGCTTCATGGCCGAAAGTCAGGGTAGGTGGCGTCGCGTTCCGAAATGGTGGGATCGGCAATCGGCCACTCGACACCGAATATCGGATCGTTCCAGCGGACACCGCGCGCCAGCTCGGGGACGTAGAACTCCGTCATCAGGTACAACACTTCGGAATCGTCGATCAGCGTCTGGAAACCGTGCGCACAACCGGGAGGAATATAGAGCGCCCGCCGGTTCTCCGCCGTGAGCTCGACGCCAATCCACCGGAGAAAGGTAGCCGATGCGGGCCGTAGGTCGACGACCACGTCCGTGGATGGCGCCGCGCGTGCATCGCACGACTTTCCCTTCGGGCCTGGGCGGCGCCTGGTAGTGCAGACCCCGCAGGGTGCCACGCCGCGTGTTGAACGAGACGCTGGACTGGACGAACCGGGTTGGCAACCCGGCGGCAGCGAACTCCTCCTCGCAGAACGTCCGCGCGAAGAGGCCCCGACTATCGACGTGTCCCTCGACGTCGACGATTACAGTGTCCGGAAGCTCGGAGGGCGTGAAGCGCATCAGAACACGGTGAGCTCGGGGATCGGGACGACGAAGCGGCCGCCCCATTCGCGGACGGCGGACATCTGCTGGGTGATTTCGTCGCGCAGGTTCCACGGCAGGATGAACACGTAATCGGGCCTGGACGGCGAGCAGCGCTTCCGGTGCACGGACCGGGATGCGTGTGCCAGGCAGGTAAAGGCCCTGCTTGTGCGGGCTGCGGTCGACCGTGAAGGGCATCAGCTCCGGGCCGATGCCGCAGTAATTCAGTAGCGTGTTGCCCTTCGCCGGCGCACCGTAGCCGACGACCGTCTGACCGCGGCGCGCCGCCTCGACGAAGAACGCGAGCACGTCGCACTTCGTCTGCACGACTTGCGGCGCAAAGCGACGATAGGCGGCGAGTCCGTCGAGGCCGGCCGCGCGTTCGCGCGCCAGCACCTCCGCCACGGCTTCCGTCGGCGAACCGGCCACGTCGGCGTGCCGGACGTAGACGCGCAACGATCCGCCATGAGTCCACAGCTCCTCGACGTCGACGATGCGCATCTGCACGCGGGCGAAGAGGGCGTCGAGGACCAGCAGCGAGAAATACGAGAAGTGCTCGTGGTAGATCGTGTCGAACTGGTTCTCGGCGACCAGCCGAAGCAGGTGAGGCACCTCGATCGTGACGACCCCCTCTGGCTTCAGGAGGATCTGCAGGCCCTGGACGAAGTCGAGCAGCCGCGGTACGTGCGCGAGCACGTTGTTGCCCGCGATGAGGTCGGCCTCGACACCGCGCGCGCGGAGCCGCTGCGCTGTTTCGGTGCCGAAGAAGGCCACCTCCGTGGGAATCCCCTTGTCGATGGCCGTCTGCGCGACGTTGGCGGCCGGCTCGATGCCCAGGACCGGCACGCCGTGGGGCTGGAAGTACTGCAGGAGGTAGCCGTCGTTGCTCGCGACCTCGACGACTTGTGACTGAGCGCCAAGCCGCGAAGCGTTCGACCATGCGATCGGCGTACGCCCGGCAGTGGGCGAGCCAGAGATCCGAGAACGACGAGAAATAGAGATAGTCGCTGAAAATGTGCTCCGGGCTCTCGAACTCGTCGAGCTGCACGAGCAGGCAGCCGTCGCACACGAAGACGTGCAGCGGATAGAAGCTTTCCTTTTGCGACAACCGGGCGGAGCGTCACGTAGGCGTTGGCCAGAGGGGACAGCCCGAGATCGACGAACGTCTCCGACAGGGGCTGGCCGCACAAACGACACGCGCTTGGGGTCACGGGGTCTCGATCCTTCACAGTCGCTGTTCCATGGCTTCGAAGCGCTCGATCTGGTCGAGGGTCAGGGCCGCCGCGTCCTCACCGGCGCCGAAGCGCCGGTACCAGTCGACGGTCCAGCGCAGGCCCTCTTCGAGGGACAGGCGTGGTGTCCAGCCGAGACGGGCGCGGGCCTTCGAGGCATCGACCTGCAAGAGTCCCGCTTCGTGCGGATGCGTGCCGGAATCGCGCTCCCAGCCGCGCGCCGTCGCCCCAGAACCGGCTGAGTCGATCGACGACCCATGCGACCGGCCGCGCCTCGTCGGCCGACGGACCGAAGTTCCAGGCTTCGCCGAACCCCCCGGGATCGCTCGACAGGCGCTCGGCGAGCGTGAGGTAGCCCGAGAGCGGCTCGAGCACGTGCTGCCAGGGTCGCACGGCGGCTGGTCGCCGAATCACAACGGGCTCGCCCGACGCAAACGCCCGCATGCAGTCGGGCACGAGTCGATCCTCAGCCCAATCGCCGCCGCCGATGACGTTGCCGGCGCGCGCCGATCCCAGGCCAACGGTCGCGGCGCCGTCCGCAAGAAAGAACGAGCGCCGCCAGGCCGCCGTCACCAGCTCCGCGCAGCCCTTGCTGCTGCTGTACGGATCGTGACCGCCCATGGCCTCGTCTTCGCGATAGGGCCACCACCATTCACGGTTCTCGTAGCACTTGTCGCTCGTGACCACCACGACCGCGCGCAGCCCGGAGGCGCGTCGGGCCGCATCGAGGACGTGCGCCGTCCCCATGACGTTGGCCGCGTAGGTGCGCGACCGGATCGGCGTACGAGCGCCGCACCAGCGCCTGTGCTGCCAGATGGAACACGACCTCGGCACGGGACTGCGCCATCACGGCATCCACCGCAGCAGGGTCGCGCACGTCACCGAGGTGCGAATCGATCCGCCCGTCGATGGCCGCCAGCGTGAAGAGGTTGGGCGAGGTCGTGGGCGGAAGCGCAAAGCCCGTGACGCGGGCCCCCAGCCGGCGCGAGCCAGAGACTGAGCCAGGCGCCCTTGAAGCCCGTATGCCCGGTGACGAGGACGCGGCGGTCGCGCCAGAATTCGCGGGCGGCCGTCACCACGTCTTCCACGGCGCGCGTCCGGTCCGCCAGAGCTCTTCGAGGTGGCGCTTGTCGCGCAGCGTGTCCATCGGCTGCCAGAACCCTTCGTGACGATAGGCGGCGAGCTGACCCTCGCGCGCGAGGCGCTCGAGCGGCTCCTGCTCCCACACGGTGTCGTCGCCGGCGATGTAGTCGAGGACGGCGGGGGAGAGGACGAAGAAGCCGCCGTTGATCCAGCCGCCGTCGCCAACGGGCTTCTCCTGAAACGCCATCCACTTTGGTCTCGTCGAGCTCGAGCGCGCCGAAGCGTCCCGGCGGGCGGACGGCGGTCAGCGTCGCGAGCAGGCCGCTGGCCGTGTGGAAGTCGAGCAGCTGCCGGATGTTCACGTCCGAGACGCCGTCGCCATAGGTCATGCAGAACGTCTCACGACCGACGTATTCCGCCACCCGGCGCAGCCGCCCTCCGGTCATCGTCTCCGTACCGGTGTCGACGAGCGTGACCCGCCAGGGCTCGGCGCGGCGGTGATGGACCTCCATCGTGTTCTGGCCGATATCGAACGTGACGTCGGTCTCGTGGAGGTAGTAGTTCGCAAAGTACTCCTTGACCATGTAGCCCTTGTAGCCGAGGCACACCACGAACTCGTTCACGCCGTGAGCCGAGTAGATTTTCATGATGTGCCAGATGATCGGTTTGCCGCCGACCTCGATCATCGGCTTGGGGCGGGTCTCGGTTTCCTCGGTGAGGCGCGTGCCGAGTCCCCCGGCGAGAATGACAGTTTTCATGGTCGCGGCAGAGTCAGTCGGCGGCCGAGAGGACTGGGAAAGATAACCCGTCGCCGGCAGTTGCCGCCACCTTCGCTCCTCGGATACTTGCTTGCGATATCATGCCACAGCGCCAGCACCCCGCTGGTCGTTCCGCTCACCAAGCGGCCACTGGTGCCGCGAGGGAATCGTGCTCGGATTGCGACGTTGACCGAAGCCTTCGACCGCAGGCTGACTTACCAGCCGGATATCTATCAACGCTACGGGCTGCTCGCCGGGTTGACCCAGGCGCTGCTCGATGACGGCGGCGGTACCCTCACCGCGCTCGATGTGGGTTGCGGACCCGTCCGCCTCACCGAAACGTTCATCTCCAGCAGGTTTACCGTCGTTCGCGCCGACGTTAACCAATTCGGCGACCCCGAGATTGTCCAGGTCAGCCCGGGCGAGCCTTTGCCGTTCGCTACGGGCTCGTTCGATTTGACCCTGGGGCTCGAGGTCATCGAGCACCTGCCTCCGTCGGCGCGTCCTGCGCTCATCCGCGAGCTTCAGCGGGTTGCACGGCGCGGGACCATCGTGTCCTGTCCTGTGGCTACGCCGGAGACGATCGCGGCCGAGCGTAACTTCGCTAGCTGGGCGAGAGCCGTTTCGGGTCGCGAGATTGAATTCCTCGAGGAACACGAGCAGTACGGCCTGCCGGATGCGTTGGAAGTGATCTCATGGTTTGCGAGCCCGCCCGACTTGCTGATCGTAGAGAATGCGCCGCTCGGCGACTGGCAGCTCTTCAACCTGCTCGACTACATGTGTGCTGCCGATCTCGGAGACGGCGAGGCCAAGCAGCAGCTCAACGCGACGATGAACGCTCGCTCGGGGTTCGCGCGGGCGGGCGCTCTGCACTATCGGCGGTTCTTCGTCGCGTTCGCGTCGCGAACTGCCGTCGCGGCTGCTGCTCGCTTTGCCGATCAGACGCGCGATGCCGGTCCCACAGACTCCGCCCAGCACATCCAGCGTCACGCCGAAGGCATGCTCTCGCTCCGCGACGGCCTCAGAAAACGGTTCGCCGCCGAGCTGGCGATAAAAGAGGCACGCAGCCGTCAGCTCGAGGAACACAACGCGGGTCTGTCCGACGGCGTCAGGGATTTGCGCAACAGCGTCGCGCTGAAAGAGGAGCACATCAGGGCGCTCGACGCACACATTCGAACGCTCGAGAGAGAGATGGAGGGCCCGTCCACCAAGGACGCCCGCCTGGTTGAGTTGCAGGCCGAGGTAGACGTCCTGCGCGACACTCTGGACTCGCTTCGCGAGACACTCGACAGCCGGGAGCGCCACGCCGACGACCTCAGGGTGCGCGTCGCGGCCGCCGAACACCAACTCCGCGAGACACTCGACAGCCGGCAGCGCGCCGCCGACGATCTCAGGGCGCGGGTGGCTGCCGAACGGCAGCTCCGCGAGACGCTTACCAGCCGGGAACGCGCCATCGGGGATCTCAGCGCGCGCGTGGCGGCGGCCGAACACGAGCGCTATGGCGTGGTGTCCTCGCGGTCGTGGAAGCTTACAAAGCCGTTCCGCGCGGTCGGCAGTGAGGTGCGTCGAGTCGTCCGCGCGATCCGCCGGTCCGTAGCGCGCTCGAAAAGTGCACCGGCCCCGTCCACGGAAGGATCGCAGACTAGCGCGTATCGCACCATCGTCGCCAGCGGCCTGTTCGATGCGGACTGGTATCGTGCGCGCTACCCGGAGGTCGGTGCTGCGGGGGTAGACCCGCTCGTCCACTATCTGGAGCACGGGGCCGTGGAAGGGCGGGATCCGCATCCGCTCTTCGACGCGCGGTACTACGCATCGTCAGTCGAGTTAGCCCCTGGGACAACCCCGCTCCTGCATTTCGTAACGACAGGCGTCGGCGAAGGACGTGACCCCCATCCTCTCTTCCAGACGAAGGCGTACCTCGAGCAGCACGCCGACGTCGCGCTGGCCGGGGTCAACCCGCTCACGCACTACTATGTCAAGGGAGGGTTCGAGGGGCGCAACCCGCATCCGCTCTTCGACTCGGCGTTCTATCTGGCGCAGAACCCCGACGTTGCCGCCGCAAAGATCAATCCGCTCGCGCACTATCTGTCTTGTGGGGCACTCGAAGGACGAGACCCGCATCCCCTCTTCCAGACCAGGGCCTACCTCGACCAGTACGGGGACGTCGCGCTGGCCGGAGTCAACCCGCTCACGCATTACTGTGTGATCGGAGGGTTCGAAGGCCGCAACCCGCATCGGCTCTTCGACTCGGCGTTCTATCTGGCGCAGAACCCCGACGTTGCTGCGGCGAAGATCAATCCGCTCGCCCACTACCTGTTCAGCGGCGCAACTGAAGGACGCGACCCCCACCCCGACTTCGACAGCTCGTTCTATCTGACGTCCAACTCCGATGTGGTCGCCGCGAACATGAACCCTCTCGTTCATTTCGTGCTCGTGGGCCAACAGGAAGGACGATTGGCCCACGCTCCGACGACGGAGAGCCCGGTCGCCAGAGGCTACGTGCCACCTCAGGGGCTTCTGCCGTGGTTCAATCCCCTGAACGTTGCCGTCTCGCCGCCGCTCTCGAACGAGCCGCGCTTGAACGTCCTCGTGCCGGCCCTGGGCATGCGCAGCCTCTCGGGAGGCCCCAACACCGCGCTTGTCCTGGCGGGACGACTCGCGGCTGCTGGTATTCGCGTGCGGCTGGTCGCGACCGAGTACCCGCTGGACTCGGATTCCGCGGCGTTCTGGGGGCATGTTCGCCACCTGCTGGGCGGCGACGTGCCGCCAGGCCTGGAACTCGTCGATGCGCACCGTCGCCACCAGCCGTGGGCCATCGGGGAGCGTGACATCTTCCTGGCGACAGCGTGGTGGACAGCTCAGCAAGCCAAGTATGCCGCCCGGCACACCGCGCATCAGCGCTTCATCTATTTGATTCAGGACTACGAGCCCCTGTTCCATGCCGCATCGACGCCACAGGCGCTCGCCGAGGAGACTTACACCCTCGATCACATCCCCGTGATCAACTCGCCCTGGCTGTATGACTTCCTCGTGGCTCGCCGCGTCGGCCGGTTCGCCGACGAGCAGTTCGCCAGGAATGCGCTCGTATTCCAGCCCGCGGTGGATCGGACGGTCTTCCACCCGCGAGCGCGAGAGGGCGTCAACGGACGTCGTCGGATTCTGTTCTATGCGAGGCCGACGGGCGCGTTGCGCAACTTGTTCGAGCTTGGCGTGGCGGCGCTCCAGAAGGCCGTGGAGGACGGAGTCCTGAGCGCTGACGAGTGGGAGTTCGTCGGGATGGGCGAGCAGTTCGCGCCTGTAGCGCTCGGCGGCGGCGCCGTGCTCGTTCCTGCGCCGTGGCTCGACCTCGCAGGCTACGCCAGGCAAATGCGGGAGAGCGACATCCTGCTGTCGCTCATGCTGTCTCCTCACCCGAGCTATCCGCCGCTCGAGATGGCCGCGAGTGGTGGCCTGGTCGTGACGACGTGCTATGAGGGCAAGAGCGCCAGGCAGCTGGCCAACCTCAGCGCGAACATCGTTGCCACCGAGCCGACGCTCGAGGCGATCGCCGAGGGCCTGGCTACGGTTCGTTCGCTGGTGCCGAATTGGGCAGCACGCATAAGCGCTTCTCGTGTCAACCTTCCGCAAACCTGGAACGATAGCCTCGACGATGTCGTCCCGGCCCTGGTCGCTCGTCTGCTGGAACTACAGGGAAGCCCGCGGCTGTCGACAGCCCCATTGCTGAGCGATGAGCGAGCCCTCGCGAGTTTCCACCCGATGTTTCGAGCCTGGCCGAGGCACCGCTACGACATTTATCGCCGCCAGGCGCTCGCCCGGCGCCGTGATGAGTACCCCGCGCTCGAGTCCCCGGGTCTCCTGAGCTTCCTGACGCCGGCCTGGAACACCGATCCGCAGCAGCTCGAGGAGCTGGCAGAGAGCGTGTTCGACCAGGATCTCCCGCACAACTACGAATGGATCGTCCTCGACAATGGCTCCGATCGAATCGAGACGAGGGACGTGTTGGAGCGACTGGCGCAGCGCCCCTCGGTGCGCTTCTATCGCTCCGAGGAGAACCTCGGGATCATCGCCGGAACGAGGTTCTGCCTCGAGCGGGCAACCGGTCGCTATGCCGCCACGCTCGATCACGACGATCTGCTGGCGCCGGACTGCGTCCGCGTGCTCACGCACGCCCTTGTGGGAGCCGGGTACCCGGCGCTGGCCTACACCGACGAAGACAAGGTCGACGGACGGAATTTCCGCGATCCCTATTTCAAGCCGGACTGGGATCCGGTGCTGTTCGCCGCTTCGTGCTACATCGCGCATCTGATCGTATTCGACCGCCAGCAGGCACTGGCACTCGGCGCATACACAGACCAGGCGGCGGAGGGAAGCCATGACTGGGACACGTTCATGCGCTTCACGCTCGCGCAGTTCGTGCCGGTACATATTCCCGAAATACTGTACACGTGGCGGATGCACGCGGATTCGACAGCCGGCAACATTGAGTCGAAGCCGTATGTGGCGTCGTCGCACCAGCGCGTGCTGGAAAAGTTCGTCGCCGCAGCGGCACGACCTGACTTGTATCGAATCGAGGCGAGCCCCCTGTTCGACGGTACGCCCGACTGGTGGATTCGGCGCCGGCGGATCGATCCCCGGCCGATCACGACGGTCCTCATTCGCGAGGGCGGCGATGGCGCGGCGGCTGCGTCGCTCGATCCAGCGATCTCGCACGATGTCGCGATCCTGTCACCAGGCGCCGGCTTCGCCGCGCTGGAACCGATCGTCGACCGGTGCGCCGAAGCGCGTCGGCTGGTTCACGTCTTGTGGGCAGGGACCGAGATCGAGGGCAAGGAATGGCCGTGGGAAGCCATGGCCCAGTTCGAGCTGTACCCCGATACCGCCGTCGTTGGCGGCCGTGTTCACCGTGAAGGACGGATCCTGAGCGCCGCGAGCTATTTCGGCTTCGGTCGCGGCTGCGAGAGCCCGGATCGTGGCCGTTCCGTGAGCGACAGCGGCTACTTCGTCCAGATGTGCAAGCCACACTCGGCAAGTGCCGTACCCGTGCAGCACTGCGTCATCGACCCCTCCTTCTTCAAGGAATTCCTCGCACGCTACGGCCACGCCGACGTCCCGATGCGGCAGCTTGGCGCCTGGCTGGGCGCGTTCGCTCGCGCACGAGGGCGGAGGGTGATTTTCACACCGTTCCTGAGCGCCTCGAGCAGGGAAGACGTCGAAGGGCAAGTCGAGGCCGTCGAGTGGGCTGCCTTCCGTGCCGTCCACCGGGCTGTCATTCCCGAGACGAGATGTCTGTCATCTCGACTTGGGCTGGATCCCTCGACTGCCTATGAGCCGGTGCGCCAGGAGACCAGGCGGGCCCAGCTGGGCGCGCACGACCTTACCGACGGCGCGCAAGTGCTCGCAGCCGATCGGGTCGTCCGTCGTGCTCTGTACCCGGCCGTCCCCGCCCTGACTCGCTTCGCGCTGCTGACCAGCGTCTACGAGCGAACGCCGCCGGGGCTCCTCGAGCTGACGAGCGAAAGCCTGCTGCGGCAGCGCCGTCCGTTCGACGAGTGGATTCTGCTGGTGAACGGTCCGATCCCTGACGAGGTCGAGCGGATCGTCACGCCACTGGCCAGCGATCCGAGAATCCGGGTCAGTCGTGTTCCGGTCAACGTGGGGATCGTCGGTGCGATGCGCCGATGCCTCGAATCGAGCTCGGCGGAGTACGTGATCCCCGTCGACGCCGACGACCTCCTCGAGGAGGACGCCCTGGAAGTTCTGGAGGCGGCGCTCGCTCGCACTTCCGCCGATTTTGTCTATTCCGACGAAGACATCCTCCAGGATGATGCCGCGCTGGCGCGGTATAGCCGGCCCGGCTTCGATCCGGTGTTGAACCTCGAGACTTCGTACGTCTGGCACTTGTGCGCGTTTCGCCGCGAGCGTGCGCTCGAGCTCGGGGTGTATTCCGATCGAGGCGCCGAGTTCTGCCACGATTGGGATACCGTCCATCGATTCGCGGCCGACCGCGCCTCGATCCTCCACATCCCCCACATCCTCTACCGCTGGCGCACGCACGCGGCGTCCCAGAGCCATTCGGGCGTTCAGAACGAGGGCTCGGTGGCCTCGACGCGTCATGTGCTGCAGCAAGTTGTCTCACGGCAGGCACGACCCGACCTGTACGAGCTGCAACCGTTCCCGTTGTTTCGCGGCGCCGAAGAGTGGTACATCGCGCGTCGCCACGATGATCCACCGGCGATCGATGTGCTTGTCCTTAGCGATGGGGCCGCGGATGCCGCGGAGCGCGTCGTCGAGAACGTAGCTTTTCCATTCCGTGGCATCGTCCGGATTCCCATGGCGGGCGGCTGGCCGGCAGCGTTCCGCGCCATGGCCGCCGCGCTCGATGGCAGTTCATCCCTGGTTGCCGTGCTTTCGGATCGTGTCTCCGTGAGCGGGGACGCCTGGGTGTGGGAAGCCATCCGGCTGTTCGAGCTCCACGACGACGTGGCCGTGGTCAGCGGCCGGGTTCACGACGAAGAGGATGTCGTGATCGACGCAGGTCGCCGCTTCGGTTCGTGGTGTGAAAGTTACAGGGACTTTGTCGGGCTCAAGCGCGCCGATCCCGGTCCGTTCGCGCTCGCGCTCAAGCCGCACTCGATCGATGTGCCAAGTGAGGCACTCATGCTGGTCGACGCGCGGTTTCTTCCTCAACGCGCTGGCGCTGGCACAGGGCGGAGGTCCTGCGCGGCTCGCTGGACTGTTGGCCGCCGCGGCGGCGAGGGAACGTCGACGTATCGCTTATTCGCCTGTGCTTGAAGCTGGGCTGCGGTTTCGACCAGGACGTCACTCGGTGGCCCAACCCTCATCAGCCGGTGTCGGGATCGTGACCGTCGCTTGACGCTTCCGTCTCGAGCGTCGAGCCCTGCTTTCCTCCGCTCTACCGCGGCTGTCTGGGCGGGAGCGGCTGAGCCCACACCCAACAAGGCACCGAATCGGCCGGTGATGCGTCCGCCGAAGTGCTCTACCACGGAGCACCCTCCGGCGGCAGAGAATCTACTGGGTGCAACCGGGAGAACGTCAGCCGACGATGGTTCTGGTTGAGCGCCGTTCGAACGCGATTTGCAGGCAGTGGATCTGGGGTCGGAGCTGGCGTAGACCTGAAGGGGTGCAGCGCGACGGGAATGGCCAAACGATATACTGTCCCTCGCGGGCACGCTAAATTCTCGCCCTCGGCTACTGGCTAGACCAGAGTGCGCGGGACCTTGCCGCACCCAAACTCGGCTAACAACACAATCAAGCCTGGACAGAGGTTCGGCTGATATCCTCAGACCGATTTCCCACGACTCCAAGGATTCATAAGCGATGCGCGCATTTGTGACCGGCGGGGCCGGCTTCATTGGAAGTAACCTCGTCGATCGCCTGCTGGCGGCCAATCACTCGGTTGTCGCGTATGACGACTTCTCGACGGGGCAGGATGCATTCCTCGAGGTTGCGCGGTCACATCCGCAATTCACTCTGGTTCGGGGCGATACGCTGGACCTGACTGCGCTGGTCGAGGCCATGGCCGGCTCGGAGATTGTGTTCCATCTCGCCGCCAACGCGGATGTCCGGTTTGGCGTTGAACATCCACGCAAGGACCTCGATCAGAACACCATCGCGACCTTCAACGTCCTCGAGGCAATGCGCGCGACCGACGTGCGAAGGATCGCGTTCGCGTCGACTGGATCCATTTACGGTGAAGCGCCCGTGATTCCGACTCCCGAGCATGCGCCGTTCCCCGTGCAGACATCCCTCTATGGTGCGTCCAAGCTGGCGGGCGAGGGCTTGATTCAGGCCTACTGCGAAGGGTTTGGTTTTCAGTCGTGGATTTTTCGCTTCGTCTCGATTCTGGGCGAACGCTATACGCACGGACACGTGTTCGATTTCTACCGGAGCCTGCGCGCCGACCCGTCGCGCTTGCGCGTGCTCGGTAACGGCAGGCAGCGAAAGTCATATCTCTACGTGCAGGATTGCATTGACGCAATTTTCGTCGCGCTGGATCGAGCGACGGACAAGGTCAACGTGTTGAACCTTGGGACCGATGAGTACTGCGAGCTGAACGACTCGATCGGCTGGATCACTGATGAACTCGAAGTGTCGCCGATCCTCGACTACACCGGCGGCGATCGCGGCTGGATCGGTGACAACCCATTCATTTTTCTCGACACGGCCAAGGTTCGCTCGTTGGGGTGGCAGCCGAAGCTCTCGATCCGTGAGGGAGTTCTGCGCACGGTCGCATACCTGAAGGTGCATCCCGAGCTTTTCGAGACGCGCGGATGAACGTTGCGGTGCTCGGCCTCTGGCATCTCGGATCGGTGACGGCGGCATGCCTGGCAGCCGCCGGTCACCAGGTCGCAGGATGGGATCCCGATCCGAACGTCCTCGAGCAGCTTCATCAGAACGTCCCGCCGGTAGCTGAGCCGGGGCTGGCCGATCTCATCTCGGAGCAGCGGACGACAGGTCGGCTCACCTTTCCAAGCGCACTCGCCGATGCCGTTTCCAAGGCGGAGGTCGTTTGGATCACATTCGACACGCCAGTCGATACCGACGATCGCGCGGATGTCGATTACGTGATTCGGCAGGTCATCTCCGCCTTTCCGCATCTCGCCGATGGCGCCTTCGTGCTCGTGTCGTCGCAATTGCCCGTCGGATCGGTCAGGCGGCTCGAGGCGCATTGGGAGCATGCACGTGCAGGTCGGCGCGTAAGCTTCGCAGCCTCGCCCGAGAACCTGAGGCTCGGCAAGGCCATCGAAGTGTTCATGCGCCCCGATCGCGTGCTTCTCGGAGTGCGAACCGAGGACGATCGGCGCACGCTCGAGGAACTCTTTGAACCGATGGCCGTGTCGTTGGAGTGGATGTCGGTCGAATCGGCCGAGATGAGCAAGCACGCCATCAATGCATTCCTCGCGATGTCAGTCGCGTTCACCAACGAGCTTGCTGGTATCTGTGAGGAATTGGGCGCCGATGCCAAGGAAGTCGAGCGGGGGCTGAAGACGGAGACACGTATTGGACCGCGTGCATACTTGTCGCCGGGCGGTGCATTCGCTGGAGGTACGCTGGCGCGGGATGTGGCCTTTCTCCGGGATCTCGGGCGCACGCATCACCGACCCACACTACTTGTCGACGCCATCGAGTCAAGCAATGCCGCACATCGCTCGTGGGCTGAACGGCGTCTGGCGTTAGAGCTCGGCTCGGTTGAGGGGCGACGCATCGCGATTTGGGGATTGACTTACAAGCCTGGCACCAACACGCTTCGCCGGTCCAGCGGCGTCGAGCTCTGTCGCGTGCTCGTGCGGGCGGGGGCGGTGCTGCGAGTGCACGATCCGGCTGCCGAACCCTTGCCTGCAGACCTCGCAGGCGTCGCGCGTGTGGACGACTTCTTTGACGCGGCAGCGGGTGCGGACGCATTGGTCGTCGCGACCGAATGGCCGGTCTATCGCACGATCGATGCGGGTCGACTCGCTGCTGTCATGGCGTCCGGGCTCGTGCTCGACGCGAATCGTTTTCTGGGCCAGGTGCTCGGAGATGACGCTCGCTTTCGACTCATCTCCGTCGGACGACCGGCTCGACAGCTCGATCTGACTAATTTTAGGAGCGGCCGCACGTAGCATGGATCGACCACTTTCCAATCGCATTGCCATCGTTACCGGCGCCAGCCAGGGTCTGGGGCTGGAAATCGCCCGTGCATACTTGCAGGCGGGCGCGCGCGTGATGATCTGTGCACGGGATGCTGTCCAGATCGAGAGCCGCCGGGTAGAGTTGGGCGAGATCGCGGGCCCCGATTGCATCGCAGCGACGGGCGCCGACGTTTCGCGCGAGGGCGATGTTAAACGACTGGTCGAGACGACACTCGCAACGTTCGGTGGCCTGCACATCCTGGTGAACAACGCTGGCGTCTACGGCCCCATGGGTGTCATCGAGACTACTGACTGGGACGCCTGGGTCCGCGCGATCGAGATCAATATCTACGGCTCGGTCCTACCTTGTCGCGCGGTTTTGACGCACTTCAAGCGGCAGGGCTACGGCAAAATCGTTCAGATCTCCGGTGGCGGCGCCACGAACCCGCTGCCGCGCATCAGCGCCTACGCTACGTCGAAGGCGGCAGTCGTTCGGTTCGCGGAGAGCCTCGCGCTCGAAGTGCGAGACCATGGCATCGACGTGAACGCGATCGCGCCCGGGGCCCTCAACACTCGCCTGCTGGACGAAGTGTTGACCGCGGGCCCGGATGCCGTTGGTCAGGAGTTCTTCGATCGCATGGTAAAGACCAAGGCCCACGGCGGAACGCCGCTCGAAACCGGCGCTTCGCTGGCCGTGTTCCTCGGATCCGCCCAAAGCGACGGCATAAGCGGCCGCTTGATCAGCGCGGTGTGGGACCCTTGGTCTGATTTGCCAGCGCACCGCGACGATCTGAATAGGTCGGACGTCTACACCCTCCGGCGCATCGTTCCCAAGGACCGCGGCATGAAGTGGGGCGACACATGAACGGGCGAGGAGTCGCCATCGTGGGGTGTGGCCTCATCGGTCGGAAGCGTGCCGCCGCCCTTGCCGGCGCGCGGCTGGTCGCCTGCGCCGACATCGTGCGCCGATCGAGCCGTCGAGCTGGCAGGGAGTGTTGGCGGCGCCAGGGCCGTCGACGTGGACACCGCGGTCAACCATCCCGACGCCGACCTCGTCATCGTTGCGACGACCAATGATGCCTTGACGCCCGTGGCCATCGCGGCCCTGAACGCCGGCAAACACGTGCTCGTGGAAAAGCCCGCTGCGCGCAACGTCACGGAGATCGATACGCTGATCGATGCGGCCCGCCGCGCGAATCGCAGCGTGCGCGTCGGTTTCAACCACCGCTACCATCCTTCGCTCCTGGAGGCCCGGAGGATCATCGACTCGGGGGCGTTGGGGGCCCTGATGTTCATGCGAGGCCGGTACGGGCATGGCGGGCGCCTGGGATACGAGCGTGAATGGCGATCTGATCCAAGGTTGTCTGGCGGTGGAGAGTTGATCGATCAAGGCGTCCACCTGATCGACCTCGCGGGGTGGTTTTTGGGGGACTTCGTCGACGTGCAAGGCGCGGCGACGACATACTTCTGGAAGATGCCGGTCGACGACAACGCGTTCATGACGCTGAGGACAGCGCAGGGGCAGACCGCGTTTCTGCACGTGAGCTGCACCGAGTGGAAGAATCTCTTCTCACTCGAGATCTACGGTCGCGACGGAAAGATCGCCATCGACGGTCTTGGCGGAAGCTACGGCCTGGAACGCCTCGCCCACTACAGAATGCTGCCGGAGATGGGCCCGCCCGAGACCTTCATTCGCGAGTATCCAGGTGCCGATCGGTCATGGCAGGTCGAGTTCGCCGAGTTTCTCGCCGACGTTGAGCAGCGTCGAGAGCCATCGGCTGGCCTCGAGGCGGCGCGCCGTGCGCTCGTGGTGGCTGAAGAAATCTATCTTCGCTCGGGTTATCGATTTTCCGAGACGGCGAAGCTCGAGCTCGATCGAACCTAGAGACCAGAGCCGCGAGAGCTGAGCCAGAATGATCATCACACGCAGCCCTCTTCGCATTACGCTCGGGGGCGGTGGCACGGACCTGCCGTCCTATTACCGCGAACACGGTGGATTCCTCGTCGCGGCGGCGATCGACAAGTACGTGTATGTGACTGTGATGCGTCCGTTCACGGAAGGCATCTACCTGAAGTACTCCAAGCTCGAGCACGTCGGGGCGACGACCGACGTGCAGCATCCGATCATTCGGGAAGCTATCAAGCTGCTCGACTTCCGCACGCCGCAGCTTGAAATCACGACCCTCGCGGACATTCCCTCGGGCACGGGCCTCGGCTCGTCCGGCAGCTTCACCACGGCGCTTTTGAAGGCGCTTTATGCGCATCGGCGGCGGCTGCTGCATCCGGGGGAGCTGGCAGAGCTCGCATGCGAGCTCGAGATCGAAAAGCTAGGCGAGCCGATTGGCAAGCAAGATCAGTACATCGCATCGTTCGGCGGCGTGACGTGCTTCACCTTCAACCCCGACGACACCGTGGATGCCCAGCCGCTTGGTCTTCCAATGGATGCGTTGTTTAACCTCGAGGACAATCTGTTGCTGTTCTTTACGGGGTTCTCGCGTAGCGCCGGCGATATCCTCGTGGATCAGAAGCAGCGAACTGAGATCCACGACGCTGAGATGCTGCAAAATCTGCATTACGTCAAGGAACTCGGCTACCGTAGCTGCGAGGCGTTGCGAAATGGCGACGGTACTCTTTTTGGCGAGCTGATGCACGAACACTGGGAGCACAAGCGGCGGCGCTCGGGCAGCATGAGCAACCCGCTGATCGACGAGTGGTACGAGCTCGGTCGCAGGAACGGCGCAATCGGCGGTAAGCTGGTCGGCGCCGGCGGCGGCGGGTTTCTGATGTTCTACGCCGAGGATCACCGGCGCCTTCGCGCCGCGATGAAGAAGGCGGCCCTGGAGGAAGTGCGCTTCCGCTTCGACTTCGAGGGCACGAAAGTGTTGTTCGGGTGATGCTGCCAGTGGCTATCCTCGCCGGTGGCCTCGCGACCAGGCTGCGGCCGATCACCGAGACAATCCCGAAGGCGCTCGTGGAGGTGGCCGGTCGGCCTTTCGCCGAGCACCAGGTGGAGTGGCTGCGCGCTCAGGCGATCGAGCGCATCGTGTTCCTCGTCGGATACCGGGGCGAGATGGTCGGCGAGGCGCTGGGGAGTGGTGCGCGGTGGGGGCTGTCGATCGAGTATGTGTTCGACGGGCCGACACTCCTCGGTACTGGGGGCGCATTACGGCGCGCGCGGGACGTTCTCGGTGACGCCTTCTTCGTGATGTACGGCGATTCCTACCTGGATTGTGACTTGCCGGCGATCGAAATGGCGTTTCGGGCGAGCGGCCAGCCGGCCCTCATGACGGTATTCGGCAACGCGAATCGCTGGGAGGCAAGCAACGTGCTCCTGGAGAACGGGCGGATCGTTCGCTACGACAAGCGGCATCGCACGCCTGATATGCAGCATGTCGACTACGGCCTTGGCATCGTGTCGGCGATGGCGCTCGAGCCGTATGCGACCGGCGAGCCGTTCGACCTGGCGACGGTCTACCAGGATCTTGCGAATCAAGGTCGCCTGGCCGCCTACGAAGTGACGTCGCGGTTTTACGAAATAGGATCACCGGACGGTCTCGAAGAGGCGCGAGTGTACCTGGCGTCTCGGCGGACCTGAATTCGAAATGACGTATACGCAACAGCATCTGAACGAAGCCGCTCAGGTGCTCTCCAAGCTCGACATCGAGAGCATCGAACGGATGGCCCAGACGCTCGCAGACGTGCGCGGGCGCGGCGGTCGCCTGTTCTTTCTGGGCGTCGGTGGCAGTGCCGGCAACTGCGGGCACGCGGTCAACGATTTCCGTAAAATTGCCGGCTTCGAAGCGTACGCGCCTACGGACAACGTGTCCGAGCTCACGGCTCGCACGAACGACGAAGGCTGGGAGACCGTCTTCGTCGCATGGCTCAAAGGCAGCCGTTTGCGCGCGGAAGACGGGCTCGTTGTGTTTTCCGTTGGCGGTGGCAGCCTCGAGAAGAACGTCAGTCCAAACCTCGTCCGTGCGCTGCAGTACGCATGTGAGGTTGGTGCGGCCGTCGTTGGCGTGGTCGGCCGTGATGGAGGCTATACTGCGCATGTTGCGGATGCCTGCGTGATCGTGCCGACGGTGAACGCAGCGACCATCACTCCGCACGCCGAGGCGTTCCAGGCCGTGATCTGGCACCTGCTGGTTTCGCACCCGCTCCTCAAAATGGCGGCAACCAAATGGGAGTCGACGCGGTGAGGCCCGCGGTCTTTCTCGATCGCGACGGGGTCATCAATCGCGCGCTGGTGCGGAACAACAAGCCCTTCGCGCCGATGCGTATCGACGAGGTCGAGGTGCTGCCCGGGGTGCCGCAGGCGCTCGCGCGGCTTCGTGCGGCGGGCTTCGCGTTGATCGTGGTGACGAATCAGCCGGATGTCGCCCGCGGCAAGCAAACGAAAGAGACCGTGCAGGCCATCCACGATCACCTTGCTAAGCTAGTCGACGTCGATGAGTTTCGGGTCTGCTTCCACGACGATGCTGATGGATGCTTTTGCCGGAAGCCGAAGCCCGGCCTGCTTACCGCGGCGCCCGCTCACGCACTCCACCGCAGCTTTGTCGTGGGCGACCGCTGGCGCGACATCGAGGCAGGGCGGCGCGCGGGTTGCCGGGCGACAGTGTTCGTCGACTACGGCTACGATGATCCGGCCCCCGTTGACGCGGACACGAGCGTGCGATCGCTGGCCGAAGCCGCAGACTGGATTCTGGAGCTGGAGAACGAGACGTGAACCTCAACACTCTTCGCACGAAGATCTTCGGCGACGGCGCCGAACTCGGTGGCATGCTCGCGCTCTATCGTGAGCCGCACATCAAGGGGTTCACTACCAACCCGACGCTCATGCGGAAGGCCGGCATTACCGACTACCGCGAGTTTGCCAGGCAGGTGGTGGCTGCCATTCCGGATCGCCCGATCTCGTTCGAGGTCTTCTCGGACGAATTCGCGGAGATGGAGCGCCAGGCGCTGGAGATTGCCGGGTGGGGCCAGCACGTCTACGTGAAGATCCCCGTCACGAACACCAGGCGCGAGCCCGCATACGATCTGATTCATCGCCTGTCGCACCGCGGCGTCCGCGTCAATGTGACGGCGATCATGACGCTCGAGCAAGTGCGCGAGGTGGTTGACGCGCTGACGGGCGGTGCGCCGTCCAACGTCTCGGTGTTCGCCGGCCGCATCGCCGACACCGGGCGGGATCCGGTGCCTCTGATGGCGGCAGCAGTGAAAATTCTTGAATCCGAGCCGAGTGCGGAGCTGATCTGGGCGAGCCCTCGCGAGCTGCTGAATGTGTTCCAGGCCGACGCGATCGGCTGTCACATCATCACAGTGACGCAAGACATCTTGAAGAAGCTCTCGCTCGTTGGCAAAGACCTCGCCGACTATTCGCTCGAAACCGTGAAGATGTTCCACGACGATGCGAAGGCCGCCGGGTTTTCGTTGGAGCTTGCAGCGGGGCGTTGACCAGGAGCCCGAAATCAGAAAATGGTGTGCAGCCCTTGAACGCCGGCCTACCGATCCTCGGCCGCGCTCAATCCCCACGCGAAACCGGTGCCGCCTCCGGCGACCGGACGTCACCAACGCGTCCGCATCTCGAGCGGTGCCCGCTCTGCGGCGCAGAGGGCCTGCGATATCAGTTCACGCACGGCGCCACGCCAATCGTGTGCTGCTCCGGGTGCGGACTCCTGATGCGCAACCCCCAGCCCGCTGATTCGGAGTTGGGGGCGATTTACACTGAGCACTACTTCTTAGGCAGCGACGGGCCACAGGCGATGGCGGACGAGACCAGCCGGTTGAAGCGGCTGACCGCCGCCGCGTACCTCGACGAGATTGAAGCCAAGCTCGGTGTCGACGCACAGGGGCGGCGCGGGCTGCGGTTGCTGGAGCTGGGATCGGGTCTCGGCAACCTACTCGTCGAGGCCGCGTCGCGCGGCTACGAGGTGACCGGTGTCGAGTACGCTGAGAGCTCGGTGCGGGCTGCGAACGAGCGGCTCGGCGCCGAGCGGGTGCTGCAGGGCAGCATCGGCGACGTGTCGTTACCGGTCGAGCACTTCGACGTGGCCGTGCTGGCGGACGTGATCGAGCACACGCGGGATCCGCTCGCCGACCTGCGCCGGGTCTGGCGCGTGCTTCGGCCGGGTGCCGTCCTCTTCATCGCGGTGCCGAGCCTCGACAGCTGGTCGGCCCGGCTGATGCGCGAACGCTGGATGGAATTCAAGGACGAGCATCTGTTCTATTTCGACAGCCTGACCATGCAGTGGCTGTTCTTCAAGGCGGGCTTCGAGCAGGTCGAAATCGAGGCTGGCCGCAAGCGCCTCAGCCCAGATTACGTCATCGAGCATTTCGAACGGTTCCACGTGCCGCTCGTATCGCCCGCGGTGCGCTTCACCCGGACAGTGATGCCCGGCCCGCTCCGTCGCCAATCCATCGCTGTCGTCGCCAGCGGCATCAACGTGCTCGGCCGCCGCGCCGCGCTGCCGCCTCCCGGCGAGCGCGCCGAGCGATTGTCGATCATCATGCCGGTGTTCAATGAGCGCTCGACGTTTCCGCTGGTGATCGAGCCGCTCCTCGCGAAGACTATCCCGGGCATGGAGATTGAGATCGTCATCGTCGAAAGCAACTCAACGGACGGCACGCGGGACGAGGTGCGCAAAGTGGAGGGCCGTCCGCGCGTGCGTGTCGTCTACGAAGAGAGGCCGCGCGGCAAGGGCCACGCCGTGCGGGCGGGTTTGGCGCACGCAACCGGCGACTTCATCCTGATCCAGGATGCGGACCTCGAATACGATCTCAACGACTACGAAAGCCTTCTCGACCCGCTGCGGACAGGCCGCGCCGCGTTTGTTCTCGGCGCGCGGCACGGGATGGAGGGCCGGAGCTGGAAGATGAGGCATTTCACCGACCAGGTTATTGTGAGCCAGGTCATGAACTTGGGGCATCTGTTCTTCACCGGCCTCTTCAATCTCGTGTACGGCACGCGACTGCGCGACCCATTCACGATGTTCAAGGTGTTCCGACGCGACTGCCTCCACGGTCTTACGTTCGAATCGAATCGGTTCGACTTCGATTGGGAGCTGGTTGGCAAACTCGTACGCGCGGGGTACATGCCAATCGAGATTCCCGTGAACTACGAGTCGCGATCGTTCGCACAAGGGAAAAAGGTCTCGTTCTTTCGTGATCCTCTGACGTGGTTTCGCGCGTGCTTCAAGTATCGATTCGTGCCTCTGGGGCGGCGTGGCCGCGCGCGTCGCGCGTTCTGATCGCTCCCGCGTCATCGCTCCCTCACATATAATCACCGCGTGATCGCACGATTCGTGCTCGCGTACGTCCTGGGTGTCCTTGCGTTCATCCCGCATCTGACGACGGTTGTCGATAAAGACGATTCCTTCAAGCTGGTTATCCTCATCACCTCCGAGGTCCCTGGGACCTTGCAGGTCTTCTACGATACCGGCGAGGGATTGCGGGAAACCGATTCAGTGGCTGTCCCGCTGGAAGCGCGCCGCCGCGAGTACGAGCTGCCTCTTCGTCAGGGCGGCTACCGCTTGTTTCGAATCGATCCCGGGACCGAGGGTGGACGCTACACCATCGAACGCGCTGCCATCCGGAGACCAGACGGGTCGGACCATTGGCAGATTCCACTGGGGGAGCTGCGCCCGGTCAACCAGCTTTTGCTAGTCGAGAGCACGAGCGAGCGCCTGGTCGTCGATAGCCCGCCGGGCAGCAACGATCCGCAACTGCTTTATGCTCCCTCGCTGCCGTTCCAGCTACACCAGCGGACGTTCGGCTTCCTTCTCGCTCGCCTAATCGGCTACGTCGTTGCCTTAGTTCTGCTGATTGGTGTCATCGAGCGGGCCTTGCGGCCAGTGGCGTCCGCTATCTGGCGACGGCTGCACTCGGCAGATCAATGGTCAGAGGCTCACCCCTGGAGCGCAATCCTGGTCGCGGCGGCGATCGCCACGCTGATTGCGACGTATCCGATTTTGTTGCTGAACCGAAGCTTGGTCTCGCCAAACAACGGCGGCACAGGGATGCTGTATGACCATCCGCCCTTTGTGCCCGGATCGCAGGATACCCACATTGAGGATGTTCGCGCTTCGGACGCATACGCGATGATGGCGGCGTTTCTCCCGTACGCAAAAGTGCAGCGCGATGCAGTTGCCCAATTAGAGGTGCCTCTCTGGAATCGTTTCAATGGGTCGGGGCGAGCCCTTTGGGGACAGGGCCAGACGTTCTTCTGCGATCCCCTTCACTGGCTGACGTTTCTCGACGCCGATTGGGGCCAGGATCTGAAGTTCGTCGCGCACCGCTTCGTGTTTGCCGCTGGAGTCGGGCTGGTGGCGTTCATTGCCGGCTGCGGCTGGCTCTCCGCCGCGATGTCAGCCGCTTTGACGCCGTTTCTAGGCTTCTACACTTTTCGCTTCAACCATGACGCTGCGTTCGTCTTGAGCTACGCCCCATGGATTCTGATTGCGTGGTTGAGGCTCGCAGACGCTCGAACACGGGTTCACATGGCGCGGTCGGCAGTCTTGCTATCGGTAGCTTCGGCCCTCGTGCTGCTGGCCTCTCCTCCCAAGGAAGCAGCCGTCATGCTGGCAGGCTGCCAAGCGGCGGGCTTGGTCCTGCTACTGCTGCGCAGAAAGGACGGCTCGGGATTCTGGCAGCGGCTGGGTTTTGCGACGGCCGCCGGCTTCGCTATGGTGGCAGTGACGGCGCCCCATTGGGTCGTGTTTCTCGACACGTTGCACAGTTCGGTCACCCTCTACGATCGACCAGGCGCTGCGCTCTTTCCTGTCACGGTAGCCCCGCAAATCCTGCTCGGTTCTCTCAATTCGGTGATCGTGCTTCCCGTCCTGCAAATTGCGATGGTGCCGCCGCTGATCGCCGCCGTCGTGAGTCCACGCCAGCTCTTCCAGCGGCCGGCGGTCCTCGCCTGCCTCGTGATTGCGACGGGTTTGATTGGCGTGGGATTTGGTGCCATTCCGGCTGGTTGGCTGGTTCGCGTCCCTCTCGTTGCAAACATCTCCCAAATCAACAACACCACCACCACGGCCGCGATAGTGCTGCTTTCGGTGGTGTGCGCTGCTGGTTTGGAATCGCTTCAGGCCGCTTCGCGGTGGCGGGCGGGCCTCATTACTTCTTTGGTCGCTCTGACATCGGTTTGGCTCCTTCGTGATGCTGCCGTCAGAGCAGTCGACATGTCCGAAGTATGGATCGTCGGTCTGCTGTTGGCCGGCGCCGTCGCCGTTCCCATCTGTATGCGGGCCACGCGACGAGCGCCTGGAAGCATTCTTCCGATACTAAGCGTGTTTGCCCTTGGAGGGCTTCTGCTGATTCCTGGCGGACTCCAGATCGAGACGGGTGTTCCCTCACTCGACCGGCTATTGCTACAGCCGAGGCTTCGCGCTGACCTGGATGCGACCTCACCCGCCGTCGAGGCCATCTACCGGGCGATGAGCGAGCCCGCCCGCACAGTTGGTATTGACGCCGTGCTGAGGGCGGGTTCGCAGGGTCTCTATGGCCTGGAAGGGCTCGGCGGGCCCGATGCCTTGGTCAACCCATCCTACGAGCAGCTGGTCGATGCAGGACGGATCGACCGGCCGGACGGTCCCTTTTCGGTCGGAGGATGGACGACACTTGTGTCAGCGACCAGCTTCGATCACCTGACACCGCTTCTGGACATGCTCAATGTGGGCTTTGTACTGGCACGCCCTGAACGTGTACTGCCAGGGCTTGTCGATGTGCCAGTGCAAGGAACCGATCGGTTGAAGCTCCTGCGTCGCCCCACGGCGTGGCCGCGCGCGTTCTTCGTAGACGGCGTTAGCGTATATGTTGAGCCACAGGAACTGCTCACACAGGTGGCTACAAACGGGAAGCCCCTTGCGGCAGTCCAGTCCACCGACCATCGAGCGATGGAGGGCACACGAGGATTGCAAGCGCCGAAGGGCAACAGCATTCCAGCCCGAGGGTACGTACTCACGGGGAACACGACGAGTTTCGTCGTCCGTGCGCCCGGACCAGGCGTTGCGATTCTGACGGAGGCATTTCTTCCAGTCGACTTCCGCGCGACGTTGAACGGACGGCGAGTCCCCTACTTCCGTGTGAATCATGCGTTCAAAGCCGTGACGATTCCCTCCGCCGGCGACTGGGCGGTGAAGTTCGAGTACCGGCCGCGCCACTGGGATCTATCGCTGGCCATTGCAGGCGTCGGCCTGCTGCTGTTCGCGGCTTTGGGTGTGCTCAGTAGAGCTAGGTCACCAATTGCTGTTCACGTAGCGGCGGCCGAGGAACGTTAAAAGCTCTTGTCCTGCGATATCCGTTGGCCCGCAGCGGCATTCTTGATTTGATGAGTTTGTAGCTGTACCCTGCAGGACTCACCGCGACGCCTGTCTCTGGTCGTTCAACGGGAAGTCGGGTGGAACGGTATCGACCACGGAATCGCACCGCAGGCCAGTGCGGCCTGCGCCCCGCGAGTGAGAGGTCAAGAGTGGCGGACATTGCCCTTGGCGTGACGAGCGGGACCCAGATCGAGAACGATCGACCCCTTGTCGAACGGCTCATCGACGCGTTTCTGCGCGCCAACGAGAGCGCATGCTACAGCGACGACTCGCAATGGGCCACCATCAGGCGCATGCAGAATTCCGTCGTCGAGGCCATTCGCGCGCGTAACACTACAGCCGTCTCGAACATCCTCCGTTGGCCGCACGAAGGCTATCTCATGTACGGCTTCGAGGATTTGGGGGTCTGGAGCGTCGAGGCGTATAAGCTCCCGGAACGCAGGACAGGCTACGCCGCGCACTGCTACGAGCTTCTCCAACAGCTTGCGCGGGCGACCGGCGTACTCGCTCTGCCGAACCCAGAAGCGGCCGACAGAGAGATATCGGTGCCGGAGCTGCCCATTCTCCTGGACCGCCTCGAAGCCGCGCTCGGCTTCTCGATTCGACCGCCCGAGCCGTATCCGTATTACTACGGACTCGAGACCGATCGCGGTGTGCTCGGGGTGCGCGTGCTGAATGCCCTGGTACTGCGCGTGGCGCATCCGTCAACTCACCCGAGGCCTTGCGTCGCCTCGCATTCTCGAGGTGGGCGCCGGGATTGGCCGCCTGGCCGAGTACGCCCACCGATTGGGCCTTACCGACTACTGGATCGTTGATGTTCCGATGACGAGCCTCGTGCAGGGCCATTTTCTGGCTAACGCGTTAGGTGCGGACCGGGTCGTGCTGGACGGGGAGCCGGGCGGAAATGCTCGCAATGATGCCGTGAAGATTCTCAACCCAGAACGATTCTTCGCGGACGAGCGCCTGCAGTTTGATGTCGTGATTAACAGCGATTCGTTGACCGAACTCGGCAGGGACGTAGCAACGCGCTACTTTCGCCGGGTTGCGGAACGCTCGCCAGTTCTCTTTAGCGTCAACCACGAGGTGAACGAATTTCGGGTGATCGACCTGCACCGGGAGCTGTGCGTGTTCGATTCGGTCGACCGACGTCCCTACTGGATGCGAAACGGGTACGTCGAAGAGGTCTTCACTCATGCCAAGCCGCACCGGGGTCTGGCTTTGGGATGGCGCTAAGTCGCAGCGCCCAAACTTGGCACGGCCGGCGACGGTGAAGTGAACTGAATCGATGTTGCGAAAGTGCCACGTCGGCAGAGTTCGAGATTTACCTGCCTTAGGGGTCGACACAGGCGAGTCTCTGGGAATCGTCGTAGACGGCCGGTCACAGGACGTCGCATCGTGCTCCTCCATTCCGATCGTCACGCCCCCTTCCGATACGCCTGAATCAACTCCCCGCGCAGGATATAGCGCTCCTCCTCGAACACCAGACCGCGCTCGGCCATGATCCGTCGCAGCTCCGCGTTGGTGTAGTGCGAGATGTGCTCGTCCTTGTAGCCGCCGGGGACTATGCCGTACAGCTTCTCGATGTAGACCCACTGCCAGTTGGCGTAGTCCGGCGTGCCAAGAACAAGCCGGCCGCCTGGCTGCAGCACGCGGCACAGCTCGTCGAGGATCGGCGACGCTTTCGGCACGTGCTCGATCACCTGCGAGCAGAGCACACACGGAAACGACGCATCCGCGAAGGGTAGGGTGAAGCCGGAGCCGTGAACCAGCGGGCGGCCGAATTTGCGCGCGTAGCGCAGCTTCCGGTGCAGCACGTCGACGGCGACGCTCCCCGGCGGCAGGCTCGCGATGATCCGGCTCGAGCCGCAGCCGACGTCGAGGACCGGGCCTTCGCCGGCGATCAGATCGACGACGTGGCGATGGCGCGAGCGCTGCCAGTAGCGCTGCAGCGGGATCCGGCTGTCGTGGGCGCGGTCGTCGTAGTCGGCGGCGAGAATCGAGTTGCGCAGCAGCCACAGCTGGCCGAACGTCTTCAGCCAGGACCGGCCGACATCGGTGACGCGGCCGTGCGAGCTGCCGCCGGCCATCGGCCGATAGGCGAAGGGCACCTCGCGCACGCGCCAGCCCTCGGCGAACGCGCGGACGATGGTCTGCTGCAGGATGTCGTAGTCGCGGCTGGTCAGGGGCTGCTCGCGCAGCACGTCGCTGCGATAAAGGCGGACGCCGCTCGAGAGATCCTTGATCGGAACATCGAGCCCACGCGAGAACACCGCATTCAGCGATCGGCTCAGCACATTGCGCAACGCCCCCATCTCCGCTCGGCCGCCGTCGACGAAGCGCGACGCGATGGTGACGTCGGCAAGCTCGCGGTCCCGCCACAGCCGGCCGACCATGCCCGGGCCGTCCGTCACGTCGGCGTCCATCGTCAGGATGAAGCGGCCGCGCGCCCGCGCGAACCCCGAGCGCAGCGCGTCGCCATAGCCGCCCGCCACGTGCAGCGCCTCGGCGCCCGAGGCCGCCGCGGCATCCTGGACCGAGCGGTCACCGCGCCAGCTGAGGACCACGATCTCGAAAGAAATGGCCAGGTCGTCGAGGAGGGTGCGCAGAGGCGGGAGCAGTGCCGCGATCTCGCGACCGTCGCGATCGGCCGGAATGAGAACGCTGAGGTCCAGGCTCGGGTCGCGTGCAGGACTGCCCGGCGACGACGCGGTCGCTGGCGAAGGCACGGACGCAGGAATCATCGCTGCTGATTATAGAATCACTACCGGTGCGACGCGGTCCCGACGGCGACAGATCCCAGGCCGACACTCAGCCCGAGCCTCGCACCGGTCCCGCTCACCCGATATCGACGCTGCTTTCGCTCGCCGCTGCCGCCATCGTTGGCCTGGTGATCGGTCTTCAGGCGCTGTCGCTGCCGTTCATCACCGGGACCGGCGGCAAGTGGATCCGCCCGGAGAACGACTACAACGCGTATCTCGTCGCCTGGAACTACTTCGTCGTCGATGCGTGGCGATTTCCGGTCTTCAGCCTGCCGCAAATGGGGTATCCCGAAGGCGGCAGCGTCCTCTTCAACGACGCCCTGCCGCTGGCGTCGCTGCCGACAAAGCTGGCCTATCAAGTGACCGGCCTGAAGGTGAATCCTTTTGGCTGGTGGATGCTGCTGCTCTATGCGCTCCAGGGCGCGATGGCGGCGCGCGTGCTGCAGGCGGCCGGGGTCCGAACCCTGCTCTCTGCCATCGTGGCCGCGGTCCTGGCCGTCGTCAGCACCGCGTTCCTGACGCGGATGGGACACTCCGCGCTCGCCAGCCACTTCCTGATCCTGTGGGCGCTCGCCCTGCATTTCACCGCGATGCGCCAGCGACACGCGAGAGCCGGCCAGGCGACGGTGCTGCTGGCGGTGACCCTGATGGTCAACGCCTACCTGTTCGCGATCGTGTTCGCCCTGATCGCGGCCACGTGGGGCGCGCTGCTGTTTCGAGGTGTAGTCACGCGCCGGGGTCTGCTCGGCGCTGCCGCCGGTCTCGTCGCCGTGTTCGCGATCGGGCTGGCTGCCGGCTATGGTCTCGTGTTCGCCAACCCGTCGACGATGAAGAGCGAGGGGTTCGGGAAGTACTCGTGGAATCTCGTGACGCTGCTGCTACCGCCTGACGGCCTCTTCGGCTACTTCACGGACGTGCCGCGCGACGCGACCCACGGTCAGTACGAAGGCGAGGCCTACATCGGCCGCGGCGCGCTGCTGCTCCTAGCCCTGGCGCTCGTCTCGTCCCCAATCCGCGCCGCCGTTCTCGTGCGGCGCTACTGGGTGCTCTCGCTGACGATGCTCGGCCTCGCGGCGTACGCGGCGTCGAACGTCGTCTATTTCGGGCCGACGCTGATGGCATCGTTCGAGCTGCCGCCGTTCGCGCTCAGCCTCGGCAACTACTTCCGTGCGACTGGGCGCTTCATCTGGCCGCTGTCGTACGCCCTGACGCTCCTGCCGCTGGCATGCCTGCTGCGTTGGTGGCGGCCGATGCCGGCGGTCCTGGTCGCGCTGCTCGCGGCATATTTGCAGCTGACCGAGGCGCTGCCGGGAATTCACAATCGCCGTGGGCAGACGTTGCAGGCCTACGCAGACCTGATTGACGACACGAAGATGCAGGGCTGGATCACGCAGCATCGACGCGTCTGGCAGTTTCCGTCCTGGGATTGCGGCGGGCTGGTCGGCGCCAACCGGCGCTGGCCGAGCGACGACTCCAACCGGGAGCTGCAGCTGCAGCTGGCAGCGGCCAGGGCGGGCGTGCCGATGAACTCCATCTACATGTCACGAGCGCTGAAGGACTGCCGGCGGGAGGCAACCTGGGCCGAAGCACCGCGGCTCGAGCCCGACGTGCTGTATGTGCTTGGTCGTCCAGCCGTCGACGGGTCTGCATCCCTCGGCGCCATCGCGCGCTCGAATGCCTGTGTGACGCTCGAGTGGGCGGTCGTCTGCTCAGCGTCGTGGGATTAAGGGCAGTCGCGGAGCTGAAGTTCCACGAGTGGTTCAGATCGCACCAGGCGGACGCCAGGATGTAGCCTCGGCCTGGCGACGTAGAAAGGCAGAAGGCAGAAGCTTGCAGGCTGCGTGTGTCAGCAGCCTGCTACCGGCCCCAGACCTGCAGCTGCTTGTCGCGCAGGTCGGTGCGGTTGCGGTAGTCCTCTCGCGACAGGTACTTTTCGAGGTAGCAGTAGAGGACGATGAAGAGATAGCGCGAACCCATCTCCTTGATCTTGAACTTGGACTCGCCCTCGGTGCGATCGAACCATGAGGTCGGGATTACTGCGTATCTGTAGCCGCGGACGATGGCCTTCAGCGGCAGTTCGACCGTCAGGTTGAAGTGATAGGCGAGGAGCGGCTGGACCCCGGCGACGACCGAGCGCCGGTACATCTTGAACGCGTTGGTGACGTCGTTGTAGGTCATCCAGAAAAGCGTTCGGATGAAGAGGTTCGCCAGGCGGTTCATCGCCAGCTTGAGGCGCGGATAGTCGACGACCTTCGCGCCGCGGATGAAGCGCGAGCCGAAGACGCAGTCGTAACCCTCCTGGAGCTTGCGGTAGTAGGCAACAAGGTCGGCGGGCGAGTCCGAACCGTCGGCCATGACGATGGCGACTGCCTCACCGCGAAACGCAACCAGGCCGGCGCGCACCGCGAAGCCGAAGCCGTTCGGGGGCGAGTTGTTGATGTGGCGCACCGCCGGGATCTCGCGCTCCAGCTGCAGCAGGATCTCTTCGGTCCGATCCCTGCTGTTGTCGTTCACGACGAGAATCTCGTGCGCGATGTGCGCGGCGGCGAGCGCGGCGTTCAGCTCGCGCACGGTCGCCTCGATGCGGCCCTCTTCGTTATGGGCCGGGATCACGACGGAGAGGAGGCCCGGGACGCCGTCCGCCTCCCACTCCGCGAGCGAGCGCACTTCGAGCGGCATGTCAGCTTCGCGGATGGCCGGCGCGTTCTGTCATCTCGGCGTGAATCTCCTCGATCGTCCGCTCCAGCGAATACGTCAGCCGCCACTCCGGGTAGTGCTGCTGGAACTTGCGCAGGTCGCTGACCCACCAGATGTGATCGCCGGCGCGGTTGATGTCGCTGTAGGTCCAGCTCATCGGCCGGCCGGTGAGGCGTTCGACGATGGCGATCGCTTCGAGCATCGAGCAGTTCGACGTCGGGCCGCCGCCGAGGTTGTAGACCTCGCCGCTGCGCGGCGCCGAGAAGAACTGCCAGAAAGCGTTCACCAGGTCGAACGAATGGATATTGTCACGGACCTGCTTCCCCTTGTAGCCGAAGATCGTGTACGGCCGGCCGGTGACCGCGCACTTCACCAGGTAGGACAGGAAGCCGTGCAGCTCGGCGCCGGAGTGGCCCGGACCGGTCAGGCAGCCGCCGCGGAAGCAGGCGGTCTTCATCGCCGAAATAGCGCCCGTACTCCTGCACCATGACGTCGGCGGCGACTTTCGAGGCCCCGAAAACGCTGTGCATGGTCGAGTCGATGCTCATCGTCTCGTCGATGCCGTGCTGGCTGAACGGGTGGCCGTCCTCGACCGCCCAGCGCGTCTCCGTCTCGACCAGCGGCAGGCGATTCGGGGTGTCGCCGTAGACCTTGTTGGTGCTCGTGAAGATGAACGGCGCTTCGGGACAATGCCGCCGCGTCATCTCGAGCAGGACCAGCGTGCCGTTGGCGTTGACGGTGAAGTCGGTGATCGGCTCGCGCGCCGCCCAGTCGTGCGACGGCTGCGCCGCGGTGTGGATGACGAGGGCGATGTCGCTGCCGTGCCCGGCGAACAGCCGGTCGATGGCGCCCTCGTCGCGGATGTCGGCGTCGACGTGGCGGTAGCCGCTGAGCGATCGCTCCAGCATCGTGCGGCGCCAGGCGGTGCTGCCATCGTCGCCGAAGAAATAGCGCCGCATGTCGTTGTCGACGCCGATGACGTCGAAACCGCGGGCGGCGAAGAACGAGGCGGCTTCGGAGCCGATGAGGCCCGAGGCGCCGGTGATGAGGACTATGGACATGGTCAGGAGCTGACGGGGGCCGGCCGCGTCGCGAAGATCGGCTCGAGGGTCGCGCGATGCGATCGCAGCCAGGCGAAGACGTCGTCGAGCAGCGCCGGCACCGGCCGGGTCGGCGTCCAGCCGGTGGCCGCCGTCACGGCCTGATTGTCGGTGACGTAGTACGGCACGTCGGCATCGCTCGTTCGCGGCGTCGATGCGATTGGCACCGACTGACCGGCGCGGGCGCGGCAGAGCGCCGTGAGTTCGGCGAGCGAGACGCTGTTGGCGTGGCCGCCGCCAACGTTGTAGACGGCGCCGGAATGCTTTTCCATGTCCGCGGCCTGCGCCCGGACGAGGTCGTAGAGATCGGCGACGTGCAGGACGTCACGGACCTGGTGCCCCTCGCCGCCGAACCCGATGTAGGACAGCGGCTCGCCAAACAAGTGCCGCGATGCCCACAGCACGATGAACCCCTGATCGACCTTGCCCATCTGCCAGGGGCCCGACAGTACGCCGCAGCGGTTGACGACGGTGCGCAGGCCGTACATCGCGCGATACTCTTCGATCAGCAGCTCGGAGGCGAGCTTCGTCGCGCCGTACATCGAGCGATAACCGGCCAGCGGAAACTGGGTCGAGATGCCGGCGCGGGACCAGCCGGCGCCGCCGGCGCCATCAGGCAGATCGAGGCGATCGCCTTCGCGCTGCAGCGGCAGCGCTCGCAGCGGCGCGATCGGGTAGACCCGGCTCGTCGAGAGAAAGATGACGTCGGCGCCGGAGCGGCGCGCCAGCTCGAGGCAGTGGATCGTGCCGGTGAGGTTGGTGTGCAGCACGTAACCGGGGCTGCCGCCGTAGCCGGCATGCACGGACGGCTCGGCCGAGCATTCGAGCAGCAGGTTGACGTCGCCGGCCTCTGCCAGGTCGTCGGGGCTTCGCACGTCGCCGTGGAGGAAGCTGATCCCCGCATCCTTGAGCCGGGCCAGCGACAGCTCGGAGCCGCGGCGGCGGAGATTGTCGAACGCGATGATCTCCGCGTCCGGGCGATCCCGCCTGAAGAGGAGCGCGAGGCTCGATCCGACGAACCCGGCTCCGCCGGTGATCAGAATGCGCATGCCGGAAGTAGCGGAAAAGACACGCTATGATATCCCATCACTTTTACCAGGAGACGCACGACAACCGTTGAGCCTCGATTCACTCTACGCCACGCGCTTTCCCGAAGCCGATCGGGCGGGGAAGGACGCCATCTGGCAGGTGTTGTGCCCCCACTTCTTCCAGCGCTACGTCAAGCCGGACGACGTCGTGCTCGACATCGGCGCCGGATTCGGTGAGTTCCTCCGCCATATCAAGTGCCGGCACCGCATCGCGGTCGACATCGAGAAGCTGTCCGGGCGTCAGCTGCCGCCCGGGACCGAGGAAGTCTTCACGCCGAGCCACGAGCTGTCGCGAAAGGTGGCCGCGAACTCCGTCGACGTCGTCTTCTGCAGCAACTTCTTCGAGCACCTGCCCGACAAGGCGACGTTCCTCGCGACGCTGCGCGAGATTCACACCGTGCTCCGCCCGGGCGGCCGCCTGCTGGCGCTGCAGCCCAACATCCGCTACGTCGGCGGGGCGTACTGGGACTTCGTCGACCATCACCTGCCGTTGACGCACGTGACGCTGGTCGAGGCCTGCGAGAGCCTGGGGTTCGAGATCGTCGAGGTGGTGCCGAAGTTCCTGCCCTATACGACTCGCAGCGCGCTGCCGCAGTCGCCGTGGCTCGTGCGCCTCTACCTGATGTTCCCGCCCGCCTGGCGCCTGCTCGGCAAGCAGACATGGTTCGTCGCCCGCAAGCCGAAGTAGCCGCCGTTACTGCGCGCCGACCGTCCGTGTGCCGAGCACCGATTCCCTGCCGCGGCTGTTGATCGCGGTGACGCGGATGCGGGTGCCGGGGCTGACGCCGGTCGTCGCGCATGGCGCGGTAACCGTCCAGCCCGCCTGCGCCGAGTCGGGATAGCCCGGATACGCCGCGGCGACGTCCGGGCGCGCCACGCGGGCGGCTTGAGCGATCTCGCGCGCCGGCACGTCGGGCGTCGCGCCCTCCGCCTGAATCGCGACTCGCGCTACGCCGTCAGTGTCGAGCGCCCAGCCCTGCAGCGTCAGTCCTTCACGACAGGACAGCTCATCCTTCGGCGTGTCGATATTGCCGAAGGCGAGCGCCTCGCCCTCGACCCGGCCGGCGAGCTTTGCCTCTGACGGCGTGAAGTAGACCACGAGCCCCCGTGCAGCCGCGGGCGTGAACTCGGCGGTGAAGCCGGCCGTCGACCAGTTGGTCAAAGAGTACAGCCCGGTCGTGACCGGGCCGCCAAGGACGGCGCCGCTGGTAATCCTCAAAGCGAACGCGCCGGCGCCAACCTGTTTCACCGTGACCGGCACGTGCTCGTCCCACACCTGCGTAACCGAGAGGACGGTGGTTTGCGACATCTCCGCCAGGTGTTGCGGCGACGTCAACGCCAGCGCGTCGTGAAATCCACGCCGCCAGATGAAGACGCCGCGAACGTTGTCGGTGACGTTGAGAACGAAAATCGGCAGGCCGGTCCGACCGTGCTCCCGGACGATGTTGCCGAAGCTCGCCGTCTGACTCCGCGTCAGGGACGCCGCCGCTACCCACAGCGCGTTGGTCTTCTCGAGCGCGCGAAGATGCCAGGCCGAGAAAATCATCGTCACGGCGACGACGACGGCGGGTTTCTTCAGCGCCGCATCGAGCAGAAACACCGTGAGCAGGCTCGAGAAGGCAGTGGTCAGGTAGATCAGGCGCTCGCTCTCAGGCGTCGTCAGCGAGATGCTGAGCGGCATGATGGGGGCGAGCGCGAGCGCGTAGAGCGCCCCGAGCAGGACCAGCGGACGGTAGTCGCGCCGGTTTGCGAGCCAGAGGAGCAGCCCGACGATCGGAGCTATGACGATGGCGTCCAGCCGCCGGTCCCAGATCAGGTTGAGCAGGGAGCCGTTCGGCAGGAAGGCGCGCAGGATGAAACGCCTGGCTGTCGCGATGTGGTTGGTACTGGTGCCGAGCCCGTCGAGCGTGACGAAGGTGAAGCCGAGGACGCTTCGCCTCAGCGCGAAGTAGGCGACGAGCATGAGCCCGAGCGCCGCCAACATCATCATCGCCCGGCGGACACGCTGACGGTCGGGCCAGCCCGGCGCTCCGAGCGCGGTCGCCACGGCGACGAAGCCGACAAAGACAGCGGCGGATTCCTTCGACAGCAGCGCGGCCGCGAACGCGACGCAGGCGCCGGCGATATATGGGATTGGCCACTCGCGCTCGAGCGATCGCATGAAGCACAGGAGCGCGATCAGCAGGAACATCGTCACCAGCGGATCGGCCGTGCCGGCGATCCAGGTGATGGCCTCGGCGTGGTTGCCGAGGACGAGGAAGAGCCCGCCGGCAAGTGCGGGCGCAAGCACACCTCGTCCCGGCGCGATCGCCCGTCCAAGCAGGAAGACGAGCCAGGCGTTGACGATGTGTACGAGCACGACCGAGGCGTGGTAGGTCCAGGGCTCCAGCGCCGAGAGCTGGTAGTTGAGGTAGTAGACGAGGACCACCACGGGCCGGAAGTAGCGCCCCGCCAGCGGCGAAAAGATGACGGCCGGCGACTCGGCTTTCGACATCTCGATGAGATAGGCGAAGTCGTCGGCGACGAAGAAGGTGGGGAGGATGGTCCAGTAGGCGGCGACGCCGACGATCGAGTAGATGACCGCCAGCGGCCAGTATCGCCACGCGCTTTCGCCATGGACGCCTGGCTTCACGCCCGCCCCGACGTCCTGCTCGCGCGGTTCACGCATGGGAGGAGGGCGAGGGCTCGCCGGCGTAGGCGCGGACCACGCCTTCCGGCGCGGTGTCAGCAGGGAACTCCACGCTCTGGCGGCCGGTCGCGGCTTTTTCCAGCTGGATCGTCCACTGGAAGCCGCGCACCACGGGCGGCGTGATGCGCGTCATCGCCAGGCCGGCCCGTGCGGTTTCGTCGCGCAGCCAGCCGCGGTCGAAGATCACGGCGTTGGTCGGATCGAAGTCGCTGATGAAGAGCGCGTTCTGGAACGATTGCATCATCGGGAAGTCGCGCTTGTCGAACAGGAACCAGGTCGTAATCGCTACGCCGCCCGGCGCGAGGACGCGGGCGATCTCACCGAGATAGTAGGCGGCGTCGCGCTCGAAGACGTGGGTGAAGACCGACCAGGCCAGGAACAGTGTCACCTCGCTGTCGCCGGCCGGCAGCGGCAGCGAGTCCAGCTGACCATCCGGGTTCATGAACTGCTGAAAGACGTCGTGGTGCCGGAACTCGAAGCCGGGCAGAGACGGCTCGAGGTTGGCGCGGCACCAGTCGATCATCCCCTTGTGCGGATCGACGCCGCGGTACCGCGCCGGCCGCGGCTCCTGCTGGGCCAGCCGCCGCGCCAGCCGGCCGCAGCCGCAGCCGAAGTCGAAGACGAAGTCGTAGATGTGGTCCGGGAGGTCGGGAACGATCGGGCGGCGATCGGAATTGTCGAACGCCTCGGGCGCCGTGGGCCCGACCAGACGCCGGAACTCGAGCGGCGGCAGCGGAAGAGGGATCACCGATTCATCTGCTTGGTTGCAACAGGCCACGCGGTGATAGCCTAGAGCCGCTGTTCCATGCCGACCGCGTGCACCATCATAGCCTGCAACTATCTCCCCTTCGCTACGGTTCTCGCCGACTCGTTCTTCGCCCATCATCCAGGATCGACGTTCACGATTCTCCTGATCGACGACGAGCGCGGGGAGGGCCGGCCGGAGGACCCGCGGATCGAGTGGCGTACGCTCGGCAGCCTCGGGCTCGACGCGAAGGAGATTCGCCGGCTGGCGGGGATCTACGACGTCACCGAGCTCGCCACCGCCGTCAAGCCGCTGCTGCTGCAGCAGCTGCTGGCGGGCGCGAACGAGCCGGTTCTCTATCTCGACCCTGACATCCGCATCTATGCGCCGCTCGACGAGGCGTTCGACCGCGCCGCCCGCCACGGCATCGTCCTCACGCCGCACTCGATGCAGCCGTATCCGCGCGACGGCCGCCAGGTTGCGGCGTCGCAGATCCTGGCCTCCGGCGTCTACAACCTCGGGTTCATCGGCGTCAGCCGGGCAGCACAGCCGTTTCTCGAGTTCTGGTGGGCGTCGACGCGGCGGGAAGCGTTGAACGATCTCACGCGCATGATGTTCACCGATCAGCGCTGGGCCGATTTCGTGCCCTGCTTCTACGAGCACCACATCCTCAAGAACCCCGGCTACAACGTCGCCTACTGGAACCTCCACGCCCGGTCGCTCACGACCGGCGCCGGCGGCTACGTCGTCGACGGCGAGCCGCTGCGCTTCTTTCACTTCAGCGGTTTCCGGCCGGGTACGCCGTATCTCCTCAGCAAGCACCAGGGTGTCCGGCCGCGAATCCTGCTGAGCGATCGACCGGTGCTGCGACAGTTGTGCGATGAGTACGGGGCGGCGATCGACGGCACGCAACAAGCCGGATACGGCGCGCTGCCGTACGGGTGGAACGCCACAGCGGCAGGGATGGCGCTCGCGACCCGGATGCGGCGCCTGTACCGAGACGGGCTCATTGCCGCCGAAGAAGGCAAGGCAGTCGAGCCACCCGACCCGTTCGATGCGGAGAATCCGGGCGGGTTCGTAGAGTGGCTCAACTCGCCGGCAGACGACGGCCCGCGGCGCGTGTCGCGCTACCTCTACGACATTTACAAGAGCCGGATGGATCTCCAGGTCCGCTTTCCGGACGCGGGCGGCGCCGACGCCGAGGCCTTCGCCGACTGGGTCTGGGCTTACGGCGTGGTCGACGAGGTGGTTCCGCTCGAGTTGCGCCCGCCGCGATCGCCGGCCCCGGCGCTGGAGGACGCGCCGGCTGCACCGGCAGCCGCCGAGCGCATCAACGTCACCGGCTACTTTCGCGCCGAGCTCGGTGTCGGCGAGGCGGCGCGCCTGCTGCTCGCCGCGCTCGACCACGCGGGCCTGTCCAGCTGCACGACGACGAACCGCGCAACTCTCAGCCGCCAGTCGCAGGAGTTCGCCGAGCGTCCGAACGCCGACGGCGGGGACATCAACATCCTGTGCGTCAACGCCGACAGCACGCGTCAGTTTGCCAGCGACGCCGGGCCGCAGTTCTTTGCCGGCCGTCATACTGTCGGCTACTGGTTCTGGGAGCTCGAGCAGTTTCCCGAAACCATGCACGCGGCCTTCGACGTCGTCGACGAGGTGTGGACCGCTTCGGACTTCGTCGCCGAGGCCGTACGCGCGGTCGGGCGGCGGCCCGTCTATGCCGTGCCGCTGCCGGTGCCGGTGCCGCAGGTAGACTCGTCGATAACTCGCCTGGCGTTGGGGCTGCCGGACGGATTCACGTTCCTCTTCATGTTCGACATGCTGAGCGTGATGGCGCGGAAGAACCCGCTCGGGCTCATCGACGCGTACTGCCGCGCGTTTCCGCATGAGCGCGCTTTTCCGCATGCGGATGCCGGCGGGCCGACGCTGGTGATCAAGACGATCAACGGCGACCGCGCCCTGCAGGACCTCGAACGGCTGCGCGACGCCGCCCGTCATCGGCGCGACATCCTGATCGTCGATCGCTACGTCACGGCAGGCGAACGCGACGCGCTGATTGGCTTCTGCGACTGCTACGTGTCGCTGCATCGTTCCGAAGGACTCGGCCTGACGATGGCGGAGGCGATGGCGCTGGGGAAGCCGGTCATCGCCACCGGCTATTCGGGCAACCTTCAGTTCATGAAGCCGGAGACGAGCTATCTCGTCAACTACTTGCGCGTGCCCGTTCCGCCGGGGTGCGAGCCTTATCCAGTCACCGCCACGTGGGCCGATCCGGATCTCGACCAGGCTGCCGCCTTCATGCGCGAGGTCTACGCGCGGCCGGAAGCAGCGCGGACGCGAGGCGCCGCCGCGCGGGCCGACCTGTTGCAGCATCACGGCGTCGAGGCGTCGGCTGCCGCAGTGGCGGGCCGCATCCGTCAGATACGCGACGACCGCAAGCGCGTCGTCGCCATGCCGGGGATCACCGTGCCCATGGATACTCGTTTGCCGCGACCCGTGCCCGGTCAGTCACAACCGCCGGCGATCGAGCCGCTCGAACACCTGCTTCCGCAGCTCGACCGGCTGGCCAACCTGACCGTCGCTGCCGAGACCAGCGCCTTTTCCGGGCTGCGGCAGGCGGCGCAGCGCTTGTTGTTCCGCGTGCTGCGCCCCTACGCTTTTCAGCAGCACCAGCTGCAGCAGCAGTTGATCGTGGCGCTGCGGCATGCCGCCGCGGCGATTCGCGAAGAGCAGAAGACCCGCGAGACGCTGGATGCGCGCGTCCGGGAGCTGACGCGCGAGCTGCTGGCGTCGAAGCGGGAGCTGCGGCGGCTGCAGGGAGAATCGGCCCAGGTCAGCGGCGAGGGACGGCCGGCCGCGTCCTGAGACCGGCGTCGGCCCACACGTCGCGAATCGAGCTACGGGCGTCTCCGCGCGAAACAGAGGAGCGTGTCCTGGCGTCCGGCGCGCTGCAGCAGTCGGGCGAGCGTCATGCCGCCGCCGCGCACGAGCAGTTCCATTCCCCGCGCCCGCCACGACGTCGGGGCATGCGTGTAGTGGAAGTTGGCGGTTTCCATCGGACCCCACCCTTGGTGGACGCGATCGAACTGGACGTCCTCGAAGCCGGTGGCCTCGAGCAGCTGCCGGAGGCTGGCCTCGCGGAAGTAGTAGACGTGCTCCATCGGACTCAACACCGCCCAGGGGGCGCCGAGCAGGTGGCGGCTCGCGGCGTCGTAGTTTGGTGTGCTGACGACGAGGGTGCCGCCAGGCGCGAGCGTGCGGGCGGCCGCGGTCAGCACCGACCGCGGGTCGAACAGGTGCTCGATCGTCTCGAACATTGCCACGGCGTCGTACGCGCCTTCGCCGACGCTCATTGCCTCGGCCGGCGTCGTGCTGATGTCGAGGCCGAGCTGCTCGATCGCGAAGCGCGCCGCCGCATCAGAGAGCTCGATGCCGGACACCTGCCAGCCGGCGCGCTCCGCTGCCTTGAGGAACAAGCCGGCGCCGGCGCCGATCTCGAGCAGCCGGCGTCCCGGCGTGCGTGCGGCGAGGAGCCGCAGGATCGGCGCATACCGGGCATCGAACGGCGCCAGGTCGAACTTGCCGTCGACGATACCCAGCGACGGCAGGTACTCCTTCCAGAAATAGTCAGGGCTGTAGCGCGAGAGGATGCGCGGCGCCGGCGCCCGTGGGTTGGCGTAGACGAGGCCACAGCCGCGGCATCGGCCGATGGCGTAGCCGTACTTGACGTATTCGGGTTCGGTGTCGCTGCGGCCGCAGATGGCGCAGGCGACTGGTTCACCGTCAGGATTCAAAGAAGACATGAGCCGGTTCATCACCCTCGCGCGACCGGAGTGAGCGCCGGCCGCTGTGTCGATCGTGCCGCCAGAGCCGACGCCAGCGCAAGGCCGCCGCAGGCGAGCGCGGCATAGCCAAGCAGCGGCGCGCGCTCGATCGCCACGGCGGCGAACATCGAGCCGGCGGCAATCTCGGTCGGCGGCGTGAAGGCCATCCACGACAGCGGCGACCGATCCGACGCCACGACCGAGAAGGTCCCTGGCGGACAGCGGACGAAGACACCGGTCCATCCCGGCCGCGTGCCGGGTGCCGGCGACACTTTCAAGACCCGGCCACTGGCGTCGCGCACACCGAGATCCAGGCCCCCATCCCGGGCTGCGCCGGCGACTTCGAAGCGCAGGTGGCGAAAATTACTGCATGCCAGCGGCTGACTCTCGAACCAGCCGGCGTTCGTCCCCGGTCCATCGCCGTATGAGTCGAACGTCAGCCGCCGATTGGCGCGGTCGGCGGCATGTCCAGCCACGAAGCCGCTGCTGCTGCCGGCGGGCTGCAAGTCGAGCGGCGGCCGGACAATCGCCGGCAGCACCTGCCGGATGTACGGATGCTGCAGCCAGTTGGCGAGCAGCCAGGCGTTGCTGTACGGCAGGTCGCGCGGTCCAGTCTTGTCGAGCAGCTCGTCGACGTCCTGCGTAGCGACGAACGCGCGGACGTTTCTGACGTGCTCACGGGCGCCTCGCTCACGCTGCCGCCCATGGGTTGCCAGCGTCTCGCGACTGAGCGAGACGACGCCCGCCGTCAGCCCACCCAGCCAGACGCACAGGAGCACGGCGACGCCGATCTGCACGGGGCGCTTGCCGGCTGCGAGCCAGGCCGCGAGCGCCAGCGAGTTCAGGACCAGGCCGAGCCCGAGCAGATCGAGGTAGCGGGAAGCGGGCGCGACCCCGTCGCCGCCGCGGGCATATGCGATCGCGGCTGCCTGGCAGAGGACCCATGCCCCGAGCGCGAGGAGGAACCGTTCATCGTCTTTCGACTGAAGCCGTCGCCGGAGGACCACGCCGGCGGCGACCGCCAGCGGCAGCCAGAGGATCGGCGCGAGCGCCGGGGCGTCGACCCACGGCAGCGCGAGGTTCCGTCCGAGCGAGCGGATGAACGCGGGCCAGGACACGGCCCTGAGCGGTTCGTGGTACGCAATCGGCGGCGACATCGCCGCGGCCGCGACCGCCGCCACGGCGGCCAGCGCCACGACGGTGATCGCCAGCTGGCGCCAGCGCCGCGGCGTCGCCACGGCCCGCAGCAGTGACGCGAGGCCGACCGGTACGATCACGAGCGCGCCGCCGGCGACGGTCAAGACGGTGCAAAAGGCGCACGCGACACCCAGCGCCCACGCCGCCGTGCCTGGCTCGTGGGCGATCATCAGCCAGATCGCGAGCAGCGAGAACAGCAGCAGCAGGTAGAACGCCGATTGAAACCCGTGCAGCGAGTTCTCGAGCCCGAGCGGCGGCGCCACGGCAAGCGCGACGAGCGCGACGACGAGCGGCAGGCGGCGCCGCCCTCCCGCCATCCACAGCACGACGGCGAGCACGACGGCCGCGAGCGCCAGGATGACGGCGTTGACGAGGATCTGCAGATGCGGATCCCATTGCCCGTTGAGGACGAGGAGCGCGACCGCCAGCAGGCGGCTGAAGAAGATGCGATGCTCGTTGTGGAGGGCGAACATCTGGCGCCAGGTCAGCCCGTCGTGCCACCACGGGATATAGAGCATCGCGCCTTCGCCATCCCACTGATCCCAGAAGGGCACCGGCACGGGATGCTGGAGCAGCACCAGCGCCTTGGCCCAGACCACGATCAGGAAGAGCATCGCCAGCCACAAGACTGTGCGCCGGTCGAACGACTCGCGCATCGCGTCCTTCATGACGACGCCGATCGCCGTTGCGAGAAGGGCAAGCGCGGCGAGGCCGATCCAGGCCAGGCCGAGCGGCGTGACGAATTGCACGCCTCGCCACGCTGACGGCCCCGCCAGCCAGCTCGCGTTCAGGATCATCATCGGGTTGGTGGCACCTGGCGTCGTCAGCACCCGAGCGCCGTCGGTGACCGGCAGGACGCGAGTGACCTCATGAAACGGCCGCAGCACGAGCGGATCGATCGTCCGGACGACGCGGCCGTGGTCGTCGAGGATGCGGATGCCGCGGATGACGGCGTCGCCTTCGCCGTTCATCGGCTCGAAGCCGAGCACTTCGAAGCGTTCGCGGGGGAGGCGAAAGCGGACCCGGGCGAACGCGCCGGGCTCCTGATTGATCGACGCTGCCGCCCGCGCGCTGGCGCTGAAGATATAGTCCGCGCTCCAGAAGATCTCCGCGGTGTTCCCGCTGCTCGTCCGCATCTCGACCTCGAGGACGCGGCCGCCGGCGCGAAAGAGCGAGGTGCTGGCGATGGCGACGACAACGAGGGGGCAGATGACGAGCGCCAGGAACGCCGCCGTGACGAGAACGCGTCGCCCGTGAGCCGGCGGAGCGGCGGCGGCTTCAGGCATCGAGGCGATAGTCGGGGAAGTTCCGGGTCAGGTTCGGATTGTAATAAGGGTCGTTGTCGATGACCGCGGCCCAGCGGCGGCGAATCTCCGCTATCTCGTCGAGATCCTGGCGGCGCGGCCCGAAGCTCGCCGATTCGTGATGCAGCAGCCGAGCCCAGGGCGTGTAGACGACGCGGTAGCCGGCGGCGCGAAGCCGCAGGCAGTAGTCGACGTCGTTGAAGTCGATCGGAAAGCGCTCGTCGAACCGTCCGACCTGCTCGAAGACCTGGCGGCGCGTCATCAGACAGGCACCGGTGACGGCCGAATAGTTCCGGGTGATGAGGGCGCTGCCGGCATAGCCCGGCGAGGTGCCCGGGTGCTGATGAAAGGCGTGCGCGGCGATGCCGGCGACGCCGAGCGACATGCCGATGTGCTGCAGCCGGCCGTCCGGGTAGAGCAGCTTGGCGCCGACCGCGCCAATTTCCGGCACCTGGGAGAACTCGAGCATCGCCGTCAGCCAGTCGCCGTCCACGACTTCGAGGTCGTCGTTGAACAGCACCAGGTGCTCGCCGGCGGCGGCGGCAGCGCCGAAGTTGATCTTCGCCGAGAAGTTGAACGGTCCCGGACGCTCGAACCGCAGCACGCGAATGCCGGGTCCCCTGGAGCGCGCGTTCGGTCGACGGTTGCACCCCGGCAGCGTCAGCGACGAGCAGGATCTCGTAGTGCTTGTAATCGGTGAGCGATGCCAGGCTGGCGATCGCCTGGGCGACGAGGTCGACCCGCTGGCCGCCCGCCAGCCGCAACCGGCCGGCCGTCGGAATGATGATCGACACCAGCGGCTGCGAGCGGATGTGGCGCCGGACGCGGTACAGGCCGGGCGCGCCGCCGTCGAGGACGTCGGCACTCATCGCGGTGCGGCGGACGTGATCCTCGAGCGCCAGGCGCCCGGCGTCGATCGCCCATGGCTTCGCCTGGGCCGCGCTGGCCGTCGACTGCGAATGCTTGCGCCAGTGATAGAGGACCCGGGGAATGTGATGGATGCGCGACGTCCGCTCCATGATGCGAAGCAGCAGGTCGTAGTCCTGCGCGCCTTCGTAGCCGGCGCGAAACCCGCCGGCATCGAGGGCGACCTGCCGCCGCACCACCATCAGGTGGCACATGTACATGGTCGCGAGAAAATGCTCGGGCGACCAGTCCGGCTTGAAGCAGGGATCGCAGCGTTCGCCGCGCGCATCGAGCTTGTCTTCGTCCGAGTAGATCACGTCGGCGTTGCGATCCTCGTTCAGCCGCAACGCGACTTCCGCCAGGGCGTCCGGCGTCAGCTCGTCGTCGTGATCGAGCAAGGCGACGAACTCGCCGGTGGCCAGCGCCAGCGCCGCGTTCGACGCGGCGGAGATGCCGCGATTCTCGGCGGCGAACGTCAGCCGGAAACGCGGATCGTTCTCGTACTCGCGCAGCGTCCGGATCGTCTCGGGCGAGGTCGACGCGTCGTCGCACACGCAGACCTGCCAGTGGGGGTAGACCTGGCGGGTGATGGACCCGAACGCGGATCGAAGCCAGGCCGGATCGGTGTTGTAGGTCGGAATGACGATGCTGATGAGCGGTTGGTAGGGCAGCGCGGCGACGCGGGTCGCGAGCGCCGCCAGCTCGGCGTCGCTGCGCGTGTTGCGCACCACCCAGCGCGCGTAGCTCTCGGCGTCCGCGGTGGTGACGCCGGCGGAACGGAGGACTTCGAGCGTCGGCCGGATGCCGTCGCGGCGAATCCGGCGCGCGAACGTGGCGATCGAGCTCGACACGGCTCGGGTGCCGCGGCGGCTCTCGAAACGCGGCTCGCCGAAGAGCGCCCAGCCCTTGCTGGCGGGGCCGGCGCCGTTGACGCTGGTGCGGAGGACGACCGTGACGTCGATCGCGGCGCCGCCGACGGGTGGCATGTCGATCGAGACCGTGTGCCAGCGCCGATCGGTCCAGCGCCGGCCCGGATCGACGGTGACGGTGACGCGCTGCTGCCAGCCATCAGCCGCCGGGGCCTCGATCTCGATCGTGAAGTCGATCGCCGGCGGCTGGTCGTCCCACACCTCGGGCGAGAGTCCGCACTCGCAGACGAATCGGGCGCCGGCCGGCGCCTTGGTCCGGGTACTCGATGCCGCCGGGCGGCAGGCAGAGCAGGGCCTCGAGCGTGCGATGCCTGAGGTTGATCGGCCCCGCCCAGCGCACGGCGGCGCCGCTGTCGGCCACCTCCGACCAGCGACGCGTCGGAATCGTCAGCCGCAGGGGAAAGACGCGCGACAGCAGGTGTGAAACCGCGCGCCGGACCGTGGCCGGGCCGGGCATCGCCGCCAGGCCGCGCACCACCGTACCGGTCGTCCAGAGCGGATGTCGGAAAAGGCGTGACAGGCGGGACGCAGTCTGCGAGGTGCCGGCGATCGCGCCGCGCTCCGTCGACGTGGTCATCTGGTTGAGAGCGATTCATCCGCGTCGATGCGTCATCGGCGCGACCTCGTGATTGTAGTATGGATGGCGCCCGCATGCGGATTCTTCACGTCACCCAGGGATACTGGCCGGCCATCGGCGGCACCGAGCTCGTGATCCAGCGGGTGTCCGAGGAGCTCGTCGCGCAGTTCGGCGACGAGGTCACGGTCTTCACGACGAACTGCTACAACGGCGAAGGCTTCTTCATTCCGGCGGCGCCGCGCATGCCGGCGGGCACCGAGACGCGCGACGGCGTCACCATCAAGCGCTTCGAGGTGCTGTCCCAGGTCAGCCGCGTCGCGCGCCGGGCTCAGCAGGTGCCGTGGAAGTACCGGCTGCCCTTCAACCAGTACCTGCGGGCGCTGGCCGGCGGCCCGGTGATTCCCGGGCTGACCGCGGCCGTCCGGACCGCGCCGGCCGATGTCATCGCCGCCTCTTCTTTTCCGTTGATGCACATGTTCACGGCCGAGCGCGCCGCGCGGCAGTCGGGCCGTCCGGCCGTGCTGTGCGGCGGCCTTCACCCCGATGACGAATGGGGTTTCGAACGCGCGATGATCTACGACGCGATCCGTCGCGTGCACTACATCGCCTACACGCAGTTCGAAGCCGACTACGTCATCCGCCGCGGCGCGCGTCCCGACCGCGTCCACGTGATCGGCGCCGGCGTCGATCCGGCGCAGTTCACGACCGCGCCGGCCGAGGCGCGGCGCAGGCTGGGCCTCGACGACGGCCCGGTAGTCGGCTTCATCGGCCAGATCGGCGGCCACAAGGGCGTCGACACGCTGCTCTACGCGATGCCGGAGGTGTGGAATGCGCATCCCGATGCGTGGCTGCTGATCGCAGGGGCCAAGTCCGGCTTCTATCCCGAGGTCGAGCGAATCGTCTCCACCCTGCCCGAGGCGCGCCGCGCCCGGGTCAAGCTGGTGCCTGGGTTTGCGCAGGAGGACAAGGGCGCGCTCTTCGCGGCCGTCGACGTCTTCGCGTATCCGTCCGGCTACGAGTCGTTCGGCATCGCGTTCGTCGAAGCGTGGAGTGCAGGCAAGCCGGTGGTCGGGTGCCGCCGCGGCGCGATCCCCACGGTCGTCGCGGATGGCGTCGACGGGCTGCTGGTCGAGTTCGGCGATCCACGGGGGCTCGCTGCGGCCATCCTCCGCCTGCTCGAGGACGACGCGATGCGACGGGAACTCGGCGAGGCCGGGCGGCGGAAGGTGCTGGCGCGCTATACCTGGCCCGAGATCGCGCGGCGTTTCCGCGACGTCTACCAGCGCGCGATTGGCTGACGCCGGCGGCCTAGCGGCGGCGGATCACCATGATCGATTCGCCGCGAGGGTGGGAGGCATCCTCGACCCGCTCGGCCGCGCCGCCGACGGTCTCGGCGATGCTCGCGAGCAGCTCGAAGCTGTAGTGGAACGGCTCGCGATCGCTGTAGGTCCGGCTGCCATCCGGCTGGACGATCGGTCCGAAGTCGCGCGGCGACGGGTTGTCCGGCCAGGCGACGTAAAACCGGCCCTCGCGGGTCAGTGCCCGCACCACGGACCCGAGGCACCTGGCGATGCTGTTGAGCGGCAGCCGGCGAAAGAGTGAGCCGGCGATCGCGAAGTCGAACGGGTAAATCGCCTGCGACAGGTCGAACTCGTCGTTGACGATGAAGTGGCCGAGCTCGGGCTCGACACCAGCACGCGGCAGCTCGATCTGCACGCCCGCGATGTAGAGCTCCATGCTCTTCTCGAAGCCCCAGTAGTGGCTGCGATCCATGAACGGCAGCATCAGCCGTGCCGCCGACAGGCTGCCGCAGCCGACGTCGAGCACGTAATGATCGCGACGCAGGCCCTGACGCCGTAGGAAGTCGAAGGTCCAGCGTCCCTGCTCGTCCCAGAACCCGCCGGCGGCGAGGCGGTGCCACATCAGTTCGGGCGTCTCGCCGGCGCCGGCGGCATCGTCGGCGGCCGGCCTGTCCTTGGGGCCGATCGCGTCGTATGGCGACGCCGACGTGACCCGCCGATATTCGGTCAGCCCGGCATCCACCGGGCCATCGAACAGCAGGCGCCCGTGTTCGAGCAGGCAGACGCGGCGGCAGATGGCCTGGATCGCCGTCGACGAATGCGACACGAACAGGATCGTCTTGCCGCGCGCCTGGAACGCATCAATGGTCGAGCGGCATTGCTTCTGGAAGTCCTCGTCGCCGACCGCGAAGATCTCGTCGAGCAGCAGGACGTCGGGGTCGAGCTTGGCGGCAATCGCGAACCCGAGCCGCACGTGCATGCCGGACGAATAGTTCTTGAGCGGCACGTCCATGAAGTGGCGCAGCCCGGAGTACTCGACGATGGCGTCGTAGATCTCGAGCGATTCGCTGCGCGTGAGCCCGTGAATCGAGGTGTTCAGCAGCACGTTCTCCTCCCCGGTCAGCTCGGGATGGAAGCCGGTGCCGAGCTCGATCATGCTGCCGATGCGGACGCCGCGGGCGACGAACAGGTCGCCGGACGTCGGCCGGTGAATCCCGGCGATCAGCTTGAGGAAGGTGCTCTTGCCAGAGCCGTTGCGGCCGATGATGCCGAGCGCTTCGCCGGCTCGCACCGCCAGCGACACCGATCGCAGGGCCCAGAATTCCTCGACCTGCTGACGCCGCGAGCGATCGAAGAGCCCCAGCAGCCTGACCTTGAGCTCGCCCGCCGGGTTGTGCCTGAGGAGGAACCGCTTGGATAGCTTGCGGGACTCGAACACGAGCCCGCTGAAGTCCTGCGCCTGTGCCATCAATCGCGGCCACCACCGCTCGAGCGCCGCGGCGTCACACCAGCTCCGCGAACTGATCTTCGTGACGGGCGATGAGCCACAGTCCCAGGACGAGCGGCACCACGGCGTAGCCGATGGTCGCCGCCCAGGTCTGCGCGTCCGGCCACTGGCGGTAGAAGAACACGGCGTGATAGGCGTTCACGTACGGCGTCATCGGACTCAAGGCTGCGACCCATCGCACCCCCTCCGGGATCCGCTCGACCTCGTAGATGATCGGCGTCGCCCAGAACAGCACCGCGAGCGCGACCTCGACGAGGTGGCGGATGTCGCGGAAGAACGTGGTGCCGGTGGCGAGCACCAGGGCGATGCCAATCGTCATTGCGGCCTGCAGCGCTACGAAGATCGGAAAGAGCAGCATCGGCGCAACCAGCGGGACGTCGTAGTACACGACCATCACCGGGATGAACACCAGCACCGTCAGTATGTACTGGACGAGGTTGAAGAGGACCGTCGCCGTAGGAAGGATCGCCCGCGGGAACCAGACGCTCTTCAGCAGGCCGCCGTTGTCGGCGATGGCCGACGTCGACATCGCCACCGAGCTGGCGAAGAAGGTCCACGCCAGCAGCCCGAGCAGCAGGTAGAACACGAACTGCGGCGAGCCGACCGGCATGATCTTGGTGAACGCGAAGGTGTAGATGCCGACCATGACCAGCGGGTTCGCCAGCGACCAGACGAAGCCGATGACCGAGCCGCGGTACTTGAGCTTGAGATCCTTGAGAACGAGGTTGAGCAGCAGCTGCCGGTAATTGCGGAGGCCGTGCATCGATCGCCGGATCGATGGCGCCACCGCCGCCCGATTCTCCATCGGCGGGGTCAGCGAGTCAGCGCCCACTGACATGGCGGAGGGAAGGGACAGGGCCGATCGCTTCGAGCGCGAACCGCATCGTCCGGATGGCGACCCCGCGGTCGTGGCAGATCGCGGCGATCTCGGCGAGGCGGGTGCGGTCGAGGTGCTTGATGCTGACCAGCACTTCGGCGATCTGCCGTTCTTCGAGCATCAGCGGCAGCTCAGTGAACGTACCCAGCACCGGCACGCCCTCGATTCGCAGCCGCCGCTTCGACGCGGCATCGTCGATGAAGCCGACCGGCTGCAGCTCGAGCGTCCGATCCTCGAGCAGGGCGCGGACGAGCAGCGCCCCGCCGATGCCCGCGCCGTAGATCAGGACGGCGCGGCCGGCGCCGCGCTGCCGCCGCAGGTACTCGTCGACCGACGAGATGGCGACCCGCACCCCGACCAGCAGGACGGCGAGCAGGGTCCCGTCGATGGCGAACACCAGCCGCGAAAAGCCGATGAATCGATAGAGGCCAAGGATGAGGAGCGCCGACGCAGCGACGCCAATCGCGACGCCGCGGACGATGCGGATCGCTTCGCTGGCGCCGAAGTGCCGCCATCGCTGGCGATACTTGCCGGCGATCGCCAGGCCGGCAATCTGACAGGCGAGCACCAGCGGGAACGAGCCGGCAAAGTTCGGCAGGAACTGCGCGAACTCCGGTCCGGGGAAGCGGATGCGGAACGAGGCGTAGTAGGCGAGCGAGATCAGCGCGAGATCGAGCAGGACCTCATAGACCCGCTTCGAGTAAGTGACGTCCGAGACGAGCGGCTGCGATCCCGGCTGGACTTCGAGCGCGTGCGCCTCGACGTGGCCGAGGACGACGCCGATGCCGGACAGGAGAATGAGGTAGAGCCCGATCAGGATCGCGGCGTAGCCGACGTCCGCGTGCTGGACGCTGAGTGCGATCAGGCCGCCAATCGACGCCAGGCCGTAGAGACTCAGGACGGCGGTGCGCTCGTCGATGCCGAGAGCGACGAGCCGGTGCGAGAGATGGTCGCGGCCGCCGTGCATCGGGCTGCGGCCGGCCAGGCGCCGGGTGATGCTGACGAACGCTGTGTCGAAGATCGGGATGAGCAGGATCAGAAGCGGAATCGCCGCCACTGGCGCGACGTCGACCCGCAGGCCCGGCGTCGCGAGCAGCGACGCGCCGGCGAGGAACGAGCCGAGGAACAGGCTCCCCGAATCGCCCATGAAAATCGAGGCCGGCCGCACGTTATAGACGAGGAAGCCGAGCGCCGCCCCGATGAACGCCGCGACCGCGACCGCCAGCGGCGTGCCGGACGCCGGCGCAATCGCGGCCAGGACGAAGACGCCGGCGATGACGGCGATCCCGGCCGACAGGCCGTCGATGTTGTCGAGGAGATTGAAGGCGTTGGTGATGCCGACGATCCAGACGACCGACAGCAGGGCGTCGAGCGCCGGCCACCCGGTCAGGTTGGCGTCCGGCATCAGGAACACCATGATCGCGGCGGCGATCGACTGCACGACCAGCTTGGTGGTGGCCTTGAATTGCAGCGCGTCGTCGAACGCGCCGAGGCCGAACATGAGCAGGCAGCCCACCAGGAGCGAGGCCAGCGGCGCGAGCGGGGCGGCCGCCGCCGTCGCGACGAAGAACGCCAGCGCGATCGCGCAGCCGCCCAGCGTCGGCACCGGGTCCGGATGCCAGCGATCGCGGTGCGGCCGGGTCACGAATCCGGCCCGGATCGCCAGTTTGCGTACGATCGGAGTCAGAACGGCCGAAAGTGCGAAGCTCCCGAGGAGGGTGAACAGGACTGCGGTCGGTACTCACTGCGGCGGCAATTGATTGAGGCGGCGGCGGATGCCGCGCGTCCCGATGTGGAAAGAGGATACACCAAGCGTTCGCACCGGACCAGCGCGGCGCCGATCCGCGGCGCAGCGGCCGCTTATAATCGTGTCTCGTTGACGAACCCATCCGAGCCGAACATGCCTGCAGCAGGGCCGTCCCCGCCGGCCCCGCTGGTCATTGAAGAGATTCGTCGACGAGTCGCGGAGCACGAGTGGTATCACGTCCTCGATCTCGGCAACGGGATCGTGACGCCAGGGCAGTACGACCTGAAGCCGATGCTGCGGCACTACGGGCTGCCGCGCTCGCTCGAGGGCAAGGCCGTGCTCGACGTCGGTCCGGGCCACGGGTTCTTCGCGTTCGAGTTCGAACGGCGCGGCGCGCAGGTCTCGACCGCCGAGATTCCGGTGTGGTCGGATCACGACGGCAGCCCGGCGCTGCACGAGATGTTCGAGCAGGGAGGCAACGTCCCCGATGCCTACCACCACGGCGCCCTGGGGCTGGCGATCGAGGCGCGGCAGTCGGCAGTGAAGCGGCAGTTCTGCAACATCTACGACCTGACGCCGGCCAGGGTCGGGACCTACGATCTCGTTTTCTGCGCCAGCGTCCTGCTGCACCTGACGGATCCCCTGCGCGCCTTGTACGCGATTCGCCGGGTCTGCCGCGACCAGGCGATCATCTGCACCGGCATCGACACGCATTTTCACGTCGCCAATCAGTCCCGGGCGCGGTTCATGGGCACGCCGACAGGGCAGGCGTTCTGGCTGCCGACGATGAAGTGTTTGCGGCAGATGGCGCTGGCAGCCGGGTTCAAGCGCGTAGAACGGGTGTCGACGTTCGACCTGCGCAGGGTCGATGGCAGCTTTGCCACCCCACACGGGACGATTCGCGCCTTCGTCAGCTGAGTAAGAACTGCACCTTTGGCCCGGACCAGGGAACAGAATTGGCGGCGCGCTGACAGGATTTTCCTCGCGCGGGTTGATTCGCGACCTCGCGACACCGGTTTTCGAATCTCGTTACGACAACGGTCACGGCTGAGCGGTCTTCTGACGCGCGGGTCTCCGTCTATCGACCGTCTCAGCGCGCATCGGGCTGGCGGCTCGGTTGCAGCCGAATCCGGGCTGGCCTGTTGGTTGCACCAAGATAGGCCGTGCATCATCAATTCATGAGTCGGATAGCCGTGATGTTCGCGCTTGCCGTGCTCGCGGCCGGCCCGGTAATGGCACAGCAGGTCACCCAGCCCTCGAGCCCCACACCGGTCGCCTCGGCCAACGATTTCGCCACCCGCACCTTCCAGGACCCCTGGGACATGAACGAGCGGACCGACCTGGGCTGGTGGCTGCAGGCCGTCGACCAGCCGCGCAGCGGTTTTTCGACGTTCAACTTTGCCGGCAGCATGTTTTCCGGGACGGTCAGCGTCGACCCGAACCTCTGGCTGCTCGAAACCAACAGCCCGAACCTTTCCAACGTCCTCAAGAATGGTTCCACCTACCCGCTGAACGCCGACGTCTACCGCGTCTTCGCCGTGCGGATGCGCGTTCCCCAGAACGGCGGCTTCATTCTGTGGTCGAGTGCGGGGACGATATACGACCCCCCCGGCTTGGTTCCGCTCGCTCCCTTCCAGGCCGGGGCCGGCTGGGGCATCCACATCGTCGACCTGAGAACGCTCGGAGCGTGGACGGGCCTGCGCCGGTCGCTGCGCTTCGATCCGGCGCCGGACGATACGCCCGCCGGCAGCACCATCGACATCGACTGGGTTCGACTCGTCGATCTGCAGCCGGATCTCGTCCGCAACATTGCGTGGACCGGTTTCTCGGGTAATGTCGACATCCACCTCGACAACGATCAGGACGCGGCCAACGGCACGCTGGGATCGATTGCCAGGAACGTCGCCGGCGGCAGCTACTCACTGAACGTCGGCGCTCTCGCCCCCGGCAACTACTTCGTCGCGATTCGCACCAGCAACCCGGCCGGGACCTTCAGGTATTCAGCCGGCTATTACCAGGTCAATGCGCCGGCGTTGATCACCGTCACGGCGCCGTCAGACGAAGGCAGCGCCGACGACTTCGCCACGACGTTCCTGAATGATCCGTGGGACATGGCGAACTCCGCCGACCTCGATCACTGGCTCAACGTGACGAGTGTCGGCATCGGTTCGGTGGGCGGCGCCGAAACCGAGTCGGGGACGCCGCTGGGCAACCCGACGGCGCTCATCGGCACCAGCGCGCTCGGCGTGTTCAGTCCCGACCCGTGCGCGAGCTTCGCCAAGCCGGCGCTCTTTCCGCTGCACCGCGACGTGCGCGGCGCGATTCACCACATCGACCCGACCCGCTATCGGATCCTGACCGCCGAGTTCGGCATGCCCAACCTGGCGCGCGATCTCTGCGGCGGCTCGATCTTCCGCGTCGTCTGGCACGTGGCCGGGGAGGTGGACGAAAGCTACGGTCGAGCGTTCGCGCTGAACAGCCGCGCCGGCGCCAACGTCGTCAACCGGGTGACGCTGGACATGGCGGCGATGCCGCTCGAGCCGGTGAGTCCGTCGCAGGCCGGGTGGGTGCCGGGCAGCGCCGCGTTCCCCGGTGTGAAGACGTTCCGCGTCGATCCGCACGAGTTCGCCAACCCGTCCGTGTTCTACATCAAGCGGCTCAAGCTGGCGGCGCTCGACACGGCAAACACCAGTTACACCGTCCGCTGGACGGCGAGCAAGACGAGCGGCACGGTCAACGTCTACTACGACACCGACAAGGATCCGGCAGCGAAGACGGCGATTGGCAGCGTCAGCGGCTCGGCGACGAGCCTCGTCTGGAACACGTCGGCGCTGCCGCAGGGCGCCGAGTATTTCGTCTATGTCGAGTTCGTGGACGGCCTCAACCAGAATGGCCAGTACTCGAAGTGGCCGATCCGGATCGATCATTCGCCGCCGCGACCGCGGATCGTGCTCAGCCGGACGGCGCTGAACTTCGGCGCCGCCGCCGGGACGCTGTTGTCACCCGTCCAGACGCTGCGAATCACGACCATCGGCGGGGCGCCGTGCTGGACGGTCGCAACCGATCTGACGTTCCTGGTCGTCTCGCCGACGAGCGGCTGCGGCAACGCGACGCTGTCCGTGCAGCTCGCGAATCAGGCGTATCACGGCCACGTCGATTACACCGGTTACCTGCGGGTGATCTCTTCGGGGGCTCTCAACTCACCGCAACTCGTCCGTACCGTGCTGCGCGTCAGGGGCGGTTCGACGCCGCCCAGCGGATTCGTCGACACGCCCGCGGAAGGCGCGGTGGTCACGGGCTCGGTCCCCGTCACCGGCTGGGCGATCGACGACATCGGCGTTACCCGGGTCACGATTTGCCGCAATGCAATTCCCGGCGAGCCGTCGACCAATCCCGCCTGCGCCCCGGGGGAGATCTATCTCGGCGACGCGGTCTCGATCGATGACGCTCGTCCCGACATCATGACGACCAGCCCCGATTCGCCCTTGAACTACCGCGCCGGCTGGGGCTTCCTGGTGCTGACCAACACGCTGCCAGGGCAGGGTAACAGCGCGTTCACGTTCTTTGTCCACGCCTTCGATGTCGAGGGCCATCGCACACCCATCGGCGCCCGCACCATCACGGCCGCCAACAACCAGGCGAGCGAGCCGTTCGGCACGATTGATACACCCGGTCAGGGCGAGACGATTAGCGGCCGGAACTACGCGAACTTCGGCTGGGTACTGTCGCGCGTCCGTCGCGCCGACCCGCCCGGCGGCGGTCACGTCACCGTGATCATCGACGGCGTGGCCGTTGGTACGCCTTGCTGCTGGACTCGCCGCACCGATCTCTCGACAGTCTTCCCAACCCATCCGGGAGTCAACACCGCGCTGGGCGTGTTCGGCTTTGATACCACCGCCTACGCCAACGGCCTGCATACCATCGCCTGGGTCGTCACCGACAACGGTGGCGTCACGAGCGGTATCGGCAGCCGCTTCTTCACGGTTTTCAATGCCAGTGCACTGACGCTGGCGAACGCGATGCGGCCGGCGGGTCCGGACCTCGGTCGTCGCGCGGCCGATGTCGGAGGCGCCGCGAATGTGCGGGCGATTGCTCTGCGAGAGGGCTTCGACCTCGGCGCGCCGACGCGGCCGCTGACCCCTGGCCTCGATGGCGCGTGGCGCGTGTGGGCCAGCGAGCGCGGTCGCCTCGAGATTCGGCTCGGTCCGTCGACGCCGACCGACGACGCCTACGCCGGCTACCTTGTGGTCGACGGCCGGTTGCGCGAGCTGCCGCTGGGGTCGTCGTTCGATCCTTCGCGCGGCGCGTTCTACTGGCAGCCAGGTCTCGGGTTCATGGGCGCGTACAATCTCATGTTCATCCGCACTCATGAGGCCGGCAACAAGGAGCGCATTCCGGTGCGCGTCACACTGCAGCCGTCGGCGCCCGTCGTCGCGGCGAACAACCCCTGGAATCAGATTCGCTTTTAGTCTTTCATTACCGAGGGGCTTTGCCCCTCGGACTCCCCGACTGGCTTCCCGCCTCCGCTAAAGCTACGGCGAGGCACAACTTCGCCGAGCACGAGCACCCGACGCCGACGGCAAGCACGACGAACACGAAGGTCACGACGACCTGCAGATGGATGTCCCGCACGAATGAATCGCCGCGGATAGGGCCGCCCGTCGGCGATGGGGTCTGAGATTCCTGTTGGTCGTGATCGTCGTGGTCTTCGTGTTCGTCGTGCAGCGCGCGTTCGTCGTTGTGCCGTTCGCCGCACGCTCGTCGTTTACCGCACGGTCACACGCACGACCTGCGACGCGGTGAACGCGTTCGTGACGCTGCTGTGCACATAGACGACGACGTCGTACACCCCGCGGTGCGAGCCCTGACACGCCCATGTTGTAGCCGCTGGTCGCGAACTGTGCGCCGAACACGCCTGCCACGTCCGGCCGTGCGCCGCCGAGGGCCGGCAGCCCGACAAACGTCGGCACGCCGCCCCCAGCCGGGAACGCCCAGACGTGAATAGTGTCGACGCCACTGCCCGATGCCGCGGCGCGATCGATCGCCCAGCCGCCGAGGTGGAAGGGCTGCGCGAGGGACGCGCCCTGCGCCGGAATGTCGATCGACATCAGCGTGCTGCTGGCGACGGTGACATCGACCGAGCGCGTGACGGCGAATCCGCCGATCGCGCTGACCCAGCCGAAGACAAGAATGCGGTAGCTTCCAGGCGCGAGGCCGCGCGCGGCCAGGCCCCACGCTGAAGGCGTGAAGCGGCTGCCAAAGGCGGCGCCGACGTCGGGGCGTGCCCCGCCATAGGTCGGCACGCCGAGAAAGACCGCCGGTCCCGACGATGGAAACGCCCAGGCGTGGACCGTCGTGACGCCGGTGCCGGAGGTGGCGGTGGCGTCGAACGCCCAGCCGGCCAGCGTGAACGGCTGGGTGACGACCGATCCCTGGGCGGGAAGGTCGATGTGCATCAGCGGGCTAGGTGAGACGACCGCCGGAGCGATTCGGAAGATGGTGCCGTTGGAGCTGCACAGATACAGTTCGCCGGTCGCATCGGTACCGAACGAAGTGATGTTGCCGAGCGCGGCCCCGAGCTCCGCCGTGTGGTCGATGATGCCGGTCGCGGTCGCCTCACCCGTTCCCGGCGCGAGCGACAGCGCCAGCGACCAGACCCGGCCCGAGCCGTAATCGGCAAAGAAGTAGCGGCCGCGGAAGGAGGGCGCAAGCGCCGCGCCGCGGTAGACGAAGCCGCCGGTGACGGCGACGCCGGCGGATCGCGGGTAATCGAAAATCGGATCGGTGAGCGGCAGGTAGGCCGGCGGCCGGCTGGTGACGTTGTCGAGCGTCCCTTCGCGGTTGCGCCAGCCATAGTTCCGTCCGCCGCGCCCGGCCGGCTCGTAATCGATCTCCTCCCGCGCACCCTGGCCGACGTCGCCGACGATCATCGCGCCCGTGCCGCCGAGTCGTACGTCATCGAAGCTGAACCGCCACGGGTTCCGATATCCGAACGCCCAGATCTCCGGCAGCACGCCCGGCGCGGCCAGGAACGGGTTGTCAGCAGGGACGTCGTAGCCCTCGGGATCGCTGTCGCCGACGTCAACGTTGAGGCGCAGCATCTTGCCGAGCAGGGTGGTGGGATCCTGCGCCCGGTGATCCGGATCGTTGCCGCTGCCGCCGTCACCCATGCCGACGTAAAGATACCCGTCGGCGCCAAAGGCGAGGTGCCCGCCGTTATGGTTGGCGAACGGCTGGAAGATGAACCGCAGGCCGCCAGGCCAGAGAAAGTCGAAACGTGACGCCGGGTCGGCGACGACCGGATTGGCGGCCGACCGGCGAAAGCGCGCCAGCACGTTATGTCCGGCGGGATTCGTGAAGCGCACGAAGAAGCGGCCGCTCGCCGCGTAATCGGGCGGAAACGCCAGGCCGAGCAGCCCGCGCTCGCCGCCGCTCGAGATGGACGTCGTCAGGTTGAGGAAGGGCGTCGGCAGAACGCCGCCGTTCTGCACGACCATAATCCGCCCGCCCTGCAGGAGCGCGTACTGAACCCCTGCATTCGACGGGTCCTGCACGAACCCGACGGGACTCGAAAGTCCAGCCACGTACGGCGTCGCCCTGATCTGGGCCGAGGCCGAAACCGCGGCAAACATTACTGCGGCAAACGCGCAGACGATCCGAAATCCTGGCATTATCGATCCTCGCGGTCGCGCCTGGGTGCAACGGCGGTGCCCGCCGTTGCACGAACTCAACTATACTGCGGTGCATCGACCGGGCCCGTTCTTACACACCCGGGCTGTTCCGCCAGCATCGATACTCAGAGCAGAACGAAATTTTCTCTTACATCTACTCAGCGGATCGGACGCCACTCCGCGAGCGGCGGCGCGAACGCTCGATTAGATCTGCGGGCTGGACTGGCCGTTACGGCTCAGTCTGGCAAGAATCCTGCTTGGGCTTAGAAGCTAGGCAGACAAAAACCAACACATGAGCTCACAGATTAACGTTCTGGCCGGCACGCGCTCGTCGCGGCGACGCCTGCCTGCCGCCTTACGGTTCGCGCTCCGACTGGTCGCCGCGGCATTGCTGATTGCCGCTGGTCCCTCGACGCTGATCGCCGCGACGATTCGCTTTCACACCGATGCGCAGCTGATCGCGCGGTCCGCGCGCGTCGTTCACGGCCGCGTAGTCGCGCAGCGTTCGGTGTTCGCCGGTGCCAGTGGCAGGACCATCTACACCGTCACGACGATCCAGGTGATTGAGGATCTGACGGCGATGCCTGGCGACGTCGTCGAGGTCTGGGAGCTGGGCGGCGTCGTCGGCGTGGAGAGGCTCCACATCGGCGGCGCGGTGTCGTTCGAGTATGGGCAGGAAGTGGTGGTCTGTCTCGAGCAGGGCCCGCTCGGATATCGCAGCGTCGCGATGGGCTTCTCGAAGTTCGACGTGCGCCGCCCCGGCGGCGGCGCGACGATGCGGAGACAGATCGGGGACGCGATTGTGGTTGGCGGCGCAGTCGTCGCCGAGCGCAGCTTCGAGGAGTTCCGCGGGCTCGTCGCGCAGGTGACCGGCCGGCGGCCGCGGCGGGCCGATCCGGCGGCGACGCAATTCCTCGCCGCCCAGCCGTTCGCCAGCACCGGCAATCCTCCGATCCGCTGGCGCGAGGCGGATCAGCGGATTCCGATCAAGTACTACCGGAACATCACTGCCCCGGCGCCGCTCGTGTCGGGTGATGGCGTCGCGGAGATCAACATCGGGCTCGCCGCATGGACGGACCCCGTCGCCGGCTCAATCATTCTCCAGTACGGCGGCACGACGTTCGAGACCGATGCGCGCGGCGGCTGGTCGAACACGCCGTCGGCCGCCAGCGCCGTGATCAGCTTCGAGGATCCGAACGACGAGATCTCCGGCGCCGTGCTCGCGCTCGGCGGCAGCTCGATCTTCGGCTCGGGTGGCACTGTCGGCGGCACCGCCTACGATGGCATCGTCAGCGGGTTTGTCATCTTCCAGAACGCTGCGGACCTGCCGCTGAACTTTCGACAGCCGCAGGACTTCACGCGCATCTTCATTCACGAAGTCGGACACACGATTGGCTTCGATCACACGCCGCTCGACGGCAGCGTGCTGAACCCGTCGCGGAACATCATGTTCTGGAGCTGCTGTTCGGCGGATACGCCGCTCCCGCCAGCCCTTGGTTCCGATGACCTGCTGGGCCTCCGTACCGTCTACCCGGCGTCGCCGCCGGTTTCGGGACCGACGATGACGCTCGATAGATCGATCCTGCGGTTCGGCGCGGTCACGCTCGGCTCGTCGTTCATCGCCGCGACTTCGCCACAGACGGTGGCATTGCGGCAGACTGGTTCCGGCACCGTGACCTGGACGGCAACCGCGACGCGGCCATGGCTCCAGGTGACGCCGGCGTCCGGCACCGGTCCGGCGACGCTCACCGTCAGCGTCCGCCCCGGCGGCGTCCTGCCATCGCCAGGTTCGGCCGACGGCGCGATCTCACTGGCCTTTTCCGGCGCGGCGAGCGTCCCGGGACCGCTCGCGGTCCGTCTGTCCGCGACGCCGAACGGCACCTCTCAGCCGCCATTCGGTGTCGTCGACACGCCCGTGCAGGGCCTCCAGGGCGCGTCCGGAGCGATTCCCTTTACCGGATGGGCTCTCGATGACATCGAGATCGATCGCGTCGCCATCTGCCGGCTCGCCGTCGACGGCGAGACCGCGCCCGTCGATGGCAACTGCGGCGGCAATTCCGAGATCTTCGTCGGCATGAGCGTGTTCATCGAGGGGGCGCGGACGGACGTCCAGGCGCTGTTTCCGAGCGTCCCAAGGAACGAGGTTGGCGGCTGGGGCTTCCTCGTGCTCAGCAATACGCTGCCTGGCCAGGGCAACGGTCGGTTCACGTTCCATGTCTATGCCCACGATCGCGAGCAGCGCGTCACGCGGATCGGCGTCCGATCGCTCGATGCCGACAACGCCCATGCGACGCTGCCGTTCGGCACGATCGACACACCGGCGCAGGGTGAGACGATCAGCGGCTCGGCCTATGTGAACTTCGGCTGGGTGCTGACGCAGCAGCCGAAGTACATCCTGCCCAATGGTTCGACGATCAACGTCTTCATCGACGGCAATCTCGTCGGCAACGTTTCGTACAACCACTATCGTGCCGACATCGCCACCACGTTCCCCGGCTACGCGAACACGCCGCCACAGGCCGGCCTCCAGCCGTGTCCTTCCTGTATCGGCGCGATCGGCCACCGCACGATCAACACGACCGGCTTGTCCAACGGCCTCCATACGATTGTCTGGACCGCGACGGATACTGGCGGTTTTACCGGTGGCATCGGCAGCCGCTTCTTCCGTGTCGCCAATAGCGGAACGCCGTTCACGGCCGCGGCGACCACGGCGCCGGCGACAGCGTTTGCTGCGACGGCGACAGCGTCTGCTGCGACGGTTGACGTCGCCACGACGCCTGCGCGCAGCCTCAGCCCGGAGGTACGACGCACGCTGCGCGAGATGCCGCTGTCGCAGGACGGCGTCCTCGGTCGACGTGGCTGGGCGAGCAATGCCACCGTCCGCGCCTATCCCGTCAACCAGGCCGGCCGCGCGGTCCTGCGTGGCGACGAGCTCGACCGCTTCGAGCTCTGGCTGGCCGGCAACGCCCGGCAGGGCGACGCGTTCACCGGCTATGTGCAGGTCGGCGACGATCTCACGCCGCTTCCCGTCGGATCGCATCTCAACGCGTCGACCGGAACGTTCGTGTGGTCGCCGGGTGTTGGCTTCATCGGCAACTACGACCTCGTGTTCGTCGAGTGGAGCGGCGGCGATCCGATTGCGCAGCGTCACGTGCGCATCGCCATCGCGCCGAAGGGCAGCCGCAACGTTGGGCTGCAGATCGCGATTGACTCTCCCAAGGTGCAACAGGACGTGGCGCAGCCTTTTGTCCTGCAGGGCTGGGCGGCCGATCCGGCGGCGGAGTTCGACACCGGCGTTGCCGCCGTGCACGTCTGGGCCTACCCGCTCGCGGGCGGCGCGCCGATCTTCCTCGGCGCAGCCGCGACGGGGCAGCCACGCGCCGACGTGGCCGCGGCGTTCGGCGAGCGGTTCGCCGGCTCCGGGTTCTCGCTTCCGATCTCAGGGCTCGTCCCGGGCCACTACGACCTCGCCGTGTTCGCGTGGAGCACGGAACTCGGCGATTTCGGACCGGCTGCCGTGCTGCGAATGACGGCGCGGTGAACCAATCGTCTCCGCGGGGTGATGGTCGGCCGCGCTCTGCCTCGATTACAGAACTGTAATCGTGACGCCAGATCGTGACAAACTGACGCGCGTCAATCCGCGCTCGAAAATGCGCAATCCCGCAATAGCCACGCACGGCCGGGCTGGCGTCCGGTTTGCTGCTGCGCTCGCCGATGGCGTTCTGCGTACGGACGGCTGTTGCGGCGATTCTCTGTGTGCTCGCGTCGGTCGCAGTGGGCCAGGCGTCCACGGTCGTCTACCGGTCAGACGCTCAGTTGGTGGCGGCGTCAGAGCGCGTGGTTCACGGCCGTGTCGTCGCCCAGCGCCCCGAGCGCGTCGGCCAGGACGGCCGCATTTATACGGTCACGACGCTGGAGGTGGTCCAGGACCTGACCGGAAGGCCCGGCCCCAGTATCGAGATCTGGGAGCTGGGTGGTACGGACGGCGCGGCGTTCTTCTACGTCGGCGGCGCGGTCGAGTACCGGCTCGGCGAGGAAGTGCTCGTGCTCCTGGAGCGCGGGCCGCTCGGCTATCGCAGCGTTGCGATGGGGTTGTCCAAGTTCGATGTCCTGCCGGCCGCGAACGGGGACCGTGAGCTGCGGCGCAACCTGCGCGACACGGTGGTCGTCGGCGGCGCCGTCACGACGCGGGAGCGCACGTTATCGGAGTTCCGCGACCTCGTCCGGTCGATGACCGGCCGGCAGCCGCACGACTCACCCGCAGGGACACTATCCGAGATCCAGCCGGTAGCGCAGCCATTCACGCTTCTCGGCGGCGGCCAGGGCTATCGCTGGCGCGAGGCCGACACTGGCACACCGGTGGTCTGGTACAAGAACACGAGCGCACCGAATCCGCTGACGAGCGGCGATGCCGTCAGCGAGATTCAGTCGGCGCTGTCGGCCTGGACGGCGCCGGCGAGCGCGTCGATCGTGCTGCAGTACGGAGGCACGACCCACCAGACCTCTCCGGACGGACCATGGGCCGGCATTCCCGCGAACAGCAGCGTCATTAGCTTCGAAGATCCGATGAACGAGATCAGCGACCTGACGCTCGCCATCGGCGGCGGCTGGGGCGTCTCGAACGCCGGCGGTACGATCAACGGCAACATCTTCCACGCGTTTTCGCGCGGCTACGTCATCTTCCAGAACGCCGCCGATCTGAGCGCCTCGTTCAGGCAGCCGTTGAACTTCGCGCGCGTCCTCGAGCACGAGATCGGTCACGCGATCGGGCTTGGACACACGCAGAACGACGGCTCCGTCGTCAACCCGACCCAGAACATCATGTACCCGTCGTGCTGCCAGACGACTACGCCGGTGCCGCCGGCGATCGGCCCCGACGATCTGGCCGGGCTCACGTTCATCTACCCGGACACCGCGCCGGCTTGCTCGTCCTCGATCACGCCGACGGGAGTCTCGGTCGCCGCCGGGGGCGGCAGCGGCACCGTGGCAGTCTCGATCCAGCAGGGCTGCGCCTGGACGGCGTCCGGCGGTTCGGGCTTCATCACCGTCACCTCGAACTCGTCGTCGAGCGGACCGGGCTCGGTCGGCTACTCAGTGGCGCCGAACCCCGCGACCGCGGCCCGCACTGGCACACTGTCGATCGCGGGCCGGACGTTCACCGTCAACCAGGCGGCGCTGGCGTGCGGTTACACCCTGAGCGCCCCGAGCACGACGATGGGAGTCGCCGGCGGCAACGGTTCCGTCAACGTCACGGCGCCGGCTGGCTGTCCGTGGACGGCGACGAGCCAGAGCGCGTACATCGGCATCACGGCCGGCACCAGCGGTAATGGCAGCGGCGGAGTGAGTTTCAACGTCAGCTCGAACGGTGTCTCAGGCCGGCTGGGAACCCTGACAATCGCGGGCAATACTTTCACCGTCGTTCAATCCGGCAGCGGCCCGGTCGTCACCCTCGACAAGACGTCGCTGCGCTACGGCGCAACGTTGAGCGGGGCGCAGCTCACGTCGCAGACGACGGCGCAGACGCTGCGGTTGACGCAGGGCAGCGGCGCGCCCGTGTCGTGGACGGTGACCACCAGCCAGCCCTGGCTGTCGGTCAGCCCGGCTTCCGGCAGCGGCAACCGGGAGATCTCGATCAGCGTCGACGCAACGGCGCTGGCGTCGCCGGCGGTGCACTCCGGGGTGCTCACAATCGCGACAACGGGCGCCGGCAACATCGTGGCCCCGGTGCAGGTGACGCTGACGACGATGACGACCGGGACGTCGGCGGCGCCTTTCGGCTACGTCGACACTCCGGCCAACAACGCCGTCGGTATCACGGGCGCGGTGCCGTTTACGGGCTGGGCGCTCGACGACGTCGAGGTCGCGAACCTCTTCATCTGCCGCGCCGCCGTGACCGGCGAGACCGCGCCGGTCCACGGCAACTGCGGTGGCGCGGCACAGATCTTCGTCGGCAGCGGGGTTTTCATCGAAGGCGCCAGGCCCGACCTGCAGGCGGCCGCGCCCACCTATCCGCGCAACGGCCGCGCCGGCTGGGGCTTCATGGTCTTGACGAACATGCTGCCGAACCAGGGCAACGGCGAGTTCCGGTTCCACGCCTATGCAGTCGACCGTGAGGGGCATACCGTTGCGCTCGGCACCGTGACGCTCTTCTGCGACAACGCGAACGCGACCCGCCCGTTCGGGACCATCGACACGCCGGGACAGGGCGAGACCGTCGCCGGGGCGGCGTACGTCAATTTCGGGTGGGTCCTGACCCGGCAGCCGAAGCACGTTCCCAGCGACGGCTCGACGATCTCTGTCTACATCGACGGCGTACTGCTTGGACCGCCGTCGTACAACCACGCGCGGTCCGATATCGCGGCGCTTTTCCCCGGCTATGCCAACACCAACGGCGCCGTCGGGTTCCGCGTCATCGACACGACTACGCTCTCGAACGGATTGCACACGATCTCCTGGACTGCTACAGACAGCGGCGGGAACACCGACGGCATCGGCAGCCGGTTCTTCCGGGTGGCGAACGGCGTCGGGTCGCTGACGGCGCACGGCGCCATCGATGCCTCGGTGGCGCCGACCGCGACCGTCGCTGGGCTCGCGCCGGTGCCGCTCGACGGCCGATCGGTCCAGGTTCGCCGCGGCTGGCGGCCGGACGCGCCGTGGCGCTCGCACGAGTTGCGCTTCGGGCGCGCGGTCGTCCGCGGAGAAGAGCTCGATCGCTTCGAGGTCCAGCTCGGTGATCCACTGAGCGCCCGCTACGCCGGCTACCTGCGCACCGACGGCGAACTCACACCGCTGCCGGTCGGTTCGTCGCTCGATGCCAGTAGCGGCGTCTTCCTCTGGTCGCCCGGGCTTGGCTTCATTGGGGCTTACGACTTCGTGTTTGTCCGCTGGGACGGTGAGAAGGCGGTGTCGCGGCAGGAAGTTCGCGTCATCCTGCATCCGAAGGGCAGCAACCGCATCGGGCCGCAGGTGCTCATCGACATCCCGACATCCCAGCAGGACGTCGGCCAGCCGTTCGCGGTTGGCGGATGGGCAGTCGACCTCGGCGCCGGCTACGGTACGGGCATCGAGACGCTGCACGTGTGGGCCTATCCCGTCGACGGGCGTCCGCCCGTGTTCGTCGGCGAAGCGGCGTACGGCGGCGCGCGGCCCGACGTCGCGGCCGTGCACGGCGATGAATACCTGCACTCCGGCTACGACCTGCTCGTTCAGGGCCTCCCGCCTGGAGCCTACGATCTCGCCGTCTTCGGATGGAGCACCGTCAGCAGCGACTTCGTCCCCGCGAGCGTCGTCCGCGTCGTGGTGCGGTAGGGCGCTATTCGGTATGCGAGGTTGACCGTCCGCGGTTCATCCGCTGCTCAGTCGAAGGCGAGAGCCGGACGACGGATGTAACATAACGGCGTGCTCCGCATCGGCTTCGACGGACGCGCGCTCGCGTCGCCGGCGGCCGGTATGCGCCGCTATTCCCGGGAACTGTTCGGTGCGATGGCCGCGCTGCCGGGTGTGACCGTCGTCGCGATTGGCGCGCCCCGGTCGAGCGTCGTGCCGGCGGCGGTCGAAGCCGTTCCGGCGTCCTGGTCGCTGCCGACCAACGCCGGCTGGATGCTGAGCGGGCTGCCGCGCGCGGCCGCTCGCGCCCGGCTGGATCTCTTTCACGCTCCGTCCTACACCACACCGTTCGGCGGCCCGCGCCCGCTGGTGGTGACGATTCACGACGTCAGCTACGAGCGCCACCCGGAGTGGTATCCGTACAAGCGCGGCCCCCTGCGCCGCGCGTTCTATCGCCGCAGCGCCCTCGCCGCCGATCGCATCATCACCGACTCGAATTTCTCGAAGGCCGAGATCGTCGCGGCTTACGGACTGCGTTCCGACCTGATTGACGTCGTGCCGCTGGCGGCCGCCTCGTCCTTCACGCGGTCGGTTGAAGCGGAAAACGCGCCGGCGGCGCCGCGCCGCTACGTCCTGCATGTCGGCGACATTCATCCGCGCCGCAACCTGCCGATCGTGGTCCGCGCGATTGCGCGGATTCGCGCCCGCAATCCGGCGCTGCGGGACCTTGCGCTCGTGCTCGTCGGCGTCGACCGCGGCACCGCCGCGTCGCTCGCATCGTTTGCCTCTGGAGCGTCGGGCGCCGAGCCGCTCCTCGTTCTCAAGGGGGCGACGCCCGAGCCCGATCTGATCGCGCTGTACCGGGGCGCCGCGGCGCTGGTCTATCCGTCGCGCTACGAGGGCTTCGGCCTGCCGCTGCTCGAGGCCATGAGTTGCGGCACGCCGGTGATCGCAGCGCGGTCGTCGTCGATCCCGGAAGTCGTCGGAGACGCGGGCGCGCTGCTCGATCCGGACGATGAGGCGGCGTGGACCGACGCGATCGAGCGTGCGATCGACGACCCGGTCTGGGCGCGCTCGCTCGCGGAGGCCGGCACGGCCCGGGCGTCGCTCTTCTCGTGGGCGCGGAGCGCGCGCGAGACGCTGCGCGTCTACCGGTCGCTGCTGGAGCTGGCGGCGTGACGCCCGTCATCTCCGTCATCGTCCTCAACTACAACGGCCGGCGCTGGCTGGCGCCGTGCCTGTCGGCGCTGGCGGCGCAGGCGGCAGCGCCGCCGTTCGAAGTCCTGCTCGTCGACAACGGTTCGACCGATGGCTCGCTGGAGGTCGTCAAAGCCGGGTTTCCGTCCGTCCGCATCATCGACAACGGCGCCAACCTCGGTTTTGCCGCCGGCAACAACGCCGGGGCCCGCGCCGCCGCCGGCGACCTGCTCGTGTTTCTCAACAACGACACGGTGGCCGAATCGACGTGGCTCGCCGCCCTGCACGCGGCGCACCTCGGCGGGTCGGGACGGGATCTCGTCACCTCGAAGCTGGTGTGGCTCGATCGGCCAGAGGTCGTCGACAGCGCCGGGGATGGATACCTGCGGGCGGGCGGGGCCTACAAGCGCGGCCACGGCGCCGCGGCGAGCTCCTACGTCGCTGCCGGCGAAGTCTTCGCCGCCTGTGGCGCCGCCTTCCTCATTCGTCGCGCTCTCTTCGAATCGCTGGGCGGCTTCGACGAGCGGTTCTTCATGGTCTACGAGGACGTCGACCTGTCGTACCGGGCCCGGTTGCGCGGTCATCGTGTCTGGTTCGAGCCCTTGGCCGTGGTCGCCCACGCCGGGAGCGGCACGCTGGGCGTCGCGAGCGAAGCCGCCGTCTTCTACGGTCAACGAAATCTCGAGTGGACCTGGTTCAAGAACACGCCGGGCTGGCTGCTGCTGGCGACGCTGCCGGCGCACGCCCTGTATTCGCTGGCTGGGGTCGCGCACTATGTCGCCGCCGGGCGCGGCGGCGCGGCGATTCGCGGCAAGCTCGCCGCGCTCGTCTCGCTGCCGCTCGTGTGGATGGCGCGGCGCCACGAGCAGCGCCGGCGAACGGTGGATCCCGCGGCGATCGCCGTTCGCATGACGCGGGGCTGGCTCGCGCTCAAGCGGCGCGAGAAGTCAGCGCGGCTCGACCTTGCCGATCATCAGCACCGGTGAATCGCCCGCCGGCGTCACCCGCAACTCGAGGCGGCGGAAGCGCGGTACCTCCCGGCCCTGCGGCATCTGCAGCCGCAGGAGCTGCCAGCGGTCGCTGGTGACGTTGACGACGTCGGCCGGCCGGCCGTCGAGCAGGATCTCGACCCGCACCTGCGGTGCGATGTTGACGCTGCGCAGTGGCACGACGATGACGCGCGCCCCCGAGGGCAGGAAGACGCTGCTCGTCGAACCGGCGAGCCGATAGCGGAATCCGTCGACCTCGGGCTGCCAGTGCGACACCCCGACGCCGCGATGTTCGAGGTCGAAGTCGGCGCGCTGCTGATGCACGTTCCACGGTATTGACAGCATCGTCAGCGGCACGAGGATCGCGACGGTCCAGATCTGCGCCCGCGTCGGCGATGCCGGCGCCACCGACAGGCCCCAGCCGCCGAGCACCCCGAGGAGCAGCCAGAAGCTGAACGCGACGTCGTCGATGAGCAGCGGGTGACCCGCGAGCCACGACAGCACGAACGCGATGATGCCGGTCGCGAGCAGCCAGCGCACCGGATCGCGCGGCTCGGCCGCGACCAGTCGGGCGATGCGAGCGCCGGCAGCGAGCAGGAGCCAGGCGAAGGCGGCGAAGCCGACGAGGCCGAGCTCGGCGAGCAACTGGAGGAAATTGTTGTGCGCGTTCTCGTGGATCGCGGGCGGGAACAGCGTCAGCAGCTCCGCCGAGCTGAACTGACCCGAGCGCGAGTAGTAGCGTCCGACGCCGATGCCGAAAAGCGGGTTCACCGCCGTCATGCGCAGGCTCGTACGCGCCATCTCCAGCCGCACCTGGGCCGCGATCAGGGCCGACTTCTGATTGCCGCGATGCGGGACGGCGAATGCCGCGGCGCCGGCGAGCAGCGCGAACACCACCGCCGCGGCAGCCAGCGTCGTCCGGCGGATGCTGCGGCGGCGGATGTGCATGACCGCAGCGGCGGCGGGGACGAGCGCGGCGAGAACCGCGAACATCAGCGCCGCCCGCGAGCTCGTGATCCAGATCGAGCCGGCGATGATGACGGCGGCGAGCGTCCAGCGGCGGCCGCCGCGGGTGAAGGCCAGCGCCAGCGCGGCGAAGAGCGCCAGCACGAAATATGATCCGGCGGCGTTGACGTCGCCGTAGTGAACGTTGAAGCGCTGGGTGAGGAAATGACTGACGAAGGCGGCGGCAGGCGACGCGCTGCGCGCCGCGGCCTCCCACAGGCGCAGCAGGTTGACGGCGGAGGCGAGCGACGCGCCGACGACGATCCAGCCGACCGTTCTGAGCGCGAGCGCCGCATGAGTGCCGGCTTCGGCCGTGGCAATCGTCGTCGCCGCGGCGCGGAAGAGGACGAGCGACTCGAGCAGCCGCATCGCCGCGTCAATCGGCCCGGCGCTTTCGCCGGCGACGAAGTAGCCCGAGGCGAAGAGGCCCGACAACCACTCGCGCATCGGCGCGCTGCCGAAGCGCCACGACTCAATCAGCAGTTGCGACACCAGCGACGCGCCGACGATCGCCGCGGCCATCACGACCGGCGCTTCGAAGACGTCGGCGCGCCGCGGCCGCATCACCGCCGTCCGCAAGCAGTAGCCGGCGCAGAATGCGACGACCAGCGTTTCAGGCCAGGCGACGACCGAGTACCACTGGCGTCCGGCCCAGGTCGCGATCGGGACGCTGGCGGCGAGCAGCAGCAGGCCGTCGGCGGGACGCAGCGCCGCCGCGACGACGAGGCAGCCGAGGCCCGCCATGAACAGGGATGGGACCTCGGGTACGCGGCTCAGCGAGGCCAGCAGGGCGAGGAACAGCGCGCCGGCCAGCAGACCCGCGATTCGCAATTCCCACTGGCGCGCAAGCCTCATGCAGAAGAACCGGTGCGGACTAGCGCGTGCCGATCACCGCGTAGTCGAGATGGGAGTAGATGCGGGCGTTGAGCTTGTCGACGTTGGCGTTGAAGGTCTCGACCAGGTCGGCGACGGCGACGTTCGCATCCGGCGGCAGGGCAATCGCCTGCAGCCGCTCCTGCGGCGGAATCGGCGCCCGGAACTGGATCTCGGCGCGGCTGAAGCCGCTGGCGAGCACGAGGTACTTCAGCGTTTCCGGGTGGAGCGGCCACTCGTGCGTGATGTCGCGGATGAAGCTCTCGAAGAAGGCGATCCAGCACGCCGGGTTCAGGGTCTCGAGGACCAGCAGTCCACCAGGCCGAAGCTTGTGAAACGCGAGCTCGAGGAACTGCAGCAGGTAGTCGGCGCGAAGATGCTCGACCACCTGCGCCGCGAAGATGCCGCCGAGCGATCCGTCCGGCAGCGTCGACAGGTAGCCGACGGCATCCGCCTCGGTGACGTCGAGGCCGCGGGCGCGGCATTGCTCGGCCATCTCGTGATTGAGGTCGATGCCCCGGGCGCTGATGCCGGATTCGCCGAGCAGCTCGAGAAACTCGCCGCGGCCGCAGCCGACGTCGAGCACGTCGCTCGCTCCCTGGAAGAGCGGCAGGTAGCTTTCGAAACGGGCCCGGATCGTCTCGCGCGAGCCGCGGAACTGGTCTTCGAAGCCGACGTACTTGTAGCTGTCGATCGGCTGGAACGCAGCGACTGGCGCCGCCGGCGCAACGGCGGCCGTCCCGGCACCGGCTGAGATCGGACTCGATGGAACCGCCAGGCTCTTCTCGACTTCCCGCTTCAGCGACAGCGTGGCCTGCTGGACGACGGCGAGGATGCCGCGCAGCTCGCCGTCGCTGGCGGCGAGATCGGCGGAGAGGCGGGACAGGCGCGCGTCGATCCGCTCCTGCCGCACGCTCAGCGACTCCCACCGCTTGGCGGTCGCCTCTGCCGCGCCGCTCACCGCTTCGTTCAGCACCAGCACCCCGCCGCCCGCCTCCCGGTCGCGCGTGTCGACGTAGGCCGTGACCTGCTGGAGGTACTGAATGGTATGGGCGTGGAACTGCGACAGCTGCGCGAATGCGTCGGCGAGGCGATGCGCAAGGCCGGCGGCGTGATCCTGCAGCGCGCGTGCGTCGTCGCGGCTGCGGTTGAGATGGTCGACCAGTTGCGAGTTGAACGTGAGCTGGCGCTGAAGCGAGGGGGCGATGGTCCGCCAGATGAATCCTGTCAGCCGCCCGCGCCAGCCAGCCGCCGGCGCCGGCGCGACCAGCGTGTTCCACGACTCGTTGATCGTCGCCAGAACCGCTGCGTCGTGCAGCGCCGGGGCGGATGACCATGGCGGCGGCGCCGGCAGCGAGCGGTCGAGCGCCGTCAGCGCGTCGTTGTAACGTCGATCCGCCTCGGCCCGCTCCCGCTTCAGACGCTCCAGCGTCTCTTCGAGCGACATCGGCGCGACGGGCTCACTGCGCACGGCCGCCGGCCGACGAGAGCGTCGTGGACAACGCCGGAACCGTTCCCTGCGCCGGGCTGCTCGCCGACGCGTACATGCGCCGTTCGATCCGCCCGGCGCGGTACGCGAGGCGCCCGGCTTCGACCGCCAGCTTCATCGCCTGGGCCATCGCCACCGGGTCCGCCGCCTGGGCGATCGCCGTGTTCATCAGGACGCCGTCGGCCCCGAGCTCCATCGCGATCGCGGCATCCGACGCCGTGCCGACGCCGGCGTCGATGATCACCGGCACCCGCGCCTGCTCGCGGATGATCAGCATGTTGTTGCGGTTCTGGATGCCGAGCCCGGAGCCGATCGGCGCGCCGAGCGGCATCACCGCGGCGGCGCCGGCTTCCTCCAGTTTCCGGCAGACGATCGGATCGTCATTGGTATACGGCAGGACGACGAACCCTTCGCGGACGAGCACGCGCGTGGCCTCGAGCAGCGCGACGTTGTCGGGGAAGAGCGTCCGTTCGTCGCCGATGACCTCGAGCTTCACCCAGTTCGACAGGCCGACTTCGCGGCCGAGCCGGGCGGCGCGAATCGCGTCCTCGGCCGTATAGCAGCCGGCGGTATTCGGCAGGATGAAGATGCGCGACTGGTCGATTGAGCCCAGCAGCGATTCGGCGCCGCGCTCGGCCAGATTCACCCGGCGCACGGCGACGGTCACCATCTCGGTGCCCGCCGCGCGATGCGCGTCCGCCATGATGCGATGCGACGGATATTTCCCCGTCCCGACGATCAGGCGCGAGCGAAATGTCCTGTCGGCGATGGTGAGCGTGTCAGAAGACATGATGGGACTTCCGTGTTCTGCGCTATTCGGGGCTCGGGGCTCGGGGCTCGACGGCTTGAGCCCTGAGCCGTGAGCCCTGAGCCAAAAGAACTAGCCCCCTCCGACAAAGTTCACGATCTCGATCTCGTCGCCTTCGTTGATCGTGACCGCACCGTACTGGGCGCGCTTGACGACGATGAGGTTGTGTTCCACCGCGACGAGCCGGGGATCGATCTTCAGGTCTTCGAGCAGGGTGCTGATGGTGATCGGTCCGGCGATCTCCTGCGGTTCGCCGTTTACTCGTATCGTCAAAGTCTACCTCAAGCTCCCAGCGGAATCGGCAGTGTCACGCCCAGATCGGCGACGAGTGTCCGCAGCGTCGCGCTGCCATCGGAAAGAAGATGCGTCGGCAAGTCGGCGGGAGGATCGGCCAGCTCGCGGACCTCGTCGATGAGCCCGCGATAGTCCTCGACCATGCCCTCAATCGAGTGGTGCGCCGCCCAGTAGCGACGGCCGGCGTCGGCGAGGCTGGCGCGGAGCTGCTCGTCGATCGCCAGCCGCTTCATCGCCAGCCGCAGCGAGTGCGCCTCGTCCAGGATGTCGATCGCTACCGTGCAGGGATCCGGGCCGCCGGCCTGCCAGGTGCGCGGGTCGACCGCCGGCACGTCGGCCGTGTGCACGAGGTCGATGGTGACGGTCGGCGTGCCAGCGGCGAGACAGCGCAGCCAGGGACCGGAGATCTCCCGCGCCGTCGGCCATCGCAGGCTCAGCGCCACGTCTGCCGCGACGACGCACCCCGTCAGCTCTTCGTCGGTCGCGAGATATCCGGTGAGAGTGCAGCAGTCGCGCAGGCCCAAGGCGTCGATCCGCGGCCGGACGTCGAATGCTGCCGGGACGCTTCCGGCGAGCAGCAGGTGCGCCGACGGCACATGTGGTCGGATGGCAGCGAACGCGTCGAGAACCTGCGATAGCCGCTTGTCCGGGGTCAGCCCGCCGAAGCAGCCGAAGACGAACGCGTCCTCGCGGATGCCAAGGCGGGCGCGGGCCGCGGCGCCGAGCGCCGGGGCTTCGGCGGCCGAGACCGGCATCCCGTGCCCGAGCCGGACGGTACGAATCGCGGCCGACGGGGATTCGTCGCGCAGGCGTTCGGCCGCGCCGGGCGAATGCACGGCCACGGCCCTGGCGCGGGCGACGACGAGGCGCGTCATCGGCCAGGCGTAGTGCAGGTGGCTGTTGAATCCGGCGACCGCGAGCTCGGCCGCCGCGGGCGGGGCTTGCGGATGGTTCCACGCGAACTCGGTGCGATAGTCGTCGGATCGCAGTGTCCGCAACAGGCACGCCGCCCGCGCATGGTGCAGATGCGCGTCATGCAGGACGACCAGGCCCGGATATCTGAAGAGGTAGGGCCACTGGTAGTCGTGATGCGACGAGTTGCCGAGCTGATAAACGATCAGGTCGTAGGGCCGCTGCAGCTGTCGAGGCGCGAACTCGTGCGCCGATCGAAGGGTGGTCGCCTGACCGCGGGCCGGAAGGTTCCGCTGGTCGACGAAGACGTCAATCTCGTGTGTCGGTGCGAGTCCGGCCACGAGGTCGGCGCTGCACCTGGCGATGCCGGTGGCGATGGGCGGCATCGGGCTGAACCACGCGAGGCGCATGTTTAATTATTGCTCGGGGGACGCTGGCTTCGCTTCACTCGGGGTTCGGGGCTCGGGGCTCGGGGCTCGTTCCAGAAGCATCGACGGACATAGTCCTACGGCCGAAAATCGGAAGCTCTTCGAGTCGCCGAACCCCGAACCCCGAGCCCCGACCGTGAACCCTTGTGATAGCATTCAGGGCTCAGATGGGTCCTGAGCCTGGGTCAGGGTCTGTCGCGCGGCCGGTGACGGGCGCGTTTTTTTGATCCGGGCTTGAGAAAACATTCACAAGCCCGTTTTCGCTGAGACTCTCGTTCCGCAGGACCAGACATGCACGGCTGGGTGCCCATCCTCATCATGATCGGCCTCGGGGCCGGGTTCGGGGCGTTCAACATCATCGCCTCGCACCTCATCGGTCCCCACAAGCCCACGCCGGAGAAGCTGGCGCCCTACGAGTGCGGCATGCCGCCCGTCGGCGACGCCCGCGAGCGCCACCCCGTCAAGTTCTACCTCGTGGCGATGATCTTCCTGCTCTTCGACATCGAAGTGGCGTTCCTGTATCCGTTTGCCCTGGCGATCCGCTCGTTGGGTTGGACCGGGTTCATCCAGATCCTGGTCTTCTTCCTGATCCTGGTCGTTGGATACGTCTACGTCTGGCGCAAGGGTGTGCTCGACTGGGGACACGAGCGCGCGTAGCGGCCGTCCTTTCCTTATGAGCGACAACGAGCTTCCCATCCTCACCACCACCGTCGAGAAAGTCGTCCAGTGGGCGCGGCGGTCGTCTGTCTGGCCGGTGACCTTCGGGCTCGCCTGCTGCGCCATCGAGATGATGGCAATGAGCGCCGGCCGCTACGACATCGCCCGGTTTGGCGCCGAGGTGTTCCGCGGCTCGCCGCGCCAGTCGGACCTGATGATCGTCGCCGGCCGCCTGTCGCGGAAGATGGCGCCGGTGCTGCGCCGGATCTACGACCAGATGCCCGAACCGAAATACGTCATCTCGATGGGCGCCTGCGCGTCGGTCGGGGGCGTGTTCGACAACTACGCGATCGTCCAGGGAGTGGACCAGGTGGTGCCGGTCGACGTCTTCGTGCCCGGCTGCCCGCCGCGGCCCGAGGCGCTCATCTACGGCATCGTCCAGCTGCAGCGAAAAATCGACAAGCAGAGGTCGTTCGCATAACCTACCGCCGCGCCGGGTCGATCGGCGTCCCGCGCGGCGGGCGCCGCCGCCAGGTCGCGCGCCGGCTGGCGCCGCCGTCGAGCAAACCCGCACCGTGATCACACGATGAACGCAACCGCCATTATCGAAGTCCTGTCGCGCCGGCTGCCGGCCGACGTGTCGTCCGGACTCGAGGTCGTCGAGGCGCGCGACGGCATGCCGACGCTCTATTCGGCGGCCGCCGGCCTGCCCGAGGTCTGCCTGGCACTGCGCGACGCGCCGGAGCTGCGATTCGCGTTTTGTGCCGACGTCACCGCCGTTGACTATCACCCGCGCGAACCGCGCTACGAGCTGCTGTACGTGCTGGCGTGCCCCGGGGTCGCAGGCTACGGCGACACGCCGAAGCGCCTGCGCCTCAAGGTGCGGGTGAAGCAGGGCGAATCGGTGCCGTCGGTGTCGAGTGTCTGGGCGGCGGCCAACTGGGGCGAGCGCGAGGTCTTCGACTTCTTCGGGATCGAGTTCGCCGGCCATCCCGATTTGCGGCGCATCCTGATGCCGGACGACTGGGAAGGCTTCCCGATGCGGAAGGACTATCCGGTCCAGATCAATTCGCCGGTCAAGACCTACTCGCCGCTGCAGGTGTCTGAAGAGGACTTCGTCGCCAACGTGCAGGCAGCGCGGGACGGCGTCCGCGACCGGGAGCCGGGTCGCTGATGCCGCGCGCCGGGCGATGATGCCGATGCCGCGCCTCGAGCGAAGACGCTGATGTCCGCCAGCGAGCAGAGCGTTGCGGCCGCGATTGTCGCGCGAACGCTCGATCAGGCTGCAGCCCTGCATCAGCGCGTGCGCGGCCTCGACGCCGCCAGCGTCGTGCGGGCGGCCGAGGCAGTGCGTGAGGCGGTTGAAGGCGGCGGGAAAGTGCTGGCGTTCGGCAACGGCGGCAGTGCCGCGGATGCGCAGCACCTGACGACCGAGCTGGTCGGCCGGTTCCAGAAAGAGCGAGCCGGGTTCGCGGCGCTGGCCTTGACGGCCGACTCGAGCCTGCTGACGAGCCTGGCGAACGACTACGGGTTCGAGCGAATCTTCGCCCGCCAGATCGAGGCGCTGGGACGAGCCGGCGACGTCGCGTTTGCCATCACGACGAGCGGCACGTCGCCGAACGTCGTCCGCGGGCTGGAAGCGGCGCGCGGCCGCGGGATGCGCACGGTCGCGCTCACCGGCAGGGACGGCGGCGAGGCCGGACGGGTGGCGGAGATTCACATCAACGTGCCGGACGACCGCACCGCCCGGGTGCAGGAAGTCCACATCACGTTGATTCACGCGCTGTGCGAGATCGTGGAAGGGGACAGGGAGTGACTGAGCTCCGCACGGAAACGATGACCGTCAACATGGGGCCTCAGCACCCCAGCACGCACGGCGTGCTGCGGCTGGTGCTGGAGCTGTCCGGCGAGACCGTCATCTCCGCCGACACGACGGTCGGCTACCTGCATACCGGCATCGAGAAGACCGCTGAACAGAAGAAGTGGCAGCAGGTGATCCCGCTCGTCGAGCGGATGGATTACCTCGGCGCCCAGTCGAACAGCCTCGCCTTCATCCTCGCGGTGGAGAAGCTGCTCGGCATCGAGGTGCCGCAGCGGGTCCGCGACATCCGGGTCCTCATCGCCGAACTGCAGCGGCTCGCCAGCCATCTCGTCTGGCTGGCGACGCACGCCCTCGAAATCGGCGCCGTCTCGGTGATGATGTACTGCTTCCGCGAACGCGAGCAGCTGCTCAACGTCAACGAGATGCTCGCCGGGTTCCGCCTGTTCCCGAGCTACCTCCGAATCGGCGGCCTGCGCGAGGACCTGCCGACCGGCTTCCACCAGGCGGTCAAGAAGTGGCTCGACGCCTTCCCGGCGCACCTGAGCGAATACGAAGACCTGCTGACCAAGAACCAGATCTGGATCAAGCGGACGAAAACGGTCGGCGTGATGACCGCGGACGACGCGATGAGCTACGGCCTCGTCGGTCCGATGGCCCGCGCCGCCGGCGTCCCTTATGACGTCCGCAAGGCGTTCCCGTATCTCGGCTACGAGACCTACGACTTCGCCGTGCCGACGCAGACCGCCGGCGACGTCTACGCCCGCTACCTGGTGCGGGTCGCGGAAATGCGCGAGAGCACCAAGATTTCGCAGCAGGCGCTGGCGCGGATCACGCCGCGCGGCGTGTTCGACATCCAGGACTACAAGATCGTCCCGCCGCCGAAGGACAAGGTCTACAGCGAGATGGAGGCGCTGATTCAGCACTTCCTGATCTACTCGCAGGGCTTCAACGTGCCGGCGGGTGAGTCCTATGTGCCGATCGAGGGACCGCGCGGCGAGCACGGCTTCAGCATCGTCTCGGATGGCACCAACCGCCCCTACCGGATCAAGCTGCGGGCGCCGTCGTTCTACGCCTGCCAGGGGCTGCCGCGGCTGCTGATCGGCGGCATGATTGCCGACGTCATCGCCGTCATCGGCTCGACCGACGTTGTCATGGGAGACGTGGACCGATGAGCTTCCATCCGTTGATGGTCTACGACAAGCGATTCCAGAAATCGGATCGCAAGCTCGTGGACGAAGGCGAGCCGTTTACGTTCACGCCGGAGCGCCGGGCCGAGCTCGACGATCTGCTGACGAAGTATCCGCCCGAGCAGAGGCGGTCTGCCGTGCTGGCGGCCTTGTATTTACTGCAGGATCAGCAGGGTCATCTGACCGCGAGCGGCATGCGTCACGTTGCCGGCATCCTCGAGCATGACGCCGGCCGAAGTCGAGGACGTCGCGACCTACTACGTGATGTTCTACAGGGAGCCGGTCGGCAAGTTCGTGCTTCAGGTCTGCCGGACGCTGTCGTGCGCCCTGATGGGCGCCGAGCGCGTCACCGAAGCGTTGTCGGAGAAGCTCGGGTTGAAGGTGGGCGAGACCGACAAGTCCGGGATGTTCACGCTGCTCGAGTTCGAGTGCCTCGGCGCCTGCGACCGCGCCCCGATCGTCATGGTGAACAACGAGCACTGGCACGAGAAGGTGAAGCCGGAAGACGTCGGCCGGCTGGTCGACGACATCAAGGCGAAGGGCCAGGCGGCATTGACGGGGTGTCACCTGCACGTAGAGCGGCAAAATGGACCCAATCCTTACTAAGTACATCCGCGAGCCGAACGGCTACTCGCTGGACTTCTTCCTGCAGCACCAGGGCTACGAGGGGCTGCGGAAGTCGCTCGGCATGCAGCCGAACGAGGTCATCGACCTGGTCAAGGCCTCGGGCCTGCGCGGCCGCGGCGGCGCCGGCTTCCCGACCGGGCTGAAGTGGCAGTTCGTCCTCAAGGACACGCCGCTTCCGAAGTACATCTGCTGCAACGCCGACGAGAGCGAGCCGGGCACGTTCAAGGATCACGTGCTGATGGAGCGCAACCCGCACCTGCTGTTCGAGGGGTGCCTGATCGGCTGCTGGGCGATCGGCGCGAAGGTGGCCTACATCTACATCCGGGGCGAGTTCTACCACGTCCAGAAGCTGATGGAGGCGGAGCTGAAGAAGGCCTACGCCCAGGGCTACGTCGGCAAGAACATCATGGGCAGCGGCTTCGACTGCGACATCGTGATTCATCGCGGCGCCGGCGCCTACGAGGCCGGCGAAGAGACGGCGCTGATCGAGTCGCTGGAAGGGAAGCGGGCGCAGCCGCGCATCAAGCCGCCGTTCCCGGCAGTGTCGGGCCTCTACAACTGCCCGACCGCCGTCAACAACGTCGAGACGCTCTGCAACCTGCCGCCGATCGTGCTGAACGGCGCCGAGTGGTTCACGTCGCTCGGGCCGGAGAAGAACGGCGGGCCGAAGCTCTATTGCGTCAGCGGCCACGTCAAGAAGCCGGGCGTCTACGAAGCCGGGATGAAGACGACGCTGCGGGAGCTGATTTACGACTACGCCGGCGGTCCGTTCGACGGCCGCAAGATCAAGGCGGTCATCCCCGGCGGTTCGTCGGTCCCGGTCCTCCTCGATCATCAGCTCGACGTCCCGGCCAGCTTCGACGACGTCGCCAAGGCCGGCTCGATGCTCGGTTCCGCCGGCATCATCGTCATGGACGACACCACCTGCATGGTGTGGGCGGCGAAGAACCTGCTCTATTTCTACAGGCACGAGTCGTGCGGCAAGTGCACGCCCTGCCGCGAAGGCGGCGACTGGCTCTACAAGATCCTGACCCGCATCGAGGCCGGTGAAGGCCAGATGAGCGACATCGACCTGCTGGTGAGCGTCGGCAACAACATCGTCGGCAAGACCCTCTGCGCCTTCGGCGACGCGGCGGCGACGCCGGCGCTGACGACGGTCAAGAACTTCCGCGCCGAGTTCGAAGCGCACGTGCGTGAGGGCCGGTGCACGGTTCCGTCCGGCTGGCGCGCGGCGAAGGCGCCGGTGGGGGCGCACTGATGAGCGCCTGGTTGCCGTCGCCCGGCCTGATCGCCGCATTTCGGCCTCATCTTCGTCATCTTCCAGCTGCTGGTGCTGTCGGCCGCATTCATGGTCTGGATGGAGCGCAAAGTCTGCGCCTACATCCAGGACCGCGTCGGCCCCAACCGCGTCGGCGCCGCCGGCTGGCTGCAGCCGTTCGCCGACGTCATCAAGCTGCTGACGAAGGAGGAGCTGCGGCCGAAGGCCGCCGACGCGCTGCTCTTCGCCATCGCGCCGGTGATCTCCGCCGACCGCCGCGTTTGCCGCCTTCTCGGTCGTGCCGTTCGGCACCTCGACGACGCTGTTCGGCCTGCTCGAGGAGCCGTTGCCGCTGCAGGTGACCGACGTCAACGTCGGCGTCCTGGTGCTGTTCGCGATCACGTCGATGGGCGTCTACGGCATCGTCCTTGCCGGCTGGAGCTCGAACAGCAAGTATTCGCTGCTCGGCGGCCTGCGGTCGTCGGCGCAGATGATCAGCTACGAGCTGTCGTACGCGCTGGCGCTGGCGGCGGTGATCATGCTCGGCGGCTCGCTGTCGCTGCGCGAGATCGTGCTGAGCCAGAGCGGCTACTGGTGGGGTTTCATCCCGAAGTGGTACCTGTTCCTGCAGCCGGTCGGCTTCTTCGTCTACATGTGCGCCGGCGTCGCCGAGACCAACCGCGCCCCGTTCGATTTCCCGGAAGCGGAGCAGGAGCTCGTCGCCGGCTACCACACCGAGTACAGCTCGATGAGCTTCGCGATGTTCTTCCTCGCCGAATACGTGAACATGGTCACGGTCTCGGCGGTGGCGACCAGCCTCTACCTCGGCGGCTGGCTCGGGCCGTTCCTGCCCGACTGGCTGGCGTGGGTCTGGTTCATCGTCAAGGTTCTCGCGATCCTGTTCTTCTACGTCTGGATGCGGTGGACGCTGCCGCGCTACCGCTACGACCAGCTGATGGAGTTCGGCTGGAAGTGGCTGCTGCCGGTCGCGGTGCTGAACCTGCTGGCGACGGCGGCGCTGATTTTGTGGATTGGGTGAAATGGAAAGCAATCGCCTTCTACATCTTTGCCGCTCTCGCGGTGGTCGCGTCGCTGCTGGTCGTCGGCCAGCGCAACCCGATGTACAGCGTGATGCTGCTGATCACGTCGTTCGGCGCCCTCGCCGGACTCTACGTCCTGCTCGATGCGCCGTTCACGGCGGTGACGCAGATCATCATCTACGCCGGCGCCATCATGGTGCTCTTCCTCTTCGTCGTCATGCTGCTGAACGTGCCGCGCGAGGAGCCGGCGCCGAGCGCGCTCGGCCTGGTCGGGCCGGCCGGGCTGAAGATCGGCGCGGTGCTGTCGGCGCTGCTGGCGATTGAAATGGTGTGGGCGCTGTCGCGGCTGGTCGAAGCGCCGTTCGATCCGGCGCATGGCGCGGAAGTCAGCGACGTCGCGACCATCGGCCGGATGCTGTTCACGCATCACGCCTTCGCGTTCGAGGTCACCTCGATCCTGATCCTGGTGGCGATGGTCGGCGCGGTTGTCCTGGCGCGGAAGGAGCACTGAGGCGATGGTGCCGCTGAATCATTACCTGATCCTGTCGGGGGTCCTGTTCGCGATCGGCACGGCCGGCGTGTTCCTGCGCCGCAACCTGATCACGGTGCTGCTGTCGATCGAGATCATGTTGAACGCCGTCAACCTGATGTTCGTCGCCGTCGGACGCTACCGCGGCACCGTCGACGGGCAGATCATCACGTTCTTCGTCATGACGGTCGCGGCGGCGGAAGCGGCTGTCGGCCTGGCGCTGGTCATCTCGCTCTTCCGCCATCGCGAGACGCTCAGCCCCGATGCTTTCACGTCGCTGAAGTGGTGACATGCTGCTCCTGATTCCACTGCTGCCCTTCGCGGGTTTCCTGGTCAACGCGTCGCTCGGGCGGCGGCTGCCGAAGTCGATCTCGGGCGGCCTCGCCTGCGCGGCGATGCTCGCCGCTTTCCTGGTCTCGCTGACGGTGTCCTGGCCGCTGCTCGGCCACGGCGGTCACGCGGTCGAGCAGGTGGTCTTCAACTGGCTCCCGTCCGGCGATCTCCAGGTGCCGTTCGCGCTCCGGCTCGACCAGCTGTCGACGCTGATGATCCTCGTCATCACCGGCATCGGCTCGCTGATTCACATCTACTCGGTCGGCTACATGCACGAGGAGACCGACAGCGAGTACGCCCGCTACTTCTCGTATCTCAACCTCTTCGCCTCGTTCATGCTGGTGCTGGTGCTCGGCTCGAGCTTCCCGGTGATGTTCGTCGGCTGGGAGGGCGTCGGCCTGTGCTCGTACCTGCTGATCGGCTTCTATTACAAGAAGCAGGCGGCCAACGACGCCGGCAAGAAGGCATTCGTCGTCAACCGCGTCGGCGACTTCGGCTTCATCCTCGGGATGCTGCTGATCTTCACCACCTTCGGCACGCTCGACTTCCAGGCGGTCGCGGCGGCCGCGGCGACGCGCGCCCCCGAGCTCGGCATGGGCGCGATGACGATCGCGACGTTGCTGCTCTTCGTCGGCGCCACCGGCAAGTCGGCGCAGATTCCGCTGCACATCTGGCTGCCGGACGCGATGGAGGGGCCGACGCCGGTCTCGGCGCTGATTCACGCCGCGACGATGGTCACCGCCGGCGTCTACATGATCGGCCGCAACGCGGTGCTGTTCTCGCACGCGCCGTTCACGCTCGAAGTCGTCGCCGCGGTCGGCGTCGCCACGGCGCTGATGGCCGGCACCATCGGCCTCGTCCAGAACGACATCAAGCGGGTGCTGGCGTACTCGACCGTGTCGCAGCTGGGCTACATGTTCCTGGCGATGGGCATGGGCGCCTACGCCGCCGGGGTGTTCCACCTCTACACCCACGCGTTCTTCAAGGCGCTGATGTTCCTCGGCTCGGGCGCCGTCATCCACGCCCTGGCGGGTGAGCAGGACATGCGTCGCATGGGCGGCCTCAAGAAGTACCTGCCCATCACCTACTGGACGTTCGTGATCGGCACACTCGCCATCGCCGGTTTCCCGATCTTCGCCGGGTTCTTCTCGAAGGACGAGATCCTCTACAAGACGTTCGTCGGCACGGAGCACCATCACGCCAGCCTGATCCTGTGGGGCGTCGGGATGCTCACCGCGCTGCTGACGTCGGTCTACATGTTCCGGCTCGTGTTCATGACCTTCCACGGCACCGAGCGGTTCGCCACCGCCGGTCACGGCGGGCATGGCGGCCATGGCGCTGACGCGCACGGCACTGCCCTGAGCGAGTCGAAGGGCCATGGCCACCACGGGGCGCCGCACGAGGCGCCGATGTCGATGGCGATTCCACTCATTCTCCTGGCCATCGGCTCGACCGTCGCCGGCTTCGTCGGCGTGCCGCACGCCCTCGGCGGCCACAACCAGATTGAAGCGTTCCTGGAGCCGAGCTTCGAGGCGCACGGCCCCGCCGTCGCCGGTGAGGCTGCAACGGCGGCCGCCGGGCAGCCGCCGGCCGAGGCGACGCACGCGCCCGCCGCGGGCGGCCATGCCGACGATGCGATCCGGACCGAACGAATGTTGATGGCGGTCTCGGTCGGTGTCGCGATTGCCGGGTTCCTCCTCGCGATGTTCTTCTGGGGACGCCGGCCGGAGGTCGCCGAACGGCTGTCGCGCAGCTTCGGCGGCGTCTACCGGCTGCTGCTGAACAAGTACTACGTCGACGAGATCTACGACGCCACGATCGTCCAGCCGCTGAAGCGGCTGTCGACGGGGGCGTTGTGGAAAGGGGTCGATGCCGGCCTGATCGACGGCTCGGTCAACGGCGTCGGCGCGCTGGTGCGCGGCGCGAGCGGCACGCTGCGGCAACTGCAGACCGGGTCGGTCCGCACGTATGCCGCGTCGCTCTTCTTCGGCGTCGTCATGATTCTTGGCTGGTATCTGTGGATCTGAAGCCGCGGCTCGGGCATCGAGACTGACATGCTTTCGCTCATAGTGTTTCTTCCCCTCGTCGGCGCCGTGCTGGCGCTCCTCGCCGGCGGCCGCGGTGACCGTCCCGAGCGCGAGCCACTGGTGCGGAACGTCGCGCTGCTGGCGTCGCTCGTGACCTTCGCCGCCACCCTCGTGATGTGGTGGCAGTTCGACCCGACCAGCGCCGAGTACCAGTTCATCGAGCAGCGCGACTGGATGCCGATGTTCGGCATCCAGTACCACATCGGCGTCGACGGCATCAGCCTGTTCCTGATCGTCCTGACCGGCTTCCTGACGCCGCTGGCGCTCTTGTCGTCATGGCAGTCGATTCACAAGAGCGTCAAGGCGTTCTCGTTCTTCGTCCTCGCCCTCGAGGCGGCGATGCTCGGCGTCTTCGTCTCGATCGACCTGTTCCTGTTCTACGTGTTCTGGGACTTCATGCTGATCCCGATGTACTTCCTCATCGGGATCTGGGGCTACGAGCGCCGCGATCTACGCCGCCATCAAGTTCATCCTCTACACGATGGCCGGCAGCGTCCTGATGCTGGTCGCGATCATCGGCCTGGCCTGGGCGCACGCGCAGGCGACCGGCGGCGGCCCGAGCTTCAACCTCCTCGATCTCTACGAGCTCGAGCTCTCGGACCACATGGAGAGCTGGTTCTTCCTCGCGTTCACGCTGGCGTTCGCGATCAAGGTGCCGCTGTTCCCGTTCCACACCTGGCTGCCGGACGCCCACGTCGAGGCGCCGACCGCGGGCTCGATCATCCTGGCCGGCGTGCTGCTGAAGATGGGCACCTACGGGCTGCTCCGCTTCGCGTTCCCGTTGTTTCCGGAGGCGGCGCTCGCGTTCGCCCCGGTCCTCGGCCTCCTGGCGGTCATCGGCATCGTCTACGGGGCGCTCGTCGCCATGGTCCAGCCGGACATGAAGAAGCTGGTCGCCTACTCGAGCGTCAGCCACCTCGGCTTCGTCGTCCTCGGCCTGTGCGCGATGAACCTGCAGGGCGTGCAGGGCTCGGTCTTCCAGATGCTGGCGCACGGCGTCAGCACCGGCGGGCTGTTCATGATCGTCGGCATGCTGTCGGATCGCCGGCACACGCGCCTGATCTCCGAGTTCGGCGGCCTGAAGGCGGTGGCGCCGCGGTTCGTCGCCGCGTCGCTGATCATCGCGCTGTCGTCGATCGCGCTGCCCGGGCTCAACGGCTTCGTCGGCGAGTTCCTGATTCTCGTCGGCGCCTTCAAGTGGAGCCCGAAGCTGACGGTCGCCGCCGCGACCGGCGTCATTCTCTCCGCCGTCTACATGCTGTGGATGTTCCAGCGCGTGAACTACGGCCCGATCACCAACGAGAAGAACAGCAAGCTGGCGGACGTCACGCCGCGCGAATGGGCGATGCTGGCGCCAACGATTGCGATGGCCGTCCTGATGGGCGTCCTGCCGGGGATCTTCCTGCGGCCGATGGAACCGGCGGTGAACAAGTTGATCGAACGCGTGACCGGATCGCAGACGGCGCGAGTGCGCAGCACGCCGGCGCGCGCGCGCCCGGCTGCGAGGGATTCGAGCTCGACCGCCGAGCCCGTCCGCAGTAACCGTCAGCATTCTTCAGCGCTCGCGGGGCCCCACCCCCGCTCGCTCTCCCGCGGCGACTTCGCGCCGCGCTCGGGCCGCGGGCGCTCCGCGAGCAGCGAACTAAGGCAATGAGCGAATTCACCGCCCTCATCCCCGTCATCATCATCGTCCTCGCGGCCTGCGCGGCGATGCTCGCCGAGGCGTTCCGCCAGCCGGGCGAGCGCATGCCGATCGCCGGCTTCGGGCTCATCGGCCTGGCCGGTGCGGCGCTGGCCTCGGCCTTCCTGTGGGGCCAGGACGCCCAGAGCTTCGGCGTCGTTCGCTCCGACAACTTCGCCCTCTTCATCAATCTCGTCCTCTGCGTCATCGGCGTCCTGACGATGCTGTTTTCGGACGAGGTCGTCGAGCGGGAGCAGCTGCCGCCGGGCGAGTACTACGCCCTGACGCTCTTCGCCATCTCGGGCATGATGCTGATGGCGTCGGCCACCGATCTCCTCGTCATCTTCCTGGCGCTCGAGGTACTGTCGCTCTCGGTCTATGTCCTGACCGGGATTCGCCGCTCCAGCGCCGCCGGCGCGGAAGCCGCGTTCAAGTACTTCCTGCTCGGCGCGTTCTCCAGCGCCTTCTTCCTCTACGGCGTCGCCTTTGCCTTCGCCGTCTCCGGCTCGACCCGGCTCGACGCGCTCGGCGCCGCGCTGTCCACCGCCGGCGCGCGGGAGCCCTCGACCGAAGCGATGCTCGCGATCGGCCTTCTGATTGTCGGCTTCGCGTTCAAGATCTCGGCCGTGCCGTTCCACATGTGGACGCCGGACGCCTACGAGGGCGCGCCGACGATCGTCACCGCGTTCATGTCGACGGGCGTCAAGGCGGCGGCGTTCGCCGCCTTCGTCCGCGTCTTCCTGTCGCCGCTCGAACCCCTGAAGGACCAGTGGATTCCGGTGCTGGTGATCATCGCCGGCGCGACGATGATTCTCGGGACGGTCGTCGGGGTGCTGCAGACCAACATCAAGCGGATGCTGGCCTACTCGAGCATCGCCCACGCCGGCTACCTGATGCTCGGCATCATCGCCACCACCGACACCGGCAAAGCGGCCGTGCTGTTCTACCTGCTGGCCTACGCCGTCTCCAACCTCGGCGCGCTCGGCATCGTGGCCCTGCTGGGCACGTCGCAGAACCAGCACGACGAGCTGCGCGACTTCGCCGGCCTGTGGAAGGCGCGGCCCGGCCTCGCCGGCCTGATGACGATCTTCCTGCTGTCGCTCGGCGGCTTCCCGCCGATGGCCGGCTTCATCAGCAAGTGGTACATCTTCAGCGCCGCGGTGGAGCAGGGCTACTACTGGCTCGCCATCATCGGCGTCCTCACGAGCGTCATCTCGGTCTTCTTCTACCTGAGGATTGTCGTGATGATGTACATGACCGAGGGGACCGAGGTCGCGCGGCCGAGAGTACCGCTGCCGGCCGCCGCCGGCCTGGCGCTGGCGACGCTCGCGGTCTTCTACCTCGGGATTCTGCCGACGAAGATTATCGACCTCGCCCTGGATTCTATTGGAACCATCTTCTGATTGTAGATTGAAGACTGCAGACTGAAGATTGCGGATTGAAGACTGCAGATTGCTGATTGGGATTGTTGATTGCCGATTTTCGATTGATCTCGGATTGGCAGGTTGTCGATTGACTGAGCGTTGAATCGCTGCGTTGGCGCTGCCTGCAAATCGGCCAATCCCCAATCGAAACTCCGCAATCCGCAGTCCGCAAAATCTTCAATCTTCAGTCGGCAATTCAAATCTGCAGTCTGCAGTCTTCAATCCGCACTCTTCAGTCTTCAGTCTGCAATCTTAAATCGTCAGCCTTCGACCTCAGGGAAGCAGCCTCTCCCCCGCGCTGATGACCAACTCCACGACGAGCGAGTCGTGTGACGGGTCAACGGTTCGCAGATCGAGAACGACGCGGTTGGCCTGGATGCGCGCGACGAGGGGCGGGTCGCCGGCCCTGAGGGCCGCTGCCAGGCGTTCGGCGGGGAGCGCGACAGCGACCAGCCGCGTTGGCAGCGTCGACTCGGGAGCGCTGCCGCCGCCGATGGTCGAGGCGCCGTCGATCGTGTCGGCGGCGATGCCCGCCTCCGCGAGCCTGGCCGTGACGACGGCGGCGCGCTGGCCGATCTCGTCCGCCGCCATCGAGATCATGCGCGCCACGGGCACGGTCTCGACGGCGCGGCCGGTCGCGTACTCGCGCAGCGTCGCTTCGAGCGCGGCGTAGGTCAGCTTGTCGGCGCGCAGCGCCCGCATCAGCGGGTGGGCGCGGACCGCCGTCACCGCGGCGCGGCTGCCGGCGAGGATGCCCGCCTGCGGTCCCCCGAGCAGCTTGTCGCCGCTGAACATCACGAGGTCGACGCCGGCGCGGACGCTCGACTGGACCGTCGGTTCGTCGGCGAGCGCGCGCTACTGCCGGCAGCCCGAGGAAGCCGCTTCCCAGGTCCTCGATCACCGGCACGCCGAATCGGCGTCCGAGGGCGACGAGATCGGCCAGCGCCGGCCGCTCGGCGAAGCCTTCGATGCGGAAGTTCGACGGGTGGACGCGCAGGATGAGCCCCGTGCGATCGCTGATTGCGGCGGCGTAGTCCGCGGCGCGGGTGCGATTGGTCGTGCCGACCTCGCGCAGGATCGCGCCGGACTGCGCCATGACGTCGGGGACGCGGAAACCGCCGCCGATCTCGACCAGCTCGCCGCGGGAAATGATCACCTCGCGGCCGGCGGCGAGGGCCGCCAGGGCCAGCAGCGTCGCCGCGGCGTTGTTGTTGACGATCGTGGCGGCCTCGGCGCCGGTGATCTCGGACAGCAGGCGCTCGGCGTGGCTGTCACGGCGGCCGCGTTCGCCCCGCTCGACGTCGTACTCGAGGTTGACGTAGCCGCTGGCGATGGCGGCGATCCGCTCGATCGCCGCGGCCGGCAGCGGCGCCCGTCCAAGGTTGGTGTGAATGACGACGCCGGTCGCGTTGACGATCGGCGTCGAGCGACGGCTCCAGGCGCGACGAGAGTCGCGTGCCGACGGCGCGTCCGAGGTGCGCGGCGATGTCCTCGATCGTCGCGCCGGCCGCCACCTGCCGCCGCAGGTGATCGGCCTCGGCGCGCAGCGCGTCGACGACGGCCTGCCGGCCGTAGACGGATTCGAGCTCGAGGAACGCGGCCGTCTGGCGGAGTTGTTCGATTGAGGGGATGTCGCGCAGACCAGCCATGACGCCCTCATTCAATCACATGCCGGGCCGTGCACGTCGAGCGTGCGCCGGAACTGATGTTCCGCCCGCGAGCCCCGAGGCCCGGCCCCGAGCCCCGAGTCCGAACCCCGATCACGAGCGCGACAGCAGCACCCGCGCGCCCACTTCGCCTTACAATAGTCGGGTTGACCAACGTCGATCCCAACGGGTACCAGGACAACACGCCTCCCGCGGTGGAGGTTCCCGACTACCGACCGCTCGAGCGCTTCTGGCCGTACGTCGACCTGCCCGAGCAGCCGAGCGACGAAGAGCTCGCGCACCTCGATCCGGCGCTCGCCGAAGCGCTGTTCGGCACGCCGCGCCAGCCGTTCTCGGTCTCGCTCGATTTTCCGAAGTTCGACGGGCCCGGTTATGCCCGCGCCGTCGAACAGGCGCGCGCCTCCGCCGAGTACCGCGAGTTCGGCAGCGGCGAGGGCCTCCGTCATCGCGCCCGCTTCTATCCTGCCGACGCGTTGAAGCTGCGGACGCTCTTCGAGCTCGTCGGTCCGCTGGATGCCTGCGACGTGCTCATCGACGACCGGCCGCTGCCGTTCGCGCGCGAGCTGTGGCTGCCGCTGATCTGGTTCCTGATCGCCTGAGCGCCGTCATGGCCGAACAGACAGCGCTGCAGCGCGATCTCGATCTTCTCGCCGCCGACCTCAAGCGCCTCGAGGGCGAGTACAACATGTTCTTTTCCGGCCGCCTGCCGCGGCCGCCGTGGGAGACGCGCGGCCGGGTCCAGGCGATCATCAAGCGCTACGACCGCGGCCACAGCATGGGCACCGGCGACCGTTTCCGCTTCGAGCAGCTGCAGTCGCGGTTTCAGTCGCTGGTCGAGTTGTGGGACCGCGGCGTGCGCTCGCGCGAGGAAGGACGGCCGGGGCCGTTCGCGCAGCCGCTGCCGAAAGCGTCGGCGAAGAAGCCGGCAGCCCGGGGCGGACAGGTGCTGAACGTCACCGCCTTCACCGATCCGGTGCGCGAGATGGACAAGCTGCACACGCTCTACGACACGCTCATGGACGCGCGCAAGCAGCACGGGGAAGAGGTCGTCCCGTTCCACAAGTTCGCGGCCCTGGTGAAGTCCCAGGTGACGAAGCTCCGCGACGAGGGAACGCCGGAGGTGGCGTTCCGCGTCGCCGTGAAGGATGGCAAGGTGGCCTTTACTGTGCGTCCGGCCAAGGAAAAGGCGAAAGAGTAGGACGCGCGGGCGGGGCAACAACGACGGGAGCGAACGGGAGACCGGAGCGCGAGCGCGCCCCGGTCTCGAATCAGTGGCTAGCTGACCTTGGTCACATTGCCGGCTTGCTGACCCTTGGGGCCGTCGACGATCTCGAATTCGACCGCCTGGCCTTCCTCCAGAGTCCGGAAGCCATTGCCTTGGACCGCCGAGAAGTGCACGAAGACGTCAGCGCCGCCGTCACGCTCGATGAATCCATAACCCTTTGCGTTGTTGAACCACTTGACCTTGCCTTGGATACGCATCGTACTTGTCCTGCCTTGCGAAGCCGCGACGCCGGAGCGCCGCATGAAACCCATCCGCGGAGCCGGTATGTGCGGCGCCCGTGGACACAAAAAAAGACCGCGAGTGCGCGGCCTCGGCTTACGTAGCTGGAATACCCAGCCACCGGCCATAGTAGAGTTTCAGCCTGTAAATGTCAAGTAAACCGACCTTTATGCGAGCAATTTTGAGCGTTTCGGAGAAAGCCGGCCTGGTCGATTTTGCCCGCGGCCTGACCGCCCTCGGGGTCGAGCTGGTTTCGACCGGGGGGACCGCCCGGACCCTCTCCGAGGCCGGACTGCCGGTCGTCGGTATCTCCGACGTCACCGGCTTCCCGGAGATGATGGACGGCCGCGTCAAGACCCTCCATCCCAACATCCACGGCGGCATCCTGGCGCGCCGGAACCGGCCCGACGACCTCGAGGCGATCGCCCGGCACGGCATCACGCCGGTCGACCTGGTCGTCGTCAATCTCTACCCGTTTGCCAGGGCGGCGCAGAATCCCGAGACCCCCTTCGACGCCCTGGTCGAAGAGATCGACATCGGCGGCCCGAGCCTGGTGCGGGCGGCGGCCAAGAACTTCCGGGATGTCCTGGTGGTGGTCGATCCGGCGGACTACCCGCGCGTGCTCGCGGAGATGCAGCGACCTGGCGGACCGACGCTCGACTTCCGGTTCGGCCTGATGCAGAAGGCGTTCGCCCACACCGGTCAGTACCGATTCGACCATCGCGGGCGCGCTGATGGCGGTTCGGGTAGCCGACGGGGCGATGACCCGCGAGTCCGCAGCAGGCGCAACCGCAGCCTGTGCCGCTGCGCTACGGTGAGAATCCCCACCAGAAAGCCTCGTGGGTGCCGGCGATGGCGGCCGCCGGCGACGGCTGGCGCCAGGCGTGGCAGGTGCACCAGGGCAAGGAACTGTCGTTCACGAACCTGCTCGACCTCGACGCGGCGGCGCGCATCGCGCTCGAGTTCACCGAGCCGGTCGGCGTCGTCATCAAGCATACGAACCCGTGCGGAGTGGCGACGGGCAGCACACTGGCTGATGCCTACGTCCGGGCACGCGAGGCGGATCCGTTGTCGGCGTTTGGCGGCATCGTCGGGCTCAATCGCGTCCTCGATGCCGAGACGGCGAAGGCGCTGACGTCGACGTTCATCGAAGCCGTGATTGCGCCGGCCGTCGCCGACGAGGCGCGGGCGATCCTGGCGGTGAAGCAGAACCTGCGGGTCGTGACCGCGGACTTCGACCAGCTGGCGCGCGGCGCCGGTACCGGCGAGCAAGCCGACGGCCGCTCGTTCCTGGGCGGCATGCTGACGCAGGAGCCGGACCGCGTGACCGAAGCGCGCGAGCCGTGGCCGGCCGGTGATTTCCCCAGGGTGGTCACGAAGCGCGCGCCGACGGCGGACGAATGGACGGCGCTGCGCTTCGCCTGGCGCGTCTGCGCCCACGTCAAGTCGAACACCGTCATTTTCACGACTGCCGATCGCACGCTCGCGGTTGGCGCCGGCCAGATGAGCCGCGTCGATGCGGTCAAGGTCGCGACGATGAAGGCCGCCGGCGCGCTGTCCGGCTCGGTTGCCGCCTCGGATGCCTTCTTTCCGTTCCGCGACGGCCTCGACGCGCTTGCCGCGGCCGGCGCCACGGCTGTCGTCCAGCCGGGCGGATCGGTCAAGGACGCGGAAGTGATCGCCGCCGCCGACGAGCACGGCCTGGCGATGGTCTTCACCGGGCGCCGCCACTTCAGGCACTAGGAAGAAAGTTCGAAGTGCGAAGTTCGAAGGACGAAGTCGAAGGTTCGAAGGACGAACTGCGAAGTCATGGAAGTTCGAAGGACGAACTGCGAAGTTCGAAGGGCGAACTGCGAAGTTCGAAGGGCGACAGTCGAATTCCTGAGCGGTTCGCGGCGATTTCGCTTCCGCTCCTGGCGTTACTCCTGCTCGCCCTTTGTCCCTATTTCATCGGTCTCGACGACTCCTCGATTTGGGACGCGAACGAGGCGTTCTACGTCGAAACCCCGCGCGAGATGATCGAGCGCGGTGATTACATCAATCCGACGTTCAACTACGAACCGCGCATCAACAAGCCGGTCCTGAGCTACTGGATCGTCGCCGCCTTCTTTCACCTGTTCGGCATCTCGCCCGGCGTCCAGCGGATTCCGATCGCGATTGGCGGCCTCGCCCTGATTGGTGTCGCGTTCCTGCTGGCGCGGGCGGCGGCGCCGCCGCAGCATCGGATCGCCGCGGCGTGGTGGGCGGCACTCGGTCTGGCGATCTCGCCGCGGCTCCTGATGTTCGCGCGCCGCATCTTCATCGACATCTACATCTCGATGTTCATGGCGCTGACGCTGCTGTTCTTCGCCCTGGCCGAACGCTATCCGCAGCGGCGGCGGCGGTTCCTGCTGCTCATGTACGCCAGCGTCGGGCTCGGAGTCCTGACCAAGGGACCGATGGCGGCGCTGCTGCCAGGGCTGGTGTTCGCGGTCTACCTGCTGGTCCACCGCGAGCTCGGACGGGTGCGCGAGATGCTGATTCCGATCGGCCTCGTTGTCGTCCTCGTAATCGTCTCGCCATGGTACGCCGCGCTCTATCAACAGTCCGGCTGGGAGCCCATCAAGTCGTTCCTCGTCGGCGAGAACCTTAATCGCTACGTCGACGGCGCCGGCGTCAACGCCGATCATCGCGGCCCCTTCTGGTATGTGCCGGTCGTCTTCAGCGACTCGTTTCCCTGGTCGTTCTTGCTGATTCCGGCAGCAGTGATGTGGTTCCGCGAACGCCGCCGTCCCGGCCTGCTCGACGGCCCGGACGGCCGCGTCCGCACCCTGCTGTGGCTGTGGATCCTGGTGATCGTCGGCTTCTTCTCGCTGTCGGCGGGGAAGCAGGATCTCTACATCTTTCCGATTGTCCCGGCCGTCGCGGCGCTGGCGGCGCTGGCGATCGTGCGTGTGCTCGATCCGGCGACGACGCACGGCGCGCCGTCGATCCGCGTCATGGTTCTGGTGATGGGCGCGGTGCTGATCGTGATGGGGGCGGCGTTCCTGGTGCTGTTCCAGAGCCGATTCGCCGTCTACGTGCTCGCGGGGTCAGGCGCGATCGGGATTGTCGCGATGCTCGGCGGCGCCGCGTCGATCTGGTTCTCGCGCCGGCGCCGTTTCGCGCCGGCGCTGCTCTCGGTCGCGGCGGCGCTCGTCGTCGCCAACTGGATCTTCGTGGTCCGCCTGCTCCCGAGCTTCGAGGCTTACAAGCCGGGGCTCGGCCTGGCCGCGGCGCTGCAGTCGCGCGCCGGCCCGGATGATTTGATCGTGACCTACAACGTCGCCCTGCCGAGCCTCGTCTACTACCTCCGGCGCCACACCGAAGTGTTCTACGACAACGGTCGCGTGCTGGAGCTGATCCAGTCCGGCAGGCCGCTGTACATCATGATGACGAGCTACGACTATGAAGAGAAGATCAAGCCGGCGATCACGGCGCCGCTGTGCCAGGTGACCTCGGTGCCGACGTTCGACGTCAAGCTGCGGAACGTACTGTCGCGGCAGCGCCTGCCGGCAGTGCTGCTGCTCACGAATCGTTGTGAAGAAAGGTCGAAGTTCGAAGTGCGAAGTTCGAAGTAAAGGGCGACGTAAGTTCGAACGTCACTTCGAACTTCAGCCGTCGAATTTCGCACTGTCCCTCAATTCGTCAACAGTTACCGTAGCCGGGCCGAACTTGGCGACGACGAGGCCGGCGGCGCGGTTGGCGAGCCGCGCGGCCTCGGTCATCGAGGCGCCGCCGGCGGCGGCGAGGGCGAGGGCGCTGATCACCGTATCCCCGGCGCCGGTGACGTCGGCGACCTCGCGCGCTTCGGCGGGCAGCGCCACGTCGGCGTCGCCGTCGAGCAGCCACATGCCGTGCTCGCCGCGCGTGATCAGCACGGACTGGCAGTTGGCCCGTTCGCGAAAACGCCGCGCCGCTTCCCTGGCGTCGGCGTCGGAGCGGATCCGCATGTGCGTCACCGCTTCCGCCTCGTAGTGATTCGGCGTGACGATCGTCGCGCCGCCGTAGTAGCCGACGTGCGCTACCTTCGGATCGACAAGCAGCGGCACCCCGTGCCGCTGCGCGGCTGCCGTCGCCGCCGCGGCCACGCCCGCCGAGACGACGCCTTTCAGGTAATCCGAGACGACAATCGCCTGGACCGAGCGTGCCAGCAAGGCAATGCGCGCCACGATTGCCGCTTCGACTTCGGCGGCAATCTCGACGTCGTTCTCGTAGTCGATCCGCGCCACCTGCTGATTTCGCGTCGTCACCACCCGAAGCTTGCGCGTCGTGCACCGCGACTTGTCGGCAACGATGCCGGAGGTGCCGATCGACCGGATCGACATCTCCTGCAGCAGCCGGGTCGCGTCGGTGTCAGCGCCGACGACGCCGACGGTTTCGACGACGCCGCCGAGAGCGACGATGTTGTTGGCGACATTGGCGGCGCCGCCGAGCCGCCAGGTCTCGTGGCCGAATCGGACGATCGGCACCGGTGCTTCCGGCGAAATGCGATCGACGTTGCCGATCACGAACTGGTCGACCATGAGGTCGCCGATCACCAGAACGGCGCGGCCGCTGAGCCGATCGAGGACGCGCTCGAGAAGCGTGGGCATGGAGGATACGGGGTCGACGCCTAGGCCGCTCGCGGCCGGGCCGAGGCGGAAGCGACCGGTGGCTCGGCCGCGTACGGCAGCGTCACGAGAACGAGAAACAACATCAGGAACTCGGAATCGCCGAAATTGTATTCGAACATGCCGGCCGCCAGCATCGCGATGACGCAGGCGAGGCCGCCGGCGGCCAGCGAGGGCAGGACCGACACCCGGCGCTGGCGGATGAAATCGCGCAGCAGCGTCACGACGAACCACAGCCAGATCGCCAGCGCCGGCAGGCCGCGCTCGGCGGCGATCTGCAGCGGCACGTTGTGCAGATGCGGGTTCAACTGCCGTACCGCGCGGCTGTCGCGATAGTGCGGGTAGACCTGGATCAGCATGTCCGGCCCGACCCCGGTCAGCGGCTTGTCGCGAATGATGTGCAGCCCCGAACGGATCATCGCCAGCCGATCCTGGTTCGACTGCACCGTCGCGCCTGTCGTCTCGCTCTCGCCGAGCACTTGCTCCAGCGACAACAGCGAGTAGAAGCGCTCGGTGACGGCCGTCGGCGACAGCGCGATGCCGATGCCCAGCAGCACCGGCAGCAGCGCCGCCATGCGGAACATCGTCCGGAAGTCCTTCATCAGGAACAGCGCGCCGATGCCGGCGCAGGCCCCGACCCAGGCGTTGCGGCTGAGCGTCAGCACCAGGGCGACGAGGACGGCCGGCAGCACCAGCGCCGCCCAGACGCGGTCGCGGCGGCGGAACATCACGCGGGCGACGGCGATGCAGGCGACCAGCATGATGACGCCCGAGTACGTCATGTAGTGGCCGAGGTTGCCTTGAATCCGGTTCTGGATGTTGTCGAAATTCAGGATCCCGGTACTGGACGATGCCGTAGACCGCGTTGATCGCGCCGATGGTGATGATGACGTCGACGGCGGTCAGGCTGCGCTCGCCGCGCAGCAGCCGGTAGGCGATCGGGACGATGGCGAAGAGCAGCAGCTGCTTGCAGTCGCGGAAGCTCGTCTCCGGATCGACAGAGAAGAAGGACACGACCAGGGTCGCGGCGGCGTAGGCGAGCAGCGGCCAGAACATCGCCGGGACCTCGATCCGCTCGCGATTGACGACGACCAGCGTCAGCCACAGCACCGCCGACAGGCCGAGCAGGATGCCGGCAGCTGCGATCGACAGCTGCGGCGCCGCCGCGAAGGCGAGGAACGACAGGTATGCCGCTCGCTCGAGCGTCGACACCGGCCGGACCGGCAGCGCAGAACCGGGAACTGTCATCATCAGGCGTGGATCTGGCCGAGCGCACGCTCGGCCGCCGCTAACACCCTATCAGGATCGATTGCTGTCAGGCACCTGAAGTCGCCTGGCGCGCACACCCGCTGCTCGCACGGCCGGCATGGCAGGCTGCCGGCGTCGACCGATTCGGTCGCCAGCGCCGGATCGCGCCACGGCGCCGATCGCGCCGCCAGCGTCGGCCCGTAAATCCCGACGATCGGCGTCCGCGTCGTCGCCGCGATGTGGAGCGGACCGGTGTCGCCGCCGACGAACAGGCCGCTGCGCTCGATGAGCGCCTTCAGCTCGGCGAGGTCGATGTCGCCGAAGTCGAGCACGTGCGCGGCGAGCGGCGTCCCGAGGATCTGGCGCGCCGCGGCCGCGATGCGATCGGCCGCCGTGCGGTCGGACGGCCCGGAGCTCAGGACGATGCGGCGCGAGGCGTCGGCGGTCACGAGGCCGGCTACGAGTCTGGCAAAAGATGGCTCCGGCCAGCGCCGGAAGGGGTTACCCGCGCTGACGTGGACGACCGCGACGGTGTGCCGGGCGTCGACGCCGGCGCGCGCGAGGCGTTCGTCGACGCGCCGGGCGGCGGCGGCGTCGAGCGGCATCTCGACCGGGTCACGCGCCGGATCCGCGCTGTCGCCGGGCCAGCCGTCGATCGCCGACAGCAGGTCCCACTGGTTCTCGACCGAATGCCGCGGCCGCAGGTCGCGCGGCCGGTAGACGGTTTTCGTGTAGTGCCAGCGGCGTCCCTCGATGTCGTAACCGATGCGCTGGCGGGCGCCGGTGGCCCACGTCAGCCACGAGCTGCGCGGGCCGCCGTGCAGGTCGATGGCGACGTCGAATCGCGCCGCGCGGAGCCGGCCGGCGAGCCGGATGTCATCGACGATCCGACGCAGTCCTCGTCGCCGCGGCGCGATGATGATCTCGGCCAGGTGCGGGTTGCCGGCGACGACCGGCGCCGCCGCTGGTTCGACCAGGTAACTGATCCGGGAGTGGGGGAAGGTTCTCGTGAGGGCGCTCGGGATCGGTGTCGTGAAGACCACGTCGCCAATCATGCGGAGGCGAATGAGCAGTATCTTCACGGGTCGCCAGGCTGGCGCGGGCGCGACGGGTCGGGCCAGCGCGCGAGAAGCGTCGGCCGGCCCTACGGCTCGATGGTCGCTTCATCAAGGAGCATCACCGGGATGTCGTCCTTGATGGGATAGACGCGCTTGCACTGGCCACACTTCAAGGCGGCGCCGTTGTTGACGAGCTCCACCTTGGTCTTGCAGTTGGGGCAGGCCAGAATCTCGAGCAGTTCAGGATCGACAGGCATTCGGCAGATAGTTCCTGATTCGTTGACGCGGGTCAGATTCACCCCGAACTATACCAGATGCGTTTGCGTCCGGCGGTCCGCTGACGTCATTATAGTCAGTTAGATGCGGCAACTCTGTTCGGTTGTGCTTGCGATGATTCTCGGCGCGGCGACGTCGGCCGCAGCCGTGCAGCCGCCGACGCCGGTCAGGCCTTCGTCTCCGGCGCCGGACGACGCGCAGTACTACTATCTGCTGGGCCGGCATCTCGAGAGCCTTGGGAAAGTCGACGAGGCCGTCGTCGCGCACAAGCGTGCCATCGAACTCGACCCGGAATCGCCCGAGTTGCGAGTCGAGCTCGCCGACCTCTACGCCCGTCAGAACAACGCTCCCGCCGCGATGGTCCAGGCGGAGGCGGCGCTGGCGAAAGCCCCGGCCAACGCCGACGCGAACCGGATCCTCGGCATGGCCTACGCGGAGTTTGCCGACCGCAACCTGCCGCTGCGCCCGGGCGACGACCCGGCGACGTATCTCGCGAAGGCGATCGAGAAGCTCGAGAAGGCGCGAACCGACATCCCGGACATCGGCCTCGATGTCGTCCTCGGTCAGCTTTACCTGCAGAGCGGAGCCTTCGACAAGGCAGTGCCGCTGCTTCGCCGCGTCGTCGACAGCCAGCCGGCGTCGATCGATGCGGTGGTGCTGCTCTCGACCGCCGCGGAGAGCGCCGGTCGTCCCGATGAAGCGGTGAGTGTCGCTCGAGACCTTCCTGCGCACGAATCCAGGCTCGTATCGCGCCCAGATCCGCATCGCCGAGATTCGCGAAGCGCAGGAGCGGTGGGATGCGGCGGCTGATGCGTATGGCAGGGCGCAGGCGCTGAATCCGCGCGCGCCGTTGACGAGCCGGCGCGCCGTGGCGCTGCTGTCGGCCGGGCGTCCGGCGGAAGCGCGCGACGCGGTGCAGGCGTCGCTGGCGGCGAAGCGAACCGAGGGCAACGAATCGATCCTGCTCTATCTCCTCGCCGAGAGTCAGCGCGTGCTCAAGGACCTCGATGCCGCGCAAACGACGGCGGAGAAGCTGCTGGCCGCCAATCCCGACGATTCCCGCGGCCTGCACGTGCTCTCGCTCATCCAGCAGGACAAGGGCGACATGCAAGCGGCCGAGCGCACGTTGCGCGGCATCATCGCACGCGATCCGCTCGACGCCAACGCCCTGAACTCGCTCGGCTACATGTACGCCGACCGCCGCGAGCGCCTCGACGAGGCCGTGAGCCTCGTGCAGCGCGCGTTGAAGGTCGAGCCCGGCAACCCCTCGTACCTCGACAGCCTCGGCTGGGCGTACTTCCAGCAGGGCAGGCTCGATCTCGCGGACGCGCCGCTCACCGAAGCCGCGGCCAAGCTGGAGGAGAGCTCGGTCGTGCAGGATCACCTCGGCGACCTGCGATACAAGCAGCAGCGCTTCGCCGAGGCGGTGGCGGCGTGGAAGCGCGCGCTCGCCGGCGACGGTCAATCTATCGATCGCGCCAGGGTCGAGAAGAAGCTGCGCGAGGCGCAGGGACGGCAGTGATCCGGCCGCTGCGCAGCATGCTGATTGCCGCTGGTCTGGCAGTCTTCGCGGCCGGGTGCGCGCCGCGGCTCGCGTTGCTGCCGACCGGGCCCGGCAGCGATTTTCCCGGTCATGCCACCGCGTACGCGGAGGCGACGGGGCAGTGTCGCGTCCTGCAGACGATGCGCGCCGTCCTGCGTATCTCCGGTCGGGCCGCGGGCCAGCGATTCCGCGCCAGCCTCGATGCGGGCTTTGCGGCACCGGGGCAGCTCCGCCTCGAGCTGCCGGCGCCCGGCAAACCGATTTTCATCCTCGTGGCCGCCGACAATCGCGCGACGCTTCTCCTGCCCCGCGACGAGCGCGTGCTCGCTGACGCGCCGCCGGCGGCGACGCTGGAGGCACTGGCCGGCATCGCCCTCGCGCCGGAGGAGCTGCGCACGATCATCGGCGGCTGCGGCTTCGGCGTCGGCACCACCAGCGGCGGGCGCGCCTACGGCAACGGACGTGTCGCGGTCGATGTCGGCGATGCCGTCGCTCATCTGGAGCAGCGCGCCGGCGGGCCCTGGCAGCTCGTCGCCGCGGTCCGCGGTCCGATCGACGTCCGCTACGCGGACCATGTCGCCGGCCGGCCGGAGACCGTTCGCGTCCGCACCGGCGGCGGGAGCGACAGGCCGACGGACCTGACCGTGCGCCTTTCCCAGGTCGACGTCAACGAAATGCTGGCCGCCGACGTGTTCCGGCTGGACATTCCCGCCGGCACGACGCCGATCACGCTCGACGAGCTGCGACAGGCTGGACCGCTTGGCCGCTGATCGCGTCGCGCTCGCGCGCCGGCGCGGCCGCGCCACCCGTAAGACGCACGTCCGCGTCCGCGCCTACGCCAAGGTCAACCTCGATCTGCGCGTGCTCGGCGCGCGCGCCGACGGCTATCACGAGCTCCGGACCGTCTTCCAGTCGATTGCGCTCAACGACACGCTGCTCATCGCGTCGCGCCCCGGGCCGTTCGTCCTGAAGTGCAGGACCGCGGCCGTGCCGCTCGACCAGAGCAACCTGATCTGGCGGGCCGCGGCAGCGTTGTGGACCGCGCTGGGCCGGGCGGGCGAACCGTCCGACGTCGCCATCTCGCTGCGCAAGGAGATTCCGATGCAGGCCGGGCTCGGCGGCGGCAGCGCCAACGCGGCGGCAACGCTGATGGCGCTGGCGCGAGTATGGGGCGCGCCGCAGCAGATCGTTCGCGACGTCGCCGCCGGGCTCGGCGCCGACGTCCCGTACTTCCTCTCGGGCGGGACCGCGCTCGGACTCGGCCGCGGCGAGGAGATCTATCCGCTCGTCGATCTCCCGACCCACTGGGTCGTCGTCGTGCAGCCGCCGTATGGGGTCTCCACGGCCGAGGCCTACGCGTGGTACGACGAGGACCGGGCCGCGGGCCTCCGCGAGCCGCGCGAGCCGCAGATGCTGCCGGTGCCCTGGCCCACCCGCGCAGCGCAGATGATCAACGACCTCGAGCCGCCGGTCGTCCGCCGGCACCCGGAGATCGGCGCGCTCAAGGCGGCGCTGAGGGACGCCGGGGCCGTGGCCGCCGCGATGTCGGGCAGCGGGTCAGCCGTGTTCGGCCTCTTCCGCACCCAGGCCGCGGCCGCACGGGCGCTGCAGCCCGCGAGCCAGGGCGCCAGGGCCTATCTGACACGCACCTTGAGCCGGGGCGAGCACGAGCGCCGGGCTCGTCCGGTTGCGACGACGTCGCGTTCGGTATAAACTTAATCCCTTTGTGGACAGCCCGCGGGACGCGCCAGAGCGCGTGACCCAAGGCCGGCGCCGACCCGAGGGGCGGTAGCGCCAGATGTCGAGGCGAGACTGCGCCTGTCGGGACGCTGACGACGCAGCGCTCGCGGGGTCCGGCCGGTGGGGCGTGGCCAAGCGGTAAGGCGCGGGACTTTGGATCCCGTATTCGGAGGTTCGAATCCTCCCGCCCCAACCAATCGTCACCAGGCTGCGGGAGAGCGGCTGTGGGAAATCCTGGGCCGACCGCACGTCGGCGTTGTGGCTGATGAGATGAGTCGCGGTCAGCTGAAACTGTTCTCCGGCAGCGCGCATCGGGCGCTCGCGGCCGAAATTGGCGAGTTTCTCGGGACGCCGCTCGGCCAGGCGCGGCTGCAGCGCTTTCCCGACACGGAAGTCTCGTTCCAGATCGACGAGAACATTCGCGGCACCGACGTCTTCGTCGTCCAGCCGACCAGCGCGCCGGTCGACGAACACCTGGTGGAGCTGTGCGTCATGATGGACGCCTTCCGCCGCTCGTCGGCGTCGCGGATCACGGCGGTGATTCCGTATTACGGCTACGCCCGCCAGGATCGGAAAGACAAGCCCCGGGTGCCGATCTCGGCCAAGCTGGTGGCGAACCTGCTGAGCGCGGCCGGCGCGAATCGCGTCCTGACGATGGACCTGCACAAGGCGCAGATCCAGGCGTTCTTCGATATCCCGGTCGACCACCTGTTCGCGGCGCCGGTGATCATCGAGTACTGCCGCAGCCTGGCGCACCAGGACCTGACGATCGTCTCGCCCGACGCCGGCGGCGCCGAGCGGGCCCGGGCCTACGCCAAGCGCCTGAACGCCGAGCTCGCGATCATCGACAAGCGGCGCGGCGACGACGGCGCGGCCGAAGTGATGAACGTGATCGGCGATGTGACGGATCGGACCTGCATCATCCAGGACGACATCATCGACACCGCCGGGACGATCGTGAAGGCGGCCAACGCGCTGAAGGCAAACGGCGCCAGGCGGGTGATTGCCTGCGCCGTGCACGGCGTGCTGTCGGGGCCGGCGATCGAACGGCTCGAGGCGGCGCCGATCGAGCAGGTGGTGATCACCAACACGATTCCGCTCAACAACGAGCGGGCGCGCGGGTGCACGAAGATCAAGCAGCTGTCGGTAGCGCGGCTGCTCGGTCAGGCGATTCGCAGTATCAACGAAGAAACGTCGGTATCGAGTCTGTTTGTGTGAAGAGCTGAGAGTCAACGAACATGGCAGTCGCAACACTGAAAATCGAGAAGCGTGACGGACGCGGCAAGAACGAGGCCCGGCGCCTGCGCGCCAGCGGCAAGATCCCGGCCGTGCTCTACGGCGCCGAGAAGGGCAAGGCGCTCGAGATCTCCGTCGACCCCAAGATCCTCCTGCGGATCCTCCACTCCGAGTCGGGCGTGAACACGCTGATCGGGCTCGAGGGCCTGGGCTCGGGCGCGCCGGATACGCGCGTGCTGGTCAAGGAATACCAGCTCGATCCGATCGACCACCGCCTGCTCCACGCCGACTTCTACCAGGTGGCGATGGACAAGGCCCTGACCGTCACCGTGCCGATCGTCCTCAAGGGCGAGGCCAGGGGCGTCAAGCAGCAGGGCGGTATCGTCGACTTCGTCAACCGCGAGATCGAGATCGAAGTGCTGCCGGGCGACATCCCGGAGAACATCGTCGTCGATGTCAGCGAGCTGATGCTGAACCAGGGCGTGCGCGTCCGCGACCTCCATACCGAGGGCGTGAAGTGGTCGCCGCTCAGCGATGCCGACATGATGATCGTCCACGTCGTGACGCTGAAGGTCGAGGAGGAAGCGCCGGCGGCCGAGGCGGCGGCGGCGGCGCCGGGCGCGGCAGTGGAGCCCGAGGTCATCAAGAAGGGCAAGACCGACAAGGAGAAGGAAGAGTAGCGCCAGCGGCAGCGCAGCCCTGCGAGCTTTGAGTGACGAGGCCCTGCGAGCTTTAAGTGATGAAGCTGATCGCCGGGCTCGGCAACCCCGGGCGAAGGTACGCCGGCACCAGGCACAACGTCGGCTTCGACGTCATCGACGTGCTGGCCGAGCGGCATGCGGTCAGCTGGGAGTCGGCGCCGGCCGACGCGTTGATGGGACGATGGCGCGCCGCTGGTGTGCTGCTGGTCAAGCCGCTGACGTTCATGAACCTCAGCGGCCACGCCGTCGGCGAGCTGCTGCGCTACTTCAAGATCGAGCTGCCGGACCTGCTCGTCGTCGTTGACGAAGTTCAGCTCGAGCTCGGTCGCCTGCGGGCCCGCCCGAACGGGACGGCAGGCGGTCACAACGGGCTGCGGTCGCTCATCGAGCAGCTGGGGAGCGAACAGTTCGCGCGGCTGCGGCTCGGCGTCGGCCGCGGCGACGCGCGGCGGGACCTCGCCGATCACGTGCTGGCCCAGTTCGACGCCAGCGAGCGCGAGACGGTGACGGCGATGATCACCCGCGGCGCCGACGCAGTCGAGAGCTTCGTCGCCGACGGTATCGAAGCGGTGATGAACCGGTTCAACGGCGAGAGTTCGAAGCCGGAGTAGAAATCGAAAGCGGATCGCAGGGTTGAAAGTAGTTCGAGATCGAAGGATCACGGAACGAAGACCGAAAGGTCACTGAAAGCACCCCACTGTTGCTAGACACCGGCGCGAGCGCAGCGAGCGCTGGCAGGTCTTGGGGGTGGGGCCCCAGGACGAACTAAGTAAAGAAGACGGCAAGACACAATCCGTTTTCTCCTTGCTACCCGGTGCGCCGGGTAGCCATCAGTCCACAAGGAGACTCATGAGCACCAGGCAGTACGAGCTCGTCTATCTCATCACGCCGGACGCCTCCGAGCAGGTCGTCGCCGACCTCCACTCGCAGGTCGAACAGATCGTCCAGCGCTTCAACGCCACGCTCGAAAAGACCGAGAACTGGGGTCGTCGCAAGCTGGCCTACGAGATCGGCCACCACCGCGAGGCGGTCTACGTGGTCGAAACCATCAACAGCACGTCCGGCGACGTCATGAAGGAAATCGATCGCCGCCTGCGCGTCAGCGACGAGGTGATCCGTCACCTGGTGGTGCGCGTCGACGAGGAAATCCGCGTCGCCGAGCGCACGCGCGACGCGCGCAAGGCCAACCAGGCGCGGCGCCGCGTCGCCCGCGGCCTGCCGCCGGAGCCGGCGCCGGGCGAGCAGCGTGGCGACCAGGACAGTGACGACGACCGCGAGGGCATGGAGGTTCAGCGATGAGCGAAGAGCGAGGCGGACGCGGCCGCAAGGGCGCCGACAAGGACAAGGGCAAGGACGGGCCGCGCCGTGGCGGCTTCTTCCGCCGCCGCCGCGTGTGCAAGTTCTGCGCGGAGAAGATCGATTACATCAACTACAAGGACGTGCGGCTGCTGGCGCCGTTCCTGCCGGAGCGCGGCAAGATTCAGCCGCGGCGGATTTCGGGCACGTGCGCGCTGCATCAGCGCAAGCTGCAGACCGCGATCAAGCGCGCGCGTCAGCTCGCGCTCGTGCCGTACGTGACTGACTAGCTGCCGGCAGTCAGCTCCCGGCCGTCAGCGCCCGCGCTTCGACGGCTGAGAGCTGACGGCTGAACGCTGTGAGCTGAAAGAGGCCAGACATGGAAATCATTCTCAGAGAACACGTCGACAATCTCGGCCGCCGCGGCGAGATCGTCAAGGTTGCCAACGGCTACGCCCGCAACTACCTGCTGCCGCGCAAGCTCGCCCTGGCGGTGACCGAGGCCAACAAGCGCCAGATCGAGCGCGAGCGCGCCGCCGCCGAAGCCCGCGACCTCGAGGAGAAGTCCGCCGCCGAGGCGTTCGCGCAGCGGCTGTCGCAGACCGAGATCGAGATCGCGCGCCGCGTCGGCGACAACAACACGCTCTACGGCTCGGTGACCTCGGCCGACGTCGCCCAGGCGCTGCTCGCCAAGGGCTTCGAAGTCGACAAGCGCAAGATTCAGCTGGTCGACGCGATCAAGGCGCTCGGCGACGTCGTCGTGCCGGTGAAGGTCCACCGCGAGGTGACGGCGCAGGTGACGGTCAAGGTCGTTCCGGCGCAGAAGTAACTGCGGCGGCAGCCATCGGCGGGTCGAATGGCGAGGGGCGCGGCGTAATCTTCTGCTATCCTTGCCATTCGATCGTCCGACATGCCTGACGTCGCCACCGAACGCACTCTCCCGCACAGTCTCGACGCCGAGAAATCCGTTCTCGGTGCCATCCTGATCCAGAACGAGGCGTTCAACGCCGCCGCCGAGTTCATCGACGCCGGCGACTTCTATCGCGACGCGCACCGCCGCATCTTCAACACGATGGTCGCGCTCAGCGAGCGCAACGACGCCATCGACTTCATCACCCTGAAGGAAGAACTCGCCCGCGGCGGGCAGCTCGACGACGTCGGCGGTCCGGCCTACATCGCCTCCCTCGCCGACGGCGTGCCGCGCAGCGCCAACGTCGAGTTCTACGCCAAGATCGTCAAGGAGAAGTCGACCCTCCGCAGCCTGATTCACTCGGCCAACAAGATCCTGGCCGAAGCGTATCGCGCCGAGGAGGAGCCCGACCTGCTGCTCGACGAGGCCGAGCGCTCGATCTTCGCGATTGCCGAGGACCGCATCCGCTCCGGCTTCGTGCCGCTGCGCGAGCTGGTCCAGGGCAGCTTCGCGACCATCGAGAAGCTGCAGCAGCAGAAAGGGCTCGTCACCGGCGTGCCGACCGGGTTCGTCGATCTCGACGAGATGACGTCCGGGCTGCAGCCGTCGGACCTCGTCCTCATCGCCGCCCGGCCGTCGATGGGCAAGACCAGCTTCGTCCTCAACATCGGCCAGCACGTCGGCACCTCCACCGACATGACCGTCGGCATGTTCAGCCTCGAGATGTCGAAAGAGCAGCTGTTCATGCGCATGCTGACCTCCGAAGCCCGCATCGACGCGCATCGTTTCCGCAGCGGCTACCTGTCCGAGAAGGACTACACGCGCCTGTCCCAGGCGCTCGGCACCCTGGCCGAAGCGAAGTTCTTCATCGACGACACGGCGTCGATCAGCGTCCTCGAGATGCGGGCGAAGTCGCGGCGGCTGAAGGCCGAGCACGGCCTCCATCTCCTCATCATCGACTACCTCCAGCTGATGCAGGGACGCGGCCGGTTCGAGAGCCGGCAGCAGGAGCTGGCCTCGATCTCGCGCTCGCTGAAAGGTTTGGCCAAGGAGCTGCAGGTGCCGATCGTGGCGCTGTCGCAGTTGTCGCGCGCCCCTGAGACCCGGTCGGACCATCGGCCGCAGCTGTCCGACCTGCGCGAGTCCGGCGCCCTCGAGCAGGACGCCGACGTCGTCATGTTCATCTACCGCTCGGAACAGTACCGCACCGACGACGGCCAGCCGAACACTGAAGATCAGGGCGTGGCCGAGATCATCGTCGGCAAGCAGCGCAACGGTCCGACCGGGACGGCGAAGCTCGCCTTCATCAAAGAGTTCACGCGCTTCGAGAACCTGGCGCACGGCGCGGCATGATCCGTCCGACCGTCGCGCGGGTCGATCTCGCGGCGATCCGCAAGAACTTCCACACTCTGTCGCAGTTTCTGCGCGCTCCCGCGGCGAATGGGGTCAGACCATGGTCTGACCCCACGCTGCCCCCGAATGGGGTCAGACCATGGTCTGACCCCACGACGTCGACGCCCCGGATCATCGCGGTGGTCAAGGCCAATGGCTATGGGCACGGCGCGGCGCAGGTTGCGCTGGCGCTCGAGCAGGCAGGGGCGGCGATGCTCGCCTGCGCCGACATCGAAGAAGCCGTCGTCCTGCGGCAGGCGGGCGTCCGGGCACCGGTGCTGGTCTTCGGTGCGCTCAGCGTCAGCGACCTCGACGGCATCTTCGAGCACGATCTGACGCCGACGATCTCGACGCCCGGCGCCGCGCGCGCGCTCCAGGCCGCTGCGGCCCGCCACGACGTGACGCTGCGCTGCCACCTCAAGATCGACACCGGCATGAACCGGCTCGGCTTCCGCCACGACAACCTCCAGCACACGCTGCCGGAGGTCGCGGCGAGCGCCAACATCGTCATCGACGCCGTCTACACCCACTTCGCGACCGCCGACGATCCCGAGCACGAGCTCTTTGCCGAGCAGCGAATCCGTTTCGAGCGCGTGCTGACCACGCTGCCGCAACTCGGCATCGCGACGACGGTGACGCACGCGGCCAACAGCGCTGCGATGCTGCGCGACGAGCGCGTCTGGTACGACTACGTCCGGCCGGGGTTGCTGCTCTACGGCGTGACGCCGCCGCCGCTCGCAACGACGCTCGATCTCAAGCCCGCCCTCTCGCTCCACAGCCGCATCGTTGCGGTGAAAGGGATCCGGCCGGGTGACGGCGCCGGCTACGGCATCAAGACGACGTTCAGCGAGCCGCGGACGCTGGCGGTGGTGCCGGCGGGGTATGCCGACGGGCTCGACCTTCGCCTCTCGGGGCGCGGCTTCATGCTGGTCCGCGGCAAGCGGGCGCCGATCGTCGGCTCGGTCTGCATGGACATGACGATGATCGACGTCACCGGCACCAGCGTCGCGCCGGGCGACGAGGTCGTCATCGTCGGCGAGCAGGGATTCGAGTCGATCGGCGTCCGCGAGATCGCGGCGGCGATCGGGACCATCCCGTACGAGCTGCTCTGCCGCGTCGGCAGCCGGATCGAACGGGTTTACTGAGCCCGCCCGCCGGACCACCCGACCACCGCACTAACGGACGACCGGTCCGAGCTCCTTCCAGTCCCCCGCGGCCAGCTCCCTCGCCGCGAACTGCCAGACGACGACGCGCTTGCCGCTGAGCCGATCGGCGCCGCCGCGTTGCAGCATCTCGCGCGTCGCCCAGGCGCCGTTGTCATTCTGGACGATGCGATCGACCGGGCGGTTGAGGGCGTAGCTGACGTGCTCGACCAGGCCGGCGCCGTCGCCCCATCCCATCGAGGCCAGCGAGAAAATGTTGGCGAAGCTGTCGCCGAGGACGAGGACGTCGGCGCCGCGATCGGATCGCCATGCGCTGCCGTCGGGCAACAGCACCCGGCTGATGACTGCGCGATCGGCGGCGTAGGACGTCTGCGACTGCGGAAGGTCGAGCATCGCCAGGGTGTCGCCCTGCTGCGTAACCTCGCGCTCCTCGATCGTGTAGCCGGCGGCCGGCATCGCCGGGAGTGTCACGCGCTCGGTGATGAACGTCGACAGGCGTCCGGCGACGAGCTCCATCGCTTCCGGGCGCCAGTGCGTGTCGGTGGCGAGATACTGCGGCCCGGACTGCCGCGCCGCGTTGAGAATCGGCGCCGGGTCGAAGAGCAGGATGCCCTGACTCGAGAGCCAGGACGTGAGATCAGCGTACGACGGGTTCTGAAGAGCCTGCCCCGCAGGCGCCGCCGACGCGAGGTACTCGGGGTGGATGCCGGGCTTGACCGGCGTCGGCATGACGATCAGCGAGATGCCGCGCGCCTGAAGCTCGCGGTGGAACGCCAGGATCGCCGGGCGCGGATCCGGCTGCGGCAGCGCCGTCAGCTCCGAGGCCGCAGCAACGCGGCGGCGGAGGACGTCGGCATCGAGGAAGCCGCGTCCCGTCAGGTATTCGACGTCGGGCCGGTAGAACAGCCAGCCCTCACGGCCGACATAGACCCGCTCGTTTCCCGCTCCCGCCCAGCTGCTGAGGAGGCGCTGTGCCGGCGGCCGCATCGTCCGGCCAAGCACCGATTCGTCCTCGAGCGCGTTCTCGAACGCCAGGAGCCCGGACAGCGTGGCTCGGTTGGCCGCCAGGGCCCGCTTCCACAGGCCGGTGTTGCCGCGGCCCGCTTCCGCGTCGATCGCGGCGGAAATCTGGTCAGGAATTTCGGCGAGCCGATTCCAGACCGACGCGCCCTCGTAGGCCGGCACCCACCGCGGCACCACGATCTCGATCAGCGGCACGACCACGATGCAGACCAGGAAGAAATACATCAGCGCCCGGGCGACAGCCGGGCTGACGTTGGTCTGGCCGATCTCGACCTTGGCGATCTCCTCGCGCGTCGGGCCGCCGGCGGGCAGGGGCGACGATGGGGCGCTGGGCTCGGTCATCAGAAGATGAAGTAGATGAATGGATTGTAGGACTGCGTCGTCAGCGCGACGGCGGCGAGCAGGAACAGCGCCGCGATCGTCAGCGCCTTCGCCGGCGTCAACGAGCGCGTCCAGTCCCAGGTCTGCGGCGCGCCCCATGTGACGACGGCGGCGATGACAAAGGTGCCGAAGTAGTACGGCTGGTAGACGATGCCGTCGAGCAGCATCGCGCCGGGGTTCGGCTCGCCGCGGCCGCTCATGTCGCCGAGGTAGCGCATGGCGGCGGGAAGATCGGCGGCGCGGAAGAAGACCCAGCCGATCATCACGAGCACGAACGTCGTCGCCACCCGCAGCGGCGCCGGCACGCTGCCATAGATCGCGGTCCGGCCCCACATCCGCTCGACGGCGAGCAGGACGCCGTGCAGGCCGCCCCAGACCAGGAAGTTCCAGGACGCGCCGTGCCACAAGCCGCCGATCAGCATGACGACGAGCAGGTTGACGTAGGTTCGCGCCGGTCCCTTGCGGTTGCCGCCGAGCGGCAGGTAGAGATAGTCGCGCAGGCAGGTCGACAGCGAGATGTGCCACCGACGCCAGAACTCGGTAATCGACTGCGACTTGTAGGGTGAGTCGAAGTTCTTGGCGAAGACGAAGCCCATCATCAGGCCGAGCCCGATCGCCATGTCCGAGTAGCCGCTGAAGTCGAAATAAATCTGGAACGCGTAGGCGGTGACGCCGTACCAGGCGTCGACGACGCTGAGGCTGGCGGACTCGAACGCGAGATCCGCGACCTTGCCGCACGGGTTCGCCAGCAGCACCTTCTTCGTCATGCCGAGGCTGAAGAACGCGACCCCGCGCGTGAACTTGGTGATGGTGTGCGTCCGCGAGCGGATCTGGTCCGCGATCTCCGAGAAGCGGATGATCGGACCGGCGACGAGCTGCGGGAACATCGAGACGAACGCCGAGAAGTCGACGATATTGCGGATCGCCCGCGCCTGGCCGCGATAGACGTCGATGACGTAACTCATCGACTCGAAGGTGTAAAAGCTGATGCCGAGCGGCAGCGTCACGCGCAGCGCCGTGTCGAGCTGCAGTTCCGGCATGCCGATCCACTCGACCAGCGCGTCGTAGTTGTCGACGCCGAAGTTGAAGTACTTGAAGAATCCGAGAATGGACAGGCTGCTCACCACCGATGTAGTCAGCACGATCGTGGCGAAGCGCGATCGCGGCTTGTCTGGATCGACCACGTACTCGTCGCCGACGAGCACGCCTTCAGATCGCGCGATCAGCAGGCCCGCCGTGTAGTCGAGCACGGTGGTGCCGATGAGGAGCAGGAGAAAGATCGGGTTGGCCCAGCCGTAGAAGAGGTAGCTGAACAGCGACAGGACGAGATTGCGCCGCCGCATCGGAGCGACGTAGTACGCGGCGAGCGCGAGCGGCAGCAGGTAGAAGAGAAAGATGTAGGAGCTGAAGACCATCCGCGGCGCGCGCTACTTGATCTCGTAGTAGAGCGGCAGGTCGGAGGCGCCGAGATCGGTGATCAGCCGCTCGCCTTCGAGCTCGGGATGCGCGTCGTAGCGTTCGACCGTCAGCCGGGCGGTGGCGCCCGCCGCTTTCTTCGCGTCGGCCAGGACCTTGCCGTCGCGAATCGCCCACTGCGCCACCTGAATCTTCTTCTGCGGGTACTGCCCCGAGGTGACGCCGACGACTTCGTACTCGTTGACCACGAGCGCGTGCCGGTAGGGCAGGATGGACTGCGGCGTCGGGATCGGGCCGGCGTGCGTCAGGCGGAGGTCGAGGACGACGCGGCTGGCGCCGCCGGCGGCCGCGGATTGCCCGCCGGCCGGGGCGGCGGTGGCCGGCCCGATGGCGCCGGCAGGACGAGTGGGAATCGAGCTCTTACCTGTGTCGATCCAGATGTCGGGATAGGAATCGCCGCCGCCGTTGTTCGTCGCCCGGCTCCACGCCTCGACGCGGGAGAAGTCGTCGCTGAAACGCCCGACCCACACCTCTGACTGCTTGCCGCCGCTTCGCACCTGGTTGGCGCCACCCTGGTTGTAGGGGCCGCTCAACGCGATGAAGCGGGGGTGGTTGCTCCAGCGCGGATGGTAGACCTCGGGGTTCTCGAAGCCGGGGGCCTGATTGAGCGGCACGGTCCAGCGCTTCTTCGTTCGCATGTCGACGAGCGTCACGTTTCGATGTGACCCGTCGAAGTACCACGCCAGCGGCCCGCGCGCCGTCGTCATCGCCGTCCAGCAGCCTTCGCCGACGCGTTCCCACGATTTGTTCGGCAGCTCGGCGATGCCGGCGTTCGGCCACGGGAAGAGGCCGCCGGCGAACCGGCCGTCGGCGGAGACCTGGAACGTGTCGCCGCTCACGAGGGTCTTGTTCCAGATCAGCTCGGATTTCGACGGGTCGTCGATCGGGAAGCGGGACACCGTGGCGAAATCGTATCCCTTGTTGTCGGTGCCGACATAGACCCACTCGCGGTTGTCGGCGGGATTCTGCCAGACCGTCAGCGCGAACCCCGGCCCCAGCTTCTTCAGCCCGGAACCGTCGAAGTTGACGATGAAGACTTCGGGCCCGGGCGCCTGCGGCCGGGTCGAGAAGACGATGCGCTGGCCCGACGGCGTCAGCAGCGGCTTGACGTAGCTCTGGCGGTTGCCGAGGATGACACGCTCTCCCTTCCGGTCCTCGGTATCGAGGCCCATCAGCACGAGCTGATCGCCGGCGGCAAACGGATCGCTGCCGTCGCTCTGCACCCAGACAACCCGGGTCGGCGCGCCGGTAAACGCGCGGAGCTCCCCGGGAGCCTCGGCCGGCGTTTTTGCGGACGCGGGCGTCGTCGCGGAGGTGGGCGTTGTCGCGGCCGGGGTCGCGGGCGCGCCGGCCGGTGCCGGCGCCTCGGCCTTGGACGAGTTGGAGCAGGCAGCGGCCGCCAGCGCGAGCGCTGCGAACCACAACGGCGCGCGCCGAGCACGTGTCGTGCAGGTCATCGATCTCACTTTAGCGTACGGAGTGCATGGCCCTCAGCAGTTGAAGGCACGACCTGAGCGGTCGGCTATGATCGTTAGACGTCAGGTGTCAGCTCTCAGCTTTCAGCGGTCAGCTCTCAGAGATCAGCCAGCGAACCATGAAACAGAAGACCGTCTTCGCCTGCCAGGAGTGCGGCGCCCAGGCCGCCAAGTGGTTGGGCCGTTGTCCCGAGTGCGGGGCGTGGAACTCGCTGGTCGAAGAGCGGCCGGCGCCGGCGGCGGTGGCGGCCGCCGCGGCGGAGAAGCGCTACACGCTCGCAAGCGCGACCGGACCGCAGCTCTACGCCGACATCGACACGGTCATCGCGGAACGGCTGACGACCGGGATCGGCGAGTTCGACCGTGTCCTCGGCGGCGGCGTCGTGCCCGGATCGCTCGTCCTCATCGGCGGCGAGCCCGGCATCGGCAAGTCGACGCTGCTGCTGCAGGCGGCGGCGCACTTCGCCGGCGAGATTGGCACGGTCCTCTACTGTTCGGGTGAAGAGTCCGAGCACCAGATCAAGTCGCGCGGGCAGCGCCTGGGCGTCGCGGCGGCGCCGCTCTACATCCTTGCCGAGACCTGCCTCGAGCGCATCCTCGAAGAAGTCGCGCGGCTCAGGCCCGCATTCCTCATCGTCGACTCGATCCAGACGGTCTTTTCGCTGAAGTTCCAATCGGCGCCCGGCAGCATCGGCCAGGTGCGCGAGTCGGCGACGCAGCTGCTGTTTGCGGCCAAAGGACAGAACATCCCGACGTTCCTCGTCGGCCACGTCACGAAGGATGGCAACCTCGCCGGCCCCAAGGCGCTCGAGCACATCGTCGACACGGTGCTCTATTTCGAGGGCGAGAAGCACCACTCGCACCGCGTCGTGCGCGCGGTCAAGAACCGGTTCGGCGCGGTCAGCGAGCTCGGCGTCTTCGAGATGACGGGCACCGGGCTGCGGGCGGTGGCAAACCCGTCGCAGCTCTTTCTTGCCGAGCGCCAGGGGCACGCGGCGGGGTCCGCGGTGCTGTGCTGCGTCGAAGGCACGCGGCCGCTGCTCGTCGAGGTCCAGGCGCTCGTCAGCACCAGCTCCTATGGCAACGCGCGTCGGATGGCGAGCGGGCTCGATCAGAACCGCCTGACGCTGCTGCTCGCCGTGCTCGAGAAGCGCGCCGGCCTCAACCTGGCTGCCGAGGACGTGTTCGTGAACGTCGCCGGCGGCATGACGGTCGACGAGCCGGCGGCCGATCTCGCAATCCTCGCCGCCGTCGCTTCGAGCGTCCGCAACCGCCCGATCAAGGCCGGCACGGCGGTGTTCGGGGAGGTCGGGCTGGCGGGGGAGATCCGCGGCACGAGCCAGGCGTCGCTGCGCGTCCGCGAGGCCGCACAGATGGGCTTCACCCGCTGCGTCGTGCCCGACGGCAACTGCGCACCGGACGACGTGCCGGAGGGGTGCGAGCTGGTCGGCGTCAAGACCGTCAACGAAGCGCTCGATCAATTGATTGACTGGTGACGCGCGGCGGGGCTAAAGCCCCGCCCTACGGTACGTCTTCCCGCCGTCGTACCGCGGAGCTTCAGCTCCGCGGCCCCTCGCCCCACCCCCGGGCTTTCCCCCCTCGGAGAACCGGTATCATAGGAACTCATTCATATTCCGGAGCTCATTCATGCCCTGGCACCTCATCGTTCGAGTGCTGTTCATTCTGGCCGTTACGTATGCGGCCGTCCTCGTCCGGCCGTTCACGGTCGAACTGTGGACCAACGCGATTGTCGGCGCGCTCCTTGGCCTGATCATCATCTTCGTCGAGACGCGCCTGCGCGAAGCCGAGGTCACCGATCTGCTCGGCGCCCTCATCGGCGGCGCGATCGGGTTGGGCCTGGCCAAGACGATCGGCGCCGCGCTCTTCTGGGCCGACGCGACGGATCCACGGGTCGCGTTCCTGCACAGCTTCACGCTGCTCGTCTTCCCATACCTCGGCATCGTCATGGGCGCGCGCAAGGGGGAGTGGCTCAAGCCGGCGCGGCTGGTCGGGCTGTTCCGCGATACCGGGCCTCAGAAGCGCTACCGCCTGCTCGACACCAGCGTCATCATCGACGGTCGCATCGCCGACGTCTGCGAGACCGGCTTCCTCGACGGCACCCTCGTCATCCCGCAGTTCGTGCTGAAGGAACTGCAGCTCGTCGCCGATTCGCCCGACTCGCTGAAGCGCAACCGCGGCCGCCGTGGCCTCGACATCCTGCAGAAGGTCCAGAAGATGTCGGGCCTCGACGTCATGATTTCCGACATCGACTTTCCCGAGGTCCGTGAAGTCGATCTGAAGCTGATCGAGCTCGCGCGTACGCTGCAGGGGAAGATCGTGACCAACGACTTCAACCTGAACAAGGTCGCGCAGCTGCGCGGCGTCCAGGTCCTCAACATCAACGAACTGGCGAACGCGCTCAAGCCGGTCGTCCTGCCAGGCGAGTTCATGAAGGTCTTCATCCTCAAGGAAGGCAAGGAGTACAACCAGGGCGTCGCCTATCTCGACGACGGCACCATGGTGGTGGTCGACAATGCGCGGCGAATGATCAGCCGCAACATCGACATCGTCGTCACGAGCGTGCTGCAGACGACGGCCGGCAAGATGATCTTCGGCCGCTACATCGAAGGGCAGTCCGGCACGGCCGCGGCGCCGCCGGCACCGGCAGTGGCTGCAGCGCCGACGCCTCAGCCGGCCGCCGCCATGCCTGCGGCTCGAGGCGCCCAGCCCAACGTCAAGTGATCCCGCCTTACCACTGGTGGCGGACTGTCTTCTTCCTGATCCCGGCCATCAGTGTCTACACGATCGTCCTCGGCACGATCTCTATCGTGTCTTCGCTCTTCGATCCGGGCGGTGACTTCGGGCATCGCTGCGCCAGGGCGTGGGCCTGGCTCGTGCTCAGGACGACCGGCGTTCGCGTGACCGTCCGGGGGCTGGAGCGCATCGACCCCGGCCGCAGCTACGTGTTCGCCGCGAATCATCAGAGCATCTACGACATCCCGATCGTGTTCACGTCGTTGCCGTTGCAGCTGCGCATCGTGGCGAAAGACTCGCTCGGGCCGCTTCCCGTTCCTCGGCTGGCACCTGCAGCGGACGGGGCACCTGCTGGTCGACCGCAACAACCCCGGCGCCTCGGTCGTCAGGAAGATGGCGCGGCTGGTCCAGGGCGCGCGCTCGCTCATCATCTTTCCCGAGGGGACGAGAAGCGTGGACGGGACCGTCGCGCGGTTCAAGGGCGGGATGTTCCTGGTCGCGATCGATGCCGGCCTGCCGATCGTGCCGGTGAGCATCGCCGGCAGCCGCCACGTGATGCTCAAGGGGCGGTTGATGACCTGCCCCGGCGACGTGACGCTGACCGTTCACGAGCCGATTCCGACCGCCGGGGTAGGACGCGGGGGCGCGCGGACGATGTCCGGCCAGGTCGCCACGGTCGTCCGCTCGGCCGTCGACGAGCCGGAGATCACGGTATAATTTCCTGTTTGTCCTTGTCAGCCGGACCTCCCCTGTGCACGTAACCGCGATCATTGCCGCCGGCGGGACCGGTCGCCGACTTGGCGCCGCTGTTCCGAAGCAGCTGCTCGAAGTCGAGGGCCGGAGCCTGCTCGAGCGCAGCGTCGACGCGTTCAGGACACATCCGGCGGTCGCCGAGGTTATCGTCGCGCTGCCGGCAGCGCTCGTCGACGACCCACCGGCCTGGCTGGCGGCGGCGTCCGGGGTCCGCGTCGTAGCCGGTGGTGAGCGCAGGCAGGACTCGGTCGCGAGCGCGGTGGGCGCGCTGTCGAGCGAGAGCGAGATCGTGCTGGTTCACGACGCCGCCCGCCCGTTCGTGACGCCGGCCGTGATCTCCCGGGCGATCGCCGGGGCGGCGGCGCACGGCGCAGCGATCGTCGGCGTGCCGGTCAGCGACACCGTCAAGCGCGTCGGCGCGCCGGGCACGGCCGACGCCGACGTGATTGCCGCGACGCTGCCACGCGAAGAGATCTTCCTGGCGCAGACGCCGCAGGCGTTTCGCGTCGACGTCCTGCGCGCCGCCATCGCCCGCGGCCGGGACACCACGGCCACCGATGAGGCGATGCTGGCGGAGCAGGCGGGGCACAAGGTGCGCATCGTCGCTGGCGACCCCGCGAACGTGAAGATCACGACGGCGGACGATCTCGACGCCGCCCGGCAGCGCGCCTCGGCCGGCCGTGTCGGGATCGGCTACGACCTGCACCGGCTGGTCGAGGGGCGGCCGCTCATCCTCGGCGGCGTGCCGGTGCCGTCCGAGCGCGGCGCGCAGGGACATTCCGATGCGGACGTCGTCTGCCACGCGGTGACCGACGCGATGCTCGGCGGCGCCCGCGCCGGCGACATCGGTCAGCACTACCCGGACACGGATCCACGCTGGAAGGACGCCTCGAGCATCGTCCTCCTGCGCGAGGTCGCGGCCCTGGTGCGGCGCAGGGGACTGGAAGTGCAGAACGTCGACGTCGTGGTTGTCCTGGAACGGCCCAAGGTCGGACCGCATCGCGCCGCGATCGAGAGCAGCCTCGCCGAGGCGCTCGGGATCGATGCGGGCCGCGTCAGCGTCAAAGCTAAGACGAACGAAGGTGTGGATGCTGTCGGCCGCGGCGAAGCGATCGCGGCACACGCCGTCTGCCTGCTCGGCGCCGCGGGGCGGGCATGAGGGTCCGTTTCGCCCCCAGCCCCACCGGTCAGCTGCATGTCGGCAACGCCCGCACGGCGCTGTTCAACTGGCTGCTCGCGCACGGCAAGGATGGGACCTTCCTGCTGCGCATCGAGGACACCGACGCGGAACGGTCGACCCGCGAGTCGGAGACCTCGATCCTCGAGGACCTGCGCTGGCTCGGGCTCGACTGGGACGAGGGGCCCGACGTCGGCGGCCCGCACGGGCCGTACCGTCAGTCGGAGCGCCTGCACCTCTACGCGTCCTACGCCAACGAGCTGCTGGCGAGCGGTCACGCGTACTACTGTTTCTGTTCGCCCGCCGACCTCGATCGCGATCGCCAGGACGACCTCGCTGCCGGCCGGCCGCCGAAGTATCACGGCACCTGCCGCGGCATCCTCCGCGCCGACGCCGACGCCCGCATCGAGGCCGGTGAACGGCCGGTGATCCGATTCAAGGTGCCGGGCGCGGAGGAAGTTCGCTTCCAGGATCTCGTCCGTGGCGAAGTCGTGTTCAGCACCGACGTCATCGGCGACTACGTCCTGGTCCGCTCCGACGGCCGGCCGCAGTACAACTTCGCCGTCGTCGTCGACGATGCGCTGATGGAGGTCACGCACGTGATCCGCGGCGAGGATCACATCTCGAACACGCCGAAGCAGATCATGCTCTACCAGGCGCTCAGCTTCACGCCGCCGGAGTTCGCGCACCTGTCGCTGGTGATGGGCCCTGACCACACGCCGCTCTCGAAACGGCACGGCGCGACGTCGGTGTCGGAGTTTCGCGCCCGCGGCTACCTGCCGGAAGCGCTCGTGAATTACCTCGCGCTCATCGGCTGGTCGCCGCGTACCGACGGCGGCAGCGTCGATTCGGACGCGGAGCTGCTGCCGGTCGACGAGATGGCGCGGCGGTTCGCGATCGAGGATGTCGGGCACAGCGCCGGCGTCTTCGACGTCGAGAAGCTGGCGTGGATGAACCGGCAGTACATGAAGGCGGCGGCGCCGGCACGGCTGGCGGCCGAGTCGATGCGCTACTTCACCGCGCGGGGCTACGTGACGCGGCGCACCGACGAGGCGAAGGAGTTCGTCGCGATGGTGCTGCCGATGGCGACGACGTCGGTCGATCGGCTGGAAGAGATTCCTGACCGCCTGCGTTTCCTGTTCGAGTTCGATCCGGCAACGGCGCTGGCGAAGCCGGAAGTCGCGGAGGTGCTGCACGCCGACGGCGCCGGCGACGTGATCCTGGCGCTGGCGGAGGAGTTGCGCGACGCCGGCCGTCTCGATCGCGAGGCGTTCCGGGCCGCGGCGACGCGGGTGCGGCAGCGGACCGGGCAGAAGGGGCGGGCGCTGTTCCATCCGATCCGCGTCGCGCTGACCGGCGAGGCGGGCGGGCCGGAGCTCGATCTGGCGGTACCGGCGATCGATCGCGGCGCGGAGCTGCCGCGGTCGTCCGGCGTGGCACTGGTCGTCGGCTGCCGCGAGCGTGCGGCGATGTTCGCGCGAATAATCGAGGATCGGTCGTCCGGTCGCCCGCTCGTCCGGTAGTGCGGTTGCGCTGTTGTGCGGTTGTCAACGGCGTCACGCCGAACCTTGTGAGCGATCGGACCACCGGTCAACCGCACCACCGGACCACCGGACCACCGAGAGCGTTGATTGGTTGATTGATTGAATGATCATCTACGGCCTCAACCCGGTCCTCGAAGCGCTGCGGGCTGGACGCGTGCGCGCTCTGCGGGTCGGACCGCGAGCCGACGCCCGGGTCGAGGAGCTGCTGGCGCTGGCGCGGCGGCGGGGCGTGAGCGTTCAACGGGTCGAGGCGAACGCGCTCGATCGCGCCGCCCGCGGCGGCGTGCATCAGGGAGTGGTCGCCGAGGTCGAGGCGCCGCGCGACTATAGCGTCGAGCAGCTGGTCGAGGCGGCGGCGCCGGCGGCGCCGCTCCTCGTGGTGCTCGACGGCGTCGAGGATCCGCACAACGTCGGCGCGATCCTGCGAACCGTGGATGCGGCGGGAGCGCACGGCGTCGTGCGGCAGGAACGGCACGCTGCCTCGCTCGACGGCGTCGTCGCCAAGGCCTCGGCAGGGGCGGTGACGTCGGTCCGGATCGCGACCGTCGTCAATATCGCGCGGGCGGTCGAGGAGCTGAAGGAGGCGAACGTCTGGACGGTCGGGCTCGCCGGCGATGCGCCCGGGCGGTACGACGCCGTCGACCTGACGCTGCCGACAGCAATCGTCCTGGGGGCGGAGGGCGCCGGGCTACGGCGGCTGGTCCGGGACCGATGCGACCGGCTCGTGTCCCTGCCGATGGCTGGACAGGTGGAGAGCCTGAATGTGTCCGTCGCGGCGGGTGTAATGCTTTTCGAGGCTGTCAGGCAGAGGATGAAAAAACAGGCCGGAAAAGGCTAGTTGCTTGCGCTCGTGGCACGGCATGTGCTACAACTAACCCTTTGTCTGGGCTGGCGTAGCTCAGTCCGGTAGAGCAGCTGATTTGTAATCAGCCGGTCGGGGGTTCAAATCCCTTCGCCAGCTCCACGATTCCCGCCGCCCACACGAGCAGAGACTGAGAGCAGCACGGACGGCAGCAACGGCACGAGATTCCCGACCAGACGGACACACGGTATCGATACAGCAGCGCCGGCGCGTCTGCCGGTTGACGATTCGGCGAGGTAGCGAAGCGGTCAAACGCAACAGACTGTAAATCTGTCGGCCCAGCGTCTTCGAAGGTTCGAATCCTTCCCTCGCCACCATTTGACTCGCCGCGACGCGGCTCGCTCATGGCGGGCCGCGTCAGCGACCGAGGATTAGGAGCAGGGCAGAGCGAAGGAAGTTTGGCGCGAAAACGGCGAAGTCAGCGAGCGCGTAGGCGGGAGTAACTCAGTGGTAGAGTCACAGCCTTCCAAGCTGTTGGTCGCGGGTTCGATCCCCGTCTCCCGCTCCAGAATTATCCGAGGGGCTAGCGTCCCTCGGACTCCCCAGAGGGCCGGGGGAGTCAGGATGGCGCGGCCGACTCGTCGGCCGTAGCCCGCGACGACGCGGAGCGCTCGGGCGGGCGAAGGCCGATGTAGCTCAGTAGGCAGAGCGCGTCCTTGGTAAGGACGAGGTCACCGGTTCGATCCCGGTCATCGGCTCCACTCGACTCGCCTCTGCGGGGCTCGCTCGGGGCAGGCCGCGTCACCGACGCGGCGCGGCAGCGGATAGAGACAGCGACGAATCAGGGAAAGAGAACCGCACGTCGAGAGTGACGCAACGAGGGCGATAACGACATGGCAAAAGAGAAATTCGATCGATCCAAACCGCACGTCAACGTGGGCACCATCGGGCATATCGACCATGGCAAGACCACCCTTACCGCGGCGCTGACCAAGGTTGCGTCCGACAAGGGCTGGGCGAAATTCGTGCCGTATGACGAGGTGGCGAAGGCTTCCGAATCGCAGGGACGTCGCGATGCGACCAAGATCCTGACGATCGCAACCAGCCACGTCGAGTACAGCACCCCGAACCGTCACTACGCGCACGTCGACTGCCCGGGACACGCCGACTACATCAAGAACATGATCACCGGCGCGGCGCAGATGGATGGCGCCATCCTCGTCGTCAGCGCCGTCGACGGCCCGATGCCGCAGACGCGCGAGCACGTGCTCCTCGCCAAGCAGGTCAACGTGCCGTACATGGTCGTCGCCCTCAACAAGGTCGATGCGGTGGACGATCCCGAGCTCGTCGACCTCGTCGAGCTCGAGGTGCGCGAGCTGCTGTCGTCCTATGGCTTCCCCGGCAACGACATCCCGGTGGTGCGTATCTCCGCGCTCAAGGCGCTTCAGGGCGATCCCGACGGCGTCGCCGGCGTGACCAAGCTGATGGACGCGCTCGACAGCTACATCCCGCTGCCGGAGCGTGAGATCGACAAGCCGTTCCTGATGCCGATCGAAGACGTGTTCTCGATCTCGGGCCGTGGCACCGTCGTCACCGGCCGTATCGAGCGCGGCAAGGTCAAGGTCAGCGAGGAAATCGAGATCGTCGGGTTCAAGCCGACCGAGAAGAAGATCGTCACCGGCGTCGAGATGTTCCGCAAGCTGCTCGACGAAGGCGTCGCGGGCGACAACGTCGGCGTGCTGCTGCGCGGCGTGGAAAAGGACGACGTCGAGCGCGGCCAGGTGCTGGCCAAGCCCGGCTCGATCAAGCCGCACACGAAGTTCAAGGGCGAGGTCTACATCCTGTCGAAGGACGAGGGTGGCCGCCACACGCCGTTCTTCAACGGCTACCGGCCGCAGTTCTACATCCGGACGACCGACGTCACCGGATCGCTGAAGCTGCCGGAAGGGGTCGAGATGGTGATGCCGGGCGACAACACCAGCATCACGGCTGAACTGCACGTCCCGGTCGCGCTGGAAAAGGGCGCCCGCTTCGCGATTCGTGAAGGCGGCCGTACCGTCGGCGCCGGCACGATCTCGGAGATCATCGAATAGTGTCGGGACTCGGGGCCCGGGTTTCGGGGTTGGAAAACCTCGAGTCCCGAGCCCCGAACCCCGAGTCCCGACAAGGTTGAAGTCATGAGAGACATTATTTCGCTGGCCTGCGGTGAATGTAAGCGCCGCAACTACAGCACGACGAAGAACAAGAAGAAGACGAGCGAACGGCTGGAGTTCAGCAAGTTCTGCCGCTTCTGCCGCAAGCACACGGCGCATAAAGAAACGAAGTAATTGCAGACTGCAGACTGAAGATTGAAGATTTGCAGATTGACGATTGTTGATTGGCGCCCGAAGCAATAAGCGAGCGAGCAAAGCGAAGCGAGCCACGCGAACGGAGCGAGCCGGCGAAGCGGCGAGCGAGTGAGCGTGTAGGGGAGTCCGAGGGGCGAAGCCCCTCGGATCTTGAAGGACAGTAGCTCAATTGGCAGAGCACCGGTCTCCAAAACCGGGGGTTGGGGGTTCGATTCCCTCCTGTCCTGCCAGCTTCGGCAGAAGAAAAAGGGGTAAGCAGGACAAGGCAGGGCGTTTGAGCGAGCGGAACGGAGGGAGCGCGGAAGCGCGACCGAGTGAAGCGAGCTTAAGCGAGGGGCCGGAGGGCACCGCCGCGAAGCGGCGGTCCCGAGCGCCAGGAAACGACCACCGGTCTCCAAAACCGGGGGTTGGGGGTTCGATTCCCTCCTGTCCTGCCAGTCTTATCGGGTGGAGGACGCCGTCGCCGGTCGGCGGCGTCGAGCGCCAAACGAAGTACGGCGGGCCGCGAGCTGTGAACCGCGGCAGGATCGGATTGAAATGAAGACGGCAATGGCGGACCAGGAAGATTCCCTCGGCGGCCGCGCCCGGGATGGCGTAGCCGGCTGGTGGACGCGGTCGCGGCGGTTTCTCGCCGAGGTCCGTAACGAGATGGCCAGGGTGACCTGGCCGAGCCGGCGCGAGGTCTACGCGACGACCCTCGTCGTCATCGTGACCTCGATCTTCTTCGGACTGTACCTGTGGGGTGTCGACCTGCTGCTCGATCGCCTCATCCGGTGGGTGTACTCGCTGGCCGGCGTCTAGGTTCAGATGCGGCCGCGGCCCTGATGCCGTGCCACTGATGTTTTTGACCGATTCCCATTTCGATGACGAGCATGACCGACGACCGGACGAAGCAGTGGTACATCGTGCACACGTACTCCGGCTTCGAGAACAAGGTGAAGGAATCGCTGGAGCAGCGGGTCCAGGCCTACGGCCTGCAGGCTGAGATCGGCGAAGTCCTGATCCCCACCGAGCAGGTGGCGGAGATGCGCGGCGGCAAGAAAGTCGTGAGCTCGAAGCGGTTCTTCCCCGGCTACATCCTTGTCGAGATGCACATGTCCGACAACGCGTGGCATGTGGTCAAGAACACGCCGAAGGTCACCGGCTTCGTCGGCGCCGGCGCCAAGCCGACGCCGCTGACGCGGGAAGAGGTCGACCAGATCCTCAACCAGGTGACCGAGGCGGCCGAGAAGCCGAAGCCGAAGTACTCCTTCGAGAAGGGCGACCAGGTACGGATCAACGAGGGGCCGTTCACCAGCTTCAACGGCGTCGTCGACGAGGTCAACCTCGATCGCAACACGCTGAAGGTGATGGTGACGATCTTCGGCCGGGCGACGCCGGTCGAACTGGACTTCCTCCAGGTCGAGAAGTTGTAAGGACCCGGGGCTCGGGGCTCGGGGTTCGGGGCTCGCGAGATTTGAGACGCGGGCATTAAGAAAAGTCGGCGCGGTGAGCGCCGTAGTTGATTGGGCTCATGGCTAAAAAAGTACAGGCAATGGTGAAGCTCCAGATCGCGGCGGGGAAAGCAACCCCGGCGCCGCCGGTCGGGACCGCGCTCGGTCCGCACGGCGTCAACATCATGGACTTCTGCAAGAACTTCAACGCGAAGACGAGCAAGGACGACGGGTTGATCATCCCGGTCGTCGTCACCGTCTACGCCGATCGCTCCTACTCGTTCATCACGAAGACGCCGCCCGCCTCGATCCTCTTGAAGCGCGCCGCCAACCTCGCCAAGGGGTCGGCCGAGCCGAACAAGAACAAGGTCGGCACCGTGACGAAGAAGCAGGTCGAGGACATCGCCAAGCTGAAGATGCCGGATCTGAACGCCGAGTCGGTCGAGGCCGCCTACAAGACGGTCGCCGGCACCGCGCGTTCGATGGGCATCGACGTCGTCGGATAGCCGGCGGAGGCGCCTGGGGGTGGGGCCCCGAGCGCAGCAGGAACAGCAGGCAAGGGCCCCACGAAACCGTCACAACAGTGGGAGGTTGCGAAAGCAGCCGCTTGAACCACAGGAGCAGGTAATGCGCAAGACAGGCAAGAAGTTCGCTGCCGCACGGCAGCAGGTCCCCGCACGACCGCACACGATCGAAGACGCCGTTCCCCTGATGCAGAAGGTGAAGTACGCCAAGTTCGACGAGACCGTTGAACTGGCGATGCGCCTCGGCGTCGACCCGAAGCACGCCGACCAGATGGTCCGCGGCACGGTCGTCCTGCCGCACGGGCTGGGCAAGAGCAAGCGCGTCCTCGCCATCGCCGGCGGCGACAAGCAGAAGGAAGCGCAGGAGGCCGGCGCCGATGTCGTCGGCGGCGAAGAGCTGGTCGACAAGATCCAGGGCGGCTGGACCGACTTCGACGCCGTCGTCGCGACGCCCGACATGATGCGCGCCGTCGGCAAGCTCGGGAAGGTGCTCGGCCCGCGCGGCCTGATGCCCAACCCGAAGACCGGCACGGTCACCGTCGACATCGCCCGGGCGGTGAAGGAAATCAAGGCCGGCAAGGTCGAGTTCCGCGTCGACAAGACCGGCATCGTCCACGCCCCGATCGGCAAGATGTCGTTCGCGTCACAGAGCCTGATCGAGAACGCGCATGCGCTGGTCGACAGCGTCGTCAAGGCGAAGCCGTCGGCGGCGAAGGGCAAGTACCTGAAGAACGTGACCATGTCGTCCACGATGGGCCCGGGGATCACGATCGATACGGCGCACGTTCAGGACGTGGTGAAACACTAATGGCAGTCACCAGAGCAAGCAAAGAAGAAGAGCTGCAGGACCTCGAGAGCTCGTTCACGGGCACGGAAAGCGCCATCCTCGTCGACTTCAAGGGCCTCAAGGTCCCGGAAGTGACCGAGCTCCGGCGCCAGGTCCGCGGCGCCAAGGGCCGCTACAAGGTCGTCAAGAACACGCTCGCCCGCCGGGCGCTCAAGGGCACCAACTTCGAGCCGCTGACCGAGTTCTTCAGCGGCACCACCGCGGTGGCCTACGCCGGCGAAGATCCGATCGCGCTCGCCAAGGTGCTGACGACGTTCGCCAAGGCGACGCCGGCGCTGAAGATCAAGGCGGCGGTGGTGCAGGGACGCTCGCTGAAGGTCGGCGAGGTCACCGAGCTGGCGACGATGCCGGGCAGGCCGGAGCTCTACGCCAAGCTCCTCTTCCTGCTGCAGGCGCCGATGGTTCAGCTGGTCAGCGTGTTGAACGCCGCCCCGCGCGATCTGATGACCGTGCTGGTGCAGGCGGAGAAGAAGCGTTCCGAAGGCAGCGAGGCTGCCGGCGCGTAGCGCCGGCGGCAGGGCCCAAGGCGCATTGAAATAGCAGACAGACGAATTCAAGCAGTCATCACGTTCGCAGTTTTTCGAGGAGCAAAAGACAATGGCACTCTCGCAGCAGGAAGTCGTCGACTACATCAAGGGAATTTCGGTGCTCGAGCTCTCACAGCTGGTCAAGGAGCTGGAGAAGGAGCTCGGCGTCTCGGCGGCGGCGGCGATGCCGATGGCCGTGGCCGGCGGCGCGGCGGCTGGCGGCGGCGCGGCGGCTCCGGCTGAGGAGAAGACCGAGTTCACGGCAGTGCTGACCGAGGTTGGCGGCAACAAGATCAACGTCATCAAGGTCGTCCGCGAGGTCACCAGCCTCGGCCTCAAGGAAGCCAAGGACCTGGTCGAGAGCGCGCCGAAGCCGATCAAGGAAGGCATCCCCAAGGATGAGGCGGCGGCGATCAAGAAGAAGTTCGAAGAAGTCGGCGCCAAGGTCGAGATCAAGTAAGTCGGCGTTCTGCCTGCCGGAGCTCGGGGTTCGGGAGTCGGGGTCGCGCCGACCTCGTTCCGGCCTCGGGTCCGGTAGTTTTTCTGGCACGTTTTGTACGTTTCGGCTGTCTTAATAAGAACGGATCTCGGAAATCCAGCCCCCGCCTTCGCCGAGGCTCCGGCGGGCAGGCCGTGCGACCCGAGCCCCGGGAGAGAAACACACCACACATGTACAGCCTTCCCAAGAACGTCTACCGCGAGCGCATCGACTTCTCGAAGATCAAGACCACGATCCCGATCCCGAACCTGATTGAGATCCAGAAGAAGTCGTACGAGCGCTTCCTGCAGATGAACCGCCTGCCCTCGGAGCGCGAGGACGCCGGTCTGCAGTCGGTGTTCAAGTCGGTCTTTCCGATCTCCGACTTCCGCGAGAACTCGTCGCTCGAGTTCATCGAATATTCGATCGGCAACTGGGAGTGCAAGTGCGGCCGGCTGGCCGGGCTGCACCACCTCCGCAAGCCCTGCGTCAACTGCGGCCACACCCTCGTCGCCGATCCCTACGGCGAGCACGAAGTGCTGTGCCCGCGCTGCGGCAAGCCGAACGACGCCCGCGGCGACATCTGCGACATCTGCGGCAACACCGTCGGCCTCAAGCTGAAGTACGACGTCGACGAGTGCCAGGAGCGCGGCATGACCTACGCCGTGCCGCTCAAGGTCACGATCCGGCTCGTCGTCTGGAACAAGGATCCCGAGACCGGGGTCAAGACCATCCGCGACATCAAGGAGCAGGAGGTCTACTTCGGCGACATCCCGCTGATGACGGACAACGGCACGTTCATCATCAACGGCACCGAGCGCGTCATCGTCTCGCAGCTGCACCGCTCGCCCGGCGCCTTCTTCCACTCGGAAGACAAGACGCTCTACATCGCGCAGATCATCCCGTATCGCGGCTCCTGGGTCGAGTTCGAGTACAACGCCAAGAACCTGCTCTACGTCCGCATCGATCGCAAGCGCAAGTTCCTCGCGACGGTGTTCCTGCGCGCCCTCGGGCTGCGCGGCGCCGACGAGATCATCCGGACCTTCTACTCGGTCGATCGGCTGCGGCTCGAGGGCGGCACCATCCACTGGGCGGTCAACGACAGCCTGCAGGGCCTGCGCGTCGCCAAGGACGTCACCGTCGGCTCGGACGTGCTGGTCCACGCCAACAAGAAGATCACGTCGAACGGGCTGGCGGCGCTGAAGAAGGCCGGGGTGGCCGAGGTCGAGGTCGCCGACGCCGAGCTCGAAGGCGCGTTTGCCGCTGCCGACGTCGTCGACCCCTCGACCGGCGAAGTCATCCTCGAGGCCAACGAGGAGCTGACGCCGCGCGCCGTCTCGATGGCGCAGGAGAAGAACGTCGACCGGATCGAGATCTTCTTCCCCGAGCGGGACGAGATCGGGCCGGTGCTGTCGCAGACCCTGAAGAAGGATCCGATCCACACCCACGAAGAGGCGCTGATCGAGATCTACCGCCGGCTGCGGCCGGGCGATCCGCCGACCCTCGACAGCTCGCGGTCGCTGTTCGAGAACATGTTCTTCAACCCGCAGAAGTACGACTTCTCGCGCGTCGGCCGGCTGAAGCTGAACACCAAGCTGAAGCTGAACACGCCGCTCGACGAGAAGATCCTGCATCCGCAGGACTTCTACGAGGTCATCAAGTACCAGCTCAAGCTGCGGCGCAACCCGGCCAACGTCGACGACATCGATCACCTCGGCAACCGGCGCGTCCGCTCGGTCGGCGAACTCCTCGAGAACCAGTTCCGTATCGGCCTCGTCCGGATGGAGCGCGCGATCAAGGAGAAGATGTCGGTCTACCAGGAAATGGCGACCGCGATGCCGCACGACCTGATCAACGCCAAGCCGGTGATGGCGGCGATCCGGGAGTTCTTCGGCTCGTCGCAGCTGTCGCAGTTCATGGACCAGACCAACCCGCTGTCGGAGGTCACGCACAAGCGTCGACTCTCGGCGCTCGGGCCCGGCGGTCTGTCGCGCGAGCGCGCCGGCTTCGAGGTCCGCGACGTCCACCCGACGCACTACGGCCGCATCTGCCCGATTGAGACGCCGGAAGGTCCGAACATCGGCCTGATCTCGTCGCTGTCGTGCTACGCCCGGATCAACGAGTTCGGCTTCATCGAGTCGCCGTACCGCAAAGTAAAGGACGGGCGGGTCATCGACTACGTGATGATCACGAACGCCGGCGGCAACACCAAGTACAAGGTCGGGGACATCGTCGAAGCTGACGACGTCGGTGCCGATCCCAAGGACGTCGAGAACAAGGCCGGGCGCCGCCGCCGCGGCCTCGAGTACGAGCCGTTCTCGTACTACCTGTCGGCGTGGGAAGAAGACCAGTACGTCATCGCCCAGGCCAACGCGGCGGTCGACGAGAAGGGCCGCTTCACCACCGATCGCGTCAACGCCCGTCAGGCCGGCAACTTCATCCTGACGCCGCGCGACAAGGTCGACTTCATCGACGTCTCGCCGAAGCAGCTGGTGTCGGTGGCCGCCTCGCTGGTCCCGTTCCTCGAGAACGACGACGCCAACCGCGCGCTGATGGGATCGAACATGCAGCGCCAGGCGGTGCCGCTGCTCCGCGCCCGGTCGCCCTACGTCGGCACCGGCATGGAGTACATCACCGCCCGCGACTCCGGCGCCGTCGTCGTGGCGCGGCGCTCGGGCACCGTCGACTTCGTCGACAGCCAGCGCATCGTCGTCCGCGTCGAAGGGGAGACCGAGGCGACCTCGCGCGAGATGGGCGCCGACATCTACCCGATGACGAAGTTCAAGCGCTCGAACCAGAACACGTGCATCAACCAGAAGCCGATCGTCCGGGTGGGCCAGAAGGTCCACAAGGGCCAGGTCCTCGGCGACGGGCCGTGCACCGAGCTGGGCGAGCTGGCGCTCGGCCGCAACGTCCTGGTCGCGTTCATGCCGTGGCGCGGCTACAACTTCGAGGACGCGATCCTGGTCTCGGAACGGATGGTGAAGGACGACTACTACACGTCGATCCACATCGAAGAGTTCGAGATCGAGGCCCGCGACACCAAGCTCGGGCCGGAGGAAATCACCCGCGACATCCCCAACGTCGGTGAGGGCTACCTCCGCGACCTCGACGAGAGCGGCATCATCCGCATCGGCGCCTCGGTCAAGCCGGGCGACATCCTCGTCGGCAAGGTCACGCCCAAGGGCGAGACCCAGCTGACGCCGGAAGAGAAGCTGCTGCGCGCGATCTTCGGCGAGAAGGCCGGCGACGTCCGCGACGCCTCGCTGATCTGCCCGCCCGGCATCGAGGGCATCATCGTCGGCGTCAAGATCTTCTCCCGCAAGGGCATCGAGAAGGACGATCGAGCCAAGGCGATCGAGCAGGAAGAGCTCGACATGATGGAGAAGAACCTGCAGGACGAGATCCGCATCCTTCACGACGAAGTGAAGAAGCGGGTCGTCGGCATGCTGCAGGGGCAGGAGCTGCGCGCCGACCTCTACGACGAGCACGGCCGCGAGCGGCTGCTGCGCAAGGGTACGGCGCTGACGCCGGACGTGCTGCAGTCGCTGCCCTACGAAGCGATCGTGCGGCTCAAGGTCAACACCGACGACCCGCGGCTGGAAGAGGACCTGCGCGAGCTCGAGGAGCGCACCGAGCGCCAGGTCGAAGTCATCCGCAACCAGTTCGAGGAGAAGAAGGAGAAGGTTCGTCGCGGCGACGAGCTGCCTCCGGGCGTCATCAAGCTGGTCAAGGTCTACGTCGCGATGAAGCGCAAGCTGTCGGTCGGCGACAAGATGGCCGGCCGCCACGGCAACAAGGGCGTCATCGCCCGCATCCTGCCGGAAGAGGACATGCCGTACCTGCCGGACGGCACGCCGGTGGAGATCGTGCTCAACCCGCTCGGCGTTCCGTCGCGTATGAACGTCGGCCAGATCCTCGAGACCCACCTCGGCTGGGCCGCGCACGCGCTCGGCCTCTACTTCGCGACGCCGGTCTTCGACGGCGCGACCGAGGCGGAGATCAAGAACTGGCTCGAGCAGGCGGGCCTGCCGAAGAGCGGCAAGACCATGCTCTACGACGGCATGACCGGCCAGGGCTTCGAGCAGGACGTCACCGTCGGCTTCATCTACATGCTGAAGCTGTCGCACCTCGTCGACGACAAGATCCACGCCCGCTCGATCGGGCCGTACTCGCTGATCACGCAGCAGCCGCTCGGCGGCAAGGCGCAGTTCGGCGGCCAGCGGTTCGGCGAGATGGAGGTCTGGGCGCTCGAAGCCTACGGCGCGGCGCATATCCTCCAGGAGCTGCTGACCGCGAAGTCGGACGACGTCACCGGACGCGCCAAGATCTACGAGGCGATCGTCAAGGGCGACGCGTCGTTCCAGCCGGGGCTGCCGGAGTCGTTCAACGTCCTCATCCGCGAGCTCCAGGCGCTGTGCCTCGACGTCGAGCTGATGAAGACGAAGAAGAAGCCGCTCGCCGAGGCGCCGGAGTCCGGCGAGGGCGAACCAGTACTGGCGGAGGGGTAACTAGACACCATGAGACCATCATTCGATACCCGCGGCTCTCTGACCTCCGACTTCGACGCCATTCGCATCAGTCTGGCGTCGCCGGACAAGATCCTGTCGTGGTCGCACGGTGAGGTCACCAAGCCGGAGACCATCAACTACCGGACGTTCAAGCCGGAGCGCGACGGGCTGTTCTGCGCCAAGATCTTCGGCCCGGTCACCGACTGGGAGTGCCTGTGCGGCAAGTACAAGCGCATGAAGCATCGCGGCGTGATCTGCGACAAGTGCGGCGTCGAAGTGACGCAGGCCAAGGTCCGGCGTGAGCGGCTCGGCCACATCACGCTGGCGACGCCGGTCAGCCACGTCTGGTTCTTCAAGGGCCTGCCGAGCCGCATCGGCCACCTCCTCGACATCTCGCTGCGCGATCTCGAGCGCGTCCTCTACTTCGAGGCTTACGTCGTCATCGAGCCGGGCGACACCGAGCTGAAGCAGAACCAGCTCCTGAGCGAGGAGCAGTTCCGCAAGGCGCGGGAGGAGCACGGCATCAAGTTCCGGGCCCACATGGGAGCGGAAGCGATCAAGGAGCTGCTCAAGCGGGTCAACGTCGAGAAGCTCGCCGGCGAGATGCGCGAGAAGATGCGCGCCGAGGCCTCGGCCCAGAAGAAGCTGAAGTACGCCAAGCGCCTGAAGGTCGTCGACTCGTTCCGCAAGTCGACCAACAAGCCGGAGTGGATGATCCTCGACGTCATCCCGGTGATCCCGCCGGAGCTGCGGCCGCTGGTGCCGCTCGACGGCGGCCGCTTCGCGACCTCGGACCTCAACGATCTCTATCGCCGCGTCATCAACCGCAACAACCGGTTGAAGAAGCTGATCGAGCTCAAGGCACCCGACGTCATCATCCGCAACGAGAAGCGGATGCTGCAGGAGGCGGTTGACGCGCTGTTCGACAACGGCCGCCGTGGCCGCGTCCTGCGCGGCGCCAACAACCGGCCGCTCAAGTCGCTGTCCGACACCCTCAAGGGCAAGCAGGGCCGATTCCGCCAGAACCTGCTCGGCAAGCGCGTCGATTACTCGGGCCGTTCGGTCATCGTCGTCGGGCCGGAGCTGAAGCTGCACCAGTGCGGGCTGCCGAAGAAGATGGCGCTCGAGCTGTTCAAGCCGTTCATCTACAACAAGCTCGAGGAGCGCGGCCTCGTCGCCACCATCAAGCAGGCGAAGGAGATGGTCGAGCAGCAGCGTCCGGAAGTGTGGGACGTGCTGGAAGAGGTCATCCGCGAGCACCCGGTGCTCCTGAACCGCGCCCCGACGCTGCATCGCCTCGGCATCCAGGCCTTCGAGCCGGTGCTGGTCGAGGGCAAGGCGATCCGCATCCACCCGCTCGTCTGCACGGCGTTCAACGCCGACTTCGACGGCGACCAGATGGCGGTGCACATCCCGCTGGCGCCGGAAGCCCAGATCGAGGCGTCGGTGCTGATGATGTCCTCGAACAACATCCTGTCGCCGGCCAGCGGCGCGCCGATCGCGATTCCGTCGCAGGATATCGTCCTCGGCTGCTACTACCTGACCAAGGCGCGGGCCGGGGCCAAGGGTGAAGGCCGGGTCTTCGGCAACAGCGACGACGTGCTGCTGGCGCTGGAGGCGGGAGAGGTCGAGACCCTGACACCGATCCGGCTGCGCTGGACCGGAGAGCTGCTCGACATGACCGTCGCCCGCGACGATCAGGCGGTGCTCCAGGCCGAGGCGCAGCAGGTCGCGAACAAGATCATCAACACCACCGTCGGCCGCGTCATCTTCAACACCTCGCTGCCGTCGCCGATGCCGTTCGTCAACGGCCTGCTCAAGAAGAAGGGGCTGCAGCAGGTGGTGCAGTACCTGCCACCTGCACTTCGGGCTGGAAAAGACCGTCGAGATGCTCGACAGCCTGAAGAACCTCGGCTTCACCTACGCGACCCGCTCGGGCCTGTCGATCGGCATCGACGACCTGGTCATCCCGTCGGAAAAGGCGGCGCTCGTCGCGCGCGCCCGCGACGAGGTGATCAAGGTCGAAGGCCAGTACCTCGAGGGCGCGATCACCAACGGCGAGCGCTACAACAAGGTCATCGCCGTGTGGTCGGACGTCACCGAGAAGATCGCCGACGAGATGTTCTCGGAAATGGAGGACCTCGATCAGTCCGGGCGCAACTTCAACCCGGTCTACATCATGGCCGACTCGGGCGCCCGCGGCTCGAAGCAGCAGATCCGGCAGCTCGCCGGCATGCGCGGCCTGATGGCCAAGCCCTCGGGCGAGATCATCGAGACGCCGATCACGGCCAACTTCCGTGAAGGCCTCGCCGTCATGGAGTACTTCATCTCGACCCACGGCGCCCGCAAGGGCCTCGCCGACACGGCGCTGAAGACCGCCGACTCGGGCTACCTGACGCGCCGTCTGGTCGACGTCGCCCAGGACGTGATCATCCACGAGATCGACTGCGGCACCATGGACGGCATCGAGGCCAAGGCGATCGTCGAGAGCGGCGAGATCATCGAGCCGCTGCGCGACCGCATCATGGGCCGCGTCACCCTCGAGAAGATCGTCGATCCGCTCAGCGGCAACGTCATCGTCGACGTCAACGAGGAGATGGACGAAGAGAAGGCCTCGGACATCCAGGAAGGCGGCATCGAGAAGGTCCGCATCCGCTCGGTGCTGACCTGCGCCAGCCGCCGCGGCGTCTGCGCCAAGTGCTACGGCCGCGACCTCTCGACCGGACGGCTGGTCGAGCTCGGCCTCGCGGTCGGCGTCATCGCGGCGCAGTCGATTGGCGAGCCCGGCACGCAGCTGACGATGCGGACGTTCCACATCGGCGGCACGGCGTCGCGGGTCTCGGAGCAGTCGACGCTCGATTCGAAGCACGCCGGCGTCGTCCGCTACCAGGGCCTGCAGGTCGTCGAGGCCAAGGGCTCGGGCGGCGACACCGCCAAGGGCGAGCTGATCGTCATGAACCGGACCGGGTCACTCGTCGTTCAGGACTCGAAGGGCCGCGACCGCGAGCGCTACCCGATCGTCTACGGCGCGCGCCTCAAGGTGAAGGACGGCCAGCCGGTCGAGCCCGGCCAGATCCTGGTCGAGTGGGACCCCTACACGTTCTCGATCCTCACCGAGGATGCGGGCAGCGTGAAGTACAAGGACCTGACGCCGGACGTGACCTACCACGAGGAAGTGGACGAGGTCACCGGCCTGTCGCGGAAGATCGTCGTCGACAGCCCGGACGAGAAGAAGCAGCCGATGATCGAGGTCCGCGACAAGAGCCAGAAGGTGACGCGCAAGTACCACATGCCGTCGCACGCCCACCTGATGGTCGAGGACGGCGAGAACGTCTTCGCCGGCCAGGTGCTCGCCAAGATCCCGCGCGAGACGACCAAGACCAAGGACATCACCGGCGGTCTGCCGCGAGTCGTCGAGCTGTTCGAGGCGAGAAAGCCGCGCGAAACCGCGGTCATCTCCGAGATCGACGGCATCGTCCGCCACGGCGGCATCGTCAAGGGGCAGCGCAAGATCATCATCGTCCCCGAGGATGGTGGTGAGCCGAGAGATACTCGCTGCCGCGCGGCGTCCACGTCAACGTCCAGGAGAGCGACCGCGTCCGTGCCGGCGAGCCGCTGATGGACGGGCCGAGCAACCCGCACGACATCCTGTCGGTCCTCGGCGAGAAGGCGCTCCACGCCTACCTCGTCAACGAGATCCAGGAGGTCTACCGGCTGCAGGGCGTCAACATCAACGACAAGCACATCGAGGTCATCGTCCGCCAGATGATGCGGTGGGTGAAGATCGAGGATGTCGGCGACACCGAGTTCCTGATCGAGGAGCAGGTGGATCGGTTCCGCTTCATGGAAGAGAACGAGCGGGTGATCGCCAACGGCGGACGTCCGGCGACCGGCCGGCCGCTGCTGCTCGGCATCACCAAGGCGTCGCTCTCGACCGACTCGTTCATCTCGGCGGCGTCGTTCCAGGAAACGACCCGCGTCCTCACCGAAGCGTCGATTTCAGGCAAGGTGGATCACCTCCGCGGCCTGAAGGAGAACGTGACGATGGGGCGGCTGATTCCGGCCGGCACCGGCTTCGAGTTCTACCGCCACGTGCGGATCCCGGCGGACGAACCACCGCCGCCGCCGCCGCCGACGCCGGAGGAGCTCGAACTGGAGCGCGAGATGGAGTACTTCGTGGAGCCCGAAGAGGCGTTCACGAGGGAGGATGTCGAATAGGCCGTTCGATTGGCGACTGCAGACTGCAGACTGCAGATTGCCGATTGGAATCGTCGATTAGTCGATTGGTGATTGAGGGCGGTGACCGCTGGTCACCGCCCTTTTTTTGTGTGCGGTAGCCGGGCGCCAGGGGCGCGGGTGCCGGGTCTTCATTTGCAGCTGTCGGACTGCCGATGCGACCATATGTCGTCGCACTCAAACTAGCCGCTCGCACCTTTCCTGGAGCCGTCATGAGCTTTCCTCACCTCGTTCTTGCCCGTCTCTATGAGCATCTCGAGCCGATCGACCGCGGCAATCGCTACGAAGACCCGCTGCAGGCAAGGCTCGAGGAATCGAAGCTCGGACAGGTGACGGGAGGCGGCACTCAGTTGAACGAGGATGGCGGCATCGCCTATGCGGATGTCGAGATCGAGCTGGCCAACCTGGATGACGCCGTGCAGGCCGTTGCCGAGGCTCTCGAATCGGCCGGCGCGCCGGAGGGTTCCGAGCTGATTCACGCCGAGGACTCCAAAGTCCTGCGCGAGTTCGGCAGGCAGCAGTGCCTCGCGATCTTCCTCGATGGCAGCGCATCCCCAGGCACTGAACCGGCGAGTCGCGCGGCGAGGCTGGACGGTGCCCGAACGACGAAACTGGCAGCTCCTGTCGTGGGAGCTCGACGACGGCGAGCGGCTTCATCGCGAAGCGCCGTCCTTCTGGATCCCCGAAGCGATGAGTCTCCGGCATTGCTGCGTCCGGCGTCTACTCGGCGTCGCTCTTGCCGCGACGGTAGCCGCCAGCTTTCAGTACACGGCCGATGAACCACCAGCCCGCCGGCGACTGTGAAGCCGCCATGTGTGAACGCGTGAACATCGTGCCGTACGACGACCGCTGGCCGGAACGCTTCGAGGCCGAGCGCGCGATTCTCCGCGCGGTCTTCGCCGGTATCGACGCCGAGGTCGAGCACGTTGGCAGCACCGCGGTGCCCGGGCTCGGCGCCAAGCCCATAGTCGACATCGTGGTGGGGGTCTCGAGTCTGGCCGAGGTCGAGAAGCTGTTCCCGGTGCTCGAGGCTGAGGGCTATCGATACGTGCAGGCCCACGAAGCGAAGCTTCCCGAGCGTCGGTACTTCCGCAAGCCGCTTCTGGGACCGAGCGCGTTTCACCTCCACTGCGTCATCATGGGATCCGGGTTCTGGGTCCGGCAGCTGGCGTTTCGCGATTACCTCCGCGTCCATCCGGAGGCTGCGGCAGCGTACGAGCAGTTGAAGAAGACGCTGGCGTCCCGGCTCAGCCGGACCGAATACACCGAGGCCAAGGGACCATTCATCGAGTCGATACTCGTCGCCGCGTTGAATGGCGAAGCATCGCCGCCGCGCGACGATTCGGGCCATTGACCGGCGGTGGACGTCGAAGTTGTCCGGCGGATAACCTGCAAGTTTTCGAGATTCGCTCGAGACCACGTATACAGATCACATGGACGACACTCGCGTTGCGCACCGGCCGGCCGTCATCGAGGCGATCCTCGACGACACTGCTGCGCTCGGCTTCAACATGGCTTCCGATGCCGGGGTTGGCGCGTTGCTCGCCGCCCTGGCCTCGTCGAAGCCAGGCGGACGCTTCCTCGAGCTTGGCACCGGCACCGGCCATGGCACGGCCTGGATGCTGTCAGGCATGGACGCGGGGTCCACCCTCGAGACGGTGGACAACGACGCAGGTCCAGTGGCCGTCGCGCAGCGGCATCTTGGCCGTGATTCCCGGGTCCGGTTCCACGTAATGGACGGCGCCGCGTTCCTGCAGGACGCGGCAGGAAGCTTTGACGTGATCTACGCTGATGCCTGGCCGGGCAAGTTCAGCCATCTCGACAAGGCCCTGGCACTGCTGGCCCCGGGCGGTTTCTACGTCATCGACGATCTGCTGCCGCAGGCGAACTGGCCGGAGGGGCATGCGGCGAAGATTCCGCCGCTTGTGGCCGACCTCGAACGCCGCCCTGAATTCTCGACCGTGAGGCTGGCGTGGGCCTCGGGCGTGATGCTTGTCGTCCGGCGGTCAGCGGGCGGAGCCGCCGCACGGTGAGCCAAGAGGTGTCGTTCAGGAAGGCCCGGAAGGCGAAGAGGTCGCGGGTCTCGCGATGACCACAGATGACTGACACGACGATTGCGCTCATCGCCGACATTCACGGCAATCTTCCGGCCCTCGAAGCCGTGCTCGAAGACATCTCCGCGCGAGGGATCGCGCGGATCGTCAATCTCGGCGATCTGGTGTCGGGTCCACTCTGGCCGCAGGAGACGGCGGCGTTTCTGATGAAGCAATCGTGGGTCACCGTTGCGGGCAACCACGATCGCCAGGTCGCCTTCGACGCCCCGGCGACGTTCGTCGCATCGGACCGGCACGCCTTCGACCGGTTGACCGGGGATCAGCGCGCCTGGCTGGCGACGCTGCCGCCCACGGCATCGATCGACGACGGGCGGCTGTTCTTCTGCCACGGCACCCCGCGCTCCGACATGGCCTATCTGCTCGACACCATCGAGCACGGCCGCCTGCGGCTGGCGATGCCGGACGAACTGGCGGCGCGGGCCGCGGGCCTGGCCGCCGAGGTTGTCGCCTGCGGCCATTCGCACACGCCCCGGCTGATCCGCGACGGAAGCGGGACGCTGTTCGTCAATCCTGGCGCCGTCGGCGTGCAGGCGTATACCGATCGTGACGAGCCAGCGCACGTCAGCGAGACCGGCTCTCCCCTGGCGCGGTATGCGATTGTCGAGCGTCAACGGGACCGTGACTGGCGCGCGACGTTCGTCGCGCTTCCTTACGACTACATGGCCGCGTCGGCCGAGGCGGAAAGGAACGGCAGGCCCGACTGGGCGTTCGCGCTCCGTACCGGCTACGCCGGCTGAGCCGGTAATCGCGCAGGAGGTTGAAGCAGGGCTAGAATCCGCCTATGCGCGTTCGCCGCGTGACGCTCCGAACCGCCGCCCTCCTGCTGGCGCTCGTCCTCAGCGGCTGCTCGTCGTCTTCGTCCAACCCGTCGCCGCCGACGACACCCGGCAATCCCACACCGCCGCCGGCCGGCCGTGTTCGCGTGCTGATGCTGACGGCGACGGCCGGCTTCCGCCACGATTCGATTGCGGCGGCGCGACAGGCCCTGTCATCACTGTCGACGTCGACTGGCGCATTCAGCGTCGACGCGACCGAGGATCTCTCGACCATCAACGCCCAGACACTGGCGAACTACGACGTGCTGTTCTTCGCGCTGACGAGCGGCGAGCTCGCGTTCTCGGACGCGCAGCGCGCGGCGATCCTGGCATGGGTGTCTGCCGGCGGCGGCTTTCTCGGCGCCCACAGCGCCACCGATACACTCTACGGCTGGCCGGAGTACGGCACGTTAATCGGCGCGTATTTCCGCGAGCATCCGTGGACGCAGCGCGCCACGGTGGTCGTCGAGGACAAATCCCACCCCGCGGTTGGCGGCGTCGACGAGCGATTCGCCATCAACGAAGAGTTCTATGCGTTCCGCGACAACCCGCGCGGCCGCGTCAACGTCCTCCTGCGCCTCGACGCCGCGTCGGTCGGGACGACGGGGGACTATCCGCTCGCCTGGGCGCATACCCATGGCAACGGGCGCGTTTACTACAACGCCCTGGGCCATTTCCCGGCGACGTGGCAGGAGCCCTGGTTCCAGCGGCAGATCGTCGCCGCCATCGGCTGGGCGGGCCGCCGCTGATCGAAGCCGTCGGTCGACCTCAATTCGTCCCGCCCAGGCGGCGACGTCCACTAGAAGCCATTTCATAAAGGGTCGAGCGAGCGCTAGCGAGCCACGCGAACGCAGCGCGCCGTCGAAGCGGCGCGCGAGAGCGCGTCGCAGGGGAGCTCCGAGGGCGCGAAGCCCCTCGGTTGAGACTAGAATCTGTTTCCATATGACGATCCGAACGGTCTCCGTGCTCCTCGTCGCCAGCGTGCTGACGCAGGCGGCCGCTGGCGCGCCGCCGGCTGACGTGAAGAAGGCGGCCGAGCGCATCACGGCCGAGGGGCTCAAGCGCGATCTCGACTACCTGGCCTCGGACGAGCTCAAAGGGCGCAACACGCCGTCCCCCGGATTCGATCAAGCCGCCGGGTTCATCACGGCCAGGCTCGAAAAGGCAGGCCTGGCGCCGGCGGGCGACAAGGGCACGTATCTCCAGCGCTACACGATGCGCGAATCAGAGATCGACGTCGCGGCGGCGTCCGTCGAGATTGGCGGGCGCCGCTTCGCATTCGGTGATGACTTCGTGCTGCGGTCGTTCGCAAAGCCGGTGAGCGGCACGTTCCCGGTCGTCTACGTCGGCCATGGCTGGACCGTGCCCGGCAAGCAGATCGATCCGTTCGCCGGCGTCGACGTGAAAGGCAAGGTCGTGGTCGCGCACGGGCCGCGAGCGCTGCCGAAGGGCGTGGACATCCCCCTGATCGGCCGAATCAACATCGGCGCGACGACCGTGTTCGCCGAGGCCGAACGCCGCGGCGCCGTGGCGGTGATCTTCATCGCCCAGGCCTCGGCGATGACGGGCTGGGCGGCGCTCCGCACGCAGAACACGACCGTGCGTGAACTGGCGCCAATGGTTCCGTCCGCCTATGCCGCCATCCCGATCACTGGCCTGATGATCACGCCGCAGGCGGCGGAGGCCTTGATGGCGGGCGAGCGCGTCGACGGGGCATCGCTCGTCGCCGGCGCCGAGAAGCAGGACTATCCGCCCTCGTTCCAGCTGGCGAGGTCGATTACCCTCAACGTCACGGCGCGCGCGACAGAGCACCGGCCGTACAACGTCGTCGCGGTGTTGAAGGGAACCGACCCGAAGCTGTCGGCGGAGCACGTCGTCATCGAGTCACACCTCGACGGCGCGGTTGGCACGAGAGCGGTGAATGGTGACGACATCTACAACTCGGCCGACGACAACGCGTCCGGCAGCGCCGGCGCGCTGGCGATTGCGGAGGCGCTCGCCGCCGGCCCGCGACCGAAACGCTCGGTCCTCTTCATCTGGGACAGCGGGGAAGAGCGCGGCCTCTGGGGCACGCGGTATTTCGTCGCCAACCCTCCGGTGCCGCTCGACAGGATCGTCGCCGAGATCAACGTCGACATGATCGGCGCCAACCGCGCCCCCGGATCGCCGGACGAGGCGGCGCGCGGGACCACCGGTCCGAACGAGGTCTACGTGATCGGGCCAGGCGCCCTCAGCGCCGGCGCCGACCGTCTCCTCACAGAGGTCAACGGCGGGTTCCTCAACCTGACGCTCAATCGCGATCACGATCGGCCGGAGAGCGAGTTCTTCTATCCCCGCACCGACGCCGGTCCGTTCCTCGAGCGCGGGATTCTCGCGATTGGCTTCACGACCGGCATCCACGACCGCTATCATCTGCCGAACGACGAAGCTCGATACCTCGACGAGAAGAAGATGGAAGCCATCAGCCGGACCATTTATGCCTTCGCCTGGGCGATTGCCGACGCGGCCAACCCGCCGCGCATCGACAAGCCGATGCCGGCGACGGTGCCGAACTACAGGTAGATCTCCCGCGAACTGCGAGGACCAGTGACGATGAGACGATACATCCCGCTCGGCGTGTGGCTGCTGTTTGCAGCGGCGCCGCTGCACGCGGCGCAGGATCTGCTGCCGCGAATCGAGCAGGAAACCGCAAAGGTGACGCCGGCGGTGACCGAGATCCGGCACCAGCTGCACCAGAACCCCGAGCTGTCGAACCGGGAGGAGAAGACGGCCGCGCTCGTCGCCGACTACCTGCGCAAGCTCGGCCTCGAAGTTCAGACCGGCATCGCCAGGCACGGTGTCGTCGCGCTGTTGAAAGGCGGACGTCCGGGGCCGGTCGTGGCCGTGCGCGCCGACATGGACGCGCTGCCGGTGACCGAACAGAACGACCTGCCGTATGCGTCCAAGGTCCGCGCGACCTATCTGGGGCAGGAGGTCGGCGTGATGCACGCGTGCGGCCACGACATCCACACGGCGGTGCAGCTCGGCGTCGCCAGTGTGCTGACCGCGATGCGGGCCGACCTGCCAGGCACGGTCAAGTTCATCTTCCAGCCGGCCGAGGAGGGGGCGCCGCCCGGCGAAGCCGGCGGGGCGTCGCTCATGCTCAAGGAGGGCGTGCTGCAGAACCCGCGGCCGCTGGCGATCTTCGGTCTCCATGCCCTTTCGGAGATGGCGGTCGGGGACGTCGGCTACTCGGAAGGCCCGGCGCTCTCCGCCTCCGATAGCTGGGAAGTGAAGATCGTCGGCAAGCAGTCGCACGGCGCGCGGCCCGAGCTCTCGATCGATCCGATCGTCACCGCAGCGCAGTTCGTCCAGGCGCTGCAGACGATCCGGTCGCGGACGATGTCGGGGCACGAACCGGGCGTTGTCACCATCGGCACGATCCATGGCGGTCAGCGTCACAACATCATCCCGGCCGAGGTGACGCTGACCGGAACGATTCGTACGTTCCGGCAGGAGATGAGCCAGCTCGCCGAGGCGCGGCTGCGGGCAATCCTGAAAGGCGTCGTCGACGCCAACGGCGCGAGCGGAGAGGTCGTGCGCTACGAACGCGGCGCGCCGGCCACCATCAACCATCCGGCCTTGACGCGCGACACGGTCCCCTCGCTCGAACGCGCCGTCGGCAAGGGACGCGTGACACGGATTCCGCCGGCCATGGGATCCGAGGACTTCTCGTTCTTCGCCAACGACGTCCCCGGCTTCTTCTATCGCCTGGGCCAGGTCAAGCCCGGCACGACTTCCGGCGACCACCACACGCCCACCTTCCTGGCCGACGACGGCGCCATTCCCGTGGGCATCAAGGCGATGAGCGTGATCCTTGTCGATTTTCTCGCTCGGCAGCGACCATGAGAAAACAGGCCTGATTCGTCAAATGGCTACCCTTCTCAGCATGTTCAAGCAATCTATGTGTTAGAATATTTCTATGGAAACACCAGCTGTATCGTCCGCCAGGCGGGCGGCGGAGCCGGTGGCGGAAGGCGCGGTCGTGACCAAGGCGGCGATGCGTGCCGCCAGCCAGCTCGGTATCTCGAACAAGGCGCTCGCGGGCATCATCGGAGTTTCGGAGGCGACGGTGTCGCGGATGGGCTCTGGTACCTATGAGCTCGGGCCGGGCGACAAGCCCTTCGAATTGTCGGTGCTGTTTCTCCGGTTGTTCCGCTCCCTCGATGGCATCGTCGACGGCGACGAGCAGGTGGCGCGCGCGTGGCTCAGGAACGACAACCTCGCGCTTGGCGGCAAACCGCTCGCATTGATGCAGTCGATCGCCGGCCTCGTCCATGTCGTCGCGTATCTGGACGCCCGCCGCGCTCTCGTCTGAGCGCAGGCGGCTGGCGGGAGCCTGCTGGCGCGCCGTCGAGGGCCAGCACCGCGTCTCGACGATGAAGATCGTCGACACCCTGGCCGAGCAGTCGCTGCTCGAGACCCTGCTCGAGCAGTCGAAGCCACCGCTACCGCCGGAGTGTCGATCCCTTCACTACCTGCTGGCGACGCCGTTCCGCTACGCCGCTCCCTATCCCTTCGGCTCCCGCTTCCGCCGAGCCGGTCAGACGCCCGGCGTGTTCTACGCGTCGAGAGCGCCCAAGACCGCCGTCGGCGAGACCGCATTCCATCGCCTGCTGTTTTACGCCGATTCCCCGGCCACGCCCTGGCCGGTCAACGCCGGTGAATACACCATCTTCTCGGCGCGCTACAGGACCACGCATGGGCTCGACTTGACCCGGATGCCGCTGGCGGCCGACGTCGCGCGCTGGACGCATCCGACGGAGTACGAAGGCTGCCAGGCCCTGGCGGCGAGCGCCCGAGCGGCGCGCGCCGAAGTCCTGAAGTACGCGTCGGCCCGCGACGCCGACGGCACCAACTACGCCGTGCTCACGTGCCGGGCGTTTGCGACACCGAGCCCGGTGGAGCGCCAGACCTGGCGGATTCAGCTCGGGGCCCACGGCGTCCGCGCCGTCTGTGACCATCCTGAGGCCAGGCTGGCATTCGATCGCGCGGCCTTCGTCTCGGACCCCCGCATCGCCGCGCTCGCCTGGGACCGCTGAGCTCCACCCGGGACGGCGCGGCGGCGAGATCGATAGAATGCGAAGCATTCGTCCGGCCGCCTGGCAGCCGCGCCGTTGACGCGAAGGAAACAGATGGCGAAGAAGAAAACCGTTCGGCGCCGCAAGCGCATCTCAGCCAGGTCCGTCGGTCTTGCCGCCCCGGAGACGGCCGCGGTCGACGACCCGGCGCTGCGAACGCTGACGGACCACATCGGCGACGACGGCGGCGCGGTGCTGGCCGCCTATCGCGAGCCGTTCGGCGGCACCCCGGCGGTGCTGGCGGCGCTGCCGATCGACCGCATCGAACCGACGCCTTACCAGCGCGACCCGTCGGATGCGCACGTCAAGCGGCTGATGAACGTCATCGAGACGCTCGGCCGGTTCCTCGATCCGCTGATCGCGATTCGCCGCGACGACGCCTACTGGACGCCGAACGGCAACCACCGCCTCCAGGCCATGCGCAAGCTTGGCGCGAGGTCGGTGATCGCGCTCGTGCTGCCCGATGCCGAGGTCGCCTTCAAGATCCTGGCGCTCAACACTGAGAAGGCCCACAACCTGAAGGAGAAGTCGCTCGAGACCATCCGCATGCTGCGGGCACTGGCCGACGAGCAGAGCGCCCGCGTCGAGCGCGAGTTCATGTTCGAGTTCGAGCAGGCGCCGTTCCTGACGCTCGGCGCCGCCTACGAACAGCGGCCGCGCCTGAGCGGCGGCGCCTACAACCCGGTCCTGCGGCGGATCGATGACTTCCTCGACGAGAAGCTGCCGAAGGCGCTGAAGGAGCGGGTCCGCCGCGCCAGCCTGATCCTCGCCATCGACGACCGGGTCAACGCCATCGTCGACAAGTTGAAGAAGCGCGGTTTCACCAGCCCGTACCTGCGGCCGTTCGTCGTTGCCCGGGTCAATCCGATCCGGTTCTCGACTTCGACCGAGTTCGACTTCGACGAGGTCCTCGGACGGATGCAGAAGAACGCGGACAAGTTCAACGTCGAGAAGGTGAAGCAGGAAGACGTCGTCCGCGCCGGCGGCGGATCGGCCGGCGACAGCGACGACGACTAGAAGCTGCTTCCTAGATAGGCGACGCGAGCGAGCAACAGTGAGCGAGCCTGGCGAGCGGAGCGGGGCCCCGGGGCCCCCGCGAGCGAGCCAGTAGGGGGGTGCGGGGGGCGAAGCCCCCCGAAGAATAATGACCGTCAAACGTTACCTGCTGTCGTTTCCCGAGCGTGTCACCCGGGCCGTGCTCGGGCTCGGCGCGGGGGTCGCCCGCGAGGTCGGCGAAGTGGCGATTCCGGCGAGCGTCCGCCACGGCCAGCTCTATCAGAATCTGGTCGACACCACGCTGCGGTTCCTCACCGAGCAGGTCGGCGGCGCCCAGCCGGATCCGGCCGCCTCCACCCCCGTGCCCGGCGATTTCCTCGCACGGCGCACAGCCGGCAACGCCTTCGAGGTCCTGGGCATCGTCGCCTTCCGCGCCTCTCCGGTCTGGGTTCTTGCCGCGCTGGCCGATGTCTGCGGCATCGGCCGCCACCTGATCCCGGAGATCGCCGACGAGCTGAAGCAGCAGGGACTGCTCGAGCAGGAGACGACCTTCAGCAGCGTCGACGAACTGCTCGACGGGCTCGAGCGGACATCGTCCCGGCTGGCTTCGACGATCAACGCGCCGCCGCTCGACGTCGCCGGCCTGCGCCGGGAGTGGAGTGAGATTCGCGACGAGGCGAAGAGCCTGCAACCGTCGAGCCTGCCGTCCGCCGAGACGGTCCGCAGCCTGTGGGGTGAAATCAAGGCGGAATCGCTGGTGCAGCAGCGATCGGTCTTCGAGACGTCATCCATGATGGCGGTCTCGGCAGTGCGGTCGCTGCCCGACAACGTCAAGTGGCTGGCGGCGTCGGCACGCGCCGGCGCGTCGCGGACCGGGCAGGTGTTCGCGACGACGCTGCTCGATGATTATCGCGAGACGCTGCGCGAGATCAGGGAGACCGGCTACGCGACCTACGGCGTGCAGCCAGCTGTCGCCGTACGTCCGGGCGGCGGCGCGTCAGTTCTCGCCCGCCAGCCGCACGTTGACCGAGCGGCTGCTCGACAATCTCGACGCCAGGCGCGCCGCGAACCGCGATCGCGGCTGAGGCCTGGCGTCGCGAGGACTGTGCGAGAATGCCCGCATGCCAGCGCCATCCAGGTCGCCGGGCCGACGCGCACTGCCTCGAACCATCGTCGAAGCCGCCGACTCGCAGCAAGATCATGGGGATCAAGGCGGGCGATCGCACGGATCACAAGTTCATCGGCGTCTGGCCGGTCGTCGTAGAGGGACGCCTCTTTGCCCGGTCCTGGACGATCAAGCCGGACGGGTGGTACCAGCACGTTTCGCGAGGACCCACTGGGAGTCATCCAGGTCGGCGATCGCACCGTCCGCGTGCGCGCCCTGGCAGTGAGGTCGGCGCGGCTGCTCGATGCGATCGAGGCCGCCTATGCCGCGAAGTACCCGACGCCGGCGTCGCGCAAGTACGTGCGCGGCTTTCGGACCGAGCGGCGGCGGGAAACGACGACGGAGTTCGTCAGGAGGTAGCGGCGTTACCCGACCGTCAGCGCGTGGTATCGTTGCCGCTACGGTCACCAGGGCACATTGGAGGTAAGCATGGAACCGCTCGTCTTTGTCCTCGTGACGACCGAACACGCGGACGATCGGCGCGACGACGCACCGACTCTTTTCGGCGGCGCGACGTGGCCGTCTCACCTCATCACCGACACCCATAGATGCTGACGGCGGAAGAGGCGCTCGCGCGCCTGCGTGAAGGCAATCAGAGATTCGTCGCCAACGAGGCGGCGACGCCGCCGCTGAACGACGCGGCCCGGCGGGCGGCGCTGGTCGCCGGCCAGGAACCGTTTGCGATCATCCTCGGCTGCTCCGACTCGCGGGTGCCGGCGGAGCTCGTCTTCGATCAGGGATTCGGCGACCTGTTCGTCATCCGCGTTGCCGGCAACGTCGTCGCGCCATCGCAGATTGGCAGCGTCGAGTTCTGCGCCGCCCGCTACGACGCCCGCCTGGTCGTAGTTATGGGCCACTCCCAATGCGGCGCGATCCTGGCAACGCTCGACGACGTCCTGGGGGTGGCGTCGAGCCATTCGCGCAACCTGCGATCGATCGTCGATCGGGTGCGGCCGTCGATCGAGACACTGCTTGCCGGCCGTGAAGAGCGCGACACCGACGCCCTGGTTCGCGAAGCGGTCCGCGCCAATGTCCGGGCCTCGGTCGATCACCTCCGCCACGGGTCAGAGCTGCTCGAGCGCATGGTCCAGAACGACGGGATGCTCGTCGTCGGCGCCGAGTACTCACTCGAGACCGGCGTAGTCTCGTTCCTCGAACAGTGACAGCTGAGAGCTGAGAGCTCTACTTTCCCCCCTTTCCAACCGCTTCGATCACCAGCCCCAGCGCGGTGTTGGTCGGCTGGCGTGCCGCGCTCGAGCCGCGCATGTGGCCCATCCGGACGATGACCAGATCGTGCGTCGGCACGATCCACGTGTTCTGACCGCCGGCGCCGGCGGCGAAGTACGTTTCCGGCGGCAGGTTCCAGGTATTGATGCGGTTCAACCAGAAGAACCCGCCGTATTCCGGCCGCTTCCAGGCCGGTGCCGGAGTGCTGACGAAGGTTGACCAGCCCTCGGGAAGCAGCCTCTCGCCCTGCCACATGCCGTCCTGCAGGTAGAGCAGCCCGAGGCGTGCCCAGTTCCGAGCCGTGCCGTAGTCGTAGCCCGAGATCAGGAAGTTGCCGTACGGGTCGGTCTCGAGGACCTGCCGCCGGATGCCGATTCGGTCGAACAGCGCCCGCTGCGGCCAGGTCAGCGGGTTCTCGCCGCGCTTCGTCACCGCCAGCTTCGTCAGGTAGGCGATGGTCAGCGGATCGCTGTTGCGATAGCGTCCGTCAGTGTTGGGCGGGAACTGCTGCGGCCTGGTGATCGAATACTCGAAGGAGTCGATGCCGCCCGTGTAGATGTAGTAGTGATCGGGATATGTCGCGTTCGAGCCGGCCTCCTGGTTGCCAAGGAACCTGAGCCCGGCGCTCATCCGCAGCAGATCGATGTTGCGAATCGCGCCGCGCGGATCGCCAGGCGCGCGCCACAGCGGCACGGGCGCTGGCTGATCGAGCGTGTAGGTGCCGTCCTTCACCAGCAGGGCGAACAGCGTCGCCGCCAGGCTCTTGCCCATCGACCAGCTTTCGAGCTGCGTCTCCTTCGTGATGCCCGGCGCGTACCTCTCGGCGACGATACGGCCCTTGTGCACGACGAGGAAGGCTGCCGTCAGCGCCTTGGGGTTCGAGAAAGCGGCGTCGAGCGCGGCGTCGAGCCTGGCCTTGTCGACACCATCCCCGAGCGGCGACGTGTCCGCTCGATCGCCCATCGGCCAGGCCTGGGTCTCCGCGGCCGGCAGCGCGGTCGTGACCGCGACAGGCGTGAAATGGATCCCGGGCTTCGACGGATTCTCGATGATGCAGCCCTGGTCGCCGTGGTAGCGGGCTTCGCGCACGATTGAGCCGAGCGACGCGCGAGCCAGCCTGGCGCCGGGGTCGACGGTGAACGTCACCTTGTCCTGCTCGGCCGGCGGCATGAAGAAGTAGGCGCTCCCCTGCGCGACGTCCTCGGGCGTGCGACCGGAGACGAACACCCCCGAGCACAGAATCTTCGCGAAGCCGGCCAGCCCGTTCTCGGTGTGAGTGCCGACGACGCCTGGCACCTCCGGTCCCTGGGACGCCTGGCGTGCCGTCAGGGCCAGCGCGGTGATGCTCCCGGCGATCAGCGGTGCCGCCAGCGTGTACTTCAGAACGCGATGTCGCATCGAGGTCTCCAAACGGCGAGATTGTCACACGAAAAGCGGCTCCGGCCGGAGGGAAGGCGGCAGGCGGTTGGAAGCCGTGCAAGCATTGAGGACGGCATACGCGCGTGTCTGAAACACAACTACGTCCGCCTCTGCCGTTCGACACCGTCGTCGGCCAGCTGCGCGCGCTGGGGCTCGCTCCTGGCGCCGTCGTGGTGGTGCACGCTGCTTTCTCGAAGGTGGCGCCGGTCGAAGGCGGCCCGAACGGCCTCATCGCCGCGCTCGAGCGAGCCGTCGGCAATTCAGGCACCATCGTCATGCCGAGCATGAGCGCCGACGACGACGAGGTGTTCGATCCGGCGCGATCGCCCTGCACCGGGATGGGCATCGTCGCCGAGACGTTCTGGACGCGTCCAGGCGTGTTGCGGAGCGACAGCCCGCATGCGTTCGCCGCGTCAGGGCCGCGCGCGGCAGCGATCACGGCGCCGCACCCGATCGAGGTGCCGCACGGGCTCGAGAGCCCGGTCGGGCGCGTGCACGAGCTCGACGGCTACGTCCTGCTGCTCGGTATTGGACACGACGCCGACACGACGATCCATCTGGCGGAGAACCTTGCAGGCGTTCGCTACCGCCGGCAGTGTCGATCGCTGGTGATATTGGACGGGACGCCGCAGTACGTCGAGTACAGCGAGCCCGATCACTGTTGCGAACGATTCGCGCTGCTCGACGACTGGCTCGACGCGCGCGGCGCGCAGCGGCGCGGACCGGTCGGCTACGGCGAGGGGCGGCTGGCGCGTTCGCGGGATGTGGTCGCCGCCGCGCGCGAGCGGCTGCAGCCGGACGAGACCGTCTTCCTGCATCCGCCCCGGCGCTGCGACGAGTGCGACGACGCGCGCGCGAGTCTCACCAGATCTTGACGCGCTTGTCGGGCGCCAGCCACAGGCGGTCGCCCTCTTTCACCGCGAACGTCCGATGGAACGCCTCGACGTTCGGCAGCGGCCCGTTGCCGCGCATCATGTCGGGAGCGTGGACGTTCGTCAGCACCTGCTGCCGCAGCGCGTCGTCGCGGTACTTCGCCCGCCAGGCCTGGACCCAGCCGTAGAAGAAGCGTTCGTGGCCGTTGGCGCCGTCGATGGCCGGCGGCTCCTTGCCGGCGAGCGAGAGCTCGTAGGCGCGGTGCGAGATGACGACGCCGGTCAGATCGCCGATGTTCTCGCCGAGGGTCAGCTCGCCGTTGACGAAGAGCTTCGGCAGCGCTTCCATCGCCGAGTACTGCGCGGCCAGCCCCTTGGCGCGGCGCATGAACTCGTCGCCGTCCTGCTTCGTCCACCAGTCGCGCAGCTGTCCCTTGGCGTCGTAGCGGCGGCCCTGATCGTCGAAGCCGTGCCCCATCTCGTGGCCGATCACGCTGCCGATGCCGCCGTAGTTGACGGCATCGTCCGCCGTCATGTCGAAGAACGGCGGCTGGAGGATCGCGGCCGGGAAGACGATCTCGTTGCGGACCGGGTTGTAGTAGGCGTTGACGGTCTGCGGCGTCATGCCCCACTCTTCGGGATCGACCGGTTTGCCGGCCTTGCCGAGCTGGTAATGACTGTCGGCCATCCACGCCCGGAGCATGTTGCCGACGAGATCGTCAGGCTTGATCTCGACCTTCGAGTAGTCGCGCCACTTGCTCGGATAGCCAATCTTGGGACGGAACGCCGCGAGCTTTGCCTGGGCTTCCTTCCTGGTGTCCGGCCCCATCCATTCGAGCTTGTCGATGCCCTCGCGGAAGGCCGCGCGCAGGTTCTCGACCAGCCGATCCATGCGCGCCTTCGCTTCCGGCTTGAAGTGCCGATCGACGTAGACCTTGCCGAGCAGCTCCCCGAGGGTGGAGTCGAGGTTGTTGACCGCGCGCTTCCAGCGCGGCTGCATCTCTTTGACCCCCTGGAGCGTGCGGCCGTAGAAATCGAACCGCGCTTCGACGAATTCGGCGCTCAGGTACGGCGCCAGCGCCGTGGCGGTGTGGAACTTCAAGTATGGCTTCCAGCGATCGACTGGTATCTCGTTGACCGCCGCTGCCATCGCCTTGAAATAGCTCGGCTGGGAGACGACCACCGCGCCGGCGTTCGTGACGCCGAGCTCCTGGGCCCAGACGTTCCAGTCGAGGCCGGGGAACTGCTTCGGCAGATCGGCAAGCGTCACCTTGTTGTAGGTCTTGACCGCATCGCGGCTCTCGACGTTCGTCCAGTGCGAACGCGCGAGGCGGGTTTCGAGCGCGAGGATGTCCTTGGCGGCGCCGTCCACCGCCGGCAGGCCGGCGAGCCCGAGCATCCTGGCGACATAGGCCGAGTACTTCTGCCGGTACTCCTTCAGCTTCGCTTCGTCCTTCAGGTAGTAGTCGCGATCGGGAAGCCCGAGACCGCTCTGCGACAAATACAGGACCGACGTCGTCGGCGCCTGCGCATCGCCGTCGACGTAGCCGCCGGCGAGCGTCGTCATGTTGAGCATCATCATTCGCGCCATGTGGCGGGCGAGGTCGGCCTTGGTGGCGAGGGCATCGATCCGCGCCAGCTCGGGCTCGAGCGGCGTTTTGCCGGCGGCGTTGGCGCGCGCCTCGTCCATGAACGCGGTGAAGAAGTCGCCGAGCTTCTGCTCGGCTGAGCCGTTGGCCTTGTTCGCCGACTTCGATGCCCCTTCGACGATCGCGCGGAGCTGCTCCTGCGTGCGGTCGATGGCCTCGTAGAAGCCGCCGTAGGCGCCGCGGTCGGCCGGGATCTCGGTCTTCGCCAGCCAGGCGCCGTTGACGTAGCGATACAGGTCGTCCTGCGGACGAACCGCCTTGTCGAAGCCGGCCGCGTCGATACCCGAGCGCAGCGGCGCTGGCGCCGGCGCCGGCGCGGGTGCGGCTGCCGGTGCCTCGGACGGCTGCCGTGAACATCCGGCCGTCATCGCCAGAACCGCGGCCACGGCGGCAAGCCTGTCGAACCTGATCATGAATGTGCCTCGTTGTAGAGTCGATCGCCGGTCGAGGATATGGCGCAATGATAGCGCGCACGCCGCGTGGGCCGGCGCGGGTCAACTCATATCGTATAGAGTGGCGGGCGTCCGAGTCCTTCCGGCTGGGACGAACGTCATAAGGGTGGGATGAGGACGTTGCAGCCGTCCGGCCGAGGCGGCAGAATAGAAGCCATCTCATAAACGCGCGAGCGAGCGGCAGCGAGCGAGCCTGGCGAGCGGAGCGGGGCCCCGGGGCCCCCGCGAGCGCCCGCCTTCGCGCCGACGGCGCTTCGGCGAGGTCTCGCCGTAGCTTTAGCGGAGGCGGAAGCCAGTCGGGGAGTCCGAGGGGCGAAGCGCCTCGGTTGAGACAGTGCGGAACAGAACCTATGTCGATCGAAACCCCCGACGACCTGCAAGGAATGCGTGAGGCCGGCCGTATCACGCGGCTGACGCTCGACGCGCTCGAGGGCAGCGTGCGCGCAGGCGTGACCACCGCCGAGCTCGACGCCGTCGCCGCGGACGTGTTGCGGGCCCACGGCGGGCGATCCGCGCCGGCGATCGTCTACGGCTTTCCCGGGACGGTGCTCATCAGCGTCAACGACGAGGTCGTCCATGGCATCCCCGGTCCACGCCGGCTGCGGCGGGGCGACCTCGTGAAGCTCGATGTCACGATCGAGAAGGACGGCTACGTCGCCGATGCTGCCCGGACGGTGGTCGTCGAGCAGGGCGAGGAGACGGCGCACCGCCTGGCGGCGTGCGCGATGTCGGCACTGAACGCGGCGCTCGACGTCGCCAGGGCGGGCACGCTCGTGCGCGAGATCGGCCGCGCCGTCACCAGTGAAGTCCGGCGCCAGGGATTCACCGTCGTCCGCGGCCTCACCGGCCATGGCATCGGCCGGACGATTCACGAGTCGCCGTCGGTCCCGAACGAACCCGATCCGTGGCAGCGCGACGTGCTCACCGAGGGGCTGGTGCTCACCATCGAACCGATGATCTCGGCCGGCAGCTCGCGCGTCAGCCAGGACGCGGATGGCTGGACCCTGCGGACACGCGACGGCAGCCTCGCGGCGCACTGCGAACACACGCTCGTCATCGGCCGCGGCGCGCCGCTCGTCCTGACCGCATGAAGCCGTCGCACCACCGGGCGCCGCGTCGGGCGCCGCTCTCGTGACGACGTTGTGGCTGCTCACGGCGCTGTTGCGGCTCAGCGGCGTCGTCATCACGCTGGCGTTTCTCGCGGTGCTGATGCCGGCCGATTGGATGGTCGCCACCCACCGCACCCTCGGTATGGGCGAGCTGCCGCGGGCGCCGATCGTCGAGTACCTGACGCGTTCGCTGGCGGCGTTGTACGGCTTCCACGGCGTGCTGCTGCTCATCATCGCCACCGAGCCGGTGCGCTATCGCCTCTTCGTCTGGTATATCGCGGCGATGAACGTGGCTTTCGGTACGATCATGCTCGCGATCGATCTCCACGCCGGCATGCCGCTCCCGTGGACGCTGCTCGAAGGACCGCCAATTGCGGTCATGGGTATTGCGATTGGCCTGCTCAACCGGGCGCAGCCCCGATTCGCCGAGCAGCTGCGGAGTGGTTACGAGCGATGACCGAACCCGATCCCCGGCGCGACTGGCACTTGCGCCAGCTCCAACGCAGCCTGCGCGGCCTCGCGAACGCGGACGGAGCGCAGGGCGCGCTCTTTCCGGGCTTCGCGCGCACGCCGTCCGATCTCGCGTTCGACTTCGATCACTGGGTGTCCGTCGTGCGCAGCAATTACGACGACGAGCTGACGGACGCGCAGCGGAGCGGGCTCGCTGCGATTGAGGCCACTTTCGCGGCGATGTCGCGTGAAAGTGCGGATTTCGATCTCGACGTCTGGAGCGAGCCGGCACTGCGGACCAGCGAACGCTGGGCCGAGGTGAGGCGGCTCGCCACGAGCGCGCTGGAGGCGATGGACTGGGGCGAGGATTCACCGTGAAGATCTATCCACGCGGCCTGATCGCATTTGTGGCGTTTGCAGCGGCCGTGGCGATTGCCGTGCGCTATCCGCTCGGCGGCGCCATCGTCGCCGGCAGCTATCTCGCCGTCGAAGCCGCGATGCTGCTCGGCATCCTTGGCTGGGGGAGTGGCAGGTCCCGCCGCTGATGGCCAACCCGGGCGTCCTCGACCTCGAGACCGAGTTCGGCGGCATCGACATATACCTCTTCGATCAGCTGCAGCGGCGCCGGCTCGTGGCGCCGATGCGGACGCTCGACGCCGGGTGCGGCGGCGGGCGCAACCTCGTCTACCTGCTTCGCGCGGGCTTCGACGTCTGCGCGACCGATGGCGAGCCGGGCGCCGTCGACGCCGTCCGCCGCCTGGCGGCGACGCTCGCGCCGTCGCTTCCCTCCACTAACTTCCGCGTCGAGCCGGTGGAACGCTGCTCGTTCGCCGACGCCGATTTCGACGTTGTCGTCAGCAGTGCGGTCCTGCATTTCGCCCGCGACGAGGCGCATTTCATGGCGATGGTTGGCGAGATGTGGCGCGTGCTGCGGCCCGGCGGGATCTTCTTCTGCCGGCTGGCGTCGAATATCGGCATGGAGTCGCGGGTCGAGCCGCTGGGCAATCGGCGCTTCTGGCTGCCGGACGGGTCCGAGCGCTTTCTCGTCGACGCGCCGATGCTGACGGCGTTGACCGAGCGACTGGGCGGGAAGTTCATCGATCCCATCAAGACCACAGTCGTCCACGATCAACGGTGCATGACGACATGGGTGACGAGGAAGGCATGATTGACGAATCGGTGACGCGAGAGCTGCTGTCGCGGCTGCTCGACTGGGAGGACGCCCGCGTCGGCTTCGATGCGGCAATCTCGGGGATCCCGCCGCGCTACCGCGGCGTCAAGCCGGCCGGGGCGCCGCATACGCTGTGGCAGCTGCTGGAGCACATCCGCATCGCCCAGCACGACATCCTCGATTTCTCCGTCAACGCGAGCTATCGCGAGCAGAAGTGGCCCGACGACTACTGGCCGCGCCGCGAGAAGCCGCCATCCGCGGCGGCCTGGGAGCGCAGCGTGAAGCAGGTGCGACGGGACCGTCGGGCGCTGCAGCGCCTCGCGGCCAGCCGCCGGCTGGCGTTGACCGACCGCATCCCGCACGGCTCGGGGCAGACCTACGCCCGCGAACTGGTGCTCGTGGCGGACCACAACGCTTACCACGTCGGCCAGATCGTGCTGCTGCGGCAGCTCCTCGGCATCTGGCCGCCGAAGCGACGCGCGAAGTAGGCGGCCAACGCCATGGATCAACGGACCAGGGCCCTGGTCGAACAAGTCTGGTCGTACCATCAGCTGCAGCACGAGCTCGTCAGGTCCGACGCAATCCTGGTGCTGTGCAGCCACGACACCCGGGTTGCCGAGCGCGGTGCCGCCCTTCTGCTCGAAGGCTGGGCGCCGCTCCTGATCTTCTCCGGCGGCCTGGGCGCGATCACGAAGGCGATGTGGCAGGATCCCGAGGCCGACCGCTTCGCGGCCATTGCAGTCGGGCTCGGCGTCCCCGCGGAGCGCATCCTGATCGAGAACCGTTCGAGCAATACCGGCGAGAACGTCAGTTTCACACGGCAGCTGCTCGCCGACCGCGGCCTCGATCCCGCCAGCTTCATCCTCGTCCAGAAGCCCTACATGGAGCGGCGGACCTACGCGACGTTCAGGAAGCGCTGGCCTGAGAAGTCGATCGTCGTGACGTCGCCGCGCGTGTCGCTCGACGAGTATCTGTCCACGTACTCCAACGACCAGCTGTCCCGGGACGACGTCATAAGCATCATGGTCGGCGACCTCCAGCGCATCCGCTTGTACGCCGAGAAAGGGTTCCAGATCCCGCAGGAAATCCCGGAGAGCGTCTGGGCGGCGTTCGAGGAACTGGTCTCGGCCGGATACGACTCGCACCTGGTGCGGGAGTGATCTGCGGCTCGCGGCGGGGTATCGCCCCTTGCAGTAAGATGGGCTCGAGAGGGGAGACAGCCTGCGTCAGGCTATGGTCCCTGACGCGAGAGTGAGGGTTTTCAGATGTTCTCGACCACTCTGATCGCGGTTCTTGCGTTGCCGCTGCTGCTGGCGGCGGCCCAGGTCTCCACACCGCCCCAGGTCATGCCCCTGCAGCTGCCCAAACCGGCGCCGGCAGCTCCGCCGACGGAAGCCGGCCAGCCGCCGATCGACGTCCGGGTCTTTGCCGACATCAACGACCAGTTGACAGGCGCTCGCGGCCGAGCGCCTGCGCCTCACCGTCCAGAATCTCGCGGCCGCTGGCCCTATGGGCGGAGGCTGGAAGATCGTCTGCGGCATGAAGATGCGCGAGGTCAATCCCGCCGTCGACGCGAAGATCATCGCGCCGCCGCCGGCAGGCGCCGATCAGGCGCGGATCCGCCGCATCGAGCCGACCGCTTGCCGCGAATGAGCGGCGTGACGATCTATCCTGCCGCCGACGAGGGCGCTGTGCGCTGCCGCGGTGATCGGGCTGACGGCGCTGGCGGCGGCGCAGTCGCCGCAGTTCGCTCAAGGCGTTCGCGACTACATCAAGGTCGACGCGCCGGTCGTCGCGATCACCAACGTCCGCGTCGTCGACGGCACCGGCGCGCCGGCGCGCGAGGCGCAGACGGTCGTCATTCGCGACGGCAATATCGCGACGCTCGGCGACGCCGCGGCCGCTGTGCCTCCCGGTGCCACGACCATCGACGGCACCGGCAAGACGATCCTGCCCGGCCTGGTGATGCTGCACGAGCATCTCTACTATCCAACCGGCCCGCAAACCTACGGGCAGCTCGGGCAGAGCTTCACGCGGCTCTACCTCGCCGGCGGCGTGACGACGATGCGCACCGGCGGCAACGTGAACGGCGTGATGGACATCACGCTCAAGCAGTTGATCGATCGCGGCCAGCAGCCGGGACCGTCGATCGACGCGACCGCCCCCTACTTGAACGGCGCCAACACGTTCCTCCAGATGCACGCCCTCGAGGACGACGCCGACGCGCGGCGGCAGGTCGCGTACTGGGGGGACATGGGGGCGACGTCGTTCAAGGCCTACATGCAAATCAGCCGGTCGCAGCTGAAGGCCGCCATCGATGAAGTGCATGCGCGCAAGCTGAAGATCACGGCGCACCTGTGTTCCGTCACCTACGCCGAGGCTGCCGATCTCGGCATCGACAACCTCGAGCACGGGTTCCTGGCGGCGACCGACTTCGTCACCGACAAGCAGCCAGACGCCTGCCCGGGTCAGGCCCGCGGGCAGCAGGCCGTGGCGGCGCTCGACGAGAACGGCGAGGCGTTCAAGGCGCTGGTCAAGAAGCTGATCGACCGGAACGTGACGCTGACGTCGACTCTGCCCGTGTTCGAGACTTTCACCCCCGGACGCCCGCTGCCGCCCGGCCTCGACGTGCTGGCGCCGCAGCTGAAGGAACAGTTCGAGCGCAACTACGCGCGCACGGCCAAGAACGCGAAGTCAGTCTACGTGTCGCTCTTTCCGAAGGCGATGGCGCTCGAGCGTGCGTTTGCCAGGGCTGGCGGCCGGCTGGTCGCCGGCACGGATCCGACCGGGGGCGGCGGCGTCATCCCCGGGTATTCGAACCAGCGGCAGATCGAACTGCTCGTGGAAGCTGGGTTCTCGCCGCTCGAAGCGATTCGCATCGGCACCCTGAACGGCGCCGAGTACCTGGGCCGAGCGGCGACGATCGGTTCGATCGCGGTCGGCAAGCGGGCGGACCTGGTGCTCGTCGCCGGCAACCCGGCGGCGCAGATCGCCGACATCAGGAACGTGGAAACCGTGTTCAAGGGCGGCCTCGGCTTCGATCCCGTCAAGCTGATCGCGTCCGTCAAGGGATCGTCGGGCATCTGGTAGGAGGTGCGAATGGCCGGGAACGTAGCTCGCGAGCAGGTATGGCCGGCGCTTCCGCTCGATGCCTGGGCGGACACGTGCGCGACGCTGCACATGTGGACGCAGATTGTCGGCAAGATCAGGCTGCGCGCCAGCGCGCCGATCAATCACGGCTGGCACAGCACCTTGTATGTCACCGCCCGCGGGCTGACGACCTCACCGATCCCGCACGTCGCCAACGGCCGGACGTTCCAGCTGGATTTCGACTTCGTCGATCACGCCCTCCTGGTCGAGGCGACGGCCGGTACGAGTGGCGACATCGTCCGGATTCCGCTCGAGCCGCGCACGACGGCGGCGTTCTACGAGCAGGTGATGGAGACGCTGACGCAGCTCGACGTGCCGGTGCGCATCCACGGCCGGCCGAACGAGGTCGCCGATCCGATTCCGTTCGCGCGCGACGATGTCCATCGATCGTACGACGCGGCGCAGGTGAACCGCTTCTGGCGGGCGCTGGTGCAGAGCGACCGGGTGTTCAAGGAGTTCCGCTCGCGGTTCATCGGCAAGTGCAGCGCCGTCCACCTGTTCTGGGGCGCGCTCGACCTGGCGGTGACGCGATTCTCCGGCCGGCGCGCTCCGGAGCACCCCGGCGGTATTCCCAACCTGCCGGACAGCGTGACCCGCGAGGCCTATTCGCACGAGGTCAGCAGCTGCGGATTCTGGGCCGGCACGCCGGGCGGCCCGGTGGACTATCCCGCGTACTACGCCTACGCCTACCCCGAGCCTGCCGGCTTCGGCGACATGAAGGTCGGCCCTTCCGACGCCTTCTACAGTCCAGACCTGCACGAATTCGTCCTGCCTTACGACGTCGTCCGGAACGCCTCCGACCCGGATGCCGTGCTGCTCGAGTTCCTCCAGACCAGTTACGAGGCAGCGGCGACGCTGGGTAAGTGGGACCGCACCGCGCTCGAGCGCCCGCCGGACGCGTAGCCGCGGGTAGAATCGGACGAGTCCGCCGTGTCGAAGCCGCAGTCGCTCCCGTCGCTTCGTCTGGCTCCGGCGCTCGTCGAGAGCTTGTACGCCAAAGCCAATGGCGGCCGCTGGGCCCTGGCCGAGCCGGAGTTTGCCGCGGCGCTGGAGCGGAGCGCCGTCAAGTCGCTCGCTTCGGCCGAGGCGCTCGCCGATCAATCTCGCGTCGAACGCTATCTTTCGTCTCTCCACCTGGAAGACCTCGCGCTGGCCTGCGCCTGCGCCGCCGGGCACGAAGCGGCGTGGGATCACTTCGTGCGCGAGTATCGCCCGGTGCTCTATCGCGCGGCAGACGCGCTGGCGCCGGGCGGGCGGCTGCGCGAGGTCGCGGACGCGATCTACGGCGAGCTGTTCGGCCTGCAGGAGCGCGACGGCGAGCGGCGCTCGCTCTTTCGCTATTTTCACGGCCGCAGCAGCCTTGCCACGTGGCTGCGCGCTGTGCTCGCACAGCGGCAGGTCGATCGCGTCCGCTCCGAGCGAAGGCTGACGCCGCTCGAGCCGCTCGAGAACGAGGCGAGCCTCGCGCCGGCGATCGTCGCCAGCTCCGTCGAGCCTGATCCCGATCGGCCGCGTTTTCTCGCGCTCGTCAAGCTGGCCATCCTGCGCGCGATCGCCGCCTTGACCGATCGCGACCGCCTTCGCCTCGCCTGCTACTACCGGGAGGACCTGACGCTGGCGCAGACCGGCCGGCTGCTGGGTGAACACGAGGCGACGGTATCGCGCCAGCTGGCGCGCAGCCGCAAGGCCATTCGCAAGGACATGGAGCGCTACCTCGAGCGCGAGCACGGATTCACGCCGGACGAGCTCGAGCGCTGCTTCGAGGCGGCCATGAGCGACGCCGGGACGCTCGACATGGCGCGATGCTCGGCAGTCCTGGCGGGCGCAAGGACACGGAGCCCGATCGTTCAATATGAGAACGGTGTCGGGCGGGAGCCACGTATGAAGGACCGGGAACGCGACGCGGCGATGGAGCCGTTGCTCCGCATGGCGTTGTCGGGCGAGCATCGCCCGCCGGCGTCCGCCTGCCTCGACGCGGACGTACTGGCCGCCTGGGCCGACGGCGGCCTGGCGCCGGCCGAGCGCGCCGCGGCCGAGGCGCACGCGGCAGGCTGTACCACCTGCCAGGCGATGCTCGCGGCGATGGCCCGGACGATGTCCGAGGAAACCGTCGCTGCGGCGCAACCGTCACCGCTGCGCCGCTGGATGATGTTCCTCGGCCCGGCGATGACGGCTGCCGCAGCCGTGGTGTTGTGGCTGGCTGTTGATCGCCAGTCGGCGCCGCCGCCGGCGCCGTCGGATCTGTCAGCAGCCAAGCGCACCGATGGATCGACGGTCGCGTCTCGTGATGACAAGGCGGCCGTCCCGGCGCCGTTGCCGGCCTCGCCGACGGAGCTCACCAACGCGGCCCCGGTCGAAGAACTCAGGAAGCGGGAGTCGCCGAGCGCGGCGCGGAACGAAGCAGACGAGAGGCGGCGGCGGCCAAGGAGTTCGCCGGGCTCGAACGCCAGCGCAGTGCGAGTGGCGCCACGGCCTCTCCGGCGCCGCCGGCGCAGGAGCTGAAAGATCTTCCGGGGCGAAGCGTGGACGCCGAAAAGCCGGTGGCGTCGCCTGTGGTGACGGCGCCGCCCGCTGCGCCTCCCCGCCTCCTGCCGCTACGGAGCCGCTGCCGAAGGTGGCGGCGGCGCAGCCCGCCGCGCCGCTGCAGCAAGCCGACCAGCAGCTTCGCAGCGGTCGGGCGGGTGGGGGCGCGGCCGGAGACGTGCGCGCGTACGGCGGGGCCACGGCAGCTCTCGATCGCGCGGCGACGCTCGCGGAAACGGTCGCGTCGGCGACGATGATCGTGCCAGGGAGCCGCGTGCGGTGGCGAGTGACGTCCGGGTCGACGATCGAGCATTCGATCGATGCCGGGCAGACGTGGGCGACGCAGTACGACGCCGGCGCCGGCGTTTCGCTCACCGCCGGCATCGCCGTCACGCCATCAGCGGCGTGGATCGTCGGTCGGAACGGGGCCGTGTTCGTGACCGCCGATGGCAGGACGTGGCGGCGCGCCTTCTTCCCGGCGTCGGTCGATTTGACTGGCGTCACGGCCGCCGATGCGCGGACGGCAACGGTCGTCGCCGCTGACAAGCGGCAGTTCTCGACCAGCGACGGCGGCGTGACCTGGCGCTGAGGTCCGCCTTCTTTCAAATCTGTAAGCGCGCAAGCTTTCCGGCGAGCTCCGTTCAAAGCACAGGGAGCCAGATTGCTCCCGCAAGGAGCTCTCGCCATGCGGAATCTTGTCTTCGCCGCCGTCGCCGCGGCGGTTGTTGTGTTCGCGTCGGCCCGCGAGGCCAATCCGGTTGCGGCCACCCCCGGGGCCACCGGCCAGGACAAAACGACGATCGACGACCAGATCGATCTGTCGGTCACGGTCTACAACTCTGACATCGCGCTCGTGCGCGACGTTCGCAACCTCCAGCTGCCGTCAGGCGACTTCGATCTGCAGTTCATGGACATTGCCGCGACCGTCAACCCGGCGACAGTCCACTTCCGTTCGCTGACCGAGCCGGCGCGGGTCAACGTCCTGGAGCAGAACTACGAGTACGACCTGCTCGAACCCGAGAAGCTGCTGCGCAAGTACGTCGGTCGGGAAGTGACGCTGGTCCGCAGCGTCCAGCGCAACGGCACCACGGCGGAGGAAGAGGTCAAGGCAACGCTGCTCAGCTACAACAGCGGCCCGGTCTGGCGCATCGGCAACGAGATCGTCACCGGCCTGCACGCTGATCACATCCGCTTCCCCGAGCTGCCCGCCAACCTGCACAGCCGCCCGACGCTCGTCTGGACGCTGCAGAACGGCGGCGCCTCGAAGCATCGCGTCGAAGCCTCATACCTGGCGTCGAAACTGGCATGGAACGCCGACTACGTCCTGACCGTCGGGCGCGACGATGCGGCGGCGGACCTGGATGGCTGGGTGACGCTGCAGAACGGCAGCGGCACGTCGTTCAGGAACGCGAAGCTGCAGCTGGTCGCCGGCGATCTCAACCGGGTGCGCCAGGCGATCGCGGAGCGCCGATTCGACGACGCTCGCAAGAGCATGGAGAGTGCCGCGGCGGCGCCGATGGCGCAGGAGGCGTTCTCCGAGTACCACCTCTACACGCTCGGCCGCAAGACGACGATCAACAACGCCGAGACCAAGCAGGTGAGCATGCTGCGCGGTACCGGCGTCCCCGTGCGAAAACGCTTCGTCGTCGAGGGCCAGAACTTCTACTATCGCAACGTCCAGCACCCTGGCGCGCCGATCAAGGACGTCGTCCAGGTCTACTACCAGTTCGCCAACGACGAGGTCTCCGGGCTCGGCGCGCCGATGCCGGCCGGGACGGTGCGCGTCTACCAGGCGGACTCGAAGGGCGGCGTCCATTTCGCGGGTGAAGATCGCATCGGCCACACGCCGAAAGACGAAACGCTGAAGCTCAAGATCGGCAACGCCTTCGACGTCGTCTGCGAGCGCAGCCAGAGCGATTTCCGCAAGATCGCGTCGAACGTCTACGAGGTCGAGTACGCGGTGACCCTGCGGAATCGCAAGGCGACGCCGATTACCGTCGAAGTCAACGAGCCGATCGGCGGCACCTGGCAGATGCTGACGGCGACCCACGAGTGGGTGAAGACGGCCGCCTGGGCGGCGGGCTTCACCGTGCCGGTCAAGGCCGGGGCGGTCGAGACGCTGAAGTATCGCGTGCGGGTGACCTACTGATGGCCGGAGGCGCCGGAAACACCCCTTGACAGTCCGTCGTAAATAGACCGAGATTAGCGTCTCGGAAGACTGGAGGAGTGTGCATGCGCTGGATTTCCTCGAAACACGGGGCATTGGGGCTGGGTGTGGGGGCACTGACCGTTGCCGCGGCCACTGTCGGGCTGACCGTGGCGGCGGGGCGGACGACCGGCGTGGCTGCCGCCGGGCAGGCACCGGCGGCGACGGCGGTTCAGTCGATCGGACCGCTGGCGTTCTCGCCTGACGGGGTGCTGTTCGCGGCGGATCGCCAGGCGGCGGCGATCTACGCCTTCGAGCTCGGCGCGCAGGGAACGGGCGGCGCGCCAGGGGCGACCGACGTCGCCGGCATCGACCAGCAGATTGCGTCGCTGGTCGGGACCGACGCGAAGGAAGTCCAGATCACCGATCTCGCGGTTCACCCGAAAACGAAAAACGCGTATATCTCGGCGATGCGCGGGACGGGTGCTGAGGCGAAGCCGGTGCTCGTCCGCGTCGACGGCGCCGGCAAGCTCGCGGTCGTATCGCTCGACGGCTTGAAGATGACCAAGGCGACGCTGCCGAATGCGCCCAGCCAGGCGGCGCCGGGCCAGCAGCGCAACCCGCGGATGGAATCGATCACCGACATGGCTTTCGTCGAGGGCAAGCTGATCGTCGCCGGACTCTCGAACGAGGAGTTCGCGTCGAAGCTGCGGACGATTGCGTATCCGTTCGCGGCGGTCGAGAACGGCACCAGCGTCGAGATCTACCACGGCAACCATGGCGCGTTCGAAACGCGCTCCCCGGTCATTTCGTTCGTGCCTTACAAGGTCGCCAACACGCCGCACCTCATCGCCGGCTACACCTGCACGCCGCTGGTGAAGTTCCCGGTGTCGAGCCTGGCGCCCGGCGCGAAGGTCATGGGCACGACGATCGCCGAGCTCGGCAACCGCAATCGGCCGACCGACATGATCGTCTACAACAAGGGCGGCAAGGACTACCTGCTCATCGCCAACACCAGCCGTGGCGTCATGAAGGTCGCGACGGACGGGTTCGACACGGCTCCGGGCATCACCGCCCGGGTCGCATCCGAAACCGGCGGCGTCGGCTTCGAGCCGGTGGCGTCGCTCAAGGGTGTCGAGCAGCTCGACCGGCTCGACGAGCAGCGCGCCATCGTCCTGACCCGCGCCGAGGGCGTCCTGTCGCTGCAGGCGATCGCGCTCCCGTAGGCTACGAGGTCCACAGGAGCGAAAGAGAGTCAGCGTGCGCACGACGACCTTCTTTCGCTCCTGTTTTGTCCTGGCCGGCGCGCTGCTCGCGGCGTGTTCGGCGTCGTCCTTCTCAGCCCCGCCTCGCATCGAGCTCAACTCGACCCTCAACACCGTTGACGTCGCCGGCCTGCCGCCGGCGGTGCTCTCGTCTCTCGCGGCTCGAGACGCGTCATCCGACGCCTGGCCGGCGCTGCTGCGCGTCTCGGTGAAGCCGGCGGCCGGCGCCGCCGCGAGTGCCGCCGGCCCTCCCGCGGTTGTCGGGCGATACGCCGTCGCCGACGGGCGGCTTCGATTCACTCCGCTGTTCCCGTTCGACGAGGGCCGTCACGTACCGACGTCCTGTTCGACCCGGCGCAGCTGCCCGACGGGGGCAACGAGCCCTGGCGCCGCCAGCCGTTGACCGCCGTCGTCGGACGCGCCGCGGTCGCGCGCGTGCCTTCGACCGTCGTTTCCAGGGTCTATCCGAGCGCCGCCAGCGTGCCGGCGAATCAGCTGCGGCTCTACCTCCACTTCTCCGCGCCGATGGACTGGCGGAGCGGCCACGAGCACGTCGCGCTGCTCGACGACGCCGGCCAGGAAGTGCCGGATGCGTTTCTGCCGCTCGACGCGGATTTCTGGAACGACGATCGAACGCGCTACACCGTGTTCTTCGATCCGGGCCGCGTCAAGCGCGGCATCCTTCCAAACAAGCAGATGGGCCGCGCCCTCGAGGCCGGCCGTCGCTACACGCTGCTCGTGCGGCGGGAGTGGCGTGATGGCAACGGGCTGCCGCTCAAAGAAGAGTTCCGCCATCAGTTCACGGCGGCGCCGGCGATCGAGCGGGCGTTGTCGATGAAGGAGTGGAGCGTGATCGTCACCGGCAGCGGGAACTACGGAGCCGGTCGTGGTGACGTTCAAGGCGCCGCTCGATCGCGGGTTGCTGATGCGCGCGCTCGGCGTCGAGCGCGCCGGCGCCGGCGTGTCGGGAACCATCGTGATCGATCGCGACGAGACACGGTGGGCGCTGACGCCGCAACAGCCCTGGACCGCCGGCGAGTATCAGCTGGTCTCGCTGGACTTCCTCGAGGATCTCGCCGGCAACCGCATCGGCCGGCCGTTCGAGGTCGACAACTTCGAGCGGACCGACATCACCTCCGAGCCGGCGCGCTCGTCGCTACCGTTTCGGGTTGCCGGTCAGGGCCAGTAACGCCCATCCCGTCGTCGAGATCCGCTGGGCGTAACTCGCCTGCCCGGCCGGACGCGTTGTTTCCTGCCAGCTGCCGTCCTCGAGCTGGGCTGCGAGGAGATGTCTGCGACCCTGCGCGATTGCGTCGGCGAGCGCGTCCGGCGTGAACGCCGGTTCGGCGCTCAGCTTGCGTCGGGCCATGCCTTCGAGCGCGAGCACGGCGAGCGCCGTGTCGAACGGTTCCGCGGGCGACGTGACGTACGGACCCCAGCCGCCGTTGCGCCCCTGACCGCGGGCGAAGAACCCGAGCGCGACGTCGAGGTTCGCCGGCCTGGTCGGCGGCGCGGCGTCGGCCGCGGCAAAGAGCACCGCCGCCGCGTCTGGTGCGTTCGACGGGCGAATGCCCGCCAGCCACGCGTCAGCGCGAGCGACGGCCGCGGCTGCGCGACTGCCGGCTGGCGCACCCGCGGCGACGATCGTCCGGCGCGAGAAGACCGTCGCCAGCGCCGTGCCGTAGGTGGCGGGGGAGCCGATACTGTCGGAGGAATCGAGCTGCCAGGAGCCGTCGGCAAGCTGATCGTCGAGGATGAGGGCCGCGGCTTTCCTGACCGCGTCCGCGTCGACGAGCGAGGCTGCGGCAGCCGCGGTCGTCGCGTGCGCGAACTGGATCCGGGCGAGGCGCTTGTCATCGCCGCCACCCTCTCCGCCGCCGTTCGTGGCCCAGCGATCGGGCGCCGCGAGCCAGCCGAGCGTATCGGCCAACGCCGCGCGAGTCGCGGCTGACGGCGCGGCTGCGATCAGGGCCCGTGCCGCATCGCCGTTGTTGTGGCACGAGTAGCACGGATGGTCGCGGCGCCAGGCCGGAACCTCGCGCGATAGATAGGCGATCGCGCGCGTCGCCGCCGTTTCGCTGGTCTGCAGCGTCGTCGCTGCCGCAGCGGCCAGGGCGCCGGCTGCGTATAGCGTCACCGCCATCAGGCGGGCCATCGTCACCCGGTAACTCTACTTGCATCGACAGCAGCCGGGCCAGCCTCGAGCCGGGCCATCCGCGGCGCCGTGCTACCATCGAGCCGAGCCCCCTCATGAGCACGACAACCGAAAAGAAGGTCTACGACAACATCCTCGAAGCCATCGGTCACACGCCGATGGTGCGGATCAACCGCATCACGAAGGGCGTGATCCCGGCCACCGTGCTGGCGAAGATCGAGACCTTCAACCCCGGCAATTCGATCAAGGACCGCATGGCGGTACGCATGATCGAGGATGCCGAGCGGAAGGGGCTGCTGAAGCCGGGCGGGACGATCATCGAGGGCACCTCCGGCAACACCGGCATGGGGCTGGCCATCGCGGCGGTGATCAAGGGCTATCGCTGCGTCTTCACCACGACCGACAAGCAGTCGAAGGAGAAGATCGACGCGCTCAAGGCGTTTGGCGCCGAAGTGATCGTCTGCCCGACTGACGTCGACCCTGAAGACCCGCGCTCGTACTACTCCGTGTCGTCCCGGCTCGAGAAGGAGGTCGCGAACTCCTGGAAGGCCAACCAGTACGACAACCTCTCGAACTCGGCCGCGCACTACGAACAGACCGGGCCGGAGATCTGGGAACAGACCGACGGCCGCATCACGCATCTCGTCTGCGGCGTCGGAACCGGCGGCACGATCAGCGGCGTCGGCCGCTACCTGAAGGAGCGGAACGCCCGGATCAAGGTCTGGGGCATCGACACGTATGGCTCGGTCTTCAAGAGGTACAAGGAGACCGGGATCTTCGACAAGAACGAGATCTATCCCTACGTCACCGAGGGCATCGGCGAGGACTTCCTGCCGAAGAACGTCGATTTCGACGTCATCGACGCGTTCGAGAAGGTGACCGACAAGGACGCCGCGATGATGACGCGGCGCATCGCCCGTGAAGAGGGAATCTTTGCCGGCAACTCCGCCGGGTCGGCGATGGCCGGCCTGCTGCAGCTGCGCGACCAGTTCACGCGTGACGACATCGTCGTCGTCATCTTCCACGATCACGGCTCGCGCTACCTCGGGAAGATGTTCAACGACGACTGGATGCGGGAGAAGGGCTTCTTCGACAGGAGCGGCCTGACGGCGCGCGATCTGGTCGCCTCCGGCGTGTCGGGCGAGCTCCTCGCCATCGAAGGCACGGAGCCGGTCGAGAGCGCGGTCAAGCTGATGGGGGAGCGCGACTTCTCGCAGGTCTCCATCACGCGCGACAAGCGGCTGGTCGGATCGCTGAACGAGTCGCATCTCTACGAACAGCTCGTCAGTTCGCCGGACGTCAAGAGCCAGCCGGTCGAGACGATCATGCAGCCGGCGTTTCCCTTCGTCGACATCTCGACGCCGCTCGAACTCCTGTCGACGATGATCACCCCGGCGAACCCGGCGGTGCTGGTGCGCGACTTCAAGACCGACAAGACCTACATCATCACCAGGTCGGATGTGATTCGCGTTCTCTGCTAAGCCGTCCCGCCGATTCGAATCACGTTCGCGATGTGGGCCAGGGTCGAGATCTATAATGGCGCGCATGAAAAGCATCTTCTACGCTGTCGTCTTCATGGTGGCAGGGGTTCTCGGGTCGGCCGCGCCGCAGGCGCAGGACAAGGCGGTCGACGTGACAGGTGCCTGGGCCTTCGAAGTGGTCACCGACCAGGGCACCGGCACACCCGCCGTAACCTTCAAGCAGGATGGCGAGAAGCTCACCGGAACCTACGTCTCGGAGAGGATGGGCGAGCAGGCTCTGACCGGGACGGTCAAGGGCAACGCCATCAATTTCAGTTTTTCCGGGACGATGGAGGGGAACACTTTCACGGTGACTTTCAGCGGCACCGTCGAGAAGGACGAGATGAAGGGCAAGGTCAACTTCGCCGACATGATGGAGGCGACGTTCAAGGGCAAGAAGAAGTAGCCCGGCGCGGCCAAGCTCATCATCAACCCACCGCCCGAATCGTGTTATTCTAGAAGAAGTTACAAGTCCTGAATGTCGACTGCGCCTGTCGAGTTCGCTCTCGAGCTCACTCCTCGTGCGCGCGTGGACGTCATCGACGTCCGGCGCCTTGTGTCCCGACGCTTCGGCGATGGCCTCGACCCCTATCCAAAAGCGCTCTGCTGCTCGTTTCACACGACGGCCGGCTACCTCGACCAGAGTCTCGCGACCCGGCTGCACCACAGCCGCGGCGGCGTCATGTCCTACATCAACGTTTTCCGGACGATGTTCCCGGAAGGCGCCGGCTACGAGCACGACAAGATCGACCGCCGCACCGAGCTGACGGACGCGCAGAAGCCCGAGGAGCCGCAGAACGCCGATTCGCACCTCGCGTTCATGGCCGGGGCGCTCAGGACCTGCGTCAGCTATCGCAACAATCCGGCCGAGCCGGTCTGCTTCATCGACCTCGACGGCGTGCACGCCGGCCGTCCCCGTACGCGCCGCACCAGCGTGCTCGGCTACACCAGCGAAGAGCCGGTGGCGCACACGCGGCTGGTCGTCCCGGTGTCACGGCACGCGGTCGATTCCGTGAACCTGAAGAACCCGCAGCTCGGCGTCTACGAGCAATGCCAGCAGCTGGTGGCGCAGCACGGGGTGACCAAGGGGCGTATCCGCTTGACCCTGGCGTCGGGCGAGCGGCACGCCGGCTTGACCGTCAATGAATACGAGACGCTGCTGATGCGGCACGACCTGTCGGAGGTCCTGCGCGATCCGCTGCGGTTCATGGCCGAGAAGGCCGGACACATGCTCGGCAACCCCCGGGCAATCCCGGCCAGGACGCTCGACTACGCCAAGTACGACCTCGTGCGCGTGTTCAACCAGTTGCTCGACGCCGTCGGCCTGCACGAGTCGATGGTCGAAAGCGTCCTGTCGCGCGCCATCGCCATGCCGGCGTCGCGCTTCCTGCGCATGAAGCGGTCCGTGAGCCTGCTCGTCGCCGACCGCACCCAGCCGAACCGCGGCGAGATCGTCGAAGGTACCTACCAGAGCCCGATCCTGGTGCAATGGCACCGCGGCCATCGCCAGGCCCGCGTCCTCGACGTCACTCTCACACGCTTCGTTTAGTCTCAACCGAGGGTCGTCGCCCCTCGGACTCCCCGACACGCGCTCTCGGGCGCCGCTTCGACGGCGCGCTCCGTTCGCGTGGCTTACTCGCTGCCGCTCGCTCGCGCGTTTATGAGACGGCTTCTATATTCTTCTCTGGCGGGGCTGGGTGACTATGTAGCGAACCGACTGGCTTCGCGAGTGGGATGCCGAGCTGCGCCACCACTACGCCGAGGTGGCGCGCCATGAAGGGCTGAGGTTGCCGGCCCGCGCCGATCTGGTCTGGCGCTCGTTCGGAGCGCTCGTTCATGCGCTCTGGCTGCGCAAGGAAGAATGGAGTTTCGCCGTGATTGCCCAGGACGTCCGCTACGCGATGCGCGGCCTGTCGCACCGGCCTGGCTTCGCGGTCCTCGCCATCGCCATGCTGGCGGTCGGCATCGGCGCCAACGCCGCGATGTTCAGCGTCGTGCGCGCCGTGCTGCTCGAGCCGCTGCCGTTTCACGAACCAGCCCGGCTGGTGCAGGTCTGGGAGACGAACCCGCTTCGGAACTGGACGCACAACACGCTGTCCCCGGCAAACCTGATCGACATTCGCAGCCGCAGTCGCTCGTTCAGCAGCATTGCCTTCTATTTCGGCAGCGACACGAAGGGGCCGGGCCTGAACGACGTGACGCTGACCGGCGCTGGCGACCCGGAGCGCATCCGCGGCATGACGGTATCGGACAACTTCTTCGCCACTCTCGGCGTGGCGCCTCTCTACGGCCGCACGTTCGCGGCCGAGGAGGCGCGGCCTGGAGCGAACGGTGTGGTCGTGATCGACCACGGCTTCTGGCAGCGGCGGTTCGGCGGCGACCCGTCGGTCGTCGGGCGTCGCCTCGAACTCAACGGCAACACGGTCGAGGTGATTGGCGTGATGCCGGCCGCGTTTTCGTTTCCCGGCGCCGATCCTGATTACTGGGGCCCATTCGCTTACGACGAGGCCCGGCTCATTCGCCTTCGCCGGCCGCACTACCTTCGCGCGGTGGCGCGGCTCGCGCCTGGTGTGACACTCGAACAGGCACGCGGCGACGTCACCGCGATCATGGGTGCGCTCGAACGAGAGTATCCGGACACCAACACCCGCATGGGCGCCGGCGTCGGCCTGCTGCACGACTGGTTCGTCGGCGATTATCGCCGGGCGCTCGTGCTGTTGATGGCGGCGGTCGGCGGCGTCCTCCTCATCGCCTGCGCCAACGTCGCCAGCCTGCTGCTGGCGCGGGCGTCGAGCCGTCGCCGCGAGCTGGCGATTCGCTCCGCCCTGGGCGCGGGCACGCTGCGGCTGTTTCGTCAGCTCCTGATCGAGAGCGGCCTGCTCGCAATCGCCGCCGCCGTCCTCGGCGCCGGCATCGCTGCTGTCGCCATCGCCTGGCTGCGGGCGAACGGGCCGGCCGACGTGCCGCGAGTCGCCGGCATGACGCTCGATCCAATCGTGCTCGGTTTCCTCGGCGTCATCAGCCTGGCGACGGCCCTAATCTTCGGCGTCGCACCGGCCTGGCTCAGTGTCCGGCGGCCACCATCGGCGGCGCTGCAGGACGGCAGCCGCTCGGCCACGGCGGCCGGCACGCGGCTGCGCCGTCTGCTGATTGGCGCCGAGGTCGCGCTGGCGGTGGTGCTGCTCGTCGGCGCCGGGCTGATCGCGCGCAGCTTTGCCCAGCTCCGGAGCGTCGATCCGGGCATCGACGTGTCACACGCCGTGTCCTTCAGGATGACGCTGCCGGGAATCCGTTACGACCAGCCGGCGAAGGTCGCCACGTTCTACGCCGCGGCGCTCGAGAGCCTGCGGCAGACGAGCGGCGTTCGTGCAGCAGGGGCGACCGCCCGGCTCGCCCTCGACGGCTACCTGTGGACGAGCGATCTCCATATCGAGGGCCGGCCGACCGTCGCCGGCCGGGAACTGCGCCACAAGACCATCACCACCGGTTTTCTCGAGGCCGCCGGCATTCCCGTCCTCAGCGGCCGCGACTTCACCGCCGCCGACGCCGTCGGTGCGATGCCGGTCGTCCTCGTGAACGAGACGCTCGCGCGCACCTACTTCGGCGGCGGCGAGGCGCTCGGCCAGCGCCTCACGTTCGGGCAGCCCGGCCCGACGACCATCTGGCGAACGGTCGTCGGCGTCGTCGCCGACGAGAAGCAGGATGCGCTCTCGGCGACGGTGATGCCGGAAGTGTACGAAGCGCACGCCCAGGACCCGCGGACGTCGATGGCCGTGATCGTCCGCGCGACCGGCGATCCGCTGGCACTGGTGCCGGCGATTCGTCGAACCGTGGCCGGACTCGACGACAAGCTCGCGCTCTACGACATCCGAACGCTCGAGCAGCTGGTCGACCGCTCGCTGGCCGTCGAGCGGTTCGCGACGCTGGTGCTCACGTCATTCGCCGCCGGCGCACTGCTGCTGGCCGCCATCGGCCTCTACGGCGTCATTGCCTTTACCGTGGCGACGCGCACGAGGGAGATCGGCCTCCGGCTGGCTTTGGGCGCCAGCCGCGCCGCGGTGCTCTGGATGGTGGTGTGGGAGGGTCTTTCGGTGGTCCTCGCGGGGCTGGTCGTCGGGCTCCCGCTGGCGCTGCTGCTGTCCCGCGGCGTCCGGGCGTTCCTGTTCCAGACGCCGCCCGCCGACCCGGTGGTGCTGATCGGCGTCGGTGTCGTGCTCCTGTTCACCGGCACGCTGGCGAGCTATCTGCCCGCCCTTCGCGCGTCCCGCGTCGATCCGGCCATCTCACTGCGGAACGACTGAGCCAGCGTCCTCTCAGTACCGCCAGCTCCGCAGGTCGCTGCCGGCTGGCGCGACCTTCTCGATCTGACGGGTCATCTTGGCCATCAAGTCGGCGCCACGTGGCCCCCAGCAATGTGGCGCCCGGCGCTCGAACACCACTTCGCCCGTGTACGACGGGTTCGAGGCCTTGCGCAGGAACTCGTTCAGCTTTTCGACCGCGTTGTTGAGATAGTACGAGTCCATGTCGCCGACATAGACGTTCAGCTTGTGTCCGACCTTCGGCCCGAGCGTCGGCCAGTTGGTCTCGAGCACGTGTCGGAGGTCGTACTTTCGCCAGGCGGCCGCCACCGTCTTGTCGATCTTCCCGGTCTTCTTGTCCCAGAGACGCTGCGGGTAGCCGTCGGCGCCGACCGGCGAATACGTCGCTTCCCAGATGTCCCACTGGCCGCCCGAGCGCGACTTGTCGCCGACCACCAGCTCGTAGCGGTTCTCGTCTTTCATCGTCGACTGGATGTTGCCGTCCGCCTGCTGCTGGTTCGGGCGATCGACGAGGATCCAGCCCTTGTCGACGAAGTAGGCGTTGGCGTCTTCATAGATGTTGACGATCTGGTGATACCGGAAGTCGACGGCATCGGGACAGCTGGCGAACGCGCCGCCGTAGAAGTCCGGGTAGAAGACCTGGTGCGCGGCTGCGATCCAGCCGCCGGTCGATCCGCCGGACAGCATCCGCGCCCACGGCTGGCGAATGACACGGAACCTGGCTTCGATCGCCGGGATGAGCTCCTGCAGGATCGCGTCGCCGTACGGCCCGTTGTTGGCGGAGTTCACGCCGTACGAGTCGTCGTAGTAGGGCGACGGATGCTGCAGCGTGACGTAGATCATGCGCGGCGTGTCGGACGCCAGCCAGAACGCATCGAAGCCGCCGCCGGTACCGAACCCGCCTGGCGCCCGCAGCGAGAAGTGCCCGTGCTCGTAGTTCACCGGGTAGGACACGTCCGGGTGCTGGTCGTAGTCCTTCGGCAGCAGCACGGTCGCGCCGAAGTAGATCGGCTGACCCCACCAACGACTCAGGATCTCGCTCTTCATCCGGATGCGCCTGACGAGCGCGGTGTCGGCCGGGGGTTCCACCGGCGGGATCACCCTGTCGACCGTCAGCCTGATCGGCGCGGTCGACTTCGGGTCGAACGTGATCCGCACCGGTTCGCCGTACAGGTTGCCGGGCGAGCGCTTCCAGTCCTGTCCCTCCCATTGATCCATGTGCAGCCAGACGACGGAGCCGTCGGCGCGAGGAAAACGGGTGTAGACGTTGACGAAGGGCTGGACCCAGTACTCGCCGGCCGGAATGTTGGCCAGGCTGTCGACCGGGTGCCCGGCGTCGGCGGCCCCGATCGCCACCACGGCGCCCGGCTTCAAGCCCTCGACCGCCGACGAGAAGAGCGGCGAGCCTGTCGGCCCTGCCTGCTGGATCGGCGTGCGCTTGTTGTCGCGGCTCAACGCGACGTAAACCCGCCCGGTCGTTGGTTCGTTCCGGGCGGAGGCGGAGATGGTGATCTCGATCGAAGGCCCGGCCGGCGACTGCGGCTGACCGGTCGTCAGGGGCGACAGTGCGGCCGCGGCGGTCGCGGCGACGGCCAGCGGCCGGAAGGCACGTAACAACGGCATGACTTCGCATCCTAGCGCAGGCAAGGCCACCGCGCGAAGATGTGGTACAACGCTCGCGTGTCAGGACCGCGCTTCCTGGTCGCCGTCAGCGTCTCGCTCGCGGTCATCCTCTCGGCCCCTTTCATTCGCGACCTTCGCGACTTCATTCGCTCGGCCTTTCCCGGACAGTTCGTGACGATCGTCGCCGGCATCGTCGCGCTCAGCCTGGCGGCGGCCGTGGCGACGGCGATCTTCAGGATTCGCGACCGCCGGGGGCTGCGCTACGGCGCCATTGCCGCCGCGCTCGCGTTCGGCACCGCCTACGCACTCTGGAACGCGCAGGGCGTTGCCGACGTCGATGCGGTCGAACGCGTCCACTTCGTCGAATACGGACTCGTCACGCTGCTGTTCTACCGCGCATGGAGACCGCGCGGCGACGCCTCGGCCTTCATCATGCCCGTCTTTGCCGGCGTCGTCGTCGGCACTCTCGAGGAGTGGCTGCAATGGTTCATTCCCGGCCGCGTCGGCGACATGCGCGACGTCTTTCTCAACGCCGCGGCGATCCTGTGCGGCCTGCTCTTCAGCCTGGGCATCGATCCACCCACGCCGTTGACGCCGTCGCTGAAGCCCGGTTCGTGGCGGCGGATCGGCATTGGCGCAACGATCGCCACGCTGGTGTTCGCGATGTTCGTGCACACGGTGCATCTCGGCTTCGAGATCGAAGATCCGGACGGCGGCCGCTTCCGCTCGCGCTACGACGCGCAGGCCCTGGCGGCGCTGGCCGAGGCGCGCCGGGCGGAATGGGCGGCGATCGGAACCATCCCGCGGCCGGCGAGCCGCAGTCGCGAAGACCAGTACCTCAGCGAAGGCCACCTGCACGTGCAGGAGCGGAACCGGCAGTGGAGTGCCGGCAACATCGCGGCCGCCTGGTGCGAGAATCGCATCCTCGAGAAGTTCTATGCTCCCGTGCTGACGACGCCGTCGTACCTGGATGCGAAGGGCCATGCATGGCCGGACGAACAACGCGAGGACGCGAGCCGGCGTGCCGGGACGGCGCCCGCGGCCGGCCACGTCAGCCGCGCCGACGCGACCGAAGGTCCGCACTTCATTCGGGCCTGGCCCGTGCCGATATTCTGGCTGGTGGTCGCCGGGCTCGTTTCAGCGATCCTGGCCGGTGCCTTCGCCCTCGACCGTCGTTGACCCCGTCGCGTCGCGCTTCGTTAATGGGGTCAGACCATGGTCTGACCCCACTTGCGAAAACTTGAACGTTGTGCGTAGCGGGGGGCCGCGGTGCCCAATTGGCGCCCCTTTTGGGGTCAGACCATGGTCTGACCCCACTTGACTGCGAACGCCGACTATGGATTACAAGGCTCTCCTGGAACTCGCGCACTCACGGGCAAACGCCTTTCTCGAATCTTTGCCCGAGCGCCCCGTCGCCCCGGCCCCGACCGGGGCGTTCGCTCCTGACTTCGCGCCGCTGCCGGAAGCGCCATCGGATCCGGTCAGGGCGCTCGACGAGTTCGTCGCCAAAGTGGATCCAGGGCTCGTCGCCAGCGCCGGGCCTCGGTACTTCGGCTTCGTGACCGGCGGCAGCTATCCGGTCGCGGTGGCCGCCGACTGGCTGGTATCGGCGTGGGATCAGAACACCGCGCTGCACGTGATGTCCCCGGCGATGGCTGCCGTCGAGGCCTGCACCGCCCGCTGGCTGCTCGACGCCTTGCAGCTTCCGTCCGAGTCGGCCGTCGGATTCACGACCGGCGCGCACATGGCGAACGTGACGGCGTTGGCCGCGGCGCGCCACGAGGTCCTGCACCGGGCCCAATGGGACGTCGAGGCTCTGGGCCTCCAGGGCGCGCCGCCCCTGACGGTGATTGCGGGCGAGGAAGCGCATGCCTCAATCGTCGCCGCCTGCCGAATGGTTGGTGTCGGCAGCCGCACGATGCTGCGGGTCGCGACGGATGGCGAAGGCCGCATGCGGCCGGACGCGCTCGAATGGGCGCTGTCGGCCACTCCCGGTCCCGTCATCGTCTGCGCGCAGGCCGGCAACGTCAACACCGGCGCCTGCGATCCGCTGGTCGCGATTGCCGAACTCACGCGCGATCACGGGGCCTGGCTGCACGTCGATGGCGCCTTTGGGCTGTGGGCGAACGTATCACCGCGCTACCGGCAGCTCGTCGAAGGCGTCACCGAGGCGGATTCCTGGACGACCGACGCGCACAAGTGGCTGAACGTGCCGTACGACAGCGGCATCGTCATCGTGCGTCATCAGGCGGCGCATCGCGCGGCGATGAGCCAGTCGGCGGCCTACCTGCTCCCGGGCGAAGGTGAGCAGCGTGACGGCATGGACTGGGCGCCGGAAGCCTCGCGGCGGGCTCGCGTCGTGCCGATACACCTCGTCCTGCGGACGCTCGGCCGGGCGGGCGTGGTGGCGCTCGTCGAGCGCTGCTGCGCCCTGGCGGAGCGGATGGCCTCCCGGCTGCGGCGAACCGCCGGCGTCGAAGTGCTCAACGACGTCGCGCTGAACCAGGTGCTCGTCCGGTTCCGGACCAGGGCAGGGGAGAACGTCACGCCCGAGGTCATCGCCGGCATTCAGGCATCGAATGTCTGCTGGTGCGGCGGGACGATGTGGGCCGCCGAGCCGGCGATGCGGATCTCGATCTCGAACTGGCGGACGACCGAAGCCGACATCGATCGCTCGGCGGAAGCGATCGAGCGCGCCCACGCTCTCGCCACTGCAGCGCCGCGCGACTGATGGCGGCTACTTGACCGGCGCCGGCGGCGGGGGATTGAACAGCGTGTCGTCCATCGGCTGATTGAGCTCGATCTTCTCGGTGTAGGTCACCAGCGTCACCACCGGTTCCTTGCCGGTGCGCTCTTCGGTGATGTCGAAGGGAAACTTCACGCCCTCGACCTCACGCCAGGCGTCGAAGGTGACAACGACGTCGAACTGGCGGTTGCCTGGCATGTTGAGCGGCCCGGTGTGCCTGCGGTCGAGATAGGTCTTCGCGTCGAGGTAGACCATCCGCTCGAGGCCGCTTTTCATGACCACCTTCAGCTTGAGCGCCTCTCCGCCAGGCATGGCTTCCCGGCCTTCGAAGGTCACGACGTGTCCCTTGGCCCGCCAGTCCACCAGCGGCCCGTCGAAGTCGCCGTCGAGGTCGCGGGTTTCGGCAGATAGCTGCGTCGGACGCGGCGACGGCTTGCCCTGCACGAAGTCCCAGGCGCCCTCACCGTTGACGCCGCGCGGGATCATTGGCGCGCCGGGAAGCGTCGATTGCTGATCGAGCCGTATGAGTGCCGGGCGCTTCTTGTAGATCGTCACCTTCAGCGCGGATCCGATCCCGGCGGCGACGGTCCTGGTCATCTTGATGGTCTGCACGGCCTTGAGACGGGCTTCGCCGCCGCGCGCCTCGACATGCCTGGCGACGATCTCGTCGACCGTCTGCGCGTGGACAGCGCCGGTCGAAACAATCCAGGCCAGGCCGATCAGGCCGGCAACGGTTCCCCGCGGGTTCAGCATGGCAACGACGCTCCAGGAAAGTGCTGCCGGTATTATTGCCGCAACCGCCTCAACCGCTACGCCTCCAGTGACGAATGGCCCTCCCGGCGGGACTGTTATCATCGACCGCATGATGCGCGAACAACGGACGGTGCTGCGCGGGCACGTGACCCGGTATCTCGAGGCCGGCTTCGGCGAGGCGCTCGTCCTCCTGCATCCGTTCCCGCTCAGCGCGGACGCGTGGCGGGCGCAGCTCGAGGCGGTTCCGCGCGGCTGGCGTTACATCGCGCCCGATCTGCGGGGTCTCGGCGGCTCCGCCATAAACGGCGGGATCGAGATCGGCATGAACGACTATGCCGGCGACGTTCTTGCCCTGATGAACGCGCTGAATCTGGGGCGGGCGGCGCTTGGCGGTCTCTCGATGGGCGGCTACGTCGCCTTCGCGGTGCACCGTCTCGCGCCCGAACGAATTCGCGGGCTCGTGCTCGCCGACACCCGTCCGCAGGCCGATACGGAGGAGGGAGTGCGCGCGCGCGTGGCCTCGCTCGATCTGGTCCGCAGCCGCGGTGTCCGGGCGCTCGGAGAACAGATGCTGGGCAAACTGCTCGGCGAAACGACGCGAAGTGCGCGGCCGGAGCTGACGGCTGAGATCCTGCGATTGATCGATGGCAACCCGCAGCCGGGCGTCGAGGCGGCGATCTACGCGATGATGCGCCGGCCCGACTCGACGCCGGACCTCGCCGGCATCCGCTGTCCAACGCTGGTCATCGTCGGCGCCGAGGACACGATTACGCCGCCGGCCGACGCGGAGGCGATGCACCGCGCGATCGCCGGATCACGGCTGCACAGGATTGCCGGCGCCGGCCATCTCTCGAACCTCGAAGCGCCGGCGGACTTTTCGACTACGATAAACGGATGGGTCGAGTCACTGCATCAATAGTCGTGGTAGCGCTGGCCGTCGGCGCAATTGCCGTGCGGGCACAGCAGGAGCCCGCTCCAGGCGCCGATCCCCTGCATCGTCCGCTCGATCAGCTGCTCGACGTCAACGTTCGCGACGGCCTGGTCTACTATCGCGCGTTGCAGTCGAGCCGCGGCGCGCTCGATCGCTACGTCGCGTCGCTGAACGTGCCGGCCGCCACCTACGAGAAGTGGACCAGTGAAGCGAAGATGGCGTTCTGGGTGAACGCCTACAACGCGTTCGTGCTGCAGACGGTGGTCAGCCGTTATCCGATTCGCGGGACGAGCAGCGCCTACCCGGCAGGCAGCATCCGCCAGATTCCCGGCGCCTTCGATCAAACGAAGCACCGCGCTGCCGGGCGCAGCGTCACGCTCGACGAGATCGAGAAGACGATCCTGCCCGAGTTCAAGGAGCCGCGCCTGGTGCTGGCGCTTGGCCGCGGCGCGGTTGGCAGCGGCCGGCTGCGCAGCGAGGCCTACACCGCCGCCAGGCTGGCGCGGCAGCTCGACGACATCCAGTCGGAGTTCGTCAACGAGGAACAGATGCTGAAGGTCGATCGCACGAGCGGCCAGGTTGCCGTGACGCCGATCATCAGCTGGAACGAGGCCGTGTTCTCGCAGGCGTATGGCGAGAAAGCGGGTGAGAAGTTCGTCTCCCGGTCGCCGATCGAGCGTGCCGTCGTCGCCTTCATCAAGCCGCACCTGCTGCCGCTCGAACAGGACTTCGTCGACGAGAATCGCTTCAAGGTCGCGTTCCGGACGTTCGACTGGAACCTCAACGATCTCACCGGCGGCGGCCGGCGGCAGTAATCGCGACTCCGTGGATCTCGGACTTACCGACAAGGTCGCGATCGTCACCGGCTCGAGCCGCGGCCTCGGCCTCGCCAGCGCCCGCGCGCTCGTCGCCGAGGGCTGCCGCGTCTGCATCTGTGCCCGCGGCGAGGAAGGGCTGGCCGAAGCGGCGGTGGAAGTCGAAGCGGCGGCGCGCCGGCCCAACATGATCGCGGCGGTGCAGGCGGACGTTTCGACCGTCGACGGCGTCGAGCGCGTCATCGAGAGAGCGCTCGAAACGTTCGGCCGGCTCGACGTCCTCGTCAACAACGTCGCCCGCGCCGGCGGCGCCGACCTGCTCGACACGTCGGACGCCGAATGGCAGGCCGCGTTCGACGAGACGCTGTTCCCGGCGATTCGCGCCTCGCGCCTCGCCGTGCCGCACATGAAGGCGCAGGGCGGCGGCTCGATCGTGATGATCGCGTCGATCTACGGCCGCGAGGCGGGCGGGCGGATGACTTACAACGCCGTCAAGGCAGCCGAGATCAGCCTTGCCAAGTCGCTCGCCATCCAGCTCGCGCCGCTCAACATCAGGGTGAACAGCATCGCGCCAGGGTCGATCCTGTTCCCCGGCGGCTCGTGGCACAAGCGCCAGCAAGCCGATCCCGAGGGGATCGCCGGGTTCATCAAGCGCGAGCTGCCGTTCGGCCGCTTCGGGCGGGCGGACGAAGTCGGGGCCGCGGTCGCGTTCCTCGCGTCACCCCGCGCCAGCTGGATCAGCGGCGCTTGCATCCCCGTCGATGGTTGTCAGGGAAAGTCGAATATCTGAGTCGGGGTTCGGCGCTCGGGGTTCGGGGCTCGACAAAACATCGTGAACAGAGAGCCGCGGGATTTTGATCTCGGTTTCTCCGGATCCCGAACCCCGAACCCCGAGCCCCGATCGCGGCTCTTTTTACGCTTCCGAGCGCAGCCGCTCCCGCGCCGCCTTCGCGACCAGTCCGCTCAGGCCGATGACCCCGATCAGGTTGGGGAACACCTGCAGCACGTTCATCAGGTCGCCCCACGCCCACACCACTTCGACCCGCGAGATGGCCCCGAACGGGATCAGCAGGCAGTAAATCCACCGGTAGGGAACCGTGACTTTCCTCCCGAGGATGTACTCGAAGAACTGTTCGCCGTAGTAGGCCCAGCCGATCAGGGTGGTGTAGCCGAAGAGGAAGGTGCAGAACGCGACGACCCACCCGCCAAACACCGGCATCACCGTGTTGAACCCGGCGGCGACCGCCGCCGTGCTCGTCAGCCCCGATTGCCACACGCCGGTCAGCAGGATCGTCATGGCGCTGATCGTCGAGGTGACGAACGAGACGATGAACGTCTCCATCACCGCGTTCAGCCCCTGCAGCGTCGGCTGGTTGCTGCGGGCCGTGCCGTAGGCGACGGCGGCGGTGCCGTAGCCCGCCTCGTTCGCGTAGATGCCGCGGGCGATGCCGTAGCGCATCGCCACGAAGATGCCGAACCCGAGCGCCGACTGCGTCGTGAACGCTTCGCGCACGATTAACGCGAGGATTCCTGGGATCTCCGCCGCGTTGGCCAGGATGACGATGATGCCGCCGACGAGGTAGAGACCGACCTTCAGCGGCGAGAGCTTCTCCGCCGCCTTGCCGATCGACTTGATGCCGCCGATGATGACCAGCCACGTCAGCACCGCGATGGCGACGCCGGAGGCGACGCGGGGAACGCCGAACACCGAGTTGAGCACCAGCGCCATCGAGTTCGGCTGCGTGAACGGCGTCGTGGTCAGCGCGGCGACGGCGGCGACGAACGCGAACGTCCAGGCCAAGGCGGGCGAGCGGAGACCGTCACGCAGGTAGTACATCGGTCCCGACAGCACCGTCTCGCCGCGCGTCTCGCGGAAGGTCAGCCCGAGGACCGCCTCGGCGAACTTGATCGACGTCGCGACGAAGCCGTAGACCCAGATCCAGAAGAGCGCGCCCGGCCCGCCGGAGACGATGGCCGTGGCGACGCCGGCGATGTTGCCGGTGCCGATCGACGCCGCCAGCGCCGTCATGAACGCCTGGAACGGTGTCAGCGCTCCTGACTCACCAGACGTGCGCCGCACGAAGGCGACGCGGCAGGCCTCGCCGAACCGCCGGATCTGGACGACGCCGGTCCTGATGGTGAGGAAGAGCCCGGCCGTGAGCAGGATTCCGACCACCCAGGGCATGAAGAGCGCGTCGGCGGCGGATTGAATCAGGTTGGCGAGCGAGGTGAGCATCCGCGGTTCTTATATCACCTCGTCCCTTGACGAGTGTCCACGTGGTTGCTGCCTTCCCGGGCCGCGGCAGCAAACTTTCTTGGTTTCGCTTCTTGATCGCCGGGCGCCCGGCTGCTACTATCGGACCGCAATTCATTTGGCTGCAAGGGTTTCCGTATGCCCACGCACACGCTCCAGGCTCTGGCTCGCGACAAGGACGTCCAGCTGCAGGAGGCGGTCAGCCGCCTCACGTATTCGCCACGCCCGGGCGGCGCCGAGGCGGACCCCATCGTCACCGCCGTCCGCCGGCTGCCGGCGGTCGCGCCCGAGTTCGGCCCTTACCCGTCCGGCACCGACGACCGCCTGATTGGGGCGCTCGCGGCCCGGGGCATCGAGCAGCTCTACACCCACCAGTCGGAGGCCTTCGCCCACGTCCTGGCGGGGCGGAACGTCGTCACGATCACCCCGACCGCGTCCGGAAAGACGCTCTGCTACAACGCGCCCGTGCTGAACGCGATCCTGCAGGACGCCTCCACCCGCGCGCTCTATCTCTTCCCGACCAAGGCGCTGGCGCAGGATCAGCTGGCCGAGCTCCACACGCTGTCGGATCTGGTGACGCGCGGCGACGACCTCCAGATTGGCGTCTTCACCTACGACGGCGACACGCCATCGGATGCCCGGCGTGCGATTCGCGGCAAGGCTCACGTCGTCCTCAGCAACCCCGACATGCTGCACGCCGGGATCCTGCCGCACCATCCGCGCTGGGCGAAGCTGTTCGAGAACCTGCGGTTCGTCATCATCGACGAGCTGCACGCCTATCGCGGTGTGTTCGGCAGCCACCTGTCCAACATCCTGCGGCGTCTGCAGCGCGTCTGCCGGCACTACGGGTCGAACCCGGTGTTCATCTGTTCGTCGGCGACCATCGCCAACCCGCGCGAGCTGGCGGAGGGGCTGACCGGCGTGCCGTTCGAGCTGGTGGACAAGAGCGGCGCGCCGCGCGGGGAGAAGTTCTTCCTGTTCGTGAATCCGCCCGTCGTCAACCCCGAGCTGGGGATCCGCCGGTCGTACCTCTCGGAATCGCGGCGGGTGTCGCTCGAGTTCCTGAAGCACAACCTGCAGCTGATCCTGTTCGCGCAGAGCCGGCTCGCGGTCGAGATCCTCACCACGTACCTGAAGGACGCGTTTCAGGGCGCGCCAGGCGCTGCCGACGTCATCCGCGGCTACCGCGGCGGCTACCTGCCGAACCGGCGGCGCGAGATCGAGCGCGGCCTGCGCGACGGCGAGGTGCGCGCCGTCGTCTCGACCAACGCGCTCGAGCTCGGCATCGACATCGGCGCACTCGACGTCTCGGTGATGGCCGGCTACCCGGGGACCATCGCCGCCACCTGGCAGCGCGCCGGCCGCGCCGGCCGGCGGACGACGCGCTCGGCGGCGGTGCTGGTCGCCAGCAGCGCGCCGATCGATCAGTTCATCGTCCGCAACCCGGCCTACTTCTTCGACGCGTCGCCGGAACACGCGTTGATCAATCCCGACAACCTCCACATCCTGCTCGATCACGTCAAGTGCGCCGCTTTCGAGCTGCCGTTCAGCGACGACGAGCGGTTCGGCGGCGAGAACGTGCAGGAGATTCTCGCGGTACTGGCGGAGGAAGGATTCGTGCAGCACGCCGACGAGCGCTGGCACTGGACCAACGAATCCTATCCGGCCGACGCCGTCAGCCTGCGATCGATCTCGTCGGACAACTTCATCGTCGTCGATCTGACCGACGGCGAGCGGGTGATTGGCGAGACCGATTTCACGAGCGGGCCGGCGACGCTGCACCAGAAGGCGATTTACATCGTCGAGGCGCAGTTGTACCAGGTGGAGCGCTTCGACTTCGATGGCCGCAAGGCCTACGTCCGCGCCGTCGAGTGCGACTACTACACCGATGCGATCACCTACACGAAGGTGACGATCCTCGAGACCTTCGCGACCTCCGGTGTGCCGGACGTCGATCCGGCGCTCGCGCTGCCGGATCCCTCCGACGCGGCGCGCGGCACCGAGCCGGATCCGCGCGACGTAGTGACGCGGGATACGTCGATCGAGGCGCGGCGGGCCGGCCTGGCGCGGCCCGGTGGGGACAGCATGGCGCCGGTTCGCTCGCACGGCGAGGTGCACGTCGTGTCACGGGTGGTCGGTTTCAAGAAGATCAAGTTCTACACCAACGAGAACATCGGGTCGGGTGAGCTCGATCTGCCCGAACAGCAGATGCACACGTCGTCGTACTGGCTGACGATTCCGGCGGCGGTGATGGCCTCGCTGCCGTTCGACAGCGACGCCCGGCGCGACGGCGTCATCGGCCTGGCCTTCGCGATGCGCCACGTCGCGCAGCTGCTGCTGATGTGCGACGCCCACGACATCGGGCTGTCGATCGACGGCGGTACGCTCGAACGCAGCAGCCGTACCGGCGGTCTCGGCGGCGTGCCACCGGCGCTGGCGACGGCGCCGGACATTTTCATTTACGACAACTATCCGGGCGGCATCGGCTTCAGCCGGCCGCTCTTCGACATGCATCTGATCCTGCTCGATCGAACCCGCGAGCTGGTCGAGGGCTGTCCCTGCGAATCTGGCTGTCCGTCGTGTGTCGGGCCCGAAGGCAACACCGGCCCGCATGCGAAGGCTGTGGCGACGCAGATCGTGCGAACCCTGCTCGAGGCGGCGGCGATCGAGCCGGCCGTGGCGGGCGCTGAATGACCATGGACCTGAAATCACGGCTGCGCGCCATCGTCAGGCCGCCGACCGCGCCGCTGCGCGAGTTGACCTATGAACCCGAGCATACCGGCCCGGAGGCGGCGGTCGAGCCGGCGAGGGTTGGAGAGATCCTCGGCGGTCGCCCGATCGAGACGCCGTTCGGCGAGTGCCTCGTGATCGATCGGCGCTACGAATCGAATCGCCGGCATGGCGATGTCGCGATCGGCGATTGCGAGCTGAACGATCTCGGTCACCTCGGCGTGCTCGACCCCTCGCTGAGCGCGATCGCGGGTACGCTCTCGGCCAATGGCGGCGCCAATGCTCCGCGTACGGTCTTCGTCGACCTCGAGACGACCGGCCTGAGCGGCGGCGCGGGCACGGTCGCCTTTCTCGTCGGCTGCGGCTACTTCGACGGCGGCGCCTTCCAGGTCCGGCAGTTCCTGCTCACGAGCTACCGGGCCGAGCGCGCGCTCCTCGCCGCGGTCTCCGATTTCTTCGACGAGGCCGACCTGCTGGTGACCTACAACGGCAAGACCTTCGATGTCCCGGTGATGGAGACGCGCTGGCTGTTCCATCGCATGGAACTGCCGCTCGACGGCGTGCCGCACTTCGACACGCTCCACGCCGCGCGGCGGCTGTGGAAGGACCGGCCCGACGTCGAGCTCGAACCCGAAGGTGGATGTCGCCTGTCGACGCTGGAGCGGACGCTCTTCGCCGTGCGCCGGGTCGGCGACGTGCCCGGCTTCGAGATCCCGTCGCGCTTTTTCAGGTTCCTGCGCTCCGGCGACCCGCGCCCGCTCGAACCGGTGCTCGAGCACAACCGCCTCGATCTCGTCTCGCTCGCGGCCGTTACCGCCCGTGCCGCGCGCCTGGTCAGCGACGGCGCCGACGGCTGCCCCGATGACAGCCAGGCGCTGGCGCTCGGCCGCATCTACACCCGCGCCGGCGCTGCCGATCGCGCCGAGGCGTGCTACCGCCGCGCGACGACTTCGCCGGCCCCCGTGGTGCGGGCGCACGCTTGGTACTACCTGGGATTGACGTGGCGGCGTGGCCGGCGCTTCGACGACGCTGCCGGGGCGTGGAAGGCCATCATCGAGTTGACCGAGCGGCCATCGGGCTGGGACGGCCGGGCGCTGCGGCAGTTCGCGATCGAGGCGCTCGCGATCCATCGCGAGCATCGCGACCGCGACTACGACTCGGCGCAGGGACCTGGCGTTGTTCGCGCTGGAAGAAGGGGTGGGCGAGCGAAGCGCCGGCGGGTTCCGCCACCGCGTCGCGCGGCTGGATCGGAAGATCGCCAGAAAGACAAACGCTCAGCTCTTCTGGAGCTGAGCGTTCATCGGGAACGACGGACCGGGCGGGAAAGGCTTTACGCCTTGGCGCCGGCCGGCTGCTTCTTCGCCTTGGCGGCCGCCTTGCGGCTTTCGGAGGTCTGCGCCCCGAAGCGCTTGGTGAACCGCTCGACGCGGCCTTCCGTGTCGATCAGCTTCTGCCGGCCCGTGAAGAACGGGTGGCAGTTGTTGCAAATCTCGAGGTGCAGCTCGTTCTTCGTCGAGCGCGTCGTCCAGGTCGCGCCACAGGCGCAACGCGCGACGACCTCGTTGTACTTCGGGTGAATGCCTTCCTTCACTGCATGCTCCTTCGGGGTCCGGGCAAAAGATCATTATAGCAGGACTTTGGCGCCAAGCTCGCTACTATAACCCTAAAGCTCATGCGGACAGACACTTACGGATGCCTGCCAGGGCTCATTCGAAATCAACCGACCGCTCCCAGCGGTGCGATTTGAGCTCCTCCATCAGCGCTGGCGAAAGGGGTTCGCCGTCGCTGACGGCGAGGTTCTGCTCGACGTGTGAGAGCTTCCGCATGCCCGGGATTACCGTGGAAACGGCCGGGTGCTGGAGGATGTGGCGCAGCGCCAGCTGCGGCATCGTCATGCCGCCCGGGACCGAGCGGCGGAGCCGCTCGATGCGCGGCAGGGTGGCGTCGAGGTTCTCCCGGTTGAAGTACAGGTTGCGGAAGTCCCCCTGCGGCCACGTCGAGTCGCGCGTGAGCGTTCCGGTCAGGCTGCCTTCGTCGAACGGGACCCGGGCGATGACCGCGATGCCGTGCTCCTGGCAGTAGGGGAGGAGCTCGTCCTCAGGGCTCTGATCGAGCACGTTGTAAACGACCTGCACCGCATCGATCAGCCCGGTGGCGAGGGCCTGGAGGACGTTGCCGGGCTGCCAGCGATTGATGCTGATGCCGACGGCGCGCACGAGGCCTTCGTCCTTCAAGCCGCGAAGCGCGCGCTGCCAGCTCGGATCGGCTGCCCACTCGTCGGTCCAGACGTGGAACTGCTGTAGATCCAGGCTCGAGACCCCGATGTTCTTCAGGCTCTTCTCGGTGTATTCGCGGATGTAGTCGGGTGGAAACACCTCGGCGAGCGGGTACTCGGGACGTGCCGGCCACTTCCGGTTCTTCGGCGGGATCTTCGTCGCGACGTAGAGCTCGCGCTCGGGGTGTCGCTTCAGGGTCGCACCGAGCAGCCGTTCGCTGTGGCCGTCGCCGTAGGCCCAGGCGGTATCGAAGAAGTTGCACCCGAGCGCGATGGCGCGATCGAGCGAAGTGAACGATTCCTCGTCGGCGCTGCCGGTCCAGCCCGCCATGCCCCACATCCCGTAGCCGACTTCCGAGACCTGCCAGCCTGTGCGTCCGAACGTGCGATATCGCATCGGCCTACTTCTGTCCCGCCTGGCAGGGGGGCCCGGTGAGCGTCGACACGAAGATGAGCGGACGCGAGCCGCGGCGGGTCAGGGTATGCGGCACCCCGCGCGGAATCACCGCGAAGCTGGCGGCGGCGAGCGGCGTATCACGCCCGTTCATCCGCAGCACGCCTTCACCGGCGACGACGTAGAGGGTTTCGTCGGCGTCGCCGTGAACGTGCTCGCCGACCGGTTCCTTGATCTGCAGCAGCGTCGAGCTCGAGCTGGCGGTGCATCCGATCGGAGACCGCTTCATCTGTGCGCTGCCGATGTAGTTGCTCTCGATGAAATCAGGCAGCGAGAGCGTGTTCGGCGCGTAGCTGCCGTCCGCTTTGACGGGCGGGGGAGGCGGCGGCGCTTCGGGCTTGGGCGGCTCCGGCGGCGGCGGGGCGGCCGTCAGCGAGGCCGAGGCCCGAAGCGGCTTGCCGGCGGCGATGACGACCTCCTTCTCGAACGTGACGAAGCCCTCGTGCTCGAAGCGGAGGCGATAGGTGCCAGGCATGACGTTGGCGAGCGTGGCGAGCCCCGACGGGTCGGTCAACCCCTCGCGCTCGACCGGCCCGGTGGCCCTGACCACCACTTCGGGCAGCGTCTTGCCGTCGAGCGCCGTGACCATGACGGTCAGCGGCACGCCGCGGGCTGGCGGCGTCGCCTGGGGCCGCGGCCGTGGCGACGCCGGCTTCGGCTGTTGTGTGGCCGGAGGCGTCGTCGCCGGCGGCGTCTGAGGCGGAGTTTGCGGTGGTTGCGCCTGGCTGGCTGACACACTTCCGGGAAGCGTCAGGGCGAGGCTGAGGGCGATGATGTGTGCGCAGCGCATGCTCTATGAGATTGCGTCCTCGTCTGTGGCGTCAAGGCCTGACCAGTAACCGAACCGATCAAGCTCGGCAGGGTCGCTATCGGCCCTGGCTGGTCGTGCGTGTTTTCTCTCCCGCAGGTTTGAGATACGTGTCGAACCAGGCCAGCTCGTTCAGCATCCGATGGACGATGTTCCAGTTGCCGCCGATGCCGTGCGCCTGCCCGTCGTAGCGGATCATCTTGGCCGGTACGCCCCGACGCCGCAGCGCAAAGTACATCTGTTCGGCTTCCTCGTACGGCACGCGCTGGTCGACCTCGCCATGGACGAAGAGCGTCGGGGTCCGCACTGCGCCGGCGTAGGCGATCGGGGACTGCCTGATCATCCGGTCGCGCGCGTCTCGCCTCCCACGGCGTGCCGAAGAACTCGGTCTCCTTGGTGCGGTAGATGTCGGCGGTGCCATAGTCGCTGATCCAGTTGGAGATCCCGGCGCCGGCAACCGCGGCGGCGAAGCGATCGGGGTACTGGGTGATCAGCCAGTTGGTCATGAAGCCGCCGTAGGAGTGGCCGATGTGGCCGACGCGCTTGCCGTCGATCGGATAGCGGCCGAGGGCGTAGTCGATGCCGGCGATGACGTCCTGGCCGTCCTTGTCGCCCCACGCGCCCCACGTCGCCCACTTGAATGCGTCGCCGTAGCCGGTCGAGCTGCGAAAGTTCGTATCGAGAACGAAGTAGCCCCTGGCGGCAAAGTACTGGTCCTTGAAATCGAACGCGTACCCCGTCGCCGCGTGCGGGCCGCCATGGCTTTTGACGATCATCGGATAGGGCCCGCGTGACGGATCGTAGCCGTGCGGAAACGTCAGCCATCCTTCGATCCCCGTGCCGTCGCGGCTCCGCCAGCGCAGGCGCTCGGCGCGGCTGAAGGCGATGTCCCTGGTCAGGATCGCGTGAACGTTGGTCAGGCGCCGCTCGTTCGCCCCGTCGATGTCGGCGACGTAGAGGTCCGGGGGCGCGTGGTGAACGCCGACCGTGTAGAGGATCTTCGTGAACGATCGGTCGTAGGTCAGGCCGTTCAGCCGCCGCGGGCCGGTCGTGATCTGCTCGACCCTGCCGTCGGGTACGGAGGCGCGGAACACGTGTGATTCGCCGCCGATGGCGGCGCTGAAATAGAGATACCGGCTGTCCGGCGACCATTGCGCCGGGCCGGGGTCGAGGTCCCAGCTGGCAGTCAGGTTGATCGGTGCGCCGCCGGCGACCGGAACAACGTACAAGTCCTGCGGGCCGCCGTGATTCAGCCGCTCGCGGATGATCATGTCCGTGCCGAACGAACGCTCGTAGGCGAGGTAGCGCCCGTCCGGCGAGTAGTCGGGGCTGAGCGTAGACGTACTCGTCGTTCGTCAGGCGCGTGACCTCGCCGTCAACCGTGACCGTCCATAGGTCGGACGAGTTGTACTTGAGCGCATCACGCCAGTCAGGATCGGCCGTGAAGGCAAGCCGCCTGCCGTCGGGATGCCACGTCAGGCCCGCCGGGCGAAGATCGAGGTCGGCGATTACCTTTGCAGCCGCCGCCTCGCCGCGCGGCCTGAGCGCGATCTGCTGCGCCGGCTGCGCCGTTGGATCAGGCGCCGGAAACTCGGCGCCATCGCGCTGGAAATCCTTCCAGTCGAAAGTCACGCCCTTGAAGCGCTGCTGGTGGCGCTTCTCGAACTCGCTCGCGGCTGAGGGCGCCTTGGCCGGCAGCGGCTTGTTGACGAGAGCCGCTTCGACCTTGCCATCAGGCGACAGGACCGCTGGCGGGCTGCCCCTTCCGCCGCCGCGGCCGCCGCGGCCTGAGCTTTCCGGGGTCGCCACCAGCGCCGGCGCCGCTGACGGTTGACCGGGATCGACGCTCCATCGTGCGTTGTCAACCGAGAACTCGAGCCGCCCGTCAATGGACCATGAGGGGCTCCCGACGTCCCTGCCGTCGAGCTGTATACGCCGCGCTCCAGTGCCATCGGCCCGGACAATCCAGGTTTCGACATGCGACGAATTCGTCGCGGGCTCTTCGAGCCGGGTTGTCACTGTGTAGGTGACCCACTCGCCGGAGGGCGAGAAGGAGGTGCTCCCGACAGCTTGGATGAGGTAGTAGTCCTCGGGGGTGACCGCGCGCCCTGGCGCCTGTCGTGCCACCGGCGCGACGATGAGAACGGACAGTATGCCGAGGCAGGAGATCAACAATCGAGGCATCGCCCCTCCGGGTGTCCGCGAATCCTATCAGAGTTGCTGAGGCGCCTCCTCCCGACTGGCATCGGTCGTGGATCGCGGGAGGTATGGATCGCCGCAGGCTGATGCTGTCCTCTGTCGGGCTTATCCTCGTCGTTGGGGTTGGCATTCGACTGCTGGAATCACGCCCGCCGAAGCTCAACGTTGCATATGCCCAGGTCACCAACGGCGACATCGCGCGGGAAGTGCTCACGAGCGGAACGCTCGAGCCAGCGGAAGCCGTGGACGTAGGCACCCAGGTGTCCGGCACGATTCAGTCGCTGCACGCAGATTTCAACGCGAGTGTCGCGGCCGGGCAAGTGATCGCCCAGCTCGACCCTTCGGTGTACGACAGCGAGCTCGCGCAGGCACGCGCCGCCTTGATTGAGACCGAAGGCGAGGCGCAACGGGCGCAGGTCATGGCCGACGATGCGAAGGTGAAGGCGGAGCGGGCGCGTGAGCTCGGCGGCAGGGACCTGATTACGGGAGTGGAAATCGAAACCGCCGTGCTGGCTGCCAAACAGACGGCGGCCGAGCTCGTAGCGGCGCGAGCCGCAGCACGCGCCGCGTCCGCCATGGTGGACGAGGCCAGAGTCAATCGCGAGCGAACCACGATCCGGTCGCCCATCGACGGCATTGTCATCAGCCGCGCCGTCGAAGTCGGGCAGACGCTCGCAGCGTCGGTCTCGTCGCCGACGCTGTTCCGCATCGCCGCCCTCGGCCGGATGCACTTGATGGCCGACGTCAGCGAGGCTGAAGTCGGCGGCATCCGCCCCGGTTCCCCCGTCACGTTCGAGATCGAATCGCTCGGCGAGCGGCCGTTCGAGGGAGTCGTTTCGGAGGTCCGGCTCCAGCCGACGTTCCTGGCTGCGGGGGGCGGCTCGGGCGGACCGTCGGGCGGAAGCAGCGCTTCGACACCCCAGCCTGTCGGCACTTCAGGCTCGTCGTCATCGTCGTCATCCTCCGCGACGCCTTCGACAGGCACCAGTACATCGGCGGGGACGGCTGCGGCGGGCGCTGCATCGACGACCACCGCAGTGCCGGCTGGTTCGGTGGTTTCGTATACCGCCGTCATCAATGTCGACAATCGTGACCACGCCATCGCGCCCGGCAGCACGGCGATTGTCTTCCTGCCGACGGCGCGGCGGGCCGCGGTGACGAGAATTCCGAATGCCGCGACGTCGTTCAGGCCGGCGGCCGATGTCCTGGAGGCGACAGGGCAGAGAGGACTCCGGGTGCCCGAGCTCGAACAGGATCCGTCGCGGCCCGGCGGCCGCAGGGCCCTGGTCTGGAAGCTCGAATCCGGAAAGTTCGTGCCGATCGACGTCAGCGTCGGGATTTCCGACGAGCGCTGGACGGAGCTGCTGTCCGGACCTGTCAAGGCGGGCGATGCGCTCGTGACCAGCGCCGCGACGAGATAGCCCGGTCACGCGCGCGGCCATCGCCGCGTCCCCCGCTGGCGGCGGAAGTACAATCGCCGCCTTGACCGTTTCGCCGGCCGCCGGGCGTTCTCCCGCCTTCAACCTGTCGACGCCGTGGCGCGCGTTCGTCGCGGCCCTCCTCGTCGTGTTCGTGGGGCGTTGCCTCTTCGCGGCGCTGACGACACAGTTTCACATCGACGGCGACAACACCGTGTCGCTGCTGCAGGCGAACGATTGGCTGTCGACGCCGCAGCGAAGCTATTTCTGGGGCCAGGACTACATGGGAACGACCGAGGTCTGGTTGTTCTCGCTGTTCTGGCGGACGCTGGCGGGCAAGCAGGCGGTGATCCCGCTGTGGTACTGGGCCGGCGTGGGACAGCTTCTCTTCGCGGCGGGCGCCGCCCTGGTCTACGCCGGCCTCGTCAACGCGGACCAGGGTTTCTGGTCGAGGCCGCGGCTGTTCGCACTGTTCGTCGTCATCTTCGGTGTCACCGCCCCGGTGTTCCAGAAGTACACGTTCGGCCTCGGCCACGGCTACTCGTCGACGCCGTTCTACGCCGGGCTCGCGATCGCGTCGTACCTGTTCCGGGAGCGTGCGCCGGCGGCGCTCTTTCTCGCCGCCGGGCTTTTGCTCGGGCAGGCGCACTTCATCTTCCGCCTGCATCTCGTCCTGCCGGTGGCGCTCGTCCTCGCGCTCGTGCTGTCGGGGCCAAAGGCGAATGCGCGCGCCGTCGTCGCGCTTGCCCTCGGCGTCGCGCTGGGGATGCTGCCTGAGAAGCTGCTGCAGCCGGCACAGGGCTACGAGCCCGCGTTCTGCCTGACGAGCCTTGGTCACTTCGCCGGCAACGCCTGGCAGGTCGTGTCGCAGGCGGCGGCGCACGTCGGCACGCTGCCGCAGGGACTGCTGGAGTCAGAGCACGCGCTGTGGTTCGTGGCGCAGCGGCCGGTTCCGGCCGACTGGACGTGGTGGGGCGCCCGCGCCGGCGTGGTGCTGCTCGCGGCGCTGACCGCGATCGAGCTCGCCCGCTCGATCAGGTCAGCGCGATACCTGATCTTTCCGGCGATCCTGCTCGTGAATCTTGCCGTCCTGGTGGCGAGCTGCCTGACCCTCGACGAGTTCAGTGCCCGGCGCTACCTGTACGTCTCGCTCTTCTCGGTCCCGTTCCTGATGATGCATCCGCCGTGGACGCTCTGGCACCGGGTGTCGATGGCGCTCCGTCTGGCCGCCCTCGCGATCTACGTAGTGTCGGCACTGGCGTTCAGGACGCCGCTGGCGCAGGTGGGGCCGCCGCTGGCGGAGCGCGGCTTCGACGTCAGGTTCGACTGCCTCGCCGGCAGCGGCAGCCACCTCTCGGCGCTGCTGGCGTTGCATGACTGGAAGGCGAGAACGGTCGATCTCGACTGGCGGCTCTACGGCAACTACTCGCGGAACGTCGGGGCGACGCCCGCGGCCGTTCGCGACTCCTGCCGGCAGCTGTTCTGGATCGACGCGAACGGACGCCGTTCGCCGGCGGCGCGGCAGCATCTCTGTGAATCGCCCGAGACCCTGATGACCGGCGCGACGACGGGGCTGGTGTCCTTCCCGTCGACGCTCGTGGTCTATCGCTGCCGGATTCCGAAAGCGGGGAACTGAGCTCCCCGCCGTTACTTCCCGTTGGCCATCGCGCCGAGGAACTCGGCGTTGTTCTTGGTCTTGCCCATCTTCGAGAGCAGGAGCTCCATCGCCTCGACCGGGGAGAGCGGCGTCAGCACCTTGCGCAGCACCCAGACGCGATTGAGGTCTTCCTTCGGCAGCAGCAGTTCTTCCTTGCGGGTGCCGCTCTTCTGGATGTCGATCGCCGGGAACACCCGCCGGTCGGCGAGCTTGCGATCGAGGTGGATCTCCATGTTGCCGGTGCCCTTGAACTCCTCGAAGATGACTTCGTCCATGCGCGAGCCGGTATCGATCAGCGCCGTCGCGACGATCGTCAGCGAGCCGCCGGCTTCGATGTTGCGGGCCGCGCCGAAGAAGCGCTTCGGCCGCTGCAGGGCGTTGCTGTCGACGCCGCCCGAGAGCACCTTGCCCGAGGCCGGGACGATCGTGTTGTAGGCCCGCGCCAGGCGGGTAATCGAGTCGAGCAGGATGACGACATCCTTCTTGTGCTCGACGAGGCGCTTGGCCTTCTCGATCACCATCTCGGCGACCTGGACGTGCCGGGTTGCCGGCTCGTCGAACGTCGACGAGATGACCTCGCCCTTGACCGAGCGCTGCATGTCGGTGACTTCTTCCGGCCGCTCGTCGATCAGCAGGACGATCAGGTAAATCTCGGGATGGTTGGCGGTAATGCTGTTGGCGATGTTCTGCAGCAGCATCGTCTTGCCGGTGCGCGGCGGCGCGACGATCAGGCCGCGCTGGCCCTTGCCGATCGGCACCATCAGGTCCATCACGCGGGCCGAGAGGTTGTCGGCCGCGGTCTCGAGCTTGATCCGCTCCTGCGGGTAGAGCGGGGTCAGGTTCTCGAAGAAGATCTTCTCGCGCAGCCGGTCCGGCGGCTCGAAGTTGACGGCTTCGACCTTGATCAGCGCGAAATAGCGCTCGCCGTCCTTCGGCGGGCGGATCTGGCCGGAGACGGTGTCGCCCGTGTGCAGGTCGAACTTGCGAATCTGCGAAGGGGAGACATAGATGTCGTCGGGGCCGGGGAGGTAGTTGTAGTCGGGGGCGCGGAGGAAGCCGAAGCCATCGGGCAGGGTCTCGAGGACGCCCTCCGAGAAGAGCAGGCCGCTCTTTTCGGCGCGCGAGCGGAGGATCTCGAAGATCAGCTCCTGCTTGCGCATGCCGCCGGCGCCGGGGACGTCGAGCTGCTTGGCGATCTTGGTCAGCTCGGTGACGCTCATGTCCTTCAGCGTGCCGAGCTCGACCGTCGGCGCTTCGACGGTTGCGGTCGCGGCGGCGCGCGCCTCGGCCGGCTTCTCGCCCTTCTCGGGCTTCTCCTGCTTCTCGCTCACTCCGCCACCCTTACCTGTCTTGCTATCGTTCTCCACAGTTCATCCATTCCTTCGCCGCTTTCGGCCGAGACCGGCAGAGCGGGCATTGCGAAAATTGTTGCCAGTGACTTGAGATTCTTCGTTCGTTCGCTGCGCGACAGCTTGTCGATCTTCGTGGCGACCAGAGTGCAGTCGACGCGACGCTGGGCGAGCCAGCTGGCGGCCTCGCGATCCGCCGGCAGGCCCGGGTGACGCGAGTCGACGAGGTGCAGCGCCAGCGGCCGGCGCTGCCGACCCAACTCCGTGGCGCCGTCGCCGGCAAAGTAGCTCTCGGCCACCACCGCCAGCTCGGCGGCGGACTCGGCCCCGCCCCGCGCGTATCCGTAACCGGGCAGGTCGACCAGGTACGCCGACCACCGCCCTGGACCACCTGGTCCACCCTCGAGGGTGACGCGATAGAAGTTGACGAGGCGGGTCTTGCCCGGCGCCGCGCTGGTGCGGGCAATCCTGGCGCCGCACAGCGCATTGATCAGACTCGACTTGCCGACGTTGGAACGCCCGGCCATCGCGATCCGCGGCAGCGCGTCGCGCGGAATCCCGTCGGCGCGCGCCGCGCTCGTGATGAAGTCGGCGTTCAGTACTTTCAAGTGACCGGCTCAGGGCTCACGGTTCAGGGCCCAGGGTAGAGCATCGAGATCACGTCGCACGCTGTCGATCGGGATGACCTTTCCTGAGCCTTGAGCCGTGAGCCCTGAGCCATCAATGAGTGATCGTGTCGTCGGTCAGCGCCGGCTGGACCTCGGCTTCGGCCGGCGCCGCCGCGGCGAGGGTCGGCAGCGGTTCAGCCAGCGCGATCTTGAGCACTTCGTCCATGGTTTCGACCATGTAGACGTCAAGCGTGTCGAGAACGTTCTTGGGAATGTCCGCCAGATCCTTCTCGTTGTCCTTCGGCAGGATGAGCGTCTTGATCCCGGCGCGGTGCGCCGCCAGCACCTTCTCCTTGACGCCGCCGATCGGCAGCACCTTGCCGCGCAGCGTGATCTCGCCGGTCATGGCGACGTCGCGGCGGGTCGGGACCCTGGCAATCGCCGAGATCAGCGCCGTCGCCAGCGTAATCCCGGCCGACGGCCCGTCCTTCGGGATCGCGCCCTCCGGGATGTGGACGTGGACGTCGGTCTTGCGATTGAAGTCCTTCGGGATGCCGAACTCGTCCGACTTCGACCGGACGTAGCTCATCGCGGCGTGCGCCGACTCCTGCATGACGTCGCCGAGCTTGCCGGTCAGGCGCAGGTGGCCCTTGCCCGGCATCAGCGTCGCCTCCGCCATCAGGATCTCGCCGCCGACTTCGGTCCAGGCCAGGCCGGTGGCGATGCCGACTTCGTTCTTCTCCTCCGCCATCGTCGGGCGGAAGCGCGGCACGCCGAGGTACTCGGTGACCTTGGCGGCGGTGATCTCCTCGCTGAACTGCTTGCCTTCGACCACGACCTTGCGGGCGATTTTGCGGCAAATCGATGAGATCTCGCGCTCGAGGTTGCGCACGCCCGCCTCGCGGGTATAGCGCTGGACGATGGTCGAGAACGCCTCGGGGAGGAAGGTGACGTTGGCCGGGGTCAGGCCGGCGCCTTCGATTGCCTTCGGCGACAGGAACTTGCGCGCGATCTCGACCTTCTCCTGCTCGGTGTAGCCGGCGAGCTGCAGCACTTCCATGCGGTCGCGCAGCGCCTGCGGGATGGTGTGCAGGACGTTGGCGGTGCAGATGAACATGACGTTCGAGAGGTCGTACTCGACGTCGAGGTAGTGATCGAGGAAGGCGTTGTTCTGTTCGGGGTCGAGGACCTCGAGCAGCGCCGCCGACGGGTCGCCGCGGAAATCCATCGACATCTTGTCGACTTCATCGAGCAGGAACACCGGGTTCTGCGACCCCGCCTTCTTCATCATCTGGATGATCTGGCCGGGGAAGGCGCCGATGTAGGTGCGGCGGTGGCCGCGGATCTCGGCCTCGTCGCGGACGCCGCCGAGCGACAGCCGGACGAACTTGCGGTTCATCGCCCGCGCGATCGACTTGGCGAGCGACGTCTTGCCGACGCCGGGAGGCCCGGAGAAGGTGAGGATCGTCGCCTTCGGCTTCTTGATCAGCGCCCGTACCGCGAGGAACTCGAGGATGCGGTCCTTGATCTTCTCGAGGCCGTAGTGGTCTTCGTTGAGGATCGCCTCGGCACGCTTGAGGTCGCGGCTCTCCTTCGTCTTCTTGTGCCACGGCACCGCAATCAGCCAGTCGAGGTAGTTGCGAGACACCGTCGCTTCCGCCGACATCGGCGGCATCGCCTCGAGGCGCTTCAGCTCCTGGATCGCCTTCTCGGCGACCTCTTCCGGCATCTTCGACTGGTCGATCTTCTTCTTCAGCTCGTCGATCTCGTTGCCCTTCTCGTCCTTGCGGCCCAGTTCCTTCTGGATCGCCTTCATCTTCTCGTTGAGGTAGTACTCCTTCTGCGCCTTCTCCATCTGCTTCTTGACGCGAGACTGGATGCGGCGATCGACCTGGAGCTTGTCGACCTCGGCTTCGAGGATGCCGGCGATGCGGTTGAGGCGCTCGACCGGCGAGATGATCTCGAGCAGGTTCTGCTTCTCGTCGACGCCGACCAGCAGGTGGGCGGCAATCGTGTCGGCGAGCTTGCCCGGGTCGTCGACGCGGACGGCGGCAATCATCGCGTCGTAGTGCAGGTTGTTCGACAGCTTCACGTACTGCTCGAACAGCGCCACGACCCGGCTCATCGTGCTCTCGGCGTCGGCGCCCGCTTCCTTGTGCTTGGGGATCACCTTGATAACGACGCGGTAGAAGCCCTTGTCTTCCTTCCACTCGACGGCACGGGCGCGCTCGATGCCTTCGACCAGGACCTTGATGTTGCCATCGGGCAGCTTCAGGCTCTGGACGATGTTGGCGACGCACCCCATCGTAAAGATGTCGGCCGGCTGCGGATCGTCGACGGCGGCGTCGTGCTGCGCGGCGAGAAAGATGCGCTTGTCCTTGACCAGCGCGTGCTCGAGGGCGCGGGTCGAGGACGGCCGCCCGATGACAAACGGCATCATCATGTGCGGAAAGACGACGACGTCGCGCAGCGGTACGATGGGAAGGGTTTCGTAGAGTTCCATGGGTGTGAAGCTGTCAGCTATCAGCTGCCAGCCGTCAGCCGGACGCCCCAGCCAGGGGCAGGCTGAGCGCCGGGAGCTGAAAGCTGCGAGCTATCCGGCCTTTTCGATCAGCGTAATCGGCTTTTCCTTGCTCTGCACGACTTCGCGGGTGATGACGCACTCGCGGATCTTCTTCTGGCCCGGCAGGGTGTACATCAGGTCCAGCATCAGGTCTTCGATGATCATCCGCAGGCCGCGGGCGCCGATCTTGCGCGCCAGCGCCGACTCTGCGATCGCTTCGAGAGCATCGTCGGTGAAGCGGAGCTTGACGTTCTCGTACTCGAAGAGCTTCTGATACTGCCGCGTGATGGCGTTGCGCGGCTGGGTGAGAATCTGCACCAGGGCCGGCCGATCGAGCTCGTGCAGCGTGCCGATGACCGGCAGGCGGCCGACGAACTCGGGGATGAGGCCGTACTTGATCAAGTCTTCCGGCTCGACCATCTCGAGCGTCGCGCCGATCTCGCGCTGCGCCGCCGACTTGACCTCGGCCTTGAAGCCGAGCGTCTTCTTGCCCGTGCGCCGTTCGATCTGGCGGTCGAGGCCGACGAAGGCGCCGCCGCAGATGAACAGGATGTTGGTCGTGTCGACCTGGAAGAATTCCTGGTGCGGGTGCTTGCGCCCGCCCTGCGGCGGGACGTTGGCGACCGTGCCCTCGAGGATCTTCAAGAGCGCCTGCTGCACGCCCTCGCCGGAGACGTCGCGGGTGATCGACGGGTTTTCGTCCTTGCGGCAGATCTTGTCGACCTCGTCGATATAGATGATGCCCTGCTGGCACTTCTCGATATCGCCGCCCGCCGACTGCAGCAGCTTGAGAATGATGTTCTCGACGTCCTCGCCGACGTAGCCGGCTTCGGTGAGCGTCGTCGCGTCGACGATCGTGAACGGCACCGAGAGCAGCTTGGCGAGGGTCTGGGCCAGCAGCGTCTTGCCGGTGCCGGTCGGACCGATCAGCAGGATGTTCGACTTGGTGAGCTCGATCTCGTGCCGGCTGCGCGCCTGCTTCTGGATCTCGATCCGCTTGTAGTGGTTGTAGACCGCGACCGCGAGCTTCTTCTTGGTCTGTTCCTGGCCGATGACGTACTCGTCGAGGAACTTCTTGATCTCCTGCGGCACCGGCAGCGACGAGCGGGTCCCGCCCCGCGCCTCGAAGCGGTTGTCGTCGGCGATGATGTCGTTGCAGACCTCGACGCACTCATCGCAGATGAAGACCGTCGGGCCCGCAATCAGCTTGCGGACGTCGTTCTGGTCCTTGTTGCAGAATGAGCAGCGGAGAATTTCACCGTCACCGGCTTTTTTGACCATGGGTTCGTCGTGGCTCAGGGCTCAGGGCTCAGGACTCAAGCCGGCGGCGGCACGGAATCGGTGCCTGGGCCGGGAGCCTTGAGCCATGGGCCGGTTTACGCCCTCTTCCGGATGACATCATCAATAATACCGTATTCCTTGCCCTGGTCGGGACCCATGATGTAGTCCCGCTCGGTATCGTCCTGGATCCGCTTCAGGGGCTGGCCCGTGTGTTGGGCCAGGATCTGATTCAGGCGCTCCCGCGTCCGCAGCAGCTCCCGGGCATGGATGTCGATATCGGTGGTCTGGCCGCCCAGGCCCTGGACCCAGGGCTGGTGGATCAGGATGCGCGAATTGGGCAGGGAATACCGCTTGCCCTTGGCCCCGGCCGCCAGCAGCACGGCGGCGACGGAGGCCGCCTGGCCGATGCAGTAGGTCGCGACATCCGGCTTGATGAACTGCATTGTGTCGTAAATCGCCATCCCCGCCGTCACCACGCCGCCCGGGCTGTTGATGTAGAGCAGAATGTCCCGGTCCGGGTCCTCGGCCTCCAGGAAAAGCATCTGGGCGATCACCAGGTTCGCGACGTTGTCGTCGATCGGCGTGCCGACGAAGATGATGCTGTCCTTGAGCAGCCTCGAGAAAATGTCGTAAGCGCGTTCGCCGCGGTTGGTCTGTTCGACCACCATCGGAATGAGCTGCATGCGTTCGGTCATGAGAGCAAAGACCCGCTAATGCCTAAGTTGTGCTGGGGATGTGGTGCTCGGACGGGCAGGGTCAAAACTACGATCGCCTGCCATTCTACCATGCCGGGCCGCCCCCGCCAAACCGCCCTCGCGCGCCGGCGGCGCGCCGCCGCTGGCGACGTCCGAACTACTATATCGGGCGCTACGCCTCAGTCCTTGAGATTGCCCGTAAGGATATTGGCCTTCGACAACAGAAGCTCCATCGTCTTCTCGCGTCGCAGTCCTGTATAGAGGCGGGAAAGGCCCCCCTCTTTCTCCAGCCGCGCCCGCACTGCCGCCGTCGTGCGCCCGGCCCGCTCGGCGTACCGCTCGATCTCGCTGTCCATCTCCTCGTCGGTGGCCACGATCGCGTCGCGGCGGGCGATTTCGTCGAGGACGAGGGCGCTCCGCACCGATTCCACCGCCGCCTCGCGCTGCCGCTCGCGGAACTCCTGCCAGTCGACGCCGGTCTTGGTCGGATCGATCTGCTGCTCGACGAGGCGGCGGACGAATTCCTCCACCCGCCGATCGATCTCGCGGTCGACGAGCGACGCCGGGGCGTCAAAAGTGACCCGCGCCGCGAGCTGCCGCAGCAGGTCCGAGCGGACTTCGCGTTCGGCCTCGTGGCCGGCCTCGTGCTCGAGATCGCCCCGCACCTGCGCCCGCAGCGCCGCCAGCGAATCGAACGAGCCGAGATCCTTCGCCAGCTCGTCGTCGAGCTCGGGCACGACACGGATTCGAATCGATTTGACGTCGACGGCGTAGGTGACGGTGGTACCCGCAAGCTCGGTGACGGCGTAGTCCGACGGGTACTGCACGTCGAAGACCTTCGACTGTCCCGCCTCGAGTCCGGTGAGCTCGTCGTCGAAGCCCGGCGGGTTCGCCGAGGCGCCAATGTCGACGGTCACGTTGTCGTGGCGATCGGTTTGCGGCTCGCCGGTGCTGCCGTCCTCGTTCTTCGCCGTGGCAGTGCGCTTGAGATCAAGGACGACCGAATCGCCCATCTGGATCCCGCGGCCCTCGACCGGTTCGTAGCGGGCGGCGCGCTCGCGGAGTCGCGCCAGCGCTTCGTCGACCCGCGCCTCTTCGACGGTGACGTCCTGACGTCGCAGCGTCAGCCCTGAATAGTCGCCCGGATCGATCGGCGGCACGGTCTCGAAGTTCGCTGTGAACTTGAGCGGCTGCCCTTCTTCGACGACGACGTCGCGGATGTCCGGAGTGTTGACCGGCTCGACGCCGCGCTCGCGCAGGGCGTCATCGACCGCCCGCGGGATCAGCCCGTGCGCGACGTCATGAAGGATCTGATCGCGGAAGCGCTGGCGCACCACCTTCGGCGGCACCTTGCCGGGCCGGAAGCCGGGAATGCGGGCGGCGCGGCTATAGTCGCGGGCGACCTTGTCGATCTCTGCATCGACGACGGTGCTGGGGATCTCGACGACGAGGCTCTTGCGGGTATCGCTGACGTCTATGAATTCGGTTTTCACGTTTTCTGATTCTCAGGTTGACGGCGCGGCTGGACTTCGGAGTGCCGATTCGACGGTCCCGGATGTCCGGCTCGGATGCTCGGGGCCACGGGCCAGGGATCGCAACGCTGCGATCGATGACGGCGTGCGAAAGGGGGGAGTCGAACCCCCACAGCCTTTCGGCTACCGGATCCTAAGTCCGGCGCGTCTGCCAGTTCCGCCACTCTCGCTCGACAACCGATTGTAGCCCAACTGCTTACCCCGGGAGGACGCCACCGGCGGGCCCGACTGCGTAAGGCGGCGTCCTGCGTATCGAGATAAAACTCGGCATTGAAGGTCTGCCGTTACATACCCCATCTTTTTATACGCCGAGGCCTGAAGGGTTTGCGCCAATCGGGCATGAGACTCGTCCGTTGTCACGGGCTGGCCCGGACTCTGCACGTCTTTCTGGTGTCTGAAAGTCGCAGTTCGGGTTCGCGGATGCGAACGGGCATGCGAAAGCAGTTTGGAGCGTCGAGGTCCCCGTCCCCGCCGGCTCCGTGCGCAGCAGCAAGACAAGAGAACGAGAATACGACACAACGGGAGCAAGCCGAAGGAGGCTATCTGATGAAACGGGCACTTACAGGCACATTCCTGGCCGCGACGTTCGCTGTTGGACTGTCAGCCCAGTCGACGACTCCACCGCAGAGCACCCCGCCGCAGACTCCGCCGAGCCAGCCGCCGGCGGCGGCCCAGCCGTCGCGCGACGCGGCCAAGTCGGTGACGGTGACCGGCTGTCTCAAGGCCGGCGACTCCGCCGACAGCTTCATGCTGTCGGATCTGAAGTGGGCGAACAAGGACAAGGGCGCGGGCGCGGTCGGCACGTCCGGCGCGGGCGCGCCAGCGGCGGTGGCTTCGGCGACGACGCTGAAGATCATTCCGAGCGGCTCGACCAAGCTGAGCGAGCACGTGGGGCACACGGTTGAAGTGACGGGCACGGTTGCCGACAAGGCGCCGTCGGCGGCGCCCGCGGATCCGGCGTCGACTCGCCCGGCGGCTGCTGCCGGCCCGTCGATTAACGCCAGCGCGGTCAAGATGGTTGCCGCGACCTGCACGCCGTAGTTGCTCGGAGGTTACACGGCAGACAACGAACGAGTACAGACTGACGATCGGCCCTCCTGCTGACGGCCGGTCGTCGTAACACTCGGACGTCACCCATGGAGCCAGCCCGACTTTCGTCGGGCTGGCTCTTCGTTCGATCGGGGGCGCGCCCGGGCGCAACGGCAGGAACAGGAAGAACAGAAAAAAAGAAAGGGCCGCGGAACCGAACGATGGCACGAGCGATCTGGAAAGGCGCGATAGCGTTTGGCCTCGTCAACATCCCCGTCGAGCTGCATACCGCCGTGCGCGATCACCGGCCGCGGTTCCGGCTGCTCCACGCCGCCGACGAGTCGCCCGTGCAATACGAACGCGTCTGCCGGCGCGAAGGCAAGCCAGTGGCATGGGAGGACCTGGTCAAGGGCTACGAGTACGAGAAAGGCCAGTACGTCATCCTCACCAAGGACGACTTCAAGACCGCCGCTCTCGAGAAGAGCCGCACGATCGACATCCGCGACTTCGTCGATCCCGACCAGATCGACGAGCGCTACTTCGAGACGCCGTACTACCTGCTGCCGGCCAGAGGGGCGGAGCGCTCCTATGCGCTCCTCCGCGAAGCGGTGCGCGACTCGGGCAAGGTGGGCGTCGGCACGGTGATCCTGCGGGAAGCACAGCATCTCGCCGCGCTCGAGGTCATCGAAGACGCGCTGGTCCTGACGATGATGCGCTACCAGGACGAGCTTGCGGACATCTCCGATCTATCGCTGCCGTCGGCCAGCGGCCTGCGCAAGCCGGAGCTGGCGATGGCGCGCCAGCTGATCGATCACCTGAGCGCGACCTGGGATCCGTCGAAGTACACCGACGAATATCGCGACAACCTGATGCGGGTGATCAAGGCCAAGATGAAGGGCAAACGGCCGGCCCTCAAGGAGCAGGGCGTGCACCGCCCGGCCGACGTCGTCGACCTGATGGAACGCCTCCGCGCCAGCCTTGCCGGGTCGCCTGGCCGCAAGGGAACCCGCGCCGCCAAGGGGGCTGAATCCCCGCGCCGCCGGCCGGCGTCCAAGAGTCGCAAGGCGCCGCGCAAGCCAGGCCGCCGCGTCGCCTGATCGCATACCATGGCTTGAAGAAAGGGGAGTCATTGCCGACCACTGCCCCCGCATCCACCCGGCTCGATCGTGACGGCCTCATTGCCTGGTATCGGCGCAACCGCGAACGTTCGCGGCGGCTCTTCGATCTCGTCGAACCGTCGGCCTACTACACGCGGCCGATCGCGCTCCGCAATCCGATCGTGTTCTACGAAGGCCATCTGCCGGCGTTCAGCCTGATTGCTTTCGTCGAACGCGGCCTCGGCCGGCCGCGCGTCGACGACCGGCTCGAGCGGCTGTTCGAGCGCGGCATCGATCCCGACAGCGTCGATAGCGCCGTGCCGCGCAGCGGCGCCGATACCCGCTGGCCGGCCCGCGACGAAGTCCTCGACTTCGGCGCCCGCGCCGACGCTGCCATCGTCGGCGCCCTCGAGAGCGCCGAGTTCGACCTGTCGGGCGCGACTCATCGAGCGATGCAGCGCGGCGAGGCAGTGTTCACCGCCCTCGAGCACGAGGCGATGCACCAGGAGACCCTGCTCTACATGTGGCACCGCCTGCCGCACGCGCAGAAGCGCGCGCCTGGTCCGCTGCGCTACGAGATCGCCGCGGCGCCGGTGGCATCGACCGCGGCCGTGCCGGCCGGCACCGCCACGATCGGGGCGCGGCCGGGCGCGATTCAGTTCGGATGGGACAACGAGTTCGGCGAGCAGCGCGTCGCCGTCGCCGGCTTCGAGATCGACACGCACAGCGTCACCAACGCCGATTACCGTGCTTTTGTCGCGGCCGGCGGCTACAGCACCCCCGCGTGGTGGTCGGAGAGCGGGTGGGCCTGGCGCAAAAGCGAAGGCGTCGAGCATCCCGCGTTCTGGGTGCCGGGCGATGACGGCTGGCAGTGGCGGGGCATGTTCGAGAACATCCCGCTGCCAGACGCGTGGCCGGTCTACGTCAGCGGCGATGAAGCGTCTGCCTACGCGCGCTGGCGCGGCCGGCGCCTGCCGACGGAAGCCGAGTACCACCGCGCCGCTTACGGCGGCCCCGACGGGGACGACCGCAGGTACCCCTGGGGCGACGAACCGCCGGACGCGTCGCGCGGCAATTTCGACTTTCACTCGTGGGAGCCGGTGCCTGCCGGTGCGCGGCCGCTGGGCGCCAGCGCCTGGGGCGTCCACGATCTCGTCGGCAACGGCTGGGAGTGGACGTCCACCATCTTCGGTCCGCTGCCAGGCTTCGAGCCGATGGCGTCCTACCCCGAGTACTCCGCTGACTTCTTCGACGGCCAGCACTACGTCATGAAGGGGGCGTCGCCGGCGACGGCGAAGGAGCTGATCCGGCCGACGTTCCGCAACTGGTTCCGGCCGAACTATCCCTACGTTTACGCCAAGTTCCGGACGGTCGCATGCTGACGACGACGCCATCGTTCATCGCCGAGTTCGCGGCCGAGGTGAAGCGCGACCTGGCGCTGTCACCGAAGCAGTTGCAGTCGAAGTACCTCTACGACGCGCTCGGCTCGAGCCTGTTCGACGCGATTTGCCGGCTGCCCTGGTATCGCATCACCCGCGGCGAGATGCGGTTGCTGGCGCGCCACGCCGCCCCGATCGTCGCCGCCCTCGGCGACAACAAGGGGACGATCGTCGAGCTCGGCTGCGGCAGCGGCGAGAAGCTGATGCTGCTGGCGGAAGCGCTCGAGCGGCGCGGCAGCAGCGCCCGCGTCCATCTGATCGACATCTCGTCGCAGGCGCTCGAGCAGACCGAGCAGCGCCTGAACGGGTTGCGGCACGTATCGGTCGTCGGTCACTGGTCGACGTATGAAGAAGGGCTGCGCACCGCGGTGTCAGCGCGGGCCGAAGGCAGCACCGCGCTGGTCCTGCTCCTCGGTTCGAACATCGGTAACTTCGATCCGCCGGCGGCGGCGCGGTTTCTCGATCGCATTCGCGCCGCTCTCGATCCCGGCGACTTGCTGCTGCTCGGCGCCGACCTCGTCAAGCCCGAGGCCGATCTGCTGCTCGCCTACGACGACCCCCTCGGGGTTACGGCGGCGTTCAACCGCAACCTCCTCGTCCGCATCAACCGTGAGCTCGGCGGCCATTTCAACCTCGAGACGTTCGGCCACCGCGCTCACTGGAACCGCGAGGCCCGCCGCATCGAGATGCACCTGGTCAGCCGCGCCCGCCAGTGCGTCGCCATCACGACGGCCGAGACTGTCGTCGCCTTCAACCGCGACGAGCCGATCTGGACCGAGAGCTCCTACAAGTACGAAGCCGACGACATCGTCGGGATGGGAGTGGACGCGTCCTTCGCGACGCGCGAGCAGTGGATCGACGCGGAAGCGCAGTTCGCGCTGACGTTGATGATGGCGGTGTAGGCGGCAGGGATCGGGTCGGCCGGATCAGAAGTCCCGGCCGAAGGGTCCGTCCCAGCCCTCGTGGATCCACTCGCCTTCGAGCTGCAGCGACCGCTGCGTCACCGACGCCGAATCGGTGAAGTGCTCGACGCGTTCGCTGCCGTCAGCATCGGTGATGACCAGGTCGAACCGATCTCCCTCCGCCAGCTGGCGAACCTCACACCGAAGGTGACGGCCTTGCTTCGCATAGAACCAGATCACATGGCCCTCCACGCCGGGGTCCCGACGAGATGCGCGGCAGTGTTCCTCGCCGCGCCGCAGCTCAATCGCCGCTCGGTGTGACGCTTCCGCAAGACGAAGGCCCGGCTCCGTCGTCCATAAGTCGTTGATGGGTGACGGCTGGACCGTAACCGGGATGTCGTTCATGCCTCGTTATGGAACACCGGCCGCAGGATTGTGGTGGGCGCGCTGCCAGCCGGCGGCCGCTCACTCGAGGCCCGGCACGTACTGCGACCGCGTCCGCTCGAGCTCGTCGAGGATCTCAGCCGCCAGCGCCGGAGGGCTGACCACGCGCGCCAGCGGCCCGAAGCCGAGAATCCAGCTCTTGAGCGCCCAGTCGTTGGTGACGCGCAGCGTCAGCACCAGCCCGCCGTCGTCGCGATCGCGAATCTCCTGCGACGGGTGCCAGATCCGTTCCTTGACGTACCGCGCCATGCGCGGCTCGAACGCAATCTCGATCGTCTCGGGCGTCCCCTGGTGCACGCCGAGCGAGTGCGCGAACGCGTCCTCGGACAGGTCCTGCGGCTCGAAGCGCTCCTCGGTAACCGAGACGTGCAGGATGCGATCGATCGAGAAGGTACGCAGCGCCGTGTACTCGGGCACGAACGCGACGAGATACAGTCCGCCCTGCGCGAAGACCAGACGCTGCGGTTCGACGATGTACTCCTTCTCGCGGCTGCTCGAGAACGAGTAGTAGCGCATGACGACGCGGCGGTGGTGCAGCGTGGCGTCGAGCAGCTGCGCGACGCGCGGGTGCTGGCGGGCGTTCAGCGGTTCGTCGCCGGACCCGGCGATCGTCCGCGATCCCGGGTCGGCCTTCGCCTGGATCGCCAGCGGCAGCCGGTCGAGAAACTGCCGCATGCCGGGCGTAAGTGCCGCGGCGAGCCGGTCGAACGCGTTGCGCACGTCCTGCTGGAACGGAGTTGCCGCCAGGCATTCGGCGAGCGTCCGGCTGACGTAGAGCGCGCTGAGCTCGGCGAGGTTGAAACCAGTCTCGTCGAGCCGCTTGAACGCGCGCTGCTCGAGTGTCCAGTACCTTCTTGCCCTCGTGGACTTCGTCGAAGAGCGGGAAGCCGGCTTCCTGCAGCGCTTCGAGATCGCGCCGAATCGTCCGCGTCGTGACGCCGGTGCGCGCCGCCATCTCGTCGATCGTCAGCCGCCGCGACGATTCGAGGTCCCGCAGGATCGTCCACTGCCGGATGACTTCAGCGTTGCGAGGCAAGGAGCGGTTTCCGTTTCCGGTGGCCGAAGCTGCCGAACGCCCAGTGCGCCGGTCCCATCAACCCGAACATCACCGGGGAGAGCGGCGCGAACTCCAGCGGGGCGAACCCGGCGACGGCCATGACGACGAGCCCGATGCTGGCGCTGACCAGATGGTGACCGGCGAACAGCTTGATGTCGAGCACCTCGATCGGCGTCAGCTGGAGCTCGTGCCGGTTCGTGTAGGCGCGGCGGTAGAGCAGGGCAAACGTCGTGAAGAGCGCGACGAACCCGAAGCCGTAGATCGCCGAGGCGCGCGACAGCTGCCGGAGGTCCATGCGCTGAAGGCCAGGGACGGCGCCGAGCTCGGCGAACATCGAGTCGAACATGAACTTCAGCGGGTAAACGTAGAAGAGCGTGATGAAGATCAGCACGCCGTTGACGAAGACCGTCACGCCGTCCTGGAGGCCATACCGGCGGAAGAACAGGTTGTGCTCGTACCAGATCCAGGTCAGCAGGGCGAAGCAGCAGGCGAAGGAGGGCAGGCCCCGCATCGTCCGGATGAGGTCGTCGTAGCTGCGCGGAACCTCTAGAGAGACGACGAGCAGCGTGAGCGCGAACGCGAATGCGGCGTCGCTGAAGGCTTCGAGCCGCGAGATCTCGTGCCGTCGGGCTGGCAGCATCGGTGCCGACTATAACAGCACCCGGCGCTTGCTGGTCCGACGCCAGGGCGGAACGCGACTTTCGCCCTAGGGCCGGCCATGAATGCGCGTAATTTCAGCCACTTTCGCGTGTGACCTACCCTGTCACACCCTCCTTCTACACTTGCGTGCAGACGAGGAGGGCAGATGGCGCGCTTCGATGGAACCCTGGCACGGACGCTTGATTTTGGCGATTTCGAGATCCCGATCCCGGGGCGGCGGCAGCGAGTGATCAAGGTCGAGCTGCAGGTCGTCCGGCCGAAAGCGGTGCCCGCGCCGCTCAACGGACCCGAGAAGTACGCGGCGCTGACACACCGCCGCCGCCAGGCGCAGATCAAGGCGCGCCGTTTGCTGGACCTGGTGTAGGAGAGGCACAAGTCATGGCCAGGGAACGGACCGACCACATTTGCGCCAGTCAGGCGATTTGCTTCAAGTGCTTCAAGGCCGGCGTCGAGCGCACCCGCGCAAGGCGCGAGGCCTGGGCACAGCGCTCGCTGCCGTTCGACGTCGCGTCGCCGGCGCCGCTGAGCGCGCGCGAGCTGGCGCACCGGCGGCAGATGCTCGAGCACCTGCAGCGCGCGGCCTCGCGGTAGAAGCCATCGTAAACGGGCGAGCGAGCCAGTCGGGGAGTCCGAGGGGCGAAGCCTCTCGGTTGAGACTAGACTGTTCCGCGCGTGCTTCTGGGTTTACTCGCGTTGGCCGTCGTCGACAGCATCAACCCGTCGGCCATCGTCGTGACGCTCTACTTGATGTCCCGCGAGCGGCCGCCGGCGCAGATCCTCACCTACATTGCGGCGATCTTCCTGACTTATCTGACGCTCGGCATCCTGATGATGCTGGGACTGGACGCCGTGCTGCCATCGGTGCGCGCCACGATCGACGGCAGGCTCGGGTTCATCATCCAGGGTCTCATCGGGCTTGCGCTGCTGCTCTATGCGATCCGGGCGCCGGCGACGGCGAAGTCAGCGCCGTCAACCGAGCCGCGCGCGACCAGCTATGCCGGCCTGGCTCTCCTCGGCGTCACGGTGACGACCATGGAGTTGCCGACGGCGGTACCGTACTTCGGCGCGATTGCGCTTCTCACCGGCCTGCCGATGGCGGAGTGGCTGCCGCTGCTCGTTCTCTACAACGCGATCTTCGTTCTCCCGCCCGTGCTTCTTCTCGCGGGCCACCTCGTATTCGGCAGGCGGATGGACGCAGGCTACGCCGATCTCAGGCAGCGGTTGCAGGCCGGGGCCCGCGAAACGATGCTCTGGATCTTTGGTCTCGTCGGCGGCGCGCTGCTCGTCACGAGCGTCGTCGAGTACGTCGCCAGGTTCTGGTAACTCAGGACCGCTTTAGCCCGCGCCGGAGCCGCCGCCACCTGCCGCGCCACCACCGCCGCCCGCTCCGCCACCACCGCCGCCGTGCGCAGTGGCGGTCGAGCCCATGAACGCCACGAACGCGCCGTCGTCGTGGCTGGCCGACAGCGCCTGGAACCATCCGGGCACGTGATACGGATGCTGCTTGAGGTACTTCGACCACGCGCTGGCCAGTCCGAGCGCGACGACGAAAGGCAGCAGCAGGGCAACGTTGTGGTGGCCGGTGACGGCGCGATCGCCCGCGACCTCCTTCAAGTGCCGCTGGTACGCCCGCCAGGCCTCGGCCCGGCGAACGCCTTCGTTCGAGAGCGGCGTCATCGCGCCGTAACAGATGAACCCGAGGAATGCGACCAGCATCACTGCCCCTGCAACGAGGAACGGCCAGCCGGCATACGTCCGCGCGAGAATCGCGGCCGGGATGATCAGGAGCAGCGCGAGAACGAAAGCACCCCACGACAGCCAGAGGTACTGTCGCCGGACGGCCATCCGCTCGCGATCGAACAGGCCCCGCTCGTCGAGATGCTGGCGGACGAGCGACGCGAACGCACTCCGGTGCTTGAACAACCGCGATTGTGATGTCGAGAAGGTGACCGACGATTCCCGGCCCGACTTGCCCTGGAACACCGCGTCGAGCACGGCCTGCTCTTCCGCCGCCAGCCTCACGTTCTGCCGCGATTGCCGGACCGTGTACTGGCGCTGCCCCCATTTACGCGGCTCCTCGACGATCGTGACGGCGCCGCGATCCGCGAGCGAGAACAGCGTCGCCAGCGCGTGCGTGGGCGAGACGCTGCCGTTGGCGGCGAGGGCTCCCGCCGCCGCCGGACGCAGGTCGTCCGGGGGCGCGTCGCGATGCGTGTCGACCGCCCCCCGGTCCCGCCGCGGGCTGTCGTAGCGCTGACGCAGTCCGATCAGGAGCACGATGCCGACGGCGAGCGCCCCCGCCGCCGCGGTCGCCCATTGCGGCGCCAGATCGCGCGCGACGATCTGCCGCTGCTGCCACGCCGGTGCGGCCGCGATCAAGGCGCCGTCAGCGAAATCGAGCTGCACTTCGATCCGGCCATCCTTGCTGATCGTCGACGCCTGCACTTCGACGCGCTGCCCGGCAGGCTCGACGCTGACCTGCCCGACGCGCCGCGTCTCAGTCTGCGGCTGTCCCACGATCGGCGCCGGCGCTTCGATCACGATGTCGCTGCTGCCGATCGAGTACTTATGTTCGGTGGGCAGCGCGGCCCAGGCGAAGCGATCTCCTCCAGCCGGGAGCTTCTGGACGACGCCGCGGGCAATGTACCGAAGCACGAAGGTGTGCGTCGAGCCCGAGCGGGGCGCGAAGTTCCAGCGGACCTCGACCTTGGAGCGATATCGAACCCTGACCGCGCCGGCGCCGTCGCCGAACGGCAGGACCCGGCCGTCCATCTCCGCGCTGAGAATCTCGACGCCGTCAGTGCGGCGCTTCGGGATGTCCCGGTAGACGTAGGTGAACGTGCCCGACTCGAACCGGAACACGACGGTCTCGACGACCTCGATCGCGCCGTCGGTCCGGATGCGGATCGCCGAATCGAAGCGATCGGCGGAGTAGGTCTTTGCGGCCGCCGGCGCCGCAACTGTCAGCAGCACGAACAGGGCGGTCAGGATGCGCATGGGATCACTATATGCCCGGGCGTCCCGGCTGGCGACTGGGCCGCGAAGGCTGAACGAATCGATCCGGCTGGCTGGCAGCACTCCCGAGCTGTGGGATATCCTGACGCTCCCATGCTGCATGCCGTCATCGCCGCCATCGTCCTTGCCGCTGTCATGACCTTCGGAGACTGGCTGTGGGCGGTTTTCAATATCCGCCACACCGTCACCGCCGGCCTGCTGCACGGAGCGTTGATGTGCCTGTTCCTCGGCGGTGCCATCGGGCTGCGGGAAGGGCGCATCGCGGCCGGCACACTCGCCGGACCGGTGATCGGCGTGCTCGCGGCAGGCGTCTTCTATCTGCTCGCGCCGTCGCTGCGGCTGATGGCGATGTTCCCGGCCTGGATGTTCTTCTGGATCTGCTTTGCGCTGCTCCAGATCTGGATGCGCGACCGTCGCCACCGCAACGTCGGTGCGGCGCTCGGGGTCGGCGTTCTCGCGGCGGTGCTGTCCGGGCTCGCCTTCTACGCGATTTCCGGGATCTGGACGCGGCACGATCCGAGCGGGCCGAATTACGCCTGGAACGTCGCCGCGTGGACGATCGCGTTCTTCCCCGGCTTCGCGGTGCTGTTCTGGTCGCCGGCCCGGCGAGACTGAAACCGGGCGGCGTCTCGGCGGCCAGCCGCAGCTACAATCGACGAATGCCCCCCGATCATCAGGTGCCCCCGGGGCCAGACGATGGCCTGCGGCGGGTGCTCACGTGGACGTTGATCGCGCTGGTCGCGTCGCTCGTCATGGCCGGCATCGGCGTCACTCTCGCCGTGCGCTTCTTCGATCGCGGCTGAGTCCGTCCGGCCTCGGCACTGCAAAGCCTGATACCCTCTCACGATGCCTTCCGCATCCGAGCTTCAACAGCGCGCCGTCGACTACGCCCGGAGCGGGGACTTCGGTCCGGAGGCGCTCGAGACCAATCGTGAGCTGACCCGCGTTGCGCCGACCAACGAGGGCGCATGGACCCGGCTCTCGCGCTGCTACCTCGAGAGCGGTCTGCTCGACGAGGCGACGGCGACGCTGGACGCCGTCCTGCAGCTCAACCCGCAGAACACGATCGCGCGCAGCCTCCAGATGGAAGTGACACGGCGGCGCAGCGCCGCGGCCGGTCCGGCGGTGAAGGCGCGCACGCGCGCGCCGCGAACGACGGCGGCGCCGCGAACGACGGCGGCGCGGCCGCGCGCCAGCCGCGGTCCCGTCGTCGGTGGATTCGGCCGCGCCGAGTTCGTGACACTCGGTCAGCTCGCGCCGCCGGCGGCCACCGAGGCGCTCGGCGCGCGGGTCGAGTCGCTGCTGCTGGCGCTCAACGACGGCCCTTTCGCGGCGCGCGCCGTCGAGGCGCGCAATCGCGCCGGGCTGAGCGGCGCGCGACTGTTCCGCCGCAACACGCTGCGGGCACCGTCGCCTGGACAGCTGCGGGCCTTCCACCAGAGCGTCGGCTGGGAGCCGCAGCTGACCGTCGCGTTCTTTGCGGCGAGCACGTGGGGACGCGACGCGATGTCGGTCGGCATCGGCTTCAACCCCGGCGCGCCGCGAGCGACGAACGATGACGGCGCGGCGGCCGACGAGGCGGGAGAACAGCACCGGCAGGAGCGGCTGCTGGCGACGTTCGAACAGTTCCAGCAGCTCATTGCCGGCCCGTGGCGAGGATTTCTCTCGCAGTGGATGTCGGGGAGCGGCGGTTTCGTGCAGCTCGGCGATCAGCCGCCGTCAACCGACCTCCTGCCGCAGGCCGCGCTCGGAGCCTTGATCGGCTGCAACGATCTGCGCGAAGCAGGATGGGCGTTCGTCGGCCGCTGGCTCTTCGCTGACCGCGCCAACGATGCCGAGATTCTCGCCGACGGTCGCAGACTGCTGACCTGGACCGAGACCAGCTTCAGCGATCTCCTGCCCCTGTGGGCCAGCCTCTACCGTAGCCTCGTCGTCAGCCGCGCAAAAGCCTGGGGCGCCGACGACGTAAGCACGCCAACCACGACGGGCACGACGACCACGAAGCGCACGACGTCGTTGAAGGATGCTTCTCGGGCCGGGCGTCAAGCCAGGTTCCGCCAACCAGTCGTCGTGTTCGTCGTGCGCTTCGTGCCCGTGGTGGTTGGCGCGGCCGTGATCACCGCCTGAGACGCCACCTTGTCGTGGCCGCCGCACGGGTACAATTCCGGCGCCATCAGTTTCGCGCCGCGCTGAGGAACAGGCTGTTGAACAGCAGCTTGAACGTGCCGTGCGGCTGGGCGCGGTGCAGCATCTCCGGACCGAGCAGCACGACTCGTCCCTTGCCGAGCGGGACGTCGACGGCAATCACGCCGCCGTTCAGGTACGCCTGTCCCCATGCCCAGCCGCTGCGGAGCGGCGTCGCGGAATCGAAGGTCGCGATCGGCCTCAGGCCGGCCTGCGCCGCGCCCGGTCCGAGCTTGAACACGGGGCTGTTGTCGAAGAAGAAGTCCGTGCGCTCGCGCAGCCCGGCCGCCAGCGGATGCGTGACATCCACCCTGGCGCTCGAGAACCGAGCCCGGGCACGAAGTACTTCGCGCGCGGAAGCGGCGCGCCGTTCTCGACGAGGTGATTCTCGACGGGCAGCTTGACAGCCATGCGGCCAGGTTCGCGGCCGAGTCGCCAATCGCGACGATCGTGCCGCCGGCTTCGACGAACGCCCGCAGCTGCCGGCGCGGTGCGTTCGGCGAGTGACGCGGCCGACCTGCGATCGCGATATTCGGCCGGGACGCTGCGGTGTCGAGCGGCGCGGCGCGCCGCCGCGGCCGCCGCGCCCGCTCGCCACGCGCCGCGACGGGATGCCGCCGCCTGCGAAAGACGAGCACGTCGTACTTCGCGTTGAGATTGCCGGCGTCGAGCTCCGGCGCGAAGACGCGCTCGAACGGGAACTCGAACTGCTCGAGAATCCAGCGCGTCCAGCCCGAGTCCATCGATCCGCCGTACTGATCCCAGAGCCCGATCCGCGGCGCCGCGAGGCGGCGTGCGCCGGCCGGTGGCGCGGCGGCTGCGGCGGTGAACGTTGACGCCGAGCTCCTTCGCGATGCTGCTGCAGGCGTGCTCGAGCGTCGCCGGTCCGGCGACGACGTAGAAGTCCGTCGCCGGCGATGAACCGTCTCGTTCGCGCGCGAGCAGGCGGTTGACGGCGATCGCGGCGTCGTTGACCTGGCGGCTGATGACGTAGCCGGCGTGCTCCGGCCGCGGCCGCGACGCGTGCCCGCCGGCGGCTTGACGTTCCAGTCCGTCACGCGCTCGAACGGACCGGTGAACGGCTCGAGGACGCGATCGAACTCGACGCCCATCTGGTACGCCAGCGTCCAGCCGGCGTTGTCGTACGGCGGTGTCGGCGGCGCGCCGGGATACGGAATCACGTTCGGATGATCCTGCGGCTCGAACATGTCGATCACGTGCGGCCGGAACGCCTGCGCCGTCATGACGACGAACGAGCCGGCGGGATAGCGCTTGCCGGCGACGTCGAACTCGCTGCGTCGCGCGCTGCACGGCGACGTTCACCTCGCGCAGCGCGTTGACGAACTTGATTGCCGTCAGGAAGTCGCGGCTGGTTCGACGGAATGATGTAGCCGCGCGGATCGCGGTGCTCCGGCCGCCGCAGCGCCGCCCAGATCGCGGCGTCGCGTTCCGGCGAGCCGCCGCGGCCGCCGCCGCCGCCTGGTCTGCGAGCGCCTGGATCCGCGTCGGCGACGGCGTCCAGCTATCTTCGCTGCCGCGCTCGATCGCGCGCTGGCCCATCTTATAGATGTTGAAGAGCAGGTTCTCGCGGTTGCGGGACGCGTAGTCGATCACGGCGCGGTTGAACGAGATCGAATAGTCGACCGACTGCCGGAAGCGCCACTCCTGCGGCGCGATCGGAAAGGGCAGATCGCGGTTCGGAATCTGGCGCTGCAGGCACGAGCGGGATGCGCATCGGCGTCGGGCTGCCGATCGTCTCGGTCAGGATGCGATGATGTTGTGGAAGTTGCCGGTGTTGCGGATGCCGCCGTTCCACCAGCCGTCATACGGCCCGCCCGACGCCATCGTCGCGCCCGGCTTGCCCTCGGCTGGCGAGCCGCTGGTGCATGTGCGTGCCGAGCGCCTGCAGGCCGAGAATCAGCAGCGGATCGAGGTTGTAGTTGTACGGATCGCGCTGCGGCGACGACCAGACGACGGTCCCGGCCGGCCCGCTCTGGTGATGGTTGTAGAGAATCTGCGGCAGCCACTCGTGATAGAGCACGCGGTTGATGTTCTCGGTCTCGGCCTGCGTCGAGGCGAAGAAGTCGCGGTTGTTGTCGTGGCCGATGTACTTCTGATAGAGCCGCGGCAGCCCGGCGAGCGCTGCGCTTCACCGGATCCGGCGTTGCGCATGTACCAGTCGGCGACGAGATCGTTGCCGTCCGGGTTGGCGTGCACGAACAGGATGATGCACTCGTCGAGGAAGCGCAGCGTCTCCTCGTCGGTTGCGGCTGACCATCTGGTAGACCATCTCGCCGAGCTGCTGCGCGCCGAGCGTCTCGGTCGCGTGCAGCCCGCCGTCGATCCAGACCACCGCCTTGCCCTGCCGGCGCCAGCGCGCGCGCCTGCGTCGTCGGTCAGGCCCTTCGGCGAGCGCGAGCCGCCGCGAGATGTCCTGGTACGTCGCCAGGTTGCTTGTGGTTCGCCGGCGAGGTGACGATCGCCATCAGCTGCGGCCGTCCTTCGGCCGTCTTGCCGATCTCCTGCACGACCAGCGCGATCCGATTCGGCGTCGAGCTTGCGCCAGTAGGCGGCGATCTGCGTGTAGTTGGCGAGCTGATAGTCGTCGCCGAGAGTCGAAGCCGAACTGCTCCTGCGGCGTGGTGACGCGCGCTCTGCGCCATCGGCGCGGCAGCGATGAGGGGCAGCGACAGCAGCAGCGCGCGAAGCAGGCGGGAAGGCATGCCGGGAAGTGATAGGTCAGCTAGTACGTCCAGTTCACGACGAGGAACAGGCGGGCGAGGCCGAGGAAGAGGAAGAAGCCCATGCTGTCGGTCACGAACGTCAGGATCACGCTCGAGCCCTGCGCCGGGTCGCGGCCGAGCCGCTCGAGGCCGAGCGGCACGAACACGCCGACCAGCGCCGCCACGACGAGATTGAGCAGGATCGCGGCCGACATCACCAGCGCCAGCGGCGCCGAACGAGTAGACGAGCGCCGGCGAACAGGCCGACGAGCGTGCCCCACAGCAGCCCGTTCAGCAGGCTGACGATCGAGCTCCTTGCGCAGCAGGTGCGACGGCACTCGCGCCCGGACGAATCTGATCGAGGGCGAGACCGCGGACGACGAGCGCGACGGTCTGGTTGCCGGTATTGCCGCCGATGCTGGCGACGATCGGCATCAACGCCGCGAGCGCGACGAGATGCTGGATCGTGCTCTCGAAGGCGCCGATGATCGCGCGACGCGACGAAAGCCGTCGCCAGATTGACCGCGAGCCAGGGCCAGCGGTTGGTGGCCGAGTCCCACACCGGCGCGAACAGGTCCTCGGCCTTGCGCAAGCCCGCCAGCGCCAGCACGTCGTTCGCTCGACGAGGCGCGGATGAAGTCCATCACGGCGTCGGCGGTGACGCGCCCGATCAGCTTGCCGCGGTCGTCGACGATCGGCGCCGACAGCAGGTCGTAGCGCTCGAAGGCGGTCGCGACCTCCGCCGCGTCATCGTAGGGATGAAATCGCCGGATGTCGGTGTCCATGATCGACGGCGACGGCGAGCGTCGCCCGGCGGCGATGAGGAGCGCGCCGAGCGCTGACCGAGCCGACGAGGACCTTGCGGGCATCGACGACGAACAGGCGATCGGTGTGCGACGGCAGCTGGCCGCGGCGCCTTGATCACGGCGCGATGGCTTCGCCGGCGGTCTGGAGTCGCGCAGGCTGAGCAGGTCCTGCGTCATCAGCCGCGCCGCCGAGTCCGTCGGCATAACGCGCGACTCTGTTCCATCCAGGATCGATCGTGCGCGTCGAGCAGCGCCGACACCTCGTCGACCAGCTCGTCGGGCAGCGATTCCGCCAGATAGCGCAGGTCGTCGGCGTCGAGCTCGCGCAGCGCGCGGCGAGCGTCGAGGGCTCGGTCTGCTCGATCAGGGATTCGCGCACCTCGCGCGTGACCTCGACGAGCGCCGGCCCGGCCAGCGCGGGCGTCAGCTCGCGCCAGACGACGAGGCGATCGTCGATCGGCAGCGACTCGAGGAGGTGGGCGAGATCGGCGGGGTGCAGGCCGCGCAGCCGCCGCTGGAGCTCGGCAAGGTTCTGCCGGTGCTGCATCTGCTCCAGGAGCGCGCTCTTCGGCGTGTCCTGGCGGCTGGCGACGGCCTCGAGCATCCGGTGCTTCTCGAGCAACCGGTGCACTTCGACCACGCTGCTCCTGCAGCCGCCCGCCTCCGCGCCTGTTCCTCCATCGACACCTCCGCCGGTGAGAAACGAGGTTATCGCGCTGGTTTTACGGAATGTTACGGCCGGACGGCCGCGTCAGGCGTGCGCCTCGAGCGCGTCGAGGACCTGGGCGATGTCCGCTGCGGTGTGCGCGGCGTTGATCTGGAAGCGAATCGTCTCGTCGCCCTTGGGCACGACCGGGAAGGTCAGGCCGACGGCCAGGACGCCGCGCTCGAAGAGTGTCGCGACCATCTGGCGGACGCGCGTCGTGTCGCGCGCGAGCAGCGGGACGACGGGATGACGGCCGGGGATCGATTCGAAGCCGAGGCGATCGAGACCGTCACGGAACTGGGTCGTGCGCGCCGCCAGGTTGGCGAGCCGCACTCGTCCTTCCGGGCCGTCGGCGATCGCGACCGCCCGTACGGCCGCCGCCGCGTCAGCGGCACCGAGCGGGTTGGTATAGATGTAGGTATCGGCCTTCTGCCGGATCGCCTCGACGAGCTCGGGACTCCCGGCGACGAACCCGCCGTTCACGCCGAACGCCTTGCCGAACGTGCCGACGAAGATGTCCACCCGGGCGCCGCAGATCTCCTCCGTGCCGCGGCCGGTGGCGCCGTAGGCGCCGACGCCGTGCGAATCGTCCATCACCGTGATGACGCCGTCCCGGAAGCGGCCGTCGTACTCGCGCGCCAGCGTCGCGAACACGTCGAGCGGCGCGTGGTCGCCGCGCATGCTGAAGATGCCGTCGAAGATCACGATGACCCGGTTCATGCCGGCCGGGACATTGTCGAGATGGCGCGCCAGGTCGGCGGCGTCGTTGTGCTTGAAGATCGCGCGCTGCGCCGAGGGCACGTTGGCGATCCTCATCGCACGGATGATGCAGTTGTGGTTCAGTTCGTCGCCGATCCAGTAGGTGTCGGGGCCGGCGAGCGTGATCGCCAGGCCGAGCGTCGAGGTGTAGGCGGAGTTGAAAATCCGCGCCGCCGGCCGGCCGACGAACGCCGCGATGCGCGCCTCGAGGGCGACGTGTGTCGTCGTCGTCCCGTCGATGAACCGGACGGATCCGGGACCGGCGCCGAACTCGCGCGCCGCCTCGTCGGCCGCGGCGATGACGTCGGGATGGTGCGACAGCGACAGGTAGCTGTTGCTGTTCATCTTGACGAATTCGCCGCTCGTCCCCTGCAGGCGAAACCGCGGGCCGCGGTCGCCTGACGGCGGCAGCCATCCGGCGAGGACCCGTTCCGGGGCCTTGGCGCGCCCTTCTTCCGTGATCTTGTCGATGTCGGCGAGGAGCGAGGCGTTGAGCTTGGCGAGTGACATGAGAGGAGGCCGTTGTCTGAACGTTGTGAGCCGGTGCTGCGGGCGCGCGGACCGCGGAGAATCGCCGGCCGTCGACCCGCGCTCGGCGCGTCAACGGCCGGCTGGACGTGGCGTCAGTCGCGGCGGCTGCCGAAGAGGCGCAGCAGCATCAGGAACAGGTTGATGAAGTCGAGGTAGAGCGTCAGCGCGCCGACGATGGCGTAGGAGCCAAGCTGGCCGGTCGGCGTCATCAAGGCCATCTGCTTCAGCCGCTGCGCGTCATAGGCGGTCAGGCCGGTGAACACGATGACGCCGATGAATGCCAGGACGAACTGGAACATGTCGTTCTGCCAGAAGATGCCGACGATCGACGCGAGGACGACGCCGATCAGTCCCATGAAGAGGAACTGGCCCCAGCCGGCGAGGCTGCGGCTGGTCGTCGTGCCGTAGAACGCCAGGGCGCCGAACATGCCCGAGCAGACGATGAACGTGCTCGCGATCGACGCGCCGGTGTAGGCGAGCAGGATGAACGAGAACGTGACGCCGGTCAGCGCCGAGTAGAGCACGAACAGCATCGCCGCCGTCGACGGCGCAATCTTCTCGACCCGCGCCGAGAGAAAGAAGACGATGCCGAGCTGGGCGATGATCAGCCCCCAGCGGGAAATCGGATTGCTCGCGATCGCCAGCGCCAGGTTGGGCGACTGCGCGACGAAGTAGGCGATCGCGGCCGTGATGCCGAGGCCGGCGAACATCCAGCCGTACACGCTCCGGAGAAACGTAGTGACCCGCTCGTCCGCCGCGTAAGGCGTCGAGAACGTCGTCTGCGGGGTCATGTCTGGTACTGAGCCATCTGGCTGCTCCTTGGGCTGAGTCCGTAGATGCCGGGCGTTGCGCACGGCAACGGATGCCTGATGCTAGCATGCCCCGGCGCCGGGCCTGTGCCTCTGCCGGCACGGTTCGTGCTGACGCCAGGTTCAGGAGGCGCGCATGTTTCCGGTCGGGGATGAAAACGAAAGTCAAAATGGCGTCGCGTTTCTGACGATCGCGCTGATTGCGCTCAACGTTCTGGCGTTCCTCGTCGAGATCAACCAGCCGTCCGAAGCCGCCCTGCAATCCTTCATCGAGGCGTGGGGTGTGGTGCCGCGGGAGTACTCCGCGGGTCAGGATCTGCCGCCTGGCATCCCGTACCCGTTCTGGACGACGCTGCTGACGTCGATGTTCCTGCACGGCGGCTGGGGCCACCTTGGTGGAAACATGCTGTTCTTGTGGATCTTCGGCGACAACCTCGAGCACCGCCTCGGCCACTGGCGCTTCCTGATCTTCTATCTCGTCTGTGGCCTCGCGGCGGGACTCGCGCACATCATCTTCAATGCGTCGTCCGGCGTGCCGACGGTCGGGGCGTCGGGCGCGATCAGCGGCGTGCTCGGCGGCTACCTGGTGATGTTCCCGCGCAACCGCGTCTACGTGCTGACCTATGGCGGGGTCACGACCGTGCCCGCGATGCTGATGCTGGGCTTGTGGATCCTGCTGCAGTTCGTCAACGGCGCCGGCTCGATCGCGAATACCCCCGAGACAGGTGGAGTCGCGTATCTCGCGCACATCGGCGGGTTCATCGCCGGCGCTGCGCTGGCGCCGCTGCTGGGGGCCGGCCGCAGCAACCGGTTGTCGGGCTCACGGGCGTAGGTCCATTCCACGTGCGGGGTGCCGCTGGCACCCTGCACATTCGAGAACGGCGTTATCCCCTCGACTTCAGGGCGGTGGCGATCTCGGAGAGCGTGGCACGCTCATCGGCTGAGATTTTGCCGATGCCGAGGATGCCGCCAGACGCGGTGGCGATCCTCTCGCAGTAATTGATCAGATCGTCCGCGCTCATCGTCGGCGCGTCCGGCGCTCCCGACTCCAGCATCGCGCGGATCAGGCGGGTCGCCTTCTCGAACACGTCGTTGGTCGGCTTGCGCGCCATCCACCCGTCCAGCAGCGTGTCGGCCGGCGAGCCTTCGGTAATGCCGCGTTCGCGCGCGACCTTGATCAACAGCGTCCGTTCGGCCGGCGTGATCCCGCCTTCGGCCCAGGCCATCTGCACGATCGGCACGAGCGGCAGGACCGGCAGCGTCTGCGGCGTGAAGCCGAGATCCTGCAGTTCGCCGAGGAGCGCCGGATCGTCGAGACCGGTCTTCGCGCTCAACTCGCTGCGGTCGCGCTCCGCCGCGGCCACATGCCGCATCCTTTCGATGAGTTCGCGATCCCGCTTGCGAAAGTAGTCGTCTTCCGAGGCGCGGCGCCGCTCGTCGAGAAATTCGTGCTCCGACATCATCCCTCCAGGTACGTATGTTCAGCATCGTAGCACTCTCCCGCGGCCGGCGTCGCCGCGGCGGCGGGGGCTATACTGAGCGCGGAGCGACGCCCTGGACGTTTACCTCGTCGACGGAACCTACGAGCTTTTCCGCCACTATTACGCAGTCCCGTCCGCCCGTACCGCCGACGGCGCGGAGGTCGGCGCGATGCGCGGCGTGATCGCGTCCGTCCTCGGCATGGTCAACCGAGGCGTCACGCACATCGCCGTCGCGACCGACCACGTCATCGAGTCGTTCCGCAATTCGCTGTGGCCGGGCTACAAGACCAGCGCCGGCGTCGACGCCGACCTGCTGGCCCAGTTCCATCCGCTCGAGCGGGCGCTGACGGCGCTCGGCATCGCGGTGTGGCCGATGGTGGAGGTCGAAGCCGACGATGCGCTGGCGGCGGGCGCGGCGCTCGCGGCGCTCGACGATCGGGTCGACCGCGTCGTCATCTGCACGCCGGACAAGGACCTCAGCCAGTGCGTCCGCGGCAAACGCGTCGTTCAACTCGATCGCCGGCGCAACCTGATTCGCAACGAGGAAGGTGTGATCGAGAAGTTCGGCGTCGTGCCGGCGTCAATCCCCGACTACCTGGCGCTCGTCGGTGATTCCTCCGACGGCTATCCGGGTCTGCACGGGTGGGGCCCGAAATCGACGGCGGCGGTGCTCGCCAAGTTCGGCCACCTCGAGCGCATTCCCGAAGACGCGGGACAGTGGCGCGTCAACGCGGCCAACGCCGCATCGCTGGCCGCAACGCTCGTCCGCGAGCGCGATCGTGCCTACCTGTTTCGCACGCTCGCAACGCTGCGGACGGACCTGCCGCTCTTCACGTCCGTCGACGAACTGAAGTGGAACGGACCGACGCCGGAGTTCGCCGAGATCGGGATGCGGCTGGACAACGCGGTGACGGCGGAGTCGACGTCGCGGCCGCCGCGGGCACGCGGTTAGCGGGCTCAGGGCCGAATCACGCGCAGCTGCGTCGGCGTCGGCGGTGTCGTCGGAGTCGACCCCGACCCGGTGACGGCGAGCACGGTCCCGCGCGTCAGGCTGACGATGTAGAGCTCGCCGTCGGCATCGACTCCGAACGAACTGACGCTACCGAGTTGCGCCGCGCCGCCGAGTTCCGTAGTGTGCTCGCGGAGATCCGACGCCTGCGCTTCGCCCTGGCCGTTGAGCGAGAGCGCGATCGACCAGACGCGACCCTGGACGTAGTCGGCGAAGAAATAGCGGCCAACGTATCCCTGCCCGAGCAAGCGGCCGCGATAGACGTAGCCGCCCGTGACCGACTGTCCCGATGAACGGCCGTATTCGTGAATCGGATCGGTCAGCGGCGTGTAGGCGGGCGGCCGCGAAGTGACGTTGTCGTGCGCGCCTTCACGGTTGCGCCAGCCGTAGTTCCTGCCGCTGCGCCCGCGCGGCTCGTAGTCGATCTCCTCGAAAGCGCCCTGGCCGACGTCGCCGATGACGAGCGCGCCGGTACCGCCCCGCCCCGGATCGTCGAAATTGTAGCGCCACGGATTGCGCAGCCCGAAAGCCCATATCTCCGGCCGCGCCGCGACCGGGCGGCCTGACACGAACGGGTTGTCCGGCGGAACCTGGTAGCCGATCGGATCGGTGTCGGGGACGTTGACGTCGATTCGCAGCATCTTGCCAAGAAGCTCGTGCGGATTCTGAGCGCGGTGCTCGGGGTCGTCGCCGGAGCCGCCATCGCCAAGGCCGATATACAGGTAACCATCCGGCCCGAACGCGAGATGGCCGCCGTTGTGATTCGAGAACGGCTGCGCGATCGTCGTCGCGCCGCCGGCGCCGCCCCAGCGGAGATCGAAACGCGAATCCGGGTTGGCGACGACCGCATCCGACGTGCGCCGGAAGCGGGCGACGACGGTGTCGCCGGATCGGTTGGTGAAGTTGACGTACAGGCGGCCATCGCTGGCGCAGGCGAGGCCGAGCAGGCCGCGTTCGCCGCCGGCAAGCACCACCGGCCGCAAATCGAGCAGATCGGCGCCGAGCATCGTGCCGTTCCGCACGACGCGAATGCGGCCCGCCTGCTCGACCACGAACTGGACGTTGCGGTCGAGTGGGTCCTGAACGAACGCGACAGGCGCGGTGAAACCCGAGGCGTGAACCCGCGTGCCCAGTCGTCCCTGCGCGAGGATGACGAGCTGGCACGACGTCACGACAGCCAGTGCCACCAGCGCAGCGAACCCGCGTCGTTTCATGGCCTGGATTGTAGGACGCGGGCGCTGGTTTGACCCAGGCGTTAGAATAGAAGCCTGATGCGTCGTTTGAAGCTCATCTTTCTTGGTGCCGCGTTCGTGGCTGCTGCGTGCGGCGGCGACGGTTCGCCACCCTCATCGCCCCCGCCGAGCGGCGGCGGCGACAGGGTGACCGGCAACGAACGACTCGGGTGGAATCAATCCGCCGCAGACATGGCCGAGCTGGGGACGTTCCGCTATGCCGCTTACGTAGATGGTAACCGCGTCGAGCTGGCCGACGCGACCTGCGGCTCAGGCGGTGGCGGCTTCCAGTGCAGCAGCCGGATGCCCGGCATGTCTCCAGGCCAGCACAGCATCGAGCTGGTGTCCTACATCGTTACCAACGGCGATGTGATCGAGAGCACGCGGTCTGCGGCGCTGCAGGTGACGATGGCTGGCGCGACCGCTCCGGCCGACGCCGACACCGCGCCGGCGCGGGCGATCGAGCAGGTGACCGCCGACGGCGCCCGGCTGCGCCTGATGCCGCTGCCGGCAGCGATCCAGGATCCGACCGCGATGGTCTTCGCGCCGGACGGCTCGGCGTTCGTCGCGGAGCGTGCGGGCCGGATTCACCTGCTGCCCGCCGGCGACTACGGATCGGCGGCCGAGCCCGCGATCGAGATCGCCGACGTCGTCGTGCCCGCCCCCTCGATCGGCGGGCTGCTCGACCTGGCTATCGATCCCGCGTTCGCCGAGACGCGATTCGTGTATGCGCTCTACACCGCCGCATCGGCCGACGGCGGCACGGCCTTCACCGTGGCGCGTTTCCGCGAGGTCGCCGGTCGACTGGGTGAACGCGTCGTCCTGCTCGCCGACGTTGCCGCGGCGCCCGTGCCCGCGGCCTCGATCGCGTTCGGTCCCGATGCCAAGCTCTACGTCGCGCTCGACAACGGCGGCGCCGAGGACGGCGACCGCCAGGCGGCATACAACGGAAAGTTGCTTCGCCTCAACCCGGACGGTACGACGCCCGCCGACGCCGCCGGACGCAGCCCGATCTATTCGGCGCAGTACCAATCGCCGCGCGGGTTCGACTGGCATCCGAAGACCGGTGCGCTCTGGATTGTCGACACGGTGTCGGGCGATACGCAGGAACTTCGGCTCATCGCCCGCGACACGCCGCGCCACATCGTGCCGTCGACGCGGGTCGTCGCGCTGCCGCCGCAGACCGGGGCGGCCGCCCTGGCGTTCTATCGCGGCGAGGCCCTCGCGGCGCTGCAGGGGGATTTGCTGGTCGCGGCGCAGGAAGGGCGGTACCTGCTGCGGGTGCGCTTCGATCCGCGCAATCCGCTCCGGGTGCTGACGACCGAGTCGCTCTTTCCCGATCTGGGTGCGGCCGTGACCTTCGTCACGGTGGGTCCGGACGGCGCCGTCTACCTCGGCACCCCGGCGGCCCTGATGCGGATGGGACCGCAGTAATCCGGCGCCGCCTCAGTCCCGGTGCTTGATGAGCAGCACCTCGTTGCCCTTCTCGTTGTAGACCATTTCGTCGACAATCTGGCGCACGATCAGCATGCCGAAGCCGCCGGGGCGCAAGCCCCGCTGGACGCGTGCCTCGGCGCTGTCGTCGAGCGCGTCCGGCGTCGTTTCCGCGGCCGCGTGGCTCAGGTCCTCGCGATCGAACCCGTCGCCGGGATCGCGGAAGTGGAAGACGATCGCGCGCGCCGTCTGCGCCGCCGTGACTTCGATGACTTTCTCGGGATTGAACCCGGCGCCGTGTTCCATCGCGTTGATGAGCATCTCGCGGAACGCCGTCATCAGCAGATCGCGTTCCGACGACGGGAGGTCGGAGCGGTACTCGGTCATGAAGCGCGTCAGCCGATCGGCAGTAATGAGGCGGCACGAGACGCGGAGCGTAATCCAGTGGGGCAGGCCCGAGGTCAGCTCGATCGCGTTGGCGGAGTCGGGATCGCCGATAGCGCACTGCGCCATGTCGGCGACCTCCTCGTAGTCGACCGGCCGGGTGAAGCAGGCATAGACCTGGCGGCGCAGGGCGGCGATGACGTCAGCGTTCGACAGCTCCGGCGCGAGGACGATCGATCGGATGCCGGGCCGCGCCTGCTGGAGCTCCGGCACGAGGCGAAGGTCTTCGGCGGCCGGCGTCGCGGGATCGGTGATGACAACATCGAAGCCGCGGCTCTGAAGCAGCCGGATGGCGTCGAATGGCCCGTCGCAAGTCTCGACCTCGTGACGTTGGAGGTGATGGCTGGCCCTGAGCGCCGCCGCCAGGGCGGGCTCATGCCCGATGAGCAGCACACGTCCCATGATCGTCAGTATCGAGGATGAGGCGCGGCTCGACAACCATTCTTTGATCCATCGTTTTCAACATTTCGTCCCTGGGTTCCGTCCAACACGCCATGCAGGACATTCGCTACGCGCTCCGGACGCTGCGGAAGCAGCCGATTTTCACCCTCGTGGCGGTCGCGACGCTGACGCTCGGCATCGGCGCCAACACCGCGATCTTCAGCCTGCTCTATCACTACCTGCTGCGGCCGCTGCCGTATGCCAGCCCCGACCGGCTGGTCTTCATCTGGAACACCTATCCCCTCATGGGGCTGGGGCAGGCGTCGGTGTCGATACCCGACTACATCGACCGGCGGACGCAGGCGCCGGCAATCGAGGATGCGACGCTCTTCACCGGCCGGAGCCTGAGCCTGGCGATTGCCGGTGAACCGGAGCAGGTCCGGGCGCTCGCCGTCACGCCGTCGTTCTTCACGACCCTCGGCCGGCAGCCGTTCCTCGGCCGCGCGTTCTCGGAAGGCGAGGCCCAGCCTGGCGCCGACAAGTTCGCGATCCTGACCTATCCGCTGTGGAACTCCCGCTTCGCCGCCGATCGCGCGGTCGTCGGCCGATCGATCCGGCTGGGCGGCGAGGCCTACCAGGTGGTGGGCGTCCTCCCGGCCGACTTCGAACTGCCGGGACGAGACATCGCCCTGCTCGTTCCCTTCGCCTTCACGCCGCAGCAGATGTCGGATCAGGGACGGGGCAACGAGTTCAGCCAGATGATCGCCAGGCTGAAACCGGACGCGACGCTCGAGCAGGTGACGTCGCAGATGAAGATCATCGTCGATCGCAATCTCGAGCGGCTGCCGCAGCGAGCCGCGTTCGCGCGCAATGCCGGCTTCGGCGGCCTGGCTGTCCCGATACGCACGCAGCTCGTCGGCGACCTGCGGACGCCGCTGTACATACTCCAGGCGTTCGTCCTGCTGGTGCTCGTGATCGCGTGCGCCAACGTCGCCAACCTGCTGCTGATGCGGGCCACGGGTCGCTACCGCGAGCTCGCGATCAGGACGACGCTCGGCGCCGGCCAGCGTCGGCTGGTGCGTCAGATGCTGACGGAGGGACTCGTTCTAGCCGCGCTCGGCGCTGTCGGCGGCCTGCTCGTCGGCGCCCTCGGCGTGCGCGGGTTGGTAGCGATGAGCGGCCAGCAGATCCCGGGGATGGTGAACGCGTCGCTGCATCCGGCGGCTCTCGCGTTGACCGTGGCGCTGGCGGTTGCCACCGGGCTGGTGTTCGGTCTCGTCCCGGCGCTCGTCGTGCTGCGCGGGAACACGGCATCGCTCCTCAAAGACGACAGCACCCGCGGCTCGGCCGGCCGCAGCACCGGCTTCACGCGCGCGGCGCTGGTCGTCGTCGAGACCGCGCTGGCGGTGATGCTGCTGGTCGGCGCCGGCCTGCTGATCAAGAGCTTCGCCCGGCTGCAGCAGGTCGATCCCGGCTTCGTCAGCGAGCAGGTGCTCACGGCGCAGTTGGCGCTGCCGGCGGCGCGCTACCCTGACGCCACGGCACGCGGGCTGTTCTGGGGGCGTCTGGTCGAACAGGTGCGCGCGCTGCCCGGCGTCACGACTGTCGGCCTGACGTCGAACGTGCCGTTCAACGGCAACGTGTCGTCGGGGTCTTACTCGATCGTCGGCTACACGCCGGGTCCGTCCGAGACACCGCCGCACGGCCGGCAGGAGACCGTTGGCGGCGACTACTTCGCGGCGTTGAAGATTCCGCTCGTCGAGGGCCGGTACTTCAACGACGGCGACACGGCCGACAGCCCGCCGGTCGCGATCGTCGACGACTACATGGCGAAGAAGTACTTTCCGAATCGCAGCGCCCGCGGCCAGCAGCTGCAGCGCGGTGGTCCAGACAGTCCGCGCCTGACGATCGTCGGCGTCGTCGGCACCATCAACAGCATCGATCTCGGTCAGCCGGTGACGAAGGAGCGAATCTACCGGCCGACGTCCCAGCTGGCGCCATCTAGCTCGGCACTGCTGATCAAGACGGCGCTGGAGCCGCAGTCGCTGGTGAGCGCGGTGCGCGGCGCGGTTCAGGCGATCGACAGCGAGCAGCCAATCGCCGACGTCCGGACGATGGAGCAGTGGGTGGCCAGATCGCTCGAGCAGCGACGGACGCCGACCGTGCTCCTTGGCCTGTTCGGCGGCGTGGCGCTGCTGTTGTCGGCGATCGGCATCTACGGCGTGCTTGCGTTCGGCGTCGCCCAGCGCGTCCGCGAGTTCGGCATTCGCCAGGCGCTCGGCGCGGATCGCCAGTCGATTCTCGGCCTGGTCCTGCGCCAGGGGTTGACGACCGCCGGCCTCGGCATCGTTCTCGGGCTGGCGGGTGCGTTCGGCTTCGCCAGCGTCATGCGCCAGCTGCTGTTCGGCGTCGCCGCGCGCGATCTGTCGGTCTTCGGCGGCGTGGCGGCGATGTTGCTCGTCGTCGCGGCAGCGGCCTGCTACATCCCGGCGCGGCGCGCGACGCGCGTCGATCCCATGGTCGCGCTGCGCAACATCTGATGCTGTCGGAAGGCGGGGGTTATCGGTGTCTCTGATCCAGGACCTGCCACAGTCGTTTCGGCTCCTGCGGCGCGCGCCGGGTTTCGCGGCGGCGGCGCTGGTCAGCCTGGCGCTGGCAATCGGCGCCAACACGGCGGTGTTCTCCGTCGTCTACGGCGTACTGCTGCGGCCGCTGCCCTACTCGGATGCCGGACGCCTCGTCATCCTGTCGGAAGAGCATCCCGGCGGCGCCGCGCTGGTCCGGACGCCGCGGCTGAGCAACCTGACGTTCCATGCCTGGAAGGAGGGGGCGGCCACGCTCGACGGCATCGGCGCTTTCTCCAGCCAGAGCTTCATCATCGGGGTCGGAGACGCGGTCGAGCGGGTCGACGGCGGCACGATGTCGCCGGCGGCGTTCGCGCTTCTCGGCAGGCCGCCGGCACTGGGTCGATATTTCATCGAGACTGAAACGGTCGCTGGCGCCGACAAGGTGGTTGTTCTCGGCCATCGCTTCTGGCGGATGCGCTACGACGGCGATGCCGGCGTGATCGGCCGGACGCTCGACGTCGACGGCACCGCGCACGAAATCGTCGGGATCGCGCCGCGGGACTTTTACTTTCCGGATCGCGCCGCCCAGTTCTGGACACCGGCGATTCCGCCCGGCGTCACGAGCGGCGGCCTGCAGTTGATGCGCGCCGTCGCCCGGTTGAAGCCGGGTGTGACGCCGGCGCAGGCCGCGGTCGAAGGCACAGCGGCGGCGAGGACCGTGGCGCGGCCGTATGCGGCGGATCTCCTGTTCGGCAAGGGCGGCCCGGTCGAAGTCCGTGTCCGAACCATCGCGAACGAGGTGGCTCGCGACATCAAGCCGGCGCTTCTATTGCTGCTGGCGGCGGTAGGGCTCGTGCTGCTGATTGCCTGCGCCAACGTCGCGAACCTGCTGCTGGCGCGCGGCACGATGCGCGGGCGCGAACTCGCGGTACGCGCGGCGCTCGGCGCCGGCGGCGGCCGTCTGGCGCGGCAGCTGCTGACGGAAAGCCTGACCATCGGCGTCCTCGGCGGTCTTCTTGGCGCCGGCTTCGCCTGGGGGCTCATCCGCAGCATCCCCGCCTGGGCGCCCGAAGGGTTCCCGCGTCTCGACGACGTTCGACTCGACTGGCGCATGCTCGGCGCCGCGGCGGTCCTGTCGCTCGGTGCCGGGGCGCTGGCCGGGGTCCTGCCGGCGATTCGAGCCGCGCGAACCGCAGTGTCGCCGGCGCTCAGGCGCGGCGATGCGCGCAGCGGCGCCGCCGGCGGCGGTGTTCGCTCGCTCCTCCTCGGCGTCGAGGCGGCGCTCAGCGTCATGCTGCTCATCGGCGCAGGGCTGCTGGCGCGCAGCTTCGTCGCGCTGGTCAACGTCGATCCCGGCTACTCGTCAGCGAACGTGATCACGGCGCGGGTCTATGTGACCGGCGCGGCGGCAACGCCCGAACGCCGGGCACAACTGGTTCGCGATTTGTCGCAGCGGCTGATGACCGCGCCAGGCGTCGTCGCCGCCGGCGTCAGCAACATGGCGCCGCTCGGCGAATCGAGCTTCGTCTCCGGCTTCGCGTTCGGAACCAACGCCGCTGGCGAGCGCATCATGGCGCGTGCGCTCCAGTACATCGTTACCCCCGGTTATGCCGAGGCGCTCGGCATCCGCCTGGTCGAAGGGCGGCTGCTCGAAGCAGCCGACGAGACGGCGTCGACCCAGGCGATGGTCGTCAGTCAGACGTTCGCGCGGACCTATATGAACGACGGCAAGCCGGTTGTCGGCCGCCGCTACGAGGGTCTGCTCTCGGACAGCAAGACGACGACCGAGATCGTCGGGGTCGTCGGCGACGTGCTGAAGGACGGGCTCGACGCGAAGACACAGCCCGAGATCTACCTGGCGCACGGCAAGGCCGCGCGCATCACGCGCGAGCTCAACGTCGTCGTGCGGACGGTCGGCGAGCCGTCCGCGTTCGCGGCGACGTTGCGCGACGTCGTCGCTTCGGTCGAGCCGAAGGCCGCGACCGCGCGGGTCGGGACCCTCACGAGCCAGATCGATCGGTCGGTGAGTGAACCGCGATTCGCCACCGCCATCCTTGGCATGTTCGCGGCGCTCGCGCTGGGGATCGCCGCGACCGGCCTCTACGGCGTCCTGTCCTACAACGTGTCGCAGCGGCGGAGGGAGATCGGCATTCGTGCCGCGCTCGGCGCGACGCGGGGCAGCATCATGTCCATGGTGCTGCGCCAGGGACTGCTCGTCACGTTCGCTGGCCTGGGCTGCGGCGTGCTCGCGTCCGCGGCCGGCGCCGCCTACCTGCAGCCGCTGCTGTTCGGGATTCAACCGCTGGACCTGCCGTCGTTCGTCACGATGCCGGCGATTCTCATCCTCGTCGCCGTCGCCGCCTGTGCGGTTCCGGCCCTCCGCGCCGCCGCGACCGACCCGGCGATCACGCTGCGAAGCGAGTAAGGATCGCTGTGGTTCGTGCGATCATGGAGGCATGAACTGCCGGAACTGCGGCGGCGCGATGGCGCTCTTCACGACGCGCGGTTATTTCTTCTGCGGCTACTGCGGATCCTTTCATTTTCCCGAGAGCGCGGGCGACGACGGCATCCGAGTGCTGGCCGAGACCGCGCCCCCGCTGCCATGCCCGGTGTGCGCCCACACGCTGGCGCAGGCGATGCTCGACGAGTCGTTCAACGTTCGCTACTGCGCGAACTGCCGCGGCGTCCTGCTGCCGAGAGCCTCATTCGCCACGGTCGTGCAGAAGCGGCGCGCCTGGGCTGCCGATCAGCCGGCGCCTCCCGTGCCGTTCGACAAGCCCGAGCTCGAGCGAAATGTGACCTGCCCGGCCTGCGCGAAACGGATGGACACCCACCCGTATTACGGGCCGGGCAACGTCGTGATGGATTCCTGCGGCGGATGTGAGCTGATCTGGCTGGATTTCGGCGAGCTGCGTCAGATTGTCGCCGCGCCGGGGCGGGACCGCGGCCGCCGTGAACAGGTTTTGCGCGAGACGGTCGATATAAGGACTGGCCCTAGTGATACCCGTGTCGGGACGAACGCCGATTCGTCCGACCTGCTCGACTTCGTGGCGCGGCTCATTTCCTCCTGATGCGTTCATCCCTCTCGCTCATCCTGGCGACCGTCGTGTCGCTCGCATGTTCACTCGGCGCTCAGGCGCCGGATTGTCGCGACGCCCAGGCGTGTCGTCTGGCCGCGCTGGAGGCGGCGGCACGCCAGGACTACGACCAGTTTCACGATCTGGCGTGGAAAGCGTTGAACCTCGGGCCGAAGAACGACCCGGAGTCGATGGCGCTGCTCGCGCGAGCGCAGAGCCTGAGCGGACGCCCGCACGACGCGCTCGTGATGTTGAACCGCCTCGCGGCAATGAACGTCGCGACGGACGCGGCGACGAGCGACGACTTTCGCAACGTCCGGGACCTGCCGGCGTGGGCGGAGTTCGAGGCAAAGCTGGCGGGGAAGTCACTGCCGCCGGCCTCCATCGCCGCGCCCGCTCCGGTTCCGGCAGGTTCGTCGCCCCCGCCCGTCAGCGACAAGCCGAAGAACGCGGCGGCCGCCGAGCCGGCCCCCGTAACGGCCGCGCCGGTCAGGGAAAGCAAGCCAGCGAAGCCGCCCGCCAGAGTCGCGGCGACCCCGTTGACGTTTCCGGCGTCGGCGCTGCGGACGACCGTCGGCCTGGCCTACGACGGCGTCTCAGGACGGTTCATCGTCGGCGACGGCGAGGATCGGCGGCTGATGGTGCTCGGAGAGCGATCGGGACGGCTCGACAGGCTGGCCGGTGTCGACGCCGGGTTTCAGCAGATTACGGCGTTCGAGATCGACGGGCACGAAGGGGACCTCTGGGTCGTGAGCACGTCGCCGGAATCGAAGGCCTCAACCGTTCACAAGCTTCAGTTGATCTCAGGCCGCGTCCTGTTTTCGGTGCCGTTGCCCGAGGAGGCGCGGCCCGGCCGCTTCACTGACGTGACCGTGACGCCGCAGAGTGTCTTTGTACTCGACGGCGAGGGCCGGCGGGTCTACCGCCTGGCGAAGAAGGGTAAGTCGCTCGAACTCGCAGTCCGCCTGGCGGCGCCCGACGTTGCCAGCCTGGCGGTGACGCAGGAGGGCGTCGCCTACGTCGCGTACGACACCGGCGTCCTGAAGGTGGACCTGACCTCGAGGACGACCGCCGTGATCGAAACCGGCGAGAACGTGAGCCTGGCGGGGCTGACATGGCTCCGTGCGATCCGCGGCTCGCTCGTCGGGATCCAGCGGACCAGCGGCGGCTACCAGCTCGTTCGTATTCGTCTCGAGGAAAACGGCAGGTCGGCCCGCAGTCTCGAGATCGTCGAAGCCGGACAGGTCGTCGCGGGTCCGACATCGGCGACGATCGTCGGCAACACGCTGCATTACCTCAGCCGTACGGCCGGCAGCGATGACGTCTCGATTCGAAAGACCGTGCTCAAGTAACGCTGAGTCTTGAATCACTCTTCAGAAACGTAATCCGATTTCAACATCGTAAGCGTTTCTTCACGCCTCGACCGCCGGCGCTGACCGTCACGCGCGCGTTTCTTCCGGCCAGTGAGCGTTTTTGTCAGCGCCAATGTGCGGAACGACTTATGCCTCGCCTCTCGACAGCAACGGCACCTCTCCTCCTGACGAGGGCAGGGCGGCTGCGAGAGCACCGCCCTGCCGGTCGTCTGACTCCGGAGCCTTCTGACATGAGCCTGTTTTCGGCCTTCGCGACGGACGTCGCGATCGATCTGGGTACTGCCAATACCTGCGTCTTCGCGCGCGGCCGCGGCATCGTTCTCAACGAGCCGTCGATTGTCGCGTTCAACATTGCCAAGGGCAACGTCGAGGCGGTGGGTACCGAGGCGCACGAGATGCTGGGCCGGACGCCGGCGAACATCAGGCCGGTGCGGCCGATGAAGGATGGCGTCATCGCCGACTTCGACGCCGCCGAGAAGATGCTGATGCACTTCGTGCAGAAGGTGCAGGGCAAGAACCCGCTGCGCCGCCCCCGACTCGTGATTGGCGTGCCGCCGGAGATCACGCAGGTCGAGCGCCGAGCCGTCAAGGACAGCGGCTTCCGCGTCAAGGCGAGCGAGGTCCACCTCGTCGACGAGCCGATGGCGGCCGCGGTCGGCTCCGGACTGCCGGTGACCGAAGCGGCGGGCAACATGATCATCGACATCGGCGGCGGCACTACCGACATCGCCGTCATCTCGCTCGCCGGGACCGTCTACGGCCGCTCGCTGCGGGTCGCCGGCAACGCGCTCGACGAAGCCATCATCCAGTACATGCGCCGCGCCCATAACCTGCTGATCGGCGAGCGCACCGCCGAACAGATCAAGTGCGAGCTCGGGTCGGCAGCGCCGCTCGACGTGCCGTTGACGATGGAGGTCAAGGGCCGCCATCTCGTCGAGGGTGTGCCGCGTACGCTGACGATTTCCGACGGCGACATCCGCGACGCGATGGCCGAGCCGATCCGGCTCATCGTTCAGTCGGTTCGCGATGCCCTCGAACGCGTGCCGCCGGAACTGTCGGCGGACATTTTCGATCGCGGCGTGGTGCTCACCGGTGGAGGGGCGCTGCTGCGCAACCTCGACAAGCGCCTGCGCGACGAGACCGGGCTGCCCGTACTCGTGGCGGAGAACCCGCTGACGTCGGTCGTGCTGGGCGCCGGACGCATGCTGACGGATCTGGCGCTGCTGCGAAAAGTCGCGCTGGACTAAAACGTCTTCCTTCCGGATGGGCTTGCCCTGCACCCGCAGGGCAAGCCGGAAGTCCCGCATTTTGCCGACGTTCTTCCCCGCCTGGAACCAGCTGTTCGGTCGCTGACTTCCGTTCGTTACAACTACTGAGAGCGCAAGATCGCCGGGACGGTTCGGTTATCATCTCGGTCCATGACGGCTTTGTTTGGCACGCGTCGTGGCCCTCATGGCTGACCGCGAAAGTCCTCCCTCCGATCTGACGTCGACGACCGACCTGCTGCGTCGCGCCCGGGAGGGCGACGCGCTTGCGCTGGATGACTTGTATCGCCGGCACTTGAAGCCGTTGCGGCGATGGGCTCGTGGTCGTCTGCCGCGCTGGACGCGCGACCTGCGCGACACCGAAGATCTCGTGCAGGAAACGCTGGCGCAGACCCTCCGGCACATCAACGACTTCGAACCCCGGCACGACGGCGCCCTGCAGGCCTACATGAGGCAGGCGCTGATCAATCGCGTCCGCGACGAAGTCCGGCGGGTAACCCGGTATCCCACGGCGGCAGGCATCGACGATGGGGAGGAGTTCGCGGATCGCGCCGCCTCCCCCCTCGACGAAGCCATCGGCAGCGAGGCGGTCGCCCGGTATGAAGAAGCGCTGCAGCGGCTTCGCGACGAAGAGCGCGAGATGGTGATCGCGCGGGTCGAGCTGCAGCAGAGTTACGCGCAGATCGCGGCGGCGTTCGGTAAAGCGAGTGCCGACGCGGCGCGGATGGCCGTCACCAGGGCATTGGTGCGGTTGGCTGAGGAGATGGATGTTGAGAGGTGAGAATCGGGCACTCGCGGATCTGGCCGCGTCCGTCGCTGACGGCGCCCAGATCGACTGGTCGAATGTCGAGGCGCGCGCCGAGGCGCCGGACCGGCGGCTGGTGCGGCAGCTTCGCCTCGTCGAGAGCATTGCTGCGTTGCACCGCAGCATCTCGGTGGAGACGGAGGCCGACCGCGTGCCGGTTACGCCGGCGCCGTCGGGCCAGAAATGGGGCCGCCTCATCCTTCTCGATCGCATCGGCGAAGGGACGTCCTGCGAAGTGTTCAAGGCCTGGGACACCGAGCTGCACCGCAACGTCGCGCTCAAGCTGCTGCACCAGGACGACGACCGCGATGCTCACGGGCGCGTGCTCGAGGAAGCGCGGCGGATGGCGCGCGTCCGCCACCAGCACGTCGTCCAGGTCTACGGCGCCGAAACGCACGACAGCCGCGTCGGGCTCTGGATGGAGCTGGTGCGCGGCGAGTCGCTCGAGCAGATCCTCAAGGATCGGGGGGCGTTCGGCGCCCGCGAGACGGCGGCAATCGGCCTCGATCTCTGCGCCGCCCTGGCCGCCGTCCACCGCGCGCACCTCCTCCATCGCGACATCAAGGCGCAGAACGTCATGCGCGAGGAGGGCGGGCGCATCGTCCTGATGGACTTCGGGACCGGCGAGGAGCTCTCGGGAACCAACCGGCTCGTCGGCACGCCGCTTTACCTCGCGCCGGAGATCTTCGACGGCCAGAAGGCTTCGGTCCAGAGCGACGTCTACAGCCTCGGCGTGCTGCTGTTCTACCTGTTGAGCGGCGCCTATCCGGTGACTGCCGCCACGATGGAGCAGCTGGCGCGGGCGCACCTGCGGCGCGAGCGGAAGTCGCTGCGGGACCTGCGCCCGGACCTGCCGCAGAACCTGGTGCAGACCGTCGAGCGCGCGATGGCCTTCGAGCCGGCGCAGCGTTACCGCAGCGCCGGCGACACTGAGCGGGCGCTTCAGGAGGCGATCGAGGTCGCGGCGGCGCCGATCGTTGTCGCGCCAGCGCCAGCGCCGGTGCCGGTCCGCCGGCGTCGGTTCGGCGCGATGTTCGTCGCCGCCGCCGTCGCCCTCATCGCCTGCGTCGTCGGCTTGACGTCGTGGGCGAGGACCGTGCAGGCGCGTCGTGGGGCGACTCTCGCCGCGGTCCGATCGATCGCAGTCATGCCGACTGAGCACGATTCCTCCTTGCAGGTTTCCGATCAGTTCGTGCGCGGTTTCACCGATGAGCTTCTCGCGACCTTCGGCCAGATCCAGGCGCTGACCGTGAAACCGGGCGTGGGCAGCGGCGGCGCGGGCCGCACGAGTCAGGAGATCGCCAGGGTGCTCGACGTGGACGCCCTCTTGACCACGACGCTGTCGAGCGACGACGGCGCGCGCGACGGAACGGCGCCGCTGGTGGTCCGGGCGCAGCTCGTCGCGGCAGGAACGGGCGCCGTGATCTGGACCGGCCGGGTCGAACGGCCGCGCGGCGCCAGCCAGCGGCTGCAGAACGAGCTCGCCCTGGCCATCGCCAGCGCCGTGCTGCCGGGGAAGAACGTCGCGGTTCCGCCCCAGCGCACGACCAACCCCGAGGCGGAAGTTGCCTATCTGCTCGGCCGCTCGCACCTCGATCGCTACGGCGCCGGCAGCGCCGACCTGGCGCTGAAGGCATTCGAGCGCGCCAGTGACACCGATCCGTCCCATGCGGCGGCACTGGTCGGCGCGGCCCGCGCCCGCATCAGCATGGGACTGAACGGCGCGATCCCCCATCAGCAGGCGCGGACGCAGGCGCTCGCCGACGTCCATAAGGCGCTGGCCATCGATCCGAACCTTGCAGAAGGCTATGCGACGCTGGCGCACATCAGCTTCATCTACGACTGGAACTTCCAGCTCGCAGAGCGCAACTTCCAGAAGGCGCTCGAGCTCAATCCGAGCCAGTCGTACGCGCGCATCTACTACGCCGAGCTGTTGTCGGCACTGCACCGGTTCGACGAGTCGATCGAGCAGATTGAGCTGAGTCGCCGCCTCGAACCGGAATCCGCCGCGCTCGTCCGCCGGCACGCTCTGCTCGATTACTACCGCGGCGACTTCGCGGCAGCCGAGCGCACGCTGGCCGTCGCCGTCGCGATGGAACCGGGCTCGGCCGGGGGCCCCCTGCTTCAGGGCCGAATCTACGAGGCGACCGGCCGGGTCGTCGAGGCGCTGGCGTCGACGCGGCGGGCGGCGTCGCTGACGACCGGCACGATCGTGCCGATGCGGGTCCAGCTGGTCTGCCTCGAGGCCAGGACCGGGGACATCGCCGCGGCCCGAGCCTCCTACCAGACGCTTCAGACCGAGCTGGCGGCGCGGGCCATTCAACTCACGAGCCGCGACCGCGCCTACATCGAACACGCGTTCGGCAACGACGACGCGAGCCTGGCGCTGTTCGGCCGGGCCATCGAAGAGCGCGACCCGTCGGTGGTATGGCTCGGCGTCGACGCGCGCCTCGCCGATTTGCGCACCGATTCACGATTTCAGAAGCTGCTGGCGGCCATCGGACTGCAGTGAAGTCTTGACCAGCGCAGGCGTGTGGCCTAGACTCGCTCCACATTTTCCGGAGGAGCCAATAACAGATGGCCAAGAAGAAGACTTCGCGTCCGGCAGCGCGCGGCGCCAGGAAGAAGAAGGCGGTCAGCAAGAAGAAGGCGGCGCCCAAGAAGAAGGCCAAGGCAGCGCCGAAGCCGCGCAGAGCGGCACTGGCGTACGAGACTGGCCTCGAGGATCCGTCCTGCGTCAACTTCAAGCCGCTCAAGGCCCAGATCTCCGCGCACATCGCGCGTCTGGACACCGCCAAGAACGTCACGCCTGAAATCCAGAACGCGATTCGCGCCCTGCGCCAGGTCCAGGTCGAATTGAACAGCGAGTGCTCGCCGACGATGATCATCCCGACGTGAGTCGGGGACGTTCCAGGGGGCGGACGACGGTCCGATATCGTCGTTCGCCCCACCTCGTCGCCTTCTGGCGACGCGGCGCGCTCGCGATTTTCAACTACGCAACCAACCGCACAACCGGCGCCACTCCCCTCATCTTCAAGCTCCTCAGCGCTTGTCACGAATGGCAGACCATGGCCACACTTCGGCGTGAGCTGGCTTCACAGCCCGCGGACCTCGTCGAGATGCTGGTCGAGGAGGCCTCTGCCATGGGCCTGCTGGAGCCTAGCGATCGCCCGATCGATCCCAGGGTCGAGGCGATGAGTGCCCTCGGGCGCTGGAATCCGGAAGCGGGTTTCTTCCACATGTCCACCCGGGATGTCCCATTTTCGTCCCCACAGCAGATTGCCAGCCTGGCGCGGCAGGCCAGGGGTTCAAAAGCGGCGGCGATGCCGCCGCCTGTCAAGAAGTACCCCCGTGCCGCCGTTATCGATTTGCCGCAGCCCAGCGACGTCGGCGAGTTCCCCGAAGTCCTGAAGGCACGGCGGACCTGGAGACGGTATGGCGCGACGCCGGTGACGATTGCGGAACTGGCGACCGTGCTCGGGCTCAGCGCCGGGGTCCAGTTCTGGGTCGGGAAGGGGCGGCAGCGCAGTGCGCTCAAGACGTCGCCGTCCGGCGGGGCGCGGCATGCGATCGAATGCTACGTCGTCGCCCGGAACGTCAACGGTCTGAGGCCCGGTATCTATCACTACGCCAGCGACACCCACCGCCTGGAACGGATTGGCGGGGCCGTGCCGGTCGAGCGCCTCAAAGCCTACATGCCGAACAGCGGCTACTTCGCGGCCGCGTCCGCCATGGTGTTCTTCACCGCCGTTTTTGCCAGGATTCGCTGGCGCTATCCGTACTCCCGTGCCTATCGCGCCGCGCTCGTCGAGGCCGGACACGTCTGCCAGACCTTCTGCCTGACAGCGACATGGCAGCGGCTGGCGCCGTACTGCGTCATGGGCCTCGCCGACAGCCTCATCGAGCAGGACCTCGGCATCGACGGGATTTCGGAATCCGTCCTCTACGCGGCCGGCGTCGGCCGTCCGCCGCGGGGCGCGGTGTGGGGGCCCCTGCCTCGCGGTCCGCAACCACCGATCCGGCGAAATCCGAGTTTTTGAGCGGCTGGGCCGGGCCGTCGGGCCCGGTCCCCCACTCGACTGCGCCGAGCTCGAGTGTTCCTTGCTCGAGAAGTTCGAGTTCAGCCGGGGGGCTGACGAGCTACAGCCTCGCCAAACGCCCCAAAATCACGATTCTTTTAAGTCTTACATCCGCCCGCCAGTTCCGCGCGTAGAGAGTCAGGGATTTTTCTGCCTGCCGACTGTCATGTTCGGTTTCCCAAGAACCACCGTTACATAAGACATACGGCGACGGTCAACTTCACCATAAAGGGGACTCGGGAATGGATACGGCAATGACGTTGAACTGGCTGGAGATGCGGCGGGGTGCTACGGCCCGGGCGCGTCATGACGATCAGGCGCGGATCCTGACCTTGACGCGGGAGAACGCCAGGCTGGCTGAGGAAAACCACCGCCTGCACCAGCAGCTGCAGGACCTGGCCGCGTCGACCAACATCTGGATTCGTCTTTACGAAGCCGCGCTCGACCGCGCGAATGGCGTCGTCCAGGGCCTGCCGGCTCAGCCCTCGAAGCTCATGAATTAGCGTGCGGACTACGTCCGCAAGGCGCGTCGGGTCGGAGGACCCCGAGGCACTTATGGAACCAACACGAGAATCCGTCGCCGTGCGACCTGCGAGGCGCGTGCGATTGATCGAACGGGGCGGCGACGTCGTCGCCTATCCGGAACCGCATCGCACACCAGTCTTGCCCGCCGGCTGGGCGCCGCTCAGCCGCGATCAGCAGGAAGCCGTACAGCGCGCCTGCGACGCTGCGCCGGAGTGCCTGATGCTGAAGCTCGGCTCGCTGTGGGAACCCGGGTACGAATACCGGGTCTACCACCTCACGAACGAGCAGTGGGCCGGCCTGTCGGTGGTCTGCAAGTTCGCTGCGTCCGGGGCGCCGATGCCCGGCAACGGGCAACTGCTCGGCCTGTCCTGGGACCCAGTCATCGCGCTGCAGATCGCGACCGACTTCTTCAACTGGGACCTCGAGGCGCACGGGCACCACTGGCGCCTGCGCGCCGAGGCGGTCGACAGCGACGGCGGCGACGAGCCGGGCGCGATGGCGGTCGAGAGCCGCCGCCGGCCGCAGTAACCCGCCCTACAGACGATCCGCGCTCAGGACCGGTATCTCCACCGGTTCTGTTGCGCGGTCGGCGTTCTCGTCGTCTTGTTCGGCGGCGGTCTCCGTCAACCCCAGTTGCGCCGCGAGCACCTGGCGGAGCGCCTCGATGCGCTCGGTCAGCTCGACGAGACGCTGCTCGACCCGTCCCGCCCGTTGTTCATTCTGGGCAAAACGTCGATCCACCCGCTCGAAGCGTTCGAACATCTCGCCGCGCACCTGTTCCAGCCTGATCATGGCGCAGCCGAGCGTGCGAGTTGAATGCCAGGTCGGCGGCCTTTCAGCGCGCGCCGGTAGTGAAGACCGTGCGCGAGCGGTAGACCTCGCCCGGGCGCAGCGTGGTGCTGGGGAACCTCTCCTGGTTCGGGGAGTCTGGAAAGTGCTGCGTCTCGAGGCAGAAGCCGGCGCGGTGGCCGTACGCGCGCCCGCCCTTGCCAGCGAGTTTGCCGTCGAGGAAATTGCCGCTGTAGAACTGGATGCCCGGTTCGGTCGTGTGGATAGTCAGCGTCCGTCCGCTCGTGGGCTCGAGGACTTCGGCGGCCAGCACGAGATCCGGCGTCGATCGCGCCAGCACCCAGTTGTGGTCGTAGCCGCGGCCGAACTGCATCTGCGGATGTTCGTTCTTGAGCCGCGCGCCAATTGCCGTCGGCTTGCGGAAGTCGAACGGCGTCCCCTCGACGGGTGCCAGTTCACCCGTTGGAATCAGCGTCGCGTCCACCGGCGTGTAGCGGTCGGCGTTCAGCCGCAGCTCGTGGCCGAGGACGTCGGCGGCGGCGCCGGCCGACAGGTTGAAGTACGAATGCTGCGTGAGGTTGACGACCGTCGGCTTGTCGCTCTTCGCCTCGTACTCGACGATCAGCTCGCCCTTGTCGGTCAGCGTATAGCTGACGCGGACGTCCAGCGTTCCCGGGTAGCCCTCTTCGCCATCCGGGCTGACGCGGCGGAACGCAACCGTCGGCCCGCGGCCATCCTTCACGATCGATCCGTCCCAGACCACCTTGTCGAAGCCGCGTTTGCCGCCGTGCAGGTGGTTGACGCCGTCGTTGGCCGCCAGCGGGAACGCCTTGCCGTCGAGGTTGAACCGCGCCTTCGCGATGCGGTTGCCGTAGCGGCCGACGACGGCCCCGAAGTACGGCGAGTCGCCCTTGAGATAGCGCTCGGCCGTGTCGAAGCCGAGGACGATGTCGCCGAGCTGGCCCGAGCGGTCCGGGACCTTCCACGAGGTGATGATGGCGCCGAGCGAGATCGCCTGGACCTCGACGCCGGCGGCGTTGCGCAAGGTGAAGAGCTCGATCGTCTTGCCGTCGGCGTGAGCGGTCGTGGCCGTGCGGGTGGCGCCGGCACCGGGCCTGGTCTGTTCGGTGGTCGTCACTGCGAGGCTCGCGATCAGCGCCGCCGATAGAAGGGTGCGCATGGCGGGTAAAGTATTATCATATCCCCGCTTCGGCCATGGCTCCGGTCTCCCGCCGCTACCCGCATCGCAACCTGCACGGCCAGATCGTGCACACGCTCGGCCGGCGTATCCTGCGCGGTGAGCTGCGGCCGGGCGACACCCTGGATTCGGCGCCGACGGCGAGCCGGACGGCGCTGCGCGAGGCGATCAAGGTTCTCGCCGCCAAGGGGCTGGTCGAGGCCAAGCCCAGGATCGGCACCCGGGTGACGCCGCGGGACGCCTGGAATCTCCTCGATCCGGACGTCATGGCCTGGGAGCACGACGAAGCGCCGCGGGCCGCCTTCCTCCAGAAGCTGACCGAGGTCCGCGGCATCATCGAGCCGCATGCCGCGGCGCTGGCGGCCATCCGCGCCGATCGTAACGCGATCGCGACGCTGCAGGCGTCGTTCGACGAGATGGTCGCGGCGGTGAATCGTCGGGGCGGCAGCGATCACGCCGCGTTCAACGACGCCGACATGCGCTTCCATCTCGCCATCGTCCGCGCCTCGGCGAACGAACTGCTGGAACAGATGACGCGGGTGATCTACTCGGCGCTGGCCGTGAGCTTCCGTACGACCAGCAGCCTGCCGGGCAGCGCCAGGCGATCGCTGCCCAAGCATCGCGCGATTCTCGCAGCGATTGCCGCGGGCGATGCCGCGGCGGCGCAGGCGGCGATGCAGGGCCTGGTGTCCGCGACCGCGCGCGAGATTGCCCGGCTGCCGGACCGGCCAGGAGACGGAAATGGGGCGCATGCAGGGCAGGATCGCCATCGTGACCGGCGGGGCACGCGGGATCGGCCGCGCGATAGTCGAGCGGTTCGCGGCGGAGGGAGCGACGATCGCGTTCTGCGACCTGGCAGTCGCCGCCGGTGAAGAGACGGCGCGGGCCCTGGGCGGCCGGGTCGAGTTCACCGCCGCCGACATCACGCGCGAAGCTGACGTCGCGCAGTGGATCAGCGGCGTCGCGGCGCGGCACGGCACGGTCGACATCCTCGTCAACAACGCCGGCGTCAACGCCTACTTCGACGCCGCGTCGATGACCGAAGCGGAGTGGGACTCCGTCTTCGCCGTCGATCTCAAGGGGGCGTGGCTCTGCGCCAAGCACGCGCTCGAGCCGATGCGCCGGGCCGGCCGCGGCTCGATCGTCAACATCTCCTCGATCCACGCCCAGTTGACGATGACCGGGATGTTCCCGTACGCGGCGGCCAAGTCGGGGCTCGTCGGCCTGACCCGCAGCCTGGCGCTCGACTGCGCCCGCCAGAACATCCGCGTCAACGCCGTCCTCCCGGGATGGACGCGGACGCGCCTCGTCGAGGAATGGTTCGCGATGCAGCCCGATCCCGCGGCCGCCGAACAGAGCGTCCTCGACGCGCATCCGGGCGGCCGCATCGCGACGCCGGAGGAGATCGCCGCCGTTGTCGCGTTCGTCGCCTCGGATGACGCATCGGCGATGACCGGCGCCTCTGTGTCGGTCGACTGCGGCCTGAGCGTCAGGTTTGCGACATGAGGTTCAGCCGTCAGCTGACAGCCATCAGCTGTCAGCAGGATCTGAGAGTCTGAGAGCTGAGAGCTGAGAGTATGACTAAATCGCGTTCCGTGTTGAGCCGCTACAAGCTTCCGTCCCGCGACAGTTACGACCTGCCGACGTCGAGCAAGCGCTTCGTCGACGGCGGCCAGTATCGCATCGAGATTCCATCGACTGAGGGGCCGCGGGCGATGGACGCGGTGATGCAGGCGGCAGCGCAGCACCAGGTGCGCGTGCACCGCATCAGCCAGGGCAGTGGCATCATGCTCCAGACCGACGACGAGATTCGCGAGATGGTCGCGCTCGGCCGGACGAACAACGTCGAGGTATGCCTGTTCGTCGGTCCGCGCGCGAGCTGGGACATCGGTGTCCAGGCGGCGTCGAGTGCGGGCCGGGTCCTCGGTGCGTCGCTGCGCGGCGCCGACCAGCTCGCCTTCGGTATCGAGGACGTCCTCTACGGCCTGGCGCTCGGCATCAAGTCGATCCTCGTCGGCGACATTGGCCACCTCGCGGTACTCGGACGCATGAAGAAGGATGGCGACCTGCCACCGGACTTCGTGCTGAAGACGTCGGTGACCCTCGCTGCGGCGAATCCCGCCGCCGGCCGTGTCTTCGAGGACCTCGGCGCCACCTCGCTGAACCTCCCGGTAGACCTGACACTGCCGCAGATTGCCGCGATTCGCCAGGCCGTCGACATTCCGATCGATTTCTACGTCGAGAGCCCGGATGACTTCGGCGGCGCCGTGCGCCACTACGAGATCCCCGAGCTCGTCCGCGTCGCCGCGCCGATTTACCTGAAGTTCGGCCTGCGCAATCACGGGCCGCTTTATCCGGCCGGTCAGCATCTCGAAAACACCGTGCTGGCGCTCTGCCGCGAGCGCGTCCGCCGCGCCGCGCTCGGGCTGAACATCCTGCGACGCTATGCGCCGGACGCGGTGGCGTCCGGTTAAGGCTCAGGGCTCAGGGCTCAGGGCTCAGGGCTCAGGGCTCAGGGCTTACGGCTCAGGCAAAAGCTCACCGAGCAGAGCCGCACGATTTGGATTACTGTGCTCTTGCCTGAGCCTTGAGCCTGCCTCCTGAGCCATAAGCCCTGAGCCCTGAGCCGTTACCTGAAAGGTTCCAAGTGCAGTCTCTGACCATTTCCGACGTTCGCACCACTGTCGTCGGCACGCCGTGGCGGGAGCTGGTGTTCGTCGAGCTGGTGACCGACGATGGTCTCGTCGGCCTCGGCGAGGTGCGGATGGTCAACCGCACGGAGACGCTCGTGGCCGCGGTGCACGAGCTCGCGCCGCGCCACGTGATTGGCACCGATCCCTTCGACGTCGAGCGCCTGGCCTGGAAGATTCAACGGTCGGACTACAGCCGCCCGGGCGAGGTGACGCAGTCCGCGCTGGCGACGTTCGACATGGCCTGCTGGGACCTGATGGGGCAGGCGCTCGGCGTGCCGATCTGGAAACTCCTCGGCGGCCGCTTTCGGGATCGCGTCCGCGCATACGCCAACGGCTGGTACCAGGCCGAGCGCGATCCGGCGGCGATCGGCCGCTTGTCGCGCAAGGTCGTCGACCGCGGCTATGGTGCGCTCAAGCTCGATCCCTTCGGCGCCGCCTCGGCCGAGCTCGGGGCGGCCGAAGAGCGGCGCGCAGTCGAGATCGTGGCCGCTGTTCGTGACGCGGTCGGCCCCGACGTCCAGATCTTCGTCGAGATGCACGGCCGTTTCACGCCGTCGACGGCGGTGCGCGTCGCGCACGCGCTCGAGCCGTACGCCCCCGACTGGATCGAAGAGCCTGTGCCGCCGGAGAATCCTGAAGCGATGAAGCGGGTGCGAATGGGCACGCGCCTGCCGATCGCGACTGGCGAACGCGCGCACACGATGGAAGACATCCGGCCGTTCATCGAGCAGGGCCTCGTCGACATCGTCCAGGTCGACCTCACGCACTTCGGCGGCTTCCTGCAGATGAAGCGCCTCGCTGGCTGGGCCGACACGTACTATCTGCAGATGGCGCCCCACAACGTCTGCGGTCCGGTCGGGACGATGGCGAACCTGCACTTTGCGATCGCGACGCCGAACTACAAGGTCCTCGAGCACTTCAACGATTTCGCCGACACCTGGGTCCAGGGCCTCGTCGACCACCCGCCGACGGTCGAGGCCGACGGCTGCTTTGCGCTGCCGGAGCGCCCCGGGCTCGGCCTGACGCTCAAGCACGACATCTGCGCCGCTCACCCGCGCACCGGCGGCCAGATCAGGTTGTTCGAAGAAGGCTGGGAACAGCGCGGTTTCGGTGCCGGCAACCGCCAGTGATCAGCATGGCGCGCCTCCCTCGTATCCCGCCGGTCCGGTAGCATAGAGGCGTGCCAGGGCTCCAGTTCCACGACATCCGGAAGTCGTTCGGCGCCGTCCGCGCCCTGCGCGGCGTCAGCTTCTCGGTCGCCGCCGGCGAGAGCCACGCGCTGATGGGCGAGAACGGCGCCGGCAAGTCGACCCTCCTCAAGATCCTCGCCGGCATCGTGACGCCCGACACCGGCGAGATTCGCTGGGAAGATCGGCGGCTGGCGCTGTCGGGTCCGCGCGACGCGCTGGCCCACGGCATTGGCATGGTCTACCAGGAACTGTTGATGTTCCCCAACCTGACGGTCGCGGGCAACATCTTCGCCGGCCGGGAGATCACCGGCCGCGGCGGCGTGCTGCGTGAGCGCGAGATGCGGGAGCGAACCCGCGACATTCTCGCCCGCCTCCACCTCGACCTCTCGCCCGACGCGCCGATGGAGCACTTGTCGGCCGCGCACGCTCAGCTGGTGCAGGTCGCGAGGGCGCTCGCCTTCGAATGCCGCGTCCTGGTCCTCGACGAACCGACGACGGCGCTGACGACGGCGGAAGCCGATCACCTGTTCCGTGTCGTCGACGACCTGCGCCGGCGTGGCGCGACGATACTCTACGTGTCGCACCGGATCCCGGAAGTCTTTCGCCTCTGCGATCGCATCACGGTCCTGCGTGACGGCCAGTACGTCGCGACGTTCGATCGCGCGGCCGTAACTTCCGACGACGTGGTTCGGGCGATGGTCGGGCGTGATCTGCCGCCGCGCGTGGCGCAGACGACGCCGGTGGACAGCCCGGTCGTGCTCGAGGTCCGCCGGCTGTCGGCGCCGCCGCTCGTCAGCGACGTCAGCCTGCGCGTCCGGCGCGGCGAGATCGTCGGCGTCTTCGGCCTCGTCGGGTCCGGCCGCTCGGAGACGCTCGAGACGATCTTCGGTTTGCGCCGGGCCGCGGGCGGCGAGGTGCTCGTCGACGGCCGGCCGCTGCGCGGCGGCAGCGTCATCGAAGCGACGCGCGCCGGCATCGCGCTCGTGCCCGAGGATCGCCAGCGCCAGGCGCTGCTGTTCAACCTGACGCTGCGGCACAATCTCGTCCTGCCGCGCGCGGTCGCCGGCCGGACCGTCGTCGTCCGCGCCCCCGAGGAACGCTCGTTCAGCCGCGGCCTGGTCGAGACCTGGCGGATCAGGACGCCCGGCGTCGAGACGACGCCGGATCACCTGAGCGGCGGCAACCAGCAGAAGGTGGTGCTGGCGCGGTGGCTGGCCATCGCGCCGCGTGTCTTCCTGCTCGACGAACCGACCAAGGGAGTCGACGTCGGCGCCAAGGACGAGATCCACGCCATCGTCCGGCAGAAAGCGGCAGACGGTGCGGCCTGTGTCGTCGTCTCGAGCGACCTGCCGGAGATCCTGGCAGTGGCGCACCGCGTCGTCGTGATGCGCGAGGGGCACGTCCAGGGAGAGTTGAGCGCGGACGAGGCAAACGAGGAATCCGTGATGCAGCTGGCGACAGCGGCGGTAAGGCAGGCATCGTGAAGCGGCTCTGGCGCATTCGCGAGGCCAGTACTCTCGCGATCCTGTTGCTCGAGATCGTGTTCTTCGGCTGGTACCTGTGGCCGGAGTACGGCTCGTATCATCCGTTTCTCAACACTTCGAACGCGCTCCTGGTCCTCAAGTACTCGTCGATCTACGGCATCGCGGCGATCGGCGCCGCGATCGTCATCATTTCCGGCGGCATCGATCTCTCGCCCGGCGCCGTGATCGCGCTCGCCAGCGTCGTCACCGGCGGGCTCTTCGTCGAGGCCGGCTGGGGACTGGCGCCGAGCGCGTTCGCCGGCATTCTCGTCGGCGTCGCCACCGGTCTGCTCGTCTCGGTCCTGGTGATTGCGGCGCGGCTGCCACCGTTCATCGCGACGCTTGGCGCAATGGGCATCGTCCGCGGCCTCGGCTTCATCCTGACCGAAGGGCGCTACTTCGATCTCTCGCGGCTGCTGCCGCCGGCCTGGCATCCGTTCGGCATCCCGCTCGACTGGTTTCCGCCGCTCGTGATGGTCGTGCTCGCCGTCGTGTTTCAACTCGTGATGCATCGCCTGCAGTGGGGGCGTGCCGTCTACGCCGTCGGCGGCAACGAGACGGCGGCGCTCTTCTCCGGGATTTCGCTGCCGCGGATCAAGACCTCCGTCTATCTGATCTCGGCCGTGCTCGCCTCGGTCTCGGGCGTCGTGCTGGCGCTGGTGCAGGGGCAGGGGAAGGCGGACCTGGCGATGGGCTACGAGCTCGACATCATCGCCTCTGCGGTCGTCGGCGGCGCCAGCCTCTCGGGCGGCCGTGGATCGGTCGTCGGCGCGGTCCTCGGGGCGTTGATCTTCGGCGTGCTGCGCAACGCCCTGGCGCAGATTCCCGGCGCGACGTTCTACGATCGGATGATCGTCGGCGTCGTCGTCATTGTCATCGTGGTGATGGATCAGATCCTGGTCAAGCGAGGCGCCTGATGAACCGGAGGTCGACTATGAAGAGATGTTCTGCCGTGATCGCGGCAGTGGTGATGCTGGGCGTAACCGCCGCCTGCGGCGGCAGCGCTCCGGCCGGCGACGCGCCGCGCAAGCTGAGGTTCGCGGTGATTCCGAAGGCGCTCGACCTTCCGGTGTTCGACTACGCGCGCAAGGGCGCCGAGCGCGCCGCGGCGGAGCTCGGCAACATCGAGGTGATCTGGCGCGGGCCGGAGACGGGCGACCAGCTGAAGCAGAAGGAAATCCTCGAGGCGTTCATCACCCAGCGGGTCGACGGCATCGCCATTTCGTGTCTCAACGGCGACTTCCTTACCGAGGCGATCAACCGCGCCGTCGATTCCGGCATTCCCGTCGTCACGTGGGATGCCGACGCTCCCAACTCGAAGCGGCTCGCGTTCTACGGCGTCGACGACAAGGCGGGCGGCCGCATCATGGGCGAGGAAGCGGTGAAGCTGCTCGGCGGCAAGGGCACCGTCGCCCTGATGACGAGCGTCGGCGCGACCAACCTGCAGCGCCGGCTCGACGGCGTCACCGAAGTACTGAAGCAGCATCCGGGGATCGAAGTCGTCGAGACCTTCGACGTCAAGGAAGACACGGTCAAGGCCGCCGAGCTCATCGCGACCGGGACGAACCGCTATCCCAACCTCGGCGCATGGATCTCGGTTGGCGGCTGGCCGGTGTTCACGCGCAACGCGCTCACGCCAGTGCCCAAGACCACGCACGTCATCTCGTTCGACACCATCCAGCCCGCGCCGCAGCTGCTGAAGGAAGGCAAGGTCCGGATCCTGATTGGCCAGAAGTACTTCGGCTGGGGCTCAGAGCCGGTGAAGATGCTGGCCGCGATCAAGGCTGGAAAGATGCCGGCGCAGACGATTAACGACTCGGGCGTCGATATCGTCCGCCAGGACAACGTCGATGCCTACGTCGAGGCGTTCAAGAAGCTGGAAGCGGGGAAATAGAGTTTTCAGTTTGCCAGTGCCCAGTCAGAGCCCGCGATTCGCGTCTAACTGGCAACTGGCAACTGGCAACTACCCAAACGGCTGTTCAATCGACAGCGACTGCTTCGTGAAGAACTTCGGGCCGCTCTCGGTGATGTAGAGGCAGTCCTCGAGGCGGATGCCGAACTCGCCGTAGATGGCGACCATCGGCTCGTCACTGAAGCACATTCCCGGGGCGAGCTTCGTCGTATTGCCTTTGACGAAGTTCGTCCACTCATGCCCGTCCATGCCGATGCCGTGGCCCGTGCGATGGGGCAATCCCGGCACCTTGTAGCCTGGCCCGAACCCGGCGTCGGTGATGACTTTGCGCGCCGCGGCATCGACCGACTCGCAGGTCGCGCCGACCTGCGCCGCCTTGAAGGCAGCGTTCTGCGCTCGCAGCTCGAGGTCCCATACGTCCGACTGCCGCTTCGTCGGCCTGCCGAGTACCGTCGTGCGGGTGATGTCCGACTGATACCCCTCGATGCTGCAGCCGCCGTCGATGAGGACGATGTCGCCCATCTTGAGCTGTTGCGGCTTGATGCTGCCGTGCGGGAAGGCGGAGTATTCGCCGAAGCCGATCAGCGCCGAGCCGCCGTGGCCGCCGACGGCGTTGAACGCGGCGCGGATGTTGGCGCCGAGCTCCTGCTGCGTCATGCCTTCGCGGATGGTGGCCAGCGACGCCTTGAATGCCTCGATGGTGATGTCGTTGGCGCGCTGCATGAGCGCAAGCTCGGCGGCCGACTTGAACATGCGGCAGCCTGCCGTCACCGGCGTCGCGAGCACGACCTTCGACGCCGGCGCCGCCTGGGCGATGCCATCGGCGATGAAGAACCGGACGCGTTCTTCGACGCCGATCTTTGCCGTCGATACGCCACGGTCCTTCAGGATCGACGCGACCGTCGCACCCCAGTCCTCTTCCTCCTGCCAGACGCGGACGTCCTTCGTAAACGTCGTGAGCTCGCGCGCCCGCGCTTCTTCGAAGCCCGGGCAGACGTAGGCCAGGTCGCCCTTCTGCGGGATGACGAGCAGGAAGGGCCGCTCGCTCAGCCCCCAGCGGACGTTGACGAAGTAGCTCATGCTCGTGCCGGTCTCGAGCACGATCGCACCGATCCCCTGTTCGCCCATCAGCTTCCGCGCCTTCTCGATGCGGGCCAGCCGTTCTTTCTCGCTGATGGGTGCTGCCGTGCCGGGAAATGGCTTCAGCGCGCGAATGCTTTCAGGCACTGCGGCCGGCGGATCACTTTGTCCGCGCTGCGCTGCCAGGGGTGCCGCATACGCGCCGGTCGCCGCCACTGCTGTCGCCTGAACGAACTGTCGTCGGGTGATGGACATAACTCTTGAATCTTAAACCGGTCGTCCGGTCCTCCGGGGTCCTCCGGTTGTCCGGTCGTGCGGTGGTGCGGTCGTCTATTTGGGCGGCCGGCGACGCCCGGCCGTCCGAAGGTGAGAACCTCGGACGACCGGGCTACCGGACTACCGGACAACCGGCAACGAAGCGTTAAAACGTAAAGCCGATTCTGAACTGCACCTCGCGGCCGCCGACGGCGGCAGTCGTGGTCTGGCCGAAGGTCGTTGAATCAATGCTCAGCGTCGCCCCGCCTGTGCCGCCGACGACGACGTTGCGGTGGTTGAAGGCGTTGATGAACAGGCCTTCGACGTTGAGGCGGGAGGCGCCCGGCAGGTTGAACGTCTTGGCGAGGCCGAAGTCCGCGGTCCACAGTCCCGGGCCGTAGAGATAGACATACTGGCCCTGCTCACCGGGTGTCGTCGGATAGGTGAGGAGCGAGCCGTTGGACCGGCCGTCGGCGCCGATGAGCGCCTCGTCGAAGAAGAACACGTTGCCGTTGGGACCGGGGCGGACGTTGACCATCTTCTGCAGGTCGTCGACCGTGATGCCGTTGAGGATCACGCCGGAGTCGAACTGGTTGAAGGTCTGCCGCCCGCTCTGGAGCAGGAACGGCCGGCCGCTCTGGACGCGGATGACCGTCGAGGCCGCCCAGCCGCCGAACACCTGGTTCAGCAGCCCGTTATTGAGGTCGAACCGGCGGCCGTCGCCGACCGGCAGATCGACCGTGCCGTAGGCCTGAAACGTGTGGCGCAGGTCGTAGGCGGTCGGTCCCCAGTTCAGCCCCTTGTCGCGCAGGGTGATGTAGTCGACCTGGTTCTCGGCGCTGACGGGGTAGCGGTCCGTGCGCGCCTTGCCGTAGGTGTAGTTCGCCGTCAGGCTGAGGCCGCGGCGATAACGCTGGCGGAACTGGAGCTGCAGTGAATCGTACTCCGAGCTCGATTCGTCCGTCAGGATCCGCATGTTCGCGCCGGCGCCGAACGGGTTCATCTGGAAGACGTTGATCGGGTAGGGCGCGCTGGCGTTGTAGCCGCGGCGGCTGCACTCGGGCAGGCCGTTGCCGACCATGGCGCACAGGTAGCGGAAGTCGCCGGCGAGCGAGTTCGCCATTCGTCCAGCTTCGCCCTGCCGCAGCCACAGCGCGAAGTTGGTGTTGCCGTAGCCGGTGCCGGTGGCGACCGCCGGCTGGGTGCCGCGCGGGCCGAAGGCGGCGTCGAAGATCGGCAGCGCCGCCTGTCCCGGCAGGCCGTTGTTGGCGAAGCCGGTGCGGCCGTTGGCGGTGTTGATCTCGAGGTTGCGCTGCGCGCTCCGGAACTCGTTCAGGAAGCCATTCTCGAAGATGTTCGTCTCGTTGATGTTGTAGCCGCGCCAGAGGTTGCTGCCGCGGTTGCCGACATAGCGGACTTCGATCGCCGCGTCGCTCCAGAGCTCGCGCTGGTAGCCGATCGTCCAGTTCTTCACGTAGGGCGTGCGCAGGTTCGGGTCGATCGTCGCGTGGCCGCGCGCGAACGTGAAGCCGGACATCGCGACCGGCAGCGAGAAGGTTTCCGGCGCCCGCAGGTACGCCGGCAGCGGCGTCTGCAGGTTCAGGCTCCCGGGCGTGAACGGCGGCAGCGTCAGCGACTGGCTGATGCCGGGGCCGTTGCCGGCGAAGGTCTGGAAGTTGATCAGGCCCTCGTCGTAGTAGTTGATGCCGAAGTTGGCGCGGTAGACCGCCTTGCCGAGCAGCGCGCCGAGGAAGCCGGACGGTTTCTCCGGGTTCCACGCGAGGCCGAGGTTCGGCGCGAAGTTGTTGTAGTCGGCCTTGTAGGGGTGCGTCTTCAGGTAGACCTGCGGATCCATCGTGCCGTTGAGCGTGCCGGGCTGGAACGGCGCCGTCGACGGCCCATACATGTCGACGACGTCGGGGCCGCTGTAGACGTCGTTGGTGTTGTGCGCCGGTCCGGTCAGTTCCCAACGCACGCCGTAGTTGAATGTCAACGCCGGGTTGATCCGCCACTGATCCTGGGCAAAGAACCCGCCGACGTTCTGTGCTTCGCGGCGGAACGCCGGGTTCAGTCCGTACTCCTTCGTGTTCTCGTCGAGGAAGTAGCTGCCGCTCGAGGTGCTGACGCGGCCCGTGAGCAGGGCGTAAAGCGACTGAGCGCTGCCGACGTCGTTGGTGTTGAGGAACGGGATGTTGGTCGCGGTGAACACCGCCGCGGCCGGATCGTTGTTGGCCATCCCGACGGTGATCGACGGCGGCACGCCGCCGATTGATTCGTACATCGTCGTCCGGCGGAACGTGCCGCCGAGGGTCACGGTGTGCTTGCCCTTCAGCCAGGTCAGGGTGTTGGTGATGTTCCAGACCGGGTTGTTCCGGGGAATCGGCAGCTGATCGGCGAGGATCTGCGGCTCGTCCATCAGCGGCAGGTCGACGCGATAACCGCCCTGGCCGGCGTAGATGTCGAGCGTATTACCGGGGCGGAACTCCTCGTAGTTGCTCTGCGCCCCGAAGCTGATGCCCATGAACAGGTTCGAGTTGATCGTCCAGTCGGCGCCGGTCGAGAGGATGTAGTAGGTCGAGGTGAAGCCATCGTTGATCGGCGCCAGCCCCGGGAAGCGCGGGTTCGTCGGCAGGTTGCGGTACTGCAGGTTGAGCACGCCGCGAATGGCGAGGTTCTGCGCCGCCTGATAGTCGACGCGCGCCGTCGGGTAGACATTGACGTTCGGCGTCTGGTCGATGAGGAAGCTGAACGTGTCGGTCAGTCGGTTGGTCGGCGACGAGGTGACGGTGCCCTGGCCGATCGAGGCGTTCACGGTCTGAATCTGCTCGGCGACGAAGGGGTCAATCGACGACGGCAGGCTGTTGGAGCGCGCGATCGCCAGGAGGTCGACGCTGCGTTCGGCACCGTCGGTGCCGAGATAGCGAAAGAGGCCCGCCTGCGACGAAGCCTTGAGGACGGTGCGATTCACCGTCGTCGTGCCCGGCTGGTAGACCTGCTCGTAGTTGCCGAAGAAGAACAGCTTGTTCTGGAGGATCGGGCCGCCGAGATTGGCGCCCCATTCGTGCCGCCGCAGCCGCGTCTTGGGAATGTCGCGCGCCTTGTTGACCGGGTTCTGCGCGTTCAGCTTCTCGTTCTGAATCTGGTCGAACACCGAGCCGCGCATCGCGTTGGTGCCGCGCTTGGTGACGAACTGCACCTGGACCGCGCCCTCGGCGCCGGCGTCGGCGGCCAGACCGGCGGTCGAGACCGTGACTTCCTCGATCGCGCCGAGCCGCACGGGAGCGAACGTGAAGAAGCTGGTGCCGCCGCTGCGGAAACGCTGCGAGTTGTTGTTGATGCCATCGAGGGTGATGTTGATGGCGCCTCCCGGCAGCCCGTTGTACTCGCTGTCGCGGGCGCCCGTGCTCGACGCCGCGCCCGGCACCAGCAGCGCAAACCCGAGGATGTTGCGGCCGGCCAGCGGCAGCTTCGAGATCTGCTCGTTGCTGACGGTATTGGCGATTGTGGTCGAGGTCGTCTCGACGACCTGCGAGCGGCCCTCGACGCTCACCTGCTCGTTCAACCCTGCGACCTCGAACTGGACGACGACGTCGACCGAGCGGGCGGTGCCGACGACGACTTCCTGAATCGTGACGGGGTTGAATCCCTGGAACGTCGCGGTGATCTGGTAGCGGCCTGGCTGCAGGTTCGGAAGGACGAAGTTGCCGTCGCTTCCGCTCGTCGCCTCGGCGGTGGCGCCGGTGCCATTGTCGATGAGGATCAGGACCGCTCCCGGGACGACCGCCCCAGACGAGTCCTTGACGGTGCCAACGATTTGTCCCGTCGTTCGCCCCTGGCCGGCCGCCGGTGAAGGCAGCAGCCAGAGACACAACAGTGTGACGAGGACGCTTCCGGTGGTGCAGCGCGGCATTGCGACTCCTCCCTGAACTTCCAATACCCGCCGCCTCGCGTCCCGGACGGGACACGTGCGCCGGGCATCTTCTCCCTAGCGTGACAACAGTGCTGGCGGGGATGACCTGTCGTGTGTCGCCATGGTAACGGCGGGATTGCGGGAACTTCCAATCGGAACGCGTTATGCCGCTATAAGCCTGTTTCCGACATTCTTGCGGTTCCGCCTCGGCGGCGGCCGCGCCGTGACGTGACCTGCCGGCTTGGATACAATCAAGGCCTCATGACTGATGCCTACACTCCACAACCTGGCGACAAGTTCACTTTCGGCCTCTGGACGGTCGGCAACCGCGGCCGCGATCCCTTCGGCGAGTTCGTGCGCCCGGCCGTCGATCCGGTGGTCGCCGTCGAGCGGCTGAGCAAGCTCGGCGCCTACGGGGTGAACTTTCACGACAACGATCTGATTCCGATCGACGCGCCGGCGGCGGAGCGCGATCGCATCCTCCGCGATTTCAAGAAGGCGCTGGCCGACACCGGCATGAAGGTGCCGATGGCGACGACCAACCTCTTCAGCGACCCGGTCTTCAAGGACGGGGCGTTCACGTCGAACGATCCGCGGGTGCGCGCCTACGCCCTGCACAAGACCATGCACGCGATGGATCTCGGCGTCGAGCTCGGCGCCAGGACGTACGTGTTCTGGGGTGGACGTGAAGGAACGGAGGTCGACGCTTCGAAGGATGCGGTCGAGGCGCTGAAGTGGTTCCGCTACGCGCTCGACTTCCTCTGCGACTACGCCCGCGACAAGAAGTACGACCTCAAGTTCGCGCTCGAAGCCAAGCCGAACGAGCCGCGCGGCGACATCTTCTTCCCGACGACCGGTGCCTATCTCGGCTTCATCACGACGCTGGCGCATCCCGAGATGGTCGGCGTCAACCCCGAGGTAGCGCACGAGCAGATGGCCGGGCTGAACTTCTACCACGCTATCGCCCAGGCCATCGATGCCGGCAAGCTCTTTCACATCGATCTGAACGACCAGAAGCCTGGGCGCTTCGACCAGGACCTGCGCTTCGGTTCCGAGTCGATCAAGCCGATGTTCTTCCTCGTCAAGCTGCTGCTCGAGTCGGGCTACGACGGGCCGCTGCATTTCGACGCCCACGCCTACCGCACGGAAGATCCCGAAGGCGTGTGGGACTTCGCCGCCGGCTGCATGCGCACCTACCTGATTCTCAAGGACAAGGTGCAGCGGTTCCGGGAGGACAAGGAGATTCAAGGGCTGCTTGCGGGCATTCGCGATACGCACGGCGAGCCGACCGCGCCGGCTTTCTCTCGCGCCGCGGCCGATGCGCTCAAGGCGCGGTCGTTCGACCGGGCTGCGCTCGCGGCGAAGCGGCTGCCGTACGAAAAGCTCGATCAGCTGGTGATCGAGTTGCTATTGGGAGTGCGGTAAGAGTCAGCGCGTAACTCGTAGCGATTGGCGATCGAGGGCGGAGCTGAAGCTCCGCCCTACGAGCCCGGCCCTACGAGGCCGCCAGCGCCGCCGCTTCCCGCCCGGCGTAGATTTCGAGCAGTTTGCGGTAGGTCGCGACGTGTGCGGCCTGCGGCTGCAGGCGCGTTTCGAGCTTCGGCATCACGAATCCTTCGACCACGTCTTCCCACGACATCGGCCGGCCCTCTTCGCGCCGGTCGGCGTGCAGCGCCCGCAGCGCCGCGCCGAGCGCGGCGGAGTTGCCGGTCTCGAGCTGCACGACCTCGGCGTTGAACACGTCGGCCATCACCTGCAGGATGGCGCGGTTCGCCGAGGCGCCGCCGGTCGCGTAAATCCTGCGGATCTTCACTCCCATCCAGCGGCTGTGCAGGAAGAGCGCCATCATCTGGGCTTCGATGACGCCGCGCACGTTGCCATCGGCGTCTGACGCGTCGAGCCCGCTGCGCTGGACGCCGGGTGTCAGCACGAGCGGCGTGATCTCCGGATCGAACCACGGCAGCAGCGTCCGGCCGTCGTTGCCGGCGGCTGTCCGCGACAGCGCTGCCGAGAAGTCGCCCCAGGTCATGCGGTACCCGTCGCGGATGCGCTCACGCGCGAGCGAGCCGTTCTTGAACACCGTCATGCCCATGAACGCGCCGGTCGGCGAGGCGAATACGTGTCCGGTGCCGTCGTCGCTCGGCTTTGGCGTCGGCATGATCCCGAAGATGGTGTCGCTCGTGCCGAGCGAGACCGCGACGATGCCCTCGCTGACGAGCCCGGTGCCGACCAGGCTGCAGGGGTTGTCGCCCGACCACACCACCACCCGCGCCGGCGGCAGGTTGTACCGCTTCGTCCAGTAGGCGGAGAGCGGGCCGGCGACGGTCCAGGAGTCGGCGAGGGCCGGCAGCTTCTGGTCGAGCCCCGCGGCGGTCGCGTGGACGGCGTCCGCCGACCAGCGGCGGGTGGCGAGGTCCATCAGGTTCATGCCGGAGCCGTCACCCGGATCGATCGCCGCGTGCCGGCCGGCGAGGAGAGATGCGAGCCACGAGCTGACGAGATGCACGCGATCGGTCGCCGCATACCCGTCGGGATCTTCTTCGGCGAACTTCCGAATCTGCGGTCCGGTAAAACGCTCGAAGGCGCGCGACCCGCTGATCGCCGCGAGCGCCCGCGGTCCGCCGACGGCCGCTTCGATGGCGGCGCACTGGCTGGTAGTGCTCGAGTCCATCCAGATCGGCGACGTCCGGCGCGAGAAGAGGTCGCCAATCTGGTCGACGAGCGGCATCTCGGGCATCAGGCTGCCGAGCCGGCCGCGCGCCAGCGCGTTGACGTAGACGCTGCCGTGCTGCTGCGCCGAGCCGGAGATGGCGCGGAGCCGGCCCCAGTCGACGTCGGCGTCGCGCACGAGCTCGGCAATCATCCGGTCGAGCGCCTCCGACCACATCACGGGCGACGAGTGCACGACCCGCCGGTCGGCGTTGGCGAGCACGCCGTGGCGCGTGCCGTACGACGGCAGCGCCTCGTCGTAGCGGAACGTGCGCTCGAAGAGGATCGACCGCCGTCCGGACCCGCCGACCTCGACCGCCGTCGCCGTCACGCTCTGCGTGCTGGAATCGAGCCCGAGATAGATCGCCACGGCTACTCCGGAACTTCCCAGCGGCCGCTGGCCGCCGAGCGAAAGACCGCGTCGATGCACGCCATGTTCTCGACGGCGTCTTCGAGCGGGCACGGGACATCCGTGTCATCCAGTATGGCTTGCGAGAAGAGGTCGCCCTGAATCGTGTACTGGTTGCAGGTGTCGATCTCCGTGGCCATGGCGCCGCCGCCGAAGAGGTCGGCGCCGGTGTCGACGATCAGCCGGCAGGGGCGATCGGGCGGCGCGTTGAAGGGAATCTGCAGCTCGATGCGGCCGGTCGTGCCGAGGATCTGCAGCGTCTGATAGAAGACCATCTGCGTGCTGCAGGTGCCTGCGGCATGCCCGGGCGCGAAGTCGAGCAGCAGCGACGTCATGCGGTCGGTGCCCATGTCCGGATCGCGGTCGACGACGCCGGTGACCCGCGCCGGCCGCCGCCCGAAGACGAAGCGCGCGATGTTGATCAGGTAGCAGCCGATGTCCATCAGCGCACCGCCGCCGGCGGCCGGGATGTTGCGGATGTTCTCCGGGTCGCGGTTGAAATAGCTGAACACGCCGACAATCGATCGCGGCTCGCCGATGGCGCCGCTGCGCACGAGGTCGCGGACCTTCAGCCATTGCGGGTGCGTCCGGACCATGAACGCTTCCTGGATCCTGACGCCAGTGCGATCGCGAACGGCGATCAGCTCGCGCGCTTCGGCCGCGCTCATCGCGATCGGCTTCTCGCACAGGACGTGCTTGCCGTGCTCGGCCGCCTTCGTCGTCCACGGCACGTGCAGGTCGTTTGGCAGCGGATTGTAGATCGCGTCGATGTCCGGATCCTCGAGCAGCTGCTCGTACGATCCGTAGGCCTTGCCGATGCCGAGCGCCGCGGCAGCGGCGGTGGCCCGGTCCTGGCTTCTCGAGGCAATCGCCGCGACTTCGGAGAAGCGACCCAGCTGCATCGCCGGGATGACCTTAGCCGTCGCGATCTTCGCGACGCCCAGCACGCCCCATCGCACTTTGCGCATCGGGGGATCTGTGACCGTCGCGACGTGGTGCGCACCCGCCGTGTGCACCATACGTGCGCCGCCGCCGTGCCTTAAGCGAGAATCTCCGTGATCAGCTTCCCGTGCACGTCGGTCAGCCGCATGTCACGGCCGTTGAAGCGGTAGGTGAGCGCCTCGTAGTCGAGGCCGAGCAGGTGCAGGATCGTCGCGTGCAGCTCGTAGACCGTCTTCGGGTTCTCGACGGCGCGGTAGCCGTACTGGTCGGTCGCGCCGACGACGGTCCCGCCCTTGACGCCGCCGCCGGCGAGCCAGACGCTGAAGCCGTTGTTGTCGTGATCCCTGTGCATGGGAGATGTTCGCCGAGTTCTCGCGGCGAGTCAAAGCCGCTTTCTTTTATGAGGCCATAACCGGAACCCGGTGAACGGCGCCGCCGCGGTTGCCGTATTGTAGGGACCCGACATGACCAGACGCCTCGTTGTCGTTCTCGTGTGCCTCGGCTGCGCGATCGCCACGGCGCAGCAGCCGGCGCCGTACTTCACGGATGTGTTTCCAGTCGAAGAATTCGCGGCCAGGCGCGCTCGTGTCATGCAGAGCATCGGCGACGGCGTCGCGGTGGTCCAAGGCGCGCCCGAGATGTCGGCTGAGGTGGCGTTCCGGCAGAACAACCAGTTCTTCTACCTGGCCGGCGTGGAGGTGCCGCGGGCGCTGCTCGTCATCGACGGCCGAAGCCGGCGCTCCACGTTATTTCTCCCGCCCCCGCGGCGCGAACGCTACAACGGCCCGGAGCTCGGCCCGGGACCGGCGGCGGCAACGATCACGGGGATCGATGCCGTCCTCGAGCGGGACACGTTCAGCGCGGAGATCGCGAAGCTCAGCGGCAGACCGCTCTACACGGCGTTTCGCGCCGAAGTGCGGGGCGGCGGCTCCGGTGGCGAGGCGGTGGGCCACGCCCGGGCCACCGCCTCCGACCCCTGGGACGGCCGGCCGTCGAGGGAAACCGTGTTCAAGGAGAAACTGCAGCAGGCGCTTCCGGGTGCAGAGATTCGCGACCTGGATCCCCTCGTCGACGCGATGCGCTTCATCAAGACGCCGCGCGAGATCGCGTTCATGCGCGAGGTCACGCGCGTCACCGGGCTCGGCGTGATGGAAGCGATGCGCGAGGCCGCGCCGGGCCGCTACGAGTACGAGCTTTCTGCCGCGGCCGAGTGGGTCTTCCGCAAGCACAATGCGCAGGGGCCCGGTTACTTCCCGTTGTCGGCGACTGGCCCGAACACCGTCTACTCCCACTATCACCGCGGCCTGCGCCAGCTGCAGGACGGCGACATCGTCCAGTTCGACTACGCGCCAGACCTCAAGTACTACACCTCTGACATCAGCCGGGTCTTTCCCGCCAACGGCAGATTCAGCCCGCGCCAGCGCGAGCTCTACACCATCTACCTTCGGCTCTATCAGGCGCTGATGGCCGAGATCAAGCCGGGCGTGCCGATCGGGGAGGTCGCGAGCGCGGCGGGGAAGAAGATGGCCGCGATCATCGATGGCTTCACGTTCACCGATCCGAAGATCCGCGAGGCGGCGACGAAGTTCGCGGCGCAGTATCAGACCGGCAAGCCGCGCAACGGCCTCGGCCATGGCCTCGGCATGGAAGTGCACGACGTCACCATCCGTCGCGAGTCGTTCCAGCCCGGGGAGATCTTCACGATCGAGCCGCCGATCTCGATACCTGACGAGAACATCGCGATGCGGATCGAGGACGTGATCCTGATCACCGAAACCGGTATCGAGAACATGTCCGCGTTCGTGCCGATCGAGATCGACCCGATCGAGAAGCTGCTGCGCGAGCCTGGATTGAGCGACGTCCGCCGCTGACGGGCGGCCGACTGGACAGCCATCAACAACATGAGCAAACGAATCTCGCGACGCGAAGCTGTCCGGACGATCACGGCCGCCGGCGCCGGACTGGCGTTCGGCACGACGATCATCCGCGGCCAGGATGGTGACATCACGATTGGAGGCACGCCGGTGGAGATCGCCGTGTCCTCGATCGGCCCGTCGACGGTGCGCATCCGCGTGCTGCCGATCACCGGCGGCAAGCCCGTCGCCGTGCCCGACGACGGCGGTGTCGCCGAGCCGAATGCCGGCAAGCCGCTCGCGGCTGGGAGGACCGCGGCGTTCAAGCCGGTCCGTGCCGGCGATTTGACGGTCCGATTCACGGCCGCGCCGCCCGCCATCCAGGTCGAGACGCAGAATGGCGTGATCGTGCAGCGGCTGACGTTCGACGCCCAGGCCGCGGACATGCTGTTCCAGCTGCCGCGCGGTCCGCTGCTCGGCCTCGGCCAGGGCGGGCCCCAGTTCGATCGCAAGGGACAGGTCGATCGCATGCGCAACGGCCAGGGCGGCTACCAGCTGCAGACGCATGGCGCCAGGGCTCCGATCCAGTGGCTGGTCGGCACCGACGGCTGGGGGATGTTCATCCACCAGCCCGCGGGCGCGTTCGATTTCACCGGCGAGCAGGGGAAGTTCACGCCGGCGGCGCCCGGGGCGCCCTTCGAAGTGTTCGTCGTCTCGTCGACGACCCCGACAGTGCTGATGCGAGAGTACGCCCGCATCACCGGCCTCCCGGAGCTGCCGGCGCGCTGGACGCTCGGCTACATGCAGTCGCACCGGACGCTGAGCGGCCCCGACGAGATCATGTCGATCCCGAAGACGTTCCGCGACAAGAAGCTGCCGTGCGATGCTCTCATCTACCTCGGCACCGAGTTCACGCCGTCGGGGTGGAACACGCGCAACGGCGAGTTCGGCTGGAAAGCCGACAACTTTCCCGATCCCAGGAAGATGGTCGACGAGATGCACGCCCAGCACTTCAAGGTCGTGCTCCACATCGTCATCGAAGGCCGCCGGATGTCCGGAACGGTCGCCGAGCCGTGTACGCCCGAGAACGCGGTGCCGAGCGGCCGAACGCCTGACGATCGCTGGCCGCCCGATCGCAACGTCGCCTGCTACTGGCCGTATCACAAGCCGCTCTACGATCTCGGCGTCGACGGCTGGTGGCCGGATCAAGGGGACGGCCTCGACGTCGCCGGCCGGCTGGCGCGGCATCGCATGTATTGGGAAGGGTCGCAGCAATGGCGGCCGGACGAGCGGCCGTTCGCCCTGCACCGGAACGGCGCCGCGGGGATGCAGCGTTACGGCGCGTTTCTCTGGTCGGGGGACGTGCAGTCACGCTGGGAGACGCTCAAGACGCACGTGCCGATCGCAGTCAACACCGGTCTGTCGGGCATCCCGTGGTGGGGGACCGACATCGGCGGCTTCGTCCCGACCGCCGAGTACACCGGGGAGCTGCACGTGCGCTGGTTCCAGTTCGGCGCGTTCTGTCCATCGTTCCGCGCCCACGGCCGCAACTGGCACCTCAAGCTGCCGTGGGGATGGAACGGCGGCGACGGCGGCCCCCAGGAGACGAAGGGTTTCACGATGGCGTCTCAGGAGCTGCAAAACCCCGAGACCGAGCGCATCATGAAGAAGTATCTCGAGCTCCGCTACCGCCTGATGCCTTACATTTACACCGCGGCGCGCGAGACGTCGGAGACCGGGCTGCCGATGATGCGGGCGATGTGGCTGCATCACCCCGACGATCCGGCCGCCGTCGCCCGCGGCGATCAGTTCTTCTGGGGACGTGACCTGCTGGTCGCGCCGGTGGTGGAGAAGGGGGCAACCTCACGGCAGCTGTACCTGCCGCGCGGCGCCTGGTACGACTTCTGGACGGGTGAGCGGATGGAAGGCGGCAGATCGATCGAACGCAAGGTCGACCTCGAGACGACGCCGATTTACGTGCGCGCCGGCGCGGTCATTCCGATGGATCCGCTCAAGCAGTATACGGACGAGGTCGTCGACGGGCCGCTGACGCTGCAGGTGCATCCGGGCGTCGACGGCACGTCGTCGCTTTACGAGGATGACGGCCGGAGCTTCGGTTATCGCAAAGGACAGTTCATGCGCATCGAAACGCGGTGGGACGACAAGGCGCGGCGCCTGCGGCTGGCTCTCGCGCCGGGATCGAAGATGCTGGCGCCGCTCAGCCGCCAGATCGCAGTGACGGTTGCCGGCTCCTCGGAGACGCGGTCCGTCACGTTCGCCGGCAAGCCGGTCGAGGTGCGGTTGTGATGCGGCGGCAGGCGCGCGGCGCCCTCGCCTCAATCGCGGCGGTCGGCGTGCTGGCGTTGCCGTCGTCGATCGCGTCGCAGGCCCAACCTGCGGCGCCGCCGGTCACGATCAAGGTCGACGCGGCCGCGAAGATCGGGCCGATGAAGCCGATCTGGGCCTGGTTCGGTTACGACGAGCCCAACTACACCTACATGAAGGACGGGCAGCGGCTGCTGACCGACCTGGCAAAGCTCAGCCCGGTCCCCGTCTACGTCCGTGTCCACAACCTGCTGACGACCGGCGACGGTACGCCCGGACTGAAGTGGGGCTCCACCAACGCCTACACCGAGGACGCGAACGGGAAGCCGATCTACGACTGGAAGATCGTCGACCGCATCGTCGATACCTACCTCGAGCGCAAGATGAAGCCGCTGATGCAGATCGGCTTCATGCCGGAGGCGCTGTCGGTCAAGCCGCAGCCTTACAAGCACGACTGGCAGCCCGGCGTGCCCTACAACCGGATCTACACCGGGTGGGCCCATCCGCCGCGCGACTACGACAAGTGGCGCGAGCTGATCTTCCAGTGGGTCAAGCACTCGGTCGAGAAGTACGGCCGCGCCGAGGTCGAGACCTGGTGGTGGGAGGTCTGGAACGAGCCGGACATCGGCTACTGGCAGGGCACGCCCGAGGAGTACATGAAGATGTACGACTACGCCGCCGATGGCCTGAAGCGCGCGCTGCCGACTGCTCGCATCGGCGGCCCGCACGTCACCGGTCCGCTCGGCGAGCGAACGCAGAAGTTCCTGCGCGACTTCATCGAGCACTGCCTGCGCGGCACGAACTACGCGACGGGAAAGGTCGGTTCGCCGCTCGAGTACATCGGCTTCCACGCCAAGGGCGCGCCGCGTGTGATGAAGGAGTCCGATCCGCCCTACGTCCGCATGGGCGTCAGCAACCAGCTCCGCGCCATCGCCAACGGCTTTGCCATCGTCGCGTCGTACCCGGAGCTGAAGAACACGCCGATCGTCATCGGCGAGTCAGATCCCGAGGGCTGCGCCGCCTGCCCGGTGAAGACGGATCCGCACAACGGCTATCGCAACGGCTCGATGTACTCGAGCTATACCGCGGAGCAGATCGCACGGACCTACGAGCTCGCCGACCTGCACGGCGTCAACCTGATGGGCTCGGTGACCTGGGCGTTCGAATTCGAGGATCAGCCGTACTTCTACGGCTTCCGCGACCTCGCCACCAACGGCATCGGCAAGCCGGTGTTGAACGTCTTCCGCATGCTCGGTCAGATGGGTGGCGACCGCGTCCGGGTCGAGAGCAGCGGCGGACTCCAGCTCGCCGAGGTGCGCGACGCGGGGGTGCGCGCCCAGGCCGACGTCAACGCGATGGCGACCCGGCAGGCCCGTTCGATCGAAGTCCTACTGTGGAACTACCACGACGACGACAAGGTGGCGCCGGATACGCCAGTTGAGTTGTCAATCGCCGGCGTGCCGGGTGGCCGCGTCCGCGTGACGCATCAGCGCGTCGACCGTCAGATCGGCAACTCCTACGAGGCCTGGCAGAAGATGGGCTCGCCGCAGCCGCCGTCGAAGAGCCAGTACGGCGAGCTCGAAAAAATCAGCCAGCTGCAGAACCTCGAACCTGCGAAGCAGGTCGCGGTCAAGAACGGCATCGTGACGATGTCGTTTCCGTTGCCGCGGCAGGGAGTATCGCTGGTCAAGCTGACCTGGTGACCCGATGAGGGTTCGACTGATTGAGTGTGCGGCGTTCGCAGGCCTGACGGTCGCCGCCCTCGTGGGGTGGCCGCGGCCTGCCGTTCTGCGGAGTGAACCGGTGACAGTACCTGGAGTGACGGAAGCTTCCTTTGGCAGGATGCCCGACGGCACGGACGTTCGTATCTTCACGCTGACTAACGATAGCGGCATGGAAGTGCGAGTGATTTGGTACGGCGCCATCGTGGTATCGGTCAAGGTGCCGGACCGCGCCGGCCGTATCGGCGACGTCGTCGTCGGGCACGACGGGCTCGACGGCTATCTGACGCGGTCCCGCTTCTTTGGCGCCCTCGTCGGCCGTTATGGCAATCGCATCGGCGGCGCCCGCTTCACGCTCGACGGCAGGACCTACCCGCTAGCCGCCAACAACGGGCCCAACCATCTCCACGGCGGCGTCAAGGGTTTCGACAAGGTCGCCTGGCAGGGGGCGGTCGTGACCGATCCGCGCGGGCCGTCGGTGGCGTTCACGCGCACGAGCCCGGACGGTGAGGAGGGTTATCCGGGGGCGCTGGCGGTGCGCGTCAGGTATACCGTCACCGGCGACAACGCCCTGACGATCGACTATTTTGCGACGACCGACAAGCCGACGCACGTCAACCTCACGAACCACAGCTACTTCAACTTGTCCGGCGAGGGCGCCGGCGACGTGCTCGCGCACAAGGTCACGATCGACGCCGACGCGTACACGCCGGTGGATGCCGGTCAGATTCCCACCGGCGAGATCGCGCCGGTGGCGGGCACGCCGTTCGACTTCACGACGGAAACGCCGATCGGCGCGCGCATCGACGCCGACCACGAGCAGATCAGGATTGGCAGCGGCTACGACCACAACTTCGTCCTGCGCCGGAAGGCAGGCGGCCTGGCGCACGCCGTCCGCGTCGTCGATCCGGCGTCCGGCAGGACCATGGACGTCTCGACCACCGAGCCGGGCGTGCAGTTCTACACGGGCAACAAGCTGGATGGCTCGTACAACGGCAAGAGCGGGCACGTCTACGGCAAGCGATCGGCGTTCTGCCTCGAGACTCAACACTTTCCCGACTCGCCCAACAAGCCGTCGTTCCCCTCGACGGTGCTGCGACCAGGGCAGGAGTACAAATCGACGACGGTTTACGCTTTCGGCGTGGAGAAATGAGGGGACGGAGGACACAGAGGACACGGAGCACACGGGTTCAACACGGAGACGCGGAGAGCGCCGAGACGCGCGGAGAACTCACAGCATAAGAAAAATTCAAGTGACCTCCGAGCGTCTCCGCGGCCTCTGAGCCTCCGTGGTAAACCCGTGTCCTCTGTTCCCTCCGTCCCCTCTATTCGATCACATCGAACTTCTTCAGCGCCTCTTCCTTGATCGTCAGCCCGAGTCCCGGCACGTCGTCGCGCAGGTTGATGTAGCCGTTCTCGGCCATCGGCTCGCCGTCGAAGATGTACCAGAACAGCTCGTTGCCGATCTCGACGTCGACCGGCGGGAAGAACTCCGCCATCGGCGAGTTCAGGCTCGCCATGACGATGTGGTAGTTGTGCATCTGGCCGGCGTGGGGCACGACCGGCACCGAGTGCGCTTCCGCGAGCGCCGCGATCTTGCGGGCCTGGGTGATGCCGCCGACGCGGTTGGTGTCGAACTGGATGTAGTCGAGCGCCTTGGCGTCGAGAAAATCGCGGAACTCGTAGACGGTGAAGCCGTGTTCGCCGCCGGCGATGGGCACCCGGTTCATCGCCTTGAGTGACGCGTATCCCTGCATGTCGTCGGGGATCACGGCTTCCTCGAGCCAGCGCAGCCGGAAGGGCTCGATCAGGGGAATCATCCGGCGCGCGTAGTCCAGGTTCCATCCCATGTACGCGTCGGCCATGATGTCGACGTCGTCGCCGACCGTTTCGCGCACGGTGCGCAGCAGCGCGACGTTCTTCTGCATGCCGGCGGCGCCGTCAATCGGCCCCCAGCCGAACCGCAGCTTCATCGCGCGATAGCCGGCTTTCTTGTATTTCGATGCCTCCGCCGCGAGCTCGTCGAGCGGCTGGCTGTAGAGTCGGCTCGCATAGACCGGGACGCGCGGCTTGGTGCGGCCGCCGAGCAGCTTGAATACCGGCTGACCGGCGGCCTTGCCCAGGAGGTCCCAGATGGCGATGTCGACGGCGCTGATGGCGGTCATGCCGACGCCCTTGCGCCCGAACGCCATCGTCTTCCGATACATGTGCTGCCAGAGGAACTCGTAGTCGAACGGGTCGGCGCCGAGCAGCAGCGGCTTCAGGTAGAGGTCGATGGTCTGCTTGCACAGCCGGGGCGCAAGCGCGGCGTTGCCGATGCCGACATGGCCGGCATCGGTGAAGACCTCGACGATGAGCCAGCCGTGGAAGCGGAAGCCTGCCATCGAGTCGGCCGGGCAGGTCGAGCAGGTCCATCGGGTTGGTGCAGAAATGCGGCTGCGGCGCCACAGTCGGGCCGCGCCACTCGACGACGCGAGTGCGGATGTCGGTGATTTTCATGACGTTGGGTTCGTAGTGCGGGCGGCGTGCTGCGACGCGATCAGCGGTTGAATCCTCGGGATCATCAGCAGGATGACGATGAAGGCGGTGACGTGGCACATGCCCATGATCGAGAAGACCGTGCCGTAGCCGAGCCCCAGGTCGAGCATTCGGCCTGCCATCAGGTTGGAGACGATGCCGCCCATCGCGCCGCCGAAGCCGACGAGGCCGGCGACGGAGCCGACGACGCGGCGCGGGAACATGTCGGTCGGGACGATCATCACGAGCGTCGACCATGACTGCTGGCCGAAGAACGCGATGCTGAAGAGGACGATCGCGAGCTCGACCGGGACCTGGGTGACGAAGATGATGAGCGGCATCACCAGCGCGCTCAGGCCGAGCGCGATCTTGCGCGAGGCGTCGATGGAGCGGCCGCGCGTCAGCAGCCAGCTCGAGAACCAGCCGCCGATCAGGCTGCCGACGCCGGCGGCGGCGTAGGGAATCCAGGCGTAGTAGCCGACCTGCTTCACGTCGAAGCCGCGGGCATCGTAGAGATACTTCGGCAGCCAGAACAGGTAGAAGTACCAGGCGCCGTCGGTGAGGAACTTCGCCAGCACGAGACCCCAGACCTGCCCGGACGCGCAAGCAGCGACGACCACGGCATCGCCGGCTCGTTCGCCGCCGGCGCGGCAAAGACCTCGGCGATGGTCTCGCGCTCGGCCGGCGAGAGCGAGGGATGCTGCGCCGGCGGGTAGTATTCGCGCGCCCACCACACCGTCCATCCCAGGCCGGCAAGACCGCAGACGATGAAGGCCCAGCGCCAGCTGGCGGTGAGGATGATGGCCGCCAGGAGCGGCGGCGCGATCACGGCGCCGACGGCGGTGCCGGCGTTGATGATGCCCATCGCGGTCGAGCGCTCGCGGGCTGGAAACCACTCGGCCACGGCCTTCGTCGCCGCCGGGAAGCCGCCGCCCTCGCCGACGCCGAGGAGGAAGCGGCTGAGCGCGAGCGAGCCGAAGCCCTGCGCCAGGCCGTGGCCGGCGCACGCCAGCGACCACCAGATCATGATGACGACGAAGCCGCGGCGGGTGCCGAGCCAGTCGATGAGCGCGCCGCCGCCGGCGTACATCAGGCCGTAGGCGGCGAGAAAGGCGATCTGGAGCCGGGAGAAGTCGGTGTTGGTGAGCGGGATCTCGCGCTGGATGGCCGCAATCGCGATCGAGAGCGCCTGGCGATCGAGGTAGCTGATCGCGATCGCGATGCTGAGGACGAGAGCGATGCGCCAGCGCACGGCGCCCATCATACCCGCGGCGTGCGCCGGCGGTGAGCGCCGACGCGCGCATTAGCATTTGTCATGACCCCATTAGGGCCCGATATCGTAGTACTAATGATAGTTCGTCGTGTACGGGAGTAGTGGGCGGATGCACAGACCGTACGCGGTCGGTAGCGTACGCGTTCCCACCGATCGACCAGGTCGACTACAGCTTCACAGTTCAGAACACGCACATCACGGCGTGACGCGGCAGCCAGGCCTCGGCGCACGCCCCGGACGTCACACCAAGGGAGGAGACCTTGATGCGAGGACAGGCGGTTTTCGCAAGATCTGTTGGATTCTGGCGCTGCTGCTGACGACGGCGTCGGCGGCGGCGCGACTGTCCTGTAGTCGGAGGTCTCGATCTTGGCGCGGCTCAATCCCGAAGCGGCGGCGGGCGAGGGCGACTGCGACAGCACGTGGCCCGCGAGGGCGAGAGTGGCGGGCGCGGCGGCGAGGAACTCCCGCCGGTTCATTTCGGGGGCCATAAGCGACCACCCTACGGCGGCCGTCGCGCGAGCGTCAAGTCAATTTGGGTCATGCGCGGATAAGTTTGCTCGCCCGCGGCTCCGTCCTCAACGGAGGGCGGTCTACGCTAGCATGGGCGCTGCATGTTCAAGCGCCTGCTGCTCGCCGTCAGTCTCGCCATCGCCGTCGCCACCGGTCAGGCGCCGGATCGCAGCCTGCTCCTGCAACCGGATCACACCGAGATGAATCGCCGCGCGCCGGACCAGTTCCGGGTTCGGCTGGAGACGACCAAGGGGCCAATTCTGCTGGAGATACAGCGAGCGTGGTCGCCGCGTGGCGTCGATCGGTTCTTCAACCTCGTGCGACATGGCTACTACGACGACGCCGCGGTGTTCCGGATCCGGGCTGGTTTCTGGGCTCAGTTCGGGATCGCCGCCGACCCCGCGGTCGCGAGCGCCTGGCGATCCAGGAACATTCCCGACGATCCCCGTGTCCTCTCCAACGCCCGCGGCACAGTTGCGTTCGCCTTCAAGGACCCGAACGCCCGCACGACGCAGGTGTTCATCAACCTGCGCGATAACGCAGCGACGCACGACGCTCCGGCCGACGGCGTGCCGTTCGTCCCGTTCGCGAAAGTGATCGAGGGTATGGACGTGGCCGACGCGCTGTACGCGGAATACGGGGAGAAGGCGGGCGGCGGCATTCGCGGCGGCAGGCAGGATCCGCTCTTCAAGGAAGGGAATGCGTTTTTCCGGCGCGAGTTTCCGAAGCTGGACTTCATTACGCGCGCGACGATCGTCGAGTAGCCGCGTCCTGGCGGCGGCTACTGTGATGACGAGGTCTGACGCCGAGTGCCTTTCTGCTTCTCGACCATCGCCGCGACATCGGCCAGCAGCGCCTTGGCGTCGTAGACGATGCCGTCCTTGATCGTGTACTTGATGCCGCCGACCCACTCCGGCTTCTGGGTCTGCTCGTTCAGCTTCCACGCCCCGGTGCCGTAGAGCACTTTCAGGTTCTTCAGCGGGTTCTGATCGACGATGACCATGTCGGCGAGCAGCCCGGCCCGGACGACGCCGCGGTCGACAGGCTTGCCAGCCGCTTCAGCAAGCGTCAACGCCGGATTGTAGGTTGCCGTCTGAATGACCTCGAGCGGATGGAAGCCAGCCTCCTGGATCAGCTCCATCTCGTGGATGTTGCCGAAGCCGTAGGTGTTGTAGATGAACGCGGCATCGGCGCTCGCGGTGATGCGTCCGCCCATCTTCTTGTAGTCGTTCAGGAGGCGGAACCAGACCTGGTAGAAGTTGCGCCACGCGATCTCGTCCTCGAGGGTCCAGTAGTACCAGTACGACCCGTGCGTCGCGCGGCTGGGAGTGTAGAAGTCCATCAGCGACGGCAGGGTATAGCGGCCGTGCCAGTCGGCGTTGCGCATCCGCATCAGGTCGCGGCCCGCCGCGTACGCCGTCATCGTCGGGTCGAAGGTAGTGTTGAGCTTCCGGTGCTCCTGGAGATACGCCGTCCACTCGGGGCTGCCGGGGGCGTGAATCTTGTCCCACAGCCGCGCCACCTGCCCGAACCGCATCTGCTCGTCGTCGTTGATGTGATCGACCGGCCACGGCTGGACGACGTAGTCCTTCAGCAGCGCTTCGAAATGACCGTAGAAGTGCGTGACCGTCTGCAGCCCGAGCTTCGCGGCGGTGAGCGCATTCATCAGCGCGACGCCGGTCTGCTGCAGGTGCGCGGTCGAACCGAGGTTGTGCTTCTTCGCCTCGTCGAGCAGCGCCGCCATGATCTCGGGCCGCTCCGCTCCGAGCTTCAGGCCCTCGAGCCCGTTCGCCGCGCCCCAGCGCACCCATTCGCGCGCCGTTTCGGGCGTGTCGACGGCCCCCTTGCCCCAGCCGGCGCCGGGGCGCTGGTAATTGATCAGGCGCGGCGCGACGATCTCGTTGCGATTGCTGCGCTCGCGTTCGCTGACGGTGCGGGCGTGATCGGTCAGCGGCACGCCGCGCACGGTGGTGACGCCATGCGCGAGCCACAGCTTGTAGGGATACTCCGCGTCGGGATTCTTCGGCGCCTCGCCGGCGTGCTCGTGCAGGCTCACGAATCCCGGCAGGACGTACATGCCGGTCGCATCGACTTCGAGGTCGGCTTTCTGCGGCGCCCGGTCGCTGCGCAGCGGCAGTCCGGGTGTACCGGCAGTGCGAATCGACTGGATGCGGTTGCCGGAGACGACGATGTCGACCGGACCGACCGGTGGCGCGCCGGAGCCGTCGATGAGGATGGCGCCGCGGATGACCAGCGTCGAGTAAGGACCGCGGCCTTCGTTAGCGCGGCGCGCCGGCGCCGGGGTCAGCGAGCTGCCGGCGCCTGGCTGTCCCGCCAGCGCCGCCTGCGCTGAATTCGTCGACGGTGTCTGCGTCTGCTGCGCCGACACGACGATGCCGGCCGTCAGCGCCGATAGCAGCAGCCCTGCCAGTTTCATGGAGCGCTCCGGAGGATGGGGTCAGACCATGGTCTGACCCCATCGGCTACTACGTAAGGGGTCGCTCTGGAGCTGAACCCCAATGGCTCGTGCGGACGATAGCAGACATGGGTCTGAATCCGAGGTTTTGCGTTGATGGGGTCAGACCATGGTCTGACCCCAACCGGCTAGCGGGAGTTGCGGCGAATCCGCGTCCGGAGCTCGGCGTCAGCGATCGACGCCACGGGCTGGTGGAGCGCGACCTTGTCGCTGAACCCCTGTTCCCAGTTGAATGCGCGGACGATCTTGATCAGCTCGCGCGCCGTGTCCGAGACGTAGCCCTGATCGCGATAGATCATCAGCGTCCGCCGCGGCACGGCGAGCTCACGCAGCGGCACGCGAACCAGCGTTCCGTCGCGAAGCTCCTGCCGCACGGTGATGCCGGGCACGAACGCCATCCCGACTTCTTCCTGGACGAAGCTCTTGATGTTCTCGAAGCTCCAGAGCTCGGCGACGATGCGGCAGCGGGTGCCGTTCTGCTCGAACAATCGCAGGATCGTCTCGGCGGTCGTGCTGCAGAGATGGTGCAGGACGAACTGCTCCGAGGCGAGATCGCGGACGCGCACTTCCGGGCGCGACGCCAGCGCATGGCGCGGCGAGGCGATGCAGACGAGCTCGTCGGCGTGCACCTCGACCCACTGCAGTTCGTGGAACGCCGGTTCGTCCTTGACGAAGCCGACATCGACCTCCCGGTCCATGACCTGGCGCGGGATCTCGTTCAGGCGGCTGCGATAGATGCCGACCTTGATGTCGGGGAACTTCTGCAGGTAGCTGCGCAGCGGCGCCGGCAGCAGGTAGACCGCCGCCGACTCGTGCGCGGCAATCGCCAGGGTGCCGGCCTTGAGCGACTTGATCTCCGTGACCTGGCGCAGCGCCTCGTCGCGAAGGTGCACCATCCGGCGGGCGTAGTCGGCGAGGACGCGCCCGGCTTCCGTCAGCGACACCTCGTGCACGTCACGGGCGAAGAGCGGCGCTCCGACCTCTTCCTCCAGCTTCTTGATGCTCTGGCTGACTGCTGGCTGCGTGCGGCAGACGCGCTCGGCGGCACGGGTGAACGTCCGCTCTTCCACGACCGCGAGAAAGTGTTCGAGTTGCAGTAGATCCATGCAGCACTCCTGAGGAGTGCCAGCATACCACCGTTATTTGCGCTTGATCGCGGACTCCGGCACCGGCGGGACCTTCTGGACGACGCCCTTTTCCTGCACCAGCCGTTCGATGTCGTCGAGCTCCGAGGGGAGGAAATCGGTGAAGTTCTCGACCCCGCTGGCCGTGACCACGACCGTGTCCTCGGTACCGCAGGTAGAGGTTTTTCGTCCCGCACCCATAGCTGCGGGTCGACCGAGAAGACCTGGCCCGGCTTGAGCGGGGCGTTGAGGACTGCGGCGTCAACAACCCGGGGTTCGGCTGCGAGCTCGGTACCTATCCGCTCGGCCGCAACAACCCGGTGCAGCCGGCGGCGGTGCGCGATTACGACGGCATCGAAGTCCGGCTGCGCAAGCGGCTGGCGAACCGCTGGTCGGCGGACGTCAGCTACCTCTATAGCAAGCTGCGCGGCAACTGGTCCGGCATCGCCAGCTCGGACGAAGCCGTCAGCAGCCTGCAGCCGAACTCCGGCCGGTCGTTCAACCTTCTCTACTATTCGCACGACACGCAGGGGAATGTGACGGAAGGTCCGCTCGGCACGGATCGGCCGCACCAGTTCAAGGCCCGGGGACCTACGGCTTGCCATGGGGCACGCTGGTCGGCGTCAACGCCATCGTTCAGAGCGGCATCCCGCGCTCGACGATCATGAGCCAGAAGAACATCAACTTTTTCCCCTTCGGCCGCGGCGACCTCGGGACGGACTCCGACCTACTCGCAAGTCGATCTGCTGGTGCAGCAGGAGATCCCGCTGCCAGGCGGCCTGCGCGTGACGGTCGGTGTCAACGCCATCAACCTCTTCGATCAGAAGACAGAAGTGCAGTACAACACGACGCCGTACCGCGACGGCTTCAACGTCGACGATTCGACGTTCTTCGGCGGCTTCGATCCGGCGGCTGTGGCGACGGCGCAGAACTTCCGTCGCGACGCGCGGCTCGGCATGGCGAGCGGCTATCAGGACTTTCGCGTCAGGCTGCAGGCCAAGTTCACCTTCTAGGCCGGACAGCCAGCCAGGTGCGGGGCGTGCCGGAACCGGGCCGGCACGCCGCCTTTCAGGGCCGGGACCATCGCGCCGCGACCCGTTACAAAGTCGTCAGCTGGCTGACCTAATGTCCTCATCACATTTCCGAATTGCCGCGACGGCGGCAAACCGATCAAGAATGTAGGGTTTTTTGCAGCCCGTCCGGGGCGCGCCAGGACGGCGGGCCGCAGACGCGTAAGTAGCGTACGGTGCGTGCGGGCGAGGCCCATCCTGCGTGATGTCCCGCCGCGACGTGGTCCAACAGGGGAGAAGACGTTGAAGCTCGAAGGCGTATACTCGGTGCTCCCGACGGCGTTTACCGCCGCCGGCGACGTCGATGAAGAAAGTCTGAAACGGGTCGTCGATCTCTTTATCAACGCGGGCGTCAATGGTGTCACGGCGCTCGGCGTCACCGGCGAAGTTGCCCGTCTCGACGACCGCGAGCGGCAGCGGGTCCTCGAGGTCGTCACGAGCCACGTCAACGGTCGTATCGGTGTCGTCGCCGGCACGACCGCAGAGGGAACGGCGACCTGCATCAAGTACAGCCAGCAGGCCAAGGCCGCCGGCGCGACCGCCGTCATGGTCAGCCCGCCACGCATGCCGAAGCTGAACTCGGAGACGGTCGTCCGGCATTATCACGCCCTCGCGGAGGCGGTGGACATCGAGATCGTCGTGCAGGACTACCCGCCGATCTCGGGCTACGCGATGGAGCCGTGGCTGCTCGCCCGCATCGCGAAAGAGCTGCCGCCGGCGCGGACCATCAAGCTGGAGGATCCGCCGACCCCGTTCAAGACGTCGCGCATCCTCGCCGAGATCGGCAAGGTCGCGGCGGGCGGTGAATCGATCGACGTGCGGATCTTCGGCGGGCTCGGCGGCGTGTTCCTGCTCGAAGAGCTGCTCGCCGGCGCCACCGGCGCCATGACCGGGTTCGCGTTCCCGGAGATCCTCGTGAAGATCGTCACGCTGTACCGCGCCGGGCGCGTCGACGAGGCCGCCGAGGTCTTCTACCGCGCGGTGCCGCTGATGCGCTTCGAGTTCCAGGAGGGCATCGGCATGGCGATTCGCAAGGAAGTGCTGCATCGCCGCGGCGCCCTGGCCAGCCCGGCGACGCGGGCGCCGGCGGCGGGGCTCGACAAGACGACGCGGGAAGCGCTGGACCGCGTGCTCGACTGGGTCGAGGCCAACGGCACCGCGGTCGGTCGCCGCTGACACCGGCAGGCTCGCGCCGCGAGCAACCGCGGCGGCCGTCAGGTCACTTGTTACAATTGCAGATTCGGGGTGGCATGGATTTCGGACTGAAGGGAAAGGTCGCGATGGTTGCGGGCGCGAGCCGCGGCCTGGGTTTCGCCGTCGCACAGGCGCTCGCCGCGGAGGGCGCGAACGTCTCGATCGCGTCGCGTGACGAGGCGGCGATCTGCGCCGCCGCCAAACGGCTCGGCGCGGGGCAGGTGATGGCGACGCCGCTCGACGTGCGCTCGGCCGAAGGCATCGAGCGCTGGGCCAGGGCGACCGAAGATCGCTTCGGCGGCATCGACATCCTCTTTGCCAACGCCGGCGGCCCGCCGGCGGGCGCGGCGCTGTCGTTCGACGACGCCGCCTGGCAGGGCGCGGTCGACCTGCTGCTCTTCAGCACGCTGCGGATGGTGCGGGCGGCGGTGCCGTCGATGGAGGCGCGCGGCGGCGGCGCCATCCTCGTCTCGACCTCGTCGTCGGTGAAGGAGCCGATTCAGAATCTCGGGCTGTCGACGGTCGTGCGCGCCTCGGTTTCGGCGCTGGCGAAGACGCTCGCGATCGAGCTCGCGCCGATCAGGGTGCGAGTCAACCAGATTGTCCCTGGCCGCATCGACACCGATCGGGTGCGGCAACTCGACGAGATCAACGGCAAGAAGCAGGGCGTCACTGCCGACCAGGCGAAGGCGAAGTCGATCGCGGCGATTCCGGCCGGCCGCTATGGCGAGCCGGAGGAGTTCGGCCGCGTTGCCGCGTTCCTGCTCTCGGACGCCGCGTCGTACATGACCGGCGCCACCGTGCAGGTCGACGGCGGCCTGATTCGCAGCGTTCTCTAACCAAGGGGCCGGACCAGCGTCGGCGCCGCAGGCGCGATGAACCGGCGAGGGACAGGTTCTCCATCGATGAGCGTGATGAGAAAGGCGCTGCTGGCAGCGTCGACCAACGCGTGGCTCCGCGACCACGTGACCAAATGGGGGTTCGTCAAGAAGTCGGTGACGCGGTTCATGCCGGGCGAGAAGGCCGAGGAGGCGCTCGCCGCCGCCGCCGAGCTGAAGGGCACCGGCATTACCACCATCTTCACCCGCCTCGGCGAGAACCTGACCCGAACGGAGGAGTTCGAAGAGGTCACCCAGCACTATCTCGATCTCGTCGATCGCATCGCTGCCGCCGGCCTCGACGCGCACATCTCGATCAAGCCGACGCAGCTCGGTCTCGACCTCGATCGGACCCTGTGCGAGCGCAACATGGACCGCCTGCTCGAGCGCTGCGATCAGCGCGGCAACTTCCTCTGGGTCGACATGGAGGGCTCGCCCTACGTGACGCCGACCCTCGAGCTCTACGTGCGCGCCCGGGCGAAGAGCCCGCGGGTCGGGATCGCCATCCAGGCCTATCTCTATCGCACCCCGAAGGACATCGAAGCCCTCATTCCGCTCGGCCCGTCGATCCGCATCGTCAAGGGCGCATACCTCGAGCCGCCGGATGTCGCGTATCCGAGGAAATCGGACGTCGACGAGGCCTTCTACACGTTGTGCACCCGGCTGATGTCGCCCGACGCGCAGAAGACCGGGACGCTGCTGCACATCGCCACTCACGATATCCCGCTGGCCGATCGCCTGATCGCCTACATCAGGCAGAACAACGTGCCGAAGTCGGCCTACGAGTTCGCGATGCTCTACGGCATCCAGCGCAACCAGCAGCAGCGGCTCGCGAAAGAGGGTTACCGGCTGCGCGTGCTCATCAGCTATGGCGAATACTGGTTCCCGTGGTACATGCGCCGCCTCGCCGAGCGCCCGGCCAACGTCTGGTTCGTTGTCCGAACGATGTTCGGCTGAGCTCTCAGCCTTCAGCTCTCAGCTCTCAGCTACTGCTATCAGCAAGGGAGCTCCTGCGCGCAGTCCGTCGGCCCGGATCGTGATGCTCTGGCTGATAGCTGACAGCTGAGAGCTGACAGCCCTAAAAACTGAACCCGGAAGACAGATGAACCCGCGTATCGCCGGTCTTCAGGCCGTGCGCGACGTCGAGGTTGACGCGGAAGATGGCGGCGATCAGGAAGACGCCGCCGCCGACGCCGCGGTGCCACGGCGCCTGGTCGAATGACTCGCCGACTTCGAGGGCTTTGCCGGCGTCCATGAACGCCGTCAGGCCGAGCTTCGAGCCGTTCAGCACCGACGTGATCGGCACCCTGAGCTCGGCGGAGGCAGTCAGCAGCCGATCGCCGTCGAACGCCCCGGTGTCGAAGCCGCGCAGGTTGGAGGCGCCGCCGAGCAGCAGCCGTTCGTAGATCGGGACCGGCGCGTCGGCAGTGGCGTACTGCACGCGGCCGGCGAGCACTGCCTGCCCGATCACACCGAGATAACCCCTCGCATCTGTGACGTAGCGGTTCGCGGTTGGCTGCACGCCGCGCACGTGCAGCGCGTTCCAGCTGGCGCCGATGCGGACCGCGTTGCGCGGGAAGGCCGGGTCGCCGCGCGTGTCGAGGGCGATGTCGGCGCCAACGGTCCAGAGCCGATCCTCGAGGCCGCCGAAGTCGACAGTGCCCTGCGAGGTGTCGAGGCCGGCGCGCACCAGGCCGGCGAAGCTGCGCTCGGCCCTGGCCGTCCAGGTGACCCGTTGATCGTCGATCTCGTAGCGGGGGTTCTCGCGCTGCGCGATGCCGAACGTCGACTCGACGCGCGTCAGCGGCCCGGACTTGAACGTTCGATCGACCTCGACCGCCGCCCGCCGTGTGCCGCCCCAGGTCAGCGGCACGGAGACGCGCTCGCCGCCGCCGAACAGGCCGATCGTGCTGAATCGTCCGCCGTACGTGAATCCGTAGCCATCGTCGTAGTTGAGGATCGGCAGGAACATGACGCGGCCCTTGACCCGCGCCCAGGTCGACGGCTTCTCGCTGATCAGCTCGGATGTGTGGCCCTGACGCTCGTGGACGAGGAGGATGAGCGCGACGTCCGACGGGTCGTCGAGGGAACGGTAGCGCTTCCGGACCTCGACGCTCTCGAACGCACCGCTCTTCTCGAGCCGCTGCCGAATGTGTTCGGGCGCGTCGGGCGCGAGCGGTTGACCGACGGTGATGCCGGCCAGCCGCAGCACTTCGCTGTCGAGGACGAAGGCGTTGCCGTGGACCCTGATCTCGCCGACGATCTCCTGCGCCGGCTGTGGCGCTGGCGACTGCGGTTCGACGCTGCCGGACGGTTGACTGCTGGCAACCGCGGCTTCCTCGCCGCTCCGATCCTCGCTCTCGAGCGGCGGCTGGAGATCGTTGGCGCGCAAGTCGTCGATCGGCAGCAGGCCCGCCGGCGGCGGCTCGTCGTCGTCCTGCTTTGGAATCCGGATCAACGACTTGACGTCGGCCTGCTTGTAGTCGCTGAAGCGGCGCCCGTACTCCACTTCGAACGAACCGGCCGCGAGCGTCACACCGGCGTGGACGCTCAGCTCGCGCGGCAGCCAGACGCCGGGGAAGGGCTGCCCCATCGTCATCGCGGCGCGGATGTCGTCGACGCGGACGAGCCAGGCGCCCGGCAGGAAGTCCATCCAGACGTTGTCGAACGTGTACTTGACGATCTGGTGCTCCGCCGGATCGACCCACAGCGTCACGAGCGCGGTCTTGTTCATCTGGCGCTCGATCCGCTGATCCTGTTCGCGGTCGCGATCGCGGTCGCGCTTGCGCTCGGGCCGCGACTCGTCATCGGCGAACATGCGTGTCGGGTAGTACTCGATCCTGAGAACCGCATGGCCGTCGAGTTGTTCGCGGCCGGCGAGGTAGTAGTTGCCGGCCTCGAACTTGAAGTCCATGAAGTAGGCCTCCGAGACGAAGCGCGGCGTCGGAATGGGCGACGCGCCGGAGGCCGGATCGGTGACGTCCGGCTCGTCCGCCGCCGCCGGGGCGCCCGGCGCCGGGGGCTGAGGCGGAGTAGCGGCCTTGTCCGCCGTCGCGCCGGTCTTCTCCGCGAGATCCTTCTCCGCCTGCTTCTTCAGCCGCTCGCGCTCGCGGCCGGCCCAGCCCTCCTCGTACCGCTTGCGCGCGTCGTCGCCGACCGATACGCCGTTGACCCTGACGGGGCTGCGGACGTGCAGCCCGTCGCGCACGTACCACGTGAAGTCCTTACGCTGCCGGAATAGCGGCATCCGGCTCGGCCCGAGGACCTCGACCTGCTCGAGCTCGTCGAGGACGTACTGCTCGAGGATCTGGCGATTGAGATCGCGGCGCTTGAGCACCTTCTCCATGAAGGCGTCGAGATCGCTGGTCGACCTGGTCTTGTCCGGGGACGGCGTTTGAGCGGCGGCAGGTACGGCAAGCGAAACCAACGTGCCGACGATGACAGCAACGATCGAGACCGTCCGGGAACGAAAGCAGATCACGAGACCTCCGAGGTCTGTGCAGGCAGGCAGGCGGAGGTGTAGACGATCCGGGATGGCGCCCGGTTCCACCCTTCCCGTCCGGTCGCCGCCCCGGTCCGGTCGGGCCGCGCAGTGAGATGCCGTATCATGCGGCGAGTGTAGCGCCGGTTGCGAATCCGCAGCCACCCGTCCAGCCCCGGGCTGTCCGGACCGCGCCGGAGACCGACCGATGCGTAGAGTGTGCCGAATTCTGATCGTCAGCGCTGTCGCCGCCGCCCTGCAGTTTGGCGCCGGCGCCCAGCAGCCGACGCCCCAATACCGAGTCCCGTCCGTATCGGATCTCAGCGGCGCGCCCGCCCTGTCGCTGGCGCTGCGGCGCCTCAAGACGACCGGCGCGCTCGTCCACGCGACCGCCCACCCCGACGATGAGAACAACGCGATGCTCGCGCTGTACGCGCGGCACGAGGGGATTCGCGTCGCGCTGGTGACGGCGACCCGCGGCGACGGCGGCCAGAACGAGATCGGAACCGAGCTGTTCGATGCCCTCGGCATCCTGCGGACGGAAGAGTTGCTCGCCGCGCACCGCTTCGACGGCGCCGAGCAGTACTTCACCCGCGCCGTCGACTTCGGCTACTCGTTCAGCCCGCAGGAGACGCTCGAGAAGTGGGGCAGGGAAGAGATACTCGGCGACTACGTCCATCACATCCGCGCGATTCGCCCGGAGGTGATCGTCGGCATGAGCCCGGATGGCGCGGGTGGCGGGCAGCACCACCAGACGGCCGGTCTCCTGACGATCGAGGCCTTCCGCGCCGCTGCCGACCCGGCGCGCTTCCCCGAGCAGATCAAGGCTGGCCTGCGGCCGTGGCAGGCGCTGAAGCTCTATCGTCCCGCCTTCGGTTTCGGCGGCCGTGGCGGGCGGGGCGCGCCCGGCGCCGGGCAACGTGGCGGCGGCCGGGCCTCCGGGCCGCCACCGGCCGCGCCGGCAGCCGACGGCGCGATCGCTACGCTCGACACGAACCGATTCGAACCGCTTCTAGGCTGCACCATCGGGGAGATCGGCGGCGTCGCGTCCGGGATGCACATGTGCCAGGGGCGCGTGCCGCTCGTGCCGGCGCCGGGCGGCGGCCGGGGGGCGCAGTATCGCCTGTCGGAATCGCAGTTGCAGAAGCCTGCCGCGGAGCAGTCGCTCTTCGAGGGTCTCGACACGTCGCTCGCCGGCCTGGCGCGCTTCGCCGCCGACAAGCCGCCGGCCGCGCTCGTGAGCGGACTGGCCGCGATTGCGGCGCGCGTCGACGCGGCCACCCGCACGCTCGACGGCGGCAACGCGTTCGCCACGGTTCCGGATCTCGCGGCGGGGTTGACGGCCACGCGCGACCTCCTGGCGCGCCTCGACACGCTCGGCTTGAGCGACGGCGCTGCCTACGAGATCCGCCATCGCCTGGCGGTCAAGGAATCGCAGATCCAGGAAGCCATCGTCATCGCGCACGGCCTGCGTATCGATGCGGCCGCGAACGACGGGCTCGTCGTCGCCGGCCAGCCGATCGGGGTGACGGTGGCGGTCGCGAATCGCGGCGGCGGCGAGCTGCGCGTCGCGAGCGTGGCGCTGAACGGCCTCGAGGGCGCCACCTGCCAGGCGGGAACGTCGACGCTCGCCGCGGCCTACACCTGCGCCGCCGAAGGCCGCGTCCCGTCGGGCGCGCAGCTGACCGACGTCTACTGGCAGCGGCCTGAGGATGCGGGCCGGGCGACGTTCGCCTCCGATGCACCGTTCGGGCTGCCGTTCCGGCCCTCGCCGTTCGTCGCCAGGATCGAGCTCGATGTGAACGGCGTACGCGTCACCCGCGAGCTGCCGATTCAGTTCCGCTACGAAGGCGCGGGGCTGGTCGGCGAGAAGCGCATGGAGCTCAACGTCGTGCCGGCGTTCGCGGTCGGCGTCTCGCCGGCGATTGTCGTCGTGCCGACGCGCAGCGGCGCGGCTCGCGCGGCCGGCCGGGAAGTGCGCGTTACCGTGATCAACGGCGCCAAGGGCGCGGCATCTGCGGCAGTCCGCCTCGACGTTCCGGCCGGCTGGCGCGTCACGCCGGCGTCGGTGCCGGTCAGCTTCAGCCGCGAGGACGAGTCGACGACGACGCGCTTCACGGTGTCGCCGCCGTCGCCCGTCCGCGCCGGGGAGGCGAAGCTCACGGCCGTGGTGACTCCGACATCGGGCGGCGGCGCTGCCTTCTCGACCGGTTATCAGACCATCGAGTATCCGCACATCCAGCGGCGGCAGAAGATCGTGCCCGCGACGGCGCGGCTCGAGGTGATTGATGTCGCCGTCCCGCCGGCGCTGACGGTCGGCTACATCATGGGCGTCGGCGACCAGGTGCCCGCGGCCCTGCGCCAGCTCGGCGCCGCCGTCACGCTGATCGACAGCGACGAGCTCGCCTGGGGCGACCTCGCCAAGTACCACACCATCGTCACCGGCGTGCGCGCCTACGAGCGGCGCGCCGACCTGCGGGCCAACAATCACCGCCTGCTGAAGTACGTCGAGAACGGCGGGACGGCCATCGTCCAGTACAACCGCCAGGAGTTCAACCAGGCGCAGTACGGCCCCTACAAGGCGTCGGTGACACAGGAGCGCATCACCGACGAGAACGCGCCGGTGAGAGTGCTGCTGCCGTCGCACCCGGTCTTCAACGTCCCCAACAAGATCGGCGAGCGCGACTGGGCCGGCTGGGTCCAGGAGCGCGGTACTTACTTCCTCGGCGAGACTGATGCCAGCTACGTCGATCTCGTCGAGATGGAGGACCCGTTCGAGTACAACCGCGGCGTCAAGCGCGGTGCCCTCGTCGAGTCCCGCTACGGCAAGGGCCGGTGGCTGTATGTCGGGCTCGGGCTGTGGCGGCAGCTTCCGTCAGGCACCGAGGGCGCCTATCGGCTGTTCGCGAACCTGATCTCGCTCGGTAAGCCGCCGGTCGCCGCCAAGCCGGCGAAGCCGCTGGCGATCGAACGGTAGGCCGGCGGTTCTATTTCCTCGTGAACTGAGGCGGTTCCATCAGCAGCCAGGTATTCGGATCGAGGACGACCGACTGCGGCTCGGCGTCCGCTGCAATGGTGAAGCGTGCTTCGCGGCCGGTCAGCTCGACGCGTTCGATGCGCGGCGCGGCGGTGGGTGCGGCGGCGATGCCGATCTCGATCGGCAGCCGGTAAACGTCCCCTGCCTGCGTCTGCTTCACCTCGACGACGACCTGCCTGGTGGCGGCGTCGTAGCTCCAGGTGCCGGCGAGCGCCGGGACACCGCTGCGGGTCAGCCACTGCGCGAAGAACCAGCGCAGGTCCTGGCCCGAGGCGCGCTCCATGGTTGCGCGCAGCTCGTCGGTCGAGGCGTTCTGGTTGCGATAGCGGGCGTAGTACTCGCGGATCCCGTCCCAGAACCTGTCGGTGCCGATCGTGTGCCGCAGCATGTGCAGCGTCCAGCCGCCCTTCTGGTAGACGAACTGGTTGAGGACGCGGCGCATGTCGGCGAGGTTGCGATGGATGACAGGTGTGTCCGGGCTCTTCTTCTCGAGCTGCAGGATGCGATCGCGGCTGCTGCGCAGGCCGCGGACGAAGGCGTCGCGGCCGTCGAACTGCTCGGTGTACAGCAGCGTGAAGTAGGTCGCGAATCCCTCGCTCAGCCAGACATCGTCCCAGTCCCGCTCGGTGACGGCATTGCCCCACCACTGGTGCGCGACCTCGTGGACGACCGGTCCGTTGCCGGCAGCGACGCCCTTCTCACCATAGAAGATTGCCGTGGCGTGCTCGGTGCCGCCGCCGAGGCCGGCGGCCTGGACGTGCGCCAGCTTCTCGTAGGCATAGGGCCCGATCTGCTCGCTGAAGTACTCGAACGCGCGACGTCCGGTGGCTTCGAACAGCTTCATCCCGCTGGCGGCGTCCTGCGGAAAGACCCACGTCTGCTGCGGGATGTTTCTGGCGGTGGCGTAGTGGCGGACGGTGAAGCGGGCGATGCCGACCGCGTAGAGCCACGACGCGATCGGCACCGACTGCTTCCAGTGCGTGCGGCGCTGACCGCCGGGCAGGTCGGTCTCTTCGAACAGCAGGCCGTTGGCGACGACCTGGAACTGCGCCGGGGCCGTGACGAGGAACTCGCCGGTGGCTTTGTCGTAGGGATGGTCGATCATCGGCAGCCAGTGCCGGGCATTGTTGGGCCAGTTCTCGCTGAACGCGGTGCGCTCGCCGTGGATGTTGTCGATGATGCGCAGGCCGCCGCCAGCAACGCCGCGGTAGGTGGTCGTGCAGGACAATTCGGTGCCGGCTGCCGGCGCCGCCGGCAGCGCGATCCGCAGCCGGTTCGCCTCGTGCGTGTACTTTGCCGCGGAACCGTCGCACGACACCGAGGCGACGGTCATTCCCTTGTCCGCCGCCCTCGTCGCGAGGTCGAGCGCGACCTCCGTCACGCCGGCCGTCGTCAGCCGCAGCGTTGCCGTGCTCTCGCCGGCGATCTCGCTGCCGGTCTCAGGAAAGGTGAGCTTGAACACGTAATGGACGGCGTCGACCCCAGGCTGGCGCGGGTAGGTGTCCGTGCCGTGCAGGGGCGGGGAAGACCAGAGCGTGGCGAGGCCGACGGCGGCGAGAATAATGGCGGTGCGTTTCACGGCGCCGAGTATACGAGGCGCCGGCGCCGTGGCCGCATCAATTTCGCCTACGGCGCCATTCGCTATTTCTCGACGAGGATTTTGCCGCGCAGCAGGGAGTCGAGCGTCGAGCTCAGCTCGTTGGCGGTCGCGGCCGAGAGGACGAGACCGCCGGCGTTCTTCACGGCGTTGAACCGGCTCGCCTCGATGTCGAAGGCGACGAAGTAGATGGCGGGCCGCTCGACGTCGGGCCGGCGGTTGATCGCCTCGGCGACGCGCTCCGGCCGCACGCCGTCGGTGTTCTCGCCGTCGGTGACGAGCAGCAGGTGGCGATGGGTGAGGCCCGTACCATCGAGCTCCTTCTTCGCCGTGATCATCGCCTGACCGATGGGCGTGCCGCCGTCGGCGTCGAGCTTGACGATCGCGGCGGCGGCGCGCTCGCGATCGGGCGGTCCCATCGGGACGATCGGACGGCAGTCGGGATCGCCGCGGCGGCGGCTGAACTCGTAGACGCCGAGCAGTACCGGCTCGTCAGGGTGTTCCTTCGCGTAGGCCACGAACTGATCCACCGCTTCGAGCGCCGTGCGCCGCGCGATCTCGATTTTCTTTTCGGGGCTGCCCTTCTGACCCTTGACGGTCTCGTCCATGCTCCCCGATACGTCGATGACGATCGCCGCGGCCAGGCCTTCCTTCGACTCGACCGCGGCCGCCGGCGTCAGTTCGACATCGAGCTGCTGCGCCGCCCGCTCTTCCCGCGACGGCGCCGGCGCCGTCGACCCCGGATCGCTGCGGCGGTCGAAGAACTTGACCAGCGCGATCAGCGCGACCAGCGTCAGCAGCAGACGGACGTTGTTCCGGCTCACGCCGCCTGTCCCTTGATGACGCCGTCGCGGACCGCGATCCGCTGCGCCACGGCGGCGCCGGAATTGAGCGCGCCTTCCATGTAGCCCATGAAGGCGTAGCTCGAGTACTCACCGGCGAAGTGCAGCCGGCCGAGGCCCTGGCGGAACGTCGGACCCTGGCTCGTGACCTGGCCTGGCGCGGGGAAGGAGTACGAGGCCTTGACCCACGGATCCGACGGCCAGTCCATGAAGCGCGATCGGATGAAGGCCGGGCGGATGCCCTTGTAGACCTTCTGCAGCTCGGCAAGATAGTTCGCCTGCCGCGCCGTCGCGCTCCATTCACGGCAGGTGTCGGCCGCGGACCCGCCCGAGAAGGCGACGAGGCCTTCACCGGCGCCGCGCTGTCCGTCCGTGCTGTGCCAGGTCAGCGAGACCGGACCGTCGGTCATCATCTCGGGGCCGAGCTCGGCGCGGCGCCAGAACGGTCCGTTGACGCCGATCAGGAACTTGATGTTCGTGCCCATCTGCGGCACGAGGCCGGCGGGCAGCGCCGGATCGATCGCGATCCGGTTCCATGTCGGCGGCGGCGCCGTCAGCACGACGTGATCGGCTTCGAGCACCTTGCCATCGGCGAGCGTGACCCTGACCTGCTTGTCGTTGACCACCACCGAGCGGACGATCGTCCGCATCAGCACCTTCGGGGCGCCGATCGCGGCCACGAGCTTGTGCGCCAGCTGCTGGTTGCCGCCCTGGCAGCGATAGACCTCCGACTCGCTCCAGTACTTCTCGAGCCCGCCGCCTTTCACCATCGCGAGGTTGGCGAGATAGCTCTGCCACTCGGTGACCATGCCGTTGTCGGCCATCATCATCGCGTGCAGGCCGGTCTTGCACAGCGGCGACGTGTCGAGGGCGTTGATCCACGACGCCAGCGTACGCTTGTCGAGCGCCTCGGCGTTCGGCGCCCGCCACGGCTCGTTCGCATCGACCTTGGCGGCGTCGGCGACGATGGTGTTGAAGGCCTTTTCCATCTCCTCCCACAGCGCCTCCGATTCGTCCGACGTCAGCCGCTTGCCGTTCAGGACGATCGGCGCCTCGAGATCTTCCTCGCTGGCGTCGAGGAACTTGAGCCCGAACTGCTTGGCATAGCCGACCCAGGCCGGATGATTCGAGCCGATCAGCTCGCCGCCGCCCTCGACGTTCTTCTTCGGCACGAGATCGGAGAAGCTGATGACGCGGCCGCCGACGCGGTTGCGTGCCTCGGCGACGGTGACGTCATAGCCGGCCTTCGACAGCTCGTAGGCCGCCGCCAGGCCGCTGAACCCGCCGCCGATGACGACGACGCGGCCGGCCGCGGCGCCGGGCAGGGCGGGGAAGCGCTCGCTGATGAGGAGCGCCGCCGCGGCGCCGAACGATCGGCGCAGCATCTCGCGGCGCGAGATGCCGCTGGGTTGACCGTACCTGCGTTGGAGCTGTGTGTAGAGGTTGGGCATTTTCTGCTCGCTTGTCGGGGTTCGGGGTTCGGGACTCGGGGCTCGTCTCTATCTGGCTAGCGGCGGTCGGCTCGGGAGCTTCGAAGATGCAGCCAAGCCCTTCGAACCCCGAACCCCGAGCCCCGAACCCCGGAACGAAACACTTACTCGAGCGTGAACCACTGCACTTCGACGCGACGATTGAGGTCTGAATTCGGGCCGGCGGGTTCTTCCCAGCCGCGGCCGACGACTTCGATCCGCTTGGCATCGATACCGTAGCGCTCCACCAGTACCTTCCGGATCTCGCCCGCGCGTTCCTTGCTGAGCGCCATCGCCCGCAGCGCGGCCGAGCGCAGCAGGGCCTCGCCCTGGCGCTTGAACTCTTCGACCCGCGCGTTGTCGACATGGCCGCGCAGCAGGAGCGTCGAGCCGGGGCTCACCTGCAGCATCTTCTTGATCGCGTCCAGATTCTTCTGGTTCTCCTGGTTCGACTGGTCAAGGGTCGAGGAGTTGGCCTCGAACAGGAACCGGATGTCCTTGCTCAGAAGCGGATCCGCCTCGAGCGATGTGCCGCCGCCGGAGCGAATCGGCGCGATCGCGACCTTCTGATCCTTGAAGAGCCCGCCCTTCTCGAGGGCCTGCAGGGCGCCGAGGCTGGCGAAGCGGCTGGCGTCGGGCGGATCCTTGATCAGGTCGCTGCCATACGCGAGCACCGCCGACTGGTAGATGCTCTCGAAGCTGCCGGCGGCGTCGATCGCGCCGGAGAAGAACGCGAGGTTCTCCGGCAGGTTCGACAGGTGGACGTTCGCCAGCTCGCTCTTGGTGTCGTCGCGGCTCCACTTGAACGACCGTCCGACAACGTCCAGGTACTGGTCCGGCCGCTCGCGCACCATGCGGTTGCCTTCGAGCAGGCCCTGGACCAGGCCCTCGACGATCTTCGGCTGCTCCTGGGCGAAGCCGCGGTGGACGATCAGGACGTCGGCGACGATGAGCAGGTTGCGGTTCGTCGCCAGCACGTGCGCCTGCCCGCCGCTGCCGTCGACGACTTCCGACACCTTCGGCTCCCACGTCACTGCGCCCGCGAGCTTGTTCTTGGCTGACTTGATGTCGTTCAGGAACAGATCGCCCGCCCCGAACCCGTCCTCGGTGTAGACGATGTTCAACCGTTCGGGATGCGGCGCCGCGTCGAGGCTGCCGAGCGTGTTGATGCTGAGCCCGGCTTCCTGCGCGAGGTAGCGGATGAAGAAGTCGACCTCGGTGAACTGCGCCGTCGCGATGGTCTTCCCCTTCAGCTGGTTGATGCGCTTGATGTCGCTGCGCACGACGATGCCGTCGGCGCCGCGCGAGAAGCCGACCTGCGCCGGCACCACCGCGTGCAGCTGCTTGCCGTAGGCGGCGAGCACGTCGACGGTCGTCACCGACGCCGCCATCTTGCCCTCGTTGAACTCCGACCAGTCTTCGTCCTCGCTGATCGTCAGCCGGACCTTGAAGCCGTGGTTCTTGAAGAAGAGCGAGTTCTCGGTCGGCTCGAGGCCGCCGTTGGCGGCGATCAAGCCGGCGTAGCCCGCGTACTCGCTGATCTCGATCGGGACGATGTTGTCCTTGAACTGGAACGGTGCCGGCGGCGAGAGCCGCGGCACTTCGGCCTTGACCCCCGTCACTTCGGCCGCCGCCGGCGTGCCCTCGGTCGCTGTCTCCGGCCCCGCCGGCGCGGCGCCGCGGTTGCGCTGGATCATGTAGACGCCGAGCGCGACGAGGCCGAGGACCAGGATCGTCGAGACGAGCTTGCCGAGCACCGTGAAACGCGGTTGGTCGCTCATCGTTCGGGTCCAATCTCCTTGGCCGTCGTCGGCGCCTGCGATTCAGCCGCCGGCGTCGCCTGGATGCCCTGCGAGGCCAGGAACTCCGCCAGGGCCACCTGCTCGAGCGCCTTGCGTTCGTTCTCCTTCTCGGTCACACCTTCGATGTCGACGAAATCCTTCGCCAGCCGCGCCTTGCCGGCCGAGACCTCGTAGCGCTTCTGCAGGACTTCTTCGACGGTCTTCATCGTGTCGCCGAGGTCGCCGACCTTGAAGGCGACGTTCGACAGCGCCGACGCGGCCTCCGCCTGCGCTTCCTTGACCTTGACCTGCGACAGCTGCTTCTCGAGCTTGCGGACCTTTTCTTCGAACTCGCGCTGGGCGAGCTTCGCCTGCCGCAGGTTCATCTGGTAGGCCTCGTCGCTCTCCTTGAGCTCCTGGGTATCGACCGTGAGGTCGGCCTTGAGCTCCTGCAGCTCGCGCGCGAGCGAGCCGGCCAGCTCCATGTTCCCGGCGCGGTGGTTGGCGAGGATGCGGCGCTCGAGGTCCTGGGCCTTGATCGCCTTGCTGTTGACCTGCACCTTGAGACGCTCGGCGACGCCCGCCATCTTCGCCAGGGCGAGGTTGTATTGCGTCATCTTGGTGCGGAACTCCTGCCGCGCCGATTCCATCAAGGCCTCGGGATTCGCCTCCTCGAGCCCGCTGATGAAGAGTCCGAAGAAGCCGCGCACTAGCCGTCCGATGCGACCAAACATCGTGTCCGCCTCCTGTTGGGGGGTCATTGTACAGCTTCGCCCGCCGGGGCTCGGGGCTCGGGGTTTGGGGCTCGTTTCGGGGGCCAGAGGGGGTGCGAACCCTGCGAACACCCGAAGCCCCGAACCCCGAGCCCCCGGTTTCTAGGCGAACCGTCTCAGGGAATCGATGCGCTCTTCGAGCGCTTCCGGCGTCAGATCGCGAAAACGGGCGGGCAGGAATCGCACGTCTGTACACTCCTTCACCGCGACGAGATCCATGTACTCCAGCTTCCTCGTATGCGGGTTCGGCCGAACTTCGCGCAGCAGGTCCACGAGTACGTCCTTGATGGGCCGCTTCGGAGCATCGGGCGATGCCTGGCTCAGTTCGTACGTTCGTAAGGCTCTGACGAGGACCCCTTCGAGCTCGTTCCCCCCCAGGGTGACGTCGTCGGCCAATGGCGGTAGATCCCCGGCGGCCAGCGGAAACTTGAGCTTTCTGGCAATTGCCAGCAGCAGGGCTTCGCGCTCGGCTGGCGTTTCCGGCGGGAACAGCGGGATGTGCACGTCGAGGCGGCCCTGCCGCTTGAGGTCGACCTCGAGCAGGTCCGGGCGGGACGTCGCGAACACCCAGATGATCCGGCCGCGGTTCTGCGTGTCCGACATCTCCTTTGCCAGCATCGAGTAGACACGCCCGGACAACCCGCTGTCGCCGTCGCCGCCCTCACGCTTGCCGGCCGCCTGGTCGGCCTCGTCGACGAACACGACGACCTGCCCGAGCGCCCGCAGGATCGCGAAGATGCGCTCGAGGTTGGACTCGGTCGCGCCGACCCAGCGGTCGCGGAAGTTCTTGAAGACGACGCACGGAATGCCAAGCTCGCCGGCCCAGCACTGGACCAGGAAAGTTTTGCCGGTGCCGATCCGGCCGGCAATGAGATACCCCATCGGCAGCGCCCGCAGCGCCCCTCGCTGCAGCAGCTGCGTATCCTCGCGCAGCCACGCTTTTACGGCGTCGTGCCCGGCGACGTTGTCGAGCGTGAACGGCGACTCGACGAAATCGAGCAGCCCCTGGCACTCGCGCTCGATCAGCTCCTTCTTGATCTCGCCGAGCCACGCCGCGGTGATCCGGCGATCGTTGCCGAGCGCCAGCGCGATTGCCGTGCGCGCGCCGACCCGGCTCAGGCCGGTCAAGCGCGCCGCAATCGTCTCGACCGGCACGTCGCTCTTGGCCGCGAGATCGGGAAACTGCGTCGTCACCAGCGTCGTCAGGTACGACAGCATGTCGGCTTCGTTCGGCAGCGGCAGGTGCAGCGCCGCGGCGTGCGGGTTCTCGACCACCAGCCCGTTGAGGTCGTGCAGGCCCTCGCTGAGCAGCACGGTGACGATGTTCGACTGGACGATCGCCGGGTCGTTCGCCCAGCCCAGGACCTTGACCGTATTGGCGGCGAACGGCCCGCCGAGCTGCAGGGCGTCGCCCCGTGGCACGACGAACTCGGCGAACTCGATGATGACGGCAATCCGCTTCGGCTTCGCCGTCGCCCCGGGCAGCGCCTGGAGGTTGAGCGTCCGCAGGAGATAGCGATCGATCAGCTCGAGCGCCGATCCCGGCTCGCGCATCAGGGTCTGCGTGGCCTCCTTGCCGAGCGCGTTCTGCACCCAGTCGCCCCAGTCCTCGGCGCCGCGCGTCGCGCGAACGCCGCGGCTGCGGTCGTAGCGGAGGACGACGTCATAGCTGGCGAACATCGCCTGCTCGAGAAACGCCGGCACCGAGAGCAGCCGGCCGGCATGCGGCACGACGTCGAAGACGTTGCCGTGCAGGATGAACTGGGCGGTCGAGCCCGAGCGGAAAAGATCTCGCATCTCGCCGGCCCACGCCGGGAGAGAAGGTGCGGACGGCTGGGATACGTCGGGCATCGTGGTCATCTTCTCTCAAGGCTCGCGGGGCCCCACCCCCGCTCGCGTTACGCGCTTCGCGCGACGGCCCTTGGCCTTGCCGCCCGCCTGCGGCGGGCAGCCTTACTGGCTTTCGCGCGCCCTCGCGTCGGGCGCGAGCGGTGGCGGCTCGGTGAGGAGGTCCTCCATCTTGCCGTACACCTTCTGCTGATCGCGGATCCACTGGCCGGTCGTGCCGAGCGTCGCCGTGATTTCGTCGATGCGCTGGGAGAGGAGCTCCGGATCGGTCGACAGCGCCGCCTGCTCGCGAATCAGCTCCACCTGCTGCTGGATGCGTTCGAGCTCGGCGTTGATGAACGCCGCCTTGCGCTCGGCGTCGGTGCGCTGCGCCAGCCGCTGGTTGAGGATCTCGATCTGGCCGGCAAGGCTGCGTCGCAGCTCGTCGCTGATCGCCGGGTTCGCCTGCTGCCGCTCGAGGGCGCTCAGCTTGGCGCGGATATCGGATCCGTCGCCGGTGTCGCCGATGACGTGCTTGATGGTGCGGCGGGCGACGAGCAGCCGCAGGAACATCCACGACAGCCGCCCGAGGCTGTCGGCCTGGGTTTCGAGCCCGCCCGGCGTCGAAGTGTTGGTGAGCTGAAGATCGATGATCGACCGGCAGCGCTGGGCGAGGAGATCGTAGATCCGCCGGTCGGTGGTGTCGAGGCGGCCGATCAGCATCTGGATGCGCTGGTTCCAGTCGGCCGTGGCGGTGGAGAGCGGACCGGCGTTGACCAGGCGCTGGAACCGGTCGTTGGTCCCGAGCAGCATCAGGTAGCCGAGCTCGAGCCCCGCCCCCAGCACCCAGAAGCCGGGATCCATGAAGCCGAGGAGCCCGAACGCGCCGAGTCCGACCCAGTTCGGAGCGACGAACATGCCGAACGGCCGCGCGTTGAAGGCCGCGGTGATGTAGTCGAAGAAGCCCGGCTTCGCCGCCATCGATGGATATTCTATAGGCTATCCGGCCGCCAGTCCTCGAATGAGCGTCAGCAGCATGTCGATGGCCACGGTATTGTGGCCGCCCTGCGGCACGATGATGTCCGCATAGCGCTTGCTTGGTTCGACGAATTCCAGGTGCATTGGTTTCACGGTGCCCAGGTATTGATCGACGACCGACTGGACGGTCCGGCCCCGCTCGTTGAGGTCCCGCTGCAGCCGCCGGATGAAGCGCGTGTCGTCGTCGGTGTCGACGAACACCTTGACGTCCATCAGCCGCCGGAGCTCCGCGTCGGCGAAGATCAGGATGCCCTCGACGATGATGGCGCGGCGCGGGTGAACGGTTTCGGATGCCGACCGTCGAGCGTAGCGGGCGAAGTCGTAAGTGGGGAGGTCGACCGCCTCGCCCTGACGCAGTGCGCGGAGATGGGTGACGAGCAGATCGGTCTCGAGCGAGTCGGGATGGTCGTAGTTGAGCGCGGCCCGCTCCTCGAGGCGCAGGTCAGGGCGATCGCGATAGTAGCGATCGTGCTCGAGCACGGTGGCGCGATCCGGTCCGAGGCTGTCGGCAATCGTCCGGACGACGGTCGTCTTGCCCGAGCCCGACCCGCCGGCGACGCCGATCACGAGCGGTCCGGAAGTGCCTTGCAGACGATGGTTTGCCACGTTTCTCCCCTGGGTGCCTTCACAGCCTGACACGCTTCCTCACGACTTTTCAGGCACCGGTCGCCGACGATGAGATCGGGCACGGGCCACAAGACTATCAATGGGGCGGGGGAGCCGGTAAAATGGACCGCATCCCCAGCCATCAGTCTCGCCAAGATTCGCCGAAGCCCGGTACGCGGCGAAGGGCGGACAGCCCATCGACCCCGGAGGATGGATGGAGATTTTTGTCCTTGTCGGCCTGATCCTCGTCGCGATCCCGTTCGTGCTGCCGATCGCGGCGTGGGTGTCGGCGCGGCGCTCGCGGGCGCGGCTCGAGGCGCTCGAACAGACCGTCGAACTGCAGCAAGCGCAGATTGAGGCGCTGCGGACGCGGCTTGCCACGCCGCGCGTCGATTCGGCTGATCCCGTCCGACCGGTGACACCGGCGGCGGCGCCCGTCACGACCGCCGTTCCCATCGTTCCGCCAGTGCCGGCGGCTGTGTCGTCCCCGACGAGCGTGCCTCCGGTGGTGCCGCCGGCAACGATACCGCCTGTCGCCAGACCGCCGGTTGCGCCGCCACCTGTAACGCCGCCGGCCGCCGCGCAGACCCCGGCAGAACCGCGCGCGACAGGCACGATTCCGCCGGCGCCGCCGCGTCCGGTCGCACCGCCGCCGACAACTCCGCCGCCGCCGCGTGCAGCGCAACCGCCGCCGCCGTCACCGCCGTCACCCCCGACACCGCCGCGCCGTCCGGCTGAGCCCGAGCCCGCGCCGGCCCCCGGCTTCGACTGGGAGCGCGTGATCGGCGTCAAGGTGTTCGCGGCCGTCGCCGGCATCGCGCTGGTCATCGCCGCGGTCTCCTTCCTCAAGGAGTCGATCGAGAACGGCTGGATCGCGCCGCCGATTCGCGTCGCCATCGGCGTGCTCGTCGCCGTCGCGCTGCTCGTCGTGTGCGAGCTGAAGGCGGCCCGCAAGTATCCCGCGACCGCGAACGCCATGGACGCGGCGGCGATCTCGATCCTCTTCGCGACCTTCTTCGCGGCGCACGCGCTGTGGAACCTGATCCCGACGCTGGTGACGTTCGGTCTGCTCGGCCTGGTCACCGCCGTGGCGGTGCTCCTGTCGATCCGGCGCGAATCGATGTTCATCGCCGTGCTCGGCCTGCTCGGCGGCTTTGCGACGCCAGTGCTGCTCTCGACTGGCGAGAACCGGCCGATCCCCCTCTTTGCGTATCTGCTGCTGCTCAACATCGGGCTGGCCTGGGTCGCCTACTCGCGCGGCTGGCCGCTGCTGACCTGGTTGACGCTCGGCTTCACGTTCTTCTACCAGTGGGGCTGGGTCGTCAAGTTCCTCGACGCCGGCAGCGTGCCGCTCGCGCTCGCCATCTTCCTGGTGTTCCCGATCGCGTCGGTGTCGGGCCTGCTGTTCGGGGCGCCGCGGCGCGAGCCTGGCGGACCTCGCGGCGGCAGCTTCGAGCAGTCGGCGCTCGTTTCGGCGGCGCTGCCGCTGATGTTCGCCGCGTTCCTTGCCGGCACCCCAGCCTACGCGGCGCGGCCCGAGCTGCTGTTCGGCTTCCTGCTGATCGTGGACGCCGGCTTGCTCGTCATCGCTGCCGTGAGGCGGAAGCCGATGCTGCACGCCGTCGGCGCGCTGATGACGATGGTGGTTTGCGCGGTCTATCTCGCGGTCTCGTACGAGCCGGTGAGCTCGGCGCCAATCGTCCTCGGCTTCGGCGCGGCGCTGTCGCTGCTGTACGTCTGGGCACCAGTCGTCACCAGGCTCGTCGGCGGCGCGCTCGAAAGCCGGGCGCAGTACGCCGGCGCGGCGCTGCTGTTCGTGTTCCCCGTGCTCGCCGGCATCGAGCCGTCGTTCGTTCAGCCGTGGCCGCTGATGGGAACGGTCGCTGCGCTGCTGGTGCTGATTGCGTGGCGCGCCGCCGCCGGTGGCGACGGCTGGCCGTATTTCATTGCCGCGTTCTTCGCGACGGCGACGCAAGCGGTGTGGTCGGCCTCCCACCTGCGCGAGGATCGGCTCGGCACCGCGATTGCGGTGTACGTACTCTTCGGCCTGCTCATGCTGGCGCTCCCGCTGCTGGCGCGACGCCAGGGTCGGGCCCTGGCCCCGGCGTGGGGCAGCGGCGCGACGCTCATCGTCAGCCTCCTGCTGCTGCTGTTCCTGTCGTTCGGGCCGATCACGCCGACGGCGCTGTGGGCCTTCGCGCTGCTGCTCGCGATTCTCAACGCCGGCTTGTTCGTCGAGAGCTCCGCCGGGCGGCTGCCGCTCGTCTCGCAGATCGGCAGCGTGCTGTCGTGGATCGTGTTGGTGGCCTGGTGGCCGCGCGCCGCCGGCAGCGTTGGCGTGCTGCCGTCGCTCGCGGTCGCAGTCGGGCTCTCGCTGATCACACTGGCTGGGCATGCCTGGGCGGTCCGCGCCGCGGCCGGCGCGGCGACCCCGGTGGCCGGCGTCAGCGGCGGCCTGTACCTTGGGCTCGTCGGTCACCTCTTCCTCGGCCTCTTTGCCACAAACCCGGCTTGGTCGCTGCCGCCATGGCCGTTGTTCGCCGCGCTGGCGACGATCACGCTGGCGACGACTGCCGCCGCCTTGTGGAGCCGGACGCCCTGGCTGCACCTGGCGGGCGGCGTCGCCGGGGCCATGGTCGTGTTGATGTGGACGACAGCGGCGGCGCCGCGCGACTGGGGGCTGACGATCATCGTCGCTGCCGCCGCGGCGAGCGCCTATGCGTCCGCGTGGCTGCCGTTTGCGGCACGGCTCGGCGGCCAGCGGTTGATTGCCGGCGGCGCCTGCGCCGCCCTGTTCATCGGCGAAGTCTCGCTGCTCGGCGCGATGTCGTCGCGGCCGCTGCCGCCGTTGCTGCTGACCATCGCCGCGCACGCCGTGAACGTCATGGCGATTCTGGCGCTGGCCACACGCCATCGGCTGCCGCACGTCGCGCTCGCGTCCGTCGCTCCGGTGCTCCTCGCCACGCTGCAGTGGCAGATCCGGCCTGACGTCAATGTCACGTGGCCCTACCTCCTGGTGTTCGTGACGACGCTGTACGCGGTGTTCGTTGGCTACCCGTTCGTCGTCGCCGGCCGCGCCCGGCAGGATCGTGAGCCGTATTTCGTCGCCGTGCTCGGCAGCGCCGTCGCTTTCATCGGCGCCCGCTTCGCATTCCGGATCGGCGGCCTCGACGCGATCGTCGGCGTGATTCCCGTGATCGAAGGCCTGATGCTTGCGGTTCTGCTTCGCATGCTGCTCAAACTCGAGCCCGAAGGCCAGCGCGATCTCGGCCGGCTCGCGCTCGTCGCCGGGGCAGCGCTCGCATTCGTGACCGTTGCCATCCCGCTTCAGCTCGACCACCAGTGGATCACCATCGGCTGGGCGCTCGAAGGCGCGGCGCTGGCCTGGCTCTATCGCAAGGTGCCGCATCGCGGTTTGCTCTACTGGGCGATGGCGCTGCTGGCGGCGGTCTTCGTCCGCCTCGCGGCGAACCCGCAGGTCCTCGTCTACGAACCGCGCGGCGCGCTCCGTATCTTCAACTGGTACCTCTACGCGTATCTGATCTGCGCCGCGGCGCTGCTGCTGGCAGGCTGGTGGCTTTCGAAAACCGACGACCGGCTGATCGGCGATGTGCGTTCGTCGCAGGTACTGCCCGCGGCGGCGACAATCCTGCTGTTCCTGCTCCTCAACATCGAGATCGCCGACTTCTACGCGACCGGTCCGACCATCACGTTCCTGTTCGGCGTATCGCTGGCGCAGGACCTGACCTACACCATCGGCTGGCTCGTCTTCGGTCTGGGCTTGCTGACGGCCGGCATCGTCATCGGCAGCAAGCCGGCGCGGGTCGCGGCCGTGTCGCTCATCGCGGTGACGACATTCAAGTGCTTCCTCTACGATCTCGGCTCGCTCGAGGGGTTGCACCGCATCGCCTCGTTCGTCGGCCTGGCGATCTCGCTTGCCCTCGTGTCGCTCGCGCTGCAGCGGTTCGTGCTGTCGAAGCCGAGGAGCGCCTGATGCGACGCGCCTGTTGGATCGGAGCGATCGTCGTCGCGCTCGGGGCGATCGTCGCGGCGCAGCCGGACCGATCGGCACCGCGGTTCGAACGCCGCGTCGAGACCGCCGGCGCCGGCCCGCGCCGCCTCGCAATCGACGGGGCACTGCTCGCCGGCGGCTCGCCGTTCCGCGTCGCGCGCCGCGCCGACGCGCTAGTGGCCGAGGGCGGCCTGGCGGACCTCCGGCTCGTCACCGACAGCGGCGCGCCACTGCCGTACTTGCTCGCCTACCCTCCCAGCCAGGCAGCGGTGTGGACCGCCGGCTCGCTCCTTTCGATTGCCCCGACGAAGGAAACGAGCGGCTTCGAGGTAGATCTCGGCGCTCAGCGGCAGGTCGATGCGATACAACTCCGGGGCCTGCCGGCGCCGTACCTGAAACGGGTGCGGATTGAGGCCAGCGGCGACCGGGCGCGCTGGACGATGCTGGTTGCGGAAGGCACCGTGTTCGATCTGCCGGACGAACGGCTGCGCCAGGACACGCTGCCGTTCACAGCCGGCGCGTATCGGTACTTGCGCGCCACCTGGGACGACCGCAGCAGCGGCCGGCTGCCGCTGCCATCGACGGTGAGAGTCCGCCTCGCATTGCCGCACGCGCCGCTGTCGGCGGCGACGCTGCCGGCCGTCGTAGAGCCGCGGCCGAGCGAACCAGGGGTGAGCCGCTATCGGCTGACGCTGCCTGGCGCGGCGCTGCCGGCAACGGCGATCGTGCTCGACGTCGGCGGTGGCCACGTCTACCGGCACGCGGTGGTGACCGAGTCGCGATTCGCCGGCGCCGAGGCGACGCCCGTCGAGCTCGGCGCCGCGCAGTTGTCCCGCGTCGTCCGCGACGGCATCAGCGCCGGGACTTTGCGGATTCCGATCACGGCGCCGACGGAGGCGGAGATCGAGCTGACGATCAGCAACGGCGAGAACGAGCCATTGGACGTCCGCGGCGCGGCCATCGAGATCGCGCAGCTGCCGTTCATCTATTTCGAAGCGCCGGCCGGCGGCGTCGTCGTGCGCTACGGCGGACGGGGCGAACCCGCGCCCGTCTACGACCTCGAAGCCGTTCGCCGCACGCTCGACATCGGAGCCGTCGCGGAGGCGAAATGGAGCAGCGCCGAAGCCGTTCGGCTCAGCGAGACGGCGGCTGAGAAGGCGGGGCCCGGCGTCAGCGCCGGTGCGGCCATCGACCCGTCACCGTTCCGCTTTCTGCGCCCCGTGACGGGCGACCGCCGCGACGGCCTCGCCGCAGTGGCGATGGACGCTCACGCCCTCGCATACAGTCGCGGGCCATCGAGCCGCTTCGCCGACGTCCGGCTTCTCGACAGCGCGAACCAGCAGATCCCGTATCTCCTCGAGCGCCGCAGCGAACCGCTCTCGGTCGATCTGGTGCCGGCGCCGGCGTCGGCGGCAGAGTCGAGCGCCCTGGCGCAAGGCGATGGCAGCCGCCGCCGAACGGTCTATGCGATCGAACTGCCGCAGCCGCGTCTGCCGCCGGCGACGCTGGTCCTCGAGACGGGTTCACGCGTCTTCGATCGATCGCTGCGGCTGGGGGTCTGGCGCGAGCCGGCCGGGTCGCGGCGCGAGCCGTGGTTCGAGGAACTGGCGTCGGGCCGCTGGCGTCACGCCGACGAGCGCATCGCCGCGCCGGCGATCACGCTTGCGGTCGCGACGATCGACACGACGCGCCTCGCGTTGATCGTCGACGAGGGCGACAACGCGCCGCTGCCGATCGCGAAGGCACGGCTGCTGCTGCCGTCGTATCGCCTGCGCTTCTACGCCCCGGCGGCGGGACAGATTCGACTCGCTTACGGCCGCGCCGATCTGCGCGAGCCGCAGTACGACCTCAAGCTGCTGGCGCCGCAGGTAATGGGCGCCAGGGCGGACGAGGTCGGGGTCGAGGCCCCGGCCGCCCCCGCCAAGGCGGACCCGCTGGTGTCGCCGCGAGCCTTCTGGACGATGTTGATTGCGACTGTTGTCGTCCTGCTGGCGCTGGTCGTGAGGCTGCTGCGGAGCTCCGACAGCTCCGCAGCCTGACAGCTACTTCTGGCTGGCCGCGTACTTACGAACTTCTTCCATCACCCGCAGCAGGTTGCCGCTCCAGATCTTGCCAATCTGGTCTTCGGTGTAGCCGCGGCGCACCAGCTCGAGCGTGACGTTGAAGGTCTCGGCGGCGTCGTTCCAGCCGTCGATGCCGCCGCCGCCGTCGAAGTCCGACGAGATGCCGACGTGGTCGATGCCGATCTTCTTGACGATGTAGTCGATGTGATCGACGAAGTCGCTGACGTTCGCGCGCGGCGGCGGCGGGAACTTGGCGTCGATCTCGTCGAGCTTCTTCTGCGCCTCGGCCCGCTTGTCCTCGCTCAGCTGCGCCAGCGGGTTGCCGCGACCGCCACGGCCCGCTCCCGCCGCTGCGGCCGGCGCGGCGGCACCAGCCCCGGCCGGCGCGTTCGCGGCATCACCACGGCCCCGACCGCCACCACCGCCACCGCCACCGCGTCCGCCGCGTCCGAGTGAGCCGGCCGGCAGCCCGAGCTCCTGTTCGAGCTTGGTCAGCGCTTCGGCTCGCGCCGGTGACGGCGGCGGCGGCGTCTTGACGTAGGTGGAGAAGGCGACCGTCTGGACGACGCCGCCGTTCTTCTTCAGCGCCAGCAGCAGCTCGTCATCCATGTTGCGGCTGTGATCGCAGAGCGCCCGGACGCTCGAATGCGAAGCGATGACGGGGGCCTTCGACAGCGCGATCGCCTGCATGTTGGCGGCCTTCGACGGGTGCGACAGGTCGACCATGATGCCGACGCGGTTCAGCTCGGCGACGACCTGCTTGCCGAGATCGCTCAGGCCGTTGTGCGCCCACTGCCCGCTGGCTTCGCCGTTGTTCGAGTCGGCCAGCTGGCTGTGGCCGTTGTGCGCCAGCGACAGGTAGCGCGCGCCGCGATCGTAGAACTCCTTGACCCGCTTGATCGCTGTCGACGCGTCGCCGAGCGGGTAGCCGTTCTCGACGCCGATGAGCGCGACCTTCTTGCCCGACTTGTAAATACGCTGCACGTCGGCCGCCGTCAACGCCAGCTCAATCTTGTCCGGCGCGATCTGCTTCGTCAGCCGGTCGACCGCGTCGAACTTGGCGATCGCCTGCTTGTAGGCGCCGTCGAAGCCTTCAGGGGTGAGCGGGCCCTGGCCGACATAGACGATGAAGAACGCTGCATCCAGGCCGCCCTTGACCATCTTCGGCAGGTTGACCTGCGTTGGCAGTTCCTGGGTGTAGTTGCGCTCGGGTGTGAAGTTGTCAGGGTTGATGTCGTCGTGAGTGTCGAGCGTCAGGACGCGATCGTGAATCGTCCGCGCCCGCTTGACCAGCGCCTCGTCGCTCTGCGGGCTGCGGGGCGTTCCGGCCCCTTCGATCGCGACGACCAGACCGGCGGTCGGCGCCGCAGACAAAGCCAATGCGGCGATACCGCAGGCAACCAGCACACCTCTCATGCGTTTCCTCCTCGAACGATGGTCCCGAACGCATGATAGTGCAGATCGCCGATGATTCGCGGCGCGCGCCGCCCGCTCTTGCTGCTATTCGGCGCGCAGCGCGACGCTCGGATCGATTGCCGCCGCGCGCCGGGCAGGAATGTAGCCGGCCGCGAGCGCGACCACGATCAGTGTGCCGGCGATCGCCGCCGTCAGTCCGGCGTCGCCGCTCATCAAGCCGAGCAGGCCCCGCTCGACGAGACGGCTGACGGCTATCGACAGGATGAGGCCGAGGCCGACGCCGGCGACGATCAGCGTCGAGGTCTCGCGAATCGTCATGCGCACGACGTCGCCGCTGGTCGCGCCGAGGGCCATGCGGACGCCGATCTCCTGGGTGCGCTGCGCCACCATGTTGGCGATGACGCCATACACGCCCACGGCCGCCAGCATCAGCGCGATCAGGCCGAAGACGAGCATGATGCCGCCGAGGTACTGCAGGCCGATGGTGCGCTCCTCGAGCAGCCGGCGCATCGTGAGCACCTCGAAAACCGGCTGGGATGGATCCACGGCGCGCACCGCGGCGCGGCTCGCGGTGGAGATGCTGACCGGGTCGACGGTCGCTCGCACCGCAAGCCCGAGCGAGCTCGCCGGCGACTGGCGCATCGGGCGATAGAGCGTCGGGTAGTTGCGGCGGTTGAACCAGTCATGAATCACGTCGTCGGCGACGCCGACGACGGTGATCCATGGCTCGCTGGCCGCGGTACGGAGCCGGCGGCCGAGCGGGTCCTGGTCCGGCCAGTACTTCCGCGCCAGCGATGCGCTGATCACGGCGACCGGCAAGTCGTCTTCGCGATCGCCGTCGGTGAACCCCCGGCCGGCGCGGATCGCGATCGCAAGCGTCCTGAAGTAGGCGGGCGTGACCGCGCGGTAGTCGACCGATGGCGGATTGTCCGGATCGGCGTGCGGCCGGCCGTCGATTTCGATGGCCCGGCTGCGGTTGTTCGCGGTCGCCGGGAGGATGTTGGCGGCCGCCGCCGACTCGACGCCGGGGATCTGCGACAGGTTCGTGACGGCCTGCTCGACGAACGCGCGCCGGTCGCCAGCCTCCGGGTAGCGCTGTTCCGGCAGCTCGAGCTGCATCGTCAGCACCGGATCGGGGACGAATCCCTGCGGGCCGTTGAGAAACGTGTGCACCGTCAGAACGCTGAGACCGGCGGCGACCAGCAGTGGCAGCGCAATCGCCATCTCGCCGACGACCAGGCCGCGTCGGAGCCGGAGCCGGGCCCGGCCGCTCGTGGCGCTGCGGCCACCGTCCTTCAGCGCGTCACCGAGGTGGGCGCGCGAAGCCTGCAGCGCCGGCATGAGGCCGAATAGCAGACCCGTGACGATTGCCGCCGCGCCGGTGAAGAGCACCATCCGGCCGTCGACGTCGAGCTCGTGCCAGCCGGCAACGAATCTCGCGATCTTGGCCGGCATCTGCGCCTCGATGAGCTGCAGTCCGGCCGCCGCGATGGCCAGCGCGGCCGGGACTGCGGCGACCGACAGCAGGATGCTTTCGAGCAGCACCTCGCGGACGATGCGGCTGCGATTGGCGCCGATGGCGAGGCGGATCGCCATTTCCCGCTGGCGTTCGGCGCCGCGTGCCAGCAGCAGGCTGGCGACGTTGGCGCAGGCGATGAGCAGGACGAGACAGGCGGACGCCTGCCACATCGACAGGATCGGACCGATCCCCATGTCGCGCATGCCGTCGCCGAGCGAATAGACACGTCCCTGGCGCCCGCGATTGGTGGCCGGATGGTCCTGCGTCAGCCGCTCGCCGGCGACGGCGATCTCCGCCGCCGCGTCCCGCAGGGAGCGGCCGGGCGCCAGCCTGCCGATGCCCGTCAGCGTCTGCGCCCGCCGATCGCGGACGCCTTCGGCCGTGAACGACAGCGGCGCCCACACCTGCGATCCCATCGGGAAATCGAATCCGGGCGGGGCGACGCCGATGACCTCGTAGTCGACCGCATCCAGCTCGATCGCGCGTCCGACGATCGCCGGATCCGCCGCGAAGCGCCGCTGCCAGAGGTCGTGCCCGAGGATGACCCGTTGGTGCCGGCCCTGCATCTCTTCGTCAGCAAGAAAGTTGCGGCCGAGCGGCATCGTGATTCCGAGAGCCGGAAAGAAGTCGCTCGTGACGCGGAAGCCCTGGACGTTCTCCGGTTCGTCGCGGCCGACGAGGTTCGGCTGCCACCATTGAAACGCCGAGAAGTGCTCGAAGGCGTCGGTCTGCGCCTTGAAGTCGACGAAATCGGCGGGCGTCAGCGCGTTGCGGCGCTCGGGATCGTCGTCGCGCGTATAGCCGATCAACGCGATGCGGTCGACGTCCGGCAGCGTGAAGGGACGCAGCACGAGGGCGTCGACGATCGAGAAGATGGCGGCGTTGGCGCCGAGGCCGAGCGCCAGCGTGATGATGATGACGGCGCTCATCGCCGGCCGCTTGCGGATGCTGCGGGCGGCGTAGCGAAGTTCGAGGCCGAGCGTTCGCATCAGCGAATCTCCTGGATGGGGTGCCACGAGCGGCGGCAACTCCGCTTGACTGAGGTCCGATTGACGGGTGCAGAGACGGCGCGCAATCAGTCGCGTCGCTTGCGACCAGTACCACGCGCGCGCCGCGCCGCCGCGGCCCGCGAACTCGGCGTACTCGACGGTACTCGACGTACTCCTCATGGAGATCGCCGAGCAGCGCTTCGGTCCACTCGCTCCGGCCGAGCACGAAGCCAAGCAGACGCTCGGCGAGCCGGGGCGGCGTCGGTCTCACGATTCGAGGCGCTCCTCGAGGCCCTGCCAGAGCTGCAGCAGGCTGCGGCGCGAGCTGCGCATCGCGGCGAGCCCGGCCGGAGTGATGGTGAAGTAGCGGCGCGAACGACCGCCGCGCTCCGGCAGCGGATCGCTCATCCGCGACCGCAGCATGCCCTTGGTTTCGAGTCGCTCGAGGGCCGTGTAGAGCGCACCACGGGCAACGCCGCGGTCGGTCCGGGTCTCGATTTCCTCGCGAATCGGTATGGCGTAGGCGTCGTCACCGAGACGGAGTACGGCCAGCAGGACGATGTGTTCGAACTCACCGAGATACATTGCCTGCATTGTAGGCCAAATGCTGATACGGCAGCAGCCTGGCCGAGGTTCCCAGCTGGTAGAGTCGTCGCTGCGACAAGACAAGGGGAACCGCAATGATTCGTTGGAGCGCAATCGCCGCTGGTGCCGTCCTGTTGACGGCCCTCATGCAGGAGCCCGCGGCGCAGCCGTCGATTCCGCCGGAGCTCGAGGCAATGGCTGCGACCGAACGAGAGTTCGCCAGGGCCGCGACCGCAAAGGGCTGGCGCGACGCCTTTCTCGAGTTCTTTGCCGACGATGCTATCGCGTTCACGCCGGACGTCGTCCCGGCGAAGGATCGGCTGCGCAAGCAGCCGTCGACGCCGTTCTCGGAGTTCGAGCTCGTATGGGAGCCGCGCACGGGCGACGTCTCGGCGAGCGGCGATCTCGGCTGGCTGACCGGCCCGAGCACGTCCATCAATCACAAGGCCAACCCGAAGGCGCCAGACGCCGGGCCCCGGCATGGCTGCTACCTCTCGGTCTGGCGGCGGCAGCCTGACGGCCGCTGGCGGGTCATCGTCGACGTCGGCGTCGACGCGCCGACGCCGGTTGCCTTTCCCGGGGGATTCACGCGCTCCAGCATCCCGACGCACTTCGCCGGTCCGGGGAAGGGCGAGCCGGCGACTGCCAGCCTGGCGGCCTCGGACCGCGAGCTGAACGCGGAAATCGAGGCCAGAGGATTCGCCAGCGCGTTCTCGTCCCGCCTCGCGCCCCTGTCGCGACTGCATCGTCCGGGTCACGTCCCTATCGTCGGTCCGGGCGCGATCGACGCGTGGCTGAAAGCGCAGGCGCAGGAGGGAAGTGCGCAGGCGGCCTTCGCCGATACGTCGTCGGCCGCTGACTTTGGCTACACTTACGGCCGCTTCACGGTCACGGCGCCGGCGCCGTCGAGCGGCGTGTACATCCGGTTGTGGAGTCGCGACGAAACCGGCCGGTGGTGGGTGATGGCGGACGTCGCGCAGACCTTCAAGCCGCCGCGCTGAGCGCAACCGCCTCTTCCGCAGATCCGCTGGTTTCGCTATCATCGACTCGCTCATGGAGAACGCCGTGAATCGTCCATTGCCAGGGGTCCTCGTGCGCGCGGGCAGCGCGCTGCTGCTTGTTGCCATTGCCTGGGGCGCCACCGCCACCGCCCAGGACCGCCTGAAGCAGATGCCGGGCTACGACCAGTACCAGCGCATCAGCTCGCAAACGAACGCCGCCGTGCGCTCCGGCGCGATCAACGGCACGTGGAGCTCCGACAGTACGGGCTTCGAATACGTGCTCGACGGCAAGCGCTATCGATTCGACGTCGCCTCGAAGCAGTCGACCGAGACGGGCGCGGTGACGCCCGAGGCGAGCGCCGGCCGCGGCGGCAGGGGTGGCGGCCGCGGCGGAACCGGGATCGAGCGCGGCCGGCAGGCGGCGTCGGCAGAGGCGCCGAACGGGACGCTCAAGGCGTTCTATCGCGATCGCAATCTCTGGGTCAGCGCCGTGGCCGGCGGGGCGGAGTCGGCGATCACGACCGACGGCAGCGAGAAGGACCGCATCAAGTACGGCACCGCGAGCTGGGTCTACGGCGAGGAACTCGCCCAGACCAGCGCGATTTGGTGGTCGCCCGACAGCGCGAAGATCGCGTATTACCGCTTCGACGAGAAGCAGGTGCTCGACTACAACCTGCAGCTCGATCAGACCAAGATTCAGAGCGCCAACGACGTCGAGGCTTACCCGAAGTCCGGGACCAGCAATCCTGTCGTCGACCTCTTGGTCTACGACGTCGCCACCAAGGCGACGACCCGCATCGACGTCCGCAACGGCAAGCCGTTCGACAACGACGTCGTCGGCCATTACGTCTATCGCGTCTCGTGGTCGCCCGACGGCCGCGAGCTGCTGTTCAACCGCACCAACCGGCGCCAGAACGTCATGGAGTTCGTCGCCGCCAACCCGTCGACGGGTGCGACCCGCGTCATCGTGCGCGAGGAGTGGCCGACCGGCTGGGTCGACAATCGTCCGCTGATGCAGTTCCTCAAGGACAACACCCGCTTCATCTGGGAATCCGAGCGGAACGGCTTCGCCAACCTCTATCTCTACGATCTCTCCGGCAAACTGATCGCGCCGCTGACCGCCCACAAGGCGTTCGAGGTGACCGGCATCGTCAAGGTCGACGAGGCCGCGGGCATTCTCTTCTACACTGCGCGCAACGGCGACAATCACCTGAAAATTCAACTGCACCGCGTCGGGCTGGATGGCAAGGGGGACGCCCGGCTGACTGACCCGGCGTTCAACCATGCGGTTGGCAGCTGCACGAGCGCGGCCGGCGCCGGCGGCGGGCGCGGCGGCTTCGGCGCGCCGGGCGCGTGCGGCATCTCGCCGGACAACAATTACTTCGTCGACGTCTATCAGACCCACGACCAGCCGCCGGCATCACGCGTCGTCGACGCCCGGAGCGGCGCCGTCCTTGCCGAGGTGGCGAAGAGCGACCTGTCGAAGTTCACCGAGCTCGGCCTGAAGAAGGCCGAGATGTTCACCTACAAGGCCGCCGACGGCAAGACGACGCTGCGGGGCCTGATTCAGTTTCCGAGCGGCTTCGATCCGGCGAAGAAGTATCCGGTGCTGATACCGGTCTACGGCGGGCCGGCGTCAGCGGGCAACACCGCGCGCGAGACGTTCGTCACGCCGAGCGCAATCGCGGAGTTCGGATTCCTCGTCGTCAACCTCGACTCGCGCGCGGCGCCGGGCATGGGGAAGCGGACGCTCGACTCGATCTATCTCAAGCTCGGCCAGACCGAGATCGACGACATGGCTGAGGGCGTCAAAGCCCTGGCGTCGCGGCCCTATGTCGACAAGGCCCGTGTCGGGATGTACGGCACGTCCTACGGCGGCTATGCATCGGTCATGTCGCTGTTGCGGTATCCGGACGTCTACGCGGCGGCGTCGGCGTCGTCGCCGGTCACGGCGTGGGAGCACTACGACACGATTTACACCGAACGCTACATGTGGACGCCGCAGGAGAACAAGGCGGGCTACGACGCCGGCAGCGCCATGACATACGCCGGTAACCTGAAGGGCCGCTTGATGCTCTACTACGGTACCGCCGACAACAACGTCCACCCGTCGAACATGATGCAGTTGATCGACGCGCTGCAGCGCGCCGGCAAGAGCTTCGACGTCCAGGTCGGCCCCGACCGCGGACACAGCGGCATCAACACCGATCGCATGATGGAGTTCTTCATCGAGAACCTCATCGTCCGGCCGGCGGCGCTGCAGACGACCTCGCAGTAGGCCGGCGCGGACGCAGGCTGCATGTCCACTGAGTCGTCCGGGTCGTCGCCGCGCCAGTGGATCGCAATCGGACTTCTCGGTCTGATCCTCGTCGTCGTGAATACCTGGCCGCTGGCGCCGCGGCTGGCCGACGTCGGCCGCGCCGACAGCTACGACGGGCAGTACGGCCTCTGGCAGGCGGCGTGGGTCGCCCGCGCGCTCGTCACCGATCCGCTCCACGTCTACGACGCCAACATCTTCTATCCGCACCGGACGACGCTGGCGTTCTCGGAGCCGACGCTCCTGGCGGGAATCCTCGGCCTGCCCGCGTATCTTGCGACGCACAGCCCCTACGCCACTCACAACCTGGCCGTGCTCGGGTTCTTTTTCCTGAGTTTCTGTGGCGCCTGCGCGCTCGGCCGCTACCTCACGGGCGCGATCTGGCCGTCGCTCGCCCTGGGGATTGCCTACGCGTTCTCGCCTTACATGTTCGCCCGTTCAGCGCAGCTGCCGATGATGGCGATTTTCGGCTTGCCGTTCGCCGCGCTGGCGATGCATCGGCTGGTCGAGCGCCCGTCGGCGCGCGCGGCCGCGGGTGTCGCCGCGGCGCTCGTCCTGCAGGCGCTGGGGTGCGGCTACTACACCGTCTTCGCACTGCTCGTGGTCGGCGCCGGTTTCGCGTATTTTGGCGCGCTGTCGCGACGATGGCGCGATCGCGCGTATCTGCGCGCCTGCGCGCTCGCGGCGGGGCTGTCGGCCGTGGCGCTCGCGCCGCTGTTCTGGCCGCATCTGTCGCTTGCCGAAGGACAGGGATTCTCCCGGCCCGTCGCCGAGGCCTACCGATTCGCCGCCGACTGGCGCGCCTGGTTCGCTTCCTCCGCCTGGGCCCATCGCTGGATGCTGCCGCTGCTCGGCAGCTGGAACGAGGTGCTCTTTCCCGGGTTCATCCCGGTGCTGTTTGCCGGCGCCGCTGCGTGGCTCGGCCTGCGCGGCAGTCTGACCGGGCCGCGGCGGGCGGCGTCGACCGGCGAGATCGCGGGCTTCTACCTCCTCCTCGCCGTCCTCTCGATCTGGCTGGCGTTCGGCCCGGCAGGAGGCCTCTACGCCGTGCTCTACGAGAGCGTCCCGCTCTTCGCCTTCATTCGCGCTGCCGGCCGCTTCGGTGTCGTGACGTCGCTGGCGACGGCGGCGCTGATGGCGATGATGCTCGGACACCTCGGCCGGACCGGACGCGCGCGGCAACTCGTCGCCGCGACGACCGTCGTGCTCGGTCTCGAACTGTTCTCGGCGCCGCGGCCGGGCACGCCGGCCCTGCCCGTCAGCCCCGTGTATCGCACGCTCGCGGCCCAGCCGCGCGGTCCGGTCGTCGAGTTTCCGATGGCGCCGCGGCAGCTGGAGATCAACGCCCGGTACGTCCTGATGTCGACGGCGCACTGGCAGCCGATCGTCAACGGCTACGGCGCCTTCTGGCCGGCCGATATCCAGCAGTTCGCCCGGGAGACCGATACATTTCCTTCGGACGCTGCGTTAGAGGTCGTGCGGAACCGCGGCATCCGCTACGTCGTCGTTCATGCCAAGCTGTATGAACGGTACGGGATGGCCAGCGAAGCCGAGATGACGACGCGGCTGGCGGCTCTCGAGCCGAGGATCGCGCTGATCGCCTCTGACCAGAACGTCCGCCTGTACGAAGTGAAGGATCCGACAGCGCCGCCGCGCCGTTGAACCGTTCCGGCCCCGTTTGCGATGCTCAAAACCCGACTCGCCATCATCGTCGCGCTGATCGCCGGCTTCATCGGCTTCCACCTCGTGGAGCGGGCGATGCACGGTTCCCGTCCGCCGTCGATCGTCGAGGAAGTGCTGTTCATCGGCGGCCTGGTCCTCGGGGTCTCGATCCTGGTGACGCTGCTCTACCGGATGCGGTTGATCCGCCGCGTCAACCAGGTCAGCGGCCGGGCGCTGCAGATTCTCCAGACCGATAACTGGTCGGCGCGGCTGGAGGCCGGCAGCGCCAGTACCGACCTGGCCGACTTGAGCGACGCCGTCAACCGGCTGCTCGACGTCGCCGACAAGTCGCAGCACGAGCTGCGCGAGAGCGAACGGCGGCTCGCGGCGCAGAGCCACGCCCTGACCGAGTTGACGGCGCGCCAGGCCGGCGCCTCGGCGACGGTGACCGATCGGCTGCGGTTGATTCTCGAGTCCTGCGGCCGGACGTTGAACGTCGCCCGCGTCAGCTTGTGGCGCTTCGAAGGCGGCTCGACGATTCGCTGCGACCATCTGTTCGAGCTCGCGAGCGGCCGCCATTCCGCCGGCGAACGGCTGCACGAGGCCGACGTCCCGGCCTACTTCGCGGCCATCAGCCACGATCGCGTCGTCGCCGCCGCCGACGCCCACAACGATCCGCGGACGCACGAATTCAGCGCTCAGTACCCTGACCGCGCACGGCATCGGCGCGATGCTCGACGTGCCGCTGCGCCAGGAAGACCGCGCCCTCGGCGTGCTGTGCATCGAGCACGTCGGCGGCGTGCGGCCGTGGACCTTCGACGAGCAGAACTTCGCCCTCTCGCTCGCCAACCTCGTCGTCGTCGCGCTGGCCGATGCCGATCGGCGCCAGGCCGTGCAGAACCTGGCCGAGAGCGAGGCCCGGGCGCGGCTGGTGCTGGACTCGGCGCACGACGCCTTCATCGGCATGGATTCCGAGGGCCGCATCGTGTCGTGGAACGCGCAGGCGGCGTCGATCTTCGGCTGGCCGCGCGACGAGATCATCGGCCGGCGGCTGTCGGAGACGATCGTGCCGCACGATTTCCGCGCCGCGCACGAGCAGGGGTTGCGGCGCTTCCACGAGACCGGTGATGCGCCGATCGTCAACAAGCGGCTGGAGGTGCGCGGGCTCCATCGCGGCGGCCGCGAGTTCCCGATCGAGATCACCGTCACCAACCCGGTCCGCGCCGGGCGCGGGTTCTTCTTCGGCGCGTTCATCCGCGACATCTCGGAACGGCTGCGGCACGAGGACGAGCTGCGAACGGCGAAAGAGACGGCGGAAGCGGCGACGCGGGCCAAGAGCGAGTTCCTTGCCAACATGAGCCACGAGCTGCGGACGCCGCTCAACGGCGTCATCGGCTACGCCCAGCTGCTGCATCGCGACCGGACGATGACCGCCAGCCAGCGCGACGCGCTCGACGCCATCAGCGCCTGCGGATCGCACCTGCTCGATCTCATCAACGACGTCCTCGACCTCTCGAAGATCGAAGCCGGCCGGATGGATCTCGAGTCGACGGCGAGCGACCTGCGGCAGGTGGCGATCGACCTGCGCTACGTCATCGACGAGCGGGCGCAGCGCAAGGGGCTCGTGTTCCGCTCCGAGATCACGTCGAGCGTACCGGCGCGGGTGCTGCTCGACGGCCGCCACGTCCGGCAGGTGCTGCTGAACCTGCTCGGCAATGCCGTCAAGTTCACGACGCAGGGAGACGTGACGATGCGGGTGGACGTCGTCGACGGCTGCCGCCTGCGGTTCGAGGTCATCGACACCGGCATCGGCATCGAGACGGAGAACCTGAGCGCGGTGTTCCAGGCGTTCAGGCAGACGCGATCGGGCGCCGAGCTCGGCGGCACCGGCCTCGGCCTGACCATCAGCCATCGCCTCGTCCGCGCCATGGGCGGCGAGCTCAAGGTCGAGAGCACGCCGGGCGTCGGCAGCCGTTTCTATTTCGACCTGCCGTTGCTCGCCGTGGGCGAGTTGCCGACGCTCGCCGCGACCGAAGCCGGCGGCGGATCGCTGTCCTCGGAGGCGCGGCTGGCGCCGGGCGAGCACCTGACCGTCGTCGTCGCCGACGACAGCTCGGTCAACCGCCGCATCCTGGCGAGCCTGCTCGAGAGCGCGGGCGTTCGCGTCATCACCGCGGCCGGCGGCGTCGAGGCCGTCGAGCTGGCCCGGACGCATCGCCCGGATCTCATCCTGATGGACCTGCGCATGGGCGATCTCAGCGGCTTCGAGGCGACCAGGAGGATCGTGGCCGAGCCATCGACGACGTCGATCCCGGTGATTGCGGTATCGGCGAGCGCCTGGGCGGAAGTGCGGACGCAGGCGACCGACGCCGGCTGCGTCGACTTCCTGCCGAAGCCGGTCAAGGCCGACGTGCTGTTCGCCAAACTGCAGCGGTTCACCGGCGCCCGCTTCGTCAGCCCCGCCAGCGAACCTGACGCGCCGCTGCCGTCGCTCCGCGAGGTCGGCGACGACATCGCCGCCCGCATCCGCGAGGCGGCCGCAATCGGCAACGTCGAGGAGCTCGATGCCCTGGCTGGCCGGCTGTCGGCCGCCGGCGACGCGCCGGGCTCGCTCGGCCGTCGGATTGCGGCACTGACGGCCGCTTTCGACTACGATGCGCTGCTGCAGCTCGCCGACTCACTCGAGCAGCCGCGATGACGATCGGATCCATGACCCAGACCGACACCTCTGCCCTGACCGGCGCGACCATTCTCGTGGTCGACGACAGCCCCGTGAACCTGCGCCTCATCGTCCGGACGCTCGAGGGGCGCGGCTACCGCATTCTGGCGGCGAAGAACGGCCGCGCCGCGCTCGAGATCGCCCGCCGGGCCAGCCCCGACCTGATCCTGCTCGACATCATGATGCCGGAGATGGACGGGTTCGAGGTGTGCCGGGCGCTCAAGTCGGATGCGGCGACGCGGGACGCGATCGTCGTGTTCCTGTCGGCGCTGGGCGAAGTCAGCGACAAGGTTACCGGCCTCGAGCTTGGCGCGAGCGACTACATCACCAAGCCGATCCAGCCGGCGGAAGTCGTTGCCCGCGTCGCCAACCACGTCGCCCGCCAGCAGCTCGAACGCGAGGTGCGCAACAGCCGTGATCGGCTGCAGCGCGAGCTCGCGAGCGCCGGCGCGATGCAGCGCGACATCCTGCCGGCGACGCTGCCGTGCGGCAACGGCGCCACGTTCTCGGCCTACTATCGCACCAGCCTCTACGCCGGCGGCGATTACTACGACGTCTTGCGGCTGCCCGATGGCCAGTTCGGCGTCATCGTCGCCGACGTGTCGGGACACGGGGCGCCGGCGGCGATTGTGATGGCGATGCTGCGGGCCGCGGTCCACGCGTTTCCGGGTTTTGCCTGCGATCCGGCGGAGATGGTGCGCTATCTCAACCGTCATTTCGAGTTCCTCTGGGAATCGCCGATGTTCGCGACCGCGCTCTGCGCTCTGGTCGACCCGGTCGACCGCGGCGTCACCATCGCCTGCGCCGGGCATCCGCCGCCGCTGCTGCTGCGCGGGGGCCGCGTCGACGCGTTCCCGGTAGAGGCGACGCTGCCGATCCTGATGATGGACCTGCCGTCGGTTCCAGAGGTGCGGCAGCAGATGCAGCCGGGTGATCGCGTGCTGTTCTACACCGACGGCGTCACCGAGCGGCACGACCCTGGCGACGACATGTACGATTTTCCGCGGCTGATGCAGGTGTTCGGCCGCACGTCAGCGCTGCCGCCCGACGAGCAGATTGCCGCGATCGTCGCCGACCTCGACGCGTTCGGCCGCGAGCGCGAGCCGGACGACGACCAGACGCTGCTGTTGATGGCGATCGATTGAGGGACGGTAGTCGCGGAGCTGAAGCTCCGCGCTGCGACCGAATGGGAACAGGCTGTCGCAGGGCGGAACTTCAATTCCGCCGATCACTGAGGCAGCGCTGAAAAGCGCTACTGGATCGTGGCGACGTTCTCCGGCGTGATCGTGAGGTTGCGGACCGCGCCATCGGCGCCGAGCGGCGAGCCCGGCCGGCCATTGACCGTCCATTTCACCGCTCCCGCGTCGCCGAAGCGAATCGCGATCACGCCCGAGGCGTTGATCGTCTGGGACTCGTTCGGCTGCAGCGTGCGATAGAGCATGCGCCGGCCGTCGGCGGTAGCGGCGACCCAGCACTCGCGCGTCACCGTGAACGACACGCGCAGGGGTGCTGCGGCCGCCGGCGCCGTCGCCGCCACCGGTGCCGGCGACGCAGCACCCGGCGGTGCGACCGCGGCCGCTGAGGCGACAGGCGCATTCGATCCGGTGGTGCCGACGGCGTTCTGCTCGGCGGCGTCGTTTCGGCGGCCGAGGACGACGGCAGCCGTCACGACAACGAGCAGGATCGCGGCCGCGGTGCCGAGTCCGGAAAGCGGAGACGGCGCGGCGATGATGGCTTCCGCCGACGGACGGGGGAGCGAGGGCGGCGGTCTATCAGCGGTCGGAAACTGCGAGAAGAACGAATGGACCGTGAGGTCCGGATCCAGATTGACCTCTTCAGCGTAAGCTCTGACGAAGCCGCGGCCGAATGGCCGCGGCGGCAGGCTCGAAAGATCGTTCAACTCGATCGCGGAGAGCGTCCGCGGCTGGATGCGGATGCGCTGGGCGAGGGACGCGATGGACAGACCCTTGGCTTCGCGGGCGGAGCGTAATTCTGAGCCGACGTCGATGGCCATGATATTTCGCCTTGATGGTCCGAGTGGCGCCGACATCATGAGCATAGCACCGCGGGGGAGTCGTCGGGCCCTTTGGACGCAGGACCCTGATGACCCACACGACAAGCGATGAGTGACCAGCCTGAGCTGCCGGTAGGGCTTACGGAAGAGCTTGGGCCGGGCCCTAGCCTGCCGGCCGATCCCGGGCTCGCCGACGGGGTGCCGAGGCAGCTGGCGCCGCAATCCATACGTTTCGGGCAGATTGGCAGCGCCATTTTCACGGCCGTGGTCTCGCTCGGGCTCCTGATTGCCGGCCTCGTTCTCTGGCTGACGGCGGAACTGCCGCGCTGGGCGAGCCTGCTGATCCTTCCGGCCTGGCTGTTCGTGACCGGGTTCCTGGCGTGGATTGCCTACGCCTGGCCGCGGCGAAACTACCGCCATACCTTCTACGTCCTCGACGCCGACGGCCTCGAGATTCGCGCCGGTGTCTGGTGGCGGGAGGTGATGAACATCCCGCGATCGCGGGTCCAGCACATCGACGTCTCCCAGGGGCCGCTCGAACGCTCCTTCGGCCTCGGCCGGCTCATCGTCTACACCGCCGGGACTGAGCATTCGCGCGTCGAACTGCCCGGGCTCGACCACGCGACCGCGCTCCGCCTCCGCGACCACCTGCTGCCGCGCGGGAGCGACGATGCCGTCTGAACGCCGGCTGCACCCGCTGTCCGTCCTCTTTCAGATCGGCGGCCAGGTGCAACAGTTCGTCGTGCCGACGCTGCTCCTGTTGTTCGGCGCGCGGTCGGCCGGCATGGAGTGGCAGGGATGGATGGCATTTCTCATCGTCCCGTCCACGCTGGTCGCGCTGCTCAAGACGCTGTCGTTCCGGTATCGCTTCGAAGCCACCGAACTGGTGATGACGAGCGGCTTCCTGTTCAGGAAAGTGCGGCACGTCCCTTACGCGCGAGTCCAGAACATCGACGCGCGGCAGAATCTCCTGCATCGAATCCTGAAGGTCGTCGAAGTTCGGGTCGAAACCGGTGGCGGTGAAGAGCCCGAGGCGGCGCTGCGTGTGCTGCCGCTCGAGGCGCTCGATGAGATGCGCGAGCGTGTGTTCGCGGGGCGGAAGGCCGCGGCGGCCGGGGGGCAGGCGGCGGTGCCGGCTCCGGACGCCGAGGCGATGCCCGCCGAAGCGCTGCTGCACCTGCGGCCGCGCGATCTGCTGATCGCCGGCTTCGTCGACAGTCGGGGCCTCATTATCGTCGGCGCGGCGTTCGGGCTGCTGTGGGAGTTCGGCCTGTTCGATCGCATATTCACGTTCGAATCGATAATCGGCGAGGAGAACTCGGGCCGCGGCCTCGGCCGGCGCATCCTGTGGTCGGCGTTCGGCGGCCGCGTGCCGCCGGTGCGGCAGATTCTCCTGATGCTCGGGGGGTTCATCGCGCTGCTGCTCGTGATGCGCGTGCTGTCGATGGCGTGGTCCTTCATCCGGCTCTACGGCTTCCGCCTCGATCGCGCGGGCGATGATCTGCGGGTCGAGTTCGGACTGTTCACGCGCGTGATGACGACGATCCCGCGCAGCCGGATCCAGACGCTGACGATCAAGGAGGGCCTGTTCCACCGCTGGTTCGGCCGCGCCTCGGTACGCGTCGATTCCGCCGGCGGCGGCGACGCGACGACGCAGCGCGCGGCGACACGCGAATCGCTGGCGCCGATTGTCGCGCGCCAGGCGCTGCCGCGGCTGGTCCACGACGTGCTCCCCGACGTCGACCTCGAGAACGTCGACTGGCGGCCGGTCGATCCGCGCGGATTCCGCCGCACGTTCGTCGTCTCGATGATCTTCTACACACTGTTGACCATGCCGTTCGTCGGCATGCTGCGGACGTGGTCGCTGGCGCTGTATGCGGCGTTCGCCGTCTGGGCCTTCGTCTCGAGCCGGATGTACGTGAAGCACCTGCGCTGGGCGGTCGAGGAGCGGGCCGTGCTGTTTCGCAGCGGCTGGTTGACGCGCAAGCTGACGGTGGCGCGCTTCACCAAGATCCAGGCCGTGACGCTCGCCGAGTCGCCGTTCGATCGCCGGCATCACATGGCCAGCGTCCGCGTCGACACCGCCGGCGCGACCGACCTGTCCCATCGCGTCTCGATTCCGTTTCTCCCGCGCGAGGTCGCCGATAGCATCTACGTGCAACTGGCCGACGCTGCAGCGCGCACGTCGTTCCGCTGGTAAGCGGCATCTCCGCGGCCGGACTCCTTACTACTGCTGGTAGTACTACTGGCGTTCGAGTGAAATGGCGGGCGGAGACCCGCCGTGAGCTTCAACGTCCTCAACCGCAAGGTCCACTACTGGGCGAGTGCGATCTTCGCGATCCCGCTGCTCGCAATCATCCTCAGCGGGCTGCTGCTGCAGGCCAAGAAGCAGTCGACGTGGGTGCAGCCGGCGGAGCTGCGCGGCACCGGCAAGGTGCCGGTCATCTCGCTCGAACAGATGCTCGACCAGGTGAAGCAGGTTCCCGACATGAACGTCGCCGGCTGGGACGACGTCAACCGCATCGATTTCCGGCCGGGGCGCGGCGTCGCCAAGGTCTGGCTGCAGAACGGCTATGAGGTTCAGGTCGACCTCGGCACCGGCCGCGTGCTCCAGGTCGCGTATCGCCGCTCCGACCTCATCGAATCGATCCACGACGGCTCGTTCTTCGCCGGCGACTGGACCAAGCTCGGTCTCTTCCTGCCGACCGGCCTGACGCTGCTGCTGTTATGGCTCGGCGGCGCCTGGATGTTCTGGGTCCCGTTCTCGGCCAAGCGCAAGCGGGCGATCGCCGCCCGCGCCGCCAAGGCACAAGCGGCCGGCCGGGCCACCGCGGCGTAGCGCCTCGCCTCCCGTTTACCCGAGCACGACCCGCACCTGATGAGTGCGGCCGTCGTCCATGATCGGTACGTCGGCGCCGGCAACGGCGACGCCGTCGATCTCCATCGACGCTACGCCCCGGTTCACGCGGTTCGGATTCTCGACTGTAATCGCGTAGGTCGCGCGCGGCGCGCGGTAAGTCATCTCGTACTTCTCCCACGTCCGCGGAATGCACGGATCGATGCGCAACCCGCCGTTGCGCAGGGTGAGACCGAGGATGCCCTCGAGGCCTGTCCTGTACATCCACGATGCCGATCCGGTGTACCAGGTCCAGCCGCCGCGGCCCGTGTGCGGCGGCTGCGAATAGACGTCGGCCGCGACGACGTAAGGCTCGGTGCGATAGCGCTTCACGTCAGCCTCGGTGGCGGTATGGTTGATCGGGTTGATCATCGCGAACAGTTCCGCCGCGCGGTCGCCGTCGCCGAGCGCGGCGAACGCGAGCACCGTCCACAGCGCGGCGTGGGTATACTGCCCGCCGTTCTCGCGCACGCCCGGCACGTAGCCCTGGATGTAGCCCGGGCTGGGCGTCATCTTGTCGAACGGCGGCGTGAGCAGCAGCAGCAGCCTGTCGCTGCGCTTGATGAGGTGCTGCTCCGCCGATGCCATCGCCCGCCGCGCCTTCTCCGGGTCGCCGCCGCCCGAGAGGACCGACCATGACTGCGCGATCGCGTCGATGCGGCACTCGCTGTTCTCCCTCGAGCCGAGCGGGGTTCCGTCGTCGAAGTAGGCGCGCCGGTACCAGTCGCCGTCCCAGGCGGCGTCGAGGGCGGCGGTCAGTTCCTCGCGGTGGGCGCGATAACGGCTGGCGCGGTCTTTGTCGCCGCGGCTATCGGCGAGCGCCGCGACCGGCTCGAGCAGCGACAGCAGGAACCAGCCGAGCCAGACGCTCTCGCCCCGGCCTTCGGGGCCGACCATGCTCATGCCGTCGTTCCAGTCGCCCGTTCCCATCAGCGGCAGACCGTGCGCCCCGACTGTGAGGTTGAGCTCGATCGCGCGGAGGCAGTGGTCGTACAGCGACGACCGCTCCGCCGAGTCGCGCGGCTTCTCGTAGGCCTCGTGTTCCTCCGGCCGGAGGATGCGGCCTTCGAGGAACGGCACTGTCTCGTCGAAGACGGCGGCATCGCCGGTGGCGTCGACGTAGGTCAGCGCAGCGTAGATCAGCCACAGGCGATCGTCCGAGAAGCGCGTGCGGACGCCTTGTCCGCCCGGTTCGTGCCACCAGTGCTGGACGTCGCCCTCGACGAACTGGCGCGAGGCGGCGTGAAGGATGTGCTGACGCGTGAGATGCGGCGCTGCGAACATCAGCGCCATGACGTCCTGCAGCTGATCCCGGAACCCGAACGCACCGCTCGACTGGTAGAACGCGGACCGGCCCCAGATGCGGCACGACAGCGTTTGATAGAGGAGCCAGCCGTTGAGCAGCACGTCCATGGCCCGATCCGGCGTCGCGACCTGCACCGTCCCGACAAGCCCGTCCCAGAACCGCTGGACATCCTCGAAGGCCGCGCTGATGCCCTGTGGCGCGCGGCTGCGGCGGATGAGCGACGCGGCGCTGGCCGCGTCCTGCGCTTCGCCGAGCAGTCCGACGACCGTCGTTTCGGCGCCGGGCTCGAGAACGACCTGGATCTGGATCGCGCCGCAGGCGTCCATTCCCGCGCCGGTGCGGTCCGCGAGGCCGACTCGCTCGAGCGCCGCCGGCGACGACAGCGAACCATTGCGGCCGATGAACTCGATGCGGTCGCCGGTCAGCGTCCGGCGCTCGCCGCCGTAGAGATCGAGGAAGGCGACCCGATCGTTGAAGGCTTCGCGGAAGGCGTTGGCCGCGATCAGTGCGCCGGTCGTCGGCTCGCGGCTGGTGACGATATGGAGGCCGGTGCGGGAGCGGTTCTCGCCGAGCACCCATTCGACATAGAGCGTCACCGACAACGGTCGGCGGCGCCGCGACGTGTTCTTGAGGGAGAGCTGGAAGACCTTCACCGGCTCGGCGGCGGCGACGTAGACGCGCAGCGACGACTCGATGCCGTCGCGCGCGTGCTCGTAGACCGAGTAGCCGTGGCCGTGGCGCACGGTGTAGGGCTGGCCGCCGCCGGCGGGCAGCGGTGTCGCCGACCAGACGCGACCGCTGCTGTCGTCGCGCAGGTAGACCACCTCGCCAGGCAGGTCACTGACCGGATCGTTGCGCCACGGGGTCAGGCGGTTGTCGTGGCTGTTCTCCGACCAGGTGAAGCCGGTGCTGCCATCCGACGCCGCGAAGCCGAACGTCGGATGGGCGACGACGTTGACCCAGGGCGATGGCGGCAGCTGGCCTTTTCCGTGCTGGACGCGCATGACGTACTCGCGCCCGTCGGCATCGAAGCCGCCGAAGCCGTTGAAGCGCTCGAGCGCCGGCACCGGCAGCGGCGGATCAATCGCCGAGAGCGGCGCCGCCGCCTGGTGCATGGCGGCGTCAGGGAGCGGCTCGAACGGAACCTGCGGCTTGGCGAGCTGCTGGTGCAGCCGGCCCTCGGCGCCGTCCATGATCGCGCGCGCGGTCGCGCGGAGCAGCAGTTGATCCTCCGGCGGAATCAGGTCGGCGCGGCGCAGGAAGACGCCGCCCGGGCGATCGATCCACGGCAGCTCCGGCCCGCCCTCGACCATCTGCTGGACCGCGTCCTGGAGATCCTGGCGGTAAGTCGCGACGTGCGTGTTGAGCACGACGAGGTCGAAGAGCAGTCCCTTGTTGCGCAGGTACTCGTGCGCCTTCAGCAGATCGCTGAGCAGGCCAAGCTCAGTACCGTCCTGGATGCGCAGCAGCACGATCGGCAGGTCGCCGGAGATGCCGTACTTGTAGAGCTCCGACTGACCGCGGCGATTCGCCTGAACGGCCTCGGGCGAGCGCAGCCGCGGGTCGGCGTAGAGGAGCCGGCCGCCGAGCCGCTGGAAGCGCAGCGTGTCCTCGACCGTCAGATTGAGGTGGCGAAGCTCGATCTGGCTGTGGGTGCTGGCCAGCGCGATCGCCCGCGCGACGGCGCGGCGATCGTAGTACTTCTCGATCAGGTGCCGCGCGCCGGCTTCGTTGTCGGCGAAGCCGGTCGTGAACGCCAGGCGCACGGTGCCGCCCGGCGGCAGGCGGACGGACTGGCGCAGGCTGACGATCGGATCCAGCACCGGTCCCGTCGTGTTCGAGAGCGGCGCCCGGGAAGCGAACGCCGCCGGGTTGCGCAGCGTCCGGCCGCGGCCGATGAACCGCAGCCGATCGGTTTCGTACTCGGTGGCGGTGCCAATCTTGCCGCGGCCGCTCAGGACGTGGACGAGATAAACGCGATCGGTGCCGCTCCGCGGCCGCCGCGCACACAACAGCGCGTCCCGCTCGGGAATCGCCGTCGTCTCGACGAAGAGGTTGCTGAACGCGGGATGCGCCAGGTCGGCGTCACCTGGCGCCAGGACGACCTCGGCATAGCTCGTCAGCTCGAGGTTCCTGGCGCGATGGCTGTGATTGGTGATCGACACTCGCCGCAGCTCGGCGTCGTCCTCGGGCGAGACGACGAGCTCGGTGCGCGTCTCCAGGCCCGAATCGACGCGCCGCCAGACCGCGCGGTCGAGCGAGAACGTGGCTTCGTAGTCCTCCGCCTCGCGGCCGCTCGGCTGATGCGTCGTCGACCAGACCTCGCCGCTGTCGAGATCGCGGACGAAGATGAAGTTGCCCCAGGCGTCGGTGGTGATGTCCTCGCGCCAGCGCGTCATCGCCAGGTGCTGACGCCGGCTGTAGCCGCCGCCGGCGTTGGTGACCATCACGGCGTAGGAGCCGTTCGACAACAGGTGCCCGCGCGGGCTGAGCGTGTGCGGCGTGACGTAGCGCCGGATTGGCGGCGCGGTCCGGCGCACGAACGGCACGTGCTCGGCGGTTTCGACCGGAGGGTTCTTCAGCGGCACCAGCTGCGGCACGCGCTCCTGCAGCAGCAGGTCGGCGGCCTGGACGCGCGGGTCGGAATGAAACCGCCGCTGCATCGGCAGGCCGTTCAGCAGGTTGTCGAGCGCCAGCAGGCTCATGCCCTGGTGGTGCGCCATCCACGTGCGCAGGACGACGCCGCCCTTGTGATCGGGCGGTACGCGTTCCGGCGTGTAGTCGATCGCTTCGTAGTAGCCGTAGCGGCCGAACATGCCCTCTTTCTTCAGCCGCTCGAGGTTGGCGTGCACCTCGGTCGGCGCGAGCTGCGCCGCCAGGATCGAGGCATACGGCGCGACCACCAGGTCTTCGGCGAGTCCGCGCTTGAGGCCGAGGCCCGGCACGCCGAAGGCGCGGTACTGGTAGTTCTTGTCGAGATCCTGGGCGTTGTAGGCCGATTCCGAGATGCCCCACGGGACCCCGCGCCCGGCCGCGTAGTGCATCTGCCGTTCGACGATGGCGTCGTAGGTCTCGTGGAGCAGGGTACCGGGGTAGGAGCGCATGACGAGCAGCGGCATCAGGTACTCGAACATCGATGCGCTCCAGGACAGCAGCGCGCGCGAGCGTCCGGCCGTCGTCAACGAGCGTCCGAGCTTGAACCAGTGCTCGTGGGTGAGCGTGCCGGTGGCGATCGCCATGAAGCTGGCGAGGCGGGCCTCGGAGGCAAGCGTGTCGTAGTAGGAGTTGTCGAGGCGGCCGTCGGTAACGCTGAAGCCGATCGAGAACAGCTGACGGTCGGTGTTGAACAGGAACCCGAACTCGGTTTCTTCGACCAGGTCGTCCGCGAGCGCGCCGATGCGCTCCGATCGCTGGATCAGATCCTCGGCCTCGCGCAGCGCATCCTCGACTGCCTGCCGGGCTTCGAGCGACGCCGGCTGCTCGCCGACGGCGTTCAGGGCGTCGTTGCAGATCAGCACCAGTTCCGCCAGGCTCGGCACGCCCGGAGGAATCGCGCGGATGCCGGCGGACTGCAGCCGTGTAATCCATCCGGTCAGCCGTTCGAGCTCGTGCTGCCGGTTGGTCACGGTCGCGGCCGCGCGTTCCAGCCACATCGCCGCGTCCGTCCATGCCGTCGTCGGCACTTCACCGCTGGCGGCAGTCAGGATCGGCTCTTCGAGCTCGTGCAGCAGGACGCTGGTCGCCTGCAGCCGTTCCTCGAGCTGCGTCAGCAGCCGCGTCCATTCGAGGAGCGTCGCCGGCCGCCGCGCCAGGTGCGTGCGCAGGCTGCCCAGCTCCTTCTTGAGCGCCGCCGTCGTCTTGCCGCGGGCAACGCTGTCGATCGCCGCCTCGAACAGCGCGAGGTTGTCGTCGATGCCCTCGAGGACGCAGGAGTCGATGATCGGGGCGCGCTCGGCCAGCTGCTCGAGGCCGGCGCGCAGCGTGAGCAGATAGCCGGCCAGGTTGCCGCTGTCGACCGTCGAGATGTAGGCCGGCGGCAGCGGCGACAGCGTTGTCGTGTCGTACCAGTTGTAGAAGTGGCCGCGATAGCGCTGCATCCGCAGCATCGTGTCGAAGGTCGGCTCGAGGCGGTCGAGGACGCCGGCGAAACTGATGTAGCCGAAGTCGTAGGCGGCGAGCGACGCCAGCAGCTGCAGGCCAATGTTGGTCGGCGAGGTCCGGTGCGCGATGACGTCGGCGCGGTTCTCCTGGTAGTTGTCGGGGATCAGCCAGTTGTCGGCGGGACCGACCAGATCCTCGAAGAACCGCCAGGTGCGGCGGGCAACTGCCCTGAACGCCGCGCGCTGGTTCCGTTCCGGCGACGTCTTGCGGTGCGGCAGGGGTTGCGCGGTGAGGTAGACGAGCGCCGGCGAGAGCGCCCAGAGAATCAGGATCGGGCTGGCGAGCAGCAGGCGGCCCGGCGCCATTGCGAGGATGAGGAGCGTCAGCACCGCCACCGCTACCGGCGCCGGCCACATCTTCCGAAAGACCGTCGACATCGACTCGCTGCGGCGCTCGGCGCGGTCGGCTGTCACCCACTCGAGCAGCCGGCGGCGCGTGATTAGCATGCGCGTGAGGGCGTGGCCGATCGCATCCAGCATCGCGACGCTCTGGTGCGCCAGCACGATGATGGAGAACGCCGCCTGGCGCAGGCTCATCAGGATGTTGTCGCGCTCGGCCTCGAGATGATCGCGAAGCGGGACGCCGGCGACGTGGCTGCCGAGCGAGCGCGCGACCTGGATGTAGGCCGGGAACGCCAGCACCAGCAGCACGACCGTCGTCCACAGCCCGGCCGAGCCCGGCAGGATGGTCCAGCCCGCGGCGAGCAGCAGCAGCAGCGACGGCGGGATCAGGCTGCGGCGCAGGTTGTCGAGAATCTTCCAGCGTGAGATGACCGGCAGGCCGTTCGGCACCGGCCGTCGGCTGGCGTCCGGCACCGTCCGCCAGAGCCAGCGGGCGATCTGCCAGTCGCCGCGGACCCAGCGATGCTGACGGGCAGCATAGGTGAGATAGCCGGCAGGGTAGTCGTCGACCAGATCGATGTCGGTCACCAGCCCGGCGCGGGCATAGAAGCCCTCGAAGAGATCGTGGCTGAGAAGCGTGTTCTCCGGGACGCGGCCGGCGAGCGAGCGCTCGAAGGCGTCGACGTCGTAGATGCCCTTGCCGACGTAGCTGCCCTCGCCGAACATGTCCTGGTAGAGATCCGACACCGCCGTCGTGTAGGGATCGACGCCGACGTGTCCCGAGAAGATCTGAGCGAAGAACGTCCGGCCGGCGCTGACGACGCTGACGCTGATGCGCGGCTGCAGCACGCCGTAGCCCTCGGTGACGCGGTGTTTGTGCTCGTCGAATCGCGGCCGGTTGAGCGGGTGCGACAGCGTCCCGACCAGCCGCCGCGCCGCTTCCATCGGCAGCTGCGTATCGGAGTCGAGCGTGATAACGTAGCGGACCGACGGCAGGATCGACAGGTCGCCGTGCTGCACGCTGTATGTGGTCCCGGTGGCGCCGCGCAGCAGCCGGTTGAACTCCTCGAGCTTGCCGCGCTTGCGTTCGCGGCCCATCCATTTCTGCTCGCGATCGTTCCACTGCCGCGCGCGATGGAAGAAGTAGAACCGGTTCGGGCCGTGCTGCGCGTTCAGCGCGTCGACGCGGGCCGTGGCGGTCGCGACGAGGGCGGCATCTTCCGGCTTGTTCTGTTCGCTGGCATCGGCGAAGTCGCTGAGCAGCGCGAAATGCAGGTGGTCGTCGCGGTTGGCGAAGAAGCGGACCTCGAGCTCGTCGAACAATGACAGCAGCCGCTGTTCCGAGTCGATGATCGCCGGGACGACGACGAAGGTGCGGTCGCTCTCGGGAATGCCCTGGCGCAGGTCGAGCTTCGGCAGCGGCCGCGGGTTGACCTGCGACGTTACCATCAGGTTGATCAGGCTGATGGTCAGCTCGCTGAGCGGCAGCAGCACGACCAGCGCGACGATCCAGAGCTCGATCCCGCTGCCGCCGTGGCGATGGGCGTAGGCGACGAAGCTGGCGACGGCGAGCGCCGTGGTCGCGGCGATGGTGCCGAGGTAGCCGATGACCGGGTGGCCGTAGAAAAAGCGGGCGAAGCGATCGTGCAGCTTCGGCGGGTAGTTGACGGCGCGCTCGAGGCGGAAACGGCCGCGCGAGATCAGGTAGTAGCCGACGTGGTGGGTGCGGTCGTGCTGCGGCGCGTCCCGCTGCGCCTCCCGCGCCAGCCCCACGGCCCGCGTCGCGACGTCGAGCTCGGACGCCTTCGCGCCCTTGGCCAGCTGCTCGACCGAATGGCGGTAGCGGTCGCGGGTCGGAAAATCCATCTTCGCGTAGGCGCCGGCGGGATCCTCGCGGAGGATCTGCTCGACCAGGCTGACGCGCTCGAAGAAGAGCGGCCAGTCGATCGACGACAGCAGCCGCATGCTGGTGACGATGTTGCCGATAGCGAGTTGGTCGGCGGCCTCGCGCTGGTGCTCGAGCCGCAGCATCTCCTCAGCCGAATCGTCCTGCGCCTCGAGCGCGCGCTGCAGCGCGTGCCACGCCGGCGCCGCCGACGACGGCTGATCGCGGAGCCAGTGCAACAGCTCGACGACGAACGCCGGCGACAGCCGGCCGGAGTCGGCGTCGACGCGCAGCATCTCGGCAATCACCGCTTCGGGATCGCGCTCGCCGGCGCTGAGCAGGATGCCCCAGCGCCGCGCCCGATCGCGGCCGCGCCGAGCCGCGACGACGTCGTCTGCCAGCCGCCGCAACTCTTCCATCAGCGACAGCCGCAGCATGATCGGAATTGCCCAGATCTCGCCGATCGTCAGCGGTGCGGCGCGCTGATAGGCGACGGCGTAGTCGATCAACGTCTGCGGGTCGAAGCGGCCGGCGGTATGGGTGATCAGCTCGCGCGCGAAGACGTAGACGCGAGGAAAGTTCGCCGAGGGCCCGTCGGCCAGCTTCGGCAGCTCGAAGTAGTACCTGCCGCGGCAGGTCCTGGCGAATCTCGCGGACCTGATCCTGGACGACGTGGTGATTGTCGCGCAGCCAGTCTTCCGAGCCGACCACGGGGCCTTCGGTCGTCGAGGCTTCGGAGAGGAACTTGTAGGCGGCGTCCAGCTCTTCGGCCGCCTTGTCGAGCCGCGGCAGCAGGGGCAGCCCGCGCACAGGTTCGTCGGCCAGGCGGTAGAGCCCGGCCAGCCTGACGGCGTGACGTTCCAGCTGGTCCTGGCTGAAGAGCTCCGGCGGTGCCGGGCGTCCGTTTTCTGAATCTCCCCGGGTGAAAGGTGGGCTCTCGGGTTCAGGCGGGCTGACTGTCGAAGACATCCGACTCAATTATAGGAAGTTCGGGCTGACGCATTTGTGCGAGTTGCAACGAAAGTGAGAGAGAGTCGAGCTCTGCCGCACACGTGAGCGCGGGGCAATTGCCCGGTTTTCGGCGCAGTGTTCCGTTTCAGCCCGGGTACAGAGGTTGCCCAACTGCTGGGCTATGGTTATTCATGATCGTTTGAACTATGTGAAGGTTGCGCTGCTGTCAGTCGTCCTTGCCTCCGGCGCGGCGTCGGCTGCCTGCGGCTCTGAGCAGAAGCGGGAAGAGGTCGCGGCGCGGGAGTTCCACCAGCGGCTGGAGCAGGATCGCGTGGATCTGATCTACGCGAGCTCGAGCACGTTCCTGCGCGACCAGCTGAGCGAGTCCCAGTTCCGCTTCTACCTGGCCCAGACGCGGAATCTTGGCGGGCTCAAGGAGACGTCGCGGGCGCAGTACCCGGCGCACCAGGACCGAGAACGGCGGCGAGGTCGTTACCGCGTACTACAACTCGCGCTTCGAGAAGGCGTCGTGCCTCGAGGCGTTCTCGTGGCGGGTCGAGCCGGAAGGCCTGAAGCTGGCGACCTACAGCTGCGCCCCGAACATGCAGGTGACCTGCCTGGGCGGCATCGGCGCGTGCGAGACGTCGCCGGTCGCGCCGAGCATCGCCAGCCTGCCGTAGTCGCGGCTTCGTTCTTCTTGTCCCATCTCTATGTCGAGGCGATCCTGGAGGGGTCGCCTCGTTTTCTTTTTGGGGCGCGGATCTCACGGATTGCACGGGCATCGGCGCCTACCGTGAATCCGAGGCAGTCGCTGCGATCAGCGACAACGGATCGATCCGCGACTTGCCAACCCGCAGGCTCCAGTGCAGATGCGGACCGGTGACGCGTCCGGTGGCGCCGGACAGCCCGATGCGGTCGCCGCGTTCGACCAGGTCGCCGTTCTTCACGGCGATCGACGACAGGTGCGCGAGGTAGGAGTAGACGCCGGCGCCGTGATCGATGATCACCGTGCGTCCCGGGAAGTAGAGATCGTCGGCGAGGACGATGCGGCCGCGGTTGGGGGCGGTGACCGGCGTTCCGGTCGCGGCCTGGAAGTCAGTGCCCGAATGCGGACTGCGCGGCTGACCGTTGACGATCGACCGGCGCCCGAAACTGCTCGTCGATGCGCCAGGCACGGGGGCGGCGAAGGGCGCGCTCCAGAATCGCTCCGGTGTCATCGTGGCGAAGATCGCGTCGGTCAGCGCCTGTTCCCGTTCAATTCGCGCCAGCTCGTCGGCGGGCGGCGTCGCGAACTTCTCGGCGACGGTGATGCGGCGGCTGGGGAACTGACGCGGAAGCACCCGCATCAGGTACCGCTGCTCGGTCTCATGTCCCTCCCGCGTGCGCGCCGCGACCCGCAAGGTGTAGGTACCGGCCGGCGTGTCGAGATCGATGGGTGCCAGGCCCTGCCACGAGCCAGTCGTGTCCTCGAAGAACAGTACCGTCTGGCCGAGCCATGTGCCCTCCAGGGTCGACAGCGGATTCGTCGGGCGGACGGTGATCCGCGCCACCTCGCCCGGCGTCATCGCCCGCGCCGTGTGCGTGACCCTCAGCGTCTGGGCCGGCGCTGGCGCCGCCTGCGCCGTGATCAACCACAGAGCGAGGGCGCCGGTTCGCGTCATTGGCCGTCTCTCAATGTCCCTCTCCTTCTTCCGTCGTCCAGTGGGCACTGTAGAAGAGGATCGCCATGCCGGCGTAGCCGATGACGTAGGGCCACGCCGGCGTCAGCTGCAGCGCGGTGTCGCCGAACGTCCACGCATACGAGTGCATCAGGCCGCAGGCTGACAGCAGCGCCGCGCTGGCGCACCACAGCGCCGCGACGGTCCATCGCCGTTCGATCACGCCAACGACGGCCGCCGACAGGATCATTGCGGTGAAGAGGAAACCCTGCTCGATCGCGAAGGCACCGTGGATCCAGGTGTCGCTTTTCTGAAACTCGCCGATCAGCGATTCGCTGAATGGCCCGGCGCTGCCGCCGAGCCCTGCCGCGCGCAGCCCGTTCTTGGCCATCAACGCGCCCCAGGCGCCGATGCCGGGCAGCAGGCCGACCACCACCGCGGGCGCGTGCTCGCGCGGCGTCGCCTGGAACGCCTGGGCAACAATGACGATGCCGATCCACAGCACGATGGCCATGCCGGCGTCGATCGGGATCGCCCAGGCGATCCACGCCAGCGTGCCGGTGACGCAGATCACCGTCACGAAGATGCCGTTGAGGACGGAATAGCCGGCGCGGGCGCCGAGCGCCTTCCACCCCGGATGCCCGATGTAGATCGTGGTCGGGAACGCCGAGCCGAAGAGCGCCGCCGCGAGGCTGCCGATGCCGTTGACCGTCAGCGAGTAGCGGGTGTCGTAAGCGTCGCCGGCGGCCTCGGCCGACTCGATGTTCTGCAGCGCGCCGAGGACGTTGAAGAGGCCCATCGCGAGAATGACGGACGCGTAGGCGACGAGGTGGCCGCCCGAGAAGGACGCCAGCAGATCGCCGATGACAGGCGTCGGCAGGTGCAGCGCCGCGGCTTCCGGCCGCGCCCCGACCGGCGCGACGCCGGTCCACCACGCGATGAGCGTGCCGAGCCCGACGGCGACGATGCCGCCGGGAATGTGCCCCTTGAAGCGGACGCGGCCGAAGTAGGTGAGCATCACGACCGCGAGCGTGATCAATCCGATCACCGGGTGCGCGAACGTCCGGAACAGGAAACCGAGCGAGATGAACCCGAGCGCGATGCCGGCCAGCGTCGAGAGCAGCGCCGCGCGTGGTGTCGCCTTGCGCACGCGCTCGGCGACGAACGCGCCCGCCAGCTCGATGACGCCGGAGGCCAGCGTCGCGAGCAGGCCCGCCTGCCACGCCACCATCGACGGATCCGCGGCGCCGGCCTGCTCCGCGATCGCCTTGGCCGGCAGCATCACGAGGAAGACGTGGGCGAAGAGTGAGACAGTGTTGATGCCGTACGGCAGTGCGCAGACGTCGTGGCGTCCCGTGCGTTCCGCCAGCCGCCGCGCCTGGATCGAGTAGGCGATGTTGCCGACCAGGATCGAGATCGCCGCCGCCGGCAGCACCCGGCCGTAGACCAGCTCGGGCGGGAATCCGAGGACGCCGCGGCAGAGCGTGTCGATCAGCAGCAGCTGAACGAGATTGTCGAGCGCGAGGCCGAAGAACCCGTCGATGTCACCGCGGACGATCCAGCGCACGCGCGCAGCATAGCGGAAGAAAGTTCGAAGTGCGAAATTCGAAGGTCGAAGGGAAGTTCGAAGTTCGAAGTTCGAAGTTCGAAGTTTGACGGGAAGGGCGAACCTCGGCGACCCGTCCATGTATGATTGCAGGTCAGCATCGTGATCCGTCAGGAGCATTCCATGGCCAGCGCATTTCCGAATCTCATCGACGGCCAGCCCGTCGATTCGACTGAACGCACTCCCGACGTCAATCCCTCCAACATCACCGACATCGTCGGCGAGTTCGCGCGTGCAAGTGCGGACGACGTCGCGAGGGCGATTCAGTCGGCGCGCCAGGCGTTCGCCAAGTGGTCGATGACGACGCCGCAGGAGCGGTTCGACATCCTCGACAAGGCCGGGACGGAGATCCTCGCGCGCAAAGAGGAGCTGGGCCGCCAGCTGTCGCGCGAGCAGGGCAAGCCGCTCGCCGATGGCATCGGCGAGGTCGGCCGGGCCGGCGCCATCTTCAAGTATTTCGCCGGTGAAGCCGTGCGCATGCGCGGCGACAAGCTCGATTCGGTCCGGCCCGGCGTCGAGGTCGAGGTGACCCGCGAACCGGTCGGCGTTGTCGCGATCATCACGCCGTGGAACTTTCCGATCGCGATCCCGGCGTGGAAGATCGCGCCCGCGCTCGCGTTTGGCAACTGCGTCGTCTTCAAGCCGGCCGAGCTCGCGCCGGCCTCGCCGTGGGCGCTCGTCGACATCCTCAAGCGCGCCGGCCTGCCGCCGGGAGTTCTCAACCTCGTCATGGGACAGGGGTCGAAGCTCGGTCCGGCGCTGACGGGATCTCCTGAGATCGACGCCGTCAGCTTTACCGGGTCGCAGGACGTCGGCGCCGGCGTCGCGGCGGCGGCGGTCAAGAACGGCGTCCGCCTCCAGCTCGAGATGGGCGGCAAGAATCCGCTCGTCGTGCTCGACGACGCGGACCTGGCGACGGCGGTGTCGGTCGCGGTCAATGGCGCGTATTTCCAGACCGGCCAGCGCTGCACCGCGTCGAGCCGGTTGATCGTGACCGAGGGCATTCACGATCGCTTCGTGGCCGCGATGGTCGAGCGCATGAAGAAGCTGGTCGTGGACGACGCGCTCAAGGCGGGGACGGAAGTCGGGCCGGTCGTCGACGAACGGCAGCTCGGCAAGAACCTCGAGTACGTCGAAGTCGGGCAGAAGGAAGGCGCGCGGCTCGAATACGGCGGCGAACGTCTCAAGCGCGAGACCAACGGCTATTTCATGTCCCCGGCGATTTTCACCGGATCGTCGGCGTCGATGCGGATCAATCGCGAAGAGATCTTCGGGCCGGTCGCGTCGGTGATCAAGGCGAAGAACTACGAGGAGGCCCTGGCGCTGGCGAACGACACGCCGTTCGGGTTGTCCGCCGGCATCGTCACGACATCCTTGAAGTACGCGAGCCACTTCAAGCGGCACTCCCAGAGCGGCCTGGTGATGATCAACCTGCCGACTGCCGGCCTCGACTACCACGTGCCGTTCGGCGGCCGAAAGAAGTCGAGCTACGGCCCGCGCGAGCAGGGGGCGTACGCGAAGGAGTTCTACACGATCGTCAAGACCACGTATATCGGGGCCTGAGTCTCACTCAGGGCTCAGGGCTCAGGGCTCAGGGCTCAGGGCTCAGGGTCGGGCCCCGGCCAAATTCGGCTGCTGGCGTCTTAAAGGACATGCCGGGCGACATCTTCGGGCGTCCCGAGTCGGCGGACCCCGCAGCGCGGGAGCGCGGTCCGCTCGTTCGTGGAGCAACGCTCTCGGTGGCCGCCCATGTGGCGGCCGTCGTCATCGTCGCGCTGGCTCTCGGGCGCTCTCCATCGTCTTTCACTCCAAGTCTGCCGCGACCTGCGGATCGGCTGATTTACACCGTCATGCCCGGCGCCGGCGGAGGCGACCAGGGCGGTGGCGATTCCAGCGCCACCCCCGCGCGGGCAGCGAGCGTCTCCAGCCGCGAGGTAGAGGTGATGCCGGCAGTACCTGCGGCTTCGCCAAATCTGGACCCCGTCACCACACCAACGCCGGCCGAACGGCTGCCGCTGGTCCAGCCGGAAGTTTCCTCAGGTCTCCACGACGCGGTTGGATCGAAGACGGCGGTGCGTGCGGAGGGTGTGAGCCGGGGTCCGGGCGAGGGGCCTGGCGCCGACGGCAAACTGGGGGATGGGATCGGCGCCGGCCGCGGCGGCGGCGCCGGCGATCGTAACGGCCCTGGTACGGACGGCGTCGACGGCGATCGTCCCGGCAACGGCGTCTCCTGGCCGCGGCTGGTCCAGGAACTGAAGCCGAATTACCCGGCGGACGCGATGCGCGCCCGCATCGAAGGTGTCGTCCACCTCGAGATTGTGGTCCTCGCAGATGGCTCCGTCGGCCGCATCATCGTCACGCGCTCGCTCGACGCCCGCTTCGGCCTGGACCGAGAAGCGATCGAAGCGGTGCGCCGCTGGCGCTTCGACCCAGCCCGCCGCCTGGGCACGCCCGTCGCCGTGCGCGTCCCGGTGGAGGTGTCGTTCGCGCTGCGGTAGCCCCAATCTTCAATCTTCAATCTGCAGTCGTCAATCTGCAATGTCACTCCATCCTCCTCACGGTGAGGTAGAGCGGGGCGACGCCGATCAGCAGCATGAAAGAAAGTGTGCCGACGCCGGTGCGCAGGATCGCTTCGAAGAACACCTGCTGGCCGGGGGCGATGGTGAACTCGATGGTCTTCCAGTAGAGGGTGTTGCTGACGCGAATGCGATGCGGCCCCGGCTGCAGATCGCGCGTGATCGAGTCCCCCCAGAGCAGGGTGTCGGGGCGCTCGCCGTCGATCCAGACGATGAGCTGACGCGACTTGTAGTCTGCTTCGGACGTCCGCGTCACGGTGACGCTGGCGGGGAAGACGAAGTCGTCAGCGGTATCGGTCGCGAGTCGATCGGCCAGCGCGATCGGCATGCGCCATAGGGTAGCCGATGTTGCGGCGCGTGCCGTTGAGCTCCGGGGTATCGACGAGCCCTTCGAGCAGGCCCGCGCGACGGCCGTCCGGCAGCTCTCGCAGGCGTTCGGTCCAGCCGGCGACGATTGCGGTGAGCCGGTTGCGCAGGCGCGACAGCTCCTCGATGCGGGCACTGAGCTCCGCCAGGCGCTCGGCGGCGATCGCGCGGACCTGCCGGCATGGGATGCCGCCGCGGTCGCGTTCGCGCAGCACGCCCTGCAGGTCGGCGATCGTGAAGCCGGCGTCGAGTGCTCGGCGGATCGTCATCACCCGCAGTTCGGTCGCGGCCGGGTAGTGGCGGTATCCGTTCGTGCTGCGCGGCGGCTTCGGGAGCAGGCCGCGTCGTTCATAGAACCGCAGTGTGTCGGGGCTGATGCCGCAGCGCCGCGCGAGTTCGCCCGAGCGCAGTGTCGCCGCTGCCTGGGCCGGCTTCGATGGCTTCACTTCGGACTCGTCGGATCCCCGGTGCGGTGCTCGCGGATCTGAAAGCGCAGGAATTCGTGCAGCGCCGCCAGCGCGTCGACGTCGTCCGTGCGGATGACCACCCGGCCGCCGCGGTCGAGCCGCTGGAAGCTGAACTTCATCGCCTGCCGTTTCGCCTTCATCGTCGCCACGCCTGGTGGTTCGGTGTCGTGGATGAACATCGGCAGGCTGAAGTCGCCCGCGGCGAACGCAGTCGCGATGTGCTCGAGGTGGGTGCGGATCTGATCCGCGCTTTCGGGCGAAGCCGAAGGCGTTGCCGTGACCTCGATCGTGCCGCCCGTGCGTTCGAGGAGGAAGTGATGGGTCGAGGTTTTCTGGTCGAACCCCATCCCGTGGTGGGCCCGCGCATCGGGATGCTGATGCCCCTGGTGTTGTGCCGCCAGCGTGAGCGGCAGCACCGCGATCGCCGCGATCCCCGCAATCCCCGTCATCATTGTCAGGTGTGCCATGTCCGCATCCTAAACCCTGGAACCGTTCCGGGGTCAAGCGACGTGCTCACTGGCCGAGGCGAACGCCGATGGCGTAGCCGGCGAACACCGACGGCAGGCCGACGCCGACCTGCAGCAGGATGTTGCCGAGCGCCGCGGCGTGGCGTCCCTCGTGCGCCAGCGTCAGCGTATCGAGGCCGAGGCTCGAGAAGGTGGTGAAGCCGCCGAGGACGCCGACGAAGATGCCGGCGCGCGCGGTCGGCGACAGCCGCAGCTGGCCGCCCGCCACCAGGCCGGCCAGCACGCCGATCGCGGCGCAGCCGACGATGTTGACGATGGCGGTGCTGTACGGACTGGGACTGCCGTGGAGCCGGGCGACCCAGAGGTTCACCGCGTGCCGCGCCATCGATCCGAGCCCGCCGCCGACAGCAATCGCGAACCATGTCATGCTCTGTGTTATACTTCGAAGTTCCGGCCAGTCGGAATCACCCTTCGTGCGGAAGTGGCGGAACTGGCAGACGCGCAAGCCTCAGGAGCTTGTTCTCGCAAGAGAGTGGAGGTTCAAATCCTCTCTTCCGCACCAGTTCGCTAAAGGCGCCCGGTTAAATACGGTGCGATTTCTTGTTGCGCGCGGGTCAGAAGCTAACGGTGGCTGAGACAGCCACACGTGTCTTTCGCGCGCGTGCCTCAGCGGCTCCTGGCGTCGGTTGGGCCGCTTCCGCCTGACAAGAGTGACGGCCCCGAACCAGTCCTTCTTGTCATGGTCGACGACCTGCGAAGTTCTCTTCCACGACAACGTCCTGACCGCCTATCTTGAATTCAGGAACCGTCTGAGCGCTCCTGATACGGCGGGGCTGAACAACGACCTGCGGCTGGCGATAAATGGCTGCCGGACGCGCTATATCACTTCAGAGAACATTTTTTCAACGCTCAACGGCCGATACCGCATCAGGCGTTCGATGCCGAGGGTCGTTTGCCCGGATCCTCCAACGTCTCGCAGGCACATGATGGGTTCATCACGAGTGCGAGCATGAAGACACGAGCTGACGCCTGACGAGGCCTGCACAACCCGTCAGCGATAGGTCCTCCGCTGCCGATCTCGAAGAAGCGATCTGGCCGATCACAAGGTCATACAGGCCCGCCGTTCCCCGTCAAACACTTCCACGATGCCAGGTTGTCGATAACGAATACGGGAATGACCACACTCGACGTCGCGGTCGCGCGCGACCAGATCTTCATCAACCTGGGCGAGTTGAGCGGCAACATCTGGACTGCGACGTTGCGTTAGCTCCTGAAACCGATCACCAGCACGTCATCCCGGCATCCGGAACGTCTTCTTCACATACTCGATGTTGGCCCGGGTGTCGGCGACGATGTCCTTGGTTGGCGACTCGGTCTCGAGCACGTACCAGCCGCGGTAGCCGATGTCGTGGAATTCCTGCGCCAGCCGCGGCCAGTCGATCTTGCCGCCGGGCGTCGACAGCAGCAGGCTCGCGTTCTTCACGTGCACCTGGCAGATGCGGGCGCCGAGCAGTTTGGGCTCGGCGTAGACGTTCTTCGTCGCCGCCTTGGCGACGATGTTGTGGGCGTCGTAGTAGACGGCGACGTGATCCGATCCGATCGCGTCGAGCAGGCGGAGGTTGTCCTCGGCCGAGATCCAGTCCTCGATGCCGATGACGACGCCGTGCTTCTCGGCGTAGCGCGCCACCTCCTTCATCATTGCCACGAACGTGTTGACCTGCGACGCGCTCGACATGTCGATGTGGCTGTCGCCGAGGATCGGCAGCAGGATGTTCGTGGTGCCGAGGTTGCGCGCCACCTCCACCGCTTCGACCAGCAGGATCGCCGCCGCCGGGTTGGTGTGCAGCGGCAGCCGCGACTTGCCGGGCGAGCCGATCGCGAGCGAGCAGATCTGAATGCCGTTGGCGAGCGCCGCGCTGCGGAACACCGCCTGCGTCGCAGGGTCGCGCAACGTCGGCGTCGTCGCGTCGACCGGGAATTGCAGGCTGACCTGGATGCCGTCGAGACCGATCTCGCGCGCCAGCGCAATCTTGCCGATGTCGCCGCGTTGTCCGAGGTTCCAGTCGGTCATCCCGACCCTGACCGGCACTGGATTGGCACCTGCCGCCGGCGCCGATGCGCCGGGTGACGGCTGCGCGGCGGCGCTCATCGCCGCGGCGGCGACGGCGGCATGTGTGACGAGCTCGCGGCGTGTCATCCGCATGGTGTCAGCGCTCCCGCGCAGTCAGGCTTTGAGGATGTCGTCCCAACCCTTGCGATACTCGGTGCGCCTGATGAACGGCGCCGCTTCGGGCGCGTTCGCAGCCCGCAGGTTCTCGTAATCCCACTCGATCTTCTTACCCGTCCGGTAGGCCACGTTCCCCAGATGATTCGCCTCCGTCGTCCAGCCGGAGTACTGGAAGTTCGAGCCCGGGACCGGCCCCAGACCCTTGGCGTAGTTCACCCACTCGATCCAGTGGCCTGGGGAACGCGGCAAGGTCGGCTCCGGCGTGCGGAAGTCCTTGAAGGACTCCTCGGGCAGCAGCGTGCCGTCGCCGAGCAGCATGCCCTTATCGCCCATGAAGACCTGCGAGCGACCGCCCCAGGCCGGGATCCAGCCTGGCGGCTTGCTGTCGCCTTGATGCCAGACCAGCTTGACCGGCGGCGCACCGGACGCCGACGCGGCAAACTCGTAGGTCACCTTCATCGTCGCCGGCGCGAGCTCCTTGTGAGCGACCGGCACGTTCGGCGACATCGCTTCGATCGTGAGCGGCTGCCTGATGTCGAGCACGGTGTACGGCACGTCGTTGTCATGGCTGCCGAGATCGCTCATCGTGCCGGTGCCGAAGTCCCACCAGCGATACCAGCGCGGACCGGGGAAGTAGGTGGCGTGATACGGCCGCAGCGGCGCCGGCCCGAGCCAGAGATCGAAGTTCATCGAGGGCGGGGCCTGCATCTCTTCGCTGAAGCGGTCGACGATCTGGATGTCGTTGTAGAAGCCGTGCGGCCGGTCGTACCGGTCGGCCGACTCCGCATCCTGCAGGCCCCACGCCCGGTCGGCCCAGACGTGCACTTCCCGCACCGGGCCGATCGCGCCGGTCATCAGGATTTCCTTGATCGTCCGCCGCGCGTCAGATGCGTGGCCCTGATTGCCCATCTGCGTCGACAGCTTCGGATACTGCGCCGCGGTCTCGCGGATGAGCCGCGCCTCCCAGATGTTGTAGGTCAGCGGCTTCTCGCAGTAGACGTGCTTGCCGTGCGTCAACGCCAGATACGTCGCGAACGCATGCGTATGGTCCGCGGTCGAGACGACGACCGCGTCGAAGTCGTTCGGGCGGTCGAAGACCCGCCGGAGATCGTTCAGCGTCCGGGCCTTCGGAAACCTCTGGAGTGCGCCATCGACGGCCGCCTGGTTGGTGTCGCAGAGGACGGTCACGTTCTCGTCCGGATGCTGCGCCGCGGGCGCGGGTTTGCCGGCTGCCTCCGCCTCCTTCACCCACGACAGGGTGAGCTCTCGCAGGCTGGCCAGGCCCCGGCCGCCGCAGCCGAGGAAGGCGATGTCGAGCTTGTCGTTGAGGTTTCGGCCGCGAAGGATGGCCGGTGCGCCGGCGACGACGCCGGCGGCGGTCATCGCGCCGACGAACTGGCGCCGCGTCAGCCCGCGCCGGCTCACGTCGGTAACCGGAGGTCGCATCTTCGATGCGTTATCCATGACAGTGCCCTCGGTTCGTGCAGGTCCAAGGTCCGCGGCGTTTCCCATCGCTCGCGTCGGCGGCCACGGCAGGGAGTATCCACCTGACACGCGCTTTCGGCAAGTTCGCCCGAAGTAGACGCCATCGACCCAAAGCAGCATGATTGGCGCGGAGGCAATATGCAGCAGGGCATCGTGTTCACCTGGCGACGAATAGCGGCGTGCATGACAGCGGCGCTCATCGCTGCGGCGGCGGCCGTCGTGATGGCACAGACCGGCAATGACACGGCCGGCGCGAGCTCACTTGCGGGGGTGACGGCGGAACTGCGGCAATTGCGGCTGGCGGTGGAGGAGTCGACCCGGAGCCAGACGCAGACGCAGGCATTGGGCGTCTACATTTCGGCCCAGCAAAGCCGACTCGTGCAACTGGCGACGAGGGTGGATGCCGCGAAGCGGGAACTGGACGCGCTGAGCCTGCAGACGAAACAGATGACTGCTGAACTCAACAGCACCGAAGGTGAGGCGACGCGCTCCACACAGCCGGAGCTCAGGACCAGGTATGAAATGCAGAGTCGCGCTTTGAAATACGAACTCGAGCGCCTCGCGCCACAGCTGCAGCAGGCGCAGAGCCGGGAAGCCGAGCTCGCCCACATGCTTCAAACCGAGGAAGCGCGCTGGACCGATCTCATCGCCCGGCTCGAGCAGCTGGTCAGGCAGTAGAGCGCGCAACGCGATCTCGCGTTCAGTCCCGGCGGCGGCTGCGACGATCGTGGCGTCGACACACAGCTCGTCTCGATCTACGCCGAACGCGACCGGCGACGTCGCGTCGCCCCGGACGCAACCCTGGCGACGTTGACGGCCGCGCGAACGCTTTCCGCCCGCCGCGCGCGGATCTCGTCGGCGGCCTGTTGCGCCCGGACGATGATCGCTTCGTCGACGTGCTCGACGAGTTGCTTCGCGCTGTCGTAGCTGACGGGTTGCTGGATCCAGAAATAGCGCCGCTGCAGGTCCGAGAACATCGAGAAGACCGGCTGGCCGGACTTGACGATCGGCAGCACCGGCACCATCAGATCCGGTATCGTGGCCTGGAGCTCGAGCGGCACCGAGCTCGCGTCGGTCATGTCGACGACGATGAACTGGGACATGCCGGCGATGAAGCGGACGGTGTCGCTGACTTCGCGATCCTGCGGCGATGGAAAATCGAAGACCACCGCGACCTTGCCGCGGCGGCGAAGCGCCTCCGCCAGGGCATCGAGCACGCGCTTGCGGGCCGGGCGAAAGCGGCCCAGGATCAGCACGACCCGCTTGGTGGTGGCAGAGAGCAGCCGGCCGACCGAACCCCACTCGTCGACGATGTTGTGAAACTGGGCCAGCTGAATGTCGTCGACCTCGACGAACTCGACCGCATCCAGGTTCGTTCCGCGCCGCCGGCTTCGCGGCGCCGCTCGATTCCGTTCCCAGACGACGTGGACGTCGAGGAACAGGCCGTCCTGCCGCGTCGTCTCGTCAATCGCGACGCCGCGGACGAACGCGCCGAAGATGTGGGCGCCGCTGATGTCGGCGCCGACGAGCGACGTGCGATCGAGAATCGTATCGCTGAAGTACGCGCCCTTCAGATTGGCGTGATCGAATCGCGCCTGCGTGAGATCGGCGTCGGACAGGCGCGCCTCCGGCATCGAGGCGCCGGTGAAGTCGGCCTGGCGGAGGTTCGCGTGGATGAACGAAGCGCCGAGCGACTCGCCTGGCAGCGCGGTCGCGTTGCGGAACCTGGCGTGGGCGAGCGTTGCACCGCGAAGGTCGGCGCCGCTGAGATTGGTACCGTCCGCCCGCACGCCCGTCAGGTCCGCGTGCCGGAGATGCGCATCCCTGAGCGAGGCGCCCTCGAGATGGACGCCGGCCAGGTCCGCCCGCTCGAACCGCCCGCCGTCGAGCCGCGCCCGTCTCAGGTTGAATCCCCGCGCGAAGCCGCCGGCGAACCACAGTCCCCGCAGGTCGGGCACGACCTGCGGATGCCGCGCCCGCCATTGATTCCAGAACCGCGGCGAACGCCGCCGCAGCGATTGCTTGAACACTTGCAGGTGCGCCTCGTTTCCGGGAAACGGCGGCCGGCTCGGCACGGTCTTCGAGGTTCTCGCCACGCGCCGGGATTATGCCGTACCGGACGCAGTCCTCGGTGCCGGATGCCGCCGTCGGCGGTCCGCATCACCGGGCGCCGGATCCGATATAGTTCCGCCCGTCGTCTGACATTCGCGGAGGAATCAATGATCGCGGTGAGAGCTCTCGGTTCCCGGCTTGCGCGCGCCTGCGTGTTCGCACTGGCGCTCGCGCTGCCCGCAACGGCGGCCGCGGCGACGCTTATCCACGCCGGCCGCCTGATCGACGGTCGCAGCGACACGGTTCGAACCGCCGTCACTATCGCGGTCGAAGGCGATCGTATCGTCCGCATTGTCGACGGCTATGCGACGCCGGCGCCAGGCGACACGGTGATCGATCTGAAAACGGCGACGGTCATGCCGGGGCTGATGGACATGCACGTCCACATCTCCAGCGAGCAGTCCGGCGCTGCCGGGTACGCCGAGCGCTTCTTCCTCAACCCGACCGACGTGGCGCTGCGCGCCACGACTTACGCCCGGAAGACGCTCCTGGCCGGCTTCACGACGGTGCGCGATTGCGGCGCCGGCGACAAATTGAACTTGGCGATGCGCGACGCGGTCGAGAAGGGCTGGGTCGTCGGCCCGCGCATTGTCGCGGCCGGCTCGGTCACGACGACGGGCGGCCATGGCGATGGCACGAACGGGCTCGCGACCGAGTTGCAGGAAGCGCTGGCGCCGCGTCTGCCCGGCACGGCCAACGGGCCCGACGAGATGCGGGCCGGCGTCCGTCAGCGCTACAAGGACGGCGCCGACTTCATCAAGATCGCGGCGACCGGCGGCGTCCTCAGCCTCGCGAAGAGTGGTCAGGCGCCGCTCTTCACCGAGGCCGAACTGGCGGCCGTCGTCGAGACGGCGCGCGATTACGGGATGAAGGTGGCGGCGCACGCCCACGGCGACGAGGGCATGCTGCGCGCGGTCCGCGCCGGCGTCCACTCGATCGAACACGGCACCTACATGACCGACGAGGTCATGAAGGCGATGAAGGAAAAGGGCACCTACTACGTGCCGACAATCAGCGCCGGGAAGTTCGTCGCCGAGAAGGCCAAGATCGACGGCTATTTCCCGGCAGTCGTCCGGCCCAAGGCGGCGGCAATCGGGCCGCAAATCCAGGATACGTTCGGGCGGGCGCTGCGGGCCGGCGTGAAGATCGCGTTCGGCACCGATCAGGGCGTCGCGCCGCACGGCGACAACGGCAAGGAGTTCGTCTTCATGGTCGAAGCCGGGATGACGCCGATGGCGGCGATCAAGTCGGCGACGGCGGAGGCCTCGAAGCTGGTCTCGCTCGAAAAGGAGCTCGGCACGGTCGAGGCAGGGAAGCTGGCCGATCTCGTCGCCGTCCCCGGCGACCCGATTGCCGACATCAATGTCATGACACGCGTCAGTTTTGTCATGAAGGCCGGCGTCGTCCACAAACGCTAAGTTTCAGCTTTCCTTCATGCTTCCTCACGACTCCTCCTGCGCCGCTCGGTGATTCTGTGCCGAGCGGTGCCGCGTCATGCCGGCGCGGTCCTTGTGCAGGAGGCTCCATTGAAACTCCCGGCGACGGCAATCGCGGTCGTCACGTTGCTGGCGGCCGCGAGGCCAGCCGTGGCGCAGCCGCCCGAGACTTCCGGGCTCGATCAGGTCACTCTCGGCCTCGCGGTCACGATCATCGATGAGAACGGCCAGCGGGTTGAAGGAAAGGTGGTCGATGTGACCGCAGGCGCGGTTCGGCTGTCGCGGCGCAGGGCCATCGAAGTAGTGCCGCTCGACCGCATCGTCCTCGTCGAGAAGCGCGACGGCGTGAAGAACGGTGCGGTCGGCGGCCTGGTCTTCGGCATGAGTTTGGGGCTGCTCGGCGGCCTGGCGTCCGGCGCTGGCGGCCAGTTCGTGGCCTCAGCGGTCATCGGACAGGGGCTGGTCTGCATGGCGTTCGGCATCGGCGTCGATGCGATGGTCAACAGCCGCCGCACGCTCTATCAGCGCACGCCGACAGTGAAGAAGCGAGTGATGCCAATCGTCGGGAAGGGAACGGGCGGCGCTGTGGTTGCGCTGAGCTGGTGAATCAAGGTGGATGGTGCGTAGCCTGAGCCCTGCGCCCTGAGCCCTGAGCCAGTACAGCCACCCCCGTCCGACATGCCCCCGTAACTCCCCTCGTGTACACTCTCGCGCCATGAGCGATTCCATCCGGTTCCGTGACCGCGCGGTGGCGGCGATGTCGAGGCGTCAGCTCCTGAACGTTGCGTGGAAACTGGGGGCGGCGGCGATCGCGCAACCGCTCGTGTCGCGGCAGCTGCTGGCACAGCCGATCTTCCGCACCTACCCGTTCACGCTCGGCGTCGCCTCCGGCGATCCGCTGCCGGACAGCGTCGTGCTGTGGACGCGCCTCGCACCGGAGCCGCTCGACGGCGGCGGGATGCCGATGGTCAACATCGAGGTCGCCTGGGAGGTGGCCGCGGATCGCGCCTTCGCGAGCATCGTCCAGAAGGGCGCCGCGGTCGCGCGGCCGGAGCTCGGACACAGCGTGCACGTCGAGCCGAAGGGCCTGCAGCCGGCACGCGAGTACTTCTATCGCTTTCGCACCGGCGGCGAGATCAGTCCGATCGGCCGGACGATGACGGCGGCCGCGGAGGGAGCGGCCGTCGACCGTCTGCGATTTGCGGTCTGCGGCTGCAACCATTACGAGTCGGGCTATTTCACCGCGTTCAAGCGCATCGCGGCGGAGCAGTTCGACTTCATCTTCCACACCGGCGACTACATCTACGAGGGCCGGGCGGACGGCGGCCGCAATCCGCTCGTCGTGCGCCAGCACCACGGCAGCGAGATCTACACGCTCGTCGACTACCGGAATCGCTACGCCCAGTACAAGTCCGATCCCGACTTGAAGGCGGCCCACGCCTCGGCCCCCTTCATCGTCACGTGGGACGACCACGAGGTTGACAACGACTACGCCGGCGACGCCGACGAGAACGGCACGCCGGCCGAAGTCTTCCTGTTGCGGCGCGCCGCCGCCTACCAGGCGTTCTACGAGGCGATGCCGCTGCGGCCGTCACAGTTGCCCACCGGACCGAACATGCGGCTGTACCGCCGTCTGAAGTTCGGCAGCCTCCTGGATCTGACGGTGCTCGACACCCGTCAGTACCGCTCGGATCAGGCGTGCAGCGGCACGACCGCGACCGGTTGTACCGCCGCCGCGGACGCGTCGCGGACGATCCTGGGCGCGGCGCAGGAGCAGTGGCTTTTCGAGCAGCTCGGCCAGTCGCGGGCCGTCTGGACCACTATCGGGCAGCAAGTCCCGACGTTCGAGCGCGACATGTTGGCCTCGAATCCGAAGGGGCAGTTCTCGATGGACAAGTGGGATGGCTACGCGGCGTCGCGCCAGCGCCTCTACGCGCGGCTTCGCGAGACCCGCGCCGCGAACCCGATCGTGCTCTCAGGGGACGTCCACGTCCACTACGGCGCCGACCTCAAGGCCGACTACAACGACCCGAAGTCGGAGATCGTCGGCGTCGAACTGACCAACACGTCGGCGACATCCGGCGGCGACGGGTCCGACGTCAGCGGCAACTGGAACGCCATCCGCCCCGACAATCCCCACATCAAGTACCACAGCGCCCGCCGCGGCTACATTGCCTGCACCGCGACGCCGAAGACGCTGCAGGCGGACTTCAAGGTCTTCGACCGCGTCACCGTCCCGGACGCGCCGGAGCGCAGCGGCGGGTCGCTGGTGGTCGAGGCCGGGCGCAAGGGGGCTTCGCTGGCGTAGGGCTCAGGGCTCAAGGCTCAGGGGGCTCAAGGCTGGGGCTCATGGCTGAGGGCTTAGGGGCTCAGGCAGGACGCTCGAGCGAGAGGTCGAAGCTTTTGCCTGAGCCTTGAGCCCTGAGCCCTGAGCCTGTAAACTCCCCGACCATGCACAAGCCAGGTGTCGGTCGGCGGGAGTTCGTCAAGAGCCTTGCGGGTTCGGCGGCCGCGGTTTCGGCCCTGCCGGCGCCAGGGTTCGCGACGCCGCTGGTGGCGCAGGCACCGCCGCGGATTCGCTTCAGCGTCATCGGCATCAACCACGGCCACATCAACAGCCAGGTCCAGGCCGTCCAGCGCGGCGGCGGCGAGCTGGTGTCGATGTTCGCCAAGGAGCCGGATCTCACGGCCGCTTTCGTCAAGCGGTTTCCGACCGTCAAGGTGGCCAAGAGCGAAGAGGAGATCTACGGCGACAAGTCGATCCAGCTGATCGTCAGCGCCGCGATTCCCGACGAGCGGGCGCCGATCGGCATTCGCGCGATGAAGGCCGGCAAGGACTACATGGCCGACAAGCCCGGCATCACCACGCTCGAGCAGCTGGCCGAGGTGCGGAAGGTCCAGGCCGAGACGAAGCGCATCTACTCGATCATGTACAGCGAGCGCTTCGAGAACCGGGCGACGGTGCGGGCCGGCGAGCTGGTCAAGGCGGGCGCCATCGGCACGGTGATTCAAACCATCGGGCTCGGTCCGCATCGCACCACGCTCAAGACGCGGCCGGCCTGGTTCTTCGAGCGCGCCCGCTACGGCGGCATCCTCTGCGACATCGCCTCGCACCAGGCCGATCAGTTCCTGTTCTTCACTGGCTCGACCCGGGCCGAGGTCGTCGCGTCGCAGGTCGGCAACCTCAACCACCCGCAGCACCCCGGGCTCGAGGACTTCGGCGACATGATGGCGCGTGGCGACAAAGGGACCGGCTACATCCGCGTCGACTGGTTCACGCCCGACGGGCTGTCGACCTGGGGCGACGGCCGCCTGACGATCCTCGGCACCAACGGTTTCATCGAGATCCGCAAGAACGTCGACCTCGGCGGACGCACCGGCGGCAATCACCTGTTCCTGGTCGACCAGAAGGAGACGCGCTACGTCGACTGCACCAGCGTCGACCTGCCGTACGGCCGCCAGCTCGTCGACGACATCGTCAATCGCACCGAGACGGCGATGCCGCAGGCGCACTGCCTGCTGGCGACGCAGCTCGTACTCGAGGCGCAGCAACGGGCGACGAAGGTGAACTTCAAATGAACACGAGACCTTCACGCCGCCGCTTCGTCGCCAACGCCGGCAAGGGCATCGTCGCCGCATCGGTCGCCGGCGGCTTCCCGTCGATCGTGCCGGCGTCGGTCGTCGGCACCGCCGCGCCGAGCAATCGCATCAACGTCGGCGCGATTGGCGTCGGCCGGATCTCGCGCGGCCACGACATGCCCGGCATCTGGAAGCACGAGGGCGCGCGTATCGTCGCCGTGTGCGACCTCGATCGCAAGCGGATCGACGACGCCAAGATCCTGGTCAACGGCTACTACGGCAAGCAGACCGGCAAGCCGTACGACGGCACGATGGGCTACGGCGATTATCGCGAGATGCTCGCCAACAAGGACATCGACGCGGTCGTGATCAGCACTCCCGACCACTGGCACGCGCTCATTGCCGTCCATGCCGTCGAGGCGCAGAAAGACGTCTACCTTCAGAAGCCGGCCTCGCTGACCATCAACGAAGGGCGGCTGCTCAGCAACGCCGTGCATCGGTCCGGGCGGATCTTCCAGATCGGCAGCCAGCAGCGTTCGTGGCCGCAGGGACAGTTCCGCCGCGCCGCCGAGCTCGTGCGCAACGGCCGCGTCGGCGATCTGAAGACGGTCGAGATCGGCCTGCCGGGCGACCCCTCGGGCCCCGAAGAACCGGCCATGCCGGTGCCGCCGAACCTGAACTATGACGCGTGGCTTGGCTCGACGCCGGTCGTCCCCTACACGGAGAACCGCGTCCACCCCCAGAACGGCTACGGCCGGCCAGGCTGGCTGCGCTGCGAGCAGTTCGGGGCCGGCATGATCACCGGCTGGGGCGCGCATCACATCGACAGCGCACACTGGGGCATGGACGCCGAGTACACCGGCCCGATCGAGGTCTGGGGCACGGCGGAGTTTCCGGCCAAGGGGCTGTGGGACGTCCACGGTCCGTTCAAGACCGAGGCGATCTACGCCAACGGCGTGCGCATGATCATCAGCGGCGATTTCCCGAACGGCATCAAGTTCATCGGCACCGACGGGTGGGTGTTCGTGTCGCGCGGCAACGAGACCGTGACCTCGAGCGATCCCGCCGCCAAGCAGTTCACCCAGGCGCTCGCGGCCAGCGATCCGAAGATCCTGTCGTCGGTCATCAGCGCCGACGGCGTGCGCCTTCCGGAGAGCACCGATCATCACGGCAACTGGCTCGCCAGCATCCGCTCGCGCCAGCAGCCGATCGCGCCGGTGGAGGTCGGTCACCGCGCCTGCTCGGCCTGCCTGCTGCACCACATCGCGATGAAGACCAAGCGCAAGCTGTCCTGGGATCCGGTCAGGGAACGCTTCCGCAACGACGACGACGCGAACGCGCTGTTGTCGCGGCCGCAGCGCTTTCCGTACGTGATGGCGGAGTCGGGGAGCCACGAATGATTACTCGACGCGACGTCACCGTCTCCCTGTTCACGCTCGCGCTCACCGCGAGCGTCGCCGCGCTGGCGCAGACGCCGGAGCTGATGCACTCGACGGCCTTCGACTGGACGACGATGACGGCGAAGCCGAACGCGTACGGCGAGGTCCGCTCAGTGGTGCGACGTCCGACCGCGACCCTGGCCGAGCTCGAGATGCACGTCACGACCCTCAACCCCGGCCAGACCTCCCACGCGCCGCACCAGCACCCGAACGAGGAGCTCATCATCATCCGCGAGGGAACGGTCGAGGCGCTGGTCCACGGTGACTGGAAGAAGCTCGGCCCGGGGTCGATCATCTTCCAGGCCAGCAACGAGCTCCACGGTATCAAGAATGTGGGCAGCGGCGCCGCCACGTACCACGTGGTGAACTGGAAGAGTAAGTGACTCGGGAGTAAGGCATTCGCCGGGGTTCGCGGCTCGGGGTTCGGGGCTCGGCAAATCGGCAATCCCAAATCTGCAATCTCCAACCCAATCTGCAATCGTCAATCTGCAGTCCCAATTTGCATCCCAATCTGCAGTCTTCAATCTTCAGTCTGCAATCGCCGCCTTCAATCTGCAATCGGCAGCCTCGCCCGCCCCCCGTCCCGCCTCCCAGCTATACTGATCTGCAGGAGGCCAACGTGGCTGTAAGACGCGGTGTGATCGTTGTGCTCGTGCTCATTTTCATGGCGGTCGCCGTGTCCGTCCTCGGCCTCGTCTTCGTCGGCCTGACGATGGGGCGGGGGCCGCAGGTGGCGGCGAATTCGACGCTGGTGCTCGAGATCAACGGCGACCTGCTCGAGAACGAGCCCGCCGGCGTGTTCGATCAGCTGTTCGAAGCGCCGCCGACGGTCCGCTCCGTCGTCGACTCGCTGCGCAAGGCGGCCGTCGACTCACGCGTCACCAGCGTCGTGCTGCGGCCGACGGACAACGCCGCGCTCTGGGGCAAGGTCCAGGAGGTGCGTGACGCGGTCGTCGCCTTCAAGCGATCCAAGAAGCCGATCGTCGCCTTCCTCGAGTCCGGCGGCGACCAGCAGTACTACCTCGCCAGCGCCTGCGACAAGGTCTTCCTGATGCCGACGGCGTCGCTCGACCTCACCGGCATGGCGAATTACGAGCTGTTCCTGCGCGGCGCCCTCGACAAGATCGGCGCGCTGCCGGACGCGATCCATGTCGGCGACTACAAGACCGCGTCCAACACCTTCACCGAGCACAGCTTCACGCCGGCGCACCGCGAGATGGCGCAGGCGCTCAACAGCGATCTCTACGGCCAGCTCGTGAGCGGCATCGCGGAGGGGCGACAGAAGACCGTCGCCGAGGTGCGGCAGCTCATCGATCACGGCCCCTTCCTGCCGGAAGACGCAGTCCGCGCCGGGCTCGTCGACGACTTGGCGTACCAAGACGAGCTCGACGACAAAGTGAAGCTCGGACGAGGCTCGATCCAGGCGCTGCGTCAGGCCGACTACCGCCAGGTGACGCCGCAGTCGCTCGGGCTCAATCGCGGTCCGCGCATCGCCCTGATCTACGCGGTCGGCATGATCAACACGGGCCCGAGCAGCGAGGGCTCGATGACCGGCCAGGTCCTTGGCTCCGACACGATGGTCGAATACCTGCGCAAGGCGCGCGCCGACGATTCGATTCGCGCCATCGTTCTCCGCATCGACAGCCCGGGCGGATCGGCGATCGCCTCGGACGTCATCTGGCGCGAGATCATGCTGACGCGCGAGAAGAAGCCGGTGATTGCCTCGATGTCCGACGTCGCCGCGTCCGGCGGCTACTACATCGCGATGCCGGCGCACACCATCGTCGCCCAGCCGGCCACCCTCACCGGCTCGATCGGCGTCGTCCTCATCCGCTTCGTCATCGACGGCACCCTCGACAAGCTCGGGGTCAACATCGAGACCGTCAAGGAAGGGAAGTATGCCGACATCTTTTCGCCGGTGCGGCCGTTCACGCCGGACGAGCGCAAGAAGATCGGCGACCTGATGCAGGCGACCTACGACACGTTCGTCGAGAAGGCGGCGGCCGGCCGGAATACGACGCCGGAGCGGATCGACGCGATCGCGCAGGGCCGCGTCTGGACGGGGAAGCAGGCCAAGGAGCTTGGCCTCGTCGACGAGCTCGGCGGCCTCGATCGCGCGCTGGCGATCGCGAAGGAGCGCGCCAAGATTGACGCCGGCAGCGAAGTGGAGCTGGTGGTCTATCCGCCCAAGCGCTCGCTGCTCGAAACCGTGGCCGAGCCGCTCGGGCGGACGCAGGGAAGCGCCGCGGCGTTGACGCAGATGCTGGGCGATCGCAACGCCCGCGCCGTCGAAGCGCTGTCGGCGCCGCTGCGGCTGTTCCGCCGCGGCGAGCCGCTCGCGCTGATGCCGCAGGTGTGGGTGAAGTAGTTACCAGTAGCCAGTAACCAGGTACAACTTTCTGGCTGTCTAGCTTCAGGCTTCTGGCTACTGGCTACTGGCTGCTGGCTACTGGCTGACTGGCTACTGGCCACTGACTAACCAGCCAGCATCTGCGCCAGGACTTCGGGGTTCGAGCGGATGTTCATCCGCTCGCGGGCCTTCGACATGTAGGCCGCAAAGAAGCGCTGCTTCTGCTGGTTGAGCAGCTGGGTGCGGACCTGGTCGCGGCCGGCCTTGAGGGCGTCGGCGGTCGGCGCCTGCTTCTCCAGCACCTTCACGATGACTGCGCCGGTATCGGTGACGACCGGCTCCGAGACGCCGCCCTGCGGCAGCGCGAAGGCGGCGGCGTCGACCGCCGGGCTCATGCCGATGTCCGGGAGCGCGGCGCCGCGGGCGATGAGGTCGGTCGTCTTGACCTCGACGCCGGCGCCCTTCGCCGCGGCGTTGAAGTCGCCGGCCTTGAATGCCGCGAGCGCGGCGGTGGCTTTCTGCCGCGCCAGTTCGCCCGCCTTGGTCTTCTGCAGATCATCGCGCACCCGCGCCCGGACCTCGTCGAGCGTTGGCAGCTTCGACGGTTCGATACCGGTCACGGCGGCGAAGGCGTAGCCCTGCTGGATGCGGACGGCGTCGCTGACCTCACCCTGCTTCATCTCGAACACGCGCTGCGCCACCGCCGGCGCCAGGCCGAGCGACGGAATCAGCGCGTCGGTGCGGGCGAAGAAGGGCGTCTCCGCGACGGTGAGGCCGCGGCCCTTGGCGACGGTGTCGAGATCCTCCGGCCTGGGCAGCTTGCCGGCGAGATCCGACGCGATGCGATCGGCTTCCTTCTGCGCCCGCTCGGCCTTCAGCGTGTCCTCGATCTGGGCCCGGACCTCGTCCAGCGTCCGCTGCGTCGCCGGTTTCTTCTCGCCGGCCTTGATGATGTGGTAGCCGAACTGCGACTTGACGAGGTCGCTGATCTGTCCCGGTGCGAGCGCGGCGGTGGCGTCGGAGAACTCCTTCACCATCTCGCCGGGGTTGAAGGCGCCGAGGTCGCCGCCGTTGACGGCGCTGCCTTCGTCCTCGGATGACTTCTTGGCGACGGCGGCGAAATCGGCGCCGCCCTTGACCTGCGCCAGCAGCGCCTCGGCCTGCTTCTTCACCGCGGCGTCGTCCTTGCCTTCGGTCTTGAGCAGGATGTGGCTCGCCGTCAGCTGTTCAGGCGTCGAATACTGGGCGCGGTTGTCCTCGTAGTACTTCTGCACGTCCTGCGGCGTCACCGCCGTGCGCTGCCGGAGGCCCTCGATGTCGATCAGCGCGTACTTGATCTTGCGTTTCTCGGGGACGCGGTAGGTCTCCTTGTTGCCCTCGAAGTGCGACGCGATCTCGGCGTCGGTCACGGCCGCCTCCGCCTTGAACTTCTCGGCGGGGAAGGCGGCCAGCGCCAGCTTGACCTTCTCGTTGCGGCGATTGAACTCTTTCTCGACGTCGGCGTCGGCAATGGTCATCCAGTCGGTCAGCGCGCCCTGGAGCTTCTCGACCAGGATGCTGCGGCGGACATCTTCCTCGAAGTCGCGCGGGTTGATCGGCGGCAGCTGCGACGCCAGGATCTCCTTGTAGCGGGCGTCACCGACGAAGCGGCCGTTGTCCATGAACGGCGGCAGCGCGAGGATCCGGGCCCGGACTTCGGCGTCGCTCGCGGTGATGCCTTGACGGCCGGCTTCGGCAATTGCCGCTTCCTCTTCGATGAGCTGCTGCACGACGCGCTGCTCGACGCCGAGCTGCCGCAGCATGTTCTCGTCGATCTGGCCGCCGTAGGCGTTCCGATACATGTTCATCTGCTGCTGGTAGGCGCGGCGGAAGCGGGCCACCGTGATGTCGTGGCCGTCTACCGTTGCGACCACGCCCGATGAGCTGGTGGCAGAATCGCGGGCGAACTCGGGAATGTACAGGGCGACGAACGTCACCACCACCAGACCCAGGCTCCACTTCAGCCAGTTCTTGTGGCGGCGCATCCGATCGAGCATCGTCATGGGTCACGAACCTCGTATCGAGTTGCGGAAACCCTAATTATGCCATTCCGCCGACATTTCTGTCAGCCCGCTGGCCGACGCGGGACCGGCGGGGCGTGGCAAATCCGCGCAGAATCGCGCCGCTCTGCCGCAGTCGCGGCCGCCGGACACCGAGCCTGCGCAGGCAGGTGACCACCTTCCCGCAAGCAGTGCGGGCGACGCTGATTGGTTTTCCGGCGAGTTCGCGGCGGTTCGGTCCGATAAATCCGGGACACGGCGCCTTCCTCGGCGAAGAACCACCGCGCGCCCGGCGCCGGGGCCGAAGAGATGGCACGGATGTGGTATATTCTCGGTTCACAGAACGACTTAGAAGGATTCGTCATTCCACATGGGACGCAGAGTCGCGTGACCGGCAGAGCTCGGCAGACTCGCGCCCGTCATCGCTCGAGCGGTCGTACCTCGCCTGTTCTTCGCCTCGATCTCGCCGAACGGCTTCGCCCGATCCAGCCGGCGCTGCGGCGCAAGCTGGCGCGTGCGGAAGTGCTCGTCGAGATGATGCGCGCGGTCAACTCAAGCCTCGACCCCGAGAAGGTCGCAGAGATGCTCGTCCAGCGCGTGGCGAACTGGCTGCCGGCGCCCTCCTGGCTGGTGCTCGCGGTGGACGACGCGGGCCGGGTACGCACGCTGGCGACGCGCGGGCTGCCGCCCTCGCTCGCGGACGCGGCCCAGGCAGTGGGTGAGTGGGTCCTGCAGAAACGCGCGCCGTACGCGATCGCCGACCTCTCGACCGACGCCAAACTGGGCGCGCGCCTCGGCAGCTCGGCGAAAGCGGCCGTGATCGGGTTTCCGCTGGAATGCCGCGGCGTCGCGGTCGGCGCCCTGGTGGCGGTCGATCGGAACCCGTCGGCGAAGGCGCCGCGATTCACGGCGCCGACGCTGCGCTCGCTGCAGATGTCGCTCGAGCCGGGCGCGATCGCCATCGAGAACGCCCTGCGCGTGCAGCGCGCGGAAGCGTTGTCGGTGACCGACGATCTGACCCAGCTCTACAACTGGCGCTACATGCAGCAGGTGCTGCGCCGCGAGACCAAGCGGGCGCTGCGGGGCAACCGGCCGCTGTCGCTGCTTTTTGTTGATCTCGACGGCTTCAAGTCGATCAACGATTCACATGGCCATCTCTTTGGCAGCAAAGCGCTGGTCGAGGCCGCGAGCGTGATTCGCGCCAGCGCCCGCGAGACCGACATCGTCGCCCGCTTCGGCGGCGACGAGTTCGCGCTGGTGCTGCCCGACACCGCCGGCGACGGCGCGTTGTCGCTCGGCGAGCGGGTCCGCGATCGCCTGGCGGCCTATCGGTTTCTGGAAAGTGACGGCCTCAGCATCGCCCTGACGGCGTCCGTGGGATCGGCGACGCTGCCGGACGTCGCCTCGACCGCGGAAGGGTTGATCCAGGCGGCCGACGAAGCGATGTATTGGGTCAAGTCGCACGGCAAGAACGGCATCCACGTCGCTGGAGCTGACGCCGGCGGCTGACGAAGCAATCGAGGATTATTCAAGTTGAGTTTGCGTTCCCTGTTCTCCCTGTTCTCCAGCGATCTCGCGATCGACCTGGGCACTGCCAACACCTGCGTCTACGCGCGCGGCAAGGGCATCGTCGTCAACGAACCATCGATCGTCGCCATCAACAAGGTCAACGGCCGCATCGAGGCGGTCGGCAAGGACGCGAAGGACATGCTGGGCCGCACGCCCGGCAATATCGTCGCGATCAAGCCGATGAAGGACGGCGTCATCGCCGACTTCGACATGACCGAGAAGATGCTGACCTACTTCATCAAGAAGGCGCACAACCGCAACGTCTGGGTGCGGCCGCGCATCGTCATCGGGGTGCCGTCGGAGATCACACAGGTCGAGAAGCGGGCAGTCAAGGACAGTGCTTATCGCGCCAAGGCGAGCGAAGTCCACCTGGTCGAGGAGGCGATGGCGGCGGCGATCGGCGCCGGCATGCCGATCACCGAACCGTCGGGCAACATGATCGTCGACATCGGCGGCGGCACCACTGACATCGCCGTGATCTCGCTCGCCGGCATCGTCTACAGCCGCGCCGTCCGCGTCGCCGGCAACGAGATGGACGAGGCGATCATCCAGTACATCAAGAAGACCTACAACCTCCTCATCGGCGAGCGCACCGCCGAAGCGATCAAGATGGAGGTCGGGTCGGCGTATCCGCTCGAGGAGCGGATGACGATGGAGATCAAGGGCCGGCACCTGATCGAGGGCGTGCCGAAGACGATCACGATTACCGACGAGGAGATCCGCGAGTCGCTGGCGGAGACCGTCAATGTAATCGTCGATGCGGTGCGGGTCGCACTCGAGCGGACGCCGCCGGAACTGTCGGCCGACATCGTCGACCGCGGCATCGTCCTCACCGGCGGCGGCTCGATGCTGAAAAACCTCGACAAGCGGCTGCGGGAGGAGACCGGACTGCCGCTGGCGATGGCCGAAGACCCGCTCTCGTCGGTCGTCCTCGGTGCCGGCAAGATGCTGTCGGACTTCAACCTGCTGCGGAAAATCTCGATCGACTAGTGCTGAACGCCGACAAGCTGACAGCCAACGACCCTTGTTAGACTCCCCGCCTCGACCATCGTTCCGTCAGCGGACCGGCTTTCTGTTCGTCGGCGTGATGGTCTTTCACCTGATCCTGATCTCGGCGCAGGTCCAGTCCAAGGCTGGCGTGCCAGTCCTCGAGGGCCTGACGTTCGGGGTGTTCTCCCGCATCCAGAGCGGCGCCGCTTCGGCGATTCGCGCCGTCACCGGCACTTACAGCAACTACGTCGGGCTGCGGCACGCGCAGGTCGAGAACGAGCAGCTGAAGCAGCAGGTCGCCGATCTCGAAGTGCGGCTGCAGGAGCAGCGGGCGCTCGCGGCCCGAGCCGCCCAGCTGGAGTCGCTGCTCAAGCTACGGGACCTCACACAGCTGCCGACGCTTGCGGCCGAAGTGATCGCCGGCAACCCGAACCCGGGGCTGCTGACCGTCACGGTCAACCGCGGCAGTGCCGACGGCGTCCAGGCGGACATGGCGGTCATCAGTCCCAAGGGCGTGGTCGGCCGGGTCATCGGCCCGGTCGCGGCACACGCCGCCCGGGTGCAGCTGCTCATCGACCAGGCCGCCGCGGTCGCGGTCCTCGCCGAGCGCACGCGGATCGGCGGCCTCGTCGTCGGCGCCGAGGGCGACCCGCCGCTGCGCATGGAGATGGTCTCGAACGCGGCCGACGTCATCGCCGGCGACGTCGTCGTTGCCTCCGGTGTCGATGGCATTTATCCGAAGGGCTTCGTCGTCGGCACGATCGAGACCTCGGAGCGCGGGGCGCGGATCTACAAGTCGATCACCGTCAAGCCGGCGGTCGAATTCTCGTCGCTCGAAGAAGTGCTGATCGTGCTGGTGCCGGCGCGGGGCGCGATGCCCGAGGCGCCGGATGAGGGCAAGAAGTGAGGGTGATCGGCGCGATCGTCGCGCTTGCCGCGGCGCTGGCGTTGCAGACGACGCTGGCAGGACTGACCGTCGGCGGGGCGACCTACGTCAACCTGGCGCTGGTCGCCGTGATCTGCCTGGCCCTGGCGTTCGGTCCTGTGGCGGGCCTGTTCGCGGGGACCGCCGGCGGCCTCGTCCAGGACGCGCTGGCCGGCGGGGTGATCGGCGTCGGCGGCTTTTCGAAGACGCTGGTGGGCTTCGTCGTCGGCGTGCTCGGAGCGCAGTTCATCGTCTCGCAGTCGCTGCCCCGGCTGGTGATGCTCGTCAGCGGGACGCTGATTCACGAGATCTGCTACCAGGCGATGTACGCGCTGGTGGAGGGCAGGACGTTCCGCGTGCTCTGGTCGGCGGTCCTGGTCCAGGCGGCCGTGAACGGCCTCGTCGGTATCCTGGCGTTCGCCGTGATCGAGAACGGCCCGGGTCTGCTGCAGCGGCGGCGGGCAAGGGGTGTTACCCTAAGTAGGAGACATTACTAACGCTTACGTGCGGTTGTGCCGGGTGCACCCGCGTACGAGTAACCCGATGACGACCCCCTTGCAGCCCGACGATCGCCGTCATCTCGGGCAGCGCCTGTCGGTTATGCAGTACGTCGCCGGGGGGCTGTTTGCCCTGCTGGCGGTCGCGTTCTGGGTCTTCCAGGTCGCGCAGCACGACAAGTTCGCCGAGATAGCCGCCAACAATCACCGCCGTCGCCTGCCGCTGCCGGCGCCGCGCGGCGTGGTCTTCGACCGCTTCGGCAAGGTCCTGGTCGAGAACCAGACGACCAGCAACCTGGCGCTGGTGCGGGAGCAGACCGGCGACGTCAACGCGACGCTGCGTCTGCTCGCGGACGCGACCGGCGCCGACGAGGCGCGGCTGCGCGAGACGGTCGAGCGCCGCCGCCGCGAGCCCAGCTACCGCCCGATCGTCCTGATCGAGAACGCCTCCTTCGCGCAGCTCGCGGCGTTCAAGGCGCGCCGTCTGGAAATGCCGGGCATCATCGAGCAGGAGCTCCCGGCCCGGCAGTACCGGGACGTCCGCGCCGGCGGGCACCTCTTCGGCTACGTGAGCGAAGTCAGCGAGGCGGATCTCGCCCGGGCCGAGTACGCGGGCGCCGAGCCCGGGTCGATGGTGGGGAAGGACGGGATCGAGCGCGCCTACAACCGGCTCCTCATGGGCCGCGACGGCGATCGCATCGTCGTCGTCAACAGCCGCGGCCGCGAGATGGGCGAGGCGACCAAGACCGAGCCGCAGGAAGGGCGCCGCGTCCAGCTGACGATCGACGCAGACGTGCAGCGCGCGACCGAGGAAGGGTTTGCCCACCTCGGCTTCAATGGCGCCGCCGTCATCCTCGATCCGCGCTCGGGCGAAGTCCTGGCGCTGACCAGCCTGCCCAGCTACGACCCGAACGCGTTCGCCGGCGGCATCGACTCGGCCTCCTGGGCCGAGCTTCGCGACGATCCGCTGAAGCCGATGCAGAACCGCGCCCTGCAGGGGACGTATTCGCCGGGCTCGACGTTCAAGATCGCCGTCGCCACGGCCGCGCTCGAAGAGAACGTGGTCTCGCCCGACTTCCGCGTCTTCTGCCCCGGCGGCGCGACGTTCTTCGGCCGCTACTTTCAGTGCCACAAGAAAGGCGGCCATGGCTCGGTCGACATGCGGCACGCCCTCGAGAAGTCGTGCAACGTCTACTTCTACACCCTCGGCAACATGCTCGGCGTCGATCGCATCCACAAGTGGTCGTCGCTGCTCGGCCTGGGTGAGAAGAGCGGCATCGACCTGCCGAACGAGATCAAGGGCCTTGTGCCCTCGACCGAATGGAAGCGGCTGAACAACAAGCGCGAGCCGAAGTGGTATCCGGGCGAGACGATCTCGGTCTCGATCGGCCAGGGCCAGGTCAACGTCACGCCGATTTCGCTGGCGGTGATGATGATGGTCGTCGCCAACGGCGGAACGCGGTTCACGCCGCACGTCATCAAGGCGGTCGATGAAGGGCAGGGCTGGCAGCCGGTACCGGCGCCGCCGCCGCAGTCGACGGCGCCGATGAAGAAGTCGACCGTCGACGCGCTGCACGAAGGGCTGTGGATGGTCGTCAACGCCGCCGGCACCGGCGGCCGCGGCAGGATTCCCGGCTTCAACGTCGCCGGCAAGACCGGCACGGCGCAGATGATCTCGCTGACCGGGGCGAAGGCGATGAAAGGCAAGATAGACGTCCGCGACCACGGCTGGTTCGTCTTCTTCGCGCCGCACGACAAGCCGGAGATCGCCGGCGTCATCTTCGGCGAGCGCGCCGAGCATGGCTACGACGCGGCGCCGATCGCCAAGTACGCGATGGAAACCTACTTCGCCAAGAAGGAAGGCCGGCCGCTGCCGACGCTGCCGCCGAAGGCTGCGCCAGGCGCGGCGCCGATCGTTGCCGCCGGTCAGCCGGCGGCGCCGGCCGCGGCGGCGACCGCCGGGACGGTGGCGCAGCGGTAACACATGTTCGAACGCCGCCTCTTCTTCCACGTCGACTGGCTGCTGCTCGCGGCCGTGCTGATCCTGACCGGCTTCGGCGTGGTGATGATTTACAGTACCACCTACGTCCATCTGCCCGAGCCGCACCCGGGGCCGCAGTTCTACACCCAGATTTACGCCATCTGCCTCGGTCTGGCGGCGATGCTCGTCTGTCTCGTCATCGACTATCGCAAGCTGGCGGAGAACTCGCTGATCTTCTACGGCGGCCTGATCGCGCTGCTGATCTACGTCCTCTTCCAGGGCTCGACGCAGTTCAACGCCACCCGCTGGATTGCCATCGGTCCGTTCAACCTGCAGCCCTCGGAGTTCGGCCGCATCACCCTGGCGCTGATGATGGCGATGTTCTTCGGCGAGAACCGTCGCGGCGCCCGCAACACGGGCGACCTCGTCATGGCCGGAATCTTCGCCGCGGTGCCGCTGCTGCTGATCGCCCGGCAGCCGGACCTCGGCACCGCGGTCACGCTGATCCCGGTGTGCTTCGGCATCGCTTTTCTCGCCGGCCTGCGCCTGAAGCTCATCGGCATCCTCGCCATCGTCGCGCTGCTCGCGGCGTGGCCGGCGTGGGAGTTCGCGCTCAAGGACTACCAGCGCGAGCGCATCACCACGTTCATCAATCCCGACCTCGACCCGCAGGGCGACGGCTATCAGCAGCGGCAGGCGCGGATCACTGTCGGTTCCGGCGGCCTGACCGGCAAGGGCTTCATGAACGGCACCCAGGGGCAGTACAAGTTCCTGCCGGTCGCCCACAACGATTTCATCTTTTCGGTGCTGGCGGAAGAAAAGGGTTTCGTCGGCGTGCTGGTGGCGCTGGCGCTGTATCTGTTCGTGATTCTGCGGTCGATCGAGGCGGCGCGGCTCTCGAAGGATCGAATCGGCGCCTACCTCGTCGGTGGGATCATTGCTGGATTCTCGTTCCAGGTGATCTATAACATTACGATGTCTGCCGGCCTCGCGCCGGTCAAAGGATTGACGCTGCCCCTTATGAGTTACGGGGGCTCGTCCATGATTGCCACGCTCGCGGGTTTTGGCCTCATCCTCAACGTGAGGATGCGGCGATTCACCAACTAGTTTGTTTCTTTTGCTGCGTCCCTGAAGATGACCACCGATCTCGTCTACGCGCTCATGCTCTGGCTCGTTGCCGTCCTGCCGGCAAGCCTGTGGTGTGCGCGCGGCGGAACGGCCGTCCGAGCGGACGCAGTCCAGCGGAGTTCCGTCCATGAACAAGGAGATGATCATCTCCTCTGGCGAGCACGAGACGCGTGTCGCCATCCTCGAGGACGATCAGGTCGTCGAGGTCTTCATCGAGCGCGAGAATCAGCGCGGTGTCGTCGGCAACGTCTACAAGGGCCGGGTCAACAAAGTGTTGCCTGGCATGCAGTCCTCCTTCATTGACATCGGCCTCGAGCGCGACGCGTTCCTCTACGTTTCCGAGGTCGTCAACACCGTCGAAGAGTTCGAGCGGCTGGCTGGCGACGAGGACGACGAGGCCGCGGAAGCCGGCCCCGGGGTGCCGGTCGTTCTCGCCGTCCCGCCCGTAGACGTTCCCGACGCGCCGCCGTCGGCGGAGCCGCGGGCCGAGGCTCCGCCTGGCGAGTCGGCCGCCCCTGAGTTCGAAGGCGGTGAGCCTGAGGCCGCCGACGACGACACGTCCGGCGGCGGGTTCGCGGCCGTCGACCCGGCCCCGGACGAACCGGCGGCGACCGAGGTGCCGCAGGCGGCGTCGTCCGCCGCCATGCCCGCGGCCGTGGCGCCGGCGCCGGCCAGGTCCGAGCGCCGCGGCGGACGCGACCGCGACCGTGATCGCAACGGCGGCAGCGACCGGCCGGAGCCCAAGATCGAAGACCTGCTCAAGGAAGGGCAGGACATCCTCGTCCAGGTGGTCAAGGAGCCGCTCGGCACCAAGGGCGCGCGCCTGACGTCGCACGTGACGATGCCGGGCCGGTTCCTCGTGTTCATGCCGACGGTCGATCACGTCGGCGTTTCCCGCAAGATCGATTCGCGCGAGGAGCGCGGCCGGCTTCGCGGCATCGTTCGCGAGTTCCGGGAGCAGCACGGCTTCACCGGCGGGGTCATCATCCGCACCGCCGCCGCCGGCCGGTCCAAGGAAGACATTGTCAGCGACCTGTCGTACTTCCATCAGGTCTGGACGGAGATCCGCCAGAAGATGGAATCCCGGCGCGCCCCGGCGCCGCTGTTCCAGGAGCAGAGCCTCGTCACCAAGCTGCTCCGCGACATGCTGACCGACGACTACTCCGCGATTCGCCTCGACGACCCGCAGGAGCACCGCCGCGTCGTCGCGCTGGTCGAGCGGATCATGCCGAACCTGCTGCCGCGGGTGAAGCTCTACACCAAGGACTACCCGATTCTCGAGGAGTACGGCGTCCAGGCCGAGATCGACAAGGCGCTGCGCAGCAAGGTGTGGCTCAAGTCGGGCGGCTACCTCGTCATCAACCAGACCGAGGCGCTGGTCGCGATCGACGTCAACACCGGCCGCTACGTCGGCAAGCGCACCGGCCGGCTCGAGGACACGATCGTCAAGACCAACCTCGAAGCGGTGAAGGAAATCGTCCGCCAGCTGCGGCTGCGCGACCTCGGCGGCATCATCGTCCTGGACCTGATCGACATGGAGGAGAAGAAGAACCGGCAGCGGGTCTTCCAGGAGGTCGAAAAGGAACTGCGGCGCGACCGCTCGCCGTCGAAGGCGATTCAGGTGTCGGACTTCGGGCTGGTGATCGTGACGCGGAAGCGGGTCAAGCAGAGCCTCGAGCGGCAGCTGACCGAGCCGTGCCCGTACTGCTCCGGATCAGGATCGATCAAGTCGAGCTCGACGATCTGCTACGAGATCATGACCGAGATCAGGAAGATCGGCAGCGAGCTGGACGGCCAGGGCGTGGTCGTGCGGGTGAATCCGGAGATTGCGCGGGCGCTGAAGGAAGAAGAGCCGACCCTATTGCGGGATCTCGAGCATTCGCTCGGCAAGCAGGTCACGGTCAGGCCGGACGCGCACCTGCATCACGAACAGTTCGACGTGATGGCGACGTAGGGTCGGAAGGTCGCTGGGAAGGCCCGGGGTCCACCCGAGCCTCCCAGGGAGCGCAGTACTACTTCGCGGCGGGAGTCGCCGCGGCGGTGTTGCCGAGATAGATCAGGTAGTGGTTGCCGGCCTTGTTGAACCACACCCGGACGTAATCGCCGCCCTTGAGCGTCTGCACCTTGACGCCGTTGGCGGGCGGCGGCGCGTCCTTGGCCACCAGCTTGGCTTCGGCCGCCGGCACGATCGACGCGACCTCGCGGCCCTTCACGGCGCCGCCCTGGACGAATTCGACCCACCGCTCGAGGCCCTCAGTAATGCCAACCGCGGCCGGTCCCGCTTCCTGCGCGGTCAGGCGCGCCTGATACGTACCGGCTGGCAGCGGCTTGCCATCAGCGGTAACACCATTCGGCACCCTGACCGTACCCAACGCCAGATCGCCAGTGGGCGCCGTCGCGTCAGCGGCCTGCGGCGGCTGCTGCTTGGGGGCCTGATGCTGCGCGTAGGCGTCATTCGCTGCCATCACGGTCAGCGACGTCACCAGGATTCCAGCCAGAATCGACTGCTTCTTCATAAGCCACATCTCCTCACGGCCGCCTTCGGGAGGACGCTCCAGAAGCTGCCCGGCCGGTGAACACCTGGGCATTATATCGGCATCACGCACCGACGACTTGCCAGTCAAGTAGCCGAGCAAGGAAAGTGCCAGCGGTCGGGCTGGAGATGCCGGGTTTGTCAGGGGTTTTCCCTGCCGCCATGGCGGTGGGCCGAAGTGATTTCGTGGGCTGGCGTCGGGAAACCCGACAGTCCGTCGTGGGCGTCAGCGCCTGGTGATGGAGATGCTTCCGGAGAAGCTCGTCAGCTCGAGAATCGCGCTGCCGTCGCCAAACTTGCCGCGCAGCGATCGCGGCAGCTTGCCACCCTCGGCGGTGATCGGCAGGTCGGACGAGATGCCGCCGCTGAACGATGTCGCCTCGAGCTGGAACCCGGTCTTGCCATCGACGGCAATGCGGACGTTGCCCGAATGCGACGTGAACTCATAGCGGCCGTTCGGGGCGAGGTTACCCATGTACGCGACGTTGCCGCTGATAGCCTGGGCATCGACGCGGCCGCTGGTCACGTCTTCGACGTTGACGTTGCCGCTGACGGTCGAGAGCGAGAGCGTCCGGGCGGTAACCCCCCGGAGCCGGATGGTGCCGCTGACGCTTCCCGCCGAAAGCGCCCCGTCTGCCTTCGAGTCGGCCATCTCGATGTCACCGGAAATCGATTTCGCGGTGGCGAGCCGCCCGGTATTCGACAGCCTGACGCTGCCGCTCACGGTCTCGAGCGCAAGCGCCCCGGCGATGTCGTTGACCGTGATGTCGCCCGAGATCGACTTGACGGTGATTCGGGTGCCGGCCGGAGCCGCGATCTGCATCGCGACGTCGACGCGGATGCCGCGGCGATCGCCGCGGCGGTTCTCGAAGCCCGGGTAGCGGGCGCGAATCTCGGCGAGGGTGCCGCGCTCGACGACGTCGACGGTGACGAAGGCGAGCGCCTCTTTCGCTTCGGCGTCGGTGCCGGCCCGCGCCGTCTTGACGATCTCCAGCGCGACGCTGTTGCCGCTGTTCCGCGTCACGACGATGTCGCCGGAGATGTTGGCGATGTGGATCTCGCCGTCGGCGCCGAGGTTGAGCGTGCGCGAGATCTTCTCGCTCTGTGACGGCCGGTCGTCGCCGCGGCGCTGTTCCGGCCGCGGTCGCTGCCCCTGGCCCTGTCCCTGGGCGGCGAGTTCCTGGACGAACGGCGACGGCAGCGTCGTCAGCACCGTCAGCGAAGCGATGGTCAACAGCGTCCGGATCATGATTTGTTCACACCCTCGACCACCTGCGCGACGCCGGCGGCGTTGCCCTTGCGCATCTCGTTCATCAGCGTAATCGTGTCCTGCAGCAGCGAGATCTTGCGTTGCAGCGCGTCGAACAGGCTGGTGCGGGCGGCGACGTTCTGCGGTTCCTGCTGCAGCGCCTCGCTGCTGTCCGCGATCGCCTTGTCGAGGATCTGCAGGTTGGTGTCGAGCGTCGACGCGACCGCCGCCGGCAGCGCCTGGTCGCCGGTGCCGAGCCCCTCGCGCAGCTTGGCGACGCCGCTCTGGAGCAACTGCTCGGCCTTCTGCAAATCTTCCACGCCACTTTGGACGGCATCGCTGACCGGCGCGTTGCCTGCCGCGGTCGTCGCGGGAGTTGCCGGGGTGATCGCGTTGCGCGTGATCACGAAATAGAGCGAGAGCCCGACGGCGAGGACCAGCGCGGCGGCGATCGCCAGCCAGGCCGGGTGACCGCCCGGCGCTGCCGACTGGACCCGGTCCGCGACCCGTCCTTCCTGGCGCAGCCGGCCGGCGATCTGCATCCAGACGTGCGCCGGCGCCTCGATCGGTTCGAGCGTCGCGCCGACGTCGCGGATCCGCTGCAGGTCGTCGTAAAGGGCGCGGCACGACGCGCACTCGTCGAGATGCTGACGGAGCTCCGCCGTCCGGATCGGCCCCAGCGTGCCGTCCAGCAGCTCCTGAATGCTTTCCGACGATCGGCTGCAGCTCATTGCTTGTCGCTCGGCGGCGGCCCTGGCCGCTTCCCGCCGGCGCCTCGCTCCTGATCGGTCAACGCGCTCATCGCGTCAGCAGCCCCCGCAGTCGCAGCCGTGCCTTGTGCACCTGCGATTTCGACGTCCCTTCCGCGATTCCCATGACCTCGGCCACCTCGCGATGCTCCAGGCCTTCGACGTCGTGCAGCACGAACGCGGTGCGGCAGCCGATGGGCAGCTGCGCCAGCGCCCGCTCGAGATCCATCTTCGTCACCGTGCGCTCGGCCAGCCCGCGCCCGCCCGGGTCTGGCGTCACCGGGTCGTCCTCCAGCGCGTCGGTCAGCTGCACGGCCCGGCCCGTCCGGCTCCGCAGGTAATCGAGGCACAGGTTCACGGCCAGGCGATACAGCCACGTTCCGAGCGACGACTCGCCGCGAAACGACCCGAGCTTCCGGTGCGCCGTGAGGAAGATCTCCTGCAGCTGATCTTCCGCGTCCGTCGGGTTGCCGAGCATCCGGTAGGCCAGGCTGTAGAGCCGCCCCGCATGCGCGTTGTACAACTCCTCGAACGCTCCCAGCTCGCCGTTCCGGCAACGCTCGACCAGGGCCAACTCGGCCTGGCGCGGCGATGACGCGGCCGGCCCTGTCACGTTAGACGGTCCCGCAAGGGCTGCACGTTGCCTCTGGTCTTCACTTTGGCCAGCGTTTTTCGCGAAACTGCCGGATTCGCTTCCCGGACACAAGGATACCCTCGGACCGCAGCAGCGACCGCTTCAACTCGAGGTTACCGCCGTAGCCGCCGAGCGTCCCGCCGGCTGCGATCACCCGGTGGCAGGGGACATCCCGCAACGTGCACGTCTTCATGATATTGCCGACGGCGCGGGCGGCGCGCGGGCGCCCCGCGCGGGCCGCCACGTCGCCGTAGGTCGCCACCCGGCCGGCCGGGATGCGGCGAACGACGTTGAGGACGCGGCGGGTGAAATCGGAGAGCATCACCGAAGCCTGAGCCGTTCAGAAGACCAGCCGAATGCCGCCGCCGGCGAACACGCCGCCGGCGTCCACCGGCAACTGCCGGCCATCCGGCGCGTCAAGGTCGATCGACGCTTTGGAGAAGCGGAACAGGCCGCCGACGCCGAACTGCCGGCTGAGCATCCAGAACACGTCGGCGCCGACGTTGAAGCCCACCGCCGAGCCGCTCTCCTCCTCCCGGTCCGCCGACCCGAACTCCGCCGTGTCGTAGGGGAAGGTCTCGACGACGTTGACGCTCGTGACGACATCCTGCGTGATCGAGAAGAAGGACGGTCCGCCGGACAGCACGAGGCGAAGCGGACCGGCGGGGTTCAGCAGGTACATCGCCTGGATGTGGACGCCGGTTTCCGAGCGGCCGATGTCGGTCGCGTCACCCACGACCTCGCGCGGCTGATTGAAGAAGAACGGATGCGGCACTCTCGACGTGGTCGCGGCCGCGTTGTCGCTGCTGAAGAACGAGACCGAGGCGCCGGCGCCCAGGCCCTTCCAGATGCGATAGCCGAGGCCGGCGTCGAAGGTGAACCCGCCCTGGACCTGGTAGTCGACCGACGTCGATCCGGTCTCGAGGTTGCCTTCGAACTCGAATCGGTCGGTGAAATCCTGCGTCCCGCTCAGGACGCCGGCGTTGACGTTGACGTGCACCCGCTCCGTCCAGGTCTGGGCCGCCACCGGCGACGCCGCGAGCACCACCGCGGCCAGACCACACACTACGCGGTATCCGATCATTTAGAGGCTCCGTGTTTCAAGTTCGAATTTCGAATTTCAAAGGTCGAACTTCACTTCGAACTTCGAAGTTCGAACGTCGAACTTTCTCAACTAACACCAACCGCCGTCCACGCCTGGGTGATGGCGCGCTCGGCGTTGCTGTTGGCGCCGAAGATGTCGCGCGCGGCCTGGATCGTCGCGCTGCGGGCGACGGCGAACGTCGCGTTGGCCGGCAGCATCTGGGTGAAGGTGCGGTAGAACACGCGCTCAATCTGCTCGCGGTTGCCGACGCCGACCCCCTGGACCGACACCCCGGACGTGCGATTGGTGCCACCTTCAATCGCGAGGTAGTAGGCGTGGTTGGCGATGCCCGAGTTGATGTGGACGCCGCCGTTGTCGGCGGTGCCGGTGAACCGCCGCGAATAGTGATCGGGATCGCCGTAGGCGAGCGGATCGGCCATCGAGCGGATGCCGCCGGGACGAATCGTGTCCTCGCCGACCAGATAGTCGGCGCGGAAATTTCCCGACCCGGGCTGCTGAAAGAAGAACTCCACTGCCGTGCCCATCATGTCCGAGAAGGCCTCGTTCAGCGCTCCGGACTCGTTCATGTAGATCAGGCCCGAGCTGTAGTCGGTGACGCCGTGCGTCAGCTCGTGCGCGACGATGTCGAGCGCGCCCGAGAAGTAGTTGAAGCTCTGGCCGCCAGAAGTCACATTAGGTGGCAGGCCCTCGCCGTACACCATCACGCCGTCGCCGTAGTAGCCGGCGTTGGTGTAGAACTCCGGCACCGTCGAAAACAGCTGGAAGACTTCGTTGCGATTCGCCGGATGGACGATGCTGACGATGGCGATGTTCTGGTTGTCGAGGCCGCGGCGGTTGTGGCGCTTGAAGAAGTAGTCGTAGGTCCACCCCGTGTGCACCTGCGCGTCGACGGCTGCGGCGTCGGTCCAGACGTTGTCGCTGTCGGTGGCGAGGTCGCCCTGGCCCAGCTGAATGGCGTTGTTCAGGTACTGGATCGTGCGCTGGTAGTTCCCCTTCATGTCGTAGGTGTTGAGCGCCGGCGGCCGCAGGCGGTCGGTCGTGACGAACTGCCCGCCGCTCGGCGTCACGCTGACCTTCTTTTCGTCACCGAGCACGCCCGTGCCGCGCCCGACTGCGCTCTGGGTCTGCGACTTGAAATCGCTGTAGTCGAACGCGACTGCGCCGGTGCGGGCGTCGAGGAAGTACTCCCGGACGTCGGCGCCGGTGGCGGCGCGCACGCGCCAGGTCAGTATGAACGTGCCGTCAGGACGCGGCAGGATGACGAGCTCCGGCTCTCGGCCGATCTCCACACCAGCCAGGTCGGCGACGGTCGTCCTCGCCGCCTCGGCGGTCACGGTCGCGGACGTTTCGACCTCGATGTTCTCGTAGATCGTGCCGTAGACCGAGACAGCCTGACCGTTGCTCGTCTGCTGGGCGACGTCGGCGCCGAAGACGCGCACGCCGCGGTGATATTGATCGAACCGCTCGTGCACGCGCCCGCGGACCTGGGGGTCGTTGCGCACGCTCCGGGAGCGCAGCTCGCCGGCCCGCCGCATGCCGTCGACCATCGGCATCGCCGCGCGGAGCTCGAGGGTCGACTGCGGCGCCAGCGTGACGCGTCGCGCCTGCGCTGGTGCCGGCTGCGGCGCCGCCGCCGATGTCAGGAGCAGGGCGACGAGCGCGGTTGCGAGCCTGGAGGTCGATCGTGGCCTGGCTGCGGACAGATCTCGCAGGGGATCACGGCTGTGCGGATGCATGCGGTCTCCGAAGAAGGCGTCCCCGGGTCGAGGGAGCAGGTTGGTCCGACCATTCTACGGCAGGTCGGACTCGATCGGGCGCGTGCCGCGCGTGTGGGCGCGGCCGCACGTCGCTAGCGCAGCGCTTCTTTCAGCACGCGTCCGTCCGTCGGCGCGATCTCGACGCCGGCGACGGCGGCGAGCGACGGCACGAGATCGGCCGGGCTCGCGGCATTCGTGTAACGCCCGGGCTTGACTCCGGCGCCATAGAGCAGCACCGGGACGCGCTGATCGTAGGAATAGTGAGTCCCGTGCGTCGTCGTGCTCGTCGACAGGATCCAGCGCTCCGCCGGCGCGATGATCAGGTCGCCGCTGCGGTCGGCGTTGTGGCTGAGCGCCGCGGCGCGCCGGGTCTGATCGCGCGACGCGCGCGCGTCGGCGGTCGCGAGCTCCGGGCCCCAGAAGGAGTGCTTGATGCCAGGAATGGTCCGCAGCGCATGGAGCGCCCGGTCGCGCAGCTTCTTGTCTTCCGTCAGCCGCTGCCGCGCCGCGTCGGTGAGGTAGATGTTCGTGTAGACCGTGGCCGCGACATGCGTGCCCGGTCCCATGGCCTCGACCAGGACCTTCTGCAGCGTCTCGGTGACGACCTTGCTCGCGACCCGCCCCGCGCCGACGGTATCGGGGATTTCCGCGACGCCGTGATCCGCGCTCAGGCCGACGACGTAGTTGCCGGCGCCGACGGTCTTGTCGAGATGATCGAGCAGCCGGCCGATGGTGCGGTCGAGCCGGACGAGCATGTCCTGGACTTCGTGGCTGCGCGGTCCGAAGACATGGCCGGCGCCATCGACCGACGAAAAGCTGACGCCGAGGAAGTCGGTCTTGTCGCCGCGTCCGAGCTGGAGCGAGTCGATCGCCGCGATGGCCATGCGCGCGAGGTACTCGTCGGCGAACGGCGACCGTTGCCAGCGGCCGTAGAACTGCGAATCCGGTTTGCGATCGGGCACCCCGAGCGGGTGAGGAAACGACCGCGTCCAGCCGGCGACGATGCCTTCGCCCGCGACTTCGTCCTCGCCATGGTAGGCGTCGATCGGGAGCGAACGCTCCCACACTTTGTCGTAGTCGGCGGTAATCGGGTTGCCGGTGATGAACTGCTGCAGAAAGGGCACCGGCTCCTTCGTGAACGCCGTCGACGTCGTCCAGCCGCCGCGGTCGTCGAACCAGGCCACCGCCGTCGACTTGTGGCCGGTGAGCGTCACCGCCGAGCGTGGCTTGAGCGAGAAGGCAACGCTGCGCCCGCCGCGCGCCATCACCTGTTCGCCGATCGCCGGCACGAGCATCAGCTTGGCGCTGTCTCCCTGGACGCTGCTGAGCCCGTTGTAGCTGATCTCCGTCATCTCGGGATCGTCGGTGCAGTAGGGGGACTTGCCGGTCTTCGGGTCGTACCAGTTGTTGAGGATCATCCCGTGGCGGTACGGGAAGGAACCGGTGCCGATGGTGGCATGGCCGGCGCACGTAATCGTGTTGAGGTACGGGTAGGCGCCGCGGACGAACCTCGCGCCATCCTGGGTCAGCCGCCTGAAGCCGGCGGTGAAGTTGGCGCCGTACCAATCCAGGTAGTCGCCGCGCATCTGATCGACCACCAGCAGGACGATGAGCTTCGGCGGCACCGCCGTGGCCTGGGCCTGGACCCGGGCAGTCGCCGGCGGATGAAGCGGCCCGGCCGCCAGGAGCGCGACCGTGCACAGCGCCGCGAGCAGGCGGACGCGAAGCGGAAGAACTGTTGTCGTCATCTTTTCAGGATCGGGAAGTAGCACAGGGCTCCGATGTAGACGTCGAACACCGCACAGCCAATAAGGTACCACCGCGGCGCGATGGTTTCAGGCAGCCAGCCCGGGCGGTGGGCGACGTCGATGATCGCGTGCGCCGCGAACGCCAGCGCCAGGACGGTCAGCGCCTGCCGCGGCTCGCGAATCAGGGTGCTGGCGGCGATGACCAGGAAGCCGACTGCGAAGGCGATGTCGAGGCCGACGCCGCGCGTCTGCTCGGCAGCGACCGCGAAGCCGATGTAGGCGCCGGCGACGAGCGCCAGCAGCAGGGCGCCGAACTGGGCCAGTCGCAGTTCGGCGACGAGGCGGTCCGGCGACACCGCGGGAATCGCCGAGGTCCGGACCGCCTGCCAGCAGAACCCGAGACCGAGGCCGGCGACGGCGACGGCGACTGTGCGCAGGCCTTCGCTCATGCGCGTACGACGTCGAGGTAGTCCAGGGGATCGATCCCGTAGGGCGTCGGATCGACGGGCGCGATGATGCTGTCCGCCGCGGCGCCGTCGGCGCTCCGCTCCCAGAGGTTCCGCTCGAGCGGGCGCTCGTAGGGCGCGCCGCCCGCCGCGAACAGCAGCTTGACCCGCGGCCGGTACGGATCGGGCGCGTGCACTTTGACGACGACCGCAATCGCGTCGGAGGCGAGCTTGACGAGGGTGCCGGGCGGATAGACGCCGAGCAGCTGCACGAAGCGCCGCACCAGCTGGGCGTCGAAGTGCATCCCGTCGTCTTTCTTCAGCACCGCGAGGACGCGATCGGTCGGGAAGGCCTGCTGGTAGGCGCGCTGCGAGCGCATCGCGTCGTAAACGTCGGCGATGCTGCACATCATCGTGCCGAGATTGAGCGCGGGGCGCCTGGCGCCGGCGGGGTAGCCCGAACCATCGAGGCGGAGGTGGTGCTCGAAGGCGACGACCGGCGCGAGGATCGGCATCTCCGGGGTGCGGCGCAGGATCTCGGCGCCCTCGACGGGGTGACGCCGCATGATCACGAACTCGTCCTCGGTCAGCCGCTCCGGCTTCTGCAGGATCTCCTTCGGCGTCCGCACCTTGCCGATGTCGTGCATCAGCGCCGACAGCCCGAACTCGCGCAGCAGCCGGCCCTCGATGCCGAGGGCGCGCGCCTGGCCCATGGTCAGAATCGACACGTTCACCATGTGCGTGAACGTGTAGTTGTCGTAGTTCCGCATCGCCGTCAGCGCCACCAGCGCGGTGCGGTTCTGCGTCACGGCGTCGGCGAGCCCCTCGATCGCGTTGAGCGCCGCCGGCACGTCGGGCATGCCGTCGGCGGCGGCGCTTTCCCACGCCATCTCCGCCGCCGCCACTGCCGACGAATACAGCTGCCGGATCGCCGCCATGTCGCTGGCGATGCCACCCTTGCCCGGTTCATCCGCCGTCAGGCGGCCGCCGCGGATATGGGGAAAAGTCCAGGACGGCGGTTCGGCGGCGCCCTTCGCCGGCAGCCGCGCTACGGCGAGCATGAAGTCGGTCACTTCGGCCGGCGTCACGGCACGCTCGAACGAGATGCGCTCGACCTTGTTCGCGAGCAGCCGTTCGATCAGGTCCTTCATCCCGGCGCTCGCCTTCGGCAGCGGCGTATCGAGGACGACGAACTCGTGATCGACGATGCCGATCGTCACGCTCGGCGTCTGCTGGTGCAGCGTCTTGAGGCCGGCGACGAGACCTTCGACGTTGCGTCCGAGCAGCGGATGGTCGGCAGCGTAGAGCTGGGCGGCGCGCGTCCCCGACGCGAATCGCCGCAGCAGGTCTTCGTAGAGGGCGATGCGGGCGCCGGGATCGGTGGCCATAAGTGAATTACTGGCTGGGCGGCAGCTCGTGCCGCGCCGCCGAACGGACGCCGGCCGCGCCGGAGGTCGACGCCTGGCGCAGGACCTCGAGCGCTTCCTTGGTGCCGATGCGTCCGAGGGCGTGCGCCGCGGCGCCGCGATACTTGCGATTGCTGAGCGGCGTCCACCACTGCCCGGCGTGGAGCGCGACCTTGAGCGAGTCGATCGCCTCGGCGCCGCCGAACGCGCCGAGGGCCTCGATCGCCGTCTCGTAGAGCCGCGGAAACTGCCGGCGGTTCATGTGGCGCACGAGATACCCGAAGAGCGGCCCGGCCCGCTGATCGCGCATCTTCAAGACTTCGGACAGCAGCGCCGCGCGATCCGGTCCTTTGGCCGTGCTCAGCGCCTGCAGCAGGATGACGGCCGCTTCCTTGCTGCCATTCATCATCAATCCCTGCACTGCTTCGCGTCGGACGAGCGGTTCGGCGTCCGCGAGCAGCGGCACCAGCTCCTTCAGGCCCTCGGCGCCGCCAAACTCGCGCAGCAGGAACGCCGCCGTGCGCCTGACCTCCCAGCTCTTCGCGTTCATCAGCGGCCGGATGCTGTCCGCCGCCTTCGGGCCGAACCCGACCAGGATGTCGCGCAGCCGCCGCCGTGAGCGCGAGTCCTGTTCGGCGGCCAGCACCTCGGCCAGCGGCACGATGATCGACGGCCCGATCGCGTGCGCCAGCCTGGTGAACCGCTCGAACGATGGTTCGTCGGCCGTGCGCAGGTGCGGCGCGACGTGCTTCAGCAGCGACCCGCTGCCGAACGTGCCGAGTGCCGCAGCGGCGTGCGGCTGGCGGAACGGGCTGCGGCCGCCCTGGTCGACGAGCGTCTCGACGAGCTGCCAGGCCGGCTCGAAGTGCCCGACGCGGACGAGGTCGTCGGCATGGGAGACGACCGTGGCGGCGACGTCGCGCCACCGCGACGGGTCGTTCTCGATCAGGAGGAGATCCGTCAGCAGGTGCTGATCGAGGCTGCGCAGCGCGCTGTCGCTGACCGTCGCCAGCCAGCCGGCGATGCGTTCCGGCGGATCGTCGCTGACCCGCTCGACGTCGACCGGGAGGGCCCGCGCGTGCGAGAGCTCGCGCGCGTAGTCGTCGGAGACATACCGGGCGTCGGTATACGACGTCAGCATCTGCTCGACGCCGTTCCACAGGCCCCTGAACTCCTCGGCATCCTGCTCACGCCCGAGATCCGACTGCTGGACTTCCTCGCGCGCCAGCGCCAGCAGCTGACGCTGGCGATCGAACTCGGGCACGAGCGACCGGAACGCGTGCGCGAGGCGCTCGGAGGCGCCGCGCTCGGCGACGACCGAGTCGGCGACGAAGCCGGCGACCGACTGGTCGCTCATGCTCTCGATCAGCGCGCTGACGACGTTGACGCTGCCCGACATCGCTTCGGGCCGCATACGCTCCGAGAGGAGCCCGATCATCGCCTCGACCGAAAGGTGACGCGCGCCGCGGCCGAACTGCTCGAACACCGCGTTCAAATTCCGCGGATCGGTCCGCGACACGTAGTCGGCGAGGCCGCGCACCATGTTGAGCAGCGTCGCCGTCTGCAGCTCGACGCCCTGCGGGCTCTTCGCCGCCGTCTCCTCGAGCTGCCGCATCAGCTGCTCGAGCTTGTGCGGTTCTTCGACGATCTCGAGCAGCGCCTTCAGCGCCGCCTCGTCGACGGTCAGCGTCGGGCCAGACATCGCCGCCGCCAGGATCGAGTCGATTGTCGCTGCCAGCCCCTGCTTCTCGCGCAGGACCTCGGCGTAGTCGACCTCGACGATCTCCAGGCTGGGGCCGCCTGCCGTCGCCCACAGGCGCGCCAGCCCGCCGTCGGCTCGGACCTCCTCCGGCGCCCGCGCCAGCAGCAGCATCAGCGTTCGCCAGGAGTCGGCGGTCGCGCCGGCATTCAGGGTCAGCCGGCCGACGAGATGTCTGTGGAGCAGCGCCGCCAGTTCGCTCACCGCCGGATCCGGCTTGGCCAGCCGGGCGCCGTCGAGGAGCAGGCCGTCGGCGACGACCTGAAGGCTGTAAGGGCCGGCCTCGGTCAGCCTGGCCGTCGCCTGTTCGAGTCGCGTCAGCGATACGCCGATGGCCGGATGGCCGCCGGGATAGAGCGACACGGCGCGAGCCGCGGCCTTGCAGACGCGCGAGAACTCGGCGAGTCGGAGCGCGGCGTCGGCGCTCAGCATGGCGGCAGGCGGGGACTCGGACATGTCGTAGTGGAGTGTCGGCGAAATTCTAGCAAATTCCAATATAGTAAAGGCCGCGACCGCGGGCCGACCCCGCGCCACGATCCCCTCTGGAGACAATGCGGGCCGTTGACCTGATTCGACGCAAGCGGGATGGCGGTGTGCTCGATCGCGCCGACATCGATCGCTTCATCGCCGGCGTGACCGACGGCAGCCTGCCCGATTACCAGGCCGCGGCGATGCTCATGGCCATCGTCCTGCGCGGCATGACGGCCGAGGAAACCGCGGCGCTCACCGATGCGATGGTGCGCTCCGGCGTGCGGGTGACCTACCCGGAGCTCTCCGGCACCCCCGTCGACAAGCACAGCACCGGCGGCGTCGGCGACAAGACCTCGCTCATCCTCGCGCCGCTCGCCGCCGCCTGCGGCGCCTACGTCCCGATGATGTCAGGCCGCGGCCTCGGTCACACCGGCGGCACGCTCGACAAGCTCGAGTCGATTCCCGGGTTCCGCACGGGCCTGTCGCTCGACGAGCTGAAGCGGGCGATGTCGACCGTCGGCTGCGCCCTGATCGGCCAGACCTCAGAGATCGCGCCGGCCGATCGCAAGCTCTACGCGCTGCGCGATGTCACCGCCACGGTCGAGAGCATTCCGCTCATCTGCGCCTCGATCATGAGCAAGAAGATCGCCGAGGGCATCGGCGGCCTCGTCCTCGACGTCAAGACCGGTGCCGGCGCGTTCATGAAGACGCGCGAGGACTCGCGGCGCCTCGCCGAGTCGCTGGTGGCGATCGGCCGGGCGGCGTCGGTTCGCACCGAAGCGGTGATCACGGCGATGGACGCGCCGCTCGGCCGCGAGGTCGGCAACGCCAGCGAGGTGCGCGAATCGATTGAAACCCTCAAGGGCAGGGGTCCCGCCGACCTCGAGGCGCTGTCGGTCCTGCTCGCGGGCCGCATGCTGCTCGCCGCCGGCGTGGCGGCGAGCGAGGACGAGGCGGTGGCGCGAATCCGCGGCGCGATCGATTCCGGTGCCGGCGTCGAGAAGTTTCGCGAGATCGTGGAGCACCAGGGCGGCGACCCCCGCGTCATCGACGACTACGGGCGGCTGCCGCAGGCGCCGGATCGCGCGGCGGTCACGGCGCCGGGCGACGGCTTCGTCGCCGGGCTCGACGCCGAGCTCGTCGGCCGCGCCGCCGTTGCGCTCGGCGCCGGCCGCAACAAGATCGATGACGTGATCGACCCGGGCGTCGGTATCACGGTGCTGCTGCCGCCGGGGGCGCCGGTCCGCGCCGGCGACCGCATCTTCGAAGTCCAGCACCGCGGTCGCGGTCTGGAGCAGGCGATGTCGCTCCTGACGCAGGCCGTCCGGCTCGCCGACGCCGCGCCGCCGGCGGCGCCGCTGGTCGTCGATTCCGTGCGATGAGCGGGCCGCCCCCCCGATACGGTGTTCCGTTGCGATGGTCTTTTCACGTGAGGACGCATGACTGAGCCGCAAGGCGAGCCGGCACGGCCCCCGTTGACGCGGGCGCCGTTCGAGACGCGCGATTTCGTGGTCCTCGGCGCCGCCGCCGCGGCGGCGGCGATGTTCGCGCTGGTGGCGCACTTTGCCGGCATTCCCAAGCTGCAGCCGCTCGTCGGCCTGATTGTCATCATGGCGGTCGCCTACGCCTGTTCGACCAATCGCCGCGCCATCGATCGCCGCACCGTCGCGTGGGGCCTGACGCTGCAGGTCGTTTTCGCGCTGCTCGTCCTGAAGACGACGGCGGGACAGGCGCTCTTCCAGCGTCTCGGCGCGCTGATCAATCGGCTGCTCGACTTCGCGTTCGTCGGCTCGAGCTTCGTCTTCGGCCCGCTCGGCGACAAGGAAGCCTGGCCGCGCATCATGACCGCGGTGCTCGGCGAGGAGGGGGCCCGCTACGGCGTCGTCTTCGCGTTCCAGGTGCTGCCGACGATCATCTTCATCGCCGCCCTCTTCGCCATCCTCTATTACTTCGGCGTGATGCAGGTCATCGTCCGGCTGTTCGCCGTGATGATGCGCCGGGTGATGAAAGCCTCGGGCGCCGAGTCGCTGAACGTCGCCGCCAGCATCTTCATGGGGCAGACCGAGGCGCCGCTGACGATCCGGCCGTTCCTGCCGCGCATGACCGAGTCCGAGCTGATGACGGTCATGACCGCCGGCATGGCCCACATCTCGGGCGGCATCATGGCCGCCTACATCCTCTTCGGCATCGAGGCGCAGCACCTCCTGACGGCCGTCATCATGACGGCGCCCGGGACGTTGATGATGGCCAAGATCTTCGTCCCCGAGACCGAGCAGCCGGAAACGATGGGGACCGTGCAATTGAAGATCGAGCGGACCGACGTCAACGTCATCGATGCCGCTGGCCGCGGTACCAGCGAGGGCCTGGCGCTCGCGCTCAACGTCGGCGCCATGCTGATCTCGTTCCTCGCCCTGATCGCGCTCGTCAACGCGCTGCTCGGCCTCCTCGGCCTGAGCCTGCAGCAGATCTTCGGCTGGGTCTTCGCGCCGATCGCCTGGAGCATGGGGGTGCCCTGGATGGACGCGCCGACCGTCGGCAACCTCCTCGGCACGCGGATGGCGCTCAATGAGTTCGTCGCCTACTCCGAGCTCGGCTCGCTGAAGGCGACGCTCGATCCGCGGTCGTTCACGATCGCCACGTTCGCGCTCTGCGGCTTCGCCAACTTCAGCTCGATCGGGATCCAGATCGGCGGCATCGGCGCGCTGGCGCCGACCCGGCGCCACGATCTCGCGCGCCTCGGGCTGCGCGCGATGCTGGCGGGGACGCTGGCGAATTTCGTCACCGCGACCATCGCGGGATTTTTGCTCTAGGCGACGGAATGGACGTTCAGAAAGCCCGGGACAGTCACTCGTGACTGTCCCGAGTGACTGTCCCCGAAGAGGCTAAATGACCTATTTCGACGAGGTCCAGGCGGCGGCGGCGGCCGTCCACGCGCGCGCCGGCGCGACGCCCGACGTCGCCATCGTGCTCGGGTCCGGTCTCGGGGACTTCGCCGCGACGCTCGGCGACGCCGTCACCATCCCCTACACCGATATCCCGCACTGGCCGGCGTCGGCCGTCGTCGGTCACGCCGGCACGCTCGTCGTCGGCGCGCTTGGCGGCAAACGCGTCGCCGCGCTTTCGGGACGGGCGCACTACTACGAGGGGCACGACATGCGCCGGGTGAGCTTCGCCGTCCGCGCACTGGGCGCGCTCGGCGTGCCGACCCTGATCCTGACCAATGCCGCCGGCGGCATCAACCTCGCGTTCGAACCCGGCACGCTCATGGTGATGGACGATCACATCAACCTGATGGGCACCAACCCGCTGGTGGGCGCCAACGACGACCGCTTCGGCCCGCGCTTTCCCGACATGTCAGAGGTCTACTCGCGCCGCCTGCGCGACCTGGCCGACGACGTGGCGCGGCAGCAGCGGAGCCCGCTCGAGCACGGCATCTACGCGGCGCTGCACGGGCCGAGCTACGAGACGCCGGCCGAGATCCGCTACCTGCGTACGATCGGCGCCGACGCGGTTGGCATGTCGACGGCGCCCGAGGCGATCGTCGCCCGGCACATGGGGCTGGAAGTGCTCGGGATCTCGTGCATCACCAACATGGCGGCGGGGGTGTTGCCGCAGCCGCTCGTTCACGACGAGGTGATGGAGACGGCGCGCAGGGTGCGGGCGCGGTTCAGCGCCCTGCTGGAGGGCATCGTTGAGCGACTCTGACGACTCCCGTCCTGGCGACGGGTGGCCCGGCGTCGAGCGCCGCGTCAGCGCGGATCGGCGCGCCGCGCGGCCGACCGATGCGGAGGACATCGAGTTGAGGACGCCGCCCGGCTTGCGCCGTCGGGAAAGGCGATCCGGCCGCGATCGCCGCGACGAAGGGGCGTGGCAACCAGTGCCGCTGGAGCTGACGCTCGCCGAAGAGGTCGATCGCGACCAGATGCTCGTCCTCGCGGCGGCCGACGCGCGCCTGCGGGCGCACGCCCGCTACTCCGGGTTCAAGGTCGGCGCCGCGCTCGAAACCGCCGACGGTTTCATCGTCAGCGGCTGCAACATCGAGAATGCCTCCTACGGCTTGACGCTGTGCGCAGAACGCGTCGCCCTGGTCAAGGCGCTTGTCGGAGGGGCGCACCAACTTCACGCGGATAGTCGTCGTCGCCGACACCGTCAACCCGACGCCGCCGTGCGGTCCCTGCCGTCAGCTGCTGTGGGAGTACTGCGGTGACATCGACGTGATCCTCGCCAACCTCGAAGGCCCGACGGCGACGCTGCGCCTGTCGGCGCTGCTGCCGCTGCCGTTCGACGGCAGACTGCTAGAATAACGGGATGCTTCCAACAATCGACTGGCAGGACGACGTGATCGTGATGGTCGATCAGCGCAAGCTGCCAGGGCAGGAAATCTATATCCGGTGCCGGACGGCGCAGGAGGTCGCGCGCGCGATCCGGACGATGGTCATCCGCGGCGCGCCGGCGATCGGCGTGTCGGCGGCGATGGGCATCGCCCTCGGCATGCGCCGCAGCACCGCCAAGGGCACCAAGCAGTTCGCCGTCGAATTCCAGAAGATCTGCGACATGATGGCCGGCACGCGGCCGACCGCGGTCAATCTGTTCTGGGCGATCGACCGGATGAAGAAGATCTTCGCCGAGGAAGCGCAGGCGGGGAAGTCGACCGAGGAGATCGCGGCGCGACTGGAAGCGGAGGCGCGGCTGATCCATGACGAGGACGTCGCCAGCTGCAGGACCATGGGCGGCTTCGGCGCCGAGGTCGTCCCCGACGGCGGCCGCGTCCTGACCCACTGCAACGCCGGCGCGCTGGCGACCGCGGGCTACGGTTCGGCGCTGGGTGTGATTCGCGCCGCGGTCGAACGCGGCAAGCGGGTCGCGGTGTTCGCCGACGAGACCCGTCCGTTCCTGCAGGGAGCGAGGCTGACGGCGTGGGAGCTCGTTCGCGATGGCATCAACACCACCGTCATCACCGAGAGCATGGCCGGGCCGCTGATGCGGGCCGGCGAGATCGACCTGGTCGTCGTCGGCGCCGATCGCATTGCCGCCAACGGCGACACCGCCAACAAGATCGGCACCTACACGGTGGCGGTGCTGGCGCGCGAGCACAAGATTCCGTTCTACGTCGCGGCGCCGCTGTCGACGATCGATCTGGCGACGGCCAACGGCGACCTGATTCCGATCGAGGAGCGCGACCGCCGCGAGATCACGCATCTCGGCTCGTCGCGGCTGACGCCCGAGGGCGCCCACGTGCGCAACCCCGCGTTCGACGTGACGCCGGCCCGCTACATCACCGGCTTCATCACGGAGAAGGGGATCTTCACGCCGCCCTACGCCGAGTCGCTCAAGCAGGCGTTCGCCGCGGTTGCCCCGTCGGCGTGAACCTGCTCGCCATCGAGACGTCGTGCGACGAGACCGCGGCCGCCGTCATCGCCGCGACCGGGGACAGGGCCACGCCCTGGCGCATCCGCTCCTCGATCGTCGCGTCGCAGACGGCAATCCACCGCGAGTGGGGCGGCGTCGTGCCCGAACTGGCGTCGAGGCAGCACGTCCGCGACATCTGCGGCGTCGTCGAATCGGCGCTGGGTGAAGCGGGAATCGGCCGGCGCGACCTCGGCGCCATCGCCGTCACGCAGGGCCCCGGCCTGGTTGGCTCTCTCCTCGTCGGCGTCTCGTTCGCCAAGGCGTACGCGTGGGCGAACGGCCTTCCCGTCGTCGCCGTGCATCACCTCGCAGGTCACATCGAATCGCTGACGCTGGCGCACGGGGAGCTGCCGCTGCCGGCGGCGGTCCTCGTCGTCTCCGGCGGGCACACCAGCCTCTACTTCGTGCGGACGCCGGGCAGCTATCAGCTCGTCGGGCGCACGAGAGACGATGCCGCCGGCGAAGCGTATGACAAGGTGGCGAAGCTGCTCGGCCTCGGATACCCGGGCGGTCCGGTCATCGATCGCCTCGCCCGCCAGGGCAACGGCGCGCGGATCCGCCTGCCGGCGACGCGGCTGACGCACGCCGATCGCAACGCGCCGCGGGCGACGGGAGCGGACCTGCTGCCAGCCGAGATCGCGCGCCGCATCGATTTCAGCTTCAGCGGCCTGAAGACGGCGGTGCTGCGGCTGGTGGAGGAGCGGCAGCGAACGCTCGCCACTCCGCAATTGCCGCAGCCGGAAATCGCCGACATCTGCGCCGCGTTCCAGCGCGTCGTCGTCGATGCCCTGCTCGACCGTACGTTCGAGGCGGCGGGCTGGCTCGGCGCCCGGAGCATCGGCATCGCCGGCGGGGTGTCAGCCAACAGCGCCCTGCGCGCGGCCGCCGAAGCTCGCGGCGTCGCGGCGGGCATTCCCGTTTTCGTTCCGCCGATCTCGCTCTCGACCGACAACGCGGCGATGATCGGCGCTGCCGGCCTGCGCCGGCTCGAGGGCGGAGTCGCCTCGCCGCTCGATTTCAACGCCGACGCATCGCTCGTCCTGTCATGACAACCTTCACCGACTACCTCTGGTTCAACACCAAACAGCGCCGGGAGTTCCTCCGCATCACCGACGAGGTCGCCGCCGTCGTCAAGAAGAGCGGCGTCGACGACGGGATGGTGCTGGTGTCGGCGATGCACATCACCTCGGGCGTGTACGTGAACGACTGGGAGAGCGGGTTGATCGAAGACTTCCAGGTGTGGCTCGAGAAGCTGGCGCCGGCCGGCCTGCCTTACCAGCACCACCAGACTGGCGAAGACAACGCCGACGCGCACCTGAAGCGAACGCTGATGGGGCACCAGGTGATGGTGCCGATCACGGGCGGGGCGCTTGACCTGGGCCCGTGGGAGCAGATTTTTTACGCCGAGTTCGATGGCCAGCGCCGGAAGCGCGTGATCGTCAAGGTCATGGGGCACTGACGCGGGGGCGCTGATGTCCGAGCGCGAGTATCCCGCCCGGCCCGTCGTCGGCGTCGGCGCCGTGATCCTGGTGGGTCGGGAGACGGCATCCGCGCTCGGCTGGGAACCGCTGGCCGGCGATCGCGGCGTCGTCCTGGTGCAGCGCCGTTTCGCGCCGCTCGCCGGGACGTGGAGCTTGCCCGGCGGTGGTCTCGAGGTGGGCGAGACGCTGCCGGCGGGCGTGGCGCGCGAAGTACTCGAGGAAACCGGCCTGACGGTTGACGTCGGCGCCGTCGTCGACGTGTTCGATCGGATCATGCTCGACGGCGACGGCCGGGTGCAGTATCACTTCGTGCTGGTCGACTATGTCTGCACAGCGGTCGCTGGTCGGCCGCAGCCGGGTTCCGACGTCGCGGCGGTCGCAGTCGCCGATCCGGGTCGCCTCGCCGCCTACCATCTGACCGACAAGGCGATTGAAGTCATAGCGAAGGCCATGAACCATGTTGTCTAGACAAGCTGCCTGGGATCTGGTGACGGAGTACACGCAGAGCGAGAGCCTGCGCAAGCACATGCTGGCGGTCGAAGCCTGCGTGCGCGGCTATGCCCGGCTGTGGGGCGAACCCGAGGAGGAGTGGGGTCTCGTCGCGCTGTTGCACGACTTCGACTACGAGCGCTGGCCCGACCTCGAGAATCACCCGTTTCGCGGCGTCGAGATCCTGCAGGCCAGGGGTTACCCCGAGTGGGTGACGCGCGCGATCCTGTCGCACGCCGAGTACTCGGGGGTGCCGCGGGAGTCGCGGCTCGAGCACACGCTCTATGCCTGTGACGAGATGTCGGGATTCGTCACCGCGGCGGCGCTGGTGCGGCCGTCGAAGAGCATCATGGACCTCGAAGCGGGGTCGGTCGTGAAGCGGATGAAAGACAAGGCCTTCGCGCGGGCGGTCAGCCGCGACGATCTCAGGCGCGGCGCTGAGGAGATCGGCCTGCCGCTCGCCGATCACATCACGAACGTCATCAATTTCATGCGCGTCGAGGCCGACGCGCTCGGGCTCCGCGGCACGGTCGCCCCCTGAACCGGGCGTGAACGAGCCCTGCAAAGTTTGCGTATAAGCTAACGGCTTGGATCCGACACCCCATCCTGCGATCGGCGCGAACGCCGTTACCACCCGCGAACGCGACACCTCGACCGACCCCGCCGTGCAACTCGACGGCGTGTCGGTGATTTACGGCAAGAATCGCGCGCTCAAGAATGTAACCGCGCGCTTCGCGCGCGGCGCCGTCGGCCTGCTCGGGCCGAACGGGGCCGGCAAGAGCACGATGCTGAAGTCGCTGCTCGGCTTCGTCAAGCCGACCGAGGGCCGGATGCAGGTGCTCGGGCTCGACGTCGCCGAACGGCCGATGGAGATTCGCTCCCGCCTCGGCTACATGCCGGAGACCGACGGCCACATCCCGGGCATGAACGCGGTGTCGTTCGTGGCTTATTGCGGCCAGCTCGCCGGCCTGCCGGCGGTGGACTCGATGCAGCGGGCGCACGAGGTCCTCTATTACGTCGGCCTCGGCGAAGCGCGCTACCGCAACATCGAGACCTATTCGACCGGCATGAAGCAGCGGATCAAGCTGGCGCAGGCTATCGTCCACGATCCCGACCTGCTGTTCCTCGACGAGCCGACCAACGGCATGGACCCGAAAGGCCGCGACGAGATGCTGGAGCTGATCCACGATCTCGGCCACCACAAGAACGTCAACCTGATCCTGTCATCGCATCTCCTGCCGGATGTCGAGTTCACCTGCGACCACGTCGTCGTCATGGACAAGGGGCAGGTCGCGGCGTTCGGGCCGATCAGCGAGCTGAAGGGGCCGGCCGGCAGGGTCTACGAACTGCGAATCAAGGGCGACCTGGCCGCGTTCATCGACGCGCTCAAGTCTGCCGGCATGGAGTGCCACGCCACCGACGAGGACGTCATGCGGGTGTTCGTGCCGAACGACCACGCCGGCAACGGCGGCACCGACCAGCAGGTGATCTTCGCGCTGGCGATGCGGCAGCAGGTCCAGGTCCGGCACCTGCGTCCGAGCGTGCCGTCGCTCGAGGACGTGTTCGCCAAGGCTGTCGGCGACGACTGACGACCATGCCCATCCACGATCAAAGTTATCGTCGCTACAAGGGCGGGCGGGCCGCGCTCGGCCGCTCATGGCTGGTGATCGCGCGCGCCGGCATTTCCTCGATGGTGGCCAAGCGGCCGTTCCTGGGGCTGCTGTTCGTCGCCTGGTTCCAGTTCATCGGCCGCGTCGCCCAGATCTACTTCACCACCAACTTTCCCCAGGCGGCGATGTTCGCGCCGACGGCCGAGACCTTCCGCGAGTTTCTGGATGTCCAGGCGACCTTCGTCTTCATCATGGCGGTCTACATTGGCGCCGGGCTGATCGCCAACGATCGGCGGGCCAACGCCCTGCAGATTTACCTTTCGAAGCCGCTGCTCCGCAGCGAGTACATCGCCGGCAAGGCGGCGGTGCTCTTCGTGTTCCTGATGCTGGTGACGTGGGTGCCGGCGATCCTCCTCCTCGTCGTCCAGATCCTGTTCGCCGGCAACTTCGAGTTCCTGCAGAAGAACCTGTTCCTGTTCCCGGCGATCACCGTCGCCTCGCTGCTGCAGGTGCTGCTGGCGACGTTCACGATGCTGGCGTTGTCGTCGCTGTCGAAGAGCAGCCGCTACGTCGCCATCCTCTACGCCGGCATCACGCTCTTCACTTTCGCGATCTTTGGCGTCCTCTACGGCATCACCGGGTCGTCGTCGATGTCCTGGATCTCGCCGACCGCGAGCATCACCAACGTCACCGACGTACTGTTCCGCCAGCCGCAGACCTACGTCACCCCGTGGCAGGTCTCGCTCATCGTCATCCTCGGGTTGATCGTCGTGTCGATCTCGGTGCTCGAGCGGCGGGTCCGCGGCGTCGAGGTGGTGACATGAGCGCGCCAATCATCGTTGCCGACAACGTCTCGAAGTGGTACGGGCAGGTCATCGGCCTGAACGACGTGAGCGTCAACGTGCCGTCGGGTGTCACCGGCCTGCTCGGCCCGAACGGGGCGGGGAAGTCGACGTTCATGAAGCTGATAACCGGTCAGCTGAAACCCAGCAAGGGGACGGTGACGGTCCTCGGCCAGCCGATCTGGGACCACCCGGAGCTTTACTTCCAGATCGGCTTCTGCCCCGAGCAGGATGCGTTCTACGAGCGGATGACCGGGCTCGAATGGGTCACCGGCCTGGTTCGCCTCAACGGCTACACCGAGAAGGAGGCCGACGAGGCCGCGCGGGCCGCGCTCGGTGAAGTCGACCTGCTCGAGGCGGCCAACAAGAAGATCGGCGCCTACAGCAAGGGAATGCGCCAGCGCGTCAAGCTGGCGCAGGCGATCGTCCACGATCCCGGGCTGCTGATCCTCGACGAACCGCTCTCCGGCATGGACCCGCTCGCGCGGCGCCGCACCATCAAGTTGATCAAGGACTGGGCCCGCGCCGGCAAGTCGATCCTCGTCTCGAGCCACATCCTGCACGAGATCGAGTCGATGACCTCGAACATCCTGCTGATCAACAACGGCCGGATCCTGGCCGAGGGGGACGTCCACCAGATCCGCGACCTCATCGACGATCATCCGCACACCGTCTACGTCCGCGCCGCCAACCCGCGCGCCCTGGCGCGCGAGTTCCTGACCAACGACGACGTCCGGAGCCTGCGGCTCGAATCGGGCGCGGTCGTGGTCGAGACGGGACGGCCCGACGCCTTCTACACCCGGCTCACCGAGCTCGCCGCCACCGGCGAGCTCGGCGACATCGACGAGGTGACGTCGCCGGACGACAACCTGCAGGCGGTCTTCCAGTACCTGGTCAAATGACGACCCAGCCTCGACGCACCGCCCCCGGCTTCCTCACCGCGAGCCTTCGTGTGTTCGACCTGTCGCTCAGCGAGATGCTGTGGTCGCGGCGGACAATCTTCATGGCGCTGATCGTCGCGGCGCCGATCCTCATCTCGCTGTTCCTCCGCGCGCTGGTCGGCCTCGGGCTGCCGCTCTTCGAGGAATCGCGGTCGGGCGGGCCGCCCATCCGGATGACCGGCCCGGCCATCTTCGGAATGATGATCTGGGGCATGTACCTGCGGTTCATCGTGCCGGTGCTGGGGTTGTTCTACGGCACGTCGCTGATTGCTGACGAGGTCGAGGACAAGACGATCACCTACCTCTTCACTCGACCAATCCCCCGCGGCGCCGTGCTGGTCGGCAAGTACATCGCCTACCTGGCGTGCACCACGTTCGTCGTGCTCCCCTCGGTCGTAGTGGTCTATCTGCTGGTCGTGCCGATGCGCGGCAGTCTCGGCGCCGCGTTTCCGGACCTGCTGAAGGACCTCCTGCTGCTCGGCCTCGGGCTGGCAGTCTACGGCGCGGTCTTCGCCTTCGTCGGCGCGAAGTTCAAGCGGCCGCTGCTGATCGGCCTGGTTTTCGTGTTCGTCTGGGAGCAGATCGTGCTGGCTGTGCCCGGCTACCTCAAGCAGTTCACGGTCATGTTCTACCTTCAGGCCATCGTGCCGCACGCGATGCCTGCGGACGGGTTGCTGAGCCTGGCCCAGGGGTTGTTCCGGCAGACGCCGAGCCTGCCCGTCAGCCTGATGTGGCTGGCGGTCATTTGGGCAGTAGCCCTATGGCTGGCCACGCGGATTGTCGCCCGCCGGGAATACGTGCTCGAGCAATAGGCAGAGGCCAGCGCCGCAGGCCGGGCGGCAGTTCGTCCCGGCTAAGTTGCCCAGACGCCAGCGGTTGCGGGAACTTTTCGCGAATCAGCCAGGTATAATCCCTGTAGAGGGCGAGGCGAATGACGAAAAAGACCAGATATTTCATGACTGGCTCGGCCGCTGTGCTGGCCACGGGACTTTGCACCGGTTTGGTCGCCTACTACGGCGGCGGATTCCAGGCGCTCGTCGCCTCGACCGGGCCGACAGAGTTGTCATACGTGCCGGCTGACGCCGCCGTCGTCGCGTACGCGGACGTGCGCAGCATCATGAACTCGGAGCTCCGCCAGCGGTTCAAGCAGGCGGTCCCGATGCCGATGAACGAGGAAGGGCAGCGTGAGTTCCTCGAGCACACCGGCATCGACATCGAGAACCACGTCGACTACGTCGTCGCCGCCCTCGGCGCCCCTGGCGCCGAGCAGTTCGGCCCGAAAGGCCTTGTGGTTGCGCGCGGCCAGTTCAACGAGGGGGAACTCCAGCGTCTCGCCGTCAGTCACGGCGCGCAGGTCCAGGACTACAAGGGCAAGACCTTCCTCGTCCTCACCCACAAGACTGACAACGAAGCCGCGGCGGTCGAAACCAGCCCGACCTCAGACCGGCACACTGGCGTGCTTGCCTTTCTCGAGCCCGGTCTCGTCGCGGTTGGCGACATTGACAGCGTCAAGCGCGCCATCGATGCGCAGTTGAGCGGCCAGAGCATTACCGGCAACGACGAGATGATGAGCCTCGTCGCCGACATCGAGCGCTCCAACAACGCATGGGCGGTTGGCCGCTTCGACCTGATTTCCGCCCAGGCCAAATTGCCCGAGCACATCGCCCGCCAGATTCCGCCGGTCAAGTGGTTCGCCGCGGCCGGTCACATCAACGGCGGCGTTTCGGCCCAGGTCCGCGCTGAAGCGAACGACGACCAGGCGGCTGAGAACCTCCGCGGCGTGCTGAACGGCGTCATTTCGCTCGCCCGCCTCCAGGGACAGAACGATCCGAAGCTGGCGTCGCTGATTCAGTCGCTGCAGTTGTCGGGCAGCGGCAAGACGGTGCAGCTGTCGGTTACCGTCCCGGCCGAGATCTTCGAATTGATGGCGCCCAAGGTCCAGGTTCACTGAGACTCGCGCCGCCCGTTTCGCGACCAACTGATGGCCGGCGGACAATCCGCCGGCCATCGTCGTTTCGTCCAGCCTGATCGAATCTCGCGCAGCTTGCTTGCGCCGTTCGCGGCCGACCGTGTATCTTCACCACGGTCGTGGCGCCCCTTGTTTTCTTCTACGGTACGTTGATGGCCGGCTTCGACCGCCGTCGTCGTGCCGGCATCGACGCGCACCTGACCTACATCGGGCGTGGCGCCATCCGCGCGGCGTTGTTCGACCTCGGGTTATATCCGGCCGCGATCCCGGCGCCGGACACGCACGTCTGGGGCGAGGTCTACGAGATGGCCGACCCTGACGCCGTGCTTCCTGCGCTCGACGCGATCGAGGGGTATACGGCGGACCACCCCGACCGCAGCTTGTATGTGCGACGCGAGACCGACGTGCTGCTGCCGGACAGCACCATGGCGACCGCGTCGGTCTACTTCTACAATGCGCCGCTCGGCCGCGCTCCGCGCATCCGCTCCGGCGACTATCTCGAACACATGAAGGCGAGATGATAATCGACGACTCCGACAAGCGCGACCAGGAACGAGTGCCCATGCTGCGCCAGCTCGAAGGCGCCGTCATGGTCTTCCAGACGATGACGGTCGCCGACATCTCGCACACCGGCGCCCAGGTCGAGACGCCGTTTCCGCTGCAGCTCGATTCGCTTCACGACTTCCGGCTGACGCTCGGCGAGCGTTCGGTCATCGTCAAGGGGCGGATCGTGCACTGCCACGTCGGCGAGATCCGCAACGACATCACCGTCTACCGCTCCGGCGTCGAGTTCGTCGAGCCATCGGACCCGGTTCGACTCGCGATCGCTCATTTCGTCGATACCGTGCGGCCGACGCATCTCCGTCATGTCATCGATGCCGAGGTGACCGCCGACGATGAGCGGTGAGCGGTGGGGCGCCACGCGTGTGCGGACGCTGCGCGACCACGATTGATCCGCTGCAGCTGAGCTCGAGTTCGCTGTGACGCGGTTCCGCCGCGGGCCACAGCGGCGCCGCTTCATGCTAAAGTTTCGCGTTCCCCGGTCGGAGTGCATCTGAATCGCGAACTTCGCGTAGTCCATCTCGTCATCGGGTTCTCGTTCGTCGTCCTGTATTCAGTCCTGGCGTGGGCCTTGCGCGGCAACCCGCTGGCGCACTCGCTGGTGGCTCACGCGGCGCTCATCCTGTCGGCCGCGCTCGTTCCAGCCGTTGTCATTGTCCGCCGCCGGCAGTGGCTGGGGTGCCAGCGTCTCTTCTGGGACGTCATCGCGGTCTCCCTGACGTTCTGGATCGTCGGCCACTTCGGCTGGGCCTACGACCTGCTCATCGTCAACGAGCCGTCGTGGCTCAAGTGGCACACGCTCTTCAGCCTGTGCGCCGGCATCGGTCCGCTGATCGCGCTGCTGGCCCGGCCCCACCGCGGGCCACGGCCGAGAGTTGTCGCGCCGGTGGCGATGATTCTGACGGCGTACTGCCTGCTCGGGCTTTTCATCTACTCGTATTTCGTCCTGCTGCCGAGCATCGCGATCGACGCCAGGGCGGAGGCCCAGGCGCGGCTGCTGTACTTCATTCAGGCCAATCGCTTTGCCCTCTTCGTCGCCATGGCGCTGACGTTCTGGTTCGCGCGCGGCACGAGCTGGCGTCTGACGTATCTGAAGTTCGCGATCGGCATCGGCCTCGGCGTGATCTTCAGGATGTCGGCGAACGAGGCGATCTTCAGCGGCACCTACCGCGTTGGCGGATTCTACGATTTCGCCTGGATTGTGCCGTATCTGTTCTACGGCTGGGCCGCCCTCGGGGCGCCTGCCTCGCCGCGGCCGGACGCGGACGTCGACGAACCCCACGAAGTCTCACCGGTCGGACTGCTCGCCGTGCCGGCGCTGCTCATCCCGCTGGTCGGCTACGGCACGCTCAATTTCGAATCGATCGGCGAGCCGGTCGATACCTTCCGCCTGTTCCTGACCAGCGTCGCGACCGTCGCCGCGCTCGGGCTCGTGACGCTGCGGCTTGCCGCCCAGGCCAGCGAACTGCGCCGGGTCGACGCGCGCCTGACGCTGCTCGCCGCCGCGACCGAGAACACCGGCGATCTGATCCTGATCACGAGGGTGGACGGACGGCTGGTGCACGCCAACGCCGCCTTCCTTCGCGCTTTTGGCTACGGCCGCGCTGACCTCTCGACGCTGAACTTCGTCGACCTGGTCGAGCCCGGCATGGACCACATGCGGCACGACATCCCGGCCGAGGTCAAGGCCAAGGGGGTATGGCGCGGGACGCTGCGCGGGCTACGCCGGGACGGAACGACCTTTCCTGCAGCCTGTACGATCACGGGGCTGCGCGATCCCGCCGGCCGCCTGACGCACTTCGTCGGCGTCGAGCGCGACATCACCGACGACCTGCAGCTGCGGGATCAGCTGGTGCACAGCGAGCGGCTGTCGGCAATCGGCGAGCTGATCGCCGGCGTCGCGCACGAGATCAACAACCCGCTGCAGACCATCATCGGCTGCACCGAGCTCATGCTCGACGAGCCGGAGGGCGCCAACGCGGCCGACCTCGAGCTGGTACGCAAGGAGGCGATGCGCGCCGGCCAGATCGTCCGCAACCTGCTGGCGTTCGCCCGCCGCGGCGCCCCCGACCGGGTCGCGATCGACCTGAATGAACTGGTGCGCGCGACCGCCGAGCTGCGCGCGTATCACCTCGCGCAGGTCAACATCGCCCTGGTGATGCGCTGCGCGCCGCGGGCGCTGCCGGTGCTGGTCAATCGCGAGGAGATTCGGCAGGTGATCCTCAACCTGCTCCTCAACGCCGAGCACGCGATCGCGTCGAAGGGGGCCGGCGGTTCGATCACGATCGAGACCTCGGCGGGTGGTGCCGAGCACAGTGTCGACGTCACCGACAGCGGCCCCGGCATCAGCGCGGAACTGCGCGGGCGCATCTTCGAGCCCTTCTTCACGACTCGCGAAGTCGGCGAGGGCACCGGCCTCGGTCTCTCGATCTCGCACGGCATCGCGTCGTCGCACGGCGGGTCGCTGAAGCTCGTCGACTCGCCGTCGGGCGCGCGTTTCCGGTTGACGCTGCCGGCACCGGCTGGCTCCGCGGTGCTGATGGAATCCGCCGTCGGCAGCGGCCGCGCCCTCGTCGTCGCCCACGAAGAGCCGATGCGCAAGCTGATTACGAGGCTGCTCGAGCGGCGGGGCTTCGAGGTGTCGGAGGCGGATACGGGCGAAACGGCGATGGCGCTGGCACTCGATGGCCGCCCCGGCCTCATCATCTGTGACCTTGGGGCGCCGTCGATCAGCGGCTTCGACCTCTACCGCCAGCTGGCCGAGAAGGATCCCGAGAGCGCGACGCGGTTCCTTTTCATCCGCGGCGAGCGCGGCGCCAGCGAGGCGGAGGATTCGGGCCACACCCGGTGGCCCGTGCTGCTCAAGCCGTTTACCGCCAGCGAGCTCGAGAACGCGCTCGCCGAGGCCGGCGTGGCGGCGTCGCGTCAGAGCTGACGCGCCAAGGGTAGCCGGCGCTCGCGTCGCTCCGCCGGGCCCTCGCCACGCGCCAACGCAACCCCGGCTATGATCGTGGGATGCACCCGGCGGAAGTCGTCATCGTAGGCGCGGCCCGGACCCCGATTGGCCGCTACGGCGGCGCGTTCCGCGACACCCATCCCGCAGAACTCGGCGCGGTTGCCGTCAAGGCGGCGCTCGCCCGCGCGCGCGTCGATCCGGCGCGCGTCGAAGAGGTCCTGATCGGACATGCGCGCCAGGCTGGCTCGGGGCCGAACCCCGGCCGACAGGTCGTTCGTCGTGCCGGCCTCGCCGATACCGTCCCCGGCGTGACGATCAACCAGGCCTGCGCCTCCAGCCTGCAGGCGGTGGCGATGGCGGCGCGCGCCATCAGGCTCGCCGAAGCGGAGGTCGTCGTCGCCGGCGGCATCGAGTCGATGAGCCGAATGCCGTACCTCATCGACGCCGCAGACGCGCGCTGGGGCCACCGTCTCGGCAACTTCACGCTCGTCGACGCGATGTACCGCGACGGCTTCACCTGCTCGCTCTCTGGAATGATCATGGGCGAGACCGCCGAGGTCACTGGCGCGGCAGTACGGGGTGACGCGGGAGGCGTCCGATGCCTACGCGCTCGAAACACAGCACCGGGCCGGCGCCGCCATCGCCGCCGGGCGCTTCGACGCCGAGATCGCGCCGGTGACGGTTACCGATGGCAAGGGACGCGCGGTCGTCGTCAGCGCCGACGAGCATCCGCGGCCTGACACCACCATCGACCAGCTCGCGAAACTGGCGCCGGTGTTCCCGCAGGTCGAGGGCCACCCCGGGATCATCACCGCCGGAACCGCGTCCGGCATCACCGACGGCGGCGCGGCGCTGGTGCTGATGAGCGCGCAGGCCGCCGAGGCCGCCGGCGTTGCGCCGATGGCGCGAGTGATCGGCTGGGCGTCGGCCGGCGTCGATCCGCGCGTCATGGGCATCGGCCCGGTTCCGGCCATGCGTCAGCTCTTTGCCCGGACCGGCCTGACGCTCCGTGATTTCGATCTCGTCGAGCTGAACGAGGCGTTCGCCGCGCAGGTGCTTGCCGTCCTGCGAGACGAGCCGATCCCGGCGGGAAAGCTCAACGTCAACGGCGGCGCCATCGCGCTGGGGCACCCGATCGGCGCGACCGGCGCCCGCATCCTCGTGACGCTGCTCTACGAGCTGATTCGACGCCAGGCGAGACGAGGCCTGGCGACGCTCTGCGTCAGCGGTGGCATGGGGATGGCCGTCGCCATCGAGCGCGTCTGACGGCGACCGGCTGACAGCGGACAGAGGCTGACGAGATGCGACTGGCAATCATCCCCGGCGACGGCATCGGCAAGGAGGTGACGGCTGCCGCCGTTTCCGTGCTCGGCGCGGTCAGCGACGCGTTCGGCCGGAAGTTCGAGCTCGAGCAGCTGCCGTGGAGCGCCGATTACTACCTCGAGTCCGGCGTCACCATGCCGGCCGGCGGTTACGACCTCCTGCGCCAGTTCGACGCGATCTTCATCGGCGCGCTGGGCGATCCGCGGGTGCCCGACAACCGCCACGCCCGCGACATCCTGCTGCACACACGATTCGAGCTCGACCTCTTCGTCAACTATCGCCCGGTGCGGCTGCTCGACGCGCGTCTGTGCCCGCTCAAGGATCGCGGACCAGACGATGTCAACTTCGTCGTCTTTCGCGAGAACACGGAAGGCCTGTACGTCGGTGTCGGCGGACGGTTCAAGGCCGGTACCGACGACGAGATCGCGATCCAGGAAGAGGTGAACACCTACAAGGGCGTTCACCGCATCGTTCGGCATGCGTTCGAGTTCGCGCACAGCCGCGGCCTGACCCGCGTCTGCATGGCCGACAAGAGCAACGCCATGACCGACGGCCACGCGCTGTGGCAGCGGGTCTTCCGCGAGGTCGCGGCCTCGTACCCCGCGATCACGCCGACCCACTACTACATCGATGCCCTGGCGATGTACATGGTGCTCGATCCGGCGCAGTTCCAGGTCATCGTCACGAACAATCTCTTCGGCGACATCATCACCGACCTCGGCGCCACGTTCCAGGGCGGGCTCGGCATGGCGGCATCGGGCAACCTGCACCCGGGCCGGACGTCGATGTTCGAGCCGGTGCACGGGTCGGCGCCGAAGTTCGCCGGCAGGAACATCGCCAACCCGATCGGCGCCATCGGCTCGATGGCGCTGCTGCTCGAGACACTCGGCCTGGTCGAGGAAGCCGCCGCAGTCGATCGGGCGGTGATGGACGCCGTTCGCGGGCGCCAGGTGACGACCGATATCGGCGGCACGCTCGGCACGCGCGAAGCGGCGCAGGCGATCGCCGGCGCGATCCGCAGGCATTCAGGGTAGAGCGAGACATCATGACCGACATCTTCATTCTCGGCGGCGCCCGTACGCCGATGGCCGACTACAACGGCAAGCTCAAGGACTTCTCGGCGCTCGAGCTGGGCGCCATCGCCTCGCGGGCGGCGCTCGAACGAACCGGCGTTGCCGCTTCGGCGGTCGACCACGTCGTTTTCGGCAACGTCCTGCAGACGAGCGCGGACGCCGTCTACGGCGCCCGTCACGTCGGCCTCAAGGCCGGCCTTCCGATCGAAGTGCCGGCGCTGACGGTCAACCGTCTCTGCGGTTCGGGCATCCAGGCGGCTGTCAGCGGCGGCCAGATGATCCAGCTGGGTGACGCCGATGTCGTCCTTGCCGGCGGCACAGAGAGCATGAGCCAGGCCCCGCACGTGATTCGCGGGCTGCGCAGCGGCCTGCGGCTCGGCCAGGGAGAGCTCGAGGACACGTTGTGGTCGGCCCTGCTCGATACGCATTGCGGCTGCACCATGGCGGTGACGGCCGAGAACTGCGCCGCCAAATACGGCATCTCGCGCGAGGAACAGGATCGTTACGCTGTGCGCAGCCAGCAGCTCGCGGACCGCGCCGTCAGCGACGGCAAGCTGCGCGACGAGATCGTGCCGATCGAGATCAAGACGCGCAAGAGCGTCGAGCTCTTCGCCGACGACGACCATCGTCGTCCCGACTCGACGGTGGAGGGGCTGGCGAGGCTGCCGGCCGTCTTCAGCAAGAACGGCTGCGTTACCGCCGGCAACGCTTCGGGCATTGTCGACGGCGCCGCGGCGTTGCTGCTCGCGTCGAAGGCCGGGGTGGCGCGGCACGGGCTGACGCCAATCGGCCGCCTCGTCGCGTCGGCGAGTGTCGGCGTCGACCCGTCGCTGATGGGGATGGGCCCGGCGCCGGCGACGCGCCGCGTCCTCGAGAAGAGCGGGTTGTCGCTTGGCGAGATCGACCTGATCGAAGTGAACGAGGCGTTCGCGGCGCAGTACCTGGCCGTCGAGAAAGAGCTTGGCCTCGATCGCGACAGGGTGAACGTCAACGGCGGGGCGATCGCGCTGGGCCACCCGCTCGGCATGACCGGCGCGCGCCTCCTGCTGACCCTGGTGCTGGAGCTGCGTCGACGCGGGCTGCGCCGCGGCCTGGCGACGGCGTGCATCGGCGGCGGGCAGGGGATCGCCGCCATCGTCGAAGCGGTGTAGCGCCGCTGCGCCGCCGCTACTTCGTGGTCGAGAGCAGGGTCTTTGCTTTCTGCTTGAACTCGCGATCCTCGGGCGTCCACTCGGGGTCGAGCGGCGCGTCGAGCACCTTCTGCAGCTCTTCACGCGCCGCGTCCTTGCGGCCGCGGCCGATCAGCGTCTCGGCAAGAAAGAAGTGCGAGGCGGTGCTGTTGGCGTCGTAGGTCAGCGACTTGCGGAGGTGTTCCTCCGACTTGTCCTGCGACCCGCCGAAGAAGCCGGGCACTTTGTAGTACCAGCGCCCGAGCGCCCGATCGGCGGATCCCTTCTGATACGCCGGGTCCAGCGCCAGGACCTTGAGCAGCGCGTCCTTGATGTCGCCGCGGTATTTGAGCCCCTGCCGCATGCCGAACGATTCAGCCAGCGCGCCCATGTTGGCTGCCATCCAGAAGTAGCCCTCCGGCCGCTGCGGCTCGAGCTGGCTGGCGGCGCGGCCAATCGCGACCCCTTCCTCGAACCGCGCCTTGCGCTCGGCCTCGGCCGCCCGACCGCCGAGCCAGTAGTGCGTGCGTGCCAGCTTCCAGGATGATTCGAAGTCTTTCGGGTTCTGCTTGAGTCGGGCCCGCCAGACTGCCGCGGCCTCGCGTGCCTTCGCCAGGTCGTCGCGTCCCGCGTAGAGCGCATCGGGATCGGCGTTGTGACCGGCGGCGCGGATCGGCGTCGCCGGCTGCGGAAGCACTGGCGGCCAGCGGTCCAGGTGCAGCTGAGGCAGCGAGGTAGAATGCGAGGATGCAGGAGATCATTCGGCAGCTGCTGGCGGAACTTGGCGAAGATCCGTCCCGCGAAGGCCTGTTGGACACGCCGAAGCGCGTCGAGAAATCGCTGCGCTTTCTCACCAGCGGCTACCAGGCGGACGTCGACGCGGTACTCAACAACGCCCTCTTCACGGTCGATTATAACGAGATGGTGATCGTGAAGAACATCGACTTCTACAGCCTCTGCGAGCACCATCTGCTGCCGTTCTTTGGCAAGTGCCACGTCGCCTACATTCCGCAGGGGCGCGTGCTCGGGCTCAGCAAGATTCCGCGGCTCGTCGAGATCTTCGCGCGCCGGCTGCAGGTCCAGGAACGCCTCACCAATCAAGTCGCCGAAACGCTGCGCGAGAAGATCGATCCCCTTGGCGTCGGCGTGGTCATGGAGGCGTCGCATCTCTGCATGTCGATGCGCGGCGTCGAGAAGCAGAACTCGGTTGCGGTGACGAGCGCGATGCTGGGCGTGTTCCAGCACGACGCCCGGACCCGCATGGAGTTCCTCGATCTGATTCGGCGGACGGATGCCGGCGATCGCGCGACGAACGCGGTCGCCTGCCTGCCGGATCGCTGAGGCCGCCGGCGTCAGCGTCGATCACGCCACCGCGGCGGCGATGCACTCATGGAGCCGCGTCACTCCTTCGGTCAGCGCTGCCGGTCCGGGCTGCAGGATGTAGCTCGACTTGATCTCGTAGATCCGATCGTTGCGCACGGCGCTGACCCGCTCCCAACCGGCGCGCTCCACGATCGTTCGTTTCTTCATCGCCTTGCCGCACCACGAGGCGACGATGATCTCCGGGTTGCGCGCCGCCACTTCCTCCGCTGCGACGATGCGGTGCTTCGCGAGCCCCTGACGACGGAGCTCGGGGAAGATCGGCGTGCCGCCCGCGATCTCCACCAGCTCTTCGACCCACTGAATCCCTGAGATCAGGGGATCATCCCACTCTTCAAAGAACACCCGCGGCCGGCGGGGAAGGGCGGCGGCGCGAGCCCGAACCGCATCGAGGCCTTCTGACAGCGAACGGGCGAGCTCATTCGCGGCGTCGGCGCGGCCGACGAGGGCACCGACCATCCGAATCATCTGCAGGATCTCGGCGACGCTCCGCTGGTTGAACGTCACGACGCTGTAGCCACGGCGAATGAGTTCGGCGGCGATGTCCGCCTGCAGGTCCGAGAACGCCAGTACCAGATCTGGCCGGAGGGCCTCGATTTTATCGAACCGGGCATTGATGAAGGCCGAGATCTTGGGCTTCCGGCGCGCCTCGGCGGGCCGCACGGTATAACCCGACACGCCGACGATGCGGTCGCCTTCTCCCAGCAAATACAGGGTTTCCGTCGTCTCTTCGGTCAGGCAGACAATACGGCTGGGGTAACCGTCCCGGGCCCAGTCGTAACTATTTCGTTCGGGATCGCTCATTCGTGTAGGAGTTGCACCGCGGGGAGGTTGGGCGATGTGTGGCGCGCTCAAGCTCCACTCGAAATCTCAACGAAATAGTCGCCGCAGCTATGCGTCTCGCGGTTGGCAATACTCTTGCTCCTTGCCCGGTCCTGCGAACAGACCACCGATTGTAACTAACTAACGACACGTTCGTTCAAGACCAGTACGAACGTGATCCTTTGTGGGAGCCGAGGCATTGTTCAGAAGCCATCGGAGTGGCGGAGCTCTCTCCGCGTGTGTAATGTTGTGTTCTCTCGGCTTGTACTCCAGCGTCGTCGTCGCACAAACTGGCACGCAATCCGTCGGCTTGCCGGAAGGCTGGTCGAGCGCAACCGTCGGGAGCGCGACATCGGGGACGACGATCTCAACCGGCGCGACGTCGATCGTCATTTCCGGATCCGGAGAGAACATCTGGGGGTCGGCCGATGCCTTCGAGTACGCGTACCGCCGAGTGACTGGCGACTTCGACGTCACCACCCGGCTCGCAAACTTCGACGCGGCCAACGAATTCTCGAAGTCCGGACTGATGGTGCGTGAATCGCTGAACGCGAACGCGAAGAATGCGTTCACGTTGTTCATGCCCGGCGTCGGCGTCGCGTTTCAGTCCCGGCTCAGCACCGGCGGATCGACGTCGCGGGTGGACGGCGTCTCCGCAACTGCGCCAGTCTGGCTGCGTCTCGTCCGTACCGGCTCGACGTTCAGGGGCTACGGCTCGAAGGATGGGCAGACCTGGCGGCAGATCTCGAGCGCGACGATTTCCATGGCCTCGACGACCTACCTGGGCGTGGCCATCACCAGCCGCGAGGAGGACGATGTCGCGGTCGCGGTGTTCGATGAGCGCTAGGGCCGGGGCTGTCGTGCCGGATTGCAGAATCGATGTCGCCAGCTGGCGTAGTGAACGTCCCGGTCAGGTTCGTCGAACCGGTCGCCGACGGTCTCGCTGACCAGCCCGGCGGCGAACGCGACTTACAGGGCGCCGGCGACGATTGGGCTCACCGCAACCGCCAGCGATGCCGACGGCTCGATTGCGCGGGTCGATTTCTACCGCGGCTCGACCCTGATCGCCTCCGACACGAGCAGCCCGTACTCGGCGACGTGGAGCGGCGCCGCCAGCGGGACCTACTCGCTGACCGCCGTCGCGCGCGACAATGCCAACGCGGCGACGAGGTCGTCGGCGGTGAGCGTGACGGTGAACCCAGCCGGTAACGTCGCGCCGTCCGTATCGTTGTCTTCGCCGTCCGCGAACGCGACGTTCACGGCGCCAGCCACCATCACGGTTCAGGCGACCGCCAGCGATTCCGATGGTGACCGTCTCCAGGGTCGAGTTCTATCGCGGTTCGACGCGGATCGCGTCGGATACGTCGAGCCCGTACTCCGCGACCTGGAGCAGTGCGCCAACCGGGACCTATTCGCTCACCGCCCGGGCATTCGACGACGACGGCGCGTTGCGGACGTCGACCGCGGTGTCGATCACGGTCCGGACGGCATCGAATCAGCTGCCGAACGTGTCGATTACCGCGCCCGCAGCCGGCGGGTCCTATACCGCGCCGGCGTCGGTTACAGTCACCGCCAACGCGTCGGATTCGGACGGCAGCATTGCCGGCGTCGACTTCTTCGTCGGCAGCCAGCTCATTGGCAGCGACACCTCGAGCCCCTACAGCGCTTCGTGGACGAACGTCGCCGCCGGTACCTATAGCCTGACGGCGGTGGCCCGCGACAACTCCGGCGGGACGCGGAGGTCGACCGCCGTGTCGGTAACCGTCAGCCCGTCCGGGACGCGGCCGACCTCGGTCCAGTTCAACGCCTCGACCGACCATGCGACGAACGTGACCTCTTACGTCGTTGCGCTCTACCGCTCGGTCGACGCGGTGACGGCCAGCCCGGTGGCAACGCGCAATCTAGGCAAGCCGGCGCCGTCGAGCGGAGTCATCACGGTCGATATCTCGACGCTGGTCAACCCACTGCCGACCGGGTCGTACTACTCCGTCGTCCGCGCGACCAACAGCGCCGGTTCGACGCCGAGCGTCCAGTCGGCGACGTTCAGCAAGTAGCGAAGCACAATGCGGCCGCGAGACGGGACAGTCGACGCTGACTGTCCCGTCCGCGGGCTGCAATATACTGACGGGCATGCGACGGATCGCAGCCCTCGGAACTTTCTTCATCGTCATCGCGATGGCGCTGCCGGCGGCAGCGCAGACGCAGCGCGGTCGCAGCACCGCGAAACCCAAGCCGGCAGCGAAGCCAGCGCCGAAGCCGGCGCTCCAGACCCAGCCGGGAAACGTCACCTGCCCGGAGGCGCTCGGCGTCGGCCTCCGCACCAAGGCCTCGTTCTGTTTCGTTCTCGCCGGCCGCGATCCGGCCGAGGGCGTGCTGATCGACATTCCGCCCAACTCGCAGGCGACGCTCACGTTCGACATCCACAACCGTCACACCTACTCGGAGGAGGAGGTCCGCGCCGGCCGCGGTTTCGCCCGTTACTCGGCTGGCATCGGCATCCTCACCATGTCCGGGAACCTCCTCGGCCGCGGCGCCGTCCAGTCAGAGTTCAGGACGGTGAAGGATCTGTTCGACCGGATTGGCGGCGGGGCAGGGCCGGGAGGGGTCAAGGCGGTCGCGCCGCTCGGCCGCGAGCAGGTGGCGATCCCGATTCCTTCAGGGGTGGATCGCGTCAGCCTGCTCGGGGAGCTGCTCGATGCGACGACGTCCGCGGGGCGGGAGGTTGCGACGCCGGGACGCCCGGTCGCGATCATCAGCAACGTCGAGGTTCACTACGTTCCCGCGCCGCCCAAGCGCGGGAAGTAGTCAGTTCGAGTCGCCCTTCCAGCGGTGCTCGGCGACGATCACCTTCATCTCCAGCAGTTCGATCAACGATCGGCACCGCTCGAGCAGGCCCGGGCGCTCGAGCAGGGCCTGACGCTCGACCGGTTCGAGCTCCAGGTACTGGGCCAGGGCGTTGACGAGGTCGGCATCGGCCATGGTCGCCGGGATGCGCGTCGGCTCGACGCCGCGGCCGTTGGGATGCGGCACCAGCAGCGCTTCCAGCCGCCGCCGCGCCGCGCGCATCTCGTCGCGCTCGGCGTCGCTCACCGGCTCCTCGAGGCTGGTGACGTGGGCGAGGCGATACGGCAGTGTCTGCTCCTCGCGCTCGATGCGGAACTTCTCCAGCCCCTGCAGGACGATGTTGTAGCGGCCGTCGCCGAGGCGCTCGGCGTGGGTGATGAGGCCGGCGCAGCCGACGGCGTAGACCGGCGGCCGGCCGTCGTAGTCTTCTTCCCACCCCGGCCGCAGCAGCGCCATGCCGATGATGCGATCGGTTTCGAGCGCCGCCGCCGTCATCGCGAGATAGCGCGGCTCGAAGATGTGGAGCGGCAGCACCACGTTCGGGAACAGCACCACGTTCGGCAGCGGGAAGAGTGGAATCGTCGGCGGCAACATCGATTAGTGGACCGTTCGCGTCTTCTTGTCCATGTAGTCCATCAGGACGTAGCGGCCGAGCGTGCGCGGGGTGGTGAAGTAGGCCTTGCCGTGACAGATCTCGGCGACCTTGCGCACGAAGCTGACGAGGTCATGATCGCGCGCCAGCATGAAGGTGTTGATGAGGATGCCGGCCTTGCGGCAGGCAGCGACCTCGGCGAACGTTTCGGAGACGATGAACGGGTCGAGACCGAACGCGTTGCGGTAGATCCGGCCGTCGGGCCGCGTCAGCGCCGACGGCTTGCCGTCGGTGATCATGATGATCTGGCGCATGTCCTTGCGCTGCCGTTCGAGCAATCGCCGGGCGAGCCGCAGGCCTTCACGCGTGTTCGTGTAGTACGGGCCGACGCGGACGCGGGCGAGCTGGCCGAGCGGGATCTCTTCCGCCGAGTCGTGGAACAGCACGACCTGCAGCGCGTCGCCGGGGTACTGCAGTCGAATCAGGTTGGCCAGCGCCAGGGCGACACGCTTGGCCGGGGTGAACCGATCCTCGCCGTAGAGAATCATGCTGTGGCTGCAGTCGAGCATCAGGACGGTGGCGCACGAGCTCTGGTACTCGCCCTGGACGACCATCAGGTCTTCGTAATCGACCTCGATCGACGGGCTGCCGACGTGCTGCTGCCGTTGCACCGCGTTGAGGATGGTGCTGCTCGCCTCGATGTTCATCGTGTCGCCGAACTCGTAGGGCTTGGGGGCGCCGCTGGCTTCGATGCCGGTCGCCATCTCGCGCGTGTCGTGACGGCCGATGCTGCTCTTGCCGATTGAGCCGAGCAGGTCGCGCAGGGCGCGATAGCCGAGGAAATCGAGGCTCTTGTCGGTGATCTCGAAGCGGGCGCTGGCGTCGCGGCCGGCGCCGCCCTGCGGGCCCTCGACGCTCTCGCCGGCGGCCTCCTGGGAGGGCGCGCCGGTGAGGTAGCCCTTGCTCTGCAGCTTCTCGATGATCTTGCCGATCAGATCGTCGAGCCGCTGTTCGGCGTCGTCGGCCGACTGCCAGTCCTTGCCGAGCAGGCGCTCGAGCGTCTCTTCCGACAGCATGCCGCCGTTGAGGATCGCCTCGAGGATGGCGTCGTGCAGCGACTGCATCGAGTGCCCCGGCAGGTCGTCGTCCTCGTAAGGGAGACCGTACGGATTGTCGAAGCCGCTCGACAGGAGCAGGTCGGAGAGCCGCGACAGCAGATCTTCGAGATCGACGTCGTCGAGATCTTCGCCGGTGAACTTGGTGTAGCGGTACTTCACAGTCTGGGTCCGCGCTAGTTGTAGTACTTCTTCTTGCTCCCCGGGATCTGGATGTCGCGATCCATGAGCGGCTCGGCGGCGACCGTCCGCGGCGTTCGCCGCGGCTGCTCGGTGCCCTGGTACTGGAACTCGTTCGAGCGGCTGATCTTCTTCTGCGCGTAGAGCCCCTCGAGGACGAAGTCGACGGCGGCGGCGGCGAGCCCGACCGGCGCCTGTTCACCGACGCCGGTGTGCGACGCGAGCTCGCGCAGACCCTGCACCTGGCCGGCGCGCTCGAGCAGCTCGGCCGACGCCAGGGTGTCGTCGATCTGCAGCGTGCCGCCGAGATCGAACCAGTCCGTGACGTGCTTCAGCTCGACGCCGGCGAAGTAGCCGGTGAAGACATTGCCGACGGCGCTGCGGATGATGTCGCGGGCGACGTTGTCGGCGCCGCGGAGCTCGCCTTCGTATTCGAGCTCGAACTTACCGGTAATTGCCGGCAGCGCCGCATAGACGTCGGTGATGCGCGGCGCGATGATCGGCTCGTGGGTGCGGATGGCGCGCCGCTCGGCGCTCGAAACCACGTTCTCGAGCAGCGAGATCGGCAGCCGCTGGCTGACGCCGGAGCGCTTGTCGATCTTCTGGTCCTGCCGGGCCTGGAACGCGACTTCCTCGACCACCTCGCGGACGAACGCCGCGACCTCGACCGCGCAGCCGCCGCGCTCGAGCCACGCTTCCTGCGCCGTGATCGCCATCGCATCCTGGCGGGTGGCGGGATAGTGCGTCCGGACCTCGGAGCCGATGCGGTCCTTCAGCGGCGTGATGATCTTGCCGCGCGCGGTGTAGTCCTCCGGGTTGGCGCTGAACACCAGCATGACGTCCAGCGGCAGGCGGACGGGGTAGCCCTTGATCTGGACATCCCCTTCCTGAAGGATGTTGAACAGCCCGACCTGCACCTTGCCGGCGAGGTCCGGCAGCTCGTTGATGGCGAACACGCCGCGGTTGGCCCGCGGCAGCAGGCCGTAATGCATCGTCAGCTCGTCGGACAGCTGCAGCCCGGCTCGCGCCGCCTTGATCGGGTCGAGATCGCCGATCAGGTCGGCGATGGTGACGTCGGGCGTCGCCAGCTTCTCGACGTAGCGGCTGTCGCGATCGAGCCACGCGATTGGCAGGTCGTCGCCCTCCGCCTTCACACGGGCCCGGCAGGAGGCGCAGACCGGACTGAGCGGATCGTCGTGAATCTCGCAGCCCGGAACGACCGGGATCTCGGCATCGAGCAGATCGCCAAGCGCCCGCAGAATCCTGCTCTTGGCCTGGCCGCGCAGGCCGAGCAGGATGAAGTTGTGCCGCGACAGGATCGCGTTCACGATCTGCGGCACGACGGTGTCGTCGTAGCCGATGATGCCCGGAAAGACCGTCTCGCCACTGCGCAGGCGCTCGATCAGGTTCTCGCGGATCTCGTCCTTGACGCTGCGCCGCCGGGTCCGGCCGGAGGCGACGTCGCCGCGAAGCTGGCCGAGGGTGCGTGGGCGGTCGTCGCTCCCATGGCCTGAACGTGCGGAAGAAGAGGAAGGAGAGGCCATACGGCATCTTACAACGGCCGCTGCTAAGATGAGGCCTTGTCCCAGTTTTCTCTCGTGAGCGCGTCGCGGCCGCTTGCCTTCGCACACCGCGGCGGGTCGGGACTGCGGCCGGAGAACACTCTCGCCGCGTTCGACCACGGCCTGGCGCTCGGCGCCGACGGGCTCGAGCTCGACGTCCACCTCTCGCGCGACGGCATCGTCGTCGTGCACCACGACACGACGCTTGACCGGACCACGAACGGCCGCGGGCAGATCGCCGCGTTGACGGCCGACGAGCTGGACCGGATCGATGCCGGCTACTGGTTCACGACCCACCCCGGCGGCGCCGCCGACGACTGTCCGTTTCGTGGTCAGGGCCTGGGCATCCCGCGCTTCCGTGCGGTGCTGGCGCGCTATGCCGACACCCCCCTCATCGTCGAGCTCAAGGCCGCGACCGCCGAACTCGCCCGTCGCGCCGTCGACGACGTGCGCGCGGCGGGGGCGCTCGACCGCGTCGTGTTCGGATCGTTCTTCGATCGCGCCCTCGCCGCGGTGCGCGAGTACGAGCCCCGGCTGCGGACCGGCTCGGGGCGGGAGGAAACACGCTGGGCGCTGTATCGCTCGCGCATTCGCTGGCCGCTCGGCACGACCAGGTACCGCGAGTTCCAGGTGCCGGTCAAGGCCGGCGCGACGACGGTGGTGTCGAAGCAGTTCATCGCCCACGCCCACCGCGCCGGTCTGCCCGTGCGGGTCTGGACGATCGACGATCCCGCCGAGATGGAGCAGCTGCTCGACTGGGGCGCCGACAGCATCATCAGCGACCGTCCTGATCTCGCCGTGCCCGTGGTGCGCGAGTGGTCGGCGCGCAACGCCCGAGGCGCCGCGAGCTGAGCCGGCGGGAAGACGCGCTACTTCGACAGCGTCGCCGCTGTCGTGAAGCGCGGCTCGATATCGACCGGCACGCCCGCCAGCCGGTCGAGGACGCGCTGGACCTGCGGCCGGACGACACCCAGCGTTTCTATCAGCGCCTTGGCCTTCGGATAGCTCCCCTCGGCCTGGAGCGTCAGGATGTCCCGCGTCAGCGACGTCACGGCATTCGCAATCTCGCCCTCGTCGACGGTGAAGGTGCCGTCGGGCTGAACGACGAACGCTCCCTGGTCGAGGAAATAGTTCAGCTGAATCGCGATGCCGCGGCCGTGCGCTTCGTTGACGCCGAAGCGGATCGAGCGGAAAGCGGAGGCGAGGAAGGTGGTGTACATCGTCCGGGCGATGGCGGCGTCGACCTTGCCCTGATCGGCCAGCTGTTTCAGCGCCCACAGCCCCGAGACGTCAGCCTTGGCTTCCTCGATGGCGCTGTAGGTCTCCTTGAGCTCCTGCCGGACCGTTGTCTGGCGGCCGCCGACGGCGATGTTGTGCGGGCCGAGGCCGTGCATCAGCTCGTGCATCAGGATGTGAGTGAAGAAGGCATCGAACGAGACGTTGGCCTGCTGCGCCGCCGGCAGGGCGACCTTCGAGATCGGCAGCAGCGCCATCTGGAACTTGGCTTCCTGCACGTTCTTCAGCATCACGCGCTTGGTGCCCTTGGCCTTCACCACGCGCTCGTCGTTCGGCAGGTTGAAGGCGGCCGTCTGGACGCCGCGATTGGCGTCGCCGGCGGTGAAGACGACGTTGACGACGCGAATCGGCGCGAGCTCGCCGAGCTTGGGGTTGCGGAGCGACGGGTCGATCGGCAGCGCGTTCTCGAGCCCCTGCAGCTCGGCGCCGAATGACGCCAGCTTCTTCGTTTCCGCGTCGTCGCGCACGGTGATGAAGGCTTCGAACGCCGCCTTGAAGTTGAACCACTCGTCTTCGTAGACCTCGTACGGGCCGATCGTCGGCTCGATCGAGGCGTCGAGCTCCATCCACGCGACATCGCTGGCGTAGTAATCGTTCGAGATGAAGCCGTCGGCGCGGCTGGTGAGGTAGGCCTTCAGCGTCGGCTGCGTCGTCAGCTGCGCCGCTTCGCGAAGCCGCGCGGCGGCCTCGGCGAGCTCGCCCTGGTACTCGACCGAGTACGGCACTGCCACGAAGCGTCCGTCGGGGCCGCGGCGAATCGTCGTGAAGAAACCGGTGGCGGCCGACTTTTCCGCCGCCGGCAGCCCGTCGATCCACTTCTGGATTTCTTCCTTGGTCGCGCCGGCAGGATAGAAATTGCCGCCCTCGGGCTTCGCCGGGACGCCCGGAATGAACGCTTTGTGATGATCCAGGCGCGACCAAGGGCCTTTGTTGATCAGGAAGTAGTGGAGCCGTTCCCGGGCGTCGCCGCCGGCAGACACGGACTCGCGCGCCAGCCGCTCGAGCAGGGCGTCGTTCCCGGCCCAGACCTGGCGGAGAAACAGACCGTCCATGATCCGCGCCGCATCGACGAGTTTCGCCAGCGCCTGGCGTTCGTTGTCGGGCAGACCGCTGATGCTGGCGCTGATCTCGGCCGGCGCGAAGCGCGCGGTCATGGCGTTCAGCTCGGAAGTCGGGGCGGCGGGCGGCGTGGCGGCGGGAGCGTTGGGCACAGAAGTATCTCCGCTGCAAGCCGCGGTCAGCAGCGGCGAGCAGGATGAAAGCCAGTGTCGAATGCGTGTGATGCATGAGTCTCAGCCGTGCGGCGCATGCCACTTCACAAAACGGCGGGGGGCCGCATCCATGCCCGCCGCGGCGGGTCCGGCGCTCGACCGTGGCCCGTGATCCCGCGCTACAATAGGGGGATTGTAATCCCGAAGTTTTGAGAGAGAAGGCTAGAACCCCAATGAGAAACATCGCGCCGCGTGACGCTTCCGAGATCGAAGCAGTCGAACAGCGGGAATGGCTCGAATCGCTCGACTACGTGATCAAACAGGGGGATCGCGGCCGCGTCCACCGGCTGCTCTCCGCGCTTCGGCACCGCGCCCGCACCACCGGCGTCGCGCTGCCGTTCACGGCGGAGACGTCCTATGTCAACACGCTCCGGCCCGAGGAGGAGACGCCGCTGCCCGGCAGCCAGGAGATCGAGCGCCGCATCAAGAGCCTCGTCCGCTGGAACGCGATGGCGATGGTGCTGCGCGCCAACCGCATGTCGGATGGCATCGGCGGCCACATCTCGACCTACGCCTCGGCGGCGACGCTCTACGAGATCGGCTTCAATCATTTCTTCCGCGCCCGCAGCAAGGATCACGACGGCGACCTGGTCTACTTCCAGGGCCACGCCTCGCCCGGCATCTACGCCCGCGCGTTTCTCGAGGGGCGTCTCTCGGTCGAGAAGCTGACCAACTTCCGGCAGGAGCTCTCGGAGGGCGGCGGCCTGTCGTCGTACCCGCACCCGTGGCTGATGCCGGACTTCTGGCAGTTCCCGACCGTCTCGATGGGCCTCGGCCCGATCATGTCGATCTACCAGGCGCGCTTCAACCGCTACCTCGAAGACCGCGGGCTCAAGAAGGCGTCCGACGCCAAGGTCTGGACGTTCATGGGCGACGGCGAGACGGACGAGCCTGAATCGCTCGGCGCCATCGGCCTCGCGGCGCGCGAAAAGCTCGACAACCTGATTTTCGTCATCAACTGCAACCTGCAGCGCCTCGACGGCCCGGTGCGCGGCAACGGCCAGATCATCCAGGAGCTCGAAGCCAGCTTCCGCGGTGCCGGCTGGAACGTCATCAAGGTGCTGTGGGGCAGCGACTGGGATCCGCTGCTCGCCAAGGATCACGACGGCCTGCTCGCCAGGCGGATGGGGGAGATCGTCGACGGCCAGTACCAGAAGTACACGGTCGAATCCGGCGGCTACCTCCGCGAGCACTTCTTCGGCAGCGACCCGCGGCTGCTCGAGATGGTCAAGCATCTCTCCGACGACCAGCTGAAGAAGCTGCGGCTGGGCGGCCACGATCCGGTCAAGGTCTACAACGCCTTCAAGGCCGCGGTCGAGCACAAGGGCCAGCCGACCGTGGTCCTGGTCCGCACCATCAAGGGCTACGGTCTCGGCGAGGCGGGCGAAGGCAAGAACATCACCCACCAGCAGAAGAAGCTCAACGAGAGCGACCTGCGCTCGTTCCGCACCCGCTTCGGCATTCCGATCTCGGACGCCGAGATTGCCGACGCGCCGTTCTATCGTCCGTCCGACGACAGCACCGAGCTGCAATACCTGCGCGAGCGCCGCAAGGCGCTTGGCGGGTTCATGCCGGCGCGCAGCGTCCACGTCGAGCCGCTCACCGCGCCGATCGACCCGCTCTTCGAGGAGTTCGCCGCCGGCACCGAAGGGCGCAAGGCGTCGACGACGATGGTGTTCGTCCGCATCCTGGCGAAGCTGCTGCGCGACAAGGAAATCGGCGATCTGGTCGTGCCGATCGTGCCGGACGAAGCCCGGACCTTCGGCATGGAAGCGCTCTTCCGCCAGGTCGGGATCTACTCGCACGTCGGCCAGAAGTACGAGCCGGTCGACATGGACACGCTGCTTTACTACAAGGAAGCGCAGGACGGCCAGATTCTCGAGGAAGGGATCACGGAAGCCGGATCGATGTCGTCGTTCATCGCCGCCGGTACCGCCTACGCGACGCACGGCATCAACGCGATCCCGTTCTTCATCTACTACTCGATGTTCGGCTTCCAGCGCGTCGCCGACCTGATCTGGGCCGGCGCCGACTCCCGCACGCGCGGCTTCCTGCTCGGCGCCACCGCCGGCCGGACGACGCTCGCGGGTGAGGGGCTGCAGCACCAGGACGGCCACAGCCACGTGTTCTCGCTGTCGGTACCGAACTGCATCTCCTACGATCCGGCGTTCGCGTACGAGCTGGCCGTGATCATCCAGGAAGGCATCCGCCGGATGTACCGGAACCAGGAGAACGTCTTCTACTACCTGACCGTGATGAACGAGCAGTACGAGATGCCGGCGATGCCCGAGGGCGCCCGCGACGGCATCCTCAAGGGCATGTATCGCTTCAGCACCGCGGCCAACGCCAAGGCGAAGCTCAAGGCGCAGCTGCTCGGCAGCGGCGCCATCCTCAACGAGACGATCAAGGCGCAGAAGCTGCTCGAGAAATACAACGTCGCCGCCGACGTGTGGAGCGTCACCAGCTACCAGGAGCTGTACCGCGACGCCAACGCCTGCGAGCGCTGGAACATGCTGCACCCGGTGGAGACGCCGCAGGTGCCGTACGTCGCCCAGTGCCTCAAGGACACCGCCGGCGTCATCGTCGCCGCCTCCGACTACCTCAAGGTCCTGCCAGGGTCGCTCGATCGCTGGATGCCGCGGCGGGTGCGCTCGCTCGGCACCGACGGTTTCGGCCGCAGCGACGACCGCGCCGGGCTGCGCGAGTTCTTCGAAGTCGACGCGCGGTTCATCGCCGTCGCGACGCTGGCCGAGCTCGCCGACCAGGGTCAGCTCGATCGCACCGTCGTCGCCCAGGCGATCAAGGACTTCGGCATCAACGCCGAGAAGGCCAATCCGGCGCGCGTCTAGTCGCTCGCGCGCGCGGGATTCGGCGGACCGTTATCAGACGACAGGCTAGCGCAGACACATGCCAACAGACTTCACGCTTCCCGAACTGGGCGAGAACATCGCCGCCGGCGATGTCGTTCGCCTTCTGGTGTCGCCGGGCGACACGGTGACGAAAGACCAGCCGATCCTCGAGCTCGAAACCGACAAGGCGACGATCGAAGTGCCGTCGTCGGTCAGCGGCACGGTCAAGGAGATCAAGGTCAAGGCCGGGCAGAAGGTCAAGGTCGGCGAGGTCGTGCTGACGCTCGACGAAGGCGCCGGCGAGCCGGCCAAGGCGGACAAGAAACAGGCGGCAGGGGACGCCAAGCCGGCCAGCGACGCGAAGCCGGCGAAAGACGACAAGGCCGCCGCGCCGGCCGTCGCCGCCGAGGAAGCCGAGGAAGAGCCGGCGCCGGAGACCAAGCCGAAGCGCGGCGAGGTCGTAGACATCCGCGGCGGCGCGCGCGCCGCTCAGCCGCCGGCGCAACCGGTGGCACCAGCGGCAGCCGAAGCCGAGGGCCTGCCGCCGCCAGCCGCGCCGTCGGTGCGGCGCATGGCGCGTGAGCTCGGGGTCGACATCCGGCGCGTCGCCGGCAGCGGCCCGGCCGGCCGTATCAGCGTCGAAGACCTGCAGGCGTTCGTCAAGAGCGCGCTCGCCGGCGGCGGCGGTGCCGCCGCCTCGACGGCGGTGCCGCTGCCCGACCTGAGCAAGTGGGGCGAGATCGAGCGCAAGCCGATGAGCAACATCCGCCGCAAGACGGCGGAGCACCTGTCGCACGCCTGGCACGTCATCCCCCATGTCACGCAGCACGACAAGGCGGACATCACGGCGCTCGAGGCGCTGCGCAAGCAGTACTCGCCCCAGGCCGAGAAGCTCGGCGGCAAGCTGACGATGACCGCGATCGCGCTGAAGATCGTCGCCGGGGCGCTGAAGCGGTTCCCGGAATTCAATTCGGCGGTCGACGCGGCCCGCAACGAGATCGTCTACCGCAAGTCGATCCATGTCGGCGTCGCCGCCGACACCGAGCGCGGCCTGCTCGTCCCGGTGATCCGCGATGCCGATCGCAAGGGCATCCTCCAGCTCGCCGCCGAGCTCGGCGCCGCCTCGGAGAAGGCCCGGGCCGGCAAGCTCTCGCTCGACGACATGCAGGGCGGCGGCTTCACCATCACCAACCTCGGCGGCATCGGCGGCACCTCGTTCACGCCGATCGTCAACTGGCCGGAGGTCGCGATCCTCGGCATCTCGCGCGGCGCGAAGGAGCCGGTCTACGTCGGCGATCGCTTCGAGCCGCGGCTGATGCTGCCGTTGTCGCTGTCCTATGACCACCGCGTCATCGACGGCGCCGCCGCCGCCCGGTTCCTGCGCTGGATCGCCGAGGCGTTCGAGCAGCCGTTCGTCATGTCGCTGTAGTCGCGCGGACCGCGGCCACCGTTTCGCGCGTCATTTTCTATATGTCCGATACCACTCAACTCGTCGTCATCGGTGCCGGTCCGGGCGGTTACGCCGCCGCCTTCTATGCCTCCGACCGCGGCATGAAGGTCACGCTGGTCGACCCGGCGCCGAACCCCGGCGGCGTCTGTCTGTATCGCGGCTGCATCCCGTCGAAGGCGCTGCTGCACGTCGCCGAGGTCATCAACGAAGCGCGCCACGCCTCGGCCTGGGGCGTCAGCTTCGCGGCCCCGAGCATCGAGCTCGACAAGGTCCGCGCCTACAAGGACAAGGTGGTCTCGCAGCTGACCGGCGGCGTCGGCCAGGTCGGCCGGATGCGCAAGATCAACTATCTCCAGGGCACGGCGTCGTTCCGCGACGCGCGGACGCTGGAAATCACCGGCGTCGACGGCAAGAACAGCACGCTGACGTTCGAGCACGCCGTCATCGCGACCGGCTCGCGGCCGTCGACGGTGCCGGGCATCTCGATCGACAGCCCGCGTGTCATGGACTCGACCGCGGCGCTCGACTTGCCGGACGTTCCCGGGTCGCTGCTCGTCGTCGGCGGCGGCTACATCGGTCTCGAGCTCGGCAGCGTCTACGCCGCGCTCGGATCGAAGGTCACGGTCGTCGAGATGACCGACGGTCTGCTGCCCGGCGCCGACCGCGATCTGGTCAAGATCCTGGCGAAGCGGATCGAGTCGATGTGCGAGGCCGTGCTGCTCAACACCAAGGTCGCATCGGTCAAGGACACCGGCAGCGGCGTGACGGTCACGTTCGAGGGGCAGCTGCCGGAGGGCATGGAAAGGGAACGCACGTTCGACCGCGTCCTCGTTTCGGTCGGCCGCCGGCCCAACTCGGCCGTCCCCGGTCTCGACAAGACGCGCGTCAACGTCAACAAGCGCGGCTTCATCGACGTCGACGGGTCGCGGGCGACCGCCGAGCCCGGCATCTATGCGATCGGCGACGTCGTCGGCGAGCCGATGCTGGCGCACAAGGCGTCACACGAGGCGCGGGTCGCGATTGACGCAATGCTTGGTGAACGGGTCGTCTTCGAGCCCGAAGCGATTCCGGCCGTCGTCTTCACCGACCCGGAGCTCGCCTGGTGCGGCCTGACCGAGCAGGAAGCCGCGGCGAAGAACCGCCCTGTGGAAGTCGCCCGCTTCCCGTGGGGCGCGTCCGGACGCGCGATCACGCTCGATCGCACCGACGGCCTCACCAAACTGGTTCTCGATCCCCAATCCCGCCGCGTGCTTGGTGTCGGCATTGTCGGCCCCGGCGCCGGAGAGCTGATCTCCGAAGGCGTGCTCGCCGTCGAGATGGGGGCCAACGCCGACGATCTCAAGCTCACGATTCATCCGCACCCGACGCTGTCGGAGACGGTGATGGAAGCCGCCGAAGTCTTCTTCGGCGAGTCGACGCACGTTTTCAAACCGAAGCGAAAATAGAGGGCTCAAGGCTCAGGGCTCAAGGCTCAAGACAAGCTAACGGAGGCGAGCCCCCCGAATAAGATTACCGAGCTCTTGCCTGAGCCCTGCGCCTTGAGCCTTGAGCCCGGACCTATTGCCTTTCGCTTTCCCGCCTCGCGTTCTCAAAAACCCCCAGCAGCATCTCCGCCGTCAACTTTCCCGTGTTCGTGTTCTGCCGGCTCGGATGGTATGAGCCGATCACCGTGTAGCCGCCGGCGGGGCAGGCGAGGCCGTGACCGAAGGGCGGCCGCGGCCGGACGTTGATGCCGCGGCTCGCGAGCAGCCGCCAGGCGGCATCGAACGCGATCCGGCCGAGCGCGACGATGACGCGGACATTGATCAGGGCGGCAGCTTCAGCGACGAGATGCAGGTGGCACGCCTGGATCTCCTCCGGCAGCGGCTTGTTGTCGGGAGGGGCGCAGCGCACGGCGGCGGCGATGTACGCGTTGGTGAGGCGCAGCCCGTCCTCGGGATGGCGCGACGTCGGAAGGCTCGCGAAGCCGGCCTCGTGCATCGCGCGCATCAGGAAGTCGCCCGAGCCGCCGGTGCCATCGCCTGTGAACACCCGGCCGGTACGGTTGGCGCCGTGCGCTGCTGGTGCGAGGCCAAGCACGAGGACGCGGGCCTGAGGATCGCCGAATCCAGGGACCGGCTGCGCCCAGTAGTCGTCGTTGCGGTGCGCCGCCTTCTTTTCGATGGCGATGCGGCGGCAGTAGGTGCGGAGCCGTGAGCAGCGGTTGCAGCCGACGATCTGCTGCCGGGCACGGTCGAGCGCTTGTCGGGTGGAGGGGCCTTCAGGTCGCGGCTTCGAGCGACTGGGTCTGCTCGTGGGCATGATACGAGCTCCGCACCAGCGGCCCGGACTCGACGTGCCCGAATCCCATCGCCAGCGCCTGCGTTTTGAACTCGGCGAACTCGGCCGGCGAGTAGTAGCGCACCATCGGCAGGTTGGCCAGCGACGGCCGCAGGTACTGCCCGATGGTGACGATGCGGCAGCCGGCGCTGCGAAGATCGCGCAGCGTTTTGAGAACTTCGTCGGGTTCCTCGCCGAGGCCGACCATCAAGCCGGACTTCGTCGGGATCTGCGGCGCGTAGGCGCGCGCGCGATCGAGCACCTGCAGCGCGCGATCATAGCGGCCGCCCGGGCGGGCGCTGCGATACAGCCGCGGCACCGTCTCGATGTTGTGGTTGAGGACGTCGGGCCGGGCGTCGAGCACGATCCGCAGCGCCGCCTCGTCGCCCTTGAAGTCCGGAATCAGCACTTCGAGGCGGCACGACGGCATCCGCGCCCGCGTCTCGGTGATGGTGCGGGCGAAGTGGCCGGCGCCGCAGTCGGACAGGTCGTCGCGGTCGACCGACGTTACGACGACGTAGTCGAGGCCGAGAGCGTGAATCGCGCTCGCGACCTTGACCGGTTCGTGCTCGTCGGGCGGCTTCGGCGTCCCGTGCGTGACGTTGCAGTAGCCGCACGACCGCGTGCACGTATCGCCGAGGATCATGAACGTGGCCGTGCCGTGGTGCCAGCACTCACCAATGTTCGGGCAGTTCGCTTCCTCGCACACCGTGTGGAGGCCGAGCGACCGCATCAACCCCTTGAGCCGGTGGTAGTTTTCCGACCCCGGCGCCCGGACCTTCAGCCACTCGGGCTTCGGCTGCCGCGGCAGTTCGGCGTCGCGTTTCTTGCGGCCACGGATGAAGTTGAGCGGGGCGGTTGGCATGAAGAAAGTTCGAAGGTCGAAGTTCGAAGGTCGAAGTGAAGTTCGAAGTTGATTTCGAACTTCGTCCTTCGAACTTATTATACTTTCTTCATGGTTTTCTCCATTACCTGGCTTGGCCACTCCACTTTCGTCATCACGACGCCCGGCGGCAAGCGGATCGTCACCGACCCGTGGCTCGAGGGCAATCCGATGTGTCCGCCAGGGACGAAGATCGACCAGGCGGACTTGATTCTGCTGTCCCACGGCCATTCGGATCATTCAGCCGACGTCGTCAGCGTGGCGCGCGCCACCGGTGCGCCGGTCGTCTGCATTCATGAGCTGTCGCAATGGCTGACGAAGAAGGGACTGCAGAACGTCAAGGGCATGGGGATCGGCGGCACGATCACCGTCGCCGGGCTCCAGGTCTCGATGACCCCCGCGGTGCACAGCAGCAGCGTCATCGAGAACGACGCCATCGTCTATCTCGGCGAGCCGGCGGGATTCGTCGTCCGGCTCGAGGACAAACGCGCGATCTATTTTGCCGGTGATACGGCGCTCTTCGGCGACATGCGCCTGATCGCGGACGAGCATGCGCCGGAGATTGCGTTCCTGCCGATTGGCGATCACTACACGATGGGACCGGACGCGGCGGCGCGAGCCTGCAAGTTGCTGCTCGTTCGCCAGGTGGTGCCGATGCACTACGGCACCTTTCCGATCCTGACCGGGAGGCCCGAGCGCCTCAAGGAGCTGGTCGAACCGGGCATAGAGGTGCTGTTGCTGAAGCCGGGTGAGACGGCTGTCTGACGGCGCCGATGCAGGTTTCCAACGCTTCGATCGTCTGCCGCGCCAGGAGCCAGGAACGCGGAGAGCGATGAGAGCGAGGCTCGCGGCGCGGCGCCCTCACGTGCATCGACCCGGTCGTCGGCCTCCGCAACGATTGACGCTCGTCCCGTTGACCATGTCCGCCAACCTCGGGTAGAGTGACCGCCATGAACTCGCCGTGGCGGTTCATCTTTACCGGCATTACCAGCCTGGTCAGACTGCCGGATCGCTGCGGGTAGTCGCGGACGAAGACCAAGGTTTTGTCGCGGCCACTGCCTCGCAGGTAGTGGCCGTTTTCATTTTCAGGAGTGTCTGATGCGGATCGCGTTTCAGGGGACCGCGGGTGCCTACAGCGAGAGCGCGGCGTTGCGGGGCTGGCCGGAGGCGGAAACCGTCGCCTTCGATCGCTTCGAAGACGTGTTCGATGCGGTGGCGTCGGGGCAGACGTCGCATGGGCTGCTGCCGGTGGAGAACTCGATTGGCGGCAGCATCCATCGCAACTACGACCTGATGCTCGAACACGATCTGCCGATCGTCGCCGAGACCGAGCTGACGGTGGTCCACAACCTGCTGGCCCTGCCCGGCATCGAGATGCCGGCCATAAGGCGCGTGTTCTCGCACCCGCAGGCGCTGGCGCAATGCGAGATGTTCCTGCGCACGCTGCCGGGCGTCGAGATCGTCGCCACCTACGACACTGCCGGCAGCGCCCGCATGATCCGCGACGGCCGGCTGGCCGACACAGCCGCGATCGCGTCGGCCCGGGCGGGGGAACTCTTCGGGCTGTCGTCGCTGCGCACCGGGATCCAGGATTACGCCGACAACATCACGCGGTTTCTGCTGGTCTCGAGGGACGCACGCGGAGTGATGGCGGCGCCGAACAAGACCTCCATCGCCTTCGGCCTGCACAACGCCCCGGGAGCGCTGTTCAAGGCGCTGAGCGTGTTCGCGCTGCGCGACATCGACCTGACCAAGCTCGAGTCGCGGCCGGCGCGCGGCCGGCCCTGGGAATACGTGTTCTACGTCGATCTGGCCGCCGGCCGGGATGAGCTTCGTTGTGGACGAGCGCTGGTCCACCTGGCCGAGTCGGCGCGCTGGGTGAAGACGCTGGGCTCCTACCCACGGTTTCCCGGGCTCGGGAAGGGCGAGTAAGGCAGCCAGAGGGGCTCGTCGCCTCGCCGCGTTGATGTCTGGTTGAATAAGTTTTAATTATGAAACGTGTAGGATTATAAACTTGACTGATTCGGAGGCGTGTCCTACGGTAAAGGGCATGTCTTCGGCCGTTCCCCCGGGCCCCCGGCCCGGGCGCAGTCTGACCCTCACCAGCGGCAGTCACCGGGCGCCCGCCCGGGCGATGCTCAAGGCCGTCGGGTTTACCGACGCCGACCTCAATAAGCCGCTCGTCGGGATCGCGAACACCTGGATCGAGATCGGGCCTTGCAACCTGCACCTGCGCCGGCTCGCCGTCGCGGTGAAGGAGGGGGTGCGGGCCGCCGGCGGGACGCCGATGGAGTTCAACACCGTCTCGGTGTCGGACGGGATCACCATGGGCACCGAGGGCATGCGGATGTCGCTCGTCAGCCGCGAGGTGATTGCCGACTCGATCGAGCTCGTCGCGCGCGCCAACCAGTTCGACGCGCTCGTGATTCTCGTCGGCTGCGACAAGACGATCCCCGGCGCGGCCATGGCGCTGGCCCGGCTCGACGTCCCCGGCCTCGTGCTCTACGGCGGCTCGATTGCCCCCGGGCGCTGGCAGAACAAGGACGTCACGATCCAGGACGTGTTCGAGGCGGTGGGCGCGTTCGACAGCGGCCGCCTGAGCGAGTCGGAGTTCGTCGCGCTCGAGAACAGCGCCTGCCCCGGCGCCGGCGCCTGCGGCGGCCAATTCACGGCGAACACCATGGCCACGGCCTGCGAGTTCCTTGGTCTCTCGCCGTTCGGCAGCGCGACGGTGCCGGCGATGGATCCGGGCAAGGACGAGGTCGCGCGCCAGGCTGGCGCGCTCGCCGTCGATCTCATCGGACGGGACCTGCGGCCGCGGCAGATTCTCACGCCGGAGGCGTTCGAGAACGCGATCGCGTCGGTCGCCGCCAGCGGCGGGTCGACGAATGCCGTCCTGCACCTGATGGCGATCGCGAAGGAAGCCGGCGTTGCGCTGAAGCTCGAGGACTTCGACCGCATCAGCGCCTCGGTGCCGCTCGTGGCGGATCTCAAGCCCGGCGGCCGCTTCGTCGCAACGGATCTCAACGCGGCCGGCGGCACGCCGCTGCTGGCGCAGCGCCTGACCGAAGCCGGACGGCTGCACCAGTCGCCGATCACCGTCACCGGCAAGACGATTGGCGAGGAAGGCTCGCGGCACACCGAAGCGGCGGGGCAGCAGGTGGTCAAGCCGCTGGCGGAGGCGCTGCAGCCGTCGGGCGGCCTGGCGATCCTGACCGGCAATCTTGCCCCGGCGGGCTGCGTCGTCAAGGCGACGAAAACGACGCCGCGCCATCACCGCGGGCCGGCGCGGGTGTTCGACAGCGAGGAAGCGACCGCGGAGGCCCTGACCGCGGGAGGCATCCATGCTGGCGATGTGGTCGTCATCCGATACGAAGGACCGAAGGGCGGCCCCGGCATGCGCGAGATGCTGGCCGTGACCGCCGCCATCATGGGGGCGGGGCTGGGCGAGTCCGTGGCGCTCATCACCGACGGCCGGTTCTCCGGCGCGACCCGCGGCCTGATGGCCGGGCATGTCGCGCCCGAGGCGGCGGCCGGCGGTCCGATCGCGGCCGTGCGCGAGGGCGACATCATCACCATCGACGTCGAGGCGCGCCGGCTGCACATCGACGTCACCGACGAGGAACTTCGAGCGCGGCTGGCAGGAGTGGAAGCCTCCCGCACCGCGATACGCGTCAGGCGTCATGGCGAAGTACGCGCGACTGGTGTCCTGCGCCTCGGTCGGCGCAGTGACCGGGTAGGCGGACTCAGGGCACAGGGCTCAGGGCTCAGGATTCGAAGGCCCAGCCCTGCGAATGGACGGCAAAGCGAGCGAAGCGAGCGAGCGCGCAAACGGACCGACCGTCGTGCTGTTGGTTGTGAATGGAAAGCAGCGAGTGGCGCGAAGCGCCACGAGCCACGAGAGCGGAGCGGGGCGCAGGGGCCCCCGCGAGCGAGCGTGTAAGGGGGGTCGGGGGACGAAGTCCCCCGAATAAATATGAAACGAACAGGCTCACAAATTCTCTGGGAATGTCTGGTGCGCGAGGGCGTCACCGACGTGTTCGGATATCCGGGCGGCGCCATCCTTCCGGCCTACGACGCGATGCTGGACTTCCCGATCCGGCACATCCTGGTCCGCCACGAGCAGGGCGCGACGCACATGGCGGACGGCTACGCCCGCGCCAGCGGCCGCGTCGGCGTCGCGATTGCGACGTCGGGCCCTGGCGCGACCAACATGGTCACCGGCATCGCCACGGCGATGATGGACTCGTCGCCGATCGTCTGCATCACCGGGCAGGTGGGCAGCCGGCTGATCGGTTCGGACGCGTTCCAGGAAACCGACATCACCGGCATCACGCTGCCGATCACCAAGCACAACTATCTCGTGACCCGCGCCGAGGACGTGGCGCGTACCGTGCGCGAGGCTTTCGCCGTCGCGACGCAGGGCCGGCCCGGCCCGGTCCTCATCGACATCACCAAGGACGCGCAGCAGGCCTCGTGCGAGTTCGAGTGGGACAAGGCGGCGCCGAACGCCCGCCACGTCGGCATGCCGCGCGCGACGATCGCCGAGTCCGATCGCAAGGCGGCGCTCGAGCTGATCCACAGCGCCAAGCGGCCGATCATCCTCGCCGGCCACGGCATCCTGCTGTCCGGGGCGATGCCGTTCGTGCGCGAGCTCGCGGAGCGCGCCAACATTCCGGTGGCGATGACGCTGCTGGGCATCGGCGCCTTCCCGGCATCGCACCCGCTCAACCTCGGCATGATGGGCATGCACGGCGAGGCCTGGGTCAACAACGCGATCCAGGAAGCGGACCTGCTGATCGCCCTCGGCATGCGCTTCGACGATCGCGTCACCGGCAACGTCCGCACCTACGCGCGTCAGGCCAGGAAGATTCACGTCGACGTCGACGCGGCGGAGATTGGCAAGATCGTCCCGGTCGACGTCGGCATCGTCGGCGACCTCGGCGACGTGCTGGGATCGCTCGTGCCCGGCATCGAGGCGAAGCGTCACGAGGAGTGGATTGCCCGCATCGACGCGCTCAAGGGCGACTCGGCGGTGCGCGACATCCAGAACCTGCCGGACCACGGCCATCTCTATGCCGCCCACGTCATGAGCGATCTCTGGCGCGCGACGCACGGCCGCGCCGTCGTCGTCACCGACGTCGGCCAGCACCAGATGTGGGAAGCGCAGTACTACCACCACGAGTCGCCGCGGACGCTGATCACGTCGGGCGGGCTCGGCACGATGGGCTTCGCCCTGCCGGCGGCGATTGGCGCGAAGGTCTCGCGGCCGGACGCCGAGGTCTGGACCATCGCCGGCGACGGCGGCTTCCAGATGACGCTGGCGGAGCTGGCGACGATCAAGCAGGAAGGGCTCGACGTCAAGATTGCCGTCATCAACAACGGCTATCTCGGCATGGTCCGGCAGTGGCAGGAGTTCTTCTACGACCGCCGCTACGCCGCGACGCCGCTGCTCAGCCCCGACTTCGCCAAGGTGGCCGAGGCCTACGGCCTCAAGGCGATGACGGTCAAGACCCGCGGCGAGGTGATCCCGGCGATCGAAGAGGCGCGGGCCCACGCCGGCACCGTCGCTGATCGATTTCCAGGTCGAGCAGGAGGACACCGTCTACCCGATGGTGCCGGCTGGCGCCGACCTGAACGCGATGATTCGCCGCCCGTCGCCGATCGCCGAGACGGCAATGGAGGAAGTGTGACATCCATCGGTCCCCACGTATTCGTCGTCGACGTCGAAGACGAGCCGGGCGTGCTGACGCGCGTCTCGTCGCTCTTCCGCCGGCGCGCCTTCAATATCGTGTCGCTGACGGTCGGCGTCACCGAGCGCCCGGGCATTTCGCGCATGACCATCGTCGTCGATGCGCCAGACGTTGCCGCGCGCCGCATCGAGGCGCACCTGTGGAAGCTGGTGAACGTCATCCGCGTCGAGGACGTCACCCGCGCCGCGGCCGTCCGCCGCGAACTGGTGATGGTCAAGGTCGCCGCCGATGCCGAGGCGCGGACCCACGTCATGAAGCTGGCGGAAGTGTTCCGCGCCCGCGTCATCGACGTCTCGCCGGAGTCCCTGATCCTCGAGTCGACCGGCACCAGCGACAAGATCGCCGGCCTGCTCGACGTGCTGCGGCCCTTCGGCGTCCTCGAGGTCGCCCGCAGCGGCCACGTCGCCATGGTCCGCGGTGCCAATTCAGTCAGCGTGCCAGCCGAGACCGACGACGTCGTCGAGACGGTGCCGGACGGCGTCAGCTATTCAGTGTGAAGAAAGGTCGAAGTTCGAAGGGTGAAGTTCGAAGGCAAGTTCGAACTTCGGCCTTCCGGCTTAGGGCTTTTTACTTGTGCCTTCGACCTTTGTAATTGAACCTTGCACTTCGACCTTCGAATTTCGAACTTCGAACTTTCTTCTCTCGGAGCTTTCAATGGTAACGATGTTCTACGATCGCGACGCCGACTTGAACCTGATCAAGAGCCGGAAAGTCGCGGTAATCGGCTACGGATCGCAGGGGCACGCGCATGCCCTCAATCTCAAGGACAGCGGCGTCGACGTTCGCGTCGGCCTGCCCGAGGACAGCAAGTCGCGGCCGGCGGCGATCGCCGCCGGGCTCACGGTCGATACGCCGGCGAAAGTCAGCGAGTGGGCCGACGTCATCATGGTGTTGGTGCCGGACACCGCGCAGTCCGAGCTCTATACCACCGCGATCGCCCCGAACCTGAAGCCCGGCAAGATGCTGATGTTCGCCCACGGCTTCAACATTCGCTTCGGCTGGGTCGTGCCGCCCAAGGACGTCGACGTGACGATGATCGCGCCGAAGTCGCCAGGGCACCGCGTCCGTGAGCTGTTCGTCGAGGGCGCCGGCACGCCGGCACTGGTCGCCGTGCACCAGGACGTCTCGGGACAGGCGCGCGCGATTGCGCTCGCCTACGGCAAGGGCATCGGCGTCACCCGCGCCGGCGTCATCCAGACGACGTTCGCCGAGGAAACCGAGACCGACCTGTTCGGCGAGCAGGTCGTGCTTTGCGGCGGCACCAGCGCCCTCGTGAAGGCCGCGTTCGAAACTCTCGTGGATGCCGGCTACCAGCCCGAGGTTGCGTACTTCGAATGCCTGCACGAGCTCAAGTTGATCGTCGACCTGCTGTACCGCGGCGGCTTGAACTACATGCGCTACTCGGTCAGCGACACCGCCGAGTACGGCGACTACACCGCCGGTCCGCGCGTCGTGACCGAGCAGACGCGCCAGGAAATGCGCAAGATGCTGGCCGAGATCCAGGACGGCACGTTCGCGAAGGCGTGGATTGCCGAACACGCGGCCGGGCGGCCGTGGTTCAACGCCGCGCGCAAGACCGATCGGTCGCACCAGATCGAGCGCGTCGGCGAGAAGCTGCGCGACATGATGCCCTTCCTCGACCCCGTCCGCGACCCGCTGCGCAAGAGCGAAGTCGAGAACGTCGGCGCTTAGCCCGCCAGGCCGGGGTCAGACCTGGGTCTGACCCCGTGGGTGGCAATTTCTTCAACGATTTCGTCAACAGGACGCCCCGTCGTCTCGACCGTGTACGCCGCGCTGGCGTACAGCGGCTCGCGCGCGGCAAGCAGCGAACGCAGGTCGGACATCGCCTGCGGATGGTTTGTCATCGGCCGCCGGTCGCCCTGGCGGACGACGCGGTTCCAGTGCTCCTCCGGCGACGCCTTCAGCCACACCGTCAGCGACGAGCGGCGCAGCAGCGCGTAGGTCTCGGGCGCGGTCACGAGCCCGCCGCCGGTGGCGAGGACGAGCGGCCGGCCCTCGTCGAGGATCGCCTGCAGTACCTCCCGCTCGAGGCGGCGATAGTAGTCCTCGCCATGCAGCGAGAAGATCTCGGCCAGGCTCAGGTTGGCCTGCTCCTCGATTCGCCGATCGAGCTCGACGAACGGCACGTGGAGGCGCCGCGCCAGCCGCCGCCCGACGGACGTCTTGCCGGCGCCGCGCAGCCCGAGGAGGGCGACAACCGGCTCGGATTGCTCCGACGGCAGCGCAATCAGCGACGCCGGCGTGACCTCGAGGGCGCGAGCGACATCGGCGAGACGGCGGACCGAGATGTTGCCCAGGCCCGCCTCCAGCTGGACGAGAAAGCGCGCGGACACGCCGGAGCGCTCCGCGACGTCACGCAACGTCCACCCGCGCTCGAGCCGCCGCGCCCGCGCCCGCTGGCCCAGCGCGCGGAGGAGCTCCATCGACATCGCGCCACTATAACGCGTGACCAACCCGGCCGTTTTCCGCCGTACTGACGCCCGCGCATCCGCGCAGCGCATGACATCCATACCTGGGCACGATGAGAGCGCCATGCATGCAGCGCATCGATTCCATGTGCAAGTTATGCGCGACACGCATGAGCGCGGATCCTATGATCGATTCACTATGAACCTCACGGAGGCGGGGACCAACGCTACGCGGACGCTCACCATCGTCCTGCCCGAGTCCGACTGGCAGGCGCTGCGGACGGCGGAGCCGGACGCGATTGGATGGCTCCAGGCGCAGATTCGGCAGCGGCTCGGCGAGCCCAAGGGGGCTGGCCGGTTCGCGGGCCCCGCGGGCTCGACTCAGGACAGCTGGGCCAACGACGACTACTGAGTGACGCCGCGGCTCACGGCCGCAATCCAGCGCACTATAATGCGCTGATGATGGGCGTGTCTGGCAGTATGTTGCCTTGACACGTCCAGACCCCACGGTTACGCTTGACCGCAGATGGACGCGGTCGCCAAAGCTCCACATCCGCAGGTGTCGTTCGACACCGATCCCGCTCGCTACAAGCACTGGAAGATCAGCTACGACGGTCCCGTCGCGACCCTCGGCATGGACGTCAAGGAAGACGCCGGCCTCTTTCCTGACTACCGCCTGAAGCTGAACTCCTACGATCTCGGCGTCGACATCGAGCTCGCCGACGCGCTCCAGCGTCTCCGCTTCGAGCATCCGGAAGTCCGCGTCGTCGTCATCACGAGCCTGAAGGAGCGGGTGTTCTGCGCCGGCGCCAACATCTTCATGCTCCGCGGCTCGAGCCACGCCTGGAAGGTCAACTTCTGCAAGTTCACCAACGAGACCCGGCTGGCGATCGAAGACGCGAGCGCCAATTCCGGCATCAAGTTCATCGCCGCCCTCAACGGCATCTGTGCCGGCGGCGGCTACGAGCTGGCGCTCGCCTGTGACGAGATCCTGCTGGTCGACGATGGCAATTCCGCGGTCAGCCTGCCGGAAACACCGCTGCTGGCCGTCCTGCCGGGGACCGGTGGGCTGACGCGGGTCATCGACAAGCGCCGGGTGCGGCGCGATCTCGCGGACGTCTTCGCGACGGTCGCCGAGGGCGTCAAGGGCAAGCGCGCGGTCGAGTGGCGTCTCGTCGACGCCGTCTATCCGACCAGCCAGTTCAAGGAGCGGGTGGCGAAGCGGGCGCTGGAGCTGGCGGCGGCGTCCGACCGTCCGGCTGACGCCACGGGCATCTCGCTTGGCCCGGTCGTTCCGGCGGTCGATGGCGATCGTCTCGAATACTCCTTCGTCTTGCTGCAGATCGATCGCGAAGCCCGTGTCGCAACGCTGACCGTCAAAGGACCGGCCGGCGAACAGCCGACGACGCCTGACGCGATCGCTGCCGCCGGCGACGGGTTCTGGCCGCTCGCGGCGTTCCGCCAGTTCGATGACGCTTTGCTGCGCCTGCGTCTCAACGAGCCGGCGATCGGCACCGTCGTCGTCAAGACCGAGGGCGACATCGATGCCGTGCTGGCAGTCGATGCCACGCTGGCCGAGCACCGCCAGCACTGGCTCGTCCGCGAGATCGTGCACTTCATCAAGCGCACGCTCAAGCGGATGGACCTCACTTCACGCAGTTTCTTCGCGATTGTCGAACCGGGCAGCTGCTTCGCCGGGACACTGTTCGAGCTCGCGCTGGCGGCCGATCGCTCCTACATGCTCGACGACCCGGAGCGGCCAAACGCGATCGCGCTGTCGCCGATGAACGCCGGCGTCCTCACGACGAGCAACGGTCTGTCGCGCCTGCAGACCAGGTTTCTCGACGACGCGGCGCAGGTCCAGCGCCTGCTCGACGCCGGTGAACCGTTCGACGCCGCCGGCGCGCTCGAGGCCGGACTGGTGACGTCCGCGCCCGACGAGCTCGACTGGGACGACGAAGTCCGGCTCGCGATCGAGGCCAGGGCCGCCTTGTCGCCGGATGCGTTGACCGGCATGGAAGCGAATCTCCGCTTCGCCGGCCCCGAGACGATGGAGACCAAGATCTTCGGCCGACTGACGGCGTGGCAGAACTGGATCTTCCAGCGGCCGAACGCCGTCGGCGAGAAGGGCGCCCTGACTGCCTACGGCTCGCAGTCGCGCCCGGAATTCGACGTCAACCGCACCTGAAGCAGGGAATGGCTCAGGGCTCAGGGCTCAAGGTGACTCAGGGCGGCCAAGACCCTCGAGTAGGTGCTCAACGATCTGGCCTGAGCCTTGAGCCCTGAGCCCTGAGCCATGTCGGAGGGTTTCCATGATCTCTGCCGAGAGAATCCCGAACAACGTCGGCCTTTCGAGCAACAAGCGGCTCCAGCGTGCGCTGGAGCACTGGCAGCCGGCCTACATCCAATGGTGGCGCGACATGGGACCGCAGGGCTTCCAGGACCTGCACCAGGTCTACGTGCGCACCGCGGTCAGCGTCGATCCGTCGGGCTGGGCCCACTTCGAATACGTCAAGCTGCCCGAGTACCGGTGGGGCATCTTCCTCGCCGACCCGGTCCACGATCGGCGCATCGGCTTCGGCGACTTCTACGGCAAGTCGGTGTGGCAGGAGGTGCCGGGCGAGTTCCGCAACCAGCTCCGCCGCCTCATCGTCACGCAGGGGGACACCGAGCCGGCGAGCGTCGAGCAGCAGCGCTGGCTCGGTCAGCGCTGCCCGAGCCTCTACGACCTGCGCAACCTGTTCCAGGTCAACGTCGAGGAGGGCCGTCACCTGTGGGCGATGGTCTACCTGCTGCATTCCTACTTCGGCCGTGACGGCCGCGACGAGGCCGAAGAGCTGCTGGCGCGGCAGAGCGGCAACCGCGACAAGCCGCGCATCCTCGACGCCTTCAACGAGCCGATCGACAACTGGCTCGATTTCTTCATGTTCACGATGTTCACCGATCGTGACGGCAAGTCGCAGCTGCTGTCGCTCTCCGAGAGCTCGCTCGACCCGCTGTCGCGGACGACGCGCTTCATGCTGACCGAGGAAGCGCATCACATGTTCGTCGGCGAGACGGGCGTTGCGCGCATCATCGAACGCGCCTGTCAGCTGATGAAGCAGGCGGGCTTCTCCGAGGACGTCCGCGCCCTCGGCGGCATCGACCTGCCGACGATCCAGAAGTTCATCAACCTCTGGTTCAGCCTGAGCCTCGACCTGCACGGCAACGAGATCTCGACCAATGCCGCCTCCTATTTCGCGAACGGCCTGAAGGGGCGCGCCCAGGAAGAAAAGTGGAGCGATCACGTCGTCTCCGAGCAGTTCTACGAGCTCGACGTCGTCGCCGCCGCGGGGCAGGGCCGCCTCGAGCGCAAGGCGATCCCGATGCGAACGGCGATGAACGAGGTGCTCCGCGACTGGTATGTCGGTGACTGCGAGGCGGGGGTCCAGCGCTGGAACCGCATCCTCGAGCGCCACGGCGTCTCGGATCGCCTGGCGCTGCCAGACCGCAAGTTCAACCGCGGCATCGGCATGTTCTCGTCGGTGCACTTCGACCCGCGCGGCGCCCACTTGTCCGACGACGAGTGGAACCGCCGCAAGCACGAATGGCTGCCGAGCGACGCCGATCGCGAGTACCTGCTGAGCATCATGGCGCAGCCGGTGTTCGAGCCGGGAAAGTTCGCCAACTACATCGCACCGCCGGTGCGCGGCATCAACCGGATGCCGATAGACTTCGAGTACGTGCGGACGGAGCAGTAGGAATTGCAGACTGAAGACTGAAGATTGAAGATTGGCAGACTGAAGATTGCAGATTGATGATTGCAGATTGATGATTGCCACTCGTCGGGCAGGCTAGAAGCCATCTCATAAATGCGCGAGCGAAGCGGGGCTCTGGGCCCCCGCGAGCGCCCGCCTTCGCGCCGAAGGCGCTTCGGCGAGGTCTCGCCGTAGCTGTAGCGGAGGCGGAAGCCAGTCGGGGAGTCCGAGGGGCGAAGCCCCTCGGTTGAGACCAGATGAAACAACTTCTGATCAACAACGAATGGCGCGACGCCGCCTCGGGCGGCGCCATGGCGGTCGTCAATCCCGCGACCGAAGAGGTCATCACCGAGGTCGCGGCGGCGGGTGCGGCGGATGTCGAGGCGGCGGTGGCGGCGGCGCGGGCGGCGCTGTCGGGGCCGTGGGGCCAGATGTCCGCGCGCGATCGCGGCCGGCTGATCGCGCGACTCGCCGCCCGGCTGATGGAGCGCGTCGAGGAAGTGGCCCGGCTCGAGACGCTGCACAACGGCAAGCCGATCAGCGAATCGCGGCACATCGAGATCCCGGCGGCGGCCGAATGCCTCGAGTACTACGCCGGCTGGGCCGACAAGGTGATGGGGGAGACGATTCCCGTCAAGGGCAATTACCTCACCTACACGCTGCGCGAGCCGCTCGGCGTCGTCGCGGCGATCGTGCCGTGGAACTTTCCGCTGCTGCTCGCGGCCTGGAAGATCGCACCGGCGCTCGCCTGCGGCAACACCGTCATCCTCAAGCCGGCGAGCCAGACGCCGCTCACGGCGCTGGCGCTCGGCGAGATTGCGGTTGAGGTCGGGCTGCCGCCGGGCGTGCTCAACGTCATCACGGGATCGGGCGCCGTGGTCGGCCAGGCCCTGGTCGAGCATCCTGGCGTCGATCGAGATCGCATTCACCGGCGATACCGCCACCGGCAAGACGATCATGCGCGGCGCGGCCGAGACGCTGAAGCGCATCACCCTCGAGCTCGGCGGCAAGTCGCCCAATATCGTCTTTGCCGACGCCGACATCGAGGCCGCGATCAGGGGGGTGGCGATCGGCATCTTCTACGGCAAAGGGGAAGTCTGCGCCGCCGGCTCGCGGCTGCTGGTCGATCGCGCGATCAAGGACGAGTTCATCGACAAGCTGGCGGCGCGCGCGAAGAAGACCGTCCCCGGCGATCCCCTCGACCCGAAGACGCGATTCGGCGCGGTCTCGTCGCGCAAGCAGATGGACACCGTGCTGCGCTACATCGACAGCGGCCGTCAGGAAGGCGCGACCCTCGTCGCCGGCGGTCAGCGCGCGGACATCGGCACCGGCAAGGGCTTCTTCGTCCAGCCGACGGTGTTTGCCGACGTCACCCCGGCGATGACGATCGCGCGCGAGGAGATCTTCGGACCGGTGCTGGCGGCGATCGAGTTCGCCGACGTCGACGAGGCCATCTCCAGGGCCAACGACAGCCCCTACGGGCTCGCCGCCGGCGTCTGGACACGGGACATCAAGAAGGCGCACCACGTCGCCAGGCGGCTGCAGGCCGGGACCGTCTGGGTCAACACCTACAACGTGTACGATACGGCGGCGCCGTTCGGCGGCTACAAGCAGAGCGGCTTCGGCCGCGAGATGAGCGCGCACGCGCTCGAGCACTACACGCAGATCAAGAGCGTCTGGATCGATCTGAATATCTAGATCGGGGCTCGGGGCTCGGGGTTCGGGGCTCGGAAGGCGGGGCTCGGGGGCTCGAAAAGCGTTCGCGAACGCAATCGATCGGCTAGGATCTGCAGGTCTTCGAGTCCCGAACCCCGAGCCCCAAACCCCGAGAAGTAAATGCCCCCCTTGGACCACTGGCGCGCCGAGTTCCCCCTGGTAGACGAGGTCACTTATCTCGTCAGCCATTCGCTCGGCGCGATGCCGAAGCGGACCGCGGCCGCGCTGCAGGAGTACGCCGACACCTGGAGCCATCGCGGTGTCCGCGCCTGGCACGAGGGCTGGTGGGAGATGGGCCGTGAAACCGGCAATCTCCTGGCGCCGATCCTCGGCGTCGAAACCGGCACGGTCTCGATGCACCAGAACGTGTCCGTCAGCATGGGCGTCATCGGCTCGTGCTATCGCTACGACGGCCGCCGCCGCAAGATCGTCCTCACCGACCTCGAGTTCCCGACCAACATGTACCTGTTCGAGGGCTTCCGCCGGTATGGCGCCGAAGTCGTCTACGTCCGGTCGGACGACGCGATGCGGACGAATCTCGAACGGCTGCTCGACGCCATCGATGAGCAGACGGTGCTCGTCCCGCTCTCGCTGGTGCTGTTCCGCAGCTCGTACATCCAGGACGCGCGGGCGGTGATTGAGAAGGCGCAGAAGGTCGGCGCGCACGTAATCCTCGACGTCTACCAGGCGGCGGGAACCGTGCCGCTCGACATTGCCGGGCTCGGCGCCGAGTTCGCGGTCGGCGGATCGGTGAAGTGGCTGTGCGGCGGGCCTGGCGCCGGGTATCTCTACGTCCGGCCCGACCTGGCGCGGACGCTCGAGCCGGGCCTCATCGGCTGGGCCGCCCACGCCGAGCCCTTCAGCTTCGCGACCGGACCGGTCGCTTACGCCGACGGCGCCGCCGAGCGATTCCAGAGCGGAACGCCGAACATCCCGGCGCTGTACGCCGCCCGCTCGGGCTATGAGATCGTCGGCGAGATCGGCGTGCCGGCGATTCGCGCGCACTCGCTCCGGCTCACGCGCCGAATCATGGACCATGCGGCACGCGCCGGCTACCGCCTCAATACGCCCGCCCTCGACCGCGAGCGCGGCGGCGCGGTGATCATCGACGTGCCCAACGGCGAAGCGGTCGCGAGCGAGCTGATCCGGCGGCAGATCATCGTCGACTACCGGCCCGGCGCCGGCATCCGCATCGCGCCGCACTTCTACAACACCGACCAGGACATCGACACGGCGCTGGCCGTGCTGGACGAACTGGCGCTGGCCTCGCGTCCGTCGTGAGCGTGATGCGGCGTGGCCGTGCTCGGCGCCGGGACGATGGGCCGCGGCATCGCGCACGCGGCGCTGTCGGCCGGTTTCGACACCAGGCTCTTCGACGTCGCCGCGCCGGCGCTCGAACAGGGCGAGGCGGCGATCCGCGCCATCGTCGGCCGCAGCATCGAGCTGGGAAAGGCCGCGCCGGCCGATGCGGCGGCATTGCTCGCTCGGCTGTCGACGCAGACGGACCTCGCCGCGGTACTGCAGGACGCCGACTTCATCATCGAGGCGGCGCCGGAACGCCTCGACGTGAAGCTCGCGCTCTTCCGCGACATCGATCGGCTGGCGCCGCCGCACGCCATCGTCACGACCAACACGTCGGCGCTCAGCATCACCGAGATGGCGGCGACGCTCGCCATCCCCGCGCGCGTCGCCGGCATGCACTTCTTCAATCCGGTTCACAAGATGAAGCTGATCGAGATCGTGCGGGCGCTCGAGACCGCCCCGGCGACGCTCGACGCCGTCGTCGAGGTCGCGGGCCGCATGGGCAAGGAGACGGTCATCGTCCGCGAGTCTCCCGGCTTCATCACGACGCGGATCAACGCCGGCCTCGGCAACGAGGCGTTCTACATGCTGATGGAGGGCGTGGCGTCGGCGGCCGACATCGACAAGGCGCTCAAGCTCGGGCTGAATCACCCGATGGGACCGTTCGAGCTCGTCGATCTCGTCGGCCTGGATACCCGCCTCAGCATTCTCGAGTACCTCCACGCGACGCTGGGCGAGAAGTACCGGCCGTGCCCGCTGCTGGTGGAATACGTCAACGCCGGCCGGCTCGGCCGCAAGGTCGGAAGAGGAGTCTATGAGTATTCACGTTGACCTGACCGACTCGATCGCGACGCTGACGATCGATCGACCGGCGGTCAAGAACGCGCTCGACCGGGACACGGTCGAGGAGTGCCTGGCCGCCCTCAGCGACCTGTCGACCAACGACGAGGCGGGTGTCATCATCATCACCGGCGCCGGTGAGTCGGCGTTCGTCTCCGGTTCCGACATCAACGACATCAAGGCGCGCACCCGCGACGACGGCCTCGCCGGCATCGCCTCGGCGCTGTGCTCGGCGGTCGAGCACTTTCCCCGGCCGACGATCGCCGCGATCAACGGCTTCGCGCTCGGCGGCGGCTGCGAGCTGGCGCTCGCCTGCGACATCCGGGTTGCGTCCGAGACCGCGAAGCTCGGCCAGCCGGAGCTCGGCCTCGGCATCATTCCCGCCGCCGGCGGCACGCAGCGGCTGCCGAAGATCGTCGGCATGGGCTGGGCCAAGCACATGATCCTCACCGGCGAGATCGTCGACGCCAGGCAGGCGCTCGCGATCGGGCTGGTGACGATGGTGACGCCGGCGGCGCAGCTGCAGGTGCGGGCCCGCGAGCTGGCGAAGAAGATCCTGCGGCAGGGACCGCTGGCGGCGCGGCTGGCGAAGATGGCGCTCAACGCGTCGTCGCGGGTCGATGTCGACTCGGGGCTGCTGATCGAGACGCTGGCGCAGGCGATCTGCTACGCCTCGGAGGACAAGCTCGAAGGCGCGACCGCGTTCCTGGAGAAGCGCAAGCCCCGCTTCACCGGTCGCTGACGCCGATCATCGAATGATGATCCGGCCCTTGAGATTGGTGTTGTCCGGATCTTCGTGATCGTGGAAGCCGCAGGTCCGGGCGGTGACGAAATTGCCCGACTCGCGCTGCTGGCCCAGCGTCAGCAGGCCGACCTGGTTGAGCGGCGGGCAGTCCATGTGATCCGGATGCGGATCGGACGTCATGTCGTGCCGCCGGGTGTCGTTGTTCACGAACAGCACGCGCGCGCCCGGGGCGACGGTCAGCTCCTTCGGGCTGAGGACGCCGCTCGACGAGATCGTGAGCACGTTCGTGCTCGGCGTCGGCGGCGGACTCGGGGTGTTCGGAGTGCCGCCGCCACCACCACACGCCGACAGGACCAGGCCCGTCAGCACTGCAGCCACCGTTCGTGTTGCCGTCATCTGCGACGTTCATTATCGCAGCTTTCCGGCGGCGCGAATCGCTACCGGATGACGACCGAGCCGCGCAACCCGGCGCTCGTGTCGTTGCGGTGATCGTGGTAGCCGCAGGTTCGCGAGGTCGTCAGGGCGTTCGACGCCCGCGACTGTTGCGGATTCAGCAGCCCGACCGCGTTCAGCGGCGGGCAGTCCGTGTGAGCCGGGTGCGGATCGGACGCCATCTCGTGCGCCTGCGAGCCGTTGTTGACGAACATCACGCTCTCGCCCGGATTGATCGTCACGCTTGCCGGACTGACTGTGTCGTTGGCGCCGATCGTAATCGTCGCGCCAACCGGCCCAGGGCTGCCGGTGCCGGAGCCGCCACCACCGCCCGGCGCTGTCGGGCTGTCGCTGCCGCATGCGCTCGCTGCCGCGAGCGTGGCGCAGAGCGCCAGCCGAGTCATTGTCTTGCCGTATGTCACGATGTCCTGCCTCCTGGCGCGTGCGGGTTGTCAGGCTTCACCTCCGCGCCGTTTTAGGTGCGCTGGCCGATCAAAAGAACTTGCGCGAAATATTGAAGCCGAGAAACCAGGTGTCGTAGTCGAAGCCGCCGCGGGCGATCTGGCCGAGCGTCGTGCCGAAGCCGTTCGAGATGTTGACCTGGAACGAATGGCCGCCCCAGCGCTTCTCGACCGCGAAGCTCAGGTAGGTCGCATCGGGGTCGTAACCGACCCTCGGCGCTGCTTCGCCCACCAGGTACAGCGTCGAGCGGACGCGAACCCGGGCGCCGACTCCGAAAACGAACGAGCTGTTGTCGTCGACGGCTTCGCTCTGCAGCAGGTTGCTGTTGTGAACGTAGACCGGCTGGAAATAGAGCGCGCCGTGGCGGCCGAGCGTCCGCGAGATCACGGCGCCGATCGCCGGCGAGTAGACGTTGCGCAGGTTGTTCGTGCCCTCGAACGTGCCGACGAGGTCGACGGTGACGGGCAGGCGTTCACCCTGGCGCGCGAGCTGGTGCTGGCCGAACAGCTCAATCGTCCGGTCGCTCGTGCGGTGGATCCCGATCTGGGTGCCGCTCATGATGCCGAACCGGAACTCCAGGCCGACCTGGGCGCTGCCGTCGATTCCGAAGCCGTCGCCGAGCAAGTCGTTGAAGCTGCCGTTGCCGAGCGGACGCATGAAGCGGTGCGTGACGCGGAACGCGCTGCCGAACCTGGGGATGCGCAGGTTGGTCGGCAGCGCGATGAGCATGAAGTCCGGCTGCGACGGGTCGACGGCGCGGTCGCTCGGGCGTTCCTGCGGCGGCGCCGCGGTCGCCGCTGTCTTCTCGGCCTGGTCCTGCTGCTGCGCCTGCGCCGGCCAGGCGCCGACGAGGACTGCCGCCACAACCGCCAGGAGCGCAGCTGCGCCCCGCACTCCGCCGCCAACCGTCATGTCCACCTCGTTGCCGCGTCGCCGGGCGATGGGAATTCCCTTCGCGGCCGGACGACGACTCGAGGTGAGGAACAAGGCAAAGCGGATGCCTTGTCCGGGCGGGCAATTCGCAGGGGATGCGCGCCGCCGCCGCAGTCACGCTTTCGCGCGGCGGAATGCCCTTACGCGGGACGTAATCAGCTGATTCGGTGCTTGGCGAGGTAATAGCTGAGCGCCCGCTGCGTCAGGCCCATAGTTTCAGCGGCATCTTTCTTCACGCCGCCGGCGCCTTCGAGAGCCCGCCGCACGGTCTCACGCTCGGTCCAGTCGAGATTCTGGCGCAGGTTGAGCGACGGCAGGCCCGGCGGCGGCGCGGCGCTGCCGGCGTCGAGCACGCGCACCACTTCCGGGCCAATCGTCGCCGTCGGCGACAGCACGACCGCGCGTTCCATCGTGTTCTCGAGCTCGCGTACGTTGCCTGGCCAGTCGAGCGCCTGCAGCGACTGCATGACGCCGCTGGCAATGCCGTCGATCTTCTTGCCGGCGCGCAGCGCGTGCTTGGCGATGAAGTGCTCGACCAGCACCGGGATGTCTTCCCGCCGATCGCGCAGCGGCGGGATGTGGATCGGGATGACATTGAGCCGGTAATAGAGATCTTCCTGGAACCGGCCGTCGGCGACCATCTGGCGCAGATCGCGGTTGGTGGCGGCAATGACGCGCAGGTCGACCTTCTGCGTCCGCTCCGAGCCGAGCGACTCGAACTCGCGCTCCTGGATCACCCGCAGCAGCTTCGACTGCAGCGTCGGGCTCATCGTCCCGATCTCGTCGAGAAAGATGCTGCCGCCGTCGGCGAGGGCGAACTTGCCGCGTTTGCTGGTGGTGGCGCCGGTGAAGGCGCCGCGGACGTGGCCGAACAGCTCGGATTCGAGCAGGGTTTCGGGGATCGCCGCGCAATTGACCTTGATCAGCGGCATTTCGCGCTGGGCGCTGTGGTAGTGAATCGCCCGCGCCACCATCTCCTTGCCGGTGCCGGTCTCGCCGGTGATGAGCACGGTGCTCTTCGATCGGGCGACGACTTCGGCGGTGCGGATGACGTCCTCCATCCGCCGGCTGCGGCCGACGAGGCCGTAGTGGTTGAACTCGGCGTCGCGCTCGCTGATCAGATAGCGGTGCTCCGTCTGGATGCGCTGATGCTCGAGGGCGCGGCGGGCGACGACCAGCAGCTCGTCGACCTCGAACGGCTTCTGCAGGTAGTCGCAGGCGCCGAGCTTCATCGCCTCGATCGCGCTCTCGACGGTGGCGTGCGCCGTCATCATCACGATCTGCGGCCGTTCCGCCGCCGGCGTTCCCTGCAGTTCGCGGATCAGATCGAGCCCGGTCAGCTCCGGCATCAGGTTGTCGACCACGAACAGGTCGAACATCCGCTGCGACAGCTGACGCTGCGCCTCGCGGGCGTTGGTCGTCGCCACCACCTCGTGGCCCTCAACGCGGAGCGCCTGCGCCAGGGCGCTGAGAATCTTGGCTTCGTCGTCGACGAGAAGAATCGAGCTGTTGGACATGGATGACTGGCACGTCGGGCGGCGGCGCAGGCGGACGCGGGGTCCGGCGCCTTACCGCACCGTCGCGGTGCTTTCCTCTGGAAGCTCCACCCGGACCTCTGTACCTTCGCCCTTGCGGCTCGAGACGGAGATGGCGCCGCCGAGCCCTTCGATGATGTTGCGCGAGATGGCGAGGCCGAGTCCGGTGCCCGTCCGCCGGGTTGTGAAGTACGGGTCGAACACTCGGCCGAGATCCTCAACTGCAATGCCCGTGCCCTGATCCTGGATCTCGACGCTGACCCGCCTGCCGGGCAGCTGCCGCGTGCGAAGCCGTATTGGCCGCGGCGCCGCCGCCCCCTCACCGGCGTTCAGGGCGTGGCTGGCGTTCGCCAGGATGTTGACCAGCACCACCCGCAGCCGCTCGGCGTCGGTGACGATGCGCGGCAGCGAGCGGTCGAGATCGAGGGTCACGGGCAGCGCCGACGCGTCGGACTGGGCGGCCCGGACGGCATCCTCGCAGACCGCGTTCACGTCTGCCGGCGCCAGGTCGAACTTGATCGGCTTGGCGAAATCGAGGACCTCCGTCACCAGTCGGTTGAGCCGCGCGGTCTCCTCGTCGATGTCGGCAACCGCCGTCCGCAGGTGCTCCGGCGTCACGTCCGGTGCCCGCAGCGACCGCAGCGCGGTCTTGATGATCATCAGCGGATTGCGGATCTCGTGGGCGACGACGGTCGACAGCCGGCCGAGCGACGACAGCCGCTCGCGCTGCGCCGCCTCGCGCTGGAAGCGCCCGATCGAGTCGGTCATCGTGTTGAACGTCGTCGCCAGCAGCTGCGCGTCCTCGTCTTCCCACAGCGCTCCTGCCGACGGCGGGATCCGCCGCGTCAGGTCGCCGGTCGCCGCCATCTCCCGCATCGTCGCGGTGATGGCGCCGAGGGGGCGGGTCACCGTCCGGGCGATGGCATAGCTGAGGAGCGTCGCGGCCAGGACCGCGACGATGGCGATGACCGCGAGGCGGCGGTGCAGCGGGTTGAGGAAGCCGAGGCGTTCGCTGCGCGAGCGCAGGATGATGGCCCTGGCCGAGCCTGGGCCGGTAGTCGCGGCCTCGCGGCCCGCGACTGCGTCCGGCGCCGCGACCGAGAGCGCCCGCGTCTTGGCGATGTATTCCTGGCCGCCGACCGCGACCCGTTCCCACAAGCCGTCGCGCGCCAGGAGCGGTGAGAGCTGCGGCCACGCCGCCGCCGGCAGCGTCGAGGCGCGGATCGTGCCGTCGATGCCGAAGGCGAAGTCGCTGTTGGTGAGGCGGCGGAAGCGCGCCGCCGCCCGGGCGTCGAGCGACACGCCGACGCTCAGCGTCCCGAGGATCTCGAGCTGGCCCGAATCGATCCAGATCGGCACCGACACGACCTGCAGGACGCCGTTCGGCTGCGGCCAGAAGAAGCTCGCCTCCTGGCCGGCGGCGGCGCTGGTGACGCCGGGCATCGCCGCGAACGACGCCGATGCGCCGACGCCGGGCGAGGCGATTTCGGCCAGCATGTGGTTCTGCTTGCCGGTGACGATGAGCAGGTCGGCGGTGAGCTGCCGCTGATACTCCTCGACGATCGGCTGCACGGTCTCCGGATGCCCGGTGTCGACCGCAGCCTTCAGCCGCGGCAGGTCGGCGACCAGCCGCGCTTCGCGGGTGAAGTGCTCGACGAGGACTCGCTGGTACTCCTCGATCAGGGTCCCGGCTTCGTCGAGCCCGCGCTGGAGCTCCTCTTCCGCCTGCCGGCCGACGCCGCGGTTGACGTTGAAGATGGCGATGGCAATCGCCGACACCGCCAGCATCGCGCTGGCGAAGAAGATCCGGTTGGTGAGCGAGCGGAACATCCTCATCGCCATCGCTACTTCCGGCCGAGGCTGAAGTTGACTTCGACGTCACCGCCGGTGTCGGGCACGACGACCTTGCGCGACTCGCCTGGCTTCGCCTCGTTCCAGGCCACGACCGAGTAGCTGCCAGGCGGCACGTCGGCCAGCCGGTAGCGGCCCTCGTCGTCGGTGACGGCGAAGTAGCGATGGGCGAAGACGAGGATGAACGCGCTCATGTGCGAGTGGATGTCGCAGAACACGCGGACGATGCCGGGACGGTCGAAGCGGATCGACTTCGATCGCCCGCCGGCATAGCGGCCGAGATCGAAGGGCTTGGTCGACGACAGCGAGAAGACGTTGTGATAGGTCGCGTCGTTGTTGGGGAAGTCGACGGTCGTCCCGGCGACGATCGCGAGGACGTGCGGCACGAAGGTCTCGTTGCGCTGATCGAGCTTGGCCCGCGGCTCTTCCCGCTGATCGAACGCCGCCCGCGGCGCGGTCTCGAGGTAGACGACGCTGCGGCGGCGGTCGGTGTGCTCGTGCGCCTTGGTCATGGCGACGTCGCCGGGCGTTGGGCGCCGGGCGAGATCCGCCGGCGTCTGCCGCAGTTCGACCCGCCCCCTGATGGTGGCAGTGGCGCCGGCACGCTGGCCGCGCGGCGACGCGGTCAGCAGTGCCGCGACCGCAACGAGGGCGAAGGCGATCCTGGCGGCAGGGGTGGGCATCAGAACCAGTACGCGACCTGGCCGGAGACGTAGGTCCGCTGCTGGACGCGGCCCGCCGTCCGATCGTTGTGCTGCACCGCCAGCCGCACGACGAGGTTGCGCTGGATGTAATAGCCGGCGTCGGCTTCGATCCGCGTCACCGGCGCCTCCCACTCCATCATCATCGATTGTCCGATCGGGACTTGCGAGAAGCCGAGCCGATCGAGCCGCGCCGACAGCATCACGCGGGGATGGACGCGGTAGCGGCCCTCGACCCACCCGCCGAGCGCGGAGAGATCGGCGACGGTCTGGTCGGCGACGAGCGGCACGTTCCAGCGGCTCCACACCAGCTCACCGCGGACCAGCCAGCGATCGCGCGAATACTCGGCGTCGGCGCCGAACGCCGTCTGCGCGAACGGGCCGAGGCGATCCGGAAGCGTCCGCGCGATTGCCTCGTCGAGGAAGTCGCCGCGGGCGGCGGAGCCGCCGACGATGAGACCCGGCACCGGACGCACCCCAACCCGTCCGGACACCTGCTTGCCGTCATTGTTGTCGAGGCCCTGCGGATCGGAGAGAGTGCCGATCGTCACCCCGCCGGTGACGTCGACCATGCCGCCCTGCCAGTGCGCCTGGACGCCGGTATCCCAGCGAAACGCCGACACCAGCGGCACGCCCGGGCCCGGTGTCTGCGAGCCGATCGGGTAGCTCACGCGCCAGCCGCGCGTCCGCATCACCAGCAGGTCCGCCATCGTCGCCGGCACGGCATCCGGCCGCAGCGAGGTGAGATACTGATAGGCAAGCGGATAGCCGATGAACGGGTTGTCCGAGCTCTGGTAGCCGCGCCGGCCATAGGCGCCGAACGCCGGCGGGATCTGGCCGGCCTGGATGTCGAGGGCATGGTTGGCGAGCGGCCTGACGCGAACGTAGGCGGCGTAGGAGCGGACCGTGCTGAGATCCTCGGAGCGGACCTCGCCGACCAGCTCCAGCCGCGTCGACGGCCGCCAGGCCGCGGCCAGGGCGAGCCGCAGCATCCGCAGCGCGTTGTGCTCGTAGTCGGTGAAGTTGAAGTAGGCGCTGTGGTCCTCCGCGCCGAAGGTGGCGGCGATCTCGGCGCCGACGACAACCCGGCCGTCGAAGGCGCTGATCGGTCCGGCAGGCAACGGCTGCGCGCCGGCGCTGACCGGCCCGAGCAACGTCAACGCCAGCAGCACGAGGGTGCGGGACATTTTCAGACCGTGATTCACGCCGGGACGAACGGCAATTATAATCGTCATGATGCCGCAGTCGGAGGAACGCCCCATCTTCACGCTCGACCAGGCCCGCGCCCTGCTGCCGAAAGTGAAGCATATGACTGCCGACGCGGTGCGGCGGGCCGAGTCGCTGGCGGCGCAGCTGGACGGCATCACCGAGCAGGAGCCCGAGCACGAGACCCTGTCGGCGGCGCTGCGCGACGTCGTCAATCGCTGGGCGGAGGAGCTGCAGATCGCTCGGCGCCGAGGCCAAGGGCATGTGGCTCGTCGACTTCGACAACGGGGTCGGTTACTACTGCTGGTGCTATCCCGAGCCGGGCATCTCGCACTATCACGGCTACGCGGATGGTTTCGCGGGGCGGATGAAGATTCAATGACACGCGACGCCGCGCGGCTGGCGTCTGGAGGATTCGTTGGCGTACATCATTACTGAACCGTGCATCGGGACCAAGGACACCGCCTGCGTCGACGTCTGCCCGGTCGACTGCATCCATCCGCGGAAGGACGAGCCCGAGTTCGAAGCGAACGAGATGCTCTTCATCCATCCCGACGAATGCATCGACTGCGGCGCCTGCGTTCCGGCCTGTCCGGTTGAGGCGATCTTCGCGCTCGACGAAACGCCGGAGAAGTGGAAGAGCTTCATCCCGCGCAACGCCGAGTTCTACCAGAAGTAGCCCCGAACCTCGATCTCGCACGCATCACGCGCGGCGGCTCCGGCCGCTGCGCGCCGTTCGCGTCGCGCCCTTCCGCCGCTAGCCCTCCTCGCGCTCGCGTTCTTCGAGCTGCCGCTTCGCCTTCAGCCGTTCCGCCCGCCTGACGTCCGCTTCGGCGGCGCGCTGGCGCTCCGCCGCGGTCTCGAGGATCAATCCCGGCACCGGCATCCGCTGGCCGTCACGATCGATGGCGACGAACGTCAGGAAGGCGCGGCTGGTCATCCGCCGGACGCCGGTCAGCGTCTCCTCCGAGTAGACCACGACCTCGACTTCGAGCGACGTGCTCCACACCGCCGTCACCGCCGCCTGCAGGATGATCAGGTCGCCGACCTTGATCGGGTGCAGGAACTGCAGCCCGTCGACCGCCGCCGTGACCAGCAGGCTGCGGGTGTGGCGATGGCAGGCGATGGCTCCGGCGATGTCGATGAGGTGCATCACCGTCCCGCCGAGGATGAAGCCGAGTGGATTGGCGTCGTTCGGAAGGACGACCTGCACCATCTCGGTGGCGCTCTCGGCGGCGCGTTTTGGCTGCATGCGGAATGATAGTCCGTGCGAGCGAGCCAGTAGCGGGGCCGGGGCGCCCCCGGATGCTAATTGCTGCAGTTCTTTTCGACGAAGGCCTTGAGCGTGCAGCGCAGCTCCTGCGGCAGATCCTCGTCGCGGATCGAGCGGAGCAGGGAGACCGTCGATTCGTAGGTCTTGAGCTGGGCGACGCAGCGGGGGCAGCGCGCGAGGTGCTGTTCGAGCTCGTGGTGGACGTCGTCGGGCAGGTGGTGTTCGCAGAAGTCCGCGAGCAGGCTGACGAGGTCGGTGCAGTTGCGCTTCGGTGTAGTCACGGACGTCGCGCCGGCGGCTATGAAGCGCGGCGGCGGGGCCGCGGCCCCGCCCTGCGTGCGACTCGGCTCGACGCGCCCGGCATCAGCTCGACGCCGGGCCCCGAGCGCGTCCGCATCTCAACAGCTGCACGGCGTCCCATCTCAGAAGTCGTAGCCAATCCAGACGCTGAACCTCGACTTGCGGAACCAGGTGCTGCCGGCTTCGGGGCCCTGGATGCCGTCGACGAGCGCGTCGTAGGCGAAGATCGCGTTCTCGTAATCCTTGTTGAACAGCGTCCGCCACGACCAGTCGAAGTGAATCGGGAAGCCGAGGGCGAACGTCTCGAGACCGAAGCCGTACGAGGCGCGGCTGTCGACGAGGCGGAAACCCGAGATGTCGACCGGCGGCCCGAAGACCGGCACCGCACCGCTCGGCGACGACGGATCGAAGGCGAAGTCGATGAGCGGCGTGATCGTCTGCGTCTTGCTCGTCCAGACCGTCGCGTCGACACCTTCATACGAGGCCGAGCCGAAATTGAAGAAGAACACGCCGCGGAGCCCGCCGACGACGCCGATCGGGGTCAGCGCGGCTTCGATGATCGGGAAGCGGAGCTCGGCGTCGGTGAAGAACCCCTTGTTGCCGAGGAACGACAGGTAGTCGTAGCCGCGCATCTCGGAGTTGCCGCCGAAGTACAGGTAGCCGGGGTACTCGCCCCAGCTCTTGTAGCCGCGCGCGCGCAACGCCAGGACGCCGTTGGTGCCGAGGCGCATGTAGTAGCGGGCATCGCCGTCGAACGCCTGCCGCGAGAGCAGGTCGCCCGCGCTCGGCGCGTACTCGTAGCCGAGGTAGACCGAATGCCCGGCGAGCGGGCCGTATTCACGGAACACCGTGGTCTCGCGCACCAGGTTGATGCCGACCGGCGCGAACTGCCCGTCCGAGAATAGCAGTCGGCCGTAGGTGTCCATCTGGTAGTCCTCGGACGCCTGCTGCAGGAGCTCTTCGTTGTACTCCTGGCTGAACTGGAGGAAGCCGCCCGAGAGCTCGAGCCGGGTATAGCGGTTCAACGGATAGATCGCCGAGATCGTGGCGCCGCGCGCGGTCTGGGTCGCCTGCGCGTAGTCGCGGTCGATGTAGCCGTAGAGCTGTCCGTAGAGGTATTCGTCGTAGCCGTAGAAGAACTGCGTCTGCGAGTACGCCTGGATGGCGTACTGCATCCGTCGCGACAGGTTGATGTACGAGAACGACATCGTCCGGGTACTGCGACACCGAGGCGATGAACATGTTGAACTGCTTGTCGCCGAGAACGTCGGTGAACGTGACCTGGGTGCCGCCGAAGAGGTCACCGCCGCTGGTCACGCCGAGCGCGACCGGGGGCCGGCCCTCGAGGAAGAGCTTCTCGAACGTTCCCTTCTTGCGCTTGTTGGCGGCGACGATGGTGTGGCCCATCGGCGGCTGGAAGGCGATCGGCGGGCCGGCCGCGGCGTCGCCGAAGTCGTTGGACGCCACCGTGTGGAGCGGTTCTTCCCGCGTCAGCACGTGGATGCCGTACTCGCCCTTGTAGTAGGTGACGAAGCCGACCCGCGCCGGCTTGGTGTCGCGCAGGATGACGGGCGAGGTGTTGCCGGTCAGGGTGTCGGTGAACTGGCGCAGCTCCTTCGTCTTCAGGTTGAGCGTCCAGATGTTGTAGATCTGGCCGTTGCGCGCCACCTCGGGCTCGACCGGCTGGTTGGGATCCATCGCAGTCGACGGGAACACCAGCGTGTCCTCGTCGATGAACTGCGCCGCGCCGTCGTCGTGCGTGCCGAAGGTGACTTGCGTCTTCTGGCCGCTCGCGAGATCGAGGCGGAACAGCTTGTCGTTGCTGCTGACGCGGGCGATGTAGATCAGCGCCTTGCCGTCGGGCGTCCAGGTCGGGGCGTAATCTCCGAACGCGTCGCTGGTGACGTTGCGGACCTCGCCGCTCTCGAGATTGACGATGAAGATGTCGCCGGTCGCGCCGGCGAGGCCGGAGAAGGCGACTTCCTTGCCGTCGGGGCTGATGTCGGGCGACTCCGGCATGTCGACGGTCTTGAGCTCGATGCGGCGCTCGATCTTCCCGTTGACGACGTTCTGGAGGATGAGCGTCTTCATCTTCTCGGTGCGGGCGAAGTAGGCGAGCCGGTCGCCGGCCGGCGACCAGGACATCCACGGCACGGCGTTGTTGCGGAAGCCGCCCGGGGTCGCGATGTACTCGAAGCCGCGGTCCTTGTTGAAGCCGCTGGTAAGGTTCTGCAGGACCTTGCTGTCCTTGGTCGACAGCAGGATGATGTCGAGCTCCTGGTCCTTGCGGTTGCCGGCGGCGACCGCCAGCAGGTCGCCGGAGGGCGACGGTTCGATCGAGACGACGGACACGTAGGGCGTCTTCTCCCGCTTGGGCGCCAGGTTGCGGCCGTAGTCGGCCGGCCGCTCCTTGTCGCGGAACGGCTTGAAGCGATCCTTCAGGTACTTCTCGAACTGCTCGTCGAACTCCTCCGCCCTGAGGCGGAAGGCCTCCTCGTAGGCGCTCTCGCCGCCGCCGATGACGTTCTTGCGCAGCGCGAAGAGGAACTGGCGGATACCTTCCTTGCCCCAGCGGCTCTCGATGAACTCGAAGGCGGCGTGACCGAGGTTGTAGGGGAGGCGGCCGTCGACGAAGGCGGCGCCCTGGAAGTCGCTCATCGGCGGCACCGTGTCGGCGATCGCCGCGTCGCGGACCGTCATCAGGTCGAACGGGTTCCAGTAGCTCGTCATGTAGTCGGCGAGGCCTTCGTCGACCCACAGCGGCAGGCCGCGCCGCAGCAGCGAGCGCGGAATGATGTCGAACTCGAAGATGTGCGTGAGCTCGTGCGTGATCAGGCGGTAGAGAGCGTCGTCCGGCTCGTCGATCGGCAGGACCATGCGATCGCGGTACGGTTCGGCGAAGGCGAGGACGCCTTCGGGCAGCTCGCTCGGCTCGACGTTCTGCTGCTGGAACTCGCTCTGCGTCTTGTAGAGCATGAGCGGCACTTTCGACGCGAGGTCGTGCTTGAGGTCAGAGCTGACGAGCTGGTAGGCGCTCTCGGCGTAGCTGACGACGCGCTCGAGATGCTGCTCGATCTCCGGGTAGTAGTAGACCTCGAAGTGCTCGGTCGTGTAGATGTGCCACTTGAAGTTGTTGTAGCGGATCTTGTTCTTGCCGTAGTACGGGATGTAGCCCGTCTGCGCTGCGACCTCCTGGTGGTGGACCTGGGCGGCGGCCGCTACCGGCAGCGCCGTCATGCAGGCGAGCGTCAGGGCGGTCGTGACCAACAGCGTCGCGGGGCCGCGCCTGTGGCGCGGGCTCGTCATGGTGCACTCAGTGCACATGGGTTCACCTCGGAAACAACAGCGGAAGGCCGGCGTGCGGCCCGATGTTACTGTAGCTAGGACGGTGGCCGCAACGTTCCCGTCCCCGCGGCGGATGGCGTCGATGCCCTCTGGAGGCGTCAATGGCCGCTGCCCCAGCAAACTGCTGGCCGTTGGGCTGGACCGGCGAAACGGCCAGCTGCCGCCTGGCCGGTGGCAAGTGTCCTCTGGCGCGCACGCCGGCCGTCCGTGATTGAGTACAATCAAAGGAATAAAGTCCCGCCTGAGAGGTGTTTCATCCTCAGGGGCGAGTGGTATGACGACCTGATGGTCTTTTCCCGACGCTCCCCCTCGTCGTCTGCCAGCCGGCCTGCCGGCGGCAGCGACGGCGAGTACGACAGCGCGTTTGCCGACGAAGCCCTGTCGTACATCGACGGGCTGTACGGAACAGCCCTGCGGCTGACACGGCGGCCGCAGGATGCGGAGGACCTCGTCCAGGACACCTACCTGAAGGCCTTTCGTGCTTCGAAACAGTTCGAACGCGGCACGAACCTGAAGGCGTGGCTGTACACGATCCTCCACAACACCTTCCGGAACATGATTCGGCACGACGGGCGCAACCCCGTCGACGTCAACAGCGAGACCGTCGAACAGGCCGTGGACGCGAGCGGCGACGAGCACACGCCGGAGACGCTGCTGACCCGGGCGACGCTCGACGGCGACCTCCAGGCGGCGCTCGACGCGCTCCCTGACGCGTTCCGCCAGGCGGTGTGGCTGCGCGACGTCGAGGAGTTCAGCTACGCGCGAGATCGCAGGTATCGTCGGCGTGCCGATCGGGACGGTGATGTCGCGGATTTCCCGGGGCCGGCGGCTGTTGCACGACGGCTTGATCCGGCGGCGGAGCGAGACCGAAGCGAAGGCTGGTTAGTGGACGACATGAGTCATGGCTGATTGTCGGGATCTCGAAGAACTGCTGGCGCCGTACGTCGACGGCGAGGCGCGCGAGGTGGATTGCGCCGCGGTCGACGCCCACCTGCGGACGTGCCCGGCCTGCCGCACCAGGGTGTCGTGCGAACGCAGCGTGCGGGAGGCGCTGATCGCGCGGCGCGAGAGCATCCGGGCGAATGCGCCGGCCGATCTGCGGCGCCGCTGCGCCGCGGCGCACGCGGCGGCGACGCCTGCGTCGGGGGCGAGCCTGCCCGCCGGGGCGGGCCGCCGGCGCGGGCGCTGGGTGCCACTGTCGATGGCGGCGTCGGTCCTGCTGGCCTTCGCCGGCGTATTCTTCTACGGCCTTCGCGGCGGCGGCCCGGCACTGGCGGCGCAGCTCGTCGCCGACCACGTGAGCTGCTTCGAGTTCGCGCCTCAGCCGACGATCATCCCCGACGGCCGCGCCCTCGGCCGCGAGTGGGCGGCAACCCGCGGCTGGAATCTCAAGGTGCCCGAGAACACCGACACCGAACAGCTGACCCTGCTCGACATCCGCCGCTGCATTTCGAGCGACGCCGTCACGGCGCACCTGCTCTACAAGTGGCGCGGTCAGCCGCTGTCGGTCTACGTGATGAGCCGGCCCTATCCGCGCATCGGGCCGAAGCCGCAGCTGGTGGAAGAAGCAGGGCAGGAAGCGTTCATGTGGACGAAGAACGATCGCACGTACGCGGTCGTTGCCCGCGGGCGGCCGGCGGACGTCGAGCACGTCGCCCGCTACGTCCAGGCCGCGGCTGAATGACCGCGGCGATTCGCTGAACCACGCGCGAGGAGTAGAGGAACACTCATGAACAGTCGCTGGATCGTCGCCGCCGTCGGTGCCGTCGGCGTGGGAGTCCTGACCGCGTCGAGCATGATGGGACCGTCGAAGAAGGTCGATGTGCCGGTCGTCGCGGATGGCGCCGGCAAGAAGACGAAGGCGTGCAAGGCCGAGAGCCAGGCCAATCTCGACTTCACCGTCAAAGACATGAACGGCGCCAGCGTCAGGCTCGCCGACTACAAGGGCAAGGTCATCGTCCTCAACTTCTGGGCGACGTGGTGCCCGCCGTGCAAGGCCGAGATCCCCGGGTTCGTCGCACTGCAGGACCAGTACAAGGACCAGGGCCTCGTCATCCTCGGTGTCTCCGGCGACGACGATCCGGAGACGCTGAAGGCCTTTGCAAACGAGTGGAAGATCAACTATCCGATGCTGGTCGGCCGCGACGAGAGCGCGCTGCTCGACGCCTACGGACCGATTTACGGGTATCCGATCTCGGTCATCGTCGGCCGCGACGGCGCGGTCTGCGGACGCCACGTCGGACCGGCGACCAAGGAGGAGTTCGAGCAGGAGATCAAAGCGCTCCTGTAGTATGATCGACGGACGATGTTGAAAGGATTCACGCACGCGCGGCTGGCATGTGGCTGCCGCCTCAGCTTTCGCGACGGCGTGGAAGGAAGTCCGGTCACGGTCGTGATCGACCAGAAGGGCGCGACCTGCGCCCTGTCGCTGCACGTGCGCGATCTGCCGCTCTTCGACTATCGCGAAGCGCTGCGGCCGTCGACCCGGCTCGGCCCGCCGAACGAAGAAGAGTACGAAGAGTCCTGAGCGCGCCAGCGCTCACACCGCTGTCATAACCCTCAGCGCTCGCGCCGCTTCCGCCCCCCGCCCGCACCGTTCTCCGTCCGCCCGGCCTCCTTCAACGCCCGCCGCAACAGGAACTCAATCTGGCCGTTCAGGCTGCGCAGGTCGTCGTCTGCCCAGCGCTGAACGGCCTCGAGTACTTCGCGCTCTATCCGGAGGAGGAAGGGCTTGCGCTCAGCCACGGCTCACGGCTCTACTGATAGATGGTGCCGGTGTTGATGACCGGCTGGGTTGACCGTTCGCCGCACAGCACGACCAGCAGGTTACTGACCATTGCCGCCCGTCGATCGTTGTCCAGCTCGAGGATTTCGCGCTGCGAAAGCATGTCGAGCGCCATCTGCACCATGCCGACCGCGCCTTCGACGATCCGCTGACGCGCGGCGATGATGGCGCCGGCCTGCTGCCGCTGCAGCATCGCCTGGGCGATCTCAGGGGCGTAAGCGAGGTGGCTGATGCGCGCTTCCAGCACCTCGACGCCGGCCTTGGCGAGTCGGTCCTGGATCTCCCTCTTCAGGTGGTCGGCAACCTCGGCGGTGTTGCCGCGCAGCGACATCTGGTCTTCCTCGTGGGCGTCGTACTTGTAGTTGGTCGCAAGGTTGCGCACCGCCGATTCGCTCTGGACCTTGACGAAGTTCTGGTAGTCGTCGACCTCGAAGACTGCTTCGGCGGAATCGACGACGCGCCAGACGACGACCGAGGCGATCTCGATCGGATTGCCTTCGTTGTCGTTGACCTTCAGCCGGGCGCTCTCGAAGTTGCGGATCCGCAGCGAGATCCGCTTCTTCGTGTAGAACGGATTGGCCCAGCGCAGCCCGGCGTCCTTCACCGTGCCGACGTAGCGGCCGAAGAACTGCAGCACCCGGCCTTCGTTCGGGTTGACGACGAAGGCGCCGATGAACAGAAACGTCTCGAGCAGGATGAGCAGCACGGGTGCCACGATTCCGAAGGGCCCGGTGCCGAGCGACTTCGTGACCAGCGCGTAGACGGTGAGTCCGAGTGCAAGCAGCAGGGCGAGGAGAACGGGGGGACCGGGCAGGCTGGCGGCCTCGCGTTCGCGAATCATAAAGTGACCTCCTGAAAGAGCGATTGCAAAGTGATATCACTTTGCAATCTAAAGGTCAATACGGACGAGGCTGCCGGCCGGTTCCGTTGCGGCCCGGGTGTGTTCCGGGGCGGCCTGCGGCTATTTGTCGAAGGAAACCGTCAGGTCGGCGACGAGGGGCAGGTGGTCCGAGGCCATCAGGGCGAGACGGTTGCGCGGCAACTCGACGCTCCGCACGTCCACTGCCCCCTCGTAGTAGATGTGGTCGAGGTGCAGCACGGGAAAGAGACCGGGGTAGGTTCGGCGGCTGCGCAGGTGGGCCTTGATGTCGACGCTCTGGAACAACGCGTTCAACGTCTGCGTGGCCAGGCCGCGCATCCACTCGTTGAAGTCGCCGAGGATGATCTTCGGCCCCGGGACGCGATGATCGTGGACGAACGCGGCGAGCCGCGGCGCCTGGTAGCGGCGTTCGAGCACGGCGGTGCCGAGGTGGACGTTGTAGACGTGCAGCAGCCGGCCGCCGCCGAGGTCGAGGTCGGCGCGCTGGCTGCCGCGGGACTCGCAGGTCCGCCACGACAGGTCGTACTGCGAATGGTGCACGATCGGAAAGCGGCTCAGGACGACGTTGCCGAAGAGATGGCTGCGCAGGTGCCGTACCGGGCCCATCACCCAGCCCATGCCGAGCGCAGCTCCGATCTCTTCGGCCTGGCCGGAACCCGTCGGTCCGGCGCCGATCACCTCCTGCAGCGCGACAACGTCGGCCTCGACCGAGCGCAGCACCTCGATGATGCGCGCCGGCACGACCCGCCGGTCCATGCCGCGGCAGCGGTGGATGTTGTAAGTCGCGACGCGGACGTCGACCTGTACGCTCACTGCTGCCGCTCCAGGATCCAGACGAACGGTCCCACGATCTTCTCCCACAGCGGCCGCGCCCGCCACTGTTCGAGCGTCACCTCGTTGCTGTCGCGCAGATCCTGCTCGAAGTCGACGAGCAGGCGCCCGGCCACCGCGGCATCGAGCATCGCGACGTTGACCTCGTCATTGTGCTCGAACGAGCGGTTGTCCATGTTGGTCGTGCCGATCATCGACCAGATGCCGTCGACGAGCAGGATCTTCGCGTGCATCATCGTGTCGCGATACTCGAAGATGCGGATGCCGGCCTCGAGCAGCGGCCCCCACATGCGGCGGCTCGCGAGGCGCACCCAGCGCTGATCGGTCGCGGTACCGGGCACGACGACGGTAACGGCGACGCCGCGCTTCGCGATCGCCACCAGCGCCCGTCGCAGCGAGCGGTCCGGCAGGAAGTACGGCGTGCTGATGCGGACCTCGTGATCGGCCGCTTCCATCAGCAGCTGGAACGTCACCCGCGACGTCGTCGCACGATCGGAGGGGGAGCTCTTTACGACGAAGGCCGTCGTCGACCCCGCCTTGTGGAGGTCGGGGAAATACTCCGCGCCGGTGAGGATCTCGCCGCAGCACTCCAGCCAGTTCTCCGCCGCGACACCCTGCAGCGCCGAAACCAGCGGCCCTTCGACCCGCGCCATGCTGTCGCGCCACGGCCGCGCGTGCTTGCCGGGATAGCGCCACCAGTCGGCGATCCCCGGTCCGCCGGCGAAGGCAATCCGGCCGTCGACGATGAGCAGCTCGCGGTGGGTGCGGTTGTTGAGCCGCGCCAGCGAGTGCCAGCGCAGGCGCTGGTAGGACTCGATGCGGCAGCCGGCACGCCGCAGCCGCCGCACCGGTCGGCCGCGCAGGCTGAAGCTGCCGATGGCGTCGACGACGATCGTGACGTTGACGCCCTGCCGCGCCCGCTCCGACAGCGCCGTGATGAACTGGTCGGCGACCTTGCCGGGCTGAAAGATGTAGAGCTCCATGTTGATCGACCGCGTCGCGCTGCGGATCGCGTCGAGCATGGCCGGGTAGAAGCGCTCGCCGTTGGTGAAGATCTCGACCCGGTTGCCCTGGTGCAGCGCCGCCTGGCAGGTCGACTGGATCGTGTAGAGGAAGTCGTGGTCGTGAACCGAGGCGCGGTGACTCAGGTGGTAGTTGATCGCCGGCGTGAATAGGACGACAACGACGAGCCAGAGGAGGAAGATGGCGCCCGCCACCGACAGCCAGACCATTAGCGCGGCCTATGCAAACGGCTGTCCACGGCTCAGCCGACATCCATGGGGATATCATAGTGGCATGCGTCCGGCCGACTCGATCGTGCGCCGCGGGCTGCTCGTGCTTGCGTTGGTCGGGCTTCCTGCCGGCTGCTCGACGCCGCGCGACGTGATCATCGTCGACGAAGGCATAGTGACGGTCGAGAACCAGACCGACCAGGAGTGGCGCAGCGTCCGGGTCACGGTGAACGATCACTTCACCGGCGGCGCCCCGTCGCTGCCCGCCGGCAGCCGTCTGACCGCGCAATTGAGCCAGTTCCAGACCGGCTTGGGCCAGAAGTTCGACCGCCGGCGCCAGAGCGTCGTCAAGATCGAAGTCACGGCGACGTCGGCGGATGGGAAGCCGGTGGCCCTGAAATGGGGAGCCGATCAGCCAAAGTAGGATGCGTCCGTCGTACCACGACGTGATGCGCCGCGGAAAGAGAGAGCGACGATGACCCTTGCCTCGGAGTTCGAAACCACCTGCCCATGCTGCCAGGCGACCCTGGTCGTCGACGTCAACCTGAAGCGGGTCGTGCGCCACGTCGAGCCGGTGCGCGGCGATCGTCCCGAGCTGTCGAACGCGGAGCGCATCCTCGCCGACGAAGCGGCCCGGCGCGAAGCGCTGTTTCAGCAGTCGGTCTCGGACGAGCGCAACCGCGGCGATGCCCTTTCCAGGCGGTTCGAGGAAGCGCTGCGCCAGGCGCAGAAGGAACCCGTCACCAAGCCGACCCGCGATTTCGATCTCGACTAGTCTCAACCGAGGGGCTTCGCCCCTCGGACTCCCCGACTGACTCGCTCGCGGGGGCCCCACGCCCCGCTCCGCTCGCCAGGCTCGCTCGCTTCGCTCACTCGCGCGTGAACTCCTGCGGCAGCGGCATCCACCGCTCGCGGCCGCTGTAGTAGATCGGCTTGCGGTTGTTGGTGCGCGCCATGTGCTCGACATAGCGGCGGCGCAGCCGGTCGATGCGCGCGTCGCTGCTGTGAATCGTGTGGTGCGGGTAGGCGAGCAGCATCCGCTCCACCTTCCAGACGTTCTGATCGGACAGCCGCCAGTCGTAGCTCCCCATCGTCGGGCGGAGGTCGACGACTGCGTATCCCGTGACCCGTCCGGTGAAATCCACGTACGGATCGACGTAGCTGAGCGCCAGCGCTCGCGGCGTGGCGAACACCGGACGTCGGCCGTGCAGGCCGGGATCGCGGGAACGCGCGATCGATCCCCATTTTCCGTTCTGACGGTAGACGAAGATCACGTGATCGAGCTCGTCGATCGACTCGAAGCTGAGGACGAGCGGCGGATAGCCGTGCGCTTCGAGGATCACGGCCGCCGCGAGCGCCGCCTCCAGGCAATGGGCGGTGCCACGGCGGACGACGCCGCGAAAGCTGCGCAGGGTCGCGCGTTCAGGCGGCGGCTCGGTGTTGTAGGGCAGCTGATTCAGCCAGGCCTGGACCGCTGCCGGCGAGCGCAGCCTGGCGATCAGGCGGCGCTCCGCCGGAGTGAAGGCTGCGAGCGACCGCTCACTGCGCGGCATCGCTGCTCCTGATCGCGGCCAGGAGCTCGCCCGCCGTCCATTCGTTGCCGTTGAAGATCGTGACCAGGCGGCCCTGCCGGTCGACGACCGCGGTGCGGAGATTGTGAACGATCTCCGACGGGTGCGTCGCGTCGGGAATCAGCGAGACCCCGAGCGGCGCGCTGAATCGTTCGATCTCCGGCTTCGTACCGGTAAGGAAGGTCCACCGCGCCGGATCGGCGCCGACCTTCTGCGCGTGCGCCGCAAGGATCGCCGGTGTATCGAACGCCGGATCGAAACTGACCGAGACGAGGTGCACGCGCTCGCCCAGGGCGGCATCGGCCGCCAGCAGCGTCTGCACTTCGCCGAAGCGGCGGTCCATCAGCGGGCAGAAGTCAGGTACCGGGCAGCGCGTGTAGATGAACGTCAGGGCGAGTGTGCGCCCGCGCCAGGCACCCAGCGTCCGTGCCGCGCCGGTCTGATCGATGAAGGTCGCGTCGGGAACCGGTGCCCCCGGCTCGAGCAGCGCCACACGTGGTCCGGTTGGCGCACCCGCGGGCAGCGGCGCGCGGCCGATCGAGACGACAGCCGTCAGGTACGCGGTCGTGTCCTCGACGACCAGCGTCGCCCGGACCAGCTCGCCTGGCGTCCTGCCGTCGAGCAGCGCGTCCGACCGCACCTTGAACGGCATCGTCATGCCCGGCATGAAGCCAGGGATGTCGCCGTGCGCAATCGTCAATTCCTTGCGCGCCGTGTCGACGACGAGCACCTGCCCGCGCAGCTCGTACTCGCGGCCGCGCGAGCACCCCGGCAGTGCGATCAGCAGTGCGCCCAGGGCGAGCGCCAGCCATCGCCTGCATCTCGTTTCCATCAACAATTCGCGTCCTCGGAGGGGGCCACAGCTGAGGTTCCGGGCGGCCGTTCCGGCATGCAATCTGCTATATACTCGCCAACTAAAGGGAGCCCCTCCGTTGCCTGCGCAGGTTCGACAATCCTATCGCACAGCCAGTCGAGAGAGAGCCTTCCGGGCGTCTGACGCTCCGCGCGCGAGCGTCACGCTGATCGACTACATCGCGCGCCATGGATGGTAGGTGACAGGATGGGCAGGAGACTCTACGTCGGCAATCTTCCATACTCAGCCACGGAGGATCAGCTCACCGAGCTGTTCAGCCGGGCGGGGAAGGTCGACAGCGTACGCGTGATGCGGGACATGGCTACAGGCCGCGCGCGCGGGTTCGCCTTCGTGGAGATGGGCTCGGACGACGAGGCCACGAAGGCCATCAGCGAGTTCCACGAGCAGCAGATGGAAGGGCGCGCGCTCGTTGTCAACGAGGCCCGGCCGAAGCCGGAAGGTGGATTTGGCGGCGGTGGCGGCGGCCGTGGCCGTGGCGCTGGCGGCGGGCGCAGCTACGACGACGGCGATTTTTCCGGGGGACGCCGCAAGGAACCGCGCTGGTAGCGCGCCCGGCTGATGTGAAGCCTGAGTTACTGACCGAGTAATCAGGCACCACAACGTTTGCTTTTCATGCAGCCGCGCTCCCCGCGCGGCTGCGACTCTCACCCTATTCGTCGACGACCCAGCCATCGCGCAGCTGGATGATGCGGCTCCCATAGGCCGCATTCGCTTCAGAGTGCGTCACCTGGATGATCGTCGTTCCCGTCTCGTTGAGCTTCCGGAACAACTCCATGATCTCCTTGCCCTGGCTCGTGTGCAGGTTGCCGGTCGGCTCGTCCGCGAGAATCACCTTCGGGTTCGAGATGACGGCGCGCGCGACCGCAACCAGCTGCTGCTGGCCGCCCGAGAGCTGGTTGGGGTAGAGGTCCTTCTTGCCGACGATGGCGAACTTGTCGAGGATGTCGCAGACCATGCTCTCGCGCTCCGACTTGCGGATGTCGCGATACGAGAGCGGGATGTCGAGGTTCTCGTAGACCGTCAGATGGTCGAGCAGGTGGTAGCTCTGAAAGACGAAGCCGATGTACTGCTTGTGCAGGCGGGCGCGATCCTTGGCGCTCAGCCTGTGCACCGGCTGATCGAGGAAGTAATACTCCCCGGTCCAGGCGCTGTCGTGCATGCCGACGATGTGCAGCAGCGTCGACTTGCCGGCGCCGGACGGCCCCATGATCGAGATGAATTCCCCCTCTTTCACGTCGAGGTTGATTCGCCGGAGCACGTAGCTGCGGCTGGTGCCATGGGCGTAGGACTTTTCGATGTTGCGCAGGCCGATCAGCGCGTTGGGCGCGAGCTGGGGATCTGCCGGCAAGCTGTCGATCTGCGGCGCCGGTTGAGTCGAACGGGAAAAGAACGCCATGAGCTCTGGACCTCTGGGCGGTTTAGACGGGGTGCCGTTGCTGTCGGTTTCTTCCGATTATAGACCTGCAGGCTGATTCGCCGGCCGGCGGCGTTATTCCGACCTCAGCGCCACCATGGGATCGACGCGGGCGGCGCGGAGCGCCGGCAGCAGCGAGGCTGCGACCGCCGTCAGGATCAGGGCGACCGCGACCCCGCCGAACGTCACCGGATCGATGGGCTTGACGCCGAAGAGCAGCGTCTTCATGCCGCTACCGGCAATGACCGCCAGGCCGACGCCGACGCCGACGCCGACGATCGCCAGCACCACGCCTTCGCGAAGAATCAGCAGCAGGACCTCGCGGCGGCTGGCGCCGAGGGCGATGCGGACGCCGATCTCCGGCGTCCGCCGCGCCACGGTGAACGCTATCAGCCCGTAGATGCCGACCGCCGCGAGCGACAGCGCCAGGCCGGCGAAGAGGCCGACCAGGATCGTGATGAAGCGCGGCTGCTCGATCGAGCGTTCGACGATCGACGTCATCGGCATCACTCGCGCCACCGGCAGGTTCGGATCGATCTCGAGCACCGCCTGGCGCAGCGGCGCGGCGACCGCGCCGGCATTGCCGGCGGTCTTGAGGACGATGTTTGTTCCGAGCTCCGGGCGCTGCCAGTACCGGCAGGTAGGCCTCGGCCCGGCTCTCTCCGCGGGCGCCGCGCACGTGCACTTCTCTCGCGACGCCGACGACGTTGAACCACGGCCGCGACGGATCGCCGAACCGCACGCGTTTGCCGATCGGATCCGCGGCGCCCCAGTAGCGGCGAGCCGCCGCCTCGCTGACGATGACTGCGGGCGCGGCCTCTCCGGGCTCGAACGCCCGGCCGCGCGTGATGTCGATGCCCATCGCGCGGAAGTAGCCGCTGCTGACCAGCCGGTACCAGACGGCCGTCGATTCGGTCGGGTTGGCTGGCTCCGGCCGCCCTTCGATGACGATGTCCATGTCGCTGTCGCCGCCGAGCGGCAGCACGGACGTGAGCGCCGCCGTTTCGACGCCAGGCAGCGCCGAGGCGCGCTCGAGCAGGCGATCGTAAAGCGCGATGACGCTCTCGGGCTGCGGGTAGGTCGCCCGCGCCGGCGTGACCTGTCCGACCAGCACACCAGCGGGTGAGAAACCGAGGTCGAATGCCTGCAGGTGGGCGAGGGTGCGCGTCAGCAGCCCGCCGGCCACCAGCAGGGCCATCGCCACCGCGACCTCGAACACGATGAGCGCCCGCCGCGCCCGCAGGCCGGAGGTCTGCGACGTCGCGCGTCCGCCTTCCTTCAGTGCCGGCGCCACCGTCATTCGCGCGGCGTGGAGCGCCGGCACGATGCCGAAGATCAGGGCCGTCACCCCCGTCAGCACGGCGGCGAACCCGAGCACCTCCAGATCGAGACCGATTTCGTCGACTCGCGGCGCGCCCGCCGGCGCCGCCGCGACGAGCGCCGAGATCCCCCAGACGCCGACCAGCAGGCCGAATGCGCCGCCGACCAGTGCCAGCAGCATGCTCTCGGTGAGCACCTGCCGCACGATTCTGCCCTTCCCCGCGCCGAGGGCGAGCCGGACGGCCATCTCGCGCCCGCGCGTCGAGGCTCGCGCCAGCAGCAGGTTCGCGATGTTGGCGCACGCTATCAGCATCACGAACGCGACCGCGCCAAGCAGCAGGAGCAGGCCGGGCCTGATGTCGCCGACGACCTCCGAGTGCAGCGTCGCGACGGTGAAGCGCACGTCACGATTCCATTCCGGATACTGCGCCGCGAGGCGCGACGCGAGGTCGTTGGCGGCAGCGGCCGACTGCTCGAGCGAGCGGCCCGGATCGAGCCGCGCGATCGATCGCAGGATCACGGCGCCGCGCGACGGGTTCGCCAGATCGAGCCGGCGTGGACGCCACAGCTGCGCATCGGGTACCACGCCAGGCCGGAAGCCGGCGGGCATGACGCCGATCACTTCGTGCACTTCGCCGCCAAGTGTGATCATCCGGCCGATGACCGCCGGGTCGGCGCCGAAGCGCCGCTCCCATAAAGAGTGGCCGAGCACCACGACGCGCGCCGCATTCGGAACGTCGTCGGCGGGCTGGAAGCCACGGCCGAGCTGCGGCGGTGTGCCGAGCACGGAGAAATACTGGTGGGTCACCATCTCGCCTGGCAGGGGCTCAGGCTCGCCGCTGCCCGTCAGGACCGCCTGCCAGCCCTGGATGGCCGTCACCCCGGCAAAGATGCCGCTGGCCTGCCAATCGGCGATGTTGCCGGGCGTCGCCCATTCCTGCGCCGGACCGCCCCGGCCGCGCAGGTCCTGCCACACCATGACCAGCCGGCCCGAGTCCGGGTAGGGGAGCGGGCGCAGCAGCAGGGCGTTGACGATGCTGAAGATGGCGGTGTTGGCGCCGATGCCGAGCGCCAGCGTCAGGATGGCGACGACCGTGAAGGCCGGCGCGCGGCGAAGCATGCGGGCGCCGAAACGAAGGTCGCCGAGAAAAGTCCCCATGGTGCTCTGTGTACGCCAGCGGCATGCCGGCCGCGGGATAAGGTGCAACGTATTGTCGCTGAGATAGTTAGGAAGTGCGAAGCATTCCGGCGGCAGGCGCGGCCTGTTCAGTTGCGGACAGGCTGCGTCCCATCAATGGGAGGCGGAGCAAGGCCATGAAAGCGTGCCGGGCGTGCCGTGTGAGAGCGCAGCATACCCGGATGGCCACGTCGCACGCGGGTGCGGCGGGGGAGTCCTTCCGCTGACGCCGGACGGCGCGCGTGCGCGGTGCCCGACAGCAGCGGCAGGGGTGGGAGGTGGTGCCGCGAGGTGGTAGTCCGCTCGTGCGCGACCATCTTCCATGGGCCTTGCTTCCGCTGGGGCTAATATAGACAGGCCCTTTGGCAAAGTCCTGACGGAATCATTCGCGTTTGTTGATTCGTCTGCCGGGCGAGGAGGCTTTCGACGCGTGCGGCTCCGGTTTGCTGAGTTCCATCTCGATACCGAGGCGCGCCAGATCAGGCGCGGGACGAGGGATCTCCATCTCTCACCGAAGGCGTTCGAGCTGTTGAAGCTGCTGGTCGAGAACCGGCCGCGGGCGCTGTCGAAACAGGAGCTGCTCGACAAGATCTGGCCGGGCGTCTTCGTCTCGGAAGCAAGTCTGGCCCGCGCCGTGAGCGAGATTCGTGACGCCATCGAGGAGCACTCCCGCAACGACGGCTTCCTTCAGACCGTGCACGCGTTCGGCTACCGGTTCGCGACTGAAGGCGTCATCGAGCTCGCCGAGGGCGGCAGTCCCGCCGATGGTCCTTCATGCTGGCTCATTGGCAAGGATCGCGAGTACCGCCTGAGCGACGGCGATCAGCTGATCGGCCGCGAGGCCGGCGTCGCGATCAGGCTGGATTCGCCTAAAGTGTCCCGCAATCACGCCCGGATCGTCGTCAGCGGCCGTGATGTGCTGATCGAGGATCTCTCCAGCAAGAACGGAACGTTCGTGCGGGGCTCACGCATCGAGGCGCCGACCAGCCTCGCGCCCGGCGACGAGATCCAGGTCGGACCGGTGCGGCTTCGCCTGCGCATCGACGAGGAGCCAGGCAACACCTTGACCGAGGCCTGGACGCGGGACGGCTGATTCCGGAACGTGCGGCGGAACAAGGCGGATCAGATCGGGCGCAGCCTTGCGGGGGGGCAGCGCCGAGCGCCTTTCGAGGGGACCTGAGCCACATCCCGCAACCGTCAACGAACCCAGCAGAATCGCGGCGCCTGCACGGACGACAGTGAGCATGTGAACACTATCGCCAGCCGTCCGGCTGGGGTCTTGACCGATTTCTTCGCCATTGTTGATTTTGGCGAATCGGCCGCGGAGGGTACACTGGCTACAGGCGATCCCGGGGGCGACCCCGGGTCCGAAGCCGCCAGCGCTTCCCGCTCGTCTGAAGAACTGCGCATGACTTTTTCGGCCGTGTTAATGGCCTGCCTGCTCGCCGCCGCCCCGGCGTCGCAGGCGCAACCGACCCCTCCCGAGCCACCTCAGCCGCCGGCGACTGCGACCGCGTCTGCCGAGAGTTCGATCGGAGAGCTGCCGGTGTCGCTGGCCCGGATCCAGCGTGCGCTCGCGAGTCCTCCTTCCATTCGCATCGTCGAAGGGCCGAGCCGGAACGGCCGGCCGCTCTACCGGGTCGACGTCGAGGCGGACAAGATCGACATCCACGCGTTGCTGGGTACCGCGGATCTCATGCGTGGCGCTGTGCCGTACGGCGGCATGACGCACCAGGAGTTTCTCGACATGGTGACGCCGAACGACGTCCGCGGCTACGCCCCGTTCAGCAACGGGGAGGGGATGATGATCGCGGCGACCTCGATCGCGCTGCAGTGGGCCGTCCTCAAGGCGGTGGACAAACTGAAGCGCGCCGCCGACGAGCGGGCGAAATCGGCCGCGAGGGCCGAGGTCGAGGAAGCGCTGGAAGCGCTGCAGCGCGCGAGACGCGCCGCCGGCCTGCCCGAGAAGTAACAAGGGCCGAAGCGGGCCCTGAAACCGCCCCTCAGCTTCCGTCCCGGGCGGTCTCCATTCACCGCCCATCGGCCGGGATTCGCCGGAAACGCGGCATCGCGGGCAACACGGGCGGCGTATCGTCAGTCATGGAGCGTGCGGCCCTGGCGGGCCGCGGTGTTCGAGACATGACTGACCCGGCCTATCGCGACGGCGCCTCCGGATTCCCCATCACCCCCCAGCTCGTCGTCGGGCTGGTGGTCATCTTCATCGGCGTCGTCTTTGCCCTCGACCGCCTGGGTATCGCGCCGGCCTCGTCCTATCTCCGCTACTGGCCCAGCGCGCTCATCGCCATCGGCGTGATCAAGCTGCTGCAGGCGCGCGACGGCGGCGGCGCTTTTGCCGGGCTCGCGTTCACGCTGGTCGGCGTCTGGCTGCAAGCCGAAGAGCTCAACCTGCTGCGCATCAACCTGGTGGATGCCTGGCCGCTGGCGCTGGTGCTCTTTGGCGGGTATCTCGTCTGGCAGGGCCTGCAGCCCAGGAGGCCGCCGAAGAAGGCGCTGCCGTCGAGCGATCCGTTTGCTCCGTTGCCGCCGCTCGAGGAGATCGACGTCGATCCGCTGGGGCTCAAGAACGATCCGTTCTACAATCCGCCGGCGCCGCCTCAGCCGCGGCCGGAAGCGCGATCGGAGCCCCGGTCGGAACCGGCAGCTCGTGACCGCGACCGCAGCGATGACCAGCGCCGGCGGCAGCGGTCGGCGCGCCAGGCCGAACGCCGCTATGGCTGCAGCGGGCTCTTCGGAGGCGACTTCGGCGGACGCAGCACGGACAACAGCGGCAGGATGAGCGCGCTGGCGATTCTCGGCGCCGTGGTGCGCGGCAACAACTCGCAGGCGTTCCGGGGGGGCAACCTCGTCGCCATCATGGGCGGCTGCGAAATCGACCTGCGGAATGCCGCGATCGACGGGGAGGCGGTGATCGACGTCTTCGCGATGTGGGGCGGGATCGAGCTCCGGGTGCCGGCAGACTGGACGGTGTCGAGCCAGGTGGTGCCGTTGATGGGGGGCGTCGAAGACAAGACCAGGCCGCCGCGCGGCGCCGCCGTCCACCGGCTGACGCTGCGGGGTGTCGCGTTCATGGGCGGCATCGAGATAAAGAATTGACGATTGCAGATTGCAGATTGCAGATTGCAGATTGCAGATTAGGGATTTGCGATTGCTTAGTGCTGGCTGCTGATTGAGCGTTGATGCATCCGATTCTCGCCAGGGGAGGGCGTCTTGCGCTCTACCTGAGCGTCTGGACGCTGGTCGGCGCGCTGCTGGCGCTGCTGCTGGGCGGACGTCTCGGCCTGACCTGGCTGCAGTCGGTGCTGATCGCGCTGCCGGTCGCGTCGGCCTACGCGTTCGTCTGCCTCTCCTCGTGGTACGTCGCCCGCAGCCTTCCCCTCACCTCGACGGGCGCCGCCAGTATCGTCTTCACCGGCATCGTCGCCTCGATCTTCTCGAGCGCCGGCTGGCTGGCCCTGACGTCGCTGTGGCTTTACGTCCTCGACAGCCGCGGCTGGTTCGGGGGGGCCGGCGTCGACGGGCATCGAAGCCTCATGTTTGGCTTCGGCGTGCTGCTCTACCTGCTGTCGTTGTCGGTGAGCTACCTGCTCATCAGCTTCGAGGAGACGCGCGGAGCGGAGCGGCGCGCGCTCGAGGGCCAGGTCCTGGCACGCGAGGCCGAGCTGCGATCGCTCAGGGCGCAGATCGATCCGCACTTTCTCTTCAACTGCCTCCACTCGATCAGTGCGCTGACGACCGCCGATCCGCCGGCGGCGCGCCGCATGTGCCTGCTGCTCGGCGACTTCCTGCGCGAGACGCTGGCGCTCGGCGGCGAGCGCCACATCACCGTGGCGCGTGAGCTGAAGCTGGCGGAGCGGTTCCTCGCGGTCGAACGGATCCGGTTCGGCGATCGGCTCGACGTCGAGATCAGCGCCGACGAGAGCGCCGTGGCGGAGCAGCTGCCGCCGCTGCTGCTGCAGCCGATCGTCGAGAACGCGGTCACGCACGGGATCGCGCACATGCTGGAGCGCGGCACGATCCGGATTGCAGCGACGCGGACGCTGGACCGCCTGGCGATCGTCGTCGAGAACCCGTGCGATCCGGATCGCCGGCGCGGCACGGGCACCGGCGTCGGCCTGGCGAACGTCCGGGCGCGCCTGAAAGCCGTGCACGGTCCGGCTGCAACGGTGACAACCACTGAACGTGACGGCCGCTGGCAGGTGGAGCTGTCGTTCCCGGCCATGCCGGCGCCGGCCGCGCCGGCGGAACCCGCGGCATCGGCGGCGACGTCACCGCCGGCAGATGCAACAGCAGCAGACGCAACAGCAGCGCCGGCGGCCGCCGGTACGGAGCGCGCATGATGGCCGGCGATCCCCTCCGCGTGATCATCGTCGACGACGAAGCCCTGGCGCGGGCCGTGGTGCGCGAGTATCTCGCGGCGCACCCGACGATCGAGATCGTCGCCGAATGCGCCAACGGCTTCGACGCCGTGAAAGCGGTGAGCGAGCTCGCGCCGGACCTGATGTTCCTCGACGTGCAGATGCCGCGGCTCGACGGATTCGAAGTCCTCGAGCTCCTGGGCCGCGACGTCTCGGTCATCTTCACCACCGCCTACGATTCCTACGCGCTGCAGGCATTCGACGTCCACGCCGTGGATTACCTGCTCAAGCCGTTCAGCGAGGAGCGTTTTGCCGAGGCGCTGTCGCGGGCGCGGGCGCGGCTGGCGGCGCGCGAGGCTGGCGAGGCGGCGGTCGACGCCGGGCTGGAGGCGCTGACGACGGCGCCGCGGCCGCGGCAGGGCCCGCTCGAGCGGGTGCTGATTCGCGACGGCGCGCAGGTGCACGTCCTGCCGGTCGGCCGCATCGACTACGTCGAGGCCCAGGACGACTACGTCAGCTTCGTCGCCGACGGGCGGTCCTACCTGAAAGATCAGACGATGGCAGCGGTGGAAGCGGCGCTCGATCCGGCGCGCTTCGTCCGCATCCATCGTTCCTACCTGCTCAACATCGAGCGCATCGCCCGGGTCGAGCTCTACGCCAAGGACAGCCGGGTCGCGATCCTGCACGACCACCGCAAGCTGCCGGTGAGCCGGGCCGGCTACGCCCGGCTGGCGAAGCTGCTCTAGCCGCCGCCGCCACCGGGCGGCGCATTTGACAGCGCCTCCGTCCGTGTGTTAAACAAACGGTCAGTGAAATTAACCAACCGGTTAGTTAACAAACGGCCGGGTCGGCCGGCGCGGGCCGGGGCCGCCGGCCGGCGCGGGCCGGCCTCGGACGCCTCGCGCCAGCGCATCTTTGCCGCCGCCGCCCGCGAATTCGCCGCCCGCGGCTTCGCCGGCACCAGCGTCGACCGCATCGCCGCCGCCGCCCGCCTCAACAAGGCGATGATCTACTACCACTTCCGCAGCAAGGGCGAGCTCTACCGCGACATCCTCCGCGACATGTTCGCGGCCGTGAACGACCGCATTACCGCCGTCGCCGCCGCCGACATCGAGCCGGCCGACAAGATCAGGGAGTTCGTCGCCGCCTTCGCTGTCGAGGCCGAGGCGAGGCCGCATTTCCCGTTGATCTGGTTTCGCGAAGTCGCCGAAGGCGGCGCCCACCTCGACGACGCGACGATGGCGCGCATGGGCGGCATCCTCGGCTCCTTGAAGGCGATTATCGACGACGGTGTCCGCGCCGGTCAGTTCACCCCGATCAACCCGCTGCTGCTGCACGCCGGCATCGTCGCGCCGGTGCTGCTCTTCTTCGCCAGCGACGGGCTGCGGCGGCGGCTCGAACGCGCCGGCGTTCGCGGCGCGTCGCAGATCACGCAGGGCGGCATCGTTACCCACGTGCAGCGCGTATCGCTCGGGCTCCTGCAGGGAGGAATGTAGGGTGCGGGCGATTGTCCGGAGCGAGGAACCGTTCATGAAGAGCGTGATCGCGACTGCGTCCGTCGCCGTCGTTCTCGTCGCGGCCGCGGCCTGCGGCAGGGGCGGCGAGACGGCCAGGCCGAGGGCCTCGGGCTATGTCGAAGCGACCGAGGTCAGGGTGGCGCCGGAAGTCGGCGGCCGATTGATCGAGCTGAAGGTCGACGAGGGGGCGCGCGTCGCCGTCGGCGACGTCATCGGCCGGCTCGACACCGCCGACGCCCAGCTCGCGCTGCGGCGCGCCGAAGCCGATCGCGATCAGGTGCTGGCGCAGCTGCGCCTCGCCCAGGCCGGGGCGCGGCCGCAGGAGATCAGGCGCGCCCAGGCGCAGGTCGACTCGGCGAAGGCCGACACCCGCGCCGCCGAGGCCGAGCTCGCGTCGGCGGAAGCAGATCTCCAGCGCTTCGAAGGGCTGCTCAAGGTCAACGCCGGCTCGCGCAAGCAGCGCGACGACGCCGCCACCCGCCGCGATGTCGCCAACGCGCAGGTCCTCGCCGCCCGCGAGCGCACCAGCGCCGCGGCCGAGAGCCTGGCGACACTGCGCGCCGGATCGCGCGTCGAGGAGATCGCCGCGGCCCGCGCCCGCGTCGCGGCGGCGGAAGCGCAGATCGCGTCGCTGCAGAAGAACGTCGCGGACGCGGTGCTGACGTCCCCCGTCGCCGGCGTCGTCACCGCCAAGCTCGCCGACGCCGGCGAGATGATCCTGCCCCGGGCGCCGATCGTCGTCGTCACCGATCTCGATCGCGCGTGGGCGAATGTCTACGTCGACGAGCCGGCGGTGCCGCGGCTGAAGCTCGGACAGAAGGTCGCCGTGCTCACGGACGCCGGCGACCGGATGGAGGGCGCGATCACGTTCATCTCGCCGAAGGCGGAGTTCACGCCGCGCAACGTGCAGACCGCCGAGGAGCGCTCGCGGCTGGTCTACCGCATCAAGGTCGCGACGGACAACCGGAACGGCGTGCTGAAGCCCGGCATGCCGGTGGAAGTCGAGCTGCCGGAGTAGCGCACATGAGCGCCATCGAATTCGCTGGAGTCGGTAAGCGCTACGGCGACGTCCAGGCCCTGGACCAGGTCTCGTTCGCGGTGGCGAAGGGCGAGATGTTCGGCGTCATCGGCCCCGACGGCGCGGGCAAGACGACGGCAATTCGACTGGCCTGCGGACTGCTGCGGCCCGAGTCCGGCCGCGTCACCGTGCTCGGCCGTGATCCGGTGCGCGAGCACCGGGCGGTGACGCTCTCGGTCGGCTACCTATCGCAGCGTTTCAGCCTCTACGGCGATCTCACGATCGACGAGAACATCGCCTTCTTCGCCGAGATTCACGGCGTCCGCCGCTACGGCCCGGCGCGCGATCGTCTGCTGGCGATGACACAGCTGACGAGCTTTCGCGGCCGCCGTGCCGACCGGCTGTCGGGCGGCATGAAGCAGAAGCTGGCGCTGGCCTGCACCCTCGTGCACGAACCGGAAGTGCTGCTGCTCGACGAGCCCACGACCGGCGTCGACCCGGTGTCGCGCCGCGAGTTCTGGAAGCTGCTGTCCGAGTTCCTCGCCAGCGGTCTCACCATCGTCATGACGACGCCGTACCTCGATGAGGCCGAGCGATGCGCCCGCGTCATCCTGCTGCACGAGGGCCGGCGTCTGGCGATTGAGCGTCCGTCGGTGCTGCAGGCGACGCTCGACGGCCGGCTCGTCGAGGTCATCGCCGAGGCGGACCGGCCGCCGATCGACGTGTTGTCGGCGATCGACGGCGTCGAGGACGTGCAGGCATTCGGCGATCGCGCGCACGTGCGCGTCGGGCACGGCCGGCAGGCGGTCGCGGTCGCCAGGATTCGCGAGGCGCTGCAGGCGCGCGGCATCGGCGTCGTCAGCGCCCGCCCGGTCGCGGCGACGCTCGAGGACGTATTCATCGGATTGATCAGCAGGGACGGCGCCGGAGCATCGGGCGCCGGGCCCGAGGCGCGGTTATGAGAGTGAACGCAGGAAGAAAAGCCGGGCCGCGACTGTCGCGCCGCGGTCATCGTGGCTCGCGGATCGGGCTGGTGAGTGTGCTGGCGCTGGCTTTCGTCGCGCCGTCGGCGATCGCCCAGACGGCACCAACGCCGCTGACGCTCGAGCAGGCGATCGCACAAGGACTTGCGAACAGTTCACGGCTCGCCGAACTGCAGGCCCGGCTCGAGGGGGCGCAGGCCGCCGAAGATGGACGCTCGGCGGACCGGATGCCGGTTGTCGCGGCACAGGCGGGCTATACGCGGACCAACCACGTCCAGGAGTTCGCGATTCGCGTGCCGGGAGAGGGAGTGCAGGTTGTCTACCCGGACGCTCCGGACAACTACCGCACCCGCCTCGACCTGCAATGGCTCGTCTACAGCGGCGGCCGGCTGGAGGCACTCGAGCGGGCGGCGCGCGCCGAGCGCGAGGCTTCGACCGAGGACCTCGCCGCGGCCCGGGCCGACCTGCGGCTCGAGATCGCGCGCGCGTTCTGGGCGCTGGTGACGGCGCGCGAAGCGGAGCAGGTGCTCGCGCGCTCGCTCGATCGCATCGGCGCCTACGTCAAGGACCTCGGCGCCAGGCTCGATCAGGGGCTGATCCCGCCGAATGAGCTGCTGTCGGCACAGGCGCAGCAGTCGCGCGAGCGCGTCGGCTCGATCGACGCGACCCAGGCCCGGCGCATTGCCGAAGCCGATCTCCGGCGCCTGCTCGGGATCAGCGGCATCGGCCCGATCGAACCGGTGGCGCAACTCGAGACGGCGCCGGGTCCCGAGCAGACGGCCGTCGATGCACTGATCTCCGAAGCGATGCAGCAGCGGCCGGAGCGGAAGGCGCTCGCGGATCGCACGGAGGCCGCGCGGGCGCGAGCGGATGCCGCGGGATCAGCCCGGCTGCCGCAGATCGGTGTCGGCGCCGGCTTCGACTACGCCCGGCCCAACCCGCGGATTTTTCCCCGCGTCGCCCGTTGGGAAGACTCGTGGGACGCGTCGGTGAACCTGTCGTGGAATCTGTGGGACGGCGGCCGCGTCCGCGCCAGCCGGGCCGAGGCGGCGGCATCGGAACGCGCCGCGGTCGCCCGCGCCGCCGAGTTCGACCGGCAGGTGACGTTCGAAGTCGAGCAGCGCCTCCTGGAGCTCGAGTCCAACCGCGCCGCGATCGCCGCCGCCAACGACGGGCTGCATGCGGCCGAGGAGGCACGCCGGGTCCTCGCTGAGCGCTTCGCCGCCGGTGTCGCAACCAATACCGAGGTTCTCGACGCGCAGACCGACGTGCTCCAGGCCGAGCTCGATCGCACGCGCGCGCTGGCCGGTGTCCGCCTCGCCGAAGCGCGGCTGGGGCGCGCGCTCGGGCGCTGAGGGAGCAATGTCATGAGCGAGCCTGAGACGGCCAACGCGATCGAGGTCCGGCGTCTGTCGCGCCGCTTCGGCGCCTTCAAGGCGGTTGACGACCTATCGTTCGACGTCCGGCGCGGCGAGATCTTCGGCTTTCTCGGCAGCAACGGCGCCGGCAAGTCGACCACCATCCGGATGCTGTGCGGGCTGCTGAAACCAACGGCCGGCACGGCCATCGTCGGCGGCGTCGACGTCGCCCGGGATCCGGAGACGGTCAAACAGCGCATCGGCTACATGTCGCAGCGGTTCTCGTTGTACGAGCTGCTGACGGTGGACCAGAACATCGCCTTCTTCGGCGGCGTCTACGGCTTGACCGGCGAGCGCCTTGCGACTCGCCGCCGCTTCGTGCTCGACATGGCGGGCCTGACCGGCCGCGAGCACGCCCTGGCACGCGACCTCGCCGGCGGCTGGCGGCAGCGCCTCGCGCTCGGCTGCGCGATTCTCCATCAGCCGTCGATCCTCTTTCTCGACGAGCCCACCGGCGGCGTCGACCCGCTGTCGCGGCGCCAGTTCTGGCGTCTGATCGATGTGCTCTCGCAAGAGGGCGTGACCGTGCTCGTGACGACGCACTATCTCGACGAAGCCGAGCGCTGCCACCGCGTCGCGTTGATTCATGCCGGCAAGCTCGCCACTCTCGGGACGACGACGGAGGTCAAGGGCGTCTTCCGGGACCGCCCGATTCTCGAGATTCGCACCGCCAATGCCGTGGCGGTGATGAAGGCACTGGATGCGATGCCTGAAGTGGAGAAGACGAGCCTCTTCGGCACCGCGGTCCATGCTGTGCTGCGGCCGGCGTCGGTGACCGCTGCCGACATCGCCGCGCGCCTCGGCGCCGCCGGCCTTGCCGTCGACGCGGTCGCGGACGTGGTGCCGTCGCTCGAGGACGTATTCCTCGACGTCGTCGAGAAAGCCGGGGGCGCCGCGGCATGAGGAAGGCACTCGCGGTCTATCGCAAGGAGCTGCGCCAGATCCTGCGCGATCGCCGCACGCTGCTGATCCTCGTCTTCATTCCCGCGTTCTTCCTTTTGCTCTATGGCTACGCCCTGAACTTCGACATCCGCCACGTCGCGCTCGCAGTGGAGGACCGCGACGGCACCCCCGACAGCCGCGCCATCGTTTCGGCGTTCGTCAACTCGGGCTACTTCGACCTCGTTGCGACAGTGCACTCTCCGGCGGAAGCCGAGCGTCTCATCGATCTGAACCGGGCACGCGCCGTGCTGGTGATTCCGGAGGGCTTCAGCCGCGACATCGCGAGCCGCCGGCTCGGTGCCGTGCAGGTGATCATCGACGGCGACAACGCCAACACGGCGACGACGGTGATGGGCTATGCCACCAGCATCCTCGCGACTGTCGGCGCCGAACTGGCGCCGTCGAGCGTCCGCCGGCCGTTGCCGCTCGCGGTCGAACCGCGCATCTGGTACAACCCGGAGCTGCGCAGCACGCTGTTTCTCGTCCCGGGGCTGATTGCCTATATCGGCATGATCACCGCCGTCACGTCGACCGCCCTGTCGGTCGTGCGCGAGAAAGAGTCCGGCACGATGGAGCAGGTCCGGATGGCACCGATCGACACCTTCTCCTTCATCATCGGCAAGACGCTGCCGTACTTCCTGATCTCGCTGGCATCGTCTGGGTTGATCATCGCGGCGTCGATGGTGTTGTTCGATCTGCCGATGCGCGGCAACTGGGCCGCGCTCCTCCTCGCGACGTCGCTCTACATCGTCGGGGCGCTCGCCACAGGACTGCTGATCTCGACCGTCGCCGAATCTCAACAGGTCGCCTTCCAGATGGCGCTGCTGATCTCGCTCCTGCCGACCATGATGCTGTCGGGGTTCATTTTTCCGATCTCGAGCATGCCGACGGCGCTGCAGGTGATCACCCACCTGGTGCCGGCCCGGTACTTCCTGGTCGCGCTTCGCGGCATCGTCCTCAAAGGGAGCGAGCTCGGCCACCTGGTTGCGCCGCTGGCGGCGCTCACGGCTTATGCGGCGGTGATGCTCGGGCTGGCGTCGCTGCGGCTGGCGCGAGAGCGGGCCTGATGCAGAGGCTGCGCTGCCTCGTGCGCAAGGAGTTCCAGGAACTGCGGATGAATCCGCGGTTGTTCCGCCTCGTCATCATCGCGCCAATCCTTCAGCTGACGATGCTCGGGTACGCGGCGACAACCGACATCCGCGACGTGCCGCTCGTCGTCGCCGACGGCGATCGCACCGCCGCCAGCCGCGAGCTCGTCGAGCGCTTCGACGCGTCGTCGAACTTCTCGATCGTGGCGACGGTGACGACCGTCAACGAGATCGAGCCCTACCTCGAAGGCGGCACCGCCTCGCTGGCGCTCACGATCCCGTCGGGCTACGGCGAACGAATCCTCGGCCGGCGCCCGGTCACCGTGCAAATCGTCGCCGACGGCACCGACTCGAACTCGACGACAGTCGCGCTCGGCTACTCGTCGAGCCTGATCGCCGGCTACGCGCGTGATCTCGCGGCCGCCGCCGGCGAAACCGCCGCCGGCGCGGCCGAGGCGCCGACCGGGATCGACGCCCGGATCCGAGTCTGGTTCAACCCGGAGCTCGAGAGCCGCTTCTTCATGATCCCGGGCGTGCTGGCGCTCATTCTGCTGGTCATCACCGCCAACCTCGCGGCGATGGCGATCGTGCGCGAGAAGGAGCTGGGCACGCTCGAGCAGCTGAACGTGACGCCGCTGCGCCGCTGGGAGCTGATCGTCGGCAAGCTGCTGCCGTACGGACTGATTGCCCTGATCGACGTCCTGCTCGTGGTCGCGGTCGCGGTGCTCTGGTTCGAGGTGCCGCTCCGCGGCAGCTTCTTCCTGCTCTTCGCGATGTGCCTGCTCTACGCGCTCTGCACCCTCGCGCTCGGCCTGTTCATCTCGACCATCAGCGACACCCAGCAGCAGGCGATGATGACCGCGACGTTCTTCTTCCTGATGCCGATGATCTACCTGTCCGGCTTCATCTTTCCGATCGAGAACATGCCGGCGGTGATCCAGCCGTTCACCTACCTGATTCCGCTGCGATACTTCCTCGTCATCGTCCGCGGCATCTTCCTGAAGGGCATCGGACTGGATCTGCTGTGGCCGCAGGTGGCGGCGCTGGCGGCGTGGGGCACAGCCATGCTCATGCTCGCGGTGGTGCGCAGCCGTAAGCAGGCGGCTTGACACGAAGGCAGAAGGCAGAAGGCAGAAGGCAGAAGGCAGAAGGCAGAAGGCAGAAGGCAGAAGGGGCAATTCTGGCCGCATCGCGTACTGCGTAGTGTTGAAGAATCTGCCACGGGTTGGGTCGAGATCAGCGGTAATCCTCGGGATCGTCAGGTGGCGCGGCCCGTGCAACGCCGGCGGCATGTCCAAGCCTTACGACTTGCGCGAGCGGACGTTGCTGTTTGCCTGCGAGGTCGTCTCGTTCTGCTGCATCTTGGCGGAACGGGGGGTGATCCTGCGAAGACTCGCCGAGCAGTTGCTGAAGGCTGGCACGTCGATTGGTGCCAATATGGCTGAGGCAATTGATGGTCAGAGCAAGCGTGACTTCATTTCCAAGGTCTCGATTTCGCTCAAGGAGGCGCGTGAAACCGCGTTCTGGTTGCGCGTCATCGTGGCGTCTGAAAAACAGATGGCCCAGAGAGCCGCGCCACTGAATCAAGAGGCGTCCGAGCTGATCGCGATTCTGACCGCGACCGTGAAGACCGCGAAATCGCGCCCGAATCGTGGAAACGACCGCGACGAGTGAGAGGAACGCTTCTGCCTTCTCCCTTCTGCCTTCTGCCTTCTGCCTTAACATGACTCCATGAATGTAAGAGTCGGCACCTCGGGTTACAACTACCCGGAGTGGCGCGGGTCGTTCTATCCCGAGAAGTTCGCCACCGACAAGATGCTGGCGTTCTACGCCGAGCACTTTCCGACGGTCGAGATCAACTACACCTTCTACCGGATGCCGACCGAGAAGCTGCTGACCGGCTGGGCGGCGGGGACGCCGCCGCACTTCACCTTCACCCTCAAGGCGCCGCGGCGCATCACGCACGACTCGCGGCTGCAGCGCTGCGAGGACGTGACGCAGTCGTTCTGCCGCATCGCCCGCACCCTCGAGTCGAAGCTGGCGCTGCTGCTGTTCCAGCTGCCGCCGAACTTCAAGAAGGACGCGGCTGTGCTCGCAGCCTTCGTCGAGACGCTGCCGCGCGGGACGCGGGCGGCGTTCGAGTTCCGCCACCCGTCGTGGTTCGACGGCGAGGTCTACGACGTCCTGCGCCAGCACCAGCTCGCGCTGTGCGTCGCCGACAGCGAAAAGCTGAGCGCGCCGATCGAGATGACGGCCGACTATGCCTACTTCAGGCTGCGCGACGAGGGCTATCAGCAGGCCGACATCGAGCGGTGGGCAGCGGTCCTGTGCGGCCTCTCAGGCGTCGGCGACGCCTTCGTCTACTTCAAGCACGAAGAGCAGGGGCTGGGACCGGCGTTTGCGAAGCGCCTGATGGCGCTGCTGTGACGGCGGTCGCCGTCAGCGCGAAGTCGACGATCTGGTGTTCGGCCCAGTAGCCGTCGTGCCCGGCGGCGCCGTCCGTTAGGAACGCGCAGTGCCCGCCGTGTGACGTGACGATGACCCGGATGGCGCGGTTGCCCCGCAGCGCCTGACCGTCGAACGGCTGCGTCGGCACGAAAGGATCGTCATCGGCGGTGATGACGAGGGCCGGCACCCGCACGCGATCGATGACCCGCATCGCGCTCGCCCGATGGTAGTAGTCCGAGGCGCCACGGAAGCCGAAGTGCGGCGCCGTGTAAATCTCGTCGAACTCACGCACCGTACGGATGCGATCGAGTGGCGCCGTGTCGAAGCGGCCGGGGAAGCAGGCGGCCTTGCGCCGCATCCGCGCCTTCAGTCCACGCACGAAATTCCACTGATAGATGAAGTTCTGACGCCGCTCGAGGGCGCGAACGCAGGCTTCGAGCTCGATCACCGGCGAGATGGCGCAGACGCCCCGAAGTTGCAGCGGACAGGCGTCGCCGTAATCGCCGGAGAGCTTGAGCGCCAGGTTGCCGCCGAGCGAGTAGCCGGCGGCGACGATGCGATCGATCCCCTCGTCCGCCAGGCACCGGATCACGTGATCGGCGTCGGCGGTCAGGCCCGAGTGGTACAGCCCGGCCGACAGGCGCTCGGTGCCGCCGCAGTTGCGCTGATTCAACAGGATGACGTTGAAGCCGGCGGCAAAGGCCTTGTCGGCGAGACCGCGCATGTAGTGCGCGCTGCTCGAGCCCTCGAGGCCGTGCAGTGCGAGCAGCGCCGGATGCGCCGATGGCGTCGGCTGCCAGTGGCAGTGCGCCAGCACCCGGGCGTCCGGCGCGACGTCGAAGAACCGCTCGACCGGCGCCGTCAGCCGCGGAAACTGCCGCGGCCTGCCCCAGGCATACACCGTCATCAAGTGGCCGTTGGAGAGTCCACGCTTGGGTCGGTAGATCATCGGCAGGCGGAGTCGGCTGGCCGGCCAGCTGTAATCAAGTGTACCCCACGGGCCGATAGGCGGATCAGCGAGCGGAAATGGACGTTCAGCGCCCCGTGACGGGGCGCAGCGACAGGACAGGACGTGCAGTCATGTGCAGACCATTACACGAACGGTTGAGAACGGCCCGCGAGCGCAAGGGCGTGACGCTTGCCGAGATCGCCCGGACGAGCGGGGTCCGCGAGAACAACCTCCAGATCATCGAACGCGGCGCCTACGAGGAGCTGCCGACCGGGCTCTACGGCCGTAATGCCGTCCGCGGCTATGCCGCGGCAGTCGGAATCTCGTCGGAAGAGGCGGTGGCCGAAGTGCACGACCGCCTCCGCGACGTCGAGGATCCGATCGACGGCCTCGCCCGCGTGCGCGGCATCGAGCGGCCGCGGCCGCATCGCGCCGTCGAAGTCGCGCCAGCGGTAGCCCGGCCGTTCGCCGGCGGCAGTCTCATCTGGCGCAAGCAGGTCGCTGCCCTGGTCGACGTCGCGATCCTCCTGCTCATCGACACGCTGGTCGTCTACCTGACGGCATTTGCCGCCGGCGTCGCCGCCGGCGACGCGCTGCGCTTCGCGGCCCCGGCGCTGCTGTTCCTCTTCGCGTTGATCGCGGTGTCCTACTACGTCCTCCTCGGCGGCGTTCGTCAGGCGACGCTCGGCGCCCGGCTGGTCCGCGTGCCCGCCGCCCTCGAGACGCTCGACGGGCCGGACGCTCAGGCGGTCGTCAACCGCAGCCTCGGCTGCGTGATCGATCAGGCTTCGAGCCTGAGCACCTGGATCGTCACGATGGACCACGCCCGCCATCTTGCCCGCGTCTTGCGCGAGAAGGGCGACGAGGTCAGGGTCGCAGCCGGTAGATCTTTATCGTTCCGGAGCTGAAGACTTCCGGCAGGGCCAGGCTCGACTCCGTAATGAGGTAGTCGAGGCCGTGCGCGGCGGCGAGCTCGCGCGCGCGTTCCGGCGTCAGCGCCGGGAAGTCGCCGATCTCGCGCACCCGGTCGCGCGTCCGCAGCGCGACGTCGCGTTCGTACATCCCGATCGCGCTGTCCTTGATCCCCTCGACAAAGACATCTCGGCCGGCGAGGCGCAGGCTGGAGCCGTAGCGGGCGGCGTGCCCGGGATCGGCCAGCCACGCGCTTCCCGGTTCCGACGCCCTCACCCGATCCATGATCCGGCTCCAGTCGCCGTCGCCGGCAGTCACCTGCGCGAGCGCGCGGTCGGGAAACTCGACGGTCATGATGTAGGTCCCGCGGCCGACCGACACCACAGCGAGGACCGCAGCCACGGCGCGGGCCCGGGCGGCCCGTGCCGACAGGCCTTCGGCGCACGCCCACACGAGATACACCCCGGCGAGCAGGTCGAGCATCCAGAAGGTGCGCGCCGGCTGAAGCTGGATCGCAAGCGCCGTGCGCGCGATGTTGAAGGGCAGCAGCGCGAGGAACACGAGGACGAGCGCGAGGCAGCCGGCAACGAGTCCCGTCTCGCGCGGCACGAGCGCACCGTGCGCGCGGCGATATCGGTAGATGGCGCCGATGACCGGCACGTAGGCCAGGTTTGTCAGCCACGTCACCGCCGGCCAGCGCGAAGGAAACAGGTAGTCCTTGGCGCCGAGCGTCGCCAGCCACTCGGCGATCCATCGTCCCTAGCCGCGCGGCCAGCGGCCCCGCCACTAGTGCCCATCCGGCGATCACGCCGGCGACGCCCCCTGCCGCGAGCAGATGCCGGCGCCAGCGCGGCTCGGCGACGAAGGTCGCGACGCTCATCCAGATCGCGAACCACAGCGTCGTCGTCGGATGGAGCGTGCCGGCAAGGGCGAGCAGGATCCAGACCCCGGCCTGTCGGCCGCGCAGGAACTCGGCCACGGCGATGGTGCCCAGCGCAAACGCCAGCTGGCGCGGATGGAAGTAGCCTTCGAGTGTATTCGTGCCTGACTTGCTGATCGCGTGCCGCAGCGTCGTGAGGAAAAGCAGGGCAGCGACCGCCCATCGGGTGCGGTAGAACACGTCGGCGATGCGGATGATGCCCCAGGCCAGCAAGCCGAGCGTGATCACCTGGAAAAGCGCCAGCATGACCGGCAGCGCAAGCCCGGTTGCTCTCGAGGCCCCGCCGATGACCTCGTCGAACAGCGTCAGGCGCGCCTGCGACGCGATGAGATGGGAGTCGCGCGGAAAGAGCGCCGGGTTCATCGCCTCGAGAACGGCCGGCACGTAGAACGCCTGGTCCGAGGCGCCGTATCGATAGCCGGCGGAGTTCGCGGTCGCGAGGACCAGGAATGGCACGAGCGCGATCAGGAAGATCGCGCTCAGCGTCGGGCGCGCGCCGGGCGCCCCGGCGACGGCGTCAGGGCTGCTCATCCGCCGTCGGGCCGTAAATCGGCGGCAGCGGCACGTCATTCAGCCGCAGGTACACCGAGAGCTGACCGCGATGGTGGATCGAATGGTTCATCACGAACGAGCGGATCGCCGAGATGCGCGGCATCGTGAAGAACACCTGGCCGCCTTTCTTGAGGGTCCACGGCGCGAGCAGCTCCGGGTCGCTCGCCGCTGCCAGCCCGGCGCGCGCTTTCGCGACCTTGGCGTCGAACACGGCCAGCAGATCGGCGCGCGTCGAGGGTGTCGGCTGCGTCGGCATCGTATCGAGATCCAGCTCGGTGGCGTCGAGCGTCGCCGTGCACCAGAACGGAATGCCGGCGAGATGGCCGGCGAGCTTGCCGATCGTCATCGATCGCTCGTGCGGCCGCCACTCGAAACGTGCTTCCGGCACCCGCTCGAGCAATCGCCGCGTCGTCGCCATCTCGTGATCGTACTCTGGGAGAAGCGCTTCGCTGATCGTCATGGGATGAAGCGTACATGAAAACGGCGAGGCTGAGGGCCTCGCCGTCTTCGATTGCGGCCAGGGGACGGCGTCAGTGGATGTCGTCCGCGTCGACCTGAACCGTCGTCATCAGTTCCTTGCCGCCGACGGCGAGCTTGACGACGTAGGTACCGGGCTCGACGGCGCTGGTCGTGGCGTTGGTCGGGACGAAGGGGACGCCGCGGCCGCCGCGGCCGGCGCGGCCGCCAGCGGCACCGCCGGCGCCGCCACGGCCGAAGCCCGCGACCGCGTTCGGCGCGAGGTTCCACTGGACGCGATTCAGCCCGGCCTCCTTGGTCCCGTCCATCTCGCGGACGACGCGGCCGGTGCTGTCACTGATCGTGAGCTTGACGTCGCCGGTTGCAGCTTCCTTGAGGTAGTAGCTGATCGCGACGCCGCCCTGCGGGTTCTGACCGCGGAAGTGCTTGTCGGCACTGAGGCCGTTGGACCTTGGTGAGATCAGCCACCCACGCCGTTGCCGGCCGGACGTCGAAGAGATGCGCGTCGGCTGTCGTGATCGCCTCGGTCATCTGCTGCAGCGGCGTGATGTCATCGAGAATCCAGATGCTGCGGCCGTGGGTCGCGAGGACGAGATCGTTGTCGCGCGGGTGCACGAGGACGTCGTCGACCCGTACCGTCGGCAGGCCGGTCATGAACTTCTTCCAGTCCTTGCCGCCGGTCCGCGAGATGAAGAACCCGTATTCGGTCCCGGCATAGAGCAGGTTGGGATTCTTCGGGTCTTCCTTGACGACGTTGACGTTGCCCTCCGGCAGGTTGGCGGCGATCGACGTCCAGGTCTGGCCGAAGTCACGGGTGACGAAGATGTACGGCTTCTGATCGTCGCGGCGATGGTTGTCGAACGAGACGTAGGCGGTGCCGGCGTCGAAGTGTGACGGCTCGACGCGCGAGACGTGCGACTCGTCGGGCACGCCCTTGATGTTGGCGGTGACGTTCTTCCAGTTGGCGCCGCCGTCGCGGCTGACCTGCACGTTGCCGTCGTTGGATCCGACCCACAGGATGCCGGGCGCCAGCGGCGACTCGCCGAGCGTCACGATGTTGCTGTAGGAGGCGGCGCCGTCGTGTTTCGAGGCCATCGGTGCCGTGCCGGCGACGCCCATGATCGGGCGATCGTTGCGGCCGATGTTCCGCGTCAGGTCGGGGGACGCCATCCACGTGTCGCCGCGCGTCGTCGACTTGAACAGGCGATCGCCGCCCAGGTACACCGTGTTCGGATCGTGGTGCGAGAGCTTGAACGGCGTGCTCCAGAAGAAGCGATAGACCGTGCCCGCCGGCGGCGGCGGGACGACGTTGCCGGCGCCGCCACCACGGCCGCCTCGGCCGCCGCCCTGCGCTGCGGCCGCCGGCTGCCCGCCGGCCGCCGGCGCTGCCGCTGGCGCCTGTCCCGCGGGCTGACCGGGCTGAGCGGGCTGTGCGCCAGCCGGCGCTGCCGTCGCGGGCGCCGGCGTCGCTGCGGCCGGGGCCGCCGCCGGATTGATCGGCGGAATCGGCCGGATCGATCGCGTCTGGCCGGTGCGGAGGTCGTAGCGGAACGTGTTGCCGTCCTGCGTCTCGGCGTAGCCGATCCTCCAGTCGCGGGGGTCGTTCGCGGTGTAAAAGCCGTCGCCGCCGCCGACGCGATACCAGTCGCTGTTGACGCTGCCGGTGCCGCTGCGGACGGCGCTCGGGCCGCACCACGAGCCGTTGTCCTGCAGGCCGCCGCAGACGTAGTACGGCTTCCGCATGTCGACGCTGATGGCGTAGAACTGCCCCAGCGCGGACAGGCTGATCTCTTCCCAGGTACTGCCCTGGTCGTAGCTGACGTCGAGGCCACCGTCGTTGCCGATGACGAGATGCTGGTTGTTGCGTGGATTGATCCACAGCGCGTGGTGATCGCTGTGGCTCTGGCCGCCCATCACGTTGAAGGTGCGGCCGCCGTCGACCGACTTGTAGGCGCTGGCGCCGGTCGTGTAGACGATCTCGGGGTTGGTCGGATCGACGCGAATCTTGCTGTAGTACATCGGTCGATTGTTGTTGTTGCTGCGGAACTGCCACGTCTTTCCGCCGTCGTCCGAGCGCCAGACGCCGCTGCGCGCCGGATCGGGCTTCGGCTCCTCGGCTGCGCCGCCGCGGCCGCCGCCGCCACCACCGCCACGGCCCTGGCCGGGCTGCACGAGCGAGCCGTCGTCGTTGACGCCGGCGCCGGTGCCGCCGCTCGGTCCGACCTCGAGCTGGGCGTAGACGACGTTCGGCTTCGACCGGCTGATGCTGAGGCCGATGCGGCCGAGCATCGGGTTGGTCGGCAGGCCGCTGCCGGTCAGCCGCGTCCAGGTCTTGCCGGCGTCGTCGGTGCGCCAGATGCCGCTGCCGGCGACCGCCGCCGTTGAAGCCCCACGGCTGCCGCCGCCGCTGGTACGACGACGCGAACAGGGTATTGGGGCTGGTCGGGTGCATCACGACGTCGATGAAGCCGGTGTCGTTGTCGATGAACTTCGTGTTCGTCCAGGTCTTGCCGCCATCGCTGGTCTTGTAGAGGCCGCGTTCCGGGTTGGGCCCGAAGAGGTGCCCGACCGCGGCGACGTAGACGATGTTCGGATCCTTGGGGTGGACGACCATGCGGCCGATCGACTGGGTTTCCTTCAGGCCGACATACTCGAAGGTCTTGCCGGCGTCGGTGGACTTGTAGACCCCGGCGCCGAACGACGAGCTCTGGCGGTTGTTGGGCTCCCCGGTGCCGACATACAGGATGTTGGGATTCGACTGCGACAGGGCGAGGGCGCCGACCGACGACACCGGCTGCTCGTCGAAGAGCGACGTCCAGGTCGTGCCGTTGTTGACGGTCTTCCACAAGCCGCCGGTCGCGTAGGCGACGTACATCACCGACGGGTTGGCTTCATCGACGGCGATGTCGTCGATGCGTCCGCCCATCACCGCCGGGCCGATCGAGCGCCAGACGAAGCGCTTGAGCACTGGGTCGTCCGACTCGTTGATCGCGCGCAACGGCGCGACCGGCTGGGCGGCAGCCTGCGGCTGCGCGCCGGGCTGCGGCTGGCGCGCCAGGGTCGCCTGACCCGAGCCGATGGCGATCAAACCGAGTCCCAGCCAGATCACGAGCCGGGCACGTCCGTTGGCCAGAATCCCCACGCTGCTTCTCCCTGTGCGACTTCTGCCGCGTCTGTGTGCGCCGCCGCCGCGGTCAACCGAGCGACGCCGGAGCGACGACGGAGGTGATGGAGTGGAGCGGCGGCTGAATGCCGCCGCAGCCGGCGCGGCTGCCGCACGGACGCTGAACGTCCGCGCGGACTCCCGCGGAGCCCGCAGGCTCCGCGTTCGCGCGCCGCTATTGTAGGTCAGTCTACGACTCGAGGTAGTAGCGCGCTTACTTGCTGAAGTCGACCTTCGGCAGGCGCTGCGCCTCGGGCGGGGCTTCGTAGTAGGGGTATTCCTTGAAGCCGAACATCTTGGCGGTGACGTTCGACGGGAAGCTGCGGCGCAGCGTGTTGTACTGGCGCGCCGAGTCGTTGTAGCGCTGACGCGCCACCGCGATGCGGTTCTCGGTGCCGGCCAATTCGTCCATCAGGCGCTGGAAGTTCGCGTCCGACTTCAGCTGCGGGTAGTTCTCGACGACCACGAGCAGGCGGGCGAGTGCGCTGGTCTGGGCGTTGGCCGCCTCGATCTGCTCGTCGGGCGTCTTCGCGTTCATCATCCGCGAGCGCGATTCGGCGATCGACGTGAAGATCTCCTTCTCCTGGCTGGCGTAGCCCTTGACCGTCTCGACCAGGTTCGGGATGAGGTCGTTGCGGCGCTGCAGCTGGTTCTGGACCTCGGACTGCGCCGTCTTGAGCTGCTCTTCCTGGCTCGTGAAGGTGTTGTACGAACAGCCGGACAGCGCCATCGCCATGGTCGCGAGGAGGAACGCCTGGACCGTCGTGCGAAGTGTCGTCTGCATGAGCATGCCCTTCCACGTTTTTCGCGTCGTCTGCATCGTTCTCATCCTCCCCATCCTAATCATCCTCATCTCTTGCCTTGCATGACTCGATCCGGGTTGTGACCGCCGCTCGTCCGCCTACCACCCGCCAGAGGCACCGCCGCCGCCGCTGCGTCCGCCCCCGAACCCGCCGAACCCGCCACCGCCGCCGCCACCACCAAAGCCGCCGAAGCCGCCGCCGAACCCGCCCATGCCGGTTCCGAACGGACCGACGCCGCTGTTCCAGCCGCTCCACGGCCCGCCGCCCCAGCGGCGCCGCCGCCGGCCGCCGCGGCTGTTCATCAGGACGATCAGGAGGATGAAGATGAAGATGACGAGCGCCGAGCCGTTCTGCCGGTTGCGCCCGCCGCGGCGGGCCTGCGCCGGCGCGCTCTGCGGAACGTCCTGCAGCGTCACGCCCTGCTCGGTCGCGATGCGGTTGATGACGCGCGTCGTGCCGGCGAGCAGGCCCTGGCCGTACTGGCCGTTCCTGAACGCCGGCAGCATCAGCTCACGGATCGTCTGGCCGGCGTAGCCATCGGTGATGTAGCCCTCGAGGCCGTAGCCGACCTCGATGCGGACGCGGCGATCCTCGACCGCGACGACGATCAGCGCGCCGCCGTCCTTGCCCTTCTCGCCGATGCCCCTGCCGCCGTTCTCGAACATCTTGACGGCGTACTCGTCGATGCTGCCGTACGGCTGGAACGTCGGGACCGTCGCGACGACCACCGCGGTGCCGCTCGCCGCCTGGAGGGCGCGGATGCGGCGCTCGAGCTCCTGCTCGCTCTTCGCGTCGATGACGTTGGCGAAGTCGTTGACGGGGGCGGTCAGGAGCGGCGGTGGCGGCTGTGCGAACGCGAGTGCACGCCCGCCCAGCACGAGCGCGATGACGATGGCGCCGGTACCGCGCACCCGGCGGCGGCCGGGCGCGGGCGACGTCGTCATGAACGCCATCCGTCGACGAAGCGCCAGATGCGCTCGCTCGCGGCGACGTAGCGCGCGAGCAGCGGCGAGGGATCGGCGATGCTGCTGCGCTGCGCCGCCAGCACTTCGGCAACCAGCGCCGAGGGCGCGCCGACGATGGCCTCGGCGGCATCCGCCAGCGCGTGATCGTCCATGCCGTCGCGCGGCCACGCATCGCCGCGCTCGAGCCTGACGATGTGCCGCAGCAGCGACCGGAACGCCGGCGCCGAAGCCGCAATCATGCGCGAGACCCGGACGGGATCGCCTTCGGTCTCGATCGCGCCCTCGCGCAGGTGTATGAGATGGCTCTTGGCGGCGCGCTCGCAGCCGCGCCGGCGATCGGCGTCGGCGACGGCGATCCCGGCAAACGGGTTGTCGCCGCGCAGCGGGACGTGGCGGGCGATGATGCTGCCGTACTCGAGCGGAAAGACGTCGAGCGTGCGCGCCAGTTCGTCCTGGGTCAGCAGCAGCGGCACCGCCAGGCCGCGCGCCTTCCAGCCGCGGGCGAGGCCAGCCAGCCGGTGGAGATCGTCAGCGCCGATCGCCTCGACGACCGCCATCGTCCGCAGCTCGTCGTCGTCGGTGTTGCCGTCCTGAGCGTCGCCGAAACCGTAGGCGACGACCGACCGGAGACGCGTGCCGAGAATGCGATCCAGATCAGCCAGGAGGAAATCGAAGGCGGCTCGCTGGCGGGACGTGAGCGCCTCAGCCAGGGGAGAGGACATCGACCCATTATACTGACGACGTTCCATGCAGCTTCGGACCCTCAATGTGGGTTGTCTGGGTGGCGGGACCGGATTGCCGAGCTTGCTCGGAGGTCTCAAGACGAACCCCTGGCTCCTCGTCCACGCCATCGTCACGATGTTCGACAGTGGCGGCAGCTCCGGTCAGCTGCGCGACGAGCTCGGCGTCCTGCCGCCGGGCGACGTCCTCCGGTGCGCGCTCGCGCTCGCCCGCAACGAACGCGAAGCGCGCAACGTGCTGCTGGCGCGGCTGCACCTGCCGGAGCAGCACGCGCGCTTGCGCGGGCACACCGGCGGCAATCTCCTCTTGTCGATGATGGAGCGCTACAGCGGCGACTTCCTCGCCGCCGTCGACGGCCTGCGGGCGCTGCTCGGATGTGAAGGGCACGTCTGGCCGGTGAGCACCGAGCAGGCGAGCATCTGCGCCGAGTACGGCGACGGCTCGCGGACGAGCGGGGAAGTCGAGGTCGACGCCGGACAGACCGCGGGGCACGCGATCACGCGGCTCTGGCTCGAGCCCGACGTCCGCCTGCACGAAGCGGCCCGGGCGGCGATCGGGGCGCTCGATGCGATCATCATCGGGCCCGGCAGCTTCTACACCAGCCTGATGCCGATTCTGCTCGTCAACGGCGCCGCCGAGGCGATCCGGCGCGTGCCAGGTCCGATCGTACTGGTGGCCAACCTGCTGACGGAGGGCCGGGGGATGTGGGAGTTCACGGCCGGCGAAGCCGTGCAACGCATGGGTGACGCGATCGGCCGGCCGATCGACGTCGTCATCGTCAACACCGGCAAGCCGCCGCAGGAGACGCTGTCGCGGTATCTCGCCGAGCACAAGCGGCCGCTGGCCGTCGGCGGGATTCCTGCCGGCTGCGAGATCGTGGAAGGGGAGTTCTGGTCCGAAGAGATTGCCCGCCACGACCGGCGCCGGCTGGCGCAGGCCGTGTGGGCAGTGCTGGCGCGCAAGCTGTTCTAGCGCCGATCGTCGCGGTGGCTGGCGCCGGGCGCTACTCGCGGATCAGGGCGCCGGTGGCTTTCAGGTGATACGCCTGCGACGCCTTCGGATCCGTCTTGGCATGCTCGCCCGCCGCCTCCTGCGCTTCGGCGTGGCCGCCGACCGGCTCGAAGACGCCTTCCGCCGACACCTTCTTGCCCTTGGCGGTGACCGGGAACACGATCACGCCATCGTCGACTTTCAGGCGAACAGTCGGGCCGTCCGGCGCGTCTTCCGCCGCGACCGCCATCCAGCAGCCCATGTGCGTGCACACCGCCGTGGCCACGCCGTCGATGCGGAGGCGTTTGCCCTTGAAATCCGCCGGATTGTCGATGAGGGCGCGAATCGGCGTCGCCTCTTTGAGGGAGACGCCGGACCCGAGCTTGGTCTCAGCCAGGCCGGCCGGGAGCGCCAATGCGAGCGTCGTTGCCAGGAGCCACGTTTTCATCTGATCCTCCGCCGCCGCGATTCGAGCGACGGACCATTATGCCGCGAAGGCAAGGTATGCTGAAAGTCGCGTGGCCCTGCTTTCCCTCGATCGTGTCTCCCTTGCATTCGGTCACCTTCCCCTGTTCGAAGAGGCCAGCCTCCGGATTGACCCCGGCGAGCGAATCTGCCTGATTGGGCGCAACGGTACCGGCAAGTCCAGCCTGTTGAAGGTCGTCTCGGGGGAACAGGCGGCCGACGGCGGCACGATCTGGCGAGCGCCCGGGCTTCGCATCTCGCGCCTGGACCAGGAGGTGCCGCTCGCGGCCGATCGCACGGTATTCGACGAGGTCGCCGCCGGCCTTGGCGAGCTCGGCGCCCTGGTGGCGCAATACCATCATGCCGCCGTTGATCTCGCCGAGACGCCGGGCGGCCTCGACCGGCTCGGCGCGCTCCAGCACCAGCTCGAGGAGCGTGACGGCTGGCGCCTCGAGCAGAAGGTCGAGACCGTCGTTTCACGGCTGTCGCTGCCGGCGGACCGCCCGCTGCGCGAGCTCTCGGGCGGCTGGCGGCGGCGAACGCTGCTCGGCAAGGCGCTGGTGTCGGAGCCGGACCTCCTCCTGCTCGACGAGCCGACGAACCACCTCGACATCGACGCGATTCGCTGGCTGGAAGAGTCACTACGGACCTTCAGCGGCGCGCTGCTGTTCGTGACCCACGACCGCGCCTTCCTCTCGGCACTGGCGACGCGCATCGTCGATCTCGACCGCGGCGTCGTCACGTCGTGGCCGGGCAGCTACGCCAGCTATCTCGAGAAGAAGGCAGCGGCGGAGGAAGCCGACGCGCGGGCGCGCGAACGGCTCGACAAGAAACTGGCCGAGGAGGAGGCGTGGCTGCGCCGCGGCGTCAAGGCGCGGCGCACCCGCAACGAAGGCCGCGTCAAGGCGCTCTACGCGCTGCGCGCCGAGCGCGCGGCGCAGCGCGCCGCCGTCGGCGACGCCCGGCTCGGCCTCGACGCGAGCCGCGCCTCGGGGAAGCTCGTGTTCGACGCCGACCATGTCTCGAAATCATTTGCCGGGACGGCGGTCATCGCCGACTACACGCAGCGCATCATGCGCGGCGATCGCATCGGCCTCATCGGCGCCAACGGCTCTGGCAAGACGACGCTCCTCAAGCTGCTCGTCGGCGAGCTCACGCCCGACCGCGGCACCGTGACGCGCGGGGCCAGGGTCGAGATCGCGTATTTCGATCAGCAGCGCGAGCAGCTCGATCCCGATCGCTCGGTCGTCGACAGCGTCAACGACGGCAGCGATACGGTCATCGTCAACGGCCAGCCGCGGCACGTCGTCGGCTACCTCGCGGACTTCCTCTTTCCGCGCGAGCGCGCCGTCTCGCCGGTACGGTCGCTCTCGGGAGGCGAGCGCAACCGCCTGATGCTGGCGCGGCTGTTCGCGCGCCCGGCCAACGTCCTGGTGATGGACGAGCCGACCAACGATCTCGACATCGAGACCCTCGAGCTGCTCGAGGAGCTGGTGGCGGACTTCCCCGGCACGGTGCTGCTGGTCAGTCACGATCGCACCTTCCTCGACAACGTCGTCACCAGCACCCTCGCGTTCGAGAGCGGCGGGAGGGTGGTCGAGTACGTCGGCGGCTGGCAGGACTACCTGCGCCAGGCAGCGGTGGGTGAGGGCCCTGGAAAAGTGGCGGGCGCGCCGGCGGGAAAAGGATCGGGCACCGACGGCGGCGGCCAGCGCGCGAAGGCGCCGCGGACGGGCAAGTTGTCGTTTAAGGAACAGCGCGAGTTCGACGACCTGCCGGGCCGGATCGATGCGCTCGAGACGGAGCAGTCGCGGCTGCGGCAGGAATCGGAGTCGGCTGCCTTCTACAAGGAGCCGGCGGAGCACATCCGCCGCGTGCTGGCGCGCATCGACGATGTTGGCCGCGAGCTCGACGCCGCCCTGGCCCGCTGGGTCGAGCTCGAGGCTCGCGTACCGACGCGCAGATAGCGCCTCAGCGCTCGAACGAGCTCGTGAACAGCGCTTCGATCGCCTCGCGCCCGTTGTCCTGTATCTTGCGCGTGCCGGTGCCGGTGAAATGCGGGTGGGTGATTGTCGGTGCCGTGGTGCCGCGGGCGTTCCACTCGGATCCGGACCACTCGAACCAGCCGTCCTTCTCCTGATCGAACACCCAGAGCGGCTTGTTGCACAGCTTGGCGAACTCCGCGCCCCAGCCCGTGCCGCCGCGCACGGTTCCATCCTCGAGGATGACGCCGATGACGTAGATCTCCTGGCCGCTGTTGACCTGATACCAGAGAGTCTGCAGCACCTTCCGGATCGTCGGGCTGTCGGTATAGCGCCGGTGCATCAGCCGCGACACGTACTCGAGGCTGACATCGCCCGCCTGAAGCTCCTCGTGATTGAGCACGCGGATGCCGCGCGTCCGCACGTCCTTGTGGCCGGAGAACGTGAAGTTCACTTCCTCGATGCCATGCCGCTCGGCGCAGGCGCCGAACTCGGCTTCCGCGCCCGCCGCGCCACCGCTGAACAGGATGAAGTCGCTCTTGTTCATAGTCGGGTCTCAGGATACCGAACGTTTCCTGGCGGCCGGCTTGCGCGCCGCCGTTTTCGCCTTGCCTCGCGCCGCAGTCGGGGTCTTGCGGGCCGCCGGCTTCGCCGCGCGGGCCGCCCGGACCGCCGGCGCCGCGGCCGCCTTCGGATCGCGTCCGGCCTTGATTGCCGCCGCCTTCCGGATGATGTCTTCCAGCATCGCTCCGGTCTCACCGCCCTTGGCAGGACGATGGCTGACCCAGACGTCCGGTTTGTCGGCGGCGAGGATGTCTTCGAAATCGCCGCTGCTCTTGACGCTCAGCGGCGCGAATGCGGCGATGTCGACGTCGCCCGCCCAGTCGTCGCGATGCTTGATGAGCAGCCAGCTGCGGCCGTCGCCCCCCGACGAGCTGCCGAAGCGGCCGCCGGTGCGGACGAGCACCCACGAACCTTTGAGCTTGTAGCCGTCGAGCGTGAACTTGAGGTCGCCCTTCTTCAGCGCCGCGTCGACGTCCTCGCTCTCCGGCGTCCACGTGCCCTGGTCCCAGAGCATGACGATGCCGGCGCCGTAGCCTTCCGGGATTACCCCTTCGAACGTGCCGTACTCGAACGGATGATCTTCGACGTGCATCGCCAGGCGCTTTGTTTTCGGATCGAGCGACGGCCCCTTCGGCACCGCCCACGACAGCAGCACGCCGTTGTGCTCGAGGCGGAAGTCGTAGTGCAGGTGGCTCGCCAGGTGCTTCTGCACGCAGAAGAAGAGCTGTCCCGATTTGCCGGATCGTTCGTTGACGACCTTCGGATCGCCGGCCGGCTCCGGCGTGCTCGTGAAATTGCGTTTCTGCCGGTATTTCTCCAGCGCCATAATTAATTGACCCTGCCCATCAGCTTCTTGATCCACGGCGAGACGACGAGGAAGAGCAGGCCGGAGACGATGCCGAACGCAGCAATCGTGCCGAACAGGGTGCCGAGCGGCATGCTCTCGTAGAAGCCTGCGAGGCGGCCGGCGAAGAAGTTGCCGACCGAGGTCGCGAGGAACCACACGCCCATCATCATGCCGGCGATCCGCACCGGCGCCAGCTTCGTCATCGCGCTGAGGCCCACCGGGCTCAGGCACAGCTCGCCGCAGGTGTGCAGCAGATAGCAGACCGTCAGCCACATCGGGCTGACCTGGACGCCGCTGGCCGCCAGCGTCGTCGCGACGAACAGCACGGCGAAGCCGGCGCCGACCGCGATCAGGCCGAGCGAGAACTTGATCGGCGTCGACGGCTCACGCGATCCGAGCGCGATCCAGAGCCAGGCGAATACCGGCGCGAACGCCCAGACGAAGAACGAGTTCATCGACTGGAACCAGCTGCTCGGAAAGCTCCATCCCACGATCGACGTTCGCGTGTCGCGCTCGGCGAAGAGCGTCAGCGTCGACCCGGCCTGTTCGAAGAGCGACCAGAAGAGCGCGGCGGCGAGGAAGAACAGAGTGATGGCGTAGATGCGCTTGCGTTCCTCCGGCGTCCAGGACGAGTTCAGGAACAGCCAGCCGAAAAACACGGCGATGAGGAGCAGCAGGAAGTAGCCGGCGCCGTCGGAAACCTGCTTCGGCGTCACTGGGACGGCCCCGGTATAGCCGCCGATACCGATGACCGCCGCCGCCAGCAGGAAGAGACCGCCCACGAGGTACGCGCTCCGCCACAGCCGCCGGCCCTGTTCCGGCGACGCCACCGGCGCCGGGTGCTCGCCGGCGCTGCCGAGATACTTGCCGCCGAGCGCGTACTGCACTGTTCCGACGACCATGCCGATGCCGGCGGCGGCGAACCCGAGGTGCCAGTTGACTTCCTGTCCGAGGTAGCCGCAGATGAGCGGCGCGATGAACGCGCCGAGGTTGATCCCCATGTAGAAGATCGAGAACCCGGCGTCGCGGCGCTTGTCGCCGTCGCCGTAAAGCTTGCCGACGATGACGCTGACGTTGCCCTTCAGCAGTCCGGTGCCGATGACGATGAGGAAAAGACCGAGATAGAACGTGGCGAGCGAAGGGAAGGCCATGCTGAAGTGGCCGGACGAGATGACCACGCCGCCCCAGAAGACGGCCCGCCGCTGACCGATCAGGCGATCCGCGATCCAGCCGCCCGGCAGCGTCGCCATGTAGACCATCGACGTGTAAAGACCGTAGACCGCGCCGGCCGTCGCCGTGTCGAAGCCGAGGCCGCCGTCGGCGAGCGGCGCGACCATGAAGAGCATCAGCAGCGCGCGCATGCCGTAATAACTGAACCGCTCCCACATTTCGGTGAAGAACAGCGTCGAGAGCCCGCGGGGGTGTCCGAAAAAGGCGCGATCGTGAACGCTGGGTGCGCTGTCGGCCCGTTGGGCCATCGCCGGTTGGCTCATGGCGGTAAGCATATGACAGCCGTGCCACAATGACCTCCGTGGTCCTGCTGATCTCGACCTACGACATGGGCCGGCAGCCCTTCGGGCTGGCATCGGCGGCCGCCGCGGTCACCGCGGCGGGGGCCGAGGCCCGCTGCCTCGACCTCGCGCGTGAGCAACTCGACCTCGGGGCCGTGCGCGATGCGGCGCTGATCGCGTTCTTCCTCCCGATGCACACGGCGACGCGGCTGGCGGTGCCGGTGATCGATCGGGTGCGGGCGATCAACCCGCACGCCAGCCTGGCGGCCTACGGACTCTACGCGCCGCTCAACGAGGCGATGCTGCGCGAGCACGGCGTCTCTACCGTCGTCGGCGGCGAGTTCGAGGACGACCTCGCAGCGCTCGTGAGCACCGGCCGCGCGCCGTCGCCGGCGGCGTCCGGCGTACCGCGCGTCACGTTCCGCCTGCCGATCCGAGCCGAGTTGCCGCCGCTGACCCGCTACGCGACGCTCCAGCACGGGACCGAGCGCAGGACGACGGGCTATACGGAGGCCAGCCGCGGCTGCAAGCACCGCTGCCGCCACTGTCCGATCGTCCCGGTCTACGACGGCCGCTTCCGCATCGTCCCGGCCGGGATCGTGCTCGACGATGTCGCGGCACAGGTCGACGCCGGCGCCCGCCACATCACCTTCGGCGATCCCGATTTCTTCAATGGCATCGGCCACGCCGTCGCCGTGCTCGAAGGGTTCGGCCGGCGATTTCCCGGGGTGTCGTACGACGTCACGATCAAGGTCGAGCACCTGCGCCGCCACGACGATCGGCTGCCGCTGCTTCGCGACACCGGCTGCGCGTTCGTGACGAGCGCGGTCGAGGCCGTGCAGGACGACATCCTCGCGGCGCTCGAGAAAGGGCATACGCGCGCCGACTTCGACGCCGTGGTCGAACGGTTCCGGGAGCTGGGGCTCGTGCTGGCGCCGACGTTCGTCGCCTTCACGCCGTGGACGACGCTCGAACGCTATTGCGAGCTGCTGCAGGCGATCGATCGGCTCGGCCTCGTCGGCCACGTCGCGCCGATTCAACTCGCGATTCGCCTGCTGGTCACCGAGGGGTCGCGGCTGCTGGAGCTGGACGACGTGCGGGCGGTCATCCGGCCGTTCGACCCGGCTTCGCTCACCTATCCGTGGGCTCACCGCGACCGGCGTGTCGATCGCCTGCAGAAGGCGATTTCCGATCTCGTCAGCGTGACGCTGAGCGCGCCGCGGGCCGAGATCTTCGCCATGGCATGGAGGACGGCCCACGATGCGGCAGGCCTGGCTTCTGACCGGCGCGCGATGCCGCCGCTGCCGGCGCGGGCGACGATCCCGTACCTCAACGAACCCTGGTACTGTTGAGCCGAGCCATCATCGGGGCAGGTGGCCCTGATCTGACGTGCAGCGCATCCTTCTTCTGTCGGCGACGACCGGTTATCAGCTGCGATCGTTCAACGAGGCGGCCGAGCGTCTCGGGGTGACGCTCGTGTTCGCCACCGATCGCTGCCACCACCTCGACGACCCCTGGCGCGATCGCGCAATCCCGGTCCGTTTCCACGAGCCCGCGGCGTCGCTCGAGCTGATTGCCGAGGCTGCGCGCGAGCAGCCGTTTGCCGGCGTGCTCGCGGTTGGCGATCGGCCGACCGTACTGGCGGCGCTCGCTGCCGAGCGGCTCGGCCTGCCGGGCCACCCGGCGGACGCGGTGGCGGCGAGCGGCAACAAGCGCGCGACGCGCGACCGTTTCGCGGCGGCCGGCCTCATGACACCGTGGCATCTCGCGCTCCCGGCGGATGGCGACGCCGGCAGGGCGCAGATTCCGCCGCACGTTCGCTTCCCCTGTGTTCTGAAACCGCTCGGCCTGTCAGGGAGCCGCGGCGTCATCCGCGCCGATTCGCCGCCGGAGTTCGACGCGGCGCGGCGGCGGATTGCCGCACTGCTGCGCCGCCCCGACGTGCGCGCGGCGCGCCGCGGCGCCGCGGTCGACGATCAGATCCTCGTCGAAGGCTTCGTCCCCGGACGCGAGGTCGCGGTCGAAGGCGTGCTGACCAACGGCACGCTGCAGGTGTTCGCGATCTTCGACAAGCCCGATCCGCTCGACGGGCCGTTCTTCGAGGAGACGATCTACGTCACGCCCTCGTCGCTCGACGGGCTGGCGCAGGACGCGATCGCGGCCGCGGTGGCCCGCGGCGCGGCGGCGCTCGGTCTGCGCCACGGCGCAATCCATGCCGAGTGCCGGCTCGCCGATACCGGCGTGTTCGTCCTCGAGATCGCCGCGCGGCCGATCGGCGGGCTGTGTTCGCGGGCGCTTCGGTTCGATGCGGTACTGCCGGCGTCGGACGGCACGACGGCGGCGTGGACGCTCGAAGACGTCCTGCTGCGGCATGCGCTCGGGACGAAGGTGGCGGATGTGCGGCGCGAAGCGGCAGCCTCCGCCGTGATGATGATCCCGATTCCGCGCCGCGGCGTGCTCAAGGGGGTGCACGGTGAGGGCGAAGCGCTGGCGGTCCCGCAGGTCGAGGCCGTCGTCATTACCGCCAAGCCGGATCAGTTGCTGGAGCCGCTGCCGGAAGCGGGCAGCTATCTCGGGTTCATCTTCGCGCGGGCGGGGCGTGCGGGAGAGGCGGAATCGGCAGTGCGGCAGGCGCATGCGCGCCTGCGGTTCACGATTGAAACACCGATCGATCTGGCAGTGAAGACCTGAACGTCTTTGCTTTTGCCCTGATGGGGCTACGCCTTGCCCTGTTGGGGAACGAAGCCGGGCGGCAGCGCGGCGCCTTCACCGAAGAAGAAATCCTCCATGTGCTTCCGGACCAGTTCCTGGGCTTCCTTCTGCCAGGGCATCAACCGGTACTCGTTGAGGATCATCTTCATCCGCTCTTCCCACATCTTCCACGCCTCGGCCGAGACGTTCTCGTAGACGCGCTGTCCCAGCTCCCCGGGCCAGGGCGGGGCATCGAGGCCCGGCATCTCGCGCTGGAACTTCTGACAGAACACCATCCGTCCGCTGGAGTTCTTCGCGGGTTCGGGATTCGTCGGGCCGCCACACACGCTCATGGAGCGATTCTAGCAGGTTCGACCGGAGAGGGTGGCGGCGTACCTACTGGATCCCGGCCAGTGCCGCGCGTGAGCAACCACTGGCTCATGTGTAGTTTGGGGTGTAGTGATTTGCTCCAATCGGGTCCGTGCGGGCGACCCGTGTGCGCGCTACCGGGGGTGTGCGTCCGCGCCGAAACAGCGTTACAGAACAAATATTTACGGCTGAACAGTGGCACATTGTTTGATTGTCTAGCCCGGCGGAAGATGGTCAGGGGGGTTTTCATCCAGTATGTCGGGACATGACCACGAAGGGGACCCACGAGATCCCGAAGATCCGGATGACGCACCAGAAACCCCTCCTGACGAACCGCAACCAGCGCCCGTCCAAGATCCGCCGCCGGAGCCCGTACAGGTTCCTTATGTCGTGCGGGGGGTCGCCGACTGATTCGACAGTCGGCGCCGGGCTGGTCCCCGGGGAGTGTGAACAATGAGTGATATGGACCGTAACGCAGCGCCGCGAAAGGAGCGACGCGGATTCGCTTCCATGTCGCCTGAGAAGCAGCGTGAAATTGCGAGCAAAGGCGGGCGCGCCGCGCACCAAAAAGGAACAGCCCACGAGTGGACGTCTGAAGAAGCGCGCTCGGCGGGACGCAAGGGCGGACAGATCAGCCGCGGCGGCCGGGGCCGCCTGGTTGAGGGCGAAACCGTGCAACAGCATGAATCGCCGACCACCGACGCTGTTATCGGCTCGGATTTTGGGTCCGACCGGTAGTAGAATCGGCTAGTTACGGAGGCGTGTGCGTATGTTGAAACGAGTTGCAATGTCGATGGTGGTGGCGCTCACGGTCAGTGGGGCGGCATCTGCCCAGACCAGCACCTCAGGACAGTCACAGACCTCGCCCGCGGCGCAGTACCCTGCGACCAGCAGCGATGTCCGGCCCGCTACCACCACATCATCGGGTGACACGGGCCTGTGGTTCGTACCGACCGGTGAAGTGCTGCCGGCGAAGCGATGGTCGGGAAGTGCCTATCGCGTGAACTTCGATCACCAGCAGGGGTTCAGCGATGTTTCCAACTGGCCCGTCACGTTCGGATTCGGCGTCGGCGATCGCGCTGAAATCTTCGGCGCGTGGACCTTGCTCCGGCGCATCGACCGCGACTCACGCCCAATCTTCCGCCCGACGGACTCCACGACGGGCGGTTTGATCAACGAGTATCCCTTTGTGCGCCAGGGCTGGTCCGACAACCAGCTCGGCGATCTCTTGCTGGGCGCCAAGATCAACTTGATGTCCGAGTGGAAGCAGCAGCCGGTCGCGCTCGCAGTGCGCGGCATCGTCAAGCTGCCCACCGCGAAGAGCGACGAGGAAGGGGTTGGCTCCGGCGAAACTGACTTCGCGTTCGACGGCATCGTCAGCAAGGAGATCAACCAGCGCGTCGAGCTCTCCGGCTACGGCGGCTTCATCTTCCGTGGTGATCCCGACGACGTTTCCTTGTCGGACGGATTGCGCTGGGGCTTTGGCGCCGGCTTCCCGACGCGCAAGAGCCTCAAGGTGACCGCCGAACTGCACGGCGAGAAGCAGTTCGACGACGTCGTCTACGCGGGCGTCGGCCTGGTCGGGGAAGACGGCTCGATTCCGCCCGGGATCTCGCTCGCGGATTCGGCGACCCACTTCACGCTGGGCGTGACCTACACCGCCAGCAGCGGGTTCTTCGCTGGCGTCGGCGCCAACTGGCGCCTCGGTCTCGACGGCCGCAGCGGTTTCGGCGACTTCGAGGACGAAAGCGGCGACGCGTTCGGCTTGCAGGTCCGGATCGGCTACCACCCGGGCGTGCGCATCTACGTGCCGCCGCCGCCCCCGCCGCCGACCCCGGTCCCCGTGGCCGCCAAGCCGGATCACGTGCTCGGCGTCAAGGCGTCGTGCAATCCGTGCACGGTCGAAGTTGGCAAGGCCTCGACGGTCACGGCCGTGGCAAACAGTTCCATCAACTGCGTCGTCACTTACAACTGGACGGCACCGACCGGCAAGTTCACCAACGCCACCGGTCGTGAGACGCCGTGGACCGCGCCGATGACCGAGGGCACCGTGCCCGTGACCGTGACGGTGACCTGCCCGCAGGATGGCAAAACCGCCAGCGACACGGTCAATATCAACGTCATACGGCCGGCGGTCAAACAGATCGTCTTCGAAGACGTGCACTTCGACTTCGACCGCTACTCGCTGCGGCCGGAGGCGACGCGCGCCCTCGACGAGGCAATCAAGGCCATGCAGGAGAATGCGTCCCTCCGCATCCAGGTCGAGGGTCACACCTGCAACATCGGCACGGCCGAGTACAACCTCGCGCTGGGCGATCGCCGCGCCAACTCGGTGCGCGATTACCTCACCAGCCGGGGCATTGGGGCCGACCGCCTCAGCACTGTCAGCTACGGTGAGGAGCGGCCCAAGCACGACAACGCTCGCGAGGAGACGCGCCGGCTCAACCGCCGCGCCGCCTTGGTCGTTCGTTTGCAGCAGTAATCGCATCAAGACCGGATGGTCCCTGGCGCACTGCCAGGGCCATCCGGTGTCTGACGCGGACCGCCGGACCCGCACGCCGGCCTGCCTCGCGTCAGGGAAGAGGTTGGGATGCGATTCGTTCATCTGTTCCTGGTTGGGTATTTCCTCCTCGTCATAGGCGCCCTTCTCGCCCTCTGGTACGGCGGCGTGCTCAGGCACCTCTCGCCCGTCTGGATTCTCATCAGCCTCGTCATTGCGCTCGGGTTCGGCGTGATGCTGGCGATCTCTGCCGGCAAGCCTGAGATCACGCGCGAGTAGAATCGGGTCGATCGGCTCGCGCTGCTTGGCTGAGCCAGGCGCGCGGCCTTGGCTTAACGTGCTCCGTCTCGAGCCCTCTCCCCGCATGCGTCTCTCGAATCACGTTGTCCCGCGTACAGTGGTGGCCGCCATTACAGTCGTGGTGTGCCTGGCGGTAGCTGCCTGCCGCGAAGACGGGCAGACGGGTGTCAAGGTCTCGTCGATGAAGTTCCGCGGAGTCGAGGCCGTCTCCGCCAAGCAGATCATGTCGGTGCTGTCCACGACGCCGAGCGCCCGCCTGCCGTGGGGGGAGAAGTTCTACTTTGACCGGGCCCAGTTCGAGGCCGATATCAAACGCATCGTCGCCTTCTACATCGATCGCGGATATCCGGACGCCAGGGTGACGGCGTTCGACGCGAAGCTGAGCGACGATCAGCAGAGCGTCGCCATCACCATCGACATCGATGAAGGGGCCCCGATCCAGGTCGAGCAGGTCGTGCTGAACGGTTTCGATTCGGTGCCGCAGAATCGCCGCGACCAGCTGCGGAAGCGGCTGCCGCTGCAGCCGGGCCGGCCGCTGGATAACGCGCTGGTGCAAGCCGGGCGGGAAGCTGCGATCGAGGAGCTCCGCGAGCATGGGTATCCGACACCCAAGGTCGAGATCGCCGAGACCCCTGGTTCGAGCGAGCGCCAGCGCGTCGTCACCTACACCGCCCAGCCCGGGCGGATTGCGTACGTCGGGCCGATCGAGATCACCGGCACCAGCAGCGTCAACGAACGCATCGTCCGCCGGCAGCTGACCTTCCGGCCGGGCGAGCTGTTCCAGGCCAGCCGCCTGCGCGAGAGCCAGCGCAAGCTCTATTCGCTCGAGCTCTTCAACTTCGTCAACGTCCAGCCGATGACCGGCGCCGGCGACACCGCGGTACAGGGCGTCGAGGCGGACCGCATTCCTGCTCGCGTGACCGTCACCGAGGGTAAGCACCGCAAGGTCAACTTCGGCGTCGGCTACGGCAGCGAGGAAAAGGCCCGCGGCGAAATCGACTGGCGGCATGTGAACTTCTTCGGCGGCGCCCGGACGGCCGGCGTCTTCGCGCGCTATTCGTTCCTCGACCGTGGCCTGCGGCTGAACTTCAAGCAGCCGTACTTTTTCAACCGGCGCCACAGCCTCTCGCTGAGCGCGGCGTCCTGGTTCTCGAGCGAGCCGGCCTACGACCTGACGACGGTCGGCGGCCGGGTGACGTTCGCGCGCGACTTCGGCGGCTATCGCGGCCGCATCCTCGGCTCGCCGAGGACGACGACAGCCTCGGTGACGTACGCCAACGAGTGGGAGGACTACACCGTTTCCGAGGAGGCGCTGAACGACGCGTCTTTCCGCGACGATCTGATCGCGCTCGGCTTGAACCCGGAGACCGGCCAGGGCAAGGGCCAGCTGTCGGCGCTGATCTTCGACGGCGTCCGCAATACGACCGGCAGCCTGCTCGACGCCCGCAACGGCTACTACGCCAGCGTGCACCTGGAGCAGGCGGGCGGCTGGCTGGGCGGAGCGTTCGACTACAGCGAGATCTCCGGCGAGGGAAGGGTGTACCAGGCGCTCGGCGACCGCGCCGTGATCGCCCTGCGGGCACGCGCCGGCTCGATCGACTCGACCAACCCCGAAACGCTGGTGCCGTTCTTCAAGCGCTACTTTCTCGGCGGCGCCACCAGCCTGCGCGGCTGGGGCCGCTTCGAGGTCGGGCCGCTGACCGAGGAGGGCAACCCGATCGGCGGCAACACGTTCTTCAATTTCTCGACCGAGCTGCGCGTGCCCATCGTCGGCAAGCTTGGCGGCGTGCTCTTCCTCGACGGCGGCAACGTCTGGACCAATCCCTTGGACTTCAACTTCAACGACATGCGCTACGACGCCGGCACGGGGCTGCGCTACAACACGCCTGTCGGTCCGGTCCGGCTCGACTTCGGGTTTCAGATCAAGGAAATCCCGGGGCTGCTGGTCGACGGCGAAGAGCAGAAGCGTCCCTTCCGCGTCCATTTCAGCATCGGCCAGGCGTTCTGATTCCATGGCTCTGGTCCGCCGCAGCATTCACATCGTCGCGTGGGTCGGGACCGTGGTGGTGCTGGTGGTGTCGCTGGCGCTGATCGTGTCCCAGACGCCGTGGTTTCGCGACTGGATCCGGCGGACGATCGTGCGCGAGGCGAAGCAGTACCTGAACGGCGAGCTGACGATTGGCGGAGTCGGCGGCAACCTGTTCTACGGCGTGACGCTGTCCGACGTCGCGGTCGATGTGTCGGGCGAGCGTGTCATCGCGATCAAGGGTCTCGCCGTCGACTACGACGTCTTCGACCTGGTGTCGCGTGGAATCGTGCTCGACCGGATTGCGCTGACGGCGCCGGTGGTTCGCCTGTCGCGCGATGCCAGCGGCTGGAACGTGGCGCAGCTGGTCAAGCGCGAGCGCCGCGAAGCCGATCGCGAGGGACCGGGCCGGCCGGTTTCGCTGCCGTCGATCACGATTGTCGGCGGCTCCGTCTCGATCGACGACCGCGTCGGGTCGACGGCCTACCGGCTTCCGGAGCGCATCGACGGGCTCAACCTCGAAGCCGGGTTCGAGTACGCGCCGGTGCGGTTCTCGGTGACGCTGAAGAACCTGAGCTTCAACGGCGACGGCCCGGACTTCGACATCCGCCGGTTGAGCGGCGGCATCGCCGTCCGCGACGACAACCTCTACCTCGAAGACCTGGTCCTGCGCACGGCGGCGACGTCGCTGGACATCGATGGCGTCATCGAGACCTACCTGCGGACGCCTGTCTACCAGCTCGTGATCGTCGGCGACGCGTCACTGCCGGAGATCGCGCGCGTGCTGCCGGCGGTCGAGGGTTTCGACCTGCGGCCGACGCTGTCGGTGAAGATGAACGGGCCGCTCACCGGCGTGACGATGGACCTCGACGTGAAGTCGGAGGCCGGCCTGGTGCGCGGCCAGATCGTCGCCGATTTCCTCGCTCCCGATCTGCGGTTCACCGGTCCGGTCGCCGTCGACCGTCTCGACATCGGTCCGCTGCTCAAGAACCCATCGCAGAAGAGCGTCATCACCGGCAACGCGAAGATCGACATCGGCATCCTCTCGGCGCCGGCCGGCGCGCCGGCGCTCGAGCGGCTCAAAGGGAGCTTCGAGTTCCAGGGGCCGCACGTCCTCGCGTTCGGCTACGAAGCGCGCCAGGTGCGCGCTGTCGGATCGCTCGACGGTCCGCGCATCGTTCTGGCGACGGCGCGGGCCCAGGCCTACGGCGGGACCGCGACGACAAAGGGTGTGGTCACGCTGGCGTCGGGCCGGCGTCCGGTGGCCTATGACCTCCAGGGCAGCGTCAGCGGTCTCGACCTGCGGCGCCTGCCTCGCGTGCTACGCGTACCGCAGCTCGAGACGATACTGGCGGTTCGCGAGTATCACGTCACCGGCAGCGGCAGCGCCGCGAGCGGCTCGGCAACGCTCGGGCAATCGGCGATCGAGGGCGCGACGATCGGCGAAGGCACCGTCGTCGAGTTCTCGAGTGGCAAGGGGCCGTTCACTTATGCCGGTCGCGGCTCGGTCTCGGGCATGAACCTGCCGCGTCTCGGTCGGGCGTTGCGGGTGCCGGCGCTCGAAGATCCGAAGCTCGACGGCACCGTCAACGGCGCCTTCGACGTGCGCGGATCAGGCACCAGCCTCGACGAGATGACGCTGGATGCGACCGGGACGCTGACCGACACGACGGCCTACGGCACGCACCTGCCGGAGATGGCGTTCGCGACGAAGATTGCCAATCGCGGTCTGACCGTGGCGGTCAAGGGCAACTTCGACGCGATGAACCCGGCGGTGATCTCGGAGCGGCGATCGCTCGACGGCAACGTCAGCGGCAGCGTCGACGCGACGGTTCGCGTCGCCGACCTGTCGGCGCCGATCACGCCCGCGGCGCTCACCTTCGACGGGCAGGTCTCGCTCGCGCCGTCGTTGCTCGGCAGCGTGCAGATCGCAGGCGCCGACGTCGTCGGGCACTACGAAGCCGAAGTGGCCGACCTGCAGCGTCTTCAGCTCAAGGGACCGGACGTCACAGTCGACGCGTCCGGACGGCTTGCGCTCGACCGGACCTCCGAATCGAACCTGAAGTTCCGCATCGACGCACCGGACATCTCGGAAGCCGGGCAGCTCGTCGGCCAGGAATCGCTCGACGGCGGCATCCTCGTCGACGGCGTCATCACGGGCAACGCGGCGTCGATGCAGGCGAGCGGCACCTACGCCGGCCGGACGCTTGCCTACACCACCATCAAGGCGCTGGATGCCAAGGGCAAGTACGACGTCGTCGTGCCCGATCTCGACTTCGTCAACGCGACCGTGAACGCGACGACCGACGCGACCTTCGTCGAGATCGCCGGCACCGAGCTCAACCAGGTGACGGCAACGACCACCTACGCGAAGCGGGAACTGGTGTTTGCGACCCATGTCGAGGAGCGGACGCGCGAGCTCGACGCCAAGGGGCGCGTCGTGTTCCATCCCGATCACCAGGAGATCCACCTGCCGGAGCTGGCGATTCGAACCGAGGGGATCGAGTGGACGAGCGTTCCGGGCGGCGACCCGCGGGTGCAGTACCGCCCCGGCGAGGTCACGCTGAACGATGTCCGGATGCAGAGCGGCGATCAGCGGTTCGACATTGCCGGGACGGTTGCGGTCGGCACGGAACGGCCGGCCGGCAACCTCCTGGTCAATGCGACGAACGTCGACCTGGCGCAGGTCGAGCGCCTGCTGCTGCAGAACCGCGGTCTCCAGGGTCGGCTGACGGCCAAGGCAACGATCGCCGGTACGACGAACGCCCCCGTCGTCGACGGCCACGCCGAGATCACCGCCGGCGCGTTCCAGGGCTACAAGTACGATTCGCTGGTCGCCGACATCGACTACGAGGGACGGAAGATTGCGCTCGACGCGACGCTGCAGCAGGCGCCTGGCGTCGCGATCACCGCCAAAGGTGTCGTGCCGACCAGCTTCTTCGAGCGGACCCGCACCGAGCACATCGCCCCGACCGCCGAGGACGCGATCGATCTCCGGATCCAGACCGCGTCGTTGAACCTCGGCATCCTCCAGGGCCTGACGACCCGGGTGACCGACGTCGCTGGAATCCTTCAGGCTGACATCCGCGTCACCGGATCGGGACGCGATCCCCACCTGCTCGGCTTCGTCGAGATTCGCGACGGTGCCTTCGCCGTGCCGCGAGTCGGCACCTCATTCGCCGGCCTCGATACCCGCATCGACCTCGAGGACGACTTCGTCCGGTTGCGACGGTTCGAGATTCTCGACGAGAACGGCGAGCAGCTCGTCATCTCCGGTCAGCTCGCCACGCACGAGCGCACGGTCGGGGCCGTCGACCTGACGATCGAGTCCTCGAACTTCGAGATCGTCGACAACGAGCTCGGCGACATCGGCATCGGCACGCAGCTGAAGGTGACCGGCCAGCTGTCGCGGCCGCGGATCGAAGGGGAGATCAGGCTCGCGAACGGACGGCTCGAAGTCGACCGGATCCTGACGCTGTTCTACGACCCGTATCGCGTCGACACGCTGCCGGAGGTCGTTTCCGCGGAACGTACGGCGGTCAGTTCCGCCGGAGCGACGGAAGCGACACGGCAGGCTCTGGCCGGCGCCGCGGCCAAGCCGGCGACGGCACCGGCGGAGAGCACCGAGACGGCGGCGCCAGCCGAGGGCGGGATCTTCGAGAACCTGGCGATGCAGGTGCACCTCAGGATTCCCGACAACCTCGTCGTCCGCGGCCGCCGGCTGCGTCCCGGCGGCCCGACGCGGGCGTCGATCGGCGACATCAACCTCACCGTCGGCGGCGACCTCGACGTTCGCAAGGAGCCCGGTGACTCGATCAGGCTGATCGGAACCGTGAACACCGTGCGCGGCACGTATCAGTTCCAGGGCCGCCAGTTCGATCTCGCCAGGAATGGCATCGTCCGCTTCATCGGCGACGACAAGCTCGATCCGACGCTCGACATCACGGCGACGCGCGAGATTCCCGACACCGGCGTCGAGGCGCGCGTCAAGGTCACCGGCACCGTCTCGAAGCCAGAGCTGCAGCTGTCGAGTGTGCCGCCGCTCGAGGAGGCGGACATCCTCGCTCTCATCGTCTTCAACCGCTCGGTCAACGACCTCGGTACCGGCGAGCGGGCATCGCTCGCCGCGACCGCCGGCGGCATCGCCACCGGCTTCATCGCGACGCCGCTCGGCGAGTCGATCGGCCGCGCCCTCGACCTGGATCTCTTCGAGATCTCCACCGCCGCCGAAGGCGACACGCTCGGCGCGACGCTGACCGTCGGCGATCAGATCGGCGATCGCACGTTCATCAAGCTGCGCCAGCAGTTCGGCGAGCGCAGCTACAGCGAGTTCCTGATCGAGTATCAGATTGCGGATTTCCTGCGGCTTGCGGGGTCGCTCGCGCCGGAGGCTGCCGCCACCGGCAACCGGCTCGGCCAGCGCCGCATCGAGCGCGTCGGCATCGATCTAATCTTCTTTTTCAGCTATTAGTGGTCAGCTATCAGCTATCAGCTATCGGGTGCGGTGGTTCCCTGGAAGCCATTTCATAACGCCTGGGGAGCGGAGCGGGGCGCCGGGGCGCCCGCGAGCGAGCCAGTCGGGGAGTCCGAGGGGCGACGCCCCTCGGTTGATTAGTGTCGTCCGAGCAGCGATACCTGGACGCGGGCGTCGTTGAAGCACGCCCCGCCCCCGAGGTCGGTGAGGGAATCGGGCGCGAGCGCGTTCGGCGTCGAGCCGTTGTATGTGCTCTTGCGCCAGAGACCCTTGGACATGCTGACGGTGCCGGGCTTGACGTCCTGGGTCAGCGCCACCGGGCAGTGCACCTCGCCGAGATCGTTGAACACTCTCACCGGATCTTCGTGGGCGATACCGCGCTCGCCGGCGTCAGACGGGTGCATGTGAAGCACGCCGGCGCGCTCGCGCAGCTCGCCGAGGGTCGAGGAGATCGTCTTCTCGCTCGCCGGAGAGATCAGCGCCAGCGGATACGCATCGGTGGCCGGATCGGTCTGGAAGCCGTAGAGGCCGAGCGGCGCCTCGGCGTCCAGGGCCGGCGGGCAGAGCGCGATCTTGCGGTCGACGGTCACGGGGAAGACATCGACGAACTGGATCGGATGGCCGCCGTACGGCGGCGTCACTGCGCCGCGTGTCATCAGCTCCGCACCGAGGTGCTCGGGCATGCGGCCGGCGACCCGCATCAGCGTCTCGGTTTCGGTCTCGGCCTCGCCGAATCCCAGCCGCGCCGCGAGGTCGGAGAAGACGTCGGTGTTCGGCCGGGAGTCGCCCGAGGGTTCGATCACCGGCTGCACGAGCTGCAGGGTGATTGGGCCGTAGCCCTTGGCGATGTCGTAGTTCTCGAGGAACGTCGTCGCCGGCAGCACGACGTCGGCGTAGCGCGCCGTGTCCGTGAAGACCTGCTCGAACACGACGGTGAACAGGTCGTCTCGCTTCAACCCCTGCAGCACCTTGTTCTGGTTCGGCATCGTCGCCAGCGGGTTGCAGTTGTAGACGAACAGCATCTCGACCCGCGGATCGGTGTAATCGACGAGCGCGTCGCCGAGCTTGTTCATGTTGACGATGCGGGTCTGCGGTTCGGGAACGTCGTTCATCCAGGCGGCCGGCTTGATGCCGAGCGCGGTCGAGTTGCTCATCGAGTAGCCGCCGCCGCGGACCCCGAACTTGCCGGCCACCGCCGGCAGCGCCAGTACCGCGGCGACGCCGCTGCCGCCGTTGCGGTTGCGTTCGAGCCCCCAGCCGCAGCGGATCACCGCCGGCGACGTGCTGGCGTACATCGACGCGAACTGGTGGAGCGCGCCGGCGTCGACGCCGCAGACGCGCGCCGCCCGTTCGATCGTCCAGTCAGCGGCGCGGGCGCGCAACTCGTCGACGCCGGTCGCGTGCTCGGCGAGGAAGCGCTCGTTGGCGTGGCCGCCGCTGAACAGGAAGTTGTGAAGCGCGAGGGCGAGCGGCAGATCGGTTCCCGGATGTGGCGCCAGGTGCAGGTCGGCCTGCTTGGCCAGCGACGTCCGGCGCGGGTCGATGACGACGAGGGCGGCGCCGTTTGTCCGCGCCTCCTTGATGAACGGGACGAGGTGGATGCCGGAGGTTGCCGGGTTGACACCCCAGAGCACGATCAGGCGGGCGTGAGGATAGTCGCCGTAGGCGACGCTTGCCATCTTGCCATAGAGACCGAGATTGGCGGCGCCGGTCGGCGCCGCGCAGACCGTGCGTGCCAGCCGCGACGTGCCGAGATGCCGCCACAAGGCACTGTCGCTGGTGTCCTGCGTCAGCAGGCCGTTCGAGCCGCCGTAGCAGAACGGCAGGATCGCTTCACCGCCGCTGCGGCCGCGAATCTCGGTGATGCGCCGGGCGATCTCGTCGAGCGCTTCGTCCCAGGTCACGCGGTTGAAGGTGCCGTCGCCCTTGGCGCCCTTCCGTACCGCCGGGTGCAGCAGCCGGTCCTCGCCATAGACGCGGTCGGCAAAGCGCCGGACCTTGCCGCAGATGTAGTCGCGCGTGACCGGATTCTCGTTGCCGCCGTCGATGGCGACGACGCGGCCTTTCTCGACCGCGACTTCGAGCGTGCAGGAGTCGGGGCAATCGAGGGGGCAGGCGGTCCGGACTGTCGATCGGCCCCAGCTCTCACTGTCGCGTCGGCGTACCATATCCACGAATTATCGCACGCTCGATCAGGTGGGGCCGGACCATCGCCGCGGTGGATCGCCAGCTGGCGGGCCCGCCCGCACACCGCGCTCACGGCGGAGGTGGGGTAGACTGTGCGCGCCGGATTGGCTGGCGGCTGATGGAGGATGCATGACTTTTGGAGATCGTGTAGTCGGTGCGCTGAAGCTCGACCCGAACGCCTTCGAAGACGTCGAGCGCGACCCCACCGCCATCGGACAGGCCGTCGGCGTCGTGGTTCTCGGCGCGATTTCCATGGGCATCGGCAACATCTACTATGGCGGCCTGACCGGCATCGTCCAGAGCGCGGTCCTCTCGCTCCTCGGCATCGCGATCGCCTCGCTGATCATCTGGCTGGTCGGCACCAAGCTGATGCCCGAGCCGACGACGAAGGCGGACTTCCCCGAAACCTTCCGCGTCCTCGGGTTCGCCGCCGCTCCGAACCTCGCCGGTGTCATCACCATCGTTCCCGTTCTGGGCTGGTTGCTGCTGTTCGTGATCTGGCTGTGGTACATCGCGGCCCTGGTGGTCGCGGTTCGTGCCGTGCTCGACTATTCGACGATCGGCAAAGCGATCGTCGTCGTGCTGATCGCGTGGGTCATCCAGTTCGTCGTCACGCTGCTGATCCTCACGCCGCTCATCGGCGCGCGCATGATCATGGGCGGCTGAGCCGCAGCGCCCGACACCGAAGTGGCCGCCTGAAACCACCGCGCGAGGAACCTGCTCGCGCCAGCGGTGTCTCATAACGCAAGGCGGAACGACCGGCGCCCGGGTATGATCCCGGGTGCCGCGTCGCGCGCAGAGGAGGTCGTCATGCCTCAGGAACTCCTGCGAGATGTCTTGCGAACCGGTGACGCGTCGCATCGTCAGCGTCACTGGTCGGTGCTTCCGCTCACGATCGCGGCGCACGTCGCACTCGTCGGCATCGTGGTGATCGCCCCGCTCGCCGCCGTCGTTTCTCCACCGGATCTCCCGAGCTTCAGCCCCGACTACGTCGCGACCGTCAAGCCGCCCGAGCCGCCTGCAGTCTCGAGGCCCCGGGTCGCCAGCGACTCCATCCCGAACGTCACCGAAACACGGCGCCGCCGACGAGCGCGACGGACGTCGCGCCGACCGAGCCGGCGAGCGGCGGCGGCGGGCTCGGCGTCGGCATTCCCGGCGTCGAGGGCGCCCCCGGCAATCTCGCCGGCATCGGCGGGGCGGAGAGCGGTCCCGGCACGCTCACGGCGCCGCCGGCCGCGCCGCCAAAGATCTTCCGAATCGGCGGCACGATTCGCGAGCCAAAGAAGATCGCGCACGTCGCTCCCGAGTATCCGGAGCTGGCCAGGCGCGCCGCCGTCGAGGGGGTCGTCGTGCTCGAAGCCGTCGTCGACGTCAGCGGCCGCGTGACGCAGGTGCGGGTGCTGCGATCGGTCGCGCTGCTCGATGCCGCCGCGATTCAGGCGGTCCAGCAGTGGCGGTATTCGCCGACGCAGCTGAACGGCGTCCCTGTCCCGGTGCTGATGACGGTCACGGTCCGGTTCGCGCTGCGCTGATGCTGCTGCGGCTGTGGACAGCGATCGCGGTGACCTGCGCGGGACTCTCGCCGCTCGTCGCGCAGCCTGTCGTCGACCCGCAGCTCGAGGCCGCGGTGCAGCAGTTCTTCGCGCTGCAGCAGGCGGAGGACGTCGACGGCTACCTGGCGCTGTGGAGCAGCACGGCGAAGCGGCCGACCGTCGAGCAGCTGAAGTTCGTCTTCGCCAGCGGCGACGACACGTTCGCCGACCTGTCGATCGTCGCCGTCGTCCCGACCGGCGATCGGGTCCGCGTGATTGCGACCGTGCAGCGGGAACGGACGATGCCGTCGCGCCTGCCGGGCGGCGCCCCGCGCGTGACCAGCAGCCGCGCGTCGTGGTCGCTGCTGTACATCCGCGAGGGCGCCGACTGGAAGCTGCTGCGCGAAGGCTCGCCGATCGATGCGCTCGCCGACAGCCTGATGGAAGCGGCGACGCCGGAAGAGCGCGCCGCCATCTTCGCCGCGAACCCGCAGTTCGTGAACGAGCAACTCGCGATCGCGGTCTCGCGGTTGGCGGGTCAGGCGGCGCAGCAGGGTGCGCACGCGATCGCGCAGGGCGGATACGAGCGAATGCTCGAGGTCGCGCGGGCCGCCGGCAGCGCCCGCTTCGAAGGCGAAGCGCTGCAGAACCTCGCCAACGCGATGTACTTCCAGCGCAACTTCGCCGGCGCGCTCGAGTCGTACGAGCAGCGGCTCGCGCTCGAGCGGCGCCGCGACGATCAGGAAGGCATCGCCGGCTCCCTCCTCGGCATCGCCACCGTCCGCTACGCCTTTGCCGACTACGGCGCGGCGATGACGTCCTACCGCGAAGCGCTCGCGATTCAGGAGAAGCTCGGCGACGACGCCGCGATCGCGACGACGCTGATCAGCACCGGCAACATCCTCTACCTGCAGGGCGAGTTCGAGGCGTCCATCGCCGACTACGGCCGCAGCCGCGATCTCTACAAGCGAACGAACCATGCTGCCGGCGAAGCCAATGCGCTGGAGGGGATGGGGCGCGTCCTCGTGGCGCAAGGCGACTACCCGGCGGCGCTGGAAGCGTTCGAAGGCGTGCTCGCCGAGGCCAAGACCTCCGGCAATCGCGACGATCAGGGCACGGCGCTCCTCAGCATCGGCGATGTGCACTTCCGTCTCGGCAACGCCGATCAGGCGTGGACCGTCATCGACGAAGCGCGCGGCCACTTCGAGGCCATCAAGAGCTTCGGCAGCGCCGGCCGCGCCTGGCAGGGGTTGGGCCAGACCGATCTGGCGGCGGCGCGGTTCGCCCGCGCCGAGGACGAATACCGGAAGAGCGCCGCGATTTGTGGCACGGTAGCGGACGGCGAGTGTACGGCCAGCGCCACAGTCGGCCTGGCTTTCACCCAGGCCGCGCAGGAGAAGTTCGTCGACGCCGTCGCCTCCTATCGCCGCGCCATCGCGGCGTTCACCACGCTCAAACGGCGCGAGAACCTCGCCCGGGCCGAGGTTGGCCTTTCGCAGGCGCTGACCGGCAGCGGTGATTTCGCCGGCGCGCTGGCGGCCGCCTCCAGCGCCCGCGCCACCGGCGAAGCCATCGCGAACGATGACGTCATCTGGCGCGCGAGGGTCGCGGAGGGAACCGCGCTGCGCCGCCTGCGTGACCGGCCCGGGGCGCTGGTCGCCGCCTCCGCGGCGGTGGAGGCGGTTACCCGCCTCGCCGCGGCCGCGCGCGTCCGACCGTCGTCGCCAGTGCCGCGCGATTCCTCCGGCGCCTTTGCCTTCCTCGCGCTGCTGCAGGCCGAGGACGGGGACGGTGCGCAGGCGTTCGAGACGGCGGAGCGGATGCGGGCGCACGACCTGAGGACGCTGCTGGCGCCATTCGAGCGCGAGATCGCGCGCGGCATGACGCCGGCCGAGCGCGACGACGAACGAACGCTCGCCCTGCAGCAGGTCTCGCTCTATGCGCAGTTGTCACGCGAGAAAACGCTGCCGAAGCCGGACGCAGCCCGCATCACCAGGCTCGAGACCGCCTCGGCCGACGCGGCGCGCAAGCGCGAGGCGCAGCAGGCGGCGTTGTTCGCGCGACTGCCGGAGCTTCAGGTCTGGCGCGGTCTCGCTCCCGCCGCGACCCGCGAGGACCTCGCGTCGCTGCTGCCGGACGCCGCGACGGTGCTGCTCGAGTTCATCGTCGGCGACGACACGCTGCTCGTGCTGATCGCGCGCCGAGGCGAGCAGGGGCTGACGGTCAACACCATGATTGAGCCGGTGTCGCGCCGGGCCCTGGCGGGCCGCGTCGCCAGGCTGATGCTGTTCGCGACCATGCGCGACGCGTCGAAATGGCGCGCCGCGGCGCTGGAGTTCGTGCCCGGACTCTCCGCCGTCGTTGGCGGGGCGACGCGCGCGACCGTGATTCCGCACGAAGTGTTGTGGCGCGTGCCGTTCGAGGCGCTGCCGCTCCCCGCCGATGAGGGGTATCTTGCCGATGCGACGTCGTTCGTCTATGCGCCGTCGGTCACGGCGCTCGGTACGCGCGCCGTCGCGACCTGCGGCCTCCGGCGCTCCGGCCCGGACTGTTCTGGCCGGCGCGGCCCCCCTCGATGCCGCGGCGGCATCCCGTCTGGCGCAGGTTGCGCCGGAATGGATCGTCCGTACGCCTGAGTCCGCCGCCCGCGAGATAGAGGCAATCGCCGGGAGCGGACCGGATCCCGTAACGACGACGGTAGTCGACAGCGCCCAGGCGACGGAGGCTGCGGTGCGCGAGCGAATCGCCGCGGCCGATGTCATTCACGTGGCCGCGCCCTTCCGCATCAACAGCGCCAGCCCGCTGTTCTCGTCTGTGCTGCTGGCGCCAGACCCGGCCAACGATGCCGCCCTCGAAGCGCGCGAGGTCATGAGCCTGGCGCTCGGCGCCCGCCTCGCTGTCGTCTCTGATGGCGCGGCGATGACGATGCGCGACGCGTCTGACGATGCCGGGACGATCGCATGGGCGTGGGCGGCCGCGGGGGTACCTGCGCTCGTGCTGCCGCGGTGGACGGCGGACGAAGTGCTCGCGAACCGGATGCTCGCCGACCTGCACGCGAGGCTGCGCCGCGGCGAGCCGGCGTCCGAGGCGCTGGCGCAGGCGCGCACTGCGATGCGCGCCGAGAAACGCGAGCCCTTCTACTGGGCTGGCTGGATGCTGATCGGCAGATAGCGCCCGTTCGTTCCACTCCCGCCGTTCCACTAAGATGGAGTCGGTATGGCTCCACGGGTCGTCATCGTCGGCGGCGGGTTCGGCGGTCTCTACGCGGCGCGGGCGCTGCGCCGTGCGCCGGTGCAGGTCATCGTCGTCGATCGCCGGAACCATCACGTCTTTCAGCCGCTCCTCTATCAGGTTGCGATGGCGGCGCTCTCGGCCGGCGATATCGCATCGCCGATCCGCTGGATCCTGCGACGGCAGAGAAACGTCGAGGTCCAGCTCGCCGAGGTGACGGCGATCGACGCCGCCCGGCAGAGGCTGGTGCTGGCCGACGGCGAGCTCGGCTATGACTACCTGATCGTCGCCAGCGGCGCGACGCACGCGTATTTCGGCCACGACGAGTGGCGGTCGATCGCCCCCGGGCTGAAATCGCTCGAGGACGCGTTCGACATCCGCCGCCGCGTCCTGCTGGCGTTCGAGCGGGCGGAGAGGGAGCCGGACCCGGCGAGGCGCAAGCTGTTGCTGTCGTTCGTCGTCATCGGCGGCGGCCCGACCGGCGTCGAGATGGCGGGCGCCATCGCCGAGATCTCGCGCCAGTCGCTCGCCCGCGACTTCAGGCACTTCGATCCGGGAACGGCGAGCATCACGCTGCTCGAGGCCGGCCCGTCGCTGCTGAGCGCGTTTCCCGAGTCGCTGAGGAACGTCGCCCGCCGCGATCTCGAGCGTCTCGGCGTGGTAGTGCGGACGGGGGCCGCCGTCACCAACGTCGTCCCCGGGCGTGTCGAGATCGGCGCCGAGATGATCGCCGCGGAAACAATGATCTGGGCCGCCGGCGTGGCTGCTTCACCCCTCGGGGCCACGCTCGGCGCGCCGATCGATCGCAACGGCCGCGTCCGCGTCCAGCCCGACCTGACGCTCCCTGGTTATCGTAATGTCTTCGTCGTCGGTGACCTGGCGACGCTGGCGGGCGACGACGGCAAGCCACTGCCGGGCGTGGCCCAGGTGGCAATTCAGATGGGCGAACATGCGGCGCGGAACGTCATCCGCGCTGTCGAGAAACAGCCGTACCGCGACTTCCACTACAAGGACCTCGGCAACATGGCGACGATCGGTCGCGCCTCCGCGGTCGCCGACCTGAATTTCATCCGGCTGCACGGCTACATCGGCTGGCTGGCCTGGCTTTTCGTCCACATCCTCAACCTGATCGGGTTCCGCAACCGGTTCGTCGTGATGGCGCAGTGGATGTGGTCGTACTTCAGCTACCAGCGGTCGATTCGGCTCATCACCGGCGAGCCGCCCTCGCAGCCATGAGGCTGCGCCTGATCGTCATCGCGCTGGCCGTCCTGGTCGCGATCGCGCCGATGCCCTCGCTCGTCGTCGAAGCCTGGTATTCGAACGGGATCTATCCGGCGATTCAGGCGACGGTGACGCCGTTGAGCAACCGCGTCGGCGTGGCGCTGCTCGACATCGCCGCCGTCGCCCTGGGCGCGGCATTGCTTCTTTCGTTCGTCCGCCAGGTCCGCCGCCGCGGATTCCTGCAGGCGCTGGCGCCGTCGCTCTTCGCGCTGTTGACCATTGCCGCGGTCATCTACCTCGTGTTCGTGGCGCTCTGGGGCTTGAACTACAGGCGGGTGCCGATCGAGGCAAGGATCCGCTACGACGCCAGCCGCGTGACGCAGGCCGCGGCGGTCGCGCTGGGGGAGCACGCCGTCGCGACGGTGAACGCGACTTACGCCGGCGCGCAGGTCGATTCGGCTTCCGGCGCGCTCGAGACGGCATTTGCGCGGGCGCAGGAGGTGCTCGGGCAGCGGCATCGCGCCGTGCCCGCCGTGCCGAAGCGGTCGCTGCTCGGCCTCTACTTTCGCGCTGCCGCCATCGACGGCATGATCGACCCGATTTTTCTCGAAGTCATCATCACGCCTGATGCGCTGCGGTTCGAGCGTCCCTTCATCCTCGCGCACGAGTGGGCTCACCTCGCCGGCTACGCCGATGAATCGGAGGCCAACTTCGTAGCCTGGCTGACCTGCGCGCAGGGCGCCGGGCTCGAGTTCTACAGCGGCTGGCTCGCGGTCGTGGAGCACGTCGTCGCGTCGCTGCCGGAAGCGGAGGGGAAGAGGCTGATGGCGAGCCTCGATCCGGGCGTGCGGAAGGACCTGGCGGAATCGGCGCGGCGCTACGCGCGGTCGTCGCCGGCGGTTCGCGAGGCGGCGCGTGGCGCCTACGACACGTACCTGCGCGCCAACCGCGTCGAGGAGGGAATCGAGAGCTACGCGCAGATCGTGCGGTTGATGCTCGGGGCGGGCGTCGTGGAGGGGCAGGGCGCGTTCAGGGAAAAGGGAGAAGGGAGAAGGTAGAATTGCTCTGCTTTCGCCTACTCCCTTCTGCCTTCTGCCTTCTGCCTTGCAGGCTGGCTATTCACAGCCTGCTAGCGCCGCCGCAGCGTGACGCCGCCGTTCGTGCCTTGAATGCTGATCTGCGGTCCGCCGCCGTTCAACGTGCCGACGAGACGTCGCCGCGATGACTCCGTCGTGCTCAGTTCCAGGCCGCCGGTATCGATGCCGCCGTTGGTGACGCTGGCACGGATCGATGCTTTCGCGTCCGGCGGCAGCGCGAGACTGAGGCCGCCGTTCGTGCACGACATCTTGACGCCGCCCTCGGCGACGCGCGTGACCTCGAGGTCGACGCCGCCATTGGTGGTGCTGGCCTCGACCGCACCGCCGATATTGCGCGCGACGACCCCGCCGTTGGTGGTCTCGAGCGTCGTCTTGCCGTTCAGACCCGTGACGTTCACCCCGCCGTTGACGGTCACGAACCTGGTCTCGGCGCCGGCAGGAACGCGTACGGTGTAGGTCACCTGCGTCCCGCCGCCAAACCAGCTTTCGCCCCTGGCGACCTTGGTTTCGATGCGGACGGCGTCGCTCGAGGCCTGTTCCGCGATCTCGATGCGTCCGAGCTCCGCGCGGGCGGCCTCGCCCGTCGCCCCCCTGGCCGTCTTGACGGCGACGACCTCGACCGTGTTGCCGGTGGAGGGCTCGACCGTGATCTTGCCGTTGACGTTGCGAATCTCGACCCGGCCGCCCTCGGCGAGCTGGTAGGTCTTCTCCCACTTGGCGGTTTCGCTGTGCTTGAGGTCAGCCGTCAGGACATCGCAGCCGGAGGCGGCAACAGCCAGTGCCGGCAGGAGCGCCAATGCCGCGGCACGGCTGATTCGCCGTCTCATCGCGTGCGGTGGCCGGGGCAGCAGGCGGGGCATCTCCTGTGCTGGCGGGCGGCTCGGACTTGGAGTCATCGTTTCGGCACCTCACGGCGATATACGCGGCTTACCAGGGTGCCGTTCCGCCCGGCTGGACTATAATCGGCCGTCCCGCCACACAGACAAGGATCAGGTATGTCCGATCGCAAGTACCGGCAACGCGGGTATCAGGATTCCCCGCGCGAGCCCCGGCGCGATTCCAAGCCGCCGGAAAAGCGGGAAGTAGCGCCGCGCGGCCAGCCGCCGCTTGCGCCGAAGACGTTCAACATGCCGGGATTTCGCGAGGTGCTGCGTTGCGCCCGCTGCGGCAACGAGCTGACGGTAGCGACGGCGTGGGGAGCGGAATCGTCGTGCAACAAGTGCGGCGTCGAGCTCCATACCTGTGCGCAGTGCGTCCACTTCGACACCAGCGCGGCGTTCGAGTGCCAGCAGCCGCTCAAGGTTCGGGTGTCGCCCAAGGATGTCCGCAACACGTGTTCGTTCTACGAGCCGCGGACGACGGTAGAACGGGAAACGAAATCAGCCGCGCCGGCCAGCGCGCGCAAGGCCTTCGACGACCTCTTCAAATAGCGCGCCGCGTTGTGGCGGGGGCTGGGGCGGCGTTCAGCGTGATGAGAGCGCCCGGGTCAGTTCGGTGCGCAGGCTCACCAGCGTTCGCTCCAGCGATTCCCGGGCAATGCCCTCAACCGTGCGATTCACGAAGACCCGCAGGAGGGCCGGTACGTCGCGGCTGAGGCTCACCGACTCGCACTCGATGATCACGCCGCCGTCGACCTTCTCGTAGCGCCAGTAGGCGTTCAGCCGCCACAGGAAGCCGTGGTCGTTGCCGATCGGCTTCTCTCGCTCGCGCGGCGTGCCTGCCTCCTCAATCTCGGCAATCCGCGTCGCCACGCTGCGGCTCGACGCCCGCGGCGCTCCGAGCAGGCGGTACTCGACGGCGTGCTCGGTGTTGTAGTTGACGGTGATGATGTTTTCGCGGCGCAGGCGCATGAACACCCGCAGCCGGTTGCCGTCGCGGGAGAGCAGCTTCGACGCCGTCACGTCCTCGAACGCCTTCGACTCCTGGCCGGCGCGGTCCTGCAGGTATTTCACGACGCGGTCGACGTCGGCGCTGGGGATGAAGACTGCCCCAACCCAGTGATGGATGCGGCCTTCGGGTACTGCCGGCGCGGGGTCGGCGACGCGCATCATCGCGACGCTGCCGCTCTTGACCACCTGCCGCCATTCACCGGTTTTGGCCCCAGCCTCTGGTCGCGCATCGTGCACGAAGAACGGCGCCGGCGGCTGGGTGGAACGGTCGTATCGTTCATCCACCGCGCGTTCGTACTGCTGCCACGCGGCGACGGTGGCCGGTTTGAGCTCGGCGGCGGCGAAGTCGGTGGCGCGCACGGGCGTCGCGTGGGTGACGAGCAGGGCGGAGGTCAGCGCCACGAGCGACGCCGTCCGGAACACGACGGCGTTGCTGGCGGCAAAGTTGACCGTGGAACAGGCGACGATTGCGGCGACGTTGGCGGCGATCGGCGAGACGCCAAGGGTCCCTGTCAGGATAGCCATGATTGCCAGGTTGCCGGCCAGGGAGACGCTCCCATTCAGCAGGTGGAACCGGAGAAGCCGTCGCGACATCTCAGTCGCGCCGGCCGCCGGCCGGTCCGCCCAGGTCCAGTGCTGATGCCAGACGAAGTTGTGGAGCACGGCCGCCTCGACCGCAATGGCGGCGGCGGCCAGATAGTGCAATCCTGCCCCCTGGATGAGGAAGGTCAACAGGCCGAGCTGGACCAGGACCCCAGCCGCGCCGACACCGTTGAATCGCGCCCATCGGAGAAGCAGCACTCGCATACCCGGAACTGCGAAAACGGCCGGAAAATCGGCTCACTGCCGCCGGCTCGCCTTCATCGATTCGAGCTCGTCGAGCGTCCGCGGCCAGTCTTCCTTGAGCAGCCGCGACATCGCCCGATCTGACAGCAGTTTGCCACCAGTCTGGCACTTCGCGCAGTAGTTGGCCTCGTTTCTGGCATAGACGATCCTTTGGACGGTCGCCCCGCATGCGGGGCAGGGGTGCCCGTACCGGCCGTGGACCGCCATCTCCGGATGAAAGGCGGTCACCTTTTCCGGGAACTCCCCGCCCAGCTGCGATCGAAGCCGCTCGACCCAGGCCGCCAGTGTCGCGCGCGTCGCTTCGTACACGCGCGCGATCTCCTCGGCGGTCAACGTCGCCGTGGTTTTCATCGGCGACAACTTCGCCGCGTGCAGGATCTCGTCGGAGTACGCGTTGCCGATGCCGCTGAAGATTCGCGGATCGGTGAGGGCGCGCTTGAGCGTGTGATTCTGCGCCGTCAGCCGCGCGCCGAAGGCGGCGAGGTCCGCGGCCATGACCTCGAGGCCCTGCGGATTGAGTGCCTCGATCGCCGCCTCGCCCTCGACGATGTGGATCGACGCCTGGCGCTTCGATCCGGCTTCCGTGAAGATCACGGATCCGGCTGGGAAGTCGAACGCTGCAAGACCTACCTTTCCGGGAATCGCGGCGCCGCGCTCGCGCCATCGCAGGCGTCCGGCGATCATCAGGTGGATCACCGCCGCAAGCCCGCCCTCGAGCTCGATGACGATTCGCTTGCCAAGGCGGCGCAGTCCGATCACACGTCGGCCCGCGAGCGACTCCGGCGGCGGGGCGATGGTGCGGACGACGAACGGGTTGCCGACGCGCAGCCGCTCGAGCGGTTGTCCGAGAATGCGGGTCGTGAGCGCTTCGAGGTAGATCGTGACGTCCGGAAGCTCAGGCACGGATGACTCGGTCGAGGGGCAGGCTCAGCCGGCCGGCTTGGCGCGCAGCACCCCGACCTGGACCAGCAGCCCCGTGAAGTCGAGGATACGCCGTTCGTGCTGAATCTGCCGGCCCTCGATGCGGTAGATGAAGCAGCCCGACACTTCGATGCGGCGCCCGGTCGGCGGCATCCCGAAGAACTCGCCGGCGTGGGCGCCGGTGATCCGGCACAGCAGCGCGGCGCGGTTCTCGTCGACGAGCAGGTCCTCGGTCGTGAACACCAGATCGGGAAACGCCGTGAACCAGACCCGGTAGATCCGCTCGATTTCGACGTGGCCCTCCAGCACCCCGCCGGTCGGGCTGACGACGACGCCCTCGGGGGCGTGGTCTGCCGTCAGGGCGGCCGCGTCGCGCTCACGCCACGCGGTTTCGCGTCGGGCGAACAAGGCGAACATTTCGTCGCGGGTCATGACCCCTTCCAGTCCTGCCGCTCGAATCAGGGCTACTATAGGCCCGGGAGGCAAAAAGGGAAAGCTCCCGCGGGCGGCCGGTCCATGAACATCCTCCTGCTGTCGATGCCCGATTCGTTCGAGCACACATCGTCGGTGACGATGCGGATGCCGAACGGCGCTCTCGCCTCGCTTGCCGGCAACCTCGATCCCCACCACCGCGTTGCCGTCGCCGACCTGATCCTCGTGCAGCGGCGGGTTCGCGAGACGGTCCAGCGGCTCCTGGCCGAGCACCAGCCGGACGTCGTCGGCCTGTCGATCATGACCTTCCAGCGTCGGACCGCGCAGAAGCTCGCCGCGCTCGCGCGGCAGGCGGCGCCGGCCGCGACGATCGTCGTCGGCGGTTACGACCCCAGCCTGGCGCCCGAAGCCTATGACAACCCCGATTGGCCGATCGACGTCATCGTGCGCGGTGAGGGCGACGTCACGTTCCGGGACCTGGTGCGAGCGCGCGAGCGCGGCGATGGCTTCGCGGCGATCCCGGGCCTCTCGTACCGTCGCGATGGCCGCTTCGTACACAACCCCGCGCGCCCGGTGAGCACGCTCGCGGGCGACGAGGTCAAGCTCCCGGGGCGAGCCGCCCGCGTGCTCGACGGCTACACGTTCCTCGGCCGCCCGATCGACGTCGTCGAAACCTCGCGCGGATGTACGTTCGACTGCAGCTTCTGCTCGATCATCGAGATGCGCGGCCGGAACTTCCATGCCTGGCCGGTCGAACGCGTGATCGCGGACATCGCCGACGCCCGTAACCGCGGCGCCAGGGCGATCTTCCTCGTCGACGACAACATCACGCTCAACGTCGCCCGCTTCGAGCGGCTCTGCCGCGCCATCGTCGAGGCCGGGTTCACCGACGTCGACTACATCGTCCAGGCGATGACCTCGTCGATCGCCGCCCACGGCGAGACCCTGGCGCCGCTGATGCGCAAGGCGGGATTCCGCTACGTCTTCCTCGGCATCGAGAACGTCCTCGACGAGGACCTGGCGTTCCTGCGCGCCGCCGCAAAGAACGCGCAGCGCGAAGCCGGCCGCCGTGTCGGCAACGCGACGACGGCGGCGATCGAGGTGCTGCATCGCCACGGCATGTACGTCGTCGGCGGGCTGATCGTCGGCAACCCGAGCGATACCCGGGAGTCGATCGACACCAACTTGGAGTTCGCGCGGCACTACGTCGACTGGCCCTACATCCAGCACCCGACCCCCTATCCGGGGACGCCAATGACGAAAGATTTCCGCGAGCGGAACCTGATCGTCAGCGACGCTGTCGAAGAGTACCGATGGCACGACGGCGGTCGTCCGCAGCGAACACCTCGGGGCGGATGAGATCGAGTTCATCCGGTGGCGGGCCGAGCGCTGGATGAAGCTGCGGCATTTCTGGCCGGTCGTCCTGCACAGCCCGCTGTTCGTGCTTCGCCACGGCCACCGGATGCTCAGCCATACGTTCAGAGGCTCGTCCTGGCGATCGGTGCTGGGGTTCGAAGCCGAGCGCGACGTGTTCGCGCGCTACAAGAACCTGCGCCGTGCCGAGCGGGAGTACCTGTGACGATGGACAGCGCCAGGATCCGGACGCTCCTGCTGCAGGTGATGGCGGCGCTCGTACCGCTCGCCATCATCCTGTTCCTGGTGTCGGCGGCTCGCGCCGGCCGGGTGCCGCGCGGCGAGATCCTGCGCATCACCCAGGACTCCCGGTTCGAGGGGGAGCCGAGCCTGTCGCCTGACGGCCGCAATGTCGCCTACCGCTGCGACACCGGCTCGGCGGGCGACATCTGCATCGTCGGGGTGAGCGGCGGCCCGGTGCGCAACCTCACGCGGACGCCCGACGAGCACGACGCCGAGCCCGCGTTCTCTCCGAGGGGCGACCGAATCGCTTTCCGGCGCGGCCGCGGCATCGCCCTCATTTCGCCCGAGGGCGGTGAGAGCCGCATGCTCGTCGGCCAGGGGACGCAGCCGGCGTGGACGCCCGACGGGGCCGCGATTTATTACTCGGTGGAGTCGCAGCCGCCGCCCGGCGGGCCGGGACGAATGAGCGTTTATGAAGGCTGGCGCGTCGAGGTTGCGACCGGGATCACGGCGCAGTACGCGATTGCCGATTTCAAGGAGCCGGCAGTCTCTCCGCACGGCCAGCGTGTTGCCTACGTCTCGCGGCCGGTCGACATGCGCTACCGGCTCAGGCTGGCGAACACGAACGGAGACGTGTGGACGCGGCCGATTACCGGCGGTACGCCGGTGCGGGTGACGTATGAGGGCGCGGCGGTGTCGAGCCCGATGTGGTCGGCGGACGGGCGCTATCTCTACTACGTGTCCAGCCGGCAGGGCTCGCGCAGCATCTGGCGGGTCCGCATCGGGGAGCGCTCCGGCCGCGTGCACAGCGTGCCCGAGCGCGTTCCCACCGCCGCCTCCGAGCCGTCGCGCATCACCCGTTCGGCCGACGGCGACCGATTGATGTGGTCGGATCGCCGCCTCGTGTCGCGCGGGATGCGCGTCGGTTTCGACACCGACGCCAGGCGTACTCGCGGCGACCCGGCCGACGCGCCGCTGCTCGATGACGTGGACGTCCGCGGTGAAGAGGCAATCGACCTGACGCTGGAGCGCCAGGTGCCCGGCACTACCGCTGACGCGCCGTCGGTGACGCCGCCGGGGCCGTCGCTCGGCGGTCGATGGTCGCCGGATCGCACGATGTTTGCCGGCGCGACCGGCGGCAACATCTGGATCTACACGCCGGCGCGGGGCAGCTACGAGCATTTCCGCCAGGGCGCCAACCCAATCTGGCTGAACGACAGCCGTCGTCTCGTCTACGACCACGACGGCCGGCTGTTTCTCGCCGAAGCGGTGCTGAAGATTTCGCGCGAGCTGGTCGCCGCGCCGGATCAGCAGCTCAGTCATCCCGGCCTGTCACGCGACAACACGCAGCTCTTCTACACGCGCACCGGCGTCGACGCGGACCTCTGGGTCATGAACACGCGATAGCCTCAGTCGTAGCGCGGAGCTTCAGCTCCGCGAGCAGCGCCGACGTCGCGCGGACCTGCACCTGCGCGAGTACAATCACCACGTTTGTTTCTATTGGAGGGCGAATGTTCCTGAACGTGGTTCCCGCGATCGTCGAATCCATCGCCAGCGGCCGGCGCGCCGCCGGCGTGCTGGCAGCGCTGCTGATCCTGCCGTTGTTCGTGCCGCTGGTGGCGTACGCCCAGAAGCAGCCGGTTCGACATGTCGTGGTCTTCAAGTACAAGCCTGGGACGACGCCGGAGCAGATCAGGCAGGTGACGGATGCTTTCCGCGATCTCGGCAAGAAAATTCCGGGAATCGTCGGCTTCGAGACCGGAGTGAACGACTCGCCTGAAAAGAAGAACCTCGACTTCACCCACGTCTACATGCTGACGTTCGAGGACGCGGCGGCGCGCGACGCCTACCTGCCTCACCCCGAGCACAAGAAGTTCGGCCAGCTGCTCGGCCAGCTCGGCGTCGTGGCGGACGTCTTCGTCGTTGATTTTCCGGTGGGGAAGTAGCTGCTACACGCGGCCGCTGAGCGAGACGATCAACCTGTGCGGGGCGCTGGTCACCGTCAGCCCGGCGAGGTGGCGGATCAGGTCGCCGCGGCCGTAGTGAGCGAGCAGCAGCTCGACGTTGACGAGGATGCGGTCGCCGTCGACGCTGATCCCGGGCGGCAGGACGTCGAGGAACCGGCTCGGGCCGGCCATCGACAGGAGGCGGGTCACGCCGGTCAGCCGCAGCGCCAGGATCGGTCGATGCGGCAGCGCCGGCTGCTCGTCGATCAGGAGCCGGACGTTGAACGGCAGCGTCAGGCCGCCGGCGGCCACCCGCAGCGTGACCTTGATCTGATTCCCGTCGTCGGACTCGATCTGGACTTCACGGATCGGGCCGGCCGGCGGCAGGCTCTTGGCGATCAGCTCGTTGATGAGGCGATCGCCTATCGGGATCGTCGCCGAGGCCGTCGCGCCGGCGAGGTCGGGAAAGCCGGCGCTCTGCTGCCGGCGCAGCGTCTCCATGAGCATCTCGTGCACGGCAGCAGAGTAGCAGAGGTCGCGGCGTTTCGCGCGCCGCGAGGGCCGCGTTCAGGCGCTCGATCTCTGGTACGGGGGTCGCCGGGTCGATCCGGGGGAGGACTAGGTTACCTTCCGGGCGATCGCAGGAGCCTCGATTCCAGGCCCTTGCCCCCTGCGCCCTCGCCGACGAGCACTTCGCGCGCGTCGCCGTAGATGGCCGTGATCCGGCCGCCTTGAATCTCGAGCGCCGACGGGCGGCCGCTCTTGAAGAAGCTGGTCAGCATCCCCGTATCGATCAGGAAAACGCGATTGCCGAAGCGCGCCCGGATCCTCCCGGGCGACGACGGCGTGTGGCCGGTGACGAAGCGCTGGACACCGAGGCGTTCGACGAGGGCCGCGACTTTCGGCTCGTCGCTGTCGGGCCAGGTGGCGAAGCCGCGGAACCAGAGCGGACCCTCGGCGTCGAGGAGCGACGTCTTGCCGACCTGGAACAGGCTCTGGAGTTTGTCGACGAACTCGCGCGTGACGTGGTCGCCGAGCGGCGCCTCCGCCTTGATCGCGGCGCTGATGCGCTCGACTTCGGCCGCGGCCGCTTCGCCGGCCTCGGCCAGCGTGCAGAAAGGCGGCACGAGCTGCGCCTGGACCATCGCGGCGCGGGTGTCGTCCCACGCCCTGACTTCCGCCGCGGCGGTCTTGTTGATGGCGTCGAGGTCCGCGGCCTGGCCGGCCTGCACCCCGGCGTGCATGAAGACGCTGCCGTCGATCGTCGCCAGGACCTGGTGCGATCGCAGCCACCGGCCGTAGACGCCGCGAGGTCCGAGCGCCTCGACGTACTCGACGTATCCCGGCGGATGCGCCGCCATCCACTCGTCGCGGGTCTTGACGGCCTCGCGACGCTTGCCCTGCCGCGACGCGATGCGCGCGTAGTCGGAGTAGGCGCGCTTGCGTCGATCCTCCGAGCGCTGGTCGGCGAACGTCGCGTAGGTCTCGGCCGAGACGTCGCGGAACTCGGCCAGCAGGTTCATCATCTCGTGGTTGCCGAGCAGCGACTCGACCCGTCCGCCGGCGCGTTTGGCTTCATCCTCGAGCCGCATCAGGAGATCGAGCGCCGGCCTGACGCCGGGGCCGCGGTCGAAGACGTCGCCGGTCTGCACCAGGATGGCGTTGCCGCCGCTCCAGCGCTGCGAGCCGTCGATCAGCCCCGCGGTCTGGAGGATGCCAACCAGCTGGTCGAAGGCGCCATGGACATCACCGATGGCGACGATCCGCCGGCCGGTCGCCGCCGTCGCGTTCTGGGCCGCGGCGGAGCCGGCGCTACGCTCCAGCGCGAGCAGTCCGGCGACGATCACGAGGGCCGTCAGAACGGTCGGGGCAAAAGGCCGTCGGGCCAGCCACAGCGGGCGATTCCACGGGAACATGCCCTGATCATACTGCCCGGTGAAGCGTGATAGCATCACGCTTTCCCCGTTCGGCGGCGGTGTGCGCAGAGTCCGACCCGTGCCGGATATCCAACGACATTGAACAGGTGAGTCGATGACCCCGCGCCGCTATATGCCCGCGCTGCTGCTGTTGTTTGTCCTCAGCGGCTGCGCCGCCCTCGTGTATGAAGTCGTCTGGTTCCAGCTGCTGCAACTCGTCATCGGCTCGTCGGTGGTTTCACTCGCCGTGCTGCTCGGGACGTTCATGGGCGGGATGTGTCTCGGCAGCTTCCTGTTGCCCCGCTACGTATCGTCGCGCGAGCATCCGCTGCGCGTCTACGCCTACATGGAGATCGGCATCGGCGTTCTCGGCCTCCTGATTCTCTTCGGCATGCCGGTGCTCTCCAGCATCTACATTGCCTGGGGCGGGTCCGGAGTCGGCGGCCTGATCTTCCGCGCCCTGGCCGCCAGCATCTGCCTGCTGCCGCCGACGATCCTGATGGGCGCGACGCTGCCGGCGATGTCGCGCTGGGTCGAGACCAGCCCGCAGGGCGTGGCCTGGCTCGGCTACTTTTACGGCGGCAATACCGGCGGCGCGGTCATCGGCAGCCTGCTCGCCGGCTTCTACCTGCTGCGCGTGCACGACATGGCCGTCGCCACTTACGTCGCGGTCGCGCTCAACCTTGTCGTCGGGGCGCTGGCGATGCTCGTCGCGCGCGCGACGCCGTATGAGGCACCGGCAGCGCCGAAGGCCAAAGCCCAGGTCGCCGCCGGCGCCTGGTCGGTCTACGTCGCGATCGCGATTTCCGGCGCCACGGCGCTGGCGTCGCAGGTCATCTGGACCCGCACGCTCTCGCTGCTCTTCGGCGCGACGGTCTATACCTTCTCGCTCATCCTCGCCGTCTTCCTGTTCGGCATCGGCATCGGCAGCAGCGTCGGCTCGATGCTGGCGCGCAGCCTCGAGCGGCCGCGCATCGCCCTCGGCTGGGTGCAGATGCTGCTGTGCGGGGCGATTGCCTGGGCCGCCTATACGCTGGCGCTCTCGCTGCCGTTCTGGCCGATCGATCCGTCGATCTCGATGAGCCCCTGGTACAACTTTCCGCTCGACCTCGCCCGCGCCTTCTGGGTCGTGCTGCCGGCGTCGATCCTGTGGGGCGCGAGCTTCCCGCTCGCGCTGGCCTCGGTCGCGGCCAAGGGGCAGGACCCCGGGCGGCTCGTCGGCGGCGTCTACGCCGCCAATACCGTTGGCGCGATTGTCGGCGCCCTCGGCGGCAGCCTGATCATGGTGACCTGGCTCGGCACGCAGCACTCGCAGCAGGCGCTGATCATCCTGAGCGGCCTGGCGGCGCTGCTGGTGCTCGAGCCGCTGACGTCGACGGCTGAAGCCGGACGTCCGCGTTCGGCCTGGGCCGGGACGCTGCCGATCGTCATCGGCGCCGTCGTCGCGGCGCTGCTCGCGCGCAACGTGCCGCCGCTGCCGAAGCTGCTCGTGGCCTACGGCCGCTACGCCGCGACCCGTTCACACCAGGACATCGACGTCATCTACATGGGCGAGGGCTGGAACGCCTCGGTCGCAGTGACCCGCCTGCCGGGCGGTGTGCTGAACTACCACAACGCCGGCAAGGTCCAGGCCTCGAGCGAGCCGCAGGACATGCGGCTGCAGCGCATGCTCGGCCACCTGACCACCATCATCACGAAGAACCCGACCAAGAAAGTCCTGGTCATCGGCTGCGGCGCCGGCGTCACGGCCGGCGCGGTCTCGATCGACCCCTACCTCGAGCACGAGACCATCGCCGAGATCGAGCCGCTGGTCCCGAGCGTCGTCTCGACCTACTTCGGCGATCACAACTTCAACGTCATCAAGAACCCGAAAGTGCGCGTCCAGCTGGACGACGCCCGGCACTACCTGATGACGACGAAGGAGAAGTTCGACGCGATTACGTCGGATCCGCTCGACCCGTGGGTCAAGGGCGCGGCGATGCTCTACACCCGCGAGTTCTTCGAGATCGTCAAGGAGCATCTGAACCCCGGCGGCGTCGTGACGCTGTTCGTGCAGCTGTACGAGAGCAACACCGCGGCGGTCAAGAGCGAGATCGCAACCTTCATGGAGGCGTTCCCGAACGGCATCGTCTGGGGCAACACGCAGGACGGCCGCGGCTACGATCTCGTGCTGATGGGCACCGTCGAACCGCTGCAGATCAACGTCGACGAGATCCAGGCCAAGCTCGATCGCCCGGAGTACGCCCCGGTGAAACAGTCGCTGAGTGAAGTCGGCCTCTTCTCGGCGGTCGATCTGTTCTCGACCTTTGCCGGCCGCGGCCCGGACCTCAAGGGCTGGACCAAGGACGCGATCATCAACCGCGACCGCAACCTGAAGCTCCAGTACCTGGCCGGCCTCGGCCTCAACCTGTATCAGAGCGATCGCATCTACTCCGACATGCTGACGCATGCGAAGTACCCCGAAGGCCTGTTCTCCGGCAGCGATCAGACGCTCCAGGCGCTGCGCGAGGGGATTCTGCGGGCGCAAGGCCGAGGAATGTAGGAAGAAAGGTCGAAGTTCGAAGTTCGAACTTCGAAGTAGAAGTTCAAACTTCGAACTTCTAACTCACTTCGCCCTTCGACCTTCGAACTTCGTACTTGGCAAGGGTTCCGTCGAACAATGTGATTTGACGCTCGGCCCGGGCGATATACGCCGGGTTGTGCGTTGCGAGGCAGACGGTGGCGCCGTCGGCGTGCAGCTCGTCGAGCATGCGCATCACGCTCTCGCCGCTCTTCGAGTCCAGGTTGCCGGTGGGCTCGTCGGCGAGCAGGATCGGCGGACGGCCGGCGTAGGCGCGGGCGATCGCCACGAGCTGCTGGTGGCCGCCCGACAGCGATCCCGGCCGCTGCTTTGCCCGGGCGCTGAGGCCGACGCGTTCGAGCGCGGTCATGACCTTCTGCTGGCGCTCCTGCGCCGAGGCGCCGCGCACCGTCAACGGGTACTCGACGTTCTCGTACACCGTCATGTCGCCGATCAGGTTGAAGCTCTGGAAGATCAGGCCGATGTCGACGTTGCGGGCGCGGGCGCGCTCCGCCGGCGAGAGCCGCTCGGCGGCGCGGCCGTTCAGCCAGTAGCGACCCGCGGTCGGCGACTCGAGCAGTGCCAGCACCGCAAGCAGCGTCGACTTGCCGCAGCCCGACGGCCCGGCGATCGAGACGTACTGGCCCCGGGGGATGTCGAGGGTGACGTCCGACAGCGCGTGCGTTTCTTCGTCCGCGTCGCCCTTGAACACCTTGCTGATCGCCTCGAGGCGAATCAGCGGCGTTCCGTCGCCTGCCGGCAGATCATCGGCGGCGCGATCCAGCGCCGCGACGCCGCCCTTGCGGCGGTCGGAAAATGGCCACCACGACACTGCTGCACCTCACACGGCCATCAGCCTAGCACCCGCCCCGGTGCCCACCTACAGGAATGGGACGAACGGCGCCGCGATACTATGAATCGATGCGTTCCCTGATGATTTCACTCGTGGCGGCCGCCGCTGCCGCGACACTGGCGCAGGCCCAGTCGCCGGTGGTCCTGCCGGCCGTCGAACAGGCGATCGTCGCCGCGGTGGACGCCGGTCAGGCTGGCTCGCTGGCGCTGCTCGAGCGCGCCGTCAACATCAACAGCGGCACGCAGAACTTCGACGGCGTCCGCGCCGTCGGCAAGCTGTTCGCGGCCGAGTTCGAGTCCCTGGGGTTCAAGACCCGCTGGGTCGACGGCACGCCGTTCAAGCGCGCCGGGCACCTCATCGCCGAACGCCCAGGACCGGGGCGGCGCTTCCTGCTCATCGGCCACCTCGATACCGTGTTCGAGCGGGACAGTCCGTTCCAGAAGTTCGAGCGGACCGGCGACACCGCAGCCCGCGGGCCTGGCGTCATCGACATGAAGGGCGGCGCCGTCGTCATGCTCTCGGCCCTCGGGGCGCTCGAGAAGGCAGGGGCGCTGAAGGGCATGCACGTCACCGTGGTGATGACCGGCGACGAGGAGTCGGCGGGCGAGCCGCAGGAGGCGGCGCGGGCGGCGCTGGTCGCCGCCGCCAAGGGCGCCGACGTCGCGCTCGGCTTCGAGGACGGCGCCGGCGATCCGAGGACCGCCGTGATCGGCCGGCGCGGCACGACGTCGTGGACGCTGAAGGTCAAGGGCCGGCCGGCGCACTCGTCGCAGGTGTTCCGCGAGGACATCGGCTACGGCGCGATCTTCGAGGCGGCGCGCATCCTGAACGCCTTCCGCGAGACGCTGGCCGGCGAGCCGCACCTGACGTTCAACCCCGGCCTCATCCTCGGCGGCACCGACGTGCAGTTCGATCCGCCGCAGTCCCGCGGCAGCGCCTTCGGCAAGGAGAACGTCATCCCCGAGCACGTCGTCGTCGCCGGCGACTTGCGCGCGCTCTCGAAGGAGCAGTTCGCGCAGGCGCGCGAGCGGATGACCGAGATCGTGCGCAAGGCGCCGCTCGCGCAGACCAGCGCCGAGATCGTTTTCGACGAGGGATATCCGCCCCTGGCGCCGACCGACGGCAACCGGAAGCTGCTCGCGATCTACGACCAGGCCAGCCGCGATGTCGGGGCCGGCCCGGTCGCGGCGGTCGATCCTGATCGCGCCGGCGCGGCCGACGTTTCGTTCGTCGCCGGCCTCGTGCCGATGGTGCTCGATGGCATCGGCCTGATGGGCGACGGCGGGCACACCGTCAAGGAGACCGCCGACCTGCGCACGCTGCCGTCGCAGGCCAAGCGCGCCGCGCTCCTGATGTATCGAGTTGGGCTGAACAACGACAAGTAGTCGGTTGTCCGGTTGTCCGGTCGTGCGGTTGTCCGGTCGCGCGTAAGCGCGACCTCGCCGAAGCGCGAAGCGCGAAGGCGGGGCGAACTAACTAACTCTTCACGCGCGAGAGGCCGACGTAGCCGTTCCTGGCCCGCACCCGGTGGCCGGGCAGCGTCACGCGGACGCGGATGCTGTGATACTTGCCGTCGGTCGCGCGCGGCGAAGGGTAGGCCATCACGTACTGGCTGTTGAGCTCCTCGGCGATCCGCGCCGTCGCCGCCTGCAGGCCCTCCATGTCACGGACCACCTCGGTGCGGCCGCCGCTCTGCCCCGTGATCTCGCTCAACGCGGTTTCGTTGACGCGGGTGTTGATCACCTGCCGCGTCGGCGAATCGATGGCGACGGCGTAGACGAACGCGTCGCTGCGCAGCAGCGCCTTGCGGACCTCGCCGACGGATGCGTCGCTGGCGGTATCGGCGCCGTCGGAGATCACGAGCAGTGCCGCCCGCTCCTTGGTGCGCCGCGCGATCATCGGCAGCGCGCCGATCACGGCGTCGTAGATCGCGGTGCCGCCAGACGGCTTCAAGCCGGCCAGCGCCTCGCGGACTTCGCCCGGCGTGCTCGTCCACCGCGACACGATGTGAGGATAGTGATTGAACGCGAGCACGAACGACTCGTCGGACGTGTCGAGCAGCTCGAAGAGGAAGCGTTCGACGACGGTCCGCGCGTCGACGATCCTCGCCCCGAACATGCTGTCGCTGACGTCGAGCAGCAGGCCGAGCCCGACCGGGACGCGCTGGTTGGTGAACTGGGTGATCGTCTGGCGCTCGCCGTCCTCGTAGACCTCGAACGCCTCCTTTGTCAGGCCGGTGACCAGCTTGCCGTCGGCATCCACCACCGTCGCCGTCACGGTGACGACGTCGACGCCGGAGCGCAGCACCTGGTTGCTCTGGACGACCTGTCCGGGCGAGGGCGGGGCCACCGCGAGGACGGCCACGACCAGGGCCAATCGCAGCACTGTCACAAGCCCTATCCTAATCCCTTCGCCGGCAAACCACGAGCCGGCTGCCGGCCCCCAGTTGCAAATTCGTGGGCTGCTTGCAGAACGGTAATGCGTCGTCCCGCCGCTGTGCCGAATCACCGGGATTTCCGGCCTGCATGACGTTTGCACCCGCCGCGGGCATGCGATTCCTCACATTTGCCGTGCTGCTGCTCCCGATCGCGGCCGGCTGCTCGAAGTCGCCGACGGAGCCGTCGGCCACGCCGAATCCTGGCGTCCTGCAGGGGCAGACCGTCAACGCGACGGACGGCTCGCCGGTGCCCAACCTGACGATCCGCATCGGCGAACGGCAGTTCACGAGCGACGGCAACGGCGCCTTCCAGATCGACCTCGGCGGCAGCGGCTCCTACCGCGCCGTCGTCCGCGGCAGCGCCGTGGTCGAGCGCGAGACCCGGGTATCGCTCCCGGCGTCCGGACCGATGCTGCTGTCGCTCATTCCGTCGAGCTTCGACATGGTGGCGTTCGACGAGATGTTCCGCGGCCTGAACAGCCGTCTCCAGCGCTGGACGTCGCGGCCATCGCTCGTCGTCCTCGGCTCGGTGATGGACTACCGCGGCGCCGGGCAGTCGTACGAGGCGACGGGCGAGGCGATGAGCGACGAAGAAGTCGAATTGATGGTGGCCCACCTCACCGAAGGGCTCGGCGTGCTCACCGGCAACACCTTCATCACCTTCGCCTCGGTCGAGGTCGAGCGGCCGGCGGCGGGGACGCGCGTCGAGACGATTCGGGCCGGCAAGATCGTGGTCGGGCGCTACCACGGCATCACCACCTTTGCGCGAACGATCGGCTACGGGCAGTGGGCGGAGACGCCGGATGGAGCGATCGTCAGCGGCGCGATGTATCTCGATCGGGAGTTCGATCGCAACGACTCGCGCCGGCGCCTGCTGCGAATCCACGAGCTCGGGCATGCCCTGGGGTTCCAGCATGTCGAGAGCCGGCCGTCGATCATGAACCCGGCGATTGGCCCGGAGGTCAACGATTTCGATCGCGGCGGCGCCCGGATCGCGTTCCAGCGTCCGATCGGCAACCACGCGCCGGACGTCGACCCCTCGACCGGCCTGTTCGGCGCCTCGACGGGCCAGTGGAAGGTGTCGGCGCCGACGATCTGCCGGTAAGCGCGCGCACCTAACGTGCGCACTGTCGGTGCTCACGGCAGGTGCTCACGGCAGGTGCGCACGTTAGGTGCGCCCACTAACGAGGCGCTATGCGGGGCGCAGGGCGTTCATCGGGTCGACCGACGCGGCGCGCAGCGCCGGCAGCAGGCAGGCCAGCGCGGCGACGATCATCAATAGAAACGAGACGATCGCATAGGTGACGCCGTCGGTGGGGGTCACCTCGAACAGCAGCGTCGAGAAGACGCCGCCGAGGACGATCGCTCCGGCGGCGCCGATCGCCAAACCCTTGAGCGCCAGCGTCATTCCCTCGCGGACCACCATCGATACGACATCGGCCGGCGCGGCGCCGAGCGCCATGCGGACGCCGAACTCCTGGCTGCGCTGGTTGACCGAGAAGGCGATGACGCCGGCGATGCCGGTGGCGGTGATGACGAGCGCCAGCGCCGCGAACAAGCCGATCAGCGCCGCTGTCAGGCGCGGCGGCAGTAGCGACGCGGCTCGCGCGTCGGTCAACGGCCGCATCCGGTGAATCGGCTGGTTGGGATCGACGGCACGGATCGCCTCGCGCACGAGCGGCGCGATCGCGTCGAGGTCTCGCTCCGATCGAAGCACCCAGTTCGTGGTCACGTAGGGCAGCTGCGTCATCGGCACGTAGATCTCCGCCACCGGTTCGACGGCCAGCTGCTGGCGGACGCTCGCAACCACGCCGACGATCGTCGCCCAGTCGTCGTCGCCGTCGGAGATCCGCCGGCCAATCGGGTCGCCGCCGGGAAACAGGCGCTGCGCCAGCAGCTGGTTCATGATGACGACCGTCGGCCCGCCGAGTCTGTCTTCCGCGGCGAACGCCCGGCCCCTGAGAAAAGGGATCTTCATCGCTTCGAAGTAGCCAGCACTGGCAATCATCAGCGACGCCTGCGGCCCGCGATTGAGCGGCGGCGGTGGTTCACCTTCGATCGCCAGGTGCGTCAGCGAGGCTCGCGAGTCGTCGAGGAACGGCAGCGTGCCCGAAGCGCCGACGCTCGACACGTCCGGGAGACTGGCGAGCGCCGCTTCAACCCTGGCCAAGGTACTCGGTGCGGGCGGTCTCCGACCGGTACCGCGAGAAGTCCATATCGAGCTGGAGCGTGAGCACGCGCTCAGTGCTGAACCCCGGGTCGACTTCGGCCAGCTTCATCAGGCTGCGCGTCAGCAGCCCGGCGCCTACCAGCAGCATGAACGACGCCGCAACCTGCGCCACGATCAAGGCCCGCCTGACCCCACCGCGCCGGACAGTGCCCGTCGCCGCGGCGCCCGCCCGGCCCGGCCGCAGGTAACGCGACAGCGCCGGCAATAAGTTGCTGAGCAGGCCGGTGAGAAGCGACAGCGTCAGCGTGAACCACAGTACCGACGCGTCGATGCGGATCTCGCTCGCGCGCGGCGTGAACCGCGCGACGTAGCTGGCAAGGAGATCCCTGGCGACGACCGACAGCACGAGGCCTGCCAGTCCGCCGGCGAGCGAAAGGATTGCGCTCTCGGTCAGCAGCTGCCGCAGCAGCCGCCGCCGGCTGGCGCCGAGCGCGGTGCGCAGCGCCAGCTCACGATCCCGCCGCATCGTCCTGGCAACGGCGAGATTCGCGACGCTGGCGACCGACGATCAGCAGCACGAACGCCGAAGTGCCGAGGAGCACGACAAGCGTGCTCTCGAAGTTGCGCGTGAACTCCCGCCGCAGCGGCGTCGCGACAATCCGGTGCCCGGCGTCGGCACGATAGTCCGTCGGATACGCCGTCTGCAGCGCCGCCCCCACCTGCGTCAGGTCGGCGTTCAGGTCCGCCAGGCTGCTGCCGCTTCGGCGCCGCCCCAGCGCCGACGCCATCCCCGAGCCGCGCCGATCGCGGTTCTCCGGCGACATGCGGAACGGGCAGGATGTCCGCGGCATGTAGACGTCGTTCGCCTGCGGGTACATCGGCACGTCGGGCAGCACGCCGACGACGGTGTGCGGCCGATCGTTCATCTGGAACACACGGCCGACGACGCCGGGATCGCCGCCGAGCTCGCGCTGCCAGTAGTCGTAGCTCAGGACGAGCGTTGCCGGAGCGTCGTGCCGATCGTCTTCGGCGCGAAAAGTGCGGCCGAGCAGCGGCTCGAGCCCCAGTGTCTCGAAGTAATTCGACGACACCACGCCGGTGGCGACGCGCGCCGGCTCGGCGCCGCCCAGCAGGATGAAGTACATCCCGTGGTACTCGCTGAGCGAGTCGAGCGAGGCACTGAGGCGGCCGATGTCGTCGATGTCGAGCAGCGAGAACCCGGCGTTGTCGTAGCCGCCGCGCGGCTGCTGCATCAGCACGAGGTCGTCGCCGCGCTCGTAGGGCAGAGGGCTGAGGACGACGGCGTGGACGACGCTGAAGATGGCGCTGTTGGCGCCGATGCCGAGCGCCATCGTGACGAGCACGGCGGCGGTATAGCCGGCGTGCCGGCGCAGGCCGCGCAGGCCGTAGCGGGCGTCCTGGATGACGGTCTCAATCGTCCGCGTCAGCCAGGTGTCGCGGACATCGTCCTTCAGGCGGTCGACGTCGCCGAGCGCCTGGCGGGCGGCGCGGCGGGCACGCTCCGGCGGCATGCCCTGGCGGATGAACTCCGCCGTCTGCATCTCGAGGTGGAAGCGCAGCTCGGCCTCGAGCTCCCGCTCCATGCGGTTCCGCCGGAAGAGCGAGCGAAGGCGGGTCACGTTGCAGCTTGTGTCGGCGACGGCGCCGCGGCTACTCCTGGGTCTGGAGGATCCGAGTGACGGCGTCGGTCATCCGCGCCCAGTTCTCGCGCTCCTCGGCGAGCTGCCGCCTGCCGGTACGCGTCAGCTTGTAGAACTTCGCCTGCCGGTTGTTGTCCGACGCGTCCCACTCGGCGTCGATCCAGCCGGCCTGTTCGAGCCGGTGCAGCGCCGGATAAAGCGATCCCTGGTTGACGCGCAGGACGTCGCGGGAGACCTGGAGAATCCGCTGCGAGATGCCCCAGCCGTGCATCGGCCCGGGCGCGAGCGTCTGCAGGATCAGCATGTCGAGCGTCCCCTGCAGCAGATCCTGTTTCCGTCCCGCCAAGCATCCCTCCGTAGTCTTAAGCCCTAAGCCCTGAGCCCTGAAATCCTGAGCCACTGTAGCGGCGACTCTTGTCGACTGTCAAGAGGAAGCTTCTGTTGACAGTCGACAAGAAGCCTGCATATGCTCATGTCGACAATCGACAAGACGCCAGGTCGCGCCTGCGGCCGCGCTCGCGAAAGGCTGGAACATGGAGACTCTCCGCCAGGATGTCCGCACCGCCCTCAGGGGCTTCGGCCGGCACCGCGGCTTCGCCGCCGCCGTGATCATGACGATGGCGCTTGGCATCGGCGCCAACACCGCGATCTTCAGCGTCGTCCACGCGGTGATGCTGCGGCCGCTCCCATACGCCGACGGCGACGCCCTCGTGATCCTCCGTCAGCAGCGGCCGCTCGCCGGCGTCACGGCACAGGGATTCTCGCCGCTCGAGATGGATGACTACCGGCAGCAGTCGAAGACCCTCGAGGCGATCGTCGAGTACCACAACATGTGGTTCATCCTCCTCGGCCGCGGTGAGCCCGAGCGGGTCCAGACCGGCGTCGTCTCGTGGAACTACTTCGATCTCTTCGGCGTCCGGCCGCTGGCGGGGCGGACCTTCCGCGCCGACGACGACAAGCACGGCGCGGACGCAGTGCTGCTTTTGAGCTACAGCTACTGGCGCAGCCGCTTCGGCGGCGATCCCGGCGTCGTCGGCCAGGTCTTCGAGATGAACGACCGGCCGCACACCGTGATCGGCGTGCTGCCGCCGATGCCGCAGTTCCCGGACGAGAACGACGTCTACATGCCGGTGTCGGCCTGCCCCTTCCGGTCCGCCGAGTCCGTCCGCACGAATCGCAACGCGCGCATGGTCCAGGCGTTCGGCCGGATGCGGGCGGGATCGGCGCTCGAGTCATCCGTCGCCGATCTCGCGATGGTGGCGTCGAACATGCAGCAGTCGTACCCCGAGAACTATCCTGCCAGCGCCGGCTTCACCGCGACCGCGCTGTCGCTGCGCGACGAATTGACGCGCGCCTTCCGGCCGACGCTGTTGATGCTGCTCGGCGCGGCCGGGTTCCTCCTCCTGATCGTCTGCGCCAGCGTCGCCAACCTGATGCTGGCGAGGCTCCTCAAGCGCGAGCGGGAGCTGGCCATCAGGATGTCGCTCGGCGCCAGCCGCTGGCGCATCGTCCGCCAGCTGCTGGCGGAGAGCACGCTGCTGGCCTTCGCGGGAGGAACGGTGGGGCTGTTCCTCGCGTGGGTTTCACTCGACCTGCTGGTCGCGCTGGCCGAGCAGTTCACGACACGGTCGCACGAGATCTCCCTCAACCCGACGGTGCTGCTGTTCACGCTCGCCATGGCGACGCTGACCGGCATCCTGGTCGGCGCGCTGCCGGCGCTGCCGGGGCGCGGCAGCCTGGGGTCGGCGATTCAGGAGGGCGGACGCACCGTATCAGGCGGCCGCGGGAAGCTGCGGGCTGCCCTGATCGTGGCGCAGGTGGCGGTGTCCTTCGTCCTCCTGATTGGCGCCGGCCTCATGCTCCGCAGCCTGTGGCAGCTGCAGTCGGTCGACGCCGGCATCCGGACCGACAGCGTCATCACGATGCGAGTCGCTCTCAACTTCTCGAAGTACACGAATGCCGCCCTGCGTCAGCAGTTCGCGTCGTCGCTGATCTCGCGCGTGCGCGAGCTTCCCGGGGTGCGCTCGGCTGGCGCCGCCGGGACGTTCCCGATGAACGAAGGGGGCAGCTTCACTGCCGGCGTCCGCATTCAGGGGCAACCCGAGGTCGAGGCGGCGCGGCTGCCGCGGGCGCAGATCAACGCCGTCTCGCCCGGCTACTTCCAGACCGTCGGCATTCCGCTGCTGCGGGGCCGGCTGATCGAGGACCGTGACCTCGCGGATCGCGAGCCGGTCGCAGTCATCAGCGACTCGATGGCGCGGCAGTTCTTCGCCAGTGCGGAGCCGCTCGGGGCCCGCCTCTCGACCAACAACGGCCAGCAGTGGATCACGATCGTCGGCGTTGTCGGCGATGTGCGCGACAGCCTCGACGCCGCGCCGGCGGCGGCGTTCTATCGCCCGCTGGACCAGGCGCCGCTCCTGACCGTGATGTTCCTGGCGCGAACCTCTGGCGACCCGTCGGCGCTGGCGCCGATGATGCGCCAGGCAGTGCACGCGATCGACGCGCAGCAGCCGGCGGATCAGTTCCGGACGCTGGACCAGGTCCGCGCCGCGTCGCTCGCGGCGCCGCGGTTGACGGCGACGCTGATCGGTGTGTTTGCCGTCATCGCCCTGGTGATCACGGCGATCGGACTCGCCGGCGTCATCGCCTTCTCGGTCAACCAGAGGGCGCAGGAGTTCGGCGTCCGCCTCGCCCTCGGCGCGACGAGGGGAGCGGTGCTCGCGCTCGTGCTGTTGGTACGGGGCGCGGCTCGTGCTGATCGGCCTCGCGATCGGCGCCGCGGCGGCGCTGGCGCTGTCCGGCAGCGTCAAGACCCTGCTCTTCGAAACCGCGACCACGGACGCGCCGACATATATCGCGGTCGGTATTCTGCTGGCCGCCGTCGCGCTGGCCGCGTGCCTGATGCCGGCCCGCCGCGCCGCGGCGACCAACCCGCTGGTCGTCCTGAAGGGAAACTGAAAAAGGCATCCACTGGTCAACGCCACCCCCGCCGCGCTATCGTTCAGGCAGGAGGCGGCGGATGGCCAGCGGGGATCTTCGCGAGACGCTCGAGCGGAACGCCCGGGCGGTGACACTGCGTCCCTCAATCGGACAGCACACGTCGCGGACTCGCGTCCGGCTCGAGCCAGGGCTCGCCTGCACCATCTCCGACGGGCAGTGGACCCTGACGGCCGGCGTCGGGGAGAAGTCCGGCGGCAGCAACGCCGGCCCGAGTCCCGGCGTCCTCGGCCGCGGCGCGCTCGGCTCATGTCTTGCCGTGGGTTACGCCGGCTGGGCGGCGCGGCTCGGCGTCGAGATCGACAGCCTCGAGGTCGTGGTTGAAGCCGACTACGACACGCGCGGCGAGCTCGGCGCCAGCGACGACGTGATTCCGGGATACCTGCAGGTCCGCTACATCGTGCATGTCGCCAGCCGCGCGGCGGCGGCCGACGTCCAGCGCGTCCTCGACACCGCCGACAAGTACAGTCCGTATCGCGACATCTTCTTGCGCGCCAACGACGTCAGGCGCGAGGTGCATATCACCACCCTGGCCCCGGCTGACGCAGCCTCGGAACACCTCGGGCAGGGAGGATAGGCCGCGCCATGGACGCGAAACTGCAGCGGCGCGTACAGAGGTACGGCTGGGACAAGGCGGAACCCTACTACGAGCGGTACTGGCAGGCGCAGCTCGCGCCGGCGCGCGACCGGCTGCTGGCTATGGCAGCGCTGACGGCAGGGGAGCGCGTGCTGGACGTCGCCTGCGGCACCGGTCTCGTGACGTTTCCCGCCGCGGAAGCTGTCGGCGACGGCGGGTCGGTGAGCGCGGTCGACATTTCCGCGGCGATGGCCGAGCGCGTGACCGCGGACGCGGCACGCCGGTCGTTGAAGCAGGTCCAGTCAGCGCGCATGGAGGCAGAAGCGCTCGATTTCCCTGACCGTCATTTCGACGTCGTGCTCTGCGCGCTCGGCCTGATGTACGTGCCCGATCCGCCGCGCGCGTTCCGGGAGATGCGGCGCGTGCTGCGCGACGGCGGCCGCGCCGTCGCCTCGGTCTGGGGCGCGCGCGCCCGCTGCGGCTGGGCCGACATCTTTCCAATCGTCGAGTCGCGGGTGGCGTCGGATGTCTGTCCGATGTTCTTCGGCCTCGGTGCCGGCGACACGCTGGCATCGACGATGGCGGCGGCCGGCTTTGCCGACGTCCGCACCGAACGCGTCACGACGACGCTCGAGTACGACAGCGCCAGAGGCGGCGTGCGGCGCCGCCTTCGCCGGCGGTCCGGTCGCCCTCGCCTACTCGCGCTTCGACGCCGCCATGCGCGGCGAGGCGCATGCCGAGTACCTGGCATCGATTCAGCGCTACGAAGACGGCGGCGGCTACGCCATCCCCGGCGAGTTCGTCATCGCGTGGGGCCGGAAATGATCACCCGCACGGTAGAGGGGCCGCTCGGCCGCTGGCGTCACGCCAGCTGCCAGCCCAGGCACCTGGCGGGCCTGGTCGAGGACATCTGGCTCTTCGATGGCGAGCTGGCGAATCGCCGCGAACGAACGTTTCCCAACGGCCTGCTCGAAATTTTCGTCCACCTCGGCGAGCGCTATCGTCTGGTCGAGGATGGCGGCGCCGCCTGCGACTGGGTGTGTCCGCCGAGCTGCGTCACCGGGCTCCAACTCGGCCACCTCGTCGTCGAGGCGCCGCAGCGGCGCGTCGCCGTACTCGGCATCAGGCTCACGCCCGCGGGCGCCTACGCCATCTTCGCCCGATCGATGCGCGACATCACGCGGCTCACGGTCGACGTCGGCGATCTGGTCGGCGCTGCCGCGCGGGAGTTGAGTGAAGAGTGCGGCACCGCGGCGTCCGACGATGGATGCATGCGCGCGGCGATCGCGTGGATCGACGCGCGTCTGGCCCGCGGCGTGCGGCTCGACCCGGCAGTCGAATGGATGAGCGGCGAGATCCGCCGTCGCCGCGGCGCGGTGTCGATTGCCGCGATGCGCGAGCGCACCGGCTGGTCGAAGTCACGGCTCGCGTCCACCTTCCTGCACCAGGTCGGGGTCGCGCCGAAGCAGCTCGCCCGCATCGCGCGCTTCAACCATCTCCTGCGCCGCCTGCACACCGAGTCGACGCATCTCTCGGAGTTGGCGATCGACTGCGGGTACTACGACCAGCCGCACATGAACGCCGAGTTCAAGGAGCTCAGCGGCCTGACGCCGGTCGAGTTCGCCAACGCCGTGCGCTATCCCCTCAGCGTCCACGTCGCGGAGGAAGCCGCCAGCCATCCGCTGCAAGCCATCTCGTAAGCGCGCGAGCGAGCGGAAGCGAGCGAGCCTGGCGAGCGGAGCGGGGCCCCGGGGCCCCCGCGAGCGAGCCAGTAGGGGAGTCCGAGGGGCAAAGCCCCTCGGTTGAGCCCGGACGTTTTTCCAAGACCCGGCCGCGGCGGCCGGGGCACCATGCGGACATGATGAACAACATCGATCAAGCCGCATCCACCCCCTACATGCCTGCCGGGTTTCGCGCCGTGACGCCGGGCGTCACGGCCGAGGGCGCCAACCACCTGCTGGAGTTCGTCGTCCGCGCCTTCGGCGGCCGCGAGTCCGAGGTCACGCGCCACCCTGACGGCACCATCCTCCACGCCGAGGTCGTCCTCGGCGACTCAGTGTTCGAGCTGAGCGAAGCCCGGCCGGAATGGCCGGCCAAGCCGGCGTCGCTGCATCTCTACGTGCCGGATACCGACGCTCAGTACGAACGGGCGATCAAGGCCGGCGCGCAGTCGCTGTTCGCGCCGCGACAGGAACCGTACGGCGATCGCGCCGCCGGCGTCGCGGACGCTGCCGGCAACCACTGGTTCATCGCGACGAGGCTCGAGGGACCGCCCGTCCCGAAGGGCTTCCACACGCTGACGCCCTACGTCATCACGAGAGGCGCCGACCGGTTCATCGAGTTTGCGACCCGCGCATTCGGCGCGACGCTGCACAACCGGCACGCCAACGACAAGAACGCGGTCGTGCACGCGGAACTGTCGATCGATGGGGCGATGGTGGAGGTCTCGGACGGCAGCGCGCAGTGGCCGCCGCGGCCGTGCTGTCTGCACGTCTTCGTTCCCGACGCCGACATCGTCTATCAGCGGGCAATCGCCGCCGGAGGAAAGTCGCTGTACGCGCCGATGGATCAGCCTTACGGCCACCGCGAAGCCGGCGTCGAGGATGCCGGCGGCAACCACTGGTTCATCGCGACGGTTACGGGCTGATCCGGCCGGCGGAGTTCGATGCCTCGATGATGGCCGAGTGAGGGGGCGGCGGCGGGCGGCTGGCGGGTGACCGACAGAGGACAGGACTAAAGCGGCCAGTTGCGGGGCACTTTCACGACGTAAGTGCCGGCAACCTTGTCGTGCCAGGCCTGGCGTTCCGGGTCACGGAGGATCCACAGGCAGCCGAGACCGAGCGCGAAGAGTGAGAACAGGCTGGTGCAGCCGCGCACGAGCGCGTCGACGAAGCGCATCGGCTCGTTGGTGACGCGGACGACACGCAGCTGGCAGATGATGCCGCCGACCGTCGTCCCCTTCCACGTCCAGAAACCGACGTGATACGCGAGCAGCGTGAGCACCGGCCAGGCATCGTCGTCGAGGAAGTCGAGCGAGTTGACGACCATCAGGACGAGCGCGCAGTCGAGCGCGAACGCGCACAGCCGTTCGAGAAAGGTGGCCTTCGGAAAATACGCCAGGCCCGCCGTGGCGGCGGGACCTGGCGCCGGCGCCGGGGCGGCGTCGAAGGCGATGACGGGCGGCGACTCATCGAAACCCGGGCCCGGGCCCGGACCCGGACCCGAATCAGTGAACGTGGGTGGCGGGTACTCGGGCGCGGGCGGCGGCGTGGGCTTGGGCGGGACGGGGTTCTCACGCCGGTAGGCCGACATGAAGGCCAGCGTCGCGGCGCCGAGACCGAGCACGCCGACCAGGCCATACACGACGAACCCGAGGAACGGGACCATGTAGGCGATCGTGATCAGCGCGAAGCCGATGACGAAGGCGATCAGCCCCTGCGGTCTCGTCTCCGGCACGCGCGCGCCGATCGTGCTGCCGCCGAGCCACATTGCAACCCCGACCTTGCCGAGCAGCCAGGCGATGACGATGGCGCAGAGCAGGAACGGGACGACGGCGAGGCCGACGACTGAAGCGGCGAGCACGATTGCGACTGGTCCGGTCAGCAGCAGCACCAGCACGCCGACGAGGAACGTGCTCAGCGGCCGCGCGTTCAGGGCCGCGGCGCACTGCCGCACCGCGTCGAGGAAGATCAGGTTCAGCGCCAGCGAAACGAAGAAGACGATGGCGAGGATGCCCCAGACCCAGCCGAGGCGGGGCACGATCGGGCGGGCGAGGAGCAGGCCTTCCGTCACCCACGGCATGAAGCCGTAAACCCCGTCGACGACCGTCTTCGCGGCGATGACGAAGTGGTCGTGGCCGGGCGTGAAGTCGGCCGGTGCCTGCAGCGTGCCGCCGGCGATGACGAGATCGCGGTTGACTCGGGCGCCGGAATCGACGACGACCGAGCCGCCGCCGACGAAGACCGAGCCCCACACGACCGCAGTCGGCGCCAGCCGCAGCGTGCCGAGGATGACCTGGATGTCGCCGAGGACGGTGCCGTCGAGCGTCGCGTTGCCGTTGACGACGAGGACGTTACGAACGGCTTCGTCGGCGCGGAGGTGGTAGTCCTGGCCGAACCGGACGGCCGCGGTGTGTACCCGGCGGTATTCGTCTTCGGGTCGCCGCTCGACCTCCTGTTCGGGACGACGTTCGACCTCCTGCGTCGCGGCTTCGACGGGTGGCGTCGCCGGTCGAGCGCGTACGGTCTGTTCGGCGAGGCGGGGCGCGTCCTGGGCTGCGGCCGGTGCCGCCGCGGCGAGTGTGGCGATCAAGAGTGCAGGCAGTAGCTTCATGAATGCGACGCCCCTCCCAGGGCAATGCGTCCAACGGCGGTTGCGAAGGCGGCGGAGGCCGCGGCCATCACGCCAATCCAGACGAGCAGGTACCCGGCAACCGGCTGCACGAGGGTGCTCCAGATCACCGAGGCGGCGCTGAGCGCCGCGTCGAACATTACGGCGGTTCCCTGGACGCGACCGCGGACCGCCGCCAGCGGCGCCGACGTCGCGGCCATCGTCGTCAGGGCCTCGAGCACCGGCCAGAACGCGACGGCGCCAGCCGCCAGCAGCGCCAGCGCCGCGACCGAAGCCATGCGCCAGGCGATCGGCCACGCGAACCAGCTTCGCGCCGCCGCCTGCTGGGCCGCGATCGCAGCCATGACGCGCGGCAGCAACGTCCCCGGCGCGCGCGGTACCGGCAGCTGCCGCAGCGCCCGATGAAGCTGCTCGCCGTTGACGTCAGATGGCGCCATGGTCGGTCAGCACGCGTCGCAGCGTCTCGCGGCCGCGAAAGATGTCGGTCTTGAGCTTGGCCAGGGAGACGCCGAGCAGCGACGCGATCTCCTGATAGCTCTTGTCCTCGAAGTGGTAGAGCACGAGCGGCACGCGCTGGTGGTCGGGCAGCCGATGCAGCGCCGCCTCGAGCGCCGCGTCGCGCTCTCGCAGCTGCAGCGGCTCGTCGGGGCCGGCGCCGCCGTCGGCGAGGGTCGATTCCAGCCCTCGCTCGCCGCTCCGGGCGTCCTGTTCGTCGCTGCCGAGCTCGCTGAAGAACCGCCACCTGGCGCGGTAGCGCGACAGGTGATTCAGGCTGATGTTCGTGGCCACGGTCTTCAGCCAGCCGGGGGCCGCCGGGTTGGCGTCGAGCTCACCGAATCGCTCGTAGGCCTTGAGAAACACCGTCTGCGAGACATCCTCTGCCTCGGTCGGATTCGCCAGCAGCCTGACCGCAACCGCGTAGACCATGTCCTGGAACTCCCGCACGAACGCTTCGAACCGGGCGGCGTCGGTCATCGGCGGGCCGTCACCGGCCGCGCCGGACCCGCGGGGCCCAGGACGCGCTTGGAACCCACCGGCCGTCACTACCGGACCAACCCGGCAGCCGGCGGGAAGTTGCAGAGGAGGGGAGAGAAACCTGGTGTGCTATCCTCGACGACGTTCCTAGCGGGGCCCGCTGCCGGTTGTCGTCGCTCATTTTCGGGGCCCCTACCTGCGCGGCCGCTTCTCGCCAGCCGCGTCGACGTAGGCATCGGCGAGCACACAATGGAGGTGTGCCCATGGCCTACGTGTTCAAATCCCTCACGCCGAACCTCATCGTCTCAGACGTCGCCCGCAGCGTCGGGTTCTATCGGGATGTCCTCGGCTTCTCGCTGGGGCCGACGGTGCCCGACCAGGCGCCCTACGTCTTCGCGATCGTCCAGGCCGGGCCGGTGCAGATCTTCCTCAATGCGCCGGAACCGGCGGTTGCCGAATACCCGGCATTTGCCGGGCGCCCCATCGGCGGCACGCTGACGCTCTTCATCGACGTCGAACGCGTCCGTGAAGTCTACGAGGCGCTGAAGGAACGGGTCAGAATCGTGATGCCGCTCGAGAAGAAGTGGTACGGCGTCACCGAGTTCGCCTTCGAGGACCCGGATGGCTACCTCATCACCTTCGCCGAGCGCGAAAGGTAGCGGCTGGTGGCTACCCGGCAGCGGCTTTAACGAGGATGGCGCGAACGTAAAGCAGGACGAACCCGAACCGCTGGACGTTCTGCGCCGACTTCGATCCGGGCGACGTCGTCACGATCGCGACGTCGCAGCCCCTGGCCGCGGCGTTCGCCAGCCGCTGGCGCAGCAGCGCCGACTGAACGCCGCGGCGGCGGTGCTCGGGCACCGTCGCCGCCCCTGCCAGTTGCGCGACACCGCCGTCGAGGCGCAGGCTCGCGCCGCCGGCGACGGCGCCGCCGCGTCGCGCAATGAAACGCTCGAAGCTCGGCGTGGCCAGGGTGTCGATGAAGATGTTCTCGATCGCCTCGCGCGAGTAGGTCTCGTGGCTCGGCGGGCCGTCGTACGTGTCGGGGTGCATGAAGCCGGTCGCCACCGCATCCATCCACGCCCGCGCTTCGTCGGCCGCCGCCGCGCTGACCTCGACCTCGCCCGTGTCGGCCGCTGGCATCGAGGCATCGAGCGGCAACCCGAAGAGGTTCTCGAATCCGATCAGCGCGTAGCCGCGGTCGGTCAGAAGCCGGCCGATGGCCGGATCGGCCAGCGATGACAGTTCCGCCTGAAGCGATGCGTTGCGGTCAGCGAACGCCCGTTCGATCCGATCGAGCTGGGACACGTCCGGGACGGCGCCGAATCCGAGCCCGGCCAGCTTGTTGATCGGAGATCCCTCGCCGGCGTAGACGGCGACTCCGCCGCCCACCGGTTCGAGCACGACATCGCTCGCCGCGCCGAGCCTGGCGCGCACGGCACCGGCGAGCTCCTGCAACATCGAGCATTCGGCCCGCTCGATGCGGCCGGCAAGCGACGCGGTCGCGAACATGGTTGCGACAGCTTACTTCAGTGCGGCATCGAGTCGCAGCCCGCGCCTGTGCTTCGATCGAGATGACGAGGAACACGGGTAACACTACGAGCACGAAGAACACGACGGACACGACGGATTGGTGGTCTACGTTACCCGGCGCCACTGCCGCTCTTGCCCTTGCAGTCGTCGTGATCGTCGTGGCCTTGGTGCCGACCGTGCACGCCGTTGCGCGTCGGCATGCGGCCTACCGCCGCCGCGCCCACTTTCGCAGGTACAGCGTCGCCGCCACGATGATTGTCAGCGGCGCGTACAGGATCGCGAGAAAGCCGCCTGCGGCGGCGACGCCGAGGTTGCGGCTCGCCATCAGCGACTGCGTCCAGGTCGAGAACGGGTTGTCGTCGACGAGATAGGTCCAGGTGGATGTCGTGCCGGCGAGGCCGGCGGCGGCCAGATCGATGGCGCCGTCACGCACCGTCAGCTTCTCGAAGATCTCGACCGTCCGATCCTGCACGCGCTCGAGCATCGGCCCGAAGGCATGAACGATCTGGCGATGGAACTCGGAGATCGGCTCACGCCCGCCGTAGCGCTGCAGGTGGATGCCCTCCCGGACTTCGTCGATGAAGGCGAGATGCTCGGCCCAGGCGTTGTCGAGCACGTGCAGCGTGATGCGCCGCTCCGCGTCGGCAACCGCGTCCGGCCCGACGGCGGCGAGGAGCGAGGAGTAGGCGGCAGCCGCCCGCTCGGCACACACGCCCTCGGCCTCGTCGTGCAGCACGTCGTGGCGCCAGGTATAGACGATGCGCCGCTGCTGGTCGACGACCGCCGAGTAGCGCCAGAGCGTGCGGCGGATGTCGAAGTTCTGTCCCTCGATGATGCGCTGCGCCCGGGCGATTTCGCCGGCGACGACCGGGTCGTCGACCGGTTCCTCGCGCGGCGCCGGCCGGTGCGTTGCGGGGATCAGCCCGACGACCCCGTAACGACGAATCAGGTCGTCGTCGAGGGAGATGAAGAAGCGCGAGCGGCCGGGATCGCCCTGGCGGCCGGCGCGGCCGCGCAGCTGGTTGTCGATCCGCCGGCTCTCGTGGCGGTTGGTGCCGATGACGTAGAGGCCGCCGGCACCGGCGACGGCGTCGGCATCCTCCGGCCCGGACGGCATGTCGCGCGTGCCTGGCCCGCCGAGGCGGATGTCAGTGCCGCGGCCGGCCATGTTGGTCGAGATCGTGACCGCGCCGCGCTCGCCGGCGCGGGCGACGATGTGCGCTTCGCGCTCGTCGTGCTTGGCGTTCAGGACTTCGCAGCCGACGCCGGCGGCGCGCAGCGTCGCGCCCAGCTGCTCGGACTCGTGCACGCGACGCCGTGCCAACCAGGATCGGCTGCCCGTGCGCGTGCACGCGCTGCACCTCGCGCACGATGGCGGCGGTCTTCGCCGCGCGGTGCGTGAAGATGGCATCGCCGTCGTCGATGCGGTGGCAGTCGCGGTGCGGCGGAAACACGACCGTGCGCAGGCCGAAGAACTGGAGGAACTCGTCCGCCGACGAGCTCGCCGTAGCCGTCATGCCGGCCAGGCTTGCGATACTCGCGGATGAAATGCTGCATCGGGATCGAGCCCAGGACGCGGCCCTCCTGGCTGAGCGCGACCTCTTCCTTGGCCTCGACCGCCGGGTGGATGCCATGCGGCCAGCGTCGATTCTCCGCGACGCGGCCGGTCCACTCGTCCACGAGCTCGACGACGCCGTTGCGGACGACGTAGTCGCGGTCGCGGCGGAGGAGCGTCTGGGCGTGCAGCGCAACGTGCATTGCGCTGAGCCACAGGTGATGCGCCGGGTCGTCCAGCCGCAGGCCGAGCATCGCGCTGGCGCGGTCGAATCCGCGTTCGGTCAGCACGACGGTGCGGCCGTACTCGTCGCAGTCGAAGTCGACGCCATCCTGGAGCGCCCGCGCGACCGCGGCGGTCTTGCGGTAGTCAATCGCGACTGCCGGCGCCGGACCGGCGACGACGAGCGGCACGCGCGCCTCGTCGATCAGGATGAAGTCTGCCTCGTCGACGATCGCGAAGTCGTGGTCGCGATGGACGATCGCAGAGATGTCGAGCGCGGTGTGATCGCGGAGGAAGTCGAAGCCGGCTTCCTTGGCCGTGACGTAGGTGACGTCCGCCTCGTAGGCGCGTTTGCGTCCGGCGGCGTCGACGTCGTGCGCGACGTACGCCGGCGTCAGACCGAAGAAACGATAGAGCGGCGCCATCCACTCGCAGTCGCGCCGGGCGAGGTAGTCGTTGGCGGTGAAGATGTGGACGCGGCCGCCGCCGAGCGCGTGCAGAATCGCCGGAAGGACGGCGACGAGCGTCTTGCCTTCGCCGGTCGCGAGCTGCGCCAGGCGCCGCTGGTGCATCGCGACCGCCGCGGCGAGCTGGACGTCGAAGGGCCGCAGCCCGAGCAGCCGCGCCGACGCCTCGCGGGCGATGGCAAACGTCTCCGGAAGGCGCAGGCCGTGCGTGAGCGCGCCGGCCCTGGCCCGGAGCGCGTCGTCGGTCAGCCCCTGGACGTCGATGTTGTCGATCGCCTGCAGCGGATCGAAGTACGGCCGCACGTCGTGCTCGACCGGCGAACCGGTCATGTGGCGGTACCGTTCGAGGAGCGTGTCGGAGACGGTCCACGATGTGGGGGCGCCCATGCGATCGACTCTACGCGCTCACCCCTTCATCCCGCTACTCAACCCTTTGCCGTCTGACACTGGTCGCGACGTGCTATAAAGCTAGCACTCTACTGTCTTCGGCGGGGCTGAAGCCCCGCCCTACGCCGTACGTAGCGCGGAGGTTCAGCTCCGTGTTGTGACGGAAGGAACGATCATGCTGAGCCAGGACCTGCGCTACGCCGTCCGGCAGTTCGTCGCCAACCCCGGCTTCGCATGCGTCGCGCTCGTGACGCTCGCGCTCGGGATTGGCGCCAACACGGCGATCTTCAGCGTCATCGACGCCGTGCTGCTGCGGCCGGCGCCGGTGCGCGACCTCGATCGCCTCGCAGTCGTGTGGGAAACCGATCGCAACACCAGCACCGTGCGCGAGCCGGCGTCGCTCCCTGACTTCCTCGACCTGCAGCAGCGCAGCCGCAGCCTCGAGCAGGCGGCCGCCTTCATGGCGACGGAAGTGAACTACGCGCCCGCGGACGGCGAGCCGGTGCGGCTGCAGGCGCTCGAGGTGACGCACGGAATGCTGCCGATGCTCGGCGTCGCCCCGGCCGCCGGGCGCGGCTTCACGCCGCAGGAGGCGAGCGCCGGCGGACCGCCGGCAGTGATCTTGAGCGACGGGTTGTGGAGCCGCGCGTTCGGCCGCGATCCGTCGATCGTCGGCCGCACGATTCGCATCGACGAGCGGCCGTATCCGATCGTCGGCGTCATGTCGCCCGGCGCCGACTTCGGCGCCTTTCAGATCCTGACGGCCGCCGACTACGGGCGCTCGTTCGCGGACCGCGGCGCGCGCGCCGCCGTCGACGTCTGGCTGCCGCTGCAGCACGACGCGCGGTCGCTGCCGCGGTCGACGCATCCCATCTTCGTCCTCGGACGGCGGCAGGCGGGCCTGCCGGCGGTGCAGGAGGAGCTCGCCGGCATCGCCGCGGAGCTCGAGCGCCAGTATCCCGAGAACCGCGCCCGCGGCGTCTTCGTCGAGCCGCTTGCCACTGTCGTCTTCGGGCCGGTCCGGCCGGCGCTGCTCGTGCTCCTCGCGGCCGTCGGCCTGGTCCTGCTCGTCGCCTGCGCCAACGTCGCCAACCTGCTGCTCGCGCGCGACATGGTGCGGCGACGGGAAGTGGCCGTCAGGTCCGCGCTTGGCGCGAGCGGATGGCGCCTGACCCGCCAGTTCGCGATCGAGGGCCTGCTGCTGGCGATCGCCGCGGCGGCGCTCGGCAGCGCCGTGGCGACGGCCGGCGTCCGGGCGCTGATCACGCTCGCGCCGGCGGACATCCCGCGCATCGCCGACGCCGCCGTCGACCTGCGCGTCCTGCTGGTGGCGCTGTCGGTCGCGGTCGTCTCCGGCCTCGCGTTCGCGATGGTGCCGGCGCTCCAGGCTCGACGTGTCGACATCCAGGAGACGTTGAAGGCGGAGTCCGGCTACTCCGGCAGCGCCGGAGCCGGGCGCGGCCGCCTGCGGTCGATGCTCGTCGTCGCCGAGTGCGCGCTCGCGGCGATGCTCCTGATTGGATCCGTGCTCCTCATCAAGAGCTTCTGGCTCATCCAGCAGGTGGATCCGGGATTCAGCGCCGCCGGGGTCGTCAAAGCCGAGTACCAGCTGCCGCCGAGCCGCTATCCCGTCGACTTCCGCCGCTTTCCCGACTTCGCCGAGATGCATGCCTTCACGCGCGCGCTGATCGAACGAGCGGAGCAGCTTCCAGGCGTCGAGGCCGTCGCTGTTGCCGGCAATCACCCGCTCGATCCCGGGTTCACCAACTCCTTCGCCATCGTCGGCCGTGAAGCCGAAGCGGCGACGCAGCCGGAGATCTCGGTGCGCCGCGTCACCGCTGGTTATTTCAAAACCATGGGGGTGCCGCTGGTGCGCGGACGCCTGCTCGCCGATTCCGATTCGACGCGCGCGCCAGCCGTCGTCGTCATCAACGAGGCCGCGGCGCGCCGGTTCTTCGACCGCGACGATCCGCTCGGCAAGCAGATCTCGTTCTGGGGCACGCGCCGCACCATCGTCGGCATCATCGGCAACGAGCGTTTCCACGGTCTCGCCGACGCGCCGCCGATCGCCGTCTACGCGCCGCTGGCCCAGGCGCCGTCGGCGTCTGGCGCCGGGGTGCTGCTGGTGCGGGCGGCCGGCGATCCGTCCGTCGTGCTGCCGGCGCTGCGCCAGGCGATCCGGGCGCAGGATCCGGCGCTGGCCGTGTTCGGCGTCGAGCCGATGGCCGAGACGATGACGCGGTCGTTCGCCGAGCGTCGCTTCACGATGCTGGTGCTCGGCCTGCTCGGCGCCGTGGCTCTCGTGCTGGCGGCGGTCGGCGTGCACGGGGTCTTGAGCTACGCCGTCTCGCAGCGGACGCGCGAGATTGGCATTCGCATGGCCCTCGGCGCGCAGCCGTCTGGCGTCCTGCGCCTGATCGTCGGCGAAGGGCTGGCACTCGCGGCCGCGGGCGCCGCGCTCGGGACGGTGGCGGCGTTCGGCCTCACGCGGTGGATGGGCTCGCTGCTGTTCTCGGTGAGCCCGACCGATCCGCTGACGTTCATGGCCGTACCGGCGGTGCTGACGCTGGTGGCGCTGACGGCCAGCTACCTGCCGGCGCAGGCGGGCGACACGCGTCGATCCCGTCTCGGCACTGAGAGCGGAGCGGTAGCGGCCGGGCTGCAACCCACGAAGCCGGCCGTTATAATTCGCCCATGATGACCTTCCTCGTGCTCGCCAGCCTGATGATGCAGGCGACGCCGGCTCAGCCGGAGCTGCCGCCGATTCGAAACTTCCTGCAGGTGAACAAGGAGTTCTGCACGGGCGGTCAGCCTCGTATCGAGCATTTCGAGAAGCTGAAGGCGGAGGGCGTGAAGGCAGTCCTCAACCTGCGTCAGCCGACCGAGCACCGCGCCGATGAAGAGCAGGCGGCCGTCGCCAAGGCCGGCCTGAAGTACTTCAACATCCCCGTCGTCTACGCTTCGCCGACCGATGCCCAGGTCGACGAGTTCCTCAAGATCACGGACGACCCGGCCAACCGGCCGATGTTCATCCACTGCACGGCGGCGATCCGCGTCGGCGCTTTCTGGATGATTCGCCGCGTCGTGCGCGATGGCCTGACCGTCGACGCCGCGCTCGAGGAAGCGCGCAAGGTCGGCCTCACCAACGCGCCGCACCTCGAAGAGTTTGCCCGCGCCTACATCGCGTCCCATCCGCGCAAGTAGCCGCCGCGTCCACGCCGTGAAGCTGGTGCCGGGTCGCGCGACGCTCTTCGCGGTGCTGGCCGCCGCCGCGGCGGCCGGCGTCGGTTGCGACGCGGGACGCCTGTCGGCGCAACCGGCGCTCGGCGAGGCGTCGTGCCGGGGCATCAAGGATCCGTCGGCGCGCTGCTATCGCCTCCGCGTCCCGGAGGATCGAAGCCGTTCCGACGGCCGCACCATCGACCTCCGCATCGTCGTGATTCCCGCCGCCGACGCCGCGAACCGCGCCGACGACGCGGTCGTGGTGCTGGCGGGTGGTCCGGGGCAGGCGGCGACGGAGTTTCTCGGCCGCGGCGCTACAGGCGCCAACCCGCGCCGCGACCACGTCTACGCCGATCAGCGCGGCACGGGCGGGTCCAACGGCCTCGTCTGCCGCTTCTACGGTCCGCCGTCCGACGTGCCGAGCTATTTCACCGGCTTCCTGCCGCTCGACAAGGTCCGCGCCTGCCGCCGCGATCTCGAGCGCCAAAGCGATCTCGCCCAGTACACGACGGCCGCGTCCGTCGCCGACCTCGAAGCGATACGCGTCGCGCTCGGCTATTCGCGGCTGAACCTGCGCGGCGGTTCATACGGCACCCGGCTGGCCATGGAGTACGTGCGCCGCCACCCGGAGCGGGTGAGGACCGTCACGCTCGAGGGACCCGTGTCGCCGGTCATGGCGGCGCCGGACCGTTTCGGCGAGCTGGCGCAGCGCGCGCTGGACGGTCTGATCAACGAATGCGCGGCGGACAAGGACTGCGCCGGCGCGTATCCGCGGCTGCGGGAGGAGGCGGCCGAAGTCTTCGCGCGGCTGCGGATCGCGCCAGTCAGCTTACTCGCCGCGCATCCGGATCGGCCCGGCGAACCCCAGCCCGTGACGCTCACCCGCGACCACGCCGGCGAGGTCATTCGCTACATGCTCTACACGTCGGGTCATGCCTCAGCGATTCCCTTCGTCCTGCACCACGCCTTTCGCGGCAACTTCCAGCCGATCGCGAGCTTCCTCCTGCGCTGGCGGCGCGGCGGCACATTCGACGGACTTTACATCTCCATCACATGCGCCGAAGACGTGCCGCGGGTCGCGGCGGATGCCGGGGCCCGCGCCGAGCCGACGTTCCTCGGCGGCTACCGCGTACGCGAACAGGCGGCGGCGTGCGCTGACTGGCCGAAGGGCGCGGCGGCGGCCGACGCGGCGACAGCCGTGACCGCGTCGGTGCCGGCGTTGATCGTGTCGGGCATGCTTGACCCGGTGACGCCGCCTGCCGGGGGTGACGAGCTCGCGCGCACGCTCAGCCACAGCCTGCACATCCAGGTGCCGTCCGGCGGCCATGGATTCGCCGGACTCGAAGGGCTGGGCTGCCTCGATGCGATCCACGATCGCTTCGTCGACGGCGGCACCGTCGCCGGGCTCGACACCAGCTGCATTCGATCGATCCGGCGGCCCGGCTTCGTCATCGGCCGCTGACGACGGCAGTGCGCGGCGCGGACGACGTCGATAGCGCCTGCCGCCGACCTCCGATAAGCTGTGCCTGCATGGTCGTCCTTTCCTACGACAACGTCGTCAAGACCTACGGCAACGCGACGGCGCTGCGCGGCGTCTCGTTCGACGTCCACGCCGGCGAGATCTTCGGTCTGCTCGGACCGAATGGCGCCGGCAAGAGCACGCTCATCCGCATCCTGATGGACATCATCAGGCCCGACTCGGGCCAGGTGATGGTCTTCGGCGAGCCGCGGCGTCGCGAGCACCTCGATCGCCTCGGCTACCTGCCGGAAGAGCGCGGACTCTACACCAAGCTCCCGGTCATCGACGTGATGATGTACTTCGGCGCCCTCAAGGGGCTCGACCGTCAGGAAGCGCGTCGGCGGTCGCTCGAATGGCTCGAGCGGGTGCAGCTGCCGGAGGTCGCCAGCTGGAAGATCGAGCGGCTGAGCAAGGGGATGTCGCAGAAGGTGCAGATTGCCGCGATCCTCCTGAGCGATCCAGAGCTGTGCGTCCTCGATGAGCCGACAACGGGCCTCGATCCGGTCAACGTCCGTCTCGTCCAGGCGCTGCTGCAGGAACGGCGGCAGCGCGGCCGGACGACGATCCTTTCGACGCACCAGATGAACCAGGTCGAGGCGATGTGCGATCGCATCGCGCTGATCCATCGCGGCCGCCTGATGGAGTGACGGCTCGGTCGACGAAGTTCGGCGGCGTCATACGCTCCACGAGGTCAGGGTCAGGCTGAACGGCGACCTTCCGGCGGCACGCGGCGTCGCCGCGGCGACGCTCGAAGCGGAGGGCGTCTGGCGACTGTCGCTCGATGATCGCGTCGTGCCGGCGGACGTGTTGACGGCGCTGGTGCATGCCGGCGCCGCGGTCGAGCGCTTCGAGCCGATGCTGACACCGATGGAAGACATTTTCCTGAACGTAGTGCGGGAGGAACGGGCATGAGGGGCGGCTTTCATTTTTTCCGGCCGCGCAGGTACCGCGGAGTCATATTGTCGAATGGAACAACTCAAGTGCTCTCAACACTTACGGTCATACTGACCCATTGACCTGCGCGACTGCTGGCTGAAGGTTACCGAGAAGTTAGCACCTGAACAGCCTCCGCGATAAGCTTTCTACATGTCAGCGGGTATTGATCGCACGAGCCGCCCGTTCCTGCCTGACGAGGCGTCTGGCATTCTCGCTCAAACGTCGGCGACGCTCGATTCGCTGCTTCGTGGCCTGTCACTCGAGGCGAAGGAAGGCGGCGATACCTGGAGCCCCTTCCGACACGCGGCCTGGCATACGCAGGACGCAACTCTTCTTTGGAGCGTGCTTTAGGGGTGGCAGATGATCGCGCAGACCGGGCTCCTCGGGTGAGCCCAGCGGTAATGAAGGCGATGTCGTCGTTCTCTCGGCACGGATCTGGCTTGCTAGTTCAGCCGTATGGAGAGCAGGCCTTGAGGCCGCTGAGCTCGTTGCGCCTTGGCACGCTGGCGACTCTGGACCTTTTTCTCACGCTTGGCCTGCTCGGCGTCTACCTGAAGGCGGCCCTCCTCGACCAGCATTGGGACGTGGTCATGAGGTTTCTCGGGAAGAGAGACCAGGCCGATCTCACGTTCTTTGCAACGCTTGGGTTTTTTTATTCCGACATCTTCCTGAACCTTCTCCTGATTCCGGTCGCCGCCACGGCGCTTTTCAGTTTTGTGTTCGGCCGCCACAAGGTTGTCGCCGCGACGGTGACGACGGTAGCGCTGAGCGTCATCTACTACATCGAGCTGCGCGCCCAGAGCCAGGTGGGCCAGTACATCGCCCGCGATGTCGTGGCCGATCTGATTGGGTGGGGCGTCGCTCTCCCGGGCATGACCTGGGACTACGTTGGCCTGGGGGGCCTCGTCGAGATTGCTGCGCTGCTCGTCGCGATCCTGGCCATCGCGAGCGTGGCCAGACTCGCCCGGCTCGCGGAGCGGCATCAGCGCGTGGATGCGGCGCGCTGGTACGGGTGGGCCCTTCGGGTCCCGGCGTTCGTGATTCTCTCCGGCGCCGTCGTATTGGCAGCGATCGGCTTCGCTTCCAGTCTACCGGGCTCCCATCTCAACGAGAGTGCGGTGGGCCGGGCATTTGTCGCGCTCATGACTTCCGCTCCCGAACTGAATTCGTCCAGGCTTCTGACATACGAGCAGACGCTCGAAGCCACGCGAGTTCAGACCAAGAGCCAGCGCTTCGATTCCGCCCAGCCGCTCGTTGGACACGAAGGTGACAGCGACCTGCTGATCTTCATGATGGAAACAGGTCCGGCACGTGCGCTGGACGTGGCGAAGATCGGCGACACGCTGCCTGGGGCCGGTCCGCTGTACGCCCGATCGTTTGTGGCCGAGGAACACTACACCACGCACCCCTACAGCAGCGACGCGATGTACTCAATCTTGTCTGGGCTTTATCCGCAAGGCCGTCGCCGGCTGGTGCGCGGCGTCGGTAAGGGTCATGTCAATGCTCTCTTTACAGCGCTGCGGACAGACGTCCCTGTCCGTCGGATCTATGTGCCCAGCCTCTACGACATCGGTCTCGATGCGCAAATGTACGCAGTCTTGGGTGCGGAGCAGCTGTACGCCGCCGATGAACACTTGTCAGATCCGATGCGGGCGATCGCGATTCGGCGTGCCGACGCGCTCGTAGAGGAAATCGAGTCCGAGGGTAACACCTTGACTCCGCGGATGGTGGAGTCCCTGCGCAGCAGGCTGGTCATGGATTTCCAGGCGCTCGAGCGCGCCAAAGCCGATGTGACCGAGGCCGTGCGGCGTGGCCAGCGGTATGCCGTGATGTTCTTCCCGGAGATAGGCCACGGGCCGTGGCTGCCCTTGTACGGCGAAGCGGATGTCCTCGCCCGCGGGCGCTCCCTGATGCTCCTGCAGGATGCCTGGCTGAAAGAGCTTGTCGATACAATTCGTGGCCTTGGACGGATCGAGCACACGGTGATCGCGTTGACCGCCGATCACGGCATCCGAACAAGGACCGAAGATCCGGCGTTGCAAATCGGGCGAATCAGCGACTTCATGTTTCGCGTGCCGCTGTTGATCTACGCGCCGCAGACGCTCAAGCAGACACACAGGATCTCGGCGCCGACTTCTCACGTCGATTTCGCACCGACGCTGGCGGCGCTATTCGGGAAGGTCGAGGTCGCCGGCCGCATGCAGGGCCTGCCGATCTGGCAGCGATCAGGGGCCGAGCGGCTGTACCTGCTCGGTTCGACGTACGGCGGTGCAGATGGGTTCGTGGAGAACGGCACCTACTACATGCACCAAGGGCTGTCGGGCGCGGTCTACAGCAACACGGAGCTGTCATTTGGTGACGAACATCTCGCCAAGCCGGACGCCCCCGAAATCAAGCACGTGACCGGCGCGCTCGCTGAGGCCGCCAGGCTTCAGGACGCGCTCGTATCCCGTATCCTGCGTGGATCGCACCCCTGATCGAGGCAGACCTGTCTTCAAAAGGTGGCTGGCACCTTTCCGGGGAAGGTGCCAGCCACCTGTGTTCGGTTTCGGACGATTCGATCTACCATTGCGCCTCTCGGACTCACGGCCCCGACCCGAGGAGGCTCCACACAATTTCAGGATCGAGCAAAGCAGTTTCACGCTCGACGTGAATCAGCGGTTGGAGGCACGGGTCACCGTGCTGTTTGGTCCGTCCGGTGCGGGCAAAACGACGGTGCTCGATGCGGTTGCCGGGTTGCGCACGCCGGCGCCGCGGTCGAGCGTTTCGAGCCGATGCTGACATCCATGGAAGACATTTTCCTGAACGTGGTGCGGGAGGAACGGGCATGAGGGGCTGGAGCAAGATTCGGACGATTGCCACCTTCGAGTTCCTGACCGCGGTGAAGCGTCCCGGCTTTCTGATTGCGACGTTCGGCATGCCGGTGTTCATGGCGGGGTACGGCGCGCTCGTCGCGATTCCCGCGTACTTCGTCAACAAGGCTGAGCAGGAGCCGTCGGTCTACGGCGTCGTCGATAGCACCGGAATGCTGAAGCTCGAAGCCGAAGTCGCGTCGGCGCCGCCCGTGCTTCCTGACGAAGTGAAGCGGGCGCTCGAGGCGAGCGGCCAGTCGGCGGAGGTGCAGCGGGCGCTGGTCCAGTCGTCATTCGTGTTCCGGCCGATGGCGACCGAGCCCGAGGCGCGGACGGCGCTAGCGGAGCGGCGGATCAAAGGATATTTCGTCGTTCCGCCCGACTACCTCGCGCTCGGCGTCATCGACGTCTACCGCCCGGACTCGATCAATTTTTCCGGCGGCGACGCCAACAATGCGTTCTCGGCCATCATCCGCGAGCGCCTGCTCGCCGGCCGCGTGGAACCGCCGACCAGCCAGCGCATCCTCCGCCCGCTCGCCGATACCCGCTCCTTCAGCATCACCCGCGCCGGCGCGCTCGCCGACGCGAGCACCGCGGCGCAGGTTACGCGCATCGCCGTGCCGATGATCTTCATGGTCCTCTTCCTGCTGTCGATCCTGATGACGTCCGGCTACCTGATGCAGGGAACGGCGACGGAGAAAGAGAACAAGGTCGTCGAGGTGCTGATGGCGTCGGCGAACCCGGAGGAGATCCTGTCGGGGAAGCTTCTCGGCCTCGGCGCGGCAGGGCTGCTGCAGATCGGCGTCTGGCTGTCCATTCTTCTCGTCAGCGGCCTCGGCGTCGTGCCGATGCTGATGTCGGCCGACGTCGACATGCCATGGGCGGCGCTGGCGATGGCGGTGCCGCTCTTCCTCGTCTCGTTCCTGTTCTACGGCAGTCTGATGCTCGGGACGGGATCGCTTGGGTCGAACATGCGCGAGGCGCAGCAGCTGTCGATGGTGTGGTCGCTGATGGCGGCGCTGCCGATGATCATGAGCATGGCGCTTATCCGCGATCCGCACGGGATCGTGGCGCGCGTGTTGACGATCGTGCCGTTCTCGGCCGCGCCGCTGATCATCTTCCGCACGAGCATGGATCCGGGAATGATCAGGTGGTGGGAGATCTCGGCCGGCTTCGCGGTTCTCATCATCTCCACCTTCGTCGCAATCCGCTTCGGCGCCAGGCTCTTCCGCATCGGCCTGGTCAGCGCGTCGCGGCCGAAGTTGTCGGAGATTCTCAGGCAGGCGAGACTTAATTAACCTACGTCCGGTCGTCCGGTGGTGCGGTTGGGCGGTTGTGCGGCAATCCGTCGTAGCGCGGCGCTTCAGCTCCGCGACCGATGCCGGAGCGTGCGCCGAACCCCGACCCCCGAACCCCGACTGGAATGAATGAAAAGGAGTCCCCGTGAAGCGGCTGTTGTGGTCCGGAGCGTGTGTCGCTGCGCTCTCCGGGGCGATGGCGCTCGGTGCGGCGACGCAGCCGGCGGCGCTCGAGGCGCGGGTGGACGCAACGTTCGCGCAATGGACCGCGACGACGCCCGGCTGTGCTGTTGGCGTCAGCCGGGCGGGGCAGGTGGCGCTGACGCGCGCCTACGGCATGGCGGACCTCGAGCACGGCGTGAAGAACGGGCCGGACACGATCTTCGAGGCGGGCTCGGTCTCCAAGCAGTTCACGGCCGCGGCGATCCTCCTGCTCGCGCGCGACGGCAGGCTGTCGCTCGACGACGAGGCGCGAAAGTACATACCGGAGCTGCCGGACTACGGCGCGCCGCTGACGATTCGGCACATGCTGACGCACACGTCGGGCCTTCGCGACTGGGGGGCCGTCGCCGCGATTGCCGGGTGGCCGCGGACGACGCGCGTCCACACCCACGCTCACGTCCTCGACGTCGTCAGTCGCCAGCGGACGCTCAACTTTCCCTCCGGTGCGCGCTGGTCGTACAGCAACACCGGCTACAACCTCGCGGCGGTCATCGTCGCCCGCGTCAGCGGCCAGTCGTTCGCCGAGTTCACCCGGACGCGAATCTTCGCGCCGCTGGGCATGACGCGCACGTCCTGGCGTGACGACTTCACCCGTGTCGTCAGGGACCGCGCCGTCGCCTACGCCCCGGCCGGCGACGGCTACGCGATGGACATGCCGTTCGAGGACGTCCACGGCAATGGCGGCCTCCTGACGACCGTCGCCGACCTGCTGCGATGGACGCAGAACTTCTCGGCGCCGACCGTCGGGGACGCCGCGTTCGTCGACGCCGCGCGGACGCCCGGGCGCTTCACCGATTCACGCCAGCACGAGTACGCGATGGGTCTCCGGATTAACACCTACCGCGGCGTCAAGGAGATCGCGCACAGTGGCGCGACCGCGGGCTATCGCGCGTATCTCGTCGAATACCCCGATCAGAAGGTTGCGGTGGCCGTGCTGTGCAACGCTGCCAACAGCAACCCGACGCAGTACGCGCAGGCGGTCGCCGACGCCTACCTTGGCCTGCCCGCGGACAAGGATGCTGCGAAGCCGGCGGCGCGGCCGATGCCGGATGGGATCTATCGGAGCGATCTGAACGGGGAGCCGTTGACGCAGGCGCAACTCAACAACGCCGCGCGCGTCGATGCCGGCGGCGGCGGCCGGATCACGCTGGCCGATCGCTTTGGCACCGTCGAGGGTTTCACCGCCGTGCCCGCCGCCGAAACGGCGGCGAAGCGCACCGCCGACTACCCCGGACGCTACAGCAGTGACGAAGCCGAGGTGGTGATGACCGTGGCGGTCGAAGGCGATGCCCTGGTATTGAAGCGTCGTCCCGACACCGTCATGCGCCTGACGCCGGTTTACGCCGACGCGTTCCGCGCCGCCGTCGGGTTCGTCCGCTTCACCCGTGACGCCGCCGGAAGGATCGATGGCTTCACGATCTCGCAGGAGCGCGTCTGGTCGATGCCCTTCAAGCGGTTGGAGGCTTCGAAATAGGCTCAGGGCTCAGGGCTCAGGGCTCAGGTTTGGTCGCGGTGCTGAAGCCCCGCGCTACGAAGAAGCGCGGCCGTACGTAGGCCGGGGTTTAACCTTGAGCCCCTGAGCCCTGAGCCCTGACGCCCTGAGCCCCGAGGCCCGAGCCGGTTCAGAAAAACACTCGCTCCACGAACCAATACGCGCCCGCCAGCATGACGACGATCGAGCCGGCGATGACGATGAAGCGCGCCGCTGCTTCGCTGTGGCGTCGCACGTAGGCCAGCGCCGTCGCTACGACGGCGACGATCAGCGCCTGCCCAATCTCGACGCCGAGGTTGAACGAGAACAGCGACACGCCGAGCGCGCGGTTGGGCAGGCCAGTCTCGCGCAGGACGCTCGCGAAGCCGAAGCCGTGGACGAGGCCGAAAAGCAGCGCCACCCACGCCCGAACGTCGCGACCTTTGGCGCCGGTCAGCAGGTTGTCGGCGCCGACGTAAACGATGCTGAGCGCGATGGCCGGCTCGATGATGCGGGCCGGCGGGTTGACGATCTGCAAAGTCGCGAGCGCCAGGGTGATGCTGTGGCCGATCGTGAAGGCGGTGATGATCATCAGCAGCCGCGGCAAGGTGCCGCCGAGCAGCAGCAGGCCGATGATGAAGAGGATGTGGTCCGGGCCGATGGCGATGTGATGGACGCCCGACAGCGTGAACGTCGTGAAGACCGCGAGCAGGCCCTGGCGCGTCCCGGTGTAGAAGTCGACCGTCGTGCGATCGCGTCCGAGGACCTCCTGCCGCATCAGCGCGCCGTTCTCGTAGACGTTGACGAACGTTTGATGGTTGATGTCGTAGGGGAACAGCCGCGCCTCGACCGTGAGCTTGCCAGGGTAGCCCTGGCCCGGGGCGCGCCACGTCAGTTCGATCGCGTCCTGACCGGGCACGGGCCGGGTGGCGGAGATTGTCCAGGGGAGGGTCGTGCCATCGGCGACGAACCGGAGGCGATCCGTCAGCACGACGGCGAGCGCCGGCCCTTGCGCGGCCACGAAGGCCGGGTCCGCGAGGCGCGTCGGATCGTCGAGCTTCAGCTCGTAGGCGGCGTCGAGATCGTGGATCGCCAGGCGCCCCGAGAGGCCGTCGGCCGCGACATGGACGTCGAGATAGCTGAACGGCGCCGGGTGGGCGGACAGCGCCACCGTCAGCGTCACCCAGATGGCAAAAATTGCAGTCAGTGCAGAAATGGATCGGCCGTAGCGCTGGGGCACGGCAGAAATCTTATCCGGCCCCGTCGGGGACAGTCACTAGTGACTGTCCCCCGTGACTGTCCCCAGGGACAGTCACCCGTGCCAGTCACGAGTGACAGTCACGAGTGACAGTCACCAATGACTGTCCCCGCCCGGCGTACAATCGCGCCGAGGGCTGCATGCGCACTGGAAGGTTTTCTCGGCTCGCGGTGACGGCGGCGCTCCTGCTCGCGCCGGGTGGGTGGCCGGCGCCGGCCGCCGCGCAGTCGGCATCGGTGGACAGCGCCCAGTTGTTCAGGGATCTCGACGCCTTGGCTGCCGACTCGATGGAGGGGCGACTGGCCGGGACGCCGGGGTCAGCCAAGGCACGCGAGTACATCCTGAGCCGCTTCAAGGCGGCGAAGCTGACGCCCGCGGATGGCAAGTCGTTCGAGCAGCCCTTCACGTTCCGCGGCGCGCGCGGCGCGAGCAATCGGACTGGCGTCAACCTCGTCGCCCTGGTTCAGGGCCGCCGCGAGCCCGGACGCTTCATCGTCGTCACGGCCCACTACGACCATCTCGGCATCGTCAACGGACAGGTGTTCAACGGCGCCGACGACAACGCGTCGGGCGTTGCCGCGATGCTCGCGGTGGCGGCGCGGCTCGCCGCCGAACCGCCGGACCACTCGATCATCTTCGCCGCGCTCGACGCCGAGGAGCTCGGCCTGCACGGTGCGCGCGCTTTCGTCAGCGCACCGCCCGTGGCGAAGGACGCGATGGTGGTGAACGTCAACCTCGACATGGTCGGGCGCGACGCGAAGAACCTGCTGTTCGCGGCCGGCACTTCCCACTACCCGTTTCTCAAGCCCTACCTCGAGAAAGTCGCGCAGCCGCCGGTCGTGCTGCGTTTCGATCACGACGTCGCCGGCGCCAAGGAGGACGACTGGACCCGCGACTCAGATCACTTTCCGTTTCACGAGGCCGGGATTCCCTTCGTCTACTTCGGCGTCGAGGATGTAGCCCAGCACCACAAGGCGACCGACGATGCGGAGACGATCACCAGGGAGTTCTTCGCCGGCGCGGCGAACACCATCCTGGCGGCGCTGCGCCGGTTCGATGCCAACCTCGACAAGATCGCGAAACGACAGTAGCCGGTCAACCGTGTCAGCGCTGCGCCCTGAGGAGCGCCGCGACGGATTCGAGCGTGTCGGCTTCTTCAGCTTTCTTGTCCCTGCGCCAGCGCAGCATGCGAGGGAAGCGGACCGCGATGCCGGAACGATGACGCGACGAGGCGGCGATGGCCTCGAAGCCGAGCTCGAAGACATGCACCGGCTCGACGTGGCGCACCGGTCCGAAGCGCTCGCGCGTGTGCCGCCGGATCCAGGCGTCCATCTCGGCAATCTCTTCGTTCGACAGCCCTGAATACGCCTTGGCGACGGGAACGAGCTCGCCGGCGTCCCAGACGCCGAAGGTGTAATCGGTGAGCAGGCTGGCGCGCCGGCCGCTGCCAGGCTGGGCGTAAATCAGCACCGCGTCGATCGAGTAGGGCGCGATCTTCCACTTCCACCAGTCGCCGCGCTTGCGGCCGACGCCGTAGGCCGAGGTCCGCCGCTTCAGCATCAGGCCCTCGACGCCGCGCGCCCGCGATTCGGCGCGAAGCTCGACGAGCTCCGGCCACGACGCCGACGGAACGAGCGCCGAGCGTCGCAGGACGGCCGAGAGCGGCGCGGCGGGGCCGGCTCGACGGATGTCGAAGAGCATCGGATGGCCGGCATCGGACAGCGGTGCCGCGCCGGCCGCCGGCGGCGGTTCGTCAGGCCGCGCCGCGAGCTCGTCGAGCCGCTGCTCGAGCCGCGCGCGCCGCGCGTCCTGCGTCTCGCTGCGGACGTCCACGCCGCCATCCTCGAGGATGTCGTAGGCCATGAAGACGACGGGGACGGTTCGCACGAGCGTCGCGACCTGCTTCTGCCGGCCGATGCGTTGCTGCAGGGCGGAGAAGGGGAGGGGGCGATCGTCGCGAAACGCGAGGATCTCGCCGTCGAGCACCGTACCGTCCGGCAGCCGGCTCGCTGACCGCGGCGACTTCGGGAAAACGCTGAGTGATGAGCTCTTCGCCCCGCGACCACAGGTGCACGGCGCCGCGGCGTTTGATCAGCTGCGCCCGGATGCCGTCCCACTTCCATTCGATCTGCCAGTCCGACGGATCGCCGAGGCTCTCGACCGGCTCGTCGAGCGGCGCCGCGAGATAGAACGGGTAGGGCCGGGAGTCGTCGTCGTCCTGACGTGCTTCCGAGAGCACGCCGAGGTACCACGCAGCGGTCGGCGTCCACTCGCCCATGAGACGGGCGGCGACGGTCGTCGCCGGCAGCGCGGCCGCCTGCGACAACGCCCTGACGACGAGCGTGTGCGACACGCCGACCCGGAACTCGCCGGTGACCAGCTTCAGCAGCAGAAAGCGCTGCAGCCGATCGAGGTCGCGCCACCAGGTCGTCATCTGACGCTGCTGCGTGGCGGCGTCCATCTCGCGCAGGCGGACGATCCGATCTTCGACCCAGCGCGACAGGGGCAGGTCCTCGGACGGCGGCGCCGGCGGCAACTGGTCGAGCACCAGCGCGGCGGTTTCGGCGCCGTCGCCGACGACCGAGTAGCACTCTTCCAGCAGCCACTGCTCGATGCCGGTGGCGGCCAGCGTCCAGTCGTTGATCGATGCGTACTGCACCAGCCGCTTCAGCCGGCGGCCGGTGAGAAAGAACACGGCCCAGGCCGCGTCCTCGGGCGGTGCGGCGCGAAAGTACTCGACCATCGCCGCGACCTTCGCATTGGTCGATGTCGTCCGGTCGATCGCGTCGTAGAGCCGGGCGAAGCGAACCATCGTCAGCCCTCTCCCTCGCCCTCGCCCTCCCAGGCCGTGCGGAGGACGGCGGCGTCGAGACCGGCGGCGCGGAGGAAGCGGGCCAGCGGCTCGGCGTGGCCGTGCGTGGCGTAGACGCGCCCGGCGCCGGTTTCGCTGATCGTCTGGAGCAGGGCCGGCCAGTCGGCGTGGTCGGACAGGACGAAGCCCCGGTCGAACGCGCGCTGGCGGCGGACGCCGCGGACGCGCATCAACCCCGACGCGAACGCGTCGGAATGCTCACCGAGGCGCCGCATCCACGTCGTCCCGCGCGCCGACAGCGGCGCCAGCACGAGCTCGCCGCCGAATTTCGTGCCGCGCGGTTGTTCGGTCGCCGACGATACCGGCAGCATCGCCACGCCGGCGTCGCGGTAGACGTCGATCGCGGGAAGCATCATGCCGTGAACGAAGGCGGGACGGTCGGTGACGGCGGCGAGCTCGGCGAGGATGCGCTGCACCTTGCCGATGGTGTAGCAGAAGAGTACCGATGTGCGGCTGTGGCTGCGGTTCTCGTCCCACCAGTCAACGATGTCGGTGACGATGGCCGGCGTCGGATCCCAGCGATAGATTGGCAGCCCGAACGTGGACTCGGTGACGAAGACGTCGCATGGTCACTAGCTCGAATGGCGTGCACGTCGGATCGCCGGCGCGTTTGTAGTCGCCGGCCACGACCCACACGCCCTCGGGACCGTCGAGCCGGATCTGCGCCGAGCCGAGGATGTGGCCGGCGGGGTGGAACGACACGCGCACCGAGCCGAGCGTCATCGCTGTGCCGTACGGGACGGTCTCGACCGTCGATTCAGGGCCAAGCCGCCGCTCGAGCAGGCGCTTCGTCGATTCGGTGCAGAGATACGCGCGGCTGCCGGCACGGGCGTGGTCGCCGTGCGCGTGCGTGATCAGCGCCCGTTCTACCGGCCCCCACGGATCGATGTGGAAGCCGCCAGCCGGGCAGAAGAGGCCGTCTGGCGTCTCTTCGAGCATGAGGTCATCTCGCGCGCCGCGCCTTCACGAACTCCCACACGACCGGCAGCACGGACACGATGATGATGATGATCGCGACCAGTGAGAAGTTCTGCTTGACGATCGGCACGTTGCCAAAGATGTAGCCGAGGCCGAAGCAGCTGCCCACCCAGAGCAGTGCCCCGGTGACGTTGTAGAAGGCGAACGCGCCGTAAGACATGTAGCCGGCGCCGGCGACGAACGGCACGAACGTGCGCACGATGGGCACGAAGCGGGCGATGACGATCGCCTTGCCGCCGTGCTTCTCGAAGAAGGCGTGCGCCTTCTCGAGGTGCTCACGGTTGAGCAACCGGTGGAGCCGGCTGCTCTGGTCCTCGGCCGCGAAGATCCTCGGCCCGATCGACCGGCCGACGCTGTAGTTGACGGCGTCGCCAATGATGGCCGCGGCGATGAGGAGCGTGCCCATGATGACCGGGTTGAGCAGGCCCGCGCCGCAGAGCGTGCCAGCCGCGAAGAGCAGTGAGTCGCCCGGAAGGATCGGCGTCACGACGAGCCCGGTTTCGGCAAAAACGATCAGGAAGACGATGCCGTAGACCCAGGCGCCGTAGGTCTCGGTCAGGGCGAAGAGGCGTTCGTCGATCTTCAGGACGAAATCTATCACTGCATGCATCAAGGTATTCTGTCACAGGCGATCATGCGCATAGCGATTACACGACCAGTGCCGGCGAGCCTCGCGGACTGCGAGCTCACGCATCTGAACCGCGTCCCGATAGACGTCAAGCGGGCGGCGGCGCAGCATGAGGCCTACGAGGCGGCCCTGCAGTCGCTCGGCTGTACGCTGCGCCGGCTGCCGGCGACCGACGATCTTCCTGACTCGGTCTTCGTCGAAGACATCGCCATCGTCCTCGACGAGCTTGCGATCGTGACCCGTCCGGGCGCCGCCTCGCGCCGGCCGGAGCGGGCGACGGTGGCGCCGGTCGTCGCCGAGTATCGGACCGTGCACACCATCGAGGCGCCTGGCACGATTGATGGAGGGGACGTCCTCCGGATCGGCCGGCGCTTGTTCGTCGGCCTTTCCGGCCGCACGAACGACGACGGGGCACGACAACTGGCGGCGCTCACCGACTCCGCGGGTTACCAGGTCACCGCGGTCCCGACGGGGCAGTGCCTGCACCTGAAGTCGGCCGCGACGGCGCTGTCGCCGACGACGGTGATCTGCAACCCGGAGTGGATCGACACGGCCGTCTTCTCCGGACTCGAGGTGGTGGTCGTCGCCGGCTACGAGCCGTCCGCCGGCAACGTCCTGGCGATCGGCGATACGATCCTGATGGCGGCCGAGCACAAGCGCACCGCAGAACGGCTGCGCGCCAGGGGCCATCGGACCTGTCTCGTCGATGTCTCGGAGCTCGCCAAGGCCGAGGCCGGCGTCACGTGTTGTTCGCTGGTGTTTTGACCAGGTTGAGACTGCGACCCTGGACGCTTCCAACTTGACCCTTTTTGACTTGAACCTTCAAACTTCAAACTTAACCTTCGACCTTCGAACTTCGAACTTCGACCTTTCTTCCAATGGCCTACGTCATCGCTCTCGTCGACATCAAGGACCCGGTCCGTTACGAGGACTATCGCCGTCTCGTGCTGCCGACCATCACCGCGTATGACGGGCGCTTCGTCGCCCGCGGCGGGCGCACCGAAGTGCTCGAGGGCGCCTGGGCGCCGCGCCGGGTCGTCATTCTCGAGTTCCCGTCGGTGGAGCGCGCCAAGGAGTGGTGGAACTCGCCCGAATACAGCGAAGCCAAGGCGATTCGCCAGGCGACGTCCGAAGGGACCCTCATCGTGATCGAGGGAGTCTAGCCGCGTGCTCACCGCGTCACGCGACGACCTGCTCGAGGTGCTCGAGCGCTACTGGGGCTACACGGAGTTCCGGCCGCTGCAGCTGGAAGCGATGTCGGCGGTGCTCGACGTCCGCGACTCGATCGTCGTCCTGCCGACCGGCGGCGGCAAGTCGCTCTGCTTCCAGGCGCCGGCACTGGTGCGGCCGGGGCTCGGGGTCGTCGTGTCGCCGCTGCTGTCGCTGATGAAGGACCAGGTCGACACGCTGGTCGGCAACGGCGTGCCGGCGGCTCTTTACAACAGCACGCTGGGGTCCGACGAGAAGGCCGCGGTACTTGCCGGCCTGCGCGAGCATCGTTACCGCCTGCTGTACGTATCGCCGGAGCGGATCGCGGGCGAGGGAAGCGACGGGTTCCTGGCGAAGATCGCGAGCTCCGACGTCAGCTTCGTGGCCGTGGACGAAGCGCATTGCATCAGCCAGTGGGGGCACGATTTCCGGCCGGAGTACCGGCAGCTGGCGCGGCTGCGGAGCTTTTTCCCGAAAGTCAGCCTGCATGCCTTCACGGCGACGGCGACGGCGCGCGTCCGCCGCGACATCTCGTCGCAGCTCGAGCTGCGGAACCCGCTCGAGCTGGTCGGGTCGTTCGACCGGCCGAATCTCGTCTACCGCGTGCTGCCGCGCGCGAACCTCAAGCGGCAGATTCTCGATGTCCTGGCGCGGCGGAGCGGCCAGGCCGGCATCGTCTACTGCTCCTCGCGGCGCGAGGTCGACGCGCTCTCGGCCTGGCTCGTCGAGACGGGCATGCGGGCCCGGCCGTATCACGCCGGGCTGCCCGACCACGAGCGCAGCCGCAACCAGGATGCCTTCCTCGACGAGCACGCCGACATCGTCGTCGCGACCGTCGCGTTCGGCATGGGCATCGATCGCTCGGACGTCCGCTTCGTCATCCACGCCGGCGCGCCGCAGTCGCTCGAGCACTACCAGCAGGAGTCCGGCCGCGCCGGCCGCGACGGCCTCGAAGCGGAGTGCGTCCTCGTCTACTCGACCGCCGACTTCCTGAAGTGGCGCGTGATGTTCGAGCGCAACGGTGAGCTGACCGACGCCCGGCGATCGCTCCTGCGCGACATCGAGCGCTACGCCTCGGGCGTCGGCTGCCGACACCGCCACCTGATCGCCTACTTCGGCGAGACCTATGGCCGCAGCGACTGCGGCGCCTGCGACTTCTGCCTCGACGAGCTCGAAACCGTCGAGGACTCGGTGCTGCTCGCGCGCAAGATTCTGTCCTGCGTCGCGAGGGTGGGTCAGCGCTTCGGCGCGGCGCACGTCACCAACGTGCTGCGCGGCAGCGACAGCGATCAGGTCACGGCGCGGCGGCACGAGCAGCTGAGCACGTTCGGGCTGCTCAAAGACATGAGCGTGCCGGAGGTGCGCGGCTACATCGAGCAGCTGAGCGGCGCCGGCCTGCTGCGCCAGACCGACAGCGAGTTCCCCGTCCTGGAACTGACCGAAGCCGGGGTGGCGCTCCTCAAGGACGCCGCCAGCCTGCCCGACCTGGCGCTGGCGCGGCAGAAGCGCCCGACGAAGGATCGCGGCGACCGCCGCGCCCGCGGCGTCGAAGCCGAGAGCTGGAAGGATGTCGACCGCGACCTGTTCGAACGCCTGCGCGCCGTCCGCCTCGAGATCGCCCGCGAGCGCGGCGTGCCGCCCTACGTCATCTTCCACGACACGACGCTGCGCGACATGGCGCGGCTGAAGCCGGACACGATCGACGCGCTGCGGCACGTCCGCGGCGTCGGCGAACGCAAGGCCGCAGATCTCGGCGAGCGATTTCTCGCGGCATTGCGAGAGCGCTAGAGGCAGGCGCCAACCCCGAGTCCCGAATCCCGAACCCCGAGTCCCGTTTTGCTAGACTCCTCCTATGCTCAATCGCGCTCTTCCGCTGTTCGTCACGCTGTTCGTCACGGCGCCGCTCGTGGCGGCGAATCCGAAACCAGAAGAGACCTGGCCCGGATTCCGCGGGCATCAGTTGAGCGGCATCGCCCTGAGCGCGTCGGTGCCCGAGAAATGGTCGACGACGACGAACGTGCGCTGGAAGATCGACGTGCAGGGGCAGGGATGGTCGTCGCCGATCGTCTGGGGCGACACCGTGTTCATGACGGCCGGGATCTCGAGCAAGCCCTTCAAGAAGCCGACGCCTGGTCTGTACGGCAACGAGTACATCGCCGAGCTGCGTGGCCAGGGGCTTTCGAACGAGGAAGTGATGAAGCGGGTCCGCGCCCGCGACAACGAGGCGCCCGAGGAATCGGCGGAGATCCGCTACATGATCTACGCCTTCGACGCTGCCACCGGAAAGATCAAGTGGGAGCGCGAGGCGTACAAGGGCACGCCCGCCGGCGGCCGCCATCGCAAGAACACCTACGCGTCCGAGACGCCCTTCACCGACGGTGAGCGCCTCTACGTTTCGTTCGGCCAGAACGTCGGCCTCTTCTGCTACACGCTGGATGGCACCCTGCGCTGGAAAAAGCACTGGCCGCCGCAGCCGATCTACCTCGACTTCGGCACCGCCTCTTCACCCGTCGTCCACGACGGCCGCGTCTATCTCCTGCACGACAGCGAGGCAGCGTCCTACATCACCGCGCTCGACGCCAAGACCGGCGACGAGACCTGGCGCACCGAACGGCCGCCGATCGGCTTGCCCAAGTCGTCCTGGACGACGCCGTTCGTGTGGAAGCACGCGCAGCGGACGGAGATCGTGACGCTCGGCCACGGCATGATCCTGTCCTACGGCCTCGACGGCAAGGAACTCTGGCGGGTGTCCGGCATGTCGATGCCGACGGCGTCGCCGATGTCGGCCGACGGCCTGCTCTACGTCGGCAGCGGCTCGCAGGGGGACGCCAATCGGCCCTTCCTCGCGATCAAGCCCGGCGCTTCCGGCGACATCTCGCTCACCGACGGCGCCACCAGCAACGACTTCATCCTCTGGCGGCAGCCGCGCGTCGCCGGCTACACGCCCTCGGCGCTCGTCCACCAGGGCCGCGCCTATCTCGTCCACGACACCGGGATTCTCGCCGTGCTCAACGCCAGGACCGGCGAGCAGATCTACAAGGTCCGCGTCGGCGGCGGCGGCCACACGTTCTCCGCCTCACCGGTTGCCGCCGGCAACCGCATCTACTTCCTCTCGGAGGAGGGCGTGATGTTCGTGCTGGACGCCGGCGACGAGTACAAGGAAATCGCGAAGAACGACCTTGCCGAGATGTCGCTCGCGTCGCCGGCGATTGCCGGCGGTGCGATCTACATCAGGACGGAGAGCAGGCTGTATCGGATAGGGAGTTAGATCGGGCTCAGGGCTCAGGGCTCAGGGCTCAGGGCTCAGGGCTCAGGAGAACATTCACGATCACGAGCGCCCGACTCTGGCCGCGAAGCTCTTCGCGCTGAGTCGTGAGCCTTGACGCCTGAGCCATGAATTACTCGCTCCTCATCACTTCGATCGGATCGACCCGCGTTGCGCGCCTCGCGGGCACCCAGCAGGCAAGCAGGGCCGTGAGGCCGAAGGTGAATGCCGCGCCGGCGTACGAATAGACGTCGAGGCGCGGAACGTCTACCAGGATTGATTCCACCCAGCGCGTCGCCAGCAGGCTGACCGCGATGCCGGTTACCAGGCCAACTCCGGTCAGGGTTCCGCCGCTCGCCAGCACGATCCTCCAGACATCCCCGCTCTGTGCCCCGAGGGCGAGACGGACGCCGATCTCGCGCGTGCGTCTCGAGACGGCGAAAGCCAGCACGCCGTACAGCCCGACGGCGGCGATGATGATGCCGAGGCCCGCGAGCGCTGCCATCAACAGCATGTAGAAGCGCGGCACGGCCAGGAACTCGGCGAAGGCCATCGTGCCGGTCTGGAGCTTCCAGATGGGCTGTTCGGAATCGAGCCCGCGCACCTGTTCGCGAATCAGCGGCAGGAGCAAGGCCGGTTCGCCGCTGGTCCTGGCGACGAGCGTCGCGACTGGTCCCATGCCGGTGCCACTGAAGGGCAGGTAATACGTCAGCGGCGCATTCGTGCGGGCATAGTCGAAATCGAAGGTATCGGCCGCGACGCCGACGACCGTGTACCACGGATCGCCGGATCGCGTACCGAGACGCAGTCGCTGCGCGATCGGATCGGCCCCGCGCCAGAGTCGTCTCGCCATTGCCTGGTTGATGACTATCGCGCGCGGCGCTCCCATCACATCGTCGGCGGTGAACGCGCGGCCGGCCACGATCGGGATGCGCATCACCGAGAAGTAGTTGCCGGCGACGTAGCTGTGCGGCACCTCGGTGTTCGAATCGTCAGAGACGACACCGCGTCCTTCGACCTCGAATGCCGCGCCGTAGGAAATGCCTCCGCCGCCCGTCAGCGCCGCAGCCTCGATGCCGGGAAGAGCAGCGATACGATCCCGCAGCGTGTTGAAGAACTCGCCGCGGGCGCTCGCGGTCTGATATTTCCAGCGCGGCAGCTCGAGTGTCGTCATCGCGAGGCCGTCGGGATCGAACCCAGGATCGAGGTGGTTCAGGTGCAGGAAAGACCTGCCGAGCAGCGTCGCGCCGACCAGGAGCACGACCGACACGGCGAGTTGCAGGACGACGAAGCCGCGGCGCAGCCGCTCAGGGCCAGGTCCGTCGGTAGCGCCGCGTCCGCCGGCTCGCAGCGTGTCGTGCGAGGCGCTGCGAGCCGCGCGAACGGCGGGAAGGATGCCGGCGAGACAGCCAACGACCGCGGTTGCCGTCAGCGCAAAGAAGAGCACGCGCGCGTCGATGCGGAACGCGTTGATATTGAGAAGGTTCGAGTCGGCGGGCGCGCTTGCGGCAAGGACGTCGATGCACCACTGTGCGACCAGCAGCCCGAGCCCGCCGCCGGCGATCGACAGGAGCGCGGTCTCCGTGAGGAATTGACGGACGAGCGTGCCGCGCGAGGCGCCGAGCGCCATGCGGACCGCAATCTCGCGATAGCGTGCCGCATTCTGCAGCAGGAGGAGATTGGCGACGTTGGCGCAGGCTATCAAGAGAACCAGGCCGACCGCGCCGGCGACGAGGAAGAGGCCGGAGCGCACGGGCGGATTGAGGAGGCGGCCGATCGGCGCGACGATCCGCAACGGCTTCGCGACCGACTCGCCCTGACGGTTGCTAACCACGATCGTGGTGGATTCCACGCGCGCTCTTGCCTCGGCGACGCTGCGATCGTTCGGCAGCCTGGCGATGGCGAACATCGGCCGATCGCGCCACTGTGAAGCCGCCGGGTCGAACGGCAGCCAGAACTCCTGCTGCACGTTGGGGAACTTGAAGCTCTGCGGCATCACGCCCACGATCTCGACGGACTTGTCGTCGAGTCGGACGACGCGGCCGACGATCTCCGGATCCGCGCCGAAGCGCGTTCGCCAGAGCGCGTCGCTCAGCAGAATCACCTGACGCCCCTGCGTCACGTCCGATCGATCGAGGAGCCGGCCGAGCTGCGGGGGCACGCCGAGAATCCGCAGGACGTCGCCGCCGACGACCGCACCGGCTGCCTGGGTTGGCTCGGCCGCGCCGAGCAGCCGGGTGCCGGCAAAGTTGTAGGCGTCGACGGCGGCGAAAAGATCCGGCCGCGAGCGCAGCTCTGCGATCTCGTCGGCGTCGAAATAGCGCGACGCGCCGGACTCGCTCTCGCGGCCGAGATCGACGAGCCGAGACGGGTCGCCGTAAGGAAGGGGCCGCAGCATCAGGGCGTCGACGACGGAGTAGATCGCCGTCGTCGCCCCGATGCTGAGCGCGAGGGTGATGACGGCGACGGCCGCGGGCCCCGGGCTGGCGAGAGACCGGCGAATCGCGTAACGCACGTCCGTGGAGAGAGCCATGGCTGTCCGGGACCGCACACCGCGTGCCGGGTCAAGACCTCGGCAGGTTCGGCCTAATCTGTGGTGTCGCCGCCGCATGACTGTCCGCTTTCGAACACGTAGCAGCCACCACCGGACACCCTTCGCTCTTCGACCTTCAACTTCGAAGTTTGAATTTCGAAGTTCGAAGTTGAACCTTCGACCTTCACTTCGAACTTCGAAGTTCGAACTTCGAACTTTCCGTCTAGTTTCCCCTCCCGGCCCCCCGTCCCTGTGGCAGCGGCGGCATCTCGGCGGCGGGGAAGCGGGGCAGCATCTCGTCGCGCATCGCCAGGTGGTAGGCGACGGCCGCGATCGTGATCGCCGACTGCTTCGCGTCCTGCTCGATGACCCGCTCGTAGGTGTCGAGGTTGGTGTGCCACGTGTGGCTGTTGTACTCGATCGGATCCTGGCTGAAGCCGATGCCGGGCAGGCCGACGTTGTTGAACGAGGTGTGATCGCTGCCGCCGGTGGCGCGGCTGCTCGACGCCGAGGCGCCGAAGACGCCGAAGTCCTCGAATGGCTTGACCAGTTCGCGAATCACGCCGGCCGCGACCGCCGGGCCGAACACGCCGGCGCCGCGGGCGCGCCCGGTGCCGGAGTCGATGTTCAGATAGGCGACGAGCTTCGAGTACTCCGGCTTCTGCTGCTCGAAAGTGCCGAAATGCTCCTTCACGTAAGCGATCGAGCCGCGCAGGCCTTGTTCCTCGCCGCTCCACAGCGCGACGCGGATCGTCCGCCGCGGCTGCACGCCGATCGCCTTGATCAGCCGCGCGGCTTCCATCATGACGGCACAGCCGATCGCGTTGTCGGTCGCGCCGGTGGCCGAGTGCCAGGAATCGAGGTGGCCGCCGAGCATCACGACCTCGTCCTTCTTGTCGCTGCCCGGGATCTCCGAGATCGTGTTGTAGGCGGTCTTGCCTTCCTGGTGCAGCTTGTTGACGATCGTGAACTGCAGCTCGACCGGGGTGCCGTTGGCCAGGATGCGCGCGATGCGGCCGTAGTCCTCGTTGCGCATCACTACAGTCGGTACGACCTTCTTGATGTCGTAGGTGTTGTTCTGGAAGGCGCGGATCTGCCCGTGCTCGCGCTGGGCGTCGTTGATTCGCAGCTTGACCTTGCTGGCGAGCAGGAAGTCGGTGATGCGCTGGTTGACCTCGGTCGCCGGCATCGCTCCTTCGCGCGGCTGTGGCACGTCGCCGCGTCCGCCGCGCCCCGCGCGCCCGCCGCCCGCGCCGCGCTCACCCGGGGGGGCGTTGTAGCGGCCGCGGACGATGTCGTCCGGCGTGCGCTTTGCGGGCGGCTCGAGGTTGACTGCCACCGGTCGCGAACGACCGACCAGGACAATGGCGTTCTGGACCTGGTCCCTGATCCCCGAGAGATAGGTTTCGAGCTCCTCTTTCGTCGGCTGGTCCGGCGGCACGAGGTTGAACGCGCGCGCCTTCACGGTGCCGTCGGTGCCGGGCGTCCAGGCCAGGACCTCGAACTCAAGCTTGTCTTTCACCGGCGAGACGATCGAGCCAATCGCGACCTCGTTGGTCCAGCCGGGATAGCCCCAGTCCCACGGTTCGAGATGGCCGTTCGCGAATCCCCACGTCGCCATCTCCTTGACGGCCCACTCGCCGGCGGCCTTGAGCTGCGGCGACCCCGTCAGCCGCGGCCCGTAGACGTCGGTCAGGTAGTGGAGCGTGTTGAGAATCCTGGAGTTGTCCTGACCCTCCTTGCGGAGCTTCGCCATCACCTCGTTATCGAGGCGCTCCTCGGCCCGCTCTGCGGCAAAGAAGGGGGGCGCCGCCGAGGCGGCAAGCAAGGAGACTCCGACCGCGATCGCGACGAGGCTGTGGTTCATGGCGAAATTATATACAGGGTGCGCACGCTGTATATAATCCCGCCATGCCCCCCCTTCCCGTCGTCGCCGGCGCGGCGGCAATGTCGACTCTTCTCGCGGTGGGACTCATGGCTGCCCCGAAACCCCAGGCGCGCGCGGCTGCATCCAAGGCGGCGGTCTACGGCTACCAGGTCGTCAAGGTTTACCCCCACGACCGGCAGGCCTTCACCCAGGGCCTCCAGTACGTCGATGGCTTTCTCTACGAAGGCACTGGGCAGCATGGGCAGTCCAGCATTCGCAAGGTGAAGCTCGACACCGGGCAGGTCGTCCAGCATCAGCCGCTCGACTCGAAGTTCTTTGGCGAGGGCATCACGGTCTTCGGCGACACACTGGTGCAGCTGACGTGGCAGACCGAGCTTGGGTTCGTCTACGACAAGACGACGTTCAAGCAGCTGAAGACCTTCCGCTATACGGGCGAGGGCTGGGGCCTGACGCACGACGGCAAGCGTCTGATCATGAGCAACGGCGACGCCCGCGGCGAGTTGCGCTTCCTGGATCCGGCCAGCCTCAAGGAAACCGGACGCCTCGTCGTCCGCGACGGCGGCCGCCCGGTCGACGATCTGAACGAGCTCGAGTACGTGAAGGGGGAAGTGTTCGCCAACATCTGGCAGACGCATCGCATCGCGCGCATCTCGCCGAAGACGGGTGAGGTGACGGGGTGGATTGACCTGACCGGTCTGCTCGATCCGCGGGACGCGGCGGGCGTCGACGTCCTCAATGGCATCGCCTACGACGAGGCCGGAGATCGTCTGTTCGTGACGGGGAAGTACTGGCCGAAGCTGTTCGAGATAAAGATCGTGGCGCGGAAGTAGGGCCCTCCGCGCCACGCCAGGTGGTGCGCGCGTTTACTTCGCCGGCTCGACGCCGTACTCGGTCAGCTTCGCGATCATGTCTTCCGCCGACGTCGGCGGCTTGACCTCCTTGTCGATGCCGAGAATCTTGCCGTCCTTACCGATGTAGTAGGTCCAGCGGCGGGCGAAGCCGTTGCCGGCGTTGAGGACGCCGTAGGCCTTCGCGGTTTCCTTGCTGGGGTCGCTCAGCAGCGGGAAGTCCGCTTTCTCCTTCTCGGCAAAGCCCTTGTTGTCCTCGACCGCGTCGACGCTCGCCATGAAGTAGGCGACGTTGAACTTCCGGATCTTGTCCCCGTTGGCCGCGAGGGACTTGCACTCGATCGTGCACCCGCTCGTGTACGCCTTCGGGAACCACGCGACGACGACTGCCTTCTTGCCCTTGAAATCGGACAGCTTGTAGGTCTTGCCGTCCGAAGCCTGAAGCGAGAAGTCAGGGGCCTGATCGCCCACCTTCAGCTCAGCCGCCGGTTGTTGCGCGTTGCTTCCAGTAGCCATCATCAGCACCGCCGCCAGAATGAACAAAACATTACGCATTCAGTTCCTCCGTCCTTCCCCGATAATACCGCGAAGCCGGGCGGGGCGTTTACGCCCCGTCTGGCTTCGCGGCCGCGCCGAAGCGCGAAGGCGTGCAAGAAGTGCGAAACGCCTGTGGGCGAGCCCGTGTCCAGGAGAGAACGAGCGCAGATGATGCCGACCCGTACAACCCTCACCGTAATGGCGATCGCTCTGGCTGTCGGCGTGGGCCGGCTCCACTCGATGGCGGCCGACAACTGGCCGGGCTTCCGCGGCCCGGCCGCGGCTGGCGTCGCGGAGAAGCAGGGCCTGCCGGAGCAGTGGGACGGCGTCAAGGGCGCCGGGCTCCGCTGGAAGGTGGCAATCCCGGGGCTCGCGCACTCGAGCCCGATCGTCTGGGAAGACCGGGTCTTCGTGACCAGCGCGATCAGCAGCCGAACCGACGCCACGTTCAAGCCGGGGCTGTATGGGGCGGGTACGGCCTCCGAGGACCGGACGTCGCAGGAATGGGTGCTGATGGCGCTCGACCGCCGGAACGGCGCGGAAGTCTGGCGGAAGGCGGCGTACCAGGGCGTGCCGAAGGAGAAGCGCCACATCAAGGCGACCTACGCCAATGCGACGCCGGCGACCGACGGACGCTACGTCGTCGCCTTCTTCGGGTCGCACGGGCTGTACGCGTTCAGGATGAACGGCCAGCCGGCCTGGCAGAAAGATCTTGGCGTGCTCGACGTCGGCGCTTACGACCTGCCCGAGTACGAGTGGGGGACGGCGAGCTCACCGATCATCTACAAGGATCTCGTGATCGTGCAGTGCGACACGCAGAAGGAGTCGTTCCTGCTCGCTGCCGACATCCATACCGGCAAGACGGTCTGGAAGACGCCGCGGACGGAACTGCCGTCGTGGGGTACACCGAACGTCTACGTGCCGGCGCGCGGCGGCCAGCCGGAGCTCGTCACCAATGCCTCGAACTTCGTCCGTGGCTACGATCCCGACACCGGCGCCGAGCGCTGGCGGCTCGGCGGTAGCTCCAAGATCACGGCGCCGACGCCGATCTTCGGCAACGGCCTGATCGTCGTCGCGAGCGGCCGCGCGCCCGAGCGTCCGATCTTCGTCATCCGACCGGGCGGCAGCGGCGACATCACGCCGAAAGGGGATGAGCCGTCGAGCGGCCACGTCGCCTGGCGCAAGACCGGCCGCGGCTCCTACATGCCGACACCGCTCATCTACGACGGCATCCTTTACGTCCTCAGCAACGCCGGGCTCTTCGACGCCTACGATCTCGCGACCGGCGACGAGGTCTATCGCCAGCGCGTGGAGCACGGCGGCAGCGGCTTCAGCTCGTCACCCGTTGCCGCCGACGGCCGCATCTACCTCTCCAGCGAAGACGGCGACATGTTCATCATCCGCGCCGGCCGCAGCTTCGAGCTGCTCGGCAAGAACCCCATGGGCGAGCCGCTGATGGCGACGCCGGCGATCGCCGGCGGGACGATGTTCGTCCGCGGCGAGAAGCACCTGTTCGCGATTTCGAAATAGCTGGTTTTCGGACCTGATATAGGCTTTTGCCATGCCGTCCCGCCGCTTCTTCCTGACCGCGTTGCTCGCGACGCTTCTCACTGTCTCTCCTGGCGCGCAGCGCGCGGCGAAGGGCGGGATCGACTCGATTCAGCAGGACAGCCTCAAGGAGTGGCTGACCTACATCGCCTCGGATGAGTTGCAGGGACGCGCGACGTTCTCAGAAGGGCTGGGTCTGGCTGCCGGTTACATCTCGGCCCACCTCGCTCAATGGGGCGTCAAGCCCGCGGGTGACAACGGCACCTACTTGCAGGTCGTGCGGCAGGTGGGCGTGCGGACGACGAGCCGCGCCTCGGTGACGGTGACGGTCAACGGCCAGTCGAAGACTTTCAAGGACGGTGACGGCGTCACGTTCCCGCGCAGCATGGGCGGCAAGCAGACGATCACCGGTGATCAGCTGCAGTTCGTCGGCTACGGCCTGACGGCGGCGGGGCAGGACGACTACGCCACGCTCGACGTCAAAGGAAAAGTCGTGGTGTGGCTCGGGCCGGAGGGACCGAAGACGTCGCAGTCGGGACTGGGCCGCCTGCTTTCCTCGACCGCCCGGAACCGCAACGCGATCGAGAAGGGCGCGGCGGCGGCGATCGGTCCAGGATCGGCACCGCCGGCCGGGCGAGGCGTCCCCACCCTTCCCACGGCACCAGCCGCAGGCCGCGGCCGCGGCGCCGCGCCGGATGACGGCGACTTCACGACCGTGCAGCGATACGACGCGAAGGTGCCGCCGTCGCTGACGGCCCAGGACCAGTTCTTCGAGTTCCTGTTCAGCGGCGCCGACGTCAAGTACGCCGAGTTGAAGCAGAAAGCCGACGCCCAGGAACCGCTCCCGCCGGTCGCGCTCAAGGGCGTCAGCCTGACGATCAACGTCGACGCCGACTACACGGTCGTCCGCACGCGCCTGACGCACAACGTGGTCGGCATCGTCGAGGGGAGCGACCCGAAGTTGAAGGACACCTACGTTCTCTACGGCGCCCACTACGACCACGTCGGCTATCGGGAGGGCGTTGTGCCGGCCGGCCGCGGCGGGCAGGCGCCGGCGTCTGGCGAGGATCGCATCAGCAACGGCGCCGACGATGACGGCTCGGGGACGGTGGCTATCATGGCGATCGCGCGCGCGTTCGCGCAGGGACCGCGGCCGAAGCGGTCGATGCTGTTCGTCTGGCACGCCGGGGAGGAGCTGGGGCTGCTCGGCTCGCGCTACAACGCCGACTATCCGGTGGTTCCACTCGAGAAGATCGTCGCCCACATCAACATGGACATGGTCGGGCGCAACCGCAACGACGATCCGAAGCAGGCGAATACGGTTCTCGTCGTCGGCTCGGACCGCATCAGCACCGAGCTGCACGAAATCAATGAGGCCGCGAACAAGTCACTGCCGAAGCCGCTGACGCTCGATTATGAGATGAACGATCCGGCGGACACCGAATCGATTTACACGCGCAGCGATCATTACAGCTACGCGTCGAAGGGCATCCCGATCGTCTTCTTCTTCTCGGGCCTGCACCCCGACTACCACCGGGTCAGCGACCACGTCGACAAGATCGTCTTCGACAAGGTCCAGCGCGTCGCTCAGCTCGCGTTCGAGACCGGACGGCGCGTCGGCAACCTCGATCACGCCCCGGTCCGCGACAATCGCGGACCGAGAGCGGGGAAACGCAAGGAGCCCGGCGCGTAGGCGCCAGGCCACCTGCGCGTCGGCGATCGAACGCAGCTACTGCAAGCGCACCAGCTGGCCCCTGACCGCGCCGCCGCCGTTGAGCGGGGTGTGCATGTTGAAGTAGTGGCCTGCCGGGTTGGCGATGACGGCCTGCGCCTGAGCCTGACTGATTGGGACACCTTCGAAGTTGATCGTGGCGCTGACGTTGACCGGAATGGCGTTGGCTGTCGTGAGGCCGGTGTTCACGAAGATGCCCGCGTTCTGGCCGGCAGGCGCGTTATGGATGTGCGCCGCCTGAACCCGGCTGTCCGGGGTGAACCCGGTCACGATCGCCTGCACGTTCCAGGTCCCGCCGTCGGTGGGGTTGCCCGAGCCGTCTGATCGGCACGCTGAAATGTGATTGTCGCCCGGCCCGTGGCGCCAGATTCGGCGTTGCCTACCGGAGGCACCTCGTTGGATGCCGCGAGGTCAACCGTGAAGACGATCGGCGTGCTCGACGGGCCGACGATGTCATCGTCACAAGCGGTGGCGCCCGTGAGGGCGAGGGCGAGGGCGAATATCGCGAAACGTCGCATGGGGTTCTCCTTGACTTGAGTCTGTGCGTCCGAGTTTACCGGGGATCGGGCCACGGCGCCCGCGGCGCTAGAACTTGCGCGCCATGTTGAAGCCGAGATACACGGCATCGTTCGCGCCGCCGCGCGCGAGCTGTCCGAGCGTGGTGCCGAACGCGTTGGTGAAATTGAGCTGGAACAGGTGCTTGCCGCTGCGGGGTGACCTTCTCGACGCCGACGGCCCACACCGCGCGGGCCGGATCGTAGCCTGCCAGACGCGGCGAGTACTCCCCGACGACGTACGCGGTTGGCCGGAAGCGAACGCGCGCACCCAGTCCCACGAACAGCGTGTGATCGTGGCGGGAGAGCTCGTCCTCCTCCGCGCCTGGCAGAACGTTCGCCGGCTCGGCCGAATTGAAGACCATCGCCGGGGTCGCGTAGAGAACCAGCCACGGCGTCGCCACCCGCGAGACCGTTGCCGCGAGGCTCGGCTGGAAATCATCCTGGAAGTTCCCCAATCCTTCGACCGAGCCCGTCAACGACAGCGCGATCGGCATCGATTCGCCCTGACGCACGGCGTCGTAGCGGCCGAAGAACTGGATGGTCTTGTCGATCGCGGTCCGGTAGACGCCGGCCTGCAGGTTCGTGGTGATGCCGAACCGGTACTCGAGTCCGATCGCGGCGCCATTGTCGAGGCTGAACAGGTCCTCGAGCAGCGAGCCGAAGTCCCCGCGCCCGAGATCGCGGGTGAAGCGATGGGTGATGCGGAAGTAGCTCTGATGCCGCCCGAGCGACTGCGTCGTCGGCAGGTTGACGGTGTTGAGCTCGGCTTCGGTCCGCGGCGGCGGCGACGGGGCCGCGGCTTCCTGGGCAGTCGCGGTGAAGGGGAGAGACAAGAGCAGGACCGCGGCCAGGGCACCGTGGCACCGGGAACAGACTGAGGTCAACATTTGCAGGCCCGGAGTCGCAAGCGCCGTGCCCCGGCGCGGCAGGTCCGGGTCGAGCCGAAATGGCGTGAATCCGCAGCCGGAGTCGGCGAATCACTTACCGATTAGGTAAGTGGTTTCGACGCCGGTAACGTGGGTCCCGTCTCCAAGGTCGCGTTTGACTTAAGGTAACGCCGCCCCTAACATCGGGTCTGACTGATGCGAATCGGTGAGCCCGCGGAGACCAGGCGCGCGATCTCCCGCGGCGGCATCACGCTGGGCCTGCTGCTGCTCTGCTTCGCGGCGCTCACCTACGTCGTCGTCGACGGCCGGACGCAGGCCTTCGACGATCGGGCCCTTGAAACCCTTCGTCGAGCCGGCGACCTGGCGCAGCCAGTCGGTCCCGCGTGGTTGAAGCTGGCAGCGCTCGACCTGACCTCGCTCGGCAGCGGTTTCGTGCTCGGCTTGATCGTCGCGCTGGTCGCCGGCTTCCTGGCGATCGAACGGATGCGCCGGACGGCGCTCTTCATCACCGTCGCGTCGGTGAGCGGGTGGGTGGTGAACGCCGGGCTCAAGGAACTTGTCCAGAGGCCGCGCCCGAGCGTCGTCCCGCACCTCGGCGAGGTGATGACCCTCAGCTTCCCGAGCGGCCACGCCATGATTTCGGCAACGGTGTATCTGACGCTCGGCCTGCTGCTGACACGGATTGCGACGCGGCGGGCGACCAAGGTCTACTGTCTCGCCGTCGCGGCGACGCTGACGACGATCGTCGGGGTGAGCCGGATGTATCTGGGGGTGCACTACCCGACGGACGTGCTCGGCGGCTGGATCGCCGGCTTGTCCTGGGCAATTTTCTGCTGGATGATCGAGCGAGCGATCGAACGGCGCAGCGGCCTGCGCGACGAGCAACGTCAGGCCATGGCGTCCTGATCCCGCTGATCCCCCTGATCGAGGCTGGGTACGATGGCACAGGAAACGATTCTCCTGGTCGAAGACGAACCGGCGGTGCGGGCCCTGTTCGCGACGGCGCTGACCCGCGCTGGCTACACCGTCTACGACGCCCGCAACGGCGAGGAAGCAGTGAAGATGTTCGAGCAGCATCGCGACGCGATCGATCTGCTGCTGACCGACGTCCGGATGCCGTACATGAACGGCGCCGACCTGGCGCGCGAGCTGCGCGGCCGCAAGACCGACCTCAAGATGATTTGCATCTCCGGCTATCCCGGGTCGGTCGCGGCCAGCGTCGCGTCCGACTTCCTCGCGAAGCCGTTCTCCCGCGACGAAATGCTCAAGAAGGTCAGGGAAGTGCTCGATCGGGCGTGAGCTGTCGTGAAGTTCGCCGTCCTTCCACTGCTTGCCGCATGGGCCTTGACGCAAGCCGGTCAGACCGCGCCGCCGCCGACGCGCGACCGCCGCGGCGGCGTCGCCGTGCTTCGCAGCGACGGCATCCTCCGTCCCTTTGCCTCGTTCGACAACGACAAGTGGCAGGCGATCTGGCCTTTCGGGCCGGCGCCGGAGTTTCCGCTCACCTTGTCTGACGTGCCAGAATCCTGGTGGGGCCGGGCCTCGCCCGCGGGCTGGCAGGCGCATACGCTCGACGGCGAAGTCCGCCCGCTGCCGCTTGGCAACCCGACTCTGTACCGGGTGCTCTGTTCACCGCGCGTTGGCCTCAAGACGTCCCACGGCAATCCCGAGACAGGGCCGCCGGTACCGCCGCAGCCGTTCGCGAAGGATGGCGTCGCGATCACTGGTGGAGTGCCACTCGAGCCGATCGAAACCATCGACCCGGACACGCCGGAAGCGTCGGTGCTCATGGCGCAGCTGTTCGGGGAACTGAACGCGGCGGAAGACAAGACGGTGCGGGGCGTCCGGACCGACACCGGGTGGCGGCACCCTCTGGCGCGGCCGGCGCGCGAGGCGCGGCCGTTCAAGCTGGAGGCGTGGTACCGATCGCCGTCCGGCAAGCCGGGCTGGACGGTCTCGTACATCGAAACCGTCCGGGCCTACGACCCCGGTCCGAATGACCAGGGCTGCGGTCTCGAAACCCTCGTCAGCGGCTGGATTCATCACCGCGACGGCGTGCTGTCGAAACGCGCGGACCTCCGCGGCAAGATCACCTACTGCGATCGAGTTGGCGCGACTGCGATGCTGCCGTTCGGCCGCATGACGCCGCGCGAGCGCTCGGTACTGGCTCTTCCAGCTCTCCGGCTGGGAAAACGAGTGGTACGGCGTCGCCGAGGTCGGCCCCGACAAGGTCCGTCACGTCGTCGAAGTTCCGGTCGGACGGTGCCCGACAGGGATGCCGCGGCGGGAATTGCTTCGATGATGTCGTCGCGGGCGCGGGCCACGATCGGCCTGCTGGTGCTGGTCCTGGCGACGCTCGCCGTACCGATCGTGATTCCGGCCGCGAACGCGATCCGCTCGGTCAAGCTGCTGCCGCCGACGTATCTGCCGGCGCTCGAGGGCCGGCGCGAGCGCAGCCGTTTCGAGGAGCGGCGGATCGAAGAGCTGCGCTACCTGCAGCCGGGCTACGTCGTCATCGGCGACTCGATGGCCGGCACCCGGGTGGACGAACGCCGCCTCGGCGAGCTGTCGCATACGCCGATCGCGCCGCTGCTGCAGCCGGGATCGGGACCGGCGTTCTGGTACCTGGCGCTCAAGAACTGGGTCGTGCCGAGCGGCATCAAGCCGCGCCTGGTCTTCATCTTTTTCCGCGACACCAACCTGACGGACGTGCTGTTCCGGCTCGAGCCGCAGTTCCGCTGGTCGCTCGATCTCGTGGCGCGCGAGCGGGAGGAGGAGCTGAACGCCGTCGTCGCCCGCCGCATCGAGCCGCTGCAGCGCGTCCGCGTGTTCCTCGATCGCGATCTCGGCGTCGAGCGGGCGCGCGAGTGGGCGGAGCCGGCATTGACGGAGTGGCCGGCGGAAATCATCGAGCCGTCGCGGCGCCGCCGAACCGAGTTCCAGCGCCTGATGAACGTCCGGCTCGGGCTCGATCACCTGCGGCCGATGCAGGCGGCGGACATTCAGGCCGGCGACGGCCCGTCGATCGACTTCAATCGCGACGTCGATCGTTCGGTGCTGCCGCTGATGCTGCGCGACGCGAAGGCGGCGGGGCTGACGCTCGGCTTCGTCCGGGTGCAGCGGCGGCCGACGGCGCAGCGTCCGCCGCCGCAGTCGCCGGCGCTCCAGCGCTACGTCCATGAGCTCGATGCCTACGTGACCGCGCGCGGCGCGGTCTTCCTCGACGACACCGGCGACCCGGCCCTGACGCTCGACATGTACGAGGACGGTGACCACCTGGCGCGCCACGCGCGCCGTCGCTACACCGAGCACCTCTACAACCGGCTCAGGGCGCACTTTCAGTGATCTTTCACAGTCTCGATTTCATCGTATTCTTCGTCGCCGTCGTCGCGGTCTACTGGATGCTGCCGCACCGCGGCCAGAACATCCTGCTGCTGGTCGCGAGCTATTTCTTCTACGGCTACATCCATCCCTGGTTTCTCTACCTCATCGCCGCCTCGACGACCATCGACTACAGCGCCGCGCGCGGGATGGAGCGGTGGCCGGAGCGGCGGCGGCAGTTCCTGTGGCTGAGCATCGTTTCGAACTTCGGGATGCTCGGCTTCTTCAAGTACTTCAACTTCTTCGCCGAAAACGTCGCCGTCGCGCTTGCCTCGCTCGGGATCAGCGTCAGCGAGCCGACGCTGCGGATCCTGCTGCCGGTCGGGATCTCGTTCTACACGTTCCAGGCGATGAGCTACACGATCGACGTGTATCGCGGCGAGCTGCGCGCGCGGCGCAGCCTGCTCGACCTCGCGGTCTTCATTTCGTTCTTCCCGCACCTCGTCGCCGGGCCGATCCAGCGGGCGTCGTTCCTGCTGCCGCAGGTCGAAGGCCGCCGCCGGTTCTCGCCCGAGCAGGCGCGCAGCGGCTTCGTCCTGATCTGCTGGGGCTTCTTCAAGAAGCTGGTCATCGCCGACAACGTCGGCGTCATCGCCAACAAGGTGTTCGCGCTCGCCGACCCGACGTTCTACATCCTGTGGGCCGGCGTCTTCGCCTTCGCGATCCAGATCTACGCCGACTTCTCGGCCTACACGGACATCGCCCGCGGCACCTCACGCTGGCTCGGGTTCGAGTTGACGGAGAACTTCGACCATCCATATCTCGCGCGCAGCCCGGCCGACTTCTGGCGGCGCTGGAACATCTCGCTGTCGACCTGGTTCCGCGACTACGTCTACATCCCGCTCGGCGGCTCGCGCGGCGGCCGCCTGCGCTGGGCCCGCAACATCATGATCACGTTCCTGCTCTCCGGTTTCTGGCACGGGGCGAGCTGGAACTACGTCCTGTGGGGCTTCTACCACGGCGTGCTGCTGATACTGACGCGTGCCCGTACCGTCGCCGGGCCGGCCGCACCGCCAGCGCGACGCTGGCTGGCCGTGCCGCAGGTCGCCGGCATGTTCGCGCTGACGATGGTCGGGTGGCTGCTGTTTCGAGAAACCGAGATCGCCGCCATCGGCCGCGACCTGACACTGTCCCCCTTCGGCGTCAGCGAGCTCGATCGACAGACCGGCGCTTATCTCTTCCTGCTGGCGTTCATCTACTCTGTCCCGCTCTGGGTGCAGAGCGTGTGGGTGGAGCTCTACCGCGGCGCGGCAGTCGATCGCCTGCCGGCAGGGGAGCCGCGGCCGCTGCCGCCGCTGCCGCAGCTGGCGCTGCAGGGGCTCGCATGCGGCCTGGCGCTCGCGGCAATCATGGTCTTCCGCAGCCACGCTTCGCTCGACTTCATCTACTTCCAGTTCTGAGAGCGGCGCGTCTCCCGTCGGCGGAGCTGAAGCTCCGCCCTACGTACTGGCGGCAGGGCGTCTACTTGATCGTCGTCCGCGCGGCGTCCCAGCTCTCGAGCCCCCTGGCGTTGATGGCCCTGACGGCGACGACGGTGCCCGGCGCGACTCCCTTCAGCGTGACGGTCGGCTTTGCGACTTTCACCTGCTGCGCGTCCGGCTTCGAGACAGGACCGTAGGTGACGACATAGGACGCGATGTCCTTCTCCGGGCTCGGGTTCCATGTCATTACGGCGGTGCCCTGGGCGGCGCTGTCGGCCTGCAGCTTCGTTACCCGCGACGGGCTCGAGGCGAGCACTGTCAAGGTCGCCGCCGTCGTCTTTGCGACTTCCGTGATCAGGTCGTGGTTCATGTTCTCGAGCACGTCGTGCGACTGGTGATAGTGCGGGCTGCTCAATACCGGGTACGAGCCGATCCCGCCGACGATGTCGCCGAAGGCCTCGTAGTACGCGGCAGCGTCGGTGCCCTTGTAGTAGAGCGCGTCGTACGTGATCAGCCGGCTGAACTGCATCGCCGCGGCGTGCTGGATGTCGCGGATGCCGGGGTTCGAGTAGCGGATGGTGTTGTCGAGCCTGAAGTCGTTGGCCCAGCCGACCATGTCGTTGTTGAGGGCGCCGACGATCTGGAGCTTTTCAGCGACGGCGCGTCGGACGAATTCACGGCTGCCGAGGAGGCCGGCTTCTTCGCCGGTGAACGAGGCGAAGATGATTGTCGCGGGCTGCGGCCGCTGCGCCATGATTCGCGCGGTCTCGAGCAGCGCCGCGGTGCCCGACGAGTCGTCGTCGGCGCCGGGACCGATTGCGACCGAGTCGTAGTGGCTGCTGACGACGTAGATGACCTCGGGGTGGACGGTGCCAGTGAGCTTCGCCAGCACATTGGCGGTCCTGCCGCCGAGCGCATTCTCACGATCGAACCACTGCATCTCGGGTTCGTAGCCGAACGACTTGTAGGTGTCGAAGAGATACGCCGACGCGAGCTTGTTCCCGGGGCGGGTGATGTGCTTCGAGTCGAAGGCGAAGAGCGCCTTCTGGTAGGCGTAGACTCGCGGCACCGAGGCCTCGGCGACCATCGCCGTGATGCCGGCGGCGAGCGGCGCGAACACGCGCTGGCCGCGGGCGCGGAGCGACTCTTCGGCGGCGAGGCTGGCGGCGACACGGGCCCGCACCTCCTCCCGCGTGACTCGCTTCGTCAGGTCGACCAGGTAGACGCCGCGCTCGAGCGAGACGGTGTTGCCGTCGCGCTCGGCGACGATCAGGAGCTTGTTGCCGTCGCCGCTCGATTCCCACGAGTACTCCGGCGCGATCGTGCGGACCGTGTTGTTGTGAAACAATCGTACCTGCTGGCCGGTGGCGAGGTCGTAGACGAAGGACCGACGGTGCCGCGCTTCTCCGACGACGGAGAGCAGGCGATCGCCGGAGAGGAACTGCGGCAGCAGGTCGTGCTGCGGATCGCGGGTCAGCCGCGTCTCGCCAGTACCGTCGCGGCCGACGGTTACGATCTCCCAGTCGTCGCGGCTCATCATCTGGAACGCGATCCGCGAGCCGCCGTCGGACGCTGCCGGCGACTCGATGCGTTCCGGCCCTTTACGCACGACCGCGGCGAGCCCTGGCCCGCTGCTCGATGCCGCCATGACGCCCTGCTCGTCACCGGTGCGGCCGACGAAGACCAGCGTGCCGCCATCGCCGGAGAATGCGGGCGAGCTGCCCGTGACCATGGTGACGGTGCCATCTGGAACCGCCATCACGCCGAACCGTGTGGGAGGAATCGCGCCGCCGGCGCCGCGGCCCCGTCCGCCGGCGGCGGCCTGCACCGGCGCTGTTTCGGCGCCCGCCGGGCTCGTCGTCGAGGCCGACGCTGCCGGTGAGGTGGCCGCCGGCGAGGTCGCGTTGGCAGCATTGACGCCGCCGCCGCGCCCGCCACGACCGGTGCCGGGCAGACGCGTCGTGAAGAGGAGAGAGGTGCCGCGACGGTTCAAAGCGCCGAGAACCTTCTCGGTCGCGTCGGTCGTCACCGCGGTTGCCGCCTTGCCAGCGCCGGCGACGTAGATCTGCTGCGGCGCGCCGCGTTCGTTCGCGCCGGCGAAGACGATCGTCTCGCCCGCGCCAAACAGTACCGACGCTTTGCTGACGGTCCCTGTATCGATGCTCGTCTCGCGTCCGGACGCGATGTCACGGACGACGATGAGGGCCGCCGGCCCGACGAGCTCGTTGAGCGCCGCAGTCCGCTGGTTGCGTTCGGCCGTGGTGCCGGACTGCGCCGCCTCGAGCGCCGCCTGCGCCTTGTCCATCTCCGGCGTCGCGGCCGGGGCCTGGACGAAGGCGATCTTCGCTCCGTCAGGCGAGAACGCCGCGCCCCAGCCCTTCAGCTCGGTGACGACTCGTGTCGGCGCCGAGACCTCGAGCAGCCGCGTGACGCGGCGCATCCCGATGCCTTGTTCGTAGAGGAAGTGGCGATCGTCGGGGGAGAACTGCGGTGCGAGCCCGTCGGCCGTCACCTCCGTCGTCTGGAACAGTTCGCCCGTGCGCAGCGCGATGGCGTCGAGCGCGGCGTCGGCGCCAGGCGCGTCGAGAATCTGGAGGTAGCCCCTGAGCGCCACCGGATAGTCGCCGCGCTCCCACGCCAGCTCGGCGCGCGCGAGCGGTGAATCATTGCTGGCTGGCGGGACTGCGGTGACGACTGACGAAAAAAATGTGGGGGTCGATGAAACGAAAAGGAACGCGATCAGCAGCGCGAAACCGGAGGTCCGTCTTGTCATCAAGCCATGCTCCCAAGGCGATGCCGGAGCATAGCATGAGGCCCCGAGCGGGCCCGGCGGACGTGGGAGCCGGCCAGCGTGTGCCGGCCGGCTCCGATGCGATCGACTACGTCTTTACTTCTTCTCAGCCAGCTTGCGGAGCTCAGCGAGGTGGTTGCGCAGCTGGGCGATCTGATTCGCGTCCAGCTTGACGTCGGAGCCTGTCACGGTCGTGCGGGTAGAACCGCTGGCCGTGCCGGAGGTCCCGACAGCGCCACCTGCGGCAGACTGCGCCGCGGTCTGCGCGGCAGCCTGGGCGGAGAGGATCACCTCGATCGCCTCGATGTGGCGCAGCATCTCCTCGGAGCTTTCCGACGTGGCTCGATTTTGCGGCGGCGCATCAGGCGTGGCTGACGCCGGGGGCGTCTGCGACGTCGGAGGCGTCTGCGACGTTGGAGGAGTCTGAGGAGTCTGAGAGGTCGGCGGCGTCTGGCTGGCAGGAGGCGTCGCCGGCGCGCTCGGCGGAGTCGTCGCGGTCGAAGACGTCATCGACGACGCGGCCGGGGTACTCGCCGCTCCGCCGCTCGCCGCCGCTTCGAACTTGTCGAGATGGCTGCGGAACTCCATCAGCTTCGATCGCAGCTGCGGATCGAGCGAAGCCCTGGCGCCGCTCGTGCCGCTCGTTCCGACCGCGCCTGCTGTCGTCGATCCGGAGGTACCCACGGCCGCCGTTGGCGGCGGCTCATCCGGGGTCGGCGTCGCGTTCAGCAGCGAGTCCACGTCCGCCTCGACCTTCGTCAGCGACGCGCGCCAGTCGGCCTTGGTCGTGATCATCTCGTTGAAGTTGGTGATCAACTGTGCAACGCGCGTGCGCGGCTCGCCCTGCAGCTGCGAGGCGGCAGGAAGCTGCGTGAGCTGGCTCAGCGTATTTCGCGCGGCCGTCAGGTGGCCCTTGGCGGCGTCAGCAGTCGGATTCTGTTGTGGCGCCGGCTGCGCCTGCGAGGCGGGCGGCTGCGACTGGGAGGCTGGTGGCTGCGACGGTGGAGCAGTCTGCGCCAAACCTGATACCGGCATCGCGAAGATCGCGGCGGCGGCCATCGCTATCGTCCAATGTGTGGTCGTTCGCTTCATGATGTCCCCTTCAAATTTGGTTCGTTCGTCACCTGCATGTGTGATTGAGCAAGTGAGGTGCCACACGCTGTACCAGCGGCGATAAATATCTGTAAACAGGGGACTTCTGTCCTTAGGTGAACGGGAGATGCGTGGTAAAGCTGGAGGGTGTAACGCCGAGTTGCATGAGGCAGGAATTACCTGCTAAGCACTCGGCGTTACACCTCGACGGCGGGTCAGTTGACGATCTTGCGTACGGCGGTCAGGCCGAGCACGAGGAAGATCACGAACAGCAAGAGGAACAGCCCGGCCAGGAACTTCGCGATCGCGATCGCGCCGCCGGCGACGTCGGTGAACCCGAGGGCCGCTGCGATCAATCCGACGATCAGGAACATGAGCGCCCAATACAGCACATCACACCTCCAGGGCCCAGCTCTTGCGAGAACGGTGCCATCACATCCGTTGACACGTTTCCTCAAACTGAGCGGTTCGTGATTGAATGGCGCTTCGCGCCGCGAGGATTACACCATGGATGTCCAGTCCCGGACTCGTTTACTTGCGTCGCCCGCGTTCCGTCAGCTGGTGTCGCGCCGCTGGCGTGTCTCGCTGGCGCTGACGGCGGCGCTGTTCGTTCTCTACTACGGCTACATCCTGCTGATCGCCGTGAACAAACCGCTGCTGGCAACGCGCATGGGCGGTGTCACTCCCATCGGCATCCCGCTTGGCGCGGCGGTGATCATCGGCTCGTGGGTCCTCACCGGCATCTACGTCGTCTGGGCCAACCGCCACTACGATCCGGAAGCGCAGCGCCTGCGCGAACAACTGTCCCGCCGCGACTGACCCCCTGACGACCGACGCATGCAGCCAGAGATCACGACAACCCTTGGCACGCCGACGATGTCGGCGGTGTTGTTCTTCTTCGTCATTGTCGCCCTGACGCTTGCCGTGACGTGGTGGGCGGCGCGCCGCACCCACTCGACGAGCGAGTTCTACGCCGCCGGCCGATCCATCGGGTCGTTCGAGAACGGGCTCGCGCTCGCCGGCGACTACATGAGCGCGGCGTCGTTCCTCGGCATTGCCGGACTCGTCGCGCTGCGCGGCTACGACGGCATGATTTACGCGACCGGCTGGCTGGTCGGGTGGCCGGCGCTGATGTTCCTGCTCGCCGAACCGGTGCGCAACCTCGGCAAGTACACCTTCGCCGACGTCGTCGCATTCCGGCTGCGGCAGGTGCCGGTCCGCGTCGCCTCTGCGTTCGGCGGCATCCTCACGGTGCTCTTCTACACCATCGCGCAGATGGTCGGCGCCGGGAACCTGATCCGGCTGCTGTTCGGCATTCCCTACGAGTGGGCGGTCACCGGCGTCGGGCTGGTGATGCTCGCCTACGTGCTCTTCGGCGGGATGATCGCGACGACCTGGGTGCAGATCATCAAGGCGGTGCTGCTGCTGTTCGGCGTGACCGTGCTCAGCGTCCTCGTGCTGGCGCAGTTCGAGTTCTCGCCGGCGCGGCTGTATGCCGCGGTCGCCGAGCAGTACGGCCAGTCCGCGCTGGAACCGGGCGGTCTGGTCGCCGATCCGCTCGACGCCGTGTCGCTCGGCCTGGCGCTGATGCTCGGGCTCCTCGGGCTGCCGCACATCCTGATGCGCTTTTACACCGTGCCGGACGCGCGCGCCGCGCGCGCCTCGGTGCTCTACGCGACCGGACTGATCGGCTACTTCTATCTCATCATTCCGATCGTCGGTTTTGGCGCGTCCGCGCTGGTGGGCCGCGACCTGATCGCCAGGGTCGACGCGGGCGGCAACATGGCGGCGCCCCTCGTCGCCGAGCTGCTCGGCGGCACGCCGTTCCTCGGCTTCATCGTCGCGGTCGCCTTCGCCACGATCCTCGCCGTGGTCGCCGGCCTGACGCTGGCCGGTGCGAGCGCGCTGTCGCACGACATCTTCGTCCACGTGATCCGGCGCGGTCACGCCACCGATCGCGAACAGGTCAGGGTCGCGCGCGCGGCGACGGTCGTCTTCGGCCTGCTCGCCGTCCTCCTCGGGATCGTGTTCAAGGGCCAGAACGTCGCGTTCATGGTCGGACTGGCATTCGCGATCGCCTGCAGCGCCAACTTCCCGCCGCTGCTGCTGTCGATCGTGTGGCGCCGCTTCACGACGGCCGGCGCCGTCTGTTCGATCGTGACCGGCGCCGTCCTGTCGGTCCTGCTGATCGTCTTGAGTCCGACCGTGTGGGTCGACATCCTGCACAATCCGGCGGCGATCTTCCCGCTGCGCAACCCGGCGATCGTCTCGATGCCGATGGCGTTCCTCGCCGGGATCGTCGCCTCGCTCATGACGAAAGAACCAACCGCAGAGGCCATGTTCGACGACGAGAAGCTGCGGACGTATCTGGGTGTGGGCGCCGAGTAGCAGCCGGGCACCCGGCGTGTGCCGGCCGGTCTGAGCGTCGACTACCTGAGCGCGCCGGCCAGCGGCGGCGACCTCTGCTCCGCGCCCCGCGCCCGAGAGGAGACGCAAGTCTGGGCACGGCCCGTCGGGGGACCCGCGACATCCCGCGGGTCCGCGTCACTGCCCACGTCAAGGCTTGAGCAGGAATTCGACGGCGACGACCTGGCGCGTCGCGCCGCCCTTCTTCCACGTGACGTAGACGGGTTCAGGCGGCGTGCGGATGCCGCAGCGGATGGCGCCGTCGAGATCCTCGCGATACGAGATGAACTCGATGCCGTCGAGCGTCGTGGCGTCGAATCGTTCCGTCACCGCGCCCGCCTTCACGTGCAGCTGGAGCCCGTCTGCCGTGCAGGTGATGCGTTCCAATACACCCTCGAGCCGCGTTTCACCGTCGTTGACGTCACGATACCGGGGCGTGGCATTCCGCGGCGGCGGTCCAGGACGCTGGCCGGCGGCGGCAGCCGCCTGCCGCCCCTCGAGCCGGGCGATGCGCTCGGCGGCGATACGCTCGGAGCGATCGACTTGCGTGAGGAGCGACCGCGCGTTCGCCCGGATGGCGTCGGTGAAGCCTGGCCCCGCGAGCACGTCGAGGATGGCCCGGGCCTCGACATACGCTCCGCGCCTGGCGAGGACGTGAGCTTCGAACAGCCGGTAGTCGTCGCGCCCCGGCGCCAGCTCGCGGGCACGGCGGATGTCGGCCAGCGCCTCGCCGAGGCGGGCCTTGTCGGTCGCATCCATGCGCGCCCTGAGCGCCAGCGCATTCGCCAGTTCGGGCCGGGCGCTGAGCACGCGCGCGAGGGCAGTTCGCGCCGTCTCGAGCAGCCGGGGGTCGACACGGTCGGCGGTGTCGAACGTCCGGCCAAGGCCGGTGGCGACGTGATACTGCACCAGCCAATCCTCGCTGTCGCCGGCGGCTTCGAGCAGCAGCGCGTTCGCGCGCGCGACCTCGTCGTTTTCCAGGAGGTGCAGCCCGTAGAGCGCGCGGGCGCGCGCGCTCGGCGGCGTCATCGCGATCGCTTTCTCGAATCCGGCGGACGCCTCGGCGTAAGGCGCGACGCGGCGCAGCAGATCGGCAAGCATCGCGGCGACGTCCGCGTCGCTGACCGCCCTGAGATCGCTCGTCGCGCGGGGAATGTCGCGGTCGAAGCGGAAGCGTGTCCCGCGCATGACGTCCTCGTTCACGTAGCGTCCGAGGGCGCCGACGATCTTCTCTTCTCCGAACACGGCCTTCCACGCCTCGCTGGAGGGGGTGCCGTTCTCGACGAGGCGCACATACTCGTTGACGTCCGCCGATCGGTTGTCCGGCCCAGACATGAGCATGTGGACGAGCGCCCAGGACTGGGCGTAGAAGAGCGATCGGCGGTTGCCTTCGTTGTAGGCGGCGGCCTCGCGCGTCACCGCCAGCAACTCGTCGAGCGGCATGAGCTTCGTGCGGCTGAGGAACTGCAGGTGGGACGGGATCGGGCCGCCGAGCAGGGCGCTGCGGCCGCCGTCCTCGACCCGGAAGGTGCTGTAGTACTCCGCCAGCCCCTCGTTGAGCCACGTCGGCGTGGCGTGGAACGTGTTGACGATGACGAGGTGGACGTACTCGTGAAAGATCGTGCGCAGCGACTCGACGCGGTCGACGTCGGCGAACGCGACGACGTTCACGTCCTCGCTCGAGAAGAAGTAGCCGCTGAGCGAGACCGTCTTGCCGTTGAAGCGCGGCCGGTACGGTTCGAAGTTGCGCTGCGAGTCGAAGATCACGACGGTCGTCGGCACCGCCGCCGGCGTCGACGCGCCGGGGATGACGCGCGCGAGCGCCTCGCGGAAACGCTCGAACTCCGCCGCCACTTCGCGCGCCCGGCTCTCGCCGCTGCTGCCGTAGACGATGAAGTTCCTGGTGTCGACGCGCACCCAGTCCGCGCGCGCCGGGGCAGGCGTCGCCGCGAGGGCGAGGAGAGCGAGCAGCGCGGCCATGGCCCGAGCGCGCACGGACATATGCTACCGCCGTCCGCGCAAATGCCAACGCCGCGCGCCGTCCCCGACCGTCGCTGTCTCCGGCCTCGTCCGGGGACAGTCACCGTGAGTGTCCCCAGGACGTCCCGGGGACAGTCACTCGTGACTGTCCCGAGTGACTGTCCCCGGCTGTCGCGATTTGGGGCATGATGTCGGCCAACCAACGAAACCGCGGCATGAACGAATGGCAGTAGCCGAAACTTGAACAGGACAGGAGGACAACGTGCGCAGATATTTCGCGCTGGCAGCGGTCGTGGCGATCGCGATCATGCTGTGGGCAAGGCCTGCGACGCCCGCGGGGCAGGTGCAGTCGCGGCCGGGGGCGGGGACGGGCGTCGTCACGGTTACCGGCACCGTCGACCTGGGCGAGGTGCCGCCGTTGCGGACGATGCAGTCCGGCGACTGGAAGGTGGCGGTGACGAACGCCCCTCCGGCCGTCCGCGCGCCGCTCGGAATCGTTCGCGTCGGAGCCCGCTACGAAGTGTGGTGGACGACGTCAGATCGCGACGTGATCCAGATCGACGAGATCGGGCCCGGCGGCTGGGTGAGAGGCACGGTCGGTGAGCGGAACGTCTGGCTGAACCTCGATGCCGCCCGGGCGGTGGGCGAAGCGCGCTGACGCACGCGGAACGGCCCGACAGGCTCAGCCCTTCTTCTCGAACGCCTCGGCAAACGTCTTCCGCTGATCCAGGCTGCCGAGCATGAGGAGCGTGGCGCCGGCCGTCAGGATCGTTTCGGCCGTCAACTGGTTGACCAGCGTCTCGCCGCGTTCGAGGGCGACGACGCTCATGCCGGTCCGCGAGCCGATGCCGGAGTCCTTCAGCTGCCGGCCGGCGAGCGACGGCGGCACCGGGATCGAGAAGAGCTCGACGCCCTCGCCGAGCAGCACCAGCTCCTGCCCGCGGAGCAGCGACAGGATCGCTTCGATGCCGAGGGTCGTGTAGCTCAGGACGAAATCAGCGCCGGCGCGATGAATCGCTTCGACGTTCCGCTCGAGCGTGATCCGGCTGACGATGCGGATCCGCGGATTGAGCCGGCGGCAGAACACCGCCAGGTAGATGTTCATCGCGTCGTTGTTGGTCGTCAGCAGGACCGACGACGCGTCGTTGATGCCGGCCCTCGTGAGATGGCGGCGATCGGCGGCATCGCCGGCGAACAGCTCGGTGACGAACGGCCGCATCTCCTCGAGCGCGCCGGCCGTGCGATCGACGGCGTGCACCGCGAGCCCCTTGCGGTGCAGCGCGCGCGCCGCCGCCTGCCCGACCTTTCCCGCGCCAATGACGAGCACCGGCCGCGACGGCGGCTCCACCGTCGACACCAACGGCGCCAGCGACGCCATCTGCGTGGCGCTGCCGGCGACGACGATGACGTCGGTCGCCTGCAGGACGGTGTGGGGAAAGGCTGGCGCCAGCTTGCCCCGCTCCCACAGCCCGACGACGCTGAGGCCGGTGCGCTCGCGCAGCCGTGTATCGCGGACGCTGATGCCGGCGAGCGGCGTGTCGCGCACCGGCAGCTCGGCGATCTGCAGCCCCCGATACTCGCCGATGACGTGCGCGTCGGCGCGGCCGGCGTCGACCCGGTTCGCCAGATACTCGCCGAGCTGCTGCTTCAGCGGCAGCACGGTCGTCGCGCCGCTCAGTTGCAGGACGTCGACCGAGTCGTCCTCTTCGACGATGGCGACGATCGGCAGGTCGGGCGCGATCTCCCGCGCCGTGATCGTGATGTTGGTGTTGACCGTGTCTTCGCAGTTCGCGAGGAGCAGCCGCGCCGCCGGCGCCGCGACCCGCTCGTAGGTCTCGGCCGAGTCGTTGTCGCCGGCGACGACCGAGACGCCGTCGCCGATCAGCCGCGCCGCCACCGTCGGATCAGGTTCGATGACGTAGTACGCCACGCCCTCGCTCCGCAGCCGCGCGGCGAGGCCGGCGGCGACCGGATCGTACTCGGTCAGGATGACGTGCCCGCGCGTGTTTGCCGGCACCTGCCGCGGCGCCCGCAGGCGGACCCGTGCTTCGAGCCACGGCGCGTAGAACAGCCGGATGAAGAGGAACGGCAGCATCACCAGCAGCAGGACGACGCCCGAGAGCAGCACGACGATGCTGAACAGGCGGCCAATGTCGCTGCGGAACGTGATGTCGCCGAATCCGAGCGTCGTCATGACCACCAGGGTCCAGTAGAGACCGGTGATCCACGAGTGCTGCTCCCCCTCGACGTTCAACTTGATGACGTGGAAGAGGACCGTGTAGGCGAGGACCAGCACGATCAGCCCCAGGATGTACTTGACCAGCGCCTGCAGGTTCGACCGCATTTCCGGGACGCTGATCAGGTACGCGATCTGGCTGGCGAGGAACTTCATGCAGCTGGCAATCCTATTACGATCGGCGTCGCGACGTCGCCGCCGGCACCGGACGACTGCGCCGGTTGGTGCCGTCGTTGTATGATCCAGCTCCCGTGTTCATCAATACCGTCAAGCGCGCCCTCAAGGAAGGCCGGCCCCAGTTCGGTTGCAGCGTGCTGCAGTTCCGGTCGCCGGACGCGATCCGGGCACTGCGCGCCGCCGGTCTCGACTGGGTGTTCCTCGACGCCGAGCATGGCCCGTTCGATCTCGAGACCCTGCACGACATGATGCGGGTCGCGGTCCGCGAAGGGCTGTGCCCGATCGTCCGCGTCGCCGACTTGCAGTACAACCTCGTTGCCCGCGCCCTCGACAGCGGCGCCCAGGGCGTCCTGCTGCCTCGCGTCGAATCGCCGGAGCTGCTGGAGAAGGCGGTGAGCTGGACGCGCTACCCGCCGGTTGGCGTGCGCGGCTACGGCCTCGGCGGGCCGCACCTCAGTTACGAGCCGGTGAGCATGGCGGAGGCGATCGCCCACCAGAACGAGCACGTGATGGTGGTCTTTCAGATCGAGTCGAAAGCGGCGATGGCCCGGATGGACGAGCTGTTGTCGGTGCCGAATATCGACGCCGTGCTGATCGGGCCGGCGGACCTCTCGGTCTCGCTCGGCATCCCGGGCCAGTTCGATCACCCCGAGTTCATCACCTCCGTCGAGACGATCCGCGATCACTGCATCAGCCGCGGTATCGCGCCCGGCATGCACATGCGATCGATTGCGATGGCCAAGAACTGGCGAGGCCGCGGCCTGCAACTCGTCAGCTGCAGCAACGACATCGGCATGCTGTTCGAGAAGGCGACCGAGACCGTCGCCGCGCTTCGGGGCTGAGCGTCAGCGAAGCTCCTGGATCATCAGATCCCTGTAGTGAACCTCCGCCTTGCCGCCGCCGTGGATCTGCAGGCCGATGAGGCCTGTCTGCGGAATCGCCGGGTCGCCTTCGGTGTAGTCGACGGTCTGCTCGCCGTTGAGGAATATCTGGATCCGCGGCCCCTCGGCCCTGATCTCGTAGTCGTTCCACTCATTTGGCTTGAGCAGCTTCGCGACCAGCGCCGCCGGCGGCTGGACCAGCGTCTTGTTGCGGCGTGATTCGTCGTAAAGGCTGGCCCAGTACTTGTCGCCGAGGTCGGCTTGGTAGCCGATCATTTCGTGCGCCGGCTTCTGCAGCCGCTGGCTGCGGAACTGGACCCCCGCGTTGATGAACCCCTCGCTGCCGACCAGCTTGAACTTCAGGCGCAGGATGAAATTCCCGTAGCTGCGCGTCGTCGTCAGGAAATCGTTGAGCGGCACGGTCTCGGTCAGCGACCCGCCGACGAGCGCGCCGTCGACGATGCGCCACGTCTTGACGGTGTCGCCTTCCCATCCCGCGAATGTCTTGCCATCGAAAAGCGGAATCGGCGCGGACGCCGTCTGCGCCGAGAGAGCAGCGCCAGCGGTCAGCGTGGCAACGGCGAGAAGGGCGTGGAGAAATGTTCTGCGCATGCGGCCATTGTGTATGCTTTTGCCATGAAATCAAGAGGGTGGGGTCTGGCGCTGGTCGGCGCGGCGGCGGTGGCCGCCGCCGGGGGAGCGATGTACGCATTTCAGTCTGGTGACGTCCGGTTGATGACCGTCGATCCCGGGCACTTCCACGCCGGGCTGGTGCAGAAGGAGATGTATCCGGGCGTCGCGAAGCGCGTCCATGTCTTCGCGCCGCTCGGCCCTGACCTGCTCGAGCACCTGAATCGGATCGCGGGCTTCAACCGGCGCGCCGAACGGCCGACCTCGTGGGAGCTCGAGGTCCACACCGGCGACGACTACTTCGAGCGCATGCTGAAGGATCGTCCCGGCAACGTCGTCGTGCTCTCGGGCCGCAACCGCGTCAAGATGGACCGCATCCTCGCCTCGGTGAAGAGCGGCCTGAATGTGCTGGCCGACAAGCCCTGGATCCTGCAGTCGGCTGACCTGCCGAAGCTCGACGCGGCACTGGCGGAGGCGGACGCGAAAAAGCTCGTCGCCTACGACATCATGACCGAGCGCTTCGAGATCACGACGATCCTGCAGCGCGCGCTGGTGAACGACCCGGCGACGTTCGGCGAGCAGGTGAAGGGAACACCCGCCGACCCGGGCGTCTACATGGAGAGCGTGCATCACCTGATGAAGGTGGTCGCGGGGGCGCCGAACATCCGTCCGACCTGGTTCTTCGACACGCTCGAGCAGGGAGAGGCAGCCAGCGACATCGGCACGCACCTGGTCGACCTCGTCCAGTGGACGCCTGTTCCCGGACCAGGCCGTCGACTACCGCGCCGACATCAAGATGCTGGCGGCACAGCGGTGGCCGACGTGGATCCCGGAAGCCGATTTCAAGCGGGTGACGAATGCCCCCGCGTTCCCGCCGTCCCTCGCCGGGTCGGTCAAGGAGGGTCGGCTCGAGTACTACTGCAACACCCTCGTCTCGTACGCCATCAAGGGTGTGCACACGACGCTGAACATCATCTGGGACTGGGAGGCGCCCGCCGGCGGCGGCGACACGCACTTCGCGTACTACCGGGGGACGAAGGCGCGCGTCGAGATCCGGCAGACGAAGGCCGACAAGTATCTTCCCGAGCTGTACGTGATTCCGGCCAGCGCCGAGGCCAGGGCCGCCGTGCTGGCGGCGGCGACGGCGAAGGTCGCGTCGCTCGCGACACAGTTTCCCGGGATTGGGATCGAGGATCGCGGCGCCGAGATTCGTGTCATCGTGCCGGCCGCATTGCGCGTCGGCCACGAGGCGCATTTTGCCCAGGTGACGGCGAACTTCCTCGACTATCTCGGCAAGCGCGGCCACCTCCCGGCGTGGGAACGGCCGAACATGCTGGCGAAGTACTACGTCAGTACGGCTGGCGCTGAGCTCAGCCGCAAGAGTCCGCCGCAGGAAGCGCCCCGCAAGGCGCCCCGCTGAGGGCGTCCGTTCGCTGCCGGGCGGCCGTCATCGCTTCGCGCGAGCCTTCCTCCTGCTCCTGCCGCTCACCGAGGACGCACCGACGACGGTACGCCGACGCTTGACGATGCCGAGCTCCGCGAAGGCGACGCGCAGCGCTGACAGGTGGGTCCTGGTCAGGGCCATGAAATAGACGCGGCGCACCCGCGTCATCCGCTCGCGCGAGCGCAGGTATGACAGCGCCGCCTGCGCCTGCGTCCGGGCGAGAACGATCAGATCGGCGCGCGCGGTGCCGCTGCCGAACACCGGGAACAGGATCGATTCGCGCCCGGCCGCGACTCCCCTGGCGGTACGCGACTCGCGGTCCATCAGCGCCAGCGCGTTCGTCACGCACTGCTCGACGCTCGCGATCGGATGAAAGCCGGTACCGACGACGCCATAGACCGCGGCGGCATGGTAGATGCGCTTGACCTTGTGCGTCGCCGCGAGATCCCCGGGATCGGTCGCCAGCACGTTGCCGGGATTGACCGCCTGCCGTCCCTTCATCTTGCGCGCCAGCTCCGTGGCGATGCGATCGTCGACGATCGACCCGGTCTCGTCCTTGATCGCGCCGAGATAGCGGATGAGACCCGAGATGTTGCCCTCGTATGGACGCGACATCTGCATGTTGACGTTCTCGGAGCTGACCCAGACGTCGATCGGGCGATGCTCGAGAACGGCGTTGAGGTTGGCGTCGCGCAGGTTGCCGGCGACGATCCCGAGCGTGCGGCCGCGAACGCCGGGAATCCAGTACTCCTCGACGGTGGCCGCGGGCAGGGGAGAGGGCGCGCGCGAAGCGGTGAGACCGGGGAGGACGTTGTAGACCAGGCTGTCCTTCGCCGCCGAGAGGAGCCCGTTGCGGATGAAATGGCGCAGCGCCTGCTTCGCCGGCTCCGGCTTCTTCTCGTCGTACTCGATCGTCATCATGCCGCCGATGTTGAACGGGTTCGCCGTGCCCCGGCGGCGGATCAGCACCGTCACCCGATCGCGCAGCGCGTGGCGGATGCCGAGCTCGTAGAACACGTTCGGATTCATCGTCGTGATGTCGACGACGGCGACGTCGGCGTCGGCGATCCACTGAATCATGCGCTCGTGGATCCAGCCGGCGAACTGCGGCTTGTCGGCGCGGATGCACTCGAGCGTGACGCCGTCGATCTCGGTGAGGCTGGCGACCGCCGGCGCGATGATGTTGGCGAAGACGGCGTCGAAGTCGACGGTGTCCTTCCGCGCCGGGTCGTCCTTGGTGCGGAACGGCATGATCACGAAACAGGTCCGGACGTCGGTTGACGACGGGCGCGCACCGGCGCGGCGCGCGCGATGCTTCCGTAGCCGGCTCGCCATCAGTCCTCCTGGTCGGTGCGCTGAAAGAACAGCCACTGCAGGCCGATGATTGTCTTGGCGTCGGCGATCCGTCCCGACAGCAGCGCCGCGCGCGCCGCGTCGGGCGTCATCGCGACGACGCTGATGTCTTCGCCCTCGCTCGCAACCCCGCCGCCGCCGGCAATGCGGCCCTCGTCGGTCGTCTCGACGTAGTAGAGCCACACCCGCTCGGAGGTGCCGCCGGGCGAGACGTAGAACGTCGCGATCGGCTCGACGTGCCCGGCGCGATAGCCAAGCTCCTCCTCCATCTCACGTCGAATCGCGGCATCAGGCGTCTCGCCGTCGTCAACGTTGCCGGCAATCAGCTCGAGCAGCCAGCCAGGACCCTTTTCAACGGTCGGAAACCGGAACTGCTCGGCAAACAGGAGGTGGCCGGCGACCGGGTCGAAAACGACCGCCGCCGCCGAGTCACCCCGTTCGGCGATGAGGCGGCGTACCGGGCCCGCCATCGTTCCGTCGAATCGCTCGAAGGCAACCTCGACTTCGTCGACCTTGAAGAAGCCGTCCAGCAATCGCCTGCGCCCCTGAATCTCGACTCTTTTCATGCGGCAAGCACCGCGCGGAGTATACGCCTGCGTCCAGCGGGCCCTTGACGGCCGCGCTTACGATGAGTAAGCTGTTGTAGTTTTGATAACTCAAAATAAAGGTTTGGCTCGATGAAATCGGTCAGCGCGCCGGTTTTCCTGGCCGCGATCTGGCTGCTGTCGGCAGCCGGCCTCGAGGCGCAAAGTCCGCAGCCACCGCCGGCGCCCGAGAAAGCCGAGTCCAGCGGCGGCCAGACAGGACCGCTGTCCGGCTACATGGAGGTCCACTACAACAAGGCAGAGGGACAGGACGGCATCCTCGACTTCCACCGCTTCGTGCTGCTGCTGAACCACAGCTTCTCGCCGCGGATCCGTTTCGTCGGCGAGCTGGAGCTCGAACACGCGGTCGTCGCGGGGCTGGAAGAGAAGGGGGAGATCGAGCTCGAGCAGGCCTACATCGACTTCCTGCTCCGGCGCTCGTTCAACGTCCGCGCCGGCATGATGCTGATGCCGCTCGGCATCATCAACGAGCGGCACGAGCCGCCGGTGTTCAACGGCGTCGAGCGGCCGTTCGTCGACACCGTCATCATCCCGACGACGTGGTTCGACGTCGGCGCCGGCGTCCACGGCGAGGTCGGCGGCGGGCTGCGCTACCGCGCCTTTGCGACGGCGCCGCTCGACGCGCTCGAGTTCAGCGCCGAGGAAGGCATCCGCGGCGGACGGCAGATGGGCGCCGAGTCGAACGTCCGCAACTTTGCCTTCACTGGCCGCGCCGAATACGTTGCCATCCCGGACCTGACGGTCGGCGCCGGCTTCTGGACCGGCGAGTCGAGCTTCGGCGCGCCGCGGCTCGATACGACGGTGAGCGTCGGCGAAGTCGACGCGCGCTACCAGCGCGGACGGCTGGAGCTCCGCGGCCAGTTCGCGCAGGTCGAAATCAGCGATGCCGGTCGCCTCAACGAAGCGCTCACGGGCCTGACCGGCGTGTCCCCGAACATCGCGCGGACGCTGCGCGGATTCTACGGCGAGGCTGGCTACCGGGTCTGGGATGCCGGGTCACCGCGCGATCTCGTCGCGTTCGTCCGCTACGAGGACTTCGACACGCAATACCGGATGCCGGACGGCTACCTGCCACTCGAGGAGTTCGACCGCGACGCATGGATCGCCGGTCTGACCTACTACCCCGATCCCGACATCGCCGTGAAGGTCGACTACGTGTGGCAGCGCAACCAGAGCGACATCGTCCGGGCGCCGCGTGGTTTCAACGTCGGGCTTGGCTGGTGGTTCTGAGGGCATGAGGACATGACTGCAATGAGGTTCCGTCGCTGGATTCGCGGTGCCTGCCTCACGGCCGCGGCCGCCATCATCGTGGTGAGCGGCGTCGTCAGCGCGCAGGAGCGGCGGGTGATTCGCGTCACCGCCGAGCGGTTCGCGTTCACGCCATCCCGCATCGAGATCGATGCCGGCGAAGAGGTCGAGCTCCGGATCAAGAGCGACGACACGGCGCATGGCTTCCGCATCGTCGGCCTCGAAACGAATGTCGCGATCCCGAAGCGCGGCAAGGGAGAGCTGACGGTGATGTTGCGGGTAGAGCAGCCGGGCCGCTACGAGTTCCACTGCAACCGGATGTGCGGCGCCGGCCATAACTTCATGCGAGGCGAGCTCGTCGTCCGCGAGCGCGCCAGCGGCAGGGACGCGATGAAGCGGCGCGTCTGGGTAGCGGCGGCGCTGCTGTGGCTCGCGAGCCTGGCGTCGCATCAGGCGGTCAGGGGCCAGGCCCGGCCAGTGCAGCCCGGCGACCCGCTGCCCGGCATCACGCCGCGTGAGTTCAGCGAGTTCCGCCTCGGGCTCGACGATTTCACCGAGGTCGAGACCGCCGAAGACGGTCTCGGCCCGGCGTTCAACGCGACGAGCTGCGCCATCTGCCACAACGTGCCGGCAATCGGCGGCGGCGGCATCATCCTCGAGACCCGCGCCGGATACCGCGATGCCGACGGCTCGTTCCGCGGCCTGACCGAATCCGGCGAGACGCTCGTCCACCTCTTCTCGGTGCCGACGCACGGCTGCCAGGCGATGATCCCGGACGATGTCAACGTCATCGCGAGACGGGCGCCGATCCCGGTCTTCGGCGCCGGCCTCGTCGAGGCGATCCCCGACGAGGCGATTCTCGCGCTGGAGGATCCGTTCGATCGCAATCGCGACGGCATCAGCGGTCGCGCCGCGACGATCACCGACATCGGCACCGGTACCCGCCGCATCGGCCGGTTCGGCTGGAAGTCGCAGCACGCGACGCTGATCGCGTTCGCCGCCGACGCGTATCTCAACGAGATGGGCATCACCAACGACCTGTTTCCGCGGGAAGCGAATCGCGGCGTGTCGGACGAGCAGATGAGGCGCTGCGATCCCCTGCCCGAGCCCGAGGACGTTCGCGAACGCACCACCGGCCGCCGCGGCCTCGACAACTTCGAGTCGTTCATGCGCTTCCTCGCGCCGGTGGGCCGCAGCCACAGCGACGACATCACGCGTGACGGCGAACGGTTGTTCAACGCCATCGGTTGCGCGAATTGCCACGTGCCGTCGCTTTCGACCGGCGCCAGCGCCCACCCGATGTTCGATCGCGTCAGCGTGCCGCTGTTCTCCGATCTGCTGCTGCACGACGTCGGCACCGGCGACGGCATCAGGCAGGGAGCGGCGGAGCCGAATGAGATCAGAACGCCGGCACTCTGGGGGCTGCGGCTGCGGCGGCCGTTCCTGCACGACGGCAGCGCCGCGACGATCGGCGAGGCCATCGAACGCCACGGCAACGAAGCGGAGCTGGCGCGCCGCGGTTATGTCGGGCTGTCGCTCGCAGGAGCGCGAGCGGCTGCTGGCGTTTCTGAGGAGCTTGTAGGGGCGCGTTCCCCGGACTCAGGACTTTTCAACCGGCCGCGCCGCGATCGTGAAGAGCGGCAGGCAGGTCGGGCACGTGCGGAGCAGAATCGATCCACCCTCTTCGATGAAGGTCGGCGCGCCGCTCGAGCCGGGCTCGAAGACCTGGCGACAGACGCCGCATCGCAGCCTGGCCGCAAACGTCGGCTGGGCGCGCATGCGCCAGCGGGCGCCCGCCACCAATGCGACCCACTTGGCAGGAGTTGGCTCGTTCATACGCGCTCCCTGCGATGCCGCGCTGCGCGGCTCCTCGACGGCCGGACTGCCCGAGGCCTCGGTCGTTGAACCACAACCACCCGCACCATGCGCATTCGCAGTAATAACCAAGGTCGGAACCAGCGATCCGTTTGACGGCGTCGGCTCGTCGGCACTGAGGGCACGGCGGCACCGGTGGACTGAGCGTCTCCACAGGTCGCCTTACAGACGCGGATGTTCCGTCGTCCAGAGTGCGGCGCGTATCTCGCATCTCGCCTTCGCCTTTCGCAACAACAGCGTGGTCGACAACGGCTGAGGGCCGCGATCGCGGCCGAGCGTGCGTGATGAAAGTGGCGGGGATTGTAGAGCGTGAGCGGAGCGGTGTCGATACGGGAAAACCCTTAGTGTTATGTGCCTCGCGCTATTCGATGAAGTGGACTTTGCTCACGGCATGCCGCGGGTGGGCGGAGCCGTGAGTGAAACAGGACTGGGGTCGATCCGCGCAATTGGCCGCCGATTCTAGTCCCGAGAGATCGTCCACAAGCGCACAGCTCCGGCAGCCGTCACCATGAGCCGGTAGAATATGAAGCGCAGCCATGACCAAGACCGAATGGCGTGATCACACCACGTTCCGGACACTGACCTATAGGAACGGTGACTTGGTGGACGTGAGCAAGTGGTATGAAGTCGAAGGCTTCACGCACCGGATACCTGACGGGCAAGACCGCATGTGGGAACAGTTCGGCGTGGTCTTCGCGTGCTGATGTTGATGGCAACATTCTTCTGACCGCGCATCTGCCACCGATCCGAGCGGCATCGACATTCCTGGACGGCGGAATGAGCAACGCGGATGCCCGACGCCTGGTGTCGCACCTTACTTTGATCGATCGCCGTGACCGACGAGTAGATACAACGCGACTCTGCCATCGTTCGCGCGCCAAACGCACGTTCGAGCGGGATGACGGCCCTAGCCGTGACTGGACTCGTCCCAATACCACACAGCGACCACGGCCTCCGCGCCACTGGCCCCCGAATGCGAAATGCTGATGAGATGCTCACGACCATCGGGCAGGGTGATCGTGAAGCCGTGACGCGCGGACGATCGCCGCGGCCTGCCCGCGGCGACTCGACATTCGGGCGACGACTCCGGACCATCCTTTGGCTTCGCCTACCGTGTGCGATACGCTCGCACCAGGAAATCGCCGACCGATCCTGAGCGGTATCTCGGTACCGTCGTATGCCCGACGGCAACGACGTGCTGCGTGCTCACGGCGAGGTCGTTCATTTGTCCACCCGTCTCCGGTGAGCCGAACACGTCCTGCCACGCGATCGCTCCCGTCCCCAGGTCGACGGCGCGTACCGATGAATGCAGGCTGACCGCCCGTCGAAGACTCCGTCACTCCACCCCAGTACACAAAGCGATGGTCGGTGTCGACGGCCGCCGCGAAGGAAGAGTTCTGTCCGAGCATGTCATCCCACAGGAGATTGCCAGTCGCCGCGTCATAGGCGCGCACGACGGCGCGACCGTCCTGCTGTCCTGCTGCAATTACGCTGTCGCCTCGGGCCGTAATGGCTGCGACTTCCTCGCCGTCACGATAGTCGGACCAAACCAGCTCACCGGTGGATACACGATAGGCCTGCACGGCCCATTGCCTAACTCCGGGGACGTGGGCCGCGGAGCCTGCCACGAACACGTGATGGTGTCCTATCGCGACAGCAAAACCACCATCGTGCTCGCCAGCGGGACCGGCAAACACCTGTTGCCAAATGAGCGCGCCAGTGCTCGGGTCGTAATGGCGGATGAGAAGGTCGTTGTCGCCGGCCGTCTGCTGCATCGTTCCGACGACGTATAGCTGTCCGCCTGCAACGCTCAGTGAACTGGCGACGTCAGCGACGGCAGCACCGCCGTCGAACCGATCCTCCCACAGGAGGACACCGGTTCGAGCATCATAAGCTCTGATCGAAAAGTCAAAGCCGGTTGCGGCGCTGTGTGTGGTTCCGACCGCGAAGAGCTTCCCTCCATGCCCTTCGCAAGCGTTGGCGTTGCCGGCAACCGTTCGGTCCTCCCAGAGCAGGCGCCCCTTGTGTCGATCGTAGGCGAGTACCGGCGAACTTGCCGTCGTCGAGAACTCCGCACACCGCGACCTCGTTCGCGAACGCGTCAACATCGGATGCCTTCTCTTCGGAGCCGGTGGAACTCGGCTGGTCCGCCCAGATCAGCTCTCCGCTCCGGGCGCCGTATGCTCGCACGACGAACGGCCCATCGCCGGAAGCGCTCGATTGGATGAATCCGGCCGCAAAGACCTGAGCGCCGAAAACTGAGACAGCCAGGGCGGCGTCGCTCACGCCGTCACTACCACCGACTGTGTCCTCCCAAACCAGGTCTCCCGGCGCGGCACCGGAGTAGCTCCAGCCCGAAGTCGACAAAGCAAGCAAACAAATGATCGGCCAGTTCGAGAGTCGGCTGCCGAGCCGTCGCGGGTCATTCATGGCTACCTCGCTCGCAGTTCTCTGCCTTCCCCGCGTTTCCGTGATGTCCCGAGCTTTGCTGTGTCTCGCTGCTCCTACTCGCTTCGGTTCCAGGTTCGGTCGCGCGCGTCGCTGCGGCGGGAGATCCTCGCGCTCCGACACTAGCTCGTGGTCGTGCATCCAGCGCTGGCAGGTGATTACCGGATGCGTTGCAAATCGAGGTCGACAGGTGTGATTGGGATAGCCGACGCCTCGCGTGCAACCAGCAGCGACATCTCCATTCCGACTACAACGGTGAGTCTGCGGACTGCGTTTGTTCTTTCTCTTACACCGACGCTGGTCAGAGCCTCTCGACTGTTGTCGAATCCTTGGCGGAGTCTAGCACTGTCATCCAAGCCCGCCGCGTGAATGCGGAGACGGCGCGTGGCTTGATTGTCGCAGCTCTACAGTCAACGCATCGGTTCGCCGACTCTAGGAACGTTTCCGTGTTCGAGCGATACAACATCATCGAGGACCGAGACGTAGAATCAGCGCTCGGGTACACTGGCGACTGCCTCGAAGATGAAGACGACGTCGCCAGCTGTAAGCCCCCCTTTTTGTTCAGCTTGACCGAGGCTGCTCTCACGTCGATACTCGCCGCCTCACGAACACCGCCCCGAGGTTCTCAGTGCGCCACATCCTGCTGCTGGTCGTTGTGGTTGCCGTGTCCACCGCCGACTCCGGGGTCGGACAATCACGCCAGCGGCCAGTCACTTGGGCGGCCGCAATCAACGAGCGCGGAGCGGGAGCTTCGACAGTTGCCAGAGCTGTCGTGATCCGTCGCGACGTGAAAGTCCGCATGTATGTGCAGCGACACAGTCCTAACGCCGTCAATCCGGACCTTAAAAGGGAGACACCATGTATATTGGCTTCTCGCGTCTCGAAACGCCCCTGGGCCGCCGCCACGGCGTCACGGCGGTGGCTGCCGCTGTCTCCACACTGCTGCTGCTCGCAAGCGAAGTTGGCGCGGCCGCGCCGTCGCACGTGGACTGCGACCGCGGCGACTCCCTACAGGCCGTCTTCCGGTCGTCCGGTCAGGGCCACGCAACCCATCCATCCCTGCGCCCGGGCTCGGTCATCCTGGTGAGTGGCACGTGCAACGAAAATGTCGAAGTCACCGAGGCGTTCGACGGGATCGTCCTCGACGGCCAAGGCACCGCGACGATCAACGGGCCGGACGTGAGCCGTGACACGCTGCGCCTTATCGGTGTCGAGAATTTCACGGTTCGAGGATTCACGATTACAGGAGGACGGGACGGCATCAACCTGCGCGGAGTGCAGATGGTCTCCATTCAGAGAAACACCATTCGCGCGGGGCGGGACGGCATTCAGGTCCACCGGGGAAGCTTCGCGATGATCACGGACAATACGCTTCAGAACGGGCGGGATGGAATCGTCGTGCACGAGAGCTCGGCAGCGCGGATCGGGTTCACCTCAACAGCCGCAGCGGAGCCGAATCCCAACGTCATCGATTCGAACGGTCGCCACGGCATCCTCGTAAGCCGCAACTCAACTGCGAGAATTGCCGGCAACACGATCGCCAACAACGGCACCTCCGGCGCAGGGTCCGGGATCCGGGTGGATCGTGTTTCTCAGGCCGACATCGCGTCAAACCAGATCGACCTCAATCGCGAAGACGGCGTTCGAGTCTTGCAGAATTCCGGCGTCAACCTGGGCACCTCCGGGACAGGCCATTTCCTGGACGTGGTGAATTCGACGGTCGCACCGAACGCAGGCGTGGGAGTTCGCGGGCAGGTTGGCGGGTATGCGGTCGGAGGACAGGGAACGCTTACCGGCACGGGCGGTCCCAAGAACTTTGCCGACCCCACGTCCATCGATCGAATCACCCCATGAGCGGCTCACTGGTGGGCTGAGGTGACACGGGTTCCCAGCCGTGACGGTAGGTCGCTTGCGAGACAGCCCTCACCTTTGCCTATTCTTCTGGGCTGCGACATCAACGCCGGCCGTCCCTGCCGACCGCCTCCACCACCCCGCCCCAGGTGGCACGGCGGCAGCTCCACACGGAAAGCCAATAAAACTGGGGTGCGGCTGTGGACCTGATGCTCCCTCGTCGCGACGCCGCCACCGTCCCCCTGCCGCTCGGCAGCGCCAGCCCGGCAAACGGACATGGGCGCGAATCTGTGGTCCCATACCGACGGACATCGCGCGCAAGGCAGGTGCGCGGGATGTCCCTTCTGTAGGCGTTCGACATGTGGCACGGTTGTGCCACGCCGACGGATACTCATGGCGACTCTGCTACACTAAAGACCACTGCAACGGTAGAGTCTTGAAGGATTTGGTGCCGGAGGTCGGAATCGAACCGACACGGGGAGTGAACCCCACGGGATTTTGAGTCCCGCGCGTCTGCCAGTTTCACCACTCCGGCGCAGAGGGGAGAAGCCTGAGTAGTATAGCAGGGGCCGTGCGCCGATCAGCCGCGCCGCTGCGGCCGGTTCCGCAGGCGCTGCCAGAAGCCCCAGCCCCGCCAGCCGAGCCACACCAGCACCAGGACCACGACTGCTTCGACGATGAGCTCGTTGATGCCGATCGAGACGGCCGCGACTCCAGGCGTCGCGTGCAGCGATCGCCAGGCAAACAGGATCGCAATCGCCCATGTCAGCAGGACCAGCGCACCCGCGATCGCGAACAGCTCTGCGCCCGGTCACACCGTCGCCCCCGCCCGCCTACGCCAGCGGCTTCGCATACTTCAGCATCTCGGGCGCAAGACCGGCGCGCTCGTAGAAACGGCGCGCCCGCGCGTTCGCGGCAAAGACATTTAGCGTCAGCAGCGCCTGGCCGCGGTCGCGCGCCCACTGTTCCGCGTGCGCCAGCAGCGCCCTGCCGGCGCCGCTCCCTTCCGCCGCTTCAGTCGTCGCGATGACCGAGATATGGGCGTGCCGGGTGCCGAAGAAATCGGTGGTCAGCAGGATGTGCAGGCAGCCGGCGACAACACCGCTTCGTTCGGCGATCCAGACCTCGTTGTCGGGCGAACCGTCGCGGACGGCGACGATCATGTCGCGGGCGTCCGCCGTCGCGATGTCTTCCGCGCGCCGCCAGGCCGGCAGATCGAACGCCGTCAGCCGCGTCGCGAGCGACTTCAAGTGCGCTTCGTCGGCAGGTGTGGCAGGCCTGATGCCGGTAGCAGCGGCGGTGGTCGACTCATTCATGCTGCCGACGATGATAGGGCAAACAAGCGGGCTGACGTCACCCCGACGGAGCTAAAGCTCCGCCCTACGAGTGAGCCGAGCCCCGAACCCCGAGCCCCGAACCCCGACGCATTCAAGAGGCGAGAAACTCCGTCAGGTCCACGCCCTCGAGCGGGCGCAGCGTCTCGACGACGTGGCGCTCGTACTGACCGCCAACCCCACGGGCGCTGGTATCGACGTCGCCGGGAACGCGCTGGTGGTCGGCGCCGATCAGCGCGATCACAGGATGCAGCGGCTCGCTGCCAATGGTGCGGACGACGACGCCGATCTCGTCGCGATCGGTGCGGACGACCGAGCCGAGCGGAAAGAAAGTGACGGCATTGACGAACGCCTTGACGAGCGCGGTATTGAGCTTCGTTCCCGCGAGACGCGCCAGCACGAGACACGCCTGTTCGGGCATCGCCGGCTCCTGGTACGAGCGGGCGCCGGTCATCGCTTCGTAGATGTCGGCGACGGCGACGATCTGGCTGAGCAGGTGCGGCACCGCGCCGTCGCCGAGGTCCGGATAGCCGCCGCCGACGACGCTGCGGTGGTGTTCGAGCGCGACGGTCGGCGTCAGCGGCCTGAGCCCCTCCACCTCCACCAGGATCTCGGCGCCGTGCGTCGTGTGCGCCTCCATCATCTTGCGCTCGCGCTTGTCGAGCGCGCTCGGCTTCTTGAGAATCTCGAGCGGGATGCGGGTCTTGCCGATGTCGTGCAGGAGCGCCGCTTCAGCGAGCGCCGCGGTCGCCGCGGGGTCGAACCCGATCTGTTTGCCGATCAACAGGCTGAGCGTCGCGACGTTCACCGAATGGCAGTAGGTCAGGTTCTCGTAGAGCTTCACCGCCAGGATCTGCCCGAGCGCGGCGTTGCTCGCCGCGACCTTCTGAATCAGCAGCGTGACGACGTCGCGGATGGTCGCGAGGTCGACGCCCTTGCCCGACATCACGTCTTCGAACGTGCGCTCGGTCAGCGCGAGTGACAGCTCGTACGACGGATCGAGCGGCCCGGTCGGCCCGTCCGGCCACTGCACGGTCTTCCAGCGCGTGTCGAGCGGCACGAGCCGGCCGAGGCTGATGTGCTGGATCCGCCGCGCCGTCAGCTGCACGTCGATCGGCTCGCCGGTCGGCGCGTCCTTCAGCTGCCAGAGGAATTCCGAGAGCGCCAGGAGCTCGTGCCGGGTGACGCCCGGCGCGATGTGAATGCTGTCGACGCCGAGATCGGTGAGCTCCCGCAGGATCTGCGACTGCGCTTCACTATCCTGGCGGAAGACGACGCCGTCGAGGTGAGCCGAGCCATGAATGACGTCGAGCCGCAGGGCCGAAGCGGTGCGGATGTGGCGCTGCACCGTGTCGTCGAGCTCGGTGAGCTTCTGCTCGATGCTCGGATGTCCTGGCGGATAGAGGCCAGTCAGCCGACGCAGGCTGACGAGGCCTTTGAGCAACGCCACGGGATCGAGACGATCGGTATCGGCACTCATGTGACAGCTGCGATCTCGATGCTATTCTCGTGCAGCGGCTGACGGCGCCAGGATGGTCCTGGCCTGCCGCGCGACGCGAACCAGTTTGGGATTCCAGAAGCGGTAGCGCAGCGGCACCAGCGGTTCGAGCACGGGCCCGAGGTTCTGTGCGCCGTTCTGCACCGCGCGTTCAATCAAGCGTCCGGCGATTTCCGGATGACGGAGGACGAACTCGCGCCGTGCCAGCAGCTCGCGCACCTGACGGTCGGCCTCCGGCCGGGGAAAGTGCCACAGCGACTGCTCGGCGGCGCTGCCGATCCAGCCTTTGCCTTCGTCGACCTGCGCCGCGACGAGGGCCGCGGCGCGCGGCGTGCCGACGCGCGCCAGAGCGCGGAACGCTTCACGCACCGCCTGCTCGTCGGGGCTCGTCAGCAGCGCGCCGAGTGGCGCCTCGAAGCCGGCGCCGGCATGACCGAGCACGCGGGCGATGACCTTGTGCATCGCGGCGTCAACCGTTCTGAGCGATGCCGCCAGGGCGGGCCCGACGAGGCGCGCATGATCGCAGAGCAGCTGTACGGCGGCGGCACGTCCAGCGTCGCCGGCCCGCGGCGCCTGGTTCTGGACCGCGGTGAGCAGCGCCGGCCCGAGGCCGGGGCCAAGCGCGGCGACGATGGCGCCGGCTGCGGCGCGCCCGCCGTCGCCGTCGGCCGCGAGCTCGACCAGCCGCGCCGCTCGATACATCGTGCACAGCTCGCCAAGGCCGGCGGCCAGTACCGCGGCGACGTCGGGCCGCGATTCGACCAGGCCGTCGGCGAGCTCGCGCTGATGGCGGAGCCACACGGCGAGCTCCTCGAACCGTCCCTCGGCTTCGAGCGCCTCGAGATGCGTCGCCGCTTGGGCGATGAATCGCTGCACCAGCTCGGGATTGGGCTCGAGGCGAACCAGCCTGAACAGGCACGCCAGCCGCGCCAGCGTGATGTCGCTGTGGACGATCGCCTCTCGAATGCCGTCGATCGCCCCCCGGGTCGCGTCGTCCATGCCGAGGTCGAACGCGGCGAACTCGGCGAAGCTGCGGGCCTTTTCGCGATCGATCCGCATCAGCTTGCGGGCGTGGGCATCGAGGCCTGCATCCGGCGCCGACGGGCCGGTGCGGGCGTCGACCTTCGCCTGGACCATCGGCAGCAGCGTCGCCTGGCGCTCGGCGGGCAGGTCGAGCCGCGCCAGCGCGGTCGTCACTACCTCCGGCGCCGCCGTCTCGAGATCGAGGAGCAGGCAGAGCGACTCGGCGAGATCGAGGTCGGGAAAGTCCTTGAGGACGCTGCCGTCGATCTTGCCGTCGAGCAGGCCGGGCAGGATGGTGCGGCGCAGCAACGACTGCCGCCGCTCCGGCGCGAGGTCGAGCACGGCCCGCGCCAGCTTGGCGAACATCACGCGCGAGATCCGCGGATCGAGCGCCGCGAACAGCCTTGCCACGTCGCTGAACTTGCGGCTCAGCGCGTCCCCGTCGCCTTCGACATCGCTGACGTCGTCTTCGGTGAGGCGGAGGAGCATGCCGGCCAGCGTGGCGGGGTCCTGCGCCAGCAGCGCGAGGTCGACGAGCGAGACCTGCTCGAACCGGGTCGTCGGATCGACGCGCACCCAGCCCTTGTCGGGAGGATAAAGATGATCGACCGGCCCGCCGGCGGCAAACAGCTGCTCGCGCGTACTGCGCTGATGGGCGATGAGGGTCGAGATCGCCGCCGCCGGCGGCGCGACTTCGAGCACCTGCGGGCGATGCGCGATGCGGAGGCCGATGCGGCTGACGCCGTGCTCCTCCAGCAGATCGATGAGGCTGGCGTGCAGGCCATGCCGGCTGTCGCACTGGACGAGATCGAAGCAGAAGCGGGCCAGCTCGCGCGCCGACGCGTCGCGCTCGATGGTCAGCTGGGCGATGTCGGCGGCGTGCAGGCGGCGGGCGAGCTCGTGCTCGACGATGGTGCCGGCGCCGACACCGGCCTCGTCGACGATCAGCTCGCGCGGGGCGACCCTGGCCGAGATCTGATCGCGCGATTCGAGCGCGGCCAAAGCCCGCTGACAGGCGTCGACCGCGCTGGCGCACATCTGGCTGCCGGGCGGGTAGGTGTGGAACTGCTGCACGGCGCGTGCGAGCAGGTGCAGCACGTCGTCGACCGACGCCGCGTCGGCCGGACGAGGCGCAGCCCGCCGCTGGCCGCTCAGACTTGTCGACGGCCCATCAGAACTGTAATCGGCGGGGTCGCTGCGAGCCCCGGCGTATCGGTGGTCGCGGTCGTGCATCAGCAATGAATCGCGTGATTTAACGTCGCTCCCGGCGCCGCCGCGCCGGTGCTGTGCGGGCACCGCGCGCCGGCGTGTCTCAGGACGGGGCAAGAAACACGCCGCGCGGGTGCGAAGCGGCGGGCTACTGCGGCTGTCGTGGAGCTGGACTAAGCGGGACGCGATGGATGAAGAGATCGAGGTCGCCGCGTCCGTCGTCGGCGCCGGTGGCGTGCCGGGAGGAGAAGGCGACGACCTGGCCGGCCGCGTCGAGCGCCGGGCCGCCGCTCCATTCCATCCAGCCGCCGAGTTCGTCCTCGCTGAGCCGACGGGTCGTGCCGGCGACGCGATCGAAGAGGAACACGTCCCACAGCAGATTGATGTCCTGGTCTCTTGCCGGGCAGGCCTCGCCGCAGACAAGGTTCGAGGCCTCGGATTGAAAGGCGACGAAGCGGCCGTCCGCCGAGATGACCGGGTGCATGCTGGCGCCGTTCGGGCTCGCCCCGCCGACGGCGCGGCTGACGCGGGCGACTTCCTCCTTTTCACGATCGAAGACGAAGACATCCGTGCCGCGGTTGCGATCCGGTTCGGCGACCAGGTTCGACGCGTCCGATGCGAACGTCACGAACCGCGCGTCGTCGCTCACCGACGGATACGAGCTGTCGCCGTTGGCGCGAGCGTCGCGGCGCGGCCGCGAGACCAGCCGGGTGGTGCCGCCGACGAGATCGCGGAGGAAGATGTTGCGGACGCGCGCCTCGGCGGCGCCGGCCGACGCCGGATCGAGCGGCGCGGTGGAGGCGAACGCCAGCCATCGCCCGTCCGGGCTGAGGCTGGGCGAGATGCTGTCCCCGGCCGGCAGCTGTTCGTTCGCCGAAGTCAGGCTGACGCGCCGGATCTCGCCCGAGGCCAGATCGACGAGGTAGACGTCTTCACGCCGACCGTTGACGTCGGTCCCGGGCACGAGCGTCGTCGCCGCCGACGAGAACGCCACGACGTGGCCGCGGCCGCTGATCGCGGGCTGCCGGCTCCACGCCAGCAGTCCTTCCCCCGCGACCGTCTCCGTCAGCGACCGTGAGAGCAGCGTCATCCGATCCCGGACGATGATGTCGACGCGCGGCAGCTCCGCTCCGTGGCGCGCTTCGAAGACGATGAGGCGGCCGTCGCCGCTGAGGCGGGGATAGCCTGCCTGGCCATCCCCGGGATCGACGCTCTCGAGCGTGACGCGACCGCTCGTGCGATCGAGGACGTAGACGTCCGGCTGACGGTCGCTGTCAGCCGGCACGAGCCGCGCCCACGATTCGAACGCGACGTAGCGCCCGTCGGCACTGACGTCGGCCGTGCGAGCGGCGCGGGCGGAGCGCAGGCCGTCCGCCTGCGGCACCGTCACCACCGCGTGGCGATCGGCCGCGAGCCAGATCAGCGTCGCGCATGCCCAGATGCTCGCCGTCCTCTGCGTCGGGATCGCCATCGGCTGCTCGCGGGCCTACCAGTTACGAACCAGCCGGCGCGCCGCGATCGTCACCAGCGTCATCTCGTCGGCGACCTGGCGTCCGATGCGAATGGCGCGGACGGTTTCGTAGGTGGCCTCGGAGGCGCACTCGCACTGGCGGACGCCGCTGTCGCGAATGCGCGACATGTCGCCGAGCGGAATGCCATCGAGCTGTTCGATGACGTGCTCGATCTCGTGGGCGATGAGCTCGGCGGTTCGGGCCGAGAGCGGGACGAAGATCGAAGCCTGCAGCCGCTCGCCCGCGTCGCGAGTGATCGTGGTCCACGCCGCCACGCCTTCTCGCGCCGACGTCGCCGCCTGGATCGTCACGCTCGACCCGGTCGCGGCGGCGAGCCGCTGGCATTGCCGCCGGAACGTCGGCGAGCGCCGCAGCATCTCGTCGACGACCGACGCGAACAGTGAGCTAACGGTGAGGTTGGGGGCGGGGCCGGCCGGGGCAGCGTCGGCGCTGCGGCTGGCAACGTAGACGCGAACCGCGTCGCGCGACGCATCAGCCTGTTCGGCGCCGCGGACAGTGTGCGTTTGCGCGAATCCTGGCACGCTTGAAACGCCGAGGACACACACGCCAACGGTTAACAGCAAAGTACCGCGAAGTGTCATGTGTCACGTCCAATCCGCGTGAAGTCTGCAGATTGGACGGGGCGCAGGCGCTATTGGTTCACCCATCGCATGTCGATGGGAGGGACGAACGTGAGCGATGAGGTCGCTAGGCGCGGGGACGATCGGCGACGCTGGCGCGCAGCTCGACGCGGTCGACGCCGCGCAGCAGGCCGATGGTGACGGTCGTGCCGATCCGCTCCTCGGTCATCAGGCGGTGCAGATCGTCGAGGCTCGTCACCGGCTGATCGTCGAGCGTGACGATGATGTCGCCGTCGCGGACGCCGGCGGCGCGGGCGGGACCGTCGGGCTCGAGCGAGATGACGAGGACGCCGCTCTGCTGCGAGAGGCGATGGAACCGGCTGACCCGGCGCAGCAGCGGGACGTCCTGGCCGGCGACGCCGAGAAAGCCGCGGCGCACGCGCCCGTCGCGGAGCAGGGCCGGGAGAATCGTCAGCACGGTGCTGATCGGCACCGCAAAGCTCAAGCCCTGGCCGCCGGCGATGATCGCGGTGTTCACGCCGACCACCGTGCCGGCGCTCGTCACTAGCGGCCCGCCCGAGTTGCCGGGATTGAGGGCGGCGTCGGTCTGGATGACGTGCTCGATCAGCCGCCCCGTGCGCGCCCGCAGCGACCGTCCCAGCGCGCTGACCACGCCGGCGGTCACGGTGTGCTGGAAGCCGTAGGGGTTGCCGATTGCCACCACGAGCTGACCCGGCCGCAGCGCGCGCGAGTCGCCGAACTCGACCGCCAGCAGATCGTCCGCGCTGATGCGGATGATGGCGACGTCCGTGTCCCGATCCTGACCGATCAAGTCCGCCTGCCGTTCGCGGCCGTCCGGCAGCGTCACGTCGATAGCCGACGCGCCGTCGACGACGTGGCTGTTGGTAAGGATGAGTCCGTCGGTCGTGAAGATGAAGCCCGAACCGCTGCCGGCCTGGGTCGGCGTCCGCCGTTCCTGGCTCTTCGTTCGGACGTCGATGTTCACCACGGACGGCGACACCCGCTCAACCGCGTGGATGACGGTTCGCGAGTAGGCGTCGAGGAGCTCGTATTCCGGGAGTGGAGAAGGGCGTGCCATGGGTCGCTACCCGATATGACGCCGGGCTGTCGCCCTCAGGTCCCGGAGAGCTTCGCACTTCCACTTCGAACTTCGAAGTTCGAACTTCGAAGTTCGAAGTTCGAACTTTCTTCACTGGGCCAGAATCTCGCTGTGGACGCGGGCGCGTTCGCGGTCGATTTGCTCGGGCGTGGCTCCGAGGCGGTGGAGGATGGCCTCGCTGAAGGCGAGCGCGACTTCGGATTCGCCGGCGTAGACCTGCGTCGCTCCCGCCTGTTTCAGCGCCACCAGCTCCCGGATGTACGCCGTCCTGGCCAGGATGAGGATGGCGGGGTTGAGCTCGCGCGAGGCGCGGATGACCTCGTTGGCGCCGGGCAGGCCGGCAATGCTGAGGACGATCGAGCCGGACCCGGGTACGCCGGCGCTGATCAGCGTTTCGCGCAGCGTGGCGTCGCCGTAGATCGCCGGCTGGCCCTGGTCGCGAAGCTCGCGCACGGTGTCGATGTTGAGATCGATGATCGTCGGCGTGATCCCGTTCTCGCGCAGCAGCCGCGCGACGGTGCGGCCGACCGGTCCGTAGCCGATGATGACGGCGCGGTGCCGCGGATCGCGGTCGGCCGGCGCGTCCGGCGTCGTTTCGAGATCGCTCTGCGTCCGCCGCGCCGGAAACCACCGCTCCATCGTCGGGATGGCGCGGTAGAGCAGCGGGTTGGCCGCGATCGAGACGATGGCGGTCGCGATCAGCGTATTGCGGACGTCGGGGGAGACCATGCCCAGTTGATCCCCCATCGCCGCGACGATGAAGGAAAACTCGCCGATCTGGGCGAGGGCGACGGCGATGCGCAGTCCGACGCCGGCGGGGTAGCCCCAGAGCAGCGCGAGGATCAACGCCACCACCGGCTTGCCGATCATGACGACGAGCAGGGCGGCGCCGATCAGCATCGGTGAACTCATCACGAACGACGGATCGAGCAGCATGCCGACCGAGACGAAGAAGATGACCGCGAAGGCATCGCGCATCGGCAGCGCTTCGGAGGCGGCGCGGACGCTGAACTCGGATCGGCCGACGACGAGGCCGGCGAGGAACGCGCCGAGCGCCATCGAGACGCCAAAGAGCTGCGCCGAGGCGACCGAGATGCCGAGCGCCAGCGCCAGGACGGTGAGCGTGAACAGCTCCCGCGAGCGGGTTTCGGCGATGCGGCTGAGGATGGCGGGCACGACCTGGCCGCCGCCGATCAGCACCAGCGCCGTCAGCGCCGCGACCTTGACACCGGCGATTGCCAGGCTCCATCCGACCTCGGTCCCGGTCGACGCACCCGGTCCGAAGATCGCCGGCATGATCACCAGCACCAGCACCGTGAACAGATCCTCGACGACGAGCCAGCCGACGGCAATGTGCCCGGCCCGCGTGTGCAGATCGCGGTTGTCGGTCAACACGCGGATCAGGACCACCGGTACTGGCGACAGCCAGGCCGATGCCGAAAACGAGCCCGGCCGTCCATTCCCAGCCGAAGAGGTGGCCGACGCCAATCCCGAGCACCGTCGCGACGACGCTCTGCGCCACAGCGCCGGGGACGGCGATGCGCCACACGGCAACCAGCTCCTCGAGATGGAACTGCAGCCCGACGCCGAACATCAGCAGGATGATGCCGACTTCAGCCAGTTGCTCCGCCATGTGGCGGTCGGCGACGAAGCCGGGCGTATACGGCCCGACCAGCAGCCCCGCGAAGAGATAGCCGACGATGGGAGACAGGCCGACGCGGTGCGTGAGAAAGCCGAACACCAGCGCGCAGCCCAGGCCGCCGGCCAAAGTGAAAATCAAGTCGAGGGAGTGCATTGAATATTCTAGCTTTCAGCCGTCAGCGATCGGCTGTCAGCTGGAGGGTACGGAGCGGTAGAACTCGCTCGCCGGCGCGTGAGAGCCGGCCGAGCGAACATTTTCTGGTGTGGAGCTGACAGCTGAAAGCTGAAGGCTGAGAGCTACTCGAGCATCTCGATCTCGGCCGCTTCGTCGGCAGACGGCCGCAGCTGGGGATGACGCTCGAGGAATCGGGCGCACGCGTTCCACCGCAGCCGGGCGTCGTCGTTGCCGGCCGGTCGCAGCGCCTCGGCGCGTTCGAAGTGACGCATCGCCTCGGCGAGCCAGTCGAAGGCGCCGACGCTCGACCCGGCGCCGCCGCGCGCGAGCTGCGCCTTGGCGCGGCGCTCGGCGATGATGCCGGCATAGTAGGCCTGGTCGTACTCGGCAGGGAGCCGGGCGAGGATCTCGCGCGCGCGATCGTGCGCGCCCGGCTGGCTGCCGAACTGATCGGTCAACGCCAGCAGCAGCGTGATGTGCGCCGTATGGTTGGCGGGATCGATCTGGAGGACGTCGAGGCAGATGCTTTCGGCCTCCCCCGGCTCGTTGAGAAACCGGTAACGCTCCGCTTTCGCCAGCGCCGATTCGACCGCGTCCCGAGAGAGCGCTTTCAACTCGTGCATCCCGGCCTCCACAAGATGTCGCAGCCCGAACTTATCGCCGACGCGCGTGGAAAGCAAGCCGACAAGCAGCGGCCGGGTGAGTAAGCCGTGACGATTCAGCGCACGGTCGCGCTGCACGGTTTATAATCTCGCCACACTGTGGGCAAACTGAACGTTGTCGTTCTCTTCGATCGGTGGGAGGAACCGGAGGAACCCGCCAGCGGTTCGTCCGAGAAGGCGCCGCTGACGCGGACGCTGGACAAGAAAGAGGTCGAGGACGAGGTCGCCGAGACGCTGGTCAAGCTCGGACACGAGGCGACGCTGCACGTCCTCGACGGATCGACGAAGGGTCTGCACGCGCTGGCACGCATGGAGTGCGACCTCGTGTTCAACCTCGCCGAGTCGTTCGCCGGTAACGACCTTGCCGACTACTGCATCGCCGCCTATCTCGAGTTGATCGAGAAGCGCATCACCGGCGCCGGATCGCACGGCCTGATGCTGGCGCAGGACAAGGCCGTCGCCAAGAAGATTCTCGAGTTCCACGGCATCCATACCCCGGTCTTCGCGCGATCGTTTCGCGGCCGCCTCGACTTCTCGCACGACCTCGAGTTCCCGGTGATCGTCAAGCCGGCGCGGGAAGACGGATCGATCGGCATCGAGTTCAACGCCGTCGTCTCGTCGATTCGCGAGCTGATGGAGCGGATCGACTGGCTGCACGCCAACTTCGACTCGCCGGTGCTGATCGAGGAGTACGTCGAGGGGCGCGAGATGTATGTCGGCGTGCTCGGCAACGACAATCCGATCGCGCTGCCGGTCGTCGAGCTCGATCTCTCCAAGCTGCCGGCGGGCACGCCGCGGATCGCCGGCGCGGAAGTGAAGTGGGGGAAGGGGACCGCCGCGTATCGCGACACCAAGTCGGCGATCGCCGAAGATCTCCCCGAGGAGACGGTCACGCTGCTGCAGACCACCGCCGTCGCCGTTTTCCAGGCTCTGGAACTGCGGGACTACGCCCGTATCGATATGCGGCTGCGCCCGGACGGCCGGGTGGCGGTCATCGAAGCCAACCCCAACCCGTGGTTGGCGTCCAAGGCCGAGTTCGCGATGGCGGCACGCAAGTCCGGCCGCAACTACACCCAGCTCATCGGTGAGATCGCAGACCTCGCGCTGGGGCGCTACGGCGTCTGACTACATCCCCCGGCCGCGGTTCAGCGGAGCTGAAGCTCCGCGCTACTTGACCGTCCAGAGATACAGCGTCACCTCGTCGCCGGCCGCGCTGACGAAGTGGTCGATCCTGTCAGCCGGCCAGTCCTTTCCCATGCTGAACGCATGGGAGACGATGCGGGTCCCGGGGCGGAGCTGGCTTTTCAGGCGGGGGAGAAGCTTCGCGTTGCCGGAGGCGAGGACATAGAGCGTGACCACTGTCGCCTCCGAGATGTCGGCGGTCAGGGCATCTTCGTGCCGGAACTGAACGAGGCCGGCCACTCCGGCTGCTTCAGCGCGCACCCGGGCCTGATCGACGAGGCTCCCGTTGAGCTCGATGCCCACGCCTCTAGCGCCGTAGAGCTTGGCCGCGAGAATCGGGATCCGTCCGTCGCCGCTCCCGAGGTCGTACACGACATCCTTAGGGGTGGTCCGGGCAAGAACGAGCATCCGCTCGACGACATCCTCCGGAGTGGTGGCAAACGGGGCCAGGCTTTGGGCCTGCGGCGGCAGCAACAGCGCCAGGACCGCGACGAAAGCCGGTAAAGGTCGAAGCACAAAGGACATGATACGCGCTGGAGGGTGGCGATTCGGTTGTACGCCCGGGCCGTTCGCCGACGGTCCTGATCTTGCCCTCGTCGGCCGAGGTCGCTAGAGTCCCAAACACGTCAAAACTGGCCGATTTCCGGAGGTTTTGCATTGCCAGAGCGGTTCTCCTCGGCTATACTGAGAGGGCTGCTTATCGCACGGCACACCTTTCCTACTCACCTTTCTCTGTGGGGGACATGTGACATTTCTGGTTGGTGACAAGGTCATTTACCCAAATCACGGGCTCGGCGTCGTGCAAGGCATCGAAACCAAAACCATTCTCGGCACCACCTGCGGGTTTTATCATCTTCGCATGGTCGCGAACGAGACGACCGTGCTCGTGCCTGTCGACAACGTCGACGGCGTCGGGCTTCGCCGGGCCATCGGCGACGAAGAGATCGAGCGGCTCTACACGCTGCTCAGCGACGGCAAGATCGACAACCACCAGAACTGGAAAGGTCGCTTCAAGGACAACTCGGATCGGATGCGCACGGGGTCGATTTACGACGTCGTCGAAGTGCTCAAGAGCCTGACGTTCCTGGCGCGTTCGAAGAACCTGTCGTTCCGCGAGAAGCGCATGCTCGATCGCGCCAAGTTCCTCGTCGTCTCTGAGATTTCCGAGGTGTCGCACGAGGTCACGCTCAACGTCGAGCAGAAGGTCGATCTCGCCCTCGAGAAGTGCTTCACGATGAAGAACCGGTCGATTGCCCGGGCCAAGGCGGCCAAGGTGACGGCGGCGACGCGGATTCCAGCGCGCCGCGCGGCGAAGGCTTCCTGAGTTCGACACCCGCTGACCGAAGATCCAGGGCCGGGAGCGCAGGCTTCCGGCCCTTTTTTCGTCTGGCCCCCGCCCTGACGCGAACGTTCTGCACGATACACTCCTGACCGTGGCCACCGCCATTGCTGCCGTCCGGTCGCTGATGACTTACGTCGCGGTGTCGCTCTACATCCTCCTCGTCGGGACGCCGTTCGTCCTGATCGCAATCGCGATCGGCAACGTCCGGATGCTGTATCGCGTCGGCGATATCGGCGTGCGGCTTGGCCTGTTCTTGAGCGGCATCAGATACGTCGTCGAGGGAGCAGAACGCCTCCATGGCGAGCGTGCGGCGGTCTACGCGGTGAATCACGCCAGCAACATCGAGCCGCCGATCCTCTTTACCGCGCTCCGACGCGTCCACCCGAAACTGCGCGTCCTGTACAAAGCCGAACTTCGCAAGCTGCCGGTACTCGTGCAGGCGTGGGACCTGGCCGGCTTCGTGCCGCTCGAACGCGGCAATCCCGAGCAGAGCCTGCCAGCGATCGACGCGGCGGCCGACGCGCTCCGGGCCGGGAATTCGTTCCTCATCTTTCCCGAGGGCACGCGCAGTCGCACCGACGCCCTGCTGCCGTTCAAGAAGGGCGGGTTCATCATGGCGATCAAGGGCCAGGCCCCGATCGTTCCGGTTGCGATCACCGGGACGCGGAACGCCATGCGCAAGGGCAGCTTCATCATTCGCCCGGTGACGGTGACCGTTCGCGTCGGCACGGCGGTCGAAACGGCCGGCTTCCGCACCGATGAACGCGATGCCCTGATCTCGCAGGTGCGGCAGCAGATCGAGGCGATGCTGGCCCGCTGACCCGGCACTTCCGCGCCGCCCCCTTCGTATTACTCTTAAGACATGGTCGAAATCCTCGCAACGCTCGGCCGCACTATGGGCTTCTCGTTCGCGGCGGGTATCAACCTGTACGCCACCGTGGCGATCCTCGGTCTGGCCAAGCGCTACGGCTGGGTGACGCTGCCCGAGCAGTTCCAGGTCTTCGACAACGACGTCGTGATCGGCGTTGCCCTGGCTCTGTACGTCGTCGAGTTCGTCGCCGACAAGGTGCCCTGGGTCGACTCGGTCTGGGACGCGATCCACACCGTGGTGCGGCCGATCGGCGGTGCCGTGCTGGCGGTGACGACGCTCGGCGATGCCAGCCCGACAATGCAGGGGTTGATCGCGCTGCTGGGCGGCGCCCTGGCCACCGGCACCCACCTGACCAAGGCCGGTACCCGTGCCGCCGCGAATACGAGCCCGGAACCGTTCTCGAACTGGGCGCTCAGCCTGGCCGAGGACGTCTTCGTCGTCGGCCTGTCGGCGCTCGCGCTCACGTATCCCGTCGCCGCGGCCATCGTCGTCGTGATCTGCGTGATAGTGATGATCGCGTTCGCCGCCGTCATCGCGCGCGCCGTCCGGCGCTGGTGGGCTTCCCGCCGCCAGCCGCGCCCCGGCACAGCCGTAAGCTGAAGCGCCGGCCGTCAGGCTGGTACCGACCTCGCAGTAGCCTCCTCGGCGAACACCCAGTCTTTACAGCTGAGCTCGGGGACAGTCACCCGGGACAGTCACGAGTGACTGTCCCCGGAGCGGTGACGGCACGCAGCTGACAGCCGAATGGAGTTGCGATGAAATCCGTCTTCGTAGCGGCGCTGACGGCCGCCGCATTGTGGGCGCTGTCGGACCACCTGCCAGCGGCGCGCGCGTCGATGCAGGAGAACACGGCACGGCCGGCGCCCTGGCAGGCGGGCCGCTGCTACCGCGTATTTCCTTCAGACCCGGATACGTTTCATACGTTCAAGGTGCTGGAGCCGACGGCCGGCACGTGGGCGAGGGTGCAGCCGGCGCCCGCCTCGCCTCCTGTACCGGGCGGGCGACCGCAGGCGCCCCTGTGGGTGAACACCAGCAGCGTGTTCGCGGTGCAGGAGTGGACCTGCAACTGAGCCGGTGAGCGCGGGTCAGGTCGTCTGCGGCCTGGCCGCTTTCGCGCTGCGCTTCCGCATCTGGACTTCGCGGCCGCCGTCGTTGAACGCGACTTCGTCCATCAGCTGGTTGATCAGGAAGACGCCGCGGCCGCTCGACTTCAGGACGTTCTCGCCTTCGAGCGGGTCGGGCACCTTGGTCGCGTCGAAGCCGGTGCCGGGGTCGCGCACCACGATGACGATCTCCTGCGGCCCGTCGCAATTGACGACGCATTGCACCTGGCGGGTGACGTCTCCCTTGCAGCCGTGACGGATGGCGTTGGCAAGCGCCTCCTGCAGCGCGAGCTCCACCTCGATGATGCGCTCCTCGGGCCAGTTCTTGTCCTGGAGCACCTGGAGGACGCCGTCGGTGACGGTCGGGATGGCGCGCGGATCCGCCGGGATGGTCATGTCGAACTGGCATGCCGAGCAGTAGGGGAGCAGCGCGCTCAACCGCTTGACGTTGTCGATCGACTCCCGCAGCTCGCTGATCAGGCGCAGCTGCGCGGCCTCTGCTTCGTCGCGCGCCTTGAGCGCGATGTCGAGCTCGAACAGATTGGCGCGGAGCTCGAGCTGGGCGACGACCTGCCGCCGCAGCGCCTCCAGCGCCTCGAGTTGCTCGGTGTTGAGCGTCCGCGGCACCCGGTCGAGGACGCACAGCGTGCCGACGGCATGCCCCTCAGGCGTCACCAGCGGCGCGCCGGCGTAGAAGCGGATGCCGTCCTCGCCCTCGACGAACGGGTTGTCGTGGAACGTCGCGCTGGCCCGCGCATCCGGCACGATGAAGAGCCTCCGGTCCTTGATCGCGTGCGTGCAGAACGAGACGCTGCGCGAGGTTTCGGCGATCGTCAGGCCGACGCGCGACTTGAACCACTGACGGTCGGCGTCGATCAGGCTGATCAGCGCGATCGGCGTGCCGCAGATGTGCGACGCCAGCGAGGTCAGGTCGTCGAACGCCTGCTCGGGATCGGTGTCGAGAATCCTGTATTTTCGGAGAGCCGCCAGCCGCGCTGCTTCGTCCATGGTCGCCCCTACGTTACACCGGCTCGCGTCAGGTGCCGGTTGAAAATGTAATCGACCAGGGTTTCAGGGGTTCGCCATCGATCGCGGCGATCCCTTCCAGCAGCTCGACGCGGACCGTCTGCAGGCGCTCGAGCGGCTTGGCAAACTTCAGCTCGATGCCCCGGTTGCCGACGTTGTAGGCGAACGCCCAGAGCGGCGGAGGCGGCGGCGGCACCGGCTTGCCGTTGACCAGCGTCGGCACGTAGGTGATGCGGATCCGGTCCTTGAACGATCGCGCGTCCATGTCGCGCGAGAACTGGACCCGCACGATGGTTCGCAGATCGACCTCGATGTCGGCCGCGACCGGGGCGCTGAAGACCACCGTCGGTGGCGGTTCCTTCGGTGTCGGCGGCAGATCGACTTCGACCGTCGTCTCTTCCGGCGCCGTAGTCTGCTCGATCTCGCGCGCCTCGATCCATGTATGGCTGCCGTCCCGCCGCATCGTCCCGGTGACCTGGAGCCATCGTCCAGTATCTACGCGGGCGGAGGGATCGAGTTCGAATCCCCGCCCCCGCGGCCGCAGGCCGCTGATCCAGATCGAGGCGTCGACGGACTGGAGGATGAAGTCGTACTTGGTCGGCGACGGGATGGGGGAGGCGAGGTCGGCGTGAAGGTTGCGGCCGCGGAACCGGCCGGAGACCTTGACCGATCGGTTGTCGTAACGGCTCGGCACCAGGGCCAGGGCGCGCAGCGTCGGCGTGTCGGGATAGATCGCCTCGCCGAGCGTCGCGCCGAGGAGGACGAAGATCTGGTCCCGGCCAGGCCAGCGCCCCTGGTTGACCGTTTCGAGCAGCGGCTTGAAGTCGTAGGCGTTGAACCGCGGATCGCCGTCGCTCAGCCGTCCGAGATCCCAGAACTCGCCGCGGACCTCGCCATCGGTGCGCTGGGGCTGTTCGCGCCAGTAGACGTAGATGGCGCGGCCGCCGGCGTCCGGCGCGGGAAAGTTCGGGCCGGCCGTCGGATCGAGGCGATAGAGGTCGCGGACCTGCTCGACCACGCCGACCAGCGCCACCTGCTTGCCGTGATAGAAGACAGGCGAAGCGCGCAGCGCGGCCGCCGTCGTGGCGTAGCGGCTCGGAGGCTGCGCCGAGGCGCTGAGGCCGAGAACCACCACCGCGGCGATTGCGACGAGCGCTCGACGTGGGTGGGGCATATGGGGAAATGATAGAGCAAGACATTCGATTGCCGAGTGCAGACTGAAGATTGAAGATTGGATTGACGATTGGGCGCGCGCCGGACCGCGCCGGACCGGGTTATCATCACAAGCTTGTGAAGAAAGAGAACAAAGGCGGGGCGCCGGCGGTCAGGACCGCGGCCGATGCCATCTCCGAGCTCACGACCAACCGGCTGTCGGTCTACCTGCGGTGCCTCAACGTCCTCGACGCCGCCGGGGTGCGGACCGTGTCGTCCGGGACGCTGGCGGACCAGTTCCACCTCAACGCGGCGCAGATTCGCAAGGATCTCGCCTACTTCGGTGAGTTCGGCGTCCGTGGCGTCGGCTACTACGTCAAGGAGCTGCGCCGGCACCTCCGCCAGATTCTCGGCATCGACAAGGCGGTGCGGGTCGCGATCATGGGCGCGGGCAATCTCGGGCTCGCGCTCGCCGACTATCCCGGTTTTCGCGACGAGGGCTTCGAGATCGCAGCCATGTTCGACACCACCCGCGACAAGATCGGTCAGCGCTCGCGCAGCGGCGTGCCGATCCACGATGCTCGTGACTTCCGCAGCGTCATCAAGCGCGAGCGGATCACGATCGCGGTCATCGCCGTCCCGGCCGACGCTGCCCAGGGCGTCGTCAACACCGTTGTCGCCGCCGGCGTGAAGGCGATCCTCAACTTCTCGCCCGGCAAACCGCAGGTGCCGCCGGACGTGAAGCTGAAGAGCGTCGACCTGACGGTCTCGCTCGAGTCGCTGTCGTTTTTCCTGGCGCAAGGAGAGGCCGATGGCTAAACGGCGGTCGCCGCGGCTGTCGCACGTCGATCGGAAAGGCGCGGTCCGCATGGTGGACGTTTCGGCGAAGCCGGCGACCGCGCGGGAGGCCGTCGCCCGCGGCCGGATCAGCATGTCGCCGGCGGCGCTGCGGCTGGTGCGGGCCGGGAGCCTGAAGAAGGGGGATCCGCTGCAGACGGCGCGGCTGGCCGGCATCATGGCGGCGAAGCAGACCTCGGCGCTGATCCCGCTGTGCCATCCGCTGCCGCTCAGCCACGTCGACGTCGTCCTGACGCCGGACCGCCGCGGCTACGTGATCGAGAGCCGCGTCCGCACGACCGATCGGACCGGCGTCGAGATGGAAGCGCTGACCGCCGTCGCCGTCGCGGCGCTGACCATTTACGACATGGTGAAGGCGGTCGATCGCACGATGACGATTTGCGAGATCGCGGTGGCCGAGAAGCGCGGCGGCGCCAGCGGCGACTACGTCCGCGGCGGCCGGCGTCGGCCCGGGCGGTGAACCGCATCCCGCGCGCGTGAACATCCTCATCTGCATTCACAGCCCGGTCGCGATGTGGACGGTGCCGCCGGCGGCTGTGGCGCGGCTGCGGGCAGAGTTTCCGGCCCACACGTTCCAGCACGCGACCGACGACGCCGGCTGCCTCGACATGATCGCGGGCGCCGAGATCGCGTTCATGGGACAGATCAGCCCGGCGCAGCTGGCGGCGGCGACGCGGCTGCGGTGGATTCACAGCCCGGCGGCCGGCATCGGCGGGATGTTGTTTCCGGCGATGCTGGCGAGCCCGGTCACGTTGACGAACTCGCGCGGTATGTCCGCGGCGACGATCTCCGAGCACGTACTGGCCGTGACGCTCGCGTTCTTCCGGCGGCTGCCGCAGGCTTTCCGGAGCCAGGCGGCGAAGGACTGGGCGCAGGACGCGATCGGCGCCGCCGGCAATCGGACCGTCGCCGGTTCGCGCGTGCTGATCGTCGGGCTCGGATCGATCGGCGGCGCCACGGCGCGTCGATTCGCATCGCTCGGCGCGGTCGTCACCGGCGTGCGCCGCGCGGCGAGCGAGCCGGCGGAGGGCGTCCGCGCGATGCATCCACCCGACGCGCTCCTCGATCTCCTGCCCGATGCCGATGTCGTCGTCGTCTCGGCGCCGCACACGTCCTCGACGCGAGGCCTCATCGGCCGGCGCGAGCTCGCGGCGATGACTCGCGACGCAATCCTCGTCAACGTCAGCCGCGGGCAGCTTGTGGACGAGGCCGCCCTCGTCGACGCGCTCCGGAGCGGCGCCATCGCCGGCGCGGCGCTCGACGTCTTCCAGGACGAGCCGCTTCCGCCCGAGCATCCGCTCTGGACGCTGCCCAACGCGCTCATCACTCCACACACGGCCGGATTTCGCCGCGATCACTGGGACGCCGCGATCGATCTCTTCGCCGACAACCTCCGCCGGTTCGAGCGCGGCGAGACGCTCATCAACCTCGTCGACAAGCACGCGGGGTATTAGGTTCCGGGGCTCGGGGCTCGGGGCTCGGGGCTCGGCTCCCGCTCGGTACGTAGGGCGGGGCTTCAGCCTCGCCGCGCCGCGGAGCTGAAGCTCCGCGCCACGACGGGACCGGACAGACCGGACAACCGGACAACCGGGCGACCGGACAACCGCCCAACCGGACACGTATAATCCCCCCGTGCCTGCGTTGCCAGCCTCGGTAGCCGAGCCGGACGTGATGCTTGCGACCATCGCGGACCTGCCGTTCCATGCGATGGGCCGGTTTCCGAAGGACCGCGTCATCGGCCGGTGCCGCAACGGCGGCGTCGATTACCTGTCGAGCAAGGAGTTCTTCGAGCGCATCCGCGACGTATCGCTGGGCTTGACGGCGCTCGGCATCGGCGCCGGCGATCGTGTCGTGCTCCTGGCAGAGAGCCGGCCGGAATGGTTGATTGCGGACCTGGCCATCCTGACGGCCGGCGGCGTCACCGTGCCGATCTATTCGACGCTGCCAGCGCAGCAGGCGCGCTACATCCTGAACGACGCCGGCGCCAGGGCGGCGATCGTCTCGACTCGCGAGCAGCTCGAAAAGATTCAGAAGGTCCGCCACCAGCTGCCGAATCTTGCTGCCGTCGTCCTGATCGAAGGCTGGACCGAGCAGGACAGTCCCTCGGTGATGTCGTTCGAGGCGCTGGAGGCGCGCGGCCACGCGCGCATGACGGCGGAGTGGGGATCCGGCCGCGAGTATCGTGAAGCGGCGCGACAGATCTCGCCGGATCGGCTCGCCACGATCATCTACACCTCGGGGACGACGGGCGAGCCGAAGGGCGTGATGCTCTCGCACGCCAACCTCGTCTCGAACCTGATCGGCGGCGCCGACGCCCTGCAGCTGTCGCAGGCGGACGTCGCGCTGTCTTTCCTGCCGCTCAGTCACGCGTTCGAGCGGATGGTGGCCTACATCTACCTGTTCTCCGGCGTCACCGTCGCCTTCGCCGAGTCGCTCGATACGCTGGCCCGCGACATCGGCGGCGTGCGGCCGACGCTCCTGACCGGGGTGCCGCGGGTGTTCGAGAAACTGCACGCGCGGATCATGGAGAAGGGGCGGGCCGAGCCGGGGATCAAAGCCGCGATCTTCCGCTGGGCGGTGCACGCCGGCGAGGCGCGCGGCCATGCCGAACTGCGCGGCCGCTCCGCCGGCCTGATCGCCCGGCTCCAGGCAAAGCTCGCCGACCGGCTCGTCTTCCGCAAGATCCGCCAGAACCTCGGCGATCGCGTCCGCTACCTCGTCTCGGGCAGCGCGCCGCTGTCGATGGACATCGCCGAGTTCTTCCAGGGCGTCGGCCTGCCGATCATCGAGGGCTACGGCCTGACCGAGACGTCGCCGATCCTGACGGTGAACCCGCCCGACGCGCCGCGCGTCGGCACCGTCGGAAAAGCGCTTCCCGGCGTCGAGCTGCGGATCGCGGACGATGGCGAGATTCTCGCCCGCGGTCCGAACATCATGGCCGGCTACTACAACAAGCCCGAGGCGTCGGCCGACGCTCTCAAGGACGGCTGGTTCCACACCGGCGACATCGGCACCATCGACGAGCACGGCTACCTGACGATCACCGATCGCAAGAAGGATCTCATCGTCACCGCCGGCGGCAAGAAGATCGCGCCGCAGCCGATCGAGGCGGTGCTGAAGCGGAACCCGCTGGTGTCGGAGGCGGTGCTGCTCGGCGACCGCCAGAAGTTCGCCGCGGTGTTGATCGTGCCGGCGATGCCGGCGCTGCAGCAGCGCCTCTCCGAGCTCGGCAAGCCGCCCGTGACGCAAAAAGACGTCGCCGATCGCGCCGACGTCCTCGGCCTCTATGGCGAGATCGTCGACGCGCTGAACCGCGAGCTGGCGCAGTTCGAGCGGATCAAGAAGATCGCCATCCTGCCCGTCGAGTTCAGCGTCGAGACGGGGGAGCTGACGCCGACGCTGAAAGTGAAGCGCAAGGTCGTCGCGGAACGGCATCGCGACGTCATCGACCGCATCTACCGCGACGACAACTGAGGGGAGTTTGGGTGGGGTGGCGGAGTTGCGGCGGAGCTGAAGCTCCGCCCTACGTACGCCGGTAACGTAACGCGGAGTACGTAGCGCGGAGCTTTAGCTCCGCGATTCCGCGATCTAAAACAGCCGCGCGTGCGGCAGCGGCCACCACCGCAGCTGGACCTTGCCGATGATGTACTTCTTCGGCACCCAGCGCCAGTGACGGCTGTCGGAGCTGTTGTTGCGGTGATCGCCCATCACGAAGTACATCCCCTCGGGCACGACTTCGGGGCCCCAGTCCTCGTGGCTGCGATACTCGCTCGGCACGTATTCGTCGTTGATCGGGATGTCGTTGCGGTAGACCCGGCCGCCGACGATCCGCACCTGGTCGCTTTCCTTGGCGATGACCCGCTTGACGAACGACTTCTCCGGGTTGAGCGGGTAGTAGAGCATGACGATGTCGCCGATCTGCGGATCCTCGAAGAACTTGTAGGACGCCTTGTTGACGATCAGGCGATCCTGATCCGCAAGCGTCGGCGCCATGCTCTGTCCTTCGACCCGCGCGACCTGGAAGCCGAACGTGACGATCAGCGTCGCATAGACCGCGGCCGAGGCCAGCGTCTTCAGCCAGGCGACGACTTCTTCCGCGACCCGGCCGGCGACCGTCGGCCCTTCCTGTTGTGACGCAATGGCCGGCACGTGCTGGACCATCGGCGCCAGCACCGGCAGCGCCGCGAGCTCGGTGCTCGGGGGCGGCGGTTCGTGAGGCGGCGGCGCCGGCGGCTCCGGAATGCGGAAATCGGCCTCGTTGATCCGGAAGCTGTCGGCGTCCGGCGAGGGCGGGGGCTTGTAGGGATCGTACGGATCGTTCATAGCTTCAGATACTCACGCAGACGCTTCGTCTGCGACCGGCTGACGGGAATCTCGCTCCCTTTCGCGTCCTTCATCTTCAGGATGAAGTTGCGGCTGAACCACGGGACGATCTCGCGAATCTTGTTGATATTCACGAGGTGCGACCGGTGCACTCGCCAGAATACCTCAGGGTCGAGCCTGGCCTGCAATTCATCCAGTGTCCGATAGTTAGACGTTCCTGACAAGCTGTTCGTTACCACCGTTATAACGTCGTCTTCGACCGAGGCGTGGACGACCTCGTCGGCGTGGATCAGCAGGAAGCGGTCCGCGACCTTGACCGCGAGCTGCTCGCGCCGGCCCTGCCGCTCTCCGAGCAGCTGCAGCACACGGTCGAGGTTGCTGGGACCATTGCCGGGACCACGGTGGGCCTGCATCCGCCGGCGCACCTTGTCGATCGCCGTCGTGAGCCGAGTCACCTCCACTGGCTTGAGCAGATAGTCGACCGCGTTGACGTCGAACGCCTCGATCGCGTGGCGGTCGTAGGCGGTGACGAACACCAGGTGCGAGTCCGAGGGCCCGGCCAGCAGCCGCCGCGCCACTTCGAAGCCGGTCAGCCCCGGCATCTGGACGTCCAGCATCACGAGATCGGGGTTGTGCTCGGCGATCAGCCGCAGCGCTTCGGGGCCGTCCTCGGCCTGCGCGACGATCTCGATCCCGGGAATCTGCTCGAGGAGAAAGCACAACTCCTCGCGGGCCAGCTGCTCGTCGTCGACAACGACGGCGCGGAGCATCTCGCTTTCAGCGCCGTTCATGCCGAGATCCTCGTCGGGACGACCAGTTCCGGGATGACGATCCGGGCACAGGTACCTTCCCCGGGTACGCTGTCGAGCTGGAGCTGGTAGTTGGTGCCGTAGATCACGCGAAGACGCTCGTTGACATTCTTGAGGCCGATGCCGCTGCCCGACTCCGTCCCGGTCAGGCTGCGGGTGACGCCGACGCCGTTGTCGATGATGTCGATGATGGTGTGGCCGTCGCGGCGGCTGCTGCGGATTTCGATCCGGCCCTCGCCGATCTTCGGCGACAGCCCGTGCTTGATCGAGTTCTCGACCAGCGGCTGCAGCAGCATGCTCGGCACGACCACATCCAGCGTGCCGGGGTCGATCGCCTTTTCAATCATCAACTTCGGCCCGAAGCGCACGGCTTCGATGTCGAGATACTCGTCGATCGCTTCGAGCTCTTCCCGCAGCGTGACGAAGTGCTCCTGGGCGCGGAGCAGCCGCCGCAGCAGCCCCGACAGCTTCACGATCAGGGTCCGCGCGGTTTCCGGCTGCGACCGGATCAGCGACGAAATCGACGTCAGCGTGTTGAACAGGAAGTGCGGGTTGATCTGGTTCGCCAGCGCCTGCACCCGCGCCGCCATCAACAGCTTCTCCTGTTCCTGCAGCCGATGCTCGATCCGGGCGCTGTTCCAGATCTTGATCGGGATCGCGACGCACAGCACCGTCGTCAGGATGACGAGGCCGAGGAACCAGGGTGTCGGCGGCACGTGGTAGAAGATGTGCGGCCAGCGCTGGCCGATGAAGTTGCGCAGGAGCTCGAGGCTGATCGGCGCCGCGAGCATCAGCACCACCCAGTCGATCTGCATCCGCCGCACGAGCCGCCAGACGTAGCGGTGCAGGTCGGTGAAGAACAGCGGCGAGAAGTGCCAGATGGCTTCCTTCGGGCAGATCTCGCGCAGGCCGCCGCCGGCGAAGCCGCAGCCAATCGCGAACGGCACGGCGATCCACTCACCGGCGATGAGGGCCGGGGTCGAGGTCATCGCCCCGACGATGGCGCCGGCATAGGGGCCCGCCAGCAGCCCGGCCAGGAACGCGCCCGATAGCGTCAGGTCGAAGGCCTCGTAGTCGAGGAGCAGCCGGGCGACGACGCCTGCCGTGAGCGGGACGCCGAGGCTCGCGGCGAACACCAGCCGTTCGGGCCAGTCGCGCTTCTCGGTCAGCAGAATCCGCCTGAACCATGGAAATCGCACGAGCATGGTCGACAGCACGGCGACGACCGCGAGCTTCACCATCAGGGTGAAGAGAAGAAACTGTTCGTCCGAGAGGATTCTGGTGCCGTGCGGCATGGGTGTGGCGCTGGGGCGCGCTCGACACGTAACTATAGCATTTCCTGATAGTTGGACGGCCGGCCGCCGGTTTCCGTGTTCATTTTCGCTGGCCCAGCTGATATGATGCGGGCATGATCCGTCCGTTCGTCATCGGGTTCGCGACCACCCTCAAGCACTTCTTCAAGAAGAAGATCACGGTCAACTATCCGGACGAGAAGATTCCGGTCTTCCCGAAGTACCGCGGCAAGCAGGTGCTGATGCGGGACGAGAACGGCCTCGAGAAGTGCGTCGCCTGCGGCCTGTGCGCCGTCGCCTGCCCGGCCGATGCCATTTACCTCGAAGCGGCCGAGAACGACGGCACGGTCCAGGCCGGGCCGCGCTACGCCAAGGTCTACCAGATTCACAAGACCCGCTGCATCTTCTGCGGTTACTGCGAGGAAGCCTGCCCGGTGTCGGCGATCTTCATGGGCAAGGACTACGAGCTCGCTGTCTACAGCAACAAGGACTTCATCTGGGACAAGCAGGACATGCTGGTCCCGGCGACGACGCAGAAGTCCTGACCGGGGCGCGGCGGGCTTGCGGCCGCGGCGACCGGACGCGCTGGCTGGTTGATTCTCCGTGCAGTTTGGCGCTCTCGGCGACATCCACGGCGACTTCGAGAGTGCGAGGCGCATCGTCGCCCGCCACGCCGACGTTCCCTTCTGGCTCTGCGTCGGCGACGTGGCGGACGAAGAGGGCCGCTACCAGGGGCTCGGTTCCCGCGTCTACTGGATCAAGGGGAACAACGAGAACTTCGACGCGATCGCGGCTCGCGACTTTCCGGAGTCGCTGCATTTCCTCGACAACGGCCAGATGACGACGATTGACGGCCTGCGCGTGGCCGGGCTCGGCGGGACGTTTGCGCCGACTTGGTACGAGACTCCGTCGACGGCGCTGCCGCACCCGGTCAAGGGCACGGCCCGGGCCACCGCGCTTGCCGATAAACGGCGGCACTTCGTCCGGGAAGAAGTCGAGCGGCTGGCACGGATGAGCGGTATCGACGTACTGCTGACCCACGAGGCGGCGCGGCCGTACCGCGTCGGCGGCCGCGGCCCGGACGCCGGGAAAACGCCGATCAACGAGGTGCTGGCGGCGGCGCGGCCCCGGCTGCACCTCTTCGGACATCATCATGCGTTCACGGATCAGGAGCGGCAGGGCGTGCGCTCTATCGGCCTCGATCTCGTGTCGCAGTCGTATCTGCTCGTCGACGCCGCCACGCTGGCGGTGGAGGTCGTCGACGCCCGGCTGGCGAAAGGCTGACAGCGGTTCATGACCAGGCCTTCATTTCTCTCTGAACTCGACCGCCGCGTCCTCGTCTGCGACGGCGCGATGGGGACGATGCTCTATGCCCGCGGCATCTTCCTCAATCGCTCGTTCGACGAGCTCAACCTGACGAAGCCGGACCTCGTCTCGGAAGTGCACGAGATCTATATCCGCCACGGCTCGGACGTGATCGAGACGAACACGTTCGGCGCCAACCGCGTGAAGCTCGGCGTGTTCGGCCTCGGCGACCAGGTGCACGAGGTCAACCTGCGCGGGGCGCGCCTGGCCCGCCACGCGGCCCGCGATCAGGCGTGGGTCGCCGGCTCGATCGGGCCGCTCGGCGTCCGCGTCGAACCGTGGGGCCGCACCGGCGTCGACGAAGCCGAGGCGATTTTCGCCGAGCAGGCGCGCGCCCTGGTCGAGGGCGGCGTCGATCTGTTCGTGCTCGAAACCTTCCGCGACGTCAACGAGATGAGCGCCGCGATCCGCGGCGTGCGTTCGGTGTGCAGCCTGCCGGTCGTCGCCCAGATGACGACGGAGGAGGACGGCAACACGACCGACGGCGTCGCTCCGGAAACGTTCGTCCCCGAGCTCGAACGCCAAGGCGCCGACGTCGTCGGGCTGAACTGCAGCGTCGGCCCGGCGCCCATGCTCGACACGATCGAGCGGCTGGCGAAGGTCGCGACAGTCCGCCTGTCGGCGCAGCCGAACGCCGGCAAGCCGCGCGAGATAGAGGGCCGCAACATCTATCTCTGCTCGCCTGAATACATGGCGTCGTACGCGCGGCGGTTCATCGACGCCGGCGTCCGCCTGGTCGGCGGCTGCTGCGGGACGACGCCCGAGCACATCCGGGAGATCAAGCAGGCGGTGCGCGCGCTGTCGCTCAAGCGCGTCGGTCCTGGCACGCGCAGCGGCGAGGTGCCGGCGCCGAACCCGGGCCCGCCGCCTGCCATCGTCCCGCGGGCGGCGAAGTCGCGGATGGGAAATGCGCTCGAGCGCGGCACGTTCGTCGTCAGCGTGGAACTGGTGCCGCCGCGCGGCTACCGCGCCGAAGCGCTGGTCGAGCAGGCGCGGCAGCTGCGTATCCTCGGCGTCAACCTGGTGAACATCCCGGACGGGCCGCGCGCGACCGGGCGCATGAGCGCGCTCGCGGCCGCGGTCATGGTCGAGCAGCAGGGCATCGAGACGATCCTTCATTACGCCTGCCGCGATCGCAACATGATCGGGATGCAGTCGGATCTGCTCGGCGCGCATGCGATGGGGCTGCGGAACGTGCTGCTCGTCACGGGCGATCCGCCCCGGGTTGGCGACTATCCCGACGCGACCGCCGTCTACGAAGTCGACTCGATCGGCCTGACCAACCTCGTGGCGAAGCTGAATCGCGGCCAGGACATCGGCGGCCAGCCAATCGGCCAGCCGACGGCGTTTCACATCGGCGTCGCCGCCAACCCCGGCGCCTTCGACGTCGAGCAGGAGCTCAGGCGCTTCGCTTACAAGATCGAGGCCGGAGCGGAATTCGCAATCACGCAGCCGGTATTCGACGTCGAGGCGCTGCGCGCGTTCCTCGCCCGCGTCGGCGACCGGTCGATCCCCGTGCTGGCCGCGCTGACGCCGCTCGAGAGCCTGCGCCACGCCGAGTTCATGGCCAACGAGGTGCCGGGCGTCATCGTACCGGCCGAAACCCTGGAGCGGATGCGGCTGGCGGAAGAGGCCGGGCGGGCCCGCGACGAAGGGCTGGAGATTGCGAGCGAGCTGGTCGGGGAATTGGCGGGGAGCGTGCAGGGCTTGCAGCTGACGGTTCCTGCCGGGAGCTTCGACACCGTGGTGCAGCTGCTGGAACGGGTGTAGGCGCCAGTGCTGAGAATGGTCGTAAGTGCTTGCTCGACTTGCCCTAACCGGATATAGTCCGAGTGCCCGTCCCATGGACCACACAGATGTGAGTCATCAGCGCTGGCAAGACCACTGGCTCTTTTTTTCTCATTTTCGGAAGAGTCCGCGCACCGTCGGCGCGATCGCGCCGAGCTCTCGACGGCTGGCGCACGCGATGGTGGACGGGCTGGACGTGTCGCCCGCCAGCCGCGTCGTCGAACTCGGGCCGGGGACCGGTGCGATCACGGTCGAGATTGCCGCGAGGCTGCCGCCGGCCGCCCGCTGCCTGGCCATCGACATCGATCCCGTCTTTACGGCGCGCGTCGCCGCACGCTGGCCCGGCATCGAGGCGATTTGCGATCGCGCCGAGCACCTCGTCGAGATCGCGGGCTCGCGCGGCCTCCTGCCGATCGATCACATCGTCTCCGGTCTGCCGTTTGCGAGCCTGCCATCCGCCAGCGCCCGCGCCATCGTCGACGCGATTGTGACCTCGCTGCGGCCGGGTGGAACCTTCACGACTTTCCAGTACGTTCATGCGTTCGCGCTGCCGCCGGCCGTGGCGGTCCGGCGCACGCTCGCTGCCCGCATGGGGTCGAGTCCGACGCGTCAGCTCGTCGTGGGAAACCTGCCGCCCGCCCTCGTCGTGCGCTGGACGAAAGCCGTCCCGGCCGCGGCGCCCGATAGTGTGCGTCCTCAACGAGACCTCGCATGATCACTTTGTTTGATCGCAAGGAGAGCGGGCAAGACGACGAACTGCTGACGACGAGCAGCGGTACCGCGCAGTTGTCCGTCGCTGCGGTCGAGAACGACTTCGTCGAGGGCGTGTACGAGAAACTGGCGTCGGTCTACGACCTCGCTTTCGGCCCGACGCTGCAACCCGGGCGGGTCCGCGCCATCCGTCAGATGGGTATCCAGCCGGGCGAGCGCGTGCTCGAGGTCGGCGTCGGCACGGGCATCAACCTGTCGCTCTATCCGAAGCGCTCCAACATCACTGGCATCGACTTCTCTTGCTCGATGCTGGAGAAGGCGCGGGACCGCGTCGCGCGGATGGGCCTCCGCAGCCTCCGCCTGCTGCAGATGGACGCCGCCGACCTGAAGTTCGCCGACGATTCCTTCGACATCGTCTATGCGCCCTACCTGATCTCGGTCGTCCCCGACCCGGTGAAGGTCGCGTGCGAAATGCGCCGGGTCTGCCGTCCGGGCGGGCGCATCATCTTCCTCAATCACTTTCTCAGTCCGAACCTGTTCGTCTCCCGCGTCGAGCGCCTGATCTCGCCGTTCACGATTCACATCGGCTTCAAGGCCGATCTCGACCTGCCCGGTTTCCTGTCGCAGGCGCAGCTGCAGCCGGTCTCGATCGAGAAGGTGAACGTGCCGCGGATCTGGTCGCTCGTGACCTGCGTCAAGGACTGACCGACAGCTACTGAATTTTGCGCGTCACGACCGGCGTCGTGGCGCCGCGGTCGCGCGGGTCGTAGATCCTGACCCGCATCTCGACGTCCGACAGCGCGATCGGCGTCCAGTCCAGCTTCCCCAGGCTGTTGGCGGCGCTGAATCGCGAGCGGTACTCCTGGTTTTCTTCCCACTCATCGAGGACAAGGTAAACCGACCAGCCTCGCGCCTGCAGGTGCGCGACCAGGGCGTCGAGGCGATCGTGCGGGACGAAGTCGTAGCGGAGCGTAGTCCGGGACCCGTAGTACCGGATCGAACCGCTGTGCTGCATGGCCAGGAAGAGCGATCGCGCCGGCAGTTCGCGGCCGACGAACTCACCGACCTTCTGGTAGCGCAGCTCGCCGCGTTGCAGCAGGAAGATGCCCTTGCCGACCGTGTAGGAGACGCCGTGCCACGCCAGCAGCGAGAGAAGGGCGACGCCGGCAGTGCCGGCGAAGGGTAGCCGCCGCAGCGCCAGCACCAGGACACCCGCCGCCAGCACGATCAGCATCGGGTACGACGGCAGCACGAATCGCAGGTACCACCAGTCCTCGAACGGGATGTAGGCGACATAGGCGAGCCAGACCAGAAGCGAGAAGCTGAGCATGAGCCAGGCCAGCATGCCGCGGCTGATTCGCTGCCGCGTGACGCCCGAGCGCAGCGCCAGCGGCGCGGCCACGAACGCGAGCGCGATCGGCGTCTGCGTTTCGAGGAACCAGCGCGGATAGCGTGAAAGGTTCGGCCCGACGAACGACCAGGAGAACAGCTGGTCGCTCGGGCCGTAGCCGGACAGGAAGGGAGATCCGTACCAGTAGTTGAAGAGCACTGCGACGGCAATCGGCCCGATGGCGGCGGTCGCCGCGAATGCCACCGCATCGATCGCGGCCGGCGTGGCGCGCGACTTGAACCATCGCACCACGTATGGGATCGCGACGACAACGGCCAGCATCGCCAGATTGGGGCGGGTGAGGATCGCGAGCGTGGTCGCCATCCCCGCGGCGACAGCGGCGCGGCGCGACGGCCGCAGCGCCGCGACGAACGCCGCGAGCCACCACGCCGCCACCGGGACGTCGCTCATCGGCGCGAGCGAGCTGTTGAGGAACGCGGGGCTGGTGCCGAGCCACGTCGCCGCGAACAGGCCGGTCGTCGTACCAAGGAGATCGCGTCCCAGCACGAACGTCAGCCAGACCGTCAGGCCGGCGAGCATCGGCACCACGAGGTAGATGGCATCGGGACCCCCGATCAACCGGAGGCCGGCCATGACCAGCGGCAAGCCCGGGGAGTAGGTCGGGACGATGCGGCCATGGACGCCGAACGCAGGCTGAGGAGTGAAGCCGAGCGGCGAGATGACCGACTCCGTCACCCAATCTGGGAGCTCCGCTGCCACGGGCTGGTCGACGAAGAGCTCTCCGCGCGCAAACAGCTCGGACTGCGCAGCGTAACCGTATGAATCGGCGCCGCCAGCGGTGTGCGCCCCGAGCGTCCAGGCGATGACGATGGTCGCGAGCGCGCCCGCGGCCGCAATCGCCGCGGCAACCCGGTCGCTGGTCGCGAACGCGCCGGCGGGGTCGAGCCGGCGCATCACGAAACCGAGTGCAGCCAGCAGCGCGGCCCAGAGGTTGCCCAGCCCTCGCAGGGTCGTATCGGAGTAGAGGAGCGCCGTGGCCAGCGCGAATGTGTGAGGCGCCATCAGGAGCTTGAAGGCGCTGACGCGGTCGGCGAACAGGATCAGCGCGAACAGGACGATGACGGCGGCGCGGACGGCGACAGCGACGCGTCGCGGCACGCGATCGTGCGGTAGCCTGCCCGGCTCTGCCAGCAGCAGCACCGCCGCCGCGAACAACGCCGCGGCCCACCAGGGCAGCGTGCTGAACTGCCGCTGTGCGGCTGGAATGACGTTGACTTCGAAGATGCCGCGGGTGAACCCGTGGACGTTGGCGAACTCCAAGTATGTCAGCTGCCAGCCGCCGCGCTCTCCGGTCAGCGCCAGCACGTGCCCGGTTCCACGCGGCGCGGCGACCGTCGTGTCCAGCCGCGACTCGGATCCCGCTGCCAGCGATACTCGCGCCACGGGCGAGCCGTCGAGCGTCAGCGCTATCTCCTGCGGCGTGGCGCCGCCGCGGAGCCGTACCACGATCGCCGTGTGGGCGTCGTCGAGCTCAGAAAGGTCTGGCAGGTCGATTGAAAGCGTGGTGTCCGCCGGCGTCCGCGGCGACGTCACGACGCGAACCCGCTCGCGCCCGAAGTCAGTCGGCACCCGCGCCGCGAGCACGACAGCGCAGAGCGCGGCAAGCGCCAGCCGCAGCGCCAGACTCCGCGTCACAAGCCTCCGAGCCACGGAACGCGCATGAACTCGAGCCCGTGCGCGGCGGCGGCGTTGCCGAGGATGAAGAGCGGCCAGTAGAAGCGGCACCGCGGGAGAATCAGGTTGAACGCGACCGTCAGCGGAATCATGACCCGGCTGACGGCGAGCGAGTGGCCTTCCCACACCGCTGGCCCGAGAACCAGCATCAGTACGGCGTAGGCGGCGCCGAGGCGCCACCACGGCGACCGCCAGTCCCGGTACCAGAACAGCACGATCGCCTGAGTCGTGAGCGAGATCAACGCGAGGAGGGCGAAGCGCGAGAACGAGTCCCAGCCCTCCGCGCCGAGCTCCCGGAGCGTCATCTGCCACTTGCCAAAGTAGGCCGTCAGCGGCGGCGCGAAGTTGCGAAGCCCGGCGCTCGTCGGCTCGATGCCGATCTGCCAGATGTAGATGCTCCACAACACCAGCGGCGCGACGATGAGAAGGCCCTGGACGACGAAGGTCCGGACCGCCCTCGCGTTGATCGCCAAGGGCGTACAGATGACGCCGGCGAGCAGGTTGGTCTCGCGGGTCAGGCCGGAGAGGCCGAGCAGCCCGCCGGCGAGCCATGGTCGCTGCTTCTCGACGGCGGCAACGCCCAAGGTGATGAGCAACATGCTCGGGCCGTCGGGGACGGCCTGGCGCATCGACGACAGCAGGCCGTCGCTGAACATGATCGCAATCCAGCCGAGCGTCGGACGCAGTGAACCGGCGGGCAGCCAGCGAAACAGAAGGACGCCGAGCCCGGCCCAGCACAGCACGTTCAGCAGCGCGTAGGCCTGCAGGACGTACCAGGGCTGGCCGCCGCCCAGCAGCCAGGCGATCCAGGGCAGCAGGATCCGCCGGGCGCGGTAGGCGGGGTCGTCGACCGCCGTCACGATTTCCGGGCTCCGCAGCAGCGGATCGAGCGCGATCTGGGCGTAGAACTGCCCATCGTAGCCGGAGCCCTTGTTGAGGACGTGCGGTACTGTCCGCAGGCTCGGCACGGCGTGCTGCTCGAAATCTTCACCGAACACGATGAGCGACGTAAACCCGGTATCCGGATGATGGAACTGGCCGACGCTCCAGAGAATCAGCGCGACGGCGGCGAGGTGCGGCAGGTAGGGCTCGACCCGCGGTGCGGCCGCGCGCAGCGTCGGGCGCAACGCGCGGGCCAGGCGCAGCAGCGGTTCCAGGTAGAGGATGGCCGTGCAGATGCCGAACGTCGTCGCCGACAGCAGGATCCGGTACTGCGACACCTGAGCGGCGGCAAGCGCCGCCGTGAACAGAACCCCGACGATGACGGCGGCAAACCAGTACAGCCATCGAAGCGGGCGCCGTCTGATCCAATCGAGCTTCGGCCTCGCGACGAGAGCGGCGCCGGCGGCGACGAGCAGCAGCCAGATCGGTACCGCCGGAGCAACGCGCTCTCGCGGGACGATCACGAACTCGAATACACCGCTCGAGTGGCCGTAGATATTCGCGATTTCGAGAGACGTCAGCTGCCAGTTGGCGAGGTCGCCGGCGAGCACCAGGCGATGGCCGGGCCCCGGTGGAATGAAGGCCGAGGCATCGACGCGGACGACCTCGCCAGCCGGGATCAGCAGCCGTGTGACCCGCAGATCATCGATTGTGACGCGGATGGCGACCGGTTCGGCGGTACCCCGCAGCCGGAAGATCAGCGCCGCAGGCTGCCCTGACAGCCGCGACAGATCGGGGAGCTCGACCTGCAGAACCGGTTGAACCGCACCGCGCGGTTCCGTGACGATGCGGTTGCGGATGCGTTCGAACTCGGGCGCCACGTGCGTCGCCAGCACGGCGAGGCAGAGGAGAGCGAGGACTAAGGGATAAACGATCCGCCGGAGCATATGGGAGCCGTGGCACAGTACCGGAGTACCGTCGGCGAATCAAGTGATCGTCGGCGCATCACACGTGATCGCCGATGCGGCGGGCGACGATCTCGGCGCCGTTCGTCGGTGGATGCTCGGGCGGCGGCGGCGCCGCGACGATCCGGTCGAGGGCTTGCTGCCAGCGGCCGCCGAAGAGGTCGTCGTGCTCGATCGGCGCGCAGCGGAGGTAGCGCGGCATCTCGCGCACGAGGATGTCGTATTCCGCGAACCGGCCGCGGGACGTGTAGAGGATCGCGGTCCGGTTGGCGATGCACTCGGCGATGATGCCGTAGCCTGGCTTGGTCGCGACGACGTCGCAGGCGCCGACGAGGTCCTCGTAGCGCAGGCCGTGCCGGTAGACGGCAGATTCGTCCACCGCGAACACGCCGTCGCGCTGCAGTGCTGGATCGGGATCGCCGCGCTCCGTCACGACCAGACCGTAGCGATCGAGGCAATCGAGCTGCGCGACGTCCAGCCCGCTGACGCCGTAGCCGCCGAACGACGACAGCACCAGCGGACGCTCCGCGGGCAGGCCGAGCACCTGCCGCACCTCGTCCGCCGGCCGGGCCGCATGCCTGGCGACGAACGGCACGTCCTCGATCGTGGTGAACGTCGCGAAGCCGCCGTGCATCGGCAGCCGCCAGGCGACGCCGCACTCGCGATACGCCTGCCGGATTGCCGGCAGCAGGTCCGACTCGGCGGCGAGTGCCTCGGCGTACTCCTCGTAGATCCAGTCCCAGGTGAAGTTGCCGACGACCACTGCCGGCACGCCGGCGACGGCCGCCGCGGCGCAGCCGAGCGGCGGCGCGTCGACGACGACGAAGCGCACGTCGTGACGACGCAGCAAGGCCGCCTCGTCGCGGGCGCGCTCCGGCAGGGTCCGGTGAAAGGCCGCAGCCTGTGTGATCGTCGCCGCCGCATCGAGGCGGAGGCTGTCGATCTGGATCACACCGGTGTCGCATTCGCCCGGGAGCAGCGTGATCGGTACGCGCGCGGTGCGTTCGACCAGCCAGCGCGCCGCCGACGTCCTGACGACGATCTCGAGATCGGGGCGGGCCGCGCCGAGCGCGTTGATGATTTCGATCTGGCGTGAGGCGTGGCCGAAGCCGTGGCCGGAGACGTAGAACGCGACGGCAGCCAACGCGGTGTCAGCGGCCGTCGACGGCCGCCGCTGTCGGCAGCGGCAGCGAGATCGCGAGCGCTTCGTCGAGCGTCGCGACCGGCTTGAAGGTCATGTCGTGCCGGACTTCCGCCGGCAGCTCGGCGAGGTCCGGCTCGTTCAGCTCCGGCAGGATTACTGTCCTGATGCCCTGCCGCCGCGCGGCCAGCGCCTTCTCGCGGATGCCGCCGACGGGTAGGACCAAGCCCGACAACGTGATCTCGCCGGTCATCGCCACGTCCGGCCGCACCGACGCGCCGCGCGCCGCCGACACCATCGCCGTCGCCATCGTCACGCCGGCCGACGGTCCGTCCTTCGGGATGGCGCCGGCAGGGACATGAATGTGGATGTCCTGCTTGGCGAGGAACTCGGGGGCGATGCCGAGCGTGTTCGCGTTCTGCCGGACGTGCGAGAGCGCCGCGCGGGCGGACTCCTGCATCACGCTGCCAAGCTGTCCGGTGAGGATCACCTGGCCGCTGCCGCCAGGCAGCAGCGCGACCTCGATGAAGAGGACGTCGCCCCCGGTCTCGGTCCATGCCAGCCCGGTCGCGACGCCCGGGCGCGAGGTGCGAAAGGACGCCTCGGATCGGAGCCGCGGCGGCCCGAGGTAGTCCGGGACCTGGCCGGCGTCGACGGTTGCCTTGAACGATTCGTCGCTGGCGACGCGGGCCGCCACCTTGCGCGCAATCGTGCCGATCTGCCGCTCGAGCGACCGGACGCCGGCCTCGCGCGTGTACTCGGCGATGACGCGCCGCAGCGCCGCGTCCGTGATCGTGCACTGATCGGGCAGCAGGCCGTTCTCCTCGAGCTGGCGCCGGACGAGATACATGCGCGAGATGTGCACCTTCTCGTCTTCCGTGTAGCCGCTCAGCGAGAGCATCTCCATGCGATCGAGCAGCGCCGGGTGGATGGTGCCGAGCTGGTTCGCGGTGGCGATGAAGAGGACGCGCGAGAGATCGATCGGGACCTCGAGGTAATGGTCGCGGAAGGCGTGATTCTGCGCCGGGTCGAGCACCTCGAGCAGCGCCGCCGCGGGATCGCCCTGGACGCCGACCGACATCTTGTCGATCTCGTCGAGCATCAGCACCGGGTTCGACGAGCCGACGGTCTTCAGCGCCTGCGCCAGCCGCCCCGGCATCGAGCCGATGTAGGTGCGGCGGTGGCCGCGGATCTCGGCTTCGTCGCGGACGCCGCCGAGCGAGATGCGGACGAACTTGCGGTTCATCGCCCGCGCGATCGACTGGCCGAGCGATGTCTTGCCGACGCCGGGCGGGCCGACGAAGCAGAGGATCGGACCTTTCATGCCGGGGGGCGGCGGCGCGTCGGCGGCGACGCCCGACTCGGCGATAGGCGGCGACACGGCGCGGTGCCGCAGCTTCTGCACCGCCAGGTACTCGACGATCCGATCCTTGACCTTGTCGAGGTCGTAGTGATCCTCGTCGAGCACGCGCCGCGCTTCGGTCGGGTCGAGGCGGTCCTCGGTGGGCTTGTCCCAGGGGATGTCGAGCACCCAGTCGAGGTAGGTGCGCAGCATCTGGTACTCGGGCGACGCCGGCGTCATCCGCTCGAGGCGGTCGACTTCGCGGAAGGCGACGGTCGCGATGCGTTCGGGCAGCCCCGCCTCGGTAACCCGACGCCGCAGCTCGACAACCTCGCTGTCGCCATCGCCAAGCTCCGACTGGATCGCCTTCATCTGCTGCCGCAGCACGTACTGGCGCTGCGCGTCGGTCATCTCCTTCTCGGCCCGGGACTCGATCCGGCCTTTGAGCTCGAGGACCTCGATCTCGCGCGACAACGCCATCGCGACGGCGTCCAGCTTGACGGCGAGCGAATCCTCTTCGAGGAGCTTCTGCTTGTCCTCCGGCTTCATGTCGATCAGGCTCGCCACCAGGTAGGCGACGCGCAGCGGGTCGTCGATGCTGGTGATGAGCGACTTGATGTCGGGGGAGATGCCGGTGGCGAGCGACAGCGCCCGATCGATCAGTTCCTGCAGGTGGCGAACGCGGGCGTCGATCTCGATGCTGCGTTCGACCGGTTCCTTGAGCGGCTTCAACAGCGCCTTGACGACGCCGTTCTCGACCTCCAGGAACTCCGCCCGGGCCCGCGCCAGGCCCTCGACGAGCACGCGCATGCCGCCGGTCGGCGCTTTCGCCATCTGCCGGATGATGCACACAGTGCCGACGCGGAAGAGATCGTCCGGCGCCGGGTCGTCGGTCTCGGCCTTCTGCAGCAGCGTCAGGATCAGGCGGTCGCCGGCGAGGGCGTGGTTGACCGCCTCGACCGACATCTCGCGGCTGACGCCGAGCGGCGACACGGTCATCGGAAGCACGACGGCGCCGCGAAGAGGGACGACGGGAAGTTCGGCAGGAAGGGCTGGCTGGGGATCCTCGGCCATCGGTCCCCCAGTCTATCGCATTCGCTTCGGCCGTTCAGGCCCGCGAAGCGTCAGTAAATCCACGGCAGCAGACGCCACCGCACGTCGTGCTGATAGTCGGCGTACTCGCGGCCGAACGTCTGCAGCAGGCTGCGCTCTTCCCAGGGAATCGCCAGCGCCAGGTAGCCGGTGCTGACGACGGCGAAGAGTGCCCGCGTCGACGTCATGTCCGGCGCGCCGAAGACCATCAAAGCCCAACCGAAGTACAGCGGGTGACGGACGAGACCGTAGAGTCCCGTCACCTTCAGCGGCAATCGCAGTGGCCTGCTGCCGCCCTGCGCCTGCCGGACGCCCGACAAATCAAGCACATCGAGCATCCGCGACGTGCGTATCGTGATCGCCACGCCGGCCAGCTGTATCCCCCAGCCGAAGAGGCGCGCCACGCCGTCGAGCGTGTAGAGCGTGCCGGGAAGCGGCTGCCACCAGGTGCAGACGGCGATGAAGAGCAGGCTCGCGATCCACACGTACGCGGAGCGCTCGAGGCCGCCGGGCAGGCTCCGTTGAATCCACGCCTTTGCGCTCGACCGCGCCAGCAGGCTGTGGTGCGCCGCGAACAGCGTGAAGAGCGCGACATCGATCGTCGCCGCGCGCGCCGCGTCGCCGGTCGTCAGCGGACCCGCGCCGAGCCGGTCGAACCGGATCGCGTAACAGTAGAAGAACCACAGCAGCGAACCTGCGAACACCAGCGTCCCGGCCCAGGCAATCGCGAGCGACGCACGCCTCGACTCAGGCATATGGAGACGCTCGGGGCCGGCGGCGCAACGATCGCCAGCTCGTTGGAGTAAGGCTTGCAAGATCGGCAGCGACGGGAGGAAGTGCGCGCATTGAGCTTCGGGCCGGCCGATTCGGCGTCTTTTTGCGTAAGCGCTTACGTAGCCTGTCCGCGGCGGACGCCGCCCGCGGCGCGGGCTCGCATCCAGCCGCCACCACTGCGGCACATATTATAGGAAGCCATGTCGGTTGCGATTACCGGGATCGGAGTCGTCTCTCCCTACGGCGTCGGCCGTGATCGGTTCTGGCAGCACCTGAGCAACGGCTGCAGCGCGACGCGCGCCATTACCGCGTTCGACGCCAGCGCCTACGGCTGTACCGTGGCCGCGCCCGTGCCGCACGTCACGATCGACGACGCCGTCGCGATCGGGTGCCGCGTCCCGGGCACGTCCGGCGACCGCGGGCGTCCCGATCCGAGACGCTACTCGCGCGCCTCGCTCATTGCCGTGATTGCCGCGTCGGAAGCGTGGGCCGACGCCGGGCTGCGGGTCGGCGAGCCCGACGCCGGTGTGCTCGTCGGCAGCGGCGCCGGCGGCATCGAGGTCGCCGAGCGTCAGTACTACGAGTTCTTCACCGATGGCTGGAACCGCGTGACGCCGTACGCGATCCCGGTGTCGATCGTCGGCATGATCTCGAGCGAGATCTCGATCGCGCTCTCGCTGCACGGTATCAGCCACGTCGTCTCCACCGGCTGCACGTCGTCTACCGACGCGATCTCGTATGCGGCGGCGCTGATTCGCGGCGGGGAAGCGGACGTCATCCTCAGCGGCGGCGCCGACGCCTGCGTGACGCCCGGCATGATCTTCGGCTTTTCCAAGATGCGCGCCGTTTCGACGCGGCACAACGATGCGCCCGCCAGCGCCTCACGCCCCTTCGATGCCGGCCGCGACGGCTTCGTCCTCGGGGAAGGCGCCTGGATGGTGGTGCTCGAGCGCGAGGACCGCGCCCGCGCCCGCGGCGCGACGATCTACGCGACCATCGACGGCCACGGCTCGACCTGCGACGCCTACCACCGCGTCCAGATGGACCCCGACGGCGAGCAGATCGTCCGCGCCATGCAACTCGCGGTCAACCGTTCCGGCCGGGCGATCGAGGAGATCGGTTACGTCAATTTTCACGGCACGTCGACCGTGCTCAACGATGCCGTCGAGTCGCGCTGCGTGCGCCGGCTGCTCGGCCGCCGCGCCGACGACGTCCCCGGCTCGTCGGTCAAGTCGATGATCGGTCATCCGCAGGGCGCGTCGGGCGCCGCGGGCATCGTGACGTCGGCGCTGGCGCTGCACCACGGCTACCTGCCGCCGACGATCAACCAGCAGAAGTCGGACCCGGACTGCGATCTCGATTTCATCCCGAACGTCGGCCGCCGCGCCGCGCCGGCGGCGGCGCTCTGCAACTGCCTCGGCTTTGGCTCGAAGAACAGCGCCATCGTGCTCGGCCATGCCCAGGCCTGACGCGCTCGTCTGCGGCGCCGGGCCAGCGGGCGCGATTGCCGCCTTCGTCATGGCGCGCGCCGGGCTGCGCGTCCGCCTCGTCGATCGCGCCCGCTTCCCGCGCGAGAAGCTGTGCGGCGACACCGTCAACCCGGGCGCGCTGGCGCTGCTGCGCCGCCTCGGGCTCGACCGCGCGACGGACGGCGGCCTGCCGATCGACGGCATGATCGTCAGCGGCGACGGCGGCGTCCGGTGCACCGCCCGCTACGCCGGCGCCGCCCGCGGCGTCGCGTTGCGGCGGGCGCTGTTCGATGCCGCATTGCTCGACCGCGCGCTGCAGGCCGGCGTCGAGTTCGAGGATCGCGTCGTCGTGCGCGAGCCAATCGTCGACGGCGGCGCCGTGCGCGGCGTGCTCGTGGCTGGCGCCAACGGCGCGTCGCGGCGAGTGGAGGCGCGAGTGACCGTCGCGGCGGATGGCAGCGGCTCGCGGCTGGCACGCGCCCTCGGCCTCGCGTCGCACGCGGCCCGGCCGCGGCGCTGGGCCGTTGGCGGCTACTACACAGGCGTCGAGACGCCTGACGACCGCGGGACGTTCGGCGAGATGCACTTGCGAGCCGATCGCTACATCGGCGTCGCGCCGATGCCGGGCGGCGTCACCAACGCCTGTGTCGTCACCGCCGTGCGCGACGCCGTGCGCGATCCGGCGGCGCTCCTTCGCGAGACGCTGCGCTGCGATCCGATGCTGGCGGCCCGCTTCGCGTCGGCATCGCCCGCGTCGCGGCCGATCTGTCTGGGCCCGCTCGCGGTCGACGGTCGCGCCTGCGGCGTCCCCGGGCTGCTGCTGGCAGGAGACGCGGCAGGCTTCATCGATCCCATGACCGGCGACGGGTTGTACTTCGCCGTCAGGGGCGCCGAGCTCGCCGCCGAGGCCGCAATCGCGGCGCTGGCCTCGTGCCCCGGCGAGGCCGCGCGCGGGCTCGAGCAGCGGCGCCGCCGGGAGTTCGGGACCAAGTGGCGCTTCAATCGCGCGCTGCGCGCGATGAGCGGCTCCCCGGCCGCGCTGCGCCTCGCCGCCGCCGGCGCAAAGTGGTCGCCTGCGATGATCGAGCGCATCGTCCACTATGCTGGTGACGTTCCGCGCGGATAGCGTCGCGCCGGTGGTTCTGATCAGGAATGGTCTTCGCTGTTTCGATTGCCCTGCTCGCCTTCGTCCCGATGATCGTCGAGGCCGGGATCTCGCGCGCCCACGAGCGGGCGTTGCGGGCGCTCGGCGCGCGCGAGCCGTCGGGCGACGTCTACGCCTTGATGCAGGTGGCGTATCCCGGCTGCTTCCTGGCCATGATCCTCGAGGGATGGTGGCGGGGCAGCGGATTCGCGACCGTTCCCGCCGCCGGCGTGTCGGTGTTCGTTGCCGCCAAGGCGCTCAAGTACTGGGCCATCGCGACGCTCGGCCAGCGGTGGACCTTTCGCGTCCTCGTTCCGCCCGGAGCGCCCCGTTCGCGGCAAGGGCCGTACCGCTTCCTGCGCCATCCGAACTACGTCGCGGTCGTCGGCGAGCTCGTCGGCTTCGCCACGATTGCCGGCGCTCCGCTCGCCGGCGCGGCGTCTGTGCTGATCTTCGGCGCGCTGATGCTGCTGCGGGTCCGGGTCGAGGAAGCAGCGCTCGGCCGCAGCGCCGCGTGACCCGATCGCGCGCGCCGCACGGACCCTGTGAGCGAGCGACGGTTAGAATTCTCGCTTGTCGCGTTCCCGACTCACGATCGCGCTCGATTGGCTCGCGCTCGCCCTCGCCGTCGCCGCGGTCGCCATTCTTCTCACCGGCGGCCTGACGCTCCGCCTCGGCGGTGCCCGGATCACCGCGCGAAGCGCGGATCGCGCGGCGCTGGTGGCGCTGGCGGTCGTGGCGCTGCGCGTCGCGTTCGATCGGCGCACGCGGCCCCTTGCCAACGCGCCGCAGGTCGGGCGCGCGATCCGCGATCGCGTCTACGATCCTGCTCTCGATCGTGTCGCGCCGCTGCCGGCCGCGTTCAGGTGGCGGAGGCTGGGCCTGGCAACCGCCGGCATCTGCGCTTTCGCCGCCGCCATGCTCTGGCCGCAGATCCTGAACCTCTACCACGTGCCGGATCTCGGCGACCCGCTGTTCTCGATCTGGCGCTTCAGCTGGGTGTTTCACAAGCTGCAGGGCGACCCTCGTGCCCTCTTCAGCCCGAACATCTTCTATCCCAACGAGCTGACGCTGACCTACTCCGACTCGATGCTGCTGCCGGCGGTGACGACCATGCCGCTGCTGGCTTTCGGGCTGCATCCCGTCGTCGCCTACAACGTGATGATGGTGGCGACGTTCATCGCCTCGGCGCTCGCGATGTACGTGCTGGCGGAGCGCCTCACCGGATCGGCCGCGGCGGCGTTCGTCGCCGCGCTGCTGTTCGGGTTCCATCCTTACCGCTTCGAGCACTACAGCCACTTCGAGCTGCAGATGACGTACTGCATGCCCTTCGCGCTGCTGGCGCTGCACCAGTTCGCGGCGACGGCGCGGATGCGCTACGCCGTCCTGGCGGCGGTGCTGTCGGCGGGGCAGCTCTATTGCTCGATGTACTACGCCGTCTTTTTCTCGATCTTTGCCAGCCTCGTCTTCGTCGTCACGTGCTGGCTGACGCGAGCGCCGCTCCGCCGTCTCGTCGGCCCGGCGGTCGTCGGCGCCGTCGTCGCGTTGATGCTGGCGTGGCCGCTGGCTCGCGTCTACCGGGCGGCGCACCTCGGCGACCGGGACAAAGAGACGGTGGCCTTCTACAGCGCGACCGTCGGCGACTACGTCAGCGCGCACCATCGCAGCGCGATGTGGGGCGAGCGTATCCGCAGCCGCCAGCCCGAGCGCGCGTTGTTTCCCGGGGCCATCGTCCTGCTGCTGGCGGCGGTGGCGCTGGTTCCGCCGATCGGCGCGACCCGGGCCGCCTACGCCCTCGCCCTGGTGGTGCTGTTCGAGATCTCCCGCGGCTTCAACAGTCCGTTCTATCCCTACCTCTACGAGTGGTTCGAGTTCATACGCGGACTGCGGGTGCCGGCGCGAGCCAGTATCATCCACGGCATCGCGCTGACGCTGCTGGCGGGATTCGGCGTCCGGCGTCTCCTCGCGGGGAGATCGCTGTTCGCGACGCGGCTGGCGCTGGCGGCGATCGTGGCCGCGATTGCGATCGACGTGAGGCCGATCCTGCGCCTCGAACCGGTCTGGCCGGAACCGCCGCCGATCTACGGCGCCCTGGCGGGGAACAAAGCGGTCCTTGCCGAGTTCCCGTTCGGCGGCCGCCACGCCAATTACAGCTGGCACATACCGTTCATGTACTTCTCGGTGTGGCACTGGGTCGACATGGTCAACGGATACAGCGGCCATTCGCCGGACGGGACCGGCGACTTCGAGCAGGAGCTGCAGGGGTTTCCGGAGGGACGAACGCTGTCGCTCCTGCGCGCGCGCGGGACGACGCACGTGTCGGTCAACTGCGCCTTGTACCGCGGCGGCTGCGGTGACCTTCTCGAGCGCGTCGAGGCGATGCCGGACTTCCGCCTCATCACGTCGGCGCGCTGGCAGGGGCAGCCCGTGCGCCTGTATGAATTGCGCCGCTGACGCGTCGGCTGCGGCCGGATCGACATCGCCGGCGTCTGAAGCTGCAAGCCCCGTTCTATAATCCGGGCAGAGTGATGCGAAGATTGTGGCCAGAATCGAAGACGCTGAGTCGGCTGCTGGCGGCCGCGATCGCTGCGGCATGCGTGCTCGCAGCGCTGTCGATCTGGCGGCCGCGCGTCTGGCCATCGGTCGACGTGTCGTCACAGGCAGCGCAGCAGACACCGGAAACGTTCCTCCAGGCGACGCGCCGCGCCCTGGCCCAGGGACGGGCGGCTGAGGCGGAATCACTGGCAAAAGCACGCCCCGCCAACGACGCCGACGCCGCGGCCGTGCTGGCGCGCCTCGCTGCGTCACGCGGGCAGTACGACCAGGCGTTGAAGCTGCTGGAAGCGGCGGTGACGACGCAGGCGGCGGGGGAAGCGGCGCTCGAGCTCGGGCTTCTGCAGAAGCGTCAGTTCGGAAAGGCCGACGTCGCGGCACAGCTCCTCAACCGCGTGCTGACGAGCGCCACTGGTGTGCCCGAGCCGGAGTCCTATTACCGCGCCGCGCGCGCCGCGCAGGCGCTCGGGCAGCTGCAAGACGCCAACACCCTCTACCGTGCGGCGGTCCGCTCGAACGATCCGGCGATGGAGACTGGCTGGGGTGAGCTGTTCCTCGAGACCCAGAACCCCGCCGAGGCGCTGAAGTCGTTTCAGAAGGTGCTCGAGCAGGACGGCAAGTGGGCCCCGGCGCACCTCGGGATGGCGCGGACGCTCGCGAACGAGAACCCTCCGGCTGCCGCAGCCGCCGCCGAGCAGGCGCTCAAGATCGATCCGGGCTATGCCGAGGCCGAGCTCTTCCTGGCCGAGCTCGATCTCGACAACACGCGCTACGCCGAGGCTCGCGAGCGAATCGGAAAGGTGCTGACGGCCAACCCGTCGCATCTGGACGCCCGGGCGCTGCTCGGCGCCATCGCCTACGTCCGCGACGACAAGGCGGCGCACGAGGCCGAGGTCGCCAAGGTGCTGGCGATCAACCCCGCGTTCGGCGAGGTGTATCGCGTCGCCGGCGAGTTGTCGGCGCGCAACTACCGCTTCGACGAAGCGGTCGCGCTGACGCGCAAGGCCATCACCCTCGATTCGACGAATATCCGCGCCGCCAGCGATCTCGGGCTTCACCTCATGCGGACGGGTGACGAAGCCGAGGCGCGGAAGGTGCTCGACAGCACCTTCAAGGCGTTCCCGTTCGATCGGGTCACGTTCAACCTCCTCGGCCTGCTCGACAAGCTCGAGAAGTTCGAGGTCGTGCAGGAAGGCGACCTGATCTTCAAGTTTCATCCGGACGAAGCCAAGATCCTGCGCGAGTACGCGATCCCGCTCGCGAAGGAGGCGCTCGCCAAGCTGTCGGCCTCCTATCAGTTCACGCCGAAGGGCCCGATCCTGATCGAGATCTTCCCGGTGCACGACGATTTTGCCGTGCGCAACCTCGGCCTTCCCGGACTGGTCGGCGCCCTCGGCGCCTGCTTCGGCCGCGTCGTCAGCATGGACTCGCCGCGGGCGAAGCCGCCGGGCTCGTTCTCGTGGGAGGCGACGCTCTGGCACGAGCTCGCGCACGTCATCACGCTCCAGATGTCGAACCAGCGGGTGCCGCGCTGGCTGACCGAGGGCGCGTCGGTCTTCGAAGAGAGCCGGGCCCGGCCGACGTGGGGCGGTGAGATGGAAGTGCCGTTCGCGCTGGCCATGGAGCGCGATCGCGTGCTGCCGCTGAAGGACCTCAATTCCGGGTTCACGAAGCCGGACACGATCGCGCTGGCGTATTACCAGGCGTCGCTGCTCGTCCGCCATATCGTCGACACGCACGGCGAAGCGGCGCTGCGATCGCTCGTGCGCGTCTATGCCGACGGTGTCGAGGGGGACGCCGCCGTGAGCAAGGGCCTGGGCGTCTCGATCGAGACGCTGCAGGGCACGTTCGACAAGATGCTGGAGTCGCGGTTCGCGTCGATCCGGGCGGCGCTGCGCGAAACCGGCAAGCCGGTCGCGGGGATGGCGCAGGGCGATCTCACGGCGCTGAAGAATGAGGCGTCGCTTCGGCCGCAGAGCTACCGGGCGCAGCTGCAGCTCGGCGCGGCGCTGGCCAAGCAGGGGGACAAGGCCGCGTTCGAGCCGCTCGAGAAGGCGGCGGAGCTCGTGCCGGCGGCGATCGGCGAGGACAGCCCGCACGCGATGATGGGCGCCCTCGCGGAACGTCTCGGCGATCCCGAGCGTGCGATGCGCGAGTATGCGGCGCTGCTGGCCCGCGACGGCACGGCAATCGCGGCGGCGCGGCGGTTGTCGGAGCTGGCCACGAAGGCCAACAACGAAAAGCTGGTCGCCCTCGCCAACGCCCGGATCGTCGAGCTCGATCCGTTCGACGCCGGCACGCACACGATCCTCGGGCGAGCTGCGCTGCGGGCGAAGGACCCGGTCGTCTCGACGCGCGAGTTCAAGGTCGCGCTGGCGATCGGACCCGCGGATCGAGCCTCGGCGCACTGCGATCTCGCGGAAGGGTATCTGCTGGCCAATCGCCCGGCGGACGCCAAGCGCGAAGCGCTCGCCGCGCTCGAGATCGCGCCCAGCTTCGAACGGGCGCAGGACATCCTGCTCAAGGCCATCGACGGGGGCCGATGAGGCCGGGAGCACGAGGCGCGCCGATCGTCGCCGCGCTCGGAGCTCTGTGCGCGCTGGCGTGGGCCGGGCCGTCGTTCGAGGCGGTTGCGCAGAGCTCGATCGCCCGTGACGGCCGATTCGCCGGCCTCGAGTGGACCTTCGCCCGCATCAAGTATCAAGGCTCGAAGCTGCCCGGCCTGTCGGGGTGCGATACCTACGACGAGTGCTGGACCATCGACTATCCAGCCGCCGAGCAGAACCTCTCGCGCCGCGTCCGGACTGTGACCTCGATCCAGGTCAACGAGCCCGTGGCTTTTCCAATCGACGATCAGGCGCTATGGGCGAATCCCTGGATCTATCTCGTCGAGCCGGGGACCTGGATTCCGACCGACGCCGAGGTCGAGCGCCTGCGTGAATACCTGCTGCGCGGCGGCACGCTGACCTTCGACGACTTCCACGGCAACGTCGAGTGGGCGAATCTCGAGAAGCAGATGAAGCGGGTCTTTCCGAACCGTCGCATCGTCGATCTTCCTCCGGAGCATCCAATCTTCAACTCGTTCTACAAGATTCCCGAGTATCCGCAGACCCCCGGGCTCGGCTCCTTTCTCGCCGGCCGGATGTGGGAGAAGGGCGGCTATGTCGCGAAACTACGCGCGATCGAGGACGACAGCGGCCGCGCCATGGTGCTGATCAACTGGAACGTCGACATGGGCGACGGCTGGGAGTGGTCGAACGCCGCCGACTATCCCGGCTACGTCCGCTTCACCGCCCAGGCCTATCGGATGCAGATTAACGAAATCGTTTACTCGCTGACCCACTGATGAACCCAGCTGCCGGAATGAGCCGCGCCCAGGACGACAGCGGCGCCGACGACCTCGCCGATGTTGCGCGCCGGGTGGCGCAGGGCCGTGAGCGGATTCTCGCTGAGATTCGCAAGGTGATCGTCGGCCAGGACCACGTCATCGATCAGGTACTGATCGCGCTCTTCACGGGCGGGCACTGCCTGATCACGGGCGTGCCCGGCCTTGCCAAGACGCTGCTGATCAAGACCGTCGCCCAGATCCTCGATCTCTCGTTCAAGCGCATCCAGTTCACGCCCGACCTCATGCCGGCCGACATCACGGGCACCGAGGTCCTCGACGAGGAGGCTGGCCACCGCTCGCTGCGATTCATCACCGGGCCGATCTTCGCCCAGATCATCCTCGCCGACGAGATCAACCGGACGCCGCCCAAGACCCAGGCGGCGCTGCTCGAGGCGATGCAGGAGTATCACGTCACCGCCGCCGGCCGGACCTATCCGCTCGAGCAGCCGTTCTTCGTCCTCGCGACGCAGAACCCGATCGAGCTCGAAGGCACCTATCCGCTGCCCGAGGCGCAACTCGATCGCTTCATGTTCAACATCGTCATGCACTACCTGACCGAAGACGAAGAGGTGCGGGTCGTGACGCAGACGACCGGCGTGCGGACCGAGACGCCGCAGCGCGTCCTGACCGGCGCCGAGATCCTCGAGATTCAGCAACTGGTGCGCCAGGTGATCGTCGCCGAGGAAGTCGCCCGCTACGCGGTCCGGCTGGTCGACGCCTCGCGTCCGGGTCGCCAGGGCGGCCATGCCTTCGTCAACGAGTGGGTGAAATGGGGCGCCGGGCTGCGCGCGTCGCAGGCGCTGATTCTGGCCGGCAAGGCGCGCGCGCTGATTCACGGCCGCTATCACGTCTCGGTCGCCGACATCCAGGCGCTGGCGCTGCCGGTGCTGCGCCACCGCGTCATCGCCAATTTCTTCGCCGAGTCGGAGCGCGTCACCTCCGATATCCTGGTGCAGCGGCTGCTCGAAGCCGTGCCCGTTCCCCAGAGCGGAATGTAGGCATGGCGCTTCCCGTCCGCCCGCGCGACCTGCGATTCCTCGACCCGGCCCTGATCGCCCGGCTGGGGACGATGGAGCTGAAAGCGCGTACGGTGGTGGAAGGGTTCATTTCCGGTCTGCACCGCAGCCCCTATAAGGGATTCAGCGTCGAGTTCGCCGAGTACCGGCAGTACATGCCGGGCGACGATCTTTCGACCCTCGACTGGAAGGTCTACGCCCGCAGCGATCGCCACTACGTGAAGAAGTTCGAGGAGGAGACCAACCTCGACTGCCATCTGCTCCTCGACGTCAGCGCCTCGATGGGCTATCGCGGCAGCGCCGCGATGACGAAGCTGGATTACGGCGCGGTGCTCGCCGGTGCGCTTGCGTTCCTCATGAACCGCCAGCGCGACGCGTGCGGCCTGATGGCGTTCGCCGACGAGATCGTCGTCCGGCTGCCGCCCGGAGCGCGGCGCGGCCACCTGCACAGCCTGCTGCTCGCGCTCGAGAAGCTGACCCCGGCGCGGCAGGCGGACGTCGGACGGCCGCTGCACAAGCTCGCCGACGCGATGCAGCGCCGCGGCCTCGTCGTTCTGATCTCCGACCTGCTCGACGACCCGGAGCCGATCATCGCCGGCCTCAAGCACCTGAAGTTCAGCGGCAGCGACGTGCTCGTCTTCCAGCTGCTCGACCCGCACGAGCTGACGTTCCCGTTTCGCGCCGCGGCGCGTTTCACCGATCTCGAGAGCGCCGACGTCGTCACCGCCGACCCGGCGCGGGTCCGCGACGCATACCTCGCGCGCATCGGCGGGTTGCGGCAGGTCTACGAGCGCGACCTGCGGGGCGCCGGCATCGACTACGTGCAGCTCGACACCAGCAAGCCGCTCGACGCGGCGCTGCTGGCTTACCTGTCGGCGCGGGCGCGCCGGCACTGATGAGGACGATGGCAGTGAAACCAGTGCAGCGAACGTAAAGCCATGTCGTTCCTGTATCCGGCGTTCCTGATCGGCGCCCTGGCGGTCGCGGTCCCGATCGTGCTGCACCTGCTGCGGCGCGATGTCGCGCCGGAGGTGCCGTTCTCCGCCGTGCGCCTGCTGCAGAAATCGGCGGTGGAGCAGTCGCGGCGGCGGCATCTGAAGGACCTCCTGCTGCTCGCCGCGCGCGTCGCGGCGCTGCTGCTGCTCGCGTTTGCCTTCGCCCGGCCGTACATCGGCAGCGCCGCCCCGGCGCCGATGCGCATCGTCGCTCTCGATCGGTCCTACAGCATGGGCGGAGCGGCACGGTTCGAAGCGGCGCGCCAACTCGCCGCCGCCGCGATCGACGAGGGCGCCCGCGGTCAACGGATCGCGCTGATCGCGTTCGACTCGCGGCCGGAGGTGTTGTCGGCGTCAGGCGACGCCGCCGCCGCACGGGACGCGTTGCGCACGGTTCAGCCCGGCTTCGGCGCCACACGATATGGTCCGCTCTTCGACAGGGCGGCAGAGATCGCGGCGGGCGCAGCCGGCGAGCTCGTCATCGTCACGGACCTGCAGCATGGCGGATGGGATGAGCGCGTTCCCGCGAGCCTGCCAGCGGGCTGGCGGGTGGATGTGAGGGCGGTGGCGCCGCTCGCGGCGAACGTCGCCGTCACGGCGATCGCGGTGGAAGAGCAGCGGGTTGTCGCCTCGATCCGCAACGGCGGGACCAGCGATCGATCGGGACGGGTCAGCGTCGCGCTCGACGGCCGTCCGGCCGCGGCGGCCGACTACCAGGTTGCGCCAGGCGCGACCGCCCACGTGCCGATCGCGTGGCGCGCACCGCGAACGGGCGCAGTGTCGGTCTCGATCGACGATCCTGACGGCCTGTCGGCAGACAACTCGCGGCACCTGATTCTCGGCGGAGCAAGCGCCGGCAAGGCGCTCGTCGTGGCTGGCGGCGAACGGGGCGGTCTCTACCTGGCGCGTGCCCTCGAAGCGCCCGCCGCGGCCGACGGCCACCTCGACGTCGAGGTCGTCGACGGCACGGCGCTGTCGGCGATGACGGCGGAGCGGCTCCAGGCGCATCCGGTCGTCGCGCTGCTGACGACCCGGAGCGTCGACAGGCGCAGTTGGGAAACGATTTCCACGCACGTCAGGGCAGGCGCCGGGCTCTTCGTGGCCGCCGGGCCAGACGTCGATCCATCGGTGCTGTCATCGCTGACGGCCTGGCAGCCGGCGTTGACGATTGCCGAGGAAGCGATGTCGCAGGTCACGCTCTCGGCCACCGACCCGCGCCATCCGATCTTCCGTCCGTTCGGCGCGCTCGCCGCCAATCTCGGCCAGCCGGCGTTCGCGCGCGCGTGGCGCGTCGGCGCCGACGGCTGGTCCGTGATTGCCAGGTTCTCGAACGACGCGCCGGCGCTGCTCGAACGGCCCCTCGATCGCGGCCGAGTCGTCCTCTTCGCCTCCGACGTCGATCGCCGCTGGAACGATTTGCCGCTGCATCCGGCGTTCGTGCCTTTCGCACTGGAGACGATTCGGTACGCCGCGGGGACGCGGCGGTCGCCACAGGAGTTCACGATCGGGGAAGAACCCGCCGGAGCGGGTCCAGGACCCGGCGTGTTCCGGCGGCCGGACGGCCGGACGGCCGCGGTCAACGTCGATCCGGCGGAAGGCGATCTGCGCCGCCTCGACGCGGACGTGCTTGGGCAGGCGGTGGGACGAACGGCGGACGGCGGCGCCCCCGCCGCGCAGCTGGCGCAGCAGGCCGAGGCCCATCAAAGCTTCTGGCAATACGGTTTGTTGCTGATGATCGCCGCGCTGGTGGCAGAATCATTCGTAGGACGGTCGTAACGCATGCGCGATCCCCTCGTCTCCCTGCTCTCGGCCGTGCGACGGCGGTGGCGGTCGTCTGCCGCGCTGCGCCTGGCGGGACGCGGATTCGCGGCGGCGGCGCTGGCACTGGTCGTCGCCTTCGGCCTGACCTCGGTACGGCCGGTTTCCGACGGCGCGCTCCTGGCAGTTGGCGGCGGGCTGCTCGCGGTTCTCATCGCTATTGTCGTCATCACCTGGCGATCGCTCGGCGCACGGCCGACCGATGCCCGGGTCGCGCGCTTCGTCGAGGAGCGTTCACAGGGGCTTCACGTCGAGGATCCGACCGTCGAGCCTCTGGGCGACTTGCTGGTCAGCGCTCTCCATCAGGTCGAGCACGGCAAAGCCGGATCGAACGAGGTCAACGGGTTCGGCCGGCTGGTGGTGGCTGCGGCGGCTCGGCGAGTCGAGGAACTCGGCGTCGAGAGGGTGGTGCCGGGCCGGCTGATCTGGCGGCGCGCGGCGGAAGCAGTCGCCGGCGGCCTGGCATTGTTCGCCGCGCTCGCGATTGCCTCGCCGATGCTGTTCCGACTGTCCGAGGCGGCCGGCGTCAGGTTGTTTCCCGGCACGATCGCAGTTGCGGTGCTGACCGGCGACGCCCGGGTCGCCGCCGGGCAGCCGCTGACGATCCGCGCCGTCATTCGCGCCGGCGACGCGGCGCTCAGCCGGCTGTCCCCAGCGCTGACAGTATCGGACGGCAGCGACGAACGGACAGTACCGATGAGGGCCGCGAACGGCGAGTTCTCCTTCGCGTTCGAATCGGTCGATCGGACGTTCACCTATCGCGTATCGGCCGGCCCGGCACGGTCGGGCGAGTACACCGTGACGGCGCTGGTGCCGGCGCGCGTCGAGCGCATCGACCTTCACTACCAATACCCGGCGTTCACCGCGCAGTCGCCGCGGGACGAGCCGGATGGCGGCGACATCTACGCCCCGGCCGGAACCAGGGTTCGCCTCCGCGTCCATACCGACAAGCCGGTCGTCACCGGCGCGCTCTCGCTCGCGACGAACGCCGGCGGGCTGCCGCTCTCGCCGGTCGCCGAGCGCGTGCTCGAGGGGGAGTTGACGCTGGCCCGCGACGATTCCTACCGTGTCGGTCTCACCGATCGCGACGGCCTGCGATCGGCCGATGGAACCGAGTACTTCATCCGGCTGATGACCGATCGTCCGCCCGATGTCCGCATCCTGCGTCCGGGCGGTGACGCGCAGATTACCCCGCTCGAAGAGGTCGCGATCGAGGCCCGCGCCGACGACGACCACGGCATCGACCGCTTCGACCTGGTCTACTTCGTCGCCGGCCGCGAGGCGAAGGTCGTCCCGTTCACGAGGTCAGCCGGCAACGCGCAGTCGAAGACCGCGTCGCACGTGCTCGCGGCCGAGGACTTGAAGGTGCAGCCGGGCGACGTGATCTCCTACTACGCCCGGGCGCGCGACGTCGGGCGGGGGAAGCGGCCGAGCGAAACCCGCAGCGACATGTTCTTTCTCGAGGTGCGGCCGTTCTCGGAGGAATTCGTCGCGGCCCAGAGCCAGAGCCTCGGCGGCGTGTCCGGCGACCAGATCGATGCGCTGATCACTGCGCAGAAGGAGATCATCGCCGCGACGTGGAGCGTCGAGCGCCGCGCCGCATCGGGCGCCGGGCGCTCGACGGCGGATATCAACGCCATCGCCGCGGCCCAGGCCGAGCTCAAGGGCCGGGTCGATCAGATTGCGTCGCGCGGCAATCGCGGCCGGCGCGCCCTGCCGTTCCCGCAGCAGGTGGCGCCGCCACAGCCTGGTCGCAGCGGGAACCGCGGCGGAGCCGACCCGGTCGCCGCCGCCGCGTCCGCGATGGCCCGCGCGATCGATCAGCTGAACGGCGCGCGTACCACCGACGCGCTGCCGCACGAGATGGCAGCCTTGCAGGGGCTGCTGCAGGCGCAGGCCGAAGTCCGGCGCCGCGAGGTTTCGCAGCAGGCGGGTGCCGCCGGTTCGGGGATGGGCCGCCAGGGGCAGGACTTGTCCGCGCTCTTCGACAAGGAACTGCAGCGGCAGCAGCGGACCAACTACGAGTCACGCGCGTCGATCCAGGAGCAGTCCGAGCGTCCGCCCGATACGGCGCTCGACAAGATTCGCGATCTGGCCCGGCGCCAGGACGAGCTGAGCCGCAAGCAGCGCGATCTCGCCGCCTCCGACCTCGCCGCCGAGGAACGCAAGCGGCAGCTCGAGACGCTGACGCGCGAGCAGCAGCAACTGCGCGAGCAGGCCGAGCAGCTGGCGCAGCAGATGGGCACGCCCGAGACGACCTCGTCGCAGGGATCGCAGGGGGGGCGCGGGACGTCGCCCGGAACAGGCTCGGCCGGCGGCGGGCAGCCGGGCGGGAGCGAGATGCGCGGCGCGGCCGAGCAGATGCGCGAAGCCGCCAGCGATCTCCAGCGGCAGGACGTCGAGTCGGCGGCCCAGCGATCCCAGCGCGCCGCGTCGAGGCTGCGGCGCCTCGAACAGCAGATGCAGCAGGACAGCCCCCTGGCTCGTCAGCGCGCGGCCGGCGAACTGCGGCTCGAGGCACAGCAGATCGCGGACGAGCAGCGGCGCATCGCCGCCGAGGCAGCCCGGCTCGAGAAGGGCGACGACTCCGGCCGGTCGTCCGCCGGCAGCAGCCAGCCAGGGCGAGGCGGGACCGCCGGCTCGGATGCGTGGCGGCGGCTCGCGGGCGAGAAGGACGCCCTCGCGCAGCGTGTCGACGAGCTGACTCGTGGCGCGGCGGCCTCGAAGCCGGACGGCGCCGACGGCGCCACTGCGATCCGCGAGCTCGAACAGCAGAAGCTGTCGTCGCGGATGCGCGAGGGAGCCGCGCGGATGCGCGACGACAGCAGCGGACCCGCCGGCGGCAACCGGGCGACGGCGCCGCAGGCGGCCCCGCGCGCCGGCATGGCCGAGGGCGAGCAGCAGATCGCGCGCGCGCTCGATCAGGTCGTCGATCGCATGGGCGGAGCGGCATCGGCCGGCGGCGCAGAGGCCCTGACGCGGGAGCTCGATCGAACGCGCGAGGTGCGCGAACGCCTCGATGCCCTCGGCCGCCAGCTGCGTGACGCGGAGGCCAGGCAGCGCACGGCATCCGGCCGCGCCGGCGGCGATGGGGCAGAGGTGCAGCGCCTGCGCGAGGCTTACGCCCGGGAACTGCAGCAGGCGCGCGGCGAGGTCGAGCGTCTCCAGCGTGCCGGTGCCGGCGGTGGTCTCGGCGGGGCTTCGCCCGAAGGCCACGAGTGGAGCGCCACCGATCAGGGCACCGAGGCCTTCAAGCAGGACTTCTCGAAGTGGGAAGCCCTCCGCAAGGAGATCGACACGGCTCTCGACCGCTACGATCAGGCGCTCGTCTCCCGCGCCGCGGCGCCGGCGATCGACGACCGCCTCAACGCCGGCGGCAGCGACAAGGTTCCCGACGCCTACCGCGCCCTGATCGCCCGCTACTACGAGTCGCTGGCCAGAAAGAAGTAGGCTCGCGTGACCTTCGCGAACCTGCTTCCCTGGTGGGCCCTGGCGCTCATGGTCGCGGCGGCCGCCGTCGTCGCGTGGCTGGCCTACAGCCGCTGGACGCTGCCACCCGGGCAGCGCTTCGGCCTCACCGCGCTTCGCTTCATCACCCTGATCGCGCTTCTCGTCTTCGTCCTCCGACCGGTCTCGATCACGTCGATTGCCGACACCAGGGCGGCCGTCGTCCCGATCCTCGTCGACACGTCGAGGAGCATGAGCATCGATGACACCGACGACGGCAGCCGGATCGAGCGGGCGCGGCGCCTGGTTGTCGACCGGATCGTGCCGGCGATTGGCGGCCGCTTCGCCGTCGAGACGCTGTCGTTTGGCGAAGGCCTGGCCGCGGTCCAGCCGCCGCAGCTCGCGGCGACGGGGCGGCAAAGCGATCTCGCCGCCGCGCTCACGGCGGTGCGCGATCGCTATCGCGGCCGGCCGGTCGCCGGTCTCGTCATCGTCTCGGACGGCGGGGATACGAGCGGCGGCGCCGAGCGCGCGGCCGCGGGCATGCCGCCGGTGTTCGCCGTCGGTGTCGGCGCGGCGTCGCCCCGCGCCGATCACGAGATCCTCGGCGTTACCGTCGCCGAACAGGTGCTCGACGGATCCCGCGTTGATCTTGCGGTCTCGGCCGTCAGTCACGGTACCGGGCGTTCGCCAATCGAATTGCGCCTGCTCGAGAACGGCCGCGTCATCGACGTCCGTCGGGCGACGCCGGCGGGCGAAGGCACGCCGGTGCGCGAGGTCTTCCAGGTGTCGCCCGGGGCCGGGGCGCCGACCATCTACACCATCGAGACGCCGGTCGCGAGCGGCGAGCTCGTACCCGAGAACAACAAGCGCAGCGTGCTCGTGCAGCCGCCGTCCCGGCCGCGGCGCGTGCTCATGCTCGAAGGCGCGCCGGGTTACGAACACAGCTTCCTCAAGCGGACCTGGGCCGCGGACCGCGGCCTCGAGCTCGATTCCGTCGTCCGCAAGGGGAAGGACGAGCGGGGCGGCGACACGTTCTACATCCAGGCAGCGAAGGACCGCGCCGGCAGCCTGACGACCGGCTTCACCGCTACCCGCGAAGCGCTCTTTCTCTACGATGCGCTCGTGCTGGCCAACGTCGATGGCCACCAGTTCGGCCGCGAGCAGCTCGAGGCGATGCGCGCCTTCGTCAGCGCCCGCGGCGGCGGCCTGCTCCTGTTCGGGGCGCGGTCGTTTGCCGGCCAGGGCCTGAGCGGCACCACGCTGGCGGAAGCGCTGCCGCTCGAGATGAACAGCGGGAGCGGCCCCGGCGCCATCGACGATCCCGGCGCCGCCGTACCTGCATCGAACGTGCGCGACGGCAACCGCGTCACGCTGACAGCGGCCGGAATCGGCCATCCGATCATGCAGCTGGCCCCGGCGCCCGACGAGTCGCGCCGGCGATGGGAAGCGCTCCCGCCGCTGGCCTCGACGACGGCCGTGGGGAACACCCGTCCTGGCGCCAGCGTGCTCGCGGTCACGAGCGGGCCGGGCCAGGGCCCGCGGCCGTTGATCGCCGTGCAGCGCTTCGGCGAAGGACGTTCGATGGTCTTCACGGGCGAGGCCTCGTGGCGGTGGCGGATGATGCTGCCGGCGGCCGACCGGACCTACGATACGTTCTGGCAGCAGGCCTTGCGGTGGCTGGCGGTTGCGGCGCCGGAGCCGATGCAGCTCACGATCGCGGGCGAGCCGGTGCCCGGGCAGCAGGTGCCGGTGACGGTGCAGGTGCGAAACGCCGCGATTCGAGCCGCAGCCGGAGGCCACGGTGACGCTCCGGGTCTCCGGACCGGACGGCAAGAGCGAGTCGCTGACTGCCGCGCCCGCTTCAGGCAGCGAGGCCGCGGGCCGCTACGTCGCCTCGTTCCGGCCGTCGACCGCCGGCGTGTTTCGAATCTCGGCCGAGGCCTCACGGCGAGGCGCCGGGCTCGGTTCGGCGACGCTGCCGGTGCTGGTCGGCGGCGCCGACGCCGAGATGTCCGATCCCCGGCTCAATCTTCAGCTGCTGGACCGGCTGGCCCAGTCGTCCGGCGGCCGCGTGCTCGGGGAGTCGGAGATCCAGAACCTTCCCGACCTGCTCCAGGCGTCGATGCCGGCGGCGGCGCTGAGCGTACGCCGGGATCTCTGGCACACCGGATGGTCGTTCGCGGCTATCCTGTTGCTGCTGGGCGCCGAGTGGCTGCTGCGGCGGCGCTGGGGCCTTCGCTGATCGAGCGGCGGAACTGGAGGCAGATCGTGTGGACACGCGCGGCGTGGGCATTGTTACTGCTCGTCGGCCTCGCGATGCCGGCCGCCGGCCAGGCTCCCGAGCGCTACGCGCTCATCGTTGCCGGCGCCAGCGGCGGCGCCGAGTACGCCGAACAGTACGCGGCCTGGACCAGGGATCTGGCATCCGTCCTCACCGGCCGGATGAAGATCGCGGACGGCCGCATCCGCGTACTGAGCGACACTCCGGACACGGCGTCGGCGGCGACGGCGGCCAACGTGCGGCAGTACCTCACCAGTGTGCGCCGCACGATGACGCGCGGCGACATGCTCCTGATCGTGCTCATCGGCCACGGCACCTACGACGGCATCGACGCCAAGTTCAACCTGGTCGGCGCCGATCTCGAATCGTCGCAGTGGCAGGAGCTCATCGCCGGCATTCCCGGCCAGGTGGTCGTCGTCAACACCTCGTCGGCGAGCTTTCCCTTCATCGAGCGTCTCTCGGGCGACCGCCGCGTCGTCATCACCGCGACTGATTCCGTGGCGCAGCGGTTCGACACCGTGTTTCCCGGCTACTTCATCAAGGCGTTCGACGGCGACGCCGCCGACATCGACAAGAACGATCGGGTCTCGATCTGGGAAGCATTCAGCGCCGCGACCGGGGAGGTCCGCCGCTATTACCAGCATCGCGGTCAGCTGCCGACCGAGCGGGCGCTGCTCGACGACAACGGCGACGGCGTCGGCCGCGAAGCGAACGGCAAGGGCGACGACGGATCGCTGGCCAGCCGAACCTACCTCGACGCGCCGCTGCCGGGCGCGCCGCCGACCGACGAGGTCCTCGTCAAGCTGCTGCAGCAGCGGGCCGCGATCGAGGGGGAGCTGGAGGAACTGAAGGTGCGGCGCGCCTTCCTGCGCCCCGCGGAATACCAGCAGGAGTTCGAGCGCCTGATGGTCGAGCTCGCGCGCGTCAACCGCGATATTCGTCTTCGGATCAAGTCTTAGGCGCTGATCACGTCCCGGAGATTGATCCGCGTCCTGCCTCGACTTCAGTAGTACCGGTCGATCCGCGTCGAATCATCCTGCCAGCGGTGGCGCCGGTGGCGGTCGCTCGATCGTCGCAGCAATCCCAGCGCCGCGCCTGCAATGAAGCCGACGACGTGGGCGCCGAAGGCGATGCCGCCCTCGGCGGAGTCGGCGCCGAGTGAGCCGACGCCGCTGAAGAATTGCATCAGGAACCAGATGCCGAGGAAGAAGATCGCCGGAATCTCGATGATATCGAGATAGAAGACAATGATCACCGCCGTCAGGACGCGCGACTGCGGGTAGAGCACGAAGTAGGCGCCCATGACGCCGGCGATCGCGCCGCTCGCGCCGATCATCGGCACCAGCGAGTAGGGCTGGATCGCCGCCTGCCCGAGCGCGGCGGCCGTGCCGCAGAACAGGTAGAAGACCAGGTAGAGACCGTGCCCGAGGCGATCTTCGACGTTGTCGCCGAAGATCCAGAGATAGAGCATGTTGCCGAGGAAGTGCAGCCAGCCGCCGTGCAGGAACATGCTGGTCAGGACGCTGGCCCAGGAAAAGTGGGCGGGTACGACGCCGAAGCTTTGCACGAAGAGCCGAAGATTCGGTTCCGACAGCGTCAGCTCGAACAGGAACGCGATCGCGTTCAGCGCGATGAGCGCGACCGTGACGAACGGCGTCGTCCTCGAGGGGATGACGTCGGAGATCGGGAACATGCGTGAGTGAGTATAGCGGCTGGCCCGCGGCGGCCGGGCCAGCCGGACCGCCGACTATAATCATCTGATGCAGTGTCGCCAGTGTGGGACCGAGATCGCGGACAAGGCGATCGTGTGCTTCCGGTGTGGCGCCGGGACGACCGATCCGGTGCGCAAGGCGGTGCCGATCAAGCCGCGCCGTGCGCCGCTCGTGCCCGCCGGTCTGGTCGCGGCACTGGTGCTCGTAGCCCTGTATCTCGGCTATCTTTCGCGCAGCGCCGCCGACCCGGAACTGCTGCAAATCGGCGCCGGTCTGGCGCTGGGCACGGCCGTGGTTGTGCTGTTAACTACAATCCTGCGCCGGCGCTGAGTGGAGCCCGGCGGTCCTTTAGTGTCATAATTTCGGTTTCATGCCCGACGCCCGTCTCGAGGTTACCGACGCGCTAGGCCGGCGGATCGTGCCGATCGCCAAAGGCCATTTCGAGATCGGCCGGCGCGAGACCAACGACTTGCGCCTCGCCGGCAGCGAAGTCTCGCGCGATCACGCCGAAATCGACCTCCAGGACAACACTTTCTTCCTCCGCGACAAGAACTCGCGCTACGGCACCTACGTCAACGGCGAGCAGGTGACCGAGCGTCAGCTCGCCCACGGCGACCGCGTCCGCCTCGGCCGCACCGGCGGCGCCGAGATGGTGTTCCTGCTGGCCGACAGCGCGCCGCAGATGGAGAAGGCGACGACGACGGCGATCGGCGACCTCCGCCAGATCGCGGCGCTGCTCGAAGGCCTGCGCGCGCTCGGTTCGGGCCGCGTCCTCGACGACGTGCTGGCGCTGGTCCTCGACTCGGCGATCGAAGTCAGCAGCGCCGAACGCGGCTTCATCATGCTCGAAGGGGAGAGCGACGACCTCGAGTTCAAGATGGCGCGCTCGCGCGGCCGCGCCAGCATCCCGGCCGGCACCTTCGCGACCAGCCGCAAGATCCCCGAGGAAGTCTTCCGCACCGGCGAGCCCCGCATCGTCGCCGACCTGCTCGATGGGGACCTGGCCAACGTTCACATGGGCACGGTCGCCCTCGGCATCCGCAACGTCCTCTGCGTGCCGCTCCGGCTCGTGCGGTATCTCGATCGCGCCGAGGCGGTCGGCGAGGAGCGACGCATCGGCGTCCTCTACCTCGACAGCCGGGAAAAAGGATCGCTGCTCTCGAACTCGACCCGCGCCGCCCTCGAGACGCTCGCGACCGAGGCCGCGGTCGCGATCGAGAACGCCCGTCTCTACCGCGAGACGATGGAGAAGGCGCGGATGGAGCAGGAGATGCGGATCGCGGCCGAGATCCAGCAGGCGCTCCTGCCGAAGGCCGGCCGCTCCGGCGCCTACTTCCGCGCCGCCGCGGCGTCGCTGCCGTGCCGCTCGATCGGCGGCGACTTCTACGACTACGTCGACCTCTCCGACGGGTCGTTCGGCTTCGCGCTCGGCGACGTCGCCGGCAAGGGGCCGCCGGCCGCGCTGCTGAGCGCGATGATGCAGGGCATCTTCGCGGCGCAGGCGGCGGGCAGCGATTCACCGTCGCGGACGATCACGCGCGTCAACCTGGCGCTCTATCGCCGCGGCATCGAGTCGCGCTTCGTGACGCTGATGTACGGCTCGCTGCAGCCGAACGGGCAGCTGCTCTACTGCAATGCCGGCCACAACCCGCCGCTCGTCGTCGGGCCGAACGGTTTCCGCCGGCTCGAGTGCGGCGGCCCGATCGTCGGCCTGTTCGAGAGCGCCAGTTACGAAGAGGAGACCGTCACGTTGTCGCCGGGCGACTGGCTCATCGTCTTCAGCGACGGCGTCTCCGAAGCGCTGTCGGCGTCCGGCGAGGAGTACGGGGAGGGCCGCATCCTGTCGGTCGTGCAGGGCAACTCCGCCCTCGAGCCGCAGAAGCTGCTCGAGGCGGTCTTCAGCGATGTCCGCGAGTTCGCCAAGGGCGCGGCGCAGAACGACGACATCACCGCGATGGTCGTGCGCTACGGCGCATGATGTCGCCGCAGCGGCGGGCGCAGAGCGCGGTCGCGCTGTGGTTCGTCACCGCAATCGTGGCGTGGAACGGGGTCTACGACCTGCTGCTCGCGAAGAGCACCGAGACCTACCTGTTCGAGGTGGCCATGCACGAAGCCGGGCGCGGGCCGGCCGTCGATCTCAGCCGCGCCATGGCCGAGGCGGTCGCCCACGCGCGCTGGGTCGCCAGTCTCTGGGCCGGCATCCTGTTCGCCCTCGGCCTCCTGACGATTCGCCTCGTCCAGTCAGGAAACGCGGGGACAGTCGCCGGGGACAGTCACTCGTGACTGTCCCCAGTGACTGTCCCCGGTGACTGTCCCCGAAATGCATCCGCTCATTCACGACTGGAACGCGACCGGCGCCCCAAGGCCGCCGGTCGTCATGCTCGACGACGAGACGCTGCGCGACGGGCTGCAGTCGCCGTCGGTCCGCAATCCGACGATTGACGAGAAGCTGCGCATCCTGCACCTGATCGACGATCTCGGCATCGATACGGCCGACATCGGCCTGCCCGGCGCCGGCCCGCACGTCGTGCGCGACGTCGAGCGCCTGGCGCGGGAGATCGTCGAACAGCGGATGCGGCTGCGCGCCAACTGCGCGGCGCGGACCCTGGTCGCCGACATCCGGCCGATTGCCGAGATCTCGCAGCGGGTCGGGATGGCGATCGAGTGCGGCGCCTTCATCGGCTCGAGCCCGCTGCGCCAGTACGCCGAGGGCTGGAACATCGACGAGCTGCTGCGGCTGACGGAGGAGGCGATTACCTTCGCCGTGCGCGAGGGCCTGCCGGTGCTCTACGTCACCGAGGACACGACCCGCGCCGACCCGGAGACGCTGCGCCGGCTCTATTCGACGGCGATCCGGGCCGGGGCGGCCCGGGTCTGCATCGCCGATACCGTCGGCCACGCGACGCCGGCGGGCGCCGCCGCGGTCGTCAGGTTCGTCGCCGGCGTCGTCGAGGAATGCGGCGGCGGGGTCGGCATCGACTGGCACGGCCATCGCGACCGCGACTTCGCCGTGATCAACTCCCTCGCCGCGCTCGAGGCGGGAGCGACGCGGCTGCACGGCGCCGCCATCGGCATCGGCGAGCGCGTCGGCAACACGCCGATGGACATGCTGCTCGTCAACCTGGTGCTGCTCGGCTACATCGAGCGTGACCTGTCGTCCCTGGTCCCCTATTGCGAGACCGTGTCGCAGGCGACGGGTGTGCCGATCCCGGCGAACTACCCCGTCGTCGGCCGCGATGCCTTCCGCACCGCCACCGGCGTCCACGCTGCCGCCGTCATCAAGGCCTTTCGCAAGCGCGACGCCGCCCTCGTCGACGCCGTCTATTCGGGCGTGCCGGCGAGCCTGGTCGGCCGCGATCAGGAGATCGACGTCGGGCCGATGTCGGGAAAGTCGAACGTCGTGTTCTGGCTGGAGAAGCGGGGCATCGCCGCGACCGACGACGTCGTCGAGCGGATCTTCGCCCATGCCAAGGCGTCGGCGACGGTGCTGGAAGAAAAAGAGATCCGCGACCTACTGCGCCAGTAGCCGCTTCTCGATCGCCGGCAGCGCCGCCATGACGACGTCGCCGACCGTCTTGAGGGATTCGGCCGAGAGCTTGTCGAAGGTGTCGCCGATCGTGTGCCAGGCGGGGTAGTCGAGGTCGATGATGTCGACCGCCGGGACGCCGGCCCGCAGGAACGGCAGGTGGTCGTCCTCGATCGCGGTCTCCTCGTCGACGAACTGCGGCCGCCTGATCGACTTCGCCGCCGCCCAGACGATGTCGGTCAGCCACCTGGTCGAGTTCGTTTCCCGCATGATCCGCAGATCCCGGTCGCCGATCATGTCGACCAGGATCAGCGCCTTGATCGAAGCCAGCGATCCATCCTTCTTTGCCGCCTCGACGTAGTAGCGGCTGCCGTAGGTGTTGTCGTCGTTCGTGTTCCAGTCGACGACCGCTTCCTCGCCGTCGAGGAACAGGAGCTCGATCGCCATCGGGTTGGCGCGGTCCTTGAGCACGCGCGCCGCCTCGATCAGGAAGGCGGTGCTCGAGCCGGCGTCGTTGGCCCCGACGAAGCGCAGCGCCTTGAACAGCTTGGTGTCGTAGTGGCCGGCGATGATGATGCGGCCCCTGCTGTCGTCCCCCTTCAGCCGGACGCTGAGGTTGATCATCCGCACGGTGCCGAGCGGCGTCCGGGCGTCGAACGCCTGTTCGACGACCGGCAGCCCGAGCGCCTTCATCTGCGCGGCGATGTAGTCGCGCGTCTTCTGGGCGCCAGGCGTCCCGGCGACGCGCGGGCCGATGTCGACGATCTTGCGGACGTGCTCGAGCGCGATCTTGCCGTCGAATGCGGCCGTGGCCGGCGGCTGGGCCGCGGCGCAGGCAGCCGCGGCCGCCAGCGCGAAGGGAATGACAGCCGCTACCTTGCCCAGGCGCTGAAGCAGGGTCACTTGCGCTTTTCCCGCGAGGCGTAGTCGCGAGTCGGCGGGCCGGTGTAGATCTGCCGCGGCCGCGCGATCTTCTGGTCGGGATCGAGCAGCATCTCTTCCCACTGCGCGATCCAGCCGGCGGTGCGGGGGATGGCGAAGAGCACCGGGAACATGTCGACCGGGAACCCCATCGCCTGGTAGATCAGGCCGGAGTAGAAGTCGACGTTCGGATACAGCTTGCGCGTGACGAAGTAATCGTCCTCGAGGGCGATGCGCTCGAGCTCGAGCGCGATCTCGAGCAGCGGGTTCTTGCCGGTGACCTCGAAGACGAGGTCGGCGATGCGCTTGATGATCGTCGCGCGCGGATCGTAGGACTTGTAGACGCGGTGGCCGAAGCCCATCAGCCGGCCGTCGCCGCCCTTGACCCGCTTGATGAAGGCCGGGACGTTGTTGAGCGAGCCGATCTCGGCGAGCATCCGCAGCACGGCCTCGTTGGCGCCGCCGTGGAGCGGGCCGTAGAGCGCCGCCGCGGCGCCGGCCAGCGACGAGTACGGATCGGCTTGCGAGCTGCCGATGTTGCGCATCGTGCTGGTGCTGCAGTTCTGCTCGTGGTCGGCGTGGAGGATGAAGAGGACGTCGAGCGCCCGCTCGAGCACCGGGCTGACCTTGTAGCGCGGCTCGGTCATCCGGAACAGCATGTTGAGGAAATTGCCGGCGTAGCCGAGGTCGTTGTCGGGCAGGTTGTAGGGCCGGCCGATCGAATGGCGGAAGGCGTAAGCGGCAATCGTCGGCACCTTCGCGATCAGCCGGATCGTCTGCAGCCGCCGCGACTCGACCGAGAAGATCTGCTTGGCGTCGGCGTAGAACGTCGACAGCGCGCCGACGGTGCTGATGAACATCCCCATCGGGTGGGCGTCGTACTGAAAGCCCTCCATCAGCTTCGAGATGTTCGTGTGCAGCATCGTGTGCTGCGTGATGTCCTGCTTCCAGTTCTCGTATTCCGTCGCCGTCGGCAGCTCGCCGAAGAGGATCAGCCAGGCGGTCTCGAGAAAGTCGCTGTGCTCCGCCAGCTGCTCGATCGGATAGCCGCGGTAGAGCAGCACGCCCTTGTCGCCGTCGATATAGGTGATCTTGCTGCGACACGCCGCCGTGTTCATGAACGCCGGGTCGTACGTCATCATCCCGAACTCGTCCGGGGTGACCTTGATCTGCCGGAGATCCATGGCCCGAATGGTGCCGTCCTGAATCGGAAGCTCGTACTGTTTGCCGGTGCGGTTGTCGGTGATTGTCAGCGTGTCGGCCATGCGCTCTTGTCGGTTAGTCGTCCGTGTCGTCGTCAGGTGGAGGCGCGGGCGGCGCGTCCTCCGGGGCGTGTTCCGGTACCCGATAGTCTTCCGAGAGCCATCGTCCGAGGTCCGCCATCCGGCACCGTTCGCTGCAGAAGGGCCTGTGTGCGGGATCCACCGGCGCGCGGCGGCAGTAGACGCAGAGAGGTTCGGACCGCGCCAAGCCCGCACATTGTATCAATGCCGCTGATTTCGTGGAAATCCGGCCGGCGGCGCCGAAACGACGCGGCGGAGAGCCGGGCCAGGCACCCGATCCGGAGCCGCGAGAGGATGGCGGACGGCGGCAGCCCGAAGGCACACACCGGCACCTGCCTGGCCGCGTGCTTCTACGTGAGGGACTCTTCGCCGGCGTGGTGCCGCACGTCCTTGGCCGAGACCATGAAGATGACGTCCTCGGCGACGTTGGTGGCGTGGTCGCCGATGCGCTCGAGGTGGCGCGAGATCAGGATCAGATCCAGCCCCGGCTCGATCGTGTCCGGCGACCGCAGCATGAAGGTGAGGAGATCGCGGAAGACCTTCGTCTTGAGCGCGTCGAGCGTGTCGTCCTCGTTCAGCACCGCCTGCGCCAGATCGGTATCGCGGCCGACGTAGGCGTCAAGGGCGTTGCGAAGCATGCGCTGGGCGATTTCGGCCATGCGCGGGATGTCGACCAGTTCCTTGACCGGCGGGTGGCGCATGTAGCGGCGGACCGCCTCGGCGATGTTGATCGCCAGGTCGCCGACCCGCTCGAGGTCGGTGTTGATCTTGACGGCCGCGACAATCGATCGCAGGTCGACCGCCATCGGCTGGTGCAGCGCCAGCAGCCTGAAGCAGCGCCGATCGATCTCGATGTGGAGGTCGTTGATCGGTCCGTCGCCGGCGAGGACGCGGTCGACGAGCGGCGCGTCGCGCTGGACGACGCCGCGGACGGCCGAGCTGACGCGGTCCTCGGCGAGGCCGCCCATTTCGAGCAGGCGGGTCTTGAGTTGCTCCAGCTCCTCCTGGAAGTGCGGGACGATGCGATCTTGACGGTCTGGCATGGGCGATGATTACTACAGTGTAGGAACGACCGGTGGACGAGCGGGCGCCGCCGGCCCGGGCTCAGCCGAATCGCCCGGTGACGTAATCTTCCGTCAGCTTTTCGGCCGGGTTGGTGAAAATCCGATCGGTCGGGCCGTGTTCGATCAGCTTTCCCAGCCAGAAAAAGGCGGTGCGATCGGAGACGCGCGCCGCCTGCTGCATGTTGTGCGTGACGATGACGATCGTGTACTCCGTCTTGAGCTGGTAGATCAGCTCCTCGATGCGCTGGGTCGCGATCGGGTCGAGGGCCGAGGCCGGCTCGTCCATCAGGACTATCTCCGGCTTGATTGCCAGCGCCCGCGCGATGCAGAGGCGCTGCTGCTGGCCGCCCGACAGCGCCAGCGCCGAGTCGTGCAGCCGATCCTTGACCTCTTCCCAGATCGCCGCCTGGCGCAGGCTCTCTTCGACCCGCGCGTGCATGTCGGCTCTGCTCTTCGCGAGCCCGTTGATGCGCAGGCCGTAGGCGACGTTCTCGAAGATCGACTTCGGAAACGGGTTCGACTTCTGGAACACCATCCCGACCCGCCGCCGCAGCGCGACGACGTCGGTGCCTGAACGGTAGATGTCGTCCCCCTCGATCAGGACCTTACCCTCGACGCGCGTCCCGGGGATGATGTCGTTCATCCGGTTCAGCGTGCGGAGGAACGTGCTCTTGCCGCAGCCGGATGGGCCGATGAAGGCGGTGACGAGCTTCGCCGGGATGCCGATGTTGATGTTGTCGAGCGCCTTCTTCTGCCCGTAGTAGAAGTCCATCTCCTGCACGTCGATACAGACCGGATGCTCGGCAGACGACGCGGCCGGCGTCGACGGGCGAACCGTTACGGCGGTGAGCGGCGGCGGGGAGGGCGGCGGAGTCTGCACGAGATTCATGACAGGACACTCTGATCCTAGAGCGCCCTGGTTTCCGGGCAATTTCGCGTATGTAAACTTCGTGTAAACAGCGCCTCGGCGGCCGCCTCAGGCCTCGACGGCCAGCGCGGCGTTCTCGCTCTCGGCGAGAAAGGCGCCGATCTGGCGTCGCAGCTCGTCCTGGATGACTTCGATCTTGCGCTTGGCGTCCAGCACCCGGAAGCCGAATTCATCCGACATCGACGCGTACTCCTTGAGCAGCGCCCGCTGGTAGGCCCGGAAGCTCTCGTAGATGTCGTCGCCGAGCTTCAGGTCCATGCCCGATTCCCAGTAGTCCATCCCCCGCGCCTGGAGGACGCGGCGGATGAGCGTCTTCTCGTCCACCTTCAGGTAGAAGACGAGGTGCGGCGCGATGGCGAAGCCGTAGAGGTTGCGGATCCACCCGCGATCGACGCCGCGCACGCCGGCCCGCGCCATCGCCGTGAAGATGTAGCGATCCGACAGGACGATGAACCCGGCCTTGAGCGCCGGGATGATCTCCTTCTCGAGGCGGTCGGCGAAGTCGGTGGCGTAGAGCAGGACGAACGTGAGCTTGTTGAGGGTGTTGCTCGCCTTGGCCAGATCGATGGTCGGCTGCATCAGCTCCGACCGTGTCCACCCGGTCTCAATCACGCCGTAGCCCTGCACTTCCAGCCATTCGCGCAGCAGCGAGATCTGCGTCGACCGGCCGACCCCGTCGGTGCCCTCGACGGCGATGATCTTGCCCGGATAGCCCTCGATCGGCAGGTACGGGATGCCGTAGCCGTAATAGCTCCCCGGCGTGACGATCGGACCGGGTGCCGGTTCAGGCAAGCTCGTCGAGCTCGTCATTCGTAGCCTCGATCTCCAGTTGCTGCGACACGATCTTGCGGAACGTGCGCTGTTGTTCGGTGATGCTGCCGCTCGCGTGGATCACGCTCAGGCCGAACTCGTCGACGAGACGATCGGTACTCCTCGAGGACCTTGCCCTGGAACATCCTGAAGCTCTCGACGGCGTTCGTGCTCCAGCCCATGTCGAGGCCGGCTTCGTAGAACTTGAGCTTGACGCGGCGGGCCAGGAGCCGGTCGGTCGAGACCTCGATCGGCACCTTGAAATACACGGCGAGGTCGGGCCGTACGGCGAAGCTGTAGAGCTCCCGCACCCAGTTGCGATCGACGCCGCGGGCGGCGTCGCGCGAGAACGCGGTGTAGGCGTAGCGATCCGCCAGCACGATCATGCCGGCCTTGAGCGGCGGGACGATGTTGTAGAGCAGGCGATCGGCGAAGTCGGTGGCGTGCAGCAGGCTGAACGTCATCGGCGTCAGCGAGTTCTTCTTCTTGCCGGTCTTGGTCGCGGCTTTCACCAGCGCCGACGAGTTCCACTCGGTGACGACCACCGAGTGGCCGGCGGCGCTAAGCCACTTCGCCAGCAGCGCCAGCTGCGTCGTCTTTCCGGAGCCGTCGATGCCTTCGACTACGAACAGCTTTCCCGGATACGCGTGGCGCGTCGTCAGGTTGGTCAGCATCTGATGGCGGCTTCCTCGGGCCGCCGGCGGCGGCCGGGTCCTTGTTCGCGCCGTTGGCGACTTCGAAACGGACCGGCTTGCCGAGTACCGCTTCGAGCGGCCCGACATGGCGGTGCGCGGCCCACAGCTCGAGCTCGGCGTCGCCGGTGGTGCGCAGGCGCGCGAGATAATCGTCGCCGCGCGGGTAGAGGTCGATCCCTTCGAGCGCCTGGGCGTGGCTGCGGTCCAGCCCCTCCGCCAGCCGCACCATCGCCGACAGCATCTTCACGGTCTTGCGCGTCGAGCCGCGCAGGTCGCCGTAGCCTTCGTGCGACTTCTTTGGCGTTGCCTGCCGGTGATAGCGGGCGATGAGCGCGATGATCTCGATCTCGTCGGGATCGAACCCGCGCAGATCGCCGTTCTTGATCAGGTAGTACGAGTGCCGGTGATGGCGTTCGTAGCTGATGTGCACGCCGACGTCGTGCAGCAGGGCGCCGAACTCGAGCCACTCCCGCTCGCGGTCCGACAGGCCATGCACGCCGCGGGTCTGGTCGAAGATGTTCAGCGCCAGCCGCGCTACCTGCTGCGCGTGCTCGGACCAGTAGCCGCAGCGCTCGCCGAGCTCGACGATGCTGCGGCGGCGGACGTCGGGATAGCGCTCGACCTTGCGGATCCTCGACTTGTTGCGGTGGATGTAGTCGAGGACGATGCCCTCGCGCAGCGCCAGGTCGCAGAGCGTGAACTCGCTCGCGCCGAGGCGGCGCAGGATGGTGTCGAACAGCACCGAGCCGGCGACCGACAGGTCGGCCCGCCGCGGATCCATGCCGGGGACCGCCAGGCGTTCCTCGATGTCGACAGCGACGAGATGCTTGCGCAGGCGGTGCAGGGCCTTGGCGCTGACGCGGCGGTTGCGCAGGTCGTCGGGCGGCTGACCGTCGTGCGTCGAGGCCATCAGCCCGAGACTGAGGATCGTGCCGGAGGTGCCAATCACCCGGTCGAAGCCGCGCGACACGATCTGGTCGATGTAGCCGCCCATCTCCCTGCCGAGGTGCTTCACCAGCCGCCGCTCGTCGCCGCCGGTGAGCGGATCGCTCTTGACGAAGCGCTCGGTCAGGCGGATGACGCCGACTTTGAAGCTCTTTCCGAGCGCCATCTGCGTCGCCTTGCCAAGCGTGATCTCGACGCTCCCGCCGCCGATGTCGACGACGACGCCGGTCGAGCCGCCGATGTCGATGCCGTAGCCGGCGGCGAGGTGGATGAGCCTGGCTTCTTCCGTGCCGGAGATGACCCTGATGCGAATGCCGGTCTCACGATCGACCTCGGCGATGAAGTCGCCGCCGTTGACGGCTTCGCGCGTTGCGCTCGTCGCGCAGGCGACGATCTCGTCAACCTTGTGGGAGTCGGCGATGCGCTTGAATTTCGACAGAGTCTGGAGCGCGGCGGCGATCGCGGTCGGCGTGAGGCTTCGGCCGCCGAGGCCGCCGGCGCCGAGCCGGACCATGTCTTTCTCGCGATCGATGACTTCGAAGGAGAGATCCGGCCGAACCCGCACCACAATCATGTGGATGGAGTTGGTGCCGATGTCGATGGCAGCGATGCGCATGCAGGCGACGGACTGGCCGAAACAGGCCTGAAACTTGCCCCGTTACATGCCCGTTATATACTGGCGACGCTGGCCGGGGCACGCCGGAAACGGCCATTTTTTCGCCGATCGAGCGCAATCCTACCATGAACCGCAGAAACGGCCGAGTTACCACGCAACTACTGTCGCGCCGTGCCGCGGCGCTGAAACGGCATCTTGGCGACGCCACGAACGGCGACGCCAAGGGCGTGCATCAGTCGCGCGTCGCCTCGCGCCGCCTGCGAGAAGCGCTGCCGGTGCTGACGTCGGGCGTCAAGGGAACGAAGGCGAAGAAGGCGCTCGGCAAGATCCGCCGCCTGACCAAGGCGCTCGGTACGGTGCGCGAGCTCGATGTGACGCTCGAACTGCTCGACGAGCTCACCGTCCGCGACACGCTGCCGCGCCCGGCTCTCGAGGCGGTGCGCGCCCACGTCGTCAACGAGCGCGAGCGGCGCCGCGCGGTCATGCTGAAGCGGCTGGCGCACGTCAACGTCGGGAAGCTCGAGAAGCGGCTCGCGGATGCGGCGGCAGTGCTCGCGGGCAGCGATTCGCACGAATGGCGCGACGCGCTGGGCTCGCGCCTGGTGCGCCGCGCGAAGGCGCTGACCAGCGCGATCGGCGAGGCTGGCCAGCTCTACGCCGCCGAGCCGCTGCATCAAGTGCGGATTGCCGCCAAGAAGCTGCGCTATGCCATGGAGCTGGCGGGGGACGCCGGCGTCAAGGCAGCGTCGGCGCCGCTGCGCGCGGTCAAGCGCGTCCAGGACACGCTCGGCCGGCTGCACGACCTGCAGGTGCTGCAGGCGCACGTCTCGACGGTGCAGGCCATGCCGGACCAGTCGGGGTTGCCGCCCGACGGCGGGCTGCAGATCGTCGCCCGCGCGCTCGAGGACGAATGCCGTCACCTTCACGCCCGCTACGTCGCGGCGATGCCGCGGCTGACCGAGGTCGTACAGGCGACGCGGACGGTCGTCGTGCCGCAGCTGGCGAGGGTTCGACCGGCTCCGCCGCTGAAAATGGCGCTGAAGGCCAGGGTGCCGCGCGTGGCGGCGAGTGAGGGGTAGCGAATCGATGGCGACGCTCGAGCTGTATCTCATCCGGCACGGCCTCGCCGGCGAACGTGGTGAGGCGTATCCCGACGACTCGAAGCGTCCGCTGACGAGCGAGGGCATCTCGCGCCTGAAACGCGAAGCGAAGGGGCTCGATGCGCTCGACGTCACCTTCGATCACATCCTGACCAGCCCGCTCGTCCGGGCGCGCCAGACAGCTGACGTGCTCGCCGAGAGCATGAAATCGAAGCCGTCGGTCTCGAACGCCGATGCGTTGACCCCTGCCGGCGGTCCCGCCGCCGTGATGCAGGAGCTCGCCAGGCACATGAAGAAGGCGCGGCTCGCGATCGTCGGCCACGAGCCGAACATCGGCGAGCTCGCCGCTTACCTGATCGGCTCCAAGACCCCCGTGCCCTTCAAGAAGGGTGCGGTGTGCCGCATCGATTTCGCCGTGTTTCCACCGAAGGGCAAGGGCCAGATCATCTGGTTCGCGACGCCCCGGATGCTGCGCAAGCTCTCCTGAATCGCGGCGCTGAAGCTCCTGTCGTCATACGCTCGCAACCCGGCTCTGGTATAACCGGACCTGGAGGTCACCATGCGTGTGGGGTGGACGATCTGTGGCGCGCTGTTCACGTGGATGATGGTGCCGGGCACCGGTCCCGGCGCGCAGGCGCCGTCAGCGGCGCCGGCAAAGATCGCCGTCGCACATCGCGGCGCCTCCGCCTACGCACCCGAACACACGAAAGCCGCCTACGAGCTCGCGGTCGCGCAGAAGGCCGACTACGTCGAGCAGGACCTCGCGATCACGCGCGACGGCGCCATCATCTGCCTCCACGACGTCTCGCTCGAGCGGACCACAGATGTCGAGGCCAGGTTTCCCGACCGCGCCTCGGCCGACGCGGCGACGGGAGTGAAGCGGTGGCTGGCCGCGGATTTCACGCTCGCCGAGATCAAGACCCTCGATGCTGGCAGCTGGTTCGATCCCAAGTTCTCGGCTGAGAAGATTCCGACCTGGCAGGAGGCGGTGGCGATCGTCGGCGGCCGGGCGGGACTCTATCCGGAGCTCAAGTCGCCGGCGCTCTACGCCGGGCGCAAGGTCGACATGGTGGCGATCGTCGCCGGCGAGCTGAAGCGCGGCGGCTTCGATCGGCCGGCGCCGGCCGGGGTGCGGCCGCCGCTGGTGCTGCAGTCCTTCGACGCCGACGCGCTGCGGGCGCTGGCGAAGACGCTGCCCGACGTCCCGCGCGTGCTGTTGATCGATCCACGCATGACGACGGAGTGGACGACCGAAGCGGGATTGAAGGAAGCGCGGACGTTCGCCACCGGCATCGGTCCGCACAAGTCGATCATTCTCGGAAAGCCCGAGCTGGTCGCCGCCGCGCACGCCGCCGGGCTGACGGTGACGCCCTACACGTTCCGTTCGACCGATACCGGCCGGTTCGGCGATGTTACCGCCGAGATGTCGTTCTTCCTCTCGACGCTCGGCGTCGACGCCTTGTTCACCGACAACCCCGATCGCTTTCCCCGCTGAGCCGGCGCGGTCCCGCCGCTCGTACCTGCCCGTCGCCCGGCCTGTCGCGTCGACTAGGTGGTGGCCGTCAGCTCGCGCTTCACCTGGCGCCCGGTGTCCTGCGCCGCATTCGTGTCGTAGGCGTGCTCGCCGCCCGACGAGTGGCCGATGCGCTCGTAAAGCTCGATCAATCCCGTCGCGTCGCGGACCTCGGTCGCGAGCGCGACCTCGAGCGCGTGCTGCATCTCGTGGCCGATGATCGCGATCGCTTCGTGGCGGGTCAGGCCCTGGCGAATCTGGATGCGGAGATAGCGCGCGCCGCCCTTCATCGGAACGATCGTCAGCCGGCCGACCGTGTCGCGCGGCATCGTCATCAGCCGCTCGATGTAGACGATGACGTCGCTGCGATTGAGCGCCGTCATCAGGCCGGCGAAGGTCGGCGATCGCGCGACGCCTTCTCTGAGCAGATCGTGCAGCTGCGGATCGGCGGCGCGGACGCGTCGCTCCGGCGCAGCGAGCAGCGAGTAGTGCGCGCTTGGGATCGACGGTGCGGGTGCGGGCGCCGGCACCGGCGTCACCGCGGGACCGGTCGCGATCCACAGGCCGGCGACTGTCGCAGACAGCAAGGAGACCATGCGTCCTCCTGAGTTGTGCTGGCTTAGACGCGGCTCGATCCGATCTCGTTTGGAAGTGTGCGGGCGCGGAACGACCGGACAGGTTTAGTGATGAACGGTCGTGCGAGTGAGGGACGAAGGCGGGGATGAACGCGCGCTAGAAGGCCAGTTGCGCCTGAATGTAGGTCGTGCGCGAACGCGCGCCGGTCGCGCCGTGCGCGTTGAACGTCTCGCGATGCATCGCGCTGACCTTGAGCCGATGACCGTTCGCGTACCAGTTCATCCCTGCCGCCGGGCGGTACTCGGTGGACGGACGCGCCGCGCTCGACAACGAATCGATGGCGCCGAGCGCTTCGAGGCGTCCGGGCACGATCATGTAGCCGGCTTCGGTCGAGAACTGCTGCAGCGTCGCCTTGCCGTCCTCGTACAGGCCGAGACCGAATGTCGGATCGATCAATTCGGCTGAGGTCCAGGACCAGGCGACGTCAGCCGAGACGCCGTGGCCGCGCAGACCGAGGGTGAGCTCGACCCCGGCCGCCGAGTCGAGATCGGCGAACTCGTCGCTGGTCGATCGACCGTCCTCGGTGAAGGAGTTGTTGTCGCCGTCGTTGCGCCAGGCGTGGGCCGCCACCCCCGTCATGACGCGGAACGCTCCGCCTTCGAAGTCACCCTGCTCGCGCGCGATCGGGCCGAAGGGGTGCCATTCGAAGCGGCCAACGCTCATCAGTCCCTGGTTCCACGTCTCGTCCGCTTGCGCCAGGCCGTCGAAGCGCACCTCGTCGGCGTCGGGGGCGTGGTAGACCGAGCTCAGCGCTGCCGACCACTGGAACTGCGAATCGTGATGCCTGCCGTCCGCCTGCAGGCCGATCGCCCGCCCGGGTGCGGCGAAGGCGCGCTCGCCGGTGAACGACCGCTCGACGAGTCCTCGCCGCGGCGAGGAAAACAGCGCCGAGCGCGAGAACGGTACTTTCTGGTTGCCGGCGGTGATCGTCACCGCGCCCTCCGCCAAGCCGCTGTAGCGAAGATATCCATCGAGCAGCCTCACGCCGTCGTCGTCGAGCGCAGGCGCGAAGTCGACCTGGATCGCGGCGGACCAGTCGGGCGTCAGCGTGGTTCGCACGGCGACGACGGCGCGGCGCAGCAGGACGTCGTCAGTGGTGCTGCCGCCGCTGCGAGTGATCTCGAGCTGCGGCTGCACGTAGCCGCTGATAGTGACGTGCGGCGACGACGAGGACGACGAATCCGGCGGCGTCTGGGCGGCCGCGCTGACGGCGGTGAGGACGATCGCCGCGGTGGCGAGACAACCGACATCGCGGCGCACGCGCTAGACGACCAGGCCTTCCGGCAGCGTCGCGCCCTTGGGAACGATGATGACGCCGTTGCGAATGTAGTAGCCGTCGCCGTCCGCGTGCTGGACATTGGCCTCGTTCACGAGCCTGACGCGGTCGGCGATGCGTGCGTTCTTGTCGACGATCACGCGATCGAGGACGACGTCGCGGCCGACGCCGAGCTTGACCTTCACCACCCCGGTGTCCTCGTCGTAGGAATCGGCGCCCAGGAGCACGGTGCGCGTCAGCTTGGCGCCCGGCGAGATGTGCGACCGGATGCCGACCACCGAGCTCACGATCTCGCACTTGTCGAGATAGCAGCCCTCGGCCACGATCGATGATTCGATGCGGCAGTCGAACGCATGCGTCGCCGGCAGGAACCGCGGATGGGTGTAGATCGGCCAGCGCGGATGGAAGAAGTTGAACGGGGGATTGCGTCCGGTCAGCTGGATGTTGGCATCGTAGAACGCCGCGATCGTGCCGACGTCGGCCCAGTAGCCGCGAAAGATGTAGGGACTGACGACGTGGGTCGAGAGCGACTTCGGGATGATCTCCTTGCCGAAATCGACGCCGGGCTCGCCGAGAATCTCGAGCAGCACCTCGCGGTTGAAGACGTAGATGCCCATCGAGGCGACGTACGGCTTGCCGGGCGTGGTGCCGCCCGCGGTCGAGCCGCGCGGCACGCTGCCGCCGAGCACCGCGAGACGCTCGCGGGTCGGTTTCTCCTCGAAGCCGATGATCTTGCCGAGGTCGTCGAAGGTGAAGATGCCCATCTCGGTCGCGTCGTTCGTGTCGACCGGCTGCGCCGCGATGGTGATGTCGGCGCCGCCCTCGATGTGCGACTCGATCAGGTGATTGAAATCCATCCGGTAGAGGTGGTCGCCGGCGAGGATCAGGAAGTAGTCGGCGTCGAAGCCGCGGAAGTGCCGCGCCGCCTGGCGGACGGCGTCGGCCGTGCCCTGAAACCAGTCGGAGTTGTCCGGCGTCTGCTCGGCGGCGAGGACTTCGACGAACCCCTCGGAAAACATGTCGAGCCGGTAGGTCTGCGCGACGTGACGGTTGAGCGACGCCGAGTTGAACTGGGTCAGCACGAAGATGCGCTTGAGCCCGGCGTGGAGGCAATTGCTGATCGGGATGTCGATGAGGCGGTACTTGCCGCCGAGCGGCACGGCCGGCTTCGACCTCATGTGGGTCAGCGGGTAGAGCCGATTGCCGCGGCCGCCTCCGAGAATCAGCGTCAGCACGTCATTCATGTGCTTCATCTTAACTTGCACGAGGGAAACGGCATTGTCGCGGCGGCGTTACAGCGGCATGCGAACGTAGTAATCCGGTCCCCGACCGGTGGACGGTCTCTCGAGGGCGACGCTGACCGTGGGCAGCATGTCCCACCCAAGCAGCCTCGGCTTTCCCTCGCCGCCCACCGGACGCGGACCGGCCCTCACGTTCTCTCCGCCACGTCGCCCCATCCCAGCAGGCACCATCGGGCGACGCGCCGGATCGAGATCAGCACCTGCTACCTCTGGGACCATCGTGAAGAGCTGTCGGACCTGGTCGACGTCTGGGAGGCGGCCAATCGCGACGACTTGTTTTCGGTGACGAGTCTCAAGCACTATCCCTACGTGGCCAGCAGCGATTTCCACGGGCCGAAGCATCTCTATTCATAGAAGACGCTGCTGCGGTGCGAGAAGACCTGGCCGGACATCAAGCGGGCGCTGCGCAGCAACGTCGACATCGCGCTGTCGCTCTTCAGGAACGGGGAATGGACGTGCTGACGCAAGCGACGAGGATCGTGGTCGGATTGGTGCTGGGGGCCGCGGCGGCCGCGCCGGCGCAGGCGGCGACGCGGATTCGCATCATGCCGCCCGACGGCGGCGTCGTCGCGGTCGGACAGCGGCTGGACATCCGCGTCGAGGCCACGTCGGACACGGCTGCGCCACCACAGGGCCTGACGGTGGTGGTCAACGGCAAGGACCTCACCAGCCGAAACATCCTCGACCCCGGCGTCGGCGGTGAGCGCGGCGCCGGCGGCACCGGGGCAACGGCGGCTGCGATCGTACCCGCCGACCGGGCCGACCGCGCCGAAGAGAACACGACCAACTTCCTGCTCCGCCGCTTCAGCCTCAGCGCGCCGGGTCCGCTCGTGATCGTGGCGCGTACCGCCGACGGCGCGACGGCGACGACGCGCCTCACCGTCGAGGCGTGGGCCGGCCGCGGCCGCATCGCCTCGGCCCGCAACGTGATCTTCCTGCTCGGCGACGGAATGGGGGTCGCGCACCGGACGGCAGCGCGCATCGTCTCGAAAGGCCTGCACAACGGCAAGGCAGCGGGGCGCCTCGCGATGGATACGCTCGATGTCACCGGCATGGTGATGACGCCGTCGCTCAACTCGGCGATCACCGATTCGTCGCCCGGGATGGCGTCGTACTCGACCGGGCAGAAGAACAACAACAACCAGGAAGGCGTCTTTCCTGACAACACCGACAATGCGTTCGACAACCCGCGCATCGAATACATCGGCGAGATCCTGAAGCGGACGCGCGGCGCCGGCTTCAACGTTGGCATCGTGACCACAGCGGACGTGACCGATTCGACGCCGGCGGCAAACGCCGCGCACACGGCGGATCGCACGGCGGGAGCCGGGATCGCGGCGCAGTTCTTCGATGAGCGGGCGACCAACGGCGTGAGTGTGCTGCTCGGCGGCGGCGCGAGATATTTCATGCCGAAGGGGGCGGGCGGCGAGCGCGAGGACAGCCGCCGCCTCACCGACGAGTTCACCGGCGCCGGCTACGTCGCGGCCGGCAGCGCCGCCGACGTGGCGCGCCTGCTCGCGGCGCCGACGCCGCCGGCCAGGCTGCTCGGCCTGTTCTCGTCGGCACACATGCCCGTCGCCTTCGACAAGGTCGGCGCCGGCCGCTACAGCGACGAACTCGCGCGGCCGGCGCACGAGGGCTATCGCGATCCGCCGATGCTCGAGGACCTGGCCAGGCTGGCGCTGAAGAGCCTGGCGGCGCATTCACCGCGCGGGTTCTACCTGCTGATCGAGGGGGCATCGATCGACAAGCGCGCGCACGCCGTCGACGCCGAGCGCATGATCTGGGACGTCATCGAGTTCGATCGCGCCGTCCGCCTCGCGCTCGACTTCGCGCGCGCCACCAACAGCGACCGCGATCCCGCCAACGACACCCTGGTCATCGTCACCGCCGATCACGAGACTGGCGGCATGGGCATCATCGGCGTCGGCAACGAACGCTACGCGCCAACCGTGCTGGGAAAGGCGGTCCGCGATTACGCCGCGGTGTTCCGGTTCGTGCCGGAGCAGGAGCTGAATTTCTTCCCCAACTACCAGGTCGACGAGCGCGGCTATCCGCTCGATCCGGATCCGTCGCGGAAGATCCTGCTCGGCTGGGCGGCCGGCCCCGACCACAACGAGAACTGGATCTCGAACCGGCTGCAGACCGAAGCCGCGGTCGCGCCGGCCACGCCGAAGGTCAGCGTCGCCAACCCGGCGCGCGATGCGGCCGTGGGAAAGACCGACAACGTGACGGTGCAGGGTCAGCCGATTCCCGGATTCGTCGTGCGCGGCACGATCGAGAACGGCGAGACCGGGTGCCCCGCCGCCGACAAGTGCCCCGGCGATACGGCGGCCCTCGGCCACACCATCTCGGGCCACACGGCCTCGGACGTGCCGCTGTCGGCGTCAGGACCGGGGGCGTGGCAGTTCACCGGCGTCTACGAGAATACCGACGTGCTCCTGAAGATTCTCCGGGCGACGACGGGCGGCCACGTCGCCCCGGCTGGCGCGCCCGGTTCATCGCGAGGGGATAGCGGCACCGGCCGCCGGCCGTAACTTCGCCCAGTCGACACCCATCCACGCCGCGAGCGTCGCCGCAATCTGGTTGGTACGGAGCGGCGCGTGGTCGCGCCACTCGCCCCGCGCCTTCATCGCCGGCGAGACGAGCGCGATCCAGACGTCCTGCGCCCCCTCGACCTTGGCGCCGTGATTGCGCCAGTCCTGGATCGTGCGGCCGCGGCCGTGATCCGTCGTGATGAGCAGGTGCGTGCGGCCGCGATACTGCGGATCGGCCTCGAGCCACTTCCACAGCTCCGCGAGATACGCGTCCGAGCGCTCGTAAGCTTCGAGCACGCGATCGTAGCGGCGGTCGTGCGACCAGTCGTCGGTCTCGCCGAGCGCGAGATAGAGCACGCGGGGTCGTGCCTGCACCAGGTGCGACATCGCGAGCCGGAAGGTGTAGACGTCGTGGCGAACCGAGTTCCACGGCGTCGGCGTCTGCAGTTGCAGCTGGTTCAGCAGCGACACCGTGGGATCGGCGGTCGCGAACGGCGCGAAGCCGGCATTCACTGTCAGCGCCCCCTCCTGATGCTCGACGATGGCGTCGAAAACGTCCCAGGATGTAAAGGCCGCGACCTGGGCGGTCGTCAGTTGCAGCTGTGCCTTCAATTCCTCGAGCACCGTGCGATACGGATTACGGACGGGGTCGTTGCTCTTGATGACATCGTCGTGGGCCTCGCCGAGGAGGATCTCGGCGTAGCCGGGGTACGAAAAGCGATGCCTGTTCGTCAGTGTGACGGCGCTGCCGAGACGCTGGTTACCGGCTATCGAGCCGTGCTGGCGCATGAGCGTGCCCCAGAAGAACGGCATCAGTTTCTGGCGCCGCGCCTCCGCCGTTTCTGCCCAGTAGCGTTTGTAGGCAGGCTGGTCCTCGAGCCGCTGCGACTCGCGCAAGGTGGACTTGAAGACGTCGACATCGAGGCCGCCGAAAATTTCCTCAGTCCTCGCACCGTCGAGCGTGATCAGGATCACGCGCTGGTCGCGCTCCTGCGCGACCGGCAGGCCGACGGCGGAGAGGACCACGGCAGCGAGAGTAGCCACAACCAGGCGCACGCATCTCATGGTGGGTTCATACACCACGCCGCGACCGCTTGTCGACGCCACGGCTCGGCGCCCGCAGAGCGGACAGCTCATCTGTGTAAACGGTTGATTCAAATGCGTTTGTCAAACGACCCAAATGAGTTTACATGGAATTTACGTCGTACCAAGGGTGCAGGTGAGGTACAAACAAGGCAGGGATACGCTGTCAGACCACAGGCAGGGAGACTAACGCGATGTTCGCGAAGGAATTGACGCAGGCCGGTCACATCAAGCGGTTCACGATCTCGAACGCCGGCCCTGCCGGCTGGGAGGTCCGCGTCGAACAGGACAGCCACGTGGTCCGTAGCGTGTGCTACACCGACTGGCACCGCGTCGAGCGCGCGGCGCAGATGATGCGGCTTCAGGTGTTCGAGCTCGAGCAGAGCGGCTGGCTCGAGAGCCAGCCCAGCTAATCCGCGCGCCGGGCGGCGCGCGGACCTTCCTTTCTTCCATCTTCGGTAGCTCCCCGAGGCGGTAGCCGAGACTACTCAACGAAGCGGTAGCCGAGACCGACCACCGTTTCGATTTGCTGGCCGGCGGCCCCTAGCTTGGCGCGCAGCCGGCCGACGTGTACGTCGACCGATCGCGTCTCGATGAAGCGGTCGTAGCCCCAGACGCGCTCGAGCAGCCGGTCGCGCGACAGGACGCGATTGCGATTCTCGACCAGGAACCGCAGCAGCTCGAACTCGCGCCGTGTCAGCCGCACCGCCGCGCCGTCGACGGCGATCGAGACGGCGTCGAAATCGGCCGTGAGGTGTTCGCCGGTATAGACGTTGGCGCCGCCCGCCGATCCCTGGCGCCGGCGCAGCACGGCGCGGACCCGGGCGCCGAGCTCGCGCAGGCTGAACGGCTTGGTGACGTAGTCGTCGGCGCCGAGATCGAGGCCAGTGACCCGGTCCGATTCGCCGGTGCGTGCCGTCAGCATGATGATCGGCAGGTTGGCCGTCGCCGGCCGGCCGCGCAGGATGCGGCAGACCTCGGTCCCGCTCAGCACCGGCAGGTTGAGATCGAGGATCACGAGATCCGGCGTCCGCTCGGTCACGGCGCGCAGCGCCGCGTCGCCGCTGCTGACGATCTCGACCTGGCCGTCGCCCGATCGTTCGAGCGTGTGCTTGATCAGTCCGGCGATGTCCTGCTCGTCTTCGACGACGAGCACGCGCGGCGGCCGGGGCACCGCGCCGCGGCTGGCTACCGCGGGTCTCGGGCGGTCGCGGTCGGAACGGTCTTCCATCAAAGGATCCATGCTTCAGCCTACGACGACGTAATGTCCGGCCGGTGACGCACCGGTTAACTCTCTGTTAACGAGTCGTTGTCAGCGCGCATGCCGCTGCAGCCGATCACGCAGGGCGATCGCCGTGCCGTTCATCGCCAGCAGGAGACAGAGCAGAACGAGAATGCCCGCCGCGGCGTTCTCGGCAAACGCCGCCTGCGGCCGCGATACCCACGCGAAGATCTGAATCGGCAGGACCGTGAAGGGGGACCAGATGCCGTCGGGCGCGAACGGCACGTAGGTCAAGGCGCCGATGGTCACGAGCGGGGCGGTTTCGCCAATGGCGCGCGAGAGCGCGAGGATGAGCCCGGTAAGGATCCCTGGAAAGGCCGCCGGCAGGACCTGATGCCGGACGGTTTGCCACTTGGTGGCGCCCAGGGCATACGAGCCTTCGCGCAGCGAGCCCGGAACCGCCCGCAGCGCCTCCCGCGTCGAGAGGATCACGACCGGCAGGACCAGTAAGGCGAGTGTCGAGGCGCCGGCGAGCACGCTCTGTCCCATTTCCAGCGCGCGGACGAACAGACCGAGTCCGAGCAGGCCGTAGATGATCGAGGGCACCCCGGCGAGATTCGCGATGTTGATCTCGATCAGACGCGAGAACCGGCCGCGGCCGCCGTACTCTTCGAGGTGCACCGCCGCCGCGACACCGAGCGGCACGGCGATCGCCGCGGTCAGCACGATCACGAACAGACTGCCGACGAGCGCCGCGTAGATGCCGGCATCGGCGGCGCGTCGCGACGTGTAGCTGGTGAGGAACTGCCACGACATCCTCCCGGCGCCGTCGGAGATGACGTCGTAGAGCAGCGCGCCAAGCGCGATCAGCCCGAGCAGCGTCGATAGCAGCCCGAACGCGACGAACAGCCAATCGCGTGCGTGCCGTGCCGTGCTCGTCGCCGTCGCGGTCGTCGCGCCGCTGATGCCTGTCGCCGTCGTCATGCGTATTCCTCGCGGAACCGTTCGCGCAGCCAGTTCGAGAACAGGTTGAGGACGAACGTGCTGATGAAGAGCAGCATGCCGACCGCGAAGATGGTCCGGTACTCGAGCGTGCCGCCAGGGGTGTCGCCGAGGCTGACCTGGACGATGTAGGCGGTCATGGTTTCGACCGGCACCCTGGGATCGAGTGTCAGACGCGGCTGCTGACCGGCGGCGATGGCGACGATCATCGTCTCGCCGATGGCGCGCGAGACCGCGAGCACGCAGGCGGCGGAGACGCCGGAGAATGCCGCCGGCAGCACGACGCGCAACGCGGCCTCCATCCGGGTGGCGCCGAGCGCATACGCGCCCTCGCGGAGGCCGTTCGGGACGCTGCGCAGGGCGTCCTCCGACAACGACGACACGAGCGGCAGGATCATGATCCCCATCACCAGGCCCGGGCTCAGCGCGTTGAACCCGGACAGGCCCGGGAGGAGCGCCTGCAGCTTCGGCGTCACGAACAACAGCGCGAAATAGCCGTAGACGACCGTGGGGACGCCAGCCAGCAGCTCGAGAATCGGTTTCACGGTGCGGCGGACGCCGGCCGAGGCGTACTCGCTGAGATAGACCGCGGTCATCAGTCCGGCCGGCAGCGCCACGAGCATCGCGATGCCGGACGCGAGCAGCGTGCCGGAGACCAGCGGCAGCACGCCAAAGTGCTTGTCCGAGAAGAGTGGCGTCCAGACGGTGCCGAACAGGAACTCGGCCATCGGCACTTCGCTCAGGAAGGCCGCGGTTTCGAACACCAGAACGAAGATGATTCCGGCCGTCACGAGAATCGAGCCGGCGGCGCTCAGGAACAGCGCCCGCTCGATGCAGAACTCCGTGAGCTCGCGGAAGCGTCGTCGCGTCATGGCTCGTCCGCTAGCGGGTCAGTCGCTGCTGCAGTGTGAGCGCGCTATGGCTGTCGACGCCCTCGTACATCGACCCGGTCTTGCGTGCGGCCAGCCGCTCGCGGACCAGCGCGTATTCCGGATCCGTCAGCGGGATGTAGCCGACCTCGCGCACCAGCGGCACGCCCTTCGTCAGATAGAAGTCGAGGAAGTTCTTGACCTCCGGGCGATCCAGGGCCTTGACCTTCGGGTAGATGAAGATCGGTCGCGACAGCGGCCGGTAGGTGCCGTCCATGACCGTGGCCGGCGACGGCGCAATCGGGCCGACGCCGTTGCTGCTGTCGCCATCGTCGATGGCCACGAGCTTCAGCTTGTTCTGATTCTGTTCGTAGTAGGCGAACCCGAAATACCCGAGCGCGTTCTCGTCGCCGCTGACCCCCTGGACGATGACGTTGTCGTCTTCGCTCGACGTGTAGTCGCCGCGGCTCGCCTTGCTCTTGCCCATGATCGCTTCGGTGAAATAGTCGAAGGTGCCGGAATCGACGCCGGCGCCGAAGAGGTGGATCTCGCGGTCGGGCCAGCCCGGCACGGACTTGATTCCAGCGCATGATCTTGCCCTGCGCCGCCGGTTCCCACAGCGTCTTGAGCTCGGCGACGGTCATCGACGCCGCCCAGGTATTGCTCGGATGCACCACGACGGCGAGACCGTCGTAGGCGACGGGGAGCTCGACGTAGGCCACGCCCGCCGCGGCGCAGGCCGAGGCCTCGGATTTCGAGATCGGACGCGAGGCATTGGAGACATCGGTCTCGTCGCGGCAGAACTTCTGAAAGCCGCCGCCGGTGCCGGACGTGCCAACGGTGACCCGGGTTCCGGCGTTCGCCCGCTGGAACTCTTCTGCGACCGCCTCGGTGACCGGCGCCACCGTACTGGAGCCGTCGGCTCTAATCACGCGGGGTTCGGCCCCGGGTTCGCGGCTGGTGCCGCCGCCGCAGGCCGCAGCGGCGAGCAGGAAAGCGGGGAGAACGATCAGCCAGGCGGAGAGCGGACGTCGGGATGGATGCATAAGGCTCACCTTATCAACCGGCGATTTCGCATCGATTTCGCCGATGAAAATTCTGTGTAAACGAGCTCCGGGTCATCGGCTCAGAAACTGATCTGGGCGTGCAGCGCCCAGCGCCG
>CAVVSF010000010.1:0-15213 GCA_963750915.1 uncultured Acidobacteriota bacterium
ATTGCTGCCATGATATCGGACGACTTCGTGCTGCCGGCGCCGGGCCAGGTTGTGGTGTGGTGGGAAGAACTATCAGCAGAACAGGTCAGCAAGTGGCTCTCTCCATCACTGGGGTAGCAACTTGCCAACGACCACGATTTCATCCGGGACACCACGGGGCGGTGGACTATTGAAGTTCGTGCCTCAGGGTCGCTTTTCAGCAATCAGCGCCGGAACGAAGCACGCGACGGCCCTGCGGCCTGATGCGCGCATCGATGCGGACACGATCGTCGATCGAGTGATCCCGGACCGCCCGTAGACGTCGCGTTTCCGCGTTGCGACAGAACGGCGCCGGGGCTGGCCTTGCCGGTTCCGGCGCCACCACCCACGGCCGACCCGGGTGTAAACAGTCGCCGTCCACGCTAGACTCGCGCCGTGTCCCCTCAGACCTTCGCATCGAGCTCCGGCCAGGCGTTTGCGGCACTGAGAAACGCGCTCCGCTTCGCCACCTACGACTGGACGCGGGAGATGCCGTGGTCCCGCCGCATGGTCACCATGCTCGGCATGGGCCTCCAGGCCTATGCCATCTGGGCCGGCGTCACCCGGTCGCTGGTCTGGCCGGTCATGTGGCCGACGGGCATCATCCTCTTCCCGACGATCCTGGTCATCTACTACGTCGGCTACTGCCTGCAGAACGCGATGCTGGCGCTCGAACTGGTCCGCAAGTCGCACCTCGAATCGGAACAGCTCGCCGCCCGCCGGATCCAGGAAACGCTGCAGCCGACCAGCCTCGCTCCGCTGTCCGGCTACGAGGTCGACGCGTTCTACAAGCCGTTCCGCGAGGTCGGCGGCGACTACTTCGACGTCATCGATCTGCCCGGTGACCGCACGCTCTTCGCTGTAGCCGACGTCTCAGGCAAGGGCATGCCGGCGGCGCTGCTCGCCGCCAACATCCAGGCGCTCGTTCGAAGCTTGTCCGGCGCTATGCCTGACGTGCCGGCGCTCGCGTCGCAGATCAACAGGCACCTGTGCCGGTATTCGCCAGGCAACCGTTTCGCGACGGCCGTGTTCATCGTGCTCGAGCGGGAGTCCGGCGCGGTGAGCTACGTCAACGCCGGCCACAACCCGCCGATCGTGTGGGGACCGCAGCCCGCGACCTTCCTCGAACCAACCGGCACCGCGCTGGGATGGTTCGAGGACATGACCTACGACGCGGGCCGGCTCGTCATCCCGCCCGATGGCGGACTCGTGATCTTCACCGACGGACTGCCCGACTCGATCCCGGGCGACCGCCCCGAGGACAGCCTGTGCCGCGCTCTCCATCCCAGCCTCAGCCGGACGATGGCAAACCTCAAGGCGCTCGTCGATCCGAGATTCAACGAAGACGATGTGACGGTGCTGCTCTTGAAGCGCGCGGGGTCACCGGCAATCGGCAACGTTTGAGCTGAAGCCGGCGCCGGATTACCCGGTGCCGCCGTAGTACATCGCCCGCTTCTCCTTCAGGAACTGGACCGACCGCCGCAGCTCGTCGAGGCCGTTCATGCCGTCCTCGACCGAGATCCAGCCGGTAAACCCTGCGGCTCTGAGCAGGCGGAAGATCGCGTCGTAGTCGTTGGCGCCGCGGCCGGTTTCGCCGTGAATCAGCCGGTCCGGGTAGCCGATGGTCCCGTCGTGCGAACGAAGCTCGTCGAGGGTCGCGCCCGGCGCGACGAAGCGATCCGAGGCGTGAACGGTTACGACGCGATGCTTAATCTTGTCGAGGAAGGCGATCGGATCGAATCCGCCGACGACGGCGTTCGAGGGATCGTACTGAACGCCGAAGTGGGTACTCTCGGGCAGCGCGTCGAGCAGCGCCAGGAACGGCTGCTCCTGCTGGGCGAACTCCGGGTACTTCCACTCGCCCACCTTGTAGTGATTCTCCAGGCAGAGGACGACGTCTCGCGATATCGCGTAGTCCAGTGCCTCGGCAATACATGCCGCGGCGCGCGCCACGCCCTCATCGATCGACAGGCCCGGATACTTCTGGCCGCTCAACGTCCGGCAGTGCCGCGCGCCCAGCCGCACGGTGAGATCGATCGCGCGCTTCTGCAGCGCGACCTGCCGGCGACGCTCGTCCGTATCCGGATGGGTGAAGTCGGGCGAGAAGCAGAGCATCGACGAAACCTGCGACGTCTGCGCCATCGCTTCGACGATCGGCGCGACATCGCGCTCGTCGTCGCTCGCAAAGAACTGATCGTAATGCTCGAGCCCTTCGGCGCCGAGCTTGGCGGCGTCATGAATCCAGCTGATATAGCTGCGCTGACCCGAAACGAGCGCGTCGAGGTAGCACTTCGGGAAGACGGAAATGCGTGGGGCGGCGGAGAGCATCGGCGCAGTACGGTACACGATTCGCTGCGGCGGCGCGCCCGGCCGCCCCCATTTTCAATGCTCAGTCGACCGGGTCCGGCTCCTGCGGTTCGCGACCGAAGGCGCCGGCAACCTTGCGCGATGCCGGCATGGACCTGTCCGGATAGCGCGAGCCCGCCTCCTTTTGCGCCACGGACCGGCTGCCCGCTTTATGTGAGGTCTGCCGGTTGGCCGCGTTTGGGGCTTCCTCGTCCGTTCGCTGCGGCTGTGCCGGCCCGCCGGCCGGAGGATGCTCCTGGCGCTCGAGCTCTTCTTCGACTGGTGTCTCGCGATTGCTGATGCCTGTGTTTTTCTCCATGGCCATCTGTCATGCAAAGCGCGACCCCGGTCCGGACACTCCTCAGCTCGGCGAGCTCGAGCACGTCGCGGGTGGACCCGATTCGGGCTATGCGCTACGAGTAAAAACGCTCCCGATGTCCTAGATCGCGTCCGACGCCGACGTGAACGAGAATGCGGCGAGCTTGAGCGCCGGCACCATCAGCGGCGACAGCCGCTGCGGCGCGCCGATCGCTTCGACGTTCCACGGCGCGAGCATCGCCAGCACGCTCTGGTTGAAGCGCAGGTTGCGCACCGGGTGGCTGATTCGACCCTTCTCGATCCACCACAGGCCGTCGCGGGTGAGCCCGGTGAGCGCGATCGTGCGGGGATCGACCAGGCGGACATACCAGAAGCGCGAGATCAGGAGGCCGCGGTCCATGCCCTTGATCATCTCGTCCGTCGAGAGCGCGGGCTGTGAGCCCTCGATGATGTAGTTCACCGGGCCGGCCGTCGGCTCGCGTTTCCGCTCCTGCGCCCAGTAGCGCGAGTACTGCAGGTTCTCGAGCACGCCCGCCTTGACGATCGACAGCCGCGAAGCGGGAATTCCCTCGGCCGTGCTTGGCGCGGCCGGCATTTCTGGATGCATCGGATCGCTGTAGATCGTGATCCGCTCGTTGAACAGCTTCTCGCCGACGCGCGTCTTGCCGTCCTTGGCGGAGAAGGCGCTGCGGCCCTCGTCGGCGGTTCGGGCGTCGAGATTGCCGGTCAGGAATCCGAGCAGGTCGGCAACCGCCTGCGGCTCGAGGATCACCGGATAGGTCGCCGGCTCGATCGGTTTCGGGGCGCGTGACTCGACCGCCTTCGCGACCGCTTGTTTCGCGATCCGCGGCGCGTCGAGGCGGGCGAGGTCGAAATGATCGCCGGCGTAGTAGCCGGAACCGGTGCCGTCGGCGCTGCGCGCCGTCACGCTCAGCCCCGCCTCGCTCGATTGAAAGTAGCGCCGGTTGCCGTTCGCCGTCGCGACGGCGCTCGCCGACGCGCGCGCGGTGTGGAAACCGGCGCCCGTGACTTTCGCGTCGCGGCACGCGGCCAGCACCTTCTCGAGGGTGGCGGCACGCGCGGCGACGTCGACGTTCGCGGTCGCGGCAGCGAACCCCCGTGACTCCGGGTACTCGAGCGGTCCCAGCGTCGGAACGTACTCGCGTTGCACCGGTGAGACGCGCGCGATCTGCACTGCCTCCTCCGCCAGCAGCTTCAGCGCCGCCGCGTCGGAGTCGTTGCCGCTCGTCGACCCGCGCCGCCGGCCGACCCAGACGGTGGCGGTGATGTCGAGATCCTCGGATCGGCCGCTGGTGTTGATGCGATTCTCGGCGAACCGCGCGTGCGATTCGACCGAGTTCTGCAACGACACGTTGGCGTCCTCGGCGCCGGCGGCCTTGGCGTGCGCCAGCACGGTTTCGCAGATCTTCAGGGCTTCGTCGCGTGGCAACATCACACAGCCGCCGTGTTGAGGACAGTGATCTGACGGAAGCGCGCCGACGGGCAGCCGTGGCTCACCGCGTTGGTCTGGCCTGGCTCCCCCTTGCCATCGGCCGACGTCCCCCACAACCGATACGTCGACGGCCCTCCCAGGCCATCGCACGCCGCCCAGAAGTCTGGCGTCCGCGACTGATACGCCGCGTCCTTGACGATCGCGCCGAGCTTGCCGTTGGTGATCTCGCGGATGATGCCGCCGCCGAACTGGAAGTTGTAGCGCTGCTGATCGATCGACGACACGCCGCGGCCCTCGATGAACAGTCCGCGCTTGATGCCGGCGAAGAGCTCGTCGAGCGAGACCTCGGTCGGCGCCGGCTCGAGCGAGACGTTGGGCATGCGCGGGAACGGGACGCTCGACCAGTTGTCCGCGTGCAGGCAGCCGTGCGAGCGCGTCTGGCCGACGAGCGGCGCCAGCTCGCGGGTCGTCTGCCAGTCGACGAACATCCCGTCGCGGACGATGTGCCAGCGGTCGGCTTTCACGCCCTCGTCGTCGAACCCGGTGGTCGCCAGGCCGCCCGGCTGCGTGCGATCGCCGATCAGGTTGACGATGTTCGCGCCGAACCGCAGGCTGCCGGCATCAGTCGCCTTGATGAAGCTGGTGCCGGCCATGTTCGCCTCCCAGCCGAGCGATCGATCCAGCTCGGTCGAGTGCCCGACGGACTCGTGGATGGCGAGGAACAGCTGCGACGGATCGACGACGATGTCGTACTTGCCGGCCGCGACCGGCTTCGACTTGAGCTTCTCGACGACTTCGTGACCGGCCTTCTCGGCATCGCGCAGCCACGGATAGTCCTCGAGGTACTCGTAGCCGACCAGCTGCGCGCGATCGACCACCGGTCGGGACTGGAAGTCGCCGCTGGCGCGATCGGCGGCGGTCGTGGAGAACTGCGGGTAGGTTCGAACCAGCCGCTGCGTGATGCGCGAGCCTTCGCTCGAGGCGAAGTATTTCTGCTCGTCGACGAACAGCAGCTGAGAGTTGACGAACGAAACGCCGGCGACACCGAGCGCGGTCTCGTTCAGCTTCATGAGGAAGCCGATCTTGGTGTCGAGCGGCACCTCGAAGGGGTCGCGCTTGAAGCCGCTGGTCCAGGTGCTGATAACGCGATCGGCGTTGGCAAGTACGACTTTGCGCGTCGCCATCGCGGCGTTGGCGCGGGCTATGGCGACCGCCTGCTCGGCGGCGGCGCGCGCCGCCCCGGGTTCGACGCGGTTGGTCGCGGCGAACCCCCACGCGCCGTTCACCAGGACCCGCAGGCCGAGCCCGCGGCTGGTCGAGCGCGAGACGTTCAGCACCTGGCGCTCGCGCGTCGAGATGGACTCGCGGCGATAGCGGTTGACGCGGACGTCGGCGTACGCCGCGCCCAGCGCGGCCGCCCGCGACAGCGCCACGTCGGCCGCCTCGGCCCGCGCCGCGTCATCGGCCGGACCGGACTGGAAGGCTTCGGCCCAGTCCGGCACGGAACCAGCGGCAATCACGGCGCTGCCGGTGACGAGGAACTGTCTTCGGGAGAAGGTCATCGCGCCCTGATTGTAACTTCGCCTGCCGCGACCAGATCAGCTCTGCCGTGACCTTCTCTCGCCGCCTGAAGAGCGTCAATGTAGGATCTGGCCGTCGCCTCTTCCCGAACGGTCCCCTCGATGCCGCACGCCTCATGCATGGTGTTGATCCCGGCAGGACCGGACACCGTCCGCGCCAACCTCGAAGACACCATCGACAGCATCAACTACTACATCGGCGTCGACGCTTGCCGGGTCGCGATCGTCGATGACTCGCGGCGGGATTCGTTTCGCGATCTTGCCGGCGCCTTCCCCAACATCCTTGTCGTCAGGGCCCCGGACTTCCGCGAGGGCCTGCGGAGCCGCAAAGCTGGTCCGCTGCTGGCCAAGGAGCTCAGCGCCCTCAGGACGCTGCTGGAATCCTGGCGCTTCGACATGCTGCTCAAGATGGACACCGACGCGCTCGTGATCGGTGAGCGGCCGCAGTTCGAGGTGCGGGCCGCCTTCGAACAGGGTGGCGACGTCGGCATGATCGGCGCCTTCAAACGCCGCGGCGATGGTACCGACAAGCAACAGGCGATGTACGAGAAGGGCCTGGAGCTGACCCGTGAGATGACGCTGCCGGCTGGACTGCGGCACCCGGCGCTGATGCTGACGCTGCGCCGCCTGGTGCGGCTGGCCGAGCGGCATGGCTACAAACGCGGCGACACGTGCACGGGCGGTGCGTACTTCATGTCATGGCGCGCGGTCGACGCGATGCGCGCGGCCGGGCACCTGGATCTCGCGATGCTCCGGTACAGCCGGCTGTCGGAGGACTCGCTGATGGCGCTGCTCTGCGGCGCCGCCGGCTACCGGCTCGCGGACATGCCGGCGGAACGCGATTCGCTCGCCATCAACTGGCGGGGCCTGCCGATGCCGCTCGAGGCACTGGTCTCCGCAAACAAGAAGATCGTTCATCCGGTGAAAAGCGACGACCCGACGACAGAGGCGCAGGTCCGCGCGTACTTCCGCCGTCGGCGGATGTCTTCGTCTGGGTGATCGAGGATCGCCTGGGCGCCTCTGCGCTCGCGCTGAGACGCCGCGGCGAGGCTGGCTGGCCAGGCCCGACTCCGCTCGCCGGGAACGACGCCTCCGCTCGGTACTCTGCCGCTGCCGCGTCGTGTAGGAGGTATTCAGCGACGACGGTCGTCAGGCGCTCGCGGCCCGACATTGCTGTTCAGCAGCGGCACGGATCACACGGACGGGACACGACGCGATGAATCGCTGCGCCGCCGTTCCTGCTTCGCCGCGCGTCGGCTCGCTCCACGGGCCTGACCAGCCAGCCTCGCCACGGCTCTCGGGGCGCGAGATGACCGGCACGTTGAACTGCAGTCGTCGCTGAACACCGAGCATCATCGACCGTTCGATCACGATCGCCCGCGGGCGTGACGACGTCGGGGCGGGGCGCCGTGTGAGCGCCGTGACAGCGCGGTCGAAAAACGGGCCCGCAGCGGGTCCCACCGGCGGCGGCGCTGATTCGTCTCAGGCGGTCGAGCCCGGCGTGTTGCCGAACCGATGCTTTACCGCCGCGCGGCAGCCCCCAAGCCGCCGCCGCACCGTGAGCCGCGCCGCGGAGGGTCCGTTTTCCACGGCGCGAAGTCGGCGCCCCGGCCCGACGTCGTCACGCCCGCAATCGCGTGGCCTCATACGCGGGTCGCCGACGCGAGGTCCGCTTCTTTGCACCGCCACCTGTGCGGTTCTGCTACGCTCGCGCACGATGACATCGCCGGCAGCTGCCTCCTCGACAGAGTCTTCCCTCATTCGCTCCATCGGTACCTTCGGCCTGGCGGCCGGCATCGTCAACGTCACGATCGGCGGCGGCATCTTCCGGCTGCCGGCGGACATGGCCGCGACGCTCGGGCCGACGGCGCCGATCGCCTACGTGCTGTGCGCGCTGGCGATGGGTCTCATCGTGCTCTGCATCGCCGAGGCCGGGAGCCGCGTCGCGATTACGGGAGGGCCTTACGCCTACGTCGAGGTCGCATTCGGCCCGTTCGTGGGCTTCCTGGCGGGATTCCTGCTGTGGATGGTGATGACGTTCGCGATGGCGGCGGTGGCGACCGTGCTGGTCGCGAGTCTCGGCGCGCTGGTGCCGTTTCTGTCATCGCGAGCCGCGGCGGCGGCCACGCTCGTGGCGATTTACGCTGTGTTTGCCGTCGTCAATATCCTCGGCGTCGAACGCGGCTCGCGGGTGAACACCGCGCTGACCGTCGCGAAGGTCCTGCCGCTGCTGCTGCTCATCGTCGGCGGCCTCTTTGCGATCGATCCTGCCAACCTCGCCATCAGCGAGCCGCCGGATTTGCCTCGCCTCGCTCGCAGCAGCCTGCTGCTGATCTTCGTGTTCGCCGGCATCGAAGCCGCGCTCGTGCCGGGCGGCGAGGTGAAGGATCCGGCACGCACGGTACCGCGGGCGCTGTTGATCGCGATGGCCACCATCACGCTGCTCTATGCCGGGCTGCAGTTCGTCGCCCAGGGTGTGCTCGGGCCGGCGCTCGCCACCTCGAAGGCCGCGCCGCTCGCGGAAGCCGCCGGCGTCGGTCTTGGCGCCTGGGCCAGGCACCTGCTCCTCGTCGGCGCGATCGTCTCGATGCTCGGCCACGCCGGCGGCATGATCCTGGCGACGCCGCGGGCGCTGTTCGCGTTCGCCCGCGACGGCTTCCTGCCGCGCGCCGTCGCGCGCCTCCATCCCGTGCACCGCACGCCGTTCATCGCGATCCTGGTGCAGTGCGCGGTCGTCGTCGTCCTCGCGATTACGAGCACCTTCGAGCGGCTCGCAATCCTCGCCAACCTCTCGATCCTGGTCGTCTACGGCACGTGCTGCCTGGCGACGTGGCAACTGCGCCGCCGCGACGTCCGCGGCGGGGGCACGCCCTTCAAGGTGCCGGCGCCAACCCTGGTTGTCGTCCTGGCGTGTCTCGTCATCGGCTGGATGTTGACGAGCGTCACGCGCGCCGAGTGGGTGGCGTTCGGGGTCAGCGTCGCCGCCGCGGCGGCGATCTTCGCGGTGCGGCGCCGGCCGGTCGCGCCCTGAAGGCGCGAGGTTGCAGGAATTGCCCCCAAGCGATCTAGCAGCTCGTCAATTGTTTCCACACTAACCCCGGGGACAGTCACTGGGGACTGGCACGAGTGACTGTCCCCGGGGACTGGCACAAGTGACTGTCCCCGACGACTGTTCAGGTCGACCGGGAGGTCAGGACCGACGCCGCGACGCGGTGCTATAGTGCCTGCTTTACGAGGAGGTGTTGCATGAGGATTCAGCGGTTGCTCACATCTCTGTCGTTCCTCACGGTCCTCACGGCGACGACGCCGATCGCGGCGGCGCAACAGGCGCCGCCCATGCCCAAGCCGGGTCCCGAGCACGCGCTGTTCAAGATCGACGTCGGCGCCTGGGACGCGGTCGTCGAAGCGTCGCAGGGCCCGGGCGCGCCGCCGGCGACGTCGAAAGGCGTCGAAGTGAACACGATCGGCTGCGGCGGGCTGTGCCTGATCTCCGACTTCAAGGGCGAGCTCATGCCTGGCACGCCGTTCCATGGCCACGGCGTCGCGACCTGGGACGTCGTGAAGAAGAAGTACATCGGCAGCTGGACCGATTCCATGTCGCAGGGACTCATGATCGGCGAGAGCACGTGGGACCCCGCCAGCAAGAAGGCGACAGGCACGATGGAAGGACCGGACATGACCGGCCAGGTCGTGAAGATGCGGTCGGTCGTCGAGTACCCTGTCCGACACATCGCGTGTCATGACGGCCTTTTCTCAAGGCCCCGACGGCAAAGAGATGCAGGTGTTGAAGATCACCTACACGAAGCAGAAATAGCTTCGGCGCTCACCGCGCGACGCGTCCGAGATGCGTCTCCAGCCAACCGGTGGTCGCGCCCATGACCACCTCGACCGAGGGCACGTGACCGCCGTCGTAAAACGTCAGCTGCTTCGGCTCGCTGAGGAGCTTGAGAAATGGCTCCGTCGCGGTTCGGACCGGCGTGTCCTCGTCGTACCGTCCCTGGAGAATCAGCTTGGGGGCGCGGATGTGTGGCGCGAAGTTGATCGGATTGGCGGCGGCGCTGATGGATCGGTAGTCAGCCGGAAACCCGGCGCCGACGAACACGAACGCCCGGTAGCGGCGCTCGATTGCGCCGAGGATCACGCCGAGGGTCGAGCCGGCGCTCGGCGCATAGGCGGCGATCTTCTTCATGTCGATGTCGGGCCGCGTCGCGAGGTAGTCCAGGCCGAGGCGCAGGTCGGTGACACGGCTGATGATGATGTCGGCGTACTCGACCGTGTTCGTCGGCGGAGCTGACGAAGCCCGCCGGCCTGAGACGCTCGATGTACCCCTCCAGCACGACCGCGAAAACGGCCCGCCCGCTCCTGACGAATGGCGCCGTCCGGTCGTCCATCGAGTCAGGCAGCGATCGAAACCCGCCGTTGACGTCGCCGGCCGGCATATAGTGCATGACCTGGAGCGGTCGCGCTGCGTGCGTCGGCAAGATACAGGTAAGCGATCGCGCGCGCGCCATTGGCGCCGTTGAAGGTGATCCGCTCCCGCTTCCACTCAGGCGTGACCACGGCCTGCTCGATGCGCGCGTCGAGCGCGGTCTTCGGATAGTCGTACTCGGCCGCCAGCGTCGTGAATACGTGCGCTGAGGTTGCAGCGTAGCTCGGCACCTCGCGATCGAGCTCGATCCGCTGCGCGCCCTGATCGCCGCTGCTTTCGGCGACGGTGCGCACGCAGCGAAACCCCAGCTTTTCAGAAGTGAAGAAGCCAGGCCGCCCGCCGAACTGCGCGAACGTGTAGGTGGGATCGCCGACGGCGCCGCCAGTGGCGAGAAATCCGTCGGAGCTGTCGTTCGCCGTCCACTCTGCAACATTGCCCGCCATGTTGTAGGCGCCGAACGTACTCATGCCGAAGGGCGCGGAGGTCGCGGGCTGCAACGCGGCGCCGAAGAAGTTCGCGCGATGCTCGAGCGGATCGCCCGGGTAGAACGCCCCCCACGGCATGGCCGCGACGCCGGCCGCCGGCCGGTAGCCGTTCCGCGCCGCCTTCTCCCACTGAAACACCGTTGCCAGCCGCTTGCCGCGGAACGCGGCGTAGGCGTCCGCCTCGTACCACGTGATGTCAGTGACGGGATACGACTCCCTGCCGTCAGGGAACGTCTGGTTCGACCAGGTGCGCGGGCCGGGCAGGCCAGTGCGATCGACGAGCAGGCGCGCTGCCTCGTCCCACTCCAGGGTTCGTCCGTCCTTGACGAGCGGATGCTTCCAGAACTCCGGCCGGACGTAGCCGCCTGCGGAGACGAATTCCTTGTATTCCTGGTTGCTGACCTCGTACTTGTCGACGAAGTAGTCGTCCAGAGAGACGCGCCGGTCCGTCGGGCGCGACCACGCGATCAACCGGTACTCTCCGCCAGGCACGAACACCATTCCCGCCGGCACGCGCCGCCGCGGGCAGGAGCGCCTGGGTGATCCGGATGGGAGGAGGCGTGATGGTCAGCGCGCTGGCCCGCATGACGACGCCCGAGACCGTCCGCTCGATCGGCGCGTACCCGTCCTTCTCGATCGACAAGAGATACTCGCCGCGGGCGATGCGGACATCGCTCAAGGGGGACATCCCGATCAGGCGGCGTGGCGAGGCGGCTGCGCCGGCACCGGGTGTAAAACGCTGGAGGTGGACCGCCGCCCCGGGAGGATCGGTCGTGACGGAGATCGTATCGGCAACGACCGCCATCGCGCGCGTGATCGTGGGGTCGCCCGGCAAGTAGGGCTCGGCGGCGGCGGCGAGCTCGAAGGCCTCGAAGTAACGCCTCGCCTCGACCAGCGCCGCAATCTCCGCGACCTGCGCCTTCGCCCGGCGGACGCTGGCCGCACGCCAGGCGAGGCCGCCGGCAGTGACCAGAAGCAGCAGCACCGCGACGCCAGCCACGATCGCGCGCCACGGCCGCCGCCGCGGGTGGGCGCTGACAGTGGCCGGCCGAAACGGCCGACGGATGAAGCGCAGCTGTCCAGTCGCGGTCCCTGTGACGCGGTCTCGCGCGGACGGGCCTCCGATGGCTGCGGTGTTCGTCCGAGCTTGCGCTGGAACTCCTGCTCTTCCTTCAATGTCCGGAGGTCGATCAGGAGATCTTTCGCCGTCTGATAGCGGCTGTCCGGTTCCTTCCGGAGCAGCTTCGCAACAATCCGTTCGAGCTCCGGCGGTGTCGCTCGGCGCGAACCTGGACGAGAGGCAGTTGCTCGTGGGTCAGAATGGCGGCGGCCACCGCCGCCGCGCTGTTGCCCTGGAACGGCCGCTGGCCGCTGACCAGCTCGTAGAGCAGCACGCCGACGCTGAAGAGGTCGCTGCGCGCATCGATCGCTTCGCCGCGCGCCTGCTCGGGCGACATGTAGGCGACTGTGCCGACGATGTCGCCGCGGCCGCTCAGCGCCGACTCGGTTTCCGCGGCGCCAGGGCCGCTCGCGGTGTACTTGGCGAGGCCAAAGTCCATGACCTTCGCATCGCCGCGCACCGTGACCATGACGTTACCGGGCTTGATGTCGCGATGAAGGACGCCGTGCGTGTGCGCCTCGACCAGCGCGTCCACGATCTGAGCCGCCGTCGTCAGGATCTCCGGAAGTTCGAGTGGCGACCGGCGCAGCCGCGCGTCGAGCGCTTCGCCCTCGACGTACTGCATTGCGATGTACTGTCGGCCGTCGGCTTCATCGACTTCGTAGACGGCGCAGATGTGCGGATGGTCCAGCGTCGCGGCCGCGCGCGCCTCCCTCACGAGGCGGCGACGCGCAAGCGGATCGGTCTCTGTCGCGGGCGGCAGCAGCTTCAGCGCGACACGGCGGCCGAGCTGCTGGTCGTCGGCGAGAAAGACTTCGGCCATGCCGCCGGCTCCGAGCTTGGCGCGAATGACATAGCGACCAAATTGCTGTCCGGGCGTCATCGAACTCATGGCTGGATGTGATCTCGGTCGCCCCGCACGCGCCGGCTTTGCCGAAGGCCGGATTGTCGCAGAACCGCGAACCGAATCGAAGAATTGGTCCGTCGCTCTCTTTCGACCGCGCTACTCGCGCCAGCCGGCTGATGACGCGCTGCGTCCCGTGAGCTCGGTCGCCAGCCAGTCGTCGACGTCGTCCACCTGTTCCTGCGTCGAGCGATGGCCGGTGTCGTAAGCGAGCATCAGCCGCTTCGGCGCCGCGATCACGTTGTAGGCGGCGTACATCGACGTCGGCGGACAGGTCTCGTCGTTGAAGCCCCACGAATAGAGTCCCGGCGCGGTCACGCGGCGGGCGAAGTTCACCACGTCGTAGTAGGCGCTGGTCGCGACCTTCGCGTCGTCGCGGTGCAGGTTCGGGCCGTCGACGGCGCGGAACATGTGCGGCCAGCCGCCGGCGCGGGCGTGGAGATAGCCGGTGAGGTCCGACAGCGCCGGATAGTACGCCGCCAGCCGCGTCACGCGCTTGTCGAGCGCGGCGGTGACGATGGCCAGCGCGCCGCCCTGGCTGCCGCCGGTCACACCGAGGTTCTTCCCGTCCCATTGCGGCAGCGAGGTGAGGAAGTCGTTGGCGCGCAGCGTCCCGGTGTAGACGCGGCGATAGTAGTAGCGTTCGCGCGAGTCGAGCCCGAACGTCGGGTAGCCGCTCAGGCCGCCGCGGCCGAGGCTGTCGTAAACCTCCTGCGGCTGCGTCACCGGTATGCCGTGGATGCCGATCTGGAAGGTGATGAGACCGCGGGCGGCGATCAGTGCCAGTCCGCGGTACGGCCGCACGCCGGCGCCGGGAACACTGAGCAGCGCAGGGTACTTGCCGGCTGCGCGGGGCATGCAGACGATGCCGTAGAGCCGGCTCGTCCCGGCGGTGGGTCCGACGTTCTGCAGGTTGATCTGCGAGCAGTCGACGTCGGCGCCGCCATAGTCCGGAAGCGGCGTCCACCTGGCGTCGAGCGGCAGTGCCGCCAGGCGCTGACGCTCGCCGTCCCAGAAGGCATCGAAGTCCGGCGGATTGACCTGCGTCGGCTGGATGCGTTCCGGCGCAAACCCCGCCGTGCCCACGCCGCGGTATGTGCGGCCGTCGATCTCGGCCGTCGCCACCAGCCGCAGGAAGCCGGGCGTGTTCATCGTGCCGCCATCGATCGCCAGCGGCGCCGTGCCGACGACGGCCGTCGTCTCGGTGAGGGGCGGCATCATCTCGGGACCGACGGCGTACTTGACGGTCGTGCCCGCCGCCTGATGACCGTCGCGCACGACATCGACGCGGAACTTCACGGGTTCCCCGGGCTGATACGTCCAGTCGGGCCGATCCGGCGTGACCGTCACGGCGACGCGGCTGAATGGCTGCCGCGGCGCCTGCGCCATCGGCATCGCCACCAGCCAGGCAAGCACGAGAAATCCTGCAGACAAGAGCCGCAACGCAACGGATGGGCGCATGAAGATCTTCCTAGCTTGGTGGTGCGTGTGACCGGCCGGCCGGCGCGGCGATGATAGCATCGCTCGACTCCGGCTAACCGACGATGGTGCTTCCCCGCCGCGACCGCTCGCCCGGGCTGCGTGTGCAGCTGGCCATCATCGCCCTCGTCGTCCTTGGGCTGGGGATCTGGCAGCTCCAGCGGCAGCCGCCACACGTCGAGCCTCCGACGGCTTCCCCCGGCCCGGCGACGACGGCGCCAGCGCCGCCGCCAGCGGCCGACACCGGTTCGGCGTCGCGCGCCGCCGAGAGAGAGTCGTACGATCTCGACGCAGACGAAGCGAAGGGCGGCCACACGATCGCGCGTCATGTCGGGCGGACCGATCAGCAGCTGCGCGATCGGCTCGATCGCGAACGCAACATCAGCGCGGCCTCGACCTACACGGACCGCGCGCTCGCGGAGCGAACCGTGGCGCGGACGCTTGCGCGCCACAGCAGCCGCGTCGCAGCCTGGCGGAAGCGGAGCGGAAGCAGGCCGAATCTCGCGCTCGACTACCGTGGACCGGCAAAGGAGATCATCGGCCGCAGCATCAGGCGCGGCCGCGCCGTCGCCGTGCCGTGCACCGACGCCGTCGTCGTGCTGCGCTGGGACGGCCGTGGAGGCTTCGTGCTGACAAGCTATCCCGAGGCGGCCAGATGACGCGACGTGCGCGCCGGTCAGTGCCCGATCCGAGGCACCTCGCCGCGCTCACCGGCTTCGCGCGTGGTTACCTTCACCAGGACGTGATCGCGGAGCACGGCAGCGTCGCCGGCGCGGCGGCTGCGTTCTGTCGCGACGCGTCGCCGGCCGAGCGCCGCGCGCTCGCCGATGCGCTGCAGCGCGTCGTCGAGGACGCGCGCGGGTGGAGAGCCGCTCGCCTGGCTCGCTTCTTCGAGCGGCTCGGCGCCGCATGGTCGCCGTCATCGATCGACGAGGTGCGCGAGCTGGCCGGCATCGCGCGCGGCGACGGGGTGTTGTAGCCGACACATCTCAGCAAACCCTCAGGAATCCGTCATGACCTGGCGCGTCGGCCCTGCGTATCATGCCGATTCGAGGAGGTAGGCGTCGTGACTCCAGTCCTC
>CAVVSF010000011.1:0-743719 GCA_963750915.1 uncultured Acidobacteriota bacterium
ATCGAGTTTCTCTTGCGCAATCCTGGCGTTGCTCCAATCCGCAAGCTTCATCTGAAGGCATCGCCGCTTGGAGCCGAGTTCACTGCGGCGTTGCTTTCCGGTGGAGCGGCTGTCCGTTGGGCGTGCTCGATGCCAGCACGAGCTGCCGGAGAGTTTCCCATTCATATCGACTGGACGGGCCGCCTCCTGAACGGAGAGACTTGCCAAGGTGCTCTTGAAATCGCAATAGCGTACCGTAGCCTTCGTCTCGCGTCGGCCAGGTCGATCGGTGGGAATCCATATGTCGCCGGGGATCCAGTATGGAAGGAAGGCATTTTTTACGGCCGGGCGGACCTGCTCGGAAGAATTGGTCGTTTGCTCTCCCCGACAGTCCTTCGACCAGTGATCCTTCTCGAGGGCAATCGGCGCGCCGGTAAGACATCAATTCTCCGTCGACTTCAGGTCGCCGGACAGCTGCCTGAATCAGTCACAGCCTACGTCAGCTTCCAGAGGCGTCGAGGGCGACGCGGTAAAGGCCGGCTTCAATAGCCAGAATCTGTTCCGCGAGCTCACGAAGCAAGTCCCTCGAGGCTACCGCCACAAACACTCCTGACATTGTGCCGACAATGTTGGTGCCGCTGATGGCCTCAAAGGACGGGACTCCAACGTAAGAAGCGAATCGAGGAAATGGTTGACTCCGTCGACGGCAACCGGCCGTTCGAGCGGTTTCGCGAAGTGTTAGAGGCCGTCTTAGAAGCGATCCATCCGCGGCGGATGATTTTGATGCTCGACGAGTTCGACAAAATCCAAGAATCCATCGAAAACGATGTGCTGAGTCCCAATGTACCAGAGCACATCCGCTTCCTGTTTCATCACTATGACGCACTTTCTGGCATTATCACGGGCTCCAAGCGCATCGACTAGCGCTTGCGGAAGAGTCCTGGAGCGCGCTGTTCGGCATTGGGAAGGCAATCGACGTAACCGCTCTTGATGAATCCTCAGCGCGAGCACTCGTGGTTAAGCCGGTGGAAGGCCGCCTCGTTTACTCAGAGTCTGCGCTCGATGGAATTATCTCCGTGTGTGCTTGTCAGCCGTTTCTGCTCCAGTCGGTCGCACAAGAGGTGTTTGAGCATTGCGCAGAGCAAGGCCTGGCGACTGTGACCGTGGACACCGTGAGCGAGGCGGCTGATCGAGTGGTTGAATCGTTTGAGCAGTTCGACGCTCTATTTCGAATCACCTCAGGACTGAGCGCCGGCGCTATCTGGCGTGTCTGATTCGCGAGCTGACCCGTGACGACCAGAGAGTGCGTCTGACGTTCGATCGACTGCAAGCGGCGTTGGAGGAGCAGCGCGTGGAATATCGGCGCGTTGCAGCCTTGAAAGCCGATCTTGAAGAACTCCGCGACCTTGAGGTGATCTCTTTGGAAAAAGAGCAGGACTCAACATTATACCGTATGGCGGTCCCGCTGTTCGGCATGTGGCTCCAGCGGCATGTTGACTGTCGCAGTCACCTTGAAGCAGCACGTGTCGAAGAGGGAGATCGGCTGATGTTAGCCAGCCCGTTTCAGGTCCTGGGAACGAGAGTGGCCAGGCGAATTGGTCGCGATCGCGAGTGGAACCGTTTGCTCAGCCTTGTAGAGCGCAACCATGTGTCCGTGCTTGGCCCTAAGTACATCGGGAAATCAGTTCTCCTTTTGGCGTTGGCTGAGCACTTCGCAGTGAACAACGAGGTATTTCGGGCGAGCGTTTACTGGGACCTACGGCACGGCACGCCAGATAACGATGTCGACTTTTTTGCTGAATTCGCGAAGCGTCTGGTCGGTCCCATTCGGGCTATTAATACAGACTACGCGGCTGAACTCACCGGAGAGCCCTCCGATGCGTTCAAGAAGATCAAGATGGTCTTCGAGCTGTTGGCGGAAGAAGGACTTGCGGTCCTCGTTTGCCTCGACGGATGCGACAACCTCCTACTCGGAAGCGGCGTCACCAGGAACATGTGGGAGAACCTCCGCGCTCTCGCCGAGATGACGAGCCTTCGACTGGTTACAGGCAGTCGCCGCCGCCTGCGGGACCTGTGCCACTCGCCTGAATCGCAGGCTTCGGAGTTCTGGAACATCTTTCGCTACTCCTTGCCCTTGAAAGCTCTGACAGAGGCTGATATCGGTGATTTTGCTCAGCAGTTTGTTGGCGCGAGTATCCCCGTGTCCCCGGGAGCGACTAAAGAGTTGTTCAACTGGACCGGCGGTATACCAGTCATAGCGGCCGCTCACTGCGACACTCTCTGGGAGCAAGCCTCGGAGGCAAAAGTGCTGTCGAAAGAACTCGTCGACAAGCTCGGCTCAGAGCTGCACATCACCGAACAGGACGCACTTCGCGACATTTGGGAGGACTGCAGCGAGGAACAGCGTGCGCTAGCAGCCAGGGTTCAACAGAAGCGGCTGCCGGAAACGGAACACCCGAAAGAGTCCCTCGTCGCGTCACTGGTTGATCGCGGGATCTTCGAATCGACGGTCGCCGGCTCCTCATCGCTAGCCGGTCCCTGGAGACTTTCATTGAGCAAGGTGCGGGCGAGCGGTCGAATGTGCTCATGTCTCTTTCGGCACTGACGAGGGCTTCGCGGCGAACGCGAAGGGGCTGCTGCAGCTTCGTTTTGCTAGCCTCCCACGGACCGACGAAGACCTGTGGAACTACTTGAGGAACGCCATCGACAACTCCGACAACCCTAACGTGTTGATTCGAATGATTCGAGCGCTCGTGGAGCGGTCGTTTATTTGATTTGGGATCGGTTTGTTCCAGATCGAAAAATCCCTGAGACGTGGTCCGCCGAATGGAAGCATCCTGATCGAGACGGAAACCCGCCGCTCAGAGAGCCTCCGAGGGGACGATACCTGGCAGACTCGGCAAGCAATGCCAATTGCTGAATCTAATAACAGATCCGCGGCGCACCCGCCGCACTTCTGTACGGCGTTCAACTTACGTCCTTATTGAGGGGCTCCAGACCGTCGGTGACTTTGGCCAGCATTTGGAGGGAGAGGCGGTACCTCAAGGATTCGGCATTTCGGTGTGTCTAACTGCTTTGCAGGTAGTCGAGCAGCTGACGACTGATTTGCGCCCGGCTGTGTGACAAAGCAGACTCGCCACGCGACTGACCTGAACAAGGTCGCATCTCGCTGCCGAAGGCGAGTAGGACTTAGATGCCCGAGTTGTTTTGGAACATCGGGGCTCAGGACAAGAAGAAGGGCCTTGATGTTCTCGGTTTACGAGGCGTCGATCAAGAACTTGAGCGGCGATGGGTCGCCGGCATCACGACGATATCCTTTCGGGCACGGTATCTGTCGATGCTCGCATGGCTCTGTGCGGAGGTATTCGAACGCTCGCTGGCGAAGGGTGGATCCGACGCCGTATTCGACAAGGACGAATTTGAGCGTGTGCTGCGCCGATTCGAGGCCGTCGTGTTTTTCAGCACCCACGTTGGTCGTACAGCCAGCGACCGAGGCGCCACGTTCGGTGTCCTGAACAGCGATCTGCTGCAGGCCGAAGCGAACAGTCTCGACGCCGGCGGCACAATTGAAGTGCCCAGTACCAAGGGCGGCGGCGTAGTGGGAACGTACTTCATGCCCGCCCGATCGCTTGGCTTGATCGATTGGCCCGGACCGGGGTCCCGGTTGCCACTCAGCATCCCGCCTCGTGGCAACGCGATCTGGGTCGCGAGACGCGAGGTCGTCAACAACTCAAAACTGACCGAACGTCATTTTCGAAGGTGGGGAGATCTCACGAAGTGATCTCGAAACGGACGGACAACATTTTTCCGTCAATCGGATCGATTCAGTCCCTCGTGAACTCGCTCTCCTGCGCTCCGCGTTTCTCGAGCCACACGACGACGCAGATCTCGGAGCCTTCGAGCGCCTTCAGCGAACGATTGAATGGAGTCTGGCTGGCCTGGAGGACGCTGGCGGTGCGACGTCTGATGCGCTGATCAGAGAGGCATTCGCGAGCGTGGTTCGGCAACCTCAGGCTCCGAGGCCTGAGGTGGAGTTCGCTTGGTGTGAGTACGAGCTGTACCGGCGGACGCATTTCGCTTGTGAGCTGTTGCTTTCAGCGTTGGTGAAATCGGTGGATGAAGCGTCAGCCGCGACGTTGCCAGACGTCATCGCCGGCTGGCTCAGACAGTCTGCACTGCCGCCACTCATCGAGGAACGTTTCCAGTGGCAGCGATGGCCAGAGGGCCCGATTGAAGACGATCGACACCGACGTCGAAACATACCTGGACGAAGCGCTTCCAGCTCGCAATGTGGCCAGGTGGCCGTCGGAGGCTGCCGCCGCCTTTGCGGTCGGGCTTCTGCTCGTCGTCGTGAAACAGGGGAAGTTGCTGCTTCGCGAGGGACGCCTCGCGGTCCACGGCAGTCCATTCGCACATCTGGTGCAGATGGTCGACACGCACGGCGGCGCGACAGTGGCTGAATTTTTGGAGAAGCTGCTCGGCACGTGGTTGGTGCCTCAACACATTCACAACGCTCTGAGGAAAATGGCTTCCGGAGGTCCCTGCACCTTGCGCTTCTTCACGGAGGGCGATCGGGTGTGCACCACCGGCATCCCGGTAGTGGCTGGATATAGCGGCGACCGGCTCTCCAACGTCATCAGGATGCTCTCCGACATTGGCTACGCAGACAGGGTTTCAGGGTCAATCTTTCGCGCCAATGAGGCTGGTCAGGCTCTGCTTGTCGAGCGGCGGGTGACTGCGTGAGGAGAGATTTGCTCAAGATCGTCGCCGAGCACGACGCGACGACTCAAATGGTGATCCTGACGCACAACATCGAGTTCCTCTTTATCGAAAGCCTTTTGCTTACAGCGGCCCGCAAGGGCGGGAATCCTTCGCTTACGGTGTTCGCGGACGCCCAGTGCGCTGCGGGGAGCTACGCTCGCGAACGGCAGCAGCTGACCCAATTGGGCCGGCGCTATCGAGTCACTCCTGTCCAGATGCATCCGGGATTCCGATTTCATCCAAAGGCCCTCTTTCTTTCCGGGCCGGAGTCGGCCACTTTAATCGTCGGTAGTGGCAATCTGACATTTGGCGGGTGGCAGGACAACGCTGAGGTGTGGTGCCAGTTCACAACCGACGAAAGACTGCAGGAGTTCGCCGCGTTCCGTGACTATCTGGGTCGAGTGCTCGAACGCGTGCCTCTGAGAGAGGCGATCGCCGCCGAAGTGGCCGACGCATTCAGCGAGTCCAAGCACAAGTGGGCGAATGGCTTGGACGAGAGCGCGGGGCTCTTCGGTAGGTGCGGAGGTGGTCCTCAACTCCAAGCGGCGCTCCATAGCCAGGTGAGGGATCGAGAATCGACGACATGACGATCTTGTCGCCGTACTTCGACACATCTGGGGAGGTCGCTAACCTGTTTGCAAGTGCATCAATGCCGAAACGCGTGCGGTTGTTCGTGCCTCATCAAAGGGCGAACCTGACTCATGAAGCGTTCGACTCGCTTCCGCCGGCCGTTCACGTGTTGTCGACGCAGGGAGCATCACGAAACGGAAGCGTATCAGCGCCCTTTGTTCACGCGAAGGCATTTGCCTTTCGAACGGGGAACGATGTCTTGGCGTTTGTCGGCAGCGCGAACTGTTCGCACGCGGCGTTAACCTGTGAGGGTGGTCTGGGAAACGCCGAACTGATGGCGGTCCAGTCACTCACCGAAGCCCAATTCGAGTCTGACGTGTTGGGTGAGATTGAGGTGGTTCCTGGACCTCCAACACTGTTTGCGCCTGATGAAACAGAACCGACGGAGACACTACCCGCCGTTCGCATCACGGCCGCTCGATTGGATCAGGGTGTCTTGCGAATTGGCTTCGTCGCACCTGGCGATGCGGTTGTCGAGGGAGTTGTCGTGGACGGCATCGAGAGCCGCCCAGTCCTTAAGGCGCCCGGGGTATGCGAGTGCCATGCCCCCGTGACGAGTCGGTCGTTACATCTGATCGGGACGCTCTCTGGAGCACCGTTTCAGACTGCACCATTCTGGATCGACGACGAAGCCAGCCTCGCGATCACGGCGACTCAACGTTCGCTCGAGCGAACGCTCCGCAAGCGGGCAACGAGACAGGAATGGGACCTTGGCGACTGGCAAGAGGTTGTGAAGGTCTTCTGCGCGGACCTGGAGTACGTGCAAGGCAAACGTCTCGATCGGGCCGCGACCCGAGAGCCGCCTCGAACGGGGCTCGCCGTTTCACAAGGGAACAAGCCTTTCCGGCGCGGATGCCCTGGCCCTCCACCACGCGGGCGAGGATCAGCGGCGGCCTTGATGATCCGGGAACGAGCCTGGAACGGCTGTTGATGAACTGGTTTCTTCGTGCGGAGGGCTCGGATCTCATCGACGAGGCTCTGCGAGACAGAGAGACCATGGGCGACGACGACACCGTCGATGCGCCGGTGTCCCCGCTCATAGGCGAGCCCCGGCAGCCACGGAAACAACAGCCGATAAGCCGCGACGGTCAGAGGAAGGCGCAGCGTCTCCTCAATCAGGTCGTCGCCGCGATGACGTCTGCACAATATCTTGAGACTCGCCATCCCGCCGATCTCGCAAAGGACTTACGACTTGCGGCGCTTGTCATCAGGATGGGCCGCTCTAAAGGCTGGTTGACGTCCGATGATGTTATCGCCGCAAGCTGCAGGATCTGGGTGCCCCTCTTTGTGAGCGATGGAGGAGGCGCCCTCGGCGCCAGGCGCGCAGAAGACCGACCTGGTACTGAGCAGTTTCTGGAGTCACCGTCGCTTGCTGCAGCACTCTTTGCCTGGAGCTTGGAGCTGCCGGCAACTCCCGCGACGCCGACGGCGGCGCAGGGCTGGGTGGTGCTTGCGCTGGCGGTCGCCAGACATCCGTGGCTCTGGGGTCTGCAAGACGTGCAGGCGGTGGAGCGGCATTTGTTCGAGCTATTGCGTGCGACATCCGTGGACTTCAGCGACCGTGACATTTCCACGCGCTGGTCAACATTCACCCGCTTGGGTGAGGCATTGTTTTGTCTCGAGGCGTGTCTTGACCGTCGATCGCTCCCACTATGGATCGCTCAGAACGAATGGAAGGAAGTTGCTGCTGGGGATCTGGTGTGGCAGGGTGCGCTCGGGTACTGCGTGCACACAGAACGCCGGCAACCAGAGCCGGCTCGCAGAATGTTCAGTGCCTGCCGGTGGAGGCTACCAGTGCGACGGCGAAGCGACTTGCGGCAAAGCTGTTGAATCCTGTTCGCGATTTGCTCAATGTACCTGAGGTCGCCTCGTCCCTGACAAGCGACCAATCGGCTGCCATCGTGGAACTGCTGTTGTCTCTCCGAACGAGTGTCCTGCGTGACCCTCGTGGGCCTCGATGACAATGACCGTCACGAATGAAATGCTGAGCACGCGCTCTCTATACCGGAAGCCCTGAACGGGAGACACGATGGCCTATTTTCTCGACTTGTTCTCTCCTGAAACGCACGAACGGTTCTCTGCATCTGACCGCTCCGTGTCCGGTTTCCGAGAGCGCCATCGCTCAATGGCCGCGAAGGTCCAGCCTGGTGATCTACTGGTGTGCTACTTGACCAGGTTGTCGCGCTGGGTTGGTCTGTTGCGCGTTGAAAGCGGTCCGTTTGAGGATGCATCGCCGATCTTTATGGATGCGGCTGACCCTTTCATCGTCCGGTTCAAGGTCGCGCCGATCGTCTGGCTCTCTCCCGAGGACGCCATTCCGATTCATGAAGACCACGTCTGGAGGGAGCTGTCGTCAACCCGCGATCACGCGCAAACCTCATCGAAATGGACAGGCTTCTTCCGTAATAGTCTGAATCAATTCACGGATAGCGACGGACGGTTTCTTGAACAGTTGCTTACGCAGCAGCAGCGAGCGCCGAAACCGTTCCCACTTACGGCAGAGGATCGCAAAGTGCTCTCGCCGCACGTCGTGCGCCGGCCTGAAGGTGCCATCGCCGTCACGATCCCCGATGATGCTCCTCCAGTTGAAGAGGAGCCGCCTAAAGAGACACGCGAGTCCGTGAAGGTGCAGGCGTTGTTGGCTCGAATTGGTGCGACGATGGGCTTCAAGATCTGGCTGCCTGCGAATGATCGAGCTGCCGTTGTTCGTGAATTGGCGGGGGATGCTCAAGCGATCGTTGATGCCTTGCCTCTGAACTACGACAGCACGACGCTCGACACCGTCGAGCGGATCGACGTTCTGTGGCTAAAGGGTCGGTATGTCGTGCGCGCATTCGAGGTCGAACACACGACTGCGATCTACTCCGGCCTGCTACGAATGGCGGATCTACTCAGCCTTCAACCCAATTTGAATATCAAGCTCCACATCGTCGCGCCAGAAACGCGGAAAGAGAAAGTATTCGACGAGATTCGTCGGCCGGTATTTGCTTTGCTTCAAGGGCAGCCGCTATCAAAAACTTGTACGTTCTTGTCGTACGAAAGTGTGCGCGAGATCGGACAACTGCCACACCTGTCTCACGTGGCCGATACGATTCTTGAGGAGTACCGCTGAGCAAGCCGACTACTTGACGTGAGCTGTCGTGATGAAAAGTCAACAAGGGCTGACTCACGAATCACGAAGATGTTTCGTTCACATCGGTGGGTACCTTCTCTGCGCCGAGGCGCGTCAACAAGCTCGACAGGCGGCGAAAGAAGAGCTTTGCTTGATCGTGAAGGCGTGGAACGACGCCTTCGCGCTCGAAGCATTCTTCACCGAACTCGCTCACCGGGCCGCGGCGCTCACGGGAGATGATCGGGCGAACCTCGAAGCCCGAATTGAGACCGCACGCGAGCTGCTGGGTGGCCGTAGCGCCATCGACCGGTTCCTACGCTGGTCTCTTCCTTCCGACCGCGAGCAGGATGACGCCGACGAAGAACCGGACGACGTCGATGATGAGGATTGAACCCACTACTCGGGATGCCCGGGCTAGTGCGTTGCCGCGCGAGGGAATGACTCGCGGCCGTGGCTAGCCTCCCACGTGGGGCGCCTGCTACGCGCTCGTTGTTTCGCCATGGCACCAACATGGACACGCCGGACGACAGTTCGGTTGAGCTTGCGCCTAGTCGCGGCTACACTGCCTCGGAACCGAGAAACCAGAGCCTTTGACCAGTGCAAACTCCGGACGATCAGCCCGATACGGCGACCGCGACCCGAAGCCTCCTGGCATCGGGGTTCGACGTAACCGGCGCAACGCGAGGTCCCAATCACATTGAATTCAGGTGCGAGCGACGCGACGCGCTGGGTGCCCTCCTTCGGTATCTCATTGCAATTTTTGACTGTCCCGCACCGCCGGCTTCAGCCATGGAGCACCTGACAGAGGTCGCGTCCCGGGACGGGCGGGCGTTGGTCCTCATCGCTACCGATGGAGGCGCAGACTGGCTTTCATGGCACGAGTTCACCAGTGCTCTTGGTGGCGCGATCCCAACTTGGCGAGCGCTTGCATCTGAATACGGATCGTCCCTGGAAACGGCCTCACGTAATGAGCTTCCAGATAGCGTGGAAGGAGAGGCTTGGAGGTTTTCGAAAGGTTGGTCGCCGACGGGTTCGAATTCGTATTCGGACGGCGCGTGCGCCGAATGGGCGGGCGCCGGCGCGGCCAGGCCGTAAGCGACTTGATTGCGCAGACACCTTCAGGACTCCTGGTGATCGACGCCAAGGCAAGCGGTGCTCCATATGACGTCAATTGGGCGGCGTTGCGCCCGTTGCGGGACTACGTCGATCTGCAGCGAACCCGACAGAGTGGTCAGGTGCCAGTAATGGGCGCCGTCCTCGTCGCGGCGAGCTTCGCGCAGGACGAAGAGCGATTGACCGAGCTCTCAGGACAGTTTCTTGCCGAGGAACAGTTATCACTGAGCTTCGTACCCGCGCAGGTATTGGGCGATTTGGTTCGGCGTCTCACAGAAGTGCCGCAATTGAGGAATGCGATTCGCTGGCCCTACCTGTTTGCTGCCGGCCGTTTGGTGACTTGGGAACTATGCTCTCGCGAGATTCGTGACGCCGAGCAACAGCGTGTGACGCGTTCGTAAGCCGCCACCAAGCCATATGGGCACTTCAGTCAATCAAGGCTCCCCTGACACGCCGAACTGGCGCCTCCCAAAGGCGGTCTTCGGCCGGCCCGACGTACCACCCGCACGGCAGCTTGCGGAACTGTGGGAAGCGGCACTGGCTGACAGAAAGGGCCAGCTCAGAGAGGAAGTCACTGACGTCATCATCGGACGAGTAGCGGTGATGGCAGCCCAGCACGCTAATGTTTCACAGGCTCTGGCAGCCTTTGACGCTGAAGTTGGAGCAAGCGGTCGCGCCTCGGTTGTGTTGGACCTCGCGCGACGGAGCCTGGTGCGATGTGTTGCTGCCGACGCAGGGCGCGCCGCATTCGCCGCAGATTTTTTCGCGGAACTCACCGGCTACTACGTTTCTCGGGACCTCCCGAGCTTCGTTGCTCGTCCGGATCGAGTGAAGTCCACTACTCAGGCGATCACCCTTAAGAACCGGATCGTCGAGACGGCTCGGAAGACCGTCGCACAAGCAGTGGGCCGTGCGTCATCGGAAGACTGGACCATCATCGCGTCCAACGCTACGGCTGCTCTGCGGCGGCGGAAATGACCACCCAGTTTTTCGTTCGTCGTGGGCGCCGGGAAGACGTTCCGAGTGGCTACCAAGTGTTTGAAGCATCATCGATGTTGTCAACCGGGGAGTCTGACTTCCGTGAGGCCTTCGGCGCAGTCTCGACTCTGGAATCCGACCTTCTTCTTCTGGCGGCATCTGTGTTTGCGGCCGACAGAGCTTCTCAGCGTGGAGAAAGAGAGGACTTCTACCGCACGATTCACGTGTCCGTGCCGATAACAAACATCTCTCGATTGCTGCCGCTGCGAGGAGCGATCGAGGCCGTTCTCCGGAAGCTTTCGGATGATGGCTGGACCATTGAACTGAGGTCTGACGGGGGTGCTGGCGAGCGTCGGCGGCGAATGCCCAAGAGCCGAGGCCGCACGCTCTTGTTTTCAGGCGGTCTTGACTCCCTGGCGGCAGCCGTTGAATTTTCTCAGCTCGGGCAAGCTTCAACTTGTCAGCCATCGCACGCACAACAATGTCGTAACCAACGCGCAGAAGCAGCTGGCCGAGCAGCTCGTTGGGCTCGGCCGCGACGTTACTCATCACCAGTTCTTCGTGTCATCGCGCAGCGGCGGTCCCAGCGAACTCCGACATGCCGATGAGAGCAGTCAGAGAACGCGTTCTTTTGTGTTTCTGGTGTTAGGTGCACTAGCCGCTCGGCGAGCTCATCACCATGAGGTCGTCTACCTTGCCGAAAATGGTCAGATGGCGATTCACTTACCTCTAAACGCAGCCAGAATTGGCGCGTTCTCAACTCACACCGCCCGACCCGACGTATTGCTGGCGATGCAAGATCTGCTGTCTCGAGCTTTAGGGTTTCCGCTCACGATCACGAATCCGTACGTGCATCGAACCAAGCGTGAGGTGATCATCCCGATCACGGAAGCCCTCCCGGAGGCTCTGGTTGTGGCAAACAGCTGCTGGCGAAACGCGCGACTTCCGGCGGGCATCACGCACTGTGGGGCCTGCGTGCCGTGCTACGTACGGCGAGTTGCGATCGAGAGCTTCGGCGCGGACGCCACGGCGTATGAGCGAGACATCTGGAGCGAGGATGTGGCTGCATTGGCACCCACCGACGATGGACGACGCAACTTGGCTGATTTTTGCGAGTTTGTGATCCGATTCTCGACGGCAACTAACGAGGAGATCATGAGCAACTGGCCGGAGCTCTATGATGACACGCTCGACTCCGGCGCCGTGATCGCGATGTACCGTCGGTTCGCGGCGGAGGCACTTGCGGTGATGCGCAACTACCCAAGGCTTCGTGCCTTCCTGCAATGAGACTCAGCCATAGTTCTCTTGAGGATTGCCGCCGTAGTCCGACGCGTTGGGCGCAGGCGAACCCTATCGGACAACGTCCCGTCCGGCGCATTGGGTATGCGCGCATAGCAAAACTCGCCATATATCGGTATCACAAGGGCACCGACCGCGCTCGTGCCCGCGCGTACTTCCTCCAGGGCTGCCAGCGTAACGGGCTAAACAACACTCGGCGCATCGATGCGGCCACTGCGACGCTCGATAGCTATATAGATTGGGCGGAACAGAACGACCCCGTGGTCGCCGACGTGATGATCAGAATCGAGCTGAACTTGGGCAGCGAACTGCTTCTCGGCGGTGAAGTGTCGCGCGTGGACGTCAATCGCCGGGGAGGGTACTCGAGCGATCCTGCTGGACCCACCGCCGGAGGGCTGGCGGGAGCAACTTCGAATGCCCTTGCTCCAAAGTGCTCTGGCGCGGAGGTACCGTCGAGAGGAACGGGACATCGCGGTGGGTTTTCAGGATCCAGACGGTGGGCGGCCCGTGGTGGCGACGTATTCGGCGCGCGACCTGGTGAACGCCGCGGAAGAAGCTCGCGCGCTGGCAGTGCGGGTCGCCGCCGTGTGGAGGAGACCCTGATGACGCGGGCGGAAGTTGATCATTCTCGATTCCGGGAGGTGGCCGCGGGCCGCGGATCCGAGGCGAATCGGAACCCCGGGGCTCTCGTTCACCACGCCGCGGCTTATACTGGAAGCGCTCGTCCTCAGCGGGCTTGCACTCAAACTCGCGTGGGCTGTAAGTGATCGCGGCACATTAGGAGGTCTGACACAATTTCTGACACAATTCGATGTTTCGGGCTCAGCCACTGGCCCGTAAACTGTTGATTCTACAAGACGGAGAGATGTCCGAGTGGTTGAAGGAGCACGCTTGGAAAGCGTGTGTAGGGGAAACTCTACCGTGGGTTCGAATCCCACTCTCTCCGCCAGCCTTCGCTCGCGTGCGCTTCGCCGAAGCGCGAGCTTCGGCCCGGCAAGCCAGTGATCTCGCTTCGGCATCAAGCGAAGGATGCCGCACTGACACGATGAGATCCCGCCGTAGCGCCAGCGCGAAGGCGGACGAATCCCACTCTCCCCGCCAGCCTTCGCTCGCGTGCGCTTCGCCGAAGCGCGAGCTTCGGCCAGGCACGCCAGGCGAAGGCTGTCTCGCCGTAGCGCTTAGCGTTGAGGCTTCACCGTCGTCAGCGCCTTTTCGAGCGCTTCGATTTCCGCATTCAGTGTGGTCCAGCGGGATTGCTCGTTCGCCATCAGTTGCGTCAGTTCTGCCTGGCGCTGCTTCAGGTCCGCATTCGATTTTTCGGCAGCAGCCATCTGGGTTTTGAACATTTCGATCAGAGTGGGCGAGCAGTCCCAGGTCGACGCCCAGCGCTTCGATTTCCGCATTCAATGTGTTCCAGCGGGATTGCTCGTCCGCCATCAGTTGCGTAAGTTCTGCCTGGCGCAGCCTCAAGTCCGTATTCGCTTTTTCGGCAGCAGCCATTTGGGTTTTGAACATCTCGATGACTGGAGCCAGGTGGGCGGGCGGAGCAGTCCCAGGTTCGACGCCCATGAGCTTGAGAATGTGCTCCGGCGCCCCGCCTTCTTTCTCGGTGGCCTGAAGCCTGTCTTCCACCTCTGCCAACTGTCGCCAGATGGTACTGACTCGCTGCTCTTGCACCTGAAGCCGGGCGAGCAGCAACTGCGCCCGCAAGCTGGTGGCCGACGAGTCCCTCAATTCGGACCGGAACGCGCGCAGCTCCTCTAACAGGTCGTCCAGCGTCGCCACCCTTGAGGGCGCCGGCCGCTGCTGGCCGGTCACGCCGCCGGTTACGGCAACAACCAGAATCGCAATCAGTGCAACGGCTAGACTCTTCTTTCGCACGATGCCTCCTGCGTCGACAATCCTAGGCGGCTGCGGTCCTATGCCAGCGGCGGGAACCGCTTCGCGATGTCCAGCTGATAGTGGATCAGTGTGACCTTGGAGTCCAGACGACGTAGCCGGCCCACGAGAGCATCGTGATCATCAAAAAGAGGCGATAGGCCGGATGGGGCCAATATCCAACACTCTCCGCGTACAGCAAGGCCCCGAACATCAAGCACGTCGTCCAGAGCACTGGTCCTTTTCGCATCTTCGCTCCCCAAGGAACTTGACCCACCACGCTGACGGCGAGCGACGGACTACTGGTGTGGCGTAACCTCCTTCACCACTCGGAGGTTGATCCACCGGGCAGGCTGCTGCGAGTTCCCGAAGCAGCCTATGAATCCGTCGGTCACTTGCTGCACCTTGCAGACGATCGTGCTTTGCGACAGCTCGGTGAAGAGCTTCACCGTCGCCCCAGACCTGAACGGGAGCCACTCTTCCTGTTGCGGCTGAGCTGCTGCCGGTCGGAGCGACGCTCCAAGGAACATCCCGATGGCCACGCACAGAACCGCGATAATTGTCCGCATGTGTACCCTCCACTAGCTGTATACGCCGGTGCGCGTGGGTACGTTTGGAGACTCGAGGTGCGGGCACAGCAGGCGGCGGGAAAGACGGGAGACGATGCTCGACAGGCCGATTGGAATAGTCCTTCTTGCGGGCGCGTTTCTCACAGCCGGCCTTGTGGGCTTTGTTGCCTTCCTGGGGGCCTGGCCACGGAGCTCCGCGACATCCCCTCTCGCGGCGCTGTTCGCGTTGCTGTGGAGCTGCACCTATCTCGTCGCTGCCGTCCTCACGTGGCGCCGTTCTCGCCTCGCTCCTCCCGCCTTCCTTGCGGCGGTCGGACTACTGCTGTTCCCGGCGCTGTTTCTCTTTCCAGGGGGCCACCTTTTCGTCCCTTTGTTGGTGGTGATCACGCTTGTCGCTCTCCTTGGCCATCGGTATCTTCGAAGGTCGCGTGAACACGTCGACTAGCCAGTAGCCGCAGCTGACGGCGTAAGCGTCAGGTGGACCTGCTGTTCTGGCCGCCACACCCGCTCAGAAATCGGCCCGCTTCCCGGCATCAGTGTTCTTCTGCGTCACGTCGAGCCGTGCCTTCCGGGAATCGGGCCCGGCGCCCGCGGTGCCATCCGGCCGGAAGTCAAAGATCCGATCCTTGCCGGCAACATGGCGCGGCCACGTTGGGAGACCCGCTCCGTTCGGGTCGCCAGACTTGGCGAAGTTGATCCAATAGCTCTGCGCCATCCGCGAGACCGCCAGATCCTCGGCCGACGGCGTCACGCCGCGCCCCGCCGCCAGCGTGCCGAAGACATACGAGATTTCGCCGCCGTGCGGCGCGCCGGCGCGCATCTTCTCCCGCAGCGCACTTGCGACGTAGGAGAAACGATAGAGGTAGGCGGGCGACCCATTGGCCGCGAACGCGTTCGCGGCGAACCGCGCTGGCTCGGCCTGGCCGAAGTCGTCATTGGCCCTCGACACCAGCGTGGCGAGGTCGGTCGATCCGTCGGGATCGTAGGCCGCCTTCGCCTCCTCGCTCCACTTGCCGAACCGCGCCCACAACTCGTCCTTGGTGGCAGCCCGTACCCGGTTGCCGGCGGTATCGGCGCTGTTGCTGCCGGCCAGGAACGGAACCTTCGGCTGTCGCCGGGCCTTGTAGGCAGTTTCAGCCGTCTCGGTTATCAGCTTGCCATCGAGGATGGGCGTCGTCTCGTAAGACGGCGCGTTCGTTCCTGGCTGGGCCGGAGCGCCTCGAAGCACCTCTTCGGCGCTGAGGCCGCGCAACTTCGCCAGAGCGTCCTGGTCCGTGCCGTCGATCCCCATCGATTTCGCAAACTGGCTCCCGATCGTCTCGGCAGACACCGGGTAGTTCGGATCGACGCCGTCCTTGCTCATCGGCCGGGCGGTGAGCACGCTGTCCCTGGAGCCGCCGGACTCGGCGATGGCTTTGTGAAACAGCCCGCGCGCCTGCGGCGACGCCAGCAGGCTGTGAACGGAGACGCCACCTGCGGAAAACCCGAAGATGGTGACGTTGTTCGGATCGCCCCCGAAGGCGGCGATGTTCCGCTTCACCCACTGCAAGGCGGCGATCTGGTCCATGTAGGCGTAGTTGCCCTTGTTCTCGTCTTTTCCTCCCGGGCGCTCGCGGCTCAAGGCCGGATGCGCGAAGAAGCCGAAGCGGCCCACACGGTAGTTCATGGCGACGAGGACGACGCCCTGCTTCGCGAACCCGACGCCTGACGTGTTGGGCGACGAGCTCGAGCCGCCTGTGAACCCGCCCCCGTAGATCCAGACCATCACGGGCAGATTGCGCGCGGCCGGGTTCGGCCGGACGCCAGACGTTCAGGTACAGACAGTCCTCCGACGGAGCCTGACCAGCGGGCGCAGCGGCGGGTGGCGCCGCGGGCGCGGGACCTGGCGCCGGCGGGGGAGTGGGCGCGGTTCCTGGTGCCGGAGGCGCCACCGGCGCGCGCACCGGCGCCGGGAGGCGGACCAAAGCCTCGTCCCTGCATGCAACTCGCGCCGAACTCCGCGGACTGGCGGACGCCCGTCCACCGCGCCGCCGGCTGGGGCGGCCGCCATCGCAGCTCACCGATCGGGGGCGCCGCGAAGGGGATGCCCTTGAAGGAAAGGACGTCGTCGGCGACCACTCCCTGCAGCTCACCGGTATCCACTCGCACAGTGGGGGGCGCTTGCGACTGCGCGGCGGGAGCCACATCCATCACCGCGACCAATCCCACCAGCGAATACAACAGAACTTTCATCACTGTTGAAGCAGCCATGTCCCTTATCGCCTTTCGTGGTCGCCCTGGTCGTCTGGCGCAAACCCCTCTTCGCGCAGCCGGGCGATGTCTTTGGTCGGGGCATTCCCGAAGAACCGGCTGTACTCCCGGCTGAACTGCGAGGCGCTCAGGTAGCCGACACGGTGGCAGGCGTGGCTCGCGTCGATTCGCTGAAAGAGCATGAGCCGCCGAGCTTCATGGAGCCGGAGCACCTTCTGGTATTGCAGCGGGCTCATCGAGGTCACGGCTTTGAAGTGCTGATGAAACGAGGACGCGCTCATGTGGACCGACGTGGCCATCTCCTCGACCGCGACGGGTTGCGCGAAATGCGCACGGATCCAGGACACGGCTTCGCCAATCCGCTGCACGTCAGACTTCGTGTGCCCGATCTGAGCGACACGCGCGCCGATCGACGTTCGCAGCAGGCGAATCAGGATCTCGTCGATGACCAGAGGCCCGAGCAAATCCGCATCCTCAGGCTGGGCCATCAGGTCGAGCAGGCGCGCCACCGCCTCGACGATGTCATCGGTCGTGCGCCCGACATACAGGCCACGACGTTCGGATGCCCTGGGGACGCCACGCGGGTAGACCCGCGCCGCGAGCTCCCCGACTCGCGCGGCATCCAGTTCGAGCACGAAGCCGAGATATGGATCCTTCCGGGTGGCGCGTGTCACCTGGCTCGAGACCGGCAGATCGACGGCGAAGACGAGCAGATGCGCGGGATCGTATTCGAGCACTTCACGGCCAAGCATGATGACCTTGGCGCCCTGCGCCGCGACGCACAGACTGGGCCCCATGGTGGCGTAGGTGGCCTCGCCCGTCATTCGCGAGCGGCGTACGGCGTAGGTGCCCGGGAGTCGGAGCTGGAACGCCCCGTCGTGGGGAGCGTACGCCGCGATCCGATTGGCGAGCCGTCGGAGCGCCAGCGGGCTGGGGGTGAGGAGGGTCGTGTCCTCCTCGAGTGTCGCGGCCGGTCTCGCGAACCCGTCGGCCCGCCGCCCGCTCGGCGGGCTGCAGCCTCGGCGTGCTTCGAACGCGGCGCGCGTGCAGACGAGCTTGCCGGGAAGGGGTCGTCATCCCGGCAATCGTACAAGCAGCGGGCGCGCGCCGTTTGCCGAAACCTCCGACTCTAGCCTGCGATGTTGGGGGTATTCGTGCAGGAACAGGCAAGAAACGCTCGACGCGCCCCTGTAGTCTGATCGCCTGGTGAAAGTCCAACCGGCTCAAACAAGCCTCGCTGATCGCGCGGCACCTGGAGTCCCATCGATGAAGCGTACGGCCAAGCTCGTTCCGATCCTGATCGCGTTGTCGCTCACCTCCGTCGTCGCGGCTGACTGGCCGTGGCTTTACGGTCCGCGACGGAACCATACCTCCGAGCAGAAGGGACTCCTGCGGACATGGCCGCAGGAAGGCCCGAAGGTACTCTGGACGATCCCGCTGGCTGCCGGTTTCGGCGGGCCCGCCGTCCTTGGCGGGAACGTGTACCTGCTGGACCGCGACGAGAAGGTGGGCGACACGCTGCGCGTGCTCGATCTCGCGAGCGGCAAGGAGCTGTGGACGTTCGCCTACGACGCGCCCGGCAGCTTCATGTTCGCCGGCTCGCGCACGACGCCGACCGTGGACGGCGAGCACGTCTACACCGTCGGGCCGATGGGGGACCTGCACGCCATCAATACGAAGACCCGCAAGCCCTCCTGGCGCGCGAACATCTGGAAGGATTTCGGCGGCGCCGAACGACTGCCGCAGTGGGCGATCGTCCAGAACCCGTTGATCTACGGCGACCTGCTGATCGTCGCGACGCAGACCGCCGAGGCCGGGGTCGTCGCCTACGACAAGCTGACCGGCACGGTCAAATGGAAGTCTGCCGCGCTCTCCGGCATCCCGGGATACGTGACGCCCTCGATCGTGAAGGTCGCCGGCGAGGACCATCTCGTCATGATTACCGCCGCCGTCGGCCGGGGCCGCAACGCCAAGGACGGGAGCGTCAACGGCCTGGATCCACGCAGCGGCAAGGTGCTGTGGACCTATACCAACTGGCAGTGCATCATCCCGGTGCCGCAGGCGGTTGATGCCGGTGAAGGCCGCGTGCTCATCACGGGTGCCTACGGCGCAGGCTCGGCGATGATCAAGGTCGAGAAGAAGGGCGACGCCTTCGCCGTCTCCGAGCTGTTCAAGAACCCCGACTTCGGCGCCCACACCCAGCCGCCCGTCCTGCACGAGGGCCACTTCTACTCCCACTACACGATCAACGAGCGGAGCGACGGCCTCGTCGCGATGAGCATGGACGGCCAGATCAAGTGGAAGACCGATCAGCAGCCGCCGTTCGTGCGCGGCGGCTCGATTCTCGCCGAGGGCCTGATGCTGATGACGGACGGGAACACGAAGCTGTATCTGGTCGAGCCGAACCCCGCCGGATTCAAGCCGCTGGCGAGCGCCGTGATCCTCGAGCCGGGCGACAACTGGGCGCCGCTGGCGCTCGTCGACGGCAAGCTGCTGGTGCGCGGACAGAAGGAGTTGAAGGTACTGCAGGTCGCGAAGTGAGCGCGTAAGCGCTTCATCTCGACAGGAGATTGCCCGTGAGAAGTCAGCGATTCTCGAAGTTGTGCCGGGCGTCGGTGCTCGTCGGTACCGCCCTTGGCGTGTTCGGCACCGCCGGCAACGTGATGGCGCAGGCCCTCAAGGATGTTCAGGCAGCGGACAGTCCGCTGGTGCTGAAGGCCCAGGGCAGCTTCTTCGTCGGCGGCGAGAAGGTCGAACAGACGCAAGGGGAGCTGGGCGATCTCGGCCCCGGCGGGCACATCAGCGTCAACCAGATGTACGTGCGCTACATGGTGCCGCAGGGCGGCGACGGCAACGTCGCCGGTCGTGATGGTGCATGGCGCGACCCTCACGGGCAAGTCCTGGGAGACGACGCCGGACGGCCGAATGGGCTGGGACGAATACTTCGTGCGTCGCGGCCATCCCGTGTACGTGCCGGACCAGGTCGGGCGCGGGCGATCGGGCTTCAACCAGGCCGTCTTCAACAACGCCCGCGCGGGCTCGGCGCCTGCGGCCAGCCTTCCGCGGTGGCTGCGCTTCAGCGACGAAGGCGTCTGGCCCAACTTCCGCATCGGCCCGAAAGCTGGCCAGCCGTATCCGGACACGCAGTTCCCGGTGACCGCTCTGGACGAACTCTCGAAGCAGGGCGTGCCCGACGTCAGCTTTGGCGGTATCCCCACACCCAACCCGACGCTCAAGGCGCTGGCGGATCTCGCCGGCCAGTTGAATGGCGCCGTGCTGATGGGGCACTCGCAGTCGGGCTCGTTCCCGCTGGCGGCAGCGCTGCTCAATCCTGCCGCGATGAAGGGCCTCGTGCTCGTCGAGCCCGGCACCTGCCCGGCCAACTACACCGACGAACAGATTGCCACGCTGGCGAAGGTGCCGATACTGGTCGTCTTCGGCGATTACCGCGACACCCCGACCGGCATTGCAGCGCTGCCCACATGGCAGGGCCGCTACGAGGCCTGCCAGGCAATGATCGGCCGGATCAAGAACGCGGGGGGTCAGGCCGAGATGCTCAGCCCGGCCGAGATTGGCAGCCGCGGCAACAGCCACATGATCATGCAGGACAAGAACCACCTGCAGGTCGCCGATCTCATCCTCAAGTGGATTGGTGAGCGCGTCAGCAAGCCGGCGGTTCAGAAGAAATGAAGAACGCCGCGATCCTCGCCGGCGGCTTGTTGCTGGTCCTGGCCGTCGTCCGCCCCTTCGCGCTGCAGCCCGCGCCGACGCGGCTCGCGCTCGAGCTGCAGGATTATGCCGCGCTGCCGATTACCGCCGACAACACCAATACCAACACGCGCGCCCAGCTCGCGCGCGTCAACTACATGCGCGACGAGCCGGGCGGCCGCCGCTTCTTCGTCAACGATCTCAACGGGCCGCTCTACATCCTCGACAAGCAGACCAGGGCCTTCACCACCTACCTGGATTTCAACGGCCGCGGCGGACGGCCCGGCCTGTTCCCGAAATTCACCTTCGAGCTCAACTTCGCGACCGGCCTCACCAGCTTCATCTTCGATCCCGACTACGCGAAGAACGGCGTGTTCTACACCCTCCACATGGAGGACCCGGCGACCGACGCCCCGGCGGCGCCAAAGGCCGGCGTGGTCGCTGGCCTCGACCTGACCGGCTACACCACGACGCCGGCAATCTCGACGCCGACCGTCGGCGGACGGATCGATCGCGAAGTCGTGCTGATCGAGTGGCAGGATCGCAATCCGTCGAACACCACGTTCGAGGGCACGGCGCGGGAGTTGATGCGCCTGCAGCATCCACTGGCGCCGCATCCATTGGGCGAGATGACATTCAACCCGGTCGCGCGTCCCGGCGATCCGGACTGGCGCGTCATGTACCTGGGCGCGGGCGATGCGCAGTCCGGCGAGCAGCGCGACAGCCGCCGCCTGAACCCGCAGCGGCTCGACACCCTGGTCGGCAAGATCCTCCGCATCATCCCCGACCTGCGCGAGCACACGAAGACGAGCGCCGTCAGCGAGAACGGCCGCTACCGCATCCCCAACGACAATCCGTTCGCGGCGATGGACGGCGCACGCAAGGAGATCTGGGCCTACGGCCTGCGCAACCCGCACCGGCTGGCATGGCACGTAGACCCGGCGCGGCGCCAGCCGCTCCCACGCTGCTGGCGTTCAACATCGGCCTCGTCTCCTGGGAAACGGTCGTGGTCATCCGCAAAGGCGCGAATTACGGGTATCCGCTGCGCGAGGGCACGAACAGCATGTCACCCGCTAACGGGACGGGCCCGATACCGGACGACGACACCATCCCGATTCAGATCTCGGACACCGTCGCGCGCGGTACGGTAAGGCCCACCTACCCGGTGCTCCAGTACTCGCACAGTCGAGAGACCGGCGGCGACGCCATCGCCAACGGCTTCGTCTACCGCGGCAAACTGATCCCGGCGCTCACCGCCAAGCTCGTTTTCGGCGACATCACCACCGGGCGGATGTGGTACGCGAACAGTGCCGACGTACTCGCGGCAGACGACGGCGAGGCGAAGACCGTCGCCCCGATTTACGCGATTGACACCACGCTTCGTCGAGCTGTCGAAGAGACGTACCGCGCGCGCGGCGGGAAAACGCCGTCGCTGCCCGGCATGGCCGCGGTTGCCGGATCCGGCCGCGTCGACGTCCGGTTTGCCGAGGACAACGATGGCGAGCTCTACCTCTTGACCAAGCCCGACGGCGTGATCAGGAAGGTCGTCGGTGTCCGGGAGACGACTGCGCCGGTGACGGCAGCGACTGCGCCGGCGCCGACGGCAAGCCCGGGTCAGAACGTCAACAGCCAGCCGGCCGCCAGCCTCAAGAATCCGGTGGCGGCGACGCCCGAGTCGATCGCCGCCGGGAAACGCGTCTACGACACCAACTGCGCCGCCTGTCACGGCAACCTGGCACAAGGCGCCATCAAGGCCGGCATCACCATCTCCATCATCGAGGAGCAGAAGGGCAGGCAGCCGCCGGATCTCACCGATGACCAATGGGATCACGGTTCCAGCGATGGAGAGATCTTTACCGTCATCAAGCGGGGAGTGCCGCCGACGATGATGGCGGGATTCGACGGCGGCATTCCCGACGGCGACATCTGGAGCATCGTCAACTACCTTCGTACGCTGCGTGGAGCCAGACCATGAACATGTCGAGACGGCCGTTTCTCGTTGCTGTCTGTTCCAGCGTACTTGCCGCCGGCGCGGCTGGCTTCGCCGGCCAGGGCGCGCCGCCGCTTGCGCCGCTGGTGCTGCCCTCCGGGTTCCAGGCGGAGGTGTTCGCCGAGAAGGTGGAGAACGCCCGCTCGATGGCGCATCGGTCCGCAAGGCACGGTGTTCGTCGGATCGCAGTATGTCGGCAAGGTGCACGCGGTCGTGGATTCGAACGGGGACCACAAGGCCGATCGGGTCGTGGTGATCGCCAGCGGTCTCGATCAGCCCAATGGCGTCGCGATGCGGAACGGCGCCCTCTACGTCGCGACCGCGAGCCGGCTGCTGCGGTTCGACGACATCGAAAAGCATCTCGACGCGCCGCCGCGCGCCGGTCACGGTCCGCGACGACCTGCCGAACCCGAAGTCAGGCCACACGTGGAAGTTCATCGCGTTCGGTCCGGACGACATGCTGTACATGTCGGTCGGGGCTCCGTGCAACGTCTGTGTCTCGCCGCCGATGGTGTCGGCGATCGTGCGGATGAAGCCCGATGGCTCCGGCATGGAAGCCTTCGCCGAGGGCGTGCGCAACAGCGTCGGGTTCGACTGGCACCCGGTGACACGCGAGTTGTGGTTCACCGACAACGGCCGCGACATGATCGGCGACGACGTGCCGAACGACGAGCTCAACGTCGCCCCGAAGGCAGGCCTGCACTTTGGCTTCCCCTACTGCCATGACGCCGACGTCGCCGACCCGGAGTTCGGCGCCAAGCGCGCGTGCTCGACGACCGAGCCTCCCGTGCAGAAGCTCGGCGCGCACGTCGCGGCGATTGGCTTCACCTTCTACACCGGCAAGATGTTTCCGGCCAGCTACCAGAACGCGGCGATCATCGCCCAGCACGGATCGTGGAATCGATCGACCGCGAGCGGCTATCGCGTCATGGTGGCGCGGACGGAGGGACGTCGCGTGACGGGCTACGAGCCTCTTGTCGATGGGTTTCTGCCTGCCGGTGCCCCAGGCGGACGCGGCGCAACCAAGGCCGCCATCGGCCGCCCGGTAGACGTGCTGCAGATGCCCGACGGCTCGATCCTGGTCAGCGACGATCGCGGCAACCGGCTGATCCGTGTCAGCTATCGCCAGTAGCGCAACCACATCCGCGGCCAGCCTGGCCGAGTTCGCGCCGCTCCTTTTCAGGTAGGACTGACAGCATGAGAGCAGGTTTGACTGTTGCGGGTGTCGTCGTCATGCTCGGGACGGCCGTGTTCGCCGCGGACTGGCCGCAGTGGCAAGGTCCGGATCGGACGAGATCGTCCAAAGAAACCGGCCTGTTGAAGGAGTGGCCTGCCGGCGGGCCGCCCGTCGTCTGGACGGCGACCGGACTCGGAGCCGGCTACGGCTCGATGGCGATTGTCGGGGATCGGGTCTACCTGCAGGCCGGCGTCGGCCGCAACAGCGGCGTCATCGCTCTCAATCGCGCCGACGGCCTGGCCATCTGGGCGAAGGCGGTGGGACCCGCCCAGGGGAACGATAAAGGAGGCGGGCCGCGCAGCACGCCCACCATCGACGGCGATCGCCTCTACGTGCTCACCGAGAACGGTGACCTCGCATGCCTCGGACTCGACGGCACCATCGTGTGGCAGCGAAACATCCTCAAGGAGTTCCGTGGCCGGCAAATCCAGTGGTTGATCAGCGAGTCCCCGCTCGTGGATGGACCGCACGTCGTCGTGTCGCCGGGCGGGCCCGGCGCGGGCATGGTCAAGCTGGACAAGATGACCGGCGCGACCGTGTGGACCTCCAAGGAGCTCAACGATCCAGCCGGGTATTCCTCCGTGATTGCCGCCGATGTCGGCGGTGTGCGCACCTACATCACGTTCACCTCGTCCTCCGGTGTCGGGGTGCGTGCCTCCGACGGCAAGCTGCTGTTCCGGTACGGCAATGCCGCGAACCAGATCGCGAACATCGCGACGCCGGTGTTTTCGAACAACAAGGTGTTCTTCACTTCTGCCTACGGCACCGGCGGCGGGCTGGTCGATCTCACGGCAGAGGGTGACGGCGAGATCAAGGCCAAGCAGGTGTACTTCACCCGCGAGATGAGGAATCACCACGGCGGAGTCGTTCTGGTCGACGGTTACCTGTACGGCTTCAGCGATGCCATCCTGACGTGCCTGGACTTCGCCACGGGCAAGGTGTTGTGGCGCAATCGCAGCGTCGGCAAGGGCTCGGTCACCTATGCGGACGGCCGTCTCTACATCCAAAGCGAGAACAACGTCGTCGGATTGGCAGAAGCGTCGCCGGCCGGATATCGGGAGACCGGCCGCTTCGAGATCCCCGACAAAGGGCTGCCCAGCTGGTCGCACCCGGTGATCAGCGGCGGGCGCTTGTACGTTCGCAATCAGGACATCCTGAAGGTGTACGACATCAAGGCCCCCGCAACACCCTGAGAAACCGCACCCCTCTCCGGCGTCGCGTTGCAGGTCGAGTCAACCCGCGGACGATGAGCGATGGACCGATTCGCCTTTGAGTGGCTGCTGCCCGGTCAGTCCGATCGGCTCACTCACGTGAAGCTGCTGGACAGGGACCGCCCCGCGCCCTACCTGCTGGCGGTGGGCCATGGCGCCGACAAGCTGCACGCGCTGCTCAATCTGTGGGGAACGCTCAAAGCGGGTGATGCCGTGGCAGAGGCAATCGAGTACGTCGCCGTCGAGTACACGCGCCGCACCGGCAAGCACCCCGGCAACGCACCCGTCTGAAATGATCGCGAATCGTGGCCTCTCACCGCTGGTCGCCTGTGCCGTGCTCTCGTTGCTGTTCGCCTCGTTTGTCGTCCGGGGCGAGACGATCGAACGTGTCGTCTTCAGCAGAAGCAGCCGGATCATGAAGGAACAGCTGAGCGGGACCGGGGGCAGGCAGCTGAGCGCGGACGACACGATCCGGGACCTCCTGGACCATCCAGCATTCGCCGGCTTCAGCCGTTTACTCCTGCCGTGGGATGACCGCAGCTATGACAACGCCATGCGACTGCGGAATGTCGGTTCGCTCCTGCCGTATCACAGCCACGTCGATCCCGCGACGGTCGTCGCCGGCTTGAATCACATGATCGACGATGTGAGCCGCGGCAGGACCGTCTTCTACGAGTTCTACACGGCGGCAGAGAAGAAGGCGCAGCCGGCCAGGTCGAACACGGGCCTGTTCTTCTTTCGGGGCAAGCCCGGAGCGCCCTTCGCGATCATCGCGCCGGGCGGTGGCTTTTCCTACGTCGGCTCCGTCCACGAAGGCTTTCCCTATGCCGCGGAGATCAGCAAACGCGGCTACAACGCGTTCGTGCTGAAGTACCGGGCGGGAGCTGGCGGCGCCGTCGCCACGCGCGATCTGGCCGCGGCGATCGCTTATGTCTTTCGAAATGCCGAGGCGCTTGGGGTCGAGAGCCGGGGCTATTCGTTGTGGGGCAGTTCGGCTGGCGCCAGGATGGCGGCCGCCATCGGCTCGCACGGCGTCGCGAAGTTCGGCGCCGTCGACCTCCCCAGGCCGTCAGCCGTAGTGATGGCCTACACCGGTCATTTGGAGTACTCGGACAACGAGCCGCCGACGTTCGCCGTGGTTGGCGAACAGGACGGGATTGCTCCTCCTTCGGTTATGGAAAAGCGCGTCACCGCACTGCGCCGGGCCGGTACCGACGTCGAGTTCCATCGATACAGCGGTGTCGGTCATGGCTTCGGCGCTGGTATCGGTACAAGCGCGGAAGGATGGCTCGAGCGTGCGGTCCGATTCTGGGAGAAGTCGATCGGTTCAACCATGGCGCGCTAGACAGACTGTCTTCAAAGGGCCTTCCGCCGCTCTTCTGCGCTGGGCCTTCCTCACGATGCACTCCCAGCCACCGTGACTCGGCGGAGCATGCCGACAGCCACCAGCAGCCAGGCGGCGGCGAGCAGGCCGAAACACACGAAGCCGACCGTCAGCGATTCGGCAATGCCCATATACACACGCGACATCGATAAGCGCCCGTCGGGTGTCGCCGCGATCCCTCCGAGAATCATCATCCATCCGCTGAGCAACCCACTGAGCGTCGCAAAGATGGCGGACAGCGAAACTGGCCGCATCAGGACGAGTTTCTGCTCGGTGGGCCGAACCACATAGGCGACGGCGAGACCGAATGCGGCGACAGCGACCAGCATTGTGAGTTTTGCGAACCCGCTGATCGCTCCAAACAAATCCACAGGATTTGGCACGGTTGTCCTCCTTGATCGAACGTCTTGGAGTACAACTCGCCAGAGGCGGGTCCGTGACGTGTCACGCATGACCGGCTGGCGGGTTATGACATTGATGGATCGAGAGGACGAGCGGTTGCTCGTGGCGCGGCTCCGCGCCGGCGATACCGGCGCGTTCGACGACGTCTATGACGAGTATCGTCCGAGGGTGTTTGGATTCCTGCTGAGGATGAGCCGGAACAGGACGCTCGCTGAAGATCTGCTCGACGAAACGTGGCTGCGGCTGGTCCGCCACGCGCCGAGACTCACTCCCGACACACGCATCGGACCATGGCTCTTCACGGTCGCGCGCAACCTGTACTGGAGCGCTCGCCGCGACGCGCTCGTCGAGGACACGTTCGCTCCGGAACTGCTGACACTGTGGCCGGCTCCGGCACCGTGGCCCTCACCGTTCGACCTCGCGGCGGCCGGCGAGCTCGAACGGCGCGTCGAAGTTGCGCTGTCGACACTCTCACGGCAATACCGGGAAGTCCTGCTGCTCGTCGGCCACGAGGGCTTGACGCCCGGCGAGGCAGCGGTGGTGTGCGGGATCACTTCCGAAGCGCTGCGGCAGCGCTTGTCTCGCGCGCGTGCGGTACTCGCCGAGAAACTCCGTGAGACGCCCGCCGTCGCTGAACTCAAGAAAGGATACGCAACATGACCGGCGATGACGGGCAGAACCTCACCGTTCTCGCGAGCTTGAGGACCCGCGACGTCTCCCGGCGTCACGCACGCCGCCTGCGCAACCGCTGTCATGCCCTGCTGCAGCCGGAGGCCGTTCCGGAAACATCGGCCGCGATGCGGAATGGCACGGCCTTCCGGCGGATCATCGCCCCGGCGCTCGGTGGCGCGTGGTGTGTCGCGTACCTGGTCGAGATCGTGCGCCGCGCGGCGGCGGTCTACTTCGGCACCGAGTAGACGATGCCGGCGCGCGGATTTCCGAGGAGCGGCTTCTCGTCCACCTCCCACACCCAGCCTGGCTCGAAGATCGCGTGCATCCCGGTCGTTCCATCGGCCATCTTGAGGATCGAGATGCGGCCCCGCGCCTTCATGTCGAGCACTTGATCCGGCTTGTCGAACCGACGCGTCTCAATCGCTGCAGGCATGGTTCATCCCCCTTCTCAACTGGCGGGCTACTCTCGCAAAGGGGGGAGAAAAAGTCAAAGCACCGCTGCGCGCGTCATCGACCAGGTTCAGGACGATCGCATCGTGTCCGTGGCCCGGGTCGGCGTCACGATCCTGAACGTCAGCGCCACCGGCCCGATGCGAATCTCGTCGCCGTCCTTCAACAGGCACGCGCCGGTGACGGGTTTGGCATCGACGAACGTGCCGTTCTTGCTGCCGAGATCTTCCACGCGCGCCTCGTCACCGGTGACGACGATGCGCGCGTGGCGGCGGGAGACGCCGGCGGCGTCGATTCGGACGGCGGCGCCGCTCGAGCGGCCAATGTCCGCGCTGCCCTGCGAGAGCGGGAACTGCCGATCGGCCGTGGTCAGATACATTCGAGTGTCGCCCGCTGCACTGCCCGCCGCGGTTTCGATCACGTCGGCCACGAAGCGATACCCAAAGCGATGAACGGTGCGCACGAAGTGCGGATCCGCCGCGGACTCCCCGAGCGCCCGCCGCAGCTCGGCGACGAGCGTGGCGAGGTTGGCGTCGCCGACGAACGTCGAGGGCCAGAGGCGTTCCATGAGCTCCGCTTTCGATACCGCTTTCGAGCGGTGCTCGACGAGCAGCAGCAACAGGTCCAGCGCCTTGGGCGACACCCGGACTTCGCTGCCATCGGCGACGAGCTCCCGGGTGTCGCTGTTGAGCGAGAACCTGGCGAACCGATACGTCACAGGCCGGTATTCTAAGCCGGCCCGTGCGCTGCGCTTACTTCACTGGTCGAAGGGCACGGCTCACGACGAACCGTGCGACCTTCCAGCCCATGAGGGCGCCGACCTCGTCGGCAGTGCGGAAATGGATGCCGGAGTAGACCCGGGCGTCGATGACTTCCTTCACGCCTTCGCTGAAAGTGAACCACCGGCGCACGAATCCCGGGTTGGTCGAGCTGGTCGCCTCGATGACGAACCCCGGCGCATCGCCGAATATCAGAGCGAGCGTGAACGCCATCGCGCCGCTGTTCGTGGCGTGGCCGGACGCATATTCCGGGTGGGGCGGCGTCGGAACCAGCGGGCGCCAGGCCGCATCGCCCGACGTCGCGTCGTTGCCGTCCTCGTCGCCGCGTGCGATCGCCGCCTGCGGCCGCCAGAAGTCGTAGGCGTACTTCGAATCCCAGCACGCGACGCTCGCATCGGCGGCCGCGAGATAGAAGAGCGCCATCACGCGTGCCGTAGCCGGGAGGTCGAGGTTGTGGGTCTCGACCGCCTGCCGCAGAATCGGGTTCCACAGCGCAGTCGGCGACGCCCGCCAGAACTGCGCTATCCCTGTCTGTTCTTCTGTCCGTGCTGAACTCGTCAGTGCCCCGATGAAGAGGATCTCGTTGTAATCCCTGGCGTAGCGTCTGCTTTCCAGCGCCGGGGGAGGACCCGGCCGGAACTGCGACCCTTTCGTTAGCACCCACGGCGCGACCTTGCCCCATCCCGGCAGCAGGGACTGGGCAGCCGGCGCGGTGCTGATGGGTGTCCACGCGCCGACCTCGCCCGCGTTGAGCGGGAGATACGTGTAGGCAGCGACCGCCGCGCCGTCGTTGCGACGCAGTTCCAGGATGCCATCGGCGACCGATTCGCCGAACGCCAGGCCAGGGTCGCCATCTGCGATGGCGTACCTGTCGAGCGACACCGCGTAGGATTCGGCGAGGAACGTCGAGCTGCCGACGATTCCGATGAGCGCCCGGTGCGCGGCGGCAATCGCGGCGGCCTGCGCCGAGGCGCCGGCGGGCGCCGGACCGGTGGGCTTGTACTGCTCGTACTGCCCCATGACGGCGCTGACCGCGTCGTGGACGGCGACCTGAACGATGGCCATCGCTCGCGTCTGCTCGACGGGCGCCAGCGCGGGGATCACGATGAGTTGCCGCGCGATGTCGTTCCAATCCATGACCGGATCGCTTGCCCGCGCCAGGGCGGGCAGTGCCATCATTCCGACACCCGCCGCGACGCTGAAGAACAGCCGTCGAGCTCGTGCTCTCGCCGATTGGTGAACTGAATTCGCCATCAGATGAACCTCCATGGTTGAAGGTTCACGATAGGTGGACCGCGTCGCGCAGTCCTGAGGTTTGGCTGAGGATTGGCTGGGAATTGCCTTAAGATTGCGGGGTCAATCCGGTCCCGCGATCCCGACCCATGAATATCGCTCCCGGCACGCGTCTCGGCCCGTTCGACGTGGTTGACCTGATCGGCGCCGGGGGAATGGGGGCCGTCTACCGCGCTCACGACCCTCGCCTTCGCCGCGACGTCGCGATCAAAGTGGTGCCCGCGGACTGCCTCGGCGATCCGACGCGCCTGCGGCGGTTCGAGCAGGAAGCACTGGCGGTCGCACGCCTCGCCCACCCCAACATCGTCGCCGTCCACGATGTCGGCAGCCATGAAGGCTCACCCTACATCGTGATGGAGCTGCTCGAAGGCGGCACCCTGCGCGAGAAGATGAGCGGCCGGCCGCTGCCGCTCGGCAAAGCCGTCGAGTATGCAAGGCAGATCGGCCTCGCGCTGGTGGCCGCGCACGAGCGGGGCATCGTGCACCGCGACATCAAGCCCGAGAACGTGTGGGTGACCCGGGAAGGACGGATCAAGGTTCTCGATTTCGGGATCGCCCGCGTCACGGATGCCGAAGACGCGGCGGAGACGGCAGTCACGCTCACCGGGCTCGGACCGATCGGAACCGCGGGATACATGTCGCCGGAGCAGGCGCGGGGGGCCCGCGCCGACCATCGCGCCGACCTCTTCAGCCTGGGCGTGGTCCTCTACGAGATGATCTCCGGCATCTCGCCGTTCCGACGCGAGACCGCGCCGGAGACGATGACGGCGATCCTTCGTGAGCCACCGCCCGAGCTGCCCGACCCGGTGGCGTGTCCGCCCGCGCTTCGCCGCCTCCTCTGGCACTGCCTCGAGAAAGATCCGGGCGAGCGCTTTCAGAGCGCGCGCGATCTCGTCTACAACCTGAGGCTGCGACGGCCGCATCCGACACGACGTCGCTGCCAGCGCCTGACGGCGGCCGCACGTTCCCGATCGGCCGTCGATCGGTGCTGATCGCGGCGATCGCGCTGGCGCTGGTGGGCGCCGCCGGGTTCTTCGTCGGGCAGCGGACCGCCGGACCGGACGAGCAGCTTCAGGTGAGCGGCATCTACCGCTTTACCGATTTCAACGGGCTGGAGGAGTTTCCGGCGATTGCACCGGACCGGAAATCGGTCGCGTTCACGGCGCGGGTCAACGGATTCAGGCAGGTCTTCGTCCGTCTCGTGGCCGGCGGGCCGCCCCTGCAGGTCACCAGGGATGCCGCCGACCACGAGCTGCCTCGCTGGTCGCGCGACTCGAGCTCGCTCATCTACTTCTCGCCGGCAGCGCCCGGCGATACGCAGGGCACGATCTGGAACATCCCCGCTCTCGGCGGGGCGGCACGGCGGGTCGTCGACAGCGTCGGCGGCGGCGATATCGGAGCCGACGGCCGGATTGCCAGCTTCAGAGTCTCAGGCGGCGAGATTGAATTGACGACCGTGTCGCCCGACGGTACTGACGTGCGCTCGATCGCCCGATTCCCCGAGCCCGCGTACTGCAGAGTACCCGCGCTGGTCACCGGACTCGAAGTGGATCGCGTACCAGCGCGGTGATGGCGTCAGGTGGGACGTCTTCGCGGTCACCGTCGATCGCGGCACCCCTCGTCAACTCACGCACGACAACAGCCAGATCCATGGCCTCGCGTGGCTGCCCGACAGCAGCGGGCTCGTCTACAGCTCGAGTCGCGGCTCGACGATGCCGTACCTCCCGACGCAGGCGCTGTGGAAGCTCGATCTCGCGAGTGGCGCGACCCGGCAGATTGCTCCCGCCGACCTCTCGTACCTGCATCCCGACGTCCATGCGAGCGGTGAAGTCGTCGCCAGCCGCCTGAGGATGCAGTTCGACTTGTGGAGGTACCCGACCGACGCCGCTCCGGCAGAGAACGTACGCCGCGCGACCCGGATCACGCACCAGTCCGGCCAGGTGCAGACGCCAACGGTCGGCGACAGCGATCGCGCCATCGCCTTCCTCGCCGACAGCGGCGGCCACGCGAATATATGGGTGACGCTCCCCGAGACGGGCGAGCTCCGGCAGATCACCTACGAGCGCGACGCCGCCGTGGCGCAGGGGGTGCCGATCTGGTCACCGGACGGGAAGTGGATTGCCTTTGTCTCGTCGCGCGGCAATACCGGCCTGGGGTTTGGCATCTGGCTCGTGAGTCCCGACGGCGGCAACCTGCGAAACCTCGTCCCGCGCGGCCTCGGCGTCACGTGGTCTCCCGATGCCCAGTGGGTCTACTACACGGATGCCGGCGTGCTCTACAAAGTCCCGACCGCCGGCGGCTCGCCCGTGCGCGTCAGGCCAGGCCCGGCGCGCAACGCGGTCGGGTTCGACGGTTCGACTCTCTACTTCATGGTCGATCGAACGCTGACGGATTCCAGCCCGGCGTTCGAGATTCACGCCGCGACGCCGGAAGACGCACCGTCGCGGGTGCTCGCGCGGATCCCGGCGAGCCGGGCGCCGCAGTGGCAGATCATCAACCCGTCGCTGTCGCCGGACGGACAGTCGCTCGCGATGCCGCTGACGGACGGCGTCACGACGAACATCTGGACCTTGTCCACGGCGGCCGGTCAGTGGCGGCAGGTCACCGATTTCGGCGACCGGCCGACGTTCATCGCGCGGCGGGTGTCGTGGTCGGCCGACGGGCGCTCAATCCTCGCCGCCGTCGGCGAAGGGGACGCCGACATCGTCGTCTTCGAGGCAGGGGACAGCAGCATCCGTCGCGGCCAGTCTGTGGCAGAACGGCGGCACCCGGAGGGTCCGAGCATGTCCCCGCTGTCGCTTCAGCGGCTCACCGTGAGATTGCGGAAGTGCGCCTCTGTGCCGACGTCGAGCCACAGCGCAATGGCGCCCTTGCCGTTCGCGCCCGACTTCAGGTCGTTGACGATGAGCGTCGGTTGCGGCTGGTCGTGAACGTAGAGTTTGGCCAGGGCGCCGCGGACTTCGATCTTGACCTTCGTCAGCTCGCCCGGGACGAGGTCGACGTACGACTCGTACTTCTCGGGTGTCTCCTTGCGAAGCCGGAACCACGGCCACTCCGGGTGGGCGATGTACTGCGCCGAGTGATTGCGCCGGACCTGGTCGTCGGCGCGGCCGTTGGTCGGCCGGAGGTAGAACGCGTCGTAGGTGCGCATGTCGCCCTGCAGCCGGAAGGCAAGGCCGACGAACCCGCGCGCGCCCGCGGCGGCGCCGGCCATCGGCGCGCCAGCGATCTCGGCTTCGATGATCCCGTTGTCGAACTCGACGCCCTCGAGCACCGCGAGCTGTTCGACTGTTGCCCCGGTCGCGGACTGGACCTGGAGCCGGGCGGCCTCGGTTATCGTCACCCGGATCGCCTTCTTCCCCTGCAGCGTTGCCGGTTCGGCCGTGACGTTGTGCAGCCGAAGACCGGCAGCCGACTCGAGGGCGAAGCGCCGTTGCGAGTCCTGCGCGCCCACGACTGAGAGCGCCAGCAGCGGTGTCAGACACAGCAGGCCAACGCGTATCCGGGCGTAAGTCTTCCGTGTGCGTGCGCTCTCGGTCGGGCCGGCGTTTGGTGTGTTTCGCATCGAGATCCTCGCACTGGTAACTGGAAACTGGTGACTGGTGACTGGCGACTGGAAACTGGAAACTGGAAACTGGAAACTGGAAACTGGCGACCGAGCAACGCCGGTGCCACGACGAATCGCGTGCGTTCCGCCGATCTCGCTCGCTGAACCGAGCCTGAACTGGCCGATTCCGGGATCGGTGTGTCCGCTTCGGGCCGGCGCCATCGAATTGCCTTGCAATCGCGCCTCCCCGGCAGCAGACTGTGGCGCCCGCCAGCTCAACTATGAGCCCCACCGGAGCACCTGATAAGGAACGAGTGATGAAAATGAAGCGTCTGCTGAGTATCGCGGCTCTCGTCGGCCTCGCCTTCGCCACCGCACTGGCGCAGGCGCCGGATCCGTTGCTGGGCACCTGGAAGCTGAACGCCGCGAAATCCAAGGCTCCCTACGCCAGTGGAACGACCGTGTTCGAGGGGGGCGGCGATACGCTGAAGGGGACCGTCGACCTGGTGGGCACCGACGGGACCAAGTATCACTGGACCTTCGCCGCCAAGTACGACGGCAAGGACCACCCGGCCACGGGCGCATCTCCGTTCGGCGATACGCTGGCCATCACGCGCGTCAACCCGAACACCGTCAGGATCGTGTCCAAGCTGGCCGGCAAGCAGACGATCGTGCAGACCATCGTCGTTGCCGCCGATGGAAAAACCCGTACTACGACGGCGAAGGGGACCGACGGCAAGGGACAGCCGGTCGACAGCATGTCGTTCTACGAAAAACAGTAGTCGAGCAGAGGCGCCGCCGGCGTGCCGGTCAGCGCTGGGTGGCGGGAAGCGTCGACGGCCAGTTCAGCACCACGGCCGCCGGGCGTTCCAGGTCGCGCGCCAGCGGCGTCAGGACGAGGAACCGCTGCCCATCGGGCCAGGCGCGGTAATGGCCGCGGACGGCGACCGCGGCGAATCGCGTCTCGAACAAGCGCACGGGCGCGCCGATCGTGAAGGTGCTGCCGGTCTCGACTGGCACCGCCATCAGCGACGTGCCGGCTCGATAGAACAGTTCCTTACCGTCGGCGCGCCAGTGGGGCTGCGTTCCTCCACCCGTCGAGACCTGCCACTTGGTCCGTGCCTCCGGGAACTCGTGCACGTAGATCTCCGTCCGGCCAGACTCGTTCGACTGATAGGCCATGTACTTGCCGTCAGGAGAGAACGTGGGCCAGGTCTCCTGGAAGCTCGTTTTCACGATCGGGATTGGCTTACGCTCGCCTTCGAGCGGAAGCGCGAAGATGTCCCATCCCTCGTGGCCTTCACCCCGGACGGCGTAGAGGAGGTACTTGCCGTCGCGAGACCAGTCGGAGATGAACTTCTCCTCCCCGGGAGTGACCAGCAGCGGTTCCTCTCCGCGCGTACCCGAGGCGTCCTTGATCATGAGGTCGCCGGAGCCCTTGGCGCGCGAGGTGTAGGCAATCCGCCGGCCGTCAGGCGACCAGATCGGGTTGACCTCGCCCGCCGCGTCGAAAGTGAAGCGTGACGACACCCCCCGCGCCACGTCGCGGATCCAGATGTCCCCTCTCGAGCTGTTGACGCTGTCGGACATGTCGTACGCGACGCGAGTGCCGTCGGGCGAGAACGCCGTGTCGCGATAGTCTGCGACCTCGTCGAGCAGGGGCGTCTCCTTGCCGGACCGATCGAGCCAGACGAGGCGCGTGCCGGTCACTTCGCCCTCGCGGTAGACCAGGACGCCGTTGCGCGAGACGGAGAACGACGCCAGGCCGAGGTCGCCGGAGCCGAGGCCCTGCCCGATCGGCACGGGCTCGCCCTCGAGCGAGAACGAGTCGAGGTCGAACTTGTGCGCGACCAGCGTGCGCTCGCGCACGTAGATCAGGTAGCCGGGGTCGGCATACAGCACCCGCGTCGTGGTCTTGAAGAGCGGCTTGGTCTCCTTCGAGTCGAGCGATCCGACCGTGAGCATCATCTCGGTCGAGTCGCCGAGGGTGAAGAGGAAATGCTTTCCGTCCGGCAGGAACTCCGGCCAGCCGGCGCCGAGCGTGCCCGACTCCTTGTCCTGGCCAAACACCACGGGCTGCTGCTTACCGCCGGCGGCCGGGACGCGCCACAACGGATCGTTCGAGCGTCCGTCGAACAGGATCACGCCCTCCGAGCTCCAGCTGCCGTCGGCGCCGTATTGCGCCTCGCAGATCGTCGCCGGCGGCCCGCCGGCGATGTCCACCTTCTTCAGCACGCCGCCGGACATGAACCCGAGGAATCGGCTGTCGGGTGACCAGAACGGGCGCAGCGCGCCTTCGGTCCCCGGCAAGGCGCGGGCCTCGAGCGAATCGAGAGCACGCACCCAGATGACCCGCTGTGCCGGCGCTCTCGGCGGCAAACGCAATGTGCCGGCCATCCGGGGACACGACCGGCGGGCTCGAGTTCTGCGTGCCCGGCGGCGACAGCAGCGGGAAGCGCACCACCGCCGGAGGCTGGGGCGCCCGCTTGGCCCAGGCGACACCGAACCCGACCGCGAGGAGGACCGCCACCGCGGACGCGACCCACGCCGCGCCTTCGCGCGTGCGCCGCCGTCCCGTGACCACTGCCGGCAGGCCCACTTTCGATCCGCCCTGCGCAACCCACTGCAGCTCCGCCGCGACATCGCGCGCCGTCTGCCACCGATCCTCGGGGTCCTTGGCCAGGCAGCGGGACACGATCCGCTCGAGCGCCGGCGGCGTCAGCGGCACGAGCTCGTCGACAGGGCGCGGCTTGGTGGCGAGCACCGCGGCCATGATGCTGGACGAGGTCTTGCCGTCAAACGCGCGCTGGCCGGTGAGCAGCTCATAGAGGACACAGCCGAAGGCGAAGATGTCGGTGCGCGCGTCGACCTCGCGTGCCTCGATCTGCTCCGGTGCCATGTACTGCGGCGTCCCCACCACCGTGTGCGCGCCGGTGAGCGCGGCCACGGTAGCCCGCTCTCCCATCGTCGCGCTCGGCACCGCCATCACCCCGGAGGTGCCGGAGGTCAGCTTGGCGAGGCCGAAGTCGAGCAGCTTCACGCCCTGTTTGGTCAGCAGGATGTTGGCCGGCTTCAGATCGCGATGGACGATGCCCTTCTTATGAGCGGCGTGCAGGGCCTCGCAGATCTGGATGCCGTAGGCGCAGGCTTGCTCGGCCGGGACCGGGCCGGCGACGGGATTGCCCTCGATGTACTCCATCACCAGGTAGCCGCTGCCGTCGTGCTGCCCGACGTCATGCAGCGTGCAGATGTGCGGGTGGTTCAGTGAGGAGATGGCGCGGGCCTCGCGCTCGAAGCGCTCCGTGAACGGGCCGTTCATCGTCTTGACGGCGACGTCGCGGTCGAGCCGGACGTCGTGGGCGCGGTAGACCTCGCCCATCCCTCCGGCCCCGGCAGGTTCGATGATTTCGTAGGGACCAAGTCGAGTGCCGGGGGTCAGGGACATGTGCCGGCGATTATGTCACCAACTGTCGAGCTTGGGGATTGTTCTGACGGCCGGTGCCGCCGATAACCCCATAATGCTGAGCCTTCGAACCTCCGTCGCCGCCTCAATCGTCGTCGGCATCGTCCTCGAACTTGGCGTGCAGGCGCTGAGCGCCAGGCGGGAGGCGTGGGACAGCCCGGCGTTCTGGACGATCGGGTTGCCGTGCGCGCTCGTCGCCGCGCTCCTGATCGGCGTCTGGTCGAGCGGTCGGGCCTGGCTCTCGACGTTCGCGGTGGCTCCGGCGCAGTTCCTGGCCATGACCATCCGCAGCGGCGAGATCGGGATCTTCTGGCCGCTTGGGCTGGCGCTCACGACCTTGCTCAGCCTGCCGTTCGTCGCGGCATCGTTTGCCGGCTCGCGCCTCGGTCGCGCGGCCCGGCGTCGCCGCACGTCAGGCAGCGCCGATGTACGATTCTGACCTGATGGGATCAGGTTCCGCCTCGATTGCCGAGCCGCGTCCGACGACGCTGCCACGCGGTGACTCCGCGTCGTGGTCCGGCTGGATCAACGTCGTCGTCGGGGCCGTGATCATGCTCGCGACCTTGCCCGGCCGGACGCAGGGCCTGGGCTTGATCACCGAGCCGATGCTCGGCGACTTGCGGCTCGATCGCGTGGCCTACGCCAGCATCAACCTCTGGGCGACGCTGCTCGGCGCCGCGATCTGTCTGCCGATCGGCCGCGTGTTCGACCGGCTCGGCCTGCGGATCACGACGGTCGTGATCACGCTGCTCCTTGCGGTCGTGGTCTGGACCATGAGCCAGATCGCCGGCGGCATCCTGGCCCTGTTCCTCCTCGTGCTCGCCACCCGCGCCCTGGGCCAGAGCGCGCTTTCCGTCTCCAGCATCACCGCGGTCGGCAAGTCGTTCGATCGCAACGTCGGCGTCGCCATGGGCGTCTACTCGTTCCTGCTCAGCGTCTTCTTCGCCGCCGCATTCGTTGCCGTCGGCAACTCGGTGCGCGTCAACGGCTGGCGCGCGGCGTGGGCGCAGGTCGCGCTGGGGCTGATCGGTGCGGCGGCCGTGACGCTGTTCCTGCGCGAGCCGGGACCGGTCGCCGCCGCAGCGGCGGAAACGCCCGGCGGCGCCGACGGTGACGGGTTGACGCTGGCACAGGCGCTGAGGACACCGGCGTTCTGGGTCTTCGGCGGGGCGACGGCGCTCTTCGGACTCGTGTCGTCGGGCCTCGGCCTGTTCAACGAGGCGGTGCTCGCCGAACGCGGGTTCGACCAGCAGACCTACGTCCGCTTTCTCGCCGGGACATCCATCATCGCCCTCGTCGGGCAGCTGGTTTGCGGCTGGCTCACACTGCGCTGGTCGATGCAGCGGCTGCTCGGTATCGCGATGTTCCTGTATGCGGTTGCGATTGCTGCGCTGCCGCTGCTGACAACGCAGGCGCAGCTGTGGATTTTCGCGGTGCTGATCGGCCTCGCCGGGGGCATGATCACCGTCATGTTCTTCGCGGTGTGGCGGCGCGCCTTTGGCGCCGCACACCTGGGCCGCATCCAGGGCGCGGCGCAGATGCTGACGGTCCTCGCTTCCGCGATCGGTCCGATGATCTTCGCGCAGTCAGCGGCCATGACCGGTTCGTACTTTCCGGCGCTGTGGATCCTCGCCCCGTGCGTGCTGCTCCTGAGCGCAGCCGCGTTCCGCGTGCGGCTGCCGAAGCGCGGGGTTACTCCACCCGTAGCGCCACGAGCGGATCGACCTGGCCGCGCGGCGCGCCGGAAAGAGCGCGGCGATGACGCCGGTCGCCACGAGGATGGCGGCAACGCCGGCGTAGACCCATGGGTCGTGGTGATGGGTTTCGAAGAGGAAGCCTGCCACCAGCGCCGAGAGCGCCGCCGCCGCGGCCAGGCCGATCGCGAGCCCGCCAAGCACATAAACCAGCGCCCGGCCGAGCACGCCCGGAGAATCGTCAGCGGCACGGCGCCGAGCGCCAGCCTGATGCCGATCTCCTGCGTCCGCAGCGCGACGACGTAGGCCATCACGCCGTAGATCCCGACGCAGGCGATGACCACCGCAAGCAGCGCGAAGAGCGTCAGCAGCCGCATGTTGAAGCGCCGCGCTCCGCGTCAGCCGGCCGAGATAGCCGTCGAGCGTCTCGATGTCGGGAAGCGCGAGATCGGGAAACTGCGCCCAGACCGCGGCCTTCACCGCCGGCAGGACGTCGCCGCGTGCGGCGTGACAGCCGCAGCACGAGGGTCGCGCCAACGGCTCGGCTCTGGTGCAGCGGGATGAATCCTTGAGTGCGCCAGTCGCGTCTCCGGTCCGTCGTGGCGGATGTTGCCGACGACCCCCACGACTTGCCTGGTGCCGCTGAACTCGACGATCTGTCCGAGCGCGTCGCCGGCGGGGAAGTACTGCCGCGCCGCCGCCTCGTTGATGATCACGACCGGCTCGCTGCCGTGCCGATCCTTGTCGTCGAAGAAGCGTCCCTGCAGAAGCGGCACCCCCAGCGCGCGAAAGTAATCCGGTGACACTTCGTTGAAATCGAGATCCTGTCCGCGAGGCAGGACGCGGCCGGGAATGGCGAAATCGATCGTGCGGAGATCGCCGCGCAGCGGCACGCCGCCGGAGACGAGGGCGGCGGTCTCGACGCCGGGGATCGTCGCGCACGCGCCGCAGGACTCGTCGAGCAGGCCGCGGTTGCGCTGCTGCGCCAGCTGCCAGTTGTCGGCGCCGACCAGCGGCCGGATCGCGCACCGTGAGCACGTCCCGCGGCTCGATCCCGAGATCGACGCTGGCCACTCGCGCAAAGCTGGCCAGGAACAGGCCCGCGCCGACGAGCAGGACGACGGCGAGCGCGACCTCGAGCGTGACCAGCATGCCGCGGAGCCACTGGTGGGCAGGCGTCGCCGTCTTCGCGCGCATCACGAGCGCGATCGCGCCGCCGGTCAGAGGGACGGGAGAACTGGAGCACGGGCGCGGCGCTGAAGATCAGCCCGCTGGCGATGGCGACGGCCGCCATCGCGCCGAGCACGCGCAGATCGACGGCGATCGCGGCGACGCGCGGCACTTCTGGCGGAACCGCGGCGCGGAGCACTTCGACGCCGGCCCACGCCAGCCCGACGCCGAGCGCCGTCCCGGCGAACGAGAGCACCAGACCTTCGATCAGCAGGGTGCGCGCGAGATCCAGGCGGGACGCGCCCAGCGCCGAGCGGATCGCGAGCTCCCGCCGTCGCGCGCTGGCGCGCACGAGCATGAGGTTGGCCAGGTTGACGCACGCGATGAGCAGGACGAAGGCCACCGCGGCGAGAAGCATGACCATCCACCGCCGCACACCGCGCGTCAGGTAGTCGTCGAAGCCGCTCCACGCTGGCGGTGCGGTCCTCGAACCAGTGCGGTGTCTCGGCCTTCAGCCCGGCGGTGATCTGATCCATTCGCGCCTGCGCCTGCTCGATCGACACACCATCGCGCAGGCGGCCGACGACCTGCAGACGGTACCGAATACTCGTTTGCGCGGACGCGATCCTCCGGCAGGAACACGTTGGGAATCCAGACCTCGGTCGGTCGAATGGCGCCGACCGGGTAGGCGAACGATGGCGGCATGACGCCGAGAATCTCGAAGTCCGCGCGCTGGCCGGGGAGGTGACGCCCGACGACGTCGGCCGCGCCGCCGAACCGCCGCTGCCAGAGGCCGTGACTGATCACCGCGACGCGGGCATTCCCGTCGACCTCGTTCGCGCTGCTGAACGCGCGGCCGACGAGCGGCGCGACGCCGAGCACCTGGAAGAACTCCGCCGTGACAGCCTGCGTTTCGAGCGTCTCCGGCTCGCGGCCCGGCTCGGGACGGACGCTGATGCTGGCGTAGCCGATCGCCGCCAGCCCGGTGAAGACGTCCTGTCGCGTGCGCCAGTCGGTGAAATTCTGCGGCGCCACGAGGTTGAGATCGTTCTCGACCCGCGCTCCTTGAGGTGGCGCTCACCGACCGCGACGAGCCGATCGGATCCGGGCAAAGGCAGGTCCCGCAGCAGCACGCCGTCGACGACGGAGTAGATGGCGGTCGTCGCGCCGATGCTGAGCGTCAGCACCGCGAGCGCGACCGTGGTGAACGCCGGCGTCGCGCGCAGCGACCGCAGCGCGTGACGAAGATCGCGGCCAGATCGCGTCCGCGCGTCGTGCGTCGAACCTCGCGGGCCGCGGCAGCCGTTTGCGCGAGACCGCCGATGCCGATCAGCGCTTCGCGCCGGGCGGCGTCCGGCGTCATCCCGCGCGCGAAGTTGGCCTCGGTCTCTTGCTGAAGGTGGAACGCGAGCTCGTCGTCGATCTCCGATTCGATGGCCCGTCGTCGGGCCAGGCCGCGGGCGTAGGCGATCAACCGGGTCAGCATCCGCGAACTCCGCCGCGATCTGCCGCGGCTCTCATTCCGTCCCGAGTACGCGCTGCATCGACAGCGCGAAGTGCTCCCAGCTTTGCTGCTCGGTCTTCAACCGGCGGCGGCCGGCGGCGGTGATCGTGTAGACCCGCGCCCGGCGGTTGTTCTCCGAGGGCGTCATCTCGGAGGTCACGTCGCCACGCATTTCCAGCCGATGGAGGGCGGGGTAGAGCGAGCCCTGGCTGGCGCTGAGCCCTTCCTGCGACATCTGGCGGATGCGGTTGGCGATGCCCCAGCCGTGGTTCGGCCCGAGCACGAGCACTCTGAAGCAGCAGCAGGTCGAGTGTTCCCTGCAGCAGGTCTGTCCTGGGCACGAGTGGACGCTCCTCTCAATCTCCGAGAGGAGAGTGTAGGCTCGACCTCTCGGAGGTCAACGGGAAACGACAACCGTCGGACAGGCGTCACTCTGAACGGAGCGCGCGCGTGGGATCGACCAGCGACGCGCGGCGGGCGGGGATCACGATCGCGGCCAGCGCGACGATCGAGAACGCAAGGGCGGCGAGCACGTAGGTCGACGGATCGGTCGCCGTGACGCCGAAAACCATCGCCGACACGGCCTGGCGCAGCGTGAATGCCGCGGCGAGACCCACGACCACGCCCGTGACGACGAGTCTTCCGCCTTCTGTAAGCAGCTCGACGAAGACGCGCTGCCGCGTCGCGCCGAGGGCCAGGCGAATGCCGATCTCGTGCGAGCGCCGGCCGACCAGGTAGGCGATGAGCCCGTAGATGCCGATCGCCGCCAGTGCCATCGCGATTGCCGCAAAGCACGCGACCAGGAGCGCGTACAAGCGCGGCCGGGCAAGGACGGCGGCGACGTCCCGCTCGAACGGCCGCAGGTTCGACACGGCCTGTGCCGGCTCGGCCTCGTGAATCGCGGCGCGGATCGCGGCCGCGTACGAGATCGGGTCCGCCGCCGTTCGCACGACCAGGTTCGTGATGTAACCGGGCGCCTGCGCGTGCAGCAGGTACACCGTCGGCGCGGGCTCGGATCTCAATCCTCTGTGGCGCACGTCGCCCACGATGCCGACGATCTCCGCCAGCGCCTGGTTCGATGCCTGGACGAGCACGTGACGGCCGAGCGCGCGGCCGTCAGGAAAATAGCGCCGCGCGAACGACTCGCTCACGACTACCACGCGCGCGCTGCCGACGCGATCGCCGCGGTCGAATGGACGCCCCGCCCGCATCGGGACACCCATGGCCGCGAAGTAGCCGCGGCTGACCAGCGCGCACTCGGTCGAGAGGGCGGTGGCCGGATTGCGTGCAGAGGAGTCCTCTTCCAGCCAGAAGCCGGTGGCGCACGTCATGCCGCTGAGCGGCAGGAACTGGATGGTTCCTGCCGCCTGCACGCCCGGCACGCTCTCGACGCGATCGAGGATCTGATCGACGGTCGCGATGCGAGCCGCCGGCGGCCGCGTCCCAAGGAAGAGCCCCATCGTGACGGTCCCGGCGGGCTGAAAGCCGGGGTCGACGCGGCCGAGCGTCAGCAGCGTGCGCAGGAGCAACCCCGCGCCGACGAGAAGCACGACGGCCAGCGCAACCTGCGTCGTCACCATGGCGGCCCTGGCCCGATGATGATGCCGGTCGGCGGCTGCGCCGCGTGTGCGTTCTCTCAGCGCCGACTGCGGATCGGCGCGGCTCGCCTGGCGTGCCGGAGCCATGCCGAACAGCAGCGTCGTCGCGGTCGAGACGACGAACGTGAAGAGGAGACACTCAGCATCAAGGCGGACCGGTTCGGACGGGCGGGTGATGAGTGAGCCGGCGCCGAGCCACGGCGAGAGCAGGTGTGGCCCAGACGGCAATCAACAGCCCGGCGACGCCACCGCATGCCGCGAGCACGAGGTTCTCGATCGCCAGCTGCCGCGCGAGACGCTGACGGCTCGCGCCGAGCGCGGCGCGCACCGCGAGCTCACTCCGCCGCCCGATGCCGCGCGCGAGCAGCAGGCCGGCGAGGTTGACACACGCGATCGCCAGCGTCGTCGCGACGACGGCCATCAGCAGCCGCAGCCCCGGTCGGACGTCGCGCACGAGAAAATCGTGGAGGCTCGACACGCGCACGCCCATGGCTGCGTCCGGTCCGGAGCCGCGATTCAGCCCCGCGGCGATCGCCGTCATCTCGGCGCGGGCGCTGTCGAGCGTGACGCCCGGCTTCAAACGTCCATAGCATTCGAAGGCGCGGGAGCCTGCCGCCCCCGGGTTCGCCGGGTCGATCGCGAGCGGCGTGAACACCTCCGGCTCCATCGACCCGATGCGGAACCCGGCGGGAGCGACGCCGACGATCGTCAGCGAGCCGTCCGGCAGCGTCAGTTGACGGCCGACGACGGCCGGATCGCCGCCGAACCAGCGCCGCCAGAAGCCGTGGCCGAGGACGACGACCGGCGGCCCGCCGCTGCGGCTGTCGTCGTCCGTAAAGCCCCGACCGAGGAGTCGGCTCGAGCCTGAACACGCGGAAGATGTCCGGTGTCGCGAGCAGGCGCGACACCTGCTCGGCGCCGTCCGGCCCCATGACGTTGAGCGGCGGCGACTGCACGAGCGCGAGCGACTCGAAAGCGCCGGCGCGAGCGCGCCATTCGAGGAATGCCGCGGGGTGAACGCTCAGCGCCTCGCTCGCACCTGCGACACGTTCCTGGAGGACGACGAGGCGATCGGGCGCGGGATAGGGCAGCGGCTTGAGCAGGATGGCGTTGACGAAGCTGAAGATCGTCGTGTTGGCGCCGATGGCGATGGCGAGCGAGGCGATCGCGACGACGCTGAAGCCCGGACTCTTGCGCAGGGCCCGTATCGCGTAGCCGAGGTCCTGCCGCAGGCTTTCGACCAGCGCGACGCCACGCATGTCTCGACACTCTTCCTTGCGCTGCTCGATCGCGCCCATCTCGCGCCGCGCCGCCGCGCGCGCCTCCGGCGGCGACATCCCGCCGGCGACGAGGTCGTCGACGATGTGCTCGAGGTGGTACTGGAGCTCCTCGTCGAGCTCGCGATCCATCTGCCGGCCGCGCAGCAGCGAGCGCACGCGCAGGCGAAGACTATTGATCCAGCGCATTGGCCAGCGTCCTCAGATCGGCTTGATCACGAGCGAGATTGCCGCGGACAGCCGCTCCCACTGGGCGGTCTCGGCTTTCAGCGCCTTGCGGCCGGCGGCGGTCAGCTTGTAGTACCTGGCGCGCCGGTTGTTCTCGCTCGCCGCCCACTCCGACGCGATCCATCCCTGGTGCTCGAGCTTGTGCAGCGCCGGGTACAGCGCGCTCTGGCCGACGCGCAGCTGCTCGTTCGACATCTGGCGGATGCGCTGCGCGATCGCCCAGCCGTGCATCGGCTCGAGCGCGATGACGCGAAGGATGAGAAGGTCGAGCGTGCCCTGCACGAGGTCGGTCGGCTTGCTCATGTGCCTTGTGTCAGTAACTGACTGGAACAAGATACAGAGGATCCCGGCGGCGAGTCAACCCGGCCCAATCCGGACTTGGCGCTGGTGCCGTCGGCGGGTCTGACGGCATATATCCCCTGGCTGCTGCCATGAACTTCGAGCACCTGGACAGATGCGTTCGCGGGCTCCGCCGCGACATCGTCGACTTCACGCGCGAGCTCGTCGGCATCCCGAGCGAGAACCCGCCGGGCCGGAACTATCCGGAGTGCGTCCGGGCGATCGCGGCACGGTTGCGGTCGCTCGATTTGCCGTGCGATGTCGTGAAGTACCGGCCGGCGCGCGGCGTCGGCGACGACTCCGGCGCCGCCATCGTCCTGAGCCGCGTCGGCACGGGCACGCGGACGCTCCACTTCTCCGGCCACTACGACGTCGTCCCCGTGACGACGCCCGGCCAATGTGCGGCGACGCGGAAGGGGAGCGCGCTGTTCGGGCGCGGGACGGCGGACATGAAAGCAGGCCTGGCGGCGATGGTCTATGCCGCCGCGGCGCTGCAGCGATTGCAGGTTCCGCTCGACGGATGCGTCGGCCTCGTGTTCGTCCCGGACGAAGAGACGGGCGGACGCCGCGGCTCGGCCTGGCTCGCCGCCACCGGGCGTCTTGGCAAGCATGGCATCGGCATGCTGACGCCGGAGCCTACGAGCGGAGTGATCTGGAACGCCAATCGAGGCGCGATCACGCTGCGCGTCACGGTCTACGGCCGCGAAGCGCACGTCGGCCTGCTGCACCAGGGACGGAACGCCTTCGAGGACGCCGTCGCCGTCGTCACCAGGCTGCAGCGGCTGGCGCGGCGGGTTGGACGCCGCCGGACGCGCTTCGCGGTGACGCCGGACGCGGCGCGACGATCGCTGATGCTCATTGGCGGCCAGGTCGAGGCGGGCGCGAACTTCAACGTCGTGCCCGGGCGGTGCGTGTTCACCGTCGATCGGCGCATGAACCCGGAAGAGGACTTCGAGGCGGAGAAGCAGGCGCTGCTTGCGGTCTTCGCCGCGGCACGGCGCGACGGCATCAGGCTCGATGTCGAGATCATCCAGGAAGGGCGGCCGTCCGGCAGTTCGCACCGGTCGGCGCTCGGCCGGACGCTCCAGGATCACGTGCGCGCCGTGACCGGCAAGGCGGCCAGATTCGAGATGTGCCCGGGTCTGCTCGAGGTCCGCTTCTACGCCGAGCAGGGGATGCCTGCCTACGCCTACGGTCCCGGGCTGCTGTCGGTCGCGCATGGCCCGAACGAATTCGTGCACATCGATCGAGTCGTCGACTGCGCCGCGATCTACGCGCGGGTGGCGGCGACGATGCTCGGATCAGCCGGTCTGCGGCGCGGCGGATAGGGCAGCGGCGCTTTTCGGGTGCGGCCGTCGCCGCTCAGCGCCCGGCGAGGCGCGCCGTCGCGAGCGGGCGAGTCAGCGCCAGCTGCAGCGAGTAACCTGGCTCCGCGAGGATCCGCTTGTAGTGCTCACGGGCGCGTTCGCTGTCCTTCTTCTGTTCGTAGGACTGCGCCAGCAGGGCGAGCACGAACGGATCGTCCTGGCTCGATTTCGCGAGCGCCGCGATCGCGTCGTCGGTCCGGCCCTCGTAGAACGCGATGTAGCCGGCGAGCTGCGGCGCGAAGATCCGCTGATCCTCGGGCAGGGTGCCTTTCGCGACGAGCGCCTCGACGGCAGCCAGGTGCTTGCGGGCGTCGTCGAACTGCTTCCGCCGCGCTGCGATACGCCCCTGCGCATGACGCCACCGCATCTCCCAGATGTCCGCCTCCTGCGGCGGCACGTTCGTGATCTTCGCGGCGGTCTCGTAGCCGGTGCGGTACCACTTCTCGGCGCCGCCGGGATCGCCGGTCTCGAGCAGCGTCCTCCCCAGCGCGTTGGCGGTGCCGGCGGCCGGGCCCATCGCACCCGCTTTGATCTGATTGTCGAACACCTGCTGGTAGTGCTTCGCCGCCGCAGTTGCCGTTGCCTTCGAAGACGTACGAGATTGCGAGCGTCGACAGCGCCGCGTTGCGCTGCGTGTCGGACGCCGCCGCGAGCGCCCGCTCGAGATGCTGGCGGCCCTCGGTGATGCTGCCTTCGACGACGAGGATCCGGCCGAGGCCGATGTTGGCGTCGAAGCTCGACGGGTCCTTGGCCAGGACCTCGCGGTAGATCGCTGCCGCTTCGGCGCGCTTGCCGTCGTTGAACTCGAGGCCGCTGGCGACCTTGAGCCGTTCGGCGGGGTCCTGTGCGGCGGCAACCGGAAGGAGCGTCGACGCTGCGAGCGCTGTCGCAATGAACGGTGCGGCGATTTTCATGGCGCCATTATGCCACCGCGGCGCCGGCCGTCGATGCTAGTCTGAGTCGAAGTCCCGGGCCCGGCACTGCGCTGCGCTGCATGCTTCGACTTTTCCTGATGTCCACACGCCCCAGACGTCACTCCCTGGTAATCGCTCGTACGGCGCTCGTTGCCTGCTTTCTGATCCCTGCCGCCAGCCCGACGGGTCAGCAAGCCCGGCATCCGGTCAGCGGTCGCGTGCTGGCGCCGACCATGGGCGTCGAGGGCGCGCAGTGGCTGGATCGGCCGGAGCGGGAAGCCGAAGAGGCGCCGTCGAAGGCGATTGCCGCGCTGAAGGTGCCGAAGGGCGCGACGGTGGCGGACGTCGGCGCTGGTTCCGGCTACTACACCGTCCGCCTGGCCAAGGTCGTCGGCGCGGAAGGACGCGTCTTCGCCACCGACCTGCAGCCCGGCATGCTGGACCTGATTCGCGCCAGGCTCGCGCGCGACAGCCTCGCCAACGTCACGCTCGTGCAGGGCCTCGCCGACGACCCGATGCTGCCGGCGGCGGCCTTCGATCTCATCCTGATGGTCGACGTCTACCACGAGCTCGCCGCGCCGCAGATTTTCGTCCGCCGCCTCAAGGCGGCGCTGAAACCGGGAGGGCGGCTCGTGCTGATCGAGTTCCGCCTGGAGGATCCGCGCGTCCCGATTCGCGAGGTCCACAAGATGAGCGTCGCCCAGGTGCGCGAGGAGCTTGCCGCCGACGGCTTCCGCGTCGACCAGGTGATCGATGTGCTGCCGTGGCAGCACATCATCGTGTTGACGCCGCAACATCAGCCGGCGCGCTGACCTCGTAGCCTTCAGCCTCGCCGCGTCCGAGAATCTCGCGCATCGATCGTCCGGCGGCCGACGAAAAGATCTTCTCCAGCAGGTCGAGGTCCTCGCTCGGCTGCGAGCGTTCGCGGAGGCGCTGGAAGGCGGCCAACAAGAAGCTGTCTCCTAACGACGGAGCGTGAGCCGGCGTCGACGGAGCGGAGTGGCGAGCCGGCGAAGCGGCGAGCGAGCGACGGTGTAGGGGAGTCCGAGGGGCGAAGCCCCTCGGTTGAGTAAGATGGGCGTGTGCACCCCTGGACCGTCGGCGACTCCCTGATCCACCGATTCAATCCCGACCTCGGTGATCGGACGCGTCACCGCGATCGAAGGACGCGTGCTGGTCGTCGAGTTCCCGGCGGCGGCGACGACGTTGCGGCTCGCTGCGACCAGCGATGCGCTCGCGCCCGAGGCCGGGCGATCGCGGGCGGGCGATCGGTCGCCGCTCGAGCGCCTGGTCGCCGGCGAGGTCGACGACAGCGAGGGCTTTCTCACACGGCTGGACGTGCTCCGGTTGCTGACGGTGCGTCAGGCTGATGGCCTCGGCTCGTTTCTCGGCGGCCGGGTCCGCCTGTTTCCGCATCAGCTCCACGTCGCCGAACTGGCGACGGCTCGCCTGCCGGTGAGATGGCTGCTCGCCGACGAGGTCGGCCTCGGCAAGACCATCGAAGCGGCGCTGATCATGAACCGGCTGCTGCACACGCAGAAGCTCGAGCGCTGCCTGGTCGTCGCGCCCGAGTCGCTGACGGTGCAGTGGCTCGGCGAGCTGTGGCGCAAGTACCACCAGATCTTCACGCTGCTCGATGCGCCGCGGCTGGCCGACGTCGCCCGCGACTTCGGCGCCGGCTTCAACCCGTTCGACGTTCATCGCCGTGCCGTAATCGCGCTCGAGACGCTGATCGAGCGGCCGCAGCTCTCCGGCCAGGCAGTAGAGGCGGGCATCGAGCTGCTGGTCGTCGACGAAGCGCAGCGGCTGCGGCGGCCGCCGCGCCACCCCGGTGAGCCAGGCTACCGCGCGATTGCGCCGATCGCCGGGCTCGGCCGTCACGTGCTCCTGCTCAGCGCGACGCCGCTCGAAGACGACGCGCACGGGTTCTTCCGCTTGCTGCAGCTGCTGCGGCCGGACGAATTTCCGGAGGACGTCGACTTCGAGGCGAGGCTGGCGTCCGGCGTGCCGCTGCCGCCGTGCACCAGCTCGACGCGCCGCGTCGATATCGGCGGCCTGCCGCCTCGCGTACCGATGCCGGTGGAGACTGCGGCGGCGCGGGATACGACGGTCAGCCTCGCTTCAGCCGCGATCGCGAGCGGGCGCCTCGACGCGCCCGGCGATCCAATCGCGAAGCGGCGCGCCCTCGACCGGATTCGCCGCGCGCTCGCGTCCGGCGCGGCGCTCAAGGCGGTGCTGGGGCCGGACGAGGTCGCCTTGAAGCAGCAGGCCGACGACAGCGACTCGCGCGACGCCCGCCTCGACTGGCTCCTGACGCACGCCGCGCGCTGGCGGCGCGCCAACGAAAAGACGCTGGTGTTCGCCGCCCATCGCGAGACGCTCGAGATGCTCCGGCAGGCGCTGAGCGCGCGGGCCCAGCTCGCGACCGGCGTCTTCCACGAGGAATTGTCGACGGCGCGCCGCGACACCGAGGTCGCGCGCTTCCGCGCCGGGGACGGGCCGAGCATGCTGATCTCGACCGAGGCCGGCGGCGAGGGACGCAACTTCGAGTTCTGCGATCGTCTCGTGCTCTACGATCTGCCGTGGCGGCCGTCGACGGTCGAACAACGAATCGGGCGACTCGACCGCATCGGCCGCCGCATTCCCGTCGAGATCGTCTATTTCCGCCCCGCCTCGGGCATCGGCGCCGACGTCGTGCGCCTGTTCGAACGCCTCGGGCTGTTCCGCGAGCCGCTGGCGGGACTCGAGCCGCAACTGACGCACGTCGAGCCGGCGCTCGATGAGCTCGCGCTGACCCCAGGCGCGTCGTTGACGGAAGCGCAGATCGACGACCTCATCGCCGAGGCGCAGGCAGCCCGCCAGCGGATCCACGAGGCCGCGTATCAGCAGCTGCATCGCGACAGCTACCGTCCCGAGCTCGCCGCGTCCATCCTTGCGCGCGTGCCGCCGACCCTCGACGCCCTCACCGAGCGCGTCGTCCTCAACGCCGCATCCCGGCTGGGCTTTCACGTCGAGCAGGTGCGCGGTCGCGACGCCTATGCCATCGAGTTCGGCGGCGAGGCGCTGGTCGACGGCCTGCCCGGCGTCGCCGCCGGTTCGTCTTTCGTCGGATCGTTCGATCGCGAGTACGCGGTCGAGAACGAGACCATCGACTTCTTCTCCTCGGGGCATCCGCTGGTGGAAGGCCTGCTGGCGCACTTCGACGATGACGACCGCGGCCGCGTCGCGCGCATCGAGATCCAGGTTTCGGGCGCGCCCGGGGTTGGCCTCGTCGTCCTTTACAAGGATGGCGGCCGATTCGACTTCGTCGCGATCGACGCGGCCGGCCGCGTCCGTGTCGAGTGGGCCGAGGTCTTTCAGCAGGGGTCGGCGATGTCGGCGGCGAGCCTGGCGAGGATGAGGCCCGAGGACGCCGAGGCGCACGACTGGCGGGCCATCGCGCTGCGACTCGCGCCGCAGTTCGGAAGCCGGCCGCCGTACGCGGTCGCGGCGGTCGTCGCGCGCGGATGAGCGGATCTACTTCGCGGGCAAGGCCGCATCGAAGGCCCGCAGCTCGCGGATGATGTCGGCCTCGTTCGACAGGAACATGTAAAGATTGGCGCCAGGCAGCTCGACGATCTTTGCTGACGGCACGCCCTTCAGCAGGTCCTGCTGCCACTTCGTCAGCATCGCGCGCGATGACTTGTAGCCCTCGTCGACCGCCTGCCGTTCCGCCTCGGTCTTCGGCGGGTACTGTTCGAGCGCCTGTGCCATTGTCGTCGTCCGGTAGATTGCCACGACCGGGACGCGGATGCTGGCGTAGTCAGGCTTGACCCGGTTGTCTTCGACGATGGCGCGGCGGATGGCGGGATCGAGCGGATGCGCGGCGCGCGCCCGTTCGTCGCCTTCGGGAAAGTCGACCTTCGCCTGCGGCGCGGCGACACGGGCGGGCAGCCGTGAGGTGTCGAACGGCGGCGTGCCGTAGTCGGCACGCGTCAGCGTCGGATCTTCAGCCGCGTCGAGATACATCAATCCGCCGATCCGATCCGGGTTGCGGGCGCCGAGCGTGTGCAGGATGTCGCCGCCGCACGAGTTGCCGACCAGGATCGGCTTCCGCATCTCGAGCTTGTCGATGACTTCGAGGACATCGTCGGCGCGACGCTGCGGGCTGTAGCCGGTCGCCGCGTGATCGGACGCGCCGACGCCGCGCCGGGTGACGGCGTAGACGTGGAACCGATCGGTCAGCTTCGGCGCGATGGCGTCGTAGGCATGGGCCGTCAGGTAGCAGGGGACGAAGACCAGCGGCCGCCCCGTCCCGCCCCAGTCGAGGACTTCGAGGCGGACGGAAGTGTCGACGGTGACGAACCGGACCTGATGCGGCGACGGATCGCGCCATTCCGCTTGCTGTTGGGGGAGCTCTGGTGTGTCGGGACGGGGAGCGGCCAGCGCGAGGACGATGGCGAGGCCGAAGGAAGCGAGCACGGTGTCTCCGCCAAGATCCGGGGACAGTCACTAGTGACAGTCCCCGGCGGTTAATACTAGGGACAGTGCCCTAAAAAAGAGCCGGGGACTGTCACTCGTGACTGTCCCCGGCTTGGTCGAGACTACTTGCTTGGCTGCAGGAAGGCGACGAGGTCGGCGACGTCCTGGGCCGTCAGCCCGAGCTGCGCCGCGTTCATCATCAGCGACTGCTTCATTCGCTGGCGCGTCGCGACCCTGTCGTTGGGGATGATCTGCGTCACGCCGCCCATGCTCCGCATCATCAGCGGATCGCTCTGCTTGATCAGCACGCCCTGGATCGTCAGGCCGTCCTTCATCTTCAGCTCGGTGCCCTCGTAGCCGAACGCGATCTCGGCGTTGGGGTTGACGATCGCGGTCGCGATCACCTCCGCCGACTTGCCGCGGCCCCAGCCTTCGAGCGCCGGCCCGAGCTCGGCGCCGACGCCGTCGATGGTGTGGCACATCTGGCAGCGCGCCGACGTCTCCTTGCCGCGGGCGGCGTTGCCGGTGAGCTTGGCAATCGCTTCGATCGACAGCTCCGGCAGGTCGGCGGCCGGCGCCGGCGTCACCACTTCCTTGAGCGTGATCGTATCCGGGTCGTAGATGCCGGCCGTCTTGAGCTCGGCGCGCAGGTTGTACTCGGCGCCCGCCCACTCACCCGAGACGCGGTTCAGCAGCCACCAGATCGCGCCTTCGCGCATCGAGCTGTTGGGCCCGGCGAGCGTCAGCATCGCCTTGGACGCCGTCGGGTCGTTGGTGAACGCCAGCGTATCCATCGCGAGTCGGCGGTCGGCGGCCGAAAGCTTGGCCGACTGCGCCCGCGCCGTCACGTCCGGCACTGCGGCGGGAACGTGCAGCCGCCACGCCAGCTGCGCGAACGCGGGCGACCAGCTCAGGGCATCCTTGGCCCCGAGATCGCGGCGCAGCCGGTCGTAGACCGCCACTTCCTTCTTCGTCGCGCCGGTGCCGAACGCTTCGAGGTAGCTGCGATCCTTGCCGTCATACCCGCGGGCGACGTCGACGAGGATGTCGAGCGATGCGGCTGCCGGCACGTCGCGCAGCGACAGCGCGACTTCGCGGCGGACGCCCGGATCCGTGTCGCGCGCCAGGCGCGCCGCGGTCGGCAGGATGTCGAGCTCGGCGCGGCGCATGGCGCGATAGGCCGTGATCTTCAGCACCGGGTCCGAGGACCGACTCCGGCGTGCCGGCGCGCTTGATGCCCTCGGGTCCCATCTGATAGAGGAGGTAGATGGCGCGGCCGCGCACGTAGGGGCTCGGATCCTTGAGCAGCGCCGCGACAGCGTTGACCGCTGTCGCACCGCGCGCCTTCAGTCCCTCGAAGCCGATGGCGCGGACGTTCACCGCCGGCGAGCGCAGCGCGGTGATCAGTCCTTCGACCGTCTTGGTATCGAACGCCGGCACCTTCGAGGTGAAGCCCTTCGGAGCGATGCGATAGATCGCGCCCGACGTCGTGTTGTCGAGATCCTGGTGGCCGCCGACGCGCTGGTCGATCCAGTCGCTGACGTAGATCGCGCCGTCGGGACCGACGGCGACGTCGGACGGGCGGAACATCGTCTCGATCGCGCGGCCGAGGGCGGCGGCGCCGCCACGGCCCATGACGAAGTCCGACCCCGCGTACTCCTGCTTCACGTTCGAGGTCACGAAGATCTTGCGCGGCAGCTCGAAGCCGGCGCCGGCGCGCACCGGCTGATACGAGAAGATCTCGTTGCGGCCGGCATCGGCCGCGAGGAACATGCCCTCGGTACTGCGACCCGAGCGCGCCGCTCTCGTAGAAGACGTTGCCGGTCGGCGAGCCGCCGCCGTAGACGTCGCCCATCGGCGTCATCCCCGGATCCTCCTGGCGCCACTCCGCCACCGGCGTCGACTGGCCGGGACGGCGATCGGCCTGCCACGACCGCTGGCCGTCGTTCGACGAGAAGCCGAAGTTCGCGTACTCCATCACCCAGCTGACGCGGCACGCCGGCGGATCGTCGTTGTCGTTCTGGAAGACGTCGCCGAGCGACGTGACCGACTGCTCGTAGCTGTTGCGGTAGTTGTGGCCGATGATCTCGGCCTTGGTGCCGTCGGGATTCATCCGGACCGTGAAGCCGCCGACGTAGACGTGCCCGTCGTCGCTCGGCTTGCCGGCGAACGCCGCGGCGTCATGCGGGTACTTGAACGGCCCGACCGGGCCCTGCCGGTACTGGCCGAAGACGCGGAACGTCTTGCCCGACTTGTCGGTGAACATCCCGCCGGTGTTGCCGGCGTTGAACACCCACTTGCCGTCCGGCCCGACCGTGACCGAGTGGAGCGAGTGGTCGTGGTTGATGCCGTGGAAGCCGGTCAGCAGCACTTCGCGCTTGTCGACCGCCGGATCGAAGCGCAGGTTGCGATCGACGTCGGTGTAGACGATGAGGTCCGGCGGCTGCGCGACCACGATCTTGTTGTCGATGACTGAGACGCCGAGCGGCGCGATCAGCCCCGGCTCCTGCACGAACGTGTGCGAGCTCTCGGCCTTGCCGTCGCCGTCCTTGTCCTGCAGGACGACGATCTTGTCGCCTTCAGGCTGGCGGGCGTGGTGCGAGCGATAGCGCACGCCTTCCGCGACCCAGATCCGGCCGTCGCGATCGATGTCGATGTTGGTCGGATTCCGCAGCAGCGGCGTCTCCGCCCAGACGGTGACTTCGAGGCCTTCCGGGACCTTGAAGAGATTGAGCGGAATCCTGACCGGGTCGGCGGCGGCCGCCGGCGGGGGCGGCTGCGGTATCGGCGCCTGCGCCTGCGTGGCTTGTGCCGCGAGCGGCGCTGATTGCTGCGGGGCCGTGGTCACCAGCGCGAGCGCGAGGATGACGGTCAGCGGCGAGAGGGCGAATCGACGCATAAATCTCCCGAATGGTGTGAGGCTGCGGACGCCGCCGAATGTAGCGGCACGACCCCGAATGATACAGGTTCTTGGAGTGACTGTAGCGTGAGGGAACCGCCGCGACCCAACACGATCGCCGCCATACGCCGCGATCCCGCGTATGTCCCCGTTACCGAACCGTATTACGACCCTGCGCGATTGTCTGTTGACGCGGACAGCGGGCCTTCCAGCGCCGCGGTCGAGCTGCCGAATGCGGTCAGCGCGGCTTGAGTCGACGTTCGTAGTTGCCGTCGACCAGCCGCCGCAGCTCCTTGATCGGCTCCGGGCTGTCGTCGACCTGCAGGCGCAGGACGACGTCGTTGTTCAGCCACACGCCGCCGTTCTTCTTGACGATGAGCATCGCCGCCGACTGCATGCCGCGCTTGTCGCCGCCGGCTGCCTGCCCCGCTTCGAGCGCCGCCATCAACCGCTGCGACAGGTGGCCGCTCGCCTTCTCGAATGCGTCGACCATGCCGGTGACGACCGCTTCACCGGCGAGAATGTTGCCCTGGGCCGTACAGAACGTGCCGCCCTTGTGCCCGGCCCACGGCGTCGCCTTCTCACCCGTGAACGCCGCGTAGTTGCCCTTCGCGTCCATGACAGCGAATTGTCGTCCCGCCTTCGGCCACGGGTTCTTGCCGAGCCCCGGGTCGGGGTCGGCCTCCCAGATCGACTTGACGATCGCCTCCGGTGCCATCCCCTTCTTTAGCAGGTCGATCCCCTTCGGTCCGTAGCTGACGTCGACGATCGCCTGGGTCGCGACCATGCCGATCTCGGCTTCGCCCCAGAGCACGCCGTTGCCGACCGAGAACACGCGCGACTGCACGGCGCCGCCGACTTCGCCCGTCTGGGGATCGAAGCCGAGGATCGAAAAGGTCGCGACCGGATCCGGCGGGCGATCCTGCTGGGCGCGGGAGAGGGGCGTCGAGAACAGGAAGAGAGCGGCGAGTGCGAGGCACCCGCCAAGTCGCTTGGCCACGGGCGTACTCCTGAGCCTGTCTGAGGTTGGAAGCGGCGCCGGACGAGCGCCAGGATTCGCGTCGCTAGACTAACACCCCGTCCCGGGGACAGTCACTCGTGACTGTCCCGAGTGACTGTCCCCGGTGGCAGAAATTGCGACGCGGGCTAGTTCAGCGGCGGCGGGCGGCGATGCTTCGTCGCCTGCTCGTAGGCGTACGCGACTTCGATCAGGCGCGCTTCGTCCCACGCGCGACCGAAGAACGTGAGGCCGGCGGGCAGACGGCCGTCGCGCGTGTAGCCCATCGGCACGTTGATCGACGGAAAGCCGGTCGTCGGCGAGAAGAACTGGCTGTTGTCGCCGTGCGGCGTGTTGAGGTCGCCGATCAGCCGCGGCGGGTTGCTCCAGGTCGGGTAGACGAAGGCATCGAGCTTCTCCGCCTCCATCGCCGCGACGACGGCGGCGCGAACCTGGCGGCGATACTCAGCCTCGGCGCGGCAGGCCGGCGTATCGGGCCCGTGCTCGCTCGCGTCGAGCGACTGCTCGAGCCGGCGTTGAACGCTCGGATGATACTGCCGCGACTGGACGATGGCGGCGAGGTTCTTCATCGGGATCGTGTCGCCGTGCGACGCCAGCCAGCGATTGAGGTCGTACTTGAACCCGCCGCACGTGCCGGCGTCAGGCTGCCGCCTCACGTTCTCGAGCTCGACGCGCGCGGGATCGACGACGACGGCGCCGGCGGCCTCGAGGACCTTTACCGCGTTCATGAAGACGGCGACGATCTCGGCGTCCGTCGTCTCGCGTTCGTAGGCCTGCCGCAGCACCCCGATCCGCTTGCCCTTCAGGCCGTCCTTCTTCAGCGCGGCGCGATAGTCGGGAAGCGCGGCCGGCCTGCCGCCGGGGCTGAAATCGCGCGCCAGCGAAGAGTCGGCGACGGTCACCGGGTCGGCCGGATCCGGGCCGGCGATCGCCTGCAGCACCAGCGCGGCGTCTTCGACCGTGCGCGTCATCGGCCCGGCGATGTCGGCGAGAAGGTTGAGCGGCGCCACGCCGCCGCGGCTCGTCAGCCCCATCGTCGATCGGATGCCGACCAGCGCCTGGTGCGACGCCGGGCCGCGAATCGAGTTGCCGGTGTCGCTGCCGAGCCCGACGGCACCGAAGTTCGCGGCGACGGCTGCCGCCGTGCCGCCGCTCGAGCCGGCGGTGACGCGATCGAGCGCGTACGGGTTCTTCGTGTAGCCGGGCAGGATCGAGCTGACGGTTTCGTACGGCGTGAACGCGAACTCCGCCATGTTCGATTTCGCGAGAACGATGGCGCCGGCACGCTTGAGGCGAGCCACCTGGAACGCGTCGCGCGACGACACGAAGCCCCGGAGCGACAGCGAACCCGCGGCGCTCTGCAAGCCGACCGTCTCGAAGTTGTCTTTGACGATGGCCGGGATGCAGTGCATCGCCCCGGTCAAACCGCCCTGCTTGAAGCGGAGGTCGAGCGCGTCAGCTTCCGCCGGCGCGTTCGGGTTGACGACGACGATGGCGTTGAGCGCTGGACCGATCTTGTCCAGCCTGTCGATGCGGCGGAGGTAGCTGTCGACGAGCGCGCGGCAGGTCAGCGTTCCGGCCTTCATCGCCGCATGAATCGCGGCGATCGTCGTCTCCTCGATCGGGAACTCGGCCGGACGCTGCGCCGCGGTCCCGGCCAGCAGCGCAACGGCGAGTGGGAGGCAGCTGAGTTTGAGGGCTCGCACGGCTGGAGTATTGGCGTGTCAGGGCGCCGTGGCGCAACGCCCCAGATATTGATGAGGTGCACGCATCCAAATCGTCGGATCCAATTGGATCCAAGTCGTTGGACAGAAAAGCTGAGCAATTCGGTGAAATGGGACGAAATGCCCGAAATTTGACGTGAAGCGCAATAGGCCGTGACCGGCACGCCGACTGCTACTTTTTCTGACTGTCCCGGCGCTCCCGCGCCGGTTAATCCGTCGGCCTGGCAAAGACGCCTTTCAACATACCTAAACGATCTGGCCAGTGCCGACTTGTGCCCACGGAACTATCAGGAGGATAGGAAGCATGAGTGCACGTATTGTGGCCACTCTGATGGCGCTTCTGGTTCTGGTCTCGCCAGCGGCGGCCCAGGAAACCAGAGGCTCTATCGAGGGCATCATCAAGGACTCGTCCGGCGCGATTCTGCCGGGCGTGACGGTCGAAGCCCGCGGCCTGACCGTTGGCAGCACCGCGACCGCGGTGACCGACGGCGCCGGCATCTACCGGTTCCCGTCGCTGCCGCCCGGACGGTATACCGTCACGGCGGCGCTGCAGGGATTCACCACGGCCAAGAGCGAGCAGGTCGATCTGAACCTCGGCCAGGTGCTCAAGATCGATCTGGCGATGCAGCTGTCGGGCGTCTCCGAGTCGGTGCAGGTCACGGCGGAATCGCCGCTCATCGACGTCAAGCAGAGCGCGGCCGGCCAGAACATCCACGCCGAGTTCATCGATCGGCTGCCGAAGGGGCGCGACTTCACGACCGTCGTGACGCTGGCGCCGGGCGCCAACAACGAGAGCCGCAGCGGCGGCATCTCGATCGACGGCGCCTCGGCGTCGGAGAACCGCTACTTCATCGACGGCACCGACACGACCAACCTCCGCACCGGCCTCTCGGGCAAGGAACTGCTCAACGACTTCGTCGAGCAGATCCAGGTCAAGTCGAGCGGCTACGCGGCCGAGTTCGGCGGTTCGACCGGCGGCGTCGTCAACGTCATCACCAAGAGCGGCACCAACAGCTTCCACGGTGACTTCGGCACCTACTTCAACAACGATGCGCTGAACGGCGGCGAGCGGCCGACGCTGCGGCTGGTGCTGACCGGGCAGAACGCCTCGGAGTACGTGACGCTGGCCAAGGACGACTTCAAGCGCTGGGAGCCCTTCTTCCAGATCGGCGGTCCCATCGTCCGCGATCGCCTGTGGTTCTACGGCGGTTACACGCCGCGCATGGACGAGACCGGCCGCACGGTGACGTTCCGCTCGAACAGCCAGACCGGCACCTACACCTCGAACGAGGACACGCAGTACTTCACCGGCAAGGCGACGGCGCAGGTCACGAACTCGCTGCGCGCGGTCTACTCGGCCTCCTACGACAACTACGTCCAGGACGGCCGGCTGCCGGCCAAGGACGGCTCGAGCAACGTCGCCACCGACTTCGCCGGCCTCGGCACCGAGCGGCCGAACTTCTCGACCAACGGCGAGGTCGACTATGCGGCCGGCAGCAACCTGTTCCTCAAGGCGAGGGGCAACTTCCTCAACTACGACCGCCGCGACACCGGCATCCCGAACGATCTCTGGCTGACGTTCTCCGGCTCCAACGGCGTGTTTCCCGGCGCCACCAACGTCCAGCCGAACGGCTACAACTCGGTGCTGACCAACAGCGCCAGCGTCCGCGACCTGTATCAGCGCATCGGCGTCAGCGCCGACGCGACGATCTACGCCAACTTCGCCGGCCGCCACGCCTTCAAGACCGGCGTGCAGTTCGAGCGGATCCGCAACGACGTCTTCAGCGCCGAGCAGCAGCCGCACATCACGTTCAACTGGGATGCGTCGCGGCCGACGCTCGATGGCCGGACGTCCGCGGCACCTACGGCTACTACTCGTGGCGCCAGTTCGGCACCATCGGCGACGTCCACGTCAACAACCTCGGGTTCTTCTTCCAGGACGACTGGTCGGTCGAACGATCGGCTGACCCTCAACCTCGGCATCCGCACCGAGAAGGAGGACGTGCCGTCCTACGTCGAAGGGCTGGAGGGCATCAAGTTCAGCTTCGGCGACAAGTTCGCGCCGCGCGCCGGGTTCGCCTACGACATCAAGGGCGACGGCAAGTGGAAGGCCTACGGCAGCTACGGGATGTTCTACGACATCATGAAGCTGGAACTGCCGCGCGGCGCTTTCGGCGGCGACAAGTGGATCGAGCGGTACTACACGCTCGACACCCTCGATTACCTCTCGATCGGCCCGAACGGCAATTTCCCCGGCACCGCCATCGAGTCGGTCAACTTCCGCATCCCGTCGAACGATCCGTCGTGCCCCGAGTGCGGCGCCATCGACCCGGATCTGAAGCCGATGCGCCAGCAGGAGTTCGTCGCCGGCTTCGATCACGAGCTCGGCCCGCGCGTCTCCATCGGTGCCCGCTACGTCCATAAGCAGCTCGATCGCGCCGTCGAGGACGTCGGCGTGCTGGTGCCGGGCGTCGGCGAGGTCTTCTACATCGCCAACCCGGGTGAAGGCGCGGCGACGTTCATCATCGCCGACGAGTGCCCGACCTGCCCGGCCCTGCCGGAGATCAAGCGCTCCTACGACGCGCTCGAGTTCAAGCTGAACAAGCGCTTCTCCAGCAATTGGGAAGCGAATGCCAGCTACACGATCAGCCGTCTCTGGGGCAATTACCCCGGCCTCGCCAGCTCGGACGAAGTCGCCCGCACCGCGCCGAACGTGACGCGGCTGTTCGACTCGATCGTGATGGCGTTCGACGACAGCGCCCAGCCGGTCTACGGCCGCCTCAACACCGACCGTCCGCACCAGCTGAAGCTGAGCGGCTACTACCAGCTGCCGACGCGCACCGGTTTCGGCGCGCGCTTCTACGCCGGCAGCGGCATCCCGATCAGCCACGTCACCAACATGCAGACGTCGACGCCGGTGTTCTACGACGGCCGCCTGACGGATGGCCGGACGCCTGCCTACATCCAGACCGACCTTGCGATCTCGCAGGACATCCCCCTGGGTGGTTCGAAGGCCTTCCGCGCCACGCTCGACGTCACGAACCTGTTCGACTCGGATCGTGACACCGACGTGTTCCGCAACCTGACCCGCGACAACGTGCCGATCTCGGACCAGGCGTTCTTCAACGGCTTCGACATCAATCAGGTGCTCGCGGCCAACCCCGCGGTTCGTATGGATCCGCGCTACCTTCTGGCGAACACCTTCCAGAACGCGCGCGTCATCCGCCTCTCGGCGAAGTTCACGTTCTAGACCGGTACGACGCTCGTTTTGTCGCCCCGTCGGCCTTCGGGCCGGCGGGGCTTTTTTATTTCAGGGACGAATCGCGGATCGTTCGCGCAAAAAGCTCAGGGACGAACGAGAGGAAAACCGCATGACATGACGCTCGCAACGCCTCATAGTGATGATGTGAGACGCATTCAAATCGCGGGATCCGAATGATTGGATGAAAGCTGAGCATTTTCACGATACGGGTACAAAAAAGCCTGAGATTAGACGTCAACAGCATTAGACTTAGACAGGGACCGGGCATAGCGGCTGCTACTGTTTTGTTCTGTCTCGGCGCTCCCGCGCCGGTTAATCCGTCGGCCTGGCAAAGACGCCTTTCAACCACTTAAAGATCTCGCCAGCGCTGACTTGTCCCCACGGACTATCAGGAGGATAGAAGCATGAGTGCACGCATTGTGGCCACTCTGATGGCGTTTCTGTTTCTGGTCTCGCCAGCGGCGGCCCAGGAAACCAGAGGCTCTATCGAGGGCATCATCAAGGACTCGTCCGGCGCGATTCTGCCGGGCGTGACCGTCGAAGCCCGCGGGCTGTCGCGTTGGCAGCACCGCAACCGCGGTCACCGACGGCGCCGGCGTCTACCGGTTCCCGTCGCTGCCGCCCGGACGCTACACCGTCACGGCGGCGCTGCAGGGATTCACCAGCGCGAAGAGCGAGCTGGTCGAGCTGAACCCCGGCCAGGTGCTCAAGGTCGATCTGGCGATGCACCGGGCGCTGGCGCAGAGCGCGCCCGATCGCCGGTGGTCGGCCGAGGCCTCGCTCGGCTGGGACAACAGCATCAGCGGCAACGTCCACTCCGCCGGCATCGGCGTCCTCAACGGCCAGACGACGGTGATCGAGGAGCGCTCCTACGGCGACGTCTACGGCACCGGCGTGCAGTTCAAGTTCGGGGCGGGCTACATGCTGGATGCCCGGCAGCAGGTGCGCGCCACCTTCACGTTCCAGAACGTCAGCGCCGACGCGCTCGAGATCGGCACCCTCGGCACGTCGCCGCTCTTCGCGACCTTCGACGACTACAGCAGCTTCGCGCTCGACGGCGGCTATCGCTATCACTTCGAGACCAAGTACCCGAAGCTGCGGCCTTACGCCGGCGCCACGCTCGGCATCGCCGTCATCGGCGAGATCGACGGGATGTTCGCCGCGCCGGCGCTCAACCTCGTGCTGGATGCGACGGACTTCTACGACCGCACCGCGGCCTTCACCTTCGGCATCGAAGGCGGCGCGGTCTATGCCCTCAACGATCGCGTCGACCTCGATGCCAGCCTCGGCTTCCGCTTCGTCAGCGGCCTGTCCGAGGTCGACGGCCTCCAGGGCACCGGCCTCGAGGACATCAACGACGACAGCGGCCGCTGGACGCTGCCCTTCATGGTCGGGATCCGGTTCAAGTTCTAGGGCCGGGAATAGCCTACGACCGCTGATAGAGCTGAATCAGGTTGCCGCAGGTGTCGGCGCAGATCGCGATCGTCACCGGCCCCTGGCGGCTCGGCTCCTTCGTGAAGACGACGCCGAGCCGCGCCAGGCGCGCGTGCTCGGCGGCGATGTCGTCGACCTCGAAAGCGGTGGCGGGGATGCCCTGCTTGAAGAGCCCTTCCTGGAACGTCCTGCCCACCGGGTTGGCGTTGGGCTCGAGCGCCAGCTCGATCTCGGGTGGGCCGTCGGGGGAGACGACAGTGATCCAGCGGAACTCGCCGACCGGGATGTCGTGCTTCTTCACGAAGCCGAAGACATCGGTGTAGAACTTCAGCGCCTTCTCCTGATCGTCGACCATGATGCTCGTCAGATTGATCTTCATGGCTTCACGATGCCAGAGACGGCGGGCCGCTGCTTCTCGAAAATTGCGAACGCCTCCGCCATCAGCGTCAGGCAGCCGGGCGTGAGCGCCGGCGGCAGCCGGCCGGGAACGACGATCATCGGGCGCACCTGCCGGCGGTAGACCGACGGCGGCGCCCCGACGCGCTGCGCGAAGAGGGTGCTGAAGCTGCCGAGGCTCGAGAAGCCGAGCTCCATGCAGACGTCGGTGACCGAGTAGTCGCTCAGCGCGAGCAGCTCCTTGGCGCGCTCGACGCGCGACTGGATCCGGAACTGATGCGGCGTCGCGCCGAACAGCGCCTCGAACCGGCGGATGAACTGGAAGGGCGACATCGCTGCGTCGCGGGCGACGTCCTCGATCGTCAGCGGTCGATCGTGGACTTCCCGGAGCACGTCGCGGGCGCGGCAGAGGCGGTGGAAAAGATCGCTGCTGAGCATGGACCGAACGGCGGCCGCACCGCCGTCCGTCCATCATAAATCGGAGGCGCCATACTCAACCGAGGGGCTTCGCCCCTCGGACTCCCCGACTGGCTCGCTCGCGGGGGCCCGGGGCCCCGCTCCGCTCGCCAGGCTCGCGCTTCCGCTCGCTCGCTTATAGATGGCTTCTAGTCGCCGCCTCCACCGCACCCGCCACCGCCATCGCCGCCGCCGCTCCCGCCATCACCGCAGCCGTCCCCGCCGCTGTCGCCGCCCGAGAATGTCGAGTAGGTGTAGACGGCTGACGAGCCATCGGCACCGCCGTGGTACGAGGACCGGAACTGCCGAACGCTGGAGCGAACCAGCATCAGCAGCAGGAAGAAGAGCACGCCGACAACTCCGACCACGAGGATCTGGGTGAGGATTGTCATGCCTCCAGTATCGCGCGAACGTATTTCCGCGACATTTCCTGTCACTTACGGCAATTACGGATCGCGTCCGACGCGTGCAGATCGGTGAGGTGGCCGCCCGCCGCTCCGTTGTGATCGGCCAATATCGACGGCCATTTTCGTGCTGGCATCCGCGGTGCACGCAGGGGCGCGATGTCCTTCCGCCCGCGAGTGACACTCGCATCTCCGCTGCTCGATGAATGCCGAATGCTTTCCGAGTGGCTCGCTGCCGAAGGCTACGAACCATCCACCCTCACAAATCCTGCGCGCCTTACGGACGAGCTTAGGACGCGCGCCATCGACATGCTCGTCGTCGATGCGCGGTTCGCCGCCGCCGCGGTCACCGCGCTCCGGGCCCGCAACGCGCAGCTCCCGATTGCCATTCTCGGGGATCCGGATCCGATCTCCGAAGCCCAGGCGATATCCCGCGGCATGACCTACCTCGTTCGGCCGCTCGACCGCGCGCTGGTGGTCTGCACGATCTCGATGGCGATCATGGAGAGCCGGCCGACGCGGCGCTCCGAGCGCAAGCGGGCGCGCGTCGACGTCATCGTCCGCGGCGTGCCGTCGCGGATCATCGACGTCAGCAAGGAAGGGATGCGGCTCGAGATCCCGCGGACGAAGAACGCCGCGCCGCCGCCGCCGCTGTTCGACGTCGGCCTGCCGATGCTCGGCGTCTCGCTGACCGTGCGCCGGCTGTGGACGGCGACGCCGCCGGCGGTGGGCCCCGACGCGATCTGGTACGGCGGCGAGCTGTCGAACAACTCGCGCCGCGTCGAGCTCGCGTGGAACACGCTCGTCGACGCGCTGCCGCGCGCCCGCGTCTCGGTGATTCAGTAGGGCGGCATCCGCCGCCCGTCCTCATTACCTCGTTCGACAATCTTCGCGGCGTCTACCAGCCATCGCGAGGCGAGCGAGCCACGCGAACGGAGCGCGCCGTCGAAGCGGCGCGAGAGAGCGTGTCGGGGAGTCCGAGGGGCGAAGCCCCTCGGCTGAGATTATGATTGTCCGCCGGGAAGCATTCGGGTCGCCGCGCAGGGGCGGCCCAGTCGAAAGGACTCGTGATGGCCAAGGCTCGTCGCACGACTCACCGCAGTTCGACAGGGACCAAGTTGTACGCGAAGCGCGACTCGTCGGGCAAGTTCAAGGACATCCAGACCTACAAGCGCGCCCAGGGCGCCGACATCCGCAAGAAGAGCAAGGCCGAGACGGCGACGGCCAAGCGCAAGACCGCGAAGAAGGCGGGCGGGAAGAAGAAGACGGCGAAGGGCGGGAAGAAACGATAACGGCCTCCGCCGGCACGAGCGGTCGGCAGCCGCTCGTGCCGGGCAGGTTCGGCGTCAGTGTCCGGCGCGTTTGAGCGCGTCGAGCTCCGGGCGCCCTGGCTGCGCCTTGGCGGCGAGATCGAGCGCGGCCTTGCGATAGCGCTGTGCCGCGTCGCTGTTCTTCGCCGCTGCCGCGGCGCTGGCGGCGCCGAGCAGGGCGCGAAGCCGGTTCGGCTCCTTCTTCAGCGTGATCTCGTAGGCGGCGAGTGCTTCGGCCGGCTGATTCATCGCCAGCAGCATGTCGCCGAGCTGCTCGCGCGCGGGCGCGATCGGGCCGGGCGTGACCGCGTTCTTCTCGGTCTTGTCCTCGCGATCGGCGGCTTCGCGCATGAGGGCGATCGCCGCGTCCTTGCGGCCTTCGGCCGTTGCGAGCCAGGCCGAGACGCCGAGCTTCTGAATCGTGACCTGCTCGGTCCAGTAGGCTTCGCCCGCCTGCTCGAGCTTCGCCCGCAACTGCTCGAGCGACGTGACGGCGGCCCGCGCGCCCTCGACGTCCTTGCTCCGCGCCGCGCCGATTCCCCGCGCGAACCAGGTCACCGCGTCGGCGAAGGCAAATGGCGTGCTGTTCAGCTCGAGTTTTGCCGCTTCGGCCCATGCGCTGCGTTCGAGAGCGTAGCGTGCCGGGATCGCGGCGCTGGCATAAGCCGCGGCCATCGGCGGCGCTGCAGACGCGGTCCCGCCGCTCTTGAATCGCTCGCGCCCTTCAGCCAGCTCCGTCACCATGCGCTTCGCGGCGTCGTCCTGCGCCAGCTGCAGGAACGCGTAGGTCTCGTAGTCCATCGCGTGCAGCTCCTCCGCCGGGGCGTTCATCTTGCGCGCCGCCTCCGCCGACAGGATGTTGGTGTCGATCGAGTCCTGCCAGTAGCCGAGGCGGGTGAACGTATGCGACGGCATGTGCAGCGCGTGCGGCGCCGACGGCGCGACCTTGGCGTAGCGGCGCGCGGCGTCGAGGCCGCGCGACGCCAGCGGCGGGGCGTCGTAGGCGTGGATGACGTAGTGAACGAAGCCGGGATGGTCCGGCTGCGTCGGCGCCAGCTTCTCGAGGATTGCTCCCGCTTCGATCAGGCTGGAGTAGGTCATGTCGGTCGGATCCTGCGACGACGCCAGCGCCAGGGCGTAGAACGCCGAGGCCTCGGCGTCGTCGGCATATTGCGCCGCCAGCTTCTTCATCGCGTCACGATACGCGAGCACGCGATTGCGCTGACCGATCGTGTCGGCGTTCGTGAAGAGCAGGGCCGCGGCCTCGATGTATGCGCGTTCACGCTCGGTACGCGCCCCCGCGGCGCGGGCCTGCTCGATCGCCGCGGCGCCGGCTTTGGTCACCGCCGGCGGCTTGATGCCGGCGGCGAACGGATTGCCCCAGCGGCTGACGGCGACGCCCCAGTAGGCGATGCCGCACCCGGGATCCGTCTTGGCGGCAGCGGTGAAGCTGTCGATCGCCGGACCGAATTCGAACGAATGCAGGAGCGCCATCCCGCGCAGGAACGCCGGCTGCGCCGGCTCAGTGCAGGAGGTGGCGAACTTGACGGTACCGAGCGCGTCGCCGACATGGCCGGCAGGATGCTGATGCTGCGCGGCTGCCGCCGCCGATGTCAGCGCGACCGCGACGGTCAGGGCGGTGAGAGTCATACTTCCTCCAGGATTAAGCCAGGATTCAGAAAAAAGGGCCCAATGAATATAACGACACCAGTGGGCGAAGGGATCGAAATTCGGCGTATTCTCTAGGCGCTCTGCTCATCCATTCCGAGGTGCCAATGCGTCGATCCAGCGCGCTTCTGCTCGCCTGCCTGTCCACGAGCCTCGTCCTCGTGGCGGCCGCGCCGCCGCCGTTCACGTTCCCGCGCAGCGCGCCGGAGGCGCAGGGGATCTCGTCGGCGGCGATACTGGGGTTCGTCGAGGACGCCGAACGCAAGCTCGACGCCCTGCACAGCCTGATGATCGTGCGGCACGGCAAGGTTGTCGCGGAAGGGTGGTGGGCGCCGTACGCCGCCAGCGAACCGCACACGATGTTCTCGCTGAGCAAGAGTTTCACTTCGACGGCAGTCGGTCTCGCCATAGCCGAAGGCAAGCTCACGATCGACGATCCGGTGCTCGGCTTCTTCCCCGACGAGGCGCCGGCGCAGCCGAGCGCCAACCTCAAGGCGATGCGCGTTCGCGACCTGCTGACGATGTCGGCCGGACATCACGACGAAGACGTCCGCGACTTTCCCTACATGGGCGACGACAGCGTCGTCAAAGCGTTCCTCGCCAGGCCCGTCGCGCACAAGCCGGGAACCTTCTTCTTCTACAACACGCCGGCGAGCTACATGCTCTCCGCCATCGTCCAGAAGGTCACCGGCCAGAATGTACTGACGTATCTCGGCCCGCGTCTGTTCGAGCCGCTCGGCATCGAGAATCCGACCTGGGACGCCAGCAAGCAGGGCGTTTCCCTCGGCGGCTTCGGGCTGCACGTGCGTACCGAAGACATCGCCCGCTTTGGCCAGCTGTATCTCCAGAAGGGGCAGTGGCAGGGCAAGCAGCTGGTGCCGGAGGCGTGGGTCGCGGCGGCGACGTCGCGAATGATGTCGAACGGCAGCTCGCCGACGAGCGACTGGGAGCAGGGCTACGGCTACCAGTTCTGGCAGAGCCGGCACGGCTTCCGCGGCGACGGCGCGCACGGCCAGTTCTGCCTCGTGCTGCCGCAGTACGACGCCGTGATCGCGATCACGAGCGGCACCCGCGACATGGCGTCGGTGATGAACCTGGTCTGGGAACGCCTGCTTCCCGCCTTCAAGCCGGCGGCCCTGCCGCCGGACGCGGCGTCGGCGCGGAAGCTCGCCGACAAGCTCGCGGTGTTGAAGCTGAAGGCGCCGTCAGGGACGGCGACGACGGCGGCCGGGCGAACGGCGCAGGGCAAGCGGTTCGTGTTCGATTCCAACAAGCTCGCTCTCGAGTCGCTGACGGTTCAATCGTCGAACGCCGGCGGCGACGCGGTCCTGGCGCTGCGCCTCGCCGGCGCCGACCAGAAGCTCGCGGCCGGCTACCAGCGCTGGGCGAAGGGCGCGCTGCAGCTGACGGCGGCCGGCGCGCCGGAGCCGGTCGCGGCCAGCGGCGCGTGGACGGCGGACGATACCTACACGATGACCGTCGCCCGCTATCGCACGCCGTTCACGACCCTCTACCAGCTGCGCTTCACCGGCGATCAGCTGCTCCTCAAGATCGAGCAGAACGTCGGCGCCGCCGAGACCCGGGTGACGGAACTGACCGGACAGAGTAAGAAGGCAAAAGGCAGAAGGCAGAAGGCAGAAACTGAGCAATTCTCCCTTCTGCCTTTTGCCTTTTCCCTTATTCTTCCGCGCTAGCGGCAGTCGAACCCCGCCGCGCCGCCGTGCCAGGCGCCGTTCTTCTTCTCGAGCCGCCGAATCACTTCTTCGGTAACGCGCAGGTGGAACGCTCTGATCCGCGCGAGGCCGCGGTGGCTCGCCGACGGGATCCGCGCGAGGTATTCTTCGCCGCCCGGGTTCGCCGTCCAGTCGTTGCCTGGAAACGCGGCCCCGCCCTGGAACAACGACGGCTGGCCGTTGACGACCGGCGTGTACTCGACGCCGAATTCGGCGGCGGCGCGGAAGTAGCCCGAGATGAACTGCTCGTCCGGCACGTCCGACTGCAGCGACAGGTAGGCGCGGCCGAACTGCGTATAGCCGCTCGTGTCGGTCGAGAAGAGCTCGGGATCGATCCGGCCGACGGTTCGGAACAGGGCGGCCGAGCGGGCGATCGGCGGCGGCGCGGGGAAGTTGAGGACGACGTAGTTCGCGCCGAAGTCGTAGCTGGTGGGATCGTCGGCATCGAGGAGGAACGCGCTCGCCTGCGACAGTACGTAGCCAAGAGCGTCGGTCAGGATCCTGATGTCGCTCTGGCTCGCGCCATTCGGACCATCGTCGATGATGTTGTAGACGTAGGAGGGATTGGTTTCGCCGGCGAAGCCGCCGGCGCCGACCGCGACGCGGGTGTTGAGATCGTTGATGGTCGAGATCGCGCCGGTGGAGGTGAGCGTGTCCGTCACCCGGCTGACGATGCCGCACTGGAGCAGGCCCTGCGCAAATGCCTCACGGACGCGGAGCGGCTGCTCCCTCAGCACCTGCGTGTCGATGACTGCCGGGTTCGCGATCGGTTCGACTGACCCGTACGTGCTCGCGTGGAGCGTGCCGCAGAAGGCAACGACCATCACGACCGTGGTCAGTCTCGCGGTGAACTTCATAACCACCTCCATCAGCTGATGCGACTGCGAAGGAGCAGAGTCTAGCCGGATCGGGCCTCGAGCTGCCTCAGCAATGGAGCGGCTGAGCCGGCGGGGCGGTTCGGCAGCAGGATCAATCGCGCGTCTGCCGGGGAGAGAGGAAGACGAGCATCGGCAGGAGGGTGCTCGCCGCCATCCAGACGAACGGAAAGATGCCGCGCGGATCGGCGACGTCGACGACTTTGATCGCGCCCTGGATGACGAAGTGCAGAATCGCTGGCGCCCAGATCGTGTTGCCGCCGAGCTCGTAGAGGCGGGCGAAGGGGAAGGACAGGAGGGCTGACACGAGCACCGCGGCCAGCGCCACCGGCCATGGCATCGTCATGAAGAGCCACAGGTGCACAGCGACGAACGGCAGCATCGACAGGATCGCGGCGCGCCGGAAGGAGCGTCCGCGACGAATGTGGCCGAAGAGAAACCCGCGAAACAGTACCTCCTCGGCGGCGCCGCCCTGCATGAAGAGCCCCGGCAGCAGCGCGGCCGCGTCGGTTCTGAGGCTCAGCGAGGCGCCGGTCACCGCCGCGAACGCCGGAAACGTCACGAGGATCGCGGCGCCGATAGCGAGCGCCGCAACCACGCCACCCGGCGACGACGGCCCGAGCCCGAGCCGCAGGGGCGCGGCCGGCAGCGGCGTGCCGAAGAGCGACCGTTCAGCCGCAATCGTCGCGGCGATGACGATGATGCCGATGAGGAGGCCGGCCTGCCCGCGATCGCTCCCAAGGGCCGAGCCGAGCAGCTGGAACAATACGAATATGGTGGCGAGGCCGGCGATGAGCCGGACCCACGCGGAAGGCGTATCTATGGCGACCATCGATGGGACTTGCTGGCGGCGCGACGCCGCTATTCTGAGGCATGATCGCTTAATAATTTTCGCCGGGCTTGTCGATCCTGGCAGCCGCCGTTCGATTCACCTGTGAACGCTCGACACCGGGGTCGAGCCGAACACTCGAGGATGTTTCAGATGAGATACATGTTTCTGACCTATCTGGATGAGAACGCCTGGCTGGCGCTGAGCGAAGAAGAGCAGCAGCGGGAGATGGCGAAGTGCGAACCTCACGTTCGCAAGCTGGTGGCGAGCGGCAAGATGATCGACGGCGCGCCGCTGCATCCGACATCGACCGCCACGACCGTGCGGCCCCGGCAGGGCAAGCCGCTCGTCACTGACGGCCCCTTCGCCGAAGCGCGCGAGCAGCTCGGCGGCTATACGTTGGTCGAGGCGGCAGACCTCGACGAAGCGATCGCCATCGCCAAGGGCTTCATGACCGAGTCGTCGATCGCGTCAATCGAGGTGCGCCCGGTCGTCGCCTACGCGATGCCGGAGAAGGGCCAGGCGTGAGGTAGCCGCAGCGAGAGGAGCGGAACGTGGTGGTTCAGTTCACGAGAGGCACGCGTGCCGTCGCGGCAATCGCGCTGCTGTTGCTGCCGGTGTCCTTCGCCAGGCCGGCGGCGCAGCAGGCGGCGGCCGAGGCGGCCAGGCCGGTGTTCGTCGACGGCCAGGCGCAGGTCGTCCCGGCGTTCAGCGATTCGACGCAGTGGGTCCGGGAAACGCTCTGGGTCGAGACCGAGTTCGACGCCGACGGCGACGGCCGCCGCGATCGCATGTTCACGGACGTGACGCGTCCGCGCCAGACCGCGACCGAGGGGCTCAAGGTCCCGATCATCTACGAGTCGTCTCCCTACTTCGCGGGCACCTCCGGCAACCGTCAGTTCCTGTGGGACGTGAAGCAGGAAGTCGGGGCCGAGCCGCCGCCGCGGACGTCGCAGCCGGCGATTGCGTTCAAGCCGGCGCGCGAGACCGTCGCCGGCTCGCTCGTCGACACCTGGGTGCCGCGTGGTTTCGCCGTCGTTCACTCCGACGCGCCGGGCACGGGGTTGTCGCAGGGATGTCCGACCGTCGGCTCGGATCCGGAGCAGCTGGCGCCGAAAGCGGTGATCGACTGGCTCAACGGCCGCGCCAAAGGCTTCACGACGGCTGACGGCAGCGAACCTGTCACCGCGACCTGGTCGACGGGCAAGGTCGGCATGACCGGCACGTCGTACAACGGCACGATCCCGCTCGCCGCGGCGGTCACCGGCGTCGCCGGGCTCGAGGCCATCATTCCGATCGCGCCGAACACCTCGTACTACCACTACTACCGATCGAACGGCCTCGTCCGCCACCCGGGCGGCTGGCTCGGCGAGGACATCGACTTTCTCTACGACTTCATCAACAGCGGCGATCCGGCGCGGCGCGACTACTGCAACCGCACCTTCCGCGACGGCGAGTTCGCGCGCGGCCGCGATCGCGCCTCGGGCGACTACAACGCCTTCTGGGCGAGCCGCGATCTGCTGCCGAAGGTCAAGCGCATCCGCGCCGCGGTGTTCATGGCGCACGCGTTCAACGACTGGAACGTCGTCCCCGAGCACAGCGTCCGCATCTACGAAGCGCTCAAGGGCCGGGTGCCGCTGCGCGCCTACTTTCACCAGGGCGGGCACGGCGGCGCGCCGCCGCTCGAGATGATGAACAAGTGGTTCACGCGGTACCTGTATGGCGTCGAGAACGGCGTCGAGCGCGAGCCGAAGGCGTGGATCGTGCGCGAGGCCAGGGCGGAGACGCCGGCGCCCGCGGCGCCGGCCGGGCCGCCCGCGGCGCCTGGCGCGGCAGCCGGCGGGCGCGGCCGCGGCCGGGCGCCGATCCCGCCGCCGCAGCCCTACGCCGACTATCCCAATCCCGAGGCATCTTTCGTCACGCTGCACCCGCGCAGCGGCGGCCGCGAGATCGGCCTGCTGTCGCCCGATCGCAACGGCGATGGCCGCGAGACGCTGATCGACGACGTCTCGCTCGGCGGCCCCGCGCTCGCCGCCGCCGCGGCGTCGAACCATCGCCTGATCTACGCGACGCCAGAGCTCGAGGCTCCGGTCCACATCTCGGGAACACCGCGTGTCACCGTCCGCCTGTCGTCGAGCAAGCCGGCGGCGAACCTCTCGGTGTGGCTCGTCGTGCTGCCGTGGACGGACGGCCCGATCGGACCCGACAACCTGATCACGCGGGGCTGGAGCGATCCGCAGAACCGCGGCTCGCTGAAGAAGGGCGGGAACTATGAGGCGACCGCCCGCGGCGAGCCGCTCGCGGCCGGGAAGTTCTACAAGCTCACCTTCGACCTGCAGCCCGACGACCAGATCGTGCCGGCCGGCGCCCGCATCGGCCTGATGATCTTCTCGAGCGATCGCGACTTCACGCTCTGGCCGTCGCCGGGCACCGAGCTGACGGTCGACATCGGCGCGACGTCGCTGCGGCTCCCGGTCGTTGGCGGCCGCTCGGCGTTCGAGAGAGCAGCGAAGTAGGGCGGGGTTTCAGCCGCGCCGCGCTACGATTCAGCCGTGACCTGCGTCGCCTGCGTCACGCGCGGCAGCCGCACGTCGAACGTCGTCGTGCCGTCGCCGGAGCAAACCTCAATCGTCCCGCCGTGCGCCTTCACGATCTGATCGACGATGTAGAGGCCGAGGCCAAGCCCCTCCGAGCGCCGCTGGCCGTGGCGTCCCGATCGAAATGGCTCGAACAGGTGCGGCAGCGTCTCCGCATCGATGACGCCGGGATTGGCGACGGTAAGGCGGATCTGCTCCGTCCGGGTGCCGTCGAGCCGGATCGAGACGCGGCCGCCGGCGGCGCCGTGCTGCAGCGCGTTGCCCAGCAGGTTCGAGATCACCTGTGAGATCCGGGTCTCGTCCCAGACGCCGCGCAGGTCGCCGGCGGCCTCGGTGGCAATCGCCCGCTCGCTGTCGACCGGCTGGTGCTCGGCGACGACGCGGTCGGCGACGGCCTTGAGGTCGACGTCGACCGGCGAGACCGGGATGCCGCCGGCGAGCCGCGCCCGCGCGAGGTCGAGCAGCTGCTCGATCAGGCGCGCCATTCGCGATCCGCTGGTCAGGATCCGGTTGCCGATCGCCATCGTCTGCTCGTCGCTGGAGCGGCGGATGAGGACGGCGGCGCCGGTGATGATTGCGCTCAGCGGGTTGCGCAGGTCGTGGCCGAGGGCGGCGGAGAAGGTCTCGTTCAGCCGCAGTGTTTCCCGGACCTCGGCGATGAGGCGCTCGCGCTCCTCGAGCTGGGCGGCGAGCTGCTGCCGCTGGCGATAGAGGTCGAAGAAGACGTTGGCCTTGTGGCGGAGGACGTGCGGGTCGATCGGCTTGAACAGGAAGTCGACGGCGCCGCTCTCGTAGCCCTGGAAGATGCGGTGCGGCTCGCGCTGGCCGGCGGTGACGAAGATGATCGGCACGTGCCGCGACCGCTCGGCGCCGCGCATCAGCTCGGCGAGCTCGAAGCCGTCCATCTCCGGCATCTGGACGTCGAGGAACGCGAGCGCGAAGTCGTGCTGGAGCAGCAGCTCGAGCGCCTCGCGCCCGGACTGCACCGCATGCAGCTCGAGGCCGTCGCGGCGGAGCAGCGCCTCGAGCGCGACCAGGTTCTCGGCGACGTCATCGACGAGCAGGAACTTGACGATGTCAGCCATCGGTGTGCCGAGCCTGGGGCGCCGCGGCGGGGGCGGCGAGGGTTGCGAGCGCCGCGGCGATGTCGTCGATCGACAGCACGTGCGCCGCGGTCGTGGCCGCTACCGCCGCCTGCGGCATCGCCGGGTGTTCCGCGCTGTCCGGCGACTGAATCATCGCGATGCCGCCGGCGCGCTCGATCGCGCCGAGGCCGGCCGCCCCATCCTGGTTGGCGCCGCTCAGGATGATGCCGATCAGGGCGCTGCCGAAGACCTCGGCGGCTGATTCGAACAGGACGTCGATCGACGGCCGCGAGAAGTGTACCGGTTCGTCGATCGTCAGCGCCGCCGTGCGCGTCGACTCGATGAGCAGGTGGTAGCCCGGCGGCGCGAAAAAGACGATGCCGGGCGCCAGCGGCTCCTTGTCGTCGATCTCCTTGACCGGCGGCACGCCGCCGCGGCCGAAGATCTCGACGATCGCGCTGGGCCGGTCCTGCGGCTGGTGCAGCACGATGACGACCGGCACGCGCAGCGTCGGCGGCAGCGCCGGCAGCAGCTGCCGGAGGCCGGCGAAGGCGCCGGCCGAGCCGCCGAGGACGACCGCTTCGACGCGGCTGGTGTCGAGCGTCATGCCAGCTTCTGGTAGATCCGGGCGTCGCGCCGGAGCTCGACGTAGCGCGGCGCGTCGGTGGTGAAGCGCAGCGTCTCCCTGGTGCCGATGCCGAGGAACCCCTTGCGGCAGAGCGATTCGGTGAAGAGGCTGATGACGCGGTTCTGCAGCGCCCGGTTGAAATAGATCAGGACGTTGCGGCACGACACCATCTGCATCTCGGCGAAGACGCTGTCGGTCGTCAGGCTGTGGTCGGAGAAGACGATCCGCTTCTTCAGCGACTTGTCGATCACCGCCGCGCCGTGGGCGGCGTGATAGTAGTCGGACAGCGAGCCGGTGCCGCCGGCCTGGCGGTAGCTGTCGCTGAACTGGCGGAAGCGGTCGACGTCGTAGACGCCGGCCTCGGCCTTGGCGAGGCTCTCCGGGTTGATGTCGGTGGCGTAGATCATCGTCCGCTCGAGCAGCTGCTCCTCGCGCAGCAGGATCGCGAACGAATAGACCTCTTCGCCGCTGCTGCAGCCGGCGATCCAGATCCGGAGCGACGGATACGTCCGCAGCACCGGCACGACACTCTCGCGCAGGGCGCGGAAGTAGAGCGGGTCGCGGAACATGTCGGTCACCGGCACGGTCAGGTACTGCAGCAGGGCGGTGAACGTATGGCGATCGTGCAGCACCGCTTCCTGCAGGCCGGAGATGGTGCGGCAGCCGAGCCGCTGGGCCGCGACCGGCAGCCGCCGCTTCAGCGACGCCATGGCGTAGTCGCGGAAGTCGTACTGATAGCGGTGGTAGATCGCCTGCAGCAGCAGCTGAATCTCCAGCTCGACCTCGACGGCGGTCACGGCGGCCATCACCCTTTCACTTTCGGCATCCAGACGCGCATCAGCGACAGCAGCTGCTCGACGTCGATCGGCTTGGCGATGTAGTCGCTGGCGCCGGCGGCGAGGCACTGCTCCTGGTCGTCGCGCATGGCTTTCGCCGTCAGCGCGATGATCGGCAGCCGCGCCAGCTCCGGGCGCTTGCGGATCTCGCGCATCGCCTGCGAAGCCGTCCATCTCCGGCATCATGATGTCCATCAGGACCATGTCGATGCGGCCGGGCGCGGCGAGGATCTCGAGCGCCTCGCGGCCGTTGCGGGCGATGGTCAGCGTCGCGCCGCGCGGCTCGAGCACGCTCGACAGGGCGAAGATGTTGCGGACGTCGTCCTCGACGATCAGGACGTTGCGGTCCTCGAAGGCGGCATCGCGGCTGCGCGCCGCCTGCAGCATCTTGCGGCGATCGGCCGGCAGGTTGGCCTCGACCTGGTGGAGGAAGAGCGTGACCTCGTCGAGCAGCCGCTCGGGCGAGCGCGCGCCCTTGATGATGATCGACTTCGAATACTTGCGCAGCCGCTGCTCCTCCTCGGCCGAGAGCGACCGCCCGGTGTAGATGATGACCGGCGGGAACGAGTACCGGTCCTCCTCGGCCATCTTCTCGAGCAGCTCGAAGCCCGACGCGTCGGGCAGCGAGATGTCGAGCACCATGCAGTCGTAGGTCGAGGCGCGGAGCTGCTCGAGCGCCGCCGCCGCCGTCGCGACCGGCACGGTGCGGACGTCGTTGGCGCCGAGCAGGTGGCAGATGCTCTCGCGCTGCACCGCGTCGTCCTCGATCACGAGCACCGAGCGCAGGCCCTTGGTGAGCCTGGTCTCGAGCCTGGACAGGGCCTCGATCAGGCGCTCGCGCGTCACCGGCTTGAGCATGTAGCCGACCGCGCCCATCTCGAGCGCGGCCTGGGCGTAGTCCTCGACCGACGCCACCTGGACCGGGATGTGGCGCGTGATCGGGTTGCGCTTCAGGCGATCGAGCACGGTCAGGCCGGAATGGTCCGGCAGGTTCATGTCGAGCAGGATCGCGGTCGGGTTGAACCGGAGGGCGAGCTCGATGCCCTCGTCCGCGCTCGTGGCGACGACGCAGCGGAAGCCGAGCTCGTGCGCGAGGTCGTAGAGGATGCGCGCGAAGGCCTCGTCGTCCTCGACGACGAGCAGGATACGCGTCGCGTCGGCGATCGCACCGCGGTCGTCATCGAAGGTGGAGGCGGGCCGGCTCCGCTTCGGTGCCGGCGCGGTTGGTCCAGCGATGACGGCGTGCTGTGCCGGCGCGGGCGCTGGCGCGGGTGCCGCCGCGGCGACCGGCTCGGCCGGCGCGTAGACGACGGGCAGCACTAGGGAGAAGATGCTGCCGCGCCCTTCGATGCTCTGCAGCTCGATCTCGCCGCCGAGCAGCCGCGCGAGATCGCGCGAGATCGACAGGCCGAGGCCGGTGCCGCCGTACCTGCGGTTGGTCGTGCCGTCGGCCTGGCGGAAGGCTTCGAAGATGACGTCGTGCTGCGCCGTCGGGATGCCGATGCCGGTGTCGCGGACGTCGAAGCGGATGCGGTCGCCGTCGGCGCCGGAGATGCGAAGCGTGACCTCGCCGCGTTCGGTGAACTTGAGCGCGTTCGACAGCAGGTTCTTGAGGATCTGCTGCAGCCGCTGCGCGTCGGTTTCGAGGGTGGCCGGGGCGCCGGCGTCGACCGCGGCCGAGAACGCGATCTGCTTCTGGCTGGCCAGCGGCCGGAACACCTGCGTCAGCGACTCGACCAGCCGCGCCGTCCGGACGCTCTCCGGCTTCACCTCCATCTTCCCCGACTCGATCTTGGCGAGATCGAGGATGTCGTTGATCAGGTCGAGCAGGTCGTTGCCGGCGGAGTAGATGTTCTGCGCGAACTTGACCTGCTCCGGCGTCAGCGTCCCCTCGCGGTTGTCGGCGAGCAGCTTGGCCAGGATCAGCGAGCTGTTGAGCGGCGTCCGCAGCTCGTGCGACATGTTGGCGAGGAATTCCGACTTGTAGCGGCTGGCCCGCTCCAGCTCCATGCCCTTCTCGGCGAGCGCCGCCTGGCCGCGCTCGAGGTGCTCTTTCTGGCGCGTCAGGATCTCGGTCTGCTCTTCGAGCTGGCTGTTGCTCTGCTCGAGCTCGGACTGCTGGATCTCCAGCCGCGCCTGCGTTTCGCGCAGCGCCTCGGACTGCTCCTCGAGCTCCTCGTTGTTGACGCGCAGCTCCTCCTGCTGGGTCTGGAGCTCCTCCGCCTGCCGCTGCGTCTCCTCGAGCAGCTCCTCGAGTCGGCTGCGATCCTTCGACGCGCGGACGGCGAGGCCGACCGACTCGCTGATGCGGGTCGCGAGCTCGAGCGCGACCGGGTCGACGCGCGAGAAGAACCCGAGCTCGATCACCGCGTGCACGACGCCGTCGACCGTCGCGGGGGCGACGAGGAGCTCCGCCGGGGACGCCTGCCCGAGGCCCGAGGTCACCGGCAGGTAGCCGGCGGGCACGTTCGTGACGTGCAGGACGCGGTTCTCTCTCGCCGCCTGTCCGATCAGGCCGTCGCCAGCGTCCGCGTCGCCCGCTGCCGACTCGGCGGGAGTGCCATAGCCGGCGACACGCCGGTAGCGCCCGCGCCCCTCGACAACGTAGACGGTGCCGACCGCCGCGCCGAGATAGGCGGCGACGACGTTCAACGCGTTCTCGCCCAGGGTTTCGAGGCGCTGCTCGCCCTGCAGACGTTCCGAGACCCGGACGTGTCCCGAACGCAGCCAGTCCTGCGACTCGCGCCGCCGGTAGTCGCGCGACATGACGACCGCGGCGGCGGTAATCAGCACGAGCAGGACCAGCGAGCCGCCGGTCGAGGCCAGTCCCGTGATCATTCGCGCGCGGTCCCAGTCACCCTGGCGAGTCGCGAGCAGGGCCTGCTCAACCGCCGTCATCTCCGTCGTCGTCGCCCGAATCCCGGCCATTGCTTCGCGGCCGCGATCGGTCAGGACGACGGCGTCGGCGACGGGCTGGCCGTCCTTCCGGTGTCGCGTGATGGTGTTGGCGAGGTCTTCGAGCTTTTCGTTGATCAGCCGCTCGAGCGACTCGAGGCGCGAGAGTTGGCCCTCGTTGTCCGACACCATGGCCCGCAGGCGCTGCAGATATCCCGGCATCGCGCCGCGCACGGAGTTGTGGAACGCGAGATAGCGCTCCTCTCCCGTGAGAAGGAAGCCGCGCTGCCCGGTTTCCGCGTCGATCGCCGCCGCAAGGATGATGTCGATCTGCCGGATGACCTCGAGCGTGTGGGTGACGCTCGTCGCGGCTTCACGCTGAGACTGGAGCGCCTGCCAGGATCCAATCGCCACCCCCGACACCGCCACGAGGGCGATGAGGACGCCAATAAAGGTGCCGACCGGAAGGGGAAGCGCGGTCCAGCGCTGTTCGGGGGCGCCCTGGGGAGTCACTGCCAGCCTAGTCTATCGTGCCCCGACAACCGGCCGCCCGTGTGGGCGTTTGTCAAGTGGGGTCAGACCATGGTCTGACCCCTTGGCACAACCGGGTGGGGTCAGACCATGGTCTGACCCCACTTGACAGACGTCAGCGCGTCGACATCGAGATCTCGTCGACGATGGCGCGCGACGGCAGCGTCGCGACCAGCCAGGCGCAGGCGGCGAGGTCGTCGGGCTGCAGCATCTTCGCCCGCTGCTCCGGCGGCGGCGGCTGCGGGCGCTTGTCGAGCAGCGGCGTGTTGACGTCGCGCGGACAGATCGAGCAGGCGCGGATGCCGTGCGAACGCTCTTCGGCGTTGATCTGCTGGGTCAGGCCGCGCAGCCCGAACTTCGACGACACGTAGGCGGCGCCGGCGAGGTCGCGGGCCGTCTTGCCGACGTCGGAATTGATGTTGATGATCGTCCCCGACCGGCGCGCCCGCATCGCCGGCAGGAACGCGCGGACGCAGTAGTAGGCGCCGTGCAGGTTGGTGGCGAGGACCGCGTGCCAGTCGTCGAGCGACAGCGTCTCGAAGCTGCGCCGCGGCACGTTGATGCCGGCCGAGTTGACGAGGACGTCCACCTGGCCGAATCGCGCCAGGACCGCCTCGCCCATCGCGGCGACGTCGCCGGCGTCGCTGACATCGCACCGGAACGGAGCCAGCCGCGGCAAGGCGTCGGCGCCAGCCATCGTCGTCGTCTCGGCAAGGGGTTCAGCCCGGCGGCCGACGAGCGCGACGTTCCACCCCTCGGCCGCGAACTTGAGGGCAATGGCCTGGCCGACGCCGCTGCCGGCGCCGGTCACAACGGCAACATTCATGGGCGCAATTTATCCCATTCGTTCGCCTTCGTTCGCCGCGGCGCGGCCGGCGCTCCCGTAACGCACCCCAGAGCCGGATCCGCGGCGGAACCTGATAGACTTCAGGAGCGGCTGAAACTCTATGAAACGGCTGGGATTCTGCGCCGTGCTGCTTTTCGGACTGGCCTCCTTCGCCGTCATGTCGGCCCAGCCGCCATCGACGCGCCGGATGTCGTCGCAGACGCCTGCCCCGACATCTCCCGCGCCGCGCATCGCCATGGCGGCGAGTCATGCTCCCGCGCCGTCGGCCCCGCCCCAGGTCTTCCAGGACTACTGCTTCGAGTGCCACGGCACCGACCAGCCGAAAGGCGATCTCAGCATCGAGCGTCTGCTCGCGCAGCCGTCGTCCGAGTCGGTCGGCGCCAACTGGCAGAACTGGGAAAAGGTTGCCGAGATGCTGGAGAAGGGCAGCATGCCGCCGAAGGAGGCGACGCTCTTTCCCTCCGACGCCGAGCGGGCGGCGGCCACCGGCTGGATCCGGACGTCGCTCAAGGCCTACGAAGACGCGCATGCGGGCGATCCGGGTCGAGTGACGGTCCGGCGCCTGACGAGCGCGGAGTACGCCTATGCGATCCGCGACCTCACCGGCGTCGACGTCAAGGTCGGGATCGACTCGTCGAGCGACTCGGTCGGCGGCGAAGGGTTTGCCAACTTCGGCGACGTCCAGTTCGTGCAGGACGCCAGCGTCGAGCGCTATCTCGAAGCCGCGAAGCAGGTCGCGGACCACGCGATGATTGGCGCCGGACCGCTCGAGTTCTACAACGATCCGGGCAAGACGGGGCTCGAGCTGTTCGCCCTGCATCGCCTCGAGCAGCTCTACTCGAGCAAGGGCTTCCGCGTTGTCTCCGGGGAAGGCGGGCGGCCGTTCGGCCTCGAACGCTACAGTCAGGCACTTTACGTTGCCTGGCACTACAAGCACCGCGCCGCGCTCGGCGACGCGAAAGCCACGCTCGCGAGCCTCGCGGCGAAGGAAGGGATCACGGGCCGGTTCGCCGAGCACGTCTGGTCGGTGGTCAACAAGCCGAACACGAGCTATCCCGCGCGCGCCACGGTCGACGGCTGGAAGAGGCTGCCGGTACCTGCGAAGGACGCCGGCGCCGCGATGGAGAAGGCGCGCGCCGAATGCGACGCGCTCTCGAAGGCGCTCACCACCTGGCCGAGCTGGTTCTTCGCCCGCGGCGATCTTGCCGCCGGCGGCGCCGGCGACGAAAGCCCGCTGGTCTTCGACGACACCACGCTCAACGCCGCGACGACGCGGGCCTACACCTATCCGATCGGGCCGCGCGCCGGCCGCGGCCGCGGGCCGGCTCCGGCGCCGGGCCCGGCGACGGTCTACCTGACGTTTGCGAGCCTCAACCCGACGCCAGGCGTTGCGCCGGTCATCGTCTGGCGCAATCCGCGAATCGTCACCAGGAGCGCGCCTGCCGGCCGTGGCGCCGAGCCCGCAGACGCGGCCGCGCCGCCCGTCGGCGGCGGCAGGGGCGCGCCCGGCCCGATCCTGTCCACCGTGCCCCTGCGCGCCGTGCTGCCGGCCGACGTGGCAGCGTCGCTGAAGTTCGGCACCAGCCTCGACGGCAGTACCGTCGGGCCCGACGACTTCGCCACGAACGCCACCGTCTCGTTCACGATTCCGGCTGCTGCCGCCGGCACGGTTGCCGAGCTCCAGGTCAGCGCCGAGCTCGGCAGCGATCGCAATGCCGTGATCCGCGTGATGATCTCGGACCGCCCCGAAGGCTCGACCCGCGACCCCAGCCAGCGCGCGTTCCTCGGGGATCAGTCGAGCGCCGGCTACAAGGCGTTCCGCGCCGGGATTGCCGAGTACGTCGCGCTTCTGCCGCCGAACTCGCACGGCGAACCGAATCCCGCCGACAAGGATCCGGTGCCGCCGCCGTTCGACAACACCTACAACAGCCCCGAGCACGATGCGTTTGTGCTGAAGGTCAAGTACCAGCGCAACGATCCGTTCTTCACCAACAACATCGTCGACGGCGCCGATCGCACGCGGCTCGACCAGGCATGGAACGATCTGTTCGGGTCGTGGCCGTATCACGATGCCTATCTCGGCATGCTGATCGACCACTACCGCCTGACGCTGCCGACACGCCTCGTCGCCGAGCTGACGCCGGCGCAGATCGCGGCGCTGCCGGCGGCGGCGCGGCCGCACGTCGAGGCGCTGCGCGCGCACTACGACGACGTGGCGCGGGCGATGCTCCAGGCACAGCCCGGCCACATCAACGATGCGCTGGCATTCGCCAGCCGCGCCTGGCGCCGGCCGCTGACGGCAGCCGAGCAGGCCAGCCTCCGCCGCTTCTACGACACCGCCCGGGCCGCGAACAAGCTCGATCACGACGGCGGCATCCGCGCCGTGGTCGCGCGCATCCTGGTGTCGCCGGCGTTCATCTATCGCGTCGAATCGGTGGCCACGGGACCGGAGAAGCCGCTCGGCGACTGGGAGATGGCGAGCCGCCTGAGCTTTTTCCTCTGGTCGTCAATTCCCGACGACGAGCTGCGGCGCGCCGCCGCGGCGGGGGAATTGCGCAACCCGGCGCTGCTGAAGCAGCAGGTCGCGCGCATGACCGCCGACCCCAAGGCTCGCCGCCTCGCGACCGAGTTCTTCGGCCAGTGGCTCGGCTTCTATCACTTCGACCAGTACCGCGGCGTCGACACCGGGCGCTTCCCCGAGTTCACGAACGAGGTCCGCGCCGCGATGTACGACGAGGCGATTTCGACCTTCGAGTACATCGTCCGGCAGTCGCGGCCGGTGAAGGAGATCCTCAGCGCCGACTACACGTTCCTCAACCAGGCGCTGGCGAAGTTCTACGGCATCGACGCCCCGGTCAAGGCGACCGGGCCGGTCGAAAAAGTCGACGGCGCCAACGCGATGAACCGCGGCGGCGCGCTCCGCCTGGGGTCGGTGCTGACGACGACGTCGGCGCCGCTGCGGACCAGCCCGGTCAAGCGCGGCGACTGGGTGCTGCGGCGGATCCTCGGTACGCCGACACCGCCGCCGCCGGCCGATGCCGGCAACATTCCGGCCGACGATCAGACCTTCAAGGGCCAGACGCTGCGGCAGCGGCTCGAACAGCACAAGCGCAACGCGACCTGCGCCAACTGCCACCTCCGCATCGACCCGCTCGGCTTCCCGCTCGAGAGCTTCGACGCCGTCGGCCGGACGCGGCAGACGTATGCCGACGGCCAGGCAGTCGACGTCGTCGGCGAGTTCGCGGACAAGACGAAGATCGTCGGCGCCGATGGCCTGCTGAAGTACCTGCAATCCCGGGATCAGCAGGTGATGACGACGCTGTCGCGCAAGATGCTCGGCTACGCGCTGGGCCGTTCCGCGCTTGCCTCGGATCGGCCGCTGCTGCGCGAGATGACGGCGGCGGGCGGCGACGCGACGATTGCCGATCTCGCGACCCGCATCGTCGTCAGCCGACAGTTCCGCACTCGCAGCGGAGACTCCGCCGTGGCGGCGGCCGGGAGCAGTGATGGGGAGCTGAAGCTCCGCGCGACGAAAGACGTACGCAGGCCGGGGCTTTAGCCCCGGCGCAAGCAGAGAGAGAGCCCATGATCATCGACAGCGGTCCACGTCTCGCGTCGCGCCGGCTTTTCCTGCGCGGCGTCGGTGTCGCCCTCGCGCTGCCCTGGCTGGAGTCGCTGCCGGTCTTCGCGCAGGCCGCCCCCGCGGCGGCGGCGAACACGCCCCCGCTCCGTCTCGGCATCGTGTTCTTCTCGAACGGCGTCGAGCCGATCCACTGGTGGGCGAAGGGCAGCGGCGCCGCGATGGAGCTCGGCCCGGGCCTGGTGCCGATGATGCCGCACCGCGAAGACATGGTGTTCGTCCAGGGGCTCTTCAACAAGTCGGCGCTGGCCTCGACCAGCCCGCATCTCGGCCGGATGAACGTGCTGTCGGGCGCGACGGTCAGCCTCGATCCGAACGAGATCCGCGTCGGCACCTCGATGGACCAGGTGATCGCCTCGCAGATCGGCACCCGTACCGCGATTCCGAGTCTCGTTCTCGGCATCGAGCCGAACGAACTGCGGCTCGAGGACGGCCTGTCGATGATCTACGGCTCGAGCCTGTCGTGGATCTCGCCGACCAAGCCGGCGACCAAGGAGATTTATCCGGCCCGCGCCTTCGACCGCCTCATCGGCGACGGCAGCGGCCGGCTGCTCGATCGGAGCATCCTCGATGCCGTGCGGCAGGACTCGCAGAGCCTGCGGCCGAAGATCAGCCGCGACGACAACCTGAAGCTGAGCGAGTACTTCGAGTCGATTCGCGACATCGAGCAGCGGATCGAGCGGGCGTCGAAGCAGGAGCGGCTCGAGGGGTGGCGGCCGACGCTCGAGACGCCGGACATGCCGCGGCCGAAGAACGAGCTGCCGCAGGACGTCCCCGATCACATGAAGCTGATGCTCGACCTGATCGTGCTCGCCTTCCAGATGGACAAGACCCGGGTCGCGACCTTGATGCTGAACAACGACCTGTCGCAGATGAACTTCAAGTTCGTCGACGGCGTCCAGGGCGCGCTCCATCTCGACCTCACGCACAACGGGCGCGCCGCCGAGAAGGAGGCGATGTACCTGAAGACGAACCAGTACCACATCGAGCAGTTCGCCTACCTGACGCAGCGCATGAAGGAGATCAAGGAAGGCGAGACGACGCTGCTCGACAACTCGATCCTGATGGCGGCGTCGAGCCTGTTCGATGGCGACGCCCACAGCGCCGAGCAGCTGCCGATCCTGCTCACGGGCAAGGGCCGCGGCACGCTCAAGACCGGCCGCATCCTCAACTACCTCGACAAGGGCGACGACAATCGCAAGGCCTGCAGCCTGCACCTGTCGCTGATGGACCGCATGGGCGTGACGCTCGATCGCTTCGGCGACGCGACGACGCGTCTCGCCGATCTCTAACGCGCTCTCGCGGCGCGCGACGAGGGGCGCACGTCACGGCCGTGCTGCCAGCGCGGCGACTGCCCGCGAGATGTCGTGAGCGGGTCGGCTGGCATCTCGTCCCTGCGGGAATTGCGCAGCTAATCGCGCCGGTTCGATGACCGCAGCATTCGCGCGGCTGGCCTGCGAATTGATTCCCGGCCCCCTTGTTTCGCATGCATAGCGCGACAGCCCAGACGACGCCGGAGGAGCACCCGGCTCCGGCCGTGCACATTGTTGACGACGACCGTTCGATTCGCACCGCCACGGCGCGGATCTGTCGGATTGCGGAGCCGCGACGCCCGGCTCAGCGCGAGGGAGCGCGAAGTATTCGCGCACCTGATCAGCGGCCAGCTCAATAAGCAGATCGGTTTCGACCTCGGCATCTCCGAGCAGACGATCAAGATTCACCGCCACCGCGTACTGCGGAAGATGGAGGCCGCGTCGATCGCCGACCTGGTCCGCGTCGCGATCGATCTGGGCGTCGAACCGGTCGGAAGCAGCCGCTGACGCGCCACCCGACGTTCGCTCGTCCTCGGCCGACTCGTTCTTCTTTGCCCGCCGGTATGCGTCGCAATCCCGAGGAGGAGGAATGACTGTGAGAGTGAGCCGCAAGCTGCTGGGCGCCGGCGTCGCCGCCTGCCTGGCACTGACATCAGCCGCGTCATGCCGCCGCGCCGAAGCGCCGGGTGCGCCGCCGCCAGCGGCGACCGCGCCGCAGCCGCCGCCGCTGCCATCGTGGAACGACACGGGATCGACGAAAGCGATTGTCGGCTTCGTCGAGCGGGTGACGCGTGAGGGCGGCGCCGACTTCGTGCCCCCGGCGCAGCGGATCGCCGTCTTCGACAACGACGGCACGCTGTGGGGCGAGCAGCCGCTCTACGTTCAAGTCGCGTTCGCACTGGATCGCGTCAAGGCGCTGGCCCCGGCGCATCCCGAGTGGAAGACGCGGCAGCCGTTCAAGGCCGTACTCGAGGGGGACGCCAAGGCGGTCGCCGCGGCCGGAGAGCGCGGCCTCCTCGAGATCATGGCCGCGACCCACGCCGGCACGACCACGGAGGAGTTCGAGCGTATCGTCAGCGACTGGATTGCGACGGCGCGGCACCCGAAGACGCAGCGGCTCTACACCGAGATGGCCTACCGGCCGATGCTGGAGGTGCTGAGCTATCTGCGCGCGAACGGCTTCAAGACCTTCATCGTGTCGGGAGGCGGCGTCGAGTTCATGCGGCCGTGGGCGGAGCGCGTCTATGGCATTCCGCCCGAGCAGGTCGTCGGCAGCCGCGCCAAGGTGAAGTACGAAGTCCGGGACGGCACGCCGGTGCTGCTGCGGCTGCCGGAGATCGATCTCGTCGACGACAAGGCGGGCAAGCCGGTCGGCATTCACCAGGTCATCGGCCGCCGCCCGATCGTGGCGTTCGGCAACTCGGATGGAGACTTCGAGATGCTGGAATGGACGACCAGCGGCAGCGGCCCGCGGCTCGGCGTCATCGTCCACCACACCGACGCCGACCGGGAGTGGGCCTACGACCGCACGTCGCACATCGGCCAGCTCGCCCGCGGCCTCGACGAGGCCGGCAAGCGCGGCTGGATTCTCGCCGACATGAAGCTGGACTGGAGGACTGTCTACTGACCGGCTCAGGGCTCAGGGCTCAGGGCTCAGCGGAAAAGACGACCGAAGCCCCGTCCTGACCGGTTGCAAGTTCAGACTTCAACCTCACTTCGACCTTCGACCGTCGAACTTCGAACTTGGACCTAAGGTCGGGACGAAGATGGTGTATCCGGCGATGGCATCGGCCTGTTTGAAATGCCAGCCGAGCTGCAGCGGCTGGACAACCGAGTCGGTGAGGCCGGCGCCGGGGTTCTGGTCGATCTCGGTTCCCTGGATGCGGTTGTTGGCGCCGACCGGGAACAGCACCTCGAAGCCGTAGCAGCCGCCGAAGATCTTCTTCGTCGTCACTTTCAGGGGGCGACCGGCAGCACACCGTAGAGATGCGGCGGCTCGCGGCAAAGAAGACTCCTCTCGATTGCAGGTAGCGATAACGCGTCGTCAATGAGGTGACGCAGCCGAATCGGGCTATACGCCTTTGGTGCAACGAGGGTTAGCACAGCCTTTGACCGCGCAGTAAGCTAGGAGTCCGCATGGACGCGCTTCATCCCGAGCGGATCGGCCAGCGGATCGCGCTCGCGGGAATCGCCGCCAGCGCCCTCCTCGCGACGCTCAACATCGCCGTCGGCCTGTACGCGCGATCGACCTCGGTCGTCGCGACCGGCGTCGAGTTCGCCGGCGACGTGCTGGCCTCGACGGTGGTGTACGTGGGGATGCTGGTGGCGGTGAAGCCGGCCGACAGCAACCACCCGTACGGGCACGGCCGGGTCGAAACCCTGGCCGCGTTCGCCGTCGGCATGATCCTCGTCGCCGGCGGCGCCGGCATCTGCTGGACGTCGCTGCAGGCGATCGGGGAGCCGCATCCGCCGCCGGGTCCGTCGGCGATCGTGGCGCTCATCATCGCGATCGTCGTCCGCAGCGTGATGTCGGCGCTGAAGTTCCGCGCCGGCCGGCGCATCCGCAGCGCGTCGCTCGTCGCCGACGCCTGGAACGACACCGTCGACATCCTGGCCTCCTTTGCCGCGCTGACCGCCGTCGGCCTGGCGATGTACGACAGCCGCCGTTTCCTCGCCGCCGACCACTACGGCGGCTTTGCCGTCGGCCTGATCGTGATCCTGACCGCGGTCCGCGTCCTGCGCGACGCCTCGCTGGAGCTGATGGACACGATGCCGGAGTCGTCGATGATCGAGCGCGTCCGGCTCTCGGCGGTGGCCGTCCCGGAGGTGGCCGGGGTCGACAAGGTCTACGCCCGCAAGACCGGGTTTCGCTACCACGTCGACCTTCACATCGAGGTGGCGCCGGAGATGACCGTCGCCCGTTCGCACGAGGTCGCCGGCATCGTCCGCAGCCGCGTCCGCGACGAGCTGCCGTGGGTCGCGGATGTGCTGGTCCACGTCGAACCCTTGCAAGAAAGGTCGAAGGTCGAAGTTGGAAGTTCGAAGTGAAGTTCGAACTTCGAAGTTCGAGGTTTGAACTTCGGGGTTTTAAGCGGGCTTGGCGACGGCGAGCGGCGGCCCGCGCTCCGAAAGTGGTACACTAATCCGATGCCGACCCGAGCGGGGAGGCATACCGGCTCGCGCGTCGCACCGCGGCCCGGAACCTGTGCAATCTCAGCCTGCGAACCGCGTCAGGGCCGGAAGGCAGCAGCGCTAAGCAGATCCTGACATGTGCCGCAGGCCTCCCGGGTCGCGGTGGGTCGCGCCGAGCCGCAGCGGAACGTTCGCGCGTCATTACTTCGTACTTCGAGCTTCTTCAACCGTCACTTACTTCGAACTTCGACCTTCTAACTTCGAACTTTCTTCCTTGTCTGCCTACCAGGTCATCGCCAGGAAGTGGCGACCGCAGCGGTTCGACGAGGTCATCGGCCAGCGCGGCGTGACGCAGACGCTGCGCAACGCGATCGCCGCCGGCCGCATTGCCCAGTCGTTCGTCTTCGCCGGGCCGCGCGGCGTCGGCAAGACGACGACGGCGCGGATCCTGGCGCGCGGCCTCAATTGCGTCCAGGGGCCGACCGCCGATCCCTGCGGCGTCTGCGACGCCTGCATCGAGATCGCCCAGGGCCGCGACATGGACGTCCTCGAGATCGACGCCGCCTCTCACACCGGCATCGACAAGGTTCGCGACACGATCATCACCGGACTCGCCATCGCACCGGTTCGCAACCGTTTCAAGATCTTCATCATCGACGAAGTTCATCGTCTCTCGCCGCAGGCCTTCGACGCGCTGCTGAAATCGATCGAGGAGCCGCCGCGGCACGTCGTGTTCATGATGGCGACGACCGAGCTCGAGAAGGTGCCGCCGACGATCCAGTCGCGGTCGCAGGTCTTCGAGCTCAAGATGATCGGCATCAAGGCGATCGCCGATCAGCTGCAGAAGATCGCCGCCGCCGAGCAGATCCAGATCGACGACGCGGCGCTGACGCTGCTGGCGCGCGCCGGCGACGGCAGCATGCGCGACGCCCAGAGCTCGTTCGATCAGGTCATTGCCTTCGCCGGCCAGACCCTGACCGCCGACGACGTCACGACCGTCCTCGGGCTGGTGCGCCGCGATCTGCTGATGGACATCGTCAACGCCGTCGCCGACGAAGATGGCGCCGGGGTGTTCGAACAGGCGGCCCGCGCCATCGAGGCCGGCTACGACCTGCGACTGGTGATTCGCGAGATCTCGCGCCTGACGCGCGATCTGCTGGTCGTCAAGCTCGATCCGTCACGGTTGAACGATCCGGAGATCGCCGCCGAGTCCGAGCGCGATCGGATCAAGGCGCTGGCGGCGCGATTCTCGAACGAGGATTTGATGCGCGCTTTCGACGTGCTGACGAAGGCGGAGCTCGATATCCGCGCCTCGACCCAGCCGCGCTATCACCTCGAGCTGGCGCTGCTGCGCTGGATTCACCTGCGCCGGCTGGTCCCGCTCTCGGATCTGATCGAAGGGTTGGACAAGGGGGCGGCGAACCGGCTACAGCCGGTGGCCGCACCCGCACCCGCTCCGCGCGCGCCAGGCCGCGCCGCCCGTTGCGGCCGCGCGCCCGGCGGCGGCGTCGGCAAAGCCGCCAGCACCAGCGCCGGCGTCCGCTCCGGCTCCGGCTCCAGCTCCCGCGCCCGTGACGGGGAACGCGTCGGGTCAGGCGTTGAAAGACGTCCTCCTGAACGAGATTCAGAAGACGAAGAAGCTCTTCTACGGCACGGTTATCGCCCAGGCGCAGCGGATCGCTGTCGACGGCGACACCGTGACGCTGACGTTCGGCCCGCAGCATCGCATCTTCAAGCACCAGCTCGAGCAGAACCGGCCCTGGCTCGAAGAGCTCGCCTCGCGGCTGGCGGGACGTAAGATCACAGTTGCGGGCGCCGATGGCAACGGTCCGACGGCCGCGAAAGGCGCCGATCCGGCGCGAGGCGGCGGCCAGGCGGCGCCCGACGCGGATAAGCAGTCGGCGTTGAAGCAGAAGGCCATGGCCGACTCCGGAGTCCAGGCGATGCTGGACGTGTTCGGTGCCGACATCAAGGACGTCAAGGAGATCTGAGGAGCGCGATGAACCTTCAGCAGATGATGAAGCAGGCGCAGCAGATGCAGGAGAAGCTGCAGAAGCAGATGGCGGAGGTGCGGGTCGAGGCCACCGCCGGCGGCGGCATGGTCGCGGTCACCATGAACGGCGCCAAGCAGGTGCTCTCGCTCAAGATCGATCCCGAAGCGGTCTCGAAGGAAGACGTCGAGATGCTGCAGGACCTGATCCTCGCCGCGCTCAACGACGCCCAGCGCAAGGTCGACGACACGATGCAGCAGCAGATGGGCGGCATGATGGGCGGGCTGAAGATCCCGGGGCTTTTCTAGCCGCGCCGCCGGTCTGCATGACGTTCCCGACCGACCGCACCACGCTTCCGCTCCGACCCGCGTCACCATCCTGATGAACAGGCCAGATCCCCTCACCAGGCTGATCGAGCAGCTGCAGCGGCTGCCGGGCATCGGCGCCAAGAGCGCGCAGCGGCTCGCCTTTCACGTCCTCAAGACCCCGCGCGAAGAGGTCGAGCGCCTCGCCGAGGCGATGCGCGAGGTCAAGGATCGCGTCACCTACTGCTCGGTCTGCAGCAACATCACCGACACCGATCCCTGCTACTTCTGCACCCATCCGACCCGCGATCACCGCATCATCTGCGTCGTCGAGGAGCCGGAGAACGTCGGCGCGATCGAGAAGACCCGCGACTTCAAGGGCGTCTACCACGTGCTGATGGGAGCGCTGTCGCCGCTGCACGGCGTCGGCCCCGACGACCTCAAGATCAAGGGCCTGCTGACCCGCGTCGGCAGCGGCGGCGTCGAGGAAGTGATCCTCGCCACCAACCCCAACGTCGAGGGAGAGGCGACCGCGATCTACCTCGCCAAGCTGCTCAAGCCGCTCGGCGTCCGCGTCACCCGCATCGCCATGGGCGTTCCCGTCGGCAGCGATCTCGACTACGCCGACGAAGTGACGATGCACAAGGCGATGGAGGGGCGGAGGGAAGTGTAGATTGAAGATTGAAGATTGCAGACGATTGAAGATTTAGGGTCGCTTCCGCATTCCTCTGCGCACCAGTAACACCGTTCCCACCAGGACCCAGAACACGGTCCGCACCTTCCGAACAATCGCGAGCGTGGCGCCGAGCGTCGGGCCGTAGCCGAGCATTTGGGTGAAGGTTCCGGTCGTCACCTCGTCGACGCCGGCGCGCAGCGGCACGGGTTTGAAGACGACCTGGACGAGGCGATTTGCTCCTTCGAGGATGAACGCGGTCATCAGCGGTGCGCCGGCTGGCAGGATCAGCCACAGGGTCACGTAAATCTCGAGTACGCCGAGGGCGTGGAAGGTTGCCTGGCACGCGAGGACGGGGGCGAGCACATCGCGGCGGCGGCTGGCGAAGGTGAAGATCTGACGCTCGAGGTCGTGCAGCTTGTCCCCGGTGGCGTGAAGACGGGAGTCGGCCGGCAGCAGCCTTGACAGCACGCGGCGGACGATCGCCGGCCGCCGCCATGAGAGCCAGGCGGCGAAGGCGAGGCCGGCGGCGATCGCCGCCACCGCGAGCATCGCGGCGTGGCGCATCGGGTCGGGCAGGTTGACCGTCGCCAGCAGCGCCAGCGTCGTCGCCGCAATCATCGCCGCGACGGTGAGCGTGTAGAGCAGGGTCTCGATCGCAACCGCGGCCACGGCCGGCCCCATTGGCGCGTGCGGACGCAGGAAGGCCGCCTTGGTCGGTTCGCTGGCGATCAGGCCGAGCGGTGTCAGGTTGCCGAGCGCGTCGCCGCACAGCACGGCATTGAAGGCGCTCAGGAAGGGCACGCGGTAGGGGGGATCGACGCAGAGCGACAGGGCCGCCGCTCGCAGGGCGAAGCGGACGCCGGTGATGCCGATGATGGCGGCGAAGCCCCAGCCGACCGAGCGCAGGCCGTCCCAGATCTGGGCCGGGCCGACGCCGCGGACGTACCAGGCGAACAGCCCCACGCCGAGGACGGCGCCCAGGACGCCGGCAATCGTCGACCCGCGCCGGCGCGGCTTCTCGCTGGCTGCGGCGGTCTCCCCGTCAAGCGGCACGCCTGATCATATAATCGGCGGCTATGCTTCCCGCGTCGTTCCAGACGCCCGCCGCGATCATTCTGCTGCTTGGCGGCCTGCTCTCCTGTTTTGCCGGCTACCGCGTCTTCCGCGTCGTCCTCGGGTTCTTCGGCTTCGTCCTCGGCGCCCTGCTCGCCAGCTCGATCATGGGTACCGACCAGACGATGTACATGATCGTCGCGGCGGTGATCGGCGGCATCGTCGGCTCGCTGATCCTGGTCGGGGCCTATTTCGTCGGCGTCGCGTTGATAGGGGCCGGCGTCGGCGCCCTGATCGTCAACGTCATCTGGGCCTTCCTCGGCCGCGAGCCGCACATCGTTGTCGTCATCCTGTTCGCGATCGCCGGCGCGCTCGGTGCGCTGGCGCTGCAGCGCTACGTCATCATCTCGGCCACCGCCTTCGGCGGCGCCTGGACGACGATCGTCGGCGGGCTGGCGCTGGCGGGAGATCGCTTGGCGATCGATGCGGCGGCGCGCAACAATGTCTGGCTGGCGTATCCGATGAACCCCGCGCCAGGTCAGCAATGGGTGATCTACGCATGGCTCCTGCTCGGCCTGGTGGGTGTGGTCGTGCAGTTGACGGTTACGGCCAAAGACAAGAAGAAGTAAGTCCGCGCGTCAGCGCGGCCGCCGGAGCGGAGTGGGGCTTTCGGGGCCCCGCGAGCGACGGCGATGGGGGGTCCGGCGGGGCGAAGCCCCCCGGTTAATGATTAGTCAGGAGATTCAATGGCGACCTTTTCGCGCAGTGTGACGGTGGACTGGGAAGGCCCGATCATGGAGGGCAAGGGACAGGCGAAGGCAGGCAGCGGCGCGTTCACGCTGCCGGTGACGTTCCCCTCGCGTATCGGCGAGCCGGAGGGACGGACCAGCCCGGAAGAGCTGATCGCGGCGGCGCACGCGTCATGCTACGCGATGGCGCTCAACGCGACGGTCGGCCGCAAGGGTGGATCGATCGCGAAGACCGAGGTGACGGCGACGGTGACCGCCGACAAGAGCGACGCCGGCATCAAGCTGACGACCTCGAAGCTGAAGGTCGTGGCGACCGGCCTGACTGGCATCGAGAAGTCGCAGTTCGCCGAAGTCGCGAAAGAGGCGGAAGGTAAGTGCCCGATCTCCAACGCGTTGCGCGGCAACCTGCAGATCGACGTCGAAGCCGTCGCCAACTAGTTTCCGGCGTGGGGTCGGGCGCTACTGGCCTGACCCCAGCTTGAACGCCACCAGCTTGGTATCGAGCGGTCCGAAGCGCGGGTCGTGCCCGCCGGCCGCGATCACGATCGTCTGAGTCCCGCCCGGGCTCGTGAACATCATCGGCGTCGCCCGCGCGCTCGCCGGCAGCTTCCCCTTCCAGACTTCCTTCCCGTCGCTCGTCGTGAACGCCCGCAGGTAAGGATCGAGCGTCGCGCCGATGAACACCAGGCCCGTGCCGGTGGTCACGGGACCGCCGAGGTTGATCGATCCCACCGTCGACGGCAGGTCCAGCTTCATCGTCTCCCTGAGATCGCCGAGCGGCACTCGCCACGCGATCGCGCCGCTCTCGGGATTGACCGCGACGAGCTCGCCCCACGGCGGCGCGACGCACGGCCGCCCCGACGGCGCCATGAAGAACTCGCGCGACATTGCGAACGGCGCGCCCGACTGCTCGGTCGTCTCGCGGCCGGGAAACGCCTTGCGCGCGTCCCTGAACTTCGCCGCCGGGATGAGCCGGATGATCGCGGGAAAGCGGTTGACGGGCGCGATGAGCAGCCGCGCCGCCGGATCCCACGCCGCACCGCCCCAGTGCAGCCCGCCGATATTGCCCGGCACGACCAGCGTGCCGTCGACGCTCGGCGGCGTGAAGATGCCTTCGTTGCGCAGTGTCTTGAAGGTGGCGCGGCACGCTTCGAGCTCTTCCGGCGTCGCACCCCAGAGATCGGCTTCCCGAACCTGCTGCGGCGCGAGGCTGGGCGGCAGCGTCGGAAACGGCTGTGTCGGCGACGCTTTTTCACCGTCGACGTCGCTCGCCGGGACCTTGCGTTCCTCGATCGGGAAGAGCGGCTTGCCCGACAGCCGATCGAACAGGAAGAGATGGCCCGTCTTCGACCCGACGGCGACGGCCGGTCCGGCCTTTCCCGGAAAGAGCAGCGGCGGCGACGCGACGTCGTAGTCCCAGAGATCGTGGTGCACGGTCTGGAAGTGCCACACGACGTCGCCGGTGGCGGCGCGCAGGACGACGACCGAGTTGTCGTAGCCGCCTTTCGCCGCTTGCAGGGACGCCCGCAGCCCGCCGAAGTAATCAGGGCTGGCGCTGCTCGTCGGCAGCAGCACCAGGCCGTGCTCATCGTCGACGACGATGCGCGACCAGGTGTTGGCGGCGCCGGCCGGCGCGTCGGCGGGAAGCGGATGAAACGTCCAGCGCAGGGCCCCCGTCTTCGCGTCGAAGGCACGGACTTCGCCTGACGCCATCCGGGCGCGGCTGTTGTCGGCGACGAACGAGCCGACGATGACGAGATCGCGATAGACGGCGGCCGGCGAGCTGACGCCGTACTCGCCGTCGTACTGCGGCGGCCGCCGCAGGTCCTGCCTCAGATCGATCTGGCCGTTGTTCCCGAATCCCTGACAGCGTGTGCCGTCGCGGCGCTCGAGGCAGACGAGCCGGGCGTCGACCGTGCCGACGTATAGACGATCGCCGCCGAGCGCCGGGCCGCGATCGGTGAACTCGCTGTAGTTGGCGTCGCGGTTGATCGCCAGGTCCGTCCGCCAGACTTCCTTGCCCGTGTCGGCATCGAGCGCGGCGACGGTGCCGTACGGCGTCGAGAGGTAGAGCCGGCCATCGGCGTAGACCGGCGTCGCCTCGAAGGCCGGCGACTTGCGGTCCGGCCGCACCGGCGCGGTCGAATCGCGAGTGTCGTAGGTCCATGCCACCGTCAGGCGATTGACGTTAGCGGGTTCGATGGCCTGGCGCGGCTGGGCACGCGATGGCGTCAGCGAATCGAGGACGACCAGGGCGGCGACTGCGGCGGCGCCGCAGAGAAGAGCGCGAAGTGGTATCAATCGCATCGGTGTAAGAGACGGGCGGCTTAGGATGGCGGTTCCTGGGTAATCCCTGAGCCTGAGCCCTGAGCCCTGAGCCCTGAGCCCTAAGAGCGCAGCACCAACCACACCGTTCCAGCGACGAGCGTCGTCAGCGTCACCGGGATGCCGACCTTGCAGTATTCCCAGAACCCAATCTCGACGCCCTGGCGCCGCGCCCCCTCGAGCACGATGAGGTTGGCGATCGACCCGACCAGCGTCAGGTTGCCGGCGAGCGTGCTCGCCATCGCCAGCGTCAGCCAGGACGACGACGGGTCCGGCAGCTGCGGTACTAGATGCGCGAGCAGAATCACCGCCGGGACGTTGCTGATGACGTTCGAAACGATGGCGGTGACCAGGCTCAGGCCGGCGATCGTGTGCAGGCCGATCGGCGCCAGCAGTTCGAACAGCCGCGACGCCAGGCCGATCTGCTCGACGCCGCCGATGACGACGAACAGGCCGACGAAGAGGACGAGCAGATCCCAGTCGATCTGGCGGTAGATCTTCTGCGGGTTGACGCGGCGGGTGATGAGCAGCGCGGCGGCGCCGACGGCGGCGACCACGGCCGGGTCCTTGCCCATCAGGAAGCCGGCGAGCACCAGCGCGGTGACGACGAGACCCTTGATCATCATCGCGCGGTGGATCGTGCGCGGCGGCCGGCCCGCCGCGGCGACCGGCCCGGCGACGAGCTCGCGCCGGAAGAGCAGCATCAGCAGCGCCGCGTCGAGCGTCAGGCCGAACAGCGCCACCGGCCCGAGCGCGGAAAGAAAGGCGCCGTAGGAGATCTGCGACAGGCTGCCGATCAGCATGTTCTGCGGGTTGCCGGTGATCGTCGCGACGCTGCCGATGTTGGCGCCGGTGGCGAGCGCCAGCAGGTAGGGGAGCGGCCGGTGGCCGCGGGCGCGCGCCAGCTCGATCAGGACCGGGGTGAACACCAGGCAGATGGTGTCGTTGACGAACAGCGCCGACAGCGCGCCGCTGACGAAGACGACGGCGACGAGCAGCAGCGCCGGCTCGTAGACGCGGACGCCGATCCAGCGCACCGTCGCGTCGAAGAACCGCGCCATGCGGAGGTGCGCGATGAGCACCATCATGCCGAAGAGCAGCACCAGCGTGCGGACGTCGACATGACGTGCCGCCTCGTCGAGCGAGAGGACGCCCGTGGCAATCATCAGGGTGGCGCCGACGACCGCGGCGCCGGGGCGGTCGATGCGTAGGTACGGGGCGCGGCCGACGGCGAGGACGAGGTAGGTGAAGACGAGGATGGCGCCGGCGACGACCGTCAGGAGCACGGACAATCATCGGGCATTTTCGGGCTGCCGTCCGGGCGTCCTGGAGGGTTGCGCGAGGTTTGCCGCATCCGTTACACTTGGGGTTCTCTTAGCGCGCTCCCACCCTGTTCCTCGGTAGCTCAATGGCAGAGCATCCGGCTGTTAACCGGAGGGTTGCTGGTTCGAGTCCAGCCCGAGGAGCCAGCTCGCTAAAGCCCGTAAAATCAACAACTTACGTGATGAGTTCGCAGACGAGTCGATAAGCTGTTGATCCTCAGTGACTTGCGGCGTCTGGGCCGCACTGGACGATTTCCGCAACAGGCTGCGATTGAACGAAGGTTCACGCCGTGAAAGCGGACGCCGCGCTCGTTTTGCTCTTGCATCCAATATGGATACTAATATAGTATCCATATATGGCTTCCGTAAACACTCAATTTTCGATCGCCGTCCACGTACTGGCGGCAATCGCACATCACGAGGGAGTTTTCACGTCGGAAATTCTCGCAGGCAGCGTGAATGCGAACCCGGTGTTCGTTAAGAGAATCCTCGTTAAACTCTCGAAGGCGAAGCTGGCTAAGACGACTGTTGGTAAGTCGGGTGGTTATGGCCTGGCACGAAGCCCAAAGAGTATCTCCCTCTTAGACATCTACTCTGCGGTAAACCCTCCAGATGCTTTTGCCATCCATGCCTATCCCAAAACGAAGGAGTGTGTCGTGAGCCGTAACATCAAGGAAGTCATGAGCGACGTGCTGGTTGGCACTCAGGAGGCCGTCCGTAGGGATCTGAGGCAGACGACATTGGCGGACGTGGTGTCGAAAATCAGGGCCAGGTCCGGTTAGCTTTTTTTTGCTCCAAATAGATACTTTTATAGTAACTAATATTCACCGAAAGGAACACGAGATGACTAGACTGAATGGAAAGACCCCTGTGATCACCGGCGGAGCCGCAGCAAAGCGGGGCATGGATGCGCCCACCGCCGTTCTCATCGGGGTGACCGGAGGACTTGGTCACGCCCTGGCCAGGCTCCTCGCGGCCGAGGGCTTCCGGATGGTGCTCGCGGCGCGGCGCGAGTACGACGCCGCGGCGCTGACCGGCCGGAGCGACGGTTCGGCGATTTACCTGCGCGCGGACGTCACCGATCCGGCGAGCCTCGAGAAGCTGGCGGCGGCGGCCTTCGAGCACCTCGGCCGGATCGATGCGGTGGTGAACCTCGCGGGCATCTCGCCGCGCAAGTCCATCGAGGACTACACGCCGGCCGACGTCGACGCGCTGCTCGCGGTCAACGTGAAGGGGCCCATCTTCGTGACCCAGGCATTCCTGCCGGGGCTGCGCAAGCAAGCCGGCGGCGGAGTGGTCGTCCACCTCGGCGGCGCCATGGACGGCCGGGTGGCGCTGCCGTTCATGAGCGCCTACGCGGCGACCCGCGGCGCGCTGGCGAGCTACGTGCAAGGCGCCAATCGCGAGCTTGCCGGGACCGACGTGGTGCTTTCTTTCTTCGGGCCTGTGCCCTCCAACACCGAGTCGGAGTCCCCATATTTCGACATGTGGCGCAAGATGGGCGTCGCCCTCTGCGAGCCCGACGTGGTCGCGCGCGAGATCCTCGCCACCATCCGCCAGCGACGTCGCGCCCACGTCATGGGCGGAGGGCTGCTCAGGATGCTCACGCTCGCGAACGCCGTGTCGCCGTCCGCTGCCGACGCGATCGGTCTGCGGCGGTTCGCGAAGCTCATCGAGCAGCATCGTCCACGCTGATCTCCGCGAGAGGAAACCCGTCAGTGACGAGAGGCATCCAGGCGAAGCGATGAGCGATCATTTCGACAACGGGCGGTTCTTCAACCCGAACGGCGCAGACGCACAGCCGTTCTGGAAGGCGCCGCGCATGCTGTTCGAGCGTTACGCCCCATGGCCTGCGCAGGTGCCAGTCGTGCAACGGCCCGCGCCGCCGCCGACCAGCGGCGACGAGATCGTCGTCACCTTCATCGGTCACGCGACCTTTCTGATTCAGACGAGCGCCGGCAACATCATCACCGACCCGGTCTTCGCGCAACGCGCCGGACCGTTCGGGTGGACAGGGCCCCGGCGCGTGCTTCAGCCGGGCGTTCGCTTCGACGATCTGCCTCCGATTGCTTACGTACTCCTGAGTCACAATCACTACGACCACTGCGATCTGGAAACACTGCGGGCGTTGCAGCACCGCGATCATCCGCGCATCGTGACACTGCAGGGAAACGCGACACTGCTGCGATCGGCCGGCGTGACTCGGATCGCCGAACTCGACTGGTGGCAGCGCATGCCAGCTATGCGGGGTGCGCAGACGCTCGACCCGGTCGTCACCCCTGGACGCGAGATAGAGATCACTGCGACCCAGGCGCAGCACTTTTCCGCCCGCACGCCCTTCGATCGCAATCGCGCGTTATGGGGCGGTTTCATGATCACGATCGACGAGCAGCAGATCTACTTCGCAGGCGACAGCGGGTACGGTCCCCATTTCCTGGAGGTCGGCCGGCGTTTTCCGCGGATCGATCTTGCGCTGATACCGATCGGCGCATATGAACCGCGCTGGTTCATGAAGGACATTCACATGAATCCCGAAGAGGCCGTGCAGGCGCATATGGACGTCGGAGCTCGCCGCAGCATCGGCATGCACTTCGGCACGTTTCGGCTGACGACCGAAGAACCGAATGAGCCGGTGGCCGCGCTCGGCCGTGCGCGGTCCGCTGCCGGAATCGACGATGCCGCCTTCACGACGCTCGACGTCGGTGAATCCGCGCGCCTCTGAGCGCCTGACGGCGACCGATCGTCGCTGCCCTCACTAGCAACCTGGAACTATGACGACCAATTTGGATTTGATTCCTGAGGTCGGTTAGGCGGCCTCGCGAATTAGCCAGTTGCGGACATCGTCCAGCGCGGCGAGCCAGCTCCGTAAGATCAATGAAATCAACTAGTTGCGAGTGTGGAAGTAAACCGCTCTCCTAAGTCTCGTTCCCTCAGACATTTGTGACGCACAGGCCGCACTGGACGATGTCCGCAACTGGATGGTTTTCCTCCCCTCGAGCCGGGGCACAGAGGTTCAGTCAAAAGCGAGTGACGTCGAGAGTTCCCGGTGCGCCTCGATTTCCGCCTTCAGATCAGCGATCTTCTGCTCGGTGGTGGCGATCACGGATCGCTCGCGGAATCTGTCTGGAGGGTATGCGACGTATCAAGCATTCAGTGCGGTTGGCCGGACCCCATAAAGGTGGGACACCGGCGAGCATCACGCAAAAAATGGTGATCTCGACGGGTCAGTTCTTCCTAGACTCGATCGAGCCATCTTCGGTCTCAGGGGGTTTCGATTGCCGCGACACGCGCGGCTGAGGCACCGCTCACGTGGGCACGCCGAGCCGGGGCAGGACCCAGACCTGCAGAACGATCCACCCGCCTAAGACGCCGAGCACCGTGAACATGCTGTCCATTTCTCTCTCCCTCCGTCACCCGCCCGTTACTTCGGGGTCGCTGACTCAAGGGCGGCCAATGCTCGCCGCAGGCGTTCGTCCGCCTCTCTCGCGACATCCTGGAGCGCGGAATTCGCACCCACAACCCCGAGCGCAGCCAGCGGCGCCATGGCCGCGACCACGCTTTGCCCGGTGCCGGTCTCGTAGACGATGACATTGCACGGTAATAACAGTCCGATCTCGAGCTCGGTCTGCAGGGCACGGTCGGCCAACGCCGGGTTGCACGCACCAAGAATCATGTACTTCCGGAAATCTCGATTCAGTTTCGTCTTCAGCGTCTGCTGCACGTCTATCGTGGTCAGCACGCCGAAGCCTTCAGCCTTCAGTGCCGCCGTGGCGTCCGCCACCGCGGTGTCGAAGGGAACTGGAAGCGTGACACTTAATCCGTAGGCGCTGTGTTCCATGTTTCGCCTCAGCGTTTCGTCATCTCCGGCTCCACGCGACGCTACGTCACGCGGAAGTTCCGCATCATCCCCATGTCTTCGTGTTCGAGGATATGACAGTGGTAGAGGTACAGGCCCGGATGATGTGTGAATGTGACCTGCACTCGAACGGTTTCTCCGGGGAGCACAAGGACGGTATCCCTCCACCCGCCGTCAACGATGCCGGCACGCAACGTGTTCGCGCGTCCGCCCGTTCGATCAAGCACACGAAACTGTCGGCCGTGCATGTGAATCGGATGGGCGGCCTCCATACCCATCGGGTTCGCCAGATTCTCGAACTCCCAGAGCTGCGTCGAGCCCGCGGCAACGGTTTCCTCTGGGGCGACATCGGCCATGGCAAACGTGCGGCCACCAAGTAACCACTCCATGCGCTGAAACGTCAATGAAACGCGCCTGATCGGTGCGCCGGCCCGCGGCGCCCAGGCCGCGTCAAACGAGGACAGCCGCTCGGGCACGCGGAAGGCCGCGCCTTGCCTCGCGCGCGTGCGCAGGGTCATCACGCGCAGCGGGGTTCCATTCGGGACCCTCGAATTGCCACCCATCATGCCCCCCATCCCGCGACCCCCCATGCCCATCATTCCGACGAGGCCGGCGTCGGCTTCGGCAAATGCCTGGCTCTCGAGATGCACGTCCGTGCCGACCGCCAGGCCTGTGAGATCCAGCAGGAGGTCCGCGCGTTGGCCAGGCGCAAGCGTGAGTGCCTGCTGGTGCAGCGGCGTTTCCAGGAGCCCACCGTCTCCGCCAATCACGGCCATCTGCACATCGCGGCTCCAGGCCAGCTTGTAGATGCGCGCGTTCGAGGCGTTCACCAGGCGCACCCGGTGCCACGCGGCGTCCACCTCCGTTGTCGGCTGCGGCTGGCCGTTCACGAGCACGCGGTCGCCGAGAAAACCGTTCATCATTTCCATCATGACGCCGCCGTGGAAGACCAGTTGGTTGCGTTCGTCGAACTGACGATCCTGGATGACGCAGAGAAGCTCGGTTCCCCCGGAGGGCAGCGCCAGCCTGTCTTCTTCGTCGTCCTGCACCAGGAGCACACCAGCCAGGCCCTGATACACCTGCGCGCCCGTGCGCATGTGCGGGTGCGGGTGATACCAGTACGTCCCCGCGCGGTTGGTCACTTCGAACTCGTACACGTACTCGCGACCGTGGCCGACGGCCAGACGGGGGTGGCCGTCGGCGCTCTCGGGCACGTCCAGGCCGTGCCAGTGGACGATCGAGTCTTCGGCGAGCTTGTTTGCGAAACGCACACGCACCTTCTGCCCACGACGAAGGCGGATCACGGGGCCAAGGTAGGAGCCATGAAGCGTCTGGAGCGTGTCGGCCGGGCCCTTGAGCAGGCGGCCCGAGAAACGCCACACGCGCGTCGGCGCGCCGGGAAGTACCGCCACTTCGTCAGGAGCGGCAGTCAACAGCAACTCGACGTCGGGTACGAACCCAGCGCCGGATGTGGTCTCCGGCGAGAATGCGGCCGGACGCGCGCTGGCGGACGGCCCCTTGCACGCGACGGTGCCGGCGAGGGTTGACAGGCTCAAGAGACGAAGCAGCTCGCGACGATCCATCGGCCTATTTCCCCTTGACTCCTCGGGTCGGCAAGACAGCGGGCACTACTGTCGATCAACGCCGCTAGGAACCACTCAGGCTTCTCGCTGGTTCTTCAGGATCACCTTGAGCGCACCCTCCTTCGCCGCATTCCCAAACGTGTCGTACGCTTTCATCACATCATCGAGGGCGAAGCGGTGCGTCACGAGCTTGCTTGGTTGTAACTTGCCCGAGCCGACCACCTTCAGCAGCATTGGCGTCGTCACGGTATCGACGAGTCTTGTGGTCAGCGTGATGTTGCGATCCCAGAGCTTCTCGACGTGCAGCTCCACCGGTTTGCCGTGGACGCCGACATTCGCAAGGTGCCCGCCGGGCGCGAGGATGGACTGGCAGATGTCGAACGTCGCGGGCATGCCCACCGCTTCGACGGCCACGTCCACGCCCTCGCCGCCGGTCAACTCCAATACGCGCTCGACCGCCTTGCCGTCGGCGCTGTTGATCAGGGTCGTCGCGCCGAAGTCCTTCGCCACCCGGAGCCGATTGTCGTCGAGATCGATCATCATGACGGCAGCTGGCGAATAGAACTGCGCCGTCAGCAGGACGGCCAGACCGATCGGGCCGGCACCTACGATGGCGACGGTGTCCCCAGGCTTCACCTGCCCGTTCAGCACGCCGCACTCGAAACCGGTCGGCAGGATGTCGCTCAGCATGACGAGCGCTTCCTCGTCGCCGCCGGCGGGAAAATGGTAGAGACTCATGTCGGCATGCGGGATGCGCACGAGCTCCGCCTGCGTGCCGTCGATGGTGTTGCCGAGGATCCAGCCCCCGTCGCGGCAGTGCGAGTACATGCCTTTCCGACAGTAGTCGCACTTCCCGCAGGCCGTGACACAGGAGATGATCACCCGATCGCCTGGATGAACGGCCGTGACCGCTGTCCCCACCTCCGTCACGACGCCGATGCCCTCGTGCCCGAGAATCCGGCCCGGCGTGACACTCGGCAGGTCGCCCTTCAGGATGTGCAGGTCGGTACCGCAGATGGTGGAGGTGGTGATCCGGACGATGGCGTCCGTCGGGTTCTGGATTGCCGGACGCGGCGTCTCTTCCCAGGCGCGCTTGCCCGGACCGTGATAGACCAGGGCCTTCATGCGACCTGTCGCGGTGCTCTTGGTTTGCGGAGACGCGGGTTCGGTGGCTACAGTCATGAGAGCTCTCCTTGAAGCAGGGTCGTCCGACTCATCCGACGTCATTGGCACACCTGCGCACACCACAACGGATTCACGTTACCGGTTCGACGGGCGACCGTCTGGTCAATACTGAACACCCTGAGGGGATCGGTTTCGAGGGGAGTTCCAATCATTGATTCGGCGAATCGCTGCTGTGCAATACGAGACGTTCCTGCACTCTATCCGGCCGTAACCTGATCAAGTGTGGAGTGATCTACCTCGAACGGAACGACGTGCCGACACCGAGTCGCTGATTGACTGGAGGGTCGGGCAGCGACAGCCGCCCAGCTCATGCTCGCAGCCGGGCCGCTGTTAGTGGACGAGACCGAGCAGACGCCGTCGCGCCCGTGGCACCGCAAAACCACGGTCATCGCGGCGCTGTCCGTCGCGGCCATCCTTGTGCACCTCGCGCTTCGCTTCGGTTTCCGCGCCACTCCAACCACCTCCCAGATTCCGCTGCTGATCACGCTCGCGATCGGCGGCGTGCCCCTCCTCTATGACCTGCTGCGGAAGCTCCTGAAGCGGGAATTTGGTTCGGATTTGCTCGGCGGCATTTCCATCATCACGTCGGTGCTGCTGGGCGAGTATCTGGCGGGCTCCATCATTGTGTTGATGCTCGCGGGAGGTGAAGCGCTGGAGAGCTACGCGTTACGCAGCGCCTCCTCGGTGTTGGCGGCGCTGGCCAAGCGGATGCCGTCGGTAGCCCACCGGAAACACAACGCTGAGATCGTGGACGTGGGTCTGCAGGAGGTGTCCGTCGGAGACACCCTCGTGATCTACCCGCACGATATCTGCCCGGTGGACGGCGTGGTGATCGACGGCCATGGCGTGATGGACGAATCCTACCTGACGGGCGAGCCGTTCCAGATCACCAAGACGCGTGGCTCGACGGTGCTTTCGGGCGCGATTAACGGCGAGTCCGCCCTGACGATTCGCACCACCCAACGCGCCGCCGACTCGCGCTACGCCAAGATCATGAACGTCATGCGCGAGTCCGAGTCCAGCCGACCGACGCTGCGCCGGCTTGGGGATCGCCTGGGAGCCATCTACACGCCGGTCGCGCTGACGGTCGCCGTGGTCGCATGGGCCATGACCGGAGATCCGATTCGCTTCCTCGCGGTCATGGTCATCGCGACGCCGTGCCCGCTGCTCATCGCCATCCCAATCGCGATCATTGGCTCCATTTCCCTCTGCGCTCGCCGGGCGATCATCGTCAAGAGTCCCGTCGTGCTCGAGCAGATCGCCGAGTGTCGCACGGCAATTTTCGACAAGACTGGGACGCTCACCTACGGCGAGCCCACGCTGACCGAACAACTGATCGCCCCGGGCTTCTCCCAGCCCGACGTGCTGACACTCGTCGCGAGTCTGGAACGCTACTCGAAACATCCGCTCGCGCGCGCCATTCTGGCGTCTGCGACGAAGGACGGGATTCAGATTCCGGAAGCGACCGAGGTGAGCGAACCGCCCGGTCAGGGGCTGCGTGGAACGGTTGCGGGCCATCAGGTGCAGGTCACCAGCCGGAACAAACTGATCGCCCAGCACATTCCTGGCGCCGACCAACTTCCGCCGCTCGCCGGGGGACTCGAATGTGTGGTGGCGATCGACGAGCGCTACGCGGCGGCCTTGCGCTTTCGTGATGCGCCTCGAGCGGAGAGTCTCTCCTTCGTGAAGCATCTGGGCCCCAAGCACCAGTTCCGGAAGGTCATGATTGTGTCGGGCGATCGCGAGTCGGAGGTGCGCTACCTCGCCGAGCAGGTGGGCATCACGGACATCCATGCGCAGAAGAGTCCTGAAGAAAAGCTCGCCATCGTCCGCGCCGAGACTGCCGCCGCCAAAACATTGTACGTGGGGGATGGCATCAATGACGCCCCGGCCATGATGGCCGCCACCGTCGGCATGGCGATCGGACAGAACAGCGACGTGACCGCCGAAGCGGCGGGCGTCGTGATCATGGACAACTCCCTCGAGAAGGTCGACGAGTTCATGCACATCAGCCGCCGGATGCGGTCCATCGCCCTTCAGAGCGCGGTGGGAGGCATGGCGCTGAGCGTGATCGGCATGGCCTTCGCCGCCACTGGTCATTTGAGCCCAGTGGGCGGCGCCATCAGCCAGGAAATCATCGACATTCTGGCCGTGCTCAATGCCCTGCGGGCCGCCTTTCCTCCGAGCGTGATTCATGACCTCTGAGGCCTGGCACAGCCGGTCCGCCGACGAGGCTCTCGCGCACTTCGGTTCCTCAGCGGCTGGACTCTCGGCTGCGGACGCGTCAGCACGCCTCGCGGCCAACGGCCCAAACCAGCTGACGGAAGGCACGCGCATCGCCCCGCTGAAGATTCTCTTGGGGCAGTTCAAGCACCTATCGTTGCTCCGACACGCATCCGTGATGTGTGTTTGGGCTGTTGCTCGACGTGTTATCAGGGAGTGCCAATGACCGCCACCCACGACAACAACGCGCCCATCGTCTACTGGCATCGCGATCTGCCGCCACTCGACGCGGAACTTGTGGCCGAACACACCGTTGAGGCCAACAGTAGTCGGGTCGCCGGGACGCTTGCGCACCGCGACGAGCTATGGGACCAGTGCTACCAGGAACTGATGACCAATACGACCCACCGTCTGGTCGAAGAAGTGGCTCGCCTCGGCGGACACTATGCGCACGTGCACGACGAGGCGATCAGCCCCAAGCATGACGACGCCGCGGGCGAGGCCTGGATGCATGGCCGTTTCACTTACATGTTGTACCGCCGGCCCGCCGGGACTCCGTAGGCTGTTGACCGGTGGGAAGGTGCAGGAGCTTCTTGTGCAGCGAGCGCGTCTGTCGGCACGATGCCGTCGAGTGGTCTACTCTTGAACGACGATCAAGCCCCGGAGGAGGATTGAGTCTTGCGCTGGGTGCTCATCGGCCTTCTCCTCTTGCATGGCCTCATTCATCTCATGGGGTTCGCGAAGGCATTCGGCTACGCGGAGCTGCCCCAGCTCACCCAGCCGATCTCTCGTGAATGGGGTGTGCTGTGGCTGCTGGCGGGCGGCCTGGTCGTCGCGACCGCTATGATGCTCGCCGCCGGCGCCCGCCCGTACTGGATCGTGGGCGGACTGGCCTGCTCCTGTCGCAGTTACTCATCATGACGGTATGGCGAGACGCCTGGGCCGGCACCGCGGCGAACGCGGTGCTCCTGCTCGTGGTCGCGCACGGACTGCTCACCGAAGGCCCGTGGAGCTTCCATGCGCAGTACCTGCGCGACGTCGAGGCGGGGCTGTCGCGTTCAGTCGGCGCGCCCCTGGTCACCGAGACGGATCTGACCCCGTTGCCCGAGCCCGTGAGGCGCTACCTTCGCGTGACGCGAGCGGTGGGGCAGCCCCGCGTGCACAACTACCGCATCCGATTCACCGGTCGCATCAGGAGCGCGCCGGAGGCGCGGTGGATGCCCTTCGAGGCCGAGCAACAGAGCTTCGCGGATGAGCCCACGCGCTTGTTTTTGATGCGGGCGCGGATGTTCGGCGTCCCGGTGCAGGCCTTCCACCGTCTGATAGGCGGGCACGCGACGATGCAAGTGAAGGTGGCTGGTCTGGTGCCGATGGCGGACGAACGGGGCGACGAGATGGATCGCGCTGAGACGGTGACGCTCTTCAATGACATGTGCATACTGGCGCCGGGCACGCTCGTGGGGCCAGACATCACCTGGGAGGCGCTGGATGCATCCACCGCACGCGCCCGGTTCACGCTTCGCGGCCACACCATTGCGGCCACGCTGTTCTTCGACACCCAGGGCCGGCTCGTGAACTTCGAGTCCGACGACCGCTCGCGCTCGTCGCCCGATGGCACATACACGAAGCTGAGGTTTTCCACGCCGCTGCGCGACTATCGCGACTTCGGGCCACTACACCTCGCTGGGTACGGAGAGGCGCGCTGGCGGTTGCCCGACGGAGAGTTCACCTACGGGGAGTTCACCATGACGGACGTGGTCACCAACGTGCGCTGAACCGCAAAGGGCGCAAGCTCTGACTGCGCGACGACAGGCGGTTCGCTATCTTGCCGTCAAACTCTCGGCAGCGCGCTCGTGATGGCTTCAAATCGTTGCGGTGTTAAGGAAGTTCAGCGCGGCTCGCGCGAGTTGCAGGAGGGAATTGGCTGATGGACGCTGTACAGACCGGCAGGCCACCTGAGAGCCAGACCAACGTGACCTTCGAAACGGCTGCCGAACATGCCACCGCGCACGTCCCGGTGGCCGGCCCCTTCCAGCGGGCCGGCGACGTCCGAGAACACCTGATTGGGCAGCGTTATGAGAGCGCGAGCCACATCGTCGTGTGTGAGGCTGACACATTCCTCGGCATCGTGACGATTGAAGCGCTGTTGTTGGCCTCCGCAGATGCCGAGATGGAATCGCTGATGGACCCCCGAGCCCCGATTGTCGCCCCAGGGGTCGATCAGGAGGTTGCCGCGTGGCGCGCGGTTGGCCATGGAGAATCCGCTCTGGCTGTCGTTGACGGACAAGGCCACTTCGTCGGGATGATCCCGCCTGACCGGCTGCTGGGAGTACTCCTGTCGGAGCACGAAGAAGACCTCGCTCGGTCTGCAGGCTTCTTGAGAACCACGTCGGTCGCCCGGACGGCTAGTGAAGAGCCAGTGCATCGTCGCTTAAGACATCGGCTCCCGTGGCTGCTCCTGGGACTCGGAGGGGCTCTGATGGCCGCAGACTTGGTCGGTTCGTTCGAAGCCCACCTGCAGCTCAACGTCATGCTCGCTTTCTTCATCCCAGGCATCGTGTACCTGGCCGACGCTGTAGGGACACAGACGGAAACGGTGGTCGTGCGCGGCCTGTCTCTTGGAATTCCCATGCGCCGAATGGTCGCGCGCGAGTTACTTGCGGGCATCCTGATCGGCGTGGCGCTCGCCGCAGTCGCCCTGCCCTTTGTCTGGTGGCGCTGGAACGACGGCGGTTTAGCCCTGTCAGTGGGTGTATCGGTCTTCGCCGCGTGCTCCACCGCGACGCTGGCGGCAATGATGCTCCCGTGGCTGTTCGACGCCTTTGCGTCGGATCCGGCCTTTGGGAGCGGTCCTCTCGCGACCGTCATTCAGGATCTCTTGTCCATCTGGATCTACCTTTCGGTCACGACTCTCGTCATGTCATGACGACGAGTCGGCGCAATCCTCCTAAGCGAACGCGTGAATCGTTCTCGTCGGAGGGATCCCAATCGACGAGTGGTCGCAGCTCCGCGGTAGAGGCTAACTCCCGCTAAGCTTCACCGCGGCCATGACATCACCCAGACAGCACGCGAGGCTCTATACGCCCGGCGGCCGCAGAGACAACGAATGGCTACGCGCTCTGTAGCTCTATGGACGAAACCCTGGCGAAGCTGTTGAAAAGAAAGCCGGTTTACGCGGCTTCGCGGATGAGCCAGTTGCGGAAATCGTCCAGTGCGGTGAGCCACGTTTTTCGACCCTTTGAAATCAACGACTTACGACGGGGCCGATCGGAGTATCGAACTTCCACAGGCTAAGTCACTGATTCTGCTGAAGCTCATGGTCAACCCACGCCTTCGCCTTGCCCCGGCTAGCTCGACGTTTAAATACTGAAAGCGCCGTCGTGCTGTTGCTCGCGCCGGTGCCGGCGCGTCTGAAGGAGTGGGCATACGGCGCTTTCGCCATCACCCTCGGCTCTGCGCCAAGTTCTGCGACGGCCTGCCGTTCCATCGCGAGGAGTGTATGGCTTAGACTCGCCGCGTGGGATTCTTGACCTTCAGCATCAACGTCACCCTGGACGGCGGCGTCGACCACCGGGAGGGAATCGCCGACGACGAGACACACGCCTTCTTCACCCGCCTCATGGACGAGGGCGGGGCGATGCGGTGGGGCCGCGTCACCTACGAGATGATGGAGAGCTTCTGGCCGGCGGTCGTCCGCGGCGACGCGGAGGCGCCGCCGGCGATGCGCGAGTGGGCGGTCAAGCTGGAGGCCAAGCCGAAGTACGTGGTGTCGTCGACGCGAAAGGACTTCCCGTGGATCAACAGCCACCACATCGCCGGCGACCTGCGCACGGGCGTGCAGAAGCTCAAGGACGCGACCCCGGCCGGCGTGCTCCTCGGTAGTGGCAAGCTCGCGACCGAGCTGGACCGGCTGGATCTGATCGACGAGTACAAGTTCCTCGTCCAGCCCAGGATCGCCGGCCACGGCCCGACCCTGTATCAGGGCGGGCTGCCCAGCACGCGACGGCTCGAGCTGGTCTCGGCGAAGCCGCTCCGCAGCGGCGCGGTCGCCATGCACTACCGGCGCGCGCGCTGACTCAGAGCAGCCCCGTCGCGCGCAGCTCGCGGGCCAGCGCGTCGTCGGAAGCCTTCTCGCCGCGCAACACGGCGTACCCGCTGCACGAACCCCGTCGTGAGCATGACCGGCTGCTGGTATCGACGAAGACGCACTGGCCGTCGGGCACGAGGTGCTGCTGGCTGACTGCCGTCATCCGACGCCACCGGCGTGGACGGGTGACTCGCTGCCCCGGCGCGGAAGGTCTCGGCCTTCTCGACGAGGCCTACCGCAGATGCTTCGCCATGCTGATGCAGTAGCGTAGCGGCATCGCCGCCGCTTGTGCTCGTGCCTGATAACGGCGCAACCACCCCTTGCGCGCTCGGCTTCTGCGTGTCGCTGGTGGCGTCGTGTAGAGCCCAGACGAGGTCATTGTTCGAGCGATGAAAGCGGCGCGGGTATAGGATGATGCGAGCTGATTCACATCCTGACAGGAGGGCCCATGCGAACCCTGCGTTCCTTCCTTGCGGCTGGGGTAATGACTGGTCTCCTCGCGACCGCCGCGACCGCGACACCGCTCAGACTCGAGTACGACGTCACCATCACCGGGAAGTGCTTTCCTTCGACTGGTCTCTGCTCAACCGTTTCGATCAGCGGGCTCAACCTGACCATCACGACCAACGACACGATCGTGAGTCAGGACGCCTTTCGAGAACGTGTTTATAAGTCACTTTGGGCCGTCGACTCTGACGATCGACACGAGTCGAGTCGGCCACTTCGCGAGCCCGTTCGGCGACGGCGGGACCGTGCAGACGTTCGAGTCCAACTTCATCTCCAACTTCGACAACGGGTCCGGCGAGAATACCACGATGCTCATCGGCCACACGTACGAGCAAGTGCTCAGCGGGGATGGCTCTGATGAGATTCAGGAGTACTTGGTTTATCAAAGGGTGGATCTACGGCAACCGGGCGTGCCGGACGGCATTCCCAGGTTCCCCACGATGGCCGACGTCGGGATCATGCTCGCTCAGGATTTGCCGTTTCTTCTTACGGTCCGAGCAGCCACCTGCCCGATGGCGGGGTCTGAGAATTGCGTCTACGACCCACGCTCCTTCCACGCGTTCGGCGTGGCGAGCTTCCGTGAGGCGAGCGTTCCGCCGGTCCCTGAGCCGGCGTCCTTGGGGTTGTTGTCGCTGGGGCTCGCCGTGATCGCTGCGACGCGTCGACGTCGCCGCTCGAAGGTGGAGTAGCCGGCACGCCGCAGCCGAGCGGGTCACCGGCGTCTGGGACAGCGGCTCCGAAGACGAGTGGGTGCGCCGCTGATAATCACGCGGACGGATCTTGGTTCCCGTCAGGCTTACGCTCATTGATGAGCCGAGTCAACGCGACTCGGCTACGGGCCGTCCCGGCCCTGAGCGCCGCGAGGCGGGTATAACCGGGTATCTGCCCTGTGCACTACGATCACGACGTGGCCGACCCCACCGCGCCGATCACGAACCGCCGCCACGCCGCGTCCCCCTCGCGAAGCCGATCGCCACGCTCTGGAGCGTCGAGAAGGGCGCGGCGCCCATCCGGCACGAAGCTCAGCGTGAGTTCCTGCGCGACCAGGCGTTTCACCAACCGCTCCGCCTCTGGAAAGTCCCGCTTGCGACCCCCGGGGCCTCGATTCGATTGAGCTTGGGCGAGATGGAGCGTGCCGGCGAGCCGCGGCGCACCCTCGCGCGTACGACGTTGCGGGCGCCAATGCTGTTCCAGCGCTTCCCACACGGGCCGCCAGTACTGCGCGGTCGATTCCATCACGACTTCTTCGACGTCCTGCTCGATCAACCAGTCGGCCAGGCCGCGCAGCTCGGCCGACGTGGTCGCGACCTTCAGGCGGTTGAAGTGAAAATCGCCGTCGACTTCGACGTCGGCCACGACGACCGCCAGCATCTTCTTGTGCACGTCAATTCCAGCGATCCGGTATGGCATCGGCCTCTCCTCGGTGGGAGCGGAGAGCGTGCCTTCTCGCATCACTCAGGGTCGCGAGCGATCGCCGGCGCCTGCCAGGCCGCGACGACGCTCAATTATTCGGTCAATCACGCACGCTCCGGATCAAACAGTTGCTCGGCCTCGCTTGCTCCATGGCTAATCTCGATCTCGCCGCTCCCATCGCCATTCTGTCCAACCCCGACGATTTTCATTCCCTTTCGCGGGCCTCCAGGCCCAGCCCCAACCAGTTGCGGAAATCGTCCAGTGCGGCGAGCCAGCCTCCTAACGCACACAGAATCAGTCACTTACGGATCCAGCCACACTGGTGTTTCGAACTTCCACACAGGCTAACTCGTTGAATCTGCGTCGGTAGCCCTCTCCAACGAAGACTCTTTGGTCTGAACTGGCTACGAGTCTTCATGGCCGAGACCGGTTCACGCTAGCGCCTGTCGCAACGATCGATCGAGATCGGTCCAGAGATCATCGATTGATTCAATACCAACGCTCAGCCGCAACAGCGCCGGAGGTAGATGTTCCTGGCCTGGAATGGCTGCTCGGCGCTCCATTGTCGACTCGACCGCGCCAAGACTGGTGGCGTGTTGGATCAGGCGCAGGTTTGCGCACACGGCATCCGCCGCGGCAGCGTCACCGCGTACATCAAACGAGATGATCGTGCCGTAGCCCTTTAATTGACGCTTCGCCGCGGCATGGGTCGGATGTGTGGCGAGACCCGGAAAGCGGGTCACGGTGACGCTCGGGTGCTCAGCGAGCCGCTCGGCGAGGATGCTCGCGCTGCGTTGTGCCCGCTCCAAGCGTAGCGCCAATGTACGCGCACCTCGTACCGCAAGAAATGCCTCGAGTGTACCCGGCGTTCCTCCAGTGAGTTCGCGCGAGTGACGGAGAGCCTGCAGCAGATTCGGGTCTCGTACCGTCGCGACGCCGCACAGCAAATCGGAATGGCCGCCGATGAATTTCGTGACGGACTGCACCGCGATATCCGCGCCGAGCAGGAGCGGTTGTTGATTGAGCGGCGTGGCGAAGGTGTTGTCCACTCCGAGAACCGCGCCATGTTTTCGCGGCGAGGCACAGATCGCGTCGATGTCGCCGACCGTCAAGAGCGGATTCGACGGTGACTCCAACCAGATGAAATCGGCGACGGCACAGAGCTCAATCCAGCCTGCCGTGTCCTCGACTGCGAGGCGGCGGACAGTCCAGCGGCCTCGGTGCTGTCCCGCAAGCGCGAGTCCGGCCACGCCCTGATAGCAATCATGGGGGAGGCCGACGACGGCTCCGATCGGGAGTTGATCAAAGATTGCGGCGATGGCCGCCATCCCGGAGGCGAAGGCGACTGAGTATCCGCCTTCGAGACCGCCAACGATCTCTTCCAGCGCTTCCCAGCTCGGCGTGCCGTCATCGCGCGAGTATGCCCGACGGTCGCCCAGCACGAAGTTCGAGGCAGGGGTCGGCGGCACGTTCAGTGGTGCGCCAGGACTCCGATCGCGGCCCGCTGAGACCAGCCAGGACTCGACTGAACCCGTATCGTGGCCCTCCATCGTCTTCATCGATCTGTCACTCCTTAGAACGGGTTTCGCCACGCCATAAATATGGCACAATGAAGGCATGCGTACGACTGTCGATATTCCAGATCGGTTGTACCGCCAGCTGAAATCCCGGGCGGCGCGCGAAGGCAGCTCGACTCGTGCTCTCATCCTGAAGGGCGTCAGAGAAGTGCTGAAGTCCGAGCCTCGGAGCGCGGGGGCGCCCGTTTCCCTACCGATCGTCCGTTCGAAGCGCCCTGGCACCGTGGCTCTCGACAATGCCGCCATCTACGACATTGCTTTTCCCTGACATCAATGTCTGGGTAGCGCTCACCTACGAGGGCCACGTGCACCACACCACGGCTGCGACGTGGTTCACGGCGCTCCCGCCAGACGTGACGCTGGCGTTCTGCCGGTTCACGCAGCTCGGCATCCTGCGTCTTTTGACAACCGCAGTCGTCATGGGTGACGAGGTCATGACGCAACCGCAGGCCTGGGCGGCGTACGATCGGTGGCTGCAGGATCCTCGTGTCACGTTCGTCGACGAGTCTCCTGAGATCGAACCGCGCTTTCGCTCTCTCACGCGTCGTCGACAGCCGGCGACCAAGGACTGGGCCGATTCATTTCTCGCGGCATTCGCGACCGCAGGACATCTGACGCTGGTCACCTTCGACCGGGGGTTGCGGGTCAAGGCCAAGTCAGCGATTCTGCTGCGGCCAGACGACGAGGCGTCGGGATAGATCTCCAAGCCTGCCCTGCCCTGCGAGACTCTGGCGAATCAGTCGGAAATCAGGCCAGACTACGCAGCTTCACGGTCAGGACCTTCAGCGAGCGCTCTCCTAGGCGCCCGCACTGTGCAATTGCTCAGCGTTTCTTGGCGACGAAATACAGCGTCGCAAACGGCGTGCCTTCTTCTTCGAGCGAGAAACCATGCTCCTTGAGCAGGACGCGCCACGGTTCCGGATCGGCGGACGGGTGGTGAGCGAGCACGGGAGACACCACCCACGTCCGCCAGTCGACGTGAACGACCATCAGCAGGAACTCGCCGCCCGGTTTGAGGACCCGCGCCACTTCGGCGATCGCCTTCGGCCGTTCGGCCCGGCGCAGATGATCGATCGCATACGAGCTGACCACGGCGTCGAACTCGCCGTCGCCGAAGGGCAGTTCCCGCATGTCGCCGGCGCGGGCGTCGGCGCGGCCCTCGACGCCGGCGATGCGCGCGTTCCTCATGAACCGCTCCGGCGTGTTCTCGTCGATGCCCCAGTAGCCGCTGTAAATGTCCACCCCCATCGCGGTCGTCTGCGGCCTGGCGAGGAGTACGCCGATGGCGGCACGTCCCGATCCGGCGCCGACGTCGAGCACACGCCCGCTTCCGGATGTCAGAAACCGCGCGGTCGGAAGAGACATCGGCCGATTGAGCATCGCATTGAGGGCGACGACGGCCCCCGCGCCCCAGAGGCCGACGATGACGATCGGGATGTACGCCCAGCGTGGCCACGCACGCCAGAGCGCGAACGCTGCGACCAGGCAGGCCAGCACGAGCGGAACCAGCATCGCATAACGCAGAGAGGCGCTGTAGCCGAAGTCGTAGGAGAAGATGGCGAGCATGGCCCACGATACCCGGTCGTGGCTGAACCGGGCCTGAACGACCCAGGCCGAACTGGACGATGTCCGCAAATCACTGAATCACTTCGATGTGCGCCCGATGACCTGGCGCTTTGGCGAGCGGCGCGTCACAGGTGACGAGCGGCGCATCGAGCGCCTCTGCGAGGGCCACGTAAATGGCGTCGTACGCCGTGACGTTCTCACGCAGCTTCCACGCGCGGGTCAGGAGATCAACGTGGGAGTGCCGGTGGAGATCGAAGTCGGCGAGGTCGGCAATTGCCTCGGCCGCGCGGTCAGGTGACACCTCGCCAGTCCGTACGAGGCGGCGGAGTCCTTGAGTGACTTCGACGTCCGCAAGGTGGGGTGAATGGAACTCGTCCTGGTCGCGAAAAAGGCGGGCCTCGACCCGAGTGCCTAGCGGAGTCTGCAGGAGAAACTCGAGCAGGGCCGAGGCGTCGACGACGATCACGCCGACTCGCGCTCCTCGCGGACGACCACCGCGGCCGGCGTCTTCAAGGTCACGCGCTTTCGACTGTGGATTCGGGTCAACATCTCGTCGCGCGTCGGTCGCGCGGCGAGACGTTCAAGTTCGGCCAGGATGTAATCGGAGAGCGTTTGTCCCGAGTTCGCGGCTCGGACTTTCAGCTGGCGGTGCAGCGCGTCCGGAACATTCCGGATTTGAACCATTTTGGACATGTCAACAGCATGCGTGCATGCTAGTCGCATGTCAAGGCCGCCTCCATCCGGTCGGCACGAAGACCGGGAAGCCCTCACGCGCAGAGCGTTCCGACCTGCCGAGCGGCGCGCCCACACGCGACCATTCGCGGTCTCAAGGCGCCTGGCGCGCCGGTGGTCGAAACTCCCCGGCCCCGCATGCTGAATCGGATCTATCCGAGCGGGCGTTTCGGGTCGACCTCCCCTGAGCCGCTACGCGGTCACCAACTGTTCATCGTCCGCTGCCGCTCGTGGCCGATGAGCCCACGGTAGCGACCGACAGGAACTTGCGGTGGCCGAGGGCAAGATCGCCGAACTGCGAATCGGATTCGAGGGGACCCGCTGATGACCGTCCCCTGACTGGTAAGGTTGCGCTCGTCACTGCTGGCGACCGGCGCGGGCAGGTTCAGTGTCGTCGTGGATTGATCGGTCTGAGGCGTCGCTCACCACCCTTTCCGATTCCACTGTGCCAGACCTCGATAGATGCGTCCAAGATATTGTTTTCACAACGATCACATACTTCCGGCCGCAGATCGAGCGACGGCTGCGCGCGTTCGCAGAGGAGTGGCCAGGGTCGAAGCGAGTGCAGCGCGAACCATCCCGGGTTCTGGCGTCAGCCTCGCCGGCGAACAGCGTACCGGGCCAATGTGGCGCTGTCCGGCAGGGGCAACGTCTGAGAATGGGCGAGTATGTCGGCTAATGTGGCTAGCGTTGTGCCGCAGAGTCCTGCCGGTGCGCCGCAGGGCGCGACGCACCGGCGGGAAGAGCAGGGTCGACTACCGTTGGTTCAGCACCCAGGTGAGGTTATCGAGCGTCCAGAGCTCCTGGCTGGACATGGTGAGGGTGCTGGCGACAATCCGGGTGCCGTCCGGATGCAGGTCGATGTTGTTGAAGTTGCCGGGGAATATCTTCAGGTTCGTGAGAAGCGGAGACAGCGTATCGAAGCTCAGGCCGTCGAACTCGACGGGACCGCCGTCGGCCGACACCCGCATGACGCGCCAGTTCCGGTTTGCGTCATGCGCCACGAACACGAGCGAGCGTCCGTCTGGCGTCCAGCGGATCGTGTCTGCCAGTGGACCCGTCCGTACCGAGGGGACGATCTCCCGATAGCCCGTCCCATCCACGCCCACGGTGAAGATCCGCGCCTCCTCGGAGGGGCGAATCCACCCGTACACGGCCAGCGTTGATCCATCGGGGCTGAGGGCAATCCCGGGCTGGGTCCGCGGCAGGCCACCCTCGATCGTGACAATGGTCCGGTCTTCGCCCGTCGTGATGTCCACGCCGACAATTGAGGTCACGTCAGCCGACGGTGCCGTGCGTGCACCGAGGTAGAGGGTTCGATTGTCGCGCGCGAGCGCGCCGACTTCCGTTCGAACGCGGCCGTTCCCATCGCGCTCGAAGAGACGACGGAACTCCCCGCTGCGAATGTCGACGAGATAGAACGTGCGGGCGCTGCGGCCGCCAGCCTCGTCGTCAATCGTCACAATCACGCCGGTGCCGTCGTGCAGCCACCGCGGCGACACCGCGCTCAGGCCGTCGCGTCTGAACGAGCGCTCCTGACCTGTCTCGAGATTCCGGACGATCAACAGGAGTCCGCCGGTGCTCCGTACGAACGCCAGGGATCGACCGTCCGGGGAGTAGGTTCCGCTGAGTCCTTCGAAGTGCAGCGGGCGGTCGTTGGGTGCCGGGTTGCGTGGCAGGATGTATTCGTAGTTGCCGCCACCTGTGCTTCGCGAGTAATAGAGCGTACCCGCCTTGGTGACACCAACGAGAGAACCGCCAAGGTCGTCGTGCACAGTCCACGGCTCCCCTGAGCTTCGGCCGCCGTCGATACGAATAGCCATGAGGGAACGCCGAGCCGCTGCTTCAGCAACGAACAGCAGGGTCCGGCCGTCCGGCATCCAGGCCACGTCGAGCCTGCTGCCGGCGGCCGTCACAATCGCTGTTTCGGTCCCACTTGCGACATCGAGCAGATACAGGTAGCGATCGGTCGACCCGGCCACTGGTCTCGCGGTGTAGGCGACTGACTTGCCGTCGGGCGAGACGCGGGCGTCATTCATGGCCATCTGCCACGGCGCAAACGTCTTGAGCCTCCGTGACACCTGGTCGCCGATCGTCACCCAGAGCAGGTCAACGGCCTGGAGCTGCATTCCCTCGAATCGGCGCGACAAGGCCAGCACGGCGCTGCCGTCCGGCGACCAGTCGAGAGGGATGATGGGGTGATCCGACGGGACGATCAGTGGTGTCGCGCCTGGTGTGGCTGGCGCGATTCGAAGGGAATAGACGGGCGGTAGGCCGCTCGCCCACTGGTAGGCCACACGCGTGCCGTCGTCGGACAAGCGAGCATGAAAGGAGCTGCCGGCCGGAGAGGCCGGGACGAGCACGGTCGACTGACCGTTGACTGCGTCACGGCGCACGATGTCGTAGCCGCTGAAACCAGCCCGCTGGGGACCGACTGTCCAGCGCCCGTCGGCGCTCACATCGAAGATCGATGCATAGGCCCCGTCGAGTACCCGTCGCGGTGTGATCTCGGTCTGCCCCCGTCCCACCCTTGCTCTTGCCGCGGCCGCGGCCGTTGGCTGGTCAGGATACTCACGCACGATGCGCTGATACGTCGCTCGTGCCTCGGGCTGACCAAGCCTTTCCTGCGACCGCGCCATCTGCAGCAGAGCCGTAGCCGCCACGTCCTTGCGCGCCGGCGTCATGCCCGCGGCCCGGGTCGCGATCGCCTGGTATCGCTCGATGGCATCCTTCAGGCGGCCCTCCACCTGCTCGGTGTGCATGGCCGCCTCCAGCATCACCTCCACGTCGTCGTTGCCGGCCGGCGCACGCTGCGCGGCGAGCGATCCGGCAGCGAGCACCACGCCCACGACCACCGCTCCGATCCTGTTTCGTCTCATGATTGACCTCCCGCGCAGTCTCGGACGCTGATTGAGCGGCTCGCTGCACATGAGGAGGATGGAGGGGCCACGCCAGACCCGGTTGGGGGTGGTGTCAGGATCGCGTGAAGTCTCCATGGCCGCGTCCTAACCATCGAACCTGTACCCAATGCCACGTACGCTGGCCAGATGCCGCGGCGCGGCCGGGTCGTCCTCGATCTTCTTCCGGAGATTCGCGATGTGTGTGTCGATCACCCGGTCGGTGACGTGTGTGGCCGCCCCCCAGATGTCGTCGAGCAGCTGAGCCCGTGTGAGAACGTGCCCGCGGCGGCGGATGAACAGCGAGAGCAGCTTGTATTCGAGTGTGGTCACGTCCACGAGACTGCCCCCTCGTCGGAGCTGGCAGGCTGAGAAGTCGACCTCGACGTTGCCGAAGCTGTAGCGCTCGGGCACGTCGCCCTGTGCCCGACGCAGCACCGCTTTCAGCCGCGCGCGCAGTTCGCGCGGGCTGAAGGGTTTGGTGATGTAGTCGTCGGCGCCCAGTTCGAGGCCCAGGATCTTGTCGGATTCCTGCGCTTTGGCCGTCAACAGGATGATTGGCGTGCGCTTGCCCGCACGTCGTATGTCGCGGCAGATCTCGAATCCGTCGCGGCCTGGCAGCATCACGTCGAGCACGATGGCATCGAATCCCCCTTCGATCGCCACCCGGCTCGCGGCTCGGCCATCTCCCAGCACGACGACGTCGTAGCCCTCGACGCGCAGGTCGTCTTCGAGTCCGATGGCCAGCGCGCGTTCGTCCTCGACAATGAGAATCTTCATGAGGTCAGGTCGATGATGAACGTGCTGCCGCGCCCCGGAGCGCTGTCGACTCTGACCTGACCGCCATGCGCGGACACGATGTGCCTGACCATCGCGAGGCCCAGTCCCGTGCCCTTCGCGCCGCTCGCACGCGCATCGGCGCCGCGCACGAACCTGTCGAAGATGCGCTCCTGTTCATCCCGGGCAATGCCCGGGCCGTCGTCGTGGACACGGATTGTCACCTGAGGCCCATCCGTGTGTGCCTCGATACTGATGGGCGTTTCGACGGGCGAATACTTGGCGGCGTTGTCGAGGAGGTTCCAGACCGCGCGTCCCAGTGCCTCGCGGTCGGCTTGAATGACGGGCAGCGGAGTCGCGACGGTCAGCTCGACGCGACGGCCGGCCAGGCGTACCTCTTCGCTGAAGTCGCCGACGAGTTCCTCGAGAAACGGACGAAGGTCCACTGATTCCATGCGGTACTCGGCCGCGCCGGCCTCCATCCGCCCGAAGTCGAGCAGGTTCTCGACCAGTCGTTGCAGCCGGATGCCCTCGCGTCGCAGCAGGCCGTAGGTACTCACTCCGGCGCGCGTCATCGGTGACACGCCGGTCGTCGAGCATCTCACTCAACTGCCGGACGGAGGCCACCGGCGTGCGGAACTCGTGCGAGACGGCCGACACGAAGTCCGACTGCAGACGGAGTGCGGCCGCCTCGCGCGCCAGGCCCCGCGCCGAAAGGTAGCCGCCGAGCAGGACGATGGCGCCGGCGGCCGCGATGAGCGAGATGAGCGTCCCGCGCTCCTGCGCGAAACGGCGGCCGTCGTCGGGATCGATGCTGGCGACGCTGATGGTCAGCGGCAGGCCCGTCGTGCGGGCCGGACGGTCGATCGCGTTGTCGCCAGGGTCCGAACCGATCCAGGTATGTTGGTCATCGAACGCTGAGATGCTGACCGTGTGGCGCTCTTCGATGGTCCCGAGTTCATCGCGCCAAAGGTGCGCGGCGGCATTTGTCGTCGCGATGAGTGCCGCGACGCCGCGCGTGCCGTTGCGCCAGACAATCAGGCCGCGGCCCCCGTCGTGTGTGTAGGTCCGTCGTCCACGCCCGGCCTGGCCGCTGGTCTCTGCCCCGAACGCTGACTGCCATGCGGTCTGCGCGCCCGCGGTAAGTGCGGCGCGGGCGATGGCGTCGTCACTGATGAGCGGAGCGCGCGCGGTTTCGCCTCGCCAGCCCTCGACGAAAGTTCGGTAGAACTCGAACTGCGCGCGCGTCAGGCGCCAGCGGCCGATGAGGAGGGCCTCGTCGAGACCCGCTGCGGCGTCGGCCAGTGCGTCAGCCTTGCCGAGATCTGCGAGGGCGTCGCCTCGTCCGACGGCCGCGACGAGATCCGCCGGTCGGCCCAGCGCGGTTGCACCGTCGATGCTCGCAAGTGCCTCGTATGCCTCCAGCGCCACGCGATCGTCACCGAGCTTGCGCGCAAGACGCGCGACGCGTGCCAGCGCTCCCGCCCTGACGTGGCGATCGCGCGATCGCTCGAGGGTGCGGAGCAGCGGCAGGGCGTCGGCCATCTGCCCCTCGGCGAACTCGAGCCGCTCGGCCTCGGCGAACTGTGGGGCGGTGTCATCGTGCGAGGCCGGGACCACCGGATAGTAGAGGAGCGGTGCCGACGACCAGACGTCGCTCGCCGTCATCACGAGCACGACACTGCCGTGCGCCGCTGACCGAGTGACCAGATCCGAGGCGGCCGTCGCGCGCGTCGGGTCTGCTGCCTCTGCGATCGTGGCGAGTCGTTCTTCCACCGTCGAGAGGCTCCGGTCGACGGCGGCCACCGCCAGGTCGGCGGCTCCAGCCAGCCGCTCCTGCACTCGCGCCGCGGCGATTTCTCGATCCTGTTCGACGAGCGTCCAGCTCAGCCATCCGAGTGCCGCGCACAGCACAACCAGCGCGGCGATTGACGCCCCGATCCACGCGCGCGTCCTCTTCCGCTGGTTGGTCCGCATCCCAAGGAGGTAACGAGCGGATTATAGCGACGTGCGTCAGGCCGCCATCGGGCCTGTGTCAGGTTTGCGTCAAGCGCCGCTTGCGGCGACGACCGCCTGGCGCCCATCGGCTGCAGCAAGCTGATCCGTGCGGGCTTCTGATGAGCCTCTGAGGCACGAATAGTGCAGCCATCCTACTCGGAGGCATGTCATGAACGTCAGACGACTACAAGTCGTTGCGGCAGTCACGCTGGTGTGCGTGGGCGCGATCGTCGCGGCGCAGCGGCGTGCCGCCCCGCCATCACCTACACCGGCGGAAACCGCAATTAAAGAAGGTGAACGGAAGACCAGTACCGATCCGGCGGTAAATCCGGATGCCGCCGTCATGGCCGAGTTCAAAGCGCGCGTGGAGACGTACGCCGACCTCCACAAAAAGCTCGCCAAGGGGGAAGCCGCACAGAAGGAGACCTCGGACCCTGCGCGGATAGCCGATGCGAAGGCGGCGCTGGCGGCCAAGATCCAGGCGGCGCGCGCCGGTGCGAAACACGGCGACATCTTCACCCCGGCAGCCCGCCCCGTGTTCCGGCGTCTGCATCGCGCCCGAACTGAAGGGCGAAGACGGTCGCGACGCGAAAGCGGTCCTGAAAGACGATGCACCGGCGCCTGGAACCGTGCCGTTCAAAGTCAACGCGAAGTACCCGGAGGGACAGCCGTTACCGAGCGTGCCGGCACAGCTTCTGCTCACGCTGCCTTCTCTGCCGGAGCCGCTCGAATACCGCATCGTCGGCCAGCATCTACTGCTGCTCGATACGGCGGCCGATCTCGTCGTCGATTACATCCTGAACGCGGTTACTACGTAGCCGGAGGGGCATCATGCGCCGGGACATCATGCGTCGTTTAGCCGTTCTCGTGCTACTGCTAGCCGGCTTGATACTCGTGGCGCAGGCGCAGGAGCTGCGCCTGCCGAACAAGCAAGGTTCACTCAAGTTTGCCGTCCTCGGCGACAGTGGCCACCCGGGCACAGGTCAAACCGCCGTCGCCAAGCAGATGGCATCCTGGCGTACGCGCTTCCCATTTGAGTTCGCTCTCATGACGGGCGATAACTTGTACGGCACCGAGAGTCCGCGCGACTACGAGAACAAGTTCTCGATCCCGTACAAGCCGCTCATCGACGCCGGCGTGAAATTCTACGCGGCGCTCGGCAATCACGACGACGACGGGCAGACCCAGTACAAGCTGTTCAACATGGACGGCAAGAAATACTACAGCTTCAAACCCCAAGACGGCGTGCGATTCTTCGCGATCGACACCAACTATGTGGACGCCAAGCAGCTGGAATGGCTCGACAAGGAGCTGGCGGCCAGCGGATCGGACTGGAAGATTGTCTTCTTCCACCACCCGCTGTACTCCTCCGGCGCCACGCACGGCTCGGCTGATCTTCAACGAGGGCTGCTCGAACCGGTGTTCCTGAAGCACGGCGTCGACATCGCGATGATGGGACACGAACATTTCTACGAGCGGGTCAAACCACAGAAGGGTATCGCCTACTTCATCATCGGCTCGTCATCGAAGCTCAGGAAGGGCGACCTGCGCAAGTCGGCGCTCACGGCGTACGGGAACGACTCAGATTACGCATTCATGCTCGTCGAGATCGACCGGGATGAGATGTACTTCCAGGCGATCAACGACAAAGGCATGACCATCGACACTGGAAGCATCCGGCGCATTGGCAAGGCCGAGCCAACCCCGGATGGGACGCGTCGGTAGTGCCGAAAGCAAAGCCGTCGTCCGTGCAACCGGGCCGACGCAGCAGAAATGACCTAACCACTCACCTCAATCGGCCCGGGCTCCATGACGAGCTCGCCGGAGAGTCCCGTGTAGGCGAGGACGCTCATGGGCACCGCGAACGAGACGCTCTTCGTTGCGCCGGGCTCCAGGTCGACTCGAGCGAATCCGATCAGTGCTGCGCGGGCAGCGTCACCCCGGTCGGCGTGTCCGCGGCATAGAGCTGCACGACCTCGGTGCCGCGCCGCTTGCCGGTGTTGGTGATCGTCATCAGCGAGCCGTTCGTCGTGGCCCTGCCGCCCACGCACCGCTTCGCCTCGCGACCACGCCTCAAGGTGTCGGCCCTGGCGAACGAACCCTTCGTCCTGCCGCCGCGCGACGCCGTACCCGTGTTTCATGAGGCGGTGCTCAGGGAGTTGCATGGTTCCGGCATCCGCCCGCAAGGTCAGTCAGGATCGCGTGGTCTATCGGGCGCTTCGCCCCTCGCCCGATCCTCTGCAAACGGCCATTGCGTGGCGTCGAGAATTCAAGTCTGCGACGCTGGCCGAGTCCGTCAGCGTGGCGCGGCGATCGCTGCAACACCTGCGCGAGTAGATCGGGTGGGTTCGCAAGTCGAATTGAAAAAGTCTGGAGAAGAGGTGCTCCAAAGACGAGGTTTTGACTGTGCCGAAATCTCGCGTCACAATCGCATCGTGCGCCGCCTGATTCTTCTGACGCTCGTTGTGTCAGCGCTGCTCTGGATAACGGCCGCTCGTTCGGAAAAGGACACATCGGCTGTCAATGCGGCCTGCGCGGTCGGCTCGCCTCGAGCGGACGCATCGCAGACGCCATGCGATTCGGACAAGCAATGGCATGCGCCGCCGCGCACGATTACCGCGATTACCAAGTCATTCTGGAAGTCGATGCCGGCCCAGGCCGCGTCCGCGGAAACTCACCGTGCGCGCGCGTTCGAGATTACCAGCGCTAGTTCCTCGCCAGGATCGACGAGCCGGTCGGCACCGCTAAATCTCCGTCACACGCCTCTCTTGATCTGATCCCAATCGCCTGGTTTTTTGCGATTCGCAACGACAGGTGCGTCCTCGTGTGAACAGGGGGTCAGCATGCGTACTGGTACTTCGTCGCTCGGCGCCAGCACCCGCAAACGGTTGCGCACTTTGCAAAAGGTTCTGGCGATTTGCACGGTAGCGCTGTTCACCGTGGGCGCTGGTAGAGCCTCCGCGCAGGGCGAGGCAGACGTCGAGTTAACGCTCGCGCAGATTCGCACGGCGGTGAGTGAGGTCGCTACAACCGTCAGCCGAGAATACATGGATGCCACAGTTGCGGAACGTGCGGCCTCTGTCTTGCGTCGGCGACTCGCAGATGGTCAGTACTTGCACCTGACGACTCCCGGGGTGCTTGCCGATCGGCTGACATACGACTTGCTTCTGGAATCGAATGACAAGCATCTGCGAGTCGCAGTTGTTCCGAGTTCCCAGGTCGCTGCAACCGTCGCGACGGATGCGCGAGAGCGGGATGTCGTCCGGTCGAACGCCGGCGTTCAGCGAATTGAGATCCTGGCCGGCAATATCGGCCACCTCAATCTCACGAGCTTCTGGCGTGACGAAGAGGCGCACGACGCCATCACTCATGCCATGCGCCTCCTGCAAGGCGCAGAGGCGTTGATTGTCGATCTCCGAGACAACCGGGGAGGCTCACCAGGCACAGTCGCCCGCATTGCCGGATACCTGTTCGACCAGCCGGCGTTGCCGCTATTTCAAATCGTACCGCGGTCTGGTGAACCAGCGTCGTATGCCACGCCTGCTGTCGCTCTGCCTGAACGAAACGAACGTCGGCCCGTCTACGTGCTCACCTCGTCTCGAACGTTCTCCGCGGGAGAGGGACTTGCGTTCCTCTTGCAGGAGCGCGAACGGGCCAAGATCATTGGAGAACGAACGGCCGGTGCGGCCAACCCTGGCCGCCCGCACCGGATCGCTTCGACGCTCGAAGTGACGATCCCGAATGGCAGGGTTCGGTCTGCCGTTACGGGCGACAACTGGGAAGGTCAAGGCGTAACACCGGATGTCATGGTGGCTGCGGCAGATGCGCTGACAGTCGCGCACGCTCACGCGCTCAAGCAGCTGATCGCCGTAACCGAAGGAGAGTGGCGCGTTCGCCTTCAAGAATTTCTCCAGAAACTTGGGCCCATCCCTTCGAGCCCACCATTGTCAGCGGAAACGACAGCATCCAACAGCGAACTGGCCGGACGCGTGGACCAGCTGATGGCTCGTGCGGTGTCGAGTGGTTTTGGCGGTGCCATCATCCTCGAACGCGATGGCCGACAAGTACTGGCCAGCGGCTACGGTTTGGCGAATCGCCGTCTGAACACCCGCTTCACCACGGATACGATCGCTCCGATCAACTCCATCACCAAGAGCTTCACGGCGTTGGCGATGATGCAGCTGTCGGCCAGGGGTCAGGTCGATCTACAGGCTCCGCTCAAGGCATATCTCAAGAGCGCCAACGAGCCCGCGGCGCTCTCGCGTCTCCACGACGTGCTTGTGCATCACGCCGGGTTGCCACCCCATTGTGCAGAAGACTACGAGCGGCGCACCAAGGAGCATTTGATCGCTGACTGCACGCGGCAGTCGCTGGCTGCGGCGCGCGGAGCGTTGTCGTACTCGAATCCCGGCTACTCGTACCTTGCGGCCATCGTCGAGGAGGTGTCGGGAATAACCTGGGAGGAGTATCTGCGCGCGAACATTTTCCAGCCAGCCGGCATGAGTCGGAGCGGTTGGCCTTTCGCAGCGCACGATGTTCCGGAGATCGCCGAAGGGTACGTCAACGGTGTTCCCCGAGTCGTTCCGGCTGACCATCTGAAGGCACTCGGATCTGCCCTGTGGAATTGGAAGGGCAACGGGGAATTGCACGCGTCAGCCAACGACATGCAGCGTTTCTTTCGGTTCTGGATCAACCAGCCCCGTCGCATTCTCGAGCCGATGACCCTGCCACAAACCGAGGAGTACGCCCCCGGTGTCAGAGACGCCTACGGCTTTGCCCTCCGCTTTGATCGTTCCGGCGTGATCTATCGGATCGGCAGCAGCGGCTCAGACGGTGCGTTCGTCTCCTACCTCATGTGGCTTCCGCAACAGCGCGTGTTCATGTATTTCGTTGGTAACAATGGCGAAGATCAGGTTCGTCCTGTTCTCTCGGCAGTCGTCGATGCGATTCAGAAGGCGGTTGGCGCGGGTCAGTAAAGGACGGATTGGCTGCGGGTCGCTTGAGGATCCTGTCGGAAACCTGTAGGCACATTTCGGCCAAAGACCCGTCACGATGCGGGCACCGATGCCCTTGGCCGCACCGGTGACGAGCGCATCTTACCAGTCAGGGAACGCTCATCAGCGGGTCCCATCATCAGCGCGTCCCCTAGACCATATGGAAAGACCGACCTCGGCTTTGCATCTGACGCGGGTTACTCTGTGCTCGCGACAGCTCGGAGCAGAGCCGCATACAAAGGAGGTCGGTCGTGATGCAGTCTACTACCATCATTGCCTTCGATCAGCACGCGGCGACGACGGTGGCCGCGGTGCTGTTGCCGAACCAGCGGACGCCGGCGCTGCATTCGCTGACGTCTGATAGCGCCACGATCCTGCGGTTCGTGGCGCGCCTGCGTCGCCAGGCAACGGTGCGCTGTTGTTACGAAGCCGGGCCGTGCGGCTTCGAGCTCCAGCGGACCCTGGCGGCGAAGCAGATGTCCTGCGACGTGATTGCCCCGGCCCTGATTCCACGTCGCGCCGGCGATCGCATCAAGACCGATCGCCGCGATGCGAGCCAGCTCGCCGTGCTCTACCGGGCGGGGGCGCTGACCGCCATCCACATTCCGACCGAGCACGAGGAGGCGGCCCGCGATCTCCTCCGTTGTCGCGAAGACATCCGCGCCGATCTGCTGCGCGCGCGGCACCGGCTCTCGAAATTCCTGCTCCGCCACGGCCGACGCTTCACCGCGACGAAGAAGGCCTGGTCGAAGCGCCACGACGGCTGGTTGCGTGCCCAGACGTGGCCGCTGCCGGCGCTCGATCAGACGCATCGCGCCTATCTGCGGGCCGTCGACGAAGCCGTGTCGCGCCTGCGCGCGATTGAGGAGGACCTCCGCGCGTTACTCGATGTCCAGCCGCTCAAGGCGCGCGCCGAGCGCCTGCGCTGTTTCCGCGGCATCGACGACCTCACCGCCCTCACGATCGCGGCCGAGCTCGGCGACGCACGCCGCTTCGCCACGGCCCCGAGTCTGATGGCGTACGTCGGGTTGGTGCCGTCGGAACATTCGAGCGGGAGCCAACGGGCACAAGGCGCGATCACCAAGACCGGGAACGCCCATCTTCGGCGCGTGCTCGTCGAATCGGCCTGGCACTATCGCCACCATCCGTTTGTGAGCGCGGCCCTGCGCGCCCGCCAGCGCGGTGCCCCCGCCACCGTCGTCGCTCACGCCTGGACCGCCCAACAACGTCTGCATCGCCGCTACGCGCGTTTTGCCGCGCGCGGCAAACGGAAACAACACATCGTGACCGCCGTCGCCCGCGAGCTGACCGGCTTCGTGTGGGCGGCCCTGACCCGGTGATCTGATCGGCCGACGTCGAAAGGAGAACCCTCGAGCGTTCTATGCGATAGACGACTTCGGTCTCGAACTCGCGCCCCTAGAGCGAGGCAGCTCCCGACGAATCATGGTCATGCGGTACCCAACCCGCGAATATCAGAGTGATTCACCGTCGTTGCCGCTCGGCCGATCAGATGACCGGATCAGATGAACGAAGAGCCTGTGGAAATGACGGCCGCTTCGCGGCCTTGGACGCGCGCACAGAACGCGCGCGCCCACATTTCCACAGGCCGTATTTCAAGGGTTGACTAACGGTCTTTCCATATCAGAACCCGATTCGCAGTGCGGCGATCTTCCCCTCGGTCACCCTGAACTCATGGTTCATCACGAGCGGATCGGGTAATCCAGTTCGATCGAACGTTCCATTGATCGTGACTCTGACGATGGTTCGTCCCTGGCGTTCTTTGACGTCGAGGACGTCGAAGTGCACGTGAGCCGCGAAGATGTCGGCGGCGGCCCAGGCCGTGATCGCGTCGAGACCGCGCAGCTCGCGGTTCACATCGACGACCACCGCGTCGTCCGCGAAACTCGCCCGAAATGCGTCCGTGGCGCCGGCGTTGACCGCCCTCACGTAGTTGGCGACCGGCGCGGGCAGGTTCAGATCGGTGTGGAGCTGCGGCATCTTCGATATTTCGTGGCGGTTGGAGAAGAAGAACATTTCGGCCGCGCCGCGCTCCGCCCGCGAGTGGCTCAACCAGCGCTCTCTCGCGACAGATTCAGGATCTGGAACGCGAGATTGGGTTCCAGTTGTTCGATCGGCTCAGTCGCGGCGTGAAGATCAGTTCGGCGGGCCGAATCGCAGTAACTTCCGACGAGCCTCAAATCACATTTGAGAAAATCGCCGCAAACTAAGAGCTGTCGCATGATAGTCGATCAGATCGCATCATTTGTGGTCAGCGAGACTTTAAGACGGTCAAACATCCACGGTGTCGTGATTGAGGACATTGACGCGAATTGCGGGTGGTATCGTCCAGGCGCCGTGGCTTGACCTTCCGCTCGAGATAGAAGGCCAACTGCTTGCGAAGGAGGAGATTCTCCGCGGCGAGGCGGCTGCGGGACGAACCGGCCAACGCCACGACCGTGCGTTGGGTTACGAGTCGCAAGATCAAGATCAACCGGGCGGCCACGGCGTGGTCTCATTCGAAGGTTCATCGATCCGGAGGCCGTTCTTGTCTTCGTGAGCCCCGGCGAGGTGGCCGCCGAAGCGCGACGGCTGGTTGGAATCGGCTTTCACGCGCCGGGGACGAATTACCCCGCGCGCGACGAGCGTGGGCGAACCCCGTTCGAGGCGCTCGTCGAGGAACGTTGTCCCGACGATGTCGCGCTGTCGCTCATGCGCACGATCGTGAGGGATGCCGACGTGCCGCGAGCAAACGAGGTTCCGGAAGCTGCCGGGTTGCCACTCATTTCAGCGGCGTTCTCGCTCGTGACGACCGATGACACGGAAATCGTAGAACGGTCCGCTTTCATGTACGACGCACTGTACGCAGCGCTTCAGCGGAGGCGGCCATCGATCACACAGTGACGCCATTGACCCATTGTTCACCGCTGAGCTTGAAGGCCGTCGATCTGTAGCATTGGTTGACAGGGAATAGTCGGAGCACTAGTATCGCGCTGGACTACCCCACGCCGCCCGGCTGAGCCACGTGTCATGCTCAAGCGAGTGGAGGAGATATGTCAGGCCAGCCCTCCGTCCGTTTACGGATCGACGCAGCATTTGCCATTCTGACGGCAGCGCTCTTCGTCGCGACACTCTACACCCGGGAATGGATCGAGTTGCTCATCGGCGTCGACCCCGATGGCGGGAGCGGCGCGCTTGAGTGGGCGATTGTCGCGTGTGTCTTCGTGATCTCGGTGACGGTCGGCGCGTGGGGGCGCGCCGTATGGAACAAGAGGGTCGCGGTCGGGACTCGTTAGCTGGGCAGATCGGTGAGGGGTCATGGCAGGACCAAAAAAGGGCGACAAGAAACCGCCGAAAGACGACGATGGATCGGGCCGGGACGACGGCTATGAGAAGCCGCCGCCGCAGCCGCCGGGCAATCCCGACGCCAGCCCAGTGAGAATCCACCGTGACTACGTCAGGCGCCGCCTCCAGGGAGGCGCGGCGGCGACGCCTGAGGCTTATGCACGCGGGGTCGAGCAATGGACCAAGCTTCCGGGCAGCGTGAGCCGCCCTCCAAATGAGATCAAAGGCGACGTTGCTCAGAGCGTGCGGAACAAAGGTGAGGGCGGCGCGGATTCGAGGGGCGACAAAGGAGGCGACAAAGAAGGCGACAAAGAGAGAGGGTCGTAATGCTCGCGGGCACGGTCTGGGCGCCGATCGGGCCGAGTCCCATTGCTCAGGGGGGCCGTCAGGACAACGGCCTCACCACGGCCATCGCGATTCACCCCAACAACGGCAACATCATCTACCAGGGCACTGCCGGCGGCGGCGTATGGCGCTCGCTGGACGTGGGCGCAACCTGGACGCCGATTTTCGACCGGCAGATTGCGCTCGGCATCGGCGAGCCGGGCGCAATCGCGATCGATCCGAGTGACGCGAGCATCATCTACGTCGGAACGAGCTCTCGCGTTACACCCCAGGCCCAGGCCGGACTCTACAAGTCAACAGACAGCGGCGCGAGCTGCATCCGCGTCGGTTCCGGCTACCCGGCCGGGAACACCGGCAATGCGAATCAGTTTTTCACTCAGGCCATCAACGTCATCATCGTCGACCCGGCGAACTCTCAGACGGTCTACCTGAGCTCGGCGAACGGAGTCTTCCGCTCCATCGACGGCGGCCAGAACTGGATCCAGGGGGTGGGCAGCAATGGCGACGCCCAATCGCTCGTGCTCGATGTGTCCTCACCGGCCGGTGCCAGGATCCTGTACGCCGGCATCACGAATCGCGGCGTCTTCCGCTCGAATGACGGCGGGCAGAACTGGGCACAGATTCTCGGACCCGCTACGCCGCAGGTGGTGGCGGCGCTCGGAGGGACGCCGGGCGCGAGCTTCAGCAAAGTCATTGTCGATCTCGCGCCGCCGACAACGCCGCCCAACGCGGCCGGCATACAAGTCATCTATGTCGCGTTGTCGGGACAGGGCGGAGCACCCGACCCGGTCGGGCTGTTCCTCAGCACCGATCAGGGCGCGAACTGGGCGCAGCGCGGCGCCGCCGGGATGCCGACCAACACGCAGGGAGGCTACAGCTTTCACATGGCCGTTGACCCGGCGTCACCGGGTGACGGAGCGAACGACATCGTCTACGTTGGGTGCGTTGGCCAGGGCCGCTCCACCGATTCGGGTGCGACCTTCACCGCGCTCGCCGGCATGCATGCAGACACGCACGCGTGGGCGTTCTTCCGGCGGCCCGCGCCCACACCCTCGGTCGTCTACTGTGGCAACGATGGCGGCATCTATCGATCGACCAACGGGACAACCTGGGTCGCCCTGAACGCCGGTGGTCTGCAGACCGGCCTCTTCTACAACATGACGGTAAGACCCGATGCGACGGGGACCGTCACGGTCGGTGCGTTGCAGGACAACGGGCTCCAGACCACATCGGGCGTCGCGAGCCCGACCTGGCAGAGTCCCCAGGGCGGCGATGGCTGGGACGCGGCCTATGACGGCGCGACGGCGGGCCGCGTCTACGGAACGAGCGGATTCTGGCCGGCTCCGTGCACGCGGGTGTTCTTCTCGACCGCAGACGGGACCGATTTTCCTCCAACCGTTCCATCCGGTCAGGACATTACCCCATGGGGCACGACCAGCGACGCCGGATGCTATCTGGCGGCGGTCACAACCGACCCGAGCGCGGCCGGCATTGTCTACGCGAGCGGGAACCAGAACCTCTGGCAGAGTCAGAATGGCGGCGCTGCCTGGCGGAACATCGGTGCCTTTGCGATACCGGCAGGAAGTTTCGTTTCCGCCATCGCCGCCGTCTCGCCGACCAATGGCAACAACGTCGTCGTCTTCAATGGTCCACAGGTCTTCGTCACAACCAACGCGCTGGCCGCCACCGTCGGCCCTCCCAACGGTGTCACCTTCACGAACATCACGAGGAATCTCCCCGGCCGCAACGTTCTCCGAGCGGCGTTCGACCCCAACGACCCCGCGGTGATCTATGCCGTGCTCGGCGGATTCAGCGGCGCGCCAGGAGGCCACGTCTTCCGCACGACGATCGCCGGCACCACCTGGCAGGACATCTCACCGGCGCTCGACGTCCCCTTCGGCGGGCTGGCGCTCGACGGCACCGACTCGCCGACGACCATCTATGCCGGCACGGACCTCGGCGTGTTGCGCAGCGTCGATGAGGGCGCGACGTGGACGATTCTCGACGACATTCATTTCCCGCGCGCGCCTGTCACCGACCTGGTGCTGTCGCGTCAGGGCGGAGTTCTGCGCGCGGCCACGTACGGGCGCGGAATCTTCGAATTCCGTCGGCCCGACTGGCCGTCGATCGCAGTCAACCTGCAGAATGGTCTCAACTTCGGCACGGTCTGCGCCGGTCCGCAGTTTCTGACCCTGCAGATCTTCAACGTCGGCACCCGCGATCTGGTGATCACGAGCGTTCAGCGGCTCATGGGGTCCACCGTCGTCAGTGTGCTGCCGTCTCCCGGCACACCGCTCATTCTCGCGCCGGGCGAGGAGATCGACTTTACGATCCAGTTCACACCGACGACAACGGGCACGCTCGAGATCGCGACGATCCGGATCATCAGCAACGACCCCAACGCGCCCATCGTCGATCTTGCGGCGAGCGGGACCGGAGGGCTCGCGTCGCTCGAGGTCGCGCGGCCCGACAACGGCGACTTCGGAAACGTGTGTCTTGGTTCGTTCGTCGACCGCGGGCTCGTCCTCAACAACCGGGGGCCGTGCCCGCTGCGGGTGAACGGGATAACCTCGTCGTCGACCGACTTCATTACGCCGGGCGTGACATTCTTCCCGCTCGTGGTGGCGGCGGGTGACTCGGTCGAGCTTCCGATCCGCTTCCAGCCAAGCCACTTCGGTGCCGCGTCGGCGTCGATCACCATCACCAGCAACGATCCGTCCGGCCCCGAGACGGTCCGTGTCACCGGCAATGCACCGCCACCGCGGCTGGCCCTTTCGATCGCCAACGTCGGCAACTTCGGCGAGGTGTGCGTCGGCTCGTTCAGAGACCAGCCGCTGACGTTGAGCAACAGCGGCCGTTGTCCGCTGACCGTGACGGGAATCGTCTCGTCATCGCCGGAGTTCATCCCTCCTGGTGTTCACGCGTTCCCGCTGGTGATCGCTGCCGGGGACTCAGTCAATGTCGACGTCCGCTTCCAGCCCACCAGCTTCGGGCCGAAGTCGGCGATTCTCACGGTCTCGAGCGACGATCCGCTTGCACCGTTGACGCTGGCGGTCTCCGGCTTCGCGCCGAGCGGCAAGCTCGCCGTCACCGGCACTGGCCACTTCGGGCCGGCCGATTTCGGGCGGCGCGCCGAGCGGAACATTTCGATCTGCAACGTCGGCAAATGTGACCTGCACGTGTTGAAGGTTGCGTTCCTGCCGGATCCGTGGAAGCCCGGGTGCCACGACTGTGACGGGTGCGGGTGCGATTGCGGTTGCGGTCACGGACATCACCACGGACACGAGCACGGACACGACGACGGGAAGCACGGCGACCAGAAACACGGCCAGAAGCACGCGGACGCCCACGGAGATCATGGCCACGATCATAAGCCGGGCCGCGATCAGTGTTGCGCCACGTTCAAGATCGTGAGCAATCCCTTCCCCGCGACGGTGCGCCCCGGTTCATGTCTCCCGGTCCTCATCCGCTTCACCCCGACCTGCGCCGGTCCGAAATGCTGCGAGCTTCTGATCGAAACGGATGATCCTGAGACTCCCACGAAGATCGTCTACGTCACCGGGTCACTGCATCGAACGCTGCGCTCGGCGTTGAAGTGTTGGCTGGCAGAGGAGGTGCAGAGTCTGCTGAAAGCGGGGAAGCATTCCTGACAGTTCCGGCCGGTTCGCGCCGAAAGCCCTTGCGATGCCACGCGATGACGGTGTCCGGCTTGACGATGATGAGAGCTGATCGCCAATCGGGCCACATTCGACAGCGCCACAACCAGAGGAGCCGATCAGCGGGGTCAGCTTGGGTCGCTTTACCGGACGCTGAGGTACTCGAATCGACCATCGCCCATGCATCTGCCGCATCGCTGCCACGAGGTGCGCAGTCCCCTAGAATCCGATTCGCAGTTCGGCGATCTTGCCCTCCGCCACCTTGAAGTCATGGTTCATCACGAGTGGAGCGGGTAATCCCGTTCGATCGAACGTGCCGTCGATCTGGACTCTGACGATGGTTCGTCCCAGGCGCTCGGTGACGTCCAGGACGTCGAAGTGCACCTGAGCCCCGAAGATGTCGGCGGCGGCCCAGGCCGTGATCGCGTCGAGGCCGCGCAGCTCGCGGTTCACATCGACGACCACCGCGTCGTCTGCGAAGCTCGCCCGAAATACGGCCGTGGCGCCGGCGTTGACCGCCCTCACGTAGCTGGCGACCGGCTCGGGCAAGTTCAGTGTCGTCGTGAATTGATCGGTCTGAGGCATCGCTCACCACCCTTTCCGATGCCACTCTGCCAAATGTCGATAGATGCGTCCAAGATATTGTTTGTATCGGACTAATCGCGGTAGGGTATCGGTGTGGAGCTGCGGCATCTTCGATATTTCGTGGCGGTTGGAGAAGAAGAACATTTCGGCCGCGCCGCGCTCCGCCTGCGAGTGGCTCAACCAGCGCTCTCGCGACAGATTCAGGATCTCGAACGCGAGATTGGTTTCCAGTTGTTCGATCGCCTCAGTCGCGGCGTGAAGATCAGTTCGGCGGGCCGGTTGTTTCTCGGGGAGGCGCGCCGAATTCTTCAACAGCTGAACGAGGCGACGGAACGTGCGCAGCGTGTGGCGCGCGGCCAGTCAGGAACGCTGCGGGTCGGGTTCACCGAGAATGCTTCCTGGCGAGGCGTAGTACCCGACTCGCTCCACCTCTTCCGCGAGCGCTATCCCGACGCAGAGCTGCAGCTGGACCCGCTCCCGAGTCTGCAACAGCTCGAGGCCGTTCGATCGGGCCGACTGGATGCCGGGTTCATGTTCAACCCGCCGAAACCGGATCGGGAGCTGGATCAATTGCCGGTCGCGTTGCACAGCCTGGCATTGGCTGCTCCTGCCGCGCACCCGCTCGGTAAGGTCAAGAACCTCCGGCTGCGCGACATGGCGGACGCGCGTTTCATCTGGTTTCCGCGGCGCGAAAGCGCGGCCTTCTACGACCGCCTGATGTACGAATGTTTCCGTGGCGGCCTGAAATCGCCTCGGATCGTTCAGGAAGCGTCGAACGAAGCGACGATTTTGACACTCGTCGCTCAAGGCATGGGCGTCGGTTTCGTCGTGGAGACCGCCCGCTGGCGATGTCCGGACGGCGTGGTGATATTGAAGGTCGCTGACCTCGAGCTGCCATTGCCCTTAGCGCTCGTCTGGAGAACAGACAACCTGGCCCCGCTGCTCTCCAGATTTGTGGCCGACGTGGGGAGTTTGATCAAGGCGAGACCGGCGGCGCGGTAGAGATATCACCCTCCTGGTGCCGGCGGATCCTGTTCGAGCCTGGACGCACGCATCCCGGAGTCGAACACTTCGAGGCGCCCCAACCGTCGGGTCGTATGCACTCGGTCGCACCATGCAAAGCATGCTCTTCGGCACGGGTGCACTGAGTGTGCCAGTGGTCCTCGTCACCGGTCTGGTCCTCCTGCTCACAGCGCTCGCAGCCTGCTACGTCCCAGCCCGCCGCGCCAGCGCGGTGGATCCCCTCATCGCGTTACGTCAGTTATAGCAAGGACTGCTGGTGTCGCGTCGCGAGATTAAGCAGGAACGTAGGCCAGCCTGATCACATCCTCGCCAATCCGATCATGAGCGATTAAGCGGAGCGGCGGCCGGGGCCCGGCGAAATAGGGCTTGCCGTGACCAAGCACGACGGGGTGCAGGTAGATTCGATACTCATCGATCAGGCCAAGTTCGGTCAGGCTTTGCGCCAGGGCCGGGCCGGCAACTTCGATCTCCCCGTCGCGCTCGGCCTTCAGCGCGCGGATCGCGCCCTCCAGATCATCCTCAACCAGCCTGGCGTTGGGGCCGACTGACTTCAACGAGCGCGAGACGACCCATTTCGGCTGCTTCCGCCACGCCGCCGCGAAGGCGTGTTCCCCTGCCTCCCATTCAGGTTGATCGTCGTCCCAGTAACGCATGACCTCATACATCTGGCGACCGTAGACACTGCCGGCCTGCCCCTGAGCCTCTTCGATGAAGTGCCGGAAGAGCGTAGGGCCTGGTGCAAACGCCATGTGGTCGACGTAGCCGTCCAGGGACTGGTTCATTCCGAACACGAGCCTCGCCATATCACTTCCTTTCCTCACGCGGCCGGACGCTGATTTGCACGCGTCTCGGCCGGAGTCGCCGCGCGCAGGGCTTCCGCACGTTGCTTGAGACCGAGCAGCATGCGCCGCGTCATGACAAATCCCGCAGGCTCGATCGCATACGTGGCCAGCCGCGCCCAGGCAGTCTGTGTCCGCACCCGGCTGCGCGACACGAGTTGTGTTCGCTTATCGTCGATCGGGTAGAGACCAAACTGCCACACCCAATCAAAGCCGCCCATGTTCCTCATATCCAACACGAGCGCGCGATTGGGCTCGATAGCTGCCACCGGCCAGCTTGGCCCTCGCCCGAGGGGAATTCTGTCGCCAACGGCGAGGTGCTGAAACTCCGCGAGAATGACGGTCGCACTCGGACGATCCAGATAGCCGAAGAGCCGATCGAGCCAGTCGTAGCTATACAGGCCACCACGCTGATGGCCGATCTGCACAAGCCAGGGCCAGATGTCTTCTGGCAGCGCGTCGACGGTGACCGCCATCGTCCCTGAGTAGGTCGGCTTGACGAGGAGTCCGTCGCCGGCCATGACGCGTGTCCGGTCCGACGGCGTTGTGCCCCAGCGGCTCATCCAGCGGCGAATCGGAAACCAATACAGCGCCGAGGACGTGAGAATCACGAAAAGTGTGGGAAGCATCAGATCCTCCTGCGCTCAAGATGCCAGCCGCTCCGCGTGGCGAGCCGGCCTCTCGGCAAAGAAGTCGGAGAGTTCGTCGCGGCCCTTCGTCTGTTGACCGAGCATGAGGTGCCCTCCCGATTCGAGGCTGACGAATCGAGCGCCGGGGATGCGCTCAGCCGCGCGCTGACTCGCCTCGTGAGAGGCAAGCTGATCATCTTTGGTGTGGGCGATGAGGGTGGGAACGCTGATGGCTTCGAGGTTGTAGCAGGCGACGTCTGCGTTGGATACGAAGAGGTCGAAGTTGACACCCTCGGGGCTCACGGGGAACAGACTGTCGATGAAGTCGTTGACGAACCGGACGTCGTCGCCGGACATGGCGAACGTTCTTGGAACTGCTGCCACCAGGCGAGCCATCGTAGACGGGGCGAACGTGCTCAGTGCCCACATCACGAACTGAGTGTTGATTCGCTTTGTCCAGGATGGTTGCACGACGGCGGTTGGACTTCCCGGCAGGTTCCCCACTAGCACGGCAAGATGCTTCACCTTCTCGGGATGCCGCAGGGCCAGTTGCAGCGCCGAGGTGGCACCGGCTGAGAGGCCGACGACGTCGATCTGGCCAATCTCGAGGGCGTCGAGCAGGGCGGCGAACGCGTCGGCCTGGGCGGCTGGCGTCGCGTTCGGCGGCATGCTCGAGCCGAGATAGCCGAATCGAGACGGAGCGATGACTCGACGGTCGACGAAGAGGTCACGTACGGAAAGGAGACCCCCGACGCAGTGGTGGTAAATCCCGTGAATCACGAGCAGTGGAGCGCCGGAGCCACGCTCCGCGTACTCGACCGCACCCCATCGCGTCGAGATGACGTGGCGGTCTACTGCGGCCAGGCGTGCGCGCGCAGCCTTCATCTCGCGTCGGTAACGGAGGTGGACGCCGTATGCGGAGATTGCCACTCCGGCAGCCAGCCCCGCCAGGATTGATGGTTTCATGACGCGCCTCCCCCCGCGACGTGCCTCGCTTCACCCTCAGAAGTCTTGAACGGGGATGGGCGAGGCATGCGGCGCCATGGCATGACACTCCGGGAGGAGCATTTGCTGTACCCGCGTGGCTAACGACAAGATCGGGCGAAATTCGACTGAATCTGGCGCCGCTCCGGCGCTCAATGCCGATGCACTGCCGAAATTCCCCCACTGGTGAGGATTGTTTCCGACACGAACCTTGAACTGGCCGGGCCGGCCCGGACGCCGGCCCGGACATACGGGAGACCGTTACCGGCCGATGCCGGCAAGCTGCTTGTGCATGTCAGCAGCCGCGGTCGCTTCCCTGGCTGCATCTCGCGACAAACCTGCGAGGCGGTCGTGATGCACAGCGGCTTGTGCGATCCGCGTGCCCCGATAGTGCCTGCGCCAACGCGACGTGCTCGTTGGCCTCGGCGGTGTACCGCTTGGCCAGGGTCCGGAAGTACTCATCGAGCCCTCGGTGTTCCGCGGGCGTGATGGCTTTCGCCGCAAATGCACTCAGCTCTTTCTCAGTCGGCTCCGGTGCGCCGGCTCCGCCCTGGAACCGCGCTCCGTCTTGCGGCGGCGTTGCCTGAGTACCGGCAGCCAGCTTCGCGTGATACGCAGCGAGTTCACGCACGATCGTTGCCGATTGCGTGTTGAGATTCGCAAGTTGCTTGCAGTGCGCGCTCATGCCGGCGCCCAGATTGCGGCTCGGGTTGCCGACGTAACTCTGAGACATCGGGATGTGCCGCTTGGCCTCAGCCGCATACCGATCGGCGAGCGCGTTGAAGTGAGCACTGAGTTGCGCCTGGTCGCCTGGCTCGGCTCGTGCGACGCGTTGACGTACCTCCAGGGTGTTCAGAAGTCCTGGCGCTCTGTCTTGGGCGGCGCCGCTTGCGGCGAACGTCAAGGCGGCGACCGCAGCCAGCGCCAGCGAACGGAATTGGACGGTTGTCATGACGGACCAGCCTTTCTCGTGACCGGAGTCACACCGAATCTGTGTTTGCCTCGCCTGCGCGATGCACAGGCGCAGGACGTCGCTGTGTCTGATCTGGAACGGGCGCCGCGAGAGCTCGGCGTCGCCGCCGGCCGCGGCGCAGGAACTTAGATTCGGAGGGCGAGAATGAGAGGTAGTGGTGGGAGAGCGGTTCGCTGCCCCAGCTGACGGCCGGACGTCGAGTGAGCTTGGAGCGGCGCGAATAGAAACCCCGCGACCACGACGCCGTGTGGCGCGTCTGGAGCTGCTCCCCGCCGTACGTCCTCACGGACGAATGCCGTTGCTCCCGCCGCGACCGACGTGCAGTTGTCGTTTCCGGTCACGCTCGGCGACGTCGGCTGATGCTGGGGCTCGCAGGTGCCATTCGCCGCCTCCGGCGGATGACACCAGGCGCTGCACAACAGCCCAGAGTTTTGCCCTGCGGCCAGTGTCAGCACGATGGAAAGGACAGCGGTTCGAAACACGTGACGCTCGCCACTGGTGAGCGCAAGGGCCGCGCCAGCCAGAATTCCCGCCCGGTCGCTATAAGTCCCAGTGTTTCTGAGGTCTGTCAGACGGCGGCGGCGGCGGTCCGCGGAATTTCACCGGCCGGTGCCGGAAATCCCCCAACCCGGTGAGGCCTGGCTGATGGTGCCGCTCGAGGTGACTGTTGGCCGACGGCTACAGCCAGCGGCGCACCCGGGACTTGTAGTCCCGATAGGCGTCGGGGAAGCGCCGTTCCAGGTACGCCTCCTCGCGTGCGACGACGCCGTAGCGGATTGTGATTGCCAGGGGCAGCGTGAGAATCACGGTCCACGGGCTTCGCGCGGCGACGCCGATGCCGTCGTAAATGAGAAACATGCCGACGTAGATTGGATTGCGGCTCCAGCGGTGAATACCCGTCGTCACGAGCGCGCGAGTGGGCTGGTTCGTGGGTACAGGCGTCCCAGCGCGGGAGAAATCGCGGATTCCCGCGGCCATGATGGCGAGACCGACGACGATCAGGAGACCGGCGATGGTCCAGTGGACCAGGCCGGCCTTCGGAACGGCAAACGCCAAAGGCAGCAGGCGATCTGCGGCGAGACCAAGCAGTAGAGCGGCGACGTACAGGAGGGGCGGTCGCGCGAGGACACCTGCTGTTCCGGTGTCCTTCACCGGCTGACCTGCGAGTCTCGCCGTTTACTGAAGACGGCGCAATAGCTGCCAAGGGGCCCACGCCCGGGCCAATCCTCGATGACCCTGACGACGTCAAAGCCGCTTGCGACCACCTCTTCTGTCAGGCGTCGGACGTCGACGCCGTGATTCAGTGCCCACAACCAGGACACCAGCGGCGGAAAGTCGATTACCGCGAGCACACCACCCGGGCGGAGGGCGCGCATGAGGCTCGCGTTGATCGCCACAGGGTCGGTCAAATGGTGGTAGACACGGCGCACGACAATCGCGTCGCAGCAATTCGCCGGCAGGCCCGTATCGTCTGCCTGCGACTGCACGAGCGTGACATTCGACAGCCGCGCGGCAGCGACCGTCGCTCGGACCTGATCCAGGTCGAGATCGGTGGAGTAGACACGGCCGTTCGTGCCGACCTCGGCCGCGAGCGCCGCCGTCAGTTCGCCGTTGCCGGCGCCGACATCCGCGACCGACATGCCCGGCTTCAGGGCCAGGACGTTCCTCAGTCGCGGCAGTTCAGGTCCGTCGGCGCGAAATCCCGACCCGCGCCATGTGCCCAGGCCGGCGGCGGTGATCATCAACAACACGACGAGCGCAGCCAGGCTTGCGGCAATCGCGAGCCCGACCTGCACCCACCGGGATAATCGCGGTGAGCGATTGGGCGAGTGCTGCGGATGCGGCAGGTCAGGCGATGGCATTTGGCCTCACAATGACAACTATAGTGTCATTGTGACGAGTGACAACTATGATGTCAACTTGCGGAAGTCGCGGCGCCCGCCGCGGCGCTGTTGCGAGGCTGCTGGCCATCGGCCATCATGACTGACCGATAGCGGCGGGAGCGAAATGAGATGGCACCGTGCGATTGAGAAAAAAGGCAAAGCTCGGATCGTCCGCCGCAAAAGGCGAGGCGATCGCGGATCTGATGCTCGAAGTGGCGCAGTTCTTTTTTCGAATCCGCGCCGTCGGTCAGCGAAGCGGATTGATCACGGGCTGGGGCGGCGGCGCGTTTGGCTTCATGCGCAGCCTCGCGCTGCTTGGTCCGCTGACCGTCCCGCAGATTGCCCGGATGCGCCCGACCAGCCGTCAGCGCATGCAGCGGCTGGCGGATGAGCTCTCGGCGGAGGGGCTCGTCAAGTTCATCGACAATCCGAAGCACCGGCGCTCGAAGCTCGTGCAGCTCACGCGCAAAGGCAACGAGCGTTACCGCGAGCTGAACGCCCGATTCCTGGCAATCGCCTCGACCATGGGCGTCGCTCTCGGGGAAGGGGATATCCGCAAGACCACCGAGATCGTGAGGCAGCTGAGCGACGATGTCAGAGCACGGTCGGCGCGGCGTTCCGACATCCGACGCACCGCTATGCCGTGACTTCCTTCCGGGAAACTTTTCTCCAGACCGCTCCGTCTATTCCTATTGCAATCCCATAGGACGAACCACCGCTTTGTCGGGGAAGGCGATTAGGTATGACTCAACTCGAAAAGAACTCCGTGTGGCAGGGCACGCTGTCCTTGATGGTGCTGCGCACGCTGTTGACCATGGGCGAACAGCACGGCTACGGCATTGCGCGCCGCATCGAGCAGACGAGCGAAGGGAAGTTGTCGATCAACTACGGCACGCTCTATCCGGCACTGCTCAAGCTGGAGCAGGAAGGACTGATCAGCTCCGCGTGGGGCCTGTCCGACAACAACCGCAAGGCCAAGTTCTACAAGCTGACCAAGGCCGGCCGGAAGCAGATCGAGCGCGATACGCGGCAGTGGGCCGAGACGTCCGCGATCATGACGCGCTTCCTGGCGCCGAGCGAAGACTAGGGAAGGAAGGCTGCGATGCGAGCGCTGCGCGCGTGGTGGTCGAGAATCGCCGGCTTCGTTCGGCCCGGCGCCGGCGAGCGGGACTTCGCCGACGAGCTGCAGAGCCACATCGATCTGCACACGGAGGACAACATCCGCGCCGGCATGACACCGGACGAAGCGCGCCGCCAGGCGCTCGTCCGGATCGGCAGTGTTGCCGGCGCCAGGGAAGCCCATCGCGAGCGCCGCGGCCTGCCCGGCCTCGAGGCCTTCGTTTTCGACCTGAAAATCGGCGGCCGGATGCTGGTGAAGTATCCGGGCCTGACGATCGTGGGCGGGGTGGCGATGGCCTTCGCGATCTGGGTTGGCATCGTCATCTTCCAGGTCGTCGGCCTGTTCGTCCACCCCACCCTGCCGCTTCCGGAGGGCGCGCGCCTGGTCGAAATCCGCAGCATGGACGTGGCGGCGAGCGTTCAAGAGGAACAGATCCTCCACGACTTCCTCGAGTGGCGGCAGTCGCTGCGATCGCTCACCGAGGTCGGCGCCTGGCGGGACTCGAGCCGAAACCTGATCGTCTCCGACGGCGAGCCGCGGCCGGTCAATGTTGCGGAGATGAGCGTCTCTGGATTCCGCGTCGCCGACGGCGTGCCGCTCATGGGGCGGGTACTGCTCGAAGCCGACGAACAACCCGCGGCGCCGGCCGTGGCAATCATTGGCTACGACGTCTGGCGGACGCGGTTTGGCAGCGATCCAGACGTGCTCGGACGCGAGGTCCAGCTCGGAAACGAGCACGCCACGGTGGTTGGGGTCATGCGCGAGGGCTTCGAGTTTCCGGTCTCTCACGACGTGTGGCTGCCGCTCAAGACCGCTGTTCTCGATCAAAAGCCGCGTTCCGGCCCCGCAATTACCGTCTTTGCCCTGCTCGCTCCCGGCGAAACCATCCAGACAGCGCAAGCGGAGTTGACGACGGCCGGCCGGCGCGCCGCCACGGACTTGCCGGCCACGCATCAGCATCTCGAGCCTCGCGTGCGGCCCTACGCGATGATGGCCGCGCCTGGTGAACCAGGGGACCAGCCGATCATGTACGCGGTCTACTCTTTCATGGCCGTGCTGGTGATGCTGATCTGCGGCAACGTCGGCCTGCTGCTGTTTGCGCGCGCGGCATCGCGTGAAGCCGATCTGGTGGTCCGGACGGCGCTCGGCGCGAGCCGCGGGCGCATCGTCGCGCAGATGTTCGCTGAGGCGCTGGTCCTTGGCGGTGTCGCGGCGATCGTCGGCGTCATCGCTGCCGATTTTGCGCTTCGCACCTGGGGCACGGTGTTTCTCGAGACCAATATGGGCCGCCTTCCCTTCTGGTTCGATCTCAGCCTTTCGCCGCGCACGTTCGCCGTCGCGATCGTGCTGACGGTGGCGGGCGCCGCCGTCGCCGGCATCATGCCGGCGATGAAGATCACCCGCGGCATGGGCAGCCATCGCCTCAAGCAGACCACGGCCGGCAGCGGCGGCTTGCAATTCGGCGGCGTGTGGACCGTGGTGATCGTGGCCCAGGTCGCGGCCACGGTGATCTTCCCTGCTGTCGTTTACATGGAACAGTTTCTCTTGCGTGGCATCCAGGAATTCGATCCCGGATTCGCCACCGAGCAATACCTCGCCGTGCAAATCGAACGGGATTACCCCGTCGATGGCGGCTCGAACGCCGACGCCGCTACGCGCGAGCGCAACGCGCGGCTGGCCGCCACGCTCGAAGAGCTTCGCCGGCGGGTGGCCGAGCAGCCTGGCGTTGCTGGCGTGACCTTCACGGAGGACCTGCCGACGACGAATCACCCGCAGAAAATCATCGAGATGGGCTACGACCTCGACCCGTCCACCGTAGCTTCAGCGAAGGTGGAGCCTCCCTTGCGCGAGGCCACCATCGCGGCCGTCCATCCGTCGTACTTCGAGGCACTGGACGCGCCGGTGCTTGCCGGCCGCGGGTTCACCGCCGCGGACGCCGTCCCCGGTACCCGCGTGGCGATCGTCGATCAAGGCTTCGTCGATCAGATCCTGCAGGGCCGCAATGCGGTTGGTCAGCAGGTGCGCTTCCGCTACCCTGGGCCGTCCGTACGGCGCTGGGCTCCGGGGAACCCGGACGATCCCGCGGGACCGGGCGACTGGTACGAAGTGATTGGCGTCGTGCGCGAGCTCGGCGTCGGAGCGCCGACGCAGGCAGGGCGCGCCGCGGGCTTCTACCTTCCAGGCACGCCGGACGTGTTCGATCAGATTTACATGATGGTGCACGTGCGCGGCGGCGATCCGATGACGCTCGCGCCGCAGGTGCGTGCCGCTGCCACGGCCGTCGATCCGTCCTTGCGCCTCGTCAACCTGCAGCGCGCCAACGAGGCCAACAACGACGTCCTGTGGGTGATGACGTTGTGGCTGCGCATCACGGTCGTGTTGTCCGCCGTCGCCATCGTATTGTCGCTGGCCGGGATCTACGCCGTGTTGTCCTTTACCGTCGCCCGGCGAACGCGTGAGATTGGCGTGCGCGTGGCCCTCGGCGCCAGCCGCCAGCGCGTCGTCGTCGCCACCTTCCGCCGTCCCCTGTTGCAGGTAACGGGTGGCATCGTCATCGGCACCGCGATTGTTTTCACCGCTACCACGCTGCTGCAAAACACCGAGCTCCCGGGCTCGGAGAGCGAGCTCACGCTCCAGGGAATCGCCATGATCATTGGCTACGGGATCGTCATGCTGGGCGTCTGCCTGCTGGGTTGCGTGGTGCCGACACGCCGCGCACTCAACATCGAACCGACGATCGCGTTACGAACCGAGTGACTCGGGCATGACGAAGCACGCAACGGGGGCGGTCAGCAAATGGGTCCGTCAGAACAGGTCAGTCCCGGTCTCGAAGAGGCGGGCCTCGAGCCTAGTGCCAAGCGGAGTCTGCAGCAGAACTTCGAGGGGAGCCGAAGTTCGGCCAGGAGGAAATCGGAGAGCGTCTGTCCTGAGTCTGCCGCCCGGTTCTTGAGCTTTCGGTGCAGCGCGTCCCGCACGATTGCGGATTTGGACCATCTTGGACATGCTCGCATGTTGGTCGCATTTCAAGCATGTCGCCACCTCACGAACGGCTCGAAACGGCCATTGTCCCAGTCAAGGCAAGACAGTGAAGCGGGGCCTCTAACTCCTGGAGAATGTGACTACGTGATACGCCGACATCTCCGGGTCGTAAAATAGCCCGTGTTCCGCAAGACGATTGAAAACCGTTCGTACACCTTGGATGCCAATTACATTCTTATGCACCTCCACCATTGCGCATCGGACACAAGATAGATCGACATCGTCAAACAGCGATTGTTCCGAGCCTTCGATGTCGGTAACGAGTACGGTTGGTTGGACCTCTTCAACAAGGGAGCGCAACGAGACTTCTGTCACCCTAATTGTTCGTCCGTTTTGCGCAATGTGTGATGATTCCCAGAATGATGGAGTGATAGTGAACTCGGATTCGGGCTTACTGCCGGTACGGCCAACGACCATCGCGTTCCGGAGATCCACTTTGACATTGTTTAACGCGAATGTCCGCTCCGCGACCGCTATTAGTTCCGGGTTCGCCTCGACAGCGACCAATCGCCCTTCGGCGAGGCATCGTGCGATTCCAGCCGAAACGAACCCTGAGGCGGCACCGATCTCCAAGACCACATCATTCGGACAAACGATCTGACCGATGAGATCGAATTCCAATGTCTCGTAATGTCCTCCATCAATCGCTTGGCGAATATCGCTTGTAAGGAGACTGTTTGGGAACTCGAGGGAAATGCCCCGAATTGAAAAGTTCGTGTGGTGTTCCGAGGTCGGGTTTGTCACTCGAACTCTCCTGGTATGTGAACCGGTATGGGAGCAATTGAGTCGCGCGTGTGAGGACCGTTTCCCCGGGGGCCGTTGGAGCGACGGAGGGAGCCGTATCTGCTACCCGGTCGGCGGCGAAGAGGCACGTTTCGACTCGATGTAGGCGCGCTGTTGCTCCAAGGCCCGCCGGTGGACCGCCCAGACCTCGGGGTCCTGGACGTCGTTGTCCGACAGATACTTGCCGACCCACTCCAGGTAATGCAACCGCCCGGCGTCGTACTCCCCGCGCGCCCGTTTGACGGCGCAGTAGGAGTCGGCATGTTGTCGATAGCGGTACCAGTTGCGCCCGGAAACGTAGACCGGATGCCACAAGCAGATCTTCACGTTCAATGCGTTGTCTTCGTAGAGGTAGCCGCCGTCGGCGGTATAGCCCCCGACGGCCTCCATGGTTTCGCGTCGGACGAACATGCCCATGGCTTCGTTCCGCTCATCCCCTAGGAACGCCAGCATCGCCGACGGCGGCGGCACGACCGCGTTCAGCGGAACGACGGGGGTGTATATCTGGTCAGCGTCCGAGCCGCCCGCCCAGCTGAACCACATCTGGGTGGGCCCGTACACCATGACGGCGCTAGGATTCGCGTCCAGAATCGCGACTTTGTCCGCGAAGGCGTTCGGACGAAGCGTGTCGTCCGCGTCCAGCCGAGCGATGTAGCGACCCAAGGAGTTTCTGAGACCCAGGTTCCGCGACTCGGTCATCCCGCGGTTTTCGTGCCCCGGATGCTCAAGGTACCGAATCCTTCCAGGCCACTCCCCCGCGTAGCGCTGGGCGATGAGCGGGCTCGCGTCCCGGGATCCGTCCTCCACCACGAGAAGCTCCCAAAAGCGATAGGTCTGGGCGATTACGCTCTCGATCGCCTCGGCGAGGAACTTCTCCCCGTTCAGAACGGGGATCGTCACCGAGACGACCGGCGGAGTGGACGGCGCGCGATCATCGGCGGTCATGCTTTCCTCACTGCGCGGCCCACGCGAACTCCAAATTTAGATGGTTGCGAGCTCCCGAAATCATCACGATCGTGGATGATTTGCTGAGAAGCGTCATGCGGCGGGCGTCGGTCGCGAACGTTCCTCCAGCGCTCGTCTTTCGTTCGCCGGACGCGCTTGTCACGAAACCCTCCCAATACTTTAAACCGGGCAGCGCGGCGTCGGCGAAATCCCGAGGATTTGTTCGCGGGTCGACAGGACCATCGGCTGTCTCGCAGACACTTGATTGTGTGACGGCAGGGGCGGGTGCGCTGGCGTCGAACGGCGTTGTGAGGGGTGCACCTGCGCCAGGGCCTGGTCGTCGCCCTGATCGGTGTCGTCATCGGCGGCGTCGGCGGCGCACTGGTCGGCCGCCTGTTCGGCGCGCAGCTCGCCGGTGTCGGCTCGCTCAGTCCCGTCGCGTTCGTCGTGGTACCGCTCGTGCTCATCGGTGCGACGCTGGCGGCCAGCTATCTGCCGGCACGGCGCGCGTCGCTGCTCGATCCATTGAAAGCCCTGCGCGGCTAGCCAGGGACGCGTCCACGTCCTCGTGGCGATCTTCTTCTAGCGCCGTAGACCGAACAATGACGGCCTCGTGTGCCGCGTCACGCTGGGATCGCGTAGTGCGCTAGACTGAGCCGGAACTCCGAGCGACGAAAGGGGGCACCGCGTGAAGTGGATGCCATTGGTCCTTGCGTTCACCCTTGCAAGTCCGATCGGCCGGGTGCCTGCCGACGCTGCGATGAGCCGCGCGATGCCTGCCCATCTTCACTTGGTCAACAGGCAAGCACCGATCGCCGCGCCTCAGCCGACGCCCAGACCAACCGAACCGGTACTGATGCCGGCTGTCGAACGCGGTGATCTCGAAGCCGTTCGGACGCTCCTGGCGGCAGGCGCCGATCCCAACGAGTTCCAGGTATCGAGGACCGACAACCCTTCGGGCCCTCGATTCACGTCGAAGTCGCCGTTGCTGCTGGCGGTCAAGGACGGGAACGAGCCACTCGTCCGGCTTCTGCTGTCGCGCGGCGCACGAGCGAGGTGGCGCGATGCGAATGGGATGACAGTCGCGGAAGTCGCGCGCGCGGGGAAGAGCAGCGACCCGTTAGCCGAGTTGCTGTCGAACGCTGAGGCACGAGAGTTCACGCTGGTTCCTGAATGGCCTCTTCCCGAGCCACTGGCGCTGGCTGCGCTCTCACAGATCGCGGGGAGCTACAGCGCCACGGCTGCTCGACCGCAGGTCGATCCCAAGCTTCTGCAGCGTGTTGTCGACATCGTTGAGGTGCTCACTCGAACATGGCCCCGACTCCGTGAGCGTCCGCCGGTGCTCGCGTGGAGCCTGACGCGTGACGTCAACTCGCTCGAGTGGGCAGTCAAGAACGGCAGGAATGAGACAGTGGCGGCGGTCGTCGCCGACCTCGAGACGAAACAGCAGGATTGCCTGAGCAGCCCGGATGGAACGTTCGGTGAAGTGAAGATCTCGGTACGGACGCTTCTCGGTGACGGCACCGAACGCCGCGGGCTTCGCATCAGGTACATCGAGCGCTTCTACTGGGACTTGATCGCCACGATGCCGACGCTCGCCAACCAGTGGAAGGAACTCGCCGCGACCACGGCGGTCGTCGTCGGAGCCGCTCACGGCCGGCGACTACATGGTCGTCGCCATATCGCCAGACGGAAAGAACCTCAGCGAGCCGAAACCGATCTCGGTGAGACGAAATGGCACGATGCAGTTCGACGTGCCCCTGCGATGACTGTGGCATACAGGTGGAGAGAGATCAGGAGCAGTATTGAGCGCAGGGAAAGGCCAATGGATTAGCGTGGCAGTCGCGCTGGTAGTGATCGCCAGCGCAAGGTTGCTCAGTCCGCCGCTCGAGCTGATGGAGCCGAACCGCCTGTTGATCGTCACCCTGGTGGCGATAGCGATTGTCGGGGTGGTACTTCCGTGCGTGTACGTGTTCATCCGCTATCCACAGCGCCGCTATTGGACATGGTGGGCAGGCCTGTCCCTCGCGACCATCGTGGCGCTCGCCGCCGCCCTGGTGCATTACCAGAATCTCCGCTCGACCTACAGCGTCTACGTTGACGGCATCTCCGTTGTCATCGGCGCTAACGACGAGTTGACGACCCTCGGAAGGGCGCACTTCCAGCAATTCGGAGAGCCTCCGAAGGCGATGGTCGAGAAAATCGGCCAGCCGGGCATCGTGTGGGAGCCTTCCGCGTTGAGACGGCATGCCCGACAGTTGGAACGTAACTACTATCTCTGCGAAGCCTTGATCGCCCTGCTGGGAATGTCGGTGATCGGCGTGTGGCGCGCGCGCCGTACGGCGTCAGAAGTAGCTGGGACAACGTCGATGGAGCCTCGGCGGCGAATCAGTACGGCACAAGGGACAAAAAGGCGCTTTCAGGTGGCGCTCTCGTATCCGGGCGAGGTTCGCGATCGGGTCTCCAGCATCGCGTCGATCCTGGAACGGACCCTCGCTCGGGAAGCGATCTTCTACGACAGGTGGTACGCCGGTGAACTGGCGAGACCGAACCTCGACCTCTATCTCCAGGACATCTATAAGCAACACTCCGAGCTGCTAGTCGTCGTGCTTTGCGCGGAGTACGAGGCAAAGGACTGGTGTGGCCTCGAATGGCGAGTCGTACGCGAGGTGATCAAGCATCGTGAAGCCGACCGCATCATGCTGCTGCGCCTGGATGACGCACCGATCTCCGGGCTCTTGTCGATCGACGGCTACCTGGACATCGCCGCGCTGAGCGATGAGCACGTCGCGAGCTTGATCCTGTCACGGATCACCACCTGACGGCCGGGAAGATCAGCCCGACGATCATCGCGTCTGGTCCATGAACGCGTCCCCGACTCGCAGCGCCAGCGAGGACGTCTTCGCGTGCGCCATGTTTGACGTGACAGCGATGACGATGCCGCTGTCGGGCCTCGTCATCAGCGACATCACCATGCCGCCGGCGAGCTCACCGTTGACGCTGGCGGGGTTGGTCGCCAGCGCGAAGCGCACGAGGTCGGACGGCGTCGAATAGAACGCCATCCCGTTCGCGCAACAGGCCAGGTCGCGCATGTACATCAGCCGTCGTCCACGGCGGGGATCGTTGTCCTCTGATCTCGGGACGTAGAACGTCGCGCGATCGCCCGGCAGCGGGTACTCCGCGGGCATGAGACCGAGCGGCTGCCAGATGACGTGGCGGAGGAGCGTGAGGGGCGGGAAGTCCTCTCCCTCTTCGCCGATCGCTTCAGGACTCCATTCTTTCGCCGCATCAGCCCCGGTATTGGCCAGCCCGACCGGCGCGACGGCGGCGGTGACCGCGGACGCCGCCGTGCCGATGTTGAATCGCGTGTCCGGCGTCACGGGCGCCCGCGTGACGACGTCCCTCCATCCGAACCCTTCGGCCCAGACGACGGTGCCGCCGGCACCGACCGCCACGGACACCCCGGGCAGGTTTTGCTCCAATACGGCTTCACGCACGAGCTTCCGGGCGCGCTCGACGGCCGCCGCATATTGCGGCGACGGCGCCGATTCGACGACCGATGGCACCGCCTGCGATTGCGCGAAGAGGGGCGCGGTCACAACGAGCCCATGAGTCAAGAATGCCGCGAACGCGGCGACGACGACGCCGACCGCGAGCGCCGTGCGCGCCGCCCACATCGGGAGCCGGTTGCGCGCGGCCCTGACACCGAGCACGACTCCGGCCACCATCAGCAGCATCCCGATGACGGCGGCGCCTGGCGCGTCGTCGGCGTCGGCCACATAGATGCCCATGGCCGCGAGGCCAGGCCGAGAGCGATAAGGGTGAATGCCTTCACGGGGTTCATCACAGTGGTCTTCATCCCCGCAGTGTGGCCGAGGCCCGGCCGCGGAGTCTTCACCGAACCGTGAGCGGCCGCTGAGATTCAAGTGAGATGCCGCGAAAGCCCCCTGTGGGCTCAGAACGGCTGCCGTCCCGCGAGCCAGGGTCGGTGTGAACCCGGGATGTCAGGGTTGTCGCGTTCTAAGTCAGGACGCGAGAGGAGGTGAGCCCGATGAAGACGAAGACCCGTATCAAAGCCGGAGCGCGACCCAAGAACGGCTAAGCGGAGGAGGGCCGTCGCTCCTTACCGGGCGACGGCCCCTTTTCGTTCAGGCTAAGACCTGGACGGCTGACCGAAATAGGCCGTCCGACGCTTTGAGAATCCGCTCGAAACCGTCCGCACCATGCCGCTCGATCGCGACCGGCGGTCTCTGACCGCTCGTCGTGATGCTCCTCACGGATCCCGCTGACCTTTACCCGTTTTGCGACGACTGTTTGAGCCCTCCTTGCCGGGTCTGTCGCGTCAATCAGAGACGCCGGCAATTCAGCTGGCTGTACCAAGGAGACTCTGATGATCCACAGCCTGCGCCCCCGGCTTCTCGTCCATTGCGCTCTGATCGCTACCCTGTTGGGCCTCGTCGCCTGGGTGTCCCCCTCCGCGACGGCCAGCAGCCCCCTCATTCCCGGCATCGGCCAGGAACAGGCGGAGCAGGGCCACCCGAAGGAGCAGACTCACCGCAAACCCGCCAAGAAGCTGGTCAAGAAGGCCAGGGCGATCGTCGGCGAATACATCGTGGTGCTCGACGACGACGTCATCGGGGCGCCGGGAGAGCATTCTCCGGCAGAAAGCCTGGCCGACTCGCTGGTGTCGACCTATGGCGGCAAGGTACGGAGGCGTTTCAAGCATGCGATCAATGCGTTCACCGCGACCATGACCGAAGGCGAGGCTCAAACGATGAGTGAGGATGCGCTGGTCGCCTACATCGAAGAGGACTCTGAAGTGACGCTCTCCGCCGTCCAGAGCCCTGCGACCTGGGGCCTCGATCGTGTGGACCAGCGGCTGCGGACGCTGAACAACAGCTACTCGTACACCTACATGGGGGCGGGCGTGAACGTCTTCGTCGTCGATACCGGCATCAGGACCAACCATGTCGACTTCGGCGGCCGCGCCTTTGCGGGCGCTGCCTGGGACTTCGTCGGCGACGGCCGGAATGGCCAGGATTGTCACGGCCACGGCACCCACGTCGCCGGAACGATCGGCGGCAACACGGTCGGCGTGGCCAAACGTGCGGCGTTGTATTCCGTGCGGGTCTTCGATTGCCTTGGGAAAACGGGAACCGGGAGGATCCTGGCCGCCGTCAACACGATCACCGCCTACCATCGGAAACCAGCGGTCGTCAACATGAGCCTGGGCGGACCGATTGACTACGCGCTCGACACGGCCGTTACCAATTCGGTCAATGCCGGGATCACTTATGTCGTCGCCGCGGGCAACGACGGCGTTGACGCCTGCACGGTGAGCCCGGCCCGGGCGCCCGGGACGATCACCGTCGGCGCCACCGACGCGCTTGACCGGCGTGCGGTCTTCACGCCTACGGGGAGCAGCAATTACGGCGCGTGCGTCGACGTCTGGGCACCGGGGCTGAACATCACCTCCGCAGCGCACACGAGCACGAACGGCCTTACTCTCAAGAGCGGAACCTCGATGGCGAGTCCGCACGTCGCCGGTGCGGCGGCCATCTACCTGTCGGCCTACCCGAGTGCGACGCCGGCGGCAGTGCGAAGCATCATCCAGAGCACGGCGACCACTGGCGGATTGACCGGGATCGGTTCCAGCTCTCCGAATCGCCTGCTCTTTTCGCTGCTGCGGTAAGCGGCGCTGGCTTCAGTGGCAGGATCGGCGGCGAGGGGCGGGTTCATCACCAGAGCCATCCAGGGAGGGCGCGAACGGTCAGCGCGCCACAGAGCCGGCGACCGGTTGTCAACGTGACAGCCGGCGCCGGCTGAAATCGTGCGACCGCTGGGGACGGTTCAACGCGATGGTCGAACCAGCCGGAAGTCGTCAGAGAAGTGCTGAAGTCCGAGCGTCGGAGCGCGGCGGCGCCCGTTTCACTACCGATCGTCCGTTCGAAGCGGTTGTGTTGTCAGTTCAGACCCGGAGCATGCTGCCGCAGTCTGCGAAGGCGCAGGAGTTGCACGATCGTCACGATCATTGCCGCAACAACCAGCGCCATCGACACAGGCTCCGCCGCGTCCTCAGGCAGCGCCAGCCACGCCGTCGCGAATCCAAGGCCGCAGAGCACCCATGTCCAGCCAGCAAACCGCTGAAACGCCTGTACTGTCGCGCCGTCACACTGCATCGACGACACCGGCGGGAGCATCCTGGGGATGCCGTTGCCGATCACGGCCAGGTACGCACCCAGGATGATCATGGTCGCACGCCGCCCGCTGTCCGGATCCTCCACGACGCCGTAGGCGTGCGCGAGTGTCAGCGCCAGCGGAATGATGATCATCAGTGAGCCGAAGACAACGGCGCCGGTTACCGACGCGAGGCCCCGAATGGAGACGGCATCTGCCGGCACCCGGCGAAACGCGAGCTGCGAGCGCCACCGCACTGCGACCATGACCAGGGATATCACGATGACTGCCGCCCAGGCCCAGGCTGCATCCGGTCGTGCGTTCCAGTTGGCGACGGCCAGCGCGATAGCAATGAAGGGCAATGCCGACCAGGCGCGCGAAGAGATCCAGTTGAGTGCCATGTCAGGCTTCTCCTTTGACCGGCCGCTTGGCCACTTTGTTGTGATTGGCGCGAGTCGACGGCTTCGATTCCAGGCCCCACCCGAGGGTTTGGGCAAACCCGAGCAGCGCTTCCTCCAACACCGACATCACCAGCCGGTAGATGATCGTCCGTCCGGATTTCTCCGCTTCGACGAGCCCTGCCTCGTGCAGCACGGCGAAATGGGCCGACATGGTCGGCTTCGACACCGGGAAGTGGTCGGCCAGTTCTCCCGCTGACATCGGCCGCTCGCGGAGCAACTGCAGGACGCGACGGCGCGTCGGATCCGAGAGCGCCTTGAAGACCTTGTTCACGGATCTATATTTAGCTAATAATCTAAATATTGTCAAGCGCCAACTGCCTGCTCGTCCATACAGGGTGACGCGCGCACCAGCCGATCGCGGGAGGACCTCCGGTATTCCGGAGTTGCGCACGGCCGTCCGCGCGTCTGACCGCCAAAACGACGCCGCAGAAGTAAAGGCGACATCAATCGTCCGACTTGCGAACTGGAGGAGTTCGAAGCATTTCGGGGAAAACTCGAAAATGTCCGACGGACGGACCTCCGGGTACAGGCGCAGGAACGGCTCTTGCGCGGGAGAGGCGGAGATCAACGCGCTGTTTCAAGACGGTGGGCGTATCATCAAGACGCCGTTCGGCTGGATTGGTCGGACAAGCGTTGACCGAATCTCAATAATAGGGAGCAGTTGCACCATGTCAAACAGGGACGACGTGAAAGACGATCACTCTGATCCGCTCGGTCCTTCGCCGGAGGTGCCATCGGAGATTCCGGTCGGCGTCGATCGCCGGAAGTTCATCATGCGCAGCGCCGTCATCTCGGCAGCGGCGGTGATGAACGGCTGCGCGCGATCGGAGACCGAACAGAAGGCCCCGCCGCCGGCAGCCGCAGCGCCACCGGCGGCGGCCGATGCGCCCTCTGTCCCGCTGGCTGCCGACCTGAACGTGGTGATGAAGGCAAAGGGGCCGGTGCTGACGACCGTGGACGAGTTCTACAAGGTGGGCCCTGGCCCGTCCAGCTCGCACACGATTGGTCCGATGCGCATTACCTACGACTTCTACCAGCGGGCGACCAAGCTGCCGGCCGACCAGCTGGCCAAAGCGACGAAGCTTCAGGTCAACTTGTTCGGGAGCCTCAGCGCGACCGGCAAGGGACACGGCACGGAGCGCGCCGCGCTCGCGGGGCTGGTCGGGAAGGAACCGGCAACGGTCGACCCGTTGTTCCTGGACAGCTTGCGGGACAAGCCTGACCAGGTGTTCCCAGTGAAGCTCGGTGACAAGTCGATCGACGTCAGCCTCAAGGACGTCATCTACGACGCGACCAAGGGCGACTTCAAGCACCCGAACACGATGACGGTCAAGCTCCTCGGCGGCAGCGACGTGCTGCTCGAACAGGAGTACTACTCGGTCGGCGGCGGCTTCATCGAGTGGAAGGGCTATACGCCGCCGAAGAAGAATGCGCCGAAGTACCCCTTCGCGACGATGAAAGAGCTGCGGGCCCACGCCGATAACAACAAGACCACGATCGCCAAGATCATGCTGGCGAATGAGATGTCGATCGCGGGCAAGTCGGAAGCGGAGGTCAATGCCTTCATCGACAAGATCATCAACGCCATGACCGCGACGGTGAAGTCGGGGCTGTCGATGCCGGAGGATGACGTGCTGCCCGGCCCGATCAAGCTGCACAGCAAGGCGGCGTCCGTCTTCAAGCGCGCCATGGACGACAAGATTGAAGCCGACCGCGGTATCGGCGCCTTGTCGGCATTCGCGCTGGCGGCATCCGAAGAGAACGGGCGCGGACACCTCGTCATCACCGCTCCAACCGGCGGTTCCGCCGGTGTCATGCCGTCGCTGGTCTACGGGCTGCTCGAGGTCCGGAAAGTCGACCGGCAGAAGGTGCGTGACGGCATGCTTGCAGCAGCGGCGATCGGCTACCTCTGCAAGCATCATGCAACGCTGTCGGCGGCCGAGGGCGGCTGCCAGGCAGAGATCGGCGTGGCGTCGTCGATGGCTGCGGCCTTGACCGCGACCGTGTACGACGCGCCATCGCTGGTCGTCGAGAACGCGGCCGAATCGGCCCTCGAGCATCACCTCGGCATGACCTGCGATCCGGTCGCTGGTTACGTGCAGGTGCCGTGCATCGAGCGCTGCGCGTTCGGGGCCGTCAAGGCGTGGACTGCCTACGCGATCGCCAGCAACGAGATCGCGTCCCGGCACCGTATCAGCTTCGATGAAACCGTCATCGCGCTCGCCCAGACCGCGAAGGAGATGAACAGCAAGTACAAGGAAACCAGCGAGGCAGGTCTCGCTCTCTCCGTCGTGCTCTGCTGATCGAATAGGGGCTCCTCGTTCGCACTCGGCCTGGCGGTCGAGCGTCGAGGAGCCTCCACTCCCTCCCCTGCCACGCCCCCGTCGAAGTCGAAAGGGCTCATCCAGAACCTGGCAGGTTCCTGTCCGAACCTCGCCTTCCTGGTGCTCGCTGGGTTTTGTGACGACGACGAGAAGTGCTACCGTCAGCCGGATGGGGTTGGCGGAGCAGATCGTTGCCCACGGCCGGGAGTCGCAGTCGGCCGAGGTCGCGCACAAAATCAAGGCAACGATGACGGGGGTGACCTGGCACTGCCACTACCACCTGATGTACGACCTCCGCACCATCTTGGGGCCAGAGCCGAAGGTGTACCTCGAGATCGGGGTCTACGATGGCGGCTCTCTGGCCTTCATGATGCAGCACCCCTACGAGACCGAGCTTCATGCCGTCGATCCGCTGGTGCTGCCTGGGCAGGTGGAACACACGTTCGCGAACGTCGCCGCGTTCAACACGTTCGGCCGAAAGGTTACGGTCCACCAGAAGTACTCGCATGACCCCGCGCTTTGGCAGGAGCTCGATGGGCTCGGCATCGATCTCCTCTTCATCGATGGCGATCATCACGCCTCGTCCGTCGTCGAGGACTTCGAACGGGGCTCGTCCCGGGTCGTGCCGAGCGGCTTCATCGTGTTCGACGATTACATCGATCCTGAGTGCTCGCCAGAGGTGGGCCCCGCGGTAGATCTGATTGTCGAGCGGATTCAGCAGCATCGCTATGCCGGGCAGTACGACATAATCGGCTGCGTGCCGAACGTCCTCGGGGCGGATCCGGCCGACATGTCGTTCAATAGCACCTTTGTCCTCCGGAAGCTGGCTTGAGATTGGCCTGGAGTCAGTGAGCGGGCGGTCATTGCCTTTGCAGCCAACATGAACCTCGATCTGAAGGAACAGACTGCGCCGGTACGGCAGTCCGACGCCCTGCCGCGCGTCAGCATCATCATCCCCTCCTACAATCACGAGCGGTTCGTGGGCCGTGCCGTTGCGAGCGTGTTGACACAAACGTATCAGGACTTCGAAATCGTCATCACCGACGACGCGTCGGCCGATGGCTCGGTCGATATCTTGAGCAGCTACGCCCGCCAGGATCCGCGGATCAAGCTTTTCGTCAATCGCTTCAACTACGAGACGCACGCGGTCAATCACTGCATTCAGCACGCCTCCGGCGAATACATCGCGATGCTTTCGTCGGACGACGAGTTTCATCCGACAAAGCTCGAACGCCAGGTCGACTTCCTCGATCGGCATCCGGAAGTCGCCGCTGTCTTTACGCAGGTCCGCATCATTGACGAACAGAATCGGGACCTGGCGGATCCGTCGAACGCCTACTCCACGATCTTCCAGGAACCCAATCGTTCGCGGCACGCATGGCTCCGGCGTTTCTACTTCCAGGGCAACTGCCTGTGCCATCCATCGGTGTTGATTCGTCGCTCCGTCTACGAGACCCTCGGCGTCTACAACCCACTGATGGGCGCGTTGGACGATCTGGACATGTGGGTGCGGATCTGCCTGCATCACGAAATTCATGTTCTCGGCGACACGCTGGTCAACTTCCGGATCCGCGACGCCCAGGCCAACGTCAGCGCCGATACGCCGGAGAACCTCCGGCGCGGTTATTTTGAGACGATCAAGATCCTGGACCACTTCGTGTCGTCCGAGGCCTTGGTCCAGCTGCCCCTGATATTCCCGGAGTTCGCCGAGCAGCTTGCCGACGCGTCTGATGCCGTCAAGCGGCACGTGCTCGCCGACGCGGCGCTCGCGACCGGGCAGCCGGCTCACCGGTTCTGGGGCATCGGCCTGCTCTATGAACTGCTGTCGCAACCGGATACGAGACGACAACTGAGTCATCGGATCGGCCGCGCGCCCGACGTCGATTTCATCAAGCTGAATGGCGCCCTCAACCCGCTGTCGCCGGAGCTGCGGGCGGCAGCCCAGGTATATTGGCCAGACGCTGGCACCTACACCGAGGTCAACAGCCGTTCACGATACTGTCCGCGATCCCAGTGGACCGAGCTGACATTCCCTCTGCCGGCGTGGGATACAGCGCTACCGTTGCGGTTCGATCCCTGTGACTGCCCCGGCGTGATCAAGATCGGCGCGCTCCGGATCCTCTCGCAGATCGATGGCCGGTGCGTGTGGAGCTCGGTTCTGGAAGAGAACGGCGAGGCGTTGACGGTAACCGGCACGGCGCTTCGGTTGTCGGACCCGACCACGTGCTCGATCTTGAGCACGGGGCCTGACCCTCAGTTGCTTCTGCGGGAGATTCCCCCGCTGCCCGATCTGCCGCTCGAGCTGCGCGTTTGGCTCAAGCTCGACTCCGGTCTCGAGAGCGCCGCGGGGGAGATCCAGTCGCTCATGGCTGCCTTGCAGCAGGTGGAATCCCGGCTCGGAACGTTGCAGACAGAGCACCAGCATGAGCTGGAGGAACTCAAGGCGCTCGCGGCTGCAGGCAACGAGCAGGCAGCGGCATTGAAGGCTGCAGTCGCGGAACGTGATCGTGACATGGCGCGGCTGGGCGCCGCGGTGGCGGCACGGGATTGCGACATGGCGCGGCTCGACGCGGCTGTGGCGGCACGGGATCGCGACATAGCGTCGCTCCGTGCGGCTGGGGCGGCTCGCGATCGCGACATTGCGGGGCTCCACGCGGCTGTGGCCGAACGCGATCGCGACATTGCCGGGCTCCACGCGGCTGTGGCCGAACGCGATCGATCAGCCGCGGTGATCCTCGGCTCGCGTTCATGGCGCTACACAGCGCCGCTGCGCGCCCTTCGCCGGCTCGCGCCACCGAAGAGCCTGAAGCCGTGATCTCGACGTCTTCGTCGCGTCAACCTCTGCTCGCCGCCAAGTGAGCGCCATCGTGCGACAACGCTTCGCCAGGGCTCAACCCGCGTGAAGGCGCGCGCCGGCGATTTCGCCGTCTTCGGAGGACAGCCGGTATTCGCATCGACGTTGTACGTCGGCCAGCCCAACGTCGGGCGACGCACGAATTTATTGCACCGGTTCAACGACCTCCTCGATCGACGGTGGCTGTCGAACGACGGACCTTACGTACAGGAGCTCGAGAAGGCCCTGGCGACCAGGCTCGGCGTGCGCCACGCGGTCGCCGTGGCCAACGGCACTGTCGGGCTCGACATCGCCGTCCGTGCCGCCGGCCTGACCGGCGAGATCATCGTGCCGGCCTTCACCTTCGTGGCAACATCCCATGTCCTTCTCTGGCAGGGCTTGACGCCTGTCTTCTGCGATGTTGATGCGGCCACGCACAATCTTTCGCCGGAGAGCGTCGAAGCTCTTGTCAGCCCGCGCGTTACCGGCATCATTGGCGTCCATCTGTGGGGCCGGGCCGCCGCCGTCGAAGATCTCGGCGACATTGCGCGCCAGCATGGGCTGACGGTGGTCTACGACGCGGCCCATGCTCTGTTGTGCTCGCATCGGCGGCGCATGATTGGGGGCTTCGGCAAGGCCGAGGTCTTTAGTTTTCACGCGACCAAGTTCGTGAACAGCTTCGAGGGAGGCGCGATTACCACGGATGACGACGAAGTCGCCCATCGGGCGCGCCTAATGCGCAACTTCGGTTTCACCGACTACGACGAAGTACAGGCGCTCGGCACGAACGGCAAGATGAGCGAGGTCAGCGCAGCCATGGGGCTCACCTCGCTCGAAAGTGCCGACGAGTTCATTGCCGTCAATTGGCGCAATTACTGTGCGTACCGCCGTGGGCTGGCCTCCGTGCCCGGGATCGCACTTTTGTCATATCCCAGCACGGAGCAGAACAATTATCAGTACGTGGTTGTGGAAGTCGACGGCGAACGGGCGGGCTTGAGCCGCGACCAACTCCAGCGTCTGCTGCAGGCGGAGAACGTCATCGCCCGGCGGTATTTCTACCCCGGGTGTCACCGTCTGGCGCCTTATCGGTCGATGCCGCAATACCGTGGTGTGCAGTTGCCAGCAACGGACGCCGTCTGCTCGCGGGTACTTTGCCTGCCGACCGGAACCGCCGTCAGTGAGGAAGCCATCGACGCCATCTGCCAGATGCTTGCGGCGGCCGTAAGCCACGGCCCCGAGATCGCGCGCCGGTTGCAGGACTTGCACATCGGCGACAAGGCCGATCCCGACGAATCCCTTTCGCCGGATCCGGCGACGGATGCTCGGTAAATGGCGTGTCCCGGCGTCTTCTCCGCCGTCAAATGAGGTCGAAGCGTGTGCGGCCGGGTCCGGACCGAGCCGATTCCCAATCCGAAACTCGGATCTGACGCGGGCGGTTGTAGTGTGCGGTGACGCACCTCGCCGCCCTTGAGCGCTTGACGACTGCGGGTGATGAGTGACATGGTCGGGCAGCAGCTGACGATTTTGCGCACGCTGATCGCCCACGCGGCCCTTAGTGAGCGGCACAGGCCGCGGTAGGTAGATGAATGGAATCGAAACCTTACCTGCCCATCATCGCCTTTTGCGAAGAGTGGCTGACGAGGCACGGGGACAACGCCCTCGGAGTGGGGTGGCCTCGGGCCGATGCGGAAGACCGTTATCGCGTCATGCTGGAGTTGATTCGGCCCTCGTCTTCGCCGGTGACGCTGCTCGATTTCGGCTGCGGCGCATCCCATCTCTACGAGTACATCCTGAGGAATGGGATCGACCGGATCCGCTACAGCGGGTTGGATCTCTCGGACCGGTTCCTGGAACTCTCCCGGAGAAAGTTTCCGGAAGTGGTCTACCATCGCGTCGACCTGCTAGATCCGGCCAGCACTTCGTTGCCTTCCTTCGATTACGTCGTCATGAACGGTATCTTTAACTACAGGGGCGCACTCTCGCAGGACGACATGTTTGCCTACATGTGCGCACTCGTTCGGCGCGTGAGCGACATGGCGACGATCGGACTCGCCTTCAACGTCATGACTAAGCAGGTCGACTGGGAACGCGACGACCTTTTCCACCTATCCGTAGATCGCCTGCTGACGTTCCTTTCGCGGGAAGTGAGCCGCCATGTGGTGATAAGGCACGACTACGGCCTGTACCAGTACACGGCCTACGTCTACAAAAGCTCGTCGATTCCGGAGCAGGGCGGCGCCAAGAGGTTGGTGGACGGGAAGCGGACCCCCTGACGGGCGTCCTTCGACCTGATCATGAAACTGGGTATTATGCAGCCGTACCTGTTCCCATACATCGGGTATTTCGACCTCATCTGCGGCGTCGATCAGTGGGTCGTATTCGATACCGCCCAGTACCCGCGCCACGGCTGGGTGAACCGGAACCGCATCCTCCACCCGGTGCGAGGGTGGCAGTACATCATCGCGCCGCTCGTCAGCCATCCTCGCGAAGCGCGGATCTGTGACATTCAAGTTGTCGAGGGCTGGGGCTGGCGAGAACGGATCGAAAGGCAATTGGAGCACTATCGAGGCGTCGCGCCGCACTTCGACGCCGTCATGACGCTCGTTCGCGACTGCCTGAGCGTCCCGAGCCGTTCGCTCTCGTGCCTGAACGTGGAATCGCTCCGCCGGACCTGCGCGTTTCTCGAGATCCCGTTTCCATTCACCGTCTTCTCAGAGATGGGACTGTCTCTGGGCCCAGTGGACGGGCCCGGAGATTGGGCGTTGCGAATCGCCGAAGCGCTCGGCGCGCGGGAATACGTGAACCCGCCGGGCGGGAAGGGCCTCTTCGACCCGGCGAAGTTTGCCGCCAGCGGGATCCAGTTGACCATCAAAGAACCGGTCGATTTCCGTTATGAGGTTTCGGGCTACGTGTTCGAGCCCGCCCTGTCTATCCTCGACGCGCTGATGTGGAACTCGCGGGATCGCTTGAAAGCGTACCTGTCCGGCCGAAGAGAATCGAACTCCGGCGCGTGAGGGTCGGTCGCGTCAAACTGAAGAATCCGCCCCCGACCGGTTGGTGGCCCTACCTTCTTCCCGTTCATTGCTTGCGTCTCGCCGACTACGGGCACGCGTCGGCAACGTGGAAAAAAGCAGCGAGTGCGTCTGCGTCTCGAGCTCGCACCGCAACGGGCGCTCAAGCAATAACGACACTGCTCGGAAGCGGGGGCCCGCAGCCAGATCGACGAGTTGAGGATGAGGTTGAGGAACTGGAGGGGAGAGAGAGCGGAAAGCCACTAATAGTATCTCCCCACACCACCCTACTCTTCAAGACTGTTTGTTCGCGGGCAGGACGGATATCATCGCCGGCCCATGTCGAAAACCACGAACCGCAAAACGGCCGCCGGCGATGGGGGCTCGGTCGACGATCGGCTCGCGCGTCTCCTGGACATGCCATTCCTCGCGCGGGTCGTCCCGCACCTCGCGCCGGAGACGCTCCATCAGCTCGTCCAGCACCGCGGACTCGATGCGTGCGTCGAGCTCGTCACGTCGGCCACGCCCGCACAGCTCACTTCGCTGCTCGACCTCGATCTCTGGCGCCATTCGCAGCCCGGACGCGACGAACAGTTCGACGCCGATCGCTTCGGCGAATGGCTCGACGTGCTGGTGGACGCCGGAGAGTCGGTGGCAGCACGCACCGTCGCCGCCCTCGACGAGCGCCTGGTGATCCTCGGCCTGTCCCGCTACCTGCGTGTATTCGACCCGGGCACGTTCGAACCGACGGAATCGAGTGATGACGAGCCGATAGATCGCCACGACAGGATGAACAGCGAGACGAGCCGTGGCGTGGTCGAGTCTGAAGTGGGCGGCTATCTGGTGCGGGCGCGGAGAACCGACGCGTGGGATGCGATCGTCGCGCTCCTCGTCACGCTCGAGTTCGAGCACAACCACTACTTTCACGCGGTGATGCAGGGATGCCGCCGCCTGTCCAATTCCAGGCCGGAGATCGACGGCCTCGACGATCTGCTGATGGCACCGGAGCAGCAGCTGCACGACGTCGCGATCGAACGGGCGCAACGGCGATCGAGGCAGGGCTACGCGACGCCGGCCGACGCGCGCGCCTTCCTGCAGATGGCGCGGCCGCCGCGGGCGGCGTCGGCGCCGGCGGCTCCGATCGCGGCCAACCCCATCGCCACGGCCTACTTTCGCGCGGTCGAAGATCAGGAAGACCAAGACGCGCCCGCCGCGCCCGCCTCCGCCAGGACTTCGGCGAGGCAGGTCGGGGGAGACGAGGACCGCCCTGCATCGATCGAGGCGGTCATCGAACTGCTGGCCGAGGCTGGCCTGATGCCGGAGCGGCCGCGGGCACTGCTCGAAGCCGCGGACGAGGACCCTCGAGCCGCGAGAATCCCGGTCCTGAGACGACTGATGAAGTTCGCGCTGCACCATGACGAGACCGCGTACCTCACGCGCATTCGTGAGCTTGCGTTCCTCGCGAACACGCTGGCCGCGGGATGCTCCGTTCAGTCGCGGCCGTTCACGCCCCAGGAAGCGTCAGATGCGGCGGCGTGCATCTGCAACCTGGGCCTCGAATGCTGGCCCGCGCGCTGGCCGGGCGCGGCCTCGCATCGCGCATCGTCGCCACGAGAACAAGACACGGCGCTGCCTCCCGACGCGTTTCTCATGGATCGCGACCTCGTGACGGCGTTCGAAGCGGGCTGGTCGGTGCTGCACCAGGATGTGAGCCTGTTCGTGGCGGATCAGCTGATGTCGACGCTGGCCGATCTTCGGGGTGTCGACGCCGAGACTCGCGACGGGCTCCGCGCGCTGCGGCGCAAGCTCGGGAAGGAACGCAAGGCCGGGACGCCGTGGCTCGCGCGCGACGCCGCCGAGGTGCTCGCGACGCTCGACATGACCGCCTGGATCAGCGTGCTCGGGTTGCTGGACGAATGTCCCATCCTGCCCGCGACGCTGACCGCGATTCTCGAGCGCCGCACGACGTCCGTCAGCCCGACCGCGTTCGAGTTCATCTCGACGACCGCTCAGATTGGCGACATTCGCCTGTTCATGAGGACGCTTCCCGACGTGTTGTCTCGCTGAACGCGCGCCGTGTTTCAGGAGGTCGTCACGCGGCGGCCTGGCGCCGCTTGTAGATCAGACGTACTGATCCGGACGCGATCGGCCCGACGTCGGTCAACTCCAGGGCATGGCGTCGGCTGACGTCCTTGAACAGTGCCTTGCCGCCGCCGAGGACTACCGGCTGGACGACCAGCCTGATCTCGTCGACCAGGTCGCTGTTCATCAGGCTGGAAACGAGCGTCGCGCCGCCGACAGCGTGAATGTCCTTGCCCGGCTGCTGTTTCATCAGCCGGATCTCGTCGACGCCTCGAATGATGCGCGCGGTTGGCCAGTCCACGGACTCCAGAGTCGTCGACAAGACGAAGTGCGGTGTCTGGTCGGCAAAGCGCGCGTACTCGATCTCGCCTGGAGTCGCGACCCTGCCGGTGAACGGCAGGATGTCCTTGGGGTTGGCGAGGATAGCCCGCCAGTACTGCTCGTAACCCGGGTACATCCCCGCCCCGAGCACGCAGGCGTCAATCTGGCGGGACAGATCGAACGGGTCCTCCCACGTGTCCACCCAGTCCAGTTCACCGTTGGGACCCTCGATGAAACCATCAACGGATACCTGTAGCGCTGCGATGACTCTTCTCATACTCAAAACCTCAGGTCTCTGATTTGAACCTGCCGTAAGCTTGTCACCTCCTGGCATGGGCTGGGAGGTCGATTCTTGCTGTCGGACAATGGATTCGTGGAACAGGTCGAGGCAGTGCTTTCGGGCTCGCGAAACGGCTGATCATGACTACGAGCCAGCCGGTGCCTCAACGAGTTGGCACATGTGGCGGCGCTCAGTCCATTTCATTTCGCCAGGTGTTTCAAAGCCACGACCGGGCTGGCGCCACACCAGTACGTGCAGGCGCGTCGCATCGAGCTGGTGGAGGTGGCTTGGTCAGTCGGCTTCGAGAACGTCAGCCACTTCCGGCGACAGTTCTCGGCCCAGGTCGGCGTCGCGCCCGGCGTGCTTCGCCGTGCGACCCGTCAAGAGACGGCAGCGCCCTCGAGATTGCCCGCCGGCTGACTCAGCGCGGCAGCTTTGGGCGGAGGTAGCCGTGGACCCACGTGCCCGCCAGTGCGCTCACGATCGCCACGATCATCACCGGCATCCCTGCTCCGACGAGGATGAACAGCGGGCCGGGACACGCGCCGGTCAGCGCCCATCCGAGACCGAAGATGGTGCCACCGATGACGTGACGGTAGCCGTCGATCGGCATCGTGGGAATCTGGACCGTCTCGCCGTCGAGCGTCCGCACCGCGAATCGCTGTAGCAGGTAGACCGACAGTGCGGCCGTGGCGATCGCCGATCCGATCACGCCGTACATGTGGAACGCCTGGAAGCGGAACATCTCCTGGATCCGGAACCACGAGACGATCTCCGCCTTCGTCAGCGTCAGGCCGAAGACCACGCCGACGATGAAGAACGGCCACAGCGCGGCGACGCGCGGCTGGACGTCCATCGCACGATTCACTGGCGTCGTCGTCTCTTTCATCATCCGCGGAAGATCAGCGGAAGGAGCCAGTGCGTCGCGAGCAGGCCACCGGCGAAGAAACCGACCACCGCGGCGAGAGACGCCGCCTGAAAGGTCGCGAGCCCGAAGATCGCGTGGCCCGAGGTGCAGCCACCCGCATACGCGGTGCCAAACCCGACGAGGAAACCGCCGACGACGATCGAGAGAAAGCCTGGCCAGGTCGCGAGAGCCAGCCAGCTGAAGACATCGCCGGGCGCCAGCCCCGCGAAGCGCTGGATGCCGAGCGCGGTCAGCGCCTCGTGCGTCGCCGGCGACAGCTGCACGTCCGGGATGGTCAGCACCTGCCAGGCGATGAAGCCCCCGGCCACCGTGCCGGCGAGGAACAGGAGATTCCAGGCCCCGCGCTGCCACCAGTCGTAGCGGAACAGCTCGATCGACGCCGGCGCGATCGCGGCGCACATGTGCCGAAGGTTGCTGGAGATGCCGAACCGCCTGTTTCCCAGCAGGAGCAGCACCGGGACGCACAGCCCGATGATCGGGCCGGCGACGAACCAGGGCCAGGGCTGTGACAGCAGGTCCATCGCGCAAGCTTAGCGCACCACTGCGGAGTACCGATTGGGAACGATGGGAAAGACCTACGACGGCATCACACCCGAACTATCGCGCTGGATCGGGCAGCAGCACATGTTCTTCGTCGCGACGGCTCCGCTCGCTCACGACGGCCTGATCAATTGCTCCCCGAAAGGCATGGATACGTTCCGCATCCTGGGACCGAGCGAGGTCGCCTACCTGGACCTCACCGGCAGCGGCATCGAGACGGTGGCCCATTCCCGCGAGAATGGACGGATTGTCTTCATGTTCTGCGCCTTCGACGGCCCGCCAAACATCGTCCGGCTCCACGGAACGAGCGAGGTGCACCTTCCCGGCTCACCGCAGTTCGAGGCGCTCAGCCCTTCGTTTCCCGCGTACCGCGGCAGCCGGTCGATCGTCCGCGCGCGTCTGACGCGGATCAGCGATTCGTGTGGCTATGGAGTACCGCTCTACCGCTACGGCGGCGATCGAAATACGCTCATCCGCTGGTCGGAATCGAAAGGAGAGGAAGAGCTCGCGCAGTACCGCGAGGCCAAGAACGCCCGAAGTCTCGACGGCCTGCCGGGCCTGACCGCCGGGACGTCGGCAAGCGGTGATGACGTCGACTTATGACGTGGACAGAGATGAATGCCTGATCGACCATTTCGACTGATGTCGCTAGGAATGGCGGAACGGCTGGAGCAGCACCGCGATTCTGGAGCTGTCGGCAACCTCCGGCACGGGCGTGAACTCAAATCGGCGCACGGCCTCTTCGCCCCAGAACCTTGCCACCGTGACCAGGAGCTGCAGATCGGCCCGGACCGCGTCCGGGATACTTGCGTCGCTCAGGATCCGTTGGCGCAGCTCATTCGTCATCTCCTGGAGGTGCACGACGCGACGGCCGCTCCTGACCGCATGGTCTGGAACGGTGGTGTGTTCGACCAGCAGGTTCAGAATGTGGTCCCGCCACTCGCGCGAAAGGCTGGGAAACACCGAGCGAAACCAGAAAGTGCCGATGAGTTTCCTCAGCTCTCGTCCATCCATTGACATGTCACGAGGAACGGCGCCTCCAGCCAGCCGCAGCGCCGCGGGTTCGGACCGGTTGACGGCTCGGGCAAACTCCCAGACGGTGGGAAACGACGGAGCCGGCGCGGGATCGACAGCCGGCGCGGCATCGATCGACGCCGTGACATCGGTGGACGCCGTGACATCGCCTTCCCCTGACGCGACCGGCACTTCGTCCACGGTCTCCGGGACGGTGTCAGCCTCCGGAGAGAGCGGGAGACGCAGCGCGACTCGTTTCTCGGCGGTCCAATCGATCTCGAGAGCGGGATGAGATCCGGTGTATTCGGCAAACACCGTGGTCACGCCCCACGGACGAGGCGCGTGAAAGGCCCTCGCGTAAAGCGGGTTGTAAGGGCTCTCGGCAGAATCGCGGAGCGCCAGCGCCGCGAGCCCGCCTTTGATCTTGCCGTCGACGACATTCGACCAGTTCCCTTGAATGCACACGAGCGATGTTCCCGCCGGTCCGCTGAAGGCACAGTAGGGATTGTCCCAGCAGCCTCGCACCGCCGCCTGGATCGCGTCGTCACCGGGTTCGTGGCCGGCAGGAGGATCGAGCTCGGAGAAACCGATTCGCAGCCTGCCGGGGCCGGCGAACAGGCTGGAGAGATCGGAGGGGTCGACTTGTGAGAGATCCCAAAGAACGTAGAGCAATCCCCGCAGCGCCCGGGCAATCGGCAGGTTCATGCGCTCCCAGACAACCGATTGCGGTTCCGGCTCCGAGTCCCTGTACCCCCTGTCGTTCAAGATCTCCATCAACCGGATGCCCTTCGCATCGAATTGCCCGGCGACGCGCAGCGCGTGATCGTAGCGCCGCTTTTCCACTTCATGCCGCTCGAACGACGGTCGGACAAAGACTGGAATCACGAGTTTCCCTTGCTGGCGCGCCATCTGTGCGAGCGGAAAGATCGTGCCGGCGCCGGTGCCCTTGCCTCCGGTGCCAATGATGATCACCACCGAGTGCCTGCTCAGGAGGGCCTCGACCTCCGGCTTCGACTCCTCCAATGCCTGCCTGGCCAGTTCCGGGTTGTGCATCGAGCCCAGGCGGCGCGTCGTCGTCGCGCCGATGACCAGCCGCTCCTCCTTTGGCACATCGGTCAGCGAGAACTCATTGGTGTCGAGAAACCGGGTGGTGACGGCTCGCCTCAGCCGCTCGGCGTACCTGGCGTCGTTCTTCTGCGTGACGACCAGGTCCCGACGGAAAAACGCCTTCACCGAGCGCAGGATGTTGCCACCGCCGCCGCCCGAACTCAGAAGAAGAACATTCACGGCACACCTTCTCGCGCTTGTAGGTTACGAAGTAGAACGGGATGACCACCCACGGCCCCTTCCCGTAGAGCGGTCCACTGACAACCGACCCGTCCATCAGAAGCCGCAGCACACGCTGAACGTCGTACTCGACGTTCCGCCGGTGGTCGGCAAGGTTCGGATAGGTGCGCCCGTCGGCAGGCGCGAGCAGGATCTCCAATCGTTGCCGCGCCGGTGCGAATCGCAACCGCGACTTGACCGGGGAATCGACAGCGCTGCGAAACAGCGGCCGTTCGAACTCGGAAATGAATCGGGCGCCGAACCGTCTCATGACGTCGAGACTTGCCCGCCGCCTGCCTGCGAGCTTCCGGGCCCAGATGAGACCCAGGACTGAAACCACCGTGAACGCCGGCGCGGCCCACAACAGCGCGCTCGAGTCGATCGGGACCTCCTCCTGCCTGAGACTTGTCTGAGGCAACACAGGCAGGGCGGACCAGTGATTCAGCGTTCCCGGCGGGACGCACACGTGCCATCCCGACTGGATGACGCCATACCGGGATTTCGCTACGTAGGTCGAGGTCGTCGGGTCGACAATCTGAAACCACGGCTGGTGGCGGTTCGACGCGTAGCCGGTCAGGCGCTGGGCGAGGCCCGCCGCTGTGTCGCCGCGCTGGATCGCATAGCACGTCAGCTGCTGACCGAAGACGTGCGTCGAGCCAGTCGTCATCATGAAGACAAGCGGGAGCGCTCGTAGTCCTCGTTGCATGTCCCGGAATCTCGACAGCCGCCAGTTCACTGCCTGTCAAGTCCCGTACCGTCGGCCTGGTTGAAGCAGTACCGGGATTAGGCGGGATTTTTCGCCGGGAGGCGGTCACGTTCCCCTGGAACCGTCCGAGCGGGAGGGCGGCTCGTGCCCCAGTCGCAGGACGCTCGGCCGTTGCCGACTGTCAGTTTCGACGCCGTGGACAAGACCTCTGCCATTACGGCTACCGGGAAGGCTACGCGGAGTTCCCGGCGATGGGGGACGAGTTCGGCCTGGTGCTGGTCATGAAGCGCGGCCGCGTCATCGATTTCACGGGCGACGCCGACCATGGGGTGCAGGTGTATCGCACCGGCGTCAACCTTCGCGGCGCGAAGGCCGCAAAGCACCAGCTCGCGCCGCACCCGTATCACCTGACGATCGAAGAGCGCTGCAGCTGCGCCTAGGGGCGAACGCGCGCGCCTGGCGCTCGCCGGCGGAGGATCATGTCGCTGGCTCGAAGGTGAAAACCCGCCTCCAGTCGTCCTTCATGCTGACGACGGTCCAGCCGCGCTGCTGGGCCTCGACAAGCGCAGCCTCGAGGCGCCCCATCGGCGAGACGCGGTAGGCGACCTCGCGCTCGGCGTCGGTGTGGTCGACGATCACCATCAAGCGGCGGCCTGGACCGCCGGCTGTCCATTGCAGCATCTGATGATCGCCATCGGAGTTGCCGAACGCGGCGATCGGCCGCCGGCCGATGAACTTCTGAATCGCCGCCGGCTTGCCCTCCTTGTCGTCGAAGAAGTCGAGCTCCGGCAGGCGAACGATGACCGGTACGCCGTTCCGCAGTTCGTACTTCAACTTTCCGCTGCTGCCGATCACCTGCTCCGGCGGAACTCCATACAACTGCTCCGAGATCACGCGCATGAACTCGATGCCGCCACCGGAGACGATGTAGGTCTTGAACCCGGTTCCGCGCAGGTAGCCGAGCAGCTCCACCATCGGCTGGTATGCCATCTCGGTGTAAGCCCGCTTGAAACGCGGATGCGTCGCGCGCGCAAACCAGTCGCTGACGATGCGCTCGAACTCGTCGGTGATCATCCCGGCGTGCGTTGCCCCGACCAGCTGAAGCAGGCCTTTGACGCCTGCTGCCGCCAGCGCCTTCTGGTCATCCTCGAGCACGGCCTGAAACGGCTGGCTGGTGCGCCACTCCGGATGCTCGGGAGCGAGCGCCTTGACACGGTCGAGGGCGAACGCGAGCTGGACGTAAAAGGGCTGTTCATTCCAGAGCGTCCCATCGTTGTCGAAGACGGCAATCCGCGCCGCCGGCTGAACGACGTCGGGACTTTCAGGATCGGTTACCGCCTCCACGAACGCCTGAATGCTTCGTTTCGCCGCACCATCGTTCCAGGACGGCAGCGGATCGGCCTCGGCTGCGCTGGCTTCAACCACGATTTCCCTCCACTCGAGCAAAACGAGCGTGCAGCGTTTAGGACGTCACTTGGCCGGGCATCGCTGCCAGGCATCAAGAGACTCGAAGAATTGCCGCGACTCATCCGCGGAGTTCTCGGCGATGTACGCCAGCAGGAGTTTCTTGTGGGGACAGAGCCGCTTCTCAACGTACCAGCCGAGCGGAAACTGGACATCGTCCCGGCGGACCAGGCCGGAACGTACCGCACCCTGCAACTGGCTGACATGGAACAGGAACCGGTCGTATCTGTCGGTGATGAATCGCTGGGTCTCCGTGCGCTTTCGCCCGTTCACTCGCAACGCTGCTTCCAGGGCCACGGGAACATCCTGCGGGAGGATCCGCACTTTCATGTCCGGCGCGATCTCGTAGGTCCGCCCTTCCTCCCAGTCGAGCATCGTCATCGCCTGCCAGCCCTCATCGTCCATGATGGCGTTGATCATGGTTCGCGCCATGTCGGCCTGTCTCCACTCGAGCTCCTTGATGCTTTGCGACACGCCGCGCCGGTATTGACCGATGCCGACCGCCATGGCGACGAGGGCGCTGAGGATGGCTGCGTACTTCCCAATCCATTCGAGCCTGGTGGCGTTAGGCATGCCCTGTGTCCTCTAGGAGTCTGGCGCTTCGAGACTTCACTGCCGCTCGTCAGAACTCGAGCGTCCAGCCACTCTGAATCTGACTCGAGGAGGTGCTCGATGTGACGCCCGATCGCGGGCCGCAGCAGCGGCTGGCGCGATCGGACGGTTCATCCTTGAGAGAGCGCCTACTGTCGTGCCAAGGCGACGCGGATGGCTTCTTCGGGGTCAACCAGGTGATCGACGGCCTGGGCAGCCTCGGCGATCGCGAGCTGTACGCCCTTGACCCGGCCATTGAACGCGTTGCCGTGCGGCCCGTAGTCGGGAGAGACCGGTGCGCCGGTGTCCTCGCCGACATCGCAGCCGTCGTCGGCAGAGAAGACGTTCGTCAAGGTCGCGTCGACTGTGCCCTCTCCCACCTTCTTGCCGTCGGTGTAGAGCGTGACCTTGCCACCTTTGCCCAGGCCAGGGCCGGCGTAGGCGAACTCCATCCGGACCTGGTGATCGCCGGCAGGAATCGGGGTGGTCGCTTCGACCATGAAGTGCTTGAAGCCGCCCCAGTTGTAGCAGTACTTGAGCTTGCCGCCCTTGGCGTAGAGGCTCCAGCCGCCGATGTTCGCGCCCTGCGCGATGATCACGCCCTCGGCCCCTTTCTCGGGTACGACGATCTCCGCCGTGATCGAGTGCGACTTGTTCTTGATGCTCAGGACGCAGTTCTCCGACAGGTGCCCCATCCCCCCGAAGAGGACCTGGGTATTTCCTTCGACCAGCCGCGGGCGGCCGGCCAGGTCGGGGTTGACTCGCTCGAGCAAACGGTCGTCGAGAGGCAACACGTTGTAGCGCGTTGCCTCGATGAGCCAGAGCCGCTGCAGCTCGCGGAGCTTGTCCGGCATCTCCTTCGCGAGGTTCTTCGACTGGCTCCAGTCCTTGTTGGTGTCGTAGAGCTCCCACACGTCGTCATCGAGCGCCGGGGGCTTTTCCCTGGACCAGGGATACGTGTGCCGCGTGACCGCCGTCCACCCCTGGTGGTAGATACCGCGGTTGCCGAACATCTCGAAGTACTGCGTCTCGTGACGCTCGGCGGCCTTGGCGTCGTTGAAGGCGTAGACCATGCTGACGCCCTCGATCGGCGATTGCGCGATGCCGTTCACCGAGACCGGCTCGGGGATGCCTGCCGCTTCGAGGATCGTCGGCGCGACGTCGATCACGTGGCTGAATTGCGAGCGGATCTCGCCCTTGGACTTGATGCCTTTCGGCCAGTGAACGACCGTGCCGTTGCGCGTGCCGCCCCAGTGTGACGCCACCTGCTTGGTCCACTGATACGGTGTGTTCATCGCGTGGGCCCAACCAACGGCGTAGTGGTTGTACCGACTCGGGCCCACCCAGCTTGTCAATCCGGGCCGTGAGGTACTCCGGCGTCTCGAGAGCCTGGAGACCATTGAAGTAGCTCATCTCGTTGTAACAGCCGTTGAGCGAGCCTTCAGCGGAGGCCCCGTTGTCGCCGGCGATGTAGTAGATGAGCGTGTCGTCGGCGATACCCAGGCTGGTCAACGAGTCGACCAATCTGCCGACGTGGTGATCGGTGTACTCCATGAAGCCCGCGTACACCTCCATCTCACGGCGCAGCACCGGCTTGAATCCCTCCGGCATCTCATCCCAGCTCGGGATTTCCTTGTGGCGCGGCGTAAGCTCGCAGTCCTGCGGGATCACGCCCAGCTTTTTCTGGCGGGCGAAGATCTCTTCACGCAGCTTGTCCCAGCCCTGATCGAATTTGCCCTTGTACTTGTCGGCCCACTCCTTCGGGACGTGGTGTGGCGCGTGCGTCGCGCCAGGCGCGAAGTAAATGAAGAACGGCTTGTCAGGCGCGAGACTCTTCTGTTGCCCGATCCAGCCAATCGCCTTGTCCGTCATGTCCGCCATCAAGTGGTAGCCCTCTTCGGGCGTCTTCTCCGGCTCGACGGGCGTGGTCCCTTCGTAGAGCGTCGGGTACCACTGGTTGGCCTCGCCGCCGATGAATCCGTAGAAGTACTCGAAGCCGCCGCCGCCCGTCGGCCAGGCGTCGAACGGCCCGGCCGGGCTCGTTTCCCAGACCGGCACTTCGTGACATTTGCCGAACTGCGCGGTGGAGTACCCGTTCAGCTTGAGCGTTCTCGCCAGCGGCGACATCGAGTTGGGCAGCACTGAGCAGTAGCCCGGCGCGCCAGTCGCAATCTCGGTGATGCCGCCCATGCCAACGGAATGGTGGTTGCGGCCGGTCAGCAACGCCTGGCGGGTGGGTGAGCACAGAGCCGTCGTATGGAAGCGGGTGAGTTTCAGCCCGCCGGCGGCCAACTTCTCAGCAGTCGGTGTCTGGCACGGCCCGCCAAAGGCGCTGGTCGCGCCGAAGCCGACATCGTCGATGAGGACAATCAGGACGTTGGGAGCGCCCTTGGGTGGGCGCAGTCGCTCGATCGGCGGGAACTTCGACGCTGGATCTTTTGCATCGAAGGTAATCAGGCCTTTCTTTCCCGTGTTCGCCATCGGGAGATGCGAACGATGTCTCTTGTCTGGTGAACTCATACCGTGATCTCCTCTGGGTGCCGCTCGTTACACAAGCTTCGTCGAATCGGCGCCGGCGTTCTGTACACTTCGGCCAGCTCATTTCAGCCGTACGCTCGGCACGGGGAAGGTGGCGGTGACGACGAGCGTCTGCCCTTCGGTTTTGAGCTGTGCGCCCGTTTCCCAGAAATAGCGGATGTTGATCAGCGCGAAGAGCTTCGACTTGCTCGCGACCGGCAGCGTTACGTCCGGCCCGAACGCGTACACGCGGTGCTTGCCGGGGAAGTTGACGTCGATCGGAGATCCTCCTGGCAGCTCGAACTCAGCCAATTGATCTTCGGTGAGCTTCCACTGGGCGTAGTACGCCGCGCCTGTAATCAGTCCGCCGCCGAGAAACGACTTGGCGAGCCCTCCCTGAAGGGTGAGGATCTGGCCGACCTTGACGTCCGTATCCTTCTTCTTGCCGTGAAACTCCCAGTAGGCGGTGGCGGCGAGGCTGACGGTCCGCTTCTGGTCGAAGTACACCGTCGTCCCCACGAACGGCTCGTAGGTCCACATGCCTTTGCCGATGTTGTCGCTGCCGCCGCGCTCGTACCGTCCCGTCGGCGCGTACAGCTGAAACCCGGCGCTGACGTCTGCCCGCGGGGTGTGCCAGCCCAGGTCGACCGGCCGCAGCAGCAGGTCGGAGACGCTGGTATCGACGGTCCTGCCAAGCGCGAAAGCCGGCGCTTCAATCGACGCGTTCGCGAACGGAAGCACCGCCATGGCGCCGTAGTTGGCCCCCAGGACCTTGGCCTTGCTCACATACCACGCCAGGGGAGCCGCGGCAGCGACCGCGATGCTGCCTGGAGCGCTCGGAGAGAGGCGGACGATATTGCCGTCCCCATCCTTGATGGTGTCGGCGTCGTAGCGCAGATAGAAGAGCGCGGCGTAGAACCCCGGCTGCGGCTGCGATCCGGACTGCACGCCGAAATCACCGGGAGTATGGCTTCCGTTCAGTTGCGCCTGGGCAGGTACGGCGAACAGCAGCGTCAGCCCGCACGCAATGGCGGGCACCATCAGTCGTCTCACAGCAAGACTCTCCTGTCTCAACGATCGTTGACCACGAACACCACAGTAATCATTTGACCAGATTGTCGCTGTCGGGCCGGGGCAGGAGGGAGAGCAGAAGTACGGGGGAGGGGACCCGTAAAACTACGGGGACGTCCCGCGAGCCCTTGAACCCCGCTGATTCTACCGGCTTTGACCTGGCGGCCCGTGACGACGCGGCGTTCGACAGAAGCGGCCGTCCGACCTCGTCGGCGTAGAATCGCTGCCAGAGCGATCATCAAGGGCTGTTGAACAGCGAAACGATCTCCGATGACAATCGAGTTCACTCGAGAACCGATGACGGCCCTCCCGGAGTACGCACGCGTCCCGATTGTTTTCACAGTCGATCGTGTATTGGACGTGACGAATCGAGACGATGGCCGGGGTGGGTTCGCGCTATCAGAACGCCGTCTCGAGGTTCCCTATGAGAAGGATTACGACGCGATCGCCGGCGAAGGGCCGTTGCGCTGGGCCCATCAGTTCAGTCTGTCGAACTGGGCGCTCTTCCCTTCGATACATCCGGGCTGACGATGCTGGAAGGGCGGCGAGACCTGGCAGTCCTCTGGGACATTCGGGTCTCCCCGGAAACTAGACGAAAAGGCGTTGGTTCAGCGCTGTTCGAAATGGTCGAAGCATGGGCGCGGCTGCTCGGTACAAGGACCTGCCGCAATGACGCGGGCGATCGACTACCGGCCGGGACGACGACGGCCGCCCTTCTTTTCGTCGACCGCCTCCTTCACCGCGTCCTTCTTCTCGTCGACGGCTTCCTTCACGGCATCCTGCACAGCCCCTCGGGCCGCCGCGGCTACCGTCGCCTGGGTCATCTGATCCACCACGATGCTGGCGATCTCACTGCCGGTCATGCCTCCCTGGCTCTTGCCGAGATTGCGCATGCTGAGCGGCGGCAGGTCGATCACCACGTCCCTGTCGGGGAGCCGGATCTTGCCATTGCGGATCTGAAGCGATTCGACGATGAAGCGCCTGGCGGCCGCATCGTCGTCCTTCGTCGGCGGGTCCTTCGCCCGGGCCTCGGCGCGGGCCTTCGAGTACTCGTTGATGTTGTTCTGGATGGCCTCGACGTTGCTGGCGTTCGAGCCCTTGTCGTACACGATATCCGGCGCCTCCACCGTGAGCTCCTGGATGACCACGACGTCCTTGGTATCCGCGGCCGCATCGAGGGCCAGCAGGATCGACCCCAGCTTGAAGGCATGCGGTCCGTTGTAACCCCTGGGGTTGCCGACCTCGAGCCCGCCGATCTCGCCGCGTCCGTCGGCGAGCGAAATCGCCACGTCGTCGACGTCGACCGAAACTCCGGTCATCTCCGATCCCACGGTCGTGATCGCCTTCTTCACGATCGAGTCGAGGTTCGAAGCGAGGTACTTGACGCTGACGACGAGGATCGCTGCGAGAATGCCGCCCGCGATCAGCAGTTTCTTGGTCATCGCCCAGTCCTTCCTAAGGCAGTGATGTGCGTGGGCCGCCGCCGGCACCGGGCGAATTATGGCTCCGGCACGGCACGATGTCACGCACGACTCGCGCGAGGGGTGGCGGGCAAATTCGCGGCGCGAACTACAATCGGCCAGATGAACCTGACTCTCTCCAGGCGGTGGCTCGGCGTAGTGGTGCTCCTCGCAGTCCTCGGCGGAAGCATGCCGGCCTGGTCGCAAACGCGGTCGCTGCCGGATGCGCCGGGCACGTGGAAACCATGGAAGCCCCTTTCCGGCACCACGGGTACAGGAGGAGCGAAGGAGCAGGCGGCGACACCGGCGCTGGTGAAAGCCTTCGAAGCCGAACTGCTGGCGCTCAACGCCATCCTGCGCCGCGCGCCGGCGTCGCGTCTCCGGTGGGATTCAGCGTCGAAACCTGGGGATCACGTGGCCGGATACCGCGTGTCCGAGCACGCGCCCGGTCAGCCCGCCGCCGGCAAGCTGCCGATCGCGGGCGGATTCACGTTCGGCGCGTTCCCCATCTTCGAGTACCAGACGAAACGGCAAGACCATCCGTGAGGACACCGGAGAAACGGCGCTTCAGCAGTTCCTGGTCAATCAGATCGGACGGCGGACTGATCGACCGCGGCAACGTGGCGGACTGGGGTCCGCTCGACACCGATGCGTTCCAGAAGCCGATGCCCCAGGGGAGATCGCGGGCCTGCCGCGCTACGGCGACGGCCTGATCATCGCCCGGGATCCCGCGGCGCTGTGGACGCCGCTGCCGCAGCGAGGCGCGCTCGATCTGGTGGTGAAGGCCCGGCAGCTCGTGGTGCAGGAGTTCGAGGAGAGCATGGCGGCCGAGACGGCTCAACTGGCGGTCGTCCGCGATCCCGCGAACCGCGCGAAGCGCTGAAGGAGGCGCAGGAGGCCGCCGCCCTCGCGAAGATGCCGAATCCGCAGGCGTTCATCAAGCAGATCGAGCAATCCATCGCCGTTGAAGAGGCGTCGCTGGTGAAGGAGCTGGACCCGACCACGGGAACCGGCAAGAACCTGGCGGACGCGAAGCGCGCGCTGAGCGAGGTCACCGACTGGATCGCACAGCTCTCGCCGGCGGAACTGGCGGCGCCGTCATGCTACGCCGAGAAGGGCACGACGCTTCGCGCCAGGTTCACGACGGTCGCCGCGGCGGGCTGCCGCCCCCTCGTGCGACCCAACTACGGATACTTCAACGCCGCACTGCCCCGGTCGGCGCCGCAGGTCGTGATCATCACCGGCATCAAGCGCTGCTTCGACACCGCCGACAAGTACAACCTCGACGCCAACTCCCCGAGTCCTTCGGCCGGTGCCGCGCCAATCGCGCGCTGGTCGAGACGATGGACAAGGACGCGATCCGCGCCTGGCTGCGCTGAGCGGCCAGCTGTTCGGTCACCTGACACTCACGAGCGCCGGAATCGAATCTCATGATGCCCTCCACACCAGATCTCATCGTCCTTCACGAGCACCCCGAGTGGCAGAAGCCGCTCTTTGCCGCGCTCGAGCGGCGCGGCGTCTCGTTCGAGCCGTTCGACCTGACCCGGGCGGCGTTCAGCAACGTCGAGGCGCCTGCGCGCGCCGGCTCTACTTCAACCAGGCCAGCCCGAGCGCCTACCTGCGCGGCAACACGCGCGCCGTGCCGCTGGCGCTCGCGTACATGCGCTCGCTCGAACGGCTCGGCGCGCGCGTCCTCAACGGCGCCGACGTCTTCGCGCTCGAGTTGAGCAAGAGCGCGCAGGCGACGCTGCTGCGCACGCTGGGCATCGATTGTCCGCGCTCGATCACGTTCAACGACGCCGCGCGCGCTGCGCGCCTACGCGTCGGACGATCCGCTGGCCGGCGCTCCTCAAGCCGGACCAGGGCGGCAGCGGCGCGCGCATCCAGGTCGTCGAGTCGCTGGCCGAGGTCGAGGCGATCTTCGCGCGCGACCCGGCATCTGGCTGCCCGACAACCTGTTCCTGCTGCAGGAGTATCTGCCGCACGATCCCGAGCGCGGCATCGTCCGCCTCGAGTTCCTCGGCGGCGAGCTGCTGTACGCCATGCGCGTCGTCACCCACGGGCGCTTCAACCTGTGCCCCTCGCCGGTGTGCAACCCGGACGAGGGCGCCGGAGCGTGCGAGCTGCCGCCGGAGCCGGCGGCCGCCGCGCCGCCGGTCGAGTTCTATCCGTTTCCCGAGGTGCCCGCGCGATGCCGTCGAGACGGCGCGGCGGATCGTGCGAGCGGCAGGACTCGACGTCGGCGGCATCGAATACCTGGAGACCGTCGACGGCCGGCGCGTGTTCTACGACATCAACGCCAACTCGAACCTGCGGCCGTCGGTGGCCGCGGCCTTCGGCTTCGATCCGTTCGAGCGCGTGGTCGACTTCCTGGCGGCTCAGCTCGCGAGGCGCTGAGAACCGCGGCGGGGGCGCGCAAATGTCCGATGCGATAAGATAGGCGCGCCTCGCAAAAGTAAATCGGAGCCACGGATGCGTCTCGCACTGGAGTGTTCCTGATGGTCCCTCATCGGTCTCGTCCGAACCGCAGCCTTCTTGTTCTGGGCCTTGCGATCGTCGTCGCCGCGACGCTGTCGTCGTGCAGCCGCGGCGCTGACCCGGCCCCGGCCGGCAACCCGCCGGCTGCCGCGCCGGCGCCCGCGCCCGCACCGCCGGCTCCACCGCCGCCGCCGCCGCGCGAGCTCTCCTGGAGCGGGAAGGTCGACATGGCGCTCTGGTCGCCGGTCCGCGTGAAGGCTTACAAGGTTGCGCTGAAGCAGGCGACGCCGCCCACGCTCGCCATCCTGCGCATCCCGCGGCTCAAGCTCGAAGTGCCGGTCCACGACGGCACCACCGACGCCGTGCTCGACCTCGCGGCCGGCCGGATCGAGCTCACGGCGTTGCCCGGCACGCCTGGCAACGTCGGCATCGCCGCCCACCGCGACGGCTTCTTCCGAATCCTGAAAGACATCAAGGAAGGGGACGAGCTGGAGCTGGACACGCCCGTCGCGCTCGAGCGCTACCGCGTCGAGTGGATTCGGATCACGGTCCCCGACGACGTCAGCGTGATCGACCCGACCCCCGGTCCGGCGGTGACGCTCGTCGGCTGCTACCCGTTCTACCACGTGGGGTCGGCGCCGAAGCGGTTCATCGTGCGCGCAGTGCCCGTGGCGGGATCGCCCGCCGGCAACTGACGTACCTCGATCCGGTTAGTTCCACCCCCAAGCGCGGTGTTACCGCGTGACCCCTCGATCCCGTGATGCGGCCCGCTGACGGCGCGCGTATCGTCTCTCTCGTCAGGAGACAACGCGCTCCTGGCGGAGTTCAACGCGGAGCTGTCGGTCAGGAGGGGGTCGTGATCCACTATCAAGATCGGTGGGCGGTCGTGACCGGGGCGTCGTCCGGGTTGGGTCGCGGGATCGCGGTCCGGCTCGCGAACCGGGGCATGTACCTCGTATTGAGCGGACGCAACGAGGCCAGGCTGGAAGAGGCGGCGCAGCAGATTCGCAGCGCGGCTCCCGGGGTCGAGGTCGAGACGGTAGCCGCGGACCTCTCGAGCCGGTCGGGTGTGTCTGCGCTGCTCGAGCGCGTCGGCGATCGACCGATCGAGGTGCTGGTCAACAACGCCGGGTTCGGCAGCTACGGCCCGTTCGCCGACGCCAACGCGGAGCGGGAAGAGAACGAGGTCGCCGTCGACGTCAACGCCGTGGTCATCCTGGCTCGCGCGTTTCTGCCCGGCATGATCGCCCGCCGCAGCGGCGGGATTCTCAACGTCGCCTCCACGATCGCTTTCCAGCCCGCGGCGTACCAGGCCGTGTACGCGGCGAGCAAGGCTTTCGTGCTGTCGTTCAGCCAGGCGCTCTGGGCCGAGGCCCGCGCCGCCGGCGTCGCGGTCACCGCCTTGTGTCCGGGCCCCACGCGCACCGGTTTCGTCGACGCGCTCGGCGCTCGGCGTCGGCCACACGGCGATCTACCGCCGGCTCGCCGACCCCGAACCTGTCATCGAGGCGGGCCTCCGGGGGCTGGACAGCGGCCGCGCCGTGGTCATCCCCGGATGGCGAAACAAGGTGATCGCCGCGAGCGGGAGGTTCATGCCGCGCGAGTGGATGGCCCTGGTCTCTGCCCGGCTGCTCCGGCCGGTCGCCGCCGCCCCCCGGCCGCCGATCGAGGTTCGCAACGAGACCGTGATTCGGGCCTCCGCCGAATGCGTGTGGGATCTGTTGAGCGACGTCGAACGCTGGCCGTCATGGTATCGGGCCTGCCGCTGGGTCCGGGTCGAAACCCGAGGTAGTGCCGCCCGCGCGGCGTCCTTCCGGTGGAAGGCGCACCCGGTAGAGCTGCGCAGCACCGTGGTGGCTGCCGATCGACCGCATTCGTTCGTGATCGATGCAGACGCCCAGGGACTCCACGCCTATCGCGCATTCACGATCCGCGCTGCGCCCGACGGTCAGAGCACCGTCGTCGTCAGCCATGAAACCCAGGTCGGGCTCGTCGCGCGGCTGGGCCGGGTGTACCTGGCCCGCAGGCTGCGTGCGGCCAACCAGGCGATGTTCGACGATCTGGCCCGCGCCGCCGGTCAGTGCACGGCAACGCCGGCGACACACGCAGCGAGCTGACGACGTTTTCGGCCGACGCGGGCGTAGCGGGGGAGACTGCGGGCAACACGATCAGCGTTGCGACCATTCGCGCGCCCGCGCCAGGATGACGAAGGCGACGCCGGCGATCCCGACTGCCCTGGCCATCCCGTCAGCGAAGACAATCGCGCCATTCACGATGATGACGAAGATGAAGGCGCGAATGGCGAACGACACCGCCCGCGGCCGGGTCTCGTAGGCCGCGGGCCGTGTCGACCACCAGGCCGCATCTGCCAGCCAGACGGCGAGGAACAGATAGTTGACGTAGATGCCGCCCGTGAACGTTGCGCCGGTCAGGCGCACGGCCTGTTCTGTCGTCAGCCGTTCGGCAGTGGCATGGCTCCACTGATAGAAGACGCCGAACGCGGCAATCGAGTGCGTCAGCGCGAGCAGCGCGCCGGCCATCCAGGCGCCGCGCGAACGCATTCCCTCGCCGACAGCCCAGCAGAGGACGCTGACTGAGATGCTCGCGAAGACGACGAACTCGGCCGCGCTCATCGGTTGAGGGCTGCGCCCGGGTTCATCGCCCGCCCGGCGCGGCGGTCGACGGCGGTGACAGCGCCCGGCGATCGACCCAGGCGGCGAGGCTGACCCCGTCCCACTCGGCGCCATTCGGGCCGTCGATAGCCTGCTCACCAAGCGGCATCGAGGCGACCAGGGTCGGCGACCAGCCATAGCGGGTGATGATGTACTCACGCACCAGCCGCGATCGTTCCGCGGCGGCGCGAAATCGGCTGTCGCGCGTCGCGCCGACGGCATAGCCCTCCACGACGAGCGGTGTGTCCTTCGGATAGCGCAGCATCTCCGCCATCGCCCGGTCGAGCCGCACCCGGCCCTCTTTCGACAGGAGCTGCGGCGCCGCGCGTCGGACTGGCCGGCATCCGCCGCGGTCTCGAACAGGAGGTCGCCGCGCAGCCAGATGCGGATCGCGTCACGATGCTTGCCGGCCAGCGCCCCCTGACGATAGTCGCTCGCCGTGATGGCGTTGAGATCGTAGAAGCCGCGCTCGTCGAAGAAGCCGCGAACCAGGACGTTGCGCTTCAGCGCCTCGGTGTTCTCCTCGAGGTTGGACATCGCATCGCGCGTGTTCGACAGCGTCTGCCGCAGCTCGCCGATGATCGACTGCACGGCACCGTCCGTCGATCCGCTGCCCTGCAGCCGCGCGATCGCGGCGCGGGCGCTGTCGGCGGCGACGCGCGCCGTCTTCGCCGCCTGCTCGGCCTCGGCGGCGATGCCGGCGATCCGGGTGTAGAGCGCGTCGTCGTTGACCAGCTTGCCGATCGTGCCCTTGCCGGCACGGATGCCTTCGACGATGCGCGTCGTCTCCTCGGACAGCCGCCGTCCGGCGCGTCCGATGGTTTCGACGTCGTTCGTCACGCTGTTCACCAGCTCGTTTGCGTTCGTCGCCGTCACCCTGATCAAGCCGACGACCTCGTCGAGGTGGCGGCGCAGCTCGGCAATCGTCGCGTTGACGTTCTCGATGGTTTCGGTGCCGCGATCCAGCAGGTCGGCGAAGTCGAACGGTTCACGCGCCTTGATCGTGCCGCCGTCCGCGACCGCCGGCGCCTGCTCCGACCCCGCGTCGATCTGCACGAAGCGGCCGCCGACAATGCCGTCGGTCCGAATCGAGGCGACGGCATCCTGGCGGACCAGCGGACGCAGCGCTTCGCGCAGGCGCATCCGCACGCGAAAGCGGCCGGCCGGCGACGGCGGGATGTCGATGGCCGTGACTTCGCCCGCCACCATGCCGTTGACGCGGACGGCGGCGCCATCCTGCAGGCCGGCGACCTGCGCGAACTCGGCGTGGACCTCGAACAGGTCGGCGAAGAGGAAGCGGCGGTCGCCGATCATGAACAGGCCGAGGGCGAAGAGCAGCAGGCCGCCGACGACGAACACGCCGACGCCAACCGAGCGGGTCGAGGGCATCATCCCGATCCTTCCGAGCGCATGAAGGCGCGGACCAGCGGGTCTGAGCTCTGGTCGAGATCCGCAGGCGTGCCGCGGGCGACGATCCGGCCGTCGTTGAGCAGCGCCAGCTCGTCGCCAATCGCGCGCGCGCTCGGGATGTTGTGGGTCACGACCACGAGGGTGGTGCCCCGCTGACGCTTCAGGTCCACCAGCAGTTGATCGATCTCGCCGGCGGTGATCGGATCGAGGCCGGCGCTGGGCTCGTCGACGAGCAGCAGCGCCGGGTCGAGCGCCATCGCTCGCGCCAGGCCGGCGCGCTTGCGCATGCCGCCCGAGAGGTCGGCCGGCATCTTGTCGTAGTCCGCCGCCAGGCCGACCTGCGCCAGCTTGTCGCGCGCGGTCTGCCGGATCTCGCGCTCCGCCATGTTTCGCCGATGGCGGCGGAGAGGGAAGGCGACGTTCTCGCCGACCGTCAGCGAATCGAAGAGGGCCGCGTGCTGGAACAGGAAGCCCATGCGCTGCCGCAGGCGCGACAGCTCGCGGCTGTCGAGCGCCGACACCTCGTCGTCGTCGACGAAGACGCGGCCGGCGTCGGGGCGGAGCAGGCCGATGATGTGCCGCAGCGTGACGCTCTTGCCCGTGCCGCTGCGCCCGAGCAGGCAGAACGCCGTCGCCCGCGGAATCGCGAACGACACGTCGTCGAGGACGCGGCGGGCGCCGAAGGACTTGGTCACTGCGTCGAAGCGGACGGCGGCGTCGGACGTCGGCTCTGGCATCACGCCGCCTCGGGAAACAGCAGGAAGATCATGCGGACCAGGACGACGTTGACGACGATCAGCACGAGCGACGACAGGACGACGCTGCGGGTCGAGGCCCGGCCGACACCCTCGGTGCCCTGGGTCGTCGTCATGCCGAGATAGCACGACACGATCGCGATGATGAAACCGAAGACGGCGGTCTTGAGCGTCGCCGGCACGAGGTCGGTGAAGTCCATCAGCGAGAAGGCGCGGTCGAAGTAGAGGCGCGGCGACGTCTGCACGAGCGTCGCCTCGGCGAGATAGCCGCCGACGATGCCGGCGGCGTTCATCACGGTGGTGAGGACGGGCAGCGCAATCACGCAGGCGACCATGCGCGTGACGACGAGGTACTTGAACGAGTCGACGGCGGTGGCTTCGAGGGCGTCGATCTGCTCGGTCACCTTCATCGCCCCGAGCTCGGCGCCGATGCCGGCGCCGATCCGGCCCGAGAGGAGCAGGCCGGCCGTGAGCGGACCGGTTTCCTTGACCAGCGCCAAAGCGAGGCCGGCCGGGATCATGGCTTCGGCGCCGAAGCGCTCGAGCGAGGCCCGGGTGTGCATCGACAGCACCACGCCCACCGCCAGGCCGGCGACGGCAATCAACGGCACCGAACGCACGCCGAGCTCGTAGAGCTGGCGCATGGTTTCGCCGACTTCGTATGGGGGACGGAGCGCTTCGCGGATGCTGCGGCCGGCAAAGAGCGACAGGTCGCCGGACCATGCCGCCGCCTCGACGACTCGCCGCCCGACGGCGTCGACCATGGCAACAATGACCAGTGCCGGCGAGCTCATGAGCCGACCTTGAGCGCCGACCTGACGTCGCGGACGCCGGTCGCGCTCCGGGCCGCGCGTGCCGCTCGCTGCGCTTCGTCTTCCGTGCTGACCGTGCCCGTGAGCACGACGACGCCGCGGCTGACTTCGACCGCAATGTCGCGCAGACCGAGCGCCGGATCGTTGAGGATTGCCGAGCGGACGGATGCCGCGATCCGCGCGTCGTCGAGCGAGATGCCAACGGTGCCGCGCGGCGGGTTCGGACCGCGCACACACGCGGAGAGAACGCAGAGCGCGATCAGGGACAAGCCCGCCACCGTACGCATCATCGCCACGCTATCACGCATCGCACGTGACGCGTCCTGCATCGAAGCGGGTTCGAGTACCTCGGTCGCGGTCGGCCGGCGCGGCGACCTCAGCCGCGAGGGCGTGGCGGCCGGCGCACGGCCCTCACCTTGCCGCTCCGTCCGCCGCCGCAGAAGAAGCGATCGCGGCCGTCGGACTCGAGCCCGGAGACGGCGACGCCTGCCGGCATCGCGACCTTCTCCAGCACCTCGCCGGTCTGGGGGTCGACGCGTCGCAGCTCGCTCTCGTCTCCTTCGGAGGTGCCGTGCCAGAGCTCGCCGTCGATCCAGGTGACCCCGGTGACGAAGCGGTTGGACTCGATCGTGCGGAGCACCTTGCCGGTTTCCGGATCGACCTGGTGGATCTTGCGGTCGCGATATTGCCCGACCCAGAGCGTCCCTTCGGCCCAGGCGAGGCCGGAGTCACCGCCGCCGCCGGGCGCGGGAATCGTGGCCAGGATCCGGGCGGTCGCCGGATCGATCTTGTGGATGCGATCCTCGGCGAGCTGGTAGAGGTAGCGGCCGTCGAACGCCGTGCCGGCATCCGCGGCGACGTCGAGCGAGCGCCGCGTTTCGCCGGTCGCCGGGTCGAACGCCGTCAGCTTGTCGCCGGCGGCGAACCAGACGTGCTCGCCGTCGTAGGTGACGCCGTGCACGCCCTCGTCCCCGGCAAACGGTCCATACTCGCGGATGATCTCGGCGTTGGAGTGGCGCATGCGTCGATCTTAGCCAAGCGGCAGCGGCGCGGGGAGTAACAACGGCGTCGTGAATCCAGGCATCGGCGGGGTCATCCAGCGGCGGCCGCGGCCGCCGCCGAACCATTGGACCTTGCCTGCCGCCGCCAGCGCGTCGAGCGCGCGCTGCACGGTGCGCTGGCTCGTTCCGAGCGCCAGCGCCAGCGCCGAGCTCGACCACGATTCGCCGTCGGCGAGAAAGGCGAGCACGTCGCCATGCGCTTCCTCGACCGGGTGCGCCAGGACGACGACGTCGCGGCCGCGGCGCGGCGTCAGCGCGAACCCGCGCCGCGTCGCCCGCACGTCGGCGATCGCCCGCAGCAGCCGGCGCAGGCGGCCGGCTTCGACCCGCAGCCGCGCCCGATGCGATTCATCGGCGGCGTGCGCACCGAACACGCGGGCGACGAGCGCGTCCCGGGCGACGTCGCCCGGGAACGCTTCTGCCAGCGCCCGCGCCAGCGTGAAGAGGACCGGGCGCGTGGTCAGCGCGACGATCCTGCGGTCGTGACGCACCGCATGACGGCAGGCGTCGACGACGAACGTGTTCGACGCGAGCAGCGCCTCGACACGATCGAGCAGGACGAGCCTCTCCCTGCCGCCCGCGATCACGCGCGCCGCCGGCGTTGCTCAGCACGAGCAGCGCGCGCTCGACCTCCGCCGTCAGCGCCGGGATGCCGGCCTCGCGCGCCGCCCGCACGGCCCGGGCGAGCGCCGCCCGCGCCGCCTTCGTCCGCAGGCGCCGGACGGCGATCCCCGCGACGACAAGCGCGTGCGCCGTTCTCGACGCCGCAGGTAATCGCGACGGGTCGAGCCCGGCGAGGCCGCGCTCCGCGTCGTCGAGGCGTCCGATCAGGATCAGCCGGCGGACCTCGAGATGCCGCGCGTGCGCCGCGTTGATCCGGTCGCCGTGTGCTTCGAGCGTGGTCCGGGCCGCGTCCAGCCTGTGCGCCGGCCAGCCGAGATCGCGCGACGCCAGCGCGACCTCGGCCTCGGCGACGACGCACCTGGCGCGGGCGACGGACTCCCTGGTTCCGAACGCGTGCGCCGCGCGGCGCAGGAGGATCTTCGCGCGCGTCAGATCGCCGAGCTGGGCCATCGCGATGCCGCGCAGCGCGAGCGCCGGCGCGTCGTCGCGCAGGGCCACCCGCCGCAGCGCGCCGAGCGGATCACCGGCAGCGAGCGCCCGTGCCGCGGCCGTGATCAGCGAGTCCATGTGAATCCCGCCACACTTGTCACTCCCACCCTTCGAGGTTTCGTCCCCAATCTATCTCATGACCGGCGGCGACCGGCCGTTGCTCGCAGCGGAACGCGGGAACAGCGCCGCGAGCACCGAAACCAATCGAAGGAGACAAGAAGTGATCACCATGCACAAGACGGGGACCCGTGAAGAGTGGCTGACGGCGCGGCTCGGGCTGCTCGAGGTCGAGAAGGATCTGACGCGGCGCAGCGACGAGCTGGCGCAGCGGCGGCAGGAGCTGCCCTGGGTACGAATCGACAAGAAGTACCGCTTCGACACCGACGAGGGGAGCGCCTCGCTGGCGGACCTCTTCCGCGGACGATCGCAGCTGCTCGTTTACCACTTCATGTTCGGTCCGGACTACACGGCCGGCTGCCCGTCCTGCTCGGCCATCGCGGACGGGTTCGACGGCTTCGTCGTTCACCTCGCCAATCACGACGTCTCGCTCGGCGCAGTGTCGCGGGCGCCGCTCGCGAAGCTGCAGGCGTACAAGCAGCGGATGGGGTGGAGCTTTCCGTGGGCGTCGTCGTTCGCCACCGATTTCAACGACGACTTCAACGTCCGGATTACCGAGGAGCAGCAGCGCACCGGCGGCGTTGAGTACAACTACCGGCGCGAGGCGCCGATGAAGGCGCCGCCGCGGGACCAGCCGGCGGCCGCCGGACCGGCGGACGTGCAGGCGGCGATGACCGGAACGGACCTGGCCACCTACACGCGCGAGCGGCCCGGTATGAGCGCTTTTGTCCTCGAGGACGGCATCGTCTACCACACCTACTCGACGTACACGCGCGGGCTCGACGGCCTGTGGGGCATGTTCCAGTGGCTCGACCGCGCGCCCGCCGGGCGGAACGAGACCAACGTCTGGTGGCGCCGCCATGACGAGTACGGCCAGCGCTGAGCGCGTCGTCATGGCATCCGGTCGCGCGGGGCAGGGGAGCCCGCGCATGGCAGCGCTCCTGCTGCTCGCGTGGATCGCCAGCGCGGCGGTGACGATCGCCTGGGGCGCTTCGATGTCGGCGATGGGCGGGATGCCGATGCCGGGCGGCTGGACAATGTCGATGACGTGGATGCGGATGCCGGGCCAGACGTGGCCCGGCGCCGCGGCGTCATTCCTCGGCATGTGGATCGTGATGATGGTGGCGATGATGCTGCCATCGCTCGTGCCGATGCTGTGGCGCTATCGGGAACTCGCCGGAGAAGGGAAGCGCCTCGACTGGCTGACGGCCGGCGTGATCGCGGGCTACTTCTTCGTCTGGGCCGGGCTGGGAATGGCGCTCTTCCCGATGGGCATCGCGCTGGCGGAGATCGCGATGCAGCAGCCGGCGATTGCGCGTGCGGTGCCGCTGGCCGCCGGCGTCGTGGTGCTGATCGCGGGCAGCGTGCAATTTACGGCGTGGAAGGCGCGACACCTTGGCTGCTGCCGCGAGGCAGGCGCGCCGGGCCATGCGATCCATACCGGCGCCGGCGCGGCCTGGCGGCATGGCCTCCGACTGGGCGTTCACTGCATTCAGTGCTGCGCCGGCCCGACGGCGATCCTCGTGGTCATGGGGGTGATGGACCTCGGCGTGATGGCCCTGGTCGCGGCGGCCGTCAACCTCGAACGGCTCGCTCCGGCGGGTGAGCGCGTCGCGCAGGCGATCGGCATCGTCGCCGTCGTGGCCGGGCTGCTCCTGATTGCCAGAGCTGGCGGTCTCGGATGATGCGATTCAGGATTAGACTGCGCACCACTGGATCGTGCGCCGTGCTAACCGGCGTGCCATCCCGTCGTCTGATACACCATGGCCCAGGTAATGGCGGCATGGCGCGATCGTGGCGTGTCGTGGCTGAGGGATCTCGTTCGCGACGTGCGCTACGGGGGTCGCGGCCTGCGCCGGAGCCCGCTCTTTGCCTGCGTTGCGGTGCTGACGCTGGCGCTGGGCATCGGTGCGAACACCGCGATCTTCTCCATCGCGGACGCGGTCATCCTCCGGCCGCTTCCCGTCGGCGAGCCGCAGGAACTCGTGCTCCTGCGCCAGCGGGGCCCTGGCGGTGACATCTTTCCATTCAGTTCGGGGGCTGCGCTCGGCCTCAGCGGAAGCCGTGACGCGCTGTCGGGCCTCACGGCGTTCCGGCCGGCGCCCGGCGCGCACGTCAGCGTGAATGGCGAGACCGAGCTCCTGCTCACCCAGTCCGTCACGGGCAACTATCACGTGGTGCTCGGCATCGGCGCGGTCATCGGGCGCACGCTCACGGCTCAGGATCGTGAAGGCGTCGCGGTGATCAGCCACCGCTACTGGCGGCGGCGTTTCGGCGCCGACCCCGGCGTGATCGGCCGTGGTCTCGCGCTGCAGGGGCGTTCGTTCACGATCGTCGGCGTCACGCCGCCCGGGTTCTTTGGCACTCAGCCCGGACGGCATGTCGACGTCACGGTCCCGCTCGGCGCGCAAGTGACGACGATGCCCGCCAACGCCCGCTGGCTGTACCTGATCGGGCGGCTGACACCGGGTGTCTCGCGCGAACAGGCGCTGGCGGTGCTGCGGGTGCGATGGGCGCAGCTCGTCGCCGCGCAGGCAGTGCCGCCGCGTCCAGCCGTGACGCTCGAGCTCGATTCGGGTGCGCAGGGGCTCAACGAGCTCCGGCGCGAGTTCGCGCTGCCGCTGCGAATCCTGATGGCGGCGGTGGCCGTGGTGCTGCTCGTCGCCTGCGCCAACCTCGCCGGACTGCTGATCGCTCGAGCCAGCGGGCGACAACAGGAGGTGGCCGTGCGGCTATCGCTGGGAGCCTCACGCGGCCGCATCGTGCGCCAGCTCGTGACCGAGAGCGCGCTGCTCGCCGCCGCCGGTGGTGTGGCCGGAGTGGTCCTGGCCTACTGGGTGCCGGACGTCCTCCTGGCCGCTATGTCGCGCGGCCGGGCGTCGATCGCGCTCGACGTCGCGCCCACCGCGCGGACGCTGCTGTTCGCAGCCGCGGTGACGGGCGTCACCGCCCTGCTGTTCGGGCTGATGCCGGCGGTTGGCGTGAGCCGGACCCGCGTGCAGGGCGCGTTGAAAGAAGGGCGGACCGGCGGCGATCGCGCGCGCCATGCCTGGGGACGGGCGCTGGTGGCTACGCAGGTCGCTCTTCTCGTCATCCTTCTCGCGTCGGCCGGGCTGTTCACCCGCACGCTGCGGAAGCTGGGCGCTGTCGATGCCGGGTTCGCTGAGGCTCAGGTCCTCGTGGTCGGCGTGACGACCGGTCCGGCCTATTCCGGGCCGCGCGCGCGCGGACTGCAGGACCGCCTGCTCGAGCGTTTCGCCGCGCTGCCAGGTGTCGCGGCCGTCAGCATGTCGATGGACACGCCGCCCGCCGGCGAGTTGTCGATGTGCAGCGGCGTCGCCGTGCCCGGTCGTCCGGCGGATGCCGCAGATGCGCCGACGGTGTGCCACAACTTCGTCGGCCCTCGCTTCTTCGAGACGCTCGGCATCCCGCTCCTTGCCGGCCGCGACTTCGCGGCGAGTGACGACGCCCGCGCGCCTCATCACGTTGTCATCAGCGAGAGCGTGGCGCGGCGCTACTTCCCCGCGGAGAATCCGCTCGGGCGGGAGATCCTCGTCGGCGGCGCGGTGCCGCCTGCTACGGTCGTTGCTTCAATCGTCGGGGTGGCGAGGGACGTCCGGTACACGAGCCTGCGGACGGACGCACCGCTCATGGTCTATCGGCCCTACCGGCAGGAACCGGCGGCACCGGCGGACACCTTCCTGCTCCGTGCCTCGACCGGCACCGCGGAATCGCTGCGGACGTTGCTGCGCGCTGCCGTCGCCGCCGAGGCGCCGGCGCTGCCGCCGCCCTCGATCGTCAGCCTTGGCGACCGCGTCGCCGGGACGCTGGTCGAAGAACGCCTGCTCGCCGCGCTCTCGGTGGCCATCGCCGCGCTGGCCGCGATCCTTGCGTCGATCGGGATCTACAGTTCCGTGGCCGCCGGGGTGGCTGCTCGTCGGCGCGAGATCGGCATCCGCATGGCGCTCGGCGCGCTGCCGGCGCAGGTCGCGCGGACGACGGTGAAGGATGCGATGCGGATCGTTGCGGCCGGCCTGGCGTTCGGGATCCCGGCCGCGATCGCCGCCGCCCACTGGGCCGGCGCCGTCCTCGCGGGCGTCCTCTTCCAGGTGTCGCCAATCGATCCCCTGACCCTGGCCGGATCGGCAGCCGCGATCCTGTCGCTCGCGCTGCTGGCCGCGTACGCGCCGGCACGCCGGGCGTCGCGCATCGATCCGGTTGCGGCAATCAGATACGAGTAGAAGCCTTCGCGGCGGCCACGAGGCGATAGCGCTTGGATGGTATGGCCACTGGACCGGCCCGGTGATTCTGCCGGGCACGGATGAGGCTGGCGACGCCGGCTCCCACCGCTCTGGTATCCTTTGCTTCCCTGCCGGCGCGCATGGCTGCCGACAGTCGACACAGGTAGTCACATTGAAAGCAGGAGGATGCATGATTCGGAACGTTCGTATGCCGCTCGCGATTGCGGCGATGGTGTCGCTCTCTTGGTTCTCTGCCGCGGCGCAGACAGCCAAACCGCCGGTGCCGCCCGATCCCAACGCGCAGAAGGTGACCGTCAGCGCCACGATTGAAGCGATCGATAAAGCTTCCAGGCTGATCACGCTCAAGGGCCCGAAAGGGAACGTGGCAACGGTTTACGCCGACGACAGCATCAAGCGCTTCGACGAGCTGAAGGTCGGCGACACCGTTTCGGCGACCTACTACGAATCGATCGCGGTGAACGTCCGCAAGCCCGGCGAGCCGGCGCCTCCCGCCAGCGGCGCGGCCGTGACCCCCAGCAAGGGGGCGCCCGGCGCGACGGCTTCCGTGCAGGACACGGCCACCGTCACGGTGCAGGCGATCGACAAGGCCAACCAGTCGGTGACGGTCAAGCGGCAGGACGGCGGGGTGGTGAGCTTCCGCGTTCAGCAGCCGAAGTACCTCGACATGGCCAAGGTCGGGGACACGGTGGACATCACCTACACCCGCGCCCTGCTGCTCGAGGTGGCACCCGGCAAGTAGCGAGGTACGGGTCGTGCTCTCGATCGGAGCGGCAAGCCGGCGACACCGTTTTGCCGAGCGCTTCGAACCGGCTGACAGCGTCCACCCCGGCGCGCCACGGGATGCCGTGGTGGGGGTGGGCGTCGTCCGCCCGGTCTCGGAGCTCCGCTCTTTATCGGGAGGTATGTCATGAGAACTGATGTGACGGCCCGACGGTTCCTGCTCCTGGTCTCCATGGTCGCGGCAATCTGGGCCGCGCCCGCCCTGCTCAGCGCCGAGCGCCTGACCGACAAGGACGTCAAGGCGCTGCTCGATCGGATCGACGACGAGCGCGATCGGTTCGAGGATCAGCTCGATGGCAAGCTGAAACGCAGCATCCTGCGCGGCCCCCGTGGCGAGGTCGACGTCGAGCGGTACCTCGACGACCTGCAGGAAAACGTCGATCGGCTGAAGGAACGTTTCAAATCCGATTACGCCGCCAGCGCCGAGGTCACGGCGGTGCTGCGCCAGGCATCCGACATCCACCGCTTCATGGCGAGCCAGCCACCCGATCTCGATGGCGCCAGCGAATGGAATCGGCTGTCGGCCAGCTTCGGGACGCTCGCGACGGCATACGGCACGCGGCTGCCGGTGCCTGACGGGGACGTCGCGCGGCGGTTGAACGATCGCGAAGTGAAGAAGACCGCAGAGGAGCTCGGCAAGAGCGCCGACCGCTTCAAGAACGATCTCGAGTCGTCGCTGCGAAAGGATCCCGCCGTCGACCCGGCGGCGCTCTCGGCCGCGGTCAGCGACGCCGACGCGCTCAAGCAGGATGCGAAGCGGCTCGCGTCGGTCGTCGGCGACGGCCGTCCCGCCTCCGGCGAAGCCCAGGCCGTGCTCGAACGCGCTTCGCGGGTCAGCGCGGCGTCCGCCGGGCGCACGCTATCGCCGGCGGCGCAGGCGTCATGGCGCGAAGTCGAAACCGGACTCGATGCCGTGGCCCGGGCCTTCGGCCTGACGTCGGCCAACCGTTGACGGCGCCGCACCGCTGAACCCGGGCGGCGTCATTCCGCGACGACCAGCTGATCCCGAGAGGTTGCATGAGTCACACGCCCGACGCCCGGTTCCCGACCGCGGACTCGATTTCAGTCGAGCTCTCCGCCCGCCGCACGGGGATGTCGTTCCAGCGGACGCGAATGAGCGCCGACCGGACCTTGATGTCGGTGATCCGCACGTCACTGTCGCTCATCGGCTTCGGTTTCACGATCTTTCAGTTCTTCGAGAAGCTGCGGGAGTCCGGGACGATGACGCCCGCCGCCGCGTCCCGGCACTTCGGCATGATCCTCGTGATCCTCGGCGTCTGCATGCTCGTCGTCGGCATCCTCTACCAGCTGCAGTTCATGCAGGGGCTGCGGCATCTGCGCGACGAGATGAAGGTCGAGGGCCTCATTCACGGCGAGAGCAGGTTTCCCGTCTCGTACACGATGATCGTCGCGGTGCTGCTGCTGATCCTGGGACTCAGCGCGATGGCCAGCATGGTCTTCCGCATCGGGCCGTTGAGCTGATTCGGCTGGCGGCGCGCAGCCGCCGATGACGCGACGGCTCACCAGCGGTTGGCGTCGGATTTCAGCAGCGCGCGGATGCCCTTGCCGGCGAGCGGTTCCTGCCGGAACCGCGGGATGACGTGCATGTGGGCGTGGAAAACATCCTGGCCGCCGACGCGGCCGCAGTTCCAGCCGACGTTGTAGCCGTCCGGTGCGAATTCCCGGTCCATCCAGGCCTTGACGCGCGAGAGCAGCGCGAAGGTTGCCGCGATCTCGGCTTTCGTCAGGTCGAACACCGTCTCCCGATGCGCGATCGGGATGATGACACCGGAGTGCTTCAAGGCGCCCTGGAAGCGCCGGTCCTGGACAAACCAGACCAGCTCCTCCCTGAAGACGATGTCCGGGCCAGGGCCCTCGAGAACGCAGTAGGGGCAGTCCATGATGTCGGTCTCAGTCGATGCGTACGATGCGGTCCCGCGCCGGCGACGCTATCGGCGACCGCGCCCTGAAGTACTCGACGAGCGCCTCGACATCGCCGATGACGGCCTGACGATCGGTGCCTTCGCCGAAGACCGAGAAGCCGTCGCCGCCGTTGAGCAGGAAGTCGGACGCGGCGACGCGCACCCGATCGGACGGCGCGATCCGCCGGCCGCCGACCTGGATCGACTCCGCCTCCACGCGCTGTCCGGGCGCAGCGGTTGAACGATAGCGATACGTGAAGCCGTTCGAGACCTGGAGGATCTGCCTGGCGCCGGCCACCGGGTTGTCGAACTGCTGTTCGAGCAGCCGCCGGATCATGTCGCCGGTCATCGTCAGCGTCATCACGGTATTGCCGAACGGCTGCACGCTGTGCAGGGCGCCGTACGTCACCGGCGCGGGGCTGCCGGCCGCCGCCCCGGGGCCTGCGAGGATCTCGGCACGAACGCCGCCACGGTTCATGAATGCCACCACCGCGCTGCCGCGCTCGGCGCCGCTGGCCGCCGCGAGCTGCGCATCGGCGATGAGGTTGCCGAGCGCCGACTCACCGGCGGCCGTGGCTTCCGTCTTCAGGTCACCGGTGACGGCGCCGACGACCTCGCCCGCGACGCGTTCCACGAGCTTCGCGTACTTCGCGACCACCGCCGCAACCGCGGCGTCCCTGGGGACGTCGCGGGTGACGATCTCGTTGGCGGCTTCGGCAGTGACGATGCGCCCGCTCGGGGCAGCAACCGTCAGCGTGATGCGCGTGTACATCCGGCCGTACGACGACGCGCTCGTGACGAGGCGGCTGCCGATGCGGCAGTTGTAGAAACCGTGCGAGTGGCCCGAGATCACCACTCCGATGTCGCCGGACAGCCGGCTGACGACCGCTTCGAGGGCGCCGCCGGGCGTTGCGCATCCGTTCGGATCGGCCGGCCCCTGCGCCCGCTGCCGCAGGCCCTCGTGGATCAGCAGCACGATGGCGTCGACGCCGTCGCGTTTCAGCCCGGCGGCTGCCGCGTTCGCTGCGTCCGCCTCATCCACGAACGTCAGGTCGCGCGTCACCGACGCCGGGACAATCTGCGCCGTCTCGCGGGTGGTCACGCCGATGAACCCGACCTTCACCCCGCCGACGGTGCGCACGGCAGTGGCGGGGAAGAGCGGGCGGCCGTCCGCCTTCCGGACCACGTTGGCCGCGAGGTAGTCGAATCGCGCGCCGTCGAAGGCGTCGCCATCCTGGCAGCCATCCCGCGGGTGGCACCCGCCGCGCTTCAGCCGCAGGAGCTCCTCGTAGCCCTCGTCGAACTCGTGGTTGCCGACCGTCGTCACCGACAGCCCGATGGCGTCGAGCGCTTCGATCGCCGGTTCGTCGTGGAACGCCGACGACACCAGCGGCGATGCGCCGACGAGATCGCCGGCGGCGACGACGATCGAGTTCGGCTGCCGCGCCATCGCCTGCCTGAGATGCGTCGCGAGGTACTCGGCGCCGCCCGCCTCGACCGCGTTGATGCGTCCGTTCGAACCGGGCGGCGGCTCGAGGTGCCCGTGCAGATCGTTGATCGCGAGTATCTGGATCGTGACCGGTGGCGCCGGCCCGCGGCGCTGCCGGCTGCGGCCGCGGCGCGCACGCCGCCGGCGCAATCGCCAGGGTGAGGACGATGGTGCGGATCAGCCGCATGGAGCGAGTATAGTGCGCGCGCTTTCTTCGCTCGCCCGAGCAGCGGGCGAGCGTCGAGCGCTACGCCGCGACGCTGCCAGCTGACGCCGCCGCGCGCGGCGACGGCCCGTGGCGCCAGTTCATCGATACCGAAGTCTGGACTTTCATCAGGAAAGCCCTCGACGCGAGGTACCAGAACCTAGCGCAACGTCCGGCCGTCAGGTGGCGAGCGAGCGGCAGCGAGCGAGCCACGCGAACGGAGCGCGCCGTCGAAGCGGCGCGCGAGAGAGCGTGTCGGGGAGCCCGAGGGGCAAAGCCCCTCGGTTGAGAGTAGACTGAACGCCGGGGCAGCCAAATGAGCGACGCGATCAACGGCCAGATCGTCCCGGCCCTCGGTCAATGGCAGGGCGTCCTTCTCATCGTCGCCACGCTAGCCGTGGCTTACCTGGCGCGAAGCCTGCGGCACCATCCATAGTCAACCCCGCCATGCAGCGCCCGCGTCTCGTTCCTGCGGCGTTCGTGCTTGTTTTCGCGGTCTGCGTCGTCCTGGCGTCCGCGCGAGTTCCTGCTGGCGGTGTGGCGGGCGCAGGCGTTCAGCCGGCGTGTCAGTTCCTGGTCTCACCGACGCGCATCGAGCTGACGACAGCGGCGGCGGAAGGCACGATCCAGGTCGACACCCAGCCCGGCTGCGAGTGGACGGCGTCCGCCGGTGTGTCCTGGTTCCAGATCACGAGCGGCGCCGCGGGGAACGGTCCTGGAACGATCTCCTACTCGGTGTCGGCGATGCCGCCCTCCGTCAATCCGCTGCGGCAGGGCGCGATTCAAGTACGGTGGAACACGCCGACGCTGGGGCAGAACGTGCTGATCACGCAAAGCCTCGGTTCGTGCAGCGCCCTGTTCCTGCCGGCGCGCGGCCCGACTTCATCGCTCACGTTTGGCGGCGCCGGCGGCGGCGGTCACCTCGATGTGCTGGCGGAGCCCCCTTTCAGCGGGCAGTGGCGGGTGCTGAGCGCGCCGGACTGGATCACATTCACCTATCCGGCGCTGGGTGTCGTCGGCGCCGGCGACGGTTCCGCGTGGTACGCGGTCAGCCCGAACCCGTCGACCGAGCCGCGCGTCGGGACGATCACCTTCTGCAACGGTTCGCTCGAGATTCGGCAGTCCGGCCGCTCGCTGCGCCCGGGCCGATTCGTCGCCGGTGACTTCGACGACGACGGCAGGGCGGATCCGGCAGTGTTCCGGCCGTCCGAGGGGCGGTGGTACGTGCTGCCTTCAGGGCAGAACTACAATCCCGGCGCCTCGTTTTCGCACCAGTGGGGCCTGCCCGGGGACGTGCCCGTACCGGGCGACTTCGACGGCGACAAGAAGACCGATCTTGCGGTCTATCGAGCGACGGGGTTCGCTGGATTCACGACGTCCGGGGCGTGGTTCCTGCGCTACTCGTCGGACGCGTACGGTTATGGCACGCCGACGGCGTATCCGTGGAGCAGCGCACCGTATCATGCGCTCGAGAACCGCGCGTTGCTCGCCGACTTCAGCGGCGACGGCAAGGGCGACTTCGTCGTCTACCGGCCATCGACGGGACGCTGGCACATCCAGTTCACGAGCGTCGCGGCGTTCGCGGACGTCGACGTCGGGCTGCTGGACGCGCAGTGGGGCCTTGAAGGGGACATCCCGGTGCCGGCCGACTACGACGGCGACGGCCGGGCCGATCTTGCGGTCTGGCGGCCGCAGTCGGGCGAATGGTACCTGCGATTCTCGGCATCGAACTACACCACCGCCGCGGTGCATCAGTGGGGCTTGCCAGGCGACGTGCCGCAGATCGCCGACTTCGACGGCGACGGCCGCGCCGATCTGACCGTCTACCGGCCGTCGAGCGGCCTCTGGTTCATCAAGTCGTCGAGCTCGGGCTACGACGGGGCGTCGGCCGCGGCCTACCAGTGGGGCCTGCCAGGAGATGTGCCGCTCGCGAACGACTACGATGGCGACGGCCTCAGCGACCTCGCCGTCTGGCGGCCGTCCTCGGGGATGTGGTTCTTCCGCGACTCGTCGGCGAACCTGAACAGCTGGCGCGCGTACCAATGGGGTTTGCCGGGCGACGTGCCGCTCGGCCCGCGCTGATCCCGGGTCGCCCGCGTTCGTCCCAGCCTTCTGCGGCGTACACGCCCAATTTACCGGCGCGCGCGCGTCGCGGATCGATAATGTCTGCTGTCTTCGTCCCGTTTCAAGCTTGGAGGTTTCGATGACGACCGCTACTTCATCCATTCTCGGACGCCCTCTCTGGTTCGAGCTGATGACCAGCGACATGAAGGCAGCCGAGACGTTCTATCGCAACGTCGTCGGCTGGACCTCGACGCCGTTTCCGCAGGCGCCGCAGCCGTACATGATGTTCAACAAGGGCGGCGAGGTGCCCGTGGCGGGCCTGATGACGACGCCGGCCGGAATGAATGCCCCGCCGTTCTGGGCGATGTACGTCGGCGTGCCGAAGCTCGAAGAAGCCGCCGCCCACATCGCCAGGCTCGGCGGCAGCGAATGTTCGCCGGTGATCGAGGTGCCGACGGTGGGGCGCATGCAGATGATGAAGGACCCGCAGGGCGCGGCGTTCTACATCTACGAGCCGGCACGCAGCGATCACGCGCCCGAGGCGGCGGCGGAGCTGGGTGAGGCGTCGTGGCTGGAACTGATGACGACTGACGCGCCGGCGGCGATGAAGTTCTACCAGCAGCTGTTCGGCTGGCAGCCGAGCGACGCGATGGACATGGGCGACCTGGGCAAGTACCAGATGTTCGATCGGCCGCACGGGATGATCGGCGGCATGATGAACAAGGGGCCTGAGATGGCGAACGTCCCGCCGAACTGGCAGATCTATTTCCTCGTGCCCGACGTCGACGCCGCGGTCGAGCGCATCAAGGCGAACGGCGGCAAGATTCTCAACGGTCCGATGGAAGTGCCCGGCGGCGACCGGATCGTGAACGGGATGGATCCGCAAGGCGCGGCGTTTTCGCTGCACTCGCGGAAGAAGAGCTAGCTGCAAAAAAGGCAAAAGGGATAAGGCAGAAGGCAGAAACCAGCAATTTTGCCTTCTCCCTTTTGCCTCCTGCCTTAGAACTGACAACCCCTGAGCCCTGAGCCCTGAGCCCTGAGCCCGACGCGCGAGCCCGAAACCCATGCGAGCTATAATGAGCCGCTATGAGTCGGATATACGAACGACTTACTGCGATTCAGGCTGAAGCGGCGGCGGGATGGCGTCTGGCGTTTGCGGGTGCGGTGTGCCTGGGCGCCGCGATCGTGCTCGCCGGAGCGGCGCCCGCCGCGGCGCAGGCGCCGAAGATTGCCGCGGCTGCCAACCTCAACTTCGCGCTGACGGAGGTCGCCGAGCGGTTCGCCGCCGAGCAGGGCGCGAGGGTCGATCTCGTGTTCGGCGCCTCTGGCGCGCTGACGCGGCAGATCCAGGACGGCGCGCCGTTCGAGATGTTCCTGGCCGCGGATGAAGAGTTCCCGCAGAAGCTCACTGCTGCCGGTCTGACCCGCGACGCCGGCGTCGTCTACGCCGTCGGCCGGCTGGTGCTGTTCGCGCCGCGCGGCTCGCCGCTGGCGGTCGACGGCCGGCTCGACGGCCTCGCACGCATGGTGAAGGACGGCAGCATCGGCCGCTTCGCGATCGCGAATCCCGAGGTCGCGCCCTACGGCCGCGCTGCCGAAGCCGTGCTTCGCAACCGCGGACTGATGGATGCCGTGCGGCCGCATCTCGTCCTCGGCGATTCGATTGCGCAGGCGGCGCAGTTTGCCACGACCGGCAACTGCATCGGCGGCCTGCTCGCGTATTCGCTCGTGCTGGCGCCGGGTTTCGCCGACCGCGGCGCCTACGCCCTCATTCCCGACGAAGACTATCCGCCGCTGCGGCAGCGGATGGTGCTCCTCAAGAAAAGCGGGCCGGTCGCGGCACGATTCTTCGATTTCGTCCGCGGCGACACCGCCCGCGCCGTCCTTCGCCGGCACGGCTTCGCGGTGCCACAATAGGCGCCGATGGACTGGACCGCTCTCGGCGTCTCGCTGTGGCTCGGCGCCGGCACGCTCGCGATCCTCCTGCCGTTCGGCATCTGGCTGGGCCGCCTGCTCGCGTTCCATCGCTTCCGCGGCAAGCTGCTGCTCGAGGCGCTCGTCACGCTGCCCCTCGTGCTGCCTCCGACCGTGCTCGGCTTCTACCTGCTCGTCACTTTTGGCGCGCGCTCTCCGCTCGGCCAGGCGCTGCAGCAGATCGCCGGGCAGTCGCTGCCTTTCTCGTTCGAGGGACTCCTCGTCGCGTCGTTCATCGCCAACCTGCCGTTCGTCGTCCAGCCGATTCAGCGCGGCTTCGAAGCGATCCCCCGGGACGTCCGCGACGCCGCCGCCTGCTGCGGCCTTTCGCCGTGGCAGCGCTTCCGGCGCATCGAGCTGCCGCTGGCGTGGCCGAGCGTGCTGACCGCGGCGATTCTCGCCTTCGCCCACACCCTCGGCGAGTTCGGCGTCGTCCTGATGATGGGCGGCAACATTCCGGGCGAGACACGCACGCTGAGCGTCGCGATTTACGATCGCATGCAGGCGTTCGACGACCGCGCTGCCGGCATCATGGCAGCGACGCTGCTGGCGATCTCCGTCGCGGCGCTGATGACGACGACGCGGCTGTCGCGGCCGGGGATCGAACGCAGTGCCTGATCGCCGGCTGTCGGTGAGGCTGAAGCAGCGCGGCCCGATTCCTCTCGACGTCGAGTTCAGCTGCGGCCCCGGCGACGTGCTCGCCGTGTTCGGTCCGTCGGGCAGCGGCAAGACCACCATCCTCCGAGCCATTGCCGGCCTCTATCGTCCCGCCCACGCCGTCGTGCGCTCCGGCGACGATGTCTGGACCGACACGAACGCGGCGGCGTTTCGCCCGCCGCATCGCCGCGCGGTCGGGTTCGTCTTCCAGGAGTACGCGCTCTTTCCGCACCTGACCGCGGCCGGGAATGTCGCCGCCGCGCTCGGGCATCGCCGGCGCAGCGAACGACCGGCGCGGGCGAAGGAGCTCCTTTCGCTCGTGCACCTGACCACTCACTTCGATCGTCGTCCGCACGAGCTCTCCGGCGGCGAGCGCCAGCGGGTCGCGCTGGCACGCGCGCTCGCGCGCGAGCCCGACGTCCTGCTCCTCGACGAACCGTTCGCCGCCGTCGACCGTTCCGTCCGCCGGCGTCTCCAGGATGAAGTCGATGCGCTCCGGCGCGGCCTGGAGATTCCGCTCGTGCTCGTCACCCACGACGTCGACGACGTCGTCCGGCTGGCGACCGACGTGCTGCTGCTCGAAGGCGGAACCGGCGTCGCGTGCGATCGGCTCGAGGTGGTCATGAGCCGTCCCGACCTGCCATGGCTGCGCGACGCCGTCGGCCTCGGCAGCGTCTTCGACGCCGTCGTCTCCGGCGTCGACGCCGGCCGCGGCCTGGCGCAACTCAGCTTCGCCGGCGGCTCGCTGCACGTGCCGGCGACCAGGCTGTCGGCCGGGGCGCGGGTCCGCGTGAGGATCCCGGCGCGCGAGGTCATCCTGGCGACGACGGCGCCCACCGGCCTGAGCCTGCACAACATGCTGACCGCCACCGTCGCCGCCGTCCACGCCGAGCCCGCCTCCGACCGCGCGATCGTGCAGCTGCAGGTGGGCGATGGCGCCGTGCGGCTCCTGGCCGAGGTGACGCGCGACGCCGTCGCGAGGCTCGGCGCTCGCGCCCGGCGCGCCCGTGCACGCGCTGATCAAGTCGGTGTCGATCGACGTCGCCGGCGGGGCGGAAGCCGGTTCCTGACTGTCGCCCCTTTACCTTCCGCGGTTGCGTTCACGCTTCACGACTGGCACGACGACCACGACGGCACGACGAACACAACGCAGGAAACGTTGTGGACATCGTGGCCTTCGTGGTCGTTGTGCATGATCCGGGCGTGGGCAGGCGGAGGGCGCCGCCGCGACAAGTTTGTAGGCCACCGACACTTTTGCCTTCTTCCCTCGGCAGGGACGAATGGCTTACCATTCGCGGAACCTCAGGTACTCATGCTCACAATACGAACTCTCGCAGGGCTCTTGATCGTCGCCGCCGGGATCGGCCTGGCCGGAGGTCCGGCGCGGGCGCAGGGGCCGCTGGGATCGCAGGACCCGCCGGCGCGGCCGGAGCTCGTCCGCCAGCCGTACAGCGAGGCGGACGTCGATTTCATGGCCGGCATGATCCCGCATCACGCCCAGGCGGTGCTGATCGCCGGATGGGCGGGCTCGCATGGCGCAAGGCCGGACATCCGCGTCCTGTGCGAACGGATGGTCGTGGCCCAGCGGGACGAGATCGAGTGGATGCGCAACTGGCTGCGCGATCGCGGCGAGGCCGTGCCGGCGGCCAACGCCACGCATCATCGGATGAAGATGAACGGCGTCGAGCACGACATGCTGATGCCGGGCATGCTCTCGCCCGACGACCTGGCGCAGCTGGACAAGGCGCGCGGGCCCGAGTGGGATCGCCTCTTCCTCACGTTCATGGTCCGCCATCACGAAGGCGCGCTGAAGATGGCGGAGGACCTTCACAAGGCCTACGGCGCGATGCAGGACGACGACGTCTACAAGTTCGTCTCGGACCTGCAGGCGGATCAGGAGATCGAGATCGAGCGGATGCACAAGATGCTCGAAGACATGGGGAAGGGTTCGTCGAAACGGAGTCCATCATTATGAGATCGTTGGTTTTTGCCTCGCTCGCCGCCGGCCTGATCGTGGTCGGCTGCGCGCCCAAGTCCACGCCGGCGGCGACGCCGGCTCCGGCGGCGGCCCCGGCCACAGCGGCTCCCACGCCCGTGCCGCCGGCCGCACCGCCGCCGCCGGCCGCAGCGCCGCGCCGCCCGCTGCCACGCCGCCCGCTGGCACGCCCGCGGCTGCCACGCCGGCGACGCCCACTGCTGATGCCGCTGCCGCCGCCCCTGCCGGTGGCCGCGGCGGTCGCGGCCGTGGCGGTCCGCCACCGCCGCCGCCACCGCCGCCGCCGGCGGTGATGCCGGCGCCGGTCAAGCCGGTCGTCTCGGCGACGGCGCCGAACCCGGACCTCCGCGTCGGCCTCGCGCCCGGCCGCTGGGACGCGGCACAGGCGGCGTGGAACCTGAAGATGGTCTCGACCACACCGCCGCCGCCGCAGTTCCTCGGCGTCACGAACTCGGACCTCGCGTTCACGACCAAGTACGCAATCCAGGGCAACTACAACGGGTTCCAGATCTTCGACATCTCGAACCCGATCAAGCCGCAGGTCGTGCTGACGTATGTCTGCCCGGCGTCGCAGAGCGACGTCTCGGTCTACAAGAACCTGCTCTTCGTCTCCGGCGAGGGCCTGACCGGCCGCGTCGACTGCGGCATCCAGGGCGTGCCTGAACCGGTGAGCAAGGAGCGGCTGCGCGGCATCCGCATCTTCGACATCAGCGACATGAAGGCGCCGAAGTCGATTGCCAACGTCCAGACCTGCCGCGGCTCGCACACCCACACCGTCGTCACCGATCCGAGCGACAAGGAAAACGTCTACATCTACGTCTCCGGTTCGGCCAGCGTCCGCTCGGCCGACGAGCTGCCGGGCTGCAAGGACGGCGGTGTCGACGATCCGGAAAGCGCGCGCTTCCGGCTCGAGGTCATCAAGGTGCCGCTCAAGGCGCCGCAGACCGCGGCGATCGTGACCTCGCCGCGCATCTTCTACGGCCTGGCGCCGCCTCCGCGGCGGGTCGAACCGGGCCGCGGCGGCGCGGCCGGTCGCGGTGCTGATCCGGCAACGGCCGGTGCGGCAGGCGGCGCGGCCGCGGCGAGTGGAGCGGCTACGACGGGTGGAGCGGCTGCGGCGGGCGCCGCCCCGGCGGGTGCGCCGGCAGCGGCCCCTGGCGAGGCGCCGCCCGATCCTGGTCCGGCCGGCGGTCGTGGCGGCGGTCGCGGCAACACCGGGCCGAACCAGTGCCACGACATCACGGTCTACCCCGACATCGGTCTGGCCGGCGGCGCCTGCGGCGGCTACGGCCTGCTGCTCGACATCAAGGACGTCGCGAACCCGAAGCGGATCGACCAGGCGGCCGACATCAACATGTCGTTCTGGCACTCGGCGACGTTCAGCAACGACGGCAGCAAGATCCTGTTCTCCGACGAGTGGGGCGGCGGGACGCAGCCGCGCTGCCGCGACACCGACAAGCTCGAATGGGGCGCCAACGCCCTCTTCACCATCGACAACGGGAAGATGAACTTCAAGAGCTACTACAAGATCCCGGCGGCACAGACCTCGCTCGAGAACTGCGTCGCGCACAACGGCTCGCTCGTCCCGATCCCGGGCCGCGAGGTGATGGTGCAGGGCTGGTATCAGGGCGGCATCTCGGTGTTCGACTGGACCGACATCGCCAAGCCGGTCGAGATCGCGTACTACGATCGCGGTCCGGTCGACTCGACGCGCATGATCAGCGGCGGCTCGTGGTCGGTCTACTGGTACAACGGCCTGATCGTCAGCTCCGAGATCGCGCGCGGGCTCGACATCTACGAGCTCCTGCCGAGCGGTCTGATCTCGCAGAACGAGATCGACGCGGCCAAGACGGTCAAGTGGGACTACCTGAACGCGCAGGAGCAGCGCAAGATCGTGTGGCCGCCGAGTTTTGCCAAGGCGCGCGCGTATCTCGACCAGCTCGAGCGCAACAACGGGCTGCCGGCGGCCCGCATCGCGGCGACCCGCACGGCGCTCACCAGCGCCGAGAAGCAGCCGGCGGGGCCGCGGGCGGCGGCGCTGAAGAAGCTCGGCACCCAGCTGACGGCTGACGCGTCGAGCGCCGGCGACAAGGCCAGGGTCGCGATGCTCTCGACCGCCGTCGGCGAGCTCGCCGCCGCGCGCTGAGCGTCGAACCTCCGATTGAACGCCCCGTACCCGGCGAGCGCCGTGGTGCGGGGCGTTTCACGTGCGTCGGCCGCGAAGGAGCCGTGTCATGGCGGAACTGAAGACGAAGGCGACCGCAGCGAGCGTCGATGCGTTCCTCGACACGATTGACGACGAGGATCGCCGCACGGACTGCAAGCGCCTCGTCCGCCTCCTGAAGAAGGCGGTCAAAGCGCCGGCGACGATGTGGGGGCCGTCCATCATCGGCTTCGGCGACATGCGCTACCGGACCGCTGACGGCGCCGAGAACGCCTGGTTCTACGCCGGCTTTTCGCCGCGCAAGAAGGACCTCACGCTTTACGTCATGGGTGGCGTGATGGGCCGCCCGGAATTGAAGCGCCTGGGCAAGTTCTCGACCGGGAAGGCCTGCATCTACATCAAGCGCCTCTCCGACATCGATCTCGATGTCCTCGAAACCCTCGTCACCAGGACCGTCAAGGAGATGAAGGGGCGTTAGGCGCCGCCAGCTGTACGGTTTCCCTCCCGCCGACGTTATAGCTGACAGGAGTCCGGGTCGAGGACCGCCCGGGGACAGTCACCCGTGACTGTCCCCCGTGACTGTCCCCGGGGACTGTCACTCGTGACTGTCCCCCGTGACTGTCCCCGGCGCGACTGACAACCGGGGGCGACAACCGGACAACCGGAGATCCGCATGACCGACCAGCGGGAGTTCTTCGAGAAGCTCGTCTACCACTCTGCCGACGGACGGCGTTTCACGCAGCAGTCGCCGGTCATGCCGGACGTCTGGATCCAGTACGGGATGAACCCTGGGCGCCAGGTCGAACTGCTCATGGAGCCGCACTGGGACTTCACCCCGGCGCGCCTGGCCGAGGTGCTCCGGGAGCGGCTCGCGCTCGACAAGGACGCCAGGTGGCTCGGCCCGTATCGCGACCCCAAAGGCCGCATCGGCCCGGCCGCGATCGCGTGCAACAAGAACGTCGTCGCGGTCCGGCTGTGGTTCGATCAGCTGCTGCGTGCGGCGCTGCCGATGTGTCAGTGGTGGCGGAAGTCGGTGGCCCGCCTCGAAACGCAGTCCGACGACGACGACTACCTGGAGCAGACGCTCGCCAGCAAGGCCTTCGCGCGCGAGCTCGAACGCGCCCTGGCGAACAACGCGCACGCGGAGATTCCGGCGGACGTCATCTGGCTGGCGCGCGTGGCCGGCGTGATCGCGTTCCTTCACACCGCCGAGGGACGCAGCGCGATGGCGCGGCGCCGCACCGGCGAAGCGCGCGTCGACTACCTGCAGAAGCTCAGGGACGATCCGAAGCGGCTCACGAAAGCCTTCATCGGCGTCTACCGCGGCATCGTCGGCATCGTCGCCGGCGATCCGCTGCCGCTGCACAGCGTCAACCGCAACCGGCCGACGGTGCAGAGCCTCTACGAGTCAGTCAATGCGATCAAAGGCGACGCGGCGACCCAGCTCTTCACGACCCGCGGCGGGGAGATCGCCTGGGCCGTGGTCGACTCCGGCATCGACGCCGAACACATGGCATTCAGGAAGTTGACAAAGGCGGGCGGGCGCGAGCGCCCGGTGGCGGAAGCGTTCAGCGCCCCGACTTCGCGCCGGCGCCGCCTCGCCGGCCGGCCGCGGCCGGCGGTCAACAACACTCGCGTCAAGGCGACCTACGACTTCATCAACGTGCGGGAGCTGCTCGGCGCCGAGCCGGCGGACGTTGACACGCCGGCGTTCCGCAGGATGTTTCCGGTGCTGGCGAGCGTCGATCGCCGCAAGGAGCTGAAGCAGGCGCTTGCCGATCAGAAGAAGTTCGTCGTCGACTGGGAGCGCTTCGAGCCGTTCCTCGAGATTCGGCACGAGAAGGGGCAGTATCGGCCGCCCGTGAACCGCCACGGCACACATGTCGCCGGCATCATCGGCGCCGACTGGCGACTGCCGCAGGACGGCGACGGCTTCACCGGGCCGTCGCAGGGCCGCAAGATGTGCGGCGTCGCCCCCGACATCGAGCTCTACGACATCCGCGTCCTCGACGACGACGGCAACGGCACCGAGTTCGCGATCATCTCGGCGCTGCAGTTCATTCGCGATCTCAACAACCGCCGCGACTTCGTCGCCGTGCACGGCGCCAACCTCAGCTTTTCGATCCCGCACGACGTCGCCAACTACGCCTGCGGCCGGACGCCGGTGTGCGAGGAGGCCGAGACGCTGGTCTCGAGCGGCGTGGTCGTCGTCGCGGCGGCCGGCAACAGCGGCCGCGCCCGCTACGTCACCCCGTCGGGCCTCGACGACGACGGCTTCCGCACCGTCAGCATCACCGATCCCGGCAACGCCGCCGGCGTCATCACCGTCGGCGCGACCCATCGCTCGGAGCCGCACACCTACGGCATCAGCTACTTCTCGAGCCGCGGGCCTACCGGCGACGGCCGGATCAAGCCGGACCTCGTGGCGCCGGGAGAGAAGATTCGCTCGACCGTACCCGGCGATCGAGACGCGCTGCTCGACGGCACCAGCATGGCGGCACCGCACGTCAGCGGCGCCGCGGCGCTGGTGCTGGCGCGGCATCGCGAGCTCGTCAACCAGCCGCAGCGGGTGAAGCAGATTCTCTGCGCCTCGGCCACCGACCTCGGCCGCGAACGCTACTTCCAGGGCGCCGGGCTGCTCGACGTCCTGCGGGCGCTGCAATCGGTTTAACCGGAGAGCCATCATGCCGACGCTGTTCTCGCTGGAAGCCGTTTTCGCCAAGAAGGGCGACGCGCTGATCCTCCACTACGGCAAAGCCACCGATCCAAAGATGATCCTGATCGACGGCGGCGCCGGTGGCGTCTACGCGGACTTTCTCCAGCCGCGGCTGAGCGAGTTGCGTGACGAGCTCGGCATCGACGCCGCCGATCCGCTGCCGTTCGAGATGGTGATGGTGAGCCACATCGACGACGACCACATCAACGGCATCCTCGATCTCTTCCGCGACAACGACGAGGCGAAGACGAAGAAGCAGCCGCGGCCGTATGCGATCAAGACGCTGTGGCACAACAGCTTCGACGACCTGCTCGACAACCGAGGCGGCGCCGCGGTCGCGACGATGGCGGCGTCGGTCGCGGCCGGCGCGCCGAGCGCGAACCTGCCGGCGATGGCACCCGAGACCCAAGCGGTGATCGCTTCAGTGCCGCAAGGCCGCGACCTGCGCGACCTGGCGCGCAAGCTGAAAGTGTCGGTCAACAAGCCGTTCAAGGGCCTGGTCAAGGCGCCGGCGAAGAAGCTGACGATCGGCAGCGGCCTGTCGTTCAGGGTGATCGGGCCCGACGCCGATCGCATCGACAAGTATCAGGCGCGGTGGAAGAAGGATCTGGCCAAGATCGCGAAGAGCAAGAAAGCAAAAGCGTCAGCGTTCGAGGACGAGTCGCCCTTCAACCTGGCCAGCATCTGCGTGCTCGCGACGCTCAAGTCAAAGACCATGCTCCTGACCGGCGACGCCCGCGGCGACTTCGTCATCGAAGGGCTGGAACGGGCGAAGCTGCTGACGAAGAAGAAGCCGCTGCACGTCGACCTGCTGAAGGTGCCGCATCACGGCAGCAACCACAACGTCGCCGACGAGTTCTTCGAGCGCATCACCGCCGACCACTACGTCATCTCCGGCAACGGCGACTCCGGCAATCCCGAGCGCGCCACCGTGGAGATGATCCAGAAAGCGCGGAAGAAGGCCAATTACTCGGTCCACTTCACCTTCACGGCGGATGCCCATGCCAGCGAGACGAACGCCAAGCGCAAGGCCGCATTGAAGGCGATCGACAAGTGGGCGGCGGCGGTGCCTTCGAACTGCACCGTCGTCTTTCGCGAGAAGGACGCCGACATTCGCTCGGTCGTCGTCGATCTGCTCGATCCGTTGTTCGAGTAGGCTTCGCGAGAGAAATCGGCGTCCCCGACTGATCGGCGTCCCCGACTATTGTTCCTTGATGACGAGAATCTGATTGACCGGTACGTCGGTCAGCGTCTGCGTAGATCCGGACGGCCACCGGATCTCGATCTTCGGAATCGTCTTGTCGGCGCCGACGCCGACGTGCAGGCGCACGTCGTTGCTGCTCTGGTAGCTGGCGGTGGCGTTGATCTCGCGGACCTGGACGCCGGCCGTGGTCTGAATCCGCAGCGTCGCGCCCAGCCCGAAGCGGTTGCTCCGCGTCCCCTCGGCGCGGATTGTGATCCAGTTGTTCGTGCGCGGCGCGTCGTTGCGGAGCAGCGCCGGCCGCTGGTTGGCGCTCGAGATGGCGACGTCGAGGTCGCCGTCGTTGTCGTAGTCGGCGACGGCGAGGCCACGGCCGACGCGCGCGCGTCTGGAGGCCCGGGCCGCCGCGGGCGGAGACGTCGACGAACTTGCCGCCGACGTTCTCGAACAGCAGATCCTTCTGCGCGTACTCCAGGTTCGGCTGATACAGCTTGACGTTGTCGATGACGTGGCCGTTGGTGACGTGGATGTCGAGGTCACCGTCGTTGTCGAAGTCGAAGAAGGTTGTGCCGAAGCCGAGCGGCAGGAAGCCGGCGCCGAGGCCGGCCTTGACCGTGACGTCCTCGAACACGTTCCCGCCGCGGTTGCCGTAGAGCGTGTTCAGTTCCTCGGAGAAGTTGGTGACGAAGAGGTCGGGGAAGCCGTTGCCGTCGTAGTCGCCGCAATCGACGCCCATGCCCGCCTGCGGCTTGCCGTTGGCGTCGAAGCCGACGCCGGCGGCATACGCGATGTCGACGAACGTGCCGTCGCCGTTGTTGCGGTAGAGGAAGTTGCGGACCATGTCGTTGGCGACGTAGATGTCGGTGTCGCCGTCGCGATCGACGTCGCAGAAGGTGACGCCGAGGCCCTTGCCGGCAGGGTTGGCGATGCCGGCTTTCTGCGAGACGTCGGCGAAGGTGCCGTCGCCGTTGTTGCGGAACAGCCGGTCCGCCTGGCCATCGAACAGGGTCGGCAGGCAGTACATGCGGTAGCCGGGCTTCTGCGTGCCGCAGTAGGGGCTGTCGTCGAGGCGGTAATCGAGATAGTTGGTGACGTAGAGGTCGAGCTGGCCGTCGCGGTCGAAATCGAGGAAGCCCGCGCTGGTGCTCCACTCGGTCGTGGCGGTCAGGCCGGCCCTGGCGGTGACGTCGGCAAAGGTGCCGTTGCCGTTGTTGCGGTAGAGGGTGTCTGGACCGAAGGCCGTGACGTAGAGGTCGAGAAAGCCGTCGTTGTCGTAGTCGCCGACGGCGACGCCGGTCTTGAACGTCGTGGCGGCGGTCGCGTCGCCGGCAACGCCGGCTGCCGTGGTGACGTCGGTGAAGGTGCCGTTCCGGTTGTTGCGGTATAGCGCGTTGGCGGTTTTCGGCGCGCCGTTGACGAAGAAGAGATCGGCGAAGCCGTCGTTGTCGTAGTCGATCCAGGCGACGCCAGAGCCGAAGGTTTCGACCATCCGCTTGTCGGCCGATGCGCCCGACTGGTGGACGAACGTGATGCCGGCGACGGCGGTGACGTCGACGAACTGCACTGGCGCGTCTGCCTTTGCCTGCCTGGCCGAGAGCCGCGCTGCGGCCCCGGGCAGCAAGAGCAGAGGGCATGACGAGCAGTACTGCGAGCGACGCTCCAATCGTCCAGCCCGACCCTACGCCCATCCTCATGGCTGCTTCTTGACCGGCGGCTGGCTGGTCTTCGGCTTCGCCTGGCCCTTGAGCTGCCGCTCGGCGTCGGCCAGCAGCTTCTTCGTCGGCTCGTGGTTCGGATCGACTTCGAGCGCCTTCCGGAACGCATCGGCGGCGGCATCGAACCGCTTCTGCTGCTGCCGCAACAATCCCTGTTCGACGAGCAGGTCGAACCGCATCTGCTCCTGCTGCGCGAAGGACGCGGCCGGGGTTTGGTTCCCCCGGGCCATCGCGATCTTCAGCTGTTCGTCGGCCCGCGTCAGCTGTCCCTTCGACCGGTACGCCCGCGCCAGTTGAATCCGCAGTTCGGGCTTGCCCGGATCGAGTTTCGTGCCCTGGCTCAGCGTCTCGATCGCCTCGTCGACCTTGCCGCCCTCGAGGTAAACCACGCCGAGACTGAGATAGGGTTCGATTGCCGGCGGCTTTGCCGCGACGACCTGCTGGAGCTCGGCGAGCGCCTCCACCGGTTGATCAGCGTCGAACATGGCCAGGGAGAGGTAGTAGCGCGTCTGCGGCGAACCGTCGGCCTTCAACGCTTCCCGCAGCAGATCGATCGCGCGCTTCGGGTTCTTGAGCTGCCGCTCGGTCTCGCCGAGCAGCGCCAGGACCTGCGGCTGCCCCGGCACCTGCGCCAGCGCTGCCTCGAGCTCTTCTTTCGCCCGCACCGGCCGGCCGAGATCGAGATAGCAATGCGCGAGATAGAGGCGGGCCGGTACGAGCTTGGGGTTCAGCGACAGCGACTGGCGGAACTCCGCCACCGCTTCGCCCATCATCTCCGGCGTGGCCATGCCCCGATACGCAATGCCGAGGAGCATGTGCGCTTCGGCCGACGACGGATCCGTGGCGAGAATCTCTTTGAGCTGGCGCGCTGCGTCGTCGAAGCGGGCCGTCCCGTTGAGGAGCGCGCTGGCGATGGGCTTCAACCGCTCCTGGACATCCTGGACGCGGGCGGACGGCGTCCCGGCCAGCGGCCCGCGCGGCGTTGCCGCCGCTTGAACGGGCGCGTGGAGCAGCAGGGTGAAGAGGATCAGCCAGGCACGGCGCATTGGATTGGTGTGGCCCAGGCCTCTGATTGTCTCACGGCGGCAGGAGGCGCTACCTCGTCGACGGGACGCGGGTGCGCTTGGCGCGGGTCGCGAACTGGATTAGCCTGTCCTGCTATGACCTGCCGCGCTCTTGCCATCGCCGCGATCCTCTGCGCCGCTTCCACCAGCCCGCTCGCGACGCTGCCGGTCGGGGCGCAGGAGCTGCACACCTTCACGCGCGTCCAGCTGCACGACCAGTTCTGGAGCGAGGGCGCGAACGCTCGGCGATCTGAACAACGACGGCGCCGGCGACATCATCGCCGGCCCCTGGTGGTGGGAAGGTCCGTCGTTCTCGACCAAGCACGAGTACTACCCGGCGACGACGACCTTCGCGCTCAAGCTCGGGCCGATGACGACGGCGACGGTGCCGGGATTCGAAGGCGGCCTCGGCAGGGAGAACAAGTACTCCAACAACTTCTTCGCCTGGGTCTACGACTTCAATGGCGACGGCTGGAAGGACATCCTGGTCATCGGCTTCCCCGGCACGGACACGTCCTGGTTCGAGAACCCGAAGGGCAGGACCGGGCACTGGACGCGGCACAAGATCTTCGAGCAGACCGACAACGAGTCGCCGACGTTCACGGACCTGACCGGCGACGGCAAGCCGGAGCTCGTCTGCATCACCAGGGGCCAGTACGGCTACGCGACCCCGGACTGGAGCAAGCCGTCGGCGCCGTGGACGTTCCACCCGCTCTCGCCCAACAACAAGTACGGCAACTTCACGCACGGCCTGGGCGTCGGCGACGTCAACGGCGACGGCCGGCTCGATCTGCTCGAGAAGGACGGCTGGTGGGAGCAGCCGCCGTCGCTCGCCGGCGATCCGATCTGGCAGTTCCACGCCCAGCCGTTCGGCAACGGCGGCGCCCAGATGTTCGCCTACGACGTCAACGGCGACGGCCTCAACGACATCATCACCTCGCTGACCGCGCACGAGTTCGGCCTCGCCTGGTTCGAGCAGCGCCGCGACGGCGGCGCGATCTCGTTCCGCGAGCACGTCCTGATGAACAAGCAGCCGGGCGACAGCCCTTACGGCGTCAAGTTCTCCGAGATCCACGCCATCGATCTCGTCGACATGGACGGCGACGGCCTGAAGGACATCGTCACCGGCAAGCGCTTCTGGTCGCACGGCCGCACCGGCGATCCCGATCGCAACGACGCCGCGGTGCTCTACTGGTTCCGGCTCGTCCGCACGAACGGCGGCGTCGACTTCGTGCCCTACCTGATCGACAACGAGTCTGGCGTCGGCACCCAGGTCGTCGCCGGCGACGTCAACGGCGACAAGCTCCCGGACGTCGTCGTCGCCAACAAGAAGGGGGCGTTCGTGCACCTGCACGGGAAGAAGCAGGTGCCGGCCGAAGAGTGGCAGAAGGCCCAGCCAAAACGCATCGGCGGCTGACCGACCTACTTCTGGCCGAAGGCGTAGAGCGCCGCGGTGGTGCGGACGTAGATCCGGCCGTCGGCGAAGGCCGGCGTTGCGTAGATGTCTTCCTTGAGATCGTTGACGGCGAGAGGGGTGAGGTCGCCGCCCGGCGACACCACGACGACCGCGCCCGGCTCGCTGGTGAAGAAGATGTGGCCGTCGGCGGCGGTCGGCGAAGCGTAGTGCGGGCCGGGCGCGCCGGTGAGGCGGCCCTGCTTGATCACGGCGCCGGTGTCGGGATTGAGCGTCGTGATGACGCCGTTGTCGTTGACCATGTAGAGCACGCTGTTGAAGAGCAGCGGCGACGGCAGCTGCGGCACGCTCTTGCTGGTACTTCCAGCGGATCGCCTTGTCGCTCATGTCGCCTGAGCCGCCGAGGCGGATGGCGAGCATGCCATTCTCCGAATCGAGCGCGGCCCGGTAGTAGGCCCACTCGTCCCGCGTCAGCGAGCCGTTGGTGTCGAGGTCGGCGACGTCGAACCAGAACGCCTGCGTGTACTTGGGGAACTCGGTCTTCGACAGCGTCCCGTTGCCGTCGGCATCGGCCGTCTTCCAGACCTCGTCCGCGGCCGGGACGTTGACCTTGTTGCCGGGATCGTTGACCGGCGCGCCGTATCCGTTGACGTAGATCGTGTCGTTGCCGATCACCGGCGTCGACTTCATCTCGAACGACAGCCCGCCGACCCACCACAGCTTCCTGCCGGTCGCGGCATCGTACGAGGTCAGCAGGAACGAGCCGGGAACGAGGATCTGATCCTTGCCGTCCGGTCCCTTCCACAGGATCGGCGTCGAGTGGCCACTCTTGGCCTCGGGCCGATCGACCTTCCACTGGACGCGGCCGGTCTTCTTGTCGACGCCCATGATGAACGAGCCCAGGCTCTGGTCGCAGGCGAGGACGACGAGGTTGCCGACGATCACCGGCGACGCGCCCATGCCGTAGATGTTGTTGAACGGGCCCAGCGGCATCGTCCAGCGCTCCTTGCCGGAGGCGTCGTAGGCGATGAGGCCGTAGTCGGGGAAGAAGACGTAGACGCCGTCGGCCTCGACCGCGGGGCTCGGCGAGGCCGGGTTGTTCCGCTTGTCGACAATCTTCGTCTGGACCCTGGGCGCGACGCGCTCCCAGATGACGGTGCCGGTCCTGCGATCGATGGCGATCGTCAGCAGGGCGCTGTCGCGGAACGCGGTCAGGTAGATCCGATCGCCCTGCAGGATCGGCGACGAGTGGCCGCCGGGCAGCGCCAGCTTCCAGGCAACGTTCTTGTCGGGACCGAACTCTGTCGGCACGCCGGTGGCCGTCGACACGCCGGAGCCGTTCGGGCCGCGAAACCGTGCCCAGTCCGGCGGCTCGGCGGCGCGCGGCGCGGCGCAGAGTACGGACAACAGCAGGAGGCCGGCGGCGGTGCGATGACGTGTCGTCATGTGCGAAGTATAGCGCCGCCGCCGCGGAGCCGGAGCCGGGCGACGGTCTGCGTCATAATCGCTGCGAATGGTCCCGCCGCCCGTCATCACCGTCCGCAACATCCGCAAGACCTACGGCCGGACCATCGCCATCGACGACGTCTCGTTCGAAGTCCGGCAGGGGGAGATCTTCGGCCTGATCGGCCCGAACGGTGCCGGCAAGACGACGACCATGGAGTGCGTGGAGGGCCTGCGTTCGCCCGATCGCGGCGCGATCGCCGTGCTCGGTCTCGATCCCTTCCGCCAGGTGCGGCAGCTCCAGGATCGCATCGGCGTCCAGCTGCAGTCGGCGCAGCTGCAGAAGCGGATCAAGGTGCGGGAGGCGGTGGACCTGTGGGCCGCCCTCTATTCGCACCACCTCGACCCGGGCGTCCTCCTCGAACAGCTCGGCCTCGCCGAGAAGCGCGACGCCTGGTTCATGACGCTGTCCGGCGGGCAGAAGCAGCGGCTCTTCATCGCCCTGGCGCTCATCAACGATCCCGAGGTCGTGTTCCTCGACGAGCTGACGACCGGCCTCGATCCGCAGGCGCGGCGCGCCATCTGGGACCTCGTGCGCGGCATCCGCGATCGCGGCAAGACCGTGTTCCTGACGACGCACCTGATGGAGGAGGCGGAGCGGCTGTGCGACCGCGTCGCGCTGCTGGAGCACGGACGCCTCGTCGACGTCGACACGCCGGCGGCGCTGGTCCGCCGCTACTGCCCGGCGCGGACGATCGTCGTCGAGACGGCGCATGCCGAGGCGGAGGCCCACTTCCGCCGGCTGCCGCGCGTGGCAGCGGTGACCGGCCGCGACGGCCGCCTGACGATCGAGGGCGCCGGCGACGATCTCGTCACCGACGTCATCGACTGCCTCGCGGAACATCGCATCAAGGTCAGCGATTTCCGCACCATCACGCCGACGCTCGAGGACGTCTTCCTCGAGCTGACCGGCCGTTCGATTCGAGACTGACATGCTGCGCGGCCTGCTGGCACTGACCTGGCTCGAAATCAAGATCTTCATCCGCGAGCCGCTCGGCCTGTTCGGCGCCCTCGTCATCCCCGTCGTCGTCTTCGTCATCCTCGGCCGCCTCGGCGGATGCGACGACGTCGAAAGAGTTCCTGACCGTCGAGGCGCCGATTCTGGCGACCCTCCTGATCCTGCTGACCGCGGTGCTGTCGCTGGTGACGATCATCGCGATCTACCGCGAGGGTGGCATCCTCAAGCGGTTACGGGCGACGCCGCTGCGGCCGGCGACGATCCTGCTGGCGCAGGTCGTGGTCAAGCTGCTGCTGACGGTGCTCACGCTGGGGCTGATGCTGGCGGCCGGGGCGCGCTACTACCCGGCGATGCCGGCGGTGCCGCTGGTGTCGTTCGTGGCGGCGCTCGTCGTCAGCGGGGTGAGCATCCTGTCGCTCGGCTTCGTCATCGCCAGCCTGGTCCCGACGGCGCGCTTCGCCCAGCCGTTCGGCGCCGCGATCCTCTATCCGATGGCGGCGGTGTCGGGGCTGTTCATCCCGATCGACGCGCTGCCGCCGCTGGTTCGGCTCTTCGCACGGCTGTCGCCGTTAACCTACGCCGTTTCGCTGCTCAGGGGCATCTGGAGCGGCGGCGCCTGGATGGCGCACGCCGGCGACGTCCTGGCGCTCGTCGTCGTCACCGTCGCCTGCGTCGCGATCTCGTCCCGCTTCTTCCGCTGGGAATAGCGGCCGGCTCGTCCCGCGTTTCTCTCAGCCCGCCCTTCTGAAACATAATGGAGGGCCATGTCCTATCGAATGAGGCCCGCATGATCGAATCCCGGCGGCTGCTGACGCTGGCAGCCGCAGTCATCCTGATCCTCGCCGGCCGCGCGTCGGCGCAAACCGTGCTCGTCCGCAACGCTCCGCCTGACTCGACCATCGACGTCGCGCTCAACACCGACCCGGCCGGCTCCGGCAAGGCGGACGCGCGCGGCATCGCGACCATCGCGATCAACATGTCGAAGGCGCTGAACAAGACCGAGACCGACGCCCAGATTTTCGTCGACGTCTGCAGCGACATGCGCCGCGTCATCATCGCCGAGCGCGCCGTCATCCTGCCGTCGCCGGAGAGCGGCTGCGCCCGGCGCGACATGGGCGGCGTCTTCCTCGTCCGCAACCTCAGCACACTGGTCGTCGACTTTGCCGGCCCGACGCCGACACTGCTGCTGCGCCAGGGGTATGTCAGCCCCGAGCCGAAGCGCATCTACGGCCCGCCGTCCCGGCTGATCCTGTTCGGCGGCGGCGGCCTGACGATGCTGGCCAACGAGACCAGCTACGCCTGCGGCTCGACGACGCCCGAGTGCGAGCGTGACGACATGGGGATCGGCTTCACCGGCGGCGCCTCGTTCTGGTTCGGGCAGTACATCGGCGCCGAGGGCAGCTACGTGCGCCCGGCCAAGGGCACGGCGACCGGCAGCGGCTCGACCTACACGTTCGATTCGACCTTCGATCCCGAGATGCTCACCGTCGCCGGGATGGTCGGCGCGCCGGTTCGAACGGTCCGCATCTACGGCAAGGTCGGGGCGAACTATCACCAGGCGACCTTCCGCACCAACCAGACGAACCAGGACATCACGGTCACGGTCGACGGCGTCCAGCAGACGATCGAAGGCGGCACCCAGACCTACTGGGTGAAGACGAATGGCTGGGGCTGGCTGTTCGGCGGCGGCCTCGAGGTCTGGATTGGACCGCACTTCGGGATTTACGGCGAAGTCACGCGGGCAGCGCTCAAGGGCGAGCCGCGCGACGACGAGGAAGGGGTTGCCCAGGAAGGCATCACCGACGAGCGGACGACGACCTTCTTCGCCGGGATCCGCATAAAAATCGGCGGCTAGGCCCGACCGCCGCCGCCGTGCGCTGTTACTGCGCGGCGGTCAGATCCTCGAGCTCGATCAGCTCGATCTCGAAGACCAGCGTCGCGTTGGGCGGAATGATGCCGTTGCGGGTCGGGCCGTAAGCGAGCGAGGGCGGGATGACGAGTCGCCGCAGGCCGCCGACCCGCATCCCGTTCGTTCCCAGGTCCCAGCCGGTAATGACCTCGCCGGCGCCGAGCACGAACGAGAACGGCTCCCCACCCGTCGAGCTCTCGAAGACGGGGCCCTTCTTGTCCGTCGCCCGATCGTCGTAGAACCAGCCGGTGTAGTGAACCGTCAGGAGGCGTCCGTTGACGGCGTCGCCGCCGCCCCCGACGCGCAGGTCGGTCTGCGAATAGCGGGAGAAGTTCGACGGCGTCGTCGGCGAATCGGTGCAGCCAGCCGCGGCGGCGCTGAGAACGGTCAGGACGGCGAGCGTCAACGGGCGAAACACGGTCAGACAATCTCCAGGGAAGGCACGGGCACGCTCCACGAACGGCACAGGCACGCCTGTCGATTATGTCCCGAATCGGGCGGGTTTGTCCGCCCGCTCGAACGCGGAGGCCGGGCGACTATTTCCCGGGCTCGGCCCTGAGCTTCTCGAGCGCTTCGAGCGACGCCCGTTCCGAGCGGTCCGCGGCCTTCAGCGCGACCATGTTCGACTTGCGCAGCGCATCCGCCCGCAGCCGCCAGCTCTCGTCGCGCAGGCGGAGGTACTCCTCGGCGCTGGAGACGAGCGGCTGGTGTTCGGGCGGCACGCCGTTCACCGCCTTCAGCCGTACCCGCGCCGCCTGAAGCTCGGGGACGATCGACTGGCTGATCACCTTCGCCAGCGCCTGCGACGAGATGCCGCCGTTCTTGAACTGGCCGACCGCCTTCTCGTATTGCCCGGCGGTCTCGCTTTCCAGCGCCACGACCTTGGCGATCTCGGGGCGGACGTCGGCGATGCCCTTCAGCATGGCTGCCGATCCGAGGATGACGACGAGTGCGACGACGGCGACCGCTCCCGCCTGCACGAGCGACGCCGTGCGCTCGCTCGAGCGCCGCGCCAGCACGAGCCCGGCCGCGAAACCGCCGACCAGACCCGAGAGCTCCGACGTCTGGAGGCCGTTGGCGGCGTGGTAGAGCACGAAGATCACCGCGCCTGGCGCCAGACGAATCAGCGCCTCCCGTGTCATCTGCAGCGGCTGCGGCGCCGGCGTTTCGCTCGCATCCCCGGCATCGGTCTCCAGGATGGAGGACCGGAGGTCGCCGAGTTGAAGCAACTCCTCCGGCGGCGGCCGGCGGATGTTCCAGAGCAGCGCCGCGGCGAAGAGGCCGTAGATGCCGAAGATCGCGCCGTCCGCGCCGGCGACCACCGCCATCGGCATCGCTGAAAGCGACTCCAGGCCCGCGAAGAGGCCGGCGGCGAGGAAGACAACGGCAAACGCGACATGCCCGACCATGCGTTCGACGACGATGCCGAGCGGGCCGAAGCCGATCATGTTGATGACGAAGTGGACGAAGCCGGCGTGCACGAGGACGGATGCCCCAAGCCGCCACCACTCGCCGTTGGTCGTCAGCGGGCCGAAGCTGGCGCCCCAGCCAATCAGGCCGGACGGATCGGAGAAAGCGCCGCCGAGCGTCATGAAGAGCCAGACGACCGTCATCACCGCCGCGATCGCGCCGGTCGCGTAGGCCAGCGGCGTTCGCGCCCGCAGCGCGTCGCGGAACGGTTCCGGCATCGCCCGACGTTCGGCGAGGATGTCGGCGCCGTCGTGCGCCAGGTCTTGAAGGCGCTTGGCGGCGCGTAAACGCTCCTCGGGCGACATGACGTAGATCGCGTAGCCGCCGAGGATCAGCAGGACCAGGAGGATCATCACCGCCGCACCATCCTTGATTTCAGGACAGCCTTTGATTCCACGAAATCGTGACCAAGGGCCATTCGCGGGGATAAGGCACGGGGCGTGCCATGGAAGTCGAGGAATCCTTAGCGTTTCCCCGGGTGCTGCGCCGCACACACCGTGGGCGGTTGCAGGAGTGGGGGCGCCGCGACGACGTTGTGATTGTCAACCCGGAGTTGACCGTGACCTAAGATAGGGTGAAGGGTGGCAAGGCGACAACCAAAGTTGCGGTCAAGTAAACCACAGTCGACAAATGGGGTCAGACCATGGTCTGACCCCAGCCAGGGGGAGACGATGAAGGCAGTGTTAGTGGCGGTGATGGGGCTCGCGGTGGCGACGCTGGCGGCGCAGGAAGTGACGAAGCCGGAGGTCGCCGGCGTGCGCAACTTCGCGCGGCTGGAGACGACGGTCGCCTGCGCCGGCGCGACGGGGCCGGAAGCGATGCCCGAGATCAAGAAGATGGGGTTCGTCTCGGTGATCAACCTGCGGGTCGCGACCGAGCAGGGCGCCGAGATTGAGAAGGGCGAGGCCGCCGCCAAGGCGGCCGGGCTGCGCTACTTCCACGTGCCGTTCGACGGCAAGCCGAACCCGCAGGCCGCGGCGCAGTTCCTCGACGCGATCACGACCAAGGGCGCGGAACCGGCCTTCATTCACTGCGCCGGCGGCAACCGCGCGGCGACGATGTGGCTGATCAAGCGCCTGGCGGTCGACAAGTGGGACGTCGACCGCGCGGTCAAGGAGGCGGCGGCGCTCGGCCAGACCAATCTCGACGCGCGGAAGTGGGCGATCGAGTACGCCCAGGCCAACCAGCGCTGACCTCGGGTCAGCGCTTGGCGAACTCGTAGGTCGTGCCGTCGGCGCGGAACGCGACGATCGAGTACGGGCTCGGGATTCGGTCCTTCCATCCCCGGCGAGCCCGTCGGCATCCCCGGCACGGCGATGCCGGCGATCTTCGGCTGTTCCTTCAGCAGCTTCCTGACGACGTCGGCGGGCACGTGGCCCTCGACGACGTAGGGGCCGACGATCGCGAGGTGGCATCCCATCAGCTGCCGCGGCACCCGCTTACGCTCCGGCACGGTGCCGAGGTCGGTGCGGACGTCCTTCGTCGTGTTGAACTTCGCCGCCGCCATGTGATCGACCCACTTGCTGCAGCAGCCGCACGTCGGCGTCAGGTAAACCTTGACGTCGACTGGCGCCGGCGCGGGGGCGGTCTTCGGAGGAGCCTGCGGCGCCGCCGAGATGGAGGCGCCGAGCGCGAACACGACGGCGGCAGAGCGAAACAGGCGGTTCATCATCGGTCGATCATACCGTGAGTGGCGCTGCCTGTTACCGCGCGAACACGATCGGCGCCAGCGTGATCTGCGGCGTCGCGACGATGCCGTCCCGGAGGAACCCGGCCAGGAGACTGCGCATCGCCGGCGAACCGAAGAGGTCGAACTGATGAGTTGCGTTCTCGACGACAACGACTGACGCCCGCGGCAGCGTCGCGGCGATTTCGCGCGCGTTCTCGATCGGCGTCCTCGGGTCGAGATCGCCGGCGAGGATGAGGACCGGCACCTCGCTGCGGACGGCCTGACGGAACCCGTCGCCGAGATCGACCGCTTCCCAGGCCGCCGCCAGCGCCATGCCGGGGAAGTTGATCGCGTTGCCGAGCGGGCTCGCCCCGGCCTCGCGCTCGATCAGCGCGCGCCGCGCCGGGGTTGCGCCGGAGCTGAGGTCCATCATGTGCTTCATGGCCGACTCGACGCCGAAACGGCTGCGGCGGATCACGGCGAGCTGCGCGATGCTGGTGAAGCGCCCGGCAGCCATCTCGCGGACCGCCGCTGGCAGCGTCGCCAGCGCGCGCGGATCGCCGAGGGCCTGCGCCACCAGCCACTGGACGTCGAATGCGCCGACGCCTACCGAGACGACCTGTTTCGTCATCGCGTGGGGGATGTCGACCGTCGCCGGCTCGCGCTCGAGACGCGCGATTGCCTCACGGATGCGATCGACGAGGTCGGGCATCGCCGCGCGCTCGGCGACAGTCGCCAGAACGCGGTCGACGATCGCCGGCCGCTTCCAGGTGTGATCCGGTCCTTCGGGACTGACGAGGATGGCGCGTTCGACCCGCGCCGGATGGCGCGCGATCGTCGCGAGCGCCAGGTGCGATCCGTAGCTTCGCCCCCACAGCGTCACCTTCTCGACGCCGAACGCCCGCCGCACGTCCTCGACATCGTCGGCGCTCTCGCGGGTGTTGTAGGCCTCGAGGCGAATGCCGCGCGCCCGGAAGTTGGCCGCGACGCGACGGCTGACGGCTTCCATGATCGGCAGCCACGCCGCCGGTGAGCCCGGGCGATCCGGCGGCAGCTCGTAGAGCACCGGCGTCGCCAGGTTCGGCGTCGACTTCCCGGTGCCGCGCTGATCGATGCCGATGACATCTCCGCCCATCAACTCCGCGATCGCGGCACCGCCCTGCCGCGCCAGGCCGAGCACCAGGTTCACGCCGGAGTCGCCCGGACCACCGGCGAGGACGACATGGGTCGGCCCCGCCGCCCGTCCGGCCGGCCGCACCCGGACCACCGCGAGGTCGACGACGCCTGCATCGTCAGTGCCGCCGGCCTGGCGCTGCTCCGGTACCCGCACAAACCCGGAGGTCACGAGGAAGCTCGTGCCATCCGCGGCGACGAGCGTCTCTTCCTTCTGTTCGCGCAGCTGCGCGTGCGCGACGTCCGCCGCCAGGCTCGCGGCGACGAGCGCCGCCAGTGCTGCGCGCGCGATCATCGCCGCGCTCCGGCGAGGCCGGCTTCGAGCTCGCGCCGACGCGACTCGAGGCGATCGAAGGCGCGATGCGCCCGGCGCAGGATGGCCACGGCCGCCGCCAGCATCACCAGTCCGCACGCGGCGGCAACGAACGGCGCGGTACCGCCGTTCGTCAGCCCGATTGCCAGCGCTCCGGCGACGAAGATCGACGTGAACGTGACCGCCATGCGTCCGGCGACGATGCTGTGGCGCGCGAAGAGCACCCGCCGCCGCGTCAGCACCCAGATCGCGAACGCCACCCAGGACGCGCCGATCGCCGTCATCAACACGAGCGCGATGCTCGCCCGCGCCGGCAGCGCCGGCTCGGTCAGCCAGAGCGCGCCGGTGACGACGCTCATGGCCAGCGATGTCAGCAGCAGCGTCAGGTAGCCGAAACGAGAAGCGGCCGACAGCTGGGTGTCGACGAGGTGATGCGCCGCCGCCGCCGACGTCGAGAGCGGGGAAGCCGCCGGGTGATTCTGGTTCGTCATCGTTGCGCTCCTTGTCCGTCCATCTCGACCCGCAGCAGCCGCCGGGCGCGAAACAGGCGCGACTTGACCGTGCCGGCCGGGACGCCGAGCACGTCGGCGATCTCGGCCAGCGAGAGTTCCTTCAGATAGAACAGGGTCAACACCTCGCGCTCGATTACCGGCAGACGCTCGAGCTCCTGCTGCAGCGCCTCGAGGTCGTCGGCCAGCGCCGGGTCGTCGTCAGCGGCGATGGTGGCGACGTCGACGTCGGCGACGGCCGGCGCCGCGTACTGCGCCCGCAGGCGGTCCATGAGGGCGCGGCGGGCGATGCCAAAGAGCCAGGCGCGGAGCCTGGCGCCGTCGCGCAGTCGATGGATGCCGCGCAGGACGCGCAGCCAGACGTCCTGCGCGACCTCGTGCGCCGCGTCGTCGCTGCCGCTCAGGCGCCGCGCGTACTTCCAGAGCGGCGCGTGCCAGCGGTCGATGAGCTCGTCGAACGCCTGGCGTTCGCCCAGCTGGCAGCGGACGACGAGCAGCTCGTCTTCGCGGGTTTGCAGGTCTGTGAGGGTGTCGGTCACGTGTGTGTGCTTCCGTTCATCTCAATAGTCGCGGAGAAGGACGAAAGGTTCACGGCTTCCGGCAGGGCGCCGGACGGAGGGGCGAGGCGGGACCGCGGGAGGGTCAGTCGAGGCGGATGAGGCCCCGCCGGGCAGCCACCTTGGCGGCTTCCGTGCGGCTGGTCACGCCCAGCTTTTCGAAGAGATGACCGAGGTGGGTCTTGACCGTCCGCTCGCTGATCCCGAGATCGTTGGCGATCTCCTTATTACTGCGGCCGTCGGCCATGAGCCGAAGCGCCGTGAGCTCGCGCGGCGTGAGCTGCACGCGCGCGACGCCCTCGGCGAGCTTGGCCGCCGCCGTCGGCGCGAGGTAGGTCTTGCCGGCGAGGACGTCGTGAATGCACGCGATCAGGGCGCCGGCGGAAATGTCCTTGAGGATGAATGCCTTGGCCCCGGCCTTGAGGGCGCGGGTGATGTCCTCGTCGGTGTCGTAGGTTGTCAGCACGATGACCTTCGCCTGCGGGTCGCGCAGGCGAATCTGCCTGACCGCTTCGACGCCTTCCATGACCGGCATCCGCAGGTCGAGGAGCGTGACGTCGGGGCGATGTCGCTCGAAGGCGGCCACGGCTTCGAGGCCGTTGCCGGCTTCGGCGATCACGTGCAGGCCCGGTTCGTGGCTGATGATGTTGGCGACGCCGGTTCGCACGAGCGCGTGATCGTCGACGACGAGCACGGACGCCTGGGCGGCGGTGGGCGGCGGGGTCACAGGCGCTCCCCGGTGCCCTGTGTGATGAGGTCGGGGATGGCAAACGAGGCAGGTTCCCACGCCAGCACGACCTCGGTGCCTGACCGCGCCGCGGTCACGACCGTGAGCGAGGCGCCGATGCGATCGGCGCGCTCCTGCATGCTCGTCATCCCGAAGCCGATGCCGCGGCGCTCCTTGGCGATGCCGCGGCCGTCGTCGGCGACCGAGAGCCGGAAGCCGATCGAGCGGACGCCTTCGGCGACGACGTGGATGCGGCGGGCGTTGGCGTGGCGGACGGCGTTGGTCAACGCTTCCTGCGCGATGCCGAGGATCTCGCGGTCGGCGCCGCTCGTGAGCGGCGGCAGGTTGCGAATCGTCAGCTCGATCGGGACGTCGGTACCGCGGCGCGCGAGATCGGTGATGCGTTCGAGCGCGGCGGTGACGTCGCCGATCTCGGCCGGCTGCGGCCGCAGCGCGCCGACCGAGCGGCGGGCCTCGACCATGTGCGTGCGCGCGAGGTCGACGGCGGTCTCGATGCTGCGAGCGACGGCCGCCGGCAGCGCGCCGGCGGCGCGCTGCGCCCCCTGCAGCTGCATCAGGATGGCGGCGAAGCCCTGCGCCAGCGTGTCGTGAATGTCGCGGGCGAGGCGATTGCGCTCCTCGAGCACGGCCTGCCGCCGCGCTTCCGAGCGGCTGTCGGCGGCGAGCTGGCTCTGGTGCAGCGCCAGCGTCGCCTGCCGCGCCATCGCGTCGAGCAGCGCGCGGTGCCAGGCGCCCTCGCAGCTCGGCACGCGGCCCGAGGACAACGCGAACCAGCCGAGGTTGTGTGTCGGAAGCACCAGCGGCGCAATCAGCACCCGGTCGATGCCGTTGGTGACGTTGAAGTGCCGGACCGACTCAGGCAGGCGCTCGTCGTCGCCGGCGTACTCGATGATCTCGGTCCAGCCTGGCTCGTAAGCGAGGAGGTGCGCCGACATGCTCTCGCTCGGCAGCGCCATCGTGTCGCTGTCCGGCGCGCCGCGAGTGAAGAAGCGTTCCTGCACGTACGCCATCCACAGGTCGCAGGTCGCGCCGCTTGGCGCCTTGTGGTCGAGCAGGAAGACGCCGCAGCCGTGGCTCTCGCTTTCCTCGACCAGGGTCTTGATGAAGACCCGGAAGAAGCCGGCGATGTCGGGCTCCCGGACCAGGAGGTCGATGGCCAGCTGCATCGCGTCGCTCTGGATCCGCGCCATGCACTCGGCCCGGCCGCGTTCGTTGATCGCGCGCGCGAGGACCTCGGCCCAGGCGTCGCGCGATTCGTTGCGCGCCAGCAGATGGCTGACCGAGGCCGCGGTGGCGGGCCAGTCGCCGCTCTCGCCGATGTTGTCCGTCACTGCCTCGGGCCGATCGTCGCACTCCACGTCCACCCCCTGATACTCCATTATCGGTCAGAGAGGGGCTCGAGGGGTTCACGCGAGCGGACGAGGCGGGCCTCAGTCGAAAGTCGCAGATCCATCCCGGCTCGGAGTCGCAGGCCGCCCTGAAGCCTTGGGAAGAGGCGGGGATCGCACTCCCACCCGATTGTCCGGGACGCCGCTCGCGCGTGATGCTAACGGGACATGACGACCAAGACTCCCCGCGAGCACGGACTGATCGACACGCGACAGCTGCACTCGATTTACGCGCTGATCGTCCCCATCGGTACTGTTCCTCCTGATCCTCTTCATCGGGCTGAGCTCGACCGGCTGCGCCCGGTCGGCGGCGCAGCAGCCGGCCGAACCGCCGCCGCCGAAAGTCAGCGCCGCCGCCGTCGTCGCCCGCGACGTCACCGAGTGGGACGAGTTCACCGGCCGGCTCGAGGCGGTCAACACCGTCGAGATCCGGCCGCGCGTCTCCGGCTTCGTCGCGAACGTGCGCTTTCGCGAGGGAGCGATCGTCGCCCGGGGCGATCTGCTGTTCCAGATCGACGCGCGCCCCTTCCAGACTGAAGTCGATCGGCTCAAGGCGGAGCTGACGCGGGCCAGGGCGACGGTCCAGCGTGCCGACTCAGAATCGCAGCGCGCCGGGCGCCTGACCGCGCAGGACGCGATGTCGAAGGAGGAGAGCGACCGCCGCGCGTCGTTCGCCGCCGAAGCCTCGGCGCAGGTCGACGCGGTGGCCGCCGCGCTGCGCGCCGCCGAGCTCAATCTCGAGTTCACCCGCGTCACCGCGCCGATTGCCGGCCGCGTCGGCCGGGCGATCGCGACCGAGGGCAACCTCGTCTCGAGCGGTCCCGGCGAGGCGACGCTGATGACGACGGTGGTCTCGCTCGATCCGATCTATGCCGTCTTCGATCTCGACGAACAGACCTTCCTGCGCTACGGCAACCTCGCCAGCGCCGGCAAGCGCGCCAGCGCCCGGCAGACCGGCCTGCCGATCCAGATGGCGCTGGCGGGGGACACGGAGTTCCCGCGCGAAGGCGAGCTGAACTTCGTCGACAACCAGCTCGATCGCGACACCGGCACGATTCGCGGCCGTGCGGTCTTCGCCAACCGCGGGCATGTGCTGACGCCCGGGCTCTTCGTGCGGCTGCGGCTGCCCGGCACGTCCGAGTACCGACGGCATGCTGGTGCGCGATTCCGCGGTCGGCACCGATCTCGACAAGCGCTACGTGCTGGTCGTGAACAAGGACAAGGCGATCGAGTACCGGCCGGTGACGCTCGGGCCGGCGGTGGCCGCCGGCCTGCGGCTCGTGCGCACGGGCCTTGCCGCCGGCGAGATGGTCGTCGTCAACGGCCTGCAGCGCGTCAGGCCGGGCATGAAGGTGGACCCGGTCGTCGTCGAGATGGAACCGGCGGCAGAGAAGACACAGATCAACGGGGCCAACGCGGCCGCCGGCGCCGACGCGCCGGCAGGGAAGTGAGGCTGGCGTGAGGTTCTCGCAGTTCTTCGTCGAACGTCCGATCTTTGCCGCGGTGCTCTCGCTCCTGATCGTGGTTGGCGGGGCGCTGTCGCTCTTCCGGCTGCCGGTCAGCGAATATCCCGGCGTCGTCCCGCCAACCGTCGTCGTCCGCGGTGTCTATCCCGGCGCCAACCCGAAGGTCATCGCCGAGACGGTCGCCTCGCCGCTCGAGCAGCAGCTCAGCGGCATCGAGGGCCTGCTCTACATGTTCTCGCAGGCGACCGCGGACGGCCGGCTGCAGCTGACGGTGACGTTCGCGCTCGGCACCGATCTCGACAACGCCCAGGTCCAGGTGCAGAACCGGATCTCGCAGGCGCTGCCGCGCCTGCCGGCCGACGTCCAGCGCATCGGCGTGACGACGGAGAAGGCGTCGCCGGACTTCCTGCTGGTCGCGCATCTCGTCTCGCCGGACGACCGCTACGACATGCTCTATCTCTCGAACTTCGCCCACCTCCAGGTGAAGGACGAGCTCGCCAAGATCGCGGGCGTCGGCAGCGTGCAGATCTTCGGCGCCGGCGAGTTCAGCATGCGGATCTGGGTCGATCCGGACAAGCTGGCGTCGCGGCAGCTGACCGCCACCGACGTCGTCCGCGCCATCCGCGAGCAGAACGTCCAGGTTGCGGCCGGCGTCCTCGGCGCGCCGCCGAGCCCGTCCGACACGACCTTCCAGCTCTCGGTCAACTCGCAGGGGCGGCTGAACACGGAGGAGGAGTTCGCCGCCGTCGTCGTGCGGGCGACGCCGGAGGGACAAATCACGCGGCTCGGCGACGTCGCCCGGATCGAGCTCGGCTCGAACCTCTACTCGCTGCGCAGCCTGCTCGACAACCAGCAGGCGGTCGCGATCGGCATCGCCCAGCGCCCCGGTTCGAACGCGATCGAGGCGTCGGCGCAGGTGCGTGAGGTGATGGAGCGCCTCAAGCAGACGTTTCCTGAAGGCGTCGAGTATCGCATCGTCTACGACCCGACGATTTACGTCCGCGAGTCGATCCGCTCGGTCGTGGTGACGCTGTTCGAAGCCATCGTTCTCGTCGTCGTGGTAGTGATCGTCTTCCTCCAGACCTGGCGCGCGTCGATCATTCCGCTCGTCGCCGTGCCGGTGTCGCTCATCGGCACCTTCGCGGTGATGCTCGGCCTCGGCTTCTCGCTCAACACGCTGTCGCTCTTCGGGCTCGTGCTCTCGATCGGCATCGTCGTCGACGACGCGATCGTCGTGGTCGAGAACGTCGAGCGGCACATCGAGCTCGGCCTGTCGCCGATCGCGGCGACGCGCAAGGCGATGGACGAAGTGTCGGGTCCCATCATCGCTATCGCACTGGTGCTCTGCGCGGTCTTCATCCCGACCGCCTTCATCAGCGGGCTGACCGGGCAGTTCTACCGCCAGTTCGCGCTGACGATCGCGATCTCAACCGTGATTTCGGCGTTCAACTCGCTGACCCTGAGCCCGGCGCTGGCGTCGCGGCTGCTGCTCGCGCACGGCGCCCAGCGCGACCGCCTCCAGCGCGGCATCGACCGCGTCTTCGGCTGGTTCTTCACGCGCTTCAACCGCTTCTTCTCGCGCGCGTCGTCGGGCTACGCCAACGGCGTCGCGCGGCTGCTGCGGGTCTCGGGTGCGGCAATGATTCTCTACGCCGGGCTCGTCGGTCTGACGATGTTCGGGTTCTCGAAAGTGCCACAGGGGTTCGTGCCGGCGCAGGACAAGGACTACCTCATTGCCTTCGCCCAGCTGCCCGATGCGGCGACGCTCGACCGCACCGACGCCGTCATCCGCAAGATGGGCGCGCTTGCCCTGGAGCATCCCGGCGTCTCGAACTCGGTGGCGTTTCCGGGGCTCTCGGTCAACGGTTTCGTCAACGCGTCGAACGCCGGCATCGTCTTCGTCATCCTCAAGCCGGCGAACGAGCGGCGCGGATCGGAGCTCGCGGCCGAGCGCATCGTCCAGGAGTTGAACGCGAAGTTCGCCGGCATCGAGGAGGCTTTCGTTGCCATCTTCCCTCCGCCCGCGGTCCAGGGGCTGGGGCAGGTCGGCGGCTTCAAGCTCTACGTCGAGGATCGCGCCGGTCTCGGCTTCGAGGAGTTGTATCAGCAGGTGCAGGGCACGCTCGGCGCCGGCTATGCCGATGGCCGCCTGACCGGGCTCTTCTCGAGCTTCCAGGTCAACGTGCCGCAGATCGACGCCCACGTCGATCGCGAGCGCGCCAAGACCTACGGCGTCGCGCTGACCGACGTGTTCGAGACGATGCAGGTGTATCTCGGCTCGCTCTACGTCAACGACTTCAACCGGTTCGGCCGGACCTACCAGGTCAACGTCCAGGCCGAGTCGAGGTTCAGGCTGCAGCCCGAACAGATCAGCGGGCTCAAGACGCGCAATGCCGCCGGGGCGATGACGCCGCTCGGGTCGCTCGTGAGCGTGAGCGGCACCTATGGCCCCGACCAGGTCATGCACTACAACGGCTTCCCGGCGGCGGAGATCAACGGCGGCCCGGCGCCGGGCGTCAGCTCCGGCGAGGCGCAGCTGGCGTTGACGAAGCTGCTCGACGAGCGCCTGCCGCGCGGCTTCACCTACGAGTGGACCGAGCTCGCCTACCAGGAGAAGCTCGCCGGCAACACCATGCTGCTGATCTTCCCGCTGTGCGTCCTGCTGGTCTACGTCGTGCTCGCGGCGCAGTACGAGAGCTGGTCGCTGCCGCTGAGCGTCATCCTGATCGTGCCGATGACGATCCTCTCGGCGGTTGCCGGCGTGCTGCGTGACCGGCGGCGACAACAACGTCTTCACCCAGATCAGCTTCCTCGTGCTCGCCGGACTCGCGTGCAAGAACGCCATCCTCATCGTCGAGTTCGCGAAGCAGCGTGAGGAGGAAGGCGTCGATCGACGGACGGCGATCCTCGAGGCGTGCCGGATCCGGCTGCGGCCGGTGCTGATGACGTCGGTGGCGTTCATCATGGGCGTCGTCCCGCTCGTCATCGCCACCGGGGCCGGCTTCGAGATCCGGCGGGCGATGGGCGTCGCGGTCTTCGCCGGCATGCTCGGCGTCACCGCCTTCGGTCTGTTTCTGACGCCGGTTTTCTATACCGTCATCGGCCGGCTGGCGTCGCGCCGGGGGCAGCGGCATACGGCGCCGGGCGCCGCGACGGCCGCGGCGGAGGGACACTGACGTGCGTCTGGCAGACACTTCCCGACGACCGGCGCGCCGCGCCGTGCTGATGCTGACGATGATCCTGTTCGCGGCTGCCGGCTGCAGCCTGCGGCGGCCCTACGAAGCGCCGAACCCGGCACCGGCGGCGGTATCGCCCGATCCCGGAGTCTTCGCGCTGCAAGCCTACGACCCGGCCTGGTGGCGCGAGTTCGACGATCCGATCCTCGTGCAGCTCGAGGAGGCGGCGTTGAAGGCGAATTACGATGTCGCCGCCGCGGTGGCGCGCCTCGACCAGGCGCGCGCTTTCTTCAGCGAAATCAAGCGCGATCGCTATCCGCGGGTCACTGTCGGGGCGAGCATCGACCGGCGCGAACAGGCGTCGCCCGGGTTCTCGGACGAACCGATCGACACAACCACCTACCGGGCCGGCTTCGACGCGTTCTGGGAAATCGACCTGTTCGGCCGGGTTCGCTCGGCCGTGCGCGCCGCGGCTGCGAACGCGGAGAGCCTCGATGCCGGGCTGGACGACGTGCGCGTGAGCGTCGCGGCCGAAGTCGCCCGCAACTACTTCGAGCTGCGCGGGCTGCAGCAGCAGGTCGCTGTGACCGAGCGCAACCTCGTCAACGCCCAGGAGACGCTGCGCCTGAGCCGCGTCCGCCGCGACGCCGGCTTCGGCGAAGAGCAGGACGTCGCCAGCGCGCAGGCGCGCGTCGCCGGGGTGCAGGCGTTCCTGCCACCGTTGCAGGCGGCGATCGCCGAGCGGCTGAACCGGCTGGCGGTGCTGACGGCGGTGCGCCCCGGCGAGCTGGCCGTCGATCTCTCGCCGCGGGCGTACCCGACGCTGGCCAAGGAGCTGCCGCTCGGCGATCCTGGCGCGCTCCTGCGGCGGCGTCCCGACGTCCGCGCCGCGGAGCGGCGGCTGGCCGCCGCCGCGGCGCGCGAAGGCGTCGCCGCCGCCGACCTGTTCCCGCGGATCACCGTCACCGGCATGCTCGGCCTGATCGCCGGCCGAGGCAACCTGTTCGCTACCTCCGACTCGCGGGCGTGGGCGGTGACGCCGGCGTTGTCCTGGGCCGCCTTCGATCTCGGCAGCGCCCGGGCCCGCCTGCGCGGCTCCGAAGCCGCCAGCCGCGAGACGCTGGCCGAGTACGAGCAGACCGTGCTCCGCGCGCTCGAGGAAACCGCGAACGCGCTGGTCGCGTACCGTGAGCAGCAGCGGCGCCTGGTCTCGCTAGCCGATCAGGCGCGCGAGAGCGGACGGGCGGCGTCGATCGCGCGCGTGCGCTATCGCGAGGGCCTGTCCGACTTCCTCGCCCTGCTGGACGCCGAGAGGACCGAGCTCCAGGCCCAGGAAGCGGTGGCGCTGGCCGAGGCCGGCGTTTTCACCGGCGTCGTCAGCATCTACAAGTCGATGGGGGGGATTCCGAGGTAGGGCCGGCTCAGGGCTCGGGGCTCAGGGCTCGGGGTACGTCGGGCGGAGCTTCAGCTCCGCCAGAATCTGCCGCGTCGCTCCTTGCTGCGTGGTCATCATCCAAATCAATAAGCCCACAGCGCGGCGCGCGTCTATCCTCTGAGGATGCCGATGCCGACACCGCCTGTTGTTCGAGCGTTCGTCGCGGCGGGCGTGATGGCCGGACTGGCCGTGCCCGCCGCCGCCGACGATCTCTCGAACCAGTCCTTCAAGATTCAGTACGACGCCCAGGGCATCCGCAGCCTCAAGCGGACCAGCGACGTTCACGATACCGACTACATCCAGGCCGGCGGCGCGCTCGGGCGGCTGTTGATCCGGTTTCGCACGACGGCCAATGGCGACTGGCGCGAGCTGCGCGAGATGACGCTCGTGCCGCAGGGCACCGGCGGGGATCGCGTCAGCTACATGCTCGGCACGCGGCAGCGCACCCTGGCGGAGAAGAGCACGCCGAGCGCGGCGGTCGCCTCGTCCAGGACGATTTGTCGCGAATCGAGTTCGTCCTGGAGAACCGCGCCGGCCGCGCCCACGAAACGACGATGGCGCTGGCCGGTTTACCCGCCGGAACCTACGACCTGATCGTCGACGATCGGAAGACCGGGACTGTCAACGGCGGCGCGTCGTCGCTGGTCAAACTCCCGGTCGGCGCCGGGAGGACGACGAAGGTGGCCATGCGGAGGGCTGTGCCTTAGTTTTCGGGACGCGTCATGGATCTGATCGTGCAGGCTCGAGAGGCATGCGCTCGAGGCTGATCGTCAATCCGGTATCGGGCAGGGACGCGGCGCCTGACGCGCTGGCCACCGTCAACCGTCTTCTGCGGGAACGCGTCGGCCGGCTCGATATCGTGATGACGGTGTCGGCCGGGGACGCGACGGCGCTCGCGACCCAGGCGGTCGAGGAGGGCGTCGACCACCTGTTCGTGTGCGGCGGCGACGGCACGCTGAACGAAGTGATCAACGGCGTTGCGGCGGTGCCCGGCGGTCTCGAGGCGGTGTCGTTCGGCATCATCCCGCTCGGGACCGGCAACGACTTCGCGACGGCGATGGGGCTGGCGGCCGACGTCGAGCAGTCGATCCCGCAGCTCTTCGAGCGGGAGGCGGCGCAGGTCGACCTCGGCCGGCTGAACGGCCGGGCCTTCGTCAACGTGTCCGCGGGCGGGTTTATCGCCGAGGTGTCGGACGCCGTCAGCGAGCCGCTCAAGACCGTGGCCGGGAGGCTGGCGTACCTGCTCGGCGGCGCGCAGGTGGTATTCAGCTACACCCCGGTCCGCGCGACGATCCAGATCGACGGGGCGCCGGCGTCGCTCGAGCTGCAGACTTTCGCCGTCTGCAACTCGCGGCTGATCGGCGGCGGCCGCCTGATCGCGCCTCACGCGCGGCCGGATGACGGGCTGCTGGATGTGTGCCTGATCGAGGCGATGCCGACGGTGGAGTTCATCGCCCTGCTGCGGCAGGTGGCGAAGGGCGAGCATCTCGACGATCCGCGGGTGACGTACTTCCAGAGCGCGTCGCCGGAACTCTCGTTCGACCGGACGATCAAGATCAACACCGACGGCGAGGTCATCGAGACGGATCGCAGCCGCTACGAGATCGAGCCGCGCGCGGTGCGGATTCTGGGCGGCAAAGGGTAACAGCGGCGGCTGACCGGGAGCGCGTGAGGCCGACTCAGGCTTGCGCGCCGTATCCTATAATGGCGACTGGATGCAACCGACCGACGTCAGCTCTCCGAACTACTACCACAAGGTCGTGGACTGCCAGTGGGGCTGCCCGGCTCACACCAACGTCCCCGAATACATCCGCCTGATCGCGCAGGGGCGCTTCACCGAGGCCTACCTGCTGAACCGCGAGTCGAACGTCTTCCCCGGCATCCTCGGGCGGACGTGCGATCGACCGTGCGAGCCGGCCTGCCGGCGGACGCGCGTGGATGGCAAGCCGGTGGCGATCTGCCGTCTCAAGCGCGTCGCCGCCGACAATCGCGACGAGGTCAAGCATCTCCTGCCGACGGCGCCGGCGGTGAAGAACGGCAAGAAGGTCGGGCTCATCGGCGCCGGCCCGGCGTCGCTGACGGTGGCCAACGATCTGGCGCCGCTCGGCTACGCCGTCACGATTCTCGAGAAGCTGCCGCGCCCCGGCGGGCTGATGCGGGTCAACATCCCGGCCTTCCGCCTGCCCGAGCGCGTCCTCGACGAGGAGATCGGCTACATCCTCGACATGGGCGTCGACGTCCGCTACGACTCGCCGGTCGACAGCCTCGAGGCGCTGCTCGCCGACGGCGGGTTCGATGCCGTGTTCGTCGGCAGCGGCGCGCCGAAAGGCAAGGAGCTCGAGATCCCCGGGCGCCACGACACCGATCAGATCTTCATCGGCATCGAGTGGCTCGAGTCGATTCATTTCGGCCACGTCGACTCGGTCGGCAAGCGCGTGCTGATCATCGGCGTCGGCAACACCGCGATGGACTGCTGCCGCTCGGCCAAGCGGCTGGGCGCCACCGACGTCAAGGTCATCGCGCGGAAGACGCGCAAGTACTTCAAGGCTTCGCCCTGGGAGCTCGAAGATGCCGAGGAAGAGCAGGTCGAGATCCTCGAGAACCTGCAGCCGGTGCGCTTCGTCCTCGAGAACGGCGTCCTCACCGGGATGGAGTTCGAGAAGTTCCGCTCGACCGAGACCGACACGGGGCTGAAGCAGGACGTCATCGGCCGCGAGATCATCCCGTGCGACACGGTCGTCCTCGCCATCGGTCAGGACAACGCGTTCCCCTTCATCGAGCGCAACATCGGCCTCGAGTTCGGCAAGTGGGACATGCCGGTCGTCGACAAGACGACGTTCATGTCGACGCGGCCCGGCGTGTTCTTCGGCGGCGACGCCGCTTTCGGTCCAGCCAACATCATCTGGGCCGTCGAGCACGGGCACCAGGCGGCGATCTCGATTCACAACTACTGTCAGGGTCTGCCGCTGACCGAGCGGCCGGCGCAGGGCATGTCGCTCGCCAGCACCAAGATGGGGCTGCACGAGTGGTCGTACAGCAACAACTACAATTCGGCGCAGCGCCAGAAGATGGCGCACGTCGAGCTGCCGGTCCGCTTCGAGAGCATGACGACCGAAGTGGAGAAGGGCTTCACCGCCGAGCAGACCCGGGCCGAGGTCGAGCGCTGCCTCAACTGCGACATCGAGACCCACTTCGTCGACTCGCTCTGCATCGAGTGCGATGCCTGCATCGATATCTGCCCGGTCGATTGCCTCAGCATCACGCCGAACGCCGACGAGCCGGCGCTCCGCCAGCGGTTCGTGTCGCCGGCCGACAACCTGGAGCAGGGCCTCTTCGTCTCCGGCGGCCTGAAGCAGACCGGCCGCGTCATGATCAAGGACGAGAACATCTGCCTGCACTGCGGGCTCTGCGCCGAACGGTGTCCCACCTACGCCTGGGACATGCGCAAGTTCGTGCTGCAGGTGCCCTACGCCGGCGCGACGGTGATTCCGCTGACGGCCGTAGGCTGAGCGCGGAGCGCCAGTGAGACTGCCGTGACCGGCGACGGGCCGACGGCTGGCACGATGACCACGACGGACACGAAGCCTTGAACGGATCTGTGGTGGCCCTCGTGTTCTTCGTGCTCGTCGCGCCACTCGTGAGCCGCGGCCGTGACAAGTGTCTAGCGCATCTATGACCTCCACCAACGACTTCGCATTCAAGATTGCCACCGCGAATGGCACCGGATCGGCCTCCGCCAACGGCCTGATCATGCAGGCCATCTTCCGCATGGGCATCCCCGTGACCGGGAAGAACGTCTTCCCGTCGAACATCCAGGGCCTGCCGACCTGGTACGAGATTCGGGTCAGCAAGCAGGGGTACACCGCGCGGACGCCGCACTTCGACCTGATGGTGGCGCTCAACCCGGCCACCTATCAGAAGGACATCCAGGAAGTGCGCTCGGGCGGCTGGCTGTTCTACGACTCGACGTGGCCGCTCGACAGCCGGCTCACGCGGCCGGACGTGACCTACCTGGGGATCCCGCTCGCCGCGATGTGCAACGAGCGCTTCAATGGTCCGCGCGAGCGCATCCTGATGAAGAACATCGCTTACGCCGGCGCGCTGGCGGCGCTGCTCGGGATGGATACCGACATCATCCGCGCCCTGCTCGACGAGAAGTTCGGGAAGAAGCCGGCGCTGATGAGCTCGAACCAGATCGCGGTCGACATCGGCTTCAACTACGCCACCGAGAACTTCCAGTGCCCGCTGCCGATTCACCTCGAGCCGCTGGACGAGACGAAGGACGCCATCCTGATCGACGGCAACACCGCCTCGGCGCTCGGCTGCATCTACGCCGGCGCGACGGTCGGCGCCTGGTACCCGATCACGCCGGCGACGTCGCTGATGGAGGCGTTCAAGAGCTTCTGCCTGAAGTACCGCCGCGACCCCGCCACCAAGCGCAACAAGTTCGCAATCCTCCAGGCCGAGGACGAGATTGCCGCCGTCGGCATGGTCATCGGCGCGAGCTGGGCCGGGGCGCGCGCCTTCACGTCGACCGCCGGTCCGGGCATCTCGCTGATGAACGAGTTCATCGGCCTCGCCTACTACGGCGAAGTTCCGACCGTCATCTTCGACGTCCAGCGCGCCGGGCCCTCGACCGGGATGCCGACGCGGACCCAGCAGGGCGACCTCATGCTGTGCGCCTACGCCTCGCACGGCGACACCAGGCACATCTGCCTGTATCCGGCCGATCCGCGCGAAGCCTTCGAGGCCTCGGTTGCCGCGTTCGATCTCGCCGAACGCTTCCAGACGCCGGTCTTCGTGCTGAGCGACCTCGACATCGGCATGAACGACTGGATGGTCCCGAAGCTGACGTGGGACGACGCCTACCGTCCCGATCGCGGCAAGGTGCTGTCGGCGGCGGAGCTCGACCAGGTGCAGAGCTTCTCCCGCTATCTCGACGTCGACAACGACGGCATCCCGTACCGGACGCTGCCGGGCCAGCATCCCAAGGGCGCGTACTTCACCCGCGGCTCCGGCCACAACCGCTACGGCGCCTACACCGAAGATGCCGACGAGTACGTGGACGTCCTCGATCGCATCGATCGCAAGATCCAGCGGGCGGCGCGGGCGGTGCCGCCGCCGATCGTGCGGACGATGCCTGGGGCGCGGCTGGGGCTGCTGACGGTCGGCGGCTGCCACGCCGCCTGCGTCGAAGCCCTCGACCAGCTGGCGCGTGAAGGGATTGCGGTCGACTACATGCGCGTCCGCGGCTTCCCGTTCAGCGACGAGGTCAGCGCCTTCCTCAGCAACCACGATGTGACGGTCGTCGTCGAGCAGAACCGTGACGCGCAGCTGCGCAGCCTGCTGCTGCTCGAGACCGGCGTCGATCCGGCCAGGCTCGAATCGGTTCGCTACTACGGCGGCTTCCCGATGAGCGCGCACCACGTGCTCTCGGGCGTCAAGGCGACCCTGGAGAAAGCGGCATGACCTATATCGCCAAGCCGCCGGTGCGGCATCCGGCGCTGCAGAAGAACGCGATCGGGCTGACCCGGCGCGACTACGAAGGCTCGATCACGACGCTCTGCGCCGGCTGCGGCCACGATTCGATCACCGCCGCCATCGTCCAGGCGTTCTGGGAGCTGTCGCTGCCGCCGTACAAGGTCGCGAAGATGTCCGGCATCGGCTGCTCGTCGAAGACGCCGGCCTACTTCCTGCGCGAGGCGCATGGCTTCAACGGCGTCCACGGCCGCATGCCGGCGCTCGTCACCGGCGCCAACGCCGCCAACGGCGACGTCGTCTACATCGGCATCTCGGGCGACGGCGACTCGCTCTCGATCGGCCTCGGCCAGCTGTGCCACGCCATCCGTCGCAACGTCAACGTCCTCTACCTGCTCGAGAACAACGGCGTCTACGGCCTGACCAAGGGCCAGTTCTCGGCCTCGGCCGACCCTGGCTCGCTCAGCAAGAAGGGCGAGGCCAATACCATGGGCGCGATCGACGGCTGCCTGCTGGCGCTGACGCTCGGCGCCACGTTCGTCGCGCGCAGCTTCTCCGGTGACAAGGCGCAGCTCGTGCCGATCATCAAGGCCGGCCTCGCCCACAAGGGCTTCGCCTTCGTCGACGTCATCTCGCCCTGCGTCACCTTCAACGATCACGAGGGCTCGACCAAGAGCTACGCCTACACTCGCGAGAAGAACGTCGAGGTGGTGGCAGCGGACTTCGTCATGCCGACGACGACGATCACGACGGACTACGTGCCGGGGAGCGTGCGCACGGTGACGCTGCACGACGGCAGCACCGTGCGGCTGCGCAAGATCGACGAGGCCTACGATTCGACCGATCGGGACCGCTCGTACGCGTACATCCGCGAGGCGCAGCGTGAAGGGGAAGTGGTGACCGGGCTGCTCTATATCTCGCCGGATTCCGCCGACGTGCACGAGCAGAACCAGATCGTGACGACGCCGCTGGCTCTGCTCGGCCACGAGCAGCTGTGTCCGGGGAGCGCCGAGCTGGAGAAGCTGCAGGCGAAGTTCAGATGAGAAAGAGAGCTGACAGCGCTCAGCCGTCAGCTCTCAGCGATTCCAGCCCCCTGGCCTGAGCCTGCCGAAGACCGAACCCCGAGCCCCGGACCCCGAACCCCGACGCTAGTCGTCCAGGATGAAGGTCAGCAGCATGTTGACCTGGTACTCGACGATCTTCCCATTGTCGAGCCGGACCTGCTGCTCCTTGATCCAGGCGCTTCGTACGTTACGGATGGTCTTGTGCGCCCGTGCGAGACCGCTGTTGATGGCGTCCTCGAAGCTCTTGGTGGACGTCGCGCTGATTTCCGAGACCTTGGCGACCGACATGTGGACTCTCCTTCCAGTCTGGTAACAGACCAGACGTCGAGCAAAGCCCGTTCCGCCGACGGCGAGCCCGGGGCCGGCCTTTGAACCGAGCCCCGAACCCCGAGCCCCGAACCCCGATCTGATCTACTTCACCTCGGCCAGCACCACCTCGATATTGCCCTTGAGCCGTGCCGGCTGCGGCGTGGCGTAGCCGGTGTACTTCGCCGGCAGGGTCCAGGCAGCGGCGAGGTCGTCGGCTGACTTGCCGGCCTTCTTGCCTTCCTGAACGTAGGTCAGGAAATCGCGATTGAACTCTGACCATTCGCGCAGGTCGGCGATCGTCATCGTCGTGCTGTGGCCGGTGATGATGGTGTCCACCGACTTGGCGGCGAAGTCGGCCGCCTTGCGCAGCGTGTCGGGCATGTCGACACCGCTGCCGCCGTTGTTCGAGTCGAGGATCGCGAAGCCCTTGCTGGCGAAGATGTCGCCGGCGTGCATGACGCGCAGCGCCGGGAAGATGACCCAGGCGTCGCCGTTGGTGTGGCCGCGGCCGAAGTAGCGCAGGTCGATCTGGTCGGCGCCGCTGCCGATCGTCATCGAGTCGGTGAACGTCCGCTTCGGCAGGCCGCGGCCGCCGTTCTGCTCGAAGATGGTCTGCGGCTGCGGCGTGCCCATGCCGGGCGGCGACGCCATCTTCTTCATGTTCTCGGCGGTGTTGGCCTGGACGACGACGTCCACCGTCGGCTCGAACGCGACGTTGCCGCTGACGTGATCGCCGTGGGTGTGGGTGTTGATGATCGTCGTCACCGGCTTGTCGGTCAGCTCGCGAATCTTGTCGATGATCGGCTGGCCCCATCCCGGGTTCTTGGTATCGACGACGACGACGCCCTTGGCGGTGACGAAGACGGCGGTATTGCCGCCGCCGCCTTTGAGGAGGAAGAGGTTGTCCTTGAGTTTCTCCACCTCGATGACCATCGGCTTCTGACCGGCCGGCGGCTGCGAGGCGGAGAGCGCAGCCGACAGGCTGCCCGCGGCCAGTAGCGTGCCGAGCAACAGGATTCTTTTCATGGCCGAAAAGGACAGCAGAAGCCGTCGCGATCGTGGCGCGGGCGGTGGTACAGTCGATGGTTGCCGGATGCTCCCAGGGAATGTTGTGGTCGTGGTCAAGCGAACGTTGCGTCTGCACGCGGTGCTGCTGCTCGCGCTGGCAGCGTCGCCGGCGCCGCTGACCACGGCGCAGGAGACGCGCGCGGACGGCGGCGTCGGCATCACGGTTTACGAGGATCCGAACTACGGCGGCAGGAGCGCGTCGTTCCGCGACGAGGTGCCCGACCTGCGGCGCTTCGATCTGAACGACAAGATCAGCAGCTTCAGCATCGCCCGGGGTGAGACCTGGGAGGTCTGCGTCGACATCGACTACGGCGGGCGCTGCCAGGTCTTCACCGGGGCGGAGCCGGATCTCAGACGGCGCAGCGGCTGGCACGACACGATCTCGTCGATGCACCGGATTCGCGGCGGCAGCCGGCGCGGCGGCGGCCGGCCGCCGGTCGGCCGGCCGCAGATTTCGCTCTACGATCGGACCGGTTTCCGCGGCAGCTCCCGCGTCGTCGACAGCCCGTTGAGCAGCCTCGGCTCGTTCGGCCCGCGCGTCCGCAGCGTCCGCATCATGACCGGGCGCTGGGAGCTCTGCGAGGGCACCCGCTGGAGCGACCGCTGCGTCGTCGTCCAGGACAGCATCACCGACATCGGCCGCAGCGGCCTGCGCGGCGTGTCGTCGGTCCGGCCGCGCTAGCGGCGCGGCAGCGGCAGCTCGTCACATTCGGATCGATCGATCCGGCCCCTGTGGCAGACTTCGCGCCTATCGGTCGTCAACGCCGTGCTGCTGCGGCCGATGACCTACCCGGACGCCGATCGGCTGGTCCTCATCCAGACGACGTCGCCGAACGGCAGCGGCGGCGCCGGCTCGCCGGCCAAGTTCCAGCACATCCGCGAGCAGTCGGACGTCCTCCGCGAGATCTCCGCCTACAATTCCGGCATCGTCAACTACACCGGCGGCGACGTTTCCTGAGCAGCTGCGCTCGGGCCGCGTGTCGCGCGACTTCTTCAGCCTCTTCGGCACGCGGGTGCTCATGGGGCGGACCTTCGACGAGAACGAGGATCGCCCGGATGGCGAGCGCGCCGTCGTCCTGAGCTTCCAGACCTGGACGCGGCGCTTCGACAGCGATCCGAACGTGCTCGGTCGGATGATGTCGCTGAGCGGCGTACCGCACACGATCATCGGCGTGATCGATGGCGCGGCGGATTTCCAGGAGCTCTTCACCAACCCGGACGTCTGGATCCCGTTCCAGCTCAATCCGAACACCAGCGACCAGGGACACTATTTCCAGGTCGCGGCGAAGCTGGTGCCAGGGGTGACGCTCGAGCAGGCGCAGGCCAAGCTGCAGGCGTCGGCCCAGGTCTTCCGCCAGAAGTTTCCGACGTTCGCGGCCAACAACAGTTTCTCGGCGCAGCTCCTCGGCGAAGCGCTCGTCGCCAACGTCCGCTCGTCGTTGTACGTGCTGCTCGGCGCCGTCAGCTTCGTCCTCCTGATCGCGTGCGCGAACGTCGCCAACCTGCTGCTCGTGCGCGCAACCGGCCGGAAGCGGGAGATTGCGCTGCGCGCCGCGATCGGCGCCGGCCGCGGCCGGCTGGTGCGGCAGCTGCTGACGGAGAGCGTCGTCCTCGCGCTCGCGGGCGGGCGTGCTCGGGTCGGTGCTCGGCATCATCGGGATCCGGCTGTTGCTGGCGGTCAACACCGCCAACCTGCCGCGCATCGGTCAGGACGGGGGGCTCGTCGGCGTCGACTGGCGCGTGCTCGGGTTCACCCTGCTGGTGTCGCTCGGCACCGGCGTCATCTCGGCCTGATTCCGGCGCAGCAGGGGTCGCGAACCGATCTGAGCGCGACGCTGAAGGAGGGCGGCGGCCGATCGGGCACCGGGATGCGCCAGAACAAGGCCCGATCCGTGCTCGTCGTCATCGAGGTCGCCCTGGCGCTGATCCTCCTGATCGGATCGGCGCTGCTCATCCGCACGGCGATGGCGCTCGGCGGCGTCAACCCGGGATTCGACGCCAACAACGTGCTGACGATGCGGATGTCGCTCACCGGCCCGCGTTTCCTGACCTCGGCGGGCGTCGAGCAGATGGTTCGCGACGGCGTCGAGCGCGTCCGCGCGGTGCCGGGCGTCGTCGCCGCGAGCGTGACGTGCTGCGTCCCGCTCCAGGGCGGCTACGGCCTGCCGTTCTCAGGTCATTGGCCGGCCGCTCCAGGATGGCCCGTTTCACGGCGGCGGCAGCTGGGTCACGCTCTCGCCGGGCTACTTCGATGTCTTCAAGATCCCGATCAACCGCGGCCGCGACTTCAACGAGCGCGATACGCAGCAGGCGCCGGGCGTCGTCATTATCAACGAAACGATGGCGCGGCAGTTCTGGCCCAACGGCGACCCGCTCAACGACCGGCTCGTCATCGGCCGGTCCGTCATGCGCGAGTTCGCGGCCGAGCCCGATCGTCAGATCATCGGCATCGTCGGCGACGTGCGCAACGGCAGCCTGAGCTCCGAGCCCGGCCCGATCATGTACGTGCCGCAGGCGCAGCTGCCGGACGCGGCCAACGCGCTCAACGTCGGCCTGACGCCGATCGCCTGGGTCGTCCGGACGCAGCTGCGGCCGCAGTCGGTCAGCCAGCTGATTCAGGAGCAACTGCGGCAGGCGAGCGGCCTGCCGGTGTCGCAGGTGCGGACGATGAACGAGGTCGTGTCGCTGTCGACGTCGCGGCAGCAGTTCAACATGTGGCTGATGACGGCGTTCGGCGCCTCGGCGCTGCTGCTCGCGGCGATCGGGATCTACGGCTTGATGGCCTATGCCGTCCAGCAGCGGACGCAGGAGATCGGCATCCGGCTCGCGCTCGGCGCCACCGCCAGCAGCGCTAGGAACATGATGGTGCGGCAGGGGATGATGCTCGCGGCGATCGGCGTCGTCGTCGGGGTTGGCCTGTCGCTCTACCTCGCGCGCTTCGTCACCAGCTTTCTCTTCGGTGTCCAGGCCCGCGATCCGCTGATCTTCATCGGCATGCCTCTCGTCCTCGCGGCTGTTGCGTCCGTCGCGGTATGGCTGCCGGCGCAGCGTGCGAGCCGAATCGACCCGATCATCGCGCTGCGCGCGGAGTAGGCCGTCCGGCAAAAGCGCCGGGCAACCGTCGACGGCGGGGACAGTCACTGGGGACAGTCACGGGTGACTGTCCCCGAGCCAAAAGGGTTGCAGTAACCTACCGAGGTTGCAGTAATTGCACGCTTTCTGGACCGGGGACTGGCACCGGTGACTGTCCCCGGAAAACGGGCGACGACGGGAGGAGCGACCGTGCGAGTGAAGTCGATAGTGGCGGCGACGGCGATGGCGGTGGTGGCGGCGACGGGGCTGGGGCTTGCCCAGCGCGGCGCCACGATGGCGCCGGACCAGGCGGCGCGGCGCTGGGAGACCGAGAAGGAGCTGCAGTCGATCGCCGTCGTCGAGCGCAAGGTGATGATGCCGATGCGCGACGGTGTCCGGCTCGCGACCGACGTCTACCGGCCGAAGAACGCGGCCGGGCCAGGTGCCGACGATCTGGGTGCGCACGCCCTACAACTTCAACTTCTGGGACGTCCGCAACGGCGTGCCGGCGGACATGACGGCGGCGCTGACGGCGGTCAAGCGCGGCTACGCATACGTCGTCCAGAACGAGCGCGGACATTTCTACTCCGAAGGCAACTACGACATCCTCGGCTCGAAGACCGACGGCTACGACACGCTCGAGTGGCTGTCGAAGCAGAAGTGGTCGAACGGCAAGGTCGGGACGACCGGATGCTCGTCGACGGCGGAGTACCAGATGGCCGTCGCCTCGCTCGGACATCCGGCCTACGCGGCGATGAACGTGCAGGGCTTCGGCGCCGGCGTCGGCCGGGTCGCGCCGTACTTCGAGCAGGGCAACTGGTACCGCGGCGGCGCGGTCCAGATGCTGTTCATCACCTGGATCTACGGCCAGCAGAACCAGGTGCGGCCGATGTTCCCGAAGGAGACGCCGCAGGAAGACCTGGTTCGCGCTGCCCGGCTGTTCGACCTCGCGCCGCAGAATCCCCCGGTCGACTGGTGCAAGGCGCTGGCGCACCTGCCGGTGCAGGACATCATCAAGAACGTCGAGGGACCGAAGGGCATCTTCGCCGACGCGATGCCGGTCGACACCGGCGGCCGCATGATCCAGCGGGCGCCGAACGATCCGGCGTGGTACAAGGGCGGCCTCTACCACGACGACATGCCGCTCGAGGTGCCCGGCCTGTGGTTCATGTCGTGGTACGACGTCTCGGTCGGGCCCAACCTGGCCCTCTACAACCACGTCCGCAAGACCGCGAAGCCGGAGATCGCCAGCCAGCAGTGGGCCGTGATCGCGCCGGTCGCGCACTGCGCCTACACCCGCGCCACCGAGAACACCGTCGTCGGCGAGCGCAGCATGGGTGACGCCCGGCTCGACTACGCCGAGATGACCTACGGCTTCTTCGATCGCACGCTGAAAGGCGCGAAGAGCGCCGCCCTCGACGCGCTGCCGAAGGTCACCTACTTCACGATGGGCGTCAACAAGTGGCGGACGTCGGAGGCGTGGCCGCCGGCGGCAGCCAAGCCGATGACGTTCTACCTTTCGAGCGGCGGCAAGGCCAACACGCTCGACGGCGACGGCCGGCTGACGATCGCGCCGCCGCCAACCGATGCGCCGGATGCGTTCACTTACGATCCGATGAACCCGGTGATGTCGTACGGCGGCAACGTCTGCTGCACCGGCAACGCGATTACCGCCGGCGCCTTCGACCAGCGCAAGATGGAGGCGCGGCCGGACATCCTCGTCTACACCTCGGAGCCCTTCAAGGACGGACTCGAGATCACCGGTCCGATGGTGCCGACGCTCTACGTTTCGTCCGACGCCCGTGATACCGACTTCACGGTCAAGGTCCTCGACGTCTACCCGGACGGCCGCGCCTACAACCTCGACGAGTCGATCCAGCGGATGCGCTACCGCGACGGCTACGACAAGCCGCTGGTATGGATGAAACCTGGCGAGGTCGCGAAGGTGACGCTCCAGCCGCTGACGACCAGCAACTTCTTCGCGCCCGGACACCGCCTCCGCATCGAGGTGTCGAGCAGCAACTTCCCGCGCTTCGATCGAAACCTCAACACCGGCGGCAACAACTTCGACGAGGTCAAGGGCGTCGTCGCCAACAACAAGGTCCACCACTCGAAGCAGTACCCGTCACACATTACTGTCTCGGTCGTGAAGTAAACACTACCGGTTGTCCGGTCGTCCGGTCGCGCGGTCGTCCGGTGCGGTCAGCCTGCCGATCGATTGAACGCAAACAGGGCGTCCTCCGGGTCTGGACGCCCCCGCACGGCGCGCTCGAGCGCCTGCGCGGCGAGGAAGCCGAACGTCATGCCGTTGCCGCCGTAGCCGAGCGCGAAGAGGTGCTTCGGATAGCGGCGGTGACGGCCGATATACGGCAGCCCGTCCGGCGTCGTCGCGAACAGTCCCTCCCACGCGTATTCCGGCTCGATGTCGCGTAGAAGCGGATAGAGACCGCCGAGATCCTCGACCAGCCGCGCGACGCGCTTGCCGATCTCGTCACGCCGGGCGCGGACGCTGCCGTGCCGTCGATCCTGACCACCGAAGAGCAAGCGGCCGTCTCGGGTCCAGCGCGCGTAGTGATACGGGTTCTCGGTGTCCCACCACATCACGTCACCAAAGCCCACGCTGCGCCGCAAGCTCGCGGAGAGCCGCGGCGTCGTCATCGCGTAGGTCGTGTACATCGTGAAGCGGCCAAGCAGCGGCTTGAACTCCGACGTGGCGTAGCCGGTCGCGACGATCACCTGCGCCGCCCCGAGCTCGCCGCGATCGAGCACCAGTCGCACGCCGTCGGCGGACGTCTCGGTCCGCCTGACGCGCGACCGCGCGTAGATCCTGGCGCCGGCCGATGTCGCCGCGTCGGCCAGGGCCAGGCAGGCGCGATACGGATCGGCCTGGGCGTTGCCCGGCATCAGGATGCCGCCGCTGCTCCACACGCCTGTGCGGGCGCGGACGCGCTCGGGCGTGAGCCAGCGCGCGTCGATGCCGGCGCGCCGGCGCAGCGCGACCTCCTCGCGCAACTCCGCGCTCCTCGCGTCGTCTCGCGTCAGGTAAACCGACGGCAACGAGTGAACCATTGTCTGGCGGCGCAGCTGGCGCAGCGTGCGCACGAGACCGCGGACGGCGGCGTGACTGCGCCGCCACACCGTCGCGGCCGCGCGGGTGCCGTAGCGTGCCGCCAGATCGCCGAAGTCGACGTCGGGCTCCTGCATCAGGAGCGCGGTGCTCGCCGCGGTACTCCCGAGGCCGATGCGCCCGGCGTCGACGAGGGCGACGCGGGCTCCGGTCCGCGCGAGGAGGTAGGCGCATGCCGTGCCGGTGATGCCGCCGCCGACGATCGCGACGTCGGCATCGTGACGGCCGCGCAGGATCGGGTGAGCCGGCCGTACCGGATGGCGGTCCGGCCAGATGCTCTTGCCCAGCCGAAGCTTCATGCGGCGCGGCCCCTGTTTCGTAGTTTCAACGCTCTCTCTCCCCGCGGTGCCGTACCGCACTTATGCGGCGGCGCACCTCTTGCACTGGACCCGCGCCATGGCTGTTGCCGTTCCGTACTCGCCGGCGTCCGGGCCTGCCACACCCCGAGCTCGTGTGTTGAAACACGCGGCCAGGCGGGCAAACAAGGCACTCAACCAGCTGTCCGCGCCCCCCGTGACGGCAGCGGTCGAGGAGTCCAGGCAGGCGGCGAAGACGGCTGGCCTCCGGTATGTGAGCGATCGCAGCCCAGGCATTTCGCGTCAGCGGGTGGGAAGCAGGTTCCGCTACGTGACACCCCAGGGCCGTACTCTCCGGGACAAGCCGGAGCTTCAGCGCATCCGATCGCTGGCGATACCGCCCGCGTGGACCGACGTCTGGGTCTGTGCACTTGCCAACGGTCACCTGCAGGCCACCGGACGCGACGCCCGGGGACGGAAGCAGTATCGGTACCACAGCCGCTGGCGGACGGTGCGGGACGAGAACAAGTACGGCCGGATCCTCGAGTTCGCCGCGGCGCTGCCGGCGCTGCGCAAGCGGACCGCGGAGGATCTCGCCGGGCCGACGCTGTCGCGCACCAAGGTCGTTGCCGCCGTCGTGCAGATGCTCGAGAAGACGCTGATTCGCGTCGGCAACGAGGAGTACGCCCGCACCAACAAGTCGTTCGGCCTGACGACGATGCAGGACAACCACGCCAAGGTGTCGGGATCGACGGTCCGCTTTCGCTTCCGCGGCAAGTCGGGCAAGTTCCACGACATCGCCTTCACTGACGCCCGCCTCGCCCGCATCGTCCGCCGCTGCCAGGAGTTGCCCGGCCGCGAACTCTTCCAGTACCTCGATGACGACGGCAACGTGCAGGGCATCGGCTCGGCCGACGTCAACGACTACGTCCGCGACGTGACCGGCCGCGAGTTCACCGCGAAAGACTTCCGGACCTGGACCGGCACCGTGCTGGCGGCGCAGGCGCTGCAGGAGATGTCCGAGGTCACCTCGGACGCGCAGGCCAAGCGCAACGTGGTAGCGGCGATCGAGGCCGTGGCTGGATTGCTCGGCAACACCAAGTCGGTCTGCCGGAAGTGCTACATCCACCCGACGATCATCGATGCCTACATGGACCGGACGCTGACGCGGATGCTGAGCGCGCGAGCGCGCAAGCTGGCCGAGTCTCCTGAATCGCTGAGCCGCACCGAGACCGCCGTGCTGGCGCTGCTACAACGGCGCCTGCGGATGGCAAAAACTGCCTGATTGCCAGCCCGCCGTCCCCGGGGACAGTCACTCGTGCCAGTCCCCGGGCCGAAAAGATTGCAACTATCGCAACCTGCTCCGGGGACAGTCACGAGTGACAGTCACGAGTGACTGTCCCCGGAGACGGCCGCACGACCGCACGACCGTATGGTTTAGGGATAGATGTGTTGACGGTAGACCGGGTAGGCCTCGGTCCGCAGATGGCCGAGCATGCGGTGGCCCTTGCGGGTCTCGCGCTCGTGACGCAGAGCGCTGAGATCGATCGGCGCGACCACGATGCGCTCGCCTGGCCCGGGCGATGCCTCTGCGAGCAGGCGGCCGTCGTAGTCGACGACCTGGCTGCCCCCGGGCCACGAGTAGGGCGGGTAGTGGCGCAGGCTCGCGCCCTGGTTGGCGGCGACGACGCACGCGGTGTTCTCCAGGGCGCGGCAGCGGTTCACGGTCGTCCACCAGTTCATCGGTTCGGTCGCACCCCACGGGTCCATGTAGGCGGACACCCGGATCAGGATCTCGGCGCCGTTGGCGACGAGTTGCCGGATCGCCTCCGGGAACAGCCAGTCGTAGCAGATGGCGCAGCCGATCCTGCCGAGCGGCGTGTCGGCCACCGGGAAGAGCGGCTCGTCGTAGCCTTCGATCTCGTGCGGGCTCGTGTGCACCTCGAAGGGGATCCAGGGATTGACCTTGCGGTACTTGTAGAGGATGCCGTCTGGTCCGATGAGGCACGTGGTGTTGAAGAGCGCGCCGGGCCAGCGCGGATCAATTTCGATCATCGACCCGCTTTGAATATAGATGTCGTGCTTTCGCGCCCTGTGATGCAGGGCGTCAGTGTGCTCGTTCGGGATCGGAACGGCGAGGTGCCGCTCGAGCTCGCGGGCGGTCGCGTAGATGGGCGCGGCGTGGGCGAACTCTGGGAAGACGACCAGCCGCACCGGCAGGAAAGGAGCGCTCCCGGCGACGGCGGCGTCGATCATCTCCGTCATGCGCGCAGTGTTCGCCGCCATGCCTGATCGCTCGGTCGGATTGGCGAAGTCGGTCTGGCACGCAGCGGCCGCGTAGCGGATAGGCGTCATGGCTTGTCGGTGCGGGCGTGACTCAGCTCGATCGGCGGGATCGCCGATCGCACGATGCGCGTGTTGAACCGATCGAGATACCGGCGGTGCGCCTCGCCCCTGAAGTGCGCGGGCGCGGCCGACGGATCGTAGGGATAGGCCGGCATGCCGGCAAATGGCAGCGGCCCGAGCTCGTCGGGGCTGGCAGAGTTCAAGTCCATCTCCTTGCTGTAACCGACGGCGTGCAGCAGGAACGTGTAGGTCCAGCCGGGCGGCGCCGGCGGCACCCGCGACGCGTCGAAGGTAAGCGCGATCTCGTCGCCTGGCCGCGAGACGACGAAGCGATCGTCGGCGCGCGCGAGCAGCTCGTTGACGTCCCCTTCCCGCGTGTAGCGGCCCGGCAGCAGCTTCCACGGCGACAGCGCGCTCACCTCGTCGTAGCGGAAGCCGTAGGGCTCGCGGCCATCGGGCGTGTCGATCGCTGAGAACCCGCGCCATCGAAGCGTCGAGGCCGCCGAATCCAGCCGCGTCACCTTCGAATCGATCGAGGGGTCGATGTCGCCGACCTGGATCCGGTCCCAGTAGATGCGCATCGAGGTCACGACGCGAACGCGCCTCGCGTCGGCCGGAACGTGCCGGCGCAGATCGACGACGATCGTCTGCGGCCGGCCGACCGGGAACCCGATCTCGGCGATCGCCGTTTTCCATTGCCCGTTGGCATCTTCGACTTCGAGCGACGGCGGCAGCATCTGCAGGCCGAGCTGATGCGCCGCGACGTTGTCGCCCGAGAACGCGTAGTCGGTCCAGCCGGTGAGGAGCAGCGCGCGTGAAGCGTTCGCGCCCCGGGGCAGAGTGATGGTCAGCGCGTGCCGCCCGGCGTAGCCGCGAATGCGCTCGAGGTGAAAATCGTCGGGAGAGCGGCGATCGTTCTCGAGGATACGCTCGCGCACGTCGTGACCGTGGTCGTCATGAACGGCCGCCGGCGGCTGCAGGTTGCGGATCGCGTGCAGCACGAACGGCTCCCGCGTCGAGCGCAGGCCCTCGTTTGGATGGACCTCGACAGCGGCAGGATGCGCGATCGCGACGAGCTCGGCGCGGTCGAGGAACAGCGCCTCTTCGAGCTCGTTGGTCACCCGCAGCTCGAAGCGGCCGTCGCGGGCAGCGAGGTGGCGTCCCTCGATCCTGATGTACTCGTCCGGATCCGGTGTGTTTCGCACGCCTGGCGCCTGCCAGTAGCCCATCTCGCCGCCGCCGAGAAAATCGGTGATGAACTCGAAGCGCTCGCCGTTCCACGTGTAGAGATACGGGCAGGACGACGGTTTGCGGTCGAGCTCCTCGACCTCGATCGACCCGACGAGGAACGCGGGCTTCCCGCCCGCCTCGCCGCTCGCCGTTTCCGCCTGCAGGATTCCCGATGGCCACAGCACGCGGGCGACGTCGGCGCCCGGTCGATCGCCGAGACCGAAAACGATGTCGGCGGGGCCGGCGGCCGGCGTCGCCGCCGACGTCTCGATGCGCTGGCGCAGGCTGCCGGCGCGCATGTCGATCTTGGTGCCGACTGCGGCGCGGTTGGTCACGCGCGCCTTCAGGTGCAGCCGCAGGGAAGCGCGGCGGCTGCCGCCGTCGTTGCGCCAGATCGACAGCCCGCTCCGGCCGCGGACGACGACGTCGACGTCGCCATCGCCGTCGAAGTCGCCGGTCGTCATCAGCGCCGCGTCGCCGGCCTTGAGGCTGGCGGTTGCTTTTGCCGCCCGCATGCTGGCTTCCTGCCACGAGGTTCCGAGGTTGCGCTGCACGCGCAGGCCCTGCGGCGTGATCGTCAGCAGGTCGAGGAGGCCGTCGTTGTCGTAGTCGACGAACTGCGCCGCGATCGCCCCCGCCGTCGCCGGCGGCGCCGCCGTCGTCACGTAGCGCCCGCGTCCGTCGCTGACGATGAACTGGCCGGCGCCTGCCGCCTGGCCGACGAACGCGTCGGGGTAGCCGTCCTTGTTGACGTCACCGAGCGTGGCGGCCGCGAACGTGCCCGAGGCGGTCACGCCGACGTCCGCGGCGACGTCGGCGAACGAGCCGTCGCGCAGGTTGCGATAGAGCAGCGGCACGCCGCCCGCTGTCACCATCAGGATGTCGATGTCGCGGCGGTTGTCGAAGTCGGTCGGCAGGAGCGCCGTGACGATGCGCGGCGCCGTCAGCTTGGCGGCGGCGGTGACGTCGGTGAAGGTGCCCTCGCCGCTGTTGCGCAGCAGCTGCACGATCGGCTTGTCGCCGTCGGCCCCGGCGACGATCAGGTCGGCGTCGCCATCGTGATCGGCATCGAGCCACGCCGCGGTCCGCGGCGCGTTGCGCCAGGCCGGGAGCCCGGCTTCCTTCCTCGTGAATCGGCCCGCCGCTTCCTGGATGAACAGGACCGGCCCCGCGGCGCCGAGCGCGAGCAGGTCGACGTCGCCGTCGTTGTCGGCGTCGGCGGCGATGATGCCGGCGACGCCGCCGGCCGGCGGCGTGATGAAGGCCGAGGTGGTGATGTCCGTGAGCTGCGCCTTGTCGTTGCGGTACAACCGCAGCCCGGTGGCGCCGGCGTCCGCGAGGTCGAGGTCGCCGTCGCAATCGAGGTCGATCAGCATCACGGCCCCTGCCGGCCCGCTCGCGGCGGGCGAATCCGGCGTGCCGCCGGTCGCCACGGCCCTCGTCGCATCGACGAACTCGACATCAGGCACGCGGTTGTCGACCAGCGCCGCCTCGCGCCCCGGTCGACGCGATCGCCTCGGCGTAGCGCCCCTGCTCGAGATACGTCTGCGAGAACGTCGTCGCATAGCTGCTCTCGCGCAGGCGCTCGAAATGCGCCATGGCGGTCTTGCCTTCGTCGGCGGCGCCGCTGCGGAGAAGGGCGGTGGCGAGGCCGTAGGCTGCCGTGGCGTTGTAGGGCTCGGCGGCGGTGGCCGTACGAAACGCCTCGAGCGCTTCGGGATACTTGCGCTGCTGCAGCAGGATCTGCCCGATGTTGATTGCCGTCCCGGGATCGCCGGCGTCGGCCTCGCGCACGCGCTGGAACGCCGCGAGCGCCTCGTCCGCGCGATCGGTGGCGCGCAGGATCAGGCCGAGGACGTAATCGGCGTGCGGCCGATCGCGAACGAGCGCGCGCGCCTTCTCGAGCTCGGCAATCGCGGCGTCGGGCTTGCCGGCGTAGAAGAGCGCGATGCCGTGGTTGACGCGGGCGAGCCCGAGCGTCGGATCGCGGCCGAGGGCGCGGGCGAACGCCGCGGTGGCGGATTCGAAGTCGTACTGTTCCAGGTAGGCGACGCCGAGGTTGTTCTCGCGATAGGCCGCTTCCTGTGCCTGCCGCACCGCCGGGCTCGGCGGCTGTTCGGTCGCGCCGCGCGGCGACGACGTCAGCGCCGCGCACGCGAGCAGCACCAGCGCGTACCGCAGGCGCCACAGCGCCCGGGCCCTGACGTCGCCCTCGGCTGGAGAGATCTTGTGGGTCATCGCGTGCTCCTGGCAGCGCCGCCGAGCGGCGCCTTTGCAGTGATGCCTTTGCCCTCGGTGACCGTGATCGAATGGTCCGCCGGCACGCCGGCCAGGCTCTCGACGCGGCCGTCCGGCCACTTCACTTCAATCTTCGAGACCGAGCCCGCGGCCGCGAGGCCGAACGTCAGCGGCAGCTCGCTCTGGGAGCAATAGGAAGAGCCGGTCTTGACCATCAGCCACGGCGACTGGCCGGCGGCGTGGGTGACGCGGGCGGACGCGCCAATCGCGTCGCGGTTGCCGCGGCTGCCCGCGAGCTGCAGGCGCAGGCGGCGGCTGCGTTCGCCGCCGTCGTTGCGCAGCAGCCGAGCGGCGCCGTTGTTGACGGTGATCAGGAGGTCTGGATCGCCGTCGCCGTCGTAGTCGCCGTAGGCGGCGCCGCGCGCGACCATCGGCGCCTGCAGATCCTTGCCCGCGGACGGCGTCGCGACCTCGAACCTGCCGCCTCCAGCGTTGCGGAAGAGATGCGGCGGCTGCGCGTGGCTGATGCGCGGCTGCACCCGGCTGATGTCGTCGGCGACGTGGCCGTTGGCGGCAAAGATGTCGGCGCGCCCGTCGAGATCGTAGTCGAAGAACAGCGTCGCAAACGTCAGCGTCAGCATCGAGGCGCGGCCGATCACCGAGGTCGGTGCTTCATCGACGAACAGGCCCTGGCCGCCGTTGGCGTAGAGCGCGATCATCTCGTTCGAGAAGTTGCCGACGACCAGGCTCTGACGCCCGGAGCCGTTGTAGTCGGCGGCATCGACGCCCATGCCGGCGCGGGCGACGCCGGCGTCGTTGAAAGCGACGCCCGCCGCCACCGCGACGTCGGCGAACGTGCCGTTGCGCTTGTTCTCGTAGAGGCGATTCGGCCGCGTGTCGTTGGCAACGAAGAGGTCGAGCCAGCCGTCGTCGTTGTAGTCGATGAGCGCGACGCCGAGCGCCTTGGACTGCGGATCGGCGAGCCCGGCGGCTTTCGTCACGTCGGCGAAGACACCCTTGCCCTGGTTGCGGTACAGCGTCGATCGTTGCCCCTGGTAGGCTTCGGGCGTGCAGTACGACTTGTTCTTGCCGTCGAGGGCGCAGAAGCGATCGGTTTCGATGCTCCAGTCGACGTAATTCGTGACGAAGAGATCGAGCAGGCCGTCGCGATCGTAGTCGAGCCAGGCGGCGCTGGCGGAGAAGCCGCCGTCGCCGACGCGGGCGCTGTCGGTGACATCGGCGAACTTCAAGCCGCCAAGATTGCGGAACAGGCGGTTGCGGCCGACGGCTGTGATGTAGATGTCGGTGCGGCCGTCGTTGTCGTAGTCGGCGGCGGCGACGCCCATGCCGTACAGGGGCACGGCGAGGCCGGCGGCGGCGGCGACGTCGGTAAAGGTGCCGTTGCGGTTGTTGCGGTAGAGCGCCATCACCGCGCGGCTGGCGGGGCGGCCCGGCCAGTTCGTGCCGTTCACCAGCAGGATGTCCTGCCAGCCATCGCCGTCGGCATCGAGAAACGCGCCTCCCGAGCCCATGGTCTCGGGCAGGTACTTCCTGCCGAACGCACCGTTGTCGTGGACGAACGTGATGCCGGCGGCCTTGGTCACCTCGGTGAAGGTGGGACCAGCGGTCTGTGCCGCCGGCACGGCAGGACCGAGAGACACGAATACCGACGAGGCAGCCAGCATCGTCGTCACCCACGCGGCGCGTCGTATCGACATGACCGCCGATGAGGATATCCCGAAGCCCGCGCCCAGGGAGAGCGTGCAGGGAGTTCGAGGGGCGAAGCCCCTGGTTGCTAGTCCATTCCAGTTATTGACCGGTCGGCACGACGGCGCTACAGTCCGGCGCCATCAGGTCCACTCCGCGCGTCTCTTCAAAACGAGCGCCCTATGCCGATGATCTGGCGAGCCGCCGTCGCCGCGTTCGCAGGCTGTCTCATCGTCGCCGCGCCTGCCGCCGCGCAGGATCCGACCGGCGCCATCGAAGGCGTCGTGACGGACGGCTCCGCAGCCGTGATCGGTGGCGCGGAACTGGTGATTACCCACATCGATACCGGCGCTGCGCGGGAGGCGCGGAGCGGCGCCGACGGCTTCTTTCGCGTGCCGGTGCTCGCCGCCGGCCGTTACCGCGTCGCCGCGCGGGCGCCCAGGTTCGCAACGACGGTGCAGGAGCCGATTGACGTCACCGTCAGCCAGACCGCCCGCGTCAACATCCGCCTGGTGCTGTCGGCCGTCGAAGACTCGGTCACCGTGGTTGGCGGCGCCCAGGTCGTCGACACCACCACCAACGCGCTCGGCCGCGTCGTCAGCGGCCGCGAGCTGGTCGATCTGCCGCTGAACGGCCGCAACTTCACCCAGCTCGGGCTGCTCCAGACCGGCGTGGCGCCGCTGACCGCCGGCGTCACTACGGCGGGCGGGTCGCTGCGCCAGGGGCAGGCCTATGCCGTCAACGGCATGCGGCCCGAGCAGAACGTCTATCTCGTCGACGGCACGCAGAACCTGAACCGGATGGATGGCGGCTACGCCCTCAAGATTCCTGTCGACGCCGTCGCCGAGTTCAGGATCCTGACGCAGAGCGCGCCGCCGGAGTACGGCGGCACCGGCGGCGCGACGACGAGCGTTGTCACCCGCAGCGGCGGCAACCAGCTCCACGGCAGCGCCTACGAGTTCCTTCGCAACGACGTGTTCGATGCCCGCAATTTCTTCTCCCGCGACGTCGAGCCGCTCAACCAGCATCAGTTCGGCGCGACGCTGGGCGGGCCGCTGCGCGTCGATCGGCTGTTCGGGTTCGGCTACTACGAAGGCTTCCGCAACAAGCAGGGTGTGACGACAACAGCGACCGTGCCGACGGCGGCGGAACGCGAGGGAGACTTCTCCGGCATGTCGGGTCCGCTGCTGAACCTGGCCGCCGGCGGCGTGCCGATCCCGGGCAATCGCCTGCCGCCCGAAGCTATCAATCCGGTCGCCCGCAACGTCGTTGCCCTCTATCCGCTCGGCAACGTCTCACCGTCGATCTATCGCGAGACGGTCGTTGGCCGCAACGAGCTCGAACAGGTCGGCGGCCGGCTCGATTTGCACCTGTCGCCGTCGGACCAGATATTCGGCCGCTACTCGGTACTCCGGCGGCCACAACATCAACCCGATCTCCGTGCGTGGCACGGACGTGCCTGGCTATCCCACGCGCGATGACCTGTCGACGCACTCGGCGATGCTTGCGAGCACGCACATCTTCTCGCCGGCGCTCGTCAACTCGCTGCGCGTCACCTGGTTCCGCCATCGTTTCCTGTTCGATCAGCGGCTCAACCGGACGCCGCCGAGCGCGCTCGGGTTCGGGTTCGAGCCGGCGAACGATGCCGGACAGGGCCCGCCGTTCTTCAACGTCAGCGGCTACACCCCGATTGGCGGCGCGATCACCGGCCCGCGCAACTCCTGGCAGACGACGTTCGAGGTGCAGGAGGGCGTCAGCTGGACGCGGGGCAGCCATCTCGTCAAGGTCGGCGCCGAGCTCCGCCACACCGGACTGGACATGTTCCAGGCGATCGCGCCGAACTCGTTCTTCGTTTTCGCGTCGACCTTTCCCACGAACAACGCCGTCGCCAACCTGCTGCTGGGGGCGCCGGTCACCTTCTACCAGGGCCTGGGCGACTTCAGCCGCGGCCTGGGGCTATGGAACGCCGGCGCCTACGCCCAGGACGAATGGCGCGCAACCAGCCGCCTGACCTTCAACTACGGCCTGCGTTACGAGCGCATCGCGCCCTTCACCGAGGTCGACGACCGGCTCAACGCGTTCATTCCCGGCGTCCAGTCCGAGGTTCGTCCGGACGCGCCGCGCGGCCTGCTCTTTCCCGGCGACCCCGGCATCGCGGCCGGGATTGCCGAGGTTGCGCACGCGTTCATGCCCCGCGTTGGCGTGGCGTGGGATCCGACCGGGGGAGGAATCTGGTCGGTGCGTTCGAGCTACGGCATCTTCTACGATCAGTTCCAGAACGGATCCGGGACCGCGTCGCAGGTTGCCATCAGCGCGCTGCCGTCGGCGCAGTTCAACCAGTTCAGCGGCGCGGGACTGAACTTCCAGAACCCGTATCTCGGACGTCCGTACCCGGCCCCCGATACGTTCGTCCGGCCGTCGACCGTCTTCGCGCTCGACCACGAGGCGAAGCCGCCGTATACCCAGCACTGGAACGCCGGCGTCCAGCGGGCGCTGTGGCGCTCGTACCTCGTCGAGGTCCGATACGTCGGCGCGCACGGCAGCCGATTGCCGCGCAACGTCGAAGCGAACCCGGCGGTGTTTGTGCCGGGAGCGACGGCGCAGAACGCGGATCGCCGGCGCGTGTACGCGAACTGTCCGGCCGACGGCGGGTCGTGCGACTTTTCGACCGTGGCGATGCTGCGCAACATCACCTCGTCGAACTACCACGCCGGCCAGTTCAGCGTCTCGCGGCGCTACACCGCCGGTCTCGGCCTGAACGTCTGGTACTGGCTCTCCAAGTCGCTCGACCACCTCTCGGCGATGAACCTGTCCGGCGCTGCCGCCAAGCCGCTCTCCGGCGAGAACGACCTGGCGCAGAATCCGTTCGATCTCGACGCCGAGTACGGGCCGTCGCTGTTCGACGCCCGGCACCGTTTCGTCGCGAGCGCGAGCTGGGAACCGCAGCTGCCCGTCGCTGTCAGCGGCGTGTGGCGCGCGGTGCTCGGCGGCTGGCAGCTGAACGCGATCGTGACCGCCAGCTCGGGCACCCCGTTCACCGTCTCCGACTCCACGAATGTCGCGCTCCAGGCCAACAGCCCGCCGATCTCCGGCTTCGCCGCCAGCCGTCCAAACGTCGTCGGCGATCCGAACGGCGGCCCGCGCACCGTGGACGCCTGGCTCAGTCGCGACGCGTTCGCGCGCCTCAACCCGCAAACCGACGCCGGGCAGTTTGGCGACGCCGGCCGCAACATCGCCCGCGGGCCCGGCTACGTCAACGTCGATGCGTCGCTCGTTCGGACCTTCACCATCACTGGCGGGCTGCGTCTCCAGGGGCGCGCCGAGGTCTTCAACGTCGCCAACCATGCCAACTTCGGCCTGCCGGTTGCCGACCTCAATTCGGCAAACTTCGGCCGCATCCTGTCCGCCGGTCCGCCGCGCCTGCTTCAATTCGGACTCAAACTGTTGTTCTAACCAGTTGCCGGTTGTCCGGTTGTGCGGTTGACCGGACGTCCGGACCACCGGCCAACCGGCCAACCGGCCAACCGGCCAACCGACTACGATAGTCAGGAGTGAATGAAACGTCTGCCCCGCGGTCAGCTCGGCCCTCGCCGGCCCGCTCGCTGGCGATTGGCCTGGGGGTGGCGCTCGTGACGATCGCGGCCGTCGGCGCCTACACCTTCAGCGAGATTCGCTCGCTGCGCGACGAGCAGACGGCGATCAGCGACCGCAACCGCAAGGCCGCCCTGCAGCTGCTCCGCATCCAGAACGATCTCGCCTCGCTCGCCGCGATGATGCGGGACATGGCCGATGCCGTCGAACCCTATCCGCTGCCTGGCTTCCAGCCGGCAATGGACCGCGTCCGCCGCGACCTCGAGGAGGCGACGGCGCTCGAGCGCTCGCTCGCCCCGTCGCGCGAGCCGGCGCAGCAGCAGCGCCTGAACGAGGCGATGGCGCAGTACTGGCGTGACGTCGACAGCATGTTCAGCCTCGGCCGGACCGACGAAGCGGCGGCGCGGCAGCAGATCCGCGCCACGCTCGTTCCCGAACATCGCGCCCTCGACGGGTTGATCGCGCAGTTCCTCGTCGTCAACAACCGGCGGCAGGAAGAGGCGGCGGCCGCCAACCGCGCCATCTACGACCAGGTCGGGCGCGAGATCCTGCTGCTCGTCCTCGCCCTGCTGCTCGTCACTGCCGGCGTCGGCGCCTGGGTCGTCGCCGCGAACCGCCGCGCCTTCGCCGAGGTCGCCGCCGTCACCGGCCAGCTTCGAACGCTGTCGTGGCGGACGCTGCGCGTCCAGGAAGACGTGCAGCGGGCGATCGCGCGCGAGCTGCACGACGACTTCGGCCAGATCGTCACCGCCATCGGCACGCTCCTCGGCCGCGCCCGGCGGCACGTCGCCGCCGACGCGCCGCTCGCGGCCGAGCTCGAGAGCGTGCGGACGGTGGCGCAGCAGGCGCTCGATCGCATCCGGACGCAGTCGCAATGGCTGCATCCAGGCGTCCTCGACGACTTCGGGCTCGCCAGGTCGCTCGAGCATCTGGCCGCGCAGTTCGAGCGCCAGACCGGCATCCGCACCCGCTTCTCGTCGTCCGGCGACGTCAACGCGATTGACGACGAGCATGCGATTCACGTCTACCGCATCGCGCAGGAGGCGCTCAGCAACATCAACCGCCATTCAGGCGCCAGTGAGGCGTGGATTCGCCTCGCCAGCGACGCCGGCGGCGTCGTGCTCGAAGTCGAGGACCGCGGCAAGGGCCTGGCGACGACGACCGACGGGCAGACGTCGCGCGGCATGGGCCTGGTGAGCATGCGCGAGCGGGCCGAGCTGATCGGCGGCGAGCTGCAGGTCCGCCGGCCGGCTGACGGCGGCGTCACGATTCATCTGTCGCTGCCGCCGCGGCCGCTGGCGGCGCATTCTTCCGAGGTGTGATGACGACTCCGACCATTCGCGTCCTGCTCGCCGACGACCACGCGCTCGTGCGTCAGGGCTTCCGCCGCATCCTCGAGGACGAACCGGACATCGCCGTCGTCGGCGAAGCCGATGGCGGGGCGCAGGCGATCGAGCTCGATCGCACACTCGAGCCCGATGTCGTCGTGCTCGATCTCGGGATGCCGGAGATCAACGGGCTGCATGCCGCGATCGAAATCCTCCGCCGTGCGCCGGGACGCAGGATCCTGATGCTCAGCATGCACGCCGATCCGCAGTACGTCCGCAACGCGTTCGACGCCGGCGTCAAGGGCTACATCCTCAAGAACGTGCTCGAGACCGACCTGATCGGCGCTGTGCGCACGGTCGCCGCCGGCGGCCGTTTCCTCAGCCCGGAGCTCGCCAGCTCGCCCGAGCCCGACGACGCGTTTGCGAAGCTGAGCGCGCGGGAAGTCCAGGTGCTGCGTCTGATTGCGCTCGGCAAGTCGAACAAGGAGATTGCCGTCATTCTCGGCGTCAGCGCCAATACCGTGGCCGTGCACCGGACCAACCTGATGTCCACGCTCGGCATTCACAAGGCGGCCGAGCTGGTGCTGGTGGCGGTGAAGAAAGGACTGGTGAGCCCGCAGTGATCAGGCCCTGGCTGATCGCCACCGCGGTTATTGCCGGCGGCGCCGTCCTGGCGCAGACGCAGGGAGCGGAGCCCGGGTTCAAGCTCACCGACGTGACGGCCGCGTCGCAAGTGGCGTTCTGGCACGTGAATGGCGCGTTCGGGAAGAAGTACCTGCCGGAGACGCTCGGATCCGGCGTCGCCGTCTTCGACGCCGACGGCGACGGGCGCCAGGACGTCCTGTTCGTCAACGGCACGACCTGGCCGGGGCAGCCGCGGCCCACATCGGCCGCGAGCTCGCGGCTCTATCGCAACCTCGGCGGCGCGACCTTCGAGGATGTGACGGCGGCGTCCGGCATCGACGCGCCGATGCACGGGATGGGCGTGGCGGCGGCTGACTACGACAACGACGGACAGCAGGATGTCGTCATCACGGGCGTCGGTCAGCTTCGCCTCTTCCGCAACAGCGGCGGCGGGCGCTTCGTCGACGTCACCGAGCCGGCCGGCCTCGCCAGCCATTCGGCGTTCAGCACCTCGGCGATGTGGTTCGACTACGATCGCGACGGCGATCTCGACCTCCTGGTCTGTAACTACGTCCGCTGGACGCTGGAGGCCGACGTCTTCTGCAGCACCGACGGCAAGAACAAGTCGGTACTGCACGCCGGAGGCCTATGCCGGGTCGACGTCGTGGCTCTTCCGCAACCGCGGCAACGGTACGTTCGAGGACGTCACCGCCTCGGCGCGGCTGTTCGACCCGACGTCGAAGGCGCTCGGTGTCACGCTGCTCGACTACGATCTCGACGGCTGGCCGGACCTGTTTGTCGCCAACGATACTCAGCCGAACAAGCTCTATCGCAACCAGCGGGATGGGACGTTTGCCGAAAGCGCGATGCAGGCGGGGCTGGCATTCAGCGAGGACGGCCGCGCCCGCGCCGGCATGGGGACCGACGCCGCCGACTTCGACAACAGCGGCGTGCCGTCGGTCGTTGTCACCAACTTCTCCGGCGAGATGCTCGGGCTCTACAGCCCGATTCGTCCCGGCGTCTACGCCGATCGCGCGCCGGCCTCCGAGATCGGCCGGGCGAGCCGGCTCACGCTCGGCTTCGGCTGCTTCTTCTTCGACGTCGATCTCGACGGCCTGCTGGATCTCCTCGTCGTCAACGGCCACATCGACGAAGGCATCTCGAAGACGCAGGGCCGCGTGCACTATGCCGAGTCGCCGCATCTCTTCCACAACCGCGGCGGCGGCAAGTTCGTCGACGTCGCGGCCGCCGTCGGGCCAGGGTTTGGCGAGCCCAAGGTCGGGCGCGGCGCCGCGTTCGGCGACCTCGACCTCGACGGCGATCTCGACGTCGTCGTCACGGTCAACGGCGGCGCGCCGAAGCTCTATCGCAACGATCTTGGCCGCAGCCATCGCTCGGTGCGCGTCACGCTTCGAGGGACGCGCGCCAACCGCGACGCGATCGGCGCGCGAATGCGCGTCCGCGTCGGCACGACCTGGCTGACACGCCTGGTGCGGACCGGCTCGAGTTACCTGTCGCAGTCGGAGCTGCCGCTGACGTTCGGCGTCGGCGCGCGCGAGGCGGCGGACGAGGCCATCGTCGAATGGCCGGGCGGCGGGAAGGAGAGCCTCGGCCGGCTCGAGGCCGGCCGGACCTATGTGATAACCGAAGGCAAGGGCATCACGAGCGACCGGCCGCTCGCGCGTTGAATCAATTCCACGAATCGGGGTAGGTCACGTACGAGCCGTTCAGCTCGGCGATTGACGGGCAGCCGAGGAGCTTGAGCCCTCGGATGACGTCGTTGCGGAGGATCTGGATGGCGCGTGTGACGCCGGCCTCTCCGCCGGCGGCCAGGCCGTAGGCGTAGGCGCGCCCGACCAGCACGGCGCGCGCGCCCATGCAGATCGCCTTCAGGATGTCGGTGCCGCGGCGGATGCCGCTGTCCAGCAGCACTTCCGCCTGGCCGTTCACGGCGGCGACGACTTCCGGCAGCGCCCGCAGCGTCGGATAGACGCAATCGAGCTGGCGGCCGCCGTGGTTCGACACGACGACGGCGTCCGCGCCTTCGTCCACGGCACGCCGCGCATCGTCGCCAATCATCAGGCCCTTGATGACGAGCGGTCCCTTCCAGATCTGGCGGATCCACTTGAGATCGTCCCAGCACACCGTCGATTTCTCGAGCGCGGCGCCGACGTCGGCGTAGCCCATCGGCCCCTCGGGCAGGACGACGTTGGGGAAGTTCATGAGGCCGCCATCCTTGATGAAGGCGGCGAGCCAGCGCGGCCGGGTCAGGAACTGGTGGACGAAGGGCAGCATCGTCCACGGGTTGCGGGTGAGCAGCTCCTTGGTGCCGTTGCGGAAGTCGCGCTCGCGCAGGCCGGCGACGGCGGTGTCGATGGTGACGACCAGCGCCGAGCAGCCGGACTTCGAGGCCCGCTCGATGCCGGCAGTCGCGATGTCGCGGCCGCCGACGAGATAGAGCTGATACCAAACCGGCCCGGTCGTTCCCGCCTTGACTTCGTCGACGCGGCAGCCCGAGAGGGTCGACAGCGTATACGCCGTCCCCGCCGCGCCGGCCGCCTTGGCCGCCATCACTTCGCCGCGCGGGTAGAACATGCGGCTGCTGCCGACCGGCGCCAGGATGAAGGGCAGCGCCAGCTTGTGCCCGAGCACGGTCGTCGAGAGATCGCAGGCCGCCATCGAGACCGCATTCTTCGGCCGGAACAGCACGTCGTCGAAGATGCGGCAGTTCTCGCGCAGCGTGACTTCGCCATCGGCGCCGCCGTCGATGTAGTCGAATGCGACGCGCGGCAGGCGGCGCTGGGCCAGGCGCCGCAGATCGGCGATGTTGACGACCTGGGCGGAGTGAACCGATTGAGCCATTGCCCGGATTGTAGCGTGGGTCGGCGCGCCTGGCGCCGCGCCCTATAATCGCGCATGCGCTTTTTCGTCGCCCTCCTGCTGTCCCTCCTGGCCTGCGCCGGACCCGCGGTGGCCCAGGCGCGCGAGCCGCTGACCGTGATGTCGTTCAACATCCGCTACGGCACCGCGAAGGACGGCGAGAACCACTGGACGGAGCGGCGCCAGATGCTCTTCGACCTGATCAAGGAACGGGACGCCGACCTGGTCGGCCTCCAGGAGGCCCTGGCGGCGCAGATCGACGAGATCGTCGCGGCAGTGCCCGGTTACGCGGTGGTCGGCGTCGGGCGCGATGACGCGGCGAAGCGCGGCGAGTTTTCGGCCATCCTCTTCAAGAAGGACCGCTTGCACGTCGCCGAAGCCGGGACGTTCTGGTTCTCCGACACGCCGCTGGTGCCGGGCTCGAAGTCGTGGGGCAACAACATCACGCGGATCTCGACCTGGGCGCGCTTCGTCGATCTCGACGGTCTCGCGTTCTATCACTTCAACCTGCATCTCGACCACGAGTCGCAGCCGTCGCGCGAGCAGAGCACGGCGCTGCTGCGCCAGCGCATCTTTGCCCGCACGTTCGCCGCCGAGCCGGTGGTCGTGACCGGCGACTTCAACGTCGGCGAGAAGAATCCCGCGCTTGCGACGTTGCTCAACCGGCCGCGGCCGGATGCGCCGCCGGCGTTTGTCGACACCTACCGGGTGCTTCATGCGGACGCGATCGAAGTCGGCACGTTCACCGGCTTCAAGTTCGGGAACACGCAGGGTGAGAAGATCGACTACGTCCTCGTCCAGCCGGAGACCGAAGTGGTGGCGGCGGAGATCGTCCGCACCAGCAAGGCCAACCGTTACCCGTCGGATCATTTCCCCGTCACCGCCCGCATCCGGTTCGCCGCGAAAGTTTCCGGGGCCCGCCCCTGACTGCCGACCGGCGGCTTACAAAACTGACAGACGCTGACCGATTTGGCGGCTGCTCGAGCGCCACCGCGTGCAGGATCGGCCATTTTTCGGGCAAACGCGGCGGATCCGGAGTTGCTTGGCTTCTGCACTCTTCACCCCGCGTCCATGGAGTTTCGCGACTACGCCGCCAAGGAAACGTCTGGGCTTCTCGGCCGCCTGATCGCCGGCCATACCCAGGCTTCGCTTCAACACCTCAATCTGCTGCGCGACGCGCTTGACGCGACCGCCCGGGCCATCGAGGCCGAAACGGCCAGTGCCCAGGCCGAGCAGGAGGTTCAGGAACTGATCCGCCGCCTCAACGCCGCCGCCGGCACCGCGGCGCGGGCGGCGTCGCAGAAAGTCCAGAAGGAGTCGCAGGCGCTGATCGACGCCGCCAACGACGAGCTGAAAGCCCAGAAGACGGAAACCGAGCGGCTGATGGCGCAGGCGGCGGCCGCGCGCCAGGATCTGGAGTCGCAGATCGACGCGATCCGCGCCGACCTTCAGCGCGAGACCGAGCGCGCCGAATCGATCGACAAGGACCTCGATGCGGCAATCGAGGCCCACGCCCAGGTCGACGCCGCCAGGCAAGAGGCCGAGTCGTCGCTGCGCCAGCAGACGCAGGGGCGGGCGGCGGCCGAGAGCGACCTCGCGGAGTTGCGGTCGCTGCTCGATGAGACCGTCGCCGAAGCCGCCCGGCTGTCATCCGAGATCGACGCCGTTCGCGCCCAGCTCGGCGACGCGCACGCGTCGCTGGCGGCGGCGCAGCGCGAGGCGGCCGAGGCGCAGCAGGAGTCGAGCGCCGCGCTCGATTCCGCCAGGCGCGCGATTGACGCCGGACGCGAACAGCACGACCGGCTCGCCAACGCGCTCGCCGAGGCCCAGGCCCAGGCCGACATGCTGCGCGCCGACCTCTCCGAAGCCCAGGCCAGCATCGAAGCGCTGCGCGGCGACGTCGCCCGCGAGACCGAGCGCGCCGATGGCGCCGACCGCGATCTCGACGCCGCCATCGAAGCGCACGCGTCCGTCGATGCCGCCCGCCTCGAGGCTGAAGAGGCGACGCGGGTCCAGGCCCAGGCCCGTGCCGCGATCGAGAAGGAGCTTGCCGACGTCCGCGCCCAGATCGATGGCGCACTGGCACAGACCGGCCGCGCAACGATGCAGCTCGAGGGCGCGCTGGCCGAGAACCGCACGCTGACCGCCGACGTCGCCGCGGCGCAGGCGGAGCTCGAAGCGGCGAGGACCCAGCGCGAGGCGCTCGCGGCGCAGCTCGAGGCCAGCCGCAACCGCGTCCAGATCCTCGAGCGCAACCAGGGCTCGCACGACGAGAGCCTGCAACGGCTCGAGCAAGGACTCAACGAGGCGCTGCAGGCCGAAGCCAGCGCCCGCGAGCTCGCCGCCGGCGTCGACGCCGACATCGCCGCGGCCCACGCCGAGCTGGCGGACATGCGCAGCAGCGTCGACCGCCTCAACGTCCTCTTCGACGCGTCGATCCATTCGGTCGACGAGCTGGCCGCCGCCTCGACGATGTCGGATCTGCAGGCCTCGCTCGTCCGCCAGCTGTCGAGCGAGTTCTCGCGCGTGGCGCTGTTCAGGGTCAAGGGCAACCGCCTCGAAGGCGAATACCAGATCGGCTTCGACGACACGACAGACGTCTCGAAGATCGTGCTGCCCGTGAACATGGACTCGCTGATTACCCGCGCGGCGTCGTCCGGCGTCGCCGAGCACCTGCAGGGCCACGAGCTCGACGACAGCAGCCGGGCGCCGTTCGGCGGCACGCCGACGATGGCGATGGCGCTGCCGGTGGTCTTCCAGGGCGAGACGATGTCGGTGATCTACGCCGATTCGGACCTGCAGGAGAATGCCTCGCACCACGACGCCAGCGCCGCCTACGCCCGGTTGATGGTGCGGACGACCTGCGTGCTGATGAACCAGCTGTCGCAGGAGCTGCGCACCCTGAACGAGCTGCGCGAGTACGCCGCGATGCTGCTGCAGGAAGCGGAGGAGATGTACAGCGCCGACGTCGAGACCGGCCGGACCGAAGAAGAGCGCCGCTCGCGACTCAAGGACACGGTGGAGTGCGCCCGCCAGCTCTACGCCCAGCGCGCCGCGCTCGAGGGCGCGGCCGCCGCCAGCCTGCTCGACGATCGCATCGCGGCCGCGATCCAGGCGGAGCCGGCGACGCCGTTCTCGACCGATCTCAGCGCCGTCGTCAGCCTCGAAGAGCTCACCGACGAGTCGCGTCACACCGCGGCCTCCTGAGCCGCGCGCCGACGCGGCCGCGACAACTCGTCTCAGGGACGGGTATTCTTGATCGCATGAGCGTTCCGCCCCGCGATCTTCACGACGGTCAGCCCGTCCTCCATTTCGGTCCGCCCCTCGAGGGCGCGCGCCTGGCGGTCATCGCCATACACGGCCGCGGCGCCGCCGCCGACGACATGATCGGCCTGGCCCGCGAACTGCGCCTCGACGACGTCGCGTTCCTGGCGCCGCAGGCGGCGAACAACACCTGGTATCCCTATTCGTTCCTCACGCCGATGGAACGCAACGAGCCGTGGCTGTCGTCAGCCATCGCGCGCGTCGGTTCCCTGGTCTCGGCGCTGAACGACGATGGCATCGACGCGGCCCGCATCGCCCTGATGGGCTTCTCGCAAGGCGCGTGTCTGGCACTCGAGTGCGCGGCGCGGAGCCCGCGACGCTATGCGGCGGTGGCTGCCTTGAGCGGTGGTTTGATCGGGCCGCCGGGAACGCCGCGCGACTACGCAGGATCGCTCGCCGCCACGCCGGTCTTCCTCGGTTGCAGTGATGTCGATCCGCACATTCCGATCGAGCGCGTCCAGGAGTCGGCGGCAGTGATGAAGGGGATGGGCGCGACGGTCGATCTCCGCATCTACAAAGGGATGGGGCACACCGTGAACGGCGACGAGATCGAGGCCGTTCGCGGCCTGTTGCGATAGGTTCAGGAAGCCTTCAGGAAACCTCAGGAAGCAAAGACGAGCACGGTCAGCGTCGCGAGGAATCCGGCGCCGGCATAGGCACCGACGACGAAGGCGCGACCGCGGCGCGAGAGCACGCGCCAGGCCGCCGTCGGGTTGAAACAGAGCGCCAGTCCGCGTCCGAGCAGAATCTCAATCGCCATCATCCGCCGCCGGAGCAAGAGTATCGCCAGCGGTGCAGATTCGTAAACCCGCCAGAAACGCGGGGTTGGTCTGACCTCGGCAGCTGCGGCGCCGCCAAATGTCTCCGTCGCGAAGGACTTGATCATCTCGGCAAGGGCCGCACCGTTGGGCGCGATTTGCCATTCATCACGAAGGTGGGATCCGGCGGCCGCTCGAGCGGCACGACCTGCTTGAGGCCGTTCACCAGCGCGAGCAGCAGAAACGCCGCGCCAATCCACATCACCGCGTCGACGAGATCCTGAAAGCGAGACTTGCGGAAGTTCATGCCTTCAGCCTACCGAGGACGGTTCTGCCGGTCCTGAGCGTGGGGTAAGCTTTGCGTAATGAACATGCTGAGCGCGACGCTGCAGGACGTCCGCTACGCGGTCCGGGCGCTGGCCGCAAGCCCCGGTTTCCTCATTGTCGCCGTGCTGTCGCTGGCAATCGGTATCGGCGCCAACGCCGCGATCTTCAGCGTCGCCAGCGCCCTCCTGCTGCGGCCGCTGCCTTACAAGGACGCGGACCGTCAGCTCATCCTCTGGAACACGTCGCCCGGGCTCGGCATCACCGAAGACTGGTTCTCGACGGCGCAGTACTTCGACATCAAGCACTCGGTCCGCAGCTTCGAGTCGGTGGCGATCGCGATCGGCGCCAACACGAACCTCACCGGCGACGGCGAGCCGGAGCGCGTAGGGACGATCCGCGTCTCCTCTAACCTGCTGGCAATGCTCGGCGCGCAGCCGCTCGTCGGCGCCCTGTTCACCGCCGCCGACGACGCGCCGGGCACGGGCGGCAAGGCACTGCTGTCGCACGGGACGTGGATGCGCCGCTACGGCGGCCGCGCCGACGTGGTCGGCCGCACGCTGACGCTGAACGGTCAGCCGTACGAGGTGATCGGAGTGCTGCCGCCCGCCTTCCAACTGCCGCGCGAGGTCATGCCGACGCTCGGCGTCGTCGAGCAGGCGGAGATCCTGCTGCCGCTGCCGCTGCCGGCCGACGCGGCGCGGATCCGAAACCGCGAGGACTACAACATCCTCGCGACGCTTGGCTGCGGGCGCGACGGTCGAGCAGGCGCGAGCCGAGCTCGACGGACTCACCGCGATCCTGCGGCGGGACCATCCTGATTTCTATCCCGCCAACGGCGGACTGACGTTTCGCGTGCTGCCGCTGCAGGAGCAGGCCGTCGGGCGTGTCCGTCTCGCGCTCGTCGTGCTGAGCGCGTCGGTGGGATTCGTACTGCTGATCGCGTGCGCCAACGTCGCCAACCTGCTGCTGTCGCGGGCGCTGGCGCGGCAGAAGGAACTGGCGGTGCGGGCGGCGCTCGGCGCCAGCCGGGGCCGCCTCGCCGGACAGCTGCTGACCGAGAGCATGCTCCTGGCGATCGCCGGCGGCGTCGTCGGTCTCGCGCTGGCGTTCCTGTGCCTGGTGGCCATTCGCTCGCTCGGGCAGGCGAGCGTCCCGCGCCTGCACGAGATCGGGATGAACTGGCAGGTGCTGCTGTTCACCCTGGCGGTATCGCTGCTGTCGGGGCTGATCTTCGGTCTCGCGCCGGCGTTGCGGCTGTCGCGGCCGGACGTCTACGCGACGCTCAAGGATGCCGGTCGCGGCTCGACCGGGACGAGCGCGGTCTGGGGCCGCGGCCGCAATTTGCGCCGGCTGCTGGTGGCGGCCGAGCTCGCCCTGTCCGTGATGCTGCTCATCGGCGCCGGCCTCCTGATTCGCAGCTTCTCGCATCTCCAGAACGTGCCCCCGGGTTTCACGCCGGGCAACGTGCTGACGCTCGAGCTGACGATGGCCGGGCGCAAGTACAACGACGCCGACGCGGTGCTGAATACCTACACGCTGCTGTTCGAGCGGCTGTCGGCGCTGCCGGGCGTCACCGGCGCCGGCGGCATCACGGCGCTGCCGCTGAGCGGCATGATGGCGTGGGGACCGATTACGGTCGAGGGGCGGCCGGTTGCCGCGGGCGAGAAGTTCATCAACTCCGACATTCGCGTCGTCGCCGCCGATTACTTCAAGGCGATGAACATCCCGCTGCTGCAAGGGCGGCTGTTCAGCGAGCAGGACACACGCGCCACGCCGCGCGTCGTCGTCGTCGACGAGCACATGGCCAGCCAGTTGTGGCCGGGGAGCGATCCCATCGGCAAGCGGATCCGGACTGGTGGATTCGACGCCTCGCCTGACACGCCGTGGATGACCGTCGTCGGCGTCGTCGGCCGCGTCAAGCAGGACGCGCTCGACGCCGATTCGCGGATGGCCTATTACCGCTACCAGGGCCAGTCGCCGTCGCGGGCGATGAACGTAGTCGTGCGGACGGCCGGATCGCCGTCGGCACTGGCGCCGGACGTCACCCGGGCGATCCGCGGCATCGACCCGGACCTCCCGATCTACAGGATGCGGACGATGGGGGAGCGGGTCGAGGCGTCGCTGGCGGAGCGGCGATTCTCGATGCTGCTGCTGGCCTGCTTTGCCGGGCTTGCGCTCGGGCTCGCCGCCATCGGGATCTACGGGGTGATGTCGTATCTCGTCAGCCAGGGCACGCGCGAGCTCGGTATTCGCCTCGCGCTCGGCGCCGCGCCGAGCCGCCTGCTGCTGCTCGTGGTTCGCCAGGGCATGACCGTAGCGCTCGCCGGTCTCGTCGTCGGCCTGGCGGGCGCGTTCGTGCTGACGCGCTTCATGAACGCCCTGCTGTTCGGCGTCCGTGCCACCGACCCGGTGACGTTCATCGTCGTGCCGGCCGTCCTCGGCGTCGTGGCGCTGCTGGCGACCGTCATCCCGGCCCGCCGGGCCGCCCGCGTCGATCCCCTGATCTCGCTGCGCAGCGAATGACCAGGCAGGGCGTGGACGAGGCGCGGTCGCGACTGGAGAGGAGAGACATGCGCAGGTACCTGGCGACGCTTGGAGTCTGCGCGATCGGCGTCGCCGCGGCGGCCTCGATGCGGCCGCAGGCGGCGCCGCAGTCGCAGGCAGCGGCTGGCGTCACCGCTTACGTCAACGCCCGGATCGTCGACGGAAGCGGCGCGGCGCCAATCGAGCGCGGCGCGCTGGTCGTCGAGAAGGGGATGATTCGCGGCGTCGGCGCGATCGGCGCGGTGACGATCCCGAAGGACGCGGCGCGGATCGATCTCGCCGGCAAGACGATCGTGCCGGGCTTCATCAATGCCCACGGCCACATCACCGACGTCCGCGGGCTGAAGGGGAGCCCGGAGTTCTATACCGCCGAGCACATCACCGATCAGCTCGAGCTCTACGCCCGCTACGGCATCACGACAGTCTTCAGCCTCGGCGGCGACGGCCCGGAGAGCATCAAGGTTCGCGACGCGCACGCGCCAGCGGTGGCGCGGCTGTTCGTTGCCGGACCGGTAGTGTCGGCGGCGACGGCCGACGCTGCCCGCGCCGCCGTCGATCGCGTCAAGGCGATGAAAGCCGACCTCGTGAAGATTCGCGTCGACGACAACCTTGGCAGCGGCAAGAAGATGCCCGCCGAGGCCTGGCGCGCCGTCATCACCAGGGCGCACGAGCTCAAGCTCGACGTCGCCGCGCACATCTATTACCTTCAGGACGCCAAGGACATCCTCGCGGCCGGCGGCGACATGATTGCGCACAGCGTCCGGGATCAGCCGATCGATCGCGCCTTCATCGATCAGTTGAAGTCGCGCGACGTGTGCGTCTGCCCGACGCTGATGCGGGAAGTGTCGACCTTCGTCTATGAATCGCGCCCGGCGTTCCTCGACGACCCGTTCTTCAGGCGCGACGCCGATCCGGCCGCGGTCGAGGGCGTGCAGACGCCGCAGTTCCAGGCGTCCAACCGCACACCGGCGGCGGCCAGCTACAAGGCCAGCCTCGACGTCGCCAAGGCGAACCTCAAACAGTTGAAGGACGCCGGTGTCCGCATCGCCATGGGGACCGACAGCGGACCTGCGGCGCGGTTCCAGGGCTTCTTCGAGCATCTCGAGCTCGAGCAGATGGTGTCCGCCGGCTTGACGCCGATGCAGGCGATCGTGTCGGCCACTGCTGACGCGGCGCGCTGCATGAAGGTGGCCGATCGCATCGGCACGCTGAAAACCGGTCTCGAGGCCGACTTCCTCGTCCTCGGCAGCAATCCGCTCGACGACATCCGCAACACCCGGTCGCTCGAGTCCGTGTGGATCCACGGCGTGCGGGTCAACCGCTGATGAGGACGTCCCCCTCGGAACGGCGAGCTGTCCGCTGGCTTCGGGCCGTCGCCATCATTGCTGCCGCCGCGGCGGCGCTGGCGTGGATCTGGATGTCCGGCGGCGAGCGCACCAGCCAGGAGCGCGTCCACCTCAGCGCGGCGACGATGATGGGGACGCTGGTGCTCCTCGCGGCATGGCTGCTGATGTTCTCCGGGCTGTCGCGTTCCGTCCGCAGGCGCGTGGCCGTGGCCGTTGTCGCGATTGCCGTCCTTGGCGCGGCGACGATTCGGATAAGAGGTGTGACCGGCGATCTGATCCCGATCCTGGAGTGGCGATGGGCGTCGGACGCGAGGCCGGCGTTGAACGATTTGCCGCCGATGGTCGAAACCCCTGCAGTGCCGGCGGCTGCGCCGGCTGCGCCCGCCCCGGCGCCCGCCCCGGCGCCGAGCGCCGCCGCGCCGCCGCCTCCGGATACAAGGACGCCCGACACTGCACCAGCGCGCGACGCGAGCGCCTCCTTTGCGCAGTTCCTCGGTCCGAATCGCGACGGTGTCGTCGCGGGCGTGCGTCTCGCCACGGACTGGACGGCGGCGCCGCCGCGGCAGGTGTGGCGGCGGCCAGTCGGCGCCGGCTGGTCCGGCTTCGCGATCGCCGACGGCATCGCCGTCACGCAGGAGCAGCGCGGCGCCAGGGAGATGGTCGTCGCCTACCGGCTGGCCGACGGGCAGCCGGTGTGGTCGCACGGCGACGATGCGCACTATGAGTCGACCGTGGCAGGCGAGGGGCCGCGGGCGACGCCGACGATCGATCGCGGCCGCGTCTTCACGCTCGGTTCCACCGGCATTCTCAACGCCCTGGATCTGCGGTCAGGGAAGCGGCTCTGGACCAGGGACATTACTGCCGGCAACGACTCGCCTCCGCCCGATTGGGGACGAAGCAGCTCGCCGCTCGTCGTCGACGACCTCGTCGTCGTCAGCGTCGGCGGCTCGAACGGGCATTCGCTCGTCGCCTACCAACGCGACTCGGGCGACGTCGCCTGGCACGCCGGCGACGATGCCGGCAGTTACAGCTCGCCGCAGCTGGCGACGCTGGCGGGCGTCCGCCAGATCGTGATCCTCAACAAGGACAGCATCGCCGGCCACGACACCGCGTCCGGGCGCGTGCTATGGCATCACGCCTGGCCGAGGCTGCAGCCGTCGGTGGCGCAACCGCTGCTGCTCGACGACGACCGGGTGCTTTTCTCTGCCGGCTACGGCATCGGCAGCCGCATGTTGCAGATCGCGTCGGCAGGCCAGGCGCTTGACGCGCGGCTGGTATGGGAATCGACGCGGATGAAGGCGAAGTTCGCCAGCCTCATCGCGTACCGAGGCGCGGTCTATGGGCTGGACGACGGCGTGCTGGCGAGCGTCGACCCGGCGACGGGTGAACGACGATGGAAGGCGGGACGCTACGGGCACGGGCAGCTGCTGCTGACGGACGGCATCCTGCTGGTCCAGACGGAGGAGGGGGAGATCGTGCTCGTCGACCCGCGTCCTGACGAGCACCGCGAGCTGACGCGGTTCACCGCGTTCGATCGCAAGACCTGGAATCCGCCCGCGCTGGCGGGACGCCTGCTGGTCGTCCGCAACGACGTCGAGGCGGCCTGCTACGAACTGCCGCTACGCTAGACCCGCATCTGGTGCTGAGGACGATCACGCGACGTGCTACTACCGACGTTCGTAGGGCGGAGCTTAAGCCCCGCCTCGCGAGTAAGCATTGCGCGCCTGCCGCAGGTATATAGGGAGATATGGCCGATCCATCGCCGGTCGCCGACCTCGAGCAAACCGAGGTCGGCAGCTATTTCGTCGCGAATTACCCGCCATTTTCGATCTGGACCCCCGAGGCCGTGGCGACGGACGCGCGCGTCGCGCTCGATTCGGCGCCCGCTTCCGCGGATACCCCGCTGGGCCTGTACCTGCACATCCCGTTCTGCCGCAAGCGCTGTCATTTCTGCTACTTCAGGGTTTACACCGACAAGAACGCGCGGGAGGTCGAGCAGTATCTCGACCTGCTGGGGCGGGAATGGGAGCTCTACGCCGATCGGCCGGCGATCGCGGGGCGGCCCTTCAAGTTCGTCTATTTCGGCGGCGGTACGCCGTCGTTCCTGTCGACCCGCCAGCTCGAATCGCTCGTCTCGCGGGTGACGGCGAACCGCTCGTGGAGCTCGGCTGACGAGATTACGTTCGAGTGCGAGCCGGGCACGATCACGAAGCCCAAGCTCGCGGCCATCCGCGGCATCGGGGTGACCCGCCTGAGCCTCGGCGTGGAGAACTTCGACGACCGGATCCTCGAGCTGAACGGCCGCGCCCATCGCTCGCCGGAGATCGGACGCGTGCTACCGCGAGGCGCGCGAGCTCGGGTTCCCGCAGATCAACGTCGATCTCATCGCCGGTATGCTGGGCGAGACAGACGAGAACTGGAGCGCCTGCATCGCCAGGACGCTCGAACTCGAGCCGGACAGCATCACCATCTACCAGATGGAGCTGCCCTTCAACACCACCATCAGCAAGGATCTCCTGCACCACGGCGGCCGCTTCGCCGATCCGGTGGAAGGATGGGCGACGAAGCGGCGCTGGGTGGCGGAGGCGTTCGAGGCGTTCGAGCGCGCCGGTTATACCGTCGGCAGTGCCTACACGGTGGTGAAGGATCCGGCGAAGACGCGGTTCCACTATCGCGATCGATTGTGGCAGGGCGCCGACATGATCGGCCTCGGCGTCGCCTCGTTCGGCCACGTCAATGGCGTCCACCTCCAGAACGTCGACACCTGGGAAAAGTACAGCGCCGCCATCGAACGTGGCGACGTGCCGCTTGGCCGCGCTTATCGCCCGACCGACGAAGAGCGGATGATCCGCGAGTTCGTGCTGCAGCTGAAGAAGGGCGCGCTGCAGCCGCGCTACTTCCGCGACAAGTACGGCGTCGACGTCCTCCAGCGTTTCCGCGATCAGCTGGCGTCGCTCGAGGCTTCGGGCTATCTCGCCCAGGCGACGCCGGAACGCATCGCCATCACCCGCGACGCGCTGCTGCGCGTCGACGTGCTGCTGCGCCGCTTCTTCCTGCCACAGCATTCAGGGATTCGATATACGTAGGCTCAGGGCTCAGGGCTCAGGGGGCTCGGCGTTAGTCAGCTCCCAAACACGGGAGCGAGTGGCAGCGAGCGAGCCACGCGAACGGAGTGCGCCGTCGAAGCGGCGCGCGAGAGAGCGTGTAGGGGAGTCCGAGGGGCAAAGCCCCTCGGTTGAACAAGACCTATGATCAATTCTGACTACGATGTCGTCGTCATCGGCGGCGGTCCCGCGGGATCGACGACCTCGACGCTGCTGGCGCAACACGGGCTCAAGGTCGCGCTGTTCGAACGCGAGAAGTTTCCGCGCTTTCACATCGGCGAATCGCTGATCCCGGAAACCTACTGGGTGCTGAAGCGGCTGGGGATGCTGCCGAAGATGCAGCAGAGCCGCTTCGTCAAGAAGTACAGCGTCCAGTTCGTCAACGCCAACAACAAGCTGTCCGCCCCCTTTTACTTCTGGGACAACAAGCCGCACGAGTGCTCGCAGACGTGGCAGGTGGTGCGGAGCGAGTTCGACCAGATGATGCTCGACAACGCCCGCGAGCACGGCGTCGACGCCCGCGACGGCGTGCACGTCGTCGAGGTGCTGTTCGACGGCGATCGCGCCACCGGCGTGCGCATCTCCGAGAACGGCGAGCGGCGCGAGGTGCGGGCGAAGGTCGTGGTCGATGCCAGCGGCCAGGCGGCGATGTTGCAGAACCGCTTCAAGCTGCGGCTCTGGGATCCGGTCCTCAACAAGGGTGCGATCTGGACCTACTGGCAGGGCGCCTACCGCGATCAGGGCCGGGACGAGGGCGCCACCATGGTGCTCCAGACCGTCAACCGGAACGGGTGGTTCTGGTACATCCCGCTCCACGACGACATCGTCAGCGTCGGTGTCGTGGCGCCATTCGACTATCTCTTCAAGGGGCGCGGCGGGCACGAGCAGACCTACAGCGAGGAAGTCGAGCGCTGCCCCGCGGTGAAGGACCGGGTGGCGGGCGCGACGCGCGCCACCGGCTATTTCGCCACGCGCGATTACTCGTATCGCGCCAGGCGCGTCGCGGGCGAGGGCTGGGTGCTCGTCGGGGACGCGTTCGGCTTCCTCGATCCGCTCTATTCCTCCGGCGTGCTGCTGGCGCTGAAGTCGGGCGAGCTGGCGGCGGACGCGATCGCCGAAGGGCTGGCGCGCGGCGACGTCAGCGAGGCGCAGCTCGGCAAGTGGGGCGCCGAGTTCAATCTCGGCGTCGACCGGATGCGCCGCCTCGTCTGCGAGTACTACAACGGCTTCAGCTTCGGCAACTTCGTCCGCAATTTCCCCGAGCTGCGCGGCACCGTGACCGATTTGCTGATCGGCGATCTCTTCACGTCGCGGGTCGACAAGGTCTGGACGCCGATGGAGTCGCTGTACCCGGCCGACCATCCGCAGATTCCCGCCTGGCACAACGGCGCTGCCCCCGAGCAGGAGCCGGAGAAAGCCAATCAGCTCGTGCTGCCGGACGGCCGGCGCCCGTAAATTTCGTGGAACGACGGGCTCTTGACAACCGATCCGATTTTTACTACAAACAAGTCAAAATGACGCGCGACCATCTCGGACGCTTCGAGCACCAGCTGCTCCTCGCCGTCATGGGGCTTGGCGACGACGCCTACGGCATGACGATTCGGCGTGAGCTCGCCGGGCACACGGGACGGGAGGTGGCCGTCGGAGCCATCTACACCGCGCTTGCCAGGCTCGAAGCCCGCGGCTTCGTGCAATCGAAGCTCGGCGAGCCGACGCCAGAGCGCGGTGGCAAGGCGAAGCGCTTTTACCGTGTCCTTGCGCCAGGACGGCGCGCGGTCGAGAAGGCCCAGGCGATCCTCCTCGGCCTCGGCGGCGGCGTCGGCCGCGAAGGGAAGCAGCCGTGACCGCCGACGAACGATCGACGGCGCCGCCGCGCCTGCCGCGCTGGCTGCTGCGCCGCGCCCTCGACGGCCCGGCGCGCTCCGCCATCGTCGGCGACCTCGACGAGGAGTACGCCCGCTACGTGCTGCCGCAGCTCGGTCCCGCCGCGGCGCGGCGCTGGTACTGGCGGCAGGCGATTGCCTCGATCGCTGCCTGCCTCCGCGGCGCGGCGGTCCCGAACCGTGAGCCCGATGAACCCGTTTCGAGCATGAGGGCGATCATGCAGGACAGTCATGGACTGGCGGCGGACCTGCGGGCGGCGTTCCGCTTCTGCGTCCGCAGCCCGCTGACCTCGATGACGGTGATCCTGACGCTGACGATCGGCATCGGCGCCAGCACCGCGGTCTTCTCGCTCGTCAACGCCGTCCTGTTCAAGCCGCTTCCGATCGCCAACGCCGATCGCCTGGTCTCCATCCGCGCGAAGGCCGGGGGCATGTTCACATATCCCGAGTATCTCGACGCGACGCGAACGGCCGGCCTCAGCGCCGCGATCGCCGACAGCCGCACGAGCGCCACGCTGGGGGAAGGCCAGGCGCGGCGGCGCGTCACGGTCGACATCGTCTCGGCGAACTACTTCGAATCGCTCGGCGTCCGGCCGGCCGCGCGCGGCCGTCTGCTCACCGCGAGCGACGACGCGGCCGGCAGCGTCCCCGTGGCGGTCGTCAGCCACGCCTACTGGCGCGGCGAGCTCGCGTCCGCCGCCGACGTCGTGGGGTCGACGCTGCGCCTCAATCGCGCCCTGTTCACCATCGTCGGGATCGCGCCGAACGGCTTTGCCGGCACCTACCCGGGGTTTGCTCCGGACCTCTGGATCCCGATGACGTCGGCGCCGGAGATGGAGGGCAACCCGGCGATACTCGGGCCGGGCTCATCCTGGCTCGCGCTGCTCGGCATCCTCGAGCGCCCGGACTCGCTCGCCACCGCGCGCGCCGCCCTGACGGCGCAGTGGGCTGCGACTCGCGGGGGCGACGAGGCAGTGCTCACGCCCATCCCGCGCGGGCAATCGGGCTTGGACGGCGACGCGGTCATGCAGCTGCGGGTGTTCGGCCTGCTGGTGGCGTTGATCCTGACGATGGCGTGCCTGAATGTCGCGACGCTGTTCGCCGGTCTCCTCCACGAGCGCCGCAAGGAGCTCGCGATTCGCGCCTCGCTCGGCGCCGGCCGCGTCCGGCTGCTGCGTCAGCTGCTGGCCGAGCATCTCCTGCTCGCGGCCATCGGCGGCGGCATCGGCAGCCTGATCGGCCCGACGATCGCGCGGTGGCTGGTGGCGGTGCTGGCCGGACCGGTCGTGCCGAGCGGCCTCGACGTCGGCGCCGACCGCAACGTCTTCCTCTTCGCCGTCACCCTGACGGTCGTCGTCGGCATTGCGGTCGGCGTGATGCCGGCGATCCGGTGGTCCCGCGTCAACACGCTGACCGAACTGCAGGGTGGCGACGTCGGCGTGCGGCGCCTGTTGCGCACGGCCGGCCTCTGGTGGCTGATTCCCTGGCAGGTCGCGCTCGGCACCGTGCTGCTCGCGTCGGCTGGCGTGCTGGGAACCACCGTCCATCAATTGATGCAGGGCATCGAGGCGTCGTCTCCGGAGCGCGTGTGGTTTGCCAATCTCCATGTCGACGCGGTCTCGACGCCGGCCGCTTTCGAGGAGTTCGCGTCGCGCTTCCGCGAGCACCTGCGGGATGCTGCCCGGAACCGACGCCGCCGCGCTGGCGACGAACCGGCCGCTGGCCTCGTGGCGGCGCGGACCACTAAGGGTCGAGGGCATGACCACCGTGCCCGACTCGAAGCCGATGCCGTTTGGAGCGCCGCCGCCCCCGCCCCCGCCCGCGAGGAGCGGTTCGGGTTCGGCGAAGGCCGCGGGCGCTGGGGTTGCAAAGGCAGCGGCAGCAGCGCCCGGGAAACGATGGCTGGTCAGCAACAACTACGTGAGTCCAGGCTTCTTCGCGTCGCTCGCCCTGCCGATCGTCCGCGGCCGCGATTTCACGTCGGCCGACAGCGCGGCGGGCCAGCCCGTCGCCATCGTCAACGAGACCCTGGCGGGACGCGCGTTCGGCGCCGGCGATCCGATCGGCCGGCGAGTCGAATGGGGCGGCAGCGATGCGTTCGACATCACCATCGTCGGTGTGGTGCGCGACCTGCGGAGCGAGCATCTGCGGGAGAGCGCGCCGGACGCGATCTTCTTCCCGTTGTCGCAGGTGCCTCTTCCCAGTACCCTGACACCGACGCCGACGGGTGGCCGCGACTCGATCGATCTCACCATGGTGTGGCGGGCGAGCGAAGGGGCACCGCTCGTGGCCGAGCAGCTCCGGCAGCACGCGCTGGCGTTCGATACGCGGCTGTTCGTCGATCGAGTGTGGACGTTCGACGACGAGGCCGGCCGGTCGCTCAGCCGCGAACGGGTGCTGGCGCGGACCGGATCGGTCCTCGGCCTCATCGCGCTCGCATTGCTGATGGTCGGCCTCTACGGCACGTTGACCGCCGCCGTCGTCAGGGGACGGCGCGAGATCGGGATTCGGCTGGCCCTCGGCGCCACTCCGACGTCGGTCCTGGCCATGGTCGTCGGCCGTGGTCTCCTCGTCGCCGCAGCCGGCCTGGCGCTGGGGCTGCCGCTGTCGTACGCGGCGACGAAGTCGTTCGCGCACCTGCTCTACGGTGTCCGGCCGGCGGAACCGCTGGTCATCGCCGCCAGCGTCGCGATGATTCTCGTCACCGTCGCGATTGCCGCCTACGTCCCGGCACGCCGGGCGGCGCGCGTCGATCCGCTGGTAGTGCTGCGGACCGAGTAGCCCCCGAGCCCCGAACCCCGAGCCCCGAGTACAATACGCCCCGTGTCCGAGGGCTTCCGCTACTCACGCCAGGTCAAGTTCTACGAAACCGACCTCGCCGGCGTCGTGCACTTCAGCAACTACTTTCGCTACATGGAAGAGGCCGAGCATGCGCTCTGGCAGGCGGCGGGACTGACCGTTGACCGGGCCGGCGCCGAGCTGGGCTACCCCAGGGTTTCGGCGACGTTCGACTACAAGCGGCCGCTCTTCTTCGAGGATGCGTTCGTCATCCTCGTCCGGGTGCATGCCCAGTCGAAGAAGACCATCCAGTACACCTTCACGTTCACCCGCGGCGACACCATCATCGGCGCCGGGTCGTTGACGATTGCCAGCGCGACCCGCGACTTCCAGTCGATGCGCGCCGTCGACGTGCCGCCCGACGTCATCCCGCGGCTCAAGGCCGCAGCCGGGCAGCATGACGACGCCTGAGGCTCGCCGCCGGTGACGACGGCCAGTGATCGCCGCCCCTGGTGGCGCCGGATCTCCTTCACGAAGCAGATCCTGCTCGGGCTGACGCTCGGCGTCTTCACTGGTCTCTTCCTTGGCGATCTCGTCAGGCCGCTGACCGTCGTCGCCGACGGCTTCGTCAAGCTGCTGCAGATGACGGTGCTGCCTTACGTCACCGTCTCAATCGTGTCGAGCCTCGGCGCGCTGAGCCTCAATGAGGCGAAGCGGCTCGGGCTGCGCGGGGCGTCGATCCTGGTGACGCTGTGGGTTGTCGGCCTCGGCTACGCGTTCCTGATTCCGCTGGCCTTCCCCGAGACCGTGACCGCGTCGTTCTTCAGCACGACGCTGGTCACGCATTCGCCACCGCTCGACGTCGTCAACCTCTACATTCCTGCCAACCCGTTCCATTCGCTCGCCAACAACGTCGTGCCGGCGGTGGTGCTGTTCTCGGTCGTCATCGGCGTGGCGATGATCGGGCTCGAACGCAAGCAGGTGATCGTCGACGTCCTGGTCGTCGCCGGCGAGGCGATCCGCCGCGCCACCCAGCTGATCGTGCGGCTGACGCCAATCGGGATCTTCGCCATCGCGGCGAGCGCCGCCGGCACGCTCGACATCGATCAGGTCGAACGGCTCCAGGTCTACCTCATCACCTACACTGCGGTAGCGCTGCTGGTCTCGTTCTGGGTCCTGCCCGGCCTGGTCGCGGCGCTGACGCCGATTCCGTACCGCGAAGTGCTGGCACCGACCCGCGACGCCTTGATCACGGCGTTCATGGCGGGGGACCTGTTCATCGTGCTGCCGATCCTCATCACCGGATGCAAGGAGCTGCTGGCCCGGCACGGCATCACCGACGCGTCGAACGAGTCGCTGCCGGACGTCCTGGTGCCGACCGCGTTCAACTTTCCCCACACCGGCAAACTGATCTCGCTCAGCTTCGTGTTGTTCGCCGGCTGGCTGTCAGGCACGCCGGTCGCGGTCGCCGACTACCCGTCGCTGGCCGCCAGCGGCCTGCTCAGTTTCTTCGGCAGCCTCAACGCCGCGATCCCGTTCCTGCTCGACCTGTTTCGCATCCCTGCCGACACGTTCTTCCTGTTTCTTGCCACCGGCGTGATCAACTCGAGGTTCGGGACGCTGATTGCGGCGGTGCACACCGTCGCGATCGCGCTCGTCGGCACTGTCGCGGTCGCGGGTCTCGTCCGGCTCGAGCCGCGGCGGCTGCTGCGCTACGCCGCGATCACCGCGGCGCTGACCATCGTCGTGCTCGGCGGCCTGCGGGTCATCTTTTCGACCGTCTTGAAACCCGAGTTCCAGGGCCGCCAGATGATCATGGAGCGGGCGGTGCGCTTCGCCCATCCGGCGACGATCATCCAGGAGCCGAACGATCCTGCCGACGTGCCATCCAGCGCCACCACGCTCGACGCCATCGCCGCGCGCAAGTACCTGATCGCGTGCGTCCTGCCAAGAAACATCCCGTACGCGTTCCGCAACGCGGCTGGCGAGCTGACGGGGTTCGACATCGAGATGGCGCACCGGTTCGCCCGCGATCTCGGCGTCGACGTCCGGTTCCGCGAGGTGACGATCGCGACGCTGCCGGCGCAGTTCGCGGAACGGCGCTGCGACATCGCGATGTCGGGCGTGGCGATGACACCGCGCCGGGCCAGCGCAGTGCTGTTCTCGCAACCCTACCTGGATGAGACGCTGGCGTTCATGGTCCGCGACCATCTGCGCGGCGTCTTCGGCACGTGGGCGTCGATCGGCCAGCTCGAGGGCGTCACCGTCGGCGCCGTCAACGTGCCGTACTACCTGGCCCAGCTGGAGGATCGGGCGCCAAACCTCAAGATCGAGCTGCTCCCGCCAGAGATCGATCTGATCAACGAGGAGCCGCGCCTCGACGCGTTCATGCTGCCGGCCGAGCGCGGCTCTGTCGTCACGCTGCTGCACCCGCAGTTCAGCATCGTCGTGCCCGAACCGACCCCGGTGAAGGTGCCGCTGGCGTATCCGCTGCCGATGCACGACGGCGACTGGGCCGGCGTCGTCAACACATGGATCGATCTCAAGCGCCGCGACGGCACAATCGATCAGCTCTATCGCCACTGGATCCTCGGCCAGGAGTCGGCCCACCGGCCGAGGCGGTGGTCGATCATCCGCAACGTGCTGAAATGGGCTGGAAACACGCCAGCTCAGGGGTGCCAAATTTTTAGCAACTGCGGCCAACGATGGCCCGTCTAAGCCATCATGTCCGCACGGTTCAGGCCACGGCGACGCTCGCCGGTGGCCGCCGTCGGCATCGCTGCCGCGATGCTGACGACATTCCATTCGTCCCTCGCTTCGTCCCAGCCAGCCGCGACCGTTCCTGCGTCTGAGGCACGCCCGTCGATTCGTTCGCGACCCCTGGGCGAGCCACCCACGATCGACGGCGTGCTCGACGACGGCGCGTGGCGCGAAGGACCGGTCGAGATCGGCGAGCTGCTGACCTACAACCCGCTCTACGGCGACCGGGTGCCGCAGCAGACCCGGGTGTGGATCGGCCACGACGCCGGCTTCCTCTACTTCGCGTTCCAGTGCGACGATCCCAACCCATCCGACATCAAGACCTCGATCACGCGCCGCGACAACATCTGGCAGGACGACTGGGTCGGCATCAGCCTCGACGCGCTCGGCACCGGGCAGTTCTCCTATCACCTGATGGTCAACCCGAGCGGCGTTCAGCTGGACATGCTCAACAGTGCCGCCGGCGGCGAAGACCAGGCGCCGGACTACGTGTGGGACAGCGCCGGGCGCCGCAACGACAAGGGCTACGCGGTGGAGATGCGGCTGCCGCTGCAGTCGATTCGCTTCAAGGGCGGCGCCGACGTGCGGATGGGGATCCTGATCTGGCGGCGAGTCAGCCGCGCCGGCGTCTCGGTCGCGTGGCCGCCGCTCGAGCCCGGCAAGTGGGTGTTCGAGAAGCACGCGGCGCTGTCGTTCGGCCCGCTCCAGCCGCGGCTGACGCGCGAGCTGATCCCGTCGACGACCTACGTGCGGACGCAGACGCGCGCGACGCCGTCAGGCTGGAACGGCGCCGACGACGAGGGAGACTTCGGCATCAGCGGCAAGTACGGCGTGACGTCGACCGTCACCGTCGAAGCCACCGTCAATCCCGACTTCAGCCAGGTCGAGAGCGACGCGTTCCAGGTCGAAGTCAACCAGCGCTTTCCGGTCTTCTTCTCGGAGAAGCGGCCGTTCTTCATGGAGGGCGCGGGGATCTTCACGCTCGCCGGCCAGGGCAACGACAACAGCCTGCAGACCGCGGTCCACACCCGCCGCATCGTCGATCCGATGTTCGGCGCCAAGGTGATCGGCAACGCCGGGCGTTTCGCCTTCGGTACGCTCACCGCGCTCGACCAGTCAGCCGGTCGCAACCTGCCCGACGGCGATCTCGATTTCGGCAAGGACCGCCTCTTCAACATCGGCCGCGTCCAGTACAGCCTCGGTCCGAGCAACTACGTCGGCGGGCTCGTGGTCGACTCCGAGTTCGCCGGCGGCTTCAACCGCGTCATCGGCGCCGACCTCTCCTGGCGCGTCAACGCGACGCAGCGCGTCAGCGGCTTCGTGCTCGCGTCGTCGACGCAGGCGCCGCGCGCCGACGAAGCGGCCACCGGCATCGGCGCGCAGGCGGGCTACGAGTACAGCACCCGCCGCCTCACCCTCATCGGCTACGGCGAGCACTACGACCGCGACTTCAGCATGGAGACGGCGTTCATCAACCGCGTCGGCATCACGAGCGGCTGGGGCTACGCCGAGTACAGCTTCTACCCGACCAGGACCAAGGCCTGGCTGCTGCGGCTGTCGCCGTTCTCGTTCACGCAGGGCGGCCGCGATCGCAACGCCGGCGGCAACGAGCTGCTGCAGGTGACGGGCGTCCGCTTCCGGTTCACGCGGCAGGGATTCATTCGTCTCGACCGCTTCGATGGCTTCGAGACCTGGGCCGGACAGCGCTTCGATCGCGCCCGGTGGCGCTTCCAGGGCGAGGCCCAGCTCTATCAATGGCTGAACTTCGACGGCCAGTATTTCTTTGGCGATGCGGTCTACTACGACCAGGTCAACCCGTTCCAGGGCGTCAGCTACGACGGCCGTATAGGCGTCAACCTTCAGCCCAGCGGCCGGCTGTCGCAGGGGCTCAGCTACCGCCGCATCAATTTCAACCGCGCCGCGACCGGTGACCGCGTCTACGACGTCGACCTGATCTACAGCCGCACGACCTACCAGTTCTCCCGCCAGTTCTTCATCCGCGCCATCGCCCAGTTCGACAGCTCACGCTACCGCGTCCTCACCGACTTCCTCGCCTCCTACGAGCTGCGCCCGGGCACCGTCGTCTATGCCGGCTACGGCTCGCTCATCGAGCAGCGCGGCTTCGACGACGGCGAATGGGTGCCGGGCCGGGGGCCGTACGAGACGACGCAGCGAGGGTTGTTCTTCAAGGCATCGTACCTGCATCGTTTTTGAAGGACACCTTACGATTGAAGATTGCAGACTGCAGACTGAAGATTGGCTGAGATTGGCAGATTGTTCAGATTGAAGATTGAAAACTGCAATTGCCGATTGCAGATTGCCGATTGCGCGCTGCAATCGGCAATCGCGCAATCTGCAATCGACAATCGCGCATCCAATCTTCAGTCCAATCGCAGTCTCCAATCTGCAGTCTCCAATCTGCAGTCTGCAGTCTGCAGTCTGCAGTCTTCAGTCTGCAATCGTCTGTGTCAGCGCCGCCGTGTCACGGCGCTGACTAGCGTACCGACGACGACGACGGCGACGGCGCCGACGACGTTGTGCCAGAGGAAGGCCACGCTGGTGAAGGACGCCACCCAGGCGACCGAGGCCATGCCGGCGATGAGGCCGACGAAAGCGCCGGTGCCGGTCGCCAGCGGCACGGCCACGGCCAGGATGAACACCCCGAGAATCGAGCCGTAGAAGAACGAGCCGAACCGGTTGACGACTTCGATGAGTGACCCGAGCTCGACCGCCCAGACCGCCACGCCGCAGGCAAACAGTCCCCAGAGACCAGTCACCAGCTTCGACACATTGAGGTAGTGCGCGTCGCTCCCGGCCGGCCGGAAGTGCCGCTTGTAGAAGTCGATCACGGTCGCCGTCGACAGCGAGTTCAGCTCGCCGGCGATGGTGTCGGTTGCGGCCATGATGATGGCGAGGATGAGCAGCCCGACCAGGCCGATCGGAAGATTGGTGAGAATGAACGCCGGGATGATGTAGTTGACGTCCGAAAAGGCGCGATCGTTGCGCTCGCGGACGAGCGCGGCGGCGCGGGAGCGGACGCTGTTCACGGCGTCGTCACCCTGCCGCACCATTTCCTTGCCGGCTTCGATCCGGGCCGCCTCGCCGGTGTCGCGGGCCGTCACCAGTTCGACCGCCGCCGCCCTCCTGGCGTCGAACGCGGTTTTGAACTCGGCTTCGAGCGCCGCGTACGCCGGCGCCGCACTGCTCGTTCTCAGGCGTTCGGATTGTGCCGCGCTGAAGATGAGCGGCGGCGGCGTGAAGATGTAGAACACGAAGACGAGCACACCGAGGAGCAGCACCAGGAGCTGCAGCGGGATCTTCCAGTAGGCGCTCATCAGCAGCGAGTGCCGTGCTTCGTTGACCGAACGCGCCGTCAGGTATCTCTGCACCTGACTCTGATCGGTGCCGAAGTACGAGCAGAACAGGAAGAGCGCGGCGATCATCCCCGACCAGAACGTGTACTGGTTGGTCAGATCGAACGAGAAGTCCATCGTCTTCAGCCGGCCGGTGGCGGCGGCGATGGTGAGGCCATCGGCGAGTCCGACGCCGGCCGGCAGGCCGATGAGCGCGGTCGCAATCACCGCGAAGAGCCCAAAGACGATGAGGACCATGATCTTCACGTCGGTCCACGTGACGGCCTGCACGCCGCCAAACATCGTGTAGACGATCGCCGGTACGGCGATCGCCAGCGCCGTCGCCGTCACATCCCACCCGAGCACCAGCGACAGGACGACGGCCGGCGCGGAAATCACCGCGCCGCACGACATCGCGCGCGAGATCTGGAAGAGCAGGCTCGTCAACGCCCGCGTCTTGGCGTCGAAGCGGCGCTCCAGGTACTCGTAGGCGGTGTAGACGCCGGACGAGTAGAAGAACGGCACCAGCGTCACCGACAGGATGATCATCGCCAGCGGCAGCGCGAAGTAGAACTGGATGAAGCGAAGGCCGTCGTTGTAGCCCTGGCCGGTCGTGCCGATCATGGTGATGGCACTGAGCTGGGTCGCCATCACGGAAATGCCGGCGGCCCACCACGGGATCGATCGCTTGGCGAGGAAGTACCCCTCGAGCTCCTGGCTGTCCTTGGTGCGCTTCAGGCCGTCGTAGACGATCCACACCGAGAACGCGACGAGGACGCCCCAGTCGACCGGGTGCATCAGCGTTCGGCCCTGGCGCGGGGTGCCGCCGCGGCGTGGCGCGGCATCAGGAGAAGTACTCCTGGAAGGCGTAGAGCGCGAGCAGCGTGATCACCCACACGACCAGCACCCGGACGTAGCTGCGGCGCATGTCTGGCGTATCGGGCGTAGCCATCAGGACGATCGGTTCGGGGAGTAGCGCTGAACTGGGCGTCGCGTCCGCCGCGCCGCCGGCTACGAGCAGCCGTTCAGGAAGCGCGAGCCCTTGAGCCAGCGCTGATCGGGATAGTACGCGAAAACGAGCGAGCCGTCCTTGATGGTGTCGATGACCGTGCGGGCGATGGCGGGACGGAGGGCCGGGCAGCCGTGGCTGCGGCCGAGGCGGCCGAGCGCCCTGACGCTCTCGCTGCTGACGTACGGCGCGCCATGCATCACGATCGCCCGCTCACGCGCGCGATCGTTGACGCCGGATTCGAGCCCGTCGAGCCGCAGCGAGTAGCCGTTGGCCCCGACATAGGTGTCGGCCGTGCGAAACAAGCCGATGCTGGTCTGGTGGCTGCCTTCGCGGTTGGAGAAGCGCGTCGGGAAGTTGTCGCCGCTGCCCTGGCCGTGCGCGACGAGCTCTTCGAACAGGAGCCGCTCGCGTTCGAGATCGAGGACCCACAGCCGCGGCAGCGTCGATGCCCTGGAATAGTCGATGACGGTGAGCAACCGGTCGCCGTCGGCATCGATCCGGCCGGCGTCGCGAGCGCAGCTGACGGCGTCGAGCGCGAGGCGCAGGACGTGGTGGTCGAGGGCGCGGACATCCGCGAACGCGCGAGCCTTGGCCTCGGACGCGTTTTCATTCGAGGCGCTGGCGTAGGCGGTCGTCGAAGACGCCGCACCGAGGATCCCAGCCAGCGAAACGGACAGCGCGAGCGCCGCGGAGAAACGCATCCGTCTTCTTCCTCCTGGAAACGCCGGCCCCTCGCCGCGAGGGGCGCTGGAGGGCCGATTTTCGATTGAAGCCGTCGAGGTGGAACCGGAAAAAACCCGGACATCTAGGGTAACAGACGACGAGGGGGTTGGCCACCCCTCACGCCTGATTCATGGGGCGGCGATTTCTTTGGGCTTTTGGCCCAGGTTTTCAGGGCGCCTACGTTGCCGCCTTCTCAGAATGACGAAGCGAAGCAGGAAGGAGCTTGTCGATGTCCTGATCGGAGGGCGCGCTGTCGCCGGAGCCGAGGGCCTCGCGCGCGATCTGGTAGGCCTCGCGATCGGCCGGGAGGGCGTGCTCGTAGACGACCTGCACCTCGTGCATCAGCTGGTCGCGCCTCCGCGTCACGTCGGCGAGCTCGACCAGGCCGTCGTGAACCTCGGCGAGGAGGGCGCGATACTTTTCGCTGAGCAGCCACAACTGTGCGGCACAGGCGCGGTGCGCGTACGCCCGCGCTTCGAAGCCGAGCGAATTGGCAATGGCAAGCGCGAGGACGGCGGTCGCCGAGAGCGCCGCCGCGGCAATCTGGAACTGCCTCACGCCCGTCAGGGCGATGAGAGCGGCGCCGGTCGCGAGCGCGACCAGCACCATCACCACGACCTTCGATTGCCAGGCCCGCGACGACAGCCGCTCGGCGGCGCGCGCGTGGGCCCTGTAGCTCGTCGCCACGCTGCCGAAACTCAGGCGGATGTGATCAACGAGGCTGAGCTGGAACATGCGGTAACTCCCGGGGCCAGCTCTGCAAAAGCGGGTCCTTCGATGGACGGCTGCAGATCGCCCAGAAGACGTCTCGGTCGAAGCGCGCCGCGCCGCCAGCCGTGCAACTTTGACCACCGCAAGGCGATGCGGAGCTCCGGCCGAACTCGCTCAGTCTTGACGGATCCGCCGTAACCGGGTCAACTACACGAATCCCGTGAGCGACAATCAGAAACCTCAACCGTTCGACGAACTGACTGCGCTCGCCGAGCTGGAGCGCCTGGCCGACAAGATCCAGGCGACCCGCCGCCAGCGCGAAGGCACGGTCGCCGAGTTCGAGAGCTTCGTCAAGACCTTCCGGAACGATCGCTACACCGATCTGATCGCCCAGCACGAAGCGGAGCTGCAGAGCGAGTTGCGCGCGCAGGCGAGACCGGTCCGGCCGGTCGGCGAGGTGGCCGCCAATCTTGCCGCCCGTCCACCGGCGCCCGCTGCGCCGCCTGCACCGGCGGCGCCGACGGCCGCAAAGCTTCCAGCGCCGCCAGACGTGGCCCCGGCGCCCGTGCAGGCGACTTACAAGCCGACGACTATCGCGGTGGCACTGTCGCCGCCCGCGGTGCGCCCTGCGGATGCGGACGTGGATGCCGATCGGCCGTCGCCCGTCGCGGTGGATCTCCCGTCGCCTTCCATGCCCGCTTCGATTGCGGCAGCGTCGATGGCTCCGCCGAAGGCGCCGTCGTCCCGCAACGCGGGCCCGATGGTCGCCGCTGCGGCTGGCGTCCTGCTGCTGGTGTTCGTCGTCTGGTTCTTCAGCCGACCGTCGAGCACTGAACCGCCGCCGGCAACGGCCGCTGCGCCTCCGCCTGCTGCCGCAGCTGCACCCGCCGCCGCGCGCGACCAGCGCCCTCGCCGCCGCCGCCCGCGCCGGTCCCGGCCAAGGCCCTCAACATCGAGCTCGTGACGATCAAGCCGGTGTGGCTCAGGGTCACCGTCGACGGCGCGCGGGCGCTCGAGGCGGAGTTGCCCCCGGATCGCCGCCTGTCTTTCGCCGCCGACAAGCTGATTCAGATCCGAGCCGGCAACGGCGGCGCGGTGAGATTGATGGTGGGAGGGCAGGACCGTGGACCGCTCGGTGGAGAAGGACGAGTGGTCGACAGGCAGGTGGTTCCAGGAGGGCAAATAGCCATCAGCTTCGCGAACTGGCTCTCACGCCCCTGAGGCCTGAGCCCTGCGCCCTGAGCTCCGTCGAGCCCCGAGCCCCGAGCCCCGAGATGCGTAGGGAAGAGAGCGAGAACGCTCTCTTCCCTACGCCCACAGACTAGAACCTCACCCCCAGCGCGAACTGGAACGTGCGCGGCAGCGTGTAGGCGGCGGCGCCGACCGGCGTGCCGAACTCTTCGCCGTAGTCCCAGTGCACGCCCTGCACCGGCCGCTCGGTGAACGGGTTGAACGTCTGGAAGCGATCCGGGTCGTCGACGGCGGTCAGCACCGTCGTGTCGATGGCGTTGCTGTTGATGTTGAACAACTGGAACTGGTTGAACAGATTCAACACCTGCAGCTGCGCGAAGAGCTGGCTCGTGCCGCCAAGACCGAAGGTGTAGTTCAGCGAGAAGTCGGTCCGGAACATCGTCTCGGTCTTGAACGCATCGCGATCGGTGAACCAGTAGTTGACCGTAGCAGGCGCGGTCTGGTAGCCGGGGTCGGTGACGTAGTCCCGACTGTCGATGTTGCCGAGTGCGCCGTAGGGCGTGCCGGAGTTGATCTGTTCGAACAACGCCACGGTGAAGTTGCCGAGCCGCTCGGGCAGCGGCAGGCGGGCGGTGCCCCAGAGCCGCAGCCGGTGACGCTGATCGGCGAGGAGATCCCCCTCCGGGGCGAACCACGACAGGTCGAAGTACTCCGGATAGCTGGTGGCGCTGCTGCTGACGGGACCGCTGTTGACGGTTTCACCGTTGACGTTCCCCCACAACCGCGACAGCGTGTAGTTGCCGCCGAGATCGACGCGCGACCCGAGCCGGTAGTTGGCCTGGACGCTGCCGGCGACGTACTCTCGCGACAGCAGGTCGGTGTTCTCGACCAGGGCAAGGTCGAACACCTGTCCCGCCGGGTCCGTGACGCTGCCGGTGCTGGTGTCGATCCGGTCGGCATAGAAGTCGGTGAACGTGCGGTAGACGAAGTCGGCGCGGATGGCGCCGCGGCCGCCGAGCTGCCGGCTCGCACCGGAGGCGAACTCGGTGGCGTGCGGCGAACGCAGCGACTCGCGGATCTGCGTCTGCACTCCCGGAATGCTCGTGAAGAATGGAGGCCGGCTCGTCCCGCCACCGCTGTCGAACCAATCGAAGATCTGCCGCAGCGCCGCATCGGACGCGACTGGCGCGCCGGTGCCGGTGTTGATGTTCGGTCCTTGATAGAACCAGGCCAGGATTGACGGCGTGCCCGCAGGCGACGCCGAGTCGGCGATCGAGTTGGCGAGCGCGGCGACGTAGCGGCCGTAGCTGCCGTGCAGGCTCCATCTGCCGTTGCCGGAAGGATCCCACACCACCCCGAGGCGGGGGCTGAAGGCGTTGTCGTTAGCGACCGCGTTGCCGGCGGCATCGACGCCGTCGTTCTTGTCCCAGCGCACGCCGAGGTTCAACGTGAAATGGCTGTTGGCGCTCCACGAGTCGTTCAGGAACAGCGAGTGTGTCCGGAAGTCCGTGCCCTGGCTCGAGAGGCTGATTGGGTAGTTGATGATGTAGGTGCTGCCATTGTTGCGCGCCACCGGGTAGACGGCGCCGTCCTCGACGAGGGTGTCGGTCGTCCAGACCTGGAAGTCGCTGCCCGACTGGTGATTGTCGCCTTTGCGCTTGTCGTTGAAGGTGTCGTAGCCGAAGACGATGTTGTGGGAACCGCGCGGGGTCGACCAGAAGTACGTGCCCTTCAGGTAGAGGTTCTCGTTGTCGCGCTCTTCCGGGCCGCACACACCGCAGAAGTTCGGCGACCACCAGAAGGCCCCGGTCTGCTGCGACCGCAGCACCGTCCCCTGGATCAGATCGGTCGAGGTGCCACCGGAGTTCTCGAACGAGAACTGCCGCGCCGAGTACTGCGCCTCGACGAACAGGTTCGAGCGCAGCGTGCCCGAGTAGTGCAGTGACAGCAGGTCCTGCGGCAGCTGCCGGTCGTGCAGGCTGCGCAGGTCCATCACCTCCTGGGCGCTCGGCCAGACGTTGTTGATCTCGTCCTCGCGCACCGCGGTGTAGGCAACGCGCACGTTGTGCCTGGGGCCGAAAGATTGCGTCACTTTTCCTTCGAACCGCTTCTCGTCGTTCTCGAAGGTATAGGGCGCCCGGGTGTAGCCGGTCTCGTTGGCGGTGGACTGGTTGAAGAGACGGCCGGCGCCGAAGAACCACGTGCGGTTGCGCACGATCGGCCCGCCGATCGTGAACTCATAGGTCGGCACCGTGTCGTTCTTCTTGGGCTCGTCGAACGGGCTGGTCGTCCGCCAGTCGTCGTTGTTGAACGTCGTCCGCAGCGAACCGCTGAAGCGGTTGCCGCCCGAACGGGTGATCGCGTTGACGACGCCGCCGGTGAAGCGGCCGTATTCGGCCGAGATCCCCGAAGTCGAAACAGTCGTCTCCTGAATCGCGTCCTCGATGAACAGCGTGAATGGGGTGCCGCGGATGTTGTCCTGGATCTGCACGCCGTCGAGCATGAAGAGGTTGTCGGCCGACATCGCGCCGCCGATCGTGATCGCGTTGTTGGGGCCGGTCGCGTGCGCCGCCGGCGCGACGTTGACCGCCGACAGGATGGTCCGTGCGGTTGGCAGCGTCGCCAGCAGCTCCTGCTGGACGTTGGTCGAGGCCTGAACCGTGTTGGTGAAGGCATCGGCGCGGGCGGTGACGGTGACGACCTCGCTCAGCGCCGCCGGCCGCAGCGTCAGCTCCAGCGTCACCGGCTGGCCGGCGCCGACGTCCTGCGTGACTTTCGTCGTCCCGAAGCCGCTCAGCTCGACGGTCACGGTGTAAGGCCCGGGCGGAAGGCTGGGCAGGATGAAATCGCCGTTGGTCGAAGTCACCGCGACTCGCGTGCCCTGGAGGTTGGTGGAGGTCACGGTCACGGTCGCGCCCGGCACGGAGAGGCCGCCCTGATCGGTGACGCGGCCGGTGATCGTACCGGTCGGTGTCTGAGCGTCGGCCGGCGGCGGGGTCGAAAGCAGGACGGCGGCAGCAGCCGCGGCGGCCAGCGCCACACTACGGGTAATGAGAGCCTTGAACATTCGACCCTCTCCTTTCTGATCTCGAAACGGAATGCGGGTGAGCATCCCGTCCGCAACGCAAAGGAGAGGCCCGGGGCGCAGGCGTGCGGGCGCGCGCGTCCGCCGGCGCGGCCGTCCCGCGGCGCCGACATCTCGTCACGTCCGCCCGTCGACTGGTACGAGTCGCAGGACGAACGGGCAGGATGTCAGCTGCGAGTCGTCTTCAAGATGTTGGTTCTCGAATCCGGTTGAGTGAAGTTCGTCCCCGCCTTAGCGGGGGCGTTCCGGCGCGGCCAGCGGGCTGGACCACAGCTGGCGGACGACGGCGACGAGGACGAGACCGCTGACGACGAACACAGCCAGCATGGCGAAGGCGGCGTCGTTGCGGAGATAGAGGAAGTTGCCGACGGTGAAGAGCGCCGACCAGATCGCCGTACATCCCGCCACCCATCCCAGGAGCGCCATCGGGATGTTGTCCGGCGAGCTCGCCCGCGACGGATCGGCCAGCGGACGGATCGCGTTCCATCCCGGACCGGCCGGGCGGACCTTCTCGTAGAAGCTGACCAGCGTCGCGCGATCGGTCGCGGGACCGACATAGGCGGTCACCACCCAGCACACGGTCGTCACGGCGATGGTGATGAGGAGCGCGGCGTGAGTGCTGAATCCGGCGCCGTTGCGCGCGAGGACGAGCAGCACGACCGACACGATGAACGAGCTGAGCATCGCGACGACCTCGCACCAGGCGTTGACACGCCACCAGAACCAGCGGACGAGATAGAGCAGGCCGGTGCCGGCGCCGATCTGGAGGATGACGTCGAAGGCATCCTTCGCCGAGTCGAGGAGATAGACCATGCCCGACGAGCAGACGAAAAGGAGGACGGTGGCGGCGCGCCCGGCCTGGACGTAGTGCGCCTCGCTCGCGTCGCGGCGGATGAACCGGCGATAGAAATCGTGCACCAGGTACGACGCGCCCCAGTTGAGGTGAGTCAGGATGGTCGACGAGTTGGCGGCGATGAGACCGCCGACCATCAGGCCGACGAATCCGGCGGGGAGGAAGCGCAGCATCGCCGGATAGGCGATGTCATGCCCGAGCAGCTGCGGATCGAGGTCCGGGAACGCGCGCTGGATGTCCGAGAGCTCGGGGTAGACGAGGATCGAGCAGAGCGCGACCAGGATCCACGGCCAGGGCCGCAGCACGTAGTGGGCGACGTTGAAGAAGAGGACGGCGCCGAGCGCGTCCTTCTCGGATTTCGACGCCAGCATGCGCTGCGCGATGTAGCTGCCGCCGCCCGGTTCGGCGCCCGGGTACCAGACCGCCCACCACTGCACCGCGATCGGCATCACGAACACGGCGATGGCCATCTCCCAGTTGTTCGTGAAGTCGGGCAGCACCGCGAGGTAGTCGATGCCGCCGGGGCCGCGCTGCACCGACAGCTTGTCGATGAGCGCGGTCAGCCCGCCGACCTGCGGCGCCTGCAGCGCGAACCAGGCCGCGGCGACCACCGCCGTCATCTTGATGAAGAACTGGATCATGTCGATGACGAGCACGCCCCACAGGCCGGAATGGGCGGCGAACACGACGTTGAGGATGCCGACGCCGAGCAGCGTCTGCCAGCGCTCCAGCCCGAACAGGATGCCTGCGATCTTGCACGCCGCCAGGTTGACGGTCGCCATGATCATGCAGTTGAAGAGCAGGCCGAGGTAGACGGCGCGGAAGCCGCGGACGACGCTGGCGGCGGTGCCCGAGTAGCGGATCTCGTAGAACTCGAGGTCGGTGAGGACGCCCGAGCGGCGCCACAGACGGGCGTAGAAGAACACCGTCGCCACGCCGGTCAGCACGAACGCCCACCAAACCCAGTTGCCGGCAACGCCGTTGCGCCGCACGATGTCGGTGACGAGGTTGGGGGTGTCGCTGCTGAACGTCGTCGCCACCATCGAGAGCCCGGCCAGCCACCACGGCACGGCGCGCCCGGAGGCGAAGAACTCCGACGTGCTCTCGCCGGCGCGCCGGCCGAAGAACAGCGCCGGCACGAAGCAGACGATCAGCGAGGCCGCGACGATGAGCCAGTCGAGGAGGGTCAGGGTCATCGGGCCGACACTGTATCCCAAAGCGGGGGTGAAGATGACCTGCATCACCCTCTTCTGTTAGGCTGGTAACGTCGTGTTCCGGGTGACCTCGATCCTGCGTTCGCCGTGGCTGGCCACGCTGCTGCTGCTGGCGTGGCTGGCGCCAGTCGTCGCGCCCCACGCCGGTGGCGACGATCTGCTCTGCGAGGTCCCGGCAGCCGGCGGTGGCGACGGTTCGGTGCGCGCCACGGTCGACGACAGCGGGCAACCGGCGCACCACTGCGTCATCTGCCACTCGGCCCGCTCGCATCGCACGGGGCCGGCCGATCTCGGCTTCGCCGCCGTCGTGCTCACGCCCGGGCACGCGATCGCGCCGATCGTCTCCGGAGCCCGGCGTGCCCCGGCTCTCGACAATCTCCCCGCCCGCGCTCCTCCTGCCTGATTCGGTCGTCGTTTCGCGATGTCCGAAGTGTGCTGCCGATACGCCGGCAGCTGCGGCTGGCCATCGTGCTTCCGTCAGCCGTCAAGGATTAGGGAGCCCGGCCCGTACCGGCTCCGGATCGAGGAGACAACACATGGGTTCGCGCTTTGCCGCGATACGCGCGCTCGCGCTCGTCGCTTCTCTAGGCGTCCCGGCGCCGACGATGGCGCAGGCGCCTCAGGCCGCCGCGCCTGGCGTGACGCTGTCCGGCCGCCTGTATCATTCCGTCACGCTCAAGCCTGTCGCCGATGCCGTCGTGCTCGTCGAGGGCACCAAGCTCGAGGGCAAGTCGAAGGCCGACGGCACGTACTCGGTCGCCGGCGTCCCGCCCGGCGACTACCACCTCATCGTCGTCGCCCCCGGCTTCGTCGCGGCGCGCGCCGACGTCACGGTGGGGCCCTCGCCCGCGACGCTCGACGTCGCGGTCGATCCCGAGCTGCACTACGCCGAGGTGGTCTCGGTCAGCCCCGACGCCCGCAGCCAGTTCGAGGCCTACCAGCCGACGACGGTGCTCTCGGGCCAGGATCTGGCGAAGCAGCTGCAGAACGGTCTCGGCGCGACGCTCGCCAACCAGCCCGGTGTTGCCGAGCGCTCGTTCGGGCCCGGACCGTCGCGACCGGTCATCCGCGGTCTCGACGGCGATCGCGTGCTCATCCTCGAGGACGGTCAGCGGGTCGGCGACTTGTCGAGTCAGTCCGGCGATCACGGCGTGACCGTGAACCCGGCCAGCGCGTCGACGATCGAAGTCGTGCGCGGGCCGGCGACATTGCTATACGGATCGAACGCGATCGGCGGTCTCGTCAACGTCATCTCGGACACGATTCCGACCAAGCCCGTCACCGGCACGCACGGCGGCGCGACCTTCGACTTCGGATCGGCCGCGACGGATGCCGGCGCCGCCGCCGACCTCATGGTTGGCGACGGAAAGTGGGCGCTGCACGCGGCGGGCAGCGGCCGCCGGTCGGGGGACGTGAGCACGCCCGAAGGGGAAGTGGAGAACACGCAGTCGCGCGCGGGCATCGGTACGGTTGGCGTCGCCTACACCGGCGAGCACCGGTACTTCGGCGGCAGCTACGGCTACGACGACACCAAGTACGGCATCCCGTTCGTCGAGGACGGCAATATCCAGTTGACGCCGCGGCGGCACATGTTCGGCCTCCGCGCCGGCGCCGACCAGCTCACCGGGCCGTTCGAGTCCTATCGCGTGCTCTTTGGCTACCGCCACTACCGCCACGACGAGCTCGAGGGCGACGAAGTCGGCACGCAGTTCGAGAACAACACCGCCGACATCAACGCCCAGGCGAAGCATCGTACGATGGGCCGGCTGTCGGGTACGATCGGCGGTTCGTATCTCAACCGTGCTTTCAGCGCGACTGGCGAGGAGGCGTTGTCACCGCCGGTCGACGAGACCGCGACGGCGCTCTTCGCCTACGAAGAGCTGACCTGGCCGCATTTCACGGTGCAGTTCGGCGGCCGCCTGAATTGGGCTTCCTTCAGTCCCGAGGGCGGACTGCCAAGCCGCGATTTCACTGACGGCTCGGCGTCGGTCGGCCTGCTGTTCCGCCCGGCCGCGGCAAACGACAAGCTGACGCTGGCGCTGAGCCTCGCCCGCGCCGCGCGCAACCCGGCGCTCGAAGAGATGTACTTCTTCGGCGTCCACCCCGGCAACTTCGCCTTCGAGATCGGCAATCCGGATCTCGATTCCGAGACCGCGCTCGGCTTCGACGCGGCGCTGCGCTGGCGCGCGCCGCGGTTCTCGGGTGAGGTGAGCTTCTTCCGCAACAGCATCGACGACTACGTGTTCCGCAACCCGATCAGCGAGGAGGAATTCGAAGATCGCTTCCCCGGCGAAGACTCGGAAGGTTTCCCGGTGATCGAGTTCGTGGCCGCCGACAGCGTCCTGCAGGGCATCGAGGCGCACGCCGATGCCGAGATCGCGAGGGGACTGTTCGCGGAAGTAGGGTTCGACCTGGTGCGCGGCGAGCTACGCGGGAGCGGCGAGGCGCTGCCGAGGATTCCGCCGATGCGCTTTCGCGGCGGCCTCCGCTACCAGACCGGCGCGTTCCAGGCCGGGGGCGAGATCGTCTCGACGGCGAAACAGGATCGCGTCTACGGCGAGGAGACGCCGACCGACGGTTACAACCTGCTGAAGCTGTTCGCGTCGTACTCGTTCGAGGCCGGACAGGCCCTCAACACGATCACTGCCCGGCTGGACAACACGACCAACGAGCTCTATCGCAACCACCTCTCGCTCATCAAGGACTTCGTGCCGGAGATGGGGCGCAACGTCAAGATCGTTTACTCGATCAAATTCTAGAACCGGGGCTCTTGGCCGGGGTTCGGGGTTCGGGGTTCGAAAAGCTTCTGATCTCGGCCGATGCGGCTCTCAGATATGGGCTTATCAGAAAGGTTTCGAGCCCCGAGCCCCGAGCCCCGAACCCCGACTACTTCAGTCGATCAGACAGCATCCCGATGCTGATCGCGTAGCTGGTGGCGCAGTTGTAGGCGAGCAGCGCTTCGTAGTTCTTGTAGACGAGGAAGTAGCGCGTGCCGTCGGTGACGAGCGACGCGTCGATGGCGCCGGCTGGCAGGGCTCCGCCCGCCAGCGTCCGCACGCCCATCGACTTCCACGCCTTCAGCGGTTTGGGTTCGGTCAGCACGCGGACGGCGCGGCAGCCCTCGTCCCGCCGCGGCACGGCGGCGACGGCCTTCAGTGCCGTCTTCGGCACCTTGACCTCGCGCCCCCACGTCGTCTCGTCCGACCAGCCGTGCTCGCGCAGGTAGAACGCGATCGACGCGAACACGTCGGGCAGCGACGTCCAGATGTCGCGGTCGCCGTCGCCGTCGAAGTCCTGCGAGAACTTGAGGTAGGTCGAGGGCATGAACTGCGGCTGGCCGAGCGCGCCCGCCCACGACCCCTTCAGCTGCGCCAGCTCGATGTCGCCGCGGTTGACGATCTCGAGCGCGCTGAACAACTCGCTCCTGAAGAGCGTCGCGCGCCGGGGATCGTAGGCCAGGGTGGCCAGGGCCGGAATCGTCGGCCGGACGCCGGCGAAGCGGCCGAAGTTCGACTCGAGGCCCCAGACCGCGGTGAGGACGCGCGCCTGGACGCCGGTACTGCTTGCCGACCTTCTCGATCAGCGCCCGATGCTCGGTGTGCATCTGCTGCGCGGTGCGCACTGTCGCACGCGTCAGGCGGCGGTTGAGATACGACGTCAGGTCGAGCGCGAACTCCGCCTGCGTTCGATCACGCTCGAGAATCTGCGCCACCGGCTGGATGTCGGCGAACGCGGCGTCGATGACTTCCTGGCGGATGCCGCGCGCTACCGCCTCAGCCCGCAGTTCGGTGAGCCAGGCGTCGAAGGGCGGGAGAGTGGCAGGCGGGGATTCGACTGGCGGCTCCTGCGCCGCGGCACCAGGCAGTACCGCCGCGGAGGCCAGCACGATGGCGACGGCAATCGCGCCCGTACCGACGATCGCTTTCCATGACGTCGTGGCTGGCCGTCTCATCAATTGATTGTACGACACCTGCCCGGGATTCCGGCCGCCTTCAGCGCTGGTGCGCCTCCCGTCGGGCGAGCGCGGCGACGACGGCGGCGAGCTCCGCCGGCTCCACCGGCTTGCGCAGGTGGGCCTGGTAGCCGGCGTCAATCGCCTTGATGCGATCTGATTCGGCGGCGAAGGCGGTCAGGGCCGCGGCCGGCAGCGGCGCCGCCGGCGACTCGCGCCGCCGGACCTCCCGGATCAGGCCGTAGCCGTCGACGCCCGGCATCGCGATGTCGCTGAGGAGCACGTCGGGCCGATGCTTCTCGATTGTCTGGAGCGCTGCAGCCGCCGATTCGACCGCCGTCACTTCCGCGCCGCGGCTCTCGAGGATCGCGCTGACCAGGCCGCGCGCGTCGGCCTCGTTGTCGACGACCAGCACGCGGATGCCTTCGAGCGAGGTCTCGACGCACTCGCGATCGCCGTCGGGTACCCTGGCGCCGTCCGCCGTGACCGCGGCGACGGGAATCTTCACCGTGAACGCCGCGCCGCGGCCGGCCCCCTCGCTGGCGACCTCGATGCTGCCGCCGTGCATGTCGACGATGTGCCGGACGATCGAGAGGCCGAGCCCGAGCCCGCCGTGCCGTCGGGTCGTCGCCGGATCCTGCTGCCGGAAGCGGTCGAACACGTGCGGCAGGAACTCGGGCTCGATGCCGATGCCGGTGTCGCTGACGGTCAGGACGACACTGCCGTCGTCGCGTCCTTCCGACAGCCGCACGGTGCCGTTCTCGGGCGTGAACTTGATGGCGTTGCTCAGCAGGTTCCAGATCACCTGCTGCATCCGCGCCTGATCGCACGACACACTCGTGCCGGAATCACCGTTCTCCCGCACGATCGTGATGTGCTTCGCCGCCGCCGCCGGCACCGCGGTGTCGATAGCCGCCTGGAGGATGGCGTCGACGGCGACCGGCCGCAGCTCGAGCCGCAGCTGGTTGGTGATGATGCGCGAAATGTCGAGCAGGTCGTCGATGAGCTGCGCCTGCAGCCGGGTATTGCGCTCGATGATCTCGATCGCGCGCCGCGCTGCCGCGGCATTGAGCTGGCCGCCGGCGAGCAGCTGCGTCCAGCCGAGAATCGCGTTGAGCGGCGTCCGCAGCTCGTGCGAGAGCGTCGCGAGGAACTCGTCCTTGGCGCGATTCGCCGCCTGCGCTTCGAGCCGGGCCCGCTGCTCGCGTTCGAGCAGCTCGCGCCGCTGCTGCTCGGCGCGCGACATCGACAGCGCGTAGCGCAGGCTGCGCTCGAGACGCTCGGGCGTCAGGTTGTTCTTGTCGAGATAGTCCGACGCTCCCGCCTTCATCAGCGCGACCGCGAGCTCCTGATCGCCCTGCCCGGTCAGCGCGACGACCGCGAGATCCATGCTGCGGTCGCGCAGGTCGCGGAGCAGCGTGACGCCGTCGGTGCCGGGGAGCCGGTAGTCGAGGAGAACGCAGTCGAAGCGCTCGCGCTGGACGGCGGCCAGGGCGCTGTCCCGATCGCCGCACTCGACGATCTCGGCGGCAACGCCTGCCGTCGCCAGCAGCCGCCTGACGGCGCGGCGATCGACGAGGTCATCGTCGACGATGAGCAGCCGGAGCGCGTCAGTCATGGTCGGCACTCGTCATCATGGCAGCTCGACCAGCGCCCAGTACTTGTTCAGCGCCGCCATTGTCTCGACGAAATTGACGAAGGTGACCGGCTTCAGCAGGTAGCCGGCGACGTTGAGGTTGTAGGCTTCGACCTTGTCGCGCTCGTCGTTCGACGTCGTCAGTACGATGACGACGGTCGAGTGCAGATCGGGATCGGCGCGCAGCTCGCGCAGGAACTCCAGCCCGTTCATCCGCGGCATGTTGAGGTCGAGCAGGACGATGCGCCGCTCGCCGGGGACGTTGCCCGATCGCAGCATCGTCAGCGCGTCGATGCCGTTGTTGGCGACGAACAGCGGGTTGGCGATGCGGTTCTTCTCGAACGCCCGCTTGACGTTCATCACGTCGACGTTGTCGTCTTCGACGAGCAGGATGTTCAGAGCCTTTTCAGTCATGCCGCGGATTTTCTCCACAGGAAGCGGAACGTCGCGCCCGTCCCCGGGGCGGACTCGACCCAGGCCCGCCCGCGCTGCGACTCGACGATCTTCTTGACGAGCGCCAGGCCGATGCCGGCACCCTCGACGCGGTCGCGCGCTTCGAGCGTCTGGAAGATGCCCCAGATGCGATCGTGGAACTCGGGCGCGATGCCAGGGCCGTTGTCGCTGACCGAGAACTCGTAGAACGGTCCGACCCGGCGGCTGCCGATGACGATCGACGGGTCGTCGCGATTGGCGTGCTTGATGGCGTTGCCGATCAGATTCATGAATACCTGCTGCAGCAGCAGGCGCTCGGTCTCGACCGTCGGCAGATCCGGCTCGATCGAGATGGTGACGCTGTCCGGGGGCGACAGCAGGTCGACGACGTCCCCGACGACGTCGGCAACCGCGACGAACTCGGGCTGACCCTGCGCGCGGCCGGCGCGCGAGTACTGGAGCAGGCCTTCGATCAATCCTTCCATCCGGTGCATCCGCCCGCGCATCAGCTCGAGCATCTCGCGCGTCTCGGCCTTCAGCTCGCCGCTGCCGACCAGGTCCTCCTCGATCCACTGCGCGAGGTTGGCGATGCCGCGCAGCGGCGCCCGGAGATCGTGCGACGCGGCGTAGGCGAACGAGTCGAGCTCGCGGTTGCTGCGTTCGAGGGCCAGCGCCAGCTCGGCGAGCTCCTGGCGCGTCCGGACCGCGTCGGTGACGTCGACGGCGTGCGTCATCAGGCCGTAGACCGAGCCCGCCGGGTCGCGCAGCGGCTGGATGACGAGGTTGAGGAAGCGCTCGCGGACACCGTTCTCCGTCGTGATCGAGTCCGCGACCTCTTTCCCCTCGTACGGCTGTCCGGTCGCGTACGCCGCGGTCATCTCGTCGATCCGCTCGCGCGGCAGCTCCGGAAACGCCTCCTGCATCGTCTGGCCGACGACGTTGCGTCCGCCGATCGAGCGGAGGAACAGGGCACTGACCGCTTCGATGCTGTGCTGCGGGCCGTGGGTCACGCAGATGAGGGCGGGCGCCTGAACGATCGCGTCCCTAAGCTCAGCCTTGTCGAGCGGTGATGGAGCTTCGACCGCTGCCGCGACGTGTGGATCGATATCTCGCGACGAGGCGTCTGTAGGCGGACTGGTCACCGTATCTGTTGCTGCTGTCGGCACGCGATACACGGATTGGCGCGTACGGGGCAGGCAGAGGTAGATCACAGCAAGGCGGGTACCGCACGCCGGCCTGACCCGCGCAGATTCGCGGCCGTTACTGCTAGCGCTTGTAGTTGCTGTCTGTCAGCGGGGATGAGGCGGCGTCGAGGCCGGCGCTTGCGGTCGTGGCCGGCTCGATCACGGCGAGTGACGCGAGCATCACGATCGCGAGGCAGACGAGGACGCCGGCGATGATCGGCGACGGCTCGATGGCGGCAACGCCGGCGCTGAGGATCAAGATCGAGAGCAGTGACTCGGCCGCTGCGATCCATCGGAAGTGATGGGCGCGGTGGGCGCCGAGCCGTGCCGGGTCGACGCGGGCGGTGAAGACGAGATTGAGGCGCAGCGTAACCGCGGCGGTCGCGAGCGCGAGCGCGGCGAAGAAAATCCAGACGCCGATCCGGCGCTCGAAGCTGCGGCCGGCGAGGCCGGCAAGTATCGGAGTGCATGCGTCGACGGCTGCCATCATCAGCTGATGGAACCGCCACCACCACAATGCCGGCGGCTCGACCGCCGGCAGGAGCGGCTGACCGGCAGAACCGGCGAGACGCCGGAGGTCGGCGAGCAGCGCATCGGCAGACGGGTAGCGCTCGTCCATCGCGACGCGGAGGCAGCGCCGGATGACGGGATCGAGTGCCGGAAACGAGAGCTGCCGGGGATGTGAAAGCGGACGTCCTTCCATCATCCGCGCCAGCATCACCGCCGGGTTGCTGCCGAAGGGGTGCTCGCCGCTCGCCAGTTCCCACGCCAGGACGCCGAACGCAAACAGGTCGGTGCGCGGGTCGGTGTCGGCACCGCTCAACTGCTCCGGCGCCATGTAGCCCGGCGTGCCCGGCGCCACTCCCGGCTCGGTCAGGCGCGTCATCGTCGTCAGGCCGGGGGAGATGATGCGGGCGAGCCCGAAGTCCAGGATCTTGATGTGCCCGTCGGTGCGGCGAATGATGTTCTCGGGCTTGAGGTCGCGATGCACGATGCCGCGGGCGTGCGCGGCGCTCAGGCCATTGACGATCTCGATCAGCGTCGGCAGCAGGCGCTCGGGTCCGATCGGACCGCGCGCCAGTTCGTCGCGCAGCGTCTCGCCTTCGACGAGCTCCGAGGCGATGAAGAGCTCGCCGTCGATCTCCTCGAGGGCGAAGACGGTGGCGATCGCGTCGTGGGTGAAGGCGGCAGCGGCGCGGGCTTCGCGGGCGAGCCGATCCCGATGCCGCCGGTTGCGGGTGAACTCGGGCGGCAGCGCCTTCAGCGCGACGGTGCGGCCGAGGCGCTCGTCGCGCGCGGCGTAGACGACCCCCATGCCGCCGCGGCCGATCTCGCGGAGCACCTCGTACGAGCCGATGCGCCGGCCGACGAGCGAGGTCTCCCCATCGACGATGAGATCCGCAGCGACCTCCCATGCCGGCGCTTCGAGGAAGCCTTCAGTCGACTGGTGGCGGGCGAGGAGCGATCGCACTTCGGCGGCGAGCTCGGGATCTCGCGTCGCTTCCTGCCGCAGCAGCGCGTCGCGACCGGCGGCGTCCCGTTCGAGCGCCGCGTGGAAGAGCGCGTTGACCTGCTGCCAGCGGTCTCCCGTCACGCCGGCGAGTTCCCCTCCAGCTCGCGGGCGAGCCAGGCGCGGGCGATCGCCCAGTGGCGCTTCACCGTCGCCGGGGAGATGTTCATCGCGTCCGCGGTCTCTTCGACCGTCAGCCCGCCGAAGAAGCGCAGCTCGACGAGCCGCGCCTGCTCCGCATCGAGCCGCGCCAGCCTCTCGAGCGCGGCGTCGAGCGCGAGGATGTCGAAGGACTGCTCGCCGCCGGAGACCAGCGCTTCGTCGAGGGTGACGCGCGGCTGCGCCCCGCCGCGCTTCAGCGCGCCGCGGGCGCGCGCCCGCTCGATCAGGATCTGCCGCATCGAGTGCGCGGCGATGGCGCAGAAGTGGGCGCGGTTCTGCCAGCGGTCGGGGCGGTCTTTCAGCAGCCGCAGGTAGGCCTCGTGGACGAGGGCCGTCGGCTGGAGCGTCTGGCCGGGGCGCTCGCGGCGCAGGTAGGCCGCCGCGAGCCGCCGCAGTTCCTGGTAGACGATCGGCAGCAGCGAATCGAGTTCAACGCCTTCCCTCGACGCAGGCGTGGCCCCGACGCCATCGCCTCGCTCGGGCTTTGGCGGCTGCCGATCGTCGGCCATCAGCTGACCCGCTCGATCGTCACCTTGTTCATCACGACCGGCGTCACCGGTCGATCCTGCCGTCCGGTCGCGACCGAGCCGATCTTCTTGACCACGTCGAGGCCGGAGACGACTTCGCCGAAGACCGAATGGCGATTGTCGAGGTGCGGCGTCGGCCCGAGCGTGATGAAGAACTGGCTGCCGTTGGTGTTGGGGCCGGCGTTGGCCATCGAGAGGATGCCGGCCCGGTCGTGGCGGCGCGACGGATGAAACTCATCCGCGAAGGTGAAGCCGGGACCGCCGGTGCCCTGGCCGAGCGGGTCGCCTCCCTGGATCATGAAGCCGTCGATGATCCGGTGGAAGATGATGCCGTCGTAGTACGGCGACGTCTTGCGCTCGCCGGTCCCCGGGTGCTTCCACTCCTTCGTTCCCTCGGCAAGGCCGACGAAGTTCTCAACCGTCTTCGGCGCCTCCTTGTCGAACAGGCGCACCGTGAACGACCCCTCGGTCGTATCGAATTTGGCGTAGATTCCTGGTTCCATGCACGTCCTTGTGCCCGGCCTGGCGGATGAGCCGAAAGGGCCCGGTTTCGTGGCCTTCGGGCGCAAGAATTATAGCCAACAAAACTGACCGTACCGTCGTCTAACGTTGCGGGTCTGAGAAACCGGGCCGCGCACAGGGCGGACGGCCGGCGGAACCCGGAGATATCCCTTCTCCCTATCTCCGGGGCCGCCGCGTCCGTCCGCCCCTGTGCCGGCGCCGCCACTCAGACCCTTTTTCCGGTGTTGACCTACGAAGAACTTCGTTGACAAATACGAACGTCTTCGTAGACGATAGGCGCTCATGCCGCTACCTCGACCAACCGACGCCGAACTCGCCATCCTCCGCGTGTTGTGGGAGCGCGGGCCCAGCACCGTCCGCCAGGTCCACGACGCGCTGGCGCGCGACCGGGTGGCGGCGTACACGACGGCGCTCAAGCTGATGCAGATCATGACGGAGAAGGGGCTCCTCGGCCGGGACGAGCGCGATCGCACGCACGTCTATTCGCCGAAGCTCACCGAGGCGCAGACCCAGCGGCAGCTGATCCGCGACCTGCTCGATCGCGCTTTCGGCGGATCGTCGTCGAAGCTCGTGATGCAGGCGCTGGCGACGCGACGGGCGTCAGCCGAAGAACTGTCCGAGATCCGCCGGCTAATCGAGGTCCGCAAGGACAGCGATCAACGGGAGGACCGCAATGACCGCGATTGACTCGATCCTCGGCCAGCCGGCAGCCCATGCCATCGGCTGGGCGCTGTTGCAGTTCGTGTGGCAGGGCGCGCTCATCGGCGGCCTCACGTTCCTCGCCCTCCTCGCGCTCAGGCGCAGCGCCGCCGACGTCCGCTACGTCGTCGCCTCGATTGGCCTCGCCGTCATGTTGACGATGCCGGTCGTGACGGCGCGGCAGGCGTGGCGATCGATGACGTTGCAGCAACAGCTGAGCGGGCTGCGCGACGTCGCGGGCTCGGTGCAGCTTCTCGCGGTGGAGAGCCGGCGCCGCGAATGGCTTTCCTGGCCCGATCCCGCAGCGGCGGCGTCGATCCGCCCGGCCGGGAACGGCACGCTCGCCGCGCCGCATTCGAACTTCGGCCGGATCGCGGGCGGGGTTCCACCCGCAAAGCCCGCGGCGTCCCCGTCCCCGTCACCGCTGTTGTCGCCAGTCGCCTGGACGCGCGTCGCCGTGATCGTCTGGTTCACCGGCGTGCTCGCGCTGAGCCTGCGCCTGCTGGCCGGGTGGTTCATCGTGAGACGGCTGGCGACGCACGGCGCGACCGACGCGCCGCCCGAGTGGCGGCAGCTCGTCGCCCGGCTCGCCCGGCAGCTCCACATCTCGCGCCCGATCCGGCTCCTGCAATCGGCGCTGGTGGAAGTGCCGACCGTCATCGGCTGGGTGCGACCGGTCGTCCTCGTGCCGGCGAGCGCGCTCGCCGGCATGGCGCCGTCGCAGCTCGAAGCGATCCTCGCGCACGAGCTCGCGCACATCCGCCGCCACGATTACCTCGTCAACCTGCTGCAGACGGTGGTCGAGACGCTGCTGTTCTATCACCCGGCGGTCTGGTGGCTGTCGCGCCGCATCCGCATCGAGCGCGAGAATTGCTGCGACGATCTGGCGGTGAGCCTGTGTGGCGATCCGTATGCCTACGCGCAAGCACTCGCTGACCTCGAGGAGCGCCGCGGTTCCGTCTTCGCGCTCGCGGCCTCCGGCGGTTCGCTCATCGACCGGGTGCGGCGGCTGCTGACGGCGCCGGCGCACCCGGGCCGAGGCGCCGGCTGGCTCGCGGGCAGCGCCGCCGTCGCCGTCATTACCATCATGGCTGGCCTCGCCGCCGCGGCGATCGGCATCGATGTCGTCGACGCAAGGATGCGAAGCGCTGTCCTGCCAGGTGGGGCGACGGCCAATGTCGGCTCGAGCGAATCGACGGCGGCGCCGGCACAATCGACGCCGCAGAGGCCCGCTTCGTCGCCGGCCGCCTCCGAAACGATCGCGTCGCAGCGAACCACGCCGCCTCCCGCGCCGCCCGCACCTCCGGCACCCCCGGCGCCCCCGGCGCCGCCACCCAGCCTCGATTCCGGCCGCGGCCGGACGACGATGAGCTGGTCGGACAGCAAGCGCAGGATGGAACTGCGCTTCGAAGGCGTGGTCACCTTCAGCGACGACGACCGGGACGTGAAGTCGCTGTCGCCGGGAGGCATGTTCCGGCTCCGCGAGGGGGGCTGGTTGAGCTCGCGGACGATCGAGCTGACCGCCGACGCCTCGGGGACCATCCACCGGCGCTACTGGACCGGCATGTCCGAAAAGGACTTCGAGCCGGAGGGACGGCTGTGGCTCGCGGAAGCCTTGCCGCAGATCATCCGGCAGAGCGGCATCGCGGCGAAAGCGCGCGTCGCCCGCATCTTCAAGGCGCAGGGCGCCAAAGGCGTGCTGGCCGAGATCGACCTGATAAACGGCAGCTTCGGCAAGCGGGTCTACTTCAGCGAGCTGTTGAACACCCCGGCAATCGATGCGGCGGCGACGGCTCCAGCGCTGGCCCAGGCCGGCCGCCAGATCGACTCGGACTTCGAGCTCGCGACGCTGCTCATCGACGCCGGCCAGCGATTCATTGCCGACGACGGTGTCCGGCGCGCGTATGTCGAGGCGGCACGCTCGATTGACTCCGACTTCGAGCTGCGGCGCGCGCTGTCGACGCCCGTCGACACTGGCAAAATGGATGCGGCCGTCCTCGCCAGCCTGCTCGACGTCAGTCAGGGGATCGACTCAGACTTCGAGCTCGCGTCGCTGCTCGAGAACGTCGCGCAGCGCTATCAGCTCAACGACGTCCGCGGCCCGTTCTTCAAGGCGCTATCCGCGATCGACTCGTCGTTCGAGCATGCCCGTGTCATCAAGGCTGTGGCCGGGCGCGGCGACCTGGCGCCGGAAACGATCGTCGACACGCTGCGATCCGCCGAGCAGATCGACAGCGAATTCGAGTGCGCGCAGGCGCTCAAGGCCATCGTCTCGCAGCGTCAGCTGGCTGGCGACGCGCGCGATCTCTACATCAGGATCGCCGGGCGCTTCGGGGACTTCGAGGAAGGCCAGGCGATGACCGCGCTGGTGAAGTCGGAACGGCGGGACTGAGGCCGGCCGTTGCGGACGACCGCACGACCGCACGACCGCGCACCCGGACCTAAGCGATTGAAGGATTGACCTCGTTCCACTTCGTTCCCCGCTCGTGGGCGAGCGCGACCCGCAGCGTCGTCGCTTCGTCGTAGAGGCGCCCGGTCACCATCAGCATCAACGGCGCGTTGGCGACAAAGCCGGCGCGCACCGCGACCGCGGGATGGCCCGTCAGGTTGGTGATGCCGAGGCTGGTGCCGCCGGTCGGCGACAGGAAGACGTCGGTACTGCGACATCAGGGCGTCCATCTCACGCATCAACAGCGTCCGAATCCGCTGGGCGCGGATGTACTCGACCGCCGGGACGAATCGATGCGTCCGGAACGAGTTCGGCCAGGTGTTGAGCGACGGATCCTTGATCCCCTCGCTGCGCGTGAGGTCGTCGAACGCCGCCGCCGCCTCCGTGCTGAGCACGAAGCCGATCGCCGACGAGTATTCTGCCGCTTTGGCCGGGATGTCGATCGGGTGCAGCGTCGCACCGGCTTTGCGATAGACATCGAGCGCGTCGTTCAGCAGCTTCAGCCGCTCCTCGGCGCGCCGCCGCTGCTCTTCCGGGGAGACGCCGCCGCGGCCGCCCTCGCCGCCACGACCACGGCCGTCGCCGCGGCCGGCCTCGCCGCCCCGCCCGCGGCCGTCCGGCGGCGGCTCGAACTCCGACTTGATGTACCCGATCTTCAGCTTCGAGAGCGGCAGGTCGGGATTCCACGTGAACGGCGCGTCGACGACCGTCTCGTCGCGCCCGTCCGGGCCGTAGATCGCGTTGAACACCAGCACGCAATCTTCGACCGAGCGGCACATCGGACCGATCTTGTCCATCGTCCAGCTCAGCGCCATCGCGCCGTGGCGGCTGACGCGGCCGTAGGTGGGGCGCAATCCGACGACGCCGTTGACGGCTGAGGGCGAGATGATGGAGCCGCGCGTTTCAGTGCCGACGGAGAAGCCGACGAGCCCGGCGGCCGTGGCCGAGCCCGGTCCGGCCGACGAGCCGCTCGATCCCGCGCGCGCCGGATCGTCCGGGTTCCATGGATTCTTCGTCAGGCCCTTGAACCAGCGATCGCCCTGCGCCAGCGCCCCCATCGACAGCTTCGCGACGAGGACGGCGCCGGCATCCCGCAGGCGCTCGACCGTCGTCGCGTCGTAGTCGAACACCTGGTTCTGGTACGGCGCCGCGCCCCAGGTCGTCGGGACGCCTTTGGTCGCGAACAGATCCTTTGCGCCCCACGGAATCCCGTGCAGCGGGCCCCGGTAGCGCCCGGCCCGAATCTCCTTGTCCGCGGCCGCCGCCTGCGCCAGCGCCAGGTCTTCGGTGAGCGTGACGACGCAGTTGAGCGCCGGCCCATGCTTCTTCAGCCGGTCCAGGTACATCCGCGTCAGCTCGGTGGCGCTGACGTCGCGCCGCTGGACGAGCGGCGCGATCGCCGTGATCGGCAGGAACGCGAGCTCGTCGAGCGACGACGGCCGGCGCCTCGGCCCCTGCAGGGTGACCTTGAGCTTCGCGTTCGGCGTCGCCGTTCCCTTCGGCGCCTTGCCTGGCAGCGACGGGCGGAACGTGACCGCCGGCTCGGTATCCAGCGGGACGTCGATCTTGCGCAGCGTCTCGTAGGTGTCGAGATTGCGGTTGACGCCGACGAGCGCCTGTTCCTCCTCGGCGTCGGAGAAGTCGACGCCGAAGATTTTCTCGCCGCACTCGAGGGTATCTTTCGAGATTCGCTGCGGCCGTTCCTGGCGCGCGAGCGCCGGCACCGCCAGGCTTCCGGCCACTGCCGCCGGCACGGCTTTCAGGAACCGCCGTCGTCTCGTCCGCGCGTCGCTCATCGTTCCTCCCACCGCCCGTGATTCGGCCGCCGCCTCGTCCGCCTGCCGATCAGTTCTTCAACTTGAATCCGGCCGGGACCTCGACGTCGGTCGCGGCGACGGTCGGCGCGATCTCGAGCGTCTCCGAGATGATCGTCATGATGACCGCGCGGGGGCTGTCGTTCTTCTTCATGACGCGGCGCGCCAGCATGCCGCTCAGCCCGCTGCCGCTCGCCGACTTGCTGTCCGCTTCGATCTGCGCCTTGCTCTTGACCCCCTCGAACGTCATCGTCGTCGCCAGCGCCGTGCCCTTGAGCGCTCTGCGCTCCTGGCCGAGCCGATCCATCGCCGGCTTGACCATCGGGTAGATCGCGGCAATCGTCGCCATCTGTTCGGCGGAGATCGTCGCCGTCTCCGGCGCGATGGCCTTCCAGTACTTCAGCTCGAACTCGGCCATCTCCTTGAGAGCCGGGATGTCCGGTCCAAGCCACGAGTCGGCCGTGAGCACGAGGCCGCCGCTCTCGTCGAGGGTCTTGCCCTTCTCCCGAACGGTCAGCGTGATGATGACCTGGCGCGCGTCGTAGCCGACGAGCTGCTTGGTCTGGCCGGTTTCCTTGACGTCGAGATCGAACTCGACTTCGGCCTGCTTCTCGCCGCTCGGCGGCGGCTGCCCCTCCTTGGGCGCCTCTTTCGCTGCCTCTTTTGCCTCCTTTGCCGCACGCTCCTGTGCCTCGCGCAGCTGGCGCCGCAGCTCCTCGAACGTCGTCACGCGGTATTCCTTCTTCCGCATGTCGATGTCGTAGACCTTCTCCTCGCCGAGATCGACGATGCGTCCGGTCGTGTCGGTGAAGGTGGCCTTTCGCGACCCCTTGAGGGCGTTGCTCGACACGATGCCTTCGCTGGCGGCCTTGCCGCCAAACATCCTGGCCGCCGTGCCGAGCGCGCCTTCGAACTTGACCTGGCCCTTCTCGCGTGTCTTGACGTCAGCGAAGGCCGGGACCGTAGCGAGCAGAGCGATCGAGAGGCTGAGGACGCTCGAGCGGCGAAACGACAACTGCATAGGGACACCTCCGAATGGATGACAGCACGATTCTACACGGCCGTCCGCGTCCGGCGCCGGCATACAATGGCGCCTATGCGCGCGCTCGTGCCGCTCCTGCTGCTGTCGGCCATCATGTCAATGCAGACCCCGTCGAAAGAGATTGTCACGGCCGGGCCCGCGCCGGTCGGACCCTACAGTCCCGCGGTCAAGGCGGGCGGGTTGATTTACGTATCGGGAACGCTCGCCCAGGACGGGGCCGGCGCGATCGTCGGCAAGGGCGACGTCGGTGCCCAGACCCGCCGGGTCATCGAGCGCATGCGCGAGATCCTTGCCGCCTCCGGCTCCTCGCTCGAGCAGGTGGTTTCGGCGACGGTCTTCATCAAGCAGCAGTCGGATTTCGCCGCGATGAACGAGGCCTACCGCGGCTTCTGGACGACGGACCCGCCGGTACGCACGACGATCGTCAGCGACCTCGTTCTCCCGGATGCGCTGGTCGAGATATCGATGATCGCGGTGCCGAAAGGCGGCGAGCGCGTCGTCATCCACCCGTCCGACTGGGTCAAGTCGCCGAACCCGTACAGCTACGCCATCCGCACCGGCGACACGTTGTTTCTCGCCGGCCTGGTATCGCGCAACGGCCGCGACAACAGCGTCGTGCCCGGCGACGTGACGGCGCAGACGACGACGGTGCTCGACAATGCCGGCGAGCTGCTGAAGGCGGCGGGGATGTCGGTACTCGAACGTCGTCAGCGCGAGGGTGTACCTGCCGGACCTGGCCGGTTTCCAGCAGATGAACGCCGTCTACCGCAAGTATTTCGCGGCGGCGCCGCCGGCGCGCGCGACGGTGCTGGCGGCGCTGGCGGGTCCGCAGTACAACGTCGAGATCACGCTGGTGGCGTCGTCGTCAGCCAGGGAGGTCGTCGCCGACGGCCGACCCGTGAACCCCAACCTCAGCGCGGCGATTGGCGCCGGCAGCCGCGTCTACGTTTCGGGGATGCTGGGCAACCTGGCGGGGAACAAGGGCGACGTCGCGGCCCAGACGCGCGAGACGCTCGATCGGATTCGTGTCGCCCTCACCGCGGCGGGGGCGTCGCCGGCGGACGTCGTCGACGCCACGGTCTACCTGACGGAGCTCGCGGGCTTCGCGGCGATGAACGACGTCTATCGAAGTTTCTTCGGCCGTGATTTTCCCGCCCGCACGACCATCGGGTCGGGCCTCGTCGTCGCTGACGGCGTCGTCGAGATCATGGTCACCGCCGAACGGCCGCCTCACCGGTAAGCGTTTCAGGGCGATGGCATCAGAACCCGCGGCGCCGCCCATCCGCATCGGCATCTCGGCATGTCTCCTCGGCGAGGAGGTGCGCTTCGACGGCGGCCACAAGCGCGATCGCTTCCTGACCGACGTTCTCGGCCGGCACGTCGAATGGGTGCCGATCTGTCCCGAGGTCGAGATGGGCCTCGGAACGCCGCGTGAGACCCTGCGCCTCGTACGCGATCCGCGGCAGAGCAGCGGCCTGCGGATGCTCACCACGCGCACCGGCATCGATCACACCGACGGCATGAACAGGTGGTCGCGGCGGCGGCTCGACGTACTGGCGCGGGAAGAGGCAAATCTCTGCGGCTACGTCCTCAAGAAGGATTCGCCGAGCTGCGGCATGGAGCGGGTGAAGACGTACGGCGCGGGCGGCATGCCGGAACGCAACGGCGTCGGCCTCTTTGCCGCGTCGCTGATGCAGAAGTTTCCGACGCTGCCGATCGAGGAAGAAGGCCGGCTGTCCGATCCGCGGCTGCGCGAGAACTTCATCGAGCGCGTCTTCGCCTGCCGCCGACTCAAGGACCTCTTCGTCGGCGGCTGGACCCTCGGCCAGCTCGTGGCCTACCATACCCGCCACAAGATGGCGCTGCTCGCGCACTCGACCACGCGCTACCAGGCGCTGGGCCGGCTCGTTGCCGACGCGCGCGCGCGCACGAAACGCGAGCTGCGCGAGGCCTACGAGCGCCTGTTCATGGAGACGCTGTCGCTGATGGCGACGCCGCGCCGCCACACCAACGTGCTGACGCACATGGCCGGCCACCTGAAGAAGCAGCTCGACGCCGGATCGAAGCAGGAGCTGATGCAGGCGATCGAGTCGTACCGCCAGGGGCTGGTGCCGCGGGTCGTGCCGCTGACGCTGCTGAAGCATCACGTCCGCGTCCACGGCGTCGACTACCTCGCCAGCCAGTCGTATCTCGACCCCGATCCGCGCGAACTGATGCTGCGCAACCATGTCTGAACCGATCGACCGAGATCCGCCGGCGACGTCAGCGGCAGCGTTCGTCGCCGTGTCGGTGACGCGCGTCGGTCGTGCCGGGCGGGGCCAGGATGGTCCGGCTGCGGACACCGCCGCGGTCGAGGAACCGCTCGAGGTGCGGCTGCACGGCCGGCCGTTCGCCGTCGTGATGCGGACGCCCGGCGACGACCGCGAGCTCGCGGCCGGATTCCTGTTCGCCGAGGGCGTGGTGCAATCGGCCGACGAGATCGGCGCCATCGAGCACTGCCGCCACCCCGATCGCCCGGACGTTCACAACGTCGTCGACGTCTATCTCCTCGGGCCGGCGCGCGCGTCGCTCGACGACCAGCTCGCGACCCGCCGCAACGTCGTCACCAGCGCGGCCTGCGGCATGTGCGGCCGCGTGACCATCGACGCGCTGCGAACGCGCGCCGCCCCGATCGCCGATCGAACGACGATGACCAGGGCGGTCGCCGCGTCGCTGCCGGAAGTGCTGAGGCTGCGGCAGCGCGTGTTCGACGATACCGGCGGGCTGCACGCCGCGGGGTTGTTCGATGCGACCGGAGCCTGCCTGCTGTCGCGCGAGGACGTCGGCCGGCACAACGCCGTCGACAAGATCGTGGGGGCGATGCTGGTGGCGGATCGGCTGCCGCTTTCCGGCTGCGCGCTCGCCGTCAGCGGCCGCACGTCCTTCGAGATCGTCCAGAAGGCATGGCTGGCGGGGATCGGCCTGTTGTGCGCAGTGTCTGCCCCCTCCAGCCTCGCCATCGAGCTCGCGGAAGCCGCGGGCATAACGCTGCTCGGGTTCGTCCGCGCCGGCGGTTTCAACATCTACACTCATCCGAATCGAATACCTGACATCGGCGCGTGACGCGGGCGCCGCGAGCGCGGCGGTCCAGCTGGATGCCGGACGTCACTGCAGGGGTCCGTGTGTGGAGCCGGTTACCACCTGACCGTGCAGTCTGCGCGAGAACGGGCCGAAAACCCGTGGCACCCGCGTTGCTCCAGATCCGGCAGGATGCGAGGCAGGCTGCTCATCGGTGCCGTCGTGGCGGTCACATGTGCCGTCGCATATGCCGCATACCGGGTCGTCTCATTCACGCGCCTGGTCGCCCTCGAGTTGTCAGGCGCCGCCGACCTTGTGCAACTGCGCCGTCGGCCGCAGTCGACGATCGTGCTCGATCGACGCGGTAACCCCGCGTTCACGTTTTACGCCGAGCGGCGCACCGACGTCGGCATCGATCGCGTATCGCGCCGCATGGTCGACGCCATGCTCGCCGTCGAGGACAAGCGGTTCCATTCACATTACGGCCTCGACCCGATCCGGATCGCCGGCGCCGCCTGGCGCAACCTCCGCGCCCGGCGGATCGCGGAAGGTGGCAGCACGATCACGCAGCAACTGGCGCGCGCCGACCGCCTGACCGGCGTCCGCACGTTCGAACGCAAAATCCGCGAGGCCGCGATCGCGGTTCAGCTCGAACGGCGCTACAGCAAAGCGCAGATCCTGCAGGAATATCTCAACACCGTGTATTTCGGCGAGGGCCTCTACGGCGTCGAAGCGGCAGCGCGCGGGTATTTCGGCAAGGCTGCCGCCGACCTCGACGTCGCGGAAGCAGCGCTGCTGGCAGCGATCGTCCGGGCGCCGTCGACCGATGCGCCGGGAGTCTCGCCGGAGCGGGCGCGCCGCCGCCGCGATCTGGTCCTGCGCCTGATGCGGCAGCAGGACCTGCTGTCGGACGCCGAGCACGCCGCTGCCGTCGCGACGAAGCTGCCGGACAAATCGCGCGGGACGCAGGCGGACGCGTCCGCCGACGGCTACTTCCAGGAAGAAGTACGACGCCAGCTGGTGCGGATGTTCGGTGCCGATCGGGTGCTGCGGGGCGGGCTGCGCGTGCACTCGACATTCGACCCGGAGTTGCAGCGCGCGGCCGAGACGGTGATTCGCGGCCAGGTCCAGGAAATTGCGAAGAGCCGGCGCGGGGCGGCGGACCTGCAGGGCAGCCTGGTCGCGCTGGATCCCGCGACCGGCGACGTGCTCGCGCTGGTTGGCGGACGCGATTTCAAGGAGAGCGCGTTCAACCGCGCTACCCAGGCGCATCGCCAGGCGGGGTCGGCGTTCAAGCCGATTCTCTACGCGGCTGCGCTCGAGCGCGGCTACGCACCGGGCTCGATGCTGCGCGAGCTCGACGTCCCGATTGAAACGACCGAGGGAGCGTGGCTGCCGTCGGGCGAGCACGAGGAGAATGAAGTCACGCTGCGCCGGTCGCTGAAAGTCTCGAGCAATCGCGCCGCGGCGCAGCTGCTGCGCCAGGTCGGCCTGCACACGACCGTCGACTACGCGCATCGGCTCGGGATCACGTCGCCGCTGCCGATGGTGCCGTCGCTGGCGCTCGGTACCGGCGAAGTGACTCTGCTCGAGCTCACCGCCGCCTACGGCGCGTTCGCGCACCAGGGGCTGCGCGCGACGCCACGGCTCATCACCCGGGTCGAAGACGCCGACGGGAGGCTGGCATGGGCCGCGCCGACGGATACGGTCAGGGCGGTCAGCCCGACGACCGCCTTCCTGATGTCGAGCATGCTGTCGGACGTCGTCACGGGCGGGACTGCCACCGGCGTGCGGTCCGCCGGCTTCACGCTGCCGGCGGCCGGGAAGACCGGCACGACCGACGACTACGCTGATGCCTGGTTCATCGGCTACACGCCGCACCTCGTTACAGGCGTGTGGTTTGGCCTCGACACCCCCGCACCAATCATGCGGCGTGGCTTTGCCGGCACCGTCGCGGTGCCGGCCTGGGCCAGGTTCATGAAAGCGGCGACGCACGGCGCCAAGGCGCAGTGGTATGACGTACCGGCCGACGTCGAGAAGGTGTCGATCTGCCGCGCCAGTGGCGGCCGCGCCGGCGCCGGCTGTCTCCACCAGGGGGTGGAGGTCGCATGGTCCGGCGGCGGCAGCTGGTCGGTCGACGTCGTCGCGCCGCTGCCGCCGAGGCAGCCGCCGATCTTCGAGGATTACTTTCCGCGCGGCTTCGTCGCGGACGAGCTTTGCCCGCTCCACAATCCGGCGGTGAACGATGTCGCGGCCGACCGGTCGGCCGCCATCCCGCTCGCGGGTTCCGGGGAATCTTCACCGACCGGTACTTCGGGACGTGCACCAGAACGGCAACAGGAAGTCGTCGTCGAGCGGCGGCTGCGGCCGGACGGCAGCGTCGCGATCGTGATGCGGGGCGGCGGCGTTCGTTGATCGCGCTTGCCGGACCCGTCAGGAACTGAACGTTCTCGCCGCGAGCATCAAGAAAAGGACAGCGTTCGAGAAGTGGCCGGTCCAGCAGATCCGGCACTCATAGCCGTTCACGATCAGGCTGCGGCCCAGAAAGGCGCTCATCGCGACGGCCGGAACTGTCATCACCAGGAGCAGCCAGTCCGGCGCGCCAGCGATCAGGCCGATCGCGAGCAGGAGATAAAGGAGCAAGCCCAGCGACGCGTTCGGAACGCCGAGCAGGCGCGAGCGCGGGTTGCGGAACAGGACGGCGCAGCCGCCGTCTTCCAGGCGACACATCTCCGGGCCGGTGAGCCACGCCGGCAACGTGCGGTAGTGACCGTAGAGCGCGGCGGCCGCCGCCGCGGTTCCCCCGGCGAGGGCGAGCGTAATCACGACGCCTGACATTGTGGGCACCAGTAGGTCAACCTCGCATCCGTCCCCTGTTTCCGTATCTCGATCGGCGTGCCGCACCGCCGGCAAGGCAGCCTGGCGCGGCCGTAGACCCACAACCGCTCCGAAGGATCGTCACGCCGCGTCGTCCGCCGGAAGCCCGTGTAGGTCGTCATTGGCGCCAGCCGCGAAGTGACGTTGGCCAGCAGCAGCTGTCGGCCGGTGTCGATCAGGCACGCCAGCTGCTCGTCGCTCAACGCCGCCACTGTCACGAACGGATTGATTCTGCACGAGAACAGCACTTCCGACTTGTAAACGTTGCCGATGCCGGCCGCGATCCGCTGGTTCAGCAGCGCCTCGGCGACCTGCCACTCCGGGTGCGCTCGCAGCCGCCGGATCGCTTCCTCACGATCGAACCGGTCGCCGAGAAGGTCAGGGCCGAGCGACGCAAGCGGCCGGTGTTTGGCGAGCGCCGCCGTCTTGATCATCTCGGCCACCGGCACGCTGAAAGCGACTGCTTCGAAATCTGCCGTCGCGATCAGGAGCCGCATGTCGCGCGCCGGCCGCTGCCATCGCTCTCCTGGCCGATAGATGTGCCAGCTGCCGTTCATGCGCATGTGAGTGCGCAGCACGAATCCGTTGGCAAAGTACATCAGCACGTGCTTGCCAGACGACGAGACCTTTTCGACGTTGGTGGCCGTGAACGGATGGTCGTCGTGGACTCGCGTCACCGCCGGATACATCGATTCGAAGCGGACGATCGGCTTGCCCGCCAGGGCGCGGTGCAGCGTCGCGGCGGCGCGGAATATCGTGTCGCCTTCGGGCACGGGCGAAGGCTAGGCGCCGCGGCCGACGACCGGCCGCCTGATCTGCAGGCCCATCGCCGACGGGTTGAACTCGGCTTCGATGAGGTAGGGAGCGAAGGGATGCTCCGCGGCGGGCATGCCGTTGATCTCGCCGACCAGCAGCGGCAGACGTCCGTCCTCGCCGCGGGCGAGGCGGGCGAGCGTCCCGCTCAGTGCCCGCGCGACGCTGGATCGCGCCGGTTCGTCCTCCGGGAGGAAGACCAGTAGCTGGCGCGCGCCACGGCTGATGTAGGCGGCGAGCGCGCCGTTGACCATGACGACGGAGGAGCCGACGGTGCGGGTCGGGCCGCGGCCGCGGTCGTCGCTGGAGCGATCGCCGGGCCAGCGCAGGATCGTGCCGTAAGGATTGGCGGGATCGGTGGCCGACAGCACCACCACCTCGGGCTCCTCCGGCGTGTGCTTCAGCGAGCGCAGGAGATCGAGCGCTGCCGGCAGCGCGAACTGCGTCGCGCCGACGCCGCTCGCGAAGAAGCCGCGGCGGATGCGGCCGGCATCCTCGAGCGCCTTCAGGACGTCGTAGACGGCGCTGAACCCGCCGGCGATGCCTTCGGCCGACGCGACCTCGCGGGTCAGCACACCGTAGCGGGCGAGGAGCTGCTGGGCGAGCGCTGCCGCCGCCTCCGTGACGGTGGGGTCAGACCCGGGTCTGACCCCGGCTCGATTGAAATCCGGCGCCGTGCGCGTGGCGACCAGCGACCACCGGCCCTCGGCGGTCGGCGGCGCGACCCGGCGGCTGCGGAACGAGCGGCGCGCGGGCGCAGCCGGACTGCGCACGGCCTTGCGGCTGCGACGGTCGGGGGGACGCGTGAAGGCGCGCAGCGCGTGCAGGGTGTCGTTGGTGATCGTGCCTTTCCACACCAGCGACCAGATCGCGTCGACGGTCTCGGCCGGGAACCCGCCGCCCGAAGCGTCGTGCATCGCCGCGAAGAACGAAGCGCCGCTGCCGCGCAGGTGTTCGACGATCGCGAGTTCGCGCGGCGACGAGTCCGTCGTGGCGGCCGGCCGCCGCAGCCTGGCGATGTGATCGGTCAGGTAGAGCGCGAGCCGGCCGTCGCGCTCCCCGAGCGGTTCGAGCCCGGCCCACACCACCTCGCCGGCCGCCGTCAGCGCGTCGAGATCCGCGGGGTTGTAGCGTTCGACGCGCGCCGGCAGGATCTCGGTTTCGAGAATCGAGGCGACGAGCGGGGCCCCCTGCAGGTTTTCGATCGTGTCGAGCAGCGCGTCGAGACCAGGGCGTTTCCGCACCACTCCCTGCCAGCTGGTGATCAGCCGGCCGAGCACGGCCGGTTCGACCGGTTCGACCTGGTGCCGCAGCCTGGCCAGCGAGCGGCGCCGGATCGTCTGCAGGACGTCGGGGTCGCACCATTCGCGGCTGGTACCACCCGGCCGGAAGTCGCCTTCGATGAGCCGGCCGGCGGCTGCGAGCTCCTTCAACAGGCTCTCGGCGACGGCGCGTCCGAGTGCGTACCGGGCGGCAAACTCCGTCGTCGTGAACGGCGCGTGCGTTCGCGCGAAGCGGCGGGCAACCTCGACCGCCGCGGCGGGCACCGGGGCGAGCAGCGACTCGGGCAGCCCTGGCGGCAGCGGCACGCCGAGCGCGTCCCGGTAGCGCGCCGCGTACTCGACCGGAATCACGCGCGGCTCGCCGGCGATGGAGACCCTGATCGCCCGTCGCGCCCGCGTCAGCTCGTCGCCGGCGCGGGCGGCGTCGACGACGCTGCGCGCCGCGACCTCGTCGACGGAGAGGTCGCCGAGGCGCAGCAGCAGGTCGTGGACGCCGTCGACCGTGCGTGCCCGCCGGTCGTCGTGCCGCTGCTGCAGCTCGGATTCGACGTCGGCAATCGCGTCGGCATCGAGCAGGTCGCGCAGCTCCGCCTCGCCGAGCAGTTCGCGCAGCTGCGTCTGATCGATTGCCAGCGCCTGGGCCCGCCGTTCCGCCAGCGGCGCGTCGCCGTCGTAGAGGTAGTTGGCGACGTAGCCGAAGAGGAGCCCGGCCGCGAAGGGCGACGGCGACGTCGAGTCGACGGTCGCGACGCGGACCTCGCGGCGCTCGATGCGGCGCAGGGTGTCGACGAGCGCCGGCATGTCGAAGACATCGCGCAGGCACTCGCGGTGGGCTTCGAGCAGCATCGGGAACGAGCCGAACTTCGCCGCCACGCCGAGCAGGTCGGCGGCGCGCTTGCGCTGCTGCCACAGGGGACTGCGGCCGCCGGGCCGGCGCTTCGGAAGGAGCAGCGCCCGTGCCGCCGCTTCGCGGAACTTGGCGGCGAACATCGCCGTACCGCCCAGCTGCCGCAGCACCAGGGCTTCGATTTCTTCCGCCGCCGGGATCATCAGCTTCGGATCCGGCGGCTCGTCGGTCTCCGGAAACCGCACGACGAACCCGTCGTCGGTCCACATGGTCTCGACGTCGAGGCCGGTTTCGGCGCGGGCGCGCTCGACCACGCCCATCGCCCACGGCGCGTGGATGCGGCCGCCGAACGGGGACAGGACGCAGATGCGCCAGTCGCCGAGCTCGTCGCGGCAGCGCTCGATCAGGATCGTCCGGTCGTCGGGGACGACGCCGGCCGCCTTGATCTGATCGCCGAGGTAGCGCAGCAGGTTCTCGGCCGCCTGCTGTTCGAGGTCGTGGCTGGTGACCAGCTGATGGATCGCCGTCGCCGGCGGCAGGCTGACCAGCGTGCGAACCAGCTCGCCGATGGCGCGGCCGAGCTCGAGCGGACGACCGGCGGCGTCGGCGCGCCAGAACGGCATCTTGCCCGGTTCCCCCGGTGCCGGCGATACGAGTACGCGATCGTGGGTGATCTGCTCGATGCGCCAGGTCGAGGCGCCGAGCAGGAAGGTCTCGCCGACGCGGCTCTCGAACACCATCTCTTCGTCGAGCTCGCCGACGCGCGCGCCGGGGCCGCGCTCGCCGGCGAGGAATACGCCGTAGAGGCCGCGATCGGGGATGGTGCCGCCGTTGATCACGGCGACGCGCTTCGCCCCCTCGCGGGCGCTGAGCGTCTGCTGCAGCCGATCCCAGGTCAGACGCGGGCGCAGATCGGCGAAGTCATCCGACGGGTAGCGGCCCGAGAGCATGTCGAGCACGCCCTCGAAGATGGCGTTGCTCAGATCGGCGAACGGCGCCGCCTGGCGGACGACGGCGTAGAGCGTGTCGACCTGCCAGGGGTCCATCGCCACCATCGCGACGATCTGCTGCGCCAGGACGTCGAGCGGGTTGCGCGGATACCGCGTCGCCTCGATGCGGGCGTCGTGCATCGCCCGGGTGACGGCGGCGCAGGCGACGAGATCGCCGCGGAACTTGGGAACGATGATGCCGCGGCTGGCGGCGTCGATGGTGTGGCCGGAGCGGCCGATGCGCTGCATCCCGCTCGCGACCGACGGCGGCGCCTCGATCTGGATCACGAGATCGATCGCCCCCATGTCGATGCCCAGCTCGAGCGAGGAGGTCGCGACCAGGCCGCGGATCAACCCCGCCTTCAACCGATCCTCGACCTCGATCCGCTGCGGCCGCGCCAGCGAGCCGTGGTGCGATCGCACCAGCGTCTCGCCCGCGAGCTCGTTGAGCGCGCCGGCCAGACGCTCGGAGATGCGCCGGCTGTTGACGAAGATCAGCGTCGAGCGATGGGCGCGAATCAGCTCGAGCAGGCGCGGGTGGATGGCGGTCCAGATGCTGGTGCGTACCGGCCCCTGCGACGCCGGGCCGCTCGGCATCTCTTCCGGCTGCCCGAGCCTGGCCATGTCCTCGACCGGAACCTCGATCTTCAGGTCGAGCCGCTTCTTCGCCGAGGTGTCGACGATCGTCACCGGGCGGTAGGCCGTCGCCGCGCCTCCCGCGACGCCGAACTCGTCGTGAATCGCCGCGTCCGGCGCCTCGGTTGGTTCGGTCGTCGACCGCTTCGCCGGCACCGTCGCCCCGCCCAGATAGCGCGCGACCTCGTCGAGCGGACGCTGCGTCGCCGAGAGACCGATGCGCTGCAACGGCGGTGCGCCGGCGCGGCGGATGGCTTCGAGCCGCTCGAGCGACAGCGCCATGTGCGCGCCGCGCTTGGTCGGCACCAGGGCGTGGATCTCGTCGATGATGACGGTGTCGATCGAGCGCAGCACCTCGCGCGCGTTCGACGTCAGCAGCAGGTAGAGCGACTCCGGCGTCGTGATCAGGATGTCGGCCGGGTCGCGCTGGAACCGCGCCCGCTCGATCGAGGGTGTGTCGCCGGTCCGCACGGCGATCGCCGGCAGGTGGTAGGCGTCGCCGCGGGCGGCGGCGCGGTTGGCGATGCCGGCGAGCGGCGACCGCAGATTGCGCTCGATATCGACCGCGAGCGCCTTGAGCGGCGAAATGTAGATGACGCGGCAGCGCTGCGGCGCTTCCGGAGGCGGCTCGAACATCAGCCGGTTGATGCACCAGAGGAAGGCGCTCAGCGTCTTGCCGCTGCCGGTCGGCGCCAGGATCAGCGTCGATTCGCCGCGCGCGATCGCCGGCCAGCCCTGCGTCTGCGGCGGTGTCGGCGCCGCGAAGGCCTGTGCGAACCACTCAGCGGTCGCAGCGTGAAACAGCTTCAGCACTCTGTGATTGTACGGGCTCAGGGCTCAGGGCTTAGGGAAGAGCTTGGTGGATCGCCATGCTCATCCGAACCCCTGAGCCTTGAGCCCGCCCTGAGCCGTGAGCCCTGAGCCCTGAGCCTTTTGTTCGCGAAGCTCCTTGTGGTCGCGGCAAGTTCATAGCAGAATAGAGGGTCGTTTCAACTCGAGCGTTCATTTCAGAGATACAACATCGACTATGGGTGACTCCGGAGAAGGCCTGGTAGACGCGGACGCGAGAATCCAGGAGCAGATGGAAGAGCGGGAAACCGAGCGCCGCCGGCGAGCGAACTCGCAGCCGGCGACGGATCCCGAGAAGGCACGGGCGATCGAGTCGCTGCGTCTCGCGCGCGCCGAGCTCGAACGCCAGTCCACCGCGACGACGCACCCGGTGCGTCAGCAGCAGATCAAGGCTGCGCTCGCGGAAATCGACAAGCGGCTCGCGGCGAGCAAGTAGCAGGTCGAATCCCGATTCGTCAGCTGTCGAGCGCGGCAGCGAGCAGCGTTGCGAACGCCTGCGGCGATGGCGGCCGTCGATCGGGGTCGGCGTCGAGCGCAGTGCGGATCACGTGCTCGGCGGCCGGCGGCACCAGGTCCGGCTCGATCTGGGGTACGCCGCGCGCCTGCGCCAGCACGACCTCGGCCAGCGTTCCCCGCCCGAACGGCAGGCTTCCCGACAACATCTCGTAGGCGAGGACGCCAAGGCTGAAGACATCCGTCCGCGCGTCTGCCGGCACGGCGTAGAACTGCTCCGGCGCCATGTAGGCCGGCGTGCCGACGATTGTGCCGGCCGCGGTCAGGACCGTCTGCGGGTCGCGCCCCGCCTCGTCACTCCGCTCGTCCTCGACCAGCTTCGCGACGCCGAAGTCGAGCACCTTGGCCGGCCCGCCGCCGCCGGGCAGCAGGATGTTCTCCGGCTTGAGGTCGCGGTGCAGGACGCCCTCGCGGTGGGCGACGCCGATCGCCGAACACACCGCCTGGAGGATTCGCATCGACTCGGCGCTGTCCAGCCGGCCCTCGCGCTGCAGCAGGTGCCGCAGATCCTCACCCCGCACCAGCTCCATCACCAGATAGGCGCCGCCGTCGGCGAACGTGCCGTAGTCGAAGACCGAGACGATCGACGGATGCTGCAGCCGGGCGACGATCTGCGCCTCGCGCCGGAACCGTCGCCGCGCCTCCGGATCGCCGAGCAGATCCGCGCGCACCACTTTCAGCGCCACCAGCCGATCGAGTCGCATGTCGCGGGCGCGATAGACCGCGCCCATGCCGCCGCGCCCGATCAGCTGCTCGAGCCGGTACTTGTTGTCGACGGTGCGCGGCACCGCCGGCACCGGCCGCATCGGCGAGCCGTCGGCCGGGCAGGCGACGGTCGACGCTTCCTCGCAGCGGCCGCAGCGCGGGCATTCCATCATCGCGTCGACGATCGCCGCCGGCGCCGTCGAGATTCTTGTCGCGTCGGCGTCGCGCGGGTCCGCGGCGGCGGCCCGGCGCCGCAGCCGGGCGACGTCGAAGCCGAGCGCCATCTGTGACGCGATGCTGGCGAGCAGCTGTCGATCCTCGCCCGTGTACGCTTCCTCCGACCGCCGTTCGCCGAGCGCAATCACGCCGATGAGCGATCGGTCCTGCCCCGCGACCGGCACCAGCAGCACGGCCCCCGTGCACTCGAGCCATTCACGCTCCTCGGCCGGCAGCCGGCGGGCCGGCGACCGCGGATCGTTCAAAACTATTTCGAGCGGCTCGTCGGACCAGCGGAGCATCGACATCAGCCCGCCGTCGGCCGGCAGCGGTTCGGCGCTGCCGTGCAGCACGGTCACGGGCGTCAGCCGGTTGTCCTCGATGCCGCTGACCAGGATCGCCGTCATCAGCGGATGCAGCGCCTCGTCCAGCTGATTGACCACCATCGTTGCCAGGTCGGCGGGGTCGGTCTCGAATCGGACCCGGCTCGCCAGCGACAGCAGGATCTTGCGCGCGTCGTACTCCTCGCGGAAGAAGCGCTGATCGAGCCACTGCCGCGCCCGCTCGCGGTAGGCGAACGCGATCGCCGACGCGATGATGAGGACCAGGTAGAGCGCCGAGCTGCCGCTGACAATCTGGGCGAGCGTGCGATCCCGCTCGCGGATCAGCGACAGCGCCAGCGCGGCCGAGGGCAGGAAGATCAGGACCGTCAGCGATCGGTTGGCCAGCGCGTACTGAAGGCTCCGCCGCAGCACGACGCGCGGCCCGAGCACGTGCGCGACCCCGACGGCGTAGACCAGGCCGAAGGCCGGCAACAGAACGAGCCCGTCGAGAAGGACGACCAGCCACGACGGAAAGAGCGGCGGCTCGGCGCCGGTCAGCGAGGCGACGATCGGCAGGCCGTCGCGGACGGCGTAGGCGAGAACGCCGGGCACGGCGGTGTAGAGCGCCATGCGGATGCGCCGGCGCTCGTTGGCGTCGTGGTTGAAGCGGTAGCGGTAGGCGCCTTCGCCGACCGCGAGCACGTTGATGCCGAGGGCGGTCGCGAACGCGGCGTAGTAGACCCACGGGTGCGTCGCGTCCCACACCGCCAGGGGCCGCGCCGCATCCACGCCGGCCAGGTAGAGGCCTGTCATCAGCGCCGGCCCGACGAGCGGCAGCGCGGCAATCAGCGGGATCGCGTGCAGCCACGGCTGGCGATCGAGGAGCCTCGATCGTGACGGGAAATAGAGGATGGCGAGCGCGATCAAAGGGAAGGCGAGCGGGCTCGAGATCCAGGCGAACACCGTCAGCACTCGACCGAGCACGGGAATCCCGGTCTCCGCGCCGAGCAGCGGCCCGCCGCCGCCGACGGCGCTGAACGTCAACGCCAGCACGCACAGGCCCGCCGTCAGGTCGTAGCTCCGCATCAACAACAGCAGGAGCGCCGCGCCGGCGAAGACCGCCGTCTGCACGATCATGCCGAGGTGCCGCCGCGCCCACCCGTCGGCGCCGCTGCGCCACGCGGCGGGGCGTTCGAGCGCGATCGGCCGGTCGCCGGCGCTGTCACGAACCGTCCACGTCACCGGGCCGCGCACGCCGGATCGGTACCACTCGCGCCAGGCGTCGAGCCGTCCCTCCGGCGTCGCCAGCCGTGCCGCGTCAAAGCGCACCTGCGCCCCCGCCCGCGACTGCTCGAGCAGCTGACTGCCAGCCGCGATCGGGGCGGACTGTGCCGGACTGCCGGGTGCGACGTGGACGATCTGGGGCGGGGAGGTGAAGTCGCGACGGACGTCGGGCGGGCGCGCCTTCAGCGGCAGCACCGCGGTTGGATCGCCGTTCAATTGCGCGCCGGCGCCGGCCGGCCACAGGTAGGGACGGACGAAGAAAATCTGGAGCAGCGCCGACACGAGCGCGAGGACGACGACGGCGATCACCAGGCGGGCGAACGGCGGCAGCCGCTCGAGTCGCCGCGGCTCGGTCCGTCGACGCTCGTCGGGAGTCGCCATGCGCCCGTATTATTGCTCGCCCGCCGCTGATGGCGCAGCGACCGCCGGCAAGGAAAGAGTGAGGGGCGCCTAGACCGGCCTGGCGCCGGCCTGCTCGAGCAGGGCGCGAATCTCGTGCGCCTCGAGCGACTCCTGACGCAGGAGCTCCTCGGCCAGCAGGCGAACCGCCTCGCGGTTGTTGTCGATGACGCCGCGGGCGGTGTCGTACGCGTTCATGACGACGCGGCGGATTTCCTCGTCGACACGCTGCGCCGTGGCCTCGCTGACGACGTGCGCACGATCCGCCTCGAAGGCGTTCCCGGGCTTGCGATAGGCGAGCGGGCCGAGCTCGGACATGCCCCACTCACAGACCATGTGCTGGGCGATGTCGGTGGCGCGCTCGATGTCGTTCGAGGCGCCGCTCGTCATGTGCTTCATGAAGATCTCCTCGGCGACGCGCCCGCCCATCAGGACGGCGACTTGCGTCTCGAGGAAACCCTTCGTGTAGGTATGCCGGTCCGCCTCCGGCAGCTGCATCGTCACGCCCATCGCGCGGCCGCGCGGGATGATGGTGACCTTGTGCAGCGGATCGGCGCCGGGCATCAGCGCCGCGACGACGGCGTGGCCGGCCTCGTGATACGCGCAGTTGACGCGATCGAGCTCCGAGAGCGACACCGAACGGCGCTCGACTCCCATCAGCACCTTGTCGCGCGCGTCCTGGAGATCGACGTCGGTGACGAGCGAACGGCCGGCGCGGCCGGCGAGGAGCGCGGCTTCGTTGATCAGGTTGGCGAGATCGGCGCCGGAGAACCCGGGCGTCCCGCGCGCAATCGAGCGGAGGTCGGCGTCGGGGTCGACCGAGATTCGGCGCGCGTGGACGCGGAGGATCGCCTCGCGCCCTTTCAGGTCGGGGTTGCCGACGGTCACCTGGCGGTCGAACCGCCCCGGCCGCAGCAGCGCCGGATCGAGGATGTCCTGCCGGTTCGTCGCGGCGATGACGACGATGCCGCCGTGCCCCTCGAAGCCGTCCATCTCCACCAGCAGCTGGTTGAGGGTCTGTTCGCGCTCTTCGTGGCTGAGCGAGCTGCCGCCGCGGCTGCGTCCGACCGCGTCGAGCTCGTCGATGAAGACGATGCACGAGGCGTGGCGGCGGGCGTCGCGGAACAACCGGCGGACGCGCGAGGCGCCGACGCCGGCATACATCTCGACGAAGTCCGATCCGCTCGCGAACAGGAACGGCACGCCGGCTTCGCCGGCGATCGACCGGGCGAGCAGCGTCTTGCCGGTGCCCGGGGGGCCGACGAGCAGCACACCCCTCGGAATGCGGCCGCCGAGCGCGGAGAAGCGATGCGGTTCGCGGAGGAAGTCGACGATCTCCTTGACCTCGTCCTTGGCCTCATCGACGCCGGCGACGTCCTGGAAGGTGATGACCTCGGCCCCCTTCTCGGCGACGCGGGCCCGGCCCGAGATGGACGGGATGCGCCCGGCCGTGGTCCGATAGACGGTGAAGGTCAGCAGGGCGAGGAAGGCGACGATCGTGGCGATGGCGCTCCAGCTGAGCGCCCCCGGCTCGGGGGCCGGCGTCACGTCGACGCGAATCTGGCGCCGGTAGAGGTCGGTCACGAAGGCGGCATTGGCGAGGAACTCGGGCGGCGCGACCGTGCGCACCGCGGTGCCGTCGCGCAGGATGACGTCGAGCTGGCTGTTGGTGAGGGTGACCGCCGTGACCTGGCCGCCGTCAACCGCCTTGAGGAATTCGGAAAAGGCCATCGGCTGCGGCAGCGGCGCGCGCTGGAAGGAGTAAATGCCGCCGGCAATGATCGATGCCACGAGGGCCGCCCCGAGCATCAGGGCTCGAGGCCGGCGGAAGCGCGATAAGTCCACGGTGCGTTCCGTTTCACCACAGCGGCCCGACTTGCGCAGGCTTTCGCCTCGCACTTCTGGCTGCAGACTAGTTAGATTGAAGTAAAGGACACTCCGCTGGGGATTGGAATGCTCGATCAATCTTACACGAGCTCCAGCGCGGCGGCAAGCCGATGAACCTTTTCCAGGCGTGGCTCGTCCACCTTTATACCGCTGCCGGCGCGGTCGCGGCCTTCTTCGGCGCAGTCGCCGTCTTCGAGGATCGCTACAAGGATGCGTTTCTCTGGATGATTGCCGCGACCTTCGTCGACGCGACCGACGGGGTGCTGGCGCGACGGGCCCAGGTGGCGGCGCGCCTGCCGCACATCGACGGCGCCAGGCTCGACGACATTGTCGACTACCTGACGTTTGTCTTCCTGCCAGCGCTGCTCGTGTATCGCGCCGGGCTCGCGCCGCCATCCATCGACGAGCTCGTGGTGGCCGCCATGCTCTTGAGCAGCGCCTATGGCTTCACCGCGGCTGACGCGAAAACGGATGACTACTTCTTCACCGGCTTTCCGTCCTACTGGAACATCGTCGCGCTCTACCTCTACGTCGGCGTCCAGCGCGGCGTGGTGACCCCACCGATCACGGCAGTGGTCTTGCTGGCGCTGTCGGCAATGGTGTTCTGGCGCGTCGGTTACGTCTATCCGAGCCGTACGCCGGTGTGGCGGACGGCGACGATCGCGCTGGGCGGGCTCTGGGCGCTGTCGATCCTCGCGATCGTCCTGATGCTGCCGCGGGTGTCGTTGGTCCTGGTCGCGGTCTCCCTCACATATCCGGTCTACTACCTCGCCCTGTCCGCCATGCTTCACGCCCGCCGCCGCAAGGTCATGGCGGTTCCGCTGTGAGCGGCCGACGCGGGTGGTGGCGGGACCGGATTGCCGCCGGCCTTTTCGCGCTCCTGGTCGTCGTCGCGGCGGTGGGAGTGACCTGGCTGCTCCGCCAGGGCTATGCCGTGCACCGGCTCACGCGCGGCGTCGGCGATACCTGGTTCCTCGGCGCCGACGGCCGCCGCTGGTTCCGGATGGACGAGCACCGCCGCGACGTGCCGCTCGAGGCGATACCGGAACATCTCCAGCACGCGTTCATCGCGGTGGAAGACCATCGCTTCTACGCCCATCCCGGCGTCGATCCGATCGCGCTCGGCCGCGCCGTCGTCCGCAACCTGCGCTCGCCGGACGCGGTCGAGGGCGGCAGCACGCTGACCCAGCAGCTGGCGCGAACGCTGTTTCTCTCGAACAAGAAGACCTACGGCCGGAAAGTCCGCGAGGCCGTGCTCGCGATGATGATCGACGGGCAGTTGAGCAAGGCGCAGGTGCTCGAGCTCTACCTGAATCGCATCTACTTGAGCGCCGGCGTCTACGGCGTCGAGACGATGTCGCAGCATCTCTTCGGCCGGCCGGCGAAACAGCTGAACCTGGCCGAGTGCGCGTTGATCGCCGGCCTGGCACGGGCGCCATCGACGCTGTCCCCCTGGTCGAACCTGGACGGCGCGATCGAGCGCAGCCACACCGTGCTCGCGCGCATGCGCCAGGAAGGTTTCATCACGGAGGGGCAGGAGCGCGAGGCGCGCCGCACGAGCATTCGGGTCCGCCCGTACCCGGGCGCCCGCGATCCGCGCGGCGGCTACGCGAAGGAATACTTGCGCCAGCTGTTTCGCGAGCGGTTCGGCGGCGACCATCCGCCGGACTGGGAGGTGCGGACCACGTTCGTGCCGGCGCTGCAGCAGGTGGCGGAACAGGCCGTCCGCAGCGGGCTCGCGCGCTTCGGCGATGCAGATCTTCAGGCGGCGCTCGTCGCGATCGATCCGAAGACCGGCGACATCCTCGCGCTCGTCGGCGGCCGGGACTTCGCGCAGTCGCAGTTCAATCGCGCCAGCCGCAGCCGGCGGCAGCCGGGTTCCGCGTTCAAGCCGTTCCTGTTCGCCGCGGCCCTCGAGCATGGCTACTCGCCGGTGTCGGTGGTGCAGGGGCTGGCGAGCATCAAGCCGCAGGGACCGGATGAGTGGGCGCCGCGCAACGCCGACGGCGAAACGCCGGACGTGCTGACGCTGCGCGCCGCGCTCCTCGAGTCGAACAATCGCGCCGCCACGGCGCTGCAGCAGCAGCTCGGCTCGAAGCCGGTGCTGCGGCTGGCGTCGGACGTCGGCCTGTCGGGGATGCCGGACGTGCCGTCGCTGTCGCTGGGGACGGGGCTGACGACGCCGCTCGAACTGACAGCGGCGTACGCCGCGTTCCCGAACGGCGGCAACGCCGTCGTGCCGCGCGCCATCATTCGCGTCCTCGACGCCGACGGCGGCGCGGCGCTGGATGTCCCGGTCCACAGCAGCCGCGTCGTCTCGGTGCAGACCGCGTTTCAGGTGGTGTCGATGCTCGGCGACGCCGTCGATCGCGGCACGGGCTCCGCCGTCCGCCGCGCCGGCATCGCGTTCCCCGTCGGCGGCAAGACCGGGACGACGAACGAGTTCAAGGACGCGTGGTTCGTCGGCTTTTCCTCGAACCTGGTCGTCGGCGTGTGGGTCGGGTTCGATCAGCCGAAGGCGATCGGGCGGGAGGGCTACGGCTCGCGCTACGCGGCGCCGCTCTGGGCCGACTTCATGCGGCGCGCGGCGCGGACCCGCGCCCCGGGCGCGTTCGAGGTTCCCGACGGCCTGAAGGAAGCGGCGCTCTGCCGCGTGTCCTATCAGCGTCCGGTCGAGGGCTGCCCGACCTATACCGAATACCTCAAGCCGGACGACCAGGTGCCGGGACGCCTCTGTTCCATCCACCAGGGCACCATGAAGCAGCAAGTCCGACGGGCGATCGAAGGCCTCTTCACGGGCCTCGGCAAGCGCATCCGCGGGATCTTCAGGTAGGGCCCACCTCGGCTATTCGTGGCTTCAGCTTTGCACTTCGGTGGGGCAGCGGCGGGGTTTGCCGCCTCGTGGGCGGGCCGCTACCCAGTCGGCCCGCGTCCGCGGCCAGGACCAAGCGGACCGTGTCCGCGTTCAGGAGAAGAGCTATGAAGATTGCAGGGATCGTGTTGATCGTCGTCGGCCTGATTTCGCTGGCCTACGGCGGCATCACTTACACGAGCCGCGAGAAGGTGCTCGACATCGGCCCGATCGAAGCCACCGCCGAGCGGAACAAGACAGTGCCGTTGCCGCCGCTGTTCGGCGGCGCCGCGCTCGTCGCCGGCGTCGGCCTGCTGGTGCTGGGGTCGAAGAAGGCCTGACGATCGTCGAATCAGAAGAACGCGCGCTCGCCGTACTTGGCGGCGAGCGCGTCGATCTTTTTCTGCATCGCGTCCCGCCGCTTCAGCAGCGCCTGGATCTGGCGGCCGTCCAGCCACGTTCCGAGCGCCGTCTTGAGCGAGACGGCGTCGAGCGCCTGCATCCGCTCCCACAGCCGCCGGTCGATGTTCTGCAGTTCCTGCGGCAGCTTGTGGTCGGTGACGAACGCGCGCGAGTGATCGATCAGGTAGATGTGCCAGTCGGCGTCGACGAGGAGGTTGCCTTTGTTGCGGTCGCTGTTGCCGATCAGGTCGTCGAGCATCTTCATGCGCGCGATCTGCTGATCCCAGGTCGGCGGCTTCGGCAGCGGCAGCACGGACTCCCACGAGCGGACCCCATCGAGCCATAACACCGCCGCCCCGTTCTCGTGGTCGACCTTCCGCTCGACCACCACCGGCACCATGTTCAACTGCAGGATCTTGTCGAGCTCGTAGGCGGCGACCTCTGACTTGTAGCTCTCGAAGTATCCCTGCTGCACGCCAGGGCGCAGCGGCTTCCAGGCAAACGACGCCGCCAGCCCGCCGGGTGCGAGATGGGCGCGCTGCGGCCGGGTAACGCCAATCGGCAGCGCCACCACCTTTTCAACCGTCGCCTTGCGGAGGAAGTCTTCGTACTCGGCGGCGTGTCCGTGCCAGACGTTGGCGCAGCTGGCGACGGGCGTCGCCGGTTGCGGGATCAGCAGGAGGAGCGCGACCAGTAATGGAAGCATGCGCAAACGGTAGCACAGCCGCGGCTCGACGCGGAGCGGGTGCGGGCCATCCCTGTGTGATTTAATGGCGCCGTGCTCTCCCCGGGCCAACTCCTCGACGAGCGCTACGAGATCCTGTCGCTGCTGGCGGAAGGCGGCATGGGCGCCGTCTACAAGGCCCGGCGCGTCCTCCTGGGCGACGAGGTGGCGATTAAGGTCGTTCGCGGCGACCACACGGGTTCCGGGCCGCGCGAGCGGTTTTTTCGCGAAAGCCGCGCCAGCGCCCGCCTCCGCCATCCGCACATCGTCTCGATCCTGGATTTCGCCATGGACGATGACGAGCATCCGTTCCTGGTGATGGAGTTCCTGAACGGGCGGTCGGTGAAGGACCTGCTCGCGGCCGAGGGCCCGCTGCCGCTCCGCGACGTCCAGCAGATCGTGCCGGCGATCTGCACTGCGCTGCAGTTCGCGCACGATGCCGGCATCGTCCACCGCGATCTCAAGCCGGCCAACATCGTCGCCCACGAGTTCGCGCCGGGCCAGCGCGTCTACAAGCTGGTCGACTTCGGCATCGCCAATATCCGCGAGACCGACGAAACGCGGCTGACCGGTCCGCACGAGTTCCTCGGCACGATCGCCTATGCCTCGCCGGAGCAGCTCTCCGGCGGCACGGTCGACGAGCGCTCCGACATCTACAGCATGGGGGCGGTCGTCTACGAGATGCTGAGCGGCCGGCAACCGTTCACCGGCCCGGATCCGATGGCGATCCTGACCGCGCACCTGACCGGGCCGGTTCCGCGCCTCGCCGAAGTGGTGAACGGGGTGCCGGCCTGGGTCGATCTGGCGATCAGCCGCGCGCTCGCCAAGGACCCGCGGGATCGGTTCGGGACCATCACCGACTTCGCCGGCGCGCTCGTTGCCGGCGACGGCAACTCCACCACGGTGGTGACGACGGCGCCGGCCAGGGGCGGCCTGCTCGCCACCTACGATCTCGGCGACCGCATCGGCCCCGGCCGCCTCGGCAGCGTCGTCTACAAGGGCACGCACCGCGCCCTCGGCCACCCGGTGGCGATCCGCCTGCTGCGGCGCGACGCGCAGCGCAACTGGGAAGGCGCGCGGGCCCGGTTCATGCGCGAAGCCCAGGCGCTGCAGGTCGCGCACCCGTCGATCATCCAGGTCCGCGACTACGGCGAGGAGCCGGATTTCGTCTATCTCGTTACCGACTTCATCGAAGGGTACAGCCTGCGCGAGGTGATGACGGCGGCCGGACCGATGGCCTGGCCGCGTCTGCGGCGGCTGCTCGCCCAGCTGATCGAAGCGACCAGGATGCTGCACCGGCGCAAGGGCCTGCTGTGCGGCGTCAGCCCCGACATCATGCGGGTGACGACCGACGACGAAGGTGAGCGGCTGCTGATCTCGAGCGCCGGCGTCTGGCAGGCGCAGGATCTGCTGTCGACGCTGCACGACCGCACGCTGCGCGGGATTGCGCTCGAAGACGCGGAGCTGAAATACACCGCCCCGGAGCTGCTCACCGGCCGCAACGCCGACGTTCGCTCCGACGTGTTCACGATGGGCGTGCTGGCCTACGAGATGGCGACCGGGGTGCTGCCCTACGACGGCTCGTCGATGCAGGAATTGCTGGGGGCGATGCTGCGCGGTCAGCCGGCCGATGCCGCGCCGCGGCAGCCGACGCTGCCGGCGTCGGCCAGCGCGGCGATCCTGAAGGCGCTGCAGGCGGCGCCCGACCAGCGCTTCGCCAGCGCCCCCGAATTCGGCGACGCGCTACTTCGCGAGTGACAGCTCCATCGCCTTGAGGGCTGCGCCCAGCAGCGCGGCGTCGGAGTTGAGGATCACCGAGACCGGCACCATCGACAGCAGGTCGCGCATCGGCTCCTTGGCGCGGAAGTTTTGCATGAACAGGCCTGACTCGAGGGTCGGCAGGATCTTCGGGGCGATGCCGCCGCCGATGTAGACGCCGGCGGTCGCGAAAGCGCGCAGCGCCAGGTTGCCGGTTTCCGACCCGTAGGCCGCGATGAACAGGTCGACCGCCTCGACACAGCCGGGGCAGCGCTTCGCGAGCGCCGCCTCGTAGATGCGCGCCGGCAGCTCGCCGGGCATGGCCGGTCCGCCGACCGCCGCGCACAGCCGCGACGGCGCCAGCGTGTTCGGCGTCAGCATCGGTCCGGTGCCGAAGGCGTCGTGCGTCAATTGATAGACATTGACGAGGCCGGGGCCGGAGATGACGTGCTCGACGCCGACGCGTCCGAAGACGCGCGTCAGCTCGCGCACCAGCTCGAACTCGCGCGGCGTTCGTGCCGCGAAGTCGGCGTGCCCGCCCTCGGAAGCGATGGGCACGAAGCGGCCGTCGACGTCATGCAGCGAGGCGACGCCGAGGCCGGTCCCGGCGGCAATCACCGCCGCGTTGCCCCCGGGCGCGGCGATGCCCTGCTGCAGCACGGCGATCTCGTCGCCCTCGAGCACCGCGACGGCCATCGCCAATGCTTCGAGATCGTTCAGCAGCCGCGCCCGGCGCAGGCCGAGGCCGGCGCCGATGGCCTCGCCGTCGACCAGCCACGGGACGTTGGTGAGCCGCGCCACCTGGTTCGTGACTGCACCGGCGACGCCGATGCAGGTCGCGGCAATCGAGCGGGCGTCGACCTTCCAGGCCGCGAGGAACTCGCGCAGCATCGGCTCGAGACCGTCGTAGTCGAGCGTGACGAACTCGCCGATCTCGATCGGCGACGGTCGCTCCGCGCCTGGAGCGAAGAGCCCGAGCAGGGTCTTGGTACCGCCGATGTCGCCGGCGAGCAGCATGGCCGTGGATTGTACGATGAACGTGTACGTGTGTTCATGTCGCGACGCGGATCTGGCTTTCGACGGGACGCGGATCTGACGGATGACGCGGATTGCGGCCACTTCAATCACACCATTCTCTGGTCGCTCGACGATCGGGATCTTCGATCCGTGACATCCGTATGATCCGCGCCCGTGAGATCGTGATCGGCGCCCGTGATCCGCGTCGGATGAGATCGTGTCCCGTGACGATCTGCTTGACATTCCGCGTCATCTCGCGCATCTTCGCGGAAGCAATGGCGTCGTCGCCGTCGTCATCCTCCGGCGGACCCGGGCCGTACAGCCTGCGGGATCTTCGCAGTCTCTATCCCACCGTCTCCGAGAATCACCTTCGCTACCTGGAAAAGTGGGGACTGCTGCATCAGCGCGGCGCGACCCGCGCCGCGCGCGAGTACTCGTTCGCGGATCTGCTGACGATCAAGCACGTCGCGGCCGAGCTCGAGCGAAAGACGCCGCTCAAGGTCATCCTGCGGGCGCTGCTGGCCGAACGTCAGGGCCAGCTCGAGCTCGATTTCCACGCCGCGACGGACGCGCCGCGCGCCAAGGTCGTCACGCTGCAGACGCGGCGGACGGGCCTGAGCGTCGCGACCGGTCATCCGCTGCCGGCCGCGTCCGGCCGCGAGCTCGGGCCGGCGTTCCCCTTTTCGGATCCCCAGGCCGCGCTCTCGGCCAAGTACTTCATCGAGGGCTCACGGCTGGATGACGGAGAGGAGGGCACCATGGAGGGGGCTGCGGCGGCGTATCGCAAGGCGCTCGTCATCGACCCCGATCTCGTGCCGGCGATCGTCAACCTCGCCAACATCCACTACGCGCGCGACGAGATGATCGAGGCGCAGGCGCTCTACGAGCGGGCGATCCGGCTCGACCCCGACTGCTTCGAGGCCTACTTCAACCTCGGCAACATCCACCACGACCTCGGCCGCTACGACGCGGCGCTGATCTGCTATCGTGGCGCCGTCGGGCTCAATCCGGGCTATGCCGACGCGCACTTCTACCTCGCCGTCACGCTCGAGAAGGCAGGGCATTCGCCGGACGCCAAACCGCACTGGAAGGCGTATCAGGACCTCGCCCCGAACGGCGAGTGGGCGGATCTGGCTCGGGAATTCGCGGATTAGGGCGGCTCAGGCCTCAGGGCCCGGGTGGCTTCCCTTCCATCAGCCGCCTGGCATTCAGCACCACCGTGAGTGGCAGCTCGACGCCGGCCGAGCGCACGACGATCGCGACGAATCGCCGGCCGCCGTCGAGGACGTCGTAGTCCTGCCAGCGCGAGGTTTCGAACATCAGCTGCGGCCGCCCGGGCCGGCCCTGCTCGTCGAGCTCGACTCGCAGCAAGCGCTGCCCCGACAGGAAATACAGCGCTTGTCCATCACGCTGCCAGCGCGGCGCCCGGCCCCCTTCGGTCGATGCCTGGATCTTGTCGCCTTTGAAGGGGAAGGGAGCGATGTAGACCTCCGACCGGCCAGACTCGTCCGACGTGAAGGCAATACGATCCCCGCGGGGCGCGAACCGCAGGCCGGCCTCCGAGTTGTCGGTGACCATGAGCGGCTTCGGCTTCGATGGATCGTCAAGCGACAACTGCATCAGATCCCAGGTGCCGAGCGCGGTCCGCTGCTGATAGACGACCTGGCCCGTCGCGGAAATATCGGTCGCGACCTGGAATTGCTCCGACTGGGCCAGCCGCCGATCGACGCCGGTCGCGAGATCGCGCAGGTGCAGGTTCGGGGCCACACCGTCGGAGATCGAGAGCACGATCTCGCGCATGCCTGGCACCCAGACCTCCGCCGTCTCCATGACAGGCGAGGCGGTGATGCGCGTCGCCGCGTAGCGGTCCAGGCTCATTCGCCAGACGGCGTAGGTTCCCAGTTCAGGCCGCCACAGGCCGTAGAGGATGCTCGATTCATCCGGAGATGCGCGTACGGTCAGATACTGACCCCTCACCCCCACCTCGCGCTCCACTTTGCCGTCGCCCCCGATGAAGGTGAGCGCCGCATCGTCACTCCTGGTCCGCACGGCCAGCGTGCCGTGCGACGACGCGGAGAATTCACTCCAGCCGGTTGCGGACGAATAGTTGATCGGGGCGAGCACCGGGACGGGATCACTGACAACGCGGGCGCTGGTGACGTCGACACGATGCGCGAGCAGCGTTCCCTCGCGCACGCTCAGTAGGATGTCGGGCTGGACGAACTGGGCCCGCGATCTGGCTTCGAGCAGCTGTCGCTGCTCCCCGTCCAAGTCGACCAGGTACGATTCCGCCGCTCAGATTGGCGCCGAGCCAGCTGTAAAGGAACCGCTTGCCGTCCGGTAGGAAGTGCGGCCAGAGCACCCGGGGCCGGTCGGCCGTTGTCGGAACGACGATCGCCCGGGCACCGCCATTCGCCGGGACACGATAGATGCCGTCGCCGTTGACGGACGCGAAGAGAATGTCGCCGTTCGAGCCCCAGGAGCCAGTCAGCCCGCTGGCGGTGGAGACGTCGCAGATGACGATCGCGGCGCCGCCGCTCTGGTCGACCCGCTTCAGTTTGCCGGCGGCGAAAAATGCCAGCGACCGGCCATCGGGACTCCAGAACGCCGAGTGGGCGCGTTCGCTGCCGGCCACCGGGCGGACCTCTTCGGAGTCGAGCGACCGGATGACGATGCGAGACACACCGTCCGCGCCGGTCGCGATGAAAGCGAGCCGGGTCCCCTCTGGTGAGAATGCCAGCGTCACTGTTTCGATTGTCGACATCGACGAACCGAACCGTAGCCCGGCTGGTGCCGGCATCGTGAACCGTACAGTTTGCGCCTCAGCCGCCGGGGCGGGCGCGGGCCTGGACCAGAGCCAGGCGGCGGCGGTTACGGTCAGGGCCGCTGCCAGCGCGGCGAGCCCGTAGACCACTGCCCGCGACCGCACGGCTGGCTGAGACGCGGCCGCGGCGGTCAGGGCGACCGTCTGCGACGCGCCGCCGACAGCGGCATCGGCGAGGATCTTCGCGAGACCGAAATCGAGCACCTTGACCGTTCCATCGGGCGTGATGGCGATGTTGGCAGGTTTGAGATCGCGATGAACGATGCCCTTCTCGTGGGCCGCGTCCAGTGCCAGCGCGATCTGTCTTGCGTAGCCGACGGCATCGCGGAGCGGCAGCGCCCGGCCGCCAAGCAGGTGGCGGAGCGTGTCGCCGGGAACGAGCTCCATCAGGATTGCCGGTCCGGCCGGTGACTCCTCGATGCCGTACACCTGCGCGATGTGGGGATGGCTGATCGCCGCAAGCAGCTGCGCCTCACGCGCAAAACGCTGGCGGCGCTCGAGATCGTTCAGGAAGTCCGGCGGAAGGATCTTGACGGCGACGTCCCGCCGCAGTGCGGTGTCGCGGGCGCGGAACACTTCGCCCATGCCGCCGGCGCCGATCCGCCCGACAATCTCAAGCTGGCCGATCCGCGTGCCAGGCGCAAGTGACATACCTGCGTATTCTAGTGGGTCGGGGCGCCTTCGCCTGTCGGACTCTGCGGCTGCGGGCGGCGAGCCGGGAGCGAGATCCCAAGCCCCCCGACCCCGTTCGAATCAGTATCAGTAGAAGTAATCGTTATCGCTGCGGTCGCGCTTTTTCGGGGTGCGGCGCAGCTTGTAGAGCGCGCACTCCGGGCACCACGACTCGGGCTTGAAGCCTTCCTTGCCGGCAAACGGCAGGACGTCACGGTGCGTGCAGTAGTCGCCGGCCTCCGGCGTTGCCCGCCAGCGGCACGACTGAAAGCGCTCGACGGCCGGCGACGTTTCGGCGGCCGGCTCGACGTTCTCGGGGGCCGGGGTCGTCTCCGGCCCGCCGTTGCCCTCTTCGGGCATGCGATCGGGGAGCGGGTCCCACGACGCCGTGGGACCGTACTTCGTATCGTCCATCTTCAACCCTGGAGCTCGAGGCCGAAGGAGCGCAGCGCTTCGAGCGCCCGCAACTCTTCGGGAGCGACCAGCGTCAGCGCCGTGCCGGTCGCTTCTGCCCGGCCGGTCCGCCCGACGCGGTGTACGTAGGTCTCGCGATTCGAGGGCACTTCGAAGTTGACGACGTGGGAGATGCCGTCGATGTCGAGCCCGCGAGCGGCGACGTCGGTCGCCACCAGTACGCGATAGGTGCCGCTGCGGAAGCCTTCAACCGCCTGCGTCCGCTGCGCCTGGGTCCGATCGGCGTGCAATGCCGCCGCCTTGAGACCGGATGCGGCCAGGCGCCGCGCCAGCCGCTCGGCGCCTGACTTGGTCCGCACGAACACCAGCACCGGTCCGTCGGCGCGGCGGAGGAACTTCGCCAGCCATTCCGCTTTCTGCGCGGAGGCGACGTTCTCGATCGTGTGCGTGATGCTCTTTGCCGGACCTCCCGCGGATCCGACCTGCACGAACTTAGCGTCGCGCACGACCTCGTCGGCCAGGCGCATCACATCTTCCGGCATCGTCGCCGAGAAGAGCAGCGTCTGCCTCGCCGCCGAGTCCGGCAGCGCCGCAACGATGCGGCGGACGTCGGGCCAGAAGCCCATGTCCATCATCCGGTCGGCTTCGTCGAGGACCAGCGTGTCGAGCTTGTCGTACGAGACCGCGCCGTTGCGCATGTGGTCCATCAGCCGTCCCGGCGTCGCGACGACGATGTCGACGCCGGACTTGAGGGCCCGTTCCTGCGGATCCATGGGCACGCCGCCGTAGACGGCGATGCTCGTGAGATCGGTGTGATAGGTGAAGCCCTCGACGTCGTCCTCGATCTGGACGCAGAGCTCGCGCGTCGGCGCGAGGATCAGAACGCGGGTGAAACCGCGTTCTTCGGGCGCCGCCGCCCGCGCCCTCAGCATCCGGTTGAGGATCGGCAGCAGGAACGCGGCGGTCTTGCCGGTGCCGGTTTCGGCGCAGCCGATGAGGTCGTCGCCACCCATTACGATGGGGATGACCGAGCTCTGAATCGGCGTCGTCGCGACGAACCCGCGGATGCGGATGCCCTCGAGCAGCGACGCCTCGAGTGACAATGTTTCGAAGCCGACCGGCCGGGGATCGTGTTCGGCCTGGACCCGGGGGGCGGCGGCGGAGCGGGGGCTCGAGCCAGCGGTGTGCGGCCGGGCGTGATGCGGGCGAGGCGCACCGCCTCGGCCACCCGGGCGCCGCCGACGGCGGCCTCGCGATGTGTGTGGTTGGGTTGTATTGGAGCTCAAGTGTCTTTCTTACCGCGCGCGGAAGGTAATGATGCCCCGGACGGGATCGTAGGGTGAAACCCCGACGGTGACCCGGTCGCCCGGAACAACTTTGATTCGGAACCGGCGCATGCGTCCGCTCAACTGCGCGAGAACCTCGTGACCCTGGTCACATTGCACCCGGTACAGGCCGCCACTGTGAACAGCGACAACCGTGCCCTGCACATCGATCAGATCGTCCTTACTCAACTATTTTTGAATCCTTTCAATCAAACATTGTGCCACATCATACTGTGGGAGGCAATGTCGAGGGTGAGGAAACCCCCGCCGAAGCGCCTGGGGCCAGTCCTCGAACGGCCCCTTCCACCTGCGCCGCCAGCGCCTTGTAGTCGTGTCCTTTCAACAACATAGCTGGCCCGAACGTCACCGTTGCACGGCCCCGCGTCGGGAAGCGCCATGAATGATGAAGGATTCGGTCCAGGCCCTCGACGCGGACCGGGACGACCGGGACCTCGAGCCGGGAGGCGATCATCGCCACTCCCGGCTGAAACGGGGCGATTGCGCCGTCCGTGCGCCGCCCTTCCGGGAAGATCAGGACCGAGAAACCCTCGCCAATCAGCTCCCCGATATACCGGAGCGTCTGGCGCGTCCCGCTCTCGCGCTGCGGCAGCGGGAACGCGTTGAAGAAGAGCGAGGCGAGATAGTAATTCGCGCTGTTCTTCAGGTAGGCGCTGCGTGTCGCCTGCTCGGGAAAGAAGTGCGCCTTGAAGAACTCCTTGGCCATCGCCGGCGCGACCCGGTAGCGCCAGCGCGGCGGCAGGGAATCGAGGATGACCGGCGTGTCGAGATGGCTCTGGTGATTTGCGGCGAAGATCACCGGCCCGCTGACGTCGTCGAGGTGCTCGAGCCCCCGCACCTCGACGCGCGCGAAGAAGCGGCCGAGCGGCAGGATCCAGGTCGGGAGACTGGCGCGGCGTAAGGCGCGCGCCGGGAGCGAGCGGTTCCACGACGGGAAGTCGATCGCCTCGGTCGTGGCGAGCACGGCGGGGCCGGCAGCCTCGATCGGGCGTGTCAGCGCTTCGAGGTCGGCCACCGTGCGAGCGGCGCTGAAGCGGTTCTCGTCGACGGTGACCTGGAACGTCTCTTCGAGCGCCATCATCAGCTCGACCCGTTCGAGCGAGGTCAGGCCGAGCTCGTCGACCGTTGTCGCGGCGGCGACGGTGCGGCCGGGGGCGAACCGCGCCAGCACCGCGGCGACGGAGCGCGTGGTGTCGCCGGCCGCAGCCGCCCTGCCCTGATGGCTGCCGGCGACCCACGCCTTCATCTCGCGGCGTTTGAGCTTGCGCGTGCCTTCGGTGCGCGGCAGCTCCTCACCCGGCCATACCGCGGCGCCGCGGATCTTCTGATGATCGGCGAGCGTCGCGTTGGCGTCGCGAACGATGGCGTCGAGATCGGCGCCGGCGTCGAGGACGACGACCGCGTGGACGCGCTCCGAGCGCGAGCCGGGCGCGACCGCGCCGATCACCGCCGCGTCGCGCACGCCGCGCTGCGCCAGCAGCGCGTGCTCGACATCCTCGGGGAACACGTTCAGCCCCTCGGCGGTGACGATCATCTCCTTCTTGCGGCCGCGGATGCGCAGCTGTCCCTTGTCGTCGAGCTCGCCGACGTCGCCGGTGTGGAACCAGCCGTCGCGGAACGCCGCCTGTGTCTCCTCCGGCGCGTTGAAGTAGCCGCGCGTCACGTTCTCGCCCCGCACCAGGATCTCGCCGTCGTCGGCGATCCTGATCTCGACGCCGGCGATCGGCTTGCCGACGGCGCCGCGGGCGGCGTGGAACGGATGGTTCAGCGTGACGATCGGCGCCGTCTCGGTCAGGCCGTAGCCCTGGACGACAACGAACCCGAGCCGGCCCCAGAACGCCTCGAGCTCCGGATCGAGCGGCGCGGCGCCGACAACGATCGCCCAGAACTTGAACCCGAACATGCGGTGGACGCGGCGATAGCGCCACCAGCGCGCCGTCCAGTGCATCTTCGGCGGCGGCTCCGCCGTCTCGGGCGCGACCCGGACGACGTGGTCGCGAAGGACCTCGAGCATCTTCGGGACGCACACCAGCACCGACACCCGGCGATCGTGGATCTGCCGGACGATGTCGTCCGGAGCGTAGCTGCGGGTGAAGACGACGAGCCCGGGCAGCATCGGCGGCACGAACGTCGCCATCGCCTGGCCGAACATGTGGCTGAGCGGCAGCAGGTTGAGGAAGCGGATGGGCAGGAACGGTTTGGCGTAGCGGCGGTACTTGGCGACTTCGCGCTCGATGGGCACGATGTTCGCGAGGATGTTGCGATGGGTGATGACGACGCCCTTCGGTTCGGCGGTCGCGCCCGACGTGAAGATGATCTCGGCGGTGTCGTCGGCAGTCAGCGTCGTGTTCGCCGCCGTCGCCGGGCTCGCCGCCGGCTGGCGCAGCTCGCTCAGCGACCACACCGGTGTCGGGCCCGGCATCGATTCGGCGGCGACGGCGTCGCCGACGAGGATGGCGCGGGCGGTGACAATGGCGGCGACTTTCTCGAGGAAGGCGGCCGACGTGCGGTAGTCGATCGGGACGAGGACGACGCCTTCGAGCAGGCAGCCCCAGAACGCGACGATCCACTCGGGACGGTTCTCGCTCCAGATGACGATCGACTGGCCCTTGGCGATGCCGGCGGTGCGGAGGCGGCCGGCGAAGCCGCGCGCCGCGGTGACGGCCTCGCGGTAGCTCAACGACCAGGTGCGATAGCCGTCGTCGTAGACGAGGAACTCGCGGTCGTGCGAGGCGAGATCGTCGAAGAAGTCGATGAGCGTGCGCCGCAGCATCCGAGTTGAATTATGATCTAAAACCCATGGCGCTTCCGCCTGTCTTCGCGGCGAGCGCGCTCTACGATAATCTCCTGCAGTCGGCGCTGCGGCAGTTCTTCGGGCGCGCAACCTTCGAGACCGAACCGATTCCGTCGCTGTCTTCGGATGGCCGGCTCGCCATCGAGCCGACCAACGATCCGGCGGTGCTCTCGATCCGCTGGTTCGGTTCGCGCCACGTCCTGCGGGTGTCGCCGCGCCGTCCGTTCACGCGCCACGAAGTCCGGCTCGCGAAAGCCATCGGCAGCGTCCTGGCGCTGCGCTACCGCGCCATCTTCGATCCGCGGCAGATGCTCGAGCGGGGCGAGCTGTTCCGCGGCGCGATCGAGGACCACTACGTCGCCGCTTTCCTCGACAGCGCCGAGCAGCCGGGCCCGGCCAACTCGCGCGCCGATCTCGTCGCGACGTCGCTCGAGGTGCTGCGGGTCGCGGCGCTGTCGAGTTACGAGAACCAGTCGATCTCCTCCGGCGTCCTGTTGCTCGACGGCGACGGCCGCGAGGCGACGCTGCGGGCGGCGGACGGGCAGGCCTACAAGTACTCGGCGGCGCTCACCGGTATCAAGAGCTTCTATACCCTCAGCGACGGCGTCGCGACGCTGTTCCTCGTCAACCGCGACGGCGTCGTGCTCGACATCGCCGAGGTCGAGCGCTACGCCAGGGCGCTGCATCGCACCGGCCCGGTCCTGCTCGACGTCCCCTGCGCCACCAGCTACCGGCCGCACGCGATGGCCACTGCCGGCAACCGCAACATCGTCGTCGTGCTCAGCCCGACGCACGAGATCAAGATCTTCGCCGAAGGCGTCGAGATGTTCAGCTTCCGCAACGCGCGGTGGCACCTGCTCGACGTCCAGGCCAATTACGACATGTGGGAGCGCGCGGTCGAGAACTCGGCGCTGGCGAACCGCCTCTTCCAGACCGCGATCGACCTTGCCGACGCCCGCCAGGGGGCGCTGTTCGTCGTGCTGCGCGACCCGGCGAACGCGCTGCCGCGGCTCGTCGCCCCCGGGGATCGCCTCGACGCGCCGCGCGGCAAGCCGGCCGACGTTCCGGATCGCGTCCAGCTCCTGCACATGCTGCGCGGCCGCAGCGCCGTCAGCCTCGACCCGGCCGTGCTCGCCGGGCTGGCGCGCACCGACGGGGCGACCGTGATGGACGACACCGGGCGCCTGCTCGCGGTCGGCGCCATCCTGATGCACTCCGAGCCGGTGCAGCCGCGGGCGACGATCGCCGTCGAAGGCGCGCGCACCACGGCGGCGATGGCGGCGGGCCGGTACGCGGCAGTGCTCAAGGTCAGCGAGGACGGATTGATTACGTTCTACGACCGGCAGGAGAAAATCTGGGACATCTGAGGCGTCAGGCGGCAAGATCAGCATTTGTTTGACTCTGCCGGCGCGCGGGGGTCAAATATCAGGCGCTAGGGCTGCGAACCTATGCGTATCTTCCTCACCGGCGGCAGCGGCTACATTGGATCGGCGGTTCTTGACGCCCTCCTCAAGGCGGGGCACCAGGTCGACGCCCTGGTGCGGAACCGCGAGAAGGCGGCGGCGATCCAGGCCCGCGGGGCTCACCCGGTCCTCGGCGATCTCGCGAAGCCCGACACCTACGCCGCCGTCGCGCATGCCGCGGACGGCGCGATTCACACCGCCATCGATCAATCCAGCCGCGCCGGCGACAGCGATCTCATCGCCATCGATACGCTGATGAGGCCGGGCAAGGCGGCATCGCGCCCCGGCCGGTTCTTCATCTACACCTCCGGCATCTGGGTCCTCGGCCCGGCGCCGGCGCCGGTCGACGAGGCGTCGCCGGTCAACCCGATCGCCGTGTCCGCCTGGCGCGCGCCGCACGAACGCCGGGTGCTCGAGGCCGGCGCCTGGGGCACCCGCACGGCCATCGTCCGTCCCGGCATCGTCTACGGCGGCTCGCGCGGCATCGTCGGCGACCTTTTCAAGGACGCGGCAAATGGTCTGGTGCGGGTCATCGGCAGCGGCGAGAATCACTGGCCGCTCGTCTACGACCGCGACCTCGGCGAGCTCTACGTCAAGCTGGTGGCGAGCCCGTCGGCGTCGGGGATTTACCACGCCAACGATGAATGCGACGAGAGCGTCAACGATCTGGTGACGGCGATTGCCGGCCACGTTCCGATTCACCCGTCGGTGCGCAAGGTGCCCCTGATCGAGGCCACCAAGAAGCTTGGCGCCTACGCCGAAGCGCTGGCGATGGATCAGATCGTCCGCTCGCCGCGGGCGCGGGCGCTCGGCTGGTCGCCGTCGCTGCATGCCGTCTCGCGCAACGCGGCCCGCCTGTTCGAGGAGTGGCGGCGCGGGCGGGAAGCGGCGTAGCTGTCGCCTGCGTGAGCTCCCGCCTCACTTCACGCTGATCCCGGCGCTGAAGATCATCATTCGACCCTTGGGATAGGCCGGGCGTCCCGCCGTCGCGTCCTGCGCGCCGTAGCGGTGAAACCGGAGATCGAACGTGAAGGCGAGATGCTCCTTCGCGAACCAGCGGGCGCCGCCGCCGTAGTTCAGCGTCTGCAGGCTGCCGTCGGCGTCGTCGACCGGCGCCTCCTCCCGCTCGATCGTCAGCATGCCCCAGCCGAGACCGCCGCTGATGTAGCTCCAGCCGCGCCCGCTGCCGAAGTTGAGCGAGACCTGCGGCGACAGCGCCGAGAATCGCCCGTTCACCGTCGGCCCAGGCGTCCCTCCTTCGGTCGCCGGGTCGAGCGTCCGGCTGGCGCGTGCCATCACGAGCTCACCGCCGATCCCGAGCGTTACGCGCCCGAGGCGGGCAGGGTAGAAGTGGATGGCGAACGAGAGGCCGAGGCCTCGCCCGGGCAGGTCCTCGGTGGTGACCCCGAGCGCGGTCGCGATCTCCTGGTCGTCGGGGAAGTTCGGAATCGCGGCGCGCACGTCGGCCGCGAAACGGCCGATGGGCTCCGGTTCGCGATCCTGAGCCGCGGCCGCGTCGGCCAGGCCGCTGACGAGCGCGAATGAAAGAAGCAGCAGACGGGTTCGAGTCATCGTATTGGGCAAGCGCTCCATTATTCATCGATCGGCGCGTTATTCATCGCGCCGAGGCGACGATGTCGCGGGCGACGGCGACCGCTTCGTCCAGCGTCGCAATTCGGCCGTCCAGCTGCTGCTCGTAGACCTGGCGCAGGATCTCGCCGATGCGCGGCCCCGGCGTCACGCCGAGCTCGATCACGTGGCGGCCGAGCAGGAGTGGCGCGGGCGCCGCATGTTCGACCCCCAGTGCCTGCGCCCGCGCCAGGAACTGATCGATCGCCGAGCAGTCGAAGCCGCCGCCGCGGCCCTCGCAGTCCGACGTCGCGACCCGCGCCAGCAGTTCGAGATCGACTTTCTGCGCCAGCCGCCTGAAGGCGCCGTCGCCGACCGGCGTCGGCGACTTTCCGAACGAGTGCGGCTTGAGATGGTGCGCGACGATGCCGAGGACCTGCTGCCGCACGTCGTAGCCGGCGACGCTGTGGACGTTGAGGCGGTCGAGCAGCGCCGTCGACGGCGCGACGCCCGCCTGTTCGTGGTCGAGCGAGCGAATCCGGCCGTCGAGAAACGCCGTCGTCGAGGGCTTGCCGAGATCGTGGCAGACCGCGCCCAGCATCACCGCCAGCTGCCGCGGCTTGTCGAGACCGTCGAGCCGCAGCCGCGCCTGGTCGACGACGAGCAGCGTATGGACCCAGACATCCCCTTCGGGATGCCATTCCGCTTCCTGCGGACAACCAACTGTGGCCTTGAGCTCGGGGAACAGCGCGTCGACGACGCCGAGCTCCAGCGCCAGCTGCAGCCCGATCGACGGCCGTTCGGCGAGGAGCAGCAGCTTCTCGACTTCACCCCAGATCCGTTCGGCCGGCAGATCGTCGAGCGGGATGCGCGCACACAGCGCCTTCGTCGACGATTCCATCTCGAGACCGAACCGGGCCGCGAACTGGACGCCGCGCAGCACGCGCAGGCTGTCGTCGCCGAAGGTGGCGCGATCGACGGCGCGCAGAACCCGGCGCTCGAGCAGATCGCCGCGGCCGTCGAACGGATCGACGTATTCGCCGGTCAGCGGATCCCAGGAGATCGCGTTGATGGTGAAATCGCGCCGCCGCGCCGCCTCGGTCACGTCCATGGCTGGGTCGCCGACGACGGCGAAGGCGCGATGGCCGCGGCCGACCTTCGACTCGCGGCGCGGCAGCGCGACGTCGACCTCTTCGACCTTGTAGACGGTGAAGCTCTCGCCGACGGTGTTGACCGGCCCGATCGTCGTGAGCAGTTGCCGCAGCCGCTCCGCCTCGATGCCGTAGACCTCGACGTCGACGTCCTTGCTCGGCCGCGACAGCAGGCGATCGCGCACCCAGCCGCCGACGACCAGCGCGCGGCCGCCTTCGGCCCGCGCGAGGCTGGCAATCCGTGCGGCCGTCTCCAGGCTCATGACGACGACTGGCCGGGCGGCTGCACGATCCGCCGGCGGCCGTAGCGGCGGACGATGCGATCGGTGAGGCGGGGCGCGAGGAGGTTGAGGATGCCGAGCACGCGGGCCGCGGCGTGCGGATAGACTTCCGGCCGCGGCCGGCGGAAGCACTTGATCATCGCGTCGGCAACCTGATCGACAGATTGCTTCGGGCCGAGGCCCGAGACCTGATGACCGAAGTCCCGCTCCATCGCGTGGCGGAACTCGGTGTCGGTCGAGACCGGGAAGATCGTGCTGATGTGGACGCCGGTGCCGGCATATTCAGCGCGGAGCGCCTCGGCGAACGACGCCTGCGCCGACTTGGTCGCGCTGTAGCCGCTCATGAACGGGATGCCGCGGCGGCCGACGACCGACGACACCAGCATGAGGTGGCCGCGATTCTGCCGGCGGAAGAGCGGCAGCACCGCGCGGGCGCCGTAGAACGAGCCGATGAAGTTGACGTCCATCATCCGCCGCATGATCTCCGGGTCCATCTCGTCGATGGCGCCGTAGTAGCCGAAGCCGGCGTTGCAGATCATGATGTCGAGGCGGCCGAACGACGCCGACGCACGTTCGACCAGCGCCACGACGTCCGGCTCGCGCGTCACATCAATCGTCATCGCTTCGGCGCGGCCGCCGCCACGGCGAATGCCGTCGACGATCGTGTCGAGCAGACTGGTCCGCCGCGCCCCGAGGACGACCGCGACGCCGTCCGCGGCCAGCCGTTCCGCCACGGCGAGACCGATACCCGACGATGCGCCCGTGATGACTGCGACCCGGCCGGAGAGGGACATCGCTGCATGATACAGTCGGCGGCGAACCGCTGATAGTCGAGCCGGCGGTCCAGTCCACCGCCACATTCGGCGACGGCGCCGCACCGTCCGCGTCATGGATCCAGTCATCACACTGCTGCGCGATCTCGTCGCCATCGATTCCGTCAACCCGTCGCTGGTCCCCGGCGCCGCCGGGGAAGGCGCGATCGCCGACGCCGTGGCGCAGCACCTGCGCCGCCTCGGGCTCGACGTCGACGTCCGCGACGTCGCGCCGGGACGGCCCAACGTCGTTGGCGTCCTGGAAGGGCGCGCAGCCGGGCGGTCGCTGATGTTGTGCGGGCACCTCGACACCGTCGGGGTTGAAGGGATGGACGCGCCGTTCGAGCCGCGCGTCCGCGACGGCCGGCTCTACGGCCGCGGCGCGCAGGATATGAAAGGCGGCGTGGCGGCGATGATTGACGCGGTCCGCGTCGTCGCCGAACGCGGCCTCGAGCGTGGCAAGGTGATTGTCGCGGCCGTCGTCGACGAGGAGTATGCGAGCATCGGCGCCGACGCGATCGCGGCGGGCTGGGCAGCCGACGCCGCCGTCGTCACCGAGCCGACCGACCTGCAAATCGGCATCGGTCACAAGGGCTTCGCCTGGCTCGAGGTCGAGACGATGGGCCGCGCCGCTCACGGGAGCCGGCCGCGCGACGGGCGCGACGCGATCTTCAGGATGGGGCGCGTGCTGCAACGTCTCGAAACGCTCGACCGGACGCTGCAGTCGCGGCCACCGCATCAGCTGATTGGTACCGGCTCGCTGCACGCGTCCATCATCGACGGAGGCCGTGAGCTCAGCTCCTATCCCGACCACTGCCGACTCCAGCTCGAGCGCAGAACCGTCGTCGGCGAGACCGACGAGACCGTGAGGCGGGAGATTGATGCGATTCTGGACGGCCTGGCGGGAGAGGATCCGGAGTTCAGCGGTCGGAGCCGGCTGACATTCAGTCGACCGCCCTACGAGCTGGCGCCCGCCCACCCTCTCTCGCGAGCGCTCGTGGCGGCGGCCACGAAATGTGGCTGCGAGACCCGCACGGTCGGAATGAGCTTCTGGACCGACGCCGCCGTACTGGCAGGCGCCGGGATTCCGTCGGTCCTCTTCGGACCCGGCGGCTCAGGCCTGCACAGCACCGAGGAGTACGTCACCCTGGACGACGTGGTGCTGTGCCGGGACGCGCTGACGACGCTGATCGGCTCGTGGTGCTGAGTCCGATTCGCGGCGCCAGCCAGAAATAGAGCTGAGTCGCCTCCGGTCTCCCGGAGACGCCTCCGGGGCTCAGGCGGACTTGCGAAGGACCAGTCGCGGCTTGTTCAGGAGATGGCGGTGAGCATCTCCCTCGTAACGCAGCCGCGGCCGCTGGCTGCTGACTTCCCAGCCCGGGGTGTCGTGCCCGCACGACGTGCAGCGCATCATCACGCGCTTGCCTTCGAAGTGCAGCACCGAATCGTGGCCGTGCAGGCCGCAGAACACCTGCCCTACGCGTGTCACCACCCGGGCCATGAGGCTGTTGTCCGTTCCGGCTTGCGGGGTAACTTCGGTCGTCGCCGAGAGTTGCTGGGGATAGTTTGTGACCATGGGGGCGTCTCCTCGTTGATCTCCCTTTGCCCTGCCGATTAAGACTCCGACCTGAACGGCTGCGATTCCGAACGGTCCTTCCAGGCCCGGCCGTCGCCGGCGGTCCACCTGAGTTCAATCTGTGTGCCACGGCAGGAAATTTGATGAATTTCCTTAAACATCAATCAGTTACGCCGTGTGCGGCACTTGGGCGGGGTTGATGAGGTCGTGGCTGGGGTACAACCGGACAACCACCGTGAACCCTTGCGGATACACAGGATTCGGCAGCTGAGGTGCTAGCCTCGAAAGGCAGACAATTGTCGGGCTTGCGGGGGTCTTGGGTCGCCGGAAGATCGGACTGCGCGCCGACCGCCAGCCGGCGCGGCAGTCGGAAAGCGGCAGGCGACTAGTGGGTTCGGGGAGATTTGCGGCCGCCGCCCATCAAATGCTGGATGGTTCGGGCGTAATAGCGCAGGACGGTCCGCTCGCGGACGCGGTATCGGCCGTTTCGCTCGACGAAGATGATATTGCGGGCCGCCAGCAGCGGCGCCCCCTCCTCGACTGCGGCCCGGCCGTCGCGGACGCCGAGGTTGGCGCCGGCGGCGCCCAGGGTTTCAATCAGCAGGTCGGCGCGCGATTCAAGCTCGCGACGGGTGATCGACGGACGCATCGCGGCGGCGACGACTGCCGTCGGCAGCACCTTGTAGAGCCGGCCAATCGCTTCGCGGATCCGATGCGCCAGGGCCATGACGTCGCTGCGGGAGTCGGGGTCGCAGCCGTCGAGCGAGATAGGCGGACCGAAGGTGACGAACGCCCGCGACTGGTAACCCACCGCGTAGCGCACCATCTCGGCGACCTCGCGCGCGAACGGACGCTGGGCGCGCTTCGTTCCCTGGTGCGCGAGGACGTGATCTTCGAGCACGAGATCGTAGGCGACGGCGAGCGGCACGATCGACGAGTTGGCGCGTTCGGTCTGCAGCGCGGCGTGGAGAAGGCCGGTCTTCGGCGATTTCAGCTCACCGGTGTAGCTGCGCCCGCCCTCGATGTAGAAGAGCAGATCGTGGCGCTGCAGGAGCTCGGCCACGTAGGCCTTCAGCGTCACGAGATAGGCTGGATCCTTCGAATTGCGCCGAATCGGGATCGCGCCTGTGACGTGGCGATTGATCAGCCCGAGCGGCCCGCCGAAGAGGTTGATGCCGGCGGCAATCACCGGCGGCCGGATGCCATGGTCGTCGATGACGAGCGGCTCGACCAGGTAGTCCAGGTGGCTCTTGTGGTTCGAGATGTAGATCGTCCGGCCCTTGCGCGTCGCATCCTTCGCGATGCCGACGTGCTCTTCGATGCGCTCGATCTTGCGGAGAATGGGGTAGAGCGGGTGTTTGAGGGCGCGGTAGATCGGATATCTCTGCGTCGTCCGCAGCTCATCCAGGTAGGCGTGAATCCGCTCGCGCGCTTGCGGCTCAGTCTGCCCGTGCCCGCCGCGCAAATACTTGGCGACATCCTGCCTCGCCAGTACTGCCTGGGTAATGTCGTCGAGCATCCGGCTCGGACTATATAACAAAAATGCACCGTTCCTGACCCCTGTCCGCGCCCGTTCCGACTTTTCCCGGCCGTATACTGAGCCCGGTTCCTCCGCCGCGATGCCTGCTTCAGATTGCGCTCGCATGGCCCGTCCCGGCTGGTACGCCGCCGTCGTCGGGGCCGCCGTCCTCGTTGTCGCCCTCGGGGCCGCGCTCGGCGCGGCGGGGAAGCCGGCGCCGGCCGCCGAGCGCATCAGCTTCCGGACCGACGACGGCACGACCGTCGCCGGCACGTGGTACGAGCCGGCCTCGCGGCCGGCGCCAGCCGTCATTCTCGTGCACATGCTGCAGCGATCGAGCCGCGACTGGGACCTGCTCGCCGCGAGGCTGGCCGCGGAGGGCATCGGTGCGCTGGCCGTCGACCTGCGTGGCCACGGTGACACACCTGGCAGCGCCGCCGACTACGCCGGCATGGTGCAGGACCTGCGCGCGGCGCGGCGCTATCTCGCCACCCGCGGCGACGTCAGTCCCGGCCGGCTCGGATTCATCGGCGCGTCGTTCGGCGCGACCCTGGCGGTGCAGGCGTCGGCCGAGGATCCGTCGGTGACGACGGTCGCGCTGTTGTCGCCGTCGCTCGACTACCGCGGCATACGGCTCGACCCGGTCGTCCGCAAGTACGGGGCGCGGCCGCTGCTGCTCGTTGCCAGCGACGACGACGGGTATGCGTCGCGCTCGATCCGCGAGCTGCAGAAGGCCGGCGGCGGCGTGCGGGAGACGATTGTCGTCCATCACGCCGGTCACGGGACGTCGATGCTTGCGGGCGCCCCGGATCTCGCCGGCCGGCTGGTGGAATGGTTCCGGCGAACGCTGCTATGATCGACCTTCGTCCCAGGCTCCCAAGTGTCCAGAGACTCCATAGCGTTTGGCATCGCCGGTGCGTTCTTCGGTTTGCTCGTCGGCTGGATCGTCGGCAGCCAGCAGGCGCGTACCCCTGCGCCCACCCCTGAAGCGGCGGCGCCGACGGCGCAGCAATCCGCGCCAGCGCCGCGGCAGCGGACGGCTGCTCCGCTCGACGAGGCACGGGCCGCATCGCTGACGCAGCAGGCCGGCGGCAATCCGAAGGACGCCCGCGTCCGCATCGAGCTCGGCAACGTCTACTTCGACGCCGAGCGCTTCGACGACGCGGTCAAGTGGTACGAACAGGCGCTGGAGATCGAGCCGAAGAACGTCAACGCCAGCACCGACCTCGGCATCGGCTACTACTATCTGAACCAGCCCGACCGCGCCCTGGCCCAGTTCGAGCGCTCGCTGGCGATCGATCCGCTGCACACGAAGACGCTGCTGAACATCGGCATCGTCCGCGCCTATGGCAAGGATGACCTCGACGGTGCCGCCCGCGCCTGGCAGCGGGTGGTCGAGATCGCGCCGGACACGCCGGAAGGCCGCGTCGCGCAGCAGGCGCTGCAGGCCGTGAAGGGTGCCCACCCGAACGTCCCAGGCGGCCCGTCGCAGAAACCGCCGGGCTGACGCCCGCTTCCGCGCTACCACCATGGTCCTGCGACTGCTGCAGATCCTGCTCCTGCTCGCCGTGCTGCGCGCCGTCTGGCGTCTGGTGAAAGGTATGCTCGAAGGCGCCGGCTACCAGCAGGTGGACGGCCGCGTGGCGCAGGGCGTCAAGCTGGTGAAGGACCCCAACTGCGGCACCTTCGTCTCACCGTCGAGGGCGCTGGCGATTCGAACCGGCGGCGAGACGGTCTACTTCTGTTCGGACAAGTGCCGCCGGGAATGGGAGCGGCGGTAACGCGTGGCCACTCCGACTGAAGCCCAGCTCCGCGCCGACATCGTCGAAGTCGGCCGCCGGCTCTACGCCCGCGGCTACACCGCCTCGAACGACGGCAACATCAGCGTGCGCCTCGACGGCGAGCGGCTGCTGATGACGCCGACGAGCGTCTGCAAGGGATTCATGTCGGTCGAGATGATGTGCATCACCGATCTCGACGGCACCAAGATCGCCGGCGACCGCAATCCGTCGTCGGAGATGAAGATGCACCTCGAGGTCTACCGCCAGCGCCCGGACGTCAAGGCCGTGGTGCACGCGCACCCGCCGATCGCGACCGGGTTCGCCGTCGCCGGCATCCCCCTCGACCGCGCCGTGCTCGCGGAGGTCGTGACCACGCTCGGCAGCGTGCCGATTGCCGAGTACGCGACGCCGTCGACCGCCGAGCTGCCGGCCTCGGTCCGCAAGTACGTCAAGGCGCACGACGGCATTCTCCTGGCCAATCACGGCGCGTTGACGATGGGCCCCGATCTCTTCGGCGCGTACTACAAGATGGAGACGATCGAGCACTTCGCGAAGATCAGCCTGGTGGCGCGGATGCTCGGCGGCGAGCGGCTGCTGTCGCGCGAGGAGGTCGGCCGGCTGGAGACGCTGCGCGGCTCGTACGGCATTGCCTCGCCGGCGCCGATCTGCCCGGAGCCGAGCGGCGCCGATCCGCTCGATTGCCAGGTCGTCCTGTCGCCGCGCGCCCCGGCCGGGCAGCGGCTGGTGCGCGAGAGCGACGGTGGGGAAATTCGGCTAACATACAGCGAACTTACGGCTCTAATCGAGGACGCGGTCAGAAGTCTCAAGTAATCGAGATCTGACCTGGAGGCAGCGAACATGGGTGAGGCGCTCGGGATGGTCGAGACCAAGGGGCTCGTCGCGATGATCGAAGCGGCGGACGCGATGGTCAAGGCCGCCAAGGTCACGCTGGTCGGGTGGGAAAAGATCGGCGCCGGTTACGTCACGGCAATCGTGCGTGGCGACGTGGCGGCCGTCAAGGCGGCGACCGATGCCGGCGCGGCGGCGGCCCGCCGGGTCGGCGAGCTCGTCGCGGTGCACGTGATTCCGCGGCCGCACTCGAACCTCGAGGATGCGCTGCCGATTGGAAAGGCCTCCGCGAACGCGAAATGATCCTCGCCAAGATCGTGGGGACCGTCGTCGCGACGCGCAAGGACGATCGGCTGGTCAGCAGCAAGCTGCTCGTCGCCAGGCCGATGGATCCCCGCGGCAAGGCTGAGGGCAGTTATCTCGTCGCGGTCGACACCGTCGACGCCGGCATCGGCGAGACCGTCCTCATCGTCAGCGGCAGTTCGGCGCGCATGGCCGCGGGGCTCAAGGATTGTCCGGTGGACGCCGCGATCGTCGGGATCGTGGATGCCATCGAAGTCAGGGACTCGGCCGGCTAGGCCGGTTCCGCCACCGGGAGAGCGATGCAGCTGGCGCGCGTCATCGGCGAGGTCGTCTCGACGATCAAGGATCCCAGCCTCACCGGCAACAAGTTGCTGATCCTGCAGCCGCTCGCCGCCTCGGGTGACGCCGTCGGCCGGACGCTCGTCGCCACCGATTCGGTCGGCGCCGGCGTTGGCGAACACGTCTTCTTCGTCCGCGGCCGCGAAGCGGCCTTCCCGTTCTATCCCGCCGAACCGCCAACCGACGCCTCGGTGGTCGGCATCGTCGATTACTGGGATACCGCGGACGCAACGCATCGGTGACCGCGGCTGACGCGGCCGGGAGAGTGAGTGCAAATCGCGCGCGTGGTCGGCACCGTCGTGGCGACACAGAAGAACCGCAAGCTCGAGGGCGCCAAGCTGCTGCTGGTGCAGCCGCTCGATCTCGACGAAGCGCCGCGCGGCACGACGCTGCTCGCCATCGACTCGGTCGGCGCCGGCATCGGCGAGAAAGTGCTGGTCGTGATTGAAGGCAAGGCGGCCGGCGAGGCGCTCGGCCGCAAGGCCGCCGCGGTCGACGCCGCCATCATCGGCATCATCGACGCCGTCGATGTCGGTGCCGACGACGACGCGGCGCGGCTGAGAATCCCGGAGTCGATCATGGATGAACAGGCATTGCGCGCCCTGGTACGTGAGGCGGTGGCGCGGCATCTGCAGCAGCCCGGCGGCGGCCGTCTCGAGCCCGGGGCCGTCCTGACGCTGACGACCCACGCCAGCCATGGCCGCTACGTGCTGCCGGAGTCCGACGGTCCCTGCCTGATCGAACCGACCGTCCAGTGCAATCACTGTGGTTACTGCCAATCGCACGGGCACTGACGCGCGCAGCCGCGTCCTGCTGACCCGGCGCATCCCTTCGGCCACGCTGGCGATCCTGCAGGCGGGCGCCGACGTCGAGCTCTACGCCGACCCCGCACCGCTGACCGGCGACGAGCTGAAACGCCGGCTCGCGGACAAGCACGGGCTCGTCTGCGTCCTGACCGACAAGATCGGCGCCGACGTCCTCGAGGCTGCGCCGCAGCTGAAGGTGGTGTCGAACATCGCCGTCGGCTACGACAACATCGATGTCGCGGCGGCGCGGGCGCGCTCGGTCGTCGTCACCAACACGCCGGACGTGCTGACCAACGCGACGGCGGAGCTGACGTGGTCGCTGATCCTCGCGGTGACGCGCCGGATCGTCGAGGGCGATCGGCTGGTGCGCCGCGGCGGCTGGAAGGGCTGGACGCTCGACTTCATGCTCGGCACCGAGCTGCGCGGCAAGCAGCTCGGCATCATCGGCCGCGGTCGGATCGGCCGGGCGGTGGCGGCGAAGGCCGCCGCGTTCGGGATGCAGGCGGTGTTCGCGGCCCGCGGCGACCGGCGCTCGCCGGACCTCCCCCGAAATTCCGAGGTGTCGTTCGACGAACTGCTGGTCGGATCGGACGTGATCTCGATCCACACGCCGATGACGCCGGAGAACCGCCATCTCATCGATCGGCGCGCCTTCGCGCGGATGAAGCGGACGGCATTCCTGGTCAACACCGCGCGCGGTCCGATCGTGGACGAGGAGGCACTCGTCTGGGCGCTCGGCGAGCGGCTGATCGCCGGCGCCGCCCTCGATGTCTACGAGCGCGAGCCGGAAGTGCAGCAGGGACTGCTCGCGTTCGAGAACGTGGTGCTCGCGCCGCACCTCGGCAGCGCGACGCGCGAAACCCGGACGGCGATGATCGAGCTGGCGGTCAGGAATGCGCTGGCCGTGCTCGCCGGCCAGCCGCCGCTCACGCCGGTCGGCTAGCGGGGCCGCGACGCATGCCGCTTCCGCCGCAGCCGACGGTTCCCCGCGGCCGCGTCCGCGCCGTGATGAGCCGGCTCGGCAGGGCCATCCGCGGCCTCGAGGAGCCGGCGGTCGAGAAGATCGCCGAGGCCCAGCAGGACGATCCTTTCCAGGTGCTGATAGCGACGATGCTGTCGGCGCAGACGCGCGACCCGGTGACCGCGGCGGCCTCGGCGCGGCTGTTTCGCGTCGCCCGGACGCCGCGCTCGATGGCGCGCCTGACCACCGCCGAGATCGAGCCGCTGATTTATCCGGTCAGCTTCTACCGCAACAAGGCGGTGCACGTCGCCGAGACCTGCCGCCAGATCCTCTCGCGCTACGGCGGCCGGGTGCCGTCGACGATGAACGAGCTGCTGACGCTGCCGGGCGTCGGCCGGAAGACGGCGAACCTCGTGCTGATCCTGGCGCACCGCAGCGGCGACAACATCTGCGTCGACACGCACGTGCATCGCATCTCGAACCGCCTCGGCTGGGTGCTGACGCGGACGCCGGAGGAAACCGAGCAGGCGCTGTACCGGGTGACGGCGAGGCGATGGTGGCCGCTCGTCAACCTCTACATGGTCACGTGGGGACAGAATGTCTGTCGCCCGGTCTATCCCCTGTGCGGCAGTTGCGCGATCGCCGACCTCTGTCCGAGAATCGGCGTGACGAAGGTTGGCAAGTCATGATCGGCCCGCTTCTCAAGGGCCGCTGCGAGGAACCATGAAGCTGTTGAGTGTGATCTGTGCGGCCTTGATGCTGCTGCCGGCGGCGGCCGCGGCGCAGCAGAAGAGTCCCGGCGCCGGCCCGATCGTCGTGCTGGAGACGGCAAAGGGCGTGATCGAGATCGAAACCTACCCCGAAGAGGCGCCAAAGACGGTGGCGAACTTCCTCGGGCTGGTCAAGCGCGGGTTCTACAACGGGCTGCGCTTCCACCGCGCCGAGGCCAACTTCGTGATCCAGATCGGCGATCCGCAGACGCGGGACATGTCGAAGCAGGCGAGCTGGGGCAGCGGGTCGAGCGGCAAGCCGATCGGCGTCGCGGAGATCACCAAGAAGCGCGGCCACGGCCCGGGCGCCGTCGGCATGGGCCACAGCGGCGTCGCCAAGGACGCGTCCAGCCAGTTCTACATCACGCTGCGCGCGGCGCCGTCGCTCGACGCCAAGTACGCGGTGTTCGGACGCGTCATCAGCGGCATGGACGTCGCCGCCAAGATCCAGAAGTCCGACGTCCTCAAGAGGGCTTACGTGAAGGAATGAGCGAGGGCGGCACCAGCTTCACCAGTCCCTTGAGATCCGGGTAGCGGTCGACGAACTCCTCCGGGTACTCGCCGGGCAGATCCTGGCCGAGCTGGTGCTTCAGGATCGCGGCGTTGGCAACCGACTTGGCGGAGAAGTGATTGTTCGCGTACGCGTACGCCTTCTTCACCTGCCGCGAGGCTTTCTCGATCGCGCCGCTGAACGGCTCGAGCTCGTCGCTCGAGTAGAGATAGTTGTAGCGGTCCTCCGACTTCTCGTGCTTCCACCACTGCGCCGCGTTGCGGCCGTGCAGGCGCAGGTAGTAGAACGACTTTACGTTCGGCCGCAGGTCCTGCCGGATCGAGAGCTTGAACTTGGGCTCGTCGATCTGCGCCCACGCCGCGTTGGTAGCGGCCAGCAGCGTCAGCGTCTCGACCGGGTCGTCGCTCCACGAGCGATCGCGCAGCTCGACGGCGACCTGGTAGCCGGCCAGCTTTTCCAGCAGCCATTCGAGGTAGCCGCGTGAGTCGGGCTCGTTCTTGAAGCTGGCCGGAAACTGCGCCAGCAGCGCCCCGAGCTTGCCGGCGTCGGCGAGCGGCGCGATGGCGCGCCGGAACTCGTCGACGTCCTTCGTGCCGATGTCCCACGGATCCTTGCCGGACGCCTTGTGGAACATCTCGGGATGGGTGAACTTCTGATAGAGCTTGAGCGAGAACTCGAAGTCGCGCGGCGTCCGCTTGACCCAGCTGCGGGTCGTCGTCTCGGCCGGTACGCCGTAGAAGCTGGAGTTGATCTCGACCGTATCGAAGTGCTCGGCGTAGAACGCGAGCTCGTCGAACTTGCCGCGGCCGCGCGCTCGCGCCGCGCCCTTCGGCGGCTTTCCTTTCGGAGGCTTTCCTTTCGGAGGATAGAAGACGCCGTTCCAGGTGCCCTGGCCCGACGGATAGCTCCAGCCGGACGTCCCGATCAGGATTCTGCTCACGGCGTCGTGTAAGCGTCCTTCTTGAACCCGAACGTCACCTGCGAGCCGCGGATGAGGATCGGCCGCTTGATCAGGTTCGGTTGCTCCATCATCAGGTCGATCGCTTCCTGCTTCGACTTCGGCAGCGGCCGTGTCTTGAACACCGGGCTTCGCGTACTGACGAACTCGAGGAACCTGTCGGCGTCGATGTGCTTCTCGAGGAACGCCCGGTCAGGCGGATTGCGGTTGATGTCGCGTTCCTCGACGTCAATCTTCTGCTGCTCCAGAAACCTTCTGGCGTTGACGCAGGTCGTTCACGTCGGCTTGAGGTAGAGGATCGGCTTCGGCATCCGGCCATTGTAGCCGGTGGAACGGGTAGAATTGCAGGGATCGCCAGCCGCGTCCGTGCGGCAGCCGCGGAGCGGTCACCCGAAGGCGGACGACGGAAGTGCTGACCATCAACGAGATCTTTCACTCGATCCAGGGCGAATCGACCCACGCCGGACGGCCGTGTGTCTTCGTGCGCCTGACCGCGTGCGATCTCCGCTGCTCCTGGTGCGACACGCCGTACGCCTTTCACGACGGCGAGAAGATGAGCGTTGACGACGTCGTCGCGCGGGTTCGCGGCTATGGCTGCGACGTGGTCGAGATCACCGGCGGCGAACCGTTGCTCCAGCCTGATGTCTACCCGTTGATGGAGCGGCTGCTGGACGAGGGGCAGACGGTGATGCTCGAGACCGGCGGGCATCGCAGCATCGCCCGGGTGCCGGCGAGCGTCATCCGCATCGTCGACGTGAAATGCCCGGGCAGCGGCGAGAGCGACAGCGTCGACTGGTCGAACCTCGAGCTGCTGACCCCGACCGACGAGGTCAAGTTCGTGATCAAGGATCGCGTCGACTACGAGTTCGCCCGCGACGTCATCGCGCGCTACGACCTCACGGCCCGGTGCGCCGCGGTGCTGCTTTCGCCGGTCCACGGCGTCCTGGCGCCGAAGGATCTCGCGGAATGGATGCTCGCCGATCGGCTGCCGGCGCGGCTGCAGCTGCAGGTCCACAAGTTCATCTGGAGCCCGGACACCCGGGGCGTCTGAGGCAGGTCTTGTGGCGAAGCGCGCGGTCGTTCTCCTCAGCGGCGGTCTCGACTCGTACACCGCGGCGGCGATTGCCCGGGCCGAGGGCCATGACCTCTTCGCCCTGAGCGTTCGCTACGGCCAGGTGCATGCGCGGGAGCTCGAGGCCGCGCGCGCGGTCGCGGCGTCGCTCGGCGTCGTCCAGCACATCGAGCTTGCCGTCGATCTGGCTGCGTTCGGCGGCTCGGCGCTGGTCGGCGACGGCGAGGTCCCCCGGGATCGGCCGCTCGACGACGCGGCGATACCCGCGACCTATGTCCCTGCCCGCAATACCGTGCTGCTGTCGCTGGCGCTGGCGTGGGCCGAAGTCACGGCCGCGTCGGCGATCGTCATCGGCGTCAACGCGCTCGACTACTCCGGCTACCCCGACTGCCGGCCCGAGTATCTCGCCGCGTTCGAACACCTGGCTGACCTCGCGACGCGTGCCGGCGTCGAAGGCCGCCGCGTCCGCATCTTCGCGCCGCTGGTGCGGATGTCGAAGGCCGACATCGTCCGCCGTGGCGTTGCGCTTGGCCTTGACTACGGCTTGACCCATAGCTGCTACGCGCCGGATCCGTCCGGGCGCGCCTGCGGGCGTTGCGACAGTTGCCGGCTGCGCGCCAGGGGCTTCGCCGAAGCCGGCGTCGTCGATCCCGTCACCGCGTCGTAACCGTGCTGTTGATCATCCGCGAGCGTGCTTGTTGACCGAGCGAATCTATTACACCGAACCCTATGCGACCGAGTTCGACGCCACGGTCATCAGCGTCGAGCCGGCTGCGGGTGACGCCGGCCGCAAGGCTGTCGTCCTCGACCGCACCGCGTTCTACCCGACTTCGGGTGGCCAGCCGTTCGATACCGGCACGCTTGGCGGCGCCCGCGTCGTCGACGTCGTCGACGATGACGATGGCCGCCTCCTTCACGTCGTCGAGGGCGGCGTCGCTGAAGGGCCGGTGCACGGCGCCATCGACTGGCCCCGCCGTTTCGACCACATGCAGCAGCACACCGGGCAGCATGTCCTGTCGGCGGCGTTCGACCGCGTGCTGAACGTCCGCACGGTCAGCTTTCACCTCGGTACTTCTGGCTCGACCATCGATCTCGCGCGCGAGGTCTCGGCAGCGGAGATCGCGCGGGCGGAGGCCGAAGCCAACCGGGTCGTCTGGCAGGACCGGCCGGTGACGATTCGATTCGCCGACGCGGAGGAGGCGGCCAGGCTGTCGCTCCGCAAGGAGTCGAAGCGCGAGGGCGTGCTCCGGCTGATCGATATCGAGGAGTTCGACGTCTCGGCCTGCGGCGGCACGCACGTGGCGCGCACCGGCGGCATCGGCATGATTGCCGTCGCCGGCGCGGAGCGATTCAAGGGGGCGACACGGCTGGAGTTTCTCTGCGGCGGACGCGCCCTCGCCGGATTTCATGCCCTCGGCGCCAGCGTCGCCGCCAGCGTGCGCCACCTCTCGGTGCTGCCGTCGGAGCTGCCTGCCGCGATCGAACGGCAGCAGGCAGAGGCACGCGACCTCCGGCGTCAGCTCAAGGATCTCCAGCAGAAGCTCGCCCTGCACGAAGCCGCGGCGCTTGCTGCCGGCGCTGAAGCGATCGGCCAGATCCGCGCCGTCGTCGCTGCGCTTGACGGCTGGGACGCGAACGGGCTCAAGACCATCGCCGCCGCGATCGCGGCGCAGCCAGGACACCTGGCGGTGCTGCTGAGCGCGACGGCGCCGGCGTCGATTGTCGTCGCGCGGGCATCCGATGTCGGGCGCGACAGCGCCGCCATCCTCAGGCAGATGGTCGGCTCGTTCGGCGGCAAGGGCGGCGGCCGGCCGGAACTGGCGCAGGGCGGCGGCCTGACGGGGGAGATGCCGGCGCTGCTGGCAGCGGCGCGCGAGGCTATTTCCGCGTGAAGTTGGCGAGGTGCTCGACGGCGAGGTCGGCGATCCAGTTGACCGTCGCCGCCGGAATCACGAAGTCGTTGGCGAGGATGGAGAAGACCAGCATCTCGCCGTCGCGCGACCTGACGTAGCCGGACAGCGCCCGCACGTTCGAGATCGATCCCGTCTTGGCGGCGGCGTTGCCTTCCGCCCGCGTCCCGCGCATCCGCGTGCTGAGCGACCCGTCCTTGCCGGCGACCGGCAGGGTCGCGACGAACGCGTCGCGATGCCGCGGGTCCCGATACATGCGCTCCAGGATCGCGACGATGGCGTCGGCCGTCAGGTAGTTGTAGCGCGAGAGTCCCGACCCGTCGGCGAGGACGAAGGCGTCGTCAGGCACGCCCCACGCCGACAACCGCTGCCGCACCTGGTTCAAGCTGCCCTCGAAGGTTCCCAGCCCGCCGGCGTTCGCGCCGATCGCCTTGAGCAGGGTTTCGGCGTACAGGTTCTGGCTGACCTTCATCAGCACGGTGCCAATCTCTCGCAGCGTCGGCGATGGCGTCGTCGCCACGACCCGGCGTTCGGCGGGAACCGCCAGCAGCGTCGCCGCGATGTCGTCGAGATCGACGGCCGGACCGGCGATGTCGATGCCGTGAGCGATCAGGCCGTCCTTGATGGACTGCGCCGTGAAGAGCGTCGGGTTGACGACCGCGACGGTGCGCGCGGCCGCCGCGCTGCCTGCCGCCAGCATGCCGCTGACTTCGAGCACCGGCTCGTCGAGCCGGCGGCGGTAGCCGATCTCCGCTGCCGTGCCTGGCGCCGCCGTGACGGAGCGATTGAGCAGGCGCAGGCCGGCACCAGGCGACAGCGAGACGTCGGTGGCGGCGCCGGCCGTCGCCGAGGGCCGGACCGAGAGCGACGCGAGGTTTTCGTTGAATTGCAGCGCCCCGACCGGCGTTGCATACCCGAACTGGAGGTAGTCCCACGCCCAGCCCTGGCCAAGGCCCTCGTCGTCGAACGCTTGGTCGTCGCCAATTACCCGGCCGGTGACCCGCTGGATGCCGGCTGCCTTCAGCGCCGACGCCCATTCGAACAGCACCGCCGCGGCGCGTCCGTCGCGGCTGTTGATGGAAGGGTCGCCGCTGCTGCGGACGTAGAGGTCGCCGTCGAGCACGCTGCCCTCGATCGGGCCGGTCACCTCGAGCGTTGTCGTGAAGCGATGGTCCCAGCCGAGGAGATCGGCAGCCGCGGCCAGCGTCACGATCTTCATGTTGGACGCCGGCATCATCAGCCGTCCGGCATCGAGCCCGTAGAGGCGTTCGCCGCGATCGAGCGATCGGATCTCGACGCCCCAGACGCCGCGCGCCATGATCGGCGCGCCGAAGACGCTGGCGAGATCGCGCTGCAGCTGTCGGACGGGACCTTCGGGCCTGGCGTCTGGAACCGCCGGCGCCGCCGCTGAGGCGGGGGCTGAGGAAGGAGAGGTAACCGGCGGTGCGGCAGCGCCCGAGGCGCAGCCGGACAGCGCCGAGGCGCAGGCGGCGGCCGCGACCAGGACTCGCCAGCCGCCGGTTATTTCAGTGCCTCCAGCGCCTTGACGATGTTCTCGATCGAGGCGATGTCGATCGTCATGGCGCCAGGCTCACCATCGCGCCGGGCATAGCCGTCGGCGCCGGCGCGCGCGAAGGCGACCTTCTCCTGACGCTGACCTTCGTTCGAGGTGACCGCGACCGTCAGTTCCGGGGCGTCCAGGCCCGTCTTCGTGTCGCCGTCGACGAAGCTGGCGGCGCGGGCGCTGGTGACGGCCGCCACCAGGTCGTCGACCTTGGTCTGGTCCGGTTCCTTCGCCTGCGGCGCCGTCTGCTGCCACTTCTCGATTTCCTTGCCGTCCTTGTCCTTCGACTTCTGCTTTTCGAAGACGACCGTCGCGCCAGCGCGCGCGAGCTCGATGCGGCTGGCGTTGAAGGCGCGGGCGTCGAACAGATCTTTCTGGCGATAGTCGCCGACGTCCTTCGTCGCGTCGGCCAGCAGCGAGCCATCGACCGTGATGACAGCCGGCCGCGACTGATCCCTGGCGTAGTTGACGCCGTCGCCGGCGCTGCGGCCGACGAGGAGCGTCGCCTGGGCCGAGCCGGAGCCGAGCTGGATCGTGGCCTCGGGCTTGTCGAGCCCGTACTCGGCGAGGTTGGCCGCCTCCGCCGCGACGAGCGACTTCATCTGCAGCGTGTTCAGCCGGCTGACCAGCGAATCGACGGCGGAGAAGTCGGCCCTCGCCTTGATCGGGCCGGTCATCTCCCATTCGCCGCCAGCCTTGGAGAACTGCAGCGTCCGCTTCGGCGACGTCAGCGTCAGCGTGTCGATCTTGCCGGGATCGAGCTTGAGCACGGTCTTGTCGCGCAGGTCGAAGGTCGTCTTGTTGAAGGTCGCCCTCGAGGATACGACGAGATCAGGAAGACGCGCGGCTCGTCGGCGACCTTGGCGTAGAGATCGGTCGCCGGGGGCGTCTTGCGGCCGATCTGCAGCCGCTTCTCCTGGCCGCCGCTCTTGAACCCGATCTCGATGCGGGGCTGGGCCAGCCCGTACTCGGCGAGGTCGGCGGGGTTCTCGTCGATGATCCGCTGCCGCTCGAGCGTCGTCAGGTTGGTGGTCAGGCCGGAAACCTCGGCGCTGTCGGGCGCGATCGCGGCCGGCGCCGTGATCTGCCAGTCGGTCCCGGTCTTCTTCAGCGTCGTCTGCTCGCCGGACTCGGCCTTGACCGAGATCTCGTCGATCTTGTCGGCCTCGACCGCGAAGACCTTGTCCTTGGCGTCGCCCGCCGCCGGGTCGCGCTTCGATTCGACGAAGTAGATGTAGCCGCCGAGCCCGAGGCCGACGACGAGGAGCAGCAGGAAGGAGCGAAGGCCTTTCATCGTCAGCGCCTGCGCCACCAGGTCTGCACACCGGCGAGGAAGATCAGGCCGGGCAGGATGACCAGGGTGAACCAGAAGATCATGCTGTCCTGGCCGGCCGTGAGCGAGACCCGGCGATCCTCGGGATTGCGCGGCCGCAGCGCGATCATGTTCTCCTGCTGCGCCAGCCAGTTCACCATGTTGAGGAACATGTCGGTGTTGCCGGCGGTCGCGGCAATCGAGTTGGCGACGAAGTCCGAATCGCCGACGGCGACGATCCGCGTCTCCGGCTTGCTCGGCGTCGGCTCGGCCGCCTTCTCGTCGGCCGGCGGCGGCGTCGCGCCGTCAATCGGCGCGTTGACCGCTACAGCCAGCGACACCGGGCCCTGGACGTCGCCCTGGTCGAAGTCCGGCTCGGCCACGCTCTTCGTCGTCAGGGTGCGGAGATCGCTTTCGGCCCAGCTGTTGCGGCCGCTCTCGATGAACGCCGTGACCGTGCGTCCGGCCGGCGGGCCGTCGGCTGCCTTCACCGACCGCGCGTAGGGATACGCGGTCAGGAGCTCGAAGGTGTTGGTGATCGGATGGAACGGATACCGCGCCGCGACCGGCACATCGGGCTGGGCGCCGCGCAGCCGGCTCATCGGATCGAGGACCGCGTTCTCGCCAAGGTCAATCGACCACTCCTTCATCAGCGCGAGAACGTTGGTCAGCTTCGGCGCGTCCACGTTCTGCGGCGGATCGATCATCGCCAGCAGCTTGCCGCCCTTCGCGAGGTAGGCCTTGAGCTTGGCGATCTCCGGCTCGAGCAGATCCGACTTCGGGCCGGCGAGGACGAGGACCGACGCGTCGGCGGGAATGTCCTGCTGCAGCAGGACGAGCGGCTCGGCGAGGAAGTTGTCGGCCTTGAGGCGGTCGGCGATACCGCTGTAGCCGTCGCCGGCTGACCCCGCGATGTCACGCTCGCCGTGGCCCTGGACGAAGAAGACCTTCGGCTGCGCCTGCTGCAGAAGCTTCACGAGGCCGTTGGTGATGTCCTGTTCCTGGTCGGACGTCACGCGCTGGACCCGGCCGTCGTACTCCATCACGATCGTGCCGAGGGCGTTCTCCTTGAGCCGATCCGCCATCGACGGCCGCTTCTCGGGATCGACATAGTCGATCTTCAGCTGGGTCGAGAGGTACTGATACTCCTCGAGGCGCGAGCGGAAACGCTCGAACTCGTCGGTGCGGGCGAACACGGTGACGTTCACCGGCCGGGTGAGGCCGCCGACGATCTTGCGCGTCTGCTCGGACAGCGTGTACTGGCTGGCCGCGGTCAGGTCCCAGCGCTTGTTGTGGCGCTCCGCCAGGTAGTTGATCGCGCCGAGGATCGCGAAGACGACGACGATGCTGGCGACAGCGAGGCTGCCGTAGCGGGCCTCGCGCCCCGAGAAGTCGCGGACGATCTCCCGCCACTGGCTGAGGACGTAGAGCAGGACGCAGACGAGCCCGGCGATCGCCAGCCCGTACCACCACGTCCATTCGGGCCGAAGCCTGCTGATGGCGACGGCGGCGAACACCAGCGCCACGCCGAGCCAGCCGAGAAGTCCCAGAAGTCGTTTGACCATATGCAGAATCGCTCGTGACAGGAACTGCCGGCTGCCTCAGCCTCTCCAGCGCTCGGAGTCGACCGACTTGGCGGTGAGAAACAAGCCCGAACGTGATGAAGCTCAGGTAGTAGACGATGTGCTTCGTGTCGATGACGCCCTTCGTGAAGTCATCGAGATGTTCGGTGATCGAGAGGAACGACACGATGGTCCGCCCCGTCGGGCCGACCGAATCCGCGAACCAGTTGACGATCCACAGCAGCAGGAACACCGCGAACGTCAGGCCGCCGGCCACCATCTGGTGCTTGGTCAGGCTCGAGATCAGCAGCCCGACCGAGAGGAAGCAGCCGCCGAGGAGGAACAGGCCGACGTAGCCGGCGAGAATCGGCTTCAGCTCCGGGTTGCCGATGCGGAAGAGGATCGCGATGTCGATGGCGGTGACGAGCAGCATCGCCGCGAACAGTCCCATCGCGCCGATGAACTTGCCGACGATGATCTGCAGGTCGGTGATCGGCGACGTCAGCAGCAGCTCCATCGTTCCCGAACGCCGCTCCTCGGCGTAGGTGCGCATCGTCACCATCGGCATGATGAAGAGGATGATGATGGCGACGTTGTGCAGGACGCCACGGATCAGCCACTCGTTGACGTTGAGGACGCCGCCGCCGCCCATTGCCATCTGCTGGCTGCGCTCCGCGAAGCCGGTGAGATAGACGTAGAAGAAGGCGCCGAACAGCAGCGCGAACAGGCCGACGAGGATGTAGCCCATCGGCGAGGCGAAGTAGCCGCGCAATTCCTTGCCGGCGATCGCCATGATGTTGCGGACGCTATCCACGGGGCGCCTCCTCTGCGGGCTCGGTCGCGGGCTCGGTCGCGGGCTCGGGAGCAGCCGCCGCTTCGGTCTGGGATTCGTCGGTCGTGACTTTCATGAACACTTCCTCGAGGCTCATTCGCATCGGCCGCAGCTCGAGCAGTCCCCAGCCGCGGTTGACGATCGTCCGCGCCAGTTCCCGGCGGACGTCGGTACCGCGGTCGCTCTCGACCTCGTAGCCGCCGCCATCGGAGGCGAGCACCCGGAGCACGCCGGGGATGACGGCGAGCGCCGGGCCGACCTCGGCGCCGCCGGCGTCGACTTGCAGGTACATCGTCTCCGACCCCGTCAGCCGCGCCGTGAGGTTGTCGGGCGTATCGACGGCGACCACCTTACCCTTGTTGATGATGACGACGCGCTGACAGGTCTGCGCCACCTCGGGCAGGATGTGGGTACTGAGAATGATGGTGTGGTCGCCCGCCAGGTCGCGAATCAACTGCCGGGTCTCGTTGATCTGCTTCGGGTCGAGGCCGGCGGTGGGCTCGTCGAGGATCAGGACGTCGGGATTGTGGATCAGCGCCTGCGCCAGGCCGACGCGCTGGCGATAGCCCTTCGACAGCTTCGAGCAGTGCCGCTCGGCCATGTCGGCGATGCGCGTGCGGCGCATGACGTCGGCGACCCGCGTCTTGCGCTCGGCCGAGGGGACCGCCTTGATTCGCGAGACGAAGTCGAGATACTCGCGGACCGTCATGTCGGGGTAGAGCGGCGGCGTTTCGGGCAGGTAGCCGGTCCGGCGCTTGGCCTCGAGCGGATGCGTGAAGACGTCGTAGCCGGCGACCATGGCCTTGCCCTCGGTGGGCGGCATGTAGCCGGTGAGGATACGCATCGTAGTGGTTTTGCCGGCGCCATTCGGGCCGAGAAACCCGAGGATTTCTCCTTTTTCGACGCGGAAACTCACGTCGTCGACGGCGGTGAAGCGGCCGTACTGTTTGGTGACGTGCTGGACCTCAATCACTTCACGACTCCCTGTCGCTCGGGCGCACGCGGCGCCGAGCCACCGCGCTCGCGGGTCTCGGCGTCATGCGTAACATGTAGGCAGTAAAGACAATTAGCAGGACCGAACCTTAATCGTATCGACAGCCTGAAAAATGTGTCAAGGCTCGACCGCTGTCGACGGGTTGCCAGACAGCGGCTCTTAGCCTATCCTGATACCTGAGCACATGCTCATATATTCAGGTGTCCAGTAACCTCAAGACCGCACCGGCGCCGGACTGCGACGCCGCCCACCTCGACCCGCTCGGCGCGGAAGCCCGGCGGGCCGGGCTGCTGGCGCCGAGAACCGTCGAGGGGCTCGCGGACACGTTCCGCGCCCTGGGCGATCCGACCCGCGTCCGCATCCTCGACGCGCTCTCGACGGGCGAGCTCTGCGTTTGCGACATCGCGTCCCTCGTCGGCATCAGCGAGTCGGCGGTATCGCACCAGCTGCGCCTGCTGCGCGGCATGCGCCTCGTCCGGCCGCGGCGCGCCGGCCGTCAGGTCTACTACGCCGTCGATGATCACCACATCCTCGAACTCCTGGCCCAGGCGATGACGCACGTGGAAGAAAGTTCGAAGTTCGAAGTTCGAAGTTCGAAGGGAAGTTCAGACACGGGAGTTCGAAGGGAAGTTCGACCGGGAGTTCGAAGGGGAGTTCGAAGGGCTGACTTTGAAGTTCGAATTTCGAACTTCGACCTTTCTTCAAGATGTCCTGCACTGTTTGTGAGTTGCACGCCGAATCGACCTTCCGCATCGAGGGCATGGACTGCCACGAGGAGGTCGCGATCCTCGAGCGCCGCCTGAAGGCCCTCTCCGGGCTCGAGTCGCTCGATGCCGACGTCGTCGGCCAGAAGCTGCGGATCCAGTACGACGCCGCGAAGCTGACGACGGCGCGGATCTCCGAGGCGGTGGCGCAGACCGGCATGCGGGCGTGGCTCGAGCACGAGGAACCGCGGCTGGATGCCACCACCTTCTCGCGCGAGCGGCTGGTGGCGCTGTCAGGCCTGGCGCTCGTCGCCGGGCTGGTGCTGCAGTATTTTTCGCTCCTGGGGCCGTTCGTCTGGGTGCCATACGCGGCGGCGGTGATCCTGGCCGGGACGCAGACCGCGCGGCGCGCCTGGCGCTCGCTCGTCGCGCGCCACCTCGACATCCACGTCCTGATGATGGTCGCCGTTGCCGGCGCGATGGCGCTCGGCGAGTGGGCGGAGGGCGCGTCGGTCGTCTTCCTGTTCGCGCTGGCGCAGGTGCTCGAGGCGCGGGCGATGGAACGGGCCCGCGGCGCGATCCGCGCCCTGATGGACCTCGCGCCGGCGACGGCGCTCGTCCGCCGCGACGGCATCGACGCCGTCGTCGGCGTCGACGAGGTTCGCGTCGGCGATCTCATCGTCGTCCGGCCGGGCGAAAAGATCCCGCTCGACGGCCGCGTTCGCGACGGCATCAGCTTCGTCAACCAGGCGCCGATCACGGGCGAATCGGTGCCGGTCGAGAAGGCTCGCGGCGACGATGTCTTTGCCGGCGCCATCAACGGCCGCGGCGCGCTCGACGTCGAGGTGACGCGGCTGCGGCGCGACTCGACCCTGGCGCGGATCATCGACCTCGTGGAGCGGGCCCAGGCGCAGCGCGCCCCGAGCCAGACCTTCGTCGATCGCTTCGCCCGCGTCTACACGCCAATCGTGCTCGCCCTGGCGGTGTTGATCGCGATTGTGCCGCCACTGCTCTTCTCCGGCGGCTGGGGCGACTGGATCTATCGCTCGCTCGTCCTCCTGGTGATCTCCTGCCCGTGCGCCCTCGTCATCTCGACGCCGGTGTCGATCGTGTCGGCGCTCGCCGCAGCGGCACGCAAGGGCGTGCTCATCAAGGGCGGCGCCAGGCTGGAGCGCCTCGCCGCCGTACGCTGCGTGGCGTTCGACAAGACCGGGACGCTGACCAGGGGCGCGCTCCAGGTCACCGAGGTGGTGCCGCTGAACGGCGCGCTGCCCAGCCAGATCCTCGCGCTCGCGGCGGCGGTCGAGTCCCGCTCCGAGCACCCGATCGGCCGCGCCATCGTCGCCCGCGCGCACGCGGACGGCGTCGCGGTGACGCCGGCGGAGCGCGTCGAAGCCGTGCCCGGGCGAGGCGCGAGCGGCTTCGTCGCCGGCCAGCCGGCTCTCGTCGGCAGCCACCGCTGGTTCGAGGAACAGGGCCTGGGCAGTCCAGACGTCGACGCCGCGCTGTTGCGGCTTTCGAACGCGGGCCACAGCACCGTCCTTGTCGCCGTCGACGGTGTGGCCACCGGTGTCATCGGCGTCTCGGACGCGCTGCGTGAAGCGGCGCGCGACACGGTCGAGCTCCTGCACGCGCATGGCGTCGAGCGCGTCGTCCTGCTCACTGGCGACCACGATGCCGCGGCGCGGGCGATGGCTCGGGCCGTCGGCGTGGACGACGTGCGGTCGTCGCTGCTGCCGGATCAGAAACTGGCGGCGGTTGGCGAACTGCGGCAGGCGTACGGTGTCGTCGCGATGGTGGGTGACGGCGTCAACGATGCGCCGGCGCTGGCCGCCGCCGACGTCGGCATCGCGATGGGCGTCGCCGGCACCGATGCCGCGCTGGAAACGGCGGACGTCGCGCTGATGGCCGACGAGCTCGCCAAGATCCCCTTCGCGATCCGCCTGAGCCGCGCCACCGCCAGGAACATCCGCGTCAACATCGCCTTCTCGCTGACGCTGAAGGCGCTGTTCCTCGTCATGGCCGTGGCCGGCGTCGCGACGCTGTGGATGGCGGTCGTCGCCGACACCGGCGCCTCGCTCATCGTCGTCGCCAACGCGCTGCGGCTGCTGCGAGAGTAGCCGCGTCAGCCGCTAGCTCTCACGCTTTTCTGTTGGTGAAGAAGTGCTGGTCGACGAACTCGTCGACGCGCGCCTGATCCTCGGGGTTGACCTTCTCGAACTGCAGGCCCATGCCGACGCGGCGATCGCTCCACGCGATGCGCGACTCGGCTTCGATGTTGTGCCGCGATCCGGGCAGCCTGAAGCGCACCCGAACCTTTGCGTTCTGCTCGAGCGGCGTCATCGTCCGGATCGCCAGGCCGCCCTTGCTCAAGTTCAGCGCCAGCGCCGCCGCGATCGTGTTGCCGAAGCGATAGTGCACCGGGATGCCGAGGACGACGCGCGGGCTGCCGCGGCGGTTGAAGTTGTCGGGGAAGAGATGCGGCGCCAGCGACGGCAGGATGTGCTGCACGGCGCTGTACTCGTTGACGTAGCCGGCAACGCCGAGCGCCGCCAGATCGCGGACCTCGTCGGCAGTGGCGATGGTGCCGCTGAAGACCAGGATTGGCAGCTTGCCTTCGTCGAGCTTGCGGATCGACCGCACCAGGTCCACGCCTCCGGCATGCGGCAGCCGCAGATCAAGGATGATCAGATCGATCTGGGCGGTATCTGCCCGGACACGGGCCAGCAGCTCCGCTGCGCTCTTGACAGTCAGCGCGGTGTGGCCGGCGCCGAGCAGGGCCGTCGCGAAGCGGTCCCGCACGAACGCCGTGTCGTCGGCAACGATGACGGTCTTGGTTGTGGTCACAGCAGCGGCCGTCACGCATCGACGTATCGGCGAAGCCGATTGCCGGCGTTAGGCTCGTTGCAGAATTTATCAGGTTCTCGTTATAATTCGTAGTCTTGCTGCGCCGGCCAAACCTGCAGATTCGGGCCGGTCAACCAGCGTTATCGAAAGTGGAGTTGTAATGGCCACGTGTCCGGAATGTGATGCCGATATCGAAGTCGACGAGTTCGACGTCGATAAGGGAGACCTCCTTAGCTGTCCCGAGTGCGGTTCCAACCTCGAAGTCGCCAGCATCTCGCCCGTCGAGCTCGAAGCCGCCGACGAGGATGACGATGACGACGACGATGACGACGACGACGACGTCGAAGAAGACGACGCCGACGAGGAAGATGTCGACGAGGAAGAGGACAGCGACGGCAGCGGGGAGGATTGGGAGGAGTGAATCTCGCCCCGGCGGGCGTTGATGCGCAGGGCGGAACCGAGCAGGACAAGGACGCCGCCCTTCGCCACAGCCTCGCCGAGCTGCCTTCGCTGATCGTGGCTTACAGCGGCGGCGTCGACAGCGCTTACCTCGCCCTGGTCGCCACCGAAGTTCTCGGCGATCGCTGCTTCTGCATCACGGCCGACAGCCCCAGCTATCCCGAGCGGCATCGCGCCATGGCGCGCCAGATCGCCGCCGACTTCGGCCTCCATCACGAGTTCATTCGGACCGGCGAGATGGAACGGCCGGAATACCGCGCCAATCCCGCCAACCGCTGCTACTTCTGCAAGCACGAGCTCTATACCCACTTGTCGCGGATTGCCGCGGCACGCGGCATCGCCGCGATCGCCGACGGCAGCAATGCCGACGACCGCGGCGACTATCGTCCCGGCCGCCAGGCGGCGCGCGAGTTCGGCGTCGTCAGCCCGCTCGACGCCGTTGGTTTGAGCAAGGCCGAGATTCGCGAGTTGTCGCGGCGTGCCGGCCTGCCGACGTGGGACGAGCCGGCCTCGGCGTGCCTGTCGTCCCGCATTCCGTACTTTTCCGAAGTGACAGCCGAGAAGCTGCGCATGATCGAGCAGGCTGAAGCGGTGCTCCGCGACCTGGACTTCCGCGTCTGCCGGGTCCGCCATCATGATGGCGCCGGCGACGATGCGGCGGCGATCGCACGCATCGAGATCGGCCGCGACGAGATGCCGCGCGCGCTCGACCCGGAGGTCTCGGACACGATCGATCGGGCGCTGCGCGCGATCGGCTATCGCCATGTCACGCTCGACCTGCGGGGATATCGCCTCGGCAGCCTGAACGACGCCCTGCGTCTGCGCCCGGTCTGAGCCGACGTGCGCAGGCTCGTCGGCGCCGTCGCCGGTCTTTACCTCGCCGCTCACCTGGCGCTGCTGCCGCCGGCGCTCGAGGATCTCGACTCGGTCAACTTCGCGCTCGGGATCCGCGATTTCGACGTCGCTCAGCACCAGCCGCATCCACCGGGGTATCCAGCCTTCATCGCCGCCGGCAAGCTCAGTGCCGCCACGCTCGGCCGGCTCGGCGTCGCCTCGCCCGACGTTCGCGGACTTGCCGCATTGAGCGCGGTCGGCGGCGCGCTGTCGCTCGTCTGGCTGTTCGGGTTCTTCCGCGGACTGCCGCGCCGGGCTCGAGAACTCGACACGGAACCCGACGAGCCGGCGCTGAGCGCGGTGATCGCGGCGATCCTCGTCGGTTGTTGTCCGCTGGTCTGGTTCAACAGCGCGCGGCCGATGTCCGACATGGCGGGGCTGGCGGTCGCCTTCAGCGCTTTCTACTTCCTGATCAGGACGCTCGGTGAAGAGGGCGGTGGGCGTGCGGCGACGGCCGGCGCCCTGCTGGCGGCGCTGTCGGTCGGCTTTCGCTCGCAGATGGCGCTGCTCACCGGCCCGTTGCTGCTGCTGGTGCTCGTGCTGCGGCGGCGTCACGCGCTCGCGATGATCGCGGCGGGCGCCGCCGGCGTGCTGATCTGGGCCGTCCCGCTCATCGTCCTGAGCGGCGGCCTCGCCCGCTATCTGGCCAGCCTCGGCGGCCAGGCGGGCGACGACTTCACGGGCGTCGTCATGCTGTGGACGAACCCTTCGCCGCGGGTGGCGCTCGAGGCGGCGTTGTACACGTTCGTCAGGCCATGGGGATCGCCGGTGCTGGGCGGGTTGATGATCGAGCTTGCGATCGGGGGCCTGTGGATCACGGCGCGGCGCGATCGCCGCGCTGTCGGGCTGCTGGCGATCGCGTTCGGTCCCTACGCCGTTTTCCATCTGCTTTTCCAGGAGCCGTTGACGATCCGCTACGCCCTGCCGCTGATTCCGGCGACGGCGTATCTCGCCGCCACGGTCATCGCCTCGGCGAGGCGTTGGACGGTACTGGCCGCGACGGCGGCGCTGGCGGTCGCCTGCCTCGCCGTCGTTTTGCCGGCGTCGACGGCGTTCGCGCAGCAGCCGAGCCCGTTCTTCGCGCTGCTCGACGAGTCACGGATCATCGCCGCTCGCGGCGCCCAGCCGCTCGTCGGCATGCACCGCCGGGTGTTCACGGAATCACGGCGCGGGCGCGTCTATGCCGGCGAGCTGCCAGGCAGCCTCGTGCCGTCCCCGCGCGACTACGAGTGGCTGGAGGTGACGCGGGTGTGGCGCGAAGGCTACGACGGTGAGACCTGGTTCGTCGCCGATCCCCGGCGCACCGACCTGGCGCTGATCGACCGCGCCCACGCCCGTGTACGCGAGTATCGCTGGCCGTTCGACAGGCGCGTCTACGTCGGCGGCACCAGGCCTACTGATCTGGACTGGCATATCTTCCACGAGCCCGGCTGGTTTCTCGAACGAGGCTGGGCGCTGACCCCGGAGATCGCCGGCATCAGCGAGCGGGACGGCTGGGGCCCGCACAAGCGGCCGAGCGTTGGCTGGGTGCGCCGGCGCGGCGCCGATGCGCTGATGGTGATCGGCGGCCGCCATCTTGGCAGCACCGGCGTCGCCCGCATCGCTGTCACACTGGATCAGAAGCCGGTCGCGACGTTTGCCGTCAGTCCCGGATACTTTCTCGAGTTCGTCCAGCTTCCCGCGTCGGCGTTCGCCGGCGCCGGCGTCAACCCCCGCTACGCCGAGCTCAACGTCGCCGCGTCGGGCGACGGCGGCGAGGCGCCGGCCGTCGCCATCGAGCAGTTCAACCTGCAGCCTGCCGGCGCCGTTCAGTTTGGCGTCGACGAAGGGTGGTACGAGCCCGAGTACAACCCGGCGACGGCGCGGTCATGGCGGTGGATGAGCGAGCGCGCGACAATTCGCGTCCATCACGCGGACCGGCCGGTGACGGTGCGGCTGACGGGCGAGGCGCCGCGGCACTATTTCCGTGAGGCCCCGGTGGTCCGCGTGCTGGCCGGCGAGCGGGTGATTGCCGAAGCGACGCCGTTCGAGGATTTCACGATCGAGGCCACGATCCCGGCCGACGCACTTGCCGCCGCCAACGGCCGCGTCGTCATCACGTCATCGCTCGCCTTCGTCGCCGGCGAACGGGAAGGCACGGCGGATCGCCGGCGGCTCGCCCTGCGCATCTACCACGTCGACGTCGGAGCCGGGCGTTGAGGCGTGCGATCAGGCCTTGCGCGCGAGGGTTAGTAGAGAACTGCCGAGAGGCATGTTGACGGCGCGGAGCGCGGCCGCTTCGACGGCGAGGACGGCCGACAGGGCCCGGTTCACCGGCGCCGACGGCACCGTGATCTCGGCGCTCGACTCACGGTGGCCGCCGAGCCGCTGCGCGAACCTGACGCCGGCGACGAGCGGCAACAGCGTGAAATTCGTGTAAGTGGCGCGCAGAACTGTGAAGCCGGTCCGCTCCAGGTGGTCGATCAGCTCGCCGCGGCGGTAGCGGCGGACCTCGCCACCGAGCTTCGAGTGGTTGCCGGTCAGGGCCGGCAGCGCCGCAACGTTGATCAGGATCTGTCCTCCGGGCCGCAACACCCGATACATCTCATTGAGCGCGTCTCGTTCCATTTCGTCGTCGAAGGCGTAGAGGACGTCGAACGAGGTCACGAGATCGAAGACGCCGGCAGGGAAGGGAAGGCAGGTGGCGGACGCGCGGGCGACCTGGCGTTCGCCGCGGGCCCGGGCGTAGGCGAGTCCACTCCAGGTGATGTCGATGCCGAAGGCGCGGCCGTAGGGGCGCAACATGGAGAGGTTGTTGCCCGTGCCGCAGCCGCAGTCGAGGATCGTCGCGCCGGCCACGCCGCGGGTCGCCGCGACGAGCATCGGCCGCACGAATCGACGAAAACCGTTGAACCAGAAGTGGTCACGCTCTGCGCGCGCGGTGGCTTCGAGCAGTCTGTCCATGAAATCGGTATGAGAGAATTGTTCGGCTCGCCGCAGGCGCGGCGAACGGCCATCTTACTCTGAGGAGACAAGGGATGATTTCGAGTTTTCGATCGGTTGTGGCGACGCTGCTCGTCGCCACCGCGGTGATGGTGAGCGCGTGCGGGAAGAAACCGGAGGTCAAGACCGCTCCGCCGCCGCCTCCGCCCCCGGCACCGACCGAGCCGACGGCGCCGCCGGCCCCGGCGCCGCCGCCCGCGCCGACGCCGGCCGAGCCGCGCCCGCCGACTGAGGATGAAATCTACTCCAAGTCGACGCTCGACGAGCTCACCAAGAGCGGCGTGCTGAAGCCGGTGTTCTTCGCCCTCGACTCGGTCGAGCTGAGCGAAGAAGCGCGCGGCATCCTGCAGAAGAACGTCGAGTATCTCAAGCGGCGGACGACGGCGAAAGTGATGGTCGAGGGCCACGCCGATTCGCGCGGCACCAATGAATACAACCTGGCGCTGGCGAATCGCCGCGCCGACGTCGTGCGAAGCTATCTCCTCAGCCTCGGCGTGACGCCCGACCGGCTGACGATCGTCAGCAAGGGTGAGGAGCAGCCGTTCTGCAAGGACGAAACCGAGGCCTGCTGGCAGCAGAACCGCGTCGGCTACTTCGTCTTCACGGCAAAATAGGGCGCAGGCGCCTGGCGGAGCTGAAGCTCCGCCCTACGAGGAATGCCGAGACAGCGTAGGGCGGAGCTTCAGCTCCGCCGAATCTTCCCCCGACATCTCGTTGACGATCTCTTCGGCCGCCTTGCGGGCATTGGCGGCGGCGATGATCGGACGTCCCACCACCAGGTAGCTCGCCCCCGCTTTCAATGCTTCTCCCGGGCTCATCGTCCGCTGCTGGTCGTCCTTGGCGCCGGTCGCCGCCGCGCCGCCCCGGATCCCGGGGGTGACAATCTTGAACTCCGGACCGCAGCGCTGGCGCAGCATCGCCGTTTCCTGCGGTGACGCGACGACGCCGTCGAGCCCGGCCTGCTGCGCCAGTTCGGCCAGCCGGACGACGTGATCGTGCACCTCCCGCTCGACACCGGTCTCGGCGAGCATCGCCTGGTTCAGGCTGGTCAGCACCGTCACCGCGATGACGAGCGGGGGCGTCCGGCCCTCGGCCGCGGCGGTCTCGTGCGCCGCGGCCACCGCGGCCTGCATCATCTTCAATCCGCCGGACGCATGGACGTTCACCATCCACACGCCGAGTGACGTCGCTGCCGCCACCGCCTGCGCGACGGTGTTGGGAATGTCGTGGAACTTGAGGTCGAGGAACACTCGCGTGCTGTCGCGCGCCAGCCCGCGGACAAGGTCCGGGCCTTCGCTCGTGAATAGCCGGCTGCCGACCTTCAGCCCGCCGACGGCGCCGCGCAGCCGTTCGGCCAGCGCCAGCGCCTCGACACCGGTGGCGACGTCGAGGGCGACGAGGAGGGGTTCGGGACCGCCGGTCACGAGCTGATCCAGGCTTTCTCCCGCTGCGTCGTATCGATGCTGCCGGTGATCTCGGCCAGCCGGGTAATCCCGTGCCGCGACATGTAGTCGTGCAGGCCGTCGAGCAGCGACCGCCAGATGAACGGGTCGACGAAGTTGGCGGTGCCGACCTGCACCGCGTCGGCGCCCGCGATCATGAACTCGAGCACGTCGCTGGCGGAGGCGATGCCGCCCATGCCGATGATCGGCAGCTTCACGGCCCGGCGGCACTCGTAGACCATGCGCACCGCGATCGGCCGGATCGCCGGTCCGCTCAACCCGCCGACGATGTTCGACAGCCGCGGCCGCCGGGTTTCGACGTCGATCGCCATGGCCAGGAAGGTGTTGACGAGCGAAACGGCATCAGCGCCGGCATCCTCCGCCGCCCTGGCGAACGAGGCGACGTCGGTGACGTTCGGCGTCAGCTTGGGGATCACCGGCAGGCGCGTCACCTTGCGTACCGCGCTGACGACGGCGTGGGTTCCGGGCAGGCTGCAGCCGAAGGTGATCCCGCCTGCCTTAATGTTGGGGCAGGAGATGTTCAGCTCGAGCGCGGCGACGCCCTCGGCATCGCTGAGGATGCGGGCCAGCTCCACGTACTCGTCGATCGTCGTGCCGCAGATGTTGACGAAGACGATGGCGCGCCGATCGCGCAGCTCCGGCAGGCGCTCGCGCACGAAACGGTGGACGCCGATGCCCTGCAGGCCGATGGCGTTGAGCATTCCCGCCGGCGTCTCGACGATGCGCGGCGGCGGATGCCCCTCGCGTTCGGCCAGGAACAGGCCCTTGACGGCAACGCCGCCGAGCGTCGCGAGATCGACGACGTCGCTGTACTCGACGCCGTAGCCGAAGCAGCCGCTGGCGGCGATGAGCGGGTTGGGCAGGCGCAGGCCGCCGATGGCGACGGAGAGATCCGGGGCGGTCGTCAATGCGTCAGTGCCTCCCACACGATGCGGCGGGCGTCGAACACCGGGCCCTCGAGGCAGGAGCGGACGAAGTGCGGCGCCGTGTCCGGCTGGCGCGTCAGCACGACGCAGCTGTAGCAGCCGCCGAGGCCGCAGCCCATCACCTGCTCGAGCGAGACGTCGCACGGCCGCCCGTGCGACTCGGCGATGGCAGCGACCGCCCGCATCATCGGCGTCGGGCCGCAGACGTAGAGACGCACCCGATCGGACGCTGTCAACGCACCGAGCGCATCGTTCAGCGGGCCGGTGATGAAGCCGCTGGCGCCGCGGCTGCCGTCTTCCGTCGCCAGCACCGTGCGCACGCCCATGCGCTCGAACTGCTCGGTGTAATACAGGTCGGTGCCGCGGCGGGCGCCGTAGAAGAGCGTTGCCGGCGTGCCGCGGGCGGCGAGCGCCTCTGCCAGCGTCATGAACGGCGCAAGGCCGACGCCGCCGGCGATCATCCACGCCTGTTCCGGCGGGTCGATCGGCTCGAACGGCCGGCCGAGCGGCCCGAGGCAGGCGACGCGCGCCCCGAGCTCGACGTCGTAGAGCAGCCGCGTGCCGGCGCCGACGCGCTTGTTGAGAATCGAGAGGCCCGCCGGCGCGCCGTGCGCGTCGCGCAGGATCTCGAAGATCGAAAACGGCCGGCGCAGCAGCGGGTCGTGGCCGTGCGCGGGCTTGACCATCACGAACTGTCCCGGTCGTGCAAGGCTGGCGATTTCAGGAGCCGCGAGCGTCAGCACGCTGTAGTCGTCGGAGAGCCGAGTATTCGACGTGACCTCGGCATCGATGTCGCAGGGCACAGTCGAAGTATACACTTCGACACATGCGGTTCCTGCGCATGCTGACGAACTCGCTGCTGGCCGGCGCGCTCGGCGCCGCCTACCTGACGATCGTCGTGCTGCAGCTCAACCCGCACGTGCCGCTGCTCTCGGCGACGACGGCGCGGCTTTACGGCGTGCTGACGCTCTTCTACGGCATTCATCTCGCCGTGCTCTTCTACATCGCGCTGGTGACACGCGACTTCATCAGCCTGCACGCGCTGTCGCCGGGCTGGGTCAGCGTTCGCGTCCTGGCGTGGCTGAGCGCGGCGTCGTGCGCCGGCGCCGCGATGTTGATGTGGCTGAACGTCGATGGCCTGGCGGCGGCGCTGAACGAAACCGCGGTACGGCGGATGACTGCCGGCGCCGCGGCGACGACGGCAACGGCGCTGGTGCTGCTCGGCCTCGCGGCGGCGCATTTTTCGTTCGGCCGACGCGGCAGCCGGGTCGGCGCCGGGCTGCTGACGATTGCGGTCATCGGCTCGCTGGCGCTGCCGGTGGCGGCCCGCGGCCCGGGCGTCGTCGCGGCGGCGCCGCGGGTGACGCCGCCGGTGCCGGCGCCACTCGGCCCGTCGCCAGGGCCGCGCGTCGTGATGTTGCTGCTCGACGGCGCTTCGCTCGACTACATCTGGCCGCGCGCCGCCGGCGGCCGCCTGCCGAACTTCGCGCGCCTGCTCGAGAGCGGCGCCGTAATGGACCTCGCGACGGTGCGCCCGACGGCGCCCGACCCGGTCTGGGCCGTGGTCGCGACCGGGATGTTACCGGCGAAGTCCGGCATCCTCGGCCCGTCCCGCTACAGCGTCCGCGGCGGCGACGAGCCGCTCCTCCTGCTGCCCGATCATTGCTTCTCCCACGCGTTGGTCCACCTCGGGTTGCTGCGGCGCGAGCCCAACTCGCCGGCGCTGGTGCAAAGCCGGACGCTGTGGGAGATCCTCGGCGACGCCGGCGTCTCGGTCGGTGTCGTCCGCTGGCCGTTGACCTACCCGGCGCCGCCGGTGCGCGGCTTCGTCCTGAGCGATCGCGTGCACGAGCTGCTCGGATCGATGCGCGAGTTCGACGACCGGGCCGCGTTTCCGCCCGAGGCGATGCACATCGCCCGCGCCGCCGACGCGCAGGACGAGGCGGTCAGCTGGCTGCAGCCGCCGTCCGCCGGCTTCACCCCCGAGTCCTCCGCCGCCATCCGCGACGAGTTCTACGGCCGGGCGATGCGCCAGCTGCACCGCGAGTGGCCGGTGCAGTTCACCGCCCTGCGCTACCAGGGCATCGACACCGTCGGCCACTACAACCTGCGCTACACCGAGCCGCGCGAGCTCGGCGACGCGAGCGAGGAGGTCCGCCGCCAGCACCTGCAGGTGCTCGACCGCTACTATGGCCACATCGACGAAGAGATCGGCGACACCCTGGCGGGGCTGGCACCCGGCGACCTGCTGCTCGTCGTCTCCGGCTTCGGCATGCAGGCGCCGAACGCAGTCAAGCGCCTCGTCGCGCGGCTGTTCGGCGATCCGATGAGCGGCACGCACGAGCGCGCCCCCGACGGCTTTCTCCTTGCCTACGGCAGCGCGGTCTCGCCTGGGCGCCGGCAGCGCGGCTCGCTCGTCGACGTCACACCGACGGTGCTCTACTACCTCGGCCTTCCGGTCGGCCGCGACATGGACGGCTACGCCCGCGCCGATCTGTTTCGTCCGGAGTTCGCCGCCGCCCGCCCGATCGCGTTCATTCCAACGCACAACCGCTAGCCGCAATCCTCGCTCGAGGACTCCGTGCTAAGATGCTTTCGTACTCTTTAACCCGACCCTGAGAGGTCGAGAAGAGCTGTGATGAACATTCCCGCCACCACGCCGTCCGCACGCCAGCCAGTTCCCGTTTATTCAGCGAAGGGCCGTCCATGCCTCAGGTAATGGATGCCGATCGCATGTCGCGGGCGTTGACGCGGATCGCGCACGAGATTCTCGAGCGCAACCGCGGCCTGGACGAGATCGCGCTGGTCGGGATCCGCACGCGCGGCGTGCCGATCGCCCGCCGCATCGCCCGCGCTCTCAAGGAAATCAACGGCGACGAGGTGCCGACCGGCGCCCTCGACATCACGCTCTACCGCGACGACCTGATGCGCCACGCGGTCGGGCCGCAGCCGGTCGTCCGCCGCACCGAGATCCCGTTTTCGATCGACGAGCGCAAGATCCTGCTCGTCGACGACGTCCTCTACACCGGCCGCACCATCCGCGCCGCGCTCGACGCGCTGATCGACTTCGGGCGGCCGCGCGCGATTCAGCTGATCGTGCTCGTCGATCGCGGCCACCGCGAGCTGCCGATCAAGGCCGACTACGTCGGTAAGAACCTGCCGACGTCGCTCCGCCAGAGCGTGCAGGTCCGGCTGCAGGAAATCGACGGCGCCGATGAGATCGTCATCGAGGGGGAACCATGACCACGCGAGCCATCGACCGACCGGATCCCGCGGTGGGCAAGCCGATCCCTGGCGGCGGCGGCGAGGAGCCGCCGCGGCTGCGCTCGCGGCACCTGCTCGGCATCGCCGGGCTCGACGCCGCCGAGATCTCGCTGATCCTCGACACCACGGTCGCGATGAAAGAGATCGGTGGCCGCGCCATCAAGAAAGTGCCGACGCTGCGCGGCCGTACCGTCGTCAACCTGTTCTTCGAGCCGAGCACCAGGACGAGGACCTCGTTCGAGATCGCCGAGAAGCGGCTGAGCGCCGATACGCTGAGCATCGCCGCCGCGACCTCGAGCGTGACCAAGGGCGAGACGCTCGTCGATACCGTGCGCAACATCGAGGCGATGTCGCCCGACATGATCGTGATGCGGCACGCCTCTTCCGGCACCCCTGACCTGCTGTCGCGCATCTGCCGCTCGACGATCATCAACGCCGGCGACGGCATGCACGAGCATCCGACCCAGGCGCTGCTCGACGCCTTCACCATCCGCGAGCACAAGGGACGGCTGGCCGGGCTCAAGGTCGCGATCGTCGGCGACCTGCTGCACAGCCGCGTCCTGCGCTCGAACGTGCTGCTGTTGAAGACCATGGGCGCCGACGTCTGGGCCTGCGGCCCGGCGACGCTGATTCCGGCCGGGCTCGAGCGGCTCGGCGCGCGGCCGACGACCTCGGTCGACGAAGCCGTCGAAGGCGCCGACGTCGTCATGCTGCTGCGCATCCAGAACGAACGGATGCAGGGCCATTTCATCCCCTCGGTGCGCGAGTACTTCGCGCTCTTCGGCATGACGCCGGAGCGGGTGCGGCGGGCGCATCCCGAGGTCATCGTCATGCATCCCGGGCCGATGAACCGCGGCGTCGAGATCGACTCGGCGGTCGCCGACGCCCCCTACTCGGTGATTCTCGAGCAGGTGGCCAACGGCGTCGCCGTGCGCATGGCGGTGCTGTATCTGCTGGCGGGCAGAGAAGAGAGCGGAGGCGAATGAGACTGCTGCTGAAGAACGGACGCGTGATCGATCCCGTCAACGGACGGGATGGCGCGTTCGACGTCCTGATCGAAGGCGGCATCATTGCCCGGGTCGAAGCCAACCTGCCGGCCGATGGCGCCGAAGTCTTCGAGTGCGCCCGGGACTGGGTCGTCGCGCCCGGGTTGATCGACATCCATGTCCACCTCCGCGAGCCGGGGCACGAGCACAAGGAAACCGTCGCGACCGGCGTCGCCTCGGCGGTCGCCGGCGGGTTCACCGCCGTCGCCTGCATGCCGAACACCGATCCGATCAACGACCACGCCGGCATCACGCAGTTCATCCTCAAGAAGGCCGCGGAAGCGCAGTCGGCGCGCGTCTATCCGATCGGCGCGGTCTCGCTCGGCTCGAAGGGCGACCAGCTGGCCGAGCTCGGCGAGCAGAAGACGGCGGGCTGCGTCGCGTTCTCCGACGACGGCCGGCCGGTGGCGACGGCGCTGCTGATGCGCCGGGCGCTCGAGTACGCCGGCATGCTCGGCGTGCCGATTGTCGATCACTGCGAGGACCAGTCGCTCAAGGGGGACGGCGTCGCGCACGAGGGCTATCACGCCTCGGCGCTCGGTCTACGCGGTATTCCCGGCGTCGCCGAGTCGCTGATGGTCGAGCGCGACATCTCGCTGTCGGAACTGACCGGTGGCCAGGTCCACATCTGCCACATGAGCGCGCGGCAGTCGCTGCGCGCCGTGCGCGACGGCAAGGCGCGCGGCGTCCGCGTCACCTGCGAGGTCGCGCCGCATCACTTCACGCTGACCGATGCCGCGCTCGACGGTCCGACCCGCTACGACACCAACTTGAAGATGAACCCGCCGCTCCGCGACGAGGCGGACCGCGCCGCGATGTTCGCCGGCATCGTCGACGGCACCGTCGACGTCATCGCCACCGACCACGCGCCGCACCATGCCGACGAGAAGATGCTCGAGTTCGACCGCGCGCCGTTCGGCATCGTCGGCCTCGAAACCGCGGTGCCGCTGGTCTTCGATCGGCTGGTCCACGCCGGCGCGATCTCGCTGGGCCGGATGATCGAGCTGTTGTCGGTGAACCCGGCCCGGGTCTTCAACCTGCCGGGCGGGGCGCTGACGCCGGGTCAGCCCGCCGACATCACGGTGCTGGCGCCGGATCGCAAGGTGACGATTGCGGCGGCGGAACTGCGGTCACGCTCGAAGAACACGCCGTTCGACGGCTGGGAACTGCGCGGCGGCGTCGAGGCGACGATCGTCGGCGGCCGCATCGTCTACAGGCACGGACAGGGGAAATGACGGCGACAATGCCAACAACAACGGTGGCGACGATGGCTGGAAACCGGACGAACGAACTGCGGCAGCTCGCGCTCAGCAAGCTCGAAGGCTTCGAAGTGCTGATGCGCGACGGCCATTTCGACTATCACAACGGCTTTCACGGCCGCGTCTACCTGAACCCGCACCAGCTGTTCCGGCACCCGTCGACGATCTGGCGGCTGGCCCAGGACCTGATCGACGTGCTGCCGGCGGACATCGTCAGCCGGACCGAGATCGTCGCCGGCCCGGCCACCGGCGGCGCGCTGCTCGCCCACACCATCGCCGGCCTCATGGACGGCCGGCGCGCGCTGACCCATCCGGCGTGCAGCTTCGCCCCGTTCACGCCCGGCGAAGGCAAGTTCACCCTGCGCAGCTTCTACGCCCGCCTGATGGCGGGCAAGCGCGTGCTGCTCGCCGACGACGTGCGGAACACGGGCAAGACGTTCGAGCGCTGCGCCGAGCTGGTCCGGGCGGCAGGCGGCGAGGTCATTGCCACCGTCGAGATCTGCGACCGCATGGAAGCCATCGTCGACCTCGGGGTGCCGAACTATGCCCTGGCCGAGTATCCGGCTCCCGAGAACTACCCCGCGGCCGAGTGCCCGATGTGCAAGGCGGGCGTGCCGGTGACCTCGTTCTGATCGCGAACTGGCGGCGCGCCGGCGCAGTCGACGCCGGCGGCGCTGGCCGCTGATCGTGCCAATCGTCGTTTCTCCGCGCCTCGCCGCGTCGCTCGACGCGCTCTATGACGGCTTCAATCACGCCGATGCCGCGAGCGATCCCGTGCATCGCGTGCGCCCTTACCACGATCCGGCGGACCGTGAGATCGCCGGGTTCTGCGCCGCGGCATTGGCGTTCGGCCGGGTCGCGAGCGTGCTGAACTCGATCGACACGCTCTTTGCGATCATGGGGCCGCATCCGGCGGCGTTCGTCCGCTCGTTCGATCCGGCGGCGCCGCATCCCGAGCTCAGGGCGATGGTGCATCGCTGGATTCGCGGCCGCGACGTCGCGGCGCTGCTCTGGGTACTGCGGCAGATGCTCGAGCAGTCGGGATCGATCGAGGCGTTCTTCCTCGAAGGCGACGACGCGGCGTCGCCGGATGTCTCGACGGCGCTCGACAGCTTCTCGCGGCGGGCGCTGGCCCTCGATCTGAAGCGCGCCTACGGCCGTGTCCCGGCCCGCGCCGGCGTCTGCTACTTCTTTCCGCGGCCGTCGGCCGGTTCGGCGTGCAAGCGGCTGAACCTCTTCCTGCGATGGATGGTGCGGCACGACGAAGTCGATCTCGGCGTGTGGACGCGGCTGGCGGCGGCGCGCCTGATCGTGCCGCTCGACACGCATATCATCCGCCTCGGCCGCTGCCTGCGGTTGACGCGCTATGCCAGCCCCGGATGGAAGATGGCGGCCGACGTCACCGCCTCGCTGCGCCAGCTCGATCCGGACGATCCAGTACGGTTCGACTTTTCGATCTGCCACGTCGGCATGATGAACGCCTGTGGCTTCGGAAGGAAACAGGGAGACTCGCAATGCCCACTGAAAGGCTCGTGCCGACCGCGCCGGCGCGCCGGTCGCTGATCGTCGCGCTGCTCGCCGGGGTCGCGCTCGGCGCCGGCGGCCTGGCGGTGGCGCAGCGGCAGGGTGAGCCGCCGCCATTTCGCGTCCTGCGCGCGCTATCCCCGGATCGATCGCGGATCGCGATTGCCGCGAGCCGCGCCTGCGCCGCGCAGCCGGCGTGCGTCGACCTGCGGCTGGGGCCGTCGGAACAGGCCGCGACACCGCTGCAGTCGCTCGCCGGCCGCAGCGCCGAGGAGATCGTGTGGACCGCGGACGGCAGCCGCGTCGGCTTCGTCGTCGATGCCAAAGAGGTCATCCTGTTCGACGCGGCAAGCGGGAAACATGCCGGCACCGTTCGCCTGCTGAGCGAGGACGCGGCGCAGACGCGCCTCGCCCGCGGCATAACCTTCTCCGAGAACGGGCGGGCGATGACCTTCGACGACTGCCCGCGGGCGCGCGCCGGCTGCAGGGCTGCGTTCGTGGGCGTGCCGCAGTAACGTCTACGCCTCCACCGTGTGCCCGACCAGCGCGACGCGTTCGTAGACGCGTACGGTCTGCGCCACCATCCGTTCGGCGCTGAAGCGGCGCTGCGCCCGGGCCAGGCCGGCGGCGCCCATGCGGGCCCGGAGGGCGGGGTCTTTCAACAGTGCGACGATCGCGTCAGCCATCGCCTGATGATCGCGCGGCTGGACGAGGCGCCCGGTCTCGCCGTCGACCACCACCTCGGGGATGCCGCCGGTGTTGGTGGCGACAATCGGCTTGCCGGCAGCCATCGCGTCCAGCAGCGACGTGCCCAGCCCCTCGGTAATCGAGCTCATCACGAAGATATCGAAAGCCTTGTGCAGCGACAGGACGTCGGGACGGAAGCCGGCGAGCAGGACGTGCTTCTCCAGCCGATGCTCGCGGATCAGCCGCTCCAGCGTCGGTCGCAGCTCACCCTCGCCGGCGATCACGAAGCGCGCGTCGGGCACCTGCCTGACGACCAGTGCCGCGGCTTCGATGAAATGCCGCTGCCCCTTGTGCGGGACGAGCGCGGCGACGTTGCCGACGATCGGCGCGCCGTGCGGCAGGAACAGCTCCTCGTGCAGCGGCGCCGGTGGCGCCGCCTCGACTCGTCCGAGGTCGATGCCCTCGTGCACGGTGACGGCCCGCTGCTCGGGAACGCCGTCGGCGACGATCATCTTGCGGATGGCCTCCGAGGCGCAGATGAAGCAGTCCACCTGGCGATACTTCCAGCGGGACATCCGGCTGCCGCGCAGGTGGAAGTCGACGCGGCGCGAGGCGACGAGCGGCGGCTTCGACAGCTGCGTGCTCATCGACAGCGCCAGGCCGGCCATCGCCACGCCGTGCGGGTCGTGCGCGTGCACGACGTCCGGCCTGAGCTGTTTCAACAGACGCGACAGCCGCCAGGCGGCGCTCAGGTCCATCTCCGTCCGCGGTGCCAGCGGAATCAGGTCGAGGCCTTCGCGCGCCCGTTCGAGCAGCGCCCCGGCCGGGTGGGCGACGAGCAGCGCCCGGTGCCCGCTCGAGCGCAGGCCCAGCACCGTGACCAGCACCTGGTTCTGGCCGCCGCGCCAGGTCCGCGCCGTGTCGATGTGCAGCGAGAACATCAGGCGTCAGTAGATCGCACGCATCATGCAGCGCGGGGGACGGCTAGTGATGGCCGCGGGAGTCGGCCGACGCGGTACCGACGTCGACCGGCGCCGTTGACGGCGTGTTCGGGTTTTCGTTCGGGGCCTTCTCGAACTTGCGCCGGCGCCGCTGGTTCCCGGCCTGGCCGCCCTGCGATGCGGCCCGGTTCTGCAGCTCCCAGAGCTTCAGGATCTTCAGGAAGACGTAATACGAGTTGAGGACCGAGATCAGGAAGCCGGCGGTGCCCTCGCGAAATCCGGCGCGCAGCACGTAGTTGCGCAGGAACGCCGCCGGCGGATGCAGCACGACGTCGAGCGGGTTGGTGCGACGGCCGGCCGCGAACCACTCCTCGGCCGCGAGCGTGGTGTAGTGATCGATGCTGGTCACGTGGTCGGAGATGTCGCGGTAGGGATGGTGCTGCAGGTCGTTCCGCAGCCTCGCGGCCTTGCCAGTCGAGAGCTCGACCGACTCGTGAACCCGCTTGCCGTTGAACCGTCCGATCCGGCGATCGTAGAGACGCAGCTGGTAGTCGGGGTACCAGTCCGTCCCCTTGATCCAGCGGCCGAGATAAAAGGAGACGCGGGGCATGCGATAGCCGTGCGCCGACGGTCCGCTGCGCATGATCGCCTGAATCTCGGCCGCGAGCGGCGGCGGCACCCGCTCGTCCGCATCGATCGCGAGGATCCAGTCGTTGGCCGCGACCTCGGCGGCGAAGTTCCGCTGCTCGCTGTAGCCTTCCCAGTCGTGGATCTCGACCCGGGTGCCGAACCGCCGCGCGATCTCGACAGTCTCGTCCGTGCTGCGCGAATCGACGACCACGATCTCGTCGGCCCACTGCACGGACGCCAGCGCCCCCTCGATGTTGGCGGCTTCGTTGCGGGTGATGACCGTGACGGTCAGTTTCACCCCGGCAGTCTACAAGAAGAACGGCCGAAGTTCGAAGGACCCCCCTTCGTACTTCGCGGTTCACTTCGAACTTCGAACTTCAAACTTCGAACTTTCTTCAGAAGCCTCCGGTCAGCGGCACCGTCTGCACCGCTTCGAGGTCGATGAGGGCGCGGTTGAAGTCGATGATCGCCTGCAGTTCCGACTGCTTGGCGTTGTCGAGGTCGCGCTGTGCCTGGAACACCTTGAACGTATCCGACAGGCCGACGGCAATCCGCTTGTTCTCGGCCTCGAGGCGCTTCTCCATCAGGTCGCGGGCCTTGCGCGTCGCCTGCACCCGCTGCCGCGTCGTCGAGATGTCGCGGACGGCTTCACGCACCTGCGCCGTGATCGCGACTTCGAGCTGGCGCTGGTTGAGCGTGCCCTGCTGCTTCGACAGCCGGCTCGCTGCCAGCGCCGCGTCGGCGGCGCTGGTGCCGATCGGGTAGGAAATGTTGACCGCGAAGCTCCAGGCCTTGAAGTCGTTGGCGAACACGTCGGCCAGCACGTCGGTGAAGTTGCGCTGCGAGGCGCCGACGACCAGCGGCAGGCCGCCGTCGGGCGGCTGCGGGCCGTACTCGTAGCGCGTGCCGCCGACGCCGCTGACGCCGTACTGGGCGCGGAGGTCGATCGCCGGCAGCCGCTGGTTCGCGTTGTACTTGATGTCGATGTCAACGCTCTCAAGCTGCTTCTTGAGCGTGACGAGGTCGGTGCGGTTGGTGAGCGCGTTGCGAATCGCGCCTTCCTCGTCGACTGGATAATCGGTCAGCGCCGGCTGCTCCGACGGCTCGAGCTTGGTCGTCCAGAAATCCGGCTGCGACGGATTCAGCACCAGCGTTCGCAGGTTGTCTTCCGCCTGCTGGATCTGTCCCTGGCGGACGATGACCGCCTCCTCCTGCCGCGCCACTTCCGCTTCCGCTTCGACGATGTCGATCGGCGCCATCGTGCCGACCTCGACGCGGCGCTCGTTGTTCCTGAGCGACTGCTGTGCGAGATCGAGCGATCCCTGGGCCACGTCGGCGGCGCTCTGCGCCAGGATCAGGTTCAGGTAGGCGTTGCGCACAGCGCGCGAGGTCATCGTGATGCGCTGCGCCAGTTCGACGTCGGCGATCTCGAGCTGCTTCTTGCTCTGCAGGACGTTCTGGCGCAGCGCGTCGATCTTGAAGCCGCGCAGCAGCGGCTGGGTGAAGTCGAGATCGAGGCTCGAGCCGAGCTGCGGCGAGAACGTCGTGCGCGGCGCATCGGACGTGAAGCGCAGGCCGCTGACGCCGATTGAGTACTGACCGCCGAGCCACGGCAGGTTCTGGCGAAGCCCGCCGGTGGCGGTCGTCCGCGTCGTGCTCGTCACGGCGATGCCCTGCGACAGGAAGTCGGTCGGCGGCGCCGTGTCGGAGCTGCGCAGCGTGTCGCCGAAGAGTTCAGGGGTATAGGCCGAGAGCGCACGCGAGACGGTCAGCGTCTGCAGCTGGGGATTGAGCCGCTCGGTCTGCAGCCCGAGGTTGTTCTCGAGGGCCAGCTTCACGGCCTCGTCGGCGCCCAGACGGAGCACCGAGGTGGGCGGCGTGCCGACCGGGGGCCGGGCCGGCCGTTGGGGGGCAGTAGCCGGCGGCTGTGCCTGTCCGGAAGCGAACACCTCGGGTCCGGAAGCGAACAGGACGATCGCCGTCCCGACGGCGGTCAGGATGCGCACACAGGCGGATACTCGCGAATTCACACACATTGCTATCGTCTCCAGAAAGCGACCAGGGATGCTGGATCGAGGGAACTGCAAGAACCGGCGCGCCGCGGGAAGGGGCGCTTTTCCGAATATAATCGTCGTTCGGACGGCCGGATCCGGCCGTGACCCTCGCCCCCCGGCCTGATTCAGCGACTCGACCCAAGGATTAGACGACGATGCGGCCAAGTAGTGTTGGTATTGTTGCGGCCGGCGCCCTTTTTTTGTTCCTCGCCGCCGTGCCCGTCATGGAGGCGCAGCGCAGCGCCACCCCCTCCGCCGAGACCGGCAGCGGCCCGAACGACCCCGCGACGCGCTTCGACCTGACCGTCGACTCGATCATGAAGGGCTCCGACCTGGTTGGCTATCCGCCGAGCGGCCTGCGCTGGTCGGCTGACTCTCAGAAGCTCTACTTCGAATGGCGCAAGCCCACCGACAAGGAACCGTCGACCTACGTCGTCGGCCGTGACGGCAGTGCCCCGGTCAAGCTGTCCGAGCCGGAGACAAAGAACATTCCGCCGGCCGCCGGCGGCCGCTGGGACAAGGCGCATCGCCGCGTCCTCTTCGTCGACGCCGGCGACATCGTGGTCGTCGACGCGAATGCCGGCGTCCGCCGCCAGATCACGCGGACGACCGGCGCCGAGTCCAGTCCGCGCTGGGCGAAGAACGACACGCACGTCACCTGGGTGCGCGAAGGCAACCTCTACATCGCACCGGTCGAGGCCGGGACGGCGTCGATCCTGACGCAGTTGACCGACGTCGCGCCGCGCCGGCCCGAGCCACGCCTGACCGACAGCCAGCGCCTGATTCGCGACGAGGAAGAGAAACTGATCGATTACGTCGAGAAGCAGCGGGCCGAGCGCAAGAAGGCGGAAGAGGAGCGCAACAAGAACCGGCTGCCGCAGTTCGAGCTCCAGGAGCGCCAGTCGGTCACCGACGCCATGCTGTCGCCCGATGGCGCCTATGCCTATCTCCTGATCGCTGAACGCGCCGTCGGCAGCAAGAGCACGGTCGTACCGAACTACGTAACCGAGAGCGGCTACACCGAAGACATTCCCTCCCGCGGCAACGTCGGCGATACCCAGGATCGGCGGCTGCTCGCCGTGCTCAACCTCACGACCGGCAAGTCGTCATGGGCGGACGCGAGCTTCGTCCCCGCCGACGACAAGCCGGCCGCGACGCCGCCGGCGGCGGCGGGCGAGGCTCGACCGGCGCAGCGCGCGACTCGCGACGTGCGCTGGTCGATGCCGACGGTCTCCGACGACGGCAAGCTGGTGGTCGCGTCGGCTCGCGCGATGGACAACAAGGATCGCTGGCTGGTCACGCTCGATCCCGAAACCGGTAAGACCAGGGTAGTCGACCTGCTGCACGACGACGCCTGGGTCCGCGAGGCCGGCGGGGGTGGTGGCGGTGGCGGCGGCGGGTTCACCGGCACGAACGCCGCCTTCCTGCCGGATGGCAAGCGGATCTGGTTCACTTCCGAGCGCGACGGCTGGATGCACCTCTACACGCTCGACCTCTCGCTCGAGGGCACAGCCGCGAAGCCGCTGACGACCGGCAAGTGGGAGATCGAGAGTGCCGAACTGGCGCGCGACGGCAAGAAGTTCTACATCACCACTACGGAAGTGCACCCCGGCGAGCGGCACGTCTACTCGCTGCCGATCGACGGCGGCGCGCGCACCAAGATCACGTCGATGACCGGCGCGAACCAGGCGGAAGTCTCACCCGACGACTCGATGCTCGGCCTGGTGTTCTCCTACAGCAACAAGCCGCCGGAAGTGTTCCTGATGCCGAACAGCCCCGGAGCGCCGGCGCGGCAGGTCACGACCAGCCCGACCGAGGCGTGGCGCGGCTTCAAGTGGATCGATCCCAGGGTGGTGACGTTCAAGGCGCGCGACGGCGCCGAGGTCTACGCCCGGCTCTTCACGCCCGAGATGATCGGCAAGCGCCGTGACCCGTCCCGTCCCGGTGTCGTCTTCGTCCACGGCGCCGGCTACCTCCAGAACGCACACAAGTACTGGTCGACCTACTTCCGCGAATACATGTTCCACAACCTGCTGGCGGCGCGCGGCTACGTCGTGCTCGACGTCGACTATCGCGCCAGCTCCGGCTACGGTCGGGACTGGCGTACCGCCATCTACCGTCACATGGGCGGCAAGGATCTCGAAGACGTCGTCGACGGCGCGAAGTATCTGGCCGCGGCCGAGAAGGTCGATCCGAAGAAGATCGGCGTGTATGGCGGCAGCTACGGCGGTTTCATCACGCTGATGGCGATGTTCACGACGCCGGACGCGTTCGCCGCCGGCGCCGCGCTGCGGCCGGTCACCGACTGGGCGCACTACAATCACAGCTACACCTCCAACATCCTCAACGCGCCGCAAGGCGACACCGCGGCCTATCGCAAGAGCTCGCCGATCTATTTCGCCGAGGGCCTCAAGGGCGCGCTGCTCATCTGCCACGGCATGGTCGACACGAACGTGCACTTCCAGGATTCGGTCCGGCTGGCGCAGCGCCTGATCGAGCTGCGGAAGGACAACTGGGAACTGGCGGCGTACCCGGTCGAGAACCACGGCTTCACCGAAGAGACCAGCTGGGCCGACGAGTACAAGCGCATCCTGAGGCTGTTCGAGGTCAACCTGCGCGGTCGCACCGGAAAGGTCACTTACTAATGGAACAGGAGGCTGTTCTCGATCTGTTTCGCCAGTCGGGCGCGTTGCTGGAAGGGCACTTCCGCCTGTCGTCGGGCCTGCACAGCGATCGTTATCTGCAGAGCGCGCTGGTGCTGCAGTACCGGCGAGTTCGCCGAAGCCCTGGGGCACGCGCTGGCAGAGCGGACGCGGCACCTGCAGCCGACCGTCGTGCTCTCGCCCGCGCTCGGCGGCATCGTCATCGGCCAGGAAGTCGGCCGCGCCCTCGGCGTTCGCGCGATCTTTGCCGAGCGCCAGGAGAAGACGCTGCTGCTGCGCCGCGGCTTCAGCCTCGATGCCTCCGACCGCGTCCTGATCGTCGAGGACGTCATCACCACCGGCGGCTCGACGCGCGAGACGGCGGTCGTGGCCGAGGCCGCCGGGGCGCTGGTTGCCGGCGCCGCCGCGATCATCGACCGCGGTTCGGATCCGGCGCGGCTGGCTTTGCCGCTGCAGGTGCTCGTTCGCCTCGAGGTCCCGACGTATCAGCCCGACAGCTGCCCGCTCTGCGCCAGGGGCATCGCGGTCGTCAAGCCGGGCTCGAGGGCATCCTGATCGCGCGCGACGTCGCGCGACGGGTCCACACAGTTCACGATTCGATGCCGTGCGCACGCTTCGCCTGACCCTGGAGTACGACGGCAGCGGCTACGTCGGCTGGCAGCGCCAGGCCGAAGGCGTTTCGATACAGGGGCTGCTCGAAGACGCGCTGGCGCCGTTCGAAGGCGCGCCGGTGACGGTCCATGGCGCCGGCCGCACCGACGCCGGCGTCCACGCGCTCGGCCAGGTGGCGAGCGTCATCCTCCGTCACGCCGCGCATGACGCCCCGACGCTGCAGCGCGCGCTCAACGCCGTCCTGCCCGACGACGTGCGCGTCGTCGGACTGGTGGACGCGGCGGCTGGTTTCCACGCCCGGTTCGACGCCACCGGCAAGACCTACGAATACCGGATCGTGAACGCGCCGTACGTGTCGGCGTTCGGCTTTCGCCACGCCTGGCACGTCCCCGGCCCGCTCGATCGCGCGGCGATGCGCGACGGCGCCAGCGCGCTCGTCGGCCGTCACGACTTCGCGGCGTTCCAGGCGACGGGCGGGGAAGTGGCGACCACCGTGCGGACGATCTCGGCGATTGCGTTCGACGAGTCGCCGGCGGCCGGGGTGGCCGACGGATCGCTGGTACTGCGCGTGTCTGGCGACGGGTTCCTGCGCCACATGGTCCGCGCGATTGCAGGCACGCTGGTCGACGTCGGGCTCGGCCGCTGGCCCGCGGCCCACGTCGGGACGATCCTCGAGAGCGGCGACCGCGCCGCTGCCGGCCGCGCCGCGCCGCCGCACGGTCTGTTTCTCGTCCGCGTTCACTACGAGTGAGGCCGCCTGCCGCGTCGCTGAAGCTCTACGTGTTCATTCCCGTCTGGCCGCGGAGCTGAAGCGGCGCGCGACGTAGCGTCACATTTTCGCAGGGCGGAGCTTCAGCTCCGCCGCGTGGCGCCGCTGCCGCGTGCGCCGGTTGCCGGTGTCGCTTGAACCCCCCCGTAAGAGTCTGTATCATCGAGGTTTACTTGCCTTGCAGAGACAATGGCACTCGATGAACTCCTGGCGGCCCTGACCGCCGGCTCGCCCGAAGAAGCCCTGGCTCGACAGGTCGATTTCGATCGGCTGCCGCGTCATGTCGCGGTGATCATGGATGGCAACGGCCGCTGGGCGGCGCAGCGGCACCTGCCCCGCGTCGAAGGCCATCGTGCCGGCATCGACGCCGTCCGCGATGTCGTCGAGACCTCGGCCCGGCTCGGCATCCAGGTCCTCACGCTGTATGCGTTCTCGGTCGAGAACTGGAAGCGGCCGGCGCTGGAAGTGTCGACGCTGATGATGCTGTTGAAGCGGTATCTCCGCATCGAGCTCGACACGCTGCTGCGCAACAACATCTGCTTCCACGTCATCGGCCGCGAGGAAGAGCTGTCGCGCGACGTCCGCACCGAGCTCGAGGCGGCGGAGGCCAGGACCGCCGGCAACAGCGGCATGCAGTTCAACATCGCCCTCAACTACGGCGGCCGGGCCGAGATCGTCGAAGCGGTGCGGCGGGCGATCGCCGAAGGGATTCGGCCAGACGACCTCGACGAGCAGCGATTCTCCGGGCTCCTCTACACTGCCGGCCAGCCCGATCCCGACCTGCTGATTCGCACCAGCGGCGAGATGCGCGTCAGCAACTTCCTGCTCTGGCAGATTGCCTACGCCGAGATCTGGGTCACCGACACGCTCTGGCCCGACTTCCGCCGCCGCGACCTGCTCGAAGCGATCCTCGCCTATCAGAAGCGCGATCGCCGCTACGGCGGCATCACCCAGCCCGTGGTCGCCGGCCGCTGATGACGCGCGTCCTGAGCGCGCTGGTGCTGGCGGCGCTGGTGAGCGGCGTCGTCTTCCTCCTGCCGCCGCTTGCGACGCTGGTGCTCGCGATCCTCGTCGCGGCGCTGTCGTTCGACGAGTACGCGGACCTCGCGGCGGCGCTCGGCGCGACGATCCCGCGCCCGCTCTGCACCGCGGCCGTGACCGTCGCCTGCGTCGCCGCCGGCAGCGACGCGCTGCCGCTCGACATGGTGCTCCTGGTTGCGCTGGTCGTGCTGAGCGGGTTTGCCGTGTTCAGGAGCGAGCCGGGCCCCGCCGCGCTCGTGAATGTGTCCGCCTCGCTGCTGCCGGTCGTCTACATCGGCCTGCCGCTCGGATCGCTGGCGGCGATCAGGTTGATGGGCCGCGACGCCACGGCGCTGCTGATCGCGACGATGATCGTCAGCGACTCGATGCAGTACCTACACCGGGCGGAGCCTCGGCCGGCGCAAATTGGCGCCGGCCATCAGCCCGGCCAAGACGATTGAAGGGGCAATCGGCGGGCTGATCTTCGGCAGCGCCGCGATGGTGGTCGGCGGCCGCTGGGTGTTTCCCGAACTTCCACCGGCGCTGGTCGCCGCCGCCGCGGTCGTGATCGTCGCCGCGGGCATGGTCGGCGACCTCTTCGAGTCGCTGCTGAAGCGCAGCGCCGGCGTCAAGGATTCGTCGAGCTTGATCCCGGGCCACGGCGGCGTCCTCGATCGCGTCGACAGCTGGCTCTTCGCCGGGCCGATGTACTACCTCTTCACGCGCTACATGCAGGCCCCGTGAGCGCCGTCACCCGCGTCGCGATTCTCGGTTCGACCGGGTCGATCGGTCTGAGCGCGCTGGCGGTGGTCGACGCGCACCCTGATCGCCTGCGCGTCGTCGCGCTCGCCGCCGGCGAGAACGCACCGCGGTTCGCTGAGCAGGTCGCGGCGGTCCGACCGGACACGATGGCGCTGGCTAGCGCCGCGGCGCTGGCGCAGGTGCGGTCCGAGCTGGCGCGGCAGGGCGCGGGCGTGCCGGCGACCGCCTTGTGCGGCGCCGACGGCCTGATCGCCGTCGCCACTCATCCCGACGCCGACGTCGTCCTCTTCGCCTCGTCCGGCACAGCAGCGCTCGACGCCGTGCTCGCCGCGATCGACGCCGGCAAAACGATCGCGCTCGCCAACAAGGAAATCCTGGTGATGGCCGGCGCGATCGTCATGCGCCGCGCCCGTGAGCGCGGCGTGGCGGTGCTGCCGGTCGACAGCGAGCACAACGCCATCCACCAGTGCGTGCACGCGCGCCCGGCCGGCGACGTGCGGCGGCTGATTCTGACCGCGTCCGGCGGCCCGTTCCGCGGCCTGCCGCTGAGCGAGATCGAGCACGTGACGCCGGCGGACGCGCTGCGCCACCCGACGTGGCGCATGGGACCGAAGATCACGATCGACTCGGCGACGCTGATGAACAAGGGCCTGGAGGTCATCGAGGCGCACTGGCTCTTCGACGTGCCGCCGCAGCGGATCGAGGTCGTCGTCCATCCCCAGTCGATCGTGCACTCGATGGTCGAGCTCGTCGACGGTTCGATCATCGCGCAGCTCGGCGTCACCGACATGCGGCTGCCGATTCAGTATGCCTTCTCGTACCCCGAGCGATGGCCGGCGCCGCTGCCGCCGCTCGACCTCGCCCGCGCCGGCCGGCTCGACTTCGAGCCGCCGGACACCGGCCGGTTCCCGTGCCTTCGCCTGGCCTTCGACGCCCTCGAGGGCGAGGCCGGCCTGCCGATCGTCCTCAACGCCGCCAACGAGGTCGCGGTGGCAAAGTTTCTGCAGTCGGAAGTCGGGTTCACGGCGATTCCAGAGACCATCGAACGGACGATGGAGGCCTACGTCCGCCGCGGAACCACGGCCATCGAGGGCCTGGAGGACGTGCGGCGCATCGATCGGTGGGCGCGCGAGTTCGCGGCGGCGTTTCGCCGCTAGAAGCGTATTTCATGAGTGCGCCAGCGAGCGAAGCGAGCGAGCCACGGGAGAGGAGCGCGCCGACGAAGCGGCGCGCGAGCGAGCGTGTAGGGGAGTCCGAGGGGCGAAGCCCCTCGGTAAGGGCTAGAGTAAAATCGGACCTATGACAGGGTGGTCCCCGTGACGACGAGTATTCTGGCTTTCATTTTCGTTCTCGGCGTGCTGATTTTCGTGCACGAGCTCGGGCATTTCGTCATGGCCCGGCGCATCGGCGTCAGGGTGCTGACGTTCTCGCTCGGCTTCGGCCCCAAGCTGCTGTCGTTCCGCCGCGGCGACACCGAGTACCTGCGTCAGCGCCATCCCGCTCGGCGGCTACGTCAAGATGGCCGGTGAGAACCCTGAAGATTCGCGCACCGGCGCGCCCGACGAATTCCTCTCGAAGACGAAGTGGCAGCGGTTCCAGGTCCTCGTGATGGGCCCGGTGATGAACATCGCCCTTGCCGTGATCGTGATGGCGGCGGTGCTTTACCAGGGCGCGCTGGTGCCGGCGTACGAAGATCGGCCTGCCTACATCGGGATCTTCGCGAACGATTCGATCGCCCAAAAAGCAGGCGTCGAGCTCGGCGATCTCGTCGTCAGCGTCGATGGCCGCGAGGTGTCGACCTGGAACCAGTTCGCCCTGATGGTCGCGACGAAGGCGAACCGTTCGGTGCGCCTGGGAATCCAGCGCGACGGTCAGGCAATCCAGAAGATCGTAGTGCCGGCGTCGATGGATCGCTACGACACGGGTGACATCGGCGTCGGCCCGGTCGTTCACCCTCAGGTCAGCGACGCCGTTGCCGGCCAGCCGGCGGCCGAGGCCGGCCTCGTGAAGGGCGACGTCATCGTCGGCGCCGCGGGCGAGACCAACGTCTCCGGCGATCGGCTCGTCGAGCTCATCAAGGCTCACGCCGACAAGCCGCTGATCCTCGATGTCCGGCGCGACGGCGTGAGTCGTCAGGTTCCGGTGCAGCCGCGGCTGATCGACGGCACGGTCAAGATCGGGACGGCGCTCAGCTCGGAGGCGAAGTTCGTCAATCCGGGCGTCTTCGAAGCCCTCAAGCTGAGCGTCGAGCGCAACTACGAGATGTCGACGCTGATCTTCGAGACGCTCGGCGGGCTGTTCACTCGCGACACGTCGGTGAAGCAGCTGCTGGGGCCGGTGGCGATTGCCAGCATCTCGGGCGAGGCGGCGCGCCAGCCAGGCTGGATCCCGCTCTTCTCGCTGATGGCGATGATCAGCCTCAACCTCGGGCTCGTCAACCTGCTGCCGATTCCGGTGCTCGATGGCGGCCACATCGCGATCCTCGCGCTCGAGGGCGTCTCGCGCCGCGACTTCAGCATGCGCGTCAAGGAGAAGATGCTGCTCGCGGGCTTCGTTCTCCTGCTGATGCTGATGGCGACCGTGATCTACAACGACCTGATGCGGATCCAGTGGATCGAGCAGCTGGTGCCCTGGCGGTCGTAGCCGCAGCTCACTTTTCCTTTCGCAGGGTGCGCAGCACCCGCCCTTCGCCGCCCGCCTCGGGCGACCCGACGATCGCGCGCACGACGTAGTCGCCGGGCGCGAGCCCGCCAATCTGGAACGTGCCGCTGACGAGAAAACGATCCGGCTCCTTGGTCCCGGAGCCCGCGGCCGGCGCCTGCTGCAGCGCCGGGCCGTCGGCCGACGCCGCCAGTTCGAGCCGCAGCGGCAGCGACGTGCCGGGCTTGCCGTACAGCTCGACTGAGGCAAACGCCGCCGGCTCGTTCGTGAACGTCAACATCGGCTTGAAGCCGCCGCTGTTGGTGCCGAGCAGCAGCGAGCTGATCTTCAACGGTCCCGCCGGGGTCAGGGCCACCTGCATGTCGTAGTCGGCGGCGCCGCCGCGGCCGTTGCTGTCGACCGCCGCCAGGCGGATGCGATACGGCCCGGGGTCGACGATCGCCGCCAGCATGATCGGCAGGTTGCCGAGCGCCTCCGGTGGCGCCGTCGTCTGCGTCAGCCGTCCCTTGGCGTCGTAGACGCCAACGACCGCGGCCGTCAGCTTCACGCCTGGTTCGACAGGTTCACCGGCGACGACGAGCTTCAGCTTGTCGCCGGCCTCGCGGGTCACGAAGCCGGTGACGCGGAGCGGCAGATCGCGGTAGATCGTCGCCTCGCGCAGCATGTCGCGCGGGTTGGGCGCCTTGCGCGCCGTCTTCGGCAGGCTGCGCGGGATGGCGAAGCTCGCCGGCGCCCGCGTTGTCACGTCGGCGCGCGTGACTTTCAGCTCCATGCGCTGGTTCTGGCCGTTCCTTTCAGACGCCTCCGCCTCGATCGTCGCGAGGTACGACGACGAGGTCTCGACGGCGATGCGCTCCAGCGGGTTCTGCTGCGCCGCCGACAGCATCTGAACCTGCGTGCCGACGACGCCGGCAAGGTTCTCGAGGCCTTCGCTGCGGTCGGTGACCGTCAGGTCGGCCTGCACGACGTAGACATGCGCCCTGGCGGCGGAGGCGGCCGCGCCGACGTTCTGGAAGTGCTCGCTCGCGAGGTCGGCCGAGAAGCTGCCGACGTTGCCAACCTGCCGCGTCGTCGCCGACATGCCGCCGGACAGGAAGATGAGGATTGGCTGCGCGTTGGTCCCGGCAAGGTTCGACAGCAAACCACGAAGCCCTTCGAGCGACGTCCGCGTCCGGGTCGCGGCGTCGCCGGGCGTTTCGCTGCCCGGGGCAACGCCGGAGACGCGCGCGAGCGCCTTGCGTACTTCGGCGGCGGTCGTCGGTTCGGTGCGAATCATCGGGTGGGGCATCGTCACGAGCGCGACCCGGTCGCTCGAGGACACTGAATCGAGGAACTGATCGACCGCCTGCTTGGCGAGGCGCTCGTTGCCGGGGCGGAAGGTCGCATCCTCGATGACGAAGTAGAAGATGCGTCCTCCGGCGCCGCCGCCGGCCGTGACGTTGGTGCCGAATGGCGCCGGCACCGGCGCCGCCGCCGCGGCGGCAGTCGACAGCGGTGCGTCGATGCGCTGGAGCGATTTGATCGGCCGCGGCCGGCCGTTCAGGCGCACCGAGACTTCGTCCGCCTTGAGGTCGGCGGCCGGCTTGCCGTCGCGGTCGACGGCGAGAAAGCTGATTTGCACCGGGCTGTCGTCAACCGCCGGCTGTGCCCGGGAGGCGGCCGGCGCATTTGACAGCGTCAGAAGGGCAAGGCTGGCGGCCAGGAGCGGTCGAGCTGTCGTCATGCGGCAGAGGATATCATCGGAAGTTCTGTATGTTGCCGCGTCCCCGCGACCTGCGCTCCGAGTTCCAGCCGATGTTCACTCTCGCGGTGCCGGTCGTCCTCGCCGAGCTCGGATGGATGGTGATGGGCGTCGTCGACACGCTGATGGTCGGGCGGCTCAGCCCGGAGGCGATCGGGGCCGTCGGCGTCGGCAGCTCGATGTTCACCGCCGTCGTGGTGTTCGCGATGGGGCTGCTGCTGGGGCTCGACACGCTGGTATCGCACGCGTTCGGCGCCGGCCGCCTCGAGGAATGTCATCGGTGGCTGCTCCACGGCGTCGTCCTCAGCCTGGCCATCGCGGCGCCCATCACGCTGGTGATCTACGCCATGGTCCTGGCGCTGCCGGCGTGGGGCTTCGATCCGGCGGTGCTCGCGCTGACGCAGCCGTACCTCGCGATCGTGATGTGGAGCGTTGTGCCGCTGCTGCTCTACGCGACGTTTCGCCGCTACCTCCAGGGCATGGGCGTAGTCCGGCCGGTGATGATCGCGCTCGCGATAGCCAACGTCGCCAACGTCGTGATCAACTGGGTCCTGATCTTCGGCAAGCTGGGCGCGCCGGCGATGGGCGTGCGCGGCGCGGCCTGGGCGACGGTCGCCTCCCGGGTCGTGATGGCCGGGTATCTCCTGGTCGTGATCCTGATCCGGGAGCACGGCCGCCGGCCGGGGCTGTTCGAAACGCCGTTCGAGATCAAGGCTGACTGGCTGCGCAGGCTGGTCCGCCTGGGCTTTCCGGCGGCGATGCAGATCACGCTGGAGGTTGGCGTCTTCGCCACCGCCTCGGCGCTCGCCGGGCGGCTCCAGCCGGTGGCCCTGGCGGCGCATCAGATTGCGTTGAACATCGCCGCCTGTGCGTTCATGGTCCCCCTGGGGCTGGCGTCAGCCGGCGCGGTCCGGGTGGGGCACGCCGTCGGGCGGCGCGACCCGGACGGCGCCGAACGCGCCGGGTGGATGGCGCTGCTCTTCGGCGTCGGCTTCATGGGCGGCGCCGCCGCGCTGTTCGTCCTCGCCCCGGGCTTCCTGATTGGCGCGTTCACGGCCGACCGGATGGTGCTCGCGCTCGGCGCGTCGCTGCTGCTGGTCGCCGCCGTCTTTCAACTGTTCGACGGAATGCAGGGAGTCGCGACCGGGATCCTGCGCGGCCTCGGCGACACGCGAACGCCGATGCTGTGGAACCTCTTCGGCCACTGGTTCGTCGGCCTGCCGCTCGGCTACACGCTCTGCTTCGCGCTTGGCTACGGCGTGCTGGGGTTGTGGTGGGGGCTATCGACCGGCCTGATCATCTGCGGCGTCGCGCTGGTGGTCGTGTGGATGAAACGAATCCACCGGCTGAAGACCTCCGGCGTCGAGGCCGCCGCGATCCGGACCGAGATTACCGGTCACTGACCCGCGGGTGACGCCGCGGCCTTGCGCGCGTAGCGGGTCTCGACGTAGTTGTCGACCAGTTCCTTGAAGGCGGCCGCGAGCTCGTCGTAGTTGCCACGCAGGGTGGTGTGGTGCTGGCCGTCGATGTAGACCGGGCAGTTCGGCGCTTCGCCGGTGCCGGGCAGGCTGATGCCGATGCTCGCCGCCTTCGATTCACCCGGACCGTTGACGACGCAGCCCATGACCGCGAGCGTCATGGCCTCGACGCCTTCATAGCGCGCGCGCCATTCCGGCATCCGTTCGCGGATGTAGTCCTGCGTCCGATCGGCGAGCTCCTGGAAGGTGCTGCTGGTCGTGCGGCCGCAGCCCGGACAGGCGGTGACGCTCGGCGCGAAGGCCCGCAGCCCGAGCGACTGCAGCAGCTCACACGCCGCGTAGACCTCTTCGCGGCGATCGCCGCCGGGCTTCGGCGTCAGCGACACGCGGATGGTGTCGCCGATGCCCTCGTTGAGCAGCACGCCCATGGCCGCCGCCGACCAGACGAGGCCTTTGATCCCCATGCCTGCCTCGGTCAGGCCCAGGTGCAGCGGCTGATCGGTCTGCCGCGCCAGGGCGCGGTAGACGGCAATCAGATCGCGCGGCCGCGACGTCTTGCACGAGATGATGATCTGGTCCTTGCGCAGGCCGGACTCGAGCGCGAGCTCCGTCGACTGCACCGCCGACAGCACCATGCACTCGTTGATGATCTCTTCCGACGTGCGGCCGAGGTTCGCGGTCGGTGTTCTCCTGCATCTTCGCGACGACGAGCTCCTGGTTGAGCGAGCCGCCGTTGACGCCGATCCGTACGGGCTTGCCGTGGCTCTCGGCGACCTTGCAGATCGTGGAGAACTGTTCGTCGCGGCGCCGGCCGGTCCCGACGTTGCCGGGATTGATGCGGTACTTGTCGAGCGCGCGGGCGCAGTCGGGGAACCGTGTGAGCAGGAGGTGGCCGTTGTAGTGGAAATCGCCGATGAGCGGCGCCGTCACGCCGGCGTCGAGCATGCGCTGCTTGATCTCGGGTACGGCGGCGGCCGCCTCCGGCAGGTTGACGGTCACGCGGACCATCTCGGACCCGGCCTCGGCCAGCTCGATGCACTGCTGAGCCGTCGCGGCCGGGTTCGCCGTGTCGGTCATCGTCATTGACTGAACGACGACCGGCGCGCCGCCGCCGACCTGCACGTTTCCGACGCGAACCCCAACCGTCCTATGCAGTCTGACCAGTGACATGTCGATATCTCTTTGATCATAGCAAGTTCGGGCGGAAGCCATGACAGGACGGCACTTTCGGCGTCTGTTTTGCAAGATTCACCGGAACGGAAGCTGAAGCGGCAGTGGCGACGTCAAAAAGAGGCTACGTCAAAAAGAGTGAAGGAAGCGACGAGAGGGAGCATGACTGGACATTCACGCATGAAAACGACGATAGCGGCGCTGGCGTTTGCGCTGACGGCCGCAACCACTGCCTCGGCGCAGAGCGTCACCAGCGCCGAACTGCAGCGGCTGCAGGACGAGATCTACCAGGCGGGCACCGAAGTGTCGCGGCTGAGGACATCGAATGGCACCGAAGCAGGACGGCTGCAGGACGAGCTCGACGACCTGCGTGAAGAATCGATCTATCTGAAGGTGAAGCTGCGCAAGGAAGGCTCGGTCGAGCGGCGCGAGTACACCGCGGTTCGCAACCAGCTTCAGGATCTGCGCTCGCGGGCGCGCGGCGACGTGCCATCCACCGCGGCGCGATCCGGCTCGGGCTCGAACACCGGGACGTCCGGATCGTCGGCACCGCCGCCCCCACCGCCGCCCCCGCCGGTCTTCGACGACCGGCCACGGACGACCGCTTCTTCGACGCCGTCGGACCCGGCGCCGTCGAACCGGTCGCCTATTCCCGTCGGCCAGGAGATTGACGTCCGCATCCAGTCCGAGCTGACCTCGGACACGGCGCAGGTCGAGGATCGCTTCGAGGGGACGACGCTGGTCGACTTGAGCCAGGGCGATCGCGTGTTGATCCCGGCCGGTTCGGTGATGCGCGGCATCGTGACTTCCGTCAACCGCGCCTCGCGCACCGACCGCAAGGGCAGCCTGACGGTGGCGTTCAACCAGGTCACGGTCAACGGCCGCAACTATGCGATGCGCGGCACGGTGATCGACACCATCGAGAGCAGCGGCATCCGCGGCGAAGCCGGCCGGATCGGCGCCGGCTCGGCAGTCGGCGCGATCATCGGCGGCATCATCGGCGGCGTGAAGGGGGCGTTGATCGGCGTGCTGGTCGGGGGCGGTGGCACGATGGTCGCCACCGAAGGGAAGGACGTCCACCTGCCGCCGGGGACGGTCCTGCGCGTGCGCATGGACACGCCGCCCGAGATCACGCAGTAGCGGACGTCAGGCCTGCTTCATCGCCCGCTGCGCCGCGGCGATGGTGAAGTCGACGTCCTTGTCGGTATGCGCGTCCGACAGGAACCAGGCTTCGAACTGCGACGGCGGCGGATAGACGCCGAGGCCGAGCATGGCGTGGAAGAACCGGCCGTAGGCCTGGGTGTCGGCCGCCAGCGCGGACTGGAAGTCACGAACCGACTGCCGCGTGAAGAACGGTGTCAGCATCGATCCGAAGGCATTGACCTGGAGGGGCACCGACGCGGCGCGGGCCGCGTCGGCCAGCCCTGCCGAGAGCCGCGCGCCAAGCCTGGCCAGCCGCGGATAGAGCCGCGGCGTCAACGCCTCGAGCGACCACAACCCCGCCGTCATGGCGAGCGGATTCCCCGACAGCGTTCCCGCCTGATAGACCGGCCCGGCCGGCGCGACGAGATCCATGACCTCAGCGCGGCCGCCGTAGGCGCCGACCGGAAGGCCGCCGCCGATGATCTTGCCGAGACAGGTGAGGTCCGGCCGAACGCCGGCGATCTTCTGGGCGCCGCCGGTCGAGGCGCGAAACCCGGAGATCACTTCGTCGAAGACGAGGAGCGCGCCGGCGGCGTCGCACAGCGTCCGCAGCCCGGCAAGAAAGCCGGGAGCCGGCGGCACCACGCCCATGTTGCCGGCAATCGGCTCGACGAACACGCCGGCGATTGCGCCAGGATGCCGCTTGAACAGCGCCTCGACCGACGCCAGATCGTTGTAGCGGGCGAGCAGGGTGTCGCGCGCCGCCGCGGCCGGAACACCGGGACTGGTCGGCACCCCGAGCGTCATCGCGCCCGATCCCGCCTGGACGAGAAACGCGTCGGCGTGACCGTGATAGCAGCCCTCGAACTTGATGAAGCGGTCGCGCCTGGTCGCGGCTCTCGCGACCCGCAGCGCGCTCATCGCCGCCTCGGTGCCCGAGCTGACGAACCGCACGCGCTCCATCGACGGCATCAGCATCGCCACGCGCTGCGCCAGCCGCGTCTCGAGCTCGGTCGGCGCACCGAAGCTGGTACCGCGGGCCGCGGCCGCGGCCAAGGCCCTCAGCAGGCCCTTGGGAGCGTGGCCGTGAATCAGCGGCCCCCACGACATCACGTAATCGACGTAGCGGTTGCCGTCGACGTCCTCGAGGCGGGCGCCGCGCGCGCGGGCGACAAAGATTGGGTGGCCGCCGACCGACTTGAAGGCGCGGACCGGGCTGTCGACGCCACCGGGGAGGATCCTCGACGAGGCAGCGAAGAGCTTTTCCGAACGTGTGTATCGGGAGCGTTTACGGCGCAGCATAGCCGTTCACGATAGCATGCCGGGGAGATCACGGAGGGGGTGGAGGGCACGGAGTTCACCACGGAGGCACGGAGGGCACAGAGACGCACGGAAACCTTGGGGTTCGTGATGTGGCCGCGGCATTTGTTCCGTAGCCCTACTTGCTTCGTGCGTCTCCGTTTCTCCGCGCCTCCGTGGTGAAACTCTGTTGCCTCCGTCCCCTCCTGCGCGAACCGCCGATCCTCAACTCCCCCGCAGCATGCGGGCGGCCTCGCGTGCATAGTAAGTGATGATGATGTCGGCGCCGGCGCGGTGAATCGCCGTCAGCGTCTCCATCATCGCCCGCGGTTCATCGATCCAGCCGTTGCGGGCCGCCGCTTTGAGCATCGCGTATTCGCCGCTGACCTGATACGCGGCCGTCGGCAGCCCGCTCATGGCTTTCACCCGGGCGATCACGTCGAGGTACGGCAGCGCCGGCTTGACCATGACAATGTCGGCCCCTTCGTCGACGTCGAGCTGCACCTCGCGCAGCGCCTCGTCGACGTTGGCCGGATCCATCTGGTGCGAACGACGGTCGCCAAAGGCTGGCGCGGAGTCCGCGGCCTCGCGGAACGGGCCGTAGAACGCCGAGCAATACTTGGCCGCGTACGACATGATCGCGACCTCGCTGAGGCCGGCCTGGTCGAGCGCTTCGCGGATGCGGCCGATGCGCCCGTCCATCATGTCCGAGGGCGCGACGATGTCGGCGCCGGCCGCCGCGTGCGACAGCGCTGCCCGTACGAGTTGTTCGACCGTCGCGTCGTTGGCGATCTCGCCGTCGACCAGCAGGCCGCAGTGGCCGTGCGACGTGTACTCGCAGAGGCAGACGTCGGTGATCACGAGCAGGTCGGGGACCGCCTGCTTGATCGCGCGCGTCGCGGCCTGGACCGGGGCCTCGGCATCGAACGCCGCCGAGCCCGTGTCGTCCTTCGTTTCCGGCAGCCCGAACAGCAGCACGCCCTGGATGCCGTCGGCCCGCGCCGCCGCGGCCTCACGAACCGCCTCGTCGACCGACAGCTGGAACACTCCCGGCATCGACGAGACCTCCCGCCGCTGGCCGCTGCCGGTGCAGACGAAGAGGGGATAGATGAACATGTCGGCGCTGAGCCGGGTCTCGCGGACCAGGGCGCGGATCGCCGCGGTGCGCCGGAGGCGCCGTGGCCGGCGGCGCAGGTTCAGCGCCGCGCTGTTCGGCGGCTGGCAGGCTCGCGCCGGAGCGCTCGAGCGGACCGGATGAAGCGGGCGTCGTACGCGTGCTCATGACTGCGAACCCTCGGCCGCCCCGCCCGCGACACCGGCGGCGGCGCGCTGGAAGTGCGCGACCAGGGCATCGACCAGATCCGGGATCGTATAGCGTCGCGGCATCACCGTCGCCGCGATCCCCAGCCGCTGGGCCGCTTCCGCCGTGACGGGACCGATCGCGGCGACGACCGTGCCGGCGAGCAGGTCGACCGCCTGATCCTGGCCGAGCATCGCGACGAAGTTGCGGACGGTCGAGGCGCTCGTGAACGTCACCGCGTCGATCTGGCGATCGAGCAGCATCCGGTAGATGTCTGGCGCGCCAGCCCGATCGGGTTGGGCCGGAATGGTGCGGTAGGCGATGACGTCGGTGACGTCGGCGCCGGCGCGGCGCAGTTCTTCGGCCAGGAGGTCGCGGGCAATGTCGGCGCGGGGCAGCAGGAAGCGCTGGCCTTGCAGCTCGCCGGCCGCCTTCAACGCCTCGACCACCGCCTCGGCCCTGAACTCCGGCGGCGTCAGGTCGACGCGGATGCCGTAGCGCGACAGGCGCGACGCGGTCGTCGGCCCGATGGTGCAGAGCCGCACGCCCTTGAGATCGCGGACGTCGCCCGCGGCGAGCAGCCGGTCCATGAACGAGTCGACGGCGTTGCCGCTGGTGAAGACGATCCAGTCGAACTCGCTGGCCCGCGCCGCCGCCTCGATCAGCGGTCCGTTGTCGACCGGCGGGGCGATGCGGATCGCGGCTGCCGTGATCGCGTCGGCGCCGCGCTCCTCCAGCATCTCGATGAGCTCGTCGGCCTGCTCGAGCGAGCGCGTGACGACGATGCGCCGGCCGAAGAGCGGCCGCTCGTCGAACCAGCGCAGGTGCTGGCGCAGGCCGACGACGGCGCCGACGACGAGCAGCGCCGCCCCGCTCTCGCGCGCCTGGCTGGCGATGTCGCCGAGCGTGCCCTCGACGGTCTGCTGCGACGGCAGCGTGCCGTCGTAGATCAGCGCCGCGGCTTCCTCCGGCGAGCGTCCGTGCGACAGCAGGGCATTGGCGATCGCGCCGATCTGGCGCGCGCCGGCGTAGCAGGCGAGCGTGCCGCCGACGGCCGCGAGCCTGGACCAGTCGACGTCCGGCGGCGCGTCCACTTCGCTCTCGTGGCCTCGCACGAAGGTCAGGACATCGCTGGCGCCGGGGTAGGTCATCGGCACGCCGGCATACGCGGTGCCGCCGATCGCCGCCGGGATGCCGGGCACGACCTCGAACGGGATCCGCTGTTCGTGCAGGAACAGCGCTTCCTTGCCACCGCTGTCGAAGAAGAACGGGTCGCCCCACTTCAGGCGCACGACGGTGCGCCCTTCGCGCGCCTTCTCGGCCAGCAGGTAGTTGATGGCGTCCTGCTCGAGCGGCTTCGGCGCCGGCGCGCCGACGTCGATCCGCTCGGCATCCGGCCGCGCCAGCCGCAGCAGGCGCGCGTGCACGCGGTGGTCGTAGACGACGACGTCCGCCGCCTGCAGGTAGCGCCGGCCGCGAACGCTGACGAGCGACGGATCGCCCGGCCCGGCGCCGACGATGTAAACACAGGGTGTATTCATGGTTCGAGCAACTCCCGGGCGCCGGCGGCCGCGAGCGCCTCGGCGAGGCGGAGACCGAGCTCGCCGGCGCGATCCGCCGGACCGCGCGCCGCGCGGCGAATCGCCTGCGAGCCGTCGACCGACGTCACGATCGCCAGCATGTCGAGCTCACTGCCGACGGGCTGCGCAATCGCGCCGAGCGGCAGCTGACAGCCGCCGCCGAGCGCCGCGACCAGCGCGCGCTCGGCATCGAGCGCGCGGCCGGCAAGGGCGTCGTGCACCGGCGCCAGCCGGGAAGCGGTGCGGGCGTCCCCGGCCCTGATCTCCGTCGCAACGATACCCTGACCGGGGGCCGGAACGCACCGGTCGATCGGAATCGCCGCCGAGATACGGGCACCGAAGCCGAGACGCCGCAGCCCGGCGCAGGCCAGGACGATGGCCTCGTAGCCGCCGCTGTCGAGCTTGCCGACGCGCGTGTCGACGTTGCCGCGAATCGGAACGAATGTCGCGGCAGGGAAGACCGTTCGCAGCTGCGCCACCCGGCGCACGCTGCCAGTGCCGATCGTGATCGCGGCCGCGGCGCCACCCATGCGTCCGATGGCCTCGCTCCACCGCAGGTCGGGCGGTGCGTCGCGGAGCACGAGCGCGTCGCGCGGATCCTCACGCGGCAGGCAGGCCGACAACATCAGTCCGTCGGGCAGCACTGCCGGCAGATCCTTGGCGCTGTGCACGCAGACGTCGACCCGTCCCTCGAGCAGCGCCTCCTCGAGCTCCTTCACGAACTGGCGCTTGCTGTCGTCACCGGGAACCGACCGTGTCTGCGATCGGTCGCCGGTCGTGGTGATGACGACGATCTCGGTGCGAGTGCCGGAGGCTTCGAGTCGGGCGGCAACGGTTTCGGCCTGCCACAGGGCCAGCCGGCTGCCGCGCGTACCGAGCCGCAGCGCCGGCCCGTCGGAGGCGGACGTCAACGCCGGCGCGCCCCGGGGACGAACGGTTCGGGTGGTGCGTCGGGCCGTTCGTCGACGCCCGGCGACAGCGCGAACAGCCGGTGCAGGGCTTCCGCGTGCGCCGCCGCGACCGCATCGTCGTTCACCGCCTTGAGCTGCTCGGTCGGCGTCAGCAGCAGCTTCTCGACGATGAGGCGGGTGATCTCGTCGATGCGGGCGCGGGCTTCCGGCGTCAGGCCGGCCATCTTCGGTTCGAGGCGGCGCAGCTCCGATTGCCGGATGCTCTCGAACCGCTGCCGCAGGCCGACGATCGTCGGCACGATCTCGCGCGACTGCAGCCACTGCGCGAAGCGCGCCACTTCCTCGTTGACGATGGCTTCGGCGCTCGCCAGCTCGCTGCTGCGGCGGGCGAGGTTCTCGCTGACGATCGACTGCAGATCGTCCATGTGGTAGAGGAACACCTGGCCGAGATCGGCGGCCGCCGGCTCGACGTCGCGCGGCAGTGCGATGTCGATGATGAAGAGCGGCCGATGCCGCCGCGCCCGCATCGCCTCCTCGACCGCGGCGCGGGACAGCACCGGTTCGGAGGCGCCGGTGGCGGTGACGATGATGTCGGCCGGCGCCAGCGCCGCGGTCATCTCGTGCCACGGGATGGCGCGGCCGCCGAGCTGCCGCGCCAGGGCGTCGGCCGATTCCAGCGTGCGACTGCCGATCGTGATGTGCTTGACGCCCTGCGCCTGCAGGTGGACGCCGGTCAGCTCCGCCATCTCGCCGGCGCCGAGGATGAGGACGTTCAGCGACGAGAGGTCGCCGAAGATCTTGCGCGCCAGCTCGATCGCCGCATAGCTGACCGAGACCGCCCCCTCGCCGAGGCCGGTTTCGGTGCGGACCCGCTTGCCGACGGCAAACGCGGCGTGGAAGAGGCGATGGGTCACGGTGCCGGCAAAATGCAGGTCGCTCGCCAGCGCGTAGGCGCTCTTCACCTGGCCGAGAATCTGCGGCTCGCCGACGACCAGCGAGTCGAGGCCGCAGGCGACGCGAAAGAGGTGGCGCGCCGCGTCGTTGCCGCGATGGACGTAGAAATGCTCGGCGAGCCGGCCGGGCTCGATGCCGTGATACTCGCTGAAGAAGCGCGTGATGGCGCCGGCCGACGCGTCGCTGTCGCTGAGGCTGTAGATCTCCGCGCGGTTGCAGGTCGACAGGACGACGGCCTCGGGGCTGATCGCGCGCGCCGCGAACGCCGTCAGCGCGGGCTCCAGCCCGCGGCGGCCGAAGTCCACCGCCTCACGCAGCTCCACCGGCGCCGACCGGTGGCTGATCCCGACAGCCAGCAGGCGCATGGTCACTAGAAGTTATGGCTCTTCGTGAAGAAGTAGCCCACCGGCACGAAGTTCAGCAGCACGATGACGAAGGCGATCGCCGACAGCCACGCCGCGCGGCGGCCGCTCCAGCCGCTGGCACGCCTGGCGATCAGCCCGAAGGAGTAAACCGCCCAGCACACCAGCGCGACCAGGATCTTCGGGTCGCGCACCGACATGTGCTGGGCCCGCGGATCGATCGACGCATGCAGCTGCATGGCCCACATCCCGCCGACCGCGATGCCGATGGTCAGGAAGATCCAGCCGATGGTCACGATCCGGCCGTTCATGGCGTCCAGGGCCTGGAGCGACGGCAGGCGGGCGTAGAAGAAGCCGAGATGCCGCGCCTTGATCTCCTTGAACAGCAGCACGTAGGTGACGCCGAGGACGAAGGCCAGCGCGAAGCTGGCATAGGCGAACAGCGTCGAGACGATGTGGACGGTGAAAAGCGGGCTCTGCAGCAGCGGCGGCCGCGGGCTGACGCCGGGATCGAGCGCCGGGATGATGTCGAGGACGACGAGCAGCGGCGCCACGAACACGCCCATTGCCCGCTCGTCGGTCGTCATCTCGATGTAGAGGTATGACAATCCGAGCAGCCAGACGAACGCGGAAATGGCGGCGGTGGTGCCGACGAGAGGGGCGTGGCCGACGTGCACCGTCTGCATGCCGATGAGGAACGTGTGCGCGAGCACGCCGCCGCCGAGGATGGCGGTTGCGAGCCGTCCGACCCTGGGATCGCGCCAGGCGAAGTGGGTCAGGTAGGCGGCCGCCGCGGCGGCGTAGAAGACCAGCGGGACCAGGTGCATGACATTCAGCGTTCGGGGCCGTAGTAGCCCTGACGGGTCCGCGCCGTCAGCCCGGGCTTGGCGACGCGGACGACGATCCGCCGCCACGTGCCGTTGCGCATCGGGTTCTTCGACGAGTAGGCGAGCGTGTACTGGTTGGCGAGCTCTTCCGAGATCTGTTCGTAGATCTTCGGCAGCTCCGAAGCGCTGGTGACGAAGTAGGCGCGGCCGCCGGTTTCCTGCGCCAGCTGCTTCAGCACGAACTCGGCTTCCTTGAACTCGGTGCGATAGGTGCCGGTCGGCCTCAGGCCGACGGCGTAGATCGCCGTCTCCGACCGCTTGGCGAGGTCGAGCACCTCTTCGTACGGCACCAGGCTCGACGTGTCATCGCCGTCGGAGAGGACGACAATCGCCTGCCGGCGGATCTCCTCGGCATTGGCGGCGCGCACTTTCTTGAGTTCCTTGAGCGAGATGTAAATCGCGTTGTAGAGCGAGGTCGAGCCGTTGACGTCGGTGCCGCGGATCGCCTTCTCGAGCGCGGCGACGTCGTTGGTGAAGGTCTGGAGGATGCGCACCTGGCTGTCGAAGTCGATGACTTCGATGACGTCCTCCTTTCGCAGCCGCCGCGCGAACCCGATCGCCGCTTCCTGCGCCGTGTCCAGCCGCTCGTTCATGCTGGCGCTGGTATCGAGGAGGATCGCCAGGGCGATCGGCTGCTGCACCCGCGAGAAGAGGATCAGGCTCTGACGCGCGCCATCCTCGTAGACCTCGAAGTCGCTCTCCTCGAGGTCGCTGACGTACTTCGCGCCCTCCATCACCGTGACGTTGAGCGACACGAGATCGACGCCGCCGCGGAAGCGCGGCTGCGCCTGCGGCGTTTGCGTCGGGGGCGGCTGCGTCGCCGGCGGCTGCGGCGGTGACTGCTGCGCCGGCGTCGCTGGTGGCGCGGCCTGACCCGCCGGCGGCTGCGATGACCCCTGCAGGCTCGATTCGCGCTGCGCGGCGGTGATCGCCACGACGCATGACGCGGCGATGACGCCAGCCACCAGGACGCGGGATGGGCGAGAGAGCGACATGGCTACTTGGCCGGCAGGCGTCGCGGCGCGTGGACCGTGAGGCCGGGCTTGTTTACCGTCACTTCAATCTTCTCGGGCGGGATCAGCGTCTCCGGCCGCGTATAAGAGACGACGTACTGCTGCAGCAATTCGTCCCCCAGCTGGAGCAGCCGGTCGTTGAGGCCGCTTTCCGCCAGGATCTGATCGCGCCGGCCGCCGGTATTCTCCGATCCGTCGGCGATGACGATGTTGCGGTTGCGGCCTTCGTCGGTCATCGAGTTGGCCGGCTGCCCGATGGCGAGGACGTGCAGGGTCGCGCCGCTGCGATACAGCGCGTCGAGGACCGGCTTCGAGTAGAGCGTGCTGAACTCGGGACCACTCTCGACCGTGATTGCGATGATCGCCTTGCGCGGTTCTTCGCGCCGCTCGAGGCCGCGCGAGAGATCGACGATCGCCTCGAGCAGGTAGGCGCCGGCGCCGTTGCGGGCGAACAGCCGCGTGACGCCCTTCTCGAGCTGCGCCGCGCTCTCGGTATATTCGACCACCGAGGTCGGCCGTTCACCGACCGTCGACAGCGCGATGCGGGCCCGGCCGTCCATCTTCTTGACGAAGTTCTTGAGCGCGTCGCGGATGAACTGAATCGCGTAGGTCGACGCCTGGCTGTCGTCCACCGTCAGCGCAATCGCAATCGGGTCCGTCGCGAGTCCGGCGCTGAGGACTTCCCGTACGGCGCCGTCTTCGCGAACGGAGAAGTCGGCAGCGGTGAGGCCCGTGACGGGGTTGCCCTTGTTGTCGACGACGCCGACGTACACGCTGCGGTTGCGCGCTTCGGTGGGCCGCTTCGGCTTCTGCGTCTGCGCGGCCGGGCCAAGCTCGAGTATCGAGACACCGAGGATGGCAAGTGGAAGGAGGAGCGCCGCGACGGAATGCGACATGACCGCAGTATAGCAGCCGATTGAAGCCGCCCGGAGGCATTCCCGATGGGCCGGAAAAACCCTTGCGAAACCGGGACTTTGCCGCGATTTGCGGTATCGTGATCGGCGGTCGCGTATGTCGCTCTTTCTCTCGATTGTCATCGCCCTGCCGGCCCTCGGAGCACTCGCGCTGATACCGGCGTCCGAAGGTCGGGCGGGCCGCGACAGCGCCGCGCGCGCCCTCGCCGGCGTCGCCTCGCTCGCGGCTGTACTGGCGGCGCTGCCGTTATGGACTGGCTTCGCTGCGCGCGGCGACGAGTGGCAGGCGACCAGCAGTCTGACCATCGTGCCCGGCTTCGGCGCCGCCTACTCAGTTGGCATCGACGGGCTCTCCCTGATCCTGATCCTGCTGACGGTCATCGGTGGAGCCGTCATGTCCTGGCCGTGGTTCGGCGCCGCGGGAGATTCCGAGGTACGACCGGGGCTCGTGCCCGTGCTGGTCCTGGAGACGGCACTCCTCGCGGCGTTCGCAGCCCTCGACCTGCTGATGCTGATGCTGGCGTGGATGGTTGCGGTCGGCGGCGCCCTGGTGCTCATGCGCCGCGCGGGAGCGCCGCGCTCGACGTTGCTCCCGTCGCTCGTGACAGCGGTGCTCGGCGCGGCCGCGCTCGCCGTCGTCGTCGTGTCGCTGCACGGGCATTACCTCGCGCTGTCGAACCTTGCCAGCTTCGATCTCCGGCCGCTCCAGCGATTGACTCTGCCAGCCGATTTCCAGGCCAGCCTCCTGGCGGGCTGCGCCGTCGTTATCGCGGCCACCTTTTTCGTCGGCGCCGCGCTCGCCCTCCAGCCGGGGTTGCGCGGCGTTCCGCTGATCGCCGCGCTCGGTTTGTTCAACCTGGGCAACTATCTCGGGCTGCGGATCGTGATGCCGATCCTGCCCGACGCCGTCCGTGCCGTCGCGCCGGCCGTCGTGCCGGGACTCCTGACCCTGGCGCTTGCCGCCGTCGTTACGGCGTTCATCCGGCTGGAGTGGCGGCGGGCGACGGCACTGGCCAGCGCGGCGTATGCGACTGTCGCGCTGCTCGCGGCCTGGACGCGGACGCCGGACAGCCTGACGGCGAGCGTCTCGTTTCTCGTCGCGCTCGGCCTGGCGATGCCGGCGCTGGCGGTCTTCGGCGCCTACCCGTCGCCGCCTGTCGCGGCGGGAGAAACGCCGCCGCCGTTAGCGGTCGCCAGGACGCGATTCGCCGCGGCGCTCTTCGTCCTCGCGCTCCTGACGCTGGCTGGTTTTCCCGGCGCCGGCGGCTTCGTCGCCCTTCGGCTCTTCACCGAAGGCGTTTGGACTGTGAACCGGGCGACAGCGATCCTCGGGGGCGCGGCGATCGTGCTCGCGGCCGGCAGCCTGGCGCTGCTCTTTCTCAGGACGATTACCAGCGACGTCGTCATCACCGCCGGCCACCTGCGGCGCCGCCATCTCGCCCCGCTCGCCGTGCTGGTCGCGCTGGCGGTGGGAATCGGCCTGCACCCGAATCCGATCCTGTCGCGCCTGGAAACCTCGGTCGCCCGCATCGTGATGCGGGTCAGCCCGGAGTACGCGGCGGACGTCGCGGACTGCCTCAAGCCGCGCGCGCCGGCAGCGCCGCCGCCGGACTCGGGGCTGCCGGCCGGAATGGCGATCGCGGCGCCGTGCGAGGACGGCACCTCGACCCCGGCCGCCGTGCCGAAGCCTTCAGGACGATGACCAGGTGATCGACGCGCTGCTCGTAGTGATGTCCCTGATCTGGGGCGCCAACTATTCGATCGTGAAGGGGACGTTCGACGAGATCACGCCGCACGCGTTCAACGCCGCGCGCATGTCGATTGCGTCGCTGGCGTTCCTGGCGGTGATCGGCGGGCTGCAGATGCGGCCGGTCCGGCGGCAGGATTCGCTCGCCAGCATCTTTCAGACTCCGGTCAGGATGACCGGCCGCGACTGGCTCGAGCTCGCGGGGCTGGGCGTCGTCGGTCACTTCCTCTATCAGTTCTTCTTCATCGGCGGCCTGGCGTTGACGTCGGTCGCGAACAGCTCGCTGCTGCTGGCGGCGACGCCAGTGGTGATCGCGGTGTTGAGCGCGCCCTTCGGGCAGGAGCGCGTGAGCGCCCGGCACTGGGCGGGCGCCGCGCTCTCGCTCGCCGGTATTTACATCGTCGTCGGCCAGGGCGTCGAGCTGAGCGCGCAGGGTCTCAAAGGCGACCTGTTGATGGTGGCGGCGGTGTTCTGCTGGGCGGCCTACACGCTGGGCGCGCGTCGCTTGGTGTCGCGGCATTCACCCGTCGGCGTGACCGGTCTGTCGATGGCCATCGGCACGCTCGTCTACGTCCCGGTGGCGTCGCCGCACGTGATGGCGGTGGACTGGGGACGGCTGTCCGTACGGACATGGGCGGCGATCCTCTATTCGGCAGTCTTCGCGCTCGGCGTCGCCTACACGATCTGGTATGCCGCCGTGCGTCAGATCGGGAGCGCGCGGACGGCGGTCTACTCGAACGTCATTCCGCTCGTGGCGATGGCGACGGCGGTGATCTTTCTCGGAGAACCGCTGCGGCTCAGGAATGTCCTGGGCGCCGCGGCCGTGCTCATCGGTGTGGCGCTGACGCGGACGGCGCCGGCCGTCCGGCCTGCGGAGCCATGTGAACCCTGAAGAAAGTTCGAAGTTCGAAGTTCGAACGTCGAAGTTGACGTACGAAGGCAGAAGGGCGAAGGCAGAAGGGCGAAGGCAGAAGGGCGAAGTTCGTCCCAAGAACTCGAACCCGGTCCCGAATCCCGTACAATCGAAGTACCGTGAAATCCGGGCATTACGCGCACCATGCCGTTGAGCTGAAGGCCGAGCTCAGCCGGGCGATCCCGCGCGACGAGCTCAGGCGGCTGCACCTGAAGTCGGCGGCGCGGCACTTCACCGTTTCGATCCGTCAGTTCGCGATCCTCGGCCTGGCGACTTGGGGCCTCATCCGCTTCGAGAACCCGTTCATCTGGGTCCCCCTCGCATTCGTCCAGGGCTTCACCATCTTCAACTTCACGATCCTGCTGCACGAGGTGCTGCATCACAACGTGTTCGATCGGCCGCGGCCGCTGGCGATGCGGCTGCTCGGGTTGCTGTATGCGACGCCGAGCGGCATCTCAGCGAGCCAGTTCACGCGCTGGCACCTCGATCACCACGCCGAGCTCGGCTCGGACGAAGACGATCCGAAGCGTCATCACCTCTCGCCCAAGGTGAACAAGCGCTGGTACAAGCTGCTGTACTGCTCACCGGCGCTGTTTCCGATCTACTTCCGCGCCGCCCGTCGGGAGACCGCGACCTATCCGCCCGAGCTGCAGCGGACGATCGGGCGCGAGCGGCAGCTGTCGATCGCCGCCCACCTCCTCGCCATCGCTCTGCTCTGGTACTTCTTCGGGTTCTACGCCGCGCTGCGGACGAGCATCATCCCGGTTTTCTTCATCTTCCCGATCGCCTTCACGCTCAACCGGCTGGGACAGCACTACGACATCGATCCCAACGATCCGGCGAAGTGGGGCACGCTGATGAAGGGGCACTGGTTCTGGGATTTCGCCTACCTCAACTCGAACTATCACCTCGAGCACCATTACTTTCCCGGCGTACCGTTCTACCGGCTGCCGGCGCTGCAGCGGGCGCTGACGCCCTTCTACGCCCGCAAGCAGATGCGCTGGATGACCTACGGCCGTCTCGTTTACGGCTGGCTGATCGAGAATCGCGCGCCGCATACGGACTGGAGCATCGACCCGCCTGCCGGCCGACGGCCCGTCAACGCGCCCACCGCGCAACCCCGTTGACCGTATCTTTCGCGGCGCACCTGATCGCGGCGCCCGCGACTGCGAGGACCGAGTGACGACGACCCACGGAGTGCTGTCGGACGCCGAGATCGTCGCGCTCTGCCGCCGCCATACGCTGTTCGAGTGGTCGGCGCAGAACGCCGTCGACCCGCTGACGATGGCGCGAGCCGAGGGCGTGTACTTCTGGACTGCCGACGGCAGGCGCTTCCTCGACTTCAACAGCCAGTTGATGTGCGTCAACGCCGGCCACGGCGATCGCCGCATCGTCCGCGCCATCCAGGCGCAGGCGGAGCAGCTGGCTTATGCCAACCCGTTCATGGCGACCGGCGTCCGCGCCGATCTCGGCGCGAAGCTGGCCGAGATCACGCCCGGCGACATCGACGTTTTCTTCTTCACCAACGGCGGCGCCGACGCCAACGAGAACGCGATCAAGATCGCGCGCGCCTTCACCGGTCGTCACAAGATCCTGGCGCGCTACCGTTCGTACCACGGCAGCACCTTCGGCGCGATCTCGCTCACCGGCGATCCCCGGCGCTGGAGCGCCGAACCGGCGATCCCGGGCGTCGTCCACGTCCTCGACCCGTATCACGGCCTCGCGCGCGGCTGGGAGAGCGCCGCCCAGTCGCTGGCAATGCTCGAGGAGATCATCCAGCTCGAAGGGCCGAACACCATCGCCGCGTTCTTTCTCGAGACCGTGAGCGGCACCAACGGTGTGCTGATCCCGCCCGACGGCTACCTCGAAGGTGTCCGAGATCTCTGCACCAGGTACGGGATCCTCATGGTCTGCGACGAGGTCATGGCCGGCTTCGGCCGTACCGGCCGCTGGTTCGCCGTCGATCACTGGAACGTCGTCCCCGACCTGATGACGATGGCGAAGGGGCTGACGAGCGCCTATATTCCCATGGGCGCGGTCGGCATGCGGCGATTGATTGCCGATCATTTCGGCGACAAGGTCTTCCCGAGCGGGCTGACGTACGGCAGCCACCCGATCGCCTGTGCCGCGGCGCTGGCGACGCTGCGGGCCTACGAAGAGGACGACATGATCGGCAATGCCCGCCGACTCGGGCCGGTCATGTCGCAGCTTCAAGAGGACCTCGCGTCGCGCCACGCAATCGTCGGCGCACACCGGTCGATCGGGCTGTTCGGGATGATCGAGCTGGTGCGCGATCGGCGGACGAACGAGCCGCTGTCGCCCTTCGGGCAGAATTCAGCCGCGACGCGGCGGCTGTCGACGCTGCTGCGGGAGGAGGGGCTCTACACGTTCGTCCGCTGGCACACCTTCTTCACCAACCCGCCGCTGTGCGTGACCGAGGCGCAGCTGGTCGAAGGCTTCGGGATGATCGACCGTGCGTTGACGAAGCTGGAGCAGGAGCTCGACGGCGGGAGCGGGAGCTCGACGGCTTGAAGCGAGGGAGATGAACGGCTGCTGGCGGGGGACGTGCGTCCGGCTGAAGCGACGTCCCACGGGTCGGGATCTCGCTCCAGCCGGCGAATCGGTGCGCTAGTTCTTGGCCTTCATCGGCACGGTCCACATGTAGACCGAGCGATTGGCCACTTCAATCGTCTTCTCCGGCGGATACTTGTCGCCCATCGAGAACGTCTGCGAGACGATCCGGGTACCGGGCTTCAGTTCCTTGTTCAGCTTCGGAATGAGCTTCTCGTTCAGCGACTGCAGCAGGTAGAGCGTCACTACCGTCGCGTCGCCGATCTTGGTCTCGAACAGGTCCTCGTTCTTGATCGTGACCTTGTCGGTCACTCCCGCCTTCGCCACCCGTTCGTTGGCTTCCTTGACGCGCACCGGGTTGATATCGATGCCGACCGCCTTGGCGCCGAACTCCTTCGCCGCCGCCGTGACGATCATGCCGTCGCCGCAGCCGAGGTCATAGACCGTGTCCTTGGCCGTGACGTTGGCGATCTTCAGCATCGCCGTCACGACTTCCGCCGGGGTTGGTACGAAAATGACATCAGGATCCCGCAGCGGGGCCTGGGCCTGTTGCGCGACCACCGGGGCGGTCAGCGCGACGCACGACAAGAGCATGGCGCACGCCATCATTCGAGCTCGCATTAGCACTCCTTTCCCTCGCAGTAAGGGGATCAAGTTATACCCTAATAGCCCATCTCACGCTGAATGCCGCGCACGATGCGGTCCAGCTCATCGACGAGCGGCCCGCCGCCGGCTTCACGATAGGCGCGGACGAGCGACTCGTAATACGCCAGCACGTCGTCGGGCGTTGCGTTGAAGCGCTCCCAGACGCGCTCGCCGGCGTTGCGGAGGTCGCGCAGGATGGCGTAGGCGTTGTGCACCTTGTCGGCCGCGGACACGCGCAAGCTCGACATCGGCAGCTTGCGCGCCTGCTGGATGTACGCCGCCTTGCGCTCGAGCCACGGCTCCTTCGGCTCCGACCAGGAGTCGGTGCAGTCCTCGACGATGCGGGCGACGGCGTCGCCGAAGCGGCCGCGGATGTCCTCGAGCCGCGGCCGCCCGCCCTGGTCCTCCGCCGCGTCGTGCAGCAGCGCGGCGATCGCCTCATCCTCGGTGCCGCCGTCGTCGAGGACGATGGAGGCGACCGCGAGGAGGTGGGACAGATAGGGGGCGCCGGATCCCTTGCGCAATTGTTCGGCATGCGCCTCGTGGGCGTAGCGGACGGCGTCGTCGAAGCGGGGGGTGAGTGTAGCCATCTCGGGTGTGCGCGCCGGCAAGTGTAATTCAGGGGAGGCTCCCGGCGATGGAGTTGACGGAGGCTGGACGGAGGGAACGGATTCACAAACGGAGGAACGGAGGACAACGAAGACGCACGGAGACTTGCTGTTGGGCGCGGTTATCGACAGGCACGGGCCATACAAATGGGCATGCCGCGCCGCAGGCGCGGGTCGTGGGGCAGGCGTCGCAGGTGGCCGAGACCGGCGTGATGGTCAATCCGGTCTTGGCCACCCGCGACGTCTGCCCCACGACTCGCCGGCTTTCAGCCGGCAACATGCCCGCGTCGGCCCCACCCTCCGTGCGTCTTCGTTGTTCTCCGTTCCTCCGTTTGTATAATCCGTTGCCTCCGTCAACTCTGTCGACTCCCACCCCTCGTGAACTTTTTCACAAGGACCGGCTATAATGGGATATCTTTACCGGCTGGGGTGACGTGGGAGAGAGCAAGCGACCCTTTTCGTACGCCCGGTCGGCCAAATCCCTGCAGGAAAACGTGACCCGGGCAGGGCCGGCAGCGTCGGCCAGTTACACGCTGATTGGCGCGATTATCCTGCTCGGCGGCATCGGCTACGCCGTTGACTCCTGGCAGGGGACTGCGCCCTGGGGCCTCTTCATCGGGCTGGCGCTCGGCATCGTCGTCGGGTTCTACGAGTTGGTGAAGACGATCTGGCGGACATGACGGGAAAGCGTCCGGGGCTCGCCCCGGCGGCCTGGATGACGGCCGGCAGCCTGCTTTCCGGCGCGGCCATCGCTGTCGCCGGCGGTCCGGCGGTGACGCCGGAGATCTGGTTCGGCCTCGCGGCGCCGCTCGTCAGCGCGGTCGCCAGCTGGATCGCGATCGAGCGGACCCAGCGGACGGCGCCGGAGAAGACGACGGGCGTGCTGATGGCCGCCTTCGGGATCAAGGTGGTCCTGATCGGCGCCTACGTTGTTGGAGCCCTGGCCGGCCTGTCGTTGCGGCCGGTGCCGTTCATCGTGAGTTTTACGGGCTACTATGTGCTGCTGCACGCGACCGAGGCGCTGCTGTTGAAGCGCCTGCTCGCACCGCGTACAGAGCCCTGAAGTTTTCTGAGCATGCTACAACCGCATCAAGTCGAGCATGGGGCCGAGAAGGCCGCCGAACATGCATCGGGCGCGTTCAACGCCGGCGAAACCATCATCGGCCACGTCGCCAACAGCAGCCTCGATCATCCGCTGATTCACCTGCCGAAGATCGCCGGGATCGACTTCTCCGTCACCAAGCACGTCTTCATGCTGTGGCTGGTGGCGCTGATCGTGTTCTTCGTCGTCACCTGGACGGTGCGGCGCTACCTCGCGGCGGAGAAGCAGCAGCCGGTGCCGCAAGGCTTCAGCAACGCGCTCGAGGCGGTCGTCGAGTTCATCCGTGACTCGATCGCGCTGCCGAACGTGGGGCAGAAGTGGGTCCGTGTCTGGACGCCGCTGCTGCTCACACTCTTCGTCTTCATTTTCACCGCCAACCTCGTCGGCCTGATCCCGGCCTTCGACGTGCTGGCGCTGCTCAATCACACCGTGCTGCACCTGCCCGAGGACTCGTTCCTCACCAAGCTGACGCACGGCGGCGTGACCGCGACCGGCAACTTCAACGTCACCGCCGGCCTCGCCACGGTCACGTTCTTCGCCATCATCATCGCCGGCATCCGCGCCCACGGCTTCGTCAAGCACTGGAAGAACATGGTGCCGCACGGCCTGCCGATCCCGATCTACTTCCTGCTCATCCCGATCGAGATCATGGGCATGTTCGTCCGGCCGTTCGCCCTGACGATGCGACTTGCCGCCAACATGACCGGCGGCCACATCGCGATTCTGGCGATCCTGTCGTTCGTGTTCATCTTCACCGATCTCTTCGGCAGTGCCCTCGCCGGCGTCGGCGTCGGCGTCATCCTGTCGCTGCCGCTGGCGGTCGGGATCTCGGGGCTCGAGATCATCGTCATCCTGGTCCAGGCCTACGTGTTCACGCTGCTTACCGCCGTGTTCATCGGCATGGCCATTCACGCGCACCACTAAGGGTTCACGTTTCTTACTACTGGAGAAGAGAAGCAATGCAGGAAGCTCAAGTTGTCAACAACGCGCTGGCGTTCATGGGCGCTGGCCTCGGTCTCGGCCTGATCACGATCGGTGCCGGTCTCGGCATCGGCAAGCTGGCGGCGGGCGCGGCTGAAGCCATCGGTCGCCAGCCGAGCGCCGCGGCGCAGATCACCGGCGCCGTCAACCTGCCGCTGTTCCTGCTCGAAGGCGTCGCGATCCTCGCCGAGGTCTTCGCGCTGCTGATCGTGCTGCTGAAGTAGAAGTCGTCGATTGTGCTCGCGTCCGGCCCGGCCGGACGCGGACGCGAGAAGGAAAGGCGCAGGGAATGAACCCGCTAGTCCAGGTCGACCCAGGGCTGTATATCTGGGCCATCACCGTCTTCGTGTTGCTGGTCGCACTGCTGACCAAGTTCGCCTGGCGTCCGCTTCTCGACGCGCTCGAACAGCGGCAGGAATCGATCCGCAAGTCGCTCGACGATGCCCGCCAGGCGCGGCAGGAGCTCGAGCAGGTCAAGTCGGAGTCGGAGGCGATGCTGGTCAGGGCGCGGCGGGAAGCCGACGCGATCCTCGCCCAGACGCGGACCGACGCCGCCCGCACCGCCGAGGACCTCAAGCAGAAGGCGCGGACCGATGCCGAGAACATCGTCCGCAATGCCGAGCGGCAGATCGAGCAGCAGGCGTCGCGCGCCGTCGAACAGATCCGCCGCGAGGCCGTCGACCTCTCGGTCGCCATCGCCAGCAAGATCCTCCAGCGCAATCTCACCAGGGAAGACAACGAGCGCCTGATCGGCGAGACGCTCGCCGAGATCGAAGCCAAGCGTCTGCATTGATCCTTTCCGAGGGGCTTCGCCCCTCGGACTCCCCTACACGCGCCCTCGCGCGCCGCTTCGACGGCGCGCTCCGGTCGCGTGGCTCGCTCGCCGTGCTCGCTCGCGCCCGGAGCGCGGGCTCCTCGACAAACGCTCTTATTCGCTCCGCTTCGGCCGCATGTTCGCCGCCAGGATTCGCTTCCGCAGCCGGATGCTGGTCGGCGTCACCTCGACCAGCTCGTCGTCGTTGATGAACTCGATCGCCTGCTCGAGCCCGAGCCGGCGCGGCGGGATCAGGCGAATCGCTTCGTCGGCCGACGACGCCCGCATGTTCGTCTGTTTCTTTTCTTTGGTGACGTTCACGTCCATGTCGCTGGCGCGGGCGTTCTCGCCGATCAACATCCCCTCGTAGACCGGCACCGCCGGGTCGATGAAGATCTCGCCGCGCTCCTGCAGGTTGTAGAGCGCATACGCCGTCGCGATGCCGTTGCGGTCGGCCACCAGCGCGCCGGTCTGGCGCGACGGAATCGCGCCGTGCCACGGCTCCCAGGCCGCGAACAGGTGGTTCATGATCCCGGTGCCCTTGGTTTCCGTGAGGAACTGCGAGCGGAACCCGATCAAGCCGCGCGCCGGGATGCGGAACTCCATCCGGACCCGGCCGCTGCCGTGGTTCACCATCTTCGTCATCGTGCCGCGGCGGGTGCCGACCTGGGCGATGACGACGCCCTGGAACTCCTCGGCGACGTCGACGACGAGGTCCTCGACCGGCTCGACGGTCTGGCCGTTGACCTCCTTGGTGACGATGTCGGGACGCGACACCTGGAGCTCGAAGCCCTCGCGCCGCATCATCTCGATCAGGATCGAGAGCTGGAGCTCGCCCCGCCCCAGCACCTTCATCTGCTCCGGCGTGTCGGTCGCCTCGACCCGGATCGAGACGTTGCCGAGCAGCTCCTTGTCGAGGCGATCCTTGATCTGCCGCGAGGTCACGAACTGGCCTTCGCGGCCGGCCATCGGCGAGGTATTAACGCCGAAGATCATCGACACCGTCGGCTCGTCGACGGCAATTGGCGTCAGTGCCCTGCGCTCCAGCACGTCGGCGATGGTTTCGCCGATGGTGATGTCCTCGATGCCGGCGAGGCAGACGATGTCGCCGGCGGCGGCGTCGGTGATGTCGACACGGCGCAGGCCCTCGAAGGCGAAGAGCTTCGTCACCTTCGTTTCCTGAATCCGGCCGTCGAGCTTGCAGACCGCAATCGGATCGCCGACTTTGACCCTGCCGTTGAACACGCGCCCGATGGCGATGCGTCCCAGGTAGTCGCTGGAGTCGAGGTTGGCCACGAGCATCTGCAGCGCCGCCTCGGCATCGCCCCGCGGCGGCGGCACGCGGTCGACGATGACGTCGAAGAGCGGCCGCAGATCCTCGCCCGGTTGGTTCATTTCCATGCTCGCCGTCCCGGCCCGGGCGCTGGCGTAGACGACGGGGAAGTCGACCTGCTCGTCGTCGGCGTCGAGATCGATGAAGAGGTCGTAGACCTCGTTGAGGACTTCCTGCGGCCGCGCGTCCGGCCGATCGATCTTGTTGATGACGACGACCGGCGACAACCGCCGCTCGAGCGCCTTGCGCAGCACGAACCGGGTCTGGGGCAGCGGCCCCTCGGAAGCGTCGACGAGCAGCAGCACGCCATCGACCATCGCCAGGGTCCGCTCGACCTCACCGCCGAAATCGGCGTGGCCGGGAGTGTCGACGATGTTGATCAGGGTGTCGTGGTAGTGGACCGCCGTATTCTTGGCCAGAATCGTAATGCCGCGCTCGCGCTCGAGGTCGGTATTGTCCATCGCCCGCTCGGCGACGCGCTCGTTGGCCCGGAAGATTCCGCTCTGGTGGAGCATGGCATCGACGAGCGTGGTCTTGCCGTGGTCGACGTGCGCGATGATGGCGACGTTCCGGCGCAGCGCATTGGCGACGCTAGAGCCGGTTTTTAGCGATAAGGGCATCTGTTCAGTATACAAGCCTTTCAATTGCAGATTGGTGACTGAAGACTGCAGATTGGGATTGAAGATTGAAGACTTTCGATTTGGATTGGAGACTGAAGATTAGAGGATTGTCGGACTGCTCCGGTGCCGAACGGTCGCGCGGACCTCGTCGAGGCATTGCTGTATGGCTGGGCTGGAACAATTGGCAAGCCGCTGTTCCGCAGCGACTTAGCCCAAATCAGCAATCTCGAAAATCGACAATCCGCACTCAATCTTCAATCTGCAATCTTCAATCTACAATGCGGGTTTGAGCCAGAGGCTCAACCCCCCACCCCACGTGTGCGTCTTACTGCCAGACGGCTGAATGACTGACGAGAAGGTCCAGGGCCCGGTAGGGCTGGCAGGGCAGTCGGCGGGCTGCGACGCGGCGGCGTTTCAGGCGCTCGTCGAGCAGCACCGATCGATGGTGTATCGCGTCGCCTATCAGTTCGCCGGCAACCACCATGACGCCGAGGACATCGCTCAGGAAGTCTTCATCAAGGTTTACCGGTCCCTCGACCGGTTTCGCCAGGACGCGCAGCTCACCTCCTGGCTCTACCGCATTGTCATGAACGCATGCATCGATCATCGAAGGCGCCAGCGGCCGGCCACGTCGGCGCCGTTTGGCGAGGAAGCCGAGCATCGCATGCTCAACACGCCCGAGTTGACCCCCGACCCCGAGGACCGCGCCTATGCCGGCGAGCTCGGCCACGTCCTCGCATCCGAGATCGCGCGGCTGCCGCAGGGCCAGCGCGTCGTCTTCGTCATGCGTCATCACCACGGGTTGAAATTGAACGAGATCGCCGACGCGCTGGGGCTGGCCGAAGGCACAGTGAAGCGGCAGCTGCACGCCGCGATTCATCGGCTGCGCGGCCGCCTGCGGACGGCGCTGTCGCCGGCCGAGATGGCGATCGTCGGTCGCGCGGGAGGCCGGGCATGACCTGCGAACGCTCGTCGTCAGGCGTCCTCGACCTCTACTTCTACGACGAGCTGGCGCCGGAGGAGCGCGAGGCGACGTCGACCCACGTGGCGTCTTGCGCGCAGTGCCGCGAGGCGCTCGACGACCTCGCGTTGATCAGCCAGGCGCTGGCATCGCGTCCCGCCATCGCCTCGCCGCCTGGCGGGGACTGGACTGGCTTCATGGCCAGGCTCGACGCGGCCGTCGACGTCGAGACACGCACCCGCGGATCGAACGTAGTGGCGTTTCCGCTCGTGCCGCCCGCCGCGGCGTCACGATCGGGCGGCGTCGCGAGATATCTGGCGTTTGCCGCGACGCTCGCGCTCGCGACGGGCGGCCTGACCTACATGGCGGCGCGATCGCAACCCGCGACGGTTGCCACGACGGCGCTCCAGACGCAGCCGGCCGAGGCAAGTCCGGAGGATGCAGGCCTGGAGAGCGGCGAGGCTGTGGCGGCGGCGTCGGCAGCGGCGATGGATCCAGCGGCGCGCACTGCCTTCACTCGGCTCAGCGGCCAGCACTTCGGGCGCTCGAAGCTGGTCGTGCTGGGCATGGCGAACAAGGATGCGGGCAGCGCGAAGTCGGCCGACTGGCAGTACGAACGTCAGCTGGCGTCGAGCCTGCTGATCGACACGCGGCTGTATCGTGCCGCGGCTGAAGAGAACGGGATGACCTCGCTGGCGAGCATCCTGGCGGACCTGGAGCTGGTGCTGCTGCAAACGTCGATGGCGCAGGAGTCGAGCCGCGGCGACCTCGAGCAGATCCAGCGGCTGATTCGCAAGCGTGACCTCGTGACGAAGATGAACGTCGTCGTGACGACCGGACTGTGACGGCGAAAGAGCGGCTGACAATGACGAGCATGAAACGACGGGCGGGCTGGGTATGCGTGGCGGTAGCGGCAGTGGTGCTGGGTACGGGCAGCGGCGCTCTGGCCGCCGGGCCGGAGTCGAAGCGGCTCACCCAGGGCAAGGACTACATCGCCGAGGAGCGATGGGCCCTGGCCGTGGAAGAGCTCCGCGCCGCCATTGCCGACAAGAAAGAAACGCGCCGCGACGAAGCGTTGTACTGGCTCGCGCACAGCCTGAATCAGGCAGGAGACCCGTCGTCGGCCGTCACGACGATCGCCCTCCTGGAGCGCGATTATCCGACCAGCATGTGGGTGAAGCCGGCGCAGTCGTTGCGTGTCGCCATCGCGGTTCGGCTGCACCGGACTGACGTGCTGTGGCACATGGTCGCGCCGCCGCCGCCCCCACCGGCGCCTCCGGCGCCAGGCGTACCGCCGGCCTCGGCGGTTCCACCGACGCCGTTGCCGCCACCTGCGATGTCCCCGCCGGTGCTGCCGGTGCCCCCGGGTCCCCCGCACCCGAAACCGCCGCTGCCGCCCAGGGCCGTACCGGCGACGCCGAAGGCCGTGCCGCCGAAGCCACCGCTGCCGCCGCCGATGTGGTACACGGAGTCGATCGGCGCCGACGACGACCTGCGCGTCCTCGCGCTCGGCGGGCTGCTGCGCAGCGAGCCGCAGAAAGTCGTGCCGATGCTCGGGCAGATCGCGCTCGAGAGCGAGAATCCCAACTCGGCGATCAGTGCCGTATTCGTCCTGGCGAGCTCGTCCCTGCCGGAGGCGCGCGCGATTGTCGTCAAGGTTGCGAGGCAGGGGTCCGAGCCGGTCCAGGTGGCCGCGGTCCGCGATCTCGGACGCTTCGGCGGCCCGGAAGTCTCGAAGGACCTGATGTCGGTCTACCTCACGGCACAGCCGCCCGTGAAGGTGCAGATCGTCAAGTCGCTCGGCGAGCGGTCGGAGAAGCTGGCGCTGGCCACGATCGTCTCGTCAGAGAAAGACGTCAAGATCCGCTCCCGCGCGTTTACCAGCCTCGGGCAGGCGGGCGGCGCAGCCCAGCTCGCGGCGATGTACCGGGCGGCATCGCCCGCCGACAAGCGCGCGATTATCGGCGGTCTCGGCCTGGCGCGGGCGGATGCGGAACTGATTCGAATCGCCGACGCCGAGCGGACGCCGGCAGGTGCGACGTTCCGGAACGACGCGCTCGAGCAGCTGCGCCTGCTCGGGACGGCGAAAGCCAGCGACTACCTGCAGAAAGTCAAAGAATCGCGGTAACATCCGAAAGCATTTTACGAATCCGGGAATCGCCGGCCGTCGCGCTCGACGCTAAAGTCAGCGCCGCCAGCGGGTTGCCGCCATCGCTCCGATGGCCCAGGGTTCGCAATTCCAGCTTCGGAGATCATGCCGCTACCAGAGCCGCCTCCCGCTGAACCGGGTCGTCGCCGCGCCCTCGCTTTTCTCGTCAACTCCACCGTCGTCGCGATCGGCGGAGCCCTGTCGGCCCTGCTCGGCGTGTTCGCCGTCAAGCCGGCGCGCGGATCGCAGGCCGAACGCTGGGTGCGGGCCGGAACGCTCGGCGAGCTGAAAGCCAACGTCCCGGTGCCCCGCGTCCTCGCCGTGCCGCGCGCCGATGGTTGGTACCGGGCGCGATCGCCGGAAACGGTGTTCCTGGTCTGGGATGGCGCCCGCGAGGTCAAGGTGTTCTCGGCCACCTGCACCCACCTCGGCTGCCAGGTGCTCTGGGACGCCGAGGCGAAGAACTTCAAGTGTCCCTGCCACGGCGGTGTCTACGCCGCCAGCGGCGAAGTGCTCGATGGACCGCCGCCGCGTCCGCTCGACGTCATCGAGGCGCGGGTCGAAGGCGCTGACGACAGCGTGCTGGTGCGCGTGTGAGCGTCGGGCGCGGTCTCAGGGGGCGGCTGGCGGGCTGGCTCGACGCCCGGACCAGGTTCAAGACCGTCAAGCACGTCCTCCTGGACGAAGAGGTGCCGGCTGGCACCGGCTGGGCGTTCACGCTCGGCAGCGTGCTCCTGGCGCTCATCGGCGTGCAGCTGCTGACTGGCGCCTTCCTGACGCTCTACTATGCGCCGACGCCCGACCACGCGTACGAAAGCGTGCGCTTCATCAGCAGCACGGCGTCGGGCCGGCTCGTGCGCGGCCTGCATCACTTCGGCGCCAGCTTCCTCGTCGTCTTTCTCGTCCTTCACCTGCTCCGCGTCGTCATCCTCGGGTCGTACAAGGCTCCGCGCGAGCTGACGTGGCTGTCCGGCCTCGCGCTGCTCGGCCTCGTGCTCGGGTTCGCGCTGACGGGCTATCTCCTGCCGTGGGACCAGCGTGCCTACTGGGCGACGGTCGTCACGATTAACATCGCCCGGCTCGAGCCCGTCGCCGGCGAGTTGATCGCGGCAATAATGCAGGGCGGATCCACGATCGGCGCGCTGACGCTGACGCGGTGGTACTCCGCGCACGTCATCTTCCTGCCGGCGCTCCTCGTGCTGCTCATCGTCGCGCACATCGTGCTGATGCGGCTGCAGGGCAGTTCGGGCCCGGTCAGGCCGAGGCCCGGCCGCGGCTTCGCGTTCTATCCGTATCAGGCATTTCGCGACACCGTCGTCGTCACCGTCGTCCTCGTCGCGGTCACGGCGCTCGCTTTGAACGGGATGCCGCCGCTCGAGGGTCCGGCCGATCCGACCGACGCCAACTACATCCCGCGGCCGGAGTGGTATTTCCTCGGGCTCTTCCAGCTGCTGAAGTATTTCCCCGGCCGGTGGGAGGTCGTCGGCGCGATCGTCATTCCAGGGCTGGTGGCGCTGTTCCTTGCCCTCCTTCCCTGGCTCGACCGCGGCCCGCAGCGCCATCCGCGGCAGCGGCCGCTCATCATGATCGCTGTCGCCGCCGGCGTCTTCGCGGTCGTGACGTTGACGACGCTGGGCTGGCGCGATCGACCGATCTCGGCGCCGGCCGACCGCTGGTCGCTGCGCGAAGTAGGCGGCCGCATGATCGCGGGAACGGCCAATTGCGCCAGGTGCCACAGCGAGACCGGCATGGCAGATCCGCTCGAGATGCTGCCCGCCGGCCGCGGCACCGACTGGATCGAAGGGCACGTCTCCGATCCTGAGATGATTGCGCCGGGCCTGCGCGACGCACCGTCGGCCCGAAGCGAGCGTGAGGTGGCGGCGATCGTCGCCTACCTGCGGCGGGTCAATCGCCATCCCTATCCCGGGTATCCGCCGAACATCGAGACCGCCGCGACGGTCTGGGCGCGCTACTGCGTTGGCTGCCACATCATCGACGGCGACGGCGGCAAGGACGGCCCTGAGTTGTCGAAGGCCGGCGGCGAGCACGACCTCGAGACCCTGAAGTCGTGGATCGTCGATCCGGAAGCGGTGAACCCGCTGGCGGAAATGCCGGCGTTCGGCGATCGCCTGTCGCCGGAACAGCTCGACGCGATCGCGGGCTACCTCGCATCGCGCAAGTAGCCTCGCGCGTCATCGTCGCGGCGCTGAAGCTCCGCGCTACGGGCGGCATCGCCGCGGCGCGCCGCGACGCTCCACGCTATGATCGGCGGTAATGAGCGCCAATCCCCTGCACGACGGTCTCCGCCTCGAACCGACGCCGGGGCCGACCACGCTCGTCATCTTCGGCGCCTCCGGCGACCTCACCAAGCGCAAGCTGCTGCCGGCCGTCTACCGGCTGACCCAGCGGAGCCGGCTGCCGGCGCAGTTCGCGGTCATCGGCGTGGCGCGGACGGCGATGAGCGATGAAGAGTTCCGGACCCAGCTCGGCGACAGCCTGAAGGAGTTCGTCGGCGCGACGAGCGGCGACGAGGTCGCCGAGTCGCTCGCCAGCCGGATGCACTACATCGCCGGCGAGATGGACGACGAGGCGCTCTATCGGAAGATCAAGGACAAGCTGCGCGAGATCGACGGCGACGAGGGCGTGCTGTTCTACCTCGCGATTCCGCCGACGGCGTACGGCACCGTCATCGAGCACCTGGGCGGGGCCGGCCTGGCGCGGCCCCACGATCGCGGCTGGCGCCGCATCATCGTCGAGAAGCCGTTCGGCACCGACCTCGCCAGCGCCAAGGCGCTGAATCACCTCGCGCACCAGCATTTCGACGAGGACCAGGTCTATCGCATCGATCACTATCTCGGCAAGGAGACCGTCCAGAACCTGCTCGTGTTTCGCTTCGGCAATGGCATGTTCGAGCCGGTCTGGAACCGGCGCTACATCGATCACGTGCAGATCACCGCCGCCGAGACCGTCGGCGTCGAGCATCGCGCCGCCTACTACGAAGGCGCCGGCGCGTTGCGCGACATGGTGCAGAACCACCTGCTGCAGGTGATGACGCTGGTGGCAATGGAGCCGCCGATCGCGTTCACCGCCGACAGCGTCCGCGATCGCAAGATGGACGCGCTGCTGGCGGTGCAGCCGCTCGTCGACGTGAACCGCGACGGCAGCGCCAGTCCGGGGCAGCACGTCGTCCGGGCGCAGTACCGCTCCGGCTGGGTCAACGGCGGCGAGGTGCCGGCGTATCTTGCGGAGAAGGGGGTCGGCCCGCAGTCGCGCACCGAGACCTACGTCGCGGCGCGCATGGATCTCGACAACTGGCGCTGGGCCGGGGTGCCGTTCTATCTTCGCACCGGCAAGCGGCTGCCCAAGCGGACGACGGAGATTGCGATTCAGTTCAAGCGTCCACCGCTCGAGATCTTCCGCCGCGCCAGCCAGACGCCGGTGGCGCCCGACCTGCTCATCGTCAACGTCCAGCCCGACGAAGGGATCTCGCTGCGGTTCGAAGCCAAGCTGCCGGGATCGCGGATGCAGATTGCGCCGGTGATGATGAACTTCCGTTACACGTCGACGTTCGGCGGCGAGGTTCCCGAGGCGTATGAAACCTTGCTGCTCGACGCCATGCTCGGCGACGCGACGCTCTTCGCGCGCCACGACTTCGTCGAAGCGTCGTGGGCGTTGATCACGCCGGTGCTCGAGGCGTGGGCGGCGGACACGACGACGCCGATGCCGACATACGAGGCCGGCGAGTGGGGACCGCCGGAGGCCGATCAACGGGTCGGTGCCACTCCCAGGCGATGGAGGACACTGTGAGCACCCACGGACAAGCGGTACCGTTCAGCGGCATCGGCGCTGCCATGGCCGCAGCCGATCGACGCGGCGTCGACGCGCAGCCTCATCGCGACGGTCGTTGCCGTCGGGCCAGTCGAGCGGCTCGAGTCGGCGGCGGCGACGCTGGAAGCGCTCGGAGACGCCGGGATGGTCCGCGGCATCCTCATTTCCGAGGGCAACGATCCGTCGCCGCAGGCATACGTCTCCGGCAACACCGTGACCATGAACGGCCTCAAGCCCTCGTACGCAGACAATGCGGTTGCGGCGCTGCGACTTTCCAGCCTGCCGACGCTGGTGTGGTGGCGCGGGGGCCGTCCCGAGACGCTCGATGGCCTCGCCGAGCTCGCCGACCGCATCGTTCTCGACGAGGACGACCCGGATGCCGCCTGGCGCCGTGCCGTCGGGTTGTTCGAGGCCAGCGCCTTCACCGACGTGCGGTGGGCGCGGCTGACACAATGGCGTGCGCTCATGGCGCAGTTCTTCGACATTCCGGAAGTGCGGGACGCGAGCGCGCAGTTCACGGGAGTGCGCATCGTTGCCCGCGACGAACTGTCGGCCCGCCTCTTCGGCGCCTGGCTGACGTCGTCGCTTCGCGTCGGCCCGAACTTCGCCGTCGACATTGTCGAGGGCGATCTCGAGTCGCCGATCCAGGAGATTCGCCTCGGTGACCGCTCGCAGGAACTGGCGCTGCGGCTGGCGGGCGGCCGCAGCTGCCTTGAATCGTCCGTGGCCGTGTCCGGGCACCGGCGGGTCTCGCGCGTCGTGTCGCTGCGGCCGGCCGAGTTGACCGATGTCCTGACCGGCGAGCTTCGCATCCGGTCGCGCGACGAGCCCTTCGAGCGGGCGTTGCGAACCCTCGTCGGCGCACCTTCAGACACCCCCTGACGCCCGTCACCCGCGCGGCTGGATCCCAATCCAGCCACTGCCGATGGGCTGACACCTCTGCATCAACTTGATGCACGCGGCTCAGGTGGCGAGCCGTCCCATTGGGCATTTCAAATCGTTCCCGCTGGCCAGCGGCTTGCACCCGACAGAATCCTGCCAAACTGCGAACCCGGGAGCTACCCATGACAACCTGCCGCGATGTGATGACGCGTGAACCTGTGTACTGCCAGCCTGACGATTCGGTGAGCGCTGCGGCGGACCTGATGCGGACTCACAATATCGGAGCGCTCCCCGTGGTCGACCCGGGCGGGCGGCTGGTTGGCATCGTGACGGACCGGGACCTCGTCGTGAAGGTCGTAGCCGGGGACCTGCCGGTCGAGGGCGCGAGCGTTCGCCAGGCGATGACCGGCGACCCCGCGACGTGCGGAGAGCAGGACGACGTCAAGCAGGTGCTCACCCTGATGGCCTCGCGGCAGGTCCGCCGGGTGCCGGTGGTGGACCCCGGCGGGCGGCTGGTGGGAATCATCGCCCAGGCCGATATCGCAACCAGGCTGCAGCTGGATCAGAAGACCGGAGAACTGGTGGAAGCCATTTCGGAGCCGGGCTCGGGCCGCCCATGATGGGGCGGGCATCGGATTGCCGCCCCGGCGTCGTGAGGATATAGTCGCTCCCGCATGGCTTTCGAGCTCCCCGCGAATCATCGTTCCACCGGCCTGGTCGACGTCCTGGATCGCGTTCTGGACAAGGGGCTGGTAGTCGCCGGCGACATCAGGGTGTCGCTGGCGGAAGTCGAACTGCTGACGATCCGGATCCGGCTGCTGATCTGCTCGCTCGACAAGGCGCAGGAGATCGGTCTGGACTGGTGGCGGTACGACCGCGACCTGTCGCCCGGCCGAGCGCCGCGGGCGATGATCGAGCATGAGGAACTGCGAGCCCAGATCGCGCTCCTCGAACAGAAGATCGACGCGTTGACGGTGGCGGCGCCAAAGGCGGCCCGGCGCCGCCGCAAGCGCTGATGGCCCAGAGGGCGCCCGACAGGCAGACCGACGACGACGGGGGAGCTGGCGTTATGACCGGGAGCGCAGAATGGCAGTAGTAGAACGGGCGGCAGGCGGCACAAGTCTCATCGACGTCCTCGATCGCGTCCTCGACAAGGGCATCGTCATCGACGCCTGGGTTCGAGTGTCGCTCGTCGGCATCGATCTGATTACAGTCGAAGCCCGTGTCGTCGTAGCCTCAATCGATACCTACCTGAAGTACTCGGAAGCCGTGCTCCAAGGCTCACCGGCGGCGCGGCCGCCGTCGGAGCTGACGCAGACCGTCATGGCCGAGAACGCGGCGCTGCGCGCCGAGCTGGCCGCATCCAAGAGCTCGGTGCGCCGGGCCGAGCTCGCCGGCGCCAAGAGCGGCCGCGCCAAGGCGCCGGTGGTGGTGATCAAGCCGAAACGTCCCGTCCGACGGCGTTCGCGGGTCGGAGACCTAGGGGACTAACGCGTGTCCAGGTCCGCGGCGCCAATCGATCCCCTGGCGGGACTCGATGTCGAGTCGCAGGAAGGCCGCCTCGCGGTCCTGGAAGCGCTCCTCGGCAGCGCCGATCTGCACGCGTCCGCCGACCAGGCTCTCGAGTGGCTGCAGGCGCGTCAGCCGATGGACGCCGTCATCGTCGCCGTCTGCGACCCCCTGAGTCCCTATCTAACGGTCGTTGCGTCGCGCGGCGTATCGACCGCCGCGATCGGAGACTTCATCGTCAGGCTGGACGACGACGCTCATCCGCTGAACGAGGCGATGCAGCGGATCGAGCCATCGCTCATCACCATCAGCGAGTTGTGGTCGCCGTTCGACGGCCGCCCCTTCCACGCCCTGCCGCTCCGCGCCGACGTTGGCGGGCCGGCGCACGGTGTCACTCTCGTCTCGTCGCGTGCGGCCGAACTCTGCGACGACGTGCTCTGGCTGTCGCGTCAGCTCGCGAAGCAGGCGTCGCGTCTCGGCGTGCGGGCGAGCGCCTCGGACCCGGGGTTTGGACAGGAGCGGATGCTGCTCTACAGCATCATCAACGCCGTCACCGACCCGATCCTGCTGACCGATACCGAAGGCAAGCTCCTCATCGCCAACACGCACGCGGAGAAGCTGTTCGCCGCGCCCGAAGACGCGAGCCAGGGCCTGCGGCGGGCGGTGGCGCTGAACAACATGCTGTTCTCGGCGGCGCTGTCGACCAACGCGGTGGGACAGACCGAGCTGGCGCGCCGCGAGCTGCTGCTCGTCGACCCGCTCGAAGGCTCGGACCTGCTGTTCGAGCTCCTCAGCTCCCGCGCCAAGGACGAACGGCAGGGCACCTACGTCGTCTCGATCCTGCGCAACATCACCGACCTGGCGCGCGCCCGCGAGGAGATCGACGAGAGCTATCGCACGCTGCGGGTGGCGCAGGCCGAGGTGCGGGACGAGCGGCACCGCCTCGATCTCATCATCGATTCGGTGCCCGACCCGATCCTCGTCACCGATCCCGAAGGCGACATCGTGCTCTTGAACGAGCCGGCCGAACGCCTGTTCAACGTGCCGGCGACCGCCGCCGAATCGGCGCAGCGCAGCGTCCGCGCCAACGGCGCCAACCTGACCTCGTTCGTCTCGAACGTGCTCACCCGGACGGGCGAGCAGCGCTATCGCGGCGAGATTCAGCTGACCGATCCGGCGAGCGGCCGGGCGCTGCCGGTCGAGGCGCTGGCCGGCACCATCCTGTCGGACCAGGGCGAGCTGGTCTGGGTCGTGACCATCCTGCACGACCTGACCGAGGCGCTCGAGAAGGAGCTCCTCTACGAACGCCTGAAGCAGGGCGCGGCCGAGCTCGAGCGCAAGATCCAGGAGGCGACGGCCGAACTGGCGCAGCAGAACGAGTTGCTCCGCCGGCAGCACATCGAGCTCGAACAAGCGTCGGCATTGAAGACCCAGTTCCTCGCCAACATCTCGCACGAGTTCCGGACGCCGCTGAACGCGATCCTCGGCTACACGCACATGCTCCTGCACGGCGTCACCGGCGCCGTCAGCGAACCGCAGCGCAAGAGCCTGACGCGGATCGATTCGAACTCGCGCCATCTGCTGCAATTGATCAACGAGATCCTCGACATCACCCGCATCGAAGCGGGAAGGATGCCGCTGACGCTGACCCGCTTCAAGGTCCCTGATCTCGTCACCGAAGTAATGGCTGAGCTCGAGCCCATCATCCGCCGCTCGAACCTGACGGTGACGGCGAAGATGCGGCAGGCGCTGCCGCCCGTCCGAACCGACCGCCAGAAGGTCAAGCAGATCGTGCTCAACCTGTTGAGCAACGCCCTGAAGTTCACGCCGAGCGGTTCGGTTACGATCAGTGCGACCTTCGACGCGCGCACGCGCTCGGTCGCGATCGCGGTTCGCGACACCGGCGCCGGCATCGCGCCCGAATCGCAGGGCAAGATCTTCGAGGACTTCCGACAGCTCGACAACTCGCCGACGAGAGGCTACGGCGGCACCGGCCTCGGGCTCTCCATCTGCCGGCGCCTGTCGCTGATGCTTGGCGGCTCGATCGATCTCGTGAGCCAGGTAGGCCGGGGATCAACGTTTACATTGCGGCTGCCGCTGGTGGCACGCCGTCGCTGAGCGACCAGTCAGGACCTATGGGGGACAAACACAATCCGCTCGTGCTCGTCGTCGAGGACTACCAGGACGCCAGGGAGATGTACGCGGCCTATCTCCAGTTCTCCGGCTACCGGGTGGCCGAAGCCTCGAACGGGCTCGAGGCGCTCGACAAGACACGCGAGTTGATGCCGGACATCATCCTGATGGACCTGGCGCTGCCGAAGATGGACGGCTGGGAGGCGACGCGGCAGCTGAAAGCCGATGAGCGGACGCGGCACATTCCGATCGTGGCGCTGACCGGGCATGCCCTGGCCGGCCATGCCGAAGGGGCGCGCCAGGCCGGCTGCGACGCATTCGTCACCAAGCCATGCCTGCCGGATGCGCTGGTCACCGAAATTCAGCGTATGCTGTCCTCGAGGCGCGCCGAGTCGGGCGGCGCGCGCCGGGCGCCACGTGCGGCCGGACGCACCAAACAACCATAAGCAGCGATGGCCAAGACTCGCAAGGTCGCCGGTCGCAAACCGGCACGACGCTCGAAACCTGCGCGCGCGACGGCGCCAGCCACGCGCGAACGCCAGGCCCGCGCGACGCCGCACGCGCCGGTCCGCGGCAAGCTCGAACGCGTCCGGATGCCGGCGCGGCCGGCGAAGGCGGCCGTCGACGACGCCAACGAAGGCAAGTACGTCTACTGCATCATCCAGTCGGAGCAGCCGCTGTCGTTCGGCCCGCTCGGCCTCGGCGCCGAACCGGCCGACGTGCACACGATCCTCTTCCGCGACATCGCCGCCGTCGTCTCGAACACGCCGATGGTGGTGCAGGATCCGACCCGCGACAACGTGCTCGCGCACCAGCGCGTCAACGAGACGGTGATGGTCAACCACACCGTCATCCCGATGTCCTTCGGCACCGTGTTCAAGACCGAGCACGACATCATGGAGCTGCTGCGCTCGGCCTACGACGCGTTTCGCGACGTTCTCAGCAAGATGCAGAACAAGGTCGAGTTCGGCCTGAAGGTGCTGTGGGATCGCGACCAGATCATCCGCGAGATCGAGGAGGAGGAGGAAGACATCCGCCGCCTGAAGGGAGAGATCTCGTCGCAGAAGGGATCCACCTACTTCGCCCGCATGCAGTACGGCCGGCTGATCGACGCGGCGCTGCAGGCCCGCTCCGAGCACTACGTCAGCGAGATCTTCCAGGCGCTGCGCGACGTCTCGGTCGCGTCGCGGTCGAACAAGCCGATCGGCGACCGCATGATCATGAACGCGGCGTTCCTCGTCGCCCGCGACGCCGAGGCGGCGTTCGACCTGCGGGTCAAGGCCATCGGCCAGCGCTACGACAAGCTGACGTTCAAGTACACCGGGCCGTGGCCGCCCTACAACTTCGTCAACATCCGCCTGAAGCTCGAAAGGGCGCAGTGACGGGCCGCGGCTGAGGCTCCGAGGCGGCGCGGACGCCGCGATGGAAATCGATGTTCATCCTCGACTCCCTGCTGATCGGCGGCCTCCGCTTCGTCCTCGACAAGGTCGCGGCCGCCGCCGACGGTGAGCTCAACGACGACACCGCGCTGCGCGAGCAGCTGCTCGCAGCGCAGTTGCGGGTCGAGCTCGGCGAGATGACCGAGGACGAGTTCAAGGTCTTCGAGGCCGACATCCTCGTCCGCCTGCGCGAGATCCGCGAGCGCCAGCACGGCGAGCAGCCGGACGTCACCTCCGGCGATTACACGGTCACCGGCATCGACGTCTCGTTCGACGACGACGACTCGTCCCGGAAATGAGCGCCAGGTCCGCCGTCTACGTCTACTGCCTGGTCGAGCGCGCGACCCGGCCGGCGCTGACGCGCGTCGCGGCAGGCCTCGCCGGCGCGTCCGCTCTCGAGTCGATTGAGATCGCCGCCGGGCTCTGGGCGGTCACCTCGCTGGTGCCGCGGCGCATCTACGACACCGAGCCCCTGGCCGCCCGCCTGAAGGACGTCAACTGGGTCGCGGACGCCGGCGTGGCCCACGAGGCCGTGCTCGAACGGGTCGTCCGTCTGAGCGGCGCGACGGTCGTGCCGATGAAGCTCTTCACGCTGTTCTCGAGCCCGGAGCGGGCGCGCGCCGACCTGCAGGCGCGGGCGCAGGACATCCGGGCCGTCGTCGATCGCATCCGCGGCTGCCAGGAGTGGGGCATCCGGATTGCGCCGCCGGTGCCGCGACCGGTGGCCAGCGGTCGCCGCCCGACCAGCGGCACGGCATTTCTCACCGCGAAGAAACGGACACGCGACCAGGCGCAGGCCCACGTCCGCGCCGCGGTAACAGCCGCCGAATCCACCTACGCGGCGCTGGCGCGGCTCTCGCGCGAAGCCGAGCGGCGCGAGGCGCCGCGTGAGGCCGCCACGCCGCCGCTGCTCGATGCGACGTTCCTCGTCAAGGCGACCGGCGCGGCGAAGTTTCGTGCCGCGGTGAGCCGGGCGGCTGTTGCCTGCCGCGCCGCCGGCGCCACGCTTCAGCTCACCGGGCCGTGGCCGGCCTACTCATTCGTACAGCCGCGATCGTGAAGCGCACACTGACGTCCACCGTTCCCGCGGCCGGCCCGCCGCACAGCCCGCGGAAGCCATCGCCGCCGCGACGGGTGATACCTGCGCGGCCGGTCAGGCGCGTACCCGCACGACGCAGGGCCGCCCGGATCGTCCGCAGCTCTGACACGTCGCTTCTCGACGTCCTGGACGGCCTGCTCAACAAGGGCGTCGTGCTCAATGCCGACATCATCCTCGCCCTGGCCGACGTCGACCTGATCTATCTGCGGTTGTCGGCGCTGCTGTGCGCGGCCGACCGCGTCTTCGAGCGCCGGTGACTTCACGAGCCGACGACCGTGACGGCGCCGCGTTCTACGTCTACGCGCTGCTCGGCGCCCCGGTCCGTGTGCCGCGCGCCTCGGGCATCGCGATCGAACCGATCGACCGCTTCTTCGTCGCGGTCGCGCGAAAATCGACGCCGCCGGCCGTCACGGAAGAGGCCCTGCGTCGCCAGCATCGCATCGTCGTACGGCTGAACGAGGCGGCTGACGGGCTCCTGCCGGTCCGCTTCGGCACGCGGGTGCCGCGGCTCGAGCTCGAGCTCCTGCTGCGGCAGCGGCGTCGGATCCTGAGCGCGGCTCTGCGGCGCGTGCGAGGACGGCGGCAGATGACGATTCGGTTTCAACAGGCGTCGCCGCCGCCGCCGAAAAGGGTGGTAGCCGCGGCGACAGGCGCGGCCTACCTGCGCGCGCGCGCGGCGTCGAGCCGGCCGTTGCTGACGAAGGAAGCTGAGGCGCTGCGTCATGCGCTTCGCTCGCTGGTCGCGGCCGAGCGGCTCGAACCGGGCCGCGAGACACTCGCCATGACGATGCATCACCTGATCGGACGCGGCGCCGTCGGTCGTTACCTCGGCCGCATCGAGCGCGTCATGAAGACGCTGAACGACGCCCCGCGCGTCGTCGTCACCGGACCGTTTCCCGCGTTCGCATTCGTTCCCGACCTGGTCTCGGGCGAGGGTCTCTGACGTGGCCAAACGGAAGACGGCCCGAACGCGACCGCCAGCCGCGCGGCGCGCCGTGAAACGTCCGGCCCGCCGGCCGGCGGTGCGTGCCTCTTCACGACGCCCGGCGGTCGACGTCCAGGAGATCGAATCGCTCCGCACGGAAATCGCCCGGGTCGCAAAGGGTGCCGGCGTCCCGCGCTGGAACGCCGATCCGAAGGACGTCCGCCGTTCGGTGATGAAGCTGGTCCTGACCCTGGTCGAGCTGATCCGCCAGTTGCTCGAGCGGCAGGCGATCCGCCGCCTCGATGCCGGGTCGCTGTCGCCGAAGGAGACCGAGGCAGTGGGGCTGGCCCTGATGCGGCTCGAGGAAACCGTTCGTGATCTGGCGCTGCAGTTCGATCTCGATCCGGCCGAGCTGAACTTCGATCTCGGACCGGTGGGAAAGTTGATCTGATCAGCGGCCGCGCGGCTTCATTGGCGCGCGGACGTTGAACAGGTAGCAGCCGGGCGTCGCCAGCAGCTGTCCCGCTGCCGTGAAGCTGATGCCGTTCGGCGCGAGGACGCCGGCGCCCCGCCACTGCACGATCCGCGTCTTCTCGCCGGCGCGATCGTAGACGTAGGTGAAGGGAACATCGAGCGAGATCCAGAGGTTGCCGCTGCGATCGGCGGCGGCCGCCCGCACCGCCGGGCGCACGAGGGGAAACTGGCCGTCGCCCGCCTTGCGCGTAGGCCAGGCGCGCGGCCGGTCGCGCATGTAGGCGTCGAGCTCGAGGCCCTCGATATGGCGCTCGAAGATCAGTGTACCGAGCGCGTCGTACTTCCTGAACGCCGGTCGGCCGGCGACGAAGACATAGTAGAACCCGCCTTCCGGGTTGAGGACGACCAGGCCGCTGTTGAGCACGGCGTGCAGCGGCTTGTCCTGCTCGTGACCGCTCTCCCGCAGCTCGCCGAAAGCGCGGCTGGACACGCCGTCGAGGCCGCGTTCGACGATCAGCGAGCCGGATTCCGGCTGGCTGAAGAAGACGGAGCGGTCCGAGAGCACGAGCGACCCGAGGCCGGTTATCGCGAGGCCGTCGAGCAGCAGCGGAAACGCCACCGCGGGCAGTTGAAAGCCACCGAGCCTCGACCCGGTGGCGAGAAACACCTGGATGCGGGTGCGGTTCTCCGGCGCGTCGGCGACGACGAAGGTGCCGTCGTCGCGCGCATCGAAGGCGTACGGCTGGAGCAGGCGCCCGGGTTCGGCGCCGATCTGCACGATCTCCGTGGGCGCCGTGCTGGTCGCGTCGACGCTGTAGACGGTGTGCGAGCGGCGATCGAAGACGAGGAACGTTCCTGCCTCGGTCTGGCGGCAGATCGACTGGTCGTTGAAGCGGCCGGCGATGTGCGCCGGCAGGCCGCCGACCGATCGAATGATCTCGACCGGTGCCGCCCCGGTCGCAGGTCGCACCTGGGCGACGAACGCGGCAGTGACAGCGACGGCGGCCGCGGCGAGGATGCGCACGGAGCCTGAGCGGTCAGTAGGCCGCAGTGTCCTTGATGGCCTTGAGGACGTCGCTCGACTGCGGCAGGATGGCTTCTTCGAGCTCCGGGTAGTAGGCCACCGGCGTGTCGAGCGCGGCGACGCGGCGGACCGGCGCATCGAGATGCTGGAACAGCTCGCCGGCGATGCGCGCCGCGAGCTCGGCGCCAAAGCCGCAAGTCAGCTGGTCCTCATGGGCGATGACGACGCGGTTGGTGCGAATCACCGCCTTCGAGATCGTGTCCCAGTCGAACGGCATGATCGTGCGGAGGTCGACGACCATGACGCTGATGCCGTCCTTTTCCGCCTGCTGCGCCGCGAGCAGAGAGCGCTGCACGAGCGCCCCCCACGTCAGCACGACAACGTCGTCGCCGTCGCGGCGGATCGAGGACTTGCCGAACGGCAGCATGTAGTCGGCGCCGGGGTACTCGCCCTTGTTGTAGGTCTGGCGGTAGAGATGCTTGTGCTCGAGGAAGAGCACCGGATCGTCGCAGCGGATCGCCGTGCGCAGCAGCCCGGCCGCGTCCTGGGCGTTCGACGGGAAGGCGATGCGAAGGCCGGGGCAATGGGCGAAGATGCTCTCGCCGGACTGCGAATGATACGGCGCGCCGCCGCGGAGATAGCCGCCGGTCGCGACGCGAATCACGATCGGGCACGAGAAGGTGTTGTTCGAGCGGTACCGCAGCATCGTCAGCTCGTCGCGGATCTGCATCATCGCCGGCCAGATGTAGTCGAAGAACTGGATCTCGACGACCGGCTTGAGGCCGCGCGTCGCCATGCCGGTGGCGCGGCCGACGATGTTGGCTTCGGCGAGCGGTGAGTTGAAGACGCGGTTGCCGCCGAACGTCCGCTGCAGCCCGTGCGTGACCTTGAAGACGCCGCCCTTGCCCGAGACCGAGGTCAGCGCGTCGGCGCGGCTGCAGTCGGCGACGTCCTCGCCGAAGATCAGCACCCGCGGATCGCGGGCCATCTCGTCCCTCAGCGTGCGATTGATCGCGGCCACCATCGTTTCCGGCTTGCCCTCGGGCGCTGCCGGCGTCGCGAACGCGTCGGACGTCGGATCGACGTCGGGCGAATAGACGAAGCGCGTGACGGTGTCCGGCGTCGGCTTCGGCGCCGCGATCGCCCGGCTCGTCGCCTCGGCGATCTCGCGGTCGATGTCCTCGGCGATGGCGGCAAGGTCGCTCTCCGTCGCCAGGCCTTCAGCCAGCAGCAGTTCGCGCAGGCGCAGCAGCGGATCGCGCGCGGCTTCCGCCGTCCGCTCCGCCGCCGTCTTGTAGAGCTTCTCGTCGTCCGACAGCGAGTGCGAGTAGGGCCGCGTCACGCGCGCGTGGACGAGGGCCGGGCCCTTGCGGGCGCGGGCGTAGGCAACGGCCCGCGACATCGCGCGATAGCTGGCGATGAAGTCGGTGCCGTCGATGCTCTGAACGAGTAACCCGGGGAAGGAGGACACCAGCTTCGAGATATCGCCGCCGGCCGTCTGCACCTCGACGGGAACCGAGATCGCGTAGCCGTTGTCCTCGACGACGTAGACGACGGGCAGGTGGCCGAGGCAGGCGGAGTTGAGTGACTCCCAGAACTCGCCTTCGCTCGTGGTCCCGTCGCCGACCGAGACGTAGACGACGTCGTCAGGGTGGAAGCGTGTCTCGCGCCCCTCGATCGCCGTAATCCGCTCGTAGACCAGCGACGCCTCGGCGGCGCCGATCGCCTGCAGGCACTGGGTGCCGGTCGGGCTCGACTGCGAGACGATGTTGAGCGCCTTGTGGCCCCAGTGCGACGGCATCTGCCGGCCGCCCGACGCCGGGTCGTCCTTCGAGCCGACCCCGGCCAGCAGCATCTCGTAGGTCGTCACTCCCAGCGTGAGGCAGAGAGCGCGGTCGCGGTAGTAGGGATAGAACCAGTCGTAGCCCGGTTTCAGGTTCATGCCCGCGGCGACGAGGATCGCCTCGTGCCCGGCGCCGCTGATCTGAAAGTAGATCAGGCTCTGATTCTTCAGCTGGATTTCCTTGTCGTCGATCCTGCGGGACAGGACCATCGTGCGATACGCCTGGAGGATTGCGTCGCGGCTCAAGCCGGCGAGGTCGACGTCGCCGCGCGTGCTCGTGCCGTTTGAAACGGCCGTGCCCTTCATGCGTGGAGTATCCCTTTCGGCGGCAATGCAACGGGCATGGATCCCGGCGACCCCTGGTGCGGACTTGCCTGCTGACCGCGGGAATTATACCACCCGGACACGCGCCATCGTGGCCTTCTGCGGCGGTCCGAGAAGCGCCGGAAACACGCTGGCTGCAATCGTTTACCGGTGTATAATCCGCGCACTTCCGCGCCCCGACCGGGCTCGCCCCGGCCCGTTCCCGCCGCTCCCGCCGGGACTCGCGCGACGATGAGAGGCCTGGCATCCCCGTGAGCACATCAACCGTTCGACTGCACCGCTGGGATGAGATCGCGCTCGAAAAAGTCACCGAGATGATCTCGCGCAAGATCGTGACCGGCGATCGCGAGATGGTGGCGCAGATCTATCTGAAGAAGGGTGCGCTCGTGCCGATGCATTCGCACGAGAGCGAGCAGATGACGTACGTGCTCCAGGGGGCGATGAAGTTTCTCGTCGGCGGCGAGGAGATCACGCTGCGCGAGGGCGAGGTGCTCCACATACCGTCATGGGTGGAGCATCAGGCGGAAGCGCTCGACGATACGTTCGAGCTGGATGTGTTCAGCCCGATTCGCCAGGACTGGCTCGACCACACCGACCACTACTTCCACCACCAGGCGCCGGACGGCGCGAAGTAGTCGGCGCGGGTCCCGCCCGCGTCAGTGGATCTTGCCGTTCCAGTCCGAACGCCCGCCGGAGTAGACGTCGAACTTGCGGCGCAGTCGATTCATCTTCCACTTCAGGTAGCGGTACTTGAGCTCGCCCATCAGCCCGCCGCTCCCCCCCTTGAGGTACAGGTAGCCGAAGATCATACCGCCGAGGTGGGCGGCATCGGCGACGCCGCGGCTCGGCTGAAAGGTGTTCAGCAGCGCCAGCGCCCCGTAAATCATCACGAAGACCTTCGCCGGCACGAAGAACAGCAGGAGCAGGATCGGCCGCTCGGGCCAGTAGATCGCGTAGGCGATCAGCAGGCCGAAGAGCGCGCCCGACGCGCCGACCGTGACCGTCTCGTAGGCCGGCGCCGTCGCCGCGAACGGCAGCAGCGAGATGGCGATGAACGTCAGGCCACCGCCGATGCCGCAGACGGCGTAGTACTTGATGAAGAAGTTCGTGCCCCATCGCCGCTCGAGCTCGACGCCGAACATCCAGACGCCGAGCATGTTGAACAGGATGTGCATCGCCCCGGCGTGCAGGAACATGTAGGTGCCGAGCTGCCAGAGCCAGCCCCGCTCGAGCACCACTTCCGGAATCAGCCCGAAATACTGGACGATATTCGATGCGAACATCGTGATGACGAAGATCACGACGTTGAGGATGATGATCCACTTGACCGCGAACGTCAGGGGACCCGGGCCGAAGGAGTAGGTGATCGAAGAGGATGGCGAGTAGCGGGACATCTTTCGAGCCGCGGCTATCGTACCACAGCGAACTCAGTGGTCGGCTTCGGGGACGACCACCTCTGCGGGACGGGACGGGGTGGCGACGTGGGCTCGCGCCGGCAGCGGCAGCGCGCACGCCGCGGCGATGAGCGGCACCAGCGACAGCCCCGACAGCGTCGTCTCGATGCCGATCCGGTCGGCAACGAGGCCGACGAAGGGCACGCTCAGCCCGCCGGTACCCCAGCCGAAGCCCATCATGATCGACGAGACCGTCGCCGCGCTTACCGGCGCCAGCGCCTGGCCGAACGTGACGTTGACGGGCAGCGTCGACTGCAGGAAGAACCCGCCGATGGCCAGGACGACGACGAAGTGCCAGCCGCTGAGGAACGTGGCGGTGAACAGGAATGGCGTTGCGAGCACGAGCGAGAGCGCGATGACTTTCTTCGCGCCATACCGGTCCGCCGTTGGCCCACCGAAGAATCCACCGATGCCGCTGGCGAAGAGGTACAGCGCGACCGCGGTGCCGGCCTGCGTGACCGAGAAACCGCGGCGCGTCAGCATCACCGGGACGAACGTCGAGAACGCGATCGCGGTCAGCGTCCGCAGGACGACGATCAGGTAGAGCAGGCCGAGCGGCTTGGCGTACGGGCGCAGCGCGCGCAGGCTGCCGCCCGCCGACGGATGCAGCGGCATCGCCGGGACCCGCGTCAGGAAGAAGGCGACGACGATCAGGCCGGGGATCGCCAGCAGCGGCGTCCAGGTAAGGCCGAAGCGCTCGGCGAACGGCGCGAACATCAGCGGTCCGAAGGAGAACCCGAGCGTGCCGCCGGTGATGTAGACCGACATCGCAAGGCCGGGACGGTCGCCGCCGAGCCGGTGCGCCAGCGCCGCGGCCGGCGGGTGGAACGCCGCCGCGCCGAGCCCGCCGACGATGAGGATGATCGCGAGCATCGCCGGGCTTGACGCCAGGCCGGTCAGGCTGAGCACCGATACCGAGATCACCGGTCCGATCATGACCAGCAGCCGCGGCCGCCAGCGATCGGCGAGACGGCCGAAGCCAATCTGCGCCACCGACGCCGCCATCTGGAAGAGCATCGTCAGCGTGCCGGCCGCAGCGAGCGACAGGCCGAGCTTCGGGATCAGCAGCGGCAGCAGCGGCGCGTAGATGTTGCCGTAGCCATCGACCATCACGTGGGCGCTGGCCATCAGCAGGATCGTCGGGTGGAGACGCGGCCAAGCGGTCTTAGCGGCGGGCGACACGTCGGACAACGCGGTTCATTGCCTCCTTGAGCTCGGCGAGGCCGAGCAGGCGGGCCGAGATCAGCAGTACGACGACGCCGACCCCGATCGAAGAAAAGACGCGGATTGCACGCCAGTACCACTCGCTGCCCGGAAGCTGGAGACGCAGCCAGTCCTCCGAGAAGTAGGCCGCTGCCCCCATCACGATGGATGCGGCGAGGACCTTGACGAAGGTGACCAGCACGCGCGACATGTCCAGGCCGTCGATGCGCCGGCTGAGCAGCGCGAGCAGGACGATGGCGTTGAACATCGCGGCGATTGCCGTGCCGAGCGCGAGGCCGCGGAAGCCGAGGATCTGCACCAGGCCGAGGTTCAGGACGAGGTTGAGCAGGACGCTGGCGACGCTCACCATCACCGGCGTGCGGCTGTTGCCGAGCGCGTAGAAGCTCGGCGAGGCGATCTTGACCGCCGAATAGCCGAGGAGGCCCGGGGCGTAGCACATGAGCGCCGCCGCGGTGGCCGCCGAATCGTGCGCCGTGAACCTGCCGTGCTCGAGCACGAGTTCGATGATCGGCCGCGCCAGCACGATCAGCCCGATCGTCGCCGGCACGTTCAACATCAGCATCATCCGCAGCGCGTTGGAGATCGTGCCGCGCATCGCCGCCTTGTCGGTTTCAGCGGCGTGCTGCGACAGATCGGGCAGCGACGCCGTCGCGATCGACACTCCGAAGAGGCCAATCGGCAGGTACATCAACCGGAACGCGAACTGCAGCCAGGAGACCGCGCCTTCCTGCTGCGTCGCCGCCAGTGACGTGTTGACGAGGACGTTGATCTGGACGGCCGCGAGGCCGAGCGTGCCCGGCCCCATCAGCCGCAGGATCTCGCGAACGTCCGGGTCCCGGAAGTCGAGTGTCGGCCGGTAACGGAACCCCTCGCGCCTGAGCGTCGGCCACTGCACCGCGATCTGGGCGATGCCGCCGAGGACCGTGGCGATCGCGATGCCGGCGATCTCCGGCAGGCCGAACCACGGCATCGCCGGCACGAGCGTGAAGCAGGCGAGGATCGTCACGACGTTGAACATCGCCGGCGACAGCGCCGGGACGAAGAAGCGTCCCAGCGAGTTGAGCATCCCCATCATCGCCACGGCAACCGCGACGGTCGTGAGGAAGGGCATCATGATCTGCGTCAGCCGCGTCGTCAGCTCGAGCTTGCCCTCGACGTTGGCGAAGCCGGGCTGCGGCGGCACGTCGAAGCCGAGCAGCTGCAGCGGCCATGACGTCAGATCGCCGGTGGTGATGAGGCTGGTGATTGGCGCGGCGAAGAGGATGCCGAGGAGCGACAGGACGACCGTGACGAGGAGCAGGGCGTTGATGACCAGGTTGCCGAGGCGCCACGCGGCATCGCGGCCGCTGTTGTTCAGACGTCCGCGAGAACGTCGGGACGAAGGCGGCCGTCATCGCGCCTTCGGCGAAGAGGTCGCGGACGAGGTTCGGCACCCGGAAGGCGACGTTGAACGCGTCCATGGCCGGGCCGGCGGACGCGCCGAAGATCCGCGCCAGCGCCGCTTCACGCGCCACGCCGAGCAACCGGCTGCCCATCGTGGCGATGCTGATAACGCCCGCGGAGCGGGCCAGCCTGGAGCTCATCGCGGCGGGGTTGGATGATCGGAGACGCCGGCCGGGCGTGCAGTCGAGGTTGCCGTCCGGATGCGGACGATCGGAACACCGGGTGTAACGGAAACGAAACGCGGCGTACAAAAAAAGGCTCCTGCCTCGCGGCAGAAGCCTGATGGAGGATGGATGAGAGGCTTGTGCGTGCCTTTCAATTCGTTTAGACGAACGAGCGCGGGAAAAGTTTGCGTCATTCTGCGGCTGTGCCGGCGTGTGGCTGCGTCTGGCTGCGGCCGGCTCAACCGAGCGTCCGCCGGACGATCTCGTTGACCACCTTGCCGTCGACGGTCTGGCCGGCCAGCTTCGGCATCACGGCCTTCATCACCTTGCCGAGGTCCTTCGCCGAGGTCGCGCCGGTCTCCGCGATCGCGTCGGCGACGATCTTCTCGATCGCCGCCTGATCGATCGGCGGCGGCAGGTACGCCTCCAGGGTCACGATCTCGGCCGCCTCCTTGTCCGCGAGGTCGGTGCGCCCGCCTTTCTGGAACTGCTCGATCGAGTCGCGCCGCTGCTTGATGAGCGACGCCATCACCTGCTGTCCTTCACCGTCGCTGAGCGCCTTGCCTTTCTCCACTTCCTTGTTCATCAATGCTGCCTTGGCCATCCGCAGCGCCGCCAGCCGCGCCGGATCCTTGGCGCGCATGGCATCGGCGATGTCGCGACTCAGTTGTTCGAGCAGTGTCATGGTCATCCTTGTTGCATCCGGCCCGGCGCTCACCGCCGGATCATCCAAGCGTACTCCACCAGGCCCGGATTCCTCCGAGCAGCGTCAGCCCGAGCAGCGCCGCCGCGAGCACGGTGCGTCCATCCGTCCATTCGATGCTGATGCCGATCGCGGCCGCCAGCGCGATCACCGGTACTGCGGCGAGATAGTGACGCATGTCGACCGGCGTCAGGATACCAAGCACCAGGAAGAGGAAACAGGTGAGGGCCCAGCCGGCGGCGGCGAGGGTGACGCGGTCACGCGCGCTCCGCTGCCACAACCGCCAGGCGCCGACGAGCGCCAGCAGGATCGCCGGGCCGCCGAAGTAGAGCCGCAGGTAGCGCGGCACGGCGGCAGCCCGTTCCCAGATACCACGGCCGCCGGCGTCCGGCGCCGCCGTCGCGGTTTCGGCGCTGATTCGCGTCAGCTCGGTGCGATAGGTGTCGAGAAAATGCGCGTAGTAGAGCACCACCGCGACCACGGCGGCGGCCAGCGTGGCCGCGAGCACGGCCGCCGCCGGCGAGCGCAGCGCCGGTCCGCCGCGCCACCAGAAGCAGGCGGCGATTAGACAGCCGGCGACGGCACCGATCGCGAACGCGCTCGTGTGCGACAGGAACGCGGCCGCCAGCGTCGCGGCCACCGCCACGACCATGAGCCGCCGCTCGAGGCGGAGCCCCGGGCTCGCGATTAACGCCAGCGCCGCGATCGAGATCGATTGGGCGAAGGCGTTCGTCAGATTGCCGACGGCAATCACGCCAAAGCCGAGCGGGATCAGGTGGTAGATCGCGACCGCCATCGCCCCGGCCTGGCGATCGCCGCGGACTCGCGACGCCATCGCGTAGAGCAGCAATCCAGCGAGCGCGTCCGCGATGCAGACGATCGTCCGCAGCAGCGTCATGTCGGCGGCGCCGCGGCGGACGAGGCCCGCAAACGGAATCGCGACGACGTAGAGGCCGGGCGCGTACGGGAACTGGTAGTTGCCGGGCGCGATCGACGTGAAATACCAGCGTCCGTCCAGCACCTCGTGGAAGCGGTGCGCGTGGAAGAGCGCGTCGCCGATCGGCATGTTCGGATGCAGCACTACGAGGAGCTTGAGCAGCAGCGCGCCGCCGGAAAAGGCAATCGCGAACCTCGCCGTCTGCCGGTACGGCTCCTTGCGAATTGCCCTGGTGGTCACGATCAGGACCGCGCCAACTACCACGATCCACAGGCTGGCGCGGGCCGCGACGCTCGCGAAATCCGTGTAGGGGCCGAAGCCGTGGGCAACCAGCGCCGCTAGCCCGGCGCTGATGGCCAGGGCGGCGCCGATCGCAGACCCGGCGGTCACGCCGAGCGCCGCAACGCCGGCGGCGGCCGCGGCGGATGCGACGGCGACGCCGGCGAACGCGGCGCGCGGCGGCAGTGCGATGCCGTCCGGCGTGAGCACGAGCCGGTCGAGCATGACGCCCAGCTGGCGCTTGTCTCCCGGCCCTGGCACGAACGTCGACGACGACCGCAGCTCGAGCGTCAGGCGGCTCGCGGTCGGCTGCGGCGGAATCGCGATACGGGCGTCGGCGAAGTCGACGGTCGTCGCGATCGTCTGGAGGTGGACCCCGTCGGCGAAGACCTGCAGCTCCGGATTGGCGGCGCCGCCGGCGCGGGCGCCGCGGACGGCAAGGTCGAGCGACCAGGCGACCTGGCGATCGAGATCTTCGAGCCGGATGGTGGCGCGGTCCGTGGTCCACGCGAACGTCCGGCCGCTGGCGTCGTCGCGTTCGGCGGTGTAGATGCCGCGGACGATCGCGGCCGGCGCCGTCGTGTTGAATTCGAGCACCAGGGCCGGAGAGCGGCCGTAGAGAAGCGCCAGCCAGGCCGCCCCCGCCAGCGCCGCAATCGCCGCGACGGCGGCGACACGTCCGGCGCCGCGCATCATGCCGTCGCCTCCGCCCCGGTTTCCTGCGTCCGCTCTGCGACCAGCCCGGTGTAGAGCGCGCGGTAGCGGGTGGCGACGCTGGCGGGCCGGAAATCCCGCTCGATCGTCTCCCGCGTCGCCGCCGTCGTCCGGCGCTTGTCGTCGAGGAACGCGGCGATCGCTCGCGCCAGCGGCAGCGGCTGCTCGCGCGGCACCAGCGCGACGTCGCGGCCGAAGACATCGTTGAGCTCGACCCCCCCGGGGTTGTCGGAGGAGACGACCGGCGTGCCGCAGGCGAGCGCTTCGACTGCGACCGTCGGCAGCGCTTCGAGAAGCGACGGCAGCACGAAGAGGTCGGCGGCGGCGCAGTACCGCGCGATGATGGCGTTGTCGACGAGACCGGCGAACGTGACGTGGCGTTCGACGCCGGCCGATCGCGCGATGGTCTGCAGTTCCGCCTGCAGTGCGCCGGTGCCGCAGATGACCAGGCGCGTATCCGGATGGCTGCGGATGACGTCGTTCATCGCCTCGATCAGGTAACGCTGGCCGGCGAGCGGGTGCAGCCGCTTGACGTTGATCAGCAGGTGGCGATTCGTGATGCCGAGCGCGGCTCGTACCTCCGCCTGCTGGCGTTCGTCGTGCGGCGCGAACTGCCGCCCGACAGGCGGGTAGATCGTCTCCATGCCGCGCCGCGTGAGGCCGAGCTCGGTTGCCCGCGCCAGCAGCCGTTCGCTGTAGAACGTAACCGCCGAGGCGCGGCGATACGCGCGCGTGAAGAGGTCCGGGCCCCAGCGCTTCGGACGGTAGTGCCAGATCTCGGTGCCGTACAGGGTCAGGACGACCGGCTTGCGCCGGCGCCGGGCCAGCAGCACGCCGAGCTCGGCGAGCAGGCCGTTGCTGTGGACATGGACGACGTCGGCGCGGTCGAACGCCGGCGTCAACGCCTGCCGGATCTTGAGGCCGGTGCCGATCGCGCCGAGTCGAAGCGTTCGGTCGACGAAGCCGCCGCTCCGCCGCGGGATCCACGACACTGGCCCTGGCAGCGCCGCCGAACCGCCGGCGCGCGGCGGGTGCGCGACGTACTCGACCGAGTCCCCGGCGTCAGCGGCCCACTGGCCGAGCTGCCACGGCAGGAGCGCGTTGGCGGCCTGGTCCGGCGGAAGGTGAGGCGTGACGTGGAGGATGTGCACCAGCGTCCGATCAGCGCCGCGCCGCGCCGCGGCGCGCGCTACGCACTGTAGCGGTCCCTGAACTCGGCGAACGTCACCGGCGTCGCGCCGAGCTCCGTCGTGGCATGGACCAGGAACCGGTCGAGGCGGTCGAAGAAGGCATCGAGCTCGGCCTGCGTGCGGTTGTACGGGCTGCCGCCCACGATCGCCTCGCTCGAGTGAAACAGCAGGTTCAGCACCGGTTGCCCGTCGCGCGCGAGGTCGCGCGCCAGCGCGATCATATCCTCCAGCGACGAATACGACGGCCGCAGCCAGCGCTGCCGGACGAGCCCGAGCTTCTTCAGGACCCGCTTGGTCGTGTACGGCCGGGGCGCCCGCGCGTAGGCGTACTGCAGGGCTTTCGGCAGGCGCCGGTTCAGGCCCGCGCTCACCGGCACCTCCAGCAGGTTGCTCGTACCGGGACGCGTCGCGCTGTCATACGCCAGAAAGTACGGCCGCAGCGGCGCCTCGACGAATTCAGGTCCGCCCTTGTGCGCCTCGTAGAAGAGCGGCGCGATGCTCGATTCGACCAGGTAGCCTTCGCCTTCGAGCGCGGCGACGTGATCGGCCGAGAAACCGAAGCGGCCGGAGCGATAGGACACCGGCTTCGCGCCGACGGCGGCGGTGATCGCCGCGGTGAGCGATGTCAGCTGGTCCGCGAACTGCTGCCGCGGCAGCGTCGACGCATACGCGTGCCGCTTGACGTCCTCGGGAGTGCAGGGCGGCGTTTCCCAGGCGTGATGATGCGCGCCGATCTCGCAGTCGCCGCCCGCGAGCAGGCGGCGCAGGATCTCGGCCGAGCGGGCGTCGGTCGCGACCGGATGCGTGATGACGTAGGTCGGCCGGACGCCGCGCCGCGCGAACCGCGCGTGCAGGTCACCGAGCGCGTAGATGTTCTCGAACCGCTGGTTGGCGCGGGCGGCGGCGTCCCACTGGTTGTCGCCCTCGGTGTCGATGCCGACGAGCAGGTGCATTCAGCGATCCTGGTCGGAATCGCCCAGCGTCACGTGCCAGCGATCGGTGTTGTCGTAGAACGACGGCTGGACTTCGACGCCGTTGACCTTGGCGACGAACTGGACCGACGACTTCACCTGGAAGTAGCCGGCGCGCTTGAGCATGCGGCGGAAGGCGGCGTGCATCGCGAAGGTGCGGATCTTGTCGGAATCGGCCTGACGGGCCTCGCGATCGACCCAGCCGAGCAAGGTCCTCAGGCCCGCTTCGTCGTCCGGATCGGCGAGGAAGTCGACGAGCAGCGTCACCCGTCCGCGGGGCTCGTGCAGGTGGCGGTAGACGGCATACCCGACGTTGCGGTCGTCGCGGCGCAGCGCCGCGATCGAATAGCGGACGTGGGGTGCGGCGACGAACTTCCAGTTCAGGTACGCCGCATCGCGCTGCACGGCGAAGTCGAAGCGCGGTGCGAGACTCGACCACAGCTCGGTGAAGCTTTCGTCGAAACGCTGGATGAGACGGACTTCGGCCCCGAGCGGCTGCGTCCGCGAGACGATCTTGACGAGCGGCAGGGTCAGGGCCGAGACCAGGCGATTGACGGCGACCGGCCAGGTCGGGATGCGAAGCGCCCGCCGCGTCAACGGCTTGACCAGGCAGGGCAGCGGGCCGATGTCGGGCCAGCGCAGCTTCTGGAACAGCCGGTAGGACGATTCCGAGAGGCCCAGGCCGAGCGAGGCGCCGACGTTGCGATCCCAGGTGCGGAACAGCACCTCGCCGAGCCCCTGCCGCTGCCGCTCGGGCGCGACCATGACGTCCATGCCCCACGAGCCACGCACCGGCCGCCCGGTTACCGTCAGCTGCACCGGCATCGTCGCGTACTGACCGACGATGGCTGGCCCTTCACGCGCGATCCAGATCTCGGGCTCGCCGCCGGGATTGTTCGGGTTGCGTCGATACTGCCATTCCCAGCGCAGACGGCTGCCCTCGGCGGCGTCATGACCGAAGACGCGCCGGTACAGCGCCTCGACGATGCGCCGATCCTCCGGTCGATAGCGGTCAATGTCGGCCACGGGTCAGCACGTACTCCATGTTGCTGATCAAAGCGTCCTGCGTCAGCGGACTGTCGCGCAGCCATTGCCCGACGGCGGGCGGCAGCCGCCGCACCGTCGAGGTCACGTGCAGCTCCTCGCGCACGATCTCGAGGCCGGCGTCGGCAATCTGCTGCCGCAGGCGGCCGACCCGCACCTTCTCGAGCAGGTCGTCGTGCTTCACCTCGCCGCGGCGCGCTGCCTGGATGAACGAGTTCTCGTTAGCCGGCTCCTTCAGCGTCCACGGCGCGTACCGCGCCAGCATCCGGAACGTCGCGAAGGCGATGCGGCGCCCGGCAATGAGGTGGAGCGGCACCTGCAGCTTGAGCCGCGGCAGGTGGGCCCCGGCAAACGACAGGTAAGGCGCGGTCGACAGGTAGATGTGGCCACCACGCTTCATCACCCGCGCCAGCTCACGCAGGTAAAGCGGCGCATCCGCGACGTGCTCGATGACGGCGTGCGACAGCACGAGATCGAAGACGCCGTCGCGGAACGGCAGGTACATGCCGTCGGCGAGCGCGAAGTTGAGATTGATCAGGCCGCGCTCGCGGCCGAGCCTGGCGCCGGCATCGGGAAACCGCTCGATCGGATCGATGCCGACGACGAGGCCGGCTTCCTCCGCGAGCGACAGCGGCATGCCGCCGCCGCCGCAGCCGGCGTCGAGGATGCTGCCGTGAACCGTGACGCCGGCGCGCTCGAGAAACGCGATCACCTTGGCGCTGCGGTAGTACTCGAACAGCGCGTAGTCGTATTCGGATCGAAAGCGCAGATCGGCGTGCGCCTTGATGGCGCGTTCGTCAATCGTGCGCACGCTGGTCCTGACCCGGGGCGCGCGGATTCCCCGGCGAGGCGCCACCGAACTTGTCGATCAGCGCTGCCCGGTCCCGCCCGCCGGTGGATTCCGCGACGTCGAACGTCTTGATGATGGTGCGCTGCGGGTAGGCGTCGAGCACGTCTCGGATTACCGATCCTTCGTAGCCGATTCTGGGGACGATGTAAGTCAAAATATACCGCACATCGTCGCGCTGCTTCCGGTCGGCGTAGTTACCAAAATTGGTGCCGACGAAAACCGGCCGGATCCGGTTCTCGAGCGAGAGCCCGTTGGCCAGCTTGCCGTGGACCAGGGTACCGGGCGGAAGCACGGTGCCGAGCTCGACCGACGCCAGGTAATTCTTGTAGGTCCTTCCCCGCGCCCACTGCGCGAACTGAGCCACCTGGCCCGCCGTTACCAGGCCAGCCAGCAGGAGGACCGATGACGTCCGCATCGGCGCGCCCACGAGAAATCGTGGGAGGCGCGGCCAGGTGGCGAAGAGGAGGGCGGTTACTCCGAGCGCTGCCGCCGCGCTCAGCCGGACGCCGGGGCCAGGCTCGTAGAGATACGCCAGGCGAAGGAGGGCGCCGCACACGACGTAGGCCGCGTACAAGACGACCGGCGCCGCGATCACGCGCGCGATGCGCGGCAGCTGGAGCACGGCCTCCGGCAGCAGCCGCCGATCGCGGCCGAGGACGATGGCCGTCAGCGCGACCAGCGCCGGGATGAAGAAGACGAACCGGCGCTCATTGCCGACGTCGTGCAGAATCAGCTCGAGCGCGCCAAGCGTCATCCACCACGCCAGCAGCCGCTCGCCGGCCGACACCGTGCGCCATCGTGCGGCGACGCCCGCCAGGCCAAGCACCCCGACGACGACGGTGAACCACATTCGCGTGAAGATGTCGTGGACGATGGGGAACCACGTCACCCGGTTCAGCAGCGAGCGCATGTCGTAGCTCGGCTTGCGCGTCACCGACATCTGCCAGTTGTAGAAGCGGTAATCGGCCCAGTTCGGCGCGACGAACGTGGCGACAGCCAGGATGCCGAACCCGGCGAGCCCAGCTAGGGTCATCATCGCCGCTCTGCCGTCGCGGTGCTCCGCGCCGGCCGTCCTCGCGATGACGATAGCGACGACCGCCTCGATTCCGAGCGCGGCGACAAAGAAGATTGCCGCGGCCTTCGTGAAGTAGGCGAGCAGCGCGAACGCGGCGGCGAGCAGGCCGAAGCCAGGCTGCTTCTGCGCGCGCACGTAGCAGTACCAGGAGGCGACGATGAACGCGACCATCGACGCCTCCATCAGCGCCGCCCGGTTCCACATCACGTAGACGTAGTTGGTCGCGGCCAGCGCGGCGGCGATGACGCCGGCTTCGCGCCCGGCGAGGCGGCTGACGCCAAGCGCGAGAAGCAGCACCGACGCGAACCCGGTCAGCTCCGACACCAGGCGTGCCTGCCAGACGCCGACGCCGAACGTCGCGAACGACAGGTACTCGAGCAGGGTGAACACCGGCGCGATGAACATCGGGTTCCACGCGTCGGTCGCCCACGTTCCGAACAGCGCCATGTTGCGTGCGTTGTGGACCCACGCGCCTTCGTCGTGCCAGACGATGCCGACCGTCGTCTCCCACGGCGGATCGGCGGTCGGGAAGACGAGGCGGAGCGCCAGCGCGACGACGGCAATGGCGGCGAGCGACCAGCCGAACGCGCGGCGGCTCATGGCGTCGCGCTCCGCCGCAGCCAGACGTCGAACCCGTCAGGTCCCTGCCCGCGGACGTAATACGCCCGCAGCCAGCCGGACAGCCGCGGCGAGGCCATGAAGAACGCCGCCGAGTCGGCGACGTCAGGCGCCCAGTCTTTCTGCTGGAGGGCGACGACCGCGGGGCGGTTCAGCGTCAGGTCCGACAGCAGTCCTTCGACGCCGTAGCCGGTCTTCCCCTCGTTGAACCCGGCAATCACCGGCCGGCTCCAGAAGAAGCGCGAGGCGCTGGCGCGTTCGCCGTAGACGTAGGCGGCGCAGGTGAAGCCGAAGACGTAGACGCGATCGGAAGTGCCGCTGTTCGCCTTCAGGTACTCGCCGAGCGTCGTCGCCGCGAGCGCCGAGTACTTCCTGTCGTCGTCGTAGCGGGCGAGGTAATCGGACCGTGAGATCCGGCCGAGCGCGTGCCGGACGTCGAAGGCGGTCTGCTCGAAGAGTTTCGGAAAGGGATCGTCGCCGACGCGCCACGCGCCGATCGCGACGAGCGCGGCGAGCGGCACTGCCGCGATGCGCGCGCGGCGTCCGAGGCTGCCCGAGAGCCAGGTCCAGACGAGCGCGCCGCCGAGGCCGGCGGCGAGGGCCAGCGCCGGCTGCGCCTGGATGAAGTACTGCGGCAGGCTGCGGCTGCCGTTGATCGCGATCGATACGCAGGCTGCTGCCACCCAGATGACGGGGATGAGGCGCGAGCGCTGCGAGAACGCTCCCGCCAGCAACACGAGACAGCCGGCGCCGCCCAGCAGCCACTGCGCATCGGCGCGCGCCCGTTCGATCGGGAAGGCAAGCATGTAGGCGGCAGGGTTCATCGCCCCGGCGTAGGTCTCGGCCGAGTACTGGAGGTTGTAAAGGATCGTCGCGTCGAACAACGGCCTGAGGCTGCCGCCGATCGCGAACACCGCAAGCAGGCCCACGACCGGGACCAGGAACCCGGCAGCGAGGCGCAGCACGAGCCCGACGGTCAGTCGATGCATCAGCCACGCCGCGGCGAGGCCGCCAACGGCAAAAACGGCGGCGTTGTATTTGAGAGTGAAGGCGAGACCGAAGAGCACGCCGGCGGAGACGACGGCCGCCGCCGACGGCCCTTTGCGCCCACGCAACAGCAACAGCAGCGCGCCGGCGACCGCGACGGCGATGAACGTCTCGCACTGCGAGCGCAGCCGGATGCCGCCGAGCCTGGTGAGCGCCGGGTTCGACAGCAGCAGGAAGAGCAGCGCCGCGGCGTGGCCGGCAGCGGCCGGACCGAGTGTCGCGCCGAGCCGTGCCAGCAGCAGCGCGACGAGGCCGGCTGCGACAAGGTCGGCAGCGGCGACGGCGGCGTCGCCCGGCCACACCGCCCGCAGCCCGGCATAGAGGAAGTGGATCGCCGGCGGCTTCTGATCCCAGGCGTCGCGATAGGGCAGGCCGCCATCCAGGACCCGATCGCCGACGTAGGCGTACAGCGACTGGTCCGCGCCCATCGGCTGTACCAACGACGGCAATCGCAGCAGCAGCAGCGCGACGGCGCACAACAGGACGGCGCGACTACTCATCGAGAGTCGGCTGGATTATAGTTCTCGGGAGCCGCATCCTTTGTCCGCCGATCCTTCTCAGCCTGCTGCGCTTTCGATTGTCGTTCCCACTTACAACGAACGCGATCGCCTCGGCGATCTCGTCGCCGCGGTTTTCGACGCCTACCGGAGCGCCGGCCTCGACGCCGAGCTGATCGTCGTCGACGACAATTCTCCGGACGGCACCGGCGCGCTCGCCGATGAACTGGCGCGGAGCCATCGAATGCAGGTGATTCACCGCAGCGGCAAGCTCGGGCTCGGCACCGCCGTCGTCGAGGGCTTCGAGGCGGCGAAAGCCGCCATCGTCGGCGTCATCGACGCCGACCTGAGCCACCCGGCGACGCTGCTGCCACGGATGCTCGACGTCATGCACCGCGAGTCGGCCGACATCGTCATCGGCAGCCGTTACATTCCCGGCGGCGGTACCCGCAACTGGCCGCTCGGCCGGCTGGTGCTGTCGCGCCTCGCCTGCGTCCTCGCCCGTCCGCTGACGCCGGTACAGGACGCGACCTCCGGGTTCTTCCTGATTCGCCGCGACCTCGCCCGCGGCGTCCGCATCTCGGCCGGCGGCTTCAAGATCTGCCTCGAGCTGCTGATTCGCGGCCGGCCCGTCTCGGTCGCCGAAGTCCCCTACGTCTTCGAGGGGCGGACTGCGGGCGAGAGCAAGATGAACCTCAAGGAAGCGGCCGGCTACCTGCAGCAGCTGCGCGACCTGCGGCGGTTCATGCGCGCGCAGCCGCCGCTGCGGCAGCGTTACCGCCGCATTTCGGCGGGCGAGCTGGGCTGACGGCGGACGTCCGCGGTCGCGACGACTTTGGCGCCGAACAGGGTCCGCGACAGCACCTGCCACACGATCGCCTGCTTGGTGAGCGCCAGCCGCGCGACGTCGCCGAGGTGGCGCGAGATGTACGACGGCCGCAGGAAGAAGCGGCGCTTGGCACGGTTGATCGCGTCCATGACGACGCGCTCGTCGAGGCCGTTGCCGCGCAGCAGGTAGTACCGAGTACTCCATCTTGGTCCAGTCGGCGTCGGCCTCCTGCAGCCAGCCGTCGCGAATGCACTTGTCGTAGAGCGCCGTGCCCGGATACGGCACCGCCGGGTAGAAGTTGGCGAAATCCGGATCGAGCTCGATGGCGTAGCGTGTCGTCGCGTCGAGCGACGCCGCCGACTCGCCGGGGTAGCCGAAGATGAAGAACGCGAACGACTTGACGCCGGCGTCGCGCATGTTCTTGAACGCGGTCTGAATCTTCTGGCGCTCGAGCCGCTTCGCCATGTCCTTGCGGACCTCCTCGGACTCCGACTCGATGCCGAGCGCCAGCATCCAGCAGCCGGCGCGCTTCAGCCGGTGGACGAACGCCGGGTCCGTCAGGTTGTCGGCGCGGGCGTTGCCGAACCACTGGATCGGCAGGTTGCGCGCGATCAGCTCGTCGCAGAACGCCGTGAACGACTTGACGTTGAGGGTGACGGTGTCGCCCCAGAGGTAGAAGAAATCGATGCCGAGCGTGCGGTGGCAGCGCTCGATCTCGTCGACCAGCGCCTTGGCGCTGCGTTCGCGGAACTTGTGCCCCTGGTGGATCGGCGCGACGCAGAAGTCGCACGAGTAGGGGCAGCCGCGGCTGGTCTCGACCAGCACGTACGGCTTGTTGACCATCGGCAGCGCGTAATCGCTGAGGGCGAGCAGGTCCCACGCCGGCGGCGGCGCCTGGAGAAAGCCGGCGAACGTCCCGTGCGCGCGATGCGGCACGACGGTGTCGCCGTGGCGCCAGGTCAGGTTGGCAACCTCGCCGAGCCGATCGAGCGTATCCAGCGCCGCAATCTGGGCGATGCCTTCTTCCGGCTCGCCGACCAGCATGCCGTCGACCTGCGGCGCGCGCGCCATCGATTCGGCCGGCGCGGTCGACGCGTGCGGTCCGAAGCAGAACATCGGCGCGCCGTAGCGCTGCTTGAGCCGCGCCAGCGTGTCGACGTCGGCCTCGAGCGTTGGCGTCGTGGTCGGAAAGACGATCAGCGTCGGCTCGAAGCGCTTCGCTCTCGAGCCTGGCGATCACCGCGTCGATGTCGAGACGCGACGCCGTCGCGTCGATCAGGCGAACGTCGCAGCCAGCGTCGCGGAGCAGTCCGCCGACCAGCGCCAGCGTGTACGGCGGCTTGGTCGTCCCGAGGACGTCCTCGCGCTCCTGGCAGCGGCCTTGCCGCGTGAAGGCGACGCCGTTGATGAGCGGCGGGTTGATGAGCAGGGTGCGACGGCCGAGCGTCGAAGCAGAGACCATCATTTCGAGGAGACCACGGTCAAGGGGATGGCGCGGCGGCGGACCGCGCCCTCCGGAAACGGCTGCGCCACCGGCTCTGGCGACAACTCTACCTTGCAGCAGCGGCGGCACACCGGAAAGATGCCGTTCTCGAGCAGCCGCCGCCGCATCTCGACGTAGGTCGGTCCGTTCCAAATCTCCTCGAGGGATGACTGGGCGAGATCCCCGACCTCGACGCGGATGAACGGGCAGAAGTAGACCTTGCCGGAGAAGCCGACGCGCGCGTGCAGGAACGGGTAGAGGCAGCGGCCCTCGAGCTTCGCGCCCGGCGTGTAGTAGTTCTCGATCAGCTGGCTGTGAACCTTCGGCCGGTAGTCGAACAGGATGTTCTTCGCGCGGCACTTTTCGGCCAGCGTCGTGACCTGCTGGCGGACGCGCGCGACGTCGAGGCCGGGATCGGGCGTGATGAAGGTGGCGATGACCGACGGATCTGTCGCGCCGATCAGCCGCACGGTTTCTGCCACTTCTTCCGGCGTGCTGTACATCAAGTGATTCAGGCCGATGGCGTCGACGCCGAGCTCCCCGGCGACGTCGACCATCGTGTCGAGCGCCTCGAGGCTTTCCTGCGCCACCGTCGTATTGATGCTCACCCGCAGCGGCGCGTGTTTGCGGCGCGCCGCCGCCTGCAGGCGCCGCAAGCCGGCGGTCGTGCGCTCGAACGTGCCCTTCAGGCCGCGGGCGCGGTCGTGCAGCTCGCCCGGACCGTCGACCGACACGCTGATGTGCTTGAGGAAGCCGGCGGCGGCGAGGTCGGCCAGCGCCTCGGCCCGCTCCTCGTTGATGATGGTGCCGTTGGTCGTCAGGTAACCGCAGGCATACCCCTTCTCGCGGAAGAGATCGAGCACGGACATGATGTCCTTGCGCATGAAGATCTCGCCGCCGGTGAGGCTGACCTGGAAGCCGCGCTGCTCGGGGAACGCCTGTCGGAGCCGCTCGATCGACATCTCCTCACGCCACTCGCCTTCGATGTTCAGGAAGTCGAGGACGTAGCAGAACTCGCAGTGCAGGTTGCACCGCATCGTCGCTTCGTAGACGGCGCCAGAAGGGAGCCGATCGGCGCGTCCGCTCCGGTCCCGGAGGAATCCCTGGATCCGCCGCTCGTACTTGCGCTTGCGGTAGCGCGCCCACGCATGCCTGGCCACGGGCATGGCCCGTGCGCGTGAGGCAAGGGAGTCGCGAAGTTTCGCCAGGGGGGACGGCAAATATTCTCTCTGTTCTTTTACAGTGCCTGGTGCGTGGTGCCCGGTGCCTGGGTGCTCGAAGTGCTACGTGCTACGTGCTACGTGCACAGTGCGACGGGTGCGAGTGGCACGCGCGACGTGCCAGGTGCGTCTGCACTCCTGCACCTCGCACCGAGCACCTCGCACAGGCACGTCGCACGCTCGCACTCCGAGCACCCAGGCACAAGGCCACCAAGCACGAAGCACGTCCCGGGAGCAAAGTTACCTCAAGCCCACCTGCCAGATCTCCAGAGGCGGCCCCGGTCGATCGAGGGCGGCGTCGATCCGTGTATCGGTATTGTGCAGGAAAGGATCGATTCGCGCCCGCTCGGCTTCGGTCAACCCCGGCCGGTATGGCGAGAACACCGCCAGCCGCCGGCCTTCTCGAGCCAGCACGGCGAGCAGCGGTTGCGTCTCTGGATCCGGCTTATTGTAACGCTTGACGACCACATACGTCACTCCGAGCCGGCGCAGCGCCGCCAGCCCGTCCGCACCGGAAAGTGCCGCCGGATCGACGTAGATCTTCTCGGCGTCGAGCCCGCCACGGCCGAGGTAGATGAGCCGGTAGGACGGCGACGGGTAGGGATCGATTGACAGCTGGAGCTGGAACTTGATGGACGCCGCCTCGACGCGTCCGAGATTCGCGGTCAAGGCTTCCACCAGTCCCTCGCGCGATGGCGTCAGCACCGCCGAGTAGGGCTGAATCAGGACGCTCGCTCCCGCGGGCACGTTGGCCTCGATGAAGCGCTGCGCCAGCGTTCGCGTGTCGTCGCGGCGGATGAAGAAGTCGGCGGCAAGGCTGGACCACAGCGCCGGGGCGGCGGCGAGCGCCGCGATCGTCCAGAAGACAGGCGCCCGCGCCGAGACTCTCGACGCCAGCGTCGACACCCCCATCGCCGCGAACAGCACCATGAACGGCAGCACCGGGTTCAGATACCGGCTGGCCGGCGCCGTGTTCGAGATGAAAAGCAGGAACGGAAGCGGAAATGCCAGCAGGAACAGGGCCCGTGCCGGCATCGATCTCAAGGCGGCGAGGCAGCCAATGATGGCAAGCACGGCGATCGGAACGCCGGCCGCGTCGGTCCACAGCATCTCGGCGTAGCGCGCCGCCGGCGCGAACGCGCCCGTCGCGACCGCCCGGTCGACAACGATCTGGCGGTTGGCCGTGATGTCCCGCCAGGCCGTCATCGGTTCGACGAGCAGGAAAGGCGACAGCGCGAAGAAGGTCACGGCGCTGGCGGCCGCACCGATTGCCAGCTGCCGCACGACGGCCGCGAGCCCCTGCGCGCGCCAGCCGAGCGCGATGGCGAGCGCCAGCGGTAGCGCGAGAAAGATGCAGTAGTAGTGAGTCGAGAACGCGACGCCGCAGGCGGCGCCCGCCAGGACCGTCTCGCGCCATCGCGGCGCTGACGCCCGCGGCGCCGGCCAGAGCCGGCTCATCGCCAGGTAGGCCACGACGACGGCGAGCGTCGCCGGTACGTCGTGCTTGACGTAGTGGGAGTCGCGGACGTGCAGCGGCGCCACGGCGAGGAACACAGCCGCCGCCAGCGCCGTGCGCGTGTCGGTCAGGCGCGCGCCGAGACTGAAGATCGCCGCGACCGTGACCGAGCCGGCGACGACGCCGAGGGTGCGGCCGGCCGTGTAGATCGCGGTCGGATCGGTGAAGAGAAGACGCTTCAGGGCCTCGACCGACGCCACCCGGCCGGTGACGTATATGAACCCGAGGTAGGCGCCAACCCAGGCGAAGAGGACGTAGAAAAAGAAGGTGGGATAGAGGAAGTTCTGCGGGTTCAGTCGTCCCGCGCGCGAAGCTGAGCGCCCGGTTCATGATCGCGACTTCGTCCGGATTGTAGACGGCAGGCAATCCGTACTTGAGGCCGATGAGCCGCAGCACCAGCGCCAGCGCGACGATGGCGGAAAGCGCCAGCCACGTGCCACGGCGGCTGGCGGCGCTCATCGTCCCGCCTCCGGTGCGCCGCGACGACCGGCCGGCGGCAGTTCCTGGTCCGGCAGATCGGTCGCGACAATCTCACCGGCGAATTCGGTCGTCTCCGGCGGAGCGACGTCCGGCGCCGGCGCGCCCTTCGGCCGTCGCAGCCGCTCCAGGACCTGGAGCTCGTCCATGCGCAGGAATCCGCCCGCCCACAGTGCCGCCGCCATCACGAGGACGACCGTCGTCCCGCGAACGAGGACGCCGGCGATCGGGTGCATCGACGGGATGGCGCGCGCGGCGAGATAGGCGAGCACCGCCGCCGCCAGGACGCGGACGATCCGCCCGCGCTCGTACGACATCGGGTAGACGCGCTGCGAGAAGCGGTAGGCGAGCGTCGCCTGCGCGGCGTAGGCGACGGCATTGGCGTATGCGGCGCCGATGATCCCGTAGCGGGGAATCAGCGCGAAGTTCAAGCCGATGTTCGCGATCGCCGCCGTCGTCGTCGCGATCGGATAGTAGCGGGTATTGCCGGTGAGGTTCAGGCCGATCGAGGTCATCAGGTAGACGCCCTGGAGGAAGACGCCGACGGACGTCCACGCGACGACGCCCGCGGCCGCGGTGTACTGGCCGTGCGTCACCGCCTCCAGCAGGTCGGCAGCAATCGCCGACAGGCCCGCCGTGGTCAGGGCGAGGACGGCAACGCCGTACGTCGTGACCGCGGCAAAGATTCGCTGCGCGCCGGGTTCCCGGGCCGTCGCATAGTAGAACGGTGCCCACGCATACTCGAAGGCCGCGAGAAAGACCTTCTGGATCAGGCCGACGCTGACGCCCATCGAGTAGAGCCCGATCGTCGCCAGGTCGGCGAAGAACGCGAGCACGAAGCGATCGCCGACCGCGATGACCTGTTGCGCGAAGCCGTGCGGCACCCGCGGCAGGCCGAAGGACAGCGCCCGCTTCAGCACGGTCCTCGAGAACAACCGGACGAATCAGCGGCGCGAACCAGCGCACCATCACGGCCAGCAGGACCGCCGTGACCACCAGGTCGGCGACGACCACGCCCATGACGCCCCAGCCGAGGCCGACGACCAGCGCCAGCCGCAGGACCAGCGTCGAGGCCGAGCGCGCGAACGCGAGCAGGCTGAACTCACGCGCCTGCTTCCGCATGCGGAGGACGTGGAAGGGAATGAACGTGAAGCCGATGGCGAACGTGTTCAGGAGGACCAGCTGCAGCGCTACGGTGTAGCCGGGAGCGCCGATGATCGCCGCCAGCCAGGGCGCGGCGGCGACCGACGCGACGAGGAGGAAGCCATTCGTCGCCAGGAGAAAGAAGAACAGCGTGCTCGACAACCGCTGCTGCGCCGGCGCGTCCTCGCAGTCGTACCAATCGCGCATGAAGGCGCCGTCGACGCCCCAGCGGAAGAACAACTTGACGATGGCCTCGACGAAGCCGAGCAGCGCCAGCGCGCCGTAGTCCTCCTTCGTCAGGTACTGGACGTAGACGCCGAGGAGCAGGAAGTTGACGACCTGGATGGCGACGTCGCCGAGCCCGTAGATCGCCAGGTCCCTGGAGAGCTCGCGGATCTTCTGCAGCAAGGCAGGCTCAGGGTTTGCGGAACGTCAGCAGGTTCAGGAAGCACCATCCCGGAACCGGCAGCAGGCGGGTGAGCCAGCGGTGGAGCGGGAGCAGCCGCTGCGGATGACGGCGAATCAATCGGGTCAGCACCGGAACGGTCGGGAAGATGCCGCGCCGCGAGACGAGCCCGAAGCCGGCGCGACGTGCCATCTCGACGTACTCGTGGGCGGGGCGATCGCCGGGGTGCTTGGCCGGCGCCGCCGTCCGGATCAGCCGCCCCTGCAGCAGGAAGTGCACGCGCGACTGCAGGTGCGCCAGGTTCGGCACCGACACCAGCAGCTCGCCGCCGGACCGGAGTACGCGATGGAGCTCGCTGATGGCGACTGGCTGTTCGTCGAACGTCAGGTGCTCGAGCACGTCGAGGCACAGCGCCCGATCGAAAACGCCGTCGGCGTAGGGCAGCGCAGCCAGCGACGCGGTCGTGACGCGCTCGGACGAGTAATTGGGATCGACGCCCTCGATAGCGAGCCGCGCCGCGTACTCGCCGACGAGGACACCTTCACCGCAGCCGGCATCGAGCACGCGCGTCGAGGACGGCAGGGGATCGAGCCACCGCCTCACGGCCTCGAGCTTGGCGAGATAGGTGGGGTAGTAGTCCCACGACGGATCCGGCTCGCGGTGGTAGTCGCCGCGTGCGGCGTACTCGCCCCGGCGCACCACCGGCGGGCTGGAGCTCATGATGGCAGTGATTCTAGCAGTGCCGACGGGCAACGTCGGCGTGCTCGCGAGAGTTGACTGAAGGAACGCGGAGCTGAGTTCCGCGCGACGAGTGTGCCGCCGGCCGCGGCGCGGCCGGCGTCGATCGAAGCGTTGAAGGACCGGGTGAACGTCAGAACTGCGAGCCGCCGCCAGGTCCGCCGGGGCCGCCCGGACCACCCGGACCACCGGGGACGACGGGCGGCGCCGGCTGCTGGGGGAACCCGTTGAAGTTCGACCCCGGGACGCCCTGCGGGCGCGCCGGCTGGCCCTGCGGTATAGCGCCGGGGTATCCGGGGACCGCGGGGTTCGGCATCGGCAACTGGCCCGGGCGCGGCGCGGTCATCGGCTGCTGCATGCCGGGCTGCATACCTGGCTGCATCGGCGGCTGGCCGGGGAACTGCTGCGGCGGCGGCACGGCGCCTGGCGGCAGGATCGGATTCGGGTTCGCTTCCATCTCGTCTTCGACCGGCGGCGGTACGGCGACCTGCGGCTGGGCGCGATTGGTGAACGGTTGCGGCGTCGGCGAGACCGCCGGCGGGCGGCTCGTCGGCATGATGAGGATGCGGTCGTAGCCCGAGGCGCCGGCCGTCGTGGTACGCGGCTTGGCGATGTAGCCGCTGGCCGTGCGGAGGAGCGACTCGAGGGCGCGCCCTTCGGCGACGTCGTTCAGCTCGAGCGAGATCGACGCGCTCGTCAGCCGTTCGGCGCCGATGATCGTGGTCTGGCCGACGCGGCCCCACTCATCGAGAATCTGCTTGACCGTGACGTCCTGCGCGACGAGCGTCACGCGTCCGTTGGCGATGGAGAGGCGGAGCTCGCCCGCCGTCGCGGAGGCGGGGACGAGCGCGATCGCGGCAATGATGGCAGCGCGGCCGAGCCTGTGCTTCATAATTTCTGCTCCCTCACCGGAGCAACCAGTATACGCCCCTCGCGACTGAGGGGACGGCCATCTCGACTGCCCCCGAGCCCGGCCGTGAGCGCGTCGCTCGGAAGCAGCGGCTGTCAGACCAGCTTCGTCACCCAGAGAGGCGAATCTTTGCGCGGCAGATCGCACGACCGGCAAATCTCCGGTCCGCCGCTCTCGAGATGCTGACGACGGGCGTCGAGATACGGCTGGGAATTCCAGATCTCGCGGATCGACGAGGTGTTGAGGTCCCCGAGCACGTGGCGGCCGTCGAAGTCGGCGCAGCAGAGCGAGACGCGGCCGTCCCAGAGCGCCGTGAACGTGAGCCACGGGCGATAGCAGGGATAGTTGACGTCCGACTTCGGTGTTCAGCGTCCCGGCCCAGTTGTGCAGGTCGGTGACGTGGATCTTGTCGGCGATCGCCTTCCAGTGCTCGATGAACGCCTGTTCGTCGGCGGAGTTGTTCTGGCGCACGAACGACAGGATCAGCTTCGGCCGGCGCTTGCCGAGCTCGGCGCGAATCCGCACCAGACGCTCGATGTTGGCGATGACCTTGTCGTACTTGAGGCCGATGCGCGTCGACTCGAAGACTTCCTTGCCCGAGGCGTCGACGCTGATGTTGATCGCGTCGAGCCCGGCCTCGATCATGCCGCGCGCCACGGCTTCGGTGATCAGCGAGCCGTTGCTGATCATGCCGACTTCGCGAATGCCCTTCTGCTTGGCGTAGCGCACCTTCTCCACCAGCTGGCGGTCGACGAACGGTTCGCCATAGTTGTGGACGCGGACGTGGGTGATGCCGAGCTCGGCGCACTCGTCGACGATCTTGCGGAACAGATCGAAGCTCATGATGCCCTGGCGCCGGTGCATGTCGTCGCGCGGGCAGAAAACGCACTTGGCGTTGCAGATGTTGGTGCTCTCGATCTGGACGATCTCGGGCAGGATCGGCGCGCGCTCGCGCCCGGTGGCGAGCATCAGCCGGCGCACGGGCTTCGCGTTCCGCCGCAGCAGCGACTCCACGGCGCGGCGGGCGCGGGTCCGGACGTGAAGGCGCGAAGGCATGCTGTGCGAAACGACCGCCTTTAATTACCGCTGCCGGAAGTGTTCGATGACGCGGGCGAGGATCTCTTCGAGGTCGACGGTCGGCGCGTAGCCGACCAGCGCCGCGACCTTGGAGATGTCCGGGACGCGGCGCGGCATGTCTTCGAACCCCGCCTCGTAAGCCTCGTCGTACGGAATCCGTACGATCTCGGAGCTGCTGCCGGTCAGTTTCTTGATGATCTCGGCAAGCTCGCCGATCGTGATCTCGCGACCGTTGCCGATGTTGAAGACCTGGCCGATGGCACGAGGCTCGTCGATCAAGGCTACCATAGCCCGCACCACGTCCCCGACGTAGGTGAAGCTGCGCGACTGCGTGCCGTCGCCGAAGACGGTGATCGGCCGCCCGGCCAGCGCCTGCTGCACGAAGCTCGGGATCACCATCCCGTACTGCCCGGTCTGCCGCGGTCCGACGGTATTGAAGAGCCGGACGATGATCACCGGCAGCTTGCGCTCTTTCCAGTAGGCCAGCGCCAGGAACTCGTCGATCAGCTTGCTGCAGGCGTAGGCCCACCGGTGCTTGTCGCTCGGCCCGAGCACCAGGTCGGCGTCCTCCCGGAACGGCACCGTCCCGCTCTTGCCGTAGACCTCCGAGGTCGACGCGATCAGCACCACTTTCTTCTTCTTGTTCGCCAGCTTGAGCACGACCTCGGTGCCGTGCACGTTGGTCTCGATCGTGTGCACCGGCGACTCGACGATCAGCTTGACGCCCACCGCGGCGGCGAGGTGCACGACAACGTCGCAGCGATCGACGAGCTCGGCGAGCACCGGCTCGTTGGTCACCGTGTCGATGACGTAGTGGAACTTGGGGTGCCCTTTCAGGTGCGTGATGTTCTCGATCGAGCCCGTGGAGAGATTGTCGAGCGCGAAGACCTCGTCGCCGCGATCGAGCAGGGCCTCGGCGAGGTGAGATCCGACGAACCCCGCGCCTCCGGTAATCAACACACGCATCAGACAGTTCCCTCGTCAGCGAACGCCAGCCGCCGGATGACGTCGGCCGCACGTTCGGCGGCCTGGCCACTCGCGTCAATCCTGTAGCGGGTCAGAAACGCCCCGCGGGCGCGACTGAGACTCTGGCGAAACTCCTCATCATACAGGATTTGGCGGAGCGCCCGCGCGATCTCGGCAGCGTCGGCGCCGCCGGCGCCGGCCATCACGCCAGCATCGACGAATGGCGAGAGATTGTTCGGCAACCCGATCACGAGCGCGGGGACATCGAGGACGGCGGCGTCGAGCGCGACCGTCGAGTTCACCGTGACGAGGGCGGCGCTGGCGCGCAGCAGCGGCGCGAGCGGCGTCGCGGCGTCCAGCACCCGGACTCGCGCGCGGCCGGCGGCGATCGCCGCATACATTTCCGGAGTCTCGGCAGGATGCGTCTTGATCGCCAGGTGCACGCCCGGCAGCGACTCCACGGCTTCGACGAGCGCGCCGAGCACGCCGCGCGCCTCGCTGAACTTGGTCGTCACCAGCACCAGCGCTGCCCCGGGCGGGGCCCCGGCGAGCGAGCGCGCCCGATCGATCTCGGCTGGCGTCAGCGCCGCCGCGCCGGCCGCGAGCGCATCGAGCCGCGGGCTCCCGGCCACGGCCAGCCGGTCGGCGGCAAACCGCCCGCGCCGCGCCAGGTGATCGGCGGCATAGTCGTCGAAGAGAACGGTCGACGTCGGGGCGGGGAAGCCGCGGTCGTCTCCGTCCGCCTGCATCTCATCCGCTTCGTGCAGGTAGTTGAGCCAGTGTCGATAGATGAAGCCGTGCTGAAGGCCGACGCTCGGAATCCGCCGCCGCCGGCATTCCAGCACGATGGCGCGTCCCCAGCCGCCCGCTTCCGCGTAGGTCACCGCGACGCGCGGCTGCAGGGTGTCGAGCGCGGCGCCGGCCTCGTCCATCGCTCGCGCCGACCACGGCCACTGCAGCAAGGCGACCCCGGCGAGCTCCTCGCGGATCAGCGGCCAGCAGTCGCAGCCGCGGATCTCGGCCAGCGCCCGCACGTCGTCGCTCCCGCAGAGCGCCCGCCGCATGCGATGGCGTTCCCGCCAGAGCCGGCGTGAGTCGGACAGGCGGGTCAGCGGCGCGAAGGTTTCGATCGGCTGCGCCGGGCCGCCGGGATCCGCCGCGCGCAGCGCATGCCACCACCGCCGGGCCCTGAAGTTGGACGCCGGGCCGACGGTGACGTAGCTGACGTTGGCGGCTCCCAGTTGCCGCTCGAGCGCCGTGAGTACCGGACCGATGTAGGCTTCGTCGCTGCCGTCCCCCGCCTGCCGGCGCCAGAACGCGCGGTGCACGAATGCCACCGCCGCGGCTGCTGCAGCCGGCACGTTGACGGGACGTGAACGCAGGCGCGACGCGAGTGCGGCCGCGGTCAATGCCCTCGCCCGCGCGTCCATCGCGGCGAGGCGAAGGCTCGAGGAGCCGGTCATGCGCTGGCCTTCGTAGCCGACGCCCGCCGCGGCCGCGATCTGCGGCGCCACGGTCGCGATCAGCCGGGTCGTCGTTCCGACGCCACGACGCACGATCTCGATTGCGCCCGGCGCTTCGCGGGCGAGGAGATGCTCGAGCGCCGCGATCGTGCGAAAGATGCCGGCGACGACCTGCTGCTTGTGCAGGTAGAGCTCGGCGAACCACCACAACGAGTCATCGCGATACGTGAACCGGCGGCGTAGCGTGTCGCCGTCGACGCGGGCGTGACGCAGTCGCTTGATCCACGCCATGGCTTCGTCGGCCGCACGATCCGCGGCCTCCGCCGGCAGGTAGTCGGCGAGACGGACCTCGCGCCGTCCGGACGCGGACCGCATGGCGATGACGACGTCGTTCATGGCCGGGTCGCGCCGGCGCAGCGGGCCGCGGCCGCGGCGAGGACCGAGACCGCAGCCGCATGAACCGCGTCGGCACTGACGTGCACGAGGCAGTCCGGCGTGTGGCCGACGCATCGTGACGGCGGGCGGCGAATGCGATTGCAGGGGCTGCAGGGCAGATCGACGCGGACGATGCGATCGTCGGGACCGGATGTCGCGTAACGCGCCGGATCCGATGGACCGAAGATGGCGACGACCGGCGTGCCGACCGCCGCCGCCAGGTGCATCGGGCCGGTGTCTCCCGTGACCAGCAGATCGAGCTGTGCCAGCAGCGCCGCCGAGCCCAGCAGGTCGTCGCCGCCGGCAGCCGCATCGACGACCCGGCCGCCGACCGCGGCGATGAACGCGTCAACCATCGCACGGTCGCCAGCGCTGCCGGTGGCGACGATGGTCGCGCCCTGCTCGTCGGCGAGGCGCCTGGCGACAGCCGCGAACCGTTCGGGGTCCCATTGCTTGATCGCGCGCCCGCCGCTGACGTGGACGCCGACCAGCGGCCGGCGCGGCTGCGGCCCGAGTCCGGCCAGCGCCGCCGCCCTGACCGGCTCTGGAATGGCGATCATCGTCCGCGTCGACGCCGGCGGCGTCCGGCCCATGACCGCGGCCACCAGGCGGCGCGCGTTGTCCGTCGTGTGCCGCGTCGGATCGTAGTCGAGCGCGACGTCGAGCAGCGGACCGCCGCCGCCGCTGGCCCAGCCGGCCGTTCGCGCGGCGCCGCTGAGCGCGAGCAGGACGTTGCTGCGGATGTCGGGCTCGAAGTTGATCGCAAGGTCGTAGCGGCGCGAACGCCACGCCGCTGCCGCCTTCATCAAACCGCCCAGGCCAAGACCGCCGCCGCCCCGCGCCAGCCAGCGTGCGTCGAGCGTCTCGACCCGCGTCACGTCCGGCAGCGCCCGCGCGATCGGGGCGTTCCAGCTGCCGACGACGAGATCGATCTCAGCCGCCGGCGCGAGCGTCCGGACGTCGGCGATGGCCGGCGCGGCCATGACGAGGTCGCCGATGCGTTCGAGGCGAAGCAGCAGGACGCGCGACGGCGTCGACGACTGCGCCTCACGAGGCGATCGCCGCGCCAGCGACACGACGCCGAGCGCGGCATCGGCCGCGCGCACGAGCATCCGTTCTCGCTGGTCGTAGATCTGGAGCAAAGCGCTAGTCGCCGGCAGACCCTGGAATTATCGCACCGTGACGCGGTCGACCATGACGCCGAGCTCGCGGTCGTCGCCGCCGCCGATCACGGTCTCCGGTTTCCACACCGAGGTCGTGAGCCGCATTTCCGCGGTTCCGCCGCCGGCGGCCAGGCGTTCGGCGAGCGACGGCGGGATGGCGACGACGTAGTCCTTGAAACCGGTCGTCACGCGGATGGTGGCGAGCGGTTCGCCGGCGAGCGAGATCGTGACGTCTGCCGGCGGCACGGCCGCCGGTCGTCCGCCGTCGTTCAACGACAGCACGACTTCGCGGCTCGCGGCGGTCAATCCAGTGACCGTGATGAGCGAGCGGTCACGCGACCACCGGAAGCTCCGGCCCTCCGACGACTCTTTCGCATGGAACCGCAGCACGTGCAGGTCGTCGCTGACGCCGACGTCGAGATCGAACGGCCGGGTTGCATCCGCCGGATCGGGCGGCAGCAGCGCGTAGAGGCTGTAGTCGAACTCCTTGCTGCGGGCGAATCGCGGGTAGGCGTCGACCGGGGCATCGTACTCAGGCACCGCGAACCGTTCGCTGGCCACCGGCCGCGCGCTCCAGGATGGCGACAGCAGATCGGTGCCGCCGCCGCCCAGGAACAGCACGCGCTCGTAGCGCGTTCGCGCCCACTCGAGGTACGCCGCCAGCACCGCCTTGTCGGGGCGCGGTGAGTTCAGCATCAGGACGTGCCGATCGTAGATGTAGGCGAGCGGCACCGCGAGGACGTGGCTGTCCGAGGCGTTGCGCGACTCGACGATCAGCAGATCGCGATCGCCGACCTGCTTCGCGATCGTCTCCAGCCTGGGAATGATTCCCGCGTACTCGACGTGCGCCAGCACCGGGGCAGCGGCGCGGTTGTATTGCATCGCCAGCACGGCGACGAAGGCGACGCCGATCGCCTGACGAGCGAGCCGTGTCGGTGCCCACGTGCCGCGGCTGCCGCCGAGCGCCGCCGCCGCGGCAAAGAGCAGCGCCCCCGGCAGGATGACCGGCAGGAATCGCCGCGCCATCCAGAAGTGATCCGAGAAGATGCGAACCTTGTAGAAGAAGAAGAACGCGTACACCGAGACCGTCGCGAACAGTTCCGGCGCGCGCCAGAAGGCGCGATGAGCAAAGAGCGCGAAGCCGAGCACCGCCGCCAGCAGGCCCGGCAGCGTCAGGTAGAAGGCCGTGAAGGTGCGCAGCGAATAGGCGTCGCGGGCGGCGAGCACGCCGTCGATCGGCGCCCGCAGCCAGAACGAGTACGCCGCCGCCGCCACGAGCGCGCCGGTCAGCAGCATCGGCGTCCATGTCGAGACCCAGGCGCCCACCGCCGGCGCGCGCGCGCCGGCCACCAGCGCGGCGAGCGCGACGACGACGGCCCCGCCCATGACCGCGTATTGCCACCAGGCGAGGTGGCTCAGGAACACGATCGGCAGATCGACGTAGGCGCGCATCGGGCCGAGCAGGTAGGCGGTGCCGGCCGCGACGGTGAGCCCGAGCCCGGCAAAGAACCACGGGTCTGGACGCAGCCGACGCGCGAGCACGAGCAGCGCGACCGCGCCGAGCACGGCGGCGATGCCGAGCACCGCGTCGAAGCGGAGGAACAGCAGCAGGCCGAGCAGCACACCCGCGATCGGCGCAAAGAACCGGTTGCCGTCGACGTGCGCGCGCGCGTGCGCCAGCAGCGTCGCGAACAGGAGCGCCTGCATCACGACCTCGGCGTTCGGGTAGCGCGCGAACCACACCTGGATGACGTGCAGCGACAACAGCGCCGCCGCCGTAAAGGCAGCCGTGCGTCCGAACAGACGGTGACCGGCAAAGTACACCGCCAGGACGCCGAGGATCGCCCAGACGCCGACCGTCCGCCGCGCGCCGGTCAGGCCGTCGAGGCCGTAGCCGATGGCGATCGCCGCCGGAAAGACGTGCGGGAACTGGCCGACGACGGCGCCGCTCTCCGGGTCGTTGACGCGGAACCCCATGAACCGAAGGCTGTAGTAGTCGTGACGGAGATGCGAAGGAAAGAACAGGTCGCGGGCGAACGGCGGGACCTCCGCGACCACCGGATCGCGGTAGACGAACGTGCCGCGCTGCGCGATCTGCACGCCCTCGTTGATGTACGTGCCGGGGTCCTTGCCGCCGATGATGTACTCCGAGGGCGGAAAGAATCGCCAGACGCCGAGCAGGATGAGCGCGAGCGGCAGGATCACGCCGGGCGTCACCCGCTTCGCTGTGCCGCGGTACCCCAGACGGAACCGGCCGGCGGCGGCCGCCACCGCCGCGATCGCGAGGTCGGCGATCAGCAGCCGTTCGAAGCTGTAGCGGTCGATCGCCGCCAGTCCAAGGACGACGCTCATCGACAGCGCGGCGCTGATCACGACGGCCCAGAACAGGCGCTCCTCGGCCTCGAGCCCGGCGCGGGCGTCGCGGTCGCCGTATGGCAGCCGGAAGATCGCCGCCCCCGGCAGCCAGCCCACGATCAGCAGGTGCAGCAGGGTCACGCGAGGCGGTGGAAGCGTGGATGAGACATGCGTTCGTGCCGGCGACGCCGCTCAGAACTGGAAGTAGATGAACTCGGAGCCGCCGAAGTTCCCGAACAGCATCGTGAGAAAGAACGTCGCCACGTACACGGAGTATCGCACGCCCGTCGGCAGCGTCGGCACCACGAGCACGTTGTCGGACCACCATTCGCAGGCATGGACGACGAGCAGCGGTGTCGTGTAGAGGAGGAGCGGCGCCAGCAGGCCGTGCACATCGACGGTCGCCGGCGCGAAACCCGTCACCAGCCGCGACGTCAGATCAGCGATCTGCCCGGCGGACCTGGCGCGGAAGATCAGCCAGCCGTAGCAGGTGAGGTGGAACATCACGAACCATGCGGCGGCGCCGGCGAACCATCCCGGACTGTTCACGAACTGACGGACGACGCGGACGCGATCGGCGGCGCGATAGCCGATGAGCAGTGCCCCCTGGTAAACACCCCACAGCACGAACGTCCACGCCGCGCCGTGCCACAGCCCCCCCAGCACCATCGTCAGGAAGAGGTTGCGCCGGGTCTGCGATTCGCCGCCCCGGTTGCCGCCGAGCGGGATGTAGAGATAGTCGCGCAGCCAGGTCGACAGGCTGATATGCCAATGGCGCCAGAACTCCTGCGGCGTACGAACGAAGTAGGGGAAGCGGAAGTTCTCGATCAGCTCGATGCCCATCAGCTTCGAGGTGCCGCGGGCGATATTCGAGTAGCCGGCGAAGTCGCCGTAGATCTGGAAGGCGAAGGCGTAGACCCCGAGCAGGACGTTGATGCCGGTCGGGTGCGCCGCCGGATCGAAGACGCCGTTGGCGAGGCCGGCGATGTTGTCGGCGACGAACACCTTCTGGAAGTAGCCCCACGCGATCAGCCAGGCGCCGTCCCGCATCTGGTCGCGCGAGATGCGCCGCGGCGCGTCGATCTGCGCGAGGAGAGTCGACGCCCGCAGGATCGGTCCGGCGACGAGGTGCGGGAAAAAGGCGACGAACACCGCGAAATCGAGGAGGTCGCGGGTCGGCGGGATCTCGCGGCGGTAGACGTCGATGACGTAGCTCATCGTCACGAACGTGTAGAACGAGATACCGACCGGCAGCAGCACGCGGAGGGTGACGAAGTCGACCTGCCACCCGAGCCCGTTGAAGACGGTATGCAGGCTGTCGGCGAAGAAGTTGAAGTACTTGAAGAACCCCAGCATCGTCAGGTTGAAGCAGAGGCTGAGGATGAGGAGGGTTCGCCGGCGCGCCGGCGCCGAGGTCCGGCCGATGGCGAGAGCGCAGCTGTAGTCGACGAGCGTCGAGGCGACGAGCAGCCCGAGGAAACGCCAGTCCCACGCGGCGTAGAAGTAGTAGCTCGCGACCAGCAGCAGCCAGTTCTGCGGCCGGTGCGGCAGCACGCGGTAGAGGCCGTAGACGACGGCGAAGAACCAGATGAAGTGGAGCGAGTTGAAGACCATGACGTCGCGGCAGGCTAGCGCGGCGCGCGCAGCGACTCGCCGAACTCGCGCTCGATGAAGCGGGCGAGCTCCTCCGCGACGACATCATGGCCGCGCGGCGTCAGGTGGACGGTTTCCTGGTAGAAGAGATCCGGCCCCGGCAGCGCCGCGCGCAGGGGCGGAAGGAGATCGAGGCGCGGCACCGGGATCGGCGCGAGGCCGCGATCGAAGCGCTGGCTGGCGCCATCGCGCACCAGCTGCCCGCCGGCATCGGCAACCGCCTGGGCGAGTCGGCCGTAGTCGGCGTCGTCGACCTGGAAGCGCGCCGGCATCAGCACGATCCCGGCCTTCGCGCCGGCTTTCGCGGCCGTCGCCACCACGTCTTCGACGGCGGTCCGCGTCAATTCGATACCGCGCGCGATCCTCGGCGCCGGCGACGCGGCATAGCTCTGGAGCGGCGGCTCCGGCGGCGCCAGCTGCGGCCTGAGCCGGTCGGTCGCGGCAACGATGCGAAGCCTGAGGATCTGCAGGACCATGCTCCGCCGCACCAGCCGCCGCAGGCGGGTGACGAAGGAGTCGGTGACGACCGTCGCGGCGCCGCGGCTGGTGAGCTTGGGCTGCGACGCGACGGCTTCCTCGGCATCATTGCCGACGAAGACGACCGGCAGCACCAGATCCGGCTGGACCAGGTCGACAATCTTGCGGAAGAACAGCTGCTCTTCGACCGGACCGTATCCCTGTACGCCGGCGTTGATGACGCGGTAGCGCACGCCGTCGCCGCGAGCGTTGAGCCGTCGCTCGAGGATCTCGCCGAAGGTGCCCGAGAACGGCACCTGCACCGACAACACCAGCGAGTCCCCGAGCAGCACGATGCGCCGTTCGTCAGCCGGCTTGACGCCGATGTCGTCGTCGTCGCGCAGGCCGGCGCTGTTGATGGCGATGTCGGCGGCGAACTCCGAGGTCGCGAAGTGAGTGCGCGCGTTGGGCTTGAGGCGGTAGCCGATGTCGGGGTCGTTCTCGAACAGGCCCTGGAACGACGGTGCCGCTTCCGAGCTGCCCCACGTCCGCAGGCCGGCTTCGAAGATCCAGAACTGGGCGAAGACGATCAGGAAGAACGCGATGACGCGGCGGCCGCGGCCGCTGGCGTGGCGGCGAGTCATCCGGTGTTGCGTACGGCGCGCACGACCTCGTCGATCGCCGCCGGATCGAGTCCCGGGTGGAGGGGCAGCGACACGACCTGGCGGCACACCCGCGTCGCCACCGGACACTCGGCCGGCTCCTGACCGGCCATCGCGGCCTGGTGCGGGATCGGGATCGGGTAATGGATCAGCGTGTCGATGCCCTCGGCGCGAAGGCGGGCCTGGAACTCGTCTCGAGCCGCGGTCAGGATCGGGAAAGAGGTGATAGACGTGGCCGGCGTCGAACTGCGGCGGCACGGTGATGCCGGCGGCGCCGTCGAGGCCGCGGCGGTAGGCGCCGGCGAGCGCCCGGCGCGTGTTCGTCCACGCCGGCAGGAACGGCAGCCGCGCCCGGAGGATGGCCGCCTGCATTTCGTCGAGACGCGAGTTGACGCCGAGCTCCTCGTGCCGATAGCGATCGGTCTGGCCGCCGTTGCGTATCCGCTTCAGCCGTGCTGCCGTCGCTGCGTCGTTCGTGACGATGGCGCCGGCATCGCCGAGCGCGCCGAGGTTCTTCGTCGGGTAGAAGCTGAAGGCGCCGGCGGCGCCGAAGCTGCCGACCGGCCGGCCGTCGCAGGTCGCGAGGTGGGCCTGGCAGCAGTCCTCGACGATGGCGAGGTTGTGGCGCGTCGCGACACCCGCGAGCCCCCGCATGTCGGCAGGCTGGCCGTAGAGGTGCACCGGCATCAGCGCCGCGGTGCGGGAGGTCACGGCGGCGGCGGCCGCGCCGGCGTCGAGCGTCAATCGCTGCGGATCGATGTCGGCGAAGACGGGCCTGGCGCCGGCCATGACGATGGCCAGCGCGGAGTAGGCGGCCGACAGCGGCGACGTGATGACTTCGTCGCCGGGCCCGACGCCGACGGCGCGCAGCGCGAGCGCCAGTGCGTCGGTGCCGGTGTTGACGCCGACCGCGTACGCGGCGCCGGACGGCCGCGGCAAATTCCCGCTCGAACGCCTCGAGCTCGGGGCCGAGGATGTACCAGCCGCGCTCGACGACCCGGGCGATGGCGGCCTCCACCGCCTCGCGGTCTTCGCCGAGCGTCAGCTGCAGGAACTTGATCACGACGCCGCGTCCTGCGGCCGGCCGCCGCCTCGCCGATGTAGTGGTCGAGATGCTGGCGGTAGAAGGCGATCGTGCGCTCGAAGCCGGTGCGCAGATCGACCGTCGGCCGCCACCCGACCGCGCCGCGGAACTTTGCCGAGTCCGTGTAGAAGCTGCCGATGTCGATCCGCTTCTTCTCGGGCGGCCACTCGACGTAGCTGACCGTGCCCGAGCCGGCGACCTCGAGCAGCAGGGCGACGAGATCGCGGTGGCTCACCGGCACGTCGCCGCCGACGTTGAACACGCCGCCGTCGCAGGCGTCGCTGGCGCCGGCGCGCAGGAACGCATCGACCGCATCGTCGACGTAGACGAAGTCGCGGAGCTGCGAGCCGTCGCCGAAGATGTGGATCTCGCGATTCTCGATCGCCTGGCGGATGAACCAGCCGATGAAGCCCTGGCGGTTGTGACGAATCAGCTGCCGCGGCCCGTAGACGTTGGTCAGGCGCAGCGAGCAGGCGCGGACGTCGAAGACGTTGTTGTAGAGCAGATGGTAGTACTCGCCGGCCGCCTTGTTGACGCCGTTGACGTCGGCCGGGCGGACGAGATGCCGTTCATCGACCGGCAGGCTGTCGGGCCGGCCGTAGACCTGCCGGGTGCCGGCGTAGACGACGCGGACGCCGGGATTGTGCTTGCGGCACGCTTCGAGCATCGACAGCTGCGCCCGGCAGTTGATCTCGAGATCGGTGTACGGATCCCGCATGCTGTCGATGTGACTGACCTGCCCGGCGAGGTTGAAGATGGTCTCGCGGTCGCCGACGAGCACGTCCATGCCGCGTTCGTCGCGGACGTCGGAGATGTTGACGCGGACGCGATCGGCGATGCCGGCGATGTTGAACAGGTTGCCGCCGTAGTCGGGGAACAGCGAATCGACGATCAGGACGTCGGCGCCGATCTCGACCAGCCGCGCCGCGAGATTGCTGCCGATGAAGCCGAGACCGCCCGTGATCATCACGCGGCGGTCGCGGTAGAACCGCAGGTGATCGCTCATGCGTGATTGCCGGGCCGCGGCTGCGGCGCCGCCTGCGGCGCGGCGTCGCGAACGTGCTCGCGGCGCAGCACGAGCACGACCCAGAGCTTGCCGACGTCGACGAGGGTGCGGGCCAGACGGCGGAAGTTGAAGAACTGCGAGCGGCCGTGCGCGCGATGGTAGTGGTGCACCGGCACTTCCGCGATCTGGAACCCGGCGTCCTGGATTTTCTTCATCATCTCGAGACAGATCACGCCGCTGTTCTTCTCGAGCCGGACGCGGTCGAAGACGGCGCGGCGCATCAACCGGAAATCGCAGTCGACGTCGCGCACGCGCAGGCCGAACAGCAACCGCACGGTGTGATGGTAGAGCCGGCCGATCACGATGCGGTGCAGCGGGTCGGAGCGGCTGATCTTGTAGCCGTTCACCAGATCGACGCCGTCGCGCATCGCCTGCCAGAGCAGCGTCATCTCCCGCGGGTCGTACTGGGCGTCGCCGTCGGTGTAGAAGACCAGCTCACGGGTCGCGGCGGCGAAGCCGCTGCGCAGGGCGCCGCCGTAGCCGCGGTTGCGCCGGTGATGGACGACCCGCACTTCGGGATAGGTGCGGGCGAGCTCGTCGACGATCGCCGCGGTGCCGTCGGCGCTGCCGTCGTTGACGACGATGACCTCGAAATCGGGCGTGAGTGTCCGTGCCGTCCGCAGCGCCGCGATCACGAGGCTCGCGATCGTTCCGCTGTCGTTGTAGGCCGGAAAAAAGACGCTGAGTCCCGGTTTCCGCATCGCCGCCTGCGGCATGGATAGCAGGGGAATGTTATCGGCCGGGCGAAGCGATGGCAAGGGCGCGATCGTACGCCGATTCGAAGCGGGCGGCGGCCCGGGCCCAGCCGAATTGCGAGGTAACGGCGACCCTGGCCGCCGCGCCGAGCCGCGACCGTTCGGCAGGCGCGCCTGCCAGGGCCGCAATTGCCGCCGCGAGGGCCGCCGGGTCTCGTTCCGCGACGATCCGGCCGGTTTCACCGTCGGCGACGACATTGGCGATGCCGCCGGCGGGCGTCGCGACGAGCGCCGTGCCCGAGGCCATGGCTTCGAGGACGATATTGGGCAGCCCGTCGACGTTACCGCTGTCGTCGCGCACGGAGGGAACGACGGCGATGTCGGCCGCGGCGAGCCACGATCCGACTTCGTCCTGCGCCAGGTCGCCGAGAAACGTTACGCGATCGGCCGCAGCCACTGCCCGGGCACGCAACTCGCCGTCGAGATCCCCGGCCCCGGCGATGCACAGCCGGATCGCCGGTTCGGCCGGCAGCATCGCCATGGCATCGATCAGGTACTCGAAGCCCTTCTTGCGAACCAGGCGGCCTGCCGTGAACACCAGCGTCCCGTCGACGCCGACGCCGGCGATCGCACGGCGCGACGTGCGCGCCGCCGGGTCCGGCCGAAAGCGTTCAGGATCGACCCCGTAGGGCACGACTTCGACGCGGTCGGGCGCGGCGCCGAGCCCGATGGCGCGGCGCGCGAGATCGGCGCTGCACGCGGTCACCGCGCCGGCGCGACGGAAGACCCTGCCGGCGGCGAATCGCGCCGGCGCCAGCTTCTCGGCGACGTAGACGTCCGAGCCGTGCAGGCTGACCACCAGCGGCAGTCCCGGCTTCGCGGCGGCCGCCATCACGCCGCCCGGCACGACCCAGTGTCCGTGCATCACCGTCGCCCGATGGCGATTGGCGACCGAGCGCGCCGCATGCCAGCCGGCGACGAGCGCCAGCGGCGTCGCGGCGTAGGCGGCGCCGCGCAGCTTGACGTCGGCGTGCAGCGCCTGGGCGTAGCCGAAGACGTTGAGGCTGGCGACGGGCGCGTACTTGAAGAAGTGAAAGGTGACGCCGTCCTCGTGCGCCGGACGGGTGATGCGGGGGTGCCACGGCGCGACCATGTGGACCTCGTGGCCGCGCGCGGCGACGGACTTGGCGATCGGCTCCATGAAGGTGCCGACGCTGTCGCCGGGAAAGCGCGGATAAGAAGTCGCCACCATCACGACGACGTGGCGGGTCACGGCGACTTGCGGAAGATCAGCCGCCACGGCGTGATCAGCGATTCCATCAGCACCGAGCCGGACACCTTCGACTGCCCCTGGCGCCGCTCGACGAAGATGATCGGCACTTCGCCGAAGCGGCAGCCGGCCCGCCGCGCCTCGAAGAGCATCTCGACGAGAAACGCATAGCCGTCCGAGACCATCGACCCGAGCGGCAGCCGCGCCAGCGACTCGCGCCGCCAGCATCGGAAGCCGCTGGTGCAGTCGTTCGGCGTCAGCCGCGTCACCGTCCGGATGTAGCGGTTGGCGAAGGCGCTGAGAAAGATGCGGTGGAGCGGCCAGTTGACGACGCTGACCCCCTGGAGATAACGCGAGCCGATGACGACGTCGTACTCTGCGGTCGCCGCCGCGAGCGCCGGCAGGTACTCCGGGTTGTGCGAAAGGTCGGCGTCCATCTGGCAGACCAGGTCGACGTCGGTGTAGGTGATGGCGCGGCGCAGGCCGTCGATGTACGAGCGGCCGAGCCCGCGCGGACCGGTACGGTGCATGACCTCGACCCGGCCGGGATGCTCGGCGGCCAGCCCGTCGGCGATCGCGCCGGTGCCGTCGGGCGAGCCATCGTCGACGACCATCATCCGGAAGCCGGCGTGCGCGAGGACGCCGCGCGCGAGAACCGGCAGGTTGTCGCGTTCGTTGTAGGTCGGGACGACGACGAGGACGCGCGGTGTCGCGCTCACGATCGCGACCGTCCTGTCATGGCCGCGGCGGCGACGAGAAGCGCCGGATCGATCACTGGAAGACGAAACCGTTCCTGCGGAAAAAACACGAGACACATAAGGATGGCAGAACCAGCCAGAAGAAACAGCGGCGTCGGGCGGCGCGCGCTGCGCCACAACCGGATTGCCCCTGGAACGGCGAAAGGCAGCAGCATCAGATACGGCACGATCGACGCGAATCGGTATCTCGGGGAGTGTACCGCATACGAGGGGCCGATCGGGACGATCGTATAGAACGCTTTCCGCAGCTCGAGCAGCAGCCAGCGCCCCGGTTCCTCGGCGATCCACGCCAGCGCCTCACGGTAATAGATCGGTTCCATCTGCTCCGGGCTGAGTCCGGCATGCCGCTGACGCAGCGCCAGCTCGGCCTCCTTGATCGCAAGGTTGGCGGCGAGGTCGCCTTCGCCGCCGGCCAGCGGATTGTTGCCGGTCCAGAACGTCACGCCCCCTTCCGACGCGATCAGCACCAGCCGATCGTAGACGCGGAGGTTGCGCACCGTCCACGGGGTGACGACGAGCGTCGCGCCGATCGTCAGCGCCACGGCGAGCGCCGGGCGCCGCCGGTAGAGCAGCCAGGCGAAAGCCAGCGGCATGAACAGCAGCATCGCCGGCCGAACCAGCGCCGCGACGCCGCCGAGCAGGCCGGCCGCGAGCGCGAGGAGCACGGGCCCGGTGTGGCGCGCCGCGGCCGGCGACGCCCGATCGACGGCGCGCTGCAGGACGAAGATGGTCGCGAACGCGACGAAGCTGTAGAGGGTTTCGCTGAAGGCGTAAGCCGGGATCGCGATGAGCGGCGGATAGATCGCGGCCAGCGCGGCCGCGACGACGCCGGCCCGCGGTCCGGCCGCGCTCAGGGCGATCAAGCCAAGCAGCCATGCCGTGGCGGCGCCGACCAGCGATTGCGCCACCTTCACCCGCGCCGGCGTGCTCGATGGCACCGGCCGTCCGGCGTCGAGCAGGGCGAGGAACAGCGGGTAGCCCGGGGCGCGCCCGAAGCGCTGCGCCGTCCCCGTTTCGACAGCGTCGTCGTAGACGAAGCCGGCGCCGGAGGCGAGGCCGCGGGCCAGCGACAGGTACTCGTGCTCGTCGTGGGTCAGCGGCCGGTCGACCCAGTAGCTGAGCGCGAAGAGCAGCCGGAGGAGGAGAGCGACGGCCGCTGCCGCGGCGATGAGCCGCCGCGCGCCGGCGTCATCGATGGTCATGACGCGGCTATTGTCGGCCCTCGAACCGCATCGCAGAGATCTGTTCCGACACCAGTCCGACGAGAAAGACACCGAGCGCGAACAGGATCAGCAGCACCGACCCGTTGGGGATGCGCGAGTGCAGGGCGACGTTCCACACGCCGTAGAGCACACCGATCACGAAGGTGACCACCGAGAGCGGCAGGAACACCCGCATCGGACTGTAGATCGTCACGATCTTCAGGATGATGAGGAAGAACTTGGTGCCGTCGCGGGCGAGACGGATCTTCGAGCTGCCGACCCGCTGCCTGGCGTCGGTCGGCTCGAAGGCGACGTTGTAGCCGGCCTTGATGAACGCCAGCGTCGTCGTCGTCGGTGTCGAGAAGCCGTTCGGCAGCAGGTGCAGGAACTCGCGCAGGTACTCGCGGCGGGCGCCGCGGAAGCCCGACGTCAGATCCGGAATCTCACGATCGGTCATGTAGCTGGCGAGACGGTTGAGGAGCGAGTTGCCGACCCGCCGGGCGTGCGTCGCTTGTGTGCCATTCGATCGCGCGCCGATGACGAGGTCGTACTCGCCCAGCCGGGCGACGAGCCGGCGGGCGTCCGCCGGGCTGTGCTGGCCGTCGCCATCGACGATCAAGACGTATTTGCCGGTGGCGCGCCGGATGCCGCTCTTGACGGCGGCGCCGTTGCCCTTGTTGTACGGGTGCCTGACCACGGTGGCGCCGGCGGCGGCGGCGTTGGCGCCGGTGTCGTCGCGCGACCCGTCATCGACGACGATGATCTCGTGCCACGGACCGGACTCGGCGAGCGCCGCGACCACGGCAGCAATCGCCGGTCCTTCGTTGAACGCGGGGATGACGATGGAGACGTCTGCAGGTGCGGCCATCGGTCAGCGCGGCCAGCGGCGCTCGGCGCCGGGGGAGATGACGTCTGCGGTGTGTTCGTCGGCCGCGTCGGGACGCCGGGGCAGTTCGAGCGACCGCACGCGGTAGACGAGATCCTCGAGCAGCTTGCGGTTGGCCGAGATCACGTCGGCGAGCAGTCCGTTCAGCAGTACCTGGAAGCCGACAATCATCAGGCCGGCCCCGAGCATCAGCGACTGCAGGTTGCGGCCGCTGGCCAGCGGTTCGGTCAGGTAGGTGTAGACGAAGCGCAGGGAAAGCAGCACGCCGAGCAGGACGATCAGCGAGCCGATGTACGAGAACACCTTCAGCGGTTCGTACATCGCGTAGATGCGGACGATGGTCGCCGCCGATCGCTTGATGTACGAGAACATGCTGTCGAACAGCCGCGACTGCCGCGTCCGCGGATTCGTCTCGATCGGCACGTGAGCGATCGCCATCCGCTTCTTGCCGGCCTGGATGATCGTCTCGAGCGTATAGGAGAACTCCGAGACGATCGTCATCCGCAGCGCTGCCTCGCGGGTGTAGGCGCGAAAGCCGCTGGTCGTGTCCGGCACGGTCGTGTTCGAGACCTGGCGGACCACCCAGCTGCCGAGGCGCTGCAGCTGACGCTTGCGCCACGACATGTGCTGGACCTCGGCGATGTTGCGATCGCCGATCACGATGTCGGCGACGCCGTTGAGCAGCGGTTCGAGCAGGCGCGGGATCTGGCGGCCGGGGTACTGGTTGTCGGCGTCGGTGTTGACGATGAAGTCGGCGCCCTGCTTGAGCGAGGCGTCGATGCCGGCGGCGAACGCCGCCGCGAGCCCTTTGTTACGGCGCAGCCGCAGCACGTGATCGACCCCGGCCTCGCGGGCGACCCGCGAGGTGCCGTCGCGTGACCCGTCGTCGATGACGAGGACCTCGATGACGTCGATGCCGGGGATCGCCCGCGGCAGCTCCGCCAGCGTCGCCGGCAGCGTCTCGGCCTCGTTGAGGCACGGTATCTGGATGATGAGCTTCGTCAACGCGTGGCCTGTCCGGTGCCGGTGCGAAACCCCGCAATTATGGCTAATCTCGGCATTTTCGCAATCAGCCGACGAGTTTCTCGATGACGCCGTCCCACGTGATCGCCGCCGCCCGCTCGTAGCCGGCGTCGCCGAGTCGCGCTGCCAGGCGGCGATCAGCGTGGAGGCGGTTGATGGCGGCCGCGAGCGCGTCCGCCGCCGGCTCGGTGACGCAGCCGTTCTCGCCGTCGACGACGAACTCATTGGGCCCGCCCGAGTCGGTGCAGGTGACCACCGGCTTGCGCGCGAGGAAGGCTTCGAGCGTGACGTAGCCGAGATCCTCGTCGTAGGGCGGATAAATCACCGCGAGGGCGCCGGCGTAGAGTCCGACCAGTTGATCGTCGTCGACGCGGCCGACAAAGCGGACGCGGTCGGCGACGCCGGCGGCCTCGGCTTCGCGCTCCACCGCCTGGCGCTGGGTGCCGTCGCCCGCGACCACGAGCTCGACCGGGGCGTCGACGAGCGCCATCGCCCGGACGATGAGATCGACGCGCTTGACCGATTCGATGCGCCCGACCGAGAGCACGTAGTTGCCGTACGGGCCGGACGTCAGGCGCGGCGCGAGGTGCGGCGGATGGTACAGCGTCGGCGCCGAGAGCCCGTTGTATTTCGCGAGGCGCGCCTCGGTATTACGCGCGATCGAGTAGAGGCGGGCGCATTCCCCGAGCATCTCCGTGTCGAGCCGGATGAGCGTGTCGCGCAGGCCGACGTCGAGCTCGGTGTGGCCGAAGTCGCTGTAGACGGTGCCGCATAGTTCATAGGCGGCGCGATACTGATGCAGCAGCCAGCTGACCTTGCGCGGATGGCGGACGAAGTAGGTCGGGAACTTCGAGGCGATCACGAGATCGATCGGACGGCCGTTGCTCTCGCTCAGATCGAGCAGCCGCCATGCCGCCGCGTGCGGCAGGATCTCCTCCTTCGGATACCACTTGAAGGGGACGCTGACGAGTTCGGCGCGATGGCCGCGCGCCTGGAGCTCGCGCACCAGTTCGCGGACGAGAATTTCGGCGCCGCCGCGAACGAACGGCACCTGCGCTTCGCAGACGAGGATGTTTTTCACGTCCAGCAGTGGATGTCGTGTGGCACGATCGTGCGCGTCATGGAGTCACGTGCCGGGTTGCCGCGCGAGCCGACAGACGAGCCCGATCGATGACGACCTCAGCTGCCCACGACCGGCCCGCCCGGGCATCCGGCTTGGCCATGAGCTTCCAACCTCGGCATTACGCCGTTGAGGCTGAGTCAAATCTGCACATGCTAACATGCGGCTCCGCCGATTCGCCCTCTCTTCTCCCGGCGAAACTTTAGCGTAAGCCTAGCCCTCTCATTATTTTGCGGTTGACAGGACCCTGCCCCTTCTCTAGTATCCGGGTGGAAATCAGTGGAGTCTGGTGGAGTCAAGGGCCGTGTTCCGGGGCAACCATAACGCCAAAATCGATGACAAGGGGAGGCTCAAGATCCCGAACGCCTTCCGGGTCCTGCTGGAGAAACAGCACGGCTCGGAGCTGTTCGTGACGAGCCTGACGGGGGAGTCCGTCCGCCTCTACCCCATGCCGATCTGGCTGGCCCTGGAAGAGAAGCTCTCCCGTATCGCTTCGGAGCACCCGGCCCGGCGGCGCTATTTCGACCGCGTCAACTACTACGGCCAGACGGCGCAGATCGACTCGCAGGGCCGCGTCGTGATTCACCAGCGGCTGCGTGAATCGGCCGGCATGAACGGAGAGGTCGACGTGTTCGGCCAGTACGACACCCTCGAGGTCTGGAACCACGATCGCTTCACGTCGAAGCTCAATCGCGAGGCGTTCACCGACGAGGACGCCCGCGCCCTCGCCGATTTCGGGATCTGACCTGATGGCGCCGCTCCACGCTCCCGTGCTCGTCGCCGAAACGATGGCCGTCCTCGCGCCGGCGCGCGGCGGCCTGTTCGTCGACTGCACCGTCGGTCTCGGCGGCCACAGCCGGGCGCTGCTCGAGGCGGGCGCCGGCCGCGTCCTGGGGCTCGACCGCGACCGCGAGGCGCTGCGGCTCGCCGCCGAGGCGCTGGCTGGATTCGGCGACCGCGTCGAGCTCGTGCACGCCGACTATCGCGATCTCGACCGCGTCCTCGATGCTCGCGGCATCCCGCAGGTCGACGGCGCGCTCGCCGACCTCGGCATCTCGTCGATGCAGCTCGCCGGCGACGGCCGCGGCTTCAGCTTTCAGCGAGACGAGCCGCTCGACATGCGCATGGATCAGTCCAGCGGCGCCTCGGCGGCAGACCTGCTGGCGACGGTCGAGGAAGAGGAGCTGGCGAACGTGATCTTCCGCTTTGGCGAGGAGCGGCACTCGCGGCGCATCGCCCGCGCCATCACGCGGGCGCGGACGCAGGCGGCGGTCGCGACGACGGGCCAGCTCGCCCAGATCGTCCGGCGGGCGATTCCGGGGCGCGGTTACCAGCGAATCGATCCGGCGACGCGGACGTTCCAGGCGATCCGGATCTGGGTCAATCGCGAGCTCGACGGCCTGGATGTCTTCGTCGCCGCCGCGGCGGCGCGGCTCGCGGCCGGGGCGCGGCTCGCGATCATCGCCTTTCACTCGCTCGAGGATCGCATCGTCAAGCACACGTTCCGCGCCCTGGCCCAGGGGGAAGCAGCGCTTCGCATCCTGACCAAGCGGCCGATTGAAGCCGGCGACGCCGAGGTCGACGGCAATCCCCGCGCCCGCAGCGCCAAACTTCGCGCCATCGAGAGGCTCGCATGAGCAGCGATTTCGAGTACGCGATCAAGAAAGACGTGCGCAACAACCCGATCGTCCGCGAGGTCGACGAGGCCCGGCAGCGCCAGTTGTGGCGCTCGGTCGGCATCGGCGGCCTCCTCGTGGCGGTGCTGCTGTTCTCGGCCTGGCAGCATTTCGAGATCGTGCAGCACGGCTACCTGATGGAGCGGTTGCAGCGCGAGCGCGCGGCGGAAGAGGAGCTCAACCGCCATCTCAAGCTCGAGCTCGAGATGCTGTCCGCGCCCGGTCGCATCGAGGACATTGCGACGACGCGCCTGCGCCTGGTGCAGCCGAGCGCGAAAGAGTCCATCGTGATCGAGCGAGTGGAGGCCCCCGCTCCCCCCGCCAAGTCCATCGTCGCGGCGCGTTAGCCGGCACGTACGTCAGGAGGACCGGTGGCGGACGAACAGGCCTGGTACGGATTCCGACTTCCCTGGAAGGCTCGGAGCAAGTCGCGGACCCACCGCGGCGAGGCGGCGACGCGCGACTGGCGCACTGCGGTTCGCTCGCGGGTCACGGTTGCGGCGGTGCTGTTCGCGCTGTGGACGGTCGCGATCGAAGCCCGCCTGATCTACCTCCAGATCGTCCGCCACGACGAGCTCACGGCGATGGCCGAGCGGCAGCGGACCAACACCTTCGAGACGACGCCGCTGCGCGGCGACATCCTCGATCGCAACGGCCGCGTCCTCGCCTACAGCGTCGACGCGGAGTCGATCTTCGCCGACCCGTCAGAGGTCGAGAACCCGGACAAGGCCGCGGCGCTGGTCTGCGGCGCGCTCAGCCGGTGCGACGCCGCCGACCGCCACGCGATCGCGAGGCACCTGCGGAAAGAGGGGCAGTTCGCCTACCTGGCGCGCAGGGTGTCGCCGGACGAGGAGGCGCGCATCCGGCGGCTCGATCTCAAGGGCATCGGCCTGATCAAGGAGACCCGGCGCTTCTATCCCAAGCGCGAGCTGCTGTCGCACGTGCTCGGCTACGTCGGCACGGAGAACGTCGGCCTCGGTGGCCTCGAGTCCTCGTTCGACGCGAAGATCAGGGGCATCGCCGGTCAGCTGATGATCATGCGCGACGCCCAGCGCCAGGCCATGACCAGCAAGGTCAAGCGTGAAGCGACGGCGGGCGCCTCGCTGGAGCTGACGATCGACCAGTTCCTGCAGAACATCGCCGAGCGGGAGCTGCAGGCGGCGGTGACGGAGCATCGCGCGGTCGGCGGGTCGGTCGTGATCATGGATCCGAACTCCGGCGAGATCCTCGCGCTCGCCAACGCTCCGACCTTCAACCCCAACACCTACGCCAAGGCGCCGGAGTCGCACCGCCGCAACCGCGCCATCCAGGATCTCTACGAGCCCGGATCGACCTTCAAGATCGTGACGGCGTCGGCGGCGCTCGAAGAAGGGTTGATGACGCCGGAGGATCTGGTCGACGTCAGCGCCGGGATGATCCGCTTCGGCTCGCGCACGATTCCCGACATGCATCGCTACGGCATCCTGTCGTTCACCGACGTGATCGTGAAGTCGAGCAATGTCGGCGCGATCAAGATCGGGATGAAGCTCGGGCCGGAACGGCTCGGCCGCTACGTCAGCCGCTTCGGTTTCGGCCAGCAGGTGGCGCCCGATTTCCGCGGCGAGAATCCCGGCATCGTCTGGGACCCGGCGAAGCTCGATCCGAGCGCGCTGGCGTCGGTGTCGATGGGCTACCAGGTCGGCGTGACGCCGCTGCAGATGGCCTCGGCGATGAGCTCGATCGCCAACGGCGGCACCCTGTATGAACCGCACATCGTGCGGGCCTTGATCAAGGACGAACAGCGCTTCGAGATCGCGCCAAAGGTCGTCCGTCGCACCATCTCGGAGCGGACCGCGGCGCAGCTGACCGCGATCATGGAAGCGGTCGTCGAGCGTGGCACGGCCAAGTCGACGCGGATGGACGGCTACACCATTGCCGGCAAGACCGGCACCGCCCACAAGGTGATCGACGGGCGCTACTCGCCGACGGAAATCAACGTCTCGTTCGTCGGGTTCGTGCCGTCGCGCAAGCCGGCGCTGACCATCATCGTGCTGATCGACTCGCCGCACGGCAAGGGCGACACGGGCGGCGCCGTCGCCGCGCCGGTGTTCAAGCGCATCGCCGAAGCGTCGCTCCGCCACCTCGGCATCGCGCCGACCGTCAACGCGCCGCCGCCCGTCCTGGTGGCGCGCCGCGGCGAGGGATCTGGCGTCGAGCGGACGCGTGTCCAGCTGCCGATCGACCCGACCGGCGGCGTTCGGCACGCCAACAGCAACGTCATGCCCGACCTGCGCGGCATGGGCTTGCGCCAGGCCGTGCGCCGGCTGACCAGCCTGGGGCTGTCGTCACCGGAGATCGCCGGCACCGGCTTCGTGCTGGCGCAGTCGCCGGAAGCGGGCAGCCTGGTCGTCCCCGGCGGCGCCTCGGCGCTCAAGCTCGGACGCGAACCCCTGGCCGTGCCACCGGGAGCGCCGCAATGACACTGGGCACGCTCCTCAGCGGCGCGACTCGACGGGTTGCCCCCGTCGCCGAAGCGCCGGTGACCGCGATCGACGCGGCACGGGCGGTGGTGTCGGTCACCAGCGACTCGCGGGATGTCGTTCCCGGCTCGGTCTTCGTCGCGTTGAAAGGGCTGAAGACGGACGGCAACGCGTTCGCCCGCGACGCGATCGCCCGCGGAGCCATTGCCGTCGTCGCCGACGTCGCCGCGCCGGCCGGCGTTTCGGCGCCGTGGATCCAGGTCGCCGACGCGCGCCTGGCGCTGGCGGCGCTGGCCGCCGAGTTCTTCGCCAATCCGAGCGAGCAGCTGGTGCTGGTCGGCATCACCGGCACCAACGGCAAGACCACGACCTCGTATCTGCTGGCCTCGATCTTCGAGGCGGCCGGCATGCCGTGCGGCCGCATCGGCACCGTCGGCTATCAGGTGGCGGGACGAGAGCGGGAGGCGCCGCGCACAACGCCGGAGGCGCCGGAGCTGCAGCGCATGCTGCGCGAGATGGTGGCCGCCGGTGCCGCCGGCTGCGTCATGGAGGCGTCGTCGCACGCGCTGGCGTTGCGCCGCGTCGAATTCCTGCATTTCCGCGCCGCGATCTTCACCAACCTGACCCGCGATCATCTCGACTTCCACCGCGACATGGAGGCGTACTTCCGCGCCAAGCGGCGGTTGTTCGAGCTGCTGCCGGCGGGGAGCTTCGGGGTCTCGAATCTCGACGATCCCCGCGGCGCCGCCTTCGCCGCCGCCGCGCCGCGCGCGGTGACCTACGCCATCGACGCGCCCGCCGACGTCCGGCCGGGGCCGCTCTCGTTCTCGCTCGACGGGCTCGCCTTCGAGGCGCGGACGCCGCGCGGCACGCTGGCGCTGCGCTCGCCACTGGTCGGGCGGCCGAACGCCTACAACGTCCTCGCCGCCGCCGCGACAGCGATGGCGCTCGACCTGCCGTTCAACGCGATCGAACAGGGGATCGCCCGGCTCGGGCTCGTCCCCGGCCGCTTTCAGCTCGTGTCCGCGCCGGCCGACGACGTCCGCGTCGTTGTCGACTACGCCCACACCGACGACGCCCTCAAGAACCTGCTCGAGACCGCGCGCCCGCTCGCGTCGGAGCGGGTGATCACGGTGTTCGGCTGCGGCGGCGATCGCGACACGACCAAGCGTCCGCTGATGGGCGCGGTCGCGTCGCGGCTGAGCGACCTCGTCGTCATCACCTCCGACAACCCGCGCTCCGAGGACCCGGAGCGCATCATCGACGAGATCAAGCGCGGCATCGTGATGCCGGCGGATCGCACCCCGCGCGGCCAGGCCGCGCCCAGGACCACGCCGCACCTCGCCATCGTCGATCGCAAGCAGGCGATCGAGCGGGCGATTCATGAGGCTCGGCGCGGCGACCTCGTGCTCGTCGCCGGCAAGGGACACGAGAAGTACCAGGAGCTTGGCGGACGGGTGTTGCCCTTCGACGACGTCGAAGTGGCGCGGGAGGCGCTGGCGCGGCGCCGGTCGCGTTCGCGGGTGTCGTAGCGAGTGGCGCTGCTGTCGTTGAACGCGGCCGGGATTGCCGCCGCTGCCGGCGGACAGGTCGTCGCCGGCGATTCGGGCCGCGAAATCGGCCGCATCGTCATCGACTCGCGGGCGATCGAGCCGGGTGATTTCTTCGTCGCCATCAGGGGCGAGCGCTTCGATGGCCACGACTTCATCGCCGAGGTGCTGCGGCGGGGCGCCGCCGGGCTGCTGGTCGATCGGCCTGTCGAGGGCGCCTGGGATCGGGTCGTCGTGCAGGTAGACGACACGACGCGGGGGTTGCAGGACATCGCCCTCGATGTAAGGCGGCGGTCGGGGGCGAAGGTCGTCGCCGTCACCGGCAGCGCGGGCAAGACGACGACCAAGGAAGTGACGGCGGAGTTCCTGGCCTCGCGCTACCGCGTCTTCAGGAACCGGGGCAACCTCAATAACCACATCGGCCTGCCGCTCTCGCTCCTCGAGCTGAGATCGCAGCCCGACGTCGCGGTCGTAGAACTGGGCATGAATCATCCGGGTGAGATTCGCACGCTGGTCGCCATCGCCGAGCCGGACGTCCGTGTCTGGACGAACGTCGGCGACGCGCACGTCGGGTTCTTCGCCTCGGCCGATGCTATCGCCGACGCCAAGGCCGAAGTGCTCGAGCAGGCGCGCCCGGATGACCTCCTGGTCGCGAATGCGAACGACGCCCGCATCATGCAGCGCGCCGAGTGGTTCCTCGGGCGGATCCGGACCTTCGGCATCGAGACGCCGGCTGATGTGATGGCCACCGACGTCACCGACCGCGGCCTCGTCGGCACGAGCGCGACTGTCCGCGTCGGCACTGCCGAGGCGAGGCTGAACACGCCGCTGCTCGGTCTCGGCAATCTCGCGAACCTGCTGGCCGCGACGGCGGTCGCCACCGAGCTCGGCGTGCCGCTCGAAGACATCGCCGCCCGCGCCGCGACGCTGAAGCCGGCCGCGCATCGCGGCGAGCTGCTGCGCCTGCCCGGCGGCGTCACCATCATCGACGACTCCTACAACTCGAGCCCCTCGGCCCTGCGCCAGGCGCTGCGCACCGTCGCCGCGGCCGCCGGTTGCGCCCGCCGCATGGCGGTGATCGGCGAAATGCTCGAGCTCGGCGCTCACGCGGCGGCACTGCACGCCGAATGCGGTCGCGCCGCGGCCGCCGCCGGCCTCGACCGGCTGATTGCCGTTGGCGGCAGCGCCGCGGGCGACCTCGCCGCCGCGGCCGTCGACGCCGGGATGGCGGCCGATCGCGTCACCCACGTGCGGACCCGCGAAGAAGCGGCGGACCTCGCGCTCGCCCGCGTCCGCCCCGGCGATCTCGTGCTCGTCAAGGGCTCGCGCGGCATCGGCACCGATCTCGTGGTCGAGCGGCTGAAGGCGGAGTTCGCCTGATGCTCTACCTCCTCCTGCCGCCGCTGACGCCGTGGCTGCCGATCCTCAACGTGACCCGCTACATCACGTTCCGGACCGCCGCCGCCAGCATCACGGCGCTCCTCATCGGCCTGTTCCTCGGCCCGTGGATGATCCGGAAGCTGCAGCAGTTCCAGATCGGGCAGGTCATCCGTCATGAAGGCCCGGCGACGCACCGCACGAAGGCCGGGACGCCGACGATGGGCGGCCTGCTGATCCTGACGTCGACGTTCGTGCCGACGCTGCTGTGGGCCGACCTGCGCAACCCGTTCATCTGGATCGCCGTGCTCGCGACGGCGGCGTTCGGGGCGATCGGCTTCGCCGACGACTACCTGAAAATCGTGCGCCGCTCGCACCACGGCCTGCTGCCGCGCTACAAGCTGCTCTGGCAGTTCATCGTCGGCTTCGCCGTCGGCGGCGCCCTGGTCGCGCTGTCGACGCTCGATACGCCGCTCTTCAACACGCGGTTCATCTCGCCGTTCTTCAAGAACTTCATCCCGGATCTCGGGGTGCTCTACATTCCGTTCGCGGCGCTGGTGCTGACCTTCTCGACCAACGCCGTCAACCTGACCGACGGCCTCGACGGGCTCGCGATCAGCGTCTTCACGGTGTCGGCGGCAGCGTTCACCGCCCTGGCTTACGTCGCGACCCACGCCGTCTTCGCCAACTACCTGCAGCTCGTGCCGGTGCCGCCGGCGGCGTCGGAGCTCACCATCTTCTGCGGCGCGCTGGTCGGCGCCAGCCTCGGCTTCCTTTGGTACAACTGCTATCCGGCCGAGATCTTCATGGGCGACGTCGGTTCGCTCGCGCTCGGCGGCTCGATCGGGACGGTCGCGCTGCTGGTCAAGCAGGAAGCGCTGCTCGCCATCGTCGGCGGTGTCTTCGTGATGGAGGCGCTGTCGGTGATCATCCAGGTCGCCTCGTTCAAGACCACCGGCAAGCGCGTCTTCAAGATGGCGCCGCTGCATCATCATTTCGAGCTGATCGGCTGGAGTGAGCCGAAGGTCATCACCCGCTTCCTGATCGCCTCGATCATCTTCGCCCTCTTCAGCCTGACGACCTTGAAGCTGCGATGAGCGCGACTCCTTTCTCCGTTCGTGGCAAGAAGGTGGTGGTCGTCGGCGCCGCCCGCAGCGGCGTCGCCGCCGCCGAACTGCTCGTGCGCCGCGGCGCCGCCGTCATCCTCTCCGACGCGCGGGCCTCGATCGAGGACGCCGACCGCCTGCGCCAGGCCGGCGTCGCGCTCGAACTTGGCGGTCACGTCGCGGCGACGCTGGGGGCGGCGGATTCTGATCGTCCTCAGCCCCGGGGTGCCGCCACAGTTGCCGGCCGTCGAAGCTGCCCGCCGCCGCGGCGTGCCGGTGACGGGAGAGCTGGAGCTCGCGTCGCGCTGGCTGCGCGGCCGCGTCGTCGCCATCACCGGCACCAAGGGCAAGTCGACGACGACGACGCTGACCGGGCGCATGCTCGCGGCCGGCGGGCACCATGTGCTCGTCGGCGGAAACATCGGCCACGCGCTGAGCGCCCAGGTCGACGCCTCGACCGCCGAGACGATTCACGTCGTCGAGGCGAGCAGCTTCCAGCTCGAGGGCGTCGAGACGTTCCGGCCGTGGATCGCGGTCTTCCTGAACTTCTCACCCGACCATCTCGATCGGCATGCGACGGTCGAGGAGTACGCAGCGGCGAAACGGCGGATCTTCCTCAATCAGCAGGCCAACGACTGGGCCGTGCTCAACGCCGACGACCCGGCGACGCTGGAGATTGCCTCGGCGGTGCGCTCGCAGCGGCTGCTGTTTTCGATGTCGGACCGGCTGGTCGAGGGCATCGGCCTGACGCCGGACGCGATCGTGCGGCGCAGCCCTGCCGGCGACGAGCCGCTCGTGCCGCTGACATCGGTGAAGCTGCTCGGCCGGCATCTGCTCGCCGACGTGCTGGCGTCCGCGGCGGTGGCCTCGCTCGCCGGCGTCGACGCCGCTTCGATGACGCGGGCGGTCGAGAGCTTCACCGGTCTCGAACACGCGCTCGAACGCGTCACGGAGATCGGCGGCGTCCAGTTCGTCAACGACTCGAAGGCGACCAACATCGAGGCGGCGCGCCGCGCCATCGAAACTTTCGGCAACGGCGTCGTCGTCGTGATGGGCGGCAGGTTCAAGGGCGGTGACTTCGCCGATCTCCTGGCGCCGCTGGTCGAGCGCGGCGCGACGGTCGTCGCCATCGGCGAGGCGCGGCCGCTGATTCACGCAGCGCTGGCGGCGAGCCTGACGGTGATCGACGCCGACGGGATGACGGATGCGGTGCGGCGCGCGTTTGCCGCGGCGTCACCGGGCGGAACAGTGGTCCTGGCACCGGCCTGCGCCAGCTTCGACATGTTCCGCGACTACGCCGAGCGCGGCCGGGTGTTCAAGCAGGAAGTCCGGCAGATGGCGGAGAGCTGGAGCACGATGCGCGAGCAGTGAGCGCGATGGCCGGCGGGCAACGGACGCGAAGCGGAAACGACGATCACAGGACGAGCGATGCAAGCGACGAGAGCCATGAGCAGTCATCAGCCGGTCGATACGGTAAAGAACCGCCCGCTGGGAACGCAGGCTGCCCCGGTCTGCGAGGGTGGTGTCTTTGCCCACGACCGGCTGATGATTGCTGATGGCTCGCGTCGGACGTGCCGGCCACTCCCGCGAGTGCCTGCACCCCGGGCGTTCCGGCCGGTGAGCGCGATCGCTTTGCAACGATGTGCGCGGGATTGCACGCGTGCGCATGATCAGCGCGGCTGGCGGCGCCGCGAGCGTCGGCGCCTTGCAACCCCTGCGCACGGCGGCGCCGGCCGTCATGCCCGGTTCAGGCTACTTGTCGGTATCAGCCGGCAAGACCTTTAGGCAGCGGAGTATGGCCCGAAAACTCAAATCAGACAAGCTGCTGTTCATCGCCACGCTGCTGCTGATCTGCGTCAGCGTCGTGATGGTCTACAGCGCCTCGGCGAAGATCGCGGAAGCGCGGTTCGACGACCCCTATCGCTACCTCGCCAAGCAGGCGGCGTGGGTGCTGATCGGCCTCGCGCTGGTGCCGATCGTCATGCGCATCGACTATCGCTGCTACCGGCAGCCGTCGGTGATCTGGGCCGGGCTGGGCCTCGTCGGCCTCGGCCTGGTCGCGGTCCTGTTCGGCAGCGAAGTCAACGGCGCGAAGCGTTGGCTGAACCTCGGGCCGCTCGGCATCCAGCCGTCGGAGATGGCGAAGATCGCCGTCATCTTCTTCATCGCGGCGCTGCTCGAGCGGCGCATGGACCGCATCGACGAGGTCGGCTACGCGCTGCTGCCGATTGGCGTCGTCACCAGCGTGATCGTCGGTTTGGTGGTGATGGAGCCCGACATGGGCACCGCGGTATCGATCCTGGTGATCGCGTCGGCGATGGTCTTCGCCGCCGGGATCAGCTGGCGCTACATCGCCGGGCTGGCGGCCGTCGGCTTGCCGGCGCTCTACGTCGTGCTGATGGCGACCGAGTATCGCCGCGCCAGGGTCGCGGCGTTCTTCGATCCGTGGAGCGATCAGTTCGGGAGCGGCTATCAGATGATCCAGTCGATGTACGCCGTCGCCACCGGCGGCATCTTCGGCCGTGGTCTGATGGGCGGGCTGCAGAAGCTGTTCTACCTGCCCGAGCCGCACAACGACTTCATCTACGCCGTCATCGCCGAAGAGCTCGGGCTGATCGGGGCGACGGCGATTCTCGCCTGCTTCTGCATCATCGGCTGGCGCGGGCTGCGGACCGCGACGCATGCGCCGGACCGGTTCGGCACCTTCCTCGCGATCGGGATCACGGTGATGATCGCGTTCCAGGCGTTCTTCAACATCAGCGTCGTGCTCGGGCTGCTGCCGACGAAAGGCATTCCGCTGCCGTTCGTCAGCGCCGGCGGCTCGTCGCTCCTGGTCAGCCTGCTCGGCATGGCAATCCTGCTGAACATCGCGCAGCACGCCTCGACGCCGCAGGCCGTGACGATGGCGATGGCAAAGTCGGATGCATGACTCTCGAGCGGATTGTGATCGCAGGTGGCGGAACGGGAGGGCATCTCTTCCCGGGAATTGCCGTGGCGCGCGAAATGCGCCGGCGCTACCCGAAGGTGGGGGTGACGTTCGCCGGCACGGCGCGCGGCATCGAGATGAGCGTCGTCCCGCGCGAGGGCTTCGAGCTCGACCTGCTGCGGAGCTCGGGTCTGAAGGGCATGTCGCCGGCGGCGCTGACGCGTGGCCTGGCGCTGCTGCCGCTCAGCGGCGGCGACGCCTGGCGGATCCTGTCGCGTCGCCGGCCGCAGCTCGTGATCGGCGTCGGCGGCTACAGCTCCGGCCCGGTGGTATTGATGGCAGCGCTGCGCCGCATCCCGACGCTGCTGCTCGAGCAGAACGCCGTGCCCGGGTTCACCAACCGGCAGCTGGCGCGGTTTGTCGGCGCCGCGGCCGTGACCTACGAGTCAACGCTCTCGTATTTCGGCAGGAGGGGATTTGTCACAGGCAATCCAGTCCGTCCCGAGTTCTTTGACACGACAGACGCGCCGGCCGGCGGGCCGCCGAGGATTTTGATCTTTGGCGGCTCCCAGGGCGCGCACGCGATCAACATGGCCATGGTGGCGGCGGCGCCGCGGCTGGCAGCCCACCCTGGCAAGCTGGCAATCACGCATCAGACAGGAGCACGCGACCTGGACCTCGTTCGCAACGCCTACCGCGCCGCCGGTCTCGAAGCCCGGGTCGAACCGTTCCTCTTCGCCATGGACCGAGAGATGAAAGCCGCCGATCTGATCGTCTGCCGCGCCGGCGCGACGACGCTGGCGGAACTGACGGCCGCCGGCCGTCCGTCGGTGCTGATCCCGCTGCCGACGGCGGCCGACGATCACCAGCGGAAGAACGCCGAGGTGCTCGCCGCCGCCGGCGCCGCGATCCTGGTGCCGCAGGCGTCGCTCGGCGGCGACACGCTGGTGACGACCGTGCTCGAGCTCGCGGACGCAGCGGACCGGCGGACGGCGATGTCGAGCGCGGCGCGGCAGCTGGCCAAGCCCGACGCGGCTCGCGCCATCGTCGACCGCGCCGAGCAGCTGGCGGGGCCGGCCTGATGCTCGGACGAACGCGAGCGATTCATTTCGTCGGCGTCGGCGGGATCGGGATGAGCGGCATCGCCGAGCTGCTGGCCAATCTCGGCTACGCCGTCAGCGGCTCCGACGCGCGGCGGAGCGGGGTCACCGACCGGCTGTCGCGCCTCGGGGTCCGCGTCGCCATCGGCCACGCCGCCGAGAACGTCGGCAAGGCCGACGTCGTCGTCGTCTCGTCGGCAATCGCGAAGGCGAATCCGGAAACCGCCGAAGCTGCCCGCCGCTACATCCCGGTCATTCCGCGGGCCGAGATGCTGGCCGAGCTGATGCGGCTTCGCTACGGCATCGCCATCGCCGGCGCGCACGGCAAGACGACGACAACGTCGATGGTTGCGCTCGTGCTCGAGCGCGCCGGGCTCGACCCGACCGCGGTGATTGGCGGCCGCCTCAGCGCCTTCGGCAGCAACGCCCGTTTGGGTCGCGGCGACTACATGGTGGCGGAAGCCGACGAGAGCGATCGGTCGTTCCTGAAGCTCTCGCCGGCGATTGCGGTGATTACGAACATCGATCGCGAACACATGGAAAGCTACGGCGGCTGGGACGACCTGCGGGGCGCCTTCATCGACTTCGCCAACAAGGTGCCGTTCTACGGCGCGGTGATCGCCTGCGCCGACGACGAGCCGGTGCGGGGGATCCTGCCCGTCGTGACGCGCCGCCTGCTGACGTATGGCCTGGCCGACGCCGACGATCGCGCGACCGCGAACGTCACTGGCCACGAGATGAGCCTCGAAGCGTTCGGCTCGAAGGCGCTGGTGCGCTTCCGCACCCCCGAGACCGCCGTCGACCTGGGCGAGCTGCGGCTGCAGGTGCCGGGGCGGCACAACCTGCTCAATGCCCTGGCGGCGGTCGCGGTCGGGATGGAAGTGGGCATTCCTTTCGCCGGGATTGCCGCGGCGCTCGCCGGGTTCCAGGGCGCCGAGCGGCGGTTCCAGCTGCTCGGCGAAGCGCACGGCGTGATGGTGGTCGACGACTACGGCCATCACCCGACCGAGATCGCGGCGGTGATTGCCGCGGCCCGCGCCGGCATCGGCCGCCGGGTCGTGATCGTGTTCCAGCCGCACCGCTACAGCCGGACGCAGAGCCTGATGAAGGAGTTCGGCGGCGCGCTCAGCGGCGCTGACGAGGTCGTGCTGACGGATATCTATCCCGCCGGCGAGGCGCCGATCCCCGGCATCACGCTGGAGACGCTTGCCTCCGAAGTGCGGCAGGCCGCCCGCGGCGGCCTGCACGTCGTCCCGGCGCTTGACGACGTGCCGGCGGCGGTTGCCGACCTGGCGCGGTCCGGCGATCTCATCATCACCCTCGGCGCCGGATCGATCGGCGGCGTCGGCGAACGGATTCTCGAGGCGGTGCGCCAGCGCCGGCCGCAGCCCGCGGCAAACGGAGGCCGCTCGTGAAGGTACGCGCCGCCACCGAAAAGAACTTCCGCCGCCCCCGGTCGAAGCCGTCGCGCAAGCGACGCTGGCGGGCCCTCTTCTCGTGGCAGGTGCTCAAGGCGGTCGGGCTCGTGCTTGTGATTGGCTACGCCAGCTATCGCGCTTTCGACATGACGTTCAATGCCGGGATGCTGAAGGTCAGCCGCATCGCGGTCCACGGCAACGAGCGGCTGACGGAGCGCGAAGTCCACTCGCTGGTGACCGACCTCAAGGGGTCGAACATCCTCACAGCCGACCTCGGCGGTTACCGCCGCGCGTTGTTGAAGTCGCCGTGGGTCTCGGATGTCGCCCTGCGCCGCGTGCTGCCGTCGACGATCGACGTCTTCGTGTCGGAACGGCGGCCGTTCGGCCTCTGCCGGCTGGGCACCAAGCTCTATCTGATCGACCGTGACGGCACCGTCATGGACGAGTTCGGCCCGGCGTACGCCGAGTTCGACCTGCCGGTCATCGACGGCCTGGTGCGGGCGCCGCGGGCCGGCAAGCCGACCATCGACGACACCCGCGCCGAGTTCGCCGCCAGAGTCGTCGATGCCATCCAGGAAAGCCGCACCCTGAGCACGCGGGTGTCGCAAATCGACGTCAGCGACGCCCACGACGCCGTCGTCATCCTCGACAACGACGCGGCGCTGCTCCACGTCGGCGAAGAGCGCTTTCGCGAGCGGCTGGAGGGCTACCTGGAAATTGCCGAGGCGTTGCGCGAGCGGATTCCTGATATCGACTACGTCGATCTGCGGTTCGAACAGCGCGTGTACGTGAAGCCGCGTGGCCGCGCCGTCCGCGCCGCCATGAGCCTGGGAAGCACCGACAAGACTTTCTGAGGGGGAGACGTGGCACGCAGGGAACGCTATCTGGTCGGTCTGGATGTCGGCACCGCGAAGGTGACGGCGATCGTCGGCGAAACCACCGACGACGGCCGCCTCGACATCATCGGCATGGGGCTCGCCGACTCGCGCGGCATCAAGCGCGGCGTCGTCGTCAATCTCGAGGCGGCGGTGGAGTCGATCAAGAAGGCGATCGAAGAGGCCGAGCTCACCGCCGGCGTCGAGATCGACTCGGTCCACCTCGGGCTGTCGGCGGCGCACGTCAAGGCGTTCAACAGCCGGGGCGTCGTCGCCGTCGCCGGCAAGAACCGGGAAATCACCCGCGAGGACGTCCGCCGCGCGATTGACGCTGCAAAAGCGGTTGCGTTGCCGAGCGGACGTGAGATCCTTCACGTGCTGCCGCAGGATTTCGTCGTCGACGAGCAGGACGGCATCGGCGCGCCGGTGGGCATGACCGGGGCGCGTCTGGAAGTAAACGTGCATGTCGTCACCGGCAGCGCCTCGTCGACGCAGAACATCGTCGCGTGCGTGAACCGGGCCGGCGTCGCCGTCGTCGACACGGTGCTCGAGCAGCTCGCCGCCAGCGAGGCCGTCCTGACCGACGACGAGAAAGAACTGGGCGTCGCGCTGGTCGATATTGGCGGCGGAACCACTGATTTTGCGATTTTCGAGCGCGGCAGTCTCTGGCACACTGGTGTCGTTGCGATCGGCGGCGATCACTTCACCAACGACATCGCGGTCGGACTGCGGACGCCGATTCCGGACGCGGAAAAAATCAAGCGCCGTTCGGGCTGTGCACTTTCTGCGCTGGTGGACGAAGACGAGACGATGGAAGTGGCGAGCGTCGGCGGCCGAAAGCCGCGCGTCATGGCCCGCCGCATCCTGTCCGAGATCCTGCAGCCGCGGGCCGAGGAGATCTTTCACCTGTTGTGGGACGAATTCAGGCGCGCCGGCTTCGAGCGCGCGTTGAACTCGGGTATCGTTCTCACCGGCGGCGGGGCGATGCTGGAGGGGCTGGGCGAGGTCGCCGAGCAGATTTTCGATCTGCCAATCCGCCGCGGCGCCCCGGCGGGGCTCGGCGGGCTGGCCGATCACGTCAACAACCCGGCGTTTGCGACGGCTGTCGGGCTCGTCATGTACGCGCATCGGAACCAGGCGAGCGAACCGGCGCGGCCAGTGGGCGCCGGGGCGATCGGGCGCATGACCGGGCGGCTGCGGATGTTGTTCAAGGAGTTTTTCTAGGGATCTGCCGGTCTGGCCGGCGGATGCCGGTCCGGGTCGGTGCTCGGATGTCACGAAGGAGGTCGGTCTATGGCACACAAGAAGGTCAGCGACAGCGATTCAGCGAATCTCAGGCTCAAGCTCGCTGAGGAGACGCGCACGGGCGCGCGCATCAAGGTCGTCGGCGTCGGCGGCGGCGGCAGCAACGCCGTCAACCGCATGGTGGCCGCCGGGCTCGACGGCGTCGAGTTCATCGTCGCCAACACGGATCTCCAGGCGCTGAACCTGAATCAGGCCCCGGTGAAGCTCCAGATTGGCGCCAAGCTGACCAAGGGCCTGGGTGCCGGCGCCGATCCCAACGTCGGCCGGCAGGCGGCGCTCGAGGACACCGAAAAGCTGATCGAAGCGCTCGACGGCGCCGACATGGTTTTCGTCACGACCGGTCTCGGCGGCGGCACCGGCACCGGCGCCGCGCCGGTCATCGCCAGCCTCGCCAGCGAGCTCGGGGCGCTGACCATCGCCGTCGTCACCAAGCCGTTTCGCTTCGAGGGCAACAAGCGCCAGGCCCAGGCCGCGCGCGGCCTCGACGAGCTGCGCGAATGCGTCGACACGGTCATCACGATTCCGAACGAGCGGCTGCTGGCGACGATCGCCCGCACCACCGCGCTCGGCGAGGCGTTCATGTCGGCCGACGACGTCCTGCGCCAGGCGATTCAGGGCATTTCCGACCTCATCCTCGTGCCCGGGATGATCAACCTCGACTTCGCCGACGTGAAGACGATCATGTCCGGGATGGGGTTCGCCATCATGGGCACGGGCATCTCCGAGGGCCCGAACCGGGCGATGGCTGCCGCCAACGCGGCGATCTCGAGCCCGCTGCTCGAGGACGCGTCCGTCAAGGGGGCCCGCGGCGTCATCATCAACGTCACCGGCGGCTCCGACCTGTCGCTGGTCGAAGTCAGCGAAGCCTCGGTCGTCATCCAGGAGGCGGCGCACGAGGACGCGAACATCATCTTCGGCGCGGTCGTCGACCCGTCGATGGAAGGCAAGGTCAAGATCACGGTCATCGCCACCGGCTTCGATCGTCCCGGTTCGTCGAAGTCGCTGCCGTCGAGCTCGCAGACGCCGGTCGATCTCACGTCCTACGCCAACTTCCGCCAGGAGTCGAACGAGCGGGTGGCCGCCGCCGGCGGCGGCGCGACGCGCATGAGCATCACGCGCCGGCCGGCGCTCGACCTGCCGCTGATGGCGAACGGCACCGACGGCGATGCCACGGTCGCGCCCGGCGCCGAGTTCGAGCCGGTCTCGCCGCTCGACGTGCCGGCGTTCCTCCGCCGGCAGAGCGAGGGCTGAGCACTCGCGCGGCGATACGGCCGCGCGAATCGTCTGTCTACCGCGAGCGCGCTCGAATGTCCCTCGGGCGCGCGACGCACCATCCTCGTTCGGCTCGCCGGGCGGTGCTTCGCCGCTCCGCTCGGGCAACAGCCCGCACCGCGTGGTAAACTGCATAAATCCACGGTACGCGTGACCGCCGCCGCCTGAGCTGCATCACGCGTACGGCATTGCCGCCGGCTGCCGTCAAATCGGTTGTACCTGGCACCGGCGATCGCCTCCTGAACGTTCCTGACATCCGACATGAAGCACTGGGAGTACCGCGAGCGCGCGCGGGAGGTTCTGGCCCGCGAAACGGGCTACGTCCTGAAGCCGCACGGCGGCCGGCTGCGCGTCGCGCTGGCGTTTCCGAACACCTACTGGGTGGGGATGTCGAGCCTCGGGTACCAGACCATCTACCGCCTGTTCAACGAGATCGACGAAGTCGTGTGCGAGCGCGTGTTCCTGCCGCCGAAGCAGGAGCTGCGATCGCAGCTCGAGTCGGGAGCGCCGCTGCTGACGCTCGAATCCCAGACCCCGGTCGGCGACTTCGACGTCATCGCGTTCTCGGTGTCGTTCGAATGGGACTACACCAACGTGGTCACGATGCTGCGGCTCGCCGGCGTGCCGGTCAGAGCGGCCGCGCGATCCGCCCGCAATCCGCTGGTCGTCGTCGGCGGCGCGGTGACGTTCGTGAATCCCGAGCCGCTGGCGCCGTTCGCGGACGTCATCGCCGCCGGGGAAGGAGAGATGCTGATCCCGGACCTGGTGACCGCCGTCCGCGGCAGCGCCGATCGCGAGGAGCTCTACAGCGCGCTCGTCACGAAGCGGGGTTTCTATATCCCGTCGATGTACGACGTCCGCTACGCGGAATCCGGCGCCATCGCCTCGGTGGAACCGCGGCAGGGGAGCGGCGCGCCGCCGGTCGTGAAGAAGGCCGCGGTCAAGGCGACGGATAACCTCGATCCGCCAGCGACGTCGATCTTTACGCCGGACACCGAGTTCGGGTCCCGGTTCCTGGTCGAGGTCGTCCGCGGCTGCGCCAACTTGTGCCGCTTCTGCTGGGCCGGATACAACTACCTGCCGGTCCGCGCCTTTCCAGCCGACCGCATCCTCGAGCTCGCCGCCGCGGCGCGGCGGTATTCGGGCCGTGCCGGGCTGGTCTCGATCGCGCTCTGCGATCACCCCGAGATCGAGCGCATCCTGAACGGACTCCTCGAGATGGGCTATTCGATCAGCCCGGCTTCGCTGCGGCTCGACGACCTCACCGACACGATCGTCAGCCTGCTCCAGCGCAGCGGCGAGAAGTCGATCACGATCGCGCCCGAGGCCGGCTCCGACCGCCTCCGCCGCGTCATCAACAAGACGGTGACGAACGAGGAGATCCTCGCCGCGACCGAGATCATCTTCGCCAACGGCATCGACAACCTGAAGCTGTACTACATGATCGGCCTGCCGACCGAGACCGACGCGGATCTCGAGGCGATTCGCGACCTGACGGTGCAGATGCGCGAGATCATGATGCGCCACGCCCGGCCCCGCGGTCGCGTCGGCCGGATCGTCGGCAGCGTCAACCCCCTGATTCCAAAGCCGGGCACCGCCTACCAGTGGCTGGCGATGGAAGATCCGGCGATTACCGACCGCAAGGCGAAGCGGCTGAAGCAGATGCTCGCCGGCATCGACAACGTCTATTTCACGATCAAGTCGGAACGGCATTCGTACTACCAGGCGCTGCTCTCGCTCGGCGACCGGCGGGTGGCCGACGCGATCGAGGCCGCTGAACGCAACGGCGGCCAGTGGCGCGCGGCCGTCGCCGAGGTCAATCTCGACGCCGATTTCTACATCTTCCGCGACCGCTCGGACGACCCGATCCTGCCCTGGAACATCATCGACGGCGGGATGAAGACGGCGTTCTTCCAGTCGGAGCTGCAGAAGGCGTTTCGCGAAGAATGGACGCTGCCGCCGAAGCGAGCCAAGGAAAACCTCAAGCTGCTGCCAGTCATCGACTGACCGCAGGTTCCCTCGGCGTCCGACGGCGCGGCCCCTCACCCGGCAGAGGCCAGCGCCGCTTCGGCCTCGAACTCGGCGTACGCTTCAAGAATCAACTCCCGCAGGCGACCCTGCATCCCCTGATCAACGATCGGGCGAAGGAGCGCAAAGCTTCGCCGCTCGCCGTTGACGGAGTACTGCCTCGCCGGGAACGTGACATTCCGGCCGCCGCCACTCTTACGCTCCCAGATCGAAAATCCAATCAGCTTCAGCCCTTCGAGCGGGCCCGAGTCGAAATGCAGCTCGGCGTCTGCCAGCTTGCCGGGCGGGTTGCCCTTGTCGTTCGGGGTGATCTTCACAGTCATGGCGCTCTCCTCTCGTCAGCAGCCGCACCGCCAGCTTCGACAATCGTTAAAATCGGTGCTGCCGGACAGGGGGCAAGAGCTTCGCCATGGCGTGACGGACGTCCGATGTCAGTGAATCTCGTTGTCCGCGAAGGAGTTGCGGAGCGAGGGGAGGAAACGCCTGCTGGCAGCGGGCGGAGAAACGTGGCGGATCAGACAACCCGCGTTGTCCTGACGCTGCCGCGTTACTCGCCGAGGAGCATCACCTGCGCCAGCGCCAGCGCGTCCGAATGCGTGATCGTCACCAGCGAGCGCGTGACCTTCATCAACTCGGCGCGCCTGGCGGCGCCGCCGCGCAGCTCGAGGCGCGGCGGACCGCCGCCGCGCACGACCTCGATGTCCTTCCACAGCACGCCCTGCGACAGACCCGTGCCGAGCGCCTTCATCGCCGCCTCCTTGGCGGCGAAGCGGCCGGCGAGATGCGGCGCCGGGTTCCGCCGCTTGGTACAATAGGCAATCTCTCCAGGCGTGAACACGCGACGCAGGAACCGCTCGCCGTAGCGCTCCAGTACTTCGGCGATGCGTGGGATATCCGTGGCGTCGAGACCGATGCCGAGAATGTTCATGACCGAACCCAAGCCTAACCGCGGCTTCGCATGGACGCAAGCGCCGTGGGGCCGCGTCCTGCGCTGCCTGCCGCTCGCGGCCATGGCCGACCACTTCTTCACCGCGCGCGACATCGTGCTGCGCGAGAGTGATGACGAATGGAACGCGGTTGCGCGGGAGATTGGCGTCGATCGGGACGACCTGCTGCTGGTCCGGCAGGTGCACGAAGCCAGCGTCGCCATTGCCTCGACCGATCGTCCGCGCCCATGGCCGCGGCCGGAGGCCGACGCCATCGTCAGCAACGACCCCGGCTGCGCTGTCGCCGTGCGTGTCGCTGATTGCGTCCCGGTACTGCTGGCGGAGGAGAGCGGCCGCGTTGTCGCGGCGATTCATGCCGGATGGCGCGGCGTCGCGAGCCGCGCGATCATTGCCGGCGTCGAGATCCTGCAGGCGCGCTGGGGTGTCAGGCCGCAGCGCCTGACGGCGGCCATCGGCCCCTGCATCGGACCCTGCTGCTACGAGGTTGGAGAGAGCACGAGAGAGGTGTTCCGGAGCGCGGGGCACCACGCCTCGGTCCTTGACCGCTGGTTCGAGCCCCGGCCGGCGGGGAAGTATCACCTCGATCTCTGGCGGGCGGCGTCGGATCAGCTCGAGGGCGCCGGGCTGGCGGCCGGCAGCATCCACCTCGCCGGCCTGTGCACGAAGACGCACGCCGCGGCGCTGCATTCGTACCGCGTCGACGGCGACAAGGCAGGCCGGATGGCGGCGGTGATTCGGGCCGGGAGGTAAGCGGCAGCCGCCGGATGCGGCGACCGCGGACGATCAGCTGTGAGACGTGGCGGCGTCGGGCGCCGCGGCCGGCACGGCGAACAGGATCCGCGAGCAGCTCTCGCACTGCACCAGCTCCTCGCCGCGCCGCACCGTGTTGAAGACCTGCGGCCGCAGTCGAACGTGGCATTGCAGGCAGAGGCCGTCGCGCGCTTCCGACATCGCCTGGCCGCGGCGATGCTTCGAGACCTGTTCGAACAGCGCCAGGGCGGGCGCTGAGACGCCGGCAGTGACGCTCGCGCGTTCGGCGGTGATGCGGGCGAGATCGGCGTCGATCACGCTGTGCTCGGCTTCCATCTTCGCCCGCACGGCGGTGACCTCCGCCTGCCCGTCCTTCAGCGCCGCTTCCGACGCCTTCAGTTCAGCGGCGTGAATTTCCGCTTCCTCCATGCGCTCGAGCAGCCGGTCTTCCTGCTGTCGCACCAGCGTTTCCGCGGTCGCGATCTCGGTCTGCATCGCATGGTATTCCTTGTTGGTCTTGACCTCCATCAGCTGGCCTTTGTACTTGCTGAGGCGAGCCTGAACGGCTGCGAGGTCTTTCTCGATGTCGCGGCGCAGCGCCTGCGACGCCGCCATCCGCTCTTTCACCGCGGCAACCGCCGCCGACAGCGACGTCAGGCGCTCGTCGAGCGCCACCTGCGTCGCCGGCCCGTCGGCGAGCTGGCGGCGCAAGCGTTCGGCTGCAGTATCGAGCTCCTGCAGCCGCATCAGATGTTGGAGGTCAGGACTCACGGTCGCGGCAGGTGGGAATCATATATCAAGCGCGCTGTCCGCATTGCTTGGCAACCTTCGCGTGGCTTGCCGAGCCGAAGCTCACGCTTCGGCGTCAGTTCGCGTGAGCGAAGGATGGTGGGCCCACCAGGATTCGAACCTGGGACGGGCCGGTTATGAGCCGGCGGCTCTGACCGCTGAGCTATGGGCCCGCTACTAGCGTAAAGGGAAAAGGGAAAAGGCAGAAGGGAAAAGGCAAAAGGGAGAATTCTGCCTTCTCCCTTCTGCCTTCTGCCTTTCTTAGGTTCTTCCCTCGAGGAACGCCCGCAGCTTGCGGCTGCGCGACGGGTGACGCAGCTTGCGCAGCGCCTTGGCTTCGATCTGCCGGATGCGCTCGCGCGTGACCGCGAAGCTCTGGCCGACCTCTTCGAGCGTGTGCTCGCTGCCGTCGCCGACGCCGAACCGCATCTTGATGACCTTCTCCTCGCGCGGCGTGAGCGTCTTCAGCACCGAGTCGGTCTGTTCCTTCAGATTGAGGTTGATGACCGCGTCCGACGGCGACACGACCTGCCGATCCTCGATGAAGTCGCCAAGATGCGAATCTTCCTCCTCGCCGATCGGGGTTTCGAGCGAGATCGGCTCCTGGGCAATCTTCAGGACCTTGCGCACCTTGGACACCGGGATGTCCATCCGCTTCGCGATCTCCTCCGAGGTCGGCTCGCGGCCGAGCTCCTGGACGAGCGCCCGCGAGGTGCGAATCAGCTTGTTGATCGTCTCGATCATGTGGACCGGGATGCGGATCGTCCGCGCCTGGTCGGCAATCGCACGGGTGATCGCCTGGCGGATCCACCACGTCGCGTAGGTCGAGAACTTGTAGCCGCGGCGGTACTCGAACTTGTCGACCGCCTTCATCAGGCCGATGTTGCCTTCCTGAATCAGGTCGAGGAACTGCAGGCCGCGGTTGGTGTACTTCTTCGCGATCGAGACGACCAGGCGGAGGTTGGCCTCGACCAGCTCCTTCTTCGCCTGCTCGGCCTGGATCTCGCCGCGCGAGATGGTCTCGAGCGTCCGCATCAGCTGATCCGGCGTCTCCTCGAGCTCGTCCGCCATCGTCTTGAGCTGGAGCTTGACGTCCTTCTGACGCTTGAGCAGGTTCTTCTTGTCGTCTTCCTTGAGCTTGACCTTCTTCGTCGTCTTCGGGTTGACCTGCCGCTCGATGTGATCGATCTCGCGGCGGACGCGCATGACCGCTTCGACCGCCTCCTTGATCTGATCGATCAGGCGGCGCTTGACGGCCTCGGTGAACTCGATCTTGCGAATCAGCTTCGAGACGTCAACCCGGCCGCGCATCGCTTCCCAGCGGACGCGGCGGAACTTGCGCTTGTCGCGGGTGGTCGCGCCGCGCGGCGTCTTCTCGAGCTTCTCCTTCGACTTGTCGAGGGCCAGCCACGACTTGCGCACGGCCTCGATCTGCCGCAGCACCTGGCGCTTGCGGTCGTCGATCTTGTCGTCGGTCAGCTCTTCGTCGACGAACGTCACGAGCTCGCGGATGCTGCGCTCCTCGTTCTTCAGCTGGTCGCCCATCGTCATGATCGCGCGGGCGACGGTCGGCGTCCGCGAGATCGACTTGATGACCGCGAGCTTGCCGCGCTCGATGCGCTTGGCGATCTCGACTTCGCCCTCGCGCGTCAGCAGGGGAACCGTGCCCATCTCGCGGAGGTACATGCGGACGGGATCGTTGGTCTTGTCGAGCGCGCCGGGAGTCAGATCGAGCTCGATCTCCTCCGCGCCCTCACCGGTCCGGTCGAGGAGCTTGTCTTCGCGATACTTCTGCTCCGAATCGACGACTTCAATGCCGGCGCTGCCAAACGTGCTGAACAGGTCGTCGAGCTCGTCCGACGACGTGATGTCGGCGGGCAGCAGCTCATTGATCTCGTCGTAGAGCAGGTATCCCTTTTCCTTACCGATGGCGATGAGCTGTCTTACCTCATCGTATTTTTCTTCGATCGACAACGGTTTCTCCTCCTGCGCGTTCCCAGCCTTCGAAATATAGCCGAATAAATTCCGCTATGAATCCTCAATCAGCTTCGCCAGTGCCTTCTTCCGGTCCCAGAGCGCGACGATCTCGCGCTCGTGATGGGTGGCCCCGGCCTCCTGCAGCCGGTCGATCTCACGCTGTACGTCCGCACGTTCCCGGGTATAGCGCAGGCGCTTGAGCGCCCAGACGCAGTTGGCCGGGTCGGCGCCGGTATCGGCAGTGCGGGCTATCTCGGTCACCACCGCCGCCTCTCCCTTGGTTAGACGCTCGAGAAGAGCCGGCGGTAATGTCTCTTCGGGCCAATCTTGCAGGGATCGGGCCTGTTCCAGGATGCTGCGGGTGGCCAGGCCCTCGAGGTCTGCCGCGTCGAGGCTGGCCAGCGCCTCCATCCCGGCCGAGGTCCGCCGGACCAACGCCCAAATCAGGCCTTTCTCGGCCGTCTTGACTTGGTCGAGCCCCACGGCCGGCCGTTCCAGCACCGCAACCGTGGTTTCCCGCCGCGAGGCTGCCTTCTTAATCTCGGTCCGAACGACCTCTTCCGTAATCCTGGCCCGATGGGCCAGCCTGTCGGCAAACTGGTCACGGGCCGTCGCATCCGGGATCCGGGCCGCAACCTCCAGCATCTGGCTGAGGAATTCGCGTCTCGCTTCGTCCCTCGACAGGTCCTGTCCGGCCGCCGCCTGATCGAGCAAGTACTCGAGGTAGGGCCGGGACGTGCGCATCCGCTCCTGGTAGGCGGCCCCGCCCTCGCGCCGGATGAACGTGTCGGGGTCCTCTCCCGGCGGCATCATCGCGACGTTGACCTGAAATCCTTCCGCCACGAGCAGCTCGGACGTCCTGACCGCAGCCCCCTTGCCCGCCGCATCGGGGTCAAAACTGAGAACGACTTTGGCGGCGAAACGTTTCAACAGGCGGGCCTGCGCCGGGGTCAGCGCCGTTCCCGACGAGGCCACGACATTCGTAATCCCCGCCTGCAGTGCCTGGGCCACATCGAAATACCCTTCAACCATCACGGCGTGCTTGGCTTTCGCGATCGCCGCCTTGCTGAAGTTCAGGCCGTAGAGCGTCCGGCCTTTGACATATATCGCCGTCTCGGGTGAATTCAGGTACTTGGGAACCTGGCCGGCGTCCATGGCCCGGCCGCCGAATGCGATGACCGCGCCGTTGTCGCGGGCGATGGGGAACATCAGGCGGCTGCGGAACCTGTCGATCACGACGCCGCCTTCACGTTCGACGAAGAGACCGGTCCTCGGGATCCAGCCGGCGTCGAAGCCTTCCTTCACCAGCCGCGCTTTCAGCGCTTCCCGCGACGGCGGGGCGTAGCCGACCCCGAGCATCTCCGCGGTCGCGTCGGAAATGCCGCGCGTCGCGAGCAGGCGCCGGGCGGCGGCGCCGGCGGGGCTGGCCAGCTGCTCGCGAAACCATACCCCGGCGATCTCGTGGGCCCGGAGCACCGCCTCGCGATCGCGCTGACCCTCGGCATCCTGCTTCCCATCCTCGGGTTCGGGAACGGTCAGGCCGAACCGGCCGGCGAGCTGCCGCACGGCTTCGGGAAACGTGACCTTCTCGTAGAGCTCGACGAACTTGATGACGTCGCCGCCGACGCTGCAGCCGAAGCACTTGAAGAAGCCCTTGTCGTAGACGTGGAACGAAGGCGTCTTCTCGCCGTGGAACGGACACAGCCCCTTCCAGGAAGAGCCGCTGCGCTTCAGCGGCACGCGCTCCTGGACGACCTGCACGATATCGGCAAGCGACTTGAGGTCGTCGATGAAGCTGGGTGGAAACAGCGCCACCGTTACTCCTTCAACCCGACGACGGTAACGCCGCCGCCGCCCTGCTCCGGCGGCGCCGTCGCGACGCTGGCCACGAGCGGGTGCGACTGCAGGAACTCGGCGATCGCGCGCCGCAGCTGGCCGGTGCCGTAGCCGTGAATCAGGCGGACGCTGTGGACCTCGGCGAGCATCGCCTCGTCGAGGAACTTCTCGGTTCGCGACAAGCGCTTCCTCGACGTGGCAGCCGATGACGTTGAGCTCGGTCACCGAGCCGCTGCGCGGCTGCAGTTCGACGTTGACGCGCACCTTCGGCGGCGCAGTCTCGCGCGTCCCGGCCGCCGCCAGCACCTTCAGCTCGTCGACGCGCGCGCGCAGCCGCTTGCCGCGGACGTCGATCTCCGCCTCTCGATCGTGCAGCGCCTGGACGATCCCCTCGAGGCCGAGCCCGCCGACGCGGACGCGGTCGCCGACGGCGGGCCGCTTGTCGATGACGTTGGCTGGCGGCCGCGCCGGCCGGTGTCGCCGTCGCCGCTCTGCGCTCGCAGCCGCTCGCCGATGGCGTCGACCGCGGCGCGCGCGTCCGCCCGGGCCGCGCCGGACTGGCCCGTCGGCACGAGCCGCGCCGTGCGCCGGGCGTCGGCCGCCATCGCGTCGGTCCGGCTCTTCAACTGCTCGAGGACGGCGTCGATCTCGCGCCGTGCGCCGCGCATCCGCTCTTCGATCCGTTCGTCCAGGCGGCGCTTGAACGTCTCCTCGCGATTCTTCAGCTCCTGGTCGCGCGCCTGCAGCTTCGCCGTCGCCTGTTCGAGCGACTCGCGCTCGCGGGCCGCGAGCCGGCGCTCGTGCTCGAGCGCCTGGATGTCGCGCTCCACCTTGGCCAGGTGCTCGGCCAGCTGCGCCTCGCGGTCGGTCCGATGCTCGCGCGCCTTCTCGATGATCGAGGCCGGCAGCCCGAGCCGGGTCGCGATCTCCAGCGCCAGGCTGCTGCCGGGGGCGCCGTAGTTCAACCGGTAGGTCGGCGCGAACGTCGTCGGATCGAAGCCGAAGCCGGCCGGGGTGACGCCGTCGGTCGTCGCCGCGTACGACTTCAGCGCGTCGTAGTGCGTCGTCGCGACGATCATCGCGCCGCGGCGGCGGAAGTGATCGATCATCGCCATCGCCAGCGCGCCGCCTTCCACCGGGTCGGTGCCGGCGCCGGCTTCGTCGAGCAGAACGAGCGACGGCAGCGCCAGCGCCCTGTCCATCGCGACGATGTTGGCGATGTGGCCGGAGAAGGTGCTGAGGCTTTCGGCAATCGACTGCTCGTCGCCGATGTCGGCGAAGACCGATCTGAAGACCGGTACCTGCGTGCCGTCGGCCGCCGGCAGCAGCAGTCCCGATTGCGCCATCAGCGGCAGCAGCCCGGCCGTCTTCAGCGCCACGGTCTTGCCGCCGGTGTTGGGGCCGGTAATGACGAGCACCTTGACCGGCGGAATCAGGAGCACATCCACCGGCACGATGGTGGTCGCGGCGTCGCCGTCGGCGCCGCGCCGCGGCGTCTCTTCACCGAGATGGCGACGCACCGCGTCGAGCAGCAGCGGATGCCGCGCCGCGCGCAGCTCGAGCCGGCCGTCGCCGGCAATCGCCGGCTGGCTGCCGTCGACCAGGATCGAGAAGCGGGCGCGGGCCTGCAGCAGATCGAGCTCGGTCGCGGCGTCAACGGTACGCAGGAGGTCGGTGGCCCGTAACCGCAGCGCGTCGGCGAGCGCGAGCAGGATGCGCCGGACTTCTTCCGTCTCCTGCTGCTCGAGGGCGACGATCTCGTTGTTGATCTCGACGGTGCTGAGCGGCTCGAGGAAAAGGCTGGCGCCGCTGCCGGAGCTCCCATGCACGATGCCCGGGATCGCGCTGCGATGCTCGGAGCGGACGACGAGAACGTAGCGGCCGTTGCGATCGGTGACGATCTGCTGCTGCAGGTACTTCGCCGTGTCGCGGCCGCGGAGATACGACTCCAGCGTGCCGCGCAGCCGCGCCCGCTGCTTGCGCAGCCGATCCCGCAGCGACGCCAGCTCCGGGCTCGCATCGTCCACGACCTCGTAGTCGGGGCCGATCTTGCGGCGGATGTCGGCGATCTCCTGCTGGAACGAGGCGGCGGCCTCGGCGATGCCCGTGAGCACGGGGAAGTCGCTGCCGGCCTTGCGGATCGCGGCGCAGGTCGAACCGATCGACGACAGGAAGTTCGCGAGCGAGACGAGCGCCGTCGACTCGAGGATGCGCCCTTCGACCGCGAGCGACGTCAGGATCGCGTCGAGCTCGTCCGGGGCCTGGAACGCGATCGCGTGGCCGCGCAGGAACCGCACGGTTTCCGCCGTCGCCGACAGCGCCGCTGCGACGGCCCGCACGTCGGTCGCGGGCTGGAGCTGCGCCAGGCGCGCCGCGCCAGGCGGCGTCTGCGCGAAGCGGGTGACCGCGTCGACGATCCGGTCGTATTCGAGGGCCCTCAGGGCACCGGGCTGCATGAGACTCGTGCGGAGGTGAGCGCTGTCACGCGACAGGGCAATCGCAAATTATAGCTTACGCGGACGGGCTTCGGGGCTCGGGACTCGGGGCTCGGAAAACATCTGATCCGAATCGCGCGACAGAGCGTCGAATATTTCCGAGCCCCGAGCCCCGAGCCCCGAGCCCCGAGCCCCGAGCCCCGAGCCCCGACCGCGCGAACCTACAGATGATTAATGGCACTGGCGACGGCTGCCGCGCCGAAACCGTTGTCGATATTCACCACCGAAACGCCGCTGGCGCAGGAGTTGAGCATGCCCAGCAGTGCCGCGACGCCCTGAAAACTGGCGCCGTACCCGACGCTCGTGGGCACGGCGACGACCGGGGCCGAAACCAGGCCGCCGATCACGCTCGGCAGCGCCCCTTCCATCCCCGCGACGACGACGATGACGCGAGCGGCCGTCAGGCGGGGGAATTCGGCGAGAAGACGATGAAGACCGGCGACGCCGACGTCATAGAGGCGGTCAACCGTGTTGCCCATGGCCTCGGCGCAGACCGCCGCCTCTTCCGCGACGGGCAGGTCGGACGTCCCGGCGGCCGCGATGAGTATCGTGCCGCGCCCCTGGTTCAGCTGGCCGCGGGTAAGTGTAATGGTTCTGGCCAGTTCGTGGAATTTTGCATCATTCAGCCGCGTCAGGACCGCCTCGTAAGCGGCGCGATCCGTCCGTGTAACGAGTAGACTATGGCCGGCTGAGACAATCCGCTCTGCGATCGCGGCGATCTGATCCGGCGTCTTTCCAGGCCCAAAGATGACCTCCGGGCATCCCTGGCGGATGGCGCGATGGTGATCGACGCGAGCGAATCCCAAATCTTCGAACGGTGCCTGGCGCAGATATTGAAGAATGCGCTGTTGTGCTTCCTCCGGGGTCGAAGCGCCCGAGCTGACGTCGAGGAGGAGCGCCCGCAATTCGTTCGGGGTCATGAGCAATCCGATGTGTCTGGCAGGGGCCGGAAGTAGCTGGTAACGCGGGACTTGTTTGACTTTTCTGTCAGCTCGACATTAACATGAACGTTTGTCCAGTCTGACCGGCGCCATTCATCTATGCTGCTACATGAGACGCTGATTCTCGTCCTCTACTTCTTCGTGTTGAGCGTGCTGGCCATTTACGGCTGGCACCGGTACTACCTTGTGTATCTTTACATGAAGCACAAGGGTAACGTGCCGCCCCCTCTGCCGCCGCCCGTCGAGCTTCCGCCAGTAACGGTCCAGCTGCCCATCTTCAACGAGATGTACGTTGCCGATCGGCTGATCGACGCCGTCTGCGAGATCGATTACCCGCGCGAGCTGCTCGAGATCCAGGTGCTGGACGACTCGACCGACGAGACGACCTCAATCGCCGAGCTGGCGGTCCGACGTCATGCGGCCCGCGGCTTCGACATCAAGTACCTGCATCGCGTCGATCGTCGCGGCTTCAAGGCCGGAGCGCTCGAAGCGGGCCTGAAGGAAGCCTCGGGCAAGTTCATCGCGATCTTCGACGCCGACTTCGTGCCGCCGAAGGACTTCCTGATGCGCACGCTCGGTTACTTCGACAACGATCCGAAGGTCGGCATGGTGCAGGCGCGGTGGGGGCACCTCAATCGCGACTACTCACTGCTGACGCGGATCCAGTCGATTCTCCTCGACGCCCATTTCGTCCTCGAACATGGCGGCCGCAACCGCGCTGGCTGCTTCTTCAACTTCAACGGGACGGCCGGGGTGTGGCGGCGCGAAGTCATTCCCGACGCCGGCGGCTGGCAGCACGACACGCTGACCGAAGATCTCGACCTCAGCTACCGCGCCCAGCTGCGCGGCTGGCGCTTCGTGTTCCTGCCGGACCTCGTCTCGCCCGCGGAAGTGCCGGTCGAGATGAACTCCTTCAAGTCGCAGCAGCACCGCTGGGCCAAGGGGTCGATCCAGACCTGCATGAAGCTGCTGCCGCGGATCCTGCGATCGTCGGCGCCGCTCGCGGTCAAGGCCGAGGCGTTCTTCCACCTCTCGGCCAACTTCAACTACCTGCTGATGTCGCTGCTGTCGCTGCTGATGTTTCCGGCGATGGTGGTCCGCTACAGCATGGGCTGGTCGGAGATGATGCTGATCGACGTGCCGCTCTTCCTGGCGGCGACGGCGTCGGTCGCCAACTTCTACATGGTGTCGCAGCGCGAGCTCTACCCGGACTGGAAAAAGCGGCTCAAGTACCTGCCGTTCCTGATGTCGATCGGCATCGGCCTCTGCGTCAACAACACGCGGGCGGTGCTCGAAGCGATCTTCCGCAAGGAGAGCGATTTCGCCCGCACGCCGAAGTACGGCATCGAGCGCAGCGGCGACGAGTGGGCGGGCAAGAAGTACCACCAGTCGGTCGGCATCCAGCCGATCGTCGAGGTCGTGCTCGGCCTCTACTTCACCGCGACCGTTTTCTACGCGCTCTCCAACGGCATCTACGGCACGCTGCCGTTCCTGATGTTGTTCCAGGTGGGGTTCCTCTACACCGGGCTGCTCTCGATCATGCAGCAGTTCACCGACGAGGACATCATCCAGGAGCCGGAAGTGGCGAAGTAGAAGGGCTCAGGGCTCAAGGCTCAGGGCTCAGGCTGGCTCAGGGAGGGCCTTCCGATTCCGGTCTCCGGGCCGCAATCGGGAGGCCCTTTCTCATGTTGCCCGTCCTTGAGCCCTGAGCCCTGAGCCCTGAGCCCTGAGCCTGATAAGATCCCGCCATGACCACCGACGCGAAGCCCAAAGCCGGTCTCGAGGATGTCGTCGCCGCCACCTCCTCCATCTGTTATCTCGACGGTGACCGCGGGGTTCTCGCTTACTTCGGCTACGACATTCACGATCTCGCCGAGCGTGCGACGTTCGAGGAGGTCTGCTACCTCCTCTGGCACGGGCGGCTGCCGAACCGGGCCGAGCTGGGCGACCTCAAGTCTCAGCTGAACGGGTCGATGCAGCTCGGCGAGCCGGTGTTGCGGCTCATGAAGCAGCTGCCGGCGTCGGACGGCATGGACGCGCTGCGCACGCTGACCTCGATTCTCGGCCACTTCGACACCGACGCCGCCGACAGCTCGCAGGCGGCGAACTTCCGCAAGGCGGTAAGGCTGACGGCGCAGCTCGCGAGCCTGGTCGCGACGTACGGACGGATGCAGGCCGGCGGTGGACCGATTCAGCCAGACCCGGCGCTCGGCCACGCCGCCAACTTCCTCTACATGCTGACCGGCAAGCGGCCCGACGCGCTGTCGACGCGCGCGTTCGACGTCGCTCTGACGCTGCACGCCGACCACGAGCTCAATGCGTCGACGTTCGCGGCCCGCGTCTCGGCCGCGACCCTGACCGACCTCCACTCCGCCATCGTCGGCGCGATCGGCGCGCTGAAGGGACCGCTGCACGGCGGCGCCAACGCCGACGTCATGCGCCTGCTGATCGAGATCGGTCCCGACGCGCCGCCGGAGAAGATCGACGAAGCGATTCGCGGCAAGCTGGCGCGGAAGGTCAAGATTCCGGGCTTCGGGCATCGCGTCTACCGCACCGAGGACCCGCGCGCGACGCACCTGCGCAAGATGTCGGAGGAGCTCGGGAAGCGCGCCGGCAACACGCGCTGGTTCGAGATGTCGCGGCGGATCGAGCAGCTGGTGACGGGGGAGAAGAAGCTGTACCCGAACGTCGATTTCTACTCGGCGTCGACCTACTACACGCTCGGCATCCCGATCGACCTGTTCACGCCGATCTTCGCCGTCAGCCGCATCTCGGGCTGGACGGCGCACTGCCTCGAGCAGTACGCGAACAACCGCCTGATTCGGCCGCGTACCGACTACATCGGTCCGACCTACCCGCAGCGGGTCCTGCCCGTGGACCAGCGATAGGCGTCAGGGCTCAGGGCTCAGGGCTCAGGAAGACCAAACTGCTCCCCAGGCGGGACTGTGATCGCTGTTTTTCCTGAGCCCTGAGCCCTGCCCCCTGAGCCGACTATAATCAGAAGCTCCACCGACTCCATGGACCCCCGCAACATCCGCAACTTTTCCGTCATCGCCCACATCGACCACGGCAAGTCGACGCTGGCGGACCGTTTCCTGGAGATGACCGGGGCGCTGCAGGCCCGCGAGATGGAAGCGCAGGTGCTCGACAGCATGGACCTCGAGCGCGAGCGCGGCATCACGATCAAGGCGCATGCGGTTCGCCTGACCTACGACGCCAAGGACGGCAAGACCTACGTCCTCAACCTGATCGACACGCCGGGCCACGTCGACTTCTCCTACGAGGTCACGCGCTCGCTCGCCGCGTGCGAGGGGGCGCTGCTGCTGGTCGACGCGTCGCAGGGCGTCGAGGCGCAGACGCTGGCGAACGCCTACCTCGCGGTCGAGAACAACCTCGAGATCATCCCGGTCATCAACAAGATCGACCTGCCGGGGGCGCAGCCGGACGAAGCGAGGCGCCAGATCGAGGACATCGTCGGCCTCGACGCGAGCCACGCCATCCTCGCCAGCGCCAAGGAAGGCATCGGCGTCGCCGACATCCTCGAGGCGATCGTCGAGCGGCTGCCGCCGCCGTTGGGCGACCCCGACGCGCCGCTCAAGGCGCTGATCTTCGATTCGTGGTACGACGCCTACCGCGGCGTCATCATCCTGACCCGCGTCATCGACGGCGTCATCCGGCCGGGGATGAAGATTCTGCTGATGGCGAAGGGGCAGGAGTACGAGGTCGAGCAGGTCGGGACGTTTTCGCCAAAGCCGACGGTGGCGACCGAGCTCGGCGTCGGCGAGGTCGGCTTCGTGTTCGCGGCGATCAAGACCGTCACCGACGCGCAGATCGGCGACACCATCACCGAGGCCGCGCGCCCGACGGCGGCAGCGTTTCCAGGCTTCAAGGAAAGCAAGCCGATGGTCTTCGCCGGACTGTATCCGGTCGAAGGCAGCGAGTACGCGCAGCTGCGCGAGGCGCTCGAGAAGCTGCGGCTGAACGACGCGTCGTTCTTCTTCGAGCCGGAGACGTCGGCGGCGCTGGGGTTCGGCTTCCGCTGCGGCTTCCTCGGGCTGCTGCACATGGAGATCGTGCAGGAGCGGCTCGAGCGCGAGTTCGACCAGGACCTGGTCACGACGGCGCCGGGCGTCCTCTACCGCGTCACCACCACCGACGGCGAGGTCCAGGAGATCGACAGCCCGGCCAAGCTGCCGGACACCGGCCGGATCGAGAAGTTCGAGGAGCCGGTGATCACCGCGATGATCCTGACCCCGTCCGAGCACGTCGGTCCGATCCTGGCGCTGTGCCAGGACAAGCGCGGCGTCCAGAAGGGCATCGAGTACCTGTCGTCGGACCGCGTCCTCATCACCTACGAGCTGCCGTTCAACGAGGTCGTGCTCGACTTCTACGACCGGCTGAAGACGCTGTCGCGCGGCTACGCCTCGCTCGACTATCACGTCACCGGCTACTGGGAATCGCCGCTGGTGAAGCTCGACATCCTCGTCAACGACGAGCCGGTCGACGCGCTGTCGATCATCGTCCACCGCGACATGGCCTACACGCGCGGCCGGGCGCTGGCGGCGAAGATGCGCGAGCTGATTCCGCGGCAGATGTTCGAGGTCGCGATCCAGGCGGCGATCGGCAGCCGCATCATCGCCCGCGAGTCGGTGAAGGCGCTGCGCAAGAACGTCCTCGCCAAGTGCTACGGCGGCGACATCTCGCGCAAGCGCAAGCTGCTCGAGAAGCAGAAGGAAGGCAAGAAGCGGATGAAGCGCGTCGGCCGCGTCGAGATCCCGCAGGAGGCGTTTCTCGCCGTCCTCAAGGTCGGGCAGGAATAGCGATGTCGCAGTCCTTCCGCAAATCCACCGTCCGCGAGTACTTCGAGTCGATCGTCATCGCCGTGATCCTCGCGCTCTTCGTCCGCACCTGGGTCGTGCAGGCGTTCAAGATCCCGACCGGGTCGATGGAGAACAACCTCCTGATCGGCGATCACCTGCTGGTCAACAAGTTCGTGTTCGCGCCGACCGCCGCCGGGCTCGAGCGGGCGCTGCTGCCGATGCGCGACATCCGCCGCGGCGACATCGTCGTCTTCAAGTACCCCGAAGAGCCGGAGCGCGACTTCATCAAGCGGGTGATCGGCCTGCCCGGCGACATCGTCGAGCTGCGGGCGAAGAAGGTCTACATCAACGGCCAGCCGCTCGACGAGCCCTACGTCCACTTCCTCACGCCGGCCGGCAGCGGCGGCGGAAGTCACGTCAGCCGACGTGCGCGAGCGCTACGGCCCGGTGACGGTGCCCGCCCGAGCAGTACTTCGTCATGGGCGACAACCGCGACAACTCGCAGGACAGCCGCTACTGGGGCTATCTGCCGCGCGACTACGTCAAGGGCAAGGCGCTGATGATCTACTGGTCGTACGCCGGCGAATCGGCGGGCTCGCTCTTCACCAGCATCCGCTGGGAGCGGCTGTTCCACCAGATCCACTGAACCTCAGCGCGACAGCGCCGCGACCTCCTCGCGGATGTGGGCGGCGTACTTCTGGTCGCGCAGCCCGTCGAGATTGATCTCGACGTTGAGGCGGGCGCCGCGCAGCCCCGCCGTCAGCAGTTCGCGGGCGACGCCGACGTCGCTCGCGGCGCTGGCGTTGCCAAGCTCGCTCACCGCGTCGGCTTCCGCCAGCGCCGACCAGCACAAGCGCATCGTCTCGAGCGGCGTATCGGTCGCCAGCTTCATCGCTTCCTGGATTCGCGCCGAGCGTGCCTGCTTGTCCGCGTCGCTCTCCTTCGGCAAACGGTAGGCGCTGACGACGGCGAGGTAGGCGTCGGCGTCCTGGTCGACGAGCACCTCCAGCCGTCGCGCATAGTCCGAGCACAGGCTGAGGGCGTCGCGCAGCCGCTGGATGTCCGCCTCGGTCGCAGTCCGCGGCTTCGGCAGTCCGGCGACCATCGCCAGCAGGCTGGCCCCGAGGGCGCCGGCGAGCGCGGCCGCCGAGCCGCCGCCAGGCGTCGGCGTCGGGGCGCGGAACGCCGTCAGCACCCTCGTCAGTGTCGATTCGGATAGCTTCATCAGGGTCAGGCGCTCCCTCGCGCCGCTGGCAGCGTGCCGGCGACAGTTTCTCCCCGCTTGATCACGGCTGCAACCGGGTTCCCGCCGACGCGAATCAGGTCGATGGCGTCGCCGTTGACGAGCACCAGGTCGGCAATCTTGCCCGGCTCGAGGCTGCCCACCGCGGCATCGCGGTCGAGCGACCACGCCGCGTTGAGGGTGGCCGCGACCAGCGCCTCCTCGAACGTCAGCTGCATGCCGAAGATTGCCATCGTCATGGCGAACGGCATCGACGGCGAGAAGCCGCCGCCAGGGTTGACGTCGGTCGCGAGCGCGACGGGCACCCCGGCCTGCACGAATGCCCGTGCCGGCGCGAAGCGCCCGAGCTTGAGATAGAACGCGGCGCACGGCAGGAGCGTCGCCGCGACGTTGGCCCGCGCCAGGGCTTCGATACCTTCGGCGGTGGTGAAGATCAAGTGATCGGCAGAGCGTGCGCCGACCGCGGCGGCCACCTGCGAACCGCCGCTCGCGCCGAGCTCGTCGGCGTGAATCCGCGCCGCGAGCCCCGCGTGCTGGCCGGCGCCGAGGATACGGCTGGCTTCGGCCGGCGTGAAGACGCCGTGCTCGCAAAAGACGTCACACCACTCCGCGAGTCCGGCCGCCGCGACCGCCGGGATCATCTCGTCGATGACGAGATCGAGGTAGTCGTCGCGGCGCTCCCGATACTCGACCGGGATCTCGTGGGCGCCCATGAACGTCGACACGACGTCGACGGGGTGGGTGTCGCCGGCGCGGCGGATCGCCCGCAACAGCTTCAGCTCGGCCTCGAGCGACAGCCCATAGCCGCTCTTGATCTCGCACGTCGTCGTGCCGCAGGCGAGCATCTCGTCGAGCCGCGTACGCGTCAGGTCGACGAGCGCTTCTTCCGATGCGCGCCGCGTCGCGGCCACGGTGGAGACAATGCCGCCGCCGGCGGCGGCGATGCTGGCGTAAGACTCGCCGCGCAGCCGGCGCCGCAGCTCGTCGCGGCGGTCGCCGGCGAAGGCGGCATGCGTGTGGGGGTCGACGAAGCCGGGAACGATTGACAGGGCGAACGCATCGACGACGCGTTCGGCGCCTGCCACCGCCGACGCAAGCGTCTTGGTCGGCCCGGCATAGACGATGCGGCCGCCGGCGATGGCGACGGCACCGTCGGGGATGACCTCGATGCTGCCCTGATCCGGGCCGCGCCGGGGCGCCGGCCCGGCGCACGTCACCAGCTGCCGACAGTGCTGGATGACGAGATCGGCGCGCGCCGGCGGGACGGCCGTGTCCGGGCTGCTCACTGAAGTCTGACGGGATCGGCCGTGAGCGTTCCGCCGCGGCCGGCGGCGCTCGGCGGCGTCAGCTCCGCTCGTCGGCGACCCGCGGCGTCTCCGGCTGCCACGAGGTCGAGGGCGCGGCCGGCAATTCCGTCTGACGCGGGCGGTGCAGCAGCACCTTGTCGTCTGACCGGTCCTGTTCGCGGATGAACTCGAGGGCGCGGTAGAGCGCCTGGATCGAATCCTTCGAGCGAGCCCTCGACGTCCCGGCGCCGCAGCCGCAGCTCGTTGATGTCGCGCTCGACTTCTTCCAGCCGCCCCTGCGCCTTCTGCAGCAGCAGGTCGGCCCGTCCCTGGGCCTCGCGGATGATCAGCTTCGACTCGGTCTGCGCCGAGTCCTTGATCTCGTCGGCCAGACGCTGCGCCGTGAGCAGCGTGTTGCGCAGGTGGCCTTCGCGTTCGCGGTGCTCGTTCAGGAGCGATTCCTGGCGCGAGAGATCCTGGCGCAGGCGGTCGAGCTCGCGGAGCGCGTGCTCGTAGTCGTCGGCTGCCTCGGTCAGGAACGCCACCACCTCGGTCTTGTCGAAGCCCTTGAATACCGTCCGGAACCGCTGCTGTTTCAGGTCGAGCGGCGCGATGCGCATGACGCGCTCGGCCGGGGACGACCCGGCGGCGGCGGCCGAAGTGCTGGAGGGCGGATTGTTGCGGTCGAACATGCAGGTCTTCTCCTGTCCGGTTCTGGCTCGGTTACGTGTGGGCCGGCGGGCGCCGGGCGCCGAAGATGGCGGTGCCGACCCTGACGATCGTGGCCCCTTCCTCAATCGCGGCTTCGTAGTCGTGGCTCATGCCCATCGACAGGTGCGGCAGCGACACCGCGGTTCCGGCCTCGCGCGCGAGCGCGTCGCGCAGCTCGCGGATGCGCACGAACCATGGCCGGGTCGCCTCCGGATCCTCGCGCCACGGCGGCAGCAGCATCAGGCCGACCAGCCGGATGGCGCGGGCGCCAGCGGCGGCGGCGACGATGCGCCGGACCTCGTCGGGCGCTGCGCCGAACTTCGTCGACTCGCCTGCAAGGTCGACCTGGACGAGTCCGTCGAGCGGCGGTTTTTCCGCCGGCCGTTCGGCGGCGGCGGAGTCGAGCCGCTCGAAGAGGTCGACCGAATCAATCGAATGAATGCAGTCGAACGCCAGGGCCGCCTTCTTCGCCTTGTTCGACTGCAGGTGGCCGATGAGGTGCCACCTGCCCCCGATATCGGCAGTTTCGCCAATCTTCTGCAGCCCTTCCTGGACCTTGTTCTCGCCGAAGTCGAGCTGACCGGCGGCCCGGGCGGCGCGCACGCTGTCGGCGCCGAACGTCTTGGAGACGGCGACGAGCGTGACCGCGCCCGGGTCGCGCCCGGACCGCGTCGCGGCGGCTGCGATGCGGTCGCGTACTTCAGCGAGATGGTCTGCTATCGGCACGGCGGCCGCGAGTCCAGGTCCAGCCAGGCTACTTCTTGATCGCCGCGATCATGCCCTTGGCCTGATCGGCGTACTGCCCGGTCGGCGCCAGCTTCAGGTATTCCTCGAACGACTTGATGCCTTCGGGAAGCTTCCCCTGGTTGACGTTCGCCATGCCCAGCCAGTAATGCGCGTCGGCGTACTTGGGATCGGCCGCGACCGCCTGCTGGAAGAGCTTCATCGCTTCCTCCGCCTTGCTGGCGTTCCAGGCGATGACGCCCTGATTGAACAGGGCGTCGGCGCTGGCGCCCCCGGCAGCGCCGCCGGCAGCGCCGGCGCCGCCGAGCTTCGACGCCTGCGCGCTCGCTTCAAGCGCCAGGTCGCTCTTCCCCTGCGCGTTGTAGACGTTGGCCAGCCCCATGTAGATTTCGCTCGACGTCGGCTGTAGCTCGATCGCCTTCTTATAGGCGGCCTCGGCGGCCGCATAGTCCTTCTTGCGCACCTGAATCAGCGCGATGTTGGTGTAGCACTCGACGCACTTCGGCAGCTTGACGATGACCTCGTTGAACTTCGCCACCGCTTCGTCGTACTTGCCGGCGTTGCTGAGTGTTGCGCCTTCAGTGAACGCCGCCTGGACAGCGGCCCGCTCGGCTTCGAACTTCTTCTTGTCGGCTTCCGACATCGTTCCGCCGCCGGCGCCGCCACCTGCGGTCAGCGTGAAGTTGAGCTCACGCTCGTCGATACTGACCTTGGTGACCTGCGTCTGCGTCAGGTTGTCCTTGCTGACCGTTACCGCATACTCGCCCGGCGGCAGGAAGTGCGTGTACTCGCCGCGGCGGTCCGTCTTCGTGGAAAGCTTGCGGTTCAATTCCTTGCTTTCCATGACGACCGTGGCACCCTCGACCGGCTTGTTGGCGGCGTCGACGACCTTGCCTTTCAAGCGGCCGGTCTGGGCGTAACCGACGGCCGCGAACAGCGTCAAGCCGAGCACGCACGCTCCAAGTCGGGCACTCTTCAGGCTGGACAAACGTCGCATGCGATCCTCCGTTATCGTTCCTGGTAGACGTCGGATAGACGTCCTGTCGTCGACGCCCTGGATTGACGTCGCGGGCTGCGGACCTTGCGAACAAATCGCGCGGAATCCACGGCAGTAGTAGTCATGACGGCCGAAAAGCCGGTTCAGTTTACACGATGTTGGTGATGAGGTACTCGCGCACGGCGCCCCGCATCGACGCGCGCGAGTTGATCGCCCGCCGGGCCGGCACGGTGCACGCCCGCAGGCCGGCGGAGACGGCGTCGACGTTATCCTCGTAGAGCAGCCTGATCTCAGGCGCGACGGAATTGCTGAGCAGGACCGACACGCCGGCCCGCGCGCGCTCGACCACCAGCCGCTGCAGCCGCTCCTGTTCGCCGGCGCCGAAGCCGGCAGCCGTATACGACCGGAACTGGGCCGTTCGGCTCACGGGCGCGTACGGCGGGTCGAGATAGACGAAGTCCCCGGCCCGCGCCTCCCCGAGCGCGTCCTCGAAACGGCGGACCTCGAGGGTCAGGCCCGGACGCCGCAGCGCCGCCGCCAGCCGCCGGAGGTTGGGAGCGTCGCAGATCGTGACCGAGGCGTAGCGGCCGATTGGCACGTTGAACGCGCCGCGCGAGTTGACCCTGAACAGGCCGTTGTAGCCGGTCCGATTCAGGTAAATGAGCATCGCCGCAAGCTCCGGCGTGTAGGCCAGCGCCGGTTCGGCGGCGGCGTGCATCGCCTGGCGCTGCGCGTTGAACTGCTCGTCACGGACGCGGTAGAAGTGGCGCGGCCCGCCGGCCCGGTGGCCGCAATCCAGCCGCTGCAGCGCCTCGACCACGGCGTCCACGTGGTCGCGCACCATGCGGTAGCAGCCGATGACGTCGGCGTTGATGTCGGAGAGGCGGACGTCGCGGCCGTCGAGCAGGCCGCGGTTGTGACAGTCCAGGAACACGGCACCGCTGCCGAGGAACGGTTCGACGTAGCGGCTGAAGGCTGTCGGATAGTAGCGCCGCAGCGCCGGCAGCAGCTGACGCTTGCCGCCCGCCCATTTCAGGATCGGCCGTACGACCTCGCCCGCTCGCGGCAAGTCGACGGCGCCGCCGCGCCCCCCGTCAGCGCTGCGCATCGTCCGTGTCGGCAAAGAATCGCTCGATGTCGGCCATGTTCTGCGTCACCGGCGCCGGCGGCAGCGAGGCGAGGAATCGCTTTCCATACGCCATCGTCTTCAGCCGCGGGTCGAGGATCGCCAGCACGCCGCGGTCCTGGCGATGACGCAACAGCCGGCCCAGGCCCTGCTTGAGCGCGAGGATCGCCAGCGGAATCTGGTACTCGCCGAACGCCGACCCGCCGCGGGCGGTGATGGCCTCGACTCTTGCCGCCGTGATCGGGTCCCCCGGCGACGCGAAGGGCAGCTTGTCGATGATGACGCAGCTCAGGGCGTCGCCGACGACGTCGACACCCTGCCAGAAGCTCGAGGTGGCCAGCAGCACCGCGTTGGGCGTGGCCTTGAACTCGCGCAGCAGCGTCGAGCGCGGCGCCGTTCCCTGGACCAGAATCGGGTACTCGATCTCGGCCGCCGCCAGCCGCTGCACCTCGCGCAGGTTGGCGTAACTGGTGAACAGCACGAAGGCCCGTCCCGAGGTGCGCTTGAGAATCCCGACGATCTCGCGCGCCGCGGCGGCGATGAAGTTCGGCTGCCGCGGGTCCGGCAGCGACTTCGGCAGGTAGAGGATCGCCTGGCGCTCGTAGTCGAACTCCGAGTCGAGCCTGAGCTCGGACGCCCGCGCCTTGACGCCCAGCCGGCTCTTGACGTAGTCGAACGAGCCGTCGACGGTCAGCGTCGCCGACGTCAGGACGGTCGCGTCCATGCGATCGAGCAGCAGACTCCGGATCGTCGACGAGACGTCGATCGGCGAGGCGCGGAGGATGACGCCGCGGCCGCGGGTCTCGAGGAAGTAGACGTAGTCGGCGTCGTTGGCGCGCAGCAGGAACTTCAGATCGTCGCGGACCTCGCCGGCGCGGCGGCCGAGCGCGACGACGTCCTCGGCCGCATCCTTGGTCAGCGCGATGTCGGCGGCGAGCGCATCCAGCGCCGTCACGAGGTAGGCGCCGTCGTCGCCGACGCGGGCGAGGTCCGACGCCTTCACCCGCATCCGCGATTCCGCGCCGCGGCCGCCGGCGATCTCGAACCGGACCATCTGCAGCGTCGAGAAGAACCGGCGGGCGTCGTCGCGGACGCGGCGGACGTCATTGGCGACGTCGCTGCGGCGCCCCTCGTCGGCAATCAGTTTGGCGCCGACGGCGCGGTCGACGTCGCGGATGAGATCGTCGAGGCGGTAGTTGCTGACCGCGAGGCCGAAGTACTGCGTCGCGACGTCTTCGAGCTGGTGGGCTTCGTCGACGATGGCGTTCGAGCAGCGCGGGATGACCTCGCCGAAGGTGCTCTGCCGCACCGCTGCGTCGGCGCACAGCAGGTGGTGATTGACGATGACGACATCTGATTCAGCGGCGCGCTGGCGCATGCGGACGACGAAGCAGTCGTTGTATTGCGGACATTCGGAGCCAACGCAGTTCTCGGTCGTGGCCGCGATCTCGCCCCAGAACGGCAGGTCTTCCGGCAGGTCTTCGATTTCGGCGCGGTCGCCGGTCTCGGTGTCCTTCGACCAGCGCTCGATGATGCGCAGGTGCGCGGTCTCGTCGAATGAGCGGATGGCCGGGCTCTCGCGAAACGCCTGGAAGCGGTGCAGGCAGAGGTAGTTGCCGCGCCCTTTCATGCAGGTCGCCGTGAACGGCACGTTCAGGGCCGCCTGCAGCACCGGCAGGTCCTTGAAATAGATCTGCTCCTGCAGGTTCTTGGTGCCGGTCGAGACGAGGACGCGCTGGCGGCTGAGAATCGCCGGCACGAGATAGGCGAGGGTTTTCCCCGTGCCGGTGCCGGCCTCGGCGAGCAGGACGCCGCGGCTGGCGAGCACCGTCGCGACGGCTTCGGCCATTTCGACCTGGCCGCGGCGCGCCTCGAAGCCTTCGAGGTGAGCGGCGAGCGCGCCGTCCGGCCCGAACGCGGCGACGGTGCGTTCCGTCAGCTCCGCTATTCTGGATACAGCGGGAACTTCCGGCACAACCCTTCGACCTTCTCCCGGACCGCTGCCGCGACGCGATCGTCGTCCGGCGCGTCGAGGACGCGGGCGATCAGCTCGGCGATGACGTCCATCTCCGCCTCGCGCATGCCGCGGCTGGTGATCGCCGGGGTGCCGATGCGGACGCCGCTCGCGACCATCGGCGGGTTCTTGTCGAACGGGATCGCGTTCTTGTTGACGGTGATCGCGGCCTTGCCCAGCGCCGCTTCGGCGACCTTGCCGGTGAGGCCCTTCGAGAAGACGTCGACCAGCATCAGGTGATTGTCGGTGCCGCCGCTGACGAGGCGGAAGCCGGCGGTCTTCAGGCCTTCGGCGAGCCGGCGGGCGTTGGCGACGATCTGGCGCTGGTACTCGACGAAGTTCGGCTCCATCGCTTCCTTGAAGCACACCGCCTTGGCAGCGATGACGTGCATCAGCGGTCCGCCCTGCACGCCGGGGAAGACGGAGCGGTCGAGGTCCTTGGCGTACTGGGCCCGGCACAGCACCATGCCGCCGCGCGGTCCGCGCAGCGTCTTGTGCGTCGTCGTCGTGACGAAGTCCGAGTGCGGCACCGGGCTCGGGTGAATCTTGGCCGCGACAAGGCCGGCGAAGTGGGCCATGTCGGTGACGACCGGCGCGCCGACGTCGCGCCCGACCTTGCCGATCCGCTCGAAGTCGAAGAGGCGGGGATAGGCGCTGGCGCCGACCATGATCATCTTCGGCTTGTGCTCGTGCGCGAGGCGCTCGAATGCCTCGTAGTCGATCCGCTCATCGTCCTGGCGGACGCCGTAGGGAACGATGGTGTAGAGCTTGCCGGAGAAGTTGAGCGGATGGCCGTGCGTCAGGTGGCCGCCATGCGCCAGGTTCATGCCGAGCACCGTGTCGCCGGGCGAGAGCAGCGTGAAGTAGACCGACATGTTCGCCTGGGCGCCGGAGTGCGGCTGGACGTTGGCGTGCTCGGCGCCGAACAACTCCTTGGCGCGGGCGATCGCGAGCGACTCGGCAACGTCGACGAACTCGCAGCCGCCGTAGTAGCGCTTGCCGGGGTAGCCTTCGGCGTACTTGTTGGTCAGGACCGAGCCGGCGGCTTCGAGCACGGCCTGGCTGACGAAGTTCTCCGAGGCGATGAGTTCGAGGCCGCTGTTCTGGCGATGGCGTTCGTCGGCCAGCGCCGCGGCGATATCGGGGTCAGTGGCGGCGAGCGAGCGCCAGCGGGTCGGGGCTTCGGTGTTGGGCATGATGTGTCGGCGGTCAGGAGCCTGTCTGTACTTTGGCGCGGCCGGCGTCGCCGGCGGCACACGGATCGGGTGTCGCCTCGAGCGCGGCAATCTGATCGAGGCGCCGCTGGTGACGGCCGCCCTCGAACGGGGCGCTGAGCCACGTCGTGACGATCTCGTCGGCGAGGCCGATGCCGATGATGCGGGCCCCGAGCGCGAGGACGTTGGCGTCGTTGTGCTGGCGCGACATCCTGGCGGTGTAGAGATCGTTGCAGAGCGCGGCGCGGACGCCGCGAATCTTGTTGGCGGCGATCTGCTCGCCCTGACCGCTGCCGCCGAGCACGACGCCGCGGTCGGCGGCGCCACCGGCCACGAGACGCCCGACCGTGGCGCAGATGCCCGGATAGTCCACGGGCTCTTCGCTGTGCGTGCCGCAGTCGTTGACGACGTGTCCGAGCCGTTCGATGGTGGCGATCAGATGGCGCTTGAGCGCGAACCCGGCATGGTCGGAGCCGATCGCGATTCGCATCACCGTGAGATTATATGCTGTCAGCTCGCCGCTTTCAGCCCTCGCTCGTCAGCCGTGCCGCTGTCAGGTCGAGGCCGAACGGCTGCGGCTGAATGCGGAGAACTGCACCGTGCCTGCCACCGTTGCCATCACACCGAAAGGCGAGAACCGCGTTCGCAGCGGTCATCCCTGGGTCTATCGCAGCGACATCGCCGCCGCCGACGCGTCGGCCGGCGACGTCGTGCTCGTGACCGGCCGGCGCGGGGCGCCGCTCGGGCACGCGTTCTACAGCGATCGATCCGAGATCGTGCTCCGCATGATCAATCGCGACTCGGCACCGCCCGACGGCGCCGAGTGGCCGGCACGGGTTGCCGCCGCGGTCGACTATCGCGCCGCGCTCGGCATCGACGCGACTGCCTTTCGCCTGCTGCATGGCGAGGCCGACCGCATCCCCGGCCTCGTCGTCGATCGCTACGGCGATCATCTCGTGCTCCAGGCGTCGACGCAGGCGGTCGACAGGCGCCTGTCCGAGTTCGTCGGCCTGCTCGTCGAGCGGCTCGAGCCCGCCGGCATCCTCGCCCGCAACGACCTGCGCGTCCGCCTCCTCGAGGGCCTCGAACAGAAAGTGGAAGTGCTCTACGGCACGGTGCCCGACTCGATCGAGGTGCGGGAAGGCGCGGTCTACTACGACGTCGATCCCTACAAGGGGCAGAAGACCGGGCTGTTTCTCGATCAGCGCGAGAACCGGATTGCCGCCGCCGGCTACGCCCGCGGCCGGGCGCTCGATGCCTTCAGCTATCACGGCGGCTTCGCGATGGCGCTGTCGCCGGTCTGCGACGAGGTCGTCGCCGTCGACATCTCCGAGGATGCCGTCGCCCGCATCGCCGCCAACGTCGCCCGCAACCGGCTCGGCAACGTCCGCAGCGTGACAATGAACGTGTTCGACGAGCTGCGCGAGCTGGAGCGGCGCGGCGAGCGATTCGACACCATCGTCCTCGACCCGCCGGCGTTCGCCAAGAACCGCGCCTCGGTGCCGAAGGCGCTGTCCGGCTACAAGGAGATCAACCTGCGGGCGCTGAAGCTGCTGAGCCCCGGCGGCTTCCTCGTCACCTGCAGCTGTTCCTACAACGTCAGCGAGGCGATGTTCGCCGACGTGCTGGCGGCGGCGGTGGTCGACGCGCGCGTCGAGGCCGCCGTCGTCGAGAAACGGACGCAGAGCCGCGACCACCCCATCCTGATGACGGTGCCGGAGACCTATTACCTGAAGTGCTTGATCCTGCGAAAGCTGGCTTGAGCGGCTCGCCGTCGCGCTATAGTGAACTTTTCGGGGGATCTCGAGACATGGCCACACGTCACTCGCGTCCGGCGCTCCAACCAGCGGACTTCGCTCAGGCGTTTCCGAGCTCGCGCAAGGTCTACGTCGACGCGGGCGGGATGCGGGTGCCGATGCGCGAGATCTCGTTGAGCGGCGGCGAGCCGCCGCTGCGTGTCTACGACGCGAGCGGGCCGCAGGGGCACGACGTCCATGCCGGCCTGCCGCCGGCGCGGCGCGCCGTGATCGAGGCGCGCGGCGACACGACGCGGACCGCGGCCGGCGCCCTGCGCGGCAGCGGCGCGGTGACGCAGCTGCACTACGCCCGGCGCAACGAGATCACGCCCGAGATGGAGTTCGTCGCCGCCCGCGAGGGGTTCGACGCCGAGTTCGTCAGGGCGGAAGTCGCGCGCGGCCGCGCCATCATCCCCGCCAACATCAACCACCCCGAGCTCGAGCCGATGATCATCGGCCGCCACTTCGCGGTGAAGATCAACGCCAACATCGGCAACTCCGCCGTCAGCTCGTCGATCGACGAGGAAGTCGAGAAGCTGCGCTGGGCGACGCTGTGGGGCGCCGACACGGTGATGGACCTCTCGACCGGCAAGGACATCCACGAGACCCGCGAATGGATCCTGCGCAACGCCGCCGTCCCGATCGGCACGGTGCCGATCTACCAGGCGCTCGAGAAGGTCGGCGGCCGGCCGGAAGATCTGACCTGGGAGGTCTATCGCGACACGCTGATCGAGCAGGCCGAGCAGGGCGTCGACTACTTCACCGTCCATGCCGGCGTGCTCCTGCGCTACATCCCGATGACGGCGCGGCGCATGACCGGCATCGTCTCACGCGGCGGATCGATCCTGGCGAAGTGGTGCCTCGCGCATCACCAGGAGAACTTCACCTACACCCACTTCCGCGAGATCTGCGAGATCATGCGCGCCTACGACGTCTCGTTCTCGCTCGGCGACGGCCTGCGGCCGGGCTCGATCGCCGACGCTAACGACGAGGCGCAGTTCGCCGAGCTGAAGACGCAGGGGGAGCTGACGCGCATCGCCTGGGAGTACGACGTCCAGGTCATGAACGAGGGCCCGGGCCACGTCCCGCTGCACCTGATTCGCGAGAACATGGAGAAGCAGCTCGAGTGGTGCAACGAGGCGCCGTTCTACACCCTCGGGCCGCTGACGACCGACATCGCGCCCGGTTACGACCACATCACGTCGGCGATCGGCGCCGCCGTCATCGGTTCATACGGCACGGCGATGCTCTGCTACGTCACGCCCAAGGAGCATCTCGGCCTGCCCGACCGCGACGACGTCAAGGCCGGCGTCATTGCCTACAAGATCGCGGCTCACGCCGCCGACCTCGCCAAGGGGCATCCGCGGGCGCAGGCCTGGGACGATGCGCTGTCGAAGGCGCGCTTCGAGTTCCGCTGGGAAGATCAGTTCAACCTGTCGCTCGACCCCGTGACCGCGCGGGCCTACCACGACGACACGCTGCCGGCTGACGGTGCCAAGGTCGCGCACTTCTGCTCGATGTGCGGCCCGAAGTTCTGCTCGATGGAATTGACGCAGCAGGTCCGGGCGATGGCGGCGGAGGGAATGTCGGAGAAGTCGCGCGAGTTCCGCGACAAGGGCGGCGCGATCTACCTGAAGCAGGAGTAGGCGCGGCTACTTCGCCACCACTGGCGCCGGCACGAGCTGGATGATGGTCTTGAAGCGCGCCGGCTCGGCGCCCGCGCTTCGGGTTGAGATACCCGGCCGCCCCCGCCCAGCCGTAATCCTTGATCGTGACGCCGGGATAGAACGCCATCGTCTCCTCGCGGAAACGCCCGACCTCGAACATGTGCACCGGCGGCTCGTCGTAGACGAGCTCGCCGCGCTGCTTGAGCGCCGAGCGGTAGTACTCGACGATGGTCGTGAACGTCGCGTTGGTGCCGAAGAGATAGTAGCGCTGGCCGCGGCCGGCGTCGTAGGTCGCGAGGTACTCCGCCGTCGGATAAATCGGCAGGCCGAGCGCGGCTTCGGTCGGCGCCGCCGCCTCGACGGGCGCGCCGGGCTTCTGTGGCGGCGCGACCCGGCTCGAGCCCTGCGGATCCGGTTTCTGCGGATCGGTGGGCTTCGGGAACGGCAGCGGCTTCTGCGCCAGAGCCACGCCGCTCGACGCGACCACGGTGAGCAGCATCGCCGCGAAGTAACGCATCCCGATATTATAAGTCGCTCAACGATGTCCGACGACCTCCAGGCGTGGTGCGCGGCCGAGACCGCATGGGCGCGCGAGACGGTCGAGACGCTCGTCCGCCTCGAGTCCCCGAGCACGGACAAGCCCGCGGTCGATCGCTGCGGCGACGAGGTCGCGCGCCGCCTGTCGGCGCTCGGCGGCACGATCGAGCGCCTGCACGGCGGCACCCGCGGCAACCATATCCTGGCGCGGTTCCCCGGCGGCCGACGCCGCGTCCTGCTCCTCGGGCACATCGACACTGTCTGGCCGATCGGCCAGCTCGAGACGATGCCGCTGCGGGAGGCGGAAGGACGGCTGTTCGGGCCCGGTATCTTCGACATGAAGGCGGGCGTCAGCGCGGCGCTCCTGGCGCTGCGCGCGCTGCGGACGTTATCGCCGCCGCCACGGCCGTCGATCGACGTGCTGTTCACGACCGATGAGGAGATCGGCAGCGCCACGTCCCGCGCCGCGATCGAGGCGACGGCGCACGGTTGCGACGCCGTCCTCGTCCTCGAGCCATCGTTGCCGGGCGGCGCCGCCAAGACCAGCCGCAAGGGGTGCGCCGAGTACCAACTGACCGTGCTCGGCCGCGCCGCCCATGCCGGGCTCGACCCGGGGAAGGGCGCGAGCGCGATTCACGAGCTGGCGCGGCTCATCGTCGACGTCGCGGCGCTGCAGGACCTCGACCATGGCATCAGCGTCAACGTCGGCCGGGTCACCGGCGGCACCCGCACGAACGTGATCGCCGATCGGGCCGTCGCCGCGATCGACGTACGGGCACCGACCGCGGCCGCCGCGGCCGACCTCGACCGGCGGCTGCGTGCGCTCAGTGCCGACCGGCCAGGCACGTCGCTGGAGCTCAAGGCCGGAGAATGGCGTCCGCCGCTCGAACGCACGCCGCAAGTCGTCCGGCTCTACGAGCTTGCGAAGGATGTCGCCGCCAGCCTCGGCGCAGAGCTTGGCGAGGGTGGGGCCGGCGGCGGGTCGGATGGGAATTTCACGGCCGCAATCGGGGTTCCTACTCTCGACGGACTAGGTCCCAGAGGTGATGGGGCGCACGCCCTGCACGAGCATATCGAGATCGCCGATCTCACCTGGCGTGCCGCATTCCTGGCGACCCTGCTTCTCCGACTGGAGCAATGAGACTAGACCATGCCAAACGGGTTGAAGACGGCACTGCTGCTCGGCGCGCTGAGCGGCCTCCTCCTGGTGATTGGAGACGTGCTGGGCGGATCGGGCGGAATCATGATCGCGCTGGTGTTCGCCGCGGTGATGAACATCGGCTCGTACTGGTTCTCGGACAAGATCGTCCTGCGGATGTATCACGCGCAGCCGGTCGGGCCCGAGCATCCGCTCTACCAGATGACCGAACGGCTGTCGCGCAACGCCCACCTGCCGATGCCGAAGGTCTACGTCATCCCGGATCAGTCGCCTAACGCGTTTGCCACCGGCCGCAACCCGCAGCATGCCGCCGTCGCCGCGACGCAGGGCATCATGCAGGTGCTCTCGCCCTCGGAGCTCGAAGGCGTCATCGCCCACGAGCTCGCCCACGTCAAGAACCGCGACACGCTGATCAGCACCATCGCGGCGACGATGTCGGCGGCTATCGTCGGGCTGGGGCGGATGGTGATGTACGCCGGGCTGTTCGGCGGCCGCCAGGACGACCGTGAGGGCGGCTCGAATCCGATCGCCATGCTGGCGATGATGATCCTCGCGCCGCTCGCGGCGATGCTGATCCAGATGTGGATCTCGCGCACCCGCGAGTTCGCCGCGGACGCGACCGGCGCCCAGATCGCCGGCACGCCCTACGGGCTGGCGGAAGCGCTGCGCAAGATCGACGCGGTCGCGAAGCGCGTGCCGCTCGAGGCCAATCCCGCCACCGCGCATCTTTTCATCATCAAGCCGTTCCTCGGCGGCGGCCTGATGTCGCTCTTCAGCACGCATCCGCCGACCGAAGCGCGTATCCAGGCGCTCCTCCACGGCGCCCGCTGACACCGGACGTCCTCCGCGGTTCCGGAGGTGACCCGTTGGGTATCCAATGGGTCACCGCCGGGGTCCAGGCTCCACTTTCCAGCCGTCTCCTTACCGTCCGCTGCGCTCCCGCATTCGTCCCTTCGCTGACTGCGCCTGAGCACGACTCTTGCTCGCGCGTCACCCCGGGGGGCGTTGTGATCGAGAACGAGTTCGACATCCCGCAGAGCCGGCTGGCTGAGTCGGCGGAGCGCGTGGTCCAGCGCGCCCTCGAGGATGCCCGCCGGCGCGACCATCATCTCCTGACGAACGAGCACGTCTGCCTGGCGTTCGCCCACGTCGAATGGGACACCTTCTGCCAGCTCATGCAGGAGGTCCAGCTGAACCCGCACGAGATTCTCCACGCGCTCGACGACCACATGCAGGCGCTGCCAGCCGCGAGCGGCCACGACCTCAAGGTCGCGCAGTCGACGAGGCTGCTGTTCAAGCTGGCGCTGCTGCACTCGAGCCGCGCCGGACGCCACAGCGTCGAAGCGACGGATCTCTTCACCGCCGTGTTCGAGGAAACACAGGGCGTCCCGGTGAGGATCATCCGGCAGCATGGCATCGAGCCGGCGATGCTGGTGTCACGCATCGTCAGTCATGTTCGCGATCACGAGCTGCGGGAAGAGCGGCTCAAGAAGCGGTTCGAGCTGCCGCCTTTTCTGAAGCACTTCGCCACCAACCTGAACCAGCTGGCGCGGCAGGACAAGCTGCCGCCGCTCTACGGCCGCGACGCCGAGATGGACCAGGTGCTCGAGATCCTCTGTCATCGCGAGCGCGCCAACTCGGTCCTGCTGCTCGGCGAGCCGGGCGTCGGCAAGACCGCGATTGCCGAAGGGCTGGCGCGGCGGATCGAGTTCGATCCGGATCGCCTTCCGGGCCGCCTGCGCGACTGCCAGATCGTCAACCTGCAGATGAACACGATCGTCGCCGGCACGATGCTGCGCGGCATGTTCGAGGACCGGATCCAGAACGTGATCCGGGAGATCAAGGAACGCTCCAACCTGATCCTCTTCATCGACGAGGTCCACACCATGATCGGCGCCGGCTCCGCGCTGGGGGCGCCGGCCGACGCCGCGAACATCTTCAAGTCGGTGCTGGCGCGTGGCGAGGTCCGCATCATCGGCGCGACGACGATGAGCGAGTACAAGCAGTTCCTGCAGGAGGACGAGGCGCTGGCGCGGCGGTTTCGCACCGTGCACGTGGCCGAGCCGTCGCTCGGCGAAACTCGCGCCATTCTCCTCAGCCTGCGCCCGCGCCTCGAGCGCAACTACGCCGTGCGCATCCAGGACGACGCCATCGAGACCGCAATCGAGATGGCGCCGCGCTACATGCGGCACCTGCAGCTGCCCGACAAGGTCATCGGCTGGCTTGATACCGCTTCGGTCAGGGCCGAGATTGCGCGCCGCTGGGAGGTCACCGGCGCCGACGTCGTCGACGTCATCTCGCACGTGTCGCGGATCCCGGAAGACATGGTGTTCCGCGAGGTCAGCGACCGCTTCCGCGACATCGAGGCCAGGCTCGCCGAGCGGGTCGTCGGCCAGAAGCCGGCGATCGAGGCAGTGGCGCGGCGACTGATCCTGAACAAGGGGCCGCTCAAGGATGGCTTCGATCGCCCGGACGGCGTGCTGCTGTTTCTCGGGCCGACCGGCGTCGGCAAGACCGAGCTGGCGAAGTCGGTCGCGGCATTCCTGTTCGGCGACGAGAAGAAGATGACCCGGATCGACATGTCCGAGTACCAGGAAGGCACGGTCGCGGTCGATAAGCTCATCGGCATGCCGCGCGGCATCGTCGGATCGGAACGGGGCGGCGTGCTGACGAATCAGCTCAAGGACAATCCCTATTCGGTCGTCCTCCTCGACGAGGTCGAGAAGGCCAGCCCGGCGATGCTGAACGTGTTTCTGCAGGCGTTCGACGAAGGCTGGATCACTGACGGTCGAGGGCGCCGCGTCTACCTCAGCGACGCCGTCGTGATCATGACGTCGAACGTCGGCTCGGAGATCTTCCGCAAGCTCACGAGCCCGATGGGGTTCCTGTCGCGGCAGGTCGGCGTCGAGCAGATTCGCGGCGAGATCCAGCGCGAGGTGGAACGCCGGTTCTCGCCGGAGTTCCGCAACCGGATCGACGAGATTGTCATCTTCCAGCCGCTGCTTCACGACGAGGTGCGCCGGATCGCGGTGCTGGAGATCGCGAAAGTTCAGGCGGTGCTGGCGAAGAGCGGCCGCTCACTCACGGTGACGCCGGAGGCGCTCGAGCGGCTGGTCCAGGACGGCTACAGCCTGCCCTACGGCGCCCGCTTCCTGAAGCGGACGATCGACACGAAGATCCGCCTGCCGATCAGCGAGCGCTGGGCGCAGGGACGCCGCTTCGTCGCCGGCGTCGGCGAGGACGGCCTCGAAGTGTCGGTCGAATCTGTCGGCGCCACCATTCACTGACCGCTACCACTCGAAGGACGATTGAACGCCGGCGTCGTCGTTCGTCTTCGTCCGCGGTCGCGGCATCCGTGTCTGACGCCGATGACTCGAGGTCGTCGCTCATCTCTTCGCCGTTCGGCGCGGCGCGGCCCCGGCGGCGCCGCCGCAGGTCATAGCGTTCCTGCAGCGAGTGCACCAGCGTCCGGACCGCCTCCGAGTACGGCTTCGGCGCGTACGCGCCCGGATACAGCCGCTCGTAGCCTGCGACGAGGTGAGGAAACTCCTGGCGCAGGAACCCCATGAAGTGATCCTTGGTGCCGCCCTTGAGATACAGGACGTTGGCGCCGACGAACGCCGCGTCGTGCTCGGCGATCGCGCGCACCGTCGCTTCGAGGCGCCGGCGATCGGTCGTGAATCCCGGAACGATCGGAGCCATCAGCACGCCGGCGTTGACGCCCGCCTGCCGCAGGGTCTTGACGGCGCGCAGGCGCTGCAGCGGATGCGCCGTTCCCGGTTCGAGGGCCGCCCACGCCTCTTCGTCGACGGTCGGAACGCTCATGTGCACAGTGCAGCCGGCGGTCCGCCCGAGCTCCGCCAGCAGGTCGGCGTCGCGGACGACCATCGGTCCCTTCGTGACGACGCCGACCGGCGTCTTCGCCGCAAGCAGGGCGGCGAGCGCTTTCCGCGTCAGCTTGTAATGGCCTTCGATCGGCTGGTAGGGGTCGGTCGCGGTGCCAAGCGCGACGAGGTCGCGGCGCCACGACGGTCGATCGAGCTCCTGCCGCAGGACCTCGGCAAAGTTCGTCTTGACGAAGATCAGCGACGAGAACTCGTCGTCGGGTCCGAGCTCGAATTGCGTGTGGTAGCGCCGCGCGAAGCAGTAATGACAGGCGTGCGTGCAGCCGCGATACGGGTTGAGCGTCCAGTTGAAGGGCATGCCCTTCACCGGATTCAGCGCCGAGCGGCAGGTGACTTCCTGGTAGCGCGCCGCGTCAGCGCGCCGCTGCGCCTGCTCGAGGGCCTGGGTCCCGCCGTCGCGGATCGTCAGCGCGATGGTGCGGGTGGTGGGCGGGCGTGAGGGGAGCTCGAACAGCGTCGGTTCAGGCGGCTTCATGGTGATATTCGCCTTTTGTTCGCCAATCATCGCGCGCCTCACCCGAGGACGCAAGAGGAAAGTGGAAACGGCCGGGGCCGGCAGGCGTGACGGCTCGATAGCGCACAAACGCGCGAGCGAGCGAAGCGAGCGAGCCACGCGAACGGAGCGCGCCGTCGAAGCGGCGCGCGAGAGAGCGTGTCGGGGAGTCCGAGGGGCGAAGCCCCTCGGTGATTAAAAGATGTAGGCCGCGGCGAACCCGACTTGAGCGACGAACATCATTCTGTACATGTGGGCCCAGGAGACGTGGTTCTCCTCGACCGCAAGATCCTCGGGGCGCTTCAGCATCAGGTAGCAGACGTAGAGACCGTAGGCCGTCATCACGGCTGACAGCGCCATCAGGAGCCTCGCGTTGCCGGTCAGGATGCCCTGCCAGGCGCCGACGCCGATGAGCAGGAAGGGCAGGACGAACGACGGCGAGATCATCCACGCGGCGCGGCGGACGCCGTAGATGATCGGCAGCGTCCGGCATCCCCCGCGAGCGTCCCCCGCCATGTCGGCGAAGTCCTTGGTCGTCGAAGCGCCGAGCAGGAACAATCCGAAGATGCCGCCGATGAACCAGGGCTCGAACGCCACCACGGTCTTGACCGCGGACCAACCCGCGACCTTGAGCAGGACGCCGCGCGGGATCGCGATGGTCACGTTTGCCCAGATGCCGAGCCGCTTGGTGCGGAAAGGCGGTGCGGAATAGAGAACCGTGATCGCCGTGGCAACGAGAACGATCCAGAAACACTCGTGACGGCCGCCGGGCTGAACGAACCACGCCAGCGCCAGCGCGATGGCGTAAGTGATCCAGGTGAACGTCCACGCCTCGGCGAGCGACAGCCGGTGCGACGGCAGCGGCCGCTTCGGCTTGTTGACGCGATCGATCTCGAGGTCGTAGATCTGGTTGAGCGCATTCGACGCCGCGTTCAGCATCGCCGCCATCGTCACGCCGATCGCGGGGTAGACGACGAGGGCCCAGTTCCACGGTTCGGACGGCGCCGCGCCGGCGGCCGTGACCGCGCCGGAGGCAAAGCCGAGCGCCGGCGCCACGAGCGTGAACGGGCGCGAGAACTCGTACCAGGTCGAGGCGCGGGAAGGCGGCCTCACGTCCACGCGTACCAGATGGCGAGCGCCGCGGTGGCGGCGATGGCGGTGTTCAGGAAGTTGAGCACGTCGTTGTTCACGATGCCGGGAGCTTCGAGTGTAGCGCCGAGCGCGCTCTCGACAAACGCGCCGAGCGTCGCGCCAGCGACGATCGGCAGCAGGGCAGGGGTCGCGATGAGATCGAGCGCGACGGCCAGCGCGGCGAGGCCGACGGCCGCGGCAAGGCCCGCCAGCGTCCCCTCCCGGGAGATCGCGCCGGGAGTGCCTGGCGCCACCAGGAGGAACGATGGGACGAGGAAGGTGCGGCGCCCGAAGGCCTTGCCGATCTCGCTCGCCACGGTGTCACTGCCGCCAGCCGTGAGGGCGGCGGCGAACGCCACCAGCGCCGCGTCGCGGGACGTCGTCAGGACGGCGAGCAGCGCGGCGATCGCTGCGATCCCGGTGTTTGCCACCGCGTTGCCGGCGCCGCGCCGCCCGCCGCGCTCCTCGGCGATGCCGAGCAGGGTCTTGCGATCGATGCCAACCCGCGACACTGCCGTCGCCGCGACGAAAGTCGCGACGAGCAGGGCCCATCCCGGCCAGCCGGCGCCGACGACGACCAGCGTGCCGATCGTCGCGCCGGCGATCGCGCCGCCGAGGCTCACGGTTCGCGCCCGCCATCCCAGGCCCGCGACGACGACATTGACCGCCATCGCCGGCAGCGCGCCCGCCGCCGCCGCTGCCGCGATGGCGTCGACCCCGGCCGGCGTCACCATCGATCCCATCCACAGGACCGCCGCCGCCGCCGCCGGAACCGACAGGTTGTCGTCGAGCCGGATCGGGATCGTTTCGACCAGCGCCGCCGCCAGCGCCGCCCCGATCGGCGCAGCGAGCCAGAACCACATCGCCGGCTGATCGACGACGGCCGGCCGGCACCACCACGCAAGTCCGACGCCGGCGATGGCGCCGCTGACGAAGAACGCGACGCTGCCCTCGACCGACTTCTCTCGATTCCACGGCAGGCGACGGCGCCCGGCGCGACGACCGACGACGCTCGCCATGCCGTCGCCGAAGGCGAGGATGCCCCAGGCCGCGGCGGCGATGTCGGGCCGGCGCGGAAAGGCGACGATCAACAGCAGCACGGCGAGCGGATAGAACGCGATGCCGGTTGAAAAGCGGTGGCCGCGATCGGCGGGCCGGTAGAGCGCCGGCGCCAGGCGCGGCAGGACCAGCAGGTTGAAGAGCAATGCCGCGAGCGCGACCGTCACCGACTGCCACCACGTCAGGTAAGGGAGCAGCAGAGCGCCGGCGCCGAGGAGGATGTGAACGAGTTTGCGGGCCTGTTCCGAGTGGGAACGCCCGGGCATCACGCCTGCGGTGCGGTGACGCGCTGGCGCCAGAAGTCGAGCAGGTCAGCGAGGGTTCGCTCGATGGCGATGCGCGCCTCCCACCCGACTTCGGCCCTGACCCGCGACGGATCGCCGAGCACGATCGGGTTGTCGGAGGGCCGCAACCGCGATTCGTCCACCGATACCTGAATTGCCGTTCGCGACATCCCCAGCATCATCGTCAGCAGGTCGCCGACGCGGTGCGCCTGGCCGCTGCAGATGTTGTAGGGCCGCCGCGGCCGGCCGCTGTCGACCAGCATCCGATAGGCCCGCACCGTGTCGCGGACGTCGGTGAGGTCGCGACGGGCGTCGAGGTTGCCGACGCGCAGGACCGGTTCCCGCCGTCCGGCTTCGATCTCGGCGATCTGCTGGGCGAAGCTCGAGGTGGCGTACGTCGGCGGCTGCCGCGGGCCGGCATGATTGAAGGGGCGCGGCAGGTAGACCTCGCGTCCGGCCGCCCGTTCCGCCGTCATCTCCTGCGCCAGCTTGCTGCGAGCGTACGGGCTCGACGGGCCGATGGGGGAGTCCTCGCGCATGGCATCGGCAGTCTGCCGGTAGATCAGCGCCGAGCCGATGACGACGACCGGGCACGGGTTGCCGATCTCGTCGAGCGCGGTCAGCAGGTGATGGGTGCCGAGGGCGTTGACCTGAAGCGGTCTCGCGGGATTGGTCCACGAGCCGCCGACGTCCGCGGCGCCGGCGCAGTGATAGACGACCGCCGGCATGGCCTCGGCGAGCGCGCTCCGCAGCGCCGCCCGATCGAGCAGATCGACGTGCTGCCAGCGGACGCGCGCATCGGTGGACGGCGGCGGGGTGCCGCCGGCCCGCGCCCAGGCGGTCGCCGCGCCATCACGCTCGAGAACGAGATCGAGCAGATGGCTGCCGGCGAAGCCCGCTGCGCCGGTGATGAGCGGAACGGCGGCCACCGGGCGCTAACCCTGACGGCTGCCGTACTGGGTCTGGTAGTAGGCCTTGAACGCCGGATCGTTCTCTTTGATCGGCCGCCACCACCACTGATTTTCCTGGTACCACGCGACCGTCTGTGCCAGGCCCTGCTCGAAGGCGATGCGCGGCTGCCAGCCGAGCGACTGCAGCTTGGAGGTGTCGAGCGAATAGCGGCGGTCGTGGCCGGGACGATCGGCGACGTGGCGAATCAGCGACTCCGGCTTGCCGAGCAGTTCGAGGATCCGCTGCGTCAGGTCACGGTTGCGGACGTGGTTGCCGCCGCCGATGTTATAGACCTCGCCGGGGGTGCCGACGTCGATGATGAGGTCGAGGGCGCGGCAGTTGTCCGAGACGTGCAGCCAGTCGCGGACGTTCATGCCGTCGCCGTACAGCGGCACCTGCAGGTTCTCCAGCGCGTTCGTGATGAAGAGCGGGATGACCTTTTCCGGGAACTGATTCGGGCCGTAGTTGTTCGAGGCCCGGCTGATGACGACCGGGACGTCGTAGGTCGCCCAGTAGCTGTAGGCGAGGCGATCGGCCCCGGCCTTGCTCGCCGAATAGGGATTGCGCGGCTTGAGCTCGTCGGTCTCGCGGCTCGAGCCCTCGGCGACGCTGCCGTAGACCTCGTCGGTCGAAATCTGGACGAACTTGCGCAGCTGCTTGGCGTTGCGCGCGGCCTCGAGCAGCACGAACGTGCCGTAGACGTCGGTGGTGATGAACTCGCCGGCGTTGAGCAGCGAGCGGTCGACGTGCGTCTCGGCGGCGAAGTGGACAACGACCTCCGCCGCTTCGACCAGCGGCCCGGCGACGACCGGATCGGCGACGTCGCCCTTCACGAACTCGTGCCGGGGATGGTCGATGACGTCCTTGAGGTTCTCCAGCCGTCCGGCGTAGGTCAGCTTGTCGAGCGTCGTCAACCGCCAGTCGGGATGCGTCGCGAGGGCATGGCGGACGAAGTTGGAGCCGATGAAGCCGGCACCGCCGGTAACCAGAATATTCGTCATGATCTCAAGTCAGTTTCGGGCAGCACGCGGCCGCCATTGGGGCTCGACGCCCGGCGCGAGCTGTCGGCTCAGCGCCCGGACTGATTGCCGAGGCCGCCGCCGAAGGCGCCGAGGAAGTTAGAGAACGTGCCGATCCCGGCCAGCGTGAACGAGACGTTGAAGCGGCGATCCTGCGGCACTCGTGCCCCGACGAAGTTGAACGTCTGGTACTCGACCAGGAAGCCGCAGCACTGGGCATTGTAATAGGCAAAGTAGCGCTGTTGCAGGAAATTGTCCTGCAGCAGGTCATAGTTGAACGAGTAGGTTCCGCCGAAGCGATTCTGCGCCTGCCGCAGCGTCACCGAGGCGTTGAGATAGTGCGTCAGGGTGCCGACGATCGGCTCCGCGACCTGGTCGAGTCGGACGCTGCGCTGTTTGCTCCAGCCGCCCGACGCCTGGACATTGGAGGTATTCAGGATGCCGTTGGAGGCAAACGACAGGAACGCGCCCGAGGCGTGGTCCCACTCGGTGCGGAAGTCGGCGAGCAGCTGCCTCGTCGGCGCGCCGCGGACCGACAGCGCCACCGGCGAGTACTTGCTTGGCGGGCGCAGGGTGAAGCCGGTCTGGTAGTTGGGGTCGAGCACCGACGCTTCGGCCTGGCTGTAGAAGTTCTGCCCGAGTGAGACGTTCAGTACCTCGCGCGCGACATCCTTCTTGGCGTAGAGGCGGTTGGTGATGCCGTAGCCGATGCGCGTCGTCCCCGGGTACTCGTAGTCGGAGCCTTCGAGCTGGACGATCTGCGGGTAGACGTCGAAGTCGGTGACCCGCCGCACCGAGAAGTACGGTTCGATCACGTGCTTGATCTTGGTCGCGCCTTCGACCTCGTTGTTGAAGATCCGCATCATCACCGGACCGGTGGTGCGGGCGTTGAAGTCGAAGTACTGGCGCTTCAGGGCGTCCGGCACCTGGACGCCGCCGGCGACGCTCTCGCTCCAGTAGGTGCCGCGCCAGCCAACGCTGGTGTTGACGGTGAAGAACGGCACCCGCGTGAACGGCATCCGCAGCGTCGGCGCGACCTCGAACCGTGACAGGCCGCGGTCGGTTCCCGGGAGCGTGACATCGTTCTGTTCGGCGGTGCGAACGAGGGTGACGTACTCGGAGCCGAGGCCGAAGTAGAACGGCGACTTGCCGATGGCGCGCTCGCCGCGGCTGAAGTTGATCCGCGGCAGGCTGCCGCTGGCGGTGACGACGAGGTTCTCGCCGGTGCCGTGCAGGTAGTCGATGCGGTCCATCGTGCCGCTGAGCATGTACTCGCGCCAGTTGCCGGTGATGTTGCCGCCGAAGCTCCTCGTGCTCTGGGTCGCGCGGAAGACGTCCTGCTGATACAGCTGCTCGGTCTGGGCGCTCGAGAAGTAGTTGGCATTGGCGCGGGCGCGCAGGCCCTTGCCGATGTTGTGCGTCATCCCGCCGACGATGCGGTATTCGCGGCCGGGATTGACCGGCTCCGTACTGCCCTCGGGAATGTATTCCTTCTGGTTGAACATCGAGGTCTCAACCGTGCCCGTCGAGCCCGGCCCGATGATGTAGCGATATTCGCCGCCGATCTGCTGCCCCGCCTTGGAGAACCAGTCGAGAGTGACGGTCGCGTCCTGGCTGCGGCTGATCGCCCAGAAGAAAGGGAAGCTGAACGACTGGCCGCGGAGCGTCGAGGTGCCGTAGATCGGCAGGAGGAAGCCGGTCGCGCGGTCGTCTTCCTGGATCGGGTAGTAGAAGATCGGCATGTAGAACAACGGCACGTTCTTGACCCGGAACACCGTGTTCTTCAGCAGCGCATAGTCGTCGAGGTTGATCGTCGCCGAGCCCGAGACCATCTCCCAGCGCGGCGTCGGCTGGACGCAGGTCGTGAAGGCGCCGTCGACGACCCGGTACTTGTCGGGCCCGATCTTGTGAATCTCCCGGCCGCGGAACATCGCGTCGGGTTCCTGGGTACCGAAGAAGCTGCGGTCGAACCGCTCGCCGAGCGAGGCGACGCCGTCGGCCTCGTAGAACACCCCGGTCTTGGTCTTGGTGTCGAACTCGAGCCGCTCGGCCGAGATTCGGCTGGTCGGCGATACCGCGAGGACGTTGCGGGTCGCGACCACCCGGTTGCGATCCTGGAAAATCTCGACGTACTCGGCGAAGAACCGGGTGTCGTCGCAGTCGACGCGAACCGGCAACGCGCCGACGCCGGTCACGACCACGACCCGCTCGGTCTTGCCTTCGAACTCGCGGCTCATCACTTCCTGGACGCCGCCCTGGAGCTCGGAGACGCGGCAGCCGGCGACGTCGCTCTGCGGCGTCTGCACTTGCGCGCCCGCCGGCGCCGCCGCGAACAGCACGATGATGACGATGGGGGCGAACGTTCGGATCAGACGCAGCATGCGATGGGCTGGGGGCGCCACGAAGCAACGAACGCGTCGTCGTCGTCGCGGTTCAACTCGCAGGAATGTCATCGAAGAATACCACGCAGCGGACCGAGCAGAAAGATTGATCCCGCGGCGACGACGCGGGCGCCGTCGAGGCAGGCGTGGGCCAGCGCCGCTGCCGGATCGTCGATGGCCTCGATCCGGGTGCCGGCGGCGGCAGATTCCGCGACCAGCGCCGCCAGCGTCGCGGCGGGCATGGCGCGCGGGCTCGGCGGCGTCGTGCAGACGATGACGCGGGCGAAGCGCGTCAGCGCCGCGACGATGCCGCGGACGTCCTTGTCGGCCATGACGCCGATCACGAGCGTGACGCCGGTCCAGCCTTCATCCTCGAGGTAGGCGGCGAGCGATCGCGCGCCGTCGGGATTGTGGGCGGCGTCGAGCACGATCTCGGCGCCGCGCCACGAGACGCGCTCCAGTCGGCCGGGCCACCTGACACGCTCGAACCCGGCCCGCATCGCTTCGGGGGTCAGCTCGAAGCCGGCGTCGCCGAGAGCCTCCATCACGCAGAGGGCGACGGCGGCATTCTCGACCTGGTGCCGCCCGGCCAGCGCGGGCAGCACGCCGACGAGCTCCGTCCGTCGGGTTCTCAGCAGCATCGTCCGGACGCCGCGGTCGAGTACCAACGCCGCGTCAACCGCCTCCGTGGCGCGCACGAGTCGCGCGCCCCGCGCTGTCGGCCTCCGCCGCGACGACGGCGAGCGCCGCGTTGGGCAGACGCCCGACGACCACGGTGATCCCCGGCTTGATGACGCCGGCCTTCTCGCGCGCGATCGCGGGCAGGGTATCCCCGAGCAGCTCCTGGTGATCGAGGCCGATCGTGGTGATGGCGGCAGCCACAGGCGTTAGGACGTTGGTCGCGTCCAGGCGGCCGCCAAGGCCGACTTCGACGACGGCAATCGTCACCCCGGCGCGGCGGAAGAGCTCGAAGCCGATCGCCGTTGCGCACTCGAAGAAGGTCGGCGGCGCCGCGAGCGTGCCGTCGGCCAGCAGGCGTTCCACCGTCTCGCGAACGACCGCCGCCGCGCGTTCGAGCTCGCCGCTGTCGACTGCCTCCTCGCCGATGACGAACCGCTCTTCGATCCGCTCCAGGTGCGGCGAGGTGTAGCGGCCGACGCGGTAGCCGCCGGCATGCAGGGCCTTCGACAGCATCGCCGAGACCGATCCCTTGCCGTTGGTGCCGGCGACGATGACCGAGCGGAAGGCCGATTCTGGATGGTCGAGCGCGGCGCAGAGCGCGCGCATGTTCTCGAGACCGAACTTCATCCCGAGACGTTCGAGCGAGAAGAGGAACTGGAGCGCGGTCACACGTCGCCGCGTCGTCGGGGGCGCGGCCCGGACACTATGTTTCGACGGCCGCCTCCGCGGCCGCGGTTTCGCCGGCCGGCTCGGCGGCCGCAGGGCGCGCCGCCGGCCGCGCCGCCTCGCCGAAGCCGGCGAAATGGAACACGCGGGTGATGACGTCCTTCATCTCGCGGCGATCGACGACGGCGTCGAGCATGCCGTGCTCGAGCAGGAACTCGCTGCGCTGGAATCCTTCCGGCAGCGTCTGCCGGATGGTCTGTTCGATGACGCGCGGGCCGGCGAAGCCGATCAGCGCCTTCGGCTCGGCGATGTTGACGTCGCCGAGCATGGCGAAGCTCGCGGTCACGCCGCCGGTCGTCGGGTCGGTCAGCACCGAGATGTAGGGAAGCCCGGCCCGATCGAGCCGGGCCAGGGCGCCGCTGATCTTGGCCATCTGCATCAGCGAGAGCGAGCCCTCCATCATCCGGGCCCCGCCCGAGCAGGAAACGATGATCACCGGCATGCGGCCGGCGATGGCGCGCTCGATCGCGCGCGTGATCTTCTCGCCGACCACCACCCCCATGCTGCCGCCGATGAACGAGTACTCCATCGCCGCGATCGAGGTCTCGATGCCGTTGACCCGCCCGGTCGCGGTGATCACGGCGTCGTTGAGGCCGGTCGCCGCGATGCTGGCGTCGAGGCGCTTGTGATACGGCTTGGTGTCCGTGAACTTGAGCGGGATCGGTCGAGGTCAGGCCGTGGTCGAATTCGTGCCAGTCACCGTCGAACAGTGCACGCAGTCGCTCCGCCGCGCTCAGGCGGAAGTGGTGGCCGCACTTGGTGCAGACACTGAGGCTGGCGACCAGGTCCTTGTTGTAGATGATTTGCGTGCAGGAAGGACACTTGACCCAGAGCCCTTCGGGGACCCGACTCTGTTTGTCGGGCGGCTCAATGGGCTTACGCTGCTTCTTGAACCAGGCCATTGATGAACTGCTAGGGTATCACGAGCCCTCGGGCCGGCCGCTGCTGACGACCTCGCGCACGACCGCCTGGGGACGCTGGTTCACGGTCAGGAACATGCGGCCCACGTACTCGCCAATCAGCCCGAGCATCACCAGCTGCGTTCCCGAGAACACCAGCACGGTCGCCATGACCCAGCCCCAGCCGTAGGCCGGGCCGCGCTCGCTCGCCCACAGCTGGACGACCGCGGCAAAGGCGGCAAGGCCGGCGATCGCCGTCAACAGGCCGACGCACGTCGCGGCGCGCAGCGGCAGCAGCGAGAAGTTCAGCCACGCGCTCAGCCACAGCCGAAGCAGGCGCCGCAGGGTGTAGCCGCTCTGGCCGGCGCGGCGCTCATCGTGGCGGACGGTGATCGATCCGATCCGCTGCGTGATCTGCAGCAGCAGGCCGTCGAGGTACGGATACGGTCCGGTGTAGCCGCTGACGTTCGTCGTCACCAGCCGGCTGACGCAGCGGAAGCTCGAGAGGTAGAACCCCGGCGGCTTGTCGAGCGCCCAGTCGGTCATGCGGTTCGTGAACCAGCTGCCGGCGTTGCGCCACAGCGAGTGCTGCTTGACGTCGTAGTGGCCGAAGACGACATCGAGATCGTTGGCGACGGCGTGGCGCCACAGCCGCACCGCCTCGTCCGGCGGATTCTGGCCGTCGTCGTCGAGATTGACGACGTGGCCGCCGCGGGCGTGCCGCCAGCCGGTCAGCACCGCGTTGTGCTCGCCGAAGTTGCGCGCGTGTTCGACGTAGGTGATGCGAATCGGCGAGGCGGCCACCAGGCCGCGGCAGATCGCCGCGGTCTCGTCGGCGCTGCCGTCGTTCACGAGCACGAGCTCGTGTCCGCCCTCGATCGTCAGCCGCTCGATATCGTGAACCAGCGACGCGATGGTCGCGGCGCTGTTGTAGAGGGGGACGACGAAACTGAGGGCCGGCGTCATGTGCGGGGGACGTAGTAGCGCGTGCCCTTGCCCATCGCCCTGATCTGCCGCTCCAGGTCGGCGACCGCGGTCTCTCCCCAGGAGAGGTCCAGCTGCGAGGTCTCGACCACCAGCAGCGGCGAGACCGCGTAGTGGAAGAAGAAGTGATTGTAGGCCTCGTTCAGCTCCCGGATGTAGTCGTCGTCGGGCAGCGGCGCGTCCGACTCGCCGCGGCGCTCGCGCAGCCGCCGGCGCAGCACGTCGGTCGGCGTCTGCAGGTAGATGACGAGGTCCGGCGACGGCAGATCCGGCGAGAGCAGATCGAACAGGCGCTGGTAGATGAACAGCTCGTTGTCGTCGAGATTCAGGTAGGCGTAGATCTTGTCGCGATCGAAGAGATAGTCGCAGATCGTCAGCTGGCTGAACAGATCGGACTGCCGCAGCGCCAGCTGTTGACGATGCCGGGCCAGCGTGAAGAAGAGCTGCGCCTGGAACGAGGCGCCGGGACGATCGGCGTAGAAGTCCTCGAGGAAGGGGTTGTCGACTTCGTCGAGAACCACTGTCGCATCCAACCGGGCTCCCAGCCGGTCCGTCAGCGCCGATTTGCCGACACCGAGCGGACCTTCGATGGCGATGTACCGGAAGTCCAAGGTGCTGCGAGTATAGCAGCAGCCCCAGCCGCAGGGCTCCGTTGCGATAGCATTAGGCGGTGCGGATCGACCGGATCGAATTGCGCCTCCTGCGCCTGCCGCTCGTGCGCTTTTTCGAGACCAGTTTCGGCCGGGTGTCGGAACGCGTGTTCCTGCTGGTGACGCTCGAAGACGACGGCGCCGTCGGCCTCGGCGAGTGCGTTGCCGACGCCAATCCTTACTACAGCGCCGAGACGACGGCGACGGCCTGGCACATCGCCGCCGAGTTCATCGCGCCGCTCGTGCTCAATCGGCGGTTCGCGCATCCGCGCGAGATCTTCGACGCGCTCCGGCCGATCCGCGGCCACAACATGGCAAAGGCCGCGGTCGAGATGGCGGCGTGGGATCTGCATGCCCGGCAGCAGGAAGTCAGCCTGTCAGCCGTCCTCGGCGGTCAACGGACCGCGATCGAGTCCGGCGTCTCGATCGGGATCCAGGACTCGGTCGAGGAGCTGCTGGAGCGCGTCGGCATCGAGCTCGCCGCCGGCTATCGCCGCGTGAAGATCAAGATCAAGCCGGGCTGGGACGTCGCCGTCGTCGAGCGGATCCGCGACAAGTTCGGCGCGATCCCGTTGATGGTGGATGCCAACGCTGCTTACACGATCGACGACGCGGCGCATCTCGCCGCGCTGGATCGTTTCGAGCTGATGATGATCGAACAGCCGCTCGACTACGACGACATCCGCGATCACGCCCGCCTGCAGCAGCAGCTGACGACGCCGATCTGCCTGGACGAGTCGATTCACAGCGTCCGGCTGGCGGCCGAGGCAATCGCGGATCGCGCCTGCCGCGTCATCAACCTCAAGCCGGGGCGTGTCGGCGGCCATGCCGAATCGGTGCGTCTCCACGATCTCACCGCGGCGCACGGCATTCCGGTCTGGCATGGCGGCATGCTCGAAAGCGGCATCGGCCGCGCCCACAACATCCACCTCTCGACACTGCCGAACTTCACCCTGCCGGGGGACGTCGCGGCCAGCCGTCGCTATTACGAACCCGACCTGATCGAGCCGGCGATTGTCGTCCGGCCCGACGGCACGATTGCCGTCCCGACCGGCCCCGGCATCGGCGTCCACGTCGATCATGATCGCGTGGCGGCAGCCACGACAGAAAGAACGGAGTTACGGGCGTGAAGAGGATGTCTTTTGCAACCGCCGCGGCGGCAGTGCTGCTGCTGTCGGCGTCGGCCTGCCTGTCGACGCCGCCCGTGAAGGTGCCCGACGCGCCGGTCGTTCCCGAGCGGCAGAAGATGGTGTGGATGCTCCAGCTCGAGGATCAGCGCGTTTTGAAGCTCGACCTGCCGCAACCGCCGCCGCCGCCGGAACCGGTCAAGGGCAAGAAGCCGGCGAAACCGGTCGTGACGCCGGCGCCGGTGTCGTCGCCGGACCTCGCGCTGCTGGTCAAGGATGCCGATCCCCGCATCCGCCGGCGGGCGGCGCTGGCGATTGGCCGCGTAAAGGATGCGGCCGGCGTGCCGATGCTCACGCCGCTCCTCGCCGACGCCGACGTCGACGTTCGCGCGATGGCGGCATTCGCGCTCGGCCTCATCGGCGACCCGTCGGCGGAGGCCGCGTTGACGCCGCTGCTCACCGACGCCGCGCCGCTCGTGCGCGGCCGCGCCGCGGAGGCGCTCGGCCAGATTGGCGCGAAGGGCGCCGCGGCCGCGATAGGGCAGATGGCCGCTGAGTACGGCAAGGCGCCCGCCGTCGCGTCGATCCAGCCCGACGACGAGACCGGGCCGTTGGCGCCCGAGGCGGAGGCGTTCAAGCTCGGGCTGTTCGCGCTCGTGCGGCTCGGCGCTTACGAGCCGATCGCGGCGGCGACGCTGTCGGGCGATCAGCCGCTGACGCGCTGGTGGCCGGTCGCCTTCGCACTGCAGCGCGTCGAAGACAGGCGGGCAGCGCCGGCGCTGCTGCAGCTGCTCAACGGCCCCGGCAACTACACGCGCGCTTTTGCCGCGCGCGGCCTCGGCCGGCTCAAGGAGCCGGGCGCCGCCAGTCCCCTGCTTGCCATGCTCGATCCGGCGACCAGGCCGACGCTGGAGGTCGCCGCCGCCGCGATCCGCGCCCTGCCGCTCGTCGGCGCCCGCGAGGCGACGCCGACGCTGGCGCGGCTGGCGAGCGACCCGGCGACGCACCCGAACCTGCGGTTCGAGGCGGTGACGGCGCTGGGCGATCTGCCGTCGCCCGAAGGCCTCGCCGTCCTCCAGGATCTGATGACTGACGAGTGGCCGAACCTGCGCGCCGCGGCGTTCCGCGCCGCCGCCGCTGTCGATCCCGAGTCTTTCGTCGCCGTGCTCGCCGGCATGGGGGCCGATCCGCACTGGCGCGTCCGTGCCGCGATTGCCGAATCGCTCGGGGCGCTGCCGGCCGACGCCGTCCTCGAGCGCCTGCAGTCGATGCTGCAGGACGAGGACAAGCGGGTAATTTCGGCAGTGCTGCCGGCGCTCGAACGGCTCAAGGCGCCCGACCTCGACAAGCTGCTGCTCCAGCGCGTCGCCGATCAGGACGTCGGCGTCCGCGCCGCCGCCATCCGCGCCATCGGCCGGGTCAAGATGGCTGGCGGGCCGGATGCGCTGCGGAAGGCGTTCGCGGTGGCGGCGAGCGACGGCAGCTACAATGCGCGAACCGCGGCGCTCGACGCCCTGGTTGCCTACGGCCCGGCTGAGGCGACCGCGACCGTCCGCGAGGCGCTGACGGACAAGGACTGGGCGGTGCGCGTCCACGCGCAGGCGCTGATGGCGAAGCTCGAGCCGGGCGCCAGCGCGACGATTGCGCCGGTGCCGAGCCCGCCTGTCGTGCCTTACGACGACGCCCAGCTCATCGCGCCGTCGACGTCGCCGCACGCGTTCATCGAGACCGCCTACGGCACGATTGAGATCGAGCTGGCGGTGCTCGACGCGCCGCAGACGTCGCGCAACTTCATCGAGCTGACGCGCAAGGGCTACTTCAACGGCCTCGAAGTTCACCGCGTCATCGCCAACTTCGTCGTCCAGGACGGCGATCCGCGCGGCGACGGCACCGGCGGCCCCGGCTATACCATCCGCGATGAGCTGAGCATGCGGCCCTTCGTCCGCGGCACGGTCGGAATGGCGATCGAGTGGCGCGACACCGGCGGCAGCCAGTATTTCATCGCGCACTCACCCCAGCCGCACCTCGACGGCCGCTACACGGTCTTCGGACACGTCGTGAACGGCATCGAAGTCCTCGATCGCATCAAGCCGGGAGACACGGTCGTACGCGTGCGCGTGTGGGACGGCCAGGGATGGATCGGATCGGCGCCCTGACGCGGAGCCGTGCAACGGCTGTGCGCTAGGCCAATGAACGATGGTTGAACGGGAACGTGAGGCGGGCGGGCGAGCGGGGCAGGAAAACCTGCACGGTGCACCATGCATATGCGCGGTGCACCGTGCGTTGCGGGTAAGAGGGCTTACCGCTTCTTGCCGCCCTTCTTCTTCCCGCCCTTGGCCGTTTTCTTTGCCATAACGATTTATCCCCCCTTTCACTCGTAGGATCCGCCGTGCCCGGGGCCCTTGCTGCATTGCAGCGCCGCGGCTTTTCGGCGCGCCGGCCTGCGTCTGTCAGCACCCCGACGCCTCTATGCAATCACTCCCGCGAATGCGGGAGGTCTGCGAGCAAAAAATAGGGGGTGTCATGGCTGACACCCCCGGACCGGTAGGCGGTCAGGTCTAGCGCTTCTTGCCGCCCTTTTTCTTGCCGCCCTTCGCAGTCTTCTTCGCCATTATTCCTCCTTGGAATGTGGCAGCTCAGCTTCGTTACCAGTTCGCCGTGCTTACAACAGGTGGGCTGAGCGATCCACCCTCATACAAGATGTAGATTATGGATGAGAAAATTGATCTGTCAAGCACAAAGTGCACGAAAAGTCAAAATCCTGCACTGCTTTTCGTGATCGATCGCGCGACATCACATCGCCGCCGGCGATCGCACGACGCGAGCGCTCGAAGACGTGATCGCGGATGCACGATCGTGATCGCTCGCACGTGATCACGCGTCGCGGCGGCCGATGATCGTGAAGTCGAGGTCGAGCCCGGAGCTCGGCAGATGTGAGCGCGCCTCAGCGCGCCTTCTCGAGGCGCGCGATGGCGCGCGCGGCAGCGCGATGCGTCTCTGCCGAGGCGCCGAAGAGCGTCGCCGCGATGCGATAGGCGCTCAGCGCTTCGCTGCGGCGGTCGAGTCGTTCGAGCAGCTGCGCCGCTTCGACGTAAGCGGCGCCGAGTATGGGTGCCGGACATGTGCGTGCGTCGCGGATCGTCTGCTCGAACTGTGCCAACGCGTCCGCCGCCGCGCCGCGCGTCGCCTGCACGCGGCCATAGCGATAGCGCGCCACCGGGTCGCGCGGGTTGATCGTCAGCGACTGTTCGAGCGCGGTGGCCGCGCCGCTGACGTCCTTCCGGGCGAGCCTGCGCCAGCCCTCGAGCGAGAGCCGGAACGCTTCCGCCTGCCGCGGCGACGGCGTGCGGCGCAGTCGCTCCGAGGCCTGACGCCGGATGTCGTATGGGTCGCCTTCCGGCGCCGCCAGCGACGCGCTGCGATAGGCCGCCATCGCCTCGGCCCGCGCGTTGAGGCGATCGTGCGCCTCGCCGAGCCGCAGGTGCGCCAGCGCCAGCGACCCGAACGGCGCCTCCGGCTTGAGCTCGACGACGCGCTCGAGGTGATCGATCGCCTCGTCGGTCTCGGCGAGCCCGTCGAGGTGCCGCGCGATGCCCAGCCGGGCTCGGACTTCGGCCAGGCCCGCTTCGTTGACGCGGCCGGCTCGCGCCTGGTCGAGCAGCAGCCGCCAGGTCTGCAGGCTGGCGGCGATGTCGTGCTCGTACGCGTCCTCGACCTCGGCGATCGAGGCGAGAAAGAGCGGGTTGCCCGGATACTCCTTCTGCAGGCCGCGCAGGAGCGACAGTGCCTGCGCCGTCTGCTTCTCGTACCAGAGATAGAGGACGTGCAGCTGATAGTCGGCTTCACCCTGGAGCAGCCGCCCCTGGGTCCGGGCCCGAAGCATCTGGGCCAGGCCTTCCTTGCGGTCGCCGCCGGGGAGCAGGAGCAGGAAGCGCAGCACCTTGGCCGCCGTCGGCGCGACGTCGGCGTAGTAGCGATACAGGCCGATGCCGAAATAGGCGTCGTCGAGGCCGGGGTCGAGCGCGAGCGATCGCTCGAGCACTTCCTTGATGCGCTTGCCGTCGCGGGCGGCGGCCAGCTTCTCGTTCCGCAGCACCCGCCACTGCACTCGCGCGGCGTAGGCGCCGCCGAGGTAGAACCAGGCCTCGGCGGAGTCCGGGTCGCGAACCGTCCAGGCTTCGGCCGAGCGAATCGCGCGCTCGACCGCGGCCGAGAACTTGTCGTCGTGGACGCGGTTCCCGGGATCGAGCTGGATGCGCCACCAGAGCCCGGTTGCGTCGAGGACATGACAGGCCTCGACCGGCGCCGGGCCGCACGCGCGCTCGAGGCCGTCGTCGATGGCGCCGAAGTCGGCGTCGAGGATGAGGTCGTAGACCCGGCTGAGTCCGGCTTCGCCGGTGAGGGCCTCGGCCGTTTCCTGCGGCGGCGAGCGCCTGGATTGTCCGGCGAGCGGGCCCGCCGCGAGGAGCGACACCAAGATTGCGGCGGTCGCGTCGGCCGTCAGTCGGCGCGGTCCAGGCGGGCGCGCCGCGTTGCCGCGGGCACCGATCATGTGAGGCTGGTGCGCAGCTGCTGCTTCGCGGCGTGACGCTCGAGCGCCAGGGCGACGAGCCGGTCGATGAGCTGCGGGTAGCTCACCCCCGAGGCTTCCCACATCTTCGAGTACATGCTGATCGTCGTGAAGCCGGGGAGCGTGTTGATTTCGTTGATCACGACCTCGCCGGTCGAGCGGGACAGCAGGAAGTCGACGCGGGCCAGGCCGGTGCAGTCGATTGCCTCGAACGCCGCGATCGCCAGTCGACGGATCTCGACCGCCGTCGCTTCCGGCAAATCGGCGGGGATGACGGTGCGGGAGCTGTCGTCTAGATACTTGGCCTCGTAGTCGTAGAACTCGCGGCCGGGGATGACCTCGCCGGGCACCGACGCTTCAGGGTGGTCGTTCCCGAGCACCCCGCATTCGATCTCGCGTGCATCGGCGACCGCCGCTTCGACCACGACCTTGCGATCGAACTGTCCGGCCAGATCGATGGCGCGGCGCAGGCCGTCGGGATCCTTGGCCTTGGAGATGCCGACGCTCGAGCCGAGGTTGGCCGGCTTGACGAACATCGGAAAGCCGAGCGCCTGCTCGAGCCGCGTCACGATGCCGTCGGCGCGGCGCTCCCATTCGTGCCGCAGGACCAGCTGCCAGCTGCAGTTCGGCAGCCCGTGCGCCGCGAACACGACCTTCATCAGCGCCTTGTCCATGCCGAGCGCGGACGCGGCGACGCCGGCGCCGACATACGGCACGTTCGCGAGCTCGAGCAGCCCCTGCACGGTGCCGTCCTCGCCATACGGGCCGTGCAGGACGGGGAAGATGACGTCGACCTGCATGCCGGTGACCATGGCTTCGCTGGGCTCGGCGCTCGTCGACGGGGCGCGCTTGATCTGCAGGATCGTCTCTTCGCTGGGCCGGGCGACGAGGTGGACCTCGCGGCCGCTGCGAATCTGCCGCGCCGACTCGACCCGCGACTGTTCGATGACCTCCGCCGCCGAGGCCGCCACCGGCGGGCGATCCGCGATCGACCAGCGGCCGTCCTTTTCGATCCGGATGGCAACCGGCTCGTAGCGCTTCCGATCGAGATTGGCGAACACTGCCGCTGCCGACGCGAGCGAAACTTCATGTTCGCCCGACCGGCCACCGTAGAGCACTCCGATGCGCAAACGCTTCACAGTTGAAAGGATACAGGAGCCGCACGGTATTCTGTAGCCGGTGACGGACTCCCGGTTCGGTTTTCAGCTGCTCGGCCGCGACGGCTCGGCTCGCTGCGGGGTCATGCAGACGCCGCATGGCAGTGTCGAGACGCCGGCGTTCATGCCGGTGGGGACCCAGGGCGCCGTCAAAGGGGTCACCCACCGCGATCTCGACGACCTCGGCGCCCAGATCATCCTCGGCAATACCTACCATCTCTTCCTGCGCCCGGGCGACGGGCTCATCGCGCGGGCCGGCGGCCTGCACAAGTTCATCGGCTGGGACCGCCCGATCCTCACCGACAGCGGGGGTTATCAGATCTTCAGCCTCGCCGACCGCCGCCGCGTGAGCGAGGACGGCGCCGAGTTCCGGTCGCATCTCGACGGCTCGCGACACCTGCTGACGCCGGAGCGCGCCACCGACGTCCAGGCGCAGCTCGGCTCCGACATTGCGATGGTGCTCGACGAATGCATCGCGACGCCGGCCGACGACACCGCGGCCCGTGCGGCGATGGAGCGGTCGGTGCGATGGGCGGGACGGGCGCGGCGGCGCCTGCAGCAGCTGCGCAGCGACGACCCCGATCCGGCGGTGACCGTGACCAATTCGGGTCAGGCGCAGTTCGGGATCATCCAGGGCGGTGTTCACCATGCGCTCAGGACCGAGAGCGTGCAGGCGACGGTCGAGATCGGTTTCGAGGCGTATGCGATCGGCGGCCTCAGCGTCGGCGAGCCGCCGGATGTGACCTACGACCTGGTCGGCCACACCGCGCCGCAGCTGCCAGAGGACCGCCCCAGGTACCTGATGGGCAGTGGGATGCCGGACGACCTGATCGAGTGCGTGGCGCGAGGCGTCGACCTCTTCGACTGCGTCCTGCCGACCCGGAACGCGCGCAACGGCCAGCTGCTGACGCGCACCGGGCCGATCCCCATCCGGAACACCCGCTATGCCGAAGACCCGTCCCCTCCCGATCCCGGGTGCGGCTGCTACACCTGCCGGCACTTCTCGCGGGCGTATCTGCGCCACCTTTATATAGCGCGCGAGATGGCGGCGGCGACCCTCAACACGCTGCACAACCTCTACTTTTACCTTGACACCATGCGGGCCGTCAGAAAAGCTATAATGTCTGGCACGTTTGACAAGCTCCGCTCGGAGTTCCATCAAACCTTCTCCCGCCGACCACAACACTGAATGTTCGATACTGCGTCACAACTCGTGTTCGCCATGGGGACGCCCGGCCAGCAGCCGGTCTGGATGAATTTCGTCCCCTTCGTGATGGTTCTCGCCATCCTCTACTTCCTCATCCTCATGCCGATGCGGAAGCAGCGCACGAAGGTGCAGGCGTTTCAGTCATCCCTCAAGGTCGGGGACCGGGTCGTGACCACCGGCGGCATCTATGGTCTGATCACCAAGGTCAACGATAATTCGATCCAGCTCCAGGTCGCCGACAAGGTGCGCATCGAGATCGCGCGCGTCGCCATCGGCGGGTATCAGGGCCAGGAGCCAGTCGTTCAAGACCAGGGCAACGCGTAATCAATCATGCACAAGAATCTTCGTTGGAAGATCCTGACGATCCTTGCTGTCTTCGCGATGTTTTTCGCGCTCGGGGTCTATCCGATCCTGGCGGGACAGTACAAGCTGCCGGCGCCGGCGTGGCTCATGGCCAAGCATCTCAAGCTCGGTCTCGACCTGCAGGGCGGTGTGCACCTCATTCTCAAGGTCAATCGCGACGACGCGGTGCGGATCACAACCGAGACCGCGAGCGAGCAGATGCGCGAGGCGCTCCAGGCCGCCGGCGTCGCCACCAGCGCCATCACGGTGAGCTCGCCGACGACCTTCCGCGTCGAAGGGGTGCCGCAGGACAAGGAACCGGAGTTCCGCCGGATCGCCGACGAGCAGACCACGACAAACTACGATCGCACGGCGGTCAGCGCCGGCGTCCACGAGTTCGTGATGAAGCGGCTCATCATCAACGCGCTCTACGAGCAGACGATGGTGCAGGCGGTCGACACCATCGGTCGCCGCGTCAACGAGCTCGGCGTCTCCGAGCCCAACATCGCCCGGCACGGCGCCAACGACGACCAGATCCTCGTCCAGCTGCCGGGCGTCCGCGAAGTGGCGCGCGCGAAGGACATCATCCGCGAGACGGCGCAGCTCGAGCTCAAGCTCGTCGAGTCGGGACCGGCGCCGACGCGTGAAGCGCTGCTCCAGGCCCACAACGGCGTCGTCCCGTCCGAGATGGAAGTCGTGACCGGCGCCGCCGAGATCAGCAGCGGCCAGTCGGGCGGCACCAGCTTCTTCCTGGTCCGGAAGGTCGCGGCGGTGACCGGCAACGACCTTCGCAACGCCTCGGTCGGTCTCGACGAGAACAACCGCCCGGCGGTCATGTTCTCGCTCAAGCCGGACGCCGCCCGCCGTTTCGGCCAGATCTCGGGCTCCAACATCGGCCGTTCGCTGGCGATCATTCTCGACAACAAGATTCAGTCGTATCCGCGCCTCGAGGGCCGGATCACCGACGAGGGCCGGATCGCCGGCAACTTCACGCAGCAGGAAGCGGCGGACCTCGCCCTCAAGCTGCGTTCGGGTGCGCTGCCGGCATCGATGAGCTATTTCGAGGAGCGCGTCGTCGGGCCGACCCTCGGCCGCGACTCGATTCGCGCCGGCGTCACCGCCTCGGTCGCCGGCCTGGCGCTGGTCATCGTCTTCATGCTCGTCTACTACAAGCTGTCCGGCATCAACGCCATCGTCGCGATGGTCGCCAACCTGATCATCCTCCTCGGCTGCATGGCCTGGGCCGGTTCGACGATGACGCTGCCGGGCATCGCCGGCTTCATCCTGACGATCGGCATGGGCGTCGACTCGAACGTCCTCATCTTCGAGCGCATCAAGGAGGAGCTGCGGGCGCAACGGCCGGCCCGCGCCGCCATCTCGGCCAGTTTCTCGCGCGTCGGCTGGACGCTGTTCGACACCCACGTGACGTCGTTCATCGCCTGCCTGTTTCTCTACAACTTCGGCACCGGGCCGATTCAGGGTTTCGCGCTGACGCTGTTCATCGGCCTGGCGACAAACCTGTTCACGTCGTACTTCGTCTCGAAGACGATTTTCGAGATGATTCTGTCCCGTCGGCCCGCGAACTCGCAGGCGCTGAGCATTTAGGCCATGAAATTCTTCGAAAACACCAACATCGACTTCGTCAAGTGGCGCTGGCACGCCATCGCGCTGTCGCTCGTCGTCATCCTCGCCGGCGCGGTTGCGATCTCGCGCGGCATGCTGCCGCTCGGCGTCGACTTCTCGGGCGGCACCATCGTGGTGGTCAAGTTCGACCAGCACGTGCCGATCGATCGGGTGCGCGACGCGGTGTCGTCGATGCCGGGAGGGGTCGGCAACGACGCCGTCGTGCAGGAGTACGGCGACGCCAGTCAGAACCAGATCCTGATCCGGGTCGCGCGCACGGGGGCCGAGTCGGCCGGGAACCTGAGCGAGACCGCGGAATCGCTGGTCGGCGCGCTGAAGCAGGCGAGCCTCGCCAACTTCGAGGTCATCAACACCGAGATCGTCGGGCCGGTCGTCGGCGAGCAACTCAAGCGCCAGGGGCTCCTGGCGACCGTGTTCGCGATGGGCGGCATCCTGCTCTACATCGCCTTCCGCTTCCAGCTCAGTTTCGCGGTCGGCGCGATTGCCGCGACGCTGCACGACCTGCTGATCACGCTGGCGTTCCTCGCCTTTTTCGGCTACGACCTGACCTTGAACGTGATCGCCGGCCTGCTGACGATTACCGGCTACTCGGTCAACGACACCATCGTCATCTTCGACCGCGTCCGCGAGAACATGCGCAGCATGCGGCGCGAGAACCTGACGCAGATCGTCAACGTTGCCGTCAACCAGACCCTGAGCCGGACGGTGATTACTGCCGGGACGACGCTGCTGAGCGTCATCGCGCTTTACCTGTTCGGCGGCGAGGTCCTGGAAGGCTTCGCCTTCACGATGCTCGTTGGCATCATCAGCGGCACCTATTCGACCATCTTCATCGCCGCGGCGATCGCGATCATGCTGCAGGGGCGGAAGCCGATTAAGGGGCAGGTGGTGGCGCCGCAGACGCCGGAACGACGCCCCAGCCGTCGTCGCGCCTCGTAGTCCCGCGGCTGCTGACGATCCGGGCGACATGCACGAGTGAGTCTCCTAGCAGCAATCATTCTCGGGATCGTGCAGGGACTCACCGAGTTCCTGCCCGTCTCGAGCTCGGCGCATCTCATCCTCGCCAGGGCGTTTTTCGGCTGGGAGGTCCCGAGCGCCTTCGGGCTCGCCTTCGACGTCGCGCTGCACGTCGGCACGCTGGCGGCGATTGGCGCCTACTTCCGTGCCGACATCCTGGCGATGGTGCGCGCGGTTCCGGCGGCGCTCGCGCCGGCGCCGTCCGACCGCTCGGCGCGGCTGCTGCACCGCATCGCCGTCGGCACCCTTCCGGTCGTCATCGTCGGCCTCAGCTTCAACGATTTCATCGAGCACTCGCTGCGGACGCCGGCAGTCGCGGCGCTGGCGCTGGCGGTGGGCGCGGCGCTGATGTTCGCGGCGGAACGGATCTCGTCCCGGACCCGCGACGAGGACACCGTCTCGTGGCTCGATGCGCTGCTGATTGGCTGCGCCCAGGCCAGCGCGCTCATTCCCGGCATGTCGCGCTCGGGCTCGACGATCGCGATCGGCATGCTGCTCGGGCTGCGCCGCGACGCCGCCGCGCGCTTCACGTTCCTGCTTGCCATCCCGGCGATGGTCGCGGCCGGCGCCAAGGAAGCGCTGGAGCTGCGGGAGATCGGCCTGTCCGGGGACGACCTGCTGGTGATGCTCGTCGGCGGCGTGGTCTCGGCGGTGGTCGGCTACCTGACGATCAAGTACTTCCTGCGCTACCTGGCGCGTCACCGGCTCGACGTCTTCGCATACTATCGGTGGGCGCTGGCGGCGGCGACGGCGGTCTGGCTGTGGCGAGCGTAGGCGCTGCGAGCGAGCGCAGCGAGCGAGCCACGCGACCGGAGCGCGCCGGCGAATGCGGCGCGCGAGAGAGCGTGTGGGGGAGTCCGAGGGGCGAAGCCCCTCGGTGAAGAACGATGTTCCAGTGGGTTCGGCGTAACTTCATCGCCGGTTTCTTCGTCACCGTGCCGCTGGTCATCAGCGTCGCGGCGCTGGTCTGGATCTTCCGGCTGATCGACGGCCTGGTCGGGCCCTTGTTCGACCGCTGGCTGCCCTGGCAGGTCCCGGGGCTCGGCATCCTGACGACGGCGCTGGTGGTGCTGCTCGTCGGCACGATCGCCACCAACGTCATCGGCAAGCGGGTGCTCCAGCGGGCCGAGAGCTACCTGACGCGGGTGCCGGTGTTTCGCACGATCTACGCGCCGGTCAAGCAGCTGGTGGTCGCGTTCTCGCCCGACAACGAATATGGCTTCAAGCGGGTCGCGATCGTCGAGGATGCCGCCCGCGGCCACGTCCTGGGATTCCTGACCAAGGAGTTCACGCTGGATCGCGGCAGCGGGCCGGAGGAGATGCTGGCGGTCTACGTCCCGACGAATCACCTGTACCTCGGGGACGTTATCATCTGCGCGCCGGCGCAGGTCCTGTTCCCGGAGATCTCGGTGGAGCAGGGGATCCGCATCTTCCTGACCGGCGGCATGGCGCTGCCCGGGCGGATGCGGAGCCGGCCGTTCCCAGGAACGCCGCGGCCGTGAGAGACTGCGGCGGCCGGGACTGAAGTCTGCCGGCGGCCAGACTACCGGCCCGGCGCCAATGCGCGTTTCGCCTGTAGAAACGCGCCGCGACTGTTGTTGCGCACGGTCAAGACGCGATGGTACGATGCGTGCTTTTCGGCCCGAGACCGACGCCCGTCTTAGCCCCGCCGCCTGTTCGGCGCGGCGGGATTCAACGAACCTGTCAGAGGAAGGGAGAACGATGTTCGACAAGTTGTGCTCACGCCCTGCGCGCGCGGTCGCGCTCGCGTGCGTCCTGATTGCAGGAATCCTGGCGCCGGTCGCCGCGCAGGCGCAGCCGCCGGCGCCGACGCTTCCCGCAGCTCAGGCGGCGCCACGCCACGCCGGGGGAGAAGCCAACCTGGTCCTGCCCGATCTCAGCATCGTCGATTTCCACGGCATCAACAGCCGGACGCTGCTCTACGGCGGGCTGATCGTCTGCGTCTTCGGCCTCGCCTTCGGCCTGGTCATCTTCACGCGGCTGAAGAACCTGCCGGTGCACAAGTCGATGCGGGACATCTCGGAGCTGATTTACGAGACCTGCAAGACCTACCTGATTACCCAGGGCAAGTTCATCCTGATCCTCGAGGTCTTCATCGGCACGATCATGGTGTTCTACTTCGGCGTGCTGCAGCACATGGACGCGCTGAAGGTGACGATCATCCTGCTGTTCAGCATGATCGGCATCGCCGGCAGCTATGGCGTCGCCTGGTTCGGCATCCGCGTCAACACCTTCGCCAATTCGCGCGCCGCCTTCGCCGGCCTGCGCGGCAAGCCGTTCCCGATCTACGCGATTCCCCTCAGCGCCGGCATGAGCATCGGCATGCTCCTCATCAGCGTCGAGCTGCTGCTGATGCTGTGCATCCTGCTCTTCATTCCCGGCGACTACGCCGGCGCGTGCTTCATCGGCTTCGCCATCGGCGAGTCGCTCGGCGCCTCGGTGCTGCGCATCGCCGGCGGCATCTTCACCAAGATTGCCGACATCGGCTCGGACCTGATGAAGATCGTCTTCAACATCAAGGAAGACGACGCGCGGAACCCGGGCGTCATCGCCGACTGCACCGGTGACAATGCCGGCGACTCCGTCGGCCCGAGCGCGGACGGCTTCGAGACCTACGGCGTCACCGGCGTGGCGCTGATTTCCTTCATCCTCGTCGCTGTCACCGATCCGGTGATCCAGGTCCAGCTCCTCGTGTGGATCTTCGTGATGCGCGTCGTGATGATCATCGCCAGCGGCGCGTCCTACCTGCTCAACGACGTCTGGGCCAAGGCGAGCTTCGGCACCGCCGACACCATGAACTTCGAAACGCCGCTGACGCGCCTGGTGTGGCTGACGTCGATTGTGTCGGTGGCGATGACGTATCTCGCGTCGTACTGGCTGATTCCGACCCTCGGCGGCAACGCCAACCTGTGGTGGCAGCTGTCGACGGTCATCACCTGCGGCACCCTGGCGGGCGCGATCATCCCGGAGCTCGTCAAGATCTTCACCTCGACCGAGTCGGGCCACGTCAGGGAAGTGGTGATCTCGTCGCGCGAGGGCGGGGCGTCGCTCAACATCCTCTCGGGGTTCGTCGCCGGCAACTTCAGCGCCTACTGGCTCGGCGCCAGCATCGTTACGCTGATGGCGATCGCCTACGGCGTCAGCACCTACGACCTGCAGGCCAGCAACCTGATGATCGCCCCGGCGGTCTTCGCCTTCGGGCTGGTCGCCTTCGGCTTCCTCGGCATGGGCCCGGTGACGATCGCGGTCGATTCCTACGGCCCGGTCACGGACAACGCCCAGTCGATCTTCGAGCTCTCGACGATCGAGACGATCCCGAACATCAAGCAGGAGCTGAAGAAGACCTACGGCTTCGACGTCAATTTCGAGCGCGCCAAGCACCTGCTCGAGGAGAACGACGGCGCCGGCAACACGTTCAAGGCGACGGCCAAGCCGGTGCTGATCGGCACCGCCGTCGTCGGCGCGACGACGATGATCTTTTCGATCATCGTCGTGCTGACCGACCGGCTGCAGCCGGAGTACCTGCAGGACCTTTCGATCCTCCACCCGCCGTTCCTGCTCGGGCTGATCAGCGGCGGCTGCATGATTTACTGGTTCACCGGCGCCTCCACCCAGGCGGTCACGACCGGGGCCTACCGGGCGGTCGAGTTCATCAAGGCCAATATCCGTCTCGACCGTGAGGGACCGGCGTCGGTCGCCGACAGCAAGAAGGTGGTCGAGATTTGCACCCAGTACGCCCAGCGGGGGATGTTCAACATCTTCCTGGCGGTATTTTTTGCCACGCTCGGCTTCGCCTTCCTGGAACCCTATTTCTTCATCGGCTACCTGGTGTCGATCGCGCTCTTCGGGCTCTTCCAGGCGATTTTCATGGCCAACGCCGGCGGGGCGTGGGATAACGCCAAGAAAATCGTCGAAGTCGAATTGAAGGACAAGGGCAGCGCGCTGCACGCAGCGACGGTCGTCGGTGACACGGTCGGCGATCCGTTCAAGGACACCTCGTCGGTGGCGTTGAACCCCGTCATCAAGTTCACGACCCTGTTCGGGCTGCTGGCGGTCGAGCTTGGGGTGCAGCTGGCGGGGCAGTATGGCTCGACCCTGAGCCACGTCCTTTCGGCAGCATTCCTGCTTGGATCAGCTGTGTTTGTCTGGCGCTCCTTCTACGCCATGCGTATCGGCACCGGGCGCGCCTGATTATGGAACCGGGGTGGCCATTTTCCGAATCATGGTGTCTAACGGTTCGGGCGTAGTTTCGTTGACACTGCTTTTTGGGTCTGACTATAATTCGCACCCTCGCACGACTCGTGCGCAGGTAGGAGGGCTGAGCTGTGCCGCGTGACATGTTCGGCGACGTTACGAACCCGACGATCAAGGTGGGTTCCCAGAAGTGGTACACGGTGCCACTGTCGATAGCGGCTCACGTCGTGCTCTTCGCGGGCGTCATCATCATTCCCCTGATGGCGGCCGACGTTCTGCCGACGCCACCCACGATGATGGCGTTCGTGGGCGCCCCGCCGCCCCCGCCGCCCCCGCCGCCTCCCCCCGGCCCCGGCCGTGGCGGTGAAGCCGGTCGAGGTCGTCAATCCCAATGCAGCGCCGGTCGAGGCGCCAAAAGAAATCGTCCCTGAGGCGCCGCCGGCGGTGGCCGGCGTCTCGACGGGCGTCCCTGGCGGCGTCGAGGGCGGCGTGCCAGGCGGTGTCCTTGGCGGCGTCGTCGGCGGGTTGCCCGAGGCGCCCCCGCCCCCGCCCCCGCCCCCGACGGCGCCGGTTCGCGTTGGCGGCAACATCAAACCGCCGACCAAGACCCGCGACGTCAAGCCGGTGTATCCGCCCATCGCCCAGTCGGCCCGCGTCCAGGGAGTGGTCATCATCGAGGCGACGATTGGCGTCGACGGCCGCGTCACCCAGGCCAAGGTCCTGCGCGGCCAGCCGCTGCTCGACCAGGCGGCGCTCGACGCCGTCAAGCAGTGGCAGTTCACGCCGACGCTGCTCAACAACGTGCCCGTCCCGGTCATCATGACCGTCACGGTCAACTTCACGCTGCAATAGTTCGTTCGGAGTTGGTTCGGTTTTCAGGCTGACGTTGCTTTCTGAAAGTTTCAGGACCGCTGCTTTTCAGCATTCGGTCTCTTTTCAGTAATCGGTCTCTTTTTTCAGCAACCGGAGGATGGGCGAATGGATCTGATGCACATGTGGGAACAGATGGGATGGGTCGCCAAGGCCATTGGCGTGATCCTGATCATCATGTCCATGATTTCGTTCGGCGTCGCAATTGAGCGAATCTTCACCTTCGCGCAGGCCCGCAAACAGTCGAAGCTGTATGCGCCGCAGGTGGCGAAGCACCTGAAGGAAGGCCGCCTGAAGGACGCCATCGCCATCTCGTCCTCCAAGAGCTACCGCTACAGCCACCTCGCCAAGGTCGTGCTGGCAGGCTTGCAGGAATACCAGTTCCAGAAGGACAGCGGCGGCAACCTCGGACGTGAAGACATGGTCGACACCGTCCGCCGCGCCATCCAGCGCGCCTCGGCCCTGACCGCCAACGATCTCAAGAAGGGCATCTCGGCCCTCGCGACGATCGGTTCGACGGCGCCGTTCGTCGGGCTGCTCGGCACGGTCGTCGGCATCATCACGGCGTTCCAGGGCATCTCGTCGCAGGGCTCGGCCGGCCTCGCCGCGGTCTCGGCGGGCATCTCGGAAGCCCTCGTCGAGACGGCGCTCGGCCTGGTCGTCGCGATCCCGGCGGTCTGGTTCTACAACTACCTGACCGGCCGCATCGAGTACTTCAACGTCGAAATGGACAACTCGTCGTCGGAGCTCGTCGACTACTTCATCAAGCAGACCGCCTAGGCGTCTGCTGAAATCCGGCCGTCGATCGCCGGCGCCTTGGATGAGGCGCCGGCGAGCGGCGGAACCTGCCGGGCTCGGCGCGGTCGCGCCCCGGCAATGGGTCGAAGAATGACTGACTGACTGTCGACTGGAGTTTTCCCATGGCAATGGATATTGGCGGCTCTGCGGGCGGACCCAAGTCGGATATCAACGTCACCCCGCTCGTTGACGTCATGCTGGTGTTGCTCATCATCATGATGCTGGTCGCGCCAATGTTGCAGAAGGGCGTGGACGTCAAGCTGCCGGCGGCGACCAACACCTCCGACAAGCCCGAGACGCAGCAGCAGACGGTGCTCGCCGTCGACGCGCGCGACAAGTTCTACCTCAACGGCATCGAAGTGCCGCGCGCGGAGATGGCCGATCGCGTCACCCGCGCCCTCGAAGAGAAGACGGAACGGGTCGTCCTCATCAAGGGCGACACGGACGCGTCGTACCGCGCCATCATGATGGCGATGGACGACCTGCGGAAGGCCGGTATCGAGGATATCGGGCTCATCACCGACCCGAAGGTCGAGAACCCGAATGCACCGCCGCCGGCGGGAGGAAAGTAGGTCATGGCTCACGCTCACAAGCACTTCGGCGCCGAGAAGGTCGTCAAAGGGGAGACCCCGCACGCCAGCTCGGACATGAACGTCACGCCGCTCATCGACGTGCTGCTCGTCCTCCTGATCATCTTCATGGCGGCGCTGCCGCTCAGCCAGAAGGGCGTCGACGTCAACCTGCCGCTCGAAACCAACGCGCCGTCGACGCCGACCCGGTCCGATCAGATCGTGGTCGAGTACAACGCCGACCGGTCGATCGCCGTCAACAAGCAGCCGGTGACGATCGCGACGCTGCAGGAAACGCTGCGCGGCGTCTTCGAGTCACGCCGGGAAAAGGTGATGTTTATTGTCGGCGACCCGACGCTCCGCTACGGCGAGATCATCCAGGTGATCGACGCCGCTCGCGGCGCCGGCGTCGAGAAGGTCGGCATCGTCACCGAAGGCATGCGCCGCGGCGAGTAGCCGTTCCGCTCGGGTTCGCACCATCCGAAAGGCCGTCCGCTTCATGCGGACGGCCTTTTTCTTTGCTCCGTGGATGCCCTGGCCACAGCCGGAAAAACAAACGGCCGGCCCTGGGAAGCCAGGGCCGACCGTCGTTCGAGCGGTGGTTGAGAAGCAGCCTTACTTCGTCGGGGTGCCGGCGGTGCTGGCCTTCTTCTTGTTGAGCTCCTGGGCGCGGGTACGGAGTTCGTCAGCCTCACTGAAGAGTGCCTCACGCTTCTTGAGGTCCTTCTCGTTGTTCCCCTTGAGGCGGAGCAGGATGTTCTTGAAGAGCAGGGCGTCGGCGTAATCCGGATTGAGCTTCAGCGCCTTGTCCGAGGCCTCGAGGCCCAGGGTGATGTACTCGTTCTGCTTGGCCACCGGCAGGGTCTTGTCCTTGAAGGCCTTCTCCCAGTAGAACACCGAGACCAGCTGGTAGCCCTGGGGATTCTCAGGCTGCAGGTCGGCGGCCGTATTCAACGCCTCGACCGTCTTGTCGAACTCGCCCTGGCGGTTGTAGAAGGCGGACAGCGCGGCGTAGACTTCCGGCTGCTTCGGCTTGACCTCGCGCGCCTTGAGGAGCATCGCCTCGGCTTCGTCGTAGCGGCCGGCGTTCTCGTAAATCTTCGAGAGCTCGACGTAGTTGAGGTAGTCGCTGGGGTCCAGTTCGATCATACGCTTGACGATCGGCTCGGCCTCGACCGGGTTGTTCAGCTTGTCCGGACCGTAGGCGGCGACCAGGTACTGCATGGAGCGCTGACGGTAGATCGGGTCCGGCTCCTTCTCGGCTGCCACCTTGTACCATTCAATCGCCTTCTGCATGTAGCCGTCGTTCTCGGGGTCGCCGGCGCGGCTCGGCTTATAGAGGTTGTCGTAGCTGTTGGCGAGGAAGAAGTGGGCGCCCCCGAGGGTCGGGTCGGCCTTGACCGCATCCTCGTAGCGGGTCGCGGCGTCCTTCCACTTCGAGGCCTTGTAGAGCTCGTGCGCCTCTTTCACGGCTTTCTTCGCCGAAAGCGCGCTGAACGAATACTTGCCGCACCCGGCGGTGACGACAGTGGCGCTCAACAGCAAGGCCATCGCCGCCGCCGAAACCGATTGAAATCGCGTCCTCATGCATCCCCTCAGACTGGTGCGCAGCGACGGCAACGCTCGCAACGCGCAGAAAACCACAGGATTAAAATGGATCCGAGTGCGTCTCACCGTACAATCCATGCATCTTGGCGCCCCGACCGACGGTGAGCCAGAGAAATTGCCGGCGCCCGAACCGGGCCAGTATAGTGAACCCAAAAACGGCCCGTCAACCATCGGACCGCGGCCGGGAACGGCCGGCGAGCGGGTTCCCCGGTGGCCGCACGCGGACGGATTTCGCGGCCTCGCGCCCCGATCCTGCGCCTCGCGGGCGTCGAGTTTCAGCCCTCCCGGCAGGGACTCCAGCGCCGCAGACACGCGTCCTAGGGGGTTAGACACCGCCGATCATGATTCGGTTCGAGGACCTGGTCGACAAGGTCCGGGGCATCCACCCCGAGGCCGACATAGAGATGCTCAGGCGGGCATATGTGTTCTCCGCCTTCGAGCACAAGGGACAGGTCCGCCATTCCGGCGAGCCCTACCTCGTCCACCCCCTCGAGGTGGCCGACCTCCTCGCGGACATGAAGCTCGACGTGGTCGCCATCGCCGCCGGCCTGCTGCACGACATCGTCGAGGATACGCAGACCCCCATTGAGCGCATCCAGGAGCTTTTTGGCGCTGACGTCGCCCATGTCGTCGAGGGCGTGACCAAGCTGGGGGCGATCCGCTTTTCGTCGATCGAGGAGCGGCAGGCGGAGAACTTCCGCAAGATGCTGCTGGCGATGGTCGACGACATCAGGGTCATCCTGGTCAAGCTCGCCGACCGCCTCCACAACATGCGGACGCTGCACCACCTGCCGGAGGAGCGGCGGCTCAAGATCGCACAGGAGACGCGCGACATCTACGCCCCGATCGCCAACCGCCTCGGCATGAGCAAGATCAAGAACGAGCTCGAAGAGCTGGCGTTCAAGTACCTCGAGCCGCTGCCCTACGAGTCGCTCCGCGCCCGCGTCGAGAGCCGGCGCCGCGCCAACGAGGTGATGATCGAGGACCTGAAGAAGAACGTCTCGACGAAGCTGGTCGAGGCGATGGTGCCGGTGCTGCACATCGACGGCCGCATCAAGCGCCTGTTCAGCATCCATCAGAAGCTCAAACGACAGAAGATCGACCTCGATCAGGTCTACGACCTCGTCGCGCTGCGGATCGTGACGCAGTCGGTGAAGGACTGCTACGCCGCGCTCGGCATCATCCACCAGACGTGGTCGCCGGTGCCGGGACGGATCAAGGATTTCATCGCCATGCCGCGGCCGAACGGCTACCAGTCGCTGCACACCTCCGTCGTCAGCGAGCGCGGGTTCCCGTTCGAAGTCCAGATCCGCACCGCCGAGATGCACAAGATCGCGGAGGAGGGCATCGCCGCGCACTGGAAGTACAAGGAAGGGCGCGTCGGCGCCGACCGCGACGAGCAGCACTTCCTCTGGCTGCGGCAGCTGCTCGAGTGGCAGCAGGAAGTGCGCGACCCGCAGGAGTTCCTGCAAAACCTCAAGATCGAGCTCTATGCCGAAGAGGTCTACATCTTCACGCCCAAGGGGGAAGTGAAAGCGCTGCCGCGCGATGCGACGCCGATCGACTTCGCCTACTCGATTCACACCGACGTCGGCCACCAGTGCGTCGGCGCCCGCGTCAACGGCAAGATGGTGCCGCTGCGCACGCGGCTGCGCAACGGCGACATCGTCGAGATCGTCACGGCGCCGGGGCACAAGCCGAGCCGCGACTGGCTCAACATCGTCGGCACGTCGCGGGCGCGGAGCAAGATCAAGCACTTCATTCACACCGAGGAGAAGGTCAAGAGCATCGAGCTCGGGCGCAAGCTGTTCGAGAAGGAGGCGCGGCGCTTCGGCCTCAACCTGAAGTCGCTGGCGGAGAACGACGGCCTGGGCCGGGTCGCGAGCGAGCTCGGCATGACCAAGGCCGAGGAGCTGTTCGCGGCGATCGGCTACGGCAAGCTGGCGGCGAAGGGGCTGCTGGCGAAACTGGTGCCGCAGGAAGAGCTGAAGGAAACGCCGGAGACGGGAATCGCCTCGGTCGCGTCCGCCGTCCGCCGCGTCCTCGGCGCCGGCGACGAGAAGATCAAGGTGCGCGGCTTCGACGACCTGATGGTGTTCCGCGCCCGCTGCTGCAACCCGATCCGCGGCGAGAAGATCGTCGGCTACATCACCCGCGGCAAGGGCGTGTCGGTGCACTCGTCGACCTGTTCCAACGTCACCAACCTCCTCTACGACCCCGAACGCAAGATCGACGTCGAGTGGGACAAGGGAACCGACGCCGCGCCCTACACCGTCAGGCTCAGCATCCAGGTCGAGGACCGCAGGGGCATCCTCGCGGACGTCAGCTCGAAGATCGCCGGCATCAACACGAACATCCGCAACGTCGAAGCCACCGTCGATTCCCAGGTCGGCCGCATCGACATGACCGTCGAGATCAGCGACGTCAAGCACCTGCAGAAAGTGATCAAGTCGCTCAAGTCGGTTGAGGGTGTAGTGGACGTCGAACGCGCCGTCTGACAAGGCACGGCGTCGCAGAGGGCGAAGCTTCGATGTCTCCTGGGGCGGAGCCTCAGCTCCGCCAGGGGCGCTACAGCGCCGCGATGAGATCGATTTCGACCCGCGCGTCGCGCGGCAGCCGCGCTGCCTGGACGGTCGCGCGCGCCGGCGCCGGGGCCGAGAAGTAGGTGCCGTAGACCTCGTTCATCACCGGGAAGTCGTTCATGTCGGCGAGGTAAACCGTCGTCCGGACGACGTGGTCGAAGGTCAGGCCGGCGGCAGCGAGGATGGCTTCGAGGTTCTGAAAGACACGGCGGGTCTGGGCCGCGAGATCACCCTCGACCATCGCGCCCGTGGCGGGATCGAGCGGAATCTGCCCGGACACGAACAGCAGGTTGCCGGCGCGGATCGCCTGAGAGTAAGGACCGATCGCCGGCGGTGCGGATGAGCTTGAGACGGCCTCCCGCACGCGTCCTACGCTGCCTTGACGACCTTGTTCGAGCGCAGGCACCGCGTGCACACGCGCAGCCGGCGGATGCCGCCGTTGACGAGGGCGCGGACCTTCTGGAGGTTCGGTTCGAAGCGACGGGGAGTCACGTTGTGGGCGTGGCTGACGTTACGACCCACAACCGGGCCCTTCCCGCAGATTTCACAGCGTTTAGCCATTACTCGACTGTCCTAGAAGCGGCCCGAAGCGGGCCGGGGAAACATCGAAGTATAGCACATACGAAGGGCTCAAGGCTCAAGGCTAAGGGCTCAGGCTAAGGGCTCAGGCTAAAGGAATCAGGGCGTGATCAGGCTCGGTCCCGGCGACTCCTCGGTGCGGGCCGCGCCGGCGAAGATCCGCTGCAACATCCCGAGATAGACCGGCGCGTCGTCGCCCGCGAGCCCCTTTTCCGCGCCCCGGGCGCCCGCCTCCAGCTTGCGCAGCGCGACGGCCGCGTCCCGTTCGAGCCGCGATTGCTGCGTCGGGTTCTGCGCGGCGAGCTCGCTGACGAGGCGAGCGAGCTCGTCGGCGAGGCGTTGCGCCGGGACGGACACTGCCTGGTGCTGATAGATGATGCCCTTACCCGCGGTCTCCAGCGTCGCCGCGGCGGCCGCGGATCCCTCGGCGACGTCGACGTCGAGCAGCGACGGTACCGCCTGTTCGGCGTGCTTTGCCGTGACCGACTGAAACAGGACGACCAGCCGGTATTGCGTCTCGGTCAGGTCGGCGACGAGCGGCAGCAGGAAGCCCAGGTCGCGTTCCTGCCGGCGCTGAATCACCGCGGCCGGGTGGGCGCGTGCTGTCGTGAGGTAGCCGCAGTCGGCCGGACACTTGATCTCGACCTCACGCTTGGTCGCGCAGCACACCGTGCAGATGTGTTGGCCGAGCGCGGGACAGGCGCGCTTTGGCAGCCGTTCGTGACAAACCGGACACTTCTGACGCGACATGGGATGAATCGGCCGCCGGCGCAGGCGATCGAAGTTACGAAACCGGCGCGGCGCGCTCAGGTTTGTCGATCCGGCGGAGGCCCGGCCATTGTACTCCCCAGATTCGTTGTCGCTCGCGGGTGACGCCTTGCGTCCCTTCGAGGGCAGGGGGTGGCGCCGCGCGGCATATTCCCGCGGAAAACGGTGGCCCGGGCTACCACCCGGCCCTGGAGGACATCAGGAATGCGAGTTGCAGTGGAACCCGGCAGCATCCTGGCCGTCACACATGACAGCTGGTTTCGGGATGGCGACGCCGGAGGAGAGCCCATGAGTGATCCACTGGTTCGTGAGCAATCACCCACAGAGTTCTTCAAGGAGCTCGTCGAGTCCGCCCTCGCGCGGCAGCACGTGCACGCCGCCGACCTCACCGAGTACTACCTCGTCAACCTTCTGTGCCGCTACGTTCGCCTCGATCGGGCGAGTGAGGGTGGCGCTCGCGGCGGAGCTCCTGGCCTCGACGACGACCAGCCGCTGGCGGTGCGCCTGGCCCGCGCCTTCGAGACCGCCGGTGTCGAGCAGCGCCTCCGGCTGCGTTCGATCGGCGATTTCTCGCTCTTCATGTCCGGCTTCTTCCCCGACAGCTTCGCCCGCCGCAGCGTCGACGTCGACTACTTCAAGTCGATGGGGGAGTACGCCTATGGTTCGCTCGGCCGCGCCGACGACGAATCGTTTGCCGATGTCTTCCGGGAATTGGCGCGCAAGTTCGTGGGTTTCACCGATGTACTTGCCGACATCAGCGAGCGCACCGCGCTGGCGCCGCGATCGACGAGCGACGTCCTGCGACTTTACGAGAAGTGGCTGCGCACCGGCAGCCAGCGCGACGGCCGGCGACTCCTGGAACGGGGCATCCTCCCGAATCAGTCGATCGGCCGCCGCTTCGTGCAGTAGAGCTGGCGCGCCGCGAGGCAGGTAATTTCAATTCCCAAGTGGCGGTCCGTGACATTTGTGAGGCGAGCACCGGAATCCTCACGGACGGTCGAACCAACCGGGTGGGGATCGGCGTCTAAACTGGCAAATGGAGCGAGCCAGCGCTCGGACACGGGAGCACAGTGGAGTGTAAACCGTTGATTATCAAGCAGAAGCCCGGTCAGGCCCAGGTGTGTCGAGGGTCTTGAAGGGACACGCGGAACGACAAATCGTCCACTAGCGGCGACTTCCCTTCCTGCGGTTCCCCCTCAAGCATCGACGATCCACACGATTCTGGTGTAAACTGTAGGGCTTTCATAGCGGCAGTGAGCTTGCATAAAGGCCTGCGACCAGAGGGAGCAGGTAGGGGAAAGGAGCGGATTCATATGAGCGGTCATAAGCGGACTAATAGCGGTCATAAGCGGACTAATAAGGTGCCGGGCGGTGAGATGGCGCGCGATCGGTATTCGGAACTTCGCCGGATTCTCGAGGAGCGCCGACGCGAGATTCTCGGGCAGGTGCACGAGAAGATTCGCGACGTCCGCGCCGAAGGCGCGAACAATCCAACCACGGGTGTGCTCGACGCGGCCGAAACGTCGGAGTCGGACATCCAGGACGACATCGAGTTCGCCCTGATTCAGATGAAGGCCGAAACGCTCAACAAGATCGACGAGGCCCTGCGTCGCCTCGAACAGGGCACGTTCGGCAACTGCTTCGAGTGCGGCGAGGAGATTTCCGAGCGCCGGCTCCGGGCGCTGCCGTTCGCCCTTCGCTGCAAGGACTGCGAGGAGGCGCGCGAAGTCGCCCAGCAGCGTGAGCGCATGGCGCAGCGCCGCTCGTCGTCCGCCCTGTTCATGGACATGCAGGGGTAACTGCTCGCTGCGCGCCGCCGGAATCGGCGGCGGCTATCGGTCGCCGGTGATCCACCCCCGCGTATGGCGGGCTACGGATGTGCCGGTTCGACCGATCGCTGCCGTGGATTTCGGCGGCGTGTTCTTGTACAGTCCACGCAGGCGCCGAAAGGCCGCAGACGCTGCGTCCTTCCACCAGGCGCCTTTTAGCCCGCGAGATACCGGATCCGGGACGGCCGAAGCCTCGAAGCGACGCGATGCCGCAGCATCCGCTTCGGCTGCCGGCGCGGATCATCGATCGGAGACCCAATGAGCGATCGAGACGAACCGCTCGTCGTCGAGGACGCCGCCACCGCCGAACGGCTGACGATCCCCGACGAAATGCCCGTGCTGCCGCTGCGCGACACGGTTCTGTTCCCCAACTCTTTCATGCCGCTGGCCGTCGCGCGCGAAGCCTCGGTCCGCCTCATCGACGAGGCGACCACCGCCGGCCGCATGATCGGCGTCTTCACGCAGCGCGAGGCGTCGACCGAAGAACCGGTCCAGGACGACCTCTATCCGATCGGCACGGCGACGCACATTCACAAGATGTTCAAGCTGCCCGACGGCAGCCTGCGGTTGATCGTCCAGGGCCTCGGCCGCGTCAAGCTCGAGCGAGTGGTGCAGACCAGCCCCTACCTGCGCGCCGCCGTGAGCCAGGCGGACGAACTGCTGCGCGACGAGGACCACCTCGAGATCGACGCGCTCCAGCGCAACATCAAGAGCAACTTCCAGAGCGTCGTTTCACTGTCGCCGCTGCTCTCGGATGACCTGCAGGCGCTCTCCAGCAACATCACGGATCCCGGCAAGCTCGCCGACTTCATCGCCTCGAGCCTGACGACGCTCGGGACCGCGGTGAAGCAGGAGGTCCTGGAGACGCTCGACATCCGGGCGCGGATGGATGCGCTCAACCGCCTGTTGATCAAGGAGCTCGAGGTCCTCGAGCTCGGCTCGAAGATCCAGTCCCAGGTGCAGTCGGAAGTCGGCAAGAACCAGCGCGAGTACTTCCTGCGCGAGCAGCTGAAGGCGATTCAGAAGGAGCTTGGCGAGGGCGACGATCAGGCCAAGGAGATCGACGAGCTGCGCACCAAGATCGACGCCGTCGGCATGCCGGACCCGGTCCGCAAGGAAGCGCTGCGCGAGCTCGATCGCCTCTCGAAGATGCCGGTGGCGGCGGCCGAGTACACCGTGTCGCGCACTTACCTCGACTGGCTGGTCACCCTGCCGTGGGCGAAGCGCACCGAGGACTCGATCGATCTCAAGCGGACGAAGGACGTGCTCGACGCCGACCACTCAGGGCTGGAGAAGGTCAAGGACCGCGTCCTCGAGTACCTCGCGGTGCGCAAGCTCAACCCCGACGTCAAGGGGCCGATCCTGTGCTTTCTCGGCCCTCCCGGCGTCGGCAAGACGTCGCTGGCCAAGTCGATTGCCAACTCGCTCGGGCGCAAGTTCGTTCGCGTGTCGCTCGGCGGCATGCGCGACGAGGCGGAGATCCGCGGCCATCGCCGCACTTATATCGGCGCGCTGCCGGGGCAGGTGATTCAGGGCCTCCGCCGCGCCGAATCGAAGAACCCGGTCTTCATCCTCGACGAGATCGACAAGCTCGGCTCCGATTTCCGCGGCGACCCGGCGTCCGCCCTGCTCGAGGTGCTCGATCCGGAACAGAACAACTCGTTCCGCGATCACTATCTCGACGTGCCGTTCGACCTGTCCGAGGTCCTGTTCCTGACCACCGCCAACGTCCTCGATCCGATCCCGCCGCCGCTGCGCGATCGCATGGAAGTGCTCGAGCTCGCCGGCTATACCGAGGACGAGAAGCTCCAGATTGCGGTCGAGCACCTGGTCGCGAAGCAGATCGTGAATCACGGCCTGACCGGCGAGCAGCTGGAGTTCACCGAAGCGGCGATCCGTTCGGTGATCCGCGGCTACACGCGTGAAGCCGGCGTCAGGAATCTCGAGCGCGAGATCGGCGCCCTCTGCCGCAAGGTCGCGCGCCGCCGCGCCGAAGGCGACGAAGCCAACGTCACGATCACGCCCGACGTCGTCGTCGAGATGCTCGGCGCGCCGACTTTCCTCGACGAGGAGATCGAGAACCGGACCAAGGATCCGGGCGTTGCCGTCGGCCTGGCGTGGACGCCGGCAGGCGGCGAGGTGCTGTTCATCGAGGCGTCGCGGATGCAGGGCGGCGGCAGCCTGACGCTGACCGGCCAGCTCGGCGACGTGATGAAGGAATCGGGGCGAACCGCGCTGTCGTGGTTCCGGGCCAACGCCCCCCGCTACAGTGTGGACCCGTCCTTCTACAAGGATGCGGAGATCCACCTGCACGTGCCGTCCGGCGCGATCCCGAAGGATGGTCCGTCGGCCGGCATTACGATGGTGACGGCGCTCGCCTCCGAGCTCACCGGCCGCCCGGTCCGCGGCAACCTCGCGATGACCGGCGAGATCACCCTCTCAGGGCGCGTTCTGCCCGTCGGCGGCATCAAGGAAAAAGTGCTCGCCGCGCGCCGCCACGGCATCAACGAAGTCATCCTGCCGAAGCAGAACGAGAAGAACATCAACGAAGACCTGAGCGAGGAGCTGCGGCGGGAGCTGCAGATTCACTACGTCGTGCACATCGAGGAGGTCCTGGCGCTGGCACTGATGCCGTCGCCGGCCCAGACGCACACCGGCCTGCCGCTCGACGAAGGGCTTCGCCAAACAGTCCAGTAAGAAAGGTCGAAGTTCGAAGGTCGAAGTTCGAAGTTAACTTCGAAGTTTAAGAACTTCGAACTTCGAACTCCTTAACTTCGAACTTCGAATTTCGACCTTCGAACTTTCTTCACAACATTCCCAGGCCGACCACCGTCTTCATGTCGGTGATCTCTCCGCGCCGGACCATCTCACGCGCTTCGGCGAGCAAAAACGTTCTCGGCTCGATGTCTTCGTCCTCGTCCGGCTCGGCGGCATGGGACGGAACGGAGAGCGAGGACAGGCGGAAGAAGATCATCTCCTCGTCGCAGTAGCCGGGCGTTGGATGCAGCGCGCCGAGGCGGACGACCGTCTCGGGAAGCTGCCCGATCTCCTCGTGGCACTCGCGCCGCGCGGCGTCGTCCGGTTCCTCCCCCTTGTCGACGCTGCCGGCCGGCAGCTCCCACAGCCAGCGGTCGATGGCGTAGCGGTACTGGCGAATCAGGATGATCGAGCCAGGCTCCGGCACCGGCAGCAGCACGACCGAGCGTGCGTGTCGGACGACGTCAACGACGACTTCGCGGTGGTCGGGCATACGCAGCCGATCGCGGAAGATGTCGAAGACCTTGCCCTCGAAAACCGGTTCGCTCGACAGGACCTCGGGTCGGTTGGCGGTATCGTCTGAGCTCATGATGTAGGTTCGAAGTTACGTCGTTTCCGATTCGTCCGGTTCCTGGATCGCCGCGACGTCGTCGATCACGCCTTCCAGGTCGGGTGGCAGCGGCGAGTCGAAGTCGACGCGGCGGCCGTCGGTCGGATGAGTGAACGAAAGCCGGGCCGAGTGCAGGAACGGCCGTTCCAGGCGCTGCAGCGGCCGGAGATCGTGTGGCACCCGGCGATGGACGCCGCCGTAGGTCGAGTCGCCGACGATCGGATGCCCGATCGTGCTCAGGTGGACGCGGATCTGGTGGGTCCTGCCGGTCGAGATCGCCACCTTGAGCAGCGTCACGCCCTTGAAGAGCCTGGACCACGTTACCCGGGTGACGGCGCTGCGCGCCCGTCGCGCCCGCGTCGACATCTTCTGCCGATCCTTCTCGTCGCGGCCGATCGGCGCGTCGATGCGGCGGCCGGCGTGGACCACGCCCCAGACCAGGGCCACGTACTCCTTGTCCACCTCGCGGTCGGCGAACTGCCGCGACAGCTCCTGGTGCGCCCGGTCGTGCTTGGCGACCACCATCAGTCCCGAGGTGCCGCGATCGAGCCGATGGACGATGCCCGGCCGCAGCTCGCCGCCGACGCCGCTCAGGTCCTTGACGTGGTGCAGCAGGGCGTTCACGAGCGTTCCGGTGCTGTGCCCGGCGCCAGGGTGCACGACCATTCCCGCCGGCTTGTCGAGAACGACGATGTCGGGATCTTCGAAGACGATGCGGAGCGGCAGCGCTTCGGGTTCGGGAACGGCCGGTGCGGGCGCGGGGATGTCGATCGTGTAGCGTTGCCCGGCGCGCACGGAGGTGCTCGGGCGAAGCGCCGCCGAAGGGCCGCTGACGTGACCATCCTTGCTTGGCGACGGTCCACTCACGTGGCCGTCTTTGTTTGGCGACGGTCCACTCACGTGGCCGTCTTTGATCAATCGCTGCAGCTGCGACCGGGACAGGTCGGGTAGCAGCGCCGTCAGAAACGCGTCCAGCCTCACGCCGTCCTGTTCTGCGTCGACCTCGACGACGCGTGGTTCAGTCATAAGGTCGCGCTTGCTATGCGGCGCGGGCGCGGCCGGTCGCGGTGTTGACCGGCGACGGTCCGCTGCGTCGGCCGAGCAGGACCAGCATCACGAGGCTCAGCGGTACGAGCAGCAACGACACGAACTGCGACGTCGACAGCGCGGAGCCCAGCACCGGGATCAGCCCGCGCGAGTCGCCGCGATAGAACTCGATGACGAAGCGCGAGACGGCGTAAAGGAACATGTAGCTCCAGAACGTCCGGCCCGGAAACGGCCGGCCGCGCCGCTCCGTCAACAGCAGCAGGCCGAGGATCAGCAGCTCGGCGCCGGCTTCGTAGAGCTGCGTCGGGTGCAGCGGCACGCCGAGCGGAGTGCCGGCGGTTTCGCCGGCGAACGGATCGTGGAACGTGATCGCCCAGGGCACGTCGGTTTGCCGGCCGAAGCAGCAGCCGGCAAGCAGGCACCCGACCCGGCCGATGACGTGGCCGAGGGCGATGCCAGGCGCGAACACGTCGGTGACGGTCCACATCGGCATCCGGTGCCGCCAGAGGTACCACAAGGCGACGGTGACGGCCGCGATCAGCCCGCCGTAGAACACGCCCGCCGAACGGAACAGGTTCACGAACGACTGCCAGTTCCACTGGAACGTGTCCCACTCGACGATGACCAGCATCAGCTTCGCGCCGACCAGCGCGCTGACGATGATCCAGATGCCGAGGTCCATGATCCGGTTCGGATCGAGGCCGCGGGCGCGGCCGCGGACCAGCGCAAACTGCAGGCCGAGCAGGTAGGCGGCGGCCAGCAACAGCCCGTAGGTGTAGACCGGGAACCCGCCTATTTCAAACAGAATGGGGTGCATGACGTCGTCCTAAACCAATCATATCCAGAAGGACGAAGACGGCGCCGGTCGTGATCGCGGCATCGGCGACGTTGAAAGCCCAGAAGTGCGCCGAGCCCCAGTAGACGTCGACGAAGTCGACGACGTGGCCGAAGAGCGCGCGGTCGATGAGATTGCCGAATGCGCCGCCGAGGATCAGCGCCAGGCCGGTCCGCGCCAGCCGCTCGTGGAAGCCGAGCTGGGTGGCGTAGGTGGCGATGGCTACCAGTGCCAGCGCGGCGATGCCGATCATCACCGCCGGCTTGTAGGCGAACTCGACCGAGTTCAGCAGGCCGAACGCCGCGCCGGTGTTCTGGACGTGAGTCAGATCCAGCAGCCCCGGGATGACTTCGAGCGGATCCCCGTGCAGTGGCAGTGTCCGGCGGACGATCTCTTTCGTGAGCTGATCGACGGCGACGATGATCAGGATCGTCAGCATCTCGATCGGCCGGGCGTAGGCGCGGCTGGATGTCGCGTCGGCTGGCGGCAGCGGCCCCTGCTCGCCGGCGAGCGGGGCGGGGCTCTCGGGCATCATCGAGCCGCGCCGCCTCCGGCCGCGGCGCTGCCGGCCGGGCTGAGCGCGTCGGCGCACCGCAGGCAGATCCCGGCGGTCTCGCTGGCCGAGGAGATTTCCGGAACCACGCGCCAGCAACGGGGGCACTTCTCGCCGCTCGCGGTTGCTGCCTCGACCGTCCACGTCCGCGTCTGCGGCGCTTCGAGCGCTTCGGCGAGACGCGCGTCGGTCAGGGATTCGGCCGCCGCTGCGGCCGGGCCGAGCTGGACGTCGGAGACGATGAACAGCATCGGCAGCGACGGGGCGTAGCGGCGCAGCAGCGCCGCCGCAATCGGATCGCCGGCGTCGATTGTCACCGTCGCCTGCAGGGAACTGCCGATCAGCTTCTTCTCGCGGCGTTCTTCGAGCCGCGGGTTGACGGCGGCGCGGGCTTCCAGCAGCACGTCCCAGCGCCGCCGGATGCCGGCGTCGCGCATCGCCGTCAAATCGGCGACGGCCGGAAACTCGGCCATGTGTACCGACGGTTCGCGGTCGCCAGGCAGGTGCCGCCAGAGCTCGTCCGCCGTCATCGGCAGGATCGGCGCGAGCAGTCGAACCAGCCCGTCGGCAATCGTATACATCGCCGTCTGCGCCGAGCGCCGCTCCGGCGACGTCGCGCCGAAGGTGTAGAGCCGATCCTTCGAGACGTCGGCGTAGAACGCGCTCAGGTCGACAGTGGCGAACTGGTTGATGGTCTGGAAAATCGTCGGGAAGTCGTAGCGTTCGTAGGCCTGCAGCACGGTCGTCGCCGCGGTGGCATAGCGATCGAGCGCGTAGCGGTCGACCTCCTCCATCCGATCGAGAGGGACGCGGTCCTGCGGCGTGAAGTCGTAGAGGTTCGACGCGAGATAGCGCAGGGTGTTGCGCATCTTGCGATAGGCCTCGACGACGCGCGCCAGGATCTGCTTGCTGATCCGCACGTCCTCGCGGTAGTCGACCATCGCCACCCAGAGGCGGAGGATGTCGGCGCCGCTCTCCTTGATGACTTCCTGCGGCTCGATGACGTTGCCGAGCGACTTCGACATCTTGGCGCCGTCGACGTCGATGACGAAGCCGTGGGTGACGATCTCCTTGAACGGCGGCCGCCCGCGCGTCCCGAGGCCGACGAGCAGCGAGCTCTGGAACCAGCCGCGATGCTGGTCGCTCCCCTCGAGATAGACGTCGGCCGGCCAGGTCAGCTCGGAGCGGGAGGGCAGCACCGCCTCGTGGCTCGACCCGGAGTCGAACCAGACGTCGAGGATGTCGCGCTCGCGTTCGAACGAGGTGCCGCCGCACGACGGGCAGGTCATGCCCTCGGGGATGAACTCCTCGATCGGCCGCTCGTACCAGGCGTCGGCGCCGTGTACGTCGAAGACGTCGGCGGCGCGTTCGACGAGCGCCGGCGTCAGCAGCGCTTCGCCGCACTTGACGCAGTCGACCGCCGGGATCGGCACGCCCCAGGCGCGCTGGCGTGAGATGCACCAGTCGGGCCGGTTGGTGATCATGTTGGCCAGTCGTTCGCGGCCCCAGGCCGGCGTCCAGCGGACTTCCTCGTCGATTGCCTTGAGCGCCCGCGCTCGCAGCGTCGTGTCGCCGAGCGTCCCGTCCATGCGGATGAACCACTGTGACGTTGCGAGGAAGATCACGGGGTTGTGGCAGCGCCAGCAGTGCGGGTACGAGTGCTCGAACTGCGTGTGCTTCCACAACCGGCCGCGCTCGTCGAGCGTGCGGACGATGACCGGGTTGGCGTCGAAGACCCGCTGGCCGTTGAAGAGCTCGACGGTGTCGAGGAAGTGACCACCGGGCCCGACCGGGGCGTAGATGTCGAGGCCGTACTTGACGCCGGTCTCGAAGTCGTCGCTGCCGTGCCCGGGGGCGGTGTGAACCGCGCCCGTGCCTTGCTCGAGCGTGACGTACTCGGCGAGGACGCCGACCGAGTCGCGCGCATAAAGCGGGTGACGGAAGCGGATGCCCTCGAGCTCCCTGCCCGTCATGCGGGCCACGGGCGCACCGAGCGAGCGCCCGGTGGCCTCGCCGACCCGGGCGGCGAGCCCTTCCGCCACGATCACCGCGCGGCCGTCGACCTCGTAGGCGGCGTAGTCGAACTCCGGGTGAAACGCGATCGCCAGGTTCGACGGGATCGTCCAGGGGGTCGTCGTCCAGATCAGGACCGAGACCTCACGCCCGGCCAGCGCCGGCACCGCCGCGGCGAGCGCGCCGGCGCTTTCGGGTGCCAGCAGGAACTCGACGTAGATCGAGGGCGACGAGTGGTCGTCGGTACTCGACTTCGGCCTCGGCGAGCGCCGTGCGGCAGTGGATGCACCAGTGCACCGGCTTCTTGCCCTTGTAAACCAGCCCCTTCTCGACGAAACGGCCAAGCGATCGCGCGATCGTCGCCTGATAGGCGAAGTCCATCGTCAGGTAGAAGTGATCCCAGTCGCCGAAGACGCCGAGCCGCTGGAACTCGGTCGACATCACATCGATGAAGCGCGTCGCGTAGGCGCGGCAGGCACGGCGGAACTCGGCGACCGAGAGGTCGCGCTTCTTGGGGCCGAGCTCGCGATCGACTTTGAGCTCGATCGGAAGGCCGTGGCAGTCGTAGCCGAGGACGTAGGGCGCGTCGAAGCCCATCATCGACCGGCTCTTGACCACGAGATCCTTCAGGATCTTGTTCATCGCCGTGCCGATGTGGATACGGCCGTTGGCGTAGGGCGGACCGTCGTGCAGGACGAACTTCGGACGTCCCTGGCGCCGGGCGCGGATTTGCCCGTAGAGATCCATCTCCTTCCAGCGGGCGAGCGCCTGCGGTTCAGCCGCCTGCAGGTTCGCCTTCATCGGGAAGTCGGTCCGAGGGAGGTTCAGTGTGTCTTTCCAGTCCGCCATGTGTGTATCTCTTCATTGTAGTGCGGGATGGCGGGATGGCGGCGTACAAGAAAAAGCCGGCGCCCGGGCGGGCGCCGGCTCGAAACGCGCGGACTCGTTCAGCGGCGGCGGGCAGCCGGGCCCGTCACCTTGACGTTGAAGTTGCCGCCGTTGTCGCCAAAGTTCGAGTCGTTGATGCCGAGGAACAGCTGGCCGGCGGCCGGCATCGTCACCTGGTTCTGGGTGCCGATCAGGAACGGCGCGCTGTTGCCGATCCGGCCGATCAACGCGCCCGTCGGCGCGCTCGGAATCGGGTTGGCCGCGTTCTGATCGCTCGAACCGCCGGGGCCGCCAACCGGGCCGCCCTGCGCGATGCGGACTTCGCCGCTGGCGTCGAACGTCACGGTGTCGCCGCGGCGCACGCCGAGGCCCGTGGGCGTCCATGGCTGCTGCCCGGCGACGTTGTAGCCGCCCGACACCGGCGGGGCGACGGCGGAACCGCCGCTCGTGCCCGAGCTCGAGCCGGACGACGGCTGGCCGCCGGCGAAGTAGACGCGCGCGACCTGGCCCGACTGCAGGCGGCGTTCTTCGCCCGCCTCGGTCTTGACGATCACCAAGAACGGGCTCTGAAGGTTGGCCTTGTCCGTGTGACCGAGCTCGAGGATCTGACCCTTGACGATCGAATCCGTCACGCATGACGACCGCCTCGAGCGACCCGCTCAGGTTCAGGTTGGGCGGGTCCGGGGTCCCGCCGAAGTCGACGTACGCGACATCGTCGACGGGGATGCGTGGTTCCTCGGCCTGGCTCGTGCGCACGACGACCTGTCGGTTGTCGACGCGGTACGCCAGGTTGGAGCCCGTGTGTCGTTGACCGTTTTTGAGGACCGCCGTGGCCGTGACCTGTGCTTCGGCAACGGCCGGGCCCACGAAAATCGCGGCGGCGAGACCCGCTACCAGCGGCAATAAGTGTTTCCGGCGCATCACGCTTCCTCCTGCAATTAATAGAAGAGCTTCGAACCTCGAGCTCAATTGAAACCTAATCTTCCTACCTGCTGGGGTCGCTGCAAATCGCTCGCCGTGGCGCATCGGCGAGCCGGCTCATCCATGGTTCACCAGCCAGAAATCGCAGCGAACGCGGCCTCTATAATTGAGGGATGGCTTCCGCCCACCCTGCGACACCGTCACCTACCAAGGTCGAGACGTTGTCAAACGGGCTCAAGGTGCTGGTTCGCGAATCGCATACGGCTCCGCTCGTCTCGGTGTGGTGCTGGTACCGCGTCGGCTCGCGTGACGAGGGCCCCGGCCGCACCGGTGCGTCGCACTGGGTCGAGCACATGAACTTCAAGGGCACGCGCAATATCCCGCGCGACGACATGAAGGGGCTGGTCGAGCGCTTCGGCGGCATGTGGAACGGCTACACCTGGATCGATCAGACGACCTACGTCGAAACCGCCGGCCGGGACGCCCTGGATCAGCTGCTCTTCCTCGAAGCCGAGCGCATGGCCAACGCCATCTACGAGCCGGCCGACTGCGAATCGGAACGGACGGTCATCATCTCCGAGCTTCAAGGCGGCGAGAACGATCCCGATCAGCTGCTCGACCAGGAGGTCACGGCGACCGCGTTTCGCGCGCACCCGTATCGCCATCCGACGATCGGCTGGCTCGGCGATCTCAAGTCGATGACCCGGGACGATCTTTACGGCCACTACCGCCGCTACTACGTGCCGAACAACGCCACGCTGGTCGTCGCCGGTGATGTCGACAGCGACGACGTGCTGCGCCGCGTCGAGCGGACGCTCGGAAAGGTCGCTGCCGCCGACGCCCCGCCCCGCGTCTCGCTCGTCGAGCCGCCGCAGCTCGGCGAACGCCGCGTCGTCGTCGAACGTCCAGGCACGACCGCCTATCTGAAGCTGGCGTGGCATGCGCCGGCCGCGACTGACGCGGACTTCTTTCCGATGCTCGTCCTCGACGCGATCCTCACCGGCGCTAAGGGGCTGAATCTCTGGTCGAGTTTTCGCGGGGCGCCGCCGCAGCGCAAGTCGCGGCTCTACGCCGCCGTCGTCGACCGTTCCCTGGCGTCGAGCGTCTCCGGCGCGCTCCTGCCGACGGCTCAGCCTTTCCTCTACACGGTATCGCTGACGGCGATGCAGGGGGTCACACTGACTGCGGTCGAATCGGCAGTGCTCGATGCGATCGGCGCGCTCTGCGCCGACGGTGTGACCGACGAGGAGATGGTGCGTGCCCGGCGTCAGCTGCGGGCGCGCTTCGTGTTCGAGAACGACAGCGTCACGAACATCGCGCATCAGCTCGGATACTTCGAGACCATCACCGGTCCCGGGTTCCTGCCCGAACTGCAGGCACGCGTCGACGCAGTCACGAACGAACAGGTGCGGGAAGTCGCGCGCCAGCCGACTGTCGGCGACGTGCCGGACGGTTGGCTGGTTCGTGCCGACAGGTGACGGCGCGCGAGGCTAGCATGACCACCCCGACCGTACAACGCGGCCTCTCGCCGACCCGCACGGTGCTCGACGGCGGCGCCGTCGTCATCGTGCAGGAGACGCGGATGACGCCCGCGGTCACGATCACGGCGACAGCGCAGGCCGGCGGCGCTGGCGAGCCGGTCGACAAACCCGGCGTCGCCTTCCTGACCGGCCGCGTCCTCGATCGCGGCACGACGACGCGGTCGGCGGACGCCATCGCCGAGGAGCTGGACGATCGCGGCGTCTCGCTTCGTGTGGTGAGCGCCCGGCACACCCTGGCGGTGACCTGCACATGCCTGGCGGAGGATTTCGACGCCATGCTGGCGATGGTCGTCGATGTCATGCGCAACCCGGCCTTTCCCGAGGCCGAGTTCGTCAAGCGCCAGGCCGAGTGCGTGAGCGCGCTGCGCCAGGACGAGGACAATCCGGCGGTCCGCGCCATCGAGGCGATGTTCGAGCTCCTCTACGGTCCGGTCCACCCCTACGGGCGCCGCGCAAAGGGCACGCTGGAGAGCGTCGCCCGCATCACGCGTGACGATCTCGTCGCGCATCACCGCGCGCACGTGGCCCCGGCGAGGCTGTCGCTGGTGATCGCCGGCGACGTCAGCGCCGCGCGCGCGACCGATCGCGCGGCGGCGGAGCTGGCGGGATGGTCGTCGGCCGTTGCCGCCGATGACCCGCCTTTGCCGGTCACGCCGTGGCTCGTCGGGCGGAGCCAGGCCCTGATCGAGGTCCCGGGGAAGTCGCAATCGGACATCGCATATGGCTTCGTCACGATCCGCCGCTCCGATCCCCGCTTTTACGCCTATTCGCTGATGAACAACGTCCTCGGCCAGTTCGGTCTCGGCGGCCGGCTCGGCGACAACATTCGCGAGCGCCAGGGCATGGCGTACTACGCCTACAGCGCGATTGACCCGAGCCTCGGCGAAGGCCCGCTCTTCATCCGTGCCGGCGTCGACCCGGCAAACGTCGAGCGCGCGCTGGCGGCAATCGATGACGAGATCAGGACGCTCGGGCGCGACGGGCCGACGGCGGCGGAGCTGGCGCAGTCCCAGCAGTACATGATCGGATCGATTCCGCGCAGCCTCGAAACCAACGCCGGGATTGCCTCGTTCCTCGCGACGTCGGAGCAGTTCGGGCTCGGCCTCGACTACGATCGCCGCCTGCCCGAACACCTGCGAGCCGTGACCCTCGATGAGGTCGCCGCCGCCGCGCGCGAGCTCCTCGATCCCGAGAGGGCGGCAGTCGCAATCGCCGGCCCGGCGGCCGACTGAGCGATGACCGTACGGGCGGTATTCTTCGACGTCGACTTCACGCTGATCTATCCGGGGCCGGCGTTCCAGGGCAGCGGCTATCGAGACTTCTGCGCCCGTCATGGCGTCGCCGTCGACGCCGGTGCCTTCGATCGCGCCGTCATCGGCGCGGCGACGCTGCTCGCCCCTACCGGCGACGTCTACGATCCCGCGATCTTCATCCAGTACACGCGGCGCATCATCGAAGGCATGGGCGGAAGCGGTCCTGGCGTCGCCGCTGCCGCACGCGACATCTACGACCAATGGGCGGCGTGCCACCACTTCGAGCTCTACGAGGACGTGCCGGAGGTGCTGCGCGCGTTACGCGCGGAAGGCCTGAAGATAGGCCTGATCTCCAACACCGAGCGCTCGCTTCAGAGTTTCGCGACGCACTTCGCGCTCGAAGGGCTGTTCGCGGTCGCGATCTCCTCGTTCGAGCACGGCTACATGAAGCCGCATCCAAGCATTTTCGCGAGCGCGCTGCAGCAGATGGAGGTCGGGCCGGAGGAGGCCGTCATGGTTGGCGACAGCGTCGAGCACGACATCGAGGGCGCGCTCCGCATCGGCATGCGCGCCGTCCTCGTCTCGCGCGCCAACCTGCCGCACCGCTGCCCGGCCCACGTGCCGGTGATCCGCTCGCTGCGCGAGCTGCGCGGGGTGTTGTGATGCGCATGGCAGGTCGACGCCGGCTCAGGCGTTGACCATCAGGTATTGCCCCTTGCCGCTGCCCGGCGCGAGGAAAAAGTCGACGACGCGGTAGCCGGCGGCGAAGTAGTGCTGGAACGCCGCCCGCGTGGAGAGCCGCCATTCGAGCGCCAGCGGAGCGTCGCACTCCAGCATGGCGGTGTAGCCCATCGGCACTTCGAGCATGAGGCGGCGTTCGCCGCGGGTTAGGTCCGGTGCGGACGGGTGCAGCCACTCGCCGGCGCGCGCCGACGGGTTAATCACTGGCGCCGTCGCGACCGCGCCATCGCGGACCACCGGCCCTGCCGCCGCAATCCGGCGCTCGACATGCGGTGCCCGCAGCCGCCACGCCGCAACCAGGCGATCGGTCGGGGAGCCGGCGTGCAGCGGGCTGGTCGAGGCGCCGTAGATGTTCTCCTCGTACTCCTCGGCGACGACGCCGAGACGCGAGAAGTTGAGATGGGCGTTGACGGCCTGCAGCGGGTCGTAGGTCCACTCGATCAGGTCGAGCCCCATCGCCAGCGCCGCTTCCCGCTGCGCCAGTTTCAGCTGGACCCCGAGCCCGGAGCCGCGCGCCTCCGGCATCACCCCGAGCATGTGCGACCACTGGCTCGCCCGGCCGTCCTTGATCGCCGGAATCGAGTAGACGAAACCCTGCATCGCGCCCTCGTCGTCGAAGGCGCCGAGCAGGATGCCGCCGCGCTTGATCGAGACGATCAGCACCGGCGGCGGTACGACATCTTCGGCGTCGGTGTAGCCCCAGACGATGCGCTCGAGGTCGGCGACCTGGCGGCAGTCGTCGATGGTCGTGAGGGGGCGGATGATCATCCCGGCGGCCAGGTCAGCCTGCGGCCGCCAAGGACGTGCAGGTGGATGTGGAAGACGGTCTGCCCGGCGTCGGCGTTGCAGTTGAACACGGTGCGATAGCCGCGGTCGCCGTGTCCGTGCTCCTGCGCGATCGCCGCGCCCCGCCGGATCATCTCGCCGACGATCCCGTCGTCGTCCGGGCCGAGATCGTTGAGCGTCGCGATGTGGCGGCGCGGCACGACGAGCACGTGCGTCGGCGCCTGGCCGTTGATGTCCTTGAAGGCGACGACGCGGTCGTCCTGGTAGACGATCGACGCCGGGATCTGACCTTCGACAATCTTGCAGAACAGGCAGTCGGGCACGACGAGTCCTTTCGCGTGATCAGTTGCCGGTTGCGGCCGCCGCCGGCGGCCCGCTACTTCTTCAGCAGCGCGACGCGGGCGATGCCCTGCAGGTCGTAGTCGAAGCTGACGTCGCGCCAGCCGGCGCGGCGGGCGAGCTCTTCGACGCGGTCGTCCTGGCCGAGGCCGAACTCCATGGCGAGCATCCCGTCCCGGCCGAGCACGGCCCTCGCGGTGGCGATCACCCGTGCGACCGCGTCGAGCCCTTCGACGCCGGAATACAGGGCCACCGGCGGCTCGAAGTACGTGATGTCCGGCGACAGCCGGACGTTGGCGGCGATGTACGGCGGGTTCGAGACCACGAGAATCGACGCCGCCGCTGACCGGCTCGAGCAGGTCGCCGCGGACGAAGCTGACGCGGTCGGCGACGCCATGACGGGCGGCGTTCCGCGACGCGACGGCGAGCGCCGCCGCCGAGATGTCCGTCGCAAGGATGCGGGCGTCGGGGAGCTCGCGCGCGAGCGCGATCGCGAGACAGCCGCTGCCGGTGCCGACGTCGAGGACCCGCCGCGGCCAGTCGTCCCGGCGCCGGGCGCACACCGCCTCGATGATCAGCTCGCTTTCGGGGCGCGGAATGAGGACGTCCGTCGTGACCTCGAAGTCCAGTCCCCAGAACTCACGGTGACCGGTGATGAAGGCCACCGGCTCGCGGCGCGATCGCCGATCGACGAGCGGCGCATAGCGGGCAGGGAAGGCCGGCGGCGCCGGTTCGCGGCCGTCAGCCACGAGGCGGGCGCGATCCCAGCCGAGGGCGTGCCGCGCCAGGACTTCGGCGTCGACCGTCGCCGCCTCGCGCTCGAGACCGGAGTCGATCAGCGTCTGCCGCGCCGCCGCGATGTGCTCGTAGACCGAGGTCATGACAGTCACCGGCTCAATGCGAGGGTTCGGACTGGAAGTGGGTGATGGCTTGATCGATCAGCTCGCCGAGGTCGCCGTCGAGCGCGTTCGTGAGCTGATACATGCTGAAGCCGATCCGGTGATCGGTGACCCGGTTTTCCTTGAAGTTGTAGGTCCGGATCTTTTCCGAGCGGTCGCCGGTCCCGACCTGGGTGCGGCGATCCTTGGCGATCGACTCCTGCTGCTTCTGGAGCTCCATCTCGTAGAGCCGCGAGCGCAGGACCTTCATCGCCTTCGCCTTGTTCTTGATCTGCGATTTTTCGTCCTGCTGCGACACGACGACGCCGGTGGGGATGTGGGTGATGCGCACCGCCGAGTAGGTCGTGTTGACGCTCTGGCCGCCGGGGCCGCTCGAGCAGAACGTGTCGATGCGGAGGTCCTTGGCGTCGATGTGGATGTCGACTTCTTCGGCTTCCGGCAGCACCGCGACGGTCGCGGTGGAGGTATGAATGCGGCCGCTGGCCTCGGTTGCCGGCACCCGCTGCACGCGGTGCACGCCGCTCTCGAACTTCAGCTTGCCGAACGCGCCCTTGCCCTCGATCAACGCGATGACTTCCTTGGTGCCGCCGACCCCGGTCTCGCTGTGGTTGAGCACTTCGAGCTTCCAACCCGAACGCTCGGCGTAGCGCGAGTACATCCGGAACAGGTCCGACGCGAAGTTGGCGGCTTCGTCGCCGCCGGTGCCGGCGCGAATCTCGAGCACGACGTTCTTGGCGTCGTTGGGGTCTTTCGGAATGAGGAGCTGCTTGAGCTCGATGGCCAGCGCCTCGCGCTGAGGCTCGAGCCCGCCCAGCTCTTCCTGCGCCAGCTCGCGCATGTCCGGATCCTGCAGCAGCTCGGTCGCCGCCTGGATCTGGGTCAGCACCTCGCGGTAGGCGCGCGAGCGGTTGACCAGCTCTTCGAGGTCGGACAGCTCTTTCGAATGGGCGCGGAACTTCGCCGTGTCGGCCTGAATCGCCGGGTCGGCCATCTCGGCCATCAGCTGGTCGTAGCGTGTTTCCGCCGCCGCAAGCTTGTCTAACATATCGCTCCAGAATACCGCGTCACGCGCTCGTCACTGCCGGTCACCCGCCTGACACCGGCGGCAGGAAGGCGACCTCGTCGCCGTGCTTCAACGGCGTCGTCAGCCGGGCGTACTCCTCGTTGACGGCGCACGACACGGCGCGGCCGTACTCCTCGAGCGCGGGATGATCACGTACCAGCCGTTCCCACGCCGTCCGCGCGCTGGCTCCCTCCGGAAGCTCGTGCTGCAGCTCGCTCGCGCCGGCGAGCTCGCGCAGCCGGGCGAACAGCCGAATCGTCACGAGCATGCTCGTGCCATCGCGGCCTGCCGCGCCGCTTCGTCCTCGGGATCGGCGGTCGCGCCTTCGATCCAGACCTGGCCGCCTTCGAAGTGCTCGTGCTTCCAGATCGGCGCGATCTGTTTCACCCGCTCGATCGCGTAGCGGCAGGCGCTGAAAGCCTCGGCGCGGTGCGGTGAGGCGGCGCCGATGACGATGCTGGCGTCGCCGATGCCGAGACGGCCGGTGCGGTGGTGAATCGCGAGGTCGACCGATGGCCACTGCGCCGCGATCTCGGTGGCAATACGCTCGAACGCCTTGACCGCCAGCGGCGCGAACGCTTCATAGTCCAGCCACAGCACGCGGCGGCCGGCGTTGTGATCGCGGACCAGGCCGACGAACGTCGCTACGGCACCAGTGGTCGGTCCCGCCACCGACGCGGCGACGGCGGCGGCGTCCAGCGAATCGGCGGTGACCTGGAACCGGGGCGACCGCGGGTTCGACACCCCTTTAGTATAAGCGCCAGAAATGACCGAGCGGCCCGTGCCCGCGTCCGATGTCAGGGGCATGGCGAAGCGCGCCGTCGAGGTACTCGCGGGCGCGGGTCAGCGCCGTGCGGTCGTCCATCCCCAGCGCGAGGTTCGCGGCAATTGCCGACGACAGCGTGCAGCCGGTGCCGTGGGTGTGACGAGTCGCAATCCTGGGGCCGCGCAGCTCGAACGAGCCGCCCCGCGTCACCGCAACGTCGATTGACTCCGGACCGTCGAGGTGTCCGCCCTTCACGAGTACGACGCGCGGGCCGCGCTCGAGGATCCGTTCCCCGGCCTGCCGCATGTCCTCGATCGACGAGATCGCCATCCCGGCCAGGGCTTCCGCTTCGGGCAGGTTGGGCGTCACGATGTGCGCCCGCGGCAGCAGCTCGAGCCGCAGCGTCGAGACCGCGTCGCGATCGAGCAGGTGATCGCCTCCCTTGGCCACCATCACCGGGTCGAGGACGACATGCGGCAGATCCATGTCGGCGATGGCGGCCGCCACCGCTTCGACGATGGCGGCATTGCCGAGCATGCCAATCTTGACGGCATCGGCGCCGATGTCGCCGGCGACGGCTTCAATCTGCGCCGTCACGAGATCCGCCGGCAGCGCCTGCCACGCGGCGACGCCGAGCGTGTTCTGAGCGGTGACGGCCGTGATCGCCGACGTGCCGTAGACGCGATGGGCGGCGAACGTCTTCAGGTCGGCCTGGATGCCGGCGCCGCCGCCGGAGTCGCTGCCCGCGATTGTCAGTGCCGTGCGCATACAGTAAAATCCCCCGACACCATGGCTTCACCTCACACCACGACACTTCTGACGACGGTCGCGGCGCGCGGCGAGTTCGCAACCGGCTTGCGCATTGCGGCGGTGCTCTTCGTGACCGTACTCACGGCGATCGCGGCCCAGGTCAGCATTCCGCTGCCGTTCACGCCCGTACCGTTCACGCTGCAGCCGGCCGTCGTGCTGCTTGGCGGGGCGGTGCTCGGCTCGCGCCTCGGCATGGCCAGCCAGGTGCTGTATCTCGCCGCCGGCGCGGCCGGGCTTCCCGTTTTCGCCGCGTCGCCGGTGCTGGCGCCCGGCCTGCTGCGGCTCCTCGGACCGACCGGCGGATTCCTGCTGGCCTACCCGTTCGCCGCGTTCCTCACCGGCTGGCTCGCGGAGCGCGGGCTCGGACGCCGCTACTTTTCTTCCGTCGTCGCGATGACGCTTGGCCTCGCCGTGATTTTCGCGTGCGGCCTCACGTGGCTCGCGTTCCTGGCCTCACCGGGTGCGGTCGGCCTGCCGAACGCCCTGCGCCTGGGCCTCTATCCGTTCGTCGTCGTCGACGTGCTCAAGATCCTGATCGCCGCCGCCGTCCTGCCGGCGCTCTGGAAAGCCATCGCCCCCGGCCGCTGATCGCGGCCGGGTCCTTCGTCTTCACCTTTCACCGGACGTAGCCCAGGCTCCGCAGCCGATCGATCATCTCCTGATCGAGCGGCCGGGTACCGCGTGGAGCGGTCGCGCGCGACGGCGGCCCGTAAGTGTCGACCGCGCGCAACGGGTATCGTGACACGAATGCCGGCGCGAAGAGTTCGAGCGCGGGTCGGCTGGCAAGTGTGCGGCTGATTGGGACGCCAAGCGCAAACAGGATGGTCGGCGCCGCGCTCGTCGCCGCGCCGTCACGCACGCCCGCCGTCGTTACGTTGCCCAGCACCGACATCTGCCCGCCCCGGCGTCCCGCGACGCGTCCCGGCTCCGTGATCACGACCACCATCTCCTGCTCGCGCGGCGCGAGCTCGCTCGCCAGCAACCGGTCGAGCGTGACGTAGTACTGCTGTATCGCGGCCAGGCGCTCGGCCATCGTCGAGGCCGATCCGACTGACTCGCCCAGCAATGCATGCTGCGCGATGTCGAGACCGGGAAGATAGACGACGGAAAGATCGGTGCCTGGCTCGGCGATGCGGTCGAGGAGCGTCAGCTGCAGCGCGTCGAGCCGCGCCGAGCGTTCGAGGAGGACGCGGGTGTCGTCGGCGGCGGGCGCCTCGCCCAGCGCGGCGGCCGCGCGCGCCGCCGCGGCGCCGGAGATCTCCGGCCAGTGACTTTGCAGCGAGACGTAGAGCGACGCAGGCGCGAGCTCGGCGTCGAGCGGCCCGCCTTGTTCGAGCCGAAGCGTTGCCCGATCGCTGAGGATTCTTCCGGCGTCGGTTCTTGCCGGCCACGTCGCCCACCAGTTGACCACCGCCGTGCGCAGCCCGGCATCCGCCGCGACTTCCCAGAAGGTCTTCGCCCGCCGTTCGTCGCCGCTGGCGACCGCCGGCCGCGTCAACCGCATCAGGTCGGTCGCGCCGCGCAACCGGCGCGCGAACGACGACGGATCCGCGTGCAGGCTGCCCTGGACGCCGGCGACCCGCCGGGTCTCGAGGGCGTGCACGCCGTGGACGCTCGCCGGCTGGCCGGTGGCGATCGTGGTCCAGGCGCGAGCCGGGTCCGAGCCGCCGGGGTCGCGACCATCGACTTCAACGAAGCGAAGCGCCGCGCCCCGCATCGCCTGCGCCAGTGCCGGGACCCGTCCTGCGGCGGTGAGCTCGTCGAGCAGTCGCGCGTCGACGCCATCGATCGCGATCACGCGAAGCCGCAGGCCGCTCGACACGACCGTCAGCGGCGGCGAGGCAACAGCGGGAACGCTGCGGGTCGACACGGTCAGCAGCAGCGCCGCGGCGCCGAACGCAACCGCGGCGGCCATGATCGAAGAACGCCACGATGCGCGCGGCGCGCTCTCGTCGTCCGCCCGCGGCCGCGACGATGACCGCCGACGACATGATCGATACCGCGTGGCCCAGCACGAGGCTGATCGTGACGGCAACGGCGAGGGCAGATACGGTCCACAACGGCGCCGCCCAGCCGACGTCGGCGACGACCGCGCGCCACCAGAGTGTCAGGTAGCCAAGGCATGCGAGCGTAACGATGACGCCGCTCGCCCGCGACACGATGCGTGATCGATCGCCCGAGGTTCCGGCCAGGCGCCGGGCGACGGCCGGCGCGAGAAGGCCGGCGATGAAGGCGGCGGCCGCGGCCGCGACGCCGAAGAAGATAGCGAGGTAGAGCGCGACCACCATCGCGTCGCGCGGGCCGGTGACGAGATCCGGCAGGCGGGCGCGGATGCCCGTCGCTGCCGCCGGCCCCAGCATCGCCGCCGCCAGCGCGCCGACGCGCAGGCTCGAGAGCAGCGCGATCGCCGCCGGCCGCCTGGCGCCGCGGGCCGGCCCCAGCACGAAGCGATCGACGCCGGCATCGAGGTATCCCAGCGACCGCAGCCGCTGCCGCAGTTCGTCGACGCGCGGGTCGTCCTGGTGGGTGCTCATCGCCGGCGGGTCAGCGGTTGCGTGCGGCGACGAAGGCCGACAGCTGCCGCAGGCGGTCGGCGTCCCCGCCGAACGGCGTCAGGGCGCGGTCGGCGGTCTGGCACAACTCCGACGCCAGTTGATGCGCGCCGGCGACGCCGCTGAACGACACGAAGGTCGTCTTGCGCGCGTCCTGCCGCGCCGCCTTGCCGGTTTCAGCCGGGTCGCCTTCGACGTCGAGCAGGTCGTCGATGATCTGGAACGCGAGGCCGAGGTTGCGCGCGAACGCCGAGAGCGAAGCGATTGCCTCGGCCGCCGCGTGCGCCGTCATCGCGCCAGCGACCGCGGACGCGTTGAAGAGCGCGCCGGTCTTGCCGCGATGGATGCGTTCCAGGAGATCGAAGTTGATGTCGCGATCGGTCGCCAGCAGGTCGGCCGCCTGCCCGGCGACGAGACCGTCGCACCCGACGGCGTCGCCAACGAGCCGCGACAGCGCCGCCGCCAGCTCTGGCGGATACGACCTCGCGATCGTCAGGTAGGCCTGGTTCAACAATCCGAACGCCGCCAGGATCGCGATCGCTTCCCCGAACTCGACGTGATTCGCCGGCTGTCCCCGCCGCCGTGGCGCGTCGTCCATGCTCGGCAGATCGTCGAGGATCAGCGAAGAGGTGTGGACGAGCTCGAGCGAGACGGCGGCCGCGAGGGCCGCGTGGGTCGTGCCGCCGCAGACCTCCGCCGAAAGCATCGTCAGGACCGGCCGCACCCGCTTCGACGGCGCCAGGAGCGAGTACGCCATCGCGCGATCGACTGTCTCCCCGGCGGGCGGGACGATGCGCCGCAGCGCCTCGTCGACCTGGCGCTGGTAGGCGGCGAAGAACGCGGGCGCCTCGCCAGGCATCACTTGCGGCCGCGGGCGGCCGGCGTCGTCCGCGGCGCCGCCGCCGGCTTCGCGAACACGAGCATGTATTGATAGCGCAGGATGTCGGGTCTCGCGACGAGCTCCAGGCCGGCGGCGTTCGCTTCCCCGATCACGCGATCGGCGTCGACGCGTTCGTCCATCGGCGGCCCCGGGCCGCCGCCCGCCTTGGTGAAATTGACGATGCCGATCTTGCCGGTGGACTTCAGCGCCCTGGCGACGTTGCGGAGCAGCATCACCGGCTGCTCCATCTCGGAGTAGGTGTCGACGATCAGGACGGCGTCGAGCGCGCTCGACGGGAGCTTCGGGTCGTCGGCGGTGCCGGGCGTCACCTCGACGATGCGCGACAGGTTCTCGCGCTGGACCCGCCGCCGGATGACCTCGATCATCTGCGGCTGGATGTCTTCGGCGTAGACCTTGCCGCTCGGCCCGACGCGGCGGGCAAGGCGGATGGTGAACCAGCCGCTGGCGGCGCCAAGGTCAGCGACGACGCTTCCCTCGGCGATCCCCAGCGCGTCCATCACGTGATCCGGACGCTGCCAGACGTCGCGATCCGGTCCCTCCAGTAGTCCCAGATCTTCCGGCGGGAACAGTCGGCCGTGCTGAGGCCGCTGCTGGTTTGCGGCCCCGCTGGTGCCGAGCACCAGCGCCACTAGCGCGAGGAGGGCGAGTCGATGCACCGTCGGTTCCCTGATTCTCTCCCGGAATGCCGGGCGATGTCATCGTCTCCGCGCTGAGGATGACGTCCAGCTCCTCGTCGGGCACCAGACGCCGCTCGCGCACCAGGTCGCGCACCGGACGGCCGGTCTTGACCGACGCCTTGGCAATTTCCGCCGTCGCGGCATATCCGATGTAGGGGCTGAGCGCCGTCGCCACCGCCGTACTTCGATCGAGCAGCTCGCGGGCCCGCTCGACGTCGGCGGTCAGGTCCTGGACGCAGCGCGTCTGCAGCACGCGCATCGCGTTGGCGAGGATGCGCGAGGCATGGAGCGCGTTCCACGCCATCACCGGCATCATCACGTTCAGTTCGAGCTGACCGGCGTCGGCCGCGGCAAGGACCGCGGCATCGCAGCCGATCACCTGGAACCCGACCTGGTTCACCATCTCCGGCACTGACGGGTTGACCTTGCCCGGCATGATCGACGATCCGGGCTGGACCGCCGGCAGCTGAATTTCGGCGAGGCCCGCGCGCGGTCCCATGCTCAGCAGGCGCAGGTCCGATGCGATCTTGTTCACTTCGACCGCGAGGCGGCGGAGCGCGCCTGAATAGGCGAGCACGTCACCCATGCTCTGCGTGACGCGGAAGCGATCCGCCGCCGGCCGCAGCGGCAGCGAGGTATAGCGGGCGAGGTTCGCGACTGCCGCGTAGGTGTAGTCGTCGCCGGCGTTCAGGCCCGTGCCTACCGCCGTCGCGCCGAGGTTGAGCTCGTAGAGCTGTTCGGCGGTGCGTTCGAGCTCGTCCGCCGCGTGCGCGACGTTGGCCGCATACCCGCCGAACTCCTGGCCGAGCGTCATCGGCACGGCGTCCTGGAGGTGCGTCCGTCCGGTCTTCAGCACGCTGGCGAACGCCCGGCTCTTCTCGAGCAGGCCGTCCGAGAGCAGCCGCGCTGACGCCAGTACGCCGTCGAGCACGAAGAGGATTGCCAGCCGCGTCGCAGTCGGGAACACGTCGTTCGTCGATTGCCCCATGTTGACGTGATCGTTCGGATGGACCCGCGCGTACGACCCCAGGGCGTCGCCGAGCAGTTCGCCGGCACGATTGGCGAGCACCTCGTTCGCATTCATGTTGTGCGACGTGCCGGCGCCCGCCTGATAGACGTCGACGACGAATTGATCGCGCAGCTTGCCGGCAAGGATTTCGTCGGCGGCGCGGACGATGGCGTCCGCGACGTCGGCAGGCAGCCGCTTCAGCGTCCGGTTCGCTTCCGCCGCGGCCTTCTTGATCAGGATCGTGGCGGTGACGAGCTCGGGAAAGGCGACGAGGCCGGAGATCGGAAAGTTCTCGACCGCGCGGCGTGTCTGCACCGCCGTAGTAGGCGCTGGCCGGGACGCGGACGTCTCCGAGCGGATCGCGCTCGATGCGATGGGACCCAGGCCGCATACCTTCATTATGTGCCCGCTACGAGGTCGGACGTAGGGCGGGGCTTCAGCCCCGCCAGGACGTCCTACGTAGAGCCGGGCTTCAGCCCCGCCAAGCCGAGCCGCGACCTATAATCTCCACTATGCTGCCAGCCTTCTTCGAGAGCGTGGTCGAGCTCATCACCAGGACTTCCACGGACCTGCCGCCCGACGTCCGCGCGGCCATGGCCGAGGCGCTGGCGACCGAGGAGTCCGGCACGCGAGCCGGACAGGCACTGACGATCATCGCGCAGAACATCGACCAGGCCGCCTCGTGCGAGGGCCCGATCTGCCAGGACACCGGCATGCCGACGTTCGAGGTCAAGACGCCGGTCGGTGCCAACCAGATCTGGATGCGCCAGCAGATCCGCGAAGCGGTCGCCGAAGCCACGCGGCGCGGAAAGCTGCGGCCCAACTCGGTCGACTCGATCACCGGTGAGAACAGCGGCAACAACCTCGGTCCTGGCACGCCCATCATTCATTTCGATCAGTGGGAGGAGCCCGGGATCGAGATCAAGCTGATCCTGAAAGGCGGCGGCTGCGAGAACACCAACGCCCAGTACGCGCTGCCGGCGGAGCTCGACCACCTCGGCCGTGCCGACCGGTCGCTCGAGGGCGTACGCAAGTGCATTCTCCACGCGGTCTGGAAGGCCCAGGGCAAGGGCTGCAGTCCGGGGGCCGTCGGCGTCTGCATCGGCGGCGACCGCACCTCCGGCTACACCCATGCGAAGGAACAGCTGTTCCGCACCCTCGACGATCGCAACGGCGATCCGCGGCTCGCGAAGATCGAGGACGAGATCATGGAGGAGGCGAACCGCCTCAGCGTTGGTCCGATGGGGTTCAAGGGCCGGACGTCACTCATCGGCTGCAAGATCGGCGCGTTGAACCGGCTGCCGGCGAGCTTCTTCGTTTCGATCGCCTACGACTGCTGGGCGTTCCGCCGCCTCGGCGTCCATCTCGACGCTTCGACCGGCGCCATTTCCTCGTGGCTCTATCGCGACGCGGCGCCGTCCGTGCCGTTGCTCGACCCGGCGACCGTTGCCGCCGGCTTTCCCCGCACCGGCCGCGAGATCGCCCTGTCGGCGCCAATCTCCGACGAACAGATCCGGGCGCTGAAAGTCGGCGACGTCGTCCTCATCTCGGGCCGCGTCTTCACGGGCCGCGACGCCGTGCACGCGCACCTCATGAAGCACGAGCCGCCGGTCGACCTGCGCGGCGGGGTCCTGTATCACTGCGGCCCGGTCGTCGCCAAGGATGGTGACCGCTGGCGCGTGACCGCGGCCGGGCCGACGACCAGCATCCGCGAAGAGCCCTACCAGGCGGAGATTCTCAAGCGCTACGGCGTACGCGTCGTGATCGGGAAGGGGGGCATGGGCGCGAAGACGCTCGCCGGTCTCGCCGAGTCAGGCGCCGTCTACCTGAACGCGATCGGCGGCGCGGCCCAGTTCTACGCCCGCTGCATCGAGCGGGTGGACGACGTGTCGCTGCTGGAGTTCGGGACGCCGGAGGCGATGTGGCACCTCGACGTGCGGGACTTCCCGGCGATCGTCACCATGGACGCGCACGGCGAGAGCCTGCACAAGGATGTCGAAGAGGCGTCCGGCCAGGTGCTGGCGACGCTGAAATAGCCGCTACGGACGAAGCGCCTCCGCGAAGATCGCCGCAACGTCGTCGATCGAGCCGCCGGTCTTGATGTGCAGCCGGACGACGCGGCGGTCGTGCGCCGCGAGAGTGTCGGCATCGCCAAGCGCCTGCGCCTGCTTGAGCGTCGCGAACGTGTACCCTGCCTCGGGAATCGGCGTCTCCGTCGCGTCGTCGCCGGTGATGACGAAAGCGAGCGCCGTGTTCGGCCCGCCCTTGTGATACTGCCCGGTGGAGTGGAGATAGCGCGGACCGACGCCGAACGTCGTCGCGACGTGATGGCGCATTCGGATACCGTTCCGAATCTCCGCGATCCTGCTTTCGACATCGCTCGTGGCGGGCAGGTATGAGAGGAACGCGACGTAGTCGTGCGGCTTGAGCGTCGCCAGCGCAGCTGCGACGACCGCCCCGGGCGAAGCGGCGCGGATCGTCGGTGAGAACGCGGCGATTGGCCCGGCGGCGGCGACCGCGGCCGGCTGCGGCAGCGAGCCCTTGCTGGCGACGGCCGCGAGCAGCGACTTCGTCTTCTCTTTTGCTTCCGAGACGTTCGGCTCGTCGAACGGGTTGATGCCGAGCCCTGCGCCGGCGATGGCAGTCGCGAACTCCCAGCGGAAGAACTCGGCGCCCAGACCGGCGATGCGCGTGCTGAGGCGCAGCACCGGGTGGCCCGCAGCTTCAAGGGCGTCGAGGCGCTCTGCATCCGGCGCATCACGATCGGTCGAGATCGCGACGAAAGCCCGGTCGCTCCCGTACTCGTCAGTCCGCCCGAGCGGCTCGTCGACGACCGGAAGCGCACCCTTGCCGTGCTTGCCGGTGCTTTCCGCAACGAGCTGTTCGACCCAGAGGCCGAGCGCCGCGAGCGACGGCGGCAGCGCCAGCGTCAGCTTGTCGCGTCCCTGCATCGCCGCGGCGCTGATGAAAGCGCCGAGCGCCAGCCCGGCGTTCTCGTGATTCTCCTGCTGGCAGCCTTCCGCCATCGCCGCGCCGGCGGCGAGCAGTTCACGCGCGTCGCCGCCGATGAGCGCGCACGGGACGAGGCCGAACAGCGACAACGCCGAGAAGCGTCCGCCGATGTCGGCGGGATTGACGAAGACGTCGCGATAACGCTTCGACCGCGCGAGCTGCTCGAGCGCGGTTCCCGGGTCCGTGATGGCGATGAAGTGGCGGCTGGCCCGATCGCCGAGAGCCGCGGTCATGTGCGCCCAGAAGTAGCGCTCGAGCGACGCGACCTCGACCGTGCCTCCGCTCTTGCTCGACACGACGAACAGCGTGCGCGCAGGATCGAGACGGCCGGCGGCAGTAGTGATCGTGCGTTCGTCGGTCGTGTCGAGAACGTGAAGATCCGGATAACCGGGGGCGACGCCCCAGACCGCCCGCAGGACCTCGGCGACCAGGCTGCTGCCGCCCATCCCCAGGAGGTAGACCTCGGCAATTTTTTCGGTTCTTGCCGCCTCGCCCAGCGCGACGACGCGGTCGAGGTCGGGGGCCATGGTCTTGCCGACGTCGAGCCAGCCGAGGCGACTCGCGATTGACTTTGCGTCGACCGTTCCTTCCGCTGCGCCCCACGCTCCGATGTCGCGCTGCCACACGCGGGAGATGATTTTGTCGTCCAGGAGGCGGCTAATCAGCTCGGCTGCAGGTGCGTACGGATGCGTCATCGGGGCATCTTACCATCCTCTAACTCCTGCGGATGCAACATGTTGAGGGCTGTTCTGCCGGTCAGTCAGGCCGCCGCGGCTGCTTGCTGTGGGACCTCGGGGCCGCTATAATCGTCCTATCTGTGTGTGCGGTGAGGAGATATCCACGATGATCAACGTTACCCCGGCGGCTGCGACAAAGATTGCGGAGCTGCTCGTCGAAGAGAATAAAGGAAATGCCGGCCTTCGCGTGTTCGTCCAGGGCGGCGGCTGCTCGGGCTTCCAGTACGGCCTGATGATCGACGAAGGCGAAGGCGACACGACGACCGACTCGGTGATCGAGTCGAACGGCGTCAAGCTGCTCGTCGATCCGATCAGCGCGCGCTACTTGAGCGGCGCCGAGGTCGATTTCGTCGACAACATCACGGGTGGCGGGTTCACGATCAAGAACCCGAACGCGAAGTCGACCTGCGGCTGCGGTTCGTCGTTCAGCGTCTAGTCCGGTTCAGGGGCTCAGGCCCATCGACAGGGGTCCGCGGCCGGCCGCGCCCTGCCTGCCATGGAACCTTCTCAGAGCGCGTTTGTCGAGAGCCTGCGGCCCGCAGGCAGCAAGAAGTCCGGCAAGCGTGACTTCATCGTCAACGTCTTCCTGCGCCAGGAAGGCCACCTGACGGCCGAGAACCTGGTCGATCTCATACGCCGCGAAGATCAGCGCATCAGCCGGGCGACGATTTACCGGACGCTGCAGTGGATGGTCGACGCCGGCATCGCCCGCAAGGTCGACTTCGGCGAAGGCAAGTTCCGCTTCGAGCACTCGTATCGCCACCCGCGTCACTTCCACCTGATCTGCAAGAGCTGCAACCGGAGCTTCGAGTTCCTCAGCTCCGATATCGAAGCCCTGGTCGAGGAAGTGGCCTCGGCGCGCGGCTTCACGCCGCGCCAGAGCGTGCTGCAGATTCACGGCACGTGCGAAGCCTGCCGCACCGGCCGGCCGGCGATCACCGAGGAAGGGACGAGCGAACTGCTCTTCGCGCGCGACGCCCTGCGGATCGCGATCGCCACCGAGCGCAGCGGGCTCGAGTTCTATACCCGCGCGGCACGCCTGACCCGCGACGCCCGCGGCCGCCGCGTTTTCCAGCGGCTGGCCGAGGAGGAGGGCGAGCACCTCGGCACGCTCGAGGCGCGCTACCGCGAGTTGCTCCAGCAGGATCCGCAGCTCGAATCTCGGCCGACGTTCCTGTTCTTCAAGGGGGCCGCCAACGGTCTGTTCGCCGCCGGCGCCGATCAGCTGTCCAAGGGCGTCGACGATCGCCAGGCGCTGATGATCGGCATCCGCTGCGAGCGCGGCTCGCACAAGTTCTTCAAGCGCTACGGCGAACGCTTCGAGGATTCCGAGGGCAAGCGAATCTTTCTCGAGTTCGCCGACGAAGAACGTAACCATCTCGACCTGCTGATTCGCGAGTACCGCTCGCTCGTCGAGCGTCAGCGTCGCCGCCGGAAGCCGGCGCGCAAGACGCGTCAGCGCGCTTCGGCCTGACGCGTGGCCGCTCCCCGCATCGATCTGCACCTGCATACGACGTCGTCTGACGGGGCGCTGGCCCCGGCCGCTCTCGTCGCCCGCGCCGCCGCGGCCGGACTGACCGTGATCAGCGTCACCGATCACGACACCCTGGCTGGTCTCGACAGCGCGCGCGACGCAGCGCGCCAGCGTGGCATGCGGTTGATCGATGGCATCGAGGTCACGGCGGTCGAGGCCGGCCGCGACGTCCACGTCCTCGGCTACTTCTTCGACCCCGCATATCAACCGCTGGCGGTTTTCCTTGGCAGGCAGCGCGAGGCCCGGATCGCGAGAGTGCGCCAGATCGGCGAACGGCTCGAAGCGCTCAAGTGCCCGGTCGACGTCGCGGCGATCCTCGCCGAGGCAGCGCGTCATCCTGGCCGCAGCGTCGGCAGGCCGTCGGTGGCGGATGCCCTCGTTGCTGCCGGCCACGCCGTCGATCGGCGCGATGCCTTCGATCGCCTGCTCGGCACCGGCGGTCCGGCCTTCGTGCCGCGCCGCGGTCCGACCGTGGCGGAAGTCGTCGATGTCATCGCCGCCGCCGGCGGAATCACGTCGCTCGCGCATCCCGGGCTGACGCGCGTCGATGCCGACCTGCCGAGGTTCGTCGACGCCGGACTCGCGGCACTCGAGGCCCGGCATCGCGATCACAGCCCGGCGACCGAAGCGCACTACCGCGCCCTGGCCGCGGTGCTCGGCATCGCGGTGTCGGCGGGCTCGGATTTCCATGGCCTCGGCGATCGCGACGAACTCGGCGACATCTCGCTCGACGCCGGCGACCTCGCGGCGCTCGAGGCGCTCGTCCCGCGTCGCGCCGCCGCCGATGCGACCCCAGGGGCCGGCGCCGAGTGACGTCAGTCCTGCGCCTTACAGGCGTCCGCAGGAATTACCAGAGCCTGCGGCCACTTCGCGTCGACGACCTCACCATCGCGGCGCGCGAACGGGTCGCGATCGCCGGCATGGATGGCGGCGCGGCCGAGGTGCTCGTCAACCTCGTCACCGGCGCCAGCCTGCCGGACCAGGGCGAGGTCAAAGTCCTCGACCAGCTGACCTCGTCGATCTCGAAGGGAGACGACTGGCTCGCGTCGCTCGATCGCTTCGGCATCGTCAGCCCGCGCGGGGTGCTCCTCGACGGTGTCTCGATCGAGCAGAACATCGCCCTCGTGTTCACGCTGGCGATCGATCCGATCGAGCCGGAGACGGCGGCGCAGGTCGCGGCCGTGGCGCAGGCCTGCGGCATCCCGGATGTTTCACGGCTGACGGGTGAGGCGGCCCCGGAGATCCGTACCCGCGTGCACCTCGCGCGCGCCGTCGCGCTCGATCCGGCGCTGCTGATTCTCGAGCACCCGAGCGCCGGGCTCGAGGCGGATGCCGCGACGGCGCTGGCTGCGGATATCGTGTCGGTGACGGAGGCACGCGGCCTCGCCGCGCTGGTGATTACGCGCGACGAGGCTTTTGCCAGGCTGGTGGGCCACCGCGCGCTGCGGCTCGAGCCGGCGACCGGTGCGCTCAAGCCGCTGAAGCGGGGATGGTTGTGGTGAGCGCCAGGCTACTTCGACAGCACGCCGCAGGCGACGCGCGGGCCGCCGCTGACACCGGACTTCGGCTCGCCCGTCACGCCCTTGTCTTCGTTGCCATGAATGATGATGGCGGTGCCGTCGGCATCGAAGAGCGAGAGCGGTCCGGCCGACAGCGTCACCCGCGTCGTCACCGCCTTGAGCGTACCCGTCCCGTCGCTTCCGACTTCGAGGTTCGGGATATCGCCCATGTGGAACGGATGATTGGCGTCGGGATCGGTGTTGCTGGCCGGCCCCGGATCGAAGTGGCCGCCGGCGGCGGCGAAATCAGGCTCGCACTTGCCGACCGCGTGCAGGTGGACGCCGTGCAGGCCCGGCTTCAGCCCGCTCGCCGAGACGGTGATGTCGACGACGACGCCGGTGCCGGCCTTGCGCTCGACGAGCTCCGCCTTGCCGGTGATCCCGGTTCCTTTGATCTCTGCATGAGCGCTGGTTCCAGCCTGGCCCTGCGCGATTGCGACTGTACCGGCGAGCGCGAGAGCCCCCGCCGTCGACCACACGTATCCCTTCGTCATACATCCTCCAGTTTCGAATTGTAGATCGCCGATCACCATGCCGAAGCTCGTGCTTTTCGACATCGATGGAACGCTCGTCCTCACCGGCGGCGCCGGCCTGCGCGCCATGAACCGCGCCTGCCTCGACATTGTCGGCCACGCCGATGCGCTCGACGGTATTCCGGTGGCCGGACGCACCGACTGGATCATCCTCCACGACGCGCTGGCGCGCGTCGGCCGCTCGCTCGATCCCACGCTCTTCGAGCAGCTGCGCGAAACCTACGTGTCGTACCTGCGCGAAGAGATTCTGCAGGCAGGCAAGGGCTTCAACGGCGCCCTGCCTGGCGTACCGGCGCTGCTCGATGCGCTCGCGCCGCGCGAGGACGTTCTGCTCGGCCTGGTCACCGGCAACTTCCAGGCGAGCGCGCGGATCAAGCTCGAGCGCTTCGACCTCTGGCGCTATTTCCGCTGCGGCGCGTATGGAGATGACGCCGCCGATCGCAACGTGCTCGTGCCGGTCGCGGTCGAGCGGGCGGGAACGACGGGAATGCCGGCCGTCGCGTCAGCGGATGTCCTGGTGATCGGCGACACGCCGCACGACGTCGCCTGCGCCAGGGCTGCCGGAGCGACCGCAGTGGGTGTCGCGACCGGCGGATTCAGCGCCGACGAGTTGCGCGGCTGCGGCGCGACCGTCGTCTTCGAGACGCTCGGTGATACCGATGAAGTGATCCGCCGACTCGACCTGGCTGAAGCGCGACATCGGCGCCAGGCGTAGTTCGACGCAGGGGACGACACGTCGGAAGCGAATGGGGCCCGGTGGCCCTCCCGGTCTTCAAAACCGGTCGCGGCCTGCACATGTGCGGGCTGGCTGGGTTCGACTCCCAGGCGCTTCCGCCAGCCTTCGCACGGTCTTCGGCCAGGCTTCCCCGCGGCGCTCGCGAGTCGCGGAGCTGAAGCTCCGCGCTACGACGCGACTCCGGACAGCCCACGCCGCACGACCGGACGACCGGACGACGACGTCATTCCCTGACCGTACGTAGGGCGGGCTTCAGTCCCGCCACGATCATCGCGGCGCTGGTCAGCCTACGGCTTCGTGCCCGGCGTCGTGATGTCGCCGTAGAACTTCCAGTCGATCGCCATGTCGCGGCTGAGTTTCTGCCTGGTCAGCGCCAGGCGGACCAGCGCGACAGGCATGCTGCCCTGGCGCAGGATCTCGTCGTGGAAGGCTTTCTCAGACATCTGACGTGAGTCGACCAGCTCCTTGCGCAGCCCCCGCAGCTGGATGCCGCCGAGCAGGTACGCGGCCTGATACAGCGGACCGTAGCCGCCCTGGAACGAGCGCCGCACTTCGGCCGTGGCGTTGTCACGCTCGTGGCCGACCTTGTCGACGAGGAAGTCGATGCACTCCTGCGGCGACCACTGCCCGGTGTGGAACATCAGCGAGAAGATGATGCGGGCGCAGCGGTGCATGCGCCAGAACAGCGCCCCGACCCGCTCCTCGGGCGTGTCGTGAAAGCCCTTGTCGTAAAGGATCAGCTCCCAGTACAGCGGCCAGCCTTCACCGAAGAACGGCGTGCTGCCGCCGATGCGGGCACGGTAGCCGCCGTAACGTTGGCCGATGAAGCCGACCAGGTTGTGCCCAGGGATCATCTCGTGGTGGGCGACGGCGTGCGAGAACGGGATGTTGTTGCCGCGCATGCTCTGCAGCCGCGCGTCGTACTCCATCGTGTTGGTCGGGTACGAGACGATGATCTGCGACCCGCCGAGGAAGAAGGGTGCCGAGAGCTGCTGTTCCGGCGACATCATCGTCATCAGCAGCGACTCGCTCGCGACCTGCGGCACGGTGATCAGGTCCTTCGCCCGCAGGTAATCGACCGCCTCGAACAGCATGTCGCGGACGGCCGCTGGCTGCGCGCCAGGCGCCACGTGCATGCCCTTGACCTTCTCGAGTGCCTTCTTCCAGTCGTCGCCGAAACCCATCTGGCGCGAGGCCTTCTTCATCTCTTCTTCGTGCCAGGCGAACTCCTTGTTGGCCAGCGCGATCAACTCCTCCGGCGAATAGGGAATCATCTCGTCGGCGAGGTCGAAGAGGATGCCGGCGCGGCCGCGGGCGGGGCCGGGGATGCCGGAGTTGTCGGTCTTGCGCGGCGGGTTGGCCTCGGGCACGAAGTCGATGCGGGCAATCTGCCGCTCCGCCGTCTTCCTGATGAAGAGGTAGTCGACCTGCGCGTTGCGGCTCAGGCTGTCGAAATCGAGGGTCTTCAGCGCCTCGAGCCAATCGAGGTAGTACTGGCGCGGGCGGCCGCCGCCGGGGCTGTTCGTGGCGCCGCGGCCGCCGCGGCCGCCAGCTTGCCCGACGAACCGCTGGACGACCTCGGTCATCTCGTCCTGCGGCAGCGCGATGATCTCCTCGAGGTCGGGAACGTCGGACAGCGGCGTCGACGCGGCCGGCGGGATCGGCGTCGCCGCCGGCGCCGGCGGGACCTGGACGTCGGCGGCAGCGACGGTGTCGCGCAGGAACGTCGAGTACTCCTGCAGCGCCGTGTCGATCTCCTTGAACGGCATTCCCATCCACCACGTGAACAGCGGGTCGTATCCATTGTAGAAGTTGAACCAGGTCGTGATGCTGCTGCGAAGACCGTCGACGGCGGTCGCCGCCTTCGTGGCGGTTTCCCTGCCGACGCGAATCGTGTCCGGACCGGTGCCTTTGAGTCCGGCCTCGACCTTTGCCCGCGTCGCCACGATTTCCTTCGTCACGCTGACGAGCACCCCGGCGGCGGCCTGGGAATTGACGTCCTGCAGCTTGATGCGCGTCTCGTTCAGGCGCACCAGCGCCGGCGCGAATGGCGCCGCCGGCAGGATCTCGGCGATCGTCGCGGTGTCGGCTTCCAGTTGCTTCTGGTTGCCGTCGATGGTCGTCTTCAGCGCGGCGAGGTCGGCCCGCGCGGCTTCGGTCAGCTTGCCGGCGTCGAGCTTGTTGAGCGCCGCGAGCCAGTTCATGTCGAACCGCTTCAGCCTCGCAACGCGATTGGTCGAGAGCGAGATTGGCGTTGGCGCGGGCTGGCGTCGCCGGCGCGGCCGTCCCGGCGCCGCGTCCGCCGGCTGGCCCGCCGGGCCCGCCCTGTCCGCGACCGCCGCCGCGTCCCGATCGACCGCCGTCGTAGTTGCCGTTGAGCGTCGACCGATCGAGCGTATAGCGCTGCGTCACCAGGCGGAACTCGCTCTGCGGCTTCGTCAGCAGCGGACGCAGATCCGAGGGCACCTGCTCAGCGACGGCCGTCGCTGCCGCCCCGGCCTGTTCCTGGGTCAGCACCGGTCCGGCATACGTGCCGGCCAGCAGCACCCCCGCGCACACCACCGTCCACCGCCTCGCGGCCATCGTTCCTCCTCGATCCATGTCTCGTGAATGCCGGGCGCCGCGCGGCGCGCCGGCGAAGGTCACTTCAATATTATCGTGTCGTCACGCCGCGAGCGACTTCTGCATCACGATGAAGTGGCAGGGGATGCGCGAGGGATCGGGGAAGGGACGGGTTGCGGTTTCCGCGTAGCCAAACCGCTCGTAGAACGGCGGCAGCTCCGTCCGCAGGTTGACGACCTCGATCTCCATCGTCGCGCAGCCGGCGTCACGGCAGTGCGCTTCAGCCGCGGCGATCAGCCGGGAGCCGAGGCCCTGCCCCTGCCGCGCCGGGTCGATCGACAGCATGCCGAAATAGCCGACGTCGCCGCGGACGTCGACGTACACCGTCCCCGCCAGCGCCCCGTCGTCGTCTTCGAGCACCAGGAACGTCGCCTTCTGCATGCGCGCGAGGACGTCGGCTTCGTCGGTGCGGTCCCCGAGCTTGAAGAAGTCTTCGACGCGGTAGGCAAGGCTGATGAGCGCGGCCAGAGCCCGGGCGTCCCGCGGAGTCGCAACGCGAAGAGTCATCGACACGCATTCTAGCGGCGGCCGGCCGTCGGGGACAGTCACTGGGGACAGTCACGGGTGACTGTCCCCGAATCCTGAGCGCGCACAAGATCGAAGAAATCGCGTACCGATCGCAGAAAGTGCGCCCGGGGACTGTCACTAGTGACTGTCCCCGGGGCTAGCGGCGGACGGGCTGGACGGTGCGGAGGAAGGCGACGAGGTCGATCACTTCGCGCTCCTCCAGGGCGTCGAACAGGCCGGGCGGCATCATCGACGTCGTCGCGACCTCGCGTGCCTGGACGTCCGCCTTGGCGATGACGACCGGCTCGCCGCCGACGACGCGCAGCGTCAGCTGACGGTCGTTCTCCGCCGCGACGGTGCCGGTGTGGATGCGGCCGTCCCTCAGGGTGACGACGACCATCCGGTACGCGTCCGGAACGTCACTGCTCGGGTTGATGACGTTCGACAGCAGGTAATCGAGGTTGGCGCGATTCGAGCCGGTGAGATCGGGCCCGAACGTGCCCCCCTCGCCGTACATCTTGTGACACGAGCCGCAGGCGCGCTCGAAGACGACGCGGCCGCTCACCGGATTCGCGGTGGCCATCGCCTTGTCGTTCAGGACGCCGCGATAGCGGGCGTAGGCGCGTTCCTCCGTCGCAACCTGATCGACCGGTCCCCAGACGTCGGCGAAGCGCACGCCGACGACCCGGCGCAGCTGCCGCGCCAGGTGCGGCGGGACGTCGCTCTTCGGGATCTGCTTCTGCTCGAGCGCGTCGGTCAGCATTCGCCCGTAACGGCCGCGCGAGGCGAACGTCTGCATCGCTTCAGCCTTCGCGGCGGCACTCATCGCCGGGTATCGGGCGATGAGCAGCCGCCCCAGCCGGTCGTCGTCGAACGCGGCGACGGCGCGAATCGCGTCGATCGTCAGCGGGTCGTCCTGACGTTCGAGGATGGTGGCGAGCTCGGGGACGAGCTCGGGACGACGACGGGCGGCGAGCATCTGCACGGCCTGGCGACGACCGTCGATCGGTGCGGCGACATCCCGGACGGCAGCAAGGCTCCGCCGCGCCGTCTCGGTGTCACCGAAACGGCCGGCGACGTCAGCGGCGAGCGTAGCGACGCGCGCGTCGGGCGAGCTCCGCAGGCGCGCCAGCGTTGCCGGCCAGGACGGAGGCGCAGCGAGGTCGACGCGGCCTTCGAGGCCGTCGCGCATGCCTTCGAGCAACTGTGCCTGGAGCTTCGGCGCGGCGGCGATGGCGGCGACTACGGGCTCGACGGCATCGGCGTCGACGGCCCGGCGGGCGACGAACTGCGCGACGAGCGGCAGGGTGCCGCCGCCGGCGAGCTCGAGCGCGCGCGCCGGGTTCGCCGCGACCAGCGGCTCGACGCCGAGCCAGATCATCTTCGGCAGGTTGTGGTCGCCGGCGTCGCCGGCGTGCGAGAGCAGCCCGCCGGCGATCGTCCACCGCGACTCCGGGGCCAGCCGCTGAAGCGCGGAGGCGAGATACAGCCGGACGACTGGCGAGCGTTCCTCCCGCGCCATCCGTGCGAAGCGCTCGACGAGGGCCGGCGACGCCGTGCGGTCCTCGGTCAACAGCTGTATCGCCCAGCCGCGCACGTACTCATCGCGATCGCCGAGTGTCTCTGCGAGCGCTTCTGGTGCCCACCCGCCGGTGACGTGAAGGCCCCACATCGCGCGCAGCCTGAAGTCGCCGTTGCTGTCGCCGCGGAAGATTTCGCGCAACCCCTCATGCGTGCCGGGCTCGAGCTTTCCAGCAGCACTGCGTGCCTGAAGGATGACGCGGGCGCGCCGGGCATGCCAGTCGCTGGCGCTGCGCTGCAGCGCGACGAGCTGCGGGTCGCGCATCGCCGAGAGATCCGAGTAGCGCCCGGGCCACGCTTCTGCCGACGACACGGTTGGCGCGATGCGGAAGACCCGGCCGGTCTCGTGCTGGTGGACATCGGCGCCGCAGATGTCGGCATCGTGCCAGTCGAGCACGTACAGCGCCCCGTCGGGGCCGATCTCGAGGCTGAAGCCGACCCACTGCGCGTTGTTGGCCATGGCGAAGTCATCGCCGTGCTTCGCCGTGAAGCCCGAGCCGCGCCGTTCGAGGATGTCCGACAGTACAGCGTGCTCGTGGATGTTCGCCATGAACACGCGGCCGCGCTGCGACGCAGGAAAGGCATCAGACTGATAGACGCGGGCGCCGCCGTGCGCCGAGCGATGGCGATGATCCGCGATGGTCTGGATGTCGCTGTAGACGTACGGATTCAGGTGCTGTCCACCCTGGCGGTGATAGACGCCGCCGGGAACGACGTGCCACAAGTGCGGGATCACGCACGCGCTCATCAAGAGCTGTCCCTTGGCGTCGTAATCGATGCCCCACGGATTGCTGAAGCCGTGCGCGACGACTTCGAAACGGTCCTTCGTCGGGTGGTAGCGCCACACGCCGCCGTCGATCTCCACGCCTTCGCCGTCGAGGATGTCGTCGGGAAAAGGCTCGCCGGCCTTGTAGAGTCGCGCGCCAGGCCCCGGCTTCCGGATCTTCGACGACGTGAACAGGCCCTGAAGGCCGTAGATCCAGCCGTCAGGCCCCCAGTGCAGGCTGTTGACGACCTCGTGCCGATCGCGGATTCCCCAGCCGGTGAGCAGGATCCGTATGTCCGCCACGTCCGCTTTGTCGTCGCGATCGCGATCCGGAATGAACAGCAGGTGCGGCGGCGCGGCGACGTAGACACCGCCGAATCCGACGGCAATCGCCGACGGAAAGACGATGCCGTCCATGAAGACCTTGCGGCTGTCCGCGGTCCCGTCGCGATCGGTATCTTCGAGGATCGTGATGCGGCTCTTGCCGGAGCCCGAGAAACCGCGGCCGCGGGTCTCGTAGTCGAGGTTCTCCGCAATCCACAACCGGCCGCGATCGTCCCAGCAGAACGCCATCGGCTGCTGCACCATCGGTTCGCCGGCCCAGGCCTTGACCTCGAAGCCTTCGATCGTGGTCATCGCCGCCGCGGCCTGCGCCGGGGTGAGGAATTTCTCCTCGCGCCCTTCGCGCTGCGCCAGCGCCCACAGCGCCTGCGTCGCGTACGTCGCTCGGTTGCCGCTGTAGTCGGACCACGCCGCCGTCAGCTTGACGTCGTCGAGCGGACCGTCATAGATGACGATGCGGTGGCGGACGACCTCGGTCTCCCCGCGCTTGATGGTCCAAGCCTCCGGACCAGCGGTTGCCGAGATGCCCGAGGCCGGATCGACGCGCCAGGCGCGCGGATACGACGTGTTGTCGGGATGATCGAAGAGCGCGACGTGATGCCGGGGCGCCGATGCCGGCGCCGCGAGCGCCGCGTCGATCCACATCGCGCGCTGCCCGCTCGCACGCTGATCGCGCTGGCGGGCGGCGTTGACGACTTCAGCGCTGCCGTTCCCCTTGGCGAGCGCGACGCGCAGGCCGGCATCGGACGCCAGGGTGACGTCGACGCGGGCCTCGCCGCGCCATTCCAGGTCGATCTCGAACCGACCGCCCTTCTCGCGCATCGTCCAGCGGCGCGTGTCGACGAGGAGGACGTTGCCGGCCGCGTCGCTGAGGTCGTAGACGGTCTGCCATCGAACTTCGGAACCGCTCGCGCCGAGCACCGTCGTCGATCGCCGCTGCCAACGGCTCGTCGACGCGGGCGCGGAGTCGATGCCGTTCACGGTTCCGATCGCGAAGGCGATGCCGCGCCCGTCGAGCGCCGGGCTGACGACCTGCGTGCCCTCTGGCGCAGCCACCGTCGCGACGAACGGCTCGGAGGTCGCGGGCGCCCGATGCATCAGGATCGGCGCCCGGCGGCCGGTCCGAGTCACCGTGAGCGCCCCATTCGCGTCGTTGCTGGTCACGCGGAGCGATGCGGCGGCCGTCTGGCTCGCGGTGAGGCTGGTCCGCAGCGGGGAAGGCCAGCCGCCCCAGAGCGCAGCCCCTGCGAGAACACCGGCGCAGGCGATCAGCCCCGCCCGGTTGACGTGTGCCATGCGGTCCCTCTTCAAACTGCGGGGACAGTCACTAGTGACTGTCCCCGGCAACAGATTTGTCATCGGGGACAGTCACTCGTGACTGTCCCCGGCTTTTCGATGCACCCAGACGCTGTCGAAGAGCGGCGCCTTGGCGGCGCGGACCGTGGCGATCACCGCGTGGCGCGACTGCTCGGCGGGCAGGCCGGCGGCCTTCGCGATCCCGGCCAGCGCCGGCCGCGCCTCGTTGTGCAGGAACACGCCGCCGGGCGCGAGCATCGACGCGATGTTGCTCACCGCCATCGCCAGCTCGACGTCGTCGAAATAGGGAAGGATGTTGGTCGCGATGACGAGGTCGAACGCCGCGTCGCCGCCGACGAGGCGATCGACGACGATGTCGAGTTGCTGGACCTGGAGGGTCCGCGCTGCCGGCTGGCCGACGGCGACGTTGCGGCGGAGATGGCCGCCCACTGGCGCCATCGCCACGGGCGGCGCGGCGGGCGTCGCGATGCCGCGACCCAGCTCGTCGAAGTAGGTCCTGAACTCGTTCGACAACGACACCGTGTCATCGTCCTTGATCTCGCTGATCAGCTGCAGCGTCGGCGGGTTGTCACGGGCCCGGCGCAGGTGCGAGACGACGCGCGGGTTGATGTCGGCGGCGACGACCTGGAGCGCGTCGAGGCGCGAGAGCCCGAGCGTCACGAGGGCGTCGATCACGGCCCACGGCTGATAGCTTTCCGGCGGCCCGACTTCGAGCAGCGACGTCCGCGGAGCCAGGTCCAGGCCGGGGCCGACGATCAGGACGCGACGGACCGGGCGATTGGGCTCGAGCGACTTGACCACGCCCAGCCCGATCGAGACGAGATAGCCGGCCTCGACCGCCGTGTCCGTGCTCAGGCCGCGGCTGCGGTAGAGATCGGCCACCGCCTGCGCCGGGGCAGCAGCCCGCTGGGCGACGAACTCCTTCTCGTAGACGAACCGCATCGCGCGTGCGTACTCACGCCGCAGCAGCGCGCTGTGATCCTTCGCGCCCGGCTCGATCGCGGCGACGAGCTCGCCGAAGTAGCGGCGTCGAGGATCGGTGCCCGGCGCCTGCAGTTTCGGCAGCAGCGCCGCGATCCGGGCGCGGACGTCTGGCGAGATGTCCGCCGGAACGTGCCGGCCTTCGAGGAATGCCGTGCGCTCGGGTTCACGCAGGCCGTCGACCAGCGCCTTCGCGCTGAGCGCCGGCTCGATCGGCGGCAGCGACGTGAAGCTCGTCGACTGCAGCATGTAGAAGACGAGGTGATCGAGATCGCCGGTGCGTACGCGCTCGGCATGGGTCTGACGCAGGCGGGCAACGTAGCCGGGGAACGTTTGTTCTGTCTGGCCGGCGGCGGCCAGCTGGTTGCGCAGGGGCGCGAGGTCGTTCCAGCCGATCGATGCGACGCGCGAGCTCGCCGGTTGAACCGTGACGGCGCGGGGCGCGACGAGGCCAGCGCCGGCGATGACGAGCGCGGCAAGGCACATCGGCGAAATCTTCACGGCCCTATTGTGGGGCCAGACGGGTCGAAACGCGGGCGTACAGTCGAAGGGGGACAGCCCGCAGGCTGTCCCCCTCGATGGCGACGCGACCGGGTCGCGTTTAGAAGATCAGCCGGAAGCCCATCTGGACGAACCGCTGGAAGCCCGACTGTCCGGTGGCGTTGCGGTTGATGCGGCCGAAGTCCGCGCTATTGATGTCGTTGTTGTACTGACGCTCGTCGTACTGCGGGCTGTTGAGGAGGTTGAACGCCTCGAAACGTATCTGGAGGCGCACGTTCTTGGTGATCGGCGTCGTCTTCGCGAGGTTCATGTCGATATTGAAATACCCGGGCCGCCGGAACTCGTCGTAGCGGTTCATCGCCGTGCGGCGCTGGTAGGTCTGGCGAACCAGGAAGTACGGCTCGGTGCACCCGTACGCGGTCGAGACCGACGCCAGATCGTACTGGCGCGTGTTCACGTTGAACACGCCGATGCACGGCTTGACGCCGTAGATGAACTGCCCATCCTTCTTGCCGTCAAGCGCGATCGTCTTGCGGTCGATGCCCGGCGCCAGGTCGAGATTGCCGGGCATGTCCCACGGCTGGCCGGACTGGTAGACCACCGCCGGCGCAATCGACCACCCGCCAAGGAGATAGCCGAGAATGCTGCGCTGGTCGCGGTACCACGGCAGTTCCCACACACCTGACCCCGTGAAGCGATGTGGGCGATGCGAGAAATACACGGTATCGTTCAGCAGTCCCGAAACCGCATCCACGTAGCCACCGACCTCGTTCCAGCGCGCCACATACGTGTAGCTGGCGTTGATGGTCACGCCCTTCGCCCAGCGCTTGTTGGCCACGAACTGGAACGAATCGTAGGTCAGCTCGCCGACGTTGTTCTGGTTCTGGGTGATGCCGCCAAACGCGGGGAACGGGCGATTCAGCTCGAACCGGGAAATGTTCCGGTCCGTGAACCGGTTCGTGCCCTCGAACCCGGCGACGCCGAAGAACGGGTTCGGGACCAGCTCGTCGCAGAGGGTACGGCTGCCTCCCTGCGTGACGTCGCACTGCCGCTGGAACTCGGCCGACGGCTCGTTGTAGGCGTTGAAACCGGCCTTCCAGGTCATAGCTGCGGCTTGCCGCGTAGGTGACATCGAGCGAGACGCGCCAGGGCAGTTCGCGCTGGACACCCACCGAGAACTGGTGGACGTTCGGCACGACGAAGTCGGGGTTCGAGAAGTTCGGGCTGCGGCCGAGGAAGGTTTCCGGGCCGAGCGAGCTTCCCGTCGGCGCCTGAATCCCGTTGGGCCATGGATTCGAGAGCCTGTAGGTCGGGGTCCGGCCGCCGTCGAGTCGACTCGATCACCTGAGTATTGAGATTGAAGCCGGCGTTGTTGCCTTGGCTCGTCGGGTTGAGGAAGTACTTCCCATAACCCGCGCGGAGGACGGTCTTGTCGTTGAGCGAATAGGCCACACCGACGCGTGCCTGCCAGTTGTCCTTGTCGAGCTTCCAGGGCCGGTCCGGCGCGCCGTCCACGCCGGCGAACCTGATCCCGCCCAGGACCTGCTGACCGACGCGCGCCGTGACCGGATTGACGATCGTCGGGTCGAACGCGTAGTTCAGCATGTCGTTCTCTTCCGTTACGGACCCGTTGACGTCCCAGCGGAAGCCGAGGTTCAGCGTCAGCTTGTTGTTGACGCGCCAGTCGTCCTGAATCCAGGGCGCCACGAAAAACCACTGGTAGTGGGGCTTCGGGTTGACGTCCACGCTCCCGTTGGCCGGCGCGCCGAGCAGGAAGGAGGCGAAGGAGTGCCCTTGCAACGGGTTGTTGATGTTCAGCGTGCTCTCCGTGAAATCACGGTTGAAATTCAGAAAGCCGCCCGAGTCGTCGTAGTTCTCGTTGAAGACGTTGGTCCACCGCATGTCGACACCGCCGCGGATGTTGTGCGCGCCGCGCACCAGCGACACGTTGGGCTGAACCGAGTAGTTGCGGTTCCGGTTGGGCGCCGAGCCGCGGGAGAGGGTCGCGAAATCGGAACCCGTGATTCTCGGGAAGAGGCCGCCAATGTCCTGGGCCGGCATCTGGTTGACCAGGCTCTCGGGCCAGAACTCCGTCGAGTCGAAACCGAGCGCGTCGTCGGAATAGCTCCACTCCAGGAAGTAGGTATAGCTGGCGCGCAGGTTGAACACGCTCCCGGCGCCGAAGACCTTCACCCAGTCGCCGACCAGCGCGCGGTTGGCGCGCCAGAGCGGAAGCTGGCCGGCCTGGCCGGGTCCGGTGCGGATGGCGTTACCCCTGTTGCCGATCTCGTTTCGCTCGTTCTCGCCCCATCGGAAGAAGACGCGGTTGCTGGCGTTGATGTTGTGGTCGACCTTGCCGACCCAGTTCCAGAACAGGTCCTTGTTGAAGTGCTCGGGCCACAGCAGGTTCGTCTGCCACGGCGCTACGCCGGCCGTCGAGCCGTTGGGCTCCGGCCAGGTACTGCATGAGCGCCCGGGCCGTCGGGTTGATGCGGTCCGCCGGGATTCTGTTGCCCGGGAACGGATCGCGGGTCCAGATGCCGTTCGCGTCGCCCGCCCGGTCGCCGGATCGTAGATGACGATCTGGCGGCCCTGGGCATCCACGACACCGCTGAAGTCGCCGTTCCTCATCGCCAGCGTCGGCACCGTGCTGGTCAGCGGGGCGGGCGTGCCTTCCCGGTACTTCTCGCCGGTGAACAGGAAGAACGTCTTGTTCTTGAAGATCGGACCGTCGACGCTGAACCCGTACTGATCGATGTACTGATCGGTCTTCGGTCTGCTCGTCGTGTTGAGGATGAACGAGTTGGCGGCCAGGGCCTTGCGCCGCATGTAGTCGTAGACTTCGCCGTGGAAGCTGTTGGTGCCCGACTTCAGCGACACGTTGACGACGCCGCCGGCGGTACGGCCGTACTGCGCGTCGTATGAGTTCGTGGAGATCTTCATCTCCTGGACGGCGGCCGCCGGCGGCACGTAGGCGATGTTGTTGCCGCCCTGGTTGGCGTTGTTCGGCGCGCCGTCGAGCAGGAACTCGTTGTTGCTGCTCTGGCCGCCGTTCATCGACCAGGCGGCGAGCGCGCCGTTGTCGAACGGACGGAGGTAGATCGCCTGGGCGTTGTAATTGACGCCGGCGACAAGCGGCACGAGCGCCATCGGGCTGCGCGACTGCAGCGGAATCTCCGCGATGCGGGCGCTGTCGATGACGGTGCCGCGGTTGGCGTTGCTGGTCTCGAGCAGCGGCGACTCGGCGGTGACGCTGACGTTCTCGGTCAGGCCGACGCCGAGCTCGACGTTGATCGTCGCGGTCTCGTTGACCTGCAGCGTCATGCCCGAGCGGGTGTGCTTCTGGAAGCCCGCCAGTTCCACCGTCAGGGTATAAGAGCCCGGGCGCAGGAACGGCAGCGTATAGCTCCCTTCCGCATTCGTGGTCGCGGTCGCGACCTCGCCCGTCTCCGTGTTCTGGATGCTGACCGTCGCCCCAGGAAGCGCCCCCTTGCTCGAATCGAGGATCTGGCCTCGAACCGTGGCACGGAACTCCTGAGCGCTTGCGGCGCTGGCGCACACCAGCATCAGCGCGGCGCATAGCGCCCACGCCCGCGTAAGCGTTCTCATCATCAAACTCCTCCCACTAGCGAACCTAATGCACCCATAAATCAATCGCAGGCTGCATCGACAGCCGTGCGTATCGGCCCGCGTCGTTATAACACCTGCGTCGGCAGTAAACAAGATCGTCGCCGTAACCAATTTCGTGGCCAAAATTGTCCACTTTGTCAGCGCTCGATGCGAGGTGGGGCGAGATTGGGGTTGAGCGACTGGGCGCGGGCGAAGGCGACGCGCGCGCCAGCCGTATCGCCCAGGCCGAGCAGCACGAGTCCGAGTTGATAGTGGGCCGGGGCGTAGTTCTCGGATGCGGTCGTCGCCCGCCTGAAATAATCCCGCCCGCGCTGCAGGTCGCCTCGCTGCACCGCGGCGATGCCGGCGGTCGTCCACATCACCGCTGCCTGGTCGGCCGCCACTCGCCGCCCCAACTGTTCGGCCTCGGCGAACGCCCGATCTGCCTCAGCCGTACGCCCGTCGAGCTGAAGAACGAGCCCAAGTGAATACCGGGACGCGGGCTGGTCGGGCCTGAGGTCGATCGCGCGCCTCAGCGCCGCTGCCGCCGCCGCGTAGTCGCGGCGCTGCTTGTAAACCGCGCCGAGGGCGTCGTAGGCGTCAGCATAAGCCCGGCTGCAGATCGATCGCGATCCGCAGCGCTGACAGCGCCTCGTCGAGGGCGCCCTGGTGCCAGCGGATCACGCCGATGGTGTAGAACGCTTCGGCCCGGCGATCGATCGCGACCACGCGTTGCAGTTCGCCCAGCGCTTCGTCGAGCCTGTCGGTGCGCCGCAGCGCCAGGGCGAGGTTGTAGCGCGCGAGCACGTGCCGGGAATCGATCGCGAGCACCGCGCGAAATGTCGTGATCGCCGCCTCGACGTCCTGCTCCGCCTGCGCCAGGCCCAGCGTGAAGAGCGGCGCGGTCTCGCCGGGGGACGCTTTCACCAGCGCCGCCGCCCTGGCGACCGCCTCCGGGCCCCGCCCGGCCTTGACCAGCGCGAGCGTCAGGTTGTTCGACGCCTTTGCGAACGCCGGCCGCTCCGCGACGGCGCGCTGAAAGGCGTCGACCGCGGCGTCGAGCGCGCCGATTCGCTCGAGCGCTTCGCCGAGCCGGTTCTGGATGTCGGCGTCGCGCGGGGTGAGGCTCGCCGCCTCCCAGAGCAGCGCCAGCGCCGCGGGGTGATTGCCCTGCGCTTCGAGCTCGACGGCGCGATCGTAGCTCTGGCGCGCGCGGTCCGCGGGAGCCTGCGCCGCGATTGATGCACCGTCGACCAGGCTCGCCGCCAGAAGCAGGGTGACGACCAGCCGTGAGACTCTCCACGTCACTGTGCTGAGTCTACGCTGGTCTACACGGCGGGTTCTACACGGCGGGTTCTACACGGCGGGTTCTACACGGCGGGTTCTACACGGCGGGTTCTACACGGCGGGTTCTGCGCTTCATTGCGCGGCCGCGGGCAGCATGTTCCGGATCGCCGCGATCTTCCATGTCGCCTTTCCGTCCTCCGTCGTCCGCGCCATGACGAACGACGTCCACATCCGGCGATCGGCGCCGGCGCCGCCAGTGATCGCGTAGCGGCCATCGGCCACCGCGGAATCCGCGGTGGGGAAGCGGACTGATTCGATCGCGATGGTCCGCGTCCCGCTGTTCTGCTTCGACGAGCCCAGCGTCCCCTTGACGATCGCCTCGCGTCCCTTGCGCCACTCACCCGACGACGTCAGCTGATCGGCGTCGATCGTGAACAGCGCGCCAATGGCGTTGGCGTCCGCCCGCTCGCGAGCGTCGACGTACTTCCGCACCACCTCACGAACCGCCGCTTCTTCCGGCGACGGCTGCGCTCCCAGCGGCAATCCGCCGGCAAGAAGGCCGAAGATGAAAACACCCAGAATCGAACGGCGTCGGAGCACGGCACCCTCCCTTTGCGCAGCGTGAGGCACGAGCGAAACACTGCGTGTGACGCTACCAGAATCGAGGCGGGCCGGGATAGGCCCGAAAGGGATAGGCCTTGGTTAGAGAAGACAGGAGGATTGGCGAGGCGGGCAGCGTGAAGCCGGACGCGGCGGGCCGAGTGACTGGCCGTCCGCGTCCGGCTCCCAGGGAAAGCTAGTTACCCCAGACGATATTGCGCAACAGTGGACCTCCGAGCACGAGAGACGCATCCACCTTTATATCCAGATCCATGCCAGCCCGGCCGGGCTGGTTTTCCGGCCGGATCGGGCGCATGCTCCTGAAAGGTCGCCCCGTCGGCGCCTTTTTCTCACTCCTGGCGGCAAATTCCACGTCGGTCCCGCCGAGCGGGTACCATAGAGAGATACCCATGATCGCGTTGTCCCGCATCAGCAAGCAGTACGGCCGGCAGGTCCTGTTCGTCGACGCCGCCTTTCAGCTCAACGCCGGCGAGAAGATCGGCCTCGTCGGCCCGAACGGCGCCGGCAAGACGACGCTCTTCCGCATGATCATGGGGGAGGAAGTGCCGGACGAAGGCGACGTCTCCGTGCCGAAGAAGCTCTCGATCGGCTACTTCCGCCAGGACGTCGAAGAGATGTCGGGTCGCAGCGTCCTCGACGAAGCGATTGCCGGCAGCGGCCGCGTCGGCGACCTCCACCACGAGCTCGAAGCCCTCAACCAGGCGATGAGCGATCCGGCGCGGGCCGACGACATGGAGAAGATCCTGGCGCGCTACGGCGAAGTCCAGGAAGAGTACGAGCACCTCGGCGGCTACGCGCTCGAGAGCCAGGCGCGCGAGGTCCTCCACGGCCTCGGCTTCGACGACGAGCGGATCGACGGCGACGTCGGCGCCCTCTCCGGCGGCTGGAAGATGCGCGTCGCCATGGCCCGCGTGCTCCTCGGCCGGCCCGACGTCCTGCTGCTCGACGAGCCGACCAACCATCTCGACATCGAGTCGATCATCTGGCTCGAGGCATTCCTCAAATCGCTGCCCGGCGCCCTGCTCATGACGTCGCACGACCGCGAGTTCATGAACCGGATCGTCAACCGCATCGCCGAGATCGACGGCGGCGAGATCACGGTCTACTCCGGCAACTACGACTTCTACGAGCGCGAGCGCGCGATCCGTGAGGCCAACCGCGAGGCGGCCTACGCCCGGCAGCAGGCGATGCTGGCGAAGGAGCAGCGGTTCATCGACCGCTTCGCGGCGCATGCCGCCAAGGCGGCGCAGGTCCAGAGCCGGGTCAAGGCGCTGGAGAAGATCGAGAAGATCGAGCTGCCGAAGAAGCGGCGCATCGTCGAGTTCGATTTCCGTCAGCCGCCGCGCTCCGGCGATCAGGTGGCGGTGCTCGAGGGCATTGCCAAGGCCTACGGCCGGCGCGTCGTCCACGACGGCGTCGACATGACGATCAGGCGCGGCGAGCGCTGGTGCGTCATGGGCCGGAACGGCGCCGGCAAGACGACGCTGCTGAAGATGATTGCCGGCGCGCTCGCGCCGGACCGCGGCAGCGTCCAGATTGGCGGCAGCGTCAAGATGGGCTACTTCGCGCAGCAGGCGCTCGATTTGCTCGATCCCGAGCTGACCATCTGGGAGCAGATCCAGAAGGACTTCCCGAAGGAGTCGATCGGGGCGCTGAAGAACCTGCTCGGCGCGTTCCAGTTCTCGGGCGATGACGTCGACAAGCGGATTCGCGCGCTCTCAGGCGGCGAGAAGACCAGGCTGGTGATGGCGCGGATGCTGTTCGATCCGCCCAACTTCCTCGTCCTCGACGAGCCGACCAACCACCTCGATCTCGCGACCAAGGAGATGCTCGTCTCGTCGCTGGCGGAGTTCGAAGGGACGATGATCTTCGTCTCGCACGACCGCACGTTCCTGCGCGGCCTGAGCAACCGGGTGCTCGAGCTCGGCGGCGAGTCGGGGACCGACACGCAGCCGCACCTGTATCCGGGGTCCTACGTCGAGTACGTGCAGCGCACCGGTCACGAGGCCCCGGGAGTGCACGCCTGACGCCCGGCCGCTGACGCGCTGGCTAACCCTTGGCGCGGCGGGTCGGCGCCGGCTTCTCGGCGGCGGCTGCGCCCGCGGCGCCGGCGACGAGGGCGCGAGTCTTGACGCGACGCAGCATCTTCCGCTTGCGATTGATCTGGTAGCGCGACTTCTCACCGTTCCGCTGCGACATGTGGGTTCCGTTGCTTCAATCCGTCAGTAAATGAGTGCCGGCGATCGCCGGGCCGGCGCTTCGTGGCAGGACTCTCAAGTATAAAGGCAATCGTCGCGCTGGCCGCGCCGCTACCCCAGAATGTCGCGGATCCGCCGCACCCGGTCGGCACACACGGGGCCATCGGCGGCGCCGTGCTCGCGTGCCAGGCGTCCGATGTGAACTTCCCGAACGTCGGCCGACTGCGACAGCCGCTCCAGGCACTCATCGTCGATGCCGCCGCCGGCGATGATGGTCAGGCGGCCAGCCGAATGCCTGGCCCAGGCCGCCAGCCGCTGACAGCGATCGGCCGCGCTGCCGTCGCCGCCGCCCGTCAGCACCCGGTCGACGGCGGGAATCGCCGCGATCTCGTCGAGGCCGCGAACCGGATCCCGCAGCGTGTCGAACGCGCGATGAAAGGTAACGCGGGCAGTCGGTACCGCCTCGAGCACCGATCGAAGGGCGTCGAGATCGAGCCTGCCGTCGCCCGCGAACCCGAGCACCAGGCCATCGACGCCGAGCGCGGCGAACGCGTCGGCCGCGCGGCGCAGCCGCGGCAGTTCCTCCGGCGGCAGCAGGAAGCCGGCGTTCTCGCGCACCATCACCCGCAGCGGCAATCCGGTTTCCGCGGCGATCGCGGCCACCACCTCGCTGCGCGGCGTCAGGCCGCCGTCGTGAATCTCGCGAACGACCTCGAGGCGGTCGGCGCCGCCGCGCGCCGCGGCGCGGGCGTCGTCAACACTCTGCACGATTACTTCCAGCACGCGAGCAGGCATCGTCGATCTCATCGTACTTCGGCGGGGCTGAAGCCCCGCCCTGCGTACTGAAGCCCGCCCTACGTGCCGTCGGTCACTGTCACCAGCAGATCGCGATTGGACGTGGCGGCGTTGCCGCGAATGTCGGCCGCCCAGATGCGGACGATGTAGTCGCCGGGTTCCAGCGTCGTCGTATCCCACACGCCCTCCGTGGCGACGCCGCCCTTGAGGGTGTTGGTGACGACGTAGAGGAAGCGCGTGCGGCGGCCGCCGTAGAACGGGATGCCGCTGCCTTCGGCGTAGGCGAGGCGGGCCGCGTTGGCGTCGTAGGCGAGCCGGTCGAATTGCAGCGTGTGGCGGACCTCCTCGAAGCCGGCGACAGGGGTGCCGTCGCGGTGCAGGATCTGATAACCGAGGTCATAGAGGCCGAGCCGGCGCTCGGGGCGGTTGCCTTCGGCCTGGTCCCAGGCGTCGACGACGATGCGGGCCTGCCCCTGGACCACGACGCGGCCGTTGACGCGACGTTTCATCGGCTGTCCGGTGACGTCGACGAGCCGGATGCCGCCGCGGGCGATCGTCGGCGGCACCGTATCCTCGAAGTGGAGCAGGTCGAACTGAAGCGGGTTGATCTCCTCGCCCGGCCAGCCGACGTTGAGATGAACGTGATTGAACCGGTTGACGCTGCCGATGACTTCGCCGGCGGTGAAGCGGGAGCCGCGCTTGACGCGCACCTGCTGCAGCACGCCGGCGGCGTCGTAGGTCGGCACGAATCGCTCGGCGTCGATCATCTCGTTGTTGCGATTGCGGCCGGCCCGGATGTGGACGTAGGACAGCGGCCCAATCCTCAGCCATTCGTTCAGCGACCCGAAGTCGTCGGTCGCAACCGGGCTCGTGACGACGCCGTCGCGCACGGCGAGCACCGGCGTGCCGTCGACTTCGCGGACGTCGATGCCGGCGTGAAAGCGTTCGCCGCCGGTACCGCCGCGTGACTCGCCGAGCGTGCCCGCGATCTCGTGCGGCCCTTCGCGCGGCGCCACCGGCCAGAGCAGCGGCGCGAGGCCGAAGCGGTCGGCGTCGAAATGCGGCGCCAGGCTCGCCGGCGCCGGCGGCCGCACGTCGCTGCGGGATGCCGCGGCGACGAGGCGAACCAGGGCGTTGCCGGCGTCGGCGACGACCAGCCGTCCCGGCGCCGCCGCCAGGCCGGCCGGCGCCCGGAACCGCGCCTCTTCCGCTTCGCCGTCGGCAAACCCCGGCAGCGAGCCCGCCACCAGCCGCGTCGCGCCGTGCTCGTCGACTTCAATGATGCGTCCCCGGCCGTCGGTGACGTAGAGCAGCCGATCGGCGAACGCCAGGGAAGTCGGCCGCGCGAATCCCTCGGGGAAGATGAGGGCGCTGGTTGCGACGTTGCCGTCGGGATCCAGCAGCCGCAGGAGGCCGCTGCCGGTATCGGCGATGGTGATGATGCCATCCGGCCCGATGGCGACGCCGCAGGGCGTATCGAACTGCGCGAGCTCGGCGAGGCCGTCCATCGCGCCGGTCAGCCCGGAGCCGGCAATCGTCGAAACGATGCCGTCGGGCGAGATGGCGCGGATGCGATCGTTGTAAGTGTCGGCAACGACGACGCGCCCGGCGGCATCGACCGCGAGGCCGACTGGACCGTTGAAGCGGGCCTCGGCGGCGGCGCCATCGCGATGGCCGGCGACGCCGTCGCCGGCGAGGGTCGTCACCGCACCGTCGGGCGCGATCCGGCGGATGGCATTGTTGCCGGTATCGGCGACATAGAGATCGCCGCCGGGACCAAGCGCGATGGCGGAGGGCGTGCTGAAACGCGCGACCTCGCGCGGACCATCGACGAAGCCAGGCCCGGCCCCGGCAAACGTCGTCACCCTTCCGTTCGGCAGGATCGCGCGAATGCGATCGGAGTCGCCGCCCTCGGCAACGAAGATGGTTCCGTCCTTCGCGACCGCGACGCCGAACGGATCGGAGAAACGGGCACGGTCCGCCGGACCATCGATCCAGCCGGAGACGCCGTCGCCGGCGATGACGCGAACCTGCGCCGTCCACTGCCGGTCGAGCTGGGGTTCGGGGCGGTGCCATTGCCGCCACGCGAGGGTCGCGGCGACGAGCGCCGCGCCAAGCAACGCCACGAGCGACATGGTCAGCGCCCGCTTCATTTCTTGGACGGCCGGCCTCCGGCCTCGGCGAACGCCGTCCGGCCTCCGGCCTCGGCGAACGCCCGGCCTTCGGCAGCCGCGACCGATCGACCTCCGGCTTCGGTAAACGATCGGCCTGCGGCCTGGCGTAATGCGGGCACTGTGTCTCCAGACATGCGTTACCTCTGGATCTTAAGAGGTTTCAGCGCGTGGCGACCTCGGATAGGATGCTCACCATGCAGAATTCCTCCATCCTCATGCGGCTCGTCGGATTGACCTGTCTCGCGGCGGCGCTCGTGGCATCGACGCCCGTTCGCACTGCTGACAAGCGTATCGTCCTGATCGCGGGACGGCCGAGTCATCCGCCCGGGATGCACGAGTTCCGCGCCGGCTCGATGCTGCTCCAGAAGGCGATGAGCTCGGTGCCCGGCGTCACCGTGACGGTCTACGACATGGGATGGCCGGCCAAGGAAGTCGACGGCGTCCGCACCGACGACAACGCCGCGCTCGACAACGCCGACGCGGTTCTGATTTATGCCGACGGCGGAAAGGATCATCCGGCGATTCAGGGCGAGCGAATCGAAGATGCTCGACGCGCTGGCGGCGAAGGGCGTCGGCCTCGGCTTCGCGCACTACGGCGTCGAAGTGCCGGCCGGCGTTCTCAGGCGAGACGATGCAGCGCTGGGTTGGCGGCTACTACGAGACGAACTGGTCGGTGAACCCGATGTGGAAGCCGTCGTTCGAGAAGTTCCCGAACCATCCGATCACGCGCGGCGTCAAGCCGTTCGCGACCCACGACGAGTGGTACTTCAACATGCGGTGGACGGCGGACGCCGCGGCCAAGGCGAAGCTGACGCCGATCCTCGTGGCGACACCCACCGACGAGGTCCGCAAGGGCCCCTACGTCAGCCCGCGCGGGCCCTACGACCACATCGTCGCCGCGAGCGGCCAGGCCGAAACGATGATGTGGGTGTTCGAGCGGCCGGACGGCGGCCGCGGCCTCGGTTTCACCGGCGGCCACACTCACCTCCACTGGGGCGATCCGAACCAGCGGAAGGTCATGCTGAACGCGCTGCTCTGGCTCGCCAAGATCGAGGTCCCGGCCAACGGCGTGACCGACTCGATCACCGAGGCCGACCTGGCGATGAACCTGGACGAGAAACCGGTCCGGCGGAAGTAGGGCAGGGAAAAGGCAGAAGGGCGAAGGCAGAAGGCAGAATTGCTTTGTTTTCTCCCTTCTCCCTCTCCCTTCTGCCTTGCAGGCTGGGCTCCTTCATCAGCCTGCTAGACGCCGATCTGGAACGACGCGGCATAGCCGCTCGCCGGATCCCCGGTCGGCGTCGTCAGTTCCGACTCCAGGCTGTCCCTGAAAATGCCGTCGGCCAGGTTCGTCAGCGGGTTTGCGCCGCGCGGGGCGTAGACGCCGCTGCCGTGCACGGCGTTGTTGATCGACTCGGGGAACGCAATCTGCGTGACCTTGATCGAGCGGTTGTTCATCGTCACTTCGACGTGAATGTGCGTCGCCCGCCCCTGGTACCAGCCCGGATAGATCGTCGTGAACGTGACCTCGCCGTTGGCGTTGGTCGTCTGGATACCGCGCAGATAGGCCTGCGTCGTCTGCGTCCCGTACTGCGAGTAATTGCCGGCGGCGTCGACGTGCCAGATCTCGACGTTGGCGTTCTCGACCGGCGCGCAGCCACTGTTCGTATTGACGACCTTCAGCGTGAGCGTCAGCAGCGTGCCGGTCTTGCCGTCGCGGATGTCGCTGCGGAAGAGGTCGGTCAGCGACGGGTAAGGGCCTACGGTCTCGGTCGGCGTGACGGCGCAGGCGGCGCTGCTTCCTCCGGTCGCCGTCGGGGTCGATGACGGCGAGGTCGGCGTCGCCGACTCCCCGCCGCACCCAAAGGCAAGCGCGGCGCCGGCCGCGCTGATCGCGCCAATTGCCTCACGCCTTCCGATCTTCCCGTCGCACATTCCTGTCTCCTCCAACCGCCCACCCCGGGCTCGTGCGCTGGCGGCGCATGCGAGCCAGTAAAGCAGCAATGTGTGGCAGCGGCGTGGCACGCCGGTGCAAAGTCTGTGGTTGGCGTCGCCAGCGCGGCTGTGAAAGACTGGCCGCGCACCGTGCGTTCCGCGGTCGTTCGAGGAGTGATTTCATGGCAGAAAGCTTCGGGCTGGACTCCGTCTCCGTCGGTTTTGGCATCGTGGTCGGCTTCGTCGCCTGGTTCATCGTCCGCTACCTGCTCGCCGGGCTCTACACCGTCGATCAGAACGAGCGGGCGGTGAAGACCGTGCTCGGGCGGGCGCAGCGCCTCCAGGAGCAGACGACGCTCGACGATCCGATCGCGCAGGGGCTGCGGCCGGACGAACGGGAGCGCTACCGCTATCCGCAGTTGCGCGTGATCCAGCCGGGCGGGCCGTACTTCAAGTGGCCGTGGGAGAGGGTGCACAAGGTGTCGATCGCGACGCGCACGCTCAACATGGCCTACGACCCGGAGTCGCCGTCGGCCAACAGCGGCGGCACCGTGCTCGACGCCGTCACCAAGGACCAGCTGAACACCGGGCTGACCGGCCAGATCCGCTACCAGGTCTCGGAGCGCAACCTCTACGCCTACCTCTTCGGGGTCAAGAACCCGATCGCGCACGTGATGGGCTACTTCGTCTCGATCCTGCGCGAGCGCATCGCCAACTTCGAAGCGCCCGAGAGCGACGCGGCGGCGACGGCGCCGGCGCGCGGCAGCCAGCCGACCGACGCGACGCTCGTCACCGGCATCTCGATCAACGACCTGCGCAAGAACCTCCGCGACCTGAACGATCACATGGACCGCGAATGCGAGTCGTCAGCGGCGCGCTACGGCGTCACGCTCGACGCCTCGCTCATCACCGAGATCGATCCGCCGCCGGACGTCGAGTCGGCGCTCGCCGCGATCAACACGGCGCACAACCACGTGTCTTCGGAGATCAGCCTGGCGCATGCGTCGGCCGACCAGAAGATCGTGCAGTCGAAGCGCGCCGTCGAGATCGAGACGCTGAAGGCGCAGGGTGAAGTCGAGCCGCTCGAACGGCTCGGCGGAACAGCTCGGCGACCTCAAGCGGAACGGGCCGCGGGCGCTCTCGGCTTACCTGCGCAACGTCCGCCTCGGCCTCTACAGCCAGGCGCACGACGTCATCCTCGAGGTGGAGCGATGATCGAAGCCATCCCCGTCGCCCTGATCACTTTCGGCGCGATGTTCATCATGATGCCGATCGCGCTCTTCCTGGTGCGCGTCCTCGGCCTCTACGACATCGTCAACGAGCGGGCGTGCCACGTCTACGTCCTCTTCGGCAAGGTCATCGGCACGATCGACGAGCCGGGCCTGCATATCCTGCCGTTCCGGCTCGGGCTGTCCGCGTTCCTGGTCAACTGGCTCGGGCAGCGCCGCATCGTCGACTTGCGGCTCGACCAGGAGTACCTGCGCAGCCAGCCGGTGAACTCGGAGGAAGGCGCGCCGATGGGCATCGGCATGTGGTACGAGATGTTCATCAGCGACCCGGTCGCGTACCTGTTCAAGAACACCGACCCGCGCGGCTCGCTGCGCGCCAACGTCAGCAACGCGACGGTGCGGTGCCTCAGCAACATGCGGCTCGGCGACATGCTCGAGACCCGGCACACCATGAGCCAGGTGGTGCGCGCCGAGGTCTCCGAGAAGTCGCACCAGTGGGGCTACAAGCTCGGCTCCGTCTACATTCGCAAGGTCCACTTCCGCGACCACGACATGATTCGCCAGATCGAGGAGAAGGTCGTCAACCGGCTGCGGCAGGTGACGTCGGCGATCCGGCAGGACGGCGCCAACCAGGTGAGCATCATCACCAGCACCGCCGAGCGGACCGCGGCCGTCGAGTTCGCCAAGGCGGCGGCGATGCGGCCGCAGATCGTCGGCGCCGCACTCAATCGCATCAGCAACGATCCGGAGATCGAGGCGGCGCTCTTCGAGGTACTCGAGAACCAGAAGCTGCTCGAAGGCGAAGCGCGCCTGACGCTGGTGCCGCGCGGCGGCGACCTGCTGGCGCAGCTGCTGGCGGCGGCGTCGAAGACGGAGCGGACGCCGCCACCGCCTTCGAACCGGAGAGAAATGCGAGAATGATCGGAAGATGCTCGACGTAATCGTGATTGGCGCCGGTCCGGTCGGACTGGCGTGCGCAATCGAGGCCCGCCGTGCCGGCCTCGACGCCCGGGTGATCGACAAGGGGGCGCTGGTCAACTCGATCGTCGGCTACCCGGCGCAGATGGAGTTCTTCTCGACGCCGGATCTGATCGAGATCGGCGGGTATCCATTTCCGGTCAAGGGCTACAAGCCGACACGCGAAGACGCGATCGAGTACTACCGCGGCGTCGCCCAGCGCGAGGCGCTCGACATCCGGTTGTACGAGCGCGTCCTCGACGTCGGCGGCCAGCGTGGCGATTTCACGGTGACGACCGACAAGGACGAGCATCGGGCCCGCCACGTCGTCGTCGCGACCGGCTTCTTCGATCGCGCCAACCTGATGCGCGTTCCGGGCGAGGACCTGCCCAAGGTTACGCACTACTACCGGGAGCCCTATCCCTACGTCCGCCAGAAGGTGGTCGTCGTCGGCGCGAAGAACTCGGCCGCGAAGGCGGCGCTCGACTGCTATCGCCATGGCGCGGAAGTCACGCTGGTGGTGCGGGCGCCGGAGCTGTCGGAGAAGATCAAGTACTGGATTCGTCCCGACCTCGAGAACCGCATCAAGGAGGGGAGCATCCGGGCGTTCTTCCGCACGGAGATCGAGGCGATCGAAGAGAAGACCGTGCGGCTGCGGACGCCGGAGGGACCGACGTCGATCGACAACGACTGGGTTCTGGCGATGACCGGGTACTCGCCCGACTACGCTTTCCTCGAGCGGCTGGCGATCGGCTTTGCCGACGATCCCTTCAGGACGCCGATCTACGACGAATCAACGTTCGAGACGACGCGCCCGGGCCTGTTCATCGCCGGCACCGTCTGCGGCGGCTACCAGACCAGCCGGTGGTTCATCGAGAACGGCCGCTTCCACGCCCGCCAGATCATGGCGCACCTCGCCGGCGCGCGCACCGAGAAGATCGCGTTCGAGGCCGTGCACTGGAAGACCGAAGAGTAGCGAACCATCTACGAGAGCAGCCGCCGCGCCGCGGCGAGATCGCGAACGGCTGCCTTCAGCGTCAGGGCCGTGCGCTCAGCAGGCGTGCCGCCGCCGATCTCGTACTCGAGGTGCAGCGAGATCGGACCGGCGAAGCGGGCGTCGCGAAGCGCGGCGGCGAACCAGGCCCAGTCGACCATGCCCTCGCCGAGCGGGCAGTCGCGGATCTGCCAGCCCTTGACCGTCTTTTCCCAGACGAAATCCTTGAGCGCGATCATCTTCAGCCGCGGCGCCACCAGGTTCGCCGCCGCCCTCCATGTGCCCCCGCCTCCTTCGGCGACGGCGTGGCGCGGGTCAAAGTAGTAGCCGCACGCCTTCGGGTCGGTCTTGTCCATCGCCGGCGCAATGTCCCAGGTCGCGCCGCCGATGTAGCCGGCGTGATTGTGCACTCCCATCGTGATGCCGCAGTCGGCGGCGAGCGCGGCGAGGCCCGCGATCGCCTGCGACGCTGCGTCGACCTGCGCGCGGACATCCCGTGACGCCGAGTAGCGCCAGTAGCCCGCCTTGAAGAAAGGCACGCCGTGGCGCGCCGCCGTCGTCAGCAGCGGCCGCGCCACCGGCGACGTCGCCGACGTCAGATCGGTGGTGATCATCGGCACGCCAATCCCGTGGGCGCGGATTGCATCGAGCGCACGCGGCAGATCGTCGGCCGCGCGTTCGGGGAGGACGTGCCCGCCGGGGCGGACGGTCAGGTCGACGCCGTCGAACCCGGCCGCCTTCACCGCTTTGCCGAGCTCGCCCCAGTCGAGATCGGGCAGGTGCTTGGAAAACAGGCAATAGGCGCGTTGAACGGGAGCCTGCCCCGGCGTGTGGTTCGCGGCGCCGGCCGGCGCCGGACGCCAGGCGCCAGCGGCCAGCGCCGCGGCGGCGGCACGCATCAAGTCACGTCGGGTCATCGCAGCCTCCGGCTGAATCATCATCTACCCGCGCGGCGGAACCGCGCCGAGTCCGGGCCCGGTCAACTGGCCCGTCCTCATCGCTCCGTCGCGAATCGTGAACAGCCCGGGAAACCGGGCGTCCCAGGCCTGGCTCGCGGCCGGCACGAACTGGCGCGCGTTGGCCTCGATGCCGGCGTTGCCCGGCACGCGGGCGGCGATGCCGGCCGAATGAATCAGCGATGCCCCCGGGCACGTCAGGTCCTGCACGCAGAGGAACATCCCGAACTTCTGCGCCGCCGCGGCCATCAGCATCGCCTGGCTCTGTCCCTTGCACGCCTTGAGCGCGACGCCGGTATAGCCCATCGAGCGCGCCAGCAGCAGCGACTCGAGGTCCACCAGGGCCTCGTCGACGACGATCGGCCGGAGCTTCGCGGCCTCGTGCATCACGTTGCCCGGATCCTTCTTCAGGTCGCGCGAGGTTGGCTGCTCGATGTAGAGGATGCGGTCGAACCCGGCCGGGGTCAGCTCGCGAACGCGCCGCAGGCACTCGAGCAGGTAAGCGACGTTCGGACACCCTTCGTTGAAGTCGAGCAGGTACTTCCAGTCGCCGACGCCGCGCTTCGGGAGGATCCGGGCGACGAGGCGGTCGATGCGCACGATGCGGTCGATGTCGGCTTCCAGGTTGCCGCCGTTCAGCTTGATCTTGAAGCGGACCAGGCCGTCGCGCTCGATCCACTCCTCGAGCGTGTTCGGCAGGCCGTCGTCGATCCGCGCCGTGACGTCGCCGGCCTCGAGCGGGTCGCTGGCGCCGACTGAATGGAACACCAGCATCTGCGGCGCCGGCCGCGACGGTACGTAGCGATCGAGATACTCGCGTCTGAACTCCGGCCCGAGATCGGCTGCGAGGTCGTTTCTCATGAACGCCGCACCGTAGGTGTCGTAGCTGCTGACGCCCATTGCCTTCCCGTACGCGTCGTGGATGGCGGCGTCGAACGCGCTGGCGACGACGAGCGTGCAGAGCTTGGGGATTGCCGTCGGCAGCGTCAGCTGCCGTGAGACGTCGTCGGCGCCGCGGAGGTAAGCCGGTTCGAGCGATCTGAAGAGGTCGATGGGATGGCCGCTGTCGTCGCATGCCGCCGTCTGGGCTTCGAGCGTCGCCGCCAGCGTCTTCATGGCGCCGAGGCCCGCGTCCTGCGAGGCGGCGGGGAAGGCCCACGCGTTGCCGAGCGTCATCGAGCCGAAGCCCCAGGCGTCCTTGCCGTCGCCAGTGCGGACGCGGCAGTTGACGTTGAGGATGGTCACGCGATCGACGGAGCGGCCGCCGAACTGATAGGGCGCGCGATAGCGGTGCTCTTCGAAGGCGTGGTTGACCTCGGCGATTCGGATGTCGGCCGGCCGCGAGGCGGTGACCGCCGGCGCGCGCCGGCAGGCCGCAAGGGCCAGCGCCGGCAAGGCGCCGAGCAGCGCGCGGCGCGACACTGTCGTCGACGCGCCCGTCAGCGGCGATGAACGGCGAGTAACGGACATCGTGTGAGCGTAAGTCGAGCGCCGCCGCTCGCGCAATTCGCTTCCCGTTTCGGCGGAAGTGACGGGTGTGACAATCGAGGTAGCATCTCCCGCATGCGAGGCATCGCGTCCTGCTCACCCGACCGCGGCCTGCGCCGGCTCTCCCGCTCCGGTCCCGTCGCCGCCATTGTGCTCGCGCTGCTCGTGTGTCTTGCGCCTGCCGTGTCGCCTCCAGCAAGCATGCAAACCACCGCACCGCCATGGGCGGCGTGGATCGAGACCGACTACCCGTTCTTCTCATCGGTGATCGACGGCAGCCGCGCCGGCGCGGGCCTGCCCTCACACAACCTGACGCCGCGCGGGCTGGTGCTGAATCTCGGCAGCGGCCAGTGGGTCGGCTTCGATACCGAGCTGCTTCGCGTCGCGGCGCTGTGGAGCGGCAAGGGTGTCACGCCGCGAGCGCTCGCTCCTGGCTCGTACCTGGAACCCGATCGCAAGACGCCGGGCGGGCAGTCGCCGCTGCCCGAACCCGATGGCCCGGTGATGCTGGCGAACGGCGTCTACCCGGGGTGGCAGACGGATGCGCAGCCGACCACCGAGGATCCGCGAGAGCCGGCGCCGACGCCTGAAGAAGTCGGCCGCGGTCCGCTGACAGAACGTCAGGGACGCTTCAAGGCGGTACGCCAGACGCGCGACGGCGTCATCCTCGAGTACACCGCCGGCGGCGCCGACGTGCGGGAATGGATGACCGCGCTCGGCGGCGCGACGCCAGGAGTCGTTCGCCAGATCGAAGTCGGCGCCGCGAGCGAACCGTTGTGGCTCGTTCTCGGCTACCCCTCGCCGACCACGACGCTCGCCGCCTGCGCCGGCAGCGATCCGTCGATTCCGCTCGTTACGACGACGATGGCGGGTCCGGAATTGTCGGGCACGGGTGCGGCCAGGGTCTCGGCGTTCCGCATAACGCCGCGCCAGACGACGGCGCGGCTGTGCGTCGTGATTGCCGCGGCGAAAGGCGCCGGGGCGACGGTGAGACCCATGCCATCGGCGCCGCCCGCGCCGCGATGGCCGCAGGAAGTGACGACGGCGCTCACGCCCTCTTCTTCGCGAGACCCCTACGTCGTCGATGACTTCGACCTGCCGACCTCGAATCCCTGGAAGCGCAACGTCCGGCCGGGCGACATCCAGTTCCTGCGCGATGGCACCGGCGTCCTCGTCACGCTCGATGGCGACGTCTGGCTGGCGCGCGGTCTTGCGGCGGCCGCCGGGCCAGTGCGCTGGCGCAGGTTCACCTCGGGGCTGCACGAGCCGCTGAGCGCGGCGATTCGCGACGAGCAGATCTACGTCTTCGATCGCAACGGCATCTGGCGCCTGCGCGACACCAACGCCGATGGCGAGGCGGACGTCCACGAGCTGTTCTCGAACGCCTTCGCGCAGACCGCCGACATGCGCGAGTTTCCGAGCACGCTGCGGCTGGCGCCGGGCGGCGAGTTCGTCATCGCCAAGGGCGGGCAGGAAGCGGCGACGATAGGCAAGCACAACGGCAGCGTCCTGCGCGTTGCCGCCGACGGCCGCACGGCGACGGTGCTCGGCTACGGCTTCCGTCAGCCGCAGATCGGCGTCAACGCGCGCACGGGCCTCGTCACCGCCAGCGACCAGCAGGGGCACTACATCCCCTCGACGCCGCTGCACATCGTCCGCGATCGGCAGTTCTACGGGTTTCTCAGCGACAAGCTGCCGCGCGAAGCGTATCCGGCGCCGATCGCCGAGCCGCTGACCTGGATTCCGCACGCGATGAACGCCTCGGCGATGTCACAGGTGTGGCTGTTCGACGCGCGCATGGGGCCGCTGAACGACGGCATCGTCCACATCGGCTTCAACGCGCCCGAGCTCTTCCGCGTGCTGATGAATGAGCGCGGCAAGCGGCCGCAGGCCGCGCTGGTCAGCCTGACGCGAGGCTTCGGGTTTCCGCCGCTCAACGGCGCGGTCAACCCCGCTGACGGTCAGCTCTACATCGCCGGCTTCCAGATTCTCGGCTGGGGCACGACGTCGACGCGCCTCGCAGGCCTCGGCCGCGTGCGCCACACCGGAGCGCCGCTGACCGTGCCGCGCGAGATTGCGCCGATGGACAAGGGCCTGCTGCTGCGGTTCGACGTCGCGCTCGATCGCGCGCGGGCAACCAATCCCGACAACTACACCGTGACCAGCTGGCACTACGTGCGGAGCTATCGCTACGGGTCGCCGCAGCTCAAGGCCGACGGCACGCCGGGCGTCGACCGGCTGGTGCCGAGCAGCGCCTACCTGTCGAACGACGGTCGCGCCGTCTTCATCGGCCTGCCGGACATCAGGCCGGTGATGCAGATGCGGGTCGGCTGGACGATCGCGACGGCGGACGGCGCCACGATCCAGGAGAGCGGCAGCTTCACTCCATACGAGCTCACGAAGTTCGATCCGATCGCCGAGGGGTTCGGCAGCCTGACCGTCAACCTGGCGCCGCGGACCGTCGCGTCCGCCGCCAGCGGCCCGATCAGCGTCGATGAGGGGCGCCTCGTCTACCAGCGCTTCGGCTGCGTCGCCTGCCACGCGAGCGAGCCGTCGGGCGTGTCGAAGCTGGGGCCGAACTTCAGCGGGCTCTATGGATCGGATCGCACCTTCAACAACGGCCTCGTCCGCGTCACTGCCGACGATGCCTACCTGCGCGAGTCGATCCTCGAGCCGTCGGCGAAGGTCGTGTCGGGATTCAACCGGATCGGGATGGGCATGCCGAGCTTTTCGGGCGTCCTGACCGAGGCGCAGATCGACTCTCTTATCCTGTTCATCAAGAGCCTGAAGGGGCAATAGGAGTGTCGGCTGGCTCGCCGGCTACTTCGCGCTGCCGCTTCTGCCGCTTGCCGGTGGCATGTTCTTCTCGTACGTCGCCCTCCTCGACGTCGTCCTCGTCTTCATCATCTTCAAAGGGGATCTGCGGGTCACCTGACGGCCGTGTGCGACCCATCGGACACGCCTCCGGTCGCCCGTCCTGTCTTCAGGAACGCGACGATGAACAGGACGCCGAGGATCACGTCGGGAAAGGCCGTCGACGCAGCGGCCTCGTCGATCCGCGCCTGGCCCCGGAGCAGGATTACCGTGACGACGTAGCCGGCCTTCTCGAGGATGCTCGGAATCATCAACAGCCGGTAGCGCACCGGGTCGAGCCCGATGATCAGGAACGCCAGTTGCCATGCCAGGGCAACAGCGAGGAATCCATAGAAGAAATGCGGGTAGTCGGCCGGTGGCGGATACGGCCGGCCCGTGATGTCGACGAGAAAAAAGAGCGGCGTCAGGGCGACGATGCCCCAGACGCCGGCGCCGGTGAAGACGAAGCGAGCGAATTTCATAGGCCCCCTCATTATCCCCCGACCGGATCGGCCGCGTCGGGTCGCCGCCTCCGCTCTTCACGATAGACTCGTCGCGTGATTCGCCGATCTCATCGTCGGGGACAGGAGCGGGAGGCGGCGCGTTCGCGGCCGACGCCGCGTGCGAATTGGCCTCGGGCGGTCGCGGCCGCGATTGCGCTGGGGCTCGTCTTCGGCGCCGCCGGCTGCCGCCGGTCGCCGGGTTCGGGTCCGCCGCCGCGGCCGAATATCCTCTTCGTCCTCCTCGACGACCTTCGCGCCGACGCGCTCGGCTACGCCGGGCATCCCCACGTCAGGACGCCGAACATCGATCGCGTCGCCCGCGAAGGCGTCAACTTTCGCAACGCGTTCTGCACGACGTCGCTGTGCTCGCCGAGCCGCGCTTCTCTCCTCAGTGGCGTCTACGCCCATCGCCACGGCGTCACCAACAACTTCACCGAGTTCCCGGCCCAGTTGCCGAACTTTCCGTCGGTGCTGCAGCGTGCCGGTTACGCTACGGCCTACGTCGGCAAGTATCACATGGGCGAGAACAACGATCAGCCCCGGCCCGGCTTCGACTACTTCGTCACCCACAAGGGTCAGGGGAAGTATTTCGGCACCGAGTTCAATCTCAACGGCGAGCGCCGCGAGGTCAAGCCCGGGTACTACACGACCGCTGTCACCGACATCGCGCTCGAGTGGCTGCGCCGTGATCGGGGCGACAAGCCGTGGATGATGATCGTCGGCCACAAGGCGCCGCACAGCTTCTACACCCCCGAGCCGAAGTACGCGCGGACGTTCGATGCGGTTCCGGTCAGCTATCCCGCGTCGGCGTTCGCGCTGGACGACAAGCCGGCGTGGATCAAGGATCGCCTGCGGACGTGGCATGGCATCTACGGCCCGCTCTTCGAGTGGCGAAAGAAGTTTCCCGACGATCGCCCGGAGGCAGTCACGGACTTCGCGAACATGGTCCACGCTTACTGGGGCACGATCCTCAGCGTCGACGACAGCGTCGGCCGCCTGCGCGCCTGGCTCGAGGAAAGCGGGCAGCTGGACAACACCATCATCGTCTTCGTCGGTGACAACGGCCTGCTCGAGGGGGAGCACGGCATGGTCGACAAGCGGACGATGCACGAGCCGAGCATCAGGATTCCGCTGGCGGTGCGCTACCCGGGGCTGACGACCACGCCCCGCGTCGTCTCGGAGCAGGTGCTGACCGTGGACATGGCGCCGAGCCTGCTCGAGCTCGCCGGTGCGCCGCCAATCGCCGGCATCGACGGCAGGTCCTGGGTGTCGTTCGTGACGCAACGGGACCGATCCTGCGTGGCGCAAGGGCTTCTTCTACTACTACAACTACGAGAAGGAGTTCCCCTACACGCCGAACGTCCGCGGCGTGCGGACCGGCGACTGGAAATACATCCGCTATCCGCACGGCGACGGCTCGCCGGATCGCCACATGGCCGAGCTCTACGACCTGCGCGCCGATCCGGGCGAGGACGTCAACCTGGCGGCGAAGCCGGAGCACGCCGCGACACTGCAGCGGCTGCAGGCCGAACTGCAGACGCTGATGGCGGCCAGCGGCCTGACCGCGGAGACGGATCGGATGCCAATCGACGAAGGCATCAAGAAGGAGCTGCCGGCGCAGAACATCCGTTAATTGTTCATCTGTCGGTTGTGCGGTCGCCCGGTCGTCCGGTCGTGCGGTCGTGCGGTCGTGCGGTGGTCCGAGCGTCCGGGGCTCCGGATGGGGGAGGTTGTGAGGCGGCGGGGGAGTGCGGTAAGATCTGTAGGTTGTTCTTCCCCCGTGTGGGCCTGTGGCGCAGCTGGGAGCGCGCATGAATGGCATTCATGAGGTCACCGGTTCGATCCCGGTCAGGTCCACCATCCTTCGCTCATGAATGCAGGCGAAGGATGCCGCGCCGTAGCCGCGAAGCGGCGAAGGCGGGCCCGTCCTGTCAGTGAACGAGCTACGGCTCGGCAAGCCATCATCCCTCGCTCACGCGAGCTAACGCCGAAGCGTGAGCTTTGGCTCGGCGAAGCCATCCCTCACCGTTCCGTCCGGGACTCCGCTCGATAGCCAGGATGCGGATCCTGCAAGCTCTCACCGCCAGCCGGGTCGCAGAGGCTGCCATCGGCCTGGGTGCTTTTTCATTGTTTCTGCGCGTTTTGCGTTCCAGTGGTTCGGCACTGACGTTGCCTCGGGTCTGGCATGCCGGAAGCCAAGCGATTCGTTTACGTTCTCAAGAGTGTCGGGCCGATGCCGCACTTCTACGTTGGCCTCACCCACGACATCCGCGCCCGACTCGGCGACCACAATGCTGGTCGCTGCCCGCACACCGCCCGCGACCGCCCCTGGCTCCTTCACGTCACCATCGAACTTCCTGACGAGCGGCGGGCTGGTCGAATTCGAGCGCTATCTGAAGTCCGGGTCCGGTCGCGCATTTGCGAAGCGGCACTTCGGATGATACGATGAACTGACGTTCCGACCAGCTGCCGGTAAGGCCGCGACCACAGCACTCGCAGCGCACGAACGTGCGCAATGGGAAGTCCGGGTGCGCCCGCTGCTGTGGCGTGGTGCTCGGAACTCGCCCGGACAAGACCGCTTGCACGCGGTAGAACAGGTCCTCGGAGATCAGGGGCTCGAAGTCGCCGCGTTTCCCGCGAACGCCGTACTCGGTGACGTCCACGATGCCGGCATAGAGCTGGTTTCTCAGCAGCACGCCGATCGCTTGCGATGTGAGCGGACAGCCGCGCCGGTTGGTCAAGCCCCAGGCTCTTGACTGCTTGAGGAGCTGTTGCTTGGTGAAGCGCCCGGTCGCGTACTCCTCGAATGCTCGCCGCACAAGCGGCGCCCGCTCAGGATCGGGCATCAGGCTTGCCCATGGCGCGCGGCGCGTTCAAGTAGCCGATCGGCGCCAGGAACACCCAGCGGCCGAGCTCCAGCGCAGCCTTCATGCCGGCGCGCGTCCGGTCTGAGCGACAGTCGTTGTCGAACTGCGCGAAGGCCGCGAGGACGCCTTCCATCAATTTGCCGGTCGATGTGTCGTCGATCGGCTCTGTCGCCGAGCGCAACGAGATGCCCAGCGACTGCAGGTGAGAGCGGAGCGCGAAGTGGTCGTACTTGTCCCGCGCGAAGCGCGTCAGGTTGAACACGACCACGAAGTGCACGCGGCCCTTGTTCAACCGGCAGTACCTGAGCAGGTTCTGGAGCTGACTGCGATCCGCGGACTTGGCGCTTTCGCCTTCCTCGTGGAACCGTTCGAGGACTTCGTATCCCTGGCGCCGGCAGTAATCTTCGCAGGCGCGCAATTGCGTCGGGAGGCTCAGGTTCTCGGTCTGCTCCTTCGTGCTGACGCGAACGTAGATCACCGCGCCGACCATGGTTGGCAGCGTAGATCCATTCGCGCGCTCCGACAAGTGGCGTTTCCGAGGCACGATTTCTACTCGGGAATCCGACAGCCTTCTTGGTACATCTCGATCACGATGCACGCCATCGTCTCTGCGTGTCGGCGGATCAACTCGACTTCCTGGTCGGGCATTGATTCCGCCTCCTCGCCCAGTAACTCCCGACAGCGTGCGATCGAGGTTGGCTCCGGCCTGTCATCCGAATGTTCGACAAACTCCATGACCGCTCCCCGCGAACGCGAAGCAAGATGATTCGTGTTGTGCTGGGTGCGCGCTCAAGCCCGCCGGCCTAGAGCCGACGCGCCAATGTACGTGGAGCGCAGATGCAGGCGTAACGCCGACAGCAATACGCGTGACGTGAAGTCGACGCGGTGATCGCGCGAGCGCAACGTCGGGCGATCTATCAGCTGATTGTTGAGGGAGCTGCAGCGTAGCTCTGAGAGCGTTGACTACAGCACTCCGCGTCCGATCCGACTGCGGAGAGGGTGCGCGATGGCACCGACGAGATCTTCACGATACGGCTACCGGCGGCTCGGGTCAATACTGAAAGCGGCAACGAGCTTCCTCGGCCATCACATAAGTGCTACCTTCGAGCTGCGCGCAGGCGTCGTCAAGGCCGAAGCCCGCAGGGTCGAGCGCAGCGAGAGACTTGACGACGTCGAGCACAGCTCGATGCTGATCATGTGATGGCCGACGCAACCGAGTACAGGAAGAGAAATCAGCGCCCAAAGCGCAGTGCATTCGTGCGCGATCTGCGATGAGTACGCAACGAACAACGCACACTCGCAAACGGCGCGTAGATCACTCACCGTTTCGATCGCGGTGTGCGACACCGGCACTGGGGCGTGAGCAACCCCCCGGGACGGGCTCGGGACGGCAGTCGGCGAAGAACCGGGGGGTTGCTCACGCCCCCGCTCCATCAGTGGCGCTGGCTAAGTGCGTTTCGTGCGCGGCACCGAACGCCGCGCTTGCTGTTCTGTCTCTCAGCTGGCAAGTCGTCGGTGAGGAAAGACTTGCGAGAGAAGCTCTCCGGGACACCGGTTCATCAACCACCGGTTTCCACGAACAACTTAGCGTTCCCGAACCGCGCCAACCACCGCTCTTTGTCGCGGCCCCCCTCGCGGCGTCAGCAGTTTCCGAGTCGGAATCTGAAACCAGGGTGGGAAGGAGCTCCGGAAATCGCGCGGGTCCGCCTCCGAAATGCCATCAGGATCTGACCGTCTTGTCGTGCAGTCTGTCCGCGGCGGGGAGGGCGATGACCACCATTCAAGCATGGCGTGAGCGACCACGGCTGTGGCCGCGGGCATGATCGCACACGCGGTCAAATCTCGTGGTCGCTCACGCCACGGCCAACTCGCTGGCGCGGAGATACCGTGACGGTGCCGAGCGGTCGGCACAAAGCGCCGACTGCCGATCCGGGATCCGCAAGTGTAAGGGCTTTCGACACTTTCGCTGCCCTCAGACGTTCAATCGCAGGCGCTCGTTGGTCCAGAATCCCCACAAGTAGGAACAGGGACAGGGGGAACACCCCGCGCGACGCCCTGTTCCCCTTCCTGTCCCTCTCTAGAGAGCATTACCTTGAACGCTCGACCCTCAGGAGAGATGATTCGCACAACGAGGCGATGATGACGGGCCTGCGGTCGAATCGAACCGATATTGGGAAGCAACCAAGACTGAATGTGATCTTTGATGGTCAAAACTGAACATGAGCGACATGATGGGTGTAGGGATTTGCACATAGCCAGATGAAGACGACGGCAATATTGGTCTTGACCCCTGGCTGCGTGTCGAGTCCTGTGGCTGCGCAGGCGCGTTGGGCGTGGGCCAGGCAGAATGGCGACAGACTGTCAGACCGCTTTGGCAGGTCGACTTCGGCTATCCGATTCGCGTCAGTACCGGGTGCCCACCGCCCTCGAGGAGGTACTGGAAATCTCGTACCGTGCGCACAACTTCCCGAGCCCTCGACCGGACAACCCGAGCCTGGACGCTACGTGGACGATCGGTTCGGACGAGACTTCGCGGTAGAAGACACTCCCCGGCCCCATCTTCCTTGAGTGCTTCTTTGTCATCTTCTGCTTCGGTCCGGCTCGCGCGCTCCAACCACGGGAGGAAATGGGGCCCGTTAAAGTCGCACCAACGACCCTGATACGGAGGGTCTGCGATCGATCAACCCTTACAGTAGTCACCGGCCCTCATTGCGGTGTTGGCCGCGCTCCCCCGCCTGATACCGGCGAGATTCGCCACACGAGTCGATCCTGTTGTAGCCTTCCGCGCAGTACAAGGCGCCCGAACGAGTCGCGCTCCGCGCCCTGCATTTCTTGTCGCCGACACTGCGGCAATCGAGGGTGTGGCCCTATGCGAACCATCGTCGTGCTCGGTCTATTTTTGATGATGTCTGCCAGGTCAGCCTCGCTCCAGTCTCAACAGGCGAGCGGGCCGGTAGTGCTTCGTAACGTCCACGTTGTCGACGCCACGGGCACCGTGGCGCTAGCGAACCAGACCATCGTCATCGCGCTGGAAGACATCCGGGCCAACGGCGCGCGCGTTTATCATCCAGGCGCGGGCGGTCGGGGCCAGTGACACGTCAGGCCCTCCTCCTGTGCCTCGGTCTCTGCAGTTGTGGGTCGCCCGCCCGCGCCCCTGCACCGGCTGCACCCGCACCACGAGACGATGTCGATCGCTACATTGACGGTGAGATGCGGCAGCGGGGGATCCCTGGTGTTGCCGTCGGCGTGGTACGCGCCGGCGAGATCGTGAAGCTGGCCGGGTATGGCGTCGCCACACTCGATCACGACGTGTCCGTCACGCCACGAACCGTCTTCTCCATCGCGTCGGTCGACAAACAGTTTACGGCACTGGCCGTCATGTCGCTGGTCGAAGAGCACAAAGTGTCGCTGGACGAGCCGATTGGTCGCTACCTCGCGGAGGTGCCCGCGGCATGGAATGAAATCCGGGTTCGACACCTGCTGACCCACACGAGCGGGCTCGGCGACGCGGCGCAGGAAGTCGCCGATGGTCCCCGGGTCTACACGCGCTACACGACTCGCGATTTGGTGGAGGGCATCCTGCGCACCCACCCGGACCCTCCGCCCGGCACCCGATGGCGGTACAGCGGCGATGGGTTCCTGCTGCTCCAACTCCTCGTCGAGCGAGTCAGCGGGGTCGAGTATCACCAGTTCCTCACGACCCGGGTCCTCCAGCCGCTCGAGATGACCGACACGAGGTTTCTGCGGCCGCAAGAGGTGCGTAGGCATCGCGCGACGCACTACGAACGTGGGTCCACCGGAAATCTCCAGGTCTACCCCTATCTGCTGACCGACTGGGACCTCTGGAGTGAGCTCGGGATGAGCATCACGGACTTCGCCAAGTGGGCGGCTGCGTTGGATTCGGGAAGGCTCCTTGGGTCTGCAAGCTTCAAGGCGATGCGGAGCCCGGCGGTCCTGCGCGAAGGTCAGCCTGTCCAGTTCCGCGCGTTGACAGAATCGTTCAATTCGTACGGCTTCGGCTGGATCCTGGGAGCCTTCCGCGGTCACCGGACAATCAGTCACGCGGGATATGCCGGCGCCGCAATCCTTCGTCTGCCCGATGATGACGTGAGCGTCGTGGTGCTCACGAACCTCACGCGTGACTCTGGCAGTAATCCGCAAGGCCTCGCTCTCGGTATCGCGGGTCACTACGTCCCGGGAGTCTCGTGGCTGGCATTGAGAGCGATTACCGATCCCGCGCCAGGCGTGACGGAGGAGTTGCTGCGGGAGCTAAGGCGTCTGGGCGACGGCCGGCCCACGCTGGACCGATACACGCCCGCCTTTCGGTCGCTGGTCGAGGCACAAGCCGCGGGGTTTCAGGCCGAGGTGCGGCGCCTCGGCACGCTGGAGTCACTCACGCTGCTGGAGACGAACAACGAGGCCGGCACTCGACTTCTGCTCTATCGCGCCGATTACTCCGCCGGGCGCCAGTTTTTTCGTATTCGGATGACCGATCAGAATCTGCTTGATCGAATCCAGGTCGATTGGATCTGATATGCGACGGATCGTTTGTCATGACTGTCACGCCAACCGATCGTGAGGCTCCGCACCCGGTCTCCGCACAGGAACGTATCGACCTCATCGACGTCGTTCGCGGTTTCGCTCTGTTTGGTGTCCTGCTCGCGAATCTGGTCTGGATCACCACAGACGTCGTCCTCACCGACGCGCGGCTCTCGCAATTGCCGACCGAGCCGCTGGACCGGATTGTCAAGCCGCTTGTGGTGTTTTTCGTCGATCACAAGTTCTACACGCTGTTCTCGTTTCTCTTCGGGTTGGGGTTCGCGATTCAGCTGTCACGCGCCGAGGAACGCCGTCACAATGTGGTGGCAGTCTACGCGCGGCGCGTGTTTATCCTCGCTGTCATCGGGCTCCTCCACATCGCGCTCGTCTGGTATGGAGACATTTTGCTCGTCTACGCGATCGGTGGGTTCGGGCTCCTGGTCGTTCGACATTGGAACGCACGCCTCCTGATGATCCTGGCCATTACGCTCGCGCTCTTCGCGCGCGCGGCTGTCGGTGTGTTTCCGCTCGTCGCCGGCGCATCTAGCACGGCGCAAGTCGACGCAGAGGTTCAGGAAGACGCCGACAAGGAGCGCAAGCTCGCGATTTTCGACGGGACCTCCTACCGCGCGATTGCGCGCGAGAATGCCTCGTTCTACTACCGGGACATTGTCGCCGGCAGTGTAGGGCTGTTTCTGCTGCCGCAGGTGTTTGCACGGTTCATTTTCGGGCTGTACGTTGGCCGGCGAAACTGGGCTCGACGCACGACCGAGCTCCGGCCGATTCTTCGCCGGATTCTACCGTGGGCGATTGCTGTGGGCGTCGTCGGGAATGGCACGGCGATCGTCATCGATCATCTCCAGCACGCCAAGGTGCTCGGCCCCGATTCGTACTGGGTGCACGCGGTCGCCCCCGTCGAGGAGGCCGGAATTCTTGCCCTCGCGCTCGCGTACTTGGCCGCGCTCGTGCTGTTGTTTCACCGCAGTGCAACGTGGCATCGACGTCTCGGATACCTCGCGCCGGTCGGCCGAATGGCTCTGACCAATTATCTGACACATTCTGTGTTGTATCTCGTGCTGTTTACCGGTGTCGGCTTCGGTCTGTACGGCGAGGTCGGTCCAGCTTCGTGCATGGCTCTCGCCGTCATCATCTTCGCCGCGCAGATGACGTTCAGCGGTTGGTGGCTCGCGCGGTATCGCTTCGGTCCGGCGGAGTGGGTGTGGCGAACGTTGACCTATCGTCAGAGGCAGCCGATTCGTGCACGCGTGCCGACTCGTACCGCGTAGCGGCATGTCTGACGTTTAGCCCTACGTCAACGAAACCGTGGCTCGGGTCGAACTTGGTAGTCGCGGAGAGGTCGCGCACTCGCACCTTACGCGACTCGCCTGAGGCTGTCGACCTGACGCAGCCAGCTGATCAGTGGGTTCGAACTCGCACAAATCTGGTCCACCAACCTCAGCAATAGCCTCCGCCGTAAAATCGGTCACGAAGCCTAGGCACGTGCAGATCGCATATAAACTGCTTTCATGGCAAAGCAATCAAACCCGAGTTCTAACGTCCCACTCACCAAACAAGCCGCCGGTGCTGTGACTGGCGCGGTCGCCGGCAGCATAATCGGCGGGCCCGCGGGCGCAATCGTTGGAGGTCTCGCGGGAGCCGTGATGGGTCATCGCGTCGAGCAGGGCAAACCCGCGGTGCCAACGGAAGCTGTGGCTGCCGCGAAGTCTGCCGCAAAGCAGGTGAGCAGGGTTCCTGTCGGCAAGGCGGTCAGGTCGCTTACCGCCAAAGCCGGAGTCTTGAAGAAGACTACAAAGAAACCCACCGTCAAGAAGACTGCCGCAAAGAAGACTACCGCCAGGAAAACCGCAGCGAGGAAACGGCCGGCGAAGAAGTCACTGTTGGCCGCGAAGTCCAGGTCCGCAAAGAAGTCGGTCCGCCGATAATCAGCTGCTTGCCGGTCACTTCAACCCACCGCATTCCGGGCGGGAGGTTGCCTCGTGCGGGGAAAGATCAGCGGCGCTCGGTGAAGAAGCTGCGCGTGCACGGACGAAGGCTCGGTATCACCACGGATTCAACGCCAACTCCCAATCGATCGATGCCGCGAAGTAGCTTATGGAAGTTCTCAAGAGTCCTACGGCGATCGGCGTCATGAGATCACAGGGGATGGAACCCGGCAAATAGAGAAAAGCGGCTCATCGCCCCCAGTTCCTGAGACGCATCGCAATGCATCGATACGGTTTCAGACACCGGCTGATGAGGTTCCTACGCACGAACATCTGCTTCGCCCATCACCACTGACAGCAACAACGGGTAAAACGGCGTAAGTCGTTCCAGTTTGACGCGCCCGGGAGCTGTTCCGGAGCGAGCAGGTCAGAGCGGCCCCCTGGCCAGCCAGCGAGCTACCTTTCACCAGGCGAAGGACGTCCACCATAGCGGCTCAGCGTGAGCTCCGCCGCGACGATGGACCTCGCCAAGCCGCGACAGCTATCGACCGACGCCGGGTCGCGGATCCGTGCGCACTCGGTACACGCACTGTTCTTAACACGGCGTACTCCGGAGCCACGCCGCGCGAAATCCTCAACAACCCGTCCGGACCTGCAGGCACGCCGCCGTAGGTGGGTGCCGGAGCGTTGGGTCTACGTACTCCGGAGTCAAGCTGATCACACCCGGTACTACACCGGCGTCACCAGTGATTGGCGCGCCAGGCTCGAGGCGCACAATGCCGGCCGCTGCCTCCACACGGCAAAATGGGCGGCCGATGGCAGATCGATGTCCTCGTGCAGCTCGCCGACGAGCAGAGAGCGGTCGCATTCGAGCGGTACCTGAAATCAGGATCGGGCTGCGCTTTTGCCATGCGTCATCTGCGCTGACATCAAAGGCCCTGCGCCCCTGCCCGACGACTCGCTCCACACGCCTCGCAGCGCCCGAAGGCGCGGAGTGGAAAGTCCGGCCACCCGCACTGCTGTGGCGTCGTGCACGACACGCCGCCCGACAGTGCGGTAGAACAAGCCCTCTGAAATCAACGGCTCGCTCAATCCTGCGGACTGAAGCTGTACGTCCCTTCCCAGTACCAGAGCGAGTCAGCAGGATTGTACGAGACAACGACACTGGCATGGAACGAGGTGAACTTCCCCGTCCCGCCGGAGAACGTGCACACTCCGAGGGCCAGTGAGCAATGGCCGAAGGCGGTGTTGTTGCCCGGCCCCGGCGGGTCGAGGACGACATCACTGCCCAAAGGAGTAAGAAGCTGATCCGGCTGGAGATAAAGGATTCTCGAGTCGACCTCGATTGCTTTGACGTTCGAGGACGTGATCGTGCAGAAGGAACCGGCGCCGCCCGTGTACCCCGAGCACTCCTTCTTCACATGGACATCTCCGCTTCGCGGCGATGCCGACAACGACGGGGAGACCGCCAGTCGAGTGGTTCCTTCATTGCCGGGCGCCGTCGCCGCCAAACCAGACACAGCCGCAGTCGCGCTCGGACTTGTCGGAACTCCGCGTCCGTCGGTACACCCGACGGCGACCAACGCCCCAGCACATAGACACCCAATAATTACGAATTTCATACACCCTCCTTCGGAGTTGCCGCCCGTTTTCTTGCTACCGTCCATGCTCGATGCACCGACGCCCTTGAGAGCCTCGCCAATAGGAGATCGCGCAAGAGGGGTCCATAACGGGTCAACGAGACAAAGGCAGGCGTATATCCTCCCGGTGCTATGCTGTGGACTTGAATCCAATTGTTTGAAGAAGGCTCCGATGGTCTCGCCTCGCGACGTCACGGCGCTGCTCGGCGACTGGAGTCGCGGCGACCGGACTGCGCTCAATCAGTTGCTGCCACTCGTCTATACGGAGCTCCACCGGATTGCCGCGCGCCAGCTTCGGAACGAGCGGGCCGACCACACGTTGCAGCCGACGGCCCTCGTTCACGAGGTGTACATCCGGCTCGTCGACCAACGCCGGGTCGATTGGGAGAATCGGGCCCATTTTTTTGGTGTCGCGGCACAGGTCATGCGCCGGATCCTGGTCGATCACGCCCGTCGTCACAGCGCGAGCAAACGGGGCGAGGGTGTGCGCTGTGTGTCAATCGATGAAGCCAAAGACGTAGCCGCGTCAAATGAGATGCCCATCCTCGCGTTGGATCACGCGCTCGATCGCTTGGAAACGGTCGACGCTCAGCTGGCCAAAATCGTCGAGCTTCGTGCGTTTGGCGGGCTCACGATCGAGGAAGCGGCACATGTGCTCAGCGTGTCCCCATCGACCGCCAAGCGCGACTGGCGCACCGCGAAAGCGTGGCTCAATCGTGAGCTCGGCTCCGAGGTTCGACCGTGACCGACGAGCGATGGCCGCGGGTGAAGGCGCTGTTTCAGGCCGCTGTGGAACGGCCGACTGAAGAGCGCGACGCCTTTCTGGCCGCTGCGACTGGTGACGACGAGGCGTTGCGTCGTGAAGTCGAGTCGCTTTTAACGTCGGACACCTCGGACGCCAGCTTCCTCTATCAACTGCCCGTCGCCAGTGAGTCCGTGCTGGCCGATCTTCTCGTTGCCCCACTGGCGTCGATGGACCACACGCGTTCCCACACAGTCCTCACCTCTGGTCTTCGCGTAGGTCCCTACGAAATCATCGCTGCGCTGGGAGCCGGTGGGATGGGCGAGGTCTACCGGGCGCACGATACACGTCTCAGTCGTGATGTTGCCATAAAGGTCCTGCCGCGCACGTTCACCGAGAACCCTGGCCGGCTGACTCGCTTCCGCCGCGAGGCCCGTGTGCTCGCGTCGCTTAATCATCCCAATATCGCGGCGATCTATGGCCTGGAGAAATCGCGCGACGTCGACCACTTGATCCTAGAACTGGTAGAGGGCGAGATCCTCATCGGTCCATTACCAATCGACACAGCGCTCGACTATGCAGGTCAGATCGCTGCGGCACTGGAAGCCGCGCACGGCAAGGGCATCATCCACCGCGATTTGAAGCCAGCCAACGTCAAAGTCACGCCTGAAGGCAGAGTGAAGCTGCTGGATTTCGGGCTGGCCAAAGCTGTCAGGGACATCGAACAGAGCCTGGACCGTCCGCGGCAACTGACCACGGGTACTGGATTGGCAACAGTGGCCGGAGACATTGTCGGGTCGCCTTCGTATATGAGCCCGGAACAGGCCCGCGGGCAACATGTGGATGAGCGGACTGATATCTGGGCGTTTGGTTGCTTACTCTACGAATTGCTCACGGGGAGGCGGGCGTTTCCAGGCGAGGTGTTGTCGGACACGATTGAGGGAGTGCTGGAGCGCGAGCCGGACTACGAGGCGCTGCCCGACGGAACTCCGGTACGCATCCGTCAACTGTTGCGGCGCTGTCTCGACAAGGACGCGGCCCGGCGTCTCGAGAATATCGCCGACGCCCGGAGAACAATCGAGCAATCACGGCGTGGGTGGAACCGCTGGCAGGTCGCTGCAATTGCGGCAGCCGCGCTTGGGACGTTGGTCATAGGCGGTCCTGTCTGGTCGCGCGGCCCAGCTCGGACCCCCAAACCTTCCGAGTGGGTGCAGATCACCAAACTGCCCGACTCGGTCAGCCAACCGGCACTTTCCCCGGACGGGCGTTCGGTGACGTTCATTCGCGGCCCCGCGACTTTCTTTGGGCCTGGCGAGGTTTACGTCAAGAGGCTTCCCGATGGCGAGCCCCTGCGGCTGACGCACGACAATTTCGCCAAGATGAGTCCGGTGTTTTCGTCAGACGGGAGGCGGATCGCGTATACCGTCGTTGGGCAGAATTTCGAGTGGGATACCTGGGTCGTCCCCGTGCTGGGCGGCGAGCCGCAGCGTTGGCTGCGCAACGCCTCGGGGCTGGTATGGAGCGGCCCGCGGCACGTACTGTTTTCGGAGATCAAGAACATTCCGCACATGGCGATCGTCGCGGCGGAGGAGAGCGGTACCGGCGCGCATGATGTCTACCTACCCGCGCACGAACACGCCATGGCGCATCGGTCCTACCCTTCACCGGACGGAAAATGGGTGCTGATCGTAGAAATGGATATGGATCACGCCTGGATGCCGTGCCGGCTATTGCCCATGGATGGCAGTTCGTCGGGTCGCCAGGTAGGACCATCAGGCGGAGGCTGTACGTCCGGGGCATGGTCACCCGACGGCCAATGGATGTATGTCACCTCCAACGCCGGCGGAGTGCATCACATCTGGCGGCAGCGTTTCCCAGATGGACAACCAGAGCAGGTGACCTCCGGGCCGACTGAGGAGCAAGGCATCGCCATGGCGCCGGACGGCCGCTCGTTTGTCACGGCGATGGCCCTGCAGAATCTGTCGATTTGGCTGCACGATGCGAGAGGCGAGCGGCAGATTTCTTCGCTGGAAGGCATCGCCGCCAATCCCAAGTTCACCGCAGACGGGAAAAAGCTGTGCTATACCCTCGTCAAAGAAGCTCCGACCCCATATTCCCCGCAGCCTGGTGAAGTATGGGTCGCCGACGTGGAATCGGGCCGTTCCGAATCGCTGGTTCCCGGCTTCCGGGCACTCGACTATGACGTCTCGCCCGACGGCCAGCAGGTGGTGATGGAGGCTACGGATGCCGAACGTAAGCATCGGCTGTGGCTCGTGCCGTTCGATCACCACTCGCCTCCGCGTCAGATCCCGAATGTCGAAGGCCGACAGCCCAGGTTTGGCCCCAGCGGCGAGATCTTCTTTCGCCGAGCGGAAGAGAACTCCAACTTCGTCTACCGCATTCGCCCGGACGGTTCGGGCATGCGGAAGGTGATCGAGCAGGCGATTCCCTTGCTGTTCGGCGTTTCGCACGATGGCCGATGGGTCGTCGGATGGGCTCGTCTTCCAGACAACGACGGGATGGCGGTTCAGGCCTTTTCGTTGAGCGGGGCGCCTGCGATGCCCCTCGGCGATTTCATCGGGTGGAATTGGTCGGCTGGCGGAGGCGCGGTATCCATTTCCGATGGGCCGATTGCAGCGAACCGGAGTTACATCATTCCATTGCCGCCCGGCGAACCGCTTCCGAGAACGCCGACGGGGGGTTTTCGTTCCGAAGAGGAGATCTCCGACATTCCGGGAGCGCGGAGGATCGATGCCTGGACAGTGCCTGGCCCGTCACTTGGTATCTACGCGTTCTATCGCGGCACAACCCAGCGCAATCTCTACCGCATCCCAATTCGATAGTGATGTCGCTCCGTTCATGCCGGCCGACATGCGCTCGTCGGTCGTCAGCGCCCATCCGGGCGCTCATCTGATGTTTGAGCTTGCGCTATGCCCGTGAGCTGAAAGCTCCGCAACCTTTCGATCTGCGTCAGGAACACACCGATTTGGTTCCAACTGGCGCTGTTCTGGGCCACCAACCTTCGCTCGCCTGCATTCCTGAGCGAGCTACGGTTGGCAAGCCAACCTTCGTGCGCTTTTCATCGAAGATTAGGTCTGCCAACCACGCCGAGCGATTAACCCAGGGCACACCTTCCGCAGAATGTGCCATCTCTCAGGGTTGCCGATATCACAACAAGTTCTGCGGTCCCCGGTCCAAACGTCAGCGGATGGGCTGCTCATGTAGATTACGCCCTGTCAGGCCGACCGCTGGGCGTCGAGATCACCGCGCCGCAAGCGGTTCCATTGGATCGCCACAACCAGCTCCTCGCCGAGCTTGGCGAGGCCCTCGCAGAGCAGACTACAGGCCCCGCTCGGGTCGCATATGGACTGCTCGCGCGCGAAAGAACGCGTTCTGCGAACGCGAGGTGCCTTCCTCGTCGAGCTCTTCGACAGCATCGGTAGCACGCTCAACGTGAGTCGAGCGCCTCTCAAACTCCGCCAGGGCCTGCGGCCCTGGCGGGAGTAGTGCAAGGTTCGGTCGGAGCAAACAGCGTCCGCGACGACTCCGCATCGCTGTACGCGTCGGCGTCGAGCGGCGCGGTCTTTACTCCTTGGGAGCCCGCCCAATGCGAATCACGCCCTGAAAACAGTTCGCGGTGTCCGGGGCGCCCGCGGCAAGGCAGTGAGGATCGCCGGCCCAATACCGCTGGTATTCAACACGGACCGGTGCCCCGCTGCGCCGTCCGGCCACGACGAAACCAGTAAACCGGGCGACACCGGTCACCTGGTTCTGCCCGCCACGAATGAGCGCCGTGAACGACGCCTCCTCGTCCTCGGCGTTGACTTGATAAAGCGCCTCCAGGCGCCGTACACCGTTCACGAGCGGTCCCGGGACCCCTTCAGGATTGGGGTTCACCTCCGGGTGCACGCTGGTCTGCCCCTCGAGAACCTCACCGACAAACCTGCCGCCCACGTCGCCGCCGGCGATGCCCGCCAGAAAAGTTCCCGTTGTCCCCCATTTCGTGAAGGTGACTTCGAGGGGTTCTTGGCTGGTCGCCTGCGCGTCCGGCTGGCCGGCGGCCAGGCCGGGTGAGAGCTGGAGCAGGAGTACGGCCGCAACCACGGCCAGGCTGACGCGGCTTGGAACGCCGATGATTTTCATGAGAGTCTCCTTCTTGTGATGGTTGTTACCGCATGGTGAAGGGATCGATGAAACGCGTCGACCAGGTCCTGTATTGGTCTTGCGACGTGCCCACCCTTCTGTTGTCCTCTAAGATAAGAAGCGCAAGACCGACCGCTTTCCCATCACGAGCAGATGCCGGACCCCTCACGCGCGCACGACGTCACCGAGCTCCTCCTGTCCTGGGGACAGGGAGACACCGCGGCGCTCGACCGCCTGGTTCCGCTGTTGTATGACGATCTGCGGCGGGTGGCGCGCGGCCATCTCCGGCGGGAACGTCCCGGACACAGTGTCCAGGCCACAGCGCTCGTCCATGAGGTCTTCCTGCGTCTCGTCGAAGTGGATCGGATGACGGTGAAAAGCCGTACGCACTTCTTTGCGCTGTCGGCCAGGCTGATGCGCCAGATCCTCGTCGACCACGCCCGTCGACAGCAGGCCGGCAAGCGTGGCGGCGGCGCCACGGTGATCGGCCTGAGCGAGGCGGCCGGCGCGGCCGCTCCAACGTCCACGTCCAGCGTGGACGTGCTCGCGCTCGACGAGGCCCTCGATGCGTTGTCGTCGTTCGACGTCCGGCAGTGCCGCGTCGTGGAACTGCGATTCTTTGCCGGGCTCAGCATCCCTGAGACGGCCGACGCCCTCGATATATCGACGCCCACGGTCGAGCGCGACTGGGCGATGGCAAAGGCCTGGCTCCACCAGCGATTGTCGACACCGCAAGGGCCGTCGGCCGGTTAGAATTCACGGGACGTGACCCTTCCCCGCGAGGCTTGGCCGCGTCTCAAAGAGGTGTTCGAGGGCGCGCGGGCGCTGGCGTCGGACGCCCGCCCCGCGTACCTCGCCGAGGTGTGCAACGGCGACGAGGCCCTGCGGCACGAAGTCGAGCAGTTGCTGGCACACGGCGATCAGGCGGCGAGCTTTCTGGAGACGCCGGCGATGCCGTTCGACGACAGCCTCGCGGCGGAGAGCCTCGAGGGGCGGTGCATTGGCCCGTACCAGGTCTCGGCGCTCATCGGCACGGGCGGGATGGGAGAGGTCTATAGCGCGCGCGACACGAAGCTGAATCGCCTCGTCGCGATCAAGATCCTGCTGCCCGCCCTGGCCAACGATCCCGACCGCCTCGCCCGGTTCAGTCGGGAAGCGCAGCTCCTGGCGTCACTTAATCATCCGCACATCGCGCAGATCCATGGCTTCGAGAATGCCGACGGCCTCCACGCATTGGTCATGGAGCTGGTCGAAGGCCCGACACTCGCCGAACGGATCGCGCAGGGGCCGATTCCCATCGACGAGGCGCTCGCGCTGGCGAAGCAGATCGCCGAGGCGCTCGAGACGGCGCACGAGCAGGGAATCATCCATCGGGACCTGAAGCCCGCGAACATCAAGGTTCGCCCGGACGGCACCGTGAAGGTGCTGGACTTCGGGCTGGCGAAGGCCCTCGATCCCAGAGGCGGTGCGGCTGAGGATGCGATGACCTCGCCGGGTCCCGGGGTGGGTGCGACGGAGGCTGGCGTCATCCTCGGGACGGCGGCTTACATGAGTCCCGAGCAGGCCAGGGGTCGCCCCGTGGATAAGCGCACGGATATCTGGGCCTTCGGTTGCGTGCTGTACGAGATGCTGACCGGGCGACCTGTCTTTGCCGGCAAGACGATGTCGGACCTGCTTGCGGCGGTGCTCACGACCGATCCTGACTGGACGACGCTGCCGGAAGAGACGCCTGCGCCGATCCGCAAATTGCTTCGGCGGTGTCTGGAGAAAGATCGCAAGAGACGGCTCGACTCGGCAGCCGACGCTCGACTGGAAATCGACGACGTGCTCGCAGCGCCGCCCGGGGAGGCAAGCGTCGTCACGCGTCCTCGACCGAAATGGCAGAAATGGTCGATCGCCGCGGCTGTGTTGATCGTGGTGACTATCAGCGCGGCTGCAGCCGTCAAGATTCGTCGCCAGCCTGCAGCGTATCCAATGCACTTCGCCATTCCCGTAATCGGTGAAGTAAGCCAATTGGCGCTTTCGAGCGACGGCCGACTCCTGGCCTTCGTGACGCCGGACGAGACGACCGGCAAGAATATTCTTTTCGTTCAGACGATTGGTCAACAGCAGGCCACACCACTCGCGGGCACCGAGGGCGCAAGCTATCCGTTCTGGTCTCCTGACGCCGCATACGTCGGTTTCTTCGCCAACGGGAACCTCATGAAGGTGAGGTCGTCAGGTGGACCGGCATATACCATTGTCGCCGTGACACGCTCGGCAAGAGGCGCAAGCTGGGGCAGCAAGAACATCATCGTGTACTCACGTATCGCGGGTGGACCGTTGTGGCGCGTCAACGCAGATGGCAGCGGCGCGTCAGTTCTGACCGACAGCTTGCTGACGTCGGATGAAAGGTCACATCGATGGCCGATGTTTCTGCCAGACGGTGACCGGTTCCTGTTCTGGGCCGGCGATTTCTCGAAAGAGGGCGCGAGAAGCGGCATCTATCTCAGTTCTCTTTCGAAGCGGCAGAAGGTCTTCCTCGTAGAGGCGCGATCGAACGTGGGGTTTGCGCAGAATGGATATCTGTTTTACGTGGATGAAAAGGGTGGGCTGGCGATGCAGGCCTTCGATCCGGACGCCGGCCATGTCACCGGAGATATTCGGTTGATCGCCGGCGCAGTCGGCTTTCAACCCTCCTTGTATTGGGGAGCGTTCGCGGTCTCTGCCAGCGGCACTGTGGTGGTCAATCCGACGGCGGCCGTATCCCAATCAGTTCTCACGTGGTATGACCGCGGCGGAAAAGAACTGGGCGTCGTCGGGCGGCCGGCGATGATCTACAACCCGTCGTTGTCGCCGGACGGGCTGCAACTGGCGGCGGACATCTCCGATCCGATAGCGTCGAATGTTGACGTGTGGACGTTCGATTTGGGGGCTGGCACATCTGGGCGTTTCACGTTCGGTGCCTTGGAGGAAGCCACTCCCGTGTGGGCACCAGACGGAAGTCGCATCGCGTACGGTACTGCGGACTTGGGAGCGGAGGTAAAGCTCACCACCGGCCTGGAAAAGGAACGCATCATCGCAGAGCGTCCCGCGGCGACGCTCTCGATGGGAGGAAACCTCGTCCTCCCTAACTCTTGGTCTCGAAATGGCGAATACGTTCTCACCACCAATTCGGGCACTGGTCAAGAGCCCTCGTACCTTGCTCTTTTCAGAGATCGGTGACCAGAAGCCTGTACGAATGCTGGCAGGCAAGGGCAACCAGACCAACGGCCAAATATCGCCGGATGGGAAATGGCTCGCGTATGCCTCCGACGAATCGGGCGGATGGAACATCTACGCGACGACGTTCCCAGGCGCCGCGGGCAAGTGGCAGGTGTCGGTTGGCGGTGGCACTGAGCCCCGCTGGCGCGACGATGGGAGAGAGATGTTCTACCTCGACGCGAAGGGCATGCTCACGGCGGTGTCCATCACCGCCGGATCGACGTTTTCCAGCGGCACGCCGCAAGCGCTCTTCCGCGTGCGCCCGAGGCCGCCCATCTCGAATACCGACCTCTTCAGTTACGATGTCTCGAAGGACGGCTCCCGATTCATCGTGAACCGTTATGTCAAGCCTTCCTCTGTCCCCCCGCTCCACATTCTGCTGAACGCGACGGCAGCGGCCGCAGAATCAAGAGACTGATAGCCCTCGGCCGGTTAGAATCCGGGGCACGTGACCCTTCCCCGCGAAACCTGGCCGCGTCTCAAAGAGACGTTCGACGGCGCGCGGGCGCTGGCGTTGGACGCCCGCCCGGCGTACCTCGCCGCGGTGTGCAACGGCGACGAGGCTCTGCGCCACGAAGTCGAGCAGTTGCTGGCGCACAACGATCTGGCGGCGAGCTTTCTGGAGACGCCGGTGATGCAGTTGGACGACAGCCCCGTGACGAAGAGCCTCGAGGGGCAGTGCATTGGTCCGTACCATATCGCGGCGCTCATCGGCACGGGCGGGATGGGAGAGGTCTATAGCGCCCGCGACACGAAGCTGAATCGCCTCGTTGCGATCAAGGTCCTGCTGCCCGCCCTGGCCAACGATCCCGACCGCCTCGCATGGTTCAGTCGGGAAGCGCAGCTCCTAGCGTCACTCAATCATCCGCACATCGCGCAGATCCATGGCTTCGAGAATGCCGACGGCCTCCACGCCTTGGTCATGGAACTGGTCGAAGGCCCGACGCTCGCCGATCGGATCACGCGGGGGGCGATTCCCATCGACGAGGCTCTGGCGATAGCGAAGCAGATCGCCGACGCGGTCGAGGCGGCGCACGAGCAAGGCATCATCCATCGGGACCTGAAGCCCGCGAACATCAAGGTTCGCCCGGACGGTACGGTGAAGGTGCTGGACTTCGGCCTGGCGAAAGCGTTGGCGAGTGACGTCACAGCCACACAGGGTATGTCACAGTCGCCAACGGTCGCGATCGACGCCACGCGTGTGGGCGTGATTCTCGGCACAGCGGCCTACATGAGCCCCGAGCAGGCGCGCGGCCTGCCAGTCGACACACGCGCCGACATCTGGGCCTTCGGCTGCGTCCTGTATGAAATGCTCACGGGGCGGCGCCCCTTCACGGCTGAGGCGATTCCCGAGACCCTGGCAGCCATTCTCAAGCGCGAGCCCGACTGGAATGCGTTTCCGTCCGCCATACCTGCCGGCATCCGCGAGCTCTTGCGCCGCTGCCTACAGCGGGACCTTGCTCTCCGTGTGCAGAACATCGCCGAGGCGCGCGAAACGATCGAGAGGGCGCAACGCGGATGGAACAGGTGGCGAGTTGCCGCGCTGTCCGCAGCCGTTGTCGCAACGCTAGCCGTTAGCGCTGCCGTGTGGTGGCGAGAGCCGGCTCGCCCGGTCGACCGGTCAGAGTGGGTGCAACTCACGCAATTCCCTGACTCTGTGATCCACCCTGCACTGTCGCCGGATGGCAGCATGCTCGCGTTCATCCGCAGCCCCTCCGGTTCCACGCCCTTCGGCCTGGGCCAGGTCTTCGTCAAGCTGCTTCCCAATGGCGAGCCCGTACAGCTGACGAACGACAACTTCGCGAAACTGAGCCCGGTGTTCTCACCCGACGGGTCGAGAATCGCTTATGGCACTGTGAACCCGGGTCAGTTCGAATGGGACATGTGGACTGTTCCCGTGCTCGGAGGCGAGCCGCAGCTGTGGTTACGAAATGCCTCTGGACTGGTCTGGAGTGGTCCAGGACGGATCCTGTTTTTAGAGATGAAGAAGAACCCCCACATGGGGATCGTGACCGCCCAGGAGAGTCGGATTGACCAGCGTGATGTCTACCTTCCCGCGCGCGGAGGCGGCATGGCACACCGATCCTACCTGTCACCGGATGGAAGATCGGTGCTTGTGGTGGAAATGGATCCCAATTTCCGCTGGGTGCCGTGCCGGCTGGTTGTCGCGGACGGCTCGTCTGGCCGCCAAATAGGTCCATCGGGCGGTGGCTGCACGTTCGCGGCGTGGTCCGCCGACGGCAGGTGGATGTATTTCACCTCAAATGCCGGTGGAACGAATCACATCTGGCGGCAGCGCTTTCCCGACGGACAGCCCGAGCAGATCACCTCTGGTCCGACTGAGGAAGAAGGCATCGGGATGGCGCCGGACGGCCGCTCGTTTGTCACAGCGGTGGCAGTCCAGAACGTGTCGGCTTGGCTTCACGATCCGAATGGAGAGCGGCAGATTCTGCTGGAAGGGAATACGGTCAACGTCCGATTCACGGCTGATGGCAAGACGCTGTTCTACAAGGTCGTTCAACAGGCTTCCAGCTCGTGGAACCATAGCGAAACACCCGGCGAGCTGCGACGGATGGACTTGGAAACAGGGCGCTCGGAAGTCGTGATGCAGGATTTCAGGTGCTCAACTACGACCTCTCCGTCGACGGCCAGCAGGTCGTGATGGAGATTGCGGATCGGGATGGGACGTCACGGTTGTGGATCGCAGCGTTCGACCGCGCATCGCCGCCACGACCGATCCCGGGTGTTGAAGGCAAGGAGCCGAGATTCGCACGCAACGGGGACATCTTGTTCCGCCGCACCGAAGGATCCTCTGGGTTTGTGTATCGCGTTCGTCCCGACGGGACGGGCATGCAGAAGGTGTTCGAAAAACCGATCTTCATCTTCGGCGGCATGTCGCGCGATGGCCGATGGATCAAAGCGTTCACCGTGCCTGCCGGGAATGAGGGGCCGTCATGGCAGGCCCTGCCGCTGGATGGAGGACCTTCTGTTCCAATTGGCGCCTATAAGTGGCACTGGTCCGCCAGCGAGGATTCGGTGGCCATTTCGGGCGCTCCGCTGCCCGCAGGCCGGAGTTATATCGTTCCGCTCCGGTCGGGACAGTTCTTACCGCTGGAACGGCGGGAAGGAGTTCGTTCGGAGCAGGAAGTGGCGGAACTGCCGGGCGCGCGTCGCATCGACGCAGATATGGTCGTGCCCGGGCCGTCGCCGGATATCTACGCGTTCTATCGCACGACGACGCAGCGCAATCTCTATCGCATCCCTATTCGATAGGACCCGTCAGTCTTCCCGAACGTACGTCGGCGCCGACGGTCGAGCGCGACTGGGCCATGGCCAAGGTCTGGCTCCACCAGCGATTGTCGACACCGCAGGAGCCCTCGGCCGGTTAGAATCCCCGGTACGGTGACCCTTCCCCACGAAGCCTGGCCGCGCCTCAAAGAGGCGTTCGAGGGCGCGCGGGCGCTGGCGGTGGACGCCCGCCCCGCGTACCTCGCCGAGGTGTGCAAGGGCGACGAGGCTCTACGCCACGAAGTCGAGCTGTTACTGGCGCACAACGATCAGGCGGCGAGCTTTCTGGAGACGCCGGCGATGCCGTTCGACGACAGCCTCGCGGCGGAGAGCCTCGAGGGGCAGTGCATTGGCCCGTACCGGGTCTCGGCGCTCATCGGCAAGGGCGGGATGGGCGAGGTCTATCGCGCGCACGACGCGAAGCTTGGCCGTGATGTCGCGATCAAGGTATTGCCATCCATATTCACGGCGGACCGCGAGCGGGTGGCGCGGTTCGACAGCGAAGCGCGCATGCTCGCGGCGCTCAATCATCCGCACATCGGCGCCATCTACGGGCTCGAAGAGGCTGGCGGCATGCCAGCGCTCGTGCTGGAGCTCGTCGACGGCGAGACGCTGGCCGATCGGCTGCGCCGTGGGCCGGTGCCCACGGGCGATACGTTGGCCATCGCGCGACAGATCGCGGACGCGCTGGATGCTGCGCATCGGAAGAGGATCACCCACCGCGACTTGAAGCCGGCGAACATCAAAGTTACACCCGACGGCCTCGTGAAGGTGTTGGACTTCGGCCTGGCGAAAGCGTTGGCCAGTGACGTCACAGCCACCCAGGCTATTTCACAGTCGCCGACGGCCGCGATCGACGCCACACGCGTCGGCGTGATTCTCGGCACAGCGGCCTACATGAGCCCCGAGCAAGCGCGCGGCCTGCCAGTCGACACGCGCGCCGACATCTGGTCCTTCGGCTGCGTCCTGTACCAAATGCTCACGGGGCGGCCTCCTTTCACGGGGCAGACGGTCGCCGAGACCTTGGCAGCCATTCTCGAACGGGAGCCCGACTGGAAGGCGTTGCCCTCCTCGACGCCGGCGCGGATCCGGGAGCTCTTGCGCCACTGCTTGCAGAGGGATCTTACTCTCCGGGTGCAGAACATCGCAGAAGCGCGCGACGTGCTCGACCAGGCGCAGCGCGGATCGAACCCGTGGCGAATTGCCGCAATCGCAGCAGCCGTGGTCGCCACGCTGGCCGCTGTGCTGTTCCCTCTGGTGAAACCGGCAGTCCCCGTCACGTCTCCGTCGGAATACACGCAACTCACGAACTTTACCGACTCGGCCACCGCACCCGGCCTGTCGCCCGACGGGCGAATGGTGGTCTTCAAACGCGGCGAAGACTCCTTCTTGAGCAGCGGCGACATCTACGTCAAGCTGCTCCCGAACGGTGAGGCAGTCAAGCTCACGACGGAGCCGGCCCGCAGGTACGGACCGGTGTTCACACCGGACGGATCGCGGATCGCATATACGCAGGTTACTGCCGGTTCGTGGGATACGTGGACTGTTCCGGTGCCCAGGGGCCAGCCAACGCGGTTCCTGCCCAACGCGTCCGGACTCACCTGGATTGCCGATCATCGCGTGCTCTTTTCCGAGATCAAGACCGGCCTCCACATGGGAATCGTGACCGCGACGGAGGGCCGAGCGGAGTCGCGGGAGATCTATATCCCGCCAGACGAGCATGCGATGGCGCACTACTCCTACCTGTCGCCGGATCGTCAGTCCGTTCTTGTGGTCGAGATGACCGGTACCCATGCATTCACGGATCGATGCAGGCTCGTTCCGTTCGATGGACAGCTCCTCCGGACGGCTGGTCGGGCCTCAGGGCACCTGTATCGCCGCCGCCTGGGCTCCCGATGGACAGTGGATGTACTTCAGCGCCGTCGTTGGCGGCAGTGCGCACATCTGGCGGCAGAAGTTCCCGGACGGAGCGCCGGAGCAGATTACCTTCGGCCCGACCGAGGAAGAGGGCATTGCACTGGCCGCCGATGGCCGGTCGTTCGTCACATCGGTCGGTACGCGTCGGAGCGCGATCTGGATTCGCGACGCCGCCGGCGAGCGCGCGATCCTTTCTGAAGGCTATGCCCTGGTGCCGCGTCTGTCGAGGGACGGCACACGCGTGTTCTATTTCCTCGTCCGGGACTGGTGGTTGTCGGCAAGGGGCCGGGTCGCGGCGTCGGCTGAACTGCGCTCGCTGGACTTGAAGTCGGGGATGAGTGAGAGCGTGCTGTCGGGCATGTCGGTCAGGGATTACGAAATCTCGCGTGACGAGAAGGAGGTCGCCTTCACGACAACGGACGGCAATGGAACATCGCAGATCTGGTTGGCGGCCCTCGACCGGCGCACACCGCCTCGCCCGATCGCCCAAGGGGGAGATCAGGTCTCCTTCGGCCCGGAAGAAGACCTGGTGTTTCGCTCGGTGGCAGAAAACAACGCGCTGATCCGGATCAAGAAGGATGGAACCGGACGCTCACGAGTCACAGCCGCTGCGGTCACGGAGAAGTTCGGCCTCTCGCCTGACGGCAAGTGGGTGATCGCACTCCTGGCCGGGAGCGGCACGTTCGCCGTGCCGGTCGACGGGGGCGCCCCCACGAAAATCTGTGCCCGGGTTTGCCCCTCGACCTGGTCGTCCGACGGGCGATGGTTGTATGTGGGGGCACCCGTGGCAACCGGCAAGACGTACGCGATTCCCGTGCCGTCCGGCAGGTCGCTGCCGGACTTGCCTCCTGGGGGAATCGACCCCGGTGCGGCAGTTGGAGTACCAGGCGCCCGGATCATCGAGCATGGCTCCATCTCGCCGGGGGCGGACCCGTCGACGTATGTCTTCACCAAGACGGATCTACAGCGCAATCTCTTCCGGATTCCCTTGCATTGAGGCGATTCCTCATGCTCAAACCCGCAACTGGCTACAAGGCCGAGAGCGAGGACGGCTCAAGGGAACGGCGGCGAGGTGCCAGTGCTCTTGTACCGGCTCCGATTGAGCCCGTCGATCTGCCGTAGCCAAGACGCGATCCGGTTCCAACTGGCGCTGTTCTGTTCCATAACCCCTTCCTTCGGTTTGTTCTGGACGATGGGCTGGCGCCGCGTGGCCGAGGCCCGCTGACCGTCAGTCAGGCCGGGCGCGCCCGATAGGCGAGGCCGTTAGCCAGGGCAACGGCGCGGCGCTCTACTTTTGAGGACAAGAAGCGGCGTCACTCAGGAATCCGCATGCGGCGGAGGAGCGTGACGAATCGCGGATCCTCTCGAACCGGCTCCCAGATGGGATCGTCTTTGTAGAAGATTGGCATAGCCCCCGCGTCGATCATTCGACCGAGCACGTCAAGGCCGCGATCGTATTCGCCCACCGCCACGTAAAGTCGCGAGGCGAACCGTCCCAGGATGGGCGAAGTCGTTGATTGCTCGTCGAATTGCCTTGCAACCGTCAACGCCTGTGCCGTGTCCCCCTTGGCGGCGCTGAGCCTTGCAAAATGGAATCGAATATCAGGGTCGTCTTCTCTGCCTGTCGACGCAGCCTTTATTTCCGACAGCCCTTCATCGATCGACCCGATCCGCACGAAATATTCCGATTCCCAGATTGTCGAAAACAGTGGACCTTGCTTTCTGGCGGATCGATAGGTGTCGGTCGCCCGCGGGATGTCGCCGTTCAGGAGATACGCGTAAGCCAGAAACCGTGTGATAAACCCTGACAACGGATCGAGGTCGTGCGCAGTTTCGAGCTGATGGACCGCCTCGCGGTACCGGCCTTGTGCGGCAAACGACACGGCCTGATACTGGCGCGCCAATGGCCATCCGGGATTCAGCTCGATGGCCCGGGTCAACGCGCGGTCACCGGCCTGGAAGTTGAAAGGACCGACGAAGACGTGCGTCTGGCCGATGGCGGCGTGAGCCTCGGCAAGATCCGTATCCAGCGCAAGGGCATGTTCGGCAGCATCCACTGCCATGCGTCGTCCTTCCCTGTAAGGGAGCGATCCGCGCGACCATAGATTGATGTAAGCGTCCGTGAGCCCGGCCCACGCTAACGCATAGCGGGGGTCCTGGCTGATGGCGCGCTTGAAATGAGCCACTGCGTCCTCGAGACCGGCGAGCGTATGTTGCTGAGCGTACTCGCGCCCGAGTATGTACGCGCGGTAAGCCTCGACGTCATCGGTGTAGCGTTTCGTGAATCCGGCGTCACGTCCCCTGAGCTCGACCCCCAGCCTGGACGCAATCGCCCGGGCGATCTCCTCCTGCACCTCGAAGACGTTGTTGACCTTACGGTTGTATCGCTGGCCCCACATTTGTGTGTTGTCGGCGGAATTGATCAACTCCGCCTGGACCACCAGGTCGTCGCCGCGGTGGGAAACCGTGCCGGTCAAGATCGCGTCGACCCCAAGTTCGCGTCGTAACGACGCATGATCGACGTGCTCGCCTCGATAGCGAAAGGTGGTGGCTCGGGCCAAGACCTTTATTCCGCGAAGTTGTGTGAGGCTGTTGATGATGCTTTCCGAGATACCGTCGCCAAGATACGCAGAGGATTGATCGGGCGTGGCGAGTGGCAACACGGCGACGACGGGAGACGCGTGTGTCACGTCGCCAGAGCGGCGCCAGTACACCCATGAAGCGGCGATCGCCGCGACCATCGCGACAGTCATCAGTGTCCGCCAACGCCGCCGTACAAGACCCGTAACGGCCGGCACGCGATTAGCCCTGCCCGACTCTTCCACGTCGGGCAGAGCGGCGACGATGTCGGCAGCGGAGGCGTAACGGTGCGTCCGGTTCTTGTCGAGACACTTGCGGACGATCCGTTCCAGGTCCGGTGGGACGAACGGCTCGAGGCGAGGCGCGGGCTCGGTCAGGATGGCCGAGATGGTCTCGGCGCTGCTAGAACGGGTGAAAGGATGGCGTCCGCTCAGCATCTCGTAAAGAACACACCCAAAACTGAAAACGTCGCTGGCTGGATCGACCTGCTCACCGCGAAGTTGCTCGGGAGACATGTAGGAGGGTGTCCCCATAATCACGCCGAAGGCGGTGCCGGTCAGCGTCGGGGCGTTGTCCGGTTGCGGGCGCCTGGCCAGGCCGAAGTCCAAGACTTTCACCTGTCCGCGCGGCGTGAGCATGATGTTCTGTGGCTTGATGTCCCGATGAACGATGCCGTACGCGTGCGCTTCGGCGAGCGCGCCCGCGAGTTGGGTAGCTATACGGGTCACCTCGGCTGGCGCGACTGGACCGCGTGTCAAACGGTCCGCCAGCGTTTCCCCCTCCACATACTGCATTGCGACAAACGGCTGGTCCTCGTGCTCGCCAACCTCATAGATCGCGCACACGTTCGGGTGTTCGAGGGTCGCAGCGGCCTGGGCTTCCCGGAGCAGGCGGGACTTGCCCTGCACGTCCGCCGATTCGATGACAAACTTGATGGCGACACGTCGGTTCAGGATGGTGTCTTCGGCGAGGTAGACCTCGCCCATTCCTCCGGCGCCCAGCTTCCGCACCATGCGGTATCGACCAACCTGTTGCCGATCCATCTGGCCAGATTGTCCTCTGCCAGGCGAAGGATGTCCAAGTCGGAAGCGCCCTCGAGTTCCGTCAAGAGACCTTTGTCACTCACTCCCCTACATGACAGCCCCACGGTCGACATCATTCCGGAGGAGGTGCGGCGCCGGGGAACTCTGGAACCATCCAAACGGTGGGGTTCTTACCAAGCGGCATGTCGGAGGGTATCGACTCCGTGTAGCCAGCCCTTCAGCCAGTTCCAACCGGCGCTGTTCTGGTCCACCATCCTTCTACCCCACTGAACGTCGATTGTTGCGCGGTCTCGAGCCGTGGCGCGTGTCCTAGTTGTGCACCACCGATCGAGCGTCAGACGTATCCCCGCCAGGACAGCAGGGTTGCCACCGGGCTGTCGCGTCTGAAGCGCTCGCGCCGGACAGCCGGGCGGCACCCCTTCAGGTCCCACACCCGCTCGGCATAGAACGGAAGGGCGTGGACCGCAGAGGCGCTCGTGTCCCCCTCGGCATCCAAGAGCCGCCGCACGACTTCGGCCTCGGCGGCGACGTGCCGCGCTCCCGGCAGCACCGCGGACATCGCCATCCGTGTCTCGCTGTGCCAGGGAAGCGTGCACGAGAGGCTCAGCATTCCACAGATATCCGGTACGACGAGCCCTGGAGCGAGCCAGTCGAAGTCCAGCGCAAAGACCGTCTGTCCCCGGAGGGTGACTTCGACGGGCAGTCCGGCGAGATCGCTGCCGCGCGATGCAACGATCAGAGCGCCATCACGATCCATGGGCGCGTCGGTGGCCTCGTGGAAGGGCACGTCCAGAAGCGCTGACGCGACGCGGGCGAGGATGCTGGAGTCCCGTCCGGGCGCCGCCAGCACCAGTGCGGGCCGCCGGTTCGTCCTGATCAGCAGGTCGTACAGCGCCTTGAGGATGGCGGTCACCTCCCGGTAGCTCTTCCAGGTTGCCGTGAAGCGTCCTCCGGCAGTCGAAAGGTCCGGACTCTCAGTCATGATCGCCGCGCCATACTGAATGAAGTGCCACGCTCTCAAGTCTCCCGACGGCTCTTCGATGGTACTCCTGCGCGCGAGGCAGTCCTCCATGTACTGGGTCCATGTCTCGCGGCGGGTTCTCGTAGCGGAATCAACCGGCACGCACTGGAGATCGATGCGCGTGTCCTCGACGAACCGCAGCACGGAATCCACCTCTCCGCACAGCAGTGCGCACCACGCTCTGACGAACGCCTGATCGAATTCGAGCTCGCGGTAGTCCAGCAGCAGCGTTCGTCCTTCGGCAGGCCGGAAGTCCGCCGCCAGGGCCAGTGCCAGCACGCCGAGCGCAGGCGGCGAGCCTGGTTTGAGAACGACGGCGCGGCGGGCGATGTTTACCGCCAGCGGCGCGTCGCCAGTTGCCAGGATCTCGTGCGCCAGCTCGAGGACAGTGTCATGGCCGGCGGTTCGTGGAGCGGCGGCTTCGTAGAGATCCGCCAGCCGCGTCCGGCCGAGCCAGCGAAGGCTTTCGTCGGCCGCGAGGTAGAGATCGCTCCGATTGGGATCGATCTGCATCGCTCCGGTCACGAGCATGTATGAGCGGCGGAAATCACCGGCGTCAATCGCCGCGCGCGCGGCCAGCAGATAATCGTCAGCCTGGATCATTGGGCCCTGCCAGATGACGCGACAGGACCTTTCGGGACGGCTCATTCGGTCTGAAATCGCCCCTGAGCTCTGCTGGAGATTGTGTTGTTGACAGATTGTTGACCCAGCCCAACCGCTCGTCTATCCTCGGCGCTTACCGTCCGTCTCAGGAGACCCTCGTGCCCCTTGGCTGCATGCTGACGATCCTCCTTCTGTGCGTGCCCGTCGGGCCCGCTCCCCTGAACCTTCCACGTGTCGTAGCGGCCGAAGCCGTCATCGAAACGCGTCAGGACAGCGACACTGGAGATCTTGCCCGCGCCAAGGCGTTGTTCGACCAGGCGTCCGCGCGGATTGACGCGGAGGACTTGACCGCCGCCGAGCCGCTGCTGCGCGAGGCGGTCGCGATCCAGCGCACGCGTGCGCCGGGCAGCGTCGCGCTGGCGAAGAGCCTGACCGCACTGGGCAATGTCACCCGCGCCAGGTTCGATCTCAAGACAGCCGAGCCGTTGCTCCGTGAGGCCGTCGACATCCTGGGCTCGCTGGCGCCCGACACGACCGACTTCGCTGTCTCGTTGAACAATCTCGCCACGTTGAGGTGGCGGCAGGGAGCGACCGACGACGCCGGCACACTGTATCGCCGTGCCCTCCCCATTCTCGAGCGTAGCGAGGCAACCGGCCGGGACGCCGCGGTCAGCATCATGGGCATCGGCATCACGCTCTACCTGCGTGGACGGCTGGCCGAAGCCGAACCCTACTACCGGCGGGCCCTGACACTGGAAGAACGTCTTGCGCCTGGTACCGCGAGACAAGCCAGAGTCCTCAACAACCTGGGTGGCCTGATGTACCGGCGGGGCGCGCTGCTCGAGGCCGAAGAGCTTTACCTTCGCGCGCTGGCCATCCATCAGCGTGTGGCGCCTCAGAGCCAGGAGGTTGCGTCGACGCTGCACAACATCGGGCTCATTCACTACGATCGCGGGGATCGCGTCCGCGCCGGGGACTACCTGAAACAAGCGCTGGACATCAAGGAGCGGCTGGCACCCGACGGCCTCAACTCTGCGTCGACGCTGGAATCCTTGTCGAACCTCGCCAGAGATCATTCAGCGCCTCGCTGCCGCCGGCACTGACACGCTGCAGGAGCTGCGTGACGTCCGGCTCGGATTTCTCGCTCACCTCGCCTCCGTGACAGCGAAGATCCTAGCATCGGCTGGACCCCTGGTCACATCGGCACCCGCATCTCGGGAGTGTGGCAGGACGGTCGGAGTGGACCCTCCGACGTTCCCTGCCGGCTACTGCCCTCCGGCCGCCCACACCCTCAACATCCGTCGCGGCTGGAGGTGCAGTTCGGGGCCGTCCAGACCTTCACCATGTAGTCATGGCTCGCGTTGTTGATTGCCATGATCTGGGCCTGAATGGCATCAGAGTTTGCCGCCACCCTGGTCTGCGGAGCGGTCTGGGCGCGGGCCTGGGCGACCAGCGCGTTGAGCTGGGCGATCAGGTGGGTCAGCACGATCTCCGGTGTCACCCACCGGTTTGCGGCCGCAACCAGGTACTCGACGGTATCGTTGGGGCTGCGAATCGCATAGCGTCGCCACGTATACGGCGCGTTCTGGAGCGCCGCATCCAGCTCGTAGACCCATCCCGGATGCCTGAGATCGACCGTCTTCAAGAACCGGCCATTCTGCGCTACGTCGAATACCCGGCCGTCTCCACGGAATGTGCGCGTATACGCTGTCGGCACCCAGCGACCCTGGCGGACCATATAGCACCGGCCATCGCTGCGCCATGCCATCGTCCCCTCGGCCGCTAGCTGTCTCGTCCGCACTTGAGCCTGAACCGAACCCACCGCTGCCGCCGTCATCGTGAATGTCAAGAGACCAACGATCAGGAACTTCATCTTCTGCCTCCGTTGATTGAACGCGACGAGTGCACGCGCGAGGGCTCACGGGCAGGCGGTGGATCGCCTTTCGGTCTTTCCTGAGCTCTCCCGAACGGGGACGTCGCGTTTCTCAGAGACGCCGGCAATACCGCTGGCAGGAAAAGGAGACTCTGATGAATCGCACCCTGCGCGCCGGCGTTGCGGTCAAGTTCACGCTCATCGTCACCCTCACGGCCATTCTGGGATGGGTATCCCCGTCGGCGACTGCCGTTGGTCGCTCCTCCGCGGGCATCGGCCAGGAGCAGGCGGGGCAGAAGGGTGGAAAAGAAAAGGCCGTCAGCAAACCTGAGAAAAAGTTCATCAAGAAGGAAAAGGCGATCCGCGGCGAGTATGTCGTCGTGCTCGACGACGACGTCGTTGGAGAGCCGGGAAAGCATTCCTGGGCAGCAGACGTTCCCGACGAGCTGGTCCGCATTTATGGCGGCAAGGTGCGCGATCGGTTCAAGCATGCCATCAATGCGTTCACCGCTTCGATGACTGAAGCCGAGGCGCTGGCGATGAGCGAGGACCCCATGGTCGCCTACGTCCAGGAGGAGTACCGAGGTATCGCTCGCGGCCGTCCAGACCCCGGCGACATGGGGCATCGATCGTATCGATCAGCGGCCCCGGACGTTGACCAACAGCTATTCGTACAATTACACGGGCGCCGGCGTGACGGTGTATGTCGTCGATACCGGGATTAGGACCACGCATGTTGACTTCGGCGGCCGCGCCTTCGCCGGCGCAGGCTGGGATCTGATCGGCGATGGCGCCAATGGTCAGGACTGTCACGGCCACGGTACGCATGTCGCCGGCACGATCGGTGGGAACGCGGTCGGCGTGGCCAAACGGGCGACGCTGCAGTCGGTTCGGGTGTTCGACTGCTACGCGAAATCACGAAGCGGGGCGTTCTTGCGGGCGGTGGATCTGATTACGGTCTATGCCCGCAAACCGGCAGTCGTCAACATGAGCCTCACCGCCGGCGTAATCGACAGCGCTCTCGATACGGCGATCAGCAGATCCGTAAATGCGGGAATCACCTACGTCGTGGCCGCGGGCAATGCCGGCGTCGATGCCTGCATGGCCAGCCCGGCGCGGTCGCCCGGCACGATCACGGTTGGCGCCAGCAACTGGCTCGACCAGCGTGCGGTCTTCGCCGGCGGCAGCAGCAACTGGGGCGCGTGCGTCGATATCTGGGCGCCGGGGCACAGCATCGTCTCGGCCGCGCACTACAGCACGACCGGCTGGGTCGCGATGAGCGGAACGTCGATGGCCAGCCCTCACGTTGCAGGTGCCGCGGCGATTTACCTGTCGGTATTCCCGACCTCGACGCCGGCGGCGGTGCGAACCGTCATCTCGAACACGGCGACGGCGGGCCTGCTGACCGGGATCGGCTCGACCTCTCCGAATCGCCTGCTCTACTCGCTGCTGCGGCCGTAGGACCTCAGCTCGCACTAGATGAGACCGGCGAGTCAGTTTCCAGTTCGTCAACCCAGCGAGTGGGCCACTCCCGTGGCCCACTCGCGCGTGGTGGCGGCGGGCGGAGGGTGGGGCGTGTCCGAATCGGTGGACACACCTCCTCGGCTGAATCCGCAAGCAATCTTTTCGCTAGCCGGTGCTTTTCTCGTCCGCCCGCGACACGTTTTTGCCAAATCGACCCTCTTATAGGCTAGACGGTCGATGCCAAATGTTGACAAAGACCTCTTCGCGGCGGCGCAGGCGGGCGACCGAGCGGCCCTCGAACGGCGGCTGTCGCAGTTGCGGCCTGACATTCAGCGTTACGCGAGGTTTCATTACTATGCGTCGTCATCCATTTGAGGACGTCGTGCAGGAAGCGCTGATCGTCGTCGATCGGCGCGTCGGTGACAGTCGCAGCCACAGCGACGGGTCAGCGCAATAACAATTGTAAATCGTTGAGCGAACTGACTATGCGGCGCTGCGGAACGCTTCAGCCAGTTCGAACCAATGCTACAGAACCGTTGCTTGTATTGATCGTCTGAAGCCAGACACAAGCAATTGGCGTTAGCGCCCGAATCGCGATGTCGCGTCCCGCAGAAAGAACTCAGCGGGGCAGGTACCGAAGTAGCGAGTTCACGAGATCTGCCGGCCGCGTGCGACGGCTCGCGTCGTCAGGTAATCCAACTCGCTGACGGAGGGCCGCGAAACGTGGATCCACATAGATCGAATAGCGTTCCCATCTGGGATCAACGAAGACCCGAAGAAAACCGATCGACCTCTCGTTGAACGCCATCTCCAACGCAAGGAACGCGTCATCGTCGTGGCCGAGCGCCGCCTGTAGTTCAGCGATCGTCGTAGGCTGCACGTATCGATCACGAGACTCGGCGATCAGATCTGCGAGTAGTTGCGGCGTGTTCGTCGGCCGCCCTGCCAGCGCGTTGTACCGGTCGCGGGCCACTCGCGCGTTCGCGTTCGGCAGTGACACTCCCGTGGGTAGCTTGTCCAGCTCATCAGCGGCGGCGGCATGCCTTCCCTGCAGCGCGAGAGCCGCGGCCAGTTCGAATCGTGCGCGTCCATACGTCGGATCGATCTCCAACGCCTTTTGTACTTGAGGTATCGCCAAATCGGGGCGTCGGCCGAAGTTGTAGACGACGGCCAGATCGGTCGCTATGGCGAGCGAGACGGGGTCCAGCGTCTCCGCCCTTTGCAACGCCGGGATCGACTCCTCGAACCGGCGCATGAAGGCGAGATAGATGCCGTAGCGCTGATAGGCGTTTGCGCTGCCGGCGTCGAGCGCGAGGGCTCGTGTGAAGTCTCGCTCGGCACCATGCCAGTCCCAATCCAGGAAATGCCGAACCGTTGCCAATGCGACGTGTCCGTCGGAAGCGTTGGGGGCCAGCGCGATCGCTTTCAGCGCCGCCTGCTTGGCCTTGGAGAGGTAGTCGCGAGGAGGGCGTGGCGCCGCGGGGTTACCCGCGAGCGAGATGTACGCATCGGCGAGCCCGGCGTAGGATTGCGCGAACGTTGGGTCGAGGTTCGAGGCCTGCACGAAGTAAGCGATGGCCGTTTCCAGCCCGGCGATCGTACGTTTGTTCCAGAAGTACCGTCCTTTGACGTACATCCGGTGCGCTTCCGCGCTGTGGGTAGCCATGATCGCAGCCCGGCCTGGATCACCGGTCGATTGGCGCGTCCACAGTGCGGACGCCGTCAACAACGAGACGACGACCGCCAGGCTGCCAATGGTCACGGCACGACGGCGCACTCCCTGCGTACGCCCCCCACCTGATGCGCGGATGCCATGGTCCCGGTCTCCGAGCACGTCGAGCAATGCGGCGCTCAGATCTTCGGCCCGCTGATAGCGATCGCCGGCATTCTTGTGCAGTGATCGCGCCACCAGTCGCTCGAGGGCCGCAGCGACCTCGACTCCCGTGTCGGCGATTGTTGGTGGTTGATCGCGGATGATCGACGCGATGGTCGCCGAAGGTGTGGCGCCCTGGAACGGGCGCCGCCCGGTGATCATCTCGAACAGCACAACCCCCACGCTGTACAGGTCGCTTCGCCCATCAAGCGACAGGCCTCGGGCCTGTTCAGGGGACATGTACGAGGTCGTGCCCAGCACCATGCCACCCGACGAATCGCACCGACCCGCCGGTGTTTCGACAATGGACGGCAACTGGGCCAGGCCGAAGTCGAGAATCTTGACCAACCCGTCCGCACGCACCATCAGGTTCTCGGGTTTGATGTCACGGTGGACGATGCCGGCCCGATGTGTGGCCGCAAGCGCATCGACGACCTGCACGGCGATCTGCACCGCGTCGCGCGGCCGCAGCGGCGTCGTCATCCGTGAGCGTAGCGTCTCGCCCTCGACGAATTCCGCTGCAATGTATGGCCGTCCATCGATGGTGCCGGCGTCGTACACCGTCAGGATATTTGGATGATTCAGCGCTGACGCTGCGCGCGCTTCTTGATCGAAACGGTGCAGGCGCCCAACACCTGCCGTCAACACCGGCGGCAGAAACTTCAGCGCAACCCGCCGGCCCAGTCGAAGGTCTTCGGCGAGGTACACGTCACCCACGCCGCCGGCGCCCAAGTGGCGCAGAACATGGTATCGGTCAGCGAGGACCCGGTCGATCGCCGGCCAGTCTGCGACGTCCAGAATCTCTGCTGCCATTTCCGGCACGGACCGGTCTAGCAACCCGGGTGCTCGTTCGGACTCCAACAGAGACCCGACTTCCGCTTGCAGCGTCGCGTCGCCGCCACAGGCCTCGCCAATAGCCGCCTCGCGCTCGTCTTCAGGAGCCGCGAATGCGCGCTGAAGGGCGCCGTCTAACCGCCGCCACCGCTCTGCGTCCATGTGCCAGCTCCACACCCCTGTTTTCGCATCGGTTTATGCGAGAGCGCTGCGGATCTCCTGATGCAGCCAGGCTTTCGCCGCACGCCAGTCGCGCATGACCGTGATTTCCGATATCCCGAGCGCGGTCGCCGTTTCCACGACGCTGAGACCGCCAAAAAAGCGGAGCTCGACGACTTGCGCCTTCCGGCTGTCGATCCTCCGCAAGGCATTGAGCGCATCGTCGAGTGCGAGGAGGTCTCTGGTGTGAGGGTTCGCAGGTGCATCGACCTCGTCGAGCGGCACCACCCAAAGGCCGCCGCCGCGCCGTTCGCAGGTCCGACGCCTGGCCTGGTCGATGAGGACGCGCCGCACGATGCGTGCGGCCAGCGCGAAGAACTGCTGTCGGTTCTGCCAGGAGACTGACTGGTCCGCCAGACGCAGATACAGCTCATGCACCAGCGCTGTCGTCTGCAGGACGCCTGAACGTTCTCTGGCCAGGTGACGACGAGCCAGCCGATGCAGCTCGGCATAGACCAGCGTCATCAGCGCACTCTCCGCGCGCTTGTCGCCTTCGGACCAGGCGATCAGGAGTTCGGTCAGTTCCTGTACGGCCACTGTCCTGCTCAGTGCGGAATTCTACATCCGGCCGCCTGATAGGAATCCGTCGAATCTTGCGCGTCTTTATGAGGGGGCATTATGAACGAGGCCGGGTCACACAGAATTGCAAGAGCCACGCCGCTGCAACACTGGTCGGTCATCCTCTCCCGTATCCTCGTCGCGATGCACTTCGGCCGCGCGAGCCTCCGAGAGAAGCCCTGTGCGCCAACCATTACGCCCAGACAGCGGCTGGTCCCAGTGCTGGCTGTACTGGCGTGCGTCGGAGTGACCGATGCCGGTGTCCTACATCTCATTGGCGAGCCCGCCGGCCAGGCACGTCCAGACGCGGTTCGAGCGCTCTTCGACGCGTCGAACCCAACGCGGGCGCCATTCCCGAGCGATCGGTTCACGGTCGTCGACGCGGCGAACATCACCGGTCTGCGCGTCGATCTCGCGAAGCCCGAGTGCGCGGCTCGACCATCGGATTGTGAAGATATCGACGTGCTGAACACGCTGGATGGCTTCAACCTCCAGCCACGGCTCTCGATTCCGTTTGACGGCGCTATCGATGTCGCGTCGGTGACCAGTCAGACGCTGTTCCTGTACAAGCTCGGCAATCAGCCGGCGTCGCGTGATAGTGGCGGCGGTGTGATCGGCATCAACCAGATCGTGTGGGACGTCGACAGCAACGTGCTTCACGTGCAATCGGACGCGCAGCTCGAGCAGCACACGCGGTATGCGCTCATCGTCACCGATGGCATCCGCTCGGCGAACGGCCGTCCGGTCGAGATGAGCGAGGCTTTTCGCCGCGTCGTCGCCGCGAACGCGCGCCAGGGCAGTGATTCCACGGCCAGTCCCTACGAACGCACGGTGGCGGCTGCGGTGACGGCACTCGCCAGGGCAGGCATTGCCAAAGGCAAGCCCGTGAGCGCGAGCGTGTTCACGACGCAAAGCGCCACGTCGATCCTGCAACGAATCCGGGCAGCGATTCACGCCCTGCCACCGCCAGTCGCCGACTTCCAATTGGACCAGGCCCCCAGCCGAACGGTGTTCCGCGTTGCCGATGTCGACGAGATCGTGTTCGACCGGCACACTGGTGCCGGCCCGTTGTCGACCACACGCCTGAACATGGCCGCGCTCCGCTTCGTTCCTGGCGCGGTCGAAACCCTCGCGTTCGGTAAATTCACCTCGCCGGATTTCCTGCAGCATCCCGGCGAGTTCATCCCAACGACCGGTACCCGGGCCGGCAAGGTCCAGATCCGTAGTGCCAACGAGGTGTTCTTCAATCTCTCGCTACCGGCAGGCGCTACGCCGAAGGCCGGCTGGCCCGTCGCGATCTTTTCCCACGGCACCGGCCAGAATAAGAACGGCACGCTCGCCGTCGTCGCGACCATGGCCAAGCACGGGATCGCGGTCATCGTCATCAATGCCTACGGCAATGGCTTTGGTCCACGCAGTCTGCTGACAGTACGACGCCGTGCCGGCGGTTCGGTCAGTTTCCCTGCGGGCGGAAGGGGATTCGACCAGAACGGCGACGGCACCATCGACGTGACCGAGGGGAGCCATGCCACGCCGCCGCGTCTTCTGCAGCTGAATCGAGACGGTTTGATTCAGACTATCGCGGACCTGATGCAGCTGGTGCGCGCGATCCGCCGCGGAATTGACGTGGACGGCGATGGAGGAACCGATCTGGATGGCTCGCGCCTCTACTACTTCGGGTTCTCCCAGGGCGGAAACCACGGGATCGTACTCACCGCGGTCGAGCCCGATATCCGGGCCGCGGTCTTCAACGTTCCCGGCGCCCCCTTAATCGAGAATCGCAGGCTGCAGGCGGCAGCAGGTCGCTCGGAAGGCGCTGGCGCCAATGCGCCCACCGCTCCGGCGGTCATCTTCAGCATCAGGCGGCCGCCTCTGATCAACAGTCCCGGCATCACGCATCTGGCCGGCGTGGCGACTTCACCGCCATTCTTCGACGAACAGATGCCGTTGCGCGACGGCGTCCCGCTCCACGTCCGCCTGACGGACGGGTCGGAGCAAGAGATGCGGTCTCCCCTGATCAATACGATTCCGGGCGCCATGGATATCCAGCAATGGTTCGACCGCGCGGCGTGGGCGGCACAAGCCTACAATCCCGTGGCGTACTCGATGCACCTGAGACGCAAGCCTTTGCCCGGTGTGCCCGTGCGCCCGGTGTTGCTACAGCTTGCGTTCGGCGATCAGGCGTCCCCAAACCCCAACAGCGCGAAGATCCTTCGCGCCAGCGGCCTAGCCGATCGCACGACCTTATTTCGCAATGATCTTGCCTTGGCCGAGCAACCGAAGATGCCACGCAATCCGCACGGCTTCATGGCCAACGCCAATCTGATTGATCAGGGTAATCCGTTCGTGCTCGCGATCATGCGCGGTGCCCAGGAGCAGATCGCGGAGTTCTTTGCGTCGAATGGCATGCGGGTCATTCACCCGGAGCCACGACGGTTCTTCGAGGTGCCGGTCAGACAGCCCGAAAAGCTGGAAGCGCTCAACTATTCCCGGTAGTGATCTGTGCGAAGGGAAGCTCGCAAGGCATCTGAAACCATCGCGGGTGAATGTCCACCTGCTTCTCTGGTATCACTGTGGCTGAGCGGGCAGCTCCTGTAACCTCGATGAGTCACCGGACCGCCTACGCAGCCCGCTGAAAATCGTCGAGTTGGCGGATCCAGCTGGTCAGTGGGTTCCATCTGGGTAAAATCTGGGCCACCATCCTTCGCTCACGCGAGCTATCGCCGAAGCGTGAGCTTCGGCTCGGCAAGCCATCCGGCGAAGGATGCCGCGCCGTAGCGGCGTAGCCGCGAAGGCGGGCCTATCCTGCCTCTGAACGAGCTTACGCTCGGCAACAACCTTCATCCTTCGCTCACGCGAGCTATCGCCGCAGCGTGAGCTTCGGCTCGGCACGCCATCCGGCGAAGGATGCCGCGCCGTAGCGGCGTAGCCGCGAAGGCGGGCCTGTGCTGTCCCTGAACAGTTCGGCTCGGCAAGCCATGTGAGCGGGGTCACGGCCCGTTCGCGAATCCCGACAGATTCCTCCCCACCGCCTTTCGCAGAAACTGCCGACGCAAGCGCGCGCAATTTCGGCTCAATTTCTGATTGCAAGCCTTCGGCATCTGCGTTGCCTTCGCACTTCGGATGCCCGAGGACAAGCGACTCGTCTACGTTCGAGCATCGGTCTCTATGCGGTCGTCGCGTTCGCGGTCGCGAGCGGTCGCGCGAGATCGGCATTCGGATGGCGCTCGGCGCCCGGACTCAGCAGGTGGTCTGGAGCATCAACCGAGGGGTGGCGGGGCTGATCGGCGTGGCGACCAGCATCGGTCTCGTCCTCACGGTCCTGATCGTGCTCGCGCTGCGCGCGACGCCCGGATCGGCGGACATCGGGATCGGCAGCCTGGACGTGTATCCCCCAAGATCGACCCGGTGGCGCTTGTGGCCATCGCGGCCGTTACGGCAGTCGTCGGCGTCTCCGCCGCATTCGTGCCCGCGCGCCGGGCCGCCCGAATGGATCCACTTGTGGCCCTGCGCCACGAGTGATGCTACGCTCACCCCGCGTGGTCAACGACATCAGGCTTGCCCTGAGGCGGCTCGGGGCCACACCGCTCTTCACTGTCTTCGCGATCCTCTCGCTCGCGATCGGCGTCGCGCTCACGACGGCGGTGTATTCCATCGTCGACACGGTCCTTCTGCGCGGCCTCGGCGTCCGAGAGCCCGGTCGGGTCGCCATCGTCGCAACGCCCTACAGCGGACGGCTGCTCGCAGGCACGGTGTCGGCGCCGGACTTCCACGATCTGCGAGCGGCGCAGACATCGTTCTCCCACATGGCCGCGTCGGCGACGCTCATTCGGCGCGTGGCCCTGCCTTCCGCGACACAGATGCTGATGGGCGAGGCCGTCAGCGGCTCGTACTTCGCGACCCTCGGCGTGAGCGCCGCGCGCGGACGCGCGATTCAGCCGGCCGACGATGACGGCGCCGCGCGCGTGGTGATGCTGGGCGACGCGCTCTGGCGGCGAACCTTCGCGTCCGATCCCCGGGTCGTCGGCACTGTCGTGACGATCTCCAGCCAGCGATACGAGGTGATCGGCGTCGCGCCGCCCACGTTCACAGGTCCGCGCGGATGGCTTGCCAGCACGCAGTTCTGGATTCCGCTCGGCACCCAATCAGACGGGGGGCGCGAGAGCCGGCGGCTCACGATCTTCGGCCGCCTGGCTGAAACAGTGACGATCGCCGCGGCGTCGTCGGAGGTGCGGACGATCGCCGCGCGCCTCGACCAGTCGTTTCCACCGCGGTACCCGGGGAAGAGCCCCACCGCCACGGATCGGCCATGGCGGGCAAAGACGATGGCCGAGATCGCGGACGAGGACACGGCCGTGCGCCGGTTCGGGATGACACTCGTCGCGCTCGTCGGGCTGGTGCTGGTGGTCGCCTGCACGAACCTCGGCAACCTCGTGCTCGCTCGGGGGACGACACGGCTGCGCGAGATCGCTGTGCGCCGTGCGCTCGGCGCGTCGAGGTGGCGGCTGGTGCGGGAGCAGTGCCTCGAGAGCGTGATTCTCGCGGCGGGCGGGGCGATCGCGTCCTACGTCGTGTTCGAGCTGCTGCGCGCCGCGATAGACAGCGAAATCAGCCTCGCGATGCCGTTCGGCGGACGGACGACGCTGTCGTTTCATCCGGTGCTGAACCTGACGGCGTTGGGCGTCGCCGGGTCGTCACTCCTCGTGGCGCTGGTCGTCTTCGGCCTCGAGCCGGCGATCCAGCTGACGCGCACGATCGACGTGCGCGGCGCGCTCGCCGCAGGATCGACCCCCGGGCCGCCGCGCCGCCGGCGCCAGCGCGCCCTGCTGCGGTGGCAGGTCGCGATCGCGGCCGGGTTCTTCATCATCGCGACGATGTTCGTGAAGTACTCGATCGCGGAAGCGCGGCACGACTCCGGCGTCGATCTGGATCGGATCGGGGTCGCGGTCCTCAATCTCGACGGGCCTGAGTGGAGCGAGGCGCGCGCGCGGCGGACGCTCGATCGTCTGCTCGGCGAATTGCGCGGCCATCCGTCGATCGAATCGGCGTCGCTCACGGGCGGCCTGCCCTTCGGCGTGTCGAGCGCGCTGCGTCTCTCGATGGCGCCGGCGGAACAGGCCGGCGCGGCGGACACGCCGCCGCGCATGGTCACCGCGGTCGCCGCGACGCCGTCGATCTTCCGGACGCTCGGAGTCGAGATCCTTCGCGGACGCGGCTTCGACGATCGCGACGGGCCGGGCGCGCCGCGCGTCCTCATCGTCAGCGAGTTCACCGCGCGGCAGATTTTTGGAACCGCCGACGCCGTCGGACGGCAGGTCGCGCTCGCCGGCCAGCCGGCCGCGCGCCCGACGGCCACCATCGTCGGCATCGCGGCCAATACGGACGTGGGCAGCCTCTTCGCGGATCCGCGGCCGCTCGCCTACGCGCCGTTCGAGCAGTACTATCAGCCGCTCGTCACGGTCGTCACGCGCGCATCCGGATCGGTGCCGACCGCCGTCGGCGCGATGCGCGAGGCGATCCGGCGCGCGGATCCGGACCTCGCGATCGACAGGATCGGGACGGGACGCACGGTGCTCGCCGGACCGTTCCAGGTCATGCGCGGGTTCGGCCTCACGGCGATCGGCCTCGGCGCGATCACGCTCCTTCTCGCGATGGCGGGCCTCTACGGCATCCAGTCGAACGTCATCGCCAATCGCACGCGCGAGATCGGCGTGCGGATGTCGTTCGGCGCCACCGCCAGCCAGATCAAGCGCATGGTGCTGCTGGACGGGTATCGTCCCGTGCTCGACGGGCTCCTGTTCGGTTTGTCGATCGGCCTCGTCGGCCGGGCGATCGCGCGCGCGTACCTCGAGCTCGACGTCGCCATCGTCGATCCCTGGATCCTGGTCGTGACGCCAATTCCGTTAGTCGGCGCCGCGTTTTTCGCCTGCTACCTGCCCGCCCGCCGCGCCGCGGCGGTCGATCCCAATGTGGCGCTCCGGTGCGAGTGAGGCGATTGGTAGATTTCTGCCCCCGTCCTGCAAATACTTTCAGCGAGCCTGTCGGCGCAGACGGTGATCAAGCTTCCGAAGAAAAAGTACACGCCGAAGCAGGACGGTACCACCAACTGCCCGCAGGCGGAGCACATTTGGTCCTCAGCCTGCGGGACGCGGCTGCGTGTCCACTTCCGCTGCGCGAGCAGGTTGTGCAATTGGGTGCTGGGGGGCATGGAAACTTCACCGTACCAGTACCCGAGATGAGGTTCTGTCAGGTAGCTGACATTCCCACAATGTGGGCCATCGCGATCGCATGTTCGGCACGTAGGTGTCCCGTCTCGCCACGAATCGTCACCTTGGGGATTGCCGGGTACGGTCGGCGCGCCGGCGTTCCGGTACCGCGTGCGGGCCATAGCGCGGACGTCGGGATCTCGTATCACACGCGGCGCTCGTACACTCGCTTCCGGCCGGAGGTGGGCGGTCCTGCTTGCGCGTCCCTGCCGGGCGGCGCCGGGGCGCGGCACACCCGCACCGCGTCACGATGAGTGCCGAAGGCCCTAAAATGTCTCCGTGTAGAACGGCGATTGGCCCAAGCGCTCTAGTAGCTGCTTCGGGTCATCGTAGATTGCGAGCGAGCCTCGAAGTGCGGCGTCATCCCACCCGCCGCATCGAAATGCGATTGTTGCAAGCCCGGCACGGCGTGCCGCCTCGATGTCATACGGCGTGTCGCCAATCATGATGGCCCGGTCAGGTGATGCGCCGGATTTTTCCAAGGCGGCGACGAGGATATCGGGATCTGGCTTGGATCGCTCGGCATCGTCCGATGTCGTCGCGTCCTCAACCAACGCCTGTCCACCGCAGATCGTCAGCAGGGCCTTCACCTCGTCCTCTTTCGCGGACGTGGCGACGACGACTGTCAGGCGGCTTTCGAAGAGCCACTCGACGAAAGCGACCGCGCCGGGCGTGGGCTTGAGGGTCGGCAGGTAACGGTCCCTGAAGATCTCGACGCGCGCTTCGGCAATCCTCCTGCCCTCGCCGGATTCGTCGTCCAGCGAGGCCAGTTCCCGAAGCAGCTTGTCGCCGCCTTTGCCGATCAGCGGGCGAACCTGTTCCGGCGAGTGGTGGCGGCCGTGGGCCGCGAGCGCTTCCGACCAGGCGGCCGCATGCGCCTCGTTGCTGTCCACGAGCGTGCCGTCGATGTCCAGGAGAACCGCGTCGTACCGCGAGACCATCGTGTTCACCAGCTGAGGGATTGTCTTCTCCATGGGAACTCCGTCATGGCTTGAAGCATCACGTTAATGCAGCCGTCTTCTTTGTCCCGAGACCGTGCTGGGCCCTCTGGAAGCTCTATGAACCGTTTGGGGGTGAAGGTACGCCAACACAATCCAGTCCGCGGCGGCTGAAAATCGCGCGCGCCATGGCTCGCGCTGTCGGATCATCACATGGTGCTGACTCGAAGCCGGTACGGCTCCGGGCAAGTGCTGATCTGGAAACTGCCGTAATGACTTGTCTAAGGGGAGCCGTCCTGAAGTCGAGCGGAGCCCTCACGAGCTGTACGGTCTTGACGTGACCAAGCAGGTGTCGAAACCGTTGCGCATCACGCGGGGCGTGGCCGCCGATGTCGTTATTGAAATAGGCATAGACGTCCACGCCACGAACAACGTGCGCTCGACACCAGTCCGCCCAATCGGCCAATACCTCGTCCGCATAACGTCCTCCGTATCGTGATGGTCCGTGGAAGCGGGCGTAGATGAATGGACCCACGAGCGCTCGGGCGGGCGGAGCGGCGCCCTGCATGTCGTGAAGGCACAGGGCGACGCGGTGGCGCGCCAGGGCCTCGTAGACGGGCGGCACGTACCAGCTTGGATTGCGAAATTCGACGACATGGCAGTGGTCCACGGGCAGCGCTGCAAGGAAGGTTACCAATCGATCGAGGTTGACAGGCCATTGCGGCGGCAATTGATACAGCACGGGCCCTAGAGCCCGTTCAAGGTGGACCACCCGTTCAAATAGGCGCTGAAGCGGTGACTGAGGGTCCTTCAGCCTTTTCATATGAGTAATGAAGCGGCTGGCCTTTACGGCGTAGACAAAACCGGCGGGCACCCTCGCACGCCAGTGTGCGAACGTTTCGGCCTCAGGCAAGCGATAGAAGGAGTTGTTGAGCTCGACGGTGTCGAACGTTGCAGCGTAGTGAGCCAGCCAGTCACGCACCGGCAGGCGAGCAGGATAGAAATCGCCGCGCCAATGTTTGTACTGCCAGCCGGAGCACCCCACGTGCACGACAGGCGTAATTCGGGACCTGGTGCCGCCGGGAGCCACAGGGATCGTCATGCTCGGCACATTACGCTCGAGCCGTCTAACCTGCGGGCTCGTCCTCCTTCAGATCGTGCTTCATATCTAGACCATCCCTCCTGGGTACGTCAGATACGTCGATTTGATCGACAGCCCCGGTGCCATCCGCGGCGCTCGGGACATCTGCGTGATGAAGTGCCGACATGCCGACCTCGACGGAAACGCCGCCCGCGCCACCTGGCTTGAGTCTCGGATCAGAGATCGGCTCAGTCGACGTGACATGCTTGCGGTTTTCCGGCGCCTTCGTCGCGGAGTAGTCTCCAGTCGCGCCGGGAGAGTGGTCGTTGCTGATATCAGTCATGGCTCATCCTTTGCCGGTCTCATCGCGTCCCGTCTAAGTCACCTCTTCCGTCCGGCGACGGATCCTTGACTCCGGGAATTGCGCCTACACCGACGGCATTGCCGTGTCGTCGCGGGAGCGATGCAGTGCGTGCGGCCAGGTGCCGCTCGCTCGGCTCTGGAGGCACCGGCATCCTGCGCGGCAGCATTTCCGAGTTTCACGCCTCGTTTGTCCTAAAAACTTGGACACCGCCGTAGCCACTATCCAACCGAGTCCGCAGTGGCGCTCCTGCAAGGGGGGAGCCGCACCTAAACCTCAGAACCCCAAACAATGGCCGTGTCGGATTGAACTCATGGCGATGTCGTCCTCCGCGGTGGCGAGAGTTCGCGAGTTCGCGCCAGCATCAACCCGATCACACTGAAACCGACGCCTCCGACCGCCAAGAAGATCCAGTCGTACGCGGGGTGGACTTATTGTCGACCCTGCGAGTTCCGCGCCGATGCCGGACGTTAGCGCACGATTGGCTGCGGTGCGGCCACGTCATCTCTTAGCCGTTCATGAGGTAGTCGATGCCACAGCATTGGGTGCCCAACGCAACAGCGTGGCTTTGCCGAATGCCAATCAGCATGCGTCGCCGACCTCTGCCACGAGGCGCAGATCGAACTCGACGCCGCGGCGCGATATACCCTCATACACGCTGGGACGTGTGGGGCGCGCAGTGAACGGCCACGCAGCGCCGGGCTTAGGATTTGCTTCACGCTCGTCGCGTGCTCGATATGACCTCAGCGCGAAAGATCAAGACACGGTAGGCTGGCGGGCGCCTTTAGGTGCGGGAGCCAGATTTGCTTCGGAGAGCGCTATGAAGCCATCCACGAATGAAGAAGCTCAGTCCAATTTGCAACGTGATCCGGACGAATGGAAGACTGGCGACGAACCGATGACTGAGGTGTCACTTCCGCGGCCGTTGTTTCAGCTGTCGTTGTGTGTGTTGCCACATTGAGGTCACCACATCGCCCCGACGCCCAAGACTATCGGCGATCGTTGCAAGGTTCTTGACCTCCACGAGAGTAAGGTCCGCGAAACGCTTTCCGCTTGGGGCGTTGGGATCCAGCGTAGTGGGTGTAACGACGTCTGCGGCCGACCCGGCCTGTCCTGACCGGTCGAGTTCGTCGACAAACCGATCCCAGATTTCCTCGCGAGTCGGCCCACGCTCGAGCGCCGACCAATTCTTCCGCGGTTCGGGTGATGGAGCGTGTTTGGCCATAGCTCCGCTCCTGACAATTCGAGTCGGCGCGTAACACCGGATACAGCCGCAGTCCGCCACACAGAGGAGAAGCCGCTTGGAACCCGCGACGGCTGCCATCGGGACGAGAAGAACGATAACACACAGCCAAGCATCTGCCGCTAGGTCGCGTGGCACCGGAGGCGCGACCGATTTGGTCGAAGAGTGGATGTTGCGGCGAGCGTCGCTGGTTCTGTTGCTCTCGATCGCGGCGGGCACCGTAAGCCAGATCGTCAGGCCGCCTGCTAGATCCGGTGTGGCGCGACGTCGGCATTCGCCGTCTGACCGCCGAACCGAGGAGAGGGCATTGCCTGCGGCTGTTGTGCTTGACACTGGGGGTGATCGCCGGTTGATGCGTCAACCTCTTGTAGTCTCAGCCTTTCGCCGCGAACGTCCGTCGGGCGTTGACGAGAGGCGTGTCACGGCTGCGAACGACGCGGCCGAGATAGTCTGCGCACCTTCCCAGTAGCCCGCCCATGGATCCGTGCGGATGCGCGTGAGCCGCTTCGGCGCCGTCAGAATCGTCCAGCGGTCGGGCGGGTGCCGCAACTCGTTCCAATCGAGTGGCATCGACACCGTCGCCCCGGGCCGTACGCGTGGAGAGAACGCACAGACCGACGTGTTGGTGCGGTTGTTTCGGAGATAGTCGATCAGGATCTTGTGCTCGCGGCCTGACTTCGCGAACTCTGTCGTATAAGCGCGAGGATCCGCGCGCACGATCGCTTGGCTCACGGCACGGGAGAAGTCGAGGCATTCCACGACAGTGCGCTTGGGCTTGAGCGGGACAACCACGTGCAACCCGCGGCCGCCGGTCGTCTTCACCCAGGCTCTCAGCTTCAGCGTGGAAAGGACGTCACGGACGAGCTCGGCTGCCCTGATCACCTGCGTCCACGACACCGCCGGACCGGGATCGAGATCCCACACGATTCGATTCGGACGTTCGATGTCATCAGCCGTCGAGTTCCACGTGTGGATTTCGACGATCCCCATCTGCGCGAGAGAAACAACGGCTTCAATGGAGTCTGCGACGAGGTACTCGCCAACCTTGGTTTTCTCCTGGATTGGCACCCGGCGCAGCGCCCTTGGACCCCAGGCTTTGGCGTGCTTCAAGAAGTGGCATGGCGCGGCGATCCCCGCCGGGCAGTGGACCAGGGTCAAAGGTCTGCCAGCCACGTGCGGAACGATCCAATCGGCGATGCGCTGAAAGTATCGAGCGAACTGGATCTTCGAGATCTCGAGGCCAGGGTAGATCACCCGGTCAGGATGCGAGATCCGAACTCCAGCGACACTCTCGGCTGAAGCAGCAACGACGGCAGCGCGCGGGCTGGGATTCTGCGCGCTGGCGATGGACCTCCGAGCTGTGGAACTGTTTCGGCGCGATGTGGTAGGCATTGTCTCGTTTGCAGTTCCGGCCACGCCGGTTCCCGGATCCGATAGACTCGCTCCACCCGAAGTAAGAGCCCGTTTCGCTACTCGATAACGTTTCGCACGCCTCGCTGAGCGGGCGCGAACAGGCGGGTCGGTGCCCAGGCGACCACGTCTTGCCGCCGCGCGAAGTGCAGTAGCGCGGGCGGACCGTTGAGTGTCAGCCGACTGGCGGCGGCCATCGTGTTGGTCGTGATCGTCGCGTCGGCGATCTGAAGGGACCATGGCCGGTGGTGAATCTCGAGACGGTACGGATCGCCCCGCCGGTTGTAATGGTACAGGCAGTACCGCTCGGTGAGGAAGTACTCGATCGAACCCAAGGACGCCGCAAACGGGACGCCTCGAGGCTCGTAGCTCGCCGTGAACTGCGCGCGCTGGCGCCTTCGGCGCATACTTTCGTAGCGCAGGGCATTGCCGCGCCGCTCGAGGGTCATGTCTGCGGTGTAGTAGGGCAGATTGAGAAGCGTGTGCGCTGCCGCGACCGCTAGCCAGCGGGCAGCATCAAGGCTGAAAAAAAACACACCCGGCCGATCCGCTACTCGAACGTAGGTCCGTACATTGAGTTCGGGAAAGGCTGAGATCCACGGCATCGTCGGTGTGGCCCGAAGACCGACGTTCGTCATGTGGAATGGTACGACTCCCAACCACGCCTCGCCGTCGAAGAGATCGAGGTCAAAAGCGGCGGGAACCGCTCGGCGTACCTCCGACACATCGACGCGCCAGTGGGCGAAGAGCAGGTCGTGCCACGACTGGGTCATCAGCCACGCCGCTCGTGGCATGGGCCATGGCCGATGCGCCGTGCTATCCACGATGGAGTAGTCGAAATCGGCGCGCACCGCCCCTTGCTCAGCCGAGTCGGAATCTTGTTTCCTGCTCAACGACGAGACTCTGACGACGGATCCCCCAACCAGGCCAGTAGACGCTCCAGCGGCCAGCAGTTGACGATTCTATCGGCGGGAATGGCGGCAAGCCGTGCGTGCGCCAATGCGGTTTCGGCATAGGACAGCTGGCCGGTGGTGTGTGCGTCGCTGTCGAGCGCAAAGATACAGCCGAACGGCAGTGCCTGTCGTCCCAGGGTGAAATCCAGGTCCTGTCGCGCTGGATCTCCGTCGATTTCGATCGCGACGCCGCGTTTCGCGGCGGCCTCGAACACGGCATTCCAGTTCGCGATGACGCCCGCGCGCGTGCCGGAGATTCGGCCGCGTGGATGCGCCAGAATCCGAACCGCCGGGTGCCGCAGGGCGGCCAGCATGCGATCCGTCTGATCGTCGGTCTTCCGCAGTTTGGAGTGCGGCGCCGCAAGTACCACGTCGAAGGTGGCCGCCTCGTCATCCGTGAGATCGAGGTGCCCGGCCGCGTCGATGTTGGCTTCGATGCCCTGCAACAGGCGAAATCGGCCTTCGTGCCGCACATTGACCTCCTCAATCGCCAGACGCTGCGCCGCAGCCTCAGCCATCGACATGCCGCCGGCGATCTGGAGTCCGTACGAATGATCAGTCACCGCGGCGTATCGATAGCCTCGGTCGACGCAGGCCTCGGCAATTTCGTCGATCGTCGGAGACCCATCGCTCCATTGCGAGTGCATCTGCAGATCACCCGCATATTGCTCGACCGTGGGACCTTCGAAGCGGGGATCCACGAGCACTCGCCTCACCTCTGCGCGGCTCAGAAAGTGCGCGCGAAGCTCGCGTCGTCGATGGATGTCGGCGCGGCGGTCACTCTGTTCGACGGCCTCTTGGACGGTCGGCGAGCAGCCGGTCTCGAGGATCTCGCGGATCACGCGCGTTGAGCCCGGCCCAATCCCGGGCATCCGCGGTAGGGTCCCGTCGGGTCCCAGCAAGTCAGTCAACGGGCTGTCCAACGCGAGGATGGCGTTGGCCGCGCGCTTGTAGCCGAACATCTTCTGTTGCGACGACTGCGCCAACGCTAGATCGCGAAGATATCCGCCCACCACGGCATTGACGTCCGCATATGTTCGAGGCACCGCCACGGCCATCGTCCAGGGCTGCATTCAGTCTGCGCTGACGGCGGTTAGACTCTCACCGGTTCTGGCGCGCGTCGTTCCTTTATGAGTCGCCGACCGCGGCATCGTCCGGAAGACCTATTCGTGGGCCTTCTTGCCAGATCCGGGTTCGGCCATGCGACGATGTTGCTCGGCCAAGATCGCGGCCGGCGTGACGTTCGCGATGGCTGACTGCAGCTTGTTCTGCCAGCCGCTCACCACGTCCCCGTCGCCACGCATCATGGCGTCGAAGCCGACGCGGGCCACATCCGCCGGGTCGTCCTTCTTCCCCTGGCCGACTTTCGTGTCCAGCATGTCAGCCCGCTCGAAGAAGTCGGTTTCGGTGGCGCCCGGCATCAGGCACGTAACGGTCACGCCGGTGTCCTTCAGCTCCGCGCGTAGCGCAAACGAGAACGAATCGACGAAGGCCTTGGTGCCGTTATAGACGGCTTGATAGGTCCCGGGCATGAAGCCGGCAATCGATCCGGTCAGCAGGATGCGTCCCCGCCCGCGGCTGAGCATGGCCCGACCGACCAATTGCACGAGATACACCGTGCCCGTCACGTTGGTGTCGATCACATGACGGACGTCGCCAAAGTCCTGATCGAGAAATGCACGGCCGAGCCCGTGTCCTGCGTTCGCGAGGAGGGCATCCACCGGCCGGCCCGCCGCCGCCGCCCACAGCCGATCCACGCCATCAGTCGTGGCCAGATCGGCTTCCACCACGGTGACGTCGGCGCCAAGCCCGCGAAAGCGGTCAGCGGCGGCTCGAATCTCCGGGCGATCGGCAGCGACCAGGAGGTCGAATCCCTCTTGGGCACAGATCGTGGCCAATTCGAGTCCGATACCTGACGACGCGCCTGTCACGATTGCGAATGGTTTGCTCATGACTGTCCCTCGGCGAGGATGTTCACGGGCACGGTTCGAATGTGGATGCCTTCTTCGTCAACCGTGCGGCCAGCGTGTGCGGAGGCGACTCGGCTCCCGCACGTGGACGCCGCGGTCTCGCTAAGCGCGGTCCTTGGACCTGTCGGGCTGACGGGCGTTCAGGACATCGGGCCATCGGCCCGTTACGCCACGGTATAGCAACGGGGCCGAGGCCACCGCGAGGCACATGCCAACCGCCGATCGGCGAGACGCGCCAACCAGCAGGAGCACTGCACCGGCACCAGGCGCCACGCAGTTCCCCACGTTAACCAGCGAAGGGGAACGGTCGTACACAGCCTGGGCCTCCATAGGTATTGCCGAGAAGAGCATGTTGCGTACCCAAAAAGTCCGGCCTCGCTTCTGCTTCAGAGGGCGTCGCCGGCAATGTTGAAGGACGCGTCGGCAGGTTCTGAAATGACGTCGATCGGACACGTTGCGGCAATCGACCAGAGGTGCAATTACGTCTCAACGTGAGCAGAGGAAGACCACAGCATGGGTAACCGAGGGCGCAGGCGAAGGATGGTCCAGATCGCTGAAAATCATGACCCAGCGGTATCCGGTCCGTTTCGCTCGTCTGAATTGGAAGCGAGCACTCGGCGATCAAGCCACCTCGAATCTCTTCATCGACTAAGCAAGCAGTGCTCAAAGACGACGCGGGATCCGTTTTCATTCCAGTGCTTGCTGGTGAGCGCGCTGAGCTGCGGTGGGGCCGCGCCGGCATACCACGGTGTGCCAGGTTCACCGCCTTCGAGTGAAGTCGATGTGAGGTAAATGTCCTGGATCAATCCTGCATCCACGAGCTGTGTCGCGGTGAAGCGCCCGCCTATCGCCGACACCCGCTGAATGCCTGCTTCACTCCTCAGGGTCTCGAAGGCGGTGCGAAGATCGCCATTCGTGGGGATGAGTCGTACCCATGGGCGCGCGCGCAATGCCGACTCGTGCCGCGCGATACATTCATCACCGCCGATCAGAAATGCCGGCACGTCGGGAACGTTGAACAACAGGGCGTCGACGTCGACGCTGCCGCGCTTCGACAGGACGATCTGAGCCGGGTGACGTCGCAGGCCGAGCGACGCGCGTAGCGCGATCAGCTCGGGATGCCACACGGAGAAGAACGCATTCCGATGGACGCTGCCGGCTCCAGCAACGACAGCATCGGCCGCGACACGAGAAAGGCCTTCATAAATCAGATGTGTGTCGGTTGCGCCGCCGCCGAACGCGCTTGGAGTCGGCCCGCCCGTATTGCCATTCTTCGTCTGGACGAATACCAACGACAGCGTCGTCTGGCCTCGCCTTGGCCGGACGAGGCCGAATTCGCCTCCATAGTGAAGTCGACTCCACGCATTTCCGATGCCGAGCAGGCCTAAGTCGTTTCGCCGGTCGAACGCCGTCGATAGCCGTTCGATACTGGCGATGGTCGCCTCTCGGGTTTTATACGCAGAAAAGCGCTGAAAAGCGTCCGTTGCGATCATATCCATGAGCGTATACGTCGCCAGCTGGAACCGAGGCGGATTTTGGCGGAGGATCGAAGATGGGACGGAAGAGACGGCGCCGGCGCAATCCGCGATTGCTGCGAGCACCCGTGCCGCGCATCTCGTCGCCAAGTGATTCTGCGCGCTCGCCGACGCACTGATTCAAAACACGTCGGCGCTTCGCATTGGCTACTTGCTCCTCGCCCACCTGTTGTTCAGTCGGGGTTTCGAGCGTTCTGACTGGTGCATAGGTTGCAGGGCGTTGGTTGTTTCCACGCGTGACTGTCGCGCTTGGAACCAAGGACGGAGTACGGTGGCTATGCGAATTGCCCAGGTTGCCCCCCTCGTCGAGAGCGTTCCTCCCAAACTTTATGGCGGAACTGAACGAGTCGTCTCGTTCCTCACGGAAGAGCTCGTGCGGCTTGGACATCAAGTTACCCTCTTTGCCAGCGCCGACTCGCGCACGACGGCTACGCTCGTGCCCGTGTGCCCCGCAGCGCTACGGCTGGGCGGCTCGTGCGTCGACCAGCTGGCGACGGATCTCATGATGCTCGAACGTGTAGTGTCGCGAGCGCACGAGTTCGACGTCATCCATTTTCACATCTCGCAACTTCACTACCCGGTGATGCGTCGGTTACCGCAGGTTCGGCATGTGACAACGCTGCATGGGCGCCTCGACTTGAAGGATCTCGTGCCGCTCTACGACGAATTCTCCGATGTCCCAGTCGTCTCCATTTCCGATGCGCAGCGGAAGCCGTTGCCGAACGCGGGTTGGGTGGCGACCGTGCATCACGGTCTGCCACCAGGTCTGTTCAGCATGTGCCCGACTTCAGGCGGATATCTCGCGTTTCTCGGGCGCATCTCGCCCGAGAAGCGCGTCGACCGCGCGATTGCGATCGCTGCGGCGTCGGGGCTGCCACTCAAGATTGCCGCGAAAGTCGACCCCGCAGACCGAACCTACTTCGAACGTACCATCGCGCCGCTGTTGGACAATCCGCTCGTCGAATTCGTCGGTGAGATTTCCGAAAGGAACAAGAACGCTTTTCTGGGCCAGGCGAAAGCCCTGCTCTTCCCGATTGACTGGCCCGAGCCGTTCGGGCTGGTCATGATCGAAGCCATGGCCTGCGGCCTGCCAGTCATTGCATTTCCCGGCGGGTCCGTTCGCGAGATCATCGATGATGGCGTCACCGGGTTCATCGTCGATACCATCGAGGATGCGGTCGACGCCGTCAGGCGCCTCGACACCATCGACCGCCGCCGGTGCCGCCAGACGTTTGAGCGTCGGTTCACGGCCAGGCGAATGGCGTCGCAATACGTTGACATTTTCCGCAAACTGATTGCGACGAGGTCGGGGTTGGTGGCATAACAGACCGCATCATGTCCGACCTCGTCAGGCTGGAAGAACATTTCGCGATCGTCGCCGACAGCGATCGCGCCGGGGCGCCTCGACGTGTGCTGAAGCACGGCGACACATTTGGGGTGTTCGACTTGCTTGGAAACGTCCTCGCCCTCGAGAACGGCGAGCACGGCCTCTACCACGCAGGCACGCGGTTCCTGTCCCGCTTCGAGCTGCTGCTTGGCCGGAGGCGGCCGCTGCTCCTGAGCTCCACCATCAGCGAGGACAACGCGATCCTCGCCGTGGATCTCACCAATCCCGACGTTGTCCGTGACGACCACCTGCTGGTACCGCGCGGATCACTGCATGTGTTCCGCGCCCGGACGCTGTGGAATGGCCACAGCGTCGAGCGGATACGCCTCTCGAACCACTCGCGTCACCCGATCCAGACGCCGGTGGCGCTGCACTTCGATGCCGATTTCGCGGATCTTTTCGAGGTCCGAGGCACCCACCGCGAACGCCGCGGCACGCGCATCGTCGATGATGCGGCCGCCGATCACGTGGTGCTGCGCTACCAGGGGCTTGATCGCGTCGAGCGACGCACGATCATTCGCTGGGACCGCGAGCCAGACCGCAACGAGAGCGGCGTTGTCGTGTTCTCCGTGACGCTGCAGCCTCAGCAGGCGACCGAACTGGAAATCGGGGTGACGTGCGAGGTCGGCGAGGTCTCGCTCGATAGCGTTCGCTACTCTGACGTCGTCGATAAAGCCAGGCACACCAACGCTCAACGCGAGGTCGGCGACTGCCGCGTGGTGAGCTCGAACGAAAGCCTCAATCGCTGGATCAGCCGATCCGCCGCGGATTTGCGGATGATGCTGACCGACACGGCGTACGGGGTCTATCCCTACGCAGGCATCCCGTGGTTCAGCACGCCGTTCGGCAGAGACGGAATCATCACCGCGCTCGAAACGTTGTGGGTGTCGCCGGACATTGCGCGGGGCGTGCTCAGCTTCCTCGCCGCGACCCAGGCGACGGAGCACAACGAGGCGCAGGATGCCGAGCCCGGCAAGATCCTGCACGAGATGCGCAGCGGCGAGATGGCCGTCCTCGGCGAAATTCCGTTCGGACAATATTACGGCAGCGCTGATGCGACGCCGTTGTTCGTCATGCTCGCGGCCGCCTACTTCGAGAGAACGGCCGACCGCGAGTTCGTCGATCAGCTGTGGCCGCACGTGCTCGCCGCGCTCGAATGGATGCAAAGATTCGGCGATGCCGATGGGGACGGTTTCATCGAGTACGCCAGGCGCAGCCACACGGGGTTGATTCAGCAAGGCTGGAAAGATTCCCACGATTCGGTGTTCCACGCCGACGGGTCGCTCGCCCAGGCGCCAATTGCCCTCTGTGAGATTCAGGGATACGCATATCGGGCGTGGCACGGTGCGGCGACGCTGGCGAGGGCTCGCGGCGACCTGCGACAGAGTCGTGACTGGCGCGCCCGCGCCATGCGGCTGCGCTCCCGTTTCGACGAGGCATTCTGGTGCGATGACATCGGTACGTTCGCGCTGGCGCTCGACGGCAACAAGCAGCCCTGCCGGGTCCGCACGTCGAACCCGGGGCACTGCCTGTTCAGCGGGATTGCGACGGCGAAGCGGGCGCGGAAAGTCGCCGCTCAACTGATGGGCGATGGCATGTTCGCCGGCTGGGGCATCCGGACGGTGGCCGCGGGCGAGTCGCGCTACAACCCGATGTCGTATCACAACGGATCGATCTGGCCGCATGACAACGCAATCGTTGCCGCTGGCCTGAGCCGGTGCGGTTTCACCGATCGTGCCGCCCGCATCATGAGCGGCATGCTCGAACTCAGTCAGTCGGTCGACGGCCATCGGTTGCCGGAACTAATCTGTGGCTTTCATCGCCGCGGCGGCGAGTCTCCCACGCTCTATCCGGTCGCGTGTGTACCTCAGGCATGGGCGGCAGGCGCCGCATTCCTGCTGCTCGGCGCCTGCCTAGGTGTCGAGATTGATGCCGCTGCGCGTCGCGTCTGGTTCCGCCGGGCGATGCTGCCGGACGGTGTCGATTGGATTCGGTTCACGAACATCTCGGTCGTCGACGCGAGATTGGACCTGCTGCTCACGCGACATGCGCACGACGTCAGCATCCAGGTCCTGCGGCGTGAAGGTCACGTTCAGATTCTCACGGTGAAGTAATCCGCGCTGGTCGGATCGGGCCACGATGACCAGCAACTGCACATGTCGGGCACGACCGCAGCGTGATCGCACCGCTCTTTTCGGTGAACGTCGCCGCACCAGCGGGGCCTGGCTGATAGCATGGCGGCAGACTCCACATCGAAGGGTGTCAACGAAGGTCGGCGGCACTGCTCGGCCATAGCGTGATGGTAGGCGCGAGGTCCGGCGTTGTCGATACCGGGAAACCCCCAGACAAAAATGGCTGAGCGGACCTTAGATCGGATTCGCGGGTGCAGCGATGCCGTCGGAGCCGGCTCCTGCGACTGATCGAGGAGAGATCGACTGCTTGTTGAGCGAGTTCGAAGGCTGGCACGGCTGAGGTGGCCTCCCGTTTGGGTCGGGCTCCAAACCAGCGTGTGGACTACTCGACACATTAGGTGGCCTGATGTCGTTCGAGTTGCACCACCCGTAACACATCGAAGATGAACTCACGAAGGAGAATGTCCGCCAGCAGCGCCGGACCACAGCCCATGCATTCACTACGGATACGTGCTAATTGCAAACCGCGTGTTGCGATCCCGCGTATTGGCAACCAGCGGGCTGCCTGGCGTCGCCAGATGCGTGCTAAGTGAGCACCCGCCCCGACCCGCTCTGGAAACTTAAAAAGTGATTCTGACCAGGGCGACGTCGTCTCACCTGCGCTTCCGATCCCCTCATGCGCACCATCGCCAATTGAAGTAGGTGCAGCGGCTGGCCCAGGACGGTAGCCGAATACATGAGGCATACGCGTCGGCCCCGAACGCTGGCAAATTAGGAACCCGCGGGTGAGATCTCGCCTTTCAAATCGGAATGCATGTTGCACCTCCGACTCATCGGAGTAAACGGCCTCCGTTTCCGAGATCGACAATGATTCGGGGAAGCGGGGATTTCGCAAGAAAGACAGGAGACAGCATGGCCAAGCAACACGGAGTCGGAGAAGAGGCGTCAGCGTTCGGCGACCGCGTGACGGGCGCCATCAAGGATAAGGCTGGTGAGCTGGTCGATGATCCGTCGCTCGAGCGCCGCGGTGAGGACCAGAACGCCCGCGGCCGTGAGCGGCAGGAGGCGAATCGGGTCATGGGCGGAACGGAGAAGCGATACGTTTCCGGCTTTTATGAAGATCCCGTGGCCGCCGGTCGGGCCTACGAGCGCCTGCGCTCCCGCAATTACCCGACCGACGCAATCGACGTCGTGATGTCCGACGACACTCGTCAGAAGCACTTCCAGGATACCGAAGCCGGCACCAAGGCCGCTGAAGGGATGGGCGTCGGAGGAGCAGTCGGGGGCGGAATCGGTGCGGCATTGGCTGCGCTGTTCGCCGTCGGCACGTCGGTCGCGATACCCGGACTCGGCCTGGTTGTGGCCGGACCCATCGCCGCTGCACTTGCGGGCGCCGGGGCGGGCGCGGCGACTGGCGGGTTAATTGGCGCCATGGTTGGCGCCGGCATTCCGGAAGAGCATGCCAAATTCTATGAAGAAGGCGTCCGCAAGGGCGGCGTGGTGATTGGGGCGCGCGAGCGCGATGATCTGCGTGCCGACGAGCTCGAGAAGGACTTCAAGCAGAGCGGCGGTAATGTCCTCGGATTGCGCTAGCCACTAACGGTCACACGAAATGGCGGCCTCCTCCCGCGAGGAAGGAGGTCGCCATGAGTGTGCCGTCACGCTCGGGCCCGCCCGCTGTCTTCCGCACTGGGGTGGCCATCGGTGGAGCAACTCAAGGACGATCACGCCGGATTACGTGCACAAGGATGAACCGGAATCTTCGAAGCCATCGCTCCGCTGAGCAACAAGGACCCGGGCGGCGTGGAACGGGCAGATGCTCACGCCATCTGGGTGCGGAACGCGAAATAGCTGCACGCCACGCCGGCTCCACTGGAGCCGGCGTGCGCGCCTGCCATTCGCAACGCTACTGAACCGGTCGCAGATAGTGGTTGAAGGCAACTTTGCCCACTTTGCTTCCGAGTTTGATTCCCTCCGTGACTGCGTGCCTGAAATGGAACCCGACGTAGATGCGCGAGTTGCCGTTTTCTTCCGCCGCCTGGGAGAAGCTCGTGAATGAACGCGTGACGCCCGGCTGCGTGGTGGCGGTGGTACTGAAGCTGACCTTGTCGCCGAAGAACCGCGCCAGCACTTCTGCCATGGCGGCTCCCTGCCCGCTATGTCCCGAGGGGTAGTCCGGCGCGGGTGGGGTGCCGACCAGTGAATCCCACGTCGGGTCGGCAACCGTATCCGGGTTTCCATCCGTATCGGCAGCACGGATCGCGGTGATCGGCCGCCAGAACTCGTAGAAGTACTTGTTCTCGAAGTCCGCGACGTAGGCGTCCGCCGACGCCAGGTTGAGCAGACCGAACAGGCGCGCATTCTGCCAGAGATCGAGACCGTGCTGGACGGAGACAGTTCTCGCGATCCTGTTCCACCCCTGCGGAGACCCTTCTACCCAGAACAGGGCGATCTCGGTTTGGTCGGCGGTGCGAGTGGTGCTGTCCACAGCGCCCAGACTCTTCACTTCATTGAAATCCAAAGCGTATTTCTTGCTGGTCACGGCGTAGGGCGCCTTCGGCCGGTACTGCGAACTGGCGGTGAGCACGAAGGGAGTGACCTTTCCCCAATTGGGAAAAGCGGCGAACGGGAGCCCGGGTATGAACTGGAAGTCACCCGGATTGGGTCCTGGGACGTAGGTGAAATCAAGGAAGGGCGGGGTGGTCGACCCATCTCCTTCCCGGAGATCGAGGATGGCGGCGGCTGCTGCCTGGCCGATCAGGATCCCTTGCGTCTTGGCCGGGGTATCCGGGATCGCCGCGAGCGCCGCCACATAGGCCGCCTCGACGAACTCGACGGCTGCATCTGGCGTGAGGCCCAGTTCACCGGGGAGTTGAGGGAACAGAGCGACGAGCACGTCGCGTGCGGCCGCCGCCACTGCAGCGTCGGGGGACGCGCCTGCTGGTGCCTGGGCGTCGAAAGCGTAAGGCTGGGACCGCCGATCGATTGCATTCAGCGCATCGTGGATTGCGACGTGCATCATGGCAAAGATCCGCGATTCATGGAGCGGGTCTACACACCCGGCCGAATTGTCCAGGCCGGCAGCGAAGCCGGCGCTGGCGGCAGTGGTGTTCCAGTGAATTACCGCATCAGCCGCGGCACGCGTTGGCGAGCCCAGGACGAGAAGCACTAATAGAGGTAGAGCCTTTTTCATAGGAGCCTCTTCTTGTGATGTTCAAATCAGTCGGAGTCGTTCGGCCGGCCGCCCGCGGTGGGCACGTTCTTCAAATACGTGCACAGCTCTTCTGTTTCGCGACGCTATCGCGCCTGGTCTAACTCTCTAGACGTCCTCACGCGCGAATCCGGACAAGCGGCACCGGCTGAGTCGCAGCCATACGGGCCTTCTGGTAAAATCGCCGTCCTTTTCGTAGGCCCGATCCATGCCCGAAGGCACGTCGACTCCTCGTTCGGAAACGGTGGCCTCTCCTCCAGACCACGCGAGCGACGATCCGGAATCGACTTTTCACCTGCTTGACCGCGCCGCTGCAGGCGACATGGAAGCCGTGGAGCGCCTGTTCGCTCGCCACGTGAAACCGCTCCAGCGATGGGCCAGTGGGCGGTTGCCGAAGTGGGCGCGCGATCTGGCCGATACGGACGACCTTGTGCAGGACGCCTTGCTTCAAACGTTCAAGAGGATTGGAGACCTCGAGGCGCCTCGTGTCGACGCACTCCAGGCCTATCTGCGGCAAGCGGTAATCAATCGCATTCGCGACCAGCTCCGAAGGAAGGGGCGGCAGCCTCACATCCTGGATCTGGACGAGATGGAGCTCGAATCCGCTCTGTCACCGCTCGAGGCGGCGATCGGCCGCGAGGCTGTCGAGCGGTATCAACGGGCCTTGAGGCGGCTCAAGCCCGAGGAGCGCGAGGCGATCATCGCCCGCATCGAGATGGACTACAGCTTCGAGGAACTGGCGCAGGTGCTTGGCAAACCCACCGCGGACGCGGCGCGCAAGGCCACGCAGCGGGCGCTGGTGCGGCTCGCTGCGGAGATGAGTCGTGCCACCGGGTGAACGGTTCGTCGGAGAGCTCGCCGACGCCATTCTCGATGGCACGCCAATCGACTGGGCCACCGTGGAATCGAGCGTCCACGCGCCAGGCCACGTGCTGCTCGATCAACTCAAGGTGTTGGCCGCCGTGGCGGATGTCCATCGTCGTCCACCTCCTTCGCCGCCTTCGAGAGCCAGCGAAGCGTCCGGTCCTGCAGATGCTCCGATGGAGGCACCCGAGTATTGGGGGCATCTGCGAGTGCTCGAGCAGATTGGCCGCGGTGCCTTCGGACACGTCTACCGGGCGTGGGACACGCGGCTCGAACGCGAGGTGGCGCTCAAGCTTCTTCCCGCCAGCACGGCGAGCAGCGATTCACGTGCCACCTCGATCCTCGAGGAAGGGCGACTGCTCGCGCGCGTGCAACATCCCAATGTCGTCACGATTTACGGCGCCGAACAGATCGGGACGCGGATCGCCCTCTGGATGGAGCTCGTCAGGGGCCGGACCCTGCAGCAGATGCTCCAGCAAGGCAAGTCGTTTACTCCGGTGGAGGTCGTGAGTATCGGGACCGAGCTTTGTCAGGCAATCCGAGCGGTGCACGCGGCGGGTCTGCTGCACCGCGACATCAAACCTCACAACGTCATGCTTGCCGACGATGGACGCATCGTCCTGATGGACTTCGGCACCGGACGGGAACTGGGCGACAATTCGGCGACCGCACTCGCCGGGACGCCACTCTACCTGGCGCCCGAACTCCTGTCTGGAATGGATCCCACGGTTCAGAGCGACATCTACAGCCTCGGCGTGCTCCTCTACCATCTCCTCACCAGATCGTACCCGGTACAAGCGCAAAGCCTTCGGCACCTCCGCCTTGCGCACCACTACCGCGAACGATCAGAGCTGCGGACAAAGCGACGAGATGTCTCGCTGAGGCTTTCCCGCATCATCGACCGCGCGGCCAGCCCGCGGCCTGAGGATCGCTACCAAACCGCTCAGAGTCTGGCAAACGAGCTCGCGGCACTCAAAGGCGATACCGGATTCGCGTCCTTGACGTACGGATTGAGCGTGGCGGCTGCGCTCGTGCTGGTTATGTTGGTCGTCTGGCAGATCCACGGCCTGCAAACTGCAGACGAGAGCTCGCCGATCGTCGCCACTTCGAGCGCAGCGTCGGATGCAGATCGGAAGCCCGCGCGAGCCGGCATGAGCCCGGCCGCAACAAATCCGTCCACATCGTTACGTTCGATCGCGGTCTTGCCCTTCAGGCCTCTTGTTGCCACGGAAGAGGATGAGCGGTTGCAGTTCGGATTCACCGAGGCGGTGATCAACCAGCTTAGTCGCATCAAGACGCTGAGGGTAGAGCCGCTGGCCAGGGTCCGCCGGTTCGGCGGCATGAATCAGGATCCCCTGGAGGCGGGGCGAGCGCTCGGAGTTGAGGCCGTCGTGCAGGGACACTTCCAACTGACCGACAGCGGGGTTCGGGTTCGCTCGCAGCTTCTGCGAACGGTCGATGGCGCCACGCTCGTCACCGATCAGTGGGAGGAGCCCTTCAGGAACATCCTGGACGCGCAGAGCCAGTTGGCGGACTCACTCGCGCAGGCGCTCGAGCCGATGCTCGGGCCCGTCGATCGCGCGCGCATCCGCCGGCAGGACACCACAAGCCCGGAGGCCTTCCGGCACTACCTGTTCGGCCGGTACCACATGGAGGTCCGCAGCCCGGAGCGGATGCTCCAGGCAGAGCGCGAGTTCCGCGAGGCGCTGAAGCTCGATTCCCAGTACGCGCGCGCTCACGCGGCACTGTCGCTTTCGCTGACTCACACGGCGTGGCTCGGCCGCCGGCGGGGAATCGACGTCATGGGCCCGGCAAAGGATGCGGCGAAGAAGGCGCTTGCGCTCGATGACAGTGTCGCTCTGGCGCACACGGCTCTCGCGTATGTTCATGAATGCTTCGAGTACGACCATGCTCTTTCGCAAGCCGCACATCTCCGCGCCATGGAGCTCGATGATCAGGACCTGTGGGTCCTTCGAGCGTACGGCTCCTTTCTCATGAGGAGAGATGCGTTCGATGAAGCGATCGAAGTGATACGACGGGCGCTCGAGCTGGATCCGGTCTCACCGCTTTCGAATCGCCACCACGCCATGATGCTCTACTCGGCGCGCCGCTACGACGAATGCGTCGCGGTCAGCCACAGGACTCTGACGATCGACCCAAACGATACGAGCCTGTCGTACAGATGGCTCGCCAAGTGTCTCGAGCAGCAGGGGAAGCACGCGGAGGCCGTCGACGCATATGAGAAGGACCGTGCCGCGCAGGGGAAGCCCGGGCTTGCCGACCGCTTGAGACGGGTTTACGCCGCACAAGGCTGGCAAGCGTACTGGCGTGAGCGGCTGCAGCTCGTCGGCGCCCAAGACGACGCCGCTTTAGCACCTGCGCTTGTCCGACTGGGCAACTTGCAGGAAGCGATAGACGCCCTGGAGCGAGCCTACGACTCCCGCGCACCCTGGATCGGGTTCATCAACCAGCCGGAGTGGGATGCGCTATTGCCGGATCCGCGCTTTCAAGCGCTCCGCCTTCGCCTCGGTCTGAGCGATGAAATCAAGGCACAGCTTGCTGACGCCCGCGCGGCCGCGCGAACTCGTTCAAAGTAGCGACGACGCAGGGCGCTGGTGAGGTTGCGTCCGTTGCTTCCAGCGATCGAGGCCACACGCAACTGACTCGTCAACGCACCCTGGCCGGTGCGGATGATTGACGCAGCTGTCCTGCGAGTTTCGCACCGCCGGCGATCCTCATCCCGCTCGAATGAACTTCTCGGGGGCGGCTCCGTCTACTCCATAGGCTAATCTACAAGAGAGGCACCTGAGCATCCAGAAAGTTCAAGAGGTCATGACAGCTCGCGTACTACCGGTACTGATCGCTCTCGGGTTCCTCATCGCCGGCTCCCAGTCGGGCGCACAGAATCAGCCTCTGCCCAATCAGGAATCCTTCCTCATCGAGACGCGCAAACGCCTCCAGACCGACGGCACGCTTCAGAGCAGCTATGTGTACGTGGAGACGCGACGTGAGCAGAAGCTCGACAAGGGCGGGCGTACCCGCGAGGAATCGGTCAAGGTTGTCGAGAGCTATCCCGGCCTTCCCGGCGAGGAGCGCTGGGAGCGGCTCATCGCCGAAGATGGCCGGCCGGTGCCAGCAGAAGAATTGGCCAGGCAGGATCGGGAGCGCCTGCAGAAGGCCAACGAGATGGTCCAGCGGCTCGCCCGGAACTCCTCGAAAGAGCTCGCGCGGCAAGAGCATGAGCTTCAGAAGGCTCGTCGTGAGCGCGACGAGGCGTTGAGCGACATCTACAACGTCTTCGAGTTCCGGATGATCGGACGCGAGCGAGTCGAAGAGCACGACACGATCGCATTCTTGCTGACGCCCAGGCGTGATGCGAAACCAAAGACCCGCGTCGGCGAACAGATACGGCACTTCAGCTTGCGCGCCTGGGTCAGCGAGAACGATCACGAGCTGGTGAAACTGGAGGTCGAGGCCATCGACGACCTGAAGTCCGGCCTGGGTATGCTGGCCAGGCTGCACAAGGGTGCCCGACTGTCGTTCCTGCGCCGCAAAGTCAACGGCGAGGTCTGGCTGCCTGCCGTTGTCAGTTATAACGGCAGCACACAGGTGGGTCTGCTCTTCAAGCTCCGGCGCAGCGGGACGTCAGAGTTCTCCGGCTATCGCAAGTTCGCGGTCGATACACTCGAGGGGTTCAGCAGGCCGAAGTAGGATGGCCAGCGATAAGTTCGCTTTTCATCGCGCCGTGATGCGGGGAGCACTGTGAGCGACCAGACGGACGTCCTGCAAGGCACCCTCGACCTGTTGATCATGCGAACGATCGCCCTCGAACCCTTGCATGGCTGGGCAATCGCGCAGCGTATCCAGCAGATTTCAGATGACCTGCTGAGGGTCCAGCAGGGCTCGCTCTATCCCGCGCTCCACCGGCTCGAACACCAGGGCTGGATCACGGCCGAATGGGGCGCGTCGGAGAACAACCGCCGCGCGCGCTTCTACGCCCTGACGAAGCCGGGCCGCAAGCAGCTCGAGGCCGAAGTCGCGAAGTGGGAGCGCCTGTCGGCCGGCGTCAACCTCGTGCTGCGAAGGACATAACGATGCGCCTCCTGCACATCCTGCGAAGCCGGCTGCGATCGCTCGTGTTCCGCGACCGCCGTGAATCGGATCTGAGCGAAGAGCTGCAATTCCATCTCGAGCGCGAGACCGAGCGGCTGCAGGCGAGCGGCCTGTCGCGAGAGGACGCGCGTCTCAAGGCACTGCGCCTGTTCGGCGGCGTCGAGCAGGTCAAGGAAGCCAGCCGCGATGCGCGCGGGACGGCGGCCTTCGACGCGCTGGCGCGCGACACGCGCTACGGCGTCCGCCGCCTGGTGCGCGATTGGCGTTTCACCACGGCGGCGGTGCTGATCCTGGGCCTCGCCATCGGCGCCAACACCGCGATTTTCAGCGTCGTGAACGCGGTGCTGTTCCGCGACTCACCGTTCGCCGATCCCGATCGCCTCGTCAACATCTATCAGAACGATCCCGCCGGCAAGCCGCTCGTCGTCATCTCGTACGACTCCTACAAGGAGATGGCGCAGTACACCGACATCTTTGCGGCGGCGATGGCCGCCACGGTTCCGTTTCCGGCCCGTTATCTTCACGACGGCGGCATTCGCAGTGGCACCGCCGAGTACGCGACGGCGACCTATCTCGATGTCCTTGGGCTCCGGCCGTCGCTCGGCCGGTGGTTCGACACGACGGAGGAGCGGCCCGGGGCACCGCTTGTCGCCGTCCTCGGCTATCAGGCGTGGACGCGAGTGTTCCGCGCGGATCCCTCCATCCTCGGTCGCATCATTCGAATTGAAGGCGCGCCGGTGACGATTGTCGGCATCGGTCCCGCCAATCACCGCGGTACGCTCGACGTCGGTCTCGCGACCGATTTCTGGCTGCCGGTAACCGCACTGCGTGAGCTGAACGCCATGCCGGGGGTGCGCGGCGGCCCGACGATCGTCGCGCCCTTTTTCGTGAAAGCCCGGCTGCGCGAGAGCGTAACCGTGGCGCAAGCCAAAGCGGCGATGGACGTCCTCGGACCACGGCTCGCGGCCGCCCTGCCGGAAGAGGTTCGCGACGCCGCCGAGTTCGCCGTCGGCACGGGCATCACGGTCGTTGCCACGACGGACGTGCGGGTCCATCCGGCGGCGGACGCGCCATTCATGGCGATCGCGTCGGGCGTGCTCGTCGTCGTCGGCCTCGTTCTCGCTCTCGCGTGCAGCAACCTGGCGACGCTGCTGCTGGTGCGCGGCGCCGCGCGGGCCAAAGAAATGTCGGTGCGGCTGGCCATGGGCGCGACGCGGCGTCAGCTCGTCCGGCACCTGCTGACCGAAAGTCTGCTGCTCTCGCTGGCGGGCGGCATCGCCGGCTGCATCCTGGCGTGGTGGACCCTGCAGGCGCTGCAAGGCGTCGAGCTCCCTGTCACCGTGGACCTGACCGTTGACTACCGCGTGCTCGCCTTCGCGATGGCGCTGTCGCTCGTCACGGGCGTAGCGTTCGGCCTGGCGCCGGCGCTGAAGGCCACGAGGGTTGACCTCCTGCCGGCACTGCGCGACGAGGGGATGCCGCCGATCGATCATCGGCGGCTGACGCTGAAGAACGCGCTGATCGTCGTTCAGGTCGCGGTCTCCGTGCTGCTGCTCGGCGGCACGAGCATCTTCCTGCAGCAGCTCGCGGCGACGCGAGAGCGGCGCGTCGGCTACGCCGTCGACGGCGTGGCCATGCTCGAGACGGACGCGCGCTTCAGTGTCTCCATGGGCTACCCGGCGGCCGCGGTCGTGAACGTGTACGACGAACTGCTGCGGCGGATCGCCGCCCTTCCGGGTGTGCAGTCGGCGGCGCTCTCCTACGGTCTGCCGATGGAGGGCGCGACCGTGTCGACGGTTGTCGAGGGAGCGGGCAGCGACGGGAGATCATCTGGTGACTCCTCGATGATCTGGGCTGGGCCGGGCTTCTTCGAGACGCTGCGCATCCCGCTGCTGCACGGGCGTGTCTTCGACGCCCGCGATCGCGCTGGCACCCCGAGCGTCGCGGTGGTGACCGAGACGATGGCGCGGCAGTACTTCGGCGCGGTAGACGCCGTCGGGCGTCGCTTTCGGGACAAGAGCGAGTCGAACTCCTGGATGGAGGTCATCGGCGTCGTCCGCGACACCGGCGCGCGGAGTCTCTCCCCCGACGACGTCCTCGCTCGACAGCCCTCCCAGTTCTACCGCTCGTACACGCAGGCGGGCCTTGTGCCGTCGACCGTCATTGCGCGAACGGCGGCTGATGCGGCCGGTCTTCTCGGGGCGATGCAACGCGAGCTGCGCGCCGTGGACGTCACGCTCCCGGTGATCACGGCGCAGACGATGGCGCAGGATCTGGAACGATCGCAGGCGGCGCCGAAGGTGGTCGCCACGTTGCTCGGTGCCCTCGGCGGCCTCGGCCTGGTGCTGGCGAGCATCGGTCTCTATGCAGTCGTCGCGTTTGCGGTCGCGAGGCGATCGCGCGAGATCGGCATCCGGATGGCGCTCGGCGCCCGGAGTCAGCAGGTGGTCTGGAGCATTGCACGAGGGGTGGCGGGGCTGGTCGGCATTGCGACGAGCATCGGTCTCGCCCTCACGGTCCTGATCATGCTCGCGCTGCGCGCGACGTCCGGATCGGCGGACATCGGGATCGGCAGCCTGGACGTGTATCGCCCGGACATCGACCCGGTGGCGCTCGTGGCCATCGCCGCCGTGACCGCAGTCGTCGGCGTTGCCGCCGCATTCGTGCCCGCGCGCCGGGCCGCCCGAATGGATCCACTCGTGGCCCTGCGCCACGAGTGACCTCGAGGTCCGGTAAGGGGCGACCTACGCCGGGGATGACCTTCGAGAGCCCATTGGTGTCTCTCGTGCGGGAAATGCTCAGCCGCTGAGATCCTTACTTCAGCTTCAAGTAATGATCCGGAACCGAGGACCCCCAGGCTTGGAGCTGGCGAGCCCACGTGCCGAGGTTGTCCTTCGTGACCCGCATCACTTCCATCGGGGGAATGATCGTCGGAACGTCCTGCTTGAGGTGCACCTTGTCGACGATGCGCTGGACCGAGACGTAGCCCCAGTTGTAGGTCGGCAGGGCGAGCAGCACCGGGGCCAGTCCGTTCTCCACGAAGGGAAGTTGCGCAGGCAGCGCATTGACGGCGACGACTTTGACCTTCTTTGGATCGAGCTCCTTCATCAGCCGTGGCGTGAGGAGCGCCCATCCGCCAATCATCGCCCACCCCTGGATCTGCGGGTTGGCCGTCTGGGCGGCGATCACCTCTGCGGCTGCGTCCGCCGGGGTTTCGACGTGGTTGAAAGTGCCGACAATCTGGATACCCGGATACAGCGCCGCTTCCTTCTTGACCCCGTCCACCCGCTTGCGCAGGTTCGGGGCGTCCACGTTGCCCGCCAGGATCGCCACGGAGCCCTTCTTGCCCATCTGTGCCGCAAGCTCGCGCATCACCTCCCGCCCCAGCTTCTCATCGTCCACCCCGTAGAAGGCGAACCGCTTCGACTCGGCCGCGTCGCTGTCGAAGGTCATCACCGGAACGCCCCGTTCGACGGCGTTGTTGATTGCGCCGGTCGTTGTTGCGGGGTCGGAACAGGAGATCAGGATGGCGCTCGCACGGTCCCGCACCGCCTGTGCGACGGCTACCGCCTGGAGCTGCCCGTCTTCGCGGTCCGGCGTCATCCATACAATCTCGATTGGGATGCCGTGCTTCTCTAGGAGCTCCTTCGCAGCCACTTCAGCGCCCTTGCGTGCCGACACGAAGATGGGGTTGGTCGTATTCTTCGCGATCATCACAATTTTCAAGCGCGACGGGCGCACTGGTCCAGATGTGGTCGCCGGCGCGCTCGGCTGCTCGGCACCGCAACCGCTCAGCCACCCAGCCATCAGCGTCGCGATGAGCGCCGTCCCGGTTCTGGTTTTCATGGTCGCCTCCGGTGAACCGCGATTCTCGCTTTTATAGCTCTGTTCCGTCGGTTTCGGTGAGATATTGTGGCGCCGTATATACCGGCGCCGCGACTGTCCCATCTCATCCACGGCGTCAGCAACACCTTGCCACCCTGGCCGTCTCCATCTGCGTCGATTTCACCGTCGCGTTGGCAGGTCGGGTGAACGTTACGGTATTGCGACAACAAACTATTGGCGACGCTCTTGAGCATCGCCTCGAGGCCTGTTGGCTCGACTATCGTCAGGCGTGTGCCGCCGCTCGACCGCGTCACCACGTTCAGCACGTCCTCACGATGGCTGGACGAGGCCGAGGTGCTGCGCACCGACACCACGTCGCGCCAGATCTGCCGACTATCTCCGCCGCCTGTTGCATCGCCGGCACCGCGCTCGCGTCACGCGAGTTGGAGTCGACCGCAATCTGCGCGTCCGGATTGCCGGCCTTGATGGTCGAAACAAATGCCGCAAGCCCGCGGCGAAAGTCCTGGGTCGGTGCCAGCACGCCGGCGGGCGGCCGAATCGTATCGATGAGAAGGGCAATGAAGATCGGCTCGGTCGCCGGCCGCACATCGAGCACGTCGCGCGTCGCCTGATCCTCGCGCACTACCAAGTCGCGCGGACCGAGGTTTGCGACTGGCCCGCGAGCTTCAGCCACGACGGTAACCAGCGCGGGCTTCTGCACGACATCCTGCCGCGCCAACGCAGCCAGACCCGTGATCACAGGGACCCCCACAAGGGCTATGCAGAGTAGACGAAATCGCATGCGCCTCCTATGGCGAACCGGGACGGACAGAGTATAGCGGCGTAGTGAGGTGGCCCGGATGCGGCGCATATCTATCGCTTGATCGTCGGGATAGAATCGCGCCATCTCAAACCGCCAGGGGTGGATAGATGCGGATATCAGCGCTTTGCCCGGCAATCCTGGCGTACGCGGTTATAGGCCACTCGCCGCCGGCGGTGGCACAGGTCGATCAGCAGCGCGCCCAGGAGTACTTCAAGGAAGCCCAGGCGCTCTGCGAGCGCGACGGCGGCCGTCACTGGGGCGTGTCGCTGTGCGGGCCGATGGTGATCGCGGACGCCGCCACCGGGACGATCGCCACGAGCCAGCCGGCGCCAGCCGGCGACCGTCCCCGCGAGCTCGGATTCGTGAACGCCCCGGTCCAGTGGGGCGGCATCACGTGGTCCGCGTATGTCTGGCAGATGATCCCCAAGGATCAGGGGGAACGCGGGCGGCTGTTCATGCACGAGCTGTTTCATTGCATACAGCCCCGCCTCGGGCTGACGACTGGAGGCTCCGGCCTCAGCGAGAACAGCCATCTCGATTCGCTGGAGGGCCGCTACTGGATGCGGCTCGAGTGGCGGGCCCTGGCGCGGGCGCTTGGCGCCTCTGGTGCGGCGCGCACGTCCGCCATTGCCGACGCGCTGGCGTTTCGTGCCGCGCGGCACCAGCGTTTCCCCGGCGCTGCGGACAGGGAGCACACCGTCGACATCAACGAGGGGATCCCGACGTACACGCAATATGTGGTCGGGTCGGACGGTGCGCAGGACGCGATCCGGAACGCGATGGCCACCCTGGCGGGCTCGGAGGCGAGCACATCTTTCGTGCGGACGTTCGCCTACGCGTCTGGAGCTGGTTATGGGCTGTTGCTCGACGCGTTGACTCCGGGCTGGCACCGGAAGATCACAGCGGCGAGCGATTTTGGCCAACTGCTCTCAGCCGCGGCTGGCGTGACCGCGGCGCCGGACGCGGTCGCCGCGGCTGCCCGCTACGACGGCGCGCAGGTACGCGCTGCCGAAGAGCAGCGCGATCGCGAGCAGCAGGCGATCATCGCCGAGTTACGGCGCCGCTATGTCGATGGACCAGTGCTCATCGTGCCGAGAGCCGGGCGCGGCAGCATCAACACCATGGGGGCCACAGTCATTCCCGGCGCGGGCACGGTGTTCCGGGCAATGGCGAACAAAGGCGCATGGGGATCGTTCGATGCGCAGGGCGGCGCGCTGGTCTCGGCCGATGAAAAGACGATATCGCTGCCGGCGCCGGTCGTCGTCGATGCGACGACGCTGAAGGGTGAAGGCTGGACGGCGACCGTCGGTCCGGGTTGGACCGTACAGCCGGGCCCACGACCGGGATCGTTCCGCGTCGTGCAGCAATGATTGTGTGCGCCTTCGTCGCGGTCCCCTCGTCCTCGCCTGCGCGGTCGATCTTCCTGATCGTCAGCTGTCCGTGTGTGGTGCGGCGGGCAGTTGCACCGTGACGCGAAGCCCGCCAGTGGGGCGGGGGGTGAGAGTGAGGGTTCCGTCGTGTGCCTGGGTGATGCTTTTGACGATCGCCAGGCCGAGGCCGACGCCCGCGTGGTCGGTGCGTATTCGTTCGGTGCCGCGCTGAAACGGCTCGACGAGGGTGGCAACTAGTTGTGGGGCGAGCTTCTCGCCGGTGTTCTCGACCGTGAGCACCGCAGCCTCGGGGCGAACGCTGGTCGTGACCCACACGGTGCCCTGTTCAGGCAGGTTGTGGACGATCGCGTTGTGCACGAGGTTCGTCGTCATCTGCAGCAGGAGCGCATGCGAGCCCATGGTGGAGGTCACGTCGCCCGAGGTCTCGATGCTGAGGCCGCGTTTTTCTGCGAGGGGAAGCAGCGTTTCCGTGGCCTCTTCCGCGATGAGGGACAGGTCGACGCGTTCCCGGGTGAAGGCTCGTTGGTCGGCGCGGCTGAGCAGGAGCAATGCCTCTGTGAGGTCGATCGCCCGGGTGTTGATGAAGTGGAGGCGGTCGATTAGTTCGCCGGTATCGCGGTTCGGATCGTTGCGGGCGACGTCGAGCAGCGTCTTCGTGGTCGCCAGCGGGGTGCGTAGTTCGTGCGAGGCGTTGGCTGCGAATCTCCGCTGTTCGCTGACATGGGCTTCGAGCCGTTCGAGCATGGTGTCGAAGGCGTCGGCAAGTTCGCGGAACTCATCGCTGCGACCCGGTAACCGGATTCGGTGGGAGAGTGTTCCCTTCGTGGCGATGCGTGTGGCGTCTGTGATGCGAGTCAGCGGCGCGAGCATGCGGCCAGCGAGAATCCATCCCCCGAAGAGACCGAACACCAGGAGAAACGCCAGAGCGATGACCGCGGCTGGAGCGTAAGCGCGCAGGAGGAACGCACGGTTCCCTGGCACCAGGGCACCGAGCGTGCTGATCACATCGTCGGGCACGTATCGCAGCAGGAAGTCGAACGATTGCTCTGGCCGACCTGAGAGCCACGCGGCCGCGAGCATCAGAAAGCCTGCCAGCATGAGGAACCCGGCGTAGCTCAGGGTGAGTTTGAGGCGAACGCTAAGCCCGGACGGCCTACCCACGGTTCCCTCCACGACGTTCAGCGCCGGGTGCGAGGTCGATCCGGTAGCCAACGCCAGCCACGGTGGCGATGATCCAGGGTTCGCCGAGCCGTTTGCGCAGGGCCGAGACCGTGATGCGCACGGCGTTGGTGAACGGGTCTGCGTTCTCATCCCAGGCCCGTGCCAGGAGCTCTTCGGCACTCACGACGCCGCCTTCGGCAGCGACGAGGACCTCGAGCACGGCGAACTGTTTCCGGGTGAGCGCGACGTAACGGCCGTCGCGGTAGACCTCCCGGCGGAACGGATCCAGACGCAAGCCGGCGATCTCTCGCACGGGCGGTCTGTTGTGGGCGCGCCTGCGGTTGAGTGCTCTGAGCCTGAGCACGAGTTCCTGAAGTTCGAAGGGCTTGGTGAGGTAGTCGTCGGCGCCGAGCTCGAAGCCGGAGGCCTTGTCGTCGAGCCGGTCGGCGGCCGTGAGCATGAGGATCAGCGGGCCGCTGCCGGAGACCCCGGCAGCCCCGGCAGCAACGATGCGTTTGGCGATCTCGTCGCCGGAAGGACCCGGGATATCGCGGTCGAGAACAGCGATGTCGTAGACGTTGAGGCTCAGCAGCTCCAGCGCGGTGTCACCGTCCGAGGCGATGTCGGCGGCGATCGCTGCCAGGCGTAGACCATCGCGGATGGCTTCTGCCAGATAGGGCTCGTCCTCGACGATCAAGACACGCATACACCCTCGATGCTACGAGCCGGAACATATCGTCAGCATATTGAAAATCACATACGTGCCGACAACGCCACGCCGTCCAGACTACCGGCATGTCTCACAGCGAGCCAGCACGAATCGCAGCTCGGCGTATCCGATTGGCCCTCCTTACCGACCCTCGGCACGATCCAAGGATGCACCAGTGACCAGCCGAACGACCAATCCGCTGCCGCTGCGCGAACAATCGCGCGAATCGTGGCTCCTCGCAACGATCGAAGCGTTCGCGCAGGAGGTGCGTCACGCGCTGCGATTGATGCGACGCGATCCGACGTTCACCTTCGCCGCCCTCGCCACGCTCGCGCTCGGCATCGGTCTCACTACTGCGATCTTCTCCGTCGCCTACGGCGTGCTCTGGCGTCCGCTGCCATATCCCGCTCCCGATCGCCTCGTGCTCCTCCAGTCAGCGCAGCAGACCGAGACGGGCGTCAGGACGTTCTCGACCTGGGCGCCCGTGACGTATGAGGCACTGCGCACGCGCGTCACCGCGTTCGATCAGCTCGCGGCCTACAACTCGATCAACGTGCAGCTCACCGGACGCGGCGAGCCGCGGCAGGTGCCTGCGCTCGATGTGAGTCCGAATTTTTTCGCCACGCTGGGCGTCACTCCCGCGCGCGGCCGCGCCTTCCTCACCGGCGCGGCACCAGACGACGATGGCACCGCGATCGTCAGCGATCGGATGTGGCGCACGGCGCTCGAGGCCGATCCGGCGATCGTCGGACAGTCGATCAACGTTGACGGGGTCTCCCGAACCATCGTCGGCGTGCTACCGCCGGACTTCAGCTTCAGGCCGGTGATCCCCAGGCTGGGTGCGCTGCCGGAAGCGGACATCTTCCTGCCCAATCGCTGGGTCGGTGACAGCGGCAGGAACGCGTTTCTCTGGCTGCTGGGCCGCATGAAGCCGGGCGTGACGCAGGAACGCGCGGCAGCCGAATTGACGCCGCTGCTGAACGATTCGTCGATCGCCGCCGCCGGCGCGCTCGCGCCGGAAGGCACGCTCGCGCCGAACGTCCGCACGCTCGCGCGCACGGTCGGCTTGCAGGGGTACGGCACGGAGTCGGCGCGCACGCTGCTGCTGATCCTGCTCGGGGCGGTGTCGTTCGTGTTCCTGATCGCCTGCGTCAACGTCGCCAACCTGCAGATGGCGCGCCTCAGCGCGCGCCGCGGCGAACTGTCGGTCCGCATGGCCCTCGGCGCGGGACGCCGGCGGATCGTGCGTCAGCTGCTGACCGAAGCCGTCGTATTGTCGCTGCTGGGCGCGTCGCTCGGCGTGGTGCTGGCGCAGATCACGATCAACCTCACGCTGCCACTCGTGCCGCCACTGGTGCTGCCACGCGTCGGCGGCGTCGTCATCGACACGCGCGTGATGGCGTTCTGCCTCGGCCTGTCGCTGCTCGCGAGCGTGCTGGTCGGCCTCGTGCCGGCGCTGCGCATCAGCGGGGCCGCGTTTGGCGAAGGCCACGCGCTGCACGCCGGCGAGACGCGCACGACAGCCGACCGTCAAGGCGAGCGGCTGCGGACGCTGCTGGTCGCGGCGCAGATCGCGGCGACGCTCGTCCTCCTGATCGGCGCCGGCCTGCTGATTCACAGCTTCGTGCGTCTCACGTCGGTGTCGACCGGCTTCGAATCGAGCGGGCGCGACGGCGTCCTCCAGATCGTCAGGGTGACGCTGCCCCCACGCCTCTACGCCGAGCCCGATCGCATCCATGCGTTCGCGCGCGGCGTGCTCGATCGCACCCAGTCCCTGCCGGACGTCAAGTCGGCGAGCCTGATCAACTCGGTACCCTTCGCCATGATGTTCATCCAGGGCGACTTCGAGATCGATGGTCAGCCCAAGCCGACGCTCGATGTCGGCATACCGAAAATCGAGGCGGACTATTTCAGGACGATGGGGATTCCGCTGCTGGCGGGACGCGAGTTCACCGCCAGCGACACGGCCGCAGCGCCGAAAGTGGCGATCGTCAGCGAGCGCGTCGTGCGCCAGTACTTCCCGGGCGGTCCGCGGCAGGCGCTCGGCCGGCGCGTGCGCGTGTGGGGAAACCGCGAGTGGCTGACGGTGGTGGGGGTGGTCGCGGACATCCGTCAGAGGGGGCTCGATCGGGAAGTGCAGCCCATGATCTACGCGCCCTTCCAGCAGGATCGCGGCGGGTTCGTACGGTTCGTGGCGTTCGTCGCGCGCACGGCCACACCCGCCAGCGTCGCCGAAGGCATCCGCGCTGAAATCCGCCGCGCCGCGCCCGATCTGCCGATCGACAGCACGGTGACGATGGACGAAGCGGTCGCGGCGTCGGTGGCGCAGCCGCGTTTCCGGACGGTGCTGCTGGGGCTGTTCGCGATCGCCGCGACGCTGATCGCGACCTGCGGCCTCTACGGCTTGATGGCCTACGCGGTGGCGCAGCGCCGCCGCGAGATCGGCGTGCGCATGGCGCTCGGCGCAGACCGCGGCGACGTGCTTCGCCTCGTGCTCACGCGCGCGCTCCGCATCGTCGTCGCCGGCGTCATCGTCGGCCTGACCGGGGCCGCCGGCGTGACGCGCGTGCTGCAGACGTTCCTGTTCGGGGTGACGCCCACCGATCCGTTCGTGTTCACGATCGTCACGCTGCTGATGCTGGCAGTCGGACTGATGGCGGCATGGCTGCCCGCGCGCCGCGCGACACGGATCGACCCGTGGGCCGCGCTGCGCGCCGAGTAGCCGTCATCGGAAGTCCCGCCGGGTGTCGCGGCCGGGGTAACATCGAGGTTCCCGACCGAGGCATCAGGAGACCGACGTGGCCGCAACAGATCTCATCGACCGACTGGCGGCGCACAAGGCGCTCGCTACGGCGCCCCGCGCCGAGCTCGAGTGGCTGGTCGCACACGGGTCGCTTCGACAGCTCAAAGAGGATGAAGTGCTGACGGCGAAGGGCGCGCCCGTGACGGGCCTCTTCGTCGTGTTGACGGGACACATCGCGGTCTTTGTCGACCGCGGTGCCGGACGTCACAAGGTGCTCGAGTCGCGCGCCGGAGACGTGACCGGCATGCTCCCTTACTCCCGCCTGGTCAGTCCCCCTGGCGATTCCGTCGCGCAGGAGCCGACAGAGATCCTTACCGTGCCACGCGAGGATCTTCCGGCCCTGATTCGCGAGTGTCACGAGATCACGTCGATCCTCGTGCATTCGATGATCGATCGGTCGAAGATTTTCTCGGCGAGCGGCCTGCACGACGAGAAGTTGCTCTCGCTCGGACGACTCTCGGCGGGTCTCGCCCATGAGCTGAACAACCCGGCTGCCGCCATCGAACGCAGCGCGGCGCTGCTCGGGGAGCGTCTCGAGGACGCCGAGCAGGCGGCACGCGCCCTTGGCGCGTTCGAGCTGAGCGACGGACAGCTGGCGATCGTCGACGAACTCCGCACCTCGTGCTTCGCGACGCGGCTGGACGGCGTGCTGTCTCCGATTCAACACGCCGAGCGCGAGGACGCCATCGCCGACTGGCTCGCCGATCACGGCATCGACACCGCCTTTGCCGGCCCCATTGCCGAGACCGCCGTGACGCTCGACGCGCTCGACCGCATTGCCGCCGCGGTGAGTGGCCCGCCGCTTGCCGCCGTTCTCCGATGGGAGGCCACCGGCTGTTCGGTCCGCGCGCTCGCCGCGGAAATTCAGGAGGCGGCAAAGCGCATCTCCAAGCTGGTCGCCGACGTGAAGGGCTTCACGCACATGGACCAGGCAACGGTGGCCGAGCCCGTCGACCTCACGCCAGGCCTGGGGAACACGGTCGCGGTGCTCAAATCAAAAGCAAAGGTGAAATCCGTCGCCGTCAACATCGACGTTCAAGCCGACCTGCCGCGCGTCCGTGGCTTTGCCGGCGAGCTCAACCAGATCTGGGTGAATCTCATCGACAACGCGATCGATGCCGTCGCCGACGGCGGCCGGGTCGAGGTGACCGCGACCTGCGAGCGGCACCGCGTCGTCGTGCGGGTCATCGACGACGGACCCGGGATCCCGGTCGAGATCCGCGGCCGGCTCTTCGAGCCGTTTGTCACCACCAAGCCGGTCGGGAAGGGCACCGGCCTGGGCCTCGACATCGTGCGGCGCCTCATTATTCACAACGGCGGCGAGATCGAGTTCGACACGGCGCCCGGCCGAACGGTATTTCGCGTGTCTCTTCCCCTCGCCGACCAGGACGGGAGCCACGCGTGAACAAGCCCGTGATCCTTGCGGTCGACGACGATGCACAGGTGCTGGCGGCGTTGCGCCGCGATCTCCGCACGCAGTACCGGGAATCCTACGTCGTCGTCAGCGCGACGTCTGGCGAAGAAGCGATGACCACGATCCACGAGCTCAAAGCGCGGGGCGACGCGCTGGCGATGGTGATCAGCGATCAGCGGATGCCAGGGCTGCAGGGAACCGACGTGCTCGGGCAATCGCGCGACGTATATCCGCTGGCGCGGCGCGTCATGCTCACGGCGTACTCGGACATCGATGCGGCCGATCAAGGCCATCAACGTGGCCCATCTCGATCACTACCTTTCGAAGCCGTGGGCGCCACCCGAAGAATGCCTGTTCCCCGTGATCGACGATCTCCTCGACACCTGGCAGGTCGAGAACCTTCCGGAGGCGAAGGGACTGCGGCTGGTGGGCTACCAGTGGGCGCCCCGGTCGCACGAGATCAAGGACTTCCTCGCGGGCAATCTCATCCCTTACCGCTGGCTCGATGTGGACGCGGGCCGAGACGCGAAGCCTCCTCGACTCGGCCGGTATCAACGTCAGCGAGCTTCCGACCCTGCTCTTCGAGGATGGATTCGCGCTGCGTAATCCCGAACCACGCCAGGTGGCCGAGCGCCTCGGTCGATCCCTCGCGGCGGCCCATCAGCTCTACGACCTGGTCATCGTCGGCGCCGGTCCCTCGGGTCTCGCGGCCGCCGTCTACGGCGCGTCAGAAGGACTGCGAACCCTGTTGCTCGATCGGCACGCGCCCGGCGGACAGGCGGGCACCAGTTCCCGCATCGAGAACTATCTGGGGTTTCCCGCGGGTGTCAGCGGCAGCGAGCTGACGCGGCGCGCCGTGACCCAGGCGCAGCGGCTCGGCGCAGAGCTGCTCGTGCCGCTCGAGGTGACCGGTGTGTCCGTCGAGGGCGGATACAAGCACCTCATGCTCAGCGATGGCCGAGCGGTCGTCACGCGGACGATGCTCGCAGCGACGGGCATGGAGTACCGGGTCCACCCGGCGACAGGGGTGTCGGACCATACGAGTGCCGGCGTCTACTACGGAGCCGCGACGACCGAGGCGTCGGGGCTCAAGGATCGAACGGTGCTCGTGGTCGGCGGTGGAAACTCCGCCGGACAGGCGGCCATGTATCTGGCGCGCTACGCGAAGGAGGTGCAGATCGTGGTGCGGCGCGACTCGCTGCGGGACACGATGTCGCGATACCTCGTCGATCAGATCGACCAGACGCCGAATATCCGGCTGCGGCCGCGCACGCAGCTCGAACGCGTCGAAGGCGCCGGTCACGTCGAACGCGCCGTGCTCACGCTGGACGACGGCACGAGTCAGGTGGAGGAAATCGACGCGGTCTTCATCTTCATCGGCGCCAGGCCGCGCAGCGCCTGGCTCCCCCCGACGTGCTCCGCGACGACAAGGGATTCGTGATCACCGGCCGGGATCTGCCGATGGACGCGGGCTACGCGCGGATCTGGAAAGAACGCCGCGAGCCGATGGCCCTCGAGTCGAGTGTACCCGGCGTGTTCGCGGCTGGCGACATCCGCGCCAGTGCCATGAACCGGGTGGCGTCAGCCGTTGGCGAAGGATCGATGGCCGTGCGGTTCGTTCACGAATACCTGGCGCTGACCTAGGTCGGCGATACCGGTCGAGCCGAAGGCTCATAGCCTTTCAAGCCGCACGCGAGTTCGTGAAACGTCGCGATCGCGCTCCACGCGCCCAGGCCGATGCCACGGGCCATTTGCTGCAACTCCGGCATGTTGTGCGCCAGAAAGATCAGGACGGAGTTGTCGGTCGGGTCCGCTTGCCACCAACTGCCGTACGCACCGGGCCATCCAACAGTTCCGACGCCGCCGCGACATCTCAACGGATCCGCCTTGTCGGGTTCCGTCACCACGGCGACGCCCATGCCGTAACCGTGGCCGGCTGCGAACACCGGCATGCCCAGCATTCGAGCTGCCTGGCGCTGGTCAGGCGTGAGCTGGTTCGAGGCCATCATCGCGCACGTTTCAGGGCGCAGCAGGCGCACACCGTCCACCTCTCCACGACCAGGGAAGATACGGGCGAAGGCGAGATAGTCGTCCAGCGTCGACCAGAGACCCTGACCTCCCGATTCGAAGGTCATGTCGTCAGGCCGTTCCGCGAGCGCGTGCCCGCCAGGTGTCGTCGTCAAACCGGTCAACTTCCCCTCGGCGTCGAATCCGCAGAGGCCGGCGCGGCGAGCTCGCTTCTCTCGAGGCACAACGAAGCCCGTGTCGCGCATGCCCAGCGGCTTGAAGATGCGCCGCTCGAGGACAACGCCGAGAGATACACCTTCGAGACGCGCGATGAGGAAGCCGAGCAGGTCGGTTGACAGTCCGTAATGAAAGCCAGCTCCGGGTTGATCGATCAAAGGCAGAGTGGCGAGTCGTGCGATCCACTCATCGGGGCAGAGGGCGTTGTCGATCTGCCCTCCGAGGGCTTCGGCGCAGGCGCGAGAGATCGGGCCGCGATGAAACTCGCCGTAGGTGAGGCCTGAGCGGTGGGTCAGGAGATCGCCAAACGTGATCGGCCGCTCCGCCGCGTCCGTCTGGTCCAGCGGGCCATCCGGATCGCGCAGGACGCGAAGGTGGGCGAGCTCTGGAGCATGGCGCGCGATGGGCTCGTCCAGGGCGAAGCGGCCCTCGTCGTACAGCATCAAGGCGGCGACGGTCGTCAGCGGCTTCGTCATTGACGCGATTCGAAAAATCGTGTCCCGCTCGACGGGCAGATTCGTCGCTAAATCCCGGCAGCCCACGAACGCCGTGTCCACGACGCGTCCGTCCCGCCACACCAGGGTCGCGGCGCCGCCGAGCTCGCCGGCATCGACGCAGGCTTGAAGAGCGGCTTCGATGGAATTTGCAGGAGACATGCAAATATAATATTGAGATTATTAAATAGATCAACTATTTTATTATCCAATGACTGCGAAAAGGACGGCCTCCCGGCGCCGCGGACCGAAAGGCGGCAAGCGTGATCGCACGCGAGCCACACTGCTCGAAGCGGCGCGAGCCATGGTTCGGGAAAAGGGCTACGCGCGCACCACCCTCGAAGCGGTCGCGCGACGGGCCGGCATGACCACAGGGGCGATCTACGGGAACTTCAAGAACCGCGACGAGCTCTTCATCGCGCTCGGCCAGGCCTACTGGGCTCCGGTGACACCCCGGATCAAACCTGGCGCGACGTTCGCCGACGTGATGCAGGCAATGGCCGAAGCGACGCTCGCGGCGATCCCGGAGCGGACGACGGCGGCGGTGGGACGGTTGACGGGCCTGGCCTACACGCTGACGAACCCGGAATTAAGCGCTCGAGTTCGCGAGATCACCGCCGGCAGCTACGAGCTCGGGGCGGAATGGCTCCGTACGCTGGGAGATGAGCGCGACCTGCCGATGCCGGCGGAACATCTCGTCCGTGTGATTCACGTCCTGACAGAGGGCCTTGTCCTGCAACGGATTCTGACCCCGGAGCTCTGCCCGGACGAAGTGTTTTTCGCGGCCTTCGGCGCGCTCGCCCATCACCGCGGAGAATCCAGCCGCAATGCGACGCCTGTTGCCGAAGATCCGAGGGCGAGGAAGGGCCCCGCGTCCGACTAGGTGGTGGTTGGGGCGCCAGGACGTGTTCGCGGCGGCCAGTTGCCTTGACATCTTAGGTATTCCAGGCGCATCATGCCTAACCATATTAGGCGTAAGGTAGAAGGAGCGCCTGTCCTGTGACCACACCGAAGGCCGATCTGCTCCAGGGCACCCTGGATCTGCTCATTCTCAAGGCGCTGTCGCTCGGTCCGCTTCACGGCTACGCCTTGATCCAGCGCATCAGGCAGATGTCGGGAGAGATGCTCTTCGTCGAACAGGGCGCCCTGTACCCGGCGCTGTACCGCATCGAGCAGAAAGCGTGGGTCAGCTCGAAGTGGGGCGTGAACGAGACGGGCCGCCGCGCCAAGTTCTACCGCTTGACGTCGGCGGGCCGCAAGCAGCTCTCGGTTGAGGAAAAAAGCTGGGACCTGCTCGCCCTTGCCATCGCGAAAGTCAGGCAGTCCAGCTGAGGCCCGGCGATGACATGGCTCGAGAGGCTCTTCGCACGAGTGCGCCCGTTACTGCGGCGTGACGCCACCATCGATGATATCGAGCAGGAAATGCGCTCGCATGTCGAGCTGGCGACCGAGGCGAATATCGCGCGCGGGATGGACCCTGATGCAGCACGGGCCGACGCGATACGCGGGTTCGGCAACCTGAGCCGGATGAGCGAACGCGCTTATGACGTCCGGGCGAGCAGAGGGCTGGAGACCATGTGGCAGGACGCGCGGTTCGGCGTGCGCACGCTCGTCAGGAATCCCGGCTTCGCCGCGGTAGCGATCCTGACCCTCGCGCTCGGCACTGGCGCAACGTCGGCGATTTTCAGTTTCGTGTATGCGGTGGTCCTCAGGCCGCTGCCGTACCACGAACCCAATCGGCTCGTATCCGTCGTCGAACATCGCGGGGTCGATATGGGACTGACCGCCCCCGATTATCTCGACTGGCGCGCGGCGGCGACCTCGTTCGAGGAGCTTGCCGCCTCGGCCGCGACGACAGCCAACCTGACCGGTCGGGGTGAGCCCGAGCGTGTCGCCGCCGTACGCGTTTCCGGCAACTATTTCGACGCGCTGGGCGTTCCGCCGGCACTTGGCCGGGGATTCCGCTGGAGCGATGAGCCGCACGGCGCGCCGCGCGTCACGGTGCTCGGCGACGGTCTGTGGCGGCGTCGCTTTGCCGCGGATCCAGGTCTCGTCGGGCAGACGATCGCGATCAACGGCGAGCCGCACCTTGTCGTCGGCGTCATGCCGCCGCAGCTCTCGCTGCGATCAACGGGCGCACAGGTCTGGTTCCCGCTCGGTCTCACGCCACAGGAGCTGCAGTCGCCCGGCGCGCGCTTCCTCAGCGTGACCGGGCGTCTGCGGCGCGGCATCACCGCGACGCAGGCTCGAGCCGAGCTGGCCGAGATCGCCCGCAACACCGAGAAGTTGCGGCCGCAATCCAACACCAACGTAACGGCGCGCGTGCGGGGCCTGCATGAAGTCGTCGTGTCGCAGGTGCGGGATCCGGCCTACATCCTGCTGGCGGCGGTCAGCTTCGTGCTGCTCATCGCCTGCGCGAACGTGGCGAACCTGCTGCTGGCCCGCGCCACCCGGCGTCAGGCCGAGATGAGCCTTCGCGCAGCCCTCGGCGCCTCGCGATCCCGCGTTGCGCGGCAGCTGTTGATCGAGAGCGCGGTCATCGGCCTCGCTGGCGCGGTCGCCGGGCTGGCACTGGCGTATGGCATGGCCGAGATACTCAGGAACGTTCTGCCAGCAGACATCCCGCGTCTGCAGCAGACCCGCGTCGACGGTGTCGTGCTGGCATTCACGCTCGCGGTTTCGCTCGTCGCCAGCCTCTTGTTCGGCGTCGCGCCCGCGCTGCAGGCTTCGCGAATCGAACTGCAACAGGCCCTCCGGGATGAATCGGGCAGTTCCGGCAGCTTCCGCCGGCGTCGACTGAGCAGCAGCATCGTCGCGGCCGAGATCGCTCTGGCGCTCGTCCTGCTCGTGGCGGCCGGATTGCTGCTTCGGAGTTTCGTCCGCCTGCAGCGTGTCGAGCTCGGGTTCGATCCTGCGAACCTGGTTACCGCCAGGATGAACCTGCCGGAAACACGGTATGGCCGGGCGCCCGAGATCGCGGTCTTCTATCAGGATCTGGCCACGGGCCTGGGTCGTCAGCCCGGTGTCACAGCTGCCGCGGTGGCTTCGAACGTCCCCCTCACCGGAAGTGGAATCAACATTGCCTTGACCATCGAGGGACGTCCCTCGCCGGCGCGTGTCGAGGATACGCCGACGGTGTTCTCGCGGTTCGTGTCGGTGAATTACTTCCGGACGCTCGGCGTGCGGGTCGCCCGCGGCCGGGACTTCAGCGCCACGGATCGCGCGAACACACCAGCGGTCGCGATCGTGAACGAGACGACAGCGAGGCGCTACTGGCCCGGACAGGATCCCATCGGCCAACGGTTCAGGCTCGACGACGACAGGGGAGCCGCCGTCGAGATCGTGGGCGTCGTTGCCGACGTGAAGCACTTTGGTCTCACGCAGCCACCCGAGCCCGAAGTCTTCCTGCCGCTGCCACAGGCGACGCCACTGCACTGGCAATGGTTGCAGCGATCGATGATCGCGATCGCTCGCACCAGCGGCGAGCCTGAGTCCGGCGCCGGCGCTATCCGTCAAGCCGTGCGGACGCTCGACGATCAGCTGCCGGTCTACAACTTGCGGTCGATGAAACAGATCCGGGCCGAATCGACGGGGGACGAACGCGTCGGGCTCGCGCTCCTCGGCATCTTTGCCAGCTTCGCGCTGGTGCTCGCGTCGGTCGGCGTCTATGGCGTCATGGCCGTCATGGTCGCGGGACGCTCACGCGAGATCGGCATACGCCTGGCGCTCGGCGCACGGCCGCGCGACGTGCGCAGGATGATTCTGCGCGATGGCGCTGCGCTGACCGCCGTCGGGGTCCTCGCCGGGACGACCGCGGCGTTCGCACTGACGAGGACGATGGTGGCGCTGCTGTTCGAGACACCGGCAGTGGATCCCGTGACCTTCACGACGGTCGGGGCGATCGTCGCGATTGCGGCGATGCTCGCCTGCTGGGTGCCGGCACGCCGGTCGACTCGCGTCGATCCTGTGATCGCGCTCCGCGCGGAGTGAACAGGATCACTCGGTCAACTGCTGGGCCGCCCTCCTCTGACCCAGGTGGGGGGACCGCTGCCGTGGATCGTGCGCGTGGCGCGCAATTGCGCGATCGATCGCCTGCGCGCCCGGCGAACCCGCGCCAGGGTGGATGCGCCCGAGATCGAAGCCGCCGCGCTGGTGCTGGACATCCAGACGCCGGAGACCACCGTATTGATGTCCGAGCAGCGACAGACGCTGACCGACGCGCTGGTCGGCCTTCCCACGGACCAGCGACAGCTCATCGAAGCGGCCTTTTTCGAGGGCTATACGCACAGCGAACTCGCCGACCGCTTCGCACTGCCGCTGGGGACGGTCAAGACCCGGATCCGCGCCGGCATGATCGCCATGCGGAAACGGCTGGAGCACGCCGTATGATCCCGGACGACCTTCAGGCGCTGGCCCTGGCCGACGCGATCGGCGCGCTCGATGCGGACGAGCGTCGCGAACTGGCGGCCCGCGTGGCCGTGCTGCCGCCGAGCGTGCGCGCGGAGGTGGCGTGCCTGTACGACGCGAGCGTGGAGATTGCGGCGAGTGCGACCGGCGAGGCGCCATCCCCGGCGGTTCGTGACGCGCTGCTCGCCAGGATTGCCGCGCCCTCCAATCACACGATCACCGCCGCCGACGGCGCATGGGTCGAGACCCCGGTGCCCGGGGTGCGGATGAAGATCCTCGCAATCGACCGGGCGCGGGATCGGGTGACGATGCTGCTCAGGGGCGAGCCGGGCGCCTGCTATCCCGCCCATCGCCACTCCGGGCCGGAAGAGTGCTACGTGATCAGCGGCTCGGTGATCGTCGAAGGACGGGTCCTGCGGGCGGGCGATTTCCATCACGCCGAAGGCGACAGCGATCACGGCGAGCTGCGGACCGACGAAGGCGTGGAGGTGCTGCTCGTCGCCTCGGCCAGCGACTACGCCTGATCGCCACTCCAGTCGACGTAGATCACTTCTGCGGGTGGACGGTGGTCTGCTTCGAAACCAGGCTGAAGAAGAGGAACACTTTCTCCATCTGCGCGGCGCCGCGTCGAATCCAGAATTCGTGATCCTTGTCAGGGAACTCGAGATAGATGTGGGGCGCACCGACGGCCTGCAGCGCGGCCACGGCTCTGCGCGAGTTCGCCGGAGGCACGATCGAGTCCTTCGCGCCGTGCATGATCAGCGTCGGCAGTGACTTGTAGCGTTCCGCCGCGCCGTCCGCGATGCCCCCGGCGCCCGAGATGGGGGCGAGCCCGGCCCAGATGTCGTTGTACTTGCCGCCGAGGTAGTACGTGCCCGCGCCTCCCATGGAATGCCCCATGAGGTAGATGCGATCGCTGTCGACGGCGTACTGCTCCCGGATCGATTTCAGAAGAGTCATCGTGTCGATCTCCGCCAGCTCAGTCGTCGAGTAGCGGACGTCGCCGCCAGGCTTCACGGCCGCCGTGTCGACCGGCGTTCCGGCGCGGCTGCCCCACCAGCTGGACACGTTGAATCCCATCGGCGCGAGGACGATGAATCCGTATCGTTCGGCGAAGTCCGTGGTGCCGTCGAACAGGATCTGTTGCAGCGGCGTGATGTTCAGGCCGTGCAGCGTGACGACGAGAGGTGCTGGCTTCTTCGGGTCGTAGGTCGACGGCACGAACAGCGTGTAGGGAATGTCGGCGTTCGCCTCACGCCAGGCGGTGCGTGCATTCAAGGATGCGCTGCTGCGACGCCGTGAGCCGGGGCTGTGCCGATCTCGGGATTCCCTTGAACCCGCGCGAAATGTCGGGGGCCGGGGTGCCAGCGATTGGGGTGCCGTCGTGATTGATGTTGGCCGCGCCGGCGCTGCCGTCCGCGCTGGCCTGCGTTATCGCCGCACACGAGTGCCCCGTCGCGACCCGGGCCGGCTCCACGGGCTGCGCGTAGGCCGGAGCCACGGCCAAGACCAGTACGAGCAACGCATTCAACGATCGCATCACGGGTCGGTCCTCTCCGATCCTGGGGAGGTTGCTCCGCGTTGGGCGGCTGTCCACGGGCCGCGTTCGCCAGGGCTGCCTCCAAGCTCCACGAGGCGCCGATCGTAGCATCGTAGGCGCAGGTTGGAGCCGCGACAATCGTGAATCGGCAGTCCGCTCTACAATCTTCAATCTTCAGTCTTCAGTCTGCAATCGACGATCTGCAGTCTCCAATCTTCAATTCCCAACTCGTGTATGCTCCCCGCATCACTCTCTCCACGTAGGACTCGCGCCGATGTGACGGCGAAGCAGGAGCAGCAGCATGGACTGGCTGGGAACCCTTCTCGAGGCGTCGCCGATGACCACGCTGTTCCTGGTCATTGCCGGCGGTTACCTGGTTGGCGAGATCAACGTCAAGGGATTCGCGCTCGGCTCCGGTGCCGTGCTGTTCGTCGGCCTCGCATGCGGCGCCCTTGCGCCGAAGGCAGCGCCGCCCGCAATGCTTGGCACCCTGGGCCTGCTGCTCTTCCTCTACTGTGTGGGCATTCAGTACGGCGGTGAATGGTACCGCGGGCTCACGACCCCCTCCGGACTCAAAGCCAACGCCGTGGGCCTGGTTGGTGTGACAGCCGCGGCGATGGTCGCACTGGCGCTCGAGCGCACCGGCACCGCGAGCCTGGCGGAGTCGCTCGGGATGTTCGCGGGCGCGACAACGAGTACGCCGGCGCTGCAGGCGGCTCTCGACGCGCTTGGCAGCCAGGACGCCGCGGTCGGCTACAGCCTGTCGTACCCGCTTGGCGTCGCCGGACCGATCCTCTGCATGTACCTCTATCTCGCGATCTTCAAACCGAAGATTGCCGCTGCAGCGGACCGGTTGATCAAGCCGGTCGAGGCGCGCGTCCACAACGCAACGCTCATCGGCCGGCCCTTCGTCGATCTCCAGCAGAGCCTGCCGAAAGGCGTGCAGGCAGTGGCGATCCGCAGCGGCGGGCAGAACCGGGTCCCCGACCCCACCACCATCGTCCAGGCGAACGATGAGCTCCTGCTCGTCGGGAGCGATCCTGCAGCGGTTGGACAGGCGATCGGATTGCTCGGCGAGGCGGCCGCGTCGATCGCCGTCGATCGAACCGCGCTCGACTACATCCGTGTCTTCGCGTCCAGGAACGGCGTCGTGGGAATGCGCCTTGGCAGCCTGACACTTCCCGGCGGCTTCGCTCACCGCTACATCCACGTGCGACGGGGTGACGTCGACCTGCTGCCGGACGACGACCTGGTGCTGGAATACGGGGACCGCGTCGGGGTGCTCTGCCATCGCTCGGATTTCGATGCCGTGCGCCGCTTCTTCGGCGATTCCATCAAGGGCGTGGCCGACTTCAGCTACATCTCTCTCGGCGTCGGCGCGGCGATGGGCCTCCTCCTCGGGTTGATCCCGATTCCCATTCCCGGCGTCGGCCGGATCACGCTGGGACTCGCCGGGGTCCTGCTGGTGGCGCTGGTGCTGGGCCACGTCCGTCGCACCGGCATCGTCTGGACGCTGCCGCTCTCGGCGAACATGGTGCTGCGAAATTTCGGGCTCACGGTGTTCCTGGCGCAGGTAGGCATCTCGTCGGGTTCCCAGTTCGCCGCGACGGTGGCGGCGAGCGGGTTCACGCTGCTCCTGCTCGGCGCGATCATCATGCTCGCGCTGATCCTGGTGACGATGATCGCGGGGCGGCTGGCCGGAATTCCTGCCGACGATCTGTTCGGCATCATCTCGGGTGTGACCGGAAATCCCGCCATCCTGGTGTATGCGAACCGGGCCGTCCCCACGGAACGGCCGGATCTCGGCTACGCGATGGTGTTTCCGACGGTGACCGTCGTCGAAGATCCTGCTCGTCCAGATCGCCGCCGCGATCCTCGGCTGACCGGACCTCGACGAAGACAGGGGATCGTCCGTCAATCGCGCCCTCGGTCTCTGCTGCTCTGGTTCGATGGGCGCCCCCACCGCGCTCCACGTCGGCGTCACGCGCGGCGTACGGGCGTAGCGGTCGCGATCACGGTCGCCTGAGCGGCGTTCAGGATGACTCCGGCCAGCAACAAGGCACTCCCCATCTGGACCAGCGGCGACAACGTGAAGGCCAGGCCGCCTGCCAGCAGCGGGACACCGAACGTCCAGGTGAGCAGAATCCATCGCGCCAGGCGATGGCTGGCCAGGGAGTGCGCCGATCGCTGCGGCGGACCCTCGTTCACGAGCACGCGGTACCACCCGTGCAGCGGCAGCAGCCGTCCCTGGATGCCGACGACGATCTGCGCCAGAAAACCCAGCAGTCCGGCCGTGCCGTAGATCCAGCCCAGAGGCACCGTCCATGCGAGCGATACGGGCAGCGTGAGGACCAGCCCGGTGCTCGCGGCCACCAGCAGCCAGCCAAACGCCACGTGGGTTTGCCATGTCGCCCAGTCAGGACGCGGGAGGGCCGCCGGCGGCGGCAGCTTGCGCTTGACGATCCCTCGGACGTGAGCGAGGAACGAGCCAAAACCGGCCAGGACGAGAAGCGCGCCAGCCAGCGTCGCCGCGGACTGGCGCAGGAGGCCGATCGCAAGGACGAAAATGCCAGCCTCGAGCAGCACGGCGCTGAACGCCATCGATGCGCGCGTCGGCATCGCTGCCGGAACGATCATCGGGATGAGCCTGTAGGACAGGCCGATCACCATCATCACGGCCCAGCCGATCGCCGCCAGGTGGGCGTGCGCGAAGGCGGCCGACATGGGCGACCAGGCGAACCAGCCGAACATCCGGTTGAGCCCAAGCCCAATGCCGAAGAAGCCGGCGACGAGCATGTTCGCGAACGCCAGCGCCACGTGCAGCTTCACCGGCCACGGTACGGGTGCGGCGGCCAGTCCCGCCCACGCGCGCACCGCCACGTGCAGCACCGCCGCGATGACGAGTCCCCCGGACCACGCCATACCGCTGTACTCGCCGATCCAGAAGTGCGACACCATCCCGGCCACGCCGGCGGCGTAGCCCGCGAACGCGACGCGATCCGGCGTGCCCGCCGGGAGTGGCATTCGCAGCGCCAGCGGGCCCACGATATAGAAGGCGCCGAGAATCGACGAGGTGATCCACCCGAGCGTCACGAGGTGGACGAGCGCGACCATGCGCGGGTGGTGGAAAAATCCTGCCGGCAGCTCCGGTCTCACGACGAGCGCGGCGAACGCGAGCGCGAGGCAGAAATGGGCGAACCCAAAGTAGAAGAGCGGAAGCCCGGTCGCGGGAACGAGGCGGGACGCCGAAGTCGTCATTCCGATTCGACGCGTCGTCCGGGCGCGACCTCGCCGGGCCCGGATCGATCCCTGGTGTCCTGCCGGGAGCTCGACCACTCGAGCCAGTCGTCCCCGAACAGCTCGCACGGGTGAGGCGTGCGGATGGTGCCGTTGCCGCAGGCCAGGTCGTCGGCAGGGCAGTACTTGTCGCACCCCCAGCAGATTCGTTCCGGGTGGGCGGGCAGCTCGAGGGTCCTGCGCATCGGCGTCACTCTTTGACGGCGCGCAAGGCGCGCGCGAACAGCACGTTGGTTTCCAGGTGCACGTACAGCTGCATCAACTGTTCAAACTCCTCCAGGCCGCGGTAGAGCGCGCGCAGGGTTGCGCAGGCGTTCGATGGTGGTTCGTAGCCGTTGGTGATCCCCCGCAGAAGCCGAATCGTCCGCGCGGCATCCTGATGGAATATGTCGGCCTCACCGCGAAGCGCGGCGAGCCGGGACGACGCCTCAACGCAGGCGCTGTTCGCCTCGAGCCGGTCGACGAGCGGAAACAGCCCGTCCTTCTCGGACGTCACCCGAGCCAGGAGCCCGGCCTCGAACCGGCTCAGCTCCTGCCCGAGAACTGTCAGCACGCGAAGCTGCGCACCGGAGTGACCCCGGAGCCTGGTAATCAGCGAGCGCAGATGGGGAAGCTCCTGCAGGAGCGGCTGGTGTATGGCCTCCTCGATGTGGTGGGTCAGCTCCGCGAGGGGACGGTCGGCCCAGGTCACACGGGCCGGCGCCTGGCGTATGGCGCCTTCGAGCTCGACCGTGAGGACTTCGAAGGGGATGCCGATGTCGCGGCACACCGCCGCCAGCGTCTTGTGTCCACCACAACAGAACTCCACGTTTCGCCGACGGAACACCCTGACTGTCCCCGGAAATTGCGCCGCCACTTCGCCGACGGTCGTGTGAGGGAAGAACGGCATCCGTAACCTGTCAGCGAGGTTACGTCTGCTGCCGGCGGCCGTCGTTGCGCTGCCGCAACCAGCGGACGAGCCCAGGAGGTTCCAGAACCGCGCCGGAATGGAGGACGGTACGGACGGCTTCAGTCGTCGGATGACGACGCCGCGAGCTCGAGCCCTTCGGGATCTACGATCGTGACGGCGCCCCGGCCGGTCCGAAGCAGCCCTTCCGACTCCCATCTCGACATGACGCGGCTGACCGTAAACAGGGTTGTGCCGGCCAGATCGGCAATCTCCTGCCGGGTGAGCGGATGCACGATCCGGATGCCCTGGGGCGAGTGCTCTCCGCCATGTGCCGCGACCCGAAGCAGGGCCCGCGCAATCCGGACCGGCACGCGTTCCGCCGCCAGGTCCTGCACGGCGGACAGGACGCCGGCCATCCGCCGGGTCACTTCCTCGAACAGGTTGAGCCGGATCTGCGGGATGCGCGCGGCGAGGCCGGCTATTGCCGTCCGCGGCCAGACCAGCACTCTCGAGGGTTCCACGGCAACGGCGGAGACGGGGAAGCGCTTGCCGGGCAGGAGCGCGATCGCTCCGTAACAGTCTCCCGGGCCGATGAAGCTGACCAGCATCTCGGTACCCTCGGCGTTGACCTGTCCGAGCTTCAGGTGGCCGACCTGCACCAGCGCGATTGACTCGGCCGGCTCGCCCTGGGTGCCCAGGGCGTCGCGCGGCTTCAGCGACCGCGGCGATCCCGCTGCCAGGAGCTCGCGCCGTTGATCCTCCGACAGACCGTTCAGCAGCAGCGTCATCGCCAACACTTTGACCTTCACTCGCTGGTTCTCCAAGCGAAAATCGCAGGTGGCGACGACTGCCGTTCGGGTAGAGCCCGGCCGGCGCCGGCGCCGGACGTTGGCGCGAACGCTACTCCACGCGCAGCGCCTCGAGCGGATCGATGCGGGCGGCGCGGCGGGCGGGAATCCAGCTGGCGAGGAGCGCGACACCAATCACGAACACCGCCACGAGCGCAGCCACGCCGAGCGTCCCCGTCGGCGGGTCGTTGCCTTCCACCGCCGAGATTACGCGGACGCCCCCGATGCCGAGTGCGAGGCCGATGACCAGGCCGACGACACTCAGGCGCAGACCGTGACGCACGAACAGCGCGACGACCTGACGACTCTCGGCACCGAGCGCCGTACGGATGCCGATCTCACGGACCCGCTGCCCGACCGCGAATGCGACCACGGCGTAGAGGCCGATGGCCGAGAGCAGGAGCGCGAGCGCGCCGGTCCCGCCAGCGGCGGAGAGGGCGGTGACGACGGAACGCCGTTCCGACGCTTCGACGGCCGCGAGCGTACGCGCGGCAACGATGGGCAGTGCCGGCGCTTCGTCCGCCGCCGCGGCACGAATCGTCGGCAGCAGCTGTTCGGCCGGACCGTTCGTGCGAATGAGGAGGTGACTGGTGGTCGTGTGCACGTGCGGCTTGTAGGTTCGCACGACGTCATCGGTGTCCGGGAGAGGGGGTAGGCGCCGCTCCTGATCTCGCGCGCCGGTGGTCGCATCGTCCACGACGCCGACGATGGTGAACGTCGGGACGCCGCGCAGGTTGCGGCCAACCGAGACCAGTCGCCGGCCGATCGGATCGGCGCCGCCCCACAGCCGGCGTGCCAGGCCGCTGCCGATGATGATGGCGCCCTCGTCGATTCCTGCGCCCTGGCCGCGCGAGCCGCTGCGTTCGGTGGCGTCGAAGTCGCGGCCGCGCACGATCGAGATGCCCATCAGGGGGAAGTAGCCGGCCGGCGCCGCGATCCCGCGAACCTGCTGCGGCGAGGCCAGCTCCCGCCCGGCCACGGCGTCGGCAGGGTGGACGTCGACGTCGAACGAGTCGTTGTTCTCCTGCCGCACGACGCCCTCGACGCCGGGCACGGCCGCGAGCCGCTCCTCCAGGCGGACGAGCGTCTGCTCGCGCTGGTCGTCGAGCGGTCCGTAGCGCGGATTGACGTTGAAGCGGAGCTCGAGGAGGCGGTCGGCGTAGGGCTGCGCCGATAGTTCACGCAGGTCCGCGCGCATCTCCAGCAGCAGCGCGCCCATCGCCAGCAGCGCCGGCTGTGTGAACGCGATCTGGGCGACCACCAGCCATGACTGGAGTCGCAGGCGGCGTGAGATCACGACGCCGGCCGAGTCCTTCAGCGCCTCCTGCAACGCCAGGCGCGTCGCGTGCAGCGCCGGCGAGAAGCCGAAGAGCAGGCCGGCAACGAGCGCCAGGCTGAACGTGAACGCGATACTGCGCCAGTCGATCTCGATCTCGAGGTCCGGAATGCTGGCGTCGAACAGACGGAGCAGCACCCAGATCACGAACAGCGCCAGCGCGCCGGCGGCCATCGCCAGCATCACCGTCTCGGTCACGAGTTGTCGCACGATGCGGCGTCGGCCGGCGCCGAGCGCGAGCCGCACGGCGATCTCGCGCCGGCGCGCGACGCCGAGACCGGCGATGAGGGCGCTGACGTTCGTGCAGGTGATCAGCAGGATGAGCACCGGAAAGATCAGCGACGATCACGGGACCGGCCGAGGGCCCCTCATCGCTGCCCGATGGCGGAAAGTAGTTGCCGGCGAGCATCGGGACGACGTCGGCGGCCGCGACCCTGGCCGTCGTAATCGTTGCCTGCTGATCTGCTCGGCCGGCGATCACGTCCACGGCCGGCGCGGTGTGCTCGGGGCGCACTCCGGGCTGCAGGCGGGCTGCGAGGCCAAGTCGGGCATCGTCGTAGCTGGTGAGTGTCGGAGCCGTGCGCTGCACCTGCGGGCGCGTGCTGAGCGGCAGCCACACGCGCATCTGCGACCCGCCGGTCCGCGCGCCGGCGAATCGGCGCGGTGCGACGCCGACGATCGTGACCGTGACGCCGTTGACTTTCATCGCCCGGCCGATCACGTCCGGCGCGCGCTCGAAGTGGCTATCCCACAGCACGTGGCTGATCACGGCGACGAGCGGCGGCGCGTCGTCGCCGTCGTTGGCGTCGATCGGGAGGCCGGCGCCAAGTGCCGGGCGAAGCCCCAGGACCTGGAAATAGTTGCCGGTGACGTAGGTCGCGGCGCCGCTCTGCACGTTCGCTTCGCGCATGCCGACGTCGAGGACGACATCCGACGACGTCCACGCCGCGACGGCGCTGAACAGCGTCGGCTGCGCCGCGTAGTCCTGGTATTCGGGATAGGAGAATTCGCGGCCGATGGCGCGACCCGGCCGGGCGCGATCGATGCCGCGGATCCGGACGAGCGACTCATCCCGCGGGATGCCAGGCACCGGGCCGTTGACGAACGACTGGACGAACAGCAGCAGCGCGGTGCTGAAGCCGATGCCGAGCGCGAAGATTCCAATCATCGTCGCCGTGGCAACCGGCGCGCGCGCGAAGTGACGAGTCGCGAAGCGCAGGTCCTGGACCGTGTGTTCGATCACGCTCACGCGGCGGACGTCCCGGCACGCTTCCTTCGACTGTTCGATGCCGCCGAAGGCGCGCAACGCCGCCTGGCGCGCCTGCTCGGGCGCGACGCCGCGGGCGACCTCCGCCGCCACCCGCCGGTCGATGTGGTCGCGGATCTCGTCGTCGAGCTCCTGCTCGACGCGAGCGCGGCGGAATACGGCTCGCAGTCGAAGCCGCAGAGTGGACAGCAGGCGCCGCAGCCGCATCGCTACAACTCCTTCAACCTGACGACGCGCGAGATGGCGCCGGAGAGTCGTTCCCAGTCGGCCGTTTCCCGATCGAGAGCACGCCGGCCGGCACGCGAGAGCGTGTAGAACCTGGCGCGGCGACCGGTGTCGGAGACCTGCCACGTCGCCGTGAGCCAGCCCTCGTGCTCGAGCTTGTGGAGGGCGGGATAGAGCGAGCCCTCGCTGACCTGCAGCACGTCGCCGGACACCTGCTTCAGCCGTTGGGCTATCGCCCACCCGTGAAGCGGCTCGAGCGCGACGATTTTGAGAAGCAGCAGGTCGAGCGTGCCCTGTACCAGATCAGATGGTCTGCTCATACACCTCGGTTACCGAGGTTATAGCACGAATGAACGCGGCGCGGTAGCCGCGCGCCGGCGCGAATCACCGAGCCGGTGCCTGCGACTCTCGTTCGAGCCGACGCCGCACTTGTTCGATCACATCCGGCAGTGCGCTGACCGCGCCGCGGCGTACGAGCCAGCCTGGCAGCCGCCCGCCGGGATTGACCGCCACCTGATACACGACGCGGGAACGCGCCGCGTCCAGCGGCTCGACCGTCCAGCTGCCGCGGAGGAGCGGCATTCGCACGATGCCTTTGCGCTCGGGCTCTCGTTCCTTCAGATCCGTCCACTGGCACCCGCTGGATCCATCCGGCGTCGACTGACTCTGGACGTGCACGACGACGTCGCGGGCCGCGACGACGACGAAGCGCGGCGCGTAGCGCATGTAGATGGAGTAATCGACGGGCGCGGTGCCCGACATCATCTTCAGCTCCTGGACGCCGGACACGAGCGACCCGTAGTGGGTGAAGTCACACACCAGCGGGAAGATGCGGGCAGCGGGAAAAGAGAGCTCGGTCGTGGCACGGACCTCGCGGACTTCGAGGCGCGGGTCGTCGCGAAACGCCAGCGTTACACCGCGCGTGGTCCCCGCGGCTGTCCAGTCGCCGGCGGCGGCCTGGGCCAGCGAAACCAGTACGAGGAACAGGGCGAGTCGCATGTCAGGTGGTTGGATCGGCCGGCGGCATCAGGGCGCGGCGATCATAGCAGCGCGCCGCATTCACAACCGTAGCGGTTCCGGGGAACAGGCCGGGTCGATTCCACGTCATGGACTGAGATGTGCGCCCTGGCTGGACGAGGCGCCCGGCGGCGGTTACCAACCCTTGTCAACTCATCCATCGAATTCGAGTCTTCTACGATGACGCCAGCGCACACCGCCACCGCACCGACCTCCGCCGGCATATGGACCGGCTCCCTTACCGACTTGCGTCATGCCTTCCGCCTGTTGTGGAAGTCCAAGCGCATCACCGCGACCACTCTGCTCACCCTGGCGCTCTGCATCGGCGCGACCACGGCGATTTTCTCCACGGTCTATTCGCTGATGTTGAAGCCGCTGCCGTATCAGGAGCCGGAGCAGATCGTGGAGTTGTACTCATCCGCGGTGAAGGCCGGCCTCAACCGCATGCCGGCCAACGTCCCGTTCTACCTTGACTATTCGCAGAACGCGACCTCCTACGAGAGCCTGGCGCTGTGGACGTTCTTTTACGGCCTGGTAGGAGACAAGGACTCCGTTGTCCGCGTCCCCGGCGTACGGGCGACGGCCGAGATCTTCAACATCCTGCGGGTGCAGCCCGTGATCGGCACTTTCTTCACCAAGGAGCAGAACCGGCAGGGCGCCGACAAGGTCATCGTGCTGACGCAGACGTACTGGCAGACGCAGTACGGGGAGAGCCCGGAGGTCCTCGGCAGGGAAGTGCGGATCGACGATGAGGCCTACAAGGTCATCGGCGTCGCACCGCGGGTGCTGGAAGCGTTCGATGCGCGGATGAAGTTCATCACGCCATTGAGCTGGCCCGCGGCGGCAGAGAATCCGCAGGGCCGTTACGGTGTGGGAATCCAGTTGTTCGGACGCCTCAAGCCCGGCGTCACGGCGGGCCAGGCGGACGCCGAGGCCAAGACCCTGGAGAAGCGCTACGTCGACGCCGGACCGGCACCACTCAAAGCCTTCGCGGAGCGCTCCGGCATGACGATGAACGTCGGCGGCGTCCAGGAGCAGCGCGTCCAGCCGGTGCGGCCGACGCTGCTGCTGCTGCAGGGCGGCGTCGCGTTCGTGCTGCTCATCGGCTGCGTCAACGTCGCGAATCTCCTGCTCGTCCGGGCCAACGCCCGCCAGTCCGAGCTGGCCATTCGATCAGCGCTCGGGGCCGGGCGCGCGACGATCGCCCGGCAGTTCCTCATGGAAAGCCTGCTGCTGACCTCCCTCGGTGCGCTGCTCGGGCTGGGAGTGGCCTGGGGGGCACTGCGGATGACGAACTTCTACCTGGCGAGGATGCTGCCCCAGTCGCTGCCGGCGTCGCTCGACTGGCGCGTGCTCGGATTCGCCGTCGCGCTCACCGCCGTCGTCGGCCTGGTGATCGGACTGATTCCGGTGTTTCACATCCTGCGCACGAACCTCGCGGCGGTGATCCAGAGCAACTCGCGCGGCTCGTCGTCGAGCCGCGGCGTGCGCGCGCTGAGCAGCGTCCTCGTCGTCGCCCAGGTCGCGGTCGCGCTGATGCTGCTGACCGGCGCCGGCTTGCTCATCCAGAGCTTTGCCGAGGCCCTGAAAGTGGATACCGGCCTCGAGGCGTCGAACGTGGTCACGGCGCGCATCGCGCTGACCCGGGAACACCGGGCCAGCGACGAGGCCGCCAGCTCGATTCGCGAACGGCTGCTCCAGGCGATGAAGGAGATTCCGGGCGTGACCTCGGTGGCCCTGGCCTCCTCCACGCCCTTCCAGGGCGGGCTGCCGATCAACGCGTTCACGCTGGAGAACGATACGCTCCCGCCGGGCTCGCCGCAGCCGGGCGCCTACCGGGTGATCGTGACGCCGGGCTACGCCGAAACGCTGGGCCTCAAGCTGGTGGAGGGCCGCTTCTACGAGGAAGCGGACCTGGCTCCCGGCCGGCGCCAGTTCGTCGTCGATCAGAGCTTCGCGCGGAAGTTCTTCCCGAACGGCTCCGCCATCGGAGGAAAGTTCGCATTTGGCGGTCGGCCGGCAAAGCCGGAAGAGTGGCCGGTCATCATCGGTGTCGTGAAAGACGTGCCGCACAACGGTGTCGAGGAGAAGAGCGGCAATCCTTTCATCTATCAACTCCTGCAGGGAGGACGTCCCGGCGGAATGACGCTCTTCCTCCGGACGAACCGGCCGGTGGGTGACGCGGTGACGGCCCTGCGCGACAAGGTGCGCGCCATCGATTCGGCGAGTCCGCTGTTCGACGTCGGCGCCCTGCAGGAAGCGGTGGACTCGTCCTTCGACAACCGTCGCGCCGTGATGCTGCTGCTCGCGGCGTTTGCCGTGCTGGCGGTGTTCCTGTCGGCGCTCGGCATCTATGGCGTGCTGGCCTACGACGTGTCGCAGCGGACGCGTGAGATCGGCGTGCGCAGCGCCATCGGCGCGTCGCGAGGGCAGATCTCCGGGCTGATCCTGCGTCAGGGGTTGTGGAAAGGCGGCATCGGCGTCGTGCTGGGCCTGATTGGCGCCGCGCTCCTCAGCAGGTTCATGACGACCCTGCTCTTCAACGTCCGGCCGACCGATCCCGCGGTGTATGCGGTGGTGTCGCTGGTGCTGATCGGCGTGGCGCTCGTCGCCAGCTATCTGCCGGCCCGCCGCGCGTCCCGGATCGATCCTCTGATCGCCTTGCGGAACGAGTGAGTCCGCAGCCTGAAAAAGCCAGCCTGCAATGCAGAAGGGATAAGGGAGAAGGCAGAAAACAAAGCAATTCTGCCTTCTGCCTTCTGCCTTCTGCCTTCTCCCTTCTGCCTTGCTGGCTGCGTTTTTCAGCAGCCTGCTAAAGCTGATACCCCTTGGCGAGGGCCGAGAACGCGGTGACCTCGGCAGCCTGCCGCGCTGAATCCCAGCCCAGCTCGCCGGCCATCAGCCGCGCCACCTCGGGTGCCATGGCTTCGGCTGCCCGGGCATTGAGGAACAGCGCCCGGGTCCGGCGTGCGAGCACGTCTTCCACGGTACGGGCCATCTCGTGGCGGGCGGCCCACACGACTTCCGCGCCCGTGTACGGCAGCTTCGCGTGGAGCGGCACCGCCAGCGACGGCGTCGTCCGCATCAGATCCTGGATCGCCGGCGCATCAGACCCGTAGACCGCGAGGGGGCCAAATCGAACCGCGTTGGAGTGGTAGCCGTGGACGTTGAGCGTGCGGGTCACGCACGGCCGCTCCGCCAGGCGGCCGAGATCGGCCGCCTGATCGACAGTGTGCTCCGCCATGTTGCGGTAGGTCGTCCACTTGCCCCCGGTGGTCGTCAGGAGTCCCGAGGCATCGATGTGAATCGTATGGTCGCGCGACAGCGCCGCGGTCAACTTGCCGTCTCCGCTCTTGACGAGCGGCCGGATGCCGACGAACACGCTCAGGACATCGTTCCGTGTCGGCGGCTTGTGAAGATACCGACCGGCCGTCTCGAGGATGAACTCGATCTCCTCTTCCAGCGGTCGCGGCTCCAGCGTCGGCGTGGTAATCGGCGTGTCGGTGGTGCCGACGAGCGCGTGACCGTGCCACGGAATCGCGAACATCACGCGGCCGTCCGACGTGTGCGGCACCATGATCGCCGCGTCGGACGACAGGAAAGAGTGGTCGAACACCAGGTGGATTCCCTGGCTTGGCGCGATCAATGTCTGCGCGTCCGGCTCGGCCAGACGGCGCACTGAGTCGGAGAACGCACCGGCCGCATTGACGATCACCCGCGCCGGGATCGTCCACTGCCGCCCGGTTTCCTCGTCGGCCGCGACGACGCCGTCGACGAAGCCGTCGGCGCCCTTCGTCATCGCCACGACGCGGACGTAATTGACCGGCGTCGCCCCCTGGTCGACCGCGGTCTCGACGAGGTTGATCAGCAGCCGCGCGTCGTCGAACTGGCCGTCGTAGTACACGACCCCGCCGCGCAGCCCGTCCGTCTTGATTGTCGGCAGCCGCGCCAGCGTTTCTTCGCGGCTGAGGATTTCCGATGTGCCGAAGCCGTACTTGCCGGCAAGCACGTTGTAGATTTTCAGGCCGAGGCCGTAGAACGGCGCCTCCCACCAGTCGTAGTTCGGGACGACGAAGGCGAGGTTGCTGACGAGATGCGGCGCGTTCTGCCGCAGCAGCCCGCGCTCCTTGAGCGCTTCCATCACCAGGGCGATGTTGCCCTGTTCGAGGTAGCGCACGCCGCCGTGCACGAGCTTGGTGCTCCGGCTCGACGTCCCCTTGCCGAAGTCATGCTGCTCCAGCAGCAGAACGTCGTAGCCGCGGCTCGCGGCATCGACGGCGATGCCGACGCCGGTCGCGCCGCCGCCGATGATGAGCATGTCCCACGGCTGCCGACGCTCCTCGAGCCGGACGAGCATGTCGGCCCGGCGCATGGCTACTGACTCCCCGGCAACCAGGACTTCGATCGGTTCAAGGCTTCGCGCCACTCGGCGCGGCGCGCCGCTGCCACTGCCGGTTGTATCGACGGCTCGAAGCGCCGGTCGACCTGCCAGTGTTTGGCGAGCGCCTCCGTCGAATCCCAGAAGCCGACCGCCAGCCCGGCGAGGTACGCCGCGCCGAGCGCCGTCGTCTCCGTCACTTTCGGCCGCACGACCGTGGCGCCGAGCATGTCAGCCTGAAACTGCAGCAGGTGGTCGTTGGCGGCGGCGCCGCCGTCGACGCGCAGTTCCGCCAGATCGATGCCCGAATCGTCGCGAGTGGCATCGAGCAGGTCGGCGACCTGGAAGGCGATGCTCTCCACGGCGGCCCTGGCGATGTGCGCCGGCCGTCGTACCTCGCGTGATCCCGACGATGGTGCCGCGCGCGTAGGGATCCCAGTGCGGCGCGCCGAGGCCGGCGAATGCCGGCACGAGGTAGACGCCGCCGCTGTCCGGCACGGACATCGCCAGCGCCTCGACGTCGGACGATTGCCTGATGATGCCGAGCCCGTCGCGCAGCCACTGGACGACCGCGCCGCCGATGAAGACGCTGCCTTCGAGCGCGTAGTCGGTCTTTCCGCCGACCTGCCAGGCGACCGTCGACAGCAGCCGGTTGCGCGAGACGGCCGGCCGCTCGCCGGTGTTCTGCAGCAGGAAGCAGCCGGTGCCGTAGGTGTTCTTGGTCAGCCCGGAGGAAACGCACATCTGGCCGAACAGCGCCGCCTGCTGGTCGCCCGCGATGCCCGGCGATCGGCACGCCGGCGGCGCCGAGCGTCGTCGAGACGCGACCGTAGACCTCGCTCGACGCGCGAACCTCGGGCAGCATGCTGGCGGGGATCCGCAACAGCTTCAGCAGGTCGTCGTCCCACTTCAGCGTGTGGATGTTGAAGAGCATCGTCCGCGAGGCGTTGGTGACGTCGGTGATGTGCGTCGCGTCGCTGGTGAGCTGCCAGACCAGCCAGCTGTCGATGGTGCCGAACGCCAGCTTTCCGGCCTCGGCCCGGGCCCGGGCGCCGGGGACGTTGTCGAGAATCCACGCGATCTTGCTGCCGGAGAAGTAGGCGTCGATGACGAGCCCGGTTCGTTCGCGGATGAACTCTTCGTGGCCGTCGCGTTTCAGGCGATCGCAGAAGTCTGCCGTCCGGCGGTCCTGCCAGACGATCGCGTTGTAGACCGGCTCGCCGGTCTCGCGATCCCAGACCACGGTCGTTTCGCGCTGGTTGGTGATGCCGATGGCGGCGATGTCGCGCGGCCGGAGGTGGGCGCGTCCCAGCGCCTCGGTCGCCACCGCCATCTGCGTCGCCCAGATCTCGCCGGGGTCGTGTTCAACCCAGCCAGGCTGGGGGAAGATCTGCGGAAACTCGCGTTGTCCGACGGCGACGATTGACGCGTCGTGATCGAACACGATCGCGCGCGAGCTGGTGGTGCCTTGGTCGAGGGCGAGGATGTACGGCATGGTCCTGGCTCCGAAAAGCGACAAGGAGGGCTTGCGCGGGATCGAAGAGTGGGCATTCTACACGGTCCGGAGAACGGGCCGCGAGACGCGATGTAACGCCGGCGCCGGTCACGACACTTCCTGCATTAAGGGCGCCCACGGAGGCGCCGGCGAGGAGCGCCATGACCGCACGCATCGACGAAGTGGCTACCGACCTGTATCGCATCAGCCTCTACGTGCCCCAGTTCGATCTCCAGTTCAATCACTTCCTGATCCGCGACGAAGAGCCGCTGCTCTTTCATACGGGCATGCGGGGGATGTTTCCCGCCGTCCGGGAGGCGGTGGGGACCCTCATCGACCCGGCCAGCCTGCGGTGGATAAGCTGGAGCCATTTCGAGGTCGACGAGTGCGGCGCGCTCAACGAATGGCTCGCGGTCGCGCCAGACGCCGTGCCGGTGTGCGGCGAGCTCGGCGCCATGGTCAACATCGGCGACTTCGCGAACCGGCCGCCGCGCGGCCTGAAGCCGGACGAGGTGCTCGTGACCGGGCGTCACCGCTTCCGCTTCATCCCGACGCCGCACCTGCCGCACGGCTGGGACGCCGGCATGCTGTTCGAGGAGTCGGAGCGCGTGCTCCTCTGTTCGGACCTGCTTCACCAGCTCGGCGACGTCGAGCCGATGACGACGGCCGACGTCACCGGCCGGTATCGCCACGCGTTCGAGACCTATCAGGCCTCGCCGGTGCTGATGGACTACATGCCCTACACGCAGACCACGAGCCGGAACCTGGCGCGGCTCGCGGCGCTGCAGCCGAGAACACTCGCCGCCATGCACGGCTCGACCTTCGTCGGTGACGGGGCCGCTGCCCTGACGGCCAGCGCCGAGATCATCCGCGAGGTGAGCGCCGCCGTGGCGCAGCCCACCGGCGTCGCCTGATGCTGCTGGGCAGGACGGACGGGTAGCGGGCCAAACCGCCGGCTCAGTCGACAGCCGCCCGTGGCGGTGCGAATATGGGGCTCAGCGATCTGGACCTGCGACGATGAAAGTGAAACGCGAATGGCCCTCACTGTGCGCGCTCGGAGCGATGTCGTTACCGACATGGGCCGGCCAGTCGGCGACCGATGCCTCGGTGCTCGTCCAGGAGCTGGGGCAGTTCGCGGCGGCCATGGATCCGAGAATTCAGTCAACGACTGGTCAACGCATGCCTGCCGAGCAGCGGCGGCTGGCGCTCTATCAACGACTGCGGCAGGCTGGCGCTTCTGCCGTCCCGTCATTGCAGCGCGGCCTTTCGATCCTGATGTCCAGGTGGAGGCGAAACGTTGCGCTCTTCCTGGACTTCGAAGGCGGCAACTACGCGAAGCACGCACCCGTGGCGCTGGATCTCGAGCCGTTCCTGCGACAGCTCATCACCGCTCTTCGTGACGACGATCAACGAGTGCAGGAATTGTCGGCGATGGCGCTCGCGCATGTCGGGCCCGACGCAGCGACGGCGGTGCCGACCTCCTGCGCCTGCTGGCCGACAATCGTGAGGGATTGCGGAACAGTGCCTGCATCGGCCTCGCCGGCATCGTCCGGGCGCTCACGCCGCGCTCCCGGCTTTGCGTCAGGCGCTCACCGATCCCAGCGCTGACGTCCGGCGCTTCGCGCAGCGCGCCATCGACCGCATCACCGCCGGGCCGACAGGACGCGTCTGAAGCGCAGACGGACGACGTCTAACGCTAACCTGATCTCGTGCTGTGCGTCCGAATCCACTCGGCGAACGCTCGTTCCGAAACGGTTCCATCCGCCAGCGCCATGACCTCGGTGACGACCTCGGCATCGGTCGCGCTCAGACCTTGTCCTGAAGTGGTCGTGCTGTGCGTCCGAATCCACTCGGCGAACGCTCGTTCCGAAACGGTTCCATCCGCCAGCGCCATGACCTCGGTGACGACCTCGGCATCGGTCGCGCTCAGCTCGTACCCGTTCAGTCCAAGGAACGTGGCCATGGCGAGGAAGCCGATGCGTTTGTTGCCATCGCGGTAGGGATGGTTTCTCACCAACCCGAACGCGTAAGCAGCGGCGAGCGCGTGAATGGGCATGGCGCGGTCGTAGTGCCACTTCTGCTGCGGGCGCGCGAGAGCGGATTCGAGTCCGTTCTCGTCCCGGACCCCTGCCAGGCCGCCATGTTCCCTAATCTGGTCGTGATGGATGGCGTCGACGACGAGGCGGGTCAGCCACGTCGGCTGGGCTTTGCGTCTTGGCACGGCCTCACTTCGCCAGCTCGCGAAGCGCGTTGCGGTACTTCTTGGCGGCCCGTGCGGCAACCTTCAGGGCCTGCTCGACCGCGGGATCGTAGGGTGTCAGCAGGATGCCGCGCTCGGTTTCGACCGCAAGTAGACGGTCGCCAGCTTCCAGGCGCAGCCGGTCGGCCATGTCCTTCGGCAGCGTCGCGCTGACCGAGCCGCCAGCCTGTCTGAGCGTTACTTCTTTGGTCATCCCGGGCATCGTAGCACATTAGTGCTACACACTGGGGGGACGCGCGCTACTGGCCCAGCCGCGCCTTGCGGCTCTCCCGCTCGGCGTGCCAGCGGGCGCGGTTGATGCTGCCGAGCGGGGTCGTGTCGGACGTCGAGTTCTCGGTCACGTCGATGTGCCACGCTTCGCACGCCGCCGGCGCCAGCTCGGAGCCGGCGGCGAGCGTCAGGCGCGCGACGTTGTGAAAAGGCGCCTGCGATTCCTTCCACTCGACGCTGGCGTTCTCGATCCAGAAGTTCGCGTCCCGCCGCCGTCCCCAGTAGGTCATCGCCTGGGTGTCGAGCAGCTGCAGGCCGAAATCGAAACAGCTCATCACGGTGTCCGCCTCGAGGTGCCGCACCAGCTCGTGCTGGAGCGCATCGGGATCGTAGGGCTCGAGATCGGCCGCCGGATTGCCGACACACGGCGTCAGCGAATACTTGATGACCTCGGTCTGGCCGTGCCGGTAAGGCACCGTGCTCCAGTAGCGCCGCTTCTGGTAGGGCATTAGTGACTGGTGCAGCTGCATCTGTCCGAGTACGGCCGTCCGCGCGAATCCCACCTTGTCGCGGAACGGCAGCGCCCACACGCCTTTGGCCATCGTCGGTGCCGTGACGACCTTGACGGTCGTCGCGAACGCGTGCGCGTCGTTGATCGGGAAGGTCGTCCGATCGTTGGTGGAGAAATCCTGCCGCTTCCCCCCTGCCGGCTCGACGGCGAACGACAGGGCGCGGACGTCGGGTTTGGAGTCTGCGTTGACGTTCGAGTCCGCGTTGGCGAACCGCACCTTCGCCGGATAGCGGCCCGGCTTCGAGTACAGACCAATCGCGAGCCTCGCCGCCAGCGCGCGGTCGGAGAGGGCGGCGGCCATGTCGAAGACCTCGAACTCGGCGAGGGCGCACACGCCCTTCGCGTGCGTGCCTCGCGCGAGTCGGCGCTGCTGGCCGGCCGCGTCGTTGGCCTGGATCGTCAGGATGCCCTTGACGATGGCGTCGATGTCGGCGGGTTCGCTGGCGCTGATGGCCTCGAGATCGGGGATGGAGAGCCACGCCAGCACGCCGATTGTCGCCACCAGCAGGGCGGCCGCGCCGAGGAGCCGGCGGCGGAGGGCCGGTCTCACTTGGCCTCCGTCATCTTCGGCGGCGTACCTGGATTCGGCGGTTCGGTCGTGTAGGTCTTGAGGAACTCGATGATCGCGTAGCGCTGGTCGTCGGTCAGGGTGGGGTAGAACGACCACTCGTGGCCGGTGTTCCAGTTGCCGCGGAGCCGCGTATCCATCAGGAACCCCGGGAGTCCCGGCGGCAGGGAATACTTGGCCCGATCGGTCTGGATGCCGAGCTTGATCGGATCGTATTCGCGCTGGCCGGTCGGAAAGCTCACCGGGCGCTTGGCGGCGGGCAGGAGCAGGTCGTAGAGGGTGGGAACCGAGCCGTTGTGGAGGAACGGCGCCGTCGCCCAGATGCCGACCAGCGTCTTCGAGCGATAAATCTTGCGGCCGCGGGTGTCCTCCCACAGGTCGGCGTCGAGCAGCGGCGCGCGGAACGTCGGGTCCCACTGCGGCCCGCTCCGGGTTTGCCGCTGCTCCCATTGCGCGATCGTCTGTGGGTCGAGCTTCTTCTCCTCGTACGACTTGGCCTTGACCCGCGCGATTAGCCCGAGGGCGGCGGTGGGAAACGCCTGCACCGTGCCATCGGCGAGCTTGACCTGGCGCTCGTAGTTGATCGCCGTCATCGGGTCGGTGCCGACCTCGTCGAGCGAAAAGAGCTGGTAGATGCGCATCTTGCCGTCGGTCTTGAACGTCTCGTGGCAGCCGGCGCAGTTCTGGTAGAAGAGTGCGCGGCCGCGCTCGGCGCGCGCGGCATCGATCGGCGGGAAAGTGTCGGGCCACGCCGGCGGCGTGATCTTGTAGGCCAGCGTTTCCAGCGTGTGCAGGTTGTCGATGCGGACGGTGCTCTCGAAGGTCTTGGGATCGAACAGCGCGCCGACGCCGAGCGCCTGGCCGATGTTGCGTTCCATGACCGAGTTGGTGTTCGCGCCCCACTGCAGCCAGCCCGTGTACTCCAAACCCCAGATGTGCGGGATGCTGACCGGGCCGTCGGCCGGCAGGCTGTTGCCGGCGATCGTCCCGAAGAGCTCGTCGCGGCCGATCCCGAACGCGTCGAGGCGGCCGTAGCCTTCGTCGGTGCTGATCTCGAGCGAACGCTTCAACGTCGGCACGTTGCGCAGGGCCCGGACCTGGGCTTCCAGCAGGCCGCGATTGCTCGTGAGCAGGTGGGCGACACGGCGTGCCAGCGTCTCGTCGTCGGCGACGTCAGCCGGATCGCGCTGAGCGGTCGCGCGCCGCTCGCGGCGGACGGCGCGCACGCGGTCCCAGAACCGCGACAGCCGCTGCGGCGAGGTGAACGTGGCCTGCGTTTCCGACGCCATGTGCTCGAGGAACTTGTTGATGTAGGCCATGTTCCCCGCGCCGTCGACGCGGACGGCGTGGTTCTGGTACTGCACCTGGCCGACGTGGCAGGCGGCGCAGTTCAAGCCGATCATCTGGGTGCCGGTCAGCTTCGAGGGCGCGAGCGAGATGCCGACCGGCAGCCCGTAGGGGTTGGCGGCGTTTTTCGCATCCGGCAGCAGGCCGAAGCGCTCGATGTTGTCGAGGAACGGGCGTACGTGGACGCTGCCGTCGCTCGCCGGGACCTCCACGTCGAGCGCCAGCAGCCAGTCCAGCGGAAAGAGCTCGCCGCCTTCAGAGAGATGGTAGAAGCTGCCGCGGTCGGCATCGGACAGCCCATTCTGGCCGGCGGCCTGCGGCAACGCGGCAAGCGGCGCTGCCTCGCGCATGTCCTGGGAACGGATGCCGCCCGACAGCATCCATCCGCCGACGATCCCGGCGAGGAAGATGCCGGCCGCTAACACGACCTTGCGCATGGTCATAGTTGTCCTCGCTGCGCCGAGCGGCAGAACGCCTTCACGGTCGCAAATGGCTCGCCGCCGCTCACCGCCGCCACCGTCTGCAATCCGAGCATGCGGTAACTTTCGAACTGCGCCTCGTCGAACCATTGCTCGGTCGTCGACTGGTGCGGGAACGATGCGTGCGTCCGGGCGTAGTTGGCGACGTCGACCGGCTCGTCGCCGAGGAGCGTCGGCTTCAGGTAGAGGAGCACGCCATCCTTGAGCCCTGGATCGATCGCCGAGTATCGAATCGCCCCGACGGCGAAGCGCCCGGTGACGGCATGCCCGTCGCCGGTCTCGTCCGGGCGCGGCGGGCCGATGCGCAGCCCGTGCGGGAAGACGATGTCGATGCCGAAGTCGATGCGAATTTTCCGGACCGCGTTGGCGAGATCGGCGAACGCGTAAGTGCCGTCGCAACCTGCGTCGCTCAGGACGATGTAGCGGCAGCGGCGCCTGATCATCTCGTAGAGGCCGAGGTTGTCGAAGTGGCCGCCGTCGGAGAGCAGCACGTAGGGATTGTTGTCGGTCGTCTGTGCCATCAGCTCGTTGACGAGCGGCGCGACGCCGAAGGCCGGCGCGGCACGCCGCCACGTCGCGTCGCCTGCGTGGCCGGGGTTGCCGAGCCAGACGCCGAGGCGGGCATTGAACACGGTGAGCAGGAACGTCATCGCCCGCGAGACTTCCGGCCCCATGTTCGAGTTCACCGCCGCGCCCGACGTCGTCAACGCCTCGCCCAGGGTGATGGCGTCGGCATAGCCCGCCGCCGGCCGGTAGCCGAGCCGCGCCGAGCCGACGTGGAGCGGGCTCATCGTGAACGACATCGCCTTGCGCTCGGCGACCGACAGCTTGGCATCGGCGACGAGGTTCAACGTCGTGTTGACCACGTGCAGTGGGCGGCCGATTTCACGAACCTGCTCGAAAGGCATGTCGTCGCCGGCGTCGAATCCGGTGAACGCGCTCGGCCTCCGCTCGGTCCTGGGCCGTGACACGCCGAGGAACGTGCGGACGAGCCGGCTGCGATACATCCCGTGCAGCGAGAACTGATTGATGGAGATGATTCGGCCAAGTCCGGCACCGACGGCGAGGAGGCCGAAGAAGACCAGCAGGTCCTCGGGCAGCGACGCGCCGACCCGATGCGGGTACTCGTGGAACAGCCGCAGGTCGTGTACGAACTGCAGCAGGTGCCGGTTGCCATCCGAGACGAGCACGACGAGGAGGACGATCGTGACCGGCGCCGCGAGACCCAGCGCGATCGCTGTTGCCAGCCGCCACCGCTTCGATTGCGAGGCGAGCGCGGCAATCAGCCGGTAGGCAGCGCCGCCCGAGGCGAGCGTGAAGAGTCCGACTCCGGCGCGGCCGCTGCCGTGCGCCAGCCCGAGCGCTTTCAGGACGGCGTCGAGGACCAGCGGGCCGAGGATTGCGACAGCGCTCGTGACCAGCCACGTCAAGCCGATCATCAGAACCCAGGCGCCGGCTCGCGCCCACCATTCGCGGTCGTCGTCGGACATGTCACGGCTGGCAAGGCCGATGAAGACGGTGATCTGCAGGAACAACAGCGCCAGCGACAGCGGCAGATCGACGACGACGAAGACCTGGGGGTCGCGGTGGGCGAGCGCCGTCAGGAGGTGGTGGAGGTGGAAGCCGATCAGCCGACCGACGAGGCCGGCGGCGGCTGCCGCGATCCATGTCCAGGGCCGCCACCAGCGGGCGCTGAACCAGCCGCCGACGATCCAGGGCAGAACCATCGCCGCCGCCGACACCAGCAGCCCCGGGCCAAGCGCGATGGTGTCGCCGAAATGCCACGCCCAGAACCGGTGGACCGAGAGCAGGAAAAACGCCACCAGTACCGGCCCGAGAAACCAGACGGCGAAGCTCCTGGAGCCGGCCGACCGATGACCGAGGCTCGGCAGCTGCAGCGCGGCATAGGTACTGGCGACGGCGATCAGGCCGACGATCGCGATCCAATCGTGGAGGTACCACCAGTCGAGCGTGGCGTGGCTCACGAGCTCGGGCTGCGACGGCACGCCGAGGAGGCCGAGATAGATGCGCGGCAGCATCGCCGCGGCGGCGATGAGCGGGACGAGCACCATCCAGTTCACGAGCAGGTTGCGGAACATGGTGGCGCCGAGCGTCCAGACGTCGGCGGAGAGCAGGCCGGTTCGCGGATCGAGGAACTTGATGACGCGGCGGAGCCGCGTGACCGGCTCGGGCTCGAGGTCGCGGCCGAGCTGCGCGGCCGGATCGAGATCGCCCCGGTGATGCGCGCGGTAGCGCCATGCGGTCAGCCAGCCGCCGGTGTAGCCGCCGCCCGACACTGTCGACAGGTAGTCGAACTTGTCGAGCAGTCCGGCGCGCGCCAGGCCTTGCAGCACGCCCAGTGCGAAGCTGCCGCTGCGGACGCCGCCGCCCGACAGGCAGAGCGCGGCGTGGTTCGCGCGCGCGTGGCGATGCACGACATCAACCGGCGGGGCCGCGGCGCCGACAGCTTCGGCTGCACCCGGCTCCGGGTGCAGGAAGGCGTATTCCTCGTCCAGGACGCGCTCGACCAGCAGCGGCGCAGCGCGGTCCGTCATGGCTTGATGCGGGCCAGGGTTGCCGCGGCGGTGACGAGGTCCCTGGTGCCGTGCCCCTCCGTGAACCAGCCGAAGACCGGGGCGAGGACGGCGGCACCCTCATCGCGCCGGCCGGCGCCGCCGAGCATCGCGGCAAGATCGGTGGCGGCACGCAGCTCGAACGATTTCGCCTGCTGCGCCGCGGCTCGGGCGATAGCCAGGTGGAGGCTCGCTTCGGCGCCGGCGTAGTCCCCGCCGCAGTGCAGCAGCAGTCCGCGGACGCGATGGAGCTCGGCGAGATAGCCGCCCTCGAGCGTCGTCTCGGCGTGGGCGAAGCCCTCGTCGATGGCGAGCAGGCCTTCGTCGATGCGGTCCGCGCCGGCAAGCATCTCGGCGAGAAGGGCGAGGAAAGCTGTCCGGACCAGGCCGGACCCGATCGCCTGCTGGACGGCGAGGCTGTCTTTCAGCTGATCGATGCCGTCGTCCGTGTTGCCGAGCGCAGCGATCGCGACGCCCTGGAACGAGCGTCCCCACTCGGTTTCCTGCTTCAATTCGTACTCGCGTGAAAGCGCGACGATCTCGTCGCCCATCTGGACCGCTTCGTCCGCCTCGCCGCGATAAAGGTGAATGCCCTGGGCGACGACGAGCGCGAAGGCGAGGGTCACCGGCTGCCGCTGCGATCGCGCCAGGGTCAGCGTCTCGCGCGCGCGCTGGTCGGCGCGATCCGGGATAGCCCAGCGCCCAGAGCGGCCGGCTCGACATCGCCCGCGCGATCATGCCGGGGTCGAGGCCGAACATCGCCGTGTAGGTCATGTGCTGAGCCGGCACGTGCAGGTCGCGCCCGCGATCCAGCACCCGGCTCGACTCGACCATGTCGCCGAGAAACTCCAGCGAGACGCCGACGAGGTGATGCGCCGCCATCAGGTAGGCGGGATTGCCGGAGAGCTCCGCCTGGGCCATCAGTTCCTGGGCGCGCTCGCGGTAGACGCGGAGGTCGCCGCGGATCGCATGAAAGAGCGTGAGCGCCCACCGCACCGGGAAGACCTCCGGCGGATCGTCGAGCTGGTGGCACAGCTCGCGGGCGCGAGCGAACACGGGCTCGAGCTCGGCGGCGGCCCAGCCCTTCATCATCCGCAGCGCCAGCCCGCGCACCATCTGCAGCCCGAGCTCCTGCTGCTGGCGCGGCGGACCGTCGGCGACGCCGCGGAGCGCCTTGAGCCCGCGATCGGCGAGCGACAGCGCCTCGCGGAACGCGAACAGGCCGGCCGAGTGCTGTGCCGCCATGAAGTAGTACCTGGCGCTCGTCGTAAAGTCGCGCGCCGATTCGAACAGGATGGCGAGGCGGGCGGCGTTGGCTGGCGTCTCTTCGCCGTGGGCGACCAGCGCTCGGGCCACCCGGCCGCTCAGCGTCGTCCGCCGTGTCGGCTGCAGCGACGCGTAGAGCATGTTCTGGTAGAGCACGTGGACGAACTGGTACTGCAGCGTCAGCGTCAGGTCGGGGAACTCGCGTTCGTTGCCGCGCTGGACGAAGACGTGGACGCGCTCGAGCACGTCGAGGCGCTCCTCGACCTCGGCGGCGTCCATCTCCGTCGCTTCGCTGACGGTCGCGGAATCGAACTCGGGGCCCTGGACGGACGCAGCGAGCAGCAGGGCGCGGTCGCGCTCGTCGACCTGCTCGATCTTTCGCGCGATCATGCTGCGCACCGACTCCGGCAGATCGCGCGGCAGGTCCGACATCGGCCGCGCCAGCACCCAGGTGCCGCCCTGTTCGACAATGCCGCCCGAATCGCGAAGGTAGCGGACGAGGTCGGCCATGAAGAGCGGGCTGCCCTCGGTCTTGGCGTGGACGAGCGCCGAGAAATCCGGCGGCAGGCGGTGCTCGGGAAACTCGAGCGCGAGGTAGCGATCGACGTCCGACTGGGCCAGGAACCCGAGCTCGATCTGCTCGAACAGCCCGCGAGTCCGCAGGTTGTTGCCGATGCCGAGGAACGGATGCTGCGCCAGCGCCATCTCGGCCGGCCGATACGTCGTCAGCACCAGCACGCGCATGTCGGCGAAGCGCCCGGCGAGGAAGTTCAGGATGTCGATGGTCGAGACATCGGCCCAGTGCAGATCGTCGAGGAAGAGGACGACCGGACGCGTGCTCGACACGTCCTGGAAGAACGCGCCGACTTCGCGCTTCATCCGCTCCTGCGAGGCGGTCAGCGCATCGACGCGCAGATCGGCCAGCGACGACTCCTCGATCGACCGCGTCGCCACGTGCAGGTACCAGGTCGGCGCGACGGTTTTCATGAGCGTCTGCAGCGATTCGCCGCCGGCGCGGTGCAGGAGGCTGTCGAGCGCCTCGAGAATCGGCAGATACGCTTCGGCGCCGGCCAGCCGCTCGGAGCATCGTCCGCGGGCGATGACCGGCCGCTCCGGCCGTGACGTCAACTCGACCAGGAAGTCCTCGATCAGGCTCGTCTTGCCGATTCCCGCCTCGCCAGCGACGCCGACAATCCGGCTTTGCCCGCCGCTGACCCTGGTGAAGGCGCGGCGCAGCGCATCACGTTCGGCCTCGCGGCCGACGGTCGTTCGCGTCACGACGGTTGCCGGCCGTGCCGGCTCCGCCGCCGGGTCCCGCCCCTTCAGCGCCGCCAGGGCGTCGTCGACCTCGCGCGCCGACGGCCGGCGCTCCGGCACCTTGGCCAGCATCCCGTGAACGAGCGCGTCGAGCTCCGGCGGGACGGCGGGGTTGAGGCGCACGAGCGGCACGGGCTGTTCCGAGATGATGGCCGCGAGCACGCCGGCACTCGACGGCGCGACGAAGGGGCGGCGGCCCGCCGCCATCTCGTAGAGGACCACGCCCAGCGCGAAGATGTCCGTCGCCGGCCCGGCCTGGCTGGCCTGGGCCTGTTCCGGCGACATGTAGGCCGTCGTCCCCAGGATGGTTCCCGGCGCGGTGTCCTGCAGGAGGAAAGTGGAGCGCTCGGCGGCCTGATGGTCGATTACCCGCGCCAGGCCGAAATCGAGCACCTTCACGTAGCCGTCGCTGCGGACCATGATGTTTTCCGGCTTGATGTCGCGATGGACGATGCCGGCCGCGTGCGCCGCCGCCAGCGCCCGCGCCACCTGGCGCCCGATCTCGAGGGTGGCGGCGATTGGCTGCGGCGTCTCGAGGATCGTCCGCAGCGTCCGCCCGTCGATCAGCTCCTGGACGATGTAGAGCTCGCCGCCGGCGGTTTCGCCGACTTCGTGGATCGTGACGATGTTGGGGTGGTTGAGGGCGGAGGCCGCCCGGGCTTCGCGCAGGAACCGCTGGACGACGTCGGCCTGCTCGTTCGCGGTCTTGCGCAGCAGCTTGAGCGCGACCGGGCGGCTGAGGCGAGTGTCGAAGCCGCGATAGACCTCGCCCATTCCGCCGCTGCCGATGCGACCGTCGACGCGGTAGTGCCCCAGGGAAGTAGGAGTCATCCTGTGCGGTGGGGTTGCAGCGCCCGCGAGCACTATACATCCACCGCGCGGCGTGCGGTGCTCTTTCGATGAGCTTTGCGCGTATAATTCCGGTTCACCACCTATCTATGGCTACCGCCGCGCCCGCGGGATCGCGGGCAGATATTCGTCCGTTCGATTTACGCCGCAACTGGAAGTCCCTCACCGCTCGGCCTGCGTTTCACGATCCGGTCGTCGACGGGGTCCGCGCCCTGGCCATTCTCTGGGTGATGTCGTACCACGTCGTGCTCTTTCACCTCGGCTCGTTCACGACCGAGGCGATCGGCCTCGCGACCGGGCGCTGGACGCAGTGGACCAGCCGCGGCGACATGGGCGTCGACCTGTTCTTCGTGATCAGCGGCTATCTGATCGGGTCGATCCTGCTCGGCGAGTACCAGCGGTCGGGGACGCTGCAGATCCGCCGCTTCTACATCCGGCGCTTCCTGCGGCTGATCCCGGTCTACACCGTCGCCATGATCGTCGGGCTCTACTTCGTGCACAACATCCCGCGCGAAGCGATCCTCATGGAGTTCCCGCCCTTCATGAACGCCGACAACATGTGGGCGAACTTTCTCTACGTCAACAACTTCCTGCCGATCAACCGGCAGTACATGGGATGGTGCTGGTCGCTGGCGATCGAGGAGCAGTTCTACCTGATCCTGCCCGGCTTCATCCTCCTCGTCATGCGCGTCGCCAGGCCGATGCGCGTGCTCGGGGCGCTGATGCTGCTGGCCGGGGTGATCAGGTGGATCGTGATCGACCGGCACGGCTTCGTGCCGCCGTTCCTCGACCTGCCGAACATGCAGTCGTGGGTCGATCGCTTCACGATCGAGTACCAGAACCTCTACACCCGTTACGGCGCGCTGCTCGCCGGCGTCATCGGCGCCTATCTGACGGTCTATCACCGTGAGCGCCTGGCGCGGTTCTACGCCCGCACCGGCCTGGTCAACCTGCTTGCCCTCGCCTGCATCGCGGTCATCATCCCGACCGGCTACTTCGCGATGTCGTCGCCGCTCTTCATGGAGATCCCGGTCGCGGCGCGGAAGATCTACTACTCGCACCATCGCGACCTCTTCGCGATGGCGGTGATGTTCCTGGTGCTGGCGGCAATCCACGCCGCCGGCTTCGTCGGCCGGGGCCTGCGTCGGCTGTTGTCGTGGCGGGCGCTCTTCCCGGTGGCGCAGGTCTCGTACTCGCTCTACCTCGTGCACGAGATGTTCATGCTGTGGCTCTTTCCAAAGACGGCGCGGCTGCTGGGGCCGTCGCTGGGGGCACACACCACCATCGCTGTCGCCGCGGTGATCGCGATTGCCATGTCGTTTGCCGGCGCCATCCTTCTCTACCTGCTCGTCGAACAGCCGTCGATGCGGGCACGCGAGCTGCCGGCGGTGCGGCGATGGTCGCGGAAGAAGGGCGCGAAGGCAGGCGAAGCCGCCGCCGACATCTCGCGCCCCGCTGCCCCCGACGCAAGCCGGGGTTGACGCGCCGATCCTCCTCGTTGGACCATGCACGCGGGTCGCCGGTCACACCGCCGGCGCTCGCGGGCCGGCCCACGGCCAGGAGGTTTGGCATGACCGATCGACTGCGCCAGCGTCTCTCCCGACGCGGCTTCCTGCAAACTGCCAGCGGCACGATTGCCGCGGCGTCAGCGGCGTCGTTTCCATTCGAGCCCGCGGCGGCGCAGGTGCCGGACATCAAGCTGCCGGCGCCGCCCGGCAAGCAGGTCGGGTTCGCGCTGGTCGGGCTCGGCAGCCTCGCCATCAACCAGTTGATGCCGGCGTTCGCACGGAGCCAGAAGGCGAAGCTGGTGGGTTTCGTGAGCGGCCGGCCCGAGAAGGCGAAGCAGCTCGCGCAGCTCTACAACGTCGACGCGAAGAACATCTACACCTACGACACCTACGAGCGCATCGCCGACAACCCGGCGATCGACGTCATCTACGTCGTCCTGCCCAACAGCATGCACGCGGAGTACACGATCCGCGCCCTCAAGGCGGGAAAGCACGTGCTCTGCGAGAAGCCGATGGCGAACACGCCGCAGGAATGCGAGCAGATGATCGCCGCGGCCAAGGCGGCAAACCGCAAGCTGATGGTCGGCTACCGGGTGCGCTACGAACCCTATAACCAGGCGCTGATCGCCTACGCGCGTGAGACGGCCGACGTCGGGCCGACGCGGATGATCCTCGCCGAGGCCGGCTTCAACATCGGCAACCCGAACCAGTGGCGGCTGAAGAAACAGATGGCCGGCGGCGGGTCGCTGATGGACATCGGCGTCTACGCCCTCAACGCCGCGCGCTATCTCAGCGGCGAGGAGCCCGTCGCCGTGAACGCGGTGATGCACTCCACGCCGAACGACCCGCGCTTCGCCGAGGTCGAAGAGAACATCAACTTCCAGCTGCGCTTTCCCGGCGGCATCCTCGCCAACTGCGGCTCGAGCTACGGCGTCAACATCAACCGGCACCGTGTCCTGAAGCCGCGTGGATCCGCCGAGCTCGACCCGGCGTCCAGCTATACCGGTTTGCGGATGCGCGTCATCCGGGGCGGCGCGATCGAGGAACGCATCCTGCCGCAGCGCGATCACTTCGCGGCGGAGATGGATCACTTCGCCGGCTGCGTGCTCGACAACACCGAGCCGCTCACGCCGGGCGAGGAAGGCCTGAAGGACATGAAGGTAATCATGGCCATCTACGAGGCGGCGCGGAGCGGCCGGACCATCACGCTGGCCTGATCACGAACCGCGTCCAGTCCTGCCCGTACGTCTCCCGAAGGAGAGAGTCGTCATGTCGAGTTCGTCCCTCGTTCGCCGCGTCCTGACAGGTTGTGCTCTCTGCGTCACGCTCGCGCTCGCGCCGCCGCCGGCGCAGGCTCAGCGTGAGGCGACGTCCGCCGACGCGCGACTCCGAGCCCTCTACACCGAGGAGTGGACGTGGCGGCAGCAGGAACTGGCGCGGGTTGGCAACCAGGCTGGCGACGCCGGCGCGAGCGATCGCTTTCCGAAGGTCGATGCCGCGTCGCAGCAGGCACGGCTCGCCTACTGGACGAAAGCCCTGGCGATGCTCGACGGCATTCCCGTCGACCAGCTCTCGCCCGAGGAGAAGGTCAACGCCGAGGTCTTCCGCGCCTCGGTTCGCGCGCTGGCCAACGACGTCCGGTTCCGCACCTACGAAGCGCCCTTCAACAGCGACACCTTCTTCTGGACCGAGTTCACGCCGCGCCAGGGCTTTGCGACGGCCGGCGCCTATCGCGCGTATCTCGGCCGCCTGCGCGACGTGCCGCGCTACTTCGACGAGCAAATCGCCAACATGCGCGCCGGCCTGGCGCGCGGCTACACCGTGCCGCGCGTGTCCGTCGCCGGCCGCGACAAGACGATCGAGCCTTACGTCAAGGGCGACACGAGCAACCCGCTGTACGCGCCGTTCACGCAGATGCCGGCGACGATTCCCGCCGCCGACCAGGCGGCGATGCGCGCCGAGGCGGAAACCATCCTGCGCGACGTCGTCGCGCCGGCCTACGCGCGGCTCCTGACGATGATCCGCGACGAGTACCTGCCGAAGGCGCGCACGACGCTGGCCGCGACCTCGATGCCCGACGGCCAGGCGTTCTACCAGGCGATGATCGAGAAGTTCACCACGCTCACGCTGACGCCGCAGCAGATTCACGACATCGGCCTGAAGGAGGTCGCGCGCATCCAGGCGGAGATGGAGGCGACGAAACAGAAGGCGAACTTCAAGGGCACGATGGCGGAGTTCTTCTCGTTCCTGCGGACCGATCCGCAGTTCTACGCGAAGACCCCGCGCGAGCTGCTGTCGTACTCGGCCTACGTGTCGAAGAAGGCCGACTGGAAGCTGGCCGAGACGATCGGCTTCCTGCCCCGGCGCCGACACGGCATCCGCCCGGTTCCCGACGCGCTGGCGCCGATCTACACCGGCGGCCGCGGCGGGCTCGAAGCCTGCCTCATGAACACCTACAACCTGCCGGCGCGCCCGCTCTACACGCTGGCGGCGCTGACGCTGCACGAGTGCACGCCCGGCCACAGCTTCCAGGCCGCGCTGGCGCTCGAGGGACCGCAGCGGCCGGCGTTTCGCGCCGGCACTTCGTTTTCAGGCTACGGCGAAGGATGGGGGCTCTACACCGAGTGGCTCGGGACGGTGATGGGCATCTACGAGACGCCGTACGAGGACTTCGGCCGGCTCACCTACGAGATGTGGCGCGCGTCCCGGCTCGTCATCGATACCGGCATCCACCAGTTCGGCTGGAGCCGCGAGAAGGCGATGGACTACCTGCGCGCGAACGCGGCGCTCTCCGAGCACGAGATCACGACCGAGGTCGAGCGCTACATCGCGTGGCCTGGACAGGCGCTGGCCTACAAGCTTGGCGAGCTGCAGATCCGCCGTCATCGCCGTGAAGCCGAGCAGAAGCTCGGCGCCAAGTTCGACCAGCGGCCGTTCCACGACGCCATCCTGGCGATCGGTTCGGTGCCGCTGCCGGTGCTCGAGCAGCGGATGGCC
>CAVVSF010000012.1:0-415876 GCA_963750915.1 uncultured Acidobacteriota bacterium
AGACGCCGGCGCGGGTGGCCAGGATCGTCCGGGCGGGTCCGCCTAGGGGCCGCCTCACTGCAGCGGCGTTCCGGTGTAGTGCCAGATCATCGTGGCCCGTCGGTCAGCGGGGACAGGCCGTAGATGACGTCGTTGAGGGCCCACGCCAGGCGGGTGAAGTGGGAGCCCTGGCCGCCCATGCGCTCCCACCGCAGCGCGGCGCGCCGGTGTAGCGCCACAGGTCCCCGTGTGGTGGGGTGGATCGCCAGTCCGGGGTAGATCGTCCCGGCCGGGCCGCCCACCCGCTCCCACTCGCGGCCCCGCTTCCAGCGGTAGACCTGCTGCCGATCCGGGGTGAGCCCGAACACCCCCAGGTACGTGTCGGCGGTCAAACACCGCCCCGGGCCCCCCGATCTGCTCCCACCGCCCGGCGGACTCCCCCGGGGGGCGGTGGACGTAGCGGGAGATGGCCCGCGTGCCGGGGGCGATGGGCGAGGATGCCCGCCGTTCACGCCGCCGAGGATGTCCAGGGCGCGGTCCCCGACGCGCGTCCAGCGGTCGATCAGTGCCGCCGGTCGGCATCGTTTCGCCAGATCGCCTTGTGATCCGGGGTCAACCCGTAGACGCTGTCCCCCATGGCGAAGCGGGCTCCCGGGCCGCCCATCCGCTTCCCACGCGTCCGGCGGCCGGCGGGGCGTCCAGACTACCCGTGTAGAGCAGGAGGTCGCCGCCTTCGGCCGGAGGTGGCGCAGTCACCGCAGCCCGTCCGGAGCGATGGTCAGCTGCTCCAGGGGGAAGTCGCGACTTGCCTCCAGGCCGGAGAAGCCTGCAGGCGCCTGTGGGGCGACGGTGGGGGTCGCCCGGCTGCCCGCCACGCCTGCGTCTACGCTGCCGGTCGCGCGCTGCGTCGTCACGAGTGCTGCTCCTTTCGACCGTTCCGGCGCACCCCGCGGGAGGCCCACGCCGGCCACCTGTCCACCCGTCCACGCTAGTCGCTGGCCAGGACCGGCGCAGCGGGAGGACTACCCATCTTGACCGCCTCGCCTGGCTGGCTTTGCGCAGCGCCTCGCCGGGCAGCAGCGGTGGAAGGCGGCGTGCTTGTCCGGCTCGCGGCCAGTGCCCCATACTGTCGGCCGGCGGCGCGGGAGGCTACAGGCTGCCGGCGCACACGCCGGGCGGCGGAGACCGACACGACGAGCGGGAGATCGGACGAACCGGACGGGGACGGCTGGGGGCCGTCCGCGACCAGTCCGCAGTCCGGTGTGGGTGCCAGGCGAGGGTGGGCGCGGTTCGACGATACTGAGGGGGTGATGATGGGTGCGCGAGTCCCGGTGCTGGTGCTCACCGGCCCGGTGGGGGTGGGGAAAACGGAGCGTCGGCTAGGTCGTCGGCGCGCGGTTGGCCGCGCGCAAACACCCGGCTTCGCCTCCGCCTCGACCGCGGGGACGCGCTGCGGCGGCAGGCCGACGCCGCCCGACGATCCGTTCGGGGAGCGGGTCTCGGCCTGCGCAACCTGGCCGCCGGTCCGGCTCATGTTCGGGGAGGCGGGGACGAGCGGCTGGTGCTGGCGGACGTCGTGGAGTTCGGGGAGAAGGTCGACGGCTACCGCGCGGTGGTTCCCGGCGCCGAGATCGTGGTGGTGCGGTGCCGCGGGCCAACACGGCGACCCTCGAGTGCTGCTCCGGGGCCGGGAATACGGCGACGACCTGGCGTGGCACCTCCGGCGCGCGCCGGAGCTGGACCGGATCATGGACCGCGCCGGGGTCGGGGATCTGGAGGTGCACACCGACGGGCGCCCGGTGGACGAGATCGCCGCCGAGGTACTGCGCCTGAGCGGGTGGCCCGGCGGCCCCCCCCGGCCGGCCGGGCCCCCCGGCGCGACCGCTCCTCGAGCGCGATGGACCGGCGCCGGCCGCCGGTGGGCCGGGATCGAGCGGGGGCGTCGACGCCCCCGCCGTCGGGCGGCGCGCCCGGCGCGCCCCTTTCGCGTCAAGGCGGTCATCCGGCACAGCGGACGCTACCTGCTGGCGGTGCACGACAACCGGAGGCCCGAGAACAAGGGGAAGTGGACCTCCTCGGCGGCCGGATCGACCCGCCCGACCCCTGGCCGGACGCGGCGCTGGTGCGCGAGCTGCGCGAGGAACTCGGCGTCGCCGGGCGCGTGCTGGGCGAGGTAGGGCGCTACCCCTACGGCGACGACCCCGGCCCGTGCGTCGTCCTGCTCGCCGAGTTCGACGGCGAGCCGCGCCCAACGAGGAGCTGGTGGCGCTGCGCTGGTTCACCCGCGACGAGGTGGAGGCCATCGGCCCCGCCGGGCTCCTGCACATGGGGATCGAGCTGGACGCGCTCGGCCGTGCTGACCACCTGGTCACCTGGTAGGCGCGACCTGCTGCTGAACTACGTCTACGACAGCCCGGCCGGGACGCGCCGGGGCGCTGAAGTTCGCCCGGGGGTTCCGGGCGGCCTGCCCGGACGCGGAGGTCCACGTGGCCCTGGGCAGCGCACCACCTGGGAGGTGGCCACGGCCGACCGCCTCTACGTTGCCGACCCCTTCGGTGACCGGATCTGGACCACCGGCCGCGCCGGCCGGCCCCGCGGGGCGGGAGCCCTGCCTCGACCTGGACGACGCGGAGGCCCGGGAGTACGGAGCGCGCGCCGTCTCCTCGAGGGGCACCGGCCGGGGACGGTGACGGGATCGGTCACGGCGGAGACTCCGTCCGAGCGGAGCACACCTCGCAAGGGGGAGTCGACCTGGACGGGACGTTTCGGCTCATCGCTCCGGGGGCGGCTGGGGGGCGACGGCCACCGGCGCCCGGCCGGGCTGCCAGCCGTGGTCGTACCGCCCGGCGAAGGCGCGGACGAACGCGTCGACGGCCGCGGGTCCGCCGCGTCCAGGTACTCAGCCGGCCCCAGGCGGTCAGCGCGATCCCCGACGCAAGTCCCCCGTAGGGCGCGACGACGACGTCCCGCAGGTGCCGGCGGGCGACGGCTTCCAGCAGGCGCACCTCCCCGGCGGGGGTGGCCCCCGAGTACTGGATGAGGACGTGGCCGTGCTCGAGGGCGTGCACCTGGAGCTCCTCGGGAATCTCCTCGCGGTAGACCCCCGACGCCACCGTCTGCGGCACGTCCGGGACCGAGGTGGGCGGGAGGGAGTTGTACGGGGGGTGGGGCGGCCCCCAGGTAGGGGATGTGGGGACTGGGCAGGGTGGGCACCTCCTGCCCCGGCAACGCGCCCGGCGTCGCCCCGCCGGTGTCGGCCGGAGGACGCTCCCGGCAGGCCGTCGCCGGCAGCAGCAGGAGGGCGACGAGCAGCGCCGCCCTCCCAGGCGCCGCGCTGGACCGCGGGGCGGGTCACGGCGTCGATCACGGGGTCGCTCCTCTGCGCTCCTGACGGCGCTGCCAGACGAAGATCGTCAGGGGCAGCAGCCCCTGGGCGGCGGCGACGCTTCCGATGGTCAGGGCCTCCCAGAAGGCCGCGCTGCCCGGGGGCGCTCCCCGCAGGCTGCCGAACATCCAGCCGGCCACGACGACGGTGCCCGGGAGGAAGTAGGCGACGAACGCGTAGAGGAGGCCCAGGACTTCCACCAGGGAGAGCCAGGCGAACCACCGGACGACCTGCGCGTCCCGCGGATGAGCGGTCCCAGCTCCCGCCGCCTCCGCCCGGGGCAGCCGCCGGACCTTGCCCTTGAGCCACAGGGTGGTGACGCGGGAGAGATTGAAGCACCCCAGCGCGGTGATCAGCACCGCGTAGAGGTCGGTGCGCAGGAAGACGAGCGCTTGCCAGCCCAGGCCGAACACCTGCACCAGGACGACGGCGCCGAGGAGCCGGCCGAGCAGCGGGGGGAGGTCCCCGAGGCCGGTGGCCCAGAGGAAACCGCGGCTCAGACAGGTGGCGAGACGAGGGTGTCGAAGGCCATCCCGGCCAGAAACGCACCCTAGCGCCGCCCCCGGGGCACCGACCAAAGCTGGGAGAGATCGGTCTCGAAGACCGGGAAGAAGAGCCGCCGGCTGACGCCGAACCGGGCCCCCACTCCGGCGGCCGCGCCGCGAGCCGGTGGCACAGCTCGTGACCCGCCGTCAGCAGCGTGGTGACCAGGGTCATCGTGACCAGGCTGACGGCGGGGTCGGGGTAGAAGAAGGCGTCCTCGTACCTGGGCCAGGCTGCCAGCCGGGCGACGAAGAGCGCGGCGCAGGCGACGAAGGCCAGGCCGTAGAGCGTCCAGGCGGGCGCGGAGAAGAAGGGCCCGGCGAGCGCGGGCGACAGCCCGGCTGACCAGGAGCGGCCGGGGGCTCGCCCCGGGCGCCAGGGCTTGTCCGTCGATCGCCGCCACCAGGCCGCACTCGACCAGGGTCGCCGCGAAGTCCAGGACGTCGACCTCCTGTCCGGCGTGGGCGGCCGCCGCCGCCGCCTCGGCGATGGTGCCGCCGGCCTACAGCGTGCGCACGGCGACCAGGCCGACCGCCGGGAGGGCGAGGAAGGTGCCCGCCTCCGGATCCCCCACGAGGAACTCCTCGCCCTGGGGGACGACGGAGAGAGGGCGCAGGGTCAGCCGCGCCGCCGGGCGCAAGGCCCCCGCCGCCGTCGGCGCCGCCTCGGGGCGATCGAGGGCGGGCAGCGCCATCACCGCGCCCCGGCGGCGGCGGGCAATGGCGCGGCCGCCGCTCCTGCCCGCATTCCACGCGCGCCAGCCCGCGCGTCGGGTCCACAGACCGGACAGCCCGGCAGCCGGGGCCAGGCGTAGCCGACGTCCGACCGTCCGGTCGCGAAGTCGACCAGCCAGAGCTTGCCGGCGGAGACCGGGGGGGCGAAGCCGGTCAGGTAGCGCACGGCCTCGAGGGCGATCAGGGCGCCCATCAGGCTGGCCACCGGCCCGAGCCCTCGGTTGACCCGCTCCGGGCGACCGACCGGGGCGCCCGGGGCGGTCGGGGCGCCCGTGGGGACTTCGGCGCTGCGCCAGAAGGCGAGGCAGCTACTCCGGCCGGGGAGGACGGTGTAGTACATCCCGAGGCCGACCTGCATCCCGCCGGTGACGAACGGCACCCCGGCGGCGACGCAGGCATCGTTGACCCACTCCTGCACCTCAGGCGGCTGATCGATCGCCGAGAGGACGAGGTCGGCGCCCGGCAGGAGCGGGGCGACGTCCTCCTGCACCCGGCGGCCGGGCGCAGGGCCGAGCGGACTCTCCACCTGGATGGTGGAGGTCGGAACATCTCGCGTCGCTTCGGCGGCGAGCAGCAGGCTGATCCGCATCGCCATGTGGCGGAACGTCTGCGGCGACGTCGCGACGTCGCGCAGCGTCGCCAGCGCGTCATGCACGAGGGGATGCTCGACGAGGTGCAGCGGCACGCGTTCACTATACAGGATGTTCCGCGCCCGTCGTCGAGGGCCGCTGCTGCCGTCGAACGGCCGGGGCGGCACGCCGAACCTTGATAGAATTCCCGTCAAGCAATGAAGCTTCTCTGTGCGGCCGCAGCCGTTGTCGCCCTCGTCGGCTTGACGGTGTCGGCCCAGCCTCCTTCACGCCGCGCGGTCTCGCTCATCGTCACCGGCGGCATCGTCGTCACCGTCGACGGGTCGAGCCGGGTGCTGAGCCCCGGAGCGGTGGCCATCGACGGCCGCGACATCGTCGGCGTCGACACCCCTGAGACCATCGCGGCGCGATTCAGCGCCAGCGAAACGATCGATGCGTCCGGCCGCGTCGTCATGCCCGGCCTGATCAACACGCACACGCACGCGCCGATGGTCCTCTATCGCGGCCTGGCCGACGACCTCGCGCTGATGGAGTGGCTGCAGAAGTACATCTTCCCGGCGGAAGCCAAGACCGTCAGCCCGGAGATGGTGCGGGTCGGCACCCGGCTGGCGGCGCTGGAAATGATTCAGTCCGGCACGACGGCATACGCGGACATGTATTACTTCGAGGAAGAGATTGCCGCCGCGACGAAGGAAGCGGGCATTCGCGGCGTTCTCGGCCAGACCATCATCCAGTTCCCGGTGCCGGACGCGAAGACGCCGGGAGACGGCATCGCCCGCGCGACCGCGTTCATCAAGCAGTGGAAGTCGGACGATCTGATCGTGCCGGCGATCGCGCCGCACTCGATGTATACGCTCGACGAGGCGACGCTGAAGCAGATCCGCGCCGTCGCCGACCGCGACGCGGCGCCGGTCATCATCCACCTCTCCGAGACCGCCGACGAGCACAAGGTCGCGCAGGACAAATACAAGACGACGCCGACGCAGTTCCTCGAGTCGATCGGCTTCTGGGGTGAGCGGACGCTGGCGGCGCATGGCGTCCACGTCACCGCGGCGGACATCGCCATTCTCGGCCGGCGGCGCATCGCCGTGTCCCACAATCCCGAGAGCAACATGAAACTGGCGAGCGGGGCGGCGCCGGTGATCGAGATGCAGCGCGCAGGAGTGACCGTCGGCCTCGGCACCGACGGTGCTGCCAGCAACAACGACCTCGACATGTTCGAAGCGATGCGGCAGGCGGCCTTCCTTCAGAAACACGCCACCGGGGACCCGCGGGCGCTGCCGGCCGAGGCGGCGATCAGGATGGCGACCATCGAGGGCGCCAGGGCGATCGGCATGGCCGACCGTCTCGGGTCGCTCGAGCCCGGCAAGCGCGCCGACCTCATCAGTGTCTCGATGCGGACGGCGAGGCAGACGCCGATGTACGATCCGCTCTCGCATCTCGTCTACGTCACCGACGGCGACGACGTCCGGGACGTGATCGTGAACGGCCGGATCCTGATGCGCGACCGGCGCGTCACGACGTTGAACGAAGCTGCCGTGCTCGACGCGGCCGCCGCCTGGGCCGCCAAGGTGCGGCAGGCGGTCCAGTAAGATTCAGTCAGGGAGCCAGGAACGACGTGGAGACGCTGCTTACCGCGGAACAAATCCGGACCCGGATCGCCGAGATGGGGGCGCAGATCGAGCGCGAGTACCCCGCCGACGAGTCGATTCATCTCGTCGGCGTCCTCAAGGGTGGGTTCATGTTCATGGCGGACCTCGTGCGGGCGATGGGCGCGCGCGTCACCCTCGACTTCATCGCCGTCTCGAGCTACGCCAAGAGCACCAAGTCGTCCGGCGAAGTGCGGATGCTGAAGGATCTCGACAGCGGCCTCGAGGGCCGCCACGTCATCATCGTCGAGGACATCGTCGACACAGGGTTGACGCTGACCTACCTGCAGGACATCCTCCGGGCCCGGGCGCCGCGCTCGCTGAAGACGGCCTGCCTGCTGAGCAAGCCGTCGCGCCGCAAGGTCGACGTCACGGTTGAGTACGTCGGCTTCACGATCGAAGATCGGTTCGTCGTCGGCTACGGCCTGGACTACGCCGAGAAGTACCGCAACCTCAGCTACATTGCCGTGCTCGACGGCGAGTGAGGCGATGAAACCGTTCGACATCATCACTGAGACCGACGCGCGGCAGATCGCGATTGGTGCGACGGTGGAACTGGTTGCGGGCGGCGTGATCACGCCGCTGGCCAGGGACACGCTGGCGGCGCGCCGGGTGACGGTCGTGCGTGCCGGCACCATGGACGCGTCGCTGCCGCCGGATCTTGCGCCCGTCGCCGAGATCCGCCGCGTCACCATCGGGTCGGACCACGGCGGTGTGGCGCTGAAGCAGGCGCTGGTGCACCACCTGCGCGGCAACGCGATCGCGGTGCTGGACGTCGGTACCAATGGCCCCGAGCCCGTTGATTATCCCGACATCGCTGAGCTGGTCGCCCGGTCGGTCGCGCGCCGCGAGGCAGACGCGGGGATTGTCATCGACGGCGCCGGCATCGGCTCGGCCATCGCCGCCAACAAGATCAACGGCGTCCGTGCCGCGATGTGCCTGGACGAGACGACGGCGCGCTACTCTCGGGAGCACAACGGGGCGAACGTGCTCAGCCTTGGCGCGTCGCTGCTGTCGGGGCCTGAGGCTGCGATCAGGATCGTCGAGGTCTGGCTCGGCACGCCGATGCGCGAGGCCCGCTACATAAGGCGGCTGCTCAAGATCCGCCGACTGGAAGATCGACCGTGACGCCGCAGGAACTGCAGCACCTCATCGACATCATCACGCAGGAAGTCCTGGCGGCGCAGGGGCACGGCCCGGCGCAGCGCCGGTGTGGCTGCCACTCGGTGCTGACCGACTGCTGCCCGTCGCAGCTGCGGGGCGTGCTCGACGCCGGCGCCACACGACTGGGCCTCCACGCCGCCGGCGGCGCCCCCGGCGGCGTCGCCGGCATGATCGACCACACGCTGCTCAAGGCGGACGCGACCCGGGCCGAGATCGAGAAGCTGTGCCGCGAGGCGGCCGAGTTCTCGTTCGCGACGGTGTGCGTCAACCCGGCGTGGGTGGCGCGGGCCGCGGCGCTGTTGCGCGGCACTGGCGTCGGCGTCTGCTCGGTCGTCGGCTTTCCGCTGGGCGCCACCACTGCCGATGTCAAGCAGTACCAGACCCGCCGTGCCATCTACGACGGCGCCGCCGAGATCGACATGGTGATCAACGTCGGGGCGCTGAAGTCCGGCGACCTGCGGACGGTCGAGCGCGATATCGAAGCGGTCGTCGACGCCTGCCGTCAGTGCGGCGTCGTCAGCAAGGTGATCATCGAGGCGGCGCTCCTGACCGACGAAGAGAAGATCACGGCCTCGACGTTGACGAAGGCGGCGGGCGCCGACTTCGTCAAGACGTCGACGGGGTTTGGTCCCGGCGGCGCGACGGTCGCCGACGTGGCGCTGATGCGGCGGGTCGTCGGCGCCGAGATGGGCGTCAAGGCCGCCGGCGGGGTTCGCGATCTCGACGGGCTCAAGGCCATGGTCGCCGCCGGCGCGACCCGCGTCGGCGCCAGCGCCGGCGTCAAGATCGTCCAGGAGTCGAAGGGGCAGAAGGCTGCCGGGGGCGGTGCTCAGGGCTACTAGGCGCGCGGCGGCGCCGGCTGGCCCTCTTCCACCGCCTTCGCAGGCGGCGGCGCCAACGGGTGCACGGTCGCTCCCAGCGCCGGGAATGGCACCGCGACGCCCGCCTGGTTGAGGGCGATCCGGAGCCGGCGCCGCAGCTCCCGGCCCACCTCCCACTGCTTCAGCGGCATCGTCTTGATCCGCATCTTCAGCTGCACTGCCCAGTCGCCGAACGCGTCGATGCCGAGGATCTCGATCGGGTCGAGGATGAACGGACCGTAGCGGGTGTCGTCCTGCAGTTCCCGGCCGACCGTCCTGACTATCGCGACGATTCGATCCGAGTCCTCGCTGTACGGCAGCGCCAGCGTGATGACGTAGAACGAGTAGTCCTTGCTCCGGTTCGCCAGCGTCGTGATCGCGCCGTTCGGGAAGACGTGGACCGCCCCTTCCTCGTCCCGCAGGACGATCGTCCGCAGGTTGATCTGCTCGACGAGACCGCCGACGCCGTTGATCGCGGCGACGTCACCGACGCGGACCTGGTCCTCGAGGATCAGGAAGAAGCCGCTGATGATGTCGCGGACGAGCGTCTGGGCGCCGAAGCCGACGGCGAGGCCGGCGATGCCCGCGCCGGTCAGCACCGGCGTGATGTCGATGCCGAACTCCCGCAGCATCATCAGCACGGCGATGCTGGCGATGAGCCCGGTCGAGACCTTCTCGATCAGCGCACCGAGTGTACGGGCGCGCTTGGCGCGTTCGAGCGCGTCGAGCGTCGTGCCGAGGCTGACCTGGTGCTCGAACCGGCTCACCAGCAGCGTCACGGTGCGGATCGCGGCATAGCCGACGAGGCCGATCAGCAGCACCTTCGTGCCGTGCGCGAACGCCCACTCGGTCAGCGTCCGCAGCGGCACCCCGGTGCGCGGCACGAGGCCGACGAGCTCGAACGCGGGGAAGATCAGCAGCGAGACGGCGAGAACGAAGGTCGTCAGCGCGATGAGCCGCAGCGGCGCGCGGACGAGCGGGCTGGACACCGCGAGGTGCACGCCAAGCGCGGCGCGCAGGATGCGCTCGACCAGCCGCTTGACGATGAGCGCCGCCGCGGCCGCCAGCAGCAGCGTCGCTGACACCGCTGTGAAGAGCGCCTCCCAGTCGACTGGGCCGACAAACAGCCGGGGAATCATCCGTGCAGGATAGCAGATGGATCGCGCCGGTTCGGACGGCAGCCGCGCGGGCTCACTGCTTCTGCGCCGGGAACGGCGTGCCGGTCACCGGGTCTCTCGGAACCGTCGGCTTCGCTTCCCATGCGTCGAGTTTGTCGACGACCAGCATCACGCCGTACATGCGCACCCAGTGGCCGGGAAAGGTGCAGACGAAGATGTACTCGCCGGGCGCCGACGGGGCGTTGAACCCGAGCCGCTCGGTCTCGCCCTCGCGGACGAGACGGGTCGAGAACAGAACCTGCGGGCTGTCGGGAACGAAGGGCTTGGCCGTCGAAGCCGGGTCTGCCGGCATCGGCATCGCGGCGCCCTTCGTGCCGATCTCTTCGAGCGATCCGGGACGCCCTACGACCAGGTTGTGGGGCATGGCGTCCGGGTTGAAGAGGACGATCTGAACCGGCTTGGCGGCCTCGACCACGAACCAGCGAAGGTCGAACGCAAGCTTCTCGGGCAGCGCCTGGATGCGGACGACCTGTACGCCGAGGGCGCGCAGATCGCGGCGGACGGCGCGGCCGGCGTCCGCCGGCATCTTCGCCGCCAGGCGTTCGCCGAACTGAATCTCGTCGAGGACCGCCGGGCTCGTCCGCTCTGCCGGCGGCACCGCCCCGACACGCTTGACGATGGTTCTGGCCAGCGGCTCGATGCCGGCAGCCGGCCAGGCCTCCTCAGGAAACGCCTGGAGCGAACGCAACGCCGCCCGCGCCGCCTGCGCGTCCGCGCCGCTCGACACCTCCTGCGCGAGCCGATCGAACGTTGCCGCATCGCGCCTGGTCCAGCCGAGCGTGCCGAGCGCCTGCACCCGGGCGTCGCCGGCCGAAGTGTCGTTCGCGACCGCAAGTATTGGCGCGGCCAGTTCCTGCTGTAGCGCCGGATGCTTGCCGAGGTAGCGCACACCGCGCATCAGGTCGATGATGTGGCCGTTGCTGCTCGCGGTTTTCCAGGTCGCGGCGGATGCGCCGTCGGCGATCATCGAGGCGCCGTACGCGCCGGTCCGGACCCACGGCTCGGCCGCCGAGGCTGCCTGCGAGAAGGCGGCCTGGTCCTGCTTCAGCGAGCCGGCCGGAAGCGCGAACAGCATCCCGAGGACGCGCTCCGCCGTGATCTCGTCGTCGCCGGCGATCTTCGCGAGCCCGGTGAGGAGCACCCGTGCCGGCGTCGACTTGTCGAGTTTCACGAGCGCCGCGACCGCCTCGTCGCGGAAGCTTGCCGGTACGCCGCGGCGGGAGAGGATCGCCCTGTACACCGGCCGGTACTTCGGGTCGTCGTCCTTGCGCTCGACCTCGACGAGCTGCTCGCTCGTCAGGCGCCCAAGCTGGTACTCGACCTGGCGCTCGGGCAGATCGATGAGAATACGCGGCGCCTTGGATGACTGGGCCGCGGCGGTGCAGGTCGCCGCGAGCGTCAGGGCGGCGGCGGCCGTAAGACGAAAGAGGGTCATCGCTACTTGATGAACCGCTGCAGGGTGTTCATGGCCTGGTCGAGGGTGTATTTCAGAAATCGATCCTGGGGCTGTTCGAGCGAGGCGAGCGCCACTTCCGCGCCCTCCTCGGCCTGGAAGAAGCTGGCGGCGCGCACCGCTTCGAGGCGAACGGCCGGATGCGGATCGACCGCCAGGGCGCGCAGCTGCGTCAGCGGGTCGATCAGCCGGTCGCGCCAGTAGCAGAGCACCCGCGTCGCCGCTGCTCGTGCCAGCGGCTCGCTCGACTTGAGCATGCGGTCGAGCAGCGCCGCGTTGACCTCGTCCTGCCACTGATGCGCCCACAGCGCCTCCATCATGTGATGCTCGTAAGCCGGATCCTTCGGATCGAGCTTGGCGATCCATGTCTGCAGCGCCGCCATGACCTGCTTCGAGTCACGCGCGCCGAGCTCGATCCGGACGCGGTAGCGCACGCGGTTCTCCGGCTCCTTGAGCAAGTCGAGCAGCTGCGGAATCGGGGCGCCGGCGATGACCGGCGGCTTGAGCAGCGGGCGTCCCTCGGCGGTGACGCGATAGACGCGGCCGTGCAGCTTGTCGCGGGAACGGTCGCGCAGGTTGTGCTGCATGTGCCCGACGATCGGGTTCTGCCAGTCGACGAAATAGAGCGCGCCGTCGGGACCGACCTCGGCGTCGACCGGCCGGAAGTTCGGATCGGCGGAGTGCAGGATCGGGTCGGTCTCGGTGATCTTCAGCCCGGCGCCATCCTCGCTGAGCTTGTAGTTGAGCAGGCCGCGGAAGTCGATCGTGTTCAGCACGATCAGGTTGCCCTGCATCGATTCCGGGAAGTGCCGGCTCGAGAGGATCTCGGTACCGCCGACCGGCCGCGTCCGCACCGTGCCGGGCTTCGGCGCATCCCTGGTCTCCATCGCCGGGTAGTACTTCTTGGTCGAGAACGACGGTCCGTAGTACGGCTGGCCGCCGGTCGCGTCGAAGACGATGTTGCGGGCCCAGTGATCGAAGACGTGGCCGTGCGGATTGGGGAAGTTGAAGGGGATGAAGGTCTCGAACTTCCAGGTTTTTGGCTCGAAGCGGTAGACGCCGCCGTCGACCTGGCGGTTGACCGGCCCCCACGGCGTCTCGACCTGGGTGCGGTGGAAGATCCCCTCCTGCATGTAGAGCGCGCCGCCGGGGTCGAAGGTGAAGCTGTTGATGGCGTGATGTGTGTCGGCCGAGTCGAAGCCGTGCAGCAGGATCTGCTTGGTATCGTACTTGTCGTCGCCGTTGGTGTCCTTCAGGAACACGAGGTTCGGCTGCTGCGCGACGAGGACGCCGCCGTTGTAGAACTCGAAGCCGGTCGGGTTGGCGAGATCGCCGGCGAAGATCGTGCTCTTGTCGGCCTTGCCGTCGCCGTCGGTGTCCTCGAGGATGATCAGCTTGTCATCCATCGGCGTCTTCGGCTGCCAATGGGGATAGTTCTTCCAGGATGCGACCCAGAGCCGGCCCTTGGCGTCGAACGACATCTGCACCGGCTTGACGAGCTCGGGGAACTCCTTCTCCGAGGCAAAGAGCTGGACCTTGAGCCCCTTGCCGATCGTCATCGCGTCGATGTTCTCCTGGCCGTACTTGAACGGCGAGGCTCCCGGCAGGTTCGTGCCCGCGTCGATCGGCGCCGGCGTATTGGTATCGTCGATCTTCAGGTCGCCGCCGCCGGCAAGCGCCCAGATCCGCCGATCGCGGTTCGACGTCATCTGGTCGAGCATCGGCAGCTCGCGTTGGAGCACGTCGTAGTTGCTCGGGAGGACGTCTTCCTTGGCAGTCTTGGCCGCCTGGTTGGCGTTGACGTTGCGCGGCGTGCCGCGCACGAACGTCAGGAAAGCGCGATCGCCGTAGGTGGAGTAGCCGTCGGTGACGCGATAGCGGTGGAACCAGTAGAAGTCCTTGTCGACCACCGCCTCGCGGACGCGGCTGACGAGCGCCTGCGGGTACGAAGGCGTGTCGGCGAAGAGCGCGCGGTCGATGGTCCGGGCGAGATGCCTGTTGCCTTCGCTCGTCAGGTGAATCCCCTGCATCGTCAGCGGCTCGGCGATGTCGGCGTAGAGCTTCAGGGTCGGCGTGAACAGATCGACGAAGGTGACGTTCTGGTGCTTCGACGCCACGTCGGCCATGGCCTTGGTGTAGAGCGCAAGCCGGCCGTTGTTCTCCTTGCCGTCCGGAAGATGCGTGCTCTGCAGATCCTCATGCGCGATCGGCGAGAAGAGCACGATGCGGGGCGCGGTCTTGCCGTTGTACTTCTTCGCCAGCGAATGCGTCAGCCACGCGGCCAGGTCCTTCTTGAACGCCTCCAGCCCGGCTGCCGCCGCGTACGACTCGTTGTAGCCGAAGAAGGCAAAGATGACGTCGGCGTTGGTGTTGGTGCCGGCGAACCGGTTGTCCTCGTAGCCGCCCACCGGCTCGGCGAGGCCGCTCAGCCATTCGTCCGGCGTGCCGAAGTTCTTCGAGCGCAGCCGGGTGTTGATCTCGTCGCCGCTGAACGCGAGGTTGCGGAAGACGAGCTGGTGCTTCGGGAACCGCAGCTGCAGCATCGTCTCGAGCCAGCCGTCGTATTGCAGACGCTCACCGAGCGTATTGCCGATGATGCAGATGTTGTCGTTCGGCTGCAGCGTGAACGACTGAGCCGCCTTGCCAGGGGAGGTGGGGGAGGCGAGCAGGGCGAGGCCAAGCCCGCACGCCGCGGCGCCCCAGCGCATCTTGTGCATGGTCACAGTCTCCACGTCAGACTCTACTTGATTTGTTTCGGGATCGGCGAGTCCCAGCCCGCGAGGTCAGCTGGCTTCATCCCCTTGACGAAACCGTCGAACGCGAAGGTCGTCGGATGGAAGGGGCCGACGAATTCAATCGGCCCGTCGGGGCGAATTGCCGATTCGAGCCCCGCTGCCCACAAGGTCGCGTTCACGGCCATCCGGCGGAAGCCGTCGTTCAGCAGATCCTCGGAGGCGCCGTGCGTCGTGGTGAACACGCGGCCTTGCCTGCCCGACGCGCCGGCGTACGACCGATACCACGCTACGGGCATCTTCTCCTTGTCCGCCGCCGGCGGAGAATCCGGGGTCATGCCGTTCAGGATCTCCCCGAGCGCCAGCACTGTGCTGCCGGCGATCGGCGCTGCCGTGTAACCGCCGGACTGCGCCCATACGTCCTTGACGCCGGCGAGGATGGGATGCGCGCGCTGGTCGGGTTCGAGAAGCAGCCGCGAGCTTTGCTTGTGGTTACGCCCGTAATGCGAGACCCACGTTTCGCCGAGAATCTGCCGGCCGAAGCCGCCCGCGTAGTCCCCCTTTTCGTCCCACCGGTATTTCAGGAACTTCGCGTCCGGACGCTTGATTTGAAACGCGTGCGTCGCCGTTCGATAGCCGACGACCGGTCCGCCGCGATCCAGGTAGTCGACGATGTGCTGCATCTCCGCGTCCGGGAAGTCCTGGAACCTCAGGAACACCACGAGGAGATCGGCGGTTTTGAGCGCCTCCAGGCCAGAAATGTTGGAGCTGCCGGGCACGATATTCCCGGTTGCGGGATCGGTCGTGAAGAAGACGCTGCACTTGAAGCCGTAGTGCTTCGCCAGGATTCGGGCAAGGGCCGGCAGCGACTCCTCCCCCCGATACTCGTGATCGCCAGCCAGCCAGACGATGTGCTTGCCCCGGCCCGGCCCGGAATCGCCTTCGTAAACGACGAGGTGCGGGTTGGTCTGGGCGCGCGTCATCGTCACGAACGCGGTGACGACGAGAGCGCAGGCAAGAAGTGATCGCATCGTTTGAGTGAGTTCCTGGTTCGAGGGTCGCAGCCACCGGCGGTCCCGGAAGCCGGCCGCCCGGCTGCCCGGGTGCCCCGGGCAACCGCACAACCGGACGACCGTCCGACCGGACGCCGTCTAAACAGTTATCAGAATGTAAACCGAATCGCGCCCTGCATGATGCGCGCGTCACGGGCGGTCAGTCGCCTGGCCGAACGACTGGTTGACCTGCTCACCGGCCGGGTTGAACTGCGCGTTCGTGTTGATGGTGAGCCAGTTCACCTGATTGAAGACGTTGTAGGCCTCCCACCGGAACTGCAGGCGGCGCCCGCCGCCGAGCTGGAAGTTCTTGAAGATCGACATGTTCGACAGGACGATCTTCGGCATCCGGTAGAACCGCACCGGCGCGTTGCCGATGTCGCCGCGGCCGGTCAGGCGGCTGAACGCCGGGATGTTGAAGTAGCTGCCGCTGCCGCCGGGTGTCGGATCACAGTCGCCGCTCTGGCAGGCCGCGTCGTCCGGGTCGCCCTCGATGCGGGGCCGCGTGCCGCCGTCGCCCCCGGTGAAGTCGAAATTGTCGGTCGTCGACGTCGTCGCCCCGTTCCAGTCGCCGCTGACGAGGCCGGTGTCGCCGGAGAGCTGCCAGCCGTCGAGCAGGCCGCGGGTCAGGACGTTGTCCCACATCCGGCTGCCGTTCGGCAGGTCCCACGTGTAGTTGATGACGAGGTTGTGGTACTGCGTCGAGCCGTCAGGCCCCTCGTTCCAGGCGGGACCGGGCCGCAGCGTGTTGTAGGTCGTACCGTCGCTCGTCGTCTGGCCGAAGGTATACGCGACCGCGAACTGCAGCCCGTTGATGTAGCGGCGATTCAACTGGACCTGCAGCGCGTTGTACGACCCGGTGCCGAAGTGCGACCGCATCGTGATGTCCTGGTAGCCGTAGTACGGGCGCAGGAACTCGTTGGGTTTCGCGGTCGTCGGGTTCTGCGGGTTGGCGTTCTCCGGGTTGAGATCGACGAACCTGGCGCCATCCGGCACGGAGTTGATGCTCACGTTCATCTCCGCATCCCGCATCTGGAAGCCGGCGTAGGTGACGTCGAGAACGGTGCCCCAGCCCACTTCCCGCTGGACGCCGATCGAGTAGTTGTAGCTCTTCGGCGTCTTGGCGTCGCGCTCGAGACCGAAGACGGCGCTCGGCCTGTTCGAGAACGCTCCCTGCGCCCCGGCGGCGAGCAGTGTGTCCATCGTCCCGTAGATGATGCTGGGCGTGTTCTGGGCGGGCGGGTTGCGCGCCATCGCGTCGAGGCCGTTGGCGTTGACGTGCGGGTTGTGGTAAAGCCCGACGCTCGCGTGCAGGGCCGTCTTCGAGTCGCCGGTGATGTCCCAGGCCAGGCCGAGCCGTGGCTCGGGTTCGATGCCCTGCGAGTCGCGGAAACCTTTGGGATAGCCGGGCTCGTCGCTCGTGACCATGCCGTTGTAGCGATCGCCGCTGCCGGGAACGAACGTGCCGACGAATACGTTCGGCAGCGTCTGGCCGGTCACGGGATCGTAGGCGACGTTGACGTTGCCGATTCTCGCCGGCTCATAGAGGCGCGGCGCCCTCGCGGGGTCGTAGCGCTCCGGAACGAACACGGCGGCTGGTTCGGTCGAGTACCACGGCGTGTACCAGAGGAACCGGACGCCGTAGTCCAGGGTCAGGCGGCGGCTCGCCTTCCACGTGTCCTGGAAATAGAACTCCGAGATGTACCGCTTGCCCTTGACCTCGGAGAACGCGTCGATCTCGCGATACTCGCGGAACGTGCCGAGGAGGGCGTTGGCGTAACTGTGGTTGGCGTCAAACGGGTTGTTCGTGTCGTTGTTGAACGTGAACTCGCCGGCCCACGGGCCGGCGCCGACGCCGCCGTTGCCTTCAGAGTTTCGCGACTGCTCGAAGTAGAAGCCGCCCTTGAACGAATGGCTGCCCTTGATCCACGTCAGGTTCGTACGAATCGACGTCAGCCAGGCCTGTCCCTCGTCGACGAGGCGGTTGTCGAAGGTGAAATTGGGTGTGTTCGGGACGTTGAAGTTGACCTTGGGAACGACGCTGCGCGGGTTCAGCTCCGGATGGAACTGGCCGACCGTGAAACCGACGTTGTCGCGGTTGATGCGCTCCCAGTCGCCCTCGGTCAGCGGGTAGAACTGCTCGGTCTGCTGGCGGACGCCGAAGTCGGTGTCGAGCACCAGCGCCGGCGTGATGATCTTCGTGTAGTTGGCGCTGACGCCGCGGTCGGTGTTGAGGTAATGGGTGTTGAAGAAGCCCCATTTCGCCGGTCCGGCGGTGATCTCGCTGCCGCGCTGGTCCGAGTACCAGTCCTTGAACGTGAAATAGAAGCTGTCGCTGGCGTTCGGCCGCCAGTCGACGCGCAGGACGTTGTTCATCTTCGGGTTGTCGGCGTTCTCCTGCGTCGAGTAGTTGAACTGCCCCTGGGTGAAGTTGCGGTCGAAGTTGTTGGCGCGCGGCAGCATGTTGAGCAGGGCGCGGCCGTTGGCGTTGATTCGCTCCGCCGGGATGATGTTGTCGGGGAAGCATCCTGGCCCGCCGTCGACGGCGCTGCAGCTGCCTTGCCGCAGCGGGTCCTTGATGTGGATCAGGCGCCCGTCGCTGTTGAGCGTCTGCGAGAAGTCACCCTGCATCTCGCGGTCGGTCGGCATCGTCCAGTTGCGCAGCGGTCCGGGACGGCTGACGAGCGGCGCCTCGAGCGAATAGAAGAAGTAGATGTTGTCGGTCTTCGGGAACGGTCCGCCGACGTTCGCGCCATAGGTGTTGAAGCGATACCGCGGCTTCTGGGCGTTGGCGCGGTTGGTGAAGAAGTTGGTGGCGTTGAGGTTCTCGTGACGACCGTAGTAGTAAAGATTGCCACGGTATTGCGAGCTGCCGCTCTTGCTGACGATCTGCACCTGGCCGCCGCCGGCGCGCCCGTACTCGGCCCGGTAGGTATTGAGCAGCACGCGCACTTCCGCGATGGCGTCGAGGTTGATCTGCTGCGCCATGAGGTTGCTGGCGCCGACCTCGTTGGCGACGACGCCGTCGACGATGACGTTGCTCCAGTCGCGCCGCGCCCCGCCGACGTTGGGGACGTCGGTGCCGAAGCTCATGCCGAGCGAATCGACGGTGTTCTCGTAGCGCACGCCCGGCAGCAGCCGCATGATCGACGTGACGTCGCGGCCAAGCACCTGGACCTGTTCGATCTGGCGGGCGGTGATGACGCCGCTGTGCTGCGTCTCTGCGACGTTGACCTGGCTGCCGCGGGCTTCGACGACGACCCGTTCGCCGAGGCCGCCGACTTCGAGCGAGACGGTGCCGACCGACAATCGCTCGCCGGCGCTCAGGACGACGTTCTTGCGCTCGTGCGTGCGAAAGCTCGGGAGTTCCACCCGCACGGTGTAGCTGCCCGGCTGCAGGTTGGTCACCTGGAAGTTGCCGCGCTCGTCGCTGACCGTCGGCCGCGAATCGTTGGTTGCTTCGTTGACGACCGTGACGGTCGCGCCGGGCACGACCTGCCCCTGCTGATCGGCGATCGTGCCGCTGATGGTGCCGGTGACCGCCTGCGCCGCAACAGGCCGCGAGCCGAGCGGGCACAGTACCATGACGACGCCTACGACGCGGAGCAATCTCGACAGGCGTTTCGGCATGTGTCCTCCGCCACCGGTTCGCAGGTCCACGGTGGTGGCCGTCACCCTACCGAGGCATTCTGGCGCCTGTCAACGACGTGACCACGTTGCGTGTCGCGATACGAGGGAGCCCGGCGTGGTTCTCGTCACGCTACCCGAATGCCAACGATTACAACGCCTGCATCCCCGTTACCTGTCGCGGCTGTGCTAGGTGGAATCGGAGAGGCTCGGTAACGTGCCGCTCACGGCGCGCCGTTTCGCCAACAGAAACGCCAGCGAACGTCAGAGGTCGCTGGCGCCGCTGCCGGGGACAGTCACCCGTGACTGTCCCGAGTGACTGTCCCCGATGACGAAAATGTGATTGGCCGCGGTCAGCGGCCGTGGCCGTCGGTGCCGAGTGCCGAGCGGGCGGTGATCTCGTCGCGCACCTGCCAGAGGGCGGGGAAGAACCGCACGTCGATCCGCTTGCCGAGCACTTCGACCGGCGTGCCCTGGGTGCCGATGACGTGACCGCCGATGATGCGCTCGACGGTCTTGAGGTGCTGGAACCGCCAGAGGATCGTCCGCTCGTCCCACGTCGTCATCTGCTCGGCCAGCTGGTAGAGATCGTCGACGTCGTGGCTGCGTGTGTAGACGTCGAGGAGCGTCAGGCGTCGCCGCGCCAGCAGCCGGTCGAACGCCTCGCCGAGCAGCGGCGATACCCGGTGGACGCGCCTGAATCCCGGCGAGTCGAAGCCGGCGCCATGGCCGAGCGCGGTGCGGACGACGGCGTAATCGACCGGCGACATGTGCTCGAGCATAGTCAACTGCGAGGTGACGAGCTGCATCGCGTCCGTGCCGCGGCGGAGCAGCCGGGTGGCCGCCGCCGGGTTGTCGGCGTCAACGAGGGCAGTGGCTGCGTCGAGCTCGATGCAGGCCAGCTTCAGCCACAACTCCGAGGCCTGATGTACGGCCTGGAACAGGTGCTCGTCGCGATGGACGACTTCGGCCGGCGACTTCTGCAGTGCCAGCAGCTCGTCGGTCCGGAGGTAGCGTTCGTAGTCGGTCGCGGCAGTGCCGGGCAGGACCGGTTGGTTGAGATCGCTCATGAACGGATCGCCGGTGCGTGTGGCGCGCGGCGAAGCGCGGGCATCAATTCGCCTGCACCAGCGCTTCGACGCGCGCCGGCATGACGGCGTGAATCGGGATGCGCAGGCTGGCGCGGCACCCGGGACCGTCCTCGCGGTTCTCCAGCGTCAGGCTGCCGCCGTGCGCCTCGGCGATCTGCCGGCTCAACACGAGCCCGATGCCCGAGCCGCCCGGCTTCGTCGTGAAGAACGGCACGAAGAGGTTGCCGGTGTTCGCGAGGCCAGGGCCTTCATCGTCCACCCAGAGCTCCATCGTCGAGGGCGACGCGCCGGGCCGCCGCTGCCAGCCGACGCGGACGCTGCCGCCGGTCTCCCTGACAGCGTCGACCGCGTTGCGAATCAGGTTGATCAGGAGCTGCTCGAGCTGATCGCCGTCGCCCTGGACGATGAGGCGCGGCCCGGCGTCGACGACGATGCGGTGCGCCTTCTCGAGCGTGACGACGCGGTCGACGAACTCGAAGATGTCGAGCGGCGCGAGCTTCGGCGGCGGCAGCCGCGCCAGCCTCGCGTAGGCGCTCATGAAGCGGCTCAGCGACTCCGATCGCGAAGCGATGACGCCGAGGCCGCGCTGGACGTCGTCGCGCCAGTCGGCGGGCGGCGGATCGCGTTCGAGAATCGTCGCCAGGCTGCCGGCGATCGACTTGATCGGCGCGAGCGAGTTGTTCATCTCGTGGCCGATGACGCGGATCAGGCGCTGCCAGGCCTGGCGCTCTTCCTCGCGCAGGGGCTGACTCAGGTCGGAGAGCACCAGGAGCTCGTGCGGCCGGCCGCCCTGGCGGAACTGGCTCCGGCGAATCTCCCAGCGTCCGACGCCGCCCGGGAACGCCGTATTGATCACCCGCGGGGCGTCTCCCGCCAGGCAGTCGTCGAGATCGAGCTCACTCGCCTTGCGCGCGAGCAGCCGCTCCGCCGGCTGGCTGAGCAGGCGGGCGCCGGCCCGGTTGACGAACTTGAGGACGTGATGCTCGTCGAAGGTGAAGACCGCGACTTCGATCTCGGCCATGACCTTGCGCAGCAGGGTCGTCGCTTCGAGCGCGTCGAGCCGCTGATGGCGAAGCGTCTCGACCAGCGCGTTGACCTCGATCATGACCTCGCCGAGCGGGTCGCCGCCGCGCGCGCCGCGGGCTCGAATCGAGAAGTCCCCCTCGCCCAGCGCGGCGAGCAGGTTCGAGAGCGTCTGCAGCGGAAGGACGACGCGCTCGCGCAGCGCGAACGCGAAGCCGAGGCAGAAGGTGATGATGAGAACCGCCAGCGTCCACTGGACCTTGGGGGTGTAGTCGCCGGTCCAGAGAAAGATCAGCGAGATGAGGGCGCCCGGCAACGCCGAGGCGAACGCCATCAGCAGGATGCGGCGGTCGTGACTCAGGCGCGGCTCGCGAGACTGTGAAGAGCGCATCTCAGTGGCTATACGGCTCAGGGCTCATGGCTCAGGGCTAAGGAAGATCTTCGAGATCTTACGCCAAGGGTTTCCCTGAGCCCTAGGCCCTGAGTCCTGAGCCCTGAGCCCTGAGCCCTACAGCCCGTACCGCTGGAGCCGCCGGTAGAGGGCGCTGCGGCTGAGCCCGAGCGCTTTCGCGGCCTGGCTGACGTTGCCGTCGAAGCGCGTCATCGCCTTCTTGATCAGGAAGCACTCGACTTCCTCCAGGCTCATGTCCTCGAGCCGGCCGCCGCCTTCTCGACCGGCGCGGAGCCCGAGATCGGTCGCCTTGACCAGCGGGCCGGCCGCCATCAGGACGGCGCGCTCGATGGCGTGATCGAGCTCGCGCACGTTGCCCGGCCAGGGATGCTCGAGCAGCAGCTGCATGGCGCCGCTCTCGAAGCCGGTCAGGCGCTTACGGTAGCGCTGCGCGTGCTGACGCAGGAAATGCTGCGCCAGCAGCGGCAGATCTTCGCGGCGGTCGCGCAGCGGCGGCAGCCGAATCTCGATCGTGTTGAGGCGGAAGAGCAGGTCCTGGCGGAAGCGGGCGTTGGTGACCTCGTCGGTGACGTTGGCATTCGTCGCCGAGATGATGCGAACGTCGACGCGCCGCGTGCGCGACGAGCCGAGCCGCTCGAACTCGCCGGTTTCGATGACGCGCAGCAGCTTGGCCTGCTGGCTGAGCGGCACGTTGGCGATCTCGTCGAGGAAGAGCGTCCCCTGGTCGGCGAGCTCGAACCGGCCGACGCGATCCACCTTGGCGTCAGTGAAAGCGCCGCGGACGTGGCCGAAGAGCTCGCTCTCGAAGACCCCCTCGGACACGCCGCCGGAGTTGACGACGACCATCGGCCGCGAGGCGCGGCTCGACACGGCGTGCAGCGCCCGGGCCGCAACGCCCTTGCCGGTGCCGTTCTCGCCGAGGACGAGGACGTTGGCGTCCGACGGCCCGACCCGCGAGATGATCTGCAGCACGTTCTGCATCGCCGGCGACTCGGCGACGATCTTCGGCAGGCCCTCGCCGCGCAGCAGCGAGTTCTCGGCCTCGAGCCGCTGCCCCTTGCGCAGCGCCTGGCTCAGCTCGATCTGGGTGCGGATGATCGCCAGCAGCCGCGCGTTGTCCCAGGGCTTCTGAATGAAGTCACGGGCGCCGCGCCGCATCGCCTCGACGGCAATCTCGACGCTGCCCCAGGCCGTCATCACCACGACCGGGAGCGTCGGGTCGAGTCCCTGGATCCGCGACAGCAGGTTGAGCCCCTCCTCGCCCGAGGTCGTGTCGCGCGTGTAGTTCAGGTCGATCAGCGCGACGTCGAACTCGCGCGCCTCGACGGCAGCGAGGACGCCGGCCGGCGACGACGCGGTTTCGAGCTGAAAGCCTTCGGCCTTGAGCAGCAGCCGCAGCGCCTCGAGAACGTCCGACTGATCGTCGGCGATCAGGACGCGCGGTTCGGTCGGTCGGACGGGATGCCGCCCGCCGTCTGCCGTTTCGCTCCTCGAGCTCTTGAGATGATCCGTGATCAACATGTCCGTCCCCCGGGGCCTGCGTGCACCCCGCTATTCGGTGCGCAGGGCCCGCAGCGGGTCGATGCGGGTCGCGCGATACGCCGGGATGATGCTGGCAATCGCCGCGACTGTCGCGAGCAGGCCGGCGGTCATCGCGAACGTCAGCGGGTCGCGCACGTTCACGTTCGGCGCCAGTGCTTCCGGCACGATCGACATCAGCGCCGCCGCGGCGAGGACACCGATCACCAGCCCGACGGCGACGAGCACGAGCCCGCGGCCCAGCATCAGCCGCAGCACGTTCCCGCGATGGGCGCCGAGCGCCATCCGCAAGCCAATCTCGCGTGTCCGCTGCGTCACCATGTAGCTGGCGACGCCGTAGAGGCCGATCGCCGCCAGCACTACCGCGAGGACGCCGAACGCGCCCATGACGATGACGTTGGTGCGCAGCCCGGCGAGCGAGTCGTAGACCTGATCCTCGAGCGTCCGGACGTTGAACACCGAGAGCGTCGGATCGATCTGCTGCACGGCGTGCCGCACGCCGGACGGCGAGGCTGGAGGCGTTGCCGCCGCCGCGCACCAGCAGCGCGGCCTGCGGCGAGTAGGTCTGCGCCAGCGGCGTATAGATGAACGGGATGGGTTCCTCCGCGACGCCGTTGTACTTGCTGTTCTTCGCGATGCCGACGATCGTCGTGTGATCCTGATCGCCGAAGAACTTGAACCGCTTGCCGACGGCGTCGCCGCCGGGGAAGAACTGGCCGGCCATGGTTTCGTTGACGACCGCGACGAGCGGCGCCTTGGCTCGGTCCGACGCCTGGAAGACCCGTCCCTTGACGAGCGGGATCCCGATCGCGTCGAAGTAATCCGGCGTCACCGAGTTCACCTGCACGAGCACGCGATCGCGCGTCGTCGTGTCCTGGCCCTCGGGAAAGACGCTGCGGCGCAGCCCGCCGGCGAGCGGCGGCGTCTGCGCGATCGCGGCCTTGACCACGCCGGGCACGCCGGCGACACGCTCGACCGCCTGCTCGTAGAACAGCTGACCGCGCGCCGGCGTGTAGCCTTCGCGCCCGAGGTTGAAGTTCAGGACCAGCACGCCTTCGGTCTCGAACCCGGTTTCGGTCCGCTGCGCGTTGCCGAGACTCTGCAGGAACACGGCCGCGGCGACGAGCGAGACCAGCGACAGCGCGACCTGGGCCACGACCAGCATTTCACGCAGGGCGGGGAACCGCGCCGCGCCATGGCTGTTCGAGACGACCGGCACGACCTCGTTCTTGAGCGCCGGGATGACGTCCGGTCGAGAACCCTGGATCGCCGGCGCGAGGCCGAACATCACGCCCGTCGCCAGCGCCAGCGCCCATCGTGACCAGCAGCACCCGGCGATCGATGCCGATGTCGTCTCCGACCGGCAGCGGCAGATCGAGATCGGCGCCCACCAGTGTCGCCAGCAGCCAGTACGCCAGCAGCAGTCCGCATGCGCCGCCGATTGTCGACAGGAGGACGCTTTCCGTCAGGAGCTGACGGATCAGCCGGCCACGGCCGGCGCCGATCGCGAGCCGCAAGGCGATCTCCTTGCGCCGGGCCGAGGCGCGGCCGAGCAGCAGGTTGGCGACGTTGGCGCAGGCGATCAGCAGCACGATGCCGACGACGCCCATCAGGATGACGGAGAGACGCACGATTGGCGCCCCGTCCGCTCCTCCCTGCGGGTTCAGCCGGGCGTCGAGCAGCGACACGGCGCCGGCGCTGCGCCCGGTGTTGTCGTTGGGATACGCCTGCTCGAGCGCCGCGAAGATCGTCCGCATGTTGCTCGCCGCCTGCTCGATCGTGACGCCCGGCTTGAGCCGGGCGAAGGCGTTGAGAAAGAGGCCGCGACGCTGTTCGTACCAGTCGAAGTTCGGCTGCACGACGTCGTGCATCGACATCGGCACCCAGCCGGCCGGCCCGCCGCCGAGGAACGTCCCGGTGAAGCCCCGTCCCGCGACGCCGACGACGGTGAACGGCATCCGGTTGAGCGTGATCGTCTTGCCGACGATGGCCGGATCGCTGCCGAGGCTGCGTTCCCAGAACCCGTGGCTGACGACGACGACCGGCGTCGGGATCGTGTCCTCCTCGGCGTGAATGCCGCGGCCCAGCGCAATCGGCGCTCCGAGCAGGGAGAAGTAGTTGCCGGCAACGACCTGCAGCGGCACCTGTTCGGACTCCCGCTCGCGGCTCCAGTTGACCTGGGCGAAGGCGACCGCCGCCATGCCGGAGAAGACTTCGTTCTGGTCGCGGAGATCCTTGTAGTTGAGATGGGAGAGAGGGAGGTTGCCGGGATTGCGCTGATCGGTCATGAAGACCGTCGCCAGCCGATCGCTCTCGGCCACCGGCATCGGCCGCAGCAGCGCGGCGTTGACGAGGCTGAAGATGGCGGCATTGGCGCCAATGCCGAGCGCGAGCGAGAGAACGGCGATGGACGTGAATCCCGGGCTGCGCCCGAGCATCCGGAGGCCGTAGCGAAGGTCCTGAAGCATGGTGTGCCGCCGGCTGACTGATTGGCGACTCGGGATTCGATCGACCGCGAATCCCGAGTCCCGAGCCCCGAGAACTAGTGCTCGATGTGGAAGCCGCTCTCTTCGAGCTCCTTCTCCGCCCGCTTGCTCCCGTCCTCCTCGACGACGCGGCCGTCGAAGAGATGAATGCTGCGATCGGCGTGACGCGCGTAGCGCGGGTCGTGCGTCACCATGCAGATCGTCGCGCCCTCGCGGTGCAGCTCGCGCAGCAGTTCCATGACGGCTTCGCCGTTCTTCGAATCGAGGTTTCCGGTCGGCTCGTCCGCGAGCAGGATCGACGGCGAACCGGCGACGGCGCGGGCGACCGCGACGCGCTGCTGCTGACCGCCCGAGAGCTGGCTCGGCAGGTGCTTGGCGCGATGCGCCATGCCGACCTTCTCGAGCGCCGCCATGACGCGCTCCTTGCGCTCGGCCGACTTCATGCCGCGATAGGTGAGCGGCAGCTCGACGTTCTCATACACGTTGAGGTCGCCAATCAGGTTGAAGCTCTGGAAGATGAACCCAATCTCGCGATTGCGCACGCGCGCCCGCTCGGAGAGCGGCAGGTCGGCGACCGCCTTGCCGTTGAGGGTGTACTTGCCCTCGGTGGGGGAGTCGAGCAGCCCGAGAATCGACAAGAGCGTCGACTTGCCGCAGCCCGACGGCCCGGCGATGGCGATGTACTCGCCGCTCTTGATCTCCAGGTGAATGCCTGCGAGGGCGTGCGTCTCCACCTCGTCGGTGAAGAACACTTTCGTGACCCCGTCGAGGTGAATCAGAGTTTGCGCGGCAGTGTTCATCTTCGCTCCTTAGTTGTAGCTCGCAGCCATCTGGCTGATACCGGTCAGCCGACGGCTCAATTCAGTCGTACCCGATCGAAGCTGTCGTACGACGACATATCCGAGAGAATCACCTGGTCGCCCGGCTGCAGGCCTTCGCGGATCTCGATCTGGTTGACCGAGGACCGGCCGAGCACGACCTTCGTGCGATGCGCCTCGCCGTTCGCGTCGAGCTTGAACAGCATGATCGTGCTCTCTTCCTGGCCGAAGGCCGGACGGCCGACGAAGATCACGTTGATCAACTGTTCGAGGCGGACCGTGCCGTCGACGCTGAGGTCGGGACGCGCGCCCGGCGGCAGCGCGCCTTCGAGGCTGATGTCGACGCCGACCGTGCCATTGGCGGAGGCCGGGTCGATGCGCGAGACGCGACCGGCGACAACGCCGTTGCGGGTGTCGACTTCGGCGACCTGGCCGATCTTGATGTCCTTGGTCTGCGTTTCCGCGATCCGCAGCTCGGCCTTCAGCATCGTCGGGTCGGCGACGCGGGCGACGTTGGTGCCGGCGGCGACCTGGGCGCCCGACTTCGACCGGCAGCACCTGGAGGACGCCGGTCATGCCGGCCTTGACCTTCAGGTCATCGAGCTGGCGCAGCGCGCAGATCGTAGGTGGCCCTTCGCTGGTTGACGTCGGCTTCCTGCGGCGCAATCTGCGACTTCATGCCGGCCTTGGCGATCTCGAGCTGCTTGCGCGCGATGTTGAGGCGGTTCTTCATCTCGCCGCGCGTTGCCCTGCGAACTGCTTGAGCTGCAGCTCGGAGATGAGCTGTTCCTTGAGAGCTGCTCATTTGCGTCGAGGGTCAGCGTCGGCCTGCGTGTGGTTCGACTCGGCGGTGGCGACCGCGGCTTCCTGGGTGAGGATGTCGTTCTGCAGCGTCGCGCGGCGGTTCTCGAGCGTGGCCTTGGCTGACTCGAAGGCCAGCCGGGCGTCCATGACCTGCTGCTCGAGATCGGGGTTGCTCATCTCGAGGATCACGGTCGTCGGCGTGACTTGTGCGCCGGGCCGGAGCACGAGCCGCTCGACGCGTCCCGACGTCGTCGCCGGGATCCAGCGGATGTTCTCGGGCACGAGGATGCCGGAACCGCGAACCTGCCGGGTGAGCTCGCCGCGCTTGACGGTGTCGATCCAGACCGTCGCGCGATCGACGCCGGGCGCCGCGGGCCGCAGCCGCGAGACGCCGTACGTCACGGCGCCGACGACAACGAGGCCGACCGCGGCAAGATGATGCGTCGAATCTTCTTCTTGCGTTTGACTTCCGGGGAGCGGGCAATATCGACCATTGCAAATGCCTCTGAGCTAATGGCCAGGTCTCGTCCAGACCAGGCCGGCGTCACGCGGATCGCGCGATGCCTCGGTCGTGATAAGCAAGAACATGTGCCACGCTGCAGAGTATCTACTAAGCATCAGTTTTAAAACCACTTACGTCAGATTGGTCGCTCACTCAACCGTCTCGCTGGTGCCCGGATCCGGCGAGCCTCGTCCCAGAAGCGGACAGACAATTGGCTCCTGCTCGACTGTCGTTCGGAGCATTGGACGAACGTAGCAACGTGCGGGTTTAGAAGGATTTGCAGGTATTTATTTTGATTTGACAAATCAAATTAGTTTCTGGCAAATTAGCCAGCAATGTCCACGGTGGAGCAATCTGCCCGCGCCCTGCTGACGCTCTATCCGCGAATCTACTTCGCCTGCCACACGCGCCACGTGCGCGATCCGCTGACGCAGCGGTTGCTGAGCCGGCATCAGGCGTCCATCCTGGACCATCTCGACGAAGTCGATCCGACGACCCTCAACGGCCTGGCGCGGCACATGGGTGTTACGCCGGCGACGATGTCGCTGACCATTGACCGGCTGGAGCGAAAGGGCTACGTCATACGGCTGCGCGACACGACGGACCGCCGCCGCGTCCATCTCCGCCTGAGCACCGCTGGCGTCCGCGTGCGCAACGCGAGCTCGGTGCTCGATCCGCCGCGCGTCGAGCGACTGATGGCGCGGTTGACCGACGAGGAACGCGAGGCAGCGATTCGCGGGCTCGGTCTGCTGGCCGACGCGGCGCAGCAGCAGATGGCCGAGCACGCGCCGACCCCCAGGGCCAGCGAGGAGGCCGGATGATCTGGTGGGCGATCGTCTCGCTCGGCGCACTGACCGCCGTCGGAGGAGTCGCGGTCGTCATCGGATGGTGGCTGCCGGTCGAGCATCGGGCGTCACGGCAGATAGAGATCGACGCGCCGCCTGAGCGCATATGGGCCGCGATGACCGACATCGAGGCGTTTCCTGCCTGGCGGTCGGACGTCGCCCGGGTGGAGCGGGTCATCGCTGCTGACACCGTCGGCTGGGTCGAGCACGGCCGCCACGGCCGGCTGACGTTCGTCGTCGAACGTTCGGAGCCACCCCGAGTGCTCGTGACGCGGATCGCAGATCGCAGTCTCCCGTTCGGCGGAACCTGGACTTACGAGATCGCGCCGAGCGGTCGCGGAGCCGTGGTCACCGTCATCGAGCACGGAGAAATTTACAACCCGTTGTTTCGATTCATGTCGCGATTCGTGTTCGGCTACGACGGCACGATGAGAGCCTACCTGTCGGCACTGGCCGCCAGGGTGGGCGGTACCGAGGCTGACGCGGCGCTGCGGACAGGGAGGACTTGATCGATGGGACAGGAAGCTGCCGCGACGCTGCGGTTTGCCGGCAAGTCATCAACGGGGAAGGCCCTGCTCGAAACGACAGAGCTCATCTTCCGCGGACCATTGCGCCTGGTGATTCCATTCAAGGACGTCACGGCGGCAACCGCACGCGACGGCGTGCTGCGCGTGGCGTTTGCCGGCAAGGCTGCCGACCTGACGATCGGCGACAGCGCCGAGAAGTGGGCAAAGCGAATCCTCAACCCGCCGTCGCGGCTGGACAAGCTTGGCGTCAAATCCGGCATGACCGTGGTGCTCAGCGGCCTGCCGGATGCGGCGTTCGCGGCTGAAGTCGAGGCTCGAGGCGCGACCGTGCGGCGACGACTGCCGCAAGGTCAGAGCCGCGCCGACATCATCTTTCACGGCGCTGAGCACCGCGACGCGCTTGCCACGCTGACCGATCTCTCGGCGCGTATCGTGCCGGCGGGCGCGATCTGGGTGATACGGCCGAAAGGCTCGCGCGACATCACCGAAGCCGAAACGACGGCCGCCGGGAAGCGGGCTGGCCTGGTCGATGTAAAGGTCGTTGCGTTCTCGGCGACGCACACGGCGGAGAAGTTCGTGATTCCCGTCGCCAAACGCGGTTGAGCTTGCCACGCCGGGACCGGCACGGAACCTGCGATCGAGAATCCAGATATTGATGACTGTCGTACATCGAACGCGCCGCCTCTCGGCCGGCGTCGAGCTACAGCCGGACGGCGGGGCGCACGCACGCGTGTGGGCACCTGCCTGCCACACCGTGCAGATCCTGCTTTCACATCGCGGTGGACCTGACACGCCCACTCCTCTCACCCGCGAGCGGGACGGCTACTTCAGCGGCGACGTCGCGGCAGCGGTTGCCGGCGATCGCTACTGGTTCGTGCTCGATCGCGACCAGCGCCGGCCGGACCCGGTCAGCCGCTGGCAGCCCGACGGGCCGCATGGCGCGTCGGCTATCGTCGATCCCTCCGCATTCGCCTGGACCGATGGCGCCTGGCGCGGTCCCGGCCGCGAGGGCCAGGTGGTTTACGAGATGCACGTCGGCACGTTCACCCGGGAAGGGACGTGGGCGGCGGCCGCCACACGGCTCGAACATCTGAAGCGCGTTGGCATCACCACGCTGCAGATGATGCCGGTGGCGGATTTCTCGGGCGCGTACGGCTGGGGCTACGACGGCGTCGACCTCTACGCGCCGACGCGTCTTTACGGCACGCCTGACGATCTGCGGCGTTTCGTCGATCGCGCCCACGCCGTCGGCCTCGCCGTGATCCTCGACGTCGTCTACAACCACCTCGGCCCGGACGGCAACTACCTCGCCGAATATTCGCGCGATTACTTCACCGATCGATATCGCAACGACTGGGGCCAGTCGCTGAACTTCGAAGGTCCGGCCCCGGCGCGTGCTTTCTTCGCCGAGAACGGCGCCTACTGGATCGACGAGTATCACTTCGACGGCCTGCGCCTCGACGCGACGCAGGACGTGCACGACGCCTCGGCCGAGCACTTGATCGCGGAGCTCGCGCGCCGCGCCCGCGCCGCCGCCCCGTCGCGGCAGCTGTTCATCGTCGCCGAGAACGAGCCGCAGCAGACGATGCTGGTGCGCCAGCCGTCGGCCGGCGGCTACGGCCTCGACGCGCTGCTCAACGACGACTATCACCACTCGGCAGCGGTGGCGCTCACCGGGCACCGCGAAGCCTACTACTCCGATTACACCGGCTCGCCGCAGGAGCTGCTCTCGGCGTCGAAGTACGGCTACCTGTATCAAGGCCAGTGGTACTCGTGGCAGAAGCAGCGGCGCGGCACGCTGGCGCTCGATCTGCCGGCCAGCGTTTTCGTCCACTTCCTCGAGAATCACGATCAGGTCGCGAACTCCTCGGTCGGGAGGCGCGTCCACCAGCTGACGTCGCCCGGACGCTACCGGGCGCTGACCGCGCTGACGCTGCTCGGGCCGGCGACGCCGCTTCTGTTCCAGGGACAGGAGTTCGCGACCTCGGCGCCCTTCTACTTCTTTGCCGACCACGGCGACGGTCTGCGTGAAGCGATCCGCGACGGCCGGCGCCAGTTCCTCGAGCAGTTTCCCAGCGCCCGCGATCCCAGGATCCGCGAGAAGCTGCCGGTGCCCGACGACCCGCGCGCCTTCGAAGACTCGAAGCTCGACTGGCTGGAGTGCGAGGCGCACGAGGCAGACGTGGCGATGCATACCGATCTGCTGCGAATCCGGCGCGACGACCCGGTGGTCGCTGCCGCCGCGCATCGCCGCGTCGACGGCGCCGTGATCGGATCGCACGCCTTCGTCCTGCGCTACGACGGCGACGGCGACAACGATCACATCCTGGTCGTGAACCTCGGGCCCGATATCGACCTCGCGCCGATGGCGGAGCCGCTGCTGGCGCCGCCCGCCGGCTGCTCGTGGGCGATCCAGTGGAGCAGCGACAGCATCATCTACGGCGGCGCCGGCGCGCCGCCGCTCCAGACCGAACCGGCATGGCGGCTGCCGGCGGAATCAGCCGTGCTGCTGCGGCCCGTGCCCGGCGCGTGATGGCGTCGTTCCCCACCAGGCGGATTCCGCACCCACTCGATCTCGCCGTCGGGCCGCGACGCGAATGGCTGGTCACGAATGGCCTCGGCGGCTACGCCTCCGGCACGGTTGCCGGCGTCGTGACGCGGCGGTATCACGGCCTGCTCGTCGCCGCGCTGCCGGCGCCGATCGGGCGGCGTGTGATGCTGAACCACATGCTCGAGCGCGTCCGGCTCGCGGACCGGACGGTGAGCTGGCTCGGCGACGAAGACGAGGTCGCCGGCCCGAACGCCGTCGACCGCGGTGAGCACCTGATCGAGTTCAGGCTCGAAGCCGGGCTGCCGGTCTGGCGTTTCGCGCTCGCCGACGTCATCGTCGAAAAGCGGATCTTCATGGTGCACGGCGAGAACACGGTGCACATTCGCTACACGATGCTGGCGGGAGAACCGGTGCGGCTGGCGCTCCGGCCGTCGGTGCAGTTTCGCTCCTACGAAGATCCGGTCGACGTCGGGTCGACGGCATATCGAACGACGTCGGTCGGCGATCGCCACGAGCTCAGTCGCGATGGAGATGACTTCCACTTGCGGCTCGCCCTGCGCGGCGGCGCAGCGGCGCTGACGCTCGAGGCGCGCGGCTGGAGCAACGTGCCATACGAGATGGAGAAGCGCCGCGGCTACGACTGGCTCGGGTCGTTGTGGAGCCCCGGATACTTTCGCGCCACACTCGCGCCGGGTGAAGACGTAACGCTGGTGGCGTCGACCGAGCCGTGGAGCGCGATCGAGGCGACGACCTCCGAACAGGCGCTGCAGGTCGAACGCCAGCGCCGCCAGCAACTCGTGGATCGCGCCGACTGCCGGCGCGACAGCGTCGATGCCGAGCTGGTGCTGGCCGCCGACCAGTTCATCATCACGCCGGCCTCGCGCACCGACGAGCGCGAGCGGACGCCGGGGCCGGATCACACCCGGACGATCATCGCCGGCTACCACTGGTTCACCGACTGGGGGCGCGACACGATGATCAGCCTCGAGGGGCTGACGCTCTCGACCGGCCGGCCGCAGGAAGCCGCCGCCATCCTGCGCACGTTCGGTCACTACATCCGCGACGGCCTGATTCCGAACATGTTTCCTGACGGTGCGCGCGAAGGGCTCTATCACACTGCCGACGCGACGCTCTGGTACTTCCACGCGCTCAATCGATATCTCAGCGCGACCGGTGATCGATCGGTCATCGACGACCTGCTCCCGCGTCTCCTCGACATCGTCCGCCATCACCTGGAGGGCACGCGTTTCGGGATCGGCGTCGATCCGGCAGACGGCTTGTTGCGCCAGGGGGCGGCCGGCTACCAGCTCACGTGGATGGACGCCAAGGTCGATGACTGGGTCGTCACACCGCGTCGCGGGAAGGCAGTCGAGATCAACGCGCTCTGGTACAACGCGCTGTGCCTGCTCGAGACGTGGGCTCGCGCGCGGAACGCCGATACCGGCAATCTGGATCTCGCGGCTCACGCCGAGCGCGCCCGGCGCGCCTTCAACCACCGCTTCTGGTCCGACCGCGGCTACCTCCGCGACGTCGTCGACGGCGAGCAGGGCGACGACGACGCGCTGCGGCCGAACCAGATCCTGGCCGTCGCCCTCGATCATCCGGTTCTCGAGCCGGAGCGCTGGGCGGCGGTCGTCGGCGTGGTCGAGCGGCAGCTGCTGACGCCGGTCGGCCTGCGGTCGCTCGATCGCGCGCACCCGGATTACAAGGCGACCTACACCGGCGACCTCCGGGCGCGCGATGCGGCGTATCATCAGGGAACCGTCTGGGCGTGGCTGATCGGTCCGTTCATCGATGCGTGGATGAAGGTGCGACCGGATGACGAAGAAGGCGTCCGGCAGATGCTCGCACCGCTGGCGTCGCGCTTGAGCGAGGCGGGAGTCGGCTCGATCGCCGAGATCTTCGACGCCGAGCCGCCGTTCACGGCGCGCGGGTGCATCGCCCAGGCATGGAGCGTCGCCGAAGTGCTGCGGGCGCGCCGCCGCGTCAACACTTCGTAAGGGCCGCGGTCCGGAGACATCGACTGGATGATGACGTGCCGATCGATCTGACCGAGCTTGGCTGGAACGGCCGTCTGGCGGAGGCATTCGCGCCGCACGCGGCCAACGGTCTCGTCCCGGCGCGTGTCGCGCTCGAGCACACGCACATCTATCGGATCCTCACCGCTGACGGCGACTGGCTGGCGCGCGTCTCGGGACGGCTGCGGCACCAGGCGGCGCAGCGCATCGATTTCCCCGCGGTCGGCGACTGGGTGGCAATCGAGCCGCCGGTGGCCGGCAGCGACGCCAGGATCCGCGCCGTCCTGCCGCGTTCGAGCCGGTTCTCCCGCCGCGCCGCCGGCGACGCCACCGAAGAGCAGATCGTCGCCGCCAACATCGACACCGTGTTCCTCGTCTCCGGCCTCGACCACGATTTCAACCCGCGCCGCATCGAGCGCTACCTGGTGGTCGCCTGGGACAGCGGCGCGACGCCGGTCATCGTCCTCAACAAGATCGACCTGGTGGAGGACGTCGGCGCTTTCGTCGACGAGGTCCGCGGCCTGGCGTCAGGCGTCGACGTCGTGCCGGTGTCGTGCACGTGCCCCGGGCGGCGTCGACGCGCTTCGCCCTTACCTTGGCGCCGGACAGACTGGCGCCCTGCTCGGATCGTCGGGAGTGGGGAAGTCGTCGATCATCAACCAGCTGATCGGCCACGACCTCCTGCCGACGCGCGAGGTTCGCGCTGCCGACAGCCGTGGGCGTCACACCAGCACCGCGCGTCAGCTGGTGCTGCTGCCCGGGCACGGCGTGCTGATCGATACGCCCGGCATGCGCGAGCTGCAGCTGTGGGAATCGGCGCCGACGATGGCGGACGCGTTCACCGATATCGGCGAGCTGGCGGAGGGCTGCCGCTTCCGCGACTGCCGCCACACGTCGGAACCCGGCTGCGCCGTGCGCGCCGCCGTCGAAGGTGGCGAGCTGCCGCCCGTCCGGCTCGAGAGCTTCCACAAGCTTGCCGCTGAACAGGCGCACCAGGATCGACAGAAGGACGAGCGGGCCCAGATTGACCTGAAGCGCCAGGGCCGCATCGGCGCCAAGGCGCTGCGCCAGGTGCTGAAAGACAAAGGGCGATCCTGAGAAGCGGCTGCCTCGAGCGAGCGGGAGACGACGGAGACCATGAAGATCGCATTGGTGCAACAGGCGGCGGGACACGACCACCAGGAGAACCTGCGGCGCGGGCTCGCGGCGTTCGAGGAGGCGGCGCGGGCGGGCGCCAGCCTCGTGGTCTACGCCGAGCTCGCCTTCGAACGCTTCTATCCGCAGCGCCCGGCGGCGGTCGGAGCGGTGAAGCTCGGTGAGCCGATACCGGGGCCGACGACCGAGGCGTTCGCCAGGAAGGCGCGCGAGCTCGGTGTTGCGGCCGTGTTGAACCTCTATGAACGTGACGGCGCGAGGGGGTTCGACTGCTCGCCGGTGATCGACACCGACGGGACACTGCTCGGACGGACGCGCATGGTGCACATCACCGATTACGCCTGCTTTCACGAGCAGGGCTACTACACGCCCGGTGATACGGGCGTGCCGGTCTACGACACGCAGGTCGGCCGCATCGGCGTCGCCATCTGTTACGACCGTCACTATCCCGAGTACATGCGGGCGCTGGCGCTGGCAGGCGCCGACCTGGTCGTCGTGCCGCAGGCCGGCGCGCTCGACGAATGGCCGGAAGGCCTGTACGAGGCCGAGATGCGGGTCGCGGCTTTTCAGAACGGCTACTTCGTCGCGCTCTGCAACCGTGTCGGGGAGGAAGAGTGCCTCACCTTCTCCGGTGAGTCATTCGTCTGCGGACCGGACGGAGCCATGCTGGCCCGCGGTCCGCGCCTGGCCGAGGCGATCGTCTACGCCGACCTCGACCTTGCGTCCGCTGCCGGGTCGCACGCGCGGCGCCTGTTCATGCGCGATCGCCGGCCGGAGCTGTACGGCCGCTGGTTCTCGACGACGGACGCGCGATGACTCGCCGGTCGGCGCTGTTCGCGATCGGAGTCAGTCTCGTCTTCATCGCCGCCTGCAGCGACGCGAGAGTCGTCACGTCGGCCTACGCCACCAGGGCGGAGGCAGAACAGGAAGGGGCGATCGCCGGCGGCTGGGTGCCGGCGGGCCTTCCGGGCGGCGCCTACGAACTGCGCGCGGCGCACGATCCGCGCACCGGCCAGAAATGGGGCCTCTTCAACTTCCAAGCGGCCGACGCCGAGGCGCTGCGGGCGATGCTTCAGCCCGGCGACGCAGCGCTCGGCAACGTGACCTGCGACATCCCCGCGCGGATCGAATGGTGGCCACGCATCCTGCGCGGGACGATCGATCTCGAACAGGCGACCACCGCCGGGCTGAAGGGCCACCGCGCGAAAGAAGGCGGCCTCGTGATGTTCGTGAACTGGTCGCAGGGCCGGGGTTATTACTGGAGTGAGTAGGGAAGGCGCCGGCCAGGCTGGAAGATGTAAGTGGTGCCGAGGGCTGGAATCGAACCAGCGACACCAGCATTTTCAGTGCTGTGCTCTACCGACTGAGCTACCTCGGCGACCGGCTGACCCCTGATTGTATCTGGTCAGGCGATGAAACGCTACAGGTGCGCGCGCGCCGCGCGATTTGCCTTGTACTTTTTCGCGAGCTCGTGTACTTTCCGCTTGTACTTTCTGCGGTGTCTCTGGTACTCTTGGCGCCGTTACGTTCATCACCACGATGCAACCGACTTCGACAGCGAACCGCGACGTAGACGACGGGCTGCCGCGCCTGCCGCCGCTGCGGCGGCGTAAGCAGGCGTGGATCGGTCGCGCCCTGTGCTTCGCGGCATGCGTGCTGGCCGTCAATGCCCTCATCGGCGAACGCGGACTGTCGGAAACGTTGCGGGCCCGCCGCGCGTTTCGCGAAGCCGTCGCGGATCTGTCCCGCATGCAGTACGAGAACGCCATGCTCGCCGACGCCATCGAGCGTCTGCAGCACGATCCCCGCACCATCGAGAGTGTTGCCCGCGCGGAACTCGGCCTGATTCGACAGGGCGAAGTGCTCGTGACGGTCCGGCACGCCCAAAACCAGAAGAAGTAGCCGCCAGCGGGGGTTGAGCGGTTGGCGCGCCCGCCGGCGCGCTCGCGACGCGACCTGCCGGCGGGTGCCAATCCAGTGCAGACGCGGCTACGCCGACGCTGCCGCCGCCTCGGGCTCGCGCGTCATCCCCAGTTCGCGACGCACCTTCTCCTCGATCGCCTTGAACGTCGCGGGGTTGTCTTTCAGGAACTGCTTGACGTTCTCGCGCCCCTGACCCAGCCGGTCGCCGTTGAAGGCGAACCAGGTCCCGCTCTTGTCGACGATCTTGCGGTCGACCGCCAGGTCGAGCAGGTCGCCCTCCTTCGAGATGCCCTCGCCGTACATGACGTCGAACTCGGCCTCGCGGAACGGCGGCGCCACCTTGTTCTTGACCACCTTGACGCGCGTCCGGCCGCCGACGACCGTGTCGCCATCCTTGATTGCGCCGATGCGCCGGATGTCGATGCGGACCGAGGAGTAGAACTTCAGCGCCCGCCCGCCCGTCGTCGTTTCCGGATTGCCGAACATGACGCCGATCTTCTCGCGCAGCTGGTTGATGAAAATGAGGCAGGTCTTCGACTTCGACACCGCGCCGGTCAGCTTGCGCAGCGCCTGCGACATCAGCCGCGCCTGCAGGCCCATCTGCGCCTCGCCCATCTCGCCTTCGATCTCGGCCCGCGGCACGAGCGCCGCCACCGAGTCGACGACGACGACGTCGACACCGTTGGAGCGAACCAGGACCTCGACGATTTCAAGCGCCTGCTCGCCGTTGTCCGGCTGCGACACCAGCAAGTTGTCGAGGTCGACGCCGAGCTTCTTCGCATACTGCGCGTCGAGCGCATGTTCGGCGTCGACGAAGGCCGCCATGCCGCCAAGCTTCTGCGCTTCGGCAATAATCTGGAGCGTCAGCGTGGTCTTGCCCGACGACTCCGGTCCGAAGATCTCGATGACGCGGCCGCGCGGGACGCCGCCGATGCCGAGAGCGTAGTCGAGGCTGACTGCGCCCGTAGAGATGGACGGGATCACGTTCACCGCGTCCTTGGCGCCGAGGCGCATGATCGAGCCCTTCCCAAACTGCTTTTCGATCTGCCCGACGGCCATCTCGATGGCTTTGAGGCGTTCGCGGTCGTTCTCTGGCGGCATTCGGTCTCTCCTTCACGGTGTCAGCCGGCAAGGATTTGGCGGCTCACAAGAACGGCATTCTAGAGGCGTGCCGGGGAGAAAGTCAAGCGAAAATGTGTGCACATCGTGTCAGTATCACATTTATAGACAACGGCTTACAGCTGACGCCGACTTTCGCCTCGGCGGCCGCCAGGCGACCGCCACGCAGCGATTGCGCGGCGCCGCCGTGCCGCGGGTCGCAGTTTTCGCGCGCCTTCCCCCCGGGCGTCCCGTGCCGTCACCGGTAGGGCACATGATTGCCGGCGTCGCCGCCGGCTGGCTCGTCGCCGGGGCCCCTCTGCCGCGCGCGCGCTGGCGCGAGGCGGCATTCTTCGCCGCGGTCGCCGCGGCGCCGGATCTCGACCTCCTCGTCGGCGCGCACAGCGGCCCGACCCACAGCCTTGGCGCCGGCCTCATCGTCGCGGTCGTGGCCTATGCGGCCCACCGGCGCTGGAAGACGCCGCTGGCGTCGGTGCGCGCGGAGATGTTCGCGATCGCCTGCGCCGCCGCCTACATGTCGCACGTGCTGCTCGACTGGCTCTCCAGCGACACGACCGCGCCGATTGGCGTGATGGCGCTGTGGCCGGCCAGCCGCCTCCACTACGAATCCGACCTGCACCTGTTCATGGCGATCTCCCGCCGGTATCATCAGGGCTGGACCTTCATTCGACAGAACGGCATCGCCTTCGCCAGGGAACTGCTCATTCTCGTGCCGCCGCTCTGGCTGGTGATTGCGTGCAGGCGGCGATCGGAAGGAAGGGCGGCGTGAGCCCAGGGTCACAGGTTGCCAGGCAGCTGACCGCGGCGGTGGCGATGGCGATCTGCGTCTCGGCGCCGGCGGCGGCCCGGGGCCTCCAGCCGACACCGTCGACCGTCGCCGTGCCGGACATTCACGACAGTTGTCTCGCACGATATCTCGCAGGCGACGTCGACGCCGCGATCCGCGAGTTCGACGCGCTGTTCGAGCCGGTGGACGGCGCGCGCGAGATGCGCGACTCGATTGCGGCGCTGCGGAACGACAAGAAGCTTGTCGCGCTTCAGCGTCTGCTCATGCTGCACACCGAGTCGCTCATCTCGCTCTGGCTGCGCGACGAATCGGTCCGTTTCAGGCTGCCCCCCGCCCGGGCCGCGATCCTGATTCAGGTCTACAACGCCGTCCGTTCGTTCGACGATCAATCGGAGTTCCTGCGCCGCTGGTATCTCCTGTGGGAGAGCTTCCGCCAGCTGAACGCGCACGAGGCGGTTCCGAGCGCGCTCGATTTCCTGAGCGACGCGCAGGATGCGTTTCCGCGGAATTCCGAAGTGCAGCTCGCCGCCGGCTCGCGCCACGAGATGCTCTGGTGGGGATCGTTCAACAACGCTCACCGCGATCCGCGCGGCGAACCCGGCAGCGTCAGGTCGCTGGTCCTGGCGAGAGACGCCTACCGGCGCAGCCTCAAAGCCAACGAGAACGAGGTCGAATCCCGGCTCCGGCTGGCGCGCGTGCTGCTGCAGCTTGGCGATCTCGACGAGGCCGATCGCGAGCTGGCGCAGATCCGCGGCGCGAAGTACGGCAACATCTTTCAATACCTGGCGCTGCTGTTCGAGGGCGACCTTCGCGAGCGGCAGCAGGACACGGCCGCCGCGGCCCGCGCCTACGACGCGGCGATTCCGCTGGTGAAGTTTCCGCACGCGGCCCGCATCGCGCGCGCCCAGCTGGCCTACCGCACCGGCGAGCGGCGGGCCGCAATCGACACCATCTTGCCGGCCGTGAGCGGCAAGATGGAGCAGAACGATCCGTTCTGGGTCTACCTCCGCGGCCAGACATGGCGCTACGAGGCCTACCTCGCGGCGGCGCGCAAGGCGGTGGCGAAGTGACATCGCGCCGCTGGCTCGCGTCCCTCCAGTTCGTCGTCCTCCTCGCGGCGAGCGTCGCCGCGACGGCGACGCTCGTGGCTCAGCGTTTCAAAGCGGGTATCTCGGTGGTCCGCGTTGACGCCCTGGTCACGACCGACGGCGGCCGGCCGGTGACCGGCCTCACCGCCGCGAACTTCGAGCTGCGCGACAACGGGATCCCGCAGCGCATCATCGACATCACCCAGGAAACGCTGCCGCTCAACCTGTTCACGCTGCTCGATCTCAGCGGCAGCGTCCAGGGCGCGCCGCTCGAGCAGCTCAAGGAGGGCGTTACCGCCCTGGTCGACGCGCTCGGGCCGGAGGACCGCGCCGCGCTCCTGACCTTTGCCAGCCGCGTCGAGCTTCAATCGGATCTGACCGGCGACCGCGATCGCCTGCGGCAGCTGGTGCGGGCGATGAAGGCGGCCGGCAGCAGCTCCGTCTTCGACGCCGTATTCGCGGGCCTGTCGCTGCGCGAGAGCGACGACAACCGGGCGCTGCTCATCTTGTTCACCGACGGCAAGGACACGTCGAGCTGGATCCCGGCGCGGAAGGTCATCGACATCGCCCGCCGCACCGACGTCGTCATCTACCCGGTGACGATCCGGATGATTGTCGGACCGGTGATGATGTACGGCCGCCCGGTTCGTGCCGTGGACGCCATGAGGCAGGAGCCCTCGCACCGCTTTCTCGACACCCTGGCGGACGACACCGGCGGCCGCCTCGTCTACGCCGGCAGCGAGGCAGCACTGCGCAAGACGTTTCTCGACGTCCTCGCCGAGTTCCGCCAGCGCTACGTGCTGGTCTACGAACCAGCCGGCGTGCCGGGCAGCGGCTGGCACACGATTGATGTGAAGCTGCGGGGTCGTTCCGGGGAGGTGCGTGCGCGCCGCGGCTATTTCGCGCGTTGAGCCTCAGGCGCCGCGCAGCAGCCAGAAGACCATCGCCGTCATGCCGAGGGGCACGGCGGCCATCACGAATCCAGCTACCGCCATCATCCAGCCGAGCAGGCGCGCGGATCCGCGGTCACGGCTTGGCTCGAGCGCCTGGCTCGCGGCGGCCACGAGCTGCAAGCCCTGGCGCATCAGGACGGCTCCCGCGGCCACGGCGATCGCGACGATGACCAGCAGCGCCGGCAGCGCCCGCGAGCGGAAGAGGGCGATGGCGCCATCCCGGTCGGTTTCCGCCAGCGCGACGAGCGTTTCAAGGTAGCGCGACAGCCACCACACCCCGACGGTCCCCGCGACGGCGGCGATGGTCCACGCGGAGAGCGCGATGCGGTTGCCGCCGGTCAATACTTGTAGAAGCCCTGGCCGGACTTGCGGCCAAGGTGTCCGGCCGCGACCATCCGCCGCAGCAGCGGGCAGGCGCGGTACTTGGGATCGCCGAGGCCCTCGTGCAGGACCTTCATGATCGCCAGGCAGACGTCGAGCCCGATGAAGTCCGCCAGCGTCAGCGGCCCCATCGGATGATTCATGCCGAGCTTCATCACGGTATCGATCGACTCGGGCGTGCCCACGCCCTCCATCAGCGCGAAGATCGCCTCGTTGATCATCGGCATCAGGATGCGGTTGGCGATGAACCCCGGGTAGTCGGACGCCTCGACCGCCGTCTTGCCGAGGCGCATACACAGGTCGGTCGCGGCGAGCATCGAGTCGGCCGACGTCGCCTGGCCGCGGATCAGCTCGACCAGCGCCATCAGCGGCACCGGATTCATGAAGTGCATGCCGAGCACGCGGTCCGGCCGGGTCGTCGCCGCGCCGAGCACGGTGATCGAGATCGACGACGTGTTGGAGGCGAGGATGACCTCCGGCCGCGTCACTTGATCCAGTCGCGCGAAGAGTGCGCGCTTGGCTTCGCTGTCCTCGAAAATCGCCTCGACGACGTAATCGGCGTCCGACAGCGCGTCGACGCTGGTGCCGGCGCTCAGGCGACCGAGCGCCTGGTCCCGCTGCTCGGCCGTCAGCCGCCCCTTCTCGACCAGCTTGGCAAGGCTTTTGTCGATCGTCGACCGCGCCCGGTCGATCGCCCCGGCGGCGGCGTCGACGATGCGGACGTCGCACCCTGCTTGTGCGAAGACCTGGGCGATGCCGCTGCCCATCGTGCCGGCGCCGACGACGCCAATTCGCCTGATCTGAACGGCCATGAAGGTCAGTGTCCTCGTTTATTACGGGGGATTACGCGCGCTCGATGGCGAGCGCGACGCCGTTGCCGCCGCCGAGGCAGAGCGCCGCGACTCCGCGCCGGCCACCCCGACGCGCCAGCGCGTAGAGCAGCGTCGTCAGCACGCGCGCGCCGCTCGCACCGATCGCGTGCCCGAGCGCGACGGCGCCGCCGTGCACGTTCACCTTCGCCGGGTCGAGCCCGAGCTCGCGTGTGACCGCGACGGCCTGGACCGAAAAGGCCTCGTTGATCTCGAAGAGGTCGACGTCTTCGAGCTTCCAGTCGATTTTGGCCGCGAGCTTCCGCACCGCTTCGACCGGCGTCATCATCACGAGCTTCGGCGGCAACCCGCTCGTCGCCTGGCCGACGATCCTCGCCATTGGCATCAAGCCGAGGGCGCGGGCCTTCTCGCCGGCCATCACGACCAGGGCGGCGGCGGCGTCGTTCACGCCCGGGGCGTTGCCAGCCGTCACCGTGCCGTCTTTCTTGAACGCGGGCTTCAGACCGCCGAGGGCCTCGGCGGTGGTGTCCTCACGGATCGGCTCGTCGCGATCGACGACGATCGGATTGCCTTTGCGCTGCGGAATCGAGATCGTCAGGATCTCGTCCTTGAACCAGCCCTCGCGAGTGGCGTTGGCCGCCTTGCGGTGGCTCTCGGCGGCGTAGCGATCCTGCTCCTCGCGGGCGACCGAGTATTTCTCCGCCACGACTTCGCCCGAGATGCCCATGTGACAATTCTCGAACGAGCACCACAGGCCGTCGTTGATCAGGCTGTCGACGACCTTGCCGTCGCCCATCCGGAGGCCCTCACGCACGCGTGGCAGAAGATAGGGGGCGCTGCTCATCGACTCCATGCCGCCGGCAACGGCGATGTCGATGTCGCCGGTGGCGATGCCCTGCGCCGCCAGCATCACAGCCTTCAGACCCGACCCGCAGACCTTGTTGATCGTCAGCGCCGCGACGTGGTCGGCGAGGCCGGCGCCGAGCGCCGCCTGCCGGGCCGGGTTCTGTCCCGCGCCGGCCTGGATGACGTGGCCCATGATGCACTCGTCGACCGCGGCCGGGTCGATCCCGGCGCGGCGGACCGCCTCGCGCACGGCCATCGCCCCGAGCTGCGTCGCGGTGAAGTCCTTGAGCGCGCCGAGGAACTTGCCCGTCGGCGTCCGCGCCGCTGAAATGATGACGCTTTCTCTGTTGGCCATATCGAACTCAGGTCAGTCCTGGCGCCGGCGCGGAATTCCACCGTCAGCCGGGCCCGTGGGTAGGTCTTCCGCGCGCTCGAACTTCGAGGTCTTCTGACGCGACGCCGGGCGCTCGACGCGAATCGAGCGCACCGCATCGGCGCCGAGCAGGTTCTGAAGACGCGCCAGCACGACGTCGCGCGCGCGCGCCACTTCGGATCCCCAACGAGCGTCGGTGGCGCGGACCGTCAGCACGGCACCGTCGAGGCTGACCGTCGTCGATCGCGCCAGTGCCGGACCGACGGCGACCTGCCACGCGAAGTTCGTCCGCGCCGGCGAGGATGGCTGCCGGCGAACGACCTCGGCGAGCACGGTGCCGCTGAAACGTTGGATTGGAAGCATCGCGTCTGCCGTACTCTTTGATCTTAGCCCATCGCCCTCCGTTCCTCCGTCCCCGCGCTGAGAGCTGACAGCTGACAGCTGACAGCTACAATCGTCCATGCTCCTCCTCGCGTCTGCCTCGCCTCGCCGCGCCGAACTGCTGACGACCGCGGGGTTCACATTCGACGTGCGTCCGGCGGACGTCGACGAAACCTGTTTCGACGGCGAGCCGGCGCGCGACTATGCGTTGCGCGTCGCGCGCGCGAAAGCCTCGCGCATCGCCGGCGGCGCCGGGGCGGGCGACGTCATCCTTGCCGCCGACACCGTCGTGGTTGCCGACGCCCGCATCCTGGGCAAGCCGGTCGACGCCGCGGACGCGGCCGCGATGCTGCGGACGCTGTCCGGCCGCCACCACGAAGTGCTGACCGCCGTCGTGCTCGTTGCCGGCGGGCAGACACGCGAAACGGTCGTCAGTACAACCGTGTGGTTCCACGACCTCAGCGCGGAAGAGGTCGCTTGGTACGTGGGCAGCGGGGAGCCGATGGGGAAGGCGGGCGCCTACGGTATCCAGGGGCTGGCGGCGCGGTTTGTCGAGCGCATCGACGGATCGTGGTCGAACGTCGTCGGGCTTCCAATCTCGACCGTTTACGGTATGCTGCGCCAGACGGGGATTCCTGCCGGCGTCGGTGATTGACCCCGTGCTTCCGGACGACGTATTCTGAAGCCAGTTTCCTGATCTCACAGGCTGAACCATGACCGCAAAGAGTCTCAAGATTGCTGCGACCGCGACCGTGTTCGTCGCGGCGCTGTCGGGATTGCTGTATACGACCTTGAGCGAGGGCACCGAGTACTTCATGGGTGTCGACGAGGTGATGGCGCAGCCCGAGACGTGGCAGGGCAAGCGCCTCAACCTGCACGGCTACGTGGTGGAGAAGTCGATCCTGCGGAAACCGGACTCGCTCGACTATCGCTTCCACGTCCAGAACAACGGCAAGATCGTCCAGGTGAATTACACGGGCGTCGTGCCGGACACTTTCAAGGATGGTTCCGAGGTCGTGCTCAAGGGCCGCTTGAGCCCGCATGGCTTCGTGGTCGAACCGAATGGCGTCGTCGCCAAGTGCCCGTCCAAGTACGAAGAGCAGAAACTCGCTCCACGCGTCTCTGGCACGTAAGCCATGCCAGCACTCGGCAGTTTCATCCTCCTGGCCGCGTTCGTCACCTGTGCCTACGCGATCGCGGCCTCGGTAGCGGGAGCCCGCCGCCGCTCGACCCGCTGGGTTGAAAGCGGCATCGGCGCCTTCTATTTCTTCGCGGCGCTGATGCTGGTCGCATCGGCCGTCCTGATTCACGCCTTCGTCACGGGCGACTATTCAATCAAGTACGTCCAGCGCTACTCCGACTCGGCGCTGCCGCTCGCCTACAAGATCGCGTCGTACTGGGGCGGGCTCGACGGCTCGATCATGTTCTGGGTGACGCTGCTGGCGATCTTCGGCTCGCTGGCGATCAGCCTCAACCGCGAGCGCCACCGCGAGCTGATTCCCTACGTCGTGTCGATCATCGCCGCCACGGAGATGTTCTTCATCTTCCTGATGATCATCCACAAGAACCCGTTCTCGACGTTCTTGACGACGACGCCGGCGGACGGCGCCGGGCTGACGCCGCTGCTCCAGAACTTCTACATGGCGATTCACCCGCCGTCGATGTACATCGGGTTCGTCGCGATGACGATTCCGTTTGCCTTCGGCCTCGCCGCGCTCATCACCGGGCACCTTGACGACGCCTGGATCCGCGCCGTGCGCCGCTGGACGATGCTGGGCTGGCTGTTTCTCTCGTTCGGCCTCACGCTCGGCATGCTGTGGGCCTACGAGGAGCTCGGGTGGGGCGGCTACTGGATGTGGGACCCGGTCGAGAACGCCGGGCTCCTGCCGTGGTTCACGGCGACCGCGTTCCTGCACTCGGTCCGTGTCCAGGAACACCGCGGCATGCTGCGCGTCTGGAACGTGACGCTCGTCATCACCACTTTCTTCCTGACGATCTTCGGCACCTTCATGACGCGGTCGGGCATCGTCCAGTCGGTGCACGCGTTCGGCGAGGATCGGGAACTGGCGTGGCTCTTCACCATCTTCATGGTGGCGATCCTGGTGTTCAGCTTCAGCTGGGTGATCTATCGGCTGCCGCTGCTGCGCGGTCGCAACGAGCTCGACTCCTGGATGTCGCGCGAGGCGGCATTCCTCGCCAACAACTGGATCCTGCTGTTCTCGGCCTTCTTCGTCCTGTTCGCGACGATGTTCCCGACGCTCAGCGAGGCGGTGACCGGCCAGCGCCTTACCGTGGCCGGCCCGTTCTTCAACCGCTGGATGCTTCCCATCGGCCTGATGCTGTTGGCGCTGACCGGCATCGGTCCGTTGCTGGCGTGGCGCAAGTCGAGCACCGCCAATCTGGTCTACCAGCTGAAATGGCCGCTGCTCGCGTTCGTCGTGACCGCGGGCGCGCTCGTTGCGCTGGGTGTGCGGGTGTGGAGCTCCGGGCTGTGCTTCGCGCTGTGCGCGATGGTCCTGACGACGATCCTGCAGGAGTTCGTCCGCGGCGCCGAGGTCCGGCGCGCGGCGACCGGCACCGATCTCGTGACCGCGCTCATCGGCCTGGTCGGCCGTTCGAAGCGGCGCTATGGTGGCTACATCGTTCACGTCGGCGTGGTCCTCATCTTCCTCGGTTTCGCGGGCGAAGGCTTCAAGAAGGAAGGCCAGGCGCTGCTCAAGCCGGGCGCGGAGCTCGCGGTCGGCGACTTCGTCGTCCGGCACGACGCCCTGCGGGTCACGCAGGACGCGCAGAAGCAGATGATCACCGGCCACGTGACGGTGCTGAAGGGGGGCCAGGCGATCGGAAGCCTCGAGCCCGCGCGCTGGTTCTGGGCCAAGCGGCAGGATGAACCGACGACCGAGGTCGCGATCCGAAGGGGCATCGCCGAGGATCTCTACATCGTGCTCGCCGATTACAACGCCGGGTCGCAGACGGCGACCTACACCGTCACCGTGAACCCGCTGGTGAACTGGATCTGGTTCGGGTTCGGCATCCTGGCGCTCGGCACGATCATCGCGCTGCTGCCGGACGGCGCCTACGCGTTTGCCGGCGCGAAGATGCCCGCCGGCGCCGCCGGCGCGACGACGTCGCTCCTGATCCTGACACTGCTGCTGCCGCACACCGCTCACGCCCAGCACGTCGACAACCCGAGCGACGTGCCCAACATCACCGTCGCGCGGTCACCGCTCGAGAAGGAATTGTGGGGCGAGATCATCTGCATGTGCGGCGGCTGCGGCCGCAAGCGCATCGGCGATTTCTGCTGCGCCAAGGCGGCGGGGATGCGCGCCGAGGTCGCCAAGCTGCTCGACGCCGGCAAGACCCGCGACGAGGTCTACCAGTATTTCATCGCGCAATACGGCAGCCAGGAACCGCTGGGCGCGCCGATCGACAAGGGCTTCAACCGCCTGGCGTGGCTGTTCCCGTATCTCGTCGGCGCTACGGGCGCGGTGGCGGTGGCGTTTGTCGCCCGGCGCTGGGCCGCCCGCCGTGAGACCGACGGTCCGGCCGCCGTGACCCCTGCCGCCGAGGACCCGGCGATGCGCTCGAGGCTGGACGATGAGCTCCGCGACCTCGACTAGCGGCGTCGACGCCGCGCCAGCGGTCAAGGCCGACGCCGATCGAAACAGCTTCCGCGCCTCGCACTTTTTCGTGATGGCATCGCTCATCGCCGCCACGGGCGCGGTCGTCGTCGCGCGCCAGTCGACGCCCGAGCACCTGATCCTGATCAGCCTGACGATCGCGAGCGCCGGTCTGGCGGCCGCCGGCTTCTATCGCACTTTGTCGCCGCTCGTCGGTGCCGAGTCGTCGACTGGAGAGCAGCCGATCTCCGAGCGCGAGCGCGCGGTGATCGAGCGCGAGAAGACGCTGGTGCTGCGGTCGCTGAAGGATCTCGAGTTCGATCGCTCGATGGGCAAGGTGTCGCAGGCCGACAGCGACGAAATGGCGGCGCGGCTGCGGGGCCGGGCGTTGTCGCTGATGAAGCAGCTCGACGAGGACGGCAGCGGCTACCGGTCGATCATCGAGCGTGAGCTGAGCGCCCGGCTGGCGGCGCGCGGTGGCGCTCGCGCCGAGCCGAAGCCGGCGGCGGCCGACGCGGCCCCGGTGCCTGAGGTCGAGCCCGGCCTGTGCGCCTGCGGCACCGCCAACGATCCCGACGCGCGTTTCTGCAAGCAGTGCGGCACCCGGCTGACCGGCACCGCCGCGGACGCGAGCGGCGCGTGATGCTCATGCGGGTCAGCCGACTTGCCGTCGCGACGCTCTTCCTGGCGCTGTTTTCGACTGTCCTCGTTGCTCCCCTGAACGCCCAGCAGATGCCCGATCCGAAAGAGATCGCCGGCATCCCGTTGCCGGTCGGCGACGTGCCGAGCGGCACGGTCGTGGTCCGCGTGATTCGCGGATCGCTGTCGAACAACATCGCCGATCAGGCGGTGCAATTGACCGTCGGCGGTGCGCCGCACACCGCCACCACCGACGCGACCGGCCGCGCCCAGTTCTCAAACCTGCGGCCAGGCAGTCCGGTCAAGGCGTCGGCGACGGTGGGCGACGAGCGGCTCGAGTCGCAGGAGTTCCCGGTGCCTGCCAACGGCGGGGTGCGTGTCCTGCTCGTCGCCACCGATCCGAACGCGGTCGCGCGGCGCGACGAGGATCAGCGGCTCGCCGCCGGTCCGGCGCAGCCGGGGAGCGTCGTCTTAGGCGACGAGTCCCGATTCGTCTTCGAGTTCGGGGACGGCAGCATCTCGGTGTTCAACATCCTCCAGGTGCTGAACACGGCGCGGACCCCGGTCGAGCTGTCCGGACCCCTGATCTTCGAGCTGCCGACCGGCGCGACCGGCGCCTCCGTCCTTCAGGGGTCGTCGAAGCAGGCGACCGCGGTCAACGGCCGTATCGTCGTTGCCGGGCCGTTCGCGCCAGGGCCGACGCTTGTCCAGTTTGGCTACTCGATGCCGTACTCGAGCGCGACGTTGTCGTTCGATCAGTCGATGCCGGCGCCGCTCGGACGGGTCATCGTCCTGGCCCAGAAGAGCGGCGAGATGCGGTTGTCGTCGCCGCAGATGACCGAGCAGCGGGACATGACGGCCGAGGGCAACGCCTACATTGTCGGCCAGGGGCCGGCCGTGCCCGCCGGCAGCCCGATCTCGTTCCAGTTCTCGGGGCTGCCGCACGAGCCGCGGTGGCCGCGGTTCACGGCGCTGGCGCTCGCCGTCCTGATCCTCGGCGCCGGGGCGTGGGCGGCCTGGCGGCCGGCGCGGGCGTCGGCGAAGGACGGCGCGATGAGCCGCCTCGAAGCGCGGCGGGCGCAGCTCTTCGCCGAGCTGACGACGATCGAACAGCAGCACCGCGACGGTCAGATCGACGCCGCCCGCTACGCCCGGCGCCGCGCCGAGCTGGTGAGCGCGCTCGAGCGCATCTACGCTGAGCTCGATCGCCAGGCGGCGTGACGCCGGGCATGCGCTCCCTGCCGCGATCGCGCTGATTCATGGATTTCACCTCGCTCAGCTTCGCTGACCTGTCGCGCGCGTTCGGCCGGCGCCGCGCCCTCAACCGCGTCTCGCTGCGCTGTGAGGCGGGGGAGATCGTGGCGCTGCTCGGGCCGAATGGCGCCGGCAAGTCGACGCTGCTGTCGATCGCAGCGACGCTGCTCGAGCCCTCGAGCGGCAAGGTGCTCTACGGCGAGCGTCCGTTCGATTCGGCCGTTCGCGGCCGGATCGGCCTGCTGGCGCACGACCTCTTCCTCTATCCCGAGCTGACGGCGGCCGAGAACCTGCTGTTCTTCGCCCGCCTCCACGGCCTCGAGTCGCCGCCGGCGCTGGTCGACGCGGCGCTCGAGCGGGCCCGCCTGGCCGACCGTCCGAACGACCCGGTCAGCGGTTTCTCCCGCGGCATGCGCCAGCGTCTGTCGCTCGAGCGCGCGCTGCTGCATCGTCCCCGGCTCGTGCTCCTCGACGAACCATTCACCGGCCTCGACGACGCCTCGACGTCGGCGCTCGTGTCGCGGCTGCAGACGCTGCGATCCGAGGGGGCGATCGTCCTCGTGGCGACGCACGATCTCGAAGTCATCGAGGCGCTCGGCGCGCGCGCCGTCATGCTGCGGGGCGGCAGCCTGGCGCCGCTCGCGGCCGGTCCCGGCAGCCTGCGCGAGCGGTTCCGCCGCGCCTCAGCCTGAGCGCCGAATGTCGTTCCTGTCGACCGCGTGGCTCGTCGCTCGCAAGGACCTGCTGGTCGAATTCCGCAGCCGCGAGATCGTCTACACGACGCTGCTCTTTGCCGCGTCGGTGCTGCTCGTGTTCTCGTTCGGATTCGTCCGCGACGGCCGTGTGGTCGAGGATGCCGCGGCCGGCATCCTGTGGGTCGCGATCGCGTTCTCCGCGACGCTGGCGCTCGGCCGGGCCTTCGAGCGCGAGCGACAGAACGAGACGATGCGGGCGCTGCTGATGTCGCCGGCGCCGCGGCCGGCGGTTTACGTCGGCAAGCTGTTCGGCATCCTGACGCTGCTGGCCGCGGTCGAGGTGATCGTCGTGCCGATGGCGGGGCTGATGTTCCAGGCGCCGCTGCTTCGCCACCCGTTCCTGCTGCTGGCGTTTATCGCGGCCGGCACCATCGGCTTTGCCGCCGTCGGCACGTTGTTCGCCGCGATGCTGCTGCGAACCCGCAGCCGGGATGTGCTGTTGCCGGTACTCTTGTATCCGATGACCGTGCCGGTCATGATTGCTGGCGTCCGCGGTACCGCCGCCATCTTTCAAGCTGACGTCGACCTGCCGATGGCGCGCCTGTGGCTGTCGATGCTGGTGTTCTTCGACGCTATTTTCATCACCCTGGCGCTGTGGACGTTCGAGGCGGTGATGACAGAATAGGGCCAAGGTCGAAGTTCGAAGGTCGAAGTTCGAAGTAACTTCGAAGTTCGGAACCAACTTCGAACTTCGACCTTCGAACTTCGAACCTGACAAGAGTCAACATGCCCCTCATCCCACTCCTCACAGTCGTGCTCGCCGTGATGTTCGTCGTTGCGCCGGTGCTCATCGTCGGCGCGCCTTATGAGTCGACGATGGGGCTGGTGCAGAAGATCTTCTACTTCCACTTTCCGTCGTGGATGGCGATGTTCCTGGCCGTGTTCGTCGCCGGCGGCGCCAGCGTCACGTTCCTGGTGACGCGGAGCCGGCGCGCCGATGCGCTGGCCGTCGCGGCGGCGGAGCTCGCCGTAGTCTTCGGCGCGATTGGATTGATCACCGGGCCGCTGTGGGGCATCAAGGCGTGGGGCGTGTGGTGGGTCTGGGATCCGCGCGGGACTTCCGCGTTCGTCCTGTGGCTGATCTTCTGGGCCTACCTGTTGCTGCGGCGGTTTGGCGGCCCCGGCTCCGAACGGCTGGCGGCGGCGGTTGCGCTGTTCGGCATGGTCAACGTGCCGTTCGTGTACTGGTCGGTGAACCTGTGGCGCACGCTGCATCCCAAGACGACCGTCGTCTCGAGCCTCCCGGTCACGATGGGGTTTCCCTTGTGGTTCAGCGTCGCGGCGTTCCTCGGCCTGGCGTGGGCGCTGCTGGCACTGCGGACGCGGCTCGAGTTTCGCCGCTACGAGCTCGATGCGCTGCACCTGTCGCTCGAGGATTGAGCTGGCGCCGCCACAGCACGCGCTGGTTTTGAGGAAATGGTTCAGACACTATGCCGCAACATCGCCTGCCCGTCCTGAAGATCCTGTCGGCGCTGCTCGTCTCCGGCCTGTGCGTCGCGACCAACGTCATCGTCGCCCTGGCCCAGCCCCCGGCGACGGGGGCGGCGCAGGACGGATTCGTCCCGATCGATCAGTTGAAGCCGCGCGAGGAACTGCCGGCGGCGCCGCTCGTGTTGGCGGCCTATGCCGTGGCGTGGCTGGTGGTGTTCGCCTACGTCTGGTCGCTGTGGAAGCGGCTGCAGAAAGTCGAAGGCGAGATCGCCGACGTCGCCCGCCGCGTCGGCAGCGAGGGGCCGCGCCGGTGAACTTCGGCAACATGACGGCGGCGCACTTCATCTTCATCCCCGCCGTCCTGCTGGTCGGAATCGTCATCGGCTGGGTGCTCGGCTCGCGGGCGGCGGCCGATGCCTACGCCATGGAACTGAGGCGCCGCGAGGAACGCGCCAGGAAGTCCTGAAGGCTAGTCACAACGATCACGAAGGCCACGATGGGCACGACGTCAACTGGCTGGAATTTGGTAACCCTAATCCGGTCGTCGTGGGCTTCGTGCTGGTTGTGGTCGTTGTGTCCTGGCGTCGCCCGTGGACGTCACAACGACTACCGCCCCACGGCCAGGCGGTTGGCGAGGCTGGCCGGCAGGCCGGCGGCGAGGATCCGGCGCTGCGCCGCGTCGACCGCGTACTCCACCCTGTAGAGCACCACCGACTTTCCCTCGTTATCGTAGATGCCGTAGCCGGCCCGCGGATCGCCGTCACGAGGCTGTCCGACCGAGCCGACGTTGATGAGGTGCCGGGCCGACGGCTTCAGGTCGACCGTCGACGGGGCGTCTCCCTGCGGAATGTAGCCGTCGAACGTCTCGTTCTGGTAGTGGAAGACGACCGGCAGGTGCGTGTGCGCGAACAGGCAGACCGGCCGCGTGCTCGCGGCCAGGGCCTGCAGGGCGTCGTCGGCGTCGAAGATGTAGTGATCCTCGTCGAACGGCGAGCCATGACAGATCTCGACGTCCTGGTCGATGGCCTCCGGGCCGGCGGGCAGTTCGCGCAGGTACTGGCGGTTTCCTGGCGTCAGCGTCTCGAGCGTCCAGAGCGCGGCGACGCGCGCCACCTGGTTGAAGTTGCTGCCGTCCTCGATACCGCACGCCGCCTTGTCGTGATTGCCGCGGATCGTGGCGACCGGGTTCAGCGCCTGGACGCGGTCGATGACCTCGTTCGGCGCCGCGCCGTAGCCGACGAGGTCGCCGAGGACGAGGACCTGATCCCAGGCGCCGGCGCTCGCCTCGAGCACTGTCTCGAGCGCCTCGATGTTGGCGTGAATGTCCGCGATGATCAGATAGCGCAAACCGTGGGGTGCTCCGTCTTCGGCCCGGCGGTCATGCCGGGCGCGCAACGTGGTCGGCGATGAGTTCGGCGATCTCGTCAGCCGAGGCGCGGCCGACGTCGAATCGCAGGTGCGCCATGGCGTAGGCCATCCGCCGGGTGTCGTACAGCCGCTGCATCTGGACGCGATCGGCGGCGAGCGGCCGCCGGCCGTCGGCCGGAATTCGCGCCAGGACTTCTTCGATCGGCACGTCGAGCCAGACCGAGAGGCCATCCAGGTTGATCGCGCCGCGATTCTCCGGGTCGACGAACGTGCCGCCGCCCGTGGCGACGACGACGTGCCGCAGCGGCAGCACGACCTTGAGGATCTCCCGCTCGACGGCGCGGAAGTACGGTTCGCCCGAGCGCGCGAAGATATCGGCGACGGCGCGCCGTTCCCGCGCCTCGATCAGTTCGTCGATGTCCTCGGCGCGCCAGCCCAACCGCGTCGCCAGGGCCCTGGCGACGGTCGTCTTGCCGGCCGCCATGAACCCGACCAGATAGATCTTGTCCGCCGTCACCGCGTCAGCGACTCGAGCGTCTCGAAGAATCCCGGATACGAGACGTTGACAGAAGACGCGCCGAGCACCGTCGTTGGCGCCGAGGCGCGTGTCGCGGCGAGCGCGAACGCCATCGCCAGGCGGTGATCGCCGGCGGCATCCACGGCGCCGCCGGTGAGCGGCCGGGCCCGCAGGCGGAAGCCGTCGGGGAACTCGTCGATGGCAGCGCCCATCGCTCGCAGGCCAGCCGCGAGGCAGCTGATGCGGTCGCTCTCCTTCACCCGCAACTCGGCGGCGCCGCTGACGCGCATCTCGGCGCCGTCCGGCAGCATGGCGCCGAGCGCGGCGAGCGCCGGGATCTCGTCGATCAGGCCTGGCACTTCCTCCGGCCGGATCTCGAAACTCGCCGGCGTCCCGTAGGCGACGCGAATACGCCCGGCCGGTTCGCCCGCGCCGACGTTCGTCGCGGACACGTCAATCCGCGCCCCGGCGCGGCGGGCGACATCGAACACCGCCGTGCGGCTGGGATTCAGGCCGACGCCGTCGATCTCGATCTCTGCGCCCGGCGTTCCCGCGGCCAGCGCGATCCAGAACGCGGCGCTCGAGACGTCGCCAGGCACCGTGAGCTCCTGCGCCCGGAGACGCTGCCCGCCGGCGACACTGATGTGGCCGTCGCTCGTCGTCACCTCGACGCCGAACGCGTGAAACGCGCGCTCGGTGTGGTCGCGGGTCCCGACCGGCTCGATGACGACGGTCTCGCCCTCGGCCTGGAGGCCGGCCAGCAGCACGGCGCTCTTCACCTGCGCGCTCGGGACTTCGCCCTGAAAGGTGATGCCGTGAAGCCGGGCGCCGTCGATCGTCAGCGGCGGCCGGCCGTCCTGAGAGGAGATGCGCGCCCCCATCAGCGTCAACGGCGTGATGACGCGGCGCATCGGCCGGCGGCTGAGCGAGGCGTCGCCGCCCAGCACGGTCCGGAACGCGTGCGCCGCGACGATTCCCGACAGCAACCGCATCGACGTCCCCGAGTTGGCGGCATCGAGCGGCCGGTCGGGCGCCGTCAGCCCGCCGAGACCGCGGCCGTGGACGGTGACCTCGCCGCCCGGCGTGTGATGAATGGTGACGCCGAGGCCGCGCAGGCAGTCGAGCGTGGCGAGGCAGTCCGCTCCGGTGAGGTAGCCCTCGATCGTCGAGACGCCGTCGGCCATCGCTGCCAGCATCGCGTACCGATGAGAAATGGATTTGTCGCCGGGGACGCGCAACCGGCCGGAAATCCGGGCGGCAGGCTCGACCCGGGCCGCATCGGCGGCAGCGTGGCTCATGGCTCGCACTATAGCATTGGCTCCCGAGCGCCGGCCCGGCCCTGCGGAGGAATCGCGCGGACTTGCTCGTGGGGCTCGCACTCGCGAGCGGTTCCGGATTAGAATGTGGGAATTCGCGTGCCCGCAAAGCCCGCTGTCCCAATCGTTACAGCCGCGTCCCGACTCCCCGGCGCAGGTGACGCCCTTCTCGCATGACACGCGGCGGCACCGTCAGGCTGCAGATGCACAGTCGTTTCGAGTTGCTGGACTTCGTCCAGACGGTCACCGACCGCCTGGCCGAGCTGGCACAACTCGATGACGATGCCTCGCACTGGATTGGCGTCGCCGTCCGCGAGTCGGTCATCAACGCCATCAAGCACGGCAATCGCGAGGACATCCAGAAGCTGGTGACCGTCGAGTTCGCGTTCGAGCCCGTCGCCGGTCCGACCGAGCTCATCGTCCGCGTGCTCGACGAGGGCGAGGGGTTCGAGCCGCAGGAAATCGCCGATCCGCTGGCGCCCGAGAACCTGTTGAAGGCCAGCGGCCGCGGCATCTTCTTCATGCGCAGCTTCATGGACGACGTCACGATCAGGCGCGGTCCGGAGCGCGGCATGGAAGTGCGGATGGTGAAGAAGCTCTCACCGCCGCCAGCCTGATCGCTCCGTGACTGACGCCCCGCCGCCAATTTTCCTCGCCACGGCCGTTGAAGCCGTCCTGCACGCCGGTGAGACGCAGATGGCGCGCTTCGGCAAAGAAATCCGCATCGACAAGAAGGGCGACATCGATCTCGTGACGGAGATCGACATCGAGATCGAGCGGGCGTTCCGCGTCATGATCGCCGATCGTTTTCCCGAGCACGTGGTCCTCGGCGAGGAGTTCGGCCAGGCCGGCGACCGCTCCCGCATCCCGGAGTTCTGCTGGGTGTTCGACCCGATCGACGGCACGACGAATTACGCGCATGGCCTGCCGATTTTCTGCTCGTCGCTGGCGCTGGAGATCGCCGGCGAGCCGGTCGTCGCCGCCATCTACGATCCGACCCGCAAGGAGCTGTTCACGGCCGAGCGAGGCCAGGGCGCGCGGCTCAACGGCCAGCCGCTGAGGGTCTCTCCGGCGGAGACGCTGATCGATTCGCTGCTCGTCACCGGTTTCCATTACGACGTGCAGAAAGATCCCGGCCAGGTGATCGAGCTGTTTGCCGCCTTCATCAGCCGGGCGCGCGCCGTGCGCCGGCTCGGGTCGGCGGCGCTGGATCTCTGCTATGTCGCGGCCGGGCGGTTCGACGGGTTCTGGGAAAGAAAGCTGCAGCCGTGGGACGTCGCCGCCGGAGCCCTGATCGTGACCGAGGCAGGCGGCAGGGTGACGGCGATGTCGGGCGGCCCCTACGCGTCGCGGGAAGGCAGCGTCCTGGCCACCAACGGCCGGATTCACGACGAAATGCTTGGCGTGATCGGGGTCTGACCCCGGTGTTGCAAAACTGAGAGCGCGGGGAGGCTGACCCCAAAACAGTTCGCGGGTGACACCGAAACGTGACAGCCGCGGGTCATCCCCTGGCGAATTCTTCAGGTTTGGCCGGCGTTTGCTGGCACTTTTCATGCTGACCTCAGGGGCAGCGCCGGCCCGGCTCTCTCCCGGCCGGCTTCACGGAGACTGTCATGATGAAACGCTTGTTGACTTCGCTGCTCGCGCTGGCGGCAATGGCCGGATCGGCCAACGCCCAGGTCGTGATGGTGGGCCGCTCGGACTCACGCAATCTGATTGGTTTCACCCTCGGACAGCTGTGGGTGAACGGCTCGGATCCGTGTTTCCCCGGCGATACGACCGATTGTGGGCGGGTTGACGACGACACCCTCGTTGCCAATTTGAGAGCTACCGATCCGCTGCTGTTCGAGCTCGGCGAGTTCGACGAGTTCACGTTTGGCGGCGAGTGGCTTTACGGCGTCACCAACTATCTCGAGACAGGTGTTGGCTTCGGCTTCTACAAGCGCACCGTGCCGAGCATCTACCGCGACGTCGTCCACGCGAACGGTGCTGAAATCGCCCAGGACCTGCGGCTGCGGATGTTTCCGATCACGGGGACCGTCCGGTTCCTGCCGCTGGGCCGCGGCGGCGCATTCGAGCCCTACATCGGCGGCGGCGTGGGGTTCATCAACTGGAGCTACAAGGAGTCGGGTGAATTCGTCGACTCCGCGACCGGCGACGTGTTCCTGGCGCAGTACGAGGCCGACGGCACGGCCGTCGGGCCGGTCATCGTCGGCGGCGTGCGCATCCCGGTGGGCGACGCCTTCACGATCGGCGGCGAGTACCGCTGGCAGAAGGCCGACGGGGATACGAATCAGCTGGAGAGCGAGCTGCTCGGCAGCCGCATCGATCTCGGCGGCCAGTCGCTGAACTTCACGATGCACTTCCGCTTCTGAGCGGTCAGCGAGGCGTAGCCCGATACAGGGCTACGCCTCCACCCTCCGCGACGCGGACGAACCCCTCGAGAAACTTCGCATCGGCCCTCGACCTCGCGAAGAGCTCATCGCCGCCTTCCGCCGCTTCCTCGATCGCCACCCACGACACGTACGGCCGGGGCCCTGTCTTCACTGCCGCCTTCCAGACGTCGCCGTTGCCTTCGTGGAGGAAGTCGCGAATCGCGAAGCCGTTCGCCGCGAGGTCGTGCATGTAGTGGGCGAGCGAGCCCATGCTCATCATGATCGGCGTGCCATCGTGATGCGCGACGAGATATGCCGTCACCGCGCGCCGTCCGGCCTGGTTGGCGGCGTCGCGCTGCGATTCGGCGATGAGCGGCGCGCCGCGGTCGAGTGGCGGGGCCTGCACGGCCGTTGCCGCGACGATGGCGGCGGCCGCGGCGAGCCGGCTCCAGCGCGGCAGCAGCGAGACCGCGACGCCGGCGATCGCGGCGCTGGCGACGATGAGCGGCGCGCTGTACCTCACCCTGAACGGGTGCCCGGCGTAGAACGCATACCACGGCAGCGCGGCGGCGGCGGCCAGCGCGAGCACGAGGACGAGCGGCGCCCGCGCGCGAGAGCGCGCCGTGGTCCAGCAGATCATTGCCCCGCCGGCGTAAGCAACCCATAACGTGACCGGACCTGAAAGCCGGTCGAGCCCCTCGCCAACCTGTCTCCACGCCAGCCCCGCCTGACCGAGGGCTTCATTCTCAGGCACGAAGAATCCGCTGCTGACGAACCAGGAGCCGACCGTCCAGCGGCTGTTGAGAAGGAAGAGCAGGACCGCCACGGCCGGATACGCCGCGACGCGGGCGACGGCGGCGAGCGCGGCGCGCGGCGCGGCGCCGCGGTGGACCAGCACGGCGGCGGCGAGCACGAGCAGGGCCGCGGAGATCGGCCAGGCTTCGTAACGCGTCATGCACGCCGCCGTGACGGCGAGACCGGGAGCGGCAGCCTGCGGCGGGGCGCCGCTATCGATCCAGTTGACTGTCAGCGCGATGGCAAGCAGCGTCGTGCCGAAGAGCAGCGGCTCGGTCATCGGCGTGCTCTGCAGGTACAGCACGTTCGGATTGATCATCAGCAGCGCCGGTGTGACCGCGGCGCCCGTGATCGATCCTGTGTGCCGCAGAATCACGGCGGCGAGAGCACCGGCACCGATCGCCATCGAAGCGATCGAGATCGCGATCGCGGACGCGCCGCTCCGGTACCAGGCATCGATTTGCACCGGCAGCATGTTCAGGACGTGGGGCAGCGGCAGCCAGACCGCGCCGATCTGCTGCCACCCGGGCATCAGGCTGTCGAGGATGCGCCGCGCGACGACGACGTGGGCGCGGGCATCGTAGTGCGCCAGCGCGAGACCGGCGCCGGCGTAATGCATCGCCGCGGCAACGCCGACGAGCGCCGTGCAGACGGCGATCGCGGTGACGATCCAGCGTTGCCGGCGATTGATGGACGGGTGGTCGAGGCGGAGCGAATTCGCGGGCGGCACAGCGGGGTCGCGGACGGTTCTAGTCTACACTTTGAATAATGGCCGGATTAATCGAATGGATTAAGGAGTTCGCCACGTCGCTCGGCGGCCCGGGACTCTTCATCATCGCCTTCCTCGATTCGTCGTTCCTCTCGTTTCCCGAAGTCAACGACCTCCTCATTGTCTGGCTGACGACACAGCACAAGGAGCGCATGCCGTACTACGCGCTCATGACGACGCTGGGATCGATTTGCGGCTGCCTGGCGCTCTATGCGCTCGCCCGCCGCGGCGGCGAGGCGTTCCTGCGCAAGCGCTTCAAGGCGCAGTACGTCGACCTCGCGCTGGAGCGCTTCCGCCGCTATGGCCTGCTCGCGATCCTCATTCCATCGATCATGCCGCCGCCGATGCCGTTCAAGATTTTCGTGCTGGCGGCCGGCGTGTCGAAGGTGCGTCTGCTCGACTTCATCATGGCCATCGCCATCGGCCGCGGCATCCGCTATTTCGGTGAAGGGTTGCTCGCCGTCTACTATGGCGACCACGCGGCCGAGTTCATCAGGGAGAACACCGGGCTCGTCGCCCTGATCGTCGGCGGCGTGGCGCTGGTGCTCGGCGGCGGCTGGTACTTCTGGCAGAAGCGTCGAGGCATCCCGGCCGCCCGCTGACGACGGTCGGCTGATGCCCGGGGATTACCGCCGTTCCGACGGCGCCAGCTTCAGCTCACCCGACATCCACTCCGACGCGACCTCGCGGATATCGGCGCCGGCGACGCGCAGTTGCCGGGCCCTGATGATGACCAGGACGAGCGCGCCGAGCATCCCCAGCGCCAGGTCCTGCATCGTGTTGTTCAGGCTGACCTGGATATTGGTGCCGACCAGGCGATCGATCGAGAACTCGGCAAACTCCCACACGAGCGCCGCGGTCGTCGCCAGGCTGCCGACGAGCACCCCTTCGAGCACGACCACGCGGCTGCTGCGGTCGGTGTCGCGCGGCAGTGCGCGGAAACAGCCCGAGATGAAGAACGCGATCGCCATGCCGCCGGCGAAGTGCATCGGGATGTCGGTGGGAGGGAAGCGGACGTAGGCGTTCAGCCCCCGGCTGGCGACGACGTGTACCGCGAAGACCAGCAGCGGCGCCCAGCCGCCAACCAGCCAGAGCTTGCGGACGAGGGTCATGAATGTCGTCACTCGCACTCCTCCGACGGGACGGCGGCAGCGAGCCGCCTGAACTCTTTTACCACGCGCGAATCCGGCCCCGGGGCGCCCGAAGGCCCTAACGCCCGGCCGGCCTGGGAACGATGGTTAGGAGGTAGGCGGAGCGTCCGCCCGCGGGCCCGTGACGCCGACCGTCGCGGCGGTTTGACCGCGAGCCTGGAACGCCTGTATAATCAAGCGTTTATCCACCCTATCAGGCATGCAGCCGGACATCTCGGTCGTCGTACCGATGAAGAACGAGGCCCCGAACGTGGAGAAGCTCTATCGTGAGCTGTCTGCCGCGCTCCAGGCCCATGGACGCCCGTACGAGATCATCATCGTCGACGACGGCAGCACCGACGACACCTTCACGCTCCTGGCCCGGCTGCAGGCCGGCGATCCGCGCTTGCGCGTGATCCGCTTCCGCCGCAACTTCGGCCAGACGGCGGGCTTCGCGGCCGGCTTCGCCCACGCCCGCGGCCGCTACATCGTGACGATGGACGGCGACCTCCAGAACGACCCGCGCGACATCGCCGCCATGATCGCGAAGCTGGAGTCCTCGCCGGCGGACATCGTCGCCGGCTGGCGCCGTGATCGGAAGGACAAGTTCATCAGCCGGCGGCTGCCGTCGATGATCGCCAACCGGATCATCTCGAAGGCCACCGGCGTCCGGCTGCACGACTACGGCTGCTCGCTGAAGGTGTTTCGCTCCGAGGTCGTGAAGCCGATGAAGCTCTACGGCGAGATGCACCGGTTCCTGCCGGCGATCGCCAGCGAGTTCGGGGTCAAGACGGTCGAGACCGTGGTCAACCACCGCGCCCGCGAGCACGGCGTCTCGAAGTACGGGATCTCGCGGACGACCCGCGTCATCCTCGACCTCCTCACCGTCAAGTTCCTGATCAGCTATCGCACCCGGCCGGTCCAGATCTTCGGGCTGTGGGGGCTGGTGCTCGGCGGCATCGGCGCGGTCATCCTCGGATGGCTCGGCTACATCCGCCTGACGACGCCGCAGGCGATCGGGGATCGGCCGCTGCTGCTGCTCGGCATCCTGCTGATGTCGCTGGGCGTCCAGCTTCTCAGCTTCGGCCTGCTCGCCGAGATGATGGCGCGGACCTACCACGAGTCCCAGGACAAGCCGACGTACTACATTCGCGACATCCTCGATGCCGCGGCCACGGCACCGCCCGCCGCCGGCGAACCGGCCGACACCCGCGAAGACGACCTTGTCCACATCAAGCGGATCAGCTGAGTCCCGGCCCGGCGCGGCCGCTGGCGATCCCCGCATCACCGACATCCAGCGGGAGTTCGGCGCGTCGCGATCGCGGCGCCAGCGATACGCTGACCTCGTCGTGGGTCAATCCGGGTTCTGGCCGCTCGTTCGCTACGAGCTCGTGCTCCTGCTGTCGTCCTGGGTACCCGGCGCGCTCGGCTTGTTCCTGCGCTCGAAGCTGTACCCGCTGATTCTCGGCCACGTCGGCCGTAACGTCGCGTTCGGCGCCCATGTCGTGCTGCGCCATCCGCACAAGATCTGGATCGGCGACAACGTCGTCGTCGACGACCAGTGCTGTCTCGACGCCAAGGGAACGACCAACCGCGGCATCGTCCTGAAGAACGGCGTCTTCCTCGGGCGGAACACGATCCTGAGCTGCAAGAACGGCAACATCGAGCTCGACGAAGAGGCGAACATCGGCTTCAACGTCGAGGTCTTCTCGGCGGCCGACGTGCGCATCGGCCGCAAAGTGCTTGTCGCGGCGTACACCTACCTCGTCGGCGGCGATCATCTCTACGATCGCGTCGACCTTCCAGTCCTCGAGCAGGGGCGGACCGCTCGCGGCATCGACGTCGGCGATCACGTCTGGCTCGGCGCCCACGTCGTCGTCGCCGACGGCGTGCGCATCGGCCGCGACGCCGTGATTGGCGCCGGCGCAGTCGTCACCTCGGAAGTGCCGGAGTTCCACGTCGCCGCCGGCGTGCCGGCGCGGGTGCTGCGCGATCGCGCGGGCTCCGCGGGCAGCGGACGCGGGGAACTGACCTCATCATGTGTGGGATCGTCGGCATCGTCGAGCGTGATTTGAGTCGCCCGGTTCCCGCGGTCGACGTCCAGCGGATGGTGCGGACGCTGAACCATCGTGGGCCGGACGAGGAGGGCAGCGTGCTGCTGCCGGGCGTCGGCCTCGCGATGCGCCGCCTCTCGATTGTCGACATCGCCGGCGGGCAGCAGCCGTTCGCGAACGAAGACGGCACGATGCAGGTCGTCGCCAACGGCGAGATCTACAACTTTCCCCAGGTCAAGCAGGACCTGGAGTCGCGCGGCCACCGCTTCCGCTCGCGGTCCGACATCGAAGTGCTCGTCCACGCCTACGAAGAGTGGGGCGAGGGCTTTCTCGCGCGCATTCGCGGCATGTTCGCGCTGGCGCTGTGGGACGGCCGGACGCGAACCCTCATCGCGGCCCGCGATCGGGCCGGCGAGAAGCCGCTCTACTACGCCAAGACGGCGCAGGGGCTGCGGCTGGCCTCCGAGATCAAGGCGCTGCTGTCGCGGCCGGAAGTCGATCGGACGCTCGATGTCGAGGCGCTCGACCAGTTCCTGACCTACGAGTACGTGATCGCGCCGCGCACCATCTTCAAGTCGATTCGGAAGCTGCCGGCGGCACACTACCTCACGTACCGCGACGGCGAGATAACCGTCAAGCGCTACTGGGATGCCGCCGACGTCACGGTCCGCCAGTGGAGCGACGCCGACGCGGCCGCGGCGCTCCGCGAAACGCTGGGCCGCGCCGTGCGCAGCCAGATGATGTCGGATGTGCCGCTGGGGTTGTTCCTGTCGGGCGGCATCGACTCGAGCGCGGTCGGGATCCTGCTGCGTGACGCGCCGGGGGCATCAGAGGTCTCGAGCTTCAGCATGGGCTTCGACGATGGCAGCTACAACGAGCTGCCTTTCGCTCGCGAAGTCGCGGCGCTGTGCGGGACCAGGCACTACGAAGGGACGGTGACGCCGGACGTCGCGTCACTCTTCGACAAGCTGATCGTCCACCTCGACGAGCCGTTCGCGGACGTGTCGCTGTTTCCGACCTTCCTGGTGTCGCGGATGGCAAGCGAACACGTGAAGGTCGTGCTGACCGGCGACGGCGGCGACGAGCTCTTCGGCGGTTACGATGCCTACGAAGCCGAAGCGCTCGCGGGTAAGTGGGGGAGCCTGCTGCCGGACGCCGCCGTGAAGGCCGCGGATCGGATTCTCGGCCTGGTGCCGCCGACGAAGAAGAAGAAGGGCGTCGTCAACAAGGCGCAGCGGTTCGTCGACGGCCTGGCGCATGGTCCGAAGTCGATTGCGCACTACCGCTGGATGACGTTTCTCTCGGCGGCGGCGAAGCAGCGCCTCTACACCCCGGCCTTTCGCGACGGCCTGCTCTCGTCCGACGTCTACGCCCCGGTCCGCGAGGCCATCGGTCGCGCTGGCGGCGACGACTGGCTGAACCGCCAGCTCTACGCCGACCTGTCGATCTACCTCGCCGACGACATCCTGGTGAAGGTCGACCGGATGAGCATGGCGACCTCGCTCGAGACACGCGCGCCGTTTCTCGACGTCGACGTCATGGAGCTGGCGTTCTCGATGCCCGGCCATCTCAAGATTCGCAACGGCCGGCGCAAGCACATCGTCAAGGAAGCGCTGAGCGGCCTGCTGCCGGACGCGATCCTGAACCGGAAGAAGGAAGGCTTCAGCATCCCGATGAAGCAGTGGCTGCGCCGGGAGCTGAAGCCGATGATGGAGCGGCTACTGGCGCCGGAGCGGCTCGCGGCGCGCGGGATGGTGTCCCCGGAAGAGACCCGGCGGCTGATCGATGCACACGTCGCCGGCCGAGCCAACCATGCACATGTGCTGTTCAGCCTGATGGTGTTCGAACGTTGGGCGGAGGAGTTCGCAATTTGATCGGCCGGCGATTCACGAGCGCCCTCGCGCTTTTCGCATCTGTTTTCCTGGTCCATGCCTGCAGCGACTCACCGAACGGACCGTCGCCGGCGCCGGCGCTTTCGCTGACGTGCCCGGGGAACGTGTCCTCGGCATCGTCAGACGGAACGCCTCGGGCCGTCACCTTCAACGCGCCGCAGTCGAGCGGCGGCACCGCGCCGGTGACGACGACCTGCACGCCGAGCTCCGGCAGCACGTTTCCGCTCGGGACGTCGTTGGTGTCGTGCCAGGCGCGCGATGCCGCGAGCGTGACGGCTTCGTGCACCTTCAACGTCGTCATCACCGGGCCGCCGCGGCTGTCGGTGACCCGCTTCCTGTCGTTCGGCGACAGCCTGACGGTCGGCGTGCTGTCAGCGGCGCCGACGTTCCTGATCGTCTCGCCACCAGGGTCGTATCCGTTCCAGCTCGAGCGGCGGCTGGCGTCGCGCTACGGCCAGCAGATGCCGGTCGTGCTCAACGAAGGCAACTCGGGCGAACTGGCGTCGGGCACGGGCGTGCAGCGCTTCCGCAGCGTGCTGCTGGCGAACCGGCCGGAAGTCGTCCTGCTGATGGAGGGCACGAACGACCTGCTGTTCGGCGAGACCGGTGCCAGCAATGCGATCAACGCCCTCGCCGCGATGGTGCGCGAAGCCAAGAGCCAGGGCATCCGCATCGCGCTGGCGACGATTCCGCCGCAGCGCGCCGGCGGCATGCGCAACCGCGACGCTGTCGTCCGCCTGATCCCGGGGTTCAACGACCGCATCCGCGGCCTCGCCGGCACCGAGCAGATCCCGCTGATCGAGGTGTTCAACGGCATGCAGGGAGACAACACGCTCATCGGCGTCGACGACCTGCACATGACCGAGCGCGGCTACCAGGTCATGGCCGACATTTACGCCGCCGCCATCCAGGCCAACTACGAAGTCGGCAGCGGGGCGCTCGGGTTCAACCGGTGAGCGACGCCAGGACATCCGCCTCGACGGCAGCGCCGGCCGACGGCGTCGCGTTCGAGCAGCGCGACGACTACGGCAACTACGAAGCCAACCTGCGATTCCTGCGCGAGGCCGGGCTGGCACCGGGTTCAGGGCCGCTGCTCGAGATCGGCAGCGGCAAGGGCAGGATGCTCGACCTGCTGCGGCGCGAGGGTTTCGACGCGCAGGGCACCGAAGTCAACCAGACGATGATCGAGGAGAGCCGGCGGCTGTTCGGCGACCTGCCGATCCATCACGTCGCCGGCGCGAGCCTGCCGTTCGCGGACGCCAGCTTCGCGACCGTCGTCAGCTTCGACGTGTTCGAGCACATTCCCGACAGCGACGCGCACCTGCACGAGATCAAGCGGGTGCTGAAGCCCGGCGGGGCGTACCTGCTGCAGACGCCGAACAAGTGGACCAACGTCGTCTTCGAGACGATTCGCTGGCGGAGCTTCACCGCCTTCCGTGCCGATCACTGCTCGCTGCACAGCTATCGCGAGATTCAGGCGCGTTTCGCCCGCCACGGCTTCGACACCGAGTTCTTCGACATCCCGGTCGTGACCGACTTCTTCAAGTGGAAGGTGAAGCGCTACCTCGGGTGGCCGGGGCTGATGGCGCTGAAGGTCCTCAACCCCGATCGGTTCCCGCGCGCGCTGCGGACCAACTTCTACGTCAAGGCGCCGCTGCGCGGCGCCGCCGCCTCCACCCGATGAATCCGCCCCGCATTCCCGCCCCGCAGGGGCCGGATCTCGGCCGCCATGTGCGTGCCTACTGGAACGCCCGCATCCACGATCTCGAGATGACGGAGCATCCGGTCGGGACGCTCGCGTTCTTCGACGATCTCGACGACTACCGCTTCGACAAGCTCTCCTACCTGCCGCGGACGATCGCCTTCGACGGCTACGCCGGCAAGCGCCTGCTCGAGGTGGGCTGCGGCATCGGCACCGATCTCGTCCGGTTCGCCCGGGGCGGAGCCCGCGTCGTCGGCGTCGACCTGTCGGAGACGGCGATTGGCCTGGCGCGCAAGAACCTGGCGCTGCACGGCGTGCCGGGCAGCGCTTTCGTCGCCGACGGCGGCACGCTGCCGTTCGGGGACAGCAGCGTCGACGTCGTCTACGCCCACGGCGTACTCCAGTACGCGCCCGAACCCCGGCGGATCGTCGAGGAATCGCTGCGGGTGCTCAAGCCGGGCGGCACAGCGATCTACATGGTCTACAACCGCGTCTCCTGGCTGCACGCGCTGTCGAAGCTGATGAAGGTCGAGCTCGAGCACGAGGACGCGCCCGTGCTGCGGCTGTACTCGATCCCGGAGTTCCGCGAACTGATCCGCGGCTTCTCGTCGACGACGCTGATCCCGGAGCGATTTCCGGTCAAGTCGCGGCTGCACAAGGGGTGGAAGGCCGTCGCCTACAACGGCCTCTTCGTCGGCGCGTTCAATGTCATCCCGCGCCCGCTCGTGCGGCGCTTCGGCTGGCACTTGATGGCGGTGTGCGTGAAATAGATCGGGGCTCGGGGTTCGGGATTCGGGGCTCGCGTTCGGCGGCGAGTCCCTTCGACGACGCTCAGGGCAGGCTGGCTGGCCAGGCCCGTGGAGCGAGCCGACGCGCGGCGAAGCCGGAACGGCGGCGCAGCGATTCCTCGCGTCGTGTTCCTCCCCCGTGATCCGTGCCGCTGCTGAATAGCCATGTCGGGCCGCGAGCGCCCGATGACCGTCGCACTTCAATAGCTCCTACACGACGCGGCGGCGGCAGGGTATGAGCGGAGGCGCCGTTCCCGGCGAGCGGAGTCGGGCGTGGTCAGCCAGCCTGCCCTGAGCGGCGTCGGCAGGGCCTCGCCGCGTTGGTGATGTGTTCGCAGTGTGGGGCGGAGCTGAAGCTCCGCCTTTCGAGGCCGGACGCTATCGCGCCGCGACGACGTCCCTCTGATAGCGGTGCTTCTCGACGGCGGCGCGCACCAGGAACTTCGCGTACGGTGCGACCTGCTTGATCGCGGCGACGTTCATCTGGCACGGGCTGAGGCAGGTCGGGCACTTCTCGTCGCGGATGAAGTCGCGATGCGCCTGTCCGGCGGCGCTGAAGTAGAGCTCTTCCGGATCGGTGTCCTTGACGTTGCCGATCACTTCGCTGTTCTCGCAGAAGAACAGCCCGCCGTCGGGGTTGAGCATGATCCCCTGGGTCTGGAACGGGCAGGGCGCCAGGCGGTGATAGCCGTTGGCAATCATGTCGGCGTAGTGCATGTAGACGTAGTTCTGGCCGTCGAGCACCGAGTCCTTCCGGACGCGATCGAGGAAGAACTCACGCATCCGCTGTTCCTCCTCGCCGACGACGCCCGCGGTTTCGGCGAGGCCGGTATTCCCGAGCATCGATTCGGTGAACCGGACCATGTTGAACACGATGTCCAGGTTCTCGCTCTTCGCCCAGGCGAGGATGTTCTCCGCATCATCCAGGTTCATGTGGAAGATGGTCGTGGAGATGCCGAAGTTGAAGCTGTACTTCTTCTGCAGCGCCTGCATTGCGCGGATGGTCTCGTTGGCCTTCTCGAAGCCGCGCTTCACCTGCCGCACCTGATTGTGCATGTCGCCGACGCCGTCGATCGAGACGCGGGTGCTGAAGATGATGTTGCGCTCGTGGCACATCTCGACGATCTTCGTCAGCATCGGGATGCCGCGATGCGGCGTCAAACCGGTAGTGTTGAGGCCGAACTTGCGCAGCTTCGGCAGCCGGTCGAGCATCACGCGGCAGATATCGACGAGGTCATTGCGGGTCGTCGGCTCGCCGCCGGAGACGTTGGCGTTCTCGATGTTCTTCCAGAGGTTCGACTGGAAGGCCTTGTCGATGTCGGCGAGCGACATGTCGCTCTTCCGGTCGCCCCGCTTCCAGTTCCAGCACATCTCGCAGCGCGCGTCGCACACGAACGTGCAGTGGAAAATCAGCACGGTCGGGTGAATCGGGCGGTGGCGGGCGACGTAGCTGTTGACGATGTCGCGGGGCGCGCTGATCGCCGCCTTGGCGAGGTACTTCAGCGCGTAGACTTGTGCCATAAAGTATTGATTTTAAACCATCTGCGGCGCGAAGTAAAGCCGGCGTCCGGACCGGTCGCGCCGGTGCCGGCCGACGGAGCGCAGACCAGCGGCCGATTCGCCTCGCGGTCGAGCGTTGCCACGCAGGCGACGCCTACATATCTGTAGCAATCGATCGGCATCCCTGCATAGTTGTCTGGCCGTGGCGCGAGCTCCAGAGCTCGGCTGGGGCAACGCCTCGTTCAATCACCGCGAAAATGACCACAAGGGGGCCGGTCGAGTTCTTGCTGGGTCGGCCGGCATGTCACACCTGGCAGCGCGAGATGCAGCGCCGGCCGCCGGCACGGTCTACCTCGTCGGGGCCGGGCCGGGTGACCCGGGTTTGCTCACGCGGCGGGCCGAGACCATCCTCTCGGGCGCGACCGAGGTCTACCACGACTACCTCGTCAGCCCCGGCGTGCTCGCCTGCTGCGGACCGCACGCCAGGCTGGTCGACGTCGGCAAGACCGGCCACGGCGAGCAGACCGCGCAGCACGTCATCATCGACCGGCTCGTCGCGTCCGCCCGTGCCGGGCACTGCGTCGTCCGCCTCAAGGGAGGCGATCCGCTGTTGTTCGGCCGGGGCGCCGAGGAAGCGCTGGCCCTGGAAGCCGCGGGCATTCCCTTCGAGATCGTCCCCGGTGTCTCGTCCGCCCTGGCGGTTCCGGCGCTCGCGGGGATCCCGGTGACGGCGAGGGGATATGCCTCGTCAGTCGCGATCGTGACCGGCCACTCCGACGCCGGCCGTCCGGCGCCGATCCCCCTCGCAGATACGATCGTCGTGCTGATGGGGGTGGCCAACGCCGCCGTCATTCGCGATCAGCTCCTCGCCACCGGCCTCGATCCGCGAACCCCAAGCGCGGTCATCGAATGGGGCACGTGGCCGCAGGAACGCGTGGTCACCGCCGAGTTGCACGAACTCCCGGACGCCATCACACGCGCTGGCGTCGGCGCGCCCGCCATCCTCGTCATCGGCGAGGTCGTGCGCCTGCGAGCTCACCTGGCTGGTCCACCGGCTCCGGCGGTCAATGAACAGGCCTGTTCATCCAGGCCTGAGTAACGACATTTTTGTCTGGTTGGTCGCAGGCGTCCGAAGCGCTGACTTCCCGCTGCCGGTGCGGGTCTTCAGCGTACGCGTCATCGTGACGGCACGGAACCGGGGTTGCACAGGGCGGGGACGATCATCCTGGGAGGTGTCCGACCCGAACCATGACCCGCTCCGAACGTCAAAGGCAGACGGCAGGCACGGTGCGCACGCACTGTCCGTACTGTGCCTTTCAGTGCGGGCTTCTCGTCACGCCGACCGCCGGCGGCTCGGTCGCGATTGCCGGCGACACCGATTTTCCCGTGAATGCCGGCGCTCTCTGCGTCAAGGGCTACACGGCCGGCGAGACCCTGACCCATGCCGATCGCCTCACGGCGCCGCTCGCGCGCAACGCGGAAGGCGTGCTCGCGCCGGTCGGCTGGGATGAGGCGTTCGCGAGAATCGCCGCCGGCTTCCGGCTGGCGCAGCGCAAGTACGGGCGGGAAGCGGTCGGTGTCTTCGGCGGCGGCTCACTCACCAACGAGAAGGTCTACCTCCTCGGCAAGTTCGCGCGCGTCGTCCTGCGCACGCCCCACATCGACTACAACGGCCGGTTCTGCATGTCGTCGGCGGCCGCCGCCGGGCTGCGGGCTTTCGGGCTCGATCGCGGGCTGCCGTTCCCCGTCTCGGACATCGCCGGCGCCGATGCCATCCTGCTCGTCGGCGCCAACGTCACCGAGACGATGCCGCCGATCATGCAGTACTTCGACGCGCAGCGTCGCGCCGGCGGGCAGCTCATCGTCGTCGATCCACGCCGGACGTCGACCGCCGAACAGGCGACGATGCACTTGCGCCTGGTTCCCGGCACAGACGCCATCCTCGCGCACGGCCTGCTGCACGTCCTGATTCACGAGCGCCTGATCGACGAAGCCTATATCCGCGAGCGCACCGAAGGTTTCGAGGCGGTGCGGGCACACGCCGCCAGCTACTGGCCGGAGCGCGTCGAGCGGTTGACCGGGGTGCCTCAGCGCGACATCGTCGCCGCGGCGCGGACGCTCGGGCTCGCCGGCAACGCCCTTGTCCTCACCGCCCGCGGCGCCGGAGCAACAGTCGCAGGGCGTGGCCAACGTGCTGTCGTTCATCAACCTCGCCCTCGCGATGGGCCGCGTCGGACGGCCATACAACGGCTACGGCTGCCTGACCGGCCAGGGAAACGGCCAGGGCGGACGCGAGCATGGGCAGAAGGCCGACCAGCTCCCCGGCTACCGCCGGCTCGACGATGCCGCCGCGCGCGAGGAGATGGCGCGCTTGTGGGGCATATCGCCGGAAGATCTGCCGGGCCCGGGCCGTTCGGCCTACGAGCTGCTCGACACGCTCGGGCGGGATCGTGGCGTACGGGGCCTGCTGGTGATGGGATCGAACCCCGTCGTGTCGGCGCCGAACGCGACGCACATCGAAGAACGGCTGGCCTCGCTCGACTTTCTTGCCGTCTGTGACTTCTTCCTTTCCGAGACCGCGCGCCTGGCCGACGTCGTCCTGCCGTCAGCGCAATGGGCGGAGGAAGACGGGACGATGACGAACCTCGAGGGCCGCGTGCTGCGCCGACGCCAGGTGCTTGCGCCGCCGAAGGGAGTGCGGACGGACCTCGAGATCATCAACGGGCTGGCCCGCGCGCTGGGCTCGCCGCGGGGGTTCCCGGCGTCGGCTCGCGCCGCGTTCCTCGAGTTGCGGCAGGCCACTGCCGGCGCGCCGGCCGACTATTCGGGGATTACGCCGGCGCGCATCGATCGCGAGCGCGGCGTCTTCTGGCCCTGCGGCCCCGACGCCACCGGCGGGACGCCGCGGCTCTTCGCCGACCGTTTTCCGACCGCCGAACGGCCGCGCGCGTTTCCACCGTGTCAACACCTTCGGGCCCGCCGAGAAGCCAGACGCCGAGTACCCGTTCTATCTGACGACCGGCCGCGTCCTGGCGCAGTACCAGTCGGGAACGCAGACGCGCCGGGTGCGACGCCTGGTGGCCGCCGGCGTCGCCCAGGCCGAGATGCATCCGCGGGCCGCGAAGCGCGCCGGTTTCGTCAACGGCAACGAGATCACGATCGAGACCCGCCGCGGACGGGCATCGTTCCGGCTCAAGACGACGGCGGCGATTCGCGAGGACACCATCTTCGTCCCGTTCCACTGGCCCGACCATCAGTCGGCCAACCGACTGACCAACGACGCACTGGATCCGATCAGTCGGATGCCGGAATTCAAGGTGTGCGCGGCCCGGGTGGCCGTGTCCGCAGGAGGCGCAGACAGCAGATGAGAACACGCAAACGCCTGGTCGTCATCGGCAACGGCATGGCCGGCGCCCGACTGGTGGAAGACGTCATCGCCCGCGATGCCGGTGCGTTCGACATCACCATGTTCGGCGACGAGCCGTACGGCAACTACAACCGGATCCTGCTCTCAGGCGTGCTCGCGGGCACCCACGATCCGAAGGACATCTTCATCAACCCGCTGGCGTGGTACGAACAGGCCAACGTCCGGCTGCACGCCGGCATCAGCGCCGCCCGCATCGACCGCGCCGGGCGCCGCGTCATCGGCAGCGACGGCACGAGCGAACCCTACGATGTTCTGGTCATCGCCACCGGCAGCACCGCTTTCGTCCCGCCGCTCGACGGGCTCCGGAACGAAGGCGGCCGCTACCGCGACGGCGTTTTCGTCTTCCGCACGCTCGACGACTGCGCCGCAATCCGCAACTACGCCGGCGGCGCGAAGCGGGCCGCCGTGATTGGCGGCGGGCTGCTCGGGCTCGAAGCGGCGCGAGGGCTGCGCGAGCTCGAGGTGGCGGTTCACGTCGTTCACCTGATGCCGCACCTGATGGAAGTGCAGCTCGACGAAACCGCCGGCGAGATGCTGCGGGCGGCGATGGAGAAGCTCGGCGTGACAACCCACCTGTCGCGCCGGACGACTGCCGTCCTCGGCGACCCCGCGGTCACCGGCCTGCAGTTCGACGACGGCTCACGGCTCGACTGCGAGATGGTCGTCGTGTCCGCCGGAATCCGTCCGAACGTCGCGCTGGCGCGCGACGCCGGCCTGGCGGTCGACCGCGGCATCGTCGTCGGCGACGATCTCCGCTCGGCGAGCGACCCGCACGTGTTCGCGATCGGGGAATGCGCCCAGCATCGCGGCCAGGTCTACGGCCTCGTCGCGCCGCTGTGGGAGCAGGCGCAGGTGCTCGCCGATCGGCTGACCGACACCAACGCGCGCGCCGAGTACCGCGGCTCACGGGTGTCGACGAAGCTCAAGGTCATGGGCGTCGATCTCGCGGTGATGGGCGACAAGGACGCCGGCGCCGGCGACGAGGTCGTGCACTACTCGGAACCCTCGCGCGGCATCTACAAGAAGATGGTGGTGCGCGGCGGGCGCCTGGCCGGGGCCATCCTGCTCGGCGATCCCGACGGGGCGCCGACGCTGCAGCAGGCCTTCGACGGGTCGGTGCCGCTGCCTGACAATCGCGCCGAGCTGCTGTTTCCATCGATGCGCGGCGACTCGCCGCTGTCGGCGGCGGAGCTGTCCGACGACGCGCAGATCTGCAACTGTAACGGCGTCGCCAAGGGCACGCTGACCGCAGCCGTCGCCGCCGGATGCCGCAGCCTGCGCGCGCTCTGCGACGCCACCCGGGCCGGCACCGGCTGCGGCTCCTGCAAGCCGCAGATCCAGCAGGTGCTCGAGGCCTGCGCCGGCGACGCCGTCGCCGAGGATCCGGCGGCGCACTACTACGTGCCCGGCGTTCCCCTGCGCAAGCCAGAGCTGGTGGCGGAGATCCGCAGCCGCAACCTGCGGAGCGTTTCGTCGGTGGTCGCGGCGCTCGCCGACGGTCGTGAGGATGCGAAGAGCAAGGCCGGCCTCGCCTCGCTGCTCAAGACGATCTGGGCCGGCGACTACGAGGACGAGCGCGACGCCCGGTTCATCAACGATCGCGTCCACGCCAACATCCAGCGCGACGGCACCTTCAGCGTCATCCCGCGCATCTACGGCGGCGTCACGTCGGCGGCGCAGCTCCGGCGCATCGCGGACGTCGCCGACAGGCACCAGGTGCCGATGGTCAAGATCACCGGTGGTCAGCGCATCGACCTCCTCGGCATTCCCAAGGACAAGCTGCCCGACGTCTGGCGGGATCTCGGCATGCCGTCCGGCCACGCCTATGCCAAGGCGTTCCGTACCTGCAAGACGTGCGTCGGCACGGACTTCTGCCGCTATGGCGTCGGCGACAGCACCGGACTCGGCATCGCCATCGAGAAGCGCTTCCAGGGGCTGGAATCGCCGCACAAGATGAAGCTCGCCACCGCCGGCTGTCCGCGCAATTGCTCGGAGGCCACGACCAAGGATCTCGGCGCGGTCGCCATCGAGGGCGGCCGCTGGGAGGTCTACGTCGGCGGCGGCGCCGGCTCGAAGGTGCGCAAGGGCGACGTGCTCTGCACTGTCGCCAGCCAGGACGAAGTGCTGCAGGTCATGGGCAGGTTCATGCAGTACTACCGCGAGCACGCGCGCTATCTCGAGCGGACCTACGACTTCGTCGAGCGCCTCGGCATCGACTACATCAAGCGAGTCCTGATCGACGACGCGGAGGACATCTGCGCCGAGCTCGACGCCGCGGTGCAGGCGGCAGTCGACGCGTTCGTCGACCCATGGCAGGAGGGCAGCGCGCCGGTGCATCCCCTGCAGTTCCACACCCACGCCGGCGCCACTACCGCGGAGAGCCGTGTATGAACGTCGGCACAGGCCTGCATCAGCTCGGTTCGATCGACAGGATTCCACTCGGCGAGGCGCGCGTCTACCAGGTCGAGGGCCGGGACGTCGCGGTGTTCCGCTGCCGCAGCGGCGAAGTCTTCGCCACGAGCGCGCAATGCCCGCATCGGGGCGGGCCGCTCGCCGACGGGCTCGTCGGGGGACATTCCGTGATCTGCCCGATGCACGGGTTCGTGTTCGACTTGCGGACCGGCGAAGGGGCGGGCCGCGAGTGCGGCCGGCTGGCGACCCACCAGGTCAGCGTCACCGCGGGTGGCGACCTCACGCTGGAACTCGCGTGAACGAGCGCGTCACGCCGCCGAGCTTTGGCGGTGCCCGCGTGCTGCTGCTGGAATCGAGGCTCGCCGCCGAAACCGCAGCAATGGTGCGCCGGCTCGGAGGCGAGCCGGTCAGCGTCCCCGCCGTCGTCGAATCCGCGATCGACGCCGATGGCGCCGTCCGCGAGTTCATTCAGCGCCTCGATGCCGAACGTGTTCAGGGCGTGGAGCTGGTGACGTTCCTGACCGGCGCCGCGGTCGTTCGCGTCTTCGCGATCGCGGACCGGCTCGGTCTGGCGGCGCCGCTGCAGGACGGCCTCGCGCGCGCCACCATCGTCGCGCGCGGGCCGAAGCCGGCCGGCGCGCTCGCCAGGCGTGGACTGACGCACGCCATGTCCGTCGCCTCGCCGTTCACGACTGGAGACGTCCTCGCGACGCTGGATCGACTGCCCGTCGAGGGTCGCCCGGCGACGGTCGTTCACTACGGCGAGCGCAACGAGCCGATTGTGTCCTCGCTGCGTGAGCGCGGCGCCGTCGTCCGCGACCTCACGGTTTATGAATGGCGGCTGCCCGCAGACGTCGGGCCGCTCTCGTCGGCGATCGATGGGATTCTCGGCGGCGACTTCGCCATCCTCGCGCTGACGAGCCAGATCCAGCTTCGCCACATGCTCGACGTCGCCGGGTCGCGACGACAGGCACTGGTTAACGCGCTCAATACGCTCGTCCTCGTCGGCGCCGTTGGTCCAACCTGCGCCGCCGCGTGCCACGACGCCGGCGTCGTCCACGTCGTCGTTCCACAGCAACCGAAGCTGGCGGCGCTGCTTGCCGCCGTCGCGACAGCCGCGGCCGGAGGCCCGGCCGCCCGCACCCACTAGCATGAACGATCAGAAAAACGGGCACCTGCCGACGCTCTTCGCCTGCTTCCTGCACTTCGATCTCAGCTTCATGCTCTGGGTGCTGGTTGGCGCGCTCGGGATCCTGATAGCCGACGATCTGCAGCTCTCGGCAGGGCAGCGCGGCGTGCTGGTCGCGCTGCCGATCCTGAGCGGGTCCCTGCTTCGCATTCCGCTCGGGCTTCTCAGCGACCGATGGGGAGCCCGGAAAGTCGGCGGGACGATGCTCGCGTTCCTGTTCGTGCCGCTCACTGTTGGCTGGCTCGGCGCAGATTCCTGGCCCTTGATGGTGGCCGTCGGCTTGATGCTGGGAACGGCCGGCGCCTCGTTCGCGGTTGCGCTGCCGCTCGCGAGCGCCTGGTATCCGGCGAAGCGCCAGGGACTCGTGATGGGGATCGCTGCAGCCGGCAACAGCGGCACGGTCATCACGAATCTCGTCGCGCCGCGGCTGGCGGCGGACCTCGGCTGGCACGGTGTCTTCGGCGTTGCGATGCTGCCGCTCGCCGTGGTGCTGGTGACGTTCCTGCTGCTGGCGCGGGAGGCACCGCCCAAGGCGCGCCCCGCGCGGCCGTTTCGCGAGGTCATGCGTGAAGCCGACCTCTGGTGGTTCTGCCTCTTCTACAGCGTGACGTTTGGCGGTTACGTCGGCCTGAGCAGCTTTCTGCCGCTCTTCCTGCGGGATCAGCAGGGCCTTACGGCGTCTACCGCCGGGATGCTGACCGCGGCAGCGGCGTTCGTCGGCAGCGGCGCCCGCCCGCTCGGCGGCTGGCTGGCGGATCGCGTTGGCGGCCGCCGTCTTCTCACGGTCGCGCTCGCCGGTCTCGGCGTCACCTACGCCCTCGTCGCGAGCGGGCCGTCGCTGTCGCCGCTGACCGGGCTCGTCATCGTCGCCATGGCCTGTTGCGGGCTTGGCAACGGCGCGGTGTTTCAGCTCGTGCCGCTGCGCTTTCGTGCGGAGATCGGGATGGTTACGGGGATTATTGGCGCCGTGGGCGGCCTTGGAGGGTTCTGCCTGCCCATCGTGCTCGGATTCGTTCGCCAGTATGGCGGCGGATTCGGTCCGGGCTTCCTCATGCTTGCCGTCGTCGCGACGGTCGTTGCCGGCGTGCTGCAGCTGCTGACGGTACGACAGGCCGGATGGCGCCTGTCCTGGCGAGCCGGCGTCCAGGCATCAGGCAGCGCCTAGCAGGCTGATGAAAGCCACCTTGGACAAGGCAGAAGGGATAAGGCAGAAGGCAGAAAGCAAGGAGTTCTGCCTTCTCCCTTTTGCCTTCTGCCTTCTTTATCTTCTCCCTGCCCCCCCGGGAGCACTGCAGAAGCCGAGCAGGAGCAGCGGGTAGTACCACGCGAGATAGGTACCGGTCGCGTGCGGCTTGACCAGCGTGGCCGCGACCGCTACTGCGCCCGCCAGCAGTGCCAGGTCGGCCGGACGCCGTCCGCGCGCGAGGAACCCGCTCAACGCGAGGAAAGCCGCGAAGATGAGCCAGGCCGGCGTCGTCAAACCGGACGTGCCGACGAGCGGTGTGCTCAGCGCCTTCCGGATCCCTTCCCGCTGTCCCCAGAATCCGAAGGCGCTAGAGCCGTATCCGGCCGGGTCGGTGTGATGGCCGAAGGTGTCGTACATGATCGTGCCGAGCCGGGAGCGATCGAGCGCCGGCCGCGACAGCGCGAACACCGCAGCCGCGATCAACAGTCCCGTTAGAACGAAACCCGAAGCGGCCCGGACGCGCGCCGTCCGGTCGTTCCAGAAGTAGCCCAGCCACGCCGGCGCCATGAAGGCAGGATAGAACCCGACGCCGGTAGCGATTGCCAGCAGCACGCCGGAGAGCGCCGGGCGCGGCAGCGCGGCGAACGCGGCCAGCGTCATCGACGCCGGCGCGATGTGCGAAACGAACGTGATGCCCGCGACCTGCTCGTCACGTCCGCCGATGCCGAGCACGGCGAGACTGCCACAGTAGAGACAGACCGTGCCCCACGCGACGGCGGCGCTGCTCGAGATGCGCCGCACCGCGAAGAACAACGAGGCAACGCCGATCAGGTGAAAGAAGACAGTGCACAGCTGCGTCGCCGCGCGCGGCGGCAGATAGTAGGGCGGCCCCTCGATAAGGTCTGGCTTCGCGCGCGAGACCGGATTCACCGGATCTGGCGACAGGAGAACCTGGAAGGGAACGTGCGCCGCGTAGAGGAGCGGCCCGTAGGCGGCGCCTGGCGTTGCCGTCAGCAGCGGATCGCCGTAGGGGAGCCGTCCGCGTTCGCGCAGCCGCTGCGCCCCGAGATTCACGAACCACCCCGCATCGTCGGGCGGGCGCGCCAGCGCAACCGCGGCATTGACGGCGAGCAGCGACAACGCCAGCGTCGCCAGGATTCGAGGGGCCAGGTTCGGGTGCCAGCCCGAGGCGCCTCCGGTCACGACGCGGTGCACGGCCCGGGCGACGAGTGCCAGGCTCAGCGCGACCATCGCCGAGAAGACCCAGTCGAGGAGGTTCAGGTAGGCCGGGTTCCTCATGACGGCGAAGAACCGCATCGCGTCGAAGAAGAACAAGCCGGGCAGGAAGAGCAGCAGCAGATCGATGTTGCTGCGGGCGGCGAGACGCCGATAGTTCCAGCCGACGGCGAGCAGCACGGCGAGCGCGAGGCCGACGGCCGCGCCCTGCGGCGACGCGATGTCGCGGACGATCGACTGTCCGCCGCCCGCGTTCCAGTCGTGACGCAGCGTTGCCAGGCTCTGCGATGCCGGCTCCGGCGTCGCCACACGCGAGAACGAAGGCATGTAGACGCCTTCGAGCCGCTCCTTCTCGCCGGTCCTGCCACAGCCGCCTGCTGCCGTCAGCACTACCGCCGTGACGAGCCAGCAGAGCACCAGTCGCCGGTTCATGACACGTCTGCCGCCGCCGGGCGGGACGCCCGCAGGTAGAGCCACGCGCCAGGCAGGTTGGCGATGATCCCGGTCAGGACGATGAGCGTGGAAAGAGCGAGGGCCACCGGCTCGTCGACACCCGCTGGCCGGAGCAGCCAGACGATGATGCCCTGCGGGGCGCCGATGCCGCTGATCGAGATAGGGAGCAGCAGCGCGATCAGTCCGATCGGCATGAAGAGCAGATAGTAGGAGAACGGCACCTCGATGCCGATACCACGGCCGAGGAGATAGGCCTGGACGATGCGAAGCAGCTGGACCGCGATGGAGAGCGCCGCGACGCTGGCGAGGGCGCCGCGATGCCCTCGATATTGCCCGACCGCGTCGGCCAGGCGGCGGAGCCTGCCGCCGATGCCGGTCGCGGCGCGCGGGAACAGGGCCGCAGCGATCTGGTCCGCCCAGAGGAACGCGACGCTGCCGGCGATCACAGCGACGGCGACCGACGGCAGCAGTGCCGGCGGCGTGCCCGGGATCTGCCGGCCGGCGATCAGGACGCCGACCATCGCCATCACCACGATCGAGAGCAGCCCGAGAATCCGGTCGACGGCCACCGAGGCGACCGCGTCGCTGCCGCGCGAGGTCCGCTGCATCAGGGTGTAGGCGCGCGCCGCGTCGGCGCCGACGCCGGCGGGCAGGAATCCGCCGACGAACGAGCTGACGAGATAGATCCAGGTCGCGGATTTGGTCGAGACAGAGGTGCCGCGGGCGCGCAGCAGGATGATCCAGCGCCAGACCATCATCGCGCGGTCGGCCGCCAGCAGCGCCAGCACCGCGACGGCGGCGTCGAGCCGCAGCCGGAGCAGCGCCTCGCCGGCGGCGCGCATGTCGATCTTCAGCGCCAGCACCGCCAGCACCGCGAGCGTGAGCAGCGCCCGGAGCCACAGCGAGCGGGTGAGCTGGGTGAGCACGTGGCCTATGCGGGTTTGCGCGCCACGAACTCCAGCGTTTCGAAGAGGTTCTTGCGCACCCGGAAGAGGAAGTCTTCGGCGCCGGCGTAGCGCGAGAGCGTATCGAGGCCGGGGAAGTTCGTCAGGTACCGAGCCGGCGGCGAGCAGGTCCCGCTTGAAGCCGGTCGCGGCGCCGATGCTTCGCACCACACGCTCGATGGTGAAGCCGCCGTCGTAGAACAGTTGCCGCACGCGGCGCTCGGTCGTGACGAAGTTGTGGGTGTAGTCGACGTCCCAGAAGAACGTTCGCTCTTTCAGATAGTCCGGCACGACGACGAAGAGGACGCCGCCCGGCTTCAGCACCCGCAAGGCTTCACTGGTGAAGCTCCGGGCGGCGTCGATGCCGGACATGTGCTCGAGGACCTGGTCGGCGTAGACGACATCGCAGGAGCGATCGTCGGCGAGGATCGGCGGCGCCCAGCCCTCGATAATCTGGAGGCCGCTGGCGCGCAGCTCCTTGATCAGGATCGGGCTGGCTTCCATCGCGCGATACCGCCAGCCGGCGTCGAGCGCCGCATGCGCGAGCGACCCCTTGCCCGGACCGATCTCGAGCATGTCACCCGGCGGCTCCGCGTACTGCATCAGCAGGCCGAGGCGCGAGCGCTCGGTGCGGCCGCGGCGCGCGCGCCCGAAGGAGGTGACCGTCTTCTGGCGATCGGAGAAGTCGCGGTAGAAGGTATCTGACAACAGCGGGTTCTCTGACTGCGGGTTTCCGGACGGTGCCGCCGGCAATTGCCCGGCCGAAAATGCCACGCGCCGCGCGCCAGTTCAGGACTGGCAGCGCGGCGCGCGACGTGCTGACGATGTGTCTTACCAGCGGCCGCGGCTGGCCCAGGCGGCCGGCGAGCCGCCGACGCCCGTGATGTTCGACCATACGGCGACGGCGCCGCCGCCGCAATGCCCGCCGACAATGTCCAGGGCCCAAATCCTGCTCGTTCCTTCGTCTGGCTCAGCGCTGTAGTTGTACGCGATGACGTCCATCGACGCATCGCCGACGACGCCGCGCTTCCACATGTATCCCCAGCGCGTGTCTTCCAGGCGAAGCGCATCGACGACCTTGTCCAGGAACTCCCAGCCGCGGACGTGGTCGCCGCCAAACTCTTCTTCCTGGCAGGAGCGCTGGTTGGAGAGGATGCCCGGGTTCTTGTTGATGACGTCGAGCACGATGTGGAAGTGGTTCGGCAGCGGCAGGCGAGTGCCGGGCGCCGGGTCCGGGGTCCGCTTCTCGAAGAGCGTGAGGAAGCGCGCGGTCGCCGACCAGGGGCCGACGGCCTCACCCATGCGGGCGCGTGCGCGCCACTTATACGGCGTGTCACGCTCGAGATCGGTCGGATAGGCCCAGGTCGTCGAGCCGTTGCCGGCCGGCAGCGTCGTCCGGCTGATGACGGCGTTGCCGTCGCTCATCAACTCGAACTCGTAGGTGAACGACGCACCCACGAACTTGCCCGAGACGTTGCTGGCCGTCATGACGGGCCGTCGAGAATCGAGCCGGAGGTCGTTGGTCGGAGCGAGCGCCGTCGGGGGATGCGCTTTCAGGGTCTCACCATTGGGGCCTGCTTCGGTCGCGACGCCGCCGGCTTCGCTCGACGAGGGCGCGTTGGGGGAGGAATTGCACGCCGCGAGCGAAATGGCCGCGGCACAGGCGATGGCGAGCGACGGAAGTGTTTTGAACATCCGGTACATCAAAAGATCTCCATGGTGTGCTGAGAGCTGCGGTGGGTGAGCTACCGCAGAGCGTTGTTATTGTAACCCAATCCTCCGTAACTCGCAGCCGCCGGCGCCCGATCGCGCATCTACGCATCCTGATGCGCTGTGAGCGCGTGCTACCATTGACGCCTAACTTCTCTACTTGAGGTGCGAATGCAAAAGTCCGTGCTGTTCAGTGCCGCCGCTGCAGTGGTGGTCTCCATGGCCTGGCTCCCGACCGAAGCCCGTGCGCAAGCGGCACTGAGCGACAAGGTGATCGTCAGTGCGAACCTCGGTATCCAGGTAGGCGACAACGATCTGGCCCGGAGCACGAGTTTCGATCTCAACGAAGAGACCGCGACCATCGACTTCGCCCAGACAATCAACAACGGCTTCTTCTTCGAGTTCGGGGGCGCTTACAAGGTGACCCCGAACTTCGGCGTCGGCCTGACCTACGGCTTCCTCAGCAACTCCGGCACCGGCAACGTCAGCGGTTCGCTGCCGCACCCGCTGTTCTTCGATCGTCCCCGCACCTTCAGCGCCGACGTCGATGACCTCGCCCACAGCGAGCAGGCGCTGCACTTTCAGGCGATCTACTTCATGCCCTTCACCGACAAGGTCGACTTCACCTTTTCGTTCGGGCCCTCGCTCTTCAACGTCAAGCAGGTGCTGTTGACGGGCGTCAGCTACACCGACGTTCCCCCCAGCTTCGACTCGGTGACCATCGACGCGGTCAACTCGGTCGAGCTCAGGGACTCGGGCTGGGGCTTCAACCTCGGCGGCGAAGTGACCTACGCCCTCACACCGACTATCGGCGCCAACGGTCTGCTCCGATATAGCCATGGAAACGTCGAGTTCAACCCGGCCGAGGGCCAGACCGCCGATGTCGGCGCTGGCGGTTTCCAGATCGGCGTCGGGCTGAAGTACCGCTTCTAGTCTTACCGAGGGGCTTTGCCCCTCGGACTCCCCGGCTGGCTCGCTCGCGGGGGCCCCGGGGCCCCGCTCCGCTCGCCAGGCTCGTTCGCTTCGCTCGCTCGCGCGTTTATGAGACGAATTCTATTCAGCAGATCGGGGCCGGCCGTCCCGATTCCGGCCGCGGGCCGGACATCAATCCAACAGGGAGAGAACGTACGATGAGGATGTATGCGTGCGCCGCCGCGCTGCTGGCGGCTGCCGGCACCGTGGGGTGTGGCAGCAGTTCGACGCCAACCGGGCCGACGCCGCCAGCAACGCCGACGCCGCCGGCAGTGTCCACGGTGACGGTCACCGGACCGACCACCTACTACCAGCGCGGGCAGACACAGCAGATGACCGCGCGCGTGACGCTCAGCAACGGCTTCTTCGAAGACCGCACGAGCGGCGTAACCTGGGCGTCGAGCAACGGCGGCGTCGCCTCCGTGTCATCGAGCGGCATGCTCACCGTCGGCAACGAAGGCGATTCGGAGATCTCGGCCACGGCCGATGGCACCCGCGGCACGCTCCGCGTCAACGTCGTCTTCGCTTCCCGCACAGCCGACCCGGCGCCGGGCCAGCGCATCCCGCCGCCGAACGAGTTCGGCGAAGTGCAGCGGCTGTTCGCCGACCGCCCGGACCTCGTCGCGCGCTCGTGCCAGCCCGAGAACGGCGGCACCGGGACGTGGGAGTTCATGGACGAGCTCGTACGGCGTCTGCGCATCAAGGACACGCGCTGGGGCTATAACTCACGCCGCGGCGTGCCGGGAGACGTGGCTCGCGACGAAGTGGCCTACCACTGGGGTTCCGGTCCCGACGAGAACTCCCGCGACGTCTATGCGTGGGACGTCATGGGCGGCCACTGCGGCCCGACCCCGACAGCGGCCTGGATCGACGTCACGAACCTGGGCGTTCTCTGGGCGTCTCGCGGACAGTTCTGAGCTTCGCTGAAAGGGAAAAGGGAGAAGGGAAAAGGCAGAAAGCTTCTCCCTTCTCCCTTCTGCCTTCTGCCTTATCTCAATCTAAATAAAGCCGTATCCGACACGCCCATGTCGATACGTTCCTGCGTCTTCAGGTACTCCGCCAGCACAGGCTGATTCGCCTCGAGCTGCGACCAGATGCTGGTCGCGAAATACGCCGCGCCGAACTGACGCTGCAGCCGCTGCACGACATGCGGGCTGATCGAGCTCAGGTCGAAGCTCCAGCCTTTGCGGTGCGCGCGGAAGAGCAGGATCGGCGAGTTCGCCCCGTACTGCGGATACTCCACGACAATCACCGTATCCCTCGCGGCGGTTCGGGCCTCGATCGCGCGCCCGGTGTCGATCAGCCTCAGGTCCAGCCGATCCGGGCGGAAGAAGTTGTCGACGACCCGGCTGTAATTGAAGCCGAGCAGGCCGATGAAGATCGCAACCGCGCCGACGAGCGCCGGAACGAGGCGCGATCCAGTCAGACGCTTCAGCGTCGCGGGGTCGAAGGCCGTCGCGGCGGCGAGACCGAAGAGCAGTGCCGCCGGCGGCAGTGCGGGCAACTGGTGGAACTCGTGGTACCGGTTGCCCTCGGCGGACGCCAGGATGAAGAACACGGCCGCCGCCACCCACACGAGCACGACCCCCGGCCCCTCCCTGGCCGGGTCCGAAGGGGTCCACGCGATCGCGAGTCCGACCAGCGTCAGCGCGAAGCCTGCCGGCGTCAGGTGGAGGTAGTAAGTGCGATCGAGGAGCGTCGTGTAGAACTCCGGATCGAGCATCTGGTGCAGCGTGCTCCAGTGCGAGACCCCCATGATCGGTCCCATCGCGACGGCGACGTCCGGTGAGTAGCCGCCCGACGGGTGAAAGATCGCCTGGCCGAGGCCGGTGCGATGAAACAGCAGGTCGCCCCACCCGTACCACAGCGCCGTGCCGGCGAACGGCAGCGCAATCGCCGCGATCCACATCGGTTGCAGCATCGCGCGCAGCCGCGCCAGCAGTCCGGCGCCGGGCGGCACGTCAGTGAAGGCCAGCCACGCGATCGGCGCGAACATCAGCACCGCCGGGATCTTCACCATGCACGCCAGCGTCATGCAGCCGATGCCCCACCAGGCGGCGCGTCGATCGCGATCCTGCGCGTAGGCGATCAGGCCCCACATGCCGGCGACCGAGAACGACACCATCGGCGTGTCCGAGATGAACGTCCGGCCGAAGAAGACGAACGACGGCGAGATCGCGAGGAGGAACGCGGCGCCGCGGCCGGCCGCCTGGCTGAAGAGGCGCGCGCCGACGGCGTAGACGGCGACGATCCCCAGCATCGAGAAGGCGACTGCGATCTGCCGGCAGACGAGCTCGTCGCGGCTGGTGAGGTGGAAGAGCATGCCCGCGATCCAGTGAATCAGCGGGAACTCCATGCTGACGTAGGCATCGCGGGGCCCGCCCCAGCTCACCTGCGGGTAGAGGATGTTGGCGGAGATCTCGGTGAAGTTGCGGGCGATGTCGGCGTTGGTGATCTGCCGCCAGCTGTGGGCTTCGGCCATGGGCAGCTGCACGTACTGCAGCCGCAGGCCGAGGCCGATCGCCAGGATTACCAGGAGCCAGATGTCACGGGAGAGGCGGCCGCGAGGGGACGGGTCGACACCCGTGCCGGTGCCGCTCGAAGGGAACATGTCGCGTAATCGTACGCCAAGAAAGGTGGCCGGCACTTTCGTGGTGAAAGTACCGGCCACCTTCTCCTCGTGCTCTAGAATCGGCCGCGGCCGGTCCAGGCCGACCCGGAGCCGTTCGGGTCGGTGATGTCCAGCCACATCGCGTTCGGGTTCGGGCCGCAGTGGCCGCCGATGATGTCGAAGGCGTAGACGTTGGGGCTGTTCTGATCTGCGCCGCGGCCCCAGTGGTACGCGATCACGTCATGCGACGGGTCGTTCTGGTTGCCGCGCTTGCCGTTGTAGCCCCAGCGGCTGTCGTGCTGCCGCAGCGCGTCGACCACGCGATCGAGGAACTCCCAATTGCCCCCGAGATCCTGGCACGAGTTGCGGAGCGCGTTCGGGTACTGGGCCGCCACCTGCTGCACGACGGCTGCGCCGTAGCTCGGATTCGGCAGCTGCTGGCCCGGTGCCGGATCCGGCGTGCGGCCACCCGGCGGCGGCGCAGGCGTCGGTCCAGGCGAGGGGCTCGGCGCGGGCGCGGGCGGGGCCGGGGGCGCCGCCGGCGTACGGAAGCTCTGCGTCGCCGACCAGTTGCCGGCCACCGTGTAGTCGCGTCCGAGTCCGACGACGCGCCAGTAGAGGAGCGTCCCGTGCGGCAGTTCCGGCATCTGGGCGCTCGTGGTCGCGCCGCTGCTGCGCTCGACCGGCTGCTGCACGATGATGCGGCCGAACGCCTGATCGAGCCCGACTTCGAACCAGTAGTCGACGCGCCCCGTACGCCCCTGGACGGCGGCGTTGTTCACCGTCAGCACCGGCTTGTTGGTCGTGAGCGTCTGCCCCCCGACCGGCGACACCGGCACCGGCGTCCCGATGACGATCGGCACGATCAGGTCGAACTTCGCCGCCCCCGAGTACAGGCTCTCATTGGCGCCATCGTCGGCCTTGACGCGCCAGTAGTAGGTCTTTTCCGCGGTGAGCGATGCCTCGACGACGACCGACGTCTGCGCGCCGCTTGCGGGCGCGACCTTCGGGTTGTTGTAGAGCTTGGTCTTGAACTCCGCATCCGACGCGAGCTCGACGATGTACCAGAAGGGGCGGACGCCGTTCGAGGACGAATTGTTGAACGTCAGCCGGATGGGCGACCCGGTGACGACTTCGGCACCGTTGATTGGCGTCGACGGCTGCGGTACCGAGAGCGAGACGCCCCCAATCGGGCCGGCAACATTGGGACTGAGTGGATTCTTGCTCTTCTCGGCTTCACAGGCGCTCAGCGAGAGCGCGAGGACGGCGACAGCCGCGAGCCTCGAGTAGACGATCTTGTAGTGATGCATGGGACTGCCGGCGTATGCCGCCTCCGGTCGCCCGGTTCGAAGGCCGAACCTCCGGGGACTCGCGGTCTATCGGCAGGTTGTTCGGAGGGCGATAGGGGGCGGTTGTGCGTCGTCCGGGCGGGACTTCAGTCCCGCCCTACGAGAAGGACCGCACTACCGCACAACCGGACAACCGCACGACCGGAATTAGGGCTAACGAGGCAGCCACTGCCAGCCGCCGTTCCAGTCGCCGATGTCGACCGTGCGGTCGTAAGCGCAGGCGGGCGGGTCGGGCGTCATCGCGCTCGGGCAGCCGGGGACCGGCAGGAAGATGCGCGGGCGGTAGTCGCCGCGCCAGCCGTTCTGCCAGTCGGCGCCGCGGGCGTTCAGATCGGGCCGCAGCGCCGCGAGCGCGTTGTAGGTCACCTGGGAGCCGACGCCGCGGGTGGCAATCAGCGAGAAGAAGCACTCGCGCCACTGGTTGGTCGTCCAGTTCGCCGGGTTGCCGGGCGCGCTGCAGCCGGGCGCCGGCGACGGATTGGGAGATGGGTTGGGCGACGGCGCCGGCGGAGGCGGCGGCGCGTTCGCCGGCGTGCGGAACGTCTGCGTCTGCGACCAGGGGCCCTGCACCTTCGGACCCAGCCCGGCGGCGCGCCAGTAGAACAGCGTGCCGGCCGGCAGATCGGGCAGTTGCGTGCTCGTCGTCGAACCGCCGCTGCGCGGCGCGCTCTGCTGCACGATGATGCGGCCGAACGCCTGATCGAGCGCGACCTCGAACCAGTAGTCCACGGTCCCCGCCCGTCCCTGAACCCCGCCGTTGCTGACGGTCAGCGTCGGCCGTCCGCTCGTCAGCTCGCCGCCGATGGGTGACATGGGCGTCGGCGCCTCGATCACGACCGGCACCACCAGATCGAATCGCGCTACCGTCGAGTAGGCGCTCTCATTGGCCCCATCGTCTGCCTTGACGCGCCAGTAGTACGTGCGCTCCGACGACAGCGTGCCGTCGACGACGATCGACGTCTGGCTGCCGCTGCCCTGCGGCACGCGGCCGTTGCCGAAGACCTTGTCGTTGAACGCCGGATCGACGGCGAGCTCGACGACGTACCAGAAGGGACGCTCGCCGTTCGACGAGGAGTTGTTGAAGGTCAGGCGCAGCGGTTCCGAGTTGGTGACCTCGGTGCCGTTGATCGGTGAGGCCGGTTCAGGCACCGAGAGGTTCACGCCGGCGATTGGGCCGGCTACCTGCGGGCTAAGAGGGTTGCGGCTCTTGTCCGCCTCGCACGCGCTGATACCGAGCGCGACGACGCCAATGCCGACAAGTCTTGTAATGGAAATGACGATTCTGTTCATGACGAAGCAACCCCCGGCCAGACACGCAGACCGGTCCCGACAAACATGGGCGGAAAACCCGGGGTCCAGGCGTTATCGACCTATCCTGGCGCTCGGGCGCCGGGACGAAGAGCAAACCGAGTTCCTCTGAAGTTCGGGGACTGTCACTGGTGACTGTCCCCGGCTCCGGATTCGGGGACTGTCACTCGTGACTGTCCCCGGCGAGTCGATGTTGGAGAAGTAGATGATAAAACGACGTGCGGGTCGGGATCGAGCTCGGCTTACGTCAGCTCAGCCGTTTGATCTTGCGGGGGGAAGCGCGTCCGTCGCGGGCGCATGAGGAAGACCGCGCCGCCGCTCAACGAGAACAGCATGATCAGCATCGCGCTGCCGAGCGAGAGCGTCAGCGCCGAGCTGACGTTCAAGCCGAGGCTCGTGAAGAAGAACGCGAACACCGCCTCGCGGACGCCGAAGCCGTTGATGGAGAGCGGCACCATCTGGACGGCCAGGCTGATCGGGACGATGACCGAGGCGGCCAGCAGCGGGAACGGCACCGACAGGCTGCGGGCCGTGCAGACGTAGAACAGGATCAGCAGCGCCTGGACGACGAGCGCGCCGCCGAAGGCGACCCACAACTCGCGCGGCTCCTGCGCGAAGCGCGACACTGCCGCGACGAGGTTCTGCAGCCGCACCTGCACCGCCTGCAGCCGGTCGGCGAGGATCGACCGCACGGTGCGGGTCAGTTTCTCGGGATAGCGCAGGAAGAACAGCAGCCCGCAGGTGAAGCCGACGAGCGCGAGCCACACGTACTGCATGCCGTCGAGCGGCAGGCCGTACCGCCATGCGAGCCCGGAGGCGGCGGCCGCGAGGACGAGCAACGCAATCAGCCCGAGGATGCGATCGATCAGCACGACCGTCGTCGCCAGCGTCTTCGAGCCGGTCAGCGGCGCGGTGTCGGCCACACGAACGACATCGCCGCCGATATTGCTGGGGAGGAAATTGTTGAAGAACGTCGCGACGAGAAACGACCGGGTCAGCGTGCCCATGCTGGCCTCGACCGTCTGTACACGGAGCAGGAGGCGCCAGCGCCACGCGCTGACAGCCAGCATCAGACCGTAGACGCCGAGCGCGGCGATGGTCCACACAGGATCCATCTGGCGGAAGCGCGCGGCCATCGACGGGATGTCGGCACGGCGGAAAAGTACTACCAGGAGAACCGTGCTCACCGTCAGCTTGAGAACGATGAGCGCGTTCCTGATTTGCGATCGTTGCATTTGGAGAGGGTCCCGGCCGGGCCATGTCTACGGGCCGGCGGGCGTGTGAATATTACCATACGCGGGTTATAATCAACGTTTTGCCGAAGCTCAGCCGACCTTGCCGTCAGACTCCATGCCCCGCCAGGCCGGCCTGCCTCGCGTGAACGCGATGCCGCAGGCCGCCTCGACGCCGCTGCGGATTCTGATGCTCGCGCCGGAGCCGTTCTTCGAGCCGCGCGGCACTCCGTTCAGCGAGTACCACCGCATCAAGGCGCTGACCGAGCTCGGTCATCACGTCGATCTGGTGACGTATCCCTTCGGCGCCGACGTGTCGATGCCGAACCTACGGATCATCCGCACGGCGCGGCCGCCGTTCACGCGCCGCGTGCGGATCGGCCCGTCCTTCACCAAGCTCGTCCTCGACGGCTACCTCGCGGTCACCGCCTGGCGCCAGGCCGGACGCGAGCGCTACGACCTCGTGCACTCGCACGAGGAGGCAGGCGTACTCGGTGTCCGGATCGCCCGCCGTCTCGGCGTTCCGCACCTGTACGACATGCACTCGAGCCTGCCGCAGCAGCTCACGAACTTCCGCTTCGCGCGCAGCAGGGCGCTGCGGCGCGTCTTCGAGAAGGTGGAGGACGCCTCCGTCTTCGGCTCCGAGGTCGTGATCACGATCTGCAAGGACCTGCAGGATCGCGTCATCGAGATGGGCGCCGGCGATCGCTCGGTGCTGATCGAGAACGTGATGGGCGGCGACGTCGAGGAGCCGCCGTCGATGACGGGCGACGACGTGCGGCGGAAGTGGGGTATCGCGGCGAGCGACCCGCTCATCCTCTACACAGGCACGTTCGAAGCGTATCAGGGGCTCGACATGCTGTTCGAGGCTGCCGGCATCCTCGCGCAGACGCAGCCGCAGGTCCGGTTCCTCATCGTCGGCGGGCGCGACGAGCAGGTCGCGCTGGCAAAGGCGCAGGCCGAACGGGTCGGCGCCAATGCCATCTTCACCGGCTACCAGCCGGCGCGCGAGATCCCGGCGTTCGTCGAGGCGGCCGATGTCCTGGCGTCGCCGCGGATTGCCGGCACGAACACACCGCTCAAGATCTATTCGTACCTGCGCTCGGGCAAGCCGATCGTCGCGACCGACCTGCTGACGCACACGCAGGTCCTCGATCGCGACATTGCGCTGCTGGTGCCGCCGAAGGCGGAGGCGTTCGCCGCGGCGCTGTCGCGGCTGATCGCCGAGCCGGAAGTCGGCCGGCAGCTCGCGCGCGCCGCCGCCGAGCGGGCCCGGACGACCTACGCCCGCGACGTCTACGTCTCGCGCACCCGCCAGGTCTGCGACCGCATCGCGGCGGCGCTGGCCAGGCGCGGGGCGACGGCGGCGCCGTCGGCGTCGTAGCCATGAAGGTCCTCGTCACCGGCGCGACCGGGTTCACGGGCGGGCACCTTGCCAGGCATCTGCTCGGCGCGGGACACGACGTCGCGGTGCTCGTGCGGCCGGCGAGCGTTGCCAGGGCCGGCGACCTCGTCGCGGCGGGCGCCGAGGTTCGCGCCGGCGACTTGACCGATGCGGCCGCGGTGCAGAAGGCGGCGGCTGGCTGCGAGGTCGTGTACCACATCGCCGCCACCTACCGCGAGGCCGGCCAGGGCGACGCGGCCTACACCCGCGTCAATGTCGATGGCACGCGTCACGTTCTCGAGGCCGCGCATCGCGGCGGCGCCCGCCGCGTCGTCCACTGCAGCACCGGCGGCGTCCACGGACACATCGCGCACCCGCCGGCCAACGAAGACGCGCCGCTCGCGCCAGGCGACGTCTACCAGCGCACCAAGCTCGAAGCCGAACAGCTGGCGCGGAGCTTCGGTCAGCAGCACAGCCTCGACGTCGTGATCGCGCGGCCGATCGGCATCTACGGCCCCGGCGACATGCGCTTCCTGAAGATGTTTCGCGGCCTCGCGCGCGGGCGGTTTCCGATGCTCGGCCGCGGCGACGTCTTCTATCACCTGACCTACGTCACCGACCTCGCGCGCGGCTTCCAGCTGTGTGGCGAAGTGCCGGCGGCGGCGGGACGAACCTACATTCTCGCCGGCCCCGAATACACGACGCTCGAGGAGCTGGTACGCCTGATCGCGGCGGAGCTGAAGGTCGCGCCGCCGCGCGTTCATTTCCCGGTGTGGCCGGTCTGGGTCGCGGGCGCCCTCTGCGAAGCCGTCTGCATCCCGCTCGGCATCGATCCGCCGCTCTTCCGCCGCCGCGTCGACTTCTATCGCAAGAGCCGCGCGTTCGATACGTACCGGGCTCGCGCCGAGCTGGGCTACAATCCGGCGATCGACCTGAAAACCGGCATTCACCAGACGGCTTCGTGGTACCGCGACAGCGGTCTGCTGTGATGACTGATCGCCCCTTGAACATCGTCCACATCTGCGACCACCTCGGGTGGACCGGCTCGCGCATGCACGGCGTCAAGCGGCTGTTCGCGTGGATGATTCCGCGCTTCGATCGCCGCCGCTTCAACGTTTCGCTGATCAGCCTGCGCAAGCGCGACCTGTCGGCGGACACGCTCGACGAGCTCGGCATCGACGTCACCTACCTGCATCGATCGAAGTTCGATCCGGCGACGCTGCCGGCTCTGCTCAAGGAGCTCGACCGCCGCAAGGCGGACGTCGTTCACCTTCATGGCTACGGCGCGAGCACGTTCGGCCGGCTGGCGGCTGCGATTCGGCGCATTCCCGTCGTCGTCCACGAGCACGCCAACCTGACCGACACGCCGTGGTTCCAGAAGGTCGCCGACCGGATGCTGGCGCCGGCGACCGACATCGCGATCGCGGTCTCGAAGTCGACCGCCGAGTTCACGACGCGGGCGCGGCTGATCCCGGCGGCGCGCACCAAGGTCGTCTACCTCGGCGTGCCGATGGAGGAGTTCAGCCGGCCGCGCAGCACCGACGAGGTCGCGGCAGCGCGGCGCGAGCTCGGCATCGCGCCGGAGACGTTCGCGATCGGGACGATCACGCGGTTGATGCCGTCGAAGGGCAACGAGTTTCTCGTCGCGGCGGCACCGCAGATCGTCGAGGCGCTGCCGAACGCGCGCATCTTTGTCATCGGGGAAGGCGAACTGCAGGGCGAGCTCGAGGCGCGGGCGGCGACGCTTGGGCTGGGCGACCGGCTGGTGTTCGCCGGGTTTCGCCGCGATGTCGCGGCGGCGCTGTCGGCGCTCGACCTCGTCGTGTTTCCGTCGCTGTGGGAGGGCACCCCCCTGACCGTGCTGGAGACCCTGGCCATGGGGAAGCCGATCGTTTCGACGGACGCCGACGGGCTCAAGGACGTGCTCTCGCCGGGACACGACGCCAACATGGTGCCGCGTCGCGATGTGGCGGCACTTGCCAGCGCGATTGTCGCGCTGGCAGGCGACCCTGCCGAACGGGCCCGGCTCGCCGCGAACGCTCGCGTGACCGGGGCAAAGTACAACATCAGCCTGTTCGTTCGCAAGATGGAGCGTCTCTACGTGCTGCTGCACGAGACGTCGCGCCGCACCAGGCGAGCCGGCATCCTCGATGCAGATCTCGGGTTCCTGACGTCCGGAGCGGCGGCGCAGTGAGCCTCGTAGCGCGCGGCCGCCGCGTGACCGACGCGATTCGCGGCGCCAGCCTCGGCACGCTGCTCACTGCAGCGATCCTTTTCAGCTTCGGCGGCTTTGCCGTGTCCGTCGACTTTCCGCGCGCGGCGACCAATTTCAAGGGGGACGAGGCGACCTACTACAGCCTCACCCAGAGCCTGGCACGCGACCACGACTTCGTGTTCCAGCGGCGCGATCTCGTGCGCATCTGGGAAGAGTTTCCCTCCGGCCCGGAAGGCATCTTCCTCAAGCGCGGCAGCGACATCCACGGCATCACGTTGTCCTCGTCATTTCCGTTCGTCGTCCTCGATCGCACCGACGACGAGTCACGGACGCGCTACTTCTTCGGCAAGTCGTTCATCTATCCGCTCTTTGCCGCGCCGTTCGTCGCCATCGCCGGCAGCAACGGCTTCCTCATTTTCCACGCGCTGCTGCTGGCACTGAACTTCGCGGTGTCGTACCGCTTTCTCGCCGCGACCGGGGCCGCGCCGGGGCCGGCGGCGGCGTTTGCCGGCGTGTTTCTCTTCGCATCGGTGACGCCGGTCTACTTCGTCTGGCTGGCGCCGGAGCTGTTCAACTTCTCCCTCGTGCTCAACGCATTCTTCCTCCTGCTCTACAAGCGGCTCCGCACCGCCAGGCCGGAAGCCGTACCCGCGCAGCCGTCGCGGCTCGAACGTTTCCTGCTGTCGACGACCGCCGACTATGTCGGGGCGGTCCTGCTCGGGATCGCGAGCTTCTCGAAGCCGACGCATGTGCTTGCATTCCTGCCGTTCGCGGCGCTGCTGCTGTTCGGCCGCGAAGTGCGGCGGTTCCTCGCCTGCACGGTCCTGTACGGCGTCGTCGTCGTCGGCCTGTTCGGCGCCAACGCGGCGATCAGCGGCGATCCCAACTATCAAGGCGGCGGACCCGAGCGTCGGAAGTCGTTCAGCTCGGGAACGGGGTATCCGTTCGCGAATACCTGGGAGACGTTCGACAACCGCGGCGCGGCAGTGGCGACCGACGCGGTGCCGGTCGACATCCTCGTTCACCGCGATACGGCCACGGTGCTGCTCTGGAACGTCTACTACTTCGTCGTCGGCCGCTACAGCGGCCTGCTGCCGTATTTCTTTCCGGGGCTGCTCGCCGCGGCGATGTTCCTCGCTGCCGGCCGGCGCCGCCTGTCGTGGCAGTGGGTGATCGCGGGCGGCATCGCGCTGGCGGTCGTCGCCCACCTCGTCTACATGCCGTACACGTACTCGGGCGGCGGCGGACCAGTCGGCAATCGCTACTTCCTCAGCTTCTACCCGCTGTTCCTGTTCCTGATGCCGCCGGTGCGGAGCGTGCTGCCGGCCGTGGCCGGTTTGGCGATCGGCGCGCTTTTCGTCGCAAAGCTGGTGTTCAATCCTTTCTACAGCTCGTCCTACCCGAACGAGCACACCAAGGCCGGTCCGCTCCGGATGCTGCCGATCGAGCTGACGCTGTTGAACGATCTGCCGGTGGCCGCCGACGGGCAGCGGGCCCGCCGTTCGCTCGGCGGCACACCGCCAGTCGCCGCCTACTTCCCTGACGGCGGCGCCTACACGCCGGAAGGGGACACGTTCTGGGTGCGAGGGCAGGAGCGCGCGGACATCATCCTGCGCGCGCCGGTGTCGGTCGACGCGCAGAACCAGGCGACGTCGCTGCGGCTGCGCCGGCTTTCGCTCGAGATTGCGAACGGCCCGAAGCCGAATCGTGTGGTGCTGTCGGCGGGGTGGCGACGGATGACGGTCGACCTGGCGCCTGGTGAAGTGAAGACCGTCGACTTCAAGCCGGGCGGCGGCGTTCCGTACAAGCCGGCGCTCTATCCGACCAACTACATCTACACGTTCTCGGTCGCGAGCGCGTCCGGCTTCGTGCCGTTCCTCGAAGAGAACGGCAGCAGCGACAGCCGCTATCTCGGCGCCAGCGTCAAGCTGACGCCGATCTACTGAAGCGCGCGCCAGCGTGTTCTGATTGACGCGGAGCCCGTGGGCGGGACCTTCCGACGGTGGGGGGAGCGCCTCGATCAGTCGCGCGAAGTCGAGACTTGCACCGGCACCCGCGGCTGCGTCGCCTCGAGCTCGGGAAGATCCTTCGACACGTCGCCGACTTCCGCTTCCTCGTGATACTCGTCGTCGGCGTTGACCGCCCAGACGTCGTGGTGCTCGCCGAGCAGGTTCTGCGCCGCCAGCATCGCCGTCACCATCGAGTGGTCCTGGTTGTTGTACTTGTGCATGCCGTTGCGGCCGGCGACCTGCAGGTTGGTGAACCGCGTCAGGTAGTCGCGGACGACGTCGAGGCCCGCTTCGAAGCCTTCGTCGTAGACCGGGTAGGCCTTGGGCATGCGTACGACCGTGCCGTCGATCACCTTGCCGCCGCCGAGCAGGCCGATCGCGGCGATTTCCTTCGATCCGAGGCGGACGAGATCTTCGTCGCTCATCGTCCATAGACCGTCGCCTTCGAAGCAGAAGTACTCGAGGCCGAGGCAGGTCAGGCGCTGGTCCGGCACCATGTCGGGGCTCCAGTTCTTGAAGTTCTGGATGCGACCGAGCTTGACGCGCGGATCGTGCACGTAGATCCAGTTGTCGGGGAACAACGTCGGCGCGTCGATGATCAGCGCGACGGTCAGGAAGTCGCGATAGTGCAGCCGTTCGGCGGCGGCGCGGACCTGCTCCGGCGGCGGCGGGGACAGCTTCTGCACGAGCTCGCGCAGCGGGATCGTCGAGATGAACCGGTCGACGTCGACCCGGGTGCGCGCCGTCCCGTTGCCGTACTCGACCGCGACGATAGCGGTGCCGTTGTGCGCCACGCGCTGAACTGGCGCTTCGAGCTGCACCTTGCCGCCCATGCGCTCGACCTCGGCGCGGAACGCTTCCCACATCATTCCCGGGCCAAGGCGTGGATACTCGAACTCTTCGATCAGCGTCTTGATCTGCGCCGAGCCGTCCTTGGAGCGCACGCTGCGGAGCAGCATGTTGGTCACCGCCGTGAGCAGCGACAAGCCCTTGATGCGCTGCGCCGCCCACTGCGCGCCGATCTTGTTGCAGGGAATGCCCCAGACTTTCTCGGTGTAGGTCTTGAAGAAGATGTTGTAGAGGCGCCGGCCGAAGCGATTCGACACCCAGTCCTCGAAGCTCACCTCGGGCCGAATCGGCCGGATCCGTATCCAGATGTAGCTGAGGAGGACGAGAAACGAGTTCCAGATCCCGAGGCCGAAGAGCGCGTTCATCGGCTTCAACGGGTAGTCGAAGAACTTGCCGCCGTAGTAGATGCGCGAGAGCCGCGGCCGCGTCAGCATCTCGGGGCCGAGCATGCTGCGCCACAGTTTCTGCACCGAGCCGACCTTCGTGAAGAAGCGGTGGCCGCCGATGTCGAACCGGAAGCCCTTGTATTCCTCGGTGCGGGCGATCCCGCCGACTTGGTCGTCCTGCTCGAGCACCAGCGGAGGAACGCCGCGCTTCGCCAGCAGCCACGCCGCCGTCAGTCCTGCCGGTCCACCTCCGGCGACGACGGTCTGATTTCCTCTGTGGTCCATCGAGCCCTGCAGCTTCACCCTTTCCAGAGACAACCCCGTATCGTAACACGTTGTAAGATCAGCACGTTGACACGGTCCTCCGCTTCCGCCGACGCGTCCCGCGCCCGCCCGCTTTCCATTGCCGCTGTCGCTGTCATTACCGTAGTCGCCGTGCTCGTGTGCCTGCGGGCGATCGTCCCACTCGGCCTCGGGTTGTGGCTGTTCTTCATCACGGTGTGGTTCTCGCTGCCGGGCGTCCTGGCGGCGCGCCTGATGTACGCGGCCGAGCCCGGCAGGATGTTCGCGGCGTGGGTCGTCGGCCCGATCTGGGGCTACGGCATCAGCAGCCTCGTCCTGCTCGGCCTGTGGGTCAACGGCATGCAGGGCGCGATCGTGCTGGTTGCGCCGATCCTGGCGGCCGCGATTGCCGTCGCGGCCGGGGCGTGGCTGCGTGGTTCGCTGACGCCGCCGCGGTTCCGCCGCGCCGATGTCGTCGCCGTGCTGCTGCTGCTCGTGATGGTGCCGGCCATCGTCGGACGTCCGTTCTCGCGCGTGGCCGAGCCGGTCGACAACGGCGTCGCCTATCGCGCCTATTTCACCGCGGACATGGTGTGGCGGATGGCGGTCGTCGCGGAGGTCGCGAAGGGGAGCGTGCCGCCGCGAAACCCCTTCCTGAGGGGGAAGGCGCTGCACTATTACTGGCTGCCGCACCTCGCGACCGCGGTCGAGTACCGGATGGTGGAGCGGCAAGCCTCGCTGGAGCAGGTCCTGCTCGTGAACTCGGTCGCCCTCGGCCTGGCGTTCGTGCTCTTTCTCTACGGCTTCATCCGGCATTGGGTTGACAGCGCCGGCGCGTCGGCCGCCGCCGTGTGCGCTGCGCTCGTTTTCACCAGCTTCGAAGGGCTCGAGCGCGTGATCGTGGTATGGCGCAGCGGCGCGCCGTTCGACATCGCGTTCGCGGCGCTCAAGGACCTCAACATCGACGCCGTCACCCGCTGGTTCTACGGCAGCCTGCCGGTCGACGGCCTGCAGCGGCTGCTGTGGTACCAGCCGCACCACTCGACCGGCTACGCGCTTGGCCTGTCGGCCGTGCTCGTCCTGGCGCAGGCCCCGGTCATCGGTCCGCGCCTGCTCGGCTTCTGCGGCGCTCTCCTTGGCCTGACGCTGCTATTCAGCACGTTCGCCGCGATCATGTTGACGCTGATGGTCGCGCTGACGGCGGCGCTGCTGCTCGCGCACGCCCGGCAGTGGCGCACGATGGCGATCGGTGCCGTCGCCGGCGCCGTTCCGTTGACGGTAGCCGTATCGATCGCCTTCTGGCTGCGCTACGTCGACACGTCCGGGCCGTCGATTGCACGCCTGCTCGTCAACCCGATGGCGGTGACGAATCTGCCAACGGCGATCGTGCTCAGTTTCGGGCCGATGCTGATCGGCGCGATCGCCGGCACCGTGATCGCGATCAGGCAACGAGCGGCTTCGCTGCTGGTGGTTGGAACCATCGTGCTCGTCTCGGTGCTGTTCTACTTCTTCGTCGACGTCCGCGATCACCAGTACGTCTACGTCGGCTGGCGCGCCGGTCACTTCCTGTTCGTGGCGATGGCGGTGCTGACCGGCTACGCGCTGCAGGAGCTGTGGCGGGCCGGCGGCACCCGTCGCGTCGTCTCCTCCGTCGCGGCAGCAATCGTCGCAATCCTGGCGCTGCCGACGTTTGCGATCGACTTCTACAACACCCAGGACGTCACCAACTACAAGGCCGACGACAACTACAGCTGGACGCTGATCCTCAGCCATGACGAAGTCGCGGCCCTCGCCTGGCTGCGGACGATGACCCGGCCCGAGGCGATCGTGCAGAACGAGCCGCATGTCCGCGAGGGGCGACGGTGGTCCGACATCCCGGCGTTCGCCGAGCGCCGCATGGCCGCCGGCCTGCCGATCTCGATGGTGCCGCTGCAGCCGTACGAGGCGGCCAGCAACCAGGTGCGCGCCGTCTTCGAACAGGCCGACGCCGAGGAAGCGTACCGTCGCGCTGCCCGGCTCCGCATCGACTACCTGCTCGTCGGGCCGCCGGAGCGAAAGGCGTTCCCGAACTTCGAGCAGACGCTGCGCTCGAGCCCGGCCCGGTTTCGTGAGGCGTTTCGCAGCGGCGAGGTGTCGGTGTTCATGCTCGAGGCCGGGTCGTGAGCCGCATCGCGGTCGTCACGTCCAGCCCGCCGATGGTCGAAGGCGGGCACATGGTGATTGCCCGCTCGCTGGTCACGGCACTGCGCGCCGCCGGCCACGAGGCGGACATCCTCGTGACGCCGCAGAACCGTTTCGGGCGGCAGGCGTCGGCATATCTCGCGACCTGGCTGACCGACGTCGAGCGCACCGGCGGCGAGCGCATCGATCAGGTCATCAGCCTGCGCTATCCGAGCTACGCCGTCCGGCATCCGAGGCATGTCTGCTGGCTGAACCACACGATGCGCGAGTACTACGACCTGTGGGAGCGATTCAGCTCGTCGTTGAGCCCGCAGGGTCGGCTGAAGGAGAAGGTCCGCCGGCGGGCGATGCACACCGTCGATCGCTATCTGCTGACGAAGAACGTGCACCGGCTGTTCGTCCAGTCGCGAACGATCCAGGATCGGCTGCGGATGTGGCCGGAGCTGTCGTCGACGGTCCTGTATCCGCCGCCGCCGCAGCGCGCGTATCGCTGCGACGGCTACGGCGATTACGTCTTCATGGTGTCGCGGCTGACCCCGCTCAAGCGCGCCGACCTGCTGTTGCGTGCGCTGGCGACCGCCGGCGGGCGAGGTATTCGCGCCGTGATCGGCGGTGACGGGGAAGAGCGCGATCGACTCGCGGCGCTCGCACGCGAGCTCGGGCTCGTCGATCGCGTCAGCTTCGTCGGCGCCCTGGACGACAGCGATCTCGTCGATCATCTCGCCCGGTGCCGCGCCGTCTGCTTTCCGCCGCTGGCCGAGGACTACGGGTTCGTCACTGCCGAGGCGTTCGCCTCTGCCAAGGCGGTCGTGACCTGCCGCGACAGCGGCGGCCCGGCGGAGCTCGTGCAGGATGGCGTCAACGGCCTGATCTGCGACCCCACGCCCGACGCGCTGGCCGTGGCGCTGAGGCGCCTGACCGACGACCGCGCCGCAGCCGAGTCGATGGGGCGTGCCGCGCACGAATCGGCGCAGCGCCTGCAATGGGCCGAAGCCGTCAAGGCGCTAACCGCTTAGACTAATATCGGGGCCCGGGGCACTACTTCGCACCTCGCAAGTGCTTGGTGCGTCGTGCCTGGTGCCTAGTGCTCGATGTGCGGGGGTGCCAGGGTGCCAAGTGCGAAGTGTGCCGAGTGCGAGTGTGCCGAGTGCGAGTGTGCGAAGGTGCGAGCACCCCCGCACCCGCCACGTGGCACCTTCGGACAGGGCACCCTCGCACCTCGCACAACGAGCACCCAGGCACCCAGGCACGACGCACAAAGCACGAATAATGACGAAGCCATGCCATACGCAACGCCGTTAGAAGCGCGCATCGCCAAGAAGGTCACCAGGGCGATTACCGATTACAAGCTGATCGAGGACGGCGATCGGGTGATGGTCGGCCTGTCCGGCGGCAAGGACAGCTGGGCCCTGATCCAGATTCTCGACGTGCTGAAGAAGCGCGCGCCGATCGATTTCTCGCTGGTCGCGGTGACGGTCGACTCCGGCTACGACGGCTATCGACACGACCTGATCTCGAAGACGTGCGAACAGCGCGGCTGGGAATACCGCATCATCCACACCGAGATCGGCGAGGCCATCGAGGACCTGCTGGGCGACAACGCGACGCCCTGCTCGCTCTGCGCCCGCTTCCGCCGCGGCGTCCTCTATCGCCTCGCCACCGAGCTCGGGGCCACCAAGATCGCGCTCGGGCATCACCTCGACGACTTCATCGAGACGCTGCTGCTCAATCTCTTCTTCGCCGGCGCGCTCAAGGCGATGCCGGCGCGCCTGGTCTCCGACAACGGCCAGCACGTCGTCATTCGTCCGCTCGTCGCCGTGACCGAAGCCGAGGCGCGCAACTACGCGAAGGCGTCAGAGCTGCCGATCATCGGCTGCTGCTGTCCGGCCTGCGGCGACCTCGGCCTGCAGCGTCAGCGCGTCAAGCGCCTCATCGCCGAGCTCGAGGTCGAGCATCCCGACATCAAAAGCTCGATGATCCGCGCCCTCGCCAACGTCGCCCCGCGGCACCTGCTCGATCGCCGCCTCAATCCGCTGCCGGAGTTGCGCGATCTCGTCGACCAGCAGGGTGCCGTGCCGCTGCCGATGCTGCGGCGATAAGGCCACTGCCGACCTCGTGCGGCGTCGCCAGGCGCGCCCGCCTCATTCCTATGCGAGCAATTGTCCAGCGAGTTCGATCCGCCTCAGTCGCGGTCGACGGCCGCGTCGTCGGCGCGATCGATCACGGGCTTCTCGTGTTCGTCGGCGTCACGCACGGCGACGGCCCTGACGATCGCGACTACATCGCCGCCAAGGTCCGTGAACTGCGCATCTTTCCGGACGAATCCGGCCGTATGAACCGGTCGGTCGTCGAAAGCAGTGGCTCGCTGCTGGTCGTGTCGCAATTCACCCTGTATGCCGATACGCGGAAGGGGCGGCGGCCGTCGTTCGATGCCGCGGCCCCGCCGGCCCTGGCGGAAGCACTCTATCTCGACCTTGTCCGGACGCTGCGCGATAGTGGCCTTCGTGTCGAGACCGGCATCTTTCAGGCAGACATGCAGGTGTCGCTGGTCAACGACGGACCTGTGACGATGCTGCTCGACAGCAGGAGGCTTTTTTGATCGACGCGGGACAGATGGAGGGAAGGTTCAAGATCTGGTCGACGACCGCGCTTGCGGTCCTGGCGCTGACACTGCCGGGTGTCGGCGCCGCATCAGCCCAGCAGCGGCCGCTCCTGACGGAAGACCCCGAAACGGTGGGGCCGGGGAACATCCTCGTCGAGGGCGGCTTCGACCTGCAGCAGGACATCTTCTACCCGGCCTCCGGCCTGCGCGGCAACCTGCTGCGCGCGCCGACGCTCGGCGTCAGCTTCGGCTTCAGCTCGATCCTGGAGCTGCAGGTCGACGGCGGGTTCTATCAGCGGCTCAACGTCACATCGCGGGTCCCGGCACCGCTCGCGGGCGAACTCGACTTCTCGGGGGATTCGACGAGCGACATCGAGGATCTCGTCGTCGCGACGAAGATTCGCGTCGTGAGCGAGGGGCCGGGACGGCCGAGCTTCGGCATCCGGCTCGCGACGAAGCTGCCGCTTGCCAGCAACGAGAACGGCCTCGGCCTCGACACGATGGATTTCTACATGTCCGGCCTGATCGGCAAGACGACCAACTCGGTGCGGATCGTCGGCAACTTCGGCCTTGGCGTCCTGTCCGACCCGATCGTCGGCAGCCAGCAGAACGACGTGTTCACGTACGGCCTGTCGGTGGCGCGGGCGCTGCAGCAGGGGCTGGAGCTCGTCGGCGAAATCAACGGCCGGCTGAACACCCGTGACGACGACATCCCGACCGGGACGGAAACACGCTCGGGCATGCGGGTCGGGCTTCGTTTCACCAAGGCCGCGGTGCGCGTCGACGGCGGGATGTTGTTCGGCCTGACGTCGCGCGATCCCACCTTTGGCGTGACCGGCGGCATTACCTACGTGTTCCGCGGCTTCACGCTGCCGTAGCCCGGCGATTCCGCGCCTCAGCCGATGCGGTAGAAGTCGCGCACCGCCGCTATCTCCCGCGCGGTGCGTTCCCCATCCCACTCCAGCTCGCGCGCCGCGATCCGCGCGGCGCTGGCCACGGCTTCATCGTCCGGTCGGCCCATCGAGCCCAGGGTCGTCCGCCGCAGGATGACGTCCGGAAGCGTCGACGCCATCTCGCTGCGAATCACATGGACCACTTCCGCCGCGAGCGTCGGCTCGACCGGGCTCAGCGGCTGATTCAGCGCTGCGTGCGCGTGCATCAGCGTGATGATCTCCGGGGCGCGCTCCGCGTAGCGATGAATGAGGTGCCGGATAGTCGATATCGGCAGGTCGAACTCGAGCCCCCGGCAGCGCTCGATCGCCAGCGCCTCGTGATCGGCGATGCCGGCGCCTGGCAGCACCGTCGTCGCCGTCTGCGACGCCGCGACGCGCTTCCCGGCCTGCCGCGCGACAAGGCCGATGACGCGTTCGGCCACGCCCCGCGCGCTCGAGTACTTGGCGCTGGCGATCGTGAACGCGCCCTCGCTGCCGTCAGTGGCGTGATTGTAGATCTCGGGAATCATCCTCAGGTCCGGGACGCCGTTCTTGCCGGCGACGGCCGGCACGAGGCCGCGGTGGACAAGGCGGATGTCGTCGGGCGTCAGCTTCAGCGCGGGGAAGGCGCTGTTGGCGTCGGCAATGAGCGTCTCGACTTCAGCCGCCGACGCTCCGGTGTCGCCAGGCTGCGCGAAGCCGCGCGACTGGCTCGTGCCGATCAGGGCGTAGCCGCGCCACGGCACTGCCGTCAGCATCCGTCCGTGGCTCGCCGGCGCCGCCAGCGCGATGTCGTGCGCCGGCCGCGTCGTCAGGATGCTCATGGCCTTGAGCAGGAGGTAGTCGCGTTTGCCGCCGAACGCGCGCATCAGCTCGCCGGCGCGGGCGCCGGCGGCGTTGACGATCGCCGCGGCCTTGATCTCGATCTCCCGTCCGCTTGCGGAGTCGCGCGCCTTCATCCCGACCACCCGGGTCCCGGCCCGGAGCGGCGCCAGGGCTTCGACGTAGTTGGCGAGCGTCGCGCCGGCGCGATCGGCCGCGGCCGCGACCGCGAACGTCAGGCGGTCGGGCTGGACCATCTGATAGTCGTACCACTGCGCGCCGCCGGTCAGGCGATCGCTGCGGATGCCGGCGAAGAAGCGCTGCGTCGCGGCGGCTGAGATCAGCCGCGGCGCCGGCAGGTGCAGCTCCGGCTCGACGTCACGATTGCGATCCCGGGCGAGGAATTCGTCGAGGCGAAACGCGGCGCGCAAGGCCAGGCGCCCGCGCGTCAGCGATCGATAGGTGCCGACGATGAACGGCAGCGGCCGCAGGAACCAAGGCGCCATGCGGGCCAGGGCGCGGCGCTCGAGGATCGAGTGCCGGGCGTAGCGCAGCCGCCCGTACTGGAGCGAGCGCAGGCCGCCGTGCACGGTGCGCTGGTGATTGAACGTCGCCGCCGAGCCGAAGTCGGCGGCTTCGACGAGCGCGGTGCGAAGACCGCGGCTCGCGCCCTCGTAGGCGGCGGCGAGGCCGTGGATGCCGCCGCCGATGACGAGCAGATCGAACGCCGTTGTCGCGAGCGCGTCGAGATCGCGGGGACGCATCAGGACGGTTCATTCTATAGTAGCTGCGGTCCGGCGGCCGCTGGCCGCCGTCGATGCATCGCATGCAGCTGATCAAATCCCACGCCTTCGGCAACGACTTTCTCCTGATCGACACCCGCGAGCTGGCGGCGGTCGGCGATCGTCCCGGTTTCGCGCGCGACGTCTGCGATCGCCACCGTGGCATCGGCGCCGACGGCCTGATCTCGTTTGAACCACGTCGCCGCGGCGCCTCGATGCACCTGCTCAACGCCGACGGCAGCCGCTCGGAGGTCTCCGGCAACGGCGTCCGTTGCCTTGCCGCCTGGCTGGCCTTGGAGCAAGGGCTGACCGCCGGCGGCGCCGTCGAGATCGAGACCGAGGCCGGCGTGAAGCGGCTCGAGCTGCTGGAGATCGCGCGCGGCCGCTACACGTTTCGCGCCGCGATGGGCCGGCCCGACGAGATCGCCAGGGAATCGATCGATGTCGGCGGAACACTCGTCGACGCCGTCACCCTGCGCGTCGGCAACCCGCAGTGCGTCGTGCTCGGCGAGGTCACCGAGGAGCGCCTGCATGGCCTCGCGTCGCGGCTGGCGGTGCATCCTCGCTTCACGGCGGGGACGAACGTCGAGCTGGCGACCGTCCTCGCGCCGGATCACGTCCGCATCCTGATCTGGGAACGGGGCGTCGGCCCCACCGAGGCCTCGGGCACGGGCGCCTGCGCTGCCGCCGTCGCCGCGATTCAGTACGGCGGCGCCGCGCGCGACGTCCGGATCGAGTCGCCCGGCGGCACGCAGCGCGTCGAATGGCTCGGCGACGGGTTGTATCTGACGGGCTGGGCCGAGCTCATCTCCCGCTGCGAGTGGCTGCGGGCCGTGGGGCAGTAGATGCGCAGCCTGCACGGAGCGGTCGGGGCCAGCGAGGTCTACTCGCCAGCCGAGGAGCTTTTCAACCGCCGCCGGCGGACGGTGGGTTTCGTCGCGGGTCCGCTCTTCCTGATCGTTCTGCTGCTCGCGCCGCTGCCGCTGGCCCGCCCCGCTCATACGCTCGCCGCCATCCTCGCCATGATGGTGGTGCTGTGGGTCACCGAAGCGCTGCCGCTCGCGGTCACGGCGCTGATCGGTCCGGTTCTCGCCGTCATCCTCCAGGTCGGACCGGCGCGAACCGTCCTGGCGCCGTTTGCCGACCCGATCATCTTTCTCTTCATCGGCAGCTTCATGCTGGCCGAGGCGATGTTCAGCCACGGCCTCGATCGCCGGATCGCGTTCGGCGCCCTGTCGACGCGCGCGGTCGGCGGCAGCCCGACGCGCATCCTGTTCGTCTTCGGCGCCGTCGCCACCGGCCTGTCGATGTGGATCAGCAATACCGCGACGACGGCGATGATGTTTCCGATCGGGCTGTCGATCGTGGCGCACCTGACGCACGGGCGCGAGTCCGAGCCGGCCAGCCGCAATTTCGCGATCGCGATGATGCTGATGGCGGCGTTCGGCGCCTCGATCGGCGGCCTCGGCACCCCGATCGGGACGCCGCCGAACCTGATCGGCAAGGGCATGCTCGAGCGGATCGTGCACGTCCAGATCTCGTTCGGGCAATGGATGCTGCTCGGCGTTCCGCTGGCGCTCGTGCTGTTCCTTTTCCTCGTCGTCTACTTCCGCTGGCGGCTGCTCAAGGGCCTGGCGATCGACGCCTCGCGCGCCGTGAAGATCCAGGAGGAGCTGCAGAAGCTCGGGCCGATCTCGCCCGGGCAGCGCAACACCCTGATCGCCTTTGCCGTGACGGTACTGCTCTGGCTGACGCCGGGCATCCTCGCCATCGTCGGGCTCGGCGGCTCGGCCTTCGCCGCTGCCTACGACGCGTCGGTGCCGGAGTCTGTCGCTGCGATGGTTGGCGCGATCCTGCTGTTCCTGCTGCCAATCAACTGGCGCGCGCGCCGCTTTACGCTGACGTGGGAGCAAGCCGTCGGCATCGACTGGGGCATCGTGCTGCTGTTCGGAGGCGGCCTGGCGATGGGGGCGCTGGCATTCTCGACCGGGCTCGCCGAGGCGATGGGCCGCGGCATCACGAGCTGGCTGCCGGTGCACTCGACGTTCTCGCTGACGGTCCTGTTCACCGCCGTCGCCATCGTCATGTCGGAGGCGGCGTCGAATACTGCATCGGCGAACATGATCGTGCCGGTGGCGATTGCCGTGGCCCAGGCGGCGGGAATCGATCCGGTCGAGCCGGCACTGGGCGCGACGCTGGGGGCGTCGATGGGCTTCATGATGCCGATCTCGACACCGCCGAACGCGATCGTCTACAGCTCGGGCTTCGTGCCCATCACCGCGATGATGCGCCACGGCATCGTCCTCGACGTTGCTGGTTTCGTCGCGATCGTCGCGATCGTGACGGGGCTGGGCTGGATCGTCTGATGACGTCACTGGCGCACACTGAAGCCCCGCCCTACGTACGGTGCAGGCGCGTGTCGCAGTCTTTGCCAGGTGCCCGCATCGCGAGCGTGGCAGCAGCAGCGCGGGTCGTCCGTGCCGGTCAGCTGCGGCGGCGCGGCGGGCGCGCCGGTCGCGGCTCGCTGACGGTGGTGATTTCCTCGTTGATCCGCTCGGGCAGTCCCTGCAGCGCCGCGGTGGCCTCGAGATACTGTTCGCCCTTCATCAATGCGCCCGCCTTTTGCAGGGCTGCTTCCGCTGCCGCGACGGTCTTGCGCGCCCCGGCGAGCGTCGCCGCGGGCGGCCGCCGCGATTCCGCTTCCTTGATCGCACGCTCGAGGCGCTGGAGGCCGCCGTTGGATCGCGCCAGCGCGACCTCGGCGTCGCTGCGCGCCCGCGCCTTGCCGTCAGCGCCCTGACGCGCGGCCTGCAGCGCCCGCTCGAACGCGTCCAGCGCGCGCAGCAGTGCCAGGCGATGGTCGCGGGCGGCGACGGCGTCGTTCGCCTGCTGCAGCGACGTCGTCGCGGCGGCGAACTCGGCCGGGGCGTAGCGATCGGCGCCGGCGGCGCGCGCCGTCTCGACGGCGCCTTGCGCTCGATCGATTTCCTTGCGGGGTGGTTCCGAACAGGAGACGCAGGCGAACAGCGCGAACACGAGGGCGGTCAGGCGGCGCATCAGCGCGGGCAGTATAGCAGGGCAGCGGCGCGTCAGCGCCAGCGGTAAACAGGGATGGTGTACGATGAAGACGCTCGCGCCGCACGATCGGCCGCGGGAGAAGCTGGTGCGCCTCGGCGCCTCGGCGCTCGGCGACAACGAGCTGGTGGCGATCGTCCTCGGCAACGGCCAGGCGCATGCCAGCGCGCTGGATCTCGCGAATCACCTGCTCGAGAGCGTTGGCGGCATCGACGGCCTCGCGCGTGCCCGCGAAGACGATCTCATGCGCGTGTCCGGCATCGGCGCGGCCCGGTCGGCGCAGGTGAGGGCGGCGGTCGAGCTCGGGCGGCGGACGCTGACGCGCGCCGGCCGCCAGCGCGTCCAGATCACCGCCCCGCGCGTCGTCGCCGAGTTGCTGCTGCCGCTCTACGGTGATCGCGCGGTCGAGCAGTTCGGTGTCGTCCTGCTCGACACGAAGCATCGCGTGTTGCGGACGACGGTGGTGACGATCGGGACGCTCGACGCGAGCATCGTGCATCCCCGCGACATCTTCCGCGAGGCCATCGCCGCCGGGGCGGCGGCGATCGTCGTGTTCCATAACCACCCGTCAGGGGATCCGGAGCCGAGCGACGAGGATGTGATCCTGACGCACCGGCTGGTGGCGGCCGGGGTGCTGATGGGCATCGACGTCCTGGACCACGTGATTCTGGCCGGCGTCCGCTATCACAGCATGAAGGAGCGCGGTAGCATGTGAGCGTGGTCGCGATTCGGGCAGCAGAGGGTTGAAGTGGAGCGGATCGTCTACATCGATTGTTTCGCCGGCGCCTCGGGCGACATGATGCTCGGCGCGCTGCTCGATCTCGGCCTGCCGATCGCGGAGCTGCGTCGCGCGCTCGGGAGCCTGGCGATCGAGTACGGCGAGATCACGGCCGAGCGGGTGCTGCGCGCCGGCATCTCCGCGACGAAGCTGCGCATGCGCGAGCCGGCGGCGGTCAGCGCGTCGAGCAGTGACGGCGGGAAGCGGGCGCGGGCGCACGAGCGGCATCACCATGGTGACGCCGGCGACCGGCAGGCCCATGTCCATGGCGCGGGCACGCATCATTCGCTGGCCGACATCGCCGCCGCGATCGGACGCTCGGCGCTGACGCCGGCGGGCAAGGCCCGCGCCGTGCGGCTCTTTGAACGGCTCGGCGAGGCGGAAGCGGCGATTCATGCGACGACGCTCGATCGCGTGCATCTGCACGAGGTCGGGGCTCTCGATTCGATCATCGACATCGTCGGCACCGTCTACGGGATGGAATGGCTCGGCGCCGATCGGATCGTCGCCTCGGCGTTGACGGTCGGCAGCGGCACCGTGCAATGCGCCCACGGAACCCTGCCGGTACCTGCGCCGGCGACGCTGCGGCTGCTGGCGGACGCGCCAATCACGGCCGGGCCGATCGCAGCCGAGATGCTGACGCCAACCGGGGCGCTGCTCGTGACCGAATACGCGCGCAGCTTCGGTCCGCTCCCGGAAATGCGGCTGCGTTCCGTCGGATACGGCGCCGGCGACCGTGATTTTCCCGGACGTCCGAACCTGCTGCGCCTCGTGCTCGGTGAGGCCCCGCCGGCGCGGCGAACCGATCGGGTCGCCGTCCTCGAGTGCGAGATCGACGACATGAATCCGCAGCTGTTCGGCCCGTTGATGGATCGCCTTCTCGCCGCCGGGGCGCTCGACGTCTTCTACGCGCCGGTGCAGATGAAGAAGAACCGGCCCGGCACGCTGATCACCGTCATTGCCCGCCCGCACCAGCGTGAGGCGATGTCGGGGCTGCTCTTTGCCGAGACGACGACGATTGGCATCCGGCACCAGGAGCTGGAACGGGACTGCCTGGAGCGCGAGGTGCGGCGCATCGAGACGCCGCTCGGCGGGATTCGCTTCAAGATCGCGAGCCGCGACGGCCGGATCATGAACGCGGCGCCGGAGTTCGACGATTGCGCCGCCGTCGCCGCCGCGCGCGGCCTCGCCATCAAGGATGTCCAGGCGGTGGCCATGAAGGCCTGGCTCGACGCCGCCGAGACGGCGCCGCGCAAGACCGACGACGCCTGACGCCAGGCGACGGATTCATCTACCAGACCGATTTCCGAGCGATTAACCCGTGCCGCGTTTCTTTCTGACCACCGCCATCGATTACGTCAACAGCCGTCCGCACCTCGGGACCGCCTACGAGAAGATCGCCGCCGACGTCATCGCGCGCTACAAGCGCCTGGCCGGCTTCGATGTCCACTTCCTCATGGGCAACGACGAGCACTCGCAGAACGTCTTCCGCAAGGCGCGCGAGCTCGGCGAAGAGCCGCTGGCCTACTGCGATCGCATGGCGACGCAGTTCCTCGACGTCTGGCGCCGGCTCGATCTGTCGTTCGATGATTTCATCCGCACGACGGAGCCGCGGCATCGCGCCAGCGTCCAGGAGCTGATCCGGCGCATCACCGCCGCCGGCGACATCTACGAAGGCCACTACGAGGGCTGGTACTGCGTCTCGTGCGAGGCGTTCAAGCAGGAGAAGGACCTCGTCGACGGCCTGTGCCCGATTCACCGGACGAAGCCGGACTGGATCCGCGAGAAGAATCATTTCTTCCGCCTGTCGAAGTATCAGCAGCCGCTGCTCGACCACTTCGCCGCCCACCCGGAGTTCCTGGTGCCCGACGTCCGGCGTAACGAGATCCTGCGTCTGCTCGAAGCCGGTCTCGAGGACATCTCGGTCAGCCGCGCCGGCCAGTCGTGGGGCATCCCGATGCCGCACGATCCCTCGAGCGTGGTCTACGTCTGGTTCGACGCGCTGATCAACTACATCTCCGCCGTCGGGCTGGGCACCGACGAGGCGCTGCTCGAGAAATGGTGGCCGGCGGACCTGCATGTCATCGGCAAGGACATCACCCGGTTCCACGCCGTGATCTGGCCGGCGATGCTGATGAGCGCCGGTGTGCCGCTGCCGCGCCAGGTGTTCGGGCATGGCTGGGTCCATTTCCGCGGCGAGAAGATGAGCAAGTCGCTCGGCACGACGGTCGAGCCGCTCGAGGCTCTCGACCGCTTCGGCGCCGATCCGCTGCGTCTGTACCTGACCAAGGAGATCACCTTCGGGAGCGACGGCGACTTCTCGTGGGAGCGCTACGAGGACCGCTACAACGTCGATCTCGCCAACAACCTTGGCAACCTCGTCAGCCGGATCGCGGCGATGGCGGAGAAATATCGCGAGTCGTCGCTCGCGCCGACCGGGGCGCCCGGCCGGCTCGCGGCGATCGCCGAGGCGGCCGTCGCCGAGTACCGCGACGCGATGGACGCGTTTTCGATCGAGCGCGGCGCGGCGGCGGCATTCAAGGTCGTCGACGGCGCCAACGAGTTCATCGCCAGCGTCGAGCCGTGGGCGATCGCTCGCGACCCGGCGCGCGGCGACGAGTTGACGCAGGTGCTGTTCGACGTCGCCGAGGCGTTACGTGTCGCCGCGGTGCTGCTGCTGCCCATCATGCCGAAGTCGGCGGCCGAGATCCTCCGCCGCGTCGGCGAAACCCGCTATCCGCACGACGTCCGCCTCGACGATGCGGCGTGGCGCAACGAGGGGACTCGCCAGCTGCAGAAAGGCGAGGCGCTGTGGCCGCGCGCCGTTGCCTCAGCCGACGGGGCACCGCCGGTCGCGAAAACGCCGGCGGCCGGTGGAGCGGTCGCCGGACCGAAAGCTGAATCGAAGAAGGACAGGAGCACACGAGTGGACGAGACGAAGAACACGACACCAGCCCCGGCGACCGCGCCACCGGCCCCGGTCCCGGCCGCGGCCGCGGCAAACCCGGCGGCAGCCGCACCGGCAGCGCCGGGCGCCGACAAGATCACGATCGACGAGTTCATGAAGATCGACCTCCGGGTCGCGAAAGTACTGGCGGCGGAGAAGGTGCCGAACTCGAAGAAGCTCATCAAGCTCTCAATCGACGTCGGCACCGAGCAGCGGACGCTCGTCGCCGGCATCGCTGAAGCCTACGAACCTGAGCAGCTCGTCGGCCGGACGATCGCGATCGTCTTCAACCTCAAGCCGGCCAAGCTCATGGGCATCGAATCGAACGGTATGGTGCTGGCGGCGAGCCCCGAGGGGGGCAAGCCGACACTCGTGACGTTCGAGAGCGAAGTGCCTCCCGGATCGAGAGTCCGGTAGCCCGAACGCAAGCCTGAGCCCTGCGCCCTGAGCCCGAATGATCGACTCCCACTGCCATCTCGCCGACGAGGCCTTTGCCGCCGACCTCGATGCCGTCGTGGCGCGTGCCCGGGAGGCAGGATTGTCGGGCGCCCTCTGCATTCTCTCGGCGGAGGACGACGGCGAGTTGAACGCCTCGGCCCGCGTGCGGGACGCGTGGGGTGCGGTCCGGTTCGCGACCGGCGTCCATCCGCACCACGCAGGGGTGTTCACCGGACGGGTGGCCGACGTTGCGCCGACGGTCGGGGCTGCCGTCGAGCGCACGGGCGGCTGTGCGATCGGCGAGATCGGGCTGGATTATCACTACGATCTCTCGCCGCGGCCCGTGCAGCAGGAGGTCTTCGCCGCCCAGCTCGCGCTGGCGGTCGAACGCGCCCTGTCGGTGATCATCCACACGCGTGAAGCGACCGACGACACCTTCGCGCTCCTGCGCGCCGAGCCGGACGTGCGCGGGGTTTTTCATTGCTTCACTGGCGACGTCGCGATGGCGCGCCAGGCGCTCGACATCGGCTTCTACATCTCGCTCGCGGGCATCGTCACCTTCCCCAAAGCGGAGTCGCTGCGCGAGGTGGCGCGTTTCGTGCCGGACGACAGGCTGCTCATCGAAACCGATTCGCCCTACCTGGCGCCGGTCCCGATGCGCGGCAAGCGGAACGAGCCGGGCTTCGTTCCGCACGTCCTGGCCGCCGTCGCGAACGTGCGCGGCGCCGCGCCGCTCGAACTCGCCGCCCGCACGAGCCGCAACTTCGAGACGTTCCTTGGTCCAACTGTTTCCCAGCAAACGGCTTAGCGCGTTGACACTCCGCGCTCAACTCCACTATTCTGAAGTCGCAACCCACACATCCCTTTGACCGATACCGCCCAGAAACCCGTCGTCTCCACCGATCTGGCGCAGATCTTCGGCCCCATTCGTGAGGATCTCGAGGCCGTCGAGCAGGAGTTCGTCCGCCATATCCAGTCGCGCGTCGCGCTGATCCCCGAGATGGGCCGCTATATCCAGAAGAGCGGCGGCAAGCGGGTACGCCCGGCCGTCCTCCTCATGGCGGCGCGGCTGTCCGGCTACACAGGGGACCGGGCGGTACTCTACGCCTCGGTCGTCGAGTTCATCCATACCGCGACCCTGGTCCACGACGACATCATCGACGGCGCCGACCTGCGGCGCGGGCGGCTGGCGGTGCACTCGCGGTGGGGCAACGACATTACCGTCCTGCTCGGCGACTACCTCTACATCAAGTCGATGGCGATGGCGTTGACGCAGGACTCGCTGGAGATCATCCGGCTGCTCTGCGACGTCACGCTGCGCATGATCGAAGGCGAGCTCTACCAGCTCACCAAGACCGGCGACGTCGACATCACCGAGGACGAGCACCTCGAGATCATCCGCCGGAAGACCGCGTTCCTCTTCGGCGGCTGCGCCCAGATCGGCGGCATGCTCGGCGGCGTGACGCCGGAGCAGGAGGTCGCGCTGCGCGACTACGGCTTCAATCTGGGGATCGCCTTCCAGCTCGTGGACGATCTGCTCGACTACACGGCGGACGCCGCGGCGCTCGGCAAGCCCGTCGGCGGCGACCTGCGTGAAGGCAAGGTGACGCTGCCGATCATCCTGCTCTTGAAGCGCGGCGGCGAGGAAGCCGATCGCGTGATCCGCGACGTCGTGCGCGACCGCACGGTCTCGCCGGAACAGTGGCGCGACATCCTGCGGCTGCTGAGCGAGCATCGAACCACCGAGCAGGCGTATGAAGCCGCGCTCGAGTACGCCGCCCGCGCCAAGACCTGCATGGCGGCCTTTCCGCCCAGCCAGGAGCGCGACGCGCTGCTCGCGCTGCCCGATTACGTCGTCTCCCGCGACCGGTAAGGCGGTCGCAGCCCTGATGCCGGTCACGTCCTCAGGGGATCACATCGCCTGATCGATGGACCCGCTCACCCGCATCGACGCGCTCCGCCAGCAGATCCGCCACCACGAAGAGCGCTATTACGTACTCAGCGATCCGGAGATCAGCGACGCCGCGTTCGATGCCCTGATGCACGAGCTCGAGGCTCTCGAGATCGAGCATCCCGACCTCGTGACGCCGGATTCGCCGACCCAGCGCGTCGGCGGCCGGCCGACCCAGGGGTTTCCAACCGTCGAGCACCTGTCGCAGATGCTCAGCCTCGACAACGCCTACGACGAGGCGGACCTGCGCGCCTTCGACGAGCGGCTGCGCAAGGGCGCCGGGGTCGGCGATGCCGCCGTGCCCTACGTCACGGAACTGAAGATCGACGGCCTGAGCATCGCGCTCACCTACGAGAACCGGCGCCTGGTCCGCGGCGCCACGCGCGGCGATGGCCTGCGCGGCGAAGAGGTCACCGCCAACGTCCGCACGATCAGGTCGATTCCGTTGACGCTTCGCGGCGGACCCGCGGCGGCGTTCGAAGTCCGCGGCGAGGTCTTCCTGCCGCGCGCCTCGTTCGATCGGATCAATCACGAGCGCGGCGAGGCGGGCGAAGCGCTCTACGCCAACCCGCGCAACGTCGCCGCCGGGACGATGCGCAATCTCGATCCCGCGCTCGTGGCGCGACGCGGCCTCAAGGCCTTCGTCTATCAGTACGTGGGGCCGACCGGGGATGCGCCCACCGATCACGCGGCGCTGCTTTCGGCGATGTCGGGCTGGGGACTGCCGGTCGAGCCTCATGCCAGGCCCTGCAACGGGATAGACGAAGTGATCGCCTTCTGTCGCGAGTGGGACACGAAGCGCCAGCAGCTCGAGTTCGACACCGACGGCGTTGTCGTCAAGCTCGCCGACCTCGGGTTGCGGGAGCGGCTGGGCAGCACGGCAAAGTTCCCGCGTTGGGCGACCGCTTACAAATTCGCGGCGCAGCAGCAGCAGACAAGGCTGCTGCGCATCGAGGTGAACGTCGGCCGCACAGGCGCCAACACTCCCTACGCCGTCCTCGAGCCGGTATTCGTCGCCGGGTCGACGGTCTCGATGGCGACGCTGCACAACGCCGAGGACATCGCCCGCAAGGATTTTCGCGAGGGCGACACGGTCATCATCGAGAAAGCGGGCGACGTCATCCCGAGGGTGGTGGCGCCGGTGCTCAGCCTGCGGCCGGCGGATTCGACGCCGTGGGTCATGCCAACGACCTGCAAGGCGTGCGGCAGCGCCCTCCAGCGCGACGAAGAGGAAGTAGTGTGGCGGTGCGAGAACGCGTCTTGCCCGGCGCGGCTGCGGCGCAGCCTCGAGCATTTCGCCGGGCGGAGCGCGATGAATATAGAGGGGCTGGGGGAGTCGCTGGTCGATCAACTGATCGAGCAGGGGCTGGTTCACGACTTCGCGGACATCTACAGCCTGCAGCCAGTGCAGCTCGAGAACCTGGTCGTGACGCCGCGCGAGCCGCGGTCTGAACGGGCGGTGCCGCGCAAGCTCGGCAAGGTCGGCCGCAACGTCACCGCCGAGATCGAGCGCTCGAAGCAGAACGACCTGGCACGGCTCGTCTACGCGCTCGGGATCCGGCATGTCGGCGAGAAGGCGGCGGCGACGCTGGCGCGCTACCTGCGAACGATGGCGTCGATCATGGAGGCGTCCGTCGAGCAGCTGCAGGCGGTACCGGACATCGGGCCGGTGGTGGCGGCTTCAGTCCGCGGCTTCGCCGAGGAACCCAGGAACAGCGAGCTCATCGCCAAGCTGACCGCCGCCGGCGTGAATATGTCGAGCCAGCAGCCGCCGCCGAGCGTCGCTGGTCCCGGGCCGCTGTCGGGCAAGACGTTCGTCCTCACCGGGACGCTTCCGACGATGAGCCGGGATGAGGCGGCGGCCGCCATCGAGCGGCTCGGCGGCAAAGTGTCGGGCTCGGTGTCCAAGAAGACAGCCTACGTCGTGGTTGGCGCCGACGCTGGCACCAAGCTGGCAAAAGCCAACGAATTGGGCGTTCCGACCCTAACGGAGGACGCCTTCCGGGCGATAATAGAGAAGTAACCGTTTCTCGTCCGCTGGCGCGGCCCTGGGATCCCGGCGCAGACGTCTGAACCAATGTCGAAACGCTTCACCACCATTACCGTCGCGCTCTCGGCTGCCGTCGCGTTCCTCGTCGGCGTCATCATCGCCGGGGGCCTGACGCGTACGCCGGTCGTCTCGACCGAACCGCGGACGCCGCCGGCGAACGACAAGGTCCGGCCGGCACGTTCGAACCCGGCCCCGGCGGTCGTGAATTTTGCCGACGTCGCCGAGCGCATCAACGCCGCCGTCGTCAACATCGAGGCGGCCTCGAAGACGCCGTTCGGCCGCGAGCCCTCCCGGTTCACCCGTCCGGGCGACTCCGGCGACGGCCAGCGCGACCTCGAGGCGCCGCGGCAGGGCGCCGGCAGCGGCTTCATCGTCGATCGCGAAGGCTATCTCCTCACGAACCACCACGTCGTCGAAGGTGCCGAGCGGATTACCGTCACTCTCGCGGACGGGCGCGTGTTCCGCGGCGAGGTCGTCGGCGCGGATCCGGCGATTGACGTCGCCCTGGTCAAGATCCCCGGGGACCCGAACCTGCCCGAGGCGCCGCTCGGCGACTCCGACGAGCTGCGAGCCGGCGAGTGGGTCTGCGCTATCGGCAACCCGCTCGGCTACGTGCACTCGATCACGGTCGGCGTCGTCAGCTTCATGGGCCGGAAGCTGTTCGATCAGAGCCTGGACGACTACATTCAGACGGACGCGGCGATCAATTACGGCAACAGCGGCGGACCGCTGATCAACGCCCGCGGCGAGGTCGTCGGCATCAACTCGGCGCTCAGCTCACGTACGAGCAACATCGGTTTCGCCGTGCCGATCAACCAGGCGGTCGAGATCCTGCCGCAGCTCAAGGCGAAGGGCCGCGTGTCGCGCGGATTCATCGGCGTCACCCTCACCGACGTCACACCGGGGCTGCAGCGGGCGTTGGGGCTGTCGGTGTCGGAAGGGGCAATGGTGCAGGACGTCACGGCGCGCTCGCCGGCCGAACGCGCCGGCCTCAAGCCCTACGACGTCATCACCAAGGTCGAGGGTACCAAGGTCCTGACCAACCAGGAGCTGATTCGCGACATCGCGGCGCGGCAGCCAGGGACCGTGGCCAAAGTGGAGATCGTTCGCGAGGGACGCCGCCAGTCGCTCAACGTCAAGCTGGCCGAGCGGCCGCTCCGGGGCGAGGAACTCGACCCCGCCGCCGGCCTCGATCAGCCGGCGCGGCCGGCGCGCCAGGCGGAGCCGCAGCCGCCGCTCGGCGTCACTGTGCGCGAGTTCGATCGCGCCTTCGTCGGCCGCCAGGAGATCCCGGAAGCCGTGCAGGGCGTGATCGTGGCCCGCGTCGACCCGACCGGCGCGGCTCACCAGGTGCTCCGTCGCGGCCTCGTGATCATGGAGATCAATCGCCGCGCGGTGACGACCGTCGCCGAGTACGATCGTCTCGTCGGCGCGGCGCGCGCCGGCGACGTGCTCGCGATTTACTACTACGATCCAGGAATGGCCCAGCGCTCGCTGGTCACGGTCGTCGTCGACTGAGCCCGCCGGCGCGAACCCGATTCGATGAAAGCCCGCATTCTCATAATCGACGACGAGGCCGAAGTCCGTCGCTCGGTCGGCATGATCCTGCGCTACGACGACTACGAGGTGCTCGAGGCCTCGAGCGGCCCGGAGGGCATCACCATGGTCGAGCGGGAATCGCCCGACCTGGTGTTCCTCGACATCAAGATGCCGGGGATGGACGGCCTCGACGTGCTGCAGAAGCTGCGGTCGACGAACGACGACCTGCCGGTCGTCATCATTTCGGGCCACGGCACTGTCAGTACCGCGGTCGAGGCGACCAAGGCGGGGGCGTTCGACTTCATCGAGAAGCCGCCGTCGAGCGACAAGCTGCTGCTGACGATCAGGAACGCGCTCGAGCGGACGCGGCTGTCGGACGAGAACCGGACCCTCCGCCGCGCCGCCGAAGTCCGCCACCAGATGGTCGGCGAGAGCGCCGGGCTGCGCCAGATCTGGGACGCGATCAAGCGGGCGGCGCCGACCAACGCGACGGTACTGCTGCAGGGCGAGAGCGGCGTCGGCAAGGAACTGGTCGCCCGCTCGATCCATCGCAACAGCCTGCGCAGCCGCGAGCGGTTCATCCAGGTGAATTGCGCCGCGATTCCGGAGGAGCTGATCGAATCGGAGCTCTTCGGCCACGAGAAAGGCTCGTTCACCGGCGCGACCGAGAAGCAGATCGGCAAGTTCGAGCAGGCCGACCGCGGCACCATCTTCCTCGACGAAGTCGGCGATATGAGCGCCAAGACGCAGGCCAAGGTCCTGCGCGTGCTCCAGGAGGGCGAAGTCGAGCGGCTGGGATCGGCGCGCACGATCAAGGTCGACGTCCGGGTAATCGCCGCCACCAACAAGGACCTCGAGCAGGAGATCGAGAAGGGCGCCTTCCGCGAGGACCTGTATTTCAGGCTGAGCGTCATCCCGATCAAGGTGCCGGCGCTGCGCGAGCGGCGCGACGACATCCCGGCCCTGGTCCGGCACTTCGCCGACCTGTTCAGCCGGGAGAACAACCGCAAGCTGCCGAAGTTCACGGCGGCGGCGCTCGAGCATCTGCAGAAGGCGCGGTGGAAGGGCAACGTTCGTGAACTGAAGAACACGGTCGAACGTCTGATCATCATGACGCCCGGCGAGACGATTGACGCCGACGATCTCCGCGACATCGTCCGGATCGAGAGCAAGCCGGTCGTCGTCGAGGGGGAGAAGGATCGGCCGGGGACGCTGCGCGAGTTCAAGGAATCGGCAGAACGCGCGTTCCTCGTCGACAAGCTGCGCGAGAACGGCTGGAACATCTCCAAGACCGCCGAGGTGATCGGCACGCCGCGCAGCAATCTCTACAAGAAGCTCGAGCAGTACGGCATCAACCAGGAAGTCGACGGCTGACGTCGACTCGTAGCGCAAAGGAGCACGAACCGCCGCAGCAGGCCAGACGATCGCTTCTTCGAGTCGAAGGAGAGGAAAGTCCGAACTCCGCAGGGCAGTGCGCCGGGTAACTCCCGGTCAGGGTGACCTGAAGGAATAGTGGCACAGAAAATATACCGCCTGCCGTCGCCCGAAAGGGCGAAGGCAGGTAAGGGTGAAAAGGTGCGGTAAGAGCGCACCGCGCCGGTGGCAACATCGGTGGCAGGCAAAACCCCGCACGGAGCAAGGCCAAATAGGGAGGCGCTATAGGACGGCCCGTCCAAAGCCTCCGGGTAGGCCGCTTGATCCCGCCAGTAATGGCGGGGCTAGAGGAATGATCGTTACTTCACCGAAGTCTCGTCGAAGCGCCGCTGAAAGGCGGCGCGGACGCGGGGCGGAGGCGGGGAACAAAATTCGGCTTACGGCCCGCTGCGGCGGGCTTTTTCTTTTTCCGCACCGGCGACTCTCGCGCCAGTCTCCGTGAGGTCCCGGACGCGAATGGTAAGATCGCGAGACTGTACAGAGTCCCGGAGGGCGAATGGGGAGGCGGACATTCGGGTTGACCGTGGCGGCGACGACCGTCGTCGCGCTTGGAGTGGCGTTCGCGGGGCTGACGGCGCAGCAGACGACGCAGCTGGCGCCGAGTTCACCGGTCGAGCCCCGCCCCGGAGGACAGCGTCCGCGTCCGGGTGAAGGGCGCGAGCCGGAATGGCCCGCGCCGCGCATCACCGAGTACAAGCCCCGCACCACCCTCGTCGCCGATCAGCATCCGACGCCGCGGGCAAAGTTTCCGGTCATCGACATCCACAGCCACCAGCCGACGCCGATCTCGGCCGCTGACTTCGACCGCGTCATGAAGGGGATGGAGCAGAACAACCTGCGCGTCCTCGTCAACCTGAGCGGCGGCTCCGGTGCAAGGCTGATCTCCGGCCTCGAGGCCATCCGCACCAGCAAGTACCCGGACCGGATGGTGCTCTTCGCCAACATCGACTTCCCGCGCGAGGGCGTCGGCCCGGGATTTGGCGCCCGGGCCGCGTCGCAGCTCGAAGCGGACATCAAGGCGGGAGCGAAGGGCCTGAAGATTTTCAAGGACCTTGGCCTGCGGGTGCAACGGTCCGACGGCAGCCGCCTCAAGCTCGACGACCCCGAGCTCGACCCGGTGTGGGCCGCCTGCGCCCGTCTCAACGTGCCGGTCCTGATCCACACCGCCGAGCCGCAGGAGTTCTTCGAGCCGATCGACTATCGCAACGAGCGCTGGCTCGAGCTGGCGCTGTTCTCCGGTCGCCGCTACCCGCCGGACCAGGCGCCCCGCTTCGAGGAACTGATCGGCGAGCGCGACCGCATGTTCGCGCGCCATCCGAAGACGAAGTTCATCGCCGCGCACTTCGCGTATCACGCCAACGACCTCGGGCGGATGTCGAAGCTGATGGAGCGCCTGCCCAACCTTCACACCGAGGTCGGGGCGATTCTCGCCGAGCTCGGCCGCCAGCCGCGCGCGGCGCACGACTTCTTCGTCAAGTACCAGGACCGGATTCTTTTCGGCAAGGACAGCTATCAGCCCGACGAGTATCCCTACTTCTGGCGCACGTTCGAGACCGCGGACGAGTACTTCGACTACTACCGCGACTATCACGCGTTCTGGAAGCTCTACGGCATGGCGCTGCCGGACCCGGTGTTGAAGAAGCTCTATTTCCAGAACGCGCTTCGCCTGGTGCCCGGCCTTCCGACTTCAGGGTTTCCCAACTGACATGGCTCAGTATCTCGTCACCGGCGGCGCCGGCTTCATCGGATCGCATTTGTCGGAGGAGCTCGTCCGGCGCGGCCACCGCGTTCGCGTTGCCGATTCGCTCGCGACCGGCAGCCGCAGCAACCTGGCGCACCTGCCGGAGGTCGAGTTCCTCGAAGGCGACGTCGCGGATCTGGAGTTTACCCGCCGCGCCGCCGACGGGGTCGACTTCGTGCTGCACCAGGCGGCGCTGCCGTCGGTGCCGCGGTCGGTCAAGGACCCGGTCACGTCGAACCGGACCAACGTCGACGGCACGCTGAACGTCCTCGTCGCCGCCCGCGACGCCGGCGTCAAGCGCCTGATCTTCGCCGGCTCCTCGTCGGCGTATGGCAACACGCTGACGCTGCCCAAGCACGAGGAGATGCCGACCAGCCCGCTGTCGCCCTACGCGCTCCAGAAGGTCGTGGGGGAGCAGTACCTGCAGATGTTCACGGCCCTCTACGGCCTCGAGACGGTCACGATCCGCTACTTCAACGTCTTCGGTCCGCGCCAGGACCCGTCGTCACCGTACTCCGGCGTAATCTCGCTCTTCGTGACGACCCTGCTCGAGAACCAGTCGCCGACCATCTACGGCAACGGCGAGCAGAGCCGCGACTTCACCTACGTCGCCAACGTCGTCGACGGGGTGCTGCGGGCTGCCGAGGCGCCGGACGCCAGCGGCAAGGTGATCAACGTCGCCACCGGCCGCCGCATCTCCCTCAACGAATTGTTCGAGGCCATCCGCACCATCGTCGGCGCCGACGCGAAGCCGACCTACGCCGGTAACCGGGAGGGGGACGTGCGCGACTCGCAGGCAGACATTACCCGCGCGCGCGAGATTCTGGGCTACCAGCCGATCGTGCCGTTCGAGGAGGGGCTGCGGACGACGATCGACTGGTATCGTACCCAGTCGGAACGCGCCTCCCGGTAGACGCCCCCAGTTGTCATGGGCGCCGGGGTTGTGGCGCCCACGCCTACGCCCGCCGTTTCGGAACTGGCGACGAACTCTCGTCCTGCCAGCACTTTCGACGCACATCCTGCGATACGTCCGCCGTGGCAGGCGCCTTGCCTCGGCTCGAGGCGTTCCTGCCTGCCGGTCATCGGACACCGTGGCTCGACCTCTCCACGTGCTCGTGCCGGCGGCAGGGACGGACGACCCTGATTCGGCAACTAGCTAAGGAGGACAGATGCGTCGAGTTTCATTGATGGCGGCGCTGATCGTCGCGCTGCTCGGGGGCACTGCCCCGGCGTTTGCGATGCAGGAGAAGAGCGCCAACCCCAAGGCAGCCGGCAGCGCGGCGGCGGCGACTGCGATCGTCAACCTGAACACCGCGTCGGCGGCGGAACTGCAAACTTTGCCCGGCGTCGGCGCCGCGACGGCGAAGCTGATCATCGATCATCGCCAGAAGAGCGGCGGCTTCAAGAAGATCGAGGAGCTGATGAATATCAAGGGCATCGGCGAGAAGAGCTTCCTGAAGATCAAGCCGCGGGTAACGGTCGGCGGCGACAAGACCGAGCAGAGCGGGACAGGCAAGTCTCTTTAATCTGCGACGGGCCGGCGTTCGTCTTGTTGGCGAGCGCCGGTCCCAAGCGGGGCGCACCACGAGTCATGCGCAGTCAACACGGCACGTCGCTGATCGAAACGCTCTTCGCGTTGTCGCTCGGCATCACGGCGACGACCATCGCGATACCCGCCATCGACCACGTGCTGGACGATGTGCGGACAGCGGCGGCGGCGAGATACGTCGCGGGCAGGATTGGGTCGGTGCGGCTCGACGCCGTCAAGCGATCCGACGCGGTCGCCCTCCGCTTCGAGCCCGTCCAGACCGACTACCGATTCGTGGTCGTCGGCGACGGCAACGGGAACGGCGTGCGAACGGCCGACATTGAATCGGGGATCGACACGGAGCTGGCGCCGACCGAGCGCCTCACGGACCGTTTCCCCGGAGTTCGTTTCGAACTGGGCGCGGATCTGCCAGACGCGGACGGTCGATCGGGCACGGGAACGGATGGGGTAAGGGTCGGCTCCGCGCGCATCCTGACGATGAGCCCTGACGGGACGGCGTCATCGGGAACGCTGTATATTCGGGGGCGTCGCGGGCAGTACGCGGTCAGGGTTCTGGGTGCAACCGGACGCACCCGGATGCTACAGTGGGAGTCAGGAACCCGTTCATGGACCAGCCGCTAGTCGATCGTCGCCTCGACATGCGCTTCGGGCAGCCGATGATTGCGGGTACGCAGGCGATTCTGCGCCCTGGCTATACGGTGTCGCTCGTCGATCTGAGCAGCGGCGGCGCCCTGATCCAGGGGCCGCGGCCACTCCGGCCCGGAGCACGCGTGCATCTCCAGCTCGTCCATGGGAACCGACGCATTGGCATAGGCGGCTACGTCCTCCGCTGCGCCGTCGTGCAGCTCGACTCGCGCCAGGGCGTGCAGTATCGCGGCGCGGTGAAGTTCGACCACCGTTGCCACCTCCCATGGGAAGCACCTCCCCTCGACGGGTATCTCGTCCCCGGTGATGCCGGCGCGCTGTCCCACTCCCCAGGGCATGCGCTACCCGTCACACAATCCGTCCCATCGCCGCGCGGTGAGACGGACCGCGATTAGCGGCCCGATTTCGTCGATCGACATCCTGGCACCCGAATTGGTTTAGCCGTCCTCAGAGGTCAGAGGAGGAACGGTGGTGGTGATGGAACCAGCGTACGCCTCTGCCGGCCCGATGCGTGCGGACAGTCGTGCTGCAGACAGGCGGCGGAGTGCGGCGGCGTTGTTGTCATCGGTCACGAGCGGGCTGGCGATGATGCGGGATCCGGCGTTTGCACGCGAGCGGTTTGAAGAGGAGCTGCGCGTCCTCGTTCGCGCCCGGTCGATGTCGCTCTGCGACGACCCGCTCGCGACGCTGCCGCCGAACGCGACCTGCTTCGAGATTCCGGCGACGACGACGACCAATCGGGCGAGGTTGGCGGTGGTGTTCGAGCCGTCGCGAACGCTCGATGGGTGGACGTGCCAGCTGCTCGAGACTGCGACCCACATCGCGGCGCTGCTACTCGAGATCGAGCGCGCGTATCTGCGGAGCGCCGGCCATCGCACGCGGCCGGACGGAGCCGCGCCGCTCATCGGCTCGAGCCGCGCGATTCACGCCGTGCGCGATCGCATCGCGCGCGTCGCGGCGACGGATTTCACCGTTCTGGTAGAGGGTGAATCCGGGACCGGCAAGGAGCTCGTCGCGCGACAGATCCACGATCTGAGCCGCCGCCACAAGGGGCCGTTCGTCGCCGTCAACTGCGCCGCCATCGTCGAAACGCTGCTCGAGGCGGAGCTGTTCGGGATCGAGGAGCGGACGGCAACCGGCGTCCGCGGCCGGCGTGGCAAGTTCGAGCACGCGCACGAAGGCACGCTGTTCCTCGACGAAGTCTCGGACCTGTCTCCCGCGGCGCAGGCGAAGCTGCTGCGCGCGATTCAGGACCTCACCGTCGAGCGCGTCGGCGGCAACAGCCCGAGGCGCGTCGACACACGCATCATCGTGGCGACGAACAAACCGTTGTCAGGGCTGGTCGACAGCGGCCGGTTCCGCCTGGATCTCTACTACCGGCTGCACGGCGTCGAGGTGCAGGTGCCGCCGCTGCGCGACCGCCGCGAGGACATCATCGAGCTCGCTCGGTATTTTCTCGAGCGCCTGAAGTGGGTGCGTTCGCTGCACCTGTCGGCGGCCGCGGTGGATGCGCTGCTCGCCTATGACTGGCCCGGCAACGTGCGCGAGCTCGAACGCGTCATCGAGCGCGCCGTCGCGCTGGCGGGCTCTGACTTCCTGGAGCTGGACGATCTGCCGCCCGCGCTCTTCGGCGGCTACCTCGACGTGCTGCGTCCGGCGTTGCGTGCGAAGGAGTCGATGCGCGCCTGGGGCAGTCGTTATGCCCGCCTGGTGCTCGAGCGCTGCGGCAACAACAAGCGTCAAGCCTGCCGCGAGCTCGGCATCTCGTATCACACGCTGCGTTCGTACATTCGCTTCCGGCCGGAGGTGGGCGGTCCCGCGTGTGCGTCGGTGCCGGGCGGCGTCGGGGCGCGGCGCACGCGCAGTGCAGCGACGCCCGGCTCCGCCGATCGGCCGCCACCTGCAGGCGCCGCTGGCACCGACACGGTCGGGTTGAAGGAGTCACTGAAGCGAGACCGGAAGGGATAACCGGCAGCCGTTTCATCGCGTGAGGATCGCCGGGCGCCTCCGGCACACGTGACCAGACGAGGCAGCGTGATCAGTTCGATCACGGAGGTTGCGCGTCTGGCCGCAAAAGGCTCCAGCGGAGCCTGTGTCCGGGAGGACGTCATGGTGAAGAGGATCATGGGAGGGATGTGTCTAGGTATGTTGGTGCTGTCGATCACCGCGGAGGGCAGTGAGCGTGTATGGCCGGCAGGCGCGAATGTCACCACAATCGCGGCGTCGCCGCATCCGGCAGCATCGGCAGCGCCGATCGCGGGAGCGGGGCAGTTCCAGCAGGCATCGCGGCGACCGACGATTCGCGGCGCGGCTGATGCGCGCCGCGCCTGGCTCGGAGCCGAGCATCGTGGGCTGACAGTTCAGAAGACGAGCAATCGCGTCGACGGCTCGTTGAGCATCGACCTTCGCTACGGCCAGGACGCGGTGTCGATCGGCATCGACGTCAACGGCGCGGTTACGGTGTCACGCCATGGCCGTCACGTCCGCGTGACCGCGGCCGAGGAACTGGCGCAAGTGCAGCGTGTCCTCAGCGGCTCCGAGGCGGCGATCGCGACGCGCTTCCTGCTCGCCGAGCGCGAGAGCGTCAGCGATCTCAACGCCGGCGAGATGTCGCTGCTCTCTGCGGCCGCGTTCGTCGCGTCGCTCCTCGGCGACGTCGACGCGCCGCGCCGGCTGGCGGCGAGGTTCGCCGCGAAGCAGGGCGGGATCCGGCCGGTTCGTATGCAAAACTGCTACGACACCTACGCCGCCGAAGTAAGTGCTTCCTGGAACGATATGCAGTCGTGCATGGACGAAGCGAACCAGGACGGCAGCGTCCTCAATCGCGCCTACCGCCGCGTCGCCTGCAACGGCGTGTGGCTGCTGCGCAGTGAGTCGGCATGGATCGAGTACCTTGGATGCCTGGGGCCCGGACAGATCTTTCAGTGAGGTGAACCTATGCGATTCTTCGCCGTCGCCGCCGACGCCGCCATGGGGGTCTTTCTCGGGATCTTTCTTTATGCCGCGATGACGCGCCTGTGGCCGTCGACTGCGCACCCGGGGCTGGCCGCCGTCATCATCCTCGCCGCGGTCGTCATCGTCCTCTTCCGATCGCCGAACGGGACGCTGGCGCCACGGCGCGACCGGACGTAGCGGCGGCTGAAGACTGAAGACTGAAGATTGAAGACTGAAGATTGCAGATTGAGGATTGCAGATTGAGGATTGCAGATTGAAGCGCGTGGAGCGGGCCCGGCGTCATCCGCCGGTCCGTTCCGCGCCGGGCACGCCCGGACGCCTTTCCCTTCCGGCCCGTACACAGCGAACGACGGGTCAGGCCGTTTTCCGGCCGATTCTGTCCGCCCGAAGCCTGTTGACCGCCCGCCGAGCCGCATAGTACCTTTCTCAGGTTGTACTTGGGCTACTTTCCGCTGCTGTCCCGACGCGATTCGTCATGTCCCACGCGCTTCCTGGCACTCTGAAGAAGACACCGCTCAACGGGCGTCATCGTGCGCTCGGCGCCCGCATGGTCGAATTCGGCGGCTGGGATATGCCGGTCGAGTACTCGGGCATCGCGGATGAGCATCAGGCGGTCCGCACCCGCGCCGGCGTCTTCGACGTCAGCCACATGGGGGAGATCGAGATCGCCGGCCGCGACGCGCTCAAGGCAGTCCAGCACATCACCACGAACGACGCCTCACGGCTGTCGATCGGCCAGGCGCATTATTCGGCGCTGCCCACCCCGGACGGTACCTTCGTCGACGACGTGTTGACCTACAAGCTGGCGGAAGAGCATTTCATGCTCGTGGTCAACGCCTCGAACATCATGAAGGACTTCAACTGGATCACGGCGCAGATCGCCGGGATTGGCGATGCGGTTGCCGTCAATACCAGCTCGCGTTATGCGTTGATTGCGATCCAGGGGCCTGCGGCGCGTGACGTCCTCCAGGCGCTGACCGCCATTCCGCTCGGCGACATCAAGTACTACTGGTTCACGACCGGAGAGGTGGCCGGCGTCCGCGTTTCCGTGTCGCGCACCGGCTACACCGGCGAGGATGGCTACGAGATTTTCGCGCCGCCGGCTTCAGCCGAGCGTGTCTGGGACACGCTGCTCGCCGCCGGGCGCGGTGCCGGCGTCGTGCCTGCCGGGCTCGGCGCCCGCGACACGCTGCGCCTCGAGGCGGCGATGCGGCTGTACGGCAACGATATCGACGAGACCACGACCGTCCTCGAGGCCGACCTCGGCTGGACGATTGGCTGGAAGAAAGACTCGTTCATCGGCGCCGACGTGCTGCGCCGGCAGAAGCAGGAAGGCGTCGGCCGCAAGCTCGTCGGCTTCGAGATGATCGACCGCGCGATCGGCCGCCACGGCTACGACGCCTACGTCAACGGCGAGAAAGCAGGGATCGTCACGAGCGGGACCCAGACGCCCTACCTGAAGAAGGCAATCGGGATGGTCTACCTCCCGGCGAGGCACGCCGCTGCCGGGACCGAGTTCGAGATCGACGTCCGCGGCCGTCGCGCCCGCGCGCGGGTCGCGCCGCTGCCTTTTTACAAGCGCGCCTAGTCACACGGAGTCATCACATGTATCCGTCGGAGTTGAAGTACACCAAGGACCACGAGTGGGTGAAGGTGTCGGGCGACGATGCCCGCGTCGGCATCACGGACTACGCGCAGAAGCAGCTCGGCGACGTCGTCTATCTCGAGTTGCCGGAACCTGGCCGCCAGCTCAAGCAGGGGGAAGTCTTCGGCACGATCGAGTCGGTCAAGGCCGTCTCGGAGCTGTACGCGCCGATCAGCGGCGAGGTGGTCGAGGTCAACCGCGGGCTGGCCGAGAAGCCTGAAGCGGTCAACTCCGCGCCACACGATTCATGGATGATTGCGATCCGGCCGGCTGCCGGATCCGGTGAAGTCGACGGCCTGCTCGACGCGACTCAATACACGGAACTGACCAAGTAAATGCCAGAGACCCCCGGCTCCTTCACTTCCCGGCACATCGGCCCGGACGCGCCGGCGCGCCGCGCCATGCTCGACACCATCGGCGTGCCGTCGCTCGACGCCCTCATCGATCAGACGATTCCGCCGGGTATCCGCGCCAGCGCGCCGCTCGACTTGCCCGACGGCGAAGCCGAACATGTCTACCTGCGCCGGCTGAAGGGTATCGCGGCTGGGAACGTCGTCGCGCGCTCCTACATCGGCCTCGGCTACTACGGCTGCATCACGCCGAGCGTGATCCTGCGCAACGTGTTCGAGAACCCGGGGTGGTACACGCCTTACACGCCCTATCAGGCGGAGATCGCGCAGGGTCGCTTGGAATCGCTGCTGAACTTCCAGACGGTGGTGAAGGATCTCACGGCCATGGACATCGCGACGGCGTCGCTGCTCGACGAGGGTACGGCCGCGGCCGAGGCGATGGCGATGTTCCATCGCGTTCAGAGCGCGCAGCGCCGCGGCGGCAGCCGCGAAACGTTCCTGGTCGCCGACGGGTGCTATCCGCAGACCCTGGACGTCGTCCGCGGCCGGGCCGAGCCCCTCGACATCGCTATTGAAACCTGCGACCCGACGCGGCTGTCCGACGAGTCGCTCGGCCGTGCCTTCGGCCTGCTGCTGCAGTACCCGGACGAGCGCGGCGCCATCACCGATCTTCGGCCCATCATCGAGCAGGCGCATGCCGCAGGCGTGCTCGTGGTTGTCGCGTCGGACCTGCTGGCGCTGACCCTGTTGACGCCGCCTGGCGAGTTGGGCGCCGACGCCGTGGTCGGCAACTCGCAGCGCTTCGGCGTGCCGCTCGGCTGCGGCGGTCCCCACGCGGCGTTCCTGGCGACGCGTGAGGCCTACGTCCGTCAGGCGCCCGGCCGGATCATCGGCCTGTCGGTCGACAGCCACGGCCATCAGGCCTACCGGATGGCGCTGCAGACTCGCGAGCAGCACATCCGGCGGGAGAAGGCGACCTCGAACATCTGCACGGCGCAGGCGCTGCTGGCGAACATCGCGGCGATGTATGCGGTGTACCACGGCCCGGCCGGCCTGCGATCGATCGCCGCGCGCGTGCATGAGACGGCTGCCGGCGTCGGCGGGGCGCTGATCGCGCTCGGATACCGGCAGGCGAATGCCCATTACTTCGACACCCTCTGGATCGAAGGCGCTGACGCTGCCGCCGTCCGGGCGGCGGCGGAGAAGCGAGGGATCAATCTGCGGTACGACGACGGCGGCATCGGCATCGCGTTCGACGAGACGGTGTCGGACGAGGATGCCCTGGAGGTCGTCGCGGCCTTCGCCGAGGCAATAGGGAAGCCCGCCCCGTCGTCGCTTACCTTCGGCGGTGACGATCTGCCGGCGCCGCTGCGGCGCACGACCAGCTACCTGACGCACCCGGTCTTCAATTCGCATCATTCTGAAACCCAGATGATGCGCTACATCAAGACCCTGGAGCGCAAGGACGTCGGCCTCGATACGTCGATGATCCCGCTGGGCTCCTGCACCATGAAGCTGAACGCGGCGTCGGAGATGATCCCGGTGTCGTGGCCGGAGTTCGCCGCGATTCATCCGTTCGCGCCATCGGCGCAGCTGGCGGGCTACCAGCAGATCTTCCGCGAGCTCGAGGCGGCATTGTGCCGGATCACCGGCTTTGCCGCCGTATCGCTGCAGCCGAATTCAGGGGCCCAGGGAGAGTTCGCGGGCCTGATGACGATCCGGGCCTATCACCACGATCGCGGCCAGCACGGCCGCGACGTCGTCCTCATCCCGTCATCGGCGCACGGCACCAATCCGGCGAGCGCGGCGATGGCCGGCCTGAAAGTCGTCGTCGTTGCCTGCGACACGCAAGGCAACGTCGACCTGGCTGACCTGAAGGCCAAGGCGGCGCGGCACAGCGCCGCGTTGTCGGCGCTGATGGTGACCTATCCGTCGACGCACGGCGTCTTCGAGGAAGAGATTCGCGAGATCTGCAGCGTCGTGCACGAGCAGGGCGGACAGGTCTACATGGACGGCGCGAACATGAACGCGCAGGTCGGGCTGACCAGTCCGGCGGCGATCGGCGCCGACGTCTGCCATCTCAACCTCCATAAGACGTTCGCGATTCCGCACGGCGGCGGCGGGCCCGGCATGGGACCGATCGCCGTGGCGCCGCACCTCGCGCCGTACCTGCCCGGACATCCGATCGTGAAGGTTGGCGGCGACAAGGCGATTCGCGCGGTATCGGCGGCGCCGTGGGGGAGCGCCAGCATCCTGCTGATCTCGTACGGCTACATTCGGATGCTTGGCGGCCCGGGGATGACCGACGCGACCAGGGTTGCGATCCTCAACGCCAACTACATCAAGGCGCGGCTGCAAGCGCACTACGAAGAGCTCTACGCCAATCACAACGGTCGGGTCGCGCACGAGCTGATTTTCGATCTGCGTCCCTTCAAGCACGGCGCTGGGCCCACCGTCGACGAGCAGGACGTCGCCAAGCGGCTGATGGACTACGGCTTTCACGCGCCGACAGTCTCGTTCCCGGTGGCCGGTACGATGATGGTGGAGCCGACGGAGAGCGAATCGAAGGAAGAGCTCGACCGGTTCTGCGAGGCGCTGATCTCGATCCGCCGCGAGATTCAGGATGTCATCGACGGCCGCGCCGACGCCCGCGACAACGTGCTCAAGAACGCGCCGCACACCGCCTTCGAAGTGTCGTCCGACAGCTGGACGCATCCGTACACGCGAGAGCAGGCGGCGTACCCGGCGGCGTTCGTCCGCGCCAACAAGTTCTGGCCGTCGGTCGGACGCGTCGACAATCCCTACGGCGATCGGAACCTCGTCTGCTCGTGCCCGCCGATGGAGGCGTACGCGGAAGAACAGCCGGCGCTGAAGTAGTTCACGTCCCGCCCGGTTCCGGCTCAGCGAGGTGTTCCGACCTCACGCACGCTCATGGCGCGTGCCCGCCGGCGGAAGACGTCGAGCAGCTTGAGGGTGATCGGTCCGGGCTTGCCGCTGCCGACGACCCGCTCGTCGATCCTCACGACCGGGCTGATCTCGCGTGTCGAACCGGTCAGGAAGGCCTCGTCGGCCGTGTCCAGGTCGGCGGGGAAGAGCGTCGCTTTCTCCACCGGCACGCCGGCCTCGTCGCCGACCTCGAAGATGAAGTCGCGCGTAATCCCCTCGAGCAGCCCCGCTTCCGACCGCGGCGTCAGCGCAACGCCGTCGCGGACCATGAAGAAGTTCGACTGCGCGCACTCCGACAGCTCGCCGCGGTAGTTGCACATCAACCCTTCCTCGGCGCCGCGGCGCTGCGCCTCCTGCATCGCCAGGGCGTTGTTGAGGAGGTTGTTGGACTTGATGATCGGGTTCACCGACCCGGGGTGGTTGCGCAGGATCGAGACCAGCGAGATCTTGATGCCTTCGTCGAAGGTCCGCGCCGGCGGTTCGTCGAACGGCTTGACGATGACGATGAGTGATGGGGCTGGAGTCGCCTTGACGTCGTAGGAGAGCTCGCCGACACCGCGGGTCAAGAGCACGCGGATGTACGCTTCCGTCATCGGCCCGGCCGCGCTCGTCGTCTCGTCAATCGCCCGCCGCAGCTCGTCGTCGGTAAACGGTACCTCGAGGTTCAGGTATTTGGCCGACGCCCGCAGGCGGTTGCAGTGCCGTTCGAAGAGGAACGGGACCATGTTGTAGGTCCGCAGGGTCTCGTAGACGCCCTCGCCGTAAAGAAGACCGTGATCGTAGACGGGAATGACGGCCTTGTCCGCCGCCGCGATCGTTCCGTTGACGTAGACGGCACCCTTCACGCGAGAGAGCTCCTGGAGTGTGAACGACCCAACTGGTGCGGTTTGACCGCAGTCTAGCACAAGCAGTACGCTCGACTCGCCCCATGCGCGTGCTCAACACCCAGCAGATGCGGGAAGCCGATCGCCGGACGATCGAGGACATCGGCATTCCCTCGATCGTCCTGATGGAGAACGCCGGCCGCCAGGCGGTAGCGGCAATGGAAGCCGCGTTCGACGACCTCGGATCGAGCCAGGTGGCCGTGATCTGCGGCCGTGGCAACAACGGCGGCGACGGCTTCGTCATCGCGCGGACACTGGTGCAGCGCGGCATCGACACCGCCGTCTTCCTGCTCGGCAGCGTCGCCGACGTCAGCGGCGACGCCCGCACCAATCTCGAGGTGCTCGGCCGCATCGGCATGACGGTGGTCGAGATCTCGACGGCGCAGGAATGGGAGCTGCACTCGACGGCGCTGGCCGACTGCGATCTGATCGTCGACGCCATCCTCGGCACCGGCCTTCGCGGCAGCCTCACCGGCTTCCTCGAAACCGTGGTCGCCGATCTCAACACCCTCGGCGTGCCGATTGTCGCGATCGACCTGCCGACCGGCGTCTCGGCCGACAGCGCCGTCGTCGACGGGCCGGCGATCGAGGCGTCGATGACGGTGACGCTGGCAGCGCCGAAGATTCCCCTGATTTTTCCGCCGGCCGACACGCACGCCGGCGACCTGGTGATCGCCGACATCGGCATCCCGCTGCCGCTGCTCGACCAGCTCGAAGGACCGCACCTCGAGCTGCTGACGCGGGAACGGATGCGCGAGATCGTGCCGACGCGCACCGCCGACTCGCACAAGGGCGACTACGGCCGGGTCCTGATCGTCGCCGGCTCGCGCGGGCGCAGCGGCGCGGCGCATCTCGCCGCCCTCGGCGCGCTGCGGTCGGGCGCCGGCCTGGTCACCGTCGCGACGCCGCGTTCGGTCTTGCCGATCGTCGCCTCGATGGCGCCCGAGTACATGACCGAGCCGCTCGACGAGACGGAATCGGGGACCGTTGACTTCGCCGCCGTCGAACGCATCCTCGAGATGGATGCCGACGTCATCGCGGTTGGCCCCGGCCTCGGGCAGGCGCCGTCGACGGCGGCGTTCGTTCAGGCGCTGGTCGAGCGGACCGGCGTGCCCGATCGTTCTCGACGCTGACGCGCTGAACGCGTTCACCGGCGATCCCGAGCGGCTGGTGGGGCGGGAGGAAGTGCCGGTCGTGATCACGCCGCACCCGGGAGAGATGGCGCGCCTGCTCGACATCCCGATCGAGGCGCTGCAGCGGGATCGACTGCGCCACGCCCGCGAGTTCGCCGCCGGTCACCGCGTCTTCGTCGTGCTCAAGGGCCACCGCACGATCGTGGCGACGCCGGACGGCGAAACCTACGTCAACCTCACCGGCAACGCCGGCATGGCGACCGGCGGCACCGGCGACCTGCTCACCGGCATGATTGCCGCCTGGTTCGCGCAGCTGCTCGACGCCGAAGCGGCCTGCAAGCTGGCGGTCTATATCCACGGCGCGGCCGGCGACCTCGCCGAAGCCGACGAGGGGGAGGTCGCGCTGGTTGCCGGCGACATCGCCTCGCGGCTCGGCGACGCGGTGCTCGAGCTCACCGCCCGCCGCAACGCCAAGCGCGAGTCGTGAACGCCGGCATCGAATCGAACGTCATCAGCCGCTCGGAGCCGGAGACCGCGGCCGCCGGCGAAGCGCTGGCAGCTTCGCTCGCCGCCGGCGACGTCATCCTGCTGCACGGGCAGCTCGGCGCCGGCAAGACGGCGTTCGTCCGCGGCCTCGCCCGCGGCCTGGGCGCCGCGCCGGACGAAGTCTCGAGCCCGACGTTCACGCTGATTCAGGAATACCGCGACGGCCGGCTGCCGCTCTACCACGTCGATCTCTATCGCCTCGAGCCGCGCGAGATCGACGATCTCGGGCTGGACGATCTGATCGACAGCGGCGGCATCGTCGCGATCGAGTGGGCCGAGCGCTGGCGCGATCGGCCCGCCACCGCGATCGAGGTGACAATTGAGCGCGTCGAGGCGGAGACGCGTCACTTGAGGCTCAGGGCTCAGGGCTCAAGGCTCAGGGCTCAGGCAAGAGCGTTGAGCCTTACGTCCCTGAGCCAGCCTGAGCCCTGAGCCCTGAGCCCTGAGCCTATTCAACCCGATAGTTCGGCGCTTCCTTGGTGATGATCACGTCGTGGACGTGGCCTTCACGCAGACCGGCCGGGCTGACGCGAATCAGCTTCGCCTCGCGCTGCAGCGTCGGGACGTCGGCGCAGCCGCAGTAGCCCATGCCGGCGCGCAGGCCGCCGGTGAGCTGGTGGATCATCGCGGCGACGCTGCCTTTGTGGGCGACGCGGCCCTCGATGCCTTCGGGCACCAGTTTCTCGCCCGACTCGGGGTTGGCGTCGAGATCGAAATCATCCTGGAAGTAGCGATCGCGGCTGCCGCGGCGCATCGCCCCGAGCGAACCCATGCCGCGGTACTCCTTGAAGCTGCGGCCCTGGTAGAGAATCATCTCGCCCGGGCTTTCGTCGGTCCCCGCGAACAGGCTGCCGATCATGATCGCGCTGGCTCCGACCGCCACCGCCTTGGTGATGTCGCCCGAGTAGCGGATGCCGCCGTCGGCGATGATCGGCACCTTATGGGGCGCGGCGGCACGGGCGCAGTCGGCGATCGCCGTGATCATCGGCACGCCGATGCCGGCGACGACGCGGGTGGTGCAGATCGACCCGGCGCCGATGCCGACCTTGACCGCGTCGACGCCGCGTTCGATCAGGGCTTCGGTCGCCTCAGCGGTGGCGACGTTGCCGGCGACGACGTCGACGTCCTTGAAGGTGCGCCGCACCTGCTTGACCATGTCGAGGACGCCCTGCGAATGGCCGTGCGCGGTGTCGATTACCAGCATGTCGACATGCGCCGCGACCAGTGCCTCGGCGCGCTGCATCGCGTCGCGGCCGACGCCGAGCGCGGCGCCGACGCGCAGCCGTCCGAGGCTGTCCTTCGACGCGTCCGGGTACTTGATCATCTTCTGGATGTCTTTGACCGTGATCAGCCCCTTGAGCATGAAGCGATCGTCGACGACCAGCAGTTTCTCGACCTTGTGGCGATGCAGGAACTCGCGCGCCTGTTCGAGCGTCGTCCCGACCGGCACCGTGAACAGCGGCTCGCGGGTCATGATGTCGGCGATCGGCCGGTCGAGGTCGGTCTCGAAACGGAGGTCGCGGTTGGTCAGGATCCCGACCAGGCGGCCTTCCTTGTCGCCATCCTGAGTGATCGGCACGCCCGAGATCCGGTACTTCTTCATCAGCGCCAGGGCTTCGAAGATCTTGTTCTCCGGCGACAGCGTGATCGGGTTGACGATCATGCCGCTCTCCGACCGCTTCACCCGGTCGACCTCGGACGCCTGCTCCTCGATTGACAGGTTCTTGTGAATCACCCCGATGCCGCCCTGCTGCGCCATGGCGATGGCCAGCCGCGACTCGGTGACGGTGTCCATCGCGGCGCTGAGCAGCGGCACGTTGACCCGGATGTTGCGCGTCACCCAGGAGCTGACGTCGACCTGGTTGGGGATGACCGTCGAGTGCCGCGGCACCAGCAGCACGTCGTCGAACGTGAGGGCCGTGGTCAGGCCGATCGAGATCTGGTCGGTGCTCAGAACGTCCGTGCGTGTTTCCATGCCGTCCTCAAAAGACAAAAGGCAGCAAACGCGTTGCTGCCTTCAGTTCATTCCTGTCTTCGCCCTGGCGCGTCACGTTCGATCGAGGGGCTGGTGTCGTCATGCGCCATGACACTTCTTGTACTTCTTGCCGCTGCCGCACGGACAGGGATCGTTGCGGCCGACTTTGGGCTCTTCGCGCTTGACCTGGCGGATCGTGTCGTCTCCGCCCGTCCGCGCCGGCCGCGGTGACTCGGGCAGCGCCTCTTCGGCGCCGCTCCTGGAGATGGCGCCGAACGGCGACGGCGGCGGCGCCTGCTGCGCGTGCATCGTCACGGCCGGCTGGCGCCGCGGCGGCGGCTGCCGCACCGGCGCGGCCGACGGATCGTCGCCCATGACCGGCGTCAGCCGCCACAGGTAGCGGACGATCTCCTCCTCGATCCGGTCCTTCATCGCCGTGAAGAGCGCGAAGCTCTCCTTCTTGTACTCGACGAGCGGATCGCGCTGGCCGTAGCCGCGCAGCCCGATGCCTTCCTTGAGGTGATCGAGGCTGTAGAGGTGGTCTTTCCACTGCGCGTCGACGATCTGCAGCATGATGTCGCGCTCGACACGGCGCAGGATCTCGACCGGGACCAGGGCCTCCTTGGTCTCGTACTTCTTCAGGATCGGCGCCCAGAGCGCGTCGGTGACGGCATCGTTGCCGAGCCCGCTGATGTCGATCGCGTCGAGCTCCTCCGGCTCGATGCCGTAAATCTCCGCCACCGCGGTCTTGAGCGCGGCGTCGTCGCGTTCCTCTTCACCGCTGTCGTCGCCGTAGCGGTCGACCGTGCTCTCGAGCAGCTCTTCCGCCAGCGTCACCAGGTACTCGCGGCTGTCGACGTCCTGCTCCTCGGTGAGGTGGATCCGGCCTTCGAGCAGTTCCCGCCGCAGCGCGTAGACGCTCTCGCGCTGCTTGTTCATGACGTCGTCGTACTCGAGCAGGTGCTTGCGGACGGAGAAGTTCTGGGCTTCGACCTGCTTCTGCGCCCGGGCGATGGCGTTGGTCACCATCTTGTGCTCGATCGGCACGCCTTCTTCCATGCCGAGACGCTGCATCAGCCCGGAGATGCGGTCGGAGCCGAAGATGCGCATCAGATCGTCTTCGAGCGAGAGGTAGAACCGCGACGAGCCGGGGTCGCCCTGACGGCCGGCGCGGCCGCGCAGCTGGTTGTCGATGCGCCGCGCCTCGTGCCGCTCGGTGGCGACGATGTGCAGGCCGCCGGTGTTGACGACCTCGTCGTGCTCGCGATCGGTCTGGCCCTTGAAGGCGTGGAAGATGCTCTCGTAGGCCTGGCGCGGCACGCGGTAGAAGCTGCCGAGGTGGTAGAAGTAGACGAACTCGTCGTCGTCGACGAACTTGGCCTCTTCCTTCGCCAGCTTGTCCGCGATCTGATCGGCGAGCGTCTGCTGCCGCGCCATGAACTCGGCGTTGCCGCCGAGCAGGATGTCGGTGCCGCGGCCGGCCATGTTGGTGGCGATCGTCACGGTCGCCTTGCGGCCCGCCTGGGCGACGATCTCCGCTTCCTGCTCGTGGTACTTGGCGTTGAGGACGACGTGCTTGATGCCGCGCAGCTTGAGCAGCTTGGACAGCCGCTCCGACTTTTCGATCGAGACCGTGCCGACGAGAACCGGCCGCCCCTCCTGCTGCTTCTCGATGATGTCGGTGACGATCGCCTCGTACTTCTCTTTCTCGGTACGGTAGACCGTGTCCGGCTCTTCGATCCGCTTGAGCGTCCGGTTGGTCGGGATGACCATGACGTCGAGCTTGTAGATCTTGGCGAACTCTTCCGCCTCGGTGTCGGCGGTGCCGGTCATGCCGGAGAGCTTGCCGTACTTCCGGAAGTAGTTCTGGAAGGTGACGGTCGCGAGCGTCTGGTTCTCGCGCTCGATTTTGACCTTCTCCTTGGCTTCGACTGCCTGATGGAGTCCGTCGCTCCAGCGCCGGCCAGGCATCAGGCGGCCCGTGAACTCGTCGACGATCACGACCCCGCCGTCCTTGATCATGTACTCGACGTCGAGGTGGAACAGCGTGTGCGCCCGCAGCGCCTGGTTCACGTGGTGGAGCAGCGGCATGTTGACCGGATCGTAGAGGCCGCCCGAGTCAGGCTGCAGGCGATGCGCCAGCATCTTCTCGGCCTTGGCCATGCCGCTCTCGGTGAGCGTCACCGTCTTGTGCTTCTCGTCCTTGATGAAGTCGCCGGTCTCTTCGAGCGCTTCGCGATCCTCGGCCTTGACGTTGCCCTGGGTGACGGCGCCGGGCACCAGCTTCGGGATGATCCGATCGACCTCGTAATAGAGGTCGGTTGATTCCTCCGCCGGGCCGGAAATGATCAGCGGCGTCCGCGCTTCGTCGATCAGGATGCTGTCGACTTCGTCGACGATGGCGAAGTGATGGCCCCGCTGCACGTAGTGCGCGAGGTCGAACTTCATGTTGTCGCGGAGGTAGTCGAAGCCGAACTCGTTGTTGGTGCCGTAGGTGATGTCGCAGGCGTAGGCGACCTGGCGCTCCTGGTCGTTCAGATCGTGCTGGATGACGCCGACCGACATGCCGAGGAAGCGGTAGATGCGGCCCATCCACTCGGAGTCGCGCCGGGCGAGGTAGTCATTGACCGTGACGACGTGGACGCCCTTGCCCTCGAGGGCGTTGAGATACGCCGGCAGCGTCGCCACCAGCGTCTTGCCCTCTCCGGTCTTCATCTCGGCGATCCTGCCGCGATGCAGCACGACGCCGCCGATGAGCTGGACGTCGAAATGGCGCATGTTGAGCACGCGCCGGCCGGCTTCGCGAACGACCGCGAAGGCCTCGGGCAGCAGGTCCTCGAGCGTCGCACCGTCCGCCAGCCGTTGCCGGAACTCGACGGTCCTGGCTCGGAGAGCGTCGTCGGAAAGCCGCTGAATCTCGGGTTCTTTGGCGTTGATCTCGGCAACGAGCGGACGAATCCGCTTCAGTTCGCGATCGTTCGCGGTGCCGATGACTTTGGCGAGGAGAGTGTCGACAATCATGCAGGAAAGGACGCCCTGTCACGCTCGCTGGTTCATTCTCGCGTCCCCTGCGAGGACCGCAACGTTCAGGGTATCAACCGATTGTACGGAAACGGCGCCACCGCGGTCAACTTGACGTGAGCCCGGCCTTGTACGGTCGTAGCGCCACGTCGCGCCGCTGAGGCTTCGATTGAGGAACATGAACCAGGGGAACGGACGCCGGGCGAACTGAAGATGAGCCGATGCCCGACAGGAGTGCGCTTGCGGTGATGGAGCCGGCCGGCCGGGCACCGGGCGCTGAGCGGCGCCGTAGCTTACCGTGGGCCGAGCAGCCGCATCGGGTTGGTCAGCTTGTCGTTGACCCAGATCTCGTAGTGCAGGTGCGGGCTCGTCGAACGGCCGGTCGAGCCGACGTATCCGAGGACATCGCCGCGATTGATTTGCTGCCCGTGCATGACGCCGAAACGCGACAGGTGGCCGTACTTCGTGACGATACCGAAGCCGTGATCGACGACCACCAGGTTGCCGTAGTTGCCGGCCATGCTCGCGCTCGAGACGACGCCGGCGGCGGGGGCACGCACTGCGTCGCCGTGATCGGCGGAGATGTCGAGGCCGGGATGGAAATCGCGTCCGCCAGTGAAGGGATCGCGGCGGTTGCCGAAGGAAGACGTGAGCCAGCCGGCGACCGGCCAGATTGAGGGCGTTGCGTCTGCAAGCAGGCGGCGCTTCTCGACGTCGGTGCGCACGGCGTCGAGCCGGTTCTCGATCGCGCCGAGCACGTCGCGCATCACGCCGAACGCGGTGTCGGCGGGGCCAAAAGCGGATCCGATGACGGCTCCAGCGACGCCGCCGCCGATGGCGCGCGACTTCACCGCCGCCGGCAGGCGCTCCATGGCGCGGCTGGCCTCGGGATCGACGGCAGCATTCACACCGATCTCGTCGACCGCCTGCTGCAGCGTCGCGATCTGCGACGCGAGCTGGCCGGTGGCTTCGCGGTAGTTGGCGTTCTCTACGGTGAGTTGCGCGTTGGTGACGGTGAGCTCGTCGAGCGCGGCCTTCGCGCTCCAGCGGGCGCCGAGTCCGATCAGGATCGGCAGCGTCAGGGCGGTGACTACGGTGATGAGCGTCGGTCGCAGGGGAAGAGTGAAGCGCCGAATCACACCGGTTTGCCGGTCCGCAATGACAACTGAGTAGCGCCTGGAAGCCACGTCTCTCCTTGGGCGCCTCCCCCCGACGCCCTAGAAATCGATGAAGGTGAATCGGAACTCTACCACACGGTGCCGACCGCGCGGAAGCGATGGGCGCCGTAATGGCCGAGCTTTGACAACGATCGTCAGCCGTGATCGCCGCGATACTGCAGAGCCTCCGCGAGATGCAGCGCCGACACGCGGTCGGCCTCTTCCAAATCTGCGATCGTCCGGGCGACGCGAAGCACGCGGTCGTAGCCGCGCGCGCTCAGCGACAACCTGGCGAGCGCCTTCGCCATGAGCGCGCGAGCGTCGGCGTCCAGCGCTGCGCGCGAGCGCAGCGCGCGCCCGGACAGGCGGGCGTTCAGGCGGCCGCCCCGCGCCAGCTGCCTGGAGCGCGCCCGGCACACGCGTTCGCGGATCGTGCCAGAGGCGACGCCGGCTTCGGCGTCCTGCAGCTCGCGGGCCGGTACCGCGGCGACCGGCACCGTGAGATCGAGTCGATCGCGGAGCGGGCCCGACAAGCGCGAGGCATAACGCGCGACCTGCGCCGCGGCGCAGCGGCAGGGCCGCGCCGCGTCGCCGAGGAATCCGCAAGGGCAGGGGTTCATCGCGCCGATCAGCATGAACCGGGCAGGGAAGACCACCGTACGCGCGGCGCGCGCGATGCGTACGCATCCCTCCTCGACCGGCTGCCGCAGCACTTCGAGCACGTGGCGGCTGAACTCCGGCATCTCGTCGAGGAAGAGGACGCCGTGATGCGCCAGGCTGATCTCGCCGGGGCGAGGCAGCTGACCGCCGCCGACCAGCGCTACGTCCGAGATCGTGTGATGCGGCGCGCGAAACGGCCGCTCCGGCAGCAGCCGGGTGCCGGCCGGCAGCAGGCCGGCGACGGAATGGATCGACGTTGCCTCCAGCGCCTCGTCAAAGGAGAGCGGCGGCAGGATCGTGGCGACGCGGCGCGCCATCATCGTTTTTCCCGCGCCGGGCGGGCCCACCATCAGCGGTGTTATGGCCGCCCGCGGCGGCGATCTCCAGCGCCCGCCGCGCCAGGGCCTGCCCGTGGACGTCGGCGAAGTCACCCTCGAACCCGGTCTCGACGGACACGGTCTCGGCGGTTGCCGCCGGCGGCGGCGCGAAGCCGGCGGGATCGTCGAGCGCCGCGACCGCCTCGTTGAGCGAGCGGACCGGATACAGGCGGAGCCCCTCGACGACGGCCGCCTCGGCGCGATTCGGATCGGGCAGCAGCAGGGCGCGATAGCCGTCGCGCCGGGCCGCGGCGGCGATTGGCAACACGCCACGCGCCTGCTGAATCGCGCCGTCGAGGGACAACTCGCCGAGCACCAGCGTGTCGTCGAGATCGCGCCGCGGCAGGCGTCCGGCGGCGGCGAGCAGCCCGAGCGCGATCGGCAGATCGAACGCGGAGCCCGCCTTTCGCAGGTCGGCCGGGGCGAGGTTGACGGTGATGCGATGCGGCGGAAATTCGAAGCCGCAGTTGCGGATCGCGCTGCGAACGCGATCGCGGCTCTCGCGCACGCTCGCGTCCGGCAGTCCGACGAGATGGAACCCCGGAAGTCCGAACGAGACGTCGACCTCGACCTGGACGACGGCGGCGTCGATGCCGAAGACGGCGGCGGTGCGAATGCAGGCGAGCACGCCGTGGGCGGTGCAAGAGGCGGTGCCCGCCGCAATCCCGCGCCAAACCGCGGCCCGTCGTCGGCTGGTTGCGGATCTGGCGATCGCGCGCCGCTGCCCGGATCGCAGAATCTGCGACGGCTAGCGCGCGATCTCGAGCCGGGTTCCGGGCGTGATGCGATTGGAGTTCAGTCGGTTGAGCGACTTGATCCTGTCGACGGTGGTGTCGAACTGCCGCGCGATGCCGAAGAGCGTATCGCCGCGCTTGACCCGATAAGTCGTCGTCTTGGCCGATGCCGTCTGCGTCACCGCGGCCGCGCGTTTCGGCGCCACCGGCGTCGGCTCTTCGCCGTCGGCCGTAGCGGCCACCGACGCGCTGCCCGAGATCGCGCGTGACGCCACCTCGCTCGGCGCCGCGGGGCGGCTGTTGGTCGCCAGCAGCGTCGCCGGCGCGCGCGGGACCACGAGCGACTGGCCGACCTTGACGCGCGACTTGATCGTCAGGCCGTTGGCCTCGGCGAGGTCGACCCGGCTGACCTTGAGCCTGCGCGCGATCGTCGCGAGCGTTTCACCCTTCCTGACCGTGTACCAGGTCAGCGCGACGAGCTCGTTTGCCGACGCCGACGCCAGCCTGGTCGAGAAATCCGACGCCGTGCCCTTCGGCACCTTGAGCTCGTACTGCGTCTTCAGCGGTGTCGTCCAGCGGCGGAGCTCCGGGTTCAGCATCTGGATCTCGTCGATGCTGTGGCCCGTCCACTCGGCGACGCGACGCAGGTCGACCGCGCGCGGGACGATAACCGTCTCGTAGTCGATCGGAGCTTCCGGGGTGACGTCGAAGCCGGTACTGCGACGGGTTCTTGGCGACGATGATAGCGGCCAGGATCAACGGCACGTACTCTCGGGTCTCCCGCGGCAGGTAGCGCGTCGACGCCGACAGAGACCAGAAGTCGCTTTCTCCCGAGCGTTTGATCGCGCGCTGGACGCGGCCGAGGCCGCCGTTGTAGGCCGCGAGGACGAGGTGCCAGTCGCCGTCGAAGAGAGTGTGAAGCAGCTTGAGGTATTTGGCGGCGGCGACCGTCGCCTTCTCGGGGTCGGACCGTTCGTCCACGTACCAGTTGGTCTTCAGCCCCTGCTCGGTTGCGGTTGCCCGCATGAACTGCCACGGCCCCTTGGCGCTCGCTTTCGACAGGGCGTTGGTCTTGAAGCCGCTCTCGATGATGGGGATGTAGGCGAGATCGAGCGGCAGGCCCGCTTCCTTGAACACGCCGTGAATCATCGGCAGGTAGCGGCTGCCGCGCGTCAGGCTTTCCTGGATGTAATCCCGGAGGCGTCCCTGAAAGAGCTCGACATACTCGAGGACCCGCTCGTTCTGCGGAATCGGCACGTCGTGCTCGGTCGAGGCGAGGTCGTCTTTGACTGTCTTCTCGGTGGCCGCGTCGGCGGCCGGCTTCGGGAAGGTCGCGATCTTCAGGAGCTCGTCGATCGAGGCAGGCTCGTACTTCTTTTCGACGAAGCCGTCGCCCTGGGCCAGGGCCGTGACCTCGTGTGCGTTGATGCGATCGACGAGCCGGTCGAAATGCTCGCGCAGCCGCGGTTCGGTGCGCGCGCCGTAGGGCGATTCGAGGAGGACTTCGATGGCGCGGTCGAACTCTGCCCGCGCTTTGTCGAGGTGGCCGAGTCGCAACTCGCTCTCGCCGGCATTGAAATGCCGCTGCGACGTCTCGATCAGGGCGGTTACGGGATCCTTGGCGGGAGCTGGCTGGGAAACGGGGCCCGCAGGAGCTGGGGCTGTGGCCGGCGTGGTCGCGGCGGTCTTGGGCTTCGGATTCGAACCGCATCCCGCGGCGAACGTCGCGACGCAACACAGTCCAGCGGTCGCCAGCTTGGACAGCCAGGCTCGATCAATCATGCGGGGCGCTCCCTTGCCGCGTCCGTCAGACCCGTCGGAGAGTCTTGGCGTGCTGGACGTCCTGGCCCGTGGCCGCGGCGAGTTATCAATTCCCACGACAAGTGAGAACCCTGAACATGCTGGGGCCGTTAGGATACCATCCGGCCGAGCCGTCGGTCAAACAGTAACCCCAACGCCATCAAGGGGAAGCGGGTTAAGGTCAACGCGGCCATTCGGCCTGCACGAACAGCCGGTGCTGCTCCCCGAGATCGCGCGCCGCCGGCGTCACGATGGTCCGCTCGCCCACGACCAGCTTTCGGCCCTGCCGCATGGCCTGCCGGACGTCGTCTTCGCACACGAAATCGAGCGGCTTTGATAACGGTTCCGACGGTCCGGGCGATGGCGCAGCCTTCGGCGAGGGGGCGGACGGTGCTGCCGCGGGCGTCGGTGCCGCAGTAGACACCTCCGGTGCCGTACCCCCGCTGAAGCCGCGTGACACCAGGAACTGATCGATCCGGCGGGCCAGAGGAGCCGCGGCGATGCCGCCCGGTTCTGGAGGCGGCGCCGGCGCCTTCGGCAGCCGGTCGGCGCCGGCCGGCGGCGGAGTGGCTACCGCGGTTCCGGCTGCGGGCTTGAGATGCGCGACCGGTGTCACCTCGTAGGCGATGCGCTTGATATTCAGCAGGTGCCGCGGCGAGATGTTGTCGGACGTGATGTTGCCGCCGTAGCCGCCGCAGCCGAGCGTCATCGCCGGGTCGAGGCCGGTCGACAACCCGATCGACCCGTGCGTCGTCGGCGAATTGACGACAATGCGGAAAGCTGGTTTCTTCAGGCCGAACTGCAGAATCACGTCGTCGTTGCGGGAGTGGATCGACATCGTGTGACCCATGCCGCCGTAGCGGAGAATCTGCTTGCAGCGCTCGCAGCCCTCACGCCAGTCGCTCACGACGTAGAAGGACAGGACCGGGCAGAGTTTCTCCACCGACAGGGGATAGTCGCGGCCGACGCCGGTCAGTTCGGCAAGCAGCACGCGGGTCCCCGGCGCGACGGTGATGCCGGCCTGCTGGGCGATGTAGGTCGCGGGCCGGCCGACCAGCGCCGGATTCGGCAGCCGCTGCGGGCTGAGGAGGACGCGCGCGACGGCATCCATCTCGCTGGCGCGGAGGAAATGGCCGCCGTTGGCGGCAAACTGCCGTTTCACTTCGTCGACGATCGGCGCGTCGACGACGACCGAGTTCTCGGACGAGCAGAGGACGCCGTTGTCGAACGTCTTGCCGGTGACGACGTCGCGGACGGCCTTGACGACGTCGGCGGTGCGTTCGATGAACGCCGGCGCGTTGCCCGGGCCGACGCCGTAGGCCGGTTTGCCGGCGCTGTAAGCGGCGCGGACGAGGCCCATGCCGCCGGTGGCGAGGATCACTGCCGTCTCGCGGGCCTTCATCAGCTCCTGCGTGCCCTCGAGCGTCACGGTCGTCATCCACCCGATCGCGCCCTCCGGCGCGCCGGCGCGCCGCGCCGCTTCGTGCATGACCTCGGCGACGCGCGTGATGCACCGCACCGCGGACGGATGCGGGCTGATAACGATCGGGCAGCGCGCCTTGAGCGAGATGAGGATCTTGTAGATCGCCGTCGACGTCGGGTTGGTCGACGGGACGATCGCGGCGACGACGCCGAACGGCTCGGCGATCTCGATCACCTTTCGATCCTCGATCCGCTGGACGACGCCGACCGTCTTCATCGGCCGGATGAACTTGTAGACCTTGTCCGACGCGAAGAGATTCTTCTGGACCTTGTCGGCGACGACGCCGTAGCCGGTCTCTTCATGAGCGAGCCGCGCGAAGGCTTCCGCCTGGGCCGTCGCGGCCTGCGCCATCGCCTCGACGATGGCATCGATCTGTTCCTGGGTGAGCTCGGCGAGCGCGTCGGCGGCCGCCTTGGCGCGGCGGACGAGCGTGCGGGCTTCGTGAATGGAGGTCAGATCGCGATCGGTCTGGGCCGTGGACTGCGCCATGGGGGACCGAAGAGAGATCAGGACGCCTTCGCGTCCTTAGCTGCCGGGAGCTTGGGCAGCACCTTCTCGACCTCGGCGTGAGGACGCGGGATGACGTGGACCGAGACCAGTTCCCCCACACGCCGCGCCGCCGCCGCCCCGGCATCCGTGGCCGCCTTGACCGCGCCGACGTCGCCGCGCACGAGAACGGTCACGTAGCCGGCGCCGATGTACTCCTTGCCGACGAGTACGACGTTCGCCGCCTTGACCATGGCGTCGGCTGCCTCGATCGATCCAATGAGACCCTTGGTCTCGACCATTCCTAACGCGTCGGACATCCTGCTCCTCGTGCTCCTCGGGGCGCCTGGTTCGCGTCGCGCCGGCGTCAGGTACCCGGCGGGGCGCGCAGATGACAGCGAATCGGGCGAAGGCTAACATATTGCCGTACCTCGAACAACTGCGTTAGCATCACCCGTTCATCAGTCCGCGTTCCGTAAGCGCCACCCAGCTATGTTCAACCGCTCGATTGCCACTGCCGCCGCCGTTCTGTCCGTTGCCGTCGTCGCCGGCTGTAACCGCAAGCCCGAAACCGTCCCCTGCGTCGCGACCGCGACGGTGTCGATGCCGAGGGACCGCGCGGCGATCGGCAGCCCGCTGAAGATGACCTACAAGTTCGACGTGACGCAGCCGATCTCGTCGGACTTCGTCGTCTTCGTCCACGTTCTCGACGACCAGGGTGATTCGCTGTGGGGCGACGACCACCAGCCGCCGCAGCCGACGTCCACCTGGAAGCCGGGGCAGAAGATCGAGTACACGCGGACGATTTTCGTTCAGAACTACCCGTATATCGGGCCGGCCCACGTGCGCGTCGGTCTGTATCAGCCGAGTTCCAGCCAGCGGCTGCCGCTCTGCAATACCGAGCTCGCACGGCAGGAATACGAAGTGCTCAAGTTCCAGCTGCTGCCGCAGTCGGAGAACATCTTCCTCATCTATAAGGACGGCTGGCACCCCGCTGAGGTGTCCCCGGACAACGCCACCGTCGAGTGGCAGTGGACGAAGAAGGCGGCGACGATTTCGTTCAAGAACCCGAGGAAGGATGGCACCTTCTACCTCGAGTACGACGCCCGGATCGATCAGTTCAGCCCGGCCCAGCAGGTGACCATCCGCTCGGGCAGCCAGGTCATCGGGACGTTCGCGGCCGACTCGAAGACCACCAAGCTCGTCTCGTTCCCACTGACAGCGGCTCAACTTGGCGATACGGACATGGCGGAGATCACGCTGGAGGTCGATAAGGTGTTTGCACCAGGCGGATCGGACCCGCGCGAGCTCGGTATTCGGGTCTTTCACGCGTTCGTCGAGCCCAACTAGTTTGCGGCGCATCCACCGCCATCGGTCGTGGCCAAAGCGCGACTGTAGCGATTCTGGACACAGCCCTGCGGGCGATGGTAGTATGAACTTCTTCGCATGAAGCATCGAATCCTGATGGGCCTGGCCGTCGCGCTCGCCGCGATGGTCTGGGCCACCGACGCCCGGGCCGACATCGTCTACCTGACGTCCGGCCGCACCATCTCCGTCAAGAGCTACAAGGTCACCGGTGAATCCATCACCCTGACCTTGCGCACCGGCGGGGAAGTCACCTGCGACCGCGTGATCATCGAAAAGATTCTTCCCGACGAAGCGCCGTACCCCGTGCCGGCCGCGGCCGGCGAGGCCGACGTCAGGCCCGTGGCTCCCACCGGTTCGGTGCTGGATGCGACGCCTTACGGTGAGATCATCTCGGCAATGTCCGAGGCTCACGGCGTCGATCCGCTGCTCGTGCGCGCGCTCATCCAGGTCGAATCTAACTACAAGCCGCAGGCCCGCTCGCGGAAAGGGGCGATGGGCCTGATGCAGCTGATGCCGTCGACGGCGCGCGTCTACAACGTCCGGAACCCGTTCGATCCGAAGGCGAACATCGAGGCCGGCATCAAGCACCTCAAGTCTCTGATCGACCGCTACGGGACCGAGCTGGCGCTGGCGGCCTACAACGCCGGTGAAGGTGCCGTCGCCAAGTTCAACGGCGTCCCGCCGTATCGCGAAACCCGCACCTACGTCTCTCGCATACTCTCGCTCGCCGGGCTCAAGTAGTCCGGCCGGACGCCGAGCCCGCCGGAACCGGCGCCGCCCACGTTTTCCGACGCGACGAACGCAGAAATCCCAGCCGACAACCGTCCGCGACTGTCTAAGATGTGGGCGCGCACGGGTGTCACGCGCCCGAGTCCCTGATATAATCCCGCGAGGCGAGCAGCCGATAATGTCCACAAAGACAAGAGCTTGCGCCGACCAGGCGGGCCTCGACCGATAGATCCAGATGGAGTTCCGTTGCAGGCTCGGCACCCCGGGCGGCGAAATCATTGAAGGCGTCTACGTCGCTGACAGCGAGGACCGCCTCCGCCGCGAGTTCGAGGAGAAGGGCCTGTACGTCCTTGCCATTCAGCGTGCTGGCCGGGCGGCGATCGGCTCGCTGGCGCTGCCACGCCGCTCCCGCATCGCCACCCGCGAGTTTCTCGTCTTCAATCAAGAATTGGCGACACTGCTGAAAGCAGGTATGCCGCTGGTGCAGTCGCTCGACATCCTGCGCCGCCGCGTCAGCAACCCGCTTTTCAAGACCGTGCTCGACGACGTCCACGACCGGGTCCGCGCCGGCAGCGCGCTCTCCGAATCGTTCGAGGCGCACGGCGCGCTCTTTCCCGGCGTCTACACCGCCTCGCTGATGGCCGGCGAGAAGAGCGGCAACCTCGAGCAGGTCATCCGGCGGTACGTGTCCTACGTCAAAGTCGTCGAGAGCGTCCGCCGGAAGACGGTCTCGGCACTCATCTACCCGGCCGTACTGCTCGCGCTGTCGATAATCGTGGTCGGCATCCTGATGCTCCGCGTCGTGCCGCAGTTCAGCGGCTACTACGAACAGTTCGGGGCAGAGCTGCCGCTGTCGACGCGCATCATCGTCTCGGTTTCGAACTACGCGACCGCTTATATCGGGTTGATCGTGCTGACGCTGACGGTCGCCGCCGTCGGGTCGTGGCTGTGGCTGCAGCGGCCAGGCAACCGGAAGCGTTTCGACCGCGCTGTGCTCGCGGTGCCGTCTGTGGGACCGATCGCGCGGAAGTTCTCGACGTCGCAGGCGACGCGGACGCTGGCGACGCTGCTCGGCGGCGGCATTCCGCTGGTCAACGCGATCGACGTCGCGGCGCGGTCGATCAAGAACCGCTTCATGGCCGGCGAACTGCTGACGGCGTCGCAGCAGGTGCGGGAAGGCCGGTCTTTGGCGGCGGCGATGACCGACAGCGGGCAGTTTCCAGACGTCGCGCTCAAGATGGTCGAGGTCGGCGAGCAGACCGGCGCGCTGCAGGAGATGCTCAACAGCCTCTCGGACTTCTACGATGAGGAGATCGAGACCAGCCTCGACCGGTTCGTGACCCTGGTCGAGCCGATTCTGCTGGTCATCATGGGTATCATCATCGCCGGCCTGCTGCTGGCGCTGTACATGCCGCTCTTCAATCTTTCGAACGCGCTGCGATAGGCTTCGAACCCGCGGCTGTGAACGGAATGGACCCATGAACGGCAACACGCCTCCGGCGATCAACGGCGAGACCGAGTCCGCGCTCTACCTGGGGCTGCCGGAGTCGGCGGCCGAGCACGCGGCGGAAGTCGCGGTGGCGCGGCGGCTGGCCGAGCGCTACCGGCTGGAGTTCGTCGACCTCGCGACGTTCAGCATCGACCACGAGCTTTTCCGTTCGATTCCCGCCGACCTGATGCTGCGCTACGGCTTCGTGCCGTATCACCGCGAGGGCTCGACGCTCGTGATCGTCGTGTCGGATCCGACCGACCTGCCGCTGATCGACGAGCTGGCGCTGCTGCTGGCGACGCCGATTCGCGTCACGGTCGGAGCGCCCTCGGCGATTCAGGGCATCCTCAAGAAGAGCGAGAGCTCCACCCGCGTCCTCGAGGAAGCGACCGAGAGCTTCCAGCTCCAGCTGCTGCGGGAGGACGACGCCGGCGACGATCAGCTGACGGTCGACCGGCTGACGGCCGACTCCAGCCCGGTCATCCGCCTCGTCGACACCACGATCTACACCGCCATCCAGCGGCGCGCCAGCGACATCCACATCGAGACCGGCGACGATGCGGTGCACGTCAAGTACCGCGTCGACGGCGTGCTGCAGCCGGCGATGCGGCCGATCGACAAGCGCTTCCACAGCACGATCATCTCGCGCGTTAAGGTCATGGCGGAGCTCGACATCGCCGAGAAGCGGGTGCCGCAGGACGGCCGCTTCAAGCTGCGGCTGCCGGGCAAGACGATTGACTTCCGCGTCTCGATCATGCCGAGCGTGCACGGCGAGGACGCCGTCATTCGTATTCTCGACAAGGAATCGATCAGCGAGCAGTTCCATGAGCTGCGCCTCGACATCCTCGGCTTCCCGAGCGAGGAGCTGAAGCGCTTCCGCAAGTACATCGCCGAGCCCTACGGCATGGTGCTCGTCACCGGCCCGACCGGCAGCGGCAAGACGACGACGCTCTATGCCGCGCTGTCGGAGATCAAGACGATCGAGGACAAGATCGTCACGATCGAGGATCCCGTCGAGTACCAGCTGCGCGGCATCACGCAGATTCCGATCAACGAGAAGAAGGGGCTGACGTTCGCCCGCGGCCTGCGTTCGATCCTGCGCCACGACCCGGACAAGATCATGGTCGGCGAGATCCGCGACCCCGAAACCGCGCAGATCGCGATCCAGTCGGCGCTGACCGGCCACCTCGTGTTCACGACGGTCCACGCCAACAACGTCCTCGACGTCCTCGGCCGGTTCCTGAACATGGGCGTCGAAGCCTACCAGTTCGTCTCGGCGCTGAACTGCGTCCTGGCGCAGCGGCTGGTCCGCAATATCTGCGTCCACTGCAAGCGGCCGGCGGTGGTGACCCGGGCCCAGCTCGAGGAGTCGGCGCTCGATCCGACGCTCGAGCACAGCGGCCTGTTCTTCGAAGGCGGGGGCTGCATCGAGTGCGGCGGCACCGGGTTCAAGGGCCGGCACGCGATCTGCGAGCTCCTCGACCTGAGCGACAACATCCGCGAGATGATCCTGGCGCGCCGTCCGAGCTCCGAGATCAAGAAGGCGGCACGCGACGAAGGCATGCGGTTCCTGCGCGAGTCCGCGGTCGAGCGCGTCCTCAACGGGGCGACGACGCTGCGTGAGATCAACAAGGTAACCTTCGTCGAATGAGCGCAGACACGAGCCTCCGTACGCGGTCGAGGCGCAGCGCCGGCTTGCTGGCGAGTCCGCCGCCAACCGTGGCGATCGAGATCGCCGCGACTCACGTCACGGCGCTCGGGCTGTCAGGCGTCAGCCGCGACAGCGTGATTGCCGGCTACGCCGTCGAGCCGCTCACCGCCGGCGTCGTCGTGCCGGCGCTCAATGCCGCCAACATCGCCGACGAAGCGGCGCTGACGGCCACGATCACAACGGCGCTCGAGAAGGCGGGCGGGCGCGGCAAGCGCGTGGCGCTGGTGCTGCCGGACACGACCGCGAAGGTGTCGCTCATCCGCTTCGAGAAGATCCCGGCGCGGGTGCAGGATCTCGACCAGTTGATTCGCTGGCAGGTGCGCAAGACCGCGCCGTTCCGGGTCGAGGACGCCCAGCTGTCGTGGCAGCCCGGCGCCGGGCTCGAGGGCGGCGGCCGGGAGTTCATCGTCTCGATGGCGCGCCGCGACGTGGTCCAGAGCTTCGAGCGCGTCTGTGACGCCGCCGGCGTGCATGCGGGAGTGGTTGACATCGCGAGCTTCAGCCAGATCAACGCCCAGCTCGCGTGCGGCCTCGACGCCGGCGACTGGCTGCTGGTGCACCTGGCCAGCGACTACGTCACGCTCGCCGTCGTCCGCGGTGAGGACCTGGTGTTCTTCCGCAATCGCGCCATCGGCGGCGAGCGCGACCTCGCCGATCTCGTCCACCAGACGGCGATGTATCACGAGGATCGGCTCGGCGGCGGCGGCTTCGCTAGGGTCGTGCTCGCCGGCGCGTCGCTTGCCGGCGTGGAGCAGGCCGAGCGGCTGCGGCGCGGCATCGAGGAGCGGGTCGGCGGCCGCGTCGAGCTGATTGACGTTCGCGCCGCCGCGGCGATGCGCGACCGGATTACGGCCAGCGCGTCGCTGCTCGACACGCTGGCGGCGCCGGTCGGGATTCTCGTGCGCGAGCGCGCCGTCGCCGGGACCGGGCGGGTAGCCTGATGCTGCGAACGAACCTGTCGACGCGTCCGTTCTACAACGAACGACTGGTGCACCTGGTGCTGCTGCTGACGGCGGTGCTCGTCGCCGCCGTCACCGTGCTGAACGTCGTGACCCTGGTCCGGCTCTCGCGGCAGAACACGACGCTCTCCGCCGCGATTCGCGACGACCGGACCGCGGCCGACGACTTCACGCGCCGCGCCCGCGACACCCGCCAGGGCCTCGACAAGGACCGTTTGATGGTGCTGGCGGCAGCGGCACAGGAAGCCAATGCGCTGATTGACGGGCGGACGTTCTCCTGGACCGGGTTTCTCAACCAGATCGAGGCGACGCTGCCGCCGGACGTGATGCTGGCGTCGATTCGGCCCGAGGTCAGCGACGAGGGCACGAAAATCACCCTCGGCGTCGTGGCCCGGCGCAGCGTCGACATCGACGAGTTCATCGAGAAGCTCGAAGCGACCGGTCAATTCGATCGCGGCCTGCAGCGGCAGGTGAGCCCCGCGGAAGACGGGCAGGTGCAGGGGACGGTCGACATCCTCTACGTGCCGACGACCGAACCCGGGCCGGAGACGCCGTCGGCACCGGTTGCGCCGAAGCCGCCGGCGGGCGGCAAGGGAGCGTCGCGATGAGCCTGTTCCGGCGCATCCTGGCCGAGAAGCGCAACCTGATCTATCCCCTGATTGGGGCGCTGCTGCTCAACGCGGCACTTTACATCGCCGTCGTCTACCCGCTGTCTTTGAAGGTGGCCAACGGCGAGCGCGACGCCAACGCGGCACGGACGGCGCGGGCGCGGGCCCAGTCGGAGTACGAGCTGGCACGGGCGACGATTCTCGGCAAGGACTCGGCCGATGCCGAGTTGAAGAAGTTCTACGAGGCGGTTCTGCCGCCTGACTTCAGCGCGGCGCGGCGGCTGCTGTTTGGCAGCATCGAGAAGGCCGCGGCCGCGGCCGGCGTCAAGCAGGAGAGCGAGACCTACGAGATCAACGAGCCGCGCCAGAACGTCCTGCACCGGATGACGGCGACCGTCGACGTCGTCGGCGACTATCGCAGCATCCGGCGGTTCATTCACGGGCTCGAGACCGCGCCGGAGTTCATCGTCGTCGAGAACGTGGCCCTGACGCAGGGCTCGCGCGACCAGCAGAGCCTGAACGTCGTGCTCAAGATCGCGACCTATTTCCGGACGGGGGGCAATGGAAACTGAGACGCCGCCGTCCCGGCGCCTCTCCCTTCCGTGGCTGCTGGCGGTCCTCGGGGTGGCGCTCGTGGCGCTGGTCGCGTACTACATGTGGCCGGAATCGCCCCCCGCGCCGGCGGCGGCGACGACGCCGCGGGCGCAGGCGGCCCGTGGTCGATCGGGCGACAGCGTGACCCCTGAAGATCTCGACGTACGGATCGAGGCGCTGCAGGCGAAGCGGCCGGATACCGGCGACATCGAGCGGAACCCGTTCCGCTTCCGTCCGCCGCCGGCGCCGCCGCCGCCGCCACCGGTGAAGATGGTGCCCCAGGCGCCGGCCGGTCCGCCGCCGCCGGCAGCGCCGACGATTCCACCGATTCCGTTGAAGTTCATGGGAACGGTCGAGGGCCCTGGTATCAAGCTCGCCGCGTTGACGGATTGCAAGGGGTTCACGTATTCCGGACGCGAGGGAGAAACGATCGACGGCCGCTTCAAGCTGGTTCGGATCCAGACCGAGACGGTCGTCATGGAATACGTCAATGGCACCGGCCGCACCACCATCACCAAGTCGGGTGAGTGCAGCGCTGCCACGCGAAAGTGAACGCAAGCTGACTGGAGCTATCGCAGTGAGACGAAAGCTGGTCGCTCTCGTGTTGTTGACCGTGCTGGTGTCCGCGTGCACCGCCGGCCGCGCCTTTCGCAAGGGGCGCGAAGCGGCGCGGGCCGGCGACTGGGACACCGCCGTGACGGAGTTCACGAACGCGGTGCAGGCCAACCCCGACAGCGCGGAGTACAAGATCGAGCTCGAACGGGCGATGCAGAATGCCGGGCGTGAGCACCTGTCCCGCGCCCGCGACCTAGAACAAGCCGGTCAGCTCGACGCGGCGCTGCTCGAGTACAAGGCGGCGACCAAGATGGACCCCACCAACCGGCTCGCCGCCGCCCGCGTCGCCGAGCTCGAGCGGACGATCCGGGAGCAGATCGAGAAGTCGCGCCCGCGTCCGCCGATTGACGCGCTGCGGCAGCAGGCGCGGACCCAGGGCGTCCCGATCCTCAACCCGGCGGACCGGACGCCGCTCAAGTTCAGCTTCAACAACTCGAGCCTGCGCGACATCCTCAATTTCATCGGCACGACGACCGGCATCAACATCCAGTACGACGCGACGTTCCAGGACCGCGCCTACACGGTGACGCTCGACGGCGTGCCGCTCGAGGAGGCGCTGCAGCAGATCCTGTCGGTCAACGGCTTCTTCTACAAGGTCATCAACCAGCGCACGATCGTCGTCGCCCCGGACACTCAGGCGATGCACAACAAGTACGACGACCTCGTCGTCCAGGTGTTCTATCTGTCGCACACCGACGCGACCGAGCTGTCGCAGGTGATCAACCAGATGCTGCGCGTCAGCGGCCAGAACCTGCCGGCGATCTTCCCGGGCAAGACCTCGAACACGCTGACCGTCCGTGCCACGGCGCCGATCGTCGCCGTGGCCGAGCGCCTGATCCGGGCCCACGACAAGCCGCGCGCAGAGGTCGTGATCGAGGTGCAGATCCTCGAGGTCAACCGGACCAGGGCGAAGCAGTTCGGCATCAACCTCAGCGACTACGCCCTCGGCCTGACGTTCTCGCCCGAGGTCTCGCCGCCGAATACGCCGGGGTCGCCGTCGAACCCGCCGAATCCGCCGCCGTTCAACCTGAATACGATCACGCAGGGCATCAGCACCTCCGACTTCTATCTCAGCGTCCCGAGCGCGGTGGTCAAGTTCCTCGAGTCCGATTCGAACACCAAGCAGCTCGCCAAGCCGCAGCTGCGCGGCGCGGAAGGACAGGAGCTGACGCTGAACCTCGGCGACCAGATTCCGATCGTCCAGACCGTGTTCGGAGCTGCGGCCGCCGGCGGCTTCGCCAACATTCCGCAGTCGTCCTACACCTACAAGGACGTCGGCGTGAACATGGTGATGACGCCGCGCGTCACCTACGAAGGGGAGATCATCCTCGACCTCACCGTCGAGAGCAGCAACCTCGGTCCCAACGTCAGCGTCGCCGGCCAGGACGTGCCGTCGTTTGGTTCGCGCCGGGTTCACACGCGGCTGCGGCTGCGTGAGGGCGAGTCGAACCTGCTCGCCGGCCTGTTGCGCGATGAGCAGCGCCGCGTACTGACGGGGTTGCCCGGCATCATGCGCGTTCCCGGGCTGCGCTCGCTCTTCGGATCCACCGACGAACAGATCCAGCAGACCGACATCGTCATGCTGCTGACGCCGCACATCGTCCGGACGCACGAGCTGACGGTCGACGACCTTGCGCCGATCTACATGGGGACGACGCAGAACCTCGGGCTGGGCGGGCCGCCGCCGCTCATCCAGGCGCCGCCGGTGGACGAATTGCCGGCAACCGCGGCGCCGCCGACGCCGCAAGGACCGATCACGACGCCGACGCCGCAGTTCCTGCCGCCGCCGGGTGCGCCGGCCGCTCCCCCGGCGACGACGCCGACAACGCCGGTCATTCCGCCGGTGACGGCTCTGCCGCCGGCAGTACCGCCGACCGGCGCGCCGGCGACGCCGACGCTGCCGCCGCCGAGAGATCCGACGGCAGCGCCGACGACGCCCCCCGGCACGCCGCCGGCCGCCAGCGTGGCGCAGGTGTCGGTCACGGCGCCGCAGGAGTTCCGTGTCGCGGGTGGGCCGTACACCGTGCCGCTCGCTGTCGCCAACGCGTCGCGGCTCTCGACCGTGACCCTGACCGTGACGTTCAACCCGGCCGTGCTCCACGTCCGCAACGTCCAGGAAGGGACATTCCTCAGGCAGGGCGGCGTGACCGCCATGTTCACGCCCCGGATCGATAACGCGACGGGCCGGGTCGACATCGTCGTCGTCCGCAGCGGCGATCAGGCCGGGGCATCGGGGTCCGGGCTCATCGGCGCGCTGATGTTCGACGCCGCCGGGCCGGGGCAGTCGCTGATTCAGGTCAGCGGCGTCGCCAGCAGCCCGGAAGGCACCGCCCTGCCGCTGCAGTTCGCGCCGGCATCGGTGACGGTCAGGTAAGCGGAGGACGCATGCACGCCTGGATTGCGCGCGCACGGCAACGGTCGGAGGGTGGCTTCACCTTCATCGAGCTGCTGATCGTGTCGACGATCCTCATCATCCTGGCGTCGGCAGTGATGCCGCTGGCGAAGGTGAACTCGCAGCGGCAGAAGGAGGCGGAGCTGCGTCGCGCCCTGCGTGAGATGCGGACCGCCATCGACCGCTTCAAGGACTCAGCCGACGCCGGCATGATCAGCGCCTTCGATCTGAAGCCGGGCAGCGAGAACTATCCCGCCGATCTCGACACCCTGGTCGAAGGCGTCGCCGTGGTGAACGACGCCACGGGCCGGAAGCTGAAGTTCCTGCGGCGGGTTCCGATGGACCCGTTCACCGGTTCGACCGAGTGGGGCCTGCGCAGCTACCAGGATCGCCCGGATTCGCGGTCGTGGGGCGGTCAGAACGTCTACGACATCTACACCAAGGCCGACGGCACCGCGCTCGACGGCAGCAAGTACCGCGACTGGTAAATCATGGCGAGCCATCTCCACGCCCTCACGCATCGCATTCGCCAACGCGGCGTCGCTGGCGGCTTCACCCTCATCGAGCTGATGATCGTGATGGCGCTGATCTCGATCCTGGCGACGATGGCGGTCGTGCAGTATCGCAATGGCGTGCGCCGAGCCGAGGAGAGCGTGCTCAAGACCGACCTCTTCCGCATGCGCGACGCGATCGATCAGGTACTATGCCGACAAGAACAAGTACCCGGCGTCGCTCGAAGCGCTCGTGAGCGACGGCTACCTGCGGCGCGTCCCTGAAGACCCGATCACGCATACCGCCGATTCGTGGGTGACGGTGGCCGCGGAGGCCGATCCCAGCAACCCCACCGCCGAGCCTGGCATCTACGACGTCAAGAGTGGCGCGACGGGCACTGCCCTCGACGGATCGAACTTCTCGGACTGGTAGAGCCGCGGCTCGCGCTCTCTTTTCTCGGGGACGCGGATCGACCGAGGTCGCGGAGATTCACGGGACGCGGATTGTACTAGTTGGACAGATCCGGGTTCACGGGATGCGGATCGGACTGATTGGACGGATCGTGTTCGAACGCCGTGGCTGACGGGCAGACACCCCATCCGGGCGCGCTGCAGGCTGACCAATAACCTGACTTGATCCGTTGAGCCGCGTCCCGCAAGGTCCTGGATCCGCGCGGTCCGCGTCGCCCCTCTAATCCGCGTTCGCGGATTTCCCGTATCCCATCCAAGATATCGGCTGACCGGTGCCGCCGCGAGCGTGATTCAGGGGATCACGCCCGCGACGGACCGTTGTTACTTCTTCACTTCGGCGACGCCGACGACGGCTGCCCGGACGCTGACGCTGCCGAAACCGTCCCCGCTCGGGCCGGTGGCCTGGAACACGGTTACGAAGATCGTCTTGCTGCCGATCGTGCTCCAGGACACCTGCACCTGGTTGCCGGTGGTCGTCAGCGTCTGCGGCCCGTTGACGCCGCTTCCGAAGTTCCACTCGTAGCGGAGGATGCTCGAGGTGTTGCCGGAAACCTGCGCCCGCAGGATGACGTTCTCGTTGATGACCGGCGTCGCGGTCGACGGCTGGACGATGACCGACGGCGGCTGCGCCGGCAGCACCGTGACGCTGCTCGACACCGACTCGCTGGCGCCGCCCGTGTCCACGGCAGTGGCGGTGACGACGAACGTACCCGCCTGTTGGTAGATATGCGACGTCGTCGTCGCGGCGCTGATCGCGCCCAGCGACTGTGACGAGCCGTCGCCCCAGTCGACGCGGACGTCGCGGATGTTGGCCTGGGCGTTGATGCCGATTGAGAAGCTGGCCGGCTGACCCGCCGAGACCGATGTCGTCGGCGCCGTCAGCGAGATGCCGGTGCGCGGATTGAGCGCCACCGTGACGGTCGCGGTCTTGCCCGCGACGTTGGCGGTGACAACCGACTGGCGCGACGTGTTGAGCGTGACGCGAGCGAGGCCGCTGGCGTCGGTGTTGACCGACCCGGCCGAGAGCGATCCCGCATCCGCGGTGAAGGTGACGGGCACGCCCGGCAGACCCGCGCCGCTGACGTCTTCGACGCGCGCCGAGATCTCGGAACTGCCGCCGCTTGGCGCCAGGGTCTGCGGATTGGCGCTCAGCAGTATGCGCTCGGCCGCCGCCGTGCCCACCCGCAGGTTTTCGAGCTTGGCTGACGCGCCGCCGGAAAACGCCGTGATCGTCGCAGTGCCGCTCTGGGTGCCGGCAAGGAACCGGACGCGCACCTGTCCATTATTTGTTCGCGCTTCGCTTGGCTCGATCCGTCCAATGGTTGTCGTGAACGTGATCAACGTGCCGTTGTGGACCGGCGTGCCGGCGCCAGTCGTCGACGTCGTCGTTGGGGTGGTCGGCGTCGTCGGCGTCGTCGGCGTCGTTGGCGGCGTGCCGGTAGTCGGAGGTGTCGTGGTGGTGCCGTTCTCGATGGCGGTGGCGACGATCTCGATGTCGCCGTTCAGCGGCACGGTGCTGGCGGCGGGGAACATCGTGATGACCGTCCCTCCCGGCGCCAGCAGCGGCACCTTGTCGCAGGCAGGAGCGAACGCGATGAACGGAAGAAGGGCAAGCAGGACAGCCGCTCGTGAACTGCGGAGATGGTGCCGGTATTGTGCTAGCATAAGAGACGCTAAGGATAATACTCTCATGGGTTTACGCGGTCAAGGCGGCGAGCGGGGTTACGCGATGGCGGCGCTGCTCGTGACGCTGGCGATCATGGCAGTCCTGATGTCGGTCGCGATGCCGGTCTGGCGTCAGGAAGCCCGGCGCGAAAAAGAAGCCGAGCTCATCTTTCGTGGCGAGCAAATCGCCCGCGCCATCGCGCTCTTCCGCACCAAGAACAACAACGCCATGCCCGCGAGCCTCGACGTGCTCGTGACGGGGCGGTTCCTGCGCAAGAAGTTTCGCGAGCCGATGGCCAAGGACGGTGAATGGCGTTTGATCACCGCCGCGTCGGGGAACCCGAATCCGGGACAGCCCGGCAATCCGAATCCGGGCAGCCCGGCAATCCGATCGGGCAGCCCGGCAATCCGAATCCGGGCCAGCCGCAGCGTGGCCTCCCGCCGCCCCAGCAGCAACAGCCTGGCGGCCAGTCCACGGTGGCTGGCGGCATCATGGGCGTTTCCAGCAAGAGCACCGAAACGTCGCTCCGGCTGTACCAAGGCGCCAATCGCTACGACCAGTGGCAGTTTAGATTCATGGACGTGGCCCGCGGCCGCGGCGGCGTTCCGGGCGCCAACGACCCGGCCGGCCGCGGCAACAATCCGGGCCGCGGCAACCCTGGCAACACGAATCAGCCGGGACGTGGCGGCAACCGGGGGATAGGGTCTGGTGACGGCGGAACAGGGTTCCGTGTGCCGCCGTTTGGAACGCCGGGCGGCAGTCGCGGCGGCGCTCCCGGCAGCGGTCCTGGCACGGCTCCTCCGCCGTCCGGTCCGGGGAGAGGGGTGGGTCGAGGACAGTAGCTCCACGGCTGGTCTTTAGACGGACGTCCAGCAACCCCGGATGGAATTTCCGATGGCTTACAGCTCCGCGACGATCGCGTCGTGGACGCGCGGTCGGACCTGTCTGATCCTGTCGTTCTCGCGCGTCGGGTGGACGCGGTTGGTCAGGAAAACGACGTACAGATCCCGCTCCCAATCAATCCAGAGCGACGTCCCGGTGAAGCCGGTGTGACCGATTGCCGTCGGCGACAGGCTGCCGCCGCACGACGAGGTCGGCAGCATCGTGTCCCAGCCGAGGGCGCGTGAACTGCCGGGCACCGGCTGCCTGGCGATGAACGCTCGCATCGTCTCGGGCGCGGAAAGCACGGGCTCACCGGCGAGGGTCCGCAGCGCGGCGCGCGCGAAGGCGCCGACGGCCGCGGCAGTGCCAAAGAGGCCGGCATGCCCGGCGACGCCGCCGAGCGCCCACGTGTTCTCGTCGTGCACTTCACCGACGAGCAGCCGGCCGCGCCACGGATCGACTCCAGTTGGCGCCGTCCGCGTCCGCCAGGCGCGCGGCGGCTTGAATCGCAGCGGTTCGGCGGTGAAGAACGACGCGAGTCGATGGAATTGTGTCGCCAGTGTTCGCGACGGATCGAAGGCGCCGGCGGCGCCGCGAAATCCTGCGCCGTTCGGCTGCGCGTTCTCGAGGATGAACCCGAGCAGGATGAACCCCAGGTCGCTGTAGATCGACGTCGTGCCCGGCGCATACTCGAGCGGGAGTCCACAGATCGCGTGCTGGAACTCGCGGCGGCCGGTGTGGTCGCGAAAGAACGGCAGGTATGCCGTCAGCCCGGCCGAATGCGACAGCAGATCGCGAATCGTGACGCTGGCGCGGTCATCGCCCTGCCACTCCGGGATCCAGCGCGACACCTCGTCGTCCAGCGAGAGGCGGCGGTCATCGACGGCCCGCATCGCGAGTGTCGTTGTCGCCATGACCTTCGTCAGCGATGCCAGGTCGAAGACGGTGTCTTCGTCCACCGGTTCGGCGTCCTCGTCGTAGGTCAGCCGCCCGGTAGCGTCCCGCCAAAGCGGACCCGCGGCACGCCCGACTTCGATTGACGAGGCCGGAAATGCGCCGGCGGCGATTGCGTCGCGGACGATGGCGCGGGCGGCGGCGAATCGCGGGGGCATCACGTAGCTTCGATCCTTGACGGCAGCACGAACGAAGCCGCGAGCGCGACGACGAAGGTGACCGTCGAACCGACGAAGGCATACCAGGTCCAGCCGGTCGCCGCTGTCGCCCAGACCCAGATCAAGGCGGCGACGCCGGTCAGCATGCCGACGAGCATTGCCCGCGAATCGACGCGTTTCGTGAGGACGCCGACGAGAAAGGCGCCGAGCACCGGACCTGCGGCCAGCGACAGCACCGCCAGGCCGGTGTCGAGCACCGAGCGGATCCACTGCGCTCCCAGCGCCACGGCGATCTGCGCCACGCCCCAGAAGATCGTCGCCGCCTTCGATACCCGCATCAGCGTCGCCTGATCGGCGTCCGGCCGGACGTATTTCAGGTAGAAGTCGTTGACCGTCGTGGCGGCGAGCGCGTTGATCGAGGGTGACAACGCCGCCGCGATGATGGCGGCGACGATGAAGCCGGCGGCGCCATGCGACAGGGAGGTCACGACGAAGAGCGGCAGGACTTCGTCGTTGGTTGCCAGCGGCCGCGGCAGCGGCGTCTGCTGGTAGAAGGTGAACAGCATCGCGCCGATGACCAGGAACAGCGTGAACTGCGCGAAGACGATGAAGCCGCTGAGGATCAGCCCGCCGGCGGCGCCGCGGGCACATCGCGCCGACAGCAGCCGCTGGACGAGGTACTGATCGGTGCCATGAGTCGCCAGCGTCAGCGCGACGCCGCCGAGGACGCCGGCCCACACGGTGTAGACGCGCGTCGGGTCGAGACTGAAGTCGAACACCTGGAACTTGCCGGCGGCGCCGGCGACGCTGCGCACCGTCTCCCAGCCGCCGTCGATCTGCTGCAGCAGCGCGAAAAAGACCACGAAGGCGCCGGCGACGTAGATGAACATCTGAACGACGTCGGTCCAGATCACGGCGGAGACGCCGCCGCGCGTCGTGTAGACGATCATCGCCGCGCCGATTGCCACGATCGCGAGCGGCACCGGCACGCCGGTGACGACGGAGATGACGAGCGCGGTGGCGAAGAGGCGGACGCCGTCGGCGAGCGTTCGCGTCACCAGGAAGATCGCGGCGGCGACGTTCTTGACCTCCGGCCCGAACCGCCGCTGCAACAGCTCGTACGACGTGAACAGGTCGCCGCGAAAATAGGCGGGGATGAACAGCAGGCTGACGAGAATCCTGCCGATGACGTAGCCGCCGGCGAGCTGCAGGAACGTCATGTTGCCGGCGAACGCCTGCGCCGGCACGCCGATGAAGCTGAGCGTGCTGGTCTCGGTGGCGACGATGGTGAAGCAGATCGCCCACCAGGGCACCGAGCGATCGTTCAGGAAGTAGTCGCGGGTGGTCTTCTGGAAGCGCGCGAACCAGGAGCCGAAGATCGTGATCGCGACGAGGTAGCCGGCGATGACCGCGTAGTCGAGCCCGGTGAGCGTCATCGACAGGCAGCAGGTACGAGGCGCCGACCGTAGCCGCTCGGCGTCAGCGCGAACCCTCGGAAGCGGCGACGGACTTCGCGAATGCGCCGCGGCCGACGACGGCGATGTAGTCGGGCGACGCGTCGATCAGGCTGTCGTACGAGAAGAGCACGATGCCGCCGGCGCCGAGCCGGCGGGCGGTTTCGATGTTGGCGATCGTCTGCGCCGGCGCCAGCCGATAGGCGCCGATGCCGGCCCAGATGCTGCGGCCGCCGACGGCGTCGCGCGCCGCCGCGATCTGTTCGGCGAACCGCGCCGGCTCCGGCGTGTAAGCCATCGGGCAGACGGCGTCGACGAGGCCCGATTGCAGCCAGGCGGTCCAGTCCTGGAACTTGTTGTCGCGTGCCTCATCGATCCCCGGCGCGGCCGCGACAGTGACCTGCGCGTCCGGCCGCGTCGTGCGAATGGCGGTGCGGAGGGCGCCGACGAGCGCCGTCATCCGGGCAATGCGGAACGCCTTCCATTCCGCCTGCAGCGTATCCGGATAGGCAAGCGTATCGATCGCGACCCGGCTGTCCAGTTCCTGGCGCACCGCCGGCGACAGTGTCGGACGGATGTGATCGCGGAACGCCCGTACGGCGGCGCGGCTGTAGTCGAACCGCTCGGACGGATAACGTGCGTAGTCGAGGTGGACACCGTCGACGGCATAGCGCGCGACGAGGTCGGTGACCACGGCTTCGAGGTGGCGGGCCGCCTCGGGCAGGATCGGCGACGCGTAGAGCCCTTCGACGCCATTCGACTGAGCCCGCGTCCAGCGCGCCAGGCGGCCGACATACGCCGGGCTTTCTTCCTTGACGCGTGTCAGCTCGTGCGCGAGATCCCGCGGCACCATCAGCCACTCGGGATGGCGGTGGATGATGTGCGAGGGCGCAATCGGCAGATCCGCGGCGCTCGACACCAGGTTGAGATTCACCCACGCGTGCACGCGCAGCCCCGAGGCATGCGCGGCGGCGAGCACCGTTGCCAGCGGGTCGAAGGTCGCGGGCTGGCGCTGCAGGTCGGCGGCGCGGGGTTCCAGGCCGCCGTTGAAGTAGGCGTCGCCTCGGCCTCGGACCTGCACGAGCAGCGTGTTGAAGCCGTTGGCCCGCGCGGTCTGCACGAGCGTGGCGATTGAAGCCGGAGTTCGGAGCGACGTGCGAAGGACCCAGAGGGCGCGTATTTCAGTGGGCGCCGGCGACTGGCTTTCGCCCCTGAGGCTGGGCGACGGGAGGAGCGCCAGGAGCATCACTGCCGCGGCGGCCATCAGGACACGGCGGCGCGTGGTCCCAGCTCTCGAAACGTGCATAAACTGCCTGAATTTAACCGCTTGCCGCCGAGAGTGTCAATGCGCTTGTGAGCAGTGGCGTGCAGGCGCGGACCTGGGACGGATGCACCGCCGCGCGCCACCGACGGTCGCCAGCCGGGTTTGACTTCGCCTTTGGGCGAGTCTAGAGTGCCTCCGGTTGATTCCGCCGAATCGCGTCGATCGGGCGGACCAACAGGGAGGAGCATTCATGAATCCATCGAACACCGACGGGCGCTGTCGCCGCCTGGTTGCGGCGGCGGCGCTGCTCGTCGCGGCCTGGCTCTCGGCCGCACCGGTCCTGGCTCAGGAAACCACTGGCACCATCACCGGCCGCGTCGCGGATCAGAGCGGCGCCGTAGTGCCCGGCGCTACTGTCACGCTGAAGCATCTCGACACCGGCCGGGTCACCGAAGCAGTCTCGAATGAAAACGGTCTTTATCTTCTAAGCGCGTTGCAGCCGGGCGGCTACGAGGCGACGTTCGCCCTGGCCGGCTTTCAAACCGTCGTCGTCAAGGGCATCGAGCTGCACGTCAACGACCGCCTCGAGGTCAACGGCAAGCTGGGAGTGACCGCGCTCTCCGAAACCGTCGAAGTCAGCGCCGCGTCGCAGTTCGTCCAGCGCACCCCCGCAGTGCAGAGCCTGATCGGGCCGACGCAGGTTCAGGAGTTGCCGCTGAACAACCGCAGCTTCGCGCTGCTGGCGACGCTCGTGCCCGGCGTGTCGAGCGACCTCGGCGACGAGGTCAACTTCGGCTTGACCAACACAATGAGCATTTCGATCAACGGTGGCCGGCGCAACGCCGTCAACTGGCTGGTCGACGGGGTGTCGAACGTCGACGTCGGTTCGAACATCACGCTGCTGTCGACGCCGACGCTCGAATCGATCCAGGAGTTCAAGATCATCACGAGCAGCTACGCCGCGGAATGGCCGCGCAGCGGCGGCGGCGTCATCAGCATCGTCACCAAGGGCGGGACGCGGAGGTTCTCCGGCACCGCCTACGAGTTCTATCGCGACGAGAAGCTCAACGCGAACAGCTTCCTGCGCAATCTGAGCACCAACCCGACGGCGGCGGCAGGCCCCGCCAATCTCGACTACAACAACTACGGCTACACCATCGGCGGACCGCTGCTGCCCAGCCGCGAGAAGGCGTTCTTCTTCTTCTCGCAGGAGTTCCGCAAGATCACGCGGGAAGCCGGCGTCACGGCGACGGTGCCGAACCCCGCCTGGCTGACCGATCCGACCAACGCCAATTACGTCGCGCCGGCCGACCGCGATCCGAACGCGGTCAAGCTGCTGGCAGCGTTCCCGGCGCCGAATGTCGGGGCGCAGAGCTATCTCAACGACAGCCCGGCGATCAACGACACGCGGCAGGAAGTGGTGCGCGTCGACGTCGACGTCAACCAGGCGTGGAAGCTGACCGGTCGATACACGCACGATCTCAGCCAGACGCGTGAGCCTGGCGGCCTGTTCTTCAGCACGCCGGTGCCGAACGTCGGCACGACTGACACAAAGGTGCCCGGGCATGTGCTGGGGATCGAGGCGCGCACGGTGAAGGGGCAGATCCTGAACGAGCTCAAGTACCAGTACTCCGGCAACGCCATCAACAGCACGACGCCGGACGGAACCGTGAATACGCGCGACCAGTACGACCTTGCGATCCCCGAGCTCTTTCCCGAGAACAACGCCGACCGGATCCCGGTGATCGCGATCGCCGGGCTGTCGACCTTCGGTGCGACGCAGGGCTTCCGCAACCAGTACTTCAACCACACGATCGTCGACACCGTGACCTGGCAGCGGGGCAGCCACTCGCTCAAGGGCGGCCTGCTGATGGCGTTCGAGCGGAAGAACGAGTACGCGAACGCCGAAACGCAGGGACGGTTCGCATTCGGCGTCGGCGGCGGCCGGTCGGCTTTCCAGAATTTTCTGACTGGCAACCGCGACGGTCTCTGTGCCGCCGGTTGCTCGTATTCTGAATCGGTCACCGACCTCTACAACCAGCTCCGGTTCGATCGTTACGAGTTCTTCGCCCAGGATACGTGGCGCGCGACGACGCGGCTGACGCTCGACTACGGCATCCGCTACGCCGTCTATCCCGCGGTCACCGATGCCGACGACGTGCTGACCAACTTCGATCCGGCGCGCTACGACGTCGCGAATGCGCCGATCTTCGCCACCTCGACGGGGACGCTGCTCGTCGTCGGCTCCGGCGACCCGCTGAACGGCATCGTCGTCGCCGGGCAGAACTCGCCGTTCGGCCGCGGCATCTACGAGACCGACACCAACAACCTCATGCCGCGCTTTGGCGCGTCGTACGATCTCACTGGCGACGGTCTGACGATCCTGCGCGGCGGCTACGGTCTCTACTACGACCAGCCGCTGGTCGGCATCTTCCTGCAGAACGCGCAGGTGACGCCGCCGTTCAACGTTTCGTCGAGCGTCACCAACCCGCCGCTGGGAAACCCCGGCGCCGGCATCACGCCGACGACGAGGGCGCCGAACGCGCTCCAGGCGACGGGGACGCCATTCGACACGCCGCGGACACAGCAGTGGAACCTCGGCGTGCAGCGGCAGCTTTATCGCCGCGGCTCGATCGACATCGGCTACGTCGGCTCGCGCGGCGACGACCTGATTCGTCCGGTCGATCTCAACCAGCCGCAGCCGGCGGACGTCGTCGCGACGGGGGCGCTCAACCTCGCCCGCCCGTATCGCGGCTACGCCGGGATCACGATGCGCGAGACCAGCGCCATCAATCGCTACTGGGGCTTCCTGTCGTCGTTCCGCCACGAAGGCGGTCGCGCCGGAACCTATTCGGTCGCCTACACGTTGAGCCGCAATCGCACCGATGCGACCAACGACCGCGACGCCCTCGACGTGCCGCAAAACCCGCTCGACTTCGCCGCGGAGTACGCCGACGCGCGCACCGATCGTCGGCACATCTTCAACGCCACCTACATTTACGAGCTGCCGTTCTACAAGACTGATCCGAACGCGTTCCTGCGGTGGACGCTCGGCGGCTGGCAGATCTCGGGGATCACGACCGTCAGCTCGGGTGCGCCCGTGCCGCGGCTGCTGATCGGCACCAACACCGGGCGGCGCGGTAACCGCGCCAACCTGATTGGCGACCCGCGAGGCGGCGAGTTCGACTATCCCGTGTGGTTCGACGCGGCCGCCTTCGGCATTCCGGCCGACGGAGAGTACGGCGATTCACCGCGGGCGCCGCTGCGGCTGCCGGGCCGCAACCAGACCGATCTCGCGCTGTCGAAGAACTTCTATTTCTCGTCGACCGGCCGGATCCAGTTCCGCGCCGACATGATCAACGCCTTCAACCACACGCAGTTCACGACCGTCAACGCCGACTGCTCGGGCGCGCCGGCCGGGGCGGCGACGTGCGCCTACACGAATAGCCCGGTTGGAACCATCACCGGCGTCCGCGCGCCGCGTGAGATCCAGCTGAGCCTGAAGCTGTACTGGTAAGCTACGTCAGCGGCGCGGATGCCGCTGGTGAAGTCGGGGTGGCGCGTCGCCGCCACCCCGGCGCAATCTCCCACGGGGCCGGCGGCTGTCCGCCGGCCGTTTTTCTGTCGTCATGATCCATGTTCTCGGTATCGACGCCGGCGGCACCAAGACGGTGTGCCAGCTGGCAGACGAGCAGGGCACGCTCGTTTCCGAGGCGCGCGCCGGCGGCGCCAACCTTCAGGCGGCGGGCGAGCTGCACGTCGAGAAGGTCATTCACGACGTGATGGAGGAAGCGATCGGCGATCGCGACATCGTCCCGGCGGCGATCTGCCTCGGCATCGCCGGCGTCGATCGCGCCGAAGACTCGACGATCGTCCGCGGCCTGATGCGTCGGATCGGCTTCAAGGCGCGCACCCTGGTCGTCAACGATGCGCTGGTCGCGCTCGAAGCCGGTGCGCCGGGCGCGCCTGGCGTCGTCATCATCTCCGGCACCGGGTCGATCGCATACGGCCGCAACCAGCAGAACCAGGGCGCGCGGGCCGGCGGCTGGGGCCACGTGCTCGGCGACGAAGGCAGCGGCTACTGGATCGGCCGGGCGGCGCTGCGCGCCGTCCTGCGCGAAGCCGATCGTCGCGGCCCGCGAACGGCGCTGACACCGCTGCTGCTCCGGCACTTCGGCGTCAGCGAAGCCCAGAACCTGATTCACGAGGTCTACCAGAGCAAGCTGCGGCCGGCGGCGATTGGCGCGCTCGCGCAGTGCGTCCAGGCCGCGTTCACCGAGGGTGACGACGCGGCGCAGGGCATTCTGCGCGCCGCCGCCGACGAGCTCGAGTCCTCCGGCAGCAGCGTTGCCAGGCGCCTTCAGCTAGGAGGGTCGCCGTTCACGTTCATCCTCGGGGGCGGGATCTTCCGCGCGGTACCGTGGCTGCGCGAAGAGATGCAGACTCGGCTGGGGCAGAAGTTTCCAACGAGCGTGGTGCGCCTGCTGGATCGCGAACCGGCCGCAGGTGCCGTCTCGCTGGCACTGCAGGAAGCGCACGGCGGCGCCCGCATTCCGGGCTACATCACAGGGTGATCATGCAGCTGGCAGGGCAGGCGCCGTGATCCACGACCCGCGCGCGCCGCGCGCCCCGGGACCACCGCGGGTCACGATCTTTCCAAACGACCGCGCCGCGGCCCGGGCGCTCGCGCAGCACGTCGCCGACGCCCTCGCGGCCCGGCCGTCGCTCGTCCTCGGCTTGCCGACCGGCCGCACGCCGGTTCGTCTCTATCACGACCTCGCGTCGCTCGCCGAGCACGGACGCGCCGACTTCTCGCGTGTCACGACGTTCAATCTCGACGAGTTCTGGGGGCTCCCGGCGGGCCATGCCGCCAGCTATCGCAGCTTCATGCATGCGCATCTCTTCGATCGCGTGCAGCTCCGGCCGGAACAGATCAATTTCCTCAACGGCACTTCGCCGAATCCTGTCGAGGAATGCGCACGATACGAACGCGCGATCGCCGCCGCCGGCGGCATCGACCTCCAGATCCTCGGTCTGGGTTCCAACGGACATATCGGGTTCAATGAGCCGGCGACGGCGCTGCAGGCGCGGACGCACCGCGTGACCCTCAAGCCGGAGACGCGGCGCGCCAACAGCGCGTTGTTCGGCGGCGACGCCTCGGCAGTGCCGGCAGAGGCCTTGTCGATGGGAATGGCGACGATACTTCAGGCGCGGTCGATCGTGCTGCTGGTCACGGGACGCTCGAAGGCGGGGTGCGTCGCCAGCATGCTGCGCGGGCCGATCACGCCGGAACTGCCGGCGTCGTTCCTGCAGCTGCATCACGACGTCGAGGTCGTGCTCGATCAGGCAGCCGCCGCGTCGTTGACGGAGCCCGGCGCCGGGTGACCGTCAGCCCTTGGTGCTGACGCCTTCCGCCCGCAGCACGGAGCGCAGGCGCGGCTCGATGTCCTCGCCAATCGCCTCGCGCACCGAGTCCTGGGCTTTCTTCAGCCGCTTCAAAGACTGCGGCAGCGTCAACTTGGCCTTCTCCATCACGATTGCCGCCTTGACGTTCCACTTGGCGCGCTTCAGCAGCACGTCCGCCGCGTCGTAGTCGAGGCCGGTGACGATGCCGATGATGCGGCGGGCGCGATCCTTGAGCTTCTCCGAGCCCGTCTGCACGTCGACCATCAGGTTGCCGTAGGTCTTGCCGACCTTGATCATCGAGATCGTGGTCAGCATGTTCAGGACCATTTTTGTCGCCGTCCCGGCCTTGAGCCGGGTCGACCCGGCGATCAGCTCGGGACCAACCGCCGGCGCAATCTGCAGGTCGACGAAGTTCTGCAGCTCCGAGCCGGGCCAGCAGGTGATGAAGATGATCTTGGCGCCGGCCTTGCGGGCCCGCGTCAGGCCGCCGCGCACGAACTGGGTCATGCCGCTGGCGGAGACGCCGATGACGACGTCGCGCAGGCTGAGGCGGAGGCGGCTGATGCTGCGCGCGCCTTCTTCGTAGTTGTCTTCGACGCCTTCCTTGGCGCGGAACACGGCGTCCTGGCCGCCGGCCATGATCGCCTGCACCGTCTTGGGCGAGATGCCGAAGGTGGGCGGCATCTCCGAGGCCTCGACGACGCCGAGCCGGCCGCTGGTGCCGGCGCCGATGAAGATGATGCGGCCGCCCTTGCGCAGCGACTGGGTGATGATCTCGATGCCGTGCGCGATCCGCTCGCGCTCCTTCTGCACCGCGGCGATGACCTTGCGATCCTCCTGCAGGACCATCTCGACGATGTCCGCCACCGGTGCCTTGTCGACGGCCAGGCTCGCCGGATTGATCGCTTCGGTTGGCAGGGACTCCCACTTGGAGTGTGTTGTCATGCGCACACGTTCTGTCGCCCGCGACTGAGCGGGGTAGCCGCGTACGATACTCCCGGGGGAGAGTGGTGTCAAACGTCGCGACGCTCGTCACACAGCTGGTCAGCCCGCGCGCGAGCCCTGGCGTAAGCCTGGCGTAAGCCTGGCGCAAGCAACGAAGCGGCCCGGCCGCAGGCGTCGTAGTAGACTGCAGCGATGCTCAGAGGTCGCGCCATTCATCGTGTTTGATCATGGTTGATCGCAGTTCGCGCGTGAGCGACGCGCCCCCCGAAACCCGGTTCGAACATGTCGCCGACGTCGCCGGCCGCCTCGAGCGCGAACTGGCCAAGGCCATCGTTGGTCAGCAGCGCGTCATTCGGGAGATCCTGATTGCCTTTCTCGCCGGCGGCCATTGCCTGCTGCGCGGCGTCCCCGGCCTCGCCAAGACGCTCCTGATCAAGAAGCTGGCCGAGGCGGTCGATCTCAAGTTCAACCGCATCCAGTTCACCCCCGACCTCATGCCGTCGGACATCCTCGGCGCCGAGGTCATCGAAGAGGATCGCGCCACCGGCAAGCGCCTGATCCGCTTCATCAAGGGACCGATTTTCGCCAACATCCTCCTCGCTGACGAGATCAACAGGACGCCGCCCAAGACGCAGGCGGCGCTGCTCGAAGCGATGCAGGAGTACCAGGTCACCGTCAACGGCGTCCGCTTCGAGCTCGATCGGCCGCTGTTCGTGCTGGCGACGCAGAACCCGATCGAACAGGAGGGCACCTACTCACTGCCCGAAGCCCAGCTCGATCGCTTCATGTTCAACGTCGTCATCGACTACCCGTCGGCGGAGGAGGAGCGGATGATTCTCGCGGCGACGACCGGCATCGCCGATCCGAAGATCTCCGTCGTCGCCAGCGGCGACGAGATCGAGCGGCTGCACGCGGTCGTGCGTGAAGTGCCGGCGGCGGAGAACGTCATCGACTACGCGACCCGGCTAGTGCGCGCCACCCGCCCGACCGGCCCGGCAGCGGACGGGGCGCCCGAATTCGTCCGCACGTGGGTCCGCTGGGGCGCCGGGCCGCGCGCCGGTCAGGCGCTGCTGCTCGGCGCGAAGGCGCTGGCACTGCTGGACGGGCGCACGGTAGCGTCGCCCGAGGACATCCGGGCGGTGGCGCTGCCGGTACTGCGGCATCGACTGCTCGTCAACTTTCAGGGCGAGGCGGATGGCGTCGACGCCGATCAGGTCGTGACGCGGCTGCTCGACGCGATTCCCGCCGATTCGAGGCGTGACATCCGAACCTGATCGCCAACCACGTTCGGCGGCTGAAGAAACGGTGTGACTACCCCCCGCATGCTCGACCCCGTCGTCCTGACGGCACTCAGCGACCTCGAACTGGTCGCTCGCGTCACGGTCGACGGTACCCTGTCGGGTCTCCACAACAGCCCGTTCCACGGCTACAGCGCCGAGTTCAGCCAGTACCGGCACTATCGCGCCGGCGACGACCTCAAGTACGTCGACTGGAAACTGTTCGCTCGTACCGACCGGCTCTATACCAAGCAGTTCCGTGAAACCACCAACCTGTCGGCGCAGCTGATGATCGACGCCAGCGCCTCGATGGGCTTTGCCGGGCGCGCCGGCGTCTCGAAGATCGACTACGCGCGGATCCTTGGCGCGGCGCTGACACACTTGATTGCCGGTCAGGGGGACGCGGTCGGCCTCGTCATCTACGACAGCCGGGTGCGAAAGTACGTGCCGAGCCGCCTCGGGCAGACTCACGCGCGCGGACTGCTGCGGACGCTGACAACGATGGAGGCGTCCGGGACGACGGCGGCGGCCGTGGCGTTCCGGCGCGGCGCCGACTACATGTCCCGCCGCGGGCTCCTGATCGTCATCTCGGATCTGTATGACGAGAGCGACGAGATCGACAGCCAGCTCCGCCGCGCCGTACGGATGGGGCACGAAGTCGCGGTGTTCCACGTGATGACCCGCGACGAGCTCGAGTTTCCGTTCACCCGCGATGTCGAGCTCGAGGATCTCGAGTCGGGTCAGACGATCCTGGCGGGTTCGGTCAGCGCGGCCGAGTACCGGCGTCAGTTCGCCGACTTCGTCGAGCGGTGGCGCGCGCGGTGCGCCCGGTATCACATCGACTACACGCGCGTGATGACCGACGACTCGCTCGATTCGGCGCTGCGCGGCTACCTGCTGCGGCGGGGCGGAGGGCCGCGGACATGATCGCGTGGCAGACCGCGGCGGCGCTGTGGGCGTTGCCGCTGGCCGCGCTGCCGGTGGTGATTCACCTGCTGCGGATGCATCGGGCGGAGCGCCGGCCGTTCCCAAGCCTGCGTTTCGTCCGCGCGTCGCAGACGGCGGCGGTCCGCGTCCAGGCGCCTTCGGACCTGCTGCTGATGCTGCTGCGGGTGACGGCCGTTGCGCTCGCGGTCGGCGCCGCCGCGGGGCCGGTGCTCGTGACACCCGGTCGCGTCGCCGGCTGGAACGCGCGCACGGCGCGGGCCGTCGTCGTCGACGTCAGCGAGAGCATGCAGGGCGACGCCGCGGCCCAATCCGCGGCGCGTCTCGCCGACGAGGCGGCCAGTGCCGAGATGACGGCGTCAGCGTATGCGCAGCGTATCGACGCGCGCGATCTCGGCGCCGGCGTCGCCCGCGGCCGTGCCTGGCTGGAGACCGCGCCGCCGTCGCAACGCGAGATCGTCGTCATCTCGGACTTTCAGCGCGGCGCCATGTCGCGGACGGAGCCAGCAGTCGCAAGCGTGCCGGACGCGATCGGGCTGCGCTTCGTGCAGGTGGGAGTGACGGCCGGAGCGCGACAGGTCGCGGGCGCGCCGCTGCTGGCGTTTCCAGACGCGGCACGAGCGCAGACTGTCGAACTGACCCCGGACGCGACGGCGATCAGCATTGCGGCCGCCGCTGGTCCGGCGACGGGATTGCGGATCGAACCGGCAGCCGGCGCCGAGCGGCTGCTGCGCGTCGCCGCGGCGGCTGGCTCGCCGGCCGGATCGTCGGATCAACCAATCGTGATTCGTTTCCCCTCCGCCCGTGAATCTGTCCAACCAGTTCAGGCGTCGCGACCGGCAGCATCCTGGATGCGACGCACCCTGATGCGGCTGCAGCGTGACCGCGACCTGAAAGCGGCCTCGGACGCGCTGCGGGCCGCGACACCGCTGGCGTCACTTGGCGACACGGCGCCAGCAGCGTGGCTGGTCGTCTCGCGAGATGACGCCGGGAAGCCGCTGGTTGCGGCGGCTGCCGCCGGGGCGGAGCTCGTCATCGACGTCGCCGCGGGATACGACACGTTCCTCGCGGCGGCAGTCGTCCGCGGCGCACTCGCTGCCCGCCATGCGCCCCACGACTATGCCGAGCTCGAACCGGCGCGGATCGACGCCTCGACGCTGGCGGCGTGGGGCCGGCAACCGGCGCCGGCGGCGGTGCCGTCAGGCCCGGACGCCTTTCGCGGTGTCGATCGAACGGATGCGCGCTGGTGCTGGCTGGGCGTTCTCGTCCTGCTCGGCCTCGAGCAGTGGCTGCGCGGCCGCCGTCGACATCGCAGCGCCGACGATCTGAGAGTGCAGCATGCCGCTTGACGGGTCGAACGAGAGCGGCGTCGCGCGACCACTCGCCAGCCTCCGGTCACGGCTGGCGATGCTCGACGCGCTGCGGTCGATTGCCGTCGTCGCGCCGCTGGCGGTAGTGTCGGCGCTGGTCGCGATTCGCGTCGGGGCGCCGGCGCCAGCCAGCGTGGCGGTCGTCGTCGCGATCGCGGTCCTGGGCGCGGTGCTGTGGCTCTGGCGACGATCGTCGACCTGGAGCGCGGCCGCGGCCGCGCGAGCGGTCGAGCGGATGCACGGCGACAGCCGCAACGTGGTCGTTACGGCGGAGGAGTTGTTGCGGCATCCCGACCGGGCCCGGCCAGCCATCCGCGAGCGCGTGCTCGGACAAGCCGCAGTGATATTGGCGCGCGATCGTCCGGCGACGGTGCCGCTGAGGCGGCCTGCGATCGCCGCGGGCGTGTCGGCTGCCATCGCCACTACCCTCGCGCTCGGTTGGCCTCAGCGCGCGGTCGTCGTCCTGCAGCAGACGGCGCGGGATGTTGTCACGGCCATAGGCGGTGGTGAAGGCGCTTTCAGCGTGCGAGTGATCGTGACCCCCCCGGGCTACACAGGACAGCCTTCCCGCACGGTCGAGAATCCCGAGCGCATCGATGTGCTCGAAGGCAGTCGCATGCGAGTGGTCCTCACGCGAGGGGACTGGCGAGTCCGATTCGGGACCGAGGCGCTGGTGCCAAAAGTGATGGCGAAAGAGGAGGGCAGTCAGCGCTTCGTCGATCTGCCGGCGATCCGCAGCGGCTACCTGGCGTTCGAACCGACGGATCCGTCGCAGGCAGACAAGCGGCGCCTTGTGCCGGTCACGGTCGGCCCGGATCGCGCGCCGACGATCCGCATCGAGGCGCCGGCGAAGGACCTCCTGTTGCCCGATGCGACGCCGACGGTACGGATAACCGCGACCGCTACCGACGATCTCGGCCTGCGCTCGCTCGACCTGCGCTACACGCGGATCTCCGGATCGGGCGAACAGTTCGAGTTCCAGGAAGGCACGATCCCGATTGCGGTCGCGCAGGAGAGCCCGCGGTCGTGGAAGGCACGCGCCGAGCTTCCGCTGCCGAAGCTGTCGCTCAACCCCGGCGATTCCGTGGTCTATCGGGTCGTCGGGCGGGACCAGCGGGCCGGTGATGCGGGCATGGCGACGTCCGACACGTTCTTCATCGAGATCGCCGGACCCAACCAGGTGGCGCTGCCGGGGTTCGAACTGCCGCCCGAACAGGAACGCTACGCGATGAGCCAGCAGATGATCGTGCTGAAGCTCGAGCGGCTCCGGGCGCGGGAGAAGGCGCTCGATCGGCCTGCGCTCGAGGCGGAGGTCGCGACGATCGCGGCAGAGCAGCGGGCAGTCAAGTCCAACTTCATTTTCCTGACGGGCGGCACGGTGGAAGATGAAGAAGAAGAGGCCGAACACTCACACGAGATTCAGGAAGGGCGCCTCGAGAACACCGCGCGCCGCGAGATCGGGATCGCGATCCAGCACATGACGCTGACCGAACAGGCCCTCGCGCAGGTCAGTACCGACCAGGGCCCTGCCGCCAGCCCGAGATGCCGTGGAGGCGCTCCAGCGTGCCTTCGGCCGCAATCGCTACTTCCTCAAGACCCTGCCGGTTCGAAGCCGTGTGGATCCCGCGCGGCGGTTGACGGGCGAACTGGCGAGCGCCTCCGACTGGCGTCGCGAGCTGTTCCCGTCGCTCGCCAACGGCCAGTTGGTGAGCGCCAACGAGATTGTGGCGCGCGTGCTCGAGATGGCGCCGGCGCTGCGAGCGGGATCGGTGCCGCCGAACGCGCTGACCGCCCTCGCGGAACAGGCGCTCGTCATCGATCCGGCGTCGGCCGACTGGCAGCGAATCTCGCGTGCCTTTCTGGATCTGCGGGAGAAGATGCCCGCAAACGAGACGGAACGGGCGACTGCCGCCAATGCGATCGTGGCGTCCCTGAGCGCCGTCGTACAGCGGCAGGCGCTGCGCGCGCGCCCCTCGACGGGCGGAGAGTCCACGCTCGCCGGCGCCTGGGGCGAGGAGCGGCGCCGGCAATGACGCCAGTGCTGCGGACGCTCCGGCTGCTGGCAGTGACGATGGCGATCGCGGGGGTGATCGATCCGTCTTGGGCGATGTCGCGCCAGGCGCCGGTGGTGGTCGCAATACATGGGCCGGCGACGGCGTCGGGCACGATGGCAGCCGCCGCGATCCAGGAGCGGCTGTCGCGCGCGCTCGCGGGGCGCGTGTCGTTTGCCGCCGATGTCGAGCCGTCCGCGCGCATCATAGTCGGCGACGCGGACGTGCCTGGTGACAGCGACGTCCCGACGTCGGTCGTGACGCTCGGCGCGTCCGCCCGGTACGTTCGGCTTGTCGATGCCGGGAGTCCCGCGCCGGTGCCGGTCGGCTGGCTGTCTACGGTCGAGGTGTCGATCGAGGCCGAGGGAATGGCCGGCACCTCGTCTTCGGTAGTCCTCGAACACGACGGCCTGGAGCTCGCGCGTCGCGAGCACAGGTGGTCGCAGTCCCCCGAGCGCGCGACGATCTCGCTGCCGTTCACGCCGCCGTCGGCCGGTGCCTCACGAGTCGTGGCCCGCGTCCTGCGAGATGGACGCGCACCGAGCGAGGATGCGGAAGGAGCCGACGTGACCGTCACCGCGTCGGCCCGGCGTCTGAGGATTCTCACGCATGAACCGCGGCCATCCTGGGCCGCGGCTTTCGTCCGCCGGGCACTCGAACGCAATCCGGCGTTCGACGTCGCGACACTCGTTCAGCTGTCGAAGGGGCTGGCCGTCAGCGCGGGCAGTCCGCCGAGGGCCCTGACGCTCGACGCGCTGCTGCCATTCGACGCTGTCCTGGTCGGGGCGCCTGAAGAGCTGACCGCAGCTGACGTCGACGCACTGGCGGCGTTCGCGAGACGCCGCGGTGGAGCTGTCATCCTCCTGCCGGACCGGCGGCCTTCCGGCCGATACCTCGATCTGATGCCCGGCTGGATGTTCGAAGAAGTGCTGGTCGATCGGCCGCTCGACGTGGTCGAGGATCGCGACGGGGCGATGAAACCGCCGTCGGGGGAGCCGCAGAAGGCAGCGCCCGGGACCCAGGCGTCGCCGCCGGTGTCCGCGTTGAAGGCGTCCGAGCTCGCCCTTGCGAGTGCGGACGTGCCTGCCGCGGACGGCATCGCGTTCGCGCAGGTTCAGAAGGGAACCAGGCCCGTGATCCTGTCGCGGCGCCTCGGCGCTGGCCGCGTGATTGTATCCGGCGCGCTCGACGCGTGGCGGTATCGCGCGGCGCAGGAAGATGCGTTCGATCGGTTCTGGTTTTCGCTCGTGGCGACCGCGGCGATGGCGGCCCCGCCCCGGCTGGCGCTGGAGGTCGAGCCAGAGATCGCGGCGCCCGGCGAGACCGTCGCCATCCGGGCGCGGATACGCGGGACGGAGTTCGACCCGTTGGCGCCGACGGTCCGGCTGCCGGCCGTCGGCGCCAGGATCGTCGGGCCTGGCGGCGTGGCGACGCCGGTCCGGTTGTGGCCGTCCGCCGAGCCCGGCGCGTTCGAGGCCCGCGTACGTGCGCCGAGCGACGGGCGCTATGTGATCGAAGCTTCGGCCGGCGACGTGACGGCGGCCCTGCCGCTGACGGTTGCCGCGGACGCGCGGCGCGCGGCTCCGAGCCGCCGCGACGAGGACGTCAGGGCACACGTCATTGTCGCGACTGCCGCCATTGCCGCGGCCACAGCCGGCGTCGTCGCGAGCGAGGCGGATCTATCCGGCCTCGAGCAGCACCTGCGCAACCTGCCGCCGGCGACTCGCACGGAACGGATCCATCCGACGCGCTCGCTCGTATTCGTGGCGCTGTTCGTCGCGGTCGCGTGCGCCGAATGGGCGCTGCGCCGGCGACGGGGGCTGGCGTGATCGACGGCTACCTGGCGTTTCTCCGCGACGTCCGGCGAATGTCGCCGAACACGCTCGAGAGCTACGCCCGCGACCTCGCGCTCGTCGCCGAGTTCGCCGGCGCGCGTTCGACTGCCGTCGAGGCGCTGAGCCGGCGCGATCTCGAAGCGTTCGTCCGCGGCCTGATGACGCGTGGGCTGTCGCCGCGCTCGGTCGCCCGCGCCGTCGCCTGCGTTCGCGGGTTCTACAAGTTCCTGGCGCTCGAGCGGCGGCTGGAGCAGAGCCCGGCCGCCGACCTTCGCGCGCCGAAGGCCTGGCCGGCCCTCCCGAAGTTCCTCGATCTCGACGAGGTCGAGCGCCTGCTGGCACAGCCCGACGTGACGACGCCGCGCGGGCTGCGCGACAAGGCGCTCCTCCAGACGCTCTACGCCAGCGGCATGCGGGTCTCGGAGCTCGTCGGCGTCAAGCCCGGCGACCTGTCGCTCGACGAGGGCTACCTGACGTGCATCGGCAAGGGCGACAAGCAGCGCATCGTGCCGGTCGGGCAGGAAGCGATCGACTGGCTGCGGCGCTACATGCAGGACGGGCGGCCGACCTTGCTGAAGAAGCGGACGTCGCCATGGCTGTTCGTCAACGCCCGCGACGGCGGGCCGCTCTCGCGCGTCGGCTTCTGGAAAGTGCTGAAGGCATACGGTCGCGAAGCCGGCATCACGCGCGACCTGAGCCCGCACGTCGTGCGGCATTCGTTTGCGACGCACCTTCTCGAGCGCGGCGCCGACCTGCGCGCGATTCAGCTCATGCTGGGTCACGCCGACCTGTCGACGACCCAGATTTATACGCATGTGCTGGAGGCGCGCCTGCGCACGGCATACGATCGCTTTCATCCGCGCCGGTGACCGCGAGGCGGAGGGCCGTCGGTGAACGGCGACTGCCATCGGTGAACGGCGGAAACTCCGGCACCGCCGTTCTCGTCAAAACTAGAAGCCATCTCATCGCGCGAGCGAGCGAAGCGAGCGAGCCTGGCGAGCGGAGCGGGGCCCCCGGGGCCCCCGCGAGCAGAGCCAGTGGGGGAGTCCGAGGGGCGAAGCCCCTCGGTTGAGATGAAAGGAGCCCGTCGACATGGAACGAACCTGGCGAGAAAAGATCGAAGGGACGACCGATCAGATCCTGGCCCAGATCAAGCGTCTGTTCGACGAAGGCAACATCCGGCGGGTCGTCGTCAAGCAGCAGGGCCGCGTCGTCGCGGAGTTCCCGCTGACGGTCGGCGTTGTCGGCACCGTGCTGGCGCCGGTGGCGGCCGCGATCGGCGCGCTCACCGCGGTGCTGACCGAGTGCACGATCGAGGTCGAGAAAACCGGTACGGTGGCGACGCCGGCGGAGCCGGCGGAGTCGAGTGCCGGGGTCGACGACGACGTGCGTCCGGCGGTCTGAGGTCGCGGCGCTTCCTGCGTGGAAATGGGGCCGATTCCGGCGTCAAGTCTTGTCCGGGTCGGCCTCAATCTGTTAGACTAGGCGGATTTCAATTACTCGTCCGCCCGTTCCAGAACACACGCAGGAGCTCCAAGCGACATGAGCCGAAACGGCCGATACCTTTTCACGTCCGAGTCCGTCACCGAGGGACATCCCGACAAAATCGCGGATCAGATTTCTGACTCCGTGCTCGACGCCATTCTCGCCCAGGACCCGATGGCCCGGGTCGCGTGCGAAACCCTCGTCACCACCGGCCTCGTGGTGATTGCCGGCGAGATCACCACCAACTGCACGTTCGATTTCCAGAAGGTCGTCCGCGAGACGATCACGGACGTCGGCTACACCCGCGGCAAGTACGGGTTCGACGCCGAGACGTGCGCGGTCCTGTCATCGATCCACGGCCAGTCGCCCGACATCGCCATGGGCGTCGATCCTGGTGGCGCCGGCGACCAGGGCCTGATGTTCGGCTACGCCTGCACGGAGAGCGAAGAGTTGATGCCGCTCCCGATCATGCTGGCGCACAAGCTGGTGAAGGGCCTGTCGACGGCGCGCCGCAGCGGCGTGCTCGACTACCTCCGGCCGGACGGCAAATCGCAGGTGTCGGTCGAATACGACAACGGCAAGCCGGTGCGGGTCGACACCGTGGTGGTCTCGACCCAGCACAGCGCTGAGGTCGAGAACGACACCCTGAAAAAAGACATCACCGAGAAGATCGTCGAGCAGGTGATTCCGAGCAACCTGATCGACAAGAAGACCCGCATTCTCGTCAACCCGACCGGCCGCTTCGTCGTCGGCGGTCCGCACGGCGATGCCGGCGTCACCGGCCGCAAGATCATCGTCGACACCTACGGCGGCGCGGCGCCGCACGGCGGCGGCGCGTTCTCGGGCAAGGATCCGACGAAGGTCGACCGCTCGGCCTGCTACATGGCGCGCTACGTCGCGAAGAACGTGGTCGCGTCCGGGCTGGCCGACAAGTGCATGGTGCAGCTCGCGTACGCGATTGGCGTCGCCGAGCCGGTGTCGGTCCTGATCGACACGTCGGGCACGGGCAAGCTGCCCGACGACAAGCTGAGCGAGATCGTCCGCGCCAACTTCAAGCTGACGCCGAAGGGGATCATCGAGACCCTCAACCTGCGCCGGCCGATCTACCGCAAGACGGCGGCGTTCGGCCACTTCGGCCGCACCGAGCCGGAGTTCACGTGGGAGCGCACCGACAAGGCCGACGCGCTTCGCGCTGACGCCAAGGCTGACGCGCTTCGCGCTGACGCCAAGGTCTAACCGACGAGCGCTGGGCCAACGATCCCATGCGCAGGTTCGTACTGACGACGGCGGCCCTCGTGGCCGCCGTTTTCTTTTGGATCGCGATCACGCTGCCGCCGTCGCCGGCGAAGACCGGCGGGGAAGTCGATCGCGAGCTGCAGGCTCGCACGGTGGCCGGCGCCTTTCACGTTCACAGCACGCGCTCGGACGGCGTCGGGACCGTCGACGAGATCGCCGCGAGCGCCACCCGTGCAGGGCTTCGCTTCGTCATCCTGACGGATCACGGCGACGCAACTCGGCCTCCCGCGCCGGCGACTTACCATGCCGGCGTTCTTGTCATCGACGCCGTCGAGATCAGCACGAACGGTGGCCACTACGTTGCGCTGGAATTGGGGCCGGCGCCTTACCCGCTGGGCGGGGAATCGTCCGCGGTCGCCGAGGATGTACGGCGCCTGGGCGGCTTCGGAATCGTCGCGCACCCGGATTCACCCAGGCCGGAGCTGCGCTGGCGCGACTGGACGCCGACGGTCGACGGCGTCGAGTGGATCAATCTCGACAGTGAGTGGCGCGACGAATCCAGGCCGCGACTCGCCCGCGCCGCGGTCGACTACATGTTCCGGCCGGGACCGGCTGTGGCTTCGGGTACTCGACCGTCCGACGACGCTCGACAGGTGGGACGCCCTGAGCGTGCGGCGCGCGCTCATCGGTGTGCCGGGGCACGACGCGCACGGCGGGACCAGGGAAGGGGAGCGCGCGACCGGTTTTCGGTCGCTATTGCGCGTTCCGTCGTACGAGGCCAGTTTCCGGGCGTTCTCGCTGCGCGCCATCCTCGAGCGGGAATTGACGGGCGATGCGGAAACCGACGCCCGACTCGTCCTGGCGGCGGTGCGCAGCGGCCAGGTGTTCTCCTCAGTCGACGCGATCGCCGGGCCGGCATTCCTGGACTTCCACGGGCGCATCGGGCCAGCGGTTTTAATGATGGGGCAAACAACCGAATACGCCGCCGGAACGGTGCTCAGTGTTCGAGCGACGACGCCGGCCGGCGGCAGGCTCGTGCTCCTGCAGAATGGCGTCGAAGTGGCGTCGAGCGTTGGTCCGATTGAATTCGCGGTCGACCGGCCAGGCGTCTACCGGGCGGAGGTTCACGCCGTCTCGTCCCCGGGGGCGCCGCCGGTGCCGTGGATCGTTTCCAACCCGATCGCGATCACTGGCGCAGCGCCCGCGGTCGTGCCGGCAGGCGAGCCCGTCGTCGTCGAAGCGCTTCGCGCGGTCGGCGAAGTCGAGAAGGACGCCGCTTCGACGGCGACGATCGGATTCGCCGACGGACGAAGGGTCTTCGACTTCGCGTTGAGGGGCGGGGAACGGGCAAGCCAGTATGCCGCGCTCGCTATCTCGGTGCCTCCCGGCGTTTCACAATTCGATCGGATTGCTTTCACCGGGCGCGCGTCGGCCCCGATGCGGGTGTCGGTTCAGCTGAGGTTCGACTCCATGGCAGGCGCGCGCTGGATCCGGTCGGTTTACTTGTCGCAGGCCCCCGAAAGGGTAGTCGTGAACGTAGCCGACCTGGTTGCCGCCGACGGGGAACCCGCGCTCCCGTCGCCGACCGCCGCCAGTTCCCTTCTCTTCGTCGTCGACCTCACCAACGCCCGTCCCGGTCAATCCGGCAGGTTCGAAATCTCCGATCTCGCGCTCGCGAAATCCCGCTGAGCGTCGTTCCGGTCAACAATCAACCTTCCTTTTCGGCCGGCCGATCGCGTGGTCACTAGCGTACTAGTCAACTAGTGTCCTAGCGTGCTAGTATTCTAGTGTGCTAGCGCTCTCGATCTCCGCCGCCGACCCTCGCCCGGTGTTTCGTCAGATTGTCGATGAGGTGGAGCGGTCGATTGCCGTCGGCGTGCTCAGGCCTGGCGATGCTCTGCCCGCCGTGCGACAGCTGGCAACTTCACTGAAGATCAACGCGAACACGGTTCAGCATGCCTATCGCACCCTCGAACGGGAGGGCATAGTTTTCGTCAAGCGGGGGATAGGAACGTTCGTCGCCCAGGCGCCGCGGGAAAATCGAAACCGCCACGCGGCGACAGCCCGGCACATCGCCGAGCGGATGCTGCGCGAGGCCTACCGCCATGGGTTGCTGGCGAGCGATCTGATGACCGCGCTCGAGGAAATTGCGCCGGTCGGCGACAGCCGTCGGCGGGGGACGTCAGGTGCGCGCGCGGAGGAATAGATACCCGGCTAACCCCGCTGTCACGACGTTGGGGGCCCAGCCGGCGAGGATCGGATCGAGGAGCCCGGCGCGACCGATGGCGACGAAGGCGCTGATCAGGACCCAGTAACTCAAGGCGATCACGATGCCGAGACCGACGCCGTAGAGGGCGCCGTGGCGGCCGACGCCGACGCCGAAGGGAATGGCCAGCAGCGCCATGACCAGCGTCACGAAGGGGAACGCCAGTTTCTTCTGCAGTTCGACCGACGGCGGCGTCACGTTGAAGCCGCTGGCCCGCACTTCCTCGATATAGCGGCGCAGCTCGGGCACGGTCATGAACTGGGCGTCAGGCGGCTCCTTTGAAAAATACTCGGGCGGATCGAGGCCGTGGAGCGGGCTCTTCGCGATCGGTGCCCAGACGGGCGGCTTCTTCGAGAAGTCCTGCTTCCAGCCCTGTTCGCCTTCCCAGGCGCCGTTGCGGTAGACAGCGCGCCGCACGAACGTCTGGCTCTCGAGCTCCCAGTCATTCTTCTTCGGCGTGAACTGCAACAGGTTGAACATCTCGTTCTTCTGAGGGTCGAACAGGGCGTAGTGGTAGAAGACGCCGTTCGTGCCGATGACCCAGCGCTGGTTCAGCAGATTGAGGGTGCGGGGCGCCCGCCCCTTGATCTTGGCGTCGAGCTCTTCGGCGCGCCGGTTGGCCTTCGCCATGACTCGCTGCTCGAGGACGAACAGGACGCCGCTGAACGCCAGCGACAGGACGACGACCGACAGCGCCGAGCGGTAGAGGCTCACGCCGCAGGCTTTCATGACCGTCAGTTCGCTCGTCCGCGTCAGCATCCCGTAGGTCACGAGGACGCTCAGGAGGGCCGCGATGGGGATGACGTAGTAGATGAACTGCGGCGTCAGCCAGATGAGCAGCTGACCGATGGTCGCGGCGCTTGCCTGGCCCTTGAAGATCTTGTCCGAGCGGTCGATGAACGTCGAGATGTAGAACAACCCCAGCAGCGACAGGAACGACAGGCCGGCGACCCGCAGGTAAAGGCGGCTGATATAGCGATCGATCAGGCTGGGGACCGGCGACGTCAGCCGCGGCACCCGCAGCACGATCACCACGCCTTTCTTTCTTCCGGCCGGCGCGGACCCCGCCGTTCTGGCGGGCGTGGAAGGAGAGTCGCTGGTCGCGACGCGGCGCCGCAGCCAGGCCGGCATCGCCGGCATCGAAAGCTTGATGCCGAAGGGGAGTCGGCCCTCGGCGTGCCGGGACCTGAGGATCAGGGCGACGACGCCGAATGGGCCCAGCAGCAGGTTGGGAATCCATCGCGCCCACTCGGCAGGGATGCTATGCCCCTTGGCTGCGGACTCCGCCAGGAACATGGCGATGTAGTACGTGAAAATCACGCCGATCCCGACGACGAAGCCTCCGAGCTTGCCGTCCCGGGAGACGGTCATGCCCAGGGCGAGGGCGATGAGCGCAAACACAAGGCAGGCGGCCGGAATCGAGAACTTGGTGTGGATCGCCATGATCTCGTTGTGCGGTGACTCACCTCGCGCCCGCTTGGCGGCGATGTCCGGCAGCAGCTGGGCGATTGTCTTCTCGGTCACGCCGCGCACGATGTCGACGTCCGGGAAGACGGTGTTTGGATCGAGGTTGATGATCAGCTGCTCGGTGAACCGGAGCGTGCTGGACTCGCCAGGCTTGCCGGTGGAGTACTGCGAGCCGTCCGTCATGACGAGCTGAACGGTCCGCTTCACGGGGTCCAGGATGATGCGGCCCTTCCGGGCCATGAAGATCTCGATTGATTCGGACCGGCTGGTGTTGGCGACCAGCAGGTTTCGCCAGCCGGACTCGCCCGGGCCGGCTTCGTCCTGCGGATACAGGGTGTATTGAGGGAAATCGTCGTAAAACACCCGGGGCCGGATCTCGCCTTCCACCCGGTTGGTGAGGATCTGGAACACGACTTCCCGGTAGCGCTGGTTCGCATCCGGGATCGCCTCGATCATCACGTACATCGTCGCCGCCGCGGCGACGAGCGCGATGGCCATGACGGGCCTGAGCAGCCGGTAGGGGCTGACGCCGCAGGCCAGCAGCGCGACGGACTCCCGGTCCGCGGACATGCGGCCGAGGCCGATGAGCAGGCCCACCAGGAGCGCCATCGGAATCGTCAGGCCCAGGGCCTGGGGCATCAGCAGGACGATGATGTAGCCGGCGGTCTGCCAGGGTACGCCCTTGGCGACCAGCCTCTCGAGCTGCTCCATGATCGGCGGCAGCGCGAGGATGAACGTGAAGATCAGGAGCGCCAGCAGGAACGGCGGAACGATTTCACGGATGACGTAGCGGTCGATCGTCTTCAGCATCAGCGGCGCGAACCCAGAATATCAGTTATTTGACGACGGCCCGGCCGGTTGAGCCTTGCCTGACCGGTTCCTAGGGCGGACGCCTGCCGCGGGCATCCGCAAACCTTCCACAGGCCTGTTTTGCTGGCGGTTTCCATTGGGTCTGATAATGAGTGTTATGTTAACTAGTGGGCGGGAGGGGTTCTTCAGGACCGGGGTTCGGGGCTCGGGGTTCGGGGCTCGTTTCGCGCATTGGTTCGGGGAAATCCGGTGATTCGCCGGCGCGCCCGCTCGATGCTTGGCCTCGCCCGTTCCGCGCCGGTGCGTTCTGGGAGGCTGTCAGAGGCTGCCTGTGATGCATTGCTGTCGCAGGCCGGAGCTTTAGCTCCGGCAGGCCAGGTGAAATGCTGGATGATTTCTTCCGAGCCCCGAGCCCCGAGCCCCGAGCCCCGAGCCCCGAGCCCCGAGCCCCGAGCCCCGAGCCCCGAGCTAGGCCTGGCTGCGAAGTTCTTGAATGATGTTTTCGAGCGCGCTGATGACTTCGTCGCGCTCGACGCGCGACTTGGTGAACTTGAGCTGCAGCTTGAACAGCTTGGTGGGTGCCTTGTAGCTGAAAACGTAGGACTTGGGGCGGCCGGCCTTTGGCTTGGCGGTCTCTTTCCGGACCTCTTCGCGGGTGGCGCCGCCGTCCTTTGACGAGATTTTCTCGATCAGGGCGACCATTTTCTGTGGGTCGCCTTGTCTAACTATCTGTAAAAGCACCGACTTAGAGTGAATGTCGGCCAGCCGACAAAGGTTTTTCACTTCGTCCGGCATTCCATTCAGCGACAGGGACTCCGTAATCGCCGTTCGGGACTTACCCAGCCGCCGCGCCATGTCCTCATGGGTATAGCGGCATCGGTCTGCCAGCGACTGCAGCGCTTCGGCTTCTTCGAACGCCGTCAAATCCTTCCGCTGCAGGTTCTCGACAAGGGCGATCTCGATGATTTCGTTGTCATCGACCTCGCGAATGACGACGGGAATTTCGTTGAGGCCGACCTGGATGGCGGCCTGGTAACGACGCTCGCCGGCGATGATCTGAAAGCGGTTGCCGCGCTGCCGGACAATGACCGGTTCGATGATGCCCTTCTCGGCGATCGACGACATCAGCTCCGAGAGGTCGCCCATCACCTGGCGCGGCTGGTTCGGGTTCGGATCGATCTGGTCGATCGGGAGCATGCGGCCGATCGGGCTGCCCGCGGAGCTGGTCAGCGCGTCGACGTAGTGTTCGTCGTGACGCATGCGGATGGTTTGCGGCAGTCCTCGTTTAGGCACGGTCCATCACCTCTTCACACAGGCGGTAGTACTCGGCCGCGCCGGTCGACTCCGGCGCGAACGTGAAAATTGATTCCTTGTAGGCCGGGCTCTCCTCGAGTCGCACGCTCTTCGTGATGACGGTCTTGAAGACCTTGCTCCCGAAGACGCGATCGATCTGCGAGCGGATGTCGCGCGCCAGCGCGGTGCGCCGGTCGTGCATCGTGATCACGACGCCGAGAATGCGCAACCCGGGATTGGCGCGCGCGCGGACCTTTTCGATGGTCTCCAGCAAGTCGTCGGTGCCTTCAAGCGCGAAGTACGACGACTGGATCGGAATCAGGAGGTGCGTCGCGGCGACCAGGGCGTTCACCGTCAGCAGGCCGAGTGTCGGCGGACAGTCAATGACGATGTTGGGATAAGTTTCGAGAATGGGCTCGAGGCGATCCTTGAGCCGGAAATGCGCGTCGAGCTCCCCCACCAGTTTCGCTTCAAGCTTGGCCAGCGCGATTCGGGACGGGGCCACGAACAGGTTCGGATGCGTCGACGGCATGATCACGTCGGCGAACGTGCACTGGGGATCGGAGATGGCGTCGTAGACGCTGCGTGAAACCGTCCCGACGTCGAGGTACGACATCGAGCTGTTGGCCTGCGGATCGAGATCGATGAGGAGCGTTGGCTTACCCCGGAGCGCCAGCGCCGCGGCGAGATTGATTGCGGTAGTCGTTTTGCCGACCCCGCCCTTCTGGTTGGCGATGGCAACGATCATCGGTCGGGCACTGCAACTGGATGTACGGGCACGGGTTGCCAGCCATTGTAGGGACCGACATACAGAAGTGTCAACAAAACGATACAGATGGGCCGGAAAGTGCGCGGTTTCGCGCCACGGGGCTAGCGATCGGGGTGGGCGGGCTGAGCCCTACTACATCTTGTAGCGGCCCATGGACTCCGGGTCGAGTTCTTCGAGCCACTTCTGCAGGCGTTCGGCGTTTTCCTTGTCGGGCGCGAAGTCGACCGTCTTGGCGTGGTCGATGACGCGGTCCTCGACGAAGATGGGCGCGCTGGCCCTGAGGGCGAGGGCGATCGCGTCGCTGGGGCGGGCATCGATCGCGACGGGCTCACCGTTTACCAGCAGGTAGATCAGCGCGTAGAACGTGTTCTCTTTCAGGTCCGAGACGACGATCTTCTGGATGTCGGCCTTGAGATCGGAGATGACGTTCTTGAGCAGGTCGTGCGTCATCGGCCGCGGCGTCGCGACGTTCTCCATCTGCAGGGCGATCGCGTTGGCTTCGAAGACGCCGACCCAGATCGGCAGCACTTTCTGGCCGTCCTTGTCGCGCAGGATGATGATCGGCATGTTGGTGATCGGATCCACCATCAGGCCTTTGATCGTCATTTCGATTTGCATGGCGTCCCCCGGATTGGCTTACGCGTGCGTCAACGCCGGCATCGTGTCCGCGACGAGGGTCTCGCCGCGCAGGCTGTTCGGATTCGCGCCGGTGATGCGCACCGGTATGATCGCGCCAATCCACGACGGCTGACCGGCAAAGTTCACGATCGTGTTCCCGCTCGTGCGCCCCGACAGTTCCCAGTCCCGGCGGCGGCTGACCGCGTCGACGAGCACGTGATGGACCTGGCCGACCATGGCCTGGAAAAGCTCCCCCTGAATATCCCTCTGCAGTGCCTGGAGCTCCACGATCCGCCTCGTCTTCTCCTCCTCCGCCACATCGTCCGGCATGCGCTTGAGCGCGAGCGTGTTCGGCCGCGGCGAGTACTTGAAGGAGAACATGCTGTGATACCGGGCCGCCCGCGTCAGCGAGAGCGTGTCGGTCGAAGTCGGCGTCGGTCTCGCCAGCGAACCCGACGATCATATCGGTCGAGAGGGCGATGTCCGGCATGGCGGCGCGGAGGTCGTCGACCAGCTGCAGGTAGCTATCGCGGGTGTAGCGCCGGCGCATGGCCGCGAGGAGGCGCGTCGACCCTGACTGCACGGGCAGGTGCAGGTGGCGGCACACCCTGGGGAGGTCTCGCATCGCCTCGATCATGCGCGGCGTGACGTGCCGCGGATGGGGGCTGGCGAAGCGGATCCGCTCCAGGCCATCGATGGCGTTCAGCCGGTCCAGCAGTTCCGCGAAGTCGCATTCGCTGTCGTCGGGCGCCTGGTAATGATTGACGATTTGGCCGAGGAGCTGAATCTCTTTCGCGCCGGTGTCGACCGCCTGCCGGGCCTCGGCGAGGATGGCGGCGACGGGACGCATCCGCTCGTGCCCTCGCGTGTAGGGAACGACGCAGAAGGCGCAGAACTCGTTGCAGCCCTCGATGATGGTGACGTAGGCCTTGAAGGGGTCGCTGCGGCGAGCGACGCCGAGCGGGAACGAGACGTCGTTAAGCGGGTCGATTTCAACCGTCGCGCCAGTGCCGGCGCCGCGCTCGGTCGCCTGCGCCACGAGCATCGGCAGGCGCTTGACGTTCTGAGTGCCGATGATGACGTCGACCACACTCGAACGGGCGAGGATCGACGACCCCTCCTGCTGCGCGACGCAGCCCGCGACGGCGACGACCGGACGAGCGCCGGTTTCGACTCCCTGCTGCCTGATCTCGCCGAGGCGCGTGAACAGCTTCTCCTCCGCCCGCTCCCTCACGCTGCACGTGTTGATGACGATGACGTCCGCCTCGTCGTCGCGCGTGGTTTTCTCGTAGCCAGCCTGTTCGAGCAGGCCCGCCATGCGCTCGGAGTCGTGCACGTTCATCTGGCAGCCGTAGGTCTCGATGAGATACTTCATGGTCGCCGGTTTCGCTTTCGCTTTTGCCTTCTATTCGTCTTTCGCCTGCCGCCGGGACGCCAGCATTTCCCGGGCACTGGCGCGGACGCTGGCCGAGACCTCGGCGCCGCCTATCATCCGGGCGAGCTCCTCCTGGCGTGCCGTGGCGTTGAGCCGCTCCACCCTGGTTGACGTCCTTCCCTGCCGGACCGCCTTGGTGATGCTGAAGTGGCTCTGCCCGTAGGCGGCGATCTGCGGCAGGTGCGTGATGCAGAGGACCTGGAAGCGCTTCGACAGGTTCTGCAGCCGCGCGCCCACCACGTCCGCGACCGCGCCTCCGACGCCGGTGTCGACCTCGTCGAAGATGAGCGTCTTTCCCTGCGCGTCGGTCGACCCGAGGGTCTTGAGTGCGAGCATGATGCGTGACAGCTCGCCGCCCGACGCGATCCGGGCCAGCGGCTTGAGGTCTTCCCCGGGGTTGGGCGAGATGTAGAACTCGGACTCCTCAATGCCCCGCTCGGTCCAGCCCGTATCCGACACGGGGTCGGTGAACCGGACCTCGCACCTCGTCTTCGCCATCGCGAGTTCGCCGAGCGACCGCTCGAGCGCCCGGGCAAACGTCGGCGCCGCGGCCCGCCGCCGCGACGACAGCGCCCGGGCCTTGTCGAGAAACTGCTGCCGGGCGTCGGCGAGCGTGGCGTCGAGCGCCGCGGCTCGTTCGCTCCCGTGCTCGATGCTGTGCAGCTCGCTCCGCAACTGCTCTGCCTTCCTCATCACGTCGTCGAGCGTCGGTCCATGCTTCTTCTTGAGACGCTCGAGCGCTGCCAGGCGGTCTTCGACCTCCTGCAGCCGGGCGGGGCTGGCGTCGATGTTCGCTGCATACGAGCGGAGGAAGTAGGCAAGGTCTTCGAGTGCCGGCTTCACCGTCTCGCGCGCCGCGAGGTGCGCCGCGAACCTGTCGTCGATCGCGGTGAGGCTCTCCACTTTCTTCCAGACGACTCCGAGCATCGCGAGCGCGGCATGGTCGCCCTCGTAGAGTCCGTCGTATGCCTCGTCGCAGAGGCGCTGGAGCTTGTCCGCGTTCGCCAGCACCTGGCGCGTCGCGGTGAGCTCCTCGTCTTCCCCGGCCTTCGGCGCAGCGCGATCGATCTCGGTGAGCTGGAACGAGAGGAACTCGGCTTTCGCCGCGCTCTCTCGCTGGGCGGCGGCCAGCGCGTCACGCTCCGCCCTGGCGCGCTGCCAGCCGGTGTAGGCGTCGGCGACGGCCGCGCGATCGGAGTCTGCGCCGGCGTAGGCGTCGAGAACGTCGAGGTGCGATCGCGGATCGAGGAGGACCTGGTGCTCGTGCTGCCCGTGCAGGTCGACGAGCGCCTGGGAGAGTTCCCTGAGCGCGGCGCTGGTGGCGAGCGAGCCGTCGATGAACGCGCGGCTGCGGCCCTGGGCGGAGATCTCCCGGCGGACGAGGATCTCGCGGCCGTCCGGCCCGTCGAAGATCGCCTCGATCGCGGCGGCGTCCTCGCCGGTCCGGACGAGGTCGGCGGAAGCGCGGCCGCCGACGAGGAGCGCGACCGCCCCGACGAGGATCGACTTGCCGGCGCCGGTCTCGCCAGTTAACACTGTTAAGCCTGGCCCGAGCTCGAGCTCCAGCTGGTCGATGACGGCAAGGTGTCGGATGGAGAGGAACCGGAGCATCGGCGTGGTGTCGGTGGAAGTTCCATCTTATCAGATGTTTGACAGCCTACCGGTCGGGGTGTTACGCTTCTGTCTGCCTGCGCTGTCCCAGCGGCGCACCGTCCCGATTGTCCGTCGTCGCGCGGAGGAATCGCCGCATGCCGGCGGGACACGTCAGTTTCGGAGGATTTGTTTGTACATCCCTGTCTTCGCCCTTGCGCTGATGGCGCAGGCGGCGCAGCCGGATGCTGGGTCCGGCCAATCGCCCGCACACACCGACATCGTCAGGCTGATTCTCAGACGCGTCCCTGCTGGCGCAGGCCGTGCTCTCGATCCTGCTCCTCTTCTCCGCCATCGGGTGGGGGATAACGTTCTACAAGCTCCTCGGGTACAACCGGGCGGCGCGGCAGAGCGCGAGCTTCCTCGACGTCTTCCGCAAGAGCAGCAAGTTCTCGGAAGTCCAGGCCGTCTGCCCGTCGCTGCCCGCGAGCCCGCTGGTCGGTCTGTTCCAGGCGGGCTACGCGGAGCTCAACGCGCAGTTGCGTCAGCCGCCGCCGGCCGACCCGGCAAAGCCGGCGGCCGCCGCCGGACGTCCAACCTTGAAGAGCCTCGACTCCGTCGATCGCGCGCTGCTGCGGGCGAGCACCGTGGAGATGACGAAGCTCGAACGTCACGTGCCGTTTCTGGCGACGACCGCGAGCATCACGCCGTTCATCGGGCTGTTCGGAACGGTGTGGGGCATCATGGGATCGTTCAGCAACATCGGCGTCGCTGGTTCCGCCGGCCTGAGCGTCGTCGCGCCAGGTATTGCCGAAGCGCTGATCGCGACTGCGGCCGGCCTCTTTGCCGCCATCCCCGCGGTTTACTTCTACAACCTCTTCACGCAGCGCGTGAAGGAATTCGCGGCGAAGATGGACGACTTCTCGCTCGAGTTCCTGAACATCTGCGAGAGGAACTTCACGTAGATCGCCGAGGTGCTGCGCGGCCGGCCGTCGTCACGGTCCGAGCACGCGCACTGCAGGTGGATACAGCGCTATGCCGAAGGTGCAGCAGAATGGATCGGGAGGCGGCGGCCGACGCGGCCGTGGCGCGCACGTTGCGTCCTCCCTCGCCGAGATCAACGTCGTGCCGCTGGTCGACGTCATGCTCGTGCTCCTCATCATTTTCATGGTGACGGCGCCGATGATGCAGCAGGGACTCGAAGTCAACCTGCCGCAGGCAGCAAAGGCGAACCCGGTTGAAGCGCAGCCGGTTTATGTCACGATCCCTGCAGACTTTGCGACGCGGCGGGTCGTCCAACTCGACAAGAAGGAAGTGAAGATCGAGATCCTCCATGAGCTCGTGCGGCAGGCGATGCTGACGCGGACCGACAGGTCGGTGTTCATCCGCGCCGACGCCAAGTCGAGCGTCCAGGATTTGATGACGGTGACGTCGAAGCTGGCTGAGGCCGACATCCACAAGGTCGGACTGCTCTCCCAGCCGGAGGTGCGGCGGTAATGCATCAGCGCGTGCCTGCGTCGACGCCTCCCGAGGTCGGGCGGTAGCATGCAGGAAGCCGTCAGCGCGATCCTGCTCGGCCGCAGCCGCGAGGTCGATGGACTCTCGCGCATGGTGACGATCTCGCTCATCGTCCACGTCGTGCTCGTCGCGCTGGTCTACGTGCTGCCGCCCGGCTGGTTCCTGAGCGAGCCGGCGGAACGTGTGGTGCCGATAACCATTTCCATGGGCGGCGTGCCCGGCCAGGATACGGGCGGGATGACGTCGATCGCGGCGCGGTCCGTCCAGGAAGAAGCGGCGTCGAAGACCGCCGCCGTACGCACGCCGGCGGCGAAGACACCGGAGATGGTGGAGCCGACGCCGGAGGTCAAGCCGAAACCGACGCCGAAGCCAGTCGAAAAGCCGGTGGACAAGTCGTCGACGAAGAAAGCATCGACCGGCGAGAAGGTAACGACCGGGCCGGCGCGGGTCGATACTCCCAACGCGGCCCAGGTCCCATTCGGTGGTCTGTCGTCGGGTGGCGGCGGGACCGGCGGCGTCCGCATCGACGGCAACTTCTGCTGCCCCGAGTACATCGAGCAGATGAAGGCGGCGATCTACAAGAACTGGGACCGGCGGGTCGGCCCGATCGGCAAGAACGAAGTCAAATTCACCATCCGCCGCGACGGCTTTCTGGCCAACGTTGCCGTCGAGGCGGCGAGCGGAAATCCCCTGCTCGATCTCGAGTCGCGGCGGGCGGTGCTGGCGACCCAGCGCGTGCCGCCGCTTCCGGATCGATACGCATCACCAACGCTGACGATCTACCTTACTTTCGAGTACACGCGCTGATGACATACCTTCAGTCACTCACTGCCCTTCTGGCCGCCGGCGCCATCGCCGCCGCAACGGCGCAGCAGCCGCCGGCCCAGCAGCCGCCACCTGACCAGGCCGTGCGCACGACCATCAGCGGCTCCGCCGACGGGCCGCCGAAGCTGGCGGTGCCGGAGTTCATTCCGCTGACCAAGGACGCGGACGTCATGTCGGCGGCCAAGACCATCGGCGACGTGCTGTGGGACGACTTCGCGTTCGAGAAGGAGTTCTACATGCTGCCGCGCGACATCCTGCGCACGGTGCCGCGTCCGGCGAGCGCCGACCAGGTGGCCGTCGAGCGCTGGCGCGAGCTCGGCGCCGACGCCGTCGTCGTCGGCACGGTCACCAAGACCGCCGACAAGAAGGTCGTCGTCGAGGTTCGACTGATCAAGGTGGCCACGAACGAGATTGCCGCCGGCAAGCAGTACGGCGGCTCGGAACGATCGCTGACCGACGGCGGCAGGATCTACGCTCACTCGTTCGCTGACGAGGTGCATAAGACGCAGCGCAACCTCCGCGGCGTTGCCCGCACGAAGCTGGCGTTCTCGTCCGATCGCGACGGGGCGCGGATGAAGGGGCCGGTCGGCGAGCGCGACATCTCGCGTATCTACCAGTCCGACTACGACGGCGCCAACCAGACGGTCCTGACCGTCGCCCGCTCGCTCGACATCACGCCGGCGTGGTCGCCCGACCTCAGCGAGATTGCCTACACCTCGTACCGCAGCGGCTACCCCGACATCATTCTGCAGTCGCTGCGCGGGGCGCGGGCGCCGATGATGCCGGCGCGCGGCAACAACGACAGCCACAACTTCCTGCCGGCCTGGTCGCCTGATGGTTCCAGGATCGCCTTCATGTCGAACCGCGACGGCAACACCGAGATCTACGTCGCCAACCGCGACGGCAGCAACGTCCGCCGGATCACGAACCACCCGATGAACGATGCGACGCCGACCTGGTCCCCGACCGGCACCCAGATCGCGTTCACCTCGGATCGCGGCGGCACCCCCCAGGTCTACATCGTCAACGTCGACGGTACAGGACTGAATCGCATCAGCACCGAGGGCTACTGCGATCGCGCGACCTGGTCGCCGGCGCCGCTCAACGAGATCGCCTATACCTCGCGCGCCGGCGGCGGCTACGAGATCCGCATCTTCGACTTCAACACCCGGACGTCGCGGGCGATTACCGACGGCATCGGCAGCAACGAGAGCCCGGCGTTCGCGCCGAACGGCCGTCACCTGGCGTTCGTCTCGGATCGGAGCGGCCGGCCGCAGATCTACACCATCGCCCGCGACGGCACGAACCTCCGGCAGATCACCAAGGTGGGCAGCAACAAGTTCCCGAACTGGTCGCAGTAGGCGCGGCCCTTCGATGTGCTCAGGGCAGGCTTCGAGTCAGGGCAGGCGCAGGCCGACGTTCACGATATGGTTGATGAAAGGCGCAGCATGAACATCCGACGAGTGGTAGTAACCGCGTCGCTCCTGACCGCGGTGCTGGTGAACCTGGCCGCGTGCGCGGACAAGAAACCCCCGGTAGCGCGGCCGTTCCCGCCGCCGCCGCCCACCAGCCCGGTTGGTGGCGCCCCGCCGGCGCCGCCCGAACCGGTGCCGGAGCCGACGAGCGTGCCGCCGGAGCCGATCACCGAGGATCCGCTCAAGGTCAGCGACATCGACAAGATCAACCAGAACTCACCGTTCCAGCCGGTCTTCTTCGCCCTCGACAGCACCGAGATCGACGCCCTCGGCCAGCAGGTGCTGACCGCGAACGCCGGGATCCTGAAGAAGTATCCCGACTGGGTGATCACCATCGAAGGCCACGCCGACGAACGCGGCACGGCCGAGTACAACCTTGCCCTCGGCACCCGCCGCGCCGCGGCGGCGCGCGATTACCTGATCTCACTGGGCATTCCCGGCGATCGGCTCCGCACCGTCAGCTACGGCAAGGAGTTTCCGTTCGATCCGACGCACAGCGAGACCGGCTGGTCCAAGAACCGCCGGGCACACTTCGTGCTGACGAGCCGCTAGTTGGAAGTTCGGGTTACCGGGTCATCGGAGGCCCGATTGCTTCTGGTTCATGAAAGGTGCTTGACGCCATGAGAACGCCACCCGCCGTTGCCGCGACCGTGTTGGGACTTGCCCTGTTCGCCCCGGCGACGACGCTCGCCGCCGACAAGGAGCACAAGATCCTGATGGCGGAAATCCGGATGCTGCAGGAAGAACAGCAGCAGCTGCGCCAGACCCTGGCCGGCCTCAGCGACGCCCTCAAGGCGCTCAACACCCGGCTCGACGCCGACGCCAGCCGCGCCCAGAAGGCGTTCGCCGATCAGCGTCTCATCATCGAGAACCTGGCGGAGACGACGCGGGTGCTGCGCGAGAAGTCGGACGAGACCAACGTCCGCCTGTCGTCGATGACGCAGGAGGTGCAGTCGTTGCGGCAGGCGGTCTCGTCGATGCCGGCGCCTCCGCCGTGATGACTCCGGCCGGCGATCCTGCGCCGACCGATCCGGCGGCTCCAGCCGGCGTGCCGACGGCGCCCGCGGCGACGACCCCGTCGGCGAACGTTTCGCCGACGCAGATGTGGGATCGCGTGTATGCCGTCTACACCGCCGGCCAGTACGACCTCGCCGCCGAAGGCTTCGAGTCCTACATCCGCTCGTTCCCGACCTCGCCGCAGGCCGACGACGCGCAGCTCTACATCGGCCACTCGCTCTACAGCGCCGGGAAATACTCCGAGGCTGCGGCCGCGCTGCAGAAGGTCATCACGAGCTATCCGCAGTCGGACAGCGTCCCGGCCGCGTACTACAAGATGGGACTGGCCTACGAGTCGCTGAAGCAGTTCGAGCCGGCCCGGCGGGCGTTCGAGGCGGTAATCAAGAGCCACCCCGGCACGATCGAAGCGACGATGGCCAAGCAGTCGCTGGTGAGGGTCCAGGACAAGAAGTGAGGCGGGGCATCAGCCCCGCCCACTGTTCGCGGAGCTGAAGCTCCGCGCTACGTCGCTGGCACTCCGCGCGCCTAGAACGGGATATCGTCGTCGGTCAGCTCGGACGCGGGCTCGCCCATCGGCTCGTCCATGCCCGCCGGACCGCTGGCGCCGGCAGCGCGACCCTGCCGCACTCCGCCGCCGCCACCGCCTCCACCGCTCAGCAGGACGACGCGATCGCCGCGGACCTCGGTCGTATAGCGCTTGTTGCCGTCCTTGTCGTCCCACTGCCGGGTCTGCAGCTTCCCCTCGATGTAGATCTGCTTCCCCTTGGTCAGGTACTCCGACAGCGACTCGGCCGTCTTGCCCCAGAGGACGACGCGGTGCCATTCGGTCTTTTCCTGCCGCTGGCCGCCCTTGTCGTTCCAGACCTCGGTCGTCGCCAGGTTCAGGGTGGCGACCGGCGCGCCGCCGGGTGTGTAGCGCAGCTCGGCGTCACGTCCGAGGTTGCCGACCAGAATCACTTTGTTCACGCTTCCCATGCCACGAATCCTTTCAAGGGCCCGGCCAGTCCCGGACCCGATAACTTACCCGATATTCTCGTGCTTCTTCGGCGGACCTGGCAGGAACTGCGCGGTTGCCGCCTGCCGGCGCGCGCAGCTATGACGATCTGCCGTAGCGATCCTCGAGCCGGACGACGTCGTGCAGCTCGGGCGTCGAGACCTCGAAGATGTCGCAGTCATCGATCGCCGTCATGCGGTGGACGACCTTTGGCGTGATGTGCACCGACTCCCCGACCTTCATCTCGCGGCTGACCAGCGAGTCTACGTCCTTGCCGATCTCGAACAGCAGCCGCCCCTTCCAGAGGAAAATCGTTTCGTCCTTCTGGTTGTGATACTGAAGGCTGAGGGCGTGACCGGCATTGACGTGAATCACCTTGCCGACATACCGATCCGTCTTCGCCCAGTGCAGCTCGTAGCCCCACGGCTTCTCCACCTTCGTCACTTCGTCCGCCACGACACACTCCTCTCGGTTTTCAACCGAGGGGCTTCGCCCCTCGGACTCCCCTACACCGTCGCTCGCTCGCCGCTTCGCCGGCTCACTCCGCTCCGGTGGCTCGCTCGCTGCGCTCGCTCGCGCGTGTATGAGATGACTTCTAGTTCCCCTTCGATCCGATTGGCTCGGTCAGTTCGCCGAGCACCTTCTCGACCTCGGCCGCGGTTGCCGTCCGCATCGCCTGCCGCGCGGCATAGCGGGCCTCGGCGGCGCTCAGGCTGCGGATGACCCGCTTGGCGAGCGGGATCGCCGTCGGCGCCATGCTCAGCTCGCGCAGCCCGAGCCCGACGAGCAGCGTCAGCACCACCGGGTCGGCCGCCATCTCGCCGCAGACCGCGACCGGGATGCGGGCCCGCCGGCCCGCCCGGACGACGAGGCGGATCGCCCGGAGGATCGCCGGATGGAGCGGTTCGTACAGGCGCGAGACGCGGTCGTCGGTGCGATCGACGGCGAGGCAATACTGGATCAGATCGTTGGTGCCGATGCTGAAGAAATCGGACTCGCGGGCGAGGAGGTCGGCCGTCAGCGCCGCCGACGGCAGCTCGATCATCACGCCGATCGGCACGTCCGGGACGATGACGCCTTCCGTCCGCAGCGAGTCGGCGGCGCGGGCTGCGGCGGCGCGGGCCGCCCTGAGCTCCTCCAGCCCCGAGACGAACGGAAACATGATCCGCAGCGGCCCGTGCGCCGCGGCGCGGTACAGCGCCCGCAGCTGTGACTGGAAGATCTCGTCGGTCGCCAGGGTCAGGCGGACGCCGCGCATGCCGAGTGGCGAGCGCACCGACTCGGCCATCTCACCGGTGCGGTACAACTGCCCTTCCGAGACGTCGAAGGTCCTGACCGTCACCCGCCGCGGCGCTGCGCTCTCGACCAGGCGTCGATAGGCCTCGTACTGAGCGTCTTCGCTCAGCGGGTTCAGCGAGCCGGGCAGACCGGCGGCCGTTGCCGACAGTAGAAATTCTGACCGGAACAGCCCGATACCTTCGGCGCCGCGCTCGTGCGCCCGCGCCGTATCCTCGGGCGCCTCGATGTTGGCCTCCAGGCGGATTGCTTCGCCGTCGCTCGTAATTGCCGGCAGCTCGCGGTACTCGTCGAGCGAAAGCTCGTAGGCGCGCCGCCGCCGCTGCCGCGCTTCGACCTGCTCCAGCATCTCGCCGTCGGGCTCGATCAGCACTTCGCCGGTCGTGCCGTCGACGGCCAGGAGCGTGCCGGGGGCGACGAGGACGCTGGCGTTGTGCAGGCCGGCGACCGCTGGCACGTGCAGCGACCGCGCCAGAATCGCGGTGTGCGTCGTCCAGCTGCCGGCGTCGGTGACGAGCGCCGACAGGCGCTGCCAGTCCAGCTGGGCGATGATCGACGGCCGCACCTCGTGCGCGACGAGCACCAGCGGACCTTCGAGCTCGTTGAACAGGTCGGTGGGGTCGCCGGCTTCGCGCAGGTTCATCGTCAGCCGGCCGACGACGTCGGCGATGTCGCCCTGGCGTTCGCGCAGATACGGATCGTGCGCGCCGTCGAGCATCGTCGAGACGTCCTCGAGCGCGCGCTGCAGCGCCGATTCCGCGTTCAGCCGCTCGGCGCGAATCGCTTCGGCCGCCCGCCCGATCAGCATCGCGTCGTCGAGCATCAGCAGCTGGGCGTCGAAGAGGTAGGCGTGCTCGGCGCCGGCGCTGGCGGCGATCCGCTCCTTGATGCTCGTGATCTGGTCGCGGGCCCGGGCCTTGGCCGACTCGAGCCGGTCGAGCTCGCGCGACACCAGCCAGGGCGGGACGCGGAACCGCAAGTCGCGGGCGCCGCGCTTGAGGACCAGCGCCTTGCCGATGCCGATCCCCGGTGACACGCCGAGTCCGGTCAGGCGCATGGCGCCACCTCGTCGAAGCCGCGTGAAACCAGGTCGCAGAGCGCGGCAATGGCCTGGTCCTCGTCCGATCCTGCCGCCGAGATGGTGATGACGCTCCCCTTTGCGGCGCTGAGGAGCAGCAGCCCCATGATGCTCTTGCCGTCCATGTCGCGGCTGCCGCGGACGACGCGGATCCGGGCCGAGAAGGCGCTCGCGGCGTGGACGAAGCGCGCCGCCGCCCGCGCGTGCAGGCCAAGCGGGTTCACGATCGTCACGTCGCAGGAGGTCACGCCTTCTCTCCCCGCAGCAGGTCGGAGGTGACCCAGATGGCGTTGCGGCCGTCTTCCCGCAGCGCCCGGGCCAGCGTCAGCAGGTCCTGCTCCTTCGGCGTCCGCGCCGCCTTGATCAGCATCGGCAGGTTGACGCCGGTGATGACCTCGACGTACGGGCTGACGAACGTCACCGCCAGGTTTGCCGGCGTCCCGCCGAACATGTCGGTGAGCACGAGCACCCCCGCCGGGGCGTCGTCGGTGCCACCGGCCGAGGCCTGGACGCGGCCGATCGCCCGCTCGATCTCTGCCCTGGCGTGGTCGACGTCGTCGTGCCAGCCAATCGCAACCGCCGCGAACTGCGGCAGGTCGCCGACGATCATCTCCGCCGAGTTGACGAGCTCGGTCGCGAGCTGACCGTGCGTCACCACTACCACTCCCAGGTTCATCGCCGGCCTCGAATCGGTCGCATCATCAGGTCCCTCAGTCGATGGCGATGTCGCGGTGCGCAACGCGGAGCTGGATGCCGTCGATGCCGCTCAGCCCCTTCTTCAGCGCCTCGGCGATCGCCACCGAGCGGTGGCGGCCGCCGGTGCAGCCGATGCCGATGGTCAGGTACGACTTGCCTTCCTTGACGTACTGCGGGATCAGGAACTTGAGCAGGTTCGTCGTGTGGCGGAGGAAGTCGGCGGTTGCTTCCGAGCGGTCGAGGAACCGGCGCACCTTCGGGTCGCGTCCGGTGTGCGGGCGCAGCGCCGGCACGAAGTGCGGGTTCGGCAGGAAGCGGACGTCGAAGAGCAGGTCGGCATCGACCGGGATGCCATGCTTGAAGCCGAAGCTGAGAATCGTCACGACGAGCCGGTTTCCCGGAACGCGGCCGCTGGCGACGCCGGTGAAGACGTGCCGCAGCTCGTGCACCGTCATCGACGACGTGTCGATGACGTGGTCGGCGAGCTTGCGGATCGCGCGCATCGCCTGGCGCTCCTCGCGGATGCCCTCGATCGCCGAGCGGTCCGGCGACAGCGGGTGCGGCCGCCGGGTCTCGCTGAACCGCCGCACCAGGGAGTCTTCCTTCGCTTCGAGGAAGATGAGCACCGGCTGGAGGTTGCGCATCGCCTTGAGGCGACGATAGATGCCGGGAAAATCCTTGAGCAGCCGCCCCTCGCGCACGTCGACGACGACCGCGGCGCGCGAGATCTCGCTGCCGGCGCGCAGCGTCAGTTCGGCCAGCATCGGCAGCAGCGTCACCGGCAGGTTGTCGACGCAGAAGTAGCCGAGATCCTCGAGCGCCCGGATCGCCTGCGACTTGCCCGATCCCGACAGGCCCGTGAGCACGACGAACCGTGATTGGACGGCGGTGCGTGCCGCGCGGCGGGCGGCGTGACGTTTCTCGCGCATGCTAGCCTTCATCACCGAGGGGCTTCGCCCCTCGGACTCCCCTACACGCTCGCTCGCGCGCCGCTTCGCTCGGCGCGCTCCGTGTCGCGTGGCTCGCTCGCGGCGCTCGCTCGCGAAGGGCGCCGCCTCTCGGCCATCCCTGGACGCGCGCTCGCCACGCTCGCTTACACAACTCAGACTACCGGGCGATCCATGAGATAGGTTCAAGCCTGCAGCCTCCTCTGCTAAAGGTCCTCGCCGTATTCGAGGTCCGGCGCCCCGCCGGCGGCGGCTTCGAGCTCGCCGTTCAGGCGTTCGACGAGCCGCCGCGCCGCGTGATGGCCGCGGGCCCGCAGCAGCTGGTTGCGGGCCGCGACCTCCACCAGGATCGCGATGTTGCGGCCGGGCGCCACCGGCATCCGGATCATCGGGATGCGGATGCCCAGCAGCTCGTAGTAGCTCTCGTCGAGGCCGAGCCGATCGTACTCGCGGCCGTGTTCCCAGCGTTCGAGCTGGACGACCAGCTCGATCCGCTTCGACGTCCGTGTCGAGGCAACGCCGAACAGGTCCTGGACGTTGATCAGCCCGAGGCCGCGGATCTCCATGTGATGCCGCGTCAGCTCGGGGCAGCTGCCGAGCACGAACGACTGCGCCCGGCTCCGCACTTCGACCGCGTCGTCGGCGACGAGCCGGTGGCCGCGGACAACGAGGTCGAGGGCGCATTCGCTCTTGCCGATACCGCTCTCGCCGACGACGAGCACGCCGAGGCCGAGGAGGTCCATCAGCACGCCGTGGATGACGCCGCGGGCCGCGAGGTAGGTGTCGAGCACCGCCGACAGGCGCGACATCGCTTCGGGCGTCGCGGCGCGGGTGCGCAGCAGCGGTACCCGGCCGCGGTCGGCTTCGATCGCGAGCTCGGGCGGCGGCGCGAAGCCGTCGGTGATGAGCAGGCACGGCAGCTCGTGCTCCATCACCCGCCGCACCACGGCGGTCCGTTCCGGCGGCGGCAGCCCCTCGAGATAGCGGACCTCGCTCTCGCCGAAGACGAGGACGCGGCCGCCGCGCAGGTAGGCGTCGAATCCCGACAGCGCCAGGCCGGTCTTCTGTGGATGAGGGATGGTGATGCGGCGGTGCAGGCCGTCGCCGCCCGCCAGCAATTCCAGGTCGAGTGCCCTGGAGTCCGCCAGATCTCGCAGCACCGTCGCCACGGTCACGCCGCCGGGCTCGGTGGTGTCGGTATCCGCCACGACTAGTCCGGCTCGATCAATCCGTAGTGGCCGTCGTTGCGACGGTAGAGGATGCTGACGGCGTCGCTGTCGGCGTTGCGGAAGACGACGAACGTCTCGGCGCCGGCGCTGACGCGCAGCGCCGCGTCCTCGATCGACATCGGCTTGACGGCGTAGCGCGTGGCGCGGATGACGCGGCGGCCGGCCGACGGTTCCGGCGCCGCCGCTGCCGCGGCCGGGCTGACGGTGCGGCTGACGGCGCCGCGCCGCGTGCGCTCGCGCCACTTGCCTTTCAGCGTCTGCGCCTGCTGCTCGATCTTGGCGACGGCATCGCGGATCGACACCGGCCAGTCGTCGCCGACGCCGAGGCCGCGCAGCATGTGGTCGCCGCGGGCGTGGATCAGGATCTCGGTGCGGTGCCGGTGCTTCTCCTTGTTGAGGATGACCTGCGCCGAGATGGCGTTGTCGTTGAGCAGCCGCTCGAGCTTGGCCAGCCGCTTGAGAATCAGTTGTCTGAGGGATGCGCCGATGACGACGTGTCGGCCGGTGATGTCCAAACGCATGATTGGGCTTCCAGCTGCCAGCTCTCAGCTTCCAGCCGCCCCCGCGAATGCGCCGGAGGCCGGCAGCAGGTGGCTGGTCGCTGTCAGAACAGCACTTTACGCTGGTTCGACGTGGGAATCTTCAGCTCTTCGCGGTACTTGGCAATCGTGCGACGGGCCAGCATCAGGCCTTCCTTCTGCAGGATGCTGACGATCTTCGAGTCGCTGAGCGGCTTGCGCGGGTCCTCGTTCTCGATGATCTTGCGGATCCGCTGCTTGATCGTCACCGACGAGACGCTCTCGCCGTACGAGCTGCTGATGCCGCTGTGGAAGAAGTACTTCATCTCGAACACGCCTTGCGGCGTGTGCATGTACTTGTTGTTGACGACGCGGCTGACCGTCGACTCGTGCATGCCGATGTCGTTGGCGACGTCGCGGAGCACCAGCGGCCGCAGGTACTCGATGCCGTGGTCGAGGAACTCGCGCTGGAAGTTGATGATGCTGGTCGCGACCTTGTGGATCGTCTTCTGCCGCTGGTCGACCGACTTGATCAGCCAGAGCGCCGAGCGGAACTTGTCCTTGACGTAGGCGCGCGTCTCGTCGCTCGACTCGCCGCCGGCCTTGTCGAGCAGCCGGCGATAGACCGGGCTGATGCGCAGCTGCGGCAGCCCCTCTTCGTTCAGGGCGGCGACGTACTGATCCTCGACCTTGACGATGTAGACGTCGGGGATGACGTACTGCGACTGGGTCGGGTTGTAGCGGCTGCCCGGCTTGGGGTCGAGGTTGCGGATGATCTCGACGTGCGTGCGCAGGTCGTCGAGCGTCATGCCGAGCTTGCGCGCGATCTCCGGAATCTGGTGGTTCTGCAGCAGCCGCAGATGCTCGGTGACGATCTTCTCGCTCGGCGTGCCCTCGAGGCCGACGTGGCGAATCTGCAGCCACAGGCACTCCTGCAGGTCGCGCGCCGCGACGCCGATCGGGTCGAAGGTCTGGACGTGCTGCAGCGCCCGCTCGACGTCGGCGACGGCCCACTCGCCCATCGCCGCGATCTCTTCCACCGAGGCGACGAGGTAGCCGTCGTCGTCGAGGTTGCCGATGATGGCGCTGCCGATCTCGCGCAGCAGTTCGTCCGTCGTCTGCAGCGACAGCTGCCACAGCAGGTGGTCCGACAGCGAGCCGGTCGTCGAGAGCGTGTTCTCGATCGGCGGCAGCTCCTTGACTTCGGACGGCTGCCGCGAACGATAGCCGTCGTCGAGGTACTCGCCGAAGAAGTAGTCGTAGTCGGCGTCGTCCCAGCTGTCCGTCTTTTCGGTGGTGGGCTTGTCGGCCTCGGCCTTCTCCGCCTGCTGCTGCTGTTCGGCCGGCTGGAGCTCTTCGGTCGGGACCTCTTCGAGCAGCGGGTTCTCGACCATCTCCTGGTTCAGCAGATCCGACAGCTCGAGCGTCGACATCGGCAGCAGCTTGATCGCCTGCTGCAGCGACGGCGTCAGAATGAGCTTCTGAACGAGTTTGGTGTGAAGTCGCTGCTGAATCGCCATGGAGCGCTAACGTGTCCTCCTTGATTCTAGTCCAATCGGAAGTCGGCGCCGAGGTAAATCCGTTTGACGTCCTCGTCGGCGGCCAGGCTGTCGGGAGTGCCGGCGCGGAAGATGGCCCCGTCGTGGACGATGTATGCGCGATCGGTGATCTTCAGGGTTTCCCGCACGTTGTGGTCGGTGATGAGGACGCCAATCCCCCGCTTCTTGAGGTGGAAGATGATCTGCTGGATGTCGGTGACGGCAATCGGATCGATGCCGGCGAAGGGCTCGTCGAGGAGCATGAACTGCGGCGACATCACCAGCGCCCGCGTGATCTCGACCCGCCGCCGTTCGCCGCCCGAGAGCGTGTAGGCCGGCGACTTGGCGAGCGGCGTCAGCGACAGCTCGGCCAGCAGATCGCGCAGCCGGGCGCGGCGCTCGGCGCCGCCCGACTGGACGGTCTCGAGGATCGCCAGGATGTTCTGCTCGACCGTCAGGCCGCGGAAGATCGACGCTTCCTGCGGCAGGTAGCCGATGCCCTTCCGCGCCCGGATGTACATCGGATCGTCGGTGACGTCGACGTCGTCGAGCATGACCCGGCCCGAGTCCGGCGCGGTCAGGCCGACCACCATCGAGAAGGTCGTGGTCTTGCCGGCGCCGTTCGGGCCGAGCAGGCCGACGACCTCGCCCGACGCGATCTCGAGGCTGACGCCGCGCACGACCGTACGCCCGCCGTACGACTTGGTGAGGTCGCGGGTCCGGAGCGTCGCCATTCAGGGCTTGAGTTCCGCGGGGCAGGCGTCGAGCGGCTTCGAACGCGTCGCGGCGACGCCGGCGATGCCCTCGGAGCGCAGGAAGCCGGTCGCCCGGTGGTAGGTCATCGTCGTGCCGTCGGTGCGCTTGCAGGAGCCCTGATCGTCTTTCTGGATCGAGACCGCCGGCTGGCCGGTCAGCAGGTAGGTATCGGCCGACGCGGTATAGACCAGGTGCTTGCCAGTGGCGAACAGCTTGTCCAGTTTCACAGAGACGGTATCGTCCGACTCGGCGCGTTCGACCTCGTTGCCGCTTTCCTTCAGGTAAAGATCGATGCGCTTGCCGCTCATGTCGCCCTGCGGGCTCGTCAGCCGGGCCAGCGTCGCCGAGGTCGAGGTGTAGGTCGCCAATCGTTTGGCGTCATTGTAGTCCAGCAGATCTGACGACGCGTTCGTGACGGTCGGCGTCTTCGCTTTCGTCTTCGGATCTTCGTCCATCATGATCATCGTCGTCCGGACCGTGCCGCGGGCGATGAGGTTGCCGGTGCGATCGTTGAGGACGATCGTGTCGCCGCTGATCCGCGAACCGTTGCCCTGCCACAGCAGCGCGCTGCCCGAGTAGGTCGCTTCGGCGACGCCGTCGTAGGCCAGCCGATTCGACGTCACGGTGACCGGCTGGTCCTGCTTCAGCATCACCGGCATCTTGCCCGTCGCGTCAGCCGCGCCTTTCTTCTGCGGCTTGATGCTGCTGCGAATGTCGGTGTCTGCGGTGAGCTTCTTCGACGTCGGCGAGAGGTGGATGTTGCGCGCCTCGACCCGGAGCTGCGGCGTCGTCACCACCGGACCGGTGCCGGCGTCGCCATCCGACGGCGAGAGATCGAGCATGTCCTTGGCGATGGTGTAGAGGGCGCGCGGCGCCTCGGCGATCGTGTCGGCGTCGGTGAAGCGGACGTTGCCGCGGAAATCGGCCTGCTCGATCGGTCCAAGGCCCGGCTTCGTCGCCACGATCAGCCGCAGCGACCGGGCCTTGCGCTCCGCCGCCGGCGCCTTGCCGCTGGCGGGCCGCACCTCGGTGTAGTCGACGCCGCCTTCGAAGATCGCGTTCTGCAGCCCTTGGCCGGGCGCGCCGGTCGCGTGCAGCGACGACGATCGGATCTGCTTTCCTGGGGCGTCCCCTTCCGCCGGCAGGTCGACCTGGACGCGCTCCATCGCGTTGAGGCTGGTGACGGTCGCGCCGTCTGGCGACATGGCGATGTCGATCGTGGTGCCGGCAATTCGCCTGGCCGGGCCGCCGGCGCTGCCCGGCAGCTCGACGACGGCGTTCTGCATCAGCTTCGAGCTCCGCAGCGTCCGGCCGTCCTCGGCGTAGTTCATGTCGATGTCCTTGGCGACCATCAGCGAGGCGCCGGCACCGCTGCCGGTGATCCGGCTCTGCTCGCGCAGCTCCATGCGCTGCACCTTCTCGCCGCTCTGATCGAGGAACAGCGTGATGATCGCCGCTTGCGCCGTCCGGCCGTCGGAGACGATGCGGGCGTTCTTCTCGAGCTTCATGTAGTTGTCGGCGCGCGCGAGCCCGGCGCTGCCGGCGGTCGCCTCGATCGCGCCCCCGCCGGCGGCGTCGGGCGCAGCGGTGACGTGGGCCTCGGCAAGGATCCACAGCACGTCGTTGTTGCGGTTGTAGGTGGCGCCGACGCCCCTGCCCGTCATCCGTCCCTTCTTGAACTGCACCGGCCCAGGGATGGTCAGGATCCCGGTCTGGTCGCTGAATGCCGCCTCCGCCGAGGTCACTTCGAGGCCGGTGTCGGTCGTGAGCTTGACGTCGCCGGTCAGCTTGCCGACGCTCAGCGCCTGGGGCTGTCCCGGCGGCGCGACGAGCTCCGCTTGCTTCGCCGTGAGCCGCATCGGACGCCCCTCTTTGTCGGTGAGCTTCGCGTCGACGTCGATACCGCGGACCTTGCCGTCGCTGTAGGTCAGTTGGCGGGCGAAGCTGACGGCGGTCACGACCTTGCCGTCCTTGATCTGCTCGGACGTACCCTTGCCGGTTTCGGTGTAGGCGGATGGATCGGTGGCGCGCACCGGTTCGGGGGCCGCGGTCGGCATCGCGGCGCGCTGCCGCATGGAGTAGATCACCACGCCGGCAAATACGATCACGAACGCCGCAATGACGAATCGGGCGATCTTCTGCCAGCGCACTTTTCTATTCTATCGCCTTGAAATCCGCGACGTTGAGCTCGAGGTAGGTCTCGCCCTGGAACTCGTTGCGCTCGAGCGAGAACGCGAGGTTGACGCCGGCGCGATGCTGGTCGAGGAACGCAGCGCGCTCCGCCGCGCGCCAGGCGATGGCGCGAATCCGCCGGCCGTCCTGGGTGAAGGTCATCGACAGGTGGCGTTCCTTGATCGATCGCGGGCCGTCGACGATCTGCACCGGGCTGGCACAGAACACCGGCCGCGGGTTGCCCATGCCGAATGGACCGAGGGCGTCGAGGCCGCGCATCAGGTCCGGCGTGATCGCCTTGAGGTTCAACGGCGCGTCGATGCGCAGCCGCGGCCTGAGCTGATCGGGCTCGAGCACGGCATCGGCGTGGGCGTTGATCCGGGCGCGGAACTCCGGCACCCGCGCCGCCTCCATCGTCAGGCCGGCCGCCTGCCGGTGGCCGCCGAAGCGGACGAAGACGTCGGCGCAGCGCTCGAGCGCGCCGAGCATGTCGAAGTCCGGGATGCTGCGGCACGAGCCGTGCGCGACGTCGCCGTCGATCGAGAGGACGATCGCCGGCTTGTGATACGTGTCGACCAGCTTCGACGCGGCGATGCCGATGACGCCGCGGTGCCAGCCGGCGCCGCCGACGACGAGGACGTTGTGGGCCCCGACCGCCGGGTCGGTCTCGATCGCCTTGCGCGCCTGGGCGACGAGCTCGGCCTCCTCCGTCTGCCGGCGCAGGTTCTCGTCGTTGAGTTGCTGCGCCAGGCCGCGTGCTTCTTCAATCATGGCTTCGTCGTTGGCCAGCAGCAGCCGCGTTGCGATGTCCGGCGTGCTCATCCGGCCGGCGGCGTTGACGCGCGGCGCCAGCATGAAGGCGACCTGGTAGCTGTCGATCGTCTTGCCGGCGAGGCCGGAGGCTTCGAGCAGCGATCGCAGGCCGACGGTGTGCGGGCCGCGCGTCAGCGACGCCAGCCCGAACCGGGCGATGACCCGGTTCTCCCCGACCAGCGGCACGACGTCGGCGAGCGTGCCGAGCGCCGCGACCTTGACGAATCCCTGCAGCCATTTCGATTTGCCAGCGCGATCGCACAACGCCTGCACCAGTTTCAGCGCCACGCCGACGCCGGCGAGATGCTTGTCGGGATAGGTGCAGTCGTGCCGCTTCGGGTTGATGACGGCGACGGCCTCGGGCAGCGTCCCTTCGGGCTCGTGGTGATCGGTGATGATCAGATCGATCCCGAGCTCGCGCGCCCGCCGCGCCGCGTCGGTGCCGCGGATACCGCAGTCGACCGACACTACGATTTGGACGTCGGCGGCGTGCAAACGGTCGATGCCGGCCGGCTGGAGGCCGTATCCGTCCTTCAACCGGTCGGGAATGAAGTGCACGACGGTGCCGCCGAGCATCTCCAGCGCCCGCCGCAGGATGACCGTCGAGGTGATGCCGTCGACGTCGTAGTCGCCGTGGACGGCGATGCGTTCGCCCCGCGCCAGCGCCTGCTCGAGCCTGGTCACGGCGCGGTCCATGTCGGTCAGGGCGAACGGATCGTGCAGGTGGTCCATCGACGGGTTGAGGAACCGGTCGGCGGCGGCGGGGTCGCCGAGGCCGCGCTGGCACAGCAGGCGGGCGACGGTCGGATGGAGATTCAGGGCCGCCGCCAACGTCGCCACCTCGGCGTCGTTGCACGGCTGGTGCTGCCAGATGAGGGTCTTCACACCTCGGACTTCACGATTTCGCCGGCGCGCTTCTCCACGTCGATGAAGGCGAGACCTTCGGCGCCCATGCGGCGGAACTTCTCGTAGCGCAGGTCGAGGAGCTCGGCGACGTCGACGGTCCTGAGATCGGCCAGGGCCTGGGACAGCGCCTGGTCGACCAGTGCCGTCGCCGAATCGTAGTCGTTGTGGCCGCCGCCGGTCGGCTCGGGCACGATCGCGTCGATCAGGCCGAGCGCGAGCAAGTCTGGCGCGGTGATCTTCAGCGCCTCCGCCGCCTCGACCTTCTTGTTGGCGTCGCGCCAGAGAATGGCGGCGCAGCCCTCCGGCGGGATGACGCTGTAGACCGCGAACTCCTGCATCAGCACGCGATCGCCGATGGCGATGCCGAGGGCGCCGCCGCTGCCGCCCTCGCCGCAGATGACGATGACGATCGGCACGCCGAGCATCATCATTTCGCGCAGGTTGAAGGCGATCGCCTCGGCGACGCCGCGCTCTTCCGACTCGACGCCGGGATAGGCCGCCGGCGTGTCGATGAAGACGACGATCGGGCGCTTGAACTTCTGCGCCAGCTGCATCACCCGCAGCGCCTTGCGGTAGCCTTCCGGCCGGGCATAGCCGAAGTTGCGGAAGATCTTCTGCTTGGTGTCGCGGCCCTTCTGGTGGCCGACGACGGCGACGGGCTGTCCCTTGTAGCTGGCGAGGCCGGAGACGATCGCGGCGTCGTCGGCGAAGCGGCGATCGCCGTGGAGCTCGTCGAAGTTGGTGAACAGCCGCTCGACGTAGTCGAGGGTGTTCGGCCGCGCCGGATGCCGCGCCACCAGGACGCGCTGCCACGGCGTCAGGTTGGCGAAGAGCTCGACCCGGATCTCGTCGGCGCGCCGGCGCAGACTGTCGATCGAGCGCTCACGCTCCGGCGTGCGCGGCAGCATGCTCAGCGCCTCGATCTCCTTCAGCAGGACGCCGACGGGTTCTTCGAACTCGAGCAGATCGGGCATATGTCAGTGGCTCTCGGCTTTCAGCGGTCAACTCCCGGGTGCGCCCCCGCACCTTAGCACTTTCCCTAGCGAAGCTCCACCGATCCGACGCCGCAGATCTGCTCGACTTCGGCGACGAGCCGCTCGGTCGGCTTGACGCGCTGGGTGACGTCGGCGCTGACCCGCAGCGGGCCGTTGTCGCCCTTGACGTCGATCTCGAGCGAGACCCGGCGATCGCCGCGGTGCCGTGACAGGAGCTCGGCGAGGGCTTCGAAAGTATTGCGGCTGTTGAGCGACGCTTTGAGGTGAATCGCCACCTCGCGCGTGGTTCGCTCCATCAGCGCGGCGATCGGCAGCATCTCGGTCGCGACCAGCCGCGCCGTCTCGTCGTCTTTCTCGAACTTGCCGCGAACGAGCAGCATCGCGTCCGCCTCGACGAGCGAGCCGTGCTTGGCGAAGGTTTCGGGGAACACCACGACCTCGACGCTGCCGTTGACGTCGTCGAGCATGAAGACCGCCATGCGGTCGCCCTTGCGGGTCTTGAGCGGGCGCAGGCCGGAGACGATGCCGCCGAGCCAGATGTCGGCCTCTGAAGCGGTGAGCTCGGCGAGGCGGCGGGCGCCGAAGAGGACGAGGTCTTTGGCGAAGCGCTCGAGCGGGTGGCCGCTCATGTAGAAGCCGAGCGCTTCCTTCTCGCCGGCAAGCTGCTCGGCCTCCGTCCACGGGCGGGCGTCCGGCAGCGGCACCGCCGTCGGCGTCTCGTGGTCGTCGCCAAACGCTCCGAAGAGCTGGTTCTGCCCCTTCTCGAGGTCGCGCTGATGCCGGCCGCCGTGCTCGAGCGCCCGATCGACGGCCGCGAAGAGCCGCGCCCGCCGCTCGGCGATCGATTCGATGCGCGGCGCGAGTGAATCGAGCGCCCCGGCCTTGACCAGGCTCTCCAGCACCCGCTTGTTCACGAGCCGCAGGTCGGCGTGCTCGCACAGGGTGTAGAGCGAATCGATCCGGCCGAGCTCGCCGCGCACGCCCAGGATCGACAGCACCGCGCCCTCGCCGACGTTCTTGACGGCGCAGAGCCCGAACCGCACGCCCTCCTTCACGACCGTGAACCGGAGCTCGCTGGAGTTGACGTCGGGCGGCAGGATCGGGACGGCAAGCTCGCGGCACTCGCCGAGGTACATCGCGAGCTTGTCGGTGTTGGCCGCTTCGATCGTGAGCAGCGCCGCGACGAAGTGCCACGGGTAGTTCGCCTTCAGGTATCCGGTCTGGTAAGCGACCCAGGCGTACGTGGTCGAGTGCGACTTGTTGAAGCCGTACCCGGCGAAGTACTCCATCAGGTCGAAGATCTTGGTCGCCTTCTTCTCGCTGACCGCGTTCTTCGTCGCCCCGGCCATGAACGCTTCGCGCTGCTTGGCCATGACCTTGGGGTCCTTCTTCCCCATGGCCTTGCGGAGCATGTCGGACTGGCCCATCGTGAACCCGGCCAGGACCGCGGCGATGCGCATGACCTGCTCCTGGTATGCGATGACGCCGTAGGTGTCCGACAGGATCGGCGCGAGCTGCTGGAGCTCGTACTTGACCTCGGTCTTGCCCTGCTTGCGCGAGATGTAGTCGTCGACCATCCCGCTCTTCAACGGGCCGGGACGATAGAGCGCGTTGAGCGCGATCAGGTCGTCGAGCCGCTCCGGCTTCGCCTTGCGCAGCAGCTCGCGCATGCCCGAGCTCTCGAACTGGAACACGCCATAGGTCTGTCCGTCCGAGAACAGCTGGAATGTCTTCTGGTCGTCGAGCGGGATGGCGTCGATGTCGAGATCGATCCCCTCAGTCAGCTTGATCTCGTCGAGCGCGTCGCGGATCAGCGTCAGCGTGCTCAGGCCGAGGAAGTCCATCTTCAGGAGGCCGACGCGCTCGACCTCCTTCATCGCCCATTGCGTGACGATTTCGTCCTTCTGGCTCTTGTAGAGCGGGATGAACTCGGTCAGCGGCCTCGGCGCGATGACGACGCCGGCGGCGTGGACCGAGGCATGCCGCGTCATCCCCTCGAGGCGCTGGGCGACGGTGAGCAGCTCCTTGACGCGTTCGTCCTTCTGCTGCAGCTCCTTGAGGGCGGGGCTCTCCTCGAGGGCCTTGGCCAGCGTCATGTCGAGCGCCGGCGGCACCGCCTTGGCGACCCGGTCGGCGTCGGCGTACGGGATGTCCATGACCCGGGCGACGTCGCGGACGACGGCGCGTGCCTTCATCGTTCCGAACGTGATGATCTGGGCGACGTTCTCGCGTCCGTACTTGCGGGTGACGTAGTCGATGACCTCGCCGCGCCGGCGCTCGCAGAAGTCGATGTCGATGTCGGGCAGCGACACGCGCTCGGGGTTGAGGAAGCGCTCGAAAATCAGGTCATATTCGATCGGGTCGACGTCCGTGATCCGGAGGCAGTAGGCGACGAAGCTGCCGGCGGCGGAGCCGCGGCCGGGCCCGACCGGGATGCCGCACTCGCGGGCGTAGCGGATGAAATCCCAGACGATCAGGAAGTACCCGGGTACTTCATCTGCTTGATCATCTCGATCTCGTAGGTCAGCCGCCGCTCGTACTCGTCGAGCGTGTGCTTGAGCACGCCCCGGGCCTGGAGGTCGCGCAGGCGCGGCAGGCGCAACTCGAAGCCCTGGCGGACGATGTGCTCGAAGTACTCATCCAGCGTGAAGCCGGCCGGAACGTCGAAGTTCGGCAGGTGATTGACCGTGCCCGAGAGATCGACGTTGCAGCGCTCGGCGATCCGCAGCGTGTTGGCCAGCGCCTCCGCATGGTCCGGGAAGACCTGCGCCATCTCTTCGGCGGTCTTCAGAAAGAACTGGTCACCGTGGTACTTCAGGCGCTCGGTGTCGTTGACGGTCTTGCCGGTGCCGATGCAGAGCAGGATGTCGTGCGGCTTGAAGTCGGAGTTCTTCAGGTAGTGGACGTCGTTGGTCGCCACCAGCTGCAGATTCAGTTCCCTGGCAATCGGGGCCAGCCCGGTGTTGACGACGAGCTGGTCCTCGATTCCCTGGTACTGCATCTCGAGGAAGAAGCTGGCGGGGCCGAGGATGTCGCGATACGCGGCCGCCGCTTCGAGCGCCTTGCGCTGCTGTTCGTGGCGGATGCCTGTCGCGACCTCGCCCTTGAGACAGCTGCTCAGCCCGATCAGGCCCTTGCTGTGCTGCGCCAGCAGATCCTTGTCGATGCGCGGCTTGTAATAGAAGCCCTCGGTGTAGCCGGAGGAGACGAGCTTGATCAGGTTGTGATAGCCCTCGCGCGTCTCCGCCAGCAGCACGAGGTGATTGGCGGTCTCGCCGGGCGTGCCGCTCTTGACGCGCCGGTCGCCGGGCGCGACGTAGACCTCGCAGCCGAGAATCGGGTTGATGCCCCGCTTGCGCGCCTGGTCGTGGAAGATGATCGACGAGAACATGTTGCCGTGCTCGGTGATCGCGAGCGCCGGCATTCGCAGCTCGACCGCCTTGTCGAGCAGCTCCTCGATCCGGCAGGCGCCGTCGAGCAGCGAGAATTCGGAGTGCAGGTGGAGGTGGACGAAGCTCATTGACAATAGGACGATTGCCGATTGCAGACTGAAGAATGAAGATTGCAGACTGCAGACTGAAGATTGAAGATTTGGATTGTCGATTGCAGAGTGCAGATTGCGGAGTGTCGATTGCAGACTTCCGATTGCGGATTGATTTCAGGCCGAAAGCTCATTCTGGTCCCCCGATTCAGCACCCAACCGCAATCGTCAATCGTCAATCTTCAATCTTCAATCGACATCCCAATCTTCAATCTGTCAGTCTGCAATCGGCAATCACTATTCCCATTCAATCGTCGACGGCGGCTTCGAGCTGATGTCGAAGACGACCCGGTTGATGCCCTTGACCTCGTTGACGATGCGGGACGAAATCGTCGCCAGGATCTCATGCGGCAGCCGGGCCCAGTCGGCCGTCATCCCATCCTTGCTCTCGACGGCGCGGATCGCAATCGTGTATTCGTAGGTTCTCGCATCACCCATCACGCCGACGCTCTGCACCGGCAGCAGCACGGCGAACGACTGCCAGAGCTTGCGGTACCAGCCGGCGGCCTTGACCTCTTCCGACACGATCGCGTCGGCGCGGCGGACCAGCGCAAGGCGGGACTCTGAGACCTCGCCGAGGATGCGGACCGCCAGGCCCGGACCGGGGAACGGCTGCCGCCAGACGAACTCGTCGTCGAGGCCGAGCTCCTTGCCCACTTCACGGACCTCGTCCTTGAAGAGCAGGCGGAGCGGCTCGACCAGCTTGAAGCGCATGTGCTCGGGAAGGCCGCCGACGTTGTGGTGGCTCTTGATGACGTGCGACGGCCCGATCACCGAGACGCTTTCGATGACGTCGGGATAGAGGGTGCCCTGGGCGAGGAAATCGAAGGAGCCGAGCTTCGCGGCCTCGCGCTCGAAGACGTCGATGAAGGCGGCGCCGATGATCTTGCGCTTCTGCTCGGGGTCGGTGATGCCGGCGAGCTGATCGAGGAAGAACGTCGCGGCGTCGACGCAGACGAGCGGCAGGTCGAGCTTCCTGAAGCGCTGCTCGATCTGGCTGGCTTCGTCGAGCCGCATGACCCCGTTGTCGACGAAGATGCAGGTCAGGCGGTCGCCGATGGCTTTGTGAATCAACAGCGCCGCAACCGTCGAATCGACGCCGCCGCTGAGGCCGCAGACGACCTTCCCGTCTCCCACCTGCTCGCGGATCCGCGCCGTCGTTTCGTCGACGAACGAGGCCATCGTCCAGTCGCCGCGCGCGCCGCAGACATCGAAGGCGAAGCGGCGAAGGATTTCGAGGCCGCGGTCGGTGTGGGCGACCTCGGGATGGAAGAGGAGGGCGTAGAGCCGGCGATCGGGCGCGGCCATCGCCGCCACCGGGGCATTGGTGCTGGTGGCGGTCACCAAGAAGCCTGGGGGCGCGGCGGCGACGAAGTCGCCGTGGCTCGCCCAGACGCGGAGCTCGGCCGGCAGCGTGCCAAGGAGCGGCGCCCCGGGCTCGATGCGGATCGTCGCCAGGCCGAACTCGCGATGCGGCGCCGGCGCGACGTCGCCGCCGAGCAGGTCGGTCATCAGCTGCATGCCGTAGCAGATGCCCAGCACCGGCACGCCGGTTTCGAGCACCGCTCTCTCGCAGCGCGGCGCGCCCGGCTCGGAGACGCTCTTGGGTCCGCCGGACATGATGATGCCGATCGGCGTGCGGCGCGTGATCGCCTCGATTGGAGTGTCGAACGGCAGGATTTCGCAGTAAACGGACAGCTCGCGAAGCCGGCGCGCAATCAACTGGGTGAACTGCGAGCCGAAATCGAGGATGACGATGGTTTGATGAGTCACGTATGGAAGACGCTGACGTGAGACCGGCGGGGCGACAGACACCGGTTTCAGAGAGGTATTATAAAGTGTGGCTCGCGACTGCACCACTACTTCGTGCCTCGTGCTCGCAGCGCTCGTCGCCTGGACGTGCTCGCTGCCGGTGTTCACGGCGCCGATCGACGCGCAGGCGACGGCGGCCGCCGGGCCGAGCTTTCCCTCCGAACCGATCTGGACGGTCGACCTGCAGGCCACGCCCGTCGGCGCGCCGCTGGCGTCGAGCGATCACGTCTTCGTCCCGCTGCAGGGCAGCCTCTCCGCGCGGCGATTGGCCGACGGCGGCGAAGCCTGGCTCGCGAAGCTCGAACTCGCCGGCGTGCCGGCCGCATCTACTGACTACTTGATCGTGCCGGCGAAGGAATCGTTGCAGATTCTGCGCGCGGCGAGCGGAGAGGTGGTGTGGAGCGAACGCACGCCAGCCGTCACCGCCCAGCCGCTGGTGGCCGGCGGGCAGCTGATTGTCGCGACCGGCGACACCCTGACCTCGTACGCGCTTGCCGACGGCGCGAAAAGCTGGACGCGGGAAGTCGGACCGATGGACCAGCGGCCGGCCGCCGCCGATGACCAGCTTTACGTACCGGTGACGGACGGACGGTTGCTGGCGTTGAACCTTGGCACAGGCGAAACGATCTGGGAAGCGGATCCCGGCATCAACCCGACCGAGCCCCTGATCCATGGCGATCGCGTCTACGTCGGCACCAGCGCGAAGCGGTTCGTGTGCCTGACGCGGAAGACGGGCAAAGAGGACTGGGCGAAGCGCGTCGCGGCGACGGTCGTCGGCCCGGCGGTCAGCGACGGCACGCGCGTCTACTTCGTCGCGCTCGACAACCTGCTTTACGCGCTCGACGCGGGCCACGGCGCGCTACGCTGGAAGAAGGACTTGAACTACCGCCCTTCGGCTGGTCCGACGCTGGTCGGTTCGACGATCGCCGTGCCAGGGCGGTTCACGCGAATGCTGTCGTTCGCCGCGGTGAACGGCGCCGCCGCCAGCCCGCTGGCCTTGACCGATCCGCTGGTCTATGCGCCGGTCTTTGTCTCCGCCACCGACAAGACGGCGACGCGGCTCGCCGTGCTCTCCGGCAACCTCGAGAACGTCTGGAAGCTGACGCTCGCCGGGCCGCCGCCTCCCCCGCTGCCAAAGCTGACCGTCGGCCCGGTGACCGTCATGCCCGGGACGCCGGTGTCACTGCCCGGGCGCTAATCTCCTCGCGCAGGGTCGCCGCGAACCGCCGGATCCCTTCATCGATCCGCGCCGGCGTCGGCGCCGAGAACGACAGCCGCACCATCCGCTGACCGCTGCCGTCGACGAAGAACGCGTTGCCGGAAACGTAGATGACGCCGTGCGCGATCGCCCGCTCGATCATCGCGTGCGCGTCGATGACGTCCGGCAGCGTCGCCCACAGGAAGAACCCGCCCCGCGGATCCGGCCAGCTGATCGCGTCGTCCAGCTCGCGCCGCAGCGCCGCGATCATCACGTCCCGTTTCTCCCGGTAGTGCGCCCGCAGGATCGGCGCCTGCCGGTCGAGGATGCCGCGGCGGCACGCCTCGTAGACGATCCGCTGATCGAGCTCGCCGGTGCAGAGGTCGCTCGCCTGCTTGGCGAACTCGAGCTTGCTCGCGATCGCCGGCGGCGCGTCGATCCACGCGACGCGATAGCCAGGCGCCAGCGTCTTCGAGAAGCTGCTCAGGTAAACCACCCGTCCCGAGCGATCGTCGGCGCGGATCGGACGGACGTCGGCCTCGGCCGCCGAGTCCTCGAAGTACAGGTCGCGATACGGGTCGTCTTCGATCAGCAGCACGTCGCGGCGTTCGGCCCACTCGAGCAGCGCCGCCCGCTTGGCCCGGCCGATCAGGAGGCCGGTGGGATTCTGAAAGTTCGGCACCACGTACAGCACGCGCGGCCGGCGTCCATCTCGTTGCAGCCGCGCCCAGGTGTCGTCGAGCTCGCCGAGGTCGATGCCGTCGACGCCCTGACGGACGCCGACCAGTTCCACTTGCGCGTTGCGAAACGCGGTGATGGCGCCTGTGTACGTCGGCAGCTCGACGAGGACGACGTCGAACGGATCCATCAGGACGCGCGCGACCAGGTCGAGCCCCTGCTGGGATCCGGTCGTGACCAGCAGGCGATCCCTGCTCGTCGCCGCGTCGCGCCGTGCCATGATGCCGGCGATCGCCTCGACCAGCGGCGCGTGGCCTCGCGTCGGCCCGTATTGCAGCACCGAGCCGTCGCGGCCGGAGAGCAGTTCCTGGGCAATCGCCTGAAACTCTTCCCAGGCGAAGGTGTCGGGCGCCGGATAGCCAGGCGCGAACGAGATGATGTCGCGATTCTGCGCCGCGACGCCGCCCATCAGGCGAATCGCCGATCCGGTCATGCGCGCGGCGGCGCGCGAGAAAAACTGTTGATAGTCAGTCATGCAGGTCAGGCCGGCCGCGCGTCGGGGACGACTGCGATCGTCTTGCCGGCGAGGTAATGTCGATACTGCGTCAGGTAGGCGCCGAGCGCGGTCAGGGCCAGGTATTGAAAGACGAAGCCGCGCACCAGCCACGCCGCAATCTGCAGCGGCATCACCGCGAGCGCGACCACCGGCACGAAGCCGATCAGGCTGAGGCCGGCAGTAGCGAGAATCGATGCGACCGTCGCCAGCAGGACCATGACGAGGACGACGCCAAAGATGCCGGCGATCTCGCGCACGCTGGAGCGCAGGAATCGCAGCACCTGCCTGAACGCCTCCCGCACCCCGACGTCCTCGACCGCCATCACGATCTGGGTCATGAGGTAGAGGAAGTTGACGATCGTGATCCAGACGATGACGGCGCTCGACGCGGCGGCAAGGATGACCGTCCACCACAGCACGATGCCGACGTTGTCCGCGAGGGCGTAGCCGACGACGACGAGGGCAAGATAGGCGGCGCCGGTGGCGGCGTAGACCAGTAGGAGAAAGAGGCCAAGCCGGACGTAGCGGCGGCCGAGGCGTCGGCAGCCCTCCAGGAACGCTTCAATCCCGGTTCGATTCGCCCGGCGCAGCATTTGCAGCCGCAGCGGCGGCCGCTCGATCGCCACGGCGTTGGCGTCCCCGTCCGAGAACACTGCCACAGTGCCGGCCTTGACGACGAACGTCAGCATCGACCCGCCGACGAGGACGATGAGGAACGCGATGGCGAAGGCCGTCAGCGCGACCGGGTTGGCGCGAAGCGCCCCGAAAACCGAGGCGACGATGTCCCTCAGGTCGCCGCCGAGCAGCTGCTCGACGTCCGCGTCCATCAGCAGGACGACCAGGAAGATGCCACCGACCACCGGCACGCCGAGGATGACCTTTAAAGTGGACTCGGCGAGGAACTGGACGACGACGAGCGGCCAGTTGGCCGCGGCCACCAGCGCGCCGCGCTTCAGCGCGGTCTTGAGGGCCGGTGCGGGAAAGGTCGACATCGACAGATCAAGTTTACCTTTGCGATATCCTGCATTGCGAGCGTGGCCCCACTTCTGACCCGCGTCCGCCAGGTGAGCTGGCGGCGGCTGCTCGCCGGCGGCGTCCTGACGGCGATCCTTGCCGGCGCGGTCGGCGTCGGGCTCGAACGCTGGTGGTTCGGCCCGGACGATCCGAGCGCGGCGGCGCGCGTCGAGGCGAGCGTCCGGCGCGAGTTCGACCGGATGACGCAGGCGCTCGCCAGCGTCGCCACGGGGATCGCCGGCGATCCGGCGGCAATCCCCGGACTGACCTCGGGCGTCGGCACCGAGGGCGCGCGCACCCTCTTCGACCTGCTGGCCAACGTTCGCGCCCGACATCGCGACGCCGACGCCATTGCCGTTACGGTCTACGACGACACCGGCCTCGCCCGCGCGTGGAGCGGCAGGCCGTCCGATATCCCGGCCGATCGCACCAGCGGCGGCGCCGACCTGTTCGCCCAGCGCTCGGCGCTCGGGCTGCGCCTCGTCCACGTCTACCCCATCACCAGCGACTCGCGGCGACTCGGTGCGGTGGCGGTCGAGCACGTCCTCTCACAAGCCGTTGCCGGCGCCGCCATTGGGCGCGCCGACGACTCGTTGCACACGGCGCTGGCGCCGGTGACGTTCAGGCTGCCGTCAGAGGGCGCCGGCGAACAGCAGCCGCGTCTCGGCACGTTCGTGCTGCGCACCCCGGCCGGGCAGACGCTGGTCGAGGCCTCGGTCTCGACGGCCGACCTGCAGCGCTCGCGCGTGGCGTGGCGGCGCTCGATCGTGTCGTGGGTCATCGTCATCCTCGGCCTCACGCTGCTGCTGCTGATCGGCCCGCTGCTCGACACCCGCCTGCTCGTGCCGCAGCGCCCGCGTTTCGTGCCGCTGACGCTGCTGGCCTCGCTGCTGCTCGCCGTCGGCGCTGGGGCGATCTGGGTCGGCCTCGTCTGGTGGGCGGGCAGCCGCCGGGGGCTGCCGATCAATCTTGCGTTCAGCGGCCTCGCCCTGACGGCGCTGGCGGCGTTGTGGGTGAGCCCGGCGACGCAGCTGCAGTTTGCCTTCCGCAGCCGGCGCCACTGGGTCCAGGGAGAAACGCTGCGCTTCGCCGTGACCCACCTCCTCGCCGGCATCACGCTCGCAATCTGCACGATGTCGATTGCCCTCGTGCTGTCGGTTGCCGTCGATCCGACGACGGTCGACGTGCGTCATTTCTCGTTCTACCCGTGGAGCGGCTCGCGGGTGCTGCGCCTCGTCGGCATCCTGTCGGTCTACGCCGGCGTTTCCTGGGTGGCGACGCTGGCGCTGGTCGCGACGCGCGGCGCCTGGCGGCTGCCGCCGCGGGCGCCGGCGGTTCGCGCGGCGCTGCTGGCGTTGTGGCTGGCGCCGACGGGGCTCGCGCTCGGCGCCGCGACGATGCAGGGGTGGCAGTTGCCGGTCGCGGCCCTGCTGACCTCGGCGACGGCGTGCGCCGTCGCCGCCCTTCTCGCCCGCCGCGTCGTCAGCTGGTATCGCCGCGCCACGATTGCGGCGCGGATCTTCGCCCTGTTCCTCACCTTCCTGATCCCGGCGATCCTGCTCTATCCCTCGCTCGATTTCTTTGCCGAGCGCGCGATCCAGAACCTGATTGCGAATCAATATGCGGTCGAGGCCCAGAACCACTCCGAGGTGCTGCGTCAGCGGCTCGCGGAGGCGAAGGAGGAGATCGATGCGCTCACGATCCTGCCGGAACTCGTCGCCGAGGCCTGCGATCCGGCGGCGCCGGTCGACACCGACCGCGCCTTTCAGGTGTGGCGCAGGAGCGTCCTTGCCCAGGACCGCCTGACGTCGGCTGTGGAGCTCTACGATCGCGCCGGATGTCTCGTCAGCCGCTTCAACCTGAACCTGCCGGATACACCGGCAGCGGGCAGCAGCCGCAGGCGATCTCCTCGTGCAACTGGGACGTCTTTGCCGAACCGCTGCCGATCGGTTCGAACGAACGCCAGGTGCTTCACGCCGAGCGCGGCATCTGCCTTCGCGATCCGAACACCGGCAGCCTGCGGTCGGTCGGCACGATCATCGTCCACGTCGCGTTCGATTTCCGTACGCTGCCGTTCATCACGTCCCAGAGTCCCTATTTCGAACTGTTTCGTCCGAATCGCGCCGGGATGGCGCGCGAGCTCGCGCCCGGCAACGATCTGCACGTCGTCATCTACGGCTGGGGCCTGCAGCCGCTCTACACGTCGGGCCTGTCAGCGTGGCCGATCACCGATCCGTTGTTCCAGCGGATCTACCAGGCCGGGCGGGTGCCGTTCTGGGAAACGATACCGCTCGGCAACGATCGCTACCGGGTTTACTTCACGAACGATCGCGCCCGCATCTACGCCATCGGCTACCCGCTGCTGACGCTGTTCGATCACCTGGTCCATCTCGCCGAGCTGTCGACACTCGCCGCGACCGGGTTCCTTGTCGTGCTGCTGGGAGCGGCGGTCTTCCGCCGCCTGAGCCGGCAGCGGCCTCGCGTCGGGCGCGCTCTCCTGCGTGAGATCCGCGCCAGCTTCTACCGCAAGCTGTTTCTCGCCTTCGTCGCCGCCTCGATCATCCCGGTACTGGTTCTCGCCGTCGTCATCCGCGCTTACTTCGCCGACCTGCTGCGCACCGGGATCCAGGCCGAGGCGGTGCGGACGGCGGCGGTGGCGCAGCGCGTCATCGAGGAATCCGACGCGCTGTTGCGCCGCGGCGCCGAAGGGGTTGGTCCGGTCAACGACGAGGTGATGGTCTGGATCCGCCAGGTCATCGACCAGGACGTCAACATTTACGACGGCCCCGAGCTCGTCGCCACGAGTGAGCGTGATCTCTTCTCCTCGGGTCTCCTCCCGACGCGAACGCCGGACGATGTCTACCGGGCGATCGAGCTGCAGCGGCTGCCCAGTTTCGTCGACGAGGATCAGCTCGGCGCCTTGCCCTACCTGATTGCGGCGACGCCGGTGCGCGCTGCCGGCCGCAACACGATCCTGACGGTGCCGCTGGCGGCGCGGCAGCAGGAGATCGCGCGCCAGCGCTACGACCTCGATCGCGGCGTCCACCTGGCGGTGATGTGCTTCATCCTGCTCGGCGCCGCGATCGGGCTGTCGCTTGCCGAGCGCATCGCCGATCCGATCCGCCGCCTGACGCGGGCGACGCAGCGGATCGGGCGCGGCGACTTCGACGCGCGGATTGCCGTCAAGTCGGCGGACGAACTGCGCCGGCTCGTCGACGCCTTCAACAGCATGGCAGGCGAGCTCAAGGCGCAGCGCGCCGAGCTCGAACGGACGCATCGGCTCGAGGCCTGGGCGGAGATGGCGCGGCAGGTCGCGCATGAGATCAAGAACCCGCTCACGCCGATCCAGCTGTCGGCCGAGCACCTGCGCCGGGTGCACGAAGACCGCGGCCGGCCGCTCGGGCCCGTCCTCGAAGGCTGCATCGACACGATCCTCGGACAGGTCCGGCTGCTGCGCCAGATCTCGGCGGAGTTCTCGAACTTCGCCTCGTCGCCGCACGTCAAGCCAGCCCCGGTCGACGTCCCGGTGCTCGTCGCCGAGGTGCTCGATCCGTATCGCACGGGGCTGGTGAACCGGATCGCGATTCACAACAACGTTCCCGACGCACTGCCCAAAGTGCTCGCCGATCGCGCGCTCATCCTGCGCGCCCTCGCCAACATCGTCGAGAACGCACTGCACGCCATGCCGGGCAAGGGCGAGCTCTTCGTCGACGCGGCGGCGGAGCCGGACGCCGTCGGGCTCACCGTGCGCGACACCGGCTTCGGCATGGACGAACACGCGCTGTCGCGCGTCTTCGAGCCCTACTTCTCGACCAAGGCCTCGGGCACCGGTCTGGGACTGCCGATGGCGCGGCGGAACGTGGAGCTGAATGGCGGGACGATCGAGGTCGAGAGCCGGAAGGGCGAGGGGACGACCGTCTTCCTGCGATTGCCGCTGGCCCCGTCCTGAGAGCTACTCCGCTTCCGGCGGGAAGTCGTCGACAAGCGACAGCCTGGCTTGATCCTCGTGTTCAGAGCGGACCGGCGCGGCGACCGGCTGATGGCGCGACTTGAACTTCGAGTACGCGAGACCGACGAACGCCGACGCCAGGTACGAGTACGCCAGAACGACGAGGGCGATCCGCGGGTGCGTGGCGATGAGCGCCAGCACGACCGCGCAGAGGAAGAGCACGAACGGCGAGCGGCGCCAGCCGACGTCAATCGCCTTGATGCTGCGGAAGCGGAAGGTACTGACCATCAGCAACGCCGGGACCAGCACCATTGCCAGCGCCGGCAGCGCCGCTTCGCGATCCTGCAGCCCGTAGGGATAGAGGTAGACCGTCGACGCGATGATCCCTGCCGCCGGCGGGCTTGGCATGCCGACGAAGTAGCGCTTGTCCGTTACCGCCGCAGTTTGAAGATTGAAGCGGGCCAGGCGCATCGCCGTCGCCGTGACGTAGATGAAACCCACCGCCCAGCCGAGACGCCTCAGTGGCCACAGCCCCCAGGTGAAGGCCAGCACTGCCGGCGCCAGGCCGAACGAGACCATGTCGGCCAGCGAATCGAGCTGCACGCCGAACGCGGTCGAGGAGTTGGTCAGGCGCGCGATGAAGCCGTCGAGGTTGTCGAGGACCATCGCGACGCCGATGAAGAGCGCCGCGGTGTCGAAGTCGCCACGCGTCGAATACACGACGCAGGCGTAGCCGCAGAACAGGTTGCCGACCGTCAATAACGACGGCAGCAGGAAGACGCCGCGCTTGAAGCGCTGCGGCCGGTCGCTCTTGCGGCGCCGAAGCGGCAGGCTAGGCAGCATCGTTGCCCCCGAGTACGGCAATGACCGTCTCGCCGGCGACGACGGCCTCGCCAACCTCGACGCAGAGCCGCGTCCCCGGCGGCACGAACACGTCCATGCGCGACCCGAACTTCATCAAGCCGATGCGCTCACCGCGGCCGACGTTTTGGCCTTCGACGATGCGGCAGACGATACGCCGCGCCAGGATGCCGACGACCTGTCGAAAGACGATCGGCGTGCCGCCGGCGTCGACCCAGATCTCGTTGAGCTCGTTCTCCCCGGCGCGGGCGTCGTAGGCGGGCAGGAAGCGGCCGGGCCGGTATTCGATGCGCGTGACGCGGCCGGCCACCGGGGCGCGGTTGATGTGGACGTCGAGCGGCGACAGGAAGATGGTGATCTGCAGCCACGTCCCTGGCGGCGACGTCGCCGGGTCGGCCGGACCGGCGTGCATGACGCGTCCGTCCGCGGGCGAGACCGCGACGTTCGGCGCCTGCGGGATCTGACGGTCCGGGTCGCGGAAGAAATAGGCGAAGAATCCGCCGAGCGCGGCGAACGATGCGGCCAGGCCGTAGCGGCGCGCCGCGGCGAACGCGGCAGCTGGTGCCACGGCGGCGGCAATGAAAGGAACCCCGGCTCGGTCGATGCGCATCGTGTCTCAGCCACGAAGGTTACCGCGGGAGACGCGAAACACAAAGGGCCAGAGGAAAGGCGATGCCGGCCTTTCAACTCTGGCCCGGAAAATGGGAACGCCGAATCAGCCGCGCGCCGCGTGCGAGGCAGCGTGGCTGCCGACACCGTGGCGGCGCAGGATCGATTCCATCTGATCCTTGAGTTGCAGCTTGCGTTTCTTGAGGTTTATTTCTTCGACTTGCTCGGGGTCCGAGAGGTAGTGCCGGCTGGTGAGGTGGTGTATCTGTTCGTCGAGGTCGTGGTGCCTGGTGGCGAGCTCGCGGTATTCCTCGTCGGTCTGCAGCAACGTACGCTTCAGCTCTTCGAAGTCTGTCGGCATCTCTGCCTCCCCTTTCCTGGAATGCGTCGCGCGTGTCGATCGCATCGCGCGCCGCGTGTCATGCCTCGTCCTGGCGCGTCCCGAGCCTCCTGCCTCGGCCCCTCCCCGATTTGTTTCGTGAACGTAACACAACCCCCAAAGGGCATCAAGGCCATCAACACGGGAGCCGGGGGACAGAGGCCAGGCGTCCAGCGGCTTGGTTCTTCAGCCGGGGTCCGGTGTTTCCGGGAGGAGCTGCCTCGTCAGCACGATCGCGTCCTCCACCGGGTGCGTGTAGTAGCTGCGGCGGATGCCGGCGACGGCAAAGCCCAGGCGGTGGTAGAGCCGCTGCGCCGGCTCGTTGGACCGCCTGACCTCCAGCAGGATCCGGCGCATCCCTTCGGAGGCCGCCAGGCGCATCAGTTCGATCATCAGTCTCCGGGCGAGGCCGCTGCGCCGCAACGGCGGATCGACCGCGATCGTGTTGATGTGCAGCTCGTCGAGGACGAACCAGCAGGTGCAGAACGCGGCGATGCTTCCGCCCGGACCTCGCAGGGCGTAGACCCGGGCCAGGCCCGAGTCGCGCAGCTCACGCTCGAGCATCTCGCGGGTCCAGGGATTGGTGAACGAAGCCGCCTCGACCGCGGCGACCGCGTCGAGATCCGCCGGCTTGGTGATCCGCTCGATGCTGGTGCCAACGGTCATGCGCGGACCTCAGGCCGTCGACCGGTCGCGAGCGAGCTCGGCGTCCGGCCGGCGCACGTAGATCGGGACGAGGGCATGCGGGAGCTGCGCGCGGTCGGGGGACGTGGCGGCGATCCGGCCGATCACCGGCGCGAGCGGCGGCGGCGCGACGATTGCGGTGTCGCTTCCGAGCCGCGCCTGCACGATCGAGGCATATCTGACCGCGCCATCGCCGACGAAGCGGATCGGGCCGCGCGTGAGCGCGGGCGCCCAGGCAGCAAGGGTGCGCTCTGGCGTGAGGGCGCTGGGCGCGATCTCGACGGTCTGGCCGCCCGGGTCGTACAGCGCCGCGAAGACTTCGCCGCGCTGGCCGTCCATCCACGCCGCGACCCGCGCCTGCCCGTCCGCGCCGGCGACCGCGAGCGCGTCGAGCGTCGACACTGGCACGATGCGCAGGTCGCGCGCCATCGCCAGTCCCTGCATCGCCGCGATGCCGACCCGCAGTCCGGTGAAGGATCCGGGACCGGCCGCGACCGCCAGCAGCTCGACCGCGTCGAGCGCCACGCCGGCGATCGCCAGCGCACGCATCAGGTCCTGCGGCAGGCGCGCCCCGTGCGTGATCGCGCCGTCGCCGACGAGCTCGCCGATGACGTCGCCGGCGCGCACGACGGCCACGCTTCCGTCCCGTGTCGTGGTGTCGAGTGAGAGAACTAACACGTTTCGGCTCAATGTTATACTCGCGTCACCAGGTTCTCCACCACACCGTGTCCTCCCCTGTGTCTTCGGAACATCCCGGCGCGACGCCCGCGATGCGGCAGTACTTCGAGGCGAAGCGTCAGTACCGCGACGCCATCGTGTTCTTCCGGATGGGCGACTTCTACGAGATGTTCTACGAGGACGCGCTGACCGCGGCCCGCGCACTCGAGCTGACGCTCACGTCCAGGTCCAAGGACGCAACCGGCGGGGCGATCCCCATGTGCGGTGTTCCGTTCCATGCCGCCGACGGCTACATCGCGCGCCTCGTCCGCAAGGGCTTCCGCGTCGCGGTCTGCGAGCAGGTCGAGGACCCGCGCAAGGCCAAGGGGCTGGTCCGCCGCGAGGTCGTTCGCGTCGTGTCTCCCGGAACGCTGACCGATGCTGGCTATCTCGAGGCGCGCGAACCGGCCTTCCTGATGTCGCTCGCGCCGGCCGATCCAGCCCCGGGCTACGGCGTGGCGCTCCTCGATCTCTCGACCGGTGAGTTCTCGACCGCCGAATACCACGGGACCGCCGGTCGCCAGGCGCTTGCCGACGAGCTGGCCGTCCTCAAGCCGCGCGAGGTCCTCGCCCCGGACGGATTCGACGACGCGACGGCGCTCGTGAACGAGGGCCGGCTGGCGACCCGCGTCACGACCGCCGACGGCTGGACGTTCGATCTCGACTCGGCCCGGCGGTCGCTGCTCGAGCAGTTGCAGGCCCGCAGCCTCGACGGGTTCGGTCTCGCGGATCGCCCGGCCGCGACGCGCGCTGCTGGCGCTCTGGTGCAGTACCTGCGCGACACGCAGAAGGTCGATCTGGCGCACGTCCGCGAGGTGACGTTCCGCGCCAGCGCCGACGGCCTGCTCGTCGACGCGACGACGCTGCGCAACCTCGAGGTCGTCGAGGCGCAGGACGGCGGCAAGACCGGCTCGCTGCTGCACGAGATCGACCGGACGATGACCTCGATGGGCGGCCGGCTGCTGCGCGCCTGGCTGCTGCGGCCGCTGCTGACGCTCGAGCGCATCCAGGATCGGCTCGACGCCGTCGAGGAGCTTGCGTTCCGCTCCACCGAGCGCGCCAAGCTGCGCGACACGCTGAAAGGGATCCACGACATCGAGCGCCTGGTGGCACGCGCCTCGCTCGGCATCGCCGGGCCGCGCGACCTCGTCTCGCTGCGGCAGTCGATCGCGGTCGTGCCGCGGGTGCGCATGCTGCTCGACGAGTTGCAGTCGCCGCTCGTCCGCAGCCTTGTCGCGGAGCTGGACGATCTCGCCGAGCTGCGCGACGAGCTCGAACGAACGCTCGTCGACGAGCCGCCGGCGGTGGCCCGCGACGGCGGCATGATTCGCGACGGCATCGACCCGGCCCTCGACGAGGGCAGGAGCATCAGCCGCTCCGGCAAGCAGCACATCGCCGAGATGGAGAACGCCGAGCGGGCCCGCACCGGCATCTCGTCCTTGAAAATCCGCTACAACCGGGTCTTCGGCTACTACATCGAGATTTCCAAGTCGAATCTCGGCAGCGTGCCGACCGACTACCACCGCAAGCAGACGATCGCCGGCGGCGAGCGCTTCATCACGCCGACGCTGAAGGATTACGAGGAGAAGGTACTCGGCGCCGAGGAGCGCATGCTGGAGCGCGAGGTCGCGATCTTCGAGGCCCTGCGGAGCCGCGTCGGCGCGTCGGCGCCGCCCATCCAGGACACGGCGCGCGGCCTGGCGACGCTCGACGTCCTGGCCGGCCTCGCCGAGACAGCGTCGACGCAGAACTACACCAAGCCGATGATGCACGCCGGCGACGAGCTGACCGCCATCGACGTGCGCCATCCGGTGGTCGAACGCCAGGTCGCGGAGGCGTTCGTGCCGAACGACGTCACGCTCGACGCCGGCGCGCGCCAGCTGATCGTCCTGACCGGGCCGAACATGGGCGGCAAGTCGACCTACCTGCGGCAGACGGCGCTGCTGTCGCTGCTGGCGCAGGCCGGGTCGTTCGTGCCGGCCCGCAGCGCCAAGCTGCCGATCGTCGATCGAATCTTCGCCCGCGTCGGCGCGTCCGACAACATCGCGCGCGGCCAGTCGACGTTCATGGTCGAGATGCAGGAGACCGCCAACATCCTGCACAGCGCCACCTCGCGGAGCCTGCTGATTCTCGACGAGATAGGCCGTGGCACCGCGACGTTCGACGGCCTCAGCCTCGCCTGGGCAGTGGCCGAGCATCTCGCGTCCAACCCGCGCGCCCGGCCGAAGACGATCTTCGCGACGCACTATCACGAGCTCACGGATCTCGCCGACGCCTTGCCGAACGTCGCCAACTTTCACGTCGTCGTGCGCGAGTGGCAGGACGACATCGTGTTTCTCCGCAAGGTCGTGCCCGGGCGCTCCGATCGCAGCTATGGCATCCAGGTGGCGCGGCTGGCCGGGTTGCCGGCGACGGTCGTGGCGCGAGCGCGCGAGATTCTCAACGGTCTCGAGCGCGACGAGCTGAGCCGGGGCGGCCGGCCGTCGCTCAACGCCTCCGCAGCGGACGGGACGCGTCAGCTCGGCCTGTTCCAGGCGCCGATCGCCGACGATCCGGTGGTGACGCGGCTGAAGGCGCTCGACGTCGACAACCTGACGCCGCTGCAGGCGCTGTCGCTCATCGCGGAACTGAAGCGCGAGGCAGGCGGCTGATGCGCTGGCGACCTGGCCGGGCGCCGGCCACGCGGGCCACGGCTCGCATCCTGTCAGCGGCGCGGTGCTGCGCCGTGCTCTCTACTTTCCTGATGGCGGGCTGCGCCCAGCCTCGCGCCGATGGGGATGCCATCGTCGTTGCCTTGACCAACTCGCCGATCAACCTCGATCCGAGGGTTGGCGCCGACGAGGCGTCGCAGAAGGCCCACCAGCTTCTCTACAACACGCTCTTCCGCATCGACGATCGCCTGCAGATCGTGCCGGAGCTCGCCGAAGCTCTGATCGAGAAGAATCCGACGACCTACGTCGTGCCGCTCCGCCGCGGCGTCCGTTTCCACGACGGCGCAGAGCTGACCGCCGCCGACGTCGTCTACACGTTTGCGAGCTTTCTCGACCCCTCGTTTCGCGGGCGGTCGGGTGCGTATCGACTGCTCGCCTCGGTACGGGCAGTTGACGCCTACACCGTCGAGTTCGCGCTGAAGGAGCCGTTCGCGTCGTTCCCGATCAACCTCGTCATGGGCATCGTCCGCAAGGACTCCGGCGCGGCCAACGCGCGGACGCCGAACGGCACCGGCCCTTATCGGCTCAAGGAGTTCGTGCAGGACGATCGGCTGGTACTGCAGCCGTTCGCGGATCATTACGCTGGCGCGCCACGCAACGCCGGCGTCGTGCTGAAGGTGGTGCCGGACGACACGATGCGCGGCCTCGAGCTGCGCAAGGGCACGGTCGATCTCGTCGTCAACGATCTCGCCCCCGACATCGTGTGGCAGTTGAAGGCCGAGGGCCGGCTCGGCGTCGCCGCGGCGCCTGGCAGCGACTACGCCTATCTCGGGCTGAACCTGAAGGACGGGATCCTCAAACGCATCGAGGTCCGGCGCGCGATTGGCTACGCGATCGATCGCGAAGCGATCGTGCAGCATCTTCGCCGCGGCTATGCCCGGGTGGCGGTGGGGATCGTCCCGCCGATGTCCTGGGCGTTCGAACCGGATGTATTCGACTTTCGTCACGACCCCGACGAGGCGCGGCGGCTGCTCGACGCTGCCGGGCTGCCGGATCCGGACGGCGACGGCCCGCTGCCCCGTTTTCGCTTGACGCTGAAGACGTCGACCTCCGAGGTCTACCGGGTCCAGGCGGCGGCGATTCAGCACGACCTCGCGCGCGTCGGCATCGCGGTCGAGGTCAGGTCGAGCGAACTGCAGTCGCTGTTCGCCGACGTGCTGCGCGGCAACTTTCACATGTACACGCTGCAGTGGGTCGGCGTGACCGATCCCGACATGCTGCGCCGCGTGTATCACTCGAAGCAGGCGCCACCCACGGGGTTGAACCGAGTCTTCTACACCAACGCCGAGGTCGATCGTTTGATCGACGCGGCCGCGGCGGCGCCCGAGGCCGAGCGGCGTGGGTACTACGGCCGGGCGCAGCGGCTGATCGCAGACGACGTGCCGTACGTCAGCCTCTGGTACAAGACGAACGTGGCCGTGTACCAACCGTCGCTGACGGGCGTGCGCCTCTCGCCGATCGCCGACTTCTCGTTCCTGAAAGAGGTGGCGCGCACCACGCCGGCGTCCGGTCCGGCCGGAGCAAGCCACTAGGATGATGCGGGCGGCGGCGCTCCTCCTGCTGGCCTGTCTCGTCGGACCTGCCGCCAGCGCCGCCAACGATCGCTACGACCCACGGTTGCGGTTCCTGACGCTCTCGACGCCGCGCTTCGACATCCACTACCACCAGGGCGAGGAAGCTGATGCCCGCAGGCTCGCCATCGTCGCCGAGACGGTCGCGTCGACGATCGATCGAACGCTGGGGCCGGCGTCGGGCAGGGTGCAGGTCGTCCTGGTCGCGCAGAGCGATCTCTCGAACGGGTGGGCGACGCCGCTGCCCTACAACACGATCGAGATCACGGCCGCGGCGCCGCCGGGCGCGAGCAGTCTCGGCAACACCGACGACTGGCTCCGCATGGTGTTCACGCACGAGTACACGCACGTCGTGCATCTCAGCCGCGGCCGCGGCTGGATCGGCGGGTTGCGCCGCGTCTTCGGCCGGTTGCCAGTGCTGTATCCCAACCTGTTCCTGCCGGATTGGCAGGTCGAGGGCCTGGCGACGTTCGAAGAGAGCGCGCTGACCGGCGCCGGACGCATTCGCGACGGCAGCTTCCGGGCGATCGTCGACGTCGCCGCGGCGCGCTCCCGCTTCGAGCCACTCGATCGCGCCAACGGGGGCCTGGTCGACTGGCCCGGCGGCCAGACGCCGTACGCATACGGCGCCTTCTTTCACCAGTACCTCCGCGATCGCTACGGTGAAGCGCCCCTGGCGCGGCTGACGGATGCCACTGCCGGCCGGATTCCCTTCCTGGGAGCGCCGGCATTCTCGAAGGTGTTCGGCCGCTCGCTCGGCGAGCTGTGGCAGGACTTCGAGGCGGCTGCACCGCGCGATCTCGCGTCGTTCGCGCCGTCCGTCCAGCGCGTGACAAGCCACGGTTTCGACGTGCGCGGGCCGAGCTTCGGCCGCGATGGGACGCTCTTCTACTCGGTCGCCGATCCGCATGGGTTCCCGTCCCTGCGTGCGTGGCCTGCCACGAGCGGCGTTTCCCGGAAAGTCGCGAACCGGTTTCTCGGCGCGCGCATCGCGGTCGCCGGAGACACGCTCATCTTCGATCAGGCCGAGGTGCAGGCGCAGGTGGCGCTGCAGTCGGATCTCTACGCCGTCGACGCCAGCGGCTCGCGGCCGCGGCGCCTCACCCGCAACGCGCGCGCGGCGGATCCCGACGTTTCGCCGGACGGCCGGCGCATCGCCTACACGGTGCAGCACGCCGACCGCCGCGAGGTCGTAGTCGCGACGCTCACGCCGGCCGGTGACCTGTCCGGCGCCGAGACCATCGTCGGCGAGGCCGGCGCCAGCTACGCGGCGCCGCGATGGTCGCCGGACGGCCGGTTTCTCCTGGTCGAACGCGGTACGCGCGAGCTCGTGCTGGTCGATGTGGCGGCGCGACGCCTGATGCGGTCCGTGGCCGCATCGGCTCGCGGCCGCGCCGTGTCGGGCGTCTGGACGACCGACGATGAGATCGTGTTCGCGTCGGACCGCGACGGCGCCGGCTTCCGGCTCTATCGCGCGAATCTGAAGACGGGGGCGACTTCGCGGCTGGAGGGAACCGGTCCCGACGCACGCTCGCCCGAGATCTCGGCCGACGGACGAACGCTGGTGTTCGTCGGGTATACGAGCGACGGCTACAATCTCTTCAGCATTCCGCTCGAGACGGCGTCCTGGACTGCCGTTGACGGCGGCGTCGCGGTGCCGCAGCCTTTCAGACCAGAGGTTGAGCCGCCGACGCCGGCGGCGATTGACGCGAGCAAGGCGCGGCCGTACTCGCCGTGGCGGACGATTGCGCCGCGGTTCTGGACGCCGACGCTCGCGGTCGACGCCGACGAGGTCGTGGTTGGCGCCGCGACGTCGTCGAATGATGCCCTCGGCCGGCATGCGTACTCCGCCGGCGCCGGGTGGTCTGCGTCTCGCGGTCGTCCGGACTGGCAGGCGGCCTACGTCTACGATCGCTGGCGGCCGACATTCTTCGTCAACGTCTCCGACGATACCGACACGTGGCGGGACGGCGACGTCAGGACTCGCGAAGTGAACGCCGGTGCCGTTGTCGCTTTTCGCCGCGTCCGCTGGACGCAGACGGGACTGGCCTCGTTCCACGCCTCGACCGACAGGTTCGAGTGCACTGCGTGCCCGGCCGGAGAGATCGACCGGCGCTCGATTCGCGGCGGCTGGCGCGTCAACGCCGCGCGTACCTACGGCTACTCCATCAGCCTCGAAGAAGGATGGAGCGCCGACCTGACGAGCGAGCTGACGCGCGAAGCGCTTGGCGCCGACGGCGACGCGGGCGCGATCACCCTCGACCTGCGCGGCTACGTTCCCGCGGTGCCGCGGCACGCCGTGCTCGCGCTGCGCAGCGCGGCCGCGGGCACCTGGGGTGACGTGGCTGCCCGGCGGATCTTCAGCGCGTCCGGCTCTGCGGCGCAGCCGGGCGGGCTGCGTTTCGGCCGCGACGCCATCGGTCTCCTTCGAGGGGTGGGCGATGACGAGGTCATCGGGCAGCAGGCGGCGGTCATCAACGCCGATTACCGCTTTCCAATCGCGCGCATCGACCGCGGAGTGGGAACGCTGCCGTTTTTTGCCCGAGTGATTCACGGCGCAATCTTCGTGGACGTCGGTCAAGCCTGGACGACCCGGTTCGAGAGGGACGACGCAGTGGTTTCGCTTGGGGCGGAGGCGTCGCTCGACGCTGTCCTCGGATACAGCCTGCCGCTGACCTTCGCCGCCGGCGCCGCCTGGGTGTCGCAGGAACGCGGGCTGGCGGTCTTCGCCCGGGTCGGCCGGGCGTTCTAGTCATTCGCTCTTTTCTACCCGGCTGAGGGCTGTTCGCGGCGGTGTGTATACGAGGTATACTGGCGCCACCGTGGCTGCCCCTGACCTATACAGCCAGGCCGTACAGGCGCTCGACCAGGGACACGGCGCCCAGGCAACGGCGCTCCTCGTCCGCGCGCTCAAGAAGCCCGGGCTTGGCCGCGAGGAGCAAATCCAGCTGCGCTGCGCGCTCGCAGACGCCTGGCTGCTTCAGGATGACATCCGACAGGCAACCGAGGCTCTCGGGCGTCCGCCCGAGGCCCGTGAACGACTCGATCCCGCCCGTGTTTCCGATCTCTGGCGCATGCACGGACGGCTGGCCTCGGCGCGTGGCGAGCCCTCGCGGGGCATCGCTTTCCTGACCAGGGCGCTCCAGTCCGCGGAGCGCGCCCACGATTCCCGCGCCATTGGCCTGGCCCACTTCGAGCTCGGCCTCTGCTACCGCCAGGTCGGCGATACGGCCATCGTCCGGGAGCACCTGACGCAGGCGGCGTCGGCGCTGCACGCCGTGGGCGATCGCCGCCACCTGGCAATGGTCCACTCCCTCTCGGGCATTACGCTGGCGCAGGAAGGACGCCTCGACGAGGCGATGTCCGCCCTCAGTCAGGCGGAGCGGCTGTCGGTGCTGGTCGAGGCGGGAGACGTTCTCGCGACGGTCTGCGGCAACCAGGCCAACGTTGCGCTGATGCAGCATCGCCACGACCAGGCGCTGGCGCTGGCGGAACGGAGCGTCGAGCTGCAGGAGCACGGCGGGACGCCCCATGGGCTGGGTATCGCGCTGGCGTCGCTCGGGCAGATCTGCGTCCGCCTCGGGTCGCTCAAGCGGGCTGAGGAGGCACTGCACCGGGCGCTCGACGTCCGTAGTCCGCTGCAGTTCATGCGGGAGACGACCGGCGCGGTGTTCGACACGCTGGCGCAGATTCACCTCATTCGCGGCGAGCACGAAGCCGCCAGCCGCTGCCTGCAGAAGGCGCGCGAGGCATACGGCGACTACGCGTCGCAGGCCTCGCGCTGGTATCAATGGTCGCTCCTGGTGCTCGAGGCCCGCCTCGCGCTCCGTCGCGGGCAGCCCGGACCAGCTCTGGCGCTGGCGACCGACGTCGCGAAGTCACCCGAGGCGCCAACGGGCTATCTGCTTCAAGCCGAGCTCATAACCGTCGAGGCGCTGCTGGCCTCGAACCTGGTCGAGGAGGCGCAGCGCCGGCTGGACGCCGTCGCGGGCCGGATCAGTCCGACCGCGATGAGCGGGCCGTGGGGAGAGTTCCTGCGGCTGCGAGGCCGTTTGAACCGCGCCGCCGGACGCTCGACTGAGGCGTACCACGACTTCGGTCAGAGCGTGAGCGTGTTCGAGTTGCTGGGTGAACGGCATCAGGCCGGGCTCAGTTACCTGGAGCTCGGCAGGCTGGCCGCCGCTGCCGGCGCCCGCTCGCGGGCGACGCGCTACCTGACGGACGCTGTCTCCATCTTCGAAGCTCTGGGAGCAATTCCAGATCTGGCCGAGGCCAGGCTCGCGCTCGAAGCGATCCCCATCGCCATGACCGGCGGCTACGTCGGCGTCCAGATGGACGGCGAGGACGCGCTGGTGCGCCGGATCGTCGATGCCGCTGTGATGCCAGCGCTCCTGGCGCGAGAGGGGGCGACGGCCCTGCTCGAGGCGTGCGATGCACATGCCGCGGTGATATTCATCGAGCTGCCGACCGGGCAGGTGAAGGTGGCGTCGAACGCCGGGTGCAGCCTCGAGGAAGGGCGGACGCTGGCGCTGGGCGTCGTTCGCCGGATCGATGCATCGGACTCCCCCGCCGTGCCCGTCGAGCCGCTCGGCCGGGACGCCGACGGGCCGAGGTTCGCCGCCGTCTCAAGCCCCCGGCCGTTCTCCGGAACGGCGCGCCAGCGGTTTCGCACGCTATGCGCCGTGCTGCGGCAGGGCTTCGACCTCTGCGCCGCCCGCGAGCGGCCCGTTGAAGCCGTGGGCGGCAGCCTCGAGCGGCCGCTGGAGCCGCTGCTTCCGGGATTCGTCTGCGCGAGCGCGGCGATGCACCGAGTTGCCGAGCAGATTCAACGGATGCAGGGCAACGACCTCACCGTCCTGATTACCGGCGAGAGCGGGACCGGCAAGGACCTGGTCGCGCGGGCGATTCATGCCGGCTCGCCGCGCCGCGGCAGCATGTTCCTGCCCTACAACTGCACCAGCGCGACACGGGAGCTGGCCGACAGTCAGCTCTTCGGGCATCGCCGCGGCAGCTTCACGGGCGCGATCGCCGACCAGCCTGGCGTCCTCCGGACGGCCGTGGGCGGCACGCTTTTCCTCGACGAAGTCGGCGACCTGCCGTTCGACGTCCAACCCAAGTTGCTGCGTTTCCTGGAGCAGGGCGAGGTGCTGCCGGTCGGCGACACGCGACCTCAGCGGGTCGACGTTCGGGTCGTCGCGGCGACGAACGCCGATCTCGAGCAGCGCGTGTCGGATGGCAAGTTCCGCGAGGACCTGTTTTACCGCCTCAGCGTCATTCGCATTCACGTGCCGCCGTTGAGGGATCGTCGCGAGGAAATTCCGCATCTCAGCACGTTCTTTCTGCGCGAGGCGTGCGAGCGCCTCGGAAAGCCGGGCGTACGCCTCAGCCCCGCCACACTCGACCTCTTCGACGCGTTCCCCTGGCCCGGCAACGTCCGCCAGTTGCGCAACGAAGTCCAGCGGGCCGTCGCCATGGCGCTGCCGGGCGGCCTGATCACGCCCGATCTCCTCTCGCCCGCGTTTGCCGCCGCCGACGAGCGGCCGGGCGCCGGCACGTCGCGCGCGGGGGGACGACGGACGACGCTGGCGGCGGCTGTCGAGGCGGTTGAGCGGGAAATGATCGAGGGGGCCCTCGAGAGAACTTCTGGCAATATTTCCGAGACGGCGCGGCTGCTTGGCTTGACCCGTCGGGGTCTGTATCTCAAGATGCAGCGACTCGGCGTCAGCGCGGCGCGGCTGTAAGTCGATCTCAGCACGTTCGATCTGTATACTTTCTAACCGCAGCGGAACCAGTTTGAATACCAGGTAGTCACGGCCGTTCAGCGCTCGCGAGTTTGGTTATCACCGTTAAGTCATTGGGCAGCGAATAGTTAGCCAGGTATTTCGGTTTGCCGCCGCCACCGGCATCGAGTCGGCCCGCGACTTGGATATAGGGAGGGCACGGATCATCTCCCCGGAGGCATAGCGATGGAACAGAGGCTTCGACTCGTTCAGGGTGCTCAGAGCCGGTCGGAACGACGCCAGTCAGAACGCCGCCGACTCGAAGTGCCCGGCCAGATCGTCTGGAAGGACGCGCGCGGCACGACCAGGATGGCATCGGTGGTCACCCGCGATGTCAGCGAGCACGGCGTTTCCGTCGAGTGTCTGAGCGGGACACCAATTCCGGCGTATCGCCTGGTGTACTTCCAGATCGACCGCGACGCGCGCCACCGTGCCGACCTGCCGGCGGCGTTGCGCAAGACCAGCGTCCTCTCCGCGATCTTCAGGGTGGGCGACTGCCAGCAGACCACAGGCGCGCCGCGCGACTACGCGCTGCGGCTCCTGGTCGAGCCGGAGCGGAAGGTCGCGACGCCTCCGACGCGGCCGATGCATCACATCGAAGCCGGCCGTTCGCTCACCGCCTAGCGGCGAGCGGCGTCCTCGTTCAGGCTCGAAGCCGGGCTCCCAACTTCCCGGCCTCGAGCCTTTTTTGTCCCTCCGCTCGTACCTTCGGCGCGCCAGCGTCCGCCGTTTTGCGGTAGCTTTAGGCACCGGCGGCCGCGCCGCGGCCGCGCGACTCGAGGACACACCCATGATCGACCGCCGCTCTTTCGTTCAGTCGATGATTGCGCTTGGCGCGACGACAGGACTTCGACCGTCAACCGTCGTGTTCGGCGTCCAGCCGGCGGGCGAACTGCGCGACCTCGCCGATGCAGCGCTGGCCGCGGCCAGGCAGGCGGGGGCCAGCTACGCCGACATCCGCATCAACCGGTATCGCGTCCAGTTCATCTTCACCCGCGATCGCCGCGTCCAGAACATCGTCAACACCGAGGACTACGGCTTCGGCGTCCGCGTGATCACTGACGGCACGTGGGGCTTCGCCAGCAGCAGCGTCGTCACCAGGGACGAGATCGCGAAGGTGGCGAAGCAGGCGGTCGGCATTGCCCGCGCCAATCGGAAGGTCAACGCCGAGCCGGTCAAGCTGGCGCCGGTCGAACCGTCCAACACGACCTGGAACACGCCGGTGAAGAAGAACCCGTTCGAGCTGCCGCTCCAGCCGAAGCTGGACCTGCTGCTGCAGATTCACGAGGAGGCGCTGAAGGTGCCGGGCGCCAGCTTCGTGTCGGCCTTCATGCAGTTCGTGAACGAGCACAAGTACTTCGCCTCGACCGACGGCTCGCATATCGAGCAGTCACTGATCCGCTCGTATCCTTCGTTCTCCGTCACCGCCGTCGACAAGGCGAGCGGCAAGTTCTACTCGCGCCAGGCGCTGACGGCGCCGATGGGGATGGGCTACGAGTACATCGACGGCTATCCCCTGCTGCAGGAAGCCAAGGTAGCGGCCGAGGAAGCCGTGGCCATGCACAAGGCCAAGCCGGCGCCATCCGGGCAGAAGACGCTGATCCTCCACCCGACCAACCTGTGGCTGACGATTCACGAATCGGTCGGCCATCCAACCGAGCTCGATCGGGCGCTGGGATACGAGGCCAACTACGCCGGCACCAGCTTCCTCACGACCGACAAGCTCGGCAAGTTCGAGTTCGGCTCGAAGATGGTCAACATGGTCGCCGACAAGACGCAGGAGAACGCGATGGCCACCTGCGGCTACGACGACGACGGCGTCAAGACCTCGCGCTGGCACCTCGTACGCGACGGAGTCTTCGTCGATTATCAGACGACCCGCGACCAGGCACACCTCATCGGCCAGACCGCATCGCACGGCTGCAGCTATGCCGACAGCTGGGCCTCGATTCCGTTCCAGCGCATGCCCAACGTCTCGCTCGAGCCGTCGGCGAAGGACGTGACCGAATCCGACATCATCAGCGCCACCGACGACGGCGTCTACGTCAAGGGCGACGCGAGCTACAGCATCGATCACCAGCGCTACAACTTCCAGTTCAGCGGTCAGACGTTCTGGGAAGTGAAGAACGGCAAGATTACGACGCAGCTGCGCGATCTCGCCTACCAGTCGAACACCCCCGACTTCTGGAAGGCATGCGACATGCTCGGCGGCAAGTCGACATACCTCCTCGGCGGCGCGTTCTCCGACGGCAAGGGACAGCCATCACAGAGCAACTCGGTCAGTCATGGCTGCCCGATCGCCCGCTTCGGCCGCGTCAATATTCTGAATACTGGTCGATGAAGAGGGCTCAAGGCTCAGGGCTCAGGGCTCAGGGCTCAGGGGGCTCAGGGGGCTCAGGCAAAGGCCTTCGAATAAGCGGTCGAAGCTCTGTGAGCCCTGAGCCCTGAGTCCTGAGCCAACGAGGATCACAAAATGATTTGGGCACGAGAACAGACGAAGGAACTGACCGACCGCGTGCTGTCGCTCAGCAAGGCGGAAGAGACCGTCGTTACCGTCAACGGCAGCGAGCGCGCCAACCTGCGCTTCGCTCGCAACACTGCCACGACCTCGGGCGCGTCGTCGGGCACGAGCCTCGCGATCACCTCGAGCTTCGGCAAGCGTTCCGGCACGGTGACGACGTCGCAGTTCGACAACGCCAGTCTCGAGCGGGCGCTGAAGAGTGCCGAGGAGATCGCCAAGGTCTCGCCGGAGAACCCGGAAGCGATGCCGGCGCTCGGGCCGCAGACCTACTCGCCGGTGCCGGCGTACTTCGACGACGCCGCGAATGCCTCGCCGGACTGGCGGGCGACTTCCGTGGCGACGGCGATCGACCTGAGCAAGAAGAAGGACGTCGTGTCGGCCGGGTTCGTCGAGACGCAGGCGGCGATGCAGGCAGTGGCGAGCTCCAAGGGCCTGTTCGCCTACGATCGTTACACCGCCGCCGATTACAACCTGACGGCGCGCACCCCCGATGGGTCGGGGTCGGGCTGGGCGTCGAAGTCCTTCAACGAGCTGCGCCTGCTCGATCCGGCGAAGCTCGCGACCGCCGCCATCGACAAGGCGGCGCTGGCGAAATCGCCGTCCGCGATCGAGCCCGGCAAGTACACCGTCGTTCTCGAGCCGGCCGCGGTCGCCGACCTGCTGGTCTTCATGATGTTCTCGGCGGATGCGCGCCAGGCCGACGAAGGCCGCAGCTTCTACTCGAAGAAGGGCGGCGGCAATCGCGTCGGCGAGCAGATCGTCGGCGACAAGGTCCGCGTCTACTCCGATCCGGCGCATCCGCTGGCGCCGACCATCTCGTTCGACAACGAAGGGCTGTCGATCGCCCGCAACGACTGGATCGACAAGGGAGTGCTGAAGGACCTTTTCTACTCGCGGTTCTGGGCTGAGAAGATGGGCAAGAAGCCGACGGCGGGGCCCGCCAACATGATCATGGACGGCGGCGCGGCGACGATGGAGGACTTGATCGCCGGCACCGAGCGCGGCGTCCTGGTGACGCGCTTCTGGTACATCCGTCCGCTCGATCCGCAGACAATCCTGCTGACCGGCCTGACCCGGGACGGCCTGTTCCTCATCGAGAAGGGAAAGGTGACGCGGCCGGTGAAGAACATGCGATGGAACGAGAGTCCGGTCGTCGCCTTCAACAACCTCGACGCGATGACGCCGTCCGAGCGGGTGGTGAGTGGCGAGGGCGTCGGCGGCAGCGGGCTCTCGGTCGTGTGCCCGGCCGCGCGCATCCGCGAGTTCACCTTCTCGAGCTCGTCGGACGCGGTCTGAGATCCTGGCGGGGTTTCCCCGCCCGGATCAGGACTTGCGCGCTTCGGCGAGCGCCTGCTTCGCGTCTTCGACGTACATCGATTCGGGGAACTCTTCCGTCACGCGCGTGAACGCGCTCACGGCTTCGTCCTTGCGGCCGGCGAGGACGCAGGCCCGGCCGAGCTGCATCAGCACGCCGTCCGCCGGCATCTGCGACGCGGTATCGCGACTGAGGTCGGTGTAGATCTTGATCGCGCTGTCGAACTTCTTCTGCGCCACCTGCGCGTCGGCGAGGCCGAGCCGCGCCGTGCGCGAGTAGATCGAGGTGCCGGCTCGGCTGACGACCTCTTCGTAGCGCTGTTCGGCCTCGCTGTAGCGGCCGAGCGAGGCCAGGATCCCGGCGGCGTAGAAGCGTGCCGTGATGCCGGCATCTACCGCGGGGAACTGCTCCGCCGTCTCCATGAACCTCGGCAGCGCTGCCTGGTTCTTCGCCTCTTCCGTCAGGTACGTGCCCGGCTGCTGCACTGGCGCCGGGCTGCCGGGCGCCGGCGCCGCCATCGGCACGACTGGCGACTGATAGATCGCGAGCGCCGTCGCCAGCGATTCCGTTGCGCGGTTGGCGCGCGACTGCCGCCACCCCATATAGCCGCCGACGGCGGCCAGCAGCGCGACGACGACGATCAGCCCCCAGATGAGATCGCGCCGCCGCGACTCGAGCGCGCCCGTCGCGTGCATCACCGTTTTCGCGAACTCGTTTTCCTTGAGCTTGTGACGATCTTGACTCTTCATAAATCCTTCTGGAACCGGCTCGCGCGCGAGCGCCTGGCCTGCCAACCGTAGCTCGCCCAGCGTCAGCACGCGCGAGCGGAGGTTTGGTGCGCCCGGCAGGTCTCGAACCTGCGACCCCCGGTTTAGGAAACCGATGCTCTATCCTGCTGAGCTACGGGCGCGAATCGCTCGGACTAGTAATTCAGGAGCGCGAACAGCTTTTCACCTTGCAGCTTGGCGCGGCCGTTGAGGTCCGCGAGCTCGATCAGGAACGCCACCCCTTCGACGGCGCCGCCAAGCTGCTTGACGAGATTGACCGTCGCCCGGGCCGTGCCCCCGGTCGCCAGCAGGTCGTCGACGATCAGCACGCGCTGACCCGGCAGGATGGCGTCGTTGTGCATCTCGAGGCTGTCGCTGCCGTATTCCAGATCGTAGCTGACCTTGACGGTCGTGGACGGCAGCTTGCCGACCTTCCGCACCGGGACGAAGCCGGCGCCGAGCCGGTCGGCGACGGCAGCGCCGAGGATGAAGCCGCGGCTCTCGATGCCGACGACCAGGTCGATGCCGCGGTCCTTGTACGGCGCCGACAGGCTGTCGATGGCGACGCGGAACCCCTCCGGGTCGCGCAACAGCGTCGTGACGTCGTAGAACAGGATGCCGGCCTTCGGAAAGTCCGGCACGTGTCGAATCTTTGCCTTGAGTGCGTCCAATTTATCTCCCGTTGCGAACGTCATCGAATAGAGAACCCTGTGGCTCGGCCGGACGGCGCCTGGTCTTCGACGTCGACGCGGTCGACGCTCGCCCCGGCGGGACCCCGCCATAGCGCCGATTCAACCCGGTCGACCGCCTCGCGGTCGCCCTCGAGGAGCGCTTCGACGCGCCCGTCGGCGAGGTTGCGGACCCAGCCGTGGACACCCTCGGCCGCCGCCCGCCCTTCGACGAAGAATCGGAAGCCGACGCCCTGAACCCGGCCGCTGATCAGGAGGCGTCGCGCGACAAGCATGAACAGCACATTATAAAGGAAAAACAGCCGTGCTACAGTCGGCGGATGCTGCGAATCGGCGCGAGTAGCCACGGGGAGTCGAACCTCCGCATGCTGCGGGTCGTGCGGCGCGGCGACCGTCACGATGCCCGCGACCTGACGGTCGGGTGCCGCTTCGAGGGGGATTTCGACGCCGCGTTCGTCGACGGCGCCGCGCCAGGGCTGCTCCCCGGCGAGGTGCTGAAGCGTCTCGTGCATGCCACGGCGCGGACCGACGGCGGCGCGGCGATCGAGCGGTTCGGTCTCGCCCTGTGCGAACGGCTGCTCGCCGATTACCCGCGGATTACGAAAGCCCGTATCGAGATTTCCGAACAGCCATGGGCCCGGCTCGAAGCCGGCGGCAAGGCGCAGGGGCAATCGTTCCTTCGCGGCGCGCCGGAGCGGCGGTCGACGGCGGTGACGAGCAACGGCACCCAGATCGCCGTCGTGTCGGGCATCGAGCACCTGACGTTGATGCGGACGTCGGGCCTCGCGCCCACGCGCAAAGGCCAGCCGGTGAGCGACGCCACCGGTTTCGACGATGGCCTGCAGCGGCTGCTCGTGGCGACGCTGTCGGCGCGATGGAGTTACACGAGCCCCGACGTCACGTTCGATCCATATCGGCAGGGGGTCCGGGCAGCGATCGTCGAGACCTTCGGATGTCACGCCAGCCGCTCCGTCCATCACACGCTCTACGCCATCGCCGACGTCGTGTTGTCTTCGTACGAGGAGATTCGCGACGTCACCCTGTCGCTGCAGGAGCGTCCCTACCGGCCGGTCGATCTGTTTCAGGCCGGAATCGAGAACCCTGACGATCTGTTCGTCGCTGTGGAAGAGCCGGTCGGGATCGTCGAGGTGACGGTCGAGCGCGACGCCCGGCGATGACCATTTTGGCGGACCCGGAGCCTGGCTCGGCAGCCGCGCGCCCACGCGTTGGTAGCGGACAACCTACAGGCGCACCCTGACCACTCATTTTCAGGCCTGAATGCTCCGGATCTTGCGGGCACGACTTCTGCTCTCACCCGAGGCGGAGGGAAAACGATGCTGTTTACAATCGCGGTGATTCTGCTGGTGCTGTGGCTGCTCGGAATGGTCAGCGGCTACACGCTCGGCAATTTCATCTATGTGCTGCTGGTGATCGCGCTGGTGCTGTTCGTGGTCGGCCTGGTCAGCGGCCGCCGCGTAGTCTAGCCGGAACGGTTCCGCCGGGACGGCTCGGCGGAACCCATCATCCGATCGGCCAACGCATTGACCGGCGGCCAAGAGATTGGCCGGCGAGCGCACACGCACACTCCTGCAACCCTGCGATTTTCTTCGAAAAAAGCGCGAACCTCGATCTGTACCGCGAGGCATGGCAGTTGCTCGTGCCTGCGCGACGCCAGCCAGCTGACAGCAGGGCCGGCGTGCAAGTTCGAGCTCCTCCGGCTCGAAATGCCCTCCTCAGCTCGCAGCGCTTGGGGCTTGGCATAGCGGCCCTGCTGTCAGATGGCTGAGCGTCCGTCCACGCCGCCTCCCTTCATAAACCGTCGGTCAGCTGCCCTACCTAACTTTTCGGGTATTTCTCGTGCGCCTTGATCTCCTGAATCTGCAGGATGTGTCGCTGGGAGTGGGTCGAGATCATCAGCACCCACTGGTAGACCTGCATGTTGCCGCCCTGCAGCTTCCGCGACCGCAGGTCGTCCTCGGTTGACGCGGCGAACTCACGGATCGTCGCCCGCAGTTTCTTGACGCTGGCAAGTGCTTCCTGCGCCGTCGCCACCTTTCCTTGCGGCACCCGCGCCTCACCAGTTTTCGTCCGTTCGGTACGATCGATCCCGTACCAGAGGATCGCCGCGTCTGTGGCGTCGAGCTTCTCGGTGGTTGGTGGCTGCTTCATCGAATCGAGCACCATCTGCCAGTACTGCGGCTCGGCAATGGAGAGATGCTCGACGACATCGGTGATGCTCCACGAGTCCGGCGTCATCCGGAACGCCAGCTGCGCCGGCGACAGGCGTTCGAGCTCGTTCACGAGCCAGCGCTCGGTCATGTCGAGGTGCGCGAGCAGCCGCTGACGATCGCCTTTCGTCATCGGCTCGGGTGTCGCAGCAGGCGCCGCAGTCAGGCTGTGAAATCCGGGTGTGGCGCCGGTCGTCAGGATGGCGACGAGCGCGAATGATGGCGCGAGTGTCCGCATCGGTTCCCTCCGCGGACAATCCTCGGCGACTCGATCCCGGCGGTCAACGGGCTTCGTCCCGGCGCCGCCGCGATTCGTCACATTTCGCGGCAGCCGGTGCGATTCATCGCGGCCTGCCGCCGCGGCGCCTCAGTGGACCAGGTACTTCGAGAGCGGCTCAACGTGGATCGGACCGGCAGCGGCCGGCGCCGGCGTCGGCGCCGCGGCGGCGGGCTCCGGCAGCTCGCGGAAGCCGCCGAGCAGCGTATCGAAGGCGGCGCGGTCGTAGCGCGAGATTGTCGACCAGGCCAGCACCTGATGAAAGGCGCGCTTGCCGGCGATGGTCGTATGGAGGTACTTCACGCGCGTCTGGTGGTAGTAGCCCTCGATCTCGAACTGGACCGCTTCGAAGCCGCCGACCTGGCGGCGCTCGGGACCGCTGCAGCCTGAGCACCTGGATGCTCCCGGTGAGCTCCTTCAGCGTATTCGACGAGTGGTCGAGCATCGTCACATCCGGCGCGTAGTCCTCGACCGCGTCGCTGATGACGATCGCGTGGCGCCCGAGGGCCGGGTGCATCGCCTCGATCCCCGCGGTCTCGTTGAGGTCGTGCGCCTGGCGCCAGCCGTCCGGCAGCGTCAGCCCGGCGAGCCCGAGGGTGCGATCGGTCAGGACCGACGCATCCTCTTCCCGCCGCGGCAGCAGGTGCCGCAGACGATCTTTGTGATGAATCGCCAGTGCACCGGCGGAAAACGTAATCAGAAGAACGATTGTGTCCATTGGGATCGCCCGAATCGACGGTAGACGATGCGCGCACTGCGAGGTTCGTACCCGGAATGGATCCGGGCACGACCGCGGCCGCCAGGTTCCCCTGCCGCGCCCGATCACGGCTTGCCGCTCCGATCCTCGTAGGGACGCAGGTGCCACTCGAAGAACGTCCACGTGCGGTTCCACGAATCGCGCTGATCCGGGGAATCGTCGCGCTCGAGCGTCTTCAGGTTGGTGCGGCGGTTGAAGGTGTGACCGCCGCTCGCCGGTCCCGGTACGGGGTCGACGTACACCTTCGTCTCGGCGAGATCGGGCTTGCGCGACCGCAACGCATCGACAATCTGCTGGTCCTCGACGTAGTTGACGTCGGTGTCGTTGGTGGCGACGTGAACGAGGAGCGGGATCCGGAGCTTGTCGACGTGATAGAGCGGCGAGCGCTCGATGTAGAGATCGGGCTTCTCGAACGGCAGCCCCTTGATGCGGCTCTGGGTCGAGAACGAGTGCTGGTAGCGCGGCCCCTTGAAGCCGAGGCGGAAGACGAGGTTCGTGACCGGCACCATCGCCGCCGCCGCCTTGAACGGATGCTTCTCGCGGAAGACCGAGAGCAGGCTGATGTAGCCGCCGTGGCTCCAGCCCATGATCCCGACGCGATCCTGATCGACGTGCGGCAGCGTCTTCAGGTAGTCGACGGCGCTCATCGTGTCTTCGATCTCGTAGCCGCCGTAGTCGATCGCAGTGTGGTGCGCTTCGCCGTATCCGGTGCTGCCGCGGTATCCGGGCAGATGACGACGTAGCCGCGCTCGACCGCTTCCCGGACGAACGGGAACATGTTGATGCCCCAGTTGCCATGGACGCCGCCGTGCACCCAGACCATGGCGGCATGCCCGCGGGCGCCGCGCTTCTTGAGCGGCTGGAACAGGTAGGCCGGGATGTCCATGTCGCCGACGCTCGAGCGATAGGTCACCTTCTGGAAGTCCATGACGCCGGCGCTGGCCTGCGCGTAGCGCGCGTCGATCGCTGCTTTCTGCGCGATGTCGGCGTTGAAGTCGGCGCCGCGGGCGTGGTCGGCCGGATCGTTGCTGACGTAGAGCAGCCGCGCCCGCGCCGGGTCCATCGCGATCTCGGCGCGCGGCGCCCCCGCTGGCGCCGGGGCTGGCGCGGGCGCCGCCGGCTGCGCCGCGGCGGTACTGCCGCCGACGATAGTGGCGACGAGGACGGTCAGGGCCGGAGTCAGCCACGGCGCCAGGGATCGGTGTCTCACATCCGACATGCGTGTTCTCCCTCGAGATGGTGGTGGATGTTTGCGCTAGGGTTTCACGTGCAGGGCGACGTCTCCGCGCAGCGTCGACAAATCGACCTGCGGTCCGCTATCGCGCAGTGAGCGGTGATACTCGAGCAACGGCCGATCGTCGGTCAGGATTGGGCCGTCGCCGACGAACCGACGCATCTCGGCCGGACCCGCCGTGAAGCGAGCCAGCAGGGCGTCGAACGAATCGAGGCCGACCCGCTTGAGGAGCGCCCGTGATTCCGTCGCCGCAAACCGGCGGTCGAAGGCCGCGCGATCGAGCGCGAGCGGTCCGGTGCTGCCGATCATGATGCCGCCATCCGCCCACAGCGTGGCATCCGGATAGGCGGCGAGAAACGTTCGCATTATCAGCTTGTAGTGTGCTCTTCGCGGTGCCCAATCCACTGCACGGTCAGGCTGCCCGGCCGCAGCACCCGCCTGGACAACTTGAAATACTCGAGCGAATACAGATTGCCAGCGCCGGCATGGATCGGTTGAATCGTGTCGGCGGTGACGATGTCGTAGCGGTCCTGCGTCAGCCACAGATGGTTGCGGCCGTCGTCGATACGGAACGTCACATTGGGGGCGCGAAGGATATCGTTGTTGACCTTTGCGAAGTACGCGGCCCCTTCGACGACGGCGGGCGCCAGCTCGACGACGTCGACGCGGATGCGCGGATCGGCCGCCACCGCCGCGGCGGTCACTCCCCCGCCCAGGCCAATCACGAGCGCCCGCCGCGGATGGGGATGAAGCGCCACAGCCAGCGCCCCGATCTCCGAGTGCAATCGGACCATCCCTTCGGTGTCGTTCGCCTGATGGAGGCCATCGAGGTACATCACGCGTGCGCCCGAAGCCTCGTCGTGCACCGCGACCGTCGTCTGAAGGCCATCGCTGCGATAGACCACGCGATCCAGCGGGCCGTAGCGGCGAGCGCGGACGGCGTCGTACAAGTTTGGCAGCGTCATGGCCGATCCGATCAGCAGCGCGGCACCAGCCGCGGTCACGCGCCATGCGCGCTGTCGAGGTCTCGTCACCCACGCCAGCAGGATTCCGGACAGAACGTAGAGTGACGCGAGGAGCAGCAGGCTCGCGCGGCTGCCGAAGGACGGGCAGGAGAACGAAGCCGCCGGCGAGTGCGCCGGCGACGGCGCCGAGCACGTTGACCGCATACAGCCGGCCGACGCGAACGCCGACCTCGGCGGCTGACTGCTGCAGCCACACCGCGAACCCGAATGGAAACGTCGCGCCCATCATTGTCGTGGCCGGCAGCATGGCGACGACGCAGGCTTGAATCATGCCGCTCGTGCGCCAGCCGATGCGATACGTGTAGGCGAGCGCCGCCATCGACAGGATGACGGCGACGCCCGCGGCAATCTGAACGGCGACGAGGGACGCCGCGGGGTCTGCGGTCCGCCGCAGGCGCGCCGACGCGATCGCGGAGCCCAGCGCGATTCCGAGCAGAACTGTTGCCAGCATCGTCGTGAACGCATACGTCGTTGCGGGGATGAACAACACCAGCAACCGGAACCACACCACTTCGAGCGCGAGGCCGATGAAGCCAGACACGGCGAAGAGGGCAAGCACCGCGACCTGCGTTCTCGAAGCAGCGTGGGCGACCGCCTCGCCAGGCTGACGGACCCAGGCTTCAGCTGGTTCGTCGGCAGGCCGGAGCAGCGACAGGCCGATCGCGATCGATCCGATGGCGAGATTGAGCGCGGCGGCGGCCTGTGTGGTCGCGGTCACCCCGTAGGCCCCGATCGCGAAGAAGCCGGCGACAACGACACCGACGATGCCGCCGGCAGTGTTGGCTGCGTACAGTCCGCCGATTCGGCCGACGATGCTGCCGTCGGGACGAGCCCGGCTCTGGATGTGACGTGCAAGGAGAGGAAGGCTGGCACCCATCAGCGTGGTCGGCACAAGGAGGACGGCGCCGGCGCACACGAAACGAACGAGCGTCAGGACGCCGCCGGCGTTCGGCGCCCGCGCGTGCAGCCCGGCGTAAAGCAGTTCGCTGAGATCGAGCGCGAACGGCACGGCCAGCGCGCTGACTGCGATGCCGCACTCGACGAATCCCAACGCGCGCAGCGGACGGCGGACACGATCCGCCAGCCTGCCGCCGAGCCACGCCCCGAGGGCGAGCCCACCCATGAAGCTGGCGAGGACCGCGCTCGCCGCATGTACGGTGACGCCGACGACGAGCGACAGCAGACGCAGCCAGGCGACCTGATAGACGAGCGCGCTTGCGCCTGACACGAAGAAAAGCAGGGCGAGAAGAATGGTCAAGGCGATGAGAGGATAGCGTAAACGATCTCCGCGGCGGTACTGCGTGTATCTTGTGTACTCCCCGACCGGGAACGGAGGACACATGGGACGTCTGGAAAAGATCTGGGTGAAGCGGGCGCATCGCGGCAGGATGGATCCGGCGACGGCCGGGGTCCTGGATGCCGGCAAGGGGCTATGCGATAACGCCAACTACGGCGGCCGCCGCCAGGTCACGATTATTTCGACCGAACGCTGGGCTGAGATCGAGGACGATCTCGAGGTCGAAATCGATCCGTCTGCGCGGCGCGCCAACCTGATGGTGTCCGGTGTCGATCTGGAGAACAGCCGTGATCGCGTGCTGCGCGTTGGCCCGTGCCTGCTCAGGATCGGTGGTGAGACCCGGCCGTGCGAACGGATGGACGAGGCGCACGAGGGACTGCAGGAAGCGATGAAGCCGCGCTGGGGCGGCGGCGCGTGGGCGATGGTGGTCGAGGGCGGCCCAATCGCCGTCGGCGACGAAGTCGCCTGGGTCTCTACGCCATGAGAGCGCGCAGCCGCGCCGCATCAGCGAACGGCGGGTCGCCGGCGGCGCAATCCTCCGACATGTGAGCCGCCCGGCCGGTGCCGGGGATGACGCACGTCACGGCCGGCTGCGCCAGCACCCACTTCAACAGCAGCTGCGACCAGGTAGAGCATCCATATTCCCCCGCCCATTCCGGCAACTGCTGACCAGCCAGCCGACGCACCGTTCCGCCACCGCCGAACGGCCGGTTGACGATGACCGCGATGCCCTTGTCGGCAGCAAGCGGCAGAATCTCGGTTGCCGCCTCCGGCTCTTCGATCGAGTAGTTGATCTGGACGAAGTCCACCGGCTCACGGCGGAGGACCTCCGCAAGCTCGGCATGGGCGCTGGCCGTGTAATGCGTGACGCCGAGGTAGCGGATTGTGCCGGCCGCCTTCCAGTCGCGGAGCGTGCTCAAGTGCGTCCGCCAGTCGAGCAGGTTGTGGATCTGCATCAGGTCCAGCTGATCGACGCCGAGCAGCTCCATCGAGCGGCGCATCTCGGCGATGCCGGCCTCGCGGCCGCGGGTCCAGACCTTGGTGGCGACGAAGCATTTGGGTCGCACGCCGAGCTGCGCCATAGCGGCGCCGACGACGGTTTCGGCGCGGCCGTACATCGGCGAGCTGTCGATCAGCGAGCCGCCGCCGTCCACCAGCGCCTGCACGACCTCGACCAGCGGCTTGATCCGGCTGGCCTCGACCTGGACGTCGAAGGCCCGCCACGTGCCACAGCCGATGACGGGAATCGTCTCCCCCGCTCCGGGAATCGTTCGCCGTTCCATGTCACCGCCACCTGAAGAGTTTGAGAGCCAGAGCGAAGCACACGACCAGCCACGCGGTCAGGACGCCGACCTGCGATCCCAGCTCCACCAGCGACGCGCCCTGCAGCATGTGCATCCGCAGCGCGTCGATGAGCGCCGTCAGCGGCAGCGCCTGGATGAACGGCTGCACGACGTCGGGAAAGCGCTGCGCCGAGAAGAACACGCCCGAGAGGATCCACATCGGGAGCTGGGCCACGTTCATGAGGCCCGACACCGCCTCGATCGTCCGCGCTCGCGACGCGATCAACAGCCCCAGCGCGTTGAACGACAAAGAGCCGAGCACGCACAGGATCACCAGATCGATCAGTCGACCGCGCACCGGTACCCCGAACGCCAGCACGCCGAAGCCGACCGGCACTGCCACCTCGACGACGAGGATGATCATGCGCCACAGCAGGAACGACAGCAGGTAGGAGGCCTTCGACATCGGCGTTGCGACGAGGCGCTTCGTCAGCTTGCGTCGGCGCGAGTCGACGATTGAAAATCCAAGGCCCCACAGCGCATTGCTCATGATGCCGAGTCCGACCAGGCCGGGCACGAGGAAGTCGACATAGCGCGAGCCGGGTTCCCGCACGAGCTGCGTCTCGACTGCGACCGGGTCGCGGCGCCCGCCGGCGCGCTGGATGGCGCCGTCGGCGAGCATCCTCGCGGCGCGGCCCTCGGGGTTGGTCTCGTCGTAGCGGAACACGACGCCGCCGTCGCTGCCGGAGGCTGCGAAGAGCGCCACTTCCCCGTTGCGCAGCGCCGTCTGCGCCGCCGCGTCGCTGGCGACGGCGACGTCGAGGCCAGGCTCCTGGCGCAGCGCCGCCGCGAGGGTGTCGCTCGAGGTGACGATCTTGAGGACGTCCGCCGGGGTGCTCCGGAAGGCGACGCCGAGGCCGGCCGTGATCAGGATCGGAAAGAAGATCGCCCAGAACACCGCTTCGGGTTCGCGGATGAACTCGCGGATGCGCACCAGCGTGAGCTGCACCAGTGCCGGCCCGACGCCGCCGGATCCGCGTTCGCGACTCCGCGCGGCTACCGCCGTATGGGTGTCATTCATCGCGCAGGTGCCGCCCCGTCAGCGAGACGAAGACGTCCTCCAGGGTCGCGGAATGCGTCCGCAGTTCCGAAAGCGGCGTGCCCTGCCGCCGCAGCTCCTCGAGCAGCGCCGGGAGCGCTCGATGCAGTTCGATCGCCTCGATGCGGATGAGCCCGTGTTCTTCCCGCACGTCGTCGACGCCAGGGATGGCGCGGAGCGCCGCGAGATCGACCCGTCCCGCCGCGCCATCGGTCGCGAGCTCGACGACGTGGCTGACGCCAATCGATCCGATGAGCTCGGCTGGCGTACCGAGCGAGATCACCTTGCCGCGATCCACGATCGCCACCCGATCGCACAGCCGTTCCGCTTCGTCCATGTAGTGCGTCGTCAGCAGGATGGTGCGGCCGGCGCGCTTGAACTCGTCGACCAGGTCCCAGAGCTGGCGCCGCGCCTGCGGATCGAGGCCGGTCGTGGGCTCGTCGAGGAACAGCAGGTCGGGGTCGCCGACGAGCGCGCAGGCCAGCGCCAGGCGCTGTTTCTGCCCACCCGACAGCGTCACCACACGCGCGTTCTGCTTTTCTTCGAGCTGGACCAGGGCGACGACTTCCGCCGGCGTTGGCCCCTGATCGTAGAAGCTGCGGAAGAGCCGGACCGTCTCGGCGACGGTCAGCTTGTCGGCGAGCTGGGTTTCCTGGAGCTGGATGCCCAGTCGCTGCCGCAGCGCCGCGGCGTCGGTGGACCACCGCAGTCCGAGCACTTCGACCTCGCCGGAATCCGCATCGGTCAGCCCTTCGCAGATCTCGATCGTCGTCGTCTTGCCGGCACCGTTGGGTCCGAGCAGGCCGAAGCACTCGCCCGGCCGGACCTCGAGGTCGATCCCGTCGACGGCGACGACGTCCTTGTAGGTCTTTTTGAGTTGACGGACGCGCAAGGCGGCGGCCGCTGCCGGTTGCGACATCCGCCTAGTATCGATCGTTTCGTCGGCGGCCCGCCAGCTGTTCAGCGCTGCCCGACTCCTGTTCGCGCTTACGCGAGATCGACCGCCATCATGCTCTGCCGATCGCGAAGGTACAGGCGCGTGCCGACGAGCGTCGGCGCGGTCCATGCGAGCGACGACAGCAGCTGCGCCCGCGCCGCGATCTTGAATCCCTGCGGCGACGGGTGCGCGATCATCAGCGTGCCGTCCTGCGCCAGCGTGATCAGCTTCTCGTCCGCCCACACGAACGTCGCCTTTTCTATGCTTCGCTCCTGCCAGAGGATCCTGCCGCTGCGCGCCTCGACCGCGCTGAGGATCGCCTGCGATCCTTTGCCGCCGCTCGAGAAGTAGATGGCGTCGCCGATGCGGATGGCGTTGCCATGGTGGAGGCGCAGGCGGTTCGAGCTCCACAGTTCCGTCGCCGTCGTCTGCTGGCCGCTGCGGGCGAGCTCGATCGACCTTGGCGCCGGCGTTGTACTCCGAGGAGATGAAGAGCAGGTTGTCCGGTCCCCAGACCGGCGTCGCGACCGCGATCGCGTAGTCGGCCTTGAAGGGGACCTGCCACTGCAGGTCCCCGTTCAACGGGTTGACTCCGATCATCGCGCCGTCGAGCAGCACACCAATCTGGTCGAGACCGCCGACGCTCATCATGACGGGCGACGAGTAGGCGTTGCCGAAGTCGTTCCTGCTCCACGCCACGCTGCCGTCGGACTGGCGGAACGCCATCACGCCTTTACCGTTTCCGCCGACCGGCAGGATGATGAGGTCGCGATACGCGATGGGGCTGGACGCGTAACCGTAGGCCAGCCGCGTGCCGCCGTGCGCTGACCAGAGCTCCTGTGTCCACAGCACTTTTCCCGAGTTCTTGTCGAGCGCCTGGAAGCGGCCGGCGACGCCGGTCGTAAACAGGCGATCGCCGAGGAGGAGCGGCGTCGAGTACGGGCCGTTTCCCTGCTCGCGGCCGGCCTCGCTCTCGAAGGGCATCGGCGTGACATGCTCCCAGCGCGTGACCCCGGTCTCGGCGTCGACGGCGATAACGACTTCCTGCTTCGGCTTGCCGTACATCGTGTACAGCGTTGTGCCCTCGACGGCTGCGCCGGAATAGCCTTCGCCGAGCGATCTCTTCCAGATCGCGCGCGGGCCGCTGGCCGGCCACACGTTCTTCAGGCCGGCAGCCTCGGTGTGAAAGTTGCGGTGCGGGCCGCCCCACTGCGTCCACGGCACCCCGGCAGGGACAGCAGGCTTCGCCGCGGGGGCCGCGGTGGGTTTGGCGCCCGGCGTGCCACGAGGCTTCGGCTTCTGCGTCTGCGCCTGGGCGAGGCCCGGCGCGGCAAGGGTCAGCGCCAGGAATGTCCGTCGATCCATGCCGATCTCCTTCGATGGGACCTGGGCGGTGCTATTGATCCGACAACGCGACCAGCGGACTGACCTTCGCGGCGCGGCGCGCCGGGCCGAGGCAGGCGACGGTCGAGGTTAACGCCAGCGTTGCGATGACGGCGGCGAGTACCCGCGGGTCCAGGGCGCTGACCTCGTAGAGCTCGGTGGCGATTGCCCCGCGCAGCGCGATGGCCCCGACCAGCCCGCCGAGCAGGCCGGCGCCAACGAGGACCGCGCCTTCGCTCAGGACCAGCCGGAAGATGCCGCCGGTGTCGCTGCCGAGCGCGATGCGGATGCCGATCTCTCGTCGCCGCTGCGCGACTTGGTACGCCAGCACACCGTAGATGCCAATCGTCGCCAACAGCAGCGCGATGGCGGCAAAGCCGATAGCGAGCATCATTGGAGTGCGCCGGCGGTCGAGCGACCGCTCGATGCGTTCGGTCATCGTGCGGACGTCGAAGAACGACAACTGCGGATCGATCTCGTTCAGCGCCTGGCGCGCTGCGGAGATCATCGATGCCGGGTCGCCGGCGGTTCGAATCGCCAGGCCAAGCGAGCCGGACGGATCCTGCGCGTAAGCGAAGTAGTAAGCGCCGACGCGGGCGCCTTCTCCTTCGACGAGCCCCTCCTGCTTGACGGTATCGACGACGCCGACGACCTGCAGCCAGGTGACGTTCGGGCCGGGTGCGGCGATGTCTTCGGGACGCGACGGCACGTACATGCGCCGGCCGATCGGATCGCGATCGGGCCAGAACTTCCGCGCCAGGGTATCGTCGACGATGACGACACGCGGCGCGTCGGCGGTATCCGCGTCGGTGAAGAAGCGGCCGCGCCTCAGCGCGATGTTCATCGTCTCGAAATAGCTGGGCGTCGCCCGCAGCTGCGCCGGCGACAGGACTGATTCGCCCGGCGCCATCTGATAGCCCTCGGCCAGGATGACGCTGCTGCTGGAGTCGTCGGTGAACGGCAGCTCGCTCGCCGCGCCAGCCGCTTCGACGCCGGGAAGCGCCCGCACCCGCTGGACGGCCCGGGCGGCAAACGCCCGCAGCGCCGCATCGTCGGCGTACCGCGCGGGCGGCGGGTTGACCCTGCCGGTCAGGACGTGAGCCGGGCGGAAACCGGGATTGACGGCGAGGAGACGCTCGAAACTGGAAAGCAGGAGGCCGGCGCCGACGAGCAGGACGAACGCGAGGGCGACCTGGGCGACGACCAGCGTGCGGCGTGTGAAGCGGGAGCCGCGCGACGCGGTCGCGGTCCGGCCGTCCTCCCGCAGCACGACGTTGAGGTTCAGCCCCGAAAGCTGAATTGCCGGAGCGAGGCCGATGACGATGCCAAGCGCGGCCGCGAGACCGATCGTAAAGAGCACGACCGTGGTGTCGAGCCGGATCTCGTGGCCGCGCGGGAGATCGTCGAGCCCGATCCAGGACAACCCGGTAAGGGCCCAACTCGCGAGGACGAGCCCGAGCGCGCCGCCGACCGCCGTGAGCAGAGTTGTCTCGGTGAGCAATTGCCGAAGGACCCGGGTGCGGCCGGCCCCGATCGCGTGCCGCGTCGCAATCTCCTTGAGGCGCCCGCCGGTCCGGACGAGAGCGAGATTCGTGACGTTCACCGCGGCAATCAGGAGCACGAACAGCGCCGCGCCCCACAACAGACGCAGAGCCGACCGGACGTTGCGCACGAGGTCGGCTTCGAGCGGGACGACGACCGTGCGGTAGCGCGCGTTGAGCAGCGTCGGCTTCAGGCTGCCGGCGCGTTCGAGGTTCGCCGCCGTCAGCGCATCGGCCTGCGTCTGCGCCTGCTGCAGCGAGGCGCCTTGTGCCAGCCGGGCGATGGCGTCATGGTCCTGGCTGTAGCGGGCATCCTCGGCTTTCTGCTCGGCGGTGAACGTGCTCGGGATCCAGACCTTGACCTCGGGATCGAGGAAGACGAAGCGTTGCGCCGTCACGCCGACGATGCGATATGGCCGGCCGTTCAGCCTGAGATCCTGTCCGACGGCGTCCTCGCGGCCGCCCAGTTTGCCGGTCCAGTAGTCATGGCTGATGACGACGACATTGCCCTGCCCGTCCTGTGACTCGGCTTCGGAGAAGAAGCGGCCGCGCGCCGGGGTCGCGCGCAGCACGGTGAAGAAGGACGGCGTGACCTGCTGTGCCGCGAGGCGCTCGACCGAGCCGGCGTCGCCGGCGTCCAGGCCGCGCGGACGGTACAGGGCGACGGAGTCGAACGTATGCGTCAGTGCCGCCCGGTCCATATAGTTCGGGACCGACGTCCCGGCGCGCTCGACGCCGGCGCCGGCGAAACTGTCGTAGGTGACGACGAGTCGATGGCTTTCAGGATACGGGAGCGGCCGGAACAGGACCGACCTGACGACCGTGAAGATTGCGGCGTTGGCGCCCAGGCAGATCGCCAGGGTGAGTACCACCGTGGCGGTGTAGGCGCCGTCTCGACGCAGGAGCCGCAGCGCGAAGATCAAGTCCTGCCGCAACGTTTCCACGAAGTCCTCCGGGCCGCCGACGAGGTGACCGAACTCCATCGCAGCCGTTCGTTGCTCTGACGAGCGCGGTTGCAGCCCGGTTCCTCGGTGCGTGACGATTACATCGCGTGAACCCTGGGCCGGACCGTCAGGAAGAAGCCAAATCCCGGCGCGACTCGGCCATTGTAGCGGGACGCCAACTCGTCCGGCACGAGGCTGGCTGCGATCGTCGCGCCGATGCCGGCCGTCATTCCCTTCCATGGCCGCAGATAACGGACGTAACCCGCCTGAAGCTTGCCGACGGTGAAGATCCTTGTCGAGTATTCGTGCGCGTGCAGGTCGTGGGCCGGCTTCCCCGCGATCTCGGCCCGGCCGAAGAAGGTATTTCCGTTCGAGTAGCTGGCGGTGGTTTCGAACAGGCCGGCGTGAGTGACCGCGTCGAGCGTGCCCTCCGGCAGCGATTCGACGGCATCGTTCGCGCCCCAGGCGAGGGTCGTCGCCCAGCTGCCATCGCCGCCGAGCGGCTTGACGTAGATCGCCGAGGCCGTAAACCTCGTGACGTCGCTCCTCGGCTGGCTCGAGAATTCCTCTTCGGCCTCGCGCAAGTGGCCGGCCGAGACCTGCAGGGAAAGCCGGCTGGTGGCGTTCACAGAAATCCTGCCTGAGATCGAATCAAGCGCATCCAGATCGAGGTCGGCGCGGTGCTCGTCGGGTTCGCGGGCGTTGAACGCCGACATTTCCGCCCGCCACCTGGCAGTCGAGATGCCGGACGTCACGAGACCGAAGGTAATGTGCGTCGAGTCGAGCCAGTGATGGGTGATCGGCGCGACCGGATTCGACATCGCCGACGGACGGTGTGGAAAGCCGGCAGGACCGAGCGCCGGCTCGCCCGCAAGGCCGCCGTAGAGGTGCCATCGCAGCTGCCCGCCGAGCGGCCGCTCGTAGTCGGCGGCAAGCTCCATGAAGAGATCGTGCGGGTGCTGGCGGTCGTGGATCGTGTCCCCCTCGCAGATCTCTCCGCTCGCGAGAAAGTTGATGCTGCCGCAGTTGGTAATGGTCCAGGGCTCGCCGCTCAGCATCGCACGCAGACCGAAACGCCCGCTGCCCATGGGGCGGCGAGCCATCAGCATGATCCAGTTGACGCCGCCCAGCTGATGCTCCTGCTCCCCGCCGGTGCGATGGACATCGCCCGGTTCGTACAGGTACTGCAGGACGCCATTGCCGTGCACCATCAGTCGCCAGCGCCCGGCCTCGAACTCCGCGCCGTACATCGGCGACGTATCCGGAATCCAGGCTGTGCCGGAGGCCTCGCGTGGCGGGAATAGATCGATCTGCTCCGCGACGTGGTGATGTGGCGGCGGCGGGGGTTGCTGGCCGGCGGCGACGGATGGCCATACGAGGGCCAGGCACAGCGCTGTGAGCGCGCGGGTGGGCATATCGTGAACAGCGCGCACAGCGTGTGTTCACGCGCCTCTCGCAAGTATCGTCGGGCGCCGGTCGGAGGGTCAAACGTCGCGGATAGAGCGGCGCCGCCAGATCCATCGCAGCGGCCAGGCCAGCACGATCGCCCAGAGCGCGACGGCGGGCAGCGCGCGAAGGACGAAGAGCGCGACGCCGACGAAGCTCTCGTACGCGAATCGCGCTCCGTCGACGACCGCATTGCGGAATTCCGTGCCCTGTCCGGAGCCATCGGTCAGCGTCGACTTGCGCTCCTCGCTGACGAGCAGATGTACGACGGCGTAGGTCACGCGGCGATCGAGGAGCTCACGCTGCGCGTCGAGCCGTTCAACCTCCCCCCGAACCCGGGCCACCTCGCGCTCGGCGGCAAGCACGTCCGCGAGGCTGCCGGTTCGTTTCAGCAGGAGCTCGTTCAGGCGGCGCTCGGTGTTGCGGCTGTTGGCCAGCCGGGCGCCGATGTCGGCGATCTGCTCCGTGACGTCCTCGGCGGTCTGGGACTCATCCACCACCCGTCCGATGGTCTTGAGCTTCGCGAGCACCTCGTCGAGCCGTGCCGCCGGGACGTGAAACACGGCGCTGAAAGCCGGCGACGATCCTGACTGGCCCGAGATGTTCATCTGGGTGACGATGCCGCCGACGTCGGCGACGGCGGCCGTTGCGATGCTGCGCGCGGTATCGAAGCCCCTCGCGACCAGCGTCAGCCTGGCGGTGCGGCTGATGAACGGGCCGCTCGTCAAATGCTGCGTCTGTGCCCCTGGCGCCTCGAGCAGCCTTTCAACGCCTGGGCCGCCAACGATGGACCTCCCGGCAGAATACTCGGCTCGACCACCACCCAGCGCGATCATCGCAGCAGGGGTTGCCGGTGAAGCCGCCGGTAGAGCGGTGAAGCGACCAGCAGCACCGTCGCTGCCGCGCCCCCGGCGATGCCCAGCGTCCAGACGAGCCGGCGCGGGCGCCAGCCGAGCGTTCGCGGCCCGGCGCTCCGGACCCCGCTCGAGATCGGCGGCGCCGTCAGCGACGCCGGCGCGGGCGCGACGCGCCAGCGCGCGAGGTCATCCGACACGCTCTCGAGCGTCGCGTTCAGCCGCTGGCACTCGGGACAGGCCAGCACGTGCGGCGCGAATCGCCGCCGCGCGCTCGAAGGGCAGCTCGCCGTCGCGAAACGCCATCAGCTCTTCCGGCGTGACGAAGTGATCGATCGTGGTCATGACGCACCTGCATCGCGGCGGATGTCGATCGCCACCGGCACCCGCTCTTCGAGCGCCGCCCGCAGCGCCAGGCGGGCCCGGAACAACCGCGACTTGACGGTATTGAGCGGCAGGCCCTTCACGTCGGCGATCTCCTGGTAACTGAGCTGCTCGTATTCGCGCAGCATCAGCACGTCGCGGTCGTCGGCGTCGAGCCGCTCGAGACCGGCCCGCACCCAGAGCGCGATATCGGGCCCGTCGCCCTCGGCCGCGGCGGCTTCGGCGAGAAGCGGCACCGCCTGGCGCAGCGCCGCCTTGCGGCGGTCGGCGTGGAAGATGTTGAAGGCGATGCCGAAAAGATACGATCGGAAGGCGGCGCGTGGCTGGTAGCGGACGGTCCCCTGCAGTACAGCGACGAAGGTGTCCTGGACGAGCTCTTCGGCCTTGCCGTTGTCGGTTACCCGGCGCCGGTAAAAGCGCCAGAGCGGATCGCGGTAGCGTTCGAACAGCGCCTCGAACGCTTCGCGCGATCCCCTCTGCACGTTCGCCATCAGGTCTTCGTCTGTGGTCACGGCTGCCTGATTCGGTAATGTCGCGAGCTGGCGAAAAGTTCCCGAGAGCGGCGTGCATGCTAGCACTGGCGTCGCCGCGCCCCGTTGACAGCCCCGTCACGAGGTGTTATATAAATCGCAGAACTGTTATAAACATCACATGCCGACACCGTCACGCCACGCTCACCTCACCAAGCGCGAGCGCCAGATCATGGACGTCCTCTACCGGCTCGGCCGCGCCACCGCGGCCGAGGTGATGGACGCCCTCGATGGCGCGACCGGCAACTCGACCGTCCGGACCCAGCTGCGGGTCCTCGAGCGCAAGGGGCACGTCAAGCACGAGGAAGAAGGCTTGCGCTACGTCTACCTGCCGACAGTTCCGCGCCATTCGGCGCGGCGGTCGGCCCTCAAGCACCTCGTCGACACGTTTTTCGACGGCTCGACGACGAAGGCGGTTGCCGCGCTGCTCGGCGGCGAGGCGTCGCGGGTCTCCGACGATGACCTGGCGCGCATCGAGGACCTGGTGAAGAACGCGCGCATCGAGGAGCTGGCGCGAAACGCCCGGAGCGAGCGTCGATGACATTCCTCGTCAGCCTCGCCGTGCGCTCAGCGTTCATGCTTGCGATGGGCCTCCTGCTGACCGCCTGCCTCGGCAGGCGATCGGCCGCCTTGCGGCATCGCGTCCTCGCGACGTCGCTGCTATTTGCCGCGGTCGTGGCGCCGTTGAGCCTGACCTTGCCGGAGTGGAGCGTGACGCTGCCGCCACGCGCGGTGGCCGCGCGTCCAACGACGGCGCGGTCGACGACGCCTGTGAAGGTGGATGTCGCCCATCCGTCGCCGACATCCGCGCCGGCGGCGGCAGTCGACATCACAAGGATCGCCTTCGGCATCTACCTGGCCGGCGCTGCGCTCAGCGGCATCGCGCTCGTCGTCGGGCTCGTCCGCGTCCGGCGGCTGGCGGTCACGGCACGCCCGGTCAAGGACGCTCGCTGGCTCGGCACCCTCGACGTCGTCGCGCGGGGCTACGGCCTGACGCGCTCGATCCGGGTGTCGCGTACCGACTCGGACGATCTCCTCGCGACGTGGGGCGCGCTCCGTCCGCACGTGCTGCTGCCCCGCCACGCCGACGGCTGGACCGCGGATCGCGTCCACGTCGTGCTCTGCCACGAGCTGGCCCACATCCGTCGTCATGACTGGCTGGTGCAGCTCGCGGCGGAGATGGTCCGGGTGGCGCTGTGGTTCAACCCGCTCACGTGGATGGCCTGCGCGCGGCTGCGTCGTGAAAGCGAGCAAGCATGCGACGACGAGGTACTCCGTATCGGCGTCGGCCCCCGCGCCTATGCCGGTCACCTGCTGGATCTGGTTCGACAGTGCCGCCGGCCGGCCGCCGTCTGTGGCGCCGCGATGCCGATGGCTCATTCGTCAACGTTGGAGAGGAGGATTGCTGCCATGTTGAACCCGGGACTCGATCGCCGGCCGCCGTCGCGGCAGGCGTTGGCGATAATTGCCGTGCTGCTCCTGCTCGTCGCCTTGCCGGTCGCCGCCGTGCGCGCGCGTCAGGCAGGCCCGGCGCCGCTTTCCGGAACCATCTACGACGTCACCGGCGGCGTCATGCCGGGCGTGCAGGTGACGCTCGTCGATGCGAACGACAATCGGGCCGCGGTGCGTTCGGTCGCCACGGGGCGTTTCGAGTTTCCCTCGGTGGCGCCCGGGCGTTACCGGCTCGAGGCCGCGGTGCCAGGCTTCCGCTCGCTGCAGCACGATTTCGAGCTGCGCGAGCCGCGCGACTGGAATCGGGCCATCACCCTGCAGGTGGGCGATCTGAAGGAGACCGTCACCATTCGCGAAAGCCGTGTCGCGGGCGCCGCGCCGGCGGCGCCGGACGCGGCGCAGCGCGTCCGGGTCGGCGGCAACATCCGGCCGCCGCGGAAGACGCTGGACGTCCGCCCCACCTACCCGGCGTCGATGCGCGAGGCTGGGCTCACGGGCGTCGTCCCGCTCGAAGCCGTCATCGGCCGCGATGGCAACGTCGCCTCGATCCGCGTCCTGACCGCCCAGGTGCACCCGGACTTCGCCGTCGCCGCCGTCGATGCCGTGCGGCAGTGGATCTTCACGCCGACGTTGTTGAATGGTGTGCCGGTCGAAGTCGTGATGACGGTGAGCCTCACGTTCGACCTGGAGGGGTGAGCGTCATCTGGACGCTCTCGTGATGAGCGACAGACGATCCGGGCGCCCGGCGCCTCGGATCGTCTGTCGACCCACGTCTGTCTGGCTAACGGACTACGCAGCCGGCCGCGAAGACCTTGCCGGGATTGCCAGGCACCGCTTCGCCAATCTTCCCGTCGCCATGCGCGCGGTGCGCCGGCTCCGCGCTCGTGCTGACTTCGATCAGATGGAACGAGCCGTTCCCGGTACGGTGGCACAACTCGACCTTCGGACCTTCCTGCTCGCTCGGCGCCTGTCCGAAATAGTGGCTGCGGTCGGTTGACGTGACCCTGCCGCCGGACCAGTCGGCTGCTGCCGTTCCGACATTCACGTACTGCCCCGCCGTCGCCGTGCCAGAGCCCGTGCAGGTCATGGACTGACCAGCCGCGAGAGTCGCGGCGGGACAGGTCACCCGCACGCCGCGATCGTCGGTCACCGCGACGCCCGTGAGCGCGACCGTCCCCGTGTTGGTGACGACGTAGTCCCAGCTGACCGCGGCGCCAACCGTGATCGTCGGTCCCGGCGCGTCGTCGGCATCCTGGCCGTTGGTCGACTTCTTGATCCTGATGCTCGCACCGCTCGGCCTGCAATCCTGGTTGAAGGTCTTTGTCGGATCCGCCGGTACCGGCTCGCCGATCTTCGCGTCGCCGTGCGCGCGATGCGCGGGCTCGGCGCTGACGCTGACCTCGATCAGGTGATACGTGCCGTTGCCCTCGGCGTGGCACAGGGACACCTTCGCCGTCGTCGATCGCTCTTCGGCGACGATCGTCGCGGTGCTGGCGCTGACGTTGACCTGGATCTGGATGCGCTCGTCCGCGGTCACGTTCTGCAGCTGCGTCGTGGCGTCGACAGTGGCGTCCTTGAACCGGAGCTGAACACTCCCGGCAGGCACGCCGGAGAGTTCGAACGCGCCGGAGCCCTGCACCGCCGCCGAGGCGCTGGTGCCGACGACCGAGACCGTCAGGCCGGCTGCGGCACCGCCGGATGCGCGGTTGACCGTGCCGGCAACGACGGCGGCGCCGCCGCTCGATGGCGTCGGACTCGTGGGCGTGCTGGACCCGCCGCATCGCGCCAGCGAGAAGACCAGCACGGTGAGACAGGACGCCGTCAGCAGGACTCGAGTCTTCGGGGGCATCACGCGAACCTCCTTCGCAGATTGTGCCCCCGATGGACGTGGTGTCCATCAGGGGCCGGTCGACTGGCGATCAGTTGCGATGCGGCGCGCAGAGCATGCCGTTGTTGTAATTGTCCAGCTGGCGGTGCATCGGCTCGCCGATCTTCCACGCCAGGCTGGACGCACGAACGATCTCCGGATCGCCGATGTGCTCGCTCATCCACGCGTCTGCCGCCGCGATCGTGCTGGCAATGCAGCTGGCGTCGTTGCCGATCAAGACGTTCAGCATCGCCGGGACCAGCGAGCTGAACATCGTGAGGCGGCGGTCCTTGCCGACGGATTCAAGCCGCTCGATCGCCTCGTCCTTGGTGTAGGAAACGCCGCCGACGACGATCGTTGCGACCGGCCACGCCTCGGGGTGGTTCTTCCAGTAGCCCGGCGTGCCGGTGCCCGGCTGGGTCACGGGCGGCGTCCAGAAGCCGAAGTCATTGCTCGAGTTGTAGCCGCCCGTCAGCGTCGTACTGGTCGAGCTGTTGCCTTTGCCGTCCGGAACGCCGTCGCTGTCGACGTTGTCGTCGCTGCCGATATTCGACGGCGACGCCTGCATTTCATTCGGAATCTGCACTTCGATCTTGTAGTCGCCGGCGCCGACCGGGAAGTAGTAGACCCCATCCGAGTTGGTGGAGGTGGGCCATGGCTCAGGAAGCGTGGTGCCGCTGATGGTGACGACCACGTTCGGCGATCCCCGCTCTCGGTTGGATCCTGGATGCCGTTGTTGTTTTCGTCGTAGTAAACGACGCCGCAGATGCCCGCCGACGGGCAGGCCTCATTGGTCACAACCGTCGCTGCGACTGCCGCCAGCGGCATGAGCGCCATCGCCAGCGCTGCCGTCCGCGCGTGTTTGAGCGGACCGTGCAGTAACTGCTGCGACTTCTCACTCAGTTCCGACGTGTTCACCTGCTCCGCCGCCTGCTGCTCACGTGATCTCATGACTCGTCTCCCCCTCTGGTTGACCCTGTGTGATTCGTCCCTGTACGCTTCAGTCGTGCGTTTCCTGCTCGCCAACAACCACTGCATCAGCGATCCCGTCGCCGGTGTGACGCAGAGCCTGCGCACCATTGCCGAGTGGCTGGCCGGCGCAGGCCACGAGTGCCGAATCCTGACGACGGCGCGGTTCGAAAGCCGCGTCACCTTCACGATCCGCGATCACCTGGCGCAGCTGGGCGTCGAGGTCCCGGCGGAGCCGAAGCGCCGGGCCGCGCCGCGGCCGGTCGTCAACTACACGGTCGGTGCGGCGCCGGTCACGCTGCTGCTGACGGCGCAGAACGATGAGACCCGGCCCGATCGCCGTGAGGCGGCGCAGTACCTCTCGCTCTTCGAACACCTTGTCGACGACTTCGCGCCCGACCAGCTGATCGCCGTCAACGGCCATCCGATGATTCGCGAGGCGCTGGCACTAGCCCGTCGCCGCGGCATGACCACCGCGTTTGCCGTGCGCGGATTCGGCTACTACGACCCGATCTATTTCGCCGACGTCGATCACGTGTTCACGTGCAGCCGCTTTCTGAGCGATGTCTATCGCGACCGCATCGGCCTCGTCAGCACGCCGATCGAGCCACCGATCGACTGGTCGACAGTGGTCGCCCCGGTCGAGTCGCGCGCGTTCGTGACCTTCGTCAATCCGTCGCCGCACAAGGGCCTGTTCCTCTTCGCGAGGCTGGCCGACATGCTTGGTTCCCGCCGGCCGGACATCGCGCTGCTCGTCGTCCAGTCCGGGCAGAGCGGCGGCGGTCTCAACCGCGTTCCGGGCATCGATTTCAGCAAGTACCCGCAGATCATGGCGGCGCCGCCGGTGGCGACACCGGCCGAGTACTTCGCGCTGACTCGCATCCTCCTCGCCCCGTCGGTCTGGGAGGAGCCCTTCGGCCGCGTCGCGGCGGAAGCGATGATCAACGGCATCCCGGCGCTCGTCGGCGATCGCGGTGCGCTCCCGGACGTGATCCGCGGCGACACGCCCGCCGACGCCGGTGGCCGCGTCCTCCCCATCCCGTCGTGGATGACGGCCTCGAGCACACGCGTTCCCGGCGAGGACGAGGTCGAACCATGGTTCGAAGCCGTGTGCGCGCTCTGGGATGATCCGCAGATCTACGAACAGACCGGAGCTCGCGCGCGCCGAATCGCCGAGTCCCGCTACAGCGAAGCGGTCTCACGGTCGCGACATGTGTCGTACTTCACGGCGCTGACGCCTGGAGGCGGATCCGCTCGCTCGTCGACACGCCGCGATAGGGTCCGGTTCGTTGACTCTACGGAGGTGCTACTTCGGTGCCAGCTGACGAGGCGGTCTAAGCCTCGGTAGGTGCGCGAGATCCTGAATCTGCAATCGGGCGGACGGAGACAGAAGTGTCTCGAGGATTGCGAAGTTCGAATCAGGCGGACGTGTGTGCGCCTGTGCGCCTATTTGTAGGCGACGCAGGCGCTGGCGGGACCGGCGAGGTGGATGACCTCGGTGCGCGTGAAGCCGGCGTCGGCGCACCAGCGCGTGAAGTCGGCGCCGGTGAAGTCGAAGGCGTCGCCGAACTCGATCAGCATGTTGAGCGACATCATCAGTCCGAACGCATTGCTCCGCCGCGCGTCGTCGATGACGTTCTCGATCGCGACGAATGCGCCGCCGGGCGGCAGGGCGTCGTAGGCCGCCTTCACGAGCGCCGTCTTCTTCTCGAGGTTCCAGTCGTGCAGGATCATGCCCATCGTGATCACGTCGGCCGTCGGCAACGGATCGGCAAAGAAGTCGAGTGGCTGCGCTGAGACGCGGTCGGCGACGGCCGTCGCCGCGATGCGGCGCGCCGCGATCGCCGTCGCCGGCGGCAGGTCCGCCGAGACGCAGCGCATGTGTGGATGCGCCGTGGCGACGAGCACCGAGAGCTGTCCGCTGGCGCCGCCGACATCGCACAACGTCCGGTAGCGGCTGAAATCGAACTTGCTCGCGAAAGCACGGAAGTTGCCGGCCGAGATGCCGGCCATCGCGCCGAGGAATTGCTCGAGCTGCTGGGGGTTCTTGTAGAGCGCTTCGAACATCGAGGCGCCGCCCTCCCTCGTCTCGTTCTGCGCCTGGCCCGTCCGCAGCGCCGTGGTGAGGTCGCCCCAGAACGGATAGAGCCGCGCGTTGGCCATCTCGAGAAAACCGCCCATGTAGTCCGGCGCCTTGCGGTTGAGGAAGCGGCCCGCGTCGGGGGCGTTGCGGTAGCGGCCGTCGTGTCCGTCGCCGTCCCGTTCGAGAAAGCGCAGCGCGACCAGCGTATCGAAAAAGTCCGGGTTGGCGCGGTCGTGAAGGCCGAGCGCCTGCTGAAGCTCCGCGCCCGTCATCGCCCGGTTGTCCAGCGTGGTGAACAGCCCAAGCTCGATCGCCGAGAGCAGGGTCTTGGCCGGCCAGAAGGCCATGCCGACTTCCATGATTCGCGCCGGGGTCACGGGCTCCATCGATGCTCCTTGGGAATGTGCCCCTCGGGGGGGCGGCATGCGAGGATATACCTCATCCGTTGGCGGAACGACATTATGTGTTGGGCTCGCGCATGAAACGCAACGTACCAGTCGAGGGAGCAATCGATCGGGACGGCTGGAGGCTCATTTCTGCCGAGGAGCGAAACGCGTCGCATCCGCAGACGTTCCAGATACCATCCCGCGGAGCGCGCGCGTCGCTCGCTCCCGGCGACGGTGTCAGGCTGCTATTCGACATCGAGACGAGGGAAGGTGGCCGCGTCATCGACCGGGGTGTCGATCGACTGTGGGTCATCGTCAAACAGCGGAGTGGCGAACGCTACGTCGGCATCCTGGACAGTGACCCGGGATTTGCTGAGGGCTTGAACCTGAGGGCGGGCGATGCGATCACATTCGGGCCAGAGCACGTAGCAGACATCGATCGGCCGCCGCGCGAGTATGTCTCGAACAAGTATGGGCCGGGGTTCTTCGATGAGTGAGCGGCGTTCGCCTGCATCTGCTCGCCGTTCGCGAAGCGCCCACCCCGAGCGCCAAACGCGACCGGAACGGAGCGAGCCGGCGCAGCGCGAGCGTCGTACAGGGAGCTTAAGCGAGGCGCCGGAGGGAACCGCCGCGAAGCGGCGGCGCCGAGCGCCAAAATTGGTCGGGGCGAGTGGATTCGAACCACCGACCCCTCGGTCCCGAACCCATGTTGCGAGCGTGCTTCTTGCTCAGGCCAAGCCAAAGTTTGGCGGCTGTCTCCAATAGGCCTCCGATCCCGTCGAAAGCCCCTCGGTCCAAGCGGTAGACATCTCCATGTCGCTCTAGCCAAACCTGAACGCCGCGTTGCAGCCCGGCGAGTGTGGCGACGTACATTTGCCTCAAACGGGGTTCTGTCGGGGAACCAGGCTATCTCCGCAAGGAAGGGCGCCTGCGTGGGCGCCAACGCCGATCGCGAAGTCTGCCGAGCGCCAGACGTTAGGTCGTTCGCGTCGAACGCGTAAGGCTCAGCTACGTGGATTTTCTCCCCCGCGCCTCTGGCCGGCCTTAGCGGAGCTGCTCCGACCCGAGACGTTGCAATACGTCACGAGTGCCCTCGCGACCGTGGTTAATCAGACAATCGACCAGCGCCCAGCCCTCCGGGCCCGAGCGGAGGACGCGCTGCGCGACGCCCAGCGGCGTCTACAAAACCTGGTGGAAGCGATTGAGGGCCGCGCAGGCGCCCCTGCCCTGCTCGACGCGGTGCGAAAGCGCGACGCGAACATCGCGCGCCGACAGGGCGAACTAGAGGCCCTCAGCGAACCGCTCGAGCAGAGGCTTGCGTCATGCGGTCGTGGGTGCGAGCGCAGATCGAAGACGTGGCCCGACTGCTCGCTGAAACGGCCGGACGAACCAAAGCCGAGTTCCAAGCGGATCGGTCTCTCGCACGTGCTGCATCCGATTCACGCCGAAGGGGGCCGTTCCTGCGAGCCGAGGGCACGACTGATCTGGCGAACATCATTTCGGGCCAGCATCTATCGTGTTCTACTACCGACGCGACGAACCCTCGTCGCGACGCTAGTAGAACATTGCGATTTGAGATTGATCTGCCAGCGAATCATCTGGGACCGGGTTGGAAGCGCCGAGCTGGAGGTCAGCGGTGACGGCTGCTGGCGCTTTGACAAATGACGGGCCCGACCGACCTCGCGTTAGCCAATGGCGGCTTCCCCTTTTGCTGCGGCACGCTGCGTTCGCGTCGGCAACCGCGCCGGGGCGGTCGTAGCGTCTGTCGAAGGGGGAAGGGCTGAGCAGGGACCGAGAGAACGGGCGTTATGCTAACCGCGAGACGACCCTCTGATGCTTCCAAGCGTCACGCCGCTGCACCTGGCCTTTTCCATGCCAGAATACGATTCAGCTCACGCCGTTGAAGGCGCGCGGAGGCGGAGGTATTGAAGCTCCTCTTCCGTCCAGTGAAACTCTTGATGGTAACCATGCTAAAGGACCAGGCGCCAAGTCACGACGTCGCGGTGACAGCTCGTCACGGGAGCCCGGAGTAATCCGCGCGCGCACGCATCGCCGTGACGTCGGCCTCAATGCGTGACAGCACCTGCCTGAACCGCGACTCGGATCGGACAGACGCGAAGAGGGGGTCGATCGCGAGCGTACGTCCGTCGCGCCATCCGGCGGCGTAGGCGCGCTCGAGCTCATCGAGCGCTGCGGTCGACTCACCGCGGAGCGCGTGAACGGCCGCGTTCTGCATGAACACCATCGGCCAGTCCGCGCCGGCTAGCACGGCCTTTCGATTGGCGGCAACAATCTCGTCGAGGATGGCTGCCGCCTCCGAGACTGACCCGGCGCGCTGCAGGTGATAGGCGTGCGCCAGCTTCACCGGATACGGCGCGTTGTGAAAAAGACCGTCGGCGGCGCGCGTGACGAGCGAGCGAACGACGTCCGTGGCATCCGGCGTAGTGGCAAACGTCAGGATCTCCGCGCGCGTCAGCAGGACCTCGATGTTGTTAGGCGCTTCGGCTGCCGCCGCGCGGATGCGCTCGATTGCCGCCGCCGGCTGTCCACGCCGCAGGTCGAGAAAGGCCATCAAGATCGGCAGGCGCCTGGCGCTCGGAAACCGCGTCGCCGCCGCCGTCAGGAATCGCTCGGTTCGTGCGTCATCGTCGAGGCACTGGAGAGCGACACCCACGTGGTAATAGGCCGACGGCGTGTTGGCCGACAGCTGGAGCGCTCGCTTCGAGTGCTTCAGAGCATCGTCGCAACGTCCGGCGGTGGACTCGCTGAAACTGAGATCGTTCAGGCCGATCGTGTAGCTCGGATCGAGCTCGACGGCCTTGCGATGCGCGAGCAACGCCTCTTGAAGACGTCCCACCTGATGCAGGTTCAACGCGAGCCCGTGGTGTGCGGAGGCGAGCTGCGGGTCGATGGCGAGCGCCTTGTGAGCGGCATCGAGGCCACGCTCGAACGCCGAGAGGTCGCCGTAGGCCGCCTGGAAGTAGGCTTTGTTGGCCGTCTCGCTGTATGCCTCGGCAAATCGCGGATCCAGGGTGACGGCCTGACGCAACAGATCGATCGAGGCCTTCAACCGCTCCTCAGTGGTCTTGCCCGGTGCGTTTCGCGCCTGCACAAACAGCTCGTACGCCGCCACTGACGACGTCGGGCGCCTCCCGACGCGGGCCTGCTCTTCGAGTGAAACGCTGGCGTTGAGTGCTCCGGCGACGCGCAGGGCGATGTCGCTCTGCGCTGCGAACACGTCGACGCCCTCACGATCGTACTGGTCGGACCAGATCACCTGCCCCGAACGCGCATCAATCAGCTCGACGTTCACGCGCACGCGCGAGCCGTCTTCGCGCACGGTACCGGTAACCGCGCTGCCAATGCCGAGCTCCTGCACCATCCTGGGAAGGTCGCCACGTCCGCCCTTGAAACTCGCCACGGCCGTTCGGCTGACGACGCCGAGCCCGCTCAACTTCGAGAGCTGGCTCGTGACCTCTTCTGTCATACCGGCGGCGAAGTATCCCTCGCCCTCACGCGAGATGTTCTCGAACGGCAGTACCGCGAGTAGACGACGGCGATCGACCGGCGTTGCCGCGCTGCCGCCTGACCCGTCCATTCGGCCATCACGCGATGTCAGCCACCAAAGAGCGCCCGTGACCGAGAGCACCACGATAGCCGTCCCGACCGCCGCAATGAGGCGCTTCGCGCGTTCGGGACGAACAGTCGACGCCGCGGCAGATGCTTGCCCAGCAGACGCCTCTGGAAACGTCTCGAGCGCGAACACCATGTCGCGCGCGCTCTGGAATCGGCGCTCGGGCGCTTTCTCGAGGCACCGTCGGACGACACGATCGACTGTTGCCGGCACATTGGGACGCAGGCTGGTCAGGTCCGGGGGGTGGTCTTTCAGGACCGCGTGCAGCGTTTCTATCCGGCTGTCGCCCGCGAAGGCGCGTCGGCCGGCGAGCATCTCGTACAGCACGCACCCGAACGAGAAGATGTCGGAGCGCGCGTCGGTCCGCTCGCCACGCGCCTGTTCGGGCGCCATGTAACCGGCGGTGCCGAGCACCACACCACTTTCGGTATGGCCGAGCCGCGTCACATCGCTTGCGGACTCCGGCCCAGGTTCAGTGGCGAGCCCGAAGTCGAGCAGCTTCACCCGGCCGTCGCGCATCACGAAGATATTCTCAGGCTTCAGATCGCGATGGACGATGCCGCGGTCGTGGGCTGCGGCCAGGCCGCTGCCGATTTGCGACGCATAGTCGATCACGGTCGAGAGCGGCAAAGGCGCGGTACCGATGTGCGTCCTTAGCGTTTCTCCCTCAAGGAGCTCGACCGCGATATACGGGATGCCTTCGTGGTTGCCCACGTCGTGGATGGCGAGGATGTTTGGGTGCGAAAGCGCGGCGATCGCGCGGGCCTCGCGATCGAACCGCGCAAGGAATTCCCGATGGCTGAACGCTCCGGAAGCCACCGTTTTGATCGCGACCTGGCGCTGCAGCCTCGTATCGCGCGCGCGATACACCTCGCCCATCCCGCCCTGGCCGAGGGACTCAAGGATTTCGTATGGACCCAGCTTTGTTCCGGGCAGCATGGTGGTGCTCGCGGTCGGCCGATCATACCTGAGGCCCCTAACGCGCCATCGTTCGTTCGGCCAACAGGTGGGCGGATTATATGATGGGACAAACGCCGGTGGCGTCGCCGCTTCAGTTCGTGATTGAGCTTCTTCCCACTCTCCTCCGCTCTCTCCACCTCCATCTCCCTGTAGCCCTCACCGAGGGGAGCCTCACAACAAACCTCAATAAAACCGGGGTGCGGCTGTGGACCCAATCCTCCCTCGTCGCGACGCTAGTAGAACTTTGCGGTTTAGTGAAGAAGAAGAAGGGTCCCCAAGAGAGAACATTCGATCTGGCGAACAAGAGAGGAACCCGCCTGGCTCAGGGACCCTGCAACCGCTGCGGACTCGTCAGGAAGCCCGTGTGGCGCTACAGGGATAGTGCATTCGACGAAATCTTGCTCTGCTCAGAGTGCAAAACCGCCGTATTCGACGAATCGCGCAAGAAAATCGACGCACTGAACTGGAGTACCGGCGGAGGTTTTGAATCAAACCGGCGACGCCATTGAGTCTCGGACGACCATAGGCGCCGCTGATCCGTAACCCTGCAGGAGCGCCGATGACCACGGATCCGGCCGCGTTTATCTTTTCGCGGCAGACGTTCTGGGCCGCGCGACATGGACACTCGCTGATTGGCAGCGCTGGAATGTTCACCATCAAACGAACGATGGAACGCGGCGTGTAGAACTCGCCCGCCTTCTTGTTCGTAGCGTCCGCAAATTTCTTGATGAGTATTCGTAGGACTGTCCGAGAATGTCTGCCTGCCCCGCCTGACTGCCCAACGATATGCGAGAAAAGTGCTCGATTAGGTCACGAAGGAGAGCGTCGGAAAGACGCTCCTTGTTGGTCCACTGCGCGTCTCCAAAGATGCCGTCGAGGGTGTCAGGATTGACGCGTTCGATGCCGCGCAGGGCTCTCTGCAACGCCTGACCGACGTTGATTGTCGTTGCCCGGATGTCGCGCCAGTGGCAACCGTCTGGAACTTGAAATCGGTAGTTCTGGGGAAACAAGGCGTACTCTTCGTCGCCATCTGACTCAATGAGTGCCGCGTTGTACTCCTCGTCGTGAACGTCCGAGAGACGCTTAAAGAACAGCAGCGGGAAGACGTAGGTCTTGAAGTCGGCTGCGTCCACAGGACCGCGCAGGATATTCGCAGCCTCCCAGAGGTGCGACTCCAACTGGTTCAGGTCGGTAGTTTTGGCAGTTGCGGTCGTCGGTGGTGGCATCAGACAACGGTGCTCAGGAGCGTGGCGGGTGCACGGTGGCAATATTGCCTTGCTTGACCTACTGGGGCAAGGCGGGCAGGATTGTGCTCAGATTGTGCTCAAAAGGGAACGACAGGGCACTTCAGCAACCGACAAGGAACGTGCGTGGAGACATCGGTACAAGAAAAACGCCCGGAAAACCGGGCGTCCTTCGAAGGATTTTGGTCGGGGCGAGTGGATTCGAACCACCGACCCCTCGGTCCCGAACCGAGTGCTCTACCAGGCTGAGCCACGCCCCGACAGGCGAGATGTGCGTCGGTAAAACCACAGCACACGGGATGTGCTGTGCCGAACCTTCTTATTCTACCCCAATGGCTTCGCCCGCCAAGCAGAATGTTGGCAGGCCTTTACAAGGGCGCCCGGGACCGCCGGCGGAACCATGCCTTCGACGACGAGCGTCTCAGGGAGAATGGCAGTAATGAGAACGACTGAGCATGTCCGGCGGTTGCTTGCCATCACGACACTCGTCGCCGGCAGCGCCGCGCTCCCCTCGTCCGCGGCGGTCCGGCAGGTTCCGGCGCCCATGGTGGACATGAAGCCGGCCACAGGCGAGCAGACCGCGATTCTCGCAGGCGGGTGCTTCTGGGGCGTGGAAGCGATCTTCGAGCGCCTGGAAGGCGTGAAGGACGTCGTCTCCGGGTTCTCGGGGCGCGGCAGCCCGGGTCCGGTCGGTCCGATGCCGCACGCGGAAGTCGTGAAGATTGTCTTCGACCCGGCGAAGGTCAGCTACGGGACGCTGCTCAAGGTGTTCTTCGACGTCGCGCACGATCCGACGCAGCTGAACCGGCAGGGGCCCGACGAGGGACCGCTCTACCGGTCGTCCATCTTCTACGTCGACGACGATCAGAAGGGCGTCGCCGAGGCATACATCGGGCAGCTCGAGGCCGCTCGCCTCTTTCCCCGGCCGATCGTGACGACAGTCGTCCGCTTCGACAGCTTTCACGTCGCCGGACCGGAGCATCAGGACTTCGTGCGGCGCAACCCGACCAGTCCCTACGTCGTGCAGGTCGACCTGCCGAAGATCGCTCACCTCGAGCGGGACTATGCGCCGCTGTTGAAGCGCCGCTGACGGGCCGCGCGATCAGTCCCGCAGCCAGCCGTCGAGCGTCATCATCTCGTCGTGCGCCGTCAGGTCGGGTTGCAGCGGCGTCAGCGAGATGTAGCCGTCCTTGACCGCCTGGTAGTCGGAGCGATCGTGCGGCTCCCACTCGTCCTGCCCTTCCTCGATCCAGTAATAGGCACTGCCGCGCGGATCGTCCCGCTTGGTCACGACGGTGATGTGGTTCCGCTTGCCCTGGAACGTCACGCGCATGCCCTTCGGCTGGCCCGGCGGCACGTTGATGTTGAGGAAGGTGCGCGGCGCGAGACCGCGCGACAGGACCATCGCGGCGACGCGGGCGCCGGCGGCGGCTGCGGCGCTGAAGTCGTAATCGCCGGCGCAGCGCTGGAGCGACACGGCAATCGACGGAATCCCGAGCAGCGCCCCCTCGAGGGCGCCGGCGACGGTGCCTGAATACGTCACGTCGTCGCCGAGGTTGTAGCCCTTGTTGATGCCGGACACGATGAGGTCGGGCATCCCGCCGTAGGGCTGGTACAGCTGGGTGACGGCGATGCTGACGCAGTCGGTCGGCGTGCCGTCGACTTCGTAGACCGCCTCCTCGAGCTGCTCCATGCGCAGCGGCCGGCGCAGCGTCAGCGCGTGGCCGATCGCGCTCGCTTCGGTCTGCGGCGCGACGACGATCACGTCACCGAGAGGTTTGAGGGCGTCCGCGAGCGCGTGCACGCCGTCGGAGCGCACACCATCATCGTTCGTGACCAGAATGCGTGGCATCGTTGCGGCTGGAAAACAGCAAGTATAGCAGCGCGGTCGCGAGGATGGCCAAGCCGGCGCCGGTGAAGAAAGCCGCCGACGGCGAGACTCGCGTCCACAGCCATCCGAACAGCAGGCTCGCGATCAGGCTGCCGATGCCGAGCGCGGCGTAGAGACCGTGCGTCAGGAGTGACGAGCGATAGCGGCCGGACGGTCCGGAAAGCCCGTCGCCGGCGAGGACCAGCGGCTTCGGTGAGCCCGTGCGATCGGCGACGCGTCCGGCGGCGAGCTTGAGGACGCTGTTCGCCGCTTCGGCGACGCCCTCGATCACGCCGAGCGACATCGCGCCGGCGCCGAGGACGCGCGTCAGGAACAACGGCATCAACGGGTAGATCATCTCGGATGCCATGTCCGTGACGAAGCTGACCCAGCGAGCAGACAAACCGGCCGAGGCAGCGCGAGCGGCCAGCGGGTGGCGTCCGATCCGTCGTCAAGCGGAGCCAGTATAATCGCCGGAGGTAACGTGTCCCAGCCCTTCGACGCCGTGCTGGTCGTCGCGTTCGGCGGTCCGCAAGGGCCGGCCGACGTCCGGCCCTTTCTCGAGAACGTTCTTCGCGGCCGCCGCGTCGCGCCGGGCCGGATCGAAGAAGTCGCGCACCACTACGATCTCTTCGGCGGCCGATCCCCCATCACCGAGTTGACCGTGCGCCAGGCCGAGGGCCTGCGCGAGCGGCTGGCGCGTGCCGGCACACCGCTGCCGGTCTACGTCGGGATGCGGAACTGGCATCCCTACCTCGCCGACACGCTTGCCGAAATGTCGCGCGCCGGAATCCGCCGCGCCATCGGCTTCATCGCCGCTCCCCACCGCAGCTATTCGAGCTGCACGCAGTATCGCGAGAACGTGGCGGCGGCGCGGGCAACGCTCGTCCAGCGCGGTCTCGCCGACATCGAGATCACCTACGTCGGCGACTGGTTCGACCATCCGATGTTCGTCGAAGCGAATGCCGATTCGGTCGGCCTCGCCCGGGCCACGCTCGAACCGGCCGCGCGCGACAGCGCCCGGCTCGTGTTCACCGCCCACAGCATCCCGGACTCGATGGCGTCGCAGTATCCCTACGCGGCGCAGTTCGAGGCGACGGCGCGGCTGGTGGCGGCGCGCGTCGCATCGCCCGGCGCACCCGCTCCGTTCGCGACCGTCTACCAGAGTCGATCGGGCCGCCCGGAAGACCCGTGGCTCGGCCCGGACGTGTGCGATTACCTCCGCGACGCGCGCGCCGGCGGTGTCGACGCCGCGGTGGTCGTCCCGATCGGGTTCGTGTGCGACCACGTCGAAGTGCTCTACGACCTCGACATCGAGGCCGCGGCGGTCAGCCGCGATGTCGGCCTGACGATGGCGAGGGCGCATGCCGTGAACGATCATCCGCGGTTCATCGAGATGATGGCCGACGTCGTGCTTCGGGTGGCTCGCCGCTACGCCAACACGCGGCCGCTGGAACTGGTCGGCACATGACACGCCATCGGCTTGCTGCTGTCGGGTACTGCCACCATTGCCACCGGGCTGGGCTGCGCCGCGGCACTGGTGTCGGTCGCGGCGCAGCCGCCGGCCCGAGGCCTCACGGCCGTCTCCGGGTTGAAGGTCGGCCACCACACGTTGAGCGAGCGGCCGACCGGCTGCACCGTCGTGATCGCCGAGAAGGGGGCCGTGGCAGGCGTCGACGTGCGCGGCAGCGCGCCGGGAACCCGCGAGACCGATCTGCTCGGGCCGACGGCAACCGTCAACGAAGTCCACGCCATCGTTCTGTCCGGCGGCAGCGCCTTCGGCCTCGAGTCGGCGACCGGCGTCGTCCGCTATCTCGAACAGCGCGGCATCGGCTTCAAGTTCGGCGGCGCGGTCGTGCCGATCGTCCCTGGCGCAATCCTGTTCGACCTCGGCGTCGGCGACGGCCGGATTCGCCCCGGCGCCGACTGCGGCCTGGCGGCGGCGACGGCGGCCAGCGAGGGACCAGTGGCCGAAGGCAATGTCGGCGCGGGAGCGGGCGCCACGGTCGGCAAGATGGCCGGCCGCGAACGCGCGATGAAGGGCGGCATCGGCAGCGCCGAGATCGCGCGCGCCGACGGCCTCGTGGTCGCGGCGCTGGTCGCCGTCAACGCCCGCGGCGACATCATCGACCCGGACACCGGCAAGATCGTGGCTGGGGCACGGACGGCCGACGGCAAGGGATTCGCCGATGTCCGGGCGCTGCTCCGCGCCGGCCGGCCGCAGCCGCCGCCGGCGCCGCTCGAGCACACGACGATCGGCGTCGTCGCGACCAACGCGACGCTGACCAAGGTGCAGGCGATCAAGGTCGCGCAGATGGCGCACGACGGTCTCGCCCGGGCGATCGTGCCGGCGCACACGTCGAGCGACGGCGACGCGATCTTCTCGCTGGCGACCGGCACGCGTCAGGGAGCCGCCGACGTCGATGCCATCGGCGCGCTCGCCGCCGATGCCATGGCGCAGGCGATCGTTCGCGCCGTGCGCGCGGCGGTCGGCATTCCCGGCTACCCCGCTGCCCGCGACCTGCGGTGAGCGCAACGCTGCTCCTCCTCCTCGCCTACTCGGTCATGATGGCCGCGATCGGCCTCTACGTCGGCCGCCGCGTCCGCGCGTCCGGCGACTTCTTCGTTGCCGGCCGGACGCTCGGACCGGGACTCATCTTCGTCACGTTCCTGGCCGGCAACATCGGCGCCGGGTCGACCGTCGGTGCCGCCGGGCTCGCGTACCGCGACGGGTTGAGCGCCTGGTGGTGGAACGCGTCGGCCGGGATCGGCTGCCTGATCCTCGCGTTCACGGTCGGCCCGAAGATCTGGCGCGAGGCATCACGGCACGGCGACCTGACCGTCGGGGATTTCCTCGAACGCAAGTTCGGCCGCGATCTGCGGACGGCGGTCGCGGTGCTCATCTGGATCGGAACGCTGTCGATTCTCGCCGGGCAGCTAATCGGGATGTCGACGGTGTTCCAGGTCGTTGCCGGCGTCAGCCCATTCGCTGGCTGTGCGCTCGGCGCGGCGATCGTCAGCATCTACTTCGTTGCCGGCGGGCTCCTCAGCTCGGCTTACGTCAATCTCGTGCAGCTCGCGGTGAAGCTCGTCGGGTTCGCGCTCGTCACGCCGATGGCGCTGGCGCTGGCGGGCGGCTGGGATGCCGTGGCCGCCGACCCGCAGCGGCTCGACCTGTTCGCCGGCGGCTCGCCGCAATCCGGCTGGCGTCTCCTGTTCTTCCTCGGCCCGGCGTTCATCGTCTCGCCCGGATTGCTGCAGAAGGCGTTCGCGGCGCGCGACACCCGAGCGGTGACGCGCGGCATCGCGTTGAACGGCGTGGCGCTCCTCGCCTTCGCGGCGCTGCCGACACTGATTGGGATGTCGGCGCGGGTGCTCCACCCCGACATCACCCGGGACCTCGCGTTCGCGACGATGGCGAGCGACCTGACGCCGGTTTTCGGGGCGCTGGCCCTGGCGGCGGTGTTCTCGGCCGAAGCGAGCGCGGCCGACGCCGTCCTCTTCATGCTGGCGACGTCAGGCTCGCGCGATCTCTATCGACGCTTCCGGCCCGATGCGTCCGATGAGCGGCTGCTGGGAGCGGCACGCCTGTTCGCGATCGTCGGCGCCATCCTCGGCCTCGGTCTCGCGATGGCGCACCGTTCGGTGATCGATGCGCTCGCCACCTTCTACGCCGTGATGGTCGTGACGCTGTTCGTGCCGGTGATTGGCGGCCTCTACGGCCGGCAGCCGACGAAACGCCAGGGGCTGGCGTCGCTGGCGGGGGTTCCGGTGCTTGCCGTCGTCCATGTGACGACCGGGGGCGCCGGCTTCGGCGCGCTGACGCCGGTCGTCGCCGGCGTCGGGGCATCGGCGGCGGCGTTCTTCATCGCCGGCCTGGCCTCGCGATCGCCGGCCCGCTAGCCTGCACTTTTACATCCTTAACAACAAATTCGGTCTCTCCCGTGCGGCCGACGTGTGAGAATGCGGGCCTATGCACACTCGATTTCTCCGTCTCACGCTGGCCGCGTGCGCTTGCGCGATCGCCCTCGCGGCGGTACCGCTCCAGGCGCAGGTCGTCGAACAGAGGATCCAGATCGCATCCGACGGCGGTGCCGGCGCGATCCAGATGCCGATGGGCATGGGAGGCCGTCAGAACAAGACCGGCACCGGCCGGATCCGCGGCCGCGTCGTCGCCAGTGACGGCTCCGGGCCGGTGCGCCGCGCGCAGGTGCGGCTCACGAGCCAGGACATCACGCCGAAGGTCGCGCTGACCGACGCCGAAGGCCGCTTCGAGTTCCGCGAGCTGCCAGCCAGCCGCTTCACGATGCAGGCGTCGAAGTCCGGCTTCGTGACGATCCAGTACGGGCAGACGCGGCCGTTCGAATCCGGCAAGCCAATCGAGCTGGCGGAGCGCCAGCTCCTCGACAACGCCGACATCGCCGTCCCGCGCGGCGGCGTCATCTCCGGCCGCATCGTCGACGAGTTCGGCGACGCGTTGCCGGACGTGCAGGTGACGGCGATGCGACAGACCTGGAGCAACGGACGCCGCCGGCTGACGCCGTCGCCGGGACGGGTCGCGTCGACCAACGATCTCGGCCAGTTCCGCATCTATGGCCTGCCGCCCGGCGAGTATTACGTCAGCGCCAGCATGCGCGGCTCGGCGATCGAGATGATGGACATGGAGTTGATGGTGGCGGCGACCGGCGCCACCGCCGCAACCGCCGCCGCCCCGACCGCGTCCGCGCCGAAGTCCGGATACGCTTCGACCTACTATCCCGGGACCGCGAATGTCGCCGAAGCGCAGCGCGTCACGCTCGCCTCCGGCCAGGAAGCCACCGGTGCCGACTTCCCGCTCGTCCCGGTCCGGCTCGCCCGCGTCACCGGCGTAGTCATCAACTCCGAGGGCAAGCCGGTCGAGGGCGCGATGGTGTCGGTGGTGCCGGCCAGCCGCGACGTCGGCTTCGCGCTCGGTCTCTCCACGGCCCGCAGCGCCAGGAACGGCACCTTTGCCCTCAGCAACGTGCCGCCGGGCGACTACGTGCTGCAGACACGCGCGATGCAGGTCTTCTCCTCCACGCAGGGCGACAACGTGATGATGTTTCGCGCCGCGGCGATGGCCGGCGAGAGCGAGTCAGGTTCGGCGCCGCTCAGCGTCGCCGGCGAGGACATCGAGAACCTCATGCTGACGACGAGCAAGGGCGGCACTGCGGTCGGTCGTGTCTCGTTCGACGGACCGAAGCCGGCGAACGCGCCGGTGCGCGTGATGGCGACGCCGACCGATCCGGAGAACCCGATCCTCGCCGGCGGCGCCGCCGCGACGGTCAACGAAGACGGTACCTTCGAGCTGAAGGGGCTCGCCGGCACGCGCCTGATTCGCGCCGCCTTGCCGCCCGGCTGGACGGTGAAGTCGGTGAAACTCAACGGTCTCGACATCACCGACGCGGGCGCCGACTTCAAAACAGGCGAGACGACGTCAGGGCTCGAGATCGAATTGACGTCGAAGCCGACGGCGGTGTCGGGCGGCGTGTCCGAGAGCGGTGCGCCGCTCAAGGACTACACCGTGGTGGTGTTTTCCGAGACGCCGGACCACTGGCGGCTGCCGATGACGCGGTGGGTGGCGGGCGCGCGGCCGGACCAGGACGGCCGTTTCAAGATCCAGAACCTGCCGGCTGGCAGCTACTACGCCGTCGCTGTCGACTACCTGCCGCAGGGGGAATGGGGCGACCCGGAGATCCTTGATCGGCTCAGGACCAAAGCGACGCGCTTCACGCTCGACGACGGCGCGACGCAGACGCTCGATCTCAGGCTGACCGGGCAGTACTGACCGAGGGGCAAAGCCCCTCGGTTGAGGTTTAAGGTCATTCCTTGAAGAGCGCGTGCGCCTCGTCTTCGGCGTCCGAGTCCGGCGCCGGGCCGTGACGCCGCGCATAGGCCAGCGAAATGCTGAAGATCACGATGATCAACCCGAACGAGATCCACTTGTTGATGCCAAACCCGACGAAGCCGATGTTGTGCAGGTACTCCACCAGCAGCTTGATCCCGACCCACGCGATGATGATGAACGCGCCGTCGACGAGCGCCGGGTAGCGCCGGACGAGCGACAGCAGCTTGCCGATCACCAGGCGCATCGCGATGATGCCGAGGATCCCGCCGGTGATGATGACCCAGATCTTGTTCGACATCGCCACCGCAACGAGGATCGAGTCGACGGCAAAGACGATGTCGGTCAGCTCGACCTTGACGACCGTGGCCCAGAACGCGGTGAGGCCGAGCCACGGCGTCGCGGGCTTCACGGCGCGGCGATCCTCAGCGCCGCCGCTATGGCCGAAGAAGTGCGCGTAGGTCAGGTAGAGCAGGTAGAGACCGCCGATCAGCTTGATCCAGGCGAGCTGGAGCAGGTGCACCGCCAGCAGCGTCGCCAGGATGCGGAAGACGAAGGCGCCGAGAATGCCATAGCGCAGGGCCTTCTTCTGCTGGTCGCGCGGCAGGCCGAGGACAAGAATTGCCAGCACCAGCGCGTTGTCGGCGCTGAGCAGCCCTTCGAGCACGACGAGCAGGGCGATGGTGAGCAGGTCGGAGGCGTGGAAATCCATTCAGGCGCGAGGCATCCTTGACACGAATCGTATCAATCCCTATATTTGGATCGACGCAACTTGGTTGTCCGACGACAGCGTCGCGCGCCGTCTGATTCGGCACGCGGTCACGTCTGTATCGGGCCAGAGGTTCTGGCGGTGGAACACGATCTCTACTTTATCAGCATGGCCGCCCGGCTGCTGGACATGCACCCGCAGACGCTGCGCAAGTACGAGCGTCTCGGCCTGGTCAGCCCCACGCGCACTGTCGGCAGCATGCGTGTCTATTCGCGTGACGAGCTCGACCGTCTCCGGCTCATCAAGCACCTGGTAGACGAGGCGGGCGTGAATCTCGCCGGCGTCCAGCGGCTGCTGGACATCGCCGAGGCGGTGCAGCGCCTGCGACCGCTGATGCAGGAGAGCGCGACACGGCCGGACAACCGACGCCGCATGGCGCTGGAAATCGAGCGCATCGGCCGCATGGTCGGGCTCTGATTTGTCGCGGTAATCAGGCACTGAGAAGCGAGTGCGCCGGAGGGCAGCGTCCGAAGGACGCCGCCGAGCGCTAAAGAATGGAATTCAAGGATTACTACCAGACGCTGGGCGTCACCAAGGCATCGTCGGAGAAAGAGATCAAGCAGGCGTTCCGCAAGCTCGCCCGCAAGTTCCATCCCGACGTAAATCCCGGGGACAAGTCCGCCGAGGCGCGCTTCAAGGAGATCAACGAGGCGTACGAGGTGCTGGGCGACGCCGACAAGCGCAAGAAGTACGACGAGCTCGGCGCCAACTGGCGGATGTACGAGCAGGCGCGGCAGTCCGGCCAGGCGTATCCTGGCTCCCCTTTCGGCGATCAGGGCGGGCCGCAGGGCGGGGCCTGGAACATCAACATGGGCGGCCCGGGCGGCGGCTACCGGACGATGACCGAAGAGGAGATGGAAGAGCTCTTCGGCAACCAGGACCCGTTCTCGGATTTTTTCAACACTTTCTTCGGCGGCGGCGGGGGCGGACGGGAAGCGCGCGGCCGTGGCCGCGCGCCGCGAACCCAGAAGGGGCGCGACATCGAGCACTCCGTCGAGCTGACGCTGGAAGAAGCGTTCCACGGCGCGACACGGCGGATCTCGATCAAGCAGGGCGGACACGCGCGCAGCGTCGACGTCCGCATCCCGGCCGGCGTCAAGGACGGATCGCGCGTGCGCGCTGCCGGCGAAGGCGAGACCGGCGCCAGCGGCGGCGCCTCCGGCGACCTCTACCTGCGCGTCCAGACGCGGCCGCATCCCGTGTTCGAGCGCCAGGGCGACGACTTGCACACGACGATTGCCTTGCCGGTGACGACGGCCGTCCTCGGCGGCGAAGCTCAGGTGCCGACCATCACCGGTTCGGTGCGGCTCAAGATTCCGGAAACGACGCAGGCGAAGCAGGTGTTTCGACTGAAAGGACACGGGATGCCGGTCGTCGGCAAGCCGGAGACGCGGGGAGACCTCTACGCCGCGATTGACGTCCAGCTCCCCCGCTCGCTGACGAAGGATCAGCGGGAACACTACGAGGCGCTGTCCAGGCTGGAGCGCAGCTGATAGCAGCCCGGCGCAAGGTAAGAATATGAATCTCAACAAGTACACCGAGAAAGCCCAGGAAGCGGTCCTCGGCGCGCAGCAGCTCGCCGAGCGCGAGGGACATCCCGAGATCCTGCCGGAGCATCTGCTCCTGACCCTGCTCGAGCAGCAAGAAGGCGTCGTCCCGGAGATCGTCCGCAAGATGAACCCGGACCCGATGGCGCTCGCGGCCGCGGTGCGTACCGAGCTCAACCGGCTGCCGCGAGCTCACGGGGGCGCGCAGGTCGGAATGTCAGTGCGGCTGCGCCAGGTGACGCAGTCCGCCGAGCAGGAGGCCGAGCGCCTCAAGGACGAGTACGTCAGCACCGAGCACCTGTTCATCGCCATCGCCGCCGAGGGCGGCCGGTCCGCGGGCTCGCGCCTGCTGCAGCAGCGCGGGATCTCGCGCGACACGATCCTCCAGGCGATGACCGGCGTGCGCGGGTCCCAGCGCGTCACCAGCCAGAACCCCGAGTCGACCTACCAGGCGCTCGAGCGCTACGGCCGCGATCTGACCGAGCTCGCGCGCAAGGGCAAACTCGATCCGGTGATCGGGCGCGACGAGGAGATCCGTCGCGTGATCCAGGTGCTGTCGCGGCGGACCAAGAACAACCCGGTGCTGATCGGCGAGCCGGGCGTCGGCAAGACGGCGGTCGTCGAAGGGCTGGCGCAGCGCATCGTCCGGCAGGACGTCCCGGAAGGGCTGAAGAACAAGAAGATCGTCGCGCTCGACATGGGCGCGCTCGTCGCCGGCGCGAAGTACCGCGGCGAGTTCGAGGAGCGGCTGAAGGCGGTCCTGAAAGAGGTCGCGGACGCGGCCGGCCAGATCATCCTCTTCATCGACGAGCTGCACACCGTCGTCGGCGCCGGCGCCGCCGAGGGCTCGATGGATGCCTCCAACATGCTCAAGCCGATGCTGGCGCGCGGCGAGCTGCACACCGTCGGCGCGACCACGCTCGACGAGTACCGCAAGTACATCGAGAAGGACGCCGCGCTCGAGCGGCGGTTCCAGCCGGTGACCGTCAGCGAGCCGAGCGTCGAGGACACGATCAGCATCCTGCGCGGCCTGCGCGAGCGCTATGAGATCCACCATGGCGTCAACTTCAAGGACTCGGCGCTGGTCGCGGCGGCGGTGCTCTCGCACCGATACATCACCGATCGTTTCCTGCCCGACAAGGCCATCGACCTGATCGACGAGGCGGCCTCGCGGCTGCGCATGGAGATCGACTCGATGCCGGCCGAGCTGGACGAAGTCGAGCGCCGCATCATGCAGCTCGAGATCGAGCGCGAGGCGCTCAAGAAGGAGACCGACAAGGCGTCGAAAGAGCGGCTGCAGAAGCTCGAGAAGGAGCTCGCCAACCTCAAGGAACAGAAGGCGGCGCTGACGACGCGGTGGCAGCAGGAGAAGGAGGCGATTCAGGGTATCCGCAAGCTGCGCGAGGACCTCGAACAGGCCCGGCTCGAGATCGAGCGGGCGCAGCGCTCCGGCGACTACGCCGCGGCGTCCGAGCTCCAGTACGGCAGGCTGCCCGACCTCGAGCGCCAGCTGCGCGAGGCCGAGACCCGGCTCGGCACCGGCGAGCGCATGCTCAAGGAAGAAGTCGACGAGGAAGACATTGCCGACGTCGTCAGCCGCTGGACCGGCGTCCCGGTGAGCCGTCTCATGGAGGGCGAGATCCAGAAGCTCCTCAAGATGGAGGAACGCCTGCACCAGCGAGTCGTCGGCCAGGACGAAGCGATCTCGGCTGTCGCCAACGCGATTCGCCGCGCCCGCGCCGGCCTCCAGGATCCGAACCGACCGCTCGGCAGCTTCATCTTCCTCGGCCCGACCGGCGTCGGCAAGACCGAGCTCGCCCGTGCCCTGGCCGAGTTCCTGTTCGACGACGAGCATGCGATGGTGCGCATCGACATGTCGGAGTACCAGGAAAAGCACACCGTGTCGCGGCTGATCGGCGCGCCGCCCGGATACGTCGGCTACGAGGAGTCGGGGCAGCTCACCGAGGCGGTGCGCCGGCGGCCGTACTCGGTCGTCCTCTTCGACGAGATCGAGAAGGCGCATCCCGAGGTCCTGAACGTCATGCTCCAGCTGCTCGACGACGGCCGGCTGACCGACGGCCAGGGCCGGACCATCGACTTCAAGAACACCGTCGTGATCATGACGTCGAACGTCGGCAGCCACTTCATCGCCGAGGCAGCGGTGGCACAGTCAGTGACGGCAAACGAAACCGGCGTCCTCGACGAAGCAACGCGCCGGCAGGTACTCGATACCCTGCGTCAGAGCTTCCGGCCGGAGTTCCTCAACCGTGTCGACGAGATCATCGTGTTCACGTCGCTCACCCGGGCCGAGATGCGGCAGATCATCGACATCCAGCTGCGGTCGCTGATGAAGCGGCTCGAGGATCGGAAGATTCGCGTCGAGCTGACCGAAGCGGTCAAGGATCTGCTGATCGCCGCGGGCTACGATCCGACCTACGGCGCCCGGCCCTTGAAGCGCGCGATCCAGCGCGAGGTTCTCGATCCGCTGGCGATGCGCGTGCTGCAGGGCGAGTTCCGCGAAGGCGACGCCGTCACGGTCGACGCCGCCGGCGGCGAGGTCCAGTTCCGCAAGGTGGCGAAGGCGGTTCCGGCCTGATCCTCGGCGGGCGTCATAGAATCAGGATCAATGGCCGATAACCCGCCCGGGCCCGGACCGAACCTCCCCAAGCGCCGCGCCGGCGACAAGCGGATGCCGGGACGGCCGGGCGCCGGCTCTGCCATGTGGTACGCGCTGGGCGTCCTCGCGATCCTGGCGATCAGCCAGGCCCTGTTCTTCGCGCTCCGGACCGGCGACGCCATCCCCTACAGCGACTTCAAGGCGCAGGTCCGCAACGGCCAGGTGATGGAGGCGACGGTCGCGCGAAGACCGCATCCTCGGCCGACTCAAGACGGCCGACGGCAAGGGCAAGCCGTTCATCACCATCCGCATCGCCGATCCCAAGCTCGTCGAAGAGCTCGAGCAGCACGGCGTCAAGTATCGAGGCGAGATTGCCAGCCGCTGGGTCGCGGAGGTCCTCGGCTGGGTGATCCCGATCGGCCTCGTGATCGCGTTGTGGGTCTTCTTCTTCCGCCGGATGGCGGGTGCCGAGGGCGGCGTCATGTCGTTCGCCCGCAGCCGCGCCAAGATTTACGCCGAGGACGACGTCAAGGTGAAGTTCGGCGACGTCGCCGGCGTCGACGAAGCGGAGGAGGAGCTGCGCGAGATCGTCGAGTTCCTCAAGACGCCGAAGAAGTACACGAGCATCGGCGGCCGGATCCCGAAGGGCGTCCTGCTGGTCGGGCCGCCGGGCACGGGCAAGACGCTGCTCGCGCGCGCCGTCGCCGGCGAGGCCAACGTGCCCTTCTTCAGTCTCAGCGGCTCGGAGTTCGTCGAGATGTTCGTCGGCGTCGGCGCCGCCCGCGTCCGCGACCTGTTCGGCCAGGCCGAGAACAAGGCGCCCTGCATCGTCTTCATCGACGAGCTCGACGCCCTCGGCAAGATTCGCATCCAGACGCCGATGGGCAGCCACGAGGAGCGCGAGCAGACGCTGAACCAGCTGCTGGCCGAGATGGACGGCTTCGACGCGCGCAAGGGCGTCATCATCATGGGCGCGACCAACCGGCCCGAGGTGCTCGACCCGGCACTGCTCCGCCCGGGCCGCTTCGATCGCCAGGTGCTCGTCGACAAGCCCGACGTCCGCGGCCGCGAGCAGATCCTGCGGATCCACGTCAAGAACGTGAAAGTCGACGCCAACGTCGATCTCAAGGTGATCGCGGCCCGGACGGCCGGCTTCGCCGGCGCCGATCTCGCCAACCTCGTCAACGAGGCGGCGCTGCTGGCGGCGCGCCGCGACAAGATGACGGTCGAGATGAAGGACTTCGACGAGGCCATCGACCGCGTGATCGCCGGTCTCGAGAAGAAGCGGGTGATGAGCGGGAAGGAACGGCGGATCGTCGCCTACCACGAGTCGGGGCACGCCATCGTTGCCAGCGTGCTCCCCGGTCTCGATCCGGTGCACAAGATTTCGATCGTCCAGCGCGGCTTCGGGGCGCTCGGCTACACGATGCAGCTGCCGCTCGAGGATCGCTACCTGATGACGCGCGGCGATCTGCTCAGCCAGCTCGCGGTCCTGCTCGGCGGCCGCAGCGCCGAGGAGATCGCGTTCGGCGAGATCTCCACCGGAGCGCAGAACGATCTGATGCGGGCCACGGACATCGCCCGGGCGATGGTGACGCAGTTCGGCATGAGCGACACCCTCGGGCTGGTGAGCTACGAGGGGCAGCGGTCGCCGGCGTTCCTCGAGGGCGCGGGCCAGGACCGCGGCAACTACGCCGAAGAGACGGCGCTCAAGATCGATCTCGAGATCAAGCGAATCGTCACCGAGGCGCACGAGCAGGCGCTCGGCCTGCTGCGCAGCCACCGCGACATTCTCGACCGGCTGTCGGCACGGCTGCTCGAGAAGGAAGTCATCGAGTCCGAAGAGCTCAAGGCGATCATGGGCCCGCCGGCACCGAAGGCACCGGAGACGATTCCCGCAGACGTCCCCCCGGTTGGCTGAGGCCTTCCTCCCCTCCTGACCGCGTCTCGCCTCCGGATCCCCGCAGGCTCTCCCTGACGCGGCCAGCGCCTCGAGCCCTCGGTGTACAATTCTGCCGTTTCCTGCCACGAACTTCGTGCTTCCGAGGACCCGAATGAGACGTGCTGCGACCATTGTTCTGGCGGGGGCTCTCTTCACCGCCGCCAGCTCCACCGGCTTCACGCAATCGCCGTCGAACCCGTATGCGCGCGACGCGAAACAGCCGATCGACGAGGCCTATACCAGGAAGCTGCGCGACTACACGACCGCGCCGTACTTCACCTCCCCGCTCGTCGACTACCTGCCGGCGTCGAAGACGGTGCCGACGCCGCAGGCCGTGCTCGGCGACGTCGCCGGCGCGCCGAACATGCTGCCCTACGTCGCCGAGGTGCACCAGTACATGCGGATGGTCGAGAAGGCCAGCCCGCGGGTGAAGGTGTACTCGATCGGAAAGAGCGAGGAAGGCCGCGAGATGATCGCGGTGGCGATCTCGTCGGAAGCCAACCTGGCGAAGATGGACGAGAATCGGGCTCGCCTCGCCAGGCTGGCCGACCCGCGAACGATCGGCATGAACGACGCCGAGGCCGACAAGATCGTCGATCAGTCCGTGCCCGTGTACTACATCACCGGCGCGATTCACTCGCCGGAAACCGGCTCGCCGACGGCGCTGATGGAGCTCGCCTATCGCCTCGCGGTCGACGAGAGCCCCTACATTCAGAAAATTCGCAACCGCATCGTCGTGTTGATCACGCCTGTCGTCGAGGTGGACGGCCGCGACCGCCAGGTCGACATCTACCGCTGGCACATCGCCAATCCCGGCAAGCAGTGGCCGTCGCTCATCTACTGGGGCAAGTACGTCGCGCACGACAACAACCGCGATGCGATGGCGCTGACGCTGAACCTGACGCGCAACGTCCTCAACACCTACGTCGAATGGAAAGCCCAGGTCCTGCACGACCTGCACGAGTCGGTGGCCTACCTCTACGACAACACCGTCGGCGACGGACCGTACAACGCATGGCTCGACCCGATCCTGACCGACGAGTGGCAGATGATCGGCTGGCACAACGTGTCGGAGATGACAAAGATGGGGATGCCTGGCGTCTTCACCCACGGCACCTTCGACACGTGGACACCCGGCTATTTGATGTTCATGGCCGCGACCCACAACGGCATCAGCCGGCTCTACGAGACGTTCGGCAATGGTGGCGCGGACACGCTCGACCGCACTCTCGGCCCCGCCGACACCTCCCGCACCTGGTACAAGCAGAACCCGCCGCTGCCGAAGGCCAAGTGGTCACAGCGCAACAACAACAACTACCAGCAGACGGGCCTGCTGGTCACGCTCAACCACTTCGCCGACAACAAGAATCTCTTCCTCAAGAACTTCTACCTGAAGAGCAAGCGGTCGATCCTGAAGCCGAAGACCGAGGGGCCGGCGGCTTACGTGTTCCCCGGCGACGACCCGCGGCCCGGGCCGCAGGCGGATCTGCTGCGCATCCTCCAGCTCCAAGGCTGCGAAATCTCGCGCGCGACGGCGCCGTTCACGGTGACCGTGCCGGGCAAGCCGCGGCCGCCGCGCGAGACGACCCCGACCGACGGTGATGGCGACGGCAACGGCGGCAGCGCCGAGGGCGGCGGCCGCGGCAGTGCCGGCGCGAAAGACAAGCCGGTGCCGCCGGAGTCGCGCACGTTCCCGGCGGGCACTTACGTCCTGCGGATGGACCAGCCGTACAGCCGTATCGCCGACACCCTGCTCGACTATCAGTACCTGGGCTCCCGACGATCCCCAGCGCAATCCGTACGACGATACCGGCTGGACCTTTGGAGAGCTCTTCAACGTCCAGGTTGTGCGCGTCGCCGACGTCAAGGTGCTCGACGCGAAGCTCGAGGCCGTCAAGGGCGACGTTATCGCCGCGGGCGGCGTGAACGGCAGCGGCGCGGTCTATGCCGTCAACCACAACGCCGACCCGTCACTGGCGACGCTGCGCTACCGGTTCCGCGAGGCGCAGTTCGACGTCGCCGAGGAGCCGTTCGAGTCGGGCGGGCACAAGTTCAATCGCGGTTCGTTCATCATCCGCGGCGTCGACTGGCGACGCTCTTGGCAAGGCTGCGACCGAGCTCGGGCTGAACGTCGTCGGCCTGACGGCAGCGCCGAACGTGGGGACGCACCCGGCCCGCGCCGCCCGCGTCGCGCTGATGCACACCTGGATCAACACGCAGGACGAGGGGTGGTGGCGCCTGGCCCTCGATCAGATCGCCGTCCCCTATACCTACATCAGCACCCAGGACGTCGCCGCCGACCGCGATTTGCGGTCGAAGTTCGACGTCATCCTGTTTCCGCCGCTCGGTCGCGGCGCCAGCCAGCAGGTCGTCACCGGGCTGCCGATGTACGGAAATCCGCTGCCGTGGAAGACGACCCCCGAGACGCCGAACATCGGCAAGATCGATTCGACCGACGACATGCGTCCGGGGCTCGGCTGGGAAGGTCTCGCCAACCTGCAGGCGTTCGTGCGCGCCGGCGGCGTGCTCGTAACGGTCGACGACACGGCGAGCTTCGCGGTTCAATATGGCTTCGCTGCCGGCGTGTCGGTGACGCCGGCCCAGCGCCTCAAGATCACCGGCGCGGTGCTGCGATCGAAGGTTGTCGACGACCGCAGCCCGATCGCCTATGGCTTCGGCGAGAACCTGTCGATCTACTCCTCGGACGGCCCGATCTTCGGCGTCAGCAGCATGGTCTCCGGCCGCGGCGGCCGCGGCGGCGGCGCCGAGACCCGGCGGCCGACCGGGCGCGGCACCGCGGACGAACCGGACCAGCCGCAGGGGCGCCCGCCGGCCGAGCCGCTGCCGCAGGACCCGCGCGTCGAACCGTGGCAGGCGGCGCCCATCCGCGAGGAACAGCTCCGCAACGGCATCGGCATCATTCCCCCCGGGCAGCGGCCGCGCGTCGTCATGCGCTACGGCGACGCCCGCGACCTGCTGGTCTCGGGCCTGCTCGACGCCGGCACCGAGATCGCGCAGCGGCCGATGGTGATCGACGTGCCCGTCGACAAGGGCCACGTGGTGATGTTCTCGAACAACCCGATCTGGCGCGGCGAAACGCACGGCAGCTACTTCCTCGTGCTCAACGCCATCCTGAATCACGACAACCTGGGCGCTGGCCGCCGGCTCGACACGCGGTGACCGGACGAACAGCATGAGTGCGCTTGGCCAGGATCTTCGGTACGCGTTCCGGACGCTCGGCCGGACGCCCGCCTTCACAACATCTGGGTCGATCTCGGCGTCGGCAACCAGTCGCTGCCGGCCGTCTCGCCGCTCGACTATCTCGACTATCGCGAGCGGGCGACGCTCTTCGAGGGGTTCGCCGCGGCGACCGGCGGCGGCGCCGTCGGCGCCACCGGCGCGCTGGGGGGCACGAAGACGCTCGAGACACAGCGCGTCGACGTGACGCCGGTCGCCGCGAACTTCTTCCAGCTGTTCGGCGTCGATCCGGTGCTCGGACGGCATTTCCTTCCCGCCGAGGAAAAACCGGGCAGCCCCCAGGTCGCCATCCTTTCCCACCGGCTCTGGAAGCGCCGCTTCGCTGCCGACCCGGCGATCGTCGGCCGGCAGATCATCCTCGACGGCATCGATCACACCGTTGTCGGCGTCATGCCGGAGAGCTTCACGCTGTGGCTGCCGGCGGAGGCGTTTCTCGTCACCGACGCCGAGATCTGGAAGCCGCTGCGCTACAACTACGAGGCCGCGCCGGCGCGCAACTTCACTACTTTCACGGTTCGGCCGGCTGAAGCCGGACGTCACCCTCGAACAGGCGCAGGCGGAGATGGAGGGCCTCGCCAGGCAGCTGCGGCTCGAGCATCCGATGCACGAGTCGTCGGACATGCGGATACGCGTCGTGCCGCTCCAGGCCGACATCGTCAAGCACGTGGAGCCGACACTCTCCGCGCTGCTCGGGGCGGTGGCGTTCGTGCTGCTCATCGCCTGCGCCAACGTCGCGCATCTGCTGCTCGCCCGGGCGACGACGCGGCAGCACGAGATGGCGCTGCGCTCGGCGCTCGGCGCCGGCAGCTGGCGGCTGATGCGTCAACTGGCAACCGAGAGCATGGTCCTCGCGGCAGCCGGAGGCGCCGGCGGGCTGTGTTCGCGGTTGTCGCCGTCGTGCTCGCCATCGTCGGCGTCTACAGCGTGATCTCCTATTCGTTCGGACTGCGGACGCGGGAGATCGGCATCCGCATCGCCCTCGGCGAGAAGCCGAGCCAGGTACGTAACGCGGTCATGGCGCAGGGGCTCAGGTTGATTGTCCCGAGCCTTGCGGTCGGCGCGCTGGCCGCGTGGATCCTGTCGCAGTTCATGACGCCGCTGCTCTACCAGACGCAGGCGGGCGATTCGTTCACCTTCGCGGCGACGATCGCCCTGCTGCTCGCGGTCGGCCTCGCCGGCTGCTACATTCCTGCGCGCAGGGCGACGGCGGTCAGTCCTTTGCGGGCGTTACGGACTGAGTAGACCGTGCCTCGTGCGGGGTGCCTTGTGCCTGGTGCTCGACGTGCCAGGTGCGAAGTGCCGGGTGCGAAGTGCCGGGTGCGAAGTGCCGGGTGCGAGGTGCCTGGTGCGAGGTGCCTGGTGCGACGTGCGGCGTGCCTGGTGCGGCGGCATCGCACCCTAGCACCCTGGCACCCTAGCACCCTGGCACCCCGCCCGAAGCACCCAGCACCCTCGTACGTCGAGCACCAGGCACAAGGCACCCCGCACGAAGCACGTAATGATCGACTTCCCCGATCCCTCCCTCCCGCGGTTGAATCTCTAAACCCCTTGGTCCATACTCTGCCGCGACAATCTGGAGTTGTTGGACGATGACTTTCGCGCCGTGCGTGACCTTCGTGGTTGTGCTGACCCTTGCCCAGGCGCAAGCGCCGCCGCGCGATCCGGCGCCGCGCGCCGAGGCAACCCAGGTTGAATCGAACGGCGTGATTCGCGGCCGGGTCATCGATCGCGAGACCGGCCGGCCGATCGCGCGCGCCACCGCGCAACTAATGCCCGCGGCCGGGCCTGGTGGAGCACGCAGTGCAGCGACCGACAGCGAAGGACGCTACCAGTTCACCGGTCTGCCCGCCGGCCGCTACACGCTTACTGCCGCGCCGCCGGAAGGAGTCGCGACCCACCTGGCACACAGGTTCGGACAGGAGCGGCCGCTCGACTTTTTACGCAGTGGCATCGGCACGCCAATTCGACTGGAGCGCGGCGCCACCTTCACGGCTGATGTCGCGCTGTGGCGCGCGCTCGCGATCGAAGGCCGCGTTGTCGACGACCAGGGGCAGCCGGTCGCCAACGTGCCGGTCACGGCGACCCTGACGGGTGCGCCGGACGGAGCGACGGGCCCGCCGCGGACGACGGACGACAGGGGCATGTTTCGCCTCTTCGGACTTGCGCCTGGCGAGTATCGCGTGTGCGCCGACCCCAAGGACGCTCTCAGCTACTCGCGGCTCGGACCGAGGGCGCCGCAGCCGGACATGCTGCTCAAGACCTGCTATCCCGCCGGCGAGGCTGCGGACGCGCAGCCGCTCGCGCTCACGTCCGGCGAGTTGACGGCCGTCGAAGTTCGCCTGCGCCGCGGCCGGGTCTACACCATCAGCGGTATCGCGATCGACGCCGCCGGCGCGCCGACCGTCGAGCGCGTCTCGCTCGTCCGCACCGAAGGATTCAGTGGGGCGTCGAGTGGCGTCGAAATAAAGCAGGGAGCCTTCACCGTCCGCGACGTGCCGCCGGGCGAGTATGGCATCAGGGCGGAGATCGGCGGCCCTGGTACGTTCGGACGCGACAAACGGGAACGCGAGGTCGGCTACATCCGCGTCACAGTCGATGGCGCCAACATCGAGAACCTCATCGTCCAGACCGCCAGGGGCGCGACCGTGCATGGCCGGATCGAGTTCGAAGGCGAACGGCCGCCGTCGCTGAGTGGCGCGCGCGTCGTGACGCGGCCGTCGCGGGAGTCTGGAATCTACATGAGCGGACCGTTCGAGCCGGCAACGATTGGCGCCGACGATACCTTCCAGCTTTCGGGCCTGTTCGGACCCAACACCGTTCAGGTGATCGGCCTGCCGAGGCCGTGGATCGTCAAGGCGATTCATTATCGCGAGACCGACATCTTCGGCCGCGCCGTCGAGATGAAGTCGAGCTCCGATCCCTCTCAGCTTCGCGTCGTGCTGACGAACCGGTCCGCCACGCTCACCGGCCGCGTCGAGGGCCTCGAAGGTCGCGATCCAGCCACGGTGCGTGTCCTTTTCTATCCGGTGGACCTGCCGTCGCGGACCGACATGTCGGGGATTCTGTACTCGATGCCGGCCGGCGACGATGGGGCCTTCAAGGTGGCACCGCTTCGGGCCGGGGACTACTTCGTTGTCGCGATGCTCGCCGACGAGGTGCCGATCATGACGCCGACGAACAACCATGTCGAGAAACTCGCAAAGGTCGCGGAGCGCGTCACCCTGGCTGAGGGGGAAGAGCGGACGATTAGTTTGAGGGTAAGCAAGCTGCCCCAGTAACGTGCTTCGTGCGGGGTGCCTGGTGCCTCGTGCTCGACGTGCGAGGTGCTACGTGCGGGGTGCCGGGTGCTAGGTGCTTGGGTGCTAGGTGCTTGGCCCAGCGCAATTCCTGATCGCTGGGCCGCAGCGCGGCGACGCAGTTTCTGCGTCAGCCGATCGCGCGCCGGGGATTTTGCTGGTTGTTGCCTGCGTTCCGCGGATGGCGCGGTTGCTGCTCTTCCGGCGACGTGGGCGTCAGTCGCTTTCAGGATCTGGTTGCTTGGCAGTTGAGTCTTGAACTCTGCCGTCTCGTCTTTGAGCTGACCGCCGACGGGCCGGCGGCAGTCGACGAGAAGTTCAGGACTCAGATGCGTGACGCGGCGCAATCAGCTCCGGCGCTTATCGCCGAGGGATTCCTGCGGTTCACGACAGCCGAATTCATCCGCTACCTGCGAATGGCGCGCGGCGAGATCGGTGAGATCCAGAGCAACCTGCTCGTCGGCTCCGCCGCGCGCTACTTTAGCGCCACCGACCCCGGCCCCGCCGTCGATCTTGCGAATCGCGCCATGGCCACGACGACGGCGCTGCTGAAATCCAAGTTGAAGCAGCAAGCCGCCGCGCAACGAGCGAAACGCGACCAAAGGCATGCCCGCCGCCAGAAGCGCCGCAGGCCCGGCGACCGAAAATAGACGACGTCGCCGCACGCACGCCGCGGCCTAGCACTGGCGCCCTCGCACCAAGCACGCTGGCACGAGGCACCCTCGCACGAGGCACCCTCGCACGAGGCACCCTCGCACGAGGCACCCTCGCACCCCAAGCACCAGGCACAAGGCACTCCGCACAAAGCACCCCGTACAAAACACCTACCCCATCTTTTGCATGGCCGACAGAAAGTCCTGATTCGACTTCGTCTTGCCCATCTTGTCGAGCAGGAGCTCCATCGCTTCGACCGGCGAGAGCGGGTTGAGGACCTTGCGCAGCACCCAGACGCGATTGAGATCCTCGCGCGGCATCAGCAGTTCTTCCTTGCGGGTGCCGCTCTTCAGCATGTCGATCGACGGGAACACACGCTTGTCGGTCAGCTTGCGATCGAGGTGGATCTCCATGTTGCCGGTGCCCTTGAACTCCTCGAAGATCACGTCGTCCATCCGCGATCCGGTGTCGACGAGGGCGGTGGCGATGATGGTCAGCGAGCCGCCTTCCTCGATGTTGCGGGCGGCGCCGAAGAAGCGCTTCGGCTTCTGCAGCGCGTTCGAGTCGAGGCCGCCGGACAGCACTTTCCCTGACGGCGGGATGACCGAGTTGTAGGCGCGGGCGAGGCGCGTGATCGAGTCGAGCAGGATGAGCACGTCCTTCCTGTGCTCGACCAGGCGCTTGGCCTTCTCGATCACCATCTCGGCGACCTGGACGTGGCGCTGCGCCGGTTCATCGAACGTCGACGAGATCACTTCGCCCTGCACCGAGCGCTGCATGTCGGTGACTTCTTCGGGACGCTCGTCGATCAGGAGGACGATCAGGAACACCTCGGGGTGGTTCTTCGCGACCGACTGCGCGATGCTCTGCAGCAGCATCGTCTTGCCGGTGCGCGGCGGCGCGACGATGAGGCCGCGCTGGCCGCGGCCGATCGGCGTCATCAGGTCCATGACGCGGCCGGAGAGAAGGTCGGCCCCGGTCTCGAGCGTGAAGCGCGTCTGCGGATAGAGCGGCGTCAGGTTCTCGAAGAACAGCTTGTCGCGCGCCTGTTCCGGCGCCTCGAAATTGACCGCTTCGACCTTGATCAGCGCGAAGTAGCGCTCCCCTTCCTTCGGCGGCCGGATCTGCCCCGAGACCGTGTCGCCGGTCTGGAGATCGAACTTGCGGATCTGCGACGGCGAAACGTAGATGTCGTCGGGGCCGGGCAGATAGTTGTAGTCCGGCGCGCGCAGGAAGCCGAAGCCGTCGGGCAGGACCTCGAGCACGCCCTCCGAGAAGATGAACCCGCTCTGCTCGGTCTGCGCCTTGAGGATCTGGAAGATCAGCTCCTGCTTCCGCATCCCGGTGGCGCCCGGGACGGTCAGGTCCTTGGCGATCTGCGTCAGCTCCTGGATGCTCTTGTCTTTGAGCTCGGTGATGTTGAGCCCCGGCCGGCGTCCCTCCTGGTTGCCGCCCTGCCGTCCCTGTCGCTGGCCTGCCGGCGCCGGCGGCGCTGCCACGTCGCCCGCGGCCTCGCTGGCGGCGGCAACTGGCGCGGCCGGAGGCGGGGCCGAAGCGGGGGGCGGCGCCGGGGCGGCGGGCGCTGCGGCGGCGGGCGTCGCAGCCTCTTTCTCGGCGGCGTCGCCGGCGGCGTTGGCTGCAGGAGTCTCGGCGGCAGCCCGCTGTTCGGCGGACTGGCGCGGTGCGCGCTTGTTGGTCGTTGGCATGGGACTACTGGCGGCTCGAACCGCCTGGCTTGTGACGTGTTGATTGGACGGCTATGACTGAGTTGAGTGCTGCGCTATAACGGAGCAGGCGTTGTGGTGCGCCGGTGAAGCTCCGCGGCGAGAGAGGTTGTCTTGGAAGTCTGTTATTGGGAGCAGTATAGGCAGGGGGTCGGAGGACGTCAAGTGCGCGGACGCGTGCGAGCCGCGGGTGCGTCAGTAACGCGACGGGCTGTCCCCCATACCGATGATGCTGCAGGCCTGAATCGTTTTCAGACCGAGCGCCCGCGCGCGATCGACAACCTCGTCAGAGTCGGCCCCCGGGTTGAGCCAGACTTCCTGCACACCCTTCTTTGCCAGCTGGTCCATCACGCCCACGCCGACGTCTGGCTGCACGTACACGGTCGCCATGTCGATCGGGCCGGGCACGTCCAGCACCGAGGGGTAGGTCGGCAGGCCCTCGACGTGCTGCTCGTTGGGATTGATCGCGTAGACGGTATAGCCGCGCTGAAGAAAGGCGCGGACGGCCTTGTTGCCGTACTTGAAGCGATGACTCGAGGCGCCAATCACGGCGACGGTCTTTGACATCTTTTCGATCATAGTCTCTGTCCGGTCGCCCGGTCGCCCGGTCGCCCGGTTGCGCGGTTTCCGATTGTCCGGTGGTGCGTTCGCGGTCCGGAGGGCTAAGATCGAAGGATGGCGACGCTGGCCGACACGCTGAACGCGCGAACGGTCGAGGCCGCGCCCGAGCTGGTCGAGCCGCTCACCGGCAACCGGCTTCGCTGCCTGGCGTGCGGCCACGCCTGCCCGATTCCCGACGGCGCCGTCGGCGTCTGCAAAGTGCGCTTCAATCGCGGCGGTCGGCTTCACGTCCCGTTCGGCTACGTCGCCGGTGTGCAGTGCGACCCCATCGAGAAGAAGCCCTTCTTCCATGCCGCCCCCGGCGCCAAAGCGTTCAGCTTCGGGATGCTCGGCTGCGACTTGCACTGCTCGTATTGCCAGAACTGGGTGACGTCGCAGGCGCTGCGCGACCCGCTCGCCGTGGTCCGGCCGACCGACGTCTCCCCCGCCACGATCGTCGATCAGGCGCTCGCGCTTCACGCCCGCGCCGTCGTCAGCACCTATAACGAGCCGCTGATCACCGCGGAATGGGGCGTCGCGGTGTTTCGCGAGGCGCGGGCGCGCGGCCTGATGACGGCGTTCGTGTCGAATGGCAACGGCACGCCGGCGGTCCTGCGTTATCTCGCTCCGTGGATCGATCTCTACAAGGTCGATCTCAAGAGCTTCGACGATCGGCACTATCGCCAGCTTGGCGGGCGCCTCGCGCCGATCCTGGAAACGATCCAGGCACTCCACGATCTCGGGATCTGGCTGGAGATCGTGACGCTGCTGATCCCCGGCTTCAACGATTCGCCGGGCGAGATCGATCGCCTGACGTCGTTCCTGGCCGGTGTCTCACCCTCGATCCCGTGGCACGTCACCGCGTTTCACAAGGACTATCGGATGACCGACCCCGCGAACACGACGCCGGCGATGCTCGTCGAGGCCGCGGCCGTCGGACGGCGCAACGGGCTCCGCTACGTCTACGCCGGCAACCTGCCCGGACGCGTCGGCGACCTGGAGAACACGCGGTGTCACGCTTGCGAGGCGCTGCTCGTCGAGCGGCACGGCTATCTCGTGCGGCTCGATCGCCTGAGTGGGGTTGGGAGATGCGCGGAGTGCGGTGTCGAGGTGCCGGGGAGGTGGAATGGCTAGTTGCCGGTCACCAGTCGCCAGTTACCAGTTGCCAGTCAGCAGCGCTCTTGCTGGTTACTGATAACCGGGAACTGGAAACCTGACTTACTGCGCCAGCAGGCCGTCGATGACCTTCTTGAATTCCGAGAACGGCACCGCCCCCTTGACGACCTTGGCGACGCGCATCGGCTGACCCGGCGCCGGGGTGACGCCGACCAGGAATGTCGGCGTGCTGTTGACGCCGAGCTGTTCCATGCGGGCGACGCTGTCGCGCACCGACTTCGCATACTTGCCGCTGTCGACGCACGCCTTCAGCGCGGCGCCGTCGAGCCCGAGCTGCTTCGCCTGCTCGACGAGCAGGCCGAGGTCCCGGGTCGGGCTCGCGAACAGCCGCGCGTGCATCTCCCAGTACTTGCCCTGGTCGCCGGCGCAGTTGGCGGCCTCGTGCGCCTTGAACGCCTCCGGGTGCAGCTGCTCGATCGGGTAGTCGATGAAGATGTACTGCACCTTGCCGCTGTTGATGTAGTCGGAATCGAGCTGGGGCTGCGTCATCTGCATGTGGCGGCGGCAGAACGGGCAGTGATAGTCGGAGACCTCGATCAGCGTCACCTTCGCGGTCGGCGACCCCTTGGTCGGCTCGCCGGCAATCGCCACCGCGGCGTCGACGATCTTCGGCTCCTCCGCCTGTCCGATCAGCTGCTGCAGAAAGGCCTTGATCGCCTCGAGATCCTTCTGCATCGCCGCCTGCTGGGCCTTCAGCTGCTCGATCTCGCGCTTCAGCGCCGCGACGTCCTGGCCGATCGGCGGCGACAGCGAGAACAGGGCGACGAGGGCGACGGTGCCAAGTTTCAGCATCTCTAGACTTTAGCAGAGGGCGGCAGCGATATGCCCGGCTGGCGTCTACTTTCGCCGGACGCTGACGATCGCGACCTCCGGCGTCAGCGTCTCGCCCTTGGCCGGGCCCATCTGAATCGTACGGACGACGTCCATCCCGCGCACGACCTGGCCGAACGCCGCGAACCCCTGCCCGTCCGGCTGGCGCTTGCCGCCGAAGTCGAGATCCGGCTGGTCGCCGACACAGATCGAGAACGAGTCGCGCGCGGTGTCCGGCGTCGAGCGTGCCATCGACAGCGTGCCGTCCTTGTGCGGGATGCCGGTCGTGCTGGTCCGTTCGAGCGGAATCGCCGGGAAGAACTCGGCCCGCCTGTCGCGGCTCGCGGCCGCCTGGATCACCGCAATCCTGACCGGCTTGTCGACCTGGTTGTCCGGGCGCACCGTGCGAAAGAACCGGCCGCCGTCGAAGAGGCCGGTGTCGACGTACTTGAGAAAGTTCGCGCCGGTGATCGGCGCGCGGACGGTGTCGATCTCGGCTTCGATCTCCCCGGCCGCAGTCTCGATCACCACTCGCACCGGCCTGGCGTCCTGGGCCGCCATGGCGCCGCCAAGAAGTGCGACCGTCGCCGCCACGACCATGAATCTGTGCGTCATGCGGGAAACATCTTTCCGGGATTGAGGAGGTTGTGGGGGTCAAAGGCCGCCTTGACCCGCTTCATCAGCGCGATCTCGTCGGCCGACAGCTCGAGGCCAATGAACGGCGCCTTCGCGAAGCCGATGCCATGCTCACCGCTGATCGAGCCCTCGAGCTCGACGACGCCGGCAAACAGCACGTGTTCCGCTTCCCGCGCCCGCTGCACCTCGCCGGCATCATCGGGATCGATCATGAAATTGACGTGGATGTTGCCGTCGCCGGCGTGGCCGAAACACGGAATCCGCAGCTCGTACCGCGTCGCAATGCGTCCGACCAGCGCGAACAGGTCGGGAATCCGCGCCTTGGGAACGACGATGTCGTGATTGAGCTTGAGTCCGGCGACCATCTTGAGGGACAACGAGAGCTCGCGCCGCACCCGCCACAGTTCCTGGCGCTCGGTCTCGTCCGCGGCGCGCAGCACCTCGGTCGCGCCGGCGGCGCGCAGCGCGCGTTCGACCCGTTCGGCTTCGTCCTCGACCGCGGCGGGCACGCCATCGACTTCGACCAGCAGCAGCGCCGCGGTGCCGGCGGGCGCGAGCGAGCGCACCTGGAGGTTCTGCGCCACGGCTTCGAGCGAGGTTCCGTCGATCAGCTCGATCGACGCCGGCACCACCCGCTCACGCACGATGCCGCTGACCCCGGCAACCGCGGCTTCGACGCTCGCGAACGTGCCGCGCAGCGTCGCCTGCGTCGGCGGCTTGGGAATCAACCGCAGGATGATCTTCGTGATGATCGCCAGCGTTCCCTCGGAGCCGACCAGCAGGTGCGTCAGGTCGTAGCCGACGACGTTCTTGACGACCTTGCCGCCGGTCTCGACGATTTCGCCTGTCGGCAGCACCGCCTCGAGCCCGAGTACGTACTGCTTGGTCGTCCCGTACTTGAAGGCCCGCGGCCCGCCGGCGCATTCGGCGACGTTGCCGCCGATGACCGACATCCGCAGCGACGCCGGGTCGGGCGGATAGAACAGGCCAATCCGCTCGACTGCGTCCTGCAGGTCGCCGGTGATGACGTTGGGCTCGACGATGGCGATGAGGTTGGCTTCGTCGATCTCGAGGATGCGGTTCATCCGCTCCATCGAGATCACGACGCCGCCGTGGGTGGGCACCGAGCCGCCGGTGTAGCCGGTCCCGCCGCCGCGGGGCACGAACGGCATCCGGTGCACGGCGCAGACTTTCACGATCGCGGCGACGTCGGCGGTACTGCCAGGCAGCACGACGACGTCGGCGGGATGACCGCGCTTCAGTGCATCAGTGCCGTACGCGATGCGGGCCTCGTCGTCGATCCGGATGTGCTCGGATCCGACGACAGCGACGAGGGCGTCGAGGAGACCACGAGGTACTCGGGGCTCGGGGTTCGGGGTTCGGGGTCCGGAGGGCATGACTACAGAAATCCAAGCTGCAGACGGATTGAGACAGCACATCGGGCGGATTCGAGCCCCGAACCCCGAGCCCCGAGCCCCGGAACTCAGGCCGTCGTCCTGCTCTCGATCGACCGCAGGTGCTCGATGATCTTCCTGGCGCCCCGCTCGAGATCTTCGATCGACGCGGCGTAGGAGATGCGCAGGCAGCCGGGCGCGTCGAACGCCTCGCCGGGCGTCACCGCGACGCGCGGGCCGTCGAGAAGCGACTGCGCCAGCTCCGCCGACGTGCGCACGCCGTCCGGCGAGAGGAACTCGGAGACGTCCGGGAACAGGTAGAACGCTCCCGCCGGCTTGACCAGCTTGATGCGCGGCTCGACGGCCAGCCACTCGACGAGCTGATCCCGGCGCACGCGGTACTGGTCGAGCATGTCCGTGACGCATTCCTGCGGCCCGGTCAGACCGGCGACCACCGCTTTCTGCGTAATCGAGCAGACGTTCGACGTCGAATGACTCTGCAGCGCGTTGCAGGCGGCGACGACTTCCTTGGGCGCGAGCGTCCAGCCGCAGCGCCAGCCGGTCATCGCGTAGGCCTTCGACGCCGAGCCGCACAGCACGGTGTGATCCCGCATCGTCTTGACGAGGACCGCCGGCAGGTTATGCGGCGTCGGGTCGTAAATCAGCTTCTCGTAGCAGAGGTCGAGCAGGATCCAGATACCGCGCCTGGCACACTCGGTGGCGAGCGCCTCGAGCTCTCCCTCCGTCATCAGCCCGCCGGTCGGATTGCCCGGCGAATTCAGGATGATGCCGCGGGTGCGCGGCGTCAGCGCATCGAGGAACGTCCGGGCGAGCAACGCGAAACCGTCTTCCGCGCGCGTGTGCACGATCACCGGCGTGGCGTCGGCGAGCTTGATCTGCTCGACCAGCGTCGGCCATCCCGGCATGTGGGTGATGACCTCGTCGCCTTCACCGAACAGCACCAGGACGGCGTTGTAGAGCGCCTGCTTGCCGCCGGCCGAGACGATGACCTCGTTGGTGGCGTAGTCGACGCCGTAGTCGGTCTTGTAACGCCAGACGATCGCCTTCTTCAGCTCGTCGGTGCCGGAGTTGGTCGTGTACTTGGTGAAGTTCGCGTCGATCGCCGCCTTCGCCGCGTCGCCGATGTGCTTCGGGGTCGGAAAATCAGGTTCGCCGGCGCCGAGATCGACGACGTCGACCCCCTTCGCCTTCAGCGCCATGGCCTCGGCGGCCACCTTCATCGTCGGGGAAACGGCAATACGTGTCGCGCGCGCAGCTAGCATGTCAGGCCCTCAAGGTCTCCCGCGCGAGCTTCTTCTCGCGCAACCGGCGCTCGACGATCTCCGGGACGATGCCCTTGACGGATCCGCCGAGCGCGACAACTTCCTTCACCAGACGCGAGCTGACATAGGTGTACGGCTCGGTCGGCATCATGAACACGGTCTCCAGATCGGGATTCAGGCGGCGGTTCATGAGCGCCATCTGCATCTCGTACTCGAAATCCGACACCGCCCGCAATCCCTTGACGATGACGCCCGCCTGCCGCCTGCGAGCGTAGTCGACGAGCAGGCCGTCGAAGGTTTCCACTTCGACATTGGCCAGATCGTGGAACACCTCGCGAGCGATCCCGACCCGCTCCTGGACGCTGAACAGCGGCGCCTTGTCGGCATTGATCAGCACGGCGACGACGATGCGATCGAAGAGGCGGGCGCCGCGCTGGATGATGTCGACATGCCCCATCGTGATCGGATCGAACGAGCCGGGGTAGATGGCGAGCGGGGAAAGCATTGCAGATTGTTGATTGAAGATTGTTGATTGAATTGACGACTGACGATTGTCGATTGGTAACTGTCGATTGGCGATTGCCGATTGGCGATTGCCGTCGCTCGCTAGTCGCTCCCGCCTTCCCTGTCATAGAACGCCAGCGCGCTGTCTCCCGAGGTCACCTGCCGCCGCAGCACCAGTGGTCCGACCCGCGCCGGCGGCTGGTCGCGCCTGGCGTGTTCGGCGATGACCTGCGTGCCGCTGGCCGCGACCGCCGCGGCAGCCGTCAACGCGTTCGCAAGGTTGGCAGCGCCGTAGGGCGGGTCGACGAAAATGACGTCTGGCGCCTGCCCCTCGGTCGGCCTCATCCGCGCAAAATCAACGCGGATAATAGCATAGCGCTCTTCGACCCCGCAGTGCTCCAGGTTCGCCTCGACCAGCGCGGCTGCACGCCGGTCCTGCTCGACAAACGTCACGTGCGCGGCGCCCCGGCTCAGCGCCTCGATCCCCACGGCCCCGGTCCCGGCGTAGCCATCGACGAACCGCGCCCCCTGGATCCGGGGGCCGATGATGTTGAACAAGGTTTCGCGGAGCTTGTCGGAGGTCGGCCGGAGACCATCCCAGTCAGGCGCCTTCAACCGCCGGCCCCGGAGCGTTCCGCTGATTATCCGCACGGCGCCAACCTCTCACGACCTCCAAGCGTCCTGTTCACGACGTCCCTTCGAACTTCCAACTTCGAACTTCCAACTTCCTTCGAACTTCGAACTTCCCCCTTCGAACTTTCTTCAGCCAACGCCAACCAGCCCGAACCGTTGCTCCCAGCTCGCGTTCACGAACGCCTGCAGGGCTTCGGCCTCCGTCGGGTCATCGAGGGCGCGGATCGCTTCCCGCCGCGCCTCCTCCATGACGGCGTGGTCGCGCAGCAGATCGCCGACGCGCAGTGTCGGCATGCCGGACTGTCGGGTGCCGAAGAAGTCTCCCGGCCCGCGCAATGCGAGGTCGCGCTCGGCAATGACGAACCCGTCCGTGGTCTCGGTCAGTGCCTTGAGGCGTTCGCGGCCGTTCTCGTTGAGCGGCGCCTGGTACAACAGGACGCAGTACGACTGGTGCGGGCCGCGGCCGACGCGGCCGCGCAGCTGGTGCAGCTGCGACAGGCCGAATCGTTCGGCGTGCTCGACCATCATCACCGCCGCATTCGGCACGTCGACGCCGACTTCGACAACAGTCGTCGAGACGAGGACGTCATACTCGCCGCGGCTGAAGGCGTGCATCACGCGGTCCTTCTCGTCCTGTTTCATCCGGCCATGCAGCAGCGCGACGCGGTAGGCGGCGAAGATTTCCTGCTGCAGGTGATCCGCCATCTCCGTCGCCGCCTTGAGGTCGACCTTCGCCGATTCCTCGACCAGCGGGTAGATCACGTAGGCCTGTCGGCCGGCATCGAGCTGCTGCCGGATGAAGTCGTAGATTTCCTCGCGCCGAGATTCCGGCTTCGCGATCGTCTTGATCGGCTGGCGCCCCGGCGGCATCTCCCGCATCACCGACACGTCGAGGTCGCCGTAGGTCGTCAGGGCCAGCGTCCGCGGGATTGGCGTCGCGGTCATCACCAGAATGTCCGGGTGCATGCCCTTCGCCCGCAGCGCCGCGCGCTGCATGACGCCGAAGCGGTGTTGTTCGTCGATGATGGCGAGGCCGAGCTCGCGGAAGGCGACCGGGTTCTCAACCAGAGCGTGCGTGCCGACGACGAGCTGGATCGAGCCGCCGGCGAGCTCGGCGAGGATCTCGCGCCGCTTCTTCGCCGGCGTTCCCCCCGTCACCAGCGCGAGCCTGAACCGCGAGGCCTCGATCAGGCGGCGGATGGTGATGTAGTGCTGCTCGGCGAGGATCTCGGTCGGCGCCATGAACGCCACCTGGAAGCCGTTCTCCATGGCGACGATCGCCGCCATCAGCGCGACGATGGTCTTGCCGGAGCCGACGTCGCCCTGGAGCAGCCGGTTCATCGGGTGCGGCCGCTTCATGTCCTCGACGATCTCGCCGATGACCGTCTTCTGGTCTCCCGTCAGCCGGAACGGCAGGACGCGCCGCACCGCGTCGCGGATGGCGTCGGTGATCGTCACCGAGCGCGGCTTGCGCTCCGCGTCGGCGCGGCGCTTGCGCAGCACGAGGCCGCACTGGAACAGGAAGAACTCTTCGAAGATCAGCCGACGCTGCGCCGGTGAGCGAAAGTTGTTGAGATCGTCGACGGCTGCCGACTCCGGCGGAAAGTGGACGTCGTGCAGCGCGGTCCCGAGCTCGATCAGTTGCTGACGCTGGCGCAGCGCCGGCGGCAGCGGGTCGGGGACCTGCGGCGGCACCGTGGCGAGCGCGTGGTGCACAAGCACGCGCTGCATCTTGGTCGTCAGCGAGCCGGTCTTCTCATAGATCGGGACGATTCGGCCCGTGTGCAGCGTATCGCTGTCGCCGTCGGCAGCCGCCCCGGTCTCGTCGCCCTCCGCCGCGTCGGGAAGAATCTCGTACTGCGGGCTCTGCAGCTGCAGGCCGTGCGACGTCAACTCCAGCTTGCCGAAGAGGATGACGCGCTGGTGCGGCTTGAAGATGTCGTTCAGGAACGGCTGGTTGAACCAGATGGCGCGAAGCGACCCGGTGCGATCGCGCAGCAGCAGCTCGAAGATCTTGAAGCGGGGCCGTCGCGTCGGCCGGACGCCGCTGCTGACGACCTCGCCGACGACCGAGGCGGACTGGCCGGGGCGCAGCGAGGCGATGGTCTGGAAGTGGCCGCGATCCTCGTAGCGAATCGGAAAGCGGTAAAGAAGGTCTTCGACGGTGTGGAGACCGACACGTTCGAGATCGGCGGCGCGCCGCGGGCCGACACCTTTCAGGTATTGCAGCGACGACTGAAGCGGGTCTATTGCACCACCATCGCTTCGCCCTTCAGGACGCGGATTTCCTTGATCCGGGCCGGGAGCTCGAATGGATCGTCGATGCCGATGCCGTTGGGGTTCTCCGGCGAGCGCGAGTAGTACGAGAGCAGTTCCTGCAGCACGCTCTTCGGCACCGCGACGCCGGAAATCTCCGCCGACTCGAGCTGGAAGCGGCCGATGCCGTTCTGCGTGATGAGCACCCCTGCAGCCGTGATCGGCAGCTGGCCGCGGAGGTAGCCCATCGGGTCGGTCCAGCCCCTCTGTTTCGAAGAGCGTACGGCGTCGAGGTCAATCACGGCGCCGCCGCGCACGCGGCCGTCGCCCATGGCCGTCAGCGTCGGCTCGGAGATTCCGACCGGGACCTGGTCCTTTATGTTGTACCGGAGGTACCAGTTGACCTCGACGTCGGTCATCTGCGTGGTCTGGGCGCCGGCGGGCGCTGTCGCGGCCGCGCCCGCAGTCGCCCCCGCGCCTGTCGCGGTCTTGGAAGAAGATGCAGCGGCCTTTGGGGCGTTCGCGAACGCGTTGATGCGGCTGAGCTTTGTCTGGAGCCGGTCGCCATCCTGCTTCGTGAACCGGGACTGCCCGGTCAGCTGGGCGGCAACGCCGACGCCCAGGGCAAGAACGACGAGTGCTCGAAGTCGATTACCCATGGACTCATTGTACGACGATCGCCTGGGGGGAAGTACCCCGTCGAGTGACGAACGGCGCCCCCCGCTCACTTCGGCGGCGCCGGCTGCCCCTTATTCGCCCGCGCCCGCTCGCGCGCCTGGAAGATCAGATCGAGCTTGCGACGCTCGATCTGTTCCTCGAGGATGCGGTACCGCGCCTGCTGGCGCGGATCGAGGATCTCGTCGAGCGCGGCGTAAGCCGCCTTGAGCTCGCCTGCGGCACGCTCATCGTGGTCGCGCAACGCCGTCAGCTGCGCCAGGACCGCGGCCTCGTCCACCGGCTTGGCCGGCGGCATCACCAGCCGGCGCAGCTCCTGGACGATACGCACCCGCTGCCGCTGGTTGCGCCGCCGGGTGTCCTGCAGCTTCTTGACGCGGGCGGCGAAGACGCCGAACCGGTCGTCGGCGATCGCAAGCTGCTGCTGCGCCTGGAACATCGCGTAGCTGTCGAGCATCGTCGCGAGCTCTGCGTCGGAGACCGCTTCCGCGGCATCGGCTTCCCCGGGCGCCGTTCCGGCGCGACCAGCGCCGCGGCGCCCCTCGGCCGGCCCCTGCGCCACGGCGGCCGTGACGCTCGCCAGCGTCAGCATCGCCACCATCAACGTCCGCTGCGCAATCTCGTTCAGCATTATTTTCCCGAGGGGCTTCGCCCCTCGGACTCCCCTACACGCGCCCTCGATCGCCGCTTCGTGTGATACGCTCACACGTGAGTGAAGTCGAAGGGCGACGGCTCCCTCCGGGCGCGTGGCTCACTCGCTGTCGCTCGTTCGCGTCGCGCTCGTTGCGACTATCTTGCGACAGGTTCTACGCTCCGGGCAGCTTCGGTGCCGCTGCGGTCTCTGCCTGCAGGAGCTCGAGCAGCTGCTCGCGCTCCTCCGGCGTCAATGTCTGCGCCGCGCGCTCTGCCCAGCCTGGTCGGGCGAAGAGTCCCGCCGTCACCGCGTCATCGTCCCATTCGACGCCGTCGGCCACGGTGCGGACGACGGCCCACGCCTGGTCCGCGTCGATGGCGCCGAGGTCGTCGCTCAGGTCGATCGCCGTCGTGTCGGCCACCGGCGAAGAAGCGGCAGGCGTCATCCTGGTAACGGCGTTCGTACCGCGGATCGTCGCCGGCGCCGACCATTGCCAGATGCCGCCGACGAGCGCGACGACAATCGTCGCCGCCGCCACCGTCCAGGCCGCGGGCGACGCCAGCCAGCTGCTCCACCGCGACGGGGCCATGCCCTGGTCGTCGATCGCGGCGTGAACCCGGGCAGAGAAATGATCCCAGAAGAGCGGCGACGGCTCCGGCACGTCCACCGCGTCGACGCGGGCGATTGCCTCGCGCAGCGCCGCGAGTTTCGCGCCGCACGCGTTGCACTGCGCCGAATGCTGCCCCGCCGGTCCCTGGCCGTCGTCGAGCGCGTCGATGAGTTCGGCGTCGTTGAGGTGTTTCATCGCAGTTGCTTCTTCAAGTTCGCGAGGGCGTGAAAGAGGTTTGCCTTGGCCGCGCCGACGGAGCTGCCGAGGATCGACGCGATCTGCTCGTGCGGCAAGTCGTGGTAGACGCGCAGGATCAAGGTGGCGCGCTGTTTCGGCGGCAGCCGCCTGATCGCGGCCCTTACTTCGGCGGCGCGCTCCTGCCGCATCAGCGACTGCTCCACCTGCTCTGCGCGGTGGTCGACGTGCCGGTCGGTCTGGAGCGCCTCCGGGCGCGGCGTTTTCAACGCCAACCGGTTCAGGCAGACGTTCACGGCAATGCGATACAGCCAGGTCGCCAGCGACGACTGCTTCTTGAATCCCTTGAGACCTTTGTATGCGCGGATGAACGTATCCTGCGCCAGGTCGGCGGCATCCTCGTGGCTCGACACGTAGCGATAACAGAGCAGATACACGGCGCGACGATGCCGCTCGACGATGACGTCGAAGGCGTCGCGCGCGCCGGCGAGCGCGCCCTCGACCAGCGCCGCGTCGTCGCTCTCCGCCCAGCGCCCGCGGTCGGAAGGCTCCGCAGTGCCGGACGAGGGTGAGCCCCCGACTCGAATCGTCCAGTCAGGCGCCACTGGTCCCGCCCACAGCCTGCTCAGCATGCCCAATCCTCATCCGCTTGGCTATCCCGCACGGCGCCTCGTTGCGTTAGACCGCCGGCGGCGTCCGCTGGTAACTTTCGGGTGTTTGACTTTCGCTTTTCCTTTGCGTATAGTGCGCGCATGCTGCCACTGACCAAGCGCCAGCGAGAGATTCTCGATTACCTGAACGATTTCATCCAGCAGCACGGTTACGCCCCCAGTCTCGAGGAGATTGGCCGGCGTTTCGGCTTGTCGTCGCTGGCGACGGTCCACAAGCATCTCACCAACCTCGAAGAAAAAGGCTTCATCAAGCGCTCGTGGAATCGCAGCCGTTCGGTCGAGCTCGTCCAGACGCGGCTCGGCGGGCGTGCGGTCGAGCTGCCGATGCTCGGCTATGTTGCCGCCGGCGCTCCGATCGAGGCGATTGCCGGCACCGAAACCATTGCCGTCCCCGAGGATCTCGTCGGCAAGCGGGACAGCTACGTCCTGCGGGTCCGCGGCGATTCGATGATCGACGAGCAGATCCGCGACGGCGACTTCGTGATCGTCGAGGACCGCCGCAGCGCCGAGAACGGCGAGATGGTCATCGCCCTCCTGAACGGGGCCGACGTGACGCTCAAGAAGCTCTATCGCGAACAGGGCCGCATCAGGCTGCAGCCGGCCAATCCCGCTCTGCAGCCGATGATCTACGCTGCCGAGCAGGTTCAGGTGCAGGGCGTTGTCGTCGGCGTCATGCGGAAATACTGAATACTCCAAGACCCTCCGGTCGCCGCCGGTCGAAGTTGATAAGCTTCGTCGATGGACGAACGCAAGCAAATCAACTTCACGATCGTGCCGGACGACACCGGCGACGCGCCCCGGCTCTACGCCAATTTCTGCGCGATCTCTCATACCCCATTTGATTTCACGCTGTCTTTCTGTGAGGTGCTGCCCCTCTCCGAGAAGGACGTGAGCCAGGCCCAGGCCGAGCACGTCGTTCGTGCGCCGGTCCGGGCGAAGATTGCCGTTCCCCTCCAGGTCGTGCCGAACCTGATCGCGGCGCTCCAGGAGCACATGCGCATCTTCAGCGAGTCGACCGGCGCCTCCTGGGACAAGGGCCCTGTACATTGATCGGCTCAGGGCTCAGGGCTCAGGGGCTCAGGGGGCTGAGGGAAGGCTCTGGAGTTAATAGCCGCGCGACTAGGCCAAGCTCTTGCCTGAGCCCCCCTGAGCCCTGAGCCTTGAGCCCTGAGCCCGACTCTTTTCTCAAAAGCGCCAACACCTGAACTGATGTCCCCGTCTATGACCAGTATGACCGGGCAGGCGATCGCGATGACAGCGACCGCGGATCGGCCGGCACCGGAACCCGGGGCCAGGCTGGGGACACTTTTCGACCTCCATCACCAGCGGCTCTACCGCCTGGCCCGTCGCCTCTGCCGCAGCGCTGAAGACGCGCGCGATCTGGTGCAGGAGACGTTTCTGCGCGCGGCACGGCATGCCGCGTCGGTGCCGGACGGCGCCCCGCACGAGGAAGCCTGGCTGGTTCGCGTCATGGTCAACCTGGCGCGTGATCGATGGCGGCAGCAGGCCGTCCGGGCGCGAGGCGTGTCCGAGATCGTCAATCGCGCGCCCGACCCGTGCGACACGGAGTCGAGCCTGCTGGCAAGGTCGATCATCTGGCAGGCGCTGCAGCGGCTGCCGCCGCGGCGGCGGGCGATTCTCATCCTGTACGAGCTCGAAGGTACGACGATCGCCGCGATCGCGCGGCTGCTCGGCGTCACCGCGGTCACCGTCCGCTGGCACCTGTCGATCGGCCGGCGGGAACTCGCGGCCGCCGTCAAGGGGACCACGCTTCGGTCGGGGACCGAGTCATGACTGATATTCGAACGCTTCTTCAAGAGTCCGATCCGCTGGGCGAACCGATCGCGCAGCACGAGGGGCTGACGGCCGACGACGCGCAGGCAATCCGGCACGCCGTACTCGTGGCGGCGCGGGATGCCGCGGCGGCTGTGCCGCTCTGGCGGCGTCCGCTGGCATTCGCGGCCGTCGCGACTGCCCTCACGGTCATCAGCGGGATCGTCGGACATCGGTCGGGTGCGTCAACGTACGACACGCCGCCCGTCGTTGCCGATGGCGCCGCCGGCGAGGTCGACTGCCGGCAGCTGCAGTTCGCGACGCCTGGCGGGACGCGAATCATCTGGATTTTCGACAACAACGTGCGGTTCCAGGAGTCCATGCCATGAGGTCGGCAAGAGTAGCGGTCGCGGTCGCGGGGCTCGGGTTGCTCGCATTACCGCAGGCGACCGTGCTGGCGCAGCAGGCCAAAGCGCCACAGTCGGGCACCGCCACCAAACCACCGGTCTCGAGCGGGCAGGCAGCCGCGTCGAGCCGAAAGCCGGGAGCCGTGCCTCAGGGCTTCAGCGTCATTCTCGTCCTTGGCGACATCCAGGGAGGCACCACCTCCGACGATGTGCCGCCGGCGGCACGGAAGGCGCTGAACGACATGCGAGAGTTCCTGCCCTTCAAGTCGTTTCGCCTGCTCGATGCCGCGTGGGTGATGTGCTGCGGCGGCCAATGGGAGAACGAACGTCGCGGCGCGGTCGAGCGCAGTCGGGCGACGCAGGTGCTTCGCGGTCCCGAGGATCAGGAATACAACCTGATGCTGGTATCGTCGCGCGACGCCGGGCGCGTCGCGGTGCAGTTCACGCTCATGGGCTCCACCGCCCCGGTCGAAGTCGTGTCCTCCACCGCGGCGATCCGGACGATGCAGCGCAAGATTGCCGATCTCCGGGACCGCCGCGCCGTGCTCGAGGGCACAATCGCGCACACCCGCTCGAAGGTCGAGGTCGGGACCGCACCGCCGACCGATTTGCCGAAGTTGGAAGCGGAGCTGCGCAGCATCGATCGGGAGATCGAGGACATGGCGGCGCGTGTCGCGGAATCGAGCGCGGCAACGAATACGACCACGGCTCGCGGCGGAGCCCGTGGGAGCCAGGAGCGGCCGCGCACTGTGTCGAGCCCCATCATCGACACCTCCTTCACGATGGACGTCGGCGAAACCGTCATCGTCGGCACCTCGCGGCAGAAGGGCGGCAGCAAGGCCCTGATTGCTCTCCTCACCGCCGTTCCGCCTCGCCCCGCCGCTCGCGAGTAGCGACGCCGCAGCCGCGCCGGCTCGGGTAAGATCACGGCATGCCGCCGCGCGCCGCGAAGCGCACGACCATCCCCAAGCCGACGAAATCCGCCGCCGAGACCCGCCGCATCATGGCGGCGCTGGCGTCGCAGCATCCGAACGCCGACACCGAGCTGAACTTCACGAATCCTTACGAGCTCCTCGTCGCCACCATCCTCTCGGCGCAGTGCACCGACGAGCGCGTCAACCAGGTCACGCCGGCGCTGTTCAAGCGCTACCCCAACGCCGCGGCGCTGGCGCGGGCGACGACCGACGAGCTCGAGCCACAGATCATGTCGACCGGCTTCTTTCGCGCCAAGTCGCGATCGCTCGTCGGCATGGCGACGGAGGTCGTCGAGACTCACCGCGGCCAGGTCCCGAAAACCATGGAGGAGCTCGTCGCGCTGCCCGGCGTCGGCCGGAAGACGGCGAACGTCGTCCTCGGCCACGCGCTCGGCGTGCCCGGCCTGCCGGTCGATCGTCACGTGCTGCGCGTTGCCAATCGCATCGGCATCGCCAGGTCTGATGAGCCCGAGGTCGTCGAGCAGCAGCTCGGCGCCGCGATGCCCCCGCCCGACTGGACGCGAACCTCCGACACGCTGATCCTGCACGGACGCCGGATCTGCAAGCCGAAGCCGCTCTGCGATCGATGCGCCGTCCGGCTGCAGTGCGACTACTACGCCAGGGTGACGAAGGGCCCGAGCCGCCTCGCCGCCAGGCCGAAACCGCGATCGAAGTGAGCCATGCGTAGAGAGGCTTTCGCCCGGCTCGTCGAAGAGGCGCTGAACGAGATCCCGCGACGCTTCCGCGCCGAGATGAAGAACGTCGCCGTCGTCGTCGAGGACGAGCCCTCGCCTGCCCTGCTCGAAGAGATGGAGATCGGCCCCGAGGACACGCTGTTCGGCCTCTACCACGGCACGCCGCTGACCGAGCGCGGCTGGGGGCACGGCAACGCGCTGCCGGACCGCATCTCGATCTACCAGATCCCGATCGAGGAAGCCTGCGCCGACGACGAGGAGGTGCGCGACTGCATCGCCGAGACCGTCATCCACGAGTTCGGTCACTACTTCGGGATGAGCGAAGAGGAGATCGAGGAGATCGAAGAGAAATACTGGCGCGGCCAGTCGCTCGACGATGTCTAGCGGCGGTGAACCGGCATGGTGAAGGCGCGGAAGAAGTACGGGCAGCATTTCCTGGAGGCTGCCTGGGCCGACAAGCTCGTTGACGCGATTGCGCCGGCTGCAGCCGATCGCTTCCTCGAAATCGGCCCCGGGCCGGGCGCGTTGACCTTGCGGCTGGCGCCGCGCGTCGCCGAGCTGACGGCGGTCGAGGTCGATGGATCGATGATCGACTCGCTGCGCGGCGTCGTTCCCGCCAACGTCACGCTCGTGCACGCCGACTTCCTCGCGTTCGACCTGGCCGGGTTCGCGTCGACGCCGACCCGGGTCGCCGGCAACCTGCCCTACAACGTCTCCTCCCCTATCCTTTTCCGGCTCCTCAACGCCCACCGGGCGGGCGCGCCGATCGTCGATGCGACGCTGATGCTGCAGCGCGAGGTTGCCGAGCGCATCGAGAGCGGGCCCGGGACGAAGGAGTTCGGCACGCTGTCGGTCTTCGTGCAACGGCGCGCGCGGGTGCGCCGCCTGCTGTCGCTGCCGCCCGGCGCGTTCCGGCCGGCGCCCAAAGTTCACTCGGCGGTGATTCGGCTGGAGTTTCACGAGCCGGAGGTCGCCGTGCGCGACGAGCGTGTCTTCGAGGGGCTGGTCCGGTCGATCTTCACGCAGCGGCGGAAGACGCTGGCGAACGCGCTGAAGCCGTTCGCGGCTGACCGCGGCGTCGACGCGCGCGCCGCGATCGGCGACGCCGGGCTCGATGGCCAGCGCCGGCCGGAGACGCTGCAACTTGCAGAATTGGCGCGGCTTGCGGATAGATTTCCGTCGCCATCACCTTAAGGCTGTGTTATAGTTTGCGCACTTTTTCCCGTCCCTCGCCGACTGTCCCAGCGGCCGGCAGGTAGGGCATGCAGTGCGCGGCGCCCCGCCGCGCGTGACGTTCGGGTTCACCCGCCCGGGTGATCGTCCCAAGCGTCCGATCTGCCCTTCGACGGCGCGCGGTGGCAGTGTTGCCGTCCGCGTATTCGACGCTGGGGATCCAGTTCAGACTGCCGATTGATGTCGACGCCGACTGATACGTCTTCAGGCCAGCCTTCGCTCGAGCCCCCGCTCGAGATCGTGCCGCTTGGCGGTCTCGGCGAGTTCGGCATGAACATGATGGTGATCGCCTGCGGCGACACCGCGATCCTCGTCGACGCCGGCGTGATGTTTCCCGAGCCGGAGCTGCTCGGCGTCGACCTCATCATCCCCGACCTGCGTCCGCTGCAGCAGTACAAGATCGCCGCCCTCGTGCTGACGCACGGTCATGAAGACCACATCGGCGCGGTCCCGCACGTCCTCGGCGCCTTCGACGGCCCGGTCTACGGCACGCCGCTGACGATGGCGTTCGTCGAGAACAAGCTCGGCGACGACGAGCGCCGCTACAAGGACCGGCTGATCCGGGTGCGGCCGCGCGAACGGGTCGAGGTCGGGTCGTTCTCGATCGAGTTCCTCCGCGTCACCCACAGCATTCCGGACTGCGCCGCGCTGGCGATCACGACGCCGCACGGGGTCGTCATCCATACCGGCGATTTCAAGATCGACCAGACGCCGATCGACGGCGAGCACGTCGACTTCCATCGCTTCGCCCAGCTCGGCGCCGCCGGCGTCCTTGTGCTGTTGGCTGACAGCACCAACGTCGACCGCCGCGGGTTCACGGGGTCGGAAGTCGAGGTGACGGACGCGTTCGAGGAGATCTTCACCAACGCGCAGGGAAAAATCGTCGTCGCGACCTTCGCGTCGAGCATCTACCGGATGCAGATCGTCGTCGACCTGGCGGCGCAGTTCGATCGACGGGTGGCGTTCATCGGCCGCGGCGTGATCGAGAACTCGGAGATCGCGCAGCGGCTGGGCTACCTGCGGCTCCCCGCCGGCGTGCAGGCGAAGGACAGCGAGGTCAAGAGCCTGCCGGCCCAGGACGTCGTCTGCATCTGCACCGGGTCGCAGGGCGAGCCGCAGGCGGCGCTGCCGCGCATCGCCATCGACGACCACCGCCACGTCCGGCTCAACCCCGAGGACGTCGTCGTGTTCTCGGCGCGTGAAATTCCGGGCAACGAGAAGGCGATCGGCCGGGTCATGAACCACATCGCCCGGCGGGGGGCGGAAGTGGTCTACGAAGGCATCAAGCACGTCCATGTTTCCGGGCATGGCGCCGAAGAAGAGCTGAAATTGATGCTTTCCCTGGTCAGGCCGCGCTACTTCGTGCCGATACACGGGGAGTACCGCCAGCTTGCCCGGCATGCCCGGGTGGCGACGAGGGTGTCCCCCGGCACGAAGGTGCTGCTGGCGGAGAACGGCGACCTCATCCGTTTCGACCAGGAGGGGGGCCGCCTGGCGGGTAAAGTGCCGGCCGGCCGGATCCTCATCGACGGGACCCGGAGCGGCGAGGTGGGTGACGAGGTGCTGCGCGACCGGCGCCACCTGGCGGGCGACGGGCTGGTCGTCCCGGTGGTCGCCATCGGCAAGCAGTCGGGGACGCTGGAAGAAACGCCCGACGTCATCACCAGGGGCTTCGTGCTCGACGCGCGGACGGAAGCGTTGCTGAAGGAGATTCCGGGCCTGCTGGCGGCGACGATCGACAGCGCCAGCGTCGAGGAGCGGACCGATCCCGGGCTGATCAAGGAAAGGATTCGCGTGGATCTGCAGCGGTTTTTCCGCAAGCGTTCAGGACTCCGGCCGCTGGTGCTGCCGGTGATCATGGAGATTTGATGGCCGGATCCTTCCTTTCACGGCGGCTCAGCGAGTTTCTCGGCGTCGCCTTCTTCGCCGTGGCCCTGCTCTGGCTGATCTCATTGGCGAGCTACAGCGCGTCCGACCCGGTCTGGTTCTTCACCAGCAGCGGCAGCGATGCGGCGCCGGTGAACTTCGGCGGGCGCGTCGGCGCCTTCCTTGCCGAGTTCTCCTACCAGATGCTCGGCTATGCCGCCTACCTGATCCCCGTGGTCTTCGTCGTCAGCGGCTGGCACTACTTCTGGTGCCGCGTGCCCGACGCCGCCTATACCAAGCTGGTCGGCGCGGGACTGCTCTTCGCCTGCGTTTCGGCCTTTCTGTCGCTCGCCTTCGGCACGCTGGCGGTCTCGGGCCGCGAACTGCTGGCGGGCGGCTACGTCGGCAGGTTCATCGCCGCGACCCTGGCCGAGTACCTGAACAAGACCGGGTCGATCATCCTGATCCTGACGCTGCTCTTCCTGTCGATCATCCTGTCGACGCAGTTCTCGTTCGGCCGCCTGTTCGGCGCGCTGTTCCAGATGGCGCGCGATCGCTGGGCCGCGATGCTCGACGGCCTGCGCGCCCGGCGCGAGGAGAAGCGGCGCGAGGCGCAGCGCCAGGAAGTCGTCAAGAAGCACCTCGAGAAGACCGGCAAGGACAAGGACACCGTCAAGATCGCGAAGCCGGCGACGGCATCGGCGTCGCGGCCGGCGGTCTCCATGCGCGACGAGGAGATCGAGGAAGAGGAAGAAGAGGATCTCGTTCCGGCGCGAGCCCGCGCCGCGGCACGGCCGACGGCGCAGGCAGCCAAGGAAGAGCCACCCAAGCCCTCGCGCGCGGCGGCCGTGGTCGGTGCAGCTGCGGCGGCGCTGCGTGCCGCAGCCTCGAAGCCGACGCCTCCGGCCATCAAGCGTCCGGCGGCGATCGAGCCGACGCTGCCACTGCCCGAGCCCGACAAACTGCCCGCCGAGAAAAAGCGCGGCGCCTACACCGAGCCGCCGCTGGCGCTGCTCGACGCGCCCAGGGGCGAACGCAAGGTCGACGAGCGCGAGCTGATGGAGGGCGCGCGCCTGCTCGAAGAAAAGTGCCGCGAGTTCTCGGTCGAAGGCTCGGTCGTCCAGATCCACCCCGGCCCCGTCGTCACCACCTACGAGTTCAAGCCCGATGCCGGCGTCAAGTACAGCAAGATCACCGGCCTCGCCGACGACCTCTGCCTGGCGATGCAGGCCGAGTCGGTGCTGATCGACCGCATCCCCGGCAAGTCGACCGTCGGCATCCAGATTCCGAATCCCAACCGCGAGCAGATTTCCCTGCGCGAGCTGCTCGAGTCCGACGCCTACCGCCGGTCGCCGTCGAAGCTGACCCTGGCGCTCGGCAAGACGATCCACGGCGAGCCGTTCGTCAGCGATCTGGCGACGATGCCGCATCTGCTGATTGCCGGCTCCACCGGCACCGGCAAGTCGGTCAGCGTCAACGCCATGCTCTCGAGCATCCTCTTCCGCGCCTCGCCGGAAGACGTCCGGCTGATCATGGTCGACCCGAAGCGGCTCGAGCTCGGCATGTACGAGGACATCCCTCACCTGCTCACGCCGGTCGTCGTCGATCCGAAGCTGGCGGCGAACGCGCTGCGCTGGGCGGTGCGGGAGATGGAAGAGCGCTACAAGACGCTGGCGGCTGTCGGCGTCCGCAACATCGAGCAGTACAACCGCAACCTCAAGGCCGCGATGGCCGAAAAGGGCGGACCGGTCGTCGACGACAACGGCATCGAAGTCAAGACGCTGCCCTTCATTGTCGTTTTGATCGACGAGCTCGCCGACCTGATGATGGTTGCCGGCAACGAGGTCGAGGAGTCGATCGCCCGCCTGGCGCAGATGGCGCGCGCCGTCGGCATCCACCTGATTCTCGCGACCCAGCGGCCGTCGGTCGACGTCATCACCGGCCTCATCAAGGCCAACCTGCCGGCCCGCATCTCCTTCAGGGTCTCGTCGAAGATCGACTCGCGGACGATTCTCGACGGCAACGGCGCCGAACAGCTGCTCGGGCGCGGCGACATGCTCTATCTGCCGCCGGCCTCGTCGCGCTTCCTGCGCCTGCACGGTCCCTACATCTCGGAACAGGAAACGGCGCGGCTCGCCAGCTTCCTGCGCAAGCAGGGCAAGCCGACCTACGACGAGACGATCACGGCCGAGGACAAGCAGAGCGCCACCGACCTCGACTTCGAGAAGGACGATCTCTACGACGAAGCGGCGCGCATCGTCGTCTCGAGCGGCCAGGCGTCGATCTCGTACCTGCAGCGGCGGCTGCGCATCGGGTTCAGCCGGGCGGCGCGGCTGGTCGACATGATGGAGGCCGAAGGCCTCGTGTCGGGAGGGGCGGGCGGAAAGGCACGCGAAGTCCTCGTCAAGAAGGACTACTTCGACGAAGTCGACGCGCAACTCAGGTGATCGTATGAAACTCACAATCCGGACAGCGATTGTTCTTCTGGCCGTCGTACTGGCGCCGGTGGCGTCAGCGCAGGCACAGCCGGTTCGCGATCTCTACAACCGCGCGCTCGCGAGCGACCGCGCCGTCAGGGACGCGCGGCAGCAGGCGTCGCGGCAGCAGATACGCAACGCCATCGCCGCCTACGAGCGAGTCGTCCGCCGCTACCCGCGGAGCGGCTACAGCGACAACGCCCTGTGGCAGGGGGCCGAGCTGGCGCGCCTCGCGTGGGATCGCTTCGGCAACGATGCCGATCGCCAGACCGGCACGCGCCTGCTGGCGCAGCTGCGGTCGGGCTACCCTTCGAGCCCGCTGCTGCAGGAAATCGACGGCGCCATCGCCGCCTTCGAGCGGACGAAAGCGCCGGCCGTCACCGCCAGCAACCGGTCGGCGCCGCCGCCGGTCACGAACGCGGCAGCCGCATCGCCGCCGCTCAGGGAGACGAAGGAGCCGAAGGCGTCGAACGACCCGCCGGACTCGATCGAGCGCTACTCGTCGACCGCCGGCGTGATCCGCGGCATCACGCGGACGACGATGCCCGATGGCGTGCGGATCACCATCGAAGCCGACCGCGAGGTCGCGTTCCGGCAGGAGCAGCTCGACAACCCCCGCCGGCTCTTCTTCGACATGCGCGGCGCGCATCCGGCCCTCGAGCTGCGAAACAAGACGCTCACCTACGCCGATGACGTCGTCAAGGAGATTCGCCTCGGGCGGCAGCCGCAGAACACGACCCGCATCGTCCTCGACACGGAAGGCGTCGACTCCTACAGCGTGTTCACGCTCTACGAGCCGTACCGGGTGATCGTCGACTTCCGCCGCCGCGGCGCGCCGCTGGCGCCGGCGATTGCGTTCGCCGCGCCGCCGCCTTCGGTCGTACCGACGAGCGGTTCGCCGACGAAGGTCGACTCGCGGCCGCTCGCGGCCGGCCGTGTCGTGCCGCCGCCGTCACCGTTGCCCGCGGCCCCGAAAGCGGCGCCGCCTCCTCCGCCGCCGCCTCCTGCACCGGTGCAGGGGCCGCCCATCGCCAGCGGCCCGCTGCCGTCGAAGGACATCGCGCTCGCCGCGCCGTCGGTGCCGCTCGCCAACTCCAACGGCGCCTATTCGCTGGCGCGCCAGCTCGGGCTCGGCGTCTCGCGCATCGTCATCGACGCCGGCCACGGCGGCCACGATCCGGGCGTTCGCGGCAACGGCATCAGCGAATCGGAGCTCGTCCTCGACGTCTCGCAGCGGCTGAAGAAGCTGCTCGAGAACACGCCCGGGATGGAGGTCGTGATGACGCGCGACGCCGACGTCTTCATCCCGCTCGAGCAGCGCACCGCCATCGCGAACCGCGAGGGCGCCGACCTGTTCCTCTCGATTCACGCCAACGCCAGCCGCAACGTCAAGGCTCGTGGCGTCGAGACCTACTTCCTCAACTTCGCGGCGAACCCGGAGGCCGAGGCGGTCGCGGCCCGCGAGAACTCGACTTCCGGCCAGACGATGCACCGGCTGCCGGACATCGTCCGCGCGATCACGCTGAACAACAAGATCGACGAATCGCGTGACTTCGCCGACACGGTGCAGAAGGCGATGGTGCGATCGCTCTCGACGAAGAATCGTGAGCTGCAGGATCGCGGCGTCAAGCAGGCGCCCTTCGTCGTGCTGATCGGCGCCGGCATGCCCAGCGTGCTGGCTGAAATCTCGTTCGTCAGCAACAGGCAGGAGGGCCAACTGCTCAAGACCGGGGCCTATCGCCAGCAGATCGCGGAAGCGCTGTTCGACGCCGTCATCCGCTACCAGCGGTCGCTCAAGTCGCGGACGACGATCGCCTCGCGCAACGAATAGAGGTGGGGTTATTGCGGGGTGATGCGTAGCGATTCGGAGTCCGGCACCGGTTCGAGACCGTAGCGGGCCCTGACGAGCTTCACCCCGATGAGCACGAGACCGAGCAGCGCGCCGAGCACGATCGCGGCGACGAGCAGCGCCGAAGTCAGGCCGAGGGCGCCCACCAGGATATCGACGACCGTCGTTTCCCTGACCGGTTCCTCGATGACCCGAACGATGATGGGGTTCGGCGGCGGTTGTATCACAGAGCCTTTGATTCCGCGGAAGCCCTCAGGTTCCCGCTACTTCCATTCCCGACTGTTGAACGCCAGCTCGGCCAGCGTGCGGACGGCGACGCCGGTGGGACCCTTCGCCAGCCACGGCTTGGGCTCGTCGACCCACGCCGTTCCGGCGATGTCGAGGTGCGCCCAGGGCAGGTCGTTCGTGAACTCCTTGAGGAACGCCGCGGCCGTGCAGGCGCCGGCGGCCCTGCCGCCCGTATTCACCATGTCGGCAATCTCGCTGCGCATCTGCTCGCCGTATTCCTCGTAGATCGGCATCGGCCAGGTGCGGTCGCCGGCCCGGTTCGCGGTCCTGTTGACGACGTCGATCCAGGCTTCGGGCTGCCCGAAGAGGCCAGCGGCCGCCTTCCCGAGCGCGACGACGCAGGCGCCGGTCAGCGTCGCGACATCGACGAGATGCGTCGCGCCGAGCTGCTGCGCGTACCACAGCCCGTCGCCGAGAATCAGCCGCCCCTCCGCGTCGGTGTTCAGTACCTCTACGGTCTTGCCGCTGGCGCCGGTGAGGACGTCCCCCGGCTTGATGGCGCGTCCGCCGGGCATGTTCTCTGCCGCGGGGACGATGCCGACGACGCGGATCGGCGCGTCGAGCATGGCAATCGCGCGCATCGCGCAGACCACGGCCGCGCCGCCGGCCATGTCGTCCTTCATTCGATCCATGCCTTCGGCCGGCTTGATCGAGATGCCGCCGGTATCGAAGGTGATGCCCTTGCCGATCAGGCCGAGGACCGGCGACGGCGGCGCGTTCGCCGGTTCGTGCTTCATGACGATCACTCGCGGCGGTTCGGCGCTGCCGCGCGCGACACCCATCAGCAGGCCCATGCCCAGGCGCGTGATCTCTTCCTCGTCGAGGACCTCGACCTTCAGGCCCGCAGCCTTCGCGATCGCGGTGGCGCGGTCGGCGAAAATCGATGGGGTCAGGACGTTTGCGGGCTCGGTGCACAGATCTCTGGCGATGTTCGATGACTCGCCGAGGATACGGCCCCGTTCGACGGCAGCCTCGAACGCGGAGGCCGATCCGGCGCCGGGCGGCGCCACGACCAGCATCTGTGTCGGCGCGGGCGCGCTGCGGTCGCGGCTCTTGTACAGGTCACCGTTGTAAGCCGACAGCATCAGGCCTTCGGCGATCGCCTGAAGGTAACCCGGCACTTCCCCGCCTTCGATCGAGCCGCGGTGCAGGAACGCGATGCGGCTGACCCGCCGCTGCTTGGCGGCGTGGCCGGCGGCGGTCGCGACCCGGCGGACGCGCTCGAGGCTGAAGTCGCGCGCCTTGCCGGCGCCGATCGTCGCCACGCGCGTACCCTTCCAGCCGTCGCCGAGCGGCGTCAGGAAGAGCTCGGTACGGTTTTCCCTGAATTTCCTGCGAGGCCAGCGCCCGCTCGATGGCGCCGGCCGTGGCGTCGCCAAGACCGGCGACAGCCTGCAACACCGCTTCGCCCTCGAACACGGGGACGAAGATCAGGTCCGTATCGACGTCGGCGGGCGATGAGGTGGAGAGCTGAACCATCTGTGATAGCGCGCCGACGGAGGACCGACTCATGGTTCAATTATATCGTGAGGATTCGGACCGCCCCTGGCCGGGCCTTGCTAGAATAGTGAAACCTGCCTTTGATTTCTGTCGGGAGCGTGCGATGCGATTACGATCCTGCGCCTGGCGCTGTTTTTTCGCCGCCGTCCTGACGACGGCCCTGGTGACGTCGGCGGCGTTCGTCCCGATCGCCCCGCCACAGAACAAGAAGCCCTCGATCAGCGTGCGCGCCAGCCCGCCGGTTGGATTCCCGCCGCTTCGCGTCGTCGTGACCGCGGAGGTCAAGGGCGGCGCCAACGACTTCCAGGACTTCTATTGCGCGTCGGTCGAATGGGACTGGGGCGACGGCACCAAGTCGCAGAGCCAGATCGACTGCGATCCGTACGAGCCCGGAAAGAGCGAGATCAAGCGCCGCTACGTCGAGGAACACACGTTCCGCGGCACGGGAATGACCTCGACCACGGCCGTCGATCCAACCGGCAACCAGCCGCCGGCGCAGCAGTACCGCGTCCGGTTCGTCCTGAAGCAGAAGGACAAGACCGTCGGATCGGGCTCGACGACAGTCGAAGTGCGCTCCGGGATGTGACGACGGCGGCGGCGGGATCAGTGGATGGTCCAGCCGCCGTCGACCATCAGGACGTGCCCCACCACCATGTCGGACATGCTGCTCGACAGGAACAGCACTGCCCCGACGAGATCCTCCGGCTGGTTCCAGCGGCCCGCCGGCAGCATCTGGCGTTGTCGCCCACTCCTTGTAGCCGGGACGCTCGAGGATGACTTTCCGCGAGTCCGTTTCGGTGATGCACGGCGCGACGACGTTCACGAGTACACCCTGCTTGGCCCACTCCAGCGACAGCGCGCGCGAGAGGTGGTGCACCCCGGCCTTCGCCGCGGCATACACCGAACGTCCCTGGAATCCGACCACGCCGAAGTTCGACCCGATGTTGATGATCTTGCCGCCGCCCTGCGGGATCATCACCCTGGCGGCGGCCTGGCAGGCGAAGAAGACGCTCTTCAGCGAGGCCGTCATGGTCTTGTCGTATTCCTCTTCGGTGACGTCGAGCGCCGGCGTGGTGCCGGTCCAGCCGGCATTGTTGACGAGGATGTCGACGCGGCCGAACGTCTCCTCCGCCTTCGCGATCATCGCCCGCACCTGGTCGACGTGCGAGACGTCGGTGTGCACGACTATCGCCTTGCGGCCGAGGCTTTCGACCTCGGCCTGCACTTCCTTGATCTCGTCCTGGCGTCCCTGCGGGTGTTTCGCGAGCACGAGGTGCGCGCCTGCCTTGGCGAGTCCGACCGCGATGGCGCGGCCGATGCCCTGCGACGCGCCGGTTACGACGGCGATTTTGTCCTGCAATCCGAAGCCGGAATAGTCCACGCTCAACGTCGATCTCCCAGAAAGGCGGTGGTGCCGCGCCGCGGCCCCCGATCAAGCCGATCGGAGGTTTGGCTATACTGCCGGTTGACAACGAAGTCCCGCCAGCACTATCGTCACGAGTGCAATCGATTGAGCATAATCGATAATTAACGATCGTGCCAGGGGCGGAGTCAGAACGTGTAATTCCCCAATTGCGCGATGCGCGATCGCCTGACCTTCTGACCCAGGCGATCGACATCGATGATGCGAGGCGCCGTGGACAACGACAAGAACCGACCGCTCGAACGCCGGGTTTTCCGCGAGGAGATCCGGGAAAAACTGATCGAAGACATTCTGGGAGGCCGCCTGCTCCCGGGCTCGCGCATTGTCGAGACCCGGATCGCGCAGCAGTTCGGCGTCAGCCAGGGGCCGGTGCGCGAAGCGCTGCGCGACCTCGAGCTCTTTGGCTTCGTCGTCAGTTCCCCGTTCCGCGGTACGCAGGTCCGCCAGATCTCCACCGACGACCTCCTCGAGATCTATCCGATTCGCGCCGCCCTCGAGGCCGTCGCCGCGCGGGCGGCGGCGCCGCGGATGGACGACAGTGCCTTCGAGCAGCTCGAGAAGATCCTCGGCACGATGCGCGATGCCGCGGCAACAGAGGACGCCCACGCTCAGGCGAATGCCGACGCGGCATTTCATCACGTCATCATCAAGGCCGCCGGCAATCGCATGCTCGAGCACATCTGGCAGACGATGCGGCTGTCGATTACGACCTGCGTGACGCACGCCGTCACCCATCGGTCGCTGACCGAGATCACCGAGCGGCACGTTGCGCTGCTCGAGGCGCTGCGCTCGCGCAACAGCGAGCGGGCCGAGGCGGAGATCCGGCGCCACATCGAAGAGCCCGGCGAATGGATCCGCGCCGCCGCGCGCGAGGAAGAGGCCCGCAAGGCGGCGGCCAGCACCGATACGGAGGCTGCGGGCTGAAGGCGTCCATGAACCCTCGCTCAGGATTGCTCCATCGTGCGCCCTCGGTCGCGCCGCCGGCTGCCGATCGCGACTATTGCCTGCGCCAGGGCATCCTCAAGCTGCTGGCGATCAAGGACTCCGACGTCAGGCTGCTGAGCCTCGAGCAGTGCCGGGACGCCGTCGACAAGAGCCTGCACGCCGGCGGCGCGTTCTCCGCCACCATCCCGCTCGTGACGCTCTACTACGGCGGATTCATCGACGTCGACGTCGTCGATCCGACGCGGCGCGGGCAGGACATGTTCGTCCTGAGCAAGGGGCATGCGGTCGCGGCGCTGGCGTCGATCTACGCCGAGCTCGGATACTTCGACCGCTCGGTCCTGCGCAACTCGAGGTCGTACAAGAGCATCCTCAACGGCCATCCCGGCCCCGTCCTCCCCGGCGTCCACCTCGCCACCGGACCGATGGGGCAAGGGTTCGGCGTGGCGCAGGGCTTCGCGATCGCCGGGCGCATGTCGCCTCGTTTCGATTCGTACTGCATCACCGGCGACGGCGAGCTGCAGGAAGGGCCGATCTGGGAAGCAGTCATGTACGCCGGCCAGAAGCACCTCGACAACCTGTGCGTCATGGTCGATCGCAACAACGGCCAGCTCGACATCGCGAACCGCATGGTCTTCCCGATGCCGGAGCTGGAGCGGGTGTTCGAGTCCTTCGACTGGAACGTGCACAGCGTCGATGCGACGCAGTACGCCGGCGTCTACGCCGCGCTCGAGCACTTCCGCTTCGGGCCGCGCAACGGCAAGCCGACGGCGATCATCTGCCACGGCATGAAGGGCCACGGCGCCCTCTCGGACTTCCTCAACAAGCACAAGGTGACAGTGCCGGACGCCATCGTCGACCAGGAGATCGATCTCCAGGCGGCGCAGCGCCGCGATCGCGTCGAGGAGCTCAACGCGTTCTATCGCGGCCTCGCCGCCCGCGAGGACGGCGAGTACCTGCAGACCGTCCTTGCCGGCATGGCAACCGGGATGTGTCTCGACGGGTCGCTCGACGGCGCCGGCAACCTGCGGCTCGATCAGGTGATCGGCCCGGTCCGGACCAGACGCGCGCCGCGGCGTAACAAGGCGGTGAGCTACGACGCCGCCAAACTGCCGGTGCTCGACGCCGGGAAAGACTACGCCGCCAGCGACGTCGTCACCGCGGCGATGAAGGTCTTCGCGAGGGACCCGGCGGTGGTCTCGGTCGATTCCGATCTTGCGACGACGAGCGGCCTCGAAGCCGGCGTCGCCGCGGTGGACCAGCGCCGCGCCCTGAACGTCGGCGTCGCCGAAGCCAACATGATGTGCATCGGCGAGGCCTTCGCCGCGCTCGGCTATCAGGCCTGGATCAGCACCTTCTGCCCGTTCTTCGACTGGAAGGTGATGCGGCGCATCGCCGTCGGCCACCAGGAGCGGCTCGAAGCGATGGCTGCCGCGGACGGCTGGCTCAGCGAGGGCCACGGCCTCGACCTGACCATGCTGGCGACGGCGGCGAACTTCGAGACCCGGACCAACGGCGCGACCCACATGGGCAACGACGACTCGACGATCTTCGATGGCATGGCCCATCTGCAGATCGTCGACATCTCCTGTCCGCAGCAGATGCTGTCGTTCATGCAATGGACGATGGCCGGCAATCGCGGCCTGGTCTACGTGCGGGTGATGCGGACGCCTTCAGCCGTGATCTACGGACGCGACTACCGGTTCGAGATCGGCAAGGGCGAGGTGCTGCGCGAGAGCGCGGACGATGCCGTCGTCATCGTCAGCAGCGGCCGCGGCACGCACGAGGCGCTGGCCGCCGCCGAACTCTGCGGCAAAGCCGGCATCGCCGCCGCGGTCGTCGACATGCCGACGATCGACGAGGCGCTGCTGCTGCGGTTCTACGAGTCCGGCAAGCTGATCTGCCTGGCGGAACAGAACAACGGGTTCATCCTTCAGAACCTGCTGAAGCTCCTCTACCGCCGGCGCCAGGCCTCGTGGCCGGGCGCGCAGAACCTGCTCGCGATCAACACGCTCGACGCCGACGGCCGGCCGCAGTTCATCCACTCCGGCACTTACGAAGAGCTGACCGAGGCATTCGGCCTGACGCCGGCGCGCATAGCGAGCGCGATCCGACAGCGTCTTTCCTGAAGTCATCCCATGAGCGTTCCGGTCAATCACGAAGATGAGGTCGAAGCGCTCGGGTTGCCGGGGCGCGAGCTGCGCTGGGTCGTGGCGCCGAACGCGCTCCGGTCGGACCAGTGTTCCGCCTGCGTGATTCGCGTCGCCCCCGGCGACAAGGTGCGTCCGGCGCACTCGCATCCCAACGGCGACGAGGTGATCTACATCATCACCGGCTCCGGCCGCGTCCTCGTCAACGGCGAGGTGGCGCCGGTCAAGCCAGGCTGCACCGTGCTCTTTCCGCGCGGCCAGGTGCACATGCTCCACAACACCAGCGACGAGGAGATGAAGGTCGTCTGCTTCTTCGCGCCGCCGACCAATCTCGACAACTACAAGATGCACGAGGACGTCGACTTCCCCGACTGAGCCCGGTCGCGTCCATTTCCTCCAAGGAGCCGCGGATGAAGACGTATCTCTATGTCCTGACGATGGCCCTCGGCGTCGTTCTCACCGTGCACCTGGCGATGAATGGCAAGGTCGGCGCCTCCATCGGCAACCCCCGGGTCGCCAACGCGCTCTTCTGGTGCATCGGCGCCGCCGGCGCCGTGCTCATCGGCTTGAGCGGGTGGCAGGCGGGAGCCCTGGGCGGACTGAAGGGCGTGCATCCGGTGCTCCTGACCGCCGGACTGATGGGCGCGTCGCTCGTCTTCGCGATTGCGTGGCTGATTCCGCAGATCGGCGCCGGGCCGATGACGTTCTCCCTCCTCGCCGGCCAGATCGTCGGCGGCATGGTGCTGTCGCATTTCGGCTGGCTCGGCTCACCGGTGCAGCCGATGTCGCTGACCAACATTCTCGGCGCGGTCGTCATGCTGGCGGGCGTGTTTCTGGCGACGCGCAATTGAGCGCGTCTCCTCTCCTACGGCTGGTGCGCACATGTTGTCGCTTCGCACACCCTCTCTCGTAGCCGGGGTCGGCGCCGCCTGCGTCGCCGCGGCGATCGGCTGGCCGGCAACGCAGGCCCAGGCGCCGGCGGCCACGGAGCGGAAAACCTGGATGGACTACGGCGGCGGGCCCGACAACGCCCGCTACCTGAACCTGACGCAGATCGACAAGTCCAACCTCGCCCGGCTCGAGGTCGCGTGGACGTATCCGACCCGCGACGATTTCTCGTACGTGTTCAGCCCGGTCATCGTCGACAACGTCATGTACGTGCTGGCGCGGAACAACTCGCTGGTGGCGCTCGACGCGACGACGGGCAAAGAGATCTGGGTCCACGAGGGGCTGCAGGGCATGGCGCCCCGCGGCATCAACTACTGGGAGAGCAAGGATCGCAAGGACCGGCGGCTGCTCTATCAGCGCAACCAGTTCCTCGAAGCGATCGATGCCGTCACCGGCAAGACGATCGTCTCGTTCGGCAACCAGGGCGCGATCAACCTGAAGGAGGGCTTCGCCGGCCGCGAGCCGTCGACGGTCGGCCGGGTGCAGTCGAGCACGCCGGGAAAGATCTTCGAGAACCTCATCATTCTCGGCTCCGCGACCGGCGAGAACTACATGTCGACGCCAGGCGACATCCGCGCCTACGACGTCGTCAGCGGCAAGGAAGTCTGGCGCTTCCGTACGATTCCGCATCCGGGCGAGTTCGGCTACGACACCTGGCCGAAGGAGGCCTACAAGTACATCGGCGGCACCAATGTCTGGGGTGAGATCAGCGTCGATGCCCAGCGCGGCATCGCCTACTTCCCCACCGGCTCGCCGACCTACGACTACTACGGCGCCGACCGGTATGGCGCCAACCTGTTCGGCACGGCGCTGGTGGCGCTCGACGCGCGCACCGGCAAGCGGCTCTGGCATTTCCAGATGGTGCACCACGACCTCTGGGACTACGACAACTGCGCCGCGCCGCAGTTGACGACGATCCGCCGCAACGGCAAGTCGATCGACGTCGTCGCCCAGGCGGGCAAGACCGGCTTCCTCTACGTCTTCGATCGCGTCACCGGCGAGCCAATCTGGCCGATCGAAGAACGGCCGGTGCCGAAGAGCGACATTCCCGGCGAACAGTCGTGGCCGACGCAGCCGTTCCCGACCGCGCCGCCGCCGTTCGCGTCGCAGAAGTTCACGGCCGACGACGTCAACCCGTACGTCCTGTCGGGCGCCGAGCGCGACGACTGGAAGAAGCGCATCGCGGCGATGCGCAACGACGGGCTCTTTACCCCGCCGGCGACGATTGACACGGTCGCGATCCCGGGCGCCAACGGCGGCGCCAACTGGGGCAACACGGCGGCGCACCCGACCAACGGCAGCGTCTACGTCCAGAGCATCAACGTACCGTCGATCTACCGGCTGACGCTCGAGGCCCCAGGTCCGGGCGGCAACCCGGTTCGCCCGCCGGCGGCCCCCGAAGTCCTCGAGCGAGGCCGGACGCTCTACACCGAGCGGTGCCAGACCTGTCACGGGCCGGACCTGCTCGGGATGGGGACGATGCCGTCACTCGCCGGCGTGACCGGCCGGCTCAGCCCCGAGGGCCTGCGCGAGATCATCAGCGGCGGCCGACAGGCGATGCCGCCGTTCCCGGACATTCGTCCGCCTGACATGGAAGCGCTGGTCGCGTTCCTGGCGGCTCCAGGCGGTGCGGGTGGCCGCGGCGGCGGCGGGCGCGGCGCGGGACCAGGGGTGCCACCACCCTCGCTCGGCGGCCCGGTCGTGGCATCGGGCGGCGCACCAGGCGGCGCCCGCGGCAATCTTGGACGCGGGGGCGGTGGCGGCGCGAACCCGCCCTATCCTGAGGGACTGCCGGTGCCGGCGGTCCGGTATTTCTCGGGCTGGGGCCTGAGCAACACGATCGTCAAGCCGCCGTACTCGACGCTGACCGCGTACGATCTCAACACCGGTACGATCAAGTGGCAGATTCCGACCGGCGACGAGCTGCGCGTCGCAGCGCAGGGCGTTCGCGACACCGGCGTGATCTCACAGCGCGCCGGCATCATCACGACGGCGACCGGGCTGCTCTTCCACGCCGGTGAAGATCGCAAGGTGCGAGCGCACGATGTCGAGACCGGCAAGGTATTGTGGACGGCGGATCTACCGGCGGGCGTCCGCGGCGGTCCGGCGATGTACGAGGTCAACGGCCGTCAGTACCTGGTGGTCAACGCGACCCAGGGAGCGAGCGGCGGCCGCGGCGGCGTGCCGGGCGTCACCGAACGCGCCTACGTCGCCTTTGCGCTGAAGCCCTGAGCGCGTGCTCCGTTCTCAGCGGTTGACGAAGACGTAGCCGAGCTTCTGCATCGTCTCCTTGTTGATCTTCGCCGCCTCGAGCGCCGGCAGCGGCATCCCCTTGGTCGGGTCGAGCTCCGCCATGATCATCAGGTCGTTGCCGGAGTTGTCGAGGAGATCGCAGAGCCCGGCGATGTCGACCTTGCCCTGCCCGAGCGGGCAGTAGCCTTCGTAGTGCGGGCCGCCGTCCCAGTCCTTCATGTGCACGTGGCGGACGGTCGGCAGGAAATCCTTGAGCACCTTGACCGGATCGACGCCGCCCTTCTGCAGCTGGCCGACGTCCGGCCCGAACTTCACGTAGCGCGTGTCGACCGCCTCCATGACGGCGTAGGTCTCGTCGCGGGTCTCGACGCAGGTGCCGGTGTGCTGGTGCAGCGCGCCGATGATGCCGATACCGTCGAGCGCCTTGCAGATCTCGTTCAGCGAAGTGACGATGTTGGCCTTGCTCGCGGCGAAGTCGAAGGCGGGCCGCTTGACGTTGTTCGGACCGACCACCGCGACCTTGCCGCCGCACTTCTTGATCAGCTCGCCCCACTTGACCATCTTGGCGATCTCGTCCTTGAGACGCGCGGGATCAGTGAGATTGACCGGGCAGTACGCCGACTGCAGCGGCAGCTTGGCGGCGGTCAGCAGCGTGTCGAGCCCGCCCTTCGCTTCCCACGCTTCCAGCACGTTGCCGAACGACTCGTAGCCCTGGAAGCCAAGGCTCGCAACGTCAGCGATCGCCTTCTCCGCGTCGGCGGGACTGAAGCCCCAGGTGATCCCGGTGTGGCCCGGCTTCAGGCGCTTCGGCTTCTGCGCCAGCGCACTGCCTGGCAGCGCCGCGCCGGCAATACCGACGGCGAGTGTCCTGGTGAACGTTCTCCTGTCGAGCGTCGTCGTCATCTCGTCTCCATATTGATGGGCGACCGCGTCCTACTTCGTTTCCTGCGGCAGCGCGAACACTACGTAGCCGCCGGCCTTGCCGGTGCCAGCGTCTCCCTGGGTCCACGTCCCGCCTTCACGGCTCTTGGGGCCCCAGGTCAATCCGGTAGTCGCGCACACGACGAGGAACTGGCGGCCGCCGGCTTCATACATTGCCGGCAGTCCTTCCGCGCCCTGTGGCAGCTCACCGGTCCAGAGCACCTTGCCGTCCGTCGGCTGAATACGCGCGGACCTTGCCGTCCTTCGCGGTCGCGAACAACAACCCTGTTGACGTCACGATCATTCCCATGCGCTGCGAGCCGCGCGGGACGCCGGCGTCGGCGCCGCCCTGCTCCGCCGCGAGGCGATCGACGCCGAGAGGGACCTGCCACTTGATGGTGCCGTCGTTCAGGTCATAGGCGACGAGACGCGACCACGGCGCGGTCATGATGTGCGGGTTGCCGAGGCCGTAGCCGGTGTAGTACCGGACCTTCGGGGCGTCGACGCCTTCGGGATACGCCGTCGAGCCGCGGCCTCCCGAGGGAAGGTCGAGGCCGCCAGGCGCCCCGCCAGCCGCGACGACGGGACCTGCCGGCCTGACGTCGGCGGCGCCGGCGCCGCGGCCGGCGCCCGCGCCAGGGTTGCCGCCGACGATCGTATAGAGCGCGCCGATGGTCGCCTCGTCGAGCGTGGGGAACGACGGCATGCGTCCACGTCCGGCGAGCAGGACCTGCCGGAAGTCCTGATAGGCCATGCGCGTGCCGATGCCGGAGATCGTCGGGGCTCCAGCGCCGGCGACTCCAGCGTGGTCGCCGCCATGGCAGGACTCGCAGTAGAGCGCGTAGGATTCCTTGCCGCGCGCCGCGGCCGATGCCGCCTGCTGCCCCCGCCCGCCGCCAGCCGCGCCGCCGCGCCCGCCGGGGGGAACTCCGCCAAACCCGCCAGGCTCGGTCGTCAGCTTGTAGAACGACGGAAAGTCCTGGCTCATGACGTAGACGAGCCCGGCCGCCGGATTGGCCGCGGTGTTGCCCCAGTTCGCGCCGCCGACGGCGCCAGGGACCGCGACCGTCTCATCGGTCGACGGCGGATTGAAGAGGCCCTTGCGCGCCTTCTTGAGCCGCTCGGTCCACGTCGCGCGATCCTCGGGCGAGAGGAAGTACGGCGTGATGTCGTTCTCCGTCATGATCTGACGGGCGAACGGCGGCGGCGCGGTTGGGAACGGCTGCGTCGGCCACGCCTCCTCGCCCGGCATCTCGCTCTTCGGCACCGGTCGTTCCTCGATCGGGAAGACCGGTTCGCCGGTGACGCGATCGAAGACGAACATGAAGCCCTGCTTGCTGGCTTGCGCGACGGCGTCAATCGTCCTGCCATTGCGCCGTACGGTGATCGAGCTGCGGCGCTGCCGTCAGGTCGTAGTCCCAGAGGTCGTGATGCACGACCTGGTAGTGCCACAGCCGCTTGCCGGTGCGGGCGTCGAGCGCGAGCAGGCAGTTCGCGAACAGGTTCGAGCCGAGTCGGTCGGCACCGTAGTAGTCGTAGGTCGGCGACCCGGTCGGAAAGTAGGCGATGCCGCGCTTCTCGTCGATCGAGATCTCGCCCCACGTATTCGCGCCGCCGACGTACTTGTAGGCGTCCTTCGGCCACGTGTCGTACCCGAACTCGCCTGGCTGCGGCACCGTGTGAAAGGTCCAGGCCAGTTTGCCGGTGACGACGTCGAAGGCGCGCAGGTGGCCGGGCGGCGAGAGGTATCCCTCCCCCACCGCCGAACCAAGGAGGATGAGGTTCTGGAAGATCTTCCCGGGCGTGCTGGACTGGGCCCTGACGGTGCTGCCTTCCCTGCCGAGCCCTTCCTTCAGGTCGACGAGCCCGTTGTTGCCGAACGTGAGGATCGACTTGCCGGTGCGGGCGTCGATCGCCTGGAGATAGTTGTTCATCTGGAACAACAGCCGGCGATCTTTGCGGTCGGCGCTCTCCCAGTAATTGACCCCGCGCCTGGCGATGCCGCGAAGGTTGGCGTGGATCCAGATCTCCTCACCGGTCGCCGCGTTGAGGGCGACGAGCGAGTTGTTCTTCGCCAGCACGTACATCACGTCGTCGACGACGATGGGATTGAACTGATAGTTGAGGGTGTCGCCGGCCGGATAGGTCCAGGCCGTCGTCATCTTGCCGACGTTGTCCCTGGTGATCTGGTTCAGCGCGACGAACTTCGAGGAGTCGGGACCGCCGCCGTAATCGCGCCACGACCGCGAGCTGCCGGACGCAGCCGGTGCCGATCCGGCGGCCTGAGCTGGCGTCGCGGGTGTGGTGCGCCCCTGCACAACCATCGAGGGGATGTGCAGCACCGTGACCGCAGCCAATCCGGCGCCAAAGGCCATGGCGCTGGCGCTGTCCGGCCGCGGAATCGCGGCGCGGACACGCGCGAAGAAACGAGTGGCCCACGTCATGTTTGGCAGTTCCTGGTGAGTACGGCTGGCGCGCTGATGGAGCTATACGCCGAGCGCTGTGCTGATGGTTCGCGCGACATCCGTCACCTGCTTGCCGCAGACCGGATAGAGCGTCTTGGGAAACCGGCTCTGGGGCGCCGAGATACCGATCGATGCGATGACGATGCCATCCTGATCGCGAATCGGCGCCGCGACGCAGCGGAGCCCTTCGACGTACTCGCCGTCGTCGGTCGCGTAGCCGCGAGTGCCGATGCGGCCGCAGACGCGGGCGAGCTCGGCTAACGTCGCCGGCGTCCGCCGCGTGTAGGCGTGCAGCTCCGTGCCGCTGAAGAGGGCTTCGATGTCGGCGCCGTCGTAGTCGGCGAGGAGCGCGCGACCGTGAGCGGTGGCGTAGAGCGGGACGTGCTCGCCGGTCTGCCCGGACACCGTCAGGACCTGCCCGGTGGCGACGTGGCAGTCGATGAAGAGCGCCATGCTGCCATCCCTGACCGCGAGATGAGCGGTTTCGCCCGTCGCGTCTCCCGAGCGCGCGCAGGTGCTCGCGGCAGAACGAGATCAGGACGTTGCGGCCGTACTTGCGCGACAGCCGCCAGACCGACGGTCCGAGGATGTACTCCTTCCGGCCGTCCGGATTGGCGAGGAATCGCCGCTGGCGCAGCGTGTTGGCGAGGCGAAAGACGCTGCTGCGGTCGATGCCGAGGAGCGTGGTCAGCTGCTTGAGCGCCACCGGCTCGCTCGCGTCGGCAACTGCTTCGAGGATCGTCAGGCCGCGTCCCAGGCTCTGGATTGACGGCGTTTCCAGCGTCGTGTGCTTTTTCATGCGGTGGAGATCGAACAGGCCGGCCGACGAGCGCCGGACGACGAAACGCGGCGGGCCCCCGGAGTGGAGGCCCGCCGCCTGGTCAGTATCTTAGAAGCGAACCGTCGCTCTAAGCGAGATCTGCCGCGGATTGTACGTCGCCATGCCGCGGGTCCCGTAGTTCGTGGCGTTGCCCATCCCGGACTGAAGCCCGAGCGCGGCCTGCGCCGCGGACGGCGTCGTGATCGTCCCGCCGAGACCGCCCTGGTAGGTGCCGCTGAACTGGGCGCTGTTCAGCAGGTTCATCACGTCCGCGCCAATCTCGAACTGCATGCCGTTCGGCAGCGGGAAGTCGCGCCGGACGCTCATGTCGATGTTGAAGCGGTTGTCGGTGCGGATCTCGTCGTAGGTGATGGCGGCGTCGCCGTACCAGAACTGATCGACCACGGTCCGGCCGTCGGGCGTCGTCACGACCTGCCCGACGAAGGCATCGGGGTTGTACTTCAGGTAGGTCCGGTTGGGCGGCGTGATCACGCGGCCGCTCGGCAGCGTCACGCGCGTGACGCCGTCGTACCAGCCCCAGAGATCCTCCGGCAGCAGGAGGTCGACACCCGGCACGCGATTCGGACGCGCCAGGGCCGCGCCGTCGCTCGCGCCGGTGATGGCGATCGGGAAGCCGGTCTGCCAGATGACCGCGCCGCCGAGCTGCCAGCCGCCGGCGAGCGCGCTGACGAGGGCGTTCTCGCTGCCGAACGGCTTGCCCTTGCCGAACGGCAGTTCGTAGAGGAAGGTGCCGACAAGGCGGTGCGGGATGTCGCTGTAGCCGATGCGGCGGTTCTTGTCGAGGTCGTAGAGATAGTGATTCGCGCCGCGGGCGCTGGCGCCGGCGTTGAACCCCTGGTTGTCCTCGACCGTGTCGGTGTTGTCGATGTTCTTCGACCAGGTGTAGTTCACGTCGATGAGGAAGCCGTTCGAGAACCGCCGGTTCACGCGCAGCAGCATCGCGTGATAGTCGGCGGTCGCCTGCGACAGGTTCACGGCCGCGTTCGAGCCGACCAGCATCGGGTAGGGGAAGTAGCGTGTTCTGCCGCTGGATCGTGCGCTGGCCGAGCACGCCGGCGAACGGCACCAGCGGACCAGTCGCCGGCTGCACCGGGTTCTGGACCAGCTGCGTCGACGGGTTCAGCGTGCCGTTGCTGGCGATGTACTGATCGCGCCACTGCGAGAGCACCGCCGGGTCGATGCTCTGCAGGTTCTGGATCGGGAACGACCGGTTGTGCAGGTTGCGGCTCACCGAGGCGCTGTAGCCGATCGACGCCGTCCAGCGGTTGCCGAGCGCGCGCTCGACGAAGAAGTTCCACTGCCGCGCCTGGCCGTTCTTGAGATGACGATCGAAGCGCGCCTCGCCGATGCCGTAGACGCCGGGGTTGCGTCTCGTCGCCGCCAATCGCCGGCGCCAGCGGCGCCGGATCGGAGAACCGGATCGACGGGCACGCCGGCCGGGCTGGTGCCGTACGCGGTCTGCGTCACGCCGCCCGAGAAGTTGGCGGAACCGTAGTCGGTCGGACCCGAGAAGTAGCCGGTGTTGGTCGGCAGGTAGGTGATGCCGAAGCCGCCGCGCACGACCATGTTCTCACTCAACTGGTAGGTCGCGCCGACGCGAGGGCCCCAGTTGTCGTAGGTCGTGTCCCACAGGTTGCGGCTGTAGCCGTCCTCGCCGGGGAACGCGATCGCGCCCATCGAACCGAACGAGTTCTCCGCCGTGAAGTCCCAGGACGACATGCGGTTGAAGCGATCGGTCGGCCCCGGCTGCACTTCCCACCGCAGGCCGAGGTTGACCGTCAGCTTCGCCGTCGGCCGCCAGTCGTTCTGCGAGTAGACCGCAAAGTACTTCTGCGCGAACGCCGGGTCGACGTTGGCGCCCGGGCGGATCCACCACACGCCCGTGCCGAGCAGCATGCCGGCGGCGTTGACGCCGCGCTGCGCGTTGGTCGACGTCTGGTTCGAGACGCTGCCGCTGGCGGTGACGTACTCGAAGTTGAAGTTGCCGCCCTGGTGCGCGAACGGCGACGGCATCGCCACCGAGCCCTGCTCGGGATCGGCGTAGTTCGACATCAGGTTGCGGAATTCCATGCCCGCCTTGTGCGTCCACTTGCCGCGGATCTTCGTGATGCTGCCGGTGAGGCTGTGGCTGGTCTGGTATTCACGCTTGGTGTTGAAGTTGCCGGTCGTCAGCGCCGTCCAGTTGCTGCCGCCGCCACCGCCGCCGCCGTAGCCGTTCGGGTTGACGTTCGGCGCCGCGCCGGGGAACAGGATCAGCGGCAGGAGGTTCGAGGGGACGCCGAAGGCGGCGTAGTCGTCGAACCCGGTCTTGTTGCCGCTGAGGTTCTTCGTGTTGATGCGGCTCAGGCCGTAGCGGATGTCGGCGACCAGGGACGGGGTCAGGACGATCGCGTCGCCGATCTGGATGTAGGGGTTCTTGTCGGAGCGGATGCCGGGCGCGTCGTTGAACGGCGCCGTGCCGAACGGCCGCGGCGTGATGATCTCGGCGTACGAGATGCCGCCGCTGCCGTAGATCGAGTGGCTGCCGAGCTTGAGGTCGACGCGGTTGTTGTTGCTGTGCCGCCGCACCGTGGTCGTCGTCGTCGACTCGAAGTTGTTCGTGTTGTAGACGTCGTCCGGCGTCCGGTTCGGCATCGGGTAGTAGCCGAACATCCGCAGCGCGTACGGATCCGGGTTCGGGATGGTCGCGTTCGGGATCTCGGCGCGGCGGTAGAGGTCGGCGTTGATCTGCGTGACGCTGAACGGATCGAAGATCCGCGCCGGGATCGGATTGCCGTTCTCGTCCGGCTTGAGCGTCTGGCTGAAGTTGCCCACCCGCTCGAGCGCGGTCGGGACCGTCATCAGCGCGGTCGTCGTCTGGTTGTTGCGGAGGCCGTGATAGCTGCTGAAGAAGAACAGCTTGTTGCGGAGAATCGGGCCGCCGATCGAGCCGCCGGCATCGTCGACGCGGAACGGGCGCTTGTCGATGTTCTGGGCGTTGTTCGCGAACGTGTTGGCGTCGAGGCTCTCGTGGCGCAGCATGTAGACGCCGTTGCCGTGGAAGGCATTGGTGCCCGACTTCGTGCTCATCGAGATGATGGCCTGACCGCGGCCGTACTCGGCGCTGAAGTTGTTCTGGATGACGCGGACTTCCTGCAGGCCTTCGGTGTTCGGCACGACCGACGCCTCGTTGTAGCCGCCGCCCATGACCGGCAGGCCGTCGAGCTGGATGTCGTTGGTGAAGGCGCGGCCGCCGTTGATGCCGACCGCCGACCACTGGCGCCGGCCGTCGACGCCGATGCCGAAGGAGTTGATCGAGCTCGTGTCCGCGGCCTGGACGCGCGGAACGCCGCCGGCCGCAGGTCGCATAGGCGAGCGGGTTCTGCGTGATGTTGGGGAGCGCTTCGATCATCTCGGCGCTGACGGCGTTCGAGACGCTGGTCCTGTCGGTCTGCAGGAGCGGCGCTTCGGCCGAGACGTCAACCGTTTCGCCGAGCCCGCTCACCGACAGCTCTACCGGCACGCGCACGGTCTCGGTGGCGGCGACGACGACGCCGGTCCGTTTGAAGGGCGCGAAGCCCGAGAGCGTCACCGTCACCGTGTAGGTGCCGGCCTGCAGCGCGGGCGCGGTGAAGTTGCCTGTCTCGGTCGTCACGTACTCGACGGAGACGTTCGTATTCTCGTCAGTGATCACGACCGTGGCGCCAGGCACGCTGGCCTTTTGCGGATCAGTGACGGTGCCGGTGATGGTAGCCGAGCGAATCTGCCCGTATGCAACGGACGACATCGCCAGGCTCGCGAGAACCAACAGCGAACAGAGCCGTGCTTTCAACACCCTGACCTCCCCTCCCTGCTCGATCGCGGGGGACGCCGCGTCGAGGCTGGACACCGTTGCGCATCGTGAAATGCACTGTGCGCGGTTATCCTACGCATTGGCACAGTCATAGTCAAACCGATTATCAATAGTCGCCCGGTCGTTACCGACAGAGTTGAAACAGAACCCCGTGCGCTCGTCGTTTTGTTCCGTAAATCTGGTGCCGCCGCAACCAAGGCCGGGCTGGTCCAGCGGGCGTTTCGCGTCTCGCCTGACGCATCCCGTGATGCGCAACGTCGGGCCACGAGGTGTATACTCCGCGCCACTTCGGGAGCCTGCTCGGACCCGGGGACAGTCACTCGTGACTGTCCCCAGTGACTGTCCCCGGCTCCCAGCCGTTCGTCGTCAGCCCAGAGGACCATGCATGCTGAACCGTCCAGGTAATCTCGCCGCCGCGAGCGCCGCACTGATCGCCGCCTTCACGCTCTCCGGTGCAGCCACCTCGAAGAACTTCGTGCCCGACTACGTCTTCAGCGGTTCGGCGCTCACCGGCTGGACGCCGCTCGGCGGCGCCACGTGGCGCGCCGAGAAGGGCGAGATCGTCGCTGCGCCCGGCAGCGGCGGCTGGTTGTTCTTCGACCGCTCCTACCAGGACGTCGGCTTCTACGCCTCGGTGCGCTGCGCCGAGGGCTGCAAGGCCGGCGTGCTGCTGCGCGCCGAAGCGACACCCGACGGCGGCGTGAAGGGCATCTACGCCTCGCTGGTGGAAGGCGACCTCGCGACCTACCGCGTCACGATCGACGCCAAGGGCGTCGAGACTTCGCGCGAGCGCGTGCGGCCCGCCGGCGGCGGCCAGGTGCGCGTGGCGCCACCGCCTCCCCCGCCGCCGACGACGCCGCCGGCCGGAGGGCGTGGCGGCGCGGGCGCGGGGCGGTCGCGGCGGCGGCGGCGGCTTCCAGCCATTGCAGATGCCGGGCGGCATCGAGGCGCCGATCGCGCGGCCGTCCACCGATCTCAAGAGCGGCGACTGGAACACCGTCGAGCTCCTCCTCGACGCCAACATCCTGCGCGCGTTCCTCAACGACGCCGGCGGCCTGAGCGGCGGCGTCGCCGACGAGGACTTCGTCCGGTTCGGCCGCGTCGCCCTCTACGCCGGCGGTAGCGGTGAGGTGCGCTTCAAGGACGTGTCGCTGAAGGATCTGCAGCCGCGCGTGACCCAGCCCGAGACGGTCTCGCCGCGCTTCCGCATGCAGGCGCTGAACGAGTTCTATTACTCCTGGTCGCCGACCGTCGCCGACATCAACAAGGACGGCGCCCTCGACATCGTCGCCGGCCCGTACTACTACCTCGGTCCCGACTACAACGTCGCGCGCGAGATCTATCTCGCCAAGACGATCGACGCGAGCACGCAGTACTTCAACGGCGTCCAGTACACCTACGACTTCACGGGCGACGGCTGGCCGGACGTCATCAACGGGCTCTTCACGCAGCCGACGATCCTCTACGTCAACCCGGCGGGCCAGTCGCGGCGCTGGGACAGCTTCACCGTCACCGACAACCTGAGCAGCGAGATCGCCCTGCTCAAGGACACCGATGGCGACGGCAAGCTCGAATACATCTTCAAGGACAGCAACAATCAGATCGTCTCGGCGACGCCCGACCCGGCGAACCCGACCGGCACGTGGGTGAAGCGGCCGCTGACCGAGCGCGGGCCGTGGACCAATCACGGCATCGGCATCGGTGACGTCAACAAGGACGGCCGCGTCGATCTGCTGAACGGTTATGGCTGGTGGGAACAGCCGGCGAAGGGAACGTCAGGGCCGTGGAAGTACTACCCCGCCGCGTTCGGCAAGTGGTCGCGGTCCAGCCCGGGCGGCGCGGAGATCGCCGTCTATGACGTCAACGGCGACGGCCTGAACGACGTCGTGACCAGCCTGCAGGCGCACGGCTGGGGCCTTTCCTGGTTCGAGCAGAAGAAGGCCGCGGATGGCGCGATCACCTTCGTCGAGCATCCGATCATGGGCGACTTCTCGACCAAGAACGCCGGCAACGTCACCTTCTCGCAGCTGCACGGCGGCACGTCCGCCGACATCGACGGCGACGGCATCCCGGACTTCGTCACCGGCAAGCGCTACTGGTCGCATCTCGACACCTGGATCGATCCCGATGCCTACGGCGCGCCGGTGCTGTACGTCTACCGGACGGTCCGCAACCCGAAGGCCCCGGGCGGCGCCGAGTTCGTGCCCGAACTGATCCACAACCGTTCGGGCGTCGGCTCGCAGCTCGCGCTCGTCGATCTCAACAAGGACGGCGCCGCTCGAGATCGTCACCTCGACCCGGCGCGGCACGTTCATCTTCTGGAACAACTGGAAGAAGGGCGGAAGGTAGCGCGGAGCTTCAGCTCCGCGTCAGCGCGCCGGGTCGGCAGCGTACTCGCGTTCCCGGTACTCGAAGTAGTCGAAGTCCGCGTGCAGGGCCGTGCCGGCCATGTCCTGGCACGCCACGCCGACGAACGCGCCGGTGAAGTTCGCCATCCCTGGCAGCGTGGCCTCGTCGGAGAGCGCGCTGGCGTCGAACAGCTGCGGCAGCCACTGCCACTCGTCGTGCCCGGCACGGTATGCGAAGCGTAGACGCTCGTAATCCACTTCCGCGCGCATCTGAATCGGCACGCCCTCCGGCACGGGGATCGGAGCCGTGAACGCGTCCGGCTGCACCTGGTCGGGCAGCGTCGACATCACCCGCACGTGCTTCCCCGACTCGTCGTCGGTCGAAACGTAGAGATAGTGGAACTTGGCGCTGTTGTAGTAGCAGACGAGGCCGGCAGCCTGCTGGTAGTGCGCGGGTGAGAACTCGACGACGGTCTCGGCGGTGAAACAGTGCGCCTGCTGCCGCCGCGCGACGAGCGATTGCCTGAACTGGCTGCCAATCGTCTCGCGACCATGGAGCCGCAGGAACCCCGGTCTCGCCGTCAGGTTGAAAATCTCGTTGGGGACCGGCGTCCGAAGCCACTGAAATTCGATCGGCAGCGTCTCGCGATCGAAGTCCGCTCGCGCGGGCGTTGCCGCGAACGGCTGCGCCGGCAGCGCCGGCGCCGGCGTCTCGAGCGACGGCATTCCATCGCCGGCCTCGGTTCGCAGCCAGCCGTCACTCCCCCACGTCATCCGCTGGATCGCGGTTTCGCGTCCGAGCGTGCATCGGCCGCGGTTCGGCAGGGGGCGGCCGCAGAGATAGACCATGTAGGTCTCCCCCGCCGGGGTGTCGACGAGGTCTGCGTGTCCGGCCCGCTGCAGCAGCGCGTCGGGCCGATTGCGCGCGGTCATCACGTACGTGTCCGGATGCAATTCGTACGGCCCGAGGAGTCGCGCGCGATCGCGCCAGGGTCACGGCGTGGCCCCACCCGGTGCCTCCCTCCGCCGTGATCAGGTAGTACCAGCCGTCACGCCTGTAGATATGCGGCGCCTCGGTGAAGCCGATTGCCGTGCCGGTGAAGATCAGGTGCCGTTCACCGACGAGCTGCTGTCGCGACGCCGAGTACTCCTGCAGCACGATGCCGCCGAACCGGTTCTTTCCCGGCCGGTGATCCCACAGCATGTTGAGGACGTACTTCCGCCCGTCGTCATCATGGAACAGCGACGGGTCGAAGCCGCTGCTGTTCAGGTACACCGGGTCGGACCAGTCGCCGTCGATGGAATCGCAGGTGACGACGTAGTTGTGAAAGTCGCGGAGCGAGGCGCCGGCGGATCCCGGCTGCGACGTGCGGCCATAGCGCTTCACGTCGGTGTAGACGAGATAGAACGTTCCGTCCGCGTGCGTCAGGCACGGCGCCCAGATGCCGCAGGAGTCGGGATCGCCGCGCATGTCGAGCTGGCTCGCGCGGCGGAGCGGGCGCGTGAGCAGGCGCCAGTGCACGAGATCGCGGGAGTGGTGAATCTGGACGCCCGGATACCACTCGAAGGTCGAAGTCGCGATGTAGTAGTCGTCGCCGACACGGACGATCGAGGGATCGGGATTGAAGCCAGCAAGGATCGGGTTGCGGATGGTCGCCGTGGCCATTGACGTGTCGGCGTGAAGGTCTACGTCCCGGCGGCGGCCGGTATCTGGGTCCGTACCGGCTCGCGCACCAGCGTCCAGAGCACCGCCGCGCCGATCAGATCCAGAGCCGCGAGGCCGACGAAGAACGGCGTGTATCCGACGGTCGTGACGAGGCCGCCAATCAGGAGCGAGAAGATCAGCAGGCCGGCGTTGCCGCAGGTGCCCGCCATGCCGGCGACGGTAGCGACCTCGTTACGGCGGAAGAGATCGCTCGACATCGTGATGACCGTCACCGACAGCGTCTGGTGCGCGAAGCCGGCCAGGCTGAGCAGCGCGATCGCGACGTACGGACTGTCGACGAAGCCGACGAACGCGACGCCGATCATCATGATTGCGCCAACGGTGAAGGCGCCGCGACGGGCGTTGATGAGCGACAGCCCGAAGTACTTCTGCAGCGCGATGCTGATCGTGCCGCCGAACATGCAGCCGAGGTCGGCGGCAAGGAACGGGAGCCACGCGAAGAGCGCGATCTGCTTGAGATCGAAGCCGCGCACCGTCGTCAGGTAGAGCGGCAGCCAGAACGCCAGCGTGCCCCACGTCGGGTCAGCGAGAAACCGCGGCAGCGCGATGCCCCAGAAGTTCCGCTGCTTCAGGATCTGCGGGATGGAGGGCCGCCGCCCGTCACCCTGGAGGTGCTGTTCCTGGCCGGCGAGGATGTAGGCGCGCTCTTCCGCCGACAGCGATGGATGCTCCGCCGGCGGACGATAGAGCCACAGCCAGAGCGCCGCCCACGTCAGCCCGATGATGCCGGTGAGGACGAAGGCGAACTGCCAGGTGTGCGTGAGGATGGCCCAGGCGACGATCGGCGCCGCCAGCATCGATCCGAGCGAGGCGCCCATGTTGAAGACGCCGCCGGCCAGCCCGCGCTCCGTCGCCGGGAACCACTCCGACGTCGCCTTCATGCCGGCCGGGTTGGCCGAGCCTTCGAAGAATCCCAGCAGCGCGCGCAGGCCGAAGAGCGCCTGCCAGCTCGTCGCCAGCCCGTGCGCCATGCTGATGAAGGACCACGCGACCGCGAACATCGCGAAGCCGAGGCGCAGGCCGATGACGTCGAGGATGTAGCCCGCGATCGGCTGCAGCATGATCGCGCCCTGGAAGGCCGCCAGGATCCAGCGAGTACCTGCTGCGTCGTGATGTCGAGATCCTTGAGCACGGTCGGCGCCGCGACTGCGAGCGTGCTGCGGGTCAGGTAATTGATGACCGACCCCAGCATCAGGAGGCGATCATCCACCAGCGAAGCGCCTTGACGGAGGGCGTGGACATGAGATGGATGGGTAACTGCGAACGAGATGGTATACCGAGAGTTGATTATCAATCGTCAAAAGAATTCGGGTAGCATCTGGCAGCCGAGGGAGACCCATAAAGATGAAGCACTCGCGACGCGAGTTCGTCAGCACGGGCATCGCGGGCGTGGCCGGTCTGTACGCCGCCCGCTCCGCATCAGCGCTGGCGCAGGGCGCCGCCGCGCTGCCGGCGGAGGACGGCTACAAGCTGTGGCTCCGCTATGCGTCACCCGGCGCCATCGTCTCGCAGTACCGCGCTGCGCTCGGCCAGGTCCTCGTCGAGGGCTCATCCCCGACGTCTCAGGCGATTCGCGCCGAACTGAAAGCAGGCGCTCGGTTCCATGCTCGGCAACGCGCCGGCGTCGCCGGCGACGCTCACCGCGCGCGCGCTGGTCGTCGGCACTCCATCGAACTCCGCCGCGGTTCGAGCCCTCGGCTGGCAGGCGGAGCTGACGAAGCTCGGCCCGGAAGGATTCATCATCCGCACCGCGCAGGTGCAGAAGCAGCGCGCGATTGTCGTCGCGTCCGACGGCGAGATCGGCGCGCTCTACGGCACCTTTCACCTGCTGCGGCTGCTGCAGACCGGGCAGCCGATCGAGAAGCTCTCGATCGCGGAGCGTCCGCGCGTGCAGCTTCGGATGCTGAATCACTGGGACAACCTCAACGGCACGATCGAGCGAGGGTATGCCGGCCGTTCGCTCTGGCAGTGGGATGACCTGCCGGGCAAGGTCGACGGCCGCTACGTCGACTACGCCCGCGCCAACGCCTCGATTGGCGTCAACGGCGCGACCGTGAACAACGTCAACGCGGACGCCCGCGTCCTGACCGCGGAGTACCTGCCGAAGGTGGCGGCGCTGGCGGCCGCATGGCGGCCTTATGGCGTGCGCATCTACCTGTCGGCGAACGTCGCCGCGCCGATCCGCATCGGCGGCCTGAAGACAGCGGATCCGCTCGATCCCGCGGTGGCGGCATTCTGGAAGGCGAAGTGCGACGAGATTTACGCCCTAATCCCCGACTTCGGCGGCTTCACCGTCAAGGCCAATTCCGAGGGGCAGCCCGGTCCTAAGGACTACGGGCGGACGCACGCCCAGGGCGCGAACGTTCTCGCCGACGCGCTCGCGCCCCACAACGGCAACGTCATCTGGCGCGCGTTCATCTACGACGAGGACGTCGATCCCGACCGCTCGAAGCGCGCCTACATCGAGTTCATGAAGCTCGACGGCGAGTTCCGGCCGAACGTGCTGGTCCAGGTCAAGAACGGCACCATCGACTTCATGCCGCGCGAGCCCTTTCACCCGCTGTTCGGCGCGATGCAGAAGACACCGGTCCTCGCCGAGATCCAGGCAACGCAGGAGTACCTGGGGCAGGCGAAGCACCTCGTCTACCTCGGCACGATGTGGGAGGAGTTCCTCGACGCCGACACCCACGCGAAGGGCGCCGGGTCGACGGTCGGCAAGGCAGTCGCCGGGGAGATCAACCCGTACCGGGTGACCGGCATGGTGTCGGTCGTCAACCCGGGCCTGGATCGCAACTGGTGCGGCCATCACTTCTCGCAGTCCAACTGGTACGCATCCGGGCGGCTGGCCTGGAACCCCGACCTCCCGGCGCGGCAGATCGCCGAAGAATGGACGCGGATGACGTTCAGCAACGACGCGAAGACCGTCGCCACCATCCGCGACATGATGATGTCCTCGCGCGAGACCTTCGTGAACTACACGATGCCGCTCGGGCTCCATCACCTGATCGGCGGCGACCACTACGCGCCTCGCCCGGAGAACGCCAAGGATCGCCGCGCTGACTGGACGGCGACCTACTATCACCAGGCGGCCGTCGACGGCATCGGCTTCGATCGGACGACGAAGGGGTCGAACTCCGTCAGCCAGTACTTCCCGCCGGTGCGCGACCGCTTCAACGGCGCGGCGACCTGCCCTGAAGAATTCCTGCTCTGGTTCCATCACCTGCCGTGGGACCACAAGCTGAAGTCCGGCAAGACGCTCTGGGTGGCACTCTGCGAGAAGTACCACCAGGGCGCGCGCGAGGCCGCGGCGCTCCAGACGACATGGAACGCGCTGTCGGGAAGGATTGACCCGCAACGCCACAAGGAAGTGGCCGATCGCCTGGCGATTCAGGTCGCCGACGCAGCGAAGTGGCGCGACCACATCCTCCAGTACTTCCAGCAGTTCAGTAAGCAGCCGATCGCCCAATCTTAGGGGCGCGCCGCGCTTCAGGTCTCGCGGATCTCGATCGTCCGGAACTCCAGCGCGCCAGTCTCGCCCTGAAGGCCGATGTGTCCGCGCGGATTGACCAGGCCGGCCGCGCGCGTGACGACGACGCCGTTGAGCGAGACGGTGAGACGATCGTCGACCGCCTCGATCTCGAAGATCTGCCACTCCCCTGTCGGCTTTACCGCCTTCATCGCCGCGTCGCTGTCGAACGTCGTCTCGCCGGGCGCGACCTTGTGCCGATAGAGGTTGCCCGCCCAGATGGGATTGGTCGACTTGTTCTTCGACATGTCCCTGACCTGGACCTGGTAGGCGTTCGCCGGCCAGCCGCGCATGAAGATGTTCGACGCCGGGCCCGGGGCGCGCAGGAACACGCCGCTGTCGGCATCGTCGGTGAGGAACCGGCATTCCACGCGCAAAGTGAAGTTGCCGTACTGCTGCGCCGAGCGCAGCCAGCCGTTCGGGCCTTCGACGCGCAGCACCTTGTTCGCGACGGTGAAGTTGTTGGTCTGGCTGTTCTCGATGACCCAGCCGTCGAGCGTGCCGTCGAACAGGGGCACGAACGCAGCCGCCGGCGACGACGCGGCCTGCGGCCGCCAGAACGGTTCGCCGCCGCGGACCAGTGCGATCGGTGGCTGCTGACCGCGCAGGCCGGCACGCGCCAGGAGCAGCGACGCTCCTGACGCGAGAAGAGCGCGCCGCGTGATGCCGCCCATGCTCACCTCGAGGCCGAAGGGGCTGGCTTGTCCAGGTAGCGGCTGGCGAACGTGATGAACGTCGGCCACGTCGGACCGGGCGTATGGCCGCCGGTGTGCTGCCGGAAGCCGATGTCGCCGTCGATCACCGCCGTATCGATCGGCGGATAGGTCGTCGTGCCGAGGTCCCGGGCGCCGAGCAAGCGATAGACCGGCGCCGCGCCGACCGCCGCGAGGAAGCTGCCGCGGGGATCGACCCAGGCGTCGTTGATGTCGACGGTGCCGTCCGGTTTGACCGGGCCGGGATCGTTGCCGCCGCTGAGGAACACCGGCCGCGGCGCGACGAGCGCGATCAGCTCGTGCGAATCGACCGGCATCGTGTCCCAGCGCGCCGTGTACTTCAGGTAGTTGCCGGCCATCCAGTGATAGAACGAGTTGGCGACGTTCTCGATCGTCTCGCCGTACTTGCGGCGGTGCAGCTTCGCGCCGCCCTGGCCCGAGGAGCTGATGTAGCCGATGGCGAAGCGTTCGTCGAACGCCATCGCGACCAGCGCCGCCTTGCCGTAGCGCGAGTGGCCGGTGACGCCGACGCGGCGGACGTCGACCGCCTTGTCGGTGCCGAAGTAGTCGAGCAGCCGGCTCGCGCCCCAGCCCCACGCCGACAGGGCGCCCCAGTCATCGAGCTTGCGCGGTTGTCCCTTGTTGACGAGGCCGATGATGCCGGCCGTCAGGCCGGCGCCGCAGTCGCCCTGCACGCTGCCGGGATTGAACGTCGCGTAGCCCCATCCCTTCGCGAGCAGCTGCTGCTGCCACGTCGGGCCGGGCGGCGGCGTCGGCGCGCCCGTCGCGGCGCCACCGCGGCCCGCGCCCGGTCCTGCCGGGGCGGCGCCGCGACCGCCGGCACGACCACCGAACCCGCCGGGAGGGGCGCATGGGTTCGCCGGCGCGACCATGCCTTCCGGCATCGGCACGTTGCCGCCGCCGAACTGGATGATGACGGGGACTGGTCCCGCCGCCTTCGCCGGCGTCGTCAGCGTCGCGGTGATGATGACGCTGATAGCCGGGTGTGCCGCGTTGTCGACGACGCCGAGGAGCTGCTTCGTGATGACCGGGACATCGCCGTCGGTCTCGTTGAGAGTGTTGACGACCTTCCAGTTCACCTTCGGCACGTTCTTCGGCGTGCGGCCGTAGATCTCGCGCTGGAAATCCTCCAGCAGCTCGGGCCGGCGCTGCTTCGACCACATCGCCGCAGTCGTGACCTTCCTGCCGTTCTTCAGCAGCAGCGGGTCCGGCAGGTCAGGATAAGGGTTGGCTTCGGCTTCGTCGTAGGTCGCGGGGCTCGCGCTGACCGCGCCGGGCGGAATCGCCGAGATCTTGAGCTCCTTCATGATGCGCAGCCGCTCCGCCTGGTTGGCGAGCTGCACCGGCGACGGCGGCGCGGCGGGCTGCGCCGCCGGTGTCGTCGGCGCCGGCTGCGGCGGCGCGGGCGCCTGCTGGCCGCGGGCGGACGGTGCGGCCAGACCCGCCGTGATGAGACCGACCGAGCAGATGACTACCGAGCGGCGAATTGTGCGTGCCATGGAATGCGCGTCTCCTTGACCTCGAGCGTGTCTACGACCACCGCGTGAGCGCTACGGCTCGCGCGCAACCCTGACCCCGATCATCCGATGCGCCTGGAACGACGGCCACGCCGCCGAGCGCGCCGACGATCGGAGGTCGAACGCCTCGACGAAGAACGTGCCGCCGCGCACGACACGGTAGCTGCCGGTCGCCGGCCCGCGCGGATTCTTGCGCGGCGAGGCGGCGTAGTAATCGCGGCTGTACCAGTCGGCCGTCCACTCCATGACGTTGCCCGCCATGTCGAGGGCGCCGTAAGGTGACGCGTTGCTGCGCGTCTGCAGCTCGCCGCGCAGCGAGCCGTCGAAGAAGCCGACCGGGCGCGCGGTGTCGAAGGCCTGCGCGCCGACGAAGTTCGCCACGGATCGGTCGATGTCGTTGCCCCAGGGGTAGAGGCGCTGATCCGTGCCGCGCGCGGCCTTCTCCCATTCGGCCTCGGTGGGCAGCCGGTACTTCTTGCCGGTCTTCTCGCTCACCCAGCTGCAGTATGCGGTCGCCGCATCCCAGTTGACGCCGAGCACCGGGTAGTCGTCGCTGTCGGGCGTGCCGCCGCCGTGATTGTTCGCCTGGGTCCAGTACGGCACCTGATCCTTGGGCACGATCCGGCCTTCCGGCCAATGCCTGGCATCGTCGTAGCCGGCGTCATCGCGAAACCGCCGCCATTCGCGATTCGTGACTTCGTGCTTGCCGATATAGAAGGCGTCGAGCTCGACGGTGTGCACGGGCCGCTCGCGCGCCTCGCCGTTGCCGACGTTGTCGCCCATCCTGAACGCGCCGGCTGGCACGTGGACGAGATCGCCGAAGCCATCGTTGATGGTCTTCGCGGGTTGCGATGCTGCCATCGCCCCCGAGACGATCACCACGACAGCAACCAGGGACGCGAACCCGCGGGTCACGAGGACGCCTTCCGCGGCAGCAGCCCGGCCGTCTCGAGGAAGTGGCGCAACTCGGGCATCCAGCCGCCGAACTCGGGGCTGCCGAAGCCGCTGCCGAAGCCATGCCGGCCCTTCTGATAGACGTGAATCTCGGCGACGGCGCCGGCGCGCGTCAGGTCGATGAACAGCTGCGCGTTGCCGAGCGACGGTCCCTGGTCGCCGGCGGCGGAGACGAGAAAGGTTGGCGGAAACGCCTTGAGGTTCTCGCCCTCGGTCGCGCGGCCGGCGCCGTAGACGAGCGCCAGGTAGTCGGGACGCGAGCTGACGCGATCGACGGGGTCGGAGCCGTCAGCCTTGCCCGGCCCGGCCGCGGCGGCGACGGCGCGCCCGAGGCTTGATCCTGCCGAGAAACCGATGTAGCCGATGCGATCGGGGTTCAACGACCAGCGCGCGGCGTTCGCCCGCACCACCTGGATCGCGCGCTTGCCGTCGAGGATGCGGGCGGCTTCGTCGTACCTGGGCGAGAGCCGGTAGGTCAGGACGAAAGCCGTCACCCCCCACTCGTTGTAGCGCTCCGCGATGTCGAGCCCTTCTCCGCCGTACATCAGCATGATGTTGGCGCCGCCGGGCGCGATCACGACGGACGTGCCATTGGCGCGCCCGGCAGGCGGCAGGAAGACGGTGAGGAACGGACGATCGAGCGGGCCGGTACCTTTCGCGAGCGGGACGTCTCCGGCCCACAGTGGAATCTGCTGATAGGCCGCGAGCGGTCCCGGCAGCGGCGCCGGAGCCTGCGCCGACGTTGCGACGGCGGCGGCGGCGACGACCAGGACACACGCGCCGAGGGTGTAGCGACTCGCGGCCATCAGTCCACCTCCTGCCTGCACATTTCCTGCTTTCCTTCTTGTCGTTGCGCCCGTCGAGTTGCGTGTTCTAGAGTGAAGGGCCGGAGCACACGATGCAGTATCGACCCCTGGGAAGTACCGGCATGTCCGTTTCGACGATCAGCTTCGGCGCCTGGGCCATCGGCGGCTCCTGGGGACCTGTCGACGATCGCGCGTCGATTGCCGCGCTGCACGCCGCGCTCGACGCCGGCGTCAACTTCATCGACACGGCCGACGTCTACGGGGATGGCCGCAGCGAGCGCCTGGTCGCGCAGGTGCGGCGCGACCGGCGCGATCCGGTTTTCGTTGCGACGAAGGCGGGCCGCAGGCTGACGGCGCAGACGCCCGACGGCTATACGCGCGAGAACCTCGAAGCATGGATCGATCGCAGCCTCGCGAACCTCGAGGTCGAGACGATTGACCTGCTCCAGCTGCACTGTCCGCCTCCCGCCGTCTACGATCGACCCGAGGTCTTCGGCGTTCTCGACGACCTCACAGCCGCTGGCAAGCTCCGCCACTACGGCGTCAGCGTCGAAACCGTGGACGAAGCGCTGAAGGCGATCCGCTACCCGAACGTCAAGACCGTCCAGGTCATCTTCAACCCGTTCCGGCTCAAGCCCGCCGAGCGGCTGTTCGACGAAGCCACGGCCCGCGCGAATCGGCATCATCGCGCGCGTACCGCTCGCCAGCGGGCTGCTGACCGGGAAGCTGCGGCGCGAGTCGTCGTTCGCTGCCGATGACCACCGCGCCTTCAACCGCGACGGCCAGGCGTTCGACAAGGGCGAGACGTTCTCGGGCGTCCCCTACGACCGCGCCCTCGACGCCGTCGACGCGGTGCGGCCGCTGGTGCCGGCTGGCGAGACGATGGCGCAGTTCACATTGCGGTGGATCCTGATGTGGGACGCGGTCAGCTGCGCCATTCCCGGCGCGAGGACGGAAGCGCAGGCACGGGAGAATGCGTCCGCCGCCGACCTGCCTCCGGTTCCGCCGAGTGTGATGGCGTCGATGCAAGGGATCTACGACCACCGGCTGCGGCCGGTCGTCCACGACAACTGGTAGAAGGAGACCGCCGTGCATCTCGCGTTCGCAATCGTCGCCGCCCTGCTCCTGCAAGCCCCCGACGCCGTCGTCTCGCAAGCGGAGCGCGAGGAGGGATTCGTCCCGCTCTTCGACGGCCGGTCGTTGAACGGCTGGCAGACGATCCCGCTCGGCAAGTCGCCCGGCCGCTGGGAGGTCCGCGACGGCGTGCTCACCCATGCGGAGGGCGACAGCTGGATCGCGACGCAGGCGAAGTACACCGACTTCGTGCTGCGGCTGGAGTACCGGACCGGGCCCGAAAGCGACAGCGGCATCTTCCTGCGATCGCCGGCCAGCGGCTACCCGTCGTTCACCGGCATGGAGATGGAGATCCGGAACGACCCGGCGGGAGAGCCCTCGCCGCGATCGAACACGTCGATCTACGGCGCCGCGGCGCCGCGCCGCAACGTCACGCGGGCCGCCGGCGAATGGAACCAGGTCGAGATCTCGCTCGTGAAACGGCGGCTCGTCGTCACCTGCAACGGCGAGGTGATTCACGATCTGAACCTCGACGATCCCGCGTACAGCGCGGCGCTCCGCGGCCCGCTCAGCGACCGGGCGAAGTCCGGACACATTGGATTCCAGGCTCACCTGGAAGGAACGCCGGTGGAGTTCCGCCGGGTTCGCGTCAGGGTCGTGCGATAGGAGCATCGGCGCCGGCTGGAGCGTACCATGAAAGTTTGGCGCGCTGAGATAATCGATTATGCCTCGCGTTACTCCTCCGCCGACTTCCCCGCACACCGGGCGCCGTTAACCTCGACCACCACCGGCAAGGCTTGCCGCCTGACGGAGTGCCTCGACCAGGCTGCGTTCGTCCGCAGTGCCGGTGCCCGCGATGTCGAACGCGGTGCCGTGGTCGACAGACGTGCGAATCACCGGCAGCCCGACCGTGACGTTGACGCCGGTCTCGATCCCCAGCACCTTCACCGGGCAATGTCCCTGGTCGTGGTACATCGCCACCACCAGATCGAAGTCGCCGCGCACGGCTCGATAGAAAAGCGTGTCGGCCGGAAGCGGTCCCTGAGCATCGATGCCGCGACGACGGGCCGCGGCGACACCAGGCGCGACCTTCTGCGCTTCCTCGCCGCCGCCGAACAGCCCGTCCTCCCCCGCGTGCGGGTTGATGCCGCAGACGCCTATGCGCGGCGCGGCCAGGCCCCAGGCGACGAGGACGTCGTGGCCGCGCTGGATCGTCCGTTCGACGAGCGCGGCATCGATGCGCGCAATCGCGTCGATCAGTCCGACGTGCGTCGTGCAATGAATCACGCGCAGGACCGGCGTGCAGAGCATCATCGAGACTTCCGGCGTCCCGGTGAGGTGCGCGAGGATCTCGGTGTGTCCAGGGTAGCGATGCCCGCCGGCGTGCAGTGCCGCCTTGTTGACCGGTGCGGTACAGATGGCGTCGACCTCCTTGTTCAGGGCGAGCGCGACGGCCCGTTCGATGAACCTGAAGGCAGCGTCGCCGGCTACGGCTGACAGCTCGCCGAACACGAGGTCCTCGGGCACCAGCGGCAGATCCACGCAATCGATCGCTTCGCTCACGAACGCCGCGGCGGATGGCGTCGCGATGGATCGCACGTCGACGTCGACGCGCGAGAGCTTGGCCGCGCGGCGCAGCCGGTGGGCGTCGCCGATGACCAGCGGCCGGCAGAAATCGGACACGCCGTCACGGCCCAGCAGCCTTGACGACAATCTCGGGGCCGATGCCGGCGGCATCCCCCATCGTGATCGCGACGATTGGCAGCCTCATCCCGCTCCTGTGCTCTCGTTCATCATCTCGCGCAACCGGGCTGCCGCTCGCACGAGGGCATCCGGTCCGCCGAATGCCCCTGCTTTCGTCGCCACGACAACTGGCTGCGCCGCGGACGCCACGGCGATGGCGACTCCGGGTTCCGTTTCACCGACCAGGCGCAGCGACGTCGTGCCCCACGACCTGAGCATCGCCGTTGCGGTATCGCCGCCCGTCGCCACCAGCCCGCCCGCGATCCGGCCGCAGGGCGACAACGCCGCCGCCAGCGCTTCTGCGACGCGACGGTCCTGCGTCCCCGCCGGAGTACTCAGCGAAACGACGAGGTCTCGCCCTTGTCGCAGGTGATGCTCCGCGCTGTCGGTGAAGCGGCGCGCGCCCGCCTGCTCGGCATCGAGCAGCAACGCGGCATCGACATCGAGGCCGTCGACCCCGGCACTCTTCAATCTTGACACCTGCTCCCGCGCGACGGCCGAAGCGCTGCCGCATACGACGAGGATGGGACCGCGACGGCGCGCTTCCATTCGTGGTGGGAGCCCGGGCGCGCGCGCCGCGGGCGCCGGGAACGCACGGGCGGCAAGCGCCCTGACGAGGCCGCCGGTTCCGGCCCACACGACCGGACGCGTGAGACGAAGACCGGCGACAGCAATCTCCGACAGGTCGTCCCCGGTGAGCGCATCGAGGGTCACCGCCTGCGCGCCGCCGTTCGCGGCCCCCTCGAGGATCTCATGCAGCCGGCCGGCGCGAACGTCATGAAGTTCGACGCCGACCACAGTGAGCCCCGCTGCCGCGAGCAGCTCCAGCGGCGCGCCGACGTCCTTCCCCATCGCGCGTTGCCGGCCGCCGAGCGTCGTCCGGTCCGCGGCCGGAAACGCCGGCGCCACGACGGCGATCGATGCAGGATCCCACGCCCGGCGCGAGGCCGCGACTTCGATGCCGATATGGCCACGGAGCAGCGAGTCGCATTTCTTGTAAAGCATCTGGGCGCCATGCCGCTTCGCCCAAACTACGGCACCCTCCGTCGCTGCCGCCGCGGCGCCGGGTTCGAGAATGCGGCTGCCTGCGTCCAACGCCACGGCATCCACGTTCGATAGCGGCTCAGGCGCAAGCTCCGGCCAGGTCACAATGGTCCTCAACCCTGCAAGCGACAAACCGGCGCCGGTGTCGGCGGCGCCCGTGAGATCGTCGGCCACGACGACCACGGCAGTTGGGTCCGCTCCATCCTCACGCATCGGTACGATATATATACTCGCTGTCCGCTCCGCGCCGATCACCGGCGAGCCGCGCACCGCCGAGTAGTATCAACACCGTGGGATTCAACCAGTTCACGACCACCGACGAGTCGCTCTTCGACATCGCCACACATGTGCCCGGTCCGGCGGGCTCGCTGCCGCTGACGCCGGAGATGCTGCGGGAACGGCCTTCCGGCGACGTCTTCGGCTGGACGCAGAACGCCGGCATGGGCTGGACGCCATCGGCCCTCGGCGGCCGAGAGTTCCTCATCCTCTCGACCCACGGTGGCATACGCGCGCCCGACGGCACGCCGATCGCGCTCGGTTATCACACCGGCCACTGGGAGGTCGGGCTGCTCATGGAAGCCGCGGCGCACGCGTTCAAGGCCGCGGGGGCGATTCCCTTCGCCGCGTCCTGCACGGATCCATGCGACGGCCGCTCCCAGGGCACGCCGGCGATGTTCGACAGCCTCGCCTATCGCAATGACGCGGCGACGATCTTCCGGCGGCTGATCCGGTCGCTGCCGACGCGCAGCGGCGTGCTCGGCGTCGCCACCTGCGACAAGGGGCTGCCGGCGATGATGATGGCGCTGGCCTCGATGTCCGACCTCCCCTGCGTCCTCGTGCCGGGCGGCGTCACGCTCCTGCCCGTCGAGGGCGACGACGCGGGGCGGGTGCAGACGATCGGCGTCCGCTTCACGCATGGCGAGCTGTCGCTGCAGGAAGCAGCCGACCTCGGCTGCCGCGCCTGCGCGTCCCCTGGCGGCGGCTGCCAGTTCCTCGGTACGGCCGCGACGTCGCAGGTCGTAGGCGAAGCGCTGGGGCTGTCACTCGGCCATTCCGCCCTGGCGCCATCGGGACATCCGATCTGGCTCGACATGGCGCGCCGGTCCGCAACAGCGTTGATGGCGCTCCATGAGCGCGGCCTCACGACGCGCGACATCCTCACCGAGGCCTCGCTGCGGAACGCGATGGTCACGCACGCCGCGTTCGGCGGCTCGACCAACCTCATCCTCCACATCCCGGCGATCGCGCACGCGGCGGGCCTCCGCCGGCCGACGGTGGCCGACTGGACCGACATCAACCGGCGCGTCCCGCGCATCGTCGACGCGCTGCCGAATGGCCCGCGCCATCACCCGACGATCCAGGTGTTTCTCGCCGGCGGCGTCCCGGAGGTGATGCTGCACCTGCGGCGGGCCGGGCTGCTGGACACCTCGGTGCTGACCGCGGCCGGCACCACCCTCGACGAACAGTTGAGCGCATGGGAAGCATCCGAGCGGCGTGCGCGGCTGCGCGCGCTCCTCCTTTCCCGCGACGGCGTCGATCCCGACGACGTGATCCTGTCGCCCGACGAGGCGGCGAAGCGCGGCCTGACCTCGACCGTGTGTTTCCCGAGCGGCAATCTCGCGCCCGACGGTGCCGTGATCAAGAGCACCGCGATCGACGCGTCGGTCATCGACGCGGACGGCGTGTTCCGTTTCACCGGCCCGGCGAAGGTCTTTCTCACGGAGCCGGCGGCGATGGCGGCGATCAAGGACGGGCGGATTCGGCCCGGCGACGTCCTCGTGCTCATCTGCCGCGGCCCGATGGGTTCCGGCATGGAAGAGACCTATCAGCTGACGTCGGCGCTCAAGTATCTCGAGTTCGGCAAGCACGTCGCGATTCTCACCGACGCGCGGTTCAGCGGCGTCTCGACGGGCGCGTGCATCGGTCACGTGTCGCCGGAGGCGCTGGCGGACGGGCCGATCGGCAAGGTCGCCGACGGCGATCTGATTGAGATCGTCATCGACCGGACGCGGCTCGAAGGTTCAGTGAACCTGGTCGGTGATCGCGGCTCGCACTCCCGCGTCGCCGATGGCACGCGCATCCTGGCGGACCGCCCGGTCCGCGCCGATCTCGCCGCCGACGCGAGGCTTCCGGCTGACACGCGCTTGTGGGCCGCGCTGCAGGACGCGAGCGGCGGCACCTGGGGAGGTTGTGTGTACGACACCGATGCGGTCGTGGCGGCGCTGGCCGCCGGCCGGAAGGCGACGCGCTCATGAACGGCTGGCTGTCTCCCGAACGCGCGCTGCCGGTCGACCGCTCCCGCGCCGTCCTGGTGGGCCGCGCCTGGCGCCCCGACGTCGGCGGCCCTTCGCCGGTGACCGTGCGGGGCGACGACGTCCTGGATCTGTCGCCGGTCGCGCCGACCTCGAGCGACCTGCTGAACCTCGAGAATCCGGTCGCGGCCATTCGCGCCGCCGGTCCGCTCGACCGCATCGGCTCGGTCAGCGATCTGCTCGCCAACGCCGGCGCCGCCGCGCGCGACGCGTCGCGGCCGTGGCTGCTGGCGCCCTGCGATCTCCAGGCCATCAAGGCCAGCGGCGTGACGTTCGTGGCCAGCCTGCTCGAACGTGTGATCGAGGAACAGGCGCGCGGCGACGCCGCCAGGGCCGACGGCCTGCGCCAGTCGATCGTCGCCGTCATCGGCGACAACCTCCGCACCGTCAAGCCCGGCTCCGACGCGGCCGCGAGGCTGAAGTCCGTCCTGATCGAGAAAGGCGTGTGGTCGCAGTACCTGGAAGTCGGGATTGGCCCCGACGCGGAGATCTTCTCCAAGGCGCAGCCGATGTCGGCCGTGGGAACCGGCGCCGACGTCGGCATCCATCCGCGGTCCGACTGGAACAACCCCGAGCCCGAGGTTGTGCTCGCCGTCAACGTCCGCGGCGCGGTGATGGGCGCGACGCTTGGCAACGACGTCAACCTGCGCGACTTCGAAGGCCGGAGCGCGCTGCTCCTCGGCAAGGCGAAGGACAACAACGCGTCCGCCGCGATCGGGCCGTTCATCAGGCTGTTCGACGACACGTTCGGGCTCGACGACGTCCGTCAGTGCGATCTCGAGTTGTCAATCCAGGGCTCCGAAGGCTTCGCCTTTACGGGCCACAGCTCGATGAGCCAGATCAGCCGCGACCCGCTCGAGATCGTCGGCCATACGATCGGGCCCTACCATCAGTATCCCGACGGGCTCATGCTCTTCCTCGGCACCATGTTCGCGCCGACCGTGGACCGCGGCGTCGCCGGCAAGGGCTTCACGCATCGCGTCGGCGATGTCGTCGTGGTGACAACGCCGCGGCTGGGCGCGCTCGTCAACCGTGTCGATCACTGCGATCGGATTGCGCCGTGGACCTTCGGCGCCGGCGCGCTGATGCGGAACCTCGCCGGGCGGGGCCTGCTGTGATGAGCTGGCGCCGACCTAGAGCCCTGAGCCCCCCGGAGCCACGAGCCTTGAGCCCCCTGAGCCCTGAGCCCTGAGCCGATCTAAAACGTCCGACTCCACTCCTTAGGCCACCGCTCCACCACGACCTTCTTGTCGGTGTAGAACTCGACTGCGTCTCGCCCCTGGCCGTGCAGGACGCCGAGGAAGCTGTCCTTCCAGCCGCTGAACGGAAAGTAGGCCATCGGCGCCGCGACGCCGATGTTGACGCCGATGTTGCCGGTCGGCGCCTCGTAGCGGAACTTGCGGGCGGCAGCGCCGCTGCCGGTGAAGATCGAGGCGGCGTTGCCGTAGGGGTTCGCGGCGATGACGTCGATCGCCTCGTCGAGCGTCGCCGTCTCTCGGAGCGACAGCACCGGGCCGAAGATCTCCGTCGTCGACAGGTCGCTCGCGGGGTCGATGCCGCTGATCACGGTCGGCTTGAGGAAGTTGCCCGGCCCAGTCTTGTCGATCGCCGCGTCGCGGCCGTCGAGGAGCAGCTTGCCGCCGTCGGCGACGCCCTTGTCGATCAAGCCGAGGATCCGCTTGCGGCTGTCGGCGGTGATGACCGGTCCCATGCCGACGCCCTCCTCGAGGCCGTTGCCGACGCGGATCGCCGACGCGAGGTCGACGAGCGCCTGCGGGAACGTGCGCGACGACTCGCCGACGGTGATCGCCGTCGCCACGGCCAGGCAGCGCTGCCCGGCGCAGCCGAAGGCGCTGTCGGCGACGATGCGGGCCGTCATCTCGAGATCGGCGTCGGGCATGACGACGACGTGGTTCTTCGCCCCGCCCTGGCACTGCACGCGCTTACCCTGCGCCGACCCTTCCGAATAGATGTAGCGCGCGACCGGGCTCGAGCCGACGAAGCTGATGGCGCGGACCTCGGGGTGGCGCAGCAGCGCATCGACCGCCGGCTTGCCGCCGACCACCAGATTGATGACGCCTTTGGGCAACCCGGTTTCAGCCAGCAGCTCGACGAGCTTGAGCGCGGTGAGCGGCACGCGCTCGGACGGCTTGAGGATGAACGTGTTGCCGCAGGCGATCGCGTACGGCAGAAACCACAGCGGGATCATCGCCGGGAAGTTGAACGGCGTGATCGCGACTGTGACGCCGAGCGGCTGGCGGATCATGATCTCGTCGATGCCGCTGGCGACGTCCTCGAGGTTGTAGCCCTGCATCATCGTCGGGATGCCGCACGCGACCTCGACGTTCTCGATGCCACGCTGCAGCTCGGCCCGCGCCTCGGCCAGCGTCTTGCCGTTCTCCATCGTCGTCAGCCGGGCGATGTCGTCGGCGTGCGCCTGCAGCAGCTGCTTGAACTTGAACAGGAACTGGATTCGCTCCTGCGCCGGCGTGCGGCGCCAGGCCGGGAACGCGGCGGATGCCGCCGCGACCGCGGCGGCGACGTCGTCCTGCTCGGCGTATTGCAGGCTGGCCAGCGCTTCCGCCGTCGCCGGGTTGGTGATCTCGGCGGTGGTGGACGACGCGCCGCGCCGCCACTCCCCTCCGATGTAGTTGGCTGCGAGATTGGTGCTGGCAGAGATCGTCACGACTGACCTTCTTTCCAATGGACCATCGGCAGCCCGGGGACGGGCGCGCGAAAGTACGGGATGCGGCTGCCGCGCAGGGACCCGATGTAGACGGTCTGCAGGTCGGGGCCGCCGAACGTGACACTCGCCATCCATGGCGCGACGCCGCGGCCGGTGGCGAACAGCACGTCTTCGGTCACGTGGTTGTTGAAGAATGCCTGTTCGAGCGCGTCAACCCTGGCGGGGTCGCCCTCGTCGAGCAGTACCCGGAGATCGCCCTTCGGCGTCAGGACGAAGAGCTTGTCGGAGTAGACGAGCGTTCCCCAGAGATTGCCGTAGGAATCGAAGGCGATGCCGTCCGGCCAGGCGCCCTTGCCGAGGCTGCTCGGGCCGAAGACCTGACGCTCGACGGCGTCGCCCTTCTCGTCGATTCGCAGGCGGGTGATGCAGCCGCCGGTCGTCTCGACGACGTAGAGCCACTCTTCTTTCGCGTCGAACCGTACTTCGTTGGTGAACCGGAAACCGTCGGCGACGATGCGGAAGGCGCCATCCTCGTAGCGCGCGAGGTAGCCGTCCGCGAGATCGACGCGGAGGGCGTGCATCCAGTTCTTCACCCGGGTCGAGACGGTGACCCAGATGCGATCCTTCGAGTCGCGGAGGACGAAGTTGACCTTGCCGACCGGCTGACCGTCTATGGTGCTGGCGATGACGTGCGTGGCGCCGTCGCGGGTCATGATCTCGAGGCAGTCGGTGCCGAAGTTCGAGATCAGGAAATCACCGTTACGGGCGAAGGCGAGGCCGTTCGGCAGCGTGCCTTCGAGATAGCGGCTGGCCTCGCTCCGGGCGCCTTCGAAATGTCCGGACTTCCTCTGGGTGACGATCTGCTGCGCGCCGTCGGGGGTGATGCGGACGACCCCGCCGCGGGCGTCGGCCGACCACAGGATGCCGTCAGGCTCGGCGAGGATGCACTCCGGCCGCTGCAGGTCGTAACCGATGTATTGGAGGGAGTCCTTGTCGATGCCGAAGTCGCAGATCGGATTGGGGTTCACAAATAGGTCTCCGATATCCCGTCGTGCGCGGCCTCCCAGCACGCGCCTTAGACAATCGATTATCGCGTATTGGACTCTATCATGGCCCCGGCCATTCCTCGATATGGGTCAGCCGCAGCGCCGAAACAATCCCGCGAGCGAAGCGATACGCACGGACTTCCGGTGCCGGCGGCAGCAGCGAGACGATCAAGTGAACGAACTCCGGGTAGCTGGCCTCCTCGACATCCGAGGTTGAGGGCTCAGCCGGCGACAGCGGATGCGAGTGATAGGTGCCGACGATCTCCAGGGAGCCGCCACGCAGTTCGCGTCGAAGGTCGATGTGACGCTTCGGATCGATGAGGAAGCGGCGTTCGGGCACGGGATCGACGTTGACGGCCGGAGCGGCCCGCTCGACCCGATTCCCCCGCCCCACGAGCAATCCGCAGCACTCGCGCGGCGCCTCAGCCGTCGCGTGCGCCACGATGGCGCTGATTGCGTCCGGATGGATGTAGACGTTCTGCCTTTCCATTCAATCGATACGTGCAACGGGACGCGGATCAAATCTGCGACATCCGGGTCCCGTGATCTAATCAAGAAGCTCGGGCCGATCGCGGAAGGCGTCGAGCGCGTCAGGGTTGGCCAGGGCTTCCCGGTTGCGCACGGGGCGGCCGTGGACGACGTCCCGCACGGCCAGCTCGACGACCTTGCCGCTGCGCGTGCGCGGCACCTCCGGCACCTCGACGATCCGCGCCGGGACATGGCGCGGCGATGTGTTGGCCCGCACCCGGGCGCGAATGCGTTCCTCAAGCTCGCCGTCAAGCCTCAGGCCATCCTTCAGCCGCACGAACAGCACCACGCGCTCGTCGTGATCCCAGTGCTGGCCGACAACGACGCTCTCGACCACTTCCGGGATCTGTTCGACCTCACGATAGATCTCGGCCGTGCCGATCCGCACGCCGCCGGGGTTCAGCACGGCGTCCGAGCGGCCGTAGATGATCAGGCCGTCGTGCCCGGTCAGCTCGACGTAGTCGCCGTGCCACCAGACGCCCGGGTACCTGTCGAAGTAGGCGGCGTGGTACTTGCGCCCGTCCGGGTCGTTCCAGAAACCGACCGGCATCGACGGAAACGGCATCGTGCAGACGAGCTCTCCCTTCTCGCCCCGGACCGACCGCCCGTTTTCGTCGAACACCTCGACCTTCATGCCGAGCGTGCGCACTTGCAGCTCGCCCCGCCACACCGGCCCGTTCGGGTTGCCGCCGGCAAACAGGCCGATGATGTCGGTGCCGCCGGAGATCGACGCCAGGTGCACGTCGCGCTTGACCTGTTCATAGACGTAGTCGAACCCCTCCGGCGCCAGCGGCGATCCGGTCGACGTCACCGTGCGAACGGTCGAGAGCCGATGCGTCGAGACCGGCGCGAGGCCGGCCTTCGCCGCGGCGTCCAGGAACTTTGGAGAGGTGCCGAAGAGGGTCATGCCGACGGCGTCGGCGTAGTCGAAGAGGACGCGGCCGTCAGGGTGAAACGGCGACCCGTCGTAGAGCACGAGCGCGGCCTCCGACGCCAGCGCCGAGACGAGCCAGTTCCACATCATCCAGCCGCACGTCGTGAAGTAGAAGACGCGGTCGCCGCGCGCGGATGTCGCAATGCAGCCGATGCTCCTTGACGTGCTGGATCAGCGTGCCGCCGGCGCCATGGACGATGCATTTCGGCACCCCGGTTGTGCCGGACGAGTACATCACGTAGAGCGGATGATCGAACGGCAGCGGTTCGAAGGGAATCGATCCCGACTGCGCCGGGGCGCTGCCGAGGAAATCGCTCCACGTTCGTGCCCGCGCCAGGCCGGCCGGCGGCCCGCCGCCGCAGTACGGAATCACGACCACCTGCTCGACCGACGGGAGGGCTGCAGCAATCTCGAGCACCCTGCGGTTCGAATTGTGCACCCGCCCGGCATAACGATACGCGTCGGCCGTGACGAGCAGGCGCGGCTCGATCTGCCCGAACCGATCGAGTACGCCGCGGACGCCGAAATCCGGCGAACAGGACGACCAGACGGCGCCGACAGCGGCGCTGCCGAGCGCGGCAATCACCGCTTCCGGCACGTTGGGCACGTATCCCGCGACGCGATCGCCAGGGCGGATGCCGGCGAGACGCAGCGCTGCGGCGAACGCGGCGATGCCGGCATAGAGCTCGGCCCAGCTCACCACACGCAGCGGCCCCTCCTCACCGCGGAAAAAGATCGCCGGAGCATCGTCACGGCGGCGCAGCAGGTTCTCGGCGAAGTTGAGGGTGGCGTCGGGAAAGAAGCGCGCGCCCGGCATCGCGTCCGGGCGTTCGATCACCCGCGCGCCCATGTCGCCGCGCAGCTCGCCGAACTCCCACATCAGTCGCCAGAATCGCTCGGGGTCGGAGAGCGAACGCTCGTAGAGCGCCGCGTAATCGGGGATCCCGGCGGCCCACTCCGCCGCCGCCCGGCGTATGAACGCGGTCATCTGCGAGCGCTCGACGCGATCGGGCGACGGCCGCCAGACTGGCTCGTTCATGTCCGTATAGTAGCGCGCGCGATCGCGGCGACGGCGCTACCGCACCAGGTAGCGTTCGGTCCTGAAGATGGTGAAGCCGCGGCTCAGGTAATTGAGGATGGCGAACGGATGATCGAAGCTGCAGGTGTGCAGCCAGACGCGCCGCGCGCCGAGGCGCCAGGCCCGTTCGACCGCCTCGGTGAGCAGGTGTCCGCCGAGCCGGCGGCCCATGAACTCCGGCAGCAGGCCGAAGTAGACGATCTCGACCGAGTCGTCGGGCTCCTTGTGCAGCTCGAAGTAGCCGGCCGTACGGCCGTCGACGTTGAGCAGCCACAGCGAGACGTCCGGATCGGAGAGATAGGCGGTGGCATCGTCGTCGCTCCACCGCAGCCGGTCGGTCCAGCGGTACTCCTTCCCGACATCGGTGTAGAGCCGCCGCCACAGCTTCGGATCGGGATTGTCCTGGCGCACGACCTCGATGCCATCGCCGGGCACCCGCGTCGCCTGCAACGCCAATCGTTCCGTCATCTCGAGATAGGTTCGCGTCGCCCGCGTGCCCGCCGGTTCGTCGAGCGTCTGCTTCCAGCGCTGCGCCGACTCGAACACCCGCGTCAATTCGTCGCCGGATGTCAGGGTTCGCTTCAGCGACTGCAGCAGCGAAGTGAGGTCGTCGATAGCGGCGGCGATCGTGTCGGCGTTGGTCGCCGCGACGTCGCGCCATGTGCCGGGCGGGCTGCCGGCCAGCCGCGTGCTGTCGCGCAGCCCGGTCCCGGCCAGCCGCAGGCCGTCGTCGCCGGTTTCGCTGCCGACGATGTGCATCAGGGCGCTGATAGTGATCTGCGGCAGGTGGCTGACGTAGGCCATGAGCCGGTCGTGCGCTTCCGGCGTCATGGTCTTCGGCTGGGCGCCGACCTCGGCGACGAAGGACGACAGCGTCGCGATGTCCTCCGCCTCGGTGTCTGCGTTCGGCGTGAAGATCCAGGGCCGGCCGCGAAAGAGATCCGGACGGGCGACGTCGAGTCCGGCGCCGGCGGCGCCGGCGACCGGATGGCCGCCGACGAAGCGAAGACGCGGCGGCAGCGCGGCCGCGGCACTCACGGTCGCGCTCTTGGTGCTGCCGACGTCAGTGACGAGCGCTTCCCCGGGAACCGCTGCGGCAAGCTGCCTCAGCACTTCGTCGTTCTGGCGGATCGGCGCGGCGAGGATGATCAGGTTGGCGCCGCCCGCGAGCGCGAGGTCCTCGCCGCCCCGGTCGGCGGCATTCAGCCGCAGCGCCACCTCGATGGTCTCGGCGCGATCGATGGCGACGATCTGCGTGCCCGGCCACCGTCGCCGCACCGCGAGCGCAATCGATCCGCCGATCAGGCCGAAGCCGACGATGGCGATATTGGCAAACATAAGTGCGCGGCGCCCGCTGTCAGTTGCCCCAGCCGCGGCGCGTCACCGGCTCGACGCAGATGCTGCGGCCGATCGCCGGGGCGATGATGCGCAGCTCTGCCATCAGCCGATCGAACTGCCCCGGGAAGAGCGACTGGGCGCCGTCGCTCTTGGCGTGATCCGGATCGTTGTGAACCTCGATGATCAGGCCGTCGGCGCCGGCGGCGACGGCGGCGCGCGCCATTGGCGTCACCTTGTCGCGCCGGCCCGTCCCGTGGCTGGGGTCGGCCAGCACCGGCAGATGCGACAGCTGCTGGATCACGGGGATCGCCGAGATGTCGAGGGTATTGCGGGTGAAGCTCTCGAACGTGCGGATGCCGCGCTCGCACAGCATCACGTTCATGTTGCCGCCGGCGAGGATGTACTCGGCCGACAGGAGCCACTCTTCGATCGTCGCCGAGATGCCGCGCTTCAGCAGGACCGGCGTGCGGGCCCGACCGAGCTCGCGCAACAGGGTGAAGTTCTGCATGTTGCGGGCGCCGACCTGGAGAATGTGGGCGTACTTCTCGATCAGCTCGAGCTGGCTGATGTCCATGACCTCCGACACCAGCTTGAGGTTGTGGCGATCGGCGGCGGTCCGGAGCATCCGCAGCCCGGCCTCCCCGAGGCCCTGGAAGCTGTAGGGCGAGCTGCGCGGCTTGAACGCTCCGCCGCGAAGGATCTTCGCACCGGCGTTCTTCACCGCCGCCGCCGTCGCTTCGACCTGCTCGTCGGTCTCGGCCGAGCACGGACCGGCCATGACGATGACTTCGTCGCCGCCGATCCGCACGTCGTCGATCGTGATGACCGTGTTCTCGGGCTTGAACGTCCGGCTCGCCAGCTTATATGGCTCGGTGATGCGGTGCACTTCCTGCACCCCGTCCATCACTTCGATCAGCGTCGGGTCGAACTGGCGGTTTCCGCCGACCGCGCCGATCACCGTCTTCAGCGCCCCTGTCGACCGGTGCACGTCGAAGCCCATCTCGACGAGCTGCGCGATCACCTTCTGGACGTGTTCGTCCGACGCCCGTTCCTTCATTACGACAACCATAAGTCCTCTATCACTTATGCGATCGACCCGTCGATCGCGCCCTCATGCGACCGACGGCTCAATCGCGCTGTTATGAGACCGGCTCGTCAATCTCGTCTGGATCGCCGTTCGGCTGCCCGTCGGCATGGCGCTCGAGCCGCCGCGCTTCGTCGATGATGCGTTCGAACAGCCGCCGGATCGCTTCGTCGTCGAGCGGGCCCGGATTGATGCTCTGCACGTGCCCCAGCACCTCGGCCTCGCGCGAGGGCTGGTAGATCGCCAGGCCGATCTGCTTCTTGAAGCGGCCGATCTCGAGGGCGCACGCGGCGCGGGTGTTGAGCAGGCGCACGAGCGCCTCGTCGAGCGCGTCGATCTTCTTGCGCAGGGCGTCGAGACTGGCTACAGGCTCTTCTTCAGCCACCGGACATACTCACTTGCGCGTTCGCTCAAGCCTGGCGACGCGCCATGTTCTGCCACGACGTTGACCAATGCGCTGCCGACGACCGCGGCATCCGCGGTCCGGCACACTTCGGCGACGTGCTCGGGCTGCGAGATGCCGAAGCCGAGGGCGACCGGCAGGTCGCTGCACCGCCGCACCCGAGCCATGAGCTCGCCGACGTCCTCCGGCAGGCGGTCGCGCACGCCGGTGACGCCGAGCCGCGAGATGACATAGAGGAAGCCGCCGCCGAGCGCCGACGACTTGCGAATCCGGTCGTCGGTCGTGGTCGGGCTGATGAGAAAGATTGGCGCCAGCCCGGCGTCGACGAGCGGCTGGCGAAGCGGTTCCGCCTCCTCGACCGGATAGTCCAGGATCAGGACGCCATCGACGCCGGCGTCGGCCGCGGCGCGCGCGAAGGCCGTCGGCTCCATCCGAATCACCGGGTTGGCGTAGGTGAAGAGGACGACCGGGGTATCGACGCTGCGGCGCACGGTCCGCACGATCTCGAGCACGCCGCGGAGCGACATGCCCGCGGCGAGGGCCCGCTCGCTGGCGCGCTGAATCACCGGGCCGTCGGCGAGCGGATCCGAGAACGGCACCCCGACCTCGAGCACGTCGGCGCCGGCGCGCGCGACCGCGACCAGCAGGTCGGCCGAGCGCGCGGCGTCGGGATCGCCGGCGGTCAGGTAGGTCACGAGGCCGCCGCGGCCGTTCTGCCGCAATCGCGCGAATGTCGTCGTCAGCCGGTTCATCGCGCCTCTTTCGCCTGCGGCTGGGCCGCGAGGGCGCTCTGCACGCTGAGGACGTCCTTGTCGCCGCGGCCCGACAGGTTGACGATGATGACCTCGTCGCGCGACAGCCAGGGAGCGATGCGAATCGCGTGGGCGACGGCATGCGCCGACTCGAGCGCCGGGATGATGCCTTCTTCCCTCGCCAGCCGCTGAAACGCTCCGAGCGCGTCGTCGTCGCCGATCCAGGCGTACTCGGCCCGCTTCGAGTCGTGGAGCCAGGCGTGCTCGGGCCCGACGGCGGCGTAGTCGAGGCCGGCCGAGATCGAATGCGTCAGCTCGATGTTCCCGTTGTCGTCCTGAAGGACGTAGGTTCGCGTCCCCTGGAGTACGCCGGAGGAGCCGCCGGCGAAGCGCGCCGCGTGCTCCCCGGCCGTAATGCCGTGCCCGCCGGCTTCGACGCCGATCAGCCGGACGTCCGCGTCGGCGACGAACGCGTCGAAGATGCCCATGGCGTTGCTGCCGCCTCCGACGCAGGCGACGATGGCATCGGGCAGGCGGCCGATGTGTTCCTGGATCTGCGCCCGCGCCTCCTGGCCGATCACGGACTGGAACTCGCGGACCATCAACGGGTACGGATGCGGCCCGAGGACCGAGCCGAGCAGGTAGTAGCTGTCCGCGACGGTGGCGACCCAGTCGCGCATCGCCTCGTTGATCGCATCCTTCAGCGTGCGCGCCCCGGCATCGACCTGCCGCACCGTGGCGCCGAGCAGCTGCATGCGGAAGACGTTCAGCGACTGCCGCTTCATGTCCTCCGCGCCCATGTAGACGTCGCATTCGAGGCCGAGCAGGGCGCAGGCGGTGGCGCTGGCGACGCCGTGCTGGCCGGCGCCGGTTTCCGCGATCACGCGCCGCTTCCCCATCCGTTTCGCGAGCAGCGCCTGGCCGAGCGCGTTGTTGATCTTGTGCGCGCCGGTATGGGCGAGATCTTCGCGCTTGAGGAAGATTCGCGCGCCGCCGAGCGACGTGGACAGCCGCGTCGCCTCGAACAGCGGCGTCGGCCGGCCGACGTAGTTGCGCAAGAGATCCGCGAGGGTCGCGCCGAATTCGGGATCAGCGCGAGCCTCGAGATAGGCCGCTTCGAGCTCTGCGACCGGCGTCACGAGGGTCTCGGGCACGAACCGGCCGCCGAACTCGCCGTAGTAGCCGCGGGCGTCGGGGTCGCGTTGACCGAACGAGATGGCGAGTTTGTGTGGCGAAGTCATGTCCGTGGAATCGCGGCAAAGAGCGCGCGCAGCCTGGTTGAGTCCTTGACGCCCGGCGCCGACTCGACACCCGATGACACGTCGACGGCATACGGGTGGACAGTATCGATGGCCCGGGCAACATTTTCGGCGTTGATGCCGCCCGAGAGAATTACCGGCCTGGTCCGGGCGACGGCGCCGGCAGCGTGCCAGTCAATCGGTACGCCCGGTGCCGCCGCGATGCACCGGGTCGTGAGCGTCGAGCAGGACGGTTGCGTCGGCGGGAACAGCCGCCGTTTTCTGCTGCAGGTCGTCGCTGTCGTCGGTTGCGACCGCCTTGATGACGCGGCATTGCAGCGCGGCATAGCTGGCCACCGCCTCGTCGCCGTGCAGCTGGACCGCGCCGAGGCCGAGCTCGGCGGCGATCGCACCGACCTCGTCGGGCGGCTGGTCGACGAACACCCCGACCGCCTGCACGAACGCCGGCAGCGCCCTGACGATGGCGCGCGCCTCGCCGGGCTCGATGAACCGCGGGCTCTTCGGCCAGAAGATGAACCCGATCGCATCGGCGCCGAGCGCCGCGGCCTCGAGCGCGTCCTCCCGCCGGCGGATGCCGCAGATCTTGATCCTGGTCACGCCGCACTCCCCCGGCGCAGCGCCCGCAACGCGGCGCCCGGATCGGGCTGAGTAATCAGCCGCTCGCCGACGAGAAAGGCGTGATAACCGAGCGCGCTCAGACGAGCGATGTCGTCGAATGAACGGATACCGCTTTCGGCGACGGCGGTGACGGCCGGCGGGATCCTCGGCGCAATCGTCTCCAGCACGTCGAGATCGACGGTCAGCGTCCGCAGGTTCCGGCTGTTGACTCCGATGATCGCCGCGCCGGCGTCAACCGCGCGCTCGAGCTCCCGGGCGTCGTGCACTTCGACGAGGGTGGCGAGACCGTAGGACCGCGCTTTTGCCGAGAGCCCGGTGAGCTCCGGGTCACTCAGCGCGCCGACAATCAGCAGCACGGCATCGGCGCCGGCGGCGACGGCCTCCGCGAGTTGATATTCATCGACGATGAAGTCCTTGCGCAGCAGCGGCACGTCGACGGCGGCGCGCACCGCCTCGAGATGCGCCAGGCTGCCATCGAAGAACGTCGGCTCGGTCAGGACCGAGATTGCCGCGGCGCCAGCCGCAGCATAGCTTGCGGCATGAACCGCCGGAGAGTAGTCCTTCCGGAGGATGCCGCGGGAGGGCGATCGCCGCTTGCATTCCGCGACGATACGAGGCGCCGCCGACGAACGCAGCGCCGCCGCGAAGGCCTCGCCCCGTGGGCGACGGCTGACGCCGTCGAGCAGGACGTCTGTCGGCACTGCCTGTCGACGCGCCGTCGCCGCATGACGCGTCGCCGCGACGATCGTGTCGAGCAGGCTCGATTCGACCAGATCGGCCGGTGTCATGCCGCGGCCTCCTCGTTCGAAACCCGCACCAGTCGCTCGAGGACGGCCGCCGCGGCGCCGCTGTCGAGCGCGGCTGCGGCCCGGATGATGCCTTCGCCGATCGTCGGCGCGGCGCCCGCGATCATCAGTGAGGCTCCCGCGTTCAGGACGACGATGTCGCGCCGGGCGCCGGTGGCGCCTTCGAGAACCGACCTGGCGATCCTGGCGTTGTCGGCGGCGTCTCCGCCGCGTAGCGACTCTGGCGGCGCCTTGGCGACGCCGACGTCGGCCGGGTGGAGATAGAACGTGTTGACGGCGCCGTGCCGGCACTCGGAGACCTTGGTATACCCCGTCGTCGAGATCTCGTCGAGGCCGTCGGCGCCGTGGACGACCCAGGCGCGATCCGAGCCGAGCATCGCCAGCGAGCGCGCCACCAGTTCGGTCAGTTCCGGGCGGGGCACGCCGACCAGCTGGCGCGACGCGCCGGCAGGATTCGTCAACGGCCCGAGAAGATTGAAGGCGGTGCGGACGCCGAGGTCGCGGCGCGTCGGCGCCGCGTGCCGCATCGACGGATGAAACGTCGGTGCGAAGAAGAACGCGATGCCGGCTTCGTCGAGGCAGCGTTCGACCACCACCGGCGCGGCCGTGATGCTGACGCCGAGCGCTTCGAACAGGTCGGCACTGCCGCAGCGGCTCGACACCGATCGATTGCCATGTTTCGCGACCGGGACGCCGCAGGCGGCGACGACCAGCGCCGCGATCGTCGAGACATTGAATGTGTGGGCGCGATCGCCGCCGGTGCCGCAGGTATCGAACACGCCGTCGTGGGGGCGTGTCAGCCTGGTCGCCCGCGCGCGCATGGTCCGGGCCAGGCCGACGACTTCCGCCGGCCGCTCGCCCTTCATCGCCAGGGCGATGAGGAGCCCGGCGATCTGCGCCGGCTGGGCCCGGCCCTCCATGATCTCGTCCATCGCCGCCGCGGCCTCCTCGACCGAGAGGTCCTGCCGGCGCTGAAGCTTTTCGATCAGCGTCGCGAACATCACATCTCCAGGAAGTTGCGCAGCAGCGTCCGGCCTTCGTTCGTCAGCACGGACTCGGGGTGGAACTGAACGCCGTGGACCGGGAACGACTTGTGTCGGACACCCATCACCGTGCCGTCCTCGGTCTGGGCGGCGAGCTCGAGCTCCTCCGGCAGCGGCTGGGCGACAACCAGTGAATGATACCGGCCGGCCGAGAACGGTTGAGAGAGGTTGGCGAAGACCCCTTTTCCGTCGTGATGCACCGTCGACGTCTTGCCGTGCATCAGCGTCGAGGCCCGCACCACTGAGCCGCCGAAGGCGAGGCCGATACCCTGGTGTCCGAGACAGACGCCGAGCACCGGCAGCGTCGGCCCGAAGCGCTTGATGACCTCGACCGAGATGCCGGCGTCCTCCGGCCGTCCCGGCCCGGGCGAGATGACGATCCGCTCCGGTCGCATGGCGGCGACATCGTCCGCCGTGATCTCGTCGTTGCGCTTCACGACCGGCGGCGCCCCGAGCTCGCCGAGGTACTGCGCCAGGTTGAAGGTGAACGAGTCGTAGTTGTCGATGAGGAGAATCACAGTCCCGCTTCCGCCATGGCGAGCGCCTGCAGCAGCGCCCGGGCTTTGTCCCGCGTTTCCTCGTACTCGGCCGCGGGGTTCGAGTCAGCGACGATGCCGGCGCCCGCCTGGATGTGGGCGCGGCCGCCGCGAATGATGATGGTGCGAATGGCGATGCAGAAATCGAGGTTGCCGGCGAAGTCGAGATAGCCAATCGCCCCGGCATAGATGTCGCGGCGCGTCGGCTCGAGCTCCGACAAGATCTGCATCGCGCGGATCTTCGGCGCGCCCGAGACCGTCCCGGCCGGGAAGCAGGCGACGAGGGCATCGAGATGGTCGCAGTCCTCGGCCAGCTTGCCGTCGACCGTCGACACCAGGTGCATGACGTGCGAATAGCGTTCGAGCGCCATGTACTGGGGCACCCGGACCGAGCCGTACTCGCAGACGCGGCCGAGATCGTTGCGCCCCAGATCGACGAGCATGACGTGCTCGGCGCGCTCCTTCTCGTTGCGCTTCAGCTCCTCCGCCAGCCGCAGATCGTCGTCGTCGTTGGCGCCGCGCGGCCGCGTCCCGGCGATCGGATGAGTCTCGGCGCGGCGCCCCTCGACCCGCACCAGCATCTCCGGCGACGAGCCGACGATGGCGAGCCCGCCCATGCGGATGAAATACATGTAAGGCGACGGGTTGACGTGCCGCAGCGCGCGATAGACGGTGAATGGATCGGCGGTGACGTCGGTCTCGAAGCGCTGAGACAGCACCGCCTGGTAGATGTCGCCGGCGGCGATGCGCTCCTTGATCGTGCGCACGCCCGCTTCGTAGGTCTCGCGGGTCTGGTTCGCCCGCACCTCGGGAGCCTGCCCCGATGCCGGCTCCGGCTGCGACAACCCCCGCTCCAGCTCACGCTCGAGGAACTGGATCTTGGCGCAGGCGAACTGGTAGAGCGCCTCCAGGTCCTCGTCGCCGGTGATGCGCGCGTTGGCGATGATCAGGATGCGGTGCTTGACGTGATCGAAGGCGAGCACCGTGTCGAAGATCATGAACCCGGCGTCGTCGTGCCGCGGCTCAGCCTCGCCGCCGGCGGCGGCGCGGCGTTCGTCGGCCTGCTGCCACGCCGACTCGAGCACCGGTTCGAAGACCGGCGAAGCGTCGTAGCCGATGAAGCCGACGGCGCCGCCGGTGAAGCGCGGCAGGCCGGGCACGAACGGCGAGCGCAGCTCGGCCATCAGCTGCCGCAGCGTCGGCACGAACGGCGCCTCTCCCTCGGTCACCGTGCCCGAGCGTTCGATCGAGGTCCCGTTTCCGTTCGCCCGCAGCACGAGAAACGGATCCTTGCCGAGAAAGGAGTAGCGCGCGACCTGCTCGCCGCCCTCGACGCTCTCGAACAGGAACGCGTAGTCGGAGTGCTCGGCGATCTTGAGGAAAGCGGACACCGGCGTCAGGAGGTCGGCAATGATCTCCTTGACGACGGGCACGAACGTGCCGCGCCGGGCGAGGTCGACGAACTCTTCGAAAGTCGTTTGCTTCATCTCAATCAACCACTGACGCCGCCGTGGTCACGTCGCGAAACAGCCCGGTCGGCGGCCGCTGTCCCGTCCACGATTCGAATTGCCGCTCGGCCTGGGCAATCAGCATCTCCATCCCGCCGATCGTCTCGCAGCCCGCGGCGCGCGCCTGCGCGAGCAGCGCCGTCTCGGCTGGCGTGTACACCAGGTCGTAGACCACCCGGCCGGTCGTCGGCGCGCCGGCCATCGGGTTACCCGGCAGTACCGAGCTGCCAAGCGTGGTCGCGTTGACGAGCAGGTCCCAGGTGCCTGCAGCCGGCGGCCATTCGCCGGCGGCGCTGCCGGTTGCCGCCGCGATCGCCGAAGCGGCATCCGCATTCCGTGCCGAGATCGTCACCGCTGCCCCGCGGTCGACGAGCGCGACTGCCGCGGCCCGGGCGGCACCGCCGGCGCCGAGGATCGTGGCGCGAATCCCCTTCGGCGCGAGACGGCCGGTCAGGGGCTCGAGAAACCCCTCGACGTCGGTGTTCGACCCAATCCAGCGGCCGTGTTCGACGCGAAGGGTGTTGATGGCGCCGACCCGCCGGGCCAGGTTGTCGACTTCGTCGACGGCCGACATCAGGTCGATCTTGAACGGCGTCGTGATGCTGGCGCCGCGCAGGCCGCTCTCGCGCGCGAAGCGGACGAAGTCGGCGCTGTCGCGCGGCTCGAGCGGGACGTAGACGGCGTTCAACCCGAGCGCGGCGAACCCCGCGTTGTGCATGATCGGCGATCGTGAATGCACGATCGGCTTGCCGACGACGGCGTAGAGCGCCGCGTCGGGCGCGATGCGCTTGAACTGGAAATCGCGCAGCAGCCGCGTCAGCGAGAGCTGGCCGGGGGCGACGGCATCGCCGGCGTAGGTCCAGCGGCTGCCGAGCCTCGACGCCAGTACCCGCGACGCCAGTCCGGCGCTGCCCATCGCAATCAGCACCTGCCCCTGGCCCGGATTCGTCGCCGTTCGTCGCCGCGAGGGTGAACAGCGGCAGCATTTCCTCGAGGCTGTCGACGCGCACCGACAGCTTTGCGATCTCGGCGCCGGTCCGGCGCAGCGCCGCGACGCGCGCCGGGATGTCCGACGGCGCCCCGTCGAATCGATGCTCGCTGACGACGATGCGCCGACCGCCGGTCTGTCGAATCAGGTCGGGCGCGAACGTGGCCGCGGCCTCGACGTCGACGTACGCGGCCCCACAGGCCAGGGCGGTCTCGAGTACCCGGCGCCGATCGTCCTCACTGCCGTCAAACTTGCCACCTTCCCAGGCGGCGCGGCAGGTCACGATCGCGGGCAGCCGGCAGCCCGCGAGCGCCGCCGCGGCATCGGGACGATCGACGAAGTCGAGCCGCAGTTCCACCATGTCGGCGCCGCTGACAGCGTCGCGCTGACGACGGATCTCGTCGGTGGTCGCACCGGTCACGACGGCACAGATTTGTGGCGGCACACTCGTCACGGAAACTCGTCCCAACACGAAAAAAGCCCCCTCAGCACCAGGCTGAGGGGGCTTCTTCGGAATCCTGAACCCTGCCCGTCGGCAGGTTAGCGGATGGCCCCCTCAGCGCACGCGTACCACCACCAATAGGACGACTTGGTCCCACGGCCGGCGAGCGCGCTGCTAAACGAGGTCATCACGAGGGCGGAACGATAGCACCTTTCTCCTTGACCTGCAAGCAGATGGTCCTTATAACTGGAAGAGATTCCCGATTTTTCCTTAACAATCATGAAGTTACGAATCGCCGTCCTCCTCGCGGTCCTGCTCGGCGCCTCCGTGCCGACGGGCACGTCGAGCGTTGCGTCGCTGATGCCGGTGGAAGAGATTCGACCGGGCATGATCGGCGTCGGCCGCACCGTGTTCGAAGGCGCCGAGCTCAAGGAGTTCAAAGCCGAGATCATCGGCGTCCTGCGCAACGTCCAGGGGCCGAAGCGCGACCTCATCCTGGCGCGGCTCTCCGGCGCCGATCTCGCGGAGTCAGGCGTCGCGCAAGGCATGAGCGGCAGCCCCGTGTATATCGGCGGCCGCCTGATCGGTGCCGTCTCGTACTCGATCGGATCGTTCCCGAAAGAGCCGATCGCCGGCATCACGCCGATCGCGGAGATGAAGGATGCGACGCCGCTGCCGCCCCGGCGCGCCGCGGCGCAGGGCCGGCTCGATCTGCCGGTGACGCCTGAAGGGCTGAGCGCCGCGCTTGCGGCGGTGTCGGCTCGCATCGCCCCGTTCGCGCGCCGGCCGGCCGACGTGCAGGCGATTGGCCTCCCGGCGGTCGAGGGTGCGCATCTCGGCGCGATGCTTCGCCCGATCGCGACGCCGCTCCTGATGGGCGGCTTCGAGCCCGACACCGTGGCGTTGATCAGCGGCGCCTTTCGCGGCGCCGGGTTCACGCCGGTCGTCACGGGCAGCGGCTCGGCGCAGAACCCGCCGGCGCTCGGTCCGCTGCGTGAGGGGGATGCGATCGGGGTCGCGCTCGCGTCCGGCGACGTCGAGATGGGCGCCACCGGCACGGTCACGCACATCGACGGCGACAGCGTCTATGCCTTCGGCCACCCGATGTACAACCTCGGTCCGACCGAGTTCCCGCTGACCCGCGCCTACGTCCACACCATCCTGCCGAGCATGATGACGTCGTTCAAGATCTCGTCGATGGGCGAGACGATCGGCACGATGCGCCAGGACCGCGCGACGGCGATCGCCGGCACGCTCGGCAAGGGCCCGGCGATGGTCCCGATCACGGTGACGCTGCAGCGCTCCGCCGACATCCTGACGCCGGGCGCGGCGCAGGACACCTCCGTCCGCACCTTCAAGTACTCCGTCGTGAACGACCAGATGTTCACGCCGCTCATCGCCTACGTCGGGCTGTTCAACACGCTCTCGGCCTACGAGCGCCAGTTCGGCGCCGCCTCCTTCGCGATCAAGAGCCGGGCCCGCCTCAAGGGGCACGCGGATCTGACGCTCGAAGACGTCTACACCGGCGACTCCGCGATGGTCGGGGCCTCGACCTCGATCGCCGGGCCGCTGACCATGCTGCTCGGGAACGACCTCGAACCGGTCAGCATCGAGGGCATGGAGATCTCGATCACGGCCTCCGAAGTGCCCAAGAGCGTCAGCATCGAACGCGTCTGGCTCGACGACATCCGGCCGCGCGCCGGGCGGACGACCGCTCTCAAGATCCTGACCAGGAGCTACCGCGGCGAGGAGAAGATTTCGACCGTGGCGATCGACATCCCGGCGAACGCCGCCAACCGGCTCTCGATCCTGGTGACCGACGGGCGGCAGTTGAACGCGATCGAACAGCGCGACGTCCGCCGCTCGCTCGACCCCCAGTCGGTCGCGCAGCTGGTCAAGCTGCTGAACGAAACCCGCCGCAACAACCGCATCTACGTCCGCCTGATGTCCGGTACCCCCGGCGCGGTCGTCAACGGCGAGGCGATGTCGTCGCTGCCGCCGTCGGTGCTGGCGGTGCTCGAAGGCGATCGCAACAGCGGCAGCTTCACGCCGATGCGGAGCGCCACGCTCGGCGAGTGGGAGCTGCCGGTCGATTCGGCGGTCAGCGGCTCGCGGCTGCTGACGATCGACGTCGACAACGGATCCGGCCGCTGATGGCCGTCGCCGCTTCCCTGTTCTCCACTATTATTCATGCGCATTCGCCACCGACGAGGCTTCCCTGCCGTCGCCGCCGGCGTCGCTGCCCTGTCGGCAGTCGTCACGCTCGCTGCCGCGGTGCCGACGTTCTGGACGGTCTCGACCCAGCCCGACTTCCTCAAGGGTGACGTCGAGGATCTGTCGATCGACAGCGATGGCCGGGTCTTCCTCGGGCCGTCGACGAGCCTCGTCGCCGAAACCGCGGCGCCGTTCATCTGGTCGATCGTTCCTGGCGCCGACGGCTCGCTGCTCGCAGGCACCGGCAACGAGGGCAGAGTGCTGCGGATCGGCAAGGACGGCAAGGTCACCACGTTCTTCGACGCCGCCGAGCTCGAGGTCCACGCCATCGCGCCAGGGCCGAACAACAGCGTCTACGTCGCGACGTCGCCGGAGGGCAAGATCTACCAGGTCGGCGCGGATGGCACCGCGAAGAGCTTCTTCGATCCGGACGACAAGTACATCTGGGCCCTCGCAGTCGACCGCACCGGCAACCTGTTCGCGGCGACCGGCGACAAAGGCGTGATCTACAAGATCTCGCCCGACGGCAAGGGAGCCGTGTTCTACAAGACCACGACCACCAACGTCGTGACCCTCGCCTTCGCCGCATCCGGCGAGCTGCTGGCAGGAACCGAGTCGCCCGGGCGCCTGTTCAGGATCGACGCCGGCGGCAAGGCCTTCGTGCTGCTCGATTCCCCCTACAAGGAAGTGCACGCGCTCAAGGTGGCGGGCGACGGGACGATCTTCGCCGCCGCCGTGAGCCAGTCGACGCAGCCGGTGGAAGATCGACCGGTCTCGCTGACCACCCCTGACCCGTCGCGGCCGCCAGCGCAGACGCCAACGCCCGAAGTGACGACCTCGATCACCGTCGTCGACGTCCAGTCGAGCAGCTCGATGACGCCGGTGACTGCCGGGCCGTCGCGGCGTTCCAACCGCGGCGCGATCTACCGAATCCGGCCGGACGGCCTCTGGGACGTCTACTGGGAGACCGGCGAGGACTCCCCGTTCGACCTGCTGCTCGAGCCGGACGGTAACCTGCTGGTCGGGACCGGCCCCGAGGGCAAGATCTTCCGCGTCGGCGGCGACCCGGCGCGGGCGACGCTCCTGTCGCGCGCCAAAGCCAGGCAGGTGACGGCGCTCGTCCGCGACGCCGGCGGCCGCATCGTCGGTGCGACGAGCAATCCGGGGAAGGTATTCGCGCTGTCGACGACCGCCGCCGCGCGCGGCACCTACGAGTCGGAAGTGCGCGACGCCTCGACGGTCGCGACCTGGGGCGTCATCCGCTGGCGCGCGAGCGCGGCGCCCGGGCAGGTGCAGGTCCTCACGCGCTCCGGCAACACCGCCACGCCCGACGAGACCTGGAGCGCGTGGTCGAAACCTTATACCGCCGCCGACGGCGAGCAGATCGGCAGTCCCAACGCGCGTTACCTGCAGTGGCGCGCGGTGCTCTCAGCCGAGAAGGGTCCGTCGCCAATCCTGACGTCGGTCGTCGCGGCATACCTTCCGCGCAATTTGCGGCCGGAGGTCGCGTCGATCACCGTCCACCCGCCCGGGGTCGTCTTTCAACGACCGTTCGCGACCAGCGGCGAACCCGAGATCGCCGGGTTCGAGGACAACACGTCCGACGGCCGCCCCGGCCAGACCCAGGCCAGCCCCGGCTCGCCGCTGCCGCTGCCCCCGCCGCTCGGCCGGCGGATCTATCAGAAGGGCCTGCTGACGATTGCCTGGAAGGCGGAGGACGACAACGGCGATCGCATGCAGTACGACGTCGCCTACAGGCGCGAGGGCGAAGCGGGATGGAAGGTGCTGCGGCGCGCGATCTGGGACCCGATCTTCGTCTGGGACACGACGTCGGTCCCCGACGGGACCTACCTCGTGCGCGTCACTGCGTCTGACGCGCCCTCGAACGCGCCGGCGACGGCGCTTACTGGCGACAAGGAGAGCGTCAGCTTCGACATCGACAACACCGCGCCGCGCATCGAGGCGACGGCATCAGCGAAGGCAGGCGCCAAGACCGTCGTCCAGTTCACCGTCCGCGACGAGCAGTCGGCCGTGCAGCGCGTCGAGTACTCGCTCGACGCGAGCCGCTGGCAGGTGATCTATCCCAGGGACGGCATCCCCGACTCGCGCCAGGAGGAGTTCGAGGTCGCGATCGGCGAAACGGAGAACGGCCGCAACATCATCATTCGCGCCACCGACGCGATGAACAACGTCGCGACTGCAAGCGTGAGCCGCTGAACATGACGCTTGCAGAAGGGAGAAGGGAGAAGGGAAAAGGCAGAACGTTCTCCCTTCTCCCTTCTGCCTTTTCCCTTCTAGAGACGGCCGCGCGGCTTGACGGTCGTCTGGGCGACGAGCCACACGAGGTTCACCGCAATCGGCGATCCGGCGAGCTCGGCGGGTTCGAGCCGGGCCTGCGAGATGGCGTCGACGATGCTGGTGATGTGCTGGCGGTCGCGGTTGTTCTTCAGGACCGAGATGTCCGAGACGCTGCCGTCGCGATTGACGACGGCGCGAATCGCCAGCATCGAATCGACATCCGGCATGGTTTCCGCGAGCACGCTTTGCTCGAGCGTGGCCTGGACGACGCCGTTCTGCGGCACGCTCGGGACACGGTAGCGGTAATCGAGCCGGGCCGGGTTGAGATCCGAGCCGGACGGCGCCGCCATCACTTCGAACATCGCCGCCAGCGAGCCATGCTGTTCGGTCGACGCCGAGGCGACCGTGCCGAGGGCGATCGCGGCGCAGAGCAGGCTGGCCGCGGTCGAAGCCAGCCCGATCCAGAGGAAGTGCCAGTCTTCCATCATCCGGCCGGCGCGAGCCCGCCAGGATTCTTCGTTCTCGGCGCGCATCCGGCTGATGACGCCGGGGGTGAGTCCAGTCCAGTCGTCGGACGGCCCCGGGGCCGCGGCCTGCCGCAGCGCGCTGCCAATGCCCTGCAGCTGGCGCAGCTCGCGCGCGCAGGGCGGGCATTCCGCGACGTGACTTTCGATGGCGATGAGCTCGGTAATCGGCAGCTCGCGATCGTGGAAAGCCGCGAGACGCCGCCGCACTGCTGCGCAGGTCAACAACGTCATACGTCCCTCAACTGGGCACGAAGCGCTTCCCGCGCCCGCGCCAACCGCGATTTGACTGTCCCGACGGCGATCCCCAGAGAAAACCCGATCTCGTCGTAGCTCAGCCCGTCGATCTCGCGCAGGACGAGCGCCGTGCGCTGGTCGAACGGAAGGTCATCGAGGGCCACACGGATCCTATCGGCCATTTCCTTCCGCCCCAGCACTCGATCGGGCGAACCGCCGTTGCTCTGCTCGGGCGGATCGCCGTGATCCTTGATGTGCTCGTCGAGCGAGACCTGCTGCGACCGGTGCCGTCGCCGCCACCACCGCTGCCGGTTCCGAGCCTGGTTGATGACGATGCGGAAGATCCAGGTGCGAAGCGCCGACTGGCCCCGGAATGAGTGGATGGTGCGGAACACCCGCAGGAAGACTTCCTGCGAGAGGTCCAGCGCCTCGTTGTGGTCGCCCAGAAGGTTCAGCGCCAGCTGGTAGACCATCCGCTGGTGCTCGTTGACCAGCTCGGCGCAGGCGTCTTCGTCGCGCGCGGCGCAGCGCTGGATGAGGGCTGCTTCCCTGCCCCCGACTTCGTCCCAAGTGATGGCTCTAACAGGCTTCACGGAGAGTCCCTGTGCCATCTTAGCACTCCATCGATACTGCTATGGTGCGGCAGCTCTGACTACTTAGAACCCGCCGGACCGCGGAGGTTCCCTGGGCCCATATTTCCCGTCCGGGTGCTAGGATGCCGGGGTGAAACGCGGCATCCTGGCGGCCATCGTCCTGGCCGTCATCGCGGCGGCGGGCTACGGCTACGTCGTCACCGAGCGGGAGGGGCGGCACCGGGAGCTGATCGACCGGGGAGACGCCGCCCTCGACGTCGGCGACCTGTCGACGGCGATCGAGACGTTCAGCGTCGCCGTCGACCTGCGCCCCGACTCGATGATCGGCTACCTCAAGCGGGGTGACGCCTACCGCCGCCGCGGCGACGTCGACGCCGCCCTGCGGGACCTGCGAACCGCGACCGAACTGGACCCGTCGGCGCCGATGCCGCGCGAGCTGCTGGGCGACGTCAACTACTCCCGCGAGCGTTTCGCGCCCGCGGCGCAGCACTATCAGGCCTACGTCGACCTCGACGACAGCCAGCCCCGCATCCTCTACAAGCTCGCGCTCGCGCAGTATCGAGCCGGCCAGCCCGGGCCCGGGATTCGATCGCTCGAGAAGGCTATCGCCCTCGACGGCAACATGGCGGCCGCGCACTTTCTTCTCGCCCTGTGCCAGCGCAGCGCCGGCGATACCGAGGCGGCGCTGGCGGCGCTTCGCCGCGCGATTGCGGTGGCGCCGACCATGCTCGAGGCGCGCGAAGAGCTGGCGGATCTCTTCGCGCATCTCGGACGGTCGCAGGAAGGACTCGAGCAGCTGGAGGCGCTGCGCGCCCTCGACCCGGCGCCGGCGCGCGACGTCACGCTCGGTCTCGCCTTCGCCCGCGCCGGCCAGTCCGACCGCGCGATCATGACGCTGCGTCACGCCGCCGAGCGGCATCCGAACTACACCTATACCTTCGTCGCCCTCGGCCGCGTGTGGCTCGATGGCGCGCAGGCGCGAGGCGACCAGATCGAGTTGAACAAGGCGATGGGAGCGCTCGAGCGGGCGCTGACCGACAACAGCAGCGAGGCCTACGCGCTATACGGCCGTGCCCTGCTGGTTGCGGACGACGCGGAGCGGGCCGAGCGGATCCTGCTGCAGGCGACCGAGAAACTGCCGGCTGACCCGCTCGCCTTCTACTATCTCGGCGACGCCGCGGCGCGCCTCGGTCACGCCGATGCTGCCCGCCAGGCTTTCGTCGACTACCTCGCGCTGGCCGGAGACGATCTCGAGCCACGCCGGCACGCCGGCGTCTGCGTCCGCGTCGGCGAGCTGTCGCTGCAGATGGCGGACATCCCCGCGGCGGTCAGCTACCTCGAACGGGCGGCGCCAGTTCTCGGGACGACGGCCGATTTCACGGTGACCTACGCGGAAGCTCGCTGGCGCGCGGGAGAGATCGAGGCCGGGCGCGCGATGCTGGACGGACTGCTCGAGAAGGAGCCGTCGCATGCGGCTGCCCGCGCCCTCCGGCGCAGGATGCGGTAGCAGGCTGCTGAAGCAGCCTGCAAGGTAGAAGGCAGAAGGCAGAAGGCAGAACGGAAGCAATTTCTGCCTTCTCCCTTCGGCCTTCTGCCTTCCCTGGCCGCCCTACCGCGCCAGCTTCGGATCGACGCGATCGCGCAGGCCGTCGCCGAGGAAATTGAAGCCGAGGACGAGGAGCGCGATCGCCAGGCCCGGGAAGATAGTCAGGTGCGGCGCGTCGAACAGGTGCGACCGGCCGGCATCGAGCATCGTGCCCCAGCTGGGCGTCGGCGGCTGCACGCCCAGACCGAGGAAGCTCAGCGCCGCCTCGGCGATGATGGCGCCCGCCATCCCGAGCGTCGCCTGGACGACGACGGCCGGCAGGGCCGTCGGCAGCACGTGCCGCAGGACAATGCGGGGCGCGCCCGCGCCCAGGGCCCGCGCCGCCTGGACGAACTCGAACTCGCGCGCCCGCAGCGCCTGGCTGCGCACCAGGCGGGCGTAGCCTACCCAGCCGATCACCGACAGCGCCAGCACGACGTTCGTCAGGCTCGGGCCGAGGACGGCGACGAGCGCAATCGCCAGCAGGATGCCAGGAAACGCCATCAGCACATCGACGATCCGGCTGATCACGTCGTCCACCACCCCGCCGAAGTAGCCGGCGATCGAGCCGAGCAGCATGCCGACCGTCGATGAGACCGAGACGACGGCGAGGCCGACGAGGAGCGAGATCCGCGCCCCCGAGAGCAGGCGCGCGAGGATGTCGCGGCCGAGCTCGTCGAGGCCGAAGGGATGCGCCAGGCTCGGCCCCTCGAGCCGGCGCGCGAGCTCCTGCGCCGTCGGGTCGTACGGCGTCAGGAGCGGCCCGAACGAAGCCGCCAGCGCCGTGAGCAGCACGATCGCGAGGCCGACGCGGACCATCATTCGTAGCGGATCCGCGGATCGAGCAGGCCGTAGGTGAGATCGGTGATCAGGTTCATGAACACGTAGGTCAGCGAGATGAAAAGAATGCAGCCCTGGATGAGCGGATAGTCGCGGAAATTGATCGCCTGGATCAGCAGCCGGCCAACGCCCGGCCACGCGAAGATGGTCTCGGTGATGATCGTGCCGGTCAGAACGGCGCCGAACTGCAGGCCGATGATCGTGACCACGGGGATCAGGCTGTTGCGGAAGGCATGACGAACGACGGCGCGGGATTTCGACAGCCCGCGTGCGCGCGCCGCGACGACGTAGAGCTCGCGCAGCTCTTCGAGCAGGCTGGCCCGCGTCATCCGCGCCAGGATCGCGGAGAGCGCCGCCCCGAGCGTGATGGCCGGCAGCACGAGGTGCCAGATCGTCCCGGTGCCGGCCACCGGCAGCCAGCCGAGATAGACGGCGAAGAGTATGGCGAGGAGCGGACCGAGCCAGAAATTCGGCATGGAGATGCCGACGAGCGCCAGCGTCATCGCGCCGTGGTCGATGGCGGTGCCCCGGAACACCGCGGCGATGATGCCCAGGGGAATGGCGAACAGGATCGCGACGGTCATCGCTGCCGCCGCGAGCTGCAGCGTCCGGAACAGCCGATCGCGAATCTCGCGCGTCACCGGCGTGCCGTAGCGGAACGACTGCCCGAGGTCGCCCTTGACCAGGCCGGTCAGGAACGTTCGGGTACTGCTCGAGCAGCGGCCGATCGAGACCGAGCGCCTGCCGCAGCTTCGTCACTTCCTCGTCGGACGCGCCCTCGCCCAGCATCGACTGGGCCGGGTCGCCGGGTACGAGGTGGATGAGGGCGAAGACGAGCGTCGCGACGCCGAGCAGGACGGGAATCGTGAGCAGCAGCCGCCGGACCAGGTATCGCACCATTCAATTCGTCCCGAGGGGCTTCGCCCCTCGGACTCCCCCACACGCGCCCTCGCGCACCGCTTCGACGGCGCGCTCCGGGCGCGTGGCTCGCTCGCGGCGCTCGCTCGCGAAACCGACATCGACGGTTGACTAAGCCTCGTCAGGATATCCCAGCCGACATCAGACACAACCGTCGGCGTCGATGCGAAGGCGCCGCAGCATCTTCGCTAGGCCCTGGCGCGACATGCCGAGCGCCCGCGCCGCCCGCAGCCGGTGCCCGCCTGCCTGCGCCAGGGCGGCTCGAACGTAGCGCCGCTCGAAATCGGTCCTTGCCGCCTCGAACGTGCTGCCGGTGGCGGTCGCCGCCGCCCGGGCGATATGTGCCGGCAGCATCGAAGGCGGCACCCGGCCGCGGCGGGGCGCGTGGACCGCGAGCAGCGCCATCGCGTTCTGCAGCTCTCGCACGTTGCCGGGCCAGTCGTAGCGCGCCAGGGCGCTCGTGGTCTCGGCCGTCAGCGTCGACAACGAGCCGACGCGCGCCGCAGCATCGGCCCAGAAGTGCGCCGCCAGCAGCGGAATGTCGGTGACGCGATCGCGCAGCGGCGGCACGTGGATTCGCACGACGTCGAGGCGGAAGCGCAGGTCGGAGCGGAACCGGCCGGCCCGGGCTTCGTCCTCGAGCCCGCGGTTGGTCGCGGCCACAATCCGGGCGTCGACGCGGCGCGGCATGTTCTCCCCCACCCGCCGCACTTCGCCGTCCTGCAGCACGCGCAGGAGCTTCGCCTGTGCCCGCGCCGAGAGCTCGCCGACTTCATCGAGAAAGAGAGTACCGCCGTCGGCTTCCTCGAAGAGGCCGGCGCGTTCGCCGACGGCGCCGGTGAACGCGCCGCGGGCGTGGCCGAAGAGCTCCGCCTCCACCAGCTCGTCGGCGAGGGCGGCGCAGTTCAACGTGCACAGGCGTCGCTCGCGGCGTGATCCGAGCCGATGAATCGCCCGGGCGACGAGTTCCTTGCCGCTGCCGCTCTCGCCTTCGACCAGCACCGGAAAGGGGGCCCTCGCCGCACGCGCCACTGCCTCGCGAAGCGCCAGCGCCGCCGGCGACGAGCCGATCAGCTCGCTGCCGGCGTCGTGCCCGACCGTCGCCGGCACGCAATCGAGGATGCCCCGCAGGGGCCCGGCCGCCGCCAGCGCGGCCGACCGCAGCACGAGCCCGGCGCGCGCAAGATCGACGCCGACGCCAGCGGTCCAGCGGCAGCAGAAGGCGCCGAGGACCTCGCTGCCGAATCGGATCGGCGCGATGACCTGCCGGGAGTCCAGCTCCACTCCCGCGCGCGTCCCCCCGCCGCCGCAGAGCACGCGTTCGGCGACGCTCGTGTCACCCTGCCACGGACGGCCGACGCGCGCGACGATGCGCGGGGCGTCGCCGCCGGCGACGACTTGTACCGTCGCGGCGTGCAAGCGTTCGATGACACTCGCGCACAGTCCCTCGAGCGCGGCACGGTCGTCCGACGCGATCTGGGTCGCGTGAAGAAAGCGTTGCAGGTCTTTCAGCGCCTGATCGCCACGGTCCTCGCCAGGCGCAGTCGCAGGACGAGTCGCCGCATCGCACGCTGCAATCACCTCCGACCGGATTGCCTGCGGCAGGCCCCATCGTGTCGCCGCTGCGCGAAGGCGCTCGGCAGCGCGAGCCCGCATCGGCAGCGGCAACTCCGGCGCGACGCCGAGCAGCTGCGCCCGGATGCGCAGGCCGGCGATCGGGAGGTGCGCGGAGGACGCCGCTCGCAGCGCACGCTGCAGCCACTCGCCTGCCCTCGTCCTGTCGCCCAACGAAAGCTGTGCGGCTGCCATGGCGCGGCAGGAGATCAGGCGCAGGCGTCCTGGACCGATCCGCTCTGCCGCCGCCAGCGCCGAGGAGGCCGCTGCGACCGCGGCGCGACAGTCGCCGAGTGCCGCCTGCGCTCGTGATAACAGCGCCCACGACTCGACATCGGCCGGCAGATCGCGCACCAGCGGCCGCAAGACATCTACCGCGTCGTCGTGCCGGGACTGACGCGTGAGAACGCGAGCGAGCGCGCGGGCCGCCGCGTGAGAGACGTCGGGTGCCTCGGTGACGGCCGCGGCCGTGAGGAGCCCGCGCAAGGCGGCTTCCGCTTCGGTAAGCCGGTCGTCGTCGGTCCAGGCCACGGCGGTGCCGATGGCGGCGAGAAGACTGAGACGACCGTCGCCCGCCAGCATTCGCGCGCGCTCGAACGCGGCCAGTGCGCGGTCACTGCGCCGGCGGCTCCGCTCGACCCAGGCCAGCGCGTAGGCGCACGCGGCGGCGCGGCCGACATCACCGCGGCCTTCGAGCACGCGCGACGCCCGCGACAGGAGACGGATCGCAGCCGCGTGGCGGCCGTGTTCGGCAAGCCGCGCCCCCCGGCCGGGTGCATCCGCCAGCAGCCGGCCGAGCGCACCCTTGTGATCGATCGTCCGCGGCGGCGCCGGCGCGACGTCATACGCGGGCGCCGATTCATGAACCATGGCGATGCGCACGACGTGGTCGTCAAACCGGAAGCCGCCGAGCCGCTCGATCACCCGTGCCGGGAGCCCGTCACTGCCGCGGACGGCCTGCTCGATCTCGTCCGGCGCCGGTCCGAGGTCGCGGTCGACGAACACCATCGACGACAGAGCCGTTCGTGACATGGCTTGCACCTCCACGGCGTCCGCAGCCCCGGCGCTCGAACGCGCGAATCTGATCAGAATGTGGCGGCGCGTGCTGCGCATCGCCAGCTGCGCGACAAACGGCGCAAGCGACCCGCGCTCCTCGTCGTCAGCGGTTTCGTCCGCGAGGATGCAGACATGACGCGCGAGCGCGTAGTCGGCAATCCCCGGCAACCGGGCCGCAACCGACGAGGACAGGGGCACGTAGCCGGCGACTCGCGCCAGCCTCGCTGCCATCGCGCGGACCGTTCGCAGCCCGACCCCGGGCCTGCCGCAGACGACCAGCGAGGTCATGCCCGACGTCGACAGATCATCGAGCGCCTCGGAGATTGCTTCGAGCGCCGGCCGTGACTGGAGACGGACGCCAAGCGGACGTCCTCGCGGCGACCGGCGCGCCGGCGCCGAGCTGCGCAGCACGAAGGCCGCCATGGCAGACGTCAACACGATGCCGCTCGACTCCAGGAAACGGACGGCGTGCGTCAGCAGCAGCGACCCGGTCGCGGTCGTGAGCTGCACCGGCCCGTTTGCCGCGTACGCTTCGAACGTCTGGTCGCGACCGAGGAGTCCGAAGTCGAGCAGGTTGTTGATGAGCGGGTGGCGGAGGCGCGACACCTCGGCGCAGCGCGTTTCCCACTCGGCGAACGAAGAACGCCCGCCGAGCGGTGCGAACCGAAGGCGAACGGGCGCCCCGCTGGAGACGTCGATCCACGATCGGCCGAGGAGAACGAAGCGATCGGCGAGGAGCTGCCGCATGCGTCCAGGCGAGTCGTGCAAGAGGTCGGCCCGCGGCGCTGATGCGCGGATTGTTCAGGAGATCGCGCGACGAGCGGCGGAGGGACGCAGATTCTTCGTATACAATGGGCTCCTTCATGGTGCGATTTCTCACCGCCGGTGAATCGCACGGACGGGCTCTCATCGTCATTCTCGAGGGGATTCCGGCCGGCCTTCCCATTGACGTCGACGCAATCACCCGGGACCTCCGCCGCCGCCAGGGCGGCTACGGGCGTGGCCGCCGCATGGTCATCGAGTCGGATCGGGCCGAGATTCTTTCAGGCGTCCGCGCCGGCGAGACGATCGGCGGCCCAATCGCGATGATGATCGAGAATCGCGACTGGCCGAACTGGCAGTACACGATGCGCGTCGGCACCGAGCCTCCGGCGGAAGGCGGCGGCGCCCGTCGCACCGCGGTCACGCGTCCTCGTCCGGGGCACGCCGACCTCGCCGGCGTCGCCAAGTTCGGCCGCGACGACGTGCGCGACATCCTGGAGCGCGCCAGCGCGCGAGAGACCGCCGCCCGCGTCGCCGCCGGCGCTATCGCCAAGCAGCTCATCGCCCGGGCCGGCGCGCAGGTGACGAGCCACGTCTTCATCCTCGGCGACGCCCGCCTCGAGCCGGGCACCGTCGTCAGCTTCGAGCGCGCCGCGGCGCTGCCCGACGACAGCCCGCTGCGGTGCGTCGACGCCGAAGTCGAGAGCGCGATGATCGCGGCCATCGATCGGGCCAAGGAAGCCGGCGACACGATGGGCGGCGCGTTCGAAGTGATTGTGCGCGGCCTGCCGATCGGCCTCGGCAGCTACACCCAATGGGATCGCAAACTCGACGGCCGCCTGGCGCAGGCGATCATGTCGATTCCAGCGATCAAGGCGGTGGGCATCGGCCTCGGGCCGGAAGTCGCGGCCCGGCCCGGCTCCCGCGTCCACGACGAGATCGTGCCGGACGCCAGCGGCCGGCACGATACCGGCGTCGCCAGGCCGACGAACAACGCCGGCGGCCTCGAAGGCGGCGTCACGAACGGCGAAGACCTCCGCGTCACCGGCTTCATGAAACCGATCGCGACGCTGATGAAACCCCTGCGGTCGGTCGATCTGACGACGATGCAGGAGGCTGCGGCGGCGATCGAACGGAGCGACACCTGCGCCGTGACCGCCGCCGGCGTCGTCGGCGAAGCGATGGTCGCGCTGACGCTCGCCGACGCCCTCGTCGATCGCTTCGGCGGCGACTCCATCGTTGCGCTCGAGCGGGCCATCACCGCCGCCGGCGACGCCGTGCGCGAGCGCTTCCGGGCGCGATGATCCGGCCGATCCTCCGCTACGGCGACTCCCTGCTCCACCAGCCGGCCGCGCCGGTCGAGGTATTCGACGACGGGCTGCAGACGCTCATCGACGACATGATCGAGACGATGTACGCGGCGCCGGGAATCGGCCTGGCGGCGACGCAAGTCGGCGTCCGCGTGCGGGTGTTCGTCGCCGATACCACCGTCGGCCGCGACAGGAACGGGCTGATCGTGATGGTCAACCCGGCCTTCGTGGAGCGCGACGGGATGCAGCTGGAAGAAGAAGGCTGCCTCAGCATCCCCGGCTTCAACGCGACGGTCGTGCGGCCGTCGCGCGCCGTCCTGCGCGGACTCGATCGGCACGGCGAGGAGCAGACCGTCGAAGCGAAGGGCCTGCTCGCCCGGGCGTTCCAGCACGAGATGGATCACCTCGACGGCATGGTCTTCGTCGACCGCCTGCGCGGCATCAAGCGCGACCTCATCGTGCGGCGGATCCAGAAGCTCAAGCGCGGCGGGAAATGGTGACGCCGTCGGGGCTGCGGATCATCTACTTCGGCACGCCCGAGTTCGCCGTCCCGACGCTGCGCGGGCTGCTCGACGCCGGTGAATCGGTCGTCGCCCTGGTCTCGCAGCCAGACCGCCCGAAGGGCCGTGGCCATCAGCTCCAGCCAACGCCGACCAAGCTGGTGGCGGCCGAGCACGGCGTGCCCGTCTGGCAGCCGGAGCGGCTCAGGGATCCCGCCTTTCTCGACCTCGTTCGCTCGGTCGCGCCGGACCTTGGCGTCGTCGCAGCCTACGGCCGGCTGCTGCCGGACGAGCTCCTGCAGATTCCCCGCCTCGGCATGATCAACGTGCATGCCTCGCTGCTGCCGCGCTGGCGAGGCGCGGCGCCGGTGCACCGCGCCGTGATCGCCGGCGACGCGGAGACCGGTGTGACCATCATGCGGGTCGTGAAGGAGTTGGACGCCGGGGCGATGTTCGCGACCGTCACGCGCGAGATTGAACCGGACGAGACGAGCGTCGACGTCGAGCGCGGCCTGGCGGCGTCGGGCGCGGCGCTGCTGCTGGAGGTCGTGCACCAGATCGCCGGCGGCACCGCGGTCGAAACCGCGCAGGACGCGTCGCAGGCGACCTACGCCGCCAAGATCACGAAAGAAGAAGGCCGCGTCGACTGGTCGCTGCCAGCCGAACGCCTGCACAACCTCGTTCGAGGTCTCCAGCCCTGGCCGCTCGTGTCTGGGCGGATCAACGAGACGCGCGTTCTTCTTCACCGCACTGCGCTGTCGACGGCGGTGACGCCCGACAAGCCCGGGACGATCGTCCGCGCCGAGGGCGACCGGCTGGAGATCGCGGCCGGCGATGGCCGCGTGCTCCGAGTGCTGACGCTGCAGCCCGAAGGCAAGCGAGCGATGTCAGCGCGCGAGTTCCTCAGCGGTCGCGCCGTCGTTCCGGGCGCCAGGATCGAACGGGGATGACTCGGACCGCCGCCGCCGGGCGTCAGCGGATCGCGCCGGCGCGCGTCGCCGCCTACGAGGTGCTGCGCGCGGTCAACGCCGGCACCGCCGACTTACCGCACGCGCTCGCACATCATCGCGGCCACCTCGCCGACGAACGCGACCGCGCTCTTGCCGGCGAGATCGTCACCGGGACCCTGCGATGGCAGGCGGCGTTCGATCACGTCGTCGCGCAGTTCGCCCGCCGCCCGGTCGGCCGGCTCGACGCCGAAGTCCTCGACGTCCTCCGCCTGTCGATGTTCCAGCTCCTGCATCTCGACCGCGTACCTGCGTCAGCGGTGGTCAACGACGCCGTCGACCTGGCACGCCGGGCCGGCAAGAAAAGCGCGGCGCCGCTCGTCAACGCCGTCCTGCGCCGGGTCAGCCGCGAGCGGCAGAAACTGCCGCTGCCGCCGCGACACCCGGATTCCAGCGATCGCGAGGCGCAGCTCGATTACCTGTCGATCGCGCTGTCACATCCGCGCTGGCTCGCGGCACGCTGGCTGGATCGCCATGGCTTCGACAACGCCGAATCCTGGCTGCGCTTCAACAACAGCCCGGCGGTGCTGACGTTGCGCGTCAACACGCTGAAGATCTCACGGGCAGAGCTCGTAGTCGCGCTGCAGGCGTCCGGCGTCGAAACCGAGCCCGCCCGCTTTGCGCCGGACGGGTTGCTTGTCCGCCAGGGCAACCCGCTGCTCACTCCTTTGTCGGATCAGGGATTGTTCTTCGTCCAGGACGAAGCGTCGCAAGTGGTTGCCACCTTCGTCGAGACTGCGCCCGGGCAGCGGGTGCTCGACGCCTGCGCCTCCCCCGGCGGCAAGACGATCGCGATCGCCGCGGCGCAGCAGGATCGCGGCGTCGTAGTCGCGTCCGACATTCGCGGGCGGCGGCTCGATCTGCTGGCGCGGACCGTGGCCGCGTCCGGCGCGGCGTCGATTCGCGTCGTCCAGGCGGACGCGGCGGCGCTGCCCTTTCAATCCGGGTTCGACTGGGTGCTGCTGGACGCGCCGTGTTCCGGCCTCGGTACGATCAGGCGCGACCCCGACGTGCGCTGGCGCAGGCACGAGGCCGACCTGAACGGACTGGCGGAGTCGCAGCGGCGGATGCTGATCGAGACCGCGCGGGTGCTCCGGCCGGGGGGGCGGCTCGTGTACGCGACCTGCTCGAGCGAACCGGAGGAGAACGAGGCGGTGGTCGAGGCCGCGGTGAGCGCGGGCGGGGTCCGACCGGCGACCGCGGAGGATCTACCGTCGCCGGTCCGGGGCCTCGTAAACGCGGATGGACACTTGCGGACCTACCCGTTCAGTCACGGCCTCGAGGCGTTCTTCGCCGCCGTGTTAGTTAAGTCTTAGCCGAGGGGCTTCGCGCGCCTTCTACCCCTCGCGCAGCGCCCTTACCGGGTCGATACGGGACGCCCGGCGCGCCGGCAGCCAGGCGGCGATCGCTCCCGTCAGCGCGAGAATCAGCGCGGCACCGATGAAGGTCGCGGGATCGCGCGCGTCCATGCCGTAGAGCAGCGTGCCGGCGAATCTCGCTGCCCAGAGACTGATGACCGCACCGAGCGCTACGCCGAGGCCGACCATCGCGCCGACGCGGCCGAGCACCAGCCGCATCACTTCATCGCGGCCGGCGCCGAGGGCCATGCGAATCCCGATCTCGGTGCGTCGGCGGCTCACCGCGTAAGCCGTCGTTCCGTACATCCCGATGCCCGCCAGCAGCAGCGCCAGGCCCCCGAAGAAGCCGGACAGGATCGCCATGAGCCGTTCGCGAACCAGCGCGCCATCGACGAAGGCCGCCATCGGCCGGAACGTCAGCGAGAGATTGCCGTCGACGCGAAGCGCCGCGTTCGCAACCGCGCGGGTGAGCAGCGCCGGCGAACCCGACGCCGCGCGCACGCTCATGCTGACCGACGACGGTGGGCGTTCGCCGAACGCCTGGTGCCACGGCTGAAAGAGCACCGGCGGCACCGGATCACGGACGGAGCGATAAGCGGCGTTCTCGGCAACGCCGACGATCTGGTACTCCTTGCTCTCGCGCGGGCCGGTCTCCGCCCGGACGTACTGCCCGATCGGATTCGGGTTCCCCTTGAGGAACCGCGCGACGAAGGCTTCGTTGACGATCGCCACCGGCTGGCCGCCGGCGCGGTCGTTATCTGCGAAGTCCCGCCCGGTGCGCAGCGTCGTGCCGTAGGCGCCGAACCACCCCGGCGTCAGCGCGTTGTAGAACGTCATCCGCTCGCGCTCGGGAATGTCAGCCATGTCTGGCAGCAGCACGCCGCCGTTCCATCCCGATCCGCTGACCGGTGTGATCCGCGACAGGCCGACGCCGCTGACGCCCGGCACCTCGCGCACCGCCGCCATCAGGCGCTCATAGAGCGGTGTCCGCGCTTCGGGCGCGACGGACGACCGCGACGAGTCGACCTGAACGACGAGGATCGGGGCCTGGTCGAAGCCGAGGTCGAGCGTCGCCAGTCGCGTGAACGTGCGCACGAACAATCCCGCTGCGACCACCAGCACGAGCGACAGCGCCACCTGGGCGATGACGAGCGGATTGCCAAAGGCATGCGTGCGTTCGCCGGCCACCGACCGCGTCTGCTCCTTGAGCGCGTCCGTCGCCTCGGCCCGCCGCCCGCGCAGCGCCGGCCACATCCCGAACAGCAGCGCCGTGAAGGCGGCGACGGCCGTCGTGAACGCTACCGTCCGCCAGTTCAGCGACAGGTCCAGCGCCACGTTGTCGCGCGGCGTCGACAACTGGTGCACCAGCAGCTGGCTGCCCCACCGCGCGAACAGCAGTCCGCACGCGGCGCCGATGCCGGCGAGCAGCACGCTCTCGGCGAACAGCTGCCGGGCAATCCGGAATCGCGAGGCGCCGATCGCCAGTCTGATGCTCAGCTCGTGCCGGCGCGACGTCGCGCGCGCCAGCAGCAGGTTGGCGATGTTGGCGCACGCGATCAGCAGGACGATCACGACGACGCCCATGACGATGAGCAGGGGCCGCTGGTAGCGGTCGCGCAGCTCGGTCGGGCCGGCCGCCGCCGGCGTCAGCGTGAAGGCCTCGCGCAGGTACTCTTCCTGGCGCTGCGGCGAGAAGTTCTGTGGCACCGTCTCGTTCCGAATCTGCGGCTGCGCCTGCCGCAGCGCCGTCGTTGCCTCATCGACCGTCTGCCCCGGCTTGAGGCGGGCGAAGATCTCGAGGACCCACGTCGACCGGGCATCGAGCCAGTGGCCGTTCCCCATCACCAGCGTCGAGGTGCCGAGCGGCACCGCGACGTCGTACGACCGCCCGACCGACGGGCCGAAAAACCCCGGCGGCGTGACGCCGACGATGGTGAACGAGACGCGGTTCAGGACCAGCGGCCGGCCGATGACGTCGGCCGCCCCGCCGAAACGCCGCTGCCAGAAGTCGTGGCTGATGACCGCAACCGCGCCGTCGGGTCCGCCGCCGCGCTGGTCGTCGCGGGCGCTGTAAGTCCGGCCGATGATGGCCGGAACGCCGAGCGTGTCGAAGAAGTCGCCGTTGGTCCACAGCCCTTCGACGAACTCGGCCTGCCCGGCGCTCGCCAGATCGAACCGCGTGTTCGACCACGCGGCGGCGCCGTCGAAAAGCTCCTTCTGCCGGGCACGAATCTGTTCCCAGATCGGGTTCGTCCACGATCCGCCGACCAGCTGCACCAGCCGCTCCGGTTCGCGTACCGGCAGCGTCTTGAGCAGGACGCCGTCGACGAGTGAGAACATGGCGCTGTTCGCGCCGATGCCCAGGGCGAGCGAGAGGTACGGCGATGCCGGTGAAGAGCGGGCTCTGGCGCAGCTGCCGCAGGCCGTAGCGCAGATCCTGCCCCAGGTCGGCGACCCACCGCGTGCCGCGGGCGTCACGGCATTCTTCCTTCACTTGTTCGATGCCGCCGAACGCCAGCCGCGCCCGGCGCCGGGCTTCTTCCTCGCTCATTCCGTCGCGCACGTGATCCGCGACCAGCCGGTCGAAGTGATCGCGCAGCTCGGCGCTCAGCTGGGACTCGAGCTTCCGTCCGTTCAACAGGCGGCCCAGCCAGCTCATGACCGCTCCCCTTCCGCCATATCGAGAATCAGCCCGACGCCTTCGACCAGGCGTCGCCAGCCAGCCGTCTGCTGCTCCATCTCGGCCTGGCCGAGTCGTGTCAGGCGATAGAACTTCGCCTCGCGGCCCGTGTCGGACGGCTTCCACTCGGCCGCCAGCAGCTTCCGGTTCTCGAGCCGGTGCAGGGCCGGATAGAGCGTTCCCTGCTGCACCTGCACGACCTCCCTGGATATCTGCTGCAGGCGCTGGGCAATCGCGTAGCCGTGCAGCGGGCCGAGGGCCAGGACTTTGAGAATGAGCAGGTCGAGCGTGCCCTGTGGCAAGTCGGATTTCGGTGTCGTCATGTCTATACCTTGCGCTTCTACACATACATACCGCAGCCACGTGTCGAAGGTCAAGGCATCCCATTCAACCTGTTGTACAATAACCACTTCATGGCCCTGACGACGCGCGTGTGGAGCGCCGGCAAGCTGCTGCTCCTGGCCGGCGCCTGGGTCGTCACGTTCGTCCTCTTCGCTGCCGCCGCCATGCGAATGGCGGTGCAGTCCCGCGAAGTGGTCGTCCCAACCCTGGCTGGCAAGACGGTGAACGAAGCGTCGGCGACGCTCTCCGAGCTCGGCTTGGCGCTGAAGACGGAAGAGGCCCGTCGAGTGGATGCGAAAGTGCCCGCGGGACAGATCGTGATGCAGGAACCGGCGGCCGGCGATCGCACGCGGCGGCAGCGCAGCGTTCGCGCCTGGATCAGCGCCGGGCCGCGGTCGACGATCGTGCCGTCGCTCGTCGGCGAATCGGATCGCGCCGCCCAGCTGCGGGTGACCCAGGACGGCTTCACGCTGGCGTCGCTGGCCGAGATTCGCTCGGCCGAGTACGCGGCGGGCACCGTCGTGGCGCAGGATCCGCCGGCGAAAGCGCTGTCGAACACCGTCGCGCTGCTCGTCAACCGCGGCGAGCGCGGCGCGACCTACGTGATGCCCGATCTCATCGGCGCCAACGGCGACCGTGTCTCGGATCTGCTGCGTGCGCGCGGCTTCCGCGTCGCCGTCGTCGGCGACCATCCCTATCCGGGCGTGCCGGCCGGCGTCGTCCTGCGCCAGAGCCCGCAGGCCGGGTTTCAGATTGCCCCGGGCGAACCGATCTCGATCGAGGTGAGCCGGTGAGCGCGCTGATCGCGCCGTCGCTGCTGTCGGCCGATTTCACCAACCTCGGCGAGGCGGTGCGCGCCGCCGAGCGCGGCGGCGCCGACTGGCTGCACGTCGACGTGATGGACGGCCATTTCGTCCCGAACATCACCCTCGGCCCGCTCGTCGTCAAGGCAATCCGGCGAGTCGCGACGGTGCCGCTCGACGTGCACCTGATGATCTCGGAGCCCGACCGCTATCTCGAGGCATTCGCCGAGGCGGGCGCGGCGAGAATCTCGGTTCATGCCGAGGTGCTGCCGCACCTGCACCGGACGGTGCAGCGGATCCAGGGGCTGGGGATGAAGGCGGGCGTTGCCCTCAACCCGTCGACGCCGGTGGTGATGCTCGAAGACGTCGTCGGCGATCTCGACCACGTCCTGGTGATGTCGGTGAACCCCGGCTTCGGCGGCCAGACCTTTATCCCGCGCAGCGAGTCTAAAGTGCGGGCGGTCCGTGAGCTGCTGTCGGCGCGCGGCGCCAGGGCGCTCATCGAGATCGACGGCGGCATCGATGCCGCGAACGCGGCGCGGGTCGTGGCGGCGGGCGTCGACGTGCTGGTGGCCGGCCAGGCCGTCTTCGGCAGCGCCGATCCGGCAGCGGCGATTCGCGAGCTCCGAGCCGCAGTGACGGGCGCGGCGGCCAGGTGAAGGTCGTTCCGTCCTCCACCTCGAGCCTCCGCGTGCGCTACGCGGAAACCGACAAGATGGGCGTCGTCTACTACGCCAACTACTTCGTGTGGTTCGAGGTGGCGCGTACCGACCTGCTGCGGTCGCTCGGCTGGAGCTATCGCGAGATGGAACAGGCCGGCATCGCGCTGCCGGTGATCGAAGCGCACTGCGACTACACGCGGCCGGCGCGCTACGACGACGAGGTCGAGATCAGGACGGAGGGGCGGCTGCTGTCGCCGATCCGGATGGAGTTCAGCTACCAGGTGTGGTTGCCGGCTGCAGTCGACCGCCGCCGCGTCCGGCAAGACCGTGCATGCCGCGGTCGACATGAACGGCAAGCCGTGCCGGCTGCCGCAACGGATTCGGGAGGTCTTTGCGTGAAGGCGTTGATTACAGGTGCCGCCGGGTTCATCGGATCGCACCTCACGACCGCGCTGCTCGACCGCGGCGCCGAGGTCACCGGCATCGACTGTTTCACCGACTACTATCCGCGGTTCATCAAGGAGATGAACCTGAAGGTGAACTCGGGCCGCCCCGGCTACACCTTCGTCGAGTCGTCGCTGCAGGACGCCGACCTGCCGGCGCTGCTGCGCGACAAGACCCACGTCTTCCATCTCGCCGCCCAGGCCGGGGTTCGAAAGAGCTGGGGCGCCGACTTCCGCGTCTACACCGACAACAACGTCGACGCGACCCAGCAGCTGCTCGAGGCCTGCGTCGGCCTGCCGCTGCACCGCGTCGTCTACGCGTCGAGCTCCTCGGTCTACGGCGACAACGTCAGCATCCCGATGCGCGAGGACGCGCTGCCGCAGCCCGTCTCGCCCTACGGCGTGACCAAGCTCGCCGCCGAGCAGCTGTGCTATCTCTATCATGCCAATCACCGCGTGCCGACGACTTCGGTTCGCTACTTCACCGTCTACGGGCCGCGGCAGCGGCCGGACATGGCGTTCCACAAGTTCATGAAGGCGGTGCTGCGCGGCGACCAGGTGACGCTCTACGGCGACGGCGAGCAGACGCGCGACTTCACGTTCGTGACCGACGCCGTCGCGGCGACGGTGGCTGCCGGCGACAAGGGCGTGCCCGGGCGGGCGTATAACATTGGCGGCGGCTCCCGCGTCTCCGTCAATCAGCTGTTCGCGATCATCGAGCGGATCGCCGGCAAGCCGCTGAACATCAAGCGCGAGCCGTCGCAGAAGGGCGACATGCGGGACACGTTCGCCGATTCGACGCTGGCGCGGCAGGACCTCGGCTTCGCGCCGAAGGTGACACTGGAACAGGGTCTGGAAGCTGAATATCGATGGCTGGAAAATACACCGGCTCTCCTCGAGCCGAGCGCTGCATCATGAATGTGTTCGATCGTCGCTCACTGAATCTCCGGCGCCGCACGCGCGCCGCGATGGCGTCGCTGGCCGTGGCCGTGGCGCTGCTCTCCGTCGCCTGCGGCGGCGGCATGCGCCGGCCGCCGACGGGCACGCCGGATCCCGACAAGTTCCTGTTCGAGGAGGGCACCGCGGCGCTCAACGAGCGGCGCTGGCTGGTGTCGCGCGAGTTCTTCCGCGAGCTGATCGACACCTATCCGCAGTCGCGCTACCGCGCCGACGCCAAGCTCGGCATCGGCGACACCTACCTCGGCGAGTCGTCGGCCGAGTCGTACGTGCTGGCGCTGAACGAGTTCCGCGAGTTCCTCGCCTACTACCCGACCCACGAGCGTGTCGACTACGCCCAGTACAAGCTGGGGATGACGCACTTCTACCAGATGCAGTCCGCCGATCGCGACCAGACCGAGACGCGCGAGGCGATCCGCGAGCTCACGCTCTTCGTCGAGCGCAATCCGCAGAGCGCGCTGATCGAGGAGGGCCGGGCCCGGCTGCGCGAGGCGAAGGATCGCCTGAGCCAGTACCAGTACAACGTCGGCTATCACTACTACCGTTCGCGGTGGTATCCCGGCGCCGTCGATCGCTTCAAGGTCCTGCTCGAGCGGGATCCGGAGTTCACCAGCCGCGACGCGGTCTACTTCTATCTCGGCGAGTGCTACATGAAGGCGGGGCGGCCGGCGGAAGCGCTGCCCTACTTCGATCGGCTGGTGAAGGAGTTCGAGCAGAGCGAGCATCTCGTCGAAGCGCAGAAGCGCATCGAGTTGATCAAGGCTGAGCCGGTGACCGAGACGAAAAAATAGGGTCGCGGACCTTCTGCACCCGCTGCTCGCGGTTGAAGCGGACGTAGTACTCGATGCCGGAGGCGACGGCCAGCACCGTCGCCACCCACAGGGCGATGCGGCCGAGGATGAAGAACTGCTGGAGGTGGTCGTAGCCGAGGATCAGGAGCAGGATCGCGACCACCTGCGACACCATCTTGACCTTGCCCAGCGGCGACGCGGCGATGACGACGCCCTTCGAGTAGGCGACGCTGCGGAGCACGGTGACCGCGAACTCGCGGCCGAGGATCACCAGCACCATCCAGGCCGGCGCCAGGTCCATCTGCACCAGCGACAACAGCGCCGCAGTAATCAGCAGCTTGTCGGCCAGCGGGTCCATCAGCTGGCCGAAGGTCGTCACCTGGTCGCGGCGGCGGGCAAGGTAGCCGTCGAGCCAGTCGGTGAGCGACGCCAGGCCGAAAATCGCCGCGCCGACGAGCTCCATGCGCACGCCGAGGATCAACCGGCCCTCGAACTTGGTCACCAGCACCACGACCAGCAGAGGTACGAGAAAGATCCGGGCGAGGGTGAGGGCGTTCGGAAGGTTCATGGCCCAAGGAGGATTCTAGCCTGAACCGGTATAAGATCGTCGATTGTCATGAAGGCTATCCTGCTGGCCGGGGGAAAGGGCTCACGCCTCCGCCCCCTCACCGTTCACACGCCGAAACCGATCGTGCCGATCTTCAATCGGCCGTTCCTCTACTACCAGATCGATTTGCTGCGCCAGGTGCCGGAGATCGACGAGGTCATCCTCAGCCTCAACTACCAGCCGCGCCGGATCGAGGAGATCTTCGGCGACGGCGAGGGCCTGGGGCTGAAGCTGCGCTACGTGGTCGAGCCGCAGCCGCTCGGCACCGGCGGCGCGATCCGCTACGCCGGCGACCAGCTGAAGGACTCGGTCGTGGTCTTCAACGGCGACGTCCTCACCCAGGTCGACCTGCGGGCGGTGCTGGCGCTGCACCGCGAGCGCAAGGCGAAGGCGACCATCGTCCTGACGCCGGTCGAGAACCCGCGCGCCTACGGCCTGGTCGAGACTGACGGGAAAGGCAACGTGTCGCGCTTCCTCGAGAAGCCGGGCGAAGACGAGATCACCTGCAACACGATCAACGCCGGCATCTACGTCCTCGAGCCGGACACCTTCGACCGCATCCCGAAGGAGACGGCGTGGTCGATCGAGCGCAGCTTCTTCCCGTCGCTGATCGAGCGCGGCGAGACGTTCGTCGCCTACGTCTACGACGGCTACTGGATTGACATCGGCACGCCCGGCAAGTACCTGCAGGTGCACCGCGACATCATGGACGGCCTCTACCAGGCGCCGCCGTTCGACGGCGACAGGAAGGCGTGGATCGCGCCCGGCGCCCGCATCGAAGAGGGCGTCGAGCTGCACGGCCCCTGCTTCGTCGACGAAGGCGCCGTCGTCAAGGCCGGCAGCCGCATCCTGCCCTACTCGGTCATCGGCCGCCAGACGCACGTCGACGAGGCGGCGGTGGTCGACGCGTCGATCGTCTGGCCGAACGGCTGGATCGGGCGCGAGGCGGTGGTCCGGGGTTCGATCCTCGGCCGCAACTGTCACATCGGGCGCAACGCCACCCTCGAGTCGCCGGTCGTGCTCGGCGACAAGACCGTCATCACCGACTACAGCAAGCTATGAGCATCAAGGGGAACATCTTCAAGGCCTACGACGTCCGCGGTCTCTACCCGTCGGAGGTCGACGAGGCGGCGGCGCGCCAGATTGGCCGCGGCTTCGTCGCCTATCTCGGCGCCGGGCGGATTGGCGTCTCGCGCGACATGCGGCTGTCGTCGCCGTCGATCGCCGCCGCCTTCATCGAGGGGGCGCGCGAGCAGGGGGCCGACGTCATCGACTACGGCATGCTGGCGACCGACATGATGTACTTCGCCGTCGCCCGCGACGGGCTCGACGGCGGCGCCCAGATCACCGCCTCGCACAACCCGAAGGAATACAACGGCATCAAGATGGTGCGGAAGGAAGCGTTCCCGCTGAGCGGCGAGGCCGGCCTCGGCGAGATCCGCGAGATGATCGCCGGCAACGGGCTGCCGCCGAAGGCGGCGACGCCCGGCCGCCTCGAGACGCGCGACGTGCTGACCGACTACGTCAACCACGTGATGTCGTTCGTCGATCCCGCCGTCATCCGCCCGTTCAACGTCGTCGTCGACGGCGGCAGCGGCATGGCCGGCCTGGTCGCGCCGAAGCTGTTCGAGCGGCTCCCCTGCCGGGTCACCTCGCTGTGCATGGAGATCGACGGCACGTTCCCCAACCACGAGTCGAACCCGCTGATCGAGGAGAACCGCCAGGACATCACCGCCCGCGTCCTCGCCGACAAGGCGGACATCGGCATCGCCTGGGACGGCGACGCCGATCGCTGCTTCTTCATCGACGGCGGCGGCGAGTTCATCGCCGGCGACTTCGTCACGGCGCTGCTGGCGGAGCTCTTCCTGCTCAAGCATCCCGGCGCGAAGATCGTCTACGACGTCCGCGCCAGCTTCGCCGTCAAGGACATCGTCGCCGCCCACGGCGGCGAGGCGCTGATGAACCGCGTCGGCCACTCGTTCATCAAGCGCCGGATGCGCGAGGAAACGGCGATCTTCGGCGGCGAGGTCACCGGGCACTACTACTTCCGCGACAACTTCTACGCCGACAACGGCTTCATCCCGGCGCTGCTGATCCTCGAGCTGATGTCGCGGAAGGGCCAGACGCTGGCGGAACTGCTGCAGCCGCTGCGCGAGAAGTACTTCATCTCGGGCGAGGTCAACACCAAGCTGGCGGACATGTCGCGCGTCCCCGTCAAGCTCGACGAGCTCGCCGCCACCTACACCGGCGGCGCCACCTACACGATGGACGGGTTCTCGGCCGAGTTCCCGGACTGGCACTTCAACGTCCGCGGCTCGAACACCGAGCCCATGCTCCGGCTGAACCTCGAAGCGACGTCGCAGGCGTTGATGGAGACGAAGCGCGACGAAGTGCTTGCGGTGCTTCGGAGCTGACTCAGGGCTCAGGGCTCAGGGCTCAGGGCTCAGGGGGCTCAGGGCGCGGCTCAGGTATCTACTTGAGCCTTGAGCCGTGAGCCCTGAGCCTGATAACCTTTCTCTCAGAACGCGGGCTTAGCATAGTGGTAATGTCCTGGCTTCCCAAGCCAGTCAGACGGGTTCGATCCCCGTAGCCCGCTCCAACTTCCGCGCTCCTGTCATCACGCGGAAGTTGTCGCGCCGTAGCGCTTTCGCGCGAAGGCGGACCTCATCGCTCCACCCGCCCGATTCCCCCGTGTCCCAAATGTCTCCAAACTTCTCGAGCGGTTCGAGTCCGGATTGTCGTCCGTCCAGCAACCGAATCGCATCTTCAGATGCCGCCGGGCTCAGGTGCATGTACGCCGGCTTGCGCAACGCCAGGCCTCGACAGCATGTCAGCTACTCTGTTGACGAGTGGGCCCTGTCTGGAAGGTCCCGGGATCCTGCTCCTTTTCAGGAAGTGGTCAGGGAAACGTCGGACCACCGTCATGATTCTGCCCCCGGTCGGCTCGTCTCACTACATATGGACCGGCGCGGCGACCGCCACTTCCGGCGGCGCGAGTGTCTGGCGCCGAATACTGGCGTCACAGCGGGTCCCAGGAGTGACGACAATGACGATCTCTGTTCGACGACTGGTCGTGACCGGAGCCCTCCTGCTGGTGGGAGTGGCCGCGTCCGTACGAGCCCAGGGAATCGAGACGGTGACGAACGTCCCGTTTGCATTCACCGCGGGCGACACCAAGCTTCCGCAGGACCGATACCGCATCTCACCGATACCGGGGCAGAACAGTGTGTTCATGGTCCGGGGTGAGCGTCATGGCGTGGTGCTCATGAGCCAAACCAATCGCCTGAACGATCGCGAGCCCGCGCCCAGTCTGACCTTTCATCGTTACGGCGATCAGTACTTCCTCCGCGCAGTGCAGCTCGGGGATGGACGGATCTTGCACCTCTCGCAGTCGCGTGCGGAAAGCGAATACGTCGCAGCCCAGGCGGCAGCGAAATCGACCGTAGTGGTCGCCTCGAATGTGCCGAAGTGAATGGGCGCCGCCGAGCGCACGGCTCAAGCTCAAACACTCGTCAAGAGGCCCCGTGTGACTGAGAACCGGCGCGTGCGCGCGCCGGTTCTTGCGTCCAACCCTTGGCGACTTTTCGTTACGTGAAGATGGGTTCACGAGTAGCGTCCGACTCATCGGCCATCATCGCCTCGACAGGCCACTCGGCGCTCTGGTGACTGGATTGGTATGATGTGCCGGCCATGGCAAGCAGTCGCACTATCGCCCTCAGCGTGGCGCTATCGATGGCAACCGCGTGCGGGAGCGTGGCGCCGACGGCCCCGAGCGCTCCTTCATCCGGGATGGGGCTCACTCTAGTGTGCAGTGCACCAACGCTGCTCGCCGGCGACACCGTGGTCTGTCTGCTCAGAGCGAATTTGGTGAACGTAGGCCTGACAGCGGTGTGGACGTCGAGCACTCCGACCGTCGCGACGTCGGAGGGGGCTGGCCTCTTCGTAGCGAAGTCCGACGGCCAGACGACACTCACGGCAACGTATTCCGGGCAGTCCTTCTCGGCACCCTTGACGGTGCATTTGCAGGACGCTCTGACCGCGTCCTCGGCGGCGTTCGGCGGCACTTTCAAAGTTGGCACCACCGCCACCATGTGGTTGCAAGGGGGCTACGGCGTGGCGTCCGCGGACTCAGGTAGACTGACGCTCGTTGTCACGGATCAAGCCGGTGCGGTCGTCAGCACAAGTGCACCACAAACAGTCCCGCGCGGCGGAGACAGATACCTCATGTCCACCACGTTCACCCTGCCGCCTGGCGCGACGCGTGTGTGTCGGACGGGCGTCCTTCAGATCGGGTCGGCCACGCTGACCGTGGTTCCGGTGGTGTCACTGGTACCCTGTGTTGAAGTGACCCCGTGACCAACGCATCGGCTGCCAGTCCTGGCACCGCCTCGGCTCTTCGGCGATAGGTAACGGGGGACGCCGATCCGTCCAGCAATGCGGCCCCCCGGTCACCCGCCCTTGGCGACTACTCCGGACCAGTCCGTGACAACCGGATACGCTGTCGCGTCCGCAGTGCCAATCGCGTTGTGAATTTCGGCATATCGCGGCAATTCAATCACGTGTAGCGTGATTGTGCCCGCGGCCCGGTCACGCTAGACTGCGGAGGCGTTCCGGTATTGGGTTGGCCCGGTTCGCGCAATATTCGTAAGGCCGTGCCGGTACACATTATGCGAGCGGCGCCTTGCTGTCCTCTGTTCGTCTGCCATGCGAACTGCTGCCGGTCTGTTCTGGCTCGCTACCTCTATCGACATCTGTGTCGCCAGGCTTCGGCCCTCTCGGCAGGGTTAGAGGCGGGAGAGCGGATCAATGATCGCGCGGAACGGATGCTCCGAGAGTGAGGGATTGACGCGAGCGCACACTCACCGTTGCAACTCTCGCGCGACTTGTGTGCGGAAGCCGGTGCGATCTTCGTGATGGGGCCGTCGTACTTGCACCGGGTCATCTGGGAGTATGGCGAAGACCTTGCCGACAAGGCGTACCTATTCGCCGATCCGTTCAGCAGACCGGTGTCGTTCGGTAGTGGGCGGTACAAGGTTTCCGATCCTTCGTTCGACACCCGACCGACGAGTGAACTGCTGACGGAGTTCGGGTGGATGCGCGAGCGGGTGCTGCAAATCCGACTCGCTCTGCTCGGGGACGGCAGACGGCTTGTCCCGTTGAGCGAGTATCTCGAGCTATGTAAGACGGTCGATCGCGGCAGCCATTGAGCAGAGAGCAGGATGCGCCGGGAAACCGGATCCGGGGCGTCATTCGAAGCCGACACAGTTGATCGGGCATCGGAGCGATCGCGTTACCTATCCAGCATCGCTCGGGCACCAGCTGGACCAGAACTCAATCAATCAGCCCTCGCGGTAGATTCACACTCACTCGCCGTGACGCGTCATGATGGCTGAAAAGGAGCAGGCATGGGAGACAAGGGCGGCAAGAAGGACAAGGAGAAAAACAAGCAACAGCAGCTGACGAAACAGAAACAAGAGGAGCAAAAGAAGCAGGACAAGGCCCGGCCAAAGACTCCGTAGCAGGGAGCGAACCGACAGCAGGCGGATCGTCGGCAAAGCCAGCTGTCAGCCGATCTCCGTTCACTCGTGACCAAGAATTCCGCTGGGAGATAATCCCGGGCGCGACGAGCCGCCGACCTGATCGACGAGCCCGCTGAGCCGGCCAGTCAGAGGGATTCCAGACCCACGCCGCGGGGCAGCCGATCGCCCCTTAGGGAGAATCATGAGCGAAGAGGCACACACCCGACCGACACGCGACGCGCCGGAGCCGCTGTACGACGTAAATATCCCGACACCCACCCACGCGGAGCGCGCGCGAACATTGGTCGCCCAGACCTCGACCGGGACCCTGTGCACCCTGGCCCTGGAGCCGGAGGGCTATCCCTACGGCTCGTTCGTGACCGTCGCCTTCGACAACGGAGACCCAATCTTCCTTATCAGCGGACTGGCCGAGCACACCAAGAACTTGGCGCGGGATTCTCGCGCGTCGCTGCTGGTGTCCGAGGGAGGCTCTGCCGATCCGCTCGCCAACGGCCGCGTCACCATCCTCGGGCCGTGCACGCGCGTCGAAGGGGATCTCGGCAGCGCGCGCGCCGCATTCTTCGCGGCGCATCCGAACTCAAGCTACTACGCTGACTTCCGCGATTTCGCGTTCTGGAAGCTGCAGGTAAATCATGTCCGCTACATTGGGGGTTATGGCCGGATGTCGTGGATCAGCAAGGCTGACTGGCGGGCTGCCGAACCGGATCCCCTCGGTCCGTCGGCCGCCGGCCTGATTGCTCATATGAATGCCGACCACGCCGATGCCATGGTGCTTTACTGCACGGCCTTTTCCAACGCGACCGAGATCACCTCCGCGAGCATGACGGGCGTCGACAGGTACGGCTTCGAAATGTCGGCGATGACCCCAAAGGGGCCACGACCCGTCCGTCTGGCGTTCCGCAAGGCGGTCAGCACGCCGGAGGAAGTGCGCGCCGCTTTGATCTCTATGGTGACGCACGCCAGGTCCAAGCTTGGCTGGGGGGCACGGTAGGTCTCGATGGCCTGGGATCGTCCTCGCGTGTGCGTTCTTACCCTCCTTCATCTCCGCAGATCAGGCTGGCCAACAGCGGCTTGAGGCGACGACAGTAGGCAGCGGGGACTCGGCCAACGGTAGTGCTGTTCTGTTCACCCGGGAGCCTCCGCGGCGTTCGGACAGCTGTCAATCTCGTGATTGTCGACGTACAAGTCGTCGCGGCTCAGGGCAAGCCGGTGCCCGGCCTCACGACCGCACAGTTTGGCGTCAGCATCGCGGGACGCAAGCGAAGAGTGGTCCTCGCCGAATTCGTACATGCCGACGAAGGCCCCACTAACAGGAGCCCCAAAACGGCCAGCGCCCCCGCCTGCGTATTCGGGTTCGAGCGCAGTACAAAAGGGGCCAACGCGCATTAGTTGCTTGATGTGGAACCTAGCGATACCGACAGAGTGGAATCAAACACCCAAGGTCGAGGTGACCGACAAGGCTCTCACCGTCGGACGGTGGGCGTGGCGGTCGCGTGTCCGGAGCCGAACGCGCGATAGCGATCTCGGGGATTGGTTGGGACATGCCGAGTCCTTGGCGCGTGTACCCGAGCGATCTGGTTACTTGCCCTCGTTGCATCCCTTGCGGCGTCGACGGCCGTTAGTGTCCTGAGCCGCACCGGCTGAAGCCGGCGTCAGTCGCTATAAACGCCGATCAGTCTATGAATCGCGGCGGGTCGGATTCCTCGGCGTATAGCGACGAGCTGCGAGTTAGAAGAGAATGGCACGTTCTCACCCTCGACGGCGATCAGGTTTCGGCTCGTCACAAATGACCCAATTCGACGGCCTCTGGCGTAATCCGGCCTTCCTGCGCTTCTAGCAGCCGACACGGTCTCCGTGTTTGGGTCTCTCATCAGCCAACCCCGTTGCTGCGCCGGATTCTCTGCCCTCCTCTCATCGCATCGTGTCCCCGTCTCCACACTGTCCCCACACATCTCCAGCGGTTCGCCCGGATTTGTTACCCGTCAAGCAATCGGATCACGTCTTCGGTTGCCGCCGGACTCAGGTGCGTGTAGGGTTGCGTTGTCGCAGGTCCGGTAAGGACGTCGCAGAACGTTTTCGAACGCATTGGGAGGCGCCATGGCAATCAAGGCTGTGATGCTCAATGGCGGCGAGAGGGAGATCGACAGCGAGCATCTCGATAACCTGCGGACGACCGTCCGAGGTCCGGTTCTAACGCCGGGTGATCCTGGGTATGACGCGATCCGTCCGGTGTACAACGCGATGCACCGCGATCGCCCGGCCGTGGTGGTGCAGGCCACCGGCACCGCCGACGTCATCGACGCAATCAAGTTCGCCCGCGAACAAGGCTTGCTGCTCGCGGTCCGCGGCGGAGGACATTCCGTCGCGGGCCTGTCGAGCATCGACGGAGGGATGCTGCTCGACCTCGCTCACATGAACGGGGTCGACGTCGATCCCGATGCGAAGCTCGTTCGAGCGCAGGGCGGGGCGCTTGTGGCGCGACGTCGACCGCGAAACCCAGGTATTCGGGCTGGCCACGCCTGGCGGTGTCGTTTCGGACACCGGGATAGCGGGACTTGCGCTCGGAGGTGGTGAAGGGTGGATGCGCCGAAAGTACGGGTTGTCGTGCGACAGCCTTGTCTCCGCGCAGGTCGTCGACGCCAGGGGGCAGGTACGGACGGCCTCGGCCGACACGAACGCCGACCTCTTCTGGGCAATCCGCGGCGGCGGAGGCAACTTTGGCGTCGTGACGTCGTTCACCTTCACTCTGTACGAGCTCGGGCCTACCGTGGCCTTCGCGGCTGCGTTCCACCCGATCGCGGAGGCGCCTCGGGTGCTGCGCGGATACCGCGACTTCATGGCTGGAGCTCCAGACGAAGTGACGGGACTCGCTCTGATGACTACCCTGCCCCCGAGCCAGCACACGCCACCCGAGATCCACGACACACCGTTCATCGTCACCGCCGGTGTATACGCGGGCGACGTCGGCGAAGGAATGAAGGTGATGCAGCCCTTACGCGAGCTCGGAACTCACCTGGCCGACATATCCGGCCCGATTCCATTTGTCGGCGTCCAGACCGCGTTCGACGAGTTTTTCCAGCGCCAGCGGCTTCGCAGCTATTGGAAGTCGACCTACCTGTCGGAACTGACAGACAAGGCCGTCGACCTTGTGGCCGACGCGGCGAAGGAGCGCAACTCGACTCGCACGCTCATCGCCGTGTTCTCATGGGGAGGCGCGATCAATCGGGTTGGCGCAGAGGATACGGCCAACGCCGAGCGATCCGCACAATGGATGGTCTCGGTGGACGGCAATTGGCTTGATCCTGCCGACGACGACGCGGTGATCGCGTGGGTGAGAGAACGGTGGGCGGCGGTTCACAAGCTCGGTACCGGATCGACTTACCTGAACTTCACGGGTATCGCGGATGAGAGCACCGACGTCGGTGTCGACAGCGCTTTCGGCAGGAACCTGAAACGCCTGGCTGAGATCAAGAAGAAGTACGACCCCGACAACTTCTTCCGTCTCAACAACAACATCAAGCCCCGGTGGTCCACCGCGCTGCCGGGCTCGCCAGTTCTCCGGAACAAGCCGTAGACACCCTACGTCTAAGGCCGTAGACGTTCTACATCTAGGACGCCTGAGGAGGAGATGTAGCCCGATGCAGCCCGACGATCGCGAGCGGAAGCCGCTTCGCCTCTGGCCGGGCATTGCCTTCGCGGCGCTGCTCGTATGCTTCCATCTCGCCGTTCCGTTGCTCGGTCCGGCAGGGCCGCCTCTCAGGTTTCTCGGAGGACTCGCTGGTGGGCTGCTGATCCTCCTGTGGTGGCTGTTCTTCAGCCGCGCGCCGTGGTCCGAGCGGATTGGCGCGATCGCCCTGATGGCTGTCGCGACGCTGGTGACGTCCCGATTCCTCCACATTTCGCTTGGGGACCCGGGGAAGGGACCGCTGTTTCCGATCCTCGCAATCCCGGCCACGAGTGTTGCGCTCGTCGCCTGGGCTGTCGCCACCGCGCGGCTTTCTGACCGCGTTCGCCGGGCATCGCTCGTCGCGACGATTGTGGCCGCCAGTTCTGCCTGGATGCTGCTGCGCATCGGCGGCTTCACCGGCGACGGCGGGTTGGAGCTTCACTGGCGATGGACGCCGAGTCCGGAATACCGGCTGCAGGAACTTGCAGCCAGACCGGGGACGCCGGCACCCGCGCCGACAAAGCCCGACGCGCCCGCTCCCGCGTCAGAACCGACGTCGGCGCCGGTGGATCGGCCCGCGGTCGAGGCTCGTCCAGCGACTGCTGCCACACGCGAGCCGACATCCGCGGCGGTCCCAGAGGAGCCGGATGTCACGCTGGCCGAATGGCCCGGCTTTCGCGGGCCTGCCCGGGACGGCGTCGTCCGCGCCGTGACGATCGCAACCAACTGGGAAGCGTCGCCGCCGGTAGAGATGTGGCGTCGGCCGGTCGGCCCCGGCTGGTCGTCCTTTGCGGTCCACGGCGATCGGCTCTATACACAGGAACAGCGCGGCGACGAGGAGGTCGTTGCGTCCTACAACCTGCGCACCGGCGACCCGATCTGGCAGCATCGCGACGCCGCGCGGTACTGGGAGACGGTCGGCGGAGCCGGTCCGCGCGGGACGCCGACGCTGAGCAACGGCCGCGTCTACACGTTCGGTGCGACGGGAATCCTGAACGCTCTCGACGCCCGGAGTGGAGCGGTCGTGTGGTCGCGCAACCCCGTCGCTGATACGGGCGCGGAGGATCCCGGCTGGGGGTTCACCAGTTCGCCGCTCGTGGTCGACGATATCGTCATCGTGGCTGCATCCGGCCGGCTGGCAGGCTACGCCGCCGCGACGGGAGAGCGCCGGTGGATGGGGCCGGAGGGCGGCGCCGGGTACAGCTCGCCGCATCTGATGACGATCGAGGGCGTGCCGCAAGTCGTGCTCATGAGAGGAGCGCGCACCACGAGCGTTTCGCCGGCAGATGGAACGATGCTGTGGGAGCACAGATGGGTGCCAAACGCCAGCATCCTGCAGCCGGCGCGAACGTCGAATGGCGACATCCTGATCGCCGCCGGCGACGCGATGGCCGGAATCGGCATGCGCCGGATCGCCGTCAAGCGCGAAGCCGGCTCGTGGACGACCGAAGAACGCTGGACGTCGCGCAGCCTGAAGCCCTTTTACAACGACTTCGTCGTCCACGAGGGCCATGCCTTCGGCTTCGACGGCAGCATCCTCGCGTGCATCGACCTCGCGGACGGCGCGCGCAAGTGGAAAGGCGGCCGCTACGGCCATGGGCAGATGATCCTGCTGCCGGACCAGGACCTGCTGCTGGTGGTGTCGGAAGAGGGTGAGCTGGCGCTGGTGAGCGCAACCCCCGATCGGTTCACGGAAGTCGCACGGTTCAAGGCCATCGAGGGCAAGACCTGGAATCACCCGGTACTGGTTGGCGACGTCCTGCTGGTGCGCAACGGCGAGGAGATGGCCGCGTTCCGGCTGTCTCGCGTGAGCCAGTGACGTGCAAGGTGCGTGACGCTTTTCGTGCGCTAGCTAGGGATCTGCATCGTGGAGCCGGTCTTCACTCCCGGACCGCCGCCGCCAGCCAACCGACGCTACGCAATTCTGAAGTAGGTGTTGTACCGCTCGGTGTCGACCGTGAAGTACGGCACGAACACCAGGTCGCGTCCCGCGACCGCGGCGCGGTAGGCCGGTCCCGATGCGGAGAGCGGCGACAGCGAACCGGGCAGGCTGATGGCCTGCTCGCCAATGCCGTCCCAGGGGTTGAGGCCGACATACATGATCGCGCCGCGCATCAGTGCCGCGAGGTTCGGGTTCTCGGCGTCGATGGACAGCGTGCGTAGTGGCTGCGGCACGACCAGCTCGATCGTATCGCCAGCCTTCCAACTGCTCCTCACCGTGGCGAGCTCACCAGGCGCGACGTTCTGGGTCTTGCCGTTGACACGCAGCGTCGCGCCGTTCGCCCACGCCGGGATGCGCAGCTTCACCGCAAAACGGCCATCGCCGGGCTCTCGCACGGTCAAGCGCACGGTGTTCGCCGCCGGATAGTCGGTGTCCTGAACGATCGCGACGGCGCCGCCCGCACGGTTCCAGGTCACTTCCGAGGCAACGAACAGATTGACCAGCAGCGCGTCATCGTCGTGGAAGTACGCGTTCAGGACGTAGTCGGCGACGCCCTGAACCAGGGTGCCGGAACAGCAGGGCCACTTACGGTGGTAGTACCGCTTCTCCGCGCCGGCGCCGTAATCGGAATAGTACGGATAGTCGCCGTCGCTGTTCGGCAGCCGCGTCGCCAGCATGGTGTTGTAAAGCGTGCGTTCCAGCCCGTCGCCGTACTCGGGACGGCCGGTCAGGCGGATCAGGTATCGCGCCAGCTTCATGTCGGCAAAGCTGCCGCAGGGCGTCTCGAAATGGGCCTTGGAGCTCTTCAAGCTCTCGGCGAGCTTGCCCTGCCCCAGGTGGACGAACTGCTCTTCCGGCGCCCACCCTCCGGACGCGAAGCGTTGCGGCTCGAGGAACCGCCAGGCGTTGGTCAGCGCCTTCAGGTACTTCGGGTCGCCGAGATTGAGATAGGCCTGCGCGCCGGAACTGAGAGCGATGGTGTGGCTGTAGGCGTGCTTCTCCGGCAGGACGTCGACGCCGGCAGCGAGCGGGTCGAACCACTCCTTGTCGAGCAGGTAGTGCACCGCCAGCTTGCGATACTTGTCGTCGCCGGTGATGTTCGCGACGTGGAAGAGGTTCTCCGAGATGACGTAGGTCTCGTCGTAAGGCGGATCCTTCTTTCCGATGCGGTCTCGCGACACGGGAGAGATGTACGGCAGGCACTTGTCGATCGTGACCGGCAGCAGGCGCTTCGCTTCCTCGACGCCGCTGAGTTGAAAAGCATCGACGAGCCCGACGACGTACTTGTCCATGACGTAGGCGGCCCACTGCGCCTGCGCGTTTGGCCCGGCGTACGGACTCTCGGCGCGCCGGATGAACTCGCCGAAGCCGGAGACCAGCCGCGCCACTTTGTCGTGCGCCGCCCTGTCGCCCGTCGCCGCGCCGAGCCTGGCCAGTCCGGATATGTATTGGCCGAGCGTCAGGCCGGGCACGAAGCCGTTCGTGTCGTACCAGCCGCCCATGTCGGGGCCCGGCGCCGGCAACCCGGCGCGCTCGCGAAACACCTTGAGCAGGCGGTCGTTGTCGAGAGCGAGAAAATGCGCGTGGATGCGATCGAAGTGCTGCTTGATGGGGCCGCCTGTCAACCGCACCGCCCCGTACGGGAACTCCCTCATGACTTCGCGGCTGCGACGAGACTCCTGGCCGGAAGCGAGGGCGCCCGAGAAGCCCGAGAGGGTCGTTCCTGCAGCGGCACAGGCCGTGGCTTGCACGAACTCACGTCGTGAGATCGCCTTCAGCCCCTCGCATCTGTGGATCATGTCGGCGTTCCTACTGTCCCTGGCCTGGTCGTCCAAGCGAACGTTGTTGCGATTGATTTGTGCGCGACCACGTGCGGTCAGGATAACGCCGAACGGTCCGTCCTCGCAGCGCTACCCCTCAGACCCGTCGCGCCTGCGGTCACGCGCCCTCCCATCGCGGTGTTCTGATCGCCGCGGCGAAGTTGGCTGGCCAGCCTTGCCAAGGCTTCGTCCCTACATAGTCGAAGCACCGGACGCGCTCGCGCGGGTGCGCCGCGTCGGGCCGGGGCGGCGTGTGAGCGACGTGACAGCGCAGGCGAAAAACGGGCCCGCAGCGGGTCCCATCGGCGGCGGCGCTGATTCGTCTCCGGCGGTCGAGCCGCCTCGTGGCCGAACCGATGCTTTACCGGTGTGCGGCAAACCCCAAGCCGCCGCCGCATCGTGAGGTACGCCGCGGAGGGTCCGTTTTCCACGGCGCGAAGTCGGCGCCCCGGTCCGACGTGGCGTGCCCGCGTTCTCGCGTCCCACGCAATGCGCGAAATGAAGACGCGGCCAAGGAATCTAAAGGAAGACAGTTGCTGAAGAGAACCAGCGCGTCAGAAGGGACTGCAACGCGCCTGCGGCGGAGGGAGGCGGACGAACGGGCGCTACTCGGTTTTCTTCCTGACAGCGGCAGCGCCCTGCGCCTCGATCTCCGCGAGGCGTTGAAGCGCCTTCTCGCGGAGAGCAATCGCATCTTTGGCGATGTCGGCCTCGCCCGCCCGCTCGACGCGGGGCACGCGCCGGTCGAGGGCCGCGATCAGCTCCTGCAGCTCACGCGCGAGATCGCTCGGCGCTACCGCCAAGGCTGCTCTCCGCGGGGCCGGGCGTCGCGGCGGGAGACGTTCCAGACTTCGCCGCACTTCCCGCAGCGCCAGTAGCTACTGACATCAGGGGTCTTGGCCGTCGTCGAGATCGACGCCGACCGGCAGGCGGGACAGGTAGACGGAGTCTCGACCACGGCGACGGGTCGAGAGCCGGCGTCAGGACGTGGGTCGAACGGGCGCACCGGCCTCTCCATTCACCTGCCGCACGATCTTGCCCTCGGCGACTTCCATCTGCGCCGTGACTGCGGTCTTCTCGGCGCGCGGCACGCGAGGCGCGCAGCCGCGAGCGAGCTGCAGGGCGCGAAGACCGGCCAGTACCGCAAACTCGAACGCGGCGAGCTCAGTGGGACGCTGTACCACGCGAACCATCCTTTCGTGATGGGTTATGACGCTGCGGCAGGTGTCCGGCGCGTGTCGTAGTGACGCTGGAAAGCAGGCCAGGACTCGGTTGCGATGCAACCCTCACAGCAAAGGCTTTGGTGAGGGCTTGGCCTGGTTGGCCTAGGGCTCAGAAAAGCAGGAACCTTGAGTATACGCCCGTCGGGGACCCAGCCCTAGCGTTTCTTCGGCTCACCTCGTGATGCGGATGGCCGCCACGAACGGGTGTTCGTCGCGGCCCTCGACGCCGACCTCGATGACGTAGTCGCCGGCGCTGAGCGGTGCCAGGGTGAGGTCGGCGCTCACCCATCGCTGCCCCGTCGCCTCGTCGAGGCGTGCCGAGACCGTCACCGGCACCTGCAGGCGCTGGCCGGCGCGATCGAGGAGGCGCCCTTCGCCAGGCTTCTCGCCGTCGCCGAGCGGCGCCTCGAGCCGGAGCCGTTCGGTCCTGCTGAAGCGGGCGTCTCCTGCCGGCATCAGCCTGTTGCCGGTGGTCGGCCCGCGGCGGAACAGGAGCAGCCGGCCGGCCGCGTCGCTGAGGTCCAGGCGCAGCGTGTCTGTGAGCGGCGGCGCCACGCCGTCGCTCGACGTCAGGCGCGCGCGAACCTCGATCGTTCCTGCTTCTGGAACGGGCGCGTCGAGCTGCACCAGGAACGTCCGTTCGCCGGGCTTGAGCGTCACGTTCGCCCGCGCCGACACGCCGGCGCCGACCGCCTCCACCATGGCGGACGCGCCGCGCGTGAACTCGTCGGGCGGTCCCGGGGCCGGCGACAGTTCGCCCGCGACCCAGATCGCTCCGCCCGGCCCGCGCCTCACCACGGCGTTGACCGCGAATCTCGAGTCGGGCCTGATCTCGGCGAGCGTCGCGACGGCTCGAGCCGCCAGCGCCGCTCCATGCGCCTCCGGAGCTGCCGTCGCCGGCGCATCGCGCCGCGCCAGCGTCACTTCCTCGACGGTCGGCGCGCGATAGCCACGCCGGGCGCGAACGCTCACGCCCGGCCGTTTCACTTTGACGGTGATCGAGCGATACCGTCCGTCCGGCTTCGGGTTCGTCGTGTAGTAGCCGAGCAGGTAGTACGAGGACTGGTCGTCGGCAATCCGGCGCCAGGCTTTGTTGAAATCGTTGCTGTTCAGGAGCGCCAGGCCGTCGGTGTTGTCGGCCAGGGTCCGCATGGCGTTGCTGCGGTCCGGCCGCGACACCTGGAGTCCGCCGGGGTCGATCATGTAGAAGCTGGCGTTGCCCAGGTTCGCGTCGTCGATGAGATCCCTCAGCAGCCGGTCGTTGTCGATCGCGGCCAGCTTGGTCCGGTCGGCATCGCACTCGGTTTTCGACACGTTGACGGTGTTGTTCGGGTTCTCGGTCGTCAATTGCCCAGTCGGTCCGACGCGGGGCTTGTTCAGGAGCGCCGTTTCCTTGATCTCCAGCATCGTCGGGTCGGGCTGATAGAGCCGCCAGCCCTGCGTGACCGTGACGATCGCCTTCCGCTCCTCGCGGATCGTCGGCAACCAGCGCACGACGTCCTGCAGCGCTTCGAGCGTCATTCGCTCGCGGCGACGCTCCGTCATCTTGCCCGCGAGATCGCCGTACTTTATCGGCGGGTAGCACAGTTCGTACTGGATCGATCGCGCGTCGAGCTCCGGCAGCTGGCGGCGGTGCCGGCCCCAGTCGAAGTTGTCCTTCAGCTGCCGCTCGATCGCTTCCGTCCGGCGCATGAACGTGAGGTTCGCAACGCTCATCTCCGGCGTCATCACCGCGACCAGATCCTCGTCGGCGAGCTCCTGGCGCAGGAAGCGCGTCAGCGGCTCGTTCATCTGCACCGCGTTGGTCTGATCGACGTGCGTCGTATCGAGAAAGATCAGGAACAGGCGGTTGCGGCCGTCGCGGATCGCGGCCAGCATGTCGCGGGTGTTGTTGGGATCCACACGCGCCGTCTGCGGCCCCCTGGTCGGCACGATGTGCTCGAAACTCTCGACGCGCTGGAGCACGTCGTTCTCGAAGACCTCGAAGTCGTCGGCGGTCAGGCCGTCGACGATGGCGCCGTTCAAGGTCGGGTAAACGTCGACACGAACGAGGCTCGTGCCGACACGAATCGGTTGCTGCGCGGAGGCCGGTCCCCAGGTCGCGGCGACCACGGTTCCCAGCGCCGCCACGGTGGCAGCGGCGAGGTAGCGAACGCTTGTGCGCATCGCGCTACCTCGTGACGCGGACGGGGACGAGCGTGCGTTGCTCCGATGCGCCCTGCACCACCAGCTCGACGAGGTAGTCGGAGGGCGCCAGCGGCGCGAGCGAGACGTCGGCCGTCAGCCAGCGCTGGTTCGTCTCGGCGTCGGCGCGTTCGCCGACGGTGACGGGAACCTGCAGCGGCTGGCCGGCACGGTCGAGGAGCCGGCCCGAGCCAGGCTTCACGCTCGCGTCGATCGGTACTTCGATACGCAGGCGCTCGGTGCGGCTGACCGCGAACGTCGGCGCCGGGACGAGGCGATTTCCCGTCGACGGTCCACGGCGGAAGAGCAAGGGTTCGCCGGACGTCTTCGGATTCAGGCGGAGGTTGTCAGTGACCGGCAACGCCCCGCCCGTCGGCGTGATTCGCGCGCGGACGTCGATCTCGCCCGCGGGCGCCGCGGTCAGCGGGATCGAGATCAGGAAGGTTCGTTCGCCAGGTTTGAGCGCGAGCTTCGTCTGCGCGCCGCCCGTGACGTCAATCGTGCCGGAGGCGCCCTGCGCGAACTCATCCGGCCGCCCCGCGACCGCCGGCCGCAGTTCTCCCGCCACCCACACCGTCGTCGGCGTGGACAGAATCGCATGGACCTTGAGCTGGGCGTCCGGTCGGACGCGGCTGAGACGTTCGAGCGCGGCGGTCGCGGCACGCGTTGTCTCCGGCACGGGCGCGCTCGCCGCGGTGCGCGCCTTGTCGACATCCTCGCGGACGGCGGCGCGATACCCGCGCCTCGCGCGGACGTCGACGCCGGGCCGCTTGACCCGCACCTTCAGCGAGCGAAACCTGCCATCGAGCTTCGAGTTCGTCGAGTTGTAGCCGAGCAGATAGTAGGAAGTGAGGTCGTCGGAGATCCGCCGCAGGCCGCGATCGAGGTCGTTGCTGTTGACCACCGCGACACCGTCGGTGTTCTCGGCGAGCGTCCTCATCACCTCGATGCGCGACTCGAGGTTTCGGATGTCGATCGATACCGGCGGTGGCGCGTCAGGACCGATCGGGCTGTCGAAGACCGCCAGGCCGCGAGGGTCGATCGGATAGAAGCTGGCGTTGCCGAAGTTCGCCTCGTCCATCAGGTCGATCATCGCCCGCTTGTTGTCGAGCATCGAGAGCATCAGGCGATCGCTGTCGCATTCGCTCTTGTTCAGCGCGCCGGATGACAGCCGCCGGGGGTCGCGGTTGGTCAGCGTGCCATTCGGACCGACGCCAACAGGGTCGACGCCCGGCACCGGCTCCTTGTAGCCGGTTACCGGATCTTCGCGAAGCTTCGTGATCGCACGATTCTCGCCGTACAGCATCCAGCCTTCGGTCACCGTCAGGATCGCCTTGCGCTCTTCGCGCAGCGTTCGCAGGTAGCGCACCAGATCCTCGAAGGCATCCAGCGTCGCCCGCTCGCGCTTCCGGTGAATCATCTCTTTGGCCAGCGCCGACACGTCGCTGCGCTCGCCGCTGAGCGGCGGATAGCACGCGATGTACGCCTGTTCACGCTCGTCGTACTCGTTCGTGAATCGCGTGCCCCAGGCCCAGTTCGTCCGGAGGTTGCTCTCGATCACCTGGGTCTTGCGGCCGAAGGCGATCTGGCTGGCCGACATCGCCGGCGTCATCACCCCGACGAGGTCGTCGGGGCCGAGGATGCGGTCGATCAACCGGATCAGGGGCTCGTTGATCGCGTGCGCGCTCGAGAGCGTGACGTGCGGCGTGTCGAGGAAGATGACGAACACGCGGTTCCGCGGATTGGACAGCGCCTGCTGCACCGCGCGCTGCGAGCCCGGGTCGACGCGCTCCTCCTGCGGACCGGCCGGCCGGACAACGATGTGCTCGAAGGTCTCGATCGCCTGCGGTACGTTGTCTTCGAGAACCTCGAAATCGGCGGCGGTCAGGTCGAGCACCGCCTTGCCGTCCTTCATCGGGTAGGCATCGACGCGGACGAAGCTGGCGTCGACGCGAAACCGCGGTGGTGGTTGCGCCGGATCCTCGGGGTGGCGGCGGCTGCGGTGGCGGCGGCGACTGCGCGGACTGCGCCGCCACGAGCGCGGTCACCACGACGATGAACGCAGCCACGGGGGAGACGACGGCAACGAAACGACGGCGGATGTTTCGCACGCGGCACCGTTTCTGGCGGCAGGCAGGCGCTCAGATATGGCTGCCAGAGTCTACTCCGAATCGCGGCGCAGCCGGATCAGCAGCTCATCGAGGTCGGCCGGCAATGGCGCTTCGAGGCGCAGCGGACGGCCGTCGTCGGGGTGGTCGAACCCGAGCCGGAACGCGTGCAGCGCCTGCCGCCCGAATCGGATCGGCCGGAGAACCTCCGGCCCGAAGACATAGCGCTGTTCGCCGACGAGGGTGTGCCCGCGCAACCGTGCCTGGATCCTGATCTGGTTGCGCCGTCCCGTTCGCAGCCGGACCTCGACCAGCGCCGCGTCCCTGAACGTCTCGACCGTCCGGTACTCGGAGATCGCTTCGCTGCCGCGCGGATCGCGCGGGTGCGTCTCCTTCTGGATCAGCGCTTTCTCATCCCACACCAGCGTGTCGCGCCACACCCCCTGAGCCGGTTCCGGACGTCCGTAGATCACAGCGAGGTAGCACGCGCTCGGGCTCGCGCTTCGCAAACTGCAGCCGCAGCCGATCGCGAGCCGTTGGATCCTTCGCGAAGACAACCAGGCCCGAGGTGTCCTGGTCGATGCGGTGGACGACGAACGGCCGGCGCTTGCCGAGCGGGCGGAAGCGTTCTTCGATCTGCGCGTAGACCGACGGCACGCCCGGGTTGCGCTCCAGCGGCACCGAGAGGATTCCCGCCGGCTTGTTGACGACGATGATCGCGTCGTCTTCGTGGACGACGTCGAGCTCGCCCGAGACGCCGAGACGCGGCCGGCGCCTGGCGCTGCCGGGCCGGTCGGCCCAGAGGCGCACCAGATCACCTTCGACGAGCCGCCGGGCGGCATCCTGGAGCGTCGCCTCCGTGCCGTTGACGAACACCTTGCCGCGCTCGAGCGCCTGCACCGCGCGGGCCCGCGAGCCGGCGCGATCGCCGGCGGCCAGATACTTGTCCAGCCGCACTCCGGCGTCGGCGCCGCCAGCCGTCCACTGCTGATCGCTCATTCGTTTGAGGCTAATGGTACGACGTTGGCGGAAATCGTCGGACCGTTACTGTCGGCTGGGCACCGGCCGACGGCTCTAAACTAGTCAGCACCAAGGGGCAACCATGCACACGATACTTCCCCGCATTCTCACACCTGGCCAGGATCGCCATCACAGCCTTCGCCGCGGCGACGCTGGCGGCATGTGGCAGCAACCCTCCGGCGGCGACGGCACCCGCGCCGGTGCCTCCGAGTCGGGATGCACTCACGCCTATGCAGCGACTCGTGCCCGCCCCGGCGGTGATAGAACCTTCATCCGGCGTATTTACGCTCACCGCTGATACCGTCATCGCCCCCCAGGGAGGCACTGACGACGTCAAGCGTATCGCCGACTACCTGGCATCGCTGATCGGTACCGCCGCGGCGCCGACGCCGCCACGCGTCGACGCGTCCAGCACCGCGACCACCGGCGTCATCCAGATCGCGCTGGCCTCGCTGCCCGATGCCGGCGACGAGGGCTACGAGCTCACGATCTCGCCCGAGCGCATCAATATCACTGCCAACCGCCCCGCCGGGCTCTTCTACGGCGTGCAGACGCTGCGTCAGCTCCTGCCTGTCGTCGTCGAGCATCCCGCGGCCGCGGCGAGCAAGGGCCGCACGGTCACCGTGCCCGCCGGAAGGATCGTCGATCGTCCGCGGTTCGCGTGGCGCGGCGCGATGCTCGACGTAGCGCGCCACTTCTTCGGCCCGGATGACGTGAAGCGGTACATCGATCTGATCTCCATGCACAAGATCAATCGGCTGCACCTGCATCTCTCCGACGATCAAGGCTGGCGCCTGGAGATCAAGTCCTGGCCGAACCTGACGAAACACGGCGGCAGCACCGCCGTGGGCGGCGGCGCCGGCGGCTTCTACACGCAGGAGACGTTCGCGGCGCTCGTCAAGTACGCAGGCGAGCGCTACATCACCATCGTGCCCGAGATCGACATGCCCGGCCACACCAACGCCGCGCTGGCGTCGTACGCCGAGCTGAACTGCGACGGCAAGGCGCCCGATCTCTACACCGGCATCCGCGTCGGCTTCAGCACGCTCTGCGTCGACAAGGACGTCACCTACAAGTTCATCGACGACGTCGTCCGGGAGATCGGCGCGCTGACGCCTGGTCCGTACTTCCACGTCGGCGGCGACGAGGTCGAGAAGCTGACGCCGGCGCAGTACCGGGCGTTCATCGAGCGGGTGCAGGGGATCGTGCAGAAGCACGGCAAGGAGATGGTCGGCTGGGACGAGATCGCGCCGGTGACGCTCCTGCCGACGTCGATCGTGCAGCACTGGCGGCCGAAGGCCAACGAAGGCCTCGACCGGGCGCCGCGGCTGATCGTGTCGCCAGCCAATCGCGCCTACGTCGACATGAAGTACGACGACAGCACCCTGCTCGGGCTGAACTGGGCCGGGAACGTTTCCGTGCAGCATGCCTACGACTGGGACCCGGTGGCCACGGTCGGCGGCGCCGCGGCCAAGGCGGTGATCGGCGTCGAAGCGCCGCTCTGGGCCGAGACCGTCGTCTACATGCACGACGTCGAATACATGGCGTTCCCGCGGCTCGCCGCGATCGCCGAGATCGGCTGGACGCCGCAGGCGAACCGCAAGTGGGACGACTTCGCACGCCGTCTCGGCGCGCAGGGACCGCGCTGGCAGGCGCTGGGCATCAACTTCTATCGGGCGCCGGAAGTCCCGTGGGTGCGGTGAGTCGCGCCTTCACCTAGATGCTTGACATGAGCCGGCGCGACTTCCATACTGGGAGTCGCGCATGGCTCCCAATCCCAACGGCGAGCTCCTTCAAGGCACGCTCCCGCTCCTGATCCTGCGAACGCTGGCGACGAGCCCCAACCATGGGTTCGCGATCGCGCGCCGCATCCGTCAAATCTCGAGCTCGGTCCTGAAAGTGGAACAGGGCTCGCTCTACCCCGCCCTCCACCGGATGGAAGTCGACGGCCTCATCGAATCGGTCCTGGGGCACGACCGAGAACAACCGGCAGGCGAAGTACTACCGCCTCACGCGGCGCGGCACGAAGCAGCTCGCCGACGAGACCGAACGCTGGCACTCGATCGCCGGCGCCATCGCTGCTGTCCTCGAACAAGGGTAAGCATCCAATGCCTGTCTGGCTGACCCGGATCGTCGTGCGCGTCCGCGCGCTCATTTCCCGCGGTCACGATCGCGAGCTCGACGCCGAGCAGCAACTGCACCTCGAGCTGCTCGAGGAGGAGTATCGCGAGCGCGGCCTCTCCCCTGCCGATGCACGGTTGCAGGCGCGGCGCGACTTCGGCAACGCCGCGCTCCTCAAGGAAACGAGCCGCGAGCAGTTCTCGTTCCGGATCGTCGAGCAGTTCGTCCAGGACCTGCGCTACGCGTTCCGGAGCCTCCTCGCCGATCGCGCCTTTTCCCTTGCCACCATTGGCACACTCGCGGTCGCGCTCTCCCTCGTCACCGTCGTCTTCGCCATCTTCAACGCTTACGTGCTGCGCCCGTACGCCGTCCGCGATCCGTACAGCCTGCACGAGATCCGCTGGCAGTCGCAGGATGCCGGCGGCCGCACCTTTCGCTGGCGTGACTACCAGGAACTGCTGACGCGCACGGAGCTCTTCGAGTCGGTCTTCGCCGAACGCAATCGATCGGTCTCGAGCGGCGATCTGCCGCTCCTCGCGGCGTTCGTCTCGGGCAATTACTTCGACAGCCTCGGCGGCAGGATCGCGCTCGGCCGGGGCCTCGCGGAGTTCGATGCCAGGACACCGGGCGCCGCCGCCGTTGCCGTTCTCAGCGACGACGCCTGGCGCCGCCTCTACGATCGCGATCCGGCGATCCTCGGCCGCGAACTGCCGATCAACAACCAGTCGTTCGTGATCGTCGGCGTCGCGCACCGTGACTTCATCGGGCTGAACGACAGCCCGCCGGACGTCTGGGTGCCGGTGACGATGCACGCGCAGGTGATGACGCAGGACCTCTTCGCCGGCGAGCAGCCGCGGGAGCTGGCGGTCATTGCGCGGCTGCGCCGCGGCGTCACGGCGGCGCAGGCCGAAGACGCGCTCGGCGCGTTCATGACGCGCGTCATGGAACAGGTCAAGCCGACCCGGGCGCAGGTGCTTCTCCAGGCGACCCCGGCCCCGCTGACGCTCGAGCTTCTCCTCGTCCTGTCACCGGTCTTCGCCGCGTTCGGCCTCGTGCTCGTCGCCGCCTGCGCCAACGTCTCGAACCTCATGCTGGCGCGCGGTCAGGCACGCTACCGCGACACCGGCGTGCGCCTGTCGCTCGGCGCCAGCCGCGGCCGGGTCGTCCGCCAGATGCTGACCGAGGGCATCCTCCTCGCCGCCATCGCCGGGGTTGCCGCGCTCGGCCTGGCGTCGCTCGTCCTGCGCGCCGGCGTCACCATCCTCTTCCGTACGCTGCCGGCGTCCTCCGCATCGATGACGCGCGTCGTGCCGCTCGACCTCGACCACCGGGTCTTTGCCTTCACGTTCCTGGTCGCCGCGATCGCGACGGTCATGTTCGCTTTGCTGCCCGCGCTGCAGTCGACAAAGCTCTCGCTGACGCACGCGCTGCGCGGCGAGGTTCGCCCCGGCGTCCGCGGCTCGACGCTGCGCAGCGTGCTGGTCGTCGGACAGGTGGCGGTGTCGCTGATGCTCCTGATCGGGGCCGCGACCATCCTGAGAAACAGTGCGCTCGCCGCCAGCGCGCCGCTGGGCGTCGACACCGATGGCCTCATCACCGTGCAGCGCCTGACCGTACCCCGCTCGGTGATTCCCGGAGCCGCCGACGCGCTCAGCGCCGATCCCGCCGTGGAGTCGGTTGCGGTCGCCAGCCACACGCCGCTCTCTGGACAGGGGCCCCGCGCGCCGCTGCAGCCGGCCGGGCAAAAGCACATCACCGGGATGTCGCTGCTCTACGCGTCGCCCGAATACTTCCCGCTGCTTGGCGTCGACCTCTCCCGCGGCCGGCTGTTCTCGGCCGACGAAGCGCGGGCCGAAGCGCCGGTCGGGGTGATCAGCGCCGCGGGCGCGGCGGCGCTGTGGCCAGGCGAAGAACCGCTCGGCCAGGTCGTCCGGGTCTGGCTCGAGCCGGAAGAGCGTCCCGACCTGACCATGAAGCGCCGGCTCGTTTCCGATACGGACATCGCCAGGCTGGGCCTGGACGTCGTCATCGTCGGCGTCGTCGAGGATGTCGTCTCCGGTTTCATCTACGAAGGCAAGACCGCGAAGCTCTACCTGCCGACATCCCCTGGCGGCTCCAAGGCGTCGACGATCATCGCCCGGATGCGCTCGTCGCAGGACGTCGGCCCCGAGGCGCTGCAGAAACTCTTCACCCGCACGGGCATCAGCCCGATCGCGTTCGAGGCTTACCCGCTCGACGAGGCGCTGGCGCTGCAGCTGTATCCGCTGCGGGTGTCGTCGTGGATTGGCATGGTCCTGAGCGGCATCGCGCTCGGCCTGAGCGTCTCGGGAATCTTCGGCGTCGTCGCTTATGCGCTGAGCCGCCGCACGCGCGAGATTGGCATCCGCACGGCGCTCGGCGCGACGCCTGGAGGGATCGTCCGGCTGATGATGCAGCAGTCGTCGAAGCTGGTGGTCGCGGGCGCCGTGGCCGGATTCCTGATCGCGTTCACTGTCCTCGCGGCGCTACGCGCCGTCGTGACGCTCCCCGGGCTGACGCTGCTCGATCCGATCGCCTTCGTCGCCAGCGTCGGAATTGTGGCCGGGGCGGCTGCGATCGCGGCGTTCCTGCCGGCGCGCCGCGCGGGGCGTGTCGATCCGGTGCAGGCGCTGCGCGCGGACGGGTGAACCATCGCTCGCGACGAACGTCGCCGCCGCCGCGGCACGCGCCCGAGCTGGGGCCGATTCGTGACCGGCGGTGTCTAACAGACGATATGGCGTGGCTCGTCGCGTTGGGCCTCTGCGTGACCGTCGTCTTCATTGTGACCGCCGTGTTCCTGGCATCGGTGAGGAACGCCAGGGCGCTGCGGCAGGACCTCAACGAACGCTTCGACGGCGTTCAGGCGCGGCTCGAAAAGCAGGCCAATGCCCTGACGGATGAGCTGCTGGCGCGGAGGAACGATTCGAGGGAGTAGCAGCGCCGGCCGTCGGACGATGAACGGCACCCGCGTCCCCGCTTCGAAGTTGCTGTACTTGCCGCCGCGGAACGGTCCGCCCGGGCGATGCTTCCCCGGCTTCGCCACGGCATCGGCATCGTCCTCGTAGCCGTTGTCGCTATACTGCTGCGCGGCGCCCCACCGTCGTCCTTGCGCCCACGGAGGTCCTCATGATTCGCTTTGCTGCCGCTTGCGCACTCTTTCTCGCCGCGTTCGCCGCGCCAGCCTCGGCGCAGTCGACGCCGGCTCCGGTTACTGTGGCGGACGCCGCGCCCTTCATCGGCGACTGGGCAATGGAGATGCAGGGCCCGAACGGTCCGGGCACGTTCAACGTGTCCATCAAGGTCGAGAACGACAAGGTCGTCGCCGAAATCGGCAGCGATACCCTGGCGACGCAAAAGGTGTCGAGCATCTCGAAATCGGGCAAAGGCCTCCACCTGAGCTACTCGTTTCTTTACGAGGGCACGAACGTCGATGCCATCGCGTCGTTGATTCCCGGCGAGGAGGGGAAGACGGCGGCGAACATGGATTTCGCCGGCGGAGCCTACGTCATGACCGGGACGGCGACGAAGAAGAAGTGAAGCAGGGAGCATGCGGACGAGGGCTCGTCGCCACCCTGCTCGCGGCAGCGGCCACGTGTGCCCCGGCGGTCGCCGCGGCCCAGCCCGTCGAGATCTCCCCCGTCGGCGGATACCGCTTCGGCGGCGACTTCTACGAGCGCGTCACCGGCCAGCCCGTCGATCTCGATGGCGCGCCGGCCGTCGGCGTCGTCGTCAACGTCCCGCTTCACGATGGACTGTTCGTCGAGGCGCTCTTCTCGCACCAGCGGGCCCACGTCACCGTGCCGGCGTCGCCGTTTGGCTCGCCGACGCGGTGGCGGATCGACGTCGATCACTGGCAGGCAGGCGGCCTCCAGGAGTTCGGCACCGGGGTCCGCGTCCGGCCCTTCCTGACGGGTCTCCTCGGGCTCACGCGGTACGCGGGCGCCGACGACAACGAGATTCGCTTCACCGCGGCGGCCGGCGGCGGCGTCAAGCTCATGCCCACACCCCGCATCGGGCTCCGGCTCGATGGGCGGGTCTTTGCGACGTTCGTCCAGGCCGAAGGCCGCGCCATTGCCTGCTCGCCCGGCATCTGCCTCTTCAGCCTCGAAGCCGACATCGTCTGGCAGGCCGAGTTCACGGCCGGCATCGTCATCGGGTTCTGAGGCCCAAAAACGAAACGGGCCGACTCGCGAGTGCGAAATCGGCCCGTCGAACATTGGTCGGGATG